>NZ_JAMLFX010000010.1:0-83894 GCF_023634765.1 Pseudomonas sp. AKS31
TCGTCAAGATTAAATTCCGAAACCCCAATTGCGAAAGCAGTTGGGGTTTTGTTTTGCCCGCAGGAAAGTTCGTACAGCATTCACGGACGCCGTCCGGCTGTCATACCCTGCCGACAATGCTAAGGTTCTGCCTGGCTTTTGTACTTCTCCAAGGAAACCCTTATGCCGGACGCCCAGTCCCTCAACGCTGCATTCATGGTGGTCCAGAGCAATAGCCTGGACGAACTGCGCAGCCTTGTGATCAGCATAATGCGGCGCTACCCACTGGCACCGCTGGAGAACGAAATCGCTCTGGTGCAGAGCAACGGCATTGCTCAATGGCTCAAATTGGCTCTGGCTGAAGATCCAGAGGACGACGACCTCGGAGGTTGCGGCATCGCGGCAGCAATTGATGTGCAACTGCCAGGCAGTTTCATGTGGCAGCTATACCGCATGGTGCTGGGCCGAGATGAAATTCCTCCCAAATCCCTGCTCGATAAGGCCCCGCTGACCTGGCGCCTTATGCGCCTGCTCCCTCAGGTCATTGATCGTCCGCATTTCGAGCCGTTGCAACGTTTCCTCACCCACGACGCCGACCTGCGCAAGCGCTACCAATTGTCCGAACGCTTGGCGGATCTGTTCGACCAATATCAGGTGTACCGGGCCGACTGGCTTGAAGACTGGGCAGAAGGCCGGCATCAATTACGCAATGTGAGGGGGGAAGTAAAACCATTGCCGGCGACCAGTTGCTGGCAGGCAGAATTGTGGCGAGCGCTGCTGGATGACGTGGGCGAACAAGGTATGGCGCAGAGTCGTGCCGGCGTTCATCAACGGTTTATCGAGCGCATTAACAACCTCACCGAAGCGCCTGCGGGATTGCCATCGCGAGTGATCGTTTTCGGGATTTCTTCGCTGCCAGCCCAAGTGCTTGAGGCGCTGGCCGGGCTTGCGCGTTTCAGTCAGGTCCTGCTGTGTGTACACAACCCGTGCCGCCACCACTGGGCCGACATTGTCGCCGACAAGGATCTGCTGCGGCATCAATACAAACGGCAATCGCGCAAGACTGGAATGCCCGCAGTACTGGACCCTGAAACACTGCATCAACATGCCCATCCACTGTTGGCTGCATGGGGCAAACAAGGCCGGGACTACATCAACCTGCTCGACAGTTACGACGATCCCAATAGCTATCGGGCGGCTTTTCGCGATGGCCGCATAGATCTGTTCAGCGAAACTCAACCACGCAATCTGCTCAATCAACTACAGGACGATATCCTGGAGTTGCGTCCACTCAATGAAACACGTGAACACTGGCCCGCCGTCGATCTGGCACAGGATGAGTCGATCCGTTTTCATATTGCCCACAGCGCTCAACGTGAAGTCGAAATACTGCACGACCAGCTCCTGGCACGCTTCAGTGCCAATCCGGATCTGCGTCCCCGCGATGTGATCGTGATGGTGCCTGACGTCGATAGCTACGCGCCGCATATCCGCGCGGTTTTTGGTCAGCTTGATCGCCATGATTCGCGGTTTATCCCCTTCACATTGGCAGACCAGGGACAACGTGGCCGTGATCCACTGCTGATCGCGGTCGAACACCTGCTCAAGCTTCCTGACAGTCGTTTCCCGGTCAGTGAAATTCTCGACCTGCTCGATGTTCCTGCACTCCGCGCTCGCTTTGGTGTAGAGGAGCGCGACCTGCCAACACTGCACCGCTGGATCGAAGGCGCGGGCGTGCGCTGGGGCATGAATGCCGAGCAACGTGCGGGCCTGGGGTTACCCGACGAACTAGAGCAAAACAGCTGGCATTTCGGTCTGCGCCGCATGCTTCTCGGTTACGCCGTTGGCAGCGCCAATGCGTGTGAAGGGATTGAACCCTACGATGAAATCGGCGGACTCGACGCCGCACTGATCGGGCCGTTGGTGGCTCTGCTCGATGCCCTGGAGCTCGCCCACCAGCAGCTCACCCAACCGGCCCAACCCAAGGAATGGGGATACCGGTTGCAGGCGCTGATGCAACTGTTCTTCAAGGCCAGTAACGAGCATGACGACTACCTGTTGACCCAGCTCGAAGAGCTGCGCGAAACCTGGCTGGAAACCTGTGACGCTGTAGGTCTGGCGGATGAGCTACCGCTGACAGTGGTTCGTGAAGCCTGGCTCGCCGGTCTGGACCAGGGGCGTTTGTCTCAGCGTTTTCTGGCCGGTGCCGTGAATTTCTGTACGCTGATGCCCATGCGTGCCATTCCATTCAAACTGGTCTGCCTGCTGGGGATGAACGACGGGGATTATCCCCGCGCGCAGCCGCCGCTGGACTTCGACCTCATGGGCAGCGATTACCGTCCGGGAGATCGCTCGCGGCGTGAAGACGACCGGTATCTTTTACTCGAGGCACTTTTGTCGGCACGCAATCAGCTGTACATCAGCTGGGTGGGGCGCAGCATCCGCGACAACAGTGAGCGACCGGCTTCAGTGTTGATTGGCCAACTGCGCGATCATTTAGCTAGCGGTTGGCGATTACTTGATGAAAACCGCGATCTGCTGAGTGCCATGACCCAAGAGCACCCGCTGCAACCGTTCAGCGCGCGTTATTTTCATGAGGGCGATCAACTCTTCAGCTATGCCAGCGAATGGCAGGTTCTGCATCAACAGCATGAGCCTCAAAACGAAGCGCAGTTACTCACCCCTTATGTGCAAGAAGAGCCGTTGAGTCTGGCGTTGTTGCAGGACTTTTTGCGCAATCCGGTTCGGCACTTTTTCACCCAGCGTCTCAAGGTGTACTTCGAGGCCGCCGAAGCACCGCTGGCTGATGAAGAACCCTTCGTGCTTGACGCATTGCAGCGTTACACGCTCAGCGACAGCCTGCTTGAAGCCGCTCTCAGGCAACCCGAAAATGTCGAACAGGCGCTGACTGCCCAGGCCCGACGTCTGCAGAACAGCGGCCTGTTGCCAATGGCCGGGTTTGGCGAGTGCCTGCAACGAGAGTTGATCGAACCCCTGCCGGATCTGCTGCAGCGTTATCAACAACTGCTGACACTGTGGCCGACCCCGTTGAGCAGTGCGACGCCGATCAACCTTGAGTTGCAGGGCTTGCGCCTTGAAGGCTGGCTCGCCGGTTTGCATCAGCGTGCCGACGGTGGTCTGTTGTCTATCACGACCATTCCCAACAGCATTGGCTCGATCAAAAGCCGTAAATGGCATCGCCTGACCAAACCTTGGGTCAATCATCTGGTGGCCTGCGCCAGCGGACTTTCCCTGAGCACCGCGTTGGTGGCCAGCGATGACACGCTGCTGCTTGAACCGATGGAGCAAGATCGAGCGATACGTTTCCTCAGTGATTTGCTCCTCGCCTGGCAGGCGGGTATGCGCCAGCCACTGCCGATCGCAGTCAAAACCGCCTTTGCGTGGCTCTCTCAGAGCGACCCGCTGAAGGCCGACGCGGCGGCGCGTAAAGCCTATGAAGGTGACGGGCAGACCAGCGAAGGTGAGCGCCGTGAGAGTCCCGCATTGTCGCGGCAATTTGCCGACTTCGAGGCATTGCTCGCCGACGAGACGTTCTCCGGTTGGTGTGACGCTTTGTATCGCCCGTTGTATGAAGCATCTTGGCGTTCGCTGTCCACCGAGGGGGCTCGGGCATGAGTACACAGACACCCCTGGCACTGGCATTCCCGCTACAGGGTAGCCAGTTGATCGAAGCCAGTGCCGGTACCGGTAAAACGTTCACCATCTCGGCTTTGTATCTGCGGCTTATCCTTGGGCACGGTGACGAGGAGAGTGGATTCGGCCGTGAATTGCTGCCACCACAGATTCTCGTGGTGACCTTCACCGATGCCGCGACCAAGGAACTGCGTGAGCGCATACGCACGCGTCTGGCTGAGGCCGCTCGATTTTTTCGTGACGAAACGCCTGCGCCCGATGCACTGATCGCCGAATTACGTGGTCAATTCGACCCCCAACAATGGCCCGGTTGCGCCAACCGCCTCGATGTCGCTGCGCAATGGATGGACGAGGCTGCCGTTTCGACCATCCACAGTTGGTGTCAGCGCATGCTGCGCGAGCACGCGTTCGACAGTGGCAGCTTGTTCACCCAATCCCTGGAAACTGACCACAGCGATTTGCTCGGCGAAGTGCTGCGCGATTACTGGCGACTGTTCTGTTACCCGATGCAGGGCGATGCCTTGAATTGGGTTCGCAGCAATTGGGGGGGGCCGGCGGCGTTGTTGCCTCGTGTGCGCGGCCTGTTCGCCAGTGAGCGTGACAGCGACGAGGGCAAAGCGCCCGCGGAGCTGATCGATGAGTGCCTGCAAGAACGCCGCGCGGCGTTGATCGAACTGAAAATGCCTTGGCGCCAGTGGGCAGACGAGTTGCTCGCCATCTGCCAACAAGGCGTTGCGAGCAAAACCGTCGACGGGCGAAAAATGCAGGCGCGTTACTTCGAACCGTGGTTCGAAAAGCTCAAGGCATGGGCCGAAGACGAGACCCTGGAGCAACTGGATATCGGCACCGGTTTCACCCGACTGACCCCCGACGGTATGGCCGAAGCGTGGAAAGGCCAGGCGCCAGGTCACCCCGGCCTGGACGCGATGCCGAAGCTCAAGTCGAGCCTCGATGCATTGCCGACCCCCGATGCCGCTGTGCTGCAACATGCCGCCAAATGGGTAGGCGCTCGCTTTGAAGAAGAGAAGCGGCGTCGCGCCGAGATGGGCTTCGACGACATGTTGTTGCGCCTGGATGCCGCACTGCAATCCGACGGAGGCGAACGTCTTGCGACGTTGATTCGCGAGCAGTTCCCGGTCGCGCTGATCGATGAGTTTCAGGACACCGACCCGGTGCAGTATCGAATTTTCGAAAGCATCTATCGCATTGAGGAAAACAGTCCCGAGACCGGCCTGTTTCTGATCGGTGATCCGAAGCAGGCGATCTACGCTTTCCGCGGTGCAGACATCTACACCTATCTGCGCGCGCGTCAGGCTACCACTGGCCGACTGCATACGCTGGGCACCAACTTCCGTTCCAGCCACGGCATGGTCAACGCGGTCAATCATGTATTCGCACGCGCCGAGTCCCGAGAGCAGGGCCGCGGCGCGTTTTTGTTCCGCGAGAAAAACGGCGAAAACCCGGTGCCGTTCCTCCCCGTCGAATCCCAGGGGCGCAAGGAACAGCTGCAGGTTTGCGGGCAAGCAGTCGCGGCGTTGAATGTCTGGCACTTGTCCACCGACCAGCCGCTATCGGGCGCGGTCTATCGCCAACAGTTGGCAGCCGCGTGCGCCAGCGAAATCACCGCGTTGCTCAATGGCGGGCAAAACGCTAGCGCAGGTTTCACTCAGGACGGCAAAGACTTCAAAGGCCTGAGGCCGTCCGACATCGCGATTCTCGTGCGCGACGGCAAAGAGGCCCAGGCCGTACGCGGTGAACTCGCCGCCCGTGGCGTGCGCAGCGTTTACCTGTCGGACAAGGATTCGGTATTCGCGGCGCAAGAGGCTCACGACCTGTTGTCCTGGCTCAAGGCCTGTGCCGAGCCGGATGTCGAGCGCTCCCTGAAAGCCGCATTGGCCTGTATCACTCTGAACCTGCCATTGGCCGAACTGGAGCGTCTGAACCAGGATGAACTGGTCTGGGAAACCCGGGTCATGCAGTTCCGTGGCTATCGCGAGCTATGGCGCAAGCAAGGCGTGCTGCCGATGTTGCGCCGCCTGCTGCACGACTTCCATCTGCCGCAAACCTTGATGACACGCACCGATGGCGAGCGTGTCCTGACCAACCTTTTGCACCTGTCGGAATTGATGCAGCAAGCAGCAGCGGAGCTGGACGGTGAACAAGCGCTGATTCGCCATCTGGCTGAACTGCTGGCAGTGTCTGGCCAGGCTGGCGAAGAGCAGATTCTGCGTCTGGAAAGTGATGAGCAACTGGTCAAGGTCGTGACTATCCACAAGTCCAAAGGCCTGGAATATCCATTGGTGTTCTTGCCGTTCATTTGCTCGGCAAAACCCGTGGATGGCAGTCGCTTGCCACTGCATTATCACGACGCCGAGGGCAAGGCTCAGGTGAGCCTGAAGCCAACCGCCGAGCTGATTGAGCAGGCGGATGATGAGCGTCTGGCCGAAGACCTGCGCTTGCTCTACGTTGCGTTGACCCGCGCGCAGCATGCCTGCTGGTTGGGCGTGACGGATCTCAAACGGGGCAATAACAACAGCTCGGTGCTGCACCTTTCGGCGCTGGGCTATCTGCTCGGCGGTGGCGCATCGCTGGGCGAGTCCAGCGAACTGAAACGCTGGCTGCAAGACCTGCAACAAGACTGCCCGGCCATCCACATCGATGAAATGCCCCAACCCACCGACGAGCATTACCAGCCGCCACGCAATGACGCCGTGCTGAGCGCCACACTGTTGCCCAAGCGCAAGGCCAGCGAAAACTGGTGGATCGCCTCCTACAGCGCTCTGCGTATCAGCGACGTATTGAGTGTCGGCAGCGATGAAGCGCCGGACAGCCCGCAAGCGCAAAAGCTGTTTGATGACGAACGCCTCGACCCCGATGCGCCACGGGAAATCATTGCCGGCGGTGCCGATATTCACCGCTTTCCGCGCGGTCCCAATCCCGGAACGTTTCTCCACGGTTTGCTGGAATGGGCCGGTGATGATGGCTTTGCCGTTTCCCGCGAGGCGCTGGAGGATGCGATTGCCCGGCGCTGCAACCTGCGCGGCTGGGAAGGCTGGATCACCACCCTGAGCGATTGGTTGCAGCATCTGCTCACATCGCCATTGCCGATCGCTGGCGGGCAACCGCCGGTTGTTCTTGAGCAACTGAAGCAATATCGGGTCGAGATGGAATTCTGGTTCGCCAGCCATAAAGTCGATGTACTCAAACTCGACGAACTGGTGCGTCAGCACACTCACCGGGGTGTAGCCCGCGTGGCGGCAGAAGCGGTGCAACTCAACGGCATGTTCAAAGGCTTCATCGACCTGACCTTTGAGCACGATGGCCGTTATTACGTGGCGGACTACAAATCCAATTGGCTTGGCGTAGATGACCTGGCCTATACCGAGCAGGCCATGGAGCAGTCGATCCTCGACAACCGTTATGACCTGCAATACGTGTTGTACCTGTTGGCGCTGCATCGCCAGCTCAAGGCACGACTGCCGGATTACGATTACGACCGGCATGTTGGCGGCGCGTTGTACCTGTTCCTGCGCGGCACCCGCGCTGACAGTCGCGGGGTATATTTCGCCCGTCCACCCCGTGAACTGATCGAGCGTCTCGACCGTATGTTTCAAGGAAAACCCGAGCCCAAGTCCGAACCCGCCTGGGAACAGGGAGTCCTGTTATGAGCCGTACCTTTGCCGATCTGCTCCCTACACCGCTGGCAGCCGACAGCCTGTCGAGGCTTGCGCCGCTGACCCGCGCCGATGATCTGTTGATATTGCTCACTCGTTGGGTCGAGCGTGGTTGGTTACGTGCCCTGGACAAAGCATTCGTCGCGTTCCTGCACGAACTTGAGCGTGATACGGATCCGCTGGTGCTGCTCGCTGCCGCCCTGACCAGCCATCAATTGGGCCACGGTCATGTCTGTCTTGATCTGTACGAAACCCTGAAAGCTCCCGACTTCGCGCTGTCGCTGCCCCCTGAAGGTGACGTGCAAGGTGGTGTGCTGTTGCTGCCTTCGCAATTGCTTGAGGCGCTCGACGGTGCTCACTGGTGCAAAGTGCTGGCGGGCAGTTCACTGGTCGCACTCGCGGCGGATACCAGCGATAGCGCACAGCAACGCCCGCTGGTGTTGTCGGGCAAACGCCTCTATCTGCGACGCTACTGGGCCTACGAACGGCGTATTGATACGGCGTTGCGCCAGCGCCTGCAGCAAGTCGAACCAACACCGGACGATCTGCCGCAGCGCTTGAATGAACTGTTCGGATCAGCCAAGGCGGGGGAAGTCATCGACTGGCAGAAACTCGCCTGCGCCCTTGCCACTCGCGGCGCCTTCAGCATCGTCACCGGCGGTCCGGGTACCGGCAAGACCACCACAGTGGTGCGTTTGCTGGCCCTGCTTCAGGCACCTGCAGTCGCTGCCGGTCATCCGCTGCGGATTCGTCTGGCGGCACCGACAGGCAAGGCTGCGGCGCGGTTAACCGAGTCCATCAGCCAGCAAGTGCAGTCGCTGAAAGTTACCGAAGAGGTGCGGGCGAAGATTCCTTGTGACGTCACCACCGTGCATCGCCTGCTGGGCAGCCGACCCGGCACCCGCCATTTCCGCCACCACGCCGGCAATCGCTTGCCACTGGATGTATTGGTGGTCGACGAAGCCTCGATGATCGACCTGGAAATGATGGCCAATCTGCTTGATGCCTTGCCACCCCATGCACGCCTGGTCTTGTTGGGCGACAAGGATCAACTGGCCTCTGTGGAGGCCGGTGCGGTGCTGGGGGATTTGTGTCGTGACGCCGAGGGTGGCTGGTACAGCCCACACACCCGCCAATGGCTGGAGTCGGTCAGCGGTGAGTCGTTGCAGGACAGCGGCTTGCATGCGGACGTCGATGGCGCTCACCCGCTGGCCCAGCAAGTGGTCATGCTGCGTCACTCCCGGCGCTTCGGCGAGGGCAGCGGGATCGGTCAGCTCGCACGTCGGGTCAACCAACAGTTGCCGGATGAGGCGCGCCAGTTACTCACCGCCGGACACTATGACGATGTGTATTCGTTGCCGCTCAAGGGCGAACAGGATCACAAGCTGGAGCGTCTGTTGCTGGAGGGGCATGGCGATGGCCCACAGGGTTACCGGCATTATCTGAGTGTGCTGCGAGATCAGCGTCCACCCTCGGGCCGACCACTCGAGCATCCGGACTGGGTTACTTGGGCCCGCGAAGTCTTGCAGGCATTTGACACTTTCCAGTTGCTGTGCGCCGTGCGCAAGGGGCCTTGGGGTGTCGAAGGCCTGAATCAGCGGATCACCGCCGCATTGCTCAAGGCGCGTCTGATTGAAAACGATCAGCAATGGTACGAAGGCCGTCCTGTCCTGATGACTCGTAACGATTACGGTCTGGGCTTGATGAACGGCGACATCGGGATCGCCCTCAAGCTGCCCGAGCGCGAAGGTCCGGATGCGGGCAAACCGGTATTGCGCGTGGCGTTCCCGCGCAACGATGGCCGGGGCGGCGTGCGCTTCGTATTGCCGAGCCGCCTCAACGACGTCGAAACCGTCTACGCCATGACGGTGCACAAGTCCCAGGGCTCGGAATTTGCCCACACGGCGCTGATTCTGCCGGATGCCTTGAATCCGGTGCTGACCAAAGAATTGATCTACACCGGCATCACCCGGGCCAAGCATTGGTTCACCCTGATTGAATCCCGACCGGGGGTGTTCGAGGAGGCGGTGCAGCGCAAGGTCAAACGCCTGAGCGGGCTGATGCTGGAACTGGAGGAGGGGAGCGCGTCTGCGAGGTGAGAATCCCGACGATTGACGGTGATTACTGACCGACCGGTCAGATGACGCTGTATCGCTGGCGTATCAACGCTGTGCTATCGTTGCGGCATCACTTCGGTACGATCCAAGAGAATCCCTGCATGAAGGTGTCTGTCTGGGCGACAGGGCGCGTAGTTGTCTGCAAGCACGCGTTGCTTGTCGGTCTGCTCTGGTTGTTGACGGGCGCGGCTGTCGCGCAGTCGCAAGCGCCGACGGGCATGGCCGAACAACGGGCCAAATCTGTCACTCAGGTCGTTCTGGGTATTCTCAGCTACGCGCGCTGGCCGGTGGAACCCGCGCAATTGCGTCTGTGCATCGTCGGCCCCACTGAGTACACCGACGATCTGGTCAAAGGCACCACTCAAGCCAGCGGCCGGCCGGTGGCCGTACGCCGTCTGCTGGCCGACAACCCGGCCATCGTCGGCGAGTGCGATGCGGTGTACATCGGCAAGCTCACGGCGGATGAACGCGCTCGCTTGTTCGCTTCGCTGATCGGTCATCCGGTGCTGAGCATCAGCGAAGGTGGCGATCAGTGCACCGTCGGCAGTCTGTTTTGCCTGCGCGTTGGCGATGAGCAAGTGTCCTTTGAAGTCAACCTCGACTCCGTTGCCCGCAGCGGCGTGCGCATTCACCCGAGCGTGCTGCAACTGTCGCGTCGCAAACCGGCGGCGCCATGAAACTGTTCCCAGCGAAAAACCGCCCAACCCTGGGCTCGGTCATTGGTCGAGGGCATTTGACGGTCGCGCTGGTAGGCGTGGCGATGGCCAGTGTTTCGCTGACGTTGCTCGGTGTATTGGCGCTGCGGGTTTATGCCGATCACAACCTGCATTTGATCGCCCGCTCGATCAGCTACACCGTGGAAGCTGCGGTGGTTTTCAACGATAAGACGGCCGCCAACGAATCGCTGGCGCTGATTGCTTCCGCCGAAGAAGTCGCTGATGCCCAGGTGCTGGACAGCCAGGGAAAACTGCTCGCGCATTGGCAACGCCCGGAAAACGGCTTGTTCTCTGAGCTGGAAATGCAGATCACCCGCGCCGTCCTGGAAAAACCCATCAGCCTGCCGATCGAGCATCAGGACCGTGAAATCGGTCGCGTGCTGCTCACCGGCCATGGCGGCAGCCTGATGCGTTTTCTGCTCAGCGGTCTGGCAGGGATCATCCTCTGTACCGCAATCAGCGCCTGGGTCGCGCTCTACCTGGCGCGGCGCCAGCTACGCGGCATCACCGGCCCCCTGCGCAGCCTGGCCGCCGTGGCCCACGCCGCACGCAGCGAACGCGCGCTGGACCGCCGCGTGCCGCCGGCGCAGATCGCCGAACTCGACAACCTCGGCAATGACTTTAACGCCTTGCTCGACGAACTGGAGTCGTGGCAAACCCATCTGCAAAACGAAAACGAAACCCTCGCTCACCAAGCGACTCACGACAGCCTCACCGGTCTGCCAAATCGCGCCTTTTTCGAAGGACGGTTGATCCGCGCGTTGCGCAATGCCGGCAAACACGATGAGCGCGTGGCCGTGTTGTTTCTCGACAGTGATCGCTTCAAAGGCATCAACGACAACTTTGGTCATGCCGCCGGTGATGCGGTGCTGGTGGCCGTGGCCAACCGCGTCCGTGCGCAATTGCGCGAAGAGGATCTGGTGGCGCGGCTGGGCGGTGACGAGTTCGCGGTTCTGCTCACGCCGCTGCACAAGGTCGAAGATGCCGAGCGGATTGCCGACAAGATCCTCGCCAGCATGGACATGCCCATCGCGTTGCCGGGCGACACCAGTGTGGTGACCTCGCTCAGTATCGGCATTGCGGTGTTTCCCGATCATGGTGTCACGCCAGGGGCCTTGCTCGATGCCGCCGACGCGGCGATGTATCAAGCCAAGCGTCTGTCGCGCGGCGCTCAATTCACGGCCGGGGCGGAGCACTCGGTCGATTCCGTTCAAACCAGGAGCTGACTCTCGTGTCCACACTGACCATTCGATCTTTTTACGCTGTGCTGTTGATGGCCGTTCTGGCCCTGACAGGTTGCCAGACCACGCCGCAAAAAGGCCTGAGCCCGGCGCAAGTCGCAGTCCTCAAACAACAGGGCTTTGAGCTGACAGACGAGGGCTGGGAGTTTGGCCTGTCCGGCAAAGTACTGTTTGGCAGCGACGTCGAAAGCCTGAACACGCAAAGCACCGAGATCGTCGAGCGCATCGGCAAGGCATTGCTGGGTGTCGGCATCGAGCGCGTGCGGGTCGATGGTCACACCGATGCATCGGGCAAGGAAACCTACAACCAGCAATTGTCGTTGCGCCGTGCGAAAAGTGTCGCCAACGTCCTGCGCACGGTCGGCATGAAGGACGAGAACATCCAACTGCAGGGTCTGGGCAGCAAAGAGCCGGTGGCGTCCAACGATACGGCGGCCGGTCGCACGGAAAACCGCCGTGTGTCGATTGTGGTCAGCGCCGACTAATCGGCGAACTGCATGTCGCGGGTCTGCCCCATCAACAGACCCTGATTACGCTCGGTCACCTCACGGATGTAATCCCACAACAGGGTGATCCGCTTGAGCTTGCGCAGGTCCTCCCGGCAGTACATCCAGAACTGCCGGGTGATGTCGATGTCCTCCGGCAACACCGGCAGCAGGCGTGGATCCTGCGCGGCGAGGAAGCACGGCAGAATCGCCAGAGAACGCCCTTGCTGCGCCGCGACGAACTGCGCAATCACGCTGGTGCTGCGCAGATGCGCGTTAGCGCCGGGCAGCACGTTCGCCAGGTACAGCAGCTCCGAGCTGAACGCCAGGTCATCCACATAACTGATGAATTGATGCTTGCTCAAATCGGCCGGGCGGCGGATCGGTGGGTGTTTGTCCAGATAGTCCTGGGTCGCGTAGAGCTGCAAACGGTAGTCGCAGAGTTTGCAGCAGACGTACGGCCCATGCTCCGGGCGTTCCAGGGCAATGACGATATCGGCCTCGCGCTTGGACAGGCTGATGAAGTGTGGCAGCGGCAGGATGTCCACCGAGATCGCCGGGTAGGCGTCGACGAAATGGCTCAACTGCGGGGTGATGAAAAAACTGCCGAAGCCTTCGGTGCAGCCCATGCGCACATGCCCGGAGAGTGCCACGCCGGAGCCGGAGACCTGCTCGCAGGCCATGTGCAGCGTGCTTTCGATCGACTCGGCATAACCGAGCAGGCGCTGGCCTTCGCTGGTCAGGACAAAACCACTGGTGCGCGACTTTTCGAACAACAACGTGCCGAGTGCCGCCTCCAGCGAACTGATACGCCGCGACACGGTTGTGTAGTCGACAGCCAGCCGTTTGGCGGCGGTGCTGGCCTTGCGGGTACGGGCGACTTCGAGAAAAAACTTGAGGTCGTCCCAGTTCAGCGAGCCTAGAGAGGTGATGTTTTTTTGCATGATGGACGGGCTTATATGTGCGTTCTTATTAGAAGTTTGCACATCTATACTCCAAAAACAGTCCGACAACCAATTCGTGACACACGCCTCATCTCAAGGCGAACCTTTCGCCTTGGCTCCTACGATAAAAACAAGTTTCGGAGACCAGCATGAACGCATCGCTTACGCCCAACGACACCACGCTGCAAAAGGTCAAACTGTTGATCGACGGCGAATGGGTCGAGTCGCAGACCGCCGAGTGGCACGACATCGTCAACCCGGCGACCCAGCAAGTGCTGGCCAAAGTCCCGTTTGCCACCGCCGCTGAAGTCGATGCCGCCGTCAGCGCCGCCCAGCGCGCTTTCCAGACCTGGAAACTGACTCCGATCGGCGCGCGCATGCGCATCATGCTCAAGCTGCAAGCGCTGATCCGCGAGCACTCCAAACGCATCGCCGTCGTCCTGAGCGCCGAGCAGGGCAAAACCATTGCCGACGCCGAGGGCGATATTTTCCGTGGTCTGGAAGTGGTCGAGCACGCGTGCTCCATCGGCAGCCTGCAAATGGGCGAGTTCGCCGAGAACGTCGCCGGCGGCGTTGATACCTACACCCTGCGTCAGCCAATCGGCGTGTGCGCCGGCATCACCCCGTTCAACTTCCCGGCGATGATTCCGCTGTGGATGTTCCCAATGGCCATCGCTTGCGGCAACACCTTTGTCTTGAAGCCTTCGGAACAGGATCCGCTGTCGACCATGCTGTTGGTCGAGTTGGCAATCGAGGCTGGCGTACCGGCGGGCGTGTTGAACGTGGTTCACGGCGGTAAAGACGTGGTCGATGGCCTGTGCACGCACAAGGACATCAAAGCGGTGTCGTTCGTCGGTTCGACCGCAGTGGGCACTCACGTTTACGACTTGGCTGGTAAACACGGCAAGCGCGTGCAATCGATGATGGGCGCCAAGAACCACGCCGTGGTGCTGCCAGATGCCAATCGCGAGCAAGCGCTGAATGCGCTGGTCGGCGCCGGGTTTGGTGCGGCCGGGCAACGTTGCATGGCCACCTCGGTGGTGGTGCTGGTCGGTGCGGCGAAACAATGGCTGCCGGACCTGAAAGCGCTGGCGCAGAAACTCACCGTCAACGCCGGTAACGAGCCGGGTACCGATGTCGGCCCGGTGATCTCGAAGAAAGCCAAGGCGCGCATTCTCGAGCTGATCGAAAGCGGCATCAAGGAAGGCGCCAAGCTGGAACTGGACGGCCGCGACATCAAGGTGCCGGGCTACGAGCAAGGCAACTTTGTCGGCCCGACCCTGTTCTCGGGCGTGACCACCGACATGCAGATTTACACCCAGGAAATATTCGGCCCGGTGCTGGTGGTGCTGGAAGTCGACACCCTTGATCAGGCAATTGCGCTGGTCAACGCCAACCCGTTCGGCAACGGCACCGGCCTGTTCACCCAGAGCGGTGCGGCGGCGCGTAAATTCCAGACGGAAATCGACGTCGGCCAGGTCGGCATCAACATCCCGATCCCCGTACCGGTACCGTTCTTCAGCTTCACCGGCTCGCGCGGTTCGAAACTCGGCGACCTCGGCCCGTACGGCAAGCAAGTGGTGCAGTTCTACACGCAGACCAAAACGGTCACGGCGCGCTGGTTCGATGACGACAGCGTCAATGACGGCGTAAACACCACCATCAACCTGCGCTGAGGAACTGCCATGAAAATCGCATTTATCGGTCTGGGCAACATGGGCGCGCCGATGGCGCGCAACCTGATCAAGGCCGGCCATTCGCTGAGTCTGGTCGACCTGAACAAAACCGTGCTGGCGGAGCTGGAGCAACTGGGCGGCAGCATTCGTGCTTCGGCGCGTGAGGCTGCCGAGGATGCCGAACTGGTGATCACCATGCTGCCGGCGGCGGTGCATGTGCGCAGCGTCTGGCTCGGTGAGGACGGTGTGTTGGCTGGCATTCGCCAAGGTGTGCCGGCAGTGGATTGCAGCACCATTGATCCGCAGACGGCCCGCGATGTGGCAGCGGCTGCGGCGAAACAAGGCGTGGCCATGGCCGATGCGCCGGTGTCCGGTGGCACTGGCGGTGCAACGGCGGGGACGCTGACCTTCATGGTCGGCGCCACCCCGGAACTGTTCGCCACCCTGCAACCGGTGCTGGCGCAAATGGGCCGCAACATTGTGCATTGCGGTGAAGTCGGCACCGGGCAGATCGCCAAGATCTGCAACAACCTGCTGCTGGCCATCTCGATGGTTGGCGTCAGCGAGGCGATGGCGCTGGGCGATGCACTGGGCATCGACACGACTGTGCTGGCCGGGATTATCAACAGTTCAACCGGGCGCTGCTGGAGTTCGGAGATGTACAACCCGTGGCCGGGCATCGTCGAAACGGCGCCGGCCTCGCGCGGTTATACCGGCGGGTTCGGCGCGGAACTCATGCTGAAGGATTTGGGGCTGGCGACAGAAGCGGCGCGTCAGGCGCACCAACCGGTGGTGCTCGGCGCGGTGGCGCAGCAGTTGTATCAGGCGATGAGCCAGCGCGGCGACGGCGGGAAAGACTTCTCGGCAATCATCAACAGCTATCGCAAGCCTGCAATAGAAGGGCAGCGCTGAACAAACTGTGGGAGCGAGCCTGCTCGCGATGACGGCGGTTGTTTCAACAAGGAAGTGACTGACCGTCCGCTTTCGCGAGCAGGCTCGCTCCCACAGGAGGATTGCGTATATCAGACATTGTTTGCCGGGAAATCACGTCGGGTGATCTCCCGGCTTTTTTGCATCAGGCAAACACGAAATATTTACGCACGGTCTCGACCACTTCCCACGTGCCTTTCATCCCCGGCTCAACCACGAAGATGTCGCCAGCACGCAGGTGGATCGGCGCCATGCCGTCCGGAGTTATCACGCAGTAGCCTTCCTGGAAATGGCAGTACTCCCACTTCACATAATCGACGCGCCATTTGCCCGGTGTGCAGATCCACGTACCCATGATCTTGCTGCCGTCTTCGCTGGTGTAGGCGTTGAGGTTGACGGTGTGCGGGTCGCCTTCGAGTTTTTCCCATTTGCAGGCATCGAGTACCGGCAGCGGATGGGTGTCGCGTAGAACGGTGATAGGGGCGGTCATGTGTCGGCTCCAGACAAGGCGATCAAACGGAAGCTGCACCCTATAGCGCCGTGCTTCTGCCCAGATGTCTGTGCTCGACATGCAGATATCCATAAACGCTGCCAAGTTTTATGGATGGAGGCGTAAACCTTCCAGCAAAATCAATTAACGGCAGTATTGATCTAAAACAAAGGTTATGAAGTTATAACTATTTTACTTGTCTGGTTTTTGCTTTTAGTACGTCGGTTCCGTTGCGTCCTTAGTTACTTCGATAGTCAGCCTGCCTGATAGCGCGGGCGCCCCACCATACCCCGTCTTTGTTAAGTAAATAAGTCGTTCACCGCACCAGGGAGGTGCGGTGTCTGTGGGGTTTTGCAGACTTTTTTCGACTTGTAAAAAAACCTTGAATAGTTCGTTGACTCTCCCCTTAAGGGCAGAGTTTAGATTCCCGCCGCGTAAGAAGTTGCTGTGGGAAAAGTTACTTTTCATAAGCCGAAATCATGAAGTAGTCACGACATATAGGGAGATAGAAATGAACAATCCATTGGACTTGGAACATGTCGTTGCCAGCACTCGCGAAATCCTCGCACAGCTGTTGGTGATGGATGCGAATGACATCGAAGAAAACAGCAGCATCGTCGAAGACCTCGGTGCCGACTCGCTGGACATCGTCGACCTGAGCTTCCAGCTGGGCCGCCAATATGGCTGCACACTGCCGAAAACCAGCGTGCTTGACCACGCGGTGGCGGTTTGCGGTGATGCCAGCGAGTTTCTCGCCAACGGGCGCATCACCGAAAGCGGCAAGCACCTGCTTGAGCAAAGCCTCAGTGCCTACACCCCGGATCAACTGAAGGCGGGCATGCAGCCGGCGCAAGTGTTCGCCGCGACCAGCGTGCTGAACTGGGCCAACCAGTGCCGTAATCTCTTCAACTACCTGCCGGCCACGTGCCCGGATTGCAACGCTCACCAGGCGATTCTGAACGAGCGCCAGCAAGTGGTCTGCGGCGCGTGCAGTGCGCGTCTGGTGCCGACGGATGGTGATGAAGTTTCCCGTCAATTGGTTGAGCAGTTTGTCACCACTCACGCCAAAGAAGCGGTGTAGGAGTTCTCATGCGGGCACGAGAAGTCTATGTGAGCGGGTTCGGTCTGGTGGCGCCCATGGCGCTGGACGCTGCCACGTTGTTCGAGCGGATTTGCCGGAAGCAATCCTGTGTCCGCGAACATCCTCGGTTCAAGGCGCTGGGATTCAACAACAGCGCCGCCGGTTTTATCGATGATACGCAGTGGCAGCGGATCGGGGCCGGTTTCGGTGGCAACGCGGCGCTGCACCCACGGCAAAGTGTGCTGGCCGAATACGTTGCCCGGCAGGCGCTGGAGCACGCCGGTCTGACGCCAGCAGACTTTGCCCACAATCGCAGCGGTCTGTTTCTGGGCGCCAACAAGTACTGTGCCGACAGCCACGACCTGCAGCGACTCAGCCGTTGCATGGATGAGGCCGGACGCGTCGACCTTGATCGTCTGCTGGACAGTCCGGCAGCGTCCAGCGCGCCCTTTGTCCGGCGGGTCGATCAACAGACGCAACACCTGGCCGATCGGCTTGGTATCCGCGATCACATCTCGACCCATTCCGATGCCTGTGCCGCCGGCACCATGGCCATCGGCAGTGCTTACAGGGCCATCGAGCGCGGAGAGATCGATCTGGCTATCTGCGGCGCCGTCGAACTGATGGCCAACGAACTGCCTTATTACATGTTCAACAGCCTCGGCGCGCTCTCTCAGGCCGACTTGCCGGCGAGTGAGCAGAGCCGTCCGTTCATGCCTGACCGTAGCGGTTTTGTCCTCAGCGAAGGTTCGGCGATGATCATTCTCGAATCCGCTGAACACGCCCAGCGCCGCAAGGCTGCGCCACTGGGCCGGGTGTTGGGTTACGCGAATGTCTGCGAGGCGCAGAAAATGACCTCCAGCAGCCGCGACGGCAGTAAATACGAGGAATGCATGGAAGCAGCAATCGAAGATGCCGGGCTGCTGCGCAGCGCAGTGCAACACGTCAACACCCACGGCACCTCCACGCAGGCCAATGACAGTTGTGAAGCGTTGGCACTGCAGCGTCTGTTCGGCGGGTGCCAGGACTTCATGACCTTCACCGCCAACAAGTCCGCCATCGGTCATTCGCTGGCCGGCAGTGGCGCGATCGAAGCGGTGCTGTCGCTGATGAGCCTGCGTGACGGTGTGCTGTTGCCCACCCTGAATTACGACCCCGAGCGTGCCGAATACCCTTCGCTGAAATTCTTGAGCGAGCCGGTGCGACAGCCCATCAGCGTGGTGATGTCCAACTCGTTCGGCTTCGGCGGCATCAACAGCTCGCTGGTTCTGGGGAGGGCATGACATGAACCGAGCCATCTATCTCAATGCCGCTGCGGTGCTGAATGTGGCGGGCAGTGAATGCGCTGACTTGCTCGGCACACCCTGCGCGGCGCAACCGCTGGCCTTTGACGCACAGCGTCAGGCGTTTGCCTTGCCGACGCCGCGACTGGCCAGTGACCTGTTTGATCGCAAGATCCAGCGCAGCGTCGAGCCGCAGGGCTTGCGCCTGTTGCATTGCGCCGCACGGCTGGCGCCAGCATTGGCGGCGCTGCAATTGCCGGCGTCACGCATTGCCCTGACAGCGGCCATTCCCGAAGTCGACGCGCCGAGTCCTTGCTGGGACGCGGTGCAGGCGATCATCGAATAGCCGCAAAAACAATTGGCGCAGTTATTGGCCAACACGCCGCCTCTGCATGCGCTGACCCTGCTCAACAGCAGCGTCATGGCCTATGTGGCTGAAGCATTGAATTGCCACGGGCCAATGGGTGGATTTTGTTCTCAGGACAACGCCGGGCTGGATGCGCTGATCGAAGCTTGCCAGCAGATTGGCGAGCGGCATGCCGACGCCGCGCTGGTGGTCAGCAGCAGCCCGAACCTGACCCCGGCCCTGTACCTGCGTGAACCCGATCAGGCGAGCGAACCGATTTTCGGTGAGGGCGCCGCCGCGCTGCTGCTGGCGTCGACACCAGCGCCGGGTGCGGCATACGCCGTGCGCATTGCCGGATTTGCCCGTGGTTACAGCACCGATCCGCAACGCTCTGTGGCGGTGGGTCGGCGCGTGATCGACCAGGTCCTGAGTGTGGACAAACTGCGGGTCGGTGACGTCGAGCATATCGTCGGCAATTGCGCTGACAGGCAAGTGATGAAGCTACTCGAAGCTTTCCCGCGCGAGATTCGCAGTACCCGCGCCATGACCGGCGAACTGGGCGCCAGCGGCTTGCTGACCGAGGTCGCACTGACCTTGCACCTGAGCCGTGAAGTAGCGGCGACGCCGGGCTACACGCTGCTCGTCAGCCACACGCGCGCCGGTCACTGGGGCGCATTGCTGTTGGCCAGTGAAACCATGGAGAAGCACGCATGAGTGCGACACGGATTGTGATCACCGGATTGGGCGCCGTTACCGGGTTCGGTTTCGAATGGCAGACCCTCTGGGAAAAAATGCTCGGCGCCGAACATTGTGTTCGACCGTGGCAACCCGACGACCTGCAAGAGGCGTCGTTCGCGGTGCGCTACGCGGCACCGGTCGACATGAGCCTGTTGCCGGAAAAACTGCACAACCATCCGGCATGGACGATGCCACTGGAAAAGCGCAGCCGCTTTGGCTGGGTGGCTGCCACGCAGGCAGTGGGTGACAGCGGCTTGCAGCCAGAACAGTTGCGAGGCGCGGCGGTGCTGTGTGCCTCGGGAGCACCGCAGCACATGCTCGCTGACATGCTGCTGACCGAAGCCCCGAATGGCGGCACCCCGAGCTGGTCCTACCTGATGTCGCGGGCCGGGCAAGTGAATGCCGATGGCTCGCTGCGTCAGAGCAACGACCGTCTGGCGCGGGTAATCGCCGACGACCTGGGCTGTGAAGGGCCGGTGATCAATATCAGCAGTGCCTGTGCCGGTGCTTCACAAGCCATTGGCAACGCCTTTCAGATGATTCGTCGCGGAGAAGTCAGCGTTGCGCTGGCGGGAGGCGCCGACTCGGTGCTCAACCTCGACACCATGGCCGCGTTGTATCTGTTGGGTGCCGCGTCGGGCGAGCAACGTTGGGGCGCGGATCTGTGCCGCCCGTTTGATCGTGACCGCAGCGGTCTGATTGCCGGTGAGGGCGGTGGTTTTGTCGTGCTGGAAAGCCTCGAACATGCCTTGGCCCGTGGCGCCACGCCATATGCCGAGGTGTTGGGTTTCGGCAGCAGTCTGGACGCCTACAAAGTCACCGCACCGCAACCGGAAGGACGCGGCGCGGCACTGGCTATGCAGGCCGCGCTGGACGACGCCGGGCTACGGCCGCAGCAGATCGATCTGATCAACGCCCACGGCACCTCTACGCCGCTCAACGACGTGGCCGAAACCCTGGCGATTAAAAGCGTGTTCGCCGAACACAAGCACTATCAAGCCTTGGCTGTCAGCGCCAACAAATCACAGTTCGGTCACCTGATCGCGGCCGCTGGCGCACCGGAATGCATCGTCACCGCGTTGGCCTGCCTCAACGATCTGGTCACGCCAACGGTGAACCTGCATGACGCTGACGAACAGTGCGATCTGGATTATTGCGCCGGGCAAGCGGTCAGCCGCCGAGTGGATTACGCGCTGAGCAATTCCTTCGGCTTCGGTGGCCTCAATACCTCGCTGGCCCTTGGCAAATATCGGGAGCAAGGACTATGACTGACACCTCTGTACGTGTCGCGATCGCCGGCAGCGGTTGTGTCTTGCCCACCGGCTGGGGCGTTGAGGGTTTCTGGTCGGCGGCCCGCGAAGGGCGCAGCGCAATCTCGCCTCTGAACTCATCGCAGTTCCACAGCGAGCGCGTCACCGCGTTCGGGCACATCGCTGATCGAGATCATCAACGTAGCCGTCAGGACGTTGCGCAAAACCTCCAGCGTTACTGCCCGCCGGCAGTGATCTGGGGCGTCAGTGCGGTGCGCCAGGCGCTGGCAGAAGCCGGGCTTGAGCCGGGTCGCGACAACGTGCGTTTTGGCCTGTATTGCTGCCAGGGCGGTTACACCCATCCCTCGCTCGCGTCTTACGGCGAACTGCTGCACGAATGTCAGACCGAGACAGGTGCCGACATGCAGCGTCTGGCCAAACGCGTGTTGCAGGAACGTGCACTCGACCCGTTTCTCGTGCTCAAGAGCCTGAGCAACGGTTTGCTCGGCGTCGTCAGTCTGGCTTTGAAGCTTGAGTGCGAATGCAACGCCTACATGCAAGGCGTGGCCGGTAATCTGGCGGCGCTGCGCGAAGCCTGCGCGGCGTTGCAGAGCGGTCGGATCGACGCGGCCATTGTGGTGGGCGCGGGCAGTGAACTGGATCCGCTGGCGCTCGCCGCACTGGCCGAGGCGGGGGTGATCAGCACCGAAGGGTCGCCAAGCCTGCGTGCCTTTGATCGCCAGGGCAGTGGCGGTATTGCCGGCGAAGGTGCGGCGGCGCTGGTGTTGCGCCGCGCCGATGACCTGCCAGCAGGCCCGCAAACCTGCCTGACCGCTCTGTTCGCACATCCGCGCCTGGACTCGCTGAACCTGCCGGACAAACAGGTGGATCTGCTGATCAGCAGCGCCACTGGCGAGCCGCAAAAAGATTCCGATCTGGCCCGCACGCTGGCACGAACCGGTGCCGCGCACATCACCAGCAGCACGCCGCTGACCGGCATTCTGAGTGGTGCACCGAGTCTGGTTGATCTGATCTTCGCCCGGCAGGCCTTGCAGGCGCAGAGCATCCCGCCGGTCGGTGGTCTGGAGCAACCGCTGGATGCGCACTTGCCGTTCGTGATCGGCGGGCTGCGCGATGCCGTGCTGCACGATTGCCTGGTGATCAACCGTGACGACAACGGTTTCAGCGCCGGTTACCACCTCGAATTTCACGCGGCCGACTGACCGTCGGCACGCAACGAAACGCATCTGATTTTTTACTCAAGGGATAGAACTGTCATGGATTACCGCGATTACGTACGGCCGAAATTCGTTGAATTGATGCAGGCCCTGGGCCTGGAGTGCCAGTTCCACAGAGCGCTGGGCAGTAAATTGTTTTACCGCGAC
The DNA here is from genome assembly GCF_023634765.1 of Pseudomonas sp. AKS31. Classification (GTDB taxonomy): domain Bacteria; phylum Pseudomonadota; class Gammaproteobacteria; order Pseudomonadales; family Pseudomonadaceae; genus Aquipseudomonas. Next base: position 21,990 of record NZ_JAMLFX010000010.1, read on the forward strand.
CGCCAGGGTGAAGAGGTGACTGTCACTGACTTCCTCGGCGGTTACGGTGCCGCGCTGTATGGTCACAACGATCCGCAATTTGTCGATCAACTCGTCGACCTGCTGCGCGCCGATGTGCCGTTCAACGCGCAGATGTCGGTGCGCGGTGCGGCCGGTCAGTTGGGGCGTGAACTCAGTGAAGCGTTCAACCGTGAGCTGAACAACAGCGAACGCTACATTTCGACCTTCTCCAACAGCGGCGCCGAGTCGGTGGAAATCGCGGTCAAGCACGCCGAATACCGTCGTCAGAAAAATCTGCAAAAGCAATTCGACGAGCGCGATTTTGCCCTCGCCAATCTGGTTGCCAGCGACAAGGCATACGTCGAACTGGACATCGACGATCTCGATTTGCCCGCCGGTCTGCTGCCGCAGAATCTGTCCTGCGTCACCGTGCGCCAAGTGGCCGAAGCGGTGCGTCAGCACAACCTGGCGCAGTTGCATGTCGAGCCGGTGTTCCTGGCTGTGCGCGGCAGCTTCCACGGCAAACTGGTGAACACCGTTCAGTTGACCTACGGCAAGCAGTACCGCAAACCGTTCGCCCGTTTCGGCCTCAACGTCGAGTTCATCGACCCGCAGCAACCCCAGCAATTGCAAGAGTTGCCGGCCCGTCACGTGCGTCACTGGCTGAGTCTGGAATGGAGCGGCGAAACCCTGCAAGTGCGCCGCGAAGCATTCAGTGCGATCACCGCCGTTTTGCTCGAGCCGATTCAGGGCGAGGGCGGCATCAACGAGTTCGCCAATGAGTTCTATCTGGGCCTGCGGCGCCTGTGCAACGAGCAGCAATGCCCGCTGATCATCGATGAAGTGCAATCGGGTTTCGGCCGCACCGGCACCTTGCTCGGCGCCAGCCATTTCAACTTGCAGGGCGATTACTACTGCCTGTCGAAAGCCTTGGGCGGTGGCCTGATGAAGATTGCCGCGACGGTGATTCGTGCCAGCCACTACGAAAACGATTTCAGCTACATCCACAGTTCGACCTTTGCCGAAGATGATGCGTCCTGCCATATCGCCCTGTCGGCCTTGCGCCGTCTGTTCGAGAACGATAGCGCGATGCTCAAGGACGTGAACAAAAAGGGCGAGTACCTCAAGGCTTCGCTGCTGGAACTCAAGGCGGCCTATCCGGACGTGATCGCCGACGTGCGCGGGCGCGGCTTGCTGCTGGGCTTCGAACTGCACGACCTGACCGGCACCAGTTCACTGGTTCAGGCATCGGCGCAGTACAACGATGCGCTGGGCTACATCATCGCCGGCTACCTGCTGCAATTCGAATCGCTGCGTGTGGCGCCGTCGGGCAGCAACGCCAATGTGATCCGTCTGGAACCGCCGGTGTGCATCACCTTTGCGGAAATTGACGGGTTGATCGCTTCGCTGCAGAAAGTCTGCGACATGTTGCGCCGCCGCGATGCCTTCCCGCTGGCGGCTGGTGTGTGTGCCGACAGCATCGCGCAAGTGCCGGCCCGCGAGGTCAGCTTCAAGGAGGCCGAAACCCGCCCAAAGTCTGACGAGAACGTGCGCGTGGTCGCTCGCGTGGCGTTCATCAACCATCTGATTGATTCGGACATGCTCAGCGACGTCGATCCTTCACTGTCGACCCTGAGCGCTGAACAGAAACGCGAGTTCATCAAACGCATGGCCCCCGAGCGCCGTGCCGCGCCAATCGGCCCGGTGCAGATCCGCTCGAAACTCGGCACTGCCGTGGAGTTCACCTTGTACCCGCTGTGCATGGATTCCGATGCCATGGCGGCGTACATCGCCAGCGGCGATCTGCAAACCATCCGCGAAGAAGTCGGCAATCGCATCAAGGATGCTCGCGCTGATGGCTACACCGTCGCCGGGCTGGGCATGTACACCTCGATCGTCACCAACAACTGCCAGGCCTTGCAGATTCCTGACATGGCGCTGACCTCCGGTAACGCGCTGACCATCGGCATGGGCCTGGAAGCCATCGAGCAAGGCTGCAAGCAGCAAGGCCTGGAGCTGAGCGAGCAGACCGCTGCGGTGGTCGGTGCGGCGGGCAATATTGCCTCGACCTACGCCTCGCTGCTGTCGACCAGCGTCGAGCACCTGATCCTTATCGGTAGCGGCCGCGACGGTTCCTTGCGTCGTCTGGAAAAAACCGCGCAACAGATTTACGCCGAAGCCGCCCGCGCGATCCTCAAGGGTGTCGCCGAACACGATCGCCTCGCCCGTCGCCTGCAGCAAATTGATGGAATCGATGCGCTGTTGCAGGCCCACGGAAGCAGTGCCGATCTGGGGCTGCGCGTAGCGAAACTGGTCGAAGAACGCCTGGGCGCCAATGCCTTCATCACCGTCAGCAACGATCTTGAAGTGCTGAAACAGGCACGCATCGTGCTCTGCGCGGCGAACGCACCGCAGCCGTTTCTCTTTGCCGAGCACTTCGCCGAAAACAGCGTGATCTGCGACATCGCCGTGCCGCTGAACGTCGACCAGAACCTCGCCAGCCAACGCTCCGACGTGCTCTACATGCACGGCGGCATCGTGCAGACGCCGCTGGGCGATGGCCTGGTGAAAAACGTTCGGGCCTATCTCAAGCAAGGTCAGTTGTACGCGTGCATGGCCGAGTCGGTGCTGATGGGCCTGTCCGGTATGAAACAGCACTACTCCTACGGCGACATCAGCCGCGAGCAAGTGCAGCAGATTCGAGCACTGGCCGCGACCCACGGCTTCAGCCTCGCGCAATTCAAAACCGATAACTCGCTTTAAGGAACGGTCATGCCGAATAAAGTAGCAGTGGTGACCGGTGGCAGTCGTGGCATCGGTCGGGCGATTGTCCAGACCCTGGCCGGGGCGGGTTATCAGATCGCGTTCAGTTACGTACGCGATGAAGTCGCGGCGATGGCCTTGCGCGATGAGGTACAGGCGTCGGGGATCGATTGCCTGGCGTTGCAGTGCGATGTCAGCAGCGGCGACAGCATCAAGGCGTTTTTCGAGCGGGTCGATCAGCATTTTCAGCGTATCGATCTGTTGGTCAATAACGCCGGCATCACCCGCGATGGTTTGCTGGCGACGATGTCAGCGCGCGACCTGGTCGAGGTGATCCAGACCAACCTGATCGGCACGATGCTCTGCTGTCAGCAGGTGGTGCCGGGCATGTTGCGCCAGCGTAGCGGTTGCATCGTCAACATCAGTTCGGTGGCGGCACAGAAGCCCGGCAAAGGCCAAAGCAACTATGCCGCTGCCAAGGGCGGGGTCGAATCCTTGACCCGTGCCTTGGCGGTGGAGCTGGCGCCGCGCAACATTCGCGTCAACGCGGTCGCCCCGGGCATCGTCAAGACCGAGATGAGTACGGCGCTGATCGGCAGTCAGGAAGAAGAAATCCAGTCGCGTCTACTGATCAAACGCTACGCCGAACCGGAGGAAATTGCCGAAGCGGTGCTGTACCTCGCCGATCGCGGTTTGTACCTGACCGGGGAGGTCCTGTCGGTCAACGGCGGGTTGAAAATGCCATGAGCCGGACCATTCTGATCACCGGTGCGGCCAAAGGCATCGGCCGCGCGGTTGCCGAGAACTTTGCCGCCGACGCCGACAATCGCTTGATCCTGCTGGATCTCGATCTGGCCGAACTGCAGCGCTGGGTCGACGAGCGACAGGAGCAGATCAAGGCGCGGGTCGAAACCCATGCGGCGAACATTGCCGACCTGCCGGCCATGCAAGCGTTCTTTAAAACCCTCGGATCGCAAGTCGAATACGTCGATGTGCTGGTCAACAGCGCCGGCATCTGCAACGAGAACGAGCCGGAAGACCTGCACAACTGGCACAAGGTGATTTCGGTCAACCTCAACGGCACGTTCTACGTGACCTCGCTGTGTCTGGCGCTGATGCCGGACCGTGGGCGAATCATCAACATGTCGTCGATCCTCGGCCGTGCCGGCAAGGTGCGCAACACCGCGTATTGCGCCTCCAAGCACGGCATCGTCGGCATGACCAAGGCGCTGGCGCTGGATCTCGCTTCGCGGCAGATCACCGTCAATGCGATTCTGCCGGCGTGGATCGATACGCCGATGTTGCAGGGTGAACTGGCGACGCAAGCGGCAATTGCCGGTTTGACTCAGGAGCAGATCGTACGCAACGCGAAGAAGAAACTGCCGATGCGCCGTTTCATCCAGAGCGAAGAAGTGGCGGCGATGGTGCGTTACCTGGCCAGCCCCGAGGCTGGCGGAGTGACCGCCCAGAGTCTGGTGATTGATGGCGGTGTCGGGTTGGGAATGTAGCGATGCCTCGATTTCACAACAGTCACATCGTGGGTGCGGTGTGGGCGTGCATGGCTGCGCCCACCGCGATGGCCGAGTTTACCGTCGCTGATCTGAAGCCCGATTACGCCGACGGTGAAGTTGGCGTAGCCACGGCCGTTCGCCTGCATGGCGACGATCAGGTCACACAAAAAGCCGTGTATTTCAAAGCCAACCTGGAAGACAACTGGGAGGGCGGTTACTACAAGGCCAAGGGCCGCGTGCGTTACGACGCACGCTACGACGGCAACAATCCGTACAGCGAGCGGGCGCGGGACAAGTACCGTTTCGACGCCGATTGGCGGCACCTCTACGTCGGCCATTCGCTGGGTGACGGAGAGGTGACGGTGGGCTGGCAGCAAGTGGTCTGGGGCCGCGCGGATGAATTGCGCGTGCTCGATCAGATCAACCCGCTGGACTATCGCGACGGTTTGACGCCGCTGCTGGAAGACAGCCGCATCGCCGTGCCGATGGTGCGTTTTGCGCAACCGGTGGGCGAGTGGGAACTGGAGGCGCTGTGGATCACTGACTTCGTGAAAAACCGGGCGCCGGTAGAGGGCAGTGAATTTGCCGCGCCACTGTTTGCTACGCCGGACCCGCAGTATTTCCTGCTCGATTCCAAACCCGGCTATGACGGCGACAAAGGCTATTCCTATGGCCTGAGCGCCAACGGCCGGATCGGTGCGGTGGACACCAGTTTTGTTGCCTTGAGCGCCCGTCAGCAAGACCCGGTGTACGCGGTCGAAGGCCTCGCCGATGACGGCCGTACGCGGCTGGAACGGCAGTTTCCCCGTTACACCATGGGCGGTGCCGGGCTGGCGATCGACGCCGGGCACAGCATCGTCGTGCGCAGCGAGGTCGCGTATTTCGACAACTGGCGCGTGACTAATCCGACCCGCGCCCACGGCGCCGACAGCACGCCGATGGTCAAGTCGTTGCTGGGCGTCGACTACCTGTTGCGCGACTGGCTGATTTCCGCGCAGTGGCAGGAACAAGTGCTGCTCGACTGGCAGGACGGCATGTTGCAGGACAAACACGAACCGCTGTTCACCCTGTCGGCCGAAGGCACCCATTGGCAGGATCGGCTCAAGAGTCGTCTGGTGGTCGCTGGCTCACCGCCGTTTCAGGACGACGCCTTGCTGCAAGGCATCTTCACCTACAAGCCGGTCGACTACATCAAGCTCGGGCTGGAAGTCGACGTGTTCTTCGGCAAGCCCGAGAAGACTTTCGGCGAGTACAGCAAGCGCGATCAAGTGCGGCTGTCGGCCGGTTATCTGTTCTGACCCATCACGCCTGCCGCTTTCGTGCGCAGGTGCATTCATCCAACGAAAAGGAAGTTGTCATGTTGCCGTTTTTGAAAAGTCTGACCACCGCCGCATTGATCCTCGGCAGCGCCTGCGCCAGTGCCGCCGAGGCTGGCAATGCCGATGAGATCATCCGTCAGGTACGCGATCGCAATGACGGGAACAGCTTCATGTCCCAGGTTTCGCTGATCCTGCATGACAAGAAAGGCAATACCCGCGTTCGCGAGTTCACCTACCTGCAAAAGGATTACCCGGACAGCGACAAATTCAGCATGTACTTTTCCGCGCCGACTGACGTCCGTGACGTTGCCTTCCACATCGAAAACCCGCACGAAACTCTCGGCCTGGAAGACAGCCAGTGGATGTACTTGCCGGTCAGCCGCCAGACCCGCCGCATCTCCACCACCGACAAGCGCGGCTCGTTCATGGGCAGCGAGTACTCGTACGCCGATCTGGACAAGATCCGCGTTAAAGACTACTCGCAGAAACTCGTCGGCGAAGAACAGATCAAGGGCCGCGACTGCTACGTGATCGAGCGCGAACCGGCGTCTCCCGAGGTGCTGGCCAAGACCGGTTACAACAAGCTGAAGGTGTGGATCGACAAGCAGAATTTCCTGGTCATGCGTCAGGATTTCTTCGACGTCAAAGGCGTGTTGATCAAGCAGATGCGCACGCAGAAAGTCGCGACCATCGATTCGATCGACAGCATCGTGCTCAGTGAAACCGAGCACTTCATCGACGGCACGCGTTCGGAAATGCGCTTCAACCAGTTGCAGTACAACGTCTCTCTGGAAGACCGCCTCTTCACCCAGACCGCCATCAAGCGCGGGCTGAAAACCGGTGACCTGCCGGAATTTGCCGTGTCTGCCCGCTAAGCGCCGACCCCGACCACCTGGAACCGCATGATCATGGAAAGATATCTGAATTTCGTCGAGCGCTATGCGCGGGCGATTGTTTTCCTGCTGGTGGCGATTACGGCGTATTTCACCTATACGCTGGGCGCGCTGGTGTCCGACACCAACCCTTATCTGCTCAAGGAAAGCCACCCGGCGCGCAAGACCATCATCGATTTGCAGGGTGAGTTCACCGGCACGTTCGACTCGGTGATGGTGGCGCTGAACAACCCACAAACGGTGTTCAACAAATCGACGCTCAACGCGCTGTTTTCGATGTCGCAGTCGGTGCGCAAGATGATTCTGGCCAACGATACCGACAAGGAGCAATTGGCGCAGATCGTTGCCCGGCATGCAGACGACAGCCGTGCGCAGTTGTTGACCCGGGACATTCTTGAGGGCGGTTTTTCGCAGAACGATTACGCCAACGCCAAGGCATTGCGTGATCATGCCCAAAGCCAGAACTGGGACGCTCATGATCAGCTGTTCCTGACCTTTCTCGCCGAGCGGATCAACCCGATCCGCGAAATGGCCTCGATGGGCGACCTGGAAAATATCGTCCTGACCGACGACGGCGAATTGTTGATCCACAAAACCCTGAATGCCTATGACATGGACCCGGCGCTGGTCGAGTCGCAGATCATGGGCAACGAATTGATGGTCGACGGGGTGGTCTCCAAGGACAAGAAAGTCGCGATGCTGGTGGCCGAGCTTGGCACCAAGCAGGACGACGCCCAGGCGCAATTGCGCGCCTATCAGATTGTGCGCGGCATCGTCGCGCAATATCAGGCCGAGCATCCGGAGTACAAGGACGAAATCTTCATTGCCGGCATGCCGATCTTTATCGCCGCGCAGCAGGAGATCATCGATCACGACTTGGCCGTGCTGTTCCCGATCGTGTTTTTGCTGATTACCTTGCTGCTGATTTTCTTCTTCCGCAAACCACTGGGCGTGCTGTTGCCGCTGTTCAACATTCTGTTCTGCACCATCTGGACCTTGGGTCTGATGGCGCTGTTGCGGGTGCCGTTCGACCTGCTGACCAGTGTGCTACCGGTGTTCCTGTTCACCATTTGCTGCTCGGATGCGATCCACGTGATGGCTGAATATTACGAGCAGAAAAACGCGGGCAAGAGCAATCGCGAGGCCAACCGAGAAACCCAGCGCTTGATGGTGGTGCCGGTGGTGTTGACGACCGTGACGACCATCGCCACGTTCATGATTTCCACCACCAACAACATTGTCAGCATCCGCAATTTCGGCGTGTTCATGTCGATCGGCCTGACGGCGGCGCTGATTATTTCGCTGTTGCTGATTCCGGCGTGGATTTCCATCTGGGGCAAGGATCAGCCGCAGCAGGCCAAGGCTGAGGTGCACAAGGAATCGATCATCTCGCGGTATCTGGTCGCGTTCTGTGCCTGGATGATCCGCTTTCGCAAACCGATCCTGATGGTCATGCTGCCGCTGCTCGCGCTGGCCACCGTGTTTACCTTCCGCGTCGATATCGAAGACTCCGGCATTGCTTACTTCAAGCCTGAGAGCCACATTCGCGTGTCCGATCAGTTCATCAACCACGCCAAAGTGGCGGGCACGGCGCCGGGATGGATCGCGATCGACAGCAAAGAGCCGCGCGGCGTGCTGACCACCGAAGTGGTGCAGTTCATCGACAAACTCGACCACTTCATCAAGCAGCAACCGAACGTCAGTTACGGCTATTCGCTGGCCACTTACGTCAAGCGCATGAACCTGGTGCTCAATGACATGAACCCGGAGTATCTGCGGGTTCCGAATGCTCTGGAGAAAGTGACATCAGTCAATGACGACGGGCAGATCGAGCGTTTTGAGGTGCCGGGCAATTCGCTGATCGAGCAGCACGTGATGCTGTTCGAAAACGGTGGCGGCTCGGACCTGAACAACGTGCTCAATGCCGATTTTTCAAAAGCCTTGACCCTGTACACCATGACCTCGTCGGTCGCCAGCGACTATCAGGGCATGCTCGACCGCCTCGATGCCTGGCTGCTGGTGAACAAACCGGCCAACCTTGAGGTGACGCACGCTGGCACGCCGTTGATCTGGACGGGCGTGCTGCAGGAAATCACTCAGGGTCAGGTACTGAGTTTTTCCCTGGCCTTGCTGGTCGTTACGCTGATGATGATGTACTGGCTCAAATCGGTCCGCCTCGGTGTGCTCGGCATGTTGACCTTGCTGACCACCTCGGTGACGGTCTACGGCTTCATGTTCCTGTTCGGTATCGAGCTGAACATCGGCACGACTCTGGTGACGTTCCTGGTGGTCGGTGTGGTGGATTACGCGGTGCACCTGCTGTCGCGCATCAAATTGCTGGTGCAGCAGGGCATTGAGATCGACGCGGCTATTTTGCAGGCGATGCACAGCGTCGGCCGCTCTACGGTGATCAACGTGGTGATCTTCTCCGTGGGCTTCATGGCGCTGCTGTTTTCCGACTTCAAGCCGATTGTCGATCTGGGTGCACTGGTGGCGATGGCGCTGTTTTCCAGCGGAGTCATGACCATTGTCCTGGTGACGCTGGTATCGCCGTGGTTCTTTGCGGCGATAGCACCGGTGCATGCGCCGGTTCAAGCGCTGCGCACAGAAGGGGAGGCGGTACCGGGCTGATTCGCCAACGACCGGGCGCGCCTGCCCTGAGACGACAGGCGAACCCGGTCATGCGGCGCAGCAGGGTTTTCAGTTCAGTGTATTGACCGGGTTTTTTTCGCCATAGCGGGCGATGCGTTCGAACTGACATTCCTGGCGGGCGTCGTTGAGGTTGTGTTCAAACGCCTCAAGGCCATCATGCAATTGCTGCAAATCGCCGATCTGGGTCACCAGTTCGGCTTTTTTTTCGGCAATGGCTCGTTGCGCCATGTCCCACGGGAATTCGTCGCCGCGGTAGTTGTTGAGGATCACCTGCAGCTCTTTGAGCTTGAAGCCCAGTTGCTGGGCGCACTTGATGAACGTCAACACCTCGACACTTTGCTGGCTGTAGATGCGGTATTTGCCTTCACGCTTGGGTTCGGGCAACAGGCCGATTTCTTCGTAATGGCGAATGCTTTTGACTGTGGTGCCCGACAGCTGGGCGGCTTTGCCGATATACATAAGGTCCGTCTCGATGATCAAACATAGCGTAGCGCGATCGGGCGTCATGCCGGATCGGCGGCGATTATATGTCCAATACCATCTGAAAATTGCAACTGCGCGTAAATCACGTGCACAGGCGACGGACGGGCTCGTGAACGAAGCCCGAAAAGGCACTGACGGCGGCGGGTGCGCCGTCAGCTGAGGCGGCTGGATAGCCTTAGACGGCGGCGGTCACGCGCGCCTGTTCCAGCCAGGCATCGCGCTGGTTTGGCTTGGAGCCGAGGATCGGCCCGAAGGTCAGCGTCTTCAGTGGCTTGATGCCGCAGAATTCCAGCGTGGTCTTGCGCATCTGATTCAGCCCCGGCATCCCATAGATCCATTTGTAGTACCAGTACGGCGTGTCCATGGTCACCAGCAAATGCGCGGTACGGCCCTTGAGCAGCTTGTCGGGGAAGGCTTTGCCTTCGCGATATTTGAAGGCGAAACCCGGCAGGAAAATCCGGTCGACGAAGCCTTTCAACAGTGCCGGAATCCCGCCCCACCAGATCGGATAGACGAATGTCAGGTGCTCGGCCCAGGTGATATCGGCCTGGGCTTGCAGCAGGTCCGGCTCCAGCGGCTGCACCTTGTTGTAGCCTTCGTGCAGGACCGGGTCGAACTCCAGCGCATCCAGACGCAGCAGCCGAACGTCATGCCCGGCATCCTTGGCGGCCTGAACGTAAGTCTCACTCAATGCCCCGCAAAAGCTGTCGGTGGAGGGGTGACCCAGTATCACGAGCATTCGTTTGCTCATTGTGTGTACTCCTGAAATGAAGCTCACAGGATAGAGTCTACCCCTAGCGGTAGAGTCAAGGCACCAGCGCATCAAACAAGGCCCGGGCGTAACCGGGCAGGTGGTCGAAGTCCCGCGCGCACAGTTGCAAGGTGCGATGCGCCCAGACTTCGTCCAGCGGCCGGCACGTTACCGAGTGCACCGCCGCCCAGCGCTCGATGGCCACCTTGGGCACGATGGCCAGCCCCGCACCTCGCGCCACCATGCGCATGACCCCCTCGAAGCCATCGGCGCGGATTCGGATCGACATGCGCTGGCCGATATGCAGCGCTTGTTCCTCCAGATGAATTGCCAGCGCGCTGTGGCTGCCAAGCGCTACATAGTCGTGCGCCAGGGTTTCACCAAACGTCAGCGACGGCCGACTCGCCAGAGCATGGTCGGGGGGCAGGATCAGTACTAATGGATCGTCGCGAAAGGGCCAAGTTTGCAGGCCGTGGGTGTCGACCGCATCGGACACAATCCCCAGGTCCGCCGCACCCTGACGCAAGGCGTGAGTGATGCGTGCGCTGGGCAGTTCCTGCAAATCGATATCGAGATTGGGGTGATCGCGCAGGAAGTCCGCGAGTACTTCCGGCAGGTATTCGGTGATCGCTGTGGTGTTGCACAGTAGCCGTACCTGACCTTTGACGCCTTGGGCATAGTCGGCCAAATCCTGCTGCAGGCGTTCGGCTTGTTGCAGGAGGATGCGCGCGTGCTGGGCGAGGGCTTTTCCGGCGGCCGTGGGCGTGACGCCACGGCGGCCACGCTGAAGAAAGTCGACGCCAAGCGAGGCTTCCATGGCGCGGATTCTGGCGCTGGCGGCGGCCAGGGATAAATGGCTGCGGGCGGCGCCGGCGGTGATGTTGCCGGTGTCGAGGATGTGCAGGTAGAGGCGCAGGTCGGTGAGGTCGAAGTGCATGGCTGGCAGCCTCTGGTTTTTGTGGTGTCTGGGCGGGCCTCATCGCTGGCAAGCCAGCTTGTACACAGGTTTCAGTGTTGATCTGAAAATGTTTGAACAACAAAAATACTGTGGGAGCTGGCTTGCCAGCAATGGGGCCAGAGGCTTCAAAGAAAATATCAGCCTCTTGTATGGGCAGAGGCAGCCTCAGTATATGGCAGATTTTCCGCCAACCCCGACTGGCGCACAGTAGCGCCATGAACGCACTCACGGATTTCTACCAACACCTCGGTTTGGCTCTGTCTTTGCTGGTCATCGCGACCTTCATCCTCGCCGGCCTGATCAAAGGCGTGATCGGCCTCGGCCTGCCCACCGTCGCCATGGGCTTGCTCGGTCTGGCTATGGCGCCGTCGCAGGCAGCCGCTTTGCTGATCATCCCGGCAACCCTGACCAATGTCTGGCAACTGGCATTCGGCGGGCATTTGAAAGTACTGATCAAACGCCTCTGGCCAATGCTGCTGATGATCTTCATCGGCACCGCAATCGGCACGTTATCGATCGGCATGGCGGGCGGGCATTGGGTGGTTCGCGGGTTGGGCGCGGCGTTGGTGCTCTATGCGTTGAGCGGACTGTTTTTACCAACGCTGCGCATTAACCCGCGCCATGAAACCTGGCTCGGCCCAGTGTGCGGTTTGATCACCGGCGTAATCACCTCGGCTACCGGCGTCTTCGTGATTCCGGCGGTGCCGTACCTGCAAGCACTGGGCTTGAATCGCGATCAACTGGTGCAGGCGCTGGGCCTGTCATTCACCGTTTCGACGCTGGCGTTGGCCGCAGGATTGCTCTGGCGTGGCGCCCTCGGTGGCGGCGAACTGAGTGCTTCGCTGCTGGCGCTGATTCCGGCCATTCTCGGCATGTTGCTTGGCCAATGGCTGCGCGAACGGATCAGCGCCGTGCTGTTCAAGCGGGTGTTCTTTGTCGGCGTGGGCGCGCTCGGCGCTCATTTGTTGATCAGCGGTTAGCCGAGGCTTCGCTGAGCATGTCTATCTGGCGGATATCAAAATCGCGCTCCAGATAATCCATGCGCCGTTCAAAGAATGCCTTCATATGCGGCAGATTCGAATGCACATCCAGATGCGCCTGGGAGGCCCAGATCTCGTAGAAGATGAACAGCGTCGGATCTTCTTTGTCGCGCAGCATGTGGTACTCGATGCAACCCGGCTCCGCGCGGCTCGGCTCAACGTAGGCACGAAACAGCGCTTCGAAAGCCTCGGCCATATCCTGGCGGGTCTTGGCGTGCAGGATAAAACCCAAGCGTTCACTCATCACAACGACTCCTCACATTCAGAATGCCGCCGATGTTATTGCAACAATCAGTGATGGATTCGTGCTTTTTGTTCAAATGTATTTTGCGCAATCAGGCCTTATTCCGCGCGAGGCGGATCGTTAATCTGCCGCCATTCCAGTTTCCCTTCTCCATCCAGCCCAATGGCTGCGCCGAGGCTTTCTCATGAAAAAAGTGCTGTTGCTCAATGGCGGCAAGAAATTCGCTCACTCCGACGGTCGCTACAACACCACCCTGCACGAAGCCGCACTGAGCGTGCTCGATCGCGGCGGTGTCGACGTCAAGACCACGTTCATCGACGAGGGCTACGACGTTGTTGAAGAAGTCGCCAAATTCCTCTGGGCCGACGTGATCATTTACCAGATGCCAGGCTGGTGGATGGGCGCGCCATGGACGGTGAAAAAGTACCTCGACGAAGTCTTCACCGAAGGTCATGGCAGCCTCTACGCCAGCGACGGCCGCACCCGTTCCGATGCGTCGCAGAAGTACGGCAGCGGCGGTCTGATTCAGGGCAAGCAATACATGCTGTCGCTGACCTGGAACGCACCGCAGCAAGCCTTCGATGATCCGACTGATTTCTTTGAGGCCAAAGGTGTCGACGCGGTGTACTTTCCGTTTCACAAGGCCAATGAGTTTCTGGGCATGACCGCGTTGCCGACGTTCCTCTGTGTCGACGTGATGAAGCGGCCGAATATCGAGGCTGATGTGGCGCGCTACGAGCAGCATTTGACTCAGGTGTTTGGCCTCAAGGCTTGAGTGTTTCAAGCTACTATCGGTGGTAACAGCAAAAGATCGCAGCCTTCGGCAGCGCCTACAGGAACCCATTTCCATGTAGGCGCTGCCGAAGGCTGCGATCTTGGCGATCTCAAAGAGGACACCCGTGAAAGCCAGATCCGATGAGTTGCAGATTTTCGTCTGCGTGATCGAATGCGGTTCGATTTCCGCCGCCGCCGAACAGGTCGGGCAAACGCCGTCGGCGGTCAGCCGCACGTTGTCGAAGCTGGAAGCCAAGCTCGACACCACGCTGATCAACCGCACCACGCGGCGCATGGACCTGACCGAGGAGGGCAAGTATTTCTTCGAACAGGCCAAGCTGATTCTCGATCAGATGGATCAACTCGAAGAACGCCTGTCCTCACGCCAGCAGACCCCGTCCGGACGCTTGCGGATCAACGCCGCGTCACCGTTCATGCTCCACGCGGTCGTCCCTTATATCGACGAATTCCGCCGTCTCTATCCGGACATCCAGCTCGAACTCAACAGCAATGACCTGATCATTGACCTGCTGGAACAAAGCACCGACATCGCCATCCGCATCGGCACCCTTGCCGATTCGACGCTGCACGCGCGCTCGCTCGGTTGCAGTCCGCTGCTGATCGTCGCCAGCCCCGCGTATCTGGAAAAGCACGGCGCGCCGCAGCAAGTCGCGGACTTGAGCGAACACGCCTTGCTCGGCTTCACCCAGAACGAAGGCCTCAACCAATGGCCGCTGCGCTATGTGCACGGTGACCGCTGGCCGATCACCCCGGCGATCAGCGCCTCCAGCGGCGAGACCGTGCGCCACCTGGCGCTGGAAGGGCAGGGCATCGCCTGTCTGTCGCACTTTATGACCATCGATGACATTCGGGCCGGGCGCCTGAAAGTCCTGCTCGGTGAATTCAACAGCGGTTATCGCCAGCCGATCAACGCGGTGTACTACCGGAACTCGCAACTGGCGTTGCGCATTCAGTGTTTCCTCGACTTTATCCAGAGCAAACTCGCCGCTTACGCCAGCGCCGATTTCAAGGGTTGATTCGTGACCTCTGCGCAACAGTGATTTGGCCGAGGGCGGGTTTTTCCGTCGGATCCACAGGCCGATACTCGTCCCATCACTTATTCCCGCAGGGAGTTTCTCCATGAACGTCTTCGTCACCGGCGCTGCCGGTTTTATCGGCGGCTCCATCGCTAGTGGCCTGGTCAAGGCCGGGCATCAAGTCACTGGTCTGGTGCGCAACCCTGAGCAAGCGGCTGAGCTCAAAGCACTCGGCATGACCCCGGTCATCGGCACCCTCGACGACAACGCACTGCTCGCCGAACAGGCCCGTGCTGCCGACGCGGTGATCAACGCCGCCAGCAGCGACCATCGCGGCGCGGTCGAAGCGTTGCTCGATGCCTTGCGCGGTTCCAACAAAGTGTTCCTGCACACCAGTGGTTCGAGCATCGTCGGCGATGCGTCGGGCGGCAAATCCAGCGACGTCATCTACTACGAAGACAGCCTGCCGGAACCGACCGTGGACAAAGCCGCGCGCGTGGCCATCGACAACCTGATCCTCGCGGCGGCGCAGGACGGGGTGAACTCCGCCGTCATCTGCAACACGCTGATTTACGGCCACAGCCTGGGCGTCATCCGCGACAGCGTGCAATTGCCGCGTCTGCTCAAGCAGGCCCGTAAAAGCGGCGTCGTGCGCCACGTCGGCACTGGCCAGAACATCTGGTCCAACGTGCACATCGAAGACGTCGTTGCCCTGTATCTGCTGGCCCTGACCAAGAACGTACCGGGTACTTTCTACTTCGTTGAAAGCGGCGAAGCATCGTTCACCGACATGACCACTGCCATGGCCGAAGCGCTGAATCTGGGCCAACCGCAAGACTGGCCATTGCAAGACGCCGAAGCCGAATGGGGCTACGAAATGGCCAATTACGGCCTCGGCTCTAACAGCCGAGTGCGCGGCAAACACGCCCGCGAACTGCTGGGGTGGGCACCAAAGCGCACGTCGGTGGTGGAATGGATTCGTAACGAAATGGTGTGATCCGTACGCTACGTCCCACAGGTTTTGCGCATCCTGTCTGGAAGAATGCGATCAAAACTGTGGGAGCGAGCCTGCTCGCGAAAGCGCTGGATCAGTCGGCAAAGATGTTGAATGTGAAGCCGCCTTCGCGAGCAGGCTCGCTCCCACATTGGTTTCTCGTTCATCGAAAAGCCATGTAAATCCCGGCCTACGATTTTCATTAATCACGACAAGACATACCCATCAGCGACACGCCTTGCCTCTCCACGAAAATTACTTTCATACGGTTTGAAATCTCGATCTCGAAATGATTTATGAGTTTCACAACCCATTCGAACGTGACCCTTTCGAGGAGTACCGCATGACGCCTTCCTTCGGCTATTGGCTGCTGGTCTATGCCGCCGTCGCCATCATTGCGCTGATCGTGTTGATCGCCCGTTACCGGCTCAACCCGTTCATTGTCATCACCCTGATTTCCATCGGCCTGGCACTGGTCGCGGGGATGCCGCCGTCGGGGGTAGTGGGGGCGTATGAGGCCGGGGTGGGCAAGACGCTGGGGCATATTGCGCTGGTGGTCGCGTTGGGGACGATGCTCGGCAAGATGATGGCCGAGTCCGGTGGCGCCGAGCAGATGGCGCGCACGTTGATCGATAAATTCGGCGAGAAGAACGCGCATTGGGCGATGGTCTGCATCGCCTTTCTGGTCGGCCTGCCGTTGTTCTTCGAAGTCGGTTTTGTCTTGCTGGTGCCGATTGCCTTTACCGTGGCGCGACGCGTCGGCGTGTCGATTCTGATGGTCGGTTTGCCGATGGTCGCCGGCCTGTCGGTGGTGCATGCATTGGTGCCGCCGCACCCGGCGGCGATGCTGGCAGTGCAGGCCTATCAGGCGTCGGTCGGGCAGACCTTGCTGTATGCGATCGCCATCGGCATTCCCACCGCGATCATTGCCGGGCCGTTGTACGCCAAATTCATCGTGCCGCGCATTCAATTGCCGGCGGATAACCCGCTGGAAAAGCAATTCCTCGACCGCGAACCCCGCGACAAACTGCCGGGTTTCGGCATCACCATGGCGACCATTCTGTTGCCGGTGGTGCTGATGCTGATCGGCGGCTGGGCCAACCTGATTTCCACGCCGGGCAGCAGCTTCAACCAGTTCCTGTTGTTCATCGGCAACTCGGTGATCGCCTTGCTGCTGGCGACCTTGCTGAGCTTCTGGACGCTGGGTATCGCCCAGGGTTTCAACCGTGAATCGATTCTGAAATTCACCAACGAATGCCTGGCGCCGACCGCCAGTATCACTCTGCTGGTGGGCGCTGGCGGTGGCTTGAACCGCATTCTGGTCGACGCTGGCGTCACCGATCAGATTGTTGGCCTCGCCCACGAATTTCACCTGTCGCCGCTGCTCATGGGCTGGTTGTTCGCGGCGTTGATGCGCGTCGCCACCGGTTCCGCCACCGTGGCCATGACCACTGCGTCCGGCGTGGTCGCGCCGGTGGCCATTGGTCTGGGTTATCCACATCCTGAGTTGCTAGTGCTGGCGACCGGCGCCGGCTCGGTTATCTTTTCCCACGTCAACGACGGCGGCTTCTGGTTGATCAAGGAATACTTCAACATGACCGTCGCGCAGACGTTCAAGACCTGGACCGTGCTCGAGACGCTGATCTCGATAGTCGCGTTCGGCCTGACCGTCGGCCTTTCTTACCTGCTGTAACCGGAGCCCGCCGCCCATGGACATCCTCTACCAGATCCGTGCCCGCCAGGATTCCTTCAGCGCCGGCGAAGGTCGCATCGCCCGGCTGATGCTCGATGACGTCGGTTTTGCCGCCAGCGCCAGCCTCGAAGACCTCGCGCAACGCGCCGAAGTCAGCACCGCCACGTTGTCGCGTTTCGCCCGCACGGTGGGCTGCCGCGACCTGCGTGATCTGCGCCTGCAGCTGGCTCAGGCGAGCGGCGTCGGCAGCCGTTTTCTCGATCCGGCGGGCACGCCTGAACAGTCGGCGTTTTACGGGCAGATCGTCGGCGACATCGAAACCACGCTGCGCCAGCATCTGGCCGGATTCGACGAATCGCGCTTTGCCGATGCGGTGAAAATGCTCGGTCAGGCGCGGATGATTCACGCCTTCGGCATGGGCGGTTGCTCGACCCTGTGCAGCGACGAGTTGCAGGTACGCCTGGTGCGCCTCGGCTACCCGATCGCCGTGTGTCATGACGCGGTGATGATGCGCGTCACCGCCGCCAGCCTGAATGCCGAGCAAGTGCTCATCGTCTGTTCGCTGACCGGCATCACCCCGGAGTTGCTGGAGACTGTCGAACTGGCGCGCAACTACGGCGCACGCATTCTGGCGATCACCCGCGCCGATTCGCCGCTGGCGCAACTGGCCGACATCGTCCTGCCGCTGCAAGGCGCAGAAACCTCGTTCATCTACAAACCGACGGCGGCGCGCTACGGCATGCTGCTCGCCATCGACGTGCTCGCCACCGAGCTGGCGCTGGCCAGTCCTGAAGACAATCAAGAACGTCTGCGGCGGATCAAGCTCGCCCTCGACGAATACCGTGGCGGCAACGATCACCTGCCGCTGGGAGACTGACATGCTGTACGACACGCTGATTCGCAACGCCCTGATCATCGATGGCAGCAACGTGCCCGGTTACCGCGCCGACGTGGCGATTCGCGAGGGCCGCATCGAGCGTATCGGTGACTTGCACGACGCCACGGCAACCGAAGAAATCGACGCCGCCAGTCGCGTGCTGGCGCCGGGTTTTATCGACGTACATACCCACGACGACACCGTGGTGATTCGTCAGCCAGAGATGCTGCCCAAGCTCAGCCAGGGCGTGACCACGGTGATTGTCGGCAACTGCGGGATCAGTGCGTCGCCAGTGAGTCTGAAAGGCAATCCGCCGGATCCGATGAACCTGCTCGGCACGGCAGCGGCATTCGTTTACCCACGCTTCAGCGATTACCGCGCCGCAGTCGAAGCGGCGAATACCACGTTGAACGTTGCCGCACTGGTTGGCCACACGGCGCTGCGCAGCAATCACCTCGATGACTTGCTTCGCACCGCGACGCCGGACGAAATCGCCGCGATGCGTGAACAACTGCGCGAAAGTCTGGAGCACGGCGCCTTGGGTTTATCCACAGGCCTGGCGTATGCGAGTGCCTTCAACGCCTCCACCGATGAAGTGAAGCAACTAACCGAAGAACTGACCGCGTTCGGCGCGGTGTACACCACGCACCTGCGCAGTGAGTTCGAGCCGGTGCTGGAGGCGATGGAAGAAGCGTTCAGCATCGGCCGTCACTCGCGGTCGCCGGTGATCATTTCCCACCTCAAATGTGCCGGCGTCGGCAACTGGGGGCGCAGTCCGCAATTGCTCGCCTCATTGGAGGAGGCAGCAAAAACCCACCCGGTTGGCTGCGATTGCTACCCGTATGCAGCGAGCTCTTCGACGCTGGATCTCAAGCAAGTCACCGACGCCCACCGCATCACCATCACTTGGTCGACGCCGCACCCGGAAGTCAGCGGCCGCGACCTGATCGACATCGCTGCCGAATGGGATCTGCCGCTACTTGATGCCGCCAAACGCCTGCAACCGGCGGGCGCGGTGTATTACGGCATGGACGAGGCGGATGTACGAAGAATCCTCGCCCATCCGTTATCGATGGTCGGCTCTGACGGATTGCCGGAAGACCCGTTCCCGCATCCACGTCTGTGGGGCGCTTTCCCACGGGTGCTCGGACATTTCAGTCGTGACGTCGGACTGTTTCCGCTGCACACCGCCGTGCACAAGATGACCGGTCTGTCGGCGGCGCGATTTGGCTTGAAGGAACGCGGCGAGATTCGTGAAGGCTATTGGGCGGATCTGGTGTTGTTCGATCCGGCGACTGTGCGTGATGTGGCCGACTTTCACGACCCGCAACGTGCGGCGTTGGGCATCGACGGTGTTTGGATCAACGGTGTTCTGAGCTATCTCGACGGGCAGGCGAATGGGCGTAGGGAAGGGCGGTTTCTCGCACGCGATGGGAATTTACGCGACGGGTTTAAGTGATTCTGCTGACGTCAAAAGATCGCAGCCTTCGGCAGCTCCTACATGGGAATGCGACCTTCTGTAGGAGCTGCCGAAGGCTGCGATCTTTTGATCTATGTCCCATAGTGGCACTGTGCGATTAAAGAAACGCCAGCCCAAGCCGAATTGCTGACATCCACCCCGTCTACACTGTGGGGCCAATCAGTCAGGGAGCACCCCATGAGCTTCGGCAAAACCACCCCGATCCTGCGGATCTTCGATGAAGCCAAAGCTGTCGAGTTCTACGTCGATTTTCTGGGTTTCAAGATCGACTGGCAGCATCGCTTCGAGGCGAATTTTCCGTTGTATCTGCAGGTGTCGCGGGGCGAGTGCGTGCTGCATCTGTCTGAGCATCATGGCGATGCGACGCCGGGTTCGGCGCTGCGCATCGAGACCGATGAGCTGGAGGCGTTTCAGCAGCAGTTGATGGCCAAGGATTACAAGTTCTCTCACCCGGGGATTCAGGCGATGCCGTGGGGGAGTCAGGACATGACGATCGTTGATCCGTTTGGTAATCGGTTGGTGTTTACCAACGCGATCTGCCTCTGAAGCGAAAAGCCCCTCACCCTAGCCCTCTCCCAGAGGGAGAGGGGACCGATCCGGGGATGCTTGAGAGATACACCGACCTGAACCTGCTCGGTCGAATCCATAATCGACTCGGTCATTCAGGTCGATGTCTAGCGCCAGACACCTCGGTCGGCCCCCTCTCCCTCCGGGAGAGGGCTGGGGTGAGGGTAAATGGCACACCGCAAAAAGAAGCCCGCCACCTAACCATCACAGTTAGCGTCGCGGGCTTTTTCGTTACTCGGTCGGCACTAACCTGTCCAACACACGATTCACGGCCATTTCCGCCACCATCACCACTTGCGCAATACCCTGCAGTGTTTTGCGGTGAGTGCCTTCAACCTGCGCGGCATGGTTGTTGAGCATGACGGTCGCTGAGCCAAGAGTTTCGCTGGCGTCGGCTAACAGGGATTCGGTGTCGGCTTGGGGATTGGCCATGTATAGCGTGTTTGGGGAGTAGGGCGTGGCCATGAGGTCGGCGTTCGTCGGACCGAGGTAGTGCTCGAGGGCGCGTTCGGCGGCTTCGTGGAATTTCTTCGAATCGGCGGATTCGTAGGGGGAGGCCGGGTCGGTGACCGGCGGATTTGGCGTTACTTTGAACATGGGAGCGTACCTTTTAAAGCCGCATCCATTTCGCCGCTAAGCAAAAGGGAGGCAGCTGTGCGCAAGTTAGCGGACCGGTCGCATCCCACCCCGGCGCACCCGAAGGTGCCATGCGCACAGCCACCATTAAGCGCAGGCAAATACCTGACTGGATGATATTCGTGCAGCGGGGAGCGAATGTAGCCGAGCCGCTAAGCTCGATCACTGGGAATCAGTGACGCAATCAAGTTACGCAGCATGCTCAGGGCGCACAAGCCGGCGGATTCTGGCGCAGGCGTAGGCAGTGGCGCAAGGGTTTGTGGGTTGTTTCGCGTAACGCTGAGTGTCTTTAAACACCTGTGGTGCGGGATGTTTATTACGCTCAAGTATCGAAGATTTGCCTGTGGGAATTGTTGGCTGCCACTGACGCCATCGCTGGCAAGCCAGCTCCCACAGGTTTATGTGCAAGCAATCGATTTAGTGGACGACTCGGACACTGTGGGAGCTGGCTTGCCAGCGATGAGGCCGGAACAATCACCCCCGATGCATCTGCCGAAACTCCCCCGGCGGCATCCCGCGTCGACTCTTGAACGTGCGGTGAAACGAGCGCGGTTCGGTAAACCCCAGGTACTGCGCAATGTCCTGAATCGGCAGCGTGCTGTTGAGCAGATAATGTTCAGCCAGCTCCTGACGCAAATCATCGAGAATCTGCTGATACGACGTCCCCGCCTGATGCAACTGTCGCTGCAACGTCCGCACGGAAACAGCGAGCTGTTCGGCGACCTGTTCCTTGCGCGGCAACCCCTCCTTGAGCAACTGCCGCAGAATGTTCTTCACCTGCTGTTCCAGCGACGCATCCTCCAGTGTCGCCATCAAGCCCAGCGCATGTTCTTCCAGCGTCCGCAGCAACTGCGCATCGGCCTGACGCAACGGCAACTGCAAATAAGCCAGCGGCACGACCAGCGCCGAATACGGCTGATCGAACAACACCGGGCAATCAAAAAACGCTTCGTACTGCGCCGGCGTGGCTTCGACCGGGCACGCATGTTCGAGCCAGACCGCGGCCGGCGACATCTGCGTATCAGCGATCCAGCGCGCATAGTGCAGCCACGAACCGAGGACGTTTTCCACCAGATGCCGGCGGATTCGCGGGCGCTGATAACGGCAGGTCCAGATCAAATGTACGTGGCCGTCCTGCACCTCGGCGCGGCTGACGCCCATGTCGCCAACCAGTTTTTCGAACGGCATGATCCGGCTCATCGCATCACCGAGGGTCGCGCAGTTCATGGTGATGTAACCGAGCACACTCCACGAATTGGGCAGGACGAAATTCGCCGCGTTGAGGCCGAACAGCGGATCACCCGAGTGTTCGCAAAAATAATCCAGCAAGCGTTCATGCGCCTCACCGGGCAAACGCAGGGTGTTGTCGCTCAACTGCTGCGCCTGCAAACCCGCCGCCGCCAACGCAGGCTCGATGGCCATGCCCAGTTGTTCGGCATGGCGCAGGTACTTGAGCAGAGGCGGAACCGAGGTGAAGCCGAGCGATTGCATGATCCCTTCCTTTGATCGACGGCCGCGTGGGCGGATGAAAGCCTGAAAGGTAATTTGAAACCCCGACTAAAGTAAATGGCTGACGCTTGCGCGACGTTTGACTCAATTGGCTACATGAACTGGCCGGATGCGACCGTGACACCTGGCGGCCGCTGGCTAGTATGGAGGCCTGAAATATCACTGATCTGACGGTTAGAAGGACACACGCATGCGACGCTGGAATGGCTGGGGAGATGCAAGCACGGTGGTCGAACTGCCGGCCCAAGGCGCGGAGTTTCTTCATGAAAGACTGGGCGAGGGGCGCGCGCTGCCCGATGCCACGCTGGAATCCGCATTGGTCCGCGTGCCGGCCTCGCGATTGCCGGCGCACACCTTGTACAGCGTCGATGCCCATGACCGCTTGCTGCATGCGCGAGGGCAGAGCCTGCCGGACTGGCTGGCGTTGCGCGAAGGTGCGCTGGGCAATTATCCCGATGCGGTGGCGTTTCCCGAGACCGCCGAACACATCCGCCAGTTGCTGGCGCTCGCTCACGAACAGGACCTGTGCCTGATCCCCTATGGCGGCGGCACGTCGGTGGCCGGGCACATCAATCCAGCAAATTCTGCGCGGCCAGTGGTGACGGTTTCACTGGCGCGGATGAATCGCCTGATCGACCTCGATGAACAAAGCCTGCTGGCGACGTTCGGCCCCGGCGCGAGCGGGCCGCAGGTCGAGAGCCAGTTGCGTGCGAAAGGCTACACGCTGGGGCATTTCCCGCAGTCGTGGGAGCTGTCGACGCTGGGTGGTTGGGTCGCCAGTCGTTCCAGCGGCCAGCAGTCGCTGCGCTATGGCCGCATCGAGCAATTGTTTGCGGGCGGAACCCTGGAAACCTTCGTCGGGCCGCTGGAGATTCCAACCTTCCCGGCCTCTGCCGCCGGGCCCGATCTGCGCGAAGTGGTGCTCGGTTGCGAGGGCCGTTTCGGGATCATTTCCGAGGTCAAGGTGCGGATCAGCGCATTGCCTGCTGATGAGCGTTTCTACGGCGTGTTTCTACCCGACTGGCCGCAAGCGCTAAGGGCGATCCGCCAATTGGCCCAGGCACGCGTGCCGCTGTCGATGCTGCGCCTGTCCAACGCGGTGGAAACCGAAACGCAGCTGGCGTTGGCCGGTCATCCGCAACAAATCGCCTGGCTGGAAAAGTATTTGAAGCTAAGGGGGGCGGCAGAGGGCAAATGCCTGCTGACCTTCGGCGTGACCGGCAATCGTCGACAAAACGCACTGTCGCTGAAACAGGCGCGACAACACCTCAAGGCCTTTGGCGGCGTATTCACCGGCACCTTGCTCGGCAAGAAGTGGGCGCAGAACCGCTTCCGTTTCCCCTACTTGCGCGAGAACCTGTGGAACGCCGGTTACGTGGTCGACACCCTCGAAACCGCCACCGACTGGAGCAATGTCGACCACCTGCTCAACCTCGTTGAAAACAGCCTGCGCGAGGCTTTGGCCGTTGAGGGCGAGCGCGTGCATGTGTTCACCCACCTGTCCCACGTCTACGGCGAAGGTTCGAGCATCTACACCACCTACGTGTTTCGCCCAGCAGCGGATTACCCCGCGACGCTGGCGCGCTGGCAAGCGCTCAAACACGCGGCCAGCCAGACCATCGTCGACAACCACGGCACCATCAGTCACCAGCACGGTGTCGGCAAGGATCACGCGCCGTACCTGTTGCGTGAGAAGGGCGCACTGGCGATGGACACCTTGCAGGCGCTGAGCAAGCATTTCGATCCGGCCGGGCGCCTCAACCCCGGCACGCTGCTGCCGGAGTGACGGCCATGAGTCAGCACTGGAACGCCGCGTGGCGCCGGCAAATTCTGCCGACGCTGGCCGAGGAAACCTGGGATCTGATCGTCATCGGCGGCGGCATCAGCGGCGCCGGCATCCTGCGTGAAGCCGCGCGCCGAGGCTGGCGCTGTCTGCTGCTGGAACAGCGCGATTTTGCCTGGGGCACCTCCAGTCGATCGTCGAAAATGGTCCATGGCGGTTTGCGCTACATCGCCAAAGGCCAGTGGCGCCTGACCCGCGATTCGGTGCGCGAGCGTCAGCGCTTGCTCGACGAAGCGCCGGGGCTGGTCGAGCCGATGAGTTTCCTGATGCCGCACTATCGCGGCGGCTTTCCCGGGCCACGAGTGTTGGGTGGTTTGCTGAGCGTTTACGACGCTTTGGCGGGCCGGCGCAACCATCGATTTCATGATGCGCAACAGCTTCGATATCTGGCGCCGGGGGTGAAGGAAAACGACTTGCTCGGTGGCACCTGTTTTGTCGATGCGCTGACCGATGATGCGCGGCTGGTGATGCGTGTGTTGAGCGAAGCGCGGGCTGATGGCGCTGTCGTGGTCAATGGTGTGCGCGTCGAACATTTGCTGCGAGAAAACGGCCGAGTGTGTGGCGTTCAGGTCGAGGATTGCGAGGCCGGTTCGTCATTGCAATTGCGCTGCGGCGTGCTTGCTGTCGCCACCGGAGCCTGGGCTGAACGCTTGCGCCCGCCAGAGGCACCACGGCAATTGCGACCGTTGCGCGGCAGTCATTTGTTGCTGCCGGGTTGGCGATTGCCGGTGGCGCAGGCATTCACCTTTCTGCATCAGCGCGATCGGCGTCCGGTGTTTGTTTTTCCGTGGGAGGGCGCGACGGTGGTCGGCACTACGGACCTCGATCATCGCGACGATCTGGATCAGAGCGCGAGCATCAGCGGCGAAGAGCTCGACTATCTGCTGGCCGCCTGTACGCAACAGTTTCCCGGCGCCGAAGTGAGCGCGGCGGATGTGTTGTCGACCTGGTCCGGTGTGCGTCCGGTGGTGAGCAGCGCAGGTGCGACTCAAGACAAACCGTCGAACGAAACCCGCGAGCATGTGCTGTGGCAGGAACCCGGTTGCGTGACACTGGCCGGCGGCAAACTGACCACGTTTCGCCCGCAAGCCATCGAAGTGCTCAAGGCCTGCGCGAGCCTGCTGGGTCGTGCCTTTGTCGATGACGCCGCGCCCGTGTTTGCCGCTGTACCTGCGTTGCCGATCCCGACACTCAACAGCCATCAGTGGCGACGTCTGGCCGGACGGCATGGCCGAAATCTGCCGAGGCTGGCGCAACTGATCAAAGATGTCGGCCACGAAACTGTCGGCGCTACGGACACGTTATGGGCGGAATTGGCGTTCGCCTGCGAGAGTGAAATGGTTTTGCACCTGGATGATTTACTGCTGCGCCGCACGCGTCTCGGTCTGCTGTTACCGCGCGGTGGCGAAGAATATTTCACCGCCATCCGCCAACTCTGCCAGCCTCGACTGGCCTGGAGCGACGACCACTGGCAGCAGGAAGTGCAGCGTTATCAGGCGTTGTGGCAACGCCATCACGGTTTACCGGATGCCACGCCATGATGCCCCTTGAAGAGAGCTCCATGGATAACCACCCGAACAAGCGTTACCTGCTGGCCATCGACAACGGCACCCAGAGCGTGCGCGCGCTGCTCTTCGATTTGCAGGGCAATCTGCTTGGCAAAGGCAAGGTCGAGTTGCAGGCGTATTACTCGGCGCAACCGGGCTGGGCCGAGCAGGATCCGGAGTATTACTGGGCAAAACTCGGCGAGGCGTGCCAGCAGGTCTGGCAGCAGACGGGGATTGATCGCGCGCAGATTGCCGGCGTTTCCCTGACGACTCAGCGCGGCACGGTGATCAACGTCGATGCTGAGGGCAAGCCATTGCGCCCGGCGATTCTGTGGCTCGATCAACGGCAGAGCGAAGTCCAAGGCGGGATCAAAGGACCGTGGGGCTGGCTGTTCAAACTGGTCGGGGCCCAGGCCACCGTGGATTATTTTCGTGCTCAGGCCGAGGCTAACTGGATCGCTCAGCATCAGCCGGAAGTCTGGGCGGCAACAGACAAGTTTTTGCTGCTGTCCGGTTTTCTCACCCATCGCCTGTGCGGGCGTTTTGTCGACTCTGTGGGTTGCTGCGTCGGCTATCTGCCGTTCGACTTCAAACGCTTGAAATGGGCTGCGCCGAGTGACTGGAAATGGCAGGCGCTGGCAGTGCGCCCCGAGCAATTGCCGAGCCTGCACAAACCCGGTGAAACCCTTGGCTACATCACCGCTGAAGCCGCTCGCCACACCGGTATTCCCGAAGGCTTGCCGCTGATTGCGGCCGGCGCCGACAAGGCCTGCGAAGTGGTCGGTTCCGGCGTGATCGATGCGAGCACGGTGTGCCTGTCCTACGGCACCACGGCGACGATCACCAGCACCCGCTCGCGCTATCTGGAAATCGTCCCGTTGATCCCGCCATATCCATCGGCGGTGCCGGATCAGTACAACTGCGAGGTGATGATTTATCGCGGTTACTGGATGGTCAGTTGGTTCAAGAACGAGTTCGGTTTGCGCGAGATGCAGCAAGCGAAAGAGCAGGGCATCGAGCCGGAGCAACTGTTCGATGCCTTGGTCAATGCGGTGCCGCCAGGGTCGATGGGCCTGATGCTGCAACCGTACTGGTCGCCGGGGATTCGCGAGCCGGGTGTCGAGGCGAAAGGCGCGATGATCGGCTTCGGTGATGTGCACACCCGTGCGCATATTTACCGGGCGATTCTGGAAGGGCTGGCGTACGCGTTGCGCCAGGGAATGGAAAACATCGAGCGGCGTTCGAAGGTCTCGGTCAAGCGTTTGCGCGTGGCCGGTGGCGGCTCGCAGAGTGATGCGGCGATGCAGCTCACGGCGAATATTTTCGGCCTGCCGGCGGAGCGTCCGCATGTGTATGAAGCGTCCGGTCTGGGCGCGGCGATTTGCTGTGCGGTGGGGTTGGGATTGCATGCGGATTTCCCCACGGCCATCGCGGCGATGACCCGGGTCGGCGCGGTTTTCACACCGCAGCCCGAGGCGCAGAAAATCTATGAGCAACTGTACAAGGACGTGTACCTGCGCATGTACCGCCAGCTCAAACCGCTGTATCAGAGCATCCGCAAAATCACCGGTTACCCCGCCTAGCAGACCACCACAAATCCCCTGTAGGAGCTGCCGAAGGCTGCGATCTTTTGATCTTGTTTTTTAATCAAAGTCAAAAGATCGCAGCCTTCGGCAGCTCCTACAGGGACCGTATTGCGATTCGATGTGGCGCCATCGGAGAACTTTTCTGGTGAGATCGGACAGTGTCAGCGGCGGGGTCGGTTGTTAGGCTCATCCCCCTCGGCACCGCCAATAAGAACGACAAGCAATGAAGCTGACCTTCCTCCTGTTGCTGCTTTGTGCAACGGCCCCGAGCGCCTGGGGCTGGTCGAACCATACGGTGGGCAGCTATCTGGCGTTGCAGGATCTGCCGGCGTTGCGCGATGCGCCAGCGGTCGAAGTCGAGCCACTGGAGCGTTTTCTCAGCGAGCAATACCCGGCCGTGCTGGCGCTGCTGGAGCAACAGGAAACCTTCGCCCGCGCGCACTTCGCTCAGTACCCGCCACGCCCCGATAACCTGAAATTGCCGGCGGTGCCGAGTGACAATCTGCGCCACGATTTCCTCACCGCGTTGCGCATCAATCCCGAGATTCATCTGGCGATGGTCATTCAGCCGCTGCCCGGTAAAGACCTGCCCGAACGTGAGCATTTGCAGGCCAATCAAGTCATGGTCGAGCAAACCCTGTCACCGTGGAGTCGCCAGCGTTTCATCGTTATCACCGAGCACGAAAAAGTCGCGCCTCTCGCCGTGCTCGCCAGCGCCGCTGATGAGCCGGATTACGGCCACGACATCAATCTGTTCAGTGACAACCCTGGCGAGGTCGGCGCGCTGTACGGTTTCGGCCCGCAACCGTTCGGCGATGCGCGTTTCCAGTACAGCTCGCAGGCGCCGTTCCACATGGGCTTCTTCCACGAAAGCGCGGTGGTGTACGCGGCTGCCGGTTTCCTTGAGCGCAGTTGGCCGGACTGGCGCGCGTATCAATACATGGGCCTGGCGCGATTGGCGTTTGCCAGCGGCCATCCGTATTGGGGTTATCGCTTTCTCGGCTGGGGCCTGCACCACATTCAGGACCTGACCCAGCCGTATCACGCCAAGCCATTGCCGGGCGTCGACCTTGCCAGTCTGCTGTTGCTGGAAGGCAAGGCCATCGTCGGTTTCGCTGAGGACAAACAAGCCTCCATCGAACGCGTCGCGACCCGGCATATGGAAGTGGAGAAGTACCAGTCGACCTGGCTGCGCCGCCTGCTGCGTGCCGGTCAGCCGCATCCGATGCTCGCGGCTTACGCCGATTTGCCCCAGGACAAAACCTACCCGCCGTACTCGGTCGACTACCTGCGCGAAGTGGTCAGCGCCGAAGCCGTCAACGACTCCGCAGCCTTCGACGAGGCCATCGGCCAGTGGCTGGAAACGGCGCCCGTCAGCAGTGATTTCAGCAGCGGCAATCAACTTCATAGCGAAGATTTCGACCACCCGGCACTTAACCAGCAGCTGTTCAGGTTACTCGGACATTTCGGCGCGCACAGCCGGATTTACGTCAGCGCGGGATTGGCGCCGTAGTGCGCGGCAAC
Organism: Pseudomonas sp. AKS31; assembly: GCF_023634765.1. Lineage (GTDB taxonomy): Bacteria > Pseudomonadota > Gammaproteobacteria > Pseudomonadales > Pseudomonadaceae > Aquipseudomonas. Next base: position 50,671 of record NZ_JAMLFX010000010.1, read on the forward strand.
GCACACCACAACAATAAAAAACAGGGAAGGAGGAACAGATGATCAACACTCGATTGCGCCTGACGGGCGCCGCGCTCCCCGGTGTCGGCCTGGCAGGGCTGCTGCAGTTGTGCGCAGTCGATGCGGCGCACGCGGTGGAGTTCAGCCTGATGGACAAGCAGGTCACCGGCTCCCTCGACACGACGTTGTCTTACGGCCGTTTGTGGCGGGTGCAGGGCCGCGACAAGACTAACGATGACGTCAACACCAACGACGGCAATCGCAACTTCGACACCGGGCTGGTTTCCGAGGTGTACAAGATCACCTCCGAGCTTGAGGCCAATTATCAGAACTACGGCGTGTTCGTGCGTGGCACCGCGTTCTACGACACGCAACTGATGGACAAGCGCAACGACTACTTCGACAACAACAGTCCTTCGCAGCCGAGCCAGAGTTACCCGCAGGACGACCATTTCACCGGGCAGACCCGCGACATCGCCGGCAGTCGCATCGAGATGCTCGACGCCTATGTGCACGGCAGTTGGGACGTTGCGCAGATGCCGGTGACCGCGCGCGTCGGTCGGCAAGTGTTCAACTGGGGCGAGGGGATTTTCTATCGCGGCGGGATCAACACCACCAACCCGGTGGACGCCGCCAAGTACCGCTTGCCCGGCGCCGAGGTCAAGGAAGTGCTGGTGCCGGTCGAGGCGCTGAGCTTTAACATCGGCCTGACCGACTCGCTGACCCTGGAGAGTTTCTACCAGACCAACTGGAAGGAAACCCGCATCGACCCGGTCGGCACCTTCTACTCGCAAACCGATCTGTTCGCCGATGGCGGCAACACCGGTTACAACAATTTCAGCGGCACGGCGCTCGACACGCCGGTGCCGGGGTTTGGCAACGTCATCGGTTTGTACAGCGCGCTGGGCAACAACCCGTTGCTGAGTCCCGCCCTGCAAACCACTGGCCTGTACGCCAACGGCGTCACTCCGGCCTACGGCAACACGCTGAAAGTGGCGAGCATCGGCAAGGACTACAACGCGCGCAACGATGGCCAGTTCGGCTTCGCCTTTCGCTACATCGCCGAGCAGCTCAACAGCACCGAGTTCGGGTTGTACATGGTCAATTACCACGCCAAGGAACCGACCATCGCGGCGGATCTGGGCGGCTACAACGGCATCGACATGGATGCGCTGACCAATCTGCTGGCGGGCGTCGCTGGCAGTCAGGCCGGGGCGCTGGCCAACGGTCTGGCGACGGCGGATGTGATGGGCAATATCCAGGCGCATCGCCGCTACGCCGAAGACATCCGCATGTACGGCTTCAGCTTCAACACCACGTTGGGCGAGGCGTCGGTGTTTGGTGAGATTGCTTATCGGCCGAACCTGCCAATTGGCGTTGCAGCCACCAACGATTTGATTGGCGACCTGGCCAACGGTGCGGCTGTGGCGGTGACGGGGCGGTCGATCAACGTCGGCGGGCAGATGGTGACGCTCGACAGCCAGATCAATAACGCCGAGCGCGTCGAAGCGTTCAACACCTCGCTGGGGACCATCTACAACTTCGGCCCGACGGCTTCGTTCGACTCGCTGTTCGGCATCTTCGAACTGGCCTCCGAACACTTGCGCGGCAGCAGTCTGCAATACACCGCGTATGACGGCAGCCGTCGCTTCTACGCCGGCACCGGTAACTATTCCTATGTGTCGGGCGGTGATCGTGACGATCAGGTCAACCGCAATTCCTACAGCTACACGGCCATGCTCAACGGCACCTGGAACGACGTTTACGCCGGGGTCAACGTCTCGCCCTACATCGTTTACAAGGATGATTTCGAGGGCAATAGCTATCAGGCCGGCAACACCATTGAAGGTCGCAAGGCCTACACGCTGGGGATCAAGGCCAACTACCAGAACAAGCTCGAAGCCGAACTGCAATACACCGAGTTCTACGGCGGCGGGCAGAACAACGGTATTCGCGACCGCGACAACGTCGGGTTCAACCTGAAGTATTTCTTGTGATTGCCTAGAGCAAATCTTGCGGTACCCCGTTCCCCTGTGGGAGCGGGCTTGCCCGCGATGACGGCAGCACATTCGACATCAATGGTGGATGACCCTCCGCAATCGCTGGCAAGCCAGCTCCCACAGGTTTTTGTACTTTGGAGAAGATCATGGTTCGCACTTCAAGATTGACCAAGGCTTCGCTAGGGCTGGTATTGGGCCTGGCCGCCGGCACCGCTCTGGCCGCCATCACCCCGCAACAAGCCGAACAACTGAAAACCACCCTGACCCCCATGGGCGCCGAGCGCGCCGGCAACGCCGCCGGCACCATCCCTGCGTGGACCGGTGGCATCACTCAAGCCCCGGCCGGTTACAAACCGGGTCAGCATCACCCGGATCCTTTTGCTGCAGACAAACCGCTGTTCACCATCACCAAAGCCAATCTCGACCAGTACAAAGGGCACCTCAGCCCCGGCCAGATCGCGCTGTTCAACAGCTACCCCGACACCTTCCAGATGCCGGTCTATCCGTCCCGCCGCTCCGGCTCGGCGCCGCAATGGCTGTATGACAACACTCTCAAGAATGCGACCTCGGCCAAATTGCTCGAAGGCGGCAGCGGCTTCTCGGATGCCTACGGCGGCGTACCGTTCCCGGTGCCCAAGGACGGCGTTGAAGTGTTGTGGAACCACATCACTCGCTATCGCGGCATCTACGTCGTGCGCCGCGCCTCCGAGGCGCCGGTGCAGCGCAACGGCAGCTTCGCGCTGGTGACGTCGCAGCAGGAAGCGCTGTTCAACTTCTACCGCCCGAACGGCCAGTTCGCCGATCTGAAAAACATCCTGTTCTACTACCTCGCCTTCGTGAAAAGCCCAGCGCGCCTGGCCGGCGGGGCTGCACTCGTGCACGAAACCCTCGATCAGCTCAAGGACGCGCGCCAGGCCTGGATCTACGATGCCGGCCAACGCCGCGTACGCCGTGCACCGAACCTTGCCTACGACACACCAATCGCATCCTCCGATGGCCTGCGCACCGCCGATGACACTGACCTGTTCAACGGCTCACCGGACCGCTACGAGTGGAAGCTCAAGGGCAAACAGGAAATCTACATCCCCTATAACAACTACAAAGTCAGCAGCCCCGACGTGAAGTACGCGCAACTGCTCACCCCGGGCCACCTCAACCCGCAATACACCCGCTACGAGCTGCACCGGGTCTGGGTGGTCGAAGGCAACCTGAAACCGGGCGCACGGCACATCTACTCCAAACGTGTACTGTTTCTCGATGAAGACAGCTGGGGCGCCGCGCTGGTTGATCAATACGATGGGCGAGGGGAGTTGTGGCGGGTGTCGATGGCCTACCTGAAAAACTTCTACGACCTGCCGACGACGTGGAGTGCGCTGGATGTTTTCCACGATTTGCAGGCGCGCCGCTACTACGTGCAGAACCTTGATAACGAAGAAGCGGAGACAGTCGATTTCGCTCAACCGGTGCCGGAGGATGCGTACTTCATGCCGTCGGCGTTGCGCCAGCGTGGGACTCGTTAAGCGGGATACCGTTCGTAAAGTCGCCGAGTTTTGATAGTTGAAGATGTGCTAGCCTGCAATCAGTGATTTCATTGATTGCAGGGGGCGTCGTGGCCAGCATTACAATTCGAAACCTTGATGAAAAGCTCAAGGAACAGCTACGCATCACCGCGGCTCACAATGGGCATTCCATGGAGGAAGAAGCTCGACTCATTTTAGGCAGGGCTCTGACGACGGTTGACCGTGCCGGTGGTCTCGGCAGCCGAATCCGCAACAGATTCAGTGCTGTCGGCGGAATAGACCTCGATTTGCCGGAGCGTTCAGAGAAAGCCACTGCGGTGGATTTCTCTGAATGATAGTGCTTGATACCAACGTTCTATCAGAGTTCATGCGAATCGAGCCTGAGACCCGGGTGCTCGCCTGGGTTGATGCACAGCCTGCGTTGGAACTGGCTGTGAGTGCCGTGACCGTGGCAGAAATACTCCACGGCATCGCACGGCTGCCTTCCGGTAAGCGCAAACAGAAACTTGAGGCTCATGCCATGGCGATGTTCGAAGAGGACTTCGCCGGGCGCATTTTTCCGTTCGATGCTCATGCCGCTGTCGAATACGCAACGCTGGTCGCTGAGTGCGAGTCGAAGGGCCGTGCGGCTTCGATGGCTGATGCGCAAATTGCTGCTATCTGCCGAACGCATGGTGTTCCCATAGCCACCCGTAACGTGAAGGATTTTCAGTTCAGTGGTGTCGAGGTGATTAATCCTTGGCAGAGCTGAGTCACTTCATAGTTAACAAAATCATAAGAAAAAGGTGATCGCATGAAGCGTAAAAAGGTTGAAGCCAGCAGGCTGGACTCCTTTATGGTTGATGATTTTCCCGTTCTTGACGTTCTAGCGAACCCGATAAAAAACGACAATGACTTGCAAGTGCGAATGGCCCTGATTGATGAGCTTTATTCCCACGCGAACACCGAGGATCATGCTGCGGCACGGTTTGCGGAGTTTGTGGCTGATCGGGTTTATGAGTACGAAAATGAAACGGTGTTGATTGCTTATTCGTCCCAATCTGAAGCGCTGGCGTTTCTGCTGTCGGAAAGAGGCGTTAAACAGAAGGACTTGTCTGAGATCGCAACTCAGAGTGCTGTTTCAGAGATATTGAATAACAAGCGAAAAATGACCGTTGCCCAGATAAAGGGATTCGCTGAGTTCTTTAAAGTGCCGGTCGAGTTTTTTATGCACGGTGTGGTTTGACGTGAAGCGGTGAAAGGCCATAACACAATCGCGGGCAAGCCCGCTCCCACACGTCATGAGTCGAACACAACATCTGTGAACGACTCCAAACCCTGTGGGAGCGGGCTTGCCCGCGATTGGTTTTTTGCTTCAGCGCGAGATCAAGATCAAACGCGGAAGTGGCTGACCATCTGCTGCAACTGACCACCCAGACGCGCCAGTTCAACACTCGACGCGGCGGTCTCGTCGCTCGCTGCGGCGGTCTGTTCCGACACGTCGCGTACGTTGATGATGCTGCGGCTGATCTCTTCAGCCACTGCACTTTGCTGTTCAGCCGCCGCAGCGATCTGCTGGTTCATCGACTGAATATTCGACACCGTACGGGTGATGTTTTCCAGCGATGCACCGGCCTTGCGGGTCAGGGCGACGCTGCTGTCGGTCAGGGCGCGGCTGTTGCTCATCACCGCCGAAACCTGCTGGGTGCCGTTCTGCAGACCGGCGACCAGGCCTTCGATTTCTTCGGTGGATTTCTGTGTGCGCTGAGCCAGGCCACGAACTTCATCAGCGACCACGGCAAAACCACGACCGGCTTCACCGGCACGGGCGGCTTCGATCGCGGCGTTGAGGGCGAGCAGGTTGGTTTGTTCGGCCACGGCTTTGATGACGTCCATCACGCTGCCGATCTTGTCGCTTTCCTGTTGCAACACGCTCATGGCTTCGGTCGAACGCACCACTTCGCTGGCCAGACGCTCGATCTGCGCAATGGCTTCGTTGACCACTTTGTCGCCTTCACGGGCTTCGCCGTCAGCGGCGGCAGCGGCTTGCGAGGCTTCTTCGGCGTTGCGCGCGACTTCCTGCACGGTGGCGGTCATCTCGTGCATGGCGGTGGCGACCTGATCGGTCTCGACCTTCTGGCTGTTCACGCCGGCGCTGGTCTGCTCGGTCACGGCCGAGAGTTCTTCGGCGGCGCTGGCGATCTGGGTCACGCCGTCGCGGATGCCGCTGATCAAGTCGCGCAGGGTTACGCCCATGCGCGCGATGCCTTGTTGCAGCACGCCGAGTTCGTCGCGGCGGGTGACGGTGACGTTCTGGGTCAGGTCGCCGCTGGCAATGCGTTCGACCACGGCCAGGGTTTCTTGCAGCGGACGGGTGATCTGACGGGTGATGATCACCGCAGCAATCACGCCGACCAACAGCGCCAGCAGGGTGCTGATCAACTGGAAGGTGCGTGCCTGGGCGCTTTCAGCGTCACGGCGATCGAGCTGGATCTGATACAGCTGCTCGCTCAGGGCGACGATGGTGCTGCCCTGGTCGGTCATTTCCTTACGCGCCTGCACAGCATCGGTGTTGGCGTTCTTGTACGCCATCAACGCACTGCGATAGCTGGTCAACGCGGATTCCAATTGGCGCAAGGCATCTTGCTGCGTCGCAGCAAATTGCGCATTCAAAGACTTGAGGCTGGCGATGGCCGCGTCGATCTGGCGGACGGCTTTCTGCTCGGTTTCGGCGTTGCTGGTGGCGGTGTAGCCGCGCACTTCGTAGCGCGCGAGGATGAACGCTTCCTTGGCGGCGGTGATCGCCTGGAACTGTTCGAAACGCTGCTCGCTCATGTCCATCTGCTGCACGCGTTTGCTGATCGATTCGATCTGGTTGTACGCGGTCTCGGCACTCACGCTCATGCTGTCGCGGGCGCTGTTGCCGGTGCGATAGGCGTTGCGCATTTTGTTCAGCGAGGTCTGGTATTCAGCGATGGTCGCTGCCTGCTCCTTGAGCAGTTTGACGTTTTCCGGGCTCTTGAAACTGTTGATCAGCTTCTGCTGTTGCGCGGCGAAGCTTTCAAGGGTGGTTTGCACGTTCTGCGCGGCGGTTTCATCGCCATTGGTCAGCATGTATTGCAGGCGCACCACGCGCAGTTTGGTCAAACCCGCATTGAGCTGGGTGATGTCGCTCATCCAGTTGCTGCGGTCGATCAGGCCACCGAGGCTGGTCCAGCCCGTCAGGGCCAATACGCAGGTCAGGGCCAGCACGAGGCCGAAGCCCAGGCCCAATTTCATGTTCACGCTGATGTTGCCGAACCAGCTATTCATCAAAAATCCTCCAGAAACGTTGGGTTTCTTGTCGTCGGTTAGGCTGGAAGATTGTTGTTTTTTTGAGCCAGCAAGGGTGTTAGCAGGTCTGTATCGGCCGCATTTCCCAGAGCTGAAAGGATTTTGTCCTACGGAATTTGTAACAACGGATCCCAAGACTTTTTTCACATGGGTTTCACTGGCTGCCCACGCCCGTCTCTGTACTTTCGCCGCATCGAATGACCTGTGAAGCAACGTGGCGAGGCGTTTTTGTGGAATTGAGACTGAGTCTGTTCGGCGTCAAACGCTCGATCGACCTGAGCGGTCTGGCGCGGTTTCGCAACACCTGGGTGGTGTTGGCCGCTTCGATTCTGGTGCTCCCTTTGACTCTGTGGTTGCTGGCGCCGGCGGCGGTGCCGGACCTGGCCCACGGCAATGTCGCCGGTGCGCAAGCGTTGGCGGCGGGGTGGGCCAAGGGCGAGATGATCGTGCTGGTGCGGCACGTTGAGCGTTGCGATCACTCCCGGGCTGCGTGCCTGAGTGGCAATGACGGCATCACCGATCGCTCGCGCAGTGTCGCGGTGGCGGTCGGTGCGCGGTTCGAGCAACTGGGCCTGGACAACGCCGACATCTATAACAGCCCGTCGATGCGCACGGTGCAGACCGCCGGTTACATGTTCAACCATGCCGCCAGTGGCGACGACTGGTTGATCAATTGCCGGGGGCGCATGTTGCAGGATGCGCTGACCCACAAGATCCCGGGGCGCAACCTGATTCTGGTGACCCACAGCGAGTGCATGGCGCAAATCGAGAAAGACCTCAACGTATCGACTTCAAACGCGGGTTACGGCTCGTCGTTGTTCGTCTCTGCTGCCAGCCCGGCGGCTCCCAAGATGCTCGGCTTTATTGAAGCCTCCGACTGGCGCACGGTGAACACCCGATGAAATCCCGCTTCTACGTTTACAACGTTGGTATTCCGCTGGTCTGTGCGGCGCTGGTGTTCCTGATGTTCGACATGACCAAAATCGACATCGCCTTCAGCAACCTGCTGTTCGATCCGCTGACACAAACCTTCCCGATCGACAAAATCCACTTCTTCGAAAAACTCACGCACAAATGGGCGCGGATCATTCCCAACTGGACGGCGGAAATCGCCCTGATCGGCGCGCTGCTGTCGGTGGTCTGGCCGTTGGTCAATCCGCACAAGCGTCCGCGCCTCGGCGCAATGCTGGAGCGCAGCAAAGTCGCGCCTGTGCTGCGATTTGCCGCTGATCATCGTAGGGACTTTCTGTTTGTGGTGGTCGCATTTGCCGTTTGCACCGGGGTGATTCACTTCCTCAAATCCCACACCAGCGTTTACTGCCCGATCGAAACCACGCTGTACGGCGGGAAAATGGCCCACATCGAGTGGTACAGCAATTTTCAACTGTTTCATGAAGCCGGCAGTGGCCGTTGCTGGCCGGGTGGCCATGCGTCGGGCGGCTTCACCATGCTGGCACTGTATTTCGTAGCTAGGCGCTATCAATGGCGTTTTTCCAGTGCCATCTTGTGGGGCTCGCTGCTGCTGGGATTGGTTTACGGCACTACTCGCGTGCTGCAGGGCTGGCATTACATGTCCCACACGTTCTGGGCCGGGATCTTTGTCTGGCTGGCGTGTTTGCTGACGGCGCTGGCGTTCTACGGGCGGGCGCGGCTGGATTTGCCGGTGCTGGGCAAGCGTGAGCAGAAAGCTTTCAGTGCTGAAGTCTCTATCTGAGCCCGTTCGGATCAAATGAAAAACCCGCCAATCATCGGCGGGTTTTTTTATGGGGCTGCGCAGGCCCTCAATAGCCGACGAAGTAATACGCCTGTCGTCCGACCATCATTGTCTTGAGCACTTTCAGTGGGGCGGTGGGTTCGCTGTCGCCGGCCATCACCACGACATGCGAGGGTGATGCCGCGAGAAAATCTCGCAACTGCGCGTCGGTATCCAAGCCTTTGAGCACTTGCTGGGTATAGAAGACCGTAGCGCCACCGACCCGCTCATTGGCCTGAAACAGCGCGACTTGATGCCCGGCGGTTTGCAGCGTCTGAATCTCTGCACTCAACGGCAGGAACGAAAGCTTTTTGTCGGCATGAGGCAATGCCCACTGCGCGGCGGCGAGGTAACTGCCGATCACCAGCGTGAGCACACCGACTGCCAGTGTCTGACGCTGCCGGGCGATTCGGCCTACGAATCCATTACCGGATTCATACTGCTTCAAGCGCTCGAACAGCACGCCCGCATACTCTGCTGCGATCACCGCAGCGGCGGGTGTCATCGACATCAGGTACACCGTGCGTTTGCTCGACGCCAACGTCAGCATGATGAACTGCGCCACGATCCACAGGCTGAAAAACAGCAGGTAACGGTCGGCCTTCAATTGTTTGCGGAAATGCCAGAGCCCCAGGTACACCAGAATGTTCCACGGCAAAAAGGCTTCCGGCAGTTTGGCGAGGTAGTAATAGAACGGTTCGTAGTGCCCGGCCTCGACGAACGAACCGCTGAAGCGCCCGACGCTGTTGGTCAGCAGCACCTCTTTGACGGCTTGTTCGCCGCCGTGCTGGTAGAGGATGACGAGCCAGATCAGCAGCGGGATCAAACCGAGCATGGTGAGTAAACCGGGTCGCAACCAATCTGCGATTTTCAGGCGTTTGTCCATCAGGCTGTCAGCCAGCAGATAAGCAAAAATCACCACCCCCGGCATGGCCAGCCCCAGCACGCCTTTGCTCAACGTGGCGATGGCAATCCCGAAGACAAACAACAGCGAGTTGCCCGGCGTCGATGCCCGTTGCGCCTGGAAAAAGGCCAGCAGCGCTGTGCTCACGCCGAGTGCGAGCAGCGCGTCCTCGCCGACGCCGCGCACATTGCTCCAGTAACTGGCCATGGTCGCGAGAAGAATGCCGGCGGTCCAGGCGACCATTTTCGGTCGTCCAAACCGGCGCATCATCCCGTACAACACCATCACGCTGAGCAACCCGGCAACCGCCGATGCCAGCCGCACGGCCCACGGTGAAACGCCGAACACGCGCATCGCACCCGCATCCAGCCACAGGCTCAGCGGTGGTTTTTCCAGAAACGGTTCGCCGAACAAACGAGGTGTCACCCAGTCGTCGTCCAGGTGCATCTCCATGGCGATCCCGGCGACGCGGGCTTCGGTGGAACCTTGCAATTGATGGCCACCCAGCGCGAAGAAAAACAACAGGGCGGCAAGCAGAAACAGCGAAGTGACGGCACGCGACATAATGATCAGGCAACCGGAAGGGGCGGGAGACCTGAGCATACGTCGGCAATCCTGAACAAATTGTGAAGCTAGGCCAGTTGTCGCGACCAACGCTTCTCCGGCGTTTCGAACAGCGGATTGACCAGCGCCGTCAGCACATGATCCTGCCAGCGCCCGGCAATGTTCAGATACGCCTTGGCATAACCCTCACGTTCGAAACCCAGGCGTTCAAGCAGGCGTGCACTGCGCTCATTGCCGGGAATGTAATTGGCCATGATCCGGTGCAGGTTCTGGGTGTCGAACATGTAACCAATGGCAGCCTCCAGCGCTTCCTGCATCAAGCCCTGACCCTGCCGAGACTCGTCGATGTGATAACCGAGATAACACGCCTGAAAGGCCCCGCGAATGATGCCGCTGAAGTTGCAGGCGCCGATCATCTGCTGGCCATCCGGGGTCAGCAGCGCAAAATGCATGGCCAGCCCGGCCTCGAATGCACTGGCCTGCACGTCGAGGCGCCGGCGAATCTGCTCGCTGGAAAAATATTCTGTGGTGCGGATGGGCGACCATGGCGCGAGGTGGCGCTGGTTGCGTCGGTAGAACTCGCTTTCAAGTTCGGCCTGCTCTGGAGCGAGTATTGCGAGCGTCAGGCGTTGGCAGGGCAGGGTCAACAGTGGCATCGGGCGCTCCGGAATGGGGGATCTTCCGGCAGAGTCGCGCAATCCGCCGGGTTACGGCAAGTCGTGGCGAAGAGGGGGCTTTGTTTGAGGCAAAAAAAAGCCCGCAGGAGCGCGGGCGAACCGTAGTTTCTTGAATGAGCCAGCGGACTGTACAAGGGTTGGCCGCGCAGCTGCAGTGAAGAAAAATTCATCTCGATGGGCGGCACCCATGCAGTCCGAAGCGCAACCGAGCGCCGGGGTTTCGCCCGTCAATGGCGGGTTTCAGGCCCGGTAGTGTTCAGCGGCTTCTGCGGATCAAGATTGTCCCGAGCCCGACAAATAAGGATCTCGGCCAGTGCGCTCAGTTGCTTCATCGCCACCGCCACATGGCGTTTCGAGCCGTCGAACTCATCGGCAAAGTTTGCGCTGATGGCCGCGAGGGAATCGAGGATCTCACTGGCGTGGGTGAGCAGGGTCAGTGTGTCGACATCGTCGCGCACCCTGATGAGTTGATTGAGCGGGATGCTACGGCGCCGTTTGTGCGCTTCGCTGCGTGCGCTGGTATTCGATTGCGTTTGGCTGCTGGACGCTGGCGCATCGGACGGTGCCGGGCCAACCAGCGAAAGGCGTGGGATTTTCTTCATGACGTAGCTCCGTGGAGTGAACATTCACTGCAATTGCGGCTGCCAAACCGTCCGCTGGATGGCAGTGGTCGTGGAGCGTAACGTCATGAGGAAAGGTGCACCAGTTCATCAAAGTCGACGCGTGTTGCGGGAATTTTCCTAGGACGTTCGATGTAGGAAGGAGGGCGTGGCGATTAACCGCTTTCGGGTTTTATCCGCTGGCGTGAGCCGGTGATGGAACTCAGTACTCCGCCACCTTATCTTCGCGCAACACCCACCCGGCCTCGCCCGCCACCAACGTGTATTGAACCTGGCGCATCTTCCCCGTGCGGCCAGCGCCTGCGTCAGTGCTGTCATACACCGGGAAGCGCTGCACCAGCGCGTTTTCCACCACTGCAAACGAATCCTCGCCCTGATAACCCTCAGCGATTTTCGGATTGTCGCTGACCGGCGGCAGGTAGATTTCGCTCAGGGATTTCTTGTTGTTGGCCGAATAGGCAATCAGATCGCCCGGCATGCCGCGTCCGGGAATGCGGGTGAAAACGTATATTTCGGGCGAGCCGTCGTTGTTCAGATCTCCAATCTCGGCGCGGACGATATCGCCCTTGAGTGGCCGGGTGATCACACTGTTATCGATTTCCAGGCCTTTGGGTTCAATGCGCAAAACCCGTTGGCCATCGACCTGCTCAGCGCTGACGCGAAAGCCGATGCCCTGCAATTCCAGTGTCTGGTTGAACGGTTTTGTCCCGTCCACCGCATCGGCGGAGGCGAGCCTCAGAGACAACGCATAGTTGGCGACTTCATTGCGCCGTGCCGCATTGCGCATGAGATACACCTGAACGGTGTATTCCCCATCGGAAGGCAGTGAGCCAGAAAAGTGATTGCCCATGATCGAACCGTTGAACAGCGCGTAATCCGCGCCCTTGGCGGTGATGTTGAAGTAGGCGGAGGTGTTGGACGGTTTGAAATCGACGGTGAGCATCTGGCCGGCCTTGGCGTTGAATCTGTACTCCGCCGTCTGGTCGCCCTTGATCGACTGTTTGCGCTGAACACTGTCGGCGCTGGTTGTGAAAGCGATCGGTTCGACGCGCACAGCGCCAGTATCTGCTGCGAGAACCGGCAGAGAAATCAATGCGGCCAGCGCGGCGGCAATCCAGCTTTTCATCTTCAACTCCATTGCATCTCGATGTACGCAGCATAGAAGCTGTGTCGAGCAGGCGCTCAGTGATTACGCGGATTAAATGTTGCTGGATTTGAGCACGTGCATGAGGTCATGTTCCTGACACGAATCAGCTGTTCACATAATTCTCACCTGAGTTTTGCCATGATCATTGCCGGTATTCCATCGGCCCGAGCGAGTAATCCCGTCATGAATGTGAGCGTTCTCTACGCTTTGGTTGCGGCAGCATTGTTTGGCGCCAGCACACCACTCGCCAAGCTGCTGGGGGTACAGATTTCACCGATTCTATTGGCCGGTTTGCTCTATCTGGGCAGCGGTCTGGGCTTGACCGTCCTGCGTTTTGCCCGCGATCGAGGCTGGCAGCGCTCCGGACTCGGCACCGGCGAATGGCCGTGGCTGGCCGGCGCCATCGGCTTCGGTGGTGTGCTGGCGCCGGTGGCGTTGATGTTCGGTTTGACCAGAACGTCCGGCGCGAGCGCGTCACTGATGCTCAACCTGGAATCAGTGCTCACGGCACTGCTGGCTTGGGTAGTGTTCAAGGAAAATGCCGATCGGCGAATCGTGATCGGCATGCTCGCCATCGTGGCCGGCGGTGTCGTGTTGTCCTGGCCACAAGAGGCCGTCTCGGCGCAGGACTGGACAGGGCCACTGGCCGTCGCCTTCGCCTGCTTTTGCTGGGCCATCGACAATAACCTGACGCGGAAAGTCTCTGCCTCGGATGCACTGTTCATCGCCGGCAGCAAAGGCCTTGTCGCCGGTCTGGTCAACTGCGGCCTGGCCTTGCTCATCGGCACGCAAATGCCTGCGGCCACCACGCTGGTGCCCATCCTGCTGGTCGGATTTCTCGGCTACGGCGTCAGCCTGGTGATGTTCGTCCTCGCCCTCCGCGGGCTGGGCAGTGCACGCACCGGCGCATACTTTTCCACCGCACCGTTCCTGGGCGCCGCTATCTCGATTCTGCTACTGGGCGAGTCGGTATCGCTGATGTTCCTGCTCGCTGCCGCGTTAATGGTCGTGGGGGTATGGATTCATCTGATGGAGAACCATGCTCATGAGCATCAGCACCAACGGCTCGAGCACGATCATCGTCATACACACGACGAGCATCATCAGCATACGCACGGGTTTGACTGGGATGGAACGGAGCCGCACAGTCATCCGCATGTGCATACGCCGATTCGGCATAGCCATGCGCATTTTCCGGATGTGCATCATCGGCATGAGCACTGAGGTGTGTGGACGGGGTGGTTTTTGGCGGGAGGGGCTGGACGGGAGGGCCAGATGCGACAAAGCCCGCACTTGGCGGGCTTTGTCGTTGAGAGTTGGTGGAGCCGGGGGGATTTGAACCCCCGTCCGCCAGTACTCCGCTGTCGGTACTACATGCGTAGCCGTTTCTATTAAGTTAACCCTCAGCGACCCGAAGGGCAGGGTGCTTTGGGCGAGTTGTGTAAGTTTTAGCCGCTTCGTCCACAACGTACTGCACGGCGATTCTGTTCTATATGACAATCATTTTGGGTTTACAGACATCCCCTGATGATTGCTGGACCCGAAGGTACCAGGAGCATTGTCAGCTGCAATTAAGCAGCGAGAGCAACACCGTATTGGTCGTCATTGGCAACTATAAGTAGTTGCAACAGTGGATTTACGACTTCTGTTACCAAGTCGGCATGCACCTAAAGTTTCGCAACCGGCGTCGAATCCTAAACGGCCCCGAACTCATTGCTCGGTACATCTGATTGAGCAACAAGCGTGTGCAGTGTACGCCAAACAGCCCGCAAGGCCAACCCGAAGATTGGCCAGGACATTGATCAGTTGTTGGTACCGGTGGCTTTGCGCAGTTCGACGATGGTTTGCGAGGTTTCCGCAACGCAATCATCGATCTTGCCCTCGGCCTTCAGCGACTGAGCTCTGGTTACACTGGCATTAGCACGCTGACTCAGCTCAGGGTTCGCTGACAGCTGCCCCTTGGCATTATTGATCGTCTGAATATTGGCATCACACAGGTCAGCAGGCTTGTCCGCGGCGAACGAAGTGGAAGCCATCATCGATGCAGTAACGAACAGACCTAACAGTACAGAACGTTTCATGTGTATCTCCTTGAACCGAGTGGGGTCCAGACTTCGCTGGCCGTCAGGACGGGCAACCGTATGGAAGAAAAACCCCGATCAGTCGGGGTTATTCTGTGGACTACAGTCGAACTCAAGGGTTCTATTTTTCTTCAGCAGGCCTTCGCCCGGGTCACGCGATCCACCAGATAGACCAGCCCGTGGTAGTCGATTCCGCCGTGTTGCGTCAGGCCGATCTCACAGGTGCGACTGGTGGAAATCCCCTCGCTGCAATGCTGCACCGCATCCTTTAGCGTGCGCAGCGAGTGGCTGTTCAGCTCCGGCGTGGTGAAGCCTTTGTCGCCGGCAAACCCGCAGCAATGAATGCCTTCCGGGATCACCACGTTGTTGCTGCACTTGCGCGCCAGATCGATCAGCGCCTGGCTTTCGCCCAGATGCTGAGTGCTGCAGGTCACGTGTACGGCAATCGGTGCATCTTGCGGGATGAAGTCGAGTCGATCGAGAAGGTGCGTACGAATGAAACGCACCGGGTCGTACAGATCCAGACGGGTTTCTCCTACGTCCTGCACCAGGCGCAACGTGCACGGACTGGTGTCGCAATAGATCGGATCAAGGCCGCCGCGACTGGCGTGCAACAGGGCGCTGATCAACTCCTGGCGCTTGTGCTCTGCTTGCTCGGCGTAGCCTTTCGAGGCGAAGGGCTGACCGCAGCAGAGATTGTCCAGATTGTCCGGGAAAACCACCTGGTAGCCGGCCTTTTCCAGCAAGCCACGGGTTTTGTCGTACAGCGACATCTGCTCTTTATCACCCGCCGCCGGGCCCATCACTCGCGATACACATGCAGCTAGATAGACCACACGCGGGCGCTCGTCCGCCACGCTGGGGCTGAAACGAATGGCCTTCTCCGGTTGCGGCATCGCATTCGTCCACAACGGTACCTGACCTTTGGACAGGCGCGTTATGGTTGCCGAAAGTTTCGTCAGACGCGGTGCGCCGAGCATCATTCGTGCGCCGTTGGCCACGTGCAGGCTGAAGCGTGCGCCTTGCAGGGTCTTGGCGAAATTTCCTTCGATCCAGTCAGCGGTTTTCTGATGCGTCGCGTGTCGGCCGCGCAGCTTTTTCACCAGCTCACCGGTATTGATGCCTACGGGACAGCGTTGTGCACATAGCCCCGTCGCGGCGCAAGTGTCGATGCCTTGATATTCGTAAGCTTCTTCCAGTTCTCGGGTGTCGACGCCGGCACGCTTTTTCGCCTGAATATCGCGCCAGATCACAATGCGCTGGCGCGGGCTGAGGGTCAGGCCTTTCGACGGGCAGACCGGTTCGCAAAAGCCGCATTCGATGCACTTGTCGACAATCTCGTCGGCTGCCGGCAGCGGCTTCAGGTGCTTGAGGTGGATCTGCGGGTCTTCGCTGAGCACCACGTCCGGGTTGAGAATACCGTTAGGGTCGAGTAGACGTTTGAGCTGCCACATCAGTTGATAGGCGTCGCTGCCCCATTCCAGTTCCACGAACGGCGCCATGTTGCGCCCGGTGCCGTGTTCGGCTTTCAGCGAACCGCCAAACTCCACGGCGACCAGTTGCGCGACGTCGTCCATGAACGCTTGATAGCGTGCGACTTCTTCCGGGTTGTTGAAGCCTTGGGTGAAGACGAAGTGCAGATTGCCTTCCAGCGCGTGTCCGAAAAGGATCGCTTCGTCGTAGGCATGTTTGTCGAACAACTCGATCAATCGGTTCACGCCGATGGCCAGTTGTTCGACGGGGAAAGTCACGTCTTCGATGATCACCGTGGTGCCGGTTTTGCGCACCGCGCCGACAGCGGGGAAGGTGTCCTTGCGGATCGCCCAGAGCTTGGCGTTTTCCACAGGGTCTTCGGTAAAGTCGACCTGCTTCTCCACCGGGAAGCCGCTGAGCGACGCCATGATTTGCGCCAGTTGTTCCTGCAGCAACGTGGAAGACGCGGCGCGGGATTCGATCAGCAGCGCGCAGGCATTGTTCGACAGCTGTTGTACGAAAGCAGGCATGCCCGGTTTGTTCTGTACCGAGCGCAAACTGCGACGATCCAGCAGTTCCACGGCGGACACCGGTTGGCTTTTCAGCACGGTAACCGCGTTGCAGCAGGTTTCCACATCCGGGAATACGATCAGCGCCGACGCCTTGTTCGGATGATCAATCACCGTGTCGTAAGTCACCGCGCTGATAAAGCCGAGGGTGCCTTCGGAGCCGACCAGCAAGTGGCTCAAGATATCCACAGGCTCATCGAAATCCACCAGGGCGTTGAGCGACAGGCCGGTGGTATTTTTCAAACGGTATTTGTGGCGGATTCGTGCGGCGAGTTCGGCGTTGGCGCGGGTCTCGCGGCCCAAGGTCGCCAAACGCTCCAGCAACTGGCCGTGACTATTGCGAAACGCGGCGACACTGGCAGCGTCTTCGGTGTCGAGACGCGTGCCATCGGCCAGCACCAATCGAATGCCGGCCAGCGTGTGATAGGTGTTTTGTGCCGTGCCGCAGCACATGCCGCTGGCATTGTTGGCAACGATACCGCCGATTTTGCAGGCGTTGATCGACGCTGGGTCCGGGCCAATCTTGCGCCCGAACGGTGCCAGCCACGCGTTGGCCTGTGCGCCGATTACGCCGGGTTGCAGACGGATTTGCATACCTTGGCCGCGAATCTCGCGAGCGTTCCAGTTATCCCCAAGCACAATCAAAACGGAATCGCTGATCGCCTGGCCGGAGAGGCTGGTGCCCGCCGCACGGAAGGTCACCGGGACATGGTCGCGCTGAGCCAGTTTCAGCAGCGCCACCACTTCATCTTCGGACTCGACGCGGATTACCAGTTTCGGGATCAGTCGATAAAAACTGGCGTCGGTGCCAAAGGCCAGCGTCGATAACGGGTCATCAAAACGGCGCTCGGCCGGAATCAGTTGTTGCGCATCACGCAGGAAATTCACCGGAAGCGTCATTGGTCCTCCAGGATCAGAACTACGAGATCTTTCGGGCCGTGGGCGCCGTAGGCCAGCACTTGCTCGATGTCAGCGGTTTTCGACGGGCCGGACACCAGCAACGCGTTGGTCGGCATGCCTTGGGCCCACTCGAATTCCTCTTGCACCTGATAGAAGTTGTCACGTATTTCGCTGGCCTTGAGCAGGGCGAAATGCACCGGCGGTACCAGGCTCATCAAACGCGGTTCTTCGCGGGTTGGCCAGAGGATCAGGCTGCCGGTGGCGGCGATTGCGCCGAGGGTGCCGGTGAGGCTGGCCGGGGTGTCGTTGAACAGTTCGGCTTTCCACTCTTCCATCGGCCGATCGTAGGATTTCAGTGTCGGCAGGTCGGGATTGTTCGCCCAGTGCTGTGTGATTTGTTGCCCATGCGCTGTAGTCGGTGCGATGAGCAGGCTCGGCAACTGGCGGTCGCGCAACAACTGCGCGAGCAACGCCGGCCATGCTTCGCCCGAGGACAGGTGGATTTCGGTGTGCACCGCTTCCATCAATTTGCGCAGTTGCGGGATGCGTTGTTCGGCGCTGTAGGTGTAAGGCTGCGTCACCAGATCGACATCGAAGTTGTCGGCAATCGGCGTGGCGCCAGTCAGACTTTTCCGCAGCTTGGCGAGGATATTTTGCTTTGCGCTCATCAGCGATCTCCCTGTTTGGCCAGGTGCTCGCGGGCCATGTCGTGCAGCGAGCGGGCAGCGGGTTTCGGCGCGCTGTGGTTTTGTGTCCATGGGCCAACATTGCTCGGGGTCAGGGCACGCAAGCGCGTGGCGAAGAAGCCGAACAAGCGATACAGCGTCGGAGAACTGTTGAGCTTGGCCCAGGCATTCCAGATGAAACGTTCCTTGCGCGAATACTTGCTGCCCTGACCGCGCATCACCTGATTCGGGCTGTCCGGGGCTTTGACGTTTTCTTCGCGCAGACGCCGCAGGATGGCCGGGATAGGAATTTTTACCGGGCAGACTTCACCGCAGGCACCGCACAGCGAAGATGCACTCGGGTGATCCGGAACTTTGGCCAGACCGACCATGTGCGGGGTGATGATTTTGCCGATCGGTCCCGGATACACCTCGCCGTAAGTATGGCCACCAACGCGGGTGTACACCGGGCAATGGTTCATGCAGGCGCCGCAGCGGATGCAGTTCAGGGTCTGACGCAGTTCACTGTCGGCGAAGGCTTGGCTGCGACCGTTGTCGAGCAGCACCAAATGCACTTCCTGCGGGCCGTCGAGTTCGTGTTCCTTGCGCGGGCCGGAGATCATGTTGACGTAAGTGGTGATTGGAATGCCCAGCGCCGAGCGCGTCAGCAGTGACAGCAGCGGCACCACGTCACGCAGGTTTTCCACGACTTTTTCGATACCGGTGACGGCGATATGCACCGGCGGCACGGTGGTGGTCATGCGGCCGTTACCTTCGTTTTCCACCAGCAGCAGGGTGCCGGTTTCGGCCACGGCGAAGTTGACACCGGAAACGCCGATGTCCGCTTCGAAGAATTTCTGCCGCAGGACTCTGCGACCGATCTGAATGAGTTGGTCAACGTCCTTGGTGTATTCCACGCCAAGTTTGTCGTGGAACAAGGACGCGACCTGACCGGCATTCTTGTGGATCGCCGGCATAATGATGTGTGAAGGCTTCTCGTGGTCGAGCTGGACGATGTATTCCCCCATGTCGGACTCCAGACATTCAATGTCTCGAGCCTCGAGGAAATGGTTCATCTCCATCTCTTCGCTGACCATCGATTTGCCCTTGATCACTTGCCGCGCCTCGTGAGCGCGGATGATCGACAAGACGATGCCATTGGCCTCGTCCACCGTTTCCGCCCAATGCACTGTCACACCGTTGCGGGTCAGGTTCTGTTCCAGTTGCTCGAGCAAGTCGGGCAACTTGGAGAGCGCGCGGGCCTTGATCGAATTGCCCAGGGCACGCAGATGTTCTCTTTCGTGGGCATCACTGAAAGCGGCTGCCCGCTTGACCATCAGTGAGTCCATTGCAGTGCGGAAGTTGTTCCGCAACTGCTGATCACCCAGGGCGTTGTGTGCCCGAGTACGGAAATCTTCTTCTACGGCGACCGTAGGAATAATCGCGGAAGTGCTCATTGCGCACCCCCGGTTCGTTGCCACAGAAAGCTGGCGAGATGTTGCCCGCGCAGCGCTGCTTTTTGTTTCTCCAATGCGCCGTTGATGTTCATCAAACAGCCACAGTCGGCGCTCAACACCTTGTGCGCGCCGGAATCCTTCAACGCTTGGGTCTTGTCAGCCACCATCGCGCCGGAAATGTCTGGCATACGGACGCTGAATGTCCCGCCGAAGCCACAGCATTCGCTTTCGTGGTCATGGTTGACCCGTTCCACGTTGCTCAACTGCGCCAACAACTCGCGGCCGTGCAGGTGGGTGTTCATTTCGCGGCGTGCCGAACACGAAGTGTGCAGCGCGACTTTGACCGGGTCGCCGCTGTCCTTGAGCTGCACCTTGCAGACGAACAGCAGAAACTCCGCCAATTCATAGGTGCGGGCCGCGAGGGCCTGAACCTGTTTCAACGTTTCCGGCTCGTCCTTGAACAAGTCGGCGTAATGCTCACGCAGCATGCCGGCGCAGGAACCCGACGGCACCACCACCGGATAATCCCTGGCAAACAGCGCCAATTGCGAGCGCGCCACCGTCCGCGCCTGCTCGGTGTAACCCGAGGTGTAGGCCGGTTGCCCGCAGCAGCTCTGCCCTTGCGGGTACTCGACCCGGATCCCTTCGCGCTCCAGCAAGTGGATCGCGTCCATCCCGGCTTCGGGGTAGAACAGATCGACCACGCACGTGCCGAACAGGTAGACCCGCGACGGTTTCTCGCTGGGGTATTGCCGAGGTTCGGGCAGTGGCGGTGCCACACGGGTCGCGTTTGGCACGGCGTTGTAAAAAAGCTCGCTCATCAGGCGTGTCTCCGGGTGGGCCCGGTTATCCGTCTGTGGCGGCTGCTGAATATAAAGAGCATTGCTTTCAGCAGCCTTACAGACCGGGTTGTGAATTGCTGACGCCGAAATCACGGATCGGCGTCGGTTATTTCCATTTCGTTTGTAGGTTTAGTGCACCAGCATGCCGGTGAACCAGTAGGCCTGAGCCAGCGTGATCAGGCCGACAATCGTTGCAAAGAATAGGCTGTGCTTGAGGGTGAAGCGGAACAGATCCGATTCCTTGCCCACCAGCCCGGTCGCGGCGCAGGCCACGGCGATCGATTGTGGCGAGATCATCTTGCCGGTCACGCCGCCACTGGTATTCGCCGCCACCAGCAGGGTGTCGTTGACGCCGATCTGGTGTGCGGTGGTCGCTTGCAGCGAGCTGAACAGGGCGTTGGATGAAGTATCCGAGCCGGTGAGGAACACGCCGAGCCAGCCGAGGAACGGCGAGAAGAACGGGAACGCGGCGCCCGTACCGGCCAGCACCAGCGCCATGGTCGAAGACATGCCGGAGTAGTTGGTTACGAAAGCGAAGGCGAGCACCATGCCGATCGACAGAATTGGCCAGCGCAGTTCGTAGAAGGTCTCTTTCAAAGTGGTCAGACCAGTTTTGAAATTGATCTTCAGTACCAGCATCGAGATCAGCGCGGAGAAGAAAATCGCAGTGCCGGTCGCGGAAATCGGGTCGAGTTTGAACACCGCTGGAATGGCGGTCGGGGTGGCCACGATCGGTGCGCTTTTGATCACCAGTTGATCAAGGTGCGGAATCGCGAAATTGAACACCCAGCTGTACATCGAGCCACCAGCGGCGAACATCGCTTTGAAAGGCTTCAGCGTCCAGATGGTGACCAGCACGGTGAGGATCAGGAACGGCGACCAGGCCTTGAAAATTTCCCCAAGGCTGTAAGGCGAAGCCACGGTGGTGCGCTTCTGGCCGAAACCGCCGACGCTGGCGGTGATCGCTGCGCTCGACGTGGCGCCGGCGATTTGCGCGCCTGCGGTGCGTTTTGGCTGCCAGATTTTCAAGAACAGGGTCAGGGAGATCAGGCTGGCCAGGGCCGAGGTGATGTCCGGCAATTCTGGTCCGATGAAGTTCGAGGTGAAGTATTGGGTGATGGCGAAGCTCAGGCCCGCGACCAGTGCAGCCGGCCAGGTTTCACGTACGCCGCGCAGGCCATCCATCATGAACACCAGCCAGAACGGCACGAACAGCGACAGCAGTGGCAGTTGGCGACCGGTCATGGCGCCGATCTTGAACGCGTCGATACCGGTGACTTGACCGGCAACGATGATCGGGATCCCCAGTGCACCGAACGCAACCGGTGCGGTGTTGGCGATCAGGCACAGGCCGGCGGCGTACAGCGGGTTGAAACCCAGTCCGACCAGCAGCGCGGCAGTAATCGCCACGGGCGCGCCGAAACCGGCGGCACCTTCCAGGAACGCACCGAAGCAGAAACCGATCAGCAGCACTTGCAGACGCTGGTCGTCAGTGATCGATAACACCGAACTGCGAATGACCTCGAACTGACCACTTTTGACCGTCAGTTTGTAGAGGAACACCGCCGCAACAATGATCCAGGCAATCGGCCACAGACCGTAGGCGAAGCCATACCCGGCAGCGGCGAAGGCCATGTCGACCGGCATGTGAAACGCGAAGATCGCCACGGCAATCGACAGGGCGAGGGTGATGCTCCCGGCCACGTGGCCTTTGAGGCGGAACACCGCGAGCGCAAGGAAAAAGAACACGATGGGAATGACGGCCGCGAGTGCGGACACGCCGAGACTGCCGAGCGGGCTGTAGAGCTGTTGCCAGGTTTGCATATGGGGTGGCCCCTAATTGTTGTTGGTCAGGCACTGTCAGCGTTCTTGGATAATTGGTAAGACCAATTTACAATCGCTGTTGGCTAGGGTAAAAGCCTTGATGGCGGTGTGTCAATTTGCCGCCCTAAAACTTTTGTCGAACAAACGGTGCAGATCGCATCTGATCCGGTTTGGGTAAGTGGCGTCTGGTAGGTGTCGGCAAGGCGCCGATAGGCCAGAATAGAGAGCCCGGCGAGCGGTCGGGATCGTGGAGAAATGAGTTATGGGGTTTGATCAGATACGTCAGCGCCGTTTGTCTGACGATATTGTCGAGCGACTTGAGGGGATGATCCTTGAGGGTACGCTGAAGTCCGGTGAACGACTGCCGGCGGAGCGCACGCTGGCCGAGCAATTTGGCGTATCACGGCCGTCGCTGCGTGAAGCGATCCAGAAACTGGCGGCCAAAGGTCTGCTGGTCAGTCGTCAGGGCGGCGGCAACTATGTGGTGGAAAGCCTCGGCTCGACGTTCAGTGATCCGCTGCTGCAGTTACTCGAAAGCAATCCTGAAGCGCAGCGCGATCTACTGGAATTTCGGCACACTCTGGAGGCATCGTGCGCCTATTACGCTGCATTGCGCGCCACCGATGTCGATCGTGAGCGGCTGACCGCCGCGTTCGAAGAGCTGCAGGACTGCTATTCACGTCACGATGAGGTCAGCCGGGCGGAGGAGGGCGCGGCGGATGCGAAATTTCACCTGGCGATTGCCGAGGCCAGTCATAACGCCGTGCTGTTGCACACCATTCGCGGGCTGTTCGATCTGCTCAAGCGCAATGTGGTCACCAACATTGGCGGCATGTACAAACAGCGCACGGAAACCCGCGACATGCTGATCACCCAGCATCGGGAGTTGTATCTGGCGATTATCGAAGGTCGCGCGGAGCAGGCGCGGGAAGTCTCCAGCCGACATATTTTGTATGTGCAGGAAGTGCTGGAAGAGGTGCGGCAAGAGGTTCAGCGCATGGCTCGGGCTGAGCGGCGCAAGGGGATGTGATTCTTTAAAGCAAAAGATCGCAGCTTGCGGCAGCTCCTACATTGAGATTCGTAATCCTCTGTAGGAGCTGCCGCAGGCTGCGATCTTTGCTTTCAAGGGTGGAAGGTCAGTCTTCCTTGCCCTTGTTGCGCACGGCACGCTGCAGTTCGCGACCGGCATCGCGCTCACGCTCGGTATCACGCTTGTCGTATTCCTTCTTGCCCTTGCCCAGAGCAATTTCGCACTTGACCATGTGCTTGCTCCAGTACCAGGACAGGCAGACGCAGGCGTAACCCTTTTGCTGCACAGCGGCGGCGAGCTTTTCCAGCTCGCGGCGGTTGAGCAGCAATTTGCGTGTGCGCACCGGGTCAGCGATGACGTGGGTACTTGCGGTCATCAGAGGCGTGATGTGGCTGCCGAGCAACCATGCTTCGCCATCCTTGAGCAGGACATAGCTGTCGACCAGCTGTAGCTTGCTTGCCCGCAGACTTTTTACTTCCCAGCCGGCCAGGACCAGACCAGCCTCGAACTTATGCTCGATGAAGTAATCGTGTCGCGCCTTTTTGTTCTGCGCGATGGTCCCTGTTGGGTGTTTCTTCTGTTTAGCCATAGGGGCGGCATTATATGGAGATAAACCGCCGTCGGCTACGGTGATGCTGCGTGCTTGAGCAGGTTGAGTGAATCCCGGACAATGCGGCCTCTTTTTCTAACGCTTGGGCGTGATAAACGATGTCGACAGACAAGGTTTCTGTCCACGGCAGTTGGGCTAGCCGCTGGGTATTCATACTCGCCGCGACCGGTTCGGCCGTGGGACTGGGTAGTATCTGGAAGTTCCCCTACATGGTCGGGGTCTACGGCGGCGGCGCCTTTGTGCTGATGTTTCTGGCGTGCATCGCGCTGATCGGCATCCCGGTCATGCTCGCTGAAACCCTGATCGGCCGGCGCGCCCGGCAAAGTCCGGCGAACGCCTTGAAGGTGCTGGCACTGGAAGCCGGGCACTCGGGCAAATGGTCGTGGGGCGCATTTGCCGGGATGATCACGGCATTGTTGATCCTGTCTTTCTATAGTGTGGTCGGCGGCTGGTCGCTCGACTACATTGTCGATATGGGCCGCGGCGACTTCCAGGGCGCCACGGCCGATCAGGTCGGCGCTTATTTCGGCAATGTCATCTCCAATCCATGGCGTCTGACACTTTGGCATACGATTTTCATGCTGCTGTCGGCCTTCGTCATCGCCAAGGGCGTGGTCGCCGGGCTTGAGCGCAGCCTGCGCATCATGATGCCGCTGCTGTTCGTGATGATTCTGGTGTTGCTGGGTTACAGCATGACCACCGGGCATTTCATGGAAGGCGTGCATTTCATGTTCGACTTCCACCCGGAAAAAGTCCTCGACGGCTTGCTGCCGGCGATGGGGCATGCGTTCTTCTCGCTGAGCGTCGGTGTCGGTTCGATCATGATCTACGGCGCTTACATGCCGAAGAGTTCGTCGTTGTCCGGTACGGTTGTCGGTGTGGCGCTGCTCGACACGTTTGTGTCGCTGATCGCAGGTCTGGCCTTGTTCCCGATTGTCTTCGCCGGCGGCCTGAACCCTAGCGAAGGGCCCGGCCTGATGTTTGTCAGTCTGCCGTTTGCCTTTGGTAACGTGGCGTTCGGGCAACTGATGGGCGTGGTGTTCTTTGTGTTGGTGGCGATTGCTGCCTGGAGTTCGGCGATTTCCCTTCTGGAGCCGATGGTTGCCTATCTGGTTGAACGCACGAAAGTCAGCCGCGCCTGGGTGACTTTCTGGCTGGCGTTCATCTGCTGGTTCGTCGGTCTGGGCACGGTGTTCTCCTTCAATATCTGGAAGGAAGCCAAATTTTTCGTGAACGAAGGCGGGATGTTCCATCTCTACCAATGGGGTGCGCAGAGCGGTCTGGACTTCTTTGGTGTGATCGATTTCTTCACCTCGCGGATCATGTTGCCGCTCGGTGGCCTGTGTTTCGTGCTGTTTGCCGGTTGGGTGATGGGGCGTGAAGCGGTACGCGACGAGTTGTCGATCCGCAATCCGCTATTGTTCGCCCTGTCTTTGTTCTTGATGCGCTACGTGGCGCCCATCGGCATTCTTGTAGTGTTTGCCGCTCAGCTCTGGAAGTAACGCTCACATGACGACACATATTCAACGATCGGCGCTGCTGCCGTACCCGGCGCAATTTCTCTACGACCTGGTCAACGACGTGGCGCGTTACCCGGAATTTCTGCCTTGGTGTTCTTCGGCTGAAGTGCTGGAAAGCTCGCCGGAACATATGCGCGCTAGTGTTGGCGTGGCCAAGGGCGGCCTCAGTCAGCATTTCGTGACGCGCAATACTTTGGTGCCGGGGCAATCGATCGAGATGAACCTGGAAGAAGGGCCATTCAATCAGCTGCACGGTGTCTGGGTGTTCAAGGCGTTGAACGAGAAGGCCTGCAAGATCAGCCTGGATCTGTCGTTCGATTACGCCGGGCCGCTGGTGCGCGCGACGTTGGGCCCGCTGTTCAATCAGGCCGCGAATACGCTAGTGGACGCATTCTGCCAACGCGCCAAGCAGATGCATGGTTGAGCCGGTGATCGAGATAGAGGTGGTGTACGCGGCCGTGGATCGCCAGGTATTGCGCTCGTTCAGCGTCAATGACGGCGCGACGGTGCGGGCTGCGGTGCTTGCATCGGGTATCGGTAGCGAGTTTCCCGAGTTGAATCTGGCGGAGTGCCCGCTGGGTATCTTTGGCAAAGTGGTTGCTGATCCGGATTCGCGGGTGATTCAGCCAGGGGAGCGCATCGAGATTTATCGCCCATTGCTTGCCGATCCGAAAGAGGTTCGACGCTTGCGAGCGGCCAAGGCTGCCGAAGCCAAGGCTCGAAACGCTTGAAAAGCCAAATCGCAGGCAATAAAAAACCCGGATATTCCGGGTTTTTTATTGCCTCGCCAATTATTGCGGCGAGGTATCCAGCGGCTCTGGTGTCGGAACCGGAACGGTTTCTACACCATCGACGTCCTTCTGGATCTGATCCAGCAAGGAGCCTGGCTTGACCG
Source organism: Pseudomonas sp. AKS31 (assembly GCF_023634765.1). GTDB lineage: Bacteria > Pseudomonadota > Gammaproteobacteria > Pseudomonadales > Pseudomonadaceae > Aquipseudomonas. The sequence continues at coordinate 77,034 of NZ_JAMLFX010000010.1, forward strand.
GCTTTTCCGGTGTTGGCTTCTCGGCGTTTTCAGCAGGAGCGGTCACCGTAGTACCACTGTCCTTGCCGAGAATGGCTTCGTCACGGCTTACGCCCGGCATAAAGTCACCGGACAGGCTGACAAGCTGGTCGTTTGAGTTGAAAATAACGCTGATGCGTTCCTGTTGGCGTTCACCGCCACCCGGTTGCAGGCTGTACAGATAATCCCAGCGATCGGCATGGAACGTGTCGACAAGCAGAGGGTTGCCCATGATAAACCGTACTTGCGGCCGGGTCATTCCCGGGCGTAACTGGTCTATCATGTCCTGCGTGACGACATTGCCCTGCTGGATGTCGATTTTGTAAACCCCGGGGAATGAACAACCGGCGAGTGCGAGCAGTCCCACAAAGGTGAAACTGGTTAGCAAGAGCTTGGTGTTTTGCATCGGTGGGCGACTTCCACTATCTTGGCTGGGACAACGTAAACGCCGATCATACCCGCATTAAGAGAAGCTGCGAAGCAGCATCGCGAGAAAGCTGACCATGGTTGAAAATAGCGAACTACGCAAAGCCGGCCTCAAAGTGACCCTGCCACGGGTCAAGATCCTGCAAATGCTCGACTCCACCGAGCAGCGTCACATGAGTGCCGAGGACGTCTACAAGGCGTTGATGGAAGCTGGTGAGGACGTCGGTCTGGCCACGGTTTACCGTGTTCTGACCCAGTTCGAAGCGGCTGGCCTCGTGGTCCGTCACAACTTCGACGGCGGTCATGCGGTATTCGAATTGGCCGACGGTGGACACCACGACCATATGGTCAACGTGGAAACCGGTGAAGTCGTCGAATTCGTCAGCCCGGAAATCGAAAAGCTCCAGAAAGCAATTGCCGAGGAGCACGGTGTGGATCTTGTAGATCACAATCTGGTGCTGTACGTACGCAAGAAAAAGTAAGCATGTCGCGCGAATTTCACATTCGCGAAACGAACGAAGGCGACCCAAGGGTCGCCTTCGTGCTTTCTTGCGTTCCTAAACCTTGGCGGTGACCACCATTTTTTTCGCGTGGGCGAGGGATTCCTTGGTCAGGTCAATGCCGCCGAGCATGCGCGCCACTTCTTCTATACGCTCGTTCTTGCTCAGCTTGGAAACGGCGGTGTGCGTCGCCTCTTCGCCGCGCACCTTGTGCACGAACAGGTGCTGATGGCCCTGCGCTGCCACCTGCGGCAAGTGCGTGACGGTCAGAACCTGGCCGCGATCCCCGAGACGGCGCAACAGTTGGCCGACAATTTCCGCGGTCGGGCCACCGATGCCGACGTCCACTTCGTCGAATACCAGCGTCGGAACACGAGATGTCTGTGCGGTGATGACCTGAATCGCCAGGCTGATCCGTGACAGCTCACCGCCGGAAGCGACTTTTGCCAATGCCTTGAGCGGCTGGCCCGGGTTGGCGCTGACCAACAATTCGACCTGCTCCAGCCCGTTGGGCAATAACTCGTCGCTGCTGTTGGCTTTCAATTCGATGGTGAAGCGACCACCCGGCATGCCCAGTCGCTGAATTTCCTGCTCGACTGCGCTGGCGAGACTGTCGGAGGCTTGATGACGCAAATCGCTCAGTTCTCGGGCTTTCTCTTGATAGTGGCGGGCGTAGGAGGCGAGTTCTTCACCCAGACGCTCGATGGATTCGTCGTTGGCGTTGAGGGTTTCGATCTCATCCAGCAGCTTCTGCTGCATTTCGCCGACTTCGGTGGGTTGAATCCGGTGTTTGCGCGCCAGGGTATAAATAGCGTCGAGACGTTCTTCCAGATATTGCAGGCGCGCCGGATCGGCATCGAAGTTATCGAGGAAGCGATTCAGTTCGCCGACGGCTTCTTCTACCTGAATCTGTGCGCTGGTGAGCAAACTGCTCGCTTCGCCCAGTGCGCCGACGGAGTTGTTCACGCTCGACAGGCGATTGAGGCTCGCAGTCAGTGCGTTCAATACATTGCCGGAATCGCTTTCGCTGCATTGCTCGACCACTTGCCGACAAATGCCCAGCAAGGTTTCGGCGTTGGTCAGGTTTTTGTGTTCCTGCTCCAGTTGTTCCAGCTCGTTATCACCGAGGCCGAGGTTTTCCAGCTCTTCGAGTTGATAGCTCAGCAACTGATGGCGCGCGCGTTGTTCGTCGCCGGAATTGGAGAGGCGCTCCAGCTCTTGGCGAGTCTGGCGCCAGCGCTGGGCGGCGAGCTGAACCTGGCGGGCCAGGTCGGTAGCGCCGGCGTACTCATCCAGCAGGCGGCGATGAGTATCGGTTTTCAGCAGGGACTGGTGTTCATGCTGGCTGTGGATATCGATCAACAACTCGCCCAATGACTTGAGGTCGCCGAGCGGGCAGGGCGTGCCGTTGATGTAGCCGCGCGAACGACCTTCCGATGTGATCACCCGGCGCAGAATGCACGGGCCATCAGTCTCCAGATCGCGCTCGGCCAGCCATGCGCTGGCTTCAGGGATGTCCGCCAGATCGAAGGTCGCGAGGATGTCGGCCTTGTCGGCGCCGGGACGCACCACGCCGCTGTCGGCACGATCACCGAGGGTCAGGCCCAGCGCGTCGAGCATGATCGATTTGCCAGCGCCGGTTTCACCCGTGATCACGCTCATCCCGCGATCAAGTTCGAGATCGAGATGTTCAACGATGGCGTAGTTATGTACGGACAGGTGCACCAGCATAAAGGCCGCTCCCAAGCTAAAGGTCTGGTTATTTATACAGTGTTTTGTTTCGCGCTGACAATGCCCTCCCTTAGCTCGATTTGCTTGGATCTGAAATCTGCTTAGCGCATCGAGGAATGAAGATTCGACACTTTTTTGTAGGGTTAATGTTTGAAGGCCCTTGAAGCCTGATTTTGCGGCCCCATATATCGGGGCAGAAGCGCGAGTCAGGCTCGCGGACGAAATTGAAAGGAGAATTCTATGGCTGACGAACAGACAGTAGATACGCAAAACCCAGAAGCCAATCAGGCGCCCGAAGGTTCGGGTGATGACCTGGCGACCCGTGTACAAGTGCTCGAAGAGCAATTGGCCGCCGCGCAGGATCAATCTCTGCGTGTTGCTGCCGATCTGCAGAACGTCCGTCGCCGTGCCGAACAGGACGTCGAAAAGGCGCACAAGTTTGCCCTGGAAAAATTTGCCGGCGACCTGTTGCCGATCGTTGACAGCCTGGAGCGCGGCCTCGAGCTGTCGAACCCGGACGACGAAAGCATTCGGCCGATGCGCGAAGGCATCGAGCTGACGCTGAAGATGTTCCACGACACCCTCAAGCGTTATCAGCTGGAAGCGATCGATCCGCATGGCGAACCGTTCAACGCCGTTCACCATCAGGCGATGGCCATGCAGGAAAGCGCCGACGTAGAACCGAACAGTGTTCTGAAGGTGTTCCAGAAGGGCTACCAGCTCAACGGTCGCCTGCTGCGTCCGGCCATGGTTGTGGTCAGCAAGGCGCCTGCGCCAATTTCGCCTTCGATTGACGAGAAGGCTTGAAATTAGCCGCAAGGCCCCCATTTAGAAGTCAAGCGTTTAAGTATTACCGCAGTTAGCCACCACTGCTGCGGCAAAAAAATCCAAAGTTTCGGGAGAGTTAACATGGGCAAAATTATCGGTATCGACCTGGGGACCACCAACTCCTGCGTCTCCGTGCTGGAAAACGGCAAGGCAAAAGTTATTGAAAACGCTGAAGGCGCGCGTACCACGCCGTCGATCATCGCGTACGCCAACGATGGCGAAATCCTCGTAGGTCAGTCGGCCAAGCGTCAGGCTGTGACCAACCCGCACAACACTCTGTACGCGGTAAAGCGTCTGATCGGTCGTCGTTTCGACGAAGAAGTTGTGCAGAAAGACATCCAGATGGTCCCTTACAAGATCGTCAAGGCTGACAACAACGACGCCTGGGTTGAAGTGAACGGCCAGAAAATGGCACCGCCACAAATCTCGGCTGAAATTCTGAAGAAGATGAAGAAGACCGCCGAAGACTACCTCGGCGAGACCGTGACCGAAGCGGTAATCACCGTTCCGGCCTACTTCAACGACAGCCAGCGTCAGGCGACCAAAGACGCCGGCCGCATCGCCGGTCTGGACGTAAAACGTATCATCAACGAACCAACCGCAGCGGCTCTGGCCTACGGTATGGACAAGGCCAAGGGCGATCACACCGTGATCGTTTATGACCTGGGTGGCGGTACTTTCGACGTTTCCGTGATCGAGATCGCTGAAGTTGATGGCGAGCACCAGTTCGAAGTTCTGGCCACCAACGGTGACACGTTCCTTGGTGGTGAAGACTTTGACATTCGTCTGATCGACTACCTCGTTGACGAATTCAAGAAAGAAAGCGGCATGAACCTCAAAGGTGATCCGCTGGCCATGCAGCGCCTGAAAGAAGCCGCTGAGAAAGCCAAGATCGAGCTGTCGTCCGCTCAGTCGACCGACGTCAACCTGCCGTACATCACTGCAGACGCCACCGGTCCTAAGCACCTGAACGTGAAGATCTCGCGTGCCAAGCTCGAAGCATTGGTAGAAGACCTGGTTCAGCGCACCATCGAGCCTTGCCGCATCGCCATGAAAGACGCGGGTATCGACGTTGGCGCGATCAACGACGTGATTCTGGTCGGTGGCCAGACCCGTATGCCGCTGGTACAGAAGCTGGTTACCGATTTCTTCGGTAAAGAAGCGCGCAAAGACGTTAACCCGGACGAAGCCGTTGCCATGGGTGCTGCGATTCAGGGCGCCGTTCTGGCCGGTGACGTGAAAGACGTTCTGCTGCTCGACGTCAGCCCGCTGACCCTGGGTATCGAAACCATGGGTGGCGTGATGACCGCGCTGATCGAGAAAAACACCACGATTCCTACCAAGAAATCGCAAGTGTTCTCGACTGCCGACGACAATCAGGGCGCTGTGACCATTCATGTTCTGCAGGGTGAGCGCAAGCAAGCCGCACAGAACAAGTCCTTGGGCAAGTTCGATCTGGCCGACATTCCACCAGCTCCACGTGGCGTGCCGCAGATCGAAGTGACCTTCGACATCGACGCTAACGGCATCCTGCACGTTGGTGCGAAAGACAAGGCTACCGGCAAGACCCAGTCGATCGTGATCAAGGCCAACTCCGGTCTGTCCGACGAAGAAATCGAGCGCATGGTGCGTGACGCCGAAGCCAACGCTGAGGAAGACCGCAAGTTTGAAGAGCTGGCCGCTGCCCGCAACCAGGGTGACGCACTGGTTCACTCGACTCGCAAGATGATTGCTGACGCGGGCGACAAGGTCACCGCCGAAGAGAAGACTGCGATCGAGGCTGCTGTGGTTGCTCTGGAAGCCGCTGTCAAAGGCGACGACAAGGCTGCCATCGAAGCCAAGGTTGAGGAGCTGTCGAAAGTCTCCGCCCCGGTTGCTCAGAAGATGTACGCCGAACAGGCTCAGCCAGCTGATGGCGCGGCCCCGCAAGGCGAATCGGCTGAGAAGGCTGACGACGTTGTCGATGCAGAGTTCGAAGAAGTCAAAGACCACAAGTAAGTTGTTGGTCGGCCGGTTGACTGCCTTCAGGCAGTGACTGGTAGGATGTCGCCGCGCGGGAGCTAGCTCCCGCGTTGGCGTATCTGGAATACGCGAATTTTTACAGCATGCGACAAGCCTCGCGTGTTGCTGGTATGGCCGGGAATGCTCCTGCTTTCCGCGCCGCAAGTACCACAAGAAACAAAGACCAGGATCGTTGAATTGACGTGAGTTGGGTCCGGGCCTGTATTGGGGCTCAACGAGTTTGGCCATCCTCAGGAGGGGTTTGCCGGACGTCCTCAAGAGTGCAAAGAACTTATGGCAAAGCGTGACTATTACGAAGTATTGGGTGTTGAGCGCGGCTCAAGCGAAGCGGACCTGAAAAAGGCCTACCGTCGCCTGGCGATGAAGCACCACCCGGACCGTAATCCCGGTGACAAAGCGTCGGAAGATATGTTCAAAGAGGCCAATGAGGCCTACGAAGTGCTGTCCGATTCCAGCAAGCGCGCGGCGTACGACCAGTACGGTCACGCCGGCGTCGACCCGAGCATGGGTGGCGGTGGTGCCGGTTTCGGTGGCCAGAACTTCTCGGACATCTTTGGCGATGTCTTCAGTGATTTCTTCGGTGGCGGTCGCGGCGGTTCCCGTGGCGGCGCCCAGCGTGGCAGCGACTTGCGCTACACCCTGGAGCTGAATCTGGAAGAAGCGGTGCGCGGCACGACCGTGAATATCCGCGTACCGACGCTGGTCAACTGCAAGCCGTGCGATGGTTCCGGTGCGAAGAAAGGCTCGTCGCCTTCGACGTGCCCGACCTGCGGCGGCATCGGTCAGGTGCGCATGCAGCAGGGCTTCTTCTCGGTGCAGCAAACCTGCCCGCGTTGCCATGGCCAGGGCAAGATCATTTCCGATCCGTGCGACTCCTGCCACGGTGACGGCCGCGTTGAAGAGTACAAAACCCTGTCGGTCAAAGTGCCGGCTGGCGTCGATACCGGAGACCGCATTCGTCTGTCCGGCGAAGGCGAAGCGGGTACGCAGGGCGGCCCGACGGGCGACCTGTATGTCGTCATCAATGTGCGCGAGCACGACATCTTCCAGCGCGATGGCAAGCATCTGTTCTGCGAAGTGCCGATCAGCTTCGTCGATGCTGCATTGGGCGGCGAGCTGGAAATTCCGACCCTCGACGGTCGCGTCAAACTGAAAATCCCTGAGGGCACTCAGACCGGCAAGCAGTTCCGCGTGCGCGGCAAAGGTGTGGCGCCGGTACGTGGCGGTGGTGCGGGCGACTTGATGTGCCGTGTGGCAGTCGAGACTCCGGTCAACCTGAACCGTCGTCAGCGCGAGCTGCTGGAAGAGTTCCGCAGCTCGCTGGCCGACGACAACA
>NZ_JAMLFX010000010.1:83904-106205 GCF_023634765.1 Pseudomonas sp. AKS31
GTTCGACGGTGTGAAGCGCTTCTTCGGCGATCTGTAAGGAGTCGGCATGCGACGTATAGCTGTGATGGGCGCTGCTGGGCGCATGGGTAAGATTCTGGTCGAGGCCGTGCAGCAGCGCGCGCCGCTGACCGGTTTGACCGCTGCGGTGGTGCGTCCTGGCAGCACGCTGATCGGCGTCGATGCCGGTGAGCTGGCCTCGCTGGGTCGCATCGGTGTGCCGCTGTCCGGGCATATCGAGGCTGTGGCTGAAGAGTTCGACGTCTTGATCGACTTCACCCTGCCGGAAGTGATGCTGAAAAACCTCGCGTTCTGCCGCAAGGCCGGCAAGGCCATGGTGATCGGCACCACCGGGCTGGACGCTGCGCAGAAGCAGTTGCTGGTCGAGGCGGGCAAGGATATTCCGATCGTCTTCGCGGCCAACTTCAGTGTCGGCGTCAATCTGTCGCTGAAGTTGCTCGACATGGCGGCGCGTGTGCTGGGTGATGATGCGGATATCGAAATCATCGAAGCCCATCACCGTCACAAGATCGATGCGCCGTCAGGTACGGCGTTGCGCATGGGCGAAGTGATTGCCAGTGCGCTGGATCGTGATCTGCAGAAGGTTGCGATCTATGGTCGTGAGGGACACACCGGCGCCCGCGAGCGTGAAACCATTGGTTTCGCCACCGTGCGCGGCGGTGATGTGGTGGGTGATCACACCGTGCTGTTTGCCTGCGAAGGTGAGCGTCTGGAGATCACGCACAAGGCATCGAGTCGCATGACGTTTGCCAAGGGCGCGGTGCGTGCCGCGTTGTGGTTGGACGGTCGCGAACCGGGTCTGTACGACATGCAGGACGTACTCGACCTGCGTTGATTCATTGCTGAACCCGGCGCAAACGCCCTGTTTGCGCTGGTTTTTCTCCGCTCGGCGACGACCTGTCGCATTCTCCGGCCTTTTAGGCTCTTTAGCGGTGGACCAAAAAAGCCTTTTTCTGTAAGCTACAGCTTTAGTGTGTCCACTAAAAGCGCGCAGAATAATTCAGTGAAGAAGCGGGGTGACGTGTCCATACGTCACTCCGCTTTTTTACAACCTGCGATCGCCCTTTCATGCGTTATTTACGGGAGGTCTTCTTGACTAAGCCAGCCATACTTGCCCTTGCTGATGGCAGCATTTTTCGCGGCGAAGCCATTGGAGCCGACGGTCAAACCGTTGGTGAGGTGGTGTTCAACACCGCAATGACCGGCTATCAGGAAATCCTTACCGATCCTTCCTACGCCCAACAGATCGTTACCCTGACTTACCCGCACATCGGCAACACCGGCACCACGCCGGAAGATGCCGAGTCCGACCGCGTCTGGTCCGCTGGTCTGGTCATCCGTGATCTGCCGTTGGTAGCGAGCAACTGGCGTAACACGATGTCCCTGTCCGATTACCTGAAAGCCAACAACGTTGTGGCAATCGCCGGTATCGACACCCGTCGCCTGACCCGCATCCTGCGTGAAAAAGGCGCACAGAACGGCTGCATCATGGCCGGCGACAACATCTCCGAAGAAGCGGCAATCGCCGCTGCTCAAGGCTTCCCGGGCCTGAAGGGCATGGATCTGGCGAAAGTCGTCAGCACCAAGACCCAATACGAATGGCGCTCGACTGTCTGGGATCTGAAGACCGACAGCCACGCGACCATCGACGCTTCCGAACTGCCTTATCACGTGGTTGCCTACGACTACGGCGTCAAGGTCAACATCCTGCGCATGCTGGTTGAGCGCGGCTGCCGCGTCACCGTCGTACCTGCGCAGACGCCTGCCGCTGATGTGCTGGCACTGAAGCCGGACGGCGTGTTCCTGTCCAACGGCCCTGGTGATCCAGAGCCATGCGACTACGCGATCAAGGCGATCAAGGAAGTGCTGGAAACCGAAATTCCGGTATTCGGCATCTGCCTCGGTCACCAACTGCTGGCTCTGGCCTCCGGCGCCAAGACCCTGAAAATGGGCCACGGCCACCACGGTGCCAACCACCCGGTGCAGGATCTGGACACTGGCGTCGTGATGATCACTAGCCAGAACCACGGTTTCGCGGTAGACGAAGAAACCCTGCCAGCCAGCGTGCGAGCGATCCACAAATCGCTGTTCGACGGCACCCTGCAAGGCATCGAGCGTACCGACAAGAGCGCGTTCAGCTTCCAGGGGCACCCTGAAGCGAGCCCGGGCCCGAACGATGTTGCGCCACTGTTCGACCGCTTCATCAACGAGATGGCCAAGCGACGCTAAGCGTTCGCCTTGAGACTGTAGAGAGAAGCCCTCGAGGGTGGCCCCGACACCGGCGGCCCCTTCGAGACTTCAGAAATCGATCAAGACGGCTTGCCGACTGACCTGCGGATTTGAGTGACAAACCCATGCCAAAACGTACAGACATTAAAAGCATCCTGATTCTCGGCGCTGGCCCGATCGTTATCGGCCAGGCCTGCGAATTCGACTACTCCGGCGCCCAGGCCTGTAAAGCCCTGCGCGAAGAGGGTTACCGCGTCATCCTGGTGAACTCCAACCCGGCCACCATCATGACCGACCCGGACATGGCCGACGCCACCTACATCGAGCCGATCAAGTGGCAGACCGTTGCCAAGATCATCGAAAAAGAACGCCCGGACGCCGTGTTGCCAACCATGGGCGGCCAGACTGCTCTGAACTGCGCCCTGGACCTGGAGCGCGAAGGCGTTCTGGAGAAGTTCGGCGTGGAAATGATCGGTGCCAACGCCGACACCATCGACAAGGCTGAAGACCGTTCGCGTTTCGACAAGGCGATGAAGTCCATTGGTCTGGCGTGCCCGCGTTCCGGTATCGCCCACAGCATGGAAGAAGCCAACGCGGTTCTCGAAACCCTGGGTTTCCCGTGCATCATCCGTCCGTCCTTCACCATGGGCGGCACCGGTGGCGGTATCGCTTACAACCGTGAAGAGTTCGAAGAAATCTGCGCCCGTGGTCTGGACCTGTCGCCGACCAAAGAGCTGCTGATCGACGAATCGCTGATCGGCTGGAAAGAATATGAAATGGAAGTTGTCCGCGACAAAAAGGACAACTGCATCATCGTCTGCTCGATCGAAAACTTCGACCCGATGGGTGTGCACACCGGTGACTCGATCACTGTTGCTCCAGCTCAGACCCTGACCGACAAGGAATACCAGATCCTGCGTAACGCCTCCCTGGCAGTGCTGCGCGAGATCGGCGTCGAGACTGGCGGTTCCAACGTTCAATTTGGTATCTGCCCGAACACTGGCCGCATGGTCGTGATCGAAATGAACCCGCGTGTATCGCGCTCTTCGGCACTGGCTTCGAAAGCCACCGGTTTCCCGATCGCCAAAGTCGCGGCCAAACTGGCTGTGGGTTACACCCTCGACGAACTGTCGAACGACATCACCGGCGGCAAGACCCCGGCGTCCTTCGAGCCGTCGATCGACTACGTCGTGACCAAGCTGCCACGCTTTGCCTTCGAAAAATTCGCCAAGGCTGACGCACGCCTGACCACGCAAATGAAGTCGGTCGGTGAAGTCATGGCCATCGGCCGTACCTTCCAGGAATCCCTGCAGAAAGCCCTGCGCGGTCTGGAAGTCGGCGTTTGCGGTCTGGACGAGAAGCTCGACCTGAGCAACCCGGAAAGCATGAGCGTGCTCAAGCGCGAACTGACCGTGCCGGGCGCCGAGCGTATCTGGTACGTGGCGGACGCTTTCCGTGCCGGCATGACTGTCGAAGAAATCTTCGGCATGAACATGATCGATCCGTGGTTCCTGGTGCAGATCGAAGATCTGATCAAGGACGAAGAAAAGGTCAAGACCCTCGGTCTGTCCGCGATCGACCGCGACCTGATGTTCAAGCTCAAGCGCAAAGGCTTCTCCGATCAGCGTCTGGCGAAATTGCTGGGTGTGACCGAGAAGAACCTGCGTACTCACCGCCAGAAGCTGGAAGTGTTCCCGGTCTACAAGCGCGTTGACACCTGCGCCGCCGAGTTCGCCACCGACACCGCTTACCTCTACTCGACGTACGAAGAAGAGTGCGAAGCAGCGCCGTCGGGTCGTGACAAGATCATGATTCTGGGCGGCGGTCCGAACCGTATCGGCCAGGGCATCGAGTTCGACTACTGCTGCGTACACGCTGCCCTCGCACTGCGCGAAGACGGCTACGAAACCATCATGGTCAACTGCAACCCGGAAACCGTTTCCACGGACTACGACACGTCCGACCGTCTGTACTTCGAGCCGGTAACCCTGGAAGACGTACTGGAGATCTGCCGCGTCGAGAAGCCGAAAGGCGTGATTGTCCAGTACGGCGGCCAGACCCCGCTGAAACTGGCTCGTGCTCTGGAAGCCGCTGGCGTGCCGATCATCGGCACCAGCCCTGACGCCATCGACCGCGCTGAAGACCGTGAGCGTTTCCAGCAAATGGTTGAGCGCCTGAACCTGCGTCAGCCGCCAAACGCCACCGTGCGCAGCGAAGACGAAGCCGTTCGTGCTGCTGCCAAGATCGGTTACCCGCTGGTGGTGCGTCCGTCCTATGTATTGGGCGGTCGTGCGATGGAAATCGTATACAAGGAAGACGAGCTCAAGCGTTATCTGCGTGACGCGGTGCAAGTGTCCAACGACAGCCCGGTCCTGCTCGACCACTTCCTCAACTGCGCCATCGAGATGGACGTGGATGCGGTCTGCGACGGCAAGGACGTGGTGATCGGCGCGATCATGCAGCACATCGAACAGGCGGGCGTTCACTCCGGTGACTCCGCGTGCTCGCTGCCGCCGTACTCGCTGCCGGCGCACATCCAGGACGAGATGCGCGAACAGGTCAAGAAAATGGCCCTGGAGCTGGGCGTTGTCGGCCTGATGAACGTGCAGTTGGCGCTACAAGGCGAAGACATCTATGTCATCGAAGTCAACCCGCGCGCTTCGCGTACCGTGCCGTTCGTGTCGAAGTGCATCGGTGTCTCCCTGGCCATGATCGCTGCCCGCGTGATGGCCGGTAAGACCCTGAAAGAAATCGGCTTCACCAAAGAAATCATCCCGAACTTCTACAGCGTGAAAGAGGCGGTGTTCCCATTCGCCAAATTCCCTGGCGTTGACCCGATCCTCGGCCCAGAGATGAAGTCGACTGGTGAAGTGATGGGCGTCGGCGACACCTTCGGTGAAGCATTTGCCAAAGCCCAGATGGGCGCCAGCGAAGTGCTGCCGACCGGCGGTACCGCATTCATCAGCGTGCGCGATGATGACAAGCCACTGGTTGCAGGCGTAGCCCGTGATCTGATCAACTTGGGCTTCGAAGTGGTTGCCACTGCTGGCACTGCCAAGCTGATCGAAGCCGCAGGCCTGAAAGTGCGCCGTGTGAACAAGGTGACCGAGGGGCGTCCGCACGTGGTCGACATGATCAAGAATGACGAAGTCACGCTGATCATCAACACCACCGAAGGTCGTCAGTCGATCGCTGATTCCTACTCCATTCGTCGTAATGCCCTGCAGCACAAGATTTACTGCACCACTACCATTGCTGCGGGCGAAGCTATCTGTGAAGCGCTGAAGTTCGGTCCCGAGAAGACCGTGCGCCGCTTGCAGGATCTACATGCAGGATTGAAGGCATGATCAAATACCCAATGACCGTCCAGGGCGCTAAAGCCCTGGAAGAAGAACACGCTCACCTGACCAAGGTCGTCCGTCCGAAGCTCAGCCAGGACATCGGTACGGCCCGCGAGTTGGGTGACTTGAAGGAAAACGCTGAATACCATGCCGCCCGCGAACAGCAGGGCATGGTCGAGGCGCGGATCCGTGATATCGAAGGCCGGATTCAGAACCAGGTCATCATCGATGTCACGACCATCCCGCACACCGGCAAAGTGATTTTCGGTACCACCGTCGAAATCGCCAACGTCGAGACTGACGAAAGCGTCACTTACCACATCGTGGGTGAGGATGAGGCTGACTTCAAACTTGGCAAGATTTCGGTTGGCTCGCCTTTGGCCCGTGCCTTGATTGGCAAGGAAGAGGGCGATGTGGTCGCCGTGAAAACGCCAAGCGGCGTGATCGAGTACGAGATTGTCGAAGTCCGTCACATCTGAAAAAGGGCGCCCGCTGCATGCGGGCGCCATGCTTTGGCAGCTGACCCAGATGCTTTGGGTTGGCGGTCTATGGTTGATTCATCTCGGTTTGCAGCCGGCGTTGGGCAAGATTGGCCTGGCACCGCTGCTGATCGATGAAGTGGCCAGTGCATTCGAAGTGCTGGTGGTGGGGTTCGCCGCCGTATGCGTGATATTTCAGTCTTTGGTGCTGGTACAGGCCGAGGGCCTTGCCAGTCTATGGCGGGATTTTCGCGGGCAGGTGCTGCTGATGGCGTTGTATGCGTGTGCGATGTATGTCGCAGTGCGTGTCGGCTGGCCGGATGCGCAGCGCTGGCAGGTGTTCAGTTATCTGGTTCTGGGCTTTTCCGGGCTGGTGCTGGTGATGCAGCCGGTGCCGGGATGGAGTGGCAGGGTGCGCCAGGCACACCCTTGACCCTTGTCATCACTTGAAGCGATGAACGTTCGACAGCTGCTTGTTGACACTGAAGTTCTTGCGGTAAACCAGTGCCATTTTGCCGATGACCTGTACCAGGTCCGCTTTGCCGACCTTGCACAGTTCTGCGATATGCGCCAGGCGCGACTCGCGATCGAGGATATTGAGCTTGATCTTGATCAGCTCGTGATCCGCCAAGGCGCGTTCAAGTTCGGCTAAAACACCTTCAGTCAAACCGTTGTCAGCCACTGTCAAAACCGGTTTCAGGTGGTGGCCAATGGATTTGTACTGTTTCTTCTGCTCTGGAGTGAGCGGCATAATCTGACCCTTTCGTCTGGATTCTGTAAAATGGCGGCCATTTTACCCGAGGGCTCGTGGATCCGCCCAATTAATCACGACCCTAATCATCGAGGTGCCCAATGGCGCGTTCCAAGACAAGCCTTGGTTGGCTGAAACGACATGTCAACGATCCCTATGTGAAGCAAGCGCAGAAGGATGGCTACCGCTCGCGTGCGAGCTACAAGCTTCTGGAGATCCAGGAGAAATACAAACTGATCCGTCCCGGCATGAGCGTTGTCGACCTGGGTGCCGCGCCTGGCGGTTGGTCGCAGGTCACCAGCCGGCTGATCGGCGGTCAGGGGCGTCTCATCGCTTCGGATATCCTGGAAATGGACAGCATTCCGGACGTGACTTTCATTCAGGGTGACTTCACCGAGGACGAAGTGCTCGGGCGCATTCTAGAGGCAGTGGGTAATTCACAGGTGGACCTTGTGATTTCCGATATGGCCCCCAATATGAGTGGTACGCCTGAAGTGGATATGCCGAAAGCCATGTTCCTTTGCGAGCTGGCGCTTGATCTGGCGGAACGGATACTCAAACCGGGTGGAAATTTCGTGATCAAGATTTTTCAGGGCGAAGGGTTTGATGTTTACCTGAAGGATGCTCGGAAGAAGTTCGACAAGATCCAGATGATCAAGCCGGATTCTTCCCGTGGCAGTTCCCGCGAGCAATACATGTTGGCTTGGGGCTACCGCGGTCGCAGTGAATAAAACGAGGTTTTTGTGCGGGGTGATAGGTTTTTCGTATTTCGCCTCGCGTGCATAAGCGAATATTGTGTAGAAAGTGTTTCACAAAGGGTTACAGACGGCGCCTGCCAGAGTTGTAGGTAATGTAGTAAGTTAGGCCGGTGAATATCATGCGAAGCGCGCGCCAGTAGCGGAGCTTGCTTCAGAGGGTAGTTAATTGAACGATATGGCAAAGAATCTGATCCTGTGGTTGATCATCGCGGCTGTCCTGGTGACGGTGATGAACAACTTCTCCAGCCCTAACGAGCCGCAGACCCTCAACTATTCCGACTTCATCCAGCAGGTCAAGGATGGCAAGGTCGAGCGCGTAGCCGTTGATGGTTATGTGATTACCGGCAAGCGCAACGATGGCGACAGCTTCAAGACCATTCGTCCGGCAATCCAGGACAATGGCCTGATCGGCGATCTGGTCGACAACCACGTTGTGGTTGAAGGCAAGCAGCCTGAGCAGCAAAGTATCTGGACCCAGTTGCTGGTAGCCAGCTTCCCGATCCTGGTGATCATCGCGGTGTTCATGTTCTTCATGCGCCAGATGCAGGGCGGGGCCGGCGGCAAGGGCGGGCCGATGAGCTTTGGCAAGAGCAAGGCGCGCCTGCTCTCTGAAGATCAGGTGAAAACCACATTGGCTGACGTCGCCGGTTGCGACGAAGCCAAGGAAGAAGTCGGCGAGCTCGTTGAATTCCTCCGTGATCCGGGCAAGTTCCAGCGCCTGGGCGGCCGGATTCCTCGTGGTGTGCTGATGGTCGGTCCTCCGGGTACCGGTAAAACCTTGCTGGCCAAGGCGATTGCCGGCGAAGCCAAGGTTCCGTTCTTCACCATTTCCGGTTCTGACTTTGTCGAGATGTTCGTCGGTGTCGGTGCCAGCCGTGTTCGCGACATGTTCGAACAGGCCAAAAAGCACGCCCCTTGCATCATCTTCATCGACGAAATCGACGCCGTCGGTCGCCATCGTGGCGCCGGCATGGGTGGCGGTCACGATGAGCGTGAGCAGACCCTCAACCAGTTGCTGGTTGAGATGGACGGCTTCGAAATGAACGATGGCATCATTGTTATCGCTGCAACCAACCGTCCAGACGTACTCGACCCTGCGCTGCTGCGTCCGGGCCGTTTTGACCGTCAGGTCGTGGTCGGTCTGCCGGATATCCGTGGGCGCGAGCAGATTCTCAAGGTTCACATGCGCAAAGTGCCAATGGGTGACGACGTTGCTCCGGCCGTTATCGCGCGTGGTACTCCGGGCTTCTCCGGTGCTGACCTGGCTAACCTGGTCAACGAAGCTTCGCTGTTCGCTGCACGTAGCGGCAAACGCATCGTCGAAATGAAAGAGTTCGAACTGGCAAAAGACAAGATCATGATGGGCGCCGAGCGCAAATCGATGGTCATGTCCGAGAAAGAGAAGCAGAACACCGCTTATCACGAAGCAGGCCACGCAATCGTTGGTCGCGTCGTGCCTGAGCATGATCCCGTCTACAAGGTGTCGATCATTCCGCGCGGTCGTGCGCTGGGTGTAACCATGTTCCTGCCGGAAGAAGATCGCTACAGCCTGTCCAAGCGTGCGCTGATCAGCCAGATCTGCTCGCTGTACGGCGGCCGTATCGCTGAGGAAATGACCCTCGGTTTCGATGGTGTGACCACCGGCGCTTCCAACGACATCATGCGTGCCAGTCAGATCGCACGGAATATGGTCACCAAGTGGGGGCTGTCGGAAAAACTCGGCCCGTTGATGTACGCCGAAGAAGAGGGTGAAGTCTTCCTCGGTCGCGGTGGTGGTGGTCAGGCTGCCAGCTTCTCTGGTGAGACGGCCAAGCTGATCGACTCCGAAGTGCGCAGCATCATTGACCAGTGCTACGGCACGGCCAAGCAGATCCTCACGGATAACCGTGACAAGCTCGATGCAATGGCTGACGCTCTGATGAAGTACGAGACGATCGATGCCGAGCAAATCGACGACATCATGGCGGGTCGTACTCCTCGCGAGCCTCGTGACTGGTCGGGTGGTACCGGTACACCACCACCTCCAGTGGTGCGTGACGAGCGTCCGGAAACACCGATTGGCGGTCCGGCTGCTGACGTTTAAGGTTTGAAATGACTTCTGTACAGTCCCTGACCCGGTTGCCTTGCGGCAACCGGGTTCTTGATTTAGCCCAGACGCATGTCATGGGTATTCTCAATGTAACCCCTGATTCTTTCTCCGACGGCGGCCAATACAGCCAGCTCGATGCGGCCTTGCGCCATGCCGAAGCCATGGTTGCGGCGGGTGCGACGCTGATTGATGTCGGTGGTGAATCGACTCGTCCTGGTGCGCGAGCGGTGT
Organism: Pseudomonas sp. AKS31; assembly: GCF_023634765.1. Lineage (GTDB taxonomy): Bacteria > Pseudomonadota > Gammaproteobacteria > Pseudomonadales > Pseudomonadaceae > Aquipseudomonas. Next base: position 93,801 of record NZ_JAMLFX010000010.1, read on the forward strand.
CCCCGCTCGAAGAGCTTGAGCGTGTGGCGCCGATCGTCGAGCTGATCAATCGCGAGCTTGATGTGATCATCTCGGTGGATACCTCGACTCCGGCCGTCATGCGCGAAACCGCTCGGTTGGGTGCCGGGTTGATCAACGATGTGCGGTCACTGCGGCGCGATGGTGCGCTGGATGCGGCGGCGGCTACGGGTTTGCCGGTGTGCCTCATGCATATGCTCGGTGAGCCCGGAGACATGCAGGACAATCCGCAGTATCAGGACGTCACGCGCGAAGTCGGTGAATTTCTTGCTGAGCGCATGGCGCAATGTGCGGCGGCCGGTATTCCTGCGCAGCGGATCATTCTCGACCCGGGTTTCGGTTTCGCCAAAACCCTTCAGCACAACCTAAGCTTGTTCAAGCACATGGAAACCCTCCATGCGCTGGGCAGGCCTTTGCTTGTCGGTGTTTCCCGAAAGAGCATGATCGGTCAGGCTTTGAATCGTCCTGTCGGTGAGCGGCTGCATGGTGGTCTGGCACTGGCGGCGCTGGCATCGGTGAAGAGGGCGAGTATATTGCGCGTCCATGATGTAGCGGAAACGGTAGACGTGGTGCGCATGATCGCGGCCGTGGAATCAGCCGAATAAGAATGATGGAGCACTTATGAGCAAGAAATACTTTGGTACTGACGGCATTCGTGGTCGAGTCGGTGAATACCCGATTACTCCTGACTTCATGCTCAAGCTCGGCTGGGCTGCCGGCATGGCGTTCCGCAAGATGGGCGCCTGCAAGGTGCTGGTCGGCAAGGACACACGGATTTCCGGTTATATGTTCGAGTCGGCACTTGAGGCTGGTCTGACCTCGGCGGGGGCTGACGTGATGCTGCTGGGTCCTATGCCGACGCCGGCCATTGCCTATCTGTCGCGCACGTTCCAGGCTGAGGCCGGTATTGTGATCAGTGCCTCGCACAATCCGCATGACGACAACGGCATCAAGTTCTTCTCCGGCAAAGGTACCAAACTGCCGGATGAGCTGGAGTTGATGATCGAAGAACTGCTCGATACCCCGATGACAGTGGTCGAATCGAGCAAGATCGGTAAAGTCTCGCGAATCAACGATGCGTCGGGTCGCTACATCGAGTTCTGCAAGAGCAGCGTGCCTACGGGGACCAGTTTTTCCGGCCTCAAGATCGTTATCGACTGTGCGCATGGTGCGACTTATAAGGTGGCTCCGAGCGTCTTCCGCGAGTTGGGAGCAGAGGTCGTTGTGCTGTCGGCGCAGCCAAACGGTCTGAATATCAATGAAAACTGCGGCTCGACCCACATGGGGCAGTTGCAGGCAGCGGTGCTCGCCGAGCATGCCGACCTGGGTATTGCTTTCGATGGTGATGGTGATCGGGTGCTGATGGTCGATCATACGGGTACCATCGTCGATGGTGACGAATTGCTGTTTATCATCGCTCGTGACCTGCATGAACGCGGGAAATTGCAGGGCGGCGTCGTTGGTACCCTGATGAGTAATCTGGGGCTGGAACTTGCGCTGGCGGATCTTTCGATCCCTTTCATTCGTGCCAATGTGGGCGACCGCTACGTGATCGCCGAGTTGCTTGAGCGCGATTGGCTGGTCGGCGGAGAAAATTCGGGGCATATCGTTTGCTTCAATCACACCACGACCGGTGATGCGATCATCGCTGCGTTGCAGGTGTTGATGGCGCTGAAGGCCCGAAATGAAGGATTGGCGCAGACGCGTCAGGCACTGCGCAAGTGCCCTCAGGTTTTGATCAATGTGCGTTTCGGCGGTGGCGAAAGTCCGCTGGAGCACCCGGCTGTCAAGGAAGCCAGTGCACGCGTCACCCAGGCAATGGCTGGACGCGGTCGTGTGCTTCTGCGCAAGTCCGGCACAGAGCCTCTGGTGCGCGTAATGGTCGAAGGCGAGGACGAAACCCAGGTTCGCAACTACGCCGAAGAGCTGGCAAAACTGGTAACTGAAGTTTCTGCCTGATACGGCTTGCAAGCCATGATTGTGTTGGGTAACATCTGCGCCCACTTTGACCGACGAGGTACAGCATGCGTCGCCCTATGGTAGCTGGTAACTGGAAGATGCACGGTACCCGCGCCAGCGTCGCTGAGCTGATCAACGGCCTTCGTCATCTGGCCTTGCCAAGCGGAGTTGATGTCGCGGTATTCCCGCCTTGCTTGTATATCAATCAAGTGATTGATGGCTTGAAAGGCAAATCGATTTCGGTCGGTGCGCAGAATTCTGCGGTGGAATCCATGCAAGGTGCATTGACCGGTGAGATTGCACCGAGTCAGTTGGTGGACGCAGGTTGTTCCCTTGTGCTTGTCGGGCACTCCGAACGCCGCCAGATAATGGGTGAGCGAGACGGAATGCTGAATCGCAAGTTCGCAGCGGCACAGGCATGTGGCTTGATTCCGGTGTTGTGTATAGGGGAAACCCTTGAGCAGCGCGAAGCCGGGAAAACTCTTGAAGTTGTCGGGCGTCAGCTGGGCAGCATCATCGAGGAGCTGGGTGTTGGTGCCTTTGCAAAGTCAGTCATTGCTTACGAGCCGGTCTGGGCTATTGGTACCGGACTGACTGCAACGCCGCAGCAAGCTCAGGATGTGCATAAAGCCATTCGCGAGCAGCTGGCGGCAGAGAATTCTGAAGTCGCACGAGGTGTGCGGCTTCTATACGGCGGCAGCGTGAAGGCGGCCAATGCGGTCGAACTGTTCGGCATGCCGGATATCGATGGGGGGCTCATTGGTGGAGCTTCCCTGAATGCAGATGAGTTCGGTGCGATTTGTCGCGCCGCGGGAAACTGAAAAAATGCTGGAAACAGTCGTAGTCGTTTTTCATCTGCTGGGTGCATTGGGCGTAGTTGCTCTGGTTTTGCTGCAGCAGGGTAAGGGTGCGGACGCTGGCGCGTCTTTCGGAGCAGGTGCTTCAAATACTGTGTTCGGAAGCCAAGGTTCCTCTACCTTTCTTAGTAAGTTTACTGCTATACTTGCCGCCGGTTTCTTCATAACCAGCTTGGGGTTAGGTTACTTTGCTAAAGAGAAGGCTCATCAGCTGACTCAAGCAGGATTGCCAGATCCAGCAGTGTTGGAAGTACCTAAGCAACAACAACCGGCTTCTGATGATGTCCCGGTGCTTCAAGAGCAAAAGTCGGCTACTCCAGCGACTGACGTACCTCAAGCTCAAGAGCAGAAGTAAGAAGAGTTTCAAACGTAGTTTTGCCGAGGTGGTGGAATTGGTAGACACGCAACCTTGAGGTGGTTGTGCCCATAGGGTGTAGGGGTTCGAGTCCCCTTCTCGGTACCAATTAGTCAGGAAAGCCCGCTGTTGCGGGCTTTCTTGCAGGTGGAAGGTTACATTGACCCTATAAGGGATCGGTCGTATACTTCCGCCCCAGCTTTGTCGCGGGGTGGAGCAGTCTGGTAGCTCGTCGGGCTCATAACCCGAAGGTCGTCGGTTCAAATCCGGCCCCCGCAACCAGTTTAAGGAGCCCCTTTTAAGGGGCTTTTTGTTAGCTGGACACTTTCAACGCCGCTGTTCGACGGCGTTTCAAGGATGGGCGTTATGCCCATTTTTTTATTTTGCAAAGCATGCACATATCATGCACTAGGGGGTTCAGGTGTCGAGCAAGCTAGAAGAGTTGCAGGCCTTGCTGGCCCCGGTGGTCGTGGCCCTGGGCTATGAATGCTGGGGTATCGAGTTTTCGGCTCGTGGTCGTTTCTCGGTGTTGCGCGTTTATATCGATAAAGAGGGTGGCGTGCTGGTGGACGATTGCGCCATTGTCAGCCGTCAGATCAGCGGTGTACTGGATGTTGAAGATCCAATTTCCGTTGAATACACCCTCGAAGTTTCCTCGCCTGGCATGGAGCGCCCACTGTTCACTCTTGAGCAGTTTGCAAAGTTTGCCGGTGAACAAGTGAAGATCAAGCTGCGCTCGCCTTTCGAAGGGCGACGCAACTTTCAGGGCCTTCTGCGCGGTGTAGAAGAGCAGGACGTCGTGGTGCAGGTAGAAGACCATGAGTTCCTGTTGCCGATCGATATGGTCGACAAGGCCAACATTATTCCCAGTTTTGACTGAGACGCGGATCCCGCGGATCCAATGGCTTGCGAAAGGCGAGGCGTACGATGAGCAAAGAAGTACTGCTGGTTGTTGAGTCGGTATCCAATGAAAAGGGCGTACCGGCAAGCGTAATTTTTGAAGCGCTGGAGCTGGCTCTGGCCACTGCTACCAAAAAGCGTTTTGAAGACGAAGTAGATCTGCGTGTGGAAATCAACCGCCACACCGGTTCTTACGAAACTTTCCGTCGCTGGACGGTCGTCGAAGAGAATGATCTCGACGATCCGGCCATCGAAACCTGGCCAAGCAAGGTTGCCGAAACGCATCCTGGCGCCAAGGTTGGCGACGTCGTTGAAGAAAAGATCGAATCCATCGAGTTCGGCCGCATTGCTGCACAGACTGCCAAGCAAGTCATCGTGCAGAAAGTTCGCGAAGCCGAGCGCGCTCAAGTGGTCGACGCCTATCGCGAGCGCCTGGGAGAAATCATCTCCGGCACCGTGAAAAAAGTCACCCGCGACAACGTGATCGTCGATCTGGGTAACAACGCTGAAGCGTTGCTGGCCCGTGAAGACATCATTTCTCGCGAAACTTTCCGTGTCGGCGTGCGCCTGCGTGCGCTGCTCAAGGAAATCCGCACCGAGAACCGCGGCCCGCAGCTGATCCTGTCGCGTACCGCGCCGGAAATGCTGATCGAGCTGTTCCGCATCGAAGTGCCGGAAATTGCCGAAGGCCTGATCGAAGTAATGGCAGCGTCCCGTGATCCGGGTTCGCGCGCCAAGATCGCCGTCCGCTCGAAGGACAAACGCATCGACCCGCAGGGCGCTTGCATCGGTATGCGCGGTTCGCGCGTCCAGGCAGTGTCGGGTGAGTTGGGCGGTGAGCGTGTTGATATCGTCCTGTGGGATGACAACCCGGCTCAGTTCGTGATCAACGCCATGTCCCCGGCTGAGGTTGCGGCAATTATCGTTGACGAAGATGCCCACGCAATGGACATCGCCGTTGGCGCAGACAATCTGGCTCAGGCCATCGGTCGTGGTGGTCAGAACGTGCGTCTGGCGAGCCAATTGACTGGCTGGACCCTGAACGTGATGACCGAATCGGACATCCAGGCTAAGCAGCAAGCAGAAACCGGCGACATCCTGCGCAACTTCATCGACGAGCTGGAAGTCGACGAAGAACTGGCTCAGGTGCTGGTAGATGAAGGCTTCACCAGCCTGGAAGAGATTGCCTACGTACCGTTGGAAGAAATGCTCAACATCGACGGCTTTGACGAAGATATCGTCAACGAGCTTCGCGCTCGTGCCAAGGATCGTTTGTTGACCAAAGCCATCGCTACTGAGGAAAAGCTGGCAGACGCCCATCCGGCCGAAGACCTGCTCTCGCTTGAGGGTATGGACAAGGATTTGGCGATGGAACTGGCGGTGCGCGGCGTAATTACCCGCGAAGACCTGGCCGAGCAGTCTATTGACGACCTGCTCGACATCGACGGCATTGACGATGATCGTGCCGGCAAGTTGATCATGGCCGCCCGAGCCCACTGGTTCGAGTAATTAGGCGCGGCCTGAGGAGAGAAGTGCATGACGCAAGTCACGGTGAAACAACTGGCCGATGAGGTCAAAACACCGGTAGAGCGCCTGTTGCAGCAGATGCGTGAGGCAGGTCTGCCGCACACCGCCGCCGAAGAAAATGTGACTGACAGTGAGAAGCAGTCCCTGCTGACTCACTTGAAAAGCAGCCACAAGGCGAAAGTGGAAGAACCACGCAAGATCACGCTGCAGCGTAAAACCACCAGCACCCTGCGTGTGGCTGGTAGCAAAAGCATCAGCGTAGAAGTTCGCAAAAAGAAAGTTTTCGTACAGCGTAGCCCGGAAGAAATCGAAGCCGAACGCAAGCGTGAACTGGATGAGCGTCGCGCAGTAGAAAATGCTGCTCGTCAGAAGGCTGAAGAAGAAGCCAAGCAGCGCGCCGAAGAAGAAGCGCGCCGCCAGCCTGCTGCTGCGCAGACCGCTACCAGCGACGCCGTTGCGGCGCCGGCTGTAGCTGCCGAACCTGTTCGCGAAAGCGCGCCGGTGGTTGCCGCTGCTCCAGCTCCGTCTGCTGAAGTTCGCAACAAGCAGAACGAACAGCGCCGTCCTGACAAGCCACGTGCCGACGACAACAATCGTCGCAGCGGCGGTGGTGATGGCGAGCGCAAAAACGCTCCGCATCGCGCATCTGTCAAAGAAAAAGCGCCGGCTCCACGTGTGGCGCCACGCACTACCGACGAAGAAAGCGATGGCTTCCGTCGCGGTGGTCGCGGCAAGGCCAAGCTGAAAAAGCGCAACGCCCACGGTTTCCAGAGCCCTACCGGCCCTGTCGTGCGTGACGTGCAGATCGGCGAGACCATCACTGTTGGCGATCTCGCCAATCAGATGTCGGTCAAGGCTGCTGAAATCATCAAGTTCATGTTCAAACTGGGTACTCCAGCGACCATCAACCAGGTACTTGATCAGGAAACTGCTCAACTGGTTGCTGAAGAGCTGGGCCACAAAGTGACCCTGGTCAGCGACACCGCCCTGGAAGATTCCCTGGCCGAGTCCCTGAAGTTTGAAGGCGAAACGTTCTCCCGTGCACCGGTCGTGACCGTAATGGGCCACGTTGACCACGGTAAAACCTCGCTGCTCGACTACATCCGTCGTGCCAAGGTAGCTGCTGGCGAAGCCGGCGGTATCACTCAGCACATCGGTGCGTACCACGTTGAAACCGAACGCGGCATGGTCACCTTCCTCGATACCCCGGGTCACGCCGCGTTTACCGCAATGCGTGCCCGTGGTGCCAAGGCGACCGACATCGTGATTCTGGTGGTTGCAGCGGACGACGGCGTGATGCCGCAGACCATTGAAGCTGTTCAGCACGCTGTAGCGGCTGGCGTTCCACTGGTTGTTGCAGTGAACAAAATCGACAAGCCGGGCGCCGATCTCGATCGCATCCGTAGCGAACTGTCGGTTCACGGCGTGACTTCTGAAGAGTGGGGCGGTGATACGCCGTTCGTACCGGTGTCGGCGAAAGTCGGTACTGGCGTGGACGAGCTGCTTGAAGCCGTTCTGCTGCAAGCTGAAGTGCTTGAACTGAAAGCGACTCCATCGGCTCCTGGCCGTGGTGTTGTGGTTGAATCGCGTCTCGACAAAGGTCGTGGCCCGGTTGCAACCGTTCTGGTTCAAGACGGTACCCTGCGCCAAGGCGACATGGTACTGGTCGGTTCGAACTATGGCCGCGTTCGCGCCATGCTCGACGAGAACGGCAAGCCAATTAAAGAAGCCGGTCCTTCCATCCCTGTCGAGATTCTCGGCCTGGACGGTACTCCGGACGCTGGCGACGAGATGAGCGTGGTTGCTGACGAGAAGAAAGCCCGCGAAGTGGCTCTGTTCCGTCAAGGCAAGTTCCGCGAAGTCAAACTGGCTCGCGCTCACGCCGGCAAGCTGGAAAACATCTTCGAAAACATGGGTCAGGCCGAGAAGAAGACGCTTAACATCGTCCTCAAATCCGACGTCCGTGGTTCGCTGGAAGCTCTGCAAGGCGCTCTGAATGGCCTGGGCAACGACGAAGTGCAAGTGCGCGTCGTCGGCGGCGGTGTCGGTGGTATCACCGAGTCCGACGCTAACCTGGCACTGGCTTCCAATGCTGTACTGTTCGGCTTCAACGTGCGTGCCGATGCTGGCGCACGGAAGATCGTCGAGCAGGAAGGTCTGGACATGCGTTACTACAACGTGATCTACGACATCATCGAAGACGTCAAGAAAGCCCTGACCGGCATGCTCGGCAGCGATGTTCGCGAGAACATCCTGGGTGTGGCCGAAGTGCGTGACGTGTTCCGTTCGCCGAAGTTTGGCGCGATCGCTGGCTGCATGGTGATCGAAGGTGTTGTGCACCGTAACCGTCCGATCCGTGTACTGCGTGAAGACATCGTTATCTTCGAAGGCGAGCTGGAATCCCTGCGCCGCTTCAAGGATGACGCTTCCGAAGTACGTGCCGGCATGGAATGCGGTATCGGCGTGAAGAGCTACAACGACGTCAAAGTCGGCGACAAGATCGAAGTCTTCGAGAAGGTTCAGGTTGCTCGCAGCCTCTAACTCGCGCACTTCAGGAGCCGTGATGGGCTGCCGTACTCAACGGTGCGGCGCATCACCCGGACTCTAAACGCAACGCCCGGTCTGGCTTTTGTCAGGCCGGGCGTTTGCCGCTTTCAGACCTTGCGGGTTTCACCGCTGGGCAGTAACAGGTAACAAAATCATGGCAAAAGAATACAGCCGTACCCAACGTATCGGCGATCAGATGCAGCGCGAGCTGGCACAACTGATCCGTCGCGAAGTCAAAGATCCACGTGTGGGTCTGGTCACCATTACCGCAGTGGAAGTCAGTCGTGACGTCGGTCACGCGAAGATCTTCATCACCGTGATGGGGCAGGACAACGCTGAAGACATCGCGCAAAGCATCAAGGTGCTCAACGCTGCCGCAGGCTTCCTGCGCATGCAACTGGCCCGTGAAATGAAGCTGCGCAGCGTGCCGCAATTGCACTTCCACTACGACGAATCCGTCGTGCGTGGTGCGCACCTGTCGGCCCTGATCGAGCGCGCCGTGGCTGAAGACAATCAGCACCTGGACGTTGCTGCACCTGAAGACACCAAGGAGTAATTCGGTGGCTCAGGTCAAACGTATCCGTCGTAACGTCAGCGGTATCATCCTGCTCGACAAGCCGTTGGGGTTCACCTCCAACGCTGCGTTGCAGAAGGTCCGCTGGCTGCTCAATGCCGAGAAGGCCGGTCACACCGGTAGCCTCGACCCGTTGGCCACCGGCGTTTTGCCGCTGTGCTTCGGTGAGGCCACCAAGTTCTCGCAATACCTGCTCGATTCCGACAAGGGTTATGAAACCCTGGCGCAGTTGGGCAAGACCACCACCACGGCAGACGCCGAAGGTGAGGTTTTGCAGGAGCGTCCGGTGACCGTTGGTCGCGCCGATGTCGAAGCGGTTCTGCCGAAATTTCGCGGGCAAATCAGTCAGATACCGCCGATGTACTCGGCACTCAAGCGTGACGGTCAGCCGCTGTACAAGCTGGCTCGTGCAGGCGAAGTAGTGGAGCGCGAACCGCGTTCTGTTACTATTGCGCGCTTGGAATTACTGGCCTTCGAAGGCGATACTGCGCGTCTTGCGGTGGATTGCAGCAAGGGCACCTATATTCGCACCCTGGTGGAGGATATTGGTGAGCAACTCGGTTGTGGTGCGTACGTCGCTGAATTGCGCCGTACCCAGGCCGGGCCTTTCACCCTGGCGCAGACCGTGACTCTCGAAGAGCTGGAAGCAGTACATGCCGAAGGCGGCAACGAAGCGGTTGATCGCTTCCTGATGCCATCGGACAGCGGCCTGCAGGATTGGCCGTTGCTGCACTTTTCGGAAGCAAGCGCGTTCTACTGGCTCAACGGCCAGCCGGTACGTGCCCCGGATGCTCCGAAGTTCGGCATGGTACGGGTACAGGATCACAATGGTCGCTTCATCGGTATCGGTGAAGTGAGCGAAGACGGGCGCATCGCGCCACGTCGTTTGATTCGGTCAGAATGACCGGAACCGGCCTGTGTAACAGCAGGTCGGCGAGTGTGGCTGTTAACAGGCACGGTCACGACTCATTTATAGATACAGGGATTTGTCCCTGGCCTGTTGAAGCTGTTTCCCTGAAACAGTTTCCTGATAAAAGGATTGCCTCATGGCTCTCGACGTTCAAGAAAAAGCTCAAATCGTTGCTGACTACCAGCAAGCTGTTGGTGACACTGGTTCGCCAGAAGTGCAAGTTGCACTGCTGACCGCCAACATCAACAAACTGCAAGGTCACTTCAAGGCCAACGGTAAAGATCACCACTCCCGTCGTGGTCTGATCCGCATGGTAAACCAGCGTCGCAAGCTGCTGGACTACCTGAAAGGCAAGGACGTGAGCCGTTACAGCGCTCTGATCGCTCGCCTGGGTCTGCGTCGCTAATCAGCGATTGCGCTATGAGGTTGGTGGTCTGCAAGACGTCCGCGGTTTACCGCGGTCGCCTTGCAGGCTCCCAGCCTCAAGTTTTATCTGGATACACGTTTTACCCCGGACAAGGGTCGGGCCGATTCCCGACATTGCCCAAGAATTCGCAAGAAACCAGTTCCCCCAAGAGCCACAAAGAAGGTAGGACACCGTGAACCCGGTAATCAAAAAATTCCAGTTCGGTCAATCGACCGTTACCCTCGAGACTGGCCGTATCGCCCGTCAGGCCTCCGGCGCAGTATTGGTCACCGTTGACGACGACGTCAGCGTATTGGTGACTGTAGTCGGTGCAAAACAAGCCGATCCGGGCAAGGGCTTCTTCCCTCTGTCCGTTCACTACCAGGAAAAGACTTACGCTGCCGGTAAGATCCCTGGCGGTTTCTTCAAGCGCGAAGGCCGTCCTTCCGAGAAAGAAACCCTGACTTCCCGACTGATCGACCGTCCGATCCGTCCGCTGTTCCCAGAAGGCTTCATGAACGAAGTGCAGGTTGTCTGCACCGTCGTTTCCACCAGCAAGAAGACCGATCCGGACATCGCTGCGATGATCGGTACCTCGGCTGCCCTGGCCATCTCGGGCATCCCGTTCGACGGCCCGATCGGCGCCGCTCGCGTGGCTTTCCACGAAAGCACTGGCTACCTGCTGAACCCGACTTACGAGCAGCAAGCTGCTTCGAGCCTGGACATGGTCGTTGCCGGTACTTCCGACGCCGTTCTGATGGTTGAATCGGAAGCCAAAGAGCTGACCGAAGACCAGATGCTGGGCGCGGTACTGTTTGCTCACGACGAATTCCAGGTGGTGATCAACGCTGTTAAAGAACTGGCTGCCGAAGCTGCCAAGCCGACCTGGACCTGGGCTCCTGCGCCAGAAGCCACCGAGCTGCTGGGTGCTATCCGTGCCGAGTTCGGCGAGGCGATCTCCCAGGCTTACACCATCACCGTCAAGGCTGACCGTTATGCGCGTCTGGGCGAGCTGAAGGATCAAGTCGTTGCCAAGCTGTCCGGTGAAGAAGGCCAGCCTTCGTCCAGCGAAGTCAAAGCGGCTTTCGGCGAAATCGAATACCGCACCGTTCGCGAAAACATCGTAAACGGCAAGCCACGTATCGACGGTCGCGACACCAAAACCGTACGTCCGTTGAACATCGAAGTCGGCGTTCTGCCGAAGACTCACGGTTCGGCGCTGTTCACCCGTGGTGAAACCCAGGCTCTGGTAGTCGCGACTCTGGGCACCGCCCGTGACGCACAGCTGCTGGACACCCTGGAAGGCGAGAAAAAAGACCCGTTCATGCTGCACTACAACTTCCCTCCGTTCTCGGTGGGCGAGTGTGGTCGCATGGGTGGCGCTGGTCGTCGTGAAATCGGTCACGGCCGTCTGGCCCGTCGTTCGGTTTCGGCCATGCTGCCAGCCGCAGACGTGTTCCCGTACACCATCCGTGTGGTTTCGGAAATCACCGAATCCAACGGTTCGAGCTCGATGGCTTCCGTTTGCGGTGCTTCCCTGGCCCTGATGGACGCTGGTGTGCCGATGAAGGCGCCGGTTGCCGGTATCGCCATGGGTCTGGTTAAAGAAGGCGAGAAATTCGCCGTCCTGACCGACATCCTCGGTGACGAAGACCACCTGGGCGACATGGACTTCAAAGTAGCCGGTACCGCCAAAGGTGTTACTGCGCTGCAGATGGACATCAAGATCAAGGGCATCACCGAAGAAATCATGGAAATCGCTCTGGGCCAAGCCCTGGAAGCGCGCCTGAACATCCTCGGTCAGATGAACCAGATCATCGGCCAGTCGCGTACCGAACTGTCGGCCAACGCTCCGACCATGATCGCGATGAAGATCGACACCGACAAGATTCGTGACGTTATCGGTAAAGGTGGCGCGACCATCCGTGCGATCTGCGAAGAAACCAAGGCTTCGATCGACATCGAAGACGACGGTTCGATCAAGATCTTCGGCGAAACCAAGGAAGCGGCTGAAGCAGCACGTCAGCGCGTTCTGGGCATCACTGCTGAGGCCGAGATCGGCAAGATCTACGTCGGCAAGGTTGAGCGCATCGTCGACTTCGGCGCATTCGTCAACATCCTGCCGGGCAAGGACGGTCTGGTGCACATCTCGATGCTGAGCGACGCTCGCGTAGAGAAAGTCACCGACATCCTGAAAGAAGGCCAGGAAGTGGAAGTGCTGGTACTGGACGTGGACAACCGCGGCCGTATCAAGCTGTCCATCAAAGACGTGGCAGCAGCCAAGGCTTCGGGCGTTTAATCACCCCATAGCTTTAGCGCAATAAAAATGCCCCGCCGTGAAAACGGCGGGGG
>NZ_JAMLFX010000010.1:106215-154843 GCF_023634765.1 Pseudomonas sp. AKS31
CCGGACTTCAAGAGCGGTGCTAGGTTTAGCCCACCGCCCGTGTAGCTCAGCCGGTAGAGCAGCGCACTCGTAACGCGAAGGTCGCAGGTTCGATTCCTGTCTCGGGCACCAGCTTCTTCATCTCCCCACTTCTTGTCATGCGGATTTATGTTCCGCAGGTCAGCTTTTTGTGCGAGAGATGTAAAGAGCCGTGTAATTCGTCATGCAAACGTCCTATATTCGGTGCCTGCATGAGCATCGCTTAGCAGTTTTCAGATGATCCCGAATGGTTCCGAAGGCCGGTCAATCCGCGTCAGAGAGATCCTTGATGATCCAGATCCATCCTCCATTCCTAAGATCAGCGAGAACGCCATGACCGAATTAACTCAAGAGCAACGTCACGAACAAGCACTGGAAAAGTACATTCTGGACGTACCGGACCTCAAAGAAGAGATCAAGGACCTGAGTCCTGACGATCAGAAAGACCAGATCAAGTGGGCCTTCGAAGACGAGGCCGAGGCTCAGGGCCTGCAACCGTGGGAACTCGCGCTCAAGTACACGAGCACGCCGGAGGAGTACGAAACCCAACGCCTCGAAATGCACAAAGAGGCGGCCGAAGTGCTGGGTGTCGAATGGGACGAGTACTGCGAGATGAATAATCTCGTCGTATAAAAGCAGCTACGAGTTTCCAGCGGCAAGCTGCAAGTCACAGCAAAAGCGCTGTGGCTTGTAGCTCGAAACTTGCCGCTGCTGTTAAAGGCTGAGGCGCATCGACAGATCCACCGCTTTCACATCCTTGGTCATCGCGCCGATCGAGATGTAATCCACCCCGGTTTCGGCGATCGGCAGCAGCGTGCTTTCGTTGATGCCGCCGCTGGCTTCCAGCTTCGCCTTGCCGCCGTTCAGGCGCACCGCTTCGCGCATGTCGTCCAGGCTCAGTTCGTCGAGCATGATGATGTCGGCGCCGGCGGCCAAGGCTTCCTTCAGCTCCTGCAGACTTTCCACTTCGACTTCCACCGGTTTGCCCGGCGCGATCTTGTGCGCGGCGGCAATGGCTTGGGGGATGCCACCGCTGGCGGCGATGTGGTTTTCCTTGATCAGGAACGCGTCGTACAGGCCGATGCGGTGGTTGTGGCAGCCACCGCAGGTTACCGCGTATTTCTGCGCCAGACGCAGGCCCGGCAGGGTTTTGCGGGTGTCGAGCAGTTTGACCTGAGTCTCGGCAACGAAGTCGGCCAAATATTGCGCACGGGTTGCAACACCGGATAGCAGTTGCAGGAAGTTCAGCGCGCTGCGTTCACCGGTCAACAGTGAGCGGGCCGGCCCTTCCAGATGAAACAACGGCTGATTGGGGTTAACCCGCTGGCCATCAACCACCTGCCAATGCACCGCGACCCGCGGATCGAGCTGACGAAACACGGCATCAACCCACGCCGTGCCGCAGATGACGGCAGCGTCGCGCGTGATGATGGTGGCTTTGGCCAGGCGTTCGGCCGGGATCAATTGCGCGGTGATGTCGCCGCTGCCGATGTCTTCGAGCAACGCACGGCGCACGTTGGCTTCGATTTCGGCGGTCAAATCGGCGAGACGTAGATTCGGCATAACGGGCTCCACAAACAAAGTGGTTCGATTATAGGGGCATGGCGCGAGCCAACCCAAGGCGAGAACGTGCGGGCTTGCCTGCATCCGGTCGATTTTCTTTGAGCAAACGGCGCCCGGACAGGGTCACTGAGAGGGCATAGGGGAAACCCTGACGACTATGGCGCCGTGGGCAAGTTATGAAAGATAATCCGCCTTGCATTTGACGTCATGGCTTTGACGTCCTGATTGAACTTATGGGAGCGAGCCTGCTCTTTCAGTGACATTGCTGCGGCTGACACACCGCTATCGCGAGCAGGCTCGCTCCCACAGGGATCCGGGTTGGCTTGACCGAACGAATCACCGTTTCAGGAGGCCTGGATGCACAACGACGGGAAAGTGGTGCCTTTGCACAAGGGCGCTACCGATCAGGCGAATCACTCGCCGCTCGCCCGCCTGCCTGTGATTCTGCTTCAGGTTCGCGACAAGGCTGCTCAGCAACTGCGCCAAGGTTTGCAGGAGCTGTTCGATAACGCCGATGACACGCTGTTTGAAATGGCCGACCGGGCGCGCAACGACGTCGAGCAGAATATTTTTTTCGAAGCCATGCGTGACCTGCGCCTCAAGCGCAAAAACATCGAGCGCGGCTTTCTTGAGCAATTTTTCGAAGCGTTCGTCGGCCTGACGCAATACGACCCCACGCACAACACCCTGCCGCACGCCCTGGTGTACGACGAACAGGCACCGCGCAGCGACGACATGGAGCGCAGCGTGGCAGTCGAGACCATGGTCGGTCGCGTACTCAAGCGCGACGGCTTTGCCCTCGATCAACTGACCGCGCGCCTTAACGCGCTGCTCGGCAACACTCTCGACGATCAGCACAACCCGCTCGGTCCGGCGCTGCTCTGCGAGTTCTTCCTGCAGGCCGGGCGTAATCTGGGCGTGGAGATCAAGGTCAAGCTGATCCTGCTCAAACTGTTCGAGCGCTACGTCCTGGCCGACACCGAACAGCTTTACGCCGAAGCCAATCAATTGCTGCTCGCTACCGGCGTGTTGCCCGAACTGAAGGCCGCCCCGGCGCGGCGTGCGATTGATCGTGCGCTCGCCAATGTGCACAGCGAGGAAAACGACGACACGCCGGCCGTTGATGAAGGCGTGCAGGAGGTTTTCGCCGCGTTGCAGCAATTGCTCGCGCAGGTGCGCGGCAGTGTCGCGCCGACGCTGGAGCCCAGCGTTGCGGCGCAACCGATCTCCACCCGCGACCTGCTGCGCCTGCTCTCGCACTTGCAACAATACGTGCCGACGCTGGCGGCACAGGATGACTTCGATCTGCGCAATCAGCTCGAACAGCTGCTGACCCGGGTCAGCGTCAGAAGCGGCAAATCGCGGATCGTCGGCGATGCGGACGAGGACGTGATCAACCTGATCGCCATGGTCTTCGATTGCATTCTTGACGACCGTAATGTGCCGGATTCGCTCAAGGCCTTGATCGCGCGGTTGCAGATCCCGATGCTCAAGGTCGCGGTGCTCGACAAGAGCGTCTTCAGCCGCAGCACCCATCCGGCGCGGCGCCTGCTCAACGAAATCGCTGAGGCGGCGATGGGCTGGGGCGACTGCGACGGCGAGGCGCGCGATAGCCTCTACCTGCGTATCGAACAAGTGGTGCAGCGCCTGCTGACCGATTTTGTTGACGATCCGGCAATCTTCTCCGAATTGCTGGCTGATTTTCTCGCCTTCACCAGTGATGAACGCCGCCGCAGCGAGCTGCTTGAACAGCGCCTGCGTGACGCCGAAGAGGGGCGAGCGAAAACCGAACTGGCGCGGCGTCGGGTCGAACGTGCGCTGAATCAAGCGTTGCTGGGCAAGATCCTGCCGCCGTCCGTGGTCACCTTCGTCCAGGACGCGTGGAGCAAAGTATTGCTGCTGACCTGTCTCAAGCATGGCGATCAGTCCGCTGAGTGGCAGGCCGATGTGCAAACCATGGAGCAATTGATCTGGAGCGTGCAGCGTCATGACGACGCTGAATCCAGCCTGCGCTTGCTGGCGCTGGTGCCAGGGTTACTCAAGTCGCTGCGCGATGGCCTGAGCAGTTCGGCGTTCGATCCATTTGCCACCAGTGAGTTTTTCAGCGAGCTGGAAGGCCTGCATGTGCGGGTTCTGGAGCGCTCCGATCAAACTGATCAGGCTTTGCCAATGGTCGAGGTGTCGCAGCAGATCATCCTGCAAACCGCTGATGAAGGTAGCGCGGCGTTGACCTCGGTACGTTTGCCCCACGATGCCGCCGGTCTGCGCCAGGTCGAGCAACTGCGCCTGGGCAGTTGGGTGGCGTTTGAGGAAGACGATGAACACAGCCTGCGCTGCAAACTGGCGGCCATCATCGAAGCCACCGGCAAGTACGTGTTTGTCGATCGCACCGGGATGAAGGTGCTGGAGCGCAGCCGCATCGCGCTGGCCTTTGAGTTTCAGCGTGGGACGGTGCGTGCGCTGGACGATACTTTGCTGTTCGACCGCGCACTCGAATCGGTGCTGGGCAATCTGCGGCGACTCAATCGCGCCAAGTGATCGCGCGCCGGGGGCCGATCACGGCATACTGGGCGCCAACACAGTCGGCGTTGAAGGAATCGGTATGCAGTTGGATCCCGCTAGCGGGTGGTGTCACGGGGTGCAGGTGTGCCCATCGCCCAACTTCAATGAACGCCCGGCGGGCGAAGTTTCCCTGTTGGTCATCCACAACATCAGCCTGCCACCGGCGCAGTTCGCCACGGGCAAGGTGCAGGAATTTTTCCAGAATCGTCTGGATGTCACCGAGCATCCCTATTTTGCAGGGATTGCCGACCTGCGCGTCTCGGCGCATTTTCTGATTGAACGTGACGGCAAGGTCACCCAGTTTGTCTCCTGTCTTGAGCGGGCGTGGCATGCCGGTGTGTCGGTCTTCGAAGGACGGGAAACCTGTAACGATTTTTCCGTGGGCATCGAACTGGAAGGCACCGATGATCTGCCGTTCACCGATGCGCAGTATCAGGCGTTGACGGCGTTGACCCGCCAGTTGCAAAGCGCATTTCCGGCCATCACCGGCGCCCGCATCTGTGGGCACAGCGACATAGCACCCGGGCGTAAGACCGATCCTGGCCCGGCATTCGACTGGGCGCGTTACCGCGCGGCCCTGGCACAAGAGGAAGGACAATGAGTTTTCTGGTGTTACTGCTGGCGCTGTGGATCGAGAAGTTTTCGGCCCTGCGTCATCGGGTTCAACGCGATGGCGGATGGATCCGCGAACTGAACAAACTCGAAACCAGCACGCGCCTGGCCAGACAGCCCTGGCTGGTGCTGACGATTCTGGTGCTGTTTCCGGTGGCGCTGCTGGCGTTGCTGCTATTGGTGCTGGAGCCGGTGGCCTACGGCTTGCTGGCATTGCCGGTGCATCTGCTGGTGGTGATTTACAGCTTGGGTCGCGGCGATTTGCTTGGCGGTCTCGGGCCGTTCCGTGATGCCTGGCGGCGTGAGGACTTGCAAGCCGCAGCGCACGTGGCCAAGCGCGATCTGGATATCTGCGCCGACAGCGGCGAGCAGTTGCTTGAAAGCGTGCAGGGGCATCTGCTGTGGCAGGCCTATCAGAGCTTTTTTGCGGTGATCTTCTGGTATTTCGTGCTCGGCCCGGTGGCAGCATTGGCGTATCGCCTGTTGGCGCTGGCGCAAGAACACGGGCAGAACCCGGCACTGGTCGAGCGCGCCGCGCAACTGCGGCATGCCTTCGACTGGCTGCCGGTACGCTTGTTGGCGGCGAGTCTGGCGCTGGTCGGCAATTTTGTCGCGGTCAGTCGGGTGATGCTGCATGAGTTGCTGAATTGGAACATCAGCGCTGCGCAACTGATCAATCGGGTCGGTCTCGCGGCGGGAGAGATTCCGCCTCCGGTGGTCGGGCCGGAGGGCATCAACACCCTCGATTGCCTGTGGGAACTGCTGCTGCGTGCGGCGGTGTTGTGGTATGCCGGGTTTGCCTTGTGGACGGTTCTGGCGCACTGATTCAAAGAAAGATCAAAAGATCGCAGCCTGCGGCAACTCCTACGAGGAGATCTGTGTGTCCCGGGCTGCGATGTCGTTAACCTTAAGTTACAAAACCTCCCTCCGATTTGAGCTATACAGAGATGGCGTTCGATAGTGGCTATCTGCTGTCGCCCCGCGCCTGCCAATAAAAACAAGAAAAACCAAGGGAGACTTCCAGTGAAGAGCTTGCTCTATCCCGCCGTCTCGCTGATGAACCGTCTGAGCTTCGGCATGAAGTTCAGCCTGATCAGCGTGCTGTTTCTGGTGCCGATGCTGGTGACCAATTTCTATCTGGTGCGCGATTCCTATCGTGAATTCCAGGGCACCCGCGTCGAACTGCAAAGCCTCGATCTGCTGGGCAGCAGCCTGGCCCTGCGCCGGGATCTGGAAACCCTCAACAACCTGGTACAGATCAACGTCACCCTCGGCCAGTCCGGCAAGGCCGGCAACGTCGAGGCGCAGATCACCACCCTTGAGCAAGCAGTGTTGGCACGCCTGCAAGGGCTGACGGCGATGACCGACGATCCTGAACAGACTCAGCTGTTCGACGGCAAACGCGATGAAATGATCGCCGCATTCAAGGCCCAGCAAGCGGAAAATTCGTTGCAGAGCAAAAGCGCGTTGATCGGCAAATTGCTCGCCAGTTCGCAGATTTTCAGCCAGATCATCACCAGTCAGGCCGGCCTGAGTCGCGATAACCAGAGTGACATCCGCCAGCTCAGCGAACTGGTCACCCTGATCACACCGACCGTCACGCAAACCCTCGGCGAAGGCCGGGCGATGGGCTCGTATTCATTGGGCCAGGGTTTCCTCAACAGTTCGTCGAGCACCCGTTTTGATGAGTTGCTGGTGCAGATCGAAAAACTGCAGGCCGAGTACGCGCTGAAACTGCAGGACGCCCTTGGCTCAAGCAAAGCCGCGCGGGATACCCTCAGCGCGGCGGCTGACAGCAGCAAGGCCTCGCTGAAACAGGCCAGCGAATTGTTCGAAGAACAAGTGGTGATGGCCGACACCCTCGATGCGCCGTGGCAGGCGTTTTACGATGAGGTCACCGGGCTGATCGACCGGACTTACCAGCTCAACGAAGCCACGCTGAAATTCCTCGACACGCAATTGCAGCAGCGTCTGGCGCAGAACCGCACGCACATGGTGTTGCAAGCGGTGGCGCTGTCGGTAGTGTTCGTGCTGATTTTCTATCTCTACGGTGGTTTCTACGCCTCGACCCGCACCACGCTGAAACGCTTGGGCGCGATGATGGACAAGGTCGCGGCCGGCGATATGACTGTCAACTTCAAGGCCAGCAGTCGCGATGAACTGGGTGAGTTGGGCGAGGTGTTCAATGGCACGGTGCGCAAGATTCACGACTTGATCGAGCGCGTGGGCCAGACCGTCGCCGAGGTCGAGCGTCAGGCCGGGCAGGTCGAGAACGTTTCCGCACAGAGCAATCAGGCGGTCGCGGGGCAACGCACGCAGATCGAGCAAGTGGCAACGGCGATGAACCAGATGTCGGCCACCTCGCTGGAAGTGGCGCGCAGTGCAGCGGCAGCGGTGAGCAGCGCCCACAGCGTCAATGACGAGACCATCAGCGGTCGCGGTCTGGTCGAATCACAGCAGGGCAGCATTGCCGCACTGGCCAGCGAGATCGACCAGTCGGTGTTGGTCATCAACCAATTGGCCAGCGACAGCCAGTCGATCAGTCGCGTGCTGGAAGTGATCAAAAGCATCGCCGAACAAACCAACCTGCTGGCGCTCAACGCTGCGATTGAAGCGGCGCGTGCCGGCGAGCAGGGACGCGGTTTTGCCGTGGTCGCCGATGAAGTACGCACCTTGGCCAAACGCACCCAGCAATCAACTGAAGAAATCGAACAGATGATCGCCAAACTGCACGGCGGTGTCGGCGCGGCCGTGAAGGCCATGGGCGTCAGCCATCAGATGGCCAATGGCACGGTCGGGCAGTCGGAAAAGGTCCAGCAGGCGCTGGAAAACATCCTTGGTGCGGTCGGTATGATCGTCGATCAGAACCAGCAGATCGCCGCTGCGGTTGAACAACAAACAGCGGTGGCCCACGACATCGATCAGAACATCGTCGAGATCAACCGCGCTGGCGAGCGCACGGCGCAAGGTGCGCATCAGACCGAAGATGCCAGCCGGGCGCTGTCAGCCCAAGTGGTAGAGCTTAAACAGCTGATCAGCGCCTTCCGCGTCTGAGCTGTACACAAATCCCCTGTAGGAGCTGCGGCACGCTGCGATCTTTTGATCTTGATTTCAAAGATCAAAAGATCGCAGCCTCGTTTCACTCGACAGATCCTACAGGGGGAGATGTGTTACCAGCCGAATACTTCGCAGCTGTTGGCGGTGCTGGTGGCGGCCAGTTGTTCTGGGCTGATATTCATCGGCTCGGCCAGCGCCGCGCAAATCGCTGGCAAGTGTGCCGGTGAATTGCGAACGCCTGGAAACATCGCAGGTGCCATGTCCGGTGAATCGGTTTCCAGCACAATCGAATCCAGTGGCAGTTCCGCCAGCACCCGATGCATGCGCAACGCTTGTGGCCAGGTCGGCGCGCCGCCCAGGCCCAGTTTGAAACCAAGCTTGATGTACTCCCGCGCTTCTTCACGGCTGCCGGCAAAGGCGTGGATGATCCCTGCACGTTTGAGTTTGAAGCGTTTGAGCGTCGCGATCACCGCCGCATGGCTGCGCCGCACATGGATCAGCGCCGGCAAATGAAAGTCAGCGGCCAATTGCAGTTGCGCCTCGAACAGCGCCTGTTGCCGCTCGCGGTCGAGGGTTTCGATGAAGTAATCCAGACCGATTTCACCCACCGCACACAACTGCCGATGACCGCGCAATCGCGTCAGCCAATCACCGAGTGTCGACAAATCTTCGGGTCGATGCTGATCGAGATACACCGGATGCAGCCCAAACGCCGCGTACAAATCGGCATCGCTCTGCACCAGATCCCAGACTCGTTGCCAATTGCCCTCATAGACCCCCAACACCACCATCCGCCGCACCCCGAGGGCGCGGCTTTCGGCGAGCAACGCCGAGCGATCGGCGTCGAAGTCGGGGAAGTCGAGGTGGGTGTGGCTGTCGATCAGCTCCACGGCTCAGTCCCGGTGAATACGCTGCTTGAAGGTCCGCGCGATGGCCTGCACGCCGGGCTTGTACTCCGACTGCTCGACCGCCGCCAAGGCCAGTTCCAGCGCCTTGTCGGCGATCAACTGGTGTTGCTGGGCCATGGCGTTGACCGGCAGCGGCAGGAAATCCAATAACTGCGTATCGCCGAAGGTGCCGAGGCGCAGCGGGCGGGACTTCAGCGGGAAGTCATGCAGCGCATCGAACACGCCTTGCAGCAGCACGTAGGAAGTGGTCACCAGCGCATCGGGCAAATGCCCCAGACGTTGCAGGAGTTCTTCCATCAATTGCTTGCCGCATTCGCGACTGAAGGATTCGGCGTGTTCGACCAGCACTTCGCCCTTGAAGTCGACCAGCGCCTGTTTGAAACCGGCGGCACGCTCCTGACTGATGCTCAGTTCCGGGCGCGCACCGAGCAGGACGATCTGCTTCGGTTGCGGGTCGAGCAGGCTTTGGGTCAGGTGCAGGCTGGCTTCGCGGTCGTCACTGATCACCGAGCAGAAGTGCTCGGGTTCCATGACCCGGTCGATAGCGATGATCGGCAGGCCCTTGGCCTGCAACTGGCGGTAACTGTCATCCCCAGTCGGCAGGCAACTGGCGACGATCAGTGCATCGCAGCGGCGCGCCTTGAACAGTTGCAGCAACTGCCGCTCGCTGTCCGGCGCATCGTCGGAGCTGGCGATCAGCAATTGATAGCCGCGCGCCCGCGCACCTTGCTCAAGCAGTTTGGCGATCCGCGCGTAACTGGGGTTTTCCAGATCCGGCAGAATAAAGCCCAGCGTGCGCGTGTGCCGACTGCGCAGTCCGGCCGCTTGAGGGTTTGGCGTGAAGCCGTGCAGATCGACCACCGCCCGCACCCGCTCGACGGTGGCGTTGCTGATGCGTTGCTGTTCGGCCTTGCCGTTGATGACGTAGCTGGCGGTGGTCACGGACACTCCGGCCAACCGCGCGATATCACTGAGTTTCAACCCGGGATTTCCTTGTTTTTTCGAGCTTGCCGCCACATTTTCGCCAATCCTACCCGATTAGGGCAGGCGACTATTGTCGCAGCGCATCCGACAAGTTGGACTTCAAGGATGGGACATTATCGAGTAACGTGCCGATCAATCTAGATTAAACGTTTCAGCAAGCGTATTTTCTACGTTTTAGACGTCTTTGGCCGGTTCTGCCGTGAAACCGCCAAAACTGCCGCTGAAAAGCAAAGCGGTAAAACGCCTAAGCTGCAAACCATCCAAAACAATACCTGGCACTCATAAAGCGCCAAAAAGGAGATCGCATGCTCGAGCTCACTATAGAGCAGATATCCATGGGCCAATCGGCTGTGGATAAACCCGCTGCCCTGCAACTGCTCGCCAATCACCTGGTGGCCGATGGTCTGGTTGCCGACGGTTACCTCGCTGGATTGCAGGCACGGGAAGCCCAGGGCTCGACCTTTCTCGGTCAAGGTATTGCCATTCCCCACGGCACCCCGGAAACCCGCGATCAGGTATTCGCCACGGGCGTGCGCCTGATGCAGTTCCCGGAAGGCGTGGATTGGGGCGATGGCCAGATCGTTTATCTGGCGATTGGCATCGCCGCCAAATCCGACGAACACCTGCGCCTGCTGCAACTGCTGACCCGCGCCCTCGGCGAGACCGATCTGGGCCAGGCTCTGCGTCGTGCCAGTTCCCCCGAAGCGCTGCTGAAGTTGCTGCAAGGCGCGCCACAGGAACTGGCGCTGGATGCGCAGATGATCGGCCTCGGCGTGTCGGCCGATGATTTCGAAGAGCTGGTCTGGCGTGGCGCGCGTCTGTTGCGTCAGGCCGATTGTGTGAGCAACGGTTTTGCCGGCGTGTTGCAGCAGGTCGAAGCGCTGCCGCTGGGTGATGGTTTGTGGTGGTTGCACAGCGAGCAAACCGTGAAGCGCCCGGGCCTGGCGTTCGTGACGCCGGACAAACCGATGCGCTACCTCGGTCAGCCGCTCAGTGGTCTGTTCTGCCTGGCCAGCCTTGGCGAGGCGCATCAGGCGCTGCTTGAGCGCCTGTGTGCGTTGCTCATCGAAGGTCGCGGCCATGAACTGGGCCGCGCCACCAGCAGCCGTAAAGTCCTTGAAGTGCTCGGCGGTGAATTGCCCGCCGACTGGCCGAGCGCACGCATTGCCCTGGCCAACGCCCATGGTTTGCACGCACGCCCGGCGAAGATCCTCGCGCAACTGGCGAAGAGTTTTGACGGTGAGATTCGTGTGCGCATCGTCGACGGTCAGGACAGCGCCGTGTCAGTGAAGAGCCTGAGCAAGCTGCTCAGCCTCGGTGCCCGACGCGGTCAGGTGCTGGAGTTGATCGCCGAACCGAGCATCGCCGCGGATGCCTTGCCGGCACTCTTGGCCGCGATCGAAGAAGGCCTCGGTGAAGAAGTCGAGCCGCTGCCAGCCGTAAGCCAGCAGCGCGAGATCATTGCCGACATCGCCGAAGTGCTGATCGCCCCGGCGTCCGGTGCTCAGTTGCAGGCGATCCCGGCAGCCCCCGGCATTGCCATCGGCCCGGCGCATATTCAGGTTCAGCAAACCATCGATTACCCGCTGCGCGGCGAGTCCGCCGCCGTTGAGCGCGAACGTCTCAAGCAAGCGCTCAGCGACGTGCGCAGTGACATTCAGGGCCTGATCGAGCGCAGCAAAGCCAAAGCCATTCGCGAGATCTTCATCACCCATCAGGAAATGCTCGACGACCCGGAACTCACCGACGAAGTCGACACCCGCCTCAAGCAGGGCGAAAGCGCCGAAGCGGCGTGGATGGCGGTGATCGAAGCAGCGGCCAAGCAACAGGAATCGTTGCAGGATGCCTTGCTCGCCGAACGGGCGGCGGATCTGCGCGACATCGGTCGCCGCGTACTGGCGCAACTGTGTGGCGTGCAAACGGCGAGCGAGCCTGAGCAACCGTACATTCTGGTGATGGACGAGGTCGGCCCGTCCGATGTCGCGCGGCTGGACCCGGCGCGCGTGGCGGGGATTCTTACTGCACGTGGCGGGGCCACCGCGCACAGTGCAATCGTCGCCCGAGCCCTCGGGATTCCGGCGCTGGTCGGTGCTGGCGCGGCAGTGTTGCTGCTGCAACCGGGCACGCCGTTGCTGCTTGATGGTCAACGCGGTCGCCTGCACGTCGACGCCGATGCTGCGACTCTGCAACGCGCCGCCGAAGAACGCGACACCCGTGAGCAACGCCTGAAGATTGCCGCCGAACAGCGTCATCAACCGGCACACACCACCGACGGCCACGCCGTTGAAGTGTTCGCCAACATCGGCGAAAGCGCCGGGGTCACCGCAGCTGTAGAGCAGGGCGCCGAAGGCATCGGTCTGTTGCGTACCGAACTGATTTTCATGGCTCATCCGCAAGCGCCGGATGAGGCGACGCAAGAAGCTGAATACCGCCGGGTCCTCGATGGCCTCGCCGGTCGACCGCTGGTGGTGCGCACGCTGGATGTCGGCGGCGACAAACCGCTGCCGTATTGGCCGATCGGCAAGGAAGAAAATCCGTTCCTCGGTGTGCGCGGTATTCGCCTGACCTTGCAGCGTCCGCAGATCATGGAAGCGCAATTGCGCGCCTTGCTGCGTTCGGCGGACAACCGTCCGTTGCGCATCATGTTCCCGATGGTCGGCAGGGTCGAAGAGTGGCGTCAGGCCCGCGACATGACCGAGCGGCTGCGCCTGGAAATCCCGGTCGCCGATCTGCAACTGGGGATCATGATCGAAGTGCCGTCCGCCGCTTTGCTCGCGCCGGTACTCGCGAAGGAAGTCGACTTCTTCAGCGTCGGCACCAACGACCTCACCCAATACACCCTGGCCATCGACCGTGGTCACCCGACCCTGTCGGCGCAGGCGGATGGCTTGCACCCGGCGGTGCTGCAACTGATCGACATCACCGTGCGCGCGGCCCACGCCCACGGCAAATGGGTTGGCGTCTGCGGCGAACTGGCGGCGGACCCGCTGGCGGTGCCGGTGCTGGTCGGCCTCGGGGTCGATGAACTCAGCGTCTCCGGGCGCAGCATTGCCGAGGTGAAGGCACGCATCCGCGAACTCAGCCTGACCCAGGCGCAAACCCTTGCTCAACAAGCCCTGGCCGTGGGCAGCGCGAACGAAGTGCGCGCATTAGTGGAGGCCCTGTAATGGCCAAGATTCTTACCCTGACCCTCAACCCGGCGCTCGACCTCACCGTCGAACTGCCACGGCTGGAGGCCGGTCAGGTCAATCGCAGCGACGAGATGCACACCCACGCCGCCGGCAAAGGCGTGAACGTCGCCCAGGTGCTGGCTGATCTGGGACACCAAGTGACGGTCAGTGGTTTTCTCGGTGAAGACAACCTGCAAGCGTTCGAGACCCTGTTCGCCAAGCGTGGTTTTGTCGACGCGTTTATCCGCGTGCCGGGCGAGACGCGCAGCAACATCAAGGTCGCCGAACAGGACGGCCGCATCACCGACATCAACGGTCCGGGGCCGATGGTCGACGCTGCGGCGCAGCAGGCGTTGCTCGAGCGTCTGCTGCAGATTGCACCAGGTCACGATGCCGTCGTGGTCGCCGGCAGTTTGCCGCGCGGCGTGACTGCGCAGTGGTTGCGTGAGTTGATCGAACGGCTCAACCAGCTCGGTCTGAAAGTCGCCCTCGACAGCAGCGGCGAAGCGTTGCGCGCAGCGTTGCAGGCCGGTCCGTGGCTGATCAAACCGAACACTGAAGAACTCGCCGATGCACTCGGTTGCGAGGTGGTTTCTCACGCGGCCGAAGCTCAGGCTGCGGCGCGTTTGCATGCCCAAGGTATCGAGCACGTGGTGATTTCCCACGGCGCTGACGGTGTGAACTGGTTCAGCGTCGGTTCGGCACTGCACGCCACACCGCCGAAAGTCAGTGTTGCCAGCACGGTCGGTGCCGGCGATTCGTTGCTGGCCGGCATGCTCCACGGTCTGCTCAGCGCCGATACGCCCGAGCAAACCCTGCGCACGGCCACCGCAATTGCGGCGATGGCGGTGACGCAGATCGGTTTCGGCATCAACGATGCTGCGCAACTGGCGCAGCTCGAACAGGGCGTGCGCGTGCGTCCCCTGACAGAACAATAAGAGGGTTTGTCATGAAATTAGCCATTGTTACGGCTTGCCCGAACGGCATGGTCACCAGTGTGCTGTGCGCGCGTTTGCTCGATGCCGCCGCGCAGCGTCAGGGCTGGAGCACCAGCGTGGAAGTGGTCGATGCAGCGCACCCGGAACGTGAATTGTCGGCGGCGACGATTGCAGCGGCGGAGTGGGTGTTGCTGGTCACCACTGGCGCGGTGGACATGAGCCGCTTTGTCGGCAAACGGGTGTTCCAGATCGCCCCGGCGCAGGCGTTGCAGGATGTCGAAGCGGTGCTGCGTCGTGGTGCTGAAGAGGCAGAAGTTTACGTCGCCAGCGAGGCTGCACCAGCGACTGATGCGCCGCGCGCCCCACGCATCGTCGCCATCACTGCCTGCCCGACCGGTGTCGCGCACACCTTCATGGCCGCCGAAGCCTTGCAGCAGACCGCCAAGCGTCTGGGCTACGAACTGCAGGTCGAAACCCAAGGCTCGGTGGGCGCGAAAACCCCGTTGAGCGCCGCGGCAATTGCCGACGCGGACGTGGTGTTGCTGGCGGCGGATATCGAAGTCGCCACCGAGCGTTTCGCCGGCAAGAAAATCTATCGCTGCGGCACCGGGATTGCCTTGAAGCAGTCCGAAGCTACACTGAAAAAAGCCTTGGCCGAAGGCGCGGTGGAAAGCGCGGCGGCTGACGGCAAGGCACCGGCCAGGCAAGAGAAAACCGGCATCTACAAACACCTGCTGACCGGCGTGTCGTACATGCTGCCGATGGTGGTGGCCGGCGGTTTGATGATCGCGCTGTCGTTCGTGTTCGGCATCACCGCGTTCAAGGAAGAAGGCACGCTGGCGGCGGCATTGATGCAGATCGGCGGCGAGACCGCGTTCAAGTTGATGGTGCCGCTGCTGGCCGGTTACATCGCGTATTCGATCGCCGACCGTCCGGGTCTGGCGCCGGGGATGATTGGTGGTTTGCTCGCCAGTACGCTGGGCGCGGGGTTTATCGGCGGTATCGTCGCTGGTTTTATCGCTGGTTATGCGGCGAAAGCGATCAGCCGTTATGTCGCCTTGCCGCAGAGCCTCGAAGCGCTGAAACCGATCCTGATCATCCCGTTGTTCGCCAGTCTGTTTACCGGTCTGGTGATGATCTACGTGGTGGGCAAACCGGTCGCCGGCATGCTGTTGGCGCTGACGAGTTTTCTCGACAGCATGGGCACCACCAACGCGATTCTGCTCGGTGTAGTGCTCGGCGGCATGATGTGCGTTGACCTCGGTGGGCCGATCAACAAAGCCGCCTATGCATTCTCGGTGGGGCTGCTGGCGTCGCAGAGTTATGCGCCAATGGCCGCGACCATGGCCGCGGGCATGGTGCCGCCGATTGGCCTCGGTATCGCTACGTTTATTGCGCGGAGAAAGTTCGCCCAGACTGAACGCGAGGCCGGCAAGGCTGCCTTCGTGCTGGGGCTGTGCTTCATCTCCGAAGGGGCGATTCCGTTTGCCGCGAAAGATCCGTTGCGGGTGATCCCGGCGAGCATCGCCGGCGGTGCATTGACCGGTGCGTTGTCGATGTATTTCGGCTGCAAACTGATGGCTCCGCACGGTGGCTTGTTTGTGCTGGCGATTCCGAATGCGATCAACCATGCGTTGTTGTATTTGCTGGCGATTGTCGCGGGGAGTTTGTTGACCGCCGTGGTCTATGCGACGGTCAAACGCCCGGAAGCGGTCGAGCTGGCGCTGGAGCCTGCCAAGGCCTGACGGACACCGCAAATCCACTGTAGGAGTGAGCCTGCTCGCGATATCGGTCTGTCAGTGACATGAATGTTGGCAGATATACCGATATCGCGAGCAGGCTCACTTCTACAATTGGTTCTGCGGTGTGTCTGGTGTCATGTGTGTTTCATGATCGCGTGCTTAAGTTTTCCTTTTTTCAGGGAGAACACCATGAGCGATTTCAACCCCGGTCGCCGGCGTGTCGTGCAAGGTATCGGTGCCGGTCTGCTGATGCCGGGTCTGGCGCCGGCGGTGATTGCGTCGGTCAAGGATCGGCCGCAACTGACCGATGGCGTGCAGTCCGGCGACCTGCAAGGCGACCGCGCGATGATCTGGAGCCGCAGCGATCGCCCCGCGCATATGGTGGTCGAGTGGGACACCCGCAGCCAGTTTCGTCACCCGCGCCGGGTAGTCTCGACGCTGGCCGATGCCCGCAGCGACTTTACCGCCCGCGTTGAACTGACCGGGCTACCCGCCGATCAGGCGATTTTCTATCGGGTGTATTTCAAGGACGCCCGTACCGGCGTCGCCAGCGAGCCGTGGCTCGGTCACCTGCGCAGCGCTCCGACGGCGCGGCGCAATATTCGTTTCGTCTGGAGCGGCGACACCGTCGGCCAGGGCTTCGGTATCAACCCGGACATCGGCGGCATGCGCATCTACGAATCCATGCGCCTGCGCCTGCCGGACTTCTTTATCCACAGCGGCGACACCATCTACGCCGACGGCCCGGTACCCGCGCAGCTCACCACCGAAAACGGCCGCATCTGGCGCAACCTCACCACCGAAGCCAAGAGCAAAGTCGCGCAGACCCTCGCCGACTATCGCGGCAACTACCGCTACAACCTGATGGACGAAAACATCCGCCGCTTCAACGCCGAAGTGCCGCAGATCTGGCAGTGGGACGACCATGAAGTGGTCAACAACTGGTCGCCGGGCAAGCAGCTCGACGAGCGCTATCAGGAGAAAGATATCCACACCCTGGTCGGCCGTGCGCGTCAGGCCTGGCTGGAATATTCACCGATGCGTTTGCAGGCCGCCGACGGCGGCGGGCGGATTTATCGCAAGCTCAGTTATGGGCCGATGCTCGATGTGTTCGTGCTCGACATGCGTAGTTATCGCGGCGCCAATGACGACAACCTCGGCGCGGCGAAACCGTTTCTGGGACGTGAGCAACTGGACTGGCTCAAGCGCGGTTTGAAGAAGTCGAAGGCCCAATGGAAGGTCATCGCCGCTGACATGCCGATTGGCCTCGGTGTACCGGATGGTGAGGTCAGCCCGGGTGTCGCGCGTTGGGAAGCGGTGGCTAACGGTGACCCGGGACCGGCGCAGGGGCGCGAGGTGGAAATCGCCGAATTGCTCGGTTATCTGCGCGCGCAGCAGGTGCGCAATTTTGTCTTCCTGACGGCGGATGTGCATTACTGCGCGGCGCATCACTATCACCCCGATCGCGCGGCGTTTCAGGATTTCGAACCTTTCTGGGAGTTTGTCGCCGGGCCGTTGAATGCCGGGAGTTTCGGGCCCAATCCTCTGGACAAGACCTTTGGCCCGGAAGTGGTGTTCGAGAAGGCGCCGCCGGCGCAGAACACTTCGCCGTTTGCCGGGTTTCAGTTTTTTGGCGAGGTGAACATTGAAGGGCAGAGCGGGGAGATGAGTGTGGTGTTGCGGGATTTGAATGGGGTGGCGGTGTTTGAGCAGAAGTTGCAGCCAGTTTGAAGCTCAAAAGCTAACCCTCACCCCAGCCCTCTCCCGGAGGGAGAGGGGGCCGACCGAGTTGTCTGAAGAGGTACGTCGACCTGAAAGACCGTGTCGATTGTGAGATTGGACGCAACGCCTTTCTCTCGATTATGGATTCGGTAAAGCAGTCGCAGGTCGGCGTACATCTCAAGCATCCCCCAATCAGTCCCCTCTCCCTTTGGGAGAGGGTTAGGGTGAGGGGCTTTTAATAGACGTCGCGACGATAGCGGCCCTGTTCAATCAGGCGTTCGACTTCAGCGCTGCCGAGAATGTCGTTAAGCACTTGATCAACGCCTGACGCCATCCCCTGCAAACTGCCGCAGATGTAAATCACCGCACCGTCCGCCAGCCATTTCTTCAGCTCGTCGGCCGACTCACGCAAGCGATCCTGCACATAAATCTTCTCGGCCTGATCCCGCGAGAACGCCAGGTCCAGCCGCTCCAGATCTCCATTGATCAACCACTCTTCCAGTTCCGCGCGGCAGAGGAAATCGTGCTGACGATTGCGCTCGCCAAACAGCAACCACTGGCGTTGTTGACCGTCGGCAATCCGCGCCTTGAGCAAGCTGCGCAACCCGGCCAGGCCGGTGCCGTTGCCCAGCAGAATCATCGGCACGGGTTCGTTCGGCAGGTGGAAGCCACTGTTGCGACGCACGCGCAAACTGATGCTGCCGCCCACGGGCGCGTGCTCGGTCAGCCAGCCGGAACCGATGCCAAGGGTGCCATCGGCATGTCGTTCCTGACGCACGATCAACTCCAGCACGCCGTCGGCGGCAATCGAGGCGATCGAGTATTCGCGCATGGCCAGCGGCACCATCGCGTCGACCAGTGACTGCGCGTGCAGACCGACCAGATTTGCGCGGTGCTCGGGCAATTGCCGCGAGGCCAGTGCGACTTCCAGCGGCTCGTCGAGGCCGTTGATTTTTACGTTGGTCTCGCCACGAATGCCGAGGCCGTCGAGGAAATGTTCGATGGCCCACGGGCAATTGCGCGGCAGGACTTCGACCAGATCACCGGCCAGCCAACTGCTGGTGTTCGGTGCGCTCAGGCCCAACAAGTAAACCGGCGCACCGCTGCTGTCCGGGTTCATCAGTTCGCGGCGTGTCAGCGTCCAGTTGTCGTAGCTCGGCGCTTGCCAGGTGTCGACCGGGGCTTGGCCGGTGAGCAGGCCGAGTTGGGTTTGCCAGTGGCGCAGGGCGTAGGGATCGCCGCTGTCGACCTCCACCGGCGCGAACAGCGTCTTGCCACCGTGCTCGCTCAACCATTGATGCAAGCGCTTGGCGAAACCACAGAAGTGCTGATATTGACGATCGCCGAGGCCGAGTATCGAGTAATTCAGGCTGTCGAGGGTTGCAGCCCTGGACAGCACTTTGCGTTCGAACCCACGCGCGCTGTCCGGCGCTTCGCCGTCGCCAAATGTGCTGACCACAAACAGTGCGTTGTTCGATTCACGCAGATCCTGTTCGCTGAGATTTGCCAGCGGCTGCACTTTCACCGGCAGTCCGGCGGCCTGCAATTGCCCGGCGGTCTGCCATGCCAGTTGCTCGGCGAAACCGCTCTGGCTGGCAAAACCGATCAGCCAGGCCGAGGCATCGCCGCCCGGTTGTTCGAGTCCTTTGCGCGCATCCTTGATTTGCTTTTTCTTGCGCCGACGGTCGAGGTACAGCAGCCAGCCGGTGATGAAAAACAGCGGCATGCACACCGCCGCGACGGTGATGATGATCCGCCCGACCAGACCGAAATAGCTGCCGACGTGCAGCGCATAAATGCTGGTCAGCAGTTGCGCCTTGAAGCTCTTGTCGGCGTAACGGTCGACGCGTTTGACGATGCCGGTGGCCGGGTCGAGGGTGATCTGGTTCAGCGCGCGATCATGCGGCGAGCTGTCGAGCAGGTAGAACACGGTCGCCGGTTGGCCCGCGACGGCCGGCATACGGATGTTGTAGGCGGCCAGACCCGGGCCGGCGGCGCTGTAGATGCTGCTC
Organism: Pseudomonas sp. AKS31; assembly: GCF_023634765.1. GTDB lineage: Bacteria > Pseudomonadota > Gammaproteobacteria > Pseudomonadales > Pseudomonadaceae > Aquipseudomonas. The sequence goes on from NZ_JAMLFX010000010.1 coordinate 125,504, forward strand.
CACATCGCTGCGTAATCGGCGGTCGGTGCCGGGCCTTCCGGCGCCGGCCCGCGACCACCGCGCACGCGCTCGTTTTGCGGTGCGTCGGAGAGCAATTTGGTCAGGCCTTTGTTGTACCATTCGTACGACCACGACAACCCGGTCAGTGCCAGCAACAGATAGACCAGCAGGCACCAGGTGCCCGCCACCGAGTGCAGATCCCAGTTGAAGGCGCGGCCCTTTTTCTTCCAGTCCAACGTCAGCCATACGCGCCAGCTGTGCCACTGACGTGGCCAGCGCAGGTACAGACCGGAGAGGCAGAAGAACAGCAGGATCAGCGTACAGGCACCGGTGATGTTGCGGCCGGTGTCGCCCATGGCGAGGAAACGGTGCAGTTGCAGCATCAGGCCGAAGAAATCCTGGCCGACCGCATCGCCCATGAACTTGGCGGTGTACGGATCGAAGTAGCGCATCTCTCCGCGCCGCTCACCTTTTGGCGGGGTGAAGAACACCTTGGCCGCGTGGCCGCTGTCGGTTTCGACCCAGAGCATCGAGACTCTTTTCCCCGACGCGGCTTCGATGCGCTCAACCAGCTCGACGGGCGGCAGCGCGCCGGCCACCTGCTTCTCCACTTGCAGGACGGAGGGATTCAGCGCTCGCAGGATCTCGTCCTGAAACGAATAGGTCGCGCCGGTGATGCCCATCAACGCCAGCACCAGGCCTGCGGTGATGCCAAAAAACCAGTGCAACTGGAACAGGGTTTTCTTCAACACGTCACTCGCCGTCCGTTCGGAAATTGTCATCACGGCGCGCATTATGCCGTGGGTTATCGAGAAGCGTTCTTTCTTACGCACAAAAGCCCCGTTCAATTGAATGAACGGGGCCGGATCTGGTTAGCAGATCTCCTGTGGGAGCTAGCTTGCTAGCGAATGCGATCTGTCAGTTGACTGATACACCGCTTTCGCTAGCAGGCTAGCTCCCACATTTACAGCGTTGTTTAGAAGTGGAAATTGGTGCTCAACAGTGCCGTACGGCCCGCCGCCTGGTTGGCGAAGTGGGTCGAAAAGGCTTTGTCGTAGTAGGTTTCGTTGGTCAGGTTCTGCACGTTGAGTTGCAGGTCGACGTTCTTGGTCAGCTTGTACGCGGCCATTGCGTCGTAGCGAACATACGAATCGACCATGGTGGTGTTGGCCACGCTGCCGTACACGTCGTCGACGTAGAACGCACCGCCACCGATCGTCAGCTTCGGCGTGACCTGGTAAGTGGTCCACAGGCTGGCGCTGTTTTTCGGCGTGTTCGGCAGTTCGTTGCCATCGTTGGCCCTGCCCATCGGACCGCCGTCGACCTGTTCACTGTCCATGAAGGCGTAACCGGCGAACACTTGCCACTTGTCGGTGATCTTGCCGCTGGCCGACAGTTCGACACCTTGCACGCGGGTCTTGCCGGCGTTTTCGTACGACGTGGTGTCGACTTGCACACGGGCGTTTTCTTTCTCGGTGCGGAAGACGTCAGCGGTCAGCGACAGGCGGTCGTTGAGCAGGTCCCACTTGGTGCCGATTTCATAGTTCTTGGTGGTTTCCGGCTCCATGTCGCTGCTCAGCAGGTTGCCGCTGCGATCCGGGGTGCCGCCCAACGGGTTGCCTTCCTGACCTTCGCCCAGGGTGTTGCCCGGTGGCGTGGCGGAGGTGGCATAAGAGGCGTAGATGCTGCCGTTTTCCGCAGGCTTGTAGACGACGCCGAACTGACCGGTGACGAATTCGCTGGTGTCATCGCCCTTGGACGTGGTGCGGCCAGCGGCGTTGTAGGTTTTGTAGTCAGTGTCGAAGTGGTCGTAGCGCAGGCCCATGTTCACCAGCCACTGCTCGGACAGCTCCAGGGTATCGAACACATACAGCGCGTAGGTGTTGGCCTGGGTGTCGGTGCCGGCGTAGTTGCGCGAGATTGCGCCGTTCCACGGATCGTTCGGGTTCGGGTTCGACAGCGAGGTGCAGTTATAGCCACTCGAAGCGCCGATCATCGACGGCGTGCAGTTGTTGCTCGCGTTGCCCGGTGTGCGCGGCGTGGTGTCGGTGTTGACGTTGTACGAAGACTTCTGGCTTTCCTCGCGGGTGTATTCCACGCCGGTGGAGAAGCTGTTCTTGAAGCCGGCGACGTAGAAATTGCCGAACAGATCAGTCTGGTTGGTGGTGGTCTCGGTGTTGCTTACCCGAGTATTGGCCCGGCGCCAGAGGCTGCCATTGTTGACGTTGCCCTTGCTGTCGTCCGGCTGGGTCAGGATGTAGTCCTGCATGCTGGTGCCGTGACGCAGGGTGTTCTTGATCGTCAGCGAATCGCTCAGGTCATGCTCGATGGCGAAGGTCGCGGTGTCGGTGCGGCCCTTGCGGAAGTCGCGATCCAGACCGTAGAAATTGCTGTGGTCACCGCCGGCGTACGGCTTGTCCGGATTGGACTTGGTGCGCGCAGCCGAACCGCCAGTCGGGATGGTGTAAGGGATGCCCGAATCCGGGGTGTCGTTGCTTTCGAGGTGGTAGTAGTCGAGGTTGACGCGGGTGTCGGTGCCCAGGCCAAACGCCAGGGACGGGGCGATACCCCAACGGTCGTAATCGACTTTGTCGCGACCGGCAACGTTGCTCTCGTGGCTCATCAGGTTCAGACGGCCAGCGGCGGTGTCGCTGAACTGGTAGTTGCCGTCGAGGGTGTAGCGCTGGGTCTGGTCGGAGCCCCAGGTGAAGCCGCCGTCGAACGAGTTGCCCAGATGCGCTTTCTTGCTCACCAGGTTGATGCTGCCGCCTGCCGCGCCACGACCGCCGATGGCGGAGTTCGGGCCTTTGCTGACTTCAATGTTTTCCACGGCGAAGATTTCGCGGCTTTGCGAACCGGTGTCGCGCACGCCGTCGAGGTAGGTGTCGCCCTGGGCGTCGAAACCGCGAATGAACGGGCGATCGCCCTGTGGGTTGCCACCTTCACCGGCGCCGAAGGTGATGCCCGGCACGGTGCGCAGCGCGTCCTGCATGTTCAGGGCGCCGGTGTCTTTGAGCACTTGTTGCGGAATGACGGTGACCGAGCGCGGTGTATCGACCAGCGGTGCAGTGTACTTGGGCGAGGAGGCTTTTTCGACCTGGTAGGACGTCGAATCCTGCGCTTCGCCGGTGATGGCGGTGGCGTCCAGGGCGATGGCATTGCCGGCGGCTTTGCTGTCGGTTTTTTCAGCGGCGAACACCATCTGGCCAGCGGAGCCGGCGGTGATTGCCACACCGATTGCAGAGGCGAGCAGACGTGGTGAACTGACCGGTAATTGTGCGTGTTGACGTGCCATTTTTATTCCCCTCCCCAAGGATTTGAGGCGGCGGAATATAGGGTAAACAGGTATTCGTATCAATTGCGAAATATTGTTATTCGCACTGAATTTACATTCTTTACAATTTAACCTTACGGTTTTTGCCAGTTCATTCGTCTCTCGGGTTTTACACGGTCAATAAGAATCAATACCATTGCCGCCTCTTTGCCATCAGGTGACATCGCCATGCTGCTGCACATTCCCGGACTGTTCGCGAAAGACGAAGTGCAGCGTATCCGCGAGGCGCTGGAGCAGGCCGATTGGGCTGATGGCAAGATCACCGCCGGCTTTCAATCAGCCAAGGCGAAGCACAATCTGCAATTGCCCGAAGGGCATCCGCTGGCCAAGGAAATCGGCGCGGCGATGCTGGAGCGGTTGTGGAAAAATCCGCTGTTCATGTCCGCCGCGCTGCCGCACAAAGTCTTCCCGCCGTTAGTGAACTGTTACACGGCCGGCGGCAGTTTCGATTTCCACATCGACAACGCAGTACGCCAGCCCAAGGGCAGCATCGAACGGGTGCGCACCGATCTGTCGGCGACGCTGTTCTTCAGCGAGCCTGAGGATTACGAAGGCGGCGAGCTGGAAATCCAGGACACCTTCGGCACGCAACGGGTGAAGTTGCCGGCCGGCGACATGGTGTTGTACCCCGGCACCAGCCTGCACAAGGTCAACGCGGTCACTCGTGGCGCGCGCTATGCGTCGTTTTTCTGGACGCAAAGCCTGGTGCGGGAAGATAGCCAGCGGGCGTTGCTGTTCGAGATGGACGGTGCGATTCAGCAACTGACTCAAGACCTGCCTGATCACCCGTCACTGATTCGCCTCACCGGCACGTATCACAACTTGCTGCGGCGCTGGGTCGAGGTATGAGTTTCCAACTGCGTCGCGAGGAAGTCCTCAGCGGCGAACAACTCAGCGCCATGCTCGGCGAAAGTCCGGCCCGTGCTGCCCAGGCGATTTTGCTGGCGGCGGGCGAGGGCGAAGTTGAAGCGCAGGCGTTGCTTGGGCAAATCCTGCTGGATGGTCAGGGCATCGCCCAGGATCAAGCGCTGGCGCTGCGCTGGTTTGGCATCGCTGCCGGGCGCGGGCATCTGATGGCGCGCAACATGCTCGGGCGTTGTCATGAGCATGGTTGGGGTTGCGCGGCGGATGCGGCGATTGCCGCGCGGCATTACCGGATTGCAGCGGAGGCCGGGCTGGATTGGGCGATGTACAACCTCGCCAATCTGTTGGCGACCGGGCGCGGGGTGGCGGTGGATCATCTGCAGGCGCTGGCGCTGTATCGCCGCGCGGCCGAATTGGGCCATGCGAAATCGATGAATCTGCTGGGGCGGTATCTGGAAGAAGGGCAGGTGTGCCCGGCGGATCCTGCTGCGGCGCGCGATTGGTATCGGCGTTCGGCTGAGGGAGGGGATTTTCGCGGGCAGTTCAGTTTCGCGGCGGTATTGGCGGGTGAAGGGCTGATTGATGAGGCGGTCGATTGGCTTGAGAAAGCCTTGGCGGGCGGCAATCTGAATTTTCTGCGGGTGGCGAGTCAGACGCTGGCGAGTGCTGTAGATCCGAAGATTCAGGCGTTGGCTGGGCGGTATGCGCTTCGGTGCCAATAGCCCTCACCCTAACCCTCTCCCAGAGGGAGAGGGGACTGACCGGGGGATATTGAAGAGTTACGCCGACCTGAAAGTGCTTTGCCGAATCCATAATCGACACGGTCTCTCCGGTCGGTGAATGACGCTTTACATCTCGGTCGGCTCCCTCTCCTTTGGGAGAGGGCTGGGGTGAGGGACCTCGGTCTCAAGTACCCCGCAAAACTTCAAGCCGAACGCACAGATACAAAAAAGCCCATGACGTGTCATGGGCTTTTTGCATTACGGCTTCAGCGCTTATACGTAAAAAGACTTCAACGGCGGAAAACCATTGAACTCAACCGCGCTGTAACTGGTGGTGTACGCACCGGTCGACAGCCAGTACAGACGATCACCGATCGCCAGGTTCAGCGGCAGACCGTACTTGTAGTTCTCGTACATGATGTCGGCGCTGTCGCAGGTCGGGCCGGCGATGACCACTTCTTCCATCTCGCCTTTCTTCTCGGTCCAGATCGGGAACTTGATCGCTTCGTCCATGGTTTCGATCAGGCCGGAGAACTTGCCCACATCGGTATACACCCAACGCTCGACGGCGGTGCGCGACTTGCGTGCAACCAGTACCACTTCGCTGACCAGAATGCCGGCGTTGGCGATCAGCGAACGGCCCGGCTCGAGAATGATTTCCGGCAGGTCATCACCGAAGTCTTCTTTCAGGAAACGGATGATTTCTTCGGCGTAGGTTTCCAGGCTGTTGGTGCGGGTGATGTAGTTGGCCGGGAAGCCACCGCCCATGTTGATCAGCTTCAGGTGGATGCCGTCTTCTTCTTTCAGACGTTCGAAGATCACTTTGACCTTGGCGATCGCTGCGTCCCAGACGCTGATGTCGCGTTGTTGCGAACCGACGTGGAACGAGATGCCGTAAGGCACCAGACCGAGGTCGCGAGCGAGAATCAGCAGGTCCATGGCCATGTCGGTCTGGCAGCCGAATTTGCGCGACAGTGGCCAGTCAGCCGTGGTCGAGCCTTCGGTGAGAATGCGCACATAGACTTTCGAGCCCGGGGCAGCCTTGGCGATGTTGCGCAGGTCGGCTTCGGAGTCGGTGGAGAACAGACGCACGCCCTTCTCGTAGAAGTAGCGGATGTCCTTGGATTTCTTGATGGTGTTGCCGTAGCTGATACGGTCCGGGCTGACGCCACGATCCATCACCTTGTCCAGCTCATAGATAGAGGCGATGTCGAAGCTCGAACCTTTTTCTTTGAGCAGGTCGATGATCTCGACGGCCGGGTTGGCCTTGACCGCGTAGTAGACCTTGGCGAATTCGAAACCGGCGCGCAGGTCATCGTAGGCCTGGGCGATCATCGCGGTGTCGATCACCACGAACGGGGTTTCCTGTTTGTCGGCGAACGCTTTCATTTTGTCGAATGTAGCGCGCGCGAAATAGTCTTCGACCTGGATCGACATACTTGGGACTCCTAGTGGCAAACGTCGTTAATCAATGGGTGCAAATGAACGTCCTCCGTATCCCCACTTTGGTTCGCCTACTTCCCAAGGCATGTCGCCGAAAGCAAAAAGGCCATGGGATGTGCAGCTTTTCCCTTGGCCTTGCTGTCTCGTCGTCAGTACTTGAGCCGGATGGATCGTTTCCAGCATGGACGTTCGGCGCGAACTTTAGGGCGTGAGGGGCGTGAGATCAACTAAAAATGTCGCGTTTTTGCACGCTTCTGACGTGCGTCGCGTTCATCACTCTTTGTAGCCGACCGAGATGACGGGCAGATGTTCCCCGGGATTTTTTCAGTGTTAAAAATACCTGCACGTTCGCTGCTTTTGTCGGCCAAGTCGTGGGTAAGTGTGATGGGCGCAACATCGGCGACGTTGGCCGCGTGAGGAGGGTTTGAAAGGGATTTTGGCTGTTTCGCGGGTTGTCTCTTACATGCTGTCCGGTCCGCAGGTGTTGAGATTCTTTTCCGCTAGGCGAATGAAGAAAAAATCACCCAGATCCTGTGGGAGCGAGCCTGCTCGCGAAGGCATTTTCACAGCCAACATCATTGTTGACTGATATTGCGCTTTCGCGAGCAGGCTCGCTCCCACAGGTTTCGTGTTTTACGCGACGACGGCTTCAGCCGGCGAGACGATACTGGTCTTCATCCCGCGCGAACGACCCGAACTCAGATAAGCCGCAATCGACTCCTGCGTGACCTCACCGAGGAACACCCGCTCGGCGTCCATCACCGGCAACCACGCGCGGTTGAACTCGTACATGCGCGACAGCAGGATGCGCAAATGCTCGTCGTACGCCGCCGTGGCGTTGAACTCACGCAGGAACTGCGCGCAAGTGCCGGTCTGGCGGTGCAGGTCGCGACGACGCACATACCCCAGCGCCTTGTTCTCGGCACAGGTGACCACCACGTAGCGACGGTCATGCTCGTCCATCAATTCCAGCGCGTCGGCCACTGGCGTCTCCGGGCTGACCGACGGCGCGTTGTCCGCCGCATCTTCTGCCTTCACCAGCAACAGACGCTTGAGCGTGCTGTCCTGGCCGACGAAGCTGCTGACAAAGTCGTCCGCCGGATGCGCCAGCAGCGTGTCCGGATGATCGATCTGCAGCAGTTTGCCGGCGCGGAAGATCGCAATCTTGTCGCCCAATTTGATCGCTTCGTCGATGTCGTGGCTGACCATGATCACGGTCTTGTTCAGCGCGCGCTGCATCTCGAAGAATTCGTTCTGGATCATCTCGCGGTTGATCGGGTCGACCGCACCGAACGGTTCGTCCATCAGCAGCAACGGCGCATCGGCCGCCAGTGCACGGATCACGCCGATGCGCTGTTGCTGGCCGCCGGACAATTCACGCGGATAGCGATGCAGGTACTGCTTGGGCTCCAGCTTGATCATGCTCATCAATTCGCGGGCGCGGTCGTGGCATTTCTGTTTGTCCCAGCCGAGCAGTTTCGGCACGACGACGATGTTCTCTTCGATGGTCATGTTCGGGAACAGACCAATCTGCTGGATCACGTAGCCGATGTTGCGGCGCAGGGTCACTTCGTCGAGGTCGGTGGTGTCTTCACCGTTGATGAGGATCTTGCCCGAGGTCGGTTTGATCAGGCGGTTGATCATCTTCAGCGTGGTGCTTTTGCCGCAGCCCGATGGCCCGAGGAACACACAGATTTCGCCTTCATTGACGGTCAGGCTTACCGAATCCACGGCTTTGACATCTTTGCCGTTGCTTTGGAAAGTTTTGCTGAGGTTTTGAAGTTCGATCATTTAAGGAGTCCTTTTGGAGTCAACGAGCGTTGCAGCCATTGGAGAAACAGGTCAGCGAAAATGGCCAGAAGACTGACCAGCAGTGCGCCGACGATCAGCATCGACATGTCACTGCGGCTGATGGAAGCGAGGATCAACACACCGAGGCCGCCGGCGCCGATGGTCGCGGCGATGGTCATCACGCCGATGTTCATCACCACGGCGGTGCGCACACCAGCGAGGATCACCGGCACGGCGATCGGTAGTTCGACCATGCGCAGGCGCTGGCCGAAGGTCATGCCGATGCCGCGCGCGGCTTCACGGATGCCCGGTTCGACGCCCGTCAATGCGAGGTAGGTATTGCGCATGATCGGCAGCAACGAATAAAGGAACACGGCGGTGATCGCTGGCATCGGGCCAAGGCCCTGACCGAACTTGGAGTAGAACGGCAGCAGCAGGCCGAACAGGGCAATCGACGGCACGGTCAGCAGCACCGTGGCGCTGGCCTGCAAAGGGCCGGCGAGGGTCGGAAAGCGGGTCATCAGGATGCCCAGCGGCACGCCAACGACAATCGCCAGGGTCACGGCGATGCCGACCAGGGTGATGTGCTGCCAGGTCAGGTGCATCACCTGCTGCCAGTCGAGGTGGGAAAAGGCGTTCAGAAATTCCATGACTTTTCCTCCTTAGTTGAGTGGGTGCTGGCGCAGGAAATCGGCGGCAACTTTCGACGGACTTTCGTGATCGACATCGACCCGCGCGTTGAGTTGGCGCATGGTCTCGTCATCGAACAGTTCGGCCAGTGGCTTGAGTTGCTCGGCCAGTTGCGGGTGCGCGTCCAGATACGCCTGACGCACCACCGGTGCGGCGGTGTAGTCGGGGAAGTAGTGTTTGTCGTCTTCCAGCAGCTTCAAGCCGAAGGCATTGAGGCGACCGTCGGTGGTGTAGACCAGACCGGCAAACACCTGGCCGTTGCGCAGCGCGGTGTAGACCAGCCCCGCGTCCATCTGACGGATGTTCTTGCGGGTCAGGTTCATGCCGTAGAGATCGACCATGCCGATCAGCCCGTCGGAGCGGTTGGCAAACTCGGTGTCCAGCGCCACCAAGTGATTGGTCTTGGCTTCAGCGCGCAGCACTTCGTTCAACTGGCTGATGTTGTTGATCTGCGGATATTCCTCAGCCACTTTTTTCGGCAGCGCGAGGGCGTAGGTGTTGCTGAATTTCGACGGGGTCAGCCAGACCAGGCCTTTTTTCGCGTCGAGTTCTTTCACCCGGGCGTAGGACTGGGCGCTGTCGAGTTTTTCGGTGACATGGTTGTAGGCCACCAGCGACACGCCGGTGTATTCCCAGAGCATGTCCAGCTGCCCGCTTTCGTGGGCGCTGCGGGCGAGGTTGCTGCCCAGACCACCGGTGATTTGCGCGTCGTAGCCTTTGCTGCGCAGGTATTGCGCGGTGATTTCCGCGAGCAGGGTCTGCTCGGTAAATACTCGTGCGCCGAGGCGGATAACCGGTTTTTCAGCGGCTTGGGCGACGCCTGCGAACAGCAGGATACAGCCCAGAATCAAGCTCAATCGTTTCATAGGTATTCCTTCACAAAGCCTTAAGACGGGCGCAAACCGCGTTCCAGCCAGAGGCGGCTGGCGAGGGTGACGACGCCATCGAGCAGCAAGGCCAGCAGCGCGGTGCACGCGGCGCCGAGCAGCAGTTGCGGCTGATTGTTCAGGGCGATGCCAGGGAAGATCAGGCTGCCGAGGCTGTTGGCACCGATCAGGAAGGCCAGCGGCGCGGTGCCGACGTTGATTGCCAGCGCGACACGCACACCACCGACGATGATCGGCACGGCGTTGGGCAATTCGACTTTCCACAGCACCTGGCGTGGGGTCATGCCGATGCCGACGGCCGCTTCTTTCAGCGAGCCCTGCACATTTTTCAGGCCCTCGTAGGTGTTGCGCACAATCGGCAGCAACGAAGCGAGGAATAAAGCGAAGATCGCCGGGCCACTGCCGATGCCGAGGACACCCAGGGCAATCGCGAGCACGGCCAGCGGAGGCACGGTGTTACCGATATTGAAGATCTGCATGAAGCGTTCAGCGCGGCCGACCATGGTCGGGCGACTGAGGAAGATACCGGCGGGGATGCCCACGACCAGGGCGGCCAGCATTGAAGCGAGGACGAGAATCAGATGAGCTTGCAGGTAAAACAACAAATCGTCGCGGTAGTGTTCGATCGTGTTGATGCCGATCCAGTGGACCAGCAGGGCCAGGAGCGCGATCACCACCGCACCTCCCATCAGCCCTTTGCCATAGCGGATAGCCACAGGCGGACTCCTTTTCTTGTAGTCGGCGAACGCTCTCCCGTGTGGCATGCCATACATGGCTGCCGGGAATAAACGTTCGCGAGAAGCAGCTCCCTCAGCACCGGCAAAAAGCGGTCTGAAAGCGAGCCATGAGCGCAGCCTCGTCAGGCTAACTTGCTGATTTTTCAGCCCCTGACGAAAATTCGTAACAGGGGATGGACGTCTCCGGGCTTTAAAAGGTTCCCATCTGCGGCAGCATTTGGCCACCCTTAATGTGCTCAACGGTTCGGTTATTGCATCGAGTTGGGCTATAATCGCGGCCCTTTTTTGAATCACCGCCAGGCGATTTCCCATGACCAACCAGGCCGCCGAAGTCGCGAAACGCCGCACTTTCGCCATTATTTCCCACCCCGATGCCGGTAAAACCACGATCACTGAAAAGCTCCTGTTGATGGGCAAGGCGATTGCAGTGGCCGGTACGGTGAAATCCCGTAAATCCGATCGCCATGCGACATCCGACTGGATGGAGATGGAGAAGCAACGGGGTATTTCCATTACCACGTCGGTCATGCAGTTCCCGTATCGCGAACACATGATCAACCTGCTCGACACCCCGGGCCACGAAGACTTCTCCGAAGACACCTACCGCACCCTGACGGCGGTGGACTCGGCATTGATGGTCCTCGACGGCGGTAAAGGTGTAGAGCCGCGGACCATTGCGCTGATGGACGTCTGCCGTCTGCGTGACACGCCGATCGTCAGCTTCATCAACAAACTCGACCGTGATATCCGCGACCCGATCGAACTGCTCGACGAGATCGAAGCCGTTCTGAAGATCAAGGCTGCGCCGATCACCTGGCCGATCGGTTGCTACCGCGACTTCAAGGGCGTGTACCACCTGGCGGATGACTACATCATTGTCTACACCGCCGGTCACGGTCACGAACGCACCGAAACCAAGATCATCGAAAAACTCGACTCCGACGAGGCGCGCGCGCACTTGGGCGACGAGTACGAGCGTTTCATCGAGCAGCTGGAGCTGGTTCAGGGCGCCTGCCACGAATTCAACCAGCAGGAATTCCTCGACGGTCAGTTGACCCCGGTGTTCTTCGGTACGGCATTGGGCAACTTCGGTGTTGACCACGTATTGGACGCCGTCGTTGATTGGGCGCCGCGTCCGCTGGCCCGTGTGGCCAACGAGCGTACCGTTGAGCCGGTCGAAGAGAAGTTCTCGGGCTTCATCTTCAAGATCCAGGCGAACATGGACCCGAAGCACCGCGACCGTATCGCCTTCATGCGTATCTGCTCCGGCAAGTACGAGAAAGGCATGAAGATGCGCCACGTGCGCACCGGCAAGGACGTGCGCATCGGCGACGCCCTGACGTTCTTCTCCTCCGAACGTGAGCAATTGGAAGAGGCGTACGCCGGCGACATCATTGGTCTGCACAACCACGGCACGATCCAGATCGGCGACACCTTCAGCGAGGGCGAAGTCCTCGGCTTCACCGGCATTCCGCACTTTGCGCCGGAGCTGTTCCGTCGTGTGCGTCTGCGTGATCCGCTGAAGTCCAAGCAGTTGCGTCAGGGGCTGCAGCAGTTGGCCGAAGAGGGTGCAACGCAGGTGTTTTTCCCGGAGCGCAGCAACGACATCATTCTGGGCGCCGTGGGTGTGCTGCAGTTCGATGTGGTCGCCAGCCGTTTGAAGGAGGAATACAAGGTTGAGTGCTCGTATGAGCCGATTACTGTGTACTCCGCACGCTGGATTGAGTGCAGCGACAAGAAGAAGCTTGAGGAGTTTTCCAACAAGGCTGTGGAGAACCTGGCGGTCGATGGCGGTGGTCACCTGACTTACCTGGCGCCGACGCGGGTTAACCTGGCGTTGATGGAAGAGCGTTGGCCGGATGTGAAATTCCGCGCGACGCGTGAGCATCATTAAGCTGAGCCATGGTATGGATGATTCCGTTGCGTAAGCAGCGGGATTCTTCCAAATGGTCTCGAAAGGCCCTGCAAGCGTTGCTTGCAGGGCCTTGATCGTTTTCCGATTTGAGTTTTACAGATCCTCGGCAAGATAGAGTCTGTGAGTGCTCTCGATTTGTTCAATCAGGGCTTCATTTTCAATGCCGGCAGTGCTTGCGAACTCTCGCCAGCGGCTAACTGCGGCGGCTACTTCGCTGATGATTTTCTTTCCCTGCAGCCTGGGTATCTGTCTAGCCAGCGCTAGAAGGTCATCTACAATGAAATCATCCCTTTTCCCGTTGATTGTCATCTGGTGGCTGGATACCCACGGAGAGTCGACGCGATAAGCCCAGCACATGTCATACGCCGGAGTAAGCCGCCAAACCCCGTCACGCCATACCTGAAAAGCAATATTGCGAGTGTGATCATCTTGATTGCGCGCAATAACGTTGAACACCGCGCGCCGAAAGAGCTCAACGTGGTCCTCCCTGGGCAAACCGAGGTCCCTTGCTACCAACAGCGCTTGTTCATAGGAGTACGCACCAGGTTTGGTGTAGTCAGCAATGTCCATGGCGCACAATGTTTGCACATGAATCTTGTCACCATCATCCATTCGGTCGAACCGGCGTGTCATGAAATGTGCGCGAGGGCCATCAATGTGCAAGCGGCACTCAGTCATGGTGATGCCCGAGGCCAAGGTCATCAGATGATAGGCGAACTCCACTCGGCCGAAGCCTGCGGGGTCGCCTAGCGATTCAGCTCCTTTAGGCACGTCAAACTTGAACAGCCAATAGCTGTAGCCCTCCGGCGCTGTGATTTGTCCTGAGCAGAGCTCACCGGTCTTCTCGTTGATTGCAATGATTGCCTTGGGTCGCTGCCCGCCAGCGGATGAGCCGACCTGAAACATATGCTTGAGAGCTTCCTCATCCTTTCTATTGTCATGACCCAATTGCAGCCCGGAGAACTGTTGCTGGCGCTGGTTTAGAATTTGTCCGGCAAGTTCTACCAAAGACTCCAGTTCCAGTTTTTCGATCTTGGTTTTGACCTTGTCCACGGCTGGACGGAACTCCAGCGCGCCCATGCCTCGGGCGCCGATATAGAGCAATCTCTCGACAGGAGAGAAGCTTCTGGGGTCACGCCCTTCTTTAGCTAGCCAGGCATCGATCACCGCGTTACCGAAGTCATCCGGCAGCGAGTCCGAAAGACATGGTGGGAGAGACTTGAAGGCTTGATCGTTCAGCGAAGGGAAGGCGTAGATTTCACCAGTGACGGCTCGCATGGTCAGAGGCGCAATTTCAAGCCCGATTTCAGTGAACGCTGGATCAAACTCAAATGTTCCAGTCGCCGGGGCCTGACTTTCATCCCAAAGCACGGCCCCGACCCTGACATCCCACATCCAGACCTCTGCAGTTATTGGCAATTCATTTCTTCCTTGGAATCAGTAGTGGTTTGGCTGCGCCTTGGTCATTGCCTTTGCTTTTCTGGCCCGTTTCCAATGGAGTGCTTTGATAAGCGCGAATTCGACCATCACTCGTTCGAACGACTCCCAGCGCACGAACGCGCCCCGTTTTGCCTGTCTGAGCCGCAGCAATCGGGCTCGCACGGGGCGGCTCGATCAATCCAGAAATCAGGTCGAGAGAATCAAGTTCCCGGAGCACGGCGATCAGGAGCTGCAGGGTGCCTCGTCCTTTTTCCAGCTTTTGAATCGTTGGGGTGCTGACGCCGACCTGTGCTGCCAGCTGATCTTGTGTGATGTCTTTGCGTACGCGGCGTTCGCGTAACGCTTCACCCAGCTGAGCTGAGATAGCATCGTCGCTTTTACGTTGTATACGCATAATGCAAACATTCCTTTTCTTTATTGCTAAATTTAGCGCCAAAGGAAAAATATTCTTTGTATTGTTGTTTTGTAGTTTTGATGATTTTGAGAGGAAAGCAAATTTTTTTTGTATTGCAGGATTAATTCGGCGCTAACGCAAATATTTCTTTAGGTTATGGCGGGATGGTTTCCGCACTCTATTTGCAGCCCTGAAAATGGGTTTTCAAAAATATGGACTAAAAACGCTGCAATTCTTGACGGCACTCGCGCTGTGAAATTCAGTCCGCCTGGCTTCGAGCAATCTTGCCGATTCAATTCAGATCCTACGCGCAGTAGACAAAAAACACGCGAGCTTTCATGTAAGCACTTTCCTGTCCTTCGGTAGGCAAACTCGGAGCGTGTATTTCACTCGTGACGAATGACCTCCTGACGGCTAGGGTTCGAAGCTCACGCAGCCTTCAAGGATCAATTGAATGACGAGTCGACTGACTCACCTGCTACGCCTCGACGGTTATTTCGGCGTGATGGCCTGGGTGCTCGCGGCGCTGTTGTTCATCAATCGCCTGAGCAGCATGGTCAAGCTGTTCATGGCGTTGTACCTGCGTCAGGAGCTGGGGCTGGCGATCGAGACGGTTGGCTGGTTGCTGTCGGCGTACGGTGCGGGTTTGCTGGTCGGTTCGATGCTCGGTGGCTGGCTCAGTGATCATGTGCGCACGGCGCGGCTGACGGCGGCGTTGTTCTTTGTTTCGGTGTGGGTGTTGATCCTGCTGGGGCTGGTGACGCACGTGCCGTTGCTGGCGGCATTGCTATTGCTCAGCGGAACCGTCGATGGCGCCATTCGCACCCTGCATCAGCGGCTGATCATGGAATATTGCGAAGTCGCTCAACGTTCGCGTGCGCAGGCCTTGAGCCGGGTGGCGCGCAACCTTGGCATGGCCGCCGCCGGTGTGGCGGGAGGGGTGTTGGCGCAGGCTGATTTTCGCTGGGTGTTTTTCGGCAGTGCGGCGATGACGTTGCTGGCCTTGCTGTGGTTTGTCCGCACTACGTGGCGTCGACCAGTGCTGATCAATGAGGAAAAGTCCACGGACGACGCAGGTTCCTGGGTGCCATATCGCGACAAACCGTTCCTCTGGTTGCTGGCGGCGACGGCCGTGCTTGGCATCGCGTTCGACACGGTCTACAGCACGCTGGGTAACTATCTGCGTGATTACTATCAGTTGAGCACCGAGGCGATCGGCTGGCAGTTCGGGCTCAATGCGTTGCTGGTGATCGCGCTGCAGATTCCGCTGTCGCACTGGGGCGAGCGCTGGGGGACGCGGCGGCAAATGCTCGCGGGGAGTTTGTTGCTGGCTGGCGGATTGGGCATGTTGCCGTTCGGTTCCGGGCTGGCGTTCGTCTGTCTGTCGACGCTGATCTGGACCTTGGGTGAAGCGTTGTTCATGCCGCCGCTGAATGTGCTGGCGATGCAGTTTGCGCAGAGTGGCAAAAGCGGTCAGTACTTTGGCCTGTTCTTTATGAGCTGGAGTGCCAGCGCGTTGCTGTCGCCGGTGCTCAGCGGTCAGTTATACGGCAACTTCGGTGGCCACAGTGTCTGGCTGGCCAGCACTGTGTTGGTGCTGATGTCGCTCCCCTTGACGTGGCAAGCCACGCGCCCGCTTAGCTGATCCGGCGATAGGCATTATTCGAAACCTGTCTGTCGGTGAAGGGCATTTCTGCCGGCTCGTAAGCGTCCTATCTGGTGAACCCGATGGATCGGAACTAGATTTCACACAGCGCCAGTCAGGCACGAATGTCTCACCTGAAAATGGATGGAGTCGGCTATGAAAAGCAGGTTGCTACGGGTTTTATTGCTGTTGAAAGTGATGGTCATGCTGTCCCTCGGCAGCGCGACGGCCTGGGCCGAGTGCGAGGATCACGACTCCCAGGCCTTTAACGGCCAGGTCGGGCATAGCGGCTTGATGCTCGCCAAGTCCGAGTCCGAACCGGGCGATCAGGGGCAGGGTGGCAGTGCCGATGATGACGACTCGACTACCGATGATCCGGATTCCGACGATGAAGACGGTGACAGCCAGACGTAAATCGCAGGCAAAAGAAAACCCCTTCTGCCTCGACTGATGCGCAATCGGGGCGGAAGGGGTTTGCTCAACACTTTATCCCTGAATAAACACGATCCCTGTAGGAGCTGCGGCACGCTGCGATCTTTTGATTCCGATTCTGACAATCAAAAGATCGCAGCCTTGTTTCACTTGACAGCTCCTACAGGTTTTGTGTCGGTCTCCAGATTTGCTTACGCCGCGCCGTCGAGGAATTGCTCGGCGTAGTGGCAAGCCACCTGCCGGCTGTCGAGCTGGCGCAACGCCGGCTCTTCCGTGCTGCAACGCTCGGTCGCATATGGGCAACGCTTGTGGAAAGCACAGCCCGGTGGCGGGTTCAGCGGGTTGGGTAGTTCGCCGACGATCTTGATTTTCGGCTTGTTCGGGTCCGGGTGAATGGTTGGGGTCGCCGACAGCAGCGCCTGGGTGTAAGGGTGCAACGGACGCTCGTAAATGTCGTTCTTCGGCCCCAGTTCCACCGGGCGACCGAGGTACATCACCATCACGTCATCGGCCACGTGCTGCACCACCGCGAGGTTGTGCGAGATAAACACGTACGCGGTGTTGAACTCCTGCTGCAGATCCATGAACAGGTTCAGCACCTGCGCCTGAATCGACACGTCGAGCGCCGAAGTCGGTTCATCCGCCACCAGCACTTTCGGTTGCAACATCATCGCCCGGGCCAGGGCGATACGCTGACGCTGACCGCCGGAGAACATGTGCGGATAGCGCTGATAGTGCTCAGGGCGCAAGCCGACCTGCTTCATCATTGCCTGGACTTTTTCGCGACGCTCAGCGGCGGAGAGGTTGGTGTTGATCAGCAGCGGTTCGCCGAGCTGGTCACCGACTTTCTGCCGAGGATTCAACGACGCGTACGGGCTTTGAAAAACCATCTGCACGTCTTTGCGCAATTGCTTGCGCTGAGCCTTGTCGGCGCCAGCCACTTCCTGGCCAGCGATTTTCAGCGAGCCGGAAGACGGGTCTTCAATCAGCGTCAGAGCACGGGCCAGAGTGGATTTGCCGCAGCCCGACTCACCCACGACGGCGAGAGTCTTGCCGGCTTCCAGTTCGAACGACACGCCGTTCAGTGCGCGTACGGTCGCATGGCCCTTGAACAGGCCACGGGAAACTTCGTAGTGACGGGTCAGGTCGCGGGCGGTAAGTACGACGGCCATTACGCCACCTCCTGGTTGAGCGGGAAGAAGCAGCGGGCGAGGCTGTGGCTTTTCGGATCAAGACCTGGACGCTGCGCGCGGCAGCTGTCCTGCACATACGGGCAGCGCGGCGACAGCAGGCAACCCTGCGGACGGTCGTAGCGGCCCGGAACGATGCCCGGCAGGGTCGACAGGCGTGAGGCGCCGAGGCTGTGCTCGGGAATCGCCTTGAGCAGGGCTTCGCTGTACGGGTGCGCCGGGATGTCGAACAGTTGCGGCACCTGACCGACTTCAACGGCTTGACCGGCGTACATCACACAGACGCGCTGGGCAGTTTCAGCCACGACCGCGAGGTCGTGAGTGATCAGCACCAGGCCCATGTTCTGTTCTTTCTGCAATGCCAGCAGCAGGTCCATGATCTGCGCCTGAATCGTCACGTCGAGTGCCGTGGTCGGTTCGTCGGCGATCAGCAGTTTCGGCTCGCCGGCAATCGCCATGGCGATCGCAACACGCTGGCTCATACCGCCGGACAGTTGATGCGGGTAGGCGTCCATACGGCTCGCAGCGCCCGGGATTTCAACTTTTTCCAGCAGCTCGATCGCACGTTTGCGTGCTTGCTTGCCGGACATTTTCAGGTGCAGACGCAGCACTTCTTCGATCTGGAAACCGACGGTGTAGCTCGGGTTCAGCGCCGTCATCGGATCCTGAAAAACCATCGACAGGTCTTTGCCGACGATTTGCCGACGCTGACGATTGCTCAGCTTGAGCATGTCTTTGCCGTCGAAGCTGAGCGAGTCGGCGGTGACGATGCCGGGATGCTCGATCAGGCCCATCAGCGCCATCATGGTCACGGATTTACCCGAACCCGACTCGCCCACGATGGCCAGTACTTCGCCTTTGTCGACTTTCAGGTCGAGGCCGTCGACCACCGGGGTCGCGGTCTTGTCGCCGAAGCGAACGTTGAGATTCTTGATTTCTAGCAGTGACATGGGAATCTCCTCAGGCGGCGTTCTTGAGTTTCGGGTCCAGCGCATCGCGCAGGCCGTCGCCCATCAAGTTGATTGCCAGCACGCTGAGCAAAATGGTCAAACCAGGCAGGCTCACCACCCACCAGGCGCGTTCGATGTAGTCGCGGGCCGAGGCCAGCATGGTGCCCCACTCAGGGGTTGGCGGTTGTACGCCAAGGCCGAGGAAGCCCAACGCAGCGGCATCGAGAATCGCCGACGAGAAGCTCAGGGTCGCCTGAACGATCAGCGGCGCCATGCAGTTGGGCAGCACGGTGATGAACATCAGACGTGGCAGACCAGCACCGGCCAAGCGCGCGGCGGTCACGTAGTCGCGGTTCAGTTCGCCCATCACGGCGGCACGGGTCAGACGCACGTAGGACGGCAAGGACACCACAGCAATGGCGATCACGGTGTTGATCAGGCCAGGGCCGAGGATGGCGACGATCGCCACCGCCAGCAGCAGCGACGGCAGGGCCAGCATGATGTCCATCAGACGCATGATGGTCGGGCCGATCATCTTCGGGAAGAAACCGGCGAACAGACCGAGGAGGATCCCCGGAATCAGCGACATCACCACCGACGACAAGCCGATCAGCAGCGACAGGCGCGAACCCTGGATCAGACGCGACAGCAGGTCACGCCCCAGTTCATCGGTGCCGAGCAGGAACTGCAACTGCCCGCCTTCCAGCCACGCCGGCGGCGTCAGCAGGAAGTCACGGTATTGCTCGCTCGGGTTATGCGGCGCCACCCATGGCGCGAAGATCGCGCAGAAGATGATCAGCAGCATGAACATGAGGCCGGCAACTGCGCCCTTGTTCTTCGAGAAGGCTTGCCAGAATTCTTTGTACGGCGACGGGTACAGCAGGCTTTGATCCGCGTTGGAAGCAGCGGTGGCTACTGAGGATGTTGGAGTGCTCATGGTTATTGACCTCAGCGCTGATGACGGATGCGTGGGTTGGCAAAGCCGTAGAGGATGTCCACTACGAAGTTGACCAGAATCACCAGGCAGGCGATTAACAGGATGCCGTTTTGCACAACCGGGTAGTCCCGGGCGCCGATGGCTTCGATCAGCCATTTACCGATGCCGGGCCAGGAGAAGATGGTTTCGGTCAGGACCGCACCGGCGAGCAGGGTGCCGACTTGCAGACCGACCACGGTGAGTACCGGAATCAGCGCGTTACGCAGACCGTGGACGAACACCACGCGCGATGGCGACAGGCCTTTGGCCTTGGCGGTGCGGATGTAGTCTTCGCGCAGCACTTCGAGCATCGACGAGCGGGTCATCCGCGCGATCACCGCCAGCGGAATGGTGCCCAGCACGATGGCTGGCAGGATCAGGTGATGCAGCGCGTCGAAGAACGCACCGACGTCATCGGCCAGCAGCGTATCGATCAGCATGAAGCCGGTGCGTGGCTCGATGTCATAGAGCAGGTCGATCCGCCCGGAAACCGGGGTCCAGCCCAGGCTTACCGAGAAGAACATGATCAGGATCAGGCCCCACCAGAAGATCGGCATCGAATACCCCGCGAGGGAGATGCCCATCACCCCGTGGTCGAACAATGATCCTCGCTTGAGTGCCGCGATCACCCCGGCCAGAAGACCGAGAATGCCGGCGAACAACAGGGCGGCCATGGACAGTTCCAGGGTCGCCGGGAAGAGGGAGGTGAACTCGGTCCATACGCTTTCACGCGTGCGCAGGGATTCGCCGAGATCGCCTTGAGCCAGTTTGCCGATGTAGTCCAGATACTGGGCATACAGCGGCTTGTTCAGACCTAGGCGTTCCATTGCCTGAGCGTGCATTTCGGGGTCGACCCGACGTTCGCCCATCATCACTTCCACGGGGTCGCCCGGAATCATGCGAATCAACGCGAAAGTCAGCAAGGTGATGCCGAAAAACGTGGGGATCAACAACCCCAGTCGGCGGGCAATAAAACTAAACATCGTGTGTGGTACCTCATCAGCCGGTTAGGCGTGCCCGGCCTCCCTGGGGTCAGGGAGGCCGGGAGTTTCTTATCTACTTCACCTGGGTGGTGGCGAAGTTATTAGTGGTGAGAGGGCTGATGTGATAGCCCTCTACATTGTTACGCATTGCGGTAAACATGCGGGTGTGGGCCATGCTGATCCATGGCTGATCCTGATTAAACAGCACTTGCGCCTGTTCGTAGAGCTTTGCGCGTTCGGCCGGATCAACTTTAGCCCGTGCTTCATCCAGCAGTGCCTGGAATTTCTCGTTGCACCAGCGAGCATAGTTCTCGCCATTTTTTGCCGCCTCGCAACTGAGCATAGGCGTCAGGAAGTTATCCGGGTCACCGTTGTCGCCCGCCCATCCGGCCGAGACCATATCGTGTTCGCCGGCCTTGGCGCGTTTAAGCATTTCGCCCCATTCCATCACACGGATGTCGATCTTGATCCCGACTTTCGCCAGGTCAGCCTGCATCATCTGTGCGCCGAGCATCGGGTTGGGGTTGGTCGGACCGCCGCCGTTACGGGTGAACAGGGTGAAGGTTGTGCCTTCCGGAACCCCGGCTTCCTTGAGCAGGGCGCGGGCCTTGTCGAGGTCGCGTGGCGGGTTCTTCAGGTCGTGGTTGTAGCCGAGCAGGGTCGGCGGGTACGGGTTGACCGCGACCGACGCATTGCCTTTGCCGAACAGCGCGTTGACATAGGCTTCCTTGTCGAAGGCAATGTCGATGGCCTTACGCACACGCACGTCGCTCATGTACTTGTGCTGGGTATTCATGGCGACGTACGAGACGGTCATCGCATCCAGTTCATCGACTTTCAGATTGCTGTCTTTCTTGATGCTCGGGATGTCATCCGGTTTCGGATACAGGGCGATCTGGCACTCGTTGGCCTTGAGCTTTTGCAGGCGTACGTTGTTGTCGGTGGCGATCGCCAGGATTAGCGCGTCAGCCGGCGCCTTGCCACGGAAGTAATCCGGGTTGGCCTTGAAACGCACCTGCGCGTCTTTTGCATAACGCTGGAAGATGAACGGGCCGGTGCCGATCGGCTTGTTGTTCAGGTCACCGGTCTTGTTGGCCTTGAGCAACTGGTCGGCGTATTCGGCCGGGTAGATCGAGGAGAACGCCATCGCGATGTCGGCCAGGAACGGCGCTTCGCGGCGGGTCAGGGTGAACTTGACGGTGTTGTCGTCGACTTTTTCGACGTTTTTCAGCAGTTCCTTGAAGCCCATGCTTTCAAAGTACGGGAAGCCCACGCTCGACAGTTTGTGCCACGGGTGATTCGGGTCCAGCTGACGCTGGAAGCTCCAGACCACGTCGTCGGCGTTCATGTCGCGGGTCGGCTTGAAGTATTCGGTGGTGTGAAACTTGACGCCTTTGCGCAGGTGGAACGTGTAGGTCAGGCCGTCTTCGCTGATGTCCCAGGACTCGGCGAGTGCCGGGATCACTTCAGTGGTGCCGGGCTTGAAGTCAGCCAGGCGATTGAAGATGGTTTCGGCCACAGCGTCCGCCGTGACTGCAGTTGTGTACTGGACCATATCGAAGCCTTCCGGGCTGGCTTCGGTGCAGACCACCAAGGGTTTGGCCGAGACGCCGACAGCGACACTCAGCAACGCAGCCGCGATGGCCGCACGTAGGGGAAGCATTTTCATCGATAACCCTCTGCAATCGGTTGAAGACAAAAAGCCGAACGGCCGACTCATCATGAGTCAGCCGTCGGCTGGCGTTTTTTACAGGATGTTGAATGGAATCGTGGTCACGAGACGGAACTCGTTGATGTTGCCGTCAGCCTGATTCTCGCTGGCGCGGTGCGTGGTGTACGTCGCGCGAATTGCGGTGGCTTTGAGCGGGCCGCTTTGCACGGCGTAGGAAGCGCCGATGCCGTATTCGTAGTGAGTTTCGCCGTCCATCAGGCTCAGATCGCCGCGCTTGGCGCCCGGGTCGGTGTAGGCAGTACCACGGTAGTGAGTACCGTCGATGCCCCAGCCGCGAGCCTGGTAGATGTTGAACTTCAGGCCTGGCACACCGTATTCGGCCATGTTGATGCCGTAAGCGATCTGGAAGGACTTCTCGTTCGGGCCGTTGAAGTCCGACAGCAGGGAGTTGGCCAGGTAGATGCCGTTGGTTTCATGCAGGTAGTCGAAGTAGGTGTCGCCATTCACTTCCTGGTACGAGAAAGTCAGGCTGTGAGCCTGGTGCGCCAGACCCAGCGACAGCGAGTAGGTATCGTTGTCGATCTCGCCCATCAGCTTTTTGCCTTCGTCGACGGTCTTGTAGTAGTTCAGACCGGTGGTCAGGCTCAGGACCTGGCTGTCACCCAGTTCGTGGGTGGCGCCGAAGTAGTACTGGTTCCAGAAGTCTTCGACGTTGGAGCCGTACAGGCTGGTTTTCAGGCTCTTGAACGGCTGGTAGTTGACGCCAGCAATGTAGACCTTGTCTGTCTCAACGCCAGTGGCCGAGTACTCGGTGCGGAATTTCGACAGGCTCTGCTCGGTACGTGGCGAAACACGGTCGAAGCCACCCAGGTCGAACGACAGGTTGTTGAACTCTTCGCTGTGCAGGGTAATACCCTCAAAGCTCGAAGGCAGCGGACGGTTGCCGATGACGTCAACGATCGGGGTGCTGAAGTTCTGACGACCGGCGGTCAGCGTGGTGTTGGAGACACGCAGCTTGACGTTGGCCAGACCCAGTTTGCTCCACTGGTCGACAGCGTCGCCGTCGGAGTGCGCCAGGGTACGGTTGGAACCGCCGGCGATGTCCTTGCGGTCACGGTCCAGAACGATGGCGTTGTAAGCGGCGACTTCGGTGCTGACGCCAACGGTGCCTTGGGTAAAGCCCGAGGTGTAGTTGACGATGGTGCCTTGCACCCAGTTGATACGACGCGGGGTCGGTGTCTTGACCACTGGCGAAGTGTTCTTGTCGCTGTTTTTCACGTAGCTGAAACGGTCGTCACGACGCTTCAGTTCGTTGGCGTACCAGTTACGGGTTGTGCCGCCCAGGCTTTGTCCATCGATAAAGCCTTTGGCCTCGCTTTGGGCGCTACTGCCGGCCAACGTGGTAGGGACGAACTCCTGACTTGCAGGTTCTGCGTACGCCGTGGCGGTGACGCTGCTGATGGCCAGGGCCAGTATCGCGGTGCTGCTCAGTTTCATGGGTGAAGCTCCTTTACTTTCTTTTTATGCCGGCTTTTTTTGGTATGCCGGTTATTGGTTTAGAACTCGTTCACACATCGCAAACGTTTGCAAAAAGCCGTATTGACGAATTTCGGCAAAGCGCTTGCGTGAGGGGCTAGACAGCGCCCCCCAGCATTGCGGCTAATCATCTGATTTAATCGATACCGACACCCGAGAACACGTTGCGACCGAACGGGCTGACTTTGAACCCTTCGATCCTGGCGCTTAACGGTTGGTTGACCGTCGAGTGGGCGACAGGCGTGATCGGCACTTGCTGTTTAAGCAATTGCTGAGCCTGTTTGTAGAGCACGGTGCGTTGGTCGCGGTCGGTGACGACCTTGGCCTCTTTGATCAGCTTGTCGTAAGCCGGATCGCACCACATGGAATAGTTGTTGCCGCCGATGGCATCGCAGCTGTACAGCGTGCCGAGCCAGTTGTCCGGATCGCCGTTGTCACCGGTCCAGCCGATCAGGCTGACGTCGTGCTCGCCATTCTTGGTGCGCTTGATGTACTCGCCCCATTCGTAGCTGACGATCTTCACTTTCAGACCGATCTTGGCCCAGTCCGCCTGGAGCATTTCGGCCATCAGTTTGGCGTTCGGGTTATACGGACGTTGCACCGGCATCGCCCACAGGGTGATCTCGGTGCCTTCCTTGACGCCGGCAGCCTTGAGCAGCTCTTTGGCTTTTTCCGGGTTGTAAGCGGCGTCTTTGATGCTGTCGTCGTAGGACCACTGGGTCGGCGGCATGGCGTTGACGGCCAGTTGACCGGCGCCTTGATAAACAGCGTTGAGAATCCCCTGTTTATTCACCGCCATGTCCAGCGCCTGGCGCACTTCGAGCTGGTCGAATGGCTTGTGGCGCACGTTATAGGCGATGTAGCCGAGGTTGAAACCCGGCTTGGTGATCAGTTGCAGTTTCGGGTCGGCCTTCAGCGCTTCAACATCGGCAGGGCGCGGGTGCAGGGTGATCTGGCATTCGCCGGCCTTGAGCTTCTGCACGCGCACCGAGGCGTCGGTGTTGATCGCGAAAATCAGGTTGTCGAGTTTGACCCGGCTCGGATCCCAGTAATGTTGATTACCGGTGTAACGAATGTTCGAGTCTTTCTGATAACTCTTGAACACGAACGGCCCGGTGCCGATCGGTTTCTGGTTGATGTCGCTTGGCTTGCCTTCGGCCAGCAGCTTGTCGGCGTATTCGGCGGACAGGATGGCAGCGAAGCTCATGGCGATGTTCTGGATGAACGCGGCGTCGACGCTGTTGAGCGTGAACTCCACGGTCAGCGGCCCGGTCTTCTCGACCTTGGCGATGTTCTTGTTCAGGCTCATCCCGTTGAAGTACGGGAATTCGGTGGGATAAGCCTTACGGAATGGTTGCTGGGCATCCAGCATGCGATTAAACGTGAACAGCACGTCATCGGCGTTCATGTCGCGGGTCGGTTTGAAGTACGGCGTTGTATGAAACTTCACACCTTCACGCAGGTGAAAGGTGTACTTGAGACCATCCTCGGAAATGTCCCACTTGGTGGCCAGACCGGGTACGACATTGGTCGCGCCTTTTTCAAACTCGACCAGTCGGTTGTAGATCGGTTCGGCAGCGTCGTTATCGGTCGCTGTCGTGTACTGCGCGGTGTCAAAGCCCGCCGGGCTGCCTTCAGAGCAGAACACCAGACTTTTGCTGGCGGCGAAACTGGCGGACGAGGCGGCCAACAGGCCGGCGCCCAGCAATGTGGAATAAATCAAGGTATGGCGCATGACGCTCCCTCTTTTTTTAGTGTTGTTCAATGTACCGTCGCCTCATCCAGAGACGTTTTGGTGGCATCGAGCTCAATCCAATACGTACGGCAACCGGTGGCCCACGCAGACACTGGTCAGTACCCGACGGTAGGGGCCGCGGTTCTGGCAGTAAATGCGTAAATGCCTTAAAGCTCGTAGGAAAAGGCGACGCGTCCTATACCTCTGCGGTAATCCGCAGTGGAATTGGATGTAGGCAATTTCCTAACTTCCCGGCAGGTAAAACAACGGCGACGTTAAAAACGTCGCCGTTGCAGTGCCTTATTTGCTGACGCTGACGCCGTAGAAGGAGTTCAAGCCGAAAGGGCTGATCTTGAAATCCTGCACGTTGGCGCGCATGGGTTGGTACACCGTCGAGTGAGCGATAGGTGTCATTGGAACTGCATCTTTGAGAACGTGCTGCGCCTGTTTGTACAGTTCGGTGCGCTTGTCCTGGTCGGTTGTACGCTTGGCTTCTTTGACGAGGCCGTCAAACTTCTTGTCGCACCACTTGGAGAAGTTGTTGCCGCTGAGCGAGTCGCAACCGAACAGCACGTTCAGCCAGTTGTCCGGATCACCATTGTCACCGCTCCAGCCAATGATCATGGCCTGGTTCTCGCCACCTTTGGAACGCTTGATGTACTCGCCCCACTCGTAGCTGGTGATCTTCACTTTCAAGCCGATCTTGGCCCAGTCGGACTGGAGCATCTCAGCCATCAGTTTGGCGTTCGGGTTGTACGGACGCTGAACCGGCATCGCCCACAGGACGATCTCGGTACCTTCCTTGACGCCGGCTTCCTTGAGCAGCTGTTTGGCTTTCTCAGGGTCGTACTTGGCGTCCTTGATGGTGGTGTCGTAAGACCACTGGGTCGGCGGCATGGCGTTGACGGCCAGTTGGCCCGCGCCCTGGTAAACCGAGTCGATGATCTGCGGCTTGTTCACGGCCATGTCCAGCGCCTGACGTACGCGCAGGTCAGCCAGTGGGTTGGCCTCGTTGCTGCCCTTGACCTTGTCCATCACGTTGTAGGCGATGTAGCCCAGGTTGAAGCCAGCCTGGTCAGGCATCTTCAGGGATTTGTCTTCTTTCAGCGCTTTCAGGTCAGCCGGACGTGGGAACAGGGTGACCTGGCACTCGTTCTTTTTCAGCTTCTGAATACGTACCGACGGGTCGGTGGTGATAGCGAAGATCAGGTTGTCGATCTTCACATCCTCAGGCTTCCAGTAATCCTTGTTGCCGGTGTAACGGATGTTGGAGTCTTTCTGGTAGCTCTTGAACACGAACGGGCCGGTGCCGATCGGCTTCTGGTTGATGTCGGCAGCCTTGCCTTCTTTCAGCAGCTGCGCTGCGTACTCGGCGGATTGTACCGACGCGAAGCTCATGGCCATGTTCTGGATGAACGCGGCATCCACTTCTTTCAAAGTGAACTTGACGGTGTGGTCGTCGACTTTATCGATCTTGGTGATGTTGGTGTCCATCCCCATGTCGGTGAAGTACGGGAATTCGGTCGGGTACGCCTTACGGAACGGGTCATCCTTGTTAATCATGCGATTGAAGGTGAACAGCACGTCGTCGGCGTTGAACTCACGAGTCGGCTTGAAATACGGGGTAGTGTGGAACTTGACGCCTTCACGCAGGTGGAAGGTGTACGTCAGGCCGTCATCGGAAATGTCCCACTTGGTCGCCAGACCAGGAATCACGGCGGTGTCGCCGCGCTCGAACTGGGTCAGGCGGTTGAACATGGTTTCGGCTGAGGCGTCGAAGTCGGTTCCGGTGGTGTACTGGCCTGGGTCGAAACCGGCCGGGCTGCCTTCGGAGCAGAACACCAGGTTAGTCGCAGCGGATGCGAAAGGTGCGGAGGCTAACAAGCCTGCGCCGACTAAAAACGGAATGACCGCGTGTTTAAGCATGTTGGCCTCATGATTTGTTGTCATTTTTTAGTTGTGAGGTACGACCTCGTGAGTCGTGCCTGCGGATACTTATGCAGGGGCCATACCCATTGCAAGATCCAGAGCGACTGCCGGCCTCAAAGCGTGGCACGAACGTACCTTAATGTCGCATCTGTATAACTTCTGACGCATTTGACCGTTTGCGGGTGGTTTTTACGGTGCAAATGAAGCCCCAAAACGGTGCGCTGGTCACCTTGTGCGCGCCGCCTTGGGGCTTGGTGTTACTTATTTATACCCACGCCATAGAAGGGGGTTAGACCGAACGGGCTGATCCGGAAGTCGGTGACTTCCTTGCGCAGCGGCTGGAACACCGTGGAGTTGGCAATCGGTGTGATCGGCACTTGCTGTTTAAGGATCAGTTGCGCCTGTTGATACAGTTTTACCCGTTGCTCTTTATCCGTGGATAACTTGGCCTGTTGCACCAGTTTGTCGTAGGCCGGATCGCACCATTTGGCGTAGTTGCTGCCTTTTACCGCCGCGCAGCTGTAGAGCACGCCAAGCCAGTTGTCCGGGTCACCGTTGTCACCTGTCCAACCATAGATCATGGCGTCGTGTTCGCCATTTTTGGCGCGTTTGATGTACTCGCCCCATTCGTAGCTGACGATGTTGGCCTTGATGCCGATTTTCTCCCAATCCTGCTGGATCATCTGCGCCGACATGCGCGCATTCGGGTTCGAAGCGCGCTGCACTGTCATCGCCCAAAGGTTGATGGTTGTACCCGGCGCAACCCCTGCTTCTTTCAGTAGCACCTTTGCTTTTGCCGGGTCGTAGGGCGCGTCCTTGATGTTCGGGTCATACGACCATTGCGCCGGCGGCAACGCGTTTTGGGCCAACTGGCCGGCGCTTTGGTAGACGGCTTTGATGATCGCTGGTTTGTCGATAGCCATGTCCAGCGCCTGGCGCACTTTGAGCTGGTCGAGAGGCGCATGGGTGGTGTTGTAGGCGAGGAAACCGAGGTTGAAACCGGCTTGTTTGAGCACGCGCAGGTTCGGGTCTTTTTCCATCACTTCGATGTCGGCCGGGCGTGGGTAGCCGCTGACCTGGCATTCGCCGGCCTTGAGTTTTTGCAGGCGCACGGCGGCGTCGGGAGTGATCGAGAAAATCAGGTTATCGATTTTGACGTCTTCGGGTTTCCAGTAGGCCGTGTTGGCGGCGTAGCGGATTTGTGAATCCTTCTGATAGCGCTTGAACACGAACGGGCCGGTGCCGATCGGCTTCTGGTTGAGGTCGGCGGCTTTGCCTTCCTTCAACAGTTGGGCGGCGTATTCGGCTGATTGCACCGAGGCGAAGCTCATGGCGAGGTTTTGCACGAAGGCGGCGTCGACGTTGTTGAGGTTGAAGCGCACGGTGTTGTCGTCGAGTTTTTCGACCGATTTGATCGTGGTGTTGAGGCCCATGTCGGTGAAGTAGGGGGACTCGGCGGGGTAGGCCTTGCGGAAGGCGTTGTCCGGGTCGAGCAGGCGCTGGAAGGTGAAGAGCACGTCGTCGGCGTTGAAGTCGCGGGTGGGTTTGAAGTAGTCGGTGGTGTGGAATTTTACGTTTTGGCGCAGGTGGAAGGTGTATTGCAGGCCATCCGGGGAGATGTCCCATTTTGTCGCCAGGCCGGGTTCGATGTCGGTGCCGCCGCGTTCGAATTGGGTGAGGCGGTTGAAGACGGTTTCGGCGGAGGCGTCGAAGTCGGTGCCGCTGGTGTATTGGCTGGGGTCGAAGCCTGCGGGGCTGGCTTCGGAGCAATAAACGAGTGTTGTGGCGGCGTTGGCGATCGGGGTTATGGCTGTTAGTGCGAGGGTGATTAATAGTGGTTTGAGGGTGGATCTTGGCATGGCGTCCCCGGGGAGTTGGAGGTGGTTGTGTTTCAGGGTAGCGGGGATTTGGGGGGCTTCGGAAATATCGTTTTTCTTGGGGGAGTGTCTATCTCGGTATATCTGGGCGTTTTTTGTTGGGGGCATATCCGTTGCTGCGGTAACGACGGCTTAGGGTTCCGCCCTTACGGCCATCCCTTTCAAGGTCTTCGGTAAAATCGCTGAAATTTCATTCAG
>NZ_JAMLFX010000011.1:0-31253 GCF_023634765.1 Pseudomonas sp. AKS31
TCTCAAGGAGTTTTCCGTTTCGACTGCGCCGGAAGTGGGGCGAATTATAGACATCTGAAATCTGCCGTCAACCGTTAATTTCGCTTTTCTCGCAAAACCTGCTTTTTAGCCAACAAACGCGGAATCCGACGCATCACTGGCGGAATACGCAGCACCAGAAGCACCGCGCCTACAAAGGCATAGATCGCCCACTCCTCCAGATCAGCGCGCACGATCCACAACATATGCAGCAACCCCAGCCCCAGAATCACGTACACCAACCGATGCAGCTTCTTCCAGCGCGAACCTAAACGACTCTGACTGTAGCGATTTGACGTCACCGCCAGCGCCAGCAGTCCAAGAAAACCCAATGCCCCCACTATTATGTAGGGCCGCTTGCGTAACTCGACCGCCAGTTGCGACCAATCGAAGCCGAGAATAAATGCCATATAGCTGCATAGGTGCAAAACCACATACGCAAAACACCAGAGGCCCAGCTGTCGGCGCACTGCAATCCACCCTGCCCACCCGGTTAGCTTTTGCATCGGTGTCATGCTCAGGGTGATCAACAACAACACCAACGTTCCCAAGCCCAGCCGATCCACCAGCACTTTGCCAGGATCAGGCCCGAGCAAATCCCCGAGCGCCTGGTACAACCACAGCATCGGCCAGACTGCCGCCGCAATGAAAACGCCTATACGCCAATACGGGAATCGCATCAGTAGTTCTTCCGCAAATCCAGCCCTGTATATAAAGAAGCGACTTCATCCGAGTAGCCGTTGAACATCTGCGTATCCCGCACATTTGGCTTGAACAGACTGTTTGGCAATCGCCGCTCCCGCGCTTGGGTCCAGCGCGGGTGATCAACCGTCGGGTTCACGTTCGCGTAGAAGCCGTACTCATCCGCCGCAATGCTTTGCCAGGTTGTCTTCGGCTGCTCACTGACCAGACTGATACGGACGATGGACTTAACGCTCTTGAAGCCATACTTCCACGGCACCACCAAGCGCAGAGGTGCGCCGTTCTGATTCGGCAGCTCGCGGCCATACATGCCCACCGCCAGAATCGCCAAAGGATTCATCGCTTCATCCAGTCGCAAACCTTCTACATAAGGCCAATCGATCAGGGCAAACCCGGAACGCTGGCCGGGCATGCTCTTGGGATCCTGCAAGGTTTCAAAACGGATGTATTTGGCCTTGGACGTTGGCTCCACCTGCTTGAGCAGCGCTGAGATTGGAAAGCCGATCCACGGAATGACCATCGACCACGCCTCGACACAGCGCAAACGATAGATACGCTCTTCCAGTTGGTACGGCTTCATGAAGTCTTCCAGCGCATAGCGTCCTGGCTTACCGACCTCCCCGTCCACCACGACACTCCACGGTTCGGTTTTCAGCGAGCCGGCATTTGCCGCTGGATCGCCCTTGTTGGTACCGAACTCGTAGAAGTTGTTGTAATAAGTGGCGTCCTTATAAGGCGTGATCGCCTCATCCTTGACGTTGACGGCGCCCCATTTAGTAGAAGGAAGTTTCTCGGCGAACCATGCGGGAGCCTTGCCCGGCTCGACATCGGCATACCGCGCCGCATCGTCGGCGTTGGCCCAGCGCGGCAGGCTACTGACGGCGATACCGGCAGCAGTGGCCCCCAGCAATTGGCGGCGAGAGAGATAAATGGATTCAGGCGTAACATCCGACTCGTGGCAGTCGGACGCTTTGGGGACTTTGATCAACATGGCAACTCCGCAGCTTTGGAGGACAGATGCACCCATAGACTGCGGAGTATGCGGGAAATTACATCACTCGGCTTTTTTGTGCCGACGAAGATGCAACAGGTACTGAACCGGACCGGATGCCGCGTAAGCGAGGAATACCAGCAGCAGAATGCGCGGTGGATCGCTGAACACCACGGCGAACACCAACACCACCGCAAGGATGGCCACGAACGGCACGCGCCCTTTCAGATCCAGCTCTTTGAAGCTGTTGTACTTGATGTTGCTGACCATCAGCATGCCGGCAGCCGCCACCATCAACGCGACCAGGAACGACATCTTCGAACCCTGAATCCCGTAATCGCTGAATGCCCAGACAATCCCTGCCACCACACCAGCAGCCGCCGGACTGGCCAGACCAATGAAATAGCGCTTGTCCGCCGTACCGACCTGGGTGTTGAAACGCGCCAGACGCAACGCTGCGCCTGCCACATAGATAAAGGCGACCATCCAGCCAACCTTGCCCATGTCGCCCAATGCCCAACCAAAGGCCAGTAACGCCGGCGCGACACCAAAAGCAACCATGTCCGACAGCGAGTCGTACTCGGCACCGAAGGCACTTTGCGTATTGGTCATGCGCGCGACACGGCCGTCGAGACCATCGAGCACCATGGCGACAAAAATCGCGATCGCGGCGAACGCGAAATACTTGCTCGCGTTCGCCGAATCGCCGGCGCTCAACGCGGCCTGGGCGCTCATCGAGTTGATGATGGAGTAAAACCCTGCGAACAGGTTCGCAGTGGTGAACAGATTCGGCAGCAGATAGATACCACGATGCCGGACTTTACGACCTTCTGCGTCGTGCCCTTCCTCGATGTGTTCATCGATGGGCAGCAGGCTTTCGGCGTCAGAAGCCTTGTTCGGCTCTTCGGGACGTTCGCTCATGGACATTACCTTGCAACGGTTTGGAGAAAATTCGACAGAGGCTTGAGGACGACAGTTCGGCCACAAACGATGCAGCTTTATACCAGAACCACCGCCTCAAACGAAAAAACGCGGCCGAGGCCGCGTTTTTTTCGTACAAGGGACGACTTAGTTTTTGGCTTTGTCGACGATCTTGTTGGCACCGATCCACGGCATCATGGAGCGCAGTTGCTCGCCGATGACTTCGATACCGTGAGCGGCGTTGTTACGACGCTTGGCGGTCATCGAAGGGTAGCCGGTTGCGCCTTCGCTGATGAACATTTTGGCGTATTCACCGTCCTGAATACGTTTCAGGGCGTTGCGCATGGCCTGACGGGATTCGGCGTTGATGACTTCCGGGCCGGTCACGTACTCGCCGTACTCGGCGTTGTTGGAGATCGAGTAGTTCATGTTGGCGATACCGCCTTCGTACATGAGGTCAACGATCAGTTTCAGTTCGTGCAAGCACTCGAAGTAGGCCATTTCTGGCGCGTAGCCAGCTTCAACCAGGGTTTCGAAACCGGCTTTTACCAGCTCAACGGTACCGCCACACAGAACGGCTTGTTCGCCGAACAGGTCGGTTTCGGTCTCGTCCTTGAAGGTGGTTTCGATGATGCCGGTACGACCGCCACCAACGCCAGCAGCGTAGGACAGTGCAACGTTTTTGGCGTTGCCCGAGGCGTCCTGGTAGATCGCGATCAGGTCAGGGATACCGCCGCCCTTCACGAACTCGGAACGTACGGTGTGGCCCGGGGCTTTCGGCGCGATCATGATCACGTCGAGGTCGGCACGCGGAACAACCTGGTTGTAGTGGATCGCGAAGCCGTGGGAGAAGGCCAGGGTGGCGCCTTTCTTGATGTTCGGCTCGATTTCGTTCTTGTACAGCGAGGACTGGAACTCATCCGGGGTCAGGATCATGACCAGGTCGGCAGCCGCAACAGCGGAAGCAACGTCGGTCACTTTCAGGCCGTGAGCTTCAGCTTTGGCAACGGTAGCCGAACCTTTACGCAGACCAACGGTAACGTCGACACCGGAGTCTTTCAGGTTGCACGCTTGGGCGTGGCCCTGGGAACCGTAACCGATGATGGCAACTTTCTTGCCCTGGATGATCGACAGGTCGCAGTCTTTATCGTAGAAAACTTTCATGAATTTCCCCTATATATCCAGGCCGTTCAGGCCATTCGCTAATTTGGTTTAGATGCTGAGTACTTTGTCGCCGCGGGCAATGCCGGTCACGCCGCTACGGACGGTTTCCAGAATCGATGCGGTGCCAATGGACTGAATGAAGCTGTCGAGCTTGTCGCTGGTACCGGTCAACTGAACGGTATACACGCTGGCACTGACATCGACGATCTGTCCACGGTAAATATCGGTGGTGCGTTTGATCTCGGCGCGCTGGGCGCCAGTGGCCTTGACCTTGACCAGCATCAGTTCGCGCTCGATGTGAGCACTTTCCGAGAGGTCCACCAGCTTGACCACTTCGATCAGCTTGTTCAGGTTTTTGGTGATCTGCTCGATGATTTCATCGTGGCCAACGGTGGTCAGCGTCAGACGCGACAGGGTCGGGTCTTCGGTCGGGGCCACGGTCAGGCTTTCGATGTTGTAGTTGCGCTGCGAGAACAGGCCGACTACGCGAGACAAAGCGCCGGGTTCGTTTTCCAGAAGCAAGGAAATAATGTGCCGCATGATTAAGTACGCTCCGTCTTGCTCAGCCACATATCGCGCATCGAGCCGTCTTTGATCTGCATCGGATAGACGTGCTCGCTGGTGTCGACCGAAATATCGATCACGACCAGGCGATCCTTCATGGCGAACGCTTCTGCCATCTTCGACTTCAAATCTTTCGATTCGGTGATGCGTACGCCAACGTGGCCGTAGGCTTCAGCCAACTTGACGAAGTCAGGCAGCGATTCCATGTAGGAGTGCGAGTGACGGCTGCCGTAGCTCATGTCCTGCCACTGACGAACCATCCCCAGAACACCGTTGTTCAGGATGACGATTTTTACTGGCAAGCCATATTGCAGGCAGGTCGACAGTTCCTGGATGTTCATCTGGATACTGCCTTCGCCGGTGACGCAGGCAACGTCGTCATCCGGGAAGCTCAACTTGATGCCCATGGCCGCCGGGAAACCGAAGCCCATGGTGCCCAGACCACCGGAGTTGATCCAGCGATTCGGCTTGTTGAACGTGTAGTACTGCGCAGCGAACATCTGGTGCTGGCCCACATCGGAAGTGATAAAGGCATCGCCCTTGGTCACTTCGCAGAGGGTTTCGATCACGGTCTGCGGTTTGATCATGCTGCCGTCGCCCTTTTCATAAGGGAACAGGCCGCGATCACCGCGCCACTCATCAACCTGCTTCCACCAACTGGCCACGGACTCCTTGTTCGGGGTCTCGCCGATTTCCTTGAGGATCGCAACCATTTCGGTCAGGACGCTCTCGACCGGACCCACGATTGGCACGTCAGCCTTGATGGTCTTGGAAATCGAAGCCGGGTCGATGTCGATGTGAATGATCTTGGCATTCGGGCAGAACTTCGCCGCGCCGTTGATCACGCGATCGTCGAAACGCGCGCCAACCGCGAGGATCACGTCAGCATGGTGCATCGCCAGGTTGGCGGTGTAGCTGCCATGCATGCCGAGCATGCCGATGAACTGACGATCAGTACCCGGGAAACCGCCCAGGCCCATCAGCGTGTTGGTCACGGGCAGGTTGAGCATCTTCGCCAGTTCGGTCAGCGGTGCGGAACCGTTGCCGAGGATTACGCCGCCACCCGAATAGAGCACTGGACGCTTGGCCGCCAGGAGCATTTCTGCCGCCTTGCGGATTTGCCCGGAGTGACCGCGAACGGCCGGGCTGTAGGAACGCAGCTTGGCTTTCTTCGGGAAGATGTATTCGAACTTCTCGGCCGGGTTGGTCATGTCTTTCGGGATATCGACCACGACCGGGCCCGGACGACCGGATTGCGCCAGGTAAAAGGCCTTCTTCATGACTTCCGGGATTTCCGAGGCGTGCTTGATCATGAAGCTGTGCTTCACGATCGGCCGGGAGATACCGATCATGTCGGTTTCCTGGAACGCGTCGGTGCCGACCATGGTGCTTGGCACCTGACCGGAAATGATCACCATCGGAATCGAATCCATATAGGCCGTGGCGATACCGGTGATGGCGTTTGTGGCGCCTGGACCGGAAGTCACCAATACCACGCCGGCTTTACCGGTGGCACGGGCGTAGCCGTCAGCCATATGGGTTGCCGCTTGTTCGTGACGAACCAGGATGTGAGTCACTTCCGGTTCTTTGAACAGGGCATCGTAAACATGCAGGAGAGCACCACCCGGGTACCCGTAGATATATTTGACGCCTTCGTCACGCAAAAAGCGGACGAGCATCTCACCGCCAGATAAAAGCTCCACGTTGTTCACCTCTAAAACGCCAGAATACCGCCCACGAAAAATGGGACGGGTCTTAATAGGTTTACTTCTCGGCAGAGCATGAGCGACGGTGGTCGCCGACTACGTCAGCACTGACTGAGCAAGTATTGGGATCGTCCCAAGTGTTGCGGGCCTTTCCCACCCAGCGCGAGGTAACGCGTTGCGGGTGTAACAGGTCGGCGCGGATGTGCGCCTCATGATCTACCGAGTGGGTCTGCTTCTGGCAGTCCCTCTACAGCGGACTTTGGATTCTTCTGTTTCGCCCTCTCCAAGTCAAGCCGTCTATGTGGTTAATTGTGGGTAAGCACATGAGAACGCAAGAAAAAACCTGAAAACCGCTACTCTGTTAGTGTCAATTGCGCACTTTTGCCAAGGATTCAGCATGCGAACGCTCCTTCTTACTCTGCTGATCGGCCTCAGCCCCTGGTGTTCGGCCGCTCAAATCTACAAATGGGTCGATGCCCAAGGTGTCACGCACTTCGATGCGCAGCCGCCACAAGGTCAGCCGGCCACCACGGTGCAAACGCCCTCCTCGCCCGCGCCGAAACCTGCAGCGATGCCTGGCAGCGGCGCACTGGGCGATCAGAAAGCTATCGACGACAAGGTGAAGAAACAGGTAGCCGAGCAGCAGGCGCAGCTCAAGGCGTTTTGCGAGCAGGCACGGACGAACCTTGCGCAATTGCAAAACAATCCGCGTCTGAGGGAGGAAGTGGAGGGACAGTTGCGGAGGCTGGATGATGCCCAGCGACAGGAACGCATTATCGAGGCGCAAAAACAGATAGCCGAGAATTGCCAATAGGCATCTGCAGGACTGTAGGAGCTGTCGAGTGAAACGAGGCTGCGATCTTTTGACTTCAAAGATCAAAAGATCGCAGCCTTCGGCAGCTCCTACACAGAATCGGTACTAGCGCGAGGCAGTGATCAGCCGGTCAAACTCTTTGAGCAGCACCTGCAATTGACGATCCTTACCACCCACGTTGCGCTGGGCGAAGACCATTTCTGCCATTTCCTGAATACCCGAGGCACTCGGCAACGGCAGATCCTGCTCAAGAATCATCTTCATGCGTGGCAGGAAGATCCATTGCAGCCATTGCTCGAAGTCGAGCGTATCGACCGAAAACGGCTCGACACTGCTCAGTGCCTCAACCGACGGCTGCACTTCGTCCCACCAGCCTTGCGTACGCAGTTCACGCTCGATCAGCAACAGCTGATCGGCGATCTTCGGGAAACGAGCATCCATCACAGCGAAACCCTGGCCTTCTGACGGGCCTGAGCGGCGCCGGCGGAATCGCCTTGTTTCTCGCGGGACTGGGCGATGATTTCCCACAGGTTGGCTTGCAGGTCCGGGCGGCCGTTGGCCATGGTCAGCGCACGACGGGCGAACTGCTCGGCTTGCGGCGCGTCACCTTGAGCCATGCGCACCTGCGCCAGACGATAAAGCACTTGCGGCTCACGTGGCGCGACACGCTGGGCACGCTCCAGGCTGGACGACGCACCGTTCAGGTCGCCACCGGCCTGTTGCTGTTGCGCGGTGGTCAACAAAGCGAGGACCGGACCGTCCAGTTGCTCATCGGCCGACAGACCGCCGCCACTGCTGGCCGAAGGAATGCCGCTCGGCGTCGATGGCATGCTGTAGCTGCCGGAGTTGATCGGTGCCGACTCAACTGCCGAAGGGTTGTAAGGCCCCGGAGTAATGCCGCCGGACGCCGGACCCGGCACGATTGGCGAAGTACTGATCGGCGCGGAAGTCGTCGCGCCGCCACCCGGCACCATCACCACCACGCCAGTGTCACCTTGCGGAATCGCCTGAGTCTGGCCCTGCGCAGGACGCTTGACCGTCGTTTGACGGAAACCGCCATTGGCCGAAATACGTTCGCTGTTGGACACCGCAGTACCGGAATCGACCACCGGGATCGAACCACGTTGTACGGTAGAGCAGCCGCTGAGCAAAGCCACGGCGGTCACCGCTGGAATCAACCACTTGTTCACTTGAAACCCTCTTTGCTTAATTCATCCAGCCCTTGACCCAATCCATCACCGACTCGCCGGAGGCAGGCGTTTCGCCCGCACACGCGGCGCCGGGTGGCGGTTCGCTGCCGCGAATATACGGCATCTGCACCGCCCCTGGGCAGTTGGCATCGGAGCCCTGCCCGGTACGCGAATCGACCCATGCCTGCACGACGTTGTCCGGTTGCGGCATGTCCAGCGGCAGCGGATCGGCCTTGCGCATGAAACTGGTCCAGACCTGCAGCGCACCGGTGGCACCGGTGAAGGGTGTCTTGCCGTTGTCATCACGACCCAGCCAGACCACCGCCAGCAGATCCTGGCTGAAACCGGCAAACCAGCTGTCACGGGAATCGTTACTGGTACCGGTCTTGCCCGCCAGCGTCAGAGTCTTGGGCAACACGTTATAAACCGAGCTGCCGGTACCTTCACGCATCACGCGCTGCATGGCGTTCTGGATCAGATAGATGGACGCCGGATCGAAACGCTGCTCGATCTGGAACGGATAACGCTTGAGCGGTTCGCCCTCGGCTGTCAGTACGCTGCGAATGCCGCGCATCGGCGTATTGAAACCACCATTGGCCAGCGTCTGGTACATGGTCGCCACTTCGATCGGCGTCATGCCGCCGGCACCGAGCAACATCGATGGAAATGCCGGAAATTCGCGAGTCACACCCAGACGACCCAAGGTCTTGAGCACATTCGGCACGCCCACCTCCAGACCCAGTCGCGAAGTCGACAGGTTGTAGGAATGTGCCAGCCCCTGATAGAGGAACACAGTGCCGTGGGAGCGGCGATCGTAGTTCTGCGGCTTCCACACCTGACCGTTCGCGCCTTTGACCGACAAAGGGTCGTCCGACAGCCAACTGGTCAGGGTGTACTGGCTCGGTTTCTCCAGTGCGGTCAGATACACCGCCGGCTTGATCAACGAGCCGATCGGGCGCACGGCATCCAGCGCACGGTTGAACCCGGCATAACTGGCCTGACGGCTGCCGATCATCGCCTGGACTTCGCCGGTTTCCGGATTGGTCACGACCATCGCCGCTTCCACATCATCAGAACCTTTGCGCCCGGCCAGACGTTTGAAGGTGTCGTTGACCGACGCTTCAGCCTTCATCTGCAGGATCGGGTCGAAACTGGTGAAGATGCGCAGGCCTTCTTCGGTCAAGTCTTCGTCGCGGTAATCTTCACGCAACTGGCGTTTGACCAGATCGATAAAGCCCGGGAAGGAACTGTCGGCGAGCTTGCCGCGCGTGGTCACACCCAATGGCATTTTCTTCGCCGCTTCGACCTGTTCGGCCGTCGCCACGCCCTGCTGCTCAAGCACGTCGAGCACCAGGTTACGCCGCTCCAGCGCACGCTCCGGGTTGCGACGCGGGTTGTAGTAGGACGGGCCTTTGACCATACCTACCAGCATCGCCACCTGATGCAGTTTCAGCTCGGACAATGGCTGACCGAAGAAGAACTGGCTGGCCAGACCGAAACCGTGCACCGCACGCTGACCGTCCTGCCCGACAAAGACTTCGTTGAGGTAGGCCTCAAGGATTTCCTTTTTGTCGTAATGCAGTTCCAGCAGCATCGCCATCATCGCTTCGGTGAGCTTGCGGGTCAGGCTGCGTTCGTTGGTCAGGTAGAAGTTTTTCACCAATTGCTGGGTCAGCGTACTGCCGCCCTGCGTCATCTTGCCGCCCGAGGTGTTGACCCAGATAGCCCGGGCAATCGACTTCGGCGACACGCCCCAGTGGCTGTAGTAATCGCGGTCCTCAACAGCGACCAGGGTTTCGAGCAGATACGGTGGCACCTGATCGAGCTTGA
This sequence comes from Pseudomonas sp. AKS31, assembly GCF_023634765.1. Classification (GTDB taxonomy): domain Bacteria; phylum Pseudomonadota; class Gammaproteobacteria; order Pseudomonadales; family Pseudomonadaceae; genus Aquipseudomonas. Next base: position 9,901 of record NZ_JAMLFX010000011.1, read on the forward strand.
TCAGAATGCGGTCTTCGAGGTTCTTCGGATAAATACCGCCGATCATCAGCGGCTCGAGGCGCACCACGGACAATTTCGAACCGTTGGTCGCCGACAGCTCAGCCACATAATCGCCAGAGAAACGCACGCGCACCGGCTGCGGTTTCTCCAGGCCTTCATAGAACTGGAAGCCACGAGTGTTCAGATCGACGGTATTGCCGTTCACCGCTGCGGCACCGGGGCCATTGCTCACGGCTTCGCGGCGATAGCCGAGGGCATCGAGCTCGGTAAGGAAATCGTCCTTGCTGAGCTTTTGTCCGACGAACAGCTCGAGCGGGCGCGCGTAAACCTTGGCCGGGATGGTCCAGCGCTTGCCGGAGAACTTCTCCTGCACCACGGCATCGAGGTAAACGGCGAAGCCGGCCAGCACGACAAGGCCGACCAGACTGAGTTTAATGGCCCAGCTCAACCATGGGCTGAGGCCCTTGGAGGGTGGTTTTTTCTTGGTACGGGGAGATCGAGTTCGAGTCATGGCGGCGGATTATACGCACTTTATTCATCCTCAACAGGAGCGCTCCGAGGTTTGCGTCAGGCTGGCGAGCGGCCATAATGGCCACCTCGAATTTCCCCCAGTCTCTGAAGGATCGCCCGTGAGCCAGTCACTGATCGCTGCCCTGCAAAACCCGGCCCTCTACCCGCACCCTGTCGAAGGGTTTCAGGTCATCGAAACCCATATCTCGTGGGTGATCCTCACCGGTCCCTTCGCTTATAAAGTGAAGAAGCCGGTCAATTTCGGCTTCCTCGACTTCACCGGCCTTGAGTCGCGCGCACATTTCTGCGCGGAAGAGCTGCGTTTGAACCAGCGTCTGACCGATGATTTGTATCTGGAAGTGTTGCCAGTCACCGGCAGCGTTGAAGCACCGCAACTGGGTGGCGAAGGTCCGGCCATCGAATACGTACTGAAAATGCGCCAGTTCCCGCAGAGCGGTTTGCTCAGCACCTTGCAAGCCAACGGCGAGCTGACGACTCAGCACATCGACGAGATGGCCGAGCAGATCGCACGCTTCCACCTCAGCGCGCCAAAAGTCCCGGCCGAACACGATGCCGGCACCCCGGACAGTGTGATGGCGCCGGTCTCGCAAAATTTCGAACAGATCCTGCCGTTCCTCAGCGACAAAAACGATTTGCTGCAACTCGAAGCATTGAAAGCCTGGGCCGAAAGCAGCTTCGAACGTCTCAAGCCGCTGTTCGCCAAGCGCAAGAGCGAAGGTTTCACCCGTGAATGCCACGGCGATATCCACTTGGGCAACGCCACCGTCATCGACGGCAAAGTGGTGATCTTCGACTGCATCGAGTTCAACGAACCGTTCCGCTTCACCGACGTCTGGGCCGACACCGGGTTCCTCGCGATGGACCTGGAAGACCGTGGCCTGAAATCCCTGGCGCGCCGCTTCATCAGCCAGTACCTGGAACTGACCGGCGACTATCAAGGCCTGGAAGTGCTCAACTTCTATAAAGCCTACCGCGCCCTGGTACGCGCCAAGGTTGCCCTGTTCAGCATGCCGGCGGACGCGACCCCGGTGCAGCGCGCCACCACCCTGCGCCAGTACCGCAACTACGCCAACCTGGCGGAGAGCTACAGCACCATTCCATCGCGCTTCATGGCAATCACCCACGGCGTTTCCGCTGTCGGCAAGAGCCACGTGGCCATGCGTCTGGTCGAAGCACTGGGCGCGATCCGCCTGCGCTCGGATGTCGAGCGCAAGCGCCTGTTCGGTGAGCAAACCGTCGCCAACGACGTGCAGGCCGGCATATACAGTGCCGACGCCAGCGCTGCGACCTATGCACGCCTGCATGAAATCGCCGAAGTGATCCTGCACGCTGGTTTCCCGGTGGTGATCGACGCGACTTACCTCAAACGCGAGCAACGCGACAACGCGGCGACCGTCGCCGAAGCCACCGGCACGCCATTCCTGATCCTCGACTGCAACGCACCACAAGCGGTGATCGAGAGCTGGCTGGCGATCCGTCAGGCCGACCAAAAGGATCCGTCCGACGCCACCCTGGCCGTGATCGAAGCGCAACAGGCCAATCGTGAAGCGCTGACGCCGGAAGAAATCCTGCGCAGCAAACGCGTACAGACCAATGAATCCGGCACGCTGGACACTGTGGTTGCGCAGATCCGTCAGCGCCTGCCAGGCCTGTAAGAAACTATTTCGGCCGTGAAGCCCTCGCTTGCTTCACGGCCGTCAAATAGTGGCACTATACTGGCGTCATAAAACCAACGGTGATATGACATGAGCCAGCCGAAACTTCTCGACACCCCGCTGTATGCCTTGCTGCACAAAGACGACATCGCAGGCTTTAACAAAGAACGCCCACAGGATGGCCCGATCGACATGGTCGGCGGTGATTTCCGTGGTCTGGATTTGCGTGAACTGAATGCCGATGGCGTGGATTTCCGGGACGCGTACTTCCGTTCCGCCGATTTGCGTGGCATCGATTTCCGCAACGCGTCGCTGGAAGGCGCGAGCCTGGCGCACGCACAGATTTCCGGGGCGTACTTCCCGCCGGAGCTGAGTGCTGACGAGATTCTGATGTCGATGAATTTCGGTACGCGCCTGCGTTATCGCACTCGCTGACAGTTCTTTTGCCTCTCTGACACAACGCCCCCCTCCTGTGGGGCTTGCCCGCGAAGGCGGAGTGTCAGTGACCCTGATCGTGAAAGTCATACCGCTTTCGCGAGCAGGCTCGCTCCCACATTTGCTATGTGTTCTCTCCCGCCTTTCTGCCTTCGCAGGCCTTTCAAGCGCCCTTTCTTAGAAGCGTTTGCGTTGAATCCGACCAAACAACCACGCTTTTCCTACTGATGGCTACACTCCTGAGAAGCTCGCCAACGCACCATTCGGCCGTCGCAAGGAGGCTTGATGAATGATGAACTGCAACACCTGAAGAATCTTGGCAAGACGTCGGCGCAATGGCTGCATGCCGTGGGCATCCACAGCGCCTCGGACTTGCGTCGCCTGGGCGCGGTGGACGCCTACCGGGCCGTGCGCACCCGCGGTTTTCGCGCATCGAAGGTGTTGTTGTATGCGATCGAGGGCGCACTGATGGATGTGCACTGGAATGACATCCCCGCCGAACGCAAAGACGCCCTGAACAAACAGCTCGAAGCCATTTCCTCGCGCCACAAGAATTGAACGGGCACAGACCGTCATGTATTTACTGGGGGAACAATCGGCCTGGGCCGATGCCTTGATCAACCGTTTGCAGAGCTTGCCCGCCCTGTGGCTGCGCGATTTGACGCCTTGCGGGCCGGTGCTGGAACTGCAAGCGGCGGATGATTTGCTGGCGCAGTTACCTGCCGACCAGTTGTTTCTGCTCAATGAAGGGGTGATCAACGGCTGTCTCGGCACCCGTCCGCTGTTTTATTGGCAGGACGGCGATTTGATCGGCCTTCAGCGAGGTGAGGACTGGGCCGATTGCCGGTTGTGCAGTGACGGTACGTTACTGCTGACGCCCTATCGGCGCCGTGAGGTTTTCCAGCATGTGTATGCCGACGCGCATCGGGCGGACCAGTTTCTGGAGTATCTGCTGGGGCAGATGGCAATCCTCGCCCATGCCGTCGCGGAGCTGAAACCGCGCGAGTTTCGCAGCACCAATGGCTTCAAACGGGTCGAGGCGGGTGAAACCCTGATCAACCAGGGGGACGCAGCTGATCACGTGTTCGTGATCATCGACGGGCATGCCGAAGCGTTTGTCGACGGGCATAAGGTGGGAGATGTGGCCAAGGACGAAATCTTCGGGGCGATGGCCTTGTTTACCGGCGAGCCGCGCAATGCCACGGTAATCGCCCGCGAACCGAGCACGGTGATGCTGATTCCCGGTGATCAATTTTTAAGCATGACCCGCACCAATCCGAAGATAGCCCACAGCCTCATCGAGAGCATGGCGCGGCGGATCGGCCAGTTGAATCGGCAGATCACGCAAATGAGCTCGACTGAAGGCCGAGATTAAAAGCCTTTGTTTGCGGGGCGTGCCGGCCATTTTCCAGGCGATTTCACAGAAATAGGAAATCAATGGTTGACGCGGTAATGAGAATCGCTATGATTATCACAACTGGTCGCGAGATCAGTCGATATTCTGAAAAGCCCTTGGTTCGGACTCTCAGATTATCTCCTCATCAGGCTAATCACGGTTATTTGACCCGGTTTTTACCGGGTCTTTTTTTGCCTGTGAAAAAGTCATTTGCCGAACTGTTTACGCATCTGCTCGCAGTAATCCTGCTTTGGCATGGCAGGCGTGTACCAAACGTAGTCGGCCATCGCAGTAGTCACTTCGGCGCCCTGCTCTGCCAGCATCAGCACGGCGGGTGCCTGGACGGCGCCCAGATCCACAACATGCAGCGGCACGCCAACATCTTTACGCGCATGCCACGCACCGGCCAACAGGATTGAAGGTGAAGGCGCCGCCAACAGACGCTCTGCCATGCGCCGATCACGTTGTTGCTGAACGGCCAGCATCGCCGGCATCTGTGATTCGGGCAGCAGGCCACAGTGGGAATCGCTGATCTGCTCCAGCAAAACGGCTTTCACGGATTTCGTATTGCTGCGCGTCCCCTTTAACACCGGCGGATCGCGATAGAAGGTGCGGATTTCAGCGCTATCCAGATTCGCCGCCAGCAGTGGATACGGCTGAGTCAGCGCGAAGCGGACAATCGGCCCATAGAGGTTCCAGTCCCAGCCGTCCTCCCAGGCCAATGCGCCGGGCACGTCCGCGGGCAGCGTAGTCGCCTGGCGCAATTGATCAACCCGAGGCTGCTGATCCGGTGTGAGCATTTCCAGTAGCAGACCACCCTGCGGCCGCTGCTCAGCGAGCGAGCGCAACAGCCACAATTGCGCGGTGTGATGATCGGCGTTGTCATGCTGCTCACCGATGATCAGCCGCTCAGGCTCGGCAAGACGCGTCAGTAACTGCTGCGCCGTCAGCACCTGACCGCTGGCCAGGTCGCGAATCTCGCCACTGATCGGCGGTGGCGCCGCAACATGCTGACACCCCGCAAGCAACATCACCGCCAACAGCCACACCCCACGCATGCCATCACCTCAATGATCCTGTCAGCGGGCGATGATCAACGGATGCCCGCGCTCCGGGTGCGGCTGCACCAACACTTCGAGACCGAACACGGCCTGGAGTGTTTCCGGACGCAAAACCTGCTGCGGTGTATCCAGCGCCACCGGGCGCCCGCCTTCCAGCAGCAGAATGCGATCACAATAACGCGCCGCCAGATTCAGATCATGCAGGATCACCAACACCGCCGCGCCACGATCGGCAAACTCGCGCACGGCCTGCAACGTGGTGTGCTGATGCAGCGGATCAAGCATCGACGTCGGTTCATCCAGCAGCAACGTTTGCCCAGCCTGTCCCGGCCAGAGTTGCGCGAGCACCCGCGCCAGATGCACACGCTGACGCTCGCCCCCGGACAGCGCCAAATAGCTGCGACCGCTCAAGTGCCCGGCATCCGCCGCCGCCAACGCCGCCGCGATGATTTCCTCATCCCGCACCTGCCCGCTGTGCCAAGGCAAGCGGCCCATGCCGACCACTTCTTCAACGCGAAAAGCAAAATCCAGGGTCGACACCTGAGGCAACACCGCCAGTCGTTGCGCGCGCTGCGGGCCAGTCCAGTGGCTCAACGCTTGGCCGTCGAGCAAAACCCCGCCCGCGCTCGCTGCCAGCTCACCGCACAAGGCACCCAGCAAGGTACTTTTACCCGCACCGTTCGGCCCGAGCACACCGAGCACTTCACCCGGTTCGAGCTGCAACGAGACATCGCTGAGCACAGCCTTGCGCCCCCGATGGATGTGCAGATTCTGCGCACGCAACATCAGGCACGCCCTCGCAGCAGCAAATAAAGGAAGAACGGCGCGCCGATAAATGCGGTAACAATGCCGATCGGCAACTCTGCCGGCGCCAGCGCCAAACGCGCGACCAGATCAGCCAGCAGCAACAGGCTGCCCCCCGCCAGAACCGAGGCCGGTAGCAACACTTTGTGATCCGGCCCGGCCAGCAAACGCACCAGATGCGGCACCACCAGCCCGACAAAACCGATCATCCCGGCTGCCGCCACGGCCGCGCCGACACCCAGCGCTGTGCAAAACACCAATTCACGCTTGAGCCGTTCGACATCAATCCCCAAATGCCCGGCCTCGGATTCCCCGAGCAACAAGGCGTTCAGCGCCTTGGCCCGACGTGGTAACCACATCGAGACAGCGGCGCTGATGATCAGTAATGGCCACAAGCGCGCGTAACTGGCGCCGTTGAGGCTGCCGAGGTTCCAGAAGGTCAGCGTACGCAGCGTTGCGTCATCTGCCAGATAAGTGAACAGGCCCACCGCCGAACTGGCCAGCGCCGTCAGCGCGATGCCCGCCAGTAACATGGTCGCAACATGGGTCTGGCCATTGCGACGGCCAAGTCGATAGACCAGCGCCGTCACGCCGAGGCCGCCGAGAAACGCACAGACCGACAGCAGATACGGCCCGAACCATTCCGGCAAACCACCGAAGAATGAACCGCCGACAATCGCGATCGCTGCGCCCAATGCCGCGCCGCTGGAAACTCCCACCAGGCCCGGATCCGCCAGTGGATTGCGAAACAGGCCCTGCATCGCCACACCGGACAACGCCAGCACGCCGCCAACGGCCAGTCCCAGCAACGTTCGCGGCAAACGAATCTGCCCGAGAATCAGCTCAGCCTGCTCCAGACCGTCCGCCGCCAGCGGCACACCGAGCATGCGCAATGCTGCACGCAAGGTGTCGAACAGCGGCAGGCTGACCGGCCCGAGTGCCAGCGACAGCCAGATCGCCAGTAAACACAGGAGCGTCAGGCCAATAAACAAGGCACGGGGTTTTACCAAGGTGGTCATTGGCCGCTCTTGGCCGGGTAGAAACCGTCAGTCAGGCTTTTCAGCGCCGCAGGCAAACGTGGCCCAAGCCCGCCGACCAGCAAAGTCGGATCGAGCTCCTGCACCCGCCCGGCCTTGGCCGCGCGGCTTGAATTGAGAATCGGGTTTTCCTTGAACAGCGCTGCTTTCGCCGCTTCACCGGTCAAGGCACGGTCGGCGAACACCAGCACTTGCGGATCGAGGCTGGCGAGGGATTCCACGGAAAAAGGCTTGTAACCTGTGTGCGTCGCCAGGTTATGCCCACCGGCCTGTCGCAGCAGCCAGTCGGCGGCAGTGTCCTTGCCGGCGATCAACGGTTTGCCCCCGGCATGGCCGAGCAACAGCAACACGCCCGGCGCCTTTTGTTTGCTCTGCACTTGTACAACCCGAGCCTTCTGCGCATCGAGTTGCTGTTGATAACTTTGCAGCAACTGCGCAGCTTGCGGTTCGGCACCCAGTAACCGGCCCAAGTGAGTCACGGTTTTCTGAAGCGTCGGCAGATCCGGCTGCGCCGAGAACAACGCCACCTGAACCTTGGCCGCTTTGACTTGCGCCAGCACCGGTGGCGGGCCCATTTCTTCGGTGCCAATCAAGATATCCGGACGCAGACTGAGGATGCCCTCAGCCGAAAGACTGCGCTGATAACCAATGCTTGGCAGCGCCTTCAGCGACTCCGGATGCTGGCTGGTGGTGTCGACGCCAACCAGTTTCGACTCGCCACCCAACGCACTCACCCACTCCGACAGCGCACCGCCAGCACTGACCCAACGTTGCGGCAAATCAGCCGCTGCAGCCTGGTGGCTGACCAGAAGTCCGACACACAGCATGGCAACGCGGGTACTCAGGCGCATACACAGCATCCTTGAACAGGTTTTCCCGGGCGTCCGGCTGACAAGCCAAGTATCCTCGACGTCTGCCTGCCGCCCTGCGGACGAAGGCCGCCATTTGATAATTGTTTGCATTTAAACGTCAAGCTCGGACATATCCAGACACGAGCGGACACTAGAGGATAGCCATGAAGTTTCTCTGCGCCGGCGCCGAACTCGCCGAAGCCGCCAGCCGTGGTTTTGAAGCCAACGGGGAAAAGCTGTTCGCCGTGCGCCGCAACGGGCAGGCATTTGTCTATTTCAACCGCTGCCCACACCGTGGAGTGGGCCTGGAATGGCAACCCGACCAGTTTCTCGACCCGAGCAACAGCCTGATCCAGTGCGCCACCCACGGCGCACTCTTTCTGATCGAGGACGGTGAATGCGTCGCCGGGCCTTGCGCCGGGCAGTCACTGACCGCCATTCCTTGCCGGGAAGATGCCCAAGGCCTGTGGATCGATGTTTAACCGTTGAGCAACACGTCGAGACGCCGGTCGATGACCATCTCTTCATGGTCCAGCCGCACGCCGTACGCCAGAACCTCAACACCACAAGCCACCGCTTCAAGAAGCGCATCGGCGTAGGCCGAATCGATTTCCTTCGCCGGCCGCACCGCTTCAATCCCGGTCAGATTGACGCAATACAACTGCACCGCCCGAATCCCGTCCCGCGCCAGATGCGCCAACTCCCGCAGATGCTTGGCACCGCGCTGGGTCACCGCATCGGGAAACGCCGCCACCGCAGTGCCATCGAAACCCAGCGTGACACTTTTCACTTCCACGTACGCCGGACCATTCGGGTACTCGAGGCGAAAATCGATGCGGCTCTTTTCCTGCCCGTACGCCACTTCGCGCTTCAACGCGGTAAATCCGTTTAACTCGGTGATGACGCCCGCCTGCAGTGCTTCTTCGACCAAGCCGTTGGCCCGCCCGGTATTTACACAAAACAAGCGGCCCTGCGGGGTTTCACCAATTTCCCAGGTGCCGGGCAACTTGCGTTTCGGGTCGTTGGAGCGACTGAACCACACCTGCCCGCCTTCAACCTGGCAGTTGAGCATCGAACCGGTGTTCGGACAGTGAATGGTCAGCAACTCGCCGCTAACGGTTTCGATATCTGCGAGAAAACGCTTGTAGCGGCGGATAAGACGCGCTTCTTCAAGTTCTGGATAAAAGCGCATCAGCCTTGCCAGCTCTTCAAGCCGCGGGCGATTCGCTCCACCGCGTCCTGTAAGCGAGGGAGGTTTTGGGTGTAGGCAAAACGCACATGATGGCTGGCCTGATAACGACCGAAATCCAGACCCGGGGTGAAGGCAACGTGTTCGGTTTCGAGGAAATGTCGGCAGAACGCGAAGGCATCGCCGCCGAACTGGCTGATATCGGCGTAAAGATAGAAGGCGCCTTCAGGCTCCACGGCGATGTTGAAACCCAACTCGCGCAACGCCGGCAAAAGGAAATCACGACGACGAGCAAATTCGGCGCGGCGCTCTTCCAGAATGGCGATGGTGTCCGGTTCGAAACACGCCAACGCCGCATATTGCGCCATGCTCGGTGCGCTGATGTAGAGGTTCTGCGCCAGTTTTTCCAGCTCACTGACGGCAGCGTCCGGCGCCACCAGCCAGCCAAGCCGCCAGCCGGTCATGCCGAAATACTTGGAGAAACTGTTCAGTACAAAAGCGCTGTCATCGACTTCCAGCACGCTGGCGGCATCGGTGCCGTAGGTAAGGCCGTGGTAGATCTCGTCTACCACCAGATGCCCGTGTTTAGCCTTGATGGCGGTGGATAACGCGGCCAGCTCGTCGCGGGTCAGGAGGGTGCCGGTCGGGTTGGCTGGTGAAGCGACCAGTGCACCGACGCTGTCATGATCCCAGTGGCGCTCGACCAGATCCGGGGTCAGTTGATAGCGCACCTCCGGCCCTACAGGAACAAGCTGCGCCGCACCTTCCACCAGACGCAGGAAGTGTCGGTTGCATGGGTAGCCGGGATCCGCCAATAGCCAGTGCTTGCCGGGATCGACCAGCAACGCGCTGGCCAGCAGCAGCGCACCGGAACCGCCCGGCGTGATCAGAATCCGCCGTGGATCGATGTTCAAGCCGTAGCGCGATTGATAAAAACCGGAAATCGCCTCACGCAGTTCAGGAATGCCGCGTGCAGCGGTGTAACGGGTCTTGCCCGCCGTCAGCGCAGCCTGCCCGGCACGGATGATTGGTTCGGCCGTGGTGAAGTCCGGTTCACCGATCTCCAGATGGATGACATCGTGGCCTTCAGCCTGTAATTCATTGGCCCGCGCCAGCAGCGCCATCACATGGAACGGTTCGATCGCACGACTGCGCGCACTGTAGGGCTGAGCCATTGGTTTTCCTTCGGCAGGGAAAAAGAGACGATTCTACCCATCTGCCGGAACGAGCGAGAACCCGCAGCGGTCACAGCCTCAAGAACGCTGGACTGTAACGATACGCACGTACGCTCCAGGATTGACTAAAATCAGTGATTGAACAGGTCTTCAACACCACCAGACACGGCTTGCCAAACATTTGCAAGCGCCACCCGCCGGGGCCTCGACATCCGGGAGTAGCGCAGGCCGAATTGATCTGGTAAGTTCGCCCGCTTGCAGCCGCAGGGCCGGCAGGTGTCGGTGATGGAGCAATCCTGCGCAATGGATTACAAGAGTAGAGGCGGTCCATTTCATGCCCACCCAAGCAAAGCAACAGCAGCAAACGACGATCAGCGGTTTCGAACCTTACGTTCCGAAGGCCGGTGAAGAGTACATGGGCGCCCCGATGCGAGCGCACTTCACCAAGATCCTGAACAAGTGGAAACAGGACTTGATGCAGGAAGTCGACCGTACTGTTGATCACATGAAAGACGAAGCGGCCAACTTCCCTGACCCGGCCGACCGTGCCAGTCAGGAAGAAGAATTCGCCCTCGAGCTGCGCGCCCGCGACCGCGAGCGCAAGTTGATCAAGAAGATCGACAAGACGCTGGAGCTGATTCAGGACGAAGAGTACGGCTGGTGCGAGTCCTGCGGCATCGAGATCGGCGTCAAGCGCCTCGAAGCCCGTCCAACGGCGGATCTGTGCATCGACTGCAAGACCCTGGCGGAAATCAAGGAAAAGCAGGTCGGCAAGTAATCTCGACCTGAACGAAAAACGGAGCGTGCGAACGCTCCGTTTTTGTTTCTGCCTTTTGCCTTTTGCCCTTGCCTTTTGTAGGAGTGAGCCTGCTCACTCCTACAGGTTGACCTGCGTATAGCCTGAAAAGTAGTTTCGTTTCCATGACTGCCAAAACATCCCCCGCCTACATCGGCCGCTTCGCCCCGACGCCCAGTGGCCACTTGCACTTCGGTTCGCTGGTCGCCGCCCTTGCCTCTTACCTCGACGCGCGCTCGGTCGGTGGTCGCTGGCTGGTGCGCATGGAAGACCTTGATCCGCCCCGCGAAGAGCCCGGTGCGCAAGCGGCGATCCTGAAGGCGCTGGAAAGTTATGGCTTCGAATGGGACGGCGACATGGTGCGCCAGAGCGATCGGCATGATGCCTATGCTGACGTGCTCAACAGTCTGTTCAATCACGGCCTCGCTTACGCCTGCACCTGTTCGCGCAAACAGCTCGAAGCGTACAACGGTATTTATCCGGGCCTGTGCCGCAATGCCGGCCACGACCAGCAGGACGCTGCGATTCGACTGCGCGTACCCGAACTGGAATACCACTTCATCGACCGCGTGCAGGGCGAATATCGCCAGCATCTGGGCCGCGAGGTCGGCGATTTCGTGATCCGCCGGCGCGATGGGCTCTACGCGTATCAACTCGCCGTGGTGCTGGATGACGCCTGGCAAGGTATCACCGACATCGTGCGCGGTGCCGACCTGCTCGACTCGACGCCGCGCCAGCTCTATCTGCAAGAGTTGCTGGGCTTGCGCCAGCCGCGCTATCTGCACCTGCCGCTGATTACCCAACCGGACGGCAACAAGCTCGGCAAGTCCTACCGCTCGCCGCCGCTGCAAGCCGATCAAGCCACGCCATTGTTGCTGCGTGCCCTGCGCGCTCTGGGGCAAAACCCTGGCGCCGAACTGGCCCACGCCTCACCGCAAGAGTTGCTCAAGTGGGGCCGCGCGCACTGGGATGCCACGAAGATCCCGCGCACACTGACCCTGCCCGAAGCGCAACTGCTATGACGACACTTGCAGTCGTGCGCCCATCCGTTACCATCGCCGCACGTTTTCGGGCACGCGCATAAAAAAGAGAGGCCGGGATGTACATCTATCGCTTGGTCCTGCTTTTAGTCGTGGGGATCTATCTGTTTTCCCCCGCCATCATGGATTGGTGGATCGACGCTACGGGCGCCTGGTATCGCCCCTATCTGCTTTGGCTGATCCTCATAGTCGTGACCTTCATCCTGCAGAGCCAAAAAGATGCCGATGAGCTTTAGCCTGACCCAGATGATCCTGATCAGCGCCGCGTACCTGGCAGTGCTGTTCGGCGTTGCCTGGATCAGCGAACGGGGCATGATCCCGCGGGCGATCATTCGCCACCCGCTGACCTACACGTTATCGCTGGGGGTTTACGCCAGTGCGTGGGCGTTTTACGGCACGGTCGGCCTCGCCTATCAGTACGGCTACGGCTTTCTTTCCAGTTACCTCGGCGTGTCCGGCGCGTTTCTGCTGGCGCCGGTGCTGCTCTATCCGATCCTGAAAATCACCCGCACCTATCAACTGTCGTCGCTGGCGGATCTGTTCGCGTTCCGCTTTCGCAGCACTTGGGCCGGCGCGCTGACCACGATTTTCATGCTGATCGGGGTTTTACCGCTGTTGGCGCTGCAGATTCAGGCGGTGGCCGACTCCATTGGCATTCTGACCGGCGAGCCGGTCCAGAGCCGCGTGGCGTTGGCGTTCTGTGCGCTGATCATTCTGTTCACGATTTTCTTCGGCTCCCGGCATATCGCCACGCGTGAGAAGCACGAGGGACTGGTGTTCGCGATTGCCTTCGAATCGGTGATCAAACTGATCGCCCTCGGTGGCGTCGGCCTTTACGCGCTGTACGGTGTGTTCGACGGCCCGCAGCAACTTGAACTATGGCTGCTGCAAAACCAGACCGCCCTCGCCGCTTTGCACACGCCGTTGCAGGAGGGCCCGTGGCGCACGCTTCTGCTGGTGTTTTTCGCCTCGGCAATCGTGATGCCGCACATGTATCACATGACCTTTACCGAAAACCTCAACCCGCGCTCGCTGGTCAGTGCCAGTTGGGGCTTGCCGCTGTTCCTGCTGCTGATGAGCCTGGCAGTGCCGCTGATTCTCTGGGCCGGCCTCAAACTCGGCGCCACAACCAATCCGGAATACTTCACCCTCGGCATCGGCATCGCCGCCAACAGCAAACCGCTGGCGTTACTCGCGTATGTCGGCGGTTTATCGGCGGCCAGCGGTCTGATCATTGTCACCACCCTGGCGCTGTCGGGCATGGCGCTGAACCACCTGGTCTTGCCGCTCTACCAGCCGCCAGCCGAAGGCAACATCTACCGCTGGCTGAAGTGGACCCGTCGGGCGCTGATCGTTGCGATCATCATGGCCGGTTTCGGCTTCTACCTGATGCTCGGCGCCGAACAGGATCTGGCCAACCTCGGCATCGTCGCGTTTGTTGCGACCCTGCAATTCCTGCCCGGCGTGTTGTCGGTGCTGTACTGGCCGACCGCCAACCGTCGCGGTTTTATTGCCGGGCTGCTGGCAGGGATTCTGGTCTGGGTAGTCACCATGCTGCTGCCGTTGGTCGGCAATCTGCAGGGTTTCTACATCCCGCTGCTGAACATGATTTACGTGCTCGATGACACCAGTTGGCACATGGCGGCCATTGCTTCGCTCGCCGCCAACGTGTTGATGTTCACCCTGATCTCGCTGTTCACCAACGCCAGTCCCGAAGAAGCCAGCGCTGCCGAAGCTTGCGCGGTGGATAACGTCCGTCGTCCGCAGCGCCGTGAGCTGCACGCCGCTTCGCCACAGGAATTCGCCACACAACTGGCGAAACCGCTGGGTGCCAAGGCTGCACAGAAAGAAGTCGAGCAAGCCCTGCGTGACCTTTATCTGCCGTTCGACGAGCGCCGCCCGTATGCACTGCGCCGTTTGCGTGACCGCATCGAAGCCAACCTCTCCGGCCTGATGGGCCCGAGCGTGGCGCAGGACATGGTGGAAACCTTTCTGCCGTACAAGGCTGGCGGCGAAAACTATGTGACCGAAGACATTCACTTCATTGAAAGCCGTCTCGAGGATTACCACTCGCGTCTCACAGGTCTGGCTGCCGAGCTCGATGCTCTGCGCCGTTATCACCGCCAGACCTTGCAGGAACTGCCGATGGGCGTCTGCTCGCTGGCCAAGGATCAAGAGATCCTGATGTGGAACAAGGCCATGGAAGAACTCACCGGGATCGCCGCGCAACGCGTAGTTGGTTCGCGCCTGAGTACCATCGGCGAGCCGTGGAAGGAATTGCTGCAGGGCTTCATCAACCTTCCCGACGAACATTTGCACAAACAGCACCTGGCCCTCGACGGCCAGACGCGCTGGCTCAACCTGCACAAAGCGGCGATTGACGAGCCGCTGGCACCGGGTAACAGCGGCCTGGTGCTGCTGGTCGAAGATTTGACCGAAACGCAGATGCTCGAAGACAAACTGGTGCACTCCGAGCGTCTGGCCAGCATTGGTCGTCTCGCGGCGGGTGTGGCCCACGAAATCGGCAACCCGATCACCGGCATCGCCTGTCTGGCGCAAAATCTGCGCGAAGAACGCGAAGACGACGGCGAACTGACGGAAATCAGCGGGCAGATTCTTGAACAGACCAAACGTGTGTCACGCATCGTCCAGTCACTGATGAGCTTCGCCCACGCCGGCAGCCATCAGCACAGTGACGAGCCCGTTTGTCTGGCAGAGGTCGCTCAAGATGCGATCGGCCTGCTGGCGCTGAACCGACGCAATTTCGAAGTCCAGTTCTACAACCTCTGCGATCCTGATCACTGGGTCGAGGGCGACCCGCAGCGGCTTGCCCAGGTGTTGATCAACCTGCTCTCCAACGCCCGCGACGCCTCGCCGCCGCACAGTGCGGTACGGGTCAAGAGCGAAGCCGGCGAACACACGGTCGATCTGATCGTCGAAGACGAAGGCAGCGGTATTCCGAAGAACATCATGGACCGATTGTTCGAACCCTTCTTCACCACCAAGGATCCTGGCGAAGGCACCGGTCTGGGCCTTGCACTGGTCTATTCCATCGTTGAAGAGCATTATGGACAAATCACCATCGACAGCCCGGCTGATGTACAAAGCCAACGCGGCACCCGTATCCGGGTGACCTTACCGCGTCATGTCGAAGCGACGTCCGCTGTGAACTGAGACCGTCGAGAGTATCGAATCAATGCCGCACATTTTGATCGTCGAAGACGAAACAATTATCCGCTCCGCCTTGCGCCGCCTGCTGGAACGCAACCAGTACCAGGTCAGCGAAGCCGGTTCAGTGCAGGAAGCACAAGAACGCTTCACCATTCCTGCGTTCGATCTGATCGTCAGCGATCTGCGTTTGCCGGGCGCGCCGGGCACCGAGCTGATCAAGCTGGGCCAGGGCACGCCGGTGCTGATCATGACCAGTTACGCCAGCCTGCGCTCGGCGGTCGACTCGATGAAGATGGGCGCGGTGGACTACATCGCCAAGCCTTTCGACCACGATGAAATGCTTCAGGCTGTGGCGCGAATCCTGCGTGATCGCCAATCAGCACCGGCTGCCGGCGAAGCGGTTGCCAGCAAACCGGCCAATGGCAACGGCAAATCTGCCGTCGACAACAGCAACGGCGAGATCGGCATCATCGGCTCCTGCCCACCGATGCAGGACCTGTACAGCAAGATCCGCAAAGTCGCGCCGACCGATTCCAATGTGTTGATCCAGGGCGAGTCCGGCACCGGTAAAGAACTGGTGGCCCGCGCCCTGCACAACCTGTCGAAACGCGCCAAGGCGCCGATGATTTCGGTGAACTGCGCAGCCATTCCGGAAAGCCTGATCGAGTCGGAACTGTTCGGCCACGAGAAAGGTGCGTTCACCGGCGCCAGCGCCGGGCGTGCCGGTCTGGTCGAAGCAGCGGATGGCGGCACGTTGTTCCTCGACGAAATCGGTGAGTTGCCACTTGAAGCTCAGGCCCGCCTGCTGCGCGTATTGCAGGAAGGCGAGATTCGCCGGGTCGGTTCGGTGCAGTCGCAGAAAGTCGATGTGCGCCTGATCGCGGCGACTCACCGGGACCTGAAGAGCCTGGCGAAAATCGGCCAGTTCCGTGAAGACCTTTATTACCGTCTGCACGTGATCGCGTTAAAACTGCCGGCCCTGCGCGAGCGCGGCGCTGACGTCAACGAGATCGCCAATGCGTTTCTCGCTCGCCAAAGTGCGCGCATCAACCGTACCGACCTGAAATTTGCCGCCGATGCCGAACAGGCGATCCGGCATTATTCCTGGCCGGGTAACGTGCGTGAACTGGAGAACGCGGTCGAGCGCGCAGTGATTCTGAGCGAAAGCCCGGAGATTTCCGCCGACCTGCTGGGCATCGACATCGAGCTGAGCGATCTGGAAGACGACGAGTTCATCGGTCTGCCCCCGCAAACAGCGGGTAACGCCAGCAACAGCAGCCATGAGCCGACCGAAGACTTGTCACTGGAAGACTACTTCCAGCACTTCGTGCTCGAGCATCAGGACCACATGACCGAGACCGAACTGGCGCGCAAACTGGGCGTCAGCCGTAAATGTCTGTGGGAACGCCGTCAGCGTCTGGGCATCCCACGGCGCAAGACCGGGGTCGCCAGCGAAAGCTGAACGTTACCTGTGGAGCGTGCGGGTAACGCTTGAGGATGTGAAAAAACTGTTACCTCAGTCCTTTCACGTAACAGAAGCCGGGGTTATCGGTAACGAAACCCCGGCTTTTTTTCGCCCCGAGCAAACGGTTATATCGACCTAACCCCTTGTTTTATTGGACTTCACAAAAGTTGGCACGCCCCCTGCTATATGTTTGGTACAAGAACAATAACAAGCAATGCACAAGACAATAAAAATAAGACGAATCGACTCACGCACAATAAAAACAAGACGGCGAGAGGCGCAGCTAACTGATTCTTTTGGAGAGGCGTTGTATTTGGGGCTTGCCCCACGACCAGGCCGAGAACAACAAAAACTGTCCTAAGACAGAGCCTGTACTGGTTGGATCGAGAGATCACTGCAATTCAGCGACCAAAGCAATCCGTTTGCTCTTGGCTCCCGATTGGGAGGGTCACGAAGGAAACACTTCGTGGCGAGGGCACTTAACAAAAACAAAAAGCCCGAATCAATAATAAAAAGAGCACGCAACTACTTCTTGGGGAGCTTCGGCTCCCCTTGTAGTTTCTCCCTTCTGTAAAAAATCCTCCGCTCTACCCCCGCTTCACCCTTGCAGCTTGCGGCTTTCAGCTCGAATCTGCTGTCTCCTACACCATCCCCCGACTAAATGCTAGAATCTGCGCCCATCATGCGGTCATTCTTTGGTATGGCCGAACATTCCTTCAAACAGTGCATCCCATGCTGAAGAAGTTGTTCCAGTCATTCCGAACTCCCGTGCGTCGTACGCAACACATCCGCAGCACCCCTGAAGTGCTTAACAGCGGCCAACATTCGCTGCAGAAAACGCAATTCAGCCGCTATGCGGTGAATATCGTCGAACGCCTGCAAGGTGCCGGCTACCAGGCTTATCTGGTCGGTGGTTGCGTGCGTGACATGCTGCTGGGCATCACGCCCAAGGATTTCGACGTCGCCACCAGCGCCACCCCCGAGCAAGTCCGTGCCGAATTCCGCAATGCGCGGATCATTGGCCGTCGCTTCAAACTGGTGCACATTCATTTCGGTCGCGAAATCATTGAAGTCGCGACCTTCCGCGCCAACCACCCGGTCAACGAAGACGACGAAGACAGCAACCAGTCTTCACGTAACGAGAGCGGGCGGATTCTGCGCGATAACGTTTACGGCACGCTGGAAGAAGACGCGCAACGCCGCGACTTCACCATCAACGCCCTGTATTACGATCCGGTCAGCGAACGCATTCTCGATTACGCCAACGGCGTGCACGACATTCGCAATCACCTGATCCGCCTGATCGGCGATCCGAAGCAGCGCTACCAGGAAGACCCGGTGCGCATGCTGCGCGCGGTGCGTTTCGCCGCCAAGCTCAACTTCGGTATCGAGAAGCACACCGTGCAACCGATTCGCGAACTGGCGCCGATGCTGCGCGAGATTCCGTCGGCGCGCCTGTTCGAGGAAGTGCTCAAGCTGTTCCTCTCCGGCCACGGCGCGATCACCTTCGAAATGCTGGTCGATCTGCAACTGTTCTCGCCGCTGTTCCCGGCCAGTGCCGATGCGCTGGAATACAATCCGGAATACACCCACACGCTGATCAGCGAAGCACTGACCAACACCGACCTGCGCATCAAGCAGAACAAACCGGTGACACCGGCGTTCCTCTTTGCTGCGCTGTTGTGGCCGGCCCTGCCAGCCCGCGTGTTGCGTCTGCAAGAGCGTGGCATGCCGCCAATTCCGGCAATGCAGGAAGCCGCTCACGAGCTGATCGCCGAACAGTGCCAGCGCATTGCGATTCCAAAACGCTTCACCATGCCGATCCGCGAGATCTGGGACATGCAGGAGCGCCTGCCGCGCCGCAGTGGCAAACGCGCCGACCTGTTGCTGGACAACCCACGTTTCCGCGCCGGTTACGACTTCCTGCTGTTGCGTGAAAGCGCGGGCGAAGAAACGGACGGCCTGGGCGAATGGTGGACGGATTATCAGGACGCCAACGACAGCGAACGCCGCGACATGATTCGCGACCTCAGCGGCAAGGGCGATGACGCCAGCGGTGCTCCGCGCAAACGTCGCCGCAGCAGCGGATCCAAGCGCAAACGCGCCGGCGCCCCGAGCGCGACAGGCGAGTAAGGCAATGGAACGCATCTACATCGGCATGGGCAGCAACCTCGCTGACCCGGCCGAGCAGTTACGCAGCGCCGTCGAGGCGCTGGGGCACTTGCCGCAGACCACACTCGCTGGCGTTTCCGCCTTCTATCAAAGCGACTCCTTGCTGCCAGGCCAACCGCGTTACACCAACGCGGTCGCGGCGCTCGACAGCTTGCTCGCACCGCTTGAACTGCTCGATGCCTTGCAAGCCATCGAAAACGATCAGGGCCGCGAACGTCTGGAACGCTGGGGCCCGCGTACGCTGGATCTGGACATCCTGCTGTTCGGTGACCGACTGATCGACGAACCACGCCTGAAAGTGCCGCATTACCAGATTCAGGAACGCGCGTTCGTTCTGTATCCCCTCGCAGAACTGGCTCCGCAGGATCTGCGTCTGGCCGATGGCCGCAGCCTGCCCGACTTGCTGGCCGCGTGCCCGTTCGTCGGCCTGGAACGCCTCCCCCACGCCTGACACAAATCCCTTGTAGGAGCTGCGGAACGCTGCGATCTTTTGATCTTCAAAATCAAGATCAAAAGATCGCAGCGTTCCGCAGCTCCTACTGGAATAGCTTTCCATATCCAGATTTATTGTCGGACAAAAACCCCGCGAATCAGCCCCGCCGCGCCGCTGAATCGCATCAGTAACGCCGGTAACACTCCCCTCGTAACAATGCGGTAACACACGCAATTGACTTCCTGTTGGCTCATCACGACTATAGGCGTCCCGCTGCCGCCAACCCGGCACATACGGGCGCAATCCAGGCCTTATAAGCACGACAAAAGAGCGTGCGCCTGAGTAGATGAAGAATCACGCGCGTTACTCGCAGTAGTTTCCAGAGCGCCTGAACGAGGATTTTTTACATGCCAGCCATCACCCTGACCACGCTCCAGAGCCTCAAGCAGAAAGGTGAAAAGATCACCATGCTGACCTGCTATGACGCGACCTTCGCCCACGCCTGCAATGAGGCCGGTGTTGAAGTGCTGCTGGTGGGCGACTCCCTCGGCATGGTCCTGCAGGGTCACGACAGCACGTTGCCGGTGACCACCGCAGAAATGGCCTACCACACCGCTTGCGTCAAACGCGGCAACAGCGATGCCCTGATCCTCGCCGACCTGCCGTTCATGGCCAATGCCACCCTTGAACAAACCATGACTAACAGCGCCATGCTGATGCAGGCCGGTGCGCACATGGTCAAGGTCGAAGGTCAGCTGTGGCTGGCCGAGTCGATTCGTCTGCTCGCCGAGCGTGGTGTGCCGGTTTGCGCGCACATGGGCCTGACCCCGCAAGCGGTGAACATTCTTGGCGGCTATAAAGTGCAGGGCCGCAACGAGAACCAGGCGCGGCAGATGCGCGCTGACGCAATCTCGCTGGAACAGGCCGGTGCCGCCATGCTGCTACTGGAATGCGTACCGAGCGAACTGGCTGCCGAAATCAGCCAGGCGGTGAAGATCCCGGTCATCGGCATCGGCGCCGGTAACGCCACCGACGGTCAGGTGTTGGTGCTGCACGACATGCTCGGCCTGTCGATCACTGGCCGCGTACCTAAATTCGTCAAGAACTTCATGCTCGGTCAGGACAGCATCCAGTCTGCGCTGAAGGCTTACGTCAACGAAGTCAAAGCCACCACGTTC
This sequence comes from Pseudomonas sp. AKS31, assembly GCF_023634765.1. Taxonomy (GTDB): domain Bacteria; phylum Pseudomonadota; class Gammaproteobacteria; order Pseudomonadales; family Pseudomonadaceae; genus Aquipseudomonas. The sequence goes on from NZ_JAMLFX010000011.1 coordinate 30,290, forward strand.
CCTGGCATCGAACACGGATTCTCTGCATGAACACCGTTAAAACCGTACGCGAACTGCGCGCCGCTGTGGCCCGCGCCCGCAGCGAAGGCAAGCGCATCGGCTTTGTGCCGACCATGGGCAACCTGCACAGCGGTCACGTCGCGCTGATCACCAAAGCCACCCAACGCGTGGACTTCGTGGTCGCGAGCATTTTCGTCAATCCGCTGCAGTTCGGCGCCGGCGAAGACCTCGACAAGTACCCACGCACGCTGGCGGCGGATCAGGAAAAGCTGCTCGAAGCCGGCTGCTCGCTGCTCTTCGCCCCGACCGTTGAGGAAATGTACCCAGACGGCATGGCCGGGCAGACTCGGGTCAGCGTGCCGCAATTGTCCGAAGGCCTGTGCGGCGCCAGCCGTCCGGGGCACTTCGAAGGCGTGGCGACCGTCGTCAGCAAGCTGTTCAACATGGTCCAGCCGGATCTGGCGATTTTCGGCCAGAAGGACTACCAGCAACTGGCGGTGATTCGCGCGCTGGTGCATGACCTGAACATGCCGATCCAGATCATCGGCGAACCGACCGTGCGCGCAGCCGACGGCCTGGCGCTGTCATCGCGCAATGGCTTTCTCAGCGAAGAACAGCGCGCAGTGGCACCGGTGGTCTATCGCAGCCTGAGCGCGATTGCCGAGTCGATCCAGCAAGGTGAGCGCGACTTCCCGGCGCTGATCAGCGCTCAGTTGCAACAACTGGAAGCCGCAGGCCTGCGCCCGGATTACCTGGAAATCCGCCATGCCCTGACCTTGCGTCCGGCGACAGCGCAAGATCGTGATTTGGTGATTCTGGTAGCCGCGTTCCTCGGCACCACGCGGTTGATCGATAATCTGCATCTGAATCTCGATAGCCCTGGCTGAAAAACCCGGCATCACCCTGTGGGAGCGAGCCTGCTCGCGAATGCAATCTGTCAGCGACTGCAATGTCGACTGACACG
>NZ_JAMLFX010000011.1:31263-33335 GCF_023634765.1 Pseudomonas sp. AKS31
CTCGCTCCCACAGGTCTTTTCGGTACTGCACAAACCAGCTGCCAGCATGCCGGAGGGGTGAAAGTCTTCCAGGCACCTCCGTTTGTCGGCCAGATTCCTCTGCGAATGTTAAAAAAGTACAGGGATCTGGTCAGACAAAGTCAAGACAGAACGCAGCGCGAGGTTTACTGTATTCGCCCTGTGTCCGGAAATCGTGCCGACACAGTTGATCCCATGCCCAAACATGGCGTGCCGGGTCTGTTCAGTGTTCAAAAGGCCGTTCAAGTAAAAAGGAAAACCGCAGCGATGGCGTATTACCTCACTCCTCAAGACGTTACCGCTCTGCCCGCCTGGCAAGCGTTGAAAGATCACCGCCAAGCCATGCAGGATTTCAGCATGCGCGAAGCCTTCAACGCCGATCCGCAGCGCTTCAACCAGTTCACCCTCAGCAGCTGCGGACTGTTTCTCGATTATTCGAAGAATTTGATCAACGCCCAGACCCGCAACCTGCTGGTCGGTCTGGCCAATGAAGTCGATCTCAAGGGCGCCATCAAAGCGCTGTTTGAAGGCGAAATCGTCAACACTTCCGAAGGCCGCCCGGCGCTGCACACCGCCCTGCGTCGCCCGGTGGGCGACAAGCTGTCGGTCAATGGCGTCAACGTGATGCCGGAAGTCCACAAGGTTTTGAACCAGATCACCGATCTGGTTGGCCGGATTCACGATGGCCTGTGGCGTGGCTACACCGAGAAGCCGATCACCGACGTGGTGAACATCGGTATCGGCGGCTCGTTCCTCGGCCCTGAGCTGGTCTCCGAAGCGCTGCTGTCCTACGCGCAGAAAGGCGTGCGTTGCCACTATCTGGCGAACATCGATGGCAGCGAATTCCACGAGCTGACGCAGAAACTGCGCGCCGAGACCACGCTGTTCATCGTTTCGTCGAAGTCCTTCAACACTCTGGAAACCCTGAAAAACGCTCAGGCTGCTCGCGCTTGGTACCTGGCGCAGGGCGGTTCGGAAGCCGAGCTGTATCGTCACTTCATCGCCGTATCGAGCAACAACGCGGCAGCTGTGGCATTCGGTATCCGCGAAGAAAACATCTTCCCGATGTGGGACTGGGTCGGTGGGCGTTACTCGCTGTGGTCGGCCATCGGTTTGCCGATTGCCCTGGCCATCGGCATGTCCAACTTCAAGGAACTGCTGTCCGGCGCCTACACCATGGACCAGCACTTCCAGACCGCACCATTCGAACAGAATATGCCGGTGCTGCTGGCCCTGCTCGGCGTCTGGTACGGCAACTTCTGGGGCGCACAAAGCCACGCGATCCTGCCGTACGACCACTATCTGCGTAACATCACCAAACACTTGCAACAGCTGGACATGGAATCCAACGGCAAGAGCGTGCGCCAGGACGGCACCGCAGTCTCGACCGATACCGGCCCAGTGATCTGGGGCGGCGTCGGCTGCAACGGTCAGCACGCTTACCACCAGTTGCTGCACCAAGGTACCCAACTGATCCCGGCCGACTTCATCGTGCCGATCGTCAGCTTCAACCCGGTTTCCGACCACCATCAGTGGCTGTACGCCAACTGTCTGTCGCAGAGCCAGGCGCTGATGCTCGGCAAGACCTTGCCGGAAGCCGAGCAGGAACTGCGCGACAAGGGCATTAGCGAAGAGCAGGTGCACCAACTCGCGCCGCACAAGGTGATCCCGGGCAACCGCCCGAGCAACACCCTCGTGGTTGAACGCATCAGCCCGCGGCGTCTCGGCGCACTGGTGGCGATGTATGAGCACAAAGTGTTCGTGCAAAGCGTGGTCTGGGGCATCAACGCCTTTGATCAGTGGGGCGTGGAACTGGGCAAGGAACTGGGCAAAGGCGTTTACAACCGCTTGGTTGGCAGCGATGAAACCCTTGCCGATGACCCTTCCACTCAGGGCCTGATCAACTACTTCCGCGGTCGTCACCGCGGGTGATGTGAATGGGTTGCCCACAATTCCAGTGGGCAACCCATCTCCAATGTGGGAGCGAGCCTGCTCGCGAATGCGGTGTGTCATTCAGCATCTTTGTTGACTGACACACCGCATTCGCGAGCAGG
>NZ_JAMLFX010000011.1:33345-53923 GCF_023634765.1 Pseudomonas sp. AKS31
TCGCTCCCACAGTTGTTTTGCGCATGACTTGAACCTCTGCATCTCTCGGCGCATCTTTATTCCTGTCGCACCACAAGAATAAGGAACCGTCATGTTCGATATCAGCACGTTCCCCAAAGCCGATGCCGTCCGCCGGGCTGCTCAGTTGAGTCAGGATGACTATCGGCGTCTGTACCGCGAATCCATTGAACACCCCAGTACCTTCTGGGCCGAACAGGCCACGCGTTTCCTCGACTGGAGCACGCCGTGGCAGACCGTTCAGCGCTACGACCTGAAAACCGGTGAAGCCGCCTGGTTTACCGGGGGCAAACTGAACGTCAGTTACAACTGCATCGACCGCCACCTGGCAAAGCGCGGCGATCAGACGGCCCTGCTCTGGGAAGGCGACGACCCCGCCGAATCGGCGCAAATCACTTACAAAAAACTCCATCACCACGTCTGCCGACTGGCCAATGTGCTGAAAAGCCGTGGCGTGAAGAAAGGCGATCGGGTGTGCATCTACATGCCGATGATCCCCGAAGCCGCTTACGCCATGCTCGCCTGTTCGCGGATCGGCGCGATCCATTCGGTGGTATTTGGCGGTTTCTCCCCGGACTCCCTGCGAGACCGTATCCTCGATGCCGATTGCCGCACCGTGATCACCGCCGACGAGGGCGTGCGCGGTGGCAAGTTCGTCCCGCTCAAGCAGAACGTCGACAAAGCCCTGCAAAGTTGCCCGGACGTCAGTACCGTCGTGGTAGTCGAGCGCAGCCAAGGCAAGGTCGATTGGGTCGAGGGTCGCGATCTCTGGTATCACCAGGCCGTGCACGAGGTCAGCGACGATTGCCCGCCAGAACCGATGGACGCCGAAGACCCGCTGTTCATCCTCTACACCTCCGGCAGTACCGGCAAACCCAAAGGCGTGCTGCACACCACTGGCGGCTACCTGCTGCAAGCGGCGATGACCTTCAAGTACGTGCTCGATTACCGCGACGGCGAAGTGTTCTGGTGCACCGCTGACGTCGGCTGGGTCACCGGCCACAGCTACATCGTCTACGGCCCGCTGGCCAACGGTGCGACCACGCTGATGTTCGAAGGCGTGCCGAGCTATCCGAACAGTTCTCGCTTCTGGCAGGTGATTGATAAACACAAGGTCAACATTTTCTACACCGCGCCGACCGCCCTGCGCGCGTTGATGCGCGAAGGCGCCGAGCCATTGAAGGAAACCTCGCGCGCCAGCCTCAGATTACTCGGCAGCGTCGGTGAGCCGATCAACCCGGAAGCGTGGGAATGGTATTTCAACGTCGTCGGAGAACAGCGCTGCCCCATCGTCGACACCTGGTGGCAGACCGAAACCGGCGGCATCATGCTCAGTCCACTGGTCAGCGCCCAGCGAATCAAGCCTGGCTGCGCCACACAACCGATGTTTGGCGTGCAACCGGTGCTGCTCGATGAGCACGGCAAGGAAATCAAAGGCGCCGGCAGCGGCGTGCTGGCGATCAAGTCCAGTTGGCCCGCGCAGATCCGCAGCGTCTATGGCGACCCGCAGCGAATGGTCGACACCTATTTCAAACCCTACCCCGGCTACTACTTCACCGGCGACGGCGCGCGTCGCGATGAGGATGGCGACTACTGGATCACTGGACGCATCGACGACGTGATCAACGTCTCCGGTCATCGCATCGGCACCGCCGAAGTGGAAAGCGCACTGGTGTTGCACGACAGCATCGCTGAAGCTGCCGTGGTCGGTTACCCCCACGACGTCAAAGGTCAGGGCATCTACGCCTTCGTCACGCCCATGAACGGCACCGAACCGAATGACGAACTGAAGAAAGAACTGCTGGCCCACGTCAGCAAGGAAATCGGCAGCTTCGCCAAACCCGATCTGATCCAATGGGCGCCGGCCTTGCCGAAAACCCGTTCAGGCAAGATCATGCGGCGCATCTTGCGCAAGATCGCCTGCAACGAACTCGACAGCCTCGGTGATACCTCGACCCTGGCCGATCCGAGTGTGGTGCAAGGCCTGATCGACAAGCGCCTCAATCAGTAACATCCCGGGCGCGGTCAACCGGTCGCGCCTGGCCTTTCTCACTGAGTGGTCATGGAATTCATCCGCAGCCGTATCGAACAGCAACTCATGAGCCTGACCGGGCTGTCGCTCGGTCAGCTCGACCTGGAAAACCCCAAAGGCGATCCCGGCCTGTTCGGGCCGGACTCGATCAGTTGGCAGGTGCACGGCGACTTCAGCAGCATGTTGATCGGCGGCATCAGCGCGCTGTTGCTGCAAGCGTTGCATCCGTTGGCGCTGGCCGGGGTTTGGGATCATTCGAACTTTCGTGAAGACATGCTCGGGCGCTTGCGACGTACCAGTCAGTTTGTTTCCGGCACTACGTTTGGCTCAAGAAAAGACGCCGACTGGCTGATCGAGAAAGTGCGCACCATTCACTTGCAGGTGGTCGGTACCGCGCCGGATGGCCGGCCTTACGCAGCCAGCGATGCGGATTTGCTGACCTGGGTACATGTGGCGGAAGTGAGTAACTTTCTCGCGGCGCATTTGCGCTATCGCAATCCGCAGTTGTCAGGGGCGGATCAGGATCGTTATTACGCGGAAATCGCCGTGATTGCCGAGCGTCTGGGCGCACGGGATGTACCGAAATCGCGGCAAGCTGTAGCTGATTATCTGCAACGCATGCGCCCGCTGTTACTGTGCGATGAGCGCAGTCGCGAGGTGTTGCGCTTGTTGCTCGACGCACCGGCACCCAGTGTTCTGGCGCGACCGTTTGGCGATCTGATGATGAAGGCCGGTATCGACCTGTTGCCGGACTGGGCCAGCGACATGCTCGACGTCCGTCAGAATTCGCTGCAACGGCAACTGATTCGCGCCAGCGTCAGACGCAGCGCACCGATGCTGCGCTGGGCAATGCGCAATGGCTCAGTGCAACGGGCCAAACGGCGTATGGGCCTGTTGACCTAAAAAGCCTGCTCGCGAAGGGCGCAACTCGATTGCCCGCCAAGCTGCTAAACTCCCGCGCCCCCATTCTCACCAGCAAGGCGCCCGCATGTCTTCCTTGAATCAGGCGCTGCGCGCCGCCCTCGATCAACGCCAGGCCTTGCTCGCTGAGCTGCACAGACAGGGCACCGATTGCTATCGGCTGTTCCACGGCAGCCAGGAAGGCGCCGGCGGCCTGACCATCGACCGCTACGGCCCGCAACTGCTGGTGCAAAGCTTTCACCAGACACTGGAGCGTGACGATCTGCTGCAACTGCACGCCATGGTCAATCAGACACTGGGCTTCGAAACCCTGCTGGTCTACAACGACCGCTCCCGTGGCAACTCGCGTATTGATCGCGAAGACAGCGTCTACAAAGCCGATGACGCAGCACTGGCCGATCTGGTCGGCCACGAATGGGGCCTCAACTACCGGGTGCGCGGCCGCCATGCCGGGCAGGATCCGCTACTGTTTCTCGATCTGCGCAACACCCGTGGCTGGGTCAAGGATCACGCCCAAGGCAAATCCGTGCTCAACCTGTTCGCCTACACCTGCGGCGTCGGCCTCAGTGCCGCAGCCGGTGGCGCACGTGAAGTGTGCAACCTGGATTTCGCCGAGGGCAATCTGGCGGTCGGTCGCGAAAACGGTCAGCTCAACCCGCAGTTGCCCGAGATGCAATTCATCCAGTCCGATTACTTTCCGGCCATACGCCAATTAGCCGGTCTGCCGATCAGCCAGCGGCGCGGGCAGAAACTGCCGAGCTATCAGCGCCTCGATCAGCGTCAATTCGATCTGGTCCTGCTCGATCCGCCCGCCTGGGCCAAGAGCGCATTCGGCACCGTCGACTTGCTGCGCGACTATCAAAGCCTGCTCAAGCCAGCCCTGCTGACCACTGCCGACAACGGCGTACTGATCTGCTGCAACAACCTGGCAAAAGTCAGCATGGACGACTGGCGCGAGCAGGTGCTGCGCTGCGCCGAGAAGGCCGGGCGACCGGTGCGAGACTGGCAAGTGATGACCCCGGGCGCCGACTTCCCGTCGCTGGATCAGCAACCGCCGCTGAAAACCCTGATCCTGCAGCTATAAACAACCCTGTGGGAGCTGGCTTGCCAGCGATTGCGGTGGGTCAGTCAACAAAGTTGTCGACTGGTATTCCCTCATCGCTGGCAAGCCAGCTCCCACAGGGGTTCTGTGTTTTGAGACAAATCTGAACAATCCTGCCCCACGCGATGTACTTCGGAACCAGAATCGCGTGCCATACTCCAAGGCACTCCGATTCAGACAGATGAAGCCGCACATGCCCAAAGGATTGATTCGCGCGATTGGCGCCCTGTTGACTGCTCTGGCCCTCTACAGCCTGCTGGGGTTTCTGATTTTGCCGGGCATCGCTCTGCGCGTGGCCAATCAGCAACTGGCCAACTACGCGACAGTGCCGGCGCATATCCAGCGTATCGAACTCAACCCGTTCAGCCTTGAAGTCACCCTGTGGGGACTGGTGATCGGCGAACCGGGCAAGGAGCAGGTCGGTTTCGATCGCCTGTACGCCGACCTGCAAATCGACAGTCTGTGGACCAAAGCCCTGCATCTGGCGAACATCGAGCTGGACAAACCGAAGACCGAAATTCTTTTCGCCAAAGACGGCAAGCTCAACCTGCTCGGCCTGTTCAATGTGCCGGCCAGCGAGCCGACACCGGCCGACCCGGACGCCAAGCCCTTTCCGCTGCGCATCGACAACATCAAACTGGCCAGCGGCGTCGTGCACTTTGAGGACGTGCGCCCGAGCGAACCGATCGAATTTCTCTACGACGACCTCAGCTTCGAACTGAAAAACCTCAGCACCTTGCCCGAAGACAGCGCCGACATGACTCTGGTCGCCATCGGCCCGGCCGGTGGGCGAATCGACTGGAGCGGTAATTTCAGCCTGATCCCGTTCACCTCCGAAGGCACCCTGAAAGTCACCGACGGCAAGATGAAAGCCTTCTGGCCCTACGTGCGTGACTCGGTGCCATTGGTGCTCGAAGACGGCGTGATCAGCCTCAGCACCGACTACAAACTCAATCTGTCGAAAGAAACCGAACTGCTGCTGAACAACGTCGCCGTGAGCATCGCGCCATTCGCCATCAAGGCTCCGGACGGGCGGCCACTGGCGAAGCTCGAGCGTCTCGACGTCAGCGAAACCTCGGTCGATCTGGCCAAACAGCAAGTCGTGGTCGGCAAGATCCGCAGCAACAAACTGGAAACCTGGGCGGCGCTCGAAGCCGATGGCCAACTGGACTGGCAGAAACTGTTTGCCAGCCAGCCATCGAAACCCGCCGCCAAAGCCGCCGCCGAACCTGCAAGCACGCCGGCCGCCGCAGACTCGCCGAAGCCGGATTCCACTGCGCCGAGCAAGCCATGGCAAGTGCTGCTCAAAGACGTGCAATTGCGCAACTACACTGTGCACCTTGCCGACCGCTCGGCCACACCAGCCGTCGCCCTGGATATCACCCCGCTCAATGTCGATCTGCAGGATTTCGACAGCCTCAACGGCTCGCCCTTCAAGCTCAAGCTCGACAGCGGCGTGGGCAAGCAAGGCAAGATCACGGCCGACGGCACCGTCAATCTCTCCCCGGTCAACGCCCAGCTCAACGTGAAAACCCAGGACATCGACCTGCGTGTCGCGCAGTCCTACATCAATCCGTTTATTCGTCTGGAACTGCGCAGCGGCATGCTCGGCAGTGATCTGAAGGTCAACCTCAAGAGCACCGAGCCGCTGGCCCTCAACGTCACCGGCCGCGCGCAGATCGATCAACTGCACACCCTCGACACCCTGAAAACCCGCGACTTCCTCAAGTGGCAGCAAGTGGTGGTGGAAGGCCTGAACTATCAGCACGGTGACAGCCTGTCGATCGACAGGATCAACCTGTTCCAGCCGTATGCGCGGTTCATGATCAACGACGATCGCACCACCAACATCGATGACCTGCTGATCCCGCAGCCCGCCGACAGCGGCACCAAAACCACAGCGGCGAAACCGGCCAGCAACGAAAAACCGCTGGGCATTCACATTGGGGGCATCGCCATCAACGATGGTTCGGCCAACTTCGCCGACTTCAGCCTGACACCGAACTTCGCCACCGCCGTGCAACAACTCAACGGCCAGATTGGCACCATCGACAGCCGTCAGGCGAAACCGGCCAGCGTCGACATCAAAGGCAAGGTCGACCGCTATGCACCGGTGACCATCAAGGGTGCGGTCAATCCGTTCGACCCGATGGCCAGCCTCGATATCGCCACCAGTTTCAAACGCGTCGAGCTGACCACGCTGACGCCCTACTCCGGCAAATTCGCCGGTTACCGCATCCGCAAGGGCCGGCTCAACCTCGACCTGCATTACCTGATCAGCAAGGGCCAGCTCAAAGCCGAGAACAAAGTGGTGGTCGAGCAATTGCAGCTCGGCGAAAAAGTCGACAGCCCGGATGCCGTGAGCCTGCCGCTGAAACTGGCGATTGCCCTGCTCAAGGACGTCGACGGCAAGATCTCCATCGAGTTGCCGGTGACCGGCGACCTGAATAACCCGCAATTCAGCGTGATGCCAATTGTCTGGCAAACCCTGCGCAACCTGATCGTCAAAGCCGCGGCCGCGCCGTTCAAAATGATTGGTGGGCTGATCAGTGGTGGCGGTTCGCAAGACCTTGGCACCGTATCGTTCGCGCCGGGTTCCAGCGAGTTGAGCAAGGATGCCGAAGCCGCGCTGATCAAACTGTCTCAGGCACTCAAAGAACGCCCGGCTCTGCGTCTGGAAATCGAAGGCACTGCCGCGCAGAGCAGCGATGGTCCATTGCTCGCCGAGCAACGTCTGGAGCGTGAATACCAGTACAACTACTACAAGATGCTCCAGCGTCGCGGCGATAAAGTCCCGGCGCAGGCGTCATTGCTGCAAGTGCCGGACAGCGAAAAAGGTCCACTGCTCGAAGGCATTTACCGCACCCGTCTGAAAACCCAGCCACCGGCAGAATGGAAGGATCTGGGCAAGGAAGAACGCACGGCGAAGATGCGCGAAGGCGTGATCAAGTTCTGGAGTGGCAGCGACGTGCTGTTGCGCCAGTTGGGTCAGGACCGTGCCAGCAGCATCAAGGATTATCTGGTTGATAAAGGCCAACTGGCAGACGACCGCGTGTACTTCATCGACGCCAATCTCGGTGAAGCCGAGAGCGATGGCCGCGTGGTGACGCAAATGCATCTGGATGCCGAATGATGAAACTGCAGTGGCTGGCCTTGAGCGCAATGACCTTCGCGGCCAGCCACGCCTGGGCGTCCGATACCTTGCGTTGCGGCAGCCAGTTGATCAGCCTTGGCGACCGCTCAAGCGAAGTCCTGCAAAAGTGCGGCGAACCGGTCAGCCGTGATGTGCTGGGTTACAAGCGCAGCGCCAACCGCCGGGAAGAGTTTCAGGTCGAGGAATGGGCCTACGGCCCGAACAACGGCATGTATCAATACTTGCGCTTCGAAGGCAATCGCCTGCGGCAGATCACCAGCAAACGCGGCAACTGAAAAAGCAAAAAATCGCAGCCTTCGGCAGCTCCTACAGGGAAATGCATTCCAGATTGTAGGAGCTGCCGAAGGCTGCGATCTTTTGCTTCTAAAAATAGAACAGGCCCCGACATAAGTGGCGGGGCCTGTAATGGTCACATCCGTGTGACCGTTCGCATGAACTCTAAAGTTGCGGCAGACGTATTGCTCGGCCCGTCTGTCGCGTCTTCTCCCGGTCCAGGCGAGAAGTCATGCCTTACTCGGCTTTCAGGCCGTCAGCGGAGACCGCTTTAACGCCTTTGATTTTCTTGGCGATCGCAACAGCAACGTCTTTCTGCGATTCAGTTACAGCAGTAGTCGACGACAGCGATACAACGCCTTTGTTGGTTTCTACTTTGATGTCAGTACCTGGAATGCCTTTTTCGGTGACCAGGTCAGCTTTTACTTTGGTAGTGATCCAAGTGTCGGAAGTAGCTTCTTTCGCCTGGGTGACTTCACCGGCAGCCAGAGTCATAGGAGCCTGGGAAGCCTGAGTGGATTGTGCAAATGCACCGGAAGCCATGGTCAGGGTCAGCGCGGTAGCAGCAGCGGCAGTGATAGCGAACTTCTTCATACGAGTAACTCCTGTTTTTCTGGAAAGTCTGCTGGTTGTCTTGTCAGCAGGGTTACCAAGGTAGTTGCGAACGCTGTGCCAACTTTTTAGACCGATCAATATTCTTAAAAATCAATAACTTACGGATATCACCAATTTCCGGAATCATGCAATTTGCATGAACCGGCCAATGTTCGCATGCAAGTTGCGGTTTTTTGGAAAGTTCCTAAGACGCTGAAATTATTGAAGCTTTTGAGAAGTGTGGACAAATAAAAATGCCCCGCATCGCGGGGCATTTGGCAGGCCATCAACCACTCAGGTACCGCTGGCAGTACAGCCTTTTGGCGAATAGTCCGGTGCAACGGTCGTGCCGCAAGTCCATACGCCCGCACCGGTTCCGGAGGAACGAGTGAGCGTGATGGTTTTATCCAGCACCGGGCCTGGCGCGTTTTTAATGGTGCAGACAATTGTCCCGGCACCCGTGGACGCGGTACCCGACGCAGTGACAGCGCAATTGGAGGTCGTGACAGTCGCAGCACCCGCAACAAGTGTCAGTGTCGGATCTGTGCCCTGATTGATGGTGTCCTCGAACGGCACTTTCAACGCACTGATTTCAGCGAGCCCCGCCGTCACCTTCGACCGCGCCTGATACTTGGAATATTGCGGCAAGGCGATGGTCGCCAGAATCCCGATGATCGCCACCACGATCAGCAACTCGATCAGGGTAAAACCTTGTTGTTTTTTCATAGACACGCTCCATGCATGAGTCGAATTCTCATGATCTGAAAGGGACGCAGCATAGGCCATGCCAATGCCTTCAAGACCTCGCTCATTGGGCGCGAAGCGCTTGCAACGCTATTTCCTACAACCTGCAACCGCACTATCTGACACTTTTTGTCACCTGCACCCGCCGCGTTTGGCGCTGTCACTTGACTAGGCTATAAGTCATGAACGGCAAGCGCGCGGAATCCCCATGAATGACATCGCTCTGAGCGGTCTGGCCAAGCAATTGGTGCAGGCCGAACTGCTCACGGAAAAAGGCGCTCAGCAAGCCTGGCAACAGGCTCAGCGCAATCGTCTGTCGCTGGTCAGCTATCTGGTGCAGAACAAACTGGTCAAAAGCTCACAGGTCGCCGAGATCGCCTCCGAGCATTTCGGCATGGCCTTGCTTGATCTCAATTGCCTGGACAAGGAAACCCAGCCTAAAGGCCTGGTCAGCGAAAAACTCGTGCGCCAGCATCACGCCCTGCCCTTGTGGCGGCGTGGCAACAAGCTGTTCGTGGGCATTTCCGACCCGAGCAACCATCAAGCAATCAACGACATTCAATTCAGCACCGGGCTGAGCACCGAAGCCATTCTGGTTGAGGACGACAAACTTACCGATGCCATCGAGAAATTCTTCGACACCCACACCAGTGGTCTCGAGGACATGGCCGATGTCGATCTCGACGGGGTCGATGTCGAATCCATCGACGACAGCAAACAGGACGCCGTCGGCGGCTTCGACGCCGACGATGCGCCGGTAGTGCGCTTCGTGCACAAGATGCTGCTCGACGCGATCAAGAGTGGTTCTTCCGACTTGCACTTCGAGCCTTACGAAAAGAATTACCGGGTGCGGGTGCGCACCGACGGCATTCTGCGCGAGGTTGCCAAGCCACCGATTCAACTGGCCGGGCGCATCGCCGCGCGCCTGAAAGTCATGGCCAGCCTGGATATTTCGGAACGACGCAAACCCCAGGACGGGCGAATCAAGATGCGTCTGTCGAAAAGCAAGTCGATCGACTTCCGGGTCAACACCCTGCCGACCCTGTGGGGCGAAAAAGTGGTGATCCGGATCCTCGACCCGTCCAGTGCGCAGATCGGTATCGACGCCCTCGGCTATGAGCCCGAGCAGAAAGACTTGTACATGGCCGCGCTCAAGCAGCCACAAGGGATGATTCTGGTCACCGGCCCCACCGGTTCGGGGAAAACCGTGTCGCTGTACACTGGCCTGAACATCCTCAACACCGTCGACATCAACATCTCCACCGCCGAAGACCCGGTGGAGATCAACATGGAAGGCATCAACCAGGTCAACGTCAATCCCAAACAAGGGCTCGACTTTGCCCAGGCACTGCGCTCGTTTCTGCGTCAGGACCCGGACGTAATCATGGTCGGCGAGATCCGCGATCTGGAAACCGCCGAGATCGCGATCAAAGCCGCGCAGACCGGCCACCTGGTGCTCTCGACCCTGCACACCAACAGTGCCGCGGAAACCCTGACCCGCCTGCACAACATGGGCATTCCCGGCTTCAACATCGCCACCTCGGTCAGCCTGATCATCGCCCAGCGCCTGGCGCGCAAACTGTGCAGCCACTGCAAAAAAGCCATCGAGATCCCGCGCGAAACCTTGCTCAAGGAAGGTTTCCCCGAGGAACGCATCGGCCATTTCACGATCTACGAGCCGGTCGGTTGCGATCACTGCAACGGCGGTTACAAGGGACGCGTGGGGATTTATGAAGTGGTGAAAAACACACCGGAGCTGCAACGCTTGATCATGGCCGAAGGCAATTCGCTGGAAATCGATTTGCAGATGCGCCGCGACGGCTTCGACGACCTGCGCACCTCCGGGCTGCACAAGGCCATGCAAGGCATCACCAGCCTTGAAGAAATCAACCGGGTCACCAAGGACTGAACATGGCGGTCAAGGCAGCGAAAATCAGTATCTACGCTTGGGAAGGTACGGACAGAAAAGGCAGCAAAGTCACCGGTGAGTTGAGCGGACAGAACCCGGCACTGATCAAGGCACAACTGCGCAAACAGGGGATCAATCCCGGCAAGGTGCGCAAGAAGTCCGCGTCATTGCTGAGCTTTGGCAAACGCATCAAGGCCCGGGACATCGCCCTGTTCACCCGGCAGATGGCGACCATGATGAAAGCTGGTGTGCCGCTGCTGCAGTCGTTCGACATCATCGGTGAAGGATTTGAAAATCCGGCCATGCGCAAGCTGGTGGACGAAGTGAAACAGGAGGTCGCGGCCGGTAACAGCTTCGCCGCAGCCCTGCGCAAGAAACCGCAGTATTTCGACGAGTTGTACTGCAACCTGGTCGATGCCGGCGAGCAGTCCGGCGCCCTCGACACCCTGCTCGAACGCGTCGCGACCTACAAGGAAAAAAGCGAAAGCCTCAAAGCCAAGATCAAGAAAGCCATGACCTACCCCACCGCTGTGGTGCTGGTGGCGGCTGTTGTCACCGGGATTCTGCTGGTCAAAGTGGTGCCACAGTTTCAGTCAGTGTTTTCCGGTTTCGGCGCCGAACTGCCGGCGTTCACCCTGATGGTGATCAGCCTGTCGGAATTCATGCAGCAATGGTGGTGGGCGATTCTCGCTGCACTGGTCGCGGCGATTTTTGGCACTCGCCATGCTCTGAAAACCTCCCAGGCCTTGCGCGATCGCAAAGACACCTGGCTGCTGAAACTGCCCTTGGTGGGCACGCTGATGTACAAGTCTGCGATGGCGCGATTCGCCCGAACCTTGTCAACCACGTTTGCCGCCGGTGTGCCACTGGTGGAAGCCCTCGACTCAGTGGCCGGCGCCACCGGCAACGTGGTCTTCAAGCGAGCCGTGCTGCGTATTCGCCAGGACGTGTCCACCGGTATGCAGCTGAATTTCTCGATGCGCAGCACCGGGGTCTTTCCCAGCATGGCCGTGCAAATGACCGCGATTGGCGAAGAGTCCGGCGCACTCGATGACATGCTCGACAAGGTTGCCGGCTTTTACGAGGAAGAAGTGGATAACATGGTCGACAACCTCACCAGCCTCATGGAGCCGTTCATCATGGTCGTGCTGGGGGTGATCGTCGGCGGGCTGGTGGTGGCCATGTACCTGCCGATCTTCCAACTCGGCTCAGCGATCTGACATGCCTATCGACGAACTGTTTGCCGTGTATCCGCTGACGTTTGTCGGCACCGCCCTGCTGCTCGGTCTGGTGGTCGGCAGTTTCCTTAACGTGCTGATCTGGCGTCTGCCGAAAATGCTCGAACGCGATTGGCGCCAGCAGGCCCACGACGTGCTCGGTTTGCCCGGCGAAACGCCGCAACCCACCTACAACCTGATGCTGCCGCACTCCGAATGCCCACATTGCGCCCACCGGATTCGCCCGTGGGAGAACGTTCCCCTGCTCAGTTATCTGTGGCTGCGCGGGCGTTGTTCAGCGTGCGCCGCGCCGATCAGCAAGCGTTATCCGTTGACCGAGCTGGCCTGTGGACTGCTCTCGGCTTTCATCGCCTGGCACTTGGGTTTCGGTTGGCCGGCGTGTCTGCTGATCGTCCTCACCTGGGGTCTGCTGGCGATGAGCCTGATCGACACCGAACATCAACTGCTGCCCGATGTGCTGGTGCTGCCGTTGCTGTGGCTGGGGTTGATCGTCAACAGTTTCGGCCTGTTCGTGTCGTTGAACGATGCGCTGTGGGGCGCGGTGGCCGGTTACCTGGCGCTGTGGTCGGTGTTCTGGCTGTTCAAACTGCTGACCGGCAAGGACGGCATCGGTCACGGTGATTTCAAGCTATTGGCACTGCTCGGCGCCTGGGGCGGCTGGCAGATTCTGCCGCTGACGATTCTGTTGTCATCACTAGTGGGCGCCATTATCGGGGTGGTTTTACTGCGCTTGCGCAATGAAAAAACCTCCACGCCGATCCCCTTCGGCCCCTACCTGGCAATTGCTGGCTGGATTGCCTTGCTCTGGGGTGGTCAAATAACCGGCTTCTATTGGCAGTTTGTCGGTTTGAAATGAATACCCCTGTGGAAAAACCCTGGATTCTCGGCCTCACCGGCGGCATTGGCAGCGGCAAAAGCGCAGCGGCTCAGCACTTCATTGATCTGGGTGTCCACGTGGTGGACGCCGATCACGCGGCGCGCTGGGTGGTTGAACCGGGGCGCCCGGCGCTGGCAAAGATTGCCGAACACTTCGGCCCCGGCGTGCTGCAGGCCGATGGCACGCTGGACCGCGCCGCTTTGCGTAAACTGATCTTCGAAGTACCGGAGCAACGCCGTTGGCTCGAAGCGCTGCTGCATCCATTGATCGCCGAGGAAATCGCTCATCATCTGGCGCTGGCAAAATCGCCTTATGCGATTCTGGTGTCGCCGCTGCTGATTGAATCCGGGCAATACGCGATGACCCAGCGCATTCTGGTAATCGACGCCCCGCAACAATTGCAGATCGAACGCACCTTGCAACGTGATCAGACCAGCGAGCAGCAGGTTCAGGCGATCCTCAAGGCTCAGTCGAGCCGCGAAGACCGTGTGAGCCGCGCCGACGACGTGGTGGTCAATGACCGCGACCTCGCCTGGCTGCACAGCGAGGTCGAACGCCTGCATCACTTTTACCTGACTTTATCCGGAGGCCAAGCATGAGCCAGATCCCAACCGTTGACTGTCCGACCTGCGGCGCCCCCGTAGAATTCACCCCCGAAAACAAGTTTCGGCCGTTCTGCTCTGATCGCTGCAAACTGATCGACCTCGGCGCCTGGGCGTCGGAAGAACACAAGATTCCGGTCGCTCCGGATGCCGAGGACGAATTGTTTTCCGGCGACTTCGATCCGCGCCACTGATCCCTATCAGGGCCGCATGAAACCGTAGTCCTGTTCGTCGTCGAGGTTTTCTGCCAGAAAGCGCAACTCGTCGGCCAGGTCTTCGGCGTTGCGCACGGCCTTGCTCTGTTGCACCACGGCACTGAGCAAGGCGCGCAAACTCAACCCCGGATCGAAACCCACTTCCTGCGCCATTTCCAGACTCTGCCGGGTTTCCTGCCTGGCCCACTCGTAAACACTCATGCCGCTGCTCCTGAAGGGATTTGCGCGAGCATGAAATTTCCCGCGCGGGGCGGGTTTGATGTGGATCAAGACTTCGGATCGTCGTCCTTCCAGGGCGCCGAAAGGTAGCGCGTGCGGTTGAAGGTCTCCAGCCATTCCGGGCTGAATACCACCAGCGCACTGATGATCATGCCGTTGATGAACGCCTCGGGGAAAATGATCAGCCACAGGTAACCGATGAAGTCTTCCAGCCATTCCGGCATGGCGAAGAGGCCGTCGTACCACAGCAGCGTCAGGCTCAGGATCAGGCACAACAAGGCCGACAACGCGGCAGCAAAAAATCCGCAACAGAAGATGTACACGAACGGATTGCGCGGCTGCGCACGCTCGACGGCCATCGCCACGCACTCGGTGACCAGCACCGGCAGCAAAATGAACAAGGCGCCATTGACCCCCATCGCCGCGAGATCCTGACGCCCGAGCAACACCAGGCCGATTTGCGCCACCAGCCCGCCGACGATCGCCAGCGGCCAGTCCAGCAACAGCGTTACCGCCGTCATGCCGAGGAAGTGATACGACACGCCCGTGTCGAAATCCCTGCGCATCAACCACAACAGAAACAACGCGAACACGGTGCCGAACAGCAGATGCTGACGCCGGCTGTCGCTGAACAACTCGACCCACGGCGCCCGCACGATCGCCCAGAGCAGCACCGGCAGATAAATCAGCCAGCCCAGCAGCAGACTTTCATTTGCCAGCACCTCGACGCCGATCATGGGCGCGCCTTCTCCAGTGCCTCGCGCAGGTCGCTCGCGTTGGCGTACTCACGTTGCGAGAGCAATCGACCGTCCTTGAGTTGCAACCACAACACCTGACCTTCCGCGCCGGGGTAGCGCGACGCAACCCGCCCCTCTCGATCAAGCATGACCCGGTAGTGATAGTCGCGCATGGCCGGTACGGCAAACATTTTGGCAATCAGCGCCGGCATGCGCTGGATATCGGCAACAAACACCGCGTGACGGGCCTCCAGGTAGCCTTTGGGCTGATCCTTCAACGCTTCCTTGATCAGCTTGGCGCCGTCCATATCCCGCGCCACCAGCAGCGTGGTGGTGCTGTTGTCGAAGGTGAAGGACTGGTCATACTGATCGAGCAGCGTCCAGGGAGCCAGACGCTCACCGGTTTCGAGTGCATGGGCAAACAACGGAAAAACAGCAAACAGCAGCAGCCAGCGAAATTTCACGATGAGTCCTCACGGTTTGGGCAAATGATCGATTTCCATGAGTCTACACCGCCCTTCTCCACTGCCCACTGATGCACTTTGCCGCGTAACGCTTTCAGCTTGTCGCATTTGAACGCTAAGCTTGGGCTTATGGATGACTCAGATTATTTACGCCTGCTGACCATCGCGGCCGAGCAGGCCAACGCCTTTCTGTCCAATGCCCGCAAATGGGAGCGTGAGCGTTGGGTTTGCCAGCGCCTGCTGCAAGGCCTGAACATTCCCTACCGCGCCGACGAATTCGCGCCGGCCGGCGAACCGCCGGACGTACTGTTTCGCGATGCCAATTTCGAGGTGTTCTTCGTGCTCGACGAGGGGCGCCGGCTCAACGACGAATGGCGTGACGAATTACAGCGACGACGCAGCGCCTTTTCCCTCAGCCAACTGGTGCGCCGCGAGGCCAAACCCAAACGTATCCCGGCCAACGAATTCCTGCTGCGATTGGCGCCGACCTTGCGCAAGAAAGCGCACAACTACAAAGAACGCGGTATGGATCTGGGCGAACTGGACATCATCGCCTTCGCCAGCCTCAAACGAGAAGTACTGGACTTGAACAGCCATTTTCCACCACCTACTGAATATTTGCGTCAGGGCTGGCGCTCGCTGTCACTGGTCGGCCCGACCTTCGCCCGCGTGCTGTTCGCTCACCCGGATGCACCGGACTTCCTGCGCAGCAACCTCGGTCGCAGCATTGTCTTTGATGTGGGAATCAGCCTGTGACGCCACTTCAGCAATTGATCGCCGATGTGCCGCAGTCTGGGCGTGTGCGCTGGATCGGCGTACGCCCCGATTCGCG
This sequence comes from Pseudomonas sp. AKS31, assembly GCF_023634765.1. Classification (GTDB taxonomy): domain Bacteria; phylum Pseudomonadota; class Gammaproteobacteria; order Pseudomonadales; family Pseudomonadaceae; genus Aquipseudomonas. The sequence continues at coordinate 49,277 of NZ_JAMLFX010000011.1, forward strand.
CGGGCCGATGATCGAACTCGATGCCGTGGAGGCGCGGCTGGAAGCGGGATTGACTGGCGACCACGCGCGCCCCGGTGTGCGTAACGCGCGGCAGGTGACCCTGATTCAGTGGGAACATCTGGCGGTGATCAGCGCGTTGATGGGTCGCCCTGAAGATCAACCGGTCAAGCCTGAAGACCTGCGGCGCAACCTCGTTATCAGCGGTATCAATTTGTTTAGCCTCAAGGGTCGGCGCTTTCGCATCGGTCAGGCAATATTCGAAACCACGGGCTGGTGTCAGCCCTGCGCACGCCTGCAAAACAACCTTGGCCCCGGCACTTTTCAAGCGGTGCGCGGGCATGGCGGAATTACCGCACGGGTGTTACAAAGCGGAATCATTCGCCTCGAAGACCGGGTCAGCGTCGAGCCGGTTCCGGACAGCGGCTATGCTGCGTTCAACCCCGGATAAAAACCGCTGTAGCTTCTGCCCATTCAGCAACGTCTACCTGACGAGGCAAATATGACCAGCCGCCTGAACCCCGAAGACCAGAAACATGTCGAAGAGTACCTGCAACTGTCCCAACACCGAGTCGAGCGCCGGCCTTTCCGGCCGTGGATGCTCCTCGTGATGGTGCTGGCAGTGACCATTGGTCTGGGCTTGTTGAGCCGATTTATCAGTTACCTGACGCTATGAGCAGCTTGGCGCTCGCTTGGGTAACCGCACCGATTTCCTTTAAAAACCTTGCGAGTTATCCCCATGTCCCATCGTATTGTTATTGTCGGCGGCGGCGCCGGCGGTCTGGAGTTGGCTACCCGTCTGGGTAAGACTCTGGGCAAGCGCGGCACGGCCAGCGTGATGCTGGTCGACGCCAACCTGACGCACATCTGGAAGCCTCTGCTGCACGAAGTGGCCGCCGGATCGCTGAACTCTTCCGAAGACGAACTCAACTATGTTGCCCAGGCAAAATGGAACCACTTCGAGTTCCAGCTGGGGCGCATGAGCGGGCTTGATCGCGCACAGAAGAAAATCCAGCTGGCCGCCACCTACGACGAAAACGGCGTAGAACTGGTGCCGGCGCGTGAAGTGCAGTACGACTCGCTGGTGATCAGCGTCGGCAGCACCACTAACGATTTCGGCACGCAGGGCGCGGCGCAGCACTGCCTGTTCCTCGACACCCGCAAACAGGCTGAGCGCTTCCATCAGCAACTGCTTAATCACTATCTGCGTGCACACGCCGGGCAAACCGATGTGGTCGAGCAGATCAGCGTGGCCATCGTCGGCGCTGGCGCCACGGGCGTCGAACTGGCAGCAGAACTGCACAACGCCGCCCATGAACTGGCGGCCTATGGTCTGGACCGGATCAAACCGGAAAACATGCACATCACCCTGATCGAAGCCGGGCCACGGGTGTTACCTGCACTGCCGGAGCGCATCAGCGGGCCGGTGCACAAGACCCTGGAAAAGCTCGGGGTCAATGTGATGACCAACGCTGCGGTCAGCGAAGTGACCGCCGACAGTCTGATCACCGCCGATGGCAACGAGATCAAGGCCAGTCTGAAGGTCTGGGCAGCGGGTATTCGGGCACCGGGTTTTCTCAAGGATATCGATGGCCTGGAAACCAACCGCATCAATCAACTGCAAGTGTTGCCGACGCTGCAAACCACGCGCGATGAAAACATCTTCGCCTTCGGCGATTGCGCCGCGTGCCCGCAACCGGGTACCGATCGCAACGTGCCGCCACGGGCGCAAGCGGCGCACCAACAGGCCTCGTTGCTGGCCAAATCGCTGAAATTGCGCATCGAAGGCAAGACCCTGCCGGAGTACAAGTACACCGACTACGGCTCGCTGATCTCGCTGTCGCGTTTTTCGGCTGTGGGTAACTTGATGGGTAACCTGACCGGCAGCGTGATGCTTGAAGGCTGGCTGGCGCGGATGTTTTACGTGTCGCTGTACCGCATGCACCAGATGGCGCTGTACGGGCCGTTCCGCACGGCGATGCTGATGCTGGGTAGCAAGATTGGCCGTGGCACTGAACCGCGTTTGAAACTGCACTAAAAAAATCTGTGGGAGCGAGCCTGCTCGCGAATGCGTTCTGCAGTTCAATGTTAATGCGACTGACCCGACGCTTTCGCGAGCAGGCTCGCTCCCACAATGTTTTGTGTTGATGGATATATCTGTTTCGTACTGTATCCCCGCCCCGCATTTCCCACCTTCGCTTACAAACTCCCCGCCTGGCGACACAGTCGCGATACACCGCCACCGCTTAATGGCCGCACCCGAGCGCACCTGCTCAGGCTTTTGTCCTTAACGTGTGGTTGCGTTGTGCAGCCAGGAGAATGTAAATGTCCCGTACTTCGACCCTCGGTAAACAATCCATTGGCCTGATTGGCGCAGCCCTGGCTGGCGGCCTGATGCTGTCCGGCTCGGTATTTGCCGCTCAGCCACTGGCGCAGGGCTACATGGTTGCCTCGGCGGAAACCTCGGTGAAAGCGCCAGAAGGCAAATGCGGTGAAGGCAAATGTGGCGACGCCTCGATGGCCAAGACCGACAGCGATGGTGACGGCAAGGTCTCGCGCGCCGAATTCCTCAAAGTCGCGCCGAAGTCCGACTTTGACAAGATCGACACCAACCATGACGGTTTCATCGACGAGCAAGAGGCCTACAACAACGTAAAGTCCAACTTTGAAGCCAACGGCAAGAAGATGCCGAAAGGCCTCTTCGAGCACCTGAAAGACCAAGACGGCGCCTGATCGGCAGAAAAAAGCCGCGCTTCTCCTGTGAGATGCGCGGCTTTTTTATATGTGGTTGTTTACAGCTGAAAGCGCCGCACCATGCCCTGCAAGGCGTTAGCCAGTTGCGACAATTCGTGGCTGGAAGCACTGGTCTGGTCAGCGCCTGCGGCAGAGCGTACTGACAAATCACGAATGTTCACCAGATTGCGGTCTACTTCCCGCGCAACTTGCGCTTGTTCTTCCGCAGCGCTGGCAATGACCAGGTTGCGCTCATGGATCTCATGCACCGATGCGGTAATGGTTTGCAGCGCCTCACCGGCGCGCTCAGCCAGCGCCAGCGTGGTCGTCGCCCGCGCCGTGCTGGCCTGCATCGAGTCCAGCGCCAGGCTCGAACCGCTGCGCATACCCTGAACCATCTGCTCGATCTCCTGCGTCGATTGCTGCGTGCGATAGGCCAGCGCCCGCACTTCATCAGCGACCACAGCAAAGCCTCGCCCGCTCTCACCGGCCCGCGCCGCTTCAATTGCCGCGTTGAGCGCCAGCAGGTTGGTCTGCTCGGCAATCGCCCGAATCACGTCGAGCACTTTGCCAATGTCCTGCGATTGGTTGGCCAGTGATTGCACCAGCTCGCCAGTCTGTTGCACATCGCTGGCCAGGGCGTTGATAGCGGTGGCGGTCTCACTGACGCGCACCTGCCCCAGATGCGCCGACTCACTGGACTGACGGGTCGCGTCAGATGTCGACACCGCATTGCGTGCGACCTCTTCCACTGCGGCCGTCATCTGATTAACAGCCGTCGCGGCCTGTTCGATCTCGTTGTTCTGTTGTTGCAGCCCCTGCGTACTGTCGAGTGTCACTACATTGAGTTCATCGGCAGCGGTCGCCAGTTGCGTGGCCGAGCCGCTGATGCCCTGCAGCGTTTCGCGCAGGTTTTGCTGCATGGTCGCCAAGGCCTTGAGCAAACGACTGACTTCATCGTTGCCCTGGGTTTCGATCGGCCGGGTCAGATCGCCCTGCGCGACACTTTCTGCTGCGCTCACGGCGCTGCTCAGCGGCCGGACGATACTGCGAGTGAGCATCATCGCCAGTGCCACGGTGGCCAGTGCGGCCAAGGCAATAAACAAACTGACAATCGTGCGCGAATTTTCGTAGTGCGCAGCGGACTTCTGGCTTTCGGCGGCGACCTGTCTGGCGAACAGGTCCGCCAGGTCGTTGAGTTGTTTGCCGGAGCCATCGACGACGGTTTTCATGTCGACCAGTAACAACCTGGTCAGCTCGTCACGCTTGCCTTGCTCAGCGAGGGCGAAGGATTGAGCGATGCCGCTGCGATACGCGGCGAAGGTCTTTTTGAATTGGTCGTATAGCTGCTGGCCTTCCGGAGTCTCGACCAGTTTGTCGTAGGCGGCGATCTTCTCGCTCAGCTCCTTGTCGCGGGTGTCCATCTGGCTGCGGTAGGTGGCGATATTATTCGCATCCTGATCCAGCGCCATGCGCAATGAGATGGTGCGGATGCGCAGCATGATCTCGCGAATCTCGTCGCCGCCACGAATGCTCGGCAGCCACTGATTTTCTACCGCGACTTCACTGTCGCGAATACTCGACATCTGCCCCAGCGCAAACACGCCGAGCAATGCCACCAACACCGCGATCAGGGCGAACCCCAGGGCCGCCCGGGGAGCAATATTCAACTGACGAAGCAACATGACGAACGCCCTTATTTTTGTATTGGCCAGATTCGAGGGCGAAAGCCATGGCAGTCCCCTCGTGTTAGCGGGCTATCGGCCAGTTGTACGATGACTTGAAGGGAATTGCCTTTTCGCAGGACAAAAAAAATCCCCGTATCTTTCGATACGAGGATTTTTAATATGGTCGGGGTAAGGGGATTCGAACTCCTGACATCCTGCTCCCAAAGCAGGCGCGCTACCGGACTGCGCT
>NZ_JAMLFX010000011.1:53933-63486 GCF_023634765.1 Pseudomonas sp. AKS31
AAAAAAAAGGCGACCTTTCAAAGATCGCCTTCTTCGATCAGCGCTTTTGGCCTCTGATCTTAAGATTCGATCCCAGCGCAAACTGGTTTCAAAAATGGTGGGTCGTGTGGGATTCGAACCTACGACCAATTGGTTAAAAGCCAACTGCTCTACCAACTGAGCTAACGACCCAAAAATGGTCGGGGTAAGGGGATTCGAACTCCTGACATCCTGCTCCCAAAGCAGGCGCGCTACCGGACTGCGCTATACCCCGGTTTGAAATTGGCTCCGTGACCAGGACTCGAACCTGGGACCCAATGATTAACAGTCATTTGCTCTACCGACTGAGCTATCACGGAACTACACATTTCAATTTACAACTGTGAAACCTGAAGCTTCTCGACACCGTTTTCGCATCGCTGCGTTCGTGTGTCTGAGGCGCGCTATTCTACAACCTAGAACACCTCTGTCAACCCCCTAAATTGCTTTCAAGTTAATGATTTGCAACTTATTTCAGTTTTCAATCCAGAGGATTGAAACGCTGCCGGTGACTGACTGCGGGGCGCACTTTACAAGCCTTTTCCTTTGAGTTCAACAGCCTAACGAAAAAAAAGGCCCCACAATGTGGGGCCCTCCTTTTTTCCCTGGCGCTTTGGCTCAGTTGAAAACGATTTCGTCGTTCTCGACCGTGCCGGTCGCCGTATCGCCCGGCATGAAGTGACCCGAGAGGATCAACTGCGCCAGCGGGTTTTCGATCCAGCGCTGAATCGCTCGTTTCAAAGGACGTGCGCCATACACCGGGTCGTAACCAACGGCGATCAGCTTGTCCATCGCCTCCGGACTCAGCTCCAGCCTCAGCTCGCGCTCGGCCAGACGGCTGCGCAGACGGCCCAACTGGATCTCGGTAATGCCCGCGATCTGATCCCGTGCCAGAGGCTCGAAGATCACCACTTCGTCGACCCGGTTGATGAACTCCGGACGGAAGTGCGACGTCAGCGCATCCATTACTGCAGCACGTTGCGCCTCACGATCACCGACCAGTTCCTGGATCTGCACCGAACCGAGGTTCGAGGTCATGACGATGACGGTATTGCGGAAGTCCACCGTGCGGCCATGGCTGTCGGTCAGACGACCATCCTCAAGCACTTGCAGGAGGATGTTGAACACATCCGGGTGCGCCTTCTCGACCTCGTCCAGCAGGATCACCGAGTAAGGCTTGCGACGTACCGCCTCGGTCAGGTAACCGCCCTCTTCGTAACCGACGTATCCCGGTGGTGCACCGATCAGGCGAGCCACAGAATGTTTCTCCATGAACTCGGACATGTCGATCCGCACCATCGCCTCTTCAGTATCAAAGAGGAATTCGGCCAACGCCTTGCACAGCTCGGTTTTACCGACACCGGTCGGGCCGAGGAACATGAACGAACCGCTCGGACGATTCGGGTCGGACAACCCGGCACGCGAACGGCGCACTGCGTTGGCGACGGCGACCACTGCTTCGTCCTGACCGATCACACGTTGGTGCAACAGGCTTTCCATCTTCATCAGCTTGTCGCGCTCGCCTTCGAGCATTTTCGACACAGGGATGCCGGTCCACTTCGACACGACTTCAGCGATTTCTTCTTCAGTCACCTTGCTGCGCAGCAACTGGTTTTCGCTCTTGCCATGCTGATCGACCATTTGCAGACTGCGCTCCAGATCCGGGATAACCCCGTACTGCAACTCGGCCATGCGGTTCAGGTCGCCCTTACGGCGCGCCGCTTCCAGTTCCTGACGCGACTGCTCGATCTTCTGCTGAATCTGCGCAGAACCCTGCACCTCGGCTTTTTCCGAGTTCCAGATTTCTTCCAGATCCGAATACTCCCGCTCGTGACGCTCGATTTCTTCCTGGAGTTTTTCCAGGCGTTTCTTCGCCGCGTCGTCGCTTTCTTTCTTCAGCGCTTGGGATTCCACCTTCAACTGAATCAGGCGACGTTCCAGACGATCCAGTACTTCCGGCTTGGAATCGATTTCCATGCGAATGCGGCTGGCGGCTTCGTCGATCAGGTCGATGGCCTTGTCCGGCAACTGCCGATCGGTGATGTAGCGATGGCTGAGCTTGGCCGCCGCGATGATCGCGCCGTCGGTGATCGCCACTTTGTGGTGAACCTCATAACGCTCTTTGAGGCCACGCAGGATGGCGATGGTGTCTTCTTCGCTCGGCTCATCCACCAGGACTTTCTGGAAGCGTCGCTCAAGCGCTGCGTCCTTCTCTATATATTGGCGGTACTCGTTGAGCGTGGTCGCGCCGACGCAGTGCAACTCACCGCGCGCCAGCGCAGGCTTGAGCATGTTGCCGGCATCCATCGAGCCTTCGCCTTTACCGGCGCCGACCATGGTGTGCAGTTCGTCGATGAACAGAATGATCTGCCCTTCCTGCTTCGACAGCTCGTTGAGCAGCGACTTCAGGCGCTCTTCGAACTCGCCGCGATACTTGGCACCGGCAATCAGCGCCCCCATGTCCAGCGAGAGCAGACGCTTGCCTTTGAGGCCGTCCGGCACTTCGCCGTTGATGATGCGCTGGGCCAGACCTTCGGCAATCGCGGTTTTACCCACGCCTGGCTCACCGATCAACACCGGGTTGTTCTTGGTGCGGCGTTGCAGAACCTGAATGGTGCGACGAATTTCGTCATCACGACCGATCACCGGATCGAGCTTGCCTTCTTCGGCGCGCTTGGTCAGGTCGACGGTGTACTTGTCCAACGCCTGCCGCGACTCCTCGTGGTTGGCGTCGTTTACCGCTTCGCCGCCACGCAGGTTGTTGATCGCGTTTTCCAGGGCTTTCTTGCTCACGCCCTGGCCGAGCAGCAATTTGCCGAGCTTGCTGTTCTCGTCCATCGCCGCGAGCAGCACCAGTTCGCTGGAAATGAACTGATCGCCCTTCTGCTGGGCCAGACGGTCAGCTTGATTAAGCAGGCGCGCCAGATCCTGCGACATGTTGACGTCACCAGTCGGGTTCTGGATTTTCGGTAACTGGTCGAGCTCTTTGGTCAGCTCTTTACGCAAGCTGTTGACGTCGAAGCCCACCTGCATCAGCAGAGGTTTGATCGAACCACCCTGCTGTTCAAGCATGGCTTGCATCAAGTGCGCCGGCTCAATCGCCGGATGATCGTGGCCGACAGCCAACGACTGGGCGTCGGACAAGGCCAACTGTAATTTGCTGGTTAAACGGTCTATACGCATGGGGTCACCTTCCTTTTGAGCAGGCCGGACCTGAAAACCATCCTGAATAAAGAAACCTGCCAGATACCACTGTAGATGCGGTCGATTCTGGGAGATTCAAGCGTCGGAGAGTTGATGTAAGTCAGACAAGTCTAGCGGGCGAGCCAAACGAGGGAGGCAAAGCGACCGGTGCGCGACGCACGGCGATAAGAAAAGAAGCGTGGATCGGTCACGGTGCAGAAACCGCCACCATAAACAGCGGTGACACCCCGCTCAGCCAGACGCAGGCGCGCCAGCAGATAAATGTCCGCCATGAACTTGCCGGCATTGTCGCTCGGCGCGAAGGCTTTTGCCGCTTCGGGCAGTTGATTGACGAAGACTTCCCGTACTTCGGGGCCGACTTCAAAGGCTTTTGGGCCAATGGCCGGGCCGAGCCAGACCAGCACCTCTGCAGCCGGAACATCGAGACTGTCGAGGGTTGCCTCAAGCACGCCCGCCGCCAGACCACGCCAACCGGCGTGAGCCGCCGCGACGCGAGTACCCGCACGATCGCAGAACAATGCCGGCAGACAATCCGCCGTCATCGCCGCGCAGGCAATACCCGGCGTTGCCGTCCAGCTCGCATCTGCAGTCGCAACGATCCCCGGATCAGCGTGCGCCACGGCAATCCCGTGCACTTGCTGCAACCAGGCAGGCTGTATAGAGAAGTGCTCGGTCAGACGCCGACGGTTCTCGGCGACGGCCTCAGGACGATCATCGACATGATCGCCCAGATTGAGGCTGTCGAACGGCACCTCGCTGACACCGCCCTCGCGGGTGGTGACGCAGGCTTTGACGCAGGCCGGCGCAGGCCAGTCCGGCGTCAGCCAGTTCATCCGACGAAAGCCTCGCGATCCTGCTTGAGCAGGGTCAGCAGCCAGACGAAATCCTCCGGCAGCGGCGATTCCCAGCTCATGCGCTCGCCGCTCGTCGGGTGATCGAGTTCCAGGAAGCGTGCATGCAGCGCCTGACGCGGGAAGTGCTTGAGGGATTCAACCATCGTCGGGTTAGCGGCTGGCGGAATGCGGAAACGACCGCCGTACGCCGGGTCGCCGACCAACGGGAAGTTGATGTGCGCCATGTGCACGCGGATCTGGTGCGTACGACCGGTTTCCAGTTTCACCCGTACATGGGTGTGGGAACGGAAGCGCTCCAGCACGCGGTAGTGGCTGACGGCAGGCTTGCCGCCCTCCATCACCGCCATGCGCTGGCGCTGCTGGCCGTGGCGACCAATCGGGGCGTTGATCTTGCCCCCGGCGGTGACCACGCCAATCACGATGCACTCGTAGATCCGGCTGACGCTGCGGCTCTGCAATTGCGTAACCAGCTTGGTCTGCGCCTGAATGGTCTTGGCCACCACCATCAGACCGGTGGTGTCCTTGTCCAGACGATGCACGATACCGGCGCGCGGGACATTGATGATGTCCGGCACATGGTGCAGCAACGCGTTGAGCAGCGTGCCATCGGCGTGACCGGCAGCCGGGTGCACCACCAGGCCCGCAGGCTTGTTGATCACCAGGATGTCGTCGTCTTCATAGACGATGTCGAGCTCGATGTCCTGGGCGATCCACTCGCCCTGGGCTTCCTGCTCAGCAGTCAGCTCAAGGATGGCACCGCCGTGCACGATGTCGCGAGGGCGGATGACCGCCCCGTCCACAGTCAGGCGACCTTCTTTGATCCAGGCGGAAAGGCGCGAGCGTGAGTGCTCAGCGAAGAGTTGGGCGGCGACTTGATCGAGGCGTTGGCCGCCCAAATCGGACGGCACCTCTGCGCGAAGTTCAATTTTATCGGACATGCTCTGACTGGGCGTCGGCACAGCCTTTGGTTTCGGCTGCGCGCTTGTGGTTAAATACGGGCGTCTTTTGCCCCGAGGCTTTTCAACGGGGCGCTCATCATAACAGGACGGCCCCGCCCAAGACAGCGGCCGTCATAGGGACGCAAGCCGCCATGCAAGTGAAACACCTGCTGCTGATCGCCATCCTCGCATTGACCGCTGCTTGCTCATCGAAGGAAGTCGTAGACGAAAACCTCAGCGAAGCCGAGCTGTATCAGCAGGCTCAGACTGACCTGGACAACAACAGCTACACCAGCGCTACAGCCAAGCTGAAGGCTCTGGAGTCGCGTTATCCGTTCGGTCGCTACGCCGATCAGGCACAGCTGGAACTGATCTACGCCAACTATAAGAACGCCGAGCCGGAAGCTGCAAAGTCTGCCGCCGAGCGTTTCATTCGTTTGCATCCGCAGCATCCGAACGTGGATTACGCGTACTACCTGAAAGGCCTGACTTCGTTCGACCAGGACGTTGGCCTGCTGGCGCGCTTCCTGCCGCTGGACATGACCAAGCGTGACCCGGGCGCCGCGCGCGACTCGTACAACGAGTTCGCCCAGCTGACCAGCCGATACCCGAACAGCCGCTACGCGCCGGACGCCAAGCAGCGCATGATCTACCTGCGCAACCTGCTGGCCGCCTACGAAATCCACGTGGCCGACTACTACCTGACCCGTCAGGCTTATGTAGCCGCTGCCAACCGTGGTCGTTATGTCGTGGAAAACTTCCAGGAAACCCCATCGGTCGGTGACGGCCTGGCGGTAATGACTGAAGCCTACCAGCGTCTGCACCTGGACGAACTGGCGGCGACCAGCCTGGAGACCCTGAAGCTCAACTACCCGAACCACCCGAGCCTGCAAGACGGCCAGTTCGTGCCACGGGTTGCTGAAGCCGACAACCGCTCGTTCCTGAGCAAGGCGACTTTGGGTCTGATCGAATCGCGTCCACCGCTGCCGCCGGGAGAAACCCGCGCCAACCAGGACGTGCAGAAGCAGTTCCAGGATGCGAAAGACGCGATCCCGAACGAGCTCAAGCCTAAGGACGAAAACGGCGACGTGATCGAAGAGCCGGAGCCCGAGTCGAGCAACACCGACCGTTCGTGGTTCAGCTACATGACCTTCGGCGTGTTCGACTGATCACACCGGATGTACAGAAAAGGGAGATCTGCGGATCTCCCTTTTTCATTTCCGCGCTTTAATCAGCTGTGCGCTCGTCAGGTCCTTGGCTAAACTGCCGGATCATCAGTCGAAAAGCCGCTCATCATGCTTCGTTTATTGTTCTGGATCGTCGTGATTTTCGCCGCGATATGGTTGTGGCGTAAATTCAAGGCGCCTGCCGCGTCCAATCAATCCAACCGTGCCCCTCGCGAACAGGATGCTCCACCGATGGTGCGCTGCGCCCATTGCGGCGTGCACCTGCCGCGCGATCGCGCGCTGAGCGTGCAACAACAGTGGTATTGCAGCCAGGCTCACCTTGAGCAAGGCCCGGGTACCCGTGATCGCTGAGGCCACCCACGCCGACAGCAAACAGGCGCAGCGCCTGCTGCGCCTTTATCATCTCTACCGCTTGAGTATCGGCATCACGCTGGTGCTGCTGATCTCCAGCAACATGGACAACCGCCTGCTGACGTCGGCCAATGACGAATTGCTGCGCGGCGGCAGTTGGCTGTACCTGATCCTCAATATTCTGTTGGTGGTGTTCCTGGAGAACACCCGACGGCCGGCGCAACTGTTCAGCCTGGCCCTCGTCGATGTCCTGCTTTTATGCGGTTTGTTCTTTGCGGCGGGCGGTGTCGGTAGTGCCCTGGGCAATTTGCTGATTGTCTCGGTGGCGATCAGCAACACCTTGCTACGGCGACGCATCGGCCTGTTGATCGCCGCCATCGGTGCGCTGGGCATCGTCGGCTCGAGTTTCCTGCTCGGCTTCAATCACCCCCTGAGCGCCAATGAATACTTGCAGGCCGGCACACTCGGTGCCCTGTGCTTTGCCGCGTCGTTGCTGGTGCAGGGGCTGATCCGCCGCCTCGAAGTCAGCGAAACCCTCGCCGAGCAACGTGCCAGCGAAGTGGTCAGTCTCGAAGCCCTCAACGCGTTGATCCTGCAACGCATGCGCACCGGCATTCTGGTGCTCGACGAGGCGCGCCGGGTGCAGTTGGCCAACCACAGCGCACAAACCCTGCTCGCGCAGTCGCACCTTCAGGGGCATTTGATCGATGACTATTCCACGGCGCTGGTCGATCGCCTGCAACTGTGGATGAACAACCCAACCTTGCGCCCGCAGAGCCTGAAAATCCCCGGCAATGGCCTGGAACTGCAACCAAGCTTCATCGCCCTCGAACAAAGCCCGAACCAGCAAACCCTGGTGTTTCTTGAAGACCTCGCGCAAATCGCCCAGCAAGCTCAGCAACTGAAACTGGCCGCGCTTGGCCGCCTGACCGCCGGCATCGCCCACGAGATCCGCAATCCGCTGGGTGCCATCAGTCACGCCGCACAGCTATTGGCTGAGTCCGAGGAACTCGACCGCGCGGATCGGCGTCTGACGCAGATTATTCAAGACCACTCCCAGCGCATGAACCGAGTCATCGAAAACGTCCTGCAACTGTCCCGCCGCCAACAAAGCGCGCCGCAACGCCTGGATCTCAAGCCATGGCTGGAAAACTTCGTTGCCGAAAGCCGTGAACAGGCCAGCGAACGCCAGCAGATTCACCTGCGGATCAATTCGGGAGATTTCACCACGCTGATGGACCCGAACCAGCTCACGCAAATTCTCGACAATCTGTTACGCAACGGCTGGCGCCACAGCGCCCTGCTGCATGATCAGGCCGAAGTCTGGCTATCGTTGTTCAGCGATCCCGACAGCCAGTTGGCAGTCCTCGAAGTGCAGGACAACGGTCCCGGCGTGCCTGCCGATGAACAAACACATCTGTTCGAACCCTTCTTCACCACCAGCAGCCAGGGCACCGGCCTTGGGCTTTATCTGTCCCGTGAGCTGTGCGAAAGCAACCAAGCGCGCCTAGACTTCCAGTCACGCCAAGACGGCGGCTGCTTTCGCATCACCTTTGCTCACGGACGGAAACAAAGTTGAACACGAGCCCACGGCAAAAAATCCTCATCGTCGACGACGAACCGGATATCCGCGAACTCCTGGAAATCACCCTGGGACGGATGAAACTCGACACCTGCAGCGCGCGTAATCTGGCTGAAGCCCAGGCGTTGTTGAACCGCGAGAACTTTGACCTGTGCCTGACCGACATGCGCTTGCCCGACGGTACTGGGCTGGAACTGGTGCAGCAAATGCAGCAACGTTATCCACAATTGCCGGTGGCGATGATCACTGCCTATGGCAGCCTGGAAACGGCGATCAACGCCTTGAAAGCAGGGGCTTTCGACTTTCTCACCAAACCGGTGGACCTTACCCGCTTGCGCGAACTGGTCGGCACCGCCCTGCGCATGCCGGCGGCGGGAGGCAGCCTGACCTCCATCGATCGGCGCTTGCTCGGCGACTCACCGCCCATGCGTAGTCTGCGCAAGCAAATCGACAAACTCGCGCGCAGTCAGGCGCCGGTTTACATCAGTGGCGAGTCCGGCAGTGGCAAGGAACTGGTTGCGCGTCTGATCCACGAGCAAGGGCCGCGCGCTGGTCAGCCGTTCGTGCCGGTGAACTGTGGAGCGATCCCGTCGGAACTGATGGAAAGCGAGTTTTTCGGCCATCGCAAAGGCAGTTTCACCGGCGCGGTCGAGGACAAGCCGGGGCTGTTTCAGGCAGCTCATGGCGGCACGTTATTCCTCGATGAAGTGGCCGACTTGCCGCTGTCGATGCAGGTCAAACTGCTGCGGGCGATTCAGGAAAAAGCCGTGCGCAGTGTCGGCGGCCAGCAGGAAAGCGTGGTTGATGTGCGGATTCTCTGCGCCACGCACAAGGATCTCGATGCAGAGGTCGCGGCCGAACGCTTTCGTCAGGATCTTTATTACCGCTTGAACGTGATCGAACTGCGCGTGCCGCCCTTGCGAGAGCGGCGCGATGACATCGAAGTGTTGGCGGCGCACATGCTCAAGCGTTTGGCCAAGGACACCGGCCAACCGGCAGCGCGTTTACATCCTCAGGCGTTGGAAGCGCTGAAGAATTACCGGTTTCCGGGGAACGTGCGGGAGTTGGAAAACGTGCTTGAGCGGGCACACACCTTGTGTGAAAACCGCACGATCGAGGCTGAAGATTTACGTCTGAGCGAAGGCAACTGCGCGGCGGACGGCGGGATTGCCGATCTGACGCAGATCGACAATCTTGAGGATTACCTGGAGAACGTCGAGCGGAAGCTGATTCTGCAAGCGCTGGAAGAAACGCGCTGGAATCGCACGGCGGCGGCGCAGCGGTTGAGCCTTTCGTTTCGGTCGATGCGTTATCGCTTGAAGAAATTGGGCCTGGATTGAGGGCCCCATCGCGAGCAGGCTCGCTCCCACATTGGTTTTTGTGATCGACAAAGATCAACTGTGGGAGCGAGCCTGCTCG
>NZ_JAMLFX010000011.1:63496-79046 GCF_023634765.1 Pseudomonas sp. AKS31
CGATCTACCAGGCTACAGAGAAATATCTGACTAAATGCGGCCTTCCGGCGCATACGGCGCCGGATCAATAATCGGCGCCCTGCCCAGCATCACATCGGCAAACAACTGACACGACGCCGGCGCCAGCACCAGCCCATTGCGGTAATGCCCGCAGTTCAACCACAACCCGGCAAACCCCGGCACCCGGCCAATGTACGGAATGCCCTCTGGTGAACCCGGACGCAGCCCGGCCCAGTGCCCGACCACTTCGGCATCGGCCAACGCCGGCAGCAACTCCACCGCAGAAGCCTTGAGGCTTTCCAGCGCCACATCCGTCGGCGTCTTGTCGTAACCCTCGTGCTCCAGCGTGCTGCCGATCAGGATATGCCCGTCGCGACGTGGAATCGCATAACGGCCCTTGGCCAAGACCATGCTTGGCAAAAAGTCCGCTGCGCACTTGTAGAGAATCATCTGGCCTTTGACTGGTTCGACCGGCAGCGTCAGGTCCAGCGTCTTCAGCAGATCACCGCTCCACGCCCCTGCCGTCAGCACGATCTGATCGCCCTTGATCACACCCTTCGATGTCTCGACGCCAATAACCTGCTCACCCTCGCGGACAAACCCGCTGACTTCGCATTGTTCGTGAATGGTCACGTTCGGCAGTGCCTGCAACGCCGCTTTCAGCGACTTCACCAGACGCGGATTGCGCACGTTGGCGACATCGGCCATATAGATCGCCCGGGAAAAACCGCCCCCGAGCACCGGCACCGCATCATGCGCTGCCGAGATATCCACAGCTCGCAGCGGACGGTTTTCCCGCTCAGCCCAGGCCAGCGCTTCGGCTTCGTCATCCAGATCCAGCCAGTACAGGCCCGTGGTGTGCACTTCAGGATCGACCCCGGTATCGGCAAACAGTCGCGCGCCGAGCTGTGGATAAAAATCCTGCGACCAGTGCGCCAGCGCGGTGACTGCCGGGCTATAGCGCCATGGATACAAAGGCGAAACGATGCCGCCGCCGGCCCAGGACGATTCCTGGCCGAGGTTTGAACGATCGAGCAGCACCACGCTGCGTACTTCGGAGGCGAGATTGTAGGCGGTCAGCAGGCCAATCACCCCGCCACCGACAATCACCACTTGCTGTTGCCTGGTCATGTTTGATCCAACCGTAAAAAAGACAGTGGGCGCAAAAGGCACCCGAAAGAAAGCGCCTCAGCGCCCCCAGCAATCCTTGGTGGTCAGCCCGGTAGTCGCGTTGTTCATGCTTCTGACACCAGTGTTGGTCAGGGTGAAGTCCCCGCACTTGTCGGTGGCCATGGCCGTGCCCGTTTTACGGGTGGCGGTCAGCAGGAAGGTCTGGTCAGCGATGGTCGGGGTGATCGTGTAGAAATCAGTGCCGGTGCTGAGCCCGGTAACGTTGGTGTAGGTATTGTTCTTGGTGTAGAAGCGCTCGAGAGTCTGCGCCTGCTCCGAAAGTAGCGAAACCACTTCGGCGCGGCGACCCTTTTTCACGTATTCGGTGAGGCTCGGATAGCCGATGGTGATGACGATCCCGATGATCGCAATCACGATCATGATTTCGATCAGGGTAAAACCTCGGTTGAATCTGCGCATGCCTCAAACTCTCACTTACTGTATTTGTCGCCACATGATACGACGGCTGCCACCGCCGCCCTTTTCCACCAAGGTAGTGATGTTACCGCTGGAATCGTTAAAAATTTTGCGTGTTGCGCCGTTGACGATGGCGTTCAAGGTCGGAATGCCACCGGTAAATATCACACCACTGGAAATCGTGTCGCTGCTGTCAACCGCTCCATCCCCGTTGGTATCGAACACCGCATAGTTGAGCATCTTACCGCTGAACGCATCGAGCTCGGCCACTTTGCCGGTCCCGAAACTGGAACAGGGATCGGTGGTATCGACGCTGGCGGTGGTGAAGACGATTCGCCCAAGCACCAGACTGGCCTGATTGATCACGCGCTCACCGATCAGCGCGTTGTTATACACCAAGGGCAGGTACCAGCCCTTCTCTCCTGGATAGGTCGTGTCGTTCTGCGTCGTTGTCACGAACTGCCCGCTACTGCCGGAGAACACGCCAGTAACCGCCTGCGCCTGCAAACTGCTGACGGTGAGCTGCCCGGAGCCGCCATCGGCATCCCACACCGAATAGAACGCCTGCAAATCCTTGTTGGTCTTGTCAGCCGTCTCGTTGAATTTACCGGTACCGACGAAAATCTGTTTGCCGCCAAGCGCGTTGTCCGCCAGTAGCGGTTGCGCGGTGATCGGTTGAGTCGCCCCACCCGCCGTCGTGAACAGCGGCTTGCCGGAAAATGCCACGCCCCAGCTATCCGTCGATGTCGCGCTCAGATCGAATTTCCACAGGCGCCCTTTCAAGTCGCCGCCATAAGCGGCCTGCACCACGTTCGAAGAATTGACCTTGAGTTTTACCGACGACAAGCCATTGGTGGTTTCCGTGCTGTCGATGACGATTTTCTTGATCAGCGAACCATCACGTAGGTCCAGCACATACAACGCCGCCACGCCGGAGTTGCTGCCGTAACCGTTGGCAATGAAAGCCGCCCAGCGACCATCGGCCAAGCGTGCCACTTCCGGGCGTGCGTAGGCATAACCCAGATCATTGAAAGCGTTGGCGGTGCTTGCAGTCGCCGGCGCACTGACCTCCCACAACGCACGCAAAACGTTACCCGCCGAAGCGTCGAACAGTTGCAGCGCGTAAAACGTCTTACCTCCGGCACCGGTTCCGCCGATGGCCAGGGTTTTCCATGCGCTACTGAGCTGGGCGTCATACACGCCCACTTGGCCGTCGACCAGAAACTTGTGGCTGACACCGTTGATGTAGTTCGGATCGGCAATCAGCCGCAGCGACGGCAATACGCTGGAGGGCATATAAGCGTAACGACGGCTGCCGTTGGCCGAGTTGATGACGTTGACGAAACCGTCGTTGGCGTTCACCACCAGACTGGCATTCATGTTTGCCGCTTTGGTGGTCAGGTAAGCGGTGTACGTGGTGTCGCCCGACAGATCGGAGGCTGTCTTGTCCGTCGGTGAGGCCAGCACCAACGGCGAGTTGATGATGTCGCCGAGCAGCACGCTACGCACTTTGAGCCCGTTCTTGTTGGTGCCTTTGCTCCACTCCAGCAGATCACTGCCGGAGATGCCGGTGGGCAGGCCTTGGCTGAGTGTCGTCTGCTGGGGCGCGGAGAAATTACCGTAGGCCAGCGCAACGGCGGCGTTGCTTGTAGTGTTCCACGACTGATAGGTCGGTGCGGTCGCACTCGGTACGATAGTGGTGTCAGTGGTCCAGAGTACCGCAGAGGTATTCACCGCTCCGGATGCATTGAAGCCGAAGGACTTGATCGTACCGCGCCAGTCCTTGGGGTCGTAACTGGTCTGAAAGTAACTGGTGCCGCTCGCCAGTGTGGTGCCGCTGGTGACACCACTACCGCCGGAACCGGCCTTGGAAGTGATATCACTCAACGCCGACGACAACGCGGCGTTGAGTCCGGTGCTGTCAGTCGCCTGGTAATACCGGCCCTGTCCGTAACTGGCGGCATCGGACAACATGTCGTTGTCGGCGGTGAAGCCCACGGTATAGGTGTTCATATTCTGCTTGGGAAAATCCACCGCGTTCCAACTCTTGCCCGCCGCGTCGGTACCGGTCGAACGCATGTCGATGTCGAAGGCGAACTTGGCGATGTCATCCAGATACAGCGTATCCCCTTCTTTGTCGCCATAGAGGTTGTTGCCGTCATTGCTGACACCGTCCCAGTTCGGTAACCGGCTGCCGCCCAATGGGTCGTTGCTCGGAAAGGTTCGGTCGAAGGTCGGCAAGCCATCGGTTATCACCACGCCATAATTTTTCTGGCAGCGGTACTGGATCGGACTGGTGTAGGTCGCGGGCGTGCTGTTGTAGTACGGCGCCATACCGCGCATGTAGCGGGTGATTTCATAGTAGGTTTCTGCCAACGGGGTGTTGGCCACGGCACTCAAACCATTGATCGATGAGATCAGCGCGTTGTAGTTGGTGTCTGCCTGCGCCTGCGTGACGCTCCCGGACGCCGGCGCCAAGTCGCTGATCGCGCGGGCGATATAACCGCCATTACCAGAGTCGTTGTTGGTGACTGGGTTGAAAGTCGACAGACCAATACGCAAAGTGCGATTGCTGGTGACCAGCGCCGTCGACACGTTACGCGCAACGTTCATTCGGTAATCGTTGGGAATCGCCCCTGTGGTGAAGTCACGGGTGCCGTTGCTGATGGCCAGGCCGACGATATAAGAAATGTAATCGGCGGAATATCGGGTGTTTTCATTGCCTACGGGGTCGGGCAGTTTCAGGCATAACGGCGCCACGCTGTTGTTGTAGAACGCATAGGCGCCCCCCGAGCACCCGGAGTTCGGCAGGCTCGATAGAAACACCGTGTCGCCGGTGATCTGCGGAGCATTCAGCGCAGAGCACAATCCCAGGAAGGCATTGCACTGCCGGGCGGGTGTACGGTTGATGTTCGGATCAAATCCAGCGGCGTAAATAATGCTGTTCATACTCCCCGAGTCGTCGATCAGCAACATCACATTCGGTGGCACCGCTGCGGCGCTCAACAGCGGTGAATCAGAAGGCGTGAATGCATAGACAGGCGTCGCCAGATACAAACTCAGCAGCATGCCGAACAGCAGAGATACGCAGCGTTCAGTACTTCGCATACACACTCTCCACCACACTGCGCGAGCTGCCGGCAATGCCGACAGCGGTGACGCGATACAGCGTCGCCGAGGTGTTGCTCGGCACGTTGACGGCGGTCAGCGTCGTGCCGATGTTCTGCACGCCATAGAAACCATTGCCAGCGGCGATCCAGGTCACCCCGGAAGTCGAGTTGAACCCCGCCGCGCTGACCACCGACGATTCCGCCGGCGGTGCGCATTGGGTAGTGCCACTGCACACGGCGAGTGAATAACTGTCCAGTTGCACAGCGCTTTCGCCGACGCGTAAAGCCGCCTCGGCAGTCTGGAACGACTGATTACGCAGACTCACGCTGCCGGCCATTTTTTCCTGCAGGTTGGCACTCTGCATCGACGACAATCCGATCAAGGTCAGCAACAACAGGAACACCAGACTGACCAGCAGCACCATGCCGTGCTGCGCCTGACGGGTGTGGAGAGAGATCCTCATCAGCGCGCCTCTCACTGCAAGCGGTTGCGCAAAGCGGCAACCACGTTGAAGGTTTGATTGCGCACCCGGTTGTTCGGGTCGGTGAGGGTCAGGCTCAGGCGCACACTGCGGATACGCGCCGGGTCGCTGGGGTTGGCGCTGTAAGTCGAGGCCGCCACATCAGTCGCGGAACTGGCCAGACCGAAGGTGACGTTGAACGCACTGACGTTGCTCACCAGCACCTGCTGGGTCGGCGTGCCGCTGCCGGTGCCCATGAGAATCTGATTGTTGCTGAAGCTGTAGATCAGACGCCGGATCGGGAACGCGATTTGCCCGCTCGCCGGGGAGCGCAAGCCGGTATAGGCCGTTGCGCTATTGCGGCAATCGGAGAGCACCGTCCAGGTTGGCGTGCCTCCACCACTGCCAATATCGGCGGTCACCAGTGTCAGTTTGAGATTGGCGTTGTCCCAATTGATCGGCGTGACCTGTGCAGCGTAGAAGTCGCCCGCGGAGCTCGAATCGAGGACAGTGCCCAGACAACCGAACATCCCGACCATGCGAATTTCCTGAATCATTTTGCTCAACACAAAACGCGCGTCTTCCTGCATCGCGGCGGCGCTGCTCTGGCTGACATAGGTATTTTTTGCCGCAATGAAAATCTGCACCACACCCAGCACCACGATGAGGCCCAGTGCCAGGGCGATGAGCATTTCGATCAGGCCGAACCCCCGCTGATGGCGCCTCATGGTGTGGCCACCGGATCGACTGCGGCGCGACTGCTCAGGACAAAACTGCGCTGGGCGCTGACAGTGTTGGCTGCCCGCGCATCGCTCCAGTTGATCGTGATGGTGTAAACGCGCTGATTGAGGGTGATGCTACCGGTCGCCGTCGGCCCGCCGAAATTGCTGATATTGGTGGAGAAATCGTAGAGGTCCTGATCGCGGGCAACGCTCGGATTGGCCGAGGTCGGAGGCGTGACGGTGTAGTCGGCGCCGGAGTTGGCACGGATGCGGTCCATCATGTCGTAGGCAATGAAACTGGCCTGGCTGGTCATCCGTGAGCTGTCGGTGTACTTCAGCGCATTCAGCTGCACTGCCGCCGCGCCCAGCAGCCCGACCGTCAGAATCAGCAACGCGACCAGTACCTCGATCAGCGTCATGCCCTGCTGTGCGTGTTGACTCCCTGCCCTCATCCGCAAGTTCCACCCAATTGAATTCGTCCGTTCAAACACACGTTCAGCGTCCTGCTTTGCGTTCCCAACGTGTAACTTATGGCCACCGCCGTCGACGGTGCCGCCAGACCGCCAAGGTTGTTGAAATCCAGTGCGGTCACTCCTGAGGGTAGCGTCAGAGTCGCGCCGCTGCTCATCGCGGGAACAACCCGCAACACATTGGCCGGATTGCCAGTACTGTCGTAGACCGCCAGTTCACCGGTCCAGACGCTGCCACCAGCGGTTGGACGCAAGCGCAGCGTCGTACCACGGTCGATGGCCTCGAGCCTGGCGAAATTGATCGCCCGCTGCAGGTCGCCCATTTCGGTGTCAGCCTTGCTGCCCTGTATCGAACGGGTAAACGCCGGCACTGCCAGGGTAATCAGGATCACGAAGATCGCGATCGCGACCAACAACTCGATCAGCGTGAAACCTTTTGTACGAAGATCCATCGATGCCCTCCGTTGCCGTCGGCTATACCTGCTTCTACACGCTAGAACATTCAACCGGCCCGCGTCGGTTGATTTGCCCTGCCCGGCGCACGGAGCGCGCCGTTCATCACACTCCACGGAGGGAGTTTTCATGTCGCAACAGGGTTTCAGCCTGATCGAACTGCTTATGGGACTGGCGATTGGCATAATTGTTCTGCTGCTGGTCAGTCCGGCGTTTGCCGCGCTCAGAGAATCGAACCATCGGGATCAGGCGGCGCAATCCCTGCTCGATGGCCTTCGCAACGCCCGCACACTGGCCATCACGCGCAATCAGAGCGTGGTGATTCATGGCATCAACGGCGACTGGAGTCAGGGCTGGCGGATCATTCTGGATATCAGCGGCAAAGGGCCGAAGGACAGCAGCAATCCGCTGCTGCAAGAGCGTGCGAGCGACACGCAGGTGCCGATTGTCGGCAATTGGTCAGTGAGTCGGTACGTACGTTTCAGCGGTTTGGGGCAACCGCTGATGCCCGGGCGGGCATTTCAGGCAGGGACATTACATGTTTGCTCCGTTCGCGAGCCGGTCAGTCAGCGCCAGATCGTGCTGGCGGCGACTGGCCGGGTGCGCCTGAACAGTAAAGAGGCTGAGCAGGCGCTGTGTCAAAAAGCCAATAGCGTCAGATCGAACGCACGCGCAGCTCTTTAGGCATCGAGAACGTGATGTTCTCTTCACGCCCGGCCAGCTCATCGGCACCGATAGCGCCCCAGGCCTGCAATTGCTGAATCACGCCGCGCACCAGTACTTCCGGCGCGGAGGCACCGGCGGTGATGCCGATACGCTCAACGCCATCGAACCAGCTCTTTTGCAGGTCTTCGGCACCGTCGATCAGGTAGGCCGGTGTGGCCATGCGCTCGGCGAGTTCACGCAGACGATTGGAGTTGGAGCTGTTCGGGCTGCCCACCACCAACACCACGTCGCACTCGTCAGCCAATTGCTTGACCGCGTCCTGACGGTTTTGTGTGGCGTAGCAGATGTCGTCCTTGCGCGGGCCGCCGATGGCCGGGAAGCGCGTACGCAGCGCATCGATGACACGACTGGTGTCGTCCATCGACAGTGTGGTCTGGGTCACGAAAGCCAGTTTGTCCGGGTTATGCACCTGCAACTCGGCGACGTCTTTCTCGTCTTCGACGAGGTAGATCGCGCCGCCATTGCTGCCGTCGTACTGGCCCATGGTGCCTTCGACTTCCGGGTGACCGGCGTGGCCGATCAGGATGCATTCACGGCCATCGCGGCTGTATTTCGCCACTTCGATGTGCACCTTGGTGACCAGCGGGCAGGTGGCGTCGAATACTTTCAGGCCACGGCCAGCGGCTTCGGTACGTACGGCCTGGGATACGCCGTGAGCGCTGAAGATCACGATGACGTCGTCCGGCACCTGATCCAGCTCTTCGACGAAGATCGCCCCGCGGCTGCGCAGGTCTTCAACGACGAACTTGTTGTGCACCACTTCGTGACGCACATAGATCGGCGGCCCGAAAACTTCCAGGGCGCGGTTGACGATTTCGATCGCACGGTCCACGCCGGCGCAGAAGCCACGGGGGTTGGCGAGTTTGATTTGCATGCTGTGCCTCGTGTCTTGCGCGCGAAAACAATGAATTACCAACTGTGGGAGCGAGCAGGCTCGCCCCCACAGTTTCAGATCGCTTTGACGGAAATGATTTCCACATCAAAGGTCAGCGTCTTGCCCGATAGCGGGTGGTTGAAGTCGATGGTCACTTGCGTGTCGTCGAACTCTTTCACCACACCCGGCAGCTCAGTATTGGCCGCATCGTTGAAGATCACCAGCAAACCCGGCGACAACTCCATGTCGACGAACTGCGAACGCGGGATGATCTGCACATTCTGCGGGTTCGGCTGGCCGAAGGCGTTTTCCGGCTCGACGGTCAGCGTGCGCTTGTCGCCGGCCTTGAAGCCGAACAGCGCAGCTTCGAAACCCGGCAGCAGGTTGCCGTCGCCGACTTTGAAGGTCGCCGGGGCTTTGTCGAACGTACTGTCGACGGTGTCGCCGTTCTCCAGGCGCAGTGCAAAGTGCAAAGTGACTTCCGTGTTCTGGCCGATGCGTTGCTCAGCCAATACCTGTTCAGTCATGAACGGCGTCTCCGGTCTTTTTACTTTTGAACATATCCAGTGCCAGCATCACCGCGCCAACGGTAATGGCGCTGTCGGCGAAGTTGAACGCCGGGAAGTACCAGCGGTTCTGCCAGTGCACCAGAATGAAGTCGATCACATGGCCCAGGGCAATGCGGTCATACAGATTGCCCAGTGCGCCGCCCAATACCAGCGCCAGCGCGACGGCCAGCCAGGTTTCGTTGCGGCCCAGGCGTTTGAGCCAGACCACCAGCACCGCACTGACCACAATCGCGATCAGGGCGAACAGCCAGCGCTGCCAGCCGGAGCTGTCCGCCAGGAAGCTGAACGCAGCGCCGGTGTTGTAAGCCAGGGTCCAGCTGAAGTAATCGGGAATGATCACGATCTGCTGGAACATTTCAAGCTTGCCTTCGAAGTAGAACTTGCTGGCCTGGTCGATGACCAGAACCAGCAGACTCAACCACAGCCAGCTCAACCGTCCGAAACGGCCAACGGCATTAGGCATAGTGACGAACCTCGCCGGCGCCGCTGATGTTGTCGACGCAACGACCGCAGATTTCCGGATGCTCCGGGTTCACGCCGACGTCTTCGCGGCAATGCCAGCAACGGGCGCATTTCGGGAAGGCCGACTTGACGATCTTCAACTTCAGGCCGCTGACTTCGGTGGAGACCGCCTCAGCAGGTGCCTGAACAAAAGGCGCCACGCTCGCCGTCGAGGTGATCAGGACAAAGCGCAGTTCGTTGCTCAGCTTGGCCAGGTCGGCGCTCAGCGCGTCTTCGGCATACAGCGTCACTTCGGCCTGCAGGTTGCCACCGACGGCTTTGGCCGCGCGCTGGATTTCCATCTCTTTGTTGACCGCAACCTTCACTTCCATGATGCGATCCCAGTACTCACGACCCAGCTCGAAGCCTTCCGGCAGCTCGGTCAGACCTTCATACCAGGTGTTGAGCATGACCGATTCGTTACGTTCGCCCGGCAGGTATTCCCACAGTTCGTCGGCGGTGAAGGCGAGGATCGGCGCGATCCAGCGCACCAGCGCTTCGGAGATGTGGAACAGCGCGGTTTGCGCCGAACGGCGGGCCTTGCTGTTGGCGCCAGTGGTGTACTGACGGTCCTTGATGATGTCGAGGTAGAAACCACCCAGCTCCTGCACGCAGAAGTTGTGGATCTTCGAGTAGACGTTCCAGAAACGGTATTCGCCGTAGTGCTCTTGCAACTCGCGTTGCAGCAGCAAGGTGCGGTCGACCGCCCAACGATCCAGCGCGAGCATTTCTTCGGCCGGCAGGATATCGGTGGCCGGGTCGAAACCGCTGAGGTTCGAAAGCAGGAATCGCGCGGTGTTACGGATACGACGATAGGCGTCCGCGCTGCGTGTCAGGATCTGATCCGATACCGCGATCTCGCCCGAATAATCTGTCGAAGCGACCCATAGACGCATGATGTCAGCGCCCAATGTGTCGTTGATCTTTTTCGGCTCGATCACGTTTTTCAGCGACTTCGACATCTTGCGACCAGACTCGTCAACGGTAAAACCGTGGGTCAGCAGTTCGCGGTACGGCGCGTGATTGTCGATGGCGCAACCGGTCAGCAGCGACGAGTGGAACCAGCCACGGTGTTGGTCGGAACCCTCCAGGTACAGATCGGCGCGCGGGCCGCTCTCGTGACCCATCGGGTGCGAACCGCGCAGGACATGCCAGTGCGTGGTGCCCGAATCGAACCAGACGTCGAGGGTGTCGCTGATCTTGTCGTACAGCGGCGCTTCGTCGCCGAGCAACTCAGCAGCGTCCATCTTGAACCAGGCTTCGATGCCTTCGACTTCAACGCGCTTGGCGACTTCTTCCATCAGCTCGACGGTGCGCGGGTGCAGTTCGCCGCTTTCCTTGTTGAGGAAGAACGGGATCGGCACGCCCCAGTTGCGCTGACGCGAGATGCACCAGTCCGGACGGTTGGCAATCATCGAGTGCAGACGCGCCTGACCCCAGGCCGGAACGAACTTGGTGTCTTCGATGGCTTTGAGCGAGCGCACACGCAGGGTGTCGCCGCTGGTTGGCTCTTTGTCCATGCCGATGAACCACTGCGCGGTGGCGCGGTAGATCAGCGGAGTCTTGTGGCGCCAGCAGTGCATGTAGCTGTGTTCGATGACGGTGGTGTGCATGAGCGCACCGACTTCGGTCAGCTTGTCGACGATGGCCGGGTTGGCCTTCCAGATGAACTGGCCGCCGAAGAATTCCAGCGACGGCACGTACACGCCATTGCTCTGCACTGGATTGAGGATGTCGTCGTTGACCATGCCGTATTTCTTGCAGGTTACGAAGTCGTCCACGCCATAGGCAGGAGCGGAGTGAACCACGCCCGTGCCGGCGCCCAGTTCAACGTAGTCAGCCAGGTACACCGGCGACAGACGGTCATAGAACGGGTGACGGAAATTGATCAGCTCCAGCTCTTTACCGGTGGTGGTCGCGATGACCGAGCCTTCCAGGCTGTAGCGCGCCAGGCAGGCTTCGACCAGTTCTTCAGCCAATACCAGCAGCTTGTCGCCGACATCAACCAGCGCGTAGTTGAATTCCGGGTGAACGTTCAGCGCCTGGTTGGCCGGGATGGTCCACGGGGTGGTGGTCCAGATCACGATCGAGGCAGGTTTGCCCAGCGACGGCAGACCGAACGCGGCAGCCAGTTTGGCTTCGTCAGCGATCGGGAAGGCCACGTCGATGGTCGAGGACTTTTTGGTCTCGTACTCGACTTCCGCTTCAGCCAGGGCCGAACCGCAGTCGAAGCACCAGTTCACCGGCTTGAGGCCTTTGAACACGAAACCGCCCTTGACGATTTCGGCGAGGGCGCGGATTTCACCGGCCTCGTTCTTGAAATCCATGGTCTTGTACGGGTTGGCCCAGTCGCCCAGCACGCCGAGACGGATGAATTCGGACTTCTGCCCTTCGATCTGCTCGGTGGCGTAGGCACGGCACAGCTCGCGGGTCTTGTCCGCGCCCAGGTTCTTGCCGTGGGTCACTTCAACCTTGTGCTCGATCGGCAGGCCGTGGCAGTCCCAACCCGGAACATAGGGCGCGTCGAAACCCGACAGGGTCTTCGAGCGGATGATCATGTCCTTGAGAATCTTGTTCAGTGCGTGACCGATGTGGATCGTGCCGTTGGCATACGGAGGGCCGTCATGCAGAACGAACTTCGGACGATCCTTGCCAATCTCGCGCAACTTTCCGTACAGGCCAATACTGTCCCAGCGCTGCAGGATCTGCGGTTCGCGCTGTGGCAGGCCGGCCTTCATTGGGAAGGCGGTGTCCGGAAGGTTTAGCGTGGCTTTATAGTCGGTCATTTAAGGCTCTTCATTAGCGATGGGCGCTAGGTGCGGCTAGTGCACGGGCGGTGGCGACATCCGCATTGATCGCCGTTTTCAATGCCTCCAGGGAGGCGAAGCGCTGCTCTTCACGCAGCTTTTGGTGGAAAACCACCGTCAAACGCCGGTCATACAGATCGCCGGCAAAATCTAGAAGATGGACTTCAAGGTGGGCCTTGCCATCACCTTGCACCGTGGGCCGTACGCCGATATTGGCGACGCCGGGCCAGGTCTTGCCGTCGATATCGACATCCACCAGATACACCCCGGTAAACGGCACGCGACGACGCTTGAGTTGAATATTGGCTGTGGGCGTACCCAGTTGCCGGGCCAGCTTCTGGCCATGCAGCACGCGACCGGCAATCCGGTACGGGCGACCGAGCAAACGTTCGGCCAAGGCAAAATCGGCGGCGGCCAACGCGTTGCGCACCTGCGTGCTGCTGACGCGAATGCCGTCCAGCTCGACGGTTTGCGCCGCTTCGACGGTAAAACCGTGAACCTGCCCGGCTTGCAGCAGGAAGTCGAAATCGCCGAGGCGGTCGCAACCGAAGCGGAAATCGTCACCGACTTCCAGGTGCTGCACACCGAGGCCATCGACGAGGATGGTGTCGACGAACTCACTGGCGCTGAGCTTGCTCAAGCGCTGGTTGAAGGCCAGGCACAAAACCCGGTCAACGCCTTCGGCGGCCAGCAGTTGCAGCTTGTCGCGCAACCGCGCCAGACGCGCCGGCGCGGTCTCGGGAGCGAAGAATTCCCGTGGCTGCGGTTCGAAAATCACCACGCAGCTGGGTACGCCCAACTCGAGCGCACGCTCACGCAGTCGGGCCAGGATAGCCTGGTGACCACGGTGAACACCGTCAAAGTTGCCAATAGTGGCGACGCAGCCCCGATGCTGGGGGCGCAAGTTGTGGAGGCCTCGAACCAGCTGCATAACGCGCTTCTTGCTCATAAAGTGGTCGATTATAACCACACCCGACGGCCGACGACAGGCAACACCGTAACGCAAAGTGAACGAGCCGACAAAACTGCCGGCCCGCGCCTGCTTATAAAGGGTAAAACCTTAGCTCAAGGCCTTGCGATTGAAGTCGCGCAGGCGGAAACCCAGCAGCAGCAACATACCGAAATACGCCAATACGCCGGCAGCCACCAAAGCGCCCAGACGCAGGAAGCGCTCAAGCATGTGACCTTGATCCCACGCCGGCATGAAATGCATGCCAAGCAGCAGCACTGCCGACATCACCGTCACCGCGATCACCAACTTGAAACCAAACTTGGCCCAACCCGGCTGCGGCTGATACATCTGCTGTTTACGCAGTTGATAGAACAGCAATCCGGCGTTGAGACAGGCACCGGCACTGATCGCCAGGGCCAGCCCAGCGTGCGCCAACGGGCCAATCAGCACCAGGTTGAACAACTGAGTGACCACCAGGGTGAAGATTGCGATTTTTACCGGCGTACGGATGTTCTGTTGCGCATAAAAGCCCGGCGCCAAGACTTTGATCACGATAATCCCGAGCAACCCGACAGAGTAAGCAATCAATGCGCGCTGGGTCATTTCGGCGTCAAAGCCACTGAACTGACCGTACTGGAATAGCGAAACGGTCAGCGGCTCGGCGAGAATCCCCAACGCCAGCGCGCACGGCAGCACCAGCACAAAGCACAGACGCAGCCCCCAGTCGAGGATGCGCGAGTATTCGTGGCGATCCTTGCTGGCATAGGTTTTCGCCAATGTCGGCAGCAGAATCGTGCCCAATGCCACGCCAAGCACGCCGGATGGCAACTCCATCAAGCGGTCGGCGTAATACATCCACGACACCGAGCCTGCGACCAGAAACGAGGCGAAGATGGTGTTGATGATCAGCGAAATCTGGCTGACCGAGACACCGAGAATCGCCGGCAGCATCTGCTTCATGACGCGCCAGACGCCGGTGTCACGCAGATTCAGGCGCGGCAGCACCAGCATGCCGATTTTCTTCAGGTGCGGCAGTTGATAGAGCAACTGCGCCAGACCGCCGACCAAGACCGCCCAGCCCAGTGCCATGACCGGCGGATCGAAGTACGGCGTGAGGAACAGCGAAAACACGATCATGCTGACGTTGAGCAAGGTCGGCACAAAGGCCGGTACCGAGAAGCGGTTCCAGGTATTGAGGATCGCCCCGGCCAGCGATGACAGGGAGATCAGCAATATATAAGGGAACGTCACCCGCAACAGATCGGAGGTGAGCTGGAATTTTTCCGGCGTATCGGTAAAGCCCGGTGCCGTGGCCCAGATCACCCAGGGCGCGGCGATCATGCCCAGCGCCGTCACCACTGCCAGTACCAGGGTCAGCAGGCCTGAAACGTAAGCAATGAAGGTACGGGTCGCCTCGTCGCCCTGCTGGCTTTTGTATTCCGCGAGAATCGGCACGAAGGCCTGAGAGAACGCACCCTCGGCGAAGATACGCCGCAGCAGATTGGGCAGTTTGAAGGCAATGAAGAAGGCATCCGTCGCCATCCCGGCGCCGAATGTACGGGCAATCAGCGTGTCACGAACAAAGCCCAGAATCCGGGAAAGCATCGTGATAGAGCTGACGGCGGCCAACGATTTGAGCAGATTCATTGAGGGAATTTGTGCCTGTCGATAAACAGCAGGCGAACAAAGCGCCTACTTGTGCGATACTCCGCGCCGCAGCAGCACAGAGCCAAAGCTCGCGAGTTTACAGGTCAAGCGCCGGAAATAAATATCCCGCCTCTTTATACCTACCACTTAGCGGAACGTTTCAAGTGCCCTTGACAAGACTTCAACTCATCGGCATGATTCGCGGCCTATTTTGTTTGCTATTTCCTAAAAAGTCTTTCGAGGAGCTCGACGGTGGCCAACTCACCTTCCGCCAAAAAACGTGCAAAACAGGCTGAGAAGCGTCGCAGCCACAACGCCAGCCTGCGTTCCATGGTTCGCACCTACATCAAGAATGTAGTTAAAGCCATCGACGCAAAAGACGCTGAAAAAGCTCAAGCTGCATACGTTCTGGCTGTGCCAGTTATCGACCGTATGGCCGATAAAGGCATCATCCACAAGAACAAGGCTGCTCGCCATAAGAGCCGCCTGAATGGCCACGTCAAAGCGCTGAAAGAAGCCGCTTAATCGACGCAGTCATTAAAAACCGACCTTAGGGTCGGTTTTTTATTGCCTGCGATTTAGCAAATCCAGCGCAAAAAAATGTAGGAGTGAGCCTGCTCGCGATGGCGGAGTGTCAGTCGGTGCATATATTGACTGACACTCCGCCATCG
>NZ_JAMLFX010000011.1:79056-91017 GCF_023634765.1 Pseudomonas sp. AKS31
GTTGGTTTTGCGGTGTTATTGCTGGACCGGGACCCACGGCAGGATCGGAATCGCGGTCACGGCATTCTGCGGACTGCCTTCGATCAAGCGATCGCTGTAAACCAGATACACCAGCGTATTGCGCTTCTTGTCGAGGAAACGCACCACCTGCATGGTTTTGAATACCAGCGAAGTGCGCTCCTTGAACACCTCATCGCCGTCCTTCAGATCACCCTTGAACTTGATCGGACCGACCTGACGACAAGCGATCGACGCTTCTGCGCGATCTTCAGCCAGACCCAGACCACCCTTCACACCGCCCGTCTTGGCACGCGACAGGTAGCAGGTCACCCCCTCAACTTTCGGATCATCGAATGCCTCGACCACAATACGGTCGTTCGGGCCGACAAACTTGAACACCGTCGATACCTGACCGATTTCCTCGGCCGAGGCCAGCAATGGCATCGCCATCAGCAAGCCCAACAATCCTTTCGCTAAACGCATGGAATTTTCCTTAGACCAGAATCAGGTTGTCACGGTGAACCAGTTCAGGCTCCGCCATGTAACCGAGCAAACCGACAATCGCATCCGACGACTGACCGATGATTTTTTGTGCTTCCAGCGCACTGTAGTTGGCCAGGCCACGGGCAATCTCACGACCATCGGGCGCCACGCAGACCACCATCTCGCCACGACGGAAACTGCCCTGCACCAATTTCACACCGACGGGCAGCAGGCTTTTGTTGCCCTTGGACAGCGCCGACACCGCCCCCTCGTCCAACACCAGCGTACCGCGAGTCTGCAGATGCCCGGCCAGCCACTGCTTGCGCGCCGCGAGCATGCCGCGCTCAGGCGACAGCAACGTACCGATGCGCTCGCCGGCCTTGAGGCGATCAAGCACACGCTCAAGACGCCCACCGACAATGATGGTATGCGCACCAGAACGCGCAGCCAGTCGCGCCGCACGCAGCTTGGTTTGCATACCGCCACGCCCCAGCGCACCGCCCGTGCCACCCGCCACCGCATCGAGGCTCGGATCATCGGCGCGCGCCTCATAAATCAGCTGCGCCTCGGGATTGTTGCGCGGATCGGCGTCGAACATGCCATCGCGATCAGTAAGGATCACCAGCAGGTCCGCTTCGACCAGGTTAGCCACCAGCGCCGCCAGGGTATCGTTATCGCCGAAACGGATTTCGTCAGTGACCACGGTGTCGTTTTCATTGATGACCGGGATGACTTTCAGCTCGACCAATGCACGCAGGGTGCTGCGAGCGTTCAGGTAGCGCTTGCGATCGGAAAGGTCGTCGTGAGTCAGGAGAATCTGCGCAGTGTGCCGGCCATGCTCGGCGAAGCTCGACTCCCACGCCTGCACCAGACCCATCTGACCAATTGCAGCGGCCGCCTGGAGCTCGTGCATCGCACTGGGTCGTGCGGTCCAGCCCAAACGACTCATGCCGGCCGCCACCGCCCCGGAGGACACCAGCACCAACTCGACGCCAGCCTCATGCAAGGCCACCATCTGCTCGACCCAGACACTCATTGCCGCGCGATCCAGCCCTTTGCCATCAGCTGTCAGCAAAGCGCTGCCGATCTTCACGACCCAACGCTGC
Organism: Pseudomonas sp. AKS31; assembly: GCF_023634765.1. GTDB lineage: Bacteria > Pseudomonadota > Gammaproteobacteria > Pseudomonadales > Pseudomonadaceae > Aquipseudomonas. The sequence goes on from NZ_JAMLFX010000011.1 coordinate 80,646, forward strand.
GCACCTGTCACCTTGCTCCGCATCATCTTCAACCTTAGCTTGAGGGCAGCGCGACCCAGCGCCGCCCATGACGTTATTTGTGACTTGCGATTTCCAGATACTAAAACGCCGCTCGATTGAGCGGCGCCTTAAAAAAACGGCTTGCAGCGATGATAACACCGCCCTGAGATGAAGACTCAGCAGACACCAGCGATCTTCTGAAGGCCAAAAGATCGCAGCCTGCGACAGCTCCTACCCAACGAATCAGTCACGCACGTAAATGATTTCCGGACCGTCTTCGTCATCCACATCTTCTTCGTCCCAATCATCGTCACCGATGTCATGGACCGACTTCACGCCGCTGCGACGCAGGGCACGCTTGTCATCCAGCGCCTGCAGTTGCGCACGCGCCTCGTCTTCGATGCGCTGATCGAGATCAGCCAGCTCTTCCTTGTACGCCGGGTCTGCAGCAAGACGGTCGGCACGGTCTTCCATATAACGCATGATGTCGTGGCACAGACGCTCGGTACCAATCTTGGCAATCGCCGAGATCACATAAACCGGACCAGTCCACTCCAGGCGATCAACGATTTCCTTGACGCGCTCATCGTGCTCTTCTTCAAGGATCTGGTCGCACTTGTTCAGCACCAGCCAACGATCACGCTCCGCCAGGGACGGGCTGAACTTGATCAGTTCGTTGACGATCACTTCAGCGGCATCCGGCGCACTGCTGTCATCCAGCGGCGCCATGTCGACGAGATGCAGCAGCAGACGCGTACGCGCCAAGTGCTTGAGGAAGCGAATCCCCAGGCCGGCACCGTCGGAAGCACCTTCGATCAGACCCGGAATATCAGCAATGACGAAGCTCTTCCAGCGATCGACGCTGACCACACCCAGGTTCGGCACCAGCGTGGTGAACGGGTAGTCAGCGACTTTCGGCTTGGCGGCCGAAACGGAACGTATAAAGGTACTTTTACCGGCGTTCGGCAAGCCCAGCAGACCGACGTCAGCCAGCACCTTCATTTCCAGCTTCAGGTCGCGCTGCTCACCCGGCTTGCCCGGCGTGGTCTGACGCGGCGCACGGTTGGTACTGGATTTGAAACGGGTGTTACCCAGACCGTGCCAACCGCCCTGCACTACCATCAGTTTCTGGCCAGCCTTGGTCAGGTCGCCGATCACTTCCTGGGTAGCAGAGTCGATCACCGTGGTGCCGACCGGCACGCGCAGAATCAGGTCTTCACCCTTCTTGCCGGTGCAGTCGGTGCTACCGCCGTTGGAGCCACGCTCGGCATCGAAGTGCCGGGTGTAACGGTAGTCGACCAGGGTGTTGAGGTTTTCGTCAGCCATCATGTAGATGGAACCGCCATCACCGCCATCACCGCCGTTCGGGCCACCGTTTTCGATGAATTTTTCCCGACGGAAACTCATGGCGCCATTGCCGCCGTCACCAGCCTTTACGCGAATCGATACTTCATCAACAAACTTCATAACCAACGCCTCTCGCCGTACGGACGAGCCGAAAAACAATCAAGACATAAGACTCTTGCAAAAATGAGCGCAGCGACCCCAAAACACGACACGTATCGCACGCCGACAGCCCATACAAACAGTTTTGCAAGAGACTCACCCCACAAACGAAAAAGCCCCGTCGCAAGACAGGGCTCTTCCAGCGATCTCGCGATTAAGCCGCGATTACGCTCACGTAACGGCGGTTGAAAGCGCCTTTTACTTCAAACTTGATCACGCCTTCGATTTTCGCGAAGAGGGTGTGATCTTTACCCATGCCAACGCCGTAGCCAGCGTGGAATTGGGTGCCGCGCTGACGCACGATGATGTTGCCGGCCTTGATGACCTGGCCGCCATACATCTTCACGCCAAGGCGTTTGGCTTCTGAGTCGCGACCGTTACGGGTACTACCACCAGCTTTTTTGTGTGCCATGAGTCAATTCTCCTAGTGAGGAATTAGGCTGAAATTAAGCCTGAATACCGGTGATTTTGATCTCGGTGTACCACTGGCGGTGGCCCATACGCTTCATGTGGTGCTTACGACGACGGAACTTGATGATGCGGACTTTATCGTGACGACCTTGGGAGATCACTTCAGCCACAACGGTAGCGCCAGCAACAACTGGAGCGCCGATATTCACGTCGTCGCCATTGGCAACCAACAGAACGCGATCAAAGGTAACGGATTCGCCGGTAGCGACTTCCAGTTTTTCGATCTTCAGGTATTCACCTGGGGCGACTTTGTACTGCTTGCCGCCAGTAACGATTACTGCATAAGACATGGTATTTCTCCGATAATCCTGCTCACCCAGCTCTTTATAAGAAGAGGTATTGGCTGGCATGGCTGCATAAGGCTGGAAGGCCCGTTGCAATTGCGTAAGGCAGGTGCTGCCCAGGAAGTTCAGGGTGCGCGATTGTACGCAAGGTGCCGCAGGCTTGCAAGTAGCCGTCTATCGCGCCTTGACAGGTCTGGATGGGGGTCCTAGCATGCCGCGCAACCCTTCTGGAGCGACTCTCGCTGATGCAACCCCAAGCTTTCTACCGCGCGGTGGCGGACGATTTTAGCGCCGTCGACGGCATCATCAAGAAGCAGCTGACTTCCCGAGTACCGCTGGTATCGAAAATCGGCGATTACATTACCTCGGCCGGCGGCAAACGTCTGCGTCCTTTATTAGTGTTGCTCTGTGGCAAAGCCCTGGGTCGCGAAGGCGACGACATGCGTCTGCTGGCCGCCACCATCGAATTCCTGCACACCGCCACCCTGTTGCATGACGACGTAGTCGACATGTCCGGCATGCGCCGTGGCCGCTCGACCGCCAACGCCATGTGGGGCAACGCCCCGAGCGTGCTGGTCGGCGACTTCCTGTACTCGCGCTCGTTCGAAATGATGGTCGAACTGGGCTCGATGCCGGTGATGAAGATCCTGTCCCAGGCCACGCGCATTATCGCTGAAGGCGAAGTGTTGCAGCTGTCCAAGGTGCGCGACGCCAGCACCACCGAAGAAACCTACATGGAAGTCATCCGCGGCAAAACCGCGATGCTCTTCGAAGCCTCGACCCATAGCGCTGCCGCATTGGCCGGTGCGACTGCCGAGCAGAGCGAAGCCCTGCGTACTTTCGGTGACCACCTGGGTGTAGCGTTCCAGCTGGTCGACGACCTGCTCGACTACAAAGGCGACGCCGAGACCCTGGGCAAGAACGTCGGTGACGATCTGGCCGAAGGCAAACCGACCCTGCCGCTGATCTATACCATGCGCGAAGGTACGGCTGAACAGGCCGCCCTGGTGCGTCAGGCGATTCAGAAAGGCGGGATCGAAGACCTCGAAAGCATCCGCATTGCCGTGGAGGCTTCCGGTTCGCTGGAGTACACCGCACAACTGGCCCGTGATTATGTGGCCCGTGCGATCAAGTGCCTCGACGCCCTGCCGGCCAGTGAATACCGTGATGCGCTGGTTGAACTGAGCGAGTTTGCAGTCGCCCGCACGCACTGATATCGCTGAAGCAAGATCAAAAGATCGCAGCCTTCGGCAGCTCCACCAGGGGTTGTCGACGCTGCGATCTTTTGCTTTTGACTGCCTGAAAAGATAAAACCCTATACAATGTGCGACTTTTAGCGATCCACATCCCAAGGAGCCTTAGTGAGCACGTTGCCACCCTGCCCGAAATGCAATTCCGAATACACCTACGAAGATGGCACCCAACTGGTATGCCCTGAGTGCGCCAACGAGTGGTCCGCCAGCGGCGAAGCCGAAGTGGCGTCCGATGATGCCGTGAAGAAAGATTCGGTCGGCAACGTCCTGCAGGACGGCGACACCATCACCGTCATCAAGGACCTCAAGGTCAAGGGCACCTCACTGGTGGTCAAAGTCGGCACCAAGGTCAAGAACATCCGCCTGTGCGATGGCGACCACGACATCGACTGCAAGATCGACGGCATCGGTCCGATGAAACTCAAATCCGAGTTCGTCAGAAAAGTCTGAATCCGCTGTATTCCATCCCGCGCCAGCCGTGGGATGGAGCTTCGCCCTCCTCGATTCGCTCCAGTAAAACCACGCAATAGCCAAACGCCAGCCGTTTTGACCTTACGCAATCTTTACCCGGAAAAAATCAGAATCTGCCAATAGGCGCTTGCCATTTAGATAATAAGAATTATTCTCATCAAACACCTTCAATGGAGATGAGAACCATGACTTATCTGATCGACGCCTGGCTGGATCGCCCACACCCTTACCTCAGAATCCTCCATCGGGAAACCGGTGAAGTCTGTGCGGTGCTTGAAGAAGAAGCCCTGCATGAACTGCAGGATCAAGGCGATCTGGACGTCAGCAGCCTGAATTCCAGCGAGCCATTGGTGCTCAAGGAACTGGTGCGCAATCTGTTCCTGTTCTGCTACGCCCGGGCCTTGCGCCCGACCAGTGAACTGCATAACAAGATCGAACTATGAGCTGCACCCAAAAAATTGTGGGAGCCAGTCTGCTGGCGATGGTATCAACGCGGTCCTGAAGCAAAACCCGGTCGACCCTATCGCCAGCAGGCTGGCTCCCACATTAGCCCACCATCAAGGCAGGCCCGGTCTTACAGAACGTCCAGCAGCTCGACGTCGAATACCAGAACGCTGTGCGGCGGGATGCTGCCAACGCCTTGAGCGCCGTAAGCCAGTTCGCTCGGCACGTACAGACGCCATTTGCTGCCGGCGTTCATCAGTTGCAGGGCTTCGGTCCAGCCAGCGATCACGCCGCCAACCGGGAATTCTGCAGGCTGGCCACGCTCGTAGGAGCTGTCGAACACAGTGCCGTCGATCAGTGTGCCGTGGTAGTGAGTACGCACCTGGTCTTCACGGGTTGGCTTGGCGCCTTCGCCCTGAGTCAGCACTTCGAATTGCAGGCCGGAAGCCAGGGTGGTGATGCCGTCACGCTTGGCGTTTTCAGCCAGGAACGCCAGGCCTTCGCCTGCAGCGGCTTCAGCTTTGGCTGCGGCTTCGGCTTGCATGATTTCGCGGATAACCTTGAAGCTGGCGGACATTTCTTCCTGACCCACGCGGCTTGGCTTGCCGGCGAATGCGTCGGTCAGGCCAGCCAGGATCGCGTCCAGGCTAACACCTGGTGGCGGGTTGTCGCGCAGCTGGTCACCCAACTGACGGCCGATACCGTAGCTGACGCGGGTTTCGTCGGTGGACAGATTTACTTCGGACATGACACTGCTCCGCTGTGCGGACGGCCACAAGACTTGCCGTGCGTGCACAGCGCGTCCCGGCGCGCCCGGAACCAAAAGGGCGAGCAGACTAGCACAGATGTTCCGGCGATGGCGCGCAACGCCTATAGGGCGGAACGCCAGCCAAGCGGCACCTTAAGGCTTTCATCGATACTGCCCAGGCCGCACATTTCATCATGCACCGAGGTGTGTACAAGGTTGAACGGCAACTCCGGAAAGTTATGCAGCAAATCCCGCGCATGCTCCACCGAGCGCAATGTCAGCATCCCGCCTTTGAGATCACTCAACGGATACGCCGCACCGTGCATCCGCGCTTCCAGCAGATAGATCCCGCCTTCCATGGAGATCAGGTTCAACTCATCGACCTTCCTGGCAATGGCAAACGCATTCAACTCTTGCAGGTTCATGAACGCACCTCACACAGTGGTGAATCAGCACCTCTACAGGGATATGCCCGCGCACATCAAAGCACAAGCCACAAACGACACCGCCCGTCTGTTTCGCAACAGACGGGCGGTGTTTTTGCAGCGATCAACGGTGGATCAGTGCTTGGTGACCTTGTCCAGGTACCCCATGGCGAACGCCGAGACCACGAAGGTCATGTGGATGATCACGTACCACATCAAGTGCTCGGGATCGACGTTCTTGGCGTCCATGAAGATGCGCAGCAAGTGGATCGAGGAAATCGCCACGATCGAAGCCGCGACTTTCATCTTCAACGACGAAGAGTCCATGGTGCCGAGCCAACTGAGCTTTTCCTTGCCTTCGTCGATGTTCAGTTCAGAGACGAAGTTCTCGTAGCCGGAAATCATCACCATCACCAGCAGGCCGCCGACCAGTGCCATGTCGATCAGCGACAGCAGCACCAGAATCAGTTCCGATTCAGCCATCGAAAAAACGTTGGGCAGGATGTGGAACACTTCCTGAAAAAATTTCAGTGCCAGCGCCAGCAACCCGAGCGAGAGCCCGATATAGATTGGCGCCAGCAGCCAGCGCGAGGCGTACATTGCATTTTCGATAAAGCGTTCCATTGAATCTCACACAAGGGGGTGGAAATGGCGGCGAGTATACCAGTCCCCTGTGACAGCCAGAAACTGCCCGAAAATCCGCCACCTGCGCGTGTGGGTGATTTTTTTCTGCTAGTGTCCAAACCATTGACAGCCCAGTGACTGCAGACAGGACGTGTGGAAATGGATGTGCGATTACCGATAACGACGGCCGGAATTTGCCTTGCTCTGTTGATCAGCGGTTGCTCGCCCGGCGATGAAAAACACGCCACTCGTCTTGAAGAAAAAACGGCAACGTTCGAACAGTCACTGGACGCCATCACCGACACCAGACTCAAGGACGCCGTCACCGAGCTCGGCGGCTCACTGCTGCTGCTCGAACGCGCGCAAATCAAGCTCAACGACAATCCGCCGCGCACCGAATACGGCGAAGACGCCCTCGCCGTGCTCAAGCACTACCCTGCCCCGCAGACGCTGGTCGATACGTACATCAACGGCCTGTTCGTGCTGCACAAAGATGCCAGCTCCGACTACCTCACCGACCTGCAACCGGTGTTCCCGTTCAACCTGAACATTCCCGGCGGGTTCCTGTTCCCCCATGGCGTGGAGTGGCAGTCGGTGACGTTGAGCAACAAACGCGTGATCGCCTATCAGCCGGAATGGTCGGAAACCGATCCGGGCATTCAGCTCAGCCCCTCCAGCTCCAACGTCACCAACCCCGATGACCTGACCGTGACCTATCCGTTCATTGACGGACTGAACGTGGACAAGAAGTCCCTGCCGCAACCGGTCAGCCTGCAAGGCCAGATCGAAGTCATCGCGCCGCGCCGCTTGTACAGCTTCGACCTGACGCAAAAGGACGTCGGCCAGACCCGCAGCAATGACAACCTCAGCGTCAAACTGCTGAAGCTGGAAAACAACTACGCCGAAGTCGAATTCAGCAACAACCTGCCACTGGCAGCGGAAGTCGCAGAGACGCAGCTCAATCCGCTGATCGTTCAGGCCCGCGACAAGACCGGGCAATACCTGATACGCGCCGGCTCAATCAACGAGAGTCCGGAGCAAGTGGCCTTCTACGAAAAACAACTGGCCTACCTGCAACAGCAAAAGAGCTGGAGCGATGCGCTGGAAAAGCAGCTCACACAAGAGCAGCAGGCGTTCGAGGAACAGCACCCGCGTCGCTACAACAAGGTCTATTTCAATGGCCCCATCGACACCCTGGAAGTCAGCGTGCTCGACTTCTCCTCGGCGACGGTGACGCGTAAAACGCTGGATCTGCCGATTCGCACGTTCAATCCACACACCACACAGAAGGCCATTCAACCGCTGGATCTGCCAGTGACGGTGTACGACGATCTGGCAGTCAACTGGCTCAAGGGCGCGAGCCTGACCGAGGAGCAATTGAAGGCTGGCATTCGCATTCATCAATCCGTCGAAGAACCGAGCGCCGCGCGCATCGAGTTTTCCCATCGCCGCACATTCAACGATGAATTGCTCGGCGATGACTTCAGCCCGCGGGTCAGCCCTGTCACGTTCTTTACCGAAAAACGCAGTGGCAAACTCGATGAACCGATTGAATTGCCGCCCGAGGCGTACCAAGTCGATCCACTGCGGGCGACGATCACTTATGACTTGAACCTGTTCCCGGAAACCCCGGCGATTGCCGTCGGCTCAATGCCGCTGTTTCTCGCCACGGTGGCCAAACAGACGTATGACGCCAGGTCACTGCCCAAAGGCCTGGAGATCAAGAACAACCAATTGGTGGTGGACCTGAAACTGTTTCCGCCCAACGAGTGGCGCTTCTTCGTCAAGGACGACAGCGGCAACTACCTCAAGCAGATTCTCTCGGTCAGCCACGATGCGAGCGCTGAAGGCCCGGCGCTGTTTGGCGTGCATTATTTCTATGGCCGTCCGACCCACGTGGAAACCTATCAGCGAACCGACCTCGCCACCGTGCAATACGGCTTTGAGGTCAAACTCGACAAGGCGCATGTGCCTGATACTGCCCCTTGAACAGCAAGATCAAAAGACCGCAGCCAGCAGCAGCTCCTAAAGGGCGCGACCTCGGCCACCGTTGATCTGCCGCAACTGCGCTTGCAGGTGCAGGCTCCAGATCTGCGGATCGTCGGCCAGTTCATAGCCATGCAGAGTCAGGCTTTCGACGATGGTGTCGAGTATCGACTCGGCGGCGACCGGCCCATGAAACGGGCCTTGGGCCTTGATGGCGGAAGGTTGTTCACCAGCCATGCCGGCGGCAAAGAGTAGCGTCCACATGCCGTTATCGCCGGCCAACGGCTTGATGGCGCATTCGATTCGGGTCACAAGACCCAGGCATTGACGGGTGAGGCAGAGGTTGCGCGACATGGCGGCGACCCTCGGTGAAGCCGGTATTCAGCCCCCACGGGAGGACTGGCTCGATCCAGTGATACTGTCGATATCCTTGAGCTGAGAATAGAAGAAAAGTTCGCCGCGCAAGCCGAATGAAACCAGAAGGCGCCGAATGGTCATTGTGTGAATATTGGCGCCAGAGTAGTGGCGAATTTTCGATGGATTTACACAAGACAAATGTGGGAGCGAGCCTGCTCGCGAATGCGCAGTGTCAGGCAACTTATTCGTCGTCTGATACAGCGCTTTCGCGAGCAGGCTCGCTCCCACAGTTTTTGACCGCGTTTAGGTTCAGGCCGGTTTGGCTTCGGCCAGCGCTTCCTGGGCCAACTCCTTCTCGGCCTCTTTAAGGTCTTCTTCGCTGATCATCTCGGCGATGTCACGCAAGCGCTCGACCACCCGGGCGTTGATGCTGCCTTCCGGAAATTCACCATCGGCATTCGGCTCACCGGCCGGCTCGCCCACCAGCAGGCTCAACGCCTCGTCGGCCTGACGTACCGCGTACACGTGGAACTGCCCGGCACGCACTGCCGCCAACACTTTCTCATCAAGCATCAGCGTGGCCACGTTGGCCTGCGGAATGATGGCGCCCTGCTCGCCGGTCAACCCGCGCGCTTCACAGAGACGGAAGAAGCCTTCGATCTTCTCGTTGACCCCGCCCACCGCTTGCACTTCACCAAACTGATTGATCGAGCCGGTGATCGCGAAGCACTGCTTGAGCGGGGTTTTCGACAGCGCCGAAATCAGCGTGCACGCCTCGCCCAGCGACGCACTGTCGCCATCGACGTAACCGTACGACTGCTCCAGCGCGATGCTCGCGGAAATCGCCAGCGGGAATTCCTGGGCATAACGGCTGCCCAGATACCCGGTGAGGATCATCACGCCTTTGGAGTGAATCGGCTGACCGAGGTTGACCTCACGCTCGATGTCGACAATGCCGCTGCCACCCGGGTACACCGTGGCGGAAATCCGCGCCGGCACACCGAACGCCGAGTCGCCGACTTCAAGCACGGTGAGACCGTTGCACTTGCCGACTGCCGCGCCATCGGTGTCGATCAGGATGATCCCGGCGAGCATGTCGTCGAGAATCCGCGCCGACACTCGACCAGTCCGTGTGGCTTTGGCTTTCAGCGCACGTTCGATATGCCCGGCGTCGGTCATTTCATCGCCGGCCAGATGCCGGATGAAATCCGCTTCGCTGACCAGTTGAAACAGATCACCGATGCGCGCCGACAAGCGCCCCTGATGCTCGGCCAGCCGTGCGCTGTAGGTCGCCAGACGCGCCACCGCATCGGCGGTCAGCGGCGCCATGCCTTCCTCCGACGTGCGGGTTTTCAACAACTGGGCGAACTGTTCCAGGCTCTCGTCGACCATCGGGATGTCTTCGTCGAAGTCGACCAGAACGCGGAACATCTCCTGGAAGTCCGGATCGAGGTCTTGCAGCGTGTAGTACAGCGACCGCGCACCGATGATGATGACTTTGACCTGCAACGGAATGTGCTGCGGGTTGAGGGTCACGGTGGCGAAACGGCCCATCTCGCCCAGCGGCGATTCCATTTTCAGCTTGCGCGATTGCAGGGCGCGTTTCAGCGCATCCCACACGAACGGCTCACTGAGCATTTTCTCCGCTTCAAGAATCAGGAAACCGCCGTTGGCGCGGTGCAAGGCACCCGGGCGCAACTGACGATACGTGGTGTAGAGCGCGCCCTGATCGGTGGTGTATTCGATGCGACCGAAGAGGTTTTCGTAAGTCGGGTGCGGCTCGAAAACGACCGGCGCCCCGCC
>NZ_JAMLFX010000011.1:91027-108116 GCF_023634765.1 Pseudomonas sp. AKS31
AGCAGCTTGCGCGCGACGGCGTCGGTCTTGCTGTCGTCGACCAGTTGCTCGACCACGGTTTTCAGCAGATACACCTGCATCGCTTGCAGGTAACCGCACACCGCAGCGTTTTCCGCGTACTTCTCCGACAACGGCGACAGCAGCGGCTGCAAGGCCAGGGTGATGGTCTCTTCGTTAAGCGAACGCAGTTGATTGTTCGACTCGCGCTTCCACTGCGGCAGGCTGGCGAGTTCTTCGTTCAGGCGCTCTTCGAGGCCGGAAATGTCATCGTGAAAGCGTTCACGATCGGCTTCCGGCAACTGGGCGAATTCGGCTTCGTCCAGCGCTTTGCCGTCGAGCATCGGCGTGAAGGCGATGTTGCTGCTGTCGCGATACAGGGCGACGTCTTTTTCCAGGGCCAGACGCTCGATGATGTCGAGGGCTTTGTCGTAGCGCTGGTTGAACGCGCGGTCGATGGCGCTTTTCTTCTGCTGGTAGGACGGGTGCTCGAACACCGCCGGAAACGTCGCCAGCAGGTTGTCGATCAAACCGTTGATATCGCCGATGAAGGCGCCGGCAGTGCCTGACGGCAACTCCAGGGCGCGGGGTTCGCGCGGTTCATCGAAATTGTTGACGTAGACCCAGTCCGCCGGGGTCTGCAGGCGTTTGCCTTCGGCCTTCAGGTAGCGTTTGACGAACGAGAAACGGCCGGTGCCGGGCTCGCCCATGACGAATACGTTGTAACCGGGGCGTGGCATGGCCACACCGAACTGCAAGGCTTCGACCGCACGTTCCTGGCCGAGCACACCGCGAAAGGGCTCCAGATCATTGGTGGTAGTGAAGCTGAACTGTTCAGCGGAAAACGGACGGGTCAGCGCTTCAGGCGCGAGACGCAAGCTGGCAGCAACAGGATCAGGCATCGGGCTTCCTTAACAATCAGGCGGGGCGGATAGCGGCATTCTGGCGCTGCCCATGCCCCACTGGCAAGGCGCGCCACACGACAAAGCATAGACAACCAGCTGCCCATGTCCCGGCGCCCATGAAATCGGGGTTATCGCCAAATCTTTTGTAAAAACTCACGGAACCCCAGGAACGTGCCTAAACTCCAAACTGCGCGGCTGGAACTAATACTGGCCCACTGGCACCGTCAGGTGTCAGAACCCTGTCCATTGGTATGCACACAAAGAGAACAAAGATATGAAACGGATTCTTCTCGGTACTCTCTTCACCGCTGTATCCATCAACGCAATGGCGCAAGCTCCGGGCGGCCCGGATTGCGGTTGGGGCAACATGCTGTTCGAAGGTCAGCGTGGCACCCCGGCGCACTTCCTCGCTTCCACCACCAACGGTACTTCCGGTAACGCCACCTTCGGGATGACGTCCGGCACCAACGGCTGCTCGACCAACGCATCGCTGACCTACGGCGGCAAATCCTGGTTTGCCATGAATGGCATGATGAACGAGCTGTCCGAAGACATGGCCAAAGGCAACGGCGAAGCGCTGACGACTTATGCCGTGGTACTGGGCGTGGCACCGGAAGACCGTGCGCACTTCGCTGCTGTGACTCACGAGCACTTCCAGCAGATCTTCAGCAAGGCTGACGTGACCGCTGAAGACGTGCATACCAACACCCTGGCCGTACTGAAATCGGACCCACGTCTGGCCAAGTACGCAACTCAGGCTTAAGCTCGACCCCACCCGCTTCCTTCGGGAGGCGGGTTTTGTTTTTTTGGCCCGCCCTCTCTGGGTCTTCATTTCTTTCCTGTTCAAGTTGCCGACTATGCTCAAACGCCTTGCCTGGCTGGCGCTCTGTGTCTGCGCCCCGCTGTCCGCCGCGCCCCACATCGACCCTCAACGTTTGCAGCAACTGGCCAACGACCGCTTCTGGATTTCCCTCGGTCACTACGAAACCGCCAAGCTTGGCGGCTGGCGCAGCTATGTCAGCGACAAGAAATTCTTTCTGGCGCCCGATGGCAATGAACATCCCGACCGCGAACTGGCCGCCACCGTGCAAGCGCTGTACGCCCCGGCGAACCTCGGCGAGCAGCATGCGCAATGTGTTTATCCGGCCCGCACCCGCTGGTTGAAGGCACAGCTCAATCTCAGCGATCTGCCGGCACCCGAGTGCGCCGAATACAAGAAATGGTTCAAGGACGTCTCGCCGCACAGTGCGGTGATGATCTTCCCGGCGGCCTATCTGAATAGCCCGTCGTCGATGTTCGGCCACACCCTGCTGCGCATCGATCAGGCCGATGTGCAGGCCGACAAGACGTCGCTGCTCAGTTACGCGATCAACTTCGGCGCCTACATCGAAGGCTCGGACAACAGCATTCTTTACGCCTGGAAAGGTTTGATGGGCGGCTATCCCGGGTTGTTCGCGCTGGTGCCGTATCAGGAAAAACTCTCGGAATACCGCAGCCTGGAAAACCGCGACCTGTGGGAATACCGGCTCAACCTGACCCAGGAAGAAACCGCGCGCATGGTCGAGCATGTGTGGGAGCTGAAGCAGATCCAGTTCGACTACTTCTTCTTCGACGAAAACTGCTCGTATCGCCTGCTTGAGCTGCTACAGGTGGCACGGCCGAGCTTGCGCCTGACCGAACAATTCCCGCTGACCGCCATTCCCACCGACACCGTAAAAGCGGTGAAGGAAGCCGGGTTGGTGGAAAATATCGAATACCGCCCGTCCCGCGAGCGCGAATTGCTCAGCCGAGCCGAGCCTTTGAACAGTGACGAACAGCAATGGGTGCTGAACGTCAGCGCCGATCAGCAGCAGTTGCAGGATCCGGCGTTCAAAGCCCTGCCCCGTGACCGGCAAGCGTTGATCATCGACGCGGCGTATCGTCTGGAGCGCTACCGCGCCAACGGCCAGGAACGCGATCCACAACGGGCGCAGCGCAGTTTCGAACTGCTGCGGGCGATCAACAAGAACCCGGCGCCGGAGCTGGAGATTCCGCAACCGGGCTTGCCCGAAGACGGCCACGAATCGCGCACCTGGCAGGCCGGTCTCGGCACCCGTGGCGACCGCGCGTTCGGTGAGTACGGCTTGCGCATGGCCTATCACGATCTCAACGACAACGCCGAAAGTTTCCCGCTCGGCGCGCAGATCGAGATCCTGCAGATGAAACTGCGCCAGTACGAAGGCAATCACTGGCAGTTGCAGCAACTGGATCTGGCGACGATTCGTTCGCTGACGCCGCGCAATGAGCTACTGCAGCCGCTGTCATGGCAGGTCACGGGTGGCCTTGAACGGGTTCCGGGCAAGCATGATGACGAAACGCTGATCAGCCATGTGAATGGCGGCGGTGGCGGTACTTGGGCGTTGGCTGATGACGTATTGGGTTTTGCCCTCGGCACCGTGCGCGTTGAACACAACAATGATTTCGCCGAGTTCGTCTCCCCGGCCGGCGGTTTCAATACCGGCGTGCTGTGGAAAAACCCGCTGGGCAATCTCAGTCTGGAAGCCAAGGGCGATTACTTCTTCAATGGCGAAGTGCGCCGTAGCCTGAGTTTGAATCAGCAGTGGGAGTTGTCGCGCAACCTCGGCTTGCGCCTGAGTGCGCAGCGCGAGTTCAGCCACCTCGCGACGCCGGAAACAGAGGTCATGCTCGAAGTGAAGTGGTATCACTATTAAAAGATCGCAGCCTCGGCAGCTCCTACATTTGGAATGTGTTTCACCTCTAGGAGCTGCCGCAGGCTGCGATTTTTTGATCTTTCTTTCACACCCCACCAACGAATCCCCTTCTAGACTTTCCCCGTAAGCCGGACAACCGGCGCGGGAGAGTGCGATGTGGCGGTGTGCGGGGTTGTTGGGTGTTGTGCTGTTACTGGGCGGTTGCCAGACCACCCACGAAGATCTGATCGCCAAGGGTTATCCACCGGCCTTTGCCGACGGCTTCGATGACGGTTGTATCAGTGGCCGCCAGGCCGCCGGTTCGATCAGCGGCGAGTTTCGCAAGAACGTGCCGCGCTACCTCAAGGACAAGCAATACGCCGAAGGCTGGACCGACGGCTTTCGCCAGTGTCAGGCGATGCTGGAAAACAAGGATCGCGAACAGTATCGCAATGAACATTGGGACGAACGCGAGCGCGCCTGGCAGCAACAGAAAGATCAGGACGCCGGGCGGGCCTATCGCTCGCAATAGTCGTTTCCAGACATCCAGTGAAACCAAATGCCTGCAAGCATGGCCCAAACCTCATACGAGGAGGACACCATGAGTCGCGCATTCGTCAACGAAGACAACGCCGCCGCGCAAGCCGATCAGCCGGTCGAACGACAGGTCAGCACGCAGCCCAATTACGTCACGCCGCAAGGACTGGCGCAGTTGCAGGCGAAAGTCGCCGATCTGCAAACCCTGCATGCCGAACAATCGGCCAAGGGTGAGCAGGCCGACAAGCAGCGTCTGGCCGATCTGCAAAGGGATTTGCGTTATTTCAATCAACGCCTGAGTAGCGCACAAGTGGCGGTTGCCGCGACCTCCACCGACAAAGTGCAGATCGGCAGTTGGGTGACCTACGCCGACGAACACGATACCGAACGCCGGGTGCAACTGGTCGGCGAAGATCAGGCCGATGCCGGCAAAGGCCTGATCAATTGGGCTTCACCCTTGGGCCGGGCGCTGCTCGGCGCCCGACTCAACGACGAGGTGCTGTGGCAGCGCCCCGCCGGCGATCAAATGATCGAAGTGATCCGCATCGAACCGGCTTAAACCACGCCCTGCGCCAGCATCGCGTCGGCGACTTTGACGAAGCCGGCGATGTTCGCGCCTTTGACGTAGTTGATCCGCCCGTTCTCTTCGCCGTAATGCACGCAAGCGTGGTGGATCGACTGCATGATCGCGTGCAACTTGCTGTCCACCTCACCCGCTGTCCACAGCAGGCGCATGGCGTTCTGCGACATCTCCAGACCGCTCACCGCCACGCCGCCAGCGTTGGACGCTTTGCCCGGCGCAAACAGAATGCCGGCCTCGATAAAGATATCCACAGCCGCAAGCGTAGTCGGCATGTTCGCGCCTTCGGCCACGCACACACAGCCATTGCGCAGTAGCGTGCGCGCGGCTTCGGCGTCGAGTTCGTTCTGCGTAGCGCACGGCAGCGCGATGTCGCACGGCAACGACCACGGCAACTGACCGGCACGGAATTCCAGGCCGAATGCCGCCGCCAATTCACTGATGCGTCCGCGTTTGACGTTTTTCAGTTCCAGCAGCGCCCGCCACTGTTCTTCGCTCAAACCGGTCTCGCAGTACAGCGTGCCTTCGGAGTCGGACAGCGAAATCACCTTGCCGCCCAGGTCCATGACCTTGCGTGCTGCGTATTGCGCGACGTTGCCGGAACCGGAAATCGCCACGCGCTGGCCTTCGACGCTCAGTTCGCGGCGCTTGAGCATTTCTTCGGCGAAGTAGACGCAGCCGAAACCGGTGGCTTCCGGACGAATCAGGCTACCGCCGTAGGTCATGCCTTTGCCGGTCAACACGCTGGTGAACTGGTTGCTCAGGCGCTTGTACTGGCCGAACAGGAAACCGATCTCGCGCGCGCCGACGCCGATGTCACCGGCCGGCACGTCAACGTCAGCGCCGATATGGCGATACAACTCGCTCATGAACGCCTGACAGAAACGCATGACTTCAGCGTCGCTCTTGCCCTTCGGATCGAAGTCGGAGCCGCCCTTGCCGCCGCCCATGGGCAGCGAGGTCAGCGAGTTCTTGAAGGTCTGTTCGAAGGCGAGGAATTTCAGCACGCCCATGTTCACCGAAGGATGGAAACGCAAGCCGCCCTTGTACGGGCCGATCGCACTGTTCATCTGGATGCGGAACCCGCGATTGACCTGGACCTTGCCCTGATCGTCGACCCACGACACGCGAAATACCACCGCACGCTCCGGCTCGCACATACGCTCCAGAATCCCCGAGGTCAGGTAATGCGGATTGGCTTCGAGAAACGGCCACAGACTGCGCAGGACTTCTTCGACGGCCTGGTGGAATTCGGGTTGATCCGGGTCGCGTTTTTTCAGGCGAGCGAGGAAGGATTCGACGGATTCGATCATGGGAAAAGTCTCGGCAAATTTATTGTCGTTGGAGGAGATTGGGCCGGACTGTAACAAACGGATCGCGCACAGGAACAGAGCAAAATGTCGCAGTTATGAAATTAAATGGTGCACAGGATATAAATCAGAGGCGTTTTTGGCCTTTTTTGCCCCCTAATGGTGAGGTCAGATATTAGGTTTGCACCAACAGTGAAACCGCCATCGCTGGCAAGCCAGCTCCCACAGTGTCAGAGGTGATTACATATTCCATGCATGACAAAAATCCTGTGGGAGCTGGCTTGCCAGCGATGAATCCAACTCGGTATCCCTGAAAAACCAGGCAAAAAAAACGGAGCCCGAAGGCTCCGCTCTTATGCAACCAACCCGAATCAGGCCAGTTTCTTGTGACGTACCCGGTGTGGCTGGGCAGCCGCTTCGCCGAGACGCTTCTTACGATCGGCTTCGTACTCGGTGTAGTTACCTTCGAAGAACACCGCTTGCGAGTCGTCTTCGTACGCCAGGATGTGTGTCGCCACACGGTCCAGGAACCAGCGATCGTGAGAGATCACAATGGCGGCGCCCGGGAAGTCCAGCAGGGCTTCTTCCAGGGAACGCAGGGTTTCAACGTCGAGGTCGTTGGACGGTTCGTCGAGCAGCAGGACGTTGCCGCCCTCCTTCAGGGTCAGCGCCAGGTGCAGACGACCGCGCTCACCACCGGACAGGTCCTTGACGAACTTCTGTTGGTCGCCGCCCTTGAAGTTGAAGCGGCCGACGTAGGTGCGCGACGGAATCTCGTAGTTGCCGATGCGGATCTGGTCGGAACCGTCGGAAATCTGCTGGAACACAGTCTTGCTGCCGTCCAGATCTTCGCGGCTCTGATCGACGCAGGCCAGTTGCACGGTTTCGCCGACTTCGATGCTGCCCGAATCCGGCGTTTCCTTGCCCATCAGCATGCGGAACAGGGTCGACTTACCGGCACCGTTACCGCCGATCACGCCGACGATGGCGCCTTTCGGCATGGAGAACGACAGGTTGTCGATCAGCACGCGATCGCCGTAGCCCTTGGTGACGTTCTTGAATTCGATGACCTTGTCGCCCAGGCGCGGACCGGCCGGGATGTAGATCTCGTTGGTTTCCGAACGCTTCTGGAATTCCTGCGATTGCATTTCTTCGAAGCGTTGCAGACGTGCCTTGGATTTCGACTGGCGGGCTTTCGCGCCTTTGCGCACCCACTCCAGTTCTTCCTTCATGGCTTTTTCGTGAGCCGACTGCTGCTTGGATTCGGCGGCCAGACGATCGGACTTGGCTTCAAGCCAACCCGAGTAGTTGCCTTCGTACGGAATGCCCGCGCCGCGGTCGAGTTCGAGAATCCAGCCAGCGACGTTATCGAGGAAGTAACGGTCGTGCGTGATCGCTACCACAGTGCCCGGGAAGTCGTGCAGGAAGTGCTCCAGCCACGCCACCGAATCGGCGTCCAAGTGGTTAGTCGGTTCGTCGAGCAGCAGCATGTCCGGGGCGGAAAGCAGCAAACGGCACAGGGCCACACGGCGCTTTTCACCACCGGACAGGTGTTCGACCTTGGCGTCCCAGGCCGGCAGACGCAGCGCATCGGCGGCGACTTCAAGTTGGCGCTCAAGGTTGTGACCATCGCTGGCCTGCAGGATCGCTTCGAGTTTGGCTTGCTCGGCGGCCAGCTTGTCGAAGTCGGCATCAGGATCGGCGTAAGCGGCGTAAACCTCATCCAGACGCGCTTGCGCATCCTTGATCACGCTGACGGCTTCCTCGACCACTTCACGCACGGTCTTGGTCGGATCAAGTTGTGGCTCTTGCGGCAGATAACCGATGTTCAGGTCCGGCATCGGACGGGCTTCGCCCTCGAACTCGGTGTCGACGCCAGCCATGATTTTCAGCAGCGTGGACTTACCCGAACCGTTGAGGCCGAGCACGCCGATCTTGGCGCCAGGGAAGAAGGACAGCGAAATGTTTTTGAGAATTTCCCGCTTCGGCGGAACAACTTTGCCCAGCCGATGCATGGTGAAGACGTATTGAGCC
The DNA here is from genome assembly GCF_023634765.1 of Pseudomonas sp. AKS31. Lineage (GTDB taxonomy): Bacteria > Pseudomonadota > Gammaproteobacteria > Pseudomonadales > Pseudomonadaceae > Aquipseudomonas. Next base: position 99,081 of record NZ_JAMLFX010000011.1, read on the forward strand.
ATGGAGAACCTTGGGTCAGTGACAGATGAATGATTGCAGCGCAGGCGAAGCCCGGCCAGACCATGCGCGTCGTTCACTTGATGGTTATCAATGCGTGCGCGCTGAAAAAGTCTGAGTCTAGGAGCTGGACCAGACGCTGTTAAAACGTAACGAGCGAAGGAAAGACAAGGCGAAAACAGGCGAGGACGCGGAGTTTACGGGTTGTAAATGAGCAGTCCGAGCCTGTTTTCAACGCAGTATTTCCGAGCGCAGTAGTTTTAACAGTGTCTGGGCTCCCGCGTAACCGGCAAAGCTACCTTAATGACCGGTGGCAGTCCAGCCGCGCGGGGCTGGCACTTAGCCACGACTCAAGGCATGCTAGCCGCCCTTTGGGCGTCCGGCTTATAGTGCACGTCGCGCCAGTCCAGCCAAATCGCAGGATCACAGCTTGTCCAATGTCACTCCGCCAGCTTCTGTGAGCAGCACCCCACCGGCGCCCGGCTCGTCCCTGCGCGGTACATTAAAGGGTGCGCTGGCGACACTCGTGCTTTTATTGCTCGCGTTGCTGTTCTGGCAACTGCTCGATCAACTGCGCGAAACCCAGAAAAACCAGCGTCAGTACACCATCGATTACACCGCCGACCTCGCCTCGCAGGTCAGCCTTAACATGGCGCTGAACGCGCAAATCGCCCTCAATCTGCTACCGATCGTCGAACAGCCGCAATCAGCCGACGAACAGCAGGCGCTGCTGCGCAAGCTTCAGCAATCGCTGCCCGATCTGCGCAGCCTGGCATTGCTCAGCCCCTCCGGGCGGATCATCAACGACAGCGCCGCCGACAGCCACGACGCCGAGTACCTCACCGAACTGGTGCGCCGCAGCCGCGCGCAGGCGCATTACTTCAGCAACGCCGACGACGGCTCTGTGGTGCATCTGTTATTGCATCAGGCCAGCGGCAGCACGCGCGGTTATTGGGCCTTGCGCCTGACTCCGACGTTCTTCGACTCGCTGACCAAACAGGGCGAAACCGGCATCCGCCCGCTGTGGCTGGTGGAAAACCGCCTCAATCATCAGATCATCAGCCGCGACGAAGCGCAGCCTTCGGCCAGGCCTGGCGTCTTGAGTCCGGACGACATGGCCAACACGGTGTTGACCGTGCCGCTGAGCAGCAGCGACTGGCAGTTGCGTGGTCTGTTCGACCGCCAGCGCGTGCTCGAAGAACTGCTGCCGGCGTTTATCGGCAAATGCCTGTTGGGCCTGGCGTTCTCGATGCTGCCGGTAATTGCGCTGTTAAACATGCGCCGGCGTCAGCGCCAGTTGCATGAAGGTCGCCGACGTTATCAGGACATTTTCGAAGGCACCGGCGTGGCCCTGTGTGTGCTGGACCTGTCCGGCCTCAAGCAGGTGTTCGACAAGGCGCAGATCCAGACCAGCGACCAGCTCAAGGCCTGGCTCGACCAACCGGCGCAACGCCAGCAACTCTTGCAGGAATTGCGCGTCACCGAGGTCAACCAGGTCGCGCTGCAACTGCTCAATGTCAATTCCTGCGAGCATGCCTGGCAACTGTTGATCGACGGCCATCCACACCGCCAGTGCGCCATCGGCAATCAAGTGCTCGATGCCGTGCTGCAGCAACAAAAGCAGCTGGAACTGGAAATCAAACTGCCGGACATCAATGGCCGCGACCAGCACCTGTGGATGGTGTTGCGCCTGCCGACCGAGCAGCACGACTACAAAGCGGTGATCCTCAGCATCAACGACATCACCAGCCGCAAGCTGATCGAACTGTCGCTGCTCGAACGCGAAGGTTTCTGGTCGGACGTGGTGCGCACCGTGCCGGATCACCTGTATGTGCAGGACGTGATCAGCCAGCGGATGATTTTCAGCAACCACCACCTCGGTCAGACCCTCGGCTACAACCGCACCGAACTGCACCAGATGGGCGAGTATTTCTGGGAAATCCTCCTGCACCCGGAGGATGCCGACTACTACCATCGCTCGCGGCAGATGCAGCGCCACGCCGGCTACAGTCAGTTGCTCCAGTGCCAATTGCGTTTCCGCCATCGCGATGGCAAATGGCGGCGTTTCGATATTCGCGAACAGGCGCTGGCACGCGACAAACACGATCAGGTCACGCGAATCATCGGCGTGGCCAAGGACATCACCGAACAGATCGAAGCCAGCGAATCCTTGCGTGACAGCGAGCAGCGCTACCGCATGCTCGCCGAAAGCATCAGCGACGTGATTTTCTCCACCGACAGCAAGCTCTCGCTGAACTATGTCAGCCCGTCGGTGCAGGCCGTGCTGGGTTACGACGCCGAGTGGATTTTCCAGAACGGCTGGCAATCGACCATCGCCAACCCGCAGCAACTGAGTGGCATCTATACGCTGATGGACCGGGTCAGCAAGGCGCTGGACAAACCCGAGCAACTGGCGGTGTTGCGCAATCAGGTGCAGACGCAGTTGTTCCTGTTCGACTGCCTGCGCGCCGATGGCCGCAAGATCCCGATCGAGCTGCGTCTGGTGCTGGTGTGGGACGAGCATGGCGCGTTCGAAGGCGTGCTCGGTGTCGGTCGCGATATCAGCCAGCAGCGCCGCGCCGAAAAAGACCTGCGCATGGCTGCCACGGTATTCGAACACTCGACGTCGGCGATCCTGATCACCGACCCGGCCGGTTATATCGTTCAGGCCAACGAAGCTTTCAGTCGTGTCAGCGGTTACGCAGTGAGCGAAGTGCTCGACCAGTTGCCGAACATGCTCACCGTTGATGAGCAACAGGACGCCCACCTGCGCTACGTGCTTAAACAACTGCATCAGCACAGCACCTGGGAAGGCGAAGTCTGGCTCAAGCGTCGTAATGGCGAGCATTACCCGGCGTGGGTCGGCATCACCGCCGTGCTCGACGACGAAGGCGATCTGGCCAGTTATGTGTGTTTCTTCAGTGACATCAGCGAGCGCAAGGCCAGCGAGCAGCGGATTCACCGCCTCGCCTACTACGACGCCCTGACTCATCTGCCGAACCGCACGCTGTTTCAGGATCGTCTGCACACCGCGCTGCAATCGGCCGAGCGGCAGAAGTCATGGGTGGTGCTGATGTTCCTCGACCTCGACCGCTTCAAACCGATCAACGACTCCCTCGGCCACGCCGCCGGCGACCGCATGCTGAAAGACATGGCCACGCGCCTGTTGGCCTGCGTCGACGATGACGACACCGTGGCGCGCATGGGCGGCGACGAGTTCACCTTGCTGCTGCAACACCGCTCCAGCCGCGAGCTGGCGCTGAACCGGGCGATTCATGTGGCCGAACAGATCCTCGGCAGCCTCGTCCGGCCGTTCGTGCTTGAAGGCCGCGAGTTCTTCGTCACCGCCAGTATCGGCATCGCCCTGAGCCCGCAGGACGGCAACGAACTCAGCCAGTTGATGAAAAACGCTGATACGGCGATGTACCACGCCAAGGAGCGCGGCAAGAACAACTTCCAGTTCTATCAGGCCGACATGAACGCCAGTGCGCTGGAGCGTCTGGAGCTGGAAAGCGACCTGCGCCATGCCCTGGAACAAAACGAATTCGTCCTGTATTACCAACCGCAATTCAGCGGCGACGGCAAACGCCTGACCGGCGCCGAAGCACTGTTGCGCTGGCGCCATCCGCGCCGTGGCCTGGTGCCGCCGGGGGATTTCATTCCGGTGCTGGAAGAGCTCGGTCTGGTGGTGGACGTCGGCGACTGGGTGATCAGCGAGGCGTGCCGTCAGTTGAAGACCTGGCACCAGAACCGTGTACGCGTGCCGAAGGTGTCGGTGAACATCTCCGCGCGACAGTTCTCCGATGGCCAGCTCGGCACGCGGATCGCCACGATCCTGCGCGAAACCGGCCTGCCGCCAGCGTGTCTGGAGCTGGAACTGACCGAAAGTATCCTGATGCGCGAAGTCAGCGAGGCGATGCAGATTCTCGCCGGGCTGAAAAACCTTGGCCTGAGCATTGCGGTCGACGACTTCGGCACCGGTTACTCATCGCTGAACTACCTCAAGCAATTCCCGATCGACGTGTTGAAGATTGACCGCACCTTTGTCGATGGCTTGCCGTCCGGTGAGCAGGACGCGCAGATCGCCCGGGCGATCATTGCAATGGCGCACAGCCTGAATCTGGCGGTGATTGCCGAGGGTGTGGAAACCCACGAACAGCTGGACTTCCTGCGTGAGCACGGTTGCGATGAGGTTCAGGGCTATCTGTTCGGGCGGCCGATGCCGGCGGGACGGTTTGAGGCGCAGTTCAGTAATGACGCGCTGTTCATGTTTGACTGAAAGCCTGTTGAGAGGCCGAAAAGATCGCAGCCTTCGGCAGCTCCTACAGAAATTGATGTCGGTCACAATATGCGGGATCAGCTCCGATTACTGTAGGAGCTGCCGAAGGCTGCGATCTTTTCAGGCCGGTAAAAGCACCGCACATCTGTCATGAACGCCACTTGTCTGCGACATGATGTCGTTTCATATGCCATCCAAAACCCATTGGGTTAGAATGCCCCCCTTTTCTGCCCCCGATCCTTGAGGACCGCCATGTTCAGCCGTGATTTGACTATTGCCAAGTACGACGCCGACCTTTTTGCCGCCATGGAGCAAGAAGCTCAGCGCCAGGAAGAACACATTGAGCTGATCGCTTCGGAAAACTACACCAGCCCAGCGGTGATGGAAGCTCAAGGCTCGGTCCTGACCAACAAATACGCTGAAGGCTACCCAGGCAAGCGTTACTACGGTGGCTGCGAGTACGTTGACGTGGTTGAGCAACTGGCCATCGACCGCGCCAAGGAACTGTTCGGCGCCGATTACGCCAACGTTCAGCCGCACGCCGGTTCGCAAGCCAACGCCGCTGTTTACCTGGCTCTGCTGCAAGGTGGCGATACCATTCTGGGCATGAGCCTGGCCCACGGTGGTCACCTGACCCACGGCGCCAGCGTTTCCTCCTCCGGCAAGCTGTACAACGCCGTGCAGTACGGCATCGACGCCAACGGCCTGATCGACTACGACGAAGTCGAGCGTCTGGCTGTAGAACACAAGCCGAAAATGATCGTGGCCGGTTTCTCTGCCTACTCGCAGATTCTCGACTTCCCGCGCTTCCGTGCAATCGCTGACAAGGTTGGCGCTTACCTGTTCGTCGACATGGCTCACGTAGCCGGTCTGGTTGCCGCTGGTGTTTACCCGAACCCGGTGCCTTTCGCTGACGTCGTGACCACCACCACGCACAAGACCCTGCGCGGTCCACGTGGCGGCCTGATCCTGGCGCGCGCCAACGCCGAGATCGAGAAGAAGCTCAACTCCGCGGTATTCCCGGGCGCCCAGGGTGGCCCGCTGGAACACGTGATCGCCGCTAAAGCGATCTGCTTCAAGGAAGCGCTGCAGCCTGAGTTCAAGGCCTACCAGGAACAAGTGGTGAAGAACGCCCAGGCCATGGCCGAAGTGTTCATCGCGCGCGGTTTCGACGTAGTTTCCGGTGGCACCAAGAACCACCTGTTCCTGCTGTCGCTGATCAAGCAGGACATCTCCGGTAAAGACGCCGACGCTGCTCTGGGCAAAGCGTTCATCACCGTGAACAAGAACTCCGTGCCAAACGATCCACGCTCGCCGTTCGTGACTTCCGGCCTGCGTTTCGGTACACCGGCTGTGACCACTCGCGGCTTCAAAGAAGCAGAGTGCAAAGAGCTGGCCGGCTGGATCTGCGACATCCTGGCTGACCTGAACAACGAAGCGGTGATCGACGCCGTTCGTGAGAAAGTCAAAGCCATCTGCAAGAAACTGCCGGTGTACGGCGCTTAATTGCGACGCTAAACCCGCAGCATGAAAAACCGGCCAAGTGATTGGCCGGTTTTTTTTCGCCTGGGATTTCCCCTGTAGGAGCTGTCGAGTGAAACGAGGCTGCGATCTTTTGATTTGTTTTAAAAACAGGATCAAAAGATCGCAGCCTGCGGCAGCTCCTACATGCGGCTCTGGCCGCTGGTCAGACCGGTCATGCCAATTTGAATGTTTTCACTTGTCATCCCGAAAAAACCGAGCGTAGACTGCACCCGCACTGGACATACCGGTAAGACCACAATAATTAAGTCCTGAATCTGAGCGTGCAAGCGCCAGCAGCCAGGACACCGACCAGGATTCCTCCCATGCTCAGATGGTGCTCGCGTTCAATCTTCCTCCAAGTGGTTCTCGGACTGATGCTCGGCATCGTCTGCGGGCTGACCCTTCCTGAATACTCGGCCCAGCTCAAACCGCTCGGCGACGGCTTCATCAAACTGATCAAGATGCTCATCGGCCTCATCGTGTTCTGCGTGGTGGTCAGCGGCATCAGCGGCGCGGGCGATCTGAAGAAGGTCGGGCGCATCGGCCTCAAGTCGGTGATCTACTTCGAAGTCCTGACCACCATCGCTCTGGTGATCGGCTTGGTCTTCGCCTTCAGCACAGGCATCGGCAGCGGCGCGAATATCCATCTCGAGCAGCTCTCCGCCGCCGACATGGGTGACATCGCCGAACGCGGCCAGCACATGCACACCACCACGCAATTTCTCATGGACCTGATCCCGACCTCGGTGATCGGCGCCTTCGCTGACAACAACATTCTGCAGGTGCTGCTGTTCTCGGTACTGTTCGGCAGCGCGTTGAATCTGGTCGGTGAAGCGGCCTCCGGGATCTCGCGACTGATCAACGAACTGAGCCATGTAATCTTCCGCATCATGGGCATGATCGTGCGTCTGGCACCGATCGGCGTATTCGGCGCCATCGCGTTTACCACCAGCAAATATGGCCTCGATTCCCTGCAACATCTGGGCAGTCTGGTCGGCCTGTTCTACCTGACCTGCATCGCGTTCGTCAGCGTGATTCTCGGTCTGGTGATGCGAGCCTCCGGCCTGCGCATGTGGCCGCTGTTGAAGTACCTGCGTGAAGAACTGCTGATCGTCATGGGCACCGCATCATCCGATGCCGTGCTGCCGCAGATCATGCGCAAACTCGAACACCTCGGCATCGGCAGCTCGACCGTCGGACTGGTGATTCCCACCGGTTACTCGTTCAACCTCGACGGCTTCTCGATCTACCTGACCCTGGCCATCGTGTTCATCGCCAATGCCACCGGCACACCGTTGGCCATGACCGATCTGCTGACGATTCTGCTGGTGTCGCTGATTACCTCAAAAGGCGCCCACGGCATTCCCGGTTCGGCCCTGGTGATTCTGGCGGCCACGCTGACGGCGATTCCGGCGATCCCGGTGGTCGGTCTGGTGCTAGTGCTGGCGGTGGACTGGTTCATGGGCATCGGCCGGGCACTGACCAACCTCATCGGCAATTGTGTCGCCACGGTGGCGATCGCCCGTTGGGAAAAAGACATTGATGTACAGCGAGCCAACAAAGTACTGAGCGGCCAGCAGGGCTACACCTTTCAGCCGCGTAAAACAGCGACTCCGGCGCACCAGCAGGAGTTCTGATTTAACCCCTGTAGGAGCTGCCGCAGGCTGCGATCTTTTGATCTTGAGTTTGCGGCTATCTCCCCCCAGGCAAATGGAGCAAGACCCTTGATAACCACATCAACCGTCGTCAACTCAGTCGTAGAAAAACTCCGTGCCGCATTGGCCCGTGGCCAGTGGCGCTCCGGCGACATGCTGCCGGGTCAGCGCGAACTGGCCGAACAACTGGGCATCAGCCGCCCGAGCCTGCGCGAAGCGGTGATCGTTCTGGAAACCCTTGGCCTCGTACGCTCGATGCCAGGCAAAGGCGTAGTCGTACTCGACGCGCAACTCAGCGACAGCCAAAGCCATGACAGTGCAGTCGCCGGTGCCAGCCTCGAAGACGTGCTGCAACTGCGCTACACCCTTGAGCCGTTCATTGTCGGTCTGGTCGCACAATCGATCAGCAGCAAGGAAGTCGGCCAGTTGCGCCTGACCCTGATGGACATGCGCGAAGCCCTCGAGGCCGGCGACAGCGAGGCCGGGGTCAGCGCCTACATCGCCTTTCACGAAGAGCTGTTCACCCTGACCTCGAATCCGATCTTCCAGAGTGTGGTGCAGCAAACCAGCAACGCCCTCAAGCAAAGCGCCGAGGTGCTGCGTAATTCTCCGGAACATCTGGCCGAGCGACTGGAAGAAAACGAAGCGGTGGTCCGCGCGATCCGCAGCAAGAACAGCGCCCAGGCCAGCGCGGAAATGCGTCGGCACATTCTGCGCGAAGGTCAGCGCATGGGTATTGAGCTGAATATTCCGGAAGACAACTTGAGTCGCTGATACCGACTGGAGACAGGCCATGAACAATTTCGCTGCAGCTTCGCCCACTCGCCAGACCACGACGCCCCTGCCCTTCTCCCGCCTGCGCGCACCGTCGGAAGATCTGTATCCGCGGCTGCTCGACGCGATTCTCGAACAGCGCATCGACTCGGCCAGCCGTTTTACCGAGGACAGCCTCAAAGACATGTTCGGTGCCAGCCGTGCCGATGTTCGGCGGGTGTTGACGCAGTTGTCTCTTGAACAAGTCATTGTGCTGCGCGCCAATCATCGCCCACGTGTGGCGGCACCTGATCGGGAGCAAACCCGGCAGACTTTGCATGCACGGCGACTGGCTGAAAGTACGCTGGTGCGGCTGGCGTGTCAGCGTCCGCAGGCTGACAGTTTGAAAAGGCTGCGCGGATTGATTGAGCGTGAGCGTATGGCGATTGAACAGGATCGGCGCGGGGCGGCGATTCGCTTGTCCGGCGAGTTCCATCTGACGTTGGCGCAGATGGCGGGGAATGCACCGCTGGCGCATTTTCTTGGCAGTCTGGTGCCACTGACGTCATTGGCGATTGCGCGGAGTGAATGCCAGACGCACAGCGGTTGCGCGTGGCAGGAGCATCTGGCGTTGGTTGAGGCGGTGGAGCGTGGCGATGTTTCCAAGGCCGGAATGCTGATGAACCGGCATCTGGATCATCTTGAGCAGACACTGCTGGGTTCAGACCTTGAGCAATGTGCTGTCGGTTAGATCGCTTTCGCGAGCAGGCTCGCTCCCACAGTGGACCGCGTTCTGTCAGGAAGAATGCAATTCACTGTGGGAGCGAG
>NZ_JAMLFX010000011.1:108126-143594 GCF_023634765.1 Pseudomonas sp. AKS31
GAGGCCATCACTGACAACCAGGATCCATCAGGCAGAAGCCACTCTGGCAAACCCCGCGCGAATCTTCTCTTCCGGCAAGTCATCGGCAATAAACACAATCACACTTTCCCGCGCCTCACCCTCGGCCCATTCGGTATCCCAGTCGAAGCCATAGAGCTTCAACACGCCCTGAAACACCAGGCGCCGATCCTCACCCGCGATGTTCAGCACGCCTTTGTAACGCAGCAACTGCTTGCCGTGTTCTTCCAGCAGCTCATTCATGAACTCGCTGAGCTGATCGATATCCAGCGGCTGATCGGTGCGCAACACCAGACTGGAAATGCGATCAATCGACGGCGCCTTGCTGACCGGGCGCAAGCTCAAACCACCGCCGAGATCAGCATTGAGGTTGAAGCCGCGCACATCGAGCAGCTCCGCCAGATCGATGTTGCCGTGCTCCACCACTCGGATCGGCGCGCGCCGGTTGATCCGCGTCAGGCGTTCGCTCAGCTCGGTGAACGTGGCTTCATCGACCAGATCGGTCTTGCTCACCAGCAAGCGGTCAGCGAAACCGATCTGTGCCTGGGCGATGGTCTGGGTCAGGTGCACGTCCGCGTGCGCGGCATCGACCAGGGTGATGATGCCGTCAAGCAGGTAGCGCTCGCGCAGCTCTTCGTCGATGAAAAAGGTCTGCGCCACCGGCGCCGGATCGGCCAGACCGGTGCACTCGATGACCAGGCGATCAAACGCAATCTCGCCGCTGTCCAGGCGCTCAAGCAGCAGGTACAGCGCTTTGGTCAGGTCGGTGTGAATGGTGCAGCAGACGCAGCCGTTGGCCAGGGTCATGACTTGCACCGGTTCGTCACCGAGCAACTGAGTGTCGATGCCGGCATCGCTGAATTCGTTTTCGATCACGGCGATTTTCAGGCCGTGCTCGGCTTTCAAGATATGGCGCAGCAAGGTGGTCTTGCCGGCACCGAGGAAACCGCTGAGTACCGTGACCGGGATGGGAGAGGACAAAACTCGATCTCCTTCAAATAAATGAACAACACGAAAACAAATGTGGGAGCGAGCCTGCTCGCGAAAGCGGTGTGCCAGTCAAATTATTCATCAACTGACACTCCGTATTCGCGAGCAGGCTCGCTCCCACAGGGATTACCTCAACCTTGCGCTGTCAGCTCAACAGCACTTCGGCCCACCCTTGCCACCGTAACGGGCTTCCTGACGTTCGCGAAAGAACATCTCGTAGCTCATCACCGGCTTGTCCGGGTGCTTGGTTTGCATATGCTCGACGTAGGTGTCGTAGTCGGGCATGCCGACCATCAGGCGCGCGGCCTGACCGAGGTATTTACCGAGGCGACTCAGGTCATTGAACATGGTGCAATCCTCTGGTTACGCGTCCGGCAGGGCCTGGAATGGCGATTCTTTATCCGTACGCTCTTTTTTGCCCCAGGCGGCGATGCCGACCTTGAGCGCATAGAACAGGATGCTGAAGACCACGAACAGGAACAGCGCGGTAAGCGTTGCGTTGGTGTAAGCGTTGAAGATCACGTGCTGCATCTGCTCGACGCTTTTTGCCGGTGCCAGCACCTGACCATTGGCCAGCGCATCGCTGTATTTCTTGGCCAGCGACAGGAAGCCGATCGCCGGGTTGGCATCGAACAGTTTGATGAAGCCGGCCGTCGTGGTGCAGATCAGCAGCCAGGTAGCCGGCAGCAGGGTGACCCAGATGTAGCGCTGGCGCTTCATTTTGATCAGGACCACGGTGCCGAGCATCAGCGCGATACCGGCCAGCATCTGGTTGGAGATACCGAACAACGGCCACAGGGTGTTGATACCGCCCAGTGGATCGATCACACCCTGGTACAGCAACCAGCCCCACATCGCCACACAACCGGCGGTGGCAATCAGGTTGGCGGTCCACGATTCGGTGCGTTTCAGCGCGGGAACGAAGGAGCCGAGCAGGTCCTGCAGCATGAAACGTCCGGCACGGGTGCCGGCGTCCACGGCCGTCAGGATGAACAGCGCTTCGAACAGGATCGCGAAGTGGTACCAGAACGCCATGGTGTTTTCACCCGGCAGGACACTGTGCAAGATCTGCGCAATACCGACCGCCAGGGTCGGCGCACCACCGGCACGGGCCAGAATAGTGGTTTCACCGATGTCGTGGGCCACGGCTTGCAGTGCTTCCGGCGTGATCGCGAAGCCCCAGCTCGTGACCATTTGCGCCACTGACGCGGCATCACTGCCGACCACGGCGGCCGGGCTGTTCATGGCGAAGTACACGCCTGGCTCGATCACCGAAGCGGCAACCATCGCCATGATCGCCACGAACGACTCCATCAACATGCCGCCGTAACCGATGTAGCGGGCGTTGGTTTCGTTATCCAAAAGCTTCGGCGTGGTGCCCGAAGAAATCAGTGCGTGGAAACCGGAAACCGCACCGCAAGCGATGGTGATGAACAGGAACGGGAACAGACCGCCCTTCCACACCGGGCCGGTGCCGTCGACGAACTGGGTCAGTGCCGGCATTTTCAGCTCGGGCATGGTCACCAGAATGCCGATCGCCAAGGCGACGATGGTACCGATCTTGAGGAAAGTCGACAGATAGTCACGCGGCGCCAGAATCAGCCACACCGGAAGCGATGCAGCGACGAAACCGTAACCAACCAGCATCCAGGTAATCTGCACGCCGGTGAAGGTGAAGGCCTTGGCCCACACCGGATCAGCAGCAATCTGCCCACCGAGCCAGATCGACCCGAGCAACAGCAATACGCCGACCACGGAGATCTCGCCGATGCGGCCCGGGCGGATGTAGCGCATGTAAATGCCCATGAACATCGCGATCGGGATGGTCGCCATTACGGTGAAGATGCCCCACGGGCTCTCCGCCAGCGCTTTGACCACAATCAGTGCCAGCACCGCGAGGATGATGATCATGATCAGGAAACAGCCGAACAGGGCGATGGTGCCGGGAATACGGCCCATTTCTTCACGCACCATGTCGCCCAGGGAACGGCCGTTGCGCCGGGTCGACATGAACAGCACCATGAAGTCCTGCACCGCGCCTGCCAGCACCACACCGGCAATCAGCCAGAGCGTGCCGGGCAAGTAGCCCATCTGCGCGGCCAATACCGGGCCGACCAGAGGTCCGGCGCCCGCGATCGCGGCGAAGTGGTGACCGAAAAGAATGTGTTTATTGGTCGGCACATAGTCCAGACCGTCGTTGTTGAGCACGGCGGGGGTGGCCCGACGCGGATCGAGTTGCATCACATTGTTAGCGATGAACAGGCTGTAGTAACGGTACGCAACCAGATAAATGGCCACAGCCGCGACCACGATCCACAAGGCGTTGATTGCCTCGCCGCGGCGCAATGCCACTACGCCCAGGGCGCACGCTCCTACGATTGCCAGCACTAACCACGGTAAGTGGCGTAGCAGGCTATTATTATTTTTCATTTTATTATTCCAGCCAGGGTGGACAAGAAAGACAGCCACCCCGAGTTTAGCGCTTACGGCGCCAAAGGCCATACCCCGACGTTGGTCTAGACGCTTTAGCGATTGGCTGGCGCCCGCATTCGCGGTCTATAGTCAGCGAACCTTCAAGAGGATTGCGCCATGAGCGACCACTCCGCCAACCGACGTCGTTTCAAACGTATTGCGTTCGATGCCAGAACCGAGCTGAGTCAGGGCCAATTCATCTGGCCGGTCAAGCTGATCGATCTGTCGCTCAAGGGACTGCTGATCGAGCGACCGGAGCCGTGGCTGGGGGATCGCGAACAGGATTTCTTCGTTGACATTCATCTGAGCGATGACGTCGATATCGAGATGGATGTGCACTTGGCCCATGAGGAAAACGGCCAGTTGGGGTTTGTCTGCCGGCATATCAGCCTGGAATCGATCCAGCGCTTGCGACGGTTGATCGAGTTGAATCTGGCGGATGAGGCCGAACTGGAACGCGAACTGGGTGCCTTGATCGAAATCTAGCCATCACTACAAAGCTCCTGTGGGAGCGAGCCTGCTCGCGAAGACGGTGTGTCATTGAGCAATGATGCCGACTGACACGGCCCCTTCGCGAGCAGGCTCGCTCCCACAAGTTCGGCGTTCACTCAAACAATGCGTCGAGCGCCTGTTCAAGGCGGGTCACGGCGATGATCTGCAAACCCGGAGGGGATTCCTTCGGCGCATTGCCTTTAGGCACGATCGCCCGCTTGAAGCCATGCTTGGCCGCTTCCTTCAAACGCTCCTGCCCGCTCGGCACCGGACGCACTTCACCCGACAGCCCGACCTCACCGAACACCAACAGATCATGCGGCAACGGCCGGTTGCGCAGGCTCGACATGACCGCCGCCATCAACGCCAGATCCGATGCCGTCTCCAACACCTTCACCCCGCCGACCACGTTGAGGAACACATCCTGATCGTGAGTCGGAATGCCACCGTGGCGATGCAAAACCGCCAACAACATCGCCAAACGGTTCTGATCCAGCCCCAACGTCACCCGCCGCGGATTGGCCAGATGACTGTCATCGACCAGCGCCTGCACTTCCACCAGCATCGGCCGCGTGCCTTCCCATGTGGCCATGACCACGCTGCCAGGGACTTCTTCCTGCGCACGAGTCAGAAATATCGCCGAAGGATTGGAGACTTCTTTCAAACCCTTGTCGGTCATGCCGAACACGCCCAACTCGTTGACCGCGCCGAAACGGTTTTTCACCGCGCGCAGCAAGCGCAAACGGCCATCGGACTCACCTTCGAAATACAGCACGGTGTCGACCATGTGTTCGAGAACACGGGGACCGGCCAACGCGCCTTCCTTGGTAACGTGGCCGACGAGGAAAATCGCCGTGCCGCTCTGCTTGGCATATCGCACCAGCAGCGCCGCGCTCTCACGTACCTGGGAAACGCCGCCGGGGGCCGATTGCAGTTGTTCGGTGAAGATCGTCTGGATCGAGTCGATCACCATCACCTTGGGTTTTTCCTGACGGGCGGTGGCGATGATGGTTTCGATGCAGGTTTCGGTCATTACCCGCAGTTGATCCTGCGGCAGTCCGAGACGCCGGGCGCGCATCGCTACTTGTTGCTGGGATTCTTCACCGGTGACGTACAGGGCGGGCATGCTTTTGGCGAGGTTGCACAGGGTCTGCAACAGGATCGTCGACTTGCCGATGCCCGGATCGCCGCCGATCAGCACCACCGAGCCGTCGACCAGACCACCGCCGAGGACCCGGTCCAGTTCACCGGACGCGGTGGAAAAGCGCGGAATCTCTTCGATGCTGACTTCGGCCAACGTCTTGATCTGCGCCTGTTGCCCGGCCCAGCCGGTACGCCCGGTCGGTGCCGTGGCACCGCCGCTTTCGATCATGGTCTCGGTCAGGGTGTTCCAGGCGCCGCACTCGCCGCACTGGCCCGCCCACTTGGGAAAGGTTGCGCCGCACTCGGTGCAGCCGTACATGCGCTTGGCCTTGGCCATCAGAACCCCCGATAAAAACCGCGATGATAACGCACGTGCCGACGATCAGCGCGGCGCCGCACTACGGATTTCGCCACTGGCCAGACGCGTGGCGCTATTACCCAACGGATCTTCGGCATTCAGGTCCGCGCCCTTGGTTTTCAGCGCATCGAGCAATTCCAGGCGCTTGAACAATCCGGCGTACATGGCTGCCGTCTGCCCGGCGCCATTGCGCTGATCAGGGCTGCAATCGGTAGCCATCAGGCGCCGGGCGATCTGTACTTCACCTTTGAAAATCGCCCCCATCAGCGCGGTGTTGCCGCGTTGATCCTGGGCACAGGCATCGGCGCCAGCAGCAAGTAACCGCTCCACGGCCGGGGCCTGACCGTGATAGGCCGCCAGAATCAGCGCGGTGTAACCCTTGCTGTCGCGGGTGTCGAGGGAATAGCCGGACTCGATGAACGTGTCGAGCATCGGCACATCACCACGTCGGGCCGCATCGAAGTAGTAGTCCTGTAGCTGGGCTTTGATCGCAGCGGGACTCTGCTCGACCGGTGCCGCCCATGCCGCGAACGACAGGCAACCGGCCAAGAGTAAAAGACAGGTTCGCATCAGCATTCTCCTTTAACGGAACGGGGCCTGACTCAGGCCCCGCGTGCGCTACATCGGTGTCAGTCGACCAGTTTCGCTGCCAGCGCCTTGACCCGGCTCAGGTCACCCTTGGCCACTTCCGTGACGCCAGTGCCGTATTCCGGATCGGCCTTATAAAGGAAGGACAGGATGATGTGCTTGCTCTCGTCATCGGTGGTCGCCAGCGAGCCGCCGAAGCTGTCGATCAGGTCCCGGCGTTCCTTCTTGCTGAACGAGCGATACAGATCACCGGCCTGCTTGAAGTTCTGCTCACGCTGGATCTTCGCCTGCTGCGTGCTGCCCGACAGCGCCAACTGGCTGTAACGCGCGCCTGGCGTCTCGTCACGGGGTTGCAGTCGGCTTGGCTGGTAGTTCACACCACTGTTGCTGGCGCCGAAGTTCATCGCGCCATCCTGGTTGCCATTGTTCACGGCAACTTTCGGCGCATTGATCGGCAATTGCAGGGCATTGGCACCCAGGCGATACATTTGCGTATCGGCATAAGAAAACACTCGGCCTTGCAACAAACGGTCTTCGGAGGGTTCGATACCCGGAACAACATTGGCCGGTGCCATGGCCACTTGTTCGGTTTCCTGGAATACATTTGCCGGATTACGGTTCAATACCATTTGTCCAACTTTTCGCTCAGGAATACCTGGCCAGATCTTGGTGGCATCTAATGGATCGAAATCAAACTTGGACAAATCTTGTGGTTTCAGCACTTGAATGTACAAGTCCCATTTCGGGAAGTTACCTTTATTGATATTGCTCACCAGATCATTGGTCATATGACTGTAATCTTGACCCTGAACTTTCGCGACTTGTTTTGGCGTGAGGTTATTAAGCCCCTGCAAGCTCTTCCAGTGAAACTTGACGTAATGAACTTCGCCCTTGGCGTTAATCAACTTATAAGCATGGACACCGTTACCGTCCATTTCTCGATAACTGGCCGGCGTACCCGAGTTCGAATACAACTCGGTCAACGTTCGGGTAGCCTCCGGTACGTGGGAGAAGAAGTCGAATCGGCGAGAATCGTCATCAAGGTTTGTCCGCGGATCCGGTTTGAACGCGTGCACCATGTCGGGAAACTTGATCGCGTCGCGGATGAAAAAGGTCGGGAAATTGTTACCGACCAGATCCCAGTTGCCGTCGGCGGTGTAGAACTTGGTGGCGAAACCTCGCGGATCACGCAGGGTTTCCGGTGAGTGATTACCGTGCACCACCGCAGAGAAACGCACGAATACCGGCGTTGTCTGGCCGGCGGCGAACACCTTGGCCTTGCTCAGGTCGCTGAGATCGTTGGTAACGGTGAAGGTGCCATGGGCGCCGGTGCCGCGGGCGTGAACCACACGCTCGGGAATGCGTTCACGGTCAAAGCGCTGCAACTTCTGAATCAATTGCACATCCTGCAGCAGCACCGGGCCGCTGGCACCGGCGGTCTGCGAGTTCTGATTGTCACCGACCGCTGCACCGTTATCGCGGGTCAGCGGCGCGGCGTTTACGGAGAAGGTCAACAGGCTGGCGGTGAGTACGCCGAGGGTGCGACGACGGGGAAAAGCCCCCAGTCCAAGTGCGGAGTTCATATCAGGATCCTCTGGTTTTTTTGGGCGCATCCAGGTGCGCCAACCCAAGGCTAGAGGCCTGCGGCGTCGAACATAAATAGAAAGAACGTAACGCCATGATTGAGAAAATTGGCTTTCCGATCAGCGAGTTACCGTATATTTCGCGCGCGACTGCTGGCACTTTGCAAACTAATCGTCGATTGATGTGTCGATAAAAACGGGCATTGTAAGAAGGTGTTTCGCGCAGGACGCGTTTTGCTGATTTACACTGCGTACACCAAACTCATCTGTAACAAGGAAATAACTATGGGCGTGCTAAGCGAGTTCAAGGCCTTCGCGGTCAAAGGCAATGTGGTCGATATGGCCGTCGGTATCATCATCGGTGCTGCCTTCGGCAAGATTGTTTCGTCGTTTGTCGGGGACGTCATCATGCCGCCAATCGGCCTGTTGATCGGGGGGGTAGACTTCAGTGATCTGGCCGTCACGCTCAAGGCCGCAGTGGGAGACAGCCCTGCGGTGGTACTGGCCTACGGCAAATTCCTGCAGACCGTACTCGACTTCATCATTGTCGCTTTCGCCATTTTCATGGGTGTCAAAGCAATCAACCGCCTCAAACGCGAAGAGGCCGTGGCCCCTACCCTGCCACCGGTGCCGACCAAGGAAGAAGAGTTGCTGGGCGAAATCCGCGACTTGCTCAAGGCCCAGAACACCCGGCCCTGAATTCTGTGCACGATAGAAACAACGGCGCCTTCGAGGCGCCGTTTGTTTACCAGTAGTTTTCCACGGCCACCTGACCGGGCCGGCGGGACAGGCTGAGGCTCATGTGGCGTTTTTTCAGCAGCGCGCGCGCGTCATCGATCATCTGTGGATTACCGCACAGCATGACGCGCGAGTGTTGCGCTGACAGCTCCACACCGGCTGCGCGCTCCAGCTCACCATTTTCAATCAGGGTGGTGATGCGCCCGTGCAGTGCGCCAGGATGCGCTTCACGCGTCACCGTCGCGATGAACTGCAACTTGTGCGCATGCTCGCTGAGGTAGTCACGCTGCGTGAGTCCGGCAATCAACTCTTGATAGGCCAACTCCCGCGCTTCGCGCACGCTGTACACCAGAATGATGCGCTCGAATTTTTCCCAGACTTCGAAGTCCTGCAGAATCGACAGAAAAGGCGCCACCCCGGTGCCTGTGGATAACAGCCATAAATCGCGGCCATCGACGAAGCGGTCAAGCGTCAGATAGCCGAAAGCCTGGCGATCCACCAACAAGGTGTCGCCGACCTGCAATCGGCTCAGCTCACTGGTAAATTCCCCGCCCGGTACGACGATGGAAAAGAACTCGAGGAACTCGTCAAAAGGCGACGACACCATCGAATAAGCGCGCCACACAATGCTGCCATCGGGCCTTGTCACACCGAGCCTGGCGAACTGCCCGGCGCGGAAACGAAAACCTGCGTCCCGGGTGGTCCGCAAGGTGAACAGGCTTGGGGTCAAGGGTTGAACATCAAGCAACGTCTGCGTGGTGTATTTCTCGGCGCTGGCGGTCATGGGGCACTCCATTGAACGATTGCCCTCAGTGTCGCGCATATTGTCTCCCTTAAACACCGACGATGAGTAATGGCATTCAGCTATTTAGCGACATGAATAGAAATTCAACTCATCAAGAAAACTTGAATGTAAAACTGAAATTTAGGATGACGATCTGAATACTAAAGTCATCATTCGCTAAGAACCTTTTATAAAAACATTCCCACGATCGATATCGAAAAAATTTAATGCTCATTGTACGAAACGTCCTACACTCCTTTCCGTGCCGGATCTTTTGGATCCATTCTGCACCCCGCAATAGCAATGGAGATTCAGTATGGAAACGTGGAAGGAGTCGCAGTTAAAGCAACTCACCTTCGCTAAGGGAATTGATGCTGCTTATCCGATTCTGTTGAGGTTTGCTGAAAACCTGGGCTTTAATTATTGCGCCGTTTCGGTGACTTCACCCCATCGGGAATTACACCTTGATACCTTGCAAATCAATAACTACCCGAAAGAATGGAGTACGCAATATGACCAAAAAAACTACGGTAAAATCGACCCACTAATAGCACACTGCAATCACTCAATGATGCCCATTGTCTGGAGCCAATCCGTATTCGCGCAAACACCTCAGCTATGGCAGGGTTTGCAGCAACATGGACTGCAACATGGCTGGTAACAGTCGTTCCACCATGAGCAAAGCGGTTTGTGCAGCATCATCAGCCTGGCGCGCAAGCACTGCCCCATCAGTCCCCTGGAGTTGTATGAACATTTTGGCTATATGTTCTACGCCACCAGTCACCTGAGTGAACTGTTTGCCCGGACATTGCCGCCCCAGTCTCTCAAGCCCCGCCAACCACATCTGTCGCCACGCGAACTGGAGGTTCTGCAATTGTCAGCCGGCGGCAAGACCGCCTATGAGATCTCGAAAATCCTCAGCCTGAGCGAACGCACCGTGAACTACCACGTGCAGAACGTCATCGAGAAGCTCAACGTCTGCAACAAGATTTCCGCTGTCATCGCGGCCGCCAGAGCCGGCATCATCTAATCAAAGAGTCTTGCGTCCCCTATAAAACGTGCAGGTAATAACGTAGAAAAAAACGTACCATTCGCGCCCCTCCTGAGTGATGACCTGAACGTTCGGCGTTGCATTACACTCGGGCGGTGCCGCAGCGCAATGTCAGGGCTGTGGAACACCCCGTTGATTACCCTGAGTTCCCGCCCCATGCCTCTGCTTGATACGCCGTTTGCCCAACTCGACCTGATCCGCCAGCCCGAACAGCAGAACGAACCGCTGCAAGCCTTCGATGCCGCTGACGAATACCTGCTCAACCATCTGGCGGCGCAACAACCGGCGGCGGACACGCGAGTATTGGTGCTCAACGACAGCTTTGGTGCCTTGGCTGCCAGTTTGTCGGGCAAGGTCAGGGTCAGTAGCAGCGGTGACTCGTTTCTGGGTTTCCAGGGCCTGGAAAAAAACCTGCTGCGCAATGGTCAGGCGTTTGACGCTGTTCGCGGGATTCCCGCCAGCGAGCCATTGGTCGGACCGTTCGACCGGGTGCTGATCCGCGTGCCGAAAACCCTCGCACTGCTGGAAGAACAACTGATTCGCTTGCAGGGACAACTCGCTCCCGGCGCCGAAGTCGTCGCAGCGGCCATGGTCAAACACCTGCCACGCGCCGCCGGTGATCTGCTTGAGCGCTACATTGGCCCGGTGCAAGCCTCGCTGGCGGTGAAAAAGGCTCGCTTGTTGATCGCCACGCCTGAAGCAAAAGCCCCGACAGTCTCGCCCTACCCGTCACGCTATCGCCTCGACGAGCCATCGATCGAGTTGCTCAACCACGCCAACGTATTCTGTCGCGAAGGCCTGGATATCGGCACGCGAGCCTTCCTGCCGCATCTGCCGAAAAATCTGGGCAGCGCCCGAGTCGCCGATCTGGGCTGTGGTAATGGTGTACTGGCAATCGCGAGTGCTCTGCAAAACCCTGATGCGCACTACACGCTGGTCGACGAGTCGTTCATGGCGGTGCAATCGGCTCGCGAAAACTGGCGCGCAGCGCTGGGCGATCGTGAAGTGATCGTGCGAGCCGGCGACGGCCTGGCCGGACAGGAAGCGCAATCACTGGAGGTGGTGCTGTGCAATCCGCCGTTCCATCAGCAGCAGGTAGTGGGCGACTTCCTCGCCTGGCGCATGTTCCAGCAGGCGCGCGAAGCGCTGGTGGTGGGTGGCGCGCTGTATATCGTCGGCAACCGCCATCTGGGTTACCACAGCAAACTGGCGCGGTTGTTCCGCGGCGTGGAACAAGTGGCCGCCACGCCGAAATTCGTCATCCTCAAAGCGCGCAAGTAGATCTCAAGGCAAAAAAAACCCTCCGTGAGGAGGGTTGCAAAACCGTACCCGAAGGCGCCGGGACGGGATGATTCAGTGTGTGGTCAGGCCTGCGGCGTTCATGAACATGCGCATCAGGCTGGCAGCGATAAACAGCACACCGACGCTGCCGACCCAGATCAAGGCCAACCAACCGAGCCGCTGCCACAGCGGTTTTTTTTCGGCTTCTTCAATATCGTGCAGGGAATGTTTGCCGGGCATTTTGTTAAACCTCTTCAACATTGATGGCGCCGCTGCCGACGCCATCGCGAGCAGGGTTGTGCTTAGTGATAACCGTCTTCATGGGTGACCTTGCCGCGGAACACGTAGTAGCTCCAGAAGGTGTAACCCAGGATGAACGGAATGATGAACAGCGTACCCACCAGCATGAACCCCTGACTTTGCGGCGGTGCGGCGGCGTCCCAGATCGAGATCGACGGCGGCACAATGTTCGGCCACAGGCTGATGCCCAGGCCGCTGTAGCCGAGGAAGATCAGCACTAGGGTCAGCAGGAACGGCATGTAGTTGGCGTTGCGCGCCACGGCGCGGATCAGTCCGTACATCGTCACCAGCACCAGAATCGGCACCGGCATGAACCAGAACAGGTTTGGCATGCTGAACCAGCGAGTTGCAATATCCGGATGAGCCATCGGCGTCCAGATACTGACAATACCGATCACGGCCAGCAGGACGAAAGCCAATGGCCGTGCCAGGTCATGCATCTGCTCCTGCAGCTTGCCCTCGGTTTTCATGATCAGCCAGGTGCAGCCGAGCAAAGCATAGGCAACCACCAATGCGGCGCCGCAGAACATCGTGAATGGTGTCAGCCAGTCCAGTGAGCCACCGGCAAACTGCCGATTGACCACCGGCAGGCCGTCGATGAATGCTCCGAGCGCCACGCCCTGGAAGAACGTCGCCGCCACCGAGCCGCCGATAAAGGCTTTGTCCCACAGATGACGCTTGTCGTCCTTGGCCTTGAAACGGAACTCGAAGGCCACGCCACGGAAGATCAAACCGATGAGCATGAAGATCAGCGGCAGGTACAGCGCCGACAACACCACCGAATAAGCCAGCGGGAAGGCGCCGAACAACGCTGCGCCGCCCAGCACCAGCCAGGTTTCGTTGCCGTCCCAGACCGGGGCGACGGTGTTCATCATCACGTCACGGTCGACTTTGCCCGGGATGAACGGGAAAAGAATCCCGATACCCAGATCGAAGCCGTCCATGACCACGTACATCATGATGCCGAAGATGATGATCACGGCCCAGATCAGCGGAAGATCAATACCCATGGCTCAAATCTCCTTGGTCAGGCGAATGTCATCGTCGCCGTGATCGGCATCAGCCGTATCGTCGGCAGCGGACAACGGACGCGCAGGTGTGCGTTTCTTGCCTGGACCACCGTCCGGCGTCTCGGCGCCTTCGCTGATCTTCGGCCCCTTGCGCACCAGGCGCATCATGTAGCCGAGACCAGCGCCGAACAGGGCGAAATACACCACCACAAACATGATCAGCGTGATGCTCATCTGCATGAAGCTGTGGTTGGAAGACGCATCTGCGGTGCGCATCAAGCCGTAAACCACCCACGGCTGACGACCGATTTCCGTAGTGAACCAGCCCGCGAGAATCGCGATCAGACCGGACGGCCCCATCCACAACGCCAGGTACAGGAAAGGTCGCGAGGTGTACAGCGAGTCGCGTTTACGCAGCCACAGGCTCCACAAACCGGTGAAGATCATCAGGAAACCGAGGCCGACCATGATCCGGAACGACCAGAACACAATGGTCGAATTCGGCCGGTCTTCCGGCGGGAATTCCTTGAGCGCCGGAACCTGTTTGTCCAGCGAGTGAGTCAGGATCAGGCTGCCGAGGTACGGAATCTCCACGGCGAATTTGGTTTTCTCTTCTTTCATGTCCGGCCAGCCGAACAGGATCAGCGGCGTCGCTTCGTCGCCTTTGTTTTCCCAGTGACCTTCGATCGCGGCGATTTTCGCCGGCTGATGCTTGAGGGTGTTGAGACCATGGAAGTCGCCGATGACGGCCTGGATCGGTGCGACGATCAACGCCATCCACATCGCCATCGACAGCATGGTGCGGATCGCCGGGTTGTCCTTGCCGCGCAGCAAGTGCCAGGCCGCCGAAGAACCGACGAAGAACGCCGTGGCGACGAACGCTGCCGTCGCCATGTGCATCAGGCGATACGGGAATGAAGGGTTGAAGATGATCGCCAGCCAGTCGGTGGGGATGACTTGACCGTTGACGATCTCGAAGCCTTGCGGGGTCTGCATCCAGCTGTTGGAAGCGAGAATCCAGAACGTCGAAATCAGCGTACCGATCGCCACCATGACAGTGGAAAAGAAGTGCAGTCCGCGTCCGACCTTGTTCCAGCCAAACAGCATCACACCGAGGAAACCGGCCTCGAGGAAAAACGCCGTGAGCACTTCATAGGTCAGCAACGGCCCGGTGACGGCGCCGGCGAAATCCGAGAACCGGCTCCAGTTGGTGCCGAACTGGTAGGCCATGACCAGCCCGGAGACCACGCCCATGCCGAAGTTGACGGCAAAGATCTTCGACCAGAAATGGTAGAGGTCACGGTAGGTGTCGTTACGGGTTTTCAGCCACAAGCCTTCGAGTACCGCGAGGTAACTCGCCAGGCCGATGGTGATGGCCGGGAACAGGATGTGGAACGAGATGGTGAACGCGAACTGAATTCGGGCGAGATCGAGTGCCTCTAAACCGAACATAAGTCTTCCTCTGTCAGGTAAAACCGGCTGTGGGGCTTTTGGCCCCTGCGCCTACTGCCCCCACGGATATGGAGTGCGGCGAATTCTGATTCGTTCTTTTTAAACAACCATCGCAACGCGGGGAGTCTGGCCAACGGGCCACCAGAGCATGGCCCGGGAGGGTCTTGATCTGGATCAAGCAACGTTGAAAGAGTAGTCCCATTTCCGACGAAGAACTGCGTGGTCGTTTGCCGCGTGACAAGTTGCCTCACTGCAGCAGCAACCCTTTGCCATGCATCTCCTCGCCACACGCAGTCAGGCAACGGGCGAAATAGATGTCTGGCTAACTAAATTTTTTGTCATAGCAACTTCCTGTTACAGACTGGTGATAACCTCGCCATTCCCCTCGAGCCAGACCTGCCTTCAGATGCCCAGCCAAGAGCCCCTGCTGTTACGTCACCATCGTCCGTTTCTTGCTTTCTGGTTCGCGCGGATTTTTACCGCCAGCGGCTTTCAGATGCTCACCGTGGCAATTGGCTGGAACCTCTACCAATTGACCGGCAACGTCCTCGATCTGGGTCTGGTCGGGCTGGTCGAATTCGCCCCGCGTGTGCTGTTCATGTTGCACACCGGGCATGTCGCTGATCGTTACGACCGGCGCAAAGTTGCGGCGATCTGTCAGTCGTTGCAGGCATTGATCGCCCTGGCGCTGGCCATCGGCAGCGCCACCGATCACGTCACCCGCGAGATGATCTTCATCCTCGCCTTCCTGCTGGGCGCGGCGCGTTCGTTCGAGATGCCGACCACCCAGGCACTGCTGCCGAGCATCGTGCCCAGCGCGCTATTCCCGCGGGCAGTGGCAGCGGCACAGTCGGCGCAACAGTCGGCCACCATCGTCGCCCCGGCGCTGGGCGGCTTGCTCTACGCGTTCGGCAGCGTCTGGGTGTATGGCCCGACCGTGCTGCTCTACGTCATTGCCTGCACCTTGATGCTCAACCTGCCCGCACGGCAAACGCCGCTGAACAAAGGCAAAGCGACGCTGGATTCATTGCTGGCGGGAATTCGCTTCATTCGCAGTCGCCCGGACATTCTCGGCGCTATTTCGCTGGATTTGTTTGCGGTACTGCTCGGCGGGGCCACGGCGCTGCTGCCGGTATTCGCCAAAGACATCCTGCTGACCGGACCATGGGGCCTCGGCTTGCTGCGTTCGGCTCCGGCGGTCGGCGCACTGGGGATGTCGCTGTTTCTCGCGCGATTTGCCGTGGAGCGCAATGTTGGCCGGGTGATGTTCACGGCGGTCGGAATATTCGGCGTTGCGACCATCGCCTTCGGCCTGTCCACCTCGTTCTGGTTCTCGCTGGCAGTATTGGTGGTGCTCGGCGCGGCGGACATGATCAGCATGGTGATCCGCGCCTCCTTCGTACAACTGGAAACCCCGGACGAAATGCGCGGCCGGGTCAGCGCGGTGAACGGCCTGTTTATCGGTGCTTCGAATCAGCTCGGCGAATTCGAATCCGGCCTCACCGCCCACTGGTTCGGCACCGTGCCAGCGGTGGTCATGGGTGGCATCGGCACGCTGGTGGTGACTGGGACGTGGATCAAGTTGTTTCCGACGCTGGCGAACCGGGACCGGATGCATCTGCCGGCGGAAGAGGCGAAGGTCTGAAGCGATCCAGACCTACAACTCCCCCGCCACTTTCGCCCGCAAGACCTTGCCGCCCAGTTGCTCGACCAGCGTCAAGGCAAATTCCAGCGCAGCGCCGGAGCCTTGGGCGGTGACGCAGTTGCCGTCGACCACCACCGGTTGATCAACAAATGTACAGCCCGACAGTTGATGACTGGTGCCGGGCAAACAGGTCATGCGCCGTTGGCGCAACACGCCGAAGGTTTGCAGGGCGACGGCCGGGGATTCGGCGATGGCGGCGAACAGGCGTCCGGCGCTGGCCTGATCCTTGACCAACTGTTGCAACGGTTGATGCGCCGTCAGGTGTTGTGCGCCGACGGCGCCGCCGGGCAGGACGATCAGGTCGAAGGTTTGCGCCAGCACATCGACCAGCATGCCGTCGGCGGTCAGGCGCGTGCCACGCGCGCAGGTGAGCATGCGTCGCCCTTCAATACTGGCGGCCACCACTTCGATGCCGGCCCTGCGCAGCACGTCGATCAGGGTCACGCTTTGCAGATCATCGATGCCCTCGGCGAGGGTAATCAGGACTCTAAAGGTCATGGGCGTTATCCGCTGGGTGATCTTCCAAGCGTAGACAGCTTTGTCCGGCCCTGTTCGCAGACAGCCGTTACTTGATGTAAAGCTGGGTCGACATCGTGTTGCGTGGCGCGTTGATCGAGGTGTTGCTGAAGCTGAAGGTGCCTTCCTGCTTGCCCGCCAGATCGAAGGTATAAAGAGACCCGACGGTACTGCGCCCCGGGGTGCACTCGGTCAGGTTGCCATTATCAAAGGCACAGACCGGCGCTCGGGTGCCGTTCACCTCGAAACCATCCAGGGTGGCATGCGGCTGGCTCTGACCGTATCCGACTTCCAGCACATAGACCTTGATGCTCGGCCCGTTGTGATTGCATTGGGTCTGCGTCTGGCCATCACCGATGTCTTCCAGGCCACAGGCCGGCGATTGCACCTTGATCACCTTCACTTGGGTCAACGGCTGCGCCGAGGCCGCCAGCGCTACCGGAGCCACGGCCAGCAACGCTGCAATCAAACCCGAAACCTTCATCCAGCACCTGCTCATGCACTTCCCGCCCCGAAAAAATCAGCGCGCAGTATGGCGCAGTTGGCTTCAACGCAAAACTTCGCCGACGATCGACACCAACAACCGCCATATTCCTCACGCTGCTGGTATGATGCGCGGCTTTTTCCGGCCCACCACAATTTTCCAGGCGCTTGCGACGGTCTGTGCTTTGCTGTTGAGGTCGATACATTCACGGCGCCACGCGCGCCACGGGGAGCAGACATGCTGGAAAGGCTGTTTCAACTCAAGGCACACAACACCAACGTGCGCACCGAGATTCTCGCGGGCATCACGACCTTCCTGGCCATGGCCTACATTCTGTTCGTCAACCCGAGCATTCTCGGCGAGACCGGCATGGACAAAGGTGCGGTGTTCGTCGCCACCTGTCTGGCCGCCGCGATCGGTTCGACGATCATGGGCCTGATCGCCAACTACCCGATTGCCCTCGCTCCGGGCATGGGTCTGAACGCCTTCTTCACTTACACCGTGGTCCTGCACATGGGCCACACCTGGCAAGTGGCGCTGGGCGCGGTGTTCATCTCGGCGGTGTGCTTCTTCCTGCTGTCGATCTTCCGCATCCGTGAATGGATCATCAACAGCATTCCGCTGCCACTGCGTTCGGCGATTGCTGCCGGTATTGGTTTGTTCTTGGCGCTGATCGCCCTGCACAACGCCGGTATCGTGGTCAGCAATCCTGCGACCATGGTTGGCCTCGGTGACCTGAAACAGCCAGCACCGATTCTTGCCACCCTCGGTTTTGCCTTGATCGTTGCCCTCGAAGCGCTGAAAGTGCGCGGCGCGGTGCTGATCGGCATTCTGGCGGTGACCATCATCTCCATCGCCATGGGCTTCACCCCGTTCGGCGGCGTGACCTCGATGCCTCCATCACTGGCCCCGACTTTCATGCAACTGGACATCAAAGGCGCGCTGGACATCGGTCTGGTCAGCGTGATCTTCGCTTTCCTGTTCGTTGACCTGTTCGACAACTCCGGCACCCTGATCGGCGTCGCCAAGCGCGCCGGCCTGATGGGCAAGGACGGCCACATGCCGAAAATGGGTCGTGCGCTGATCGCCGACAGCACCGCGGCCATGGCCGGTTCGTTGCTCGGCACGTCGACTACCACCAGTTACATCGAATCCGCCGCTGGCGTGAGTGCGGGCGGCCGTACCGGTCTGACGGCCATCGTTGTGGCGATCCTGTTCCTGCTGGCGCTGTTCTTCTCGCCACTGGCGTCCAGCGTTCCGGCCTTCGCCACGGCACCGGCACTGCTGTTCGTCGCCGTGTTGATGACGTCGGGCCTGGCGGAAATAGACTGGGACGACATCACCGTCGCCGCACCGGTCGTGGTCACCGCGCTGGCCATGCCGTTCACTTACTCGATCGCCAACGGCATCGCGTTCGGCTTCATCGCCTGGACCGTGATCAAGTTGCTGTCCGGCCGCGCTCGTGAGCTGAACCCGGCGCTGGTGATTCTGTCGATTCTGTTCGTGATCAAGTTGGGTTGGTTCAACGCATGACTTTCGATTCCCAGGCTTACGCCGAGCAACTTGAAGCCAAGGTCACGCGCTTGCGTGATCTGCTGGCGCCGTTCGATGCCCCCGAGCCGACCGTGTTCGACTCGCCGTTGCAGAACTTCCGTCTGCGCGCCGAATTCCGCCTGTGGCGCGAGGGCGGTGAGCGGCATTACGCGATGTTCTCCCAGGACGACAAACGCACGCCGATCCTCATCGAAGAGTTCCCGATCGCCAGCCTGCGCATCAATCAATTGATGCCGCAGCTGAAGGCGGCATGGCAGGCCAGTTCGGCGCTGAGCCACAAGCTGTTTCAGGTGGAGTTCCTGACCACGCTGTCCGGCGATGCGATGATTACCTTGTGCTATCACCGCCCGCTGGACGCGCACTGGCACGCGGCAGCCACGAAGCTATCGGCGGATCTCGGTGTCAGCATCATTGGTCGCTCGAAGGGCAAACGCGAAGTGCTGGGCCTCGATTACGTGGTCGAGAAACTTGAGGTCGGCGGCCGCACCTTCAGCTATCGCCAACCGGAAGGCGCGTTCACCCAGCCTAACGGCACGGTGAACCAGAAGATGCTCAACTGGGCGTACGAAGCACTGGGCGATCGCAGCGATGATTTGCTGGAGCTGTATTGCGGCAACGGCAACTTCACCCTGCCGCTCGCGACACGCGTGCGCAAAGTGCTGGCCACCGAAATCAGCAAGACCTCGGTCAACGCCGCCCTGAGCAACCTCAGCGAAAACGCTGTGGATAACGTCACGCTGGTGCGTTTGTCCGCCGAAGAACTGACCGAAGCGCTCAACGACGTGCGCCCGTTCCGCCGCCTGCAAGGCATCGACCTGAAGAGCTACGAATTCGGCAGCGTCTTCGTCGACCCGCCACGCGCCGGCATGGACCCGGACACCTGCGAGCTGACCCGCCGCTTCGATAACATCCTGTACATCTCCTGCAACCCGGAAACCCTGGCGGCGAACATCGCACAGTTGCACGACACCCACCGAATCACCAAATGCGCGTTGTTCGACCAGTTCCCGTGGACGCATCACATGGAATCGGGTGTGCTGCTGACACGCCGTTGATTGCCGATGCCGGATACGAAAAAGCCGTCGTGATTGACGGCTTTTTTGTGGGCGCTTACAGCGCGGGATCGGCCTTGCGTGGGCGACCGCCCTTTTTGCCGTTGGCCCGTGCCGCGGCGGACTTTGCAGCACTGCTCTGACGACCGTTACGCGATGCAACCACCGACGCGGCCATCCTCATGAGTGACGGGCTTGCTGAAATCATCCCGGCAATGGAAACGTCGAGGTCTTTGCCCTCGTGGCACAGCGCAGTGCCTGCGAAACCGACGGTCAGCTCCTCGTAATCGCCCGCATCAAACCCGTCGAACTCTGGATACTGGTTCACCGGTAGCAACACACCACTGCCGTCCTCAAAACGGATGACCAGAGAAGATTTTTCGACGCGCACAGAAACCGCCTGCAAACTGCTGGCCTGTCGTGCTTCACCACGCTCTATCGCTGCATCGAGCATTTCTTCCGTCAGTGGGCGATGTACGGACGGCTTTACCTTGATGACTTTCATAAGTGGATTTCAACTCCTTCCAGTTTGCCGACCAATGTCAGAAGCACCTTGCTCTCTTCTGGCTCATAGCGCGCCGCAGCGATCCTGTAGGTCGTATCGGTAACCGCTTTCATCACGGGAACCTCGTTTGATTCGCAGTCCCACACCTGATTGTCGAGACAGACGGTTTGCAAGCCTGACCACCAGATCCCACGTGCGCGACGCAGATGAACAGGATGTCCGAGTGATCGACACAAGCCCTCCAGCACGGCCATCGGCGGTCGACGAGACAGCGGCACGACATCCCACAGATCAATGTCGTTGTGCCAGAAGCTGAACTGGAATCGCGCATTCCAGACGCCCGCATTCACATGAACGTGAGGTGGGCAGTGCTCATCCCGCAACATTACGCGTATCGACAATCCCTTGTAGCTGCATACCTTCATCCTAACCCATCCGTTAGGTTAATAAATTTCAGGATTCGATAATCCTTTCAAATCCGACGACCGGAGCTGCACAGCACGCGCTACTCCTCTCCACTCTCAGGCTAGCGCCGGCATGGGTCAGGAGTCGGTGAATCTCCAAGAGAAAACGTAAGCAAAGCTGTCGTTACGACTCGAACAACATTCAGTATGAAATGGCTTGCGTTCGATTACCGAACACAAAAAACCTGGCCTCAAGCACTTCAATTGACCGATGTAACCATCTGGTACATTTTATCTCCACAGGCTGAAACACTCGGCCAAAGCCAAAAACAATAAGTGGAGTTACCCCTCATGCCCCCTATCGTTCTGGTGCTCAACGGCCCGAACCTGAACCTGCTCGGCACTCGCGAGCCGGCGACTTACGGTCACGAAACCCTGGCGGATATCTCGGCGCTGTGCGGGCGCGCTGCCGAAGAGTTCGGCCTGGCCGTGGAATTTCGCCAGACCAATCACGAGGGCGAACTGCTCGACTGGATTCACGCGGCCCGGGGTCGTTGCGCCGGAATCGTGATCAATCCGGCCGCGTGGACCCACACATCGGTGGCGATTCGCGACGCGCTGGTGGCCAGTGAGTTGCCGGTGATCGAAGTGCACCTGTCCAACGTCCACGCCCGCGAGCCGTTCCGCCATCACTCGTTCGTCTCGGCCATAGCCACGGCAGTGATGTGCGGCTTTGGCAGCCATGGCTATCGCTTGGCACTGGAACATTTCAGCCAGCGGCTAAAGGGGTAACGCGCATGTCTCGCTCTAACGTAATACTCGCCGGACTGATCGGCGCTGGCATTCAGGCCTCGCGCACGCCGGCACTGCATGAGCACGAAGGTGATGCGCAAGGCATGCGCTATCTGTATCGATTGATCGATCTCGATCAGCTGAAAATTGACAGCACCGCCCTGCCCGATCTGCTGCTGGCGGCCGAGCGGATGAATTACACCGGGCTGAACATCACGTTTCCGTGCAAGCAGGCCATCATCCCGCTGCTCGATGAATTGTCGCCAGAAGCCAAGGGTATCGGCGCGGTCAACACGGTGGTCTTGAAGGACGGTAAACGTGTCGGCCACAACACCGACTGCCTTGGTTTCGCCGAGGGTTTTCGCCGGGGGCTGAAGGACGCTGCCCGTGAACGCGTAGTCCAGATGGGCGCTGGTGGCGCAGGCGCAGCAGTGGCCCACGCGTTGTTGAGCGAAGGCGTACAGCAACTGAGCATTTTCGATGTCGATCGTGAGCGCGCCGAGAGCCTGGCGAACAATCTCAATCAGCATTTTGGCTCGGGTCGCGCGGCGGCCGGGCGGGATCTGCCGGGCACGCTGAATCAGGCCGACGGCCTGGTCAACACTACGCCGATGGGCATGGCCAAACTGCCGGGCATGCCGGTGCCGGTCGAGCTGTTGCGCAAGGAATTGTGGGTGGCGGAGATTGTGTACTTCCCGCTGGAAACCGAATTGCTGCGCAATGCGAGAGCGCTGGGTTGCCGGACGCTGGATGGCGGCAATATGGCGGTGTTTCAGGCGGTGAAGGCGTTTGAATTGTTCAGCGGCGTGGCGCCGGATGCGCAGCGGATGCTCGCGCATTTTCAAAGCATGAATGGCTAAAAACCTGTGGGAGCGAGCCTGCTCGCGAAGGCGTACCTTCAGTCAACATATTTACTGACTGACACACCGCTTTCGCGAGCAGGCTCGCTCCCACATGGACGGTGTCAGGCCTGCAGATAACGCAACACCGACTCGCAAATCATCTCGCGATGCCGCTGCTTGATGCTTTCATCCGGCAGATCGATCTGAAAGATCTCGCCAAACGTGTGCCGGTTCGACACGCGGTAGAAACAGAACGAACTGATCAACAAATGCACATCCAGCGCATCCAGCCCCGCACGGAAAACACCCTCAGCAGCACCACGACGCAGAATCTCGCCGAGTGAATCGAGGATGGTGTTGTTCATCGCCTTGATCGCGTCGGAACGCTTAACGAATTCGGCGTTGTGGATGTTTTCGATGCTGACGATGCGCACGAAATCGACGTTGCGGTCGTGGTGATCGAAGGTGAACTCGACCAATCGCCGAATCGCCTCCACCGGCGGCAACTCCGCCAGGTGCAAACGGTTTTCGGTGCTGCGGATATCGCCGTAAAGCTTCTCCAGGACCTCGACGTACAACTGCTCCTTACTGCCGAAGTAGTAATAGATCATGCGTTTGGAGGTATGGATACGCTCGGCAATTGCGTCGACGCGGGCACCCGACAAACCTTGCTGGACGAACTCGACGATCGCCTCCTGCAAAATGTTCTCGCGGGTCTTTTCCGGGTTGTTCTTGCGACTCTTGCGCGGCTCTACAGCGGATACGACAGGAGCTGCGGAAAGTTCTGGATTTATTGTCATTGCGGGCTCACGGCCATCACTGCACAGGTTGGCGATTATGGGCTGCGCTGCACAGTGAAGGAAGTCACGCGGCCCGTGTTTGATCCCGCGTTTACGAATTTCCTACAACTTCGCCTGGCGCACGGCGCCGCTGCGTGATTTGGCCATCGCCGCCAGACGCACCGCAACGTTCGCCGCGCCGTATCCGGCATAGCCGTTCTTGCGCTGGATGATCTCGAAGAAGAAGCGCCCTTCGAACGGTTCGGTGTAGACGTGAAACAGCTCACCGCCTTGGGCATCACGGTCGTAGAGCACGTTGTAATACGCCAGCTCACTGAGAAACTCGTCGTCGAAATCGAAGCGCGCAGCGAGGTCGTCGTAATAGTTGAGCGGGATATCCAGCAGCGGCACACCCGCCTCTTTGGCGCGACTGACTTCGGCGAAGATGTCGTCACAATCAAAGGCGATGTGGTGCACACCGGAACCGCGATAACTCGACAGCGCGTGGGAAATGGCGGTGTTACGGTTCTCGGAAATGTTCAGTGGCAAACGGATCGAGCTGTCGCGACTACGCAAGGCACGGCTCTTCACCAGACCATACGGGTCAGGCAATACCACTTCGTCATCCGCCTCGAAATCCAGCAGGCTCTTGTAGAACAGCACCCAACTGTCGAGGCTGTCGGCCGGCAACGCCATGGCCATGTGATCGATGCGTTTCAAACCGCCACGGGCCGCAGCGTCCGGCAACAGATTGAAGTCGGTGCCATAGACATCAGCCTCCTCATCCACCAGATAAATCAGGCTGCCATCCGGCGCACGCACCGCTGCCAGTTCCAGTTCGTTAGGGCCGACCAGACCACGGTAGGGCTGACCTTTGTAAGCGACAGCGCGGGCTAACGCACTGGCGCTGTCCTTGACCCGCACAGCCGTCGCGCACAGCGACGGGCCGTGAGCCTCGAAGAAGCTGTGAGCGAATGAATACGGTTCGGAGTTGAGGATCAGGTTGATATCGCCCTGGCGCAACAGGCTCACGCTCTTGGAGCGATGTTGCCCGGCCTTGACGAAACCGAGGCGTTCGAGCCAATGACTGAGTTTGGCGCCGAGTGCTTCGTCGACGGCAAACTCGAGAAACTCGATGCCGTTGTACTCGCTGGCCTTCGGTGTTTCGAACAGGATTTCGCGGTTGGCCACAGGCGTCACTTCCTGCTCCAGGCGCTGACGGGTCTTTTCTTCCAGATACAGCAGCGAGCGCAAACCGTCCGCAGCATTGGCCCGTGGCGGCGCGGCGCGGAAACCGTCGTTGAAGATTTCCAGCGACAGCGGCCCGGTGTAGCCACTCTGGATGATCGGCGCGAGGAAACCCGGCAGATCGAATTCGCCCTGCCCCGGGAAGCAACGGAAATGCCGGCTCCACTCCAGCACATCCATGGCCAGGATCGGCGCGTCGGCCATTTGCACAAAGAAGATCTTGTCGCCGGGAATGTCGGCAATGGCGCGCGGATCACCCTTCAACGACAAGGTGTGAAAGCTGTCGAGCAACACGCCGAGGCTCGGGTGATCGGCCTGACGCACGATGTCCCAGACCTGTTGATACGTGTTCACATGCCGGCCCCAAGCCAGCGCCTCGTAACCGATGCGCAAACCGCGCGCGCCGGCATGTTCGGCCAGCAGGCGCAGGTCATCGACGAGGATTTGCTGATCACCGACGCTGTCGGCCGAGGCGTTACTGCAGACGAGTACCAGGTCGGTGCCCAGTTCCTGCATCAGGTCGAATTTGCGCTCGGCCCGCTCGAGATTGCGCGCCAGCCGATCGCGGCGGCAGCCTTCGAAATCGCGGAACGGCTGAAACAGGGTGATGGCGATGCCGAGATCGGCGCACATCTGTTTAATTTCCCGCGGACTGCCGTCGTAGTACAAGAGGTCGTTTTCGAAAATCTCCACCCCGTCGAACCCGGCGGCGGCGATGGCTTCGAGTTTTTCCGGCAGGGTGCCGCTCAAGGAAACGGTGGCAATGGAACGCTGCATGTTTCAACTCCCGGACTGCGCCGCTTTAATATAGGAGCTGCCGAAGACTGCGATCGTTTGATCCTGAAAAGCAAAGATCGCAGCCTTCGGCAGCTCCTACACAGGATGATTTTTATAGTGGGGGAAATTATTGGCTGCATCGATCGTGGCAGCAATTTAAAGTGTACTACCCGGTTAGTTTTGCGTGCGATTATCGAACACAATGGCGGTTTGGCGAATTGACGATTTTTCGTCCACTGCCCAACATCGACCCCACATTGAGTCCGGATCTGAACCACCGGTCGCAGCGTGCAAGTAACAAGCACACCAAATAACAAATCCAAAAACGGGTGGAACACATGATTCCTTCACAGACTTCCCGCATGGCCCCGGCCATGAGCACTGCCACGGGTGGCATTGGCGACAAGATCCGCGGCGCCATGGCCGTCGGCAAAACCCGTTGGGGCATGCTGGCGCTGGTGTTTTTCGCCACTACCCTGAACTACATCGACCGCGCCGCCCTCGGCGTCATGCAGCCGATCCTCGCCAAGGAAATGAGCTGGACGGCGATGGATTACGCCAACATCAACTTCTGGTTTCAGGTCGGCTACGCGATCGGTTTCGTCCTGCAAGGTCGCTTGATCGACCGGGTCGGCGTCAAGCGCGTGTTCTTCTGCGCCGTGCTGCTCTGGAGCCTGGCTACTGGCGCTCATGGTCTGGCAACCTCAGCTGTTGGCTTTATGGTCTGCCGCTTTATCCTCGGTCTGACTGAAGCGGCCAACTACCCGGCCTGCGTGAAAACCACGCGTCTGTGGTTCCCGGCCGGCGAACGTGCGGTCGCCACCGGCATCTTCAACGCCGGCACTAACGTCGGTGCGATGTTCACGCCGATGCTGCTGCCACTGGTTCTGCACGTCTGGGGCTGGCAAGCGGCATTCCTGTGCATGGCGGCGCTGGGCGGGATCTGGTTGCTGTTCTGGGGCTTGAAGTACTTCAACCCGGAAGATCACCCGAGCGTGAAACAGTCCGAGCTGGACTACATCCAGCAAGAAGTCGAACCGGAACAGGCCCGCGTGCCGTTCTCGAAAATCCTGCGAATGCGCGGCACCTGGGCCTTCGCCCTCGCCTACTCGCTGACCGCGCCGGTGTTCTGGTTCTACCTGTACTGGCTGCCGCCGTTTCTCAATCAGCAATACAACCTGGGCATCAACGTCACCCAGATGGGTATTCCGTTGATCATCATCTACGTTACGGCCGACTTCGGCAGCGTCGGTGGCGGCATTCTGTCTTCGTTCCTGATCGGTCGCGGGATGAATTCGATCAAGGCGCGGCTGCTGTCGATGTTCCTGTTTGCCTGCTGCATCATCGGCGTGATCATGGCCGCCGGCTCTGCCAACCTGTGGGTGGCGGTGGCCGCGATTTCTCTGGCCATCGGTGCGCATCAGGCGTGGACGGCGAACATCTGGAGCCTGGTGATGGACTACACGCCCAAGCACATGATGAGCACGGTGTTCGGTTTCGGTGGTATGTGCGCAGCGATTGGCGGGATGTTCATGACCCAGATCGTCGGCCACATCCTCACCGTGACCAACAACAACTACACCGTGTTGTTCACCCTGATTCCGGCGATGTACTTCATTGCGCTGACGTGGATGTACTTCATGGCACCGCGCAAGATTCCTACCGTCACCGAGTAACCTGCCTACACACCACTCCCTTGTAGGAGCTGCGGCACGCTGCGATCTTTTGATCTTGATTTTGAAGATCAAAAGATCGCAGCCTCGTTTCACTCGTCAGCTCCTACACGGGTTGCTGTTTTCTGCTCTGTTGCCACGCTGCCGCCAGTCCACTGCAACAGATCACCGCAATGCCAATGACCGTCAACAGACTCGGCGTGTGATTGAACAGCAGCCAGCCCAACAACCCGGCAAACACGATCTGGCAATAACCGAACGGCGCCAGCAGCGCTGGTGCGGCATGGCGAAACGCCTGGGTCAGAAACAAATGCGCGGTCATCCCGCAACTGCCCAGCGCCAGCATCAACCCGGCATGGGTCAACGTCGGCACCTGCCAGAAGAACGGCACCAGTGCACTCATCACCAGCGTGTTGCATAACCCGGCGAAAAAGTTGCTGGTGGTCGGGCTGTCGACTTCGGCGAGCTTGCGGGTCAGCAACTGATAGAAGCAGAAAAACAGCGCCGAACAAAACGGCAGTAACACCGCCGGAGTGAACAACTCACCGCCGGGATGGACGATGATCAGCACGCCGACAAAGCCGCAGATCACCGCGATCCATTGACCACGCGTCACCCGCTCTTTGAGCAGCGGCACGGACAAGGCTGTCACCAAAACCGGCGCGAGAAAGTTGACCGCTGTGGCTTCCGCCAACGGGATGTACAGCAACGCCGTGGTGAAAAACAGGCTGGTGCCGAGCAGGCAGAGTGCCCGAACCAACTGCCATAACGGCTTCTTGGTGCGCAGGACGCGCAATCCGGATTGCGGCAGAAAAATCCCCGCCATCAACAGCGTGTGCACCACATAACGTGCCCACACCACCATCACGATCGGATAGAACCCAGACAGATACTTCGACAGCGCGTCATGGCTGGAGAACAGAAAGGTCGCCACGACAATCAGCATGATCCCTTTGAAGGGTTGGTTGACTCCGGAAAGCGGGGTGCTGACAGTCATTGGCTATCTCTGAAGAAAACAAGCTGAGGAAAGATCCCAAGCAACAATCTAGAACCCGGTTCCAGATCCCGACACCCACCAACAATAAAAGTGTGCGAACACCGCACAACTTTGCAACCGCAGGCGAAGCGGGGCCAAGTGAACTCAGGTTAGACGAACAGCTCCGAAGCCAGACTCGCAGCGGACAGCTCCTCAGTAAACCTGAGCAGCAATGGTGCCAACTCATGCAGCCTCGCCCCCGGCATCCGCGCACTCGGCCCGGCGATGCTCAGCACACCGACCACCCGCCCGTCAGCGGGATGGCGCACCACCGCCGCAATCGCCGACGTCCCCACCGCCGAACTTTCTTCGACACAGGCATACCCCAACTCGCGCGCGACCCGAAGAAGCTCGAGCAATTCGATATTGGAGCGCGGCGCGTTCGGCCCGATGTCCGCCGGCACCTCGGCGCCCTGGCGTTCAACCAGCGACAATGCCTCGGCATCGCTCATGCACGCCAGCCACGCATGGCCCGAAGCGGTGTAGAACAGCGGCGCATCGCGGCCCATGTCCGGGTCGTAACGCAAACCACTGCGTGCGCCCTGAGACTTGGCGATCCAGGTCTGACGTTCGCCATCGATAACACCCAGACGCACCAGCTCGCCGGTTTCCTGAGCCAGGCGATCGAGCACCGGCTGCACGATATCGGCGCCGCTGCTCGACAGGTAACGAAAACCCATCGCCACCAGTTTGGTCGACAAGTGATAACGCAAAGTCTCCGGGTTCTGCCGCACGTAACCGAGTCGTGTCAGTTCGGCGAGCAAACGGTGCGTCGCACTTTTCGGGATGTCGATCTGCTCGGCGAGCGTCTGCAGCGCCAATCCACGGGGCTCACTGGTGAGGTTTTCCAGCACGCTGAAAACCCGTTCGATTTGACTGCCGGCCATAGTGAGATCTCAGTTAAATTTGGTGAATTCTAGAATATGCACAATACAAAGCAAAATATGGAACCCGGTGAACATTTCACAAATTATCTTTGTTGAATGGAATTCACTGAACACAACGGGTTCTTACCCGTCGACTGGGCTGCGGGCGTACGAATAGACGGACGACCGGACTGGCGCCACACTCACACAACAGCAACACTCATCACCACCCGATACACACAGAGGATTCCCACATGCTATGGAAAAAAGGCCGACGCAGTGACAACGTCGTCGATGCCCGTGGTGATGATGCCGGCGGTGGCGGCGGCATGCGCTTCGGCGGCGGCAAAGGCCTGAGTCTGGGGGCTATCCTGCTGATCGTCGGTATCGGCTGGATCACCGGACAGGATCCGCTGCAGATTCTCGGTCAGCTCGCCGGGCAATCCACACAACAATCGGCGCCCACTTCGCAAACTCGTCAGGCGCCGCCGGCCAACGATGAACAGGCCGAATTCGTCCGCTCGATCCTTGGCGATACCGAGGACACCTGGGGCTCGATTTTCCAGCAGGCCGGCCGGCAATATAAGGACCCGACGCTGGTGCTGTTCAGCAATCGGGTCAATTCCGCCTGCGGTCTGGCGACCTCGGCCACCGGCCCGTTCTACTGCCCGGCAGATCAGAAGGTCTATCTGGACATGGCGTTCTTCCAGGAAATGGCCCAGCGCTTCAAAGCCGCTGGCGACTTTGCTCAGGCCTACGTGATCGCTCACGAAGTCGGACACCATGTGCAGACACTTCTCGGTGTCTCGGCGAAAATTCAGACAGCCCGCCAGCAAGGTCGGCAGATGGAAGGCGATGGCGGCCTGCTGGTGCGTCAGGAATTGCAGGCCGACTGCCTCGCCGGCGTCTGGGCCTACAGCGCACAGAAGCGCTTGAACTGGCTGGAACCGGGCGATATCGAAGAGGCCTTGAATGCGGCCAACGCCATCGGTGATGATCGCCTGCAACAACAGGGTCAGGGCCGTGTGGTGCCGGACTCGTTTACCCACGGTACGTCGGCGCAAAGGGTGCGCTGGTTCAAAACCGGATTCGCGCAGGGCCAGGTCGGCCAGTGCGACACCTTCGCGGCGAAAAACCTGTAAATGCATAAATGGCTTTTGGCGTTACTGATCGTTGGCAGCACCGCGCACGCCGCAGGTGTCGATGCGATCAGCCCCGGTCGTTTGCAATTCAAGGCCGGGGAAATGGCGGTGGGCATCGGTCCTGCGCCGGAGAAGATCGAGCGCGTGCTGATCGTCATTCATGGCCGGTTGCGCAACTCGGAAACCTATCGCAAAAGCGCCGAGAGCGCCGCCGAACTGGCAGGACAAAGCGCGCACACGCTGGTGATTGCGCCGCAGTTTCTCAATCAAAGCGATGTCGCGCTGTACTCGCTCCCCGCCACGTTGCTGCGCTGGCAAGGCAACGAGTGGATGGGCGGCGGCTTATCCACAGGGCCGAATCCGTTGAGTTCCTATGCTGCGCTCGATGAGATCGTCGGACGGATCAGCGATCGCAAACAGTTTCCCGACGTCAAGCAGATCGTGATCTTCGGGCACTCCGGCGGCGGCCAGGTGGTGCAGCGTTATGCCCTGCTCGCCAAGGAGCAGCCGGCACTGAAAGCCAACGGCATTCGCCTGCGCTATGTCGTCGCCAACCCATCGTCGTACGCCTATTTCAATGAGCAACGGCCAGTGGCGTTCGATCACGCCAAGTGCGCGGGTTTCAATCGCTGGAAGTATGGTCTGTCAGACATGCCGGTGTATGCCGGTGGGCAAACGCCGTTGCAGCTTGAGAGCAGTTACATCAAACGCGAGGTGATTTATCTGCTTGGGCAGCAGGACATCGATCCCAATCATCCAGCGCTGGACAAGCGCTGTGAAGCCGAGGCGCAGGGTGCGTATCGCCTGGAGCGTGGCAAGTTGTACTTCGGCTATTTGCTGCGTCGGCATCCGGAAGGGGTGAATCAGCGACTGGTGGAAGTGCCCGGGGTCGGGCATAACGGCGATGGGATGCTGACCTCGCCGGAGGGGCAGAAGGCGTTGTTCGAATAAGTCCTGTATTGAATGATCTGCCGCCATCGCTGGCAAGCCAGCTCCCACAGTGGGTTGTGTCGCATACATTTTGCATTCACTGAAAATCCCTGTGGGAGCTGGCTTGCCAGCGATGAGGCCAGATCAAACAACCGAAATGTCAGGTAAACAACATCCTGCGCAACTCGACACAATCCTTCGCATGCCAATCGGTCAACTCAGGCCACGGGTTTTCCGGCACATTCACCAACACCGTCCGCGCCCCCGCCGCTCGCCCGCAGTCCAGATCAAAACGGTAATCACCGACCATCACCATATCGCTGGCCGGCACAGCCCAGGCCTCTGCCAACTTCAACAGTCCACCCGGATGCGGCTTCGGCGGCGCTTCATCGCGGCCCAACACATCGTCCACCGCAAAGCAGTCGGCCAGGCCAATCGCTTGCAGCGTCACATGCGCCAATTCCCGCGCATTGCGGGTCAGAATGCCGAGGCGGTAACCGCGCGCGTGCAGGTCACGCACCAGCTCCACCGCCCCGGTCGCCGGGGTCGACCCCAGCGCCAGATCCCTTTCGTGCTCCAGCAGCCAGGCGTGTTTCACCGCCGCTTCATCCGCCGGCAATGCCGCGAGATGAGTGAGGATGTCGTCCTCCGGCGGAATCGCCAGTGCCACGCGAATCGCCGCAAAGTCATGCACGGCGACGGTTAGCGTGCCGTCCATGTCGAACACCCAATGCTTCACCTCTTGCAGGCTCATGCCCAATCCTTGCGATGGCGGATCAGGCCTTCCTGCGTCACCGAGGCGACCAGTTGCCCGGCGCGGTTGTACACGCTGCCACGGGAGAATCCACGGGAATTGCCGGCCCACGGACTGTCCATCGCGTAGAGCAACCAGTCATCGGCGCGCAGATCGTTGTGGAACCACAGTGCGTGATCAAGGCTGGCGACCTGCATGTCTTTCTGCCAGACCGATTTGCCGTGGGGCAGCATCGAGGTGGTCAGCAGGCCGAAGTCCGAGGCGTAGGCCAGCAGGTATTTGTGCAGCGCCGGAATGTCGGCCAGTGCGCCATCGGCACGGAACCACACATATTTGATCGGATCCGCCGGTTGCGGGTTGTACGGGTCTTTTTCGGTGACCGGGCGTACTTCGATCGGTTTCGGGCACAGCAGTTTTTCACGCATGTGCTCGGGGATCAGGTGCGCGCGTTGCTGGGTCAACTCCAGCTCCGAAGGCAGGTTTTCCGGACCGACCACCACCGGCATCTGGCTCTGGTGCTCAAAGCCCGCCTCGTCGTATTGAAACGATGCGCTACAAGTGAAAATCGGATGGCCCTTCTGGATCGCCGTGACGCGGCGAGTGCTGAAACTGCCGCCATCGCGCACGCGATCAACCGAGTAGACCACCGGCAACTTGGCATCGCCCGGACGCAGGAAATAGCCATGCATCGAATGCACATGACGCGCTTCTTCAACGGTCTGACTGGCCGCCGACAGCGACTGACCCAGCACCTGGCCACCAAACAACTGACGGAACCCCAGATCCTGGCTACGGCCACGGAACAGGTTTTCTTCGATCGGTTCCAGGGTCAGCAGGTCGACCAGATCTTCCAACACTTGGCTCATTCAGACTCTCCTCACACAAAGCACTATGCCGCGCAGTCTTGGCTGCGGCGGCCGATTCAGATTCTGGCGCGGGCCAATGATTTGGCGGCCATTGTAAACGTCCGTGTCGGCTTATCCATGCAAGGTTTGCAGCCATTGTTCGCGGCTGATGCGGTACAGCACATGCCGGCGCAGCGGATGATCGGCGGCTAGCTTGGGGTGATCGAAATCATCTTCCGGGGCGTGGTGCATGCCGATCGCCTGCATGACTTTCTCCGAGGGCAGATTGGATTGCGCGGTGAAGGAGACGATCTCCTTTAGCGCCAACCGATCAAAGCCGCAGCGCAGAGCAGTCCACGCCGCTTCACTGGCGTAACCCAGGCCCCAATGTTCCTTGGCCAGACGCCAGCCGATTTCCACCGCTGGCGTGAACGGCGCATCGAAACCGACCACGCCCAGGCCGGTGAAACCGATGAATTCGCCGCTGTCCTTGCGCTCAAGCGCCCACAGGCCAAACCCGTGCTCGGCAAAATGCCCGCGCACACGGCCGATCATCGACGCGCTTTCCAGACGACTCAACGGTGCCGGAAAATAGCGCATCACCTGAGGATCGGCGCACATCGCGGCAAATGCCGGCAAATCCTCGTCCTGCCACTGACGCATCAGCAAGCGCGCGCTTTCAAGTTCCAGTATCGGCTCCATCATGCCCCTCCGTTTCCATGCCGCAAGTCTACATCGCTGGTAGGATCCTTCACTCTTTCCTACGTTCCTACATGAAACCGCCATGCCACTGCCGCTGATCTACCACGAAGACTACAGCCCCGAGTTTCCGGCGGATCACCGCTTCCCGATGGACAAGTTTCGCCTGCTGCGCGATCACCTGGTCGACAGCGGTCTGACCCGCGACGCTGATCTGCTGCGCCCGGAGATCTGCCCCAACGACATCCTCGCCCTCGCCCATGACCGTGCGTATATCGAACGCTACATGAGCGGCGAGTTGTCCCGCGAAGACCAACGGCGCCTTGGCCTGCCGTGGAACGAAGCCTTGGCGCGGCGTACGGTGCGCGCAGTCGGCGGTTCGATTCTGGCAGCGGAAAAAGCCCTGGAGCATGGACTGGCCTGTCACTTGGCGGGCGGCACCCACCATGCGCATTACGACTATCCAGCGGGATTCTGCATCTTCAATGACTTGGCGATCATCAGCCATTACCTGCTGCAAAGCGGGCGGGTGAATCGCGTGCTGATCTTCGATTGCGATGTGCATCAGGGCGACGGCACCGCGCGAATCCTGCATGACACGCCGGAGGCGATTACCGTTTCCCTGCACTGCGAGAAGAATTTCCCTGCACGCAAAGCGCAAAGCGACTGGGACATCCCGCTGCCCAAAGGCATGGGCGACGCTGATTACTTGAAAGTGGTCGATGACACGCTCAACTATTTGCTGCCGCTGTATCAACCGGATCTGGTGCTGTACGACGCCGGTGTAGACGTGCACAAGGACGATGCCCTCGGTTATCTGCAGTTGACCGACGCAGGCGTCGCCGCCCGCGATGAAAGCGTGATGCGTCATTGTCTGGGCCGCGACATTCCGGTGATGGGCGTGATCGGCGGAGGCTACAGCAAGGATCGCC
This sequence comes from Pseudomonas sp. AKS31, assembly GCF_023634765.1. Lineage (GTDB taxonomy): Bacteria > Pseudomonadota > Gammaproteobacteria > Pseudomonadales > Pseudomonadaceae > Aquipseudomonas. The sequence goes on from NZ_JAMLFX010000011.1 coordinate 141,922, forward strand.
ACGCCCTCGCCCGCCGCCACGGCATCCTCCATCACAGCGCGCAGCGGGTCTGGCAGTCACACGGTTGTCATTGAGTTGTGCTGCGTTACCCACAATCGCTGTGGAACGGCCTGTGGATAACCTGAGTGAAAGGGACTACAGGCCATGCCAATTGCGGCCCACAGAACACTGGCTATTTTTTAACCAGACACTGAATCCACCAAAATCCTACTGTGGGAGCGAGCCTGCTCGCGAAGGCGTCGGTACACTCAACATTTCACTGACTGACCCACCGCTTTCGCGAGCAGGCTCGCTCCCACAAGGATCTCCTACATTGGTTTGCGCTGTTAGAATGCGCGCCTTATCCCGCCATACCGCAGCGCAGCCATGAACCAGACTTCCGCCTCCTCCCCCGCTCACGTCGCCATCATCGGCGGTGGCCCTGCCGGCCTGATGGCCGCCGAAGTGCTGAGCCAGGCCGGAATCCGCGTCGATCTCTACGACGGCATGCCCTCGGTGGGCCGCAAGTTCCTGCTCGCTGGCGTCGGCGGCATGAACATCACCCATTCCGAAGCCTACCCGGCATTCCTCTCGCGCTATGCCGAACGCGCACCGCAGATCGCACCGTTGCTGCGCGGCTTCGACGCCGATGCGTTGTGCACATGGATTCACGATCTGGGTATCGAAACTTTTGTCGGTAGCTCCGGCCGGGTTTTTCCTACGGACATGAAAGCCGCGCCACTGCTACGCGCCTGGCTCAAACGCCTGCGCGACAGCGGCGTAGTTATCCACACCCGCCATCGCTGGCTCGGTTGGGATGAACACGGCGCGCTGCGCATCGACAGCCCGGAAGGTGAAATCACCGTAAAACCCGACGCCACCCTGCTCGCCCTCGGCGGCGGCAGCTGGGCGCGCCTCGGTTCCGACGGTGCGTGGATGTTGCCGCTGGAACAACGCGGTGTAGGACTGGCGCCGTTGCAGCCAAGCAATTGCGGCTTCGAGGTGCAGGCCTGGAGTGAATTGATGGTGAGCAAATTCGCCGGCGCACCGCTGAAAAATATCGCCATCGGCTTGAACGACGATGTACCGCGCTTGGGCGAATGTGTAATCACCGCTACAGGAATCGAGGGCAGTCTGATTTATGCGCTGTCGGCGCCGATTCGTGAGGCGATCAATCAGCAAGGCGCGGCGGTCATTCACATCGATCTGCTGCCCGGCCGACCTGTGGATAAAGTGCAGGCAGCGTTAAGCAAGCCACGCGGTTCGCGGTCAATGGCCAAGCATCTGCACAGTCAGGTCGGGATTGATGGGGTGAAAGCGGCGTTGTTGCGTGAGTTGACTGATGCGGCGACGTTTGCTGATCCGACGCTGTTGGCGCGGGCGATCAAAGCGTTGCCGCTGACTCTGGTCAGAACGCGGCCATTGGACGAGGCGATCAGTAGTGCCGGGGGCGTGACGTTCGAGGCGATGGACGAACGCTTGATGATCAAGGCGTTGCCGGGGGTGTTCTGCGCGGGCGAGATGCTTGACTGGGAAGCGCCAACGGGCGGCTATTTGCTGACGGGATGTTTTGCCAGTGGGCGGGCGGCCGGGTTGGGAATTGTGCAGTGGCTGAAAAGCTAAACCCTCACTGTAGAGACCGGCACATCCTTTACAAATTAGACCGGGGACATCGTTTACACCTTTACAGGCTT
>NZ_JAMLFX010000012.1:0-39959 GCF_023634765.1 Pseudomonas sp. AKS31
TCCCCGGTCTCAAACGTAAAGGATGTACCCGGTCTTTACCCACCCCAGCCCTCTCCCGGAGGGAGAGGGGACTGACCGAGTGGTTTGGTAGAGATACGCCGACGTGAAATACCGAGTCGAACTCAGATTTTGAAAGGCCCAAAAATCGGCTCCCTCTCCCTCGGGAGAGGGCTGGGGTGAGGGGCAGCAACAACGCAAATCAAAAGCCGAACACCCACGCTCTTCACCACTCAATAGGCCGAGTGTCAGCTCGCCTGCTCTTGATCTTGATCCACGGGCGACATCGGAAGGCTGAGCGTAGGGATTGATCCGGGCGTGGGAGCGCAGCGACCGTTTGGCGCAGCCAAACACAGCGAGAGGAGGTGCAGCGAAGCAAACCGTAGACGCTGCGCCCGGATCGATCCCGCTGCGAAGGAACCCCGAGCCCCAGCGAGCGGGCCGCACGCAGGAGCAAGCTTTTTGGGTTACCTTTTCGGCGTTTGGAAAAGGTGACTCGCCGTAAGGGCGGAACCCTAAGCAGCCGTTACCGCAGAAACGGATATGTACCCGGTCAACCAGAACTCACTGCCCAACCAGAACCTGGTCGGCCCGAAGGCCGCCACGTTCACTCCGCCTCCGGATCAACCTTGTTCTGGCTCAAATACCGATTCAAAACATCATCCTGCCCAGGCACAGAAGCGTCCCCCGCCACCTGCCACAACCGCCGCTCAATCCCCTGCGCCACCATATGCCCCACCGCCGCCTCAATCGCCGACAACACACACAACTGCGCCGGCTCATTCGTCGTATACCCAACCTCAGCCTCAAGCAACTTCTTGAACTCGATAAACTTGAAAATCCCCGCACTGCGCGCCACCGAATAAATCGTCTTGCTGGTCATCACATTCGACAACACCTGCCCACTGCGCACATCCACCGCACGCAAGTTCACAGTCACCTGATCCACCCGATACTCACGCTGCAAATCGATCCCGAGATAGCGCGCCCCTTCCCCACCGCTACGCACATTCGTGTCATAAGCGATGATCCCGCCCTCGAGCATCATGTTCGCCGCCTGCAACGGCGGCAGCTCACCCTGAATATTTACCGGCGTATTCGGCTTCTTCTGCGACGCGCGAATAATCTTGCGTTCGGTTAACAGGTTCTGCAGCCCTTCCCGTTCCAGCACCACGAACCAGCCACTGGCCTGCATCGCGTCCATCAACATCGACGCCGCGCCCTGGGTCACGCTGGTGGAAAACGAACTCGCCGGCGTCGGCTTGTACTGCCCGGTCTGGTCACGGAAGCCGTACACCACCGCCATCAACCGACCCTTGGGCCGTGGCATCTTCAGCAAGTCGTAGTAAGTCGAAGCCCTGGGGGTCAGGGTCGGGGTTTCGGTGTCCTGTTCGGCCGGCATCGGCTCGCGCAGACTGCACCCTTGTAATGTCGCCAACATCAGCCCTAGCGCGATGATCTTTTTCATGTCCGCTCTCCCCGGAACCGTCAGCCCGTCATGGGTTGAGGCCGTTCACCTGAATTTCCGAAACCTCACCGGTCGCTCGATCGGTCACTTCAATGCTCAGTGCCCCGGAGTCGTCGATGACGTTGACGATAAAAGAGTCGGTGGACAGGCTCCCCGTGTTGCCGGTGGAGATGTTGTCCAGCAACTGCCCTAGCAGCCGCGATTGCAATTGACTGGTGAAGCGCTCCAGCGCCGAGGTGCCGGCCACCGCCGAACGGCTCTGGATGTCCGGATCGTCGTGATCGTTCTGCGCCTGTGCGTTGTTGAGCAGCCAGGTGCCATTGAGCGGGTTGCCACCGAACGACGGGTTGACCGGCGTGTAGACCAGTTCAGTGGCCTGGACAGCGGCAGCGCTGGCGAGCCCGATCAACAACCCCGAGATCCAGAATCCGCTGCGCCGTGAGAACGTTGTGCTGTTCATAGTTCGTCCTTCTCGAGGTCGGTGGTGTCCTGCAACAGAGCCTCCAGCTTGCGCTGGACAACCTGGCGTCGAACCCAGTCGGCGGCCGCATAGGCCTCGTCCTTCAGTTCCACGGTGTTCGGCGGCAGGAAGCGCCGATACACCAGGCGTTGCTGATATTCCACGGTCACCAGGCTGCCCCAGCGCGCGTCGGGGCGCTCGCGCACCACCAGGTTGAAATCCATCGGGCTGGTGTCGCGCAGGCGTTCACTGAACGAGTAGTAAAAGTCGTGGCCGATGTGCGAGATCGTGTCGTCGACGATGAAGCCCATCATTTCGTCTTCTTCACCGGCCTGAGCACAGCACGCCGCCACGGTGACAATCAGCGCGCACCACCACTGGCGAATCATGGCTGCAACGCCTGTGGCAGATTCGACTGGCCTTTGGCCGGGCCCCCGCTACTAGTGCCAGTGCCGCCGAGAAAGGCTTTTTCTGCCACGAATTGCCAGTCCGAATAACGCTGCATGCCTTCGAAATCCGACCACTGCGTCGGGAAGTCCGCCTGCTTCAAGGGCAGCTCGGTCGAAGGACTGTTGAGGCCGGTGATGCGTCCGTCGAAACCGCGTTGCAGCGCCCATTCACCCTGACCGATCGGGTCCGGATAGAGCTGACGCAGGTGATGCTTGGCCTCGGGAAAACGCTGATCTTCAAGCAGATCCGCCAGTTCTTTCGGGTACTGCGCCAGCCCCGGCGAACTGCGGTAATAACTGCGCAGCGCCTGTGCGTACTGAGTGCCAACCCAGAGCAACTGGCGTTCACGGTCACGACGCGAAGCGGTCGACCACAACTCGCCGACACTGGCCAGGCCCATGCCCATCACCGCAATCAGGAACAGCACGCCCAGGTAGGTGAAACCACCCTGCTGCGCGCGGTTACCACTCGGCATACTGGCTGCCATCACGCGCCCTCCCGGTAGCACCGCTTTTGATGTCGGCCACGCCACCGGCGACGCCGTCCGGTGGCGCGATCAGCACCCACTGGTCTTTGCGTTCGGTGATCGGATCGAGTGGCGCATTGCGCAGGTAACGTTGCTCGATCAGTTGCTCGATGGAATCCGGATAACGCCCGGTGTCGCCGTAGAAGTGATCCAGCGCCTCGCGCATTGCCGACAAGCTCTGGCGCAGGGTGGTTTCCTTCGACGCTTCAAGGCTGTTGAAGTAGCGCGGCAGGGCGATGGTCATCAGCGTGGCGATGATCGCCATCACCACCATCAGCTCCAGCAAGGTAAAACCTTTTTCCCGGCGCATGAGGTTCACCACTCGCGGTAGGCGATGCCGTTGAGGCCCTTGCCCCGGGCGTGGGAGTAGACGTCGAACACGTCCTCGCCATCGCGCGGGTTCTGAGCCGAACTGTTGTAGGCGCGCACGCCCCAACCCCCTTCGTCATCACGTTTGGCCGGCACCAGCGGATCGCGCGGGATGCGGCGTAAAAAGTAGAACTTGGCGCCTTTGGCACTGCGCACATCGCGCACGCCTTCGACCAGCACCTTCAGGTTCGGCGGGTAGCCGCTGCTGTTCAGCGACTTCTCGATGTAACCGGCATCAAAGGCGCGTTTGTAGGCGTCGATAGCGTCGCGGATCTGATACAGCGCATTGCGCAATTCCTGCTCCTTGCCACGCCGCACCAGGGTCTCGGTCAGGGGCGCGGCCATGCTCGCCAACAGGCCGATCAGGGCCAGCGTCACCACGACTTCGATCAGGGTGAAACCGCGTTGGGAGGCGTTCATGATCAAGGCTTCTCGACAGTGACGCGGGTGGTGGCCACGGCCGATTCACCGACTGCACGCGGCTGCGCGGCAGGCGACGGCATCACGTAGCTCTGCGAACGATCCGGTGCCTGAATGTGCATGCTGGTTTCGGTGCCGGTGGAGAACTCCATGTCCGACGGGCTCTGATACGGCAGGTTGCGCACGATCCGTGGAGTGATCGACAGCACCAGTTCCGATTTGCCGACGGTGTCCTTGTTGCTGCCGAACAGGCGGCCCAGCCCGGGAATGTCACCAAGGCCCGGAATCTTGTTGCCAGTGGCGCCGTGGTCGTTGCGCATCAGGCCTGCAAGTATCTGCGTTTCGCCGTCGTGCAAGCGCAGCGAGGTTTGCGCGTTGCGGGTGTCGACCTGTACCGGGATCGTGCCCTGACGGGTGGGTTCCAGCGGCGTGGCGTTACTCACTTCCAGAGCAATCTTGATTGCCACTTCGTTGTTCAGGTGCACGGTCGGTTGCACTTCGAGTTTCAGACCGACGTCGAGGTAAGTGACGCTTTCGGTGATCACCGGGCCTTGGGTCGACGGCACCGAGGTCGCGCTGATGATCGGCACGCGCTGGCCGATGTGGATGCGCGCCTGCTCACGGTTGCTGACACGAATCACCGGGCTGGCCAAGGTGTTGATGTCGTTGTCCTGCGCGTTGATCTTGGCTTGCGGTGATGGCGAGATCGAGATGCGGCTGGAGTTGATGCCTTTCAGTTGATCAAGCAGGGTTACCGCCGAACCGTCGCTGTTGACCACGCCGAAGGTGTTCGGCCATTGCAGGCCAAGGTCGAGAATGCGCTGGGTGGCGACTTCCATCACCTCCACCTCGAGCACCACTTCCGGGTTGGACTGGTCCTGCGATTGCAAGAGCTTTTCGGCCATGCGCACGGCGTCTTCGGTGTCGCGCATGGTCAGGGTATTGAGGCGTTCGTCAACGAACACGTCGCGGGTCTTGAGCATGGTTTTGACCATGTTCAGCGCGGTATTGGCGTCGATGCTGGTCAGGTAGAAAGTGCGCATCACCAGCTCCTGGTAATCCTTCAGTTTCTGCGGCGAGTCCGGATAGATCAGCAAGGTGTTTTCGTTCACCACTTTCTGGTGCAACTGGTTCTGTTGCAGCAGCAATGTCACGGCGTCTTCGATGCGCACATCACGCACGAAGATCGTCGCTTTCATGTCCGGGCGCAGGTCTTTGTCGAAGATGAAATTCAGCCCGGCGACCTGCGACAACACTTCAAAAATGGTCTTGAGATTGGCGTCGCGAAATTCCAGGGTCACCGGGCGGTCAAGCTTGGTGCGCAGTTGCGGATAAACAATCACGTTGCGGCTCTGCACCAGGCGAATGTTGCCTTGCAGCGCCAGCGCGCCTTCGTTGTTCGGGTCGAGTTCGAGGATCTGTTTGACCTGGCGATCAGCGCCGTATATGTCGCCGCGACGCAGATCGCCACGGGCCAGTTCCAGTTTCTCGTCCATGCTGCGCAGGTAGTCCATCTGCTTCAGGGCATCCTGGGCGCGGCGGTTGTTCGGTTCGATGGTCAACACGCGGTTGTAGGCGGTGCGGGCCGAAGCGAAGTCGCGGCGCGAACGGTCGGTGTCGCCGGATGTCAGCAGCGCGGTGATTGCCTTGGCCCGACCGCTGTTGAGCAGCAAGTGCAGTTCGGTGTCGCGGGGATTTTCACGCAGGCCTTCCTCGATCCGGGCCAGCCCCGCCTCGTACTGACCCTGTTCAATCAGGTCGGCGGCTTCCTTGTTGGCCACTTGTGCGGAACTGCACGCGGCCAGCCCGGCACACAGGCCCAGGCTCATCAGCAAACGGGAACGGTTCATTGCGTACTCCCCACAGACAAGGTCTGCGACAAATGCAAAGGCAGGTAAACCAGGCTCAATTCCAGATCGGAAATGCCGGTGATCTTCCAGGTATCGTCGATCACATCCCCGTTGCGCACGACGTAGATCTTTTCGCCGTTCTGCAAAAACACTTGCAGGTCGCTGCGGTCATGCAGCCTGCCGACGAACTGAAACGGCACCGGTGGCAGGCTCGGGGCTTGCACCACAGTTGCTGGATTGATGGCAATTTCGGTGACCGTGGCCAGGGTTGGCGCAGCTTTCCAGGTTTTGGCCGCGAACAGGTCGCCGGCCGGGCTCAGGTCCTTGATCGGCGCATCCTTGGCCTTGGCGATGCTGGCCGGTAGCGCGCCACGGGATTTCCCCGGCGTGACGACGGCCACTTCGTTGGAATCGGCGTCATCACTTGGCGAGAAATACTCCGGCAACCACGCCAGTGCCGCCGTCACGCCGAAGAACGCCAGCCAGCCTGTCACGCGCTTGGTATTCATCACGACCTCGACAGGTAAAGGGTCATACGGATCCGGCCGTTGAGGTCGGTGTCGCCAATTTTCTTGCGTTGCAACTCAAGGTCTTCCACCACCACCGCCGGCAACTGGCCGAGCAACGCGTGCAGGAAACGGCGCAGTTGCGGGTAGCTGCCGCGTACTGGCAACAGGATTTGATAGCGCGCCAGATGGGTTTTCGGGTCGACGCCGAGGGCGTATTCGCCGCGCGCGAGGGTGATGTGCTCCTGGGCTGCGAGGGCGTAGATGCGATCGATGGCGACGGTAGCTTGCGGCTGCGCCGGCAGTTTGTTGCGGAAGTCGTCGAGCTGACGTTGCGGCACCACCGGCGGCGCGATACTGCCGTCTTCAACCTTGGCCAGGTACGCGGTGGCTTCCTGAGTCTGCTGGCTGAGGTGCTGCAACGATTGCCAGCCCGGCAACAAACCGCCAAGTGCCCAGGCCACGGCAACCAGCAGCAGCGCCAGCCCGGCCAGGCCTGGAATGCCGAGGCCTTGCAGGTATTCGTGGACGATCAGTCTAGGGATTCGCATCGCCAATCTCCCAAGTCGCCGACAGGTTGAATTGCACCGGTTGCTCCGGCGATTTGACGACGATTTCGTGGCTCAGCAGCGACACGTCGGACAGCTCGTCGCTGGCTTCCAGACGTTTGTGGAAGTCGAGCATCGCTTGCAGATCCCGCGCTTCGGCGCTGATTCGAACCTGACCTTTGCGCGCATCCGGGGTCAGGGTCAGCAGCGCGACGTCATCGCGCGGCATCGCTTCGAGCATGGCGAACAGGCGTTCCCACGGCCGGCGCAGTTGCTGCGAGACCTTGCGCATCTCGGCGAGGTTTGCCGCTTGCTCACGGGTTTCCGCCGGGCTCAGGGTGGACTTGGCGCCGCTGTCGCCGGTGAGCTGACGCTGAGTGGTTTGCAGGTGGCCTTGTTGCTGTTCGGTGTGCGCGTCGAGGTGCTGTTGCACGCCGAAGCACAGCAGCGCCAGCAGTACACCGCCGCCGAGCAGGCTCCAGCCCAATGGGCCGGAACGTGGGCGCGGCTGAAAATCGAGGTTAAGGGCGCGCATCTCAGGCCACCGCCCGGGACATGACGTACAAGCCGTCACGCACGGTCATCGAGGCGTCTTCGAGGGTGCGCAGCTGCACACCCGCCACAGCCGGATGCGCGTCGAGGCGCGCCGGTGCATGCAGATAAACGTTGAAGGCACGTTCGCTGGTCGACGCTTGCAGCTGCCGTTCACGACCGATCAGGGCATTCAACGCCACGTCGCTGTCGCTGCCGCCCACCGAACGCACCCCGGCCCAGCGCCCTTCCCTTGCCAGCAACAACACGCTGCGTTGCGGCTCGGCGACGACAAAGAGGAAGTCGCCGGCATCGAGGCTTTTGTCGAAGCGGTTGAACGCCGCCATCAGGTACGGCTGCACCGAGCGCAGGCGCAAACCGCGACCGCTGACCAGCGTGCGCAGACGTTCGAGCAAGTCTTGCGGCAAGGCGCTGGCGATGCGGTCGTAACCGGCCGGTTCAGCGGACAGCACCAGGCTCCACGCTTGGCTTGGAGCGCCAAACAGGTCTTCAAAACACAGTTGGGCGAAGCCGCGCAGTTCTTCCGGGCTGCTGATCTGCGCACTCCATGGCACCAGGCAAAAGCGGCTGAAGTGTCCGGAAATCACCACGCTCAATTCAGCACCGGCACGGGCGTGTTCGCCGAGCAGGCGGTCGAGGGTGTCCAGCGCCACCGCGTAGCTCTGGAAGCCTTCGTCGATGTATCCGACGCTGCCCAGCCACAGGGTGTCGCTGCCGCGCCGTTGACCCAAGCCAACACCGCTGGCGCCGAGCACGGCGACAAAACGCTCACGCGATAAAAGTGACACGATTGATCTCCTCCAGCGTGGTGCGACCTTGTTCCACCAGCTCCAGCGCCGATTCGCGCAGCAGGCGCAAACCACGGGCGCAGGCCAGGGCTTTGATCTGGGTGATCGGTTGGCGCTCGACGATCATCTGGCGCAACTCGTCGTCGAGGTGCAGCAGCTCGGCAATCGCCGTACGCCCGCGATAGCCGCTGCCCCGGCAGTGGCCGCAGCCTTTGCCGTGGACGAAGTGGTAGTGATCAACTTTCTGTGGATCGAGACCCGAGGCGCGCAGTTCTTCATCGCTCGGATTGACCGGCGCGCTGCAACTGCTGCACACCAGTCGAATCAGGCGCTGGGCGAGAATCGCGTTGAGCGCCGAGACCAGGCTGTACGGGTCGATTTCCATTTGGGTGAAGCGGCCAATCACGTCGAAAACGTTGTTGGCGTGGATGGTGGTGAACACCAGGTGACCGGTGAGCGCCGACTGCACGGCGATCTGCGCGGTGTCCGGGTCACGGATTTCGCCGACCATGATCTTGTCCGGGTCGTGGCGCAGGATCGAGCGCAGCCCGCGGGCGAAGGTCAGGCCTTTTTTCTCGTTGACCGGGATTTGCAGCACCCCCGGCAGTTGATATTCAACCGGGTCTTCGATGGTGATGATCTTGTCCACGCCGTGATTGATCTCGGTGATCATCGCGTACAGCGTGGTGGTCTTGCCGCTGCCGGTCGGGCCGGTCACCAGCACCATGCCGTAGGGTTCGGCGGCAAGGCGGCGCAACTGGCGCAGGGTTTCGTCTTCAAAGCCCAGCGCCTGCAATTGCACGCCGCAGACCTTGTCGGCCAGATCCTGTTTGTCGAGCACGCGGAGTACCGCGTCTTCGCCGAAGATGCTCGGCATGATCGATACGCGAAAATCGATCTGGCGACCGCTGATGCCAATCTTGAAGCGCCCGTCCTGGGGCACGCGTTTCTCGCCGATGTCCAGTTCAGCCATGACCTTGACCCGCGAGATCACCTGTTCGGCGAACTCGTTGCCCTGGACTTTACTGATGTTGTTGAGCACACCGTCGATACGGTACTTGATCACCAGGCCATGGCCGGTGGTGCCGAGGTGGATGTCGCTGGCGTGCATTTTCAGCGCGTCGTACAGGGTCGAGTTGACCAGTTTCACCACGCTGCTGGCGTCTTCACTGATGCTGGTCAGCGACAGGCTTTGCAGGGTGTCGATTTCATTGTGCGTGTCGCCTTGGGCGTTCAGCGATTCGACGGCGTGGAAGCTTTCTTCGTGGCGAGCCAGATAGGCCTTGAGGTCATCGGCGTGGACCAGATGCAGCGGCGCGCCGTGCAGGCAATCGTCGATCCAGGCCAGGCGCGCCGGATCGAAGGGGTCGGCGAATACACCGATGACTTCGTCATGGTGGCGCAGCAGGATGAACTCACGTTTGAGGCATTGTGCGAGGGTGACCCGGTCGAATACCGGCGTCGCTTGAAACAGGCTGTCGGTGTCGAGTACCGGGTAATGCAGGGTGGCGCCGAGGGTGTGAATGAACGGCATCGGCGCCAGTTCACAGAGCACGCCGAGGGCTTCAAGCACGCGTTCGCCGGAGGTGGCGGCCCGCGCCCGGGCCTGGGCAAGCTGTTCACTGGAAAAGCGTTCCGGCGCGCTCGGCGCCAGCAGAGGTTCGACGACAACGGACAGACGTTCCATGGCTTGCTCTCCAACCGGGGCTCAGAGCCCTGTCGGCGCGGCAAACCTTGGCGGCAAGTGCCGGAACGTCTGATCGCGCCATTACTCCCCGGTGAGCATTTGATCGTCGTCCGGTGCCATGGCGTGCGACTGTCGTCGCCGATCCGCCAACACCCAACTGCCATCGTACAACTGCAACGGGAAGCTCTCGGTCCTGCTCTGGCGTCGTTCGACAAACCCTTCGGAAGGGCTCGCACCGGGTTTCGCTTCGCGCTTGATGCCCAGAAGGTCGCAGACAGCTCGGGCCAGTTCCGCCAAGGGAAACGGTTTGAACAGGATGTGGCTGACTTGCAGTTGCCGCGCCCGCTCACAGACTTCAGCGGTCGGGTGACCCGTTATCAGCACAAAATGGCACGTCCTGTTCTGGCGGAACGCGTCGAGCACCTCAAAGCCTTCCATATCAGGCAAGCGGTAATCGAACACCAGCACGTCGGGAGCAAAGGTTTCGGCCAAACCGATAGCCGTCGCTCCGTCATGTGCAATCTTGACGTCCAGCGCCTGCGCCGACAGATAGTCCTGAAGGTTTCGCGCAAGCAGCTGTTCGTCTTCGACAACCAGTACTTTGTTAACCAAGGTCGACTCCTTGAAACAGCAGGTCCGATGACCCCGCCCTGAGAGTGCGCCTTACCAGGGGTAACGCACACTTCATGCCAGGCTGAGTGCCGGTACTTTTATGTCTTCATGTCCTTGAATTTAATGACAATGCCCGCTCCTCCCGGTACCCCGTTCCCCAGAAACGGGGAAGCACCTGAATGGGCATCGAAGCCATTCCCCACTATTGGGGGGGAACCTTCAGTCGTCGTCAATTCGTTCGATCCTGTTCTGCACCCGTAACTGCGCGAGCACCTGACGACGAGCCTGGGTCTGTTGTTGTCGGGCGAGCTGCGCCCTGACTGTGTCCAGCCCCTGCAAATCTGGGACATCGGCGGCCTCCAGGTGGTTCGGTAAATAAATCACATGCCAGCCGAACGGTGAGCGCACCGGTTGGCTGGCAAACGTCGCGACCTCGGCAATCGGCGCGCGCATTTGCATCAAGCGTAGACGCGCTGCAGCAACTGTGACTGCATCCGCTTGCACGGGCACGCGGATCAACAGATGGCGGGGTTGCAAGGTATTGGCGCGGATCAGCTCGGCGAACATCTGCTGCGCTGCCATTTCCCGGCGGGTGTATTCGGTGAAGGACGCCTCATCGAAACCGGCGTCCTGCAAGCGTCGGACGAATTTATCCGTGCCGCCGATAGCACTGCGGGTCTGCTCGACTTGCTGAAGCACCACTTGATCGTCGATCTGCAGCCCGCGCTTTTGCGCTTCCTGCCACAGCAGCTCTTTGTCGATCAGCGCTTGCAGTGCTGCCTGGCGCAGCTGTTTATAGGCTTTGGGATTACGAATGCTCGCCACGGCGCGACCCTGATCTTCCAGGTATTCGGCGAAGAAGCGCTCAAAGCGAAACCCGGAAATCTCCTCGCCGTTGACTCGCGCCACGGCCGGTTCGTTATTGGCCCACGCCAGCGGCAGCCAGCAGGTCAGCAGCACTATCAGCGTTGTGAGTTTCATGATCGGCCCTCCGTTCAGGGGCTGGCAACAATCGGTTTATAGGGCGCGACCAGATAGAAACGCTGATCGGGCAAATCCACAGTGACCACGTGTGCACCGCTCAAACCCAGACGTCGACCGGGGCCGAAGCTCAGGCGCGGGGTCAGGCCGGTATCGAAGTCGTGCAGACCTTCCAGCGCCGCCACCAGTTTCTCGCGGCTGGCGTCGCGGCCCGCCTGTTTCATGCCTTCGCTGAGCAGCAACATCGAGGCGTAGGCGCCGACTTGCAGCACCGCGTGCTGGGCGCCGAGGCCCTGGCCTTCACGCAGTAACGTCAGGGCCATGCGTCCGGTCTGGGTCCAGTCACTGGGCACGAATGGATAGGCGAGAAATACCCGCCGGGTGAATCCGTCGGGGACTTGCAGCAGGTCGCCGGCCACCTGGCTGGAGGCAGCAAACAGATACGGCACTTGCCCGGCGCTTTGCAGCCGCGTCGCCAGACGACTGAAGCCGCCGCCATTGCCCAGATAAAACACCGAGCGCGAACCCAGCGGTAGCGCCTCTGCCGTCGGGTCATAGGCTTGCAGTTGGACTTTTTGCCAGCCGTGATCCTGCAAATACTGGCCGAGGTTTTGCGCGGCCAGCGTTTGTGCCGGGTCATCGGGATAGGCAATCAGCGTCGGCCCTTGCAGCACGCGCAAACTCGCCGTGGCGTAATCGGCCAACGCGATCAACTGTTCACGCAATCCGGGCAATGGCTCGAAAATCTGCGGACTGGCCTGCAGGGTGCCGAGGATCGACATCGGCCCGATCAGCGGCACGCCGGCCTGTTCCAGGCGCAGCCCCAAGTCACTGTCGAGGGCCGGCGCCAGCGGCGCGATCAACGCGAACACTTGTTCTTGCTCGATCAACTGCTGCAAGGCTTGTTCGGCACTGGCGCGATCCGGGCCGGGATCGATCACCGTCAGGCGCAGTTGCCGACCATGTATGCCGCCATCCTGATTGATCCGCGCCACACTGCCGTTGAGCACCGCCGCCACCGTCGCGCCCTCCTCGGCCAGCGGCCCTTGACTGGGCAACAAGGTGCCCAGATGCAAGGTCTCGGCATCGAGGCCGGGGTCGCGCTCATCGGCGAGGCGTTTGAGATAGGCGGTGAGGTTGCGCTGATCTTTCATCGGCAGCAGAAAGCGCGGCATGCTCGGGTCGAGGCGATTGTGGCCGGGGTCGCGGCCCTGCTCGATCGCCGTGGCCAGAGTGCTCTCGCTGTAGGCCGGATAGCTGCGGCCGTTGACCTGTTGCTGGCCGTAAGTGCTGGTCAGTCGCGACCAGTTCAACTCGGGGGGACGCACGCCACCTTCAGGCCGGCCGAGACCATCGGCGCCATGGCAATTGGCGCACGGCAGACTGGTTGCCGGCAGCAACACGTCCGCCGCGCCAACCCGTGCCATGATCGCTTCGCCACTGGCCGACAGGCCTTGGCGGTACAGGCGCTTGCCCGCTGCCTCTTCCGCAGTCAACGGCGCAGCGCTCGCGCCAAGGCTGACGCCAGCGAGCAGGATCAGGACGAGTACACCGCTCAGGTTCATGGCGCGAACTCAGCGGCCGGCCACGGGCATTGTCAGCAACTGCAAGCGCTGGGCAATGGCGGCGGCCGGAGCGTCGGGACGGATTTTGCTCCAGCGTTTATTGGCGACATCGCCGACGATCAGCTGCGTGGAATGTTGCTCGGGCGTCGGTACGATCTGGCCGATGCGGCTCAATACCAGGTCCATCTGCGCTTTGTCGCCAGTAAGAAAAAGCCAATGAGGGTCATCGGAACCCTGCTTCAAGGTGTAAGCCTTGAGCACCGCTGGCGTGTCGCGCAGCGGGTCACTGGTAAGGGAAATGAAGGTGATGTCTGGCGCCTTGTCGCCCAACAACTCGCGGACTTCTTTGAGCTTTTGGGTGATCAGCGGGCAGGCATCGTTGCAACTGGTGAAAATGACGTTGAGGAGCACTACGCGGTTTTGCAGTGCATCGCTGTAGAAGCGCAGGGTTTCGCCATTTTGATCCTGCAACAGCGTGTCGGTGAACCAGGTTTTCGCGTCGTGAGTGCCTTTGGCCGGCGCGGCGACCACGGCGGCTGGCGGCTCAGAGATGTGGTCTTCGTGAGCGAACGCGACGTTACCGAGAATCCAGAAGCACACGGTCAGGGAGATCCAGTCGAGCAGTCTCATGGCTGTTGCTCCATGGCGATGGCGGTGTGTTTGGCGTGGGTGCGCAGGCCGCTGAGTTTTTCCACTTCCTTGGCCAGCAGTGCCGGATCGGTGAAGCCGTAGTAGCGCATCCAGTGGCGGCTGTTGCCATCGCCGACGAGGATCAGCGGCTGGTGATTTTTGAAGTCGCCGCTGAAATTGCCGAGGCCTTTGAGGGTTTCATTGATCGACTGCGGCGAGCCGGTCAGCCAGCTCCAGCCCGGGCCGCGCTGGAAGGTGCGCGCATAATCCTGCAGACGTTTCGGGTCGTCACGTTGCGGGTCGATGCTGATCGACACCAGTTGCACTTCTTCGCCGACGCGCGCACCGAGTTGTTTCTGCACCTTGCCCATGATCGACGAGACCACCGGGCACACCGTGGTGCAACTGGTGTAGATAAAGCTCATGACGACGATTTTGCCCTGCACCAGATCCTGCTCCAGGCGCACGGTTTTGCCGGTCTGGTCGAGCAGCGGCACGTTGGCGAATTTCACCTGAGCGTGCTCTTGAGTACTGCTGGCCGGGGCCTTGTGCCCGGCGTGTTCGTCTGTCGAATGGGCGTTGGCGTGTTGAACGCCGAGGCTCAACAGGCACAGGGTCAGCAGGCCACTGGATGCAAATCGGTTCATGTTGAAACTCCTCGTCAACGGGCCTGGCCGGGGGCTACCCGAACACTGGCAAAGGTCTTGTCATCGAAACCGGCGCCCAACGATGCCGCACGCACATGCAGGTACCAGGCGCCGCTGCGGTCGAGGGTGATCGGCGCTTCGTACACGCCGTCGGCGACTTCCAGCGCCGCCACTTCACGCGGGTGCGAGGTGGGTGCGAGGTAGTAGCGCAGTTGCACGTCTTTCACACCGCTGCGCTGGGTTTTGTCTTTGCCTTGCACGATGCGGAAGCGCACGACGTAGGGGGCGTTGAGCGTCACGGCAGTCTTGTCGAGAAGGAACTCGACTTTCGGCTGACCGAGGTGTTTTTGCGGTTTGCCGTCAGGGTCAATCTGCGCGGTAAAGCAGTGAATGATGTTCGGCTGGTTGAGCAGAAACGCCACGTCAAAGCGCCCCGCCGCCGGCAGCTTCACCCGCGCGCTGTAGAGCCCCGGCGAGACTTCGCGCAGGCTGCGGTCAATGACCATGGCGGCACGGGCGATCTGGCCACGGTTGGGGTAACCGGACATCGGCGCGTTCATGCCTTCGGCGTAAAAGTAAGTGGTGTTGTCGACCGGGTTGACCACGAACACCGCGTTGTCGTCGCGCGACACCGCCAGGCTTGAGGCCAGCGGTAAATCCCCGGCCAGGCGCGGCGCTTGCGGGCCGGCCTCGAAACCCTGGCTGATCGGTTGGCGGCCTTCGCCCAAGGAAGACAGGTTGATCATGGTGACTTTCGGCGAAGCCAGTCCGCGGATGTAGGCGTAGGCCTGTGTAAACACCACTTGGTAGGGTTCGGCGCTGACGTCCAGATCATGGATGGCGCTGTTGGTCGCGGCGTCGATGACCGTGGCGCGGTTTTCCAAAGTGTTGAGCACAACGCCGAAGCGGCCGTCGGCGCTGAAGCCCATGGGGCCGAGTCCTTGTTGCAACTTGATCACCCGGCGAATGGTGTGAGTACTGGCGTCGATCACGGTGACGGTGCCGTCCTTGCCGTCGGCCACATACACCGCGCCGGACAGTGGCGAATAGGCGACTGACAGGGGATGCGAGCCGGTTTTGATCTGCTGGACGATGTTCAGGCTGGCAATGTCGACCACGCTGACGGTGCCATCGTCGCGGTTGCTGACAAAGGCGAAACGGCTGTCCTTGCTGAAGCTGATTTCGTGGTGGCCGCGCCCGGTCTGCAGATGTTTGAGGGGTTTGAGGCTTTGGCTGTCGATCACCGTCACCCCGGACTCATTGGCTTTGCTGGCGTTGTTGCCGACCCACAGCAGACGTTCATCCGGTTGCAGCGCCACGCGTACGGGTTGGCTGCCGGCGGCGATCGAGTCGAGGACTTTGAATTGCTCGCTGTCGATGACGGCCACTTCGCCGGCCGTCGGCATCGAGACGAACACGCGTTTATTGTCTTTGGGCGTGACCCAGTCCATCGGTGGCTGCTTGAGTTCGATCCGCGCCAGGGTGCTGGTGATACCGCCGACTGACACCGACGGATCGACCACGGCAATGCTGGCGTCGCGGTTCATCACCAGCAGGAAATAGCTGTTGAGGTCGAGCAACGGCCGCGCACCGATGTTGGATTTGAGAAACACCCCGACCCGGGCCTTGCAGCTCTGGTCACGGCCCTGGGCTTGATCGGCGGCGAGGGTTTGCGGATCGACCCAGGCACCCGGCGCTACCCCGGACAACGGCTGGCCGGAAGCGCTGTCGGTGACGCGGAACTGCACATCGGCGAATTCGCCTTCGCGCAGTTTGCCGTCGGCGGCCAGTGGCTTGAGCTTGAAATCCACCGCCACGCCATCACGGTTCAGCATCTGACTGGCCCCCGTTTGCGCCAGGGCAATCTCACTCAGCGTCAGCAACGCCCCGGTCAGGGCCAGCGTGCAAATACCGATGATGTTGATGATCCTGTTCATACCACCCTCCCCTGTAACATTCACTTCCAACCACTGCCGCCCTCACTGCCTACCCTCACTCCTACATGGGATTTGCATTCATCCCGCAACCTCACTGCCCACCGCAGACCCTGTGGGAGCTGGCTTGCCAGCGATGGCGTCCGTCCTGTCACATCAATGGCGCCTGTGCCGCCGTCATCGCTGGCAAGCCAGCTCCCACAGGTTTTGTATCCATCCCGTCAATCTCACTGGCACCCCTGGCCCCTTGTGGGAGCTGGCTTGCCAGCGATGGCGTCCTTCCTGTCACATCAATGGCGCCTGTGCCGCCGTCATCGCTGGAGAGCCAGCTCCCACAGGTTTTGCATTCATGCCGCAATCTCATTGCCACACCTGGCCCTTTGTGGGAGCTGGCTTGCCAGCGATGGCGTCCTTCCTGTCACATCAATTGCGCCTGCGCCGCCGTCATCGCTGGCAAGCCAGCTCCCACAGGTTTTTTATCCAGCCCGTCAAACTCACTGGCACCCCAGCTCCCACAAGGATTTGCATCCACAGGGATATTGTCGTTGCACCTATTTCTACTGCCCCTGCGGTGCCGGCTCCGGTTCGTTGGTCACGCGCAGCAAGCCCCACAAACCGGAGGTGTTGCCGTAGGCGGCGTAGTCGCGGAACAGGTAGTCCCCCGGGATCGCATTGCTGCCGCCGGCGCTGGGGATCATGAAGCTGAAGTGCGCGGCCGGCAGGATGCTTTCGTGGGCGCCGATGTACATCGACATCGGGTTGTAGCCGAAGCGCACCGAGCCCACGCCCGGCGTGCCCATCGGATAACCCCCGGTATCGCTCTTCTCGGCCTGGAACGGGTTCACCGACCAGACATGCCCGTCGAGCTGGAACGTGGTGCCGCGACTGCCACCGCTCGGCATCAGAATGTGCATACGCAATGGCTGCCCGGGTTTGGCATACAGCACCGGTGTCTGCGGATCGCCACCGACCAGCGCATTGCTGTAAGCCATGTGCGCATTGACCATGTCGCCGTAACCCGCGCCATCGGCATGGCCGAACGGTGCATCCGGGGCGAGGCCGAAGCGATACCACAGCGGTTCGGTCTTGTAGTTGATCGCCATGCTCGAGTTGTCCTGCGGATCGGTCGGCACGCCGAAGCCCTCAGCGGCGATCCCCTCCACCGGCCGGCCATTGGCCCAACGGGTGTTCAACGCCTTGTGCCAGACCATCGCAAAGTCGCGGTAGCTGGTTTGCCCAGGCGCGGTGACCGTGGCGTTGACCTTGCGCGCATCGTCAACCCAGGTTGCGCCGATCGGCAGGATGCTCATCGCCCCGCCAAGGCCTTTTTGCGGCTGCTTGATCACGTCCGCCGGGGTGATGTTCAAACCGCCGAACTCGACCGCCGTGGCGTTGATGTTGTCGACGCTGCGGCCCAGTTGCGTCACCGGTTTGCCTTCACGCTCCAGGTGCCCGGCGTAGTACTGATAGGTACGGGTCGGGTACGCGCCGCTGCTGCCGACACGCGGTGGCACGGTCTGGATCGGGTTAGCGCCGACGTTGGCGCCGTCGGATTTGGTGATGTCGTAGGCCAGCAGTTGTGCATGCAGACCGACGTGGCTGGACGGCCGCATCAGGTTGTTGCTGAAGGTGGTCGAACCCAGACCGCTGTTGCGATCACGCTTGACCATGCCTTGCATCACCGCAGTCTGGGTCAGGTCAGGCATCACGCTCGGCAAACGGTTTTCCAGGGTGATGTTGATGCAGTCCCCCGCCGCTGCGCGCAGCACCAGCGGTTCCACCGGGATGCCGGGTTTGAGCTTGCCGCTGAGCGGATCGAGATCGGATTTACGCACATACAGAATCGCCGTCGGATCATGCAGCGGCCCGCTCTGCCCGCCGATGGTGATGGTTTCGCCATCCTCCGGATCCGTCACGGTGACTTGTGGAATGCTCACCGTGCGCGAGTTCAGCACCAGGGTGCCGCCCGCTGGATTGAGCGGCCCGCCGACATGCTGGCCAAGCCCTTCGGGATCGCCGATGGTCAGGCCCAGCGCATTGCCGAGGATGTCATTAGCCAGCGCCGCGACTACTTCATAGTTGCGCTGCACAGTGGGCCGGGTGCCAATGCCATTAGGGTTGGCGCCATAGCGCGGGCAACTGCCCTCGAACGCCACGGTGTTGCGCATGCCCGCCGGGCTCGGGTTGTTCGGGATGGCGAACAGGTCGGCGCGTTTGGCGGTGTAGTTGCGCATCACGCCCCAGATACCGCTCCAGTAGCCTTCGATCGAAGCGTCCATCGAGTACAGATAATCGCCCGTGGTCGCCGCCGAACTGGAGAGCATCGACACCGGCGCAATGAAGCCCATCTGCTCGGAGATGCCGATCATCTGCGACGCACGCCAGCCGGAGTTGGAGCTGTTACCGAAACCGGAACCGCTCTGCAGCCATTTCACACCGTGCAGGGTGACGTTGTGCTCTTCTTCATGGCCGCCGGCATGCACCCGCAGCCGCACGTTATCGCCAGTGTAGGTGCGCAGCATCGGCGTGAACGGATCACCCGGTTCGGCGCCGCCCTTGTTGATGTGCGGCGGGAACAGCGTGGTGCCACCGGTTGGGCCGGTCGCCGAGGTGAGCAGATTCGGCGCCAGGTTCATCGCCGGGATCGCCCGGTCGGTACGGCTTTGCATGGCGAACGACAGATCGCCACCGAGGCCGTCGGCCTGCATGCCGCGCTTGCCGTCCGGACCGACCTTGTTCGGGTCGTACACGCGCAGAGCCAGCGGTTCGTTGCGATAGTTGACGACGAACATGCCCGGGTCATCCACCGAAATCGCCTGCGGACATGGCCGGCTCGGGCAGCCCGGGACCTGACCGCCCTGCACTTCCAGTACACCTTCAAGCAAGTTGCTGGCGTTGTTGCGCACTGGCGGATTGATTGCGTAGCGGAAGCTGTCGGCGGTGGCCGGGAACGCTTGCGCATTCGGCACGCCGTTAGGACCAGCCCCCACATAGACGCCAGCTTCATAGGCGTGCTGGAAGTCGCTGTATTCGAGGAAGAACTCGCGGAAGCTGTCGTTCTTGCCATCGCCATCGAGGTCACCGGTGTTGATCACCGCTTGCCACGAGGTCGGGCCGCCATCCTGACGCGCCCCGCTGTACAAAGGCTCGCCGGTTTCGGCGTGGAACCATGTGGAACCGGCCGGCTCGGCAAGCACAGTCGCGTACAGTCCAATCTGCTGATGCGTCGATGGGCCTAAGTGGTCGTGGGTGAAGATGGTGCCGAGGCCGCGATCGACGCCTTTGGCGTTGACCACCGGGTCGACGAACCAGCGCTGCATCGCCGTGCGCGCACCGAGCCAGTCAGCGCGGCCGTATTGGCCGAAGAACGGATGGTTCTTGGCTTTCGGGCAGGCCTGAGTGCCGTCGCGCGGGTCGGTACCAGCGCACTGGTTAAACTCGCGGATCGCGTGAATGCGTTCCTGCACGGCGCCGGGCGAGAGCACGCCGTCCTCGTAGTTCCAGCCGTTGGACGAGCCGTCCGCCGAGGTCAAATCCCATTTCGGCAAGTGGATGTGCTGGCCGATCACATCGGTCGGCGTGCGCACCTGATAGTCGTCCATCTCATAGGTGGCCGGCACCAGGTTGGTTTGCTGGTATTGCACGCAATCGAAAGTGTTCATGCGCATCACCAGCGGCTCTGGTGGACGTTGCTTGGTGATCACCGGCCAGGCGTCTTCCCACAGCGCGAGAATGCGCGCCTGCGGAAAGTGATAACCGACCTTGTTGTAGACCGCGTCGAACTGGATGTTGGCGGCTTTGTAGATCCGTGGGCGGTCGGCGGTGAAGCTCGAGGCGCCGACGAAGGACATGCCGTCGATGCGTTCACCGCTGGCGAATTCACCGCTACCGGCGCTGGCGGTCAGGCGTTTTTGCCGGTCATCCATGCACGGTTCGTAGTACGGCGCACCCGCCATCGGCAAGGCACCGTTGGTGCGGAACGCCTTGGCCACCACTTGATTGCCGGGCAGCAAGGCATAGCTTGGATGGTCTTTTTTCGCGTGGAAAGCCATCGCGGCTTGTTCGACTTCGGTGCCTTCTTCCGGCAGGTAAATCGGTTTGGCGCGGGTGACTTCCTTGGAGAAATCCAGCGAAGTAGTCACGGTGTGGGCTTCGCCACCCGCCGAGACGCCGTCAAGTGCATGCCGTTGCAAACCGCCATCCCAACCACCGGATTGCGCCGGGTCGAGGTTGGCCCACAGCGCTTTGCCGCTGGCTTTGAGCGATTGCGCGGTGGCGGCGTCGAGCATGTCCAGCGGCGGGGTTGGCGGACGTTGGCCGACCGAGCTTTCCATGCCGCCGATCCAGAACGGATAGCCAGGGTTTTTCAGGCTGCCGTCGGCATTGCGGTTGGCTTCGCTGCGATCGACCAGCGCCAGCGAGCCAATGGCTTGACCGCCGGCGTTGCCGCCATGGTGCTCGCCGTCGTCATCGCCCTCTTCTTCATCCTCGTCGTCATCATTGCCGGCAACCAGGGTTTCACCGATTTTCGGCACCACCACCACTTTGCCGGGCATCGGCGCCATGGCTTTGCCGGGCAGCGGCACGATGGCCGGAATCGGCGTACCGGCGACTATTTCACCATCGGGCAAGGCCCGTGCCCCCGCCGCCGGTTTGCCACTGCGCAAGGCAAACGGTTCGCTGTGGTAACCGTCGGCGCCCTGCTGCGAAACATCGAGTCGAGTGCCCTCTTCGAAGACATCGTGCACCCGCCACATGGCCCACATGCCTTGGGCAAAGTGCGGATAGAAATGGCAGTGATAGATCGCATCGCCGGCCACGCGGTTGCGGTTGCCCGAACCACCGTTGGCGATTTCATAGGTGTAACCGGCGCCTGGGCCAATGCCTTGCGCGTCGACGTAGTCGGAGTTGTCGTCGTTGGGGTTGAACAGCCACTGATGGCCGTGCAGGTGGAAGATGTGCTGCTCATGGCCATTGTGGGTATTGCGGAATTTGACGAAGTCACCGATGTAGCTGTGGTTGACGTTCGACGGCTCCGACGGATACAGGGCCATGGTGGCTTTCACGCCGATCTGATCGGCGCGCGGTATCTGGCCGGGGGCGATGTTCTCAAGCCCGGTGTTGGCCGGCACATCCACCAGCATCGCCACATCGCCGACGGTGTGCGAGCTGAGAAAGAATTCTTCATAGGCGCACGACAGGCAATCGTGCATCGGCCCCACGCCCAAGCGGTTGGCGACCACTTCGGCGCCCATGCCGCCGGAGCCATAGTTGATCATGAACGAGTCGCGGGTCGGCTCCAGCACATGGGCCATCACCGGGTCGGCCCAATACGCCGGGAACGCTTGGGTGGCGGCGGTTTCGTCCTGGAACTGCGAGGCAAAATCGCGGAACGGTTCCAAGCGGTTGGGGATCGCCGGGTTGCGTTTGCCCATCGATTCCAGCGGATAGGTACTGGATGGAAAACTGCCGTCGGCGTTGCTACCCATGACGATCGCATCGCTTTCGCTGGAAATGATTTCACTGCCGTCGACCATGTTGATGATCGGTGTGCCGGCCTTGCCTTCACGCAACCACGGTTCGCGCTGCGGGTAGCGTGCCTGGTAATCAACGATCGGTTGGCCGGTGGGTGCGCGGCCAGTCGTGGCCAGGCGCATTTCTTCTTCGGTGAGGGTATTGCGATAGCTGCGACCGCCCTTGGGCAGGACGACGACCTGGCCGAACAAGCCATTGGCAACGTTGCCGGCCGCGCCTTCGCCGCCAAACGTCGCGCCACGGCTGCTGACGGCAAACGCGCCTTCTCGTTCGGCGAACAAGGTGTAGGAACGGCTCGCACCCGGTGGCACCAGACTGTTGGCGTTGCGGCCGGTGAACGAGGAAATGTCATCGATGCTGTTCACCGCCTGCAGGCCGTTGACCTGGAAACCGACGTGACGGTCGGCGACCTGCTCGTCGACTTTGAAGTCCTCCGCGCCGTTGGCGTTTGCACCCTCCTCCTCGCCCTCGTTTTCAAAGTGCTTGTTGGGGTTGGCCTGATAGTCCAGCAGGTTCTGCAGATTGATCGTCAGGCAATCCCCGGCGGCCACGCGCAACACCAGCGGCCGTGGACGCTTGTCCGGACGCAGCGAAACTTTGCCCGGCACCGCAGCGCCACCGTACGCCAGCGACTGCTCATGCTCATCGACCACATCGCGGCGCAGGGCGTACATCATGCCGTTGATGTTCTGCGCACCGAGGCGGTTGAACATCAGCGGTTGATCGAAGGCGACGACGTTGGCCACCAGGTTGCGCTCGCAACGCACGGCCGCGCCGGCCAGTTCGACGCTGAGCATCGAAGCCAGAATCAGCAGCCAGTTCAACAGAGACGGAGGGTGATGGATGCCAACCATGATCAGTAACCTCGTAGTGGGTGCTCGCAGGAACACTTCTCGACAAATGCCCCGGAGCAAGCCCCGTGCCACAAAAAATTTCATTAGCGTTCAATCAGTTACCGCGAGCACTTGAGAATCCGGGGGATATTCCCCACCCTTTTTCCCCATTTTTCGGGTCTATCCGGTTGGCCCCGAAAGTGGGGAAAACCGGGTTGGACTCACAACGGCGCATCCATGGCCAGGCCCTGCAAACGCCGGTACTGGCGCAACACATTCGGCACATACCGCTGGGTTTCGGCGAACGGTGGAATGACCCGGCCACGGCTGAGCACTGCGTCGGGCCCGGCGTTGTAGGCCGCCACGGCGAGGGCGATGTCGTTGTCGAACAGGGTCATCAGACGCTTGAGGTATTTGGCCCCGCCCTGGATGTTGGCCTTGGGGTCGTAGACATCGGTCACGCCAAGCTCGCGGGCGGTGTCGGGCATCAACTGCATCAGCCCGCCTGCGCCTTTGGATGAAGTGGCGCCGGGGTTGTAACGGGATTCGGCGTTGATCACCGCGTGCAGCAGCGCCTCGGGCAATTGATTGACCTTGGCCGCCGCCGACACCAGTTCCGCGTAGGGCTGGTTGGCGATCATTTGCGGCTGTTGATCGAGGCTGACCACCGAGGCTTCAGCCTCGCGGATCACCCGTTCGTAGGTGCGTCCGGGTCGGTGAACGTTGGACAGTACATAGCTGCCCTTGGCGTCCACGGAGATGAACACATCGGCTTGCGCGGCGCCGCTGAGCAGCACACAGCCGAGCAATCCGCTGGCGAGAAATTTCATGTCGGGCCTCCCCGGATCGACCCCGATAAATTGGGGGAAATGCCCCAATGGCCGATCACGTTTGAGCCATATGCAAGCACTGTGCCGACTCTTGAAATGCCCGTTTTACAAGGGCTTCAGCCAATCAACAGGTTTTCAGTGAGGCTGAGCATGGCAATTGCATAAGCCCTTCAGGCGACACGGCTGCCACTCACGGGAGGTCATCATGAAGCTGCAATTTAGTCCGCGTGGCCAACGCGGTTTTACCCTGCTCGAATTGCTCGTGGTGCTGGTGGTACTCGGCCTGTTGGCCGGGATCGTCGCGCCGAAATACTTCGCCCAACTCGGTCGCTCGGAAGTGAAAGTGGCCAAAGCGCAGATCGAAGGGTTGAGCAAAGCGCTGGATATCTATCGGCTGGAAGTCGGTCACTACCCGTCCACCGAACAGGGCTTGCAGGCCTTGGTCACCGCACCGAGCGACGAGGCGAAATGGACGGGACCGTATTTGCAGAAAAAGCTGCCGCAGGATCCCTGGGGACGTAATTACGCCTACCGCTATCCGGGCGAAAACAGCGAGTACGACTTGCTGTCGATGGGCAAGGACGGCCAGCCTGGCGGCGAAGGTGAAAACGCCGAAGTGACCAACTGGCAGTAAACGGAGCGCGGCCCATGCGATTTCATGTGAAAGCGGTTGGCAAGGCTGGGGTGGTGTCCTTGAGTGTGGAGGCACCCGGCGACAGCGAGGCGCGGCGGATCGCCGAAGATCAGGGATTGCGCGTGCTCAGCGCGCACGCCGACAAGCATTGGCGTTCGCTGAAACTGCGCCAGCGCGAGACATTCAACCTGGTGTTGTTCAGCCAGGAACTGACCACCCTGCTCAATGCCGGCCTGCCCTTGATCGATGCGCTGGAAAGCCTCGCCGAAAAAGAAACCGCCCCCGCTGCCCGGAAAACCTTGAGTGAGCTGGTGCGCCTGCTGTACGAGGGCAAATCCTTCTCGCAGGCGTTGGGCCAATTGTCGGCGGTGTTCCCGCCGTTGTACGTGGCGCTGGTGCAGTCCAGCGAGAAAACCGGCGCGGTCGGCGATGCATTGGGTCGCTACGTCAGTTATCGCCAGCGCATGGACGAGGTGCGGCAGAAGATCATCAGCGCCTCGATCTACCCGATGCTGTTGCTGATCGTCGGCGGTGGCGTGGTGCTGTTCCTGATGGGTTACGTGGTGCCGCGCTTCAGCCTGGTGTTTGAAGGGCTGGGCAATAACCTGCCGTGGCTGTCGCAGGTGCTGATGAGCAGCGGGATGTTTTTACATGCGCATCAGGCGGAGTTCTTCGGCGCGCTGGCGGCGCTGGTCATCGCCCTCGCCGTGCTGCAAAAGCAACCGGCGTTTCGCCGTGGGCTGGATCGGCTGGTGGAGAAACTGCCGGCCGTCCATCAACGGATTTTCATGTATGAACTGGCACGGTTTTATCGGTCGCTGGGGATTCTGCTGCAAGGCGGGATTCCGCTGGTGACCGCCATGGCCATGGTGCGTGGCTTGCTCACCGTCGCTTCGCGGACGCGGCTGGATCAGGCCTGCGAGCGGGTGCGCGAGGGACAGTCGCTGTCTACCGCGCTGGAACTCAATCACCTGGTGACACCGGTGTCCCTGCGCCTGCTGCGCGCCGGCGAGCAGTCCGGCAACCTCGGGCAGATGATGGAGCGTAGCGCCGATTTCTACGACGAGGAAATCAGCCGCTGGCTGGAGTGGTTCGTGAAGTTGTTCGAACCGCTGCTGATGACCTTCATCGGCCTGCTCATCGGGGTCATCGTGATTCTGATGTACATCCCGATTTTCGAATTGGCGTCGAGTATTCACTGACCGCGGGAACGGGTCCGGTCCCTGCAACAATGCACTTTTACGTTCCCAACAAAACCACAAAGACGGAGAACGATATGCACATTCAAAAGCTCGTGCTCGCAATGGCCATCGGCGCAGTTCTGTCGGCGTCTACGGTGCTGATTCCGGACAGTGTGTCGGGCGTGTCCAGTGCTCATGCCAAGGATGGGGGGAGCGGTGGTGGTGGAGGTAGTGGCGGTGGAGGCGGAAGTGGTGGCGGTGGCGGTGGTGGCGGTGGAGGTGGTGGTCATGGCGGCAACGGCGGCGGTAGCGGCGGTGGAGGTGGCGGTCATGGCGGCAGCGGCGGTGGTAGTGGCGGTGGCAACGGTGGCGGTCATGGCGGCGGCAACAGTGGCAGCGGTGGCAGCGGTGGCGGTGGCGGCAACAGTGGCCACAGCGGCAGCGACCACGGCTCCGGACACTCGGGCGACAGCGCCTCATCCGGCCGCAGCGGCACGCACGCCGAAGCGGGGGATGACCATGGCGTCCACCGCGCCGGTGAAGTCGGTGATGACCACGGGGTCCACCGCGCGAGCGAAGTCGGTGATGATCGTGGCGTGCATGCTGCAGGCGAAGTCGGCGATGATCGTGGCGTACATGTCGGCGGCGAGCCGGGCGATGACAAGCGCGCCAACTGATTTTTAAAAACACCACAAAACCTGTGGGAGCTGGCTTGCCAGCGATGAGGCCCGATCAGGAAAAGTTGTACTGCCTGCCCCGCCGCCATCGCTGGCAAGCCAGCTCCCACAGGGTCTTGTGGCATACGCAGATCAAGCAGGCTCACTCCTACAGTTTTGATGTGCGTAAGGCTCAGAGGGCGACGTGGCTCTCGTTCAACCGTTCACGCAAAAATTCAACCAGCGCCTGCACCGGCCTTGAAGCCTGACGATGCTGCGGATACACCGCCGATAACGTCAGCGGCTCCGGGCGCAGATCATCCAGCACCGGCACCAGCCGGCCATCCTTCAACGCCGCGCCAACAATAAACGTCGGCAAATAGGTAATCCCCATCCCCTGTACCGCCGCATCCCTGAGCAACTCGCCGTTGTTCACGCGCATGCGTCCAGTGACATTGACCAACAGCGGCTTGCCCTGCCCCGCATTAAACCGCCATTGCACCGAACGCCCATGGCCGTAAGGCAGGCAGTCATGGCTGTGCAGATCTTCAGGCTTGAGCGGCGTGCCGCGCTCGGCGAGGTACGCCGGACTGGCGCAGTACACCCGCTCGATCGACGCAATGCGCCGGGCAATCAGGGTCGAGTCTTCAAGCACGCCAATGCGCAACGCCAGATCGTAGCCCTCACCGAGCAAATCCACCGGCCGATCACTCAGATCGACCTCTACCGTAACCTCGCGATAGCGCTGCAAGAACAGCGGCAGCAGACACCCCAGATGCGCCACGGCAAACGACAGCGGCGCACTCAGGCGAATCGTCCCGCGTGGCTCGGCGGTTTGCCCGGCGATGCCCTGCTCCACTTGTTCGACTTCACCCAACAGTCGCAACGCCGATTCGTAATAACTCTGCCCCAGCGGCGTCACGTCCAGGCGCCGCGTCGAGCGGTTCAACAACCGCACGCCAAGGCGCTCCTCCAATTGCATCAAGCGTCGGCTCACGAACTGCTTGGACAGGCCCAGTTGATCAGCCGCGGAGGTGAAGCTGCCGGAGTCCATGACCTGGCAAAAAATACGCATGTCTTCGAACGGGTTCATTGTCACTCTCTGGTGGACAGTTAAACGCTTTATAGCCGCTTTTTCACTTTCAGGCAGCTCATTAATCTGTGCTCACGGTTTAAAAACAACCCCAAACCTGTAGGAGCTGCCGAAGGCTGCGATCTTTTAAAGATCAAAAGATCGCAGCCTTCGGCAGCTCCTACAGGGCACACAACTCATCAAAAAATGGAATTAAGCATGAACATCACCAAAACCCTCACCGCTTCCCTCCTCGCCCTGTCCATCGGCAACGCCTTCGCCGCCGAAAACAGCGGTGTCGAGCACAACACCCAAGCCTTCCTCGACGCCCTCGCCGCCGGTGGTGGCAAACCGCTGGAGCAGCTGAGCCCGAAAGACGCCCGTGCGGTGCTGACCGGCGCGCAGGCTTCGTTGAAAGTGGATCTGTCCGGTGTTGAAGTCAGTGACAAATCGATCAAGGTCGATGGCCAGACCATCAACCTGAAAGTGGTGCGTCCGGCCAAGGTCAAAGGCGAGTTGCCGGTGTTCATGTTCTTCCACGGTGGCGGCTGGGTACTCGGTGATTACCCGACGCACCAACGCTTGATTCGTGATCTGGTGGTGGGTTCCGGTGCAGTAGCCGTCTACGTCGACTACACGCCGTCGCCGGAAGCGCAATACCCGACCGCAATCAACCAGGCCTACGCCGCGACGAAATGGGTGGCTGAGCACGGCAAGGACATCGGTGTCGACGGCAAGCGTCTGGCAGTAGCGGGCAACAGCGTCGGCGGCAACATGGCGGCGGTCGTGGCGTTGATGGCCAAGGAGCAGAAAGCCCCTGCCCTGCGCTTCCAGCTGCTGATGTGGCCGGTGACCAATGCGCAGTTCGACGACGGTTCGTACCAGCAATTTGCCGAGGGCCATTTCCTTACCAAGGGCATGATGCAGTGGTTCTGGGACAACTACACCACCAACCCGGCCGAACGTGCGCAGATCCATGCCTCGCCGCTCAACGCCAGCGCCGAACAGCTCAAGGGTTTGCCTGCCGCGCTGGTGCAGACCGCCGAATTCGACGTGCTGCGTGACGAAGGCGAAGGCTATGCACGGCATCTGGATGCAGCCGGCGTGCCGGTGACCTCGGTGCGCTACAACGGGATGATTCATGACTTCGGCCTGCTCAACCCGCTGAGCCAGATTCCTGAAGTGAAGGCAGCGGTGCGTCAGGCGGCGGCTGAGCTGAAGACTCATCTGAATCCATAAAAGCGAAAGATCGCAGCCTGCGGCAGCTCCTACCCTGGAATACGATTCCCTGTAGGAGCTGCCGCAGGCTGCGATCTTTTTTCTCACTAGCGTCGCGGTGTACCGGTCATGACTCTTTTCTACGCCCACCTGCTGTCCTGGAGCGCCGTTCTGCTGCTGCTCGACGCGGTGCTCTGGCACTTCTCGCCCTTCAGCCATCGCGCCCCGAGAGTGGGTGTGCGGCTGGTGCTGTTTCTGGCGTTCACGGCGCTGGTGATCAACGCCGGCGTCAGTCCGTTGCAAGCACCACAATTCACCGATGATCGCGTGGCGCAGCTGGGGGCGACGGCGCTGGGGATTCTCTGGTGGCTGTACGCAGCACGGGTGCTGACCGAAGTGATCGGTCTGGCGCTGATGCGCCGCATCGGCCATAGCGGTCGGTTGCTGCAGGACGTCATTGGTGCACTGGTGTTTCTGGTGGCCATCGTTGCGGCCGCCGGCTACGTGCTGGAGCTGCCAGTGAAAGGCTTGCTGGCGACTTCGGGTGTGGTCGCCATCGTTGTCGGTCTGGCATTGCAAAGCACCTTGGCCGATGTGTTTTCCGGGATCGTGCTCAACACCACCAAGCCGTATCAGGTGGATGATTTCGTGGTGATCGACGGCGTCGAAGGCAAAGTCTTCGACATCGATTGGCGCGCCACACATCTGTTGACCAGCGCCGGGACCATGGCGGTGGTGCCGAACTCGGTGGCGGCCAAGGCGAAGATCGTCAACCTCAGCCGCCCGAACAACATGCACGGCGTGTCGATCAGCATTCAGGTGCCGAATCACATCCGCCCGCGACGGGTACTGGATGCACTTGATCGCACCTTGCAGGGCAGCAGTTCGCTGTTGCTGACGCCAGCGCCGAAAGCCGTGCTGAAAGAGGCCGGCGAAACCATGTCGGAATACGTCGCCAGCGGCTTCATCGCCGAGCTTGGCAAGAAAAGCGAAGTGCGCAATCAACTGTTCGACCTCGCCCACCGGCATCTCGAAGCGGCGGGCATTTCACGGCATCCGGACGGCGTGATCGAACCGTCGACCCGTGCTCGTGCGTTGCTCGATGAAGTGAAAATATTCCGCTCCCTGAGCAGTGAGGAACGCGATCGCCTCGCCGAATCGATGGTTGCCCAACAGTACTCGGCCGGCCAGGTGGTGCTGGGTCTGGATGAAGTGCCGGACAGTCTGTTTGTGATCGCCACGGGGGTGGTCAGTGCGACGGTGCCGGACGGTGACAACAAGGTCGAAGCCGGGCGGATGGGGCCGAGTGAGGTCATGGGTGAGCAGAGCATTCTGGCGGATACGCCGTCGCAGGCGACGTTCACGGCGTTGACGTCGAGCATCATCTATCGCCTCGACAAGAACCTCACCCGTCAGTGCATGGAGCAGCGCACGGAGGTGGGTCGGGCGTTGAATAAATTGCAGGCGGTGCGCCAGCAGAACAGTCGCCTCGCGTTGATGGCCAAACCGGTGGCGGTGAGGAAAGGTGGGTTTCTCGGTTGGCTGCAGAAGCGTTGAAGCGGCAAGATCAAGATCAAAAGCCTCCCCCTCACCCCAGCCCTCTCCCCTAAAGGGGCGAGGGGGAAAGGGAGCAGACCGCATGCAATTCAGAACCTGAGTTCGGCTCGGCATTGCAGGTCGGCGTATCCCGAAAGAACCCCTCGGTCAGTCCCCTCTCCCCGAGACCTCGAAGGGAAAGGGAGCCGATCTTCAAGCTGTTCAAAACTGAAGTTCGGCTCGGTATTGCAGGTCGGTGTACCTCGAAAGAACCCCTCGGTCAGTCCCCTCTCCCTCCGGGAGAGGGTTAGGGTGAGGGGCTCTTCAAGATCAGCCGATTACTTGGCAGTGAACTTGGTATAGCTGTTGATCAGGTTGCGATAGTTCGGCAGACGCTCGGACAGCAGATGCGCCAAACCTTCCATGTCGTTGCGCCAGTCGCCCTGCAGCTCGCACGCTACCGAGAACCAGTTCAGCAGGTGGGCACCCGCCGCCGACATCCGCGCCCACGCCGCTTGTTGCACGGTGGTGTTGAAGGTGCCCGACGAGTCAGTCACCACAAACACTTCGTAGCCTTCAGCAATCGCCGAAAGGGTCGGGAACGCGACGCAAACGTCCGTCACCACACCGGCGATGATCAGTTGCTTGCGGCCGGTGGCCTTGATCGCTTTAACGAAATCTTCGTTGTCCCAGGCATTGATCTGGCCCGGGCGCTGAATGAACGGCGCATCCGGAAACTGCTCGCGCAGCTCAGGCACCAGCGGGCCGTTGGGACCAGCATCGAAACTGGTGGTGAGGATGGTCGGCAGCTTGAAGAACTTGGCGATGTCGCCCAGCGCCAGCACGTTGTTCTTGAATTCGTTCGGAGTGAAATCCTGGACCAGCGAGATCAGACCGGTCTGGTGATCGACCAGCAGTACGACCGCATCATCTTTGTTCAGACGTGTGTAAGGAACGCTCATGGCAAAACTCCTGGTGGACGGATGGATGAAACGTGAAGCGCCGACCGGATGACCGGCGCTTCAGGGGAAATCAGAAAGCGAAGCAGGAACAACCGAACGCGCCCCAGAAACCGGCGAAGTCACTGACCGGTGCGTTGGACATCCGCGCCTTTTCATGGCTGTGGGTGTGCACCGCACACGGCCCGCTGCACTGGTGAACCTGCGCCTGCAACGGCGAATTCGGCCGCCAGTGGCCCGGGACTTTCACCACCGGTGACCAGTCCGGCAGCACTGGAATCGAGCGCGGGCCGAGGTCTTCGAAGTCGCCGGCGGCGTAAACAATCTTGCCGCCAACCACGGTCATCACCGATTCGATCCACTTGATCGCTTCTTCCTCGACATGGAAGAAATCCGCGCTCAGCGCCGCCAGATCCGCCAGTTGCCCGACCTTGATCTGGCCCTTCTTGCCCTGCTCCGAGGAGAACCAGGCGCTGCCGTGAGTAAACAGTTCCAGCGCGGTCGCGCGCGGCAAACCTTCTTCGTACAAGGCCAGGCCGCCGACGGTGCGACCGCTGACCATCCAGTACAGCGAAGTCCACGGGTTGTAGCTGGACACCCGCGTGGCGTCGGTGCCGGCGCCGACCGGTACGCCTTCGGCGAGCATGCGTTTGATCGGCGGCGTGGCCTCGGCGGCTTGTTTGCCGTAACGATCCACAAAATATTCGCCCTGGAACGCCATGCGATCCTGAATCGCAATGCCGCCGCCCAGCGCCTTCACCCGCTCGATGTTCTGCGGGGTGATGGTCTCAGCGTGATCGAAGAACCACGGCAATCCGTTGAACGGAATGTCACGGTTGACCTTCTCGAACACGTCGAGCATGCGGCTGATCGACTCGTTGTAGGTCGCGTGCAAACGGAACGGCCAGCGCTGCTCGACCAGGTGGCGCACCACCGGCTCCAGCTCTTCTTCCATGGTTTGCGGCAGATCCGGGCGCGGTTCGAGGAAGTCCTCGAAGTCTGCCGCCGAGAACACCAGCATCTCGCCGGCGCCGTTGTGGCGCAGGAAGTCGTCGCCCTGATGCAATTTCACGCTGCCGGTCCAGTTCTGGAAATCGCTCAGCTCTTCTTTCGGCTTCTGGGTGAACAGGTTGTAGGCGATGCGCACGGTCAACTGGTCGTCCTTGGCCAGTTGCTCGATCACCTGATAATCGTCCGGGTAGTTCTGGAAACCGCCGCCGGCATCGATCGCGCTGGTCAAACCGAGGCGATTGAGTTCGCGCATGAACTGGCGGGTCGAGTTGACCTGATATTCCAGCGGCAGCTTCGGCCCCTTGGCCAGCGTCGAATAGAGGATCATCGCGTTGGGCCGCGCAACGAGCATGCCGGTCGGGTTGCCGTTGGCATCGCGGACGATCTCGCCACCCGGCGGGTTCGGCGTGTCGCGGGTGTAGCCGGCAACGCGCAACGCGGCGCGGTTGAGCAAGGCGCGGTCATACAGGTGCAGGATGAACACCGGGGTGTCCGGTGCGGCCTGGTTGATTTCTTCAAGGGTCGGCATGCGTTTTTCGGCGAACTGGAATTCGTTCCAGCCGCCGACCACGCGCACCCATTGCGGGGTCGGCGTGCGGTCAGCCTGATCCTTGAGCATGCGCAGCGCGTCGGCCAGCGACGGCACGCCTTCCCAGCGCAGTTCGAGGTTGTAATTCAACCCGCCACGGATCAAGTGCAGGTGCGAGTCGTTGAGGCCGGGGATCACGCAGCGGCCATGCATATCGACCACTTGCGTGTTCGGCCCGCGCAGGGCCATGGCCTGGTTGTCATTGCCGACGACGACGAAACGGCCGTCGGTAATGGCCACGGCACTGGCCAGTGGTTTGGTGCGGTCTACGGTATGAAACTGGCCATTGAATAAAATCAGATCGGCGCTCATCGCAGTTCCTCAAGCAAAGTGAAAAGGAGCGAACCCCGCGCGCTTAGCGTGGCGAGGTTTCTTGGGAATCGAGGTGTTCATGGGCCTGGCTGGCTTCGAGCCATGGCGAAAACAAACGGGTGACCGGCGGCATCACCACGTACACCACCGACAGGACGATGGTCAGGGTGATCAGGAAAGTAGCGACCACATAGTTGGAAAGAAGCGGATGCAGCGCCAGCAGTGGCCCCCAGATCAGTGGCACGAGCAAGGTGTGCGGCAGAATCACCAGCAGCGTGACCACCGCTTGTTTCCAGCGCGGCGGCGGCGAAGCGGCATCGGCCAGTGGCGTAAACCAGAATTCATTGATCGGCGCGACTTCGGTCTGATCGCCATCAGCCAGCATTGGCGCCGCTTCGGCGACCAGCGCCTGACGCTGCGACGACTCAAGCCACCCCTGCATCGCTTCGGTGCTGCTGAAGCGCAGCACACACGTGTAGAAATCGAGGCGCCCGCGCTTGCCGCGCACCACGTCCACGCCCAAGTGACCTTCACGCTGCCCCGCCACGCGGACGATATTGCGCAGCCAGGCCTCATACGCTGACTCGAAACCGGCCTTGACCCGGTGCTTGATGATCAGCGTGACCGTCTCATCGGCCCCCGGTGTTTGTGGATTGAGGACTTCAGGCATAACGCAGCACTCCGGGCAAACGAACAGGAATCACCAGCCGTCCCGGCCCGGCGATCAACACAGTGGCGAACAGGATCAACAGCAACCAGCCGAACTGCCCCTCAGCCACACTCCATTGCGGATGCACGACCAACAACGCCACCAGCAGCACAAATAGAATAGGCAAGCACGCCAATCGCGCCAGCACCCCGGCGACGATCAGTAGTGGACAGAGGACTTCGGCGAAGATCGCCAGGATCAGGGTTAGGTGAGATCCAAGGTGGAACGGGTCTTCGATCAGCTGCAGTTGCGCGGTGAAGTCGAGCAGCTTGGGCAAGCCGTGCACCCACAGCAAAAACAACCCGCCGCTGACCCGCAGGAACAGCAAACCGATGTCGCGTGCCCGTTCATCTGTTGAGGCATTCATGACCCGACCCTTGATATGTCATTGGCTGGAATCATGCCAATGATGGTCGGGAGGAAATTGGATGGGTGTGCTCAGTTCTTGCGATCAACCAGGTTGCCCGGAACGCCGAAGAACTCTGTGGGAGCTGGCTTGCCAGCGATAGCGGAGTGTCAGGCGACGTCGCTGTTGGCTGAGCTGACGCCATCGCTGGCAAGCCAGCTCCCACAGGGTTTCTGAGCGCCCCAAGTTCCGTGTGGGAACGATCAGTGGTCCGGGTTAGCCCGGTAACTCCAGGTTATCCAGCACCCGATTCACCGCCAGCTCACCGAGCATGATCAACTGCGCAATCCCCAACAGCGCCCGGCGCTGCGGCGCGGGCAACAGGTGAGCGACGTCCTGGGCGATGGTCTTGGCCGAGGCGAGTGTTTCGCTGGCATCGGTCAGCAGTTCTTCGGCTTTGGTGTCGGCGGTTACGGCATACATACCGCGAGTTCTGCGTGGCGGTGGCGTGGCGCCGGGTGGCAGGAGGTAATGGTCGAGCGCGCGGTCGGCGGCTTCGTGGAGCTTTCGGGAATCGATGGATTCGTAGGGGGATGTGGGGTCTATGTCGGGCGGGTTGGGTGTGACTTTGAACATGGTGAATCTCCTTTTTAGAACCGGGATCACCACGTCCTGTCGCTAAACAGGATGGGTGGCGACCGTATGCAGGTTAGCGAACCGGTAAAAAGGCAACCCGGTAGACCCGAAGGTCTCCCGCATACAGCCGCCATAGCGAAGTGCAGACGATAGCCTGCAACGAAGCATGGGGCGCTGATGCACTTTTTTTGGTCCGAGTCGCTAAACCCGATCGCTGAGTTTTCAGCGACCGCTAAACGATAGAGACCCGACCACAAGGGCACAAGCCGGCGGATTCTGGCGTAGCTGTAGGCAAAGGCGCAAGGTTGCGTAGCCTGAAAGAGTGTCTGATGGTGTTGCTTAAACGGCGATGTTTAAACCACCGAAAACTCAAGAATCACACCTTCCCCTGTGGGAGCGAGCTTGCTCGCGAAAGCGGTGTGTCATTCGAAGTATTTATAGACTGATACGACGCCTTCGCGAGCAAGCTCCCACAGGGGATTGGTGTTGTTTGTGAGATTTGCGCAGGGATTTAAATCGGCGGGATATCCAGCGGCGCCGCCATGAACTGGCTGATCCGCGAACGCAGCCATTTCTCCGCCGGATCGTTGTCATGCACCCCGCTCCACGCCATCGACAATTGCGCCGCATCGATCGGGAACGGTGGATCTTCGGCGCGCAACGCACACCCTTCAACCAGCGCGCAGGCCGCGTAATCCGGCACGGTGGCGATCATCTCGGTGCCGGCGAGCAAGGCGCGCAAACCGCTGAACTGTGGCACGCCCAGCACCACACGGCGGGTACGACCGACCTTGGCCAGGTCCATGTCGATGTTTCCGCTCAAGTCGCCGGAGAACGACACCATCGCATGCGGGCGCTCGCAGTATTCGTCGAGCGTCAACGGCCCCGGGCGGTCGTCACCGCGCAGGACTTTGCAGGGAATGTCGCGTAGTTTTTTGCGCTTGGCGTTGGCCGGCAACTCAGTGGTGTAGCTGACGCCTACGGAAATCTCCCCAGAGGCCAACAGCGTCGGCATCAGCAGGTAGTTGGCGCGGCGCACCACCACGACAATCCCCGGCGCCTCTTGCTGAAGCTGGCGCAACAACGGTGGAAACAGCCCGAACTCAGCGTCGTCCGACAGGCCGATGCGAAACACGTCGCAACTGCTCGCCGGTTCGAACTCCTTGGCCCGGCTGACCGCGCCGGAAATAACGTCCATCGCCGGTTGCAGCTCTTTGAGAATCGCCAGCGCCCGCGCGGTCGGCTCCATGCCGCGACCGTTGCGCAGCAGTAACGGATCGTCGAACAGATCGCGCAAACGGCCCAACGCAGCGCTGACAGCCGGTTGCCCCATGAACAGTTTTTCGGCGACGCGGGTCAGGTTCTTTTCGAACATCAGCGCTTCGAAAATCACCAGCAGATTCATGTCGACGCGACGCAGATCGTTACGGTTCATGGGCATGTTTTCCTTTTCGGTGTCAGCTGCTTTTGCGAGTAGGCGCTGAGCACTTTACTCGATTAACGGTACCTTGGCCGCGCGCTTGTATGGACCGTATTCCACGGGCACCCACTGAAAGTGTTTGCCTTGCGCGGTGATGTGACCGATCCCCGGGAACGGCAGGTGCGCCGCCGTCACCCACGTTTTGCTGGCGACCGCCGCGCTGAAGACCGCCTGACGCGCGTTGATCGCTTGCGCACTGTTGACGTCAAAGCCGATCGACACTTGCGGATGCTCAAACTGCACAGCGAGGTTATGCACCAGATCCCCCATGAAGACGATGCTCTGATTCTGCGAGGTGAAACGGTAGGTGGTGCTGCCTGGCGTATGGCCGGCTTCGAGTGTCGCTTCGACTATTCCCGGCAACGGCGACTGGCCCGCGGTGAAGGTCTTGAAGCGTCCGGCGGCGACGTAGGGCGCAGTGGAGTCCTGGGCGATCTTGAAAAACGCTCTGGCGCCGGCGGGCGCTTTGGCCAGCGCGGACGGATCGAGCCAGTAATCCGCCTCAGCCTTGGCGGCGTACACCGTGGCATTGGTGAACAACGCTTGTTTCTGTGCATCGACCAGACCACAGACATGATCAAGGTGCAGGTGCGTCAGCAAGATCGTATCGACCTGCTCTGGCTGGTAGCCGGCCGCCTGCATATTCGCCACGAGTTGCCCGGCGGTGGCGCCAATGCATTGCCCGGCCCCGCTGTCGACCAGAATCAGTTGCTTGCCGGTATTGACCAGAAAAGCATTGAACGCCGTCTGGACACCCGGGGTTTCAATCGAACGGCGCGCCAGCAGTGCGCGGATCCGGGCCTGACTCATGCCCTGCAACAGCTTCGGCGACAGGTCGTTGTAGCCATCGAACAACGCGGTGACCTCGTAATCCCCCACGGCCAGGCGGAAATAGCCCGGCGCCTGAGTGCCCTGCTGTGGTGCCTGCGCCATGGCACCGGAAATCACCAGCGCGCACGTCAGCGCCGTCGCTGCTTTAAGGATGCCGTTCATTTGATTCCCCTTGAATCTGCCGATTGCGGCGCCCCATCGGTTCGCCACGCTTGCAGTCATCGTGCCGCAAACCGTGGGGCGCAGACTTGCAGGGATGTGCTGAGTTCAGGCCAATGCGCTGGAATTAACAACGATTAACTCGTCAGCCTGCCGCCCTCGGCCAACAATGAAACCCACTGCGCAGCGTTGTTTTTTTGACCTGAGGGGATGCACCGATCGTGCATTCCCCATCGACACGGACTTTGGCCATGGCTCATTTACAGCACAGCGTCGCCCTCGCCCCTGCCAACGAACCACGCAAGACCGGGGTCGGCGGACTCAGTCCGCAACGTGAACGACAGGTCAAACAACTGATCCTCGAACGCCTCGGCGAAAGCCTCGAGGTCACCGAACTGGCCCGCGCCTGTTCGTTGTCGCGCAGCCATTTTTCCCGCGCCTTCAAATGCAGCACCGGGGTGTCGCCGCAGGACTGGATTCGCACCCAGCGCCTCGCGCGGGCCAAGCTGCTGATCCAGCACACCGACCTGAGCCTGACGCAAATCAGCCTGGAATGCGGGTTCTGCGATCAGGCGCATTTCTGCCATATGTTTACCCGCAGCGAGGGCATCAATCCGTTTGCCTGGCGCTGCCAGATCATGCGTGAACCCACAGCTCAACGTTCACAACCCGCCGTGTTTTGATCGCAGCTCCCGTTGCACTGACGCTCAAACCTGAGGATTATGCCGGGACACCCCGGATTAGAGGCCTGCGCACGCGCCCGGCCCTACTCCGCTTTGTCCGCCGCTGCACCGCAGGAGTGAGCTGTTGAGTCTTTCCCCGAATCAGCCCCTCGGTTTTGGCCCCTATCGGATTCATCCCGGCCAACGCCTGGTGCTCGAAGGCGAGCAGCCGCTGCGCCTGGGCCGACGGGCGATGGACATCCTCCTGATTCTCCTGGCCAATGCCGGCGACGTGGTGAGCAAGCAGCAACTGATGGCCGGGGTCTGGCCGGACAGCGTGGTCGAGGACATCAACCTGCGCGTGCACATGGCGGCACTGCGCAAAGCCCTCGGTGACGGTCAGGCCGGCCAGCGTTACATCATCACCGTGGCGCAACGCGGTTACAGTTTCGTCGCCCCGGTTCTACCGCAATCCATGGAGGAGCGTCCTGTGGGCGATGCTGGCGGTCGGCACAATTTGCCCTTGCGGCGCACGCGGATGCTCGGTCGCCAGGCGCTCGTCGACAGCTTGATGACGCAGTTGCCGCGCCAACGCTGCATCACCCTGGTCGGTCCCGGCGGGATCGGCAAGACCACGGTGGCCTTGCGCGTGGCCGAGCAGTTGATCGGTCAATACCGCGACGGTATTCGGCTGGTGGACCTGGCACCGCTTAGCGATCCCAGGCTGATTTGCTCACACTTGGCCACCCTGCTCGATCTGCCACTCCCCGAAGGCGATCCGCTGGCGGCGCTGGTCAATGGCCTGCAGCAGCGGCAGATGCTGTTGCTGCTCGACAACTGCGAACACCTGATCGATGCCGTCGCGATGCTCAGCGAAAGCATTCTGCGCGGGGCGCCGAAGGTGCATATCCTCGCCACCAGCCGCGAGAGCCTGCGCGCTGAAGGCGAATTTGTGCAGCGTCTCGATTCTCTTGAATACCCGTCGATGAGCGCGACATTGAATCGTCAGCAGGCGCTGGATTATTCGGCGCTGCAACTGTTCATCGAACGGGCCACGGCCGCGCAGGAAAGCTTCGAACTGAGCGACGCACAGTTGCCGCAAGTAATCGAGATCTGCCACCGACTCGACGGTATTCCACTGGCGCTGGAGCTGGCGGCCGCGCAGGTCGCCGAATTGGGCCTGGAAGGTTTGCTGAGCCAATTGCAGGGCCGTTTGCCACCGTTGGCAGCGGGTAATCAGAGCAGTCTTGAGCGCCATCTCACCCTGCGCGCCACGCTGGACTGGAGTTTCAACCTGCTCGACGCTTGCGAGCAAACCTGCCTGCGTCGTCTGGGCGTGTTTTGCGGTGGTTTTACCTTGGAGTCAGCGGCGGCAGTGATCGTCGGCCAACAGATCGACCCCGGTGTGGTGTTTGTGTCGATCACCCAACTGGTGGCCAAATCCCTGCTCAGCGTCGAGGTCGGAGACGAAGAGGTGTTCTATCGCTTGCTCGACACGACCCGTCGTTATGCACAGGAAAAACTCGAGCACGCCGCCGAATGCGAGGAAACCCGCGAACGCCATGCCGAACGCTGCCTGGCATTGATGCAGCAGGCGCAAAGCGATTGGGAAATGATACCGACGGCGTTGTGGATCGAGCGCTATGCCCGCGGACTGGAAGATCTGCGCGCGGCGCTGGACTGGAGCCTGAACGGTGTCGGCCCGGGCGGCCTGGGAATTCGCCTGACAGCAGCGTCGGCGCCCCTGTGGCAAGAGTTGTCGCTGCTCAAGGAGTATGGCGGCTATGTGCGCCGGGCGCTGAGCCTGCTCGATGAACTCGGCGAACCCTGCCCGCGTCTGAAAACTTCCCTGAAACTCGCCCTTGGCAGCGCCTGCTATCACACGTGGGGGGGCACCCCGGAGACCATCCAGGCGTTCGTCGAAGCTCGCCAGTTGGCCCTCGAACACGGCGACGTCGCCGGGCAATTGCGCGCGGTGTCCGGGCACATGGCGGTCAACCTCAGTTGCGGGCACTACCGCATGGCGCTGGCGCAGAGTGAGCACTTCGATCGCCTCGGCGTACACGGCGACCCGTTGTTGTCACTGAGTACCCACCGTTTGCGCGTGCTGGCCCTGCACTATGCCGGCGACCAGCCACAAGCGCGCATTCATGCCGAACAGGTGCTGCAGCGCATGGCACAGAGCGGCCACGTCAACCGCTTCACTCACGGTTTTGGCGTGCAGTACGATCAGAGCGTCGCGTCGCTGACGGTGCTGGCGCGAGTGCTATGGATGCAGGGATTGCCGGAGCAAGCGTGGCATACGGCGCGACTGGCTCTGGATATTGCCGTGCAGATCGACCATGGCACCTCGATTTGTTACACCCTGGCATTGGCCAGTTGCCTGATCGCTCATTACAACGGCGATCAGCAGAACGCCCGGGCGCTGTTGCAATTGCTGCTGGAGCAATCGCAGAAGCATTCGGTGCTGCTGTTCAACACGTGGGCGCGGCACTACGCGCAGGTGATCGACACGCAAACCAGCCTGCCCGTGCCGAAGGACAGCAGTGGGCTGATTCGGGAAATCATGGTGACGCTGGATGGCCGATTTGTGGATGACGCACTGTTTGAGCGAGCGTTGAGTGGTGATGCGGGGTGGAGCTCGGCGGAGATTTTGCGGGCTCGGGCGGATGCGCTATTGAAGGACGATCCGGGTTGTCTGGACGGGACCCTTCGCGAGCAGGCTCGCTCTCACAGGGATCCTGGGTGTACTCAGACCCCATGTGGGAGCGAGCCTGCTC
>NZ_JAMLFX010000012.1:39969-51617 GCF_023634765.1 Pseudomonas sp. AKS31
AGGTTCTTCAGGAAGCCGAAGCACTCCTGCAGCAATCCCTGACCGTCGCCCGCAGCCAAGGCGCGCTCGCCTGGGAACTGCGCAGTGCCACCTCACTGGCGCAACTCTGGCAGCGCCAATCGCGCTGCCAGGAGGCGCTGGATTTGCTCACGCCGATCTACCAGCGCTTCACCGAGGGCTATGCGACCCCGGACTTGCGCAAGGTACGCTTGCTCATCGACGAACTACGCGTGCACCTGCACGCCTGAGGTTTGGCGAATCCGGCTGATATAACGCGAATGACGACGTTCAAGATCAATCCCTTCACCGCTACGCTCCAGTTGCTCGCGGGCATAGCAGCGAGTGGTGTGGAGCATTCGGTATCGGCCAGCACTGCCACCCCGCTCCACCACCAGCAATGACTGGCGTGCCAGGCCTTCAATGAGCGCGGCAAGCCGCGACGGCGCCAATTGCGGGCAACTGATCACCGCCAGTGCCGCCTCCAGGGTAAACGCCATTTTGAACACCGATAAACGCTGCAGTGCGCGTTGCTCTTGCGCGCTCAAGCGTTGATAGCTCCAGTCGAGTGCCGCCTGCATGGATTGGTGGCGGGGTACAGCGGTGCGTCGGCCATGGCTGAGCACGTGCAGACCATTGCTGATTTGCGCCTGCAAGCCGACCAACGCCAAGGCATCGATCTGCGCCGCCGCCAGTTCGATCGCCAGCGGTAACCCGTCGAGTTGGCGACAGATCTCCAGGACGGCTTTGACATCCTGCTCGCGCAGGCGGAAATCGTGCTGTCGCGCCCGTGCGCGGCTGACAAACAACTGCACTGCAGAATGGCCCATGGCTTCAGCGATGCAATCGCCTGCCGAGCGTTTCGGCAGGGTCAGCGGTGGCACGCACTGAAGGGTTTCCAGACTGACCTGCAAGGCCTCGCGGCTGCTGGCGAGGATCGACAGTCGGGGAGCGGCCTCAAGCAACGTTTCAACCGCTGCTCGGCAGGCATCGCGACGGTGATCACAGTTATCGAGCAACAGCAATGCATGGCGAGTCGACAGTCCGGGCAAATCGCTTGCGAAGATGCGCAGCACATGATCGAGCAGCGCTGTGTCGTCGTCGATCGAACTCAGATCGATCTGCCACACGCCATCTCGGTAGTACTGCAACAGCAGTTCCGCGACCCGCAACGCGACAGTGGATTTACCCACCCCGGCCGCGCCTGTGAGGGTCATCAGCCGACACAGCGGCATTTGCCGCACCAGCCCGCCGACCAGCGAATCGCGCCCGGCGACCGAAGTCAGTCGTGCCGGCAGATTATGCTGGGGC
Source organism: Pseudomonas sp. AKS31 (assembly GCF_023634765.1). Classification (GTDB taxonomy): domain Bacteria; phylum Pseudomonadota; class Gammaproteobacteria; order Pseudomonadales; family Pseudomonadaceae; genus Aquipseudomonas. The sequence continues at coordinate 41,278 of NZ_JAMLFX010000012.1, forward strand.
GTTTGCAGGGCCTCGAACGCCACTTGCGCGACGCGGTCGCAGCGCACCGGGGCAATAAAGCTGTAACCGCATTGCGGCACGTTAACGATGTAGCGCTGCCCGTTTTCACCGTCACCCAAGGCGCGCCGGAGCGCGGCGATGTGCACGCGCAGGTTGATCTCCTCGACCACCGACGTCGGCCACACCAGGGCAATCAATTGCTCCTTCGTGACCACTCGCCCGGCACGCTCGACCAGCACCTGCAGAATGTCCAGCGCGCGACCGCCCATGCGCAGTGGCCGATCTCCGTGGAGTATCAGCCGTTGGCGCAGATGGAAGGCGTAAGGGCCGAAATGCAGCACCGACGCCGCGTTCAAATCGATGAGGCTATCCATGCCAGCTATCTTGGCAGCCTCAGATGACGCGACAAGTGCTACACGGGACGCAGCACGGACATACGGGTGCGCCAGACGGACAGCAGCGCTCTAGCTGAACTGTTCGCGGTATTGCGCGGGCGTCAGGCCGAGCTTTTCAGCGAACAGCGAACGCATGTGCCGCACACTGCCGAAACCACTTTTGTAAGCTACGGTTTTAAGGGGCAGATCGCTGGTTTCCAGCAGATTTCGCGCGCAATCGATGCGCGCACTTTGCAGAAACTCCATGGGCGTCATATTGATGTCGCGGGTAAACACTCGCGCGAAGTGCCGCGCACTCATGTTGGCAATCGCCGCCATGCGCTCGACCGTGAAGGCTTCGTCGAGGTGTTCCAGCACGTAACTCTGCGCGCGGGTGATCGGCGTTTCCTGCGGTGCCACGGCAGCCATCAGCGGGCTGAACTGCGCCTGCCCGCCCTGCCGCTTCATCACCACCAGCAGAACTTTGGCCACATCCTGCGCGAGTTTCTTGCCATGATCGCGAGCGACCACGGCAAGCGCCATATCGATCCCCGCCGTAACGCCTCCCGAGGTGATCAGATTGCGATCCTCGACATAGATCTGATCGGTCGTGACATGGGCTTTCGGGAATCCCTTGATCAGACGTTCGGTGTAATTCCAGTGCGTGGTGACACGGTAACCGTCAAGCAAACCGGCGTGCCCCAGAACAAAGGCGCCAGTGCAGATGGACCCGTAGTACTCGACGCGCCGGACTGCGTCTTTGAGCCAGGCAAACAACGACGGAAATTGTTGGTTGTAGGCACCGGGGCCACCCGGCACCAGCAGCAAGTCAAAACGCTCGGTGTCATCGCCAATGATCCGGTCGGCCTGCACCATCACACCATTGGAGGCTCGCAGCGGGCCGGCTTCGGTGCCTAGGGTGATCAATTGATAATGCGCATCGGGCTTCAGATAGCGATTGGCAACCGAAAAAACCTCCAATGGCCCGGCCATGTCGAGCAGAAGAAAGTCGGGAAACAGCACCATTGCCACGGTTTTCATGGGAAGACATCACTTAAATCAGAAAGACATGATACAGACCAGACATTATGGCCAACTGTAGCCGTTTGAGCGCAAAAGTTTTGTGTGACGGCTATCGCAAAACTGTCAACCTTGAAGGGACAGTCTTTCAATTTTCACCTACTTATTGCGCAATCCAGTAAACAGTAACCTTCTCCTCACTCGGACGAATTCACGTCCCGCAAGGAGATTTCATCATGCTGACCCTTCGCAAAGCCTCCGATCGTGGCCTCGCCAATCATGGCTGGTTGAAGTCCTTTCACACCTTTTCCTTCGCCAGCTATCGCAACCCTCGTGAGCAGGGTTTCTCCGACCTGCTGGTGATTAATGATGACCGCGTTGCCGCCGGCAAAGGCTTCGGCCAGCACCCGCATCGCGACATGGAGATATTTTCCTACGTGCTGGACGGCGCGCTGGAACACAAGGACACGCTCGGCACCGGTTCGGTCATTCGCCCGGGCGACGTGCAGTTGATGAGCGCCGGCAGCGGCGTGGCGCACAGCGAGTTCAACCACTCGGCGACCAAACCGGTGCACTTCCTGCAGATCTGGATCGTGCCGGATGTCAGCGGCGCCAAACCGCGCTATCAACAGGAACATTTCAGCGCACAGAAAAAACGCGGTCGCCTGCAATTGATCATCTCGCCGGACGGCAACGACGGTTCGCTGAAAGTGCGCCAGGATGCACGTGTCTTCGCCGGCCTGTTCGACGGCAAGGAAAGCGCCACACTGCAACTGCCAGCCAACCGCTACGCCTATGTGCATGTTGCACGCGGCAGCGTTGAACTCAATGGCCAGCCATTGCACGAGGGTGACGGCGTGCGGGTTCGCGAGGAACAGTTGCTGAGCTTGAGCAACGGTGTCGATGCCGAGGTGCTGGTATTCGACTTGCGGCCACAGGAGTTGCCAGAGATGCCATGATGCGGTGTTTCAATGCCCACCAAAAACGGCCTTCCTCGAAGGCCGTTTTCTATTGTGGAGATTCGGGTACTTGTTGCGAAGCCGGCCTTGGTGCACTTATATCCTTGCCGATCTGGATCGCAGCGAGTGTCGTCTGCAAAGTGGTTAACACCGCTGCTTGATTGGCGAAGTGCGCCCCCACGACGACGGTGATCATTCCGAGAAAATGGACGGCCGTGGTCGCCCAGTAATGCGCCTTCACTGTCGAGGCGTGTTTGATGGCTTCTTTTGATTCTTCGGCGATTCGTTGTACACCGTCCCACATCAGATCGTATCGTTTGTCCCTCTCCATTTGAGCCTTGTCTCGCTCAGCCTGAGTCACCAGGTAAGCATCGATTCTTGCCGACACACGCTCGACCCGAGCGTCCATTCTGGTCTCGATTGTTTCTATCCTGGCATTGAATTCTTCACGACTTATAGCGTTCATGGCTTGAGCATTCCGACTTTTACTCGATAGATCACTGACTGGATTTTGACTGAATTCCGTGGTTTTCAACGCGACACCTTCCTGGCTCTTACGCTACCGTCCCTGGCATTAACATCAGTGAAAGCACGACGCCCCTCACCGAGCTGACGAAAACAATAGGACCCATCGAGAACGCTGACAAGCCGGGAGATTCTGCCTCTGATGTAGGCTGTTTCGTCAGAGGTTGTAGCCCTGCCAAAAGAACGTCTGCCTAGTCATTCTCCGACGCGAACACGTCGACAATCTGCTCAATCACCGCCCTCACCCGCGCGGTATGCCGCAGATCCGCGTGGGTCACCAGCCACACTTCATACGGCAATGGTCGAGTGCGCTCCGGCCAGAGCCTGACCAGACCATCGCGCTCGCCCATGTACACCGGGATTTCTCCTACACCCAGCCCTGCTGCAATCGAACGGCGCACGAGCAGGCTGGAACTGAGGCTGGCGACGATCCGGCCGCGACTGAGCGGCTCCGACACCAGGGTCAGGTCCTTTTTGCTTTGCAGATACGGTTGATAGACCACCAGATCATGCCCTTCAAATGCTGTGTCCGGCTGCGGCACGCCATTGGCATCGATATAGGCCTGGGAAGCGAATAGCCCCACCGGCCATCGGGCGATTCGCCGGGCGATCAGGTCAGGGTTGTCCGGGCGGGTGTTGCGCACCGCGATATCCGCCTCGCGCTTGGCCAGGCTGAGGATCTGCGTGGACGCATCCAGTTGCACTCGCACGTCCGGGTGCTGCTTGTGCAAACAGGCAATGGCCGGGATCAGAAAGTCGATGGCCAGCGAATCCGTGGTACTGACGCGCACGGTGCCGGTCAGGCGATCGTCCAGGCCTTGAATCTGCCGCTCCAGCTCCAGTGCCGAATGCTCCATTTTCTCCACACTCTTGAGCGCCGCCTCACCGACTGCGGTCAACGCGTAGCCGTCGGAAGTACGCAGGAACAGCGTCGCACTCAGGGACTTTTCCAGCGCTGTGATTCGCCGCCCGACCGTGGCCTGATCCACCCCCAGCACACGCGCTGCACCACGTAGCGTCGACTCGCGGCAAACGGCCAGAAATACCCGTGCATCATCCCAATTCATGCTGCCTCCCAGTGATGCAGATTCGCATCGTAGCGCCGCTTAATCGCTGCATTAACGCAGCAACGATAGCCGATATGCTGGACGCCATAAACCTTCCGCGAGATCGCTATCATGCGTACATCAACCTCCACCGGCATCTGGCTGCCGATCTTCGCCGGCCTCTGCGCCAGCCTGGTCAGCATCGGGCTGGCGCGTTTCGCTTACACCCCATTGATCCCTTCGCTGATTGAGGCGCGGTGGTTCAGCGCCAATGATGTGGTCTACCTCGGTGCGGCCAATCTGGTCGGTTATCTGATTGGGGCCCTGCTCGGCCGGCCGACAGCGCGCCAGCTCGGCAATAAAAATGCCTTGCGACTGATGATGCTGGTGGTCACGACGGCATTTTTTGCCTGTGCGTTTCCGTTGTCGGTGAGCTGGTTCTTCGGCTGGCGGCTGCTGTCGGGGATTGCCGGTGGCGCGATCATGGTGCTGGTGGCCGCGACAGTTCTGCCGCATGTGCCGGCGGCGCGAAAAGGGTTGGCCAGCGGTGCGATCTTTCTCGGCATCGGTCTTGGCATTGCCGGTTCCGGGACGCTGGTGCCGCCGCTGTTGAGCCTGGGTTTGCAAGCGACATGGCTGGGCCTGGGGGCTTTGGCTTTGGTGCTGACAGCACTGAGCTGGTTCGGCTGGCCGTCTGACTTCCCGCACCCACAGGCCGCGCAGGAAAAGGCGCCCGTTGAACCGACACCGCGCGGTGTGTATTTGCTGTTCGCCCAATACGCCTTCATGGCCGCTGGCCTGGTGCCGGCCATGGTGTTTCTGGTGGATTACGTGGCTCGTGGACTCGGCGACGGGGCGCATGTCGGCGCGCTGATCTGGGTGATGTACGGTTTGGGCGCGATTGTCGGCCCGGTGAGTTATGGCTTTCTTGCCGATCAGCTTGGCGCACGTTCCGGCATTCGCCTGGTGCTGGTGGTGCAAGCGATTGCCCTTGGCTTGCTGGCGATGTCTCACTCGTTTGTGGTGCTGGCGCTGCTGGCGGTGATTCTCGGTTCATTTCCGCCCGGCATTGTTCCGCTGGCCCTGGCCCGCGTGCATGAGCTGGTGCCGCAGCATCATCGCCAGCAAATTGCCTGGAGCCGCGCCACAGTGTCGTTCGCCACGTTTCAAGCGCTGGCCGGGTTTGCCTATTCAGCCTTGTTCAATGCCAGTGGCGGTCACCATGCGTTGTTGTTCGTCATCGCCGCTGGCGCGATCGCCGTGGCGCTGTTGCTGGAGCAAGCCATGAAATGGCTGCCCGCCCCTGTCGAAACGCGCTGCTGCGCAAATTGAAGGGAATCATTGTTTGCACAGCACGCTCCCATCTACAGAACCTATACCAACAGGAATCGATATGTCCCTGCCCAAAGAAATGACCCGAATCGAAATCAGCGAACCCGGCGGCCCCGAGGTTTTGCAACCCAAACGCGTGCCGCTTCCAATCGTCGCGGAAGGCGAAGTGTTGATCCGCGTTCACGCCGCTGGAATCAACCGGCCGGACGCTTTGCAGCGTGCCGGCAAATACCCGATGAAACCCGGCATGAACCCGATTCCCGGGCTGGAGGTCGCCGGCGAAGTCGTGGCCCTCGGGGGCGATGTCAGTCAGTTCGCTGTGGGCGACAAAGTCTGCGCGCTGACCAACGGCGGCGGTTATGCCGAATACTGCGCAGTCCCGGCTGGCCAGACCCTGCCGATACCACAAGGTCTGGACTGGGTGCACGCCGCCGCGATCCCGGAAACGTTCTTCACCGTGTGGGCCAACCTGTTCGGCCTCGGCGGCGCCAGCCGTGGTCAACGCGCTTTGATTCACGGTGGCACCAGCGGCATCGGCACTACCGCACTGATGCTGTGCCGCGAGTTCGGTATTGAAGCGTTTGCCACCGCCGGCAGCCCGGACAAATGCGCCGCGATTCGCGATCTCGGTGGCGAAGCGATCAATTATCGCGATGAGGATTTCGCGGCAGTCATCGCCGAGAAAACTTCAGGCCAGGGCGTCAATGTCATCCTCGACATCATGGGCGGCTCGCACCTCAACGGTAACGTCAGCGCCCTGGCGATGGATGGCCGACTGGTCATGCTCGGCTTCCTCGGCGGCGCGCGGGCCAATGACTTTGATCTGCTGGCAATGATGGCCAAACGCGCGGTGATCACCGGCTCGCTGTTGCGCGCCCGTACCGCTGCCGAGAAAGCCGCGATTGCCGATCAACTGCGAGAGCACGTATGGCCGGCGCTGGCCGCCGGGCGCTGCCTGCCGATGATCGACAAGGTTTACCCACTCGCCGACGCCGCTCAGGCTCACGCGCACATGGAGGCTGGCGACCATATCGGCAAGATCGTTCTGCAGGTCGTGTGAGTCTTTGCAGCATTTGGTAATCGTTGCGCCGGGGCGGTGGTCGAAAAACTCACGCGCAGGCCCAGGCATCTGGTAAAAAGCGTTCTTTGTCTGCGCCTGGGTGAAACGTTTAATGTTCCTGTCCTTCATGACGCGTCTGCGACGCCGCCGTTTGGCGTTTGCCTGCATGGCCGCGCTGATTATCGGCGTGCCGACCAGTTGTGCCGTGCTCGAACACACCGAACGTAAACTGTTGTTTCGCATCGAACCGGGCACCGCCGGCTGGTATCACGGCTTGCCCGGCAGCGTGCAGGAACTCGATCTGCAACCAAAGAGTTTCAAGGCCGGGGAAAACATTCACGCCTGGTGGTGGCCGGCAGAAAAAGCCAATGCGCCGGCCATTCTCTATCTGCATGGCGTGCGCTGGAACCTCACCGGGCAGTTGTTCCGCATTGAACAACTGCGCGCAGCGGGTTATTCAGTGCTGGCCATCGACTACCGAGGTTTCGGCAAGAGCCATGGTGATCTGCCGTCGGAAAGCAGCGTTTACGAAGATGCACGGGTGGCGTGGGAGCGCTTCAAACTGCTGCAACCGGACCCGGCCAAACGTCTGATCTACGGGCACTCCCTCGGTGGCGCCGTGGCCATCGATCTGGCCGCAGAACTCGGCCAGGCCGCCGCTCGCGATCACTCTGCATTGCCGGTGCGCGGGCTGGTGATCGAGTCCACATTCACTACGCTGGCGGATGTTGCCGCGTCTGTAGCCAACACTTCGCTGCCGGTGCGCTGGCTGCTGTCGCAGAAATTCGATTCGATCGACAAGATTGCCGATATCCACATGCCGCTGCTGGTGGTCCACGGTTTGGCCGATGCGTTCGTGCCGCCGCGCTTCAGTGAGCAACTGTTCAACGCCGCGCAACAACCCAAGCGCCTGTTGTTGGTGCCGGGCGCGACGCATAACAACAGCATGGCGTTGGGTGGACAGAATTACCGCAAGGCGCTCGACAGCCTGATGCAGAGCAAACCGGCCCCTCGGGTGGCCGGGCCTGCAATCGTGCGCAGCGGCCGCGACACTTAACGGTAGCCGCGAGCCTGCAAATCAAACAATTGCGCGTAATGCCCGGCGGCGGCGATCAATTGATCGTGGCCGCCCTGCTCCAGAATCCGGCCTTGTTGCAGCACGACGATGTGGTCGGCATTGCGCACGCTGGAAAAACGATGGGAAATCAGCAACGTCATGCGACCGTCGCTGTGTTGGCTGAAATGCTCGAACACTGCCGCTTCGGCCGCCGGGTCAAGGGCGGACGTCGGCTCATCAAGAATCAGAATGTCGGCATCACGGCGCATGTACGCGCGGGACAAGGCAATCTTCTGCCACTGCCCGCCAGACAACTCCTGGCCACCGGCAAACCAGCGTCCCAACTGTGTGGCATAACCCTTGTCGAGCCCCTCGATAAAGGGCGCCGCCATGCCTTGGTCGGCGGCCTCCTTCCAGCGTTGCGCGTCGTTGAACGCCAGGGTATCGCCGACGCCGATGTTTTCTCCGACGCTGAACTGGTAGCGGATGTAGTCCTGAAAAATCACGCCAATACGCCGACGTAACGCGGTCTCCTGCCAATCCTGCAAGTCACTGCCGTCAAGCAGGATGCGCCCTTGATCCGGGCGATAGAGCCGGGTCAGTAGCTTGATCAATGTGGTCTTGCCTGAACCGTTCTCGCCGACCAACGCCATGCTCTGGCCTGGCACCAGTTGCAGGTCAATGTTTTCCAGCGCTGGCCGACTGGCACCCGGATAGCGGAAACCGACGCTTTCGAAACGCAAACCATCGCCCGGACAGACGCCGGCAGTCAGGTGGCCGGTATCCAGCTGGACCGGTTCGGCCAGGTATTCATAAAGACTGGTCAGGTAGAGGCCGTCTTCGTACAGGCCGCTGATCGCACTCAAACTGCTGCTCACCGCGCTTTGGCCTTGCTTGAACAGCACCAGATACATGGTCATCTGGCCGAGACTGATCTGGCCATGCACGGCATCGATCACCACCCAGGCATAGGCCACATAAAAAGCCGCGGTACCGAGCAGACCGAGGCCGAAACCCCAGCCGTCGCGCCGCAACGTCAGGCGGCGGTCTTCGGCATACAGCCTGGCGAACGTGTCGCGGTAGCGTTGCAGCAACAGCGGTGCAAAACCGAACAGCTTGACCTCTTTGATGTAGGTTTCGTGGGACAGCAAGGTTTCGATGTAATTCTGCTGCCGACTCTCCGGCGCGCGGCGAGTGAACAGACGAAAAGCGTCACCGGAAAAATGCGCCTCGGCAAAGAACACCGGCAACGCACCGACCACCAGCAGCACCAGCGCCCAAGGTGAAAAATGCACCAGCAGCACACCAAAGCTGATCAACATGATCAGGTTTTGAATCAATCCCAACGATTTCATGACCAGCGCCAGCGGCCGGGTCGAAGCCTCGCGACGAACCCGCACCAGCTTGTCGTAGAACTCGGAGTTTTCGAACTGCACCAGTGACAGGGTCTGTGCTTTCTCCAAGATAAGCGTATTGACCTTCTGCCCTAGCTGCACCCGCAATAGAGACTGCTGCACCGACAGTGCTCGTTGCGTGCCGGACAACAGCGCCAACACCCCGGCCTCCAACAACACATAACGCAACACCGGCCACAGCGGCGCACTGCCGTGTTGCGCGTGCAACTGCATCGCTGCCACCACGGCATCGACAATCCGCTGCCCCAACCACGCCGCCAGCGCCGGCAGTAACCCGGCCACCAACGTTGCCAGCACCAACCCCAGAAACAAGCCATGCGATGTCCCCCAGACCAAGCGCAAGGCTCGCTGCGCCTGATCGAACAAGGACGTGAAACGCGATAGATCAGGCATGGGGCATTGCACTCTGCAGGTGATGACGGTGCGTCATGGTACTCCAGCGCCACGACCGAATTTCACACGACGAGCGCGTTATCGTCGACGCGCTTTTCAGAACAAAAACATCTGGGAGACTCTGCCCTTTCCGGCGTCCAACGCTCTGCTATGGTTTAACCGCCCTACGCGGAACCCGGCGACACCCGCCACGCTCCGCGTCTGACTGCCGGGAGCAGAGACATGAGAATCAATCCCTACCTGATCTTCAACGGAGATTGCCGCGAGGCCTTCACCTTTTACGAGCAAGCCTTGCAAGGAAAGCTCGAAGCGTTGATGACATTCGGCGAAACACCCGCCGCCGAACACGTGCCGAAAGAACACCACAACCTGATCATCCACACCTGCCTGAAAGTGGGTGATCAGATGATCATGGCCTCGGACACCACACCCGATCGCCCGACTCAGGGCATGAGTGGCTGCTCGATTTCGCTGAACGTCGACAGCATTGCCGAAGCCGAACGCGTGTTCAACGCGCTGGCCAAGGACGGCCGCATCGATATGCCGCTGGAAGCGACGTTCTGGGCGGCGCGTTTCGGCATGCTGGTCGATCGTTTTGGCGTGTCGTGGATGGTCAATTGCGAAAGCGAAAAGTGACGCCGAGATTTCATCATCCATGAAAAAGCCCGACCGGTTCAGGTCGGGCTTTTTTGCTTCAGCGTTGGGCCAATTCGTGGCGTACACATTGTTCGTAATAGGTCTGCTTGACCGCTGCCGGCTTGAGCTTCGACGTGCTGTTGTAGGTTTGCTCGGTGATTCCCATCGCAGTCATGCGCATCCACGGTTGCTGGAATCGTCGCACCTGCAATTGTTTGCGCGCGCCATACAGCGAGACGCCTGACAGCTTCGATTGCTGAGCACCGGCAGCGATATCCGAGCCCCAGATACAGGCAAAGCGATGGCTTTTGCTTAATTCTTTTGCCTGCACGCCTGTGGCAAAAACAGCCAGGGAAAGCGTTGCAACGGTGATGACAATCGTCCGCATAGAGCCCACCTAACCTTTTGAAAAAAGGCGATTTTGCCGGGGAAGCGAACGTCCGGGGGCCAGCAGTTTGCCGTCTTTTCGGAGTTTTTTGCGGGCCAAAAAAAGGGCGACGGGATTTCGTAATGAAATCCCGTC
>NZ_JAMLFX010000012.1:51627-87943 GCF_023634765.1 Pseudomonas sp. AKS31
AACGCGCAGTCGATCGGCACCCTCCTCGCGGCAATCAATACGAACCGGCAAAAACAGCTCGATCACCGCAATATTGCTGTGCAGATGCTCGGTCATGCGCGGCGTGGTAAACGAGCCACCACCAGCCAGCGCCATTGGCAACAGCAACTGATCGGCAAGGTGCTCGGCTACCGCAGCACCACTGCGTAACCAGTCGGCGGCTTGATTAATCGCTGCATCGGCAACCTTCTCTGCGCGCAATGACACTTGACCAAATGCGCTGAACACCTCGGTGACGTGTTCGAAGACGTACTCCAGCAGCAACACATTGCCTGGCCCGCGGGCTGGATCGAGCATCACAGGGTGCAGCGCCGCAGCCGGCAGACTCAATCGCTTGGCCACCTGGTTCAGCTCACGCTGGGCGACCGTAGGTCCAAGCCCGGCGGTCAGTGCCGACGCGCTCTGTGAAATCGCTTCGCCACGGTCACACAGGTCGAGTCGCGTCAGGTTCGCCGGGTGCACATTCACCGCAATCTCGCCACCGCCGGCCGGGACAAAACCATGGCGCACCAAGTCCAGCTCAACGTTAGCCCCCATGCGTCGCAACAGCGGCAGCCAACTGCGCGATAGAAAATCGGCCGGCGGCGCCAGCGGGTTATGCGTGCCACCGGAAATCCGCACTCGACTCGCCTGCGGTGCCCGTAACAGTGCCGGCAACAATGTCTGTAACACCAGCGTGCAGCTGCCGGCCGTGCCGATGGCGAATTGAAAGTCGCCGGCGCGAATCGCGCCGGGTTCGAAGCTCAAGGCTTGCGAACCCAAATGAGCGCCGCAGACCGTTGCACCACACACTTCGGCCGCCGCCATCACCGCGGTCAAGTGTTGGCGCAGCAGTCCCGGACGGCTGCGCCTGGCACGAATCTGTTTAATGCGAAACGCCCGGCCCGTCACCATCGACAAGCTCAAGGCGCTGCGCAACACCTGGCCGCCACCAATGGCACCGTCCAGTTCTATCACTTCCTGTTTCATTGCATTCCTTACGCGTATAGCCCGACGGTATCCCTGAGGTACTGATCCAGCCGTCGCGAGTCTTCCTGAGTTCTGGGTAATGTGGGCACTTCGCGCTCGAGTTCGGCCGCGATGAACCCGTGCAACGCCGGTCGACGCGGCCCGTAGGCGCTCTCATCGGCATTGCGTTTAAGGGCGAGCAGCTCGTCGACTTCATCGAGCAACGCGCGATCATCGACCGTGGTCAGGAGGTCGGCGAACGTCATCGGTGGCCGGCCTCGTCCCTGATCGATCCAGCGCACGGCTAACAATGGTCGCAGCACGTAGAAGTACTTCTTCAAACGCACAGTTTCCCCTTGCAGGTAACCGCGAAAGTTCTTCTTTGCCATCGACAGATAGTGATTGCGCGCCGCTGGCGGGCTGTAGAACGCTTCGGCGAGTTCGCGCAGTTGTGCCACCTGCGCGGTTTCACTGCGATAAACCAGCGGCGAGTCGAGCCACTCCAGCAAGGTCGGATTGGATTTGCGCAACAATCCGAGGGTCTTGCGCAGCTCCCAACCACTGACATCAAGTTCATCGTCCAGCGGACGCTCGATCACATCACGCGGCGCATCGACCTGAACGAACCAATCGGGCTTTTCCACATACACAAACCGTACGTCGTAATCGCTGTCGGTCGAGGCAAAACCCCAGGCCCGACTGCCGGACTCACAGGCATACAACACCGTGACATTGCGTTCACGCTCTATGCGTGCCAGCTCTTCCAGTACCCGCGCGCGCATCGTGTTGCACAGCGGGTGACGCTCTTCGAATTCCACGATTTGCTTTCCTTTATCCTTTGACGCACACCACCTGACGCAAGGTGTGCAGCACTTCCACCAGCTCACGCTGGGCGTGCATGACTTTGTCGATGTCCTTGTAGGCCATCGGAATCTCGTCGATCACCGCTTCGTCTTTGCGGCACTCCACATGGGCCGTGGCGCGAATCTGATCCTCGACAGTGAACATATTCTTGGCCTTGGTGCGGCTCATGGTGCGGCCGGCGCCGTGGCTGCAGGAACTGAAGGACTCTTCGTTACCCAGGCCGCGGACAATGAAACTCTTGGCGCCCATCGAGCCTGGAATAATCCCCAGTTCGCCCTTCTTCGCCGACACCGCACCTTTGCGGGTGACCAGTACCTCTTCACCGAAATGCCGCTCTTTCTGCACGTAGTTGTGGTGGCAGTTGACCGCTTCCAGCGCCACTTCAAACGGCTTGCGGATAATCTGCCGTGTCGCCTGAATCACTGCGCGCATCATCAGCTCGCGGTTCTGTTTGGCGAAGTCCTGCGCCCAACCCACCGCTTCCACATAGTCATCAAAGTGCTGACTGCCCTCTTCGAAGTAGGCCAGGTCACGATCCGGCAGGTTGGCGATGTGCTGACGCATATCCGCCTGAGCCATCTGGATGAACAGGTTGCCGATGGCATTGCCGACGCCACGCGAACCACTGTGCAACATGAACCAGACCCGGTTGGCTTCATCCAGGCACACTTCGATGAAGTGGTTGCCGCTGCCGAGCGTACCGAGGTGCCCGCGGTTGTTGGTGTTGGCCAGTTTCGGGTACTTGTCGGTGATCAATTTGAACCGTGGCTGCAGCCCCGCCCAGGCCTGATCGGCTTGCTGCGGGATTTCATCCCAGGCGCCCTTGTCGCGCCGCGAACGGTTCGAACTGCGGCCATGCGGCACCGCTTGCTCGATAGCGCTGCGCAGCCCGTGCAGGTTGTCCGGCAGATCGGCAGCCGTCAGTGACGTGCGCGCGGCGATCATGCCGCAACCGATGTCGACGCCGACCGCCGCCGGAATGATCGCACCGACCGTGGGAATGACGCTGCCGATGGTCGAACCTTTGCCCAAGTGCACGTCCGGCATGACCGCCAGATGTTTGAAAATGAACGGCATTTTTGCGGTGTTCATCAACTGCTCGCGGGCCTCGTTTTCCACGGGCACACCTTCGGTCCACAGTTTGATCGGTTTGCCGTTGGCGACTTCGAGCAGTTGGTAAGTGTGTTCTTTCATGTCTTTATTCGACTGCATATTGAGAGATTTGACTTGGCCATCCTGGCTTCTCGCTGGTTTGACCTGTTCGTTGCGATAGACATTGCAGCGGCTGTGCCAGGTTTTTAATTTTCCCGAAAAAATTTCATATCTCTTTGTTTTAAATGGTTTTTATTCTTTAAAAGGCTTTTTAATCATTTGATTGGGCGACAAACCCTGTGTAGAAAAATTATCATTGGTTATCGTTTTTTATCTTTTGAGATAAGCATGCAAAATAAACGTACCGTCGCCATCGGGTTTATCGGCGCCACTCTTGATCGCGTCGGTAAAGGCGCCAATCGCTGGAGCCATTGGCGCCCGAGCGTGGGCCTCTGCCAGCAGCCGGATGTTCTGATCAATCGGCTTGAGCTGATTCACGGCATCGACGCCCGCGACGTCAGTCTCGCCGAGCGGGTGCGCGCCGACATCCAGCAGGTTTCACCGGAAACCGAAGTGCGCCTGCACTCGATGGCGTTGCGCAACCCATGGGATTTTGAAGAGGTCTACGGCGCACTGCACGATTTCACCACTGCCTACGCGTTCGACACCGAACACGAGGACTACCTCGTCCACATCACCACCGGCACCCACGTCGCGCAGATCTGCTGGTTCCTGTTGACCGAGGCGCGCTACTTGCCCGCTCGCCTGATCCAGACCTCCCCCGCCAGGCGCAAGAGCGAAGACGAGCACGCCTGTGGCACCCACGCCCTGATCGACCTCGACCTGTCGCGATATGATCGCATCGCCTCACGCTTTGCCAACAAACGCCTCGAAGGCCTGGCATTTCTGAAGTCCGGCATCGCCACACGCAATGCCGCGTTCAACCGCTCCATCGAGCAGATCGAACGCGTTGCGGTGCGTTCAAAAGCCCCCATGCTGCTGATCGGCCCGACCGGCGCCGGAAAATCCTTTCTGGCCCGACGCATCTACGAACTCAAACGCAACCGCCATCAGATGCAGGGACGCTTTGTCGAAGTCAACTGCGCCACCCTGCGTGGCGACGGTGCGATGTCGACCTTGTTCGGCCACAGCAAAGGCGCCTTCACCGGTGCACAGAATGCCCGCGACGGCCTGCTGCGCGCGGCGGATGGCGGCATGCTGTTTCTCGATGAAATCGGCGAACTGGGCGCCGACGAGCAGGCGATGCTACTCAAAGCGATTGAAGAGAAACGCTTCTTTCCACTGGGTTCGGACAAGGAGGTGGAAAGCGACTTCCTGATCATCGCCGGCACCCATCGCGACCTGCGCAGCCGTGTCGCTGACGGCTTGTTTCGCGAAGACTTGTACGCACGCATCAACCTCTGGACGTTCGACCTTCCCGGACTCGCCGGCCGCCGCGAGGATATCGAGCCGAATATCGATTTCGAGTTGCAGCGCCATGCCCGCGAGCATGGGCAATTGGTACGCTTCAACCTTGAAGCCCGCCGGCTCTATCTGGCCTTCGCCAGTTCTCGCGAAGCAGCGTGGCTGGGTAATTTCCGCGAATTGTCTGCGTCGATCACGCGCATGGCGACATTGGCGGACAACGGGAGGATTGATGAGGCGCAGGTGCAGGAAGAGATTGAGCGATTGCGTTATGCCTGGGGCCTGACCCAAACGGGTAACAGCCCGGAAGATTTGCCAGGAGATGCACAAAGCATGGATCTGTTTGACCGCTTGCAGTTGCGCGCAGTACTTGAGGTCTGCCGGCAAGCAGACAGCCTGTCGGATGCCGGTCGCCGCTTGTTCGGCATCTCGCGCCAGGCCAAGGCGCAACCGAATGATGCGGACCGTTTGCGCAAGTATCTGGGCCGGTTCGGGATTGAATGGAGCCAGTTGGCGCCGTAGCCACCGTTCTTGCCCCAAATGGGCCAGGGATGCCGCTGGTCTGATGCGCCGCACCTTCGCCCGGTGAGTTCTTCCAATGCAGTACATCCACCGACTCGGAAGACAACGTCATGAACAAGCGAATGATTGCAATCGGATTGGCCAGCCTGGTTTCGCTTTGCCCACTGTTTTCCCTCGCAGCTGAAAAAACAGGTGGCTCTTCAGCGCCTCCGACTGTGATGCCCGGTGTAAATCAGGGCGGATCCGAGTCAAAAGAAGACAAAGCTGACAAGAAAGGTGAAGAGGCATCAGGATCGAATTCCGGAGCCGAGGCACACGAAACACAGAAGGATGCAGCCAGCTCAAGCGATTCTGCAGATGTCAAAAAACCCAGCCAGTGAACCGCCGTTTTGGCCGATGAACAGATGGTAGCGCCGAGCCATGAATGCTAACGTTCCCGGCCAACATTCAGGGATGGCGTGCCATGCTCAATCGGTTTCTGGCGACAACGGCAATACTGCTCACTTTCAGCTTTGCAGCACACAGCGCCACCTTGCCCAGCGAATATCTGGAAGAGTGCCAACGAGTCGAAAATTCGGCCAAAGCCATCATGAAAGCCAGACAAGGAGGCGTGCCCCTCTCCTCCGTTCTGGAATTGGCCGATAACGCAGGCAAGGAAAGCGAATATGTGGGCAGTTTATATAAAGCGCTGATCGGGCAGGCCTACGACATGCCACGAGAGTCGGACACGAAGAAGCAAGAAAAGGTGGTGGCTGACTTTCAGAAAACCTTTTATTCGCTTTGCATCGATTCTGCGCAGAAAACGGCGAGTGGAAGAAGCTGACCGGGAATGCCTTTCTATAGACAGCAAAAACCCGCCGAAGCGGGTTTTTGAAGATCCAGCGATTAAACAGGGCCGAATTGATTTAACAAGGCATCCACTCCCGCCGAGCAAAAAAATGCCTGAAAAAATCACTGCGCATGAAAAAGCCCAATCTTTTCAGATTGGGCTAAGTCATTGAATTATATGGTCGGGACGGAGTGATTCGAACACTCGACCCCTAGCACCCCATGCTAGTGCGCTACCGGACTGCGCTACGCCCCGACTGGTGTTGCAACCGTTCTTCACCTCGAAGAACGCTCAAGAATATAGCGCAAGCGTTTGAAAACTGGAAGTATTCAAACGCTGCTTTTTATTTCTTGAGAACCACCAGTACGTCTTCCAACTCGGCGATCATCTGCCGAATCATTTGCTTGTACTGAGTCGTGTCGTCTTTGGCTTCATCGCCGGACAGACGCAAGCGCGCGCCGCCGATGGTGAAACCCTGATCATAAAGGAGCGCGCGGATCTGCCGGATCATCAGCACGTCCTGGCGCTGATAATACCGGCGGTTTCCGCGGCGTTTGACGGGGTTGAGTTGAGGAAACTCCTGCTCCCAGTAACGCAGCACGTGTGGCTTTACGGCACACAGCTCGCTGACTTCACCAATGGTGAAGTAGCGTTTGCCCGGGATGACGGGTAGTTCGTCGTTATGACTTGGTTCCAGCATAAGCCTCAACTCGGGCCTTCAACTTCTGCCCTGGACGAAAGGTGACCACACGGCGAGCCGTGATCGGGATTTCTTCCCCCGTTTTAGGGTTGCGGCCAGGCCGCTGGCGTTTGTCCCGAAGGTCGAAATTGCCGAAACCGGACAATTTGACCTGCTCGTTGTCTTCAAGAGCGTGCCTGATTTCCTCGAAAAACAGTTCTACCAATTCCTTGGCTTCCCGCTTGTTCAGGCCCAGCTCTTCATACAGACGTTCCGCCATCTCAGCTTTCGTCAAAGCCCCCATACGTCACTTCCTTAACGTGGCGTTCAACCTTTGTTCGAGCGAGGTGAGGATATTTTGCGTCGTCGAATTCACCTCATCGTCATTAAGAGTGCGCGATGGATGCTGCCAGGTCAAGCCAACTGCAAGGCTTTTTCTATCAGGATCAATGCCTTTACCCTGATACACGTCAAACAGCCTGAGATCTGTGAGCCATTCACCTGCATTTTCACGGATTACGTCCAGTACAGCCGCGGCGGCGACGTCTTTGTGCGCAATCAGTGCAAGGTCACGACGCACTTCAGGAAAGCGCGACAACTCGTGGAATTTCGGCATTTTACCGAGTGCCACTTCAGCCAGAACCAGCTCGAAAACGAAGACCGGACGATCCAGACCCAAGGCTTTCGACAATTCAGGGTGAATGGCGCCGATGAAGCCGACTTCGCGACCTTCGCGCTCGATGCGCGCGGTTTGACCCGGGTGCAACGCCGGGTGTTTGCCCGGAGCAAAGGTGAACGAGTCCAGCGCACCGGCGAAGCCCAGCACCGCTTCCACGTCGGCTTTGACGTCGAAGAAATCAACCGTGTCGCGGCCTTGCGCCCATCCTTCCGGCAGGCGGCTACCGCAAACCACACCGGACAGCATCGGCTCTTGCTTCAGGCCTTCGAGCTGACCGACGAAGCGCAGACCGCTTTCGAACAGACGCACGCGATCCTGCTGACGGTTGAGGTTGTGCTGCAACGCCTTCACCAGACCTGGCCACAGCGACGAACGCATGGCAGCCATGTCATTGGAAATCGGGTTAGCCAGCAACAGCGGCTCGACGCCCGGGTTGAACAGTTCGAACTGACGCGGATCGATGAAGCTGTAAGTAATCGCTTCCTGATAACCACGGGCTACCAGCAGACGGCGCAGTTCCGGCAGATCGCTACGCGCTTCAGCCTTGGCTTGCGGCGCCAGACGCGCTTGCGGGTAACGAACCGGCAGACGGTTGTAGCCGTACAGACGTGCCAGCTCTTCGATCAGGTCAACTTCCAGGCTGATGTCGAAGCGATGGCTTGGCACTTCTACGCGCCACTGGCCTTCGCCGTCGGAAGTAATGCCCAGACCCAGGCCACCGAGCAAACGCTCAACCTGGACCGAATCCATTTCCATACCGAGCATCTGGGTGATGCGCTGGGAACGAAGAGTAATTGGTGCGATCGACGGCAAGTGCTGTTCGCTGACGGTCTCGATGATCGGACCGGCTTCGCCGCCAGTGATGTCCAGCAGCAGGCCAGTGGCGCGCTCCATGGCTTCACGGGCCAGTTGCCAGTCAACGCCACGCTCGTAGCGGTGCGAAGCGTCAGTGTGCAGGCCGTAAGAACGCGCCTTGCCAGCAACAGCAATCTGGTCAAAGAAAGCGCTTTCCAGAAATACGTCGCGAGTGGTTGCGGACACACCGCTGTGCTCGCCACCCATGACACCGGCAATCGCCAGCGCGCGGGTATGGTCAGCGATCACCAGCGTATCGCTACGCAGGCTGACTTCCTGACCGTCGAGCAGTACGAGCTTCTCGCCCTCTTCCGCCATGCGCACACGAATTCCGCCATTGATTTCGGCGAGATCGAAGGCGTGTAGCGGCTGACCCAATTCGAGCATCACGTAGTTGGTGATGTCTACAGCAGCGTCGATGCTGCGCACGTCGGCGCGACGCAGACGCTCCACCATCCACAGCGGCGTCGGCTTGGACAGGTCAACGTTACGGATAACGCGGCCCAGGTAACGCGGGCATGCCGCTGGGGCCAGCACTTCTACCGAACGCACTTCGTCGTGCACGGCAGGAACGGCTGGCACCACCGGGCGAGTCACAGGAGCGGCGTACAGCGCGCCGACTTCGCGGGCCAGACCGGCCAGGGACAGGCAATCGCCACGGTTCGGAGTCAGATCGACCTCGATGCTGGCGTCTTCCAGATCCAGATACACGCGCAAATCTTCGCCCACCGGCGCATCGGCCGGCAGCTCCATCAGACCGTCGTTGCCTTCACCGACCTGCAGCTCAGCTTGCGAGCAGAGCATTCCGTTGGACTCAACGCCACGCAGCTTGGCTTTCTTGATCTTGAAGTCGCCCGGCAGCTCAGCGCCGATCATGGCGAACGGAATCTTCAGGCCCGGACGCACATTCGGCGCACCGCACACGACCTGGAAAGTTTCCGCGCCATTGCTGACCTGGCACACACGCAGCTTGTCGGCGTCCGGGTGTTGCTCGGTGCTCAGCACCTCGCCCACCACCACGCCGCTGAATACACCGGCGGCCGGGGTCACGCTATCGACCTCAAGGCCCGCCATCGACAGACGAGCAACCAGTTCGTCGCGATTTACCTGCGGGCTAACCCAGCCACGCAGCCATTGTTCACTGAATTTCATCCTGCTCTCCTAAGAATTCGTTACGACTAGCGAAATTGCGCGAGGAACCGCAAGTCGTTGTCGAAGAACAGACGCAAGTCGTTCACGCCGTAACGGAGCATGGCCAGACGCTCGACACCCATGCCGAAAGCAAAACCGGAGAATTCTTCCGGATCAATGCCGGACATGCGCAGCACGTTCGGGTGAACCATGCCGCACCCCATCACTTCCAGCCAGCCGGTCTGCTTGCAGACGCGGCAGCCTTTACCGCTGCACATCACACATTCCATGTCGACTTCGGCGGATGGCTCGGTGAACGGGAAGTACGAAGGACGGAAACGTACGGCCAGCTCTTTCTCGAAGAACACCCGCAGGAACTCTTCGATGGTGCCTTTGAGATCGGCAAAATTGATGTCGCGATCCACCAGCAGGCCTTCGACCTGGTGGAACATCGGCGAGTGGGTGATATCGGAGTCGCTGCGATACACGCGGCCTGGGCAGACGATGCGGATCGGCGGCTGTTTCGATTCCATGGTGCGGACCTGTACCGGCGAGGTATGGGTGCGCAGCAACATGTTGGCATTGAAGTAGAAGGTGTCATGCATCGACCGGGCCGGGTGATGGCCTGGGATGTTGAGCGCTTCAAAGTTGTGATAATCGTCTTCGACCTCAGGGCCTTCGGCAATGCCGTAGCCGATGCGGGTGAAGAACTGTTCAACACGCTCCAGAGTCCGGGTCACCGGATGCAGACCACCAGAGGTCTGGCCACGGCCCGGCAATGTCACGTCAATGGATTCGGCGGACAGTTTGGCAGCCAGTTCAGCTTCTTCAAACAGAGCCATGCGCGCATTGAGAACGCCTGTAACACGTTCCTTGGCAACGTTGATCAGCGCACCGACTTGCGGGCGCTCTTCTGCCGGCAAATTCCCCAGGGTCTTCATCACCTGAGTCAATTCACCCTTTTTGCCAAGGTATTGAACCCGGATTTGCTCCAGGGCATTGATATCTTCAGCGCTTTGCACAGCCTCTAGTGCTTGAGAGACCAGCGCATCCAGGTTTTCCATGTACAGACTCCAGATACAAAATAGGGGAAGAGCTTGAAGGCTCTTCCCCTATTTATGACGTTTAACACCTGGCCCCACAGAGGTGAGGCCGGGTGACTGTCGGGGGTACTTAAGCCAAGGTGGCTTTAGCTTTCTCGACAATCGCAGCAAACGCCGCTTTTTCGTTCACTGCCAGATCAGCCAGAACCTTACGGTCGATCTCGATGGACGCTTTTTTCAGACCAGCGATGAAACGGCTGTAGGACAGACCGTTAACACGAGCACCAGCGTTGATACGAGCGATCCACAGAGCGCGGAACTGACGTTTTTTCTGACGACGGTCACGGTAGGCGTATTGGCCTGCCTTGATTACCGCTTGCTTGGCAACACGGAATACGCGGGAGCGTGCGCCATAGTAGCCTTTAGCAAGTTTCAGAATTTTTTTGTGACGTTTACGGGCAATGACGCCACGCTTTACACGAGCCATGAGTTACTTCCTCTATTCTTGACTAAAATTAACGAAGGCGCAGCATGCGCTCGACTTTTGCCACGTCAGACGGATGCAGCAAGCTGCTACCGCGCAGTTGACGCTTACGCTTGGTCGACATTTTAGTCAGGATGTGGCTCTTGAAAGCGTGCTTGTGCTTGATACCGTTAGCAGTTTTCAGAAACCGCTTAGCAGCACCACTTTTGGTTTTCATTTTTGGCATGTTCGGATACTCCGCATTCAGTTGATAAACATAATCAGAAGGCCTGCCGTGCCCTGTTGATTACTTCTTCTTTTTCGGGGCGATGACCATGATCAGTTGGCGTCCTTCCATCTTAGGATGCTGTTCGACCGAACCGTACTCGAGCAGGTCAGCTTCAACCCGCTTGAGGAGTTCCATCCCCAGCTCCTGGTGGGCCATCTCACGGCCGCGGAATCGCAAGGATACCTTGGCCCTGTCCCCATCACTCAGGAAACGTACCAGGTTGCGCAGTTTTACCTGGTAATCCCCTTCCTCCGTCCCTGGACGAAACTTGATTTCTTTTACCTGAATCTGCTTCTGGTTTTTCTTCGCCGCGGCAATCTGCTTCTTCTTTTCGAAGATCGATTTGCCGTAGTCCATCACACGGCAAACCGGTGGGACTGCGTCTGCGGAGATTTCTACCAGATCAAGCTTTGCTTCTTCAGCAATACGAAGCGCTTCATCAATCGAGACGATGCCAATCTGCTCGCCATCAGCGCCAATTAACCGAACCTCGCGTGCCGAGATATTCTCGTTGATCGGGGCTTTCGGTGCAGCTCGTTTATCTTGTCTCATTTCACGCTTAATAATAATTACTCCGAATCTGGGCGACCACGCCGGGAAACCGCTTGCGCGAGAAACTCAGCGAACTGGGCGACGGGCATCGAGCCCAGGTCAGCACCTTCACGAGTACGCACAGCGACAGTCTGCATCTCGACTTCCTTATCTCCGATAACCAAAAGATAGGGAACCTTGAGCAAAGTATGCTCGCGGATTTTAAAGCCGATCTTTTCATTTCTCAAGTCGGACTTGGCACGAAATCCGCTTTCGTTGAGAGTTTTTTCTACTTCTGCAACAAAATCTGCCTGTTTATCAGTGATATTCATGATCACCGCCTGGGTTGGCGCGAGCCACGCAGGGAACGCACCTTCGTAGTGCTCGATCAGAATCCCGACGAAACGCTCGAAGGAACCGAGGATCGCACGGTGCAACATCACTGGGTGTTTGCGGCTGTTGTCTTCGGAGACGTATTCAGCGCCCAAACGGACAGGCAGGTTAAAATCGAGCTGCAAGGTACCACATTGCCAGACGCGACCGAGGCAATCTTTCAGCGAGAATTCGATTTTCGGACCGTAGAAAGCACCCTCGCCCGGCTGCAGATCGTACGGCAGGCCCGCAGAATCAAGGGCTGCAGCCAATGCGGCTTCAGCGCGATCCCACAGCTCGTCGGAACCGACGCGTTTTTCCGGACGAGTGGACAGCTTCATCTCGACATCGGTAAAGCCGAAGTCACGATAAACGTCCATGGTCAGCTTGATGAACGCGGCGGACTCGGCCTGCATCTGTTCTTCGGTGCAGAAGATGTGGGCATCGTCCTGAGTGAACGCACGTACACGCATGATGCCGTGCAGCGCACCCGACGGCTCGTTGCGGTGGCAGGCACCGAACTCGGCCAGACGCATCGGCAGCTCGCGGTAGCTCTTCAGGCCCTGGTTGAACACCTGCACGTGGCACGGGCAGTTCATCGGCTTGATGGCGTAGTCGCGGTTTTCCGACTGAGTGGTGAACATGTTGTCGGCGTAGTTGGCCCAGTGCCCGGATTTCTCCCAGAGGCTGCGGTCAACGACTTGCGGCGTCTTGATTTCGAGGTAGCCGTTGTCGCGCTGAATCTTGCGCATGTACTGCTCGAGCACCTGGTACAGAGTCCAGCCGTTCGGGTGCCAGAACACCATGCCCGGGGATTCTTCCTGAGTGTGGAACAGGCCCAGACGCTTGCCGATCTTGCGGTGATCGCGTTTTTCAGCTTCTTCGATGCGCTGGATGTAAGCCGCCAGCTGCTTCTTGTCTGCCCAAGCAGTGCCGTAAACGCGCTGCAATTGCTCGTTCTTGGCGTCGCCGCGCCAGTAGGCACCGGACAGCTTGGTCAGCTTGAAGGATTTCAGGAAACGTGTGTTCGGCACGTGCGGGCCGCGGCACATGTCGACGTATTCTTCGTGATAGTACAGACCCATGGCCTGTTCGTTCGGCATGTCCTCGACCAGGCGCAACTTGTAGTCTTCGCCACGGGCCTTGAACACTTCGATCACTTCGGCGCGCGGAGTGACTTTCTTGATGACGTCGTAATCTTTCTCGATCAACTGCTGCATGCGCTGCTCGATCGCAGCCATGTCGTCCGGAGTGAAAGGACGTTCGAAGGCGATGTCGTAATAGAAGCCTTCGTCGATGACCGGACCGATGACCATCTTCGCAGTCGGGTACAGCTGCTTGACCGCATGGCCAACCAGGTGAGCGCAAGAGTGGCGAATGATCTCCAGCCCCTCTTCATCCTTAGGCGTGATGATTTGCAGGGTCGCGTCGCTGCTGATGATGTCGCTGGCGTCGACCAGTTGGCCATTGACCTTGCCGGCCAGTGTGGCTTTGGCCAGACCAGCACCAATGGATGCGGCGACCTCGGCTACGGAAACCGGGTGATCGAATGAACGTTGACTGCCGTCGGGAAGAGTAATAGTTGGCATGGCGCCTCCTCTCCTAGTGGTGACCCCTACCAAAGGTCACGTGGGTTGGGATGAGCCAGTACAAGATCCGATCCAGGCCATTCAATGACGAACGCCTGCCTTACAGCGGCAGGAGCCTTGCGGCCAACCGGAAAACCGAACCAGAGTGACTGGGATTCAAATCGAAATATTCGCACGTTGACCGCTGCCGGGACTGAAGGTCATCCGAAGCCTGAGAACGCTTGAGCCCGGCATGCTAGCACAGATGAGCGGTCACTTATGCCTCTGTTTGATCAGAAGGCAAATCGTCTGTTTTTATGCCAGAGTGCTGAACTTGATTGGCCTTTCAGCCCTCAGATAACAAGACATTGACCCACAAGGAGCATCCTCGCATGCGTCTGAATACCCTGTTCGCCGTAGTCGCCCCTATCGTCATGCTGCTGCCACTGAGCGCCCACGCCGACTGGCCGAAGGGCGAGCGCGAGAAGTACATGGCACAGTGCACCCAGGCGGCGACTCCGCAAATTGGTGCTGCTGCGGCCAAATCGCACTGCGCTTGCGGCGCTGATGCCATCAAGTCCTATCCTGCAGCCGACATTCAGTCCCTGATGGACAACAAAGCCACCCCTGAACTGCAGCAGAAAGCGCTCGGACAGATCGCCAAATGCAAGGCGAATACACCGGCGAAAAAGTGATTGGAAAAGCCTTCTGATTCGGCTCAGCGCCCCTGAAACAGGCTGAATTTGCGTCTTTTCAGACGATTTATGCAGGTTTTACAGGTTTTTTTATTGTCTTTACTTTCTGCTCAAAGCCTTTTAAACCGGGGCTTTCAGCGAAAACAGACAGCAAAGAAAACACGACTGATTGGCAAACAGCACGTCCGGGGGGCTCCCAAAGCGAACATTTCGACTATGATACCCGGGTGTGCCCAGTTGGCCTGAGCAGCACAGTACTGAAAAATATATGTTTCTTGGAGATACACCATGTCTAATCGCCAAACCGGCACCGTTAAGTGGTTCAACGATGAAAAAGGCTTCGGCTTCATCACTCCTCAAGGTGGCGGTGACGACCTGTTCGTACACTTCAAAGCTATCGAAAGCGACGGTTTCAAAAGCCTGAAAGAAGGCCAGACCGTTTCCTTCGTGGCTGAGAAAGGCCAAAAGGGTATGCAAGCTGCACAGGTTCGCCCAGAGTAATTTCCCGGCGCACTAAAAAAACCCCGTCCATGTGACGGGGTTTTTTATGCCTGCAACAAACGTGGTGCGTAATCAGCCGCAGTTGACGCGAGTGATTACCAGGTTGTTGTCAGTGTTCAGGTTCAAGCGATCGGAACGGTACTCGAGCGTGATCATGTCGTTCGGCTTGAGGAAACGGGCATTTTGCGCCCCGGCTTTGGCGCGCGCCTGCTCAAGTAGCTCTGGCGACGCTTTCTTGCCGATGGCGAACGCCGCCGCCGATGCTTCACAGCGGCTGTGACCGGCTTCGGTTGCCGCAGATTCCTTTGCCGACTCGCTGGAGGTCGTGCTGCAACCGGCCAACATGGCAGCGGCCAAAAGTGCACCCAGTGTCGCGAACTTCAAAGGCATGAAGCCTCCTTGTTTTCAAAATGGTTAAGCTGAGATCGTGCGACCGTCATTCCGCTGTTTGGTTTCACGGCCAGGGCCATCCCCCTGCCCCACGATCGGAAAAAAGCCGAGTGTGCCTCAGTCGCACGCAGCACTTCATCGATCAATCGTGACTGAATATGAACGGCGCTCAGTAGACGTCGATGTAGTCATACGGCGGATTCGGCCAGTTGTCCTTCAGCGCGTTGAAAATCTGCATCACCCACACTTCATCGCTGGCTGCGACATTGCCCACGTAGCCCGAACCCTTGGCCCAGGTTTCCAGGCGAAACAGCAAACCATCAATATCCTGCCCGCCGGTTACGCCTGAAGAAATGTAAGCAATACCGCCCTTGGTCACGCGCAACTGCGTGTGTTCGTCATCACTGGCAGAAGCGAGCATTTGGCGCACTGCGTCGAGCGTGAGGCCGTCAGGGGTGTTCAAATCGATCTGCACAGCACAATCCTTGGAAAACCTTGAAAGACCAAGTGTCGCATAGCGCAGCGCTCATGCCTAAGTCGCAGTGCCAAACGCCCGGCAAAATGGTTAACTCGCTCTCAGACATTCCTGACTTTTCGAGCGCACTCATGAGCACCGTAAGCATCACCGCCGACATCAAGGTCCTGTGGCCGAAGGGGCACAGTTCGTATAGCCCGGGCAGTTCGGAGGAGCTGGCATTGATCAGCATCGATTTGCTGGTCAAAACGATGGGAACACAAGGCGCACAAACGTTTATCGCACAGGTGTTCGAGCGGTATCAGCACGACCACAAGGCCACGCTGGATACCGAGAGGGAATAAAAACCCGCAGACTGGCATCTGCGGGCTTTGGCCTTACTTCAAGCGCTTCAGACGCTCGGTCAACAGATCAAAGAAGCCTTGCGCGTCGCCGTTTTCCACCCAGAAGGCGTTTTTCGGCGCCTTCAGGCCGTCGTACCAGTCGACGATGGTCTGACCGAAAGTCGGTCCTTCACGGCTATCCACCACGACATTCACCGAACGACCGGTGAACAGTTCCGGCTTGAGCAGATAGGCCACAACGGTAGCGTCATGCACCGGGCCACCCGGAATACCGTAGTGCTCCATATCGCCTTTGATGTACTCGTTGAGAATGTCGCCGACAATCTTGCTCGCGTTGTTGTTCAGCGCAGCGATCTGTTTCAGGCGTGCATCACTGGTGAGGATCTTGTGGGTGACGTCCAGCGGCAGGTACGTCAGCTTCACGCCGCTCTTCAGAACCACTTCAGCCGCTTGCGGATCGGCGAACAGGTTGAATTCAGCCACCGGGGTGATGTTGCCACCGTTGAAGTGCGCACCGCCCATGATCACCACTTCCTTGATGCCCTGAACGATTTCAGGCTCTTGGATCAGCGCCAGCGCCAGGTTGGTCTGCGGACCGAGCATGGCGATCGTGATGCTGTGCGGCTTGGCTTTTTTCAGGGTATCGATCAGGTAGTTGACCGCATTGCCTTCAGCCAGACCCTTTTTCGGTTCGTGCACGGTGACACCCGACAGACCTTCCTTGCCATGGATGTTCTCGGCGTAGATCGGCGTGCGCATCAGCGGCTTCGGCGCACCAGCGTAGACCGGTACATCTTCGCGCCCTGCCCACTCGCGCGCCAGTCGTGCATTGCGCGAAGTCTTGTCGAGGCGCACGTTGCCGGCCACGGTGGTCAGCGCACGGATGTTCAGCTCGTCCGGCGAGGCCAGGGCGAACAGCAAGGCGACGACATCGTCAGCCCCCGGGTCGGTGTCGATGATCAGGTCGATTTTCTCCGCCGCCTGGGCGCCGGTGGCAGTGATGACGGACAAAAGCAAAAAGCTCCGGATGAGTTGATGCAGTTTCTGAGCATAGCGTTGCATGGCGCATTCCTTGTGCATGTGGAATCAAAAAATCAGAACGTAACCCCGGCGACCAGGACGATATTGCAGTAAGGCTGGCATTCACCTGTACGAACAATCGCCCGAGCCTGTCGGCTGAGAACCTTGAATTGCTCATGACTGAGCAGATCGCGCCGGCCCAGAGCGCCCTCTTCATTCAACTGCTCCAGCGTGTTCAGCGCGGTCGGTTGCTTGTCGAAGATTTCTTTGGCCAGTGCATGGCTTTCCACCTGCATCTCGCTGAGGACGACTTTCAGGGTGCTGATGAAGTCCGGCACACCGTGGGTCAGCGCCAGATCAATCAGCTCGACACCCGGCGGCACCGGCAGTCCGGCATCACCAATGACCACCATATCGCCGTGGCCCAAAGAAGCAATCAGCCGCGACAATGCGACGTTGAGCAGAGGAGTCTTTTTCATGCGGGTTTAAAAGCCTGTACGTCGGATAGGGTTGGAATGGAGGGTTGCGCGCCGGCACGGGTTACCGACAAGGCGGCGGCGATCTGCCCGAAACGAATTGCGTCGGCCTCGGACTTGCCATTGGCCAGTGCAGCGGCGAAACCACCGACGAAGGTGTCGCCTGCCGCTGTCGTGTCGACAGCCTTCACTTTCGGCGCCGGGAAATGCTCGAAGCGTTGGCCATTGGCGAACAGCGAGCCTTGAGCACCGAGGGTAATGATGACTTTGCCCGCGCCCATGGCGATCAGCTGGCTGGCTGCGCTTTCTGCCGTCTCCTGCGAGTCCACCGGCAACCCGCTCAACACCGCCGCTTCGCTTTCGTTGGGGATCAGGTAGTCGATCGCGGCAAACCAGTCCGCCGGAAGGGGACGACTGGCCGGTGCCGGATTAAGGATGACGACTTTACCCAGCGCACGTGCACGTTTAAGCGCATGCCCCACCGTGGCATCCGGAATTTCGAGCTGGCAAATGATCACGTCGGCGGCTTGCAGCACTGCATCAAACCGGTCGATCACTGCGGGCGTCATTGCACCGTTGGCACCGGCGACGATGACGATGGCGTTCTGACTGTTGTCATCGACCACGATCAACGCCACACCACTGGAATCATCGACCGCGCTCACAGCCAGGCAATCGATCTGCTCGGCCAGCAGGGCCTCGCGCAATTGCACGCCATAGTCGTCGTTGCCAACGCAACCGACCATCGCCACCTGTGCGCCCAATCGCGCTGCGGCCACTGCCTGATTGGCACCCTTGCCGCCGGAAACCGTGGCAAATGAATGTCCGATCAGCGTTTCACCGCCTACGGGCAGCCGCGGCGCCCGGGTCACCAGATCCATGTTCAGGCTGCCTATTACCACTACATTTGCTGGCATACATCATTACTCGTCAATTCGGTTTCAGCGGTATTCGGTGAACACGCCGGACAACGGGGCGGTCGATTCGCGCAAGACAATACTAGGGGTCACGATCCTTTGATCAGTGCCCAGGTTCGGCGTAGCAATCCTTCGCAGCAGCACTTCGGCCGCCATCTCGCCCAGTTGCAGGATCGATTGCCCCACCGTGGTGAGTGCCGGGTAGACGTAACGACTCATCTGGATATCGTCGAAACCGATCACCGACAGCTCACTCGGCACGCGCACATTTCGCTCCGCTGCCGCGCGCAGTACACCGATGCCGATCATGTCGTTACCTGCGAAAATCGCACTCGGCGGATTGCGCTCGAGAAGAATCGCCGCTGCGTTGTACCCGCCAGTACTGGTGAAATCACTTTCCAGCATTCGCTCCTGTCGGACCTCAACGCCCGCCTCTTTCAGCGCCCGGCAATAGCCGGCCTGACGCATTTGCGCAACACTGGTAGTGGCCGGGCCGCCGATGGTGGCGATGTCGCGGTGCCCCAACTCCAGCAAGTGCCGCGTAGCGAGGTAAGCGCCGTATTCGTGGTCGATGCGCACCAGATCGGCGTCGACACCCTCCAGACCACGGTCGACGATGACCATTGGCGTTTTCACCCCGGCCAGCCCCTGCGCCAGACCGCTGTCACCGCCCGCGGAAGCTACGATCAAACCGTCGATGCGCTTCTCCAGCAAGACGCGCAAATAGCTGCGCTGCTTGTCGGGGTTGTCGTCGGAGTTGCAGAGGATCACGCAGTAGCCGTTACGCTCGCAATAATCCTCGATACCCCGCGCCAACTCGGCGAAGTACGGGTTGAGACTGTTGGGCACCAGCAGGCCGATGGTCGCAGTCGTCTTGGCTTTCAGCGAGCGCGCCACCGCACTCGGTACATAGTCGAGGCTCTTGATCGCCGCCTCGACTTTCAGCCGCACTTCCTGACTGACCGGCCGGGTGTTGTTCACCACATGCGAAACCGTCGTATAGGAAATCCCCGCGAGGGCTGCCACGTCCTTGATCGTTGCCATGTGTTAGCCCCGGCGACTGGCGCGCTGACTGCGATAAGTGTCGAGCACCACCGCGATCACGATGACGGCGCCGGTGATGATTCGCTTGGTCGGTTCAGTCGCGCCGATCTGTGCCAGACCGGCCGCCAGGACCGAGATGATCAACACGCCAAAGAACGTGCTGATCACCGAACCACGCCCGCCCATCAGGCTGGTACCGCCGATGACCACAGCAGCGATCACTTGCAGCTCCAGGCCGGAACCGGCATTCGGATCAGCAGCTTCCAGACGGGAAATCTGAAACAGCGCGGCGATACCGGCCAGCAAACCCATCAGGCTGAATACCAGAATCTTGTAGGGTTTCGGATTGATCCCCGCAAGGCGCACTGCCTCTTCGTTGGTGCCGATGCCGATCAGGTAGCGACCGAACACCGTCCGGGTCAACACGGCCTGAGCAATGAAAATCACCAGCAAGGCAATGATGAACGATGGCGAGATACCGAACGCGATCGGGTTCGACAGCCAGGCAAACGAGTCACCGATGTATGCGGTGCGCGATCCGGTCATCTGATACGCCAGACCCCGAGCCATTTCCAGCACACCCAAAGAGACGATGAACGATGGAATCCGCCACGCCACCGTGATCGAACCGGTGACAGTACCGGCCAGCGCCGCCACTGCCATGCCGAGCAATGCCGACGGCAACACGCCCCAGCCCCAGCCGAGAATCGCAACGCTGACCGTCGAAGCGGCCAATGCGAGTACCGAACCCACCGACAGGTCGATGCCGCCAATGATCAACACGAAGGTCATGCCGACCGCCAGTACCATCAGATCAGGAATCTGGTTGGCCAGGGTGCTGAAGGTGTTATACGACAGAAAGTGGCTGCTCAAGACCGAGAACAGCGCAATCATCGCCAGCAAGGCGCCGGCCAGGCCCAGATAAGTGCCCAGACCGTAGAAGTTGCCACTACGTTTGCCGGCAGGAGATGCAGTTTTCATGGGAGATCCCTAGGCGCCGCTTCATTGAGCAACGCATCACGTTTTTGGTAGCCGGCGAACGCGGCAGCAAGCAAGTCATCCTGGGTCCAGCTGTCACGCTCGAAGGTGTCGATCAAGCGCCCTGCCGACAACACGCCGATCCGGTCGCAGATCAACATCAGCTCACGCAGGTCACTGGACACCACCACCAGCGCTTTACCCTGGCGCGTCAGTTCGCCGAGCAAGGCGTAAATGTCAAACTTGGCGCCGACGTCGATGCCACGGGTCGGCTCGTCGAACAGCAGCACCGAACAATCGCGCTCCAGCCAGCGGCCAATCACGACCTTCTGCTGATTGCCACCGGACAGTTCTGAAACCAGCTGTGTCGGGCTCGAGCTGCGGATGCGCATGGCGTCGATCTGACGCTGCGCCAGAGCGATCTCGTCGCCGTTTTTGACGACTCCGCCACTGGAAATTTCCGGCATGTTGCCCAGTGCGATGTTGGCGCTGATCGACTGACTCAGGAGCAGGCCTTCACCCTTGCGGTCTTCGGTAATCAACGCAATGCCGTTGCGCACGGCGTCGACGGGCGAGCGCACGCTGACCACTTTGGCCGGCGAGCCCAGCGCAATGGTGCCGCTGTCGGCAACGTCCGCACCAAAAATCAGTCGCAGCAGTTCTGTGCGCCCTGCCCCGATCAATCCGGAAATCCCGAAGATCTCGCCGGCGCGCACTTCAAACGAAACATCGCGCACTTTATCGGAACGAGTCAGGCCCTTGACCGTCAGCGCCGGCGCACCAACCTTGCGCGGCCCCATATCGATATGTTCGCCCAGCTCACGACCGACCATCAGTGTGACCAGTTGTTCACTGTTGTAATTGGCCATCGGCTCGACGCAGACCAGATTGCCGTCACGCAGCACGGCAATGCGCTGTGCGACTCGGGCAAGCTCTTCGAGGCGGTGGGAAATGTAGATGATCGAGACGCCGCGTGCCTGCAGACGAGTGATCTGCTCAAAGAGCATTTCGACTTCCCGTGCGGTCAGCATCGCGGTCGGCTCATCGAGGATCAGCACATGGCAATCGCCAATCAGGTTGCGGGCGATTTCGACCATCTGCTGATGCCCGATCCCCAGCTCGCCGACCAGCGTATCCGGATCAATCGCGTCGAGGCCGACTTGTGCCATCGCTTCGACTGCAGCCTTGCGCAATTGCTTGCGACTGATCCAGCCGCCGTTGCTTGGCAGGTTGTCGAGAAACAGGTTTTCCGCGACCGACAATGTCGGCAACAGATTGAGTTCTTGCATGACCATGCGCACGCCAAGTTCTTCAGCCTGGGTACGACTGCCCGGACGGTAGTCCTCGCCGTGGAATTGCATCTGGCCGGTGGTCGGCGTGACCAGTCCGCCAATGATCTTCGACAGGGTACTTTTGCCGGCACCATTCTCGCCGGTCAGCGCCAGCACTTCACCGCGCATCAGCGTCAGATCGATGCCGGTGAGCACCGGTTGCGCATAGGTCTTACCGATACCGCTGACCGAGAGGACAGCGTTCGGGGCGGAAACTGACATAAAAACTCTCCATGCGCTCGCCCGGACGGACGAGCGCCGTTGTGTCGCCAGAAGACTTACTTGGTGACCAGCTCGACCGGGGTTTCGATCACGCCATTGGCGCCGCTGTCGACTTTTTCGCCCTTGATGATTTTCAGCGCAGTTTCGATGCCGAACACAGCTTGTTTGGCAGCGAACTGGTCAGCGGTGGCCAAGACACGACCGTCCTTCAACATTGGCTTGATGGCATTGATGTTGTCGTAACCGACCACCTGAACCTGACCTGCCTTGCCAGCGGCACGTACTGCGGAAACGGCACCAACGGCCATGCTGTCGTTACCGGCCAGCAGTGCTTTGACGTCCGGGTATTCGCTGAGGATCGAAGCGGCAACCTTGTTGCCCTTGTCGATTTCCCAGTCACCGGATTGCAGGGAAACGATCTTGATCTGTGCAGCGTCCATTGCATCCTTGAATCCAGCGGTACGTTGCTGGGCATTGGTGGTCGTGGACACGCCTTCAATGATGCCGACTTCGTCACCGGCCTTGAGCTGCTTGGCCAGGTATTCGCCGACCAGACGCGCACCTTTACGGTTGTCCGGGCCTACGAATGGCACACTGATGTTTTTGCTTTTGACGATGGCCGGATCGAGCTGGTTGTCGATGTTGATCACGGTAATGCCGGCATCGACGGCTTTCTTGATCACCGGCACCATGGCCTTGGAGTCGGAAGGCGCGATCACCAGCGCATTGACCTTGGCCAGAATCATCTGCTCGACGATGCGGGTCTGGCCGGCAGTATCGGTTTCGTCCTTGATGCCGTTGGAGATCAGATCGAAATCAGCGGAGTGTTCTTTCTGGTAGGCCTTGGCGCCATCTTCCATGGTCAGGAAGAATTCGTTGGCCAGAGACTTCATGACCAGCGCGACTTTGGGTTTTTCGGCGGATTCGGCGAATGCCGAGGAGACAGGTAGTGCAGCGGCTGTGGCAGCCAGCATAGCGACAGCAAGAAGACGTCCAGCGAATGGCAGCTTCATGGGTTCACTCCGATCTTATGATTATTGTGAGCAACGCTTGCGCTGGCGTAAGCTACCCGGCTATCTGCAGGGCCATAGTGCGCCGAGAGCGCCACGCAAACGTTTGCGTAGACCGAACTATGCGAATCCCGCCGGCATTTGTCAACAATCAGAAATCGGTATTGCTTAAAGGGCGAATCCGCTGCTTCGCCCTCCGATGATCACGCCGTGGTATTGACCATGTTGCCGCTGGTGGAGCCCTTGGACATTTCCTTGAGCAACGCAGCCGCGACTTCCATGAGTGCGCCGCTGGTCTGCGCGATCTGCCCCTGAATGGACATCACCGCCTGCGACTTGGCCTCCGGCGTCGGATAGCTCGCAGCCTGGGCCGCCGCCAGTTGCTGTTGCTGCTCCTGCAGTTGCTTCTGTAATTCCTTCATCCGCTTGAGCAGCATTTTCACGGTGACATTCAGACTGTCGCCGCTGTCCGCGCTATCGGCCTGGCTGGCTTCTTGCGCAGGGCCA
Organism: Pseudomonas sp. AKS31; assembly: GCF_023634765.1. GTDB lineage: Bacteria > Pseudomonadota > Gammaproteobacteria > Pseudomonadales > Pseudomonadaceae > Aquipseudomonas. The sequence goes on from NZ_JAMLFX010000012.1 coordinate 74,867, forward strand.
CCGGTCCTGACCTGTTTGCTCGGCTCTTTTTCAACACCCAGCGCCTCGTCGGCAGCGTCCGCTTCTGCCTTGTTCATTGCATTGATCGTCGCTGCGGTTTTACCGCCGATGGTGACTGTACCCGGGTTTGAAAAACCGATCGTCAGTGACATGTGAACTCCCTAAAAAAGCGTTTCCCAGAACACCCATCGGCCTGAAGGCCGGTTTCTTTAGCAGAGAATCCCGAGCCGGCAACCGGTTTCATTCGACAAAAGCGGTAGTCCCTTTCGGTGAACCGAACGCGAAAGCTTCCAATGTTCGGAAACCCGGATAAACGTTTCAACAAGCCACTCGCAAACCAATAAAAACTTGATTTAAATCATCAGTTTAAACATTTCTCTAACGCAAAGTTCGGCTGGTACAGATCCTGCTCCCTTCACCGCACCCCGGGCATCCAGATCGGCTTGGGGTGATCTAGATGAACCTGCATCAGCACCGTCTCACTACTAGAGAGAAAAATAATGAAATCTGCTTTCAACACTTTGGTTCCGGGCGCTTTGGCCCTTCTCCTGCTCCTGCCCACCGCCCTCCAGGCGAAAGAAGTCGAAACCCAGGCCAAGCTCGCCAACGTTGTGGTACTTGCCACCGGCGGCACCATTGCCGGCGCCGGCGCGAGCGCCGCCAACAGCGCCACCTATCAGGCAGCGAAGGTTGGCGTCGAACAATTGATCGCCGGCATTCCCGAGCTGAGCAAACTGGCGAATGTGCGTGGCGAACAAGTCATGCAGATTGCTTCAGAAAGCATTACCAACGAAAACCTGCTGCAACTGGGTCGTCGCGTAGCCGAACTGGCTGACAGCAAAGACGTCGATGGCATCGTCATCACCCACGGCACCGACACCCTGGAAGAAACCGCTTACTTCCTCAACCTGGTAGAAAAAACCGATAAGCCGATCATCGTCGTCGGTTCGATGCGTCCAGGCACTGCGATGTCCGCTGATGGCATGCTCAACCTGTATAACGCCGTGGCCGTGGCCAGCAGCAAAGAAGCGCACGGCAAAGGCGTACTGGTGACCATGAATGATGAAATCCAGTCCGGTCGCGACGTCAGCAAAATGATCAACATCAAGACCGAGGCCTTCAAAAGTGCCTGGGGCCCACTAGGCATGGTGGTTGAAGGCAAGTCCTACTGGTTCCGCTTGCCAGCCAAGCGTCACACCATGGATTCGGAATTCGACATCAAAAACATCAAGAGCCTTCCTGATGTAGAAATCGCCTATTCCTACGGCAATGTGAGCGATACCGCCTACAAGGCTCTCGCGCAGTCGGGTGCCAAGGCGATCATCCATGCCGGCACCGGTAACGGCTCGGTATCCTCCCGCGTGGTTCCAACCCTGCAAGCGCTGCGCAAGGATGGCGTGCAAATCATTCGTTCGTCCCACGTCAACGCTGGCGGCTTCGTTCTGCGTAACGCTGAACAGCCAGACGACAAATACGACTGGGTTGTCGCTCACGACCTGAACCCGCAGAAAGCCCGCATCCTGGCAATGGTCGCCCTGACCAAGACCAACGACAGCAAAGAGTTGCAGCGGATGTTCTGGGAATACTGATTCGCCTTCGCCCGATCAATTCCAGATCGGGCAACCTGAACACTACTCGCCCAATAGGCGGGTAGTGAATCGCCTACAGCGCTCCCGCACTTTTCCCACAAAAAAGTCGACACGACCTACACCAAAATCCGAAAACCGCTGTCAGAGGATTTTCTTGAATTTTAAGCAGTTGCGAAAAAGCTTACAGTTAAATACTGTACGCACGTACAGCTTAATAAGGATAACCTCGTGGCCACCTCCCCTGATGCTCCTGACGCTTACGAACGCATGGGCATGCGCGTTCAAAAAATCATCAATTCCCCCACCGCACAGAAAGCCAAAGCCGCACTGATCTTCCGTTTGCCGGACGAGCCGATGGACGAGTGGGAGCGCCTGCTCGAGGAAATCGACGAGAACGACAACGTCACCCTCGCCTATCGCGACGACGGTGGCGTGCAGATTTTTTGGGTTGTACCGAAGGAAGATTGATTCAATGAGTGTCCGCTGTTTTGCTTTGCTACTGCTGTTCGTCACCCTGGGTGCCCAGGCTGGCGCCCCCCGCACATTCACCGAAGCCAAGAAGGTCGCCTGGAAACTGTATGCACCGCAGTCCACAGAGTTTTATTGCGGCTGCAAGTACACCGGCAACAAGGTTGACCTGAAAGCCTGCGGTTACGTACCGCGCAAAAATGCCAAGCGCGCGTCACGCATCGAATGGGAACACATTGTGCCGGCCTGGCAGTTCGGCCATCAGCGTCAGTGCTGGCAGGAAGGTGGGCGCAAGAACTGTACGCGTTACGACCCAAGCTACCAGAAAGCTGAAGCCGATCTGCATAACCTGGTGCCGAGCATTGGCGAGGTCAATGGCGATCGCAGCAACTTCAGCTACGGCTGGTTGCCCGTGCAGTCCGGGCAGTACGGTTCATGCCTGACCCAGGTCGACTTCAAGGCGAAGAAGGTCATGCCTCGCCCTTCGATTCGCGGCATGATCGCCCGCACGTACTTCTACATGAGCAAGCAGTACGGCTTGCGGCTGTCGAAACAGGATCGACAATTGTATGAGGCATGGGACAAGACTTACCCGGTGCAGGATTGGGAACGTCAGCGCAATCAGAGTGTGGCATGCGTGATGGGGCGCGGTAATGAATTTGTCGGCCCGGTGAACATGAAAGCCTGCGGCTGATTTCAGCGCAGACAAAAAAGGCCTCGAACGTGATGTTCGAGGCCTTTTTGTTTGTGTCTGGATGGCCGACTTGTTGTGCCGCCAGTTGTCGATCAAACCAAGTGATTCACGGGGTATGCCGCGCTCTTTGATCGAGTATCTGCGCAAGTTTCATGACGGCTGTCGACTCTCCGGCAATCCAGCCGTAAACCCCTCATGGGAGGCGTCGGTGATTTCCCGGAGAATGTCCTTTGCCATGTCGACGTCAGCCAATTCAATCGCTTGTCCCGCAGCAGCCCTATCAACTGGCAGAGTCGCCGCCCGCTCATTCACGGCGTGAGCGGATGCTCGACCAATACGGACTCAATATTCTGTTTCTTGGCCTTCACCAACGCCGCATCCACTTGTACCTTGCGCGCTTCAGCTTCGGCCTGAGAGTTGAACGGACCAATCAGAATTCGCGTTTTGCCGCTGCTGTCCTTGATCACCGTGGGCACGAAGGCGTGCTCGATCAGCCAGCCACTCAGGTCGCTGACAGCCTGTGGAGTTTCGCCGCGCACTTCGAGATCCCATTGCGGCGCTACAGCCGCCGGCGCGGTTACTGCAGCCGATTGTGGTTTTGGTGCATCTGCATTCTTGCCTTCACCACACCCTGCCAATACCAGTGCCACGACTACCCAAACCAATTTGCGCACAACGCTTTCCTCGAAATTCTCAAAGCGGCGATCTTATCATTCATAAATACTTCGCGAGCCCCGCAAAATGGGCACAAAACAACGAGATTGATGCTTGCAGCCTCTGTATAGTTACGCCCTGGGAATTAATGCCGCTTCTGCGCGTCAGAAAGAGGCACCCAAACCGTGAGACTTCGCACTAATCTATACGTACCACCGACCTCTGCACTGTCTGAATCAGGTGCCCTACAAAGCAATCAAGGAGAAGACCATGCTGATACTCACCCGCAAAGTCGGTGAAAGCATAAACATCGGTGATGACATCACTATCACCATTCTGGGCGTAAGCGGCCAACAGGTCCGCATTGGTATCAACGCTCCGAAAAACGTTGCAGTGCACCGTGAAGAGATTTACCAGCGCATTCAGGCTGGCCTGACCGCCCCGGACAAGCCACAAACTCCCTGAGCCAGATCGCAGTCAGTAGCCAGTCCGTTTACCTTGTGGAATGACTGGCTAGAGATTCACGCGCCGTATTGCCATCCGCTCCCCACTCTGCTGGGCACGGCGCCTGACACGCTAAATCCGATTTCCCCCCCTTATTCCCTTGCCGGCCGATACTACCTGCCATCCCCCAGACTGGCTGTCGGACGTTTCCGATAGAGCGCGGAGAATTCGCCCTCTAACTGAATGTCACACCACGCGCCATGCCTGTGGCTGCAAGCACCATCAGTACCAATAACAACGCCTCGACATGACTGATTCTTGCGTACAGCCTTGCTCGCCTGACATCGAGCGGCGTACCCCGCGCTTTTGCAATACGCCACTTCACCAAGGTAATCATCGGCGCGAGCTCAATCAGCAGAATCAGCACCAACAGCGTCATCTTCAGATGGAACAGCGGCTGATGAAGATAATAGTCAGTGCCCTTTTCATAGCCGCCAAAGGCGCGCATTGCCCCGGTGACCAGCAGGATTAGTGCGGAAATCCCCCATATATTGTCAGCCAGCAAAACTCGGCCCTGCTCTCCCGCCCCGGCTGCCAGACGATTGAACGCCGCTCCACGCGTCAGCACCGCCCAGAAGCCCATGGCGAAAGCGAGTAAGTGAATAGCAGCAAGAAACCAGTGAACCAGCATCGACACACCCCACCAGAAAGAGTTGAAAATCGGCCAGTCAGTAGTAGTCGAAAAAATCGGGATGCGCCTGCGAGAAAATCGCTGGCATTCACGAGAGATCGTGAGGAGGACTCGAAGCGGCAAAAGCCAAATCGCAGGCAAAAAAAATCCCAAGCAGCTGATGGAAGCTTGGGATTTAAAAATGCATAAACCGTGGTGGTGAACGCGGGACGAATGTTACTTAATTCCACGACCAGTAACAACGATTTTTTGATAACCGGTTGGTTAGTAACACTCGTAAGCTTTTCAATATCCACACTTTTTCAAAGGGCGCTGGCGACGAACGGCGAATCTCCAGTCCGTCGCCTGTTCTGACGAAGGTGAAACAGTCGACCATCATTACCAAACACGAAGGCATGTGCGTGCAAATCAACTAGAACCGAATAACGATGAAGCACGACTCGCAGCGGATCAACATTACTCACTACAACGCCGACAACGATAACCCCGTAGCGAACATACCCGACGCCCGATGAAGTGGACTCAGGATGTGGCACTCTGAGGCGGAGGTTTTGCGAAAGCTTTGCAAATTGCAGACAACAAAAAAGGGCCCACCTTTCGGTGAGCCCTTCTAGACCGCCCAGCAGAGCGGATTTTGTTTGGTAGGCGCGATTGGACTCGAACCAACGACCCCCACCATGTCAAGGTGGTGCTCTAACCAACTGAGCTACGTGCCTGCTGTGAGGCGGCATTCTACGGAATTCCGGAGGGGTGTCAACACCTTTTTTTCACCTAACCCTATGAATATGCAAAATATTTAATTTCGGGTTGGCAACGGAGATTTTCCGGTGGCTGGCGGAGGTTTTTCAACTCGGGTAGGATCGACGCACTCGTAAAATATATTAAACAGAGGCTGCAGGATGGCGAACACCCCTTACCCAGAGTCTTTTTACGCTGCGTCGGCCAATGCCGTACCGCCCCGCCCTGCCTTGCAGGATGATGTGGAGACGGACGTCTGTGTGATCGGCGCCGGGTATACCGGATTGTCCTCAGCGCTGTTTCTGTTGGAGAACGGTTTTCGCGTCACCGTACTGGAGGCTGCCAAGGTCGGGTTCGGCGCGTCGGGGCGCAATGGCGGGCAGATCGTTAACAGTTATAGCCGTGACATTGATGTGATCGAACGCAGCGTCGGCCCCAAGCAGGCGCAACTGCTTGGGCAGATGGCGTTCGAAGGCGGCCGGATCATTCGTGAGCGCATAGCCAAATACAACATCCAGTGCGACCTGAAGGACGGTGGCGTGTTCGCCGCGCTGACGACCAAGCAGATGGGCCACCTGGAATCGCAGAAGCGTCTCTGGGAGCGCTTCGGCCATACGCAACTCGAATTGTTGGATCAGCGCCGTATTCGCGAAGTGGTGGCGTGCGATCAGTACGTCGGCGGCATGCTCGACATGAGCGGCGGGCACATTCATCCGCTGAACCTTGCGCTGGGCGAAGCGGCAGCGGTCGAGTCACTCGGCGGCACCATTTATGAACAGTCGCCTGCAGTACGCATCGAGCGCGGCGCCAACCCGGTTGTGCACACGCCGCAGGGCAAGGTCAGGGCCAAATTCATCATCGTCGCGGGCAATGCCTACCTAGGTAATCTGGTGCCGGAGCTTGCGGCCAAATCGATGCCGTGCGGCACGCAAGTCATCACCACCGAGCCGCTGGGTGACGAACTGGCGAATGCGCTGCTGCCGCAGGACTACTGCGTTGAAGACTGCAATTACCTGCTCGACTACTACCGCCTCACGGGCGACAAGCGCCTGATCTTCGGCGGCGGTGTGGTGTATGGCGCGCGCGATCCGGCGAACATCGAAGCAATCATCCGCCCGAAAATGCTCAAGGCCTTCCCACAGCTCAAGGATGTGAAGATTGACTACGCCTGGACCGGAAACTTCCTGCTGACCCTGTCGCGCTTGCCACAGGTCGGGCGCCTGGGCGACAACATCTATTACTCGCAAGGCTGCAGCGGCCATGGCGTGACCTACACGCATTTGGCAGGCAAGGTTCTCGCCGAAGCGTTGCGCGGCCAGGCCGAGCGTTTCGATGCGTTTGCCGACCTGCCGCACTATCCGTTCCCCGGCGGGCAGTTACTGCGCACGCCATTTGCCGCGTTGGGCGCGTGGTATTACGGGTTACGCGACAAATTCGGGATGTAAAAAAAGGGCCGCTGAACAGCGGCCCTCTTATTCAACACTGAACGGCTTCAGAGCTGATCCCGAGCAATCCCGCTACGGATGCGCAAGATATCCGCCAGCACCGCCAGCGCGATTTCCGCTGGCGTCTTGCTGCCGAGATTGAGACCGATCGGCGCATGAATCCGCGCCAACTCCGCCGCGCCCAAGCCACCAATGCGCTGCAAACGCTCGAAGCGCTTCCGTGACGTCTGCAACGAACCCATCACGCCAATGTAGAACGCTTCGGTGCGCACCGCTTCCATCATCGCCAGGTCATCGATGCGTGGATCATGGGTCAGCGCCACCACCGCCGTATCGCGATGGCAGCCACCGTCAGCAATAAACACCGACGGCAATTGCCGGCGAATCTCCACGCTATCAAGCACTACACCTTCCAGCACTTCATCGCGTGGATCACAGAGAATCACTTCAAAGCCAAGACCGACTGCAAATTCGGCACACGCCTGCGCCACGCTGGAATACCCGGCGAGCAACAAACGCTGCGCCGCGCCGACACGAACGCGCACCCGATCAATCTCACGCTCGATCCGCGCACCCTGCTCGCGATCAGCGAACAGACTGCGCGCTCCACTGGCCAGGTCGACCTCGCGAATCAAGCGCCGCTGACCGAGCAGCGCCGACTCCAGTTCACGCAGATGCGCCTGCACCTCGCAGTCGGCGTCAAATTTCTCTACCAGCACATCGAGAATGCCGCCACAGGGCAAGCTGACCCGCGAGCGCGGATCATCACCCTCGCCATAACGCACGACGTTGACCGCATCAAGAAATGCCCCTTCGGCGACGCGCTCGAGAAAATCCTCCTCGACACAACCACCGGACAGCGACCCGATCCACTGCCCGCCCTCGTTCACCACCAGCAGCGAACCCGGCGCACGCGGTGCCGAGCCGTAAGTGGTCAGCACAGTGCAGAGCCAGATGCGCTGCCCTGCCACCGACCACTCCAGCGCCCGGCGCACCACTTGCAGATCGAGATGCTGCATGTCAGTGCGCCTTGTGTTCGATGGACGGTGCGTCGGCTTGCAGCTTCTGCACTTCACTCACCGCCAACTCAGTGGACTGACCACCCCAACCTTGACGCAGGTAGTTGAGCAGATCGGTCAGTTGCTCAGGACTGAGCTTGCCAGCGAAGCCCGGCATCGGCTGCATGTGCTCGAAACCGGAGAACTTCTGCTCGCCGATACCATCCTCGATCACGCGCAACAGGTTGCGTGGGTCTTCCAGACGCAACGTGGTGTTGCCGCGCATGGCCACGGCGATGTGCGGTTTGCCTTCGCCACCCGCAGCATGGCAACCGGCGCAGACATTCAGGTACTCCTGACGACCGCGCTGGGCACTGGCGCTGAGCTGCTCTAACGGTACTTCAACCAGCGCTTTGGCTGCCGGCGGCTTGTCGCCGAGCAGGAACGTCGCCATCGCCGCCAGATCGGTATCGCTCAGACCTTGAGTGCTGTTGTGGAACACCGGGAACATCTCGTTGAACATCGTCCCCTGCGCGCTCATGCCATGTTTGAGGAACGTACCCAGATCCTGCTCGTTCCAGCCGCGCGCGGCCAGATCAGTGGCCAGCAGACTCGGTGCCAAGTACCCATTGAGGATGCCACCGGTGAGGCGTTTATCCAGCCGCATCGCGCCCGGAAGGCCACGCGGTGTGTGGCATTCGCCGCAGTGACCGAGCACCTCAACCATGTACTGGCCGCGCTTCCAGGCTTCGCTTTTGCCTTCGGCCGGATCCAGCTTCAGTGCTTTGCCGTACATCATGTTCCAGCCGATCAGGCCCAGACGCACATTGAACGGGAAGCTCAGGCTGGTGACCGGTGCTGCGCGCTCAATCGGCTCGATGGTTTTCAGGTACGCATGGATCGCATCCGAATCTTCACGCGGCATCAGGTGATACGAGGTGTACGGCATCGCCGGATACAGGTTCGCGCCGTCACGACGCTTGCCTTCAGTCAGCGCAGCGAAGAACTCGTCATCGTTGTACAAACCGATGCCGTGCTCTTTGCTCGGGGTGATATTGGTGCCGTAGATCGTGCCGAACGGCGACACGATTGGCAAACCGCCGGCAAATGGCGCGCCACCTGGTGCGGTGTGGCAGGCCATGCAATCGGCGGCACGAGCGAGATACTCGCCGCGCTTGACCTGATCATCAGCGTGAGCAAACAGCACCGGCGCAGCGAGGCCAACCGCCAGGGTGAGGCGGGTCAGAAAAAGCTTCATGCTTAACCCTCCTTGACCAGGCCGAGATCGGTCAGCACGTTGCGGGTAGCGTTGTAGTAACGCACGTACCCGGTGCAACGGCAGACGTGATGGCCGAGGCTGTCCTCGATGACTTGTTCAAGCTTGCTTTGCACGGTCGGCTGGCGCTGCAGCTTCTCGACCAACACCGTCGCGGCGTTGACGAAGCCCGGCGCGCAGTAGCTGCACTGGAAGGCGAACTCGTCGACGAAACGCTGCTGGATCGGGTTCAGCTCGGTGACCTGACCCGATTCGTCGCGCTTGGCGTGCGATTCGATGGTGCGGACTTTCTTGCCTTCGAAGTAGTGCGCGCCGGTGATGCAGGTGCGCACTTCTTCGCTGGTGCCGTCCGGGTTATCGACGATCACCACGCAAGCGTGGCAGATGCCCTGGCCGCAGCCCAGGCGCGAACCGGTGAGGTTCTTGTATTCGTGCAGGTAGTCGATCATTGGCAGGTCATCAGGGATGTCCACCGGGCCGACGGATTGACCGTTGAGGGTCAGTTGAAGCGGACGGTTAGCCATTGAGGGCCTCCTTGATGCGCGCAGCAGTGATTGGCAGGTCGCGAACACGTTTACCGATGGCGTGCGCCACGGCGTTTCCGATGGCACCGACGATCGGGATCATCACCACTTCGGCGATACCTTTGGACGGATCGCTTGGCGACAGCGGCGGCAGGATCTCCGCAGTCTGTTTCCACACGGCAACGTGACGGGCCATCGGCAGACGGTAACGGTTGAAGTTCCAGTCACCCTCCCCCGGTCCACCTTCATACAGCGGCATTTCTTCCATCAAGGCGTGGCCGATGCCCATGGCGATACCGCCTTCGAGCTGGCCCTTGACCAGTTCTTCGACCAGCACCCGACCACACTCGACCCACGAATGGTGGTTGAGCACTTCGACTTCCGCCGAGCCTTTGTTGACCTTCAGTTCGACCAGCGTGGCGACCGGGCTGTAGTAGGTCACGGCGGCGTTGTTCAGTTGAACCACCGGGTAATTGATGTTCTGGCGATCGAGCAGGTGGAAACCCGCCGTGGTCATCAGCGCTTTCTTCGCCTTCGGCGCGCCATCGCCATATTTCACCGCCAGACCATCAAGCGGCAGGCGCTCGCGCACGCCGTCAATGCTGTATTCGGCCTCGGCCCAGCTCCAGCGGTTGAATGCGTGAACGGTAGCGCCAGTCACCAGACCACGCTCGTGAGCGTGCTTGGCCAGCTCTTCGAAACTCAACGGCTGCATGCCGTTGGCCGTGAGCTTGCCGTCGACCCAATGCGCATCTTCGCGACGTACGACGTAAGGGTTGGCTTGACCGCCATAAGGGCCCTGACGCCAGATCTCCATGGCGGCTGGCCACAAACCGTTGTTGAACAGCACGCGCGCCGCTTCACGGGTAGCGTGGCTGAAGTAGTAAGCGGAGTTGGTCGCCGACGAGGCTGAAGCCAGTTTGCCGACCCAACGCGGGTTGCGCAGCAGATTGTCCTGCTCGGCCTGGCTCATGATGTAAGGGTTACCGCTGGTGATCAGCTGCATTTCCTTCCATTCGGTTTCGCCGGTTTTCACTTCGTGTGCCGGACTGCCGAGGAAATCGGCCACCACCAGGGCTTGCGAGGTGGACATGCCGGTGCCGATCTCGATGCCGATGTGGCGCAGAGTGATGCGACCTTCAGCAGTGAATTCGATACTGGCCATCGGCGCTTCGGAACCGGTGCCGAAGTCTTTCTGGCAAATGGCAAAACCAACGCCGTACCAGTTGTCCGGGTCGGCCGCTTCGCGCTGCTTCTTGATCGCATCGCGGTTTTTCCAGACTTCGTGCACCGAAGCCTTGTCGAGGATTTCGTGCAGACGCAAGGCACCGGCCGGGATCGCGCCTTGGGTGTTTTTCATGCCCGAACGCAGGGCGTTCTTGCGACGCAAGTCGATCGCATCGACACCGAGGCGATTGGCGATTTCGTCGACCATCATTTCGGTCGCCGCCATGCTTTGCAGGGTGCCGTAGCCACGCATGGAACCCGCCTCCACACCACGCGAGTGGTAAGCGGTGACCTGCTGATCGTTCTGCGGCATGTAGTAGATCGATTGCGCCGCCGTGGCACCCACCGCAGCGACGGATGGGCTGTAGTTGATTCGGCCGCCACCGTCGACGCTCATTTCGGCGCGGAAAATCTTGAAGGTGTAGTCGTTCTTGTCCACGGCCAACTGGTAGCGGATGTCGAACGGGTGGCGCTTGATGCCGCTCTGGAACTGCTCGTAGCGGTCGTTGGCCAAGCGCACTGGCACACCGGCGCCGTACAACGCGGCAAGAGCTGCGTAGTAGACGAAGATGTTGTGATCTTTGGAACCGTAACCGACGGTGTAACCCGGGTGCATGTTCAGATTGTCGAGGCCGAAACGCGACGGCGCGATCATTTTCGCGGTCTCGGTCGCAGCTTCCAGCGGGCACTGGGTCGCCACGACAAAATGCAGAGTCTTGGTTTTCGGGTCGTACCAGCCGTTGCCGTTGTCCGGCTCCATGGCGGCCGGCTCGATCGACGGGGTCTTGTAGCGCTCGTCGAAGACCAGCCAGTTGTCCGGCGGCGTATCGATCTCTTGCTTCATGCGGTCGGCGTAGAACAGGCCGCGCTCGGTCAGGTTGCCGTGCAGGTTCGGCTGGGAATTCCACACTGGACGACGGTTCTTCAACATCGGGAACAGGATCGAGTCTTTGAGGCTGGCGAACTCGTCTTCGTCGGCCGATGTCGCGCCGCCCACACGTACGTAGCGGAAGCTGCCATACGGATCGCCTTCGTAGAACGGCACTTTGGCACCGTAACGAATCGCTTTGTCATTGAATTTGAGTTTGTTCTTGGCCTGGCGGAAACGCTCGAAGTCGTTCCAGATCAGGATCGCTACCGGGTGACCGATGAACATCGGCACTTTGCCTTCCGGCAGCAATGGGTCTGGGGCATGCTCTTCGGGGAAGACGATGCCATCCTTGTCCAGATCGGCGGCGGTGACGATGCGGTCAGGCTGCAAGTCAGCGCCGAGCCACGACAGGTCGTAGCCGTCGTAGATACGGTCAGCCTTGATGGTTTTGAGCAACATGGCGTGGCCCTGTTGTTCAGGCCAGCCTGGCATATCCTTGGAACGGATGTCGCGGGCAAAGACTTTGCTGCCGCAGACCTTGGACAGTGCATCGTTGCGCTGACGCGCCTTGCCGTTGTTGCCGAGCCATTTCTCGGACGGCACGGTGACGCTGGTTTCCATCAAGGCAGCCAGCGCCTGACTGCTGAGCGGCGTGAGCGTGACGCTCACACCCGCCACCAGCCCGCCCTGAAGGAACGAGCGCCGGGATATATCACGGTTGGACATGGATCATCCTCTGGGCGGTTATGTGTCCGCCCTTCTGGTTATCTACTGGGGAATCTCGAGTCTTGCAGAAGCCCTTTTTGGCTAAACAAAGGGCGTGTTGACAGTGCAAAGCTGACCGAAAGGTTAACTTTAAAGGTTTCTGAGCTCCCAGCAAACAACCAGTTACGAAAATTTGACTAAAGAATCAAAAAATCAATGCGACGTGAGACCGCAGCAGATTACCGAACCAATAGATATCCCCCCTGTGGGAGCGAGCCTGCTCGCGAAGGCGTACTGTCAGCCAGCACATTATTAGCTGACACACCGCTTTCGCGAGCAGGCTCGCTCCCACATGGGATTTGCTTTGGATTCGGGGATAGGGAGGAAAAAGAAAAGTAGCCAAATTTGAGACACAAAAAACCCCGGTCTTTCGACCAGGGTCTTTGCTATCGACTCCGAATCAGCCAATGGCTGTTTTCGGTGCTTCAAGGCGTTCAGTGGTCCTTGAAGCAGATATGGCGCAGCGGACGGGACTCGAACCCGCGACCCCCGGCGTGACAGGCCGGTATTCTAACCGACTGAACTACCGCTGCGTATCGCTTTGAGCTTGCGCTCAAGTAACTCGTTTTGACTGCTTGCTTCGGTGCCTTGCAATCGCGAACCAGACACTGCCTGACTCGTAAAATATGGCGCAGCGGACGGGACTCGAACCCGCGACCCCCGGCGTGACAGGCCGGTATTCTAACCGACTGA
>NZ_JAMLFX010000012.1:87953-139838 GCF_023634765.1 Pseudomonas sp. AKS31
TCGGTGCAGGCACTTTCAGCCTACGCTCTTGCTTACGCAAGTCTCTCGGGGAGTGGTGGGTGATGACGGGATCGAACCGCCGACATTCTGCTTGTAAGGCAGACGCTCTCCCAGCTGAGCTAATCACCCGTTTGCATCTCCGAGGCCGCGAAATTTACGCAGGTAGCGAACCTAAGTCAATAGCAGGATTGAAGTTTTTTTCAAAAACAGTTTTTAGCGGCAAGTCTCAAGCTGTAAGCAAAAGCATAAACATCTAAAGCAGATACACCGTGATCTCGCCTCAACTTGCAGCTCGACGCTTGCAGCTGCCTCTCACTGCTCGTAAATCATCTTTTTCGTCATGCCACCGTCGACGACAAATTCCTGCCCGGTAACAAACCCGGCATTCCTCGACAGCAGCCAGGCAACCATCGCCGCGACGTCCTCGACCGTCCCTACCCTGCCTGCTGGATGCTGAGCATGATCGGCTTCGGCCAATGGCTCGGCGCGACGTGCAGAAGGATCGCGGGCATCGATCCAGCCCGGGCTGACCGCGTTGACGCGAATCTCCGGCCCCAGACTGATCGCCAATGCATGCGTAAGCGCCAGCAAGCCGCCCTTGCTCGCCGCATAAGCCTCGGTATCAGGTTCTGATTGTCCGGCACGGGTCGACGCCAGATTGACGATCGAACCGTTGTGCGCACGCAGATACGGCGCACAATGCTTGGCCAGCAGCATTGGACCACTGAGGTTCACCGCCAACACACGATTCCAGTAAGCCAGGTCGAGGCTTTCCAGGGTGATGTTGTGCGGATCCGCGACCGCCGCGTTGCACACCAGCGCATCAAGACGCCCAAACTGACCCAGCACTTCAGCCACGCCGAGCGCCACCTGGCTTTCCTCGGCAACGTCCATGGCAATGAACCAGGCGTTTTCACCCAGCACCTTCGCCACTTTCGAACCGCGCGCCCGATCCAGATCGGTCAGCACGACTTGCCAGCCCTCGCTGATCAGCCAGGCAGCAATGCCCAGACCGATACCGCGCGCGGCACCCGTGACCAACGCAACGCGGCCATGGGTACCTCCTGTCGGCGTAGACAACTCGATCACAACGCAGCCAGACCGCGCGCCAGGTCGGCTTGCAGGTCAGCGACGTCTTCCAGACCCACCGCAATGCGGATCAGGCTGTCACGAATGCCCGCCGCTTCACGCTCTTGCGGCGCCAGACGGCCGTGAGAGGTGGTGCTTGGGTGTGTAATCGTGGTCTTGCTGTCGCCGAGGTTGGCGGTAATCGAAATCAGTCGGGTCGCATCGATGAAGCGCCACGCGCCCTCTTTGCCACCTCTGACCTCAAAACTCACCACCGCACCGAAGCCCTTCTGCTGACGCTGGGCCAACTCGTGCTGCGGATGGCTCTTCAAACCGGCGTAATGGACTTTTTCGATACCGTCCTGCTGCTCCAGCCACTCGGCCAGCGCCTGAGCATTCGCGCAGTGCGCTTTCATCCGCAGGTTCAGGGTTTCCAGACCTTTGAGGAAGATCCAAGCGTTGAACGGGCTCAGGGTCGGCCCGGCGGTGCGCAGGAAGCCGACGACTTCTTTCATCTGCTCGCTGCGGCCAGCCACCACGCCGCCCATGCATCGGCCCTGGCCATCGATGAACTTGGTCGCCGAGTGCACGACGATGTCCGCGCCCATTTTCAGTGGCTGCTGCAATGCCGGGGTGCAGAAGCAGTTGTCGACCACCAGCATCGCGCCTTTGGCGTGTGCGATTTCAGCCAGTGCGGTGATGTCGACCAGCTCGGCCAACGGATTGGACGGCGACTCGACAAAGAGCAGTTTGGTGTTGGATTTGATTGCCGCATCCCAACCCGACAGGTCAGCCAAAGGCACGTAATCGACTTCCACACCGAAACGCTTGAAGTACTTCTCGAACAGACTGATGGTCGACCCGAAGACACTGCGCGAAACCAGCACATGATCGCCAGCGCTGCACAAGCTCATCACCACCGCCATGATGGCGGCCATGCCGGTTGCGGTCGCAACGGCTTGCTCGGCGCCCTCCAGCGCAGCGATGCGCTCTTCAAACGCGCGCACGGTCGGGTTGGTGTAACGCGAGTAAACGTTGCCCGGCACTTCCCCGGCAAACCGCGCGGCTGCGTCGGCAGCGGTGCGGAACACGTAGCTGGAGGTGAAGAACATTGGATCACCGTGCTCGCCTTCCGGCGTCCGATGCTGACCGGCACGTACGGCCAGGGTATCGAACGCTACGCCTTCGAGGTCGCTGTCCAGCCGACCGGCATCCCATTCCTGACTCATGCTGTCACTCCTTGCCCTGTTCCCGAAAATTGAAAGTCAGATACAAAACCGGCCCCTCAGGGCCGGTGATAACTCAGTTGTTGTACAGATCGATGATCGCACTGACCGCCTGGGTCTTGACCTTCGAGGCATCGTTGCGTGCCTGCTCGATCTTGTCCAGGTAAGCCTCGTCGACGTCACCGGTAACATACTTGCCGTCGAACACCGCGCAATCGAAATGCTCGATCTTGATCTTGCCGCCGCCGACCGCTTCGATCAAGTCAGGCAAGTCCTGATAGATCAGCCAGTCAGCGCCGATCAGATCCGCCACGTCCTGAGTCGAACGGTTGTGTGCGATCAGTTCGTGCGCGCTCGGCATGTCGATACCATAAACGTTCGGGAAGCGTACCGCTGGCGCCGCCGAGCAGAAGTAGACGTTTTTCGCGCCGGCTTCGCGGGCCATCTGGATGATCTGCTTGCAAGTGGTGCCGCGCACGATCGAGTCGTCGACCAGCATCACGTTCTTGCCGCGGAATTCCAGCTCGATGGCGTTAAGCTTCTGGCGAACCGACTTCTTGCGCGCCGCCTGGCCCGGCATGATGAAGGTACGACCGATGTAACGGTTCTTGACGAACCCTTCGCGGAATTTCACGCCCAGGTGGTTCGCCAGTTCCAGTGCCGCGGTACGGCTGGTGTCCGGAATCGGGATGACCACGTCGATGTCGTGCTCTGGACGCTCGCGCAGAATCTTCTCGGCAAGCTTCTCACCCATGCGCAGACGGGCCTTGTAGACCGACACACCGTCGATGATCGAGTCCGGACGCGCCAGGTAGACGTGTTCGAAGATGCACGGGGTCAGGGACGGGTTGGTCGCGCACTGACGGGTGTGCAGCTTGCCGTCTTCAGTGATATAGACCGCTTCGCCCGGGGCCAGGTCGCGAATCAGGGTGAAACCGAGCACGTCCAGCGAGACGCTTTCCGAGGCGATCATGTACTCGACGCCTTCGTCGGTGTGACGCTGGCCGAACACGATCGGACGAATGCCGTGCGGGTCGCGGAAACCGACGATGCCGTAACCGGTGATCATGGCCACTACCGCGTAACCACCGACGCAACGGTTGTGCACGTCGGTCACGGCGGCAAACACGTCTTCTTCGGTCGGTTGCAGCTTGCCGCGCTGGGCCAGCTCGTGGGCGAACACGTTCAGCAGCACTTCCGAGTCGGAACTGGTGTTGACGTGACGCAAATCGGATTCGTAGATCTCTTTGGCCAACTGCTCAACGTTGGTCAGGTTACCGTTGTGCGCCAGAGTGATGCCGTAAGGCGAGTTGACGTAAAACGGCTGGGCTTCGGCCGAAGTCGAGCTGCCCGCGGTCGGGTAACGGACGTGGCCGATACCCATATGGCCGACCAGGCGCTGCATGTGACGCTGCTGAAACACGTCACGCACCAGGCCATTGTCCTTGCGCAGGAACAACCGGCCATCATGGCTGGTCACGATACCGGCAGCGTCCTGGCCGCGGTGCTGGAGCACGGTTAGCGCGTCATACAGCGCCTGATTGACGTTCGACTTACCGACGATACCGACGATGCCACACATGCGACGCAACCCCTACTTAATGGATCTGAACTGAACAACACTCACTGAGGCGTTTTCGCCGACGGCAAGAGTTGCTCCTTGAACGGAATATCAGCGGGTACGCTGATTCCGCTGGCAAGCCACTGACTGCTCCACCCGAGAATCAGGTTTTTGGACCAATCAGCGACCAATAGAAACTTTGGCACGAGCTGTGATTCTTTCCACCACCCGTCCTGCTGTACCGGCCCCAGGCTCAACAGCCCGACCGCCACGACCACCAGCAACACGCCACGCGCAGCGCCGAAGGCCATGCCGAGGAATCGATCGGTCCCGGACAACCCGGTGACGCGAACCAACTCGCCGATAAGATAATTGATCATTGCGCCCACGATCAGTGTGGCGACAAACATGATGGCACAGCCCGCGATCACGCGAGCCGATGGGGTTTCGATGTATCCGGCGAGGTACTCGGACAATGAGCCACCGAACATCCAGGCGACGACTCCTGCGATGATCCAGGTCACCAGCGATAATGCTTCCTTGACGAAGCCGCGGCTCAAACTGATCAAAGCGGAGATGGCGATGATTGCAACGATCGCCCAGTCAACCCAGGTAAATGGCACAGTGCAGCCTACAGACGGATAAGGCGGCGCATTTTAGCAGAGCGCATGCCTCTCGGTAAGCTGCGATTGTCAGTGCATTTCAATCGAGGCGATAGTTTTTAACCGCGCTCTGGCTGGAAGCGCACCACAAAGCCCTTGAGGTTCTGCTGACGACTCAACAGATCACGCAGACGATCGGCTTCGGCGCGCTCGATCAGCGGCCCGACGAACACCCGGTTCTTGCCATCAGCCGAGCGGATGTAGGCGTTATAGCCTTGGCTGCGCAGGGTTTTCTGCAGGCTTTCGGCGCTGGCACGACTCGACAGACTGGCCAGCTGCACCGACCAGCTCACCGACAGACCGTTGGCATCGACGCGGCTTTGCGTGGTGTCAGGCTTGGTCGATGCCGAGGTAATAGGCTGCGCAGGTGCAGGAATCGGCTTGGCCACCGCTGGCGGCGCGGCGGGCTTGGCAATCAAGATCGGAGCTGCCGGTGCCGGCGCTGGCGCAACCGGTGCAGCAGGCGCCGTGTCTTCTGCGACCTCTTCATCGGTTGGCACCGGCTCTTGCGGCAAAGCTTGCGGCTCGGGAACGGCCACGGTTTCCATCTGCACCTGCGGCACGACAGGCGCTTGCGGCGCGGCGGGCGCTTCGACCGTCACCTGACGCTGCTCGTCCTGACGGGAAAACAGCATCGGTAGAAAAATCACCGCCAGCGCGACCAGCACCAAAGCGCCAACCATGCGCTGCTTGTACGCTTTATCCAGCAAAGCCATTTGCCGCTTCCTCCGTGGAGCGCCGGGCCAACCATTCAAGGGCCTCGGCGACACAATAAAATGATCCGAACAACAGAATCTCGTCGTCGCTTGTAGCCACTGCGCACTGCCCTTCCAAGGCCGCGGCGACACTGTCGTAAGACGCGACCGCAGCACCAAGGTTCTGCAATGCAGCGTTTAATTCAGCCACCGGACGGGCACGCGGCGAATCCAGTGGGGCAACAGCCCAATGCTCGACACTAGCATTCAATTCGCTGACAACACCATCCAGATCTTTGTCGGCCAACAGGCCGAACACCGCCAGACGCTTGCCGACCGGTGGCCGCGCAGCCAAGCGACGGGCCAGATACTCGGCGGCATGCGGATTGTGGCCAACATCCAGCAACAGATTCAGGCGCTTGCCGTTCCACTCGAACGAACGGCGATCCAGTCGACCGACCACGCGAGTCGACTGCAAGGCGGCGACAATCTGCGATGCATTCCACGGCAAACCGAGCAACAGATAAGCCTGCAACGCCAGAGCGGCGTTCTCCATCGGCAGATCGAGCAACGGCAAGTCGTGCAATTCGACAGCCTGACCCTGCGCATCGGTGCCGCGCCATTGCCAGTGCTGATCGGTAATGCCGAGGTCAAAATCACGTCCGCGCAGGAAAAACGGACAGGCCAGTTCACGCGCCTTGTCGAGCAACGGTTGCGGCGGATTCAGGTCGCCGCACAGGGCAGGCTTGCCCTGGCGGAAGATCCCGGCCTTCTCGAAGGCCACGGATTCGCGGGTATCCCCCAGATAATCAGCGTGATCGACGCCGATGCTGGTAACCAGGGCGATATCGGCATCAACCACATTGACCGTGTCCAGACGCCCGCCCAGACCGACCTCCAGCACCACCGCATCAAGCCCGGCCTGCTGAAACAGCCAGAACGCCGCGAGGGTGCCCATTTCGAAGTAAGTCAGGGAAGTGTCGCCGCGCCCGGCCTCGACTGCAGCAAAGGCTTCGCACAGCTGCGCGTCAGTGGCTTCGACGCCATTGAGCTGCACCCGCTCGTTGTAACGCAGCAGGTGCGGAGAATTGTAGACACCGACGCTCAGGCCCTGCGCCCGCAGCAATGAAGCCACGAATGCGCAGGTCGAACCCTTGCCGTTGGTGCCGGTGACCGTGATCACCCGAGGCGCCGGCTGGCCCAGCCCCATGCGGGACGCTACCTGTTGTGAACGCTCCAGCCCCATGTCGATGGCCGAAGGATGCAACTGCTCAAGGTAGGCGAGCCATTCGCCAAGGGTGCGCTCGGTCATAGGCCAGCAGGGACCGGTGGTACCACGATCGGCTCGATTGGCGCGGCGACGAATTTCGGCGTCGGTTTGCCAGTCATTTGTGCCAGCAGGTTACCCAGACGCGGGCGCAGTTCCTGACGGTGGATGATCATGTCGATTGCACCGTGTTCCAGCAGGAATTCGCTGCGCTGGAAGCCTTCCGGCAGTTTTTCACGCACGGTTTGTTCGATAACACGCGGACCGGCGAAGCCGATCAGGGCTTTCGGCTCACCGACGATGACGTCGCCGAGCATTGCCAGACTTGCGGAAACACCGCCGTAAACCGGGTCGGTCAGTACGGAGATGAACGGAATACCTTCTTCACGCAGACGCGCCAGCACGGCCGAGGTCTTGGCCATCTGCATCAGCGAGATCAGCGCTTCCTGCATGCGTGCACCACCGGAGGCAGCGAAGCAGATCATCGGGCAGCGGTTTTCCAGCGCATAGTTGGCGGCGCGGACGAAGCGCTCACCGACGATGGCGCCCATGGAACCGCCCATGAAGTTGAATTCGAACGCGGAAACCACCACCGGCATGCCCAGCAAGGTGCCACTGACGGAGATCAGCGCGTCTTTTTCGCCGGTCTGCTTCTGTGCAGCGGTCAGGCGATCCTTGTATTTCTTGCCGTCGCGGAATTTCAGACGGTCAACCGGCTCCAGATCGGCGCCCAGTTCGTTGCGACCTTCGGCATCGAGGAAGATGTCGATGCGCGCACGTGCGCCGATGCGCATGTGGTGGTTGCATTTAGGGCAAACGTCCAGGGTCTTTTCCAGCTCCGGACGATACAGCACCGCCTCGCAAGACGGGCATTTGTGCCACAGACCTTCAGGGACCGAGCTCTTCTTGACCTCGGAACGCATGATCGAAGGGATCAGTTTGTCTACTAACCAGTTGCTCATGCTTTCTTTCTCCAGTACCGGCGGCCCGAACGCTCTGGTTCGCAGCCCCGCGTATGCCCTTCAGCTAAATTCATGTGTGTGGCGATGATTGGTGGACAGCCACGGTCAGCGCGAAACATGACCTGCGTGCGATCCAGAAACCCTCAGCCGCGCCTGCTTTGTGCAAGTGCATTGATGGACGGCGGCAGACTGCCAGCCGTCACATCAATATGGCGCTTTGCGTACCGCGTTGATGAACGCTCGAATCTTTGCGTGATCCTTGATGCCCTTGCTTGCCTCTACCCCGCCGCTGACATCAACCGCGTACGGTTTCACCCGAGCCACGGCCTCTGCGACGTTTTCGGGCGTCAAGCCACCGGCCAGGATCAACGGCTTGCGCAAACCCTGAGGAATCAAAGACCAGTCGAACGCCTCGCCGGTTCCGCCAGGCACGCCCTCAACATACGTGTCGAGCAGCACGCCACTGGCACTCGGATAGGCATCCACCGCTGCTGCGATGTCATCACCCGCCTTGACCCGCAGTGCCTTGATATACGGGCGATGCCAGCTTTCACAGTCTTCAGCGACTTCATCGCCGTGGAACTGCAGCAGATCCAGCGGCACCGCGTCGAGGATTTCCCCCAACTCGCAGCGGCTGGCGTTAACGAACAAACCCACAGTGGTGACAAATGGCGGCAACGCTTTAATGATTGCCCGCGCCTGCTGCACGGTGACCGCACGCGGACTCTTGGCATAGAACACGAACCCGATCGCATCCGCCCCGGCCTCAACGGCGGCCAGCGCATCTTCTATGCGGGTAATCCCGCAGATCTTGCTGCGAACGGCTGACATATCGAGAAAAACTCCGAGGTAAAAACCGGGAAAGTCCCGGATGGTAACAAAAGCGTTCGAGGGCGTCAGCCGTCAAGTTCGGAGAAACCCGTAAGGAAATGTGGCCCGATAAAACGTTCGGGCAACGGGAATTCGTCGTGGTACTCGACCTGCACCAGATACAGTCCGTACGGATGCGCCGTCACGCCACCGGAACGGCGCTCGCGACTCTCCAGCACTTCCTTCATCCACTCCACGGGCCGCTCGCCCGCGCCGATGGTCATCAGCACGCCAGCGATATTGCGCACCATGTGATGCAGAAACGCGTTGGCGCGAATATCGAGCACGATCATCTTGCCGTGACGGGTCACGCGCAGGTGATGCATCTTCTTGATCGGCGACTTGGCCTGGCACTGGCCGGCGCGAAACGCACTGAAATCGTGAGTACCGATCAGATACTGCGCGGCCTCGGCCATGCGCTCGACATCCAGCGGGCGGTGGTTCCAGGTGATTTCTTCATTGAGGTGCGCGGGGCGGATCTGATCGTTGTAGATCACATAGCGATAGCGTCGGGCGATGGCTTTGAAGCGCGCATGGAAATGCGCTGGCATCACCCGCGCCCAACTGACGCTGATGTCATGGGGCAGATTGATGTTGGCACCCATGACCCAGGCTTTCAGCGAACGATCGACGGTCGTATCGAAATGCACCACTTGCCCGCAAGCATGTACGCCTGCGTCGGTGCGCCCGGCGCACTGCAAGGAGACCGGCGAGTTGGCGACTTTCGACAGGGCTTTTTCGAGCTCTTCCTGCACCGTCGCCACACCCGTCAACTGACGCTGCCAGCCGCTGTAGCGCGAGCCTTTGTACTCAACGCCCAGCGCGACGCGGTAAAAGCCCTCTGGGGCCATTTCGGCGGCCGGGTTATCTATGTTTGCCAAGGTGGGACAGCCTGCTGTTTGTGCAAAGGCGGGCATTATAAGGCTGTGGTTCAGGGATGCCAGAGTTCTCTATTGGCAGTTCTGGCCCTATCGCGAGCAGGCTCACTCCTACAGGGGAACGCATTCCAACATGCAGGAGTGAGCCTGCTCGCGATAGCAATCCTTCAAACACCACTGGATCCGGCCCAAACAAAAACGGCAGCCTCACTGGGCTGCCGTTTTCGTGTGCCGCTGGATTTACTAAAGGCTCGACAGCATTTCCTTGGCTTCGCCGCGCTGCTTCTCGTCACCCTCGGTCAACACTTCGTTGAGGATGTCACGCGCACCGTCGTTGTCACCCATATCGATGTAGGCCTGAGCCAGATCGAGTTTGGTAGCGGCTTCGTCAGTGCCAGCGAGGAAGTCGAAATCATCTTCGCCCAGATCATCACCCAGTGCCGCGTCGGCTTCGGTGAAGGTCGGCTCGGCGATGCTTTGCGACAGGCGATCCAGCTCGGCGTTGACGTCATCCAGCTCAGCAGCGAACGCATCCGGTTCGGCCGCTGGATTGCTGTCCATTTCGTCGGCCAGCGACAGATCGAAATCGGCCGGCAGCTCCAGATCATCTTGTGGCACGTCAGCCACCACTGGCGCCTCGACCGGCGGCAGATCCTTCACGCCTTCGTCCAGGTCCAGCAGGAAGTCATCGTCCGCCAGATCAGCCGCTGGAGCCACCGGCTCGGCACCAAGGTCCAGATCCAGGTCGAAGTCCGACAGGTCATCCAGATTTTCTTTGATTTCAGTCTGCTGTTGCAGCACCGATTCAAAGCTCAGGTCGTCGTCCGCCGGGAATTCGTCCAGCTCGACCGGCGCTTCAGGCTCGACCACAGGCGCAGACTCTACTGGCGTGATGTTGTCGAGATCATCCAGGCTCAAATCAAACGCGCTGTCGAGATCATCTTCCACTGGCGCCGGCGCCGGTGCTTCAGGCTCATCGAGCAGCAGATCCTTGACGTATTGCGCATCCAGTTCGGCAGCGACGGCGGCCGCAGCCAGACCACTGGCCGCGACAACCGCCATGGCCGGGAAGCGGCTTTTCAGTTCTTCGACCTTGGCGAAGTTCTCACCGTTGGCCACCAGCTGACGCTCTTGAGCGACGAACGCATCACGGTCGCCCTGCTGACCGTAGACTTCCATCAACTTCAGACGCAGATCACTGCGTTGCGGCTCCAGGCTGACGCCCTCTTCCAGCAACGCGGCAGCCTGATTCAGGCGACCAGCGTTGATGTGCGACTGCGCCTTGTCGAGTACGTCGTCGGAACGCTCGGCGGCCGGCGCCACCAGCGGTGCGGCAATCGGCTCAGCCATCACGATCGGCGCCACTACCGCTGCCGCAGCAGGTGCTGGCGCAGGTGCCGGGGTGTTGAGCTTGACGCTCGCCGCCGGGGTTTCCAGACCTTCGAAGCTGCTTTCCGGCAGATCCTGCTCGGCGGAGAACTCTTGCTCTTCCGATAGTGCACGGGCCATGCGCATGTGTTTCTCGGCCTCTTGCTGCGCTTTGCGGCGACGCGCCAGCAGCAACAACAGGAGCAGCAGAACCACAGCACCGCCGCCCACCAGACCCAGCAGAATCGGGTTGGTCAGCAGTTCGTTGAAGGTTTTCTCGTCTTCGACAACCGGCTTCGGCGCGACCACTGGCTCGACGACTGGCGTCTCAGCCGGTGGCGCAATGGCGGACTCTGGCGTCGGCGCTGCGTCTGCCGGGGTAGCTGGCGGTGTCGCGGCCAGCTCAGCCGTGATCGCAGGCACCGCCGGTGCGGCAGGATTGGCGGCTGGCGCAGCACCCGCGCCTTCGGCCTGCAGTTTTGCCAGTTGGTTGTTCTTCAGCTCGATCAGCTTTTGCAGTTTGTCCAGCTGACTCTGCAGATCGGACATGCGGCTTTTCAGTTCCTCATTGTCACGACGGGTCGTGTCGAGGCTTTCCTGAGTGACCGCGAGCTTGTTGCTCAGTGCCTTGGCATCACCGGCCGGGCCTTTGCCACGCGCCTTGGTGTTTTCGGCGGAGACCAGGCTCAGATTGTCCTGGGCGTTCTGCGCAGCACCGGTATTGCCGCGACCACGGTTGGTCGCATCGAGCTGCTGCTGACCGGTGCCCGGCTTTCCTACATAACGACGGCCCTGACGCCAGGCTTCATTCTGCGCCGCCACTTCGGCAATCGCTTTCGATTGCGGCAGCGCAGTGCTTTGCACCGAATCCGGCAGACGCAGCACCTGGCCGGTTTTCAGGCGGTTGATGTTGCCGCCGATGAAGGCATCCGGGTTCAGCGCTTGAATGGCCAGCATGGTCTGCTGCACCGAGCCACCGGTCCGCGCCTTCGCGGCGATCTCCCAAAGGGTATCGCGCGGCGTGGTGGTGTATTGCGTCGGGTGCGTAGCGCCCGTGGTCGGCGCAGCGATGGTCTGCGACGGCGCCGGTTGTGCGGCGGCGTCAGCGGTCTGTGGCGAGAATTTCGATGGATCCAGCAGCACGCTGTAATCGCGCAGCAGACGGCCATTCGGCCACATCACCTGCACGAGGAATTTGACCATCGGTTCCGACAGCGGCTTGCTCGAGGTTACGCGCAGCACGCTTTTGCCACTGGCGTTGAGCACCGGGGTGAAGGTCAGATCATTGAGGAAGGCCTGGCGATCGACGCCGGCCTTGGCAAAGTCTTCAGGTGAAGCCAGGCTCGGCACCACTTCGGCAGCGGTGAGATCCTTGACGTCGAGCAACTCGATTTCAGCCACCAGCGGCTGGTTCAGGGTCGACTTCAGGGTCAGCTCCCCGAGCCCGAGGGCATGCGCCATACCGGAGGACAGCGCCGAGGCGGCCGCTATTGCTAACACCAGTTTGCGAACTTGAACCATAGCCTCATCCTTTGTTTGAACGTTCCTCGGCCAGCGAGAAGATGTTGAATACCGCTGCCGTAAGGCATTGCGCGCGACGACGACAGATGTCGCGCGCGATCATTTCTTTGATGCCCCGGAAAGTCCCGGAGGGTGACACGTTATCAAGCGATCTGGGCAAGCATAGCGCTCACCTAGAATCAGTCGACAAATTGTTGCCAAGTATCTTTTACAGCAGGTCTTTTATCAACAATTCAGCCACCTGCACAGCGTTAAGGGCCGCGCCTTTGCGTACGTTATCTGACGTCAGCCACAGATTAAGTTCCGCCGGGTCGTCGACACCGCTGCGCACACGACCGACATAGACCACATCCTGCCCCACCGCGTCACCGACCGCAGTCGGGTAGTCACCGGCCTCGACCAGTTCGATACCCGGCGCATCTTCGAGTGCGGCGTTGACCTTTATCAGGTCGACAGGCTTAGTTGACTGCAAGGTCACGCTAAAGCTATCGCCAAAAAACACCGGGGCTTGAACGCAAGTTGCGGAAATCTTCAATAAAGGCAAAGCCAGCACCTGGCGCAACTCGCGCACCAGACGTTTTTCCAGCAGTGTGTGGCCCTGCGCGTCAGGCGTGCCGACCTGAGCCAACAGGTTGAAGGCCATCTGCCGATCAAAGAACGTCGGTTCCAACGGGCGCATGTTCAGCAGCTCGGCGGTCTGCCGTGCGAGCTCGGTGACGGCTTCACGACCTTGGGCGGAAACCGCCAGATTGGCGGTGACGTTGACATATTGCAGGTCGATCAGATCAAGCAGCGGCGCCAGCACCACCGCCAGCGAAGTGGCCGACGGGCTTGGGCTGCTGACCTGAAACGGCGCTTTCAATCCGTCGAGCACTTTGGCGTTGGCTTCCGGTACCACTTGCGGCGCTTGATCGGCCGGCAAGGCACCGGACAGGTCGATCAGCGAGCAACCGGCGGCCTGGGCACGGGCGGCATAGCTCAGGGTGATCGCCGGGCCGGCGGCGAAGAACACCAGTTTGACCTTGCTGAAATCGAACTCGTCGACTTCGCGTACGCGCACGTTCTTGTTGCGGAACAGCACCGAGCTGCCGGCGGATTCGCTGCTCGCCAGCAGGTGCAGGTTGCCGACCGGGAAATCACGCTCTTCGAGAATCTGTACGAGGGTTTCGCCGACAGTACCGGTGGCGCCGATTACGGCAATATCTAGGGTCTGGGTCATGGTGCGAGCCTCTGGCGAAACGGGGGGAGCGGCACTTTACCGGGTGACTGCCATGCAGGCAATTTCTGCCGAGGATTTGCGGCGCCTGCACCGACCTCATCGCTGGCAAGCCAGCTCCCACAATGGGCGTTGCGATTCACAGATTTTATGTACTCCACAAATCCCTGTGGGAGCTGGCTTGCCAGCGATGGGGCCAGTCCAAACACCCGAGAAACCACAGGCATAAAAAAACCCGCACCCCTTTCAAGGCACGGGTTCTTTCATTGCTTCAAACGATCAACGCTCAAGCAAAATCCGCAGCATGCGACGCAGCGGTTCGGCCGCTCCCCACAGCAGTTGGTCGCCGACGGTGAACGCACCAACGAACTGCGAACCCATGTTCAGCTTGCGCAGACGGCCAACAGGCACGTTCAGGGTGCCGGTGACCTTGGTCGGGCTCAGCTCCTGCATGCTGATTTCACGCTGGTTCGGCACCAGTTTGACCCAAGGGTTGTGCTGGCTGATCAGCCCTTCGATATCGGCGATCGGCACGTCTTTGTTCAGCTTGATGGTCAGCGCCTGGCTGTGGCAACGCATGGCGCCGATGCGTACGCAGATGCCGTCGACCGGGATCGGGCTCTTGAAGCGACCGAGGATCTTGTTGGTCTCGGCCTGGGCCTTCCACTCTTCGCGGCTCTGGCCGTTCGGCAGTTCCTTGTCGATCCACGGGATCAGGCTGCCGGCCAGCGGTACGCCGAAGTTTTCGGTCGGGTACGCGTCGCTGCGCATGGCGTCGGCCACGCGACGGTCGATGTCGAGGATCGCGCTGGCCGGATCGGCCAGTTGATCGGCGACAGCGGCGTGGGTCGCGCCCATTTGCTTGATCAGTTCACGCATGTTCTGCGCGCCGGCACCGGAGGCCGCCTGATAGGTCATGGCGCTCATCCACTCGACCAGACCTGCTTCGAACAGACCGCCCAGGCCCATCAGCATCAGGCTGACAGTGCAGTTGCCGCCGATGTAGTTCTTGGTGCCCGCGTCGAGCTGCTGGTCGATGACCTTGCGATTGACCGGATCGAGAATGATGACCGCGTCATCGTTCATGCGCAGGCTGGACGCCGCGTCGATCCAGTAACCCTGCCAGCCGGCTTCGCGCAGCTTCGGGAACACTTCGCTGGTGTAGTCGCCACCCTGGCAGGTCAGAATCACGTCGAGGGTCTTCAGCTCGTCAATGCTGTAAGCATCCTTGAGCGGAGCAATGTCCTTGCCCACGGACGGGCCTTGGCCACCGACGTTGGACGTGGTGAAAAACACCGGCTCGATTAGATCGAAATCCTGCTCTTCCAGCATCCGCTGCATGAGCACGGAACCGACCATCCCGCGCCAACCGATCAGACCTACACGTTTCATCGCAACTACACCTTCTTGAAAAGTGGGCCGCTGCTTTGTATTGAATTTCGCAGCGGGCCCGAGAGATTACAGATTCCGCAGCGCGGCGACTACTGCGTCGCCCATTTCCTGCGTACCGACTTTGGTGCAACCGGCCGAATAGATGTCGCCTGTGCGCAACCCTTGATCAAGGACAACGCTGACGGCTTTTTCAATGGCATCGGCCGCGTCATGCAGATTGAAGCTGTAACGCAGCATCATCGACACCGACAGAATGGTCGCCAACGGGTTGGCAATGCCTTTGCCAGCGATGTCCGGCGCGGAACCGTGGCAAGGCTCGTACATGCCCTTGTTGTTGGAATCCAGCGAGGCCGACGGCAGCATGCCGATGGAGCCGGTGAGCATCGACGCTTCGTCGGAGAGGATGTCGCCGAACATATTGTCGGTGACGATCACGTCGAACTGCTTCGGCGCGCGCACCAGTTGCATGGCGGCGTTGTCGACGTACATGTGGCTCAGTTCGACTTCTGGATAGTCCTTGGCCACTTGCTCGACCACTTCACGCCACAGTTGGCTGGACGCCAGGACGTTGGCCTTGTCCACCGAGCAGAGCTTCTTGCCACGGACCATGGCCATGTCGAAACCGACACGGGCGATGCGGCGGATTTCGCTCTCGCTGTACGGCAGCGTGTCGTAGGACTGACGCTCGCCGTTTTCCAGAGTACGGGTGCCGCGTGGCGCGCCGAAGTAGATGCCGCCGGTCAGCTCACGGACGATCAGGATGTCCAGGCCTGCAACGATTTCCGGCTTCAGGCTCGAAGCGTCGGCCAGTTGCGGGTACAGGATCGCCGGACGCAGATTGCCGAACAGGCCAAGTTGCGCACGGATTTTCAGCAGACCGCGCTCCGGGCGGATGTCACGCTCGATGGTGTCCCATTTCGGGCCGCCCACCGCGCCCAACAGCACAGCGTCGGCTGCGCGAGCACGATCGAGGGTTTCATCGGCCAATGGCACGCCGTGCTTGTCGATGGCGGCGCCACCGATCACGTCATGGCTCAGCTCGAAGCCCAGGCTGTACTTGTCGTTGGACAGCTCCAGCACCTTGACCGCTTCGGCCATGATTTCCGGACCAATACCATCACCTGGGAGAATCAGAATCTGCTTGCTCATGCTTTCCTCGTGTCTTCAATCGGTGCGCCTTTACCGGCACGCCCGGAAAAATTCTTATCGCTCGGCCATCAGCACGATCACATCGGTACTGAACGAGCCGTCAGCATCAATCTCAAAATATTCGCGCACTTCATTGCCCATCGACTGCTGCAACTGGCGGATCGCTGCGCGCATCACTTCAGGCGTGCGCATGCGTTCAACCCAACTGGTGTACTCCAGACGCAGGCGCTGACGCGTGGTACTGCGCACATGCAAACCGGCCTCGCTGACCTGCCGCAACCACTCGGCGGCGGAATAATCGCGCACATGGCTGGTGTCGCGCAGCACTTCGACGCTTTGCAGGTAAGTGTCGAACAACGGACTGCCCGGTGACAACACATCAACGAACGCCGCCACACCACCCGGTTTCAGTACCCGGCGCACTTCGCGCAGGGCCACACCCAGATCGCTCCAATGGTGCGCCGAATACCGGCTGAACACGAAGTCGAACTCGCCATCGGCAAACGGCAAGCGCTCGGCGGCGCCGTTGACCGTGGCAATGTTGCTCATCCCGCGATCAACGGCAGCGGCGGCGACCACGTCGAGCATCTGCTGCGACAGATCGTAGGCGACCACTTCCCCGACCAGCGGTGCGACGTGGAAACTGACGTGACCGGCGCCGCAACCCAAATCCAGCACTCGGGCGCTGCCCTGCCCTGCCAGTTCAGCCTGTAGCAGTGCGAACTCGGTGCCTTGAGCGTGAACGGCGCTGCTCAGGTAGGCGGCGGCCTGTTCGCCGAATTGCTTTTGTACGACCTGGGTGTGCTGGGCGGTACTGGTCATGGGATCTTTCCTTGAATCTTGTGGTGCTTGTTCCGGCCTCATCGCTGGCAAGTCGAATCGTCGCACCGCAGCTCCCACAGATTTTGTGAACACCGCAAATCCCTGTGGGAGCTGACTTGCCAGCGATGGGGCCGGCCCTGACTACATCAATCTCGAATCAATCACGCGTCGCGGAACAACCACGGCTGGCTCACACGATGTTTGGCCTCAAACGCCGCAATCGCGTCGCCGTCCTGCAAGGTCAAACCGATATCGTCCAGACCGTTCAACAGGCAATGCTTGCGAAACGCGTCGATCTCAAAGCTGTACACCTTGCCATCCGGACGGGTCACGGTCTGCGCCTGCAGATCGACCTGCAGTTGATAACCCGGCTCAGCCTCGACCTGCTTGAACAACTCATCGACTTCAGCGTCGCTCAAAATGATCGGCAGCAAGCCGTTCTTGAAGCTGTTGTTGAAGAAGATGTCGGCATAGCTCGGCGCGATGATGCTGCGGAAACCGTATTCTTCCAGCGCCCACGGCGCGTGTTCACGGCTGGAGCCGCAACCGAAGTTTTCGCGGGCGAGCAACACGCTGGCGCCTTGATAACGCTCGGCGTTGAGGACGAAGTCCTTGTTCAGCGGACGCTTGGAGTTGTCCTGATACGGCTGACCAACATCCAGATAACGCCATTCGTCGAACAGGTTCGGACCGAAACCGGTGCGCTTGATCGACTTCAAAAACTGCTTCGGAATGATCTGGTCAGTGTCGACGTTGGCACGATCCAGAGGCGCGACAAGACCAGTGTGCTGGGTAAAAGCTTTCATGCTGCGCTCCTTTAAATCAATTCACGGACGTCGACGAAGCGACCGTTCACCGCTGCCGCAGCCGCCATGGCCGGGCTGACGAGGTGGGTACGGCCACCGGCGCCCTGACGGCCTTCGAAGTTACGGTTGGAGGTCGAGGCGCAATGCTCGCCGGACTCCAAACGGTCCGGGTTCATCGCCAGGCACATCGAGCAGCCCGGCTCACGCCATTCAAAACCGGCTTCGAGGAAGATCTTGTCGAGACCTTCGGCCTCCGCCTGTGCTTTCACCAGACCCGAGCCCGGCACCACGATCGCTTGCTTGATGGTCGAAGCAACTTTGCGACCCTTGGCGATCACGGCAGCAGCGCGCAAATCTTCGATCCGCGAGTTGGTGCAGGAACCGATAAACACGCGATCCAGTTGAATGTCGGTGATCGCCTGATTGGCGGTCAAACCCATGTATTTCAAGGCACGGACGATCGAGTCGCGCTTGACCAGATCCATTTCTTTGGCCGGGTCCGGCACGTTTTGGTCAACGGCCAAAACCATTTCTGGAGAAGTGCCCCAGCTGACTTGCGGCTTGATCTGCGCAGCGTCCAGCTCAACCACGGTGTCGAACTTGGCATCGGCGTCGGAGACCAGGTCTTTCCAGGCCTCGACGGCCATGTCCCATTCGGCGCCTTTCGGTGCAAAAGGACGGCCCTTCACGTAATCGACGGTCTTCTGATCCGCTGCCACCAGACCTACGCGGGCGCCGGCTTCGATGGACATATTGCAGATGGTCATGCGGCCTTCGACGGACAAGTCGCGGATCGCGCTGCCGGCGAATTCGATGGCGTGGCCGTTACCGCCAGCGGTGCCGATCTTGCCGATCACCGCGAGGACGATGTCCTTGGCCGTCACGCCGAACGGCAATTGCCCTTCAACGCGCACCAGCATGTTCTTCATTTTCTTCGCGACCAGGCACTGGGTGGCGAGCACATGCTCGACCTCGGAGGTGCCGATACCGTGCGCCAAGGCGCCGAACGCGCCGTGGGTCGAGGTGTGCGAGTCGCCGCAGACCACGGTCATGCCCGGCAAGGTCGCGCCCTGCTCCGGGCTGATCACGTGGACGATGCCTTGGCGAACGTCGTTCATCTTGAACTCGACGATGCCGTATTCATCACAGTTGTCATCGAGGGTCTGAACCTGCAAACGCGAGACCTGATCGGCAATGGCTGCGATGCCGCCCTTGCGCTCTGGAGTCGTCGGTACGTTGTGGTCCGGGGTCGCGATGTTGGCATCGATGCGCCATGGCTTGCGCCCGGCCAGACGCAGGCCTTCGAAGGCTTGCGGCGAAGTCACTTCGTGGATGATGTGACGATCGATATAGATCAGCGCCGAGCCATCGTCGCGCTGTTTGACCAAATGCGAATCCCAGAGCTTGTCGTAGAGCGTTTTGCCGGCCATCAGACGGTTCCTCATCAGCTTGTTTCTATGCCCTGGGCTTATCAATAACCCTTTGGCTTGTGAGGCCGATCCTATGGGGTTAGATTAAATAACTCAAATTCATATTTTTTATGCTTTGGATAACCAACTGGAATACGAACATGGATCTGGCCAACCTCAACGCCTTTATCGCGATTGCCGAGACCGGCAGCTTCTCCGGCGCCGGCGAACGCTTGCACCTGACACAGCCGGCGATCAGCAAACGCATCGCCGGGCTGGAGCAGCAATTGAAGGTGCGTCTGTTCGACCGACTGGGCCGTGAAGTCGGCCTGACCGAGGCCGGCCGGGCCCTGCTGCCGCGTGCTTACCAGATTCTCAACGTGCTGGACGACACCCGCCGCGCCCTGACCAACCTGACGGGTGAAGTCAGCGGGCGCCTGACCCTGGCCACCAGTCACCACATCGGGTTGCACCGTTTGCCGCCGCTGTTAAGGGAATTCACCCGCCGCTACCCACAGGTTGCGCTGGATATTCAGTTCCTCGATTCGGAAGTGGCCTACGAAGAAATTCTCCATGGCCGCGCCGAACTGGCGGTCATCACCCTGGCGCCGGAGCCTCACGCACTGGTCAAAGCCACGCCGGTCTGGGACGACCCGCTGGATTTCGTGGTCGCCCCGGAGCATTCGCTGATCGGCAATGGCCCCGTCAATCTGGCGGACATTGCCGGTCATCCGGCAGTGTTCCCCGGGGGCAACACCTTCACGCATCACATTGTCCAACGTCTATTCGAAGCCCAGGGCCTGACGCCGAACATCGCCATGAGCACCAACTACCTGGAAACCATCAAGATGATGGTCTCGATCGGCCTGGCCTGGAGCGTTTTGCCGCGCACCATGCTCGACGATCAAGTGGCGAGCATCGCTTTGCCGGGCATACAGCTCACTCGCCAGCTAGGCTATATCCTGCACACCGAACGGACACTCTCGAATGCGGCAAGAGCCTTCATGGCCCTGTTGGATGCACAAATCGATCTGCCAGGGACTTGAGGCCAACTTGTGCTACTCCTATAGAGCCGCCGCCCCTGTGCCTAACGCCACCATCAGCTCAAGGCCTGTCCACGATGCCGAAATCTGTTGACCGAATTCCGCCGATGCCGCGTATTCAGGCGATTGACCCGCGACATTCCGAGCAGAGCTGGGAGAGCGCGCCGCAATTGCTGGCCGCGCTCAACGGCGCGCGGCTCGGCGCCTGGTATTGGGACATCGAGCGCGGGCAGATCAGTTGGTCGCGTGGCACCCAGGCGTTGTTCGGTTTCGATCCACGGCAACCACTGCCGCAAGATCTGGAATATCTCGATCTGTTACCCCCGGAAGACCGGGCCAAGACCGTTCGCGCTTTTCACGCCGTAATT
Organism: Pseudomonas sp. AKS31; assembly: GCF_023634765.1. Lineage (GTDB taxonomy): Bacteria > Pseudomonadota > Gammaproteobacteria > Pseudomonadales > Pseudomonadaceae > Aquipseudomonas. The sequence continues at coordinate 108,237 of NZ_JAMLFX010000012.1, forward strand.
GCCGGCGCGCCGCTGGAACAAGCGATGCACCACCGCATCCGCTGGCCCGACGGCAGCCTGCATTGGCTGGAGATCAGCGGCAGTCTGCTGCCGGATAAAAACGGCCGCCCCCGAATGATCGGGGTGATTCGTGAAATCACCCACCAGCGCCAGCGCGAGCAGGCCCTGAGCAGTTCGGAGAAACGTTTCGCGACACTTTTTCATCTGTGCCCGAACATGGTCTTGCTGACCCGGCAGGAAGACGGCCTCATCAGCGAGGCCAATCAGTATTTTGAAAGCCTGTTTGGCTGGCCGGTACAGAGCGCTATCGGCCGCACCACGCTGGAGCTGGGCTTGTGGGTACACCCCGAGCAACGCACAGAGCTGGTGAAAAAGACCAAAGCCAAAGGCGAGCTGATCGCCATGGAAGTGCAGTTTCGCGCCAGCAACGGGCAGATCCACGACGGTATTCTAAGTGCGCAGAAAGTCGAACTCGAAGGCCAGCCGTATCTGCTCAGCACGTTCCTCGACACCACCGAACGCAAAGCCGCTGAACTCGCCTTGAAGGACAGCCAGGAACGCCTCGATCTGGCGCTGGATTCAGCGCAGCTCGGCACCTGGGACTGGCACATCCCCAGCGGCATGCTTTACGGCTCCGCCCGGGCGGCGCAATTGCACGGGCTGGAACCGAAACCGTTTCATGAATCGTTCGAAGAGTTTTTCGAGGGCGTGCCCGGTGAGGAACGCGACAGCATGCGCGATGCCTACCGCAGCCTGCGCGAAGGCCCGGCGGGCAACTATCAATTGACCTATCGCGTGCAATTGCCGGACGGCAGCTCACGCTATCTGGAAAGCCGCGCCCGCCTCTACCGTGACGACAACGGCGCCCCGCTGCGCATGGCCGGCACCTTGCTGGACATCACCGACCAGGTCGAGCGCGAGCAACGGTTGGTGGCTTCGGAAGAGAAGTTCGCCACGCTGTTCCAGGTCAGCCCGGACCCGATTTGCGTCACCCGCCAGGACAGCGGCGAGTTCATTGAAATCAATAACAGCTTTACCCAGACGTTCGGCTGGAGCGCCGCTGACGTCATCGGTCACACCGCCGAAGAAATCGGCCTGTGGGACGCATCGGCGAAAAGCCTGCAACGCATTGAACGGGTCATCCGCGAACAGGGCTTGAGCAATGTCGCGATCATCGTCCAGCACAAGGACGGGCAGTCGCTGACTTGCGTCATTTCCAGCCGGCAAATCAGCGTCGGCGATCAGCCCTGCATCGTCACCACCCTGCGCGATATCACCCAGCAGCAGCGCTCGGAAGCGGCGCTGAAAGCCAGTGAAGAGAAATTCGCCAAAGCGTTTCACTCCAGCCCCGACGCGATCACCATCACCGAGCGCGACACCGGGCGTTATCTGGAGGTCAACGACGGTTTCTGCCGCCTCACTGGTTATCGCGCCGAAGAAGTCGTAGGCAAAACCGTGTATCAGGTGGGCATCTGGGCCGAGGAAAAACAGCGCTCGGCGTTACTTGCCGAATTGCAGATCAAGGGCCGCGTGCACCATCAGGAAATGCTCGGACGCAACAAACGCGGTGAGTTGCTGACGGTGGAAGTGTCGGTCGAACCGATCACCCTCAATGAAACCGCGTGCCTGCTGCTGACCGCGCGGGACGTCAGCCTGCTGAAAAACGCCGAAGCACAGATTCGGCATCTGGCTTATCACGACCCGCTGACCAACCTGCCCAATCGCGCCTTGCTGATGGATCGCCTGAGCCAGCAGATCGCCCTGCTCAAGCGCCACAACCTGCGCGGCGCTTTGCTGTTTCTCGATCTCGATCACTTCAAGCACATCAACGATTCCCTTGGCCACCCGGTCGGCGACACGGTGCTGAAAATCATCACGGCGCGGCTCGAAGCCAGTGTGCGCATGGAAGACACGGTCGCGCGCCTCGGTGGTGACGAGTTCGTGGTGCTGCTCAGCGGCCTCGAAGGCTCGCGCAATGAGGTCAGCGCGCAAGTACGTTCGCTCGCCGACACCTTGCGCGAATTACTCTCGGAGCCGATGTTCCTCGACGGCCAGCGTCTGCAAGTGACCCCGAGCATCGGCGTGGCGTTGATCCCCGATCACGGCTCGACGCCGACCGACCTGCTCAAACGCGCCGACATTGCCCTGTACCGGGCCAAGGATTCCGGGCGCAACACCACGCAGATGTATCACAACACCATGCAGAAAGCCGCCAGCGAACGGCTGCGCATGGAGACCGACTTGCGCCTGGCGCTGTCGCGCGGTGAGTTCAACATGCACTTTCAGCCGCAGGTCGACGCCCGCGACAACAGAATCATCGGCGCCGAAGCCCTGGTGCGCTGGAATCACCCGGAGCTGGGCGCGCAGTCACCCACCGAGTTCATCAAGGTGCTGGAAGACAGCGGCCTGATTCTCGAAGTCGGCACCTGGATCCTCGACGAAGCCTGCAATGCGTTCAAACAACTGATCGCCCTGAAACTGGTCGACCCGCTGAAGTTCAGCCTGTGCGTGAACATCAGCCCGCGCCAGTTCCGCCAGAACGATTTCGTCGAGCGCATCGAACACAGCATGAGCAGCCATGGTCTGCCCTGCTCGCTGCTGAAACTGGAGATCACCGAAGGCATCGTCATCCAGAATCTGGAAGACACCATCAGCAAAATGCGCCGCCTGAAAAAGCTCGGCGTGAGCTTTGCCATGGATGATTTCGGCACCGGTTATTCGTCGCTGACTTACCTCAAGCGTCTGCCGGTGGACACGCTGAAAATCGATCAGTCGTTTATCCGTGATGCGACGACCGACCCGAACGATGCCGAGATCATCCGCGCGATCGTCGCCATGGCGCGCAGCCTTGAGCTGGAGGTGATTGCCGAGGGCGTGGAAACCCCGGAACAACTGGCGTTTCTGCAAGGGTTGGGCTGTCATTTGTATCAAGGCTATCTGCACAGTCGACCGGTTGCGCTGGAGGATCTGAAAAAGCTCCTGCCATAACCGGTGCACGTTGCAACAGAAGCGCAATTGCCACGCTTTGCGCCAACCTGTAGGGTCGCGGTTTTTGCGCCGTTTCGAGATCTGTCATGCAGGATGCAACCCTCCCCCGCCCGGCTCTGCTGGGCATCGACCTTGGCACCACCAACAGCCTGATCGCCGTCTGGCAGGACGGTCAGGCCCGACTGATTCCCAACGCCCTGGGCGATGTGCTGACGCCGTCGGTGGTCAGCCTCGATGAAGACGACACCATTCTGGTCGGCAAAGCCGCCCGCGCCCGCCTGACCACGCACCCGGATCGCACCGCCGCAGCATTCAAGCGCTTCATGGGCAGCGATAAACAAGTCCAGCTCGGTGCTCGTCAGTTCAGCCCGGAAGAGTTGTCGGCGCTGGTGCTCGGCGCACTCAAGCAGGACGCCGAAGCCTTTCTCGGCCATAGCGTTTCGGAAGCGGTAATTTCCGTGCCGGCGTATTTCAGCGACGAACAACGCAAACGCACGCTGTTTGCCGCCGAACTGGCCGGGCTCTCGGTGACACGTCTGATCAACGAGCCGACCGCTGCCGCCATGGCTTACGGGCTGCATGAACAGAAATTCGAACGCACGCTGATCTTCGATCTGGGCGGCGGCACCTTCGATGTCACGGTGCTGGAATACGCTTTGCCACTGATCGAAGTGCACGCCTCCACCGGCGACAACTTTCTCGGCGGCGAAGACTTCACCGCTGCGCTATTGCAGGCCTGCTTGAAACACTGGCAACTGACCCCGGCCATGGTCGATGCGCAAAGCATGGCAACTCTCGGCGATGCGCTGGAGCAACTGAAATGCAAACTCGCTGAAGGTGTTCAGCCACTGAGCTGGCGCCATGGTGACAAGACGTTCGAATGGTCGCTGGACGAAGCCGCCGCAGTAAGAATCTGGGAGCCGCTGCTGGCCCGTTTGCGCGCACCGATCGAACAAGCCCTGCGCGATGCCCGCCTCAAGCCGCGCGACCTCGACAGCCTGGTACTGGTCGGCGGCGCCACGCGCATGCCGGCGGTGCAGCAAATGGTCGCCACGCTGTTCGGGCGCCTGCCTTACCGGCATCTTGATCCGGATACCATTGTGGCGTTGGGCGCGGCGACGCAAGCGGCGTGCAAAGCGCGTGACGGGGCGGTTGAAGAGTTGATTCTGACGGATGTCTGCCCGTACACGCTGGGGATTGCGACCATGCGTGGCGAAGACATCAAAGGTGCTTTCTCGCCGATCATCGAACGCAACACCATCATCCCGACCTCAAGGGTGGAGCGCTATTACACCACCCAACCCAAGCAAACAGTGCTGCGCATCGCCGTCTATCAGGGTGAACGGCCGTGGGTGTGCGACAACATTCTGATTGATGCTTTCGATGTCACGTTGACGCCCACTGAGCACATCCAGGAGCTGGACGTACGCTTCAGCTATGACATCAACGGTTTGCTCGAAGTCGACGTCACCCTGCTCGAAACCGGTGAACGCCACAGTCACAGCATCGATCGCAGCCCCACCGGTCTGGACGAGCAAGCGCGTCGCGACAGCCATAACCGCCTGTCCACTCTGAAAGTCCATCCACGCGATGCGCTGCCCAACCGCACACTGCTCGCCCGTTTGGAGCGGGCATGGATGCAAAGCCTCGGCACGCAACGCGAGCACATTGCCGAATGGCTGCACAACTTCACTACCGTGCTCGCCGGCCAGCAACCCTCGGCGATTGCCAGCCATCGCGCAGAGCTGAACAAGGCGCTGGATCAACTGCGCCTCTAACCGTTGAGCCGCCGCAAGGCAGCTTGCAGGCCGCCGGACAGCATCTCGCTATCGCCGCTGTCCGGCGGCACACCATAGCGGTTGGGCAACTTGTCACCGGGCAATCCGAACAGCACCAATGGCAAAAATGGCAAAACCGGCGTCAGCGCCATGAAAATCAGCAGCGTGGGAATGCCCCGGCCCATGTCGTGCAATCGACGAAGAATGGCGCCGAACACCAACAGCACGTCCAGCAACAAGACCAGCATGCCAGCGCCCGTGGTGCCCGTGAGCAGCCCTGCCACCGGTGTAATCACCAAACACCCCAGCACCTGGCCGATAAAAGCCTTGCGCCCCAACCGCGAGCCGAGACGCCAGATCGCTCTCGCCGGTACCGGCTGAACATCGCTTCTCGCCAGCAGCAAACGCTCCGACCAGGACAGCAAGGCGCACAGCGCCAATCGCAGGCCGATGCCGTTCTGCGCGTCGTCCTTGCCCTGCTGCAACTGCCGCAAGACTCGGGTTTTCGGCACGCCAGCAGCCCCATAACGAACCAAGCCCTTGAGCGTATCCAGCGCCTCGTACGCCAGCAATTTGTCGACACCAAAATCCGTCAGCACTTTGCGCGGCGGCCACACCGGTTCGCCCTTGATCAAGCCGTCGCGAAAGCCTTCGAACCAATCGTCTTCACAACTGATCGCCGCGATTGACTGCAGCAATGCGCGATGCTGCTCAGCACTCAGGCTCGGGTCGTGATAGAGCACGCCCCAGAACATCATCAACCCCAGCAAATCGTCGCCGCATGCAGCACGATCGCTTTCGAGGCAGGTGTAAAGCAGGGTATTGGCAGGCAATCGCGCGCTGTCGAGTGCCTGTTGAACGCTGAACAATTGCTGCACCAACAAACCGTGCACCGGATCATGGCCTTGCAGCCATCCCAGCAAACCGTCGCAATGGCCTTGTTCACGCTGCAAGCGCCGCAACAGAGGCTGCAGACGACTCAAAGGATGGGCCGGATTGAATGCCAGACGCTCCAGGGACTGCGCATCAATCATGTGTAACCAGCGTTCGGGTTGTTCCAGCAACGCCAGCAAAAACAACGTCTGGGCATGCCACTCCCACGTCGCCTCCCCCAGCCCGACCGGCGGCAACTGTATACCGCGACGGCTCAACTGGAGCATCAAGTCGAGTTCGGACAAGTCACAGTCGTCTTTGACCGCACCCAGCTTGAAGGCTTCTGCGATTCGCTCCAGCGCAGCATCGTTGTAGGGCCGCAAGCGGCGCAACCATAACCGACAGACCTTGTGCGGCTCACCTTGCGTCAGCACCTGCGGCAATGGCCGCGAGCTTGAATTCGCGTCACTGAAAGCGCGCATGGCCAGTGCAATCGGAGCCCTGCTCAACCAGCGCAAGTGTTGCTCGGCCTGGTATTTGAATCCGCTCATCACCAGGTTTTCGAGAGCATCGACCGGCAACGGTGCATCCAGAATCTGCTGCAGCAAAGCCGAATCACCCCGGTGCAGTGCCCAGGCGTGCCGGTACAGATGCAACAGTCGGCTGTCGGCGTTCTCGCCCAGCAGCTGCGCGAGCAATGGCAGTTCATCACCCGTCATACGCCAATCGACAAAGCTTTGCGCGAGGCTATCAAGCGCTAATCTTGCGACACCCAGCCAACGGTTCAGCGTCTCGGGATGTTGTGACGGGCTGCCATACACCTGGCCGTCATCGCCGAGATCCTCCGACCAGTCAGAGCAGTCCTCGAGGCGATCAAATGCCTGAATCAGCAGAGGTAGAAAAGTCGACTGCCGCTTGGCACACAACTCCAGCAGGCGACTTTCCGCCATTGGATGACGATGTTCGTTCCACAGCCGGATCCAGCAAGGCAATGCCTGATCGTCGCGCCCGAGCAGACTGCTCTGACACGCCAGCAGATAAAGCCAGTCGACGTCATCCGGCGCTGCAAGTTGCTGTTCGACGCAGCACTGCAAAAATATCGGCACGCCGATTCCCGCCTGAGTGAACTGCACCAGCACCCGTTTGAGAAACGCGGCATCATCCGGCAACGGCAGGCAGGTGTGTCGAGTGGCGAACTCGGCGAACTCATGGAGTGGACGCTGGGTGAAGATGAAGTCGAGACTACGGGCGTACCACAGCGATTCGGTCTGTGCTGCCTCTGACCATGTGCTCATCAGATCCGTATCGAACGGGTCAGGCGTTTCGATTCGCTGGAGAAAGAATCCCACCTGACGGGCGTCGTCGTACTCCAGATCCAGCAACTGTTGATCCCAGGCCATGCGTTTGGCTAACAGATTCGCGCAGCGGTACGACAACGGACCGGCGTCAGCCAGTCGGTGGTACAGCCCCCAACTGAGGTCATCGAGCACCTCCAGCGGCAGTTCATCCAGACTCCGGACAAATGCCTGCCACGCGGCAAAATTGAAGCGGCGAGCGGGATCATCCAGCAGTTCACAGAAATCCAAGAACGCCTGAGGGACTTCAACGTCCTTGTGCTCTGAGGCTTCGAGCGTTGGTTCGGGCTCTTCTTCCTCTTCCTCACGCGCCAGACGCAGAGCATTTTCGTAGGCCATGCGCAGCGCCTGAAACCCTTGCGGATCAGTCTCCGGGTGGTGCGCCGGCAAGCGTGCGCGGTAGGCATCGCGAATCAGGCTTTCGTCAGTGGTAGGCTCGATGCCCAGGCGAATCCAGCAACTCATGACCAGTCGAACTCCTTGAGCGATGCCGGACGTGGCGGCGGATCAATTTCCAGGTGCCATGGCAAATCAGCCAGAAACCGAGGGATGTTCTCGGCAAGGCCACGGGCAATCCGCACGTTAAGGGCGTTGGCCCCTTGGCGATCCAGTTCGCGCGCCAGCTCATCGTCACTGGCGCTCAGGCACGACCAAAAGGTTCGGCCCACGACAAAGCCATCGAAGTAAGCCATCCAGCTACCGTAGTGAAATTGCGCTCTGAGGGCCAAACGACTGTGCAGCCAGTTGCTCTCATCCAGGTCAATCCACTGATTGCGCACGGCGCAACGCAAGAGAAAGCCCATGCGGCCATAGTCCCAGGACAATATCCCGCCCGGCCCGCAACTGCCGAAGGTGCGACTGGCAAATTCATGCAGGATGCGTTCACGAGCCGGGAGATCGTCAAGCAAAGCCTGCCATTCACTCGGCAGGCAACGCTGCCACGCCAGATAGGCCGCGCTGAGGTGTTTGGCATGGCCGTCGTCAGTCATCCGTTCGAGCATGTCGAACAACTGCCCACGGTCATCGATACCCCAGCTGTCTTGCAGATCGATGTAGCGATCGTCGCAGAACGCGGGGTCGTCGTAGCTGGCACCGGTATTGATTGCCGCCATTGGCGCAGACAAAGCGCACAGCCAGCGCTGTTGAATATCGTCCATGAAAAAAGGCTCCAGGCCGACCGGTGAGGAATGGGGGTCGGCAAAACTGCCGCGGATTGTAGAGAAACCACCGCCAGCGGCAAAGTCGAACAGCGGTTTTCTTGCGCGCACAAAAAAGGCCCCGACGTATCGGGGCCTTCATTCAGCGGCTCATCGTCTGTTCAGACGATTGTGTTGCGGCACATGACTCAGTGCTGCAACGCCGGCTTCTGCGTCCCGTTGATCGGGATGCGTTTGGCTTTCGCCTCTTCCGGGATCACCCGCAGCAGGTCGATGCTCAGCAGACCGTTGCTCAGATCCGCAGCCTTGATCTCGATGTGATCGGCCAGGCGGAAGGACAGCTTGAAAGCACGTTGGGCGATGCCCTGGTGCAGGAAGGTCACGCCTTCGTTGGCATCACGCTTGCCGCCACTGATGGTCAGCACACCTTTCTCGACTTGCAGTTCCAGGTCTTCTTCCTGGAAACCGGCTGCCGCTACGACAATGCGGTATTGGTCATCACCGTGCTTTTCGACGTTGTAAGGTGGGTAGCTGCTGCCTGGCTCGTTGCGCAGGGCGGTTTCGAACAGGTCGTTGAAACGGTCGAAACCTACCGAGGAACGGAACAGTGGCGCGAGGGAAAATGCAGTACTCATGGTTCAAATCTCCTGAAAACAATCAGCAAGGTTTTTTGACTCCGCGACCCGAATTCGGCATCGCGTACCCCTTAGATAGGGACCGCTGAAATGATTTCAAGAGATTATTTGCAGATTTTTTTCAGGCCGCTTCAGCCACTGGCAGACCGAGCAGACGCGAGACATGATCCGGCTCCGTCTCGCGCCGCAGTACGGTAAACAGCTCGGTCGCCTCGGGATAATTGCGCGTCAGCATGGCCAACCATTGCTTCAAACGGCCCGGCGACTGACGTGCAGTCATCTGCGCTTTGGCTTGCAGCCAGAAGTCCTGAATCAGCGGCATCAGCTCGGCCCAGGTCATCTCGACCACCTCTTCACCGGCGCGGGCGGCAGCGATTTGTTTGGCCAGATCCGGGCGCGAGACCAGGCCGCGACCGAGCATGATGTCTTCTACGCCACTGATTTCGCGGCAACGCCGCCAGTCTTCGACGCTCCAGATATCGCCGTTGGCGAACACCGGGACTTTGACCACGTCTTGTACACGCGGAATCCACTCCCAATGCGCCGGCGGTTTGTAGCCGTCCATTTTGGTTCGCGCATGAACCACGATGTGCTCGGCGCCGCCTTCGGCCAACGCCGTGGCGCAGACCAGCGAGCCGTCCGGGCTGTCGAAGCCCAGGCGCATTTTTGCGGTCACGGGAATATGTGCCGGCACAGCGCGACGGACATGCTCAACGATCTGGTTGAGCAGCTCCGGCTCCTTGAGCAGCACCGCGCCGCCACGGGATTTGTTGACGGTCTTGGCCGGGCAGCCGAAGTTGAGGTCGATCACCTCAGAACCGAGTTCGCAGGCCAGTGCAGCGTTCTCCGCCAGGCACACAGGATCAGAACCGAGCAATTGCACGCGCAATGGCACACCGGAGGCCGTGCGGGCACCGTTGAGCAGCTCCGGGCCGAACTTGTGGAAATAGGCCGGCGTGAGTAACTGGTCATTCACCCGAATGAATTCGGTCACGCACCAGTCGATGCCACCAACGCGGGTCAGCACGTCGCGGAGAATGTCGTCAACCAACCCCTCCATGGGCGCCAGAGCAATTTGCATGGGAAAACACTACTTGAAGAAAAACGTGCGGCAGTTTACTGGATATCGCACAAATCCGCAGATCCCTTGTAGGAGCTGCCGAAGGCTGCGATCTTTTGATCTTGATCTTGATCTTGATCTTGATCTGCAAACAGCAAAATCAAAAGATCGCAGCCTTCGGCAGCTCCTACAGGGATCGGGTCAGGCTAGTGCCAGGATCGCCGGTCCGTAGCCCTCGACGAACTCGACCGGCATGCGCTTTGGCTTGCCCGTGGACAGCTCGATACAGACAAAAGTTGTCTGCGCGCGCAACAGCGTGGCGTTGTCGCTCGGGCGCTTGAGCTGGAAATGCCGGGTCATTTTCAGGCGCTGATCCCAATCGACGATCCAGGTCGCCAATTGCAGTTCGTCGCCTTCATAAGCCGCAGCCAGATAATCGATCTCATGACGGACCACCGCCATCGCCCGATCCAGTCGCCGATACTCGACCAGATCCAGCCCCAGACGCTGCGAATGGCGCCAGGCGCAGCGCTCGAGCCAGGTCACGTACACTGCGTTGTTCGCGTGGCCCAGCCCGTCGATGTCCTCGGCGCCTACTTGCAGATCAATGGTAAACGGCGTTGCCCGATCCCAGCCCATGCCCCACTCCTGGTCAATGTATTCCACCGGGGCAGTGTAACGGAGCTCAAGCCGATTGGCGCGCCTGAAGGCTACGACCGGCCAGCAGTGATAACACGCCATCAATCACCCGAGGGTCGGCCAGCACACGCTGATGACCACCGCCTTCGAGGCGCAACAGACGACTGTCGAACCAGGCTTCGTGGATCAGTTGCGACTCTTTGACCGAGACGAAATTGTCGTCCTCGGCGTGCACGATCAGGCCGGGCATATCCAGTTGATAGTGGGCAACATCGAGCGTGGCAGCACGCATACCGACGTCTTGTTCGACCTGGCGGATGAAGGCTGAACGGGCCCGGGGCGGCATGCCAACGTAGCGGGCAAAACCGCGCAGTACACCGAGGATTCGAGCAGGTGCGGCAATGCTCACGAGGGTTTCGGTACGCAAGCCCAGTTGCACGGCGAGCATGGCGCTGGCGCCGCCCATGGAGTGACCGATCACCGCTTGCAATGGCGGCAACTCGGCAGCGGCTTCGAGCATTGCCCGAGCGAACAACACGACATTGGCTTCACGCCCCGGCGAACGACCGTGAGCCGGACCATCCAACGCGACGACGGTATACCCGGCATCGACCAGCGCAGTGATCAGCGCGGCGAACTGGGTTGGCCGCCCTTCCCAGCCGTGCATCAGCAGCACTGTCGGGCCTTGGCCCCAGCGCAGCGCCGAGAGGCCAAAGCGCAAAGTGATGCGTTCGGAACTGGCCAGCAGCGGCAGCTCCCAATCACGAAGTGGCAGCGAACGTGGCGTCATGAATGCCAGACGCATTTTGCTCGCCACGCGTTTCGGTGCAATCCAGCCCAAGGTGCCATTAACGCCACGAATCCACTTCAACGTGTTCATCGCTCTCTCCTCAGGCGTATTGCCTTCAGGTCAACGCACTGCCGACTTGGCCGCGCGCAGCAATCGATCGGATAAATCTCCCGGGCCCAGAGCCCTTGCGAGCGCCAGACCACCCACCATCAAGGCCACATCGGCCAAGGCTTTGTCGGTGTCCTCGGGGCTGGACGCCAACTGCGCAATCATCAATTCCAGGTGTTCGTTCAGCGCGACGCGGAACGACTCCGGCAAACGCCCTAACTCGCCGATGGACGCTGGAATCGGGCACGCCGCATCGCTGGAATCACGATGTTTGCGCGACAGGTAGAACGCAGCGACCAAGGCGCGACGCTCTTCACCGGTCAGATCGGCATCCATGTCGGCAATCAGGTCGCGGCGGCGGCCGAGCAGTTGCTTGAACGCTTCGAGCATCATCGCGTCCTTGCTTTCGAAGTGCGCATAGAAACCGCCGACGGTCAGGCCGGCTGCGCCCATCACTTCGCCCACGCTGGGGTCGGCCGGGCCACGCTGAATCAGTGCGGCGCTGGCAGCCTTGAGGATGCGTTCGCGGGTTTGGGCTTTTTTATCGTTCATCGTTGCCTCCGAATATTACGACTGGAATATTATTCGCATAATAATATTCTGCAAGTCAAGGATATGACCGCTGGTCTGAAGCACAGTGTAAGGAAAAAGGGGATTTGGCCAAACGCCAGACAAACAAAAGGGCCATTCAATAATTGAATGACCCTTATAAAATCCCGCAGAGCGGGTAATCGTGGCGTCCCCTAGGGGACTCGAACCCCTGTTACCGCCGTGAAAGGGCGGTGTCCTAGGCCACTAGACGAAGGGGACACAAACCTTCTATACAACTGATCAGCGCTGAGAACTGATCGATTCAAGGCCGGTGTGGCCAGACCTTGAACTGTAAATTGGTGGAGCTAAGCGGGATCGAACCGCTGACCTCCTGCATGCCATGCAGGCGCTCTCCCAGCTGAGCTATAGCCCCGGATTTTTCGCCTCTCGGCGGAGTGACATCTTGCAACATCACTTCTGTAAAACTGGCGTCCCCTAGGGGACTCGAACCCCTGTTACCGCCGTGAAAGGGCGGTGTCCTAGGCCACTAGACGAAGGGGACGCAAACCCTTCTATACAACTGATCAACGCTGAGTGTTGATCGCTTCGGAGCCGGTGTGGCCAGGCTTCGAAGTGTAAATTGGTGGAGCTAGACGGGATCGAACCGTCGACCTCTTGCATGCCATGCAAGCGCTCTCCCAGCTGAGCTATAGCCCCTCATCGTTGATGTCATCGCTGAGGACGGGGCGAATCTTAAGGGCGTATCGAAAGCCTGTCAAACTTATTTTTGAAAAATTTCAAAATTTTTCGTCGGCATAACAATCACTTACCGCCCTCCCCCCGTAAATTCGGGAGAAGCGCCGAAGGCACGATCAAAAGATCGCAGCCTTCGGCAGCTCCTGCACAAAGCCGCAAGCGCTTAGGCGATAGCGCCCAGCAGCTTTTCCCACTCTTTGTTTTCTTTCTTCGACACGCCACCCAGCAGGTCAATCGCCTGCCGCAGACGATAACGGGTCAGATCCGGGCCAAGGATTTCCATGGCATCGAGCACCGAGACGGAACTCGCCTGACCGGTGATCGCAGCAAACATCAGCGGCATCGCATCGCGCAGTTTCAACTCCAGCGATTCGACCACGGCCTGAATCGTCGCGGTGATGTTGTCCTTCTCCCACTGACGCAGGCTTTCCAGCTTCCACAGGATCAACTGCATCAACTGGCGAACCTGATCGCCCGAAAGCTTTTTCGATTCAAACAGCTTGGCATCCGGATTGACGCCGCCGGCGAAGAAGAACCCGCCCAGCGGGGCAACCTGGCTGAAGGTTTCCACGCGGCCCTGAACGTGCGGCGCGATCTTCATCATGTATTCCGAGTTGAATGCCCACTTCTGCACGCGCGCGGCGAATTCTTCCACCGGCAGATCACGTAGCCACTGGCCGTTGAGCCACGACAGCTTCTCGATGTCGAAGATCGGCCCGCCGAGGGACACACGCTTGAGGTCGAAGTTGTCGACCATTTCCTGCAACGAGAACTTCTCGCGCTCGTCCGGCATCGACCAGCCCATGCGCCCGAGATAGTTGAGCATCGCTTCCGGCATGAAACCCATGCGCTCGTAGAACGTCACCGAGGTCGGGTTCTTGCGCTTGGACAGCTTGCTCTTGTCCGGGTTACGCAGCAGCGGCATGTAGCACAGCTCGGGTTGTTCCCAGCCGAAGTACTCGTAAAGCAGGATCAGTTTCGGTGCCGATGGCAGCCACTCTTCGCCACGCAGCACGTGGGTGATGCCCATCAGGTGATCGTCGACCACGTTGGCGAGGAAGTACGTCGGCAGGCCATCGGTCTTCATCAGCACTTGCATGTCCATGCGATCCCACGGGATCTCGACATCGCCACGGAGCATGTCCGGCACCACACAAACGCCTTCGCTAGGCACTTTCATGCGGATCACGTGGGGTTCGCCGGCAGCCAGACGGGCCGCGACTTCTTCCTTCGACAGCAGCAGTGCGCGGCCATCGTAACGCGGGGTTTCGCCGCGAGCCATTTGCTCGGCGCGCATCTGATCCAGTTCTTCAGCGGTGCAGAAGCATGGGAACGCGTGGCCCATGTCGACCAGTTGCTGGCAGTACTTCTGATAGATGTCACCACGCTCGCTCTGGCGATACGGGCCGTGCGGGCCGCCGACGTCCGGGCCTTCGCTCCAGTCGATCCCCAGCCAGCGCAGGGCGTCGAAGATCTGCTGTTCGGACTCGCGGGTCGAACGCAACTGGTCAGTGTCTTCGATGCGCAGGATGAACTCACCGCCATGCTGCTTGGCAAAGCAGTAGTTGAACAATGCGATGTAAGCGGTACCTACGTGGGGATCCCCGGTAGGCGATGGCGCGATGCGAGTGCGGACGGTGGTCATGGCATGTCTCGAAAAGAATGAAAAGCAAAACAATCAAGCGGCGAATGGTAACAGGCGACACCCGCCCCGCTCCAGCGGGCAGGGCATTTAAGCCAAGTTTGCCTCTGGAACGCCCGTAAGCCGCGGTGAATGGGCAAATATCAGCAGATGGCATTTACCGTTTATCGGCTGTATGCCAGATTCGCCTGCTGATAACTTTACTTACAATTCCTCGACTACAGTTTGCCCATGCCTGCCCAACTCAAGCGTCGCCTGTTGATTTTCCTGCTGCTCGTCCTGCTGATCGCCGGGGGCTTTTTCGCCCATTGGTTTTTCAAGGGACGCTTTTATGAAAGCACCGACAACGCTTATGTCCAGGGCGAAATCACCCGTGTGTCGAGCCAATTGAGCGCGCGCATCGATGAAGTGCTGGTGCAAGACAATCAGCACGTGGAAAAAGGCCAGCTACTGGTGCGCCTCGAACCGAATGATTTCCGTCTGGCCATCGACCGCGCCAACGCCGCCCTCGCCACTCGCGAAGCAGAACGCCTGCAAGCGCAAAGCAAATTGACTCAACAAGCCAGCCTGATTGCTTCCAGCGACGCACAAGTGGCAACCACCCAAGCAACGCTCGGGCGCTCGCAGATGGATTTGTCGCGTGCCGAAACCCTGCGCAAGCCCGGTTACGTTTCCGAAGAACGCGTGACCACCCTCTCCGCTGACGCTCATATCGCCCGTTCGCAAGTGGCCAAGGCGCAGGCCGATGCGCAAGGTCAGCGTCAGCAGGTCAACGCCCTGAACGCAGAAATCAAACGCCTCGACGCACAGATCGCCAACGCCCGCGCCGATCTGGCGCAAGCCGAACTCAACCTGACCCGCAGCGAAATCCACGCGCCAATCAGTGGTCTGGTCGGCCAGCGCGCCGCCCGTAACGGCCAAGTGGTGCAGGCTGGCGCTTACCTGCTGTCGATCGTCCCGGACGAAGATATCTGGGTGCAGGCCAACTTCAAGGAAACCCAGATCGGCCGCATGCAACCCGGGCAGAAAGCCGAGCTGACCTTCGATGCCTATGGCGACACGCCGATCGAAGCGCGGGTCGACAGCCTGTTCGCCGCGTCCGGCGCGCAATTCAGCCTGCTGCCGCCGGACAATGCCACCGGCAACTTCACCAAAGTCGTGCAACGGATTCCGGTGAAACTGACCTTCAAGGCCGACAACCCGCTGCACGGCAAGATCCGCCCGGGCATGTCCGTCACTGCCAAAGTGAACATCAAAGACGCCCCGGACAATGGCCGGTGATTCGCTGATCCGCCCGGTCGGCGAACCGACCCGGCGCGATTGGATTGCGGTGATGAGCGTGATGCTCGGCGCCTTTATGGCCGTGCTCGACATTCAGATCACCAACTCGTCACTGAAAGATATTCAGGGTGCACTGTCGGCGACGCTGGAAGAAGGCTCGTGGATTTCCACCTCGTATCTGGTCGCGGAAATCATCATGATTCCGCTGACCGCGTGGCTGGTGCAACTGCTGTCGGCACGACGGCTGGCGGTGTGGGTGTCGCTGGGCTTTCTGGTTTCATCGCTGCTGTGCTCGATGGCCTGGAGCCTGGAGAGCATGATCGTCTTCCGCGCCATGCAGGGTTTTACCGGCGGCGCGCTGATCCCGCTGGCGTTCACCCTGACCTTGATCAAACTCCCCGAACACCACCGCGCCAAAGGCATGGCGATGTTTGCCATGACCGCGACCTTCGCCCCATCCATCGGCCCGACGCTGGGCGGCTGGCTCACGGAAAACTGGGGTTGGGAATACATCTTCTACATCAACATTCCGCCGGGCCTGATCATGATTGCCGGCCTGATGTACGGGCTGGAGAAGAAAGAAGCGCACTGGGAACTGCTGAAAAGCACCGATTACACCGGCATCCTCACGCTCGGGATCGGCCTCGGGTGCTTGCAGGTGTTTCTTGAAGAAGGCCATCGCAAGGACTGGCTGGAATCGAGCCTGATCGTGACCTTGGGCAGCATTGCGCTGGTAAGTTTGATCACCTTTGTAATCGTGCAGATTTCCAAACCGAATCCACTGATCAACCTCGGCATCCTGCGTAATCGCAACTTTGGCTTGTCGAGCATTTCCAGCCTCGGCATGGGTGTCGGGTTGTACGGTTCGATCTATCTATTGCCGCTGTACCTGGCGCAGATCCAGAACTACAACGCCCTGCAGATCGGCGAAGTGATCATGTGGATGGGCGTGCCGCAGTTGTTCCTGATTCCGCTGGTGCCGAAGCTGATGAAGTTTGTTTCGCCGAAATGGCTGTGCACGATCGGCTTTGGATTGTTCGGGCTGGCGAGTTTTTCTTCGGGGGTGCTCAACCCGGATTTCGCCGGGCCGCAGTTCAATCAGATCCAGATCATCCGCGCACTGGGGCAGCCGTTGATCATGGTGACCATTTCGTTGATCGCCACGGCGTACATCCTGCCGCAGGACGCGGGGTCGGCGTCGAGTCTGTTCAATATCCTGCGTAACCTCGGGGGTGCGATCGGGATTGCTTTGCTGGCAACGCTGCTGGATGCGCGCACCAAGACTTACTTCGATTATTTGCGTGAGGCGGTGGTGCCGACCAATCCGCAGGTGGCCGAGCGTTTGGCGTCGATGACCGATCGGTTTGGCAACGATACGGCGGCGCTGGGCAAGTTGAGCGAAATCGTCCACCAGCAGGCGGCGATCATGGCTTACAACGATGCGTTTCACTTTGTCGGGATTGCGCTGGGGATCAGTATGTTGGCCGTCTTGTTGACCAAGAAATTGCCACAAGGATTGAAGGCTGGGGAATCCCACTGATATTTGCTGTGCCTAGTCTGGCCCCATCGCTGGCAAGCCAGCTCCCACAGGTTTCTTTGGTGTTCACAAATTTCGTGTACGCCATCAATCCTTGTGGGAGCTGGCTTGCCAGCGATGGGGCCCGACCAGGCAACATCAATCAAACTGCCAAAAGCCGCTCGCGCAGTTTGGCAATCTCATCACGCATCTGCGCTGCCGCTTCAAACTCCAGATCCCGCGCCAGCTGATACATCTTCTCTTCCAGTGCACGAATGCGTTTGGTGATCTCGCTCGGCGAGCGCAATTCGGCTTCGTACTTGGCGTTCTCTTCGGCAGCCTTGGCCATGCCTTTGCGCTTCTTGCTGCGCGAACCCGGCACGGTGGCGCCTTCCATGATATCGGCGACATCCTTGAACACGCCTTTGGGGGTGATGCCGTTTTCCAGGTTGAAGGCGATCTGCTTGTCGCGACGTCGCTCGGTTTCACCGATTGCGCGCTCCATCGAACCGGTCATGCGATCGGCGTAAAGAATCGCCCGACCATTGAGGTTACGCGCCGCCCGGCCAATGGTCTGGATCAGCGAGCGCTCGGAACGCAGGAAGCCTTCCTTGTCGGCATCAAGGATCGCCACCAGCGACACTTCCGGCATGTCCAGACCTTCACGCAGCAGGTTGATCCCCACCAGCACATCAAAGGTACCGAGGCGCAAGTCGCGAATGATTTCTACACGCTCAACGGTATCGATGTCCGAATGCAGATAACGCACGCGCACGCCGTGGTCGGCGAGGTAATCGGTGAGGTCTTCGGCCATGCGCTTGGTCAGCGTGGTCACCAGCACCCGCTCCTCGATGGCCACGCGTTTGGTGATTTCCGAGAGCAAATCGTCGACCTGAGTCAGCGCCGGACGCACCTCGATCTGCGGATCGACCAGACCGGTCGGACGCACCAATTGCTCGACCACACGTCCGGCGTGCTCGGCCTCGTAATTGCCCGGCGTTGCCGAAACAAAAATGGTCTGCGGGCTCACCCCTTCCCACTCGTCAAAACGCATTGGCCGGTTATCCAGCGCCGACGGCAGGCGGAAGCCGTATTCGACGAGAGTTTCCTTACGCGAACGGTCGCCCTTATACATCGCGCCGACCTGCGGCACGCTGACGTGGGATTCGTCGATCACCAGCAAGGCATCGGCCGGCAGGTAATCGTAGAGCGTTGGCGGCGCCGCGCCGGCCGGACGTCCGGACAGGTAGCGCGAGTAGTTTTCGATGCCGTTGCAGTAACCCAGCTCGAGAATCATCTCCAGGTCGAAACGGGTGCGCTGCTCCAGTCGCTGGGCTTCCACCAGTTTGTTGTTGCTGCGCAGGTATTCCAGACGTTCCTGCAATTCGACTTTGATGTGTTCGATGGCGTCGAGCAGGGTTTCCCGTGGCGTCACATAGTGGCTCTTCGGGTAAAACGTGAAGCGCGGCATCTTGCGGATGACTTCGCCGGTCAGCGGGTCGAACGCGGAAATGCTTTCGACTTCGTCATCGAACAGCTCGATGCGGATCGCTTCCAGATCGGATTCCGCCGGGTAGATGTCGATCACATCGCCACGAACGCGGAAGGTCGCACGGGCGAAATCCATATCGTTGCGGGTGTATTGCAGGTCCGCCAGACGCCGCAGCAGCGCACGCTGATCGAGTTTGTCGCCGCGATCGACGTGCAGCACCATCTTCAAATAGGTTTCCGGGCTACCGAGACCGTAGATGCACGACACCGTGGTGACGATGATCGCGTCCTTGCGTTCGAGCAGCGCTTTGGTTGCGGACAGGCGCATCTGCTCGATGTGGTCGTTGATCGATGCATCCTTCTCGATGAAGGTGTCGGACGACGGCACATAGGCTTCGGGCTGGTAGTAGTCGTAGTAGGAAACGAAGTATTCGACGGCGTTGTTCGGGAAAAACGCCTTGAACTCGCCGTACAGCTGCGCAGCGAGGGTCTTGTTCGGCGCCAGTACCAGGGTCGGGCGCTGCACCTGCGAGATGACGTTGGCGATGCTGAAGGTCTTGCCCGAGCCGGTCACACCAAGCAGCGTCTGGTGCGCCAGCCCGGCTTCGATGCCCTCCACCAGTTGGCGGATGGCTTCCGGCTGATCGCCGGCGGGCTCAAAGCGGGTGACGAGCTGGAATTCGGACATATACACCTCTGGGATCGCGGCATTCCGAGCAAGCGGAGCACCACGGGGACGACCGCAAACGACCGGTGTCGCGCAAGAAAAAACCTGGATTGTGCTCAATGTGGTGGCGATTGCCTCACCTTTCAAGGCAAACGTCCTACATCCGGTAAAGACTCTGACACGCGCAGTCGACTAACGGTCAAGAAATAATCGGAAAAACTTACCCTAAAAGCCGAATCGCCTGTCGCCATCGCTCGGTAATGGCCTCTATACTAGCTCCCCGTTTGTGCACCGCTCTAGTGCATCCGGCTGGAGCGCGACACGTCCCTCCATTCTCCATTCAGAGCCGCCGCAATAATGAGCCTGTTCTCCGCTGTCGAAATGGCACCCCGCGATCCAATCCTGGGCCTCAACGAAGCATTCAACGCCGATACCCGGACCACCAAGGTCAACCTGGGCGTGGGTGTTTACTGCAACGAAGAGGGGCGAATTCCACTTCTGCGCGCCGTGATCGAAGCCGAAACCGTTCGCGCAGCTCAACACGCTTCGCGCGGTTACCTGCCGATCGATGGCATCGCCGCCTACGACCAGGCCGTGCAAAAGCTGCTGTTCGGCAACGACTCGCCGCTGATCAGCGCCGGTCGCGTAATCACCACTCAGGCCGTCGGCGGGACCGGCGCACTGAAGATCGGTGCCGACTTCCTCAAGCAACTGCTGCCGAATGCCGTTGTGGCGATCAGCGACCCGAGCTGGGAAAACCACCGCGCCCTGTTCGAAACCGCCGGCTTCCCGGTGCAGAACTACCGTTACTACGACGCTGCCAGCCACGATGTAAATCGTGCCGGCATGCTCGACGATCTCAACGCCCTGCCGAACGGCTCGATCGTTGTTCTGCACGCGTGCTGCCACAACCCGACCGGCGTCGACCTGACCCCGGCGGACTGGAACAACGTGCTGGAAGTGGTCAAGGCCAAAGGTCACGTGCCGTTCCTCGACATGGCTTACCAGGGTTTCGGTGACGGCATCGATGAAGACGCCGCTGCCGTGCGTCTGTTCGCCGAGTCCGGTATGACTTTCTTCGTCTCGAGCTCGTTCTCCAAGTCGTTCTCGCTGTACGGCGAGCGCGTTGGTGCGCTGTCGATCATCAGCGAGTCGAAAGAAGAAAGCGCGCGCGTGCTGTCGCAAGTCAAGCGCGTGATCCGCACCAACTACTCCAACCCGCCGACCCACGGCGCGAGCATCGTTGCAGCTGTACTGAACAGCCCGGAATTGCGCGCACAGTGGGAAGCCGAACTGGCGGAAATGCGTCTGCGCATTCGCGGCATGCGCGAGCAGATGGTTGCCCTGTTGGCAGAAAAAGCCCCGGGTCGCGACTTCAGCTTCGTCGGTCGTCAGCGCGGCATGTTCTCCTACTCGGGCCTGACCACTGAACAAGTGCATCGCCTGCGTAACGAGTTCGGCATCTACGCCCTGGACACCGGCCGCATCTGCGTGGCCGCGCTGAACCAGAGCAACATCAAAGCTGTGACGGATGCGATTGTTCAGGTCATCTGATTTCAGCGCGTTATGAAAAACGGGAAGCCTTGGGGCTTCCCGTTTTTTATTTGTCCGAATGAACGCTGCTTAACCTCTAGACTGCACATAAATCCCATTGTAGGAGTGAGCCTGCTCGCGATGGCGGCGTGTCAGGTAATGAAGCTTCGGCTGACACGACGCTATCGCGAGCAGGCTCATTCCTACAGATTTTGTGTGAACCCAAGATTTCTGAAAGAGACCCTATATGAAAAACGACAACCTGCGCGCCGACCGTGACGATCTGGATGACTTCATCCCCCGCACAGCGGCAAAACGCGAAAAGAGCCTGGTGTTGCAAGTCGCCACCGGCGTCTTCCTGGGTGGCCTGGTCCTGTGGCTGGTGCAACTGGCGGCCACCGCGGCTTACGCCAAGCTGATGATGGGCACTATCACCTTCGGCAGTTAAGCCAGTTCGGTGGCACGCTGACTCGCGGCGTCGTCATAAACGACGTACAGCGATTCGGCGATCTGGCTTTTGATCGCCTTGGTGCTTTCAAGGCCCAGGACAAAACCTTCGGCCTTGCCACCGGCGCGGTTCAATTCCTCAGCGGTGCTGGCCTGGGTGATTGCATCGAAGAGTTTTTCGGCGTGGGGACCGACGCCCTTGGGCAGACTGATTTGCGCGATGCTCATGCGAACACCTCACTGTTGCGGGACAAACGGTTCATGGCGCGGACCTTTTTCGGCGAATGGCCGGCAGCGCGTGTGACCACTTCCGGGCAGCCATGGTAGACCTCTGCTGCGTTTCTGGTAACCGCCAATCGCTGACAAGTCACCGTCCGTCCCGAGGATTCAGTCATTTTTACAACCGATGCTTGACTTCTCTTTTTGAATCAGTAACATACGCACCAATTCCGCAATAGCTCAGTTGGTAGAGCAAATGACTGTTAATCATTGGGTCCCTGGTTCGAGTCCAGGTTGTGGAGCCAAATAGCAAAGCCCCTGAATCGAAAGATTCAGGGGCTTTTTTGTGGGCGCTCGAAAAGAACAAAAGATCGCAGCCTTCGGCATCTACAGATTCAGCGTTCATCCTCAAAGTGGGCGGAGTATGAGATCTGTGTAGGAGCTGCCGAAGGCTGCGATCTTTTGATCCTCAAATAAAAAGGGCCGATCTGTATAAAACAGATCGGCCCTTTTCTATTCACATACTGCCGTCAGACGTGTTCGCTGCTCTTCACCTGCGCCTTCGGCGCGCCGTGCCCATGATCGTGGTCATCTGGCTCGATGACCGGCACTTCCTTGCCATCGCAGTCATGCAGCTTGCCGTCGCTGAAGTAATCGCCTTCACGCAGCGCCGCCAGATCGCGATAGCGCAGGGTCCGCTCTTCTGCCGCGGCAAACACCGACTGTTGATCCGAGTTGCCGGCGGTGAAGTGGTTGAACGCCAGGTTGAGCAGGATCGCCATGATCGCCGACGAGCTGATACCCGAGTGGAAAATGGTCGCGAACCAGCTCGGGAAGTGATCGTAGAAGTTCGGTGCGGCAATCGGGATCATGCCGAAACCGATCGAGGTGGCGACGATGATCAGGTTGACGTTGTTGCGGTAATCCACCTTGGACAGCGTACGGATACCGCTCGCTGCCACAGTGCCAAACAGCACGATACCGGCGCCGCCGAGTACCGAAGTCGGCACCGCGGCGATGACCCGGCCCATGAACGGCAGCAGGCCAAGAATCACCAGAAAGATGCCGCCAGTGGCCACTACATAGCGGCTCTTGATCCCGGTGACCGCCACCAGACCGACGTTCTGGGCGAAGGCACTCTGAGTGAACGAACCGAAGATCGGCGCAAACATGCTCGACAGCATGTCCGCGCGCAGGCCATTGCCCAGGCGTTTGGAATCGACTTTGGTGCCGATGATTTCACCGACCGCGAGAATGTCTGCCGACGTTTCCACCAGGGTCACCATGACCACGATGCACATCGACAGGATCGCGGCAAAGTGGAAAGTCGGCATACCGAAGTGGAACGGCGTCGGGAAGCCGAACATCGGCCCGGTGGTGACGTTGGAGAAGTCCGCCATGCCGAGGAACACCGCCAGCACCGTGCCGATCACCATGGCCAACAGGATCGACAGACGCGAGATGGTCGAGCTGCCGACTTTGCTCAGCAGCAACACCAGAACCAGTGTGACTGCCGCAAGACCGATGTTCTGCATGCTGCCGAAGTCCGGCGCGTGGCTGTTACCGCCCATGGCCCAGCGTGCGGCCACCGGCATCAGCGTCAGGCCGATAGTGGTGATCACGATGCCGGTCACCAAGGGCGGGAAGAACTTGGTGATTCGCGAGAATACCGGCGTGATCAGCAAGCCGATCAACGACGCCGCAATCACCGCACCGAGCACGGATTGAAAGCCGCCCTCCCCGCCGCTGCTGACGATCGCGACCATGGTCGCCACGCCAGAGAACGACACGCCCTGCACCAGCGGCAACTGACAGCCAAAAAACGGCAGACCCAGGGTTTGCAGCAGCGTCGCCAGCCCCCCCGCAAACAATGAAGCAGCAATCAGCAAACCAATGTCCGCCGGCGACAGGCCGGCCGCCTGGCCGATGATCAGTGGCACCGCAACGATACCGCCGTACATGGTCAGAACATGTTGCAGGCCGTAAGCCATATTCGCGCCGACCCCGAGATTTTCGTCCTCGGGCCGTTGGTGTGAAACATGGGGCGTTTTCATGGTGGGGGGTTCCCTGGTTTTTGTTATGCGCACACTGTATTCAATACTCGCGACAAGTGTCTATGGTTTTGTATACAAAATATCAGGACGGGTTACTCGTCACTCAAACGGCCTGATGACTTGAGTACCCCCTCATCACGTGGCACGATCAGAAGCCATGCCGTACGGATCAACGGATGCCCCCTGCCGGGCAAGAAAAGGAAGTCACCATGAGTGGAAAACCCGCTGCTCGCGCCACAGACGCCACAACATGCCCTGCCCATGCGGCACAGAAAATAGTTGCCGGCTCCCCCGACGTATTCTTCGATGGTTTGCCAGCCGCGCGCCTCGGCGACCCCGCCTCTTGCGGCAGCGCCATCAGCGGTAACATTTCCGCAACCGTCTTCATCAACGGTAAAAACGCCGCCACGCAAGGCAGTCAGGGCAGCCACGGCGACGTTATCGTCGGCGGTTCCGGCACCGTCATCATTGGCCAGAGTGGTGGTGGCGCGCCGATCAGTCCCGTTCCGCCGATCAACTTGGGTTTCGACGAGCAGTTCACCCTGCTGGACGCCGATGGCGAGCCCGTGCCCGACTTCGCTTACAAAATCACCACCGCGTCGGGCAAGGTCATTCGCGGCGTCACCAATGAGCGCGGACTGACCCAGAGAGTGTCGACCCGAGCGAGTGAACTGCTGCATCTGGAGCCTGACGACCTGGCCTGAACAGGAACAACCAGTGGCTGAATTCACCTGAAAGGAGTTGTAACCAGCATGGCGCAGGCAATACTCAGCAATAACCGGGCTCCCTCGAATCGACAGGGTGGCAGTACGCATCCGGCGGTCGTTGTTACCAAATACACCAAACGGGCTGACGAAAACGGTTGGCTGAGTGTCAAACTTGAGCCAAAAGGCACGCTCGTCGCCCTCTGCGAATACACCAAAGTGACCTTCACCAAGGAGTCCGGTGGTCGAACCTACTTCAGGATTGCCGATGGCAATTCGGAGTTCGTCGGGCAGACGGCCAGCCTGAAAACCGAAAATGCCTTGAAATATCTGATGGATACCCCGCCAACGGCGCCGGCCACCGTCAAGGTCAAGTACACCGGTGCACCGGATCATGCGGTCTCGGAGTTCAAAGGCAAACTGCTGCAGCAATGGGCACAGGTCAGCTTCAATGGCAAAACGGCGAAGGTGACGCTTAACAGCCAGTGGGGCGGCGAATTTACCCCGATTCCTCCCGGACGCCACCGGATCATGGCACCCGACCGCTCCCACGGGAATATCTCCACAGGTGGCTACAAGGCACAAGGTAATCTGCATTGCACCGACGTCTGGTTTCCCATTGAACTGCAAGGCACAAAAGGAAACAGCAGTCGTTACATCCACGTCGGCCATTTGTCCGACGGCTGTGTCACCTTTTATGAGCTGATCAAATGGAACGACATCTACGACTACCTGATCTGCCGGCGAGTCAAAGGTGAAGGCGGGAAATATGTCGGTGAATTGCTGGTGGAGAAATAATTGAAACGGCTACTACTGATCCGATTGATACCCGCGCTGTTGCTGGTCATTGCCAACAGCGTCAGTGCCGACTTTGGCTGTGATGACTTTCTGTCGAAGCTCGCAGACAAGCCATCGTTTGTTGAATTCAAAGGCTGCAAACAGGCGCTCGACCGCATGGGCCAGCCATTTTCAGCCAGCTATGAAGTATCCGGGGCCAATGCTTCGAAAGCCGAACAGTACCTTGAACAGCACTTCGGGATTTCGCCGATCACGCGCGCCTGTTGTGTCTGGGACTCGACCCAAAATGGATTCAGAGACCCAGCAACAGGCATCAACTACCTGATCAGCATTGGCTCAGAGGAAACAGAGGTCAGGCAACGAGAGTCGTGGGCCAAAATCAATCTCTTCACGATCCAGGTCGATGCTTACGCTGAGGATCCCTGACCAGACTCGATAAGGCGTCCGAGCACCGGCCTCAACAACTGAGGGATCGCGCCCCGTATCCCAAACTCAACCTCAAGCAAATCGAGTAGATCCTCGACGTCCGCGACATCACGCCGCTCGCTCTCGGCACCCATGCGATGAACAGCGAAACTGCCATTGTTCAGGGTCTTGCGCCAGCCATCCCCGGTGCGCGCGACCATCAGACGCTGAGTAAACGGTGACTCAGGGTGAGTCGAGACATACCAGTTGCCAATGGTGTAATCGATGTCTTCCTGGCGTTGCAGATCGAACAGGTACATCGGTCGCCATTCACCCGCCACATTGGCACGCAGCATGTAGCCCTCGGCCTGCTGTTCTATGCGATAGGATTCGTGCGGGGTGGCCTGCTCGGCCTCAGTGTCGAGGAGCAGCGGCGCGGTGGGCACCATGCCACCAAAACCTACGTCCGTGATGTAGCGCACGCCGTCGATGGTCACCAGGCTCAAGCGATGCGTGCGCGCTGTCCAGCTGCCCTCGGGCTGATTCATCACCACGCGCCCGCTGATGGCCCGGGCATCGAAGCCCAATTCAAGCAACAGGGCGAAGAACAGGTTGTTGAGTTCGTAGCAGTAACCACCACGGCCACCGACGAGGATTTTTGCTTCGATGGACGGCAGATCGATCAACACCGGCGCCCCGGTGATTGTCGCCAGGTTCTCGAAGGGGAACACGCCGGTGTGACGCAATTGCAACAGGCGCAGCGTTGCCAGCGTCGGTGCCGGCGGCGCATCAAACCCCAGACGCTGCAAGTACAGCTTCAGATTCGTCAGGCGTGGCTCACTCATTGCTCAGTCCTTTTGCATGGGGCCGCAGGTCACTGCGTTGATGGTCGCCATGTATACGGGATCAGGCACTGTTTTCGACAATTGATTTCGCCAATCGACCGCTAGCGTTTCTTGCGCGAACCGATACGGATCCACGTCGGCGCATGGTCACTGGCGTGGGGTTCATTGCGCACCCAGGCGTCTACCCCAGCCTCGTGCAAATACGGACTCAGCGCCGGGTTGAGCAACAGATGATCGATGCGCAGACCGGAGTTGGTTTGCCAGTGCTGGCGGAAGTAATCCCAAAACGTATATAGCCGATCTTCGGGATACAGATGCCGCAGCGAATCGGTCCAGCCCTGATCCAGCAGGCGCTGATAACACTCGCGGCTTTCGGGTTGCAGCAGCGCATCCTTGAGCCAGGAACGGGTGTTGTAGATGTCCATGTCGGTGGGCACGACGTTGTAGTCGCCGGCCAACACCACCGGATGATCGCTGCTTTGCAAGTCTTTCGCGTAGCTGATCAACCGTTCGAACCAGGCCAGTTTGTAATCGAATTTCGGCCCCGGTTGCGGGTTGCCGTTGGGCAGATACAGGCAGCCGACCAGCACGCCGTGCACCGCCGCTTCCAGATAACGGCTGTGCTTGTCATCGGGATCGCCCGGCAAACCGCGCCGGCTCTCCAGCGGTTGCGCGTCGCGGGCGAGAATCGCCACGCCATTCCACGAGGCCTGGCCCTGCCAGATCGCGCCGTAACCGGCGGCTTCCAGTTCTGCCGCAGGAAACGCCGTGTCGACCGATTTCAGTTCTTGCAGGCAAGCGATGTCCGGTTGTTCGCGCTTGAGCCAGTCCAGCAGGTTCGGCAAACGCGCGCGTAAACCGTTGACGTTATAGGTGGCGATCCGCAGGTTTTTCATCGGCTGAGGCTCCTGCCCGTGGGCTGTGAAAAATCTGACCCCGTGACGCTCGCGGCGGTTGCATCGGATCGGTACACAGGGTCATGCCGTCGGCGACCGGTAATGCTCAGGTGCGATTGCGCAGCCACTGCAAAAAGCCTCTTTTGGGTACAACCGCCGGCGCTTCCTCGGTCAGCGATTGCGCCTTGTGCAGGCGGAAATCGAGCAGCGTCTGCATCGCGTCGTGGATGTCATGACGCGCATCGAGGCACGGTTTGAGGTAAGACTTCTCGATGCGATACAACGCGCAAAAGGTTTTCGCCGAAAAGTCCGCCGGCAACGCGGTATCGGACAAGATCCCTGCCTCGCCAATCACCTCGCCCGGCCCCATGCGCCCGGACTCGAACGGTGTGCCGTGGCGCTTCAACGTCACCGACACCACACCGGACTCAATAATGAACAAGTGATCGCTGACCTCCCCGCCCGCCAGAATGACTTCGCCGGCACGAAAGGTTTGCAGGTTCATGTTCTGGCTGAAGGTGTCTTTCTCTTCCTGACGCAGGGTCGAGAAGATCGGCGAGCTGTCGAGCAACGCCCGAGGCCGCGACAGGTTGGTCGGCGCAGCACTTTCATCGCTCGACAGCAAATTGACCCCGGACGCCTGCAAGTGCCGATACGCCAGGTCGAACAGCTGATTGCGCACCACGCGCTTCTCGCCCATCGATGCAACGAAGCCACTGATCTCGTATTCCGCACCACTGCTGCCGGAGCTTTTCAGTGCGACGCTCGGTGCAGGTG
The DNA here is from genome assembly GCF_023634765.1 of Pseudomonas sp. AKS31. GTDB lineage: Bacteria > Pseudomonadota > Gammaproteobacteria > Pseudomonadales > Pseudomonadaceae > Aquipseudomonas. The sequence goes on from NZ_JAMLFX010000012.1 coordinate 136,182, forward strand.
TGTCGAGCAACTGGCGACAGCCCTGCATCGCCCGCTCCAGCGCATCGATCACCGAACTGGGCCGCGCATGCGGGCTGACCTGCACGCTGACCGCGACGCCGAACATATTGCTCGGCCGACTGAAGTTGATTATCTTGGCCTTGGCCGCCAGCGAGTTGGGGATCACCGCCATGCTGCCCTGACTGGTTTGCAGGCGCGTGGCGCGCCAATCGATGTCGGTGACCCGGCCTTCGGTGCCGTCGATGGAAATCCAGTCATCCAGTTGATAAGGCTTGGTGGTGTTGAGGACGATCCCGGAGAACACGTCGCTGAGCGTGCTCTGCAAGGCCAGACCGACGATGATCGCCAACGCTCCGGAGGTTGCCAGCACGCCTTTGACCGGCAAATCCAGCACATAGGCCAGCGCCGCAATAATCGCGATGAGGAAAATCACCGCGCCAAGCAAATCCTGCAACAGCCGCCCGGTGTGGCCGACCCGCTGCATCATCACTGCGCCAATCAACACCGTCAGGGTGCGCGCGCCGAACAGCCACCAGGCAATCTGCAGGCCGGTCGCCGCCAGGTGCAGCGGCACGTTATCGGCCCACGGCGCCGGCTCCATCGGATTGAGGCCTTCGTTGAACAGCAGCACGCTGAACAGGCTGAAAATCAGCACCCGCACCAGCAGTTTCCATTCGCTGCCATGGGAACTGATCAGACGCCACAAGCCCAGATCGAGGAGGATCAGGATCAACGCGCAGAACAACGGATGTTCGGTGAGCAGAGACAGCATCAAACAACTCCGACGGGGGCCAATCGCGAGAAGATCGCACAGATTGAGCAAGTGTAGGAGCAATTGATTTCAGAGGATGAACACGCCCGCAAAAACACCACAAACCCCATGTAGGAGCTGCCGCAGGCTGCGATCTTTTGATCTTTAAAAAACAACATCAAAAGATCGCAGCCTGCGGCAGCTCCTACACAGGTTTACGGGGTGACAGATTACTTACCGTTAGTCAGGGTGCTGTAGCTGGTCATCAGGTTGCGGTAGTCCGGGATGTGGTTGGAGAACAGCGTGCCCAGCCCTTCGATGTCGTTGCGCCAGTCGCGGTGCAGCTCGCAGGCCAGGCCGAACCAGGTCATCAATTGCGCGCCAGCCGTGGACATGCGGTTCCACGCCGATTCGCGGGTCAGTTCATTGAACGTGCCGGAGGCGTCAGTCACCACGAACACATCGAAGCCCTCTTCCAGCGCCGACAGCGCCGGGAATGCCACGCAGACTTCCGTCACCACGCCAGCGATGATCAACTGTTTCTTGCCAGTGGCCTTGATTGCCTTGACGAAATCTTCGTTGTCCCAGGCGTTGATCTGCCCCGGACGGGCGATGTACGGCGCGTCCGGGAACAGCGCTTTCAGCTCCGGCACCAGTGGGCCGTTGGGGCCGGTTTCGAAACTGGTGGTGAGGATCGTCGGCAGCTTGAAGTACTTGGCCAGATCGGCCAGCGCCAGCACGTTGTTCTTGAACTTGTCCGGCTCAATGTCGCGCACCAGCGACAGCAGCCCGGCCTGATGGTCAACCAGCAGTACCGCAGCGTTGTTCTTGTCCAGACGTTTGTATTGGGTGTTCATGGGCGTTTCCTCTTTTCTATAGGCAACAGCCATCCCTGGCCTGCGAACCGGCCTACGCGTCCTGTGTAGAGCGCAGTGGTGGTGCGTTAAGCGTGCATCTGGCCGAAGCGGCCGGACTGGAAGTCGGCGAAAGCCTGGTGGATTTCCTGCTCGGTGTTCATCACGAACGGGCCGTGACCGACGATCGGTTCGTCGATCGGCTCGCCGCTGAGCAGCAGTACCACCGCGTCCTGGCTGGCTTCGATCGTCAATTGATGGCCGTCACGCTCGAACAGCGCCAACTGCCCTTCGCGCACCGACTCCACTGCGTTGACCTGCACCGAACCTTTCAACACCACCAGCGCCGTGTTGCGGCCTTCATGCAGATCGAGCGTCAGCAACTTGCCGGCGTTCAGGCGCAAGTCCCACACATCGATCGGGGTGAACGTATGCGACGGGCCTGTGTGGCCCTCGAACTCGCCGGCGATCAGCCGCAGGCGACCGGCGTTGTCCTTGAGCGCAATGCTCGGGATGTCGCTGTCGAGAATGGTCTGGTAACCCGGCGCGGCCATTTTGTCCTTGGCCGGCAGGTTGACCCACAGCTGGACCATTTCCAGTTTGCCGCCGCTCTTGGCGAAGTTTTCCGAGTGAAACTCCTCATGGAGGATCCCGGAAGCCGCGGTCATCCATTGCACATCGCCCGGGCCGATCACGCCACCGCTGCCGGTCGAGTCGCGGTGCTGCACTTCGCCTTCATAAACGATCGTCACGGTTTCGAAACCACGGTGCGGATGCTGACCCACGCCACGGCGTTCGGTGGTCGGGGTGAAATCGGCCGGGCCGGCGTGGTCGAGCAGCAGGAACGGGCTGATGTGTTTGCCCAGGTTGTCGTAGGAAAACAGCGTGCGAACCGGGAAACCATCGCCGACCCAATGGCCGCGCGGGCTGGTGTAGATACCGATGATGTTTTTCATGGTTGTCTCCAATGGGGGGTGAGTGATGCGATGGATCAAGCTTAAATCCATGACCATTAATGCACTAGACTGCAAAAATCAGCCTTAGCGTTCTATATGGAGAACGATGGTGGAAGACCTCAACACCCTCTACTACTTTACCCAAGTGGTCGAACATCACGGTTTCGCCGCCGCCGGGCGCGCACTGGACATGCCCAAATCAAAACTCAGCCGACGTATTTCCGAACTGGAAGAACGCCTCGGCGTGCGCCTGCTGCACCGCACCAGCCGCCATTGCTCGCTGACCGAAATCGGCCAGGCCTATTACCAGCGCTGTCTGGCCATGCGCGTCGAAGCCGAAAGCGCCGCCGAGCTGATCGAACGCAACCGCTCCGAACCGCAGGGACTGGTGCGCCTGAGTTGCCCGACAGCGCTGCTCAACTCGTGGGTCGGGCCGATGCTCACCCGTTACATGCTCAAGTATCCGTTAGTGGAGTTGTTTATCGAGAGCACCAACCGCCGCGTCGATCTGCTGCACGAAGGTTTCGACATCGCCCTGCGCGTGCGCTTTCCGCCGTTGGAGAACACCGACATGGTCATGAAGGTGCTGGGCAACAGCACGCAGTCGGTGGTCGGCAGCCCGCAGTTTGTCCAACATCTGTCGTCACCGCCCTCACCTGCCGATCTCAATGGTTTGCCGAGCCTGCACTGGGGCGCGGCGCAGCGTGAATATCAATGGGAGCTGCTCGGGCCGAATGACGACACGGCGCTGATTCGCCATACGCCGCGCATGGTCACGGATGATTTGATTGCCCTGCGCCAGGCAGTCATTGCTGGCGTTGGCGTAGCGCATCTACCGAGTGTGGTGGTGCGTGAGGACATCGCGGCAGGGCGAGTCGTCGAATTGATTCCGGGGTGGGCGCCGAAGTGCGGCGTGGTGCACGCAATCTTTCCGTCGCGGCGCGGGTTGTTACCGTCGGTGCGTACGTTGATTGATTTTCTCGGAGAGGAGTTTGCGCACAGCGATATTGCTTGAGTCGGTGGTGCGCCCTTCGCGAGCAGGCTCGCTCCCACAGAGGATTTGTTAACACCACAGATCTCCTGTGGGAGCGAGCCT
>NZ_JAMLFX010000013.1:0-32626 GCF_023634765.1 Pseudomonas sp. AKS31
ATCAAGGCTGCCAAAACGAAAAGACCTTGAAAGGGATGGCCCTTACGGCGGGTCACTTTTTCCAGACGCCCGGAATGCCGGCCCAGAAAAAAGTAACCAAAAAGGCTTGCTCCTACGTGCGGCCCGCTCGCTGGGGCTCGGGGGTCCTTCGCTCCGACGTCGCCTTACAGATCAAGAGCTGCAGCCGAGCTAACGCTCATCCTGTTGAGTGGTGAGGAGCGGGGCGTGGTCGGCTTTGGTTTTGTGGTGGATTTGCCCCTCACCCCAGCCCTCTCCCGAGGGAGAGGGAGCCGATGGTGGGCCTCTCAAAATTTGCGTTCAACTCGGACTTTCACGTCGGCGTAACTCTACCAAACACCTCGGTCAGTCCCCTCTCCCTGCGGGAGAGGGCTAGGGTGAGGGGCTTTTAGCTGTGTGTTGGGGATTGGGGAGTCCCGCACGCGGTTCACCGCCGGTTCGGCGAGCAGCAGTAGCTGATACCTGCTCGTGCCTGCACTTGAGTCAGACTTTGCAACCTGAGTGGTCAGTGCCTTCACCCCTCGATGATCTCAAGGCCTTGCACATCAATCTGACCATCATGAATCTGGTGCTCCTTGTTATTGTTGTCGAAGTCCTTGAAGGTGAAGTTGAAGGTGGCTTTGAAAATACCATCGGCAATATCGAACTCTTCTACGTCAATTGAGCCCGCATCTTTAATGCTGGTATAGTATTTTGTAATGTGGTGTTGTATATACAAAAAGTGAAACGGGCATGGGAATTTCTCCGTGAAGAAATGTTTGCCTTTCTCGATTTTTGCATCAAATATCAAGTGAATGGTAAATGAGGTGCTTGTGGAGTTTTGATAGGTCGCCTGTAATGCCACCAGTTCTCCATCACTCACAAAGAAATCGGGTTTCCCTTCAAATTTATCGGTGAAGTAGTCTTTGATTCTGGCGTTCACAGAACCGGTTCCTGATTCTCTACGTCCTTCAAATGTATCTCTTGTAATGGTCATGTCTTGCTCCGTTAAATCAAGTGCGGGATTCACTGGTAGTGTTTGCGTGGAGCAGATAATAAGGAACTGTCAGGTTTGACAGGTTGGCTATACCATTTGGCTATAGTTGTTCTATCAACCATAACTCTTCAGGTTTGATTGATTTCTCCAAAGTTGAATCTCTGTCCGTCGGTGGAAGACGCCTGTCAGATGCTCACGCCAGCCCCCTCCCCGAGGAGAGAGGCGATTTGGGGGCTTTCAGAGCCTGAGTTCGACTCGGTATTTCACGTCGGTGTAACTTGCCCAAACACCTCACCCTGACCCTCTCCCTTTGGGAGAGGGTCAGGGTGAGGGGCTTTTAGCTGTGGGCCGGGGATTTCGGGATTTCGTGGTTATCCAGCACGCGGTTCACCGCCAGTTCGGCGAGCATGATGATTTGCTGGATGGCCAGAATCGTCCGTCGCTGCGGCAGGTCGATGTAGGCGGCGATGTCGCTGGTCATGAGACTGGCCTGGGCCAGGGATTCGCAGGCGTGGACCAGCAGACTTTCGCTGTCCTGATCGGGGGCGACCTGGAACATGGTGCTGGGTTTGTGAAAGCGCAGGGTCAGTGCGTTGGGTTTGAGGTAGTGGTCGAGGGCGCGGTCGGCGGCTTCGTGGAATTTCTTTGAGCCGGGGAATTCGTAGGGGGTGGTGTCGTCGGTTTCAGGTGGATTGGGCGTTGGTTTGAACATGGTGAAACTCCATTCGGGATGTGGAGTTCGTCACGCACTGCGACCAAGCAGTAGGGTGGCGAACCGTACGTGGGTTGGTCGACCAGGGAATGGAAACCCGGCAGGGCCGAAGCCCTCCCACGCACAGTTCGCCATTAAGCAAGCTGAAAAAGTGCGCCATTCTAAACCCGGACGACCAAGTCCGGTCGCTGATTCGTCAGCGACACCCAAATCCTAGCCACCGCACTTCCGACGGACAACCTGCAAAACCTGTCGGAAAGATCCGCGAAATCCCCATTCTGTAGGAGCTGCCGTAGGCTGCGATCTTTTGATTTTTAAACATCAGGATCAAAAGATCGCAGCCTGCGGCAGCTCCTACAGGTTTCGTGGTGTGTTGAAAATCAGTTGGCGACGCGCGCGCCGGCGAGGCTGCCGCTTAATTCGTAAGCGGCCAATTCGGCTTGGTGGGCGGCGAGAATTTCCGGCAACGACCCGCGCAAATACTCAACCCACGTTTTGATCTTCGCATCCAGATATTGCCGCGACGGGTAGATCGCATACAGGTTCAGCTCTTGCGAGCGGTAGTTCGGCATGACCCGCACCAAGGTGCCGTTGCGCAAACCTTCGATCGCCGCATACACCGGCAACACGCCCACGCCCATGCCGCTGGTGATCGCGGTTTTCATCGCGTCGGCGGAGTTCACCAGAAACGGCGAGCTGTTGATGGTGACCATTTCCTGGCCTTCCGGGCCGTCGAAGGCCCATTTTTCCAGGGGGATCACCGGGCTGACCAGGCGCAGGCAGGCGTGGTTGAGCAGGTCGCTGGGCTTTTGCGCGGCGCCGTTGGCTTTCACGTAGGCCGGGGAGGCGCAGACGATGCTGTAAGTGATGCCCAGCCGTTGCGAAACAAAACCCGAGTCCGGCAACTCGCTGGCGAGCACGATGGACACGTCGTAGCCCTCGTCGAGCAGGTCCGGCACGCGGTTGGCCAGGGTCAGGTCGAAGGTCACGTCCGGGTGGGTCTTGCGGTAGCGGGCAATGGCGTCGATGACGAAATGCTGGCCGATACCGGTCATGGTGTGCACTTTCAATTGTCCGGCCGGGCGCGCGTGGGCGTCGCTGGCTTCGGCTTCGGCCTCTTCAACATAGGCCAGAATCTGTTCGCAGCGCAGCAGGTAGCGCTTGCCCGCTTCGGTGAGCGCAATGCGCCGCGTGGTGCGGTTGAGCAAACGGGTTTGCAGGTGAGCTTCCAGGTTGGAGACCGCGCGCGAGACGTTGGCGGTGGTGGTGTCGAGTTGCACGGCGGCGGCGGTGAAGCTGCCGGCTTCGGCGACACAACTGAAGGCGCGCATGTTTTGCAAAGTGTCCATGGGGTGCTCTCAAGGGAGATGGCAAATTGTGACACGAAGTTTCAGGGGCGAGACCCCAGACTTAAGGATTATCTCGTTAACCGTAACAAAGATTCACAGAAATCCCAGCTTATCGCGGTACAGGGCGTTCCCTAGAATTGCGCCGATCCCTGTAGGAGCTGCCGAAGGCTGCGATCTTTTGATTTTGTTTTAAGGGAATCAAGATCAAAAGATCGCAGCCTGCGGCAGCTCCTACACGGGTCCTTGATCTACCCCTCTCTCAGGAATTCGCAGCTGTGCCGCGTCGCATCAACAGAGCGCTTTTGCCGCTCAGTGTTCTGGCTTTTACCCTGGGTCTTGGCGGCTGCATCTCAACGGACGGAATTGCCCCGCAGGGCATGGCAATCGAGGCCAATTCTCTGGCCACCGATGACGCCATCGCCCACGCCGCCCGTGACGCCCACTGGCCCACCGCGCAATGGTGGCAAGCCTACGGCGACCCGCAACTCAACCGCTGGATCGACCTCGCCGTGAAGGGCAGCCCGAGTATGGCCATGGCCGCTGCGCGGGTGCGTCAGGCCAAAGCCCTGGCCGGCGTCGCCGAAGCGGCCGAGTCGTTGCAGATCAATGGCGAGTCGACCCTCAAACGCCACAACTGGCCGACCGACCCGTTCTACGGCCCGGGCGATCTGGCCAATACCACCACTTGGGACAACAACGCGGCGCTGGGTTTCAGCTACGCCCTCGACCTCTGGGGCCGTGAAAGCAATGCCAGTGAACGCGCGGTGGATCTGGCGCACATGAGCGCCGCCGAGGCGCGATTGGCGCAGCTCGAATTGCAGAACAACATCGTCCGCGCCTACATCGAACTGTCGCTGCATTACGCGCAGCGCGACATCGTTGCCGCGACGCTCAAACAGCAACAGCAGATTCTCGATCTGGCGCAGAAACGTTTGAACGGCGGAATCGGCACGCACTTCGAAGTTAGTCAGGCCGAAACGCCGCTGCCGGAAACCCATCGCCAGCTCGATGCGCTAGACGAAGAAATCGCCCTGAGTCGCAACCAGATTGCCGCGCTCGCCGGACAGGGGCCGGGGGCGGGCGCGCACTTGCAGCGTCCGACACTGTCACTCGCTGCTGCGTTGAAACTGCCGTCGGCTCTGCCCGCCGAATTGCTCGGCCAGCGGCCCGATGTGGTCGCCAGTCGCTGGCAAGTGGCGGCGCAGGCGCGGGGTATCGATGTCGCTCACGCCGGGTTTTACCCCAACGTCGATCTGGTCGGCAGCCTCGGTTACATGGCCACCGGCGGCGGTGCGCTGGAGTTTTTGACCGGCAAGAAACTCAACTACAACGTCGGGCCGGCGATCTCGCTGCCGATCTTCGACGGTGGCCGACTGCGCGCCGAATTGGGTGAAGCCTCCGCCGGTTACGACATCGCCGTGGCGCATTACAACCAGACGCTTGTCAATGCGCTGAAGAACATCTCCGATCAGTTGATCCGCCGCGAGTCGATGGACAAGCAGCAAGGCTTTGCCGCCGAGTCGGTGGCCACCGCGCAGAAGACTTACGACATCGCGATGATCGCCTATCAGCGTGGCCTCACCGATTACCTCAACGTGCTCAATGCGCAGACGTTGCTGTTCAAACAGCAGCAGGTGCAGCAGCAAGTGCAGGCGGCGCGCCTCAGTGCGCATGCCGAACTGGTGACGGCGCTGGGTGGCGGCCTCGGGGCCGGCAACGATGTGCCGACCGCCGAGAAAACCCAGGCCCCGAAAACCCCGGTTCTCCTGCGTTGAACACACGACCTAATGTGGGAGCGAGCCTGCTCGCGAAAGCGGTTCATCAGTCGACATCAACGTTGAATATGAAAACGCATTCGCGAGCAGGCTCGCTCCCACAGATTCTGCAACCAGACCGAATCTCTTTGAGCGCAATTAAATGACTTCCTTGCCCGCACCTCTGCGCTGGCTCTACTCCCTGGAATGGCGCCGAGGTTTCTTCGACTGGGCGCGCAGCGATGGCGTGACCTGGGTCTACATCTTCAAGGTGTTGATCGCCGCGTTTCTCACGCTGTGGCTGGCCATGCGCCTGGAATTGCCGCAACCGCGCACGGCGATGATCACCGTGTTCATCGTCATGCAGCCGCAAAGCGGCCAGGTGTTTGCCAAGAGTTTCTATCGCTTCCTCGGCACGTTGGCCGGGTCGGCGATGATGGTCACGTTGATCGCGTTGTTCGCGCAAAACACCGAGCTGTTCCTCGGTTCGCTGGCGATCTGGGTCGGCATCTGCTCGGCCGGTGCTGCGCGTTGCCGCAATTTCCGCGCCTACGGTTTTGTCCTCGCCGGCTACACCGCGGCGATGGTTGGCTTGCCCGCGTTGGCGCACCCGGACGGCGCGTTCATGGCAGCGGTTTGGCGAGTGCTGGAGATCTCGCTGGGGATTCTCTGCTCAACCCTGATCAGCGCCGCGATCCTGCCGCAAACCGCCAGCGCGGCCATGCGTAACGCCCTCTATCAGCGCTTTGGTGTATTCGCGCTGTTCGTCACCGATGGCCTGCGCGGGCGCAGCAAAGCTGAAGCTTTCGAGGCGAGCAACGTGCGCTTTATCGCCGAAGCCGTGGGCCTCGAAGGGCTGCGCAGCGTGACCGTATTCGAAGACCCGCACATGCGCCGGCGTAACGGTCGATTGAGCCGTTTGAACAGCGAATTCATGGGCATCACCACGCGCTTCAACGCGCTGCATCAGTTGCTTGAACGCCTGCGCGGTAACGGCGAAGAACATGTGGTTGCGGCGATCAAACCCGGTTTGCAGGATCTCGCCGAAGTACTCGACGGCTTTAGCGGTCGTGCCCTGACCAGCCCCGATGCCGCGCGCTTGGCGACAGCGCTGGCGAGCTACAAGGAAGGCCTGCCGGCACGTGTGCGCAGCCTGCGCGCCCTCTTCCAGGAGAGCGAACCGAGCGACGCCGAGCAACTGGATTTCCACACCGCGTACGAACTGCTTTATCGCTTCGTCGACGACCTGCACAGTTATGCCCAGACCCACGCCTCATTGGCCGATCACCGCCATGAACGTGAGCGCTGGGACGAACCGTTCACCCCGCAAACCAACTGGTGGGCCGCCGCTGCATCAGGCATACGCGCCTCGTTCATCCTCATCGTGCTGGGCAGTTATTGGGTCGCCACCGCATGGCCAAGCGGCGCGACGATGACCCTGATTGCTGCCGCCACCGTGGGCCTCTCCGCCGCCACGCCGAACCCGAAACGCATGGCATTCCAAATGGCGTGCGGTACGTTTCTCGGCGCGCTGATCGGTTTCGTCGAGATGTTTTTCATCTTCCCGTGGATCGACGGTTTCCCGCTGCTGTGCGTGATGCTCGCACCCGTCATCGTGCTCGGTTCGTTCCTCACGTCGCGCCCGCAATACGCCGGTGTCGGCCTCGGGTTGCTGATCTTCTTCAGCACCGGTTCGGTGCCGGATAACCTGACCGTCTACAACCCATACACCTTCATCAACGACTACATCGCCATGGTCATGGGCATGTTGGTCTGTGCCGCTGCCGGGGCAATTATTCTGCCGCCGAACAGCCGCTGGTTGTGGAAACGTCTGGAGCAGGATTTGCGCGGGCAAGTGGTCTACGCGATCAGCGGAAAGCTCAAAGGCCTCGCCTCGAGTTTCGAGAGCCGTACCCGCGATTTGCTGCATCAGGCCTACGGTCTCGCGGCCGGGCAGCCGAAGGTGCAAAAGCACCTGCTGCGCTGGATGTTTGTGGTCCTGGAAGTCGGCCACGCAATCATCGAGTTGCGCAAGGAACAGGCGATTCTGCCGGTGCACCCGGCCTATGCCGAATCGCAGCCGTGGCGGCAGGCAATCCGCGTGATGGGCCGCGCGCTGGTGCGGCTGTTTCTGCAGCCCAACTCAAGCAATCTCGAACGTGCGCTGGTGGCGGTCGATCATGCGATCAGTCGCGTGGCGGCCACCGATGAACCGTTCGCGCCGCACTTCGATACCTCGGCGTTGCGGCGGGTGAAGAGCTATCTGCACTTTATCCGCACTTCGCTGCTCGACCCGCAATCACCGCTCGCGGCCTACGCCGTCGCCAAGCCCGAAGGAATTGCCCATGCCTCGTGAAATCGCCTTCCACGGCGTGTACATGCCGACCATGACCCTGATGTTTTTCATCGCTGCGGCACTGGCCTGGGCGGTGGACCGGTTCCTGTCCGGGTTCGATCTGTACCGTTTTTTCTGGCACCCGGCGCTGTTGCGTCTGAGTCTGTTTACCTGTCTGTTCGGCGCCATGGCGCTGACTGTTTACCGTTGAGAACGATCTGATGAAAAAGTTTTTCAGCCTGCTCGCGACCCTGCTGGTGCTGGCCTTGGCGCTGTGGATCGGCCGCACGTTGTGGGAGCACTACATGAACACGCCGTGGACCCGCGATGGCCGGGTTCGCGCCGACATTATCAACGTTGCCGCCGACGTCACCGGTGAAGTGATCGACGTGCCGGTGCGCGACAACCAACTGGTTAAGAAAGGCGATTTGCTCATGCAGATCGACCCGGAGCATTACCGCATCGCGGTGAAACAGGCGCAGTCGCTGGTCGCTTCGCGCAAGTCGACGTGGGAGATGCGCAAGGTCAACGCCCATCGCCGCGCCGACCTCGACAACCTGGTGATCTCCAAGGAAAACCGCGACGACGCCAGCAACATCGCCGACGCCGCGCTGGCCGATTATCAACACGCCCAAGCGCAACTGGAAGCGGCCGAACTCAACCTCAAACGCACCGAAGTGCGCGCGGCGGTCGACGGTTACGTGACCAACCTCAACGTGCATCGCGGTGACTACGCGCGCATCGGCGAGGCGAAAATGGCCGTCGTCGACATGAATTCGTTCTGGGTTTACGGCTTCTTTGAAGAGACCAAACTGCCCCGCGTGAAAGTCGGTGACAAGGCCGATATGCAGTTGATGAGCGGCGAAGTCTTGAAGGGCCACGTGGAAAGCATTTCCCGTGGCATCTATGACCGCGACAACCCGGAGAGCCGCGAGCTGATCGCCGATGTGAACCCGACGTTCAACTGGGTGCGGCTGGCGCAGCGGGTGCCGGTGCGGATTCATATTGATGAAGTGCCGGATGGGGTGTTGCTGGCGGCGGGGATTACTTGCACGGTGGTGGTGCAGCAGGACGCCAGCGAATAACGGGTATCAAGAAATCTTTTTGTGGCGAGGGAGCAAGCTCCCTCGCCACAGGTATGTATTTAGTTGTAGAACTTTTTGACCACCAGCAGACCGGACTCGATGGTTTCACCGACCGACAACTCTGGATCTTCCATGATGGCGACGATGCGCTGGTCCTTCGAGATATCCGCGTAAGACTTTTTCAGCTTGGCAGCGCGATCGATCACGATGTAGCTCAGCACGTGGCCACGGCTCTTGGTGAACGGCTGCTTGATTGCCGTGTACATGGTTTGCTTCACGTAGTCGTAACGCTCGGTTGACGACATGCCCTTGAAGGTGTCCGGCCATTCCTGGTAGATCTCGGCAGAGTAACGGCCGACGTCTTCTTCCCGCGCTTCGGCGTACATGGCTTCCTTGCTGGTGACCTGGCCGGCAAGTTCGCTGTAACGCTTGTCGCCTTCGGCGATTTGCGCAGCCGTCATTTTCTTTTTCAGGGCGTCGGCCGCCGTTGCGTCATCGGCTTTGGCCATGATCTTGGTCCAGGCGTAGGCCGCGACCAGATTGCCTTGCTCCTCGTACTGCTTGATCAGGTCCTTCTGCGCCTCGGGATAGCCGTGCACCGACGAGCGCTCCAGCCAGCGAGTGGCCAGCGCCGCATCTGCCTTGACCCCGGAGTTGCCGTATTTGTAGTCCTGATACAGGCCGTATTCTGCGCACCAGTCGTTTTGCCGCGCCGCGTAAGCCGTGTAGTTGAAGGCTTGGCGGTTACGCTGCTCGGTGGTCAGCTGTTCGTCCTGAGCGGTAATCATCGACAGGTAGCAAAACGCGCGTGGGTGTTTCGGCGCGGCCATGACCATGCAGGTCTTGGCGTCGTCGAGCTCCTGGTTTTCGTACATCTGGAAACCGATGCCGAACAGAATGTCGCTATCCATCTGCGGGTTGCAGAGTTCACTGGCCGTGACGACCGGCAATACGTCCTGCTGAGTCAGTAACGGCAGAGTGTCATTGAGAGGGGTTTCTTTGCTTGCACAACCAGCCAGCACGGTGAGCAATGCCAGAGGCAATACGTTGAAAACTTTCACAAGATGTTTCCTGATCTGGATTGGAGCGTAAAAGCAGGGCTCGCCTCAGGCAGTTCAACAAAGCAGCGGCCGTTTCCGAGAAGGAAAGGTCGGGGGGAGGGGGTATCAGTGTTCAGCAATTCCCTTGCTTCGATGCTTGCGCCAGCGATTCCATACGCTATCGGGTTCACTTGAAGCGGCGGGCGCTTCAAGTGCGGCGCATTCTACGTGGATCGACCGATTTGGCAATTTCACCGAAGTGAATCAAAGCTGCCTGCGCAAGCCGAAGCGTTTCATCAACGTCGACTCCAGCAACCCCTTGGGCAGCAACGCCGCCAGCATCGGCAGCGCCCGGCTGCCATTGCCGATACGGATCAGCCGTGGCGGTTTGCGCTGTTGCACGGCATTGAGCAGTACGTCTGCAAACTCACTGGCCGGCGTCGGCTTGTCCTGCGATGCCTTTGCCCGTGCGCGAATGCCCTCGCGCAGCGGAAACCACGGCGATTGTTCATTGATCAATTGCTCTGCCTCATGCCCGGCATTCTTGGCAAAACTCGATTGAATCGCCCCCGGCTGGACTTCCATCACGCGAATGCCGAACGGCGCCAGTTCCATGCGCAAGGCATCGCTCAAGGCATGCACTGCCGCCTTCGATGCGCAGTACGCACCGGCGAATGGCGTGACCAAAACCCCTGACACACTGCCGATATTCACCACCAGCCCCTTGGCCCGGCGCAGCACCGGGAACAGCGCGCGGGTGACACCGACGATCGAAAACACATTGGTTTCGAACTGGCGCTGCATGGCCGCCACTCCGCCGTCGAGCAGCGGCCCCATGGCGCCGTAACCGGCATTGTTGATCAGCACATCGAGGCCGCCGTGTTGCTGGTTGATCCGCTCGCCAAGTTGCTCCAGCGCCGCGCTGTCATTGACGTCCAGTTGCACCGCAGTGAATCCGGCACTTGTCAGCGCAGCAACATCCTCAGCCTTGCGCGCACTGGCCCAGACTTTGTACCCGGCAGCTTTGAACGCATCAGCGAGGGCGCGGCCGATGCCGCTGGAACAACCGGTAATCAATGCAACGGGCATGGCGCCTTCCTTGTGCAAAAGAGTGGGGGGAGGGGATCAGTCGGAGAAACTACCCTGTAAGCGCTCGGCGCGAAACTCCAGGGTTTGCGGGCGATATCCGGGGCGCAGCGGCGGCATCGGCAGGCAGTCTTCCCATTCGCCGCCGGCCTGCAATTCGCCGGGGCCACGATAGCGCGGGGCGGTGTATTGGTTGTCGGCCAGGTTGACCGTGTCGCCCGGCGCGTAGGCAGCGATGCGCCAGCGCAGTTCGGTCAGGGGCACGTCGTTGCCGTTCTTCATTTTCAGTTGCAGCGGACGATCGGCTGGGCACTGTTCGGGAGCGTAGGCGATGCGCATCTCAAGGCGCGCCAGTTGCTTGATCTCGCGGTTGTCCAGCCACACCACCCACATGGCTACGAAACCCAGGCCAATCGCCGCCGCCACGGAAACCGGTAAAGCTTTGGCCGGGTAGCGCAACAGCAGGATCAACCAGGTGATGACCAGCAGAATGCCGATGAACATGCGCACAACCTCGAGGAGAGAGAGGGTCATCCTACCTAAGCGTAGGTGAGGTTGGCGATGGGCAGGGCAAAGTCAAAAGATCGCAGCCTGCGGCAGCTCCTACAGTTGGAACGCGTTTGTCCTGTAGGAGCTGCCGCAGGCTGCGATCTTCTGATTGTAAAAAAAGCCCCCGCCCAACCCGCTGCGGATAGGGGACGCAGCGGGCTGGACGGGGGCTTCTTGTTTTATCGATCAGTTACTGCGCGATGGTTTTCACCGACACGCCGCGTTCGATCGGGGTGGAGCGGCCGTAGATATCTTCGAAACGTTCGATATCGTCTTCACCCAGGTAGCTGCCCGATTGCACTTCGATGATTTCCAGCGGGATCTTGCCCGGGTTACGCAGGCGATGCACCGAGGCGATCGGGATGTAGGTCGACTGGTTTTCGCAGAGCAGGAACACGTTTTCATCGCAGGTCACTTCGGCAGTGCCGCTGACCACGATCCAGTGCTCGGCGCGGTGGTGGTGCATCTGCAGCGACAGGCACGCGCCCGGTTTCACCGAGATGTGTTTGACCTGGAAACGCCCGCCCATGTCCACCGAGTCGTACGAGCCCCACGGACGATAGACTTCGCAGTGGTTCTGGGTTTCGCTGCGGCCCTGCTCATTGAGCGTGTTGACCATTTGCTTGACGCCCTGAACCTTGTCTTTGTGGGCGATCATCATGGCGTCTTTGGTTTCGACCACGACGATATTTTCCAGGCCGATCACCGACACCAGTTTGCCGTTGCCGTGGATCATGCAGTTCTTGCTGTCCTGAATCACCACATCGCCCTTGGTGACGTTGCCGTTGGCGTCTTTCTCGTTGACTTCCCACAGCGACGACCAGCAACCGACGTCGCTCCAGCCAGCAGTCAGCGGCACCACGCAGGCGCGCTGGGTTTTTTCCATGACGGAGTAGTCGATGGAATTGTCCGGGCAGCAGGCGAAGGTGGCTTCGTCGAAGGTGATGGTGTCAGCGTCCTGCTGGCTGCGCTCGAGGGTCAGCAGGCAGGTGTCGTAGATGTCCGGGTCGTGCTTTTTCAGTTCTTCGAGGAAGCGGCTGGCGCGGAACAGGAACATGCCGCTGTTCCAGTAGTAACCGCCGGACTCGACGTACTCGGTGGCACGTTTGACGTCAGGTTTTTCGACGAAGTGCGACACGCGGCTGACGCCTTCGGGTAGCAGCGAATCAGCAGTGGATTTGATGTAGCCGTAGCCGGTTTCCGGTTTGGTTGCCGGCACGCCGAACAGGACCATTTCGCCGTTTTCGGCGGCGACGGTGGCCAGAGCGAGGGCGCGTTGCAGCGCTTTCTGGTCTTCCAGCACGTGGTCGGCTGGCAGCACTAGCATCAGTTCGTCACGGCCTTCATTGACCAGCATCATCGCCGTCAGCGCTACGGCTGGCGCAGTGTTGCGGCCGAACGGTTCCATCAGGATGCGCTGGCATTCCAGCTTACGATTGGCCAACTGCTCGTTGACGATGAAGCGGTGATCCTTGTTGCAGACCACGATCGGGGTGTCCATGCCTTCGAACACCAGGCGCTCGAGGGTTTGCTGGAACAGGGTGTGTTCGCCGGTCAGGGCGAGGAATTGCTTAGGGAATTGCTTACGCGAAAGCGGCCAGAGACGCGAACCGCTACCACCTGACAAGATCACCGGAATCATAATGTTTACTCCATAAAATCGATTGGTTAGAGGCACGAACGCTGTGTCGTTTCACTCTTGTTTTTGTCTCGTACCGAGAGGCCGCCGCATTCCCCTGTAGGAGCTGCCGAAGGCTGCGATCTGGTGATCTTGATCTTCAAAAACAAAGTCAAAAGATCGCAGCGTGCCGCAGCTCCTACAGGGGGCAGCGTCTCTTCGGGAAATTTGTTAGCGAGTCGATACCGGGCGTTTCACCCAGACTGGCGACAGGCTGCTGCCGCTGCCGGTGACGTACAGCACCGCTGCTTCACCGCGTTCCAGGGCGACCGGTTTCACGTCGCCGACTTTCTTGTCACCTTCGTACAGCGCCAGGCTGACTTTCACCGGGTTGATTTCACGTTCGCCACGGCCCTTGGCCGCCACGGTTTTGACCACTTCAGTCTTGCCGTCGGCAGTCTTCAGGGTCAGCGGCTTGTCGCTGAGGTTCTGCACGCGCACCAGGGATTTCTGCTTGTTCTTGAACGGTGGTTCTTCGATCAGTTGCGGTGCGCCGGACGCGTTGTTGACCAGGGTGTAGTAGTGGTCACCGGCCAATTTCACCGGCAGGGTCTGGCTGCCGACCTTGGCGCTGTAATCGCCGCCCGGCATGAAGCTGAAGTCGCTGCTGGCCAGTGGCGCAACGTCGCTCAGGTTGGTGCTGCCGACAGTCGCGCTGACTTCAGCATTGCTGGCGTTGTAGATCCGCACAAAGCTCGAGCCTTTCGGTGCAGTCGGGCCGTACAGCGCGGCGTCGCCACCTGCAAAGGCCTGGACCGACAGCACGCTCAGACCTGCAACCAGTGCAATGCGTTTTGCGAGACGACGAGGAGTAGTAGTGAAAGTCATGGTGTACCTCTCTTTCAGTTTTGCGCCCGATCGGGCGTCTCGGATTTAGTGTTTATGGCTACGTTTTGTTGGCGAGCACCGGCTTGTTTGAGCTCTGCGACCCACTGCGGGTCGGCGTCGCCGATTTCGTTGTTCACAGGCAGATAACGTTCAGGAAACTCCCAGATCAGCACCTGTGGCGGGCTGTTCTTGAAGTCGTCGCTTTTCAGGTAGCTGAGCATCGGCAGGATCGGGCCGTGGCCGTCTTCGGCGTAGTTCACGACGTCGCTGTGCAGCGCTTGTTTCAGCGCACCGACGAAGTTCCAGTTGGGGTTGGCGCTGTAGCTGGTGCCGATCAGCGCGACCGGCACTTCGCTGTTGGCGAACAGTGCGTCGTCACCGGCAGGTTGCTCGCCAGCGGCTACGGTGTTGCGCTTTTGCAGCGGCTCTTGCGCCGGCATCAGGTTTTCGAACAGCGGGTCCAGCGGCAGGAACAGACGCAGGTCGCCCTTGTGCGTGACCTTCTCGGCCGGCGTGGTAACGAAGCGCTGTGGCTCGCCGCTGAGCGGGAACTTGTCGGCGATGGTTTTCGCCAGGGTGTTGGCCGCGACCTCGGCGCCCTCAGGCGTCCAGTGCGTGTCAGTGCGCAGGAACACTTGCTGACCGTTCTGCTTCGCCTGTTGCAATGGCTTGAGCAGGTCAGGGGCGAGGATCTTGTCGGCCGCCACACGCTGGTGGAAATCCTGATAGAGGTTTTCGTGGATGCTCGCCGGTTTCACTTCACCCAGATGTTCCGGGTACAGGCGAACCTTGGCCGGCACGATCGCCATCACCAGTTTCACGCCTTTCTCTTTCAGGGTCTGGCGCACGCCTTCGACCAGCGCGTAGTTGCCTTGCAGGTTCAGCTCTTCGTTGACGATCGGGTTGAATTCCTCATCGCTGTACAACCACTGATCGCGACCGAGCACTACGCCCGGACGACCTTCGTTGAACAGTTTGAAATCCAGCGCGGCCCAGAGATTGGTGCCCAGACGCTTGATCGGAAACTCTTCGTCATAGTGGGTTTCCACGGCTTTGGTCCAGCGGCCGTTGAGCACCGTCGCATCGGCGTTGGTGCTGAAGCCGAAGAAGCTGCGAACCGACCACAGACCGAGGACCAACAGCGTCACCAGGAACAGGGCGATGTAGAAGATGCGTAATGAGCGGGTCATGTCAGATCCCTCAGAACTGGAAGTAAAGGAACGGCGAGAAGCTTTGCGCCGAGAGTTTGAGAATCGAGACGATGAACAGCAGCAGGATCAAGCCGCGCATCACGTAGCGCGACCAGTCCGCGCTCCAATAGGCCGGTTGCACCTGGGCTTCGACGCCGACGGTGTAGCCAGGTTCGTGGATGCTTGCCGGGTTTTCGCCCGGTGCGGCTTTGATCATTCCCGGGGTCGCGGTGGCAGGGCCGTTGGCCTCGACGTTGACTTCAGGTTTGCTCTTGGCTGGCGGCTGGTTGGTGTACAGATCGCGCAGACCGAAGAAGGCCAGCGTCACGTACGCCACTACCAGAGTCGCCACTTGCAGACCAGTGAGGCTGGCCTGATTGAGTTCCGACAGCGACCAGTCGCCGAAGCTGAACATCGCGCCGTACATGCGCCCGGCAACGTGCAGGTTCTCGGCGCGGAAGATTACCCAGCCCATGACCACCAGCAGGAAAGTCAGCGCCCAGCGAATCGGGTTGAGGCTGCGCGGCGAGGTGTTCAGGCCCAGCGCTTTTTCAATCGCCAGCCACATGCCGTGCCAGGCGCCCCAGACGATGTAGGTGATGTTCGCGCCGTGCCACAGACCACCGAGGAGCATGGTCAGGAACAGGTTGCGATAGGTCATCAGCGTGCCTTTACGGTTACCGCCGAGGGTGATGTACAGGTAGTCACGCAGCCAGGTCGACAGGCTGATGTGCCAGCGGCGCCAGAACTCGGTGATCGACTGGCTGATGTACGGCTGCTTGAAGTTTTCCATGAAACGGAAACCCATCATCAGGCCCAGACCAATCGCCATGTCGCTGTAACCGGAGAAGTCGAAATACAGTTGCGCGGTGTAAGCCAGTGCGCCGAGCCAGGCATCGCCGGTGGTCGGGTTTTGCAGGGCGAAGCAATGGTCGGCGACCACCGCGAGGGTGTCGGCGATAAAGACCTTCTTGATGAAACCCTGCATGAACCGCGTGCAGCCCTCGGAGAACTTGTCGAGGGTGTGCGTGCGGTTGTTGAACTGATCGGCGAGGTCGCGGAAACGCAGGACCGGGCCGGCAATCAGGTGCGGGAAGATCGCCACGAACGCCGCGAAGTCGATGAGGTTGCGCGTGGCCGGGGTGTCGCCGCGATACACGTCGATGATGTAGCTGATCGACTCGAAGATGTAGAACGAGATGCCGATCGGCAGCAGCACGTGGGTGAGGATGAACGGCTCAAGACCGACCGACGTCATCATCGCGTTGATGCTGTCGACGCCGAAGTTGGCGTACTTGAAGTAGCCGAGGATGCACAGGTCCACCGCGACGCCCAGCAACAGCCAGCGCTGCGCCGGTTTGGTCCGCACACCGGCGGCACCGACTTTGAGGCCGATCCAGTAGTTCCACAGCGTGACGGCCGCGAACAGCGCGAGGAAGTCCACACGCCACCAGGCGTAGAACACGTAGCTGGCGATCAGCAGCAGCAGATTGCGATAGCGTTGCCCGCTCAAGTAGTACAAGCCGAGAAAGATCGGCAAGAACAGAAACAGGAACACGTTGGATGAAAATACCATCCCGATCTCTCCATGTTTGAACCAACAGTCAAGGGCCAAAGCCCCCCCAAACCCCCCGTGGTAATGGAGGGGTGAAACGGTGTTGCTGTCAGGGTTGTGCCGGGCCTTGAAAACCTGCCCTCACCCCCCGCCCTCTCCCGGAGGGAGAGGGAGCCTGATCTCTGGCGCTGCCAATATTGAGATCGACTCGATGTATCAGGTCGGCGGATTTCTCAAAAGCACCTCGGTCAGTCCCCTCTCCCTCCGGGAGAGGGTTAGGGTGAGGGGCTTTTAGCCCTTTTCATGCGCCGGGTCATAGACCTTGGTCAGGTCGCCACCCAAGCGGAAGGTCTTGAACGGCTGCATGCCGTGCTTCTTCTCGATCACATCCGCCGGGCAGGTGTAGAGCGTGCAAAATGGTTCGAGCCAGGCGAATTTCATGTCCTCTTTGAGATCGGTCATGTCCTGCTCTTTGCCGTTCTTCTTCTCGAATTCATCCGGGTCTTTCACCCCCGCCAACACCCGATCACCGAGACGCTTCAGCGCACCATTGTTTTCCTGGCGCAAATCAACACCGTTGACCTGGGCGAAACTGGCGATCATCGCCAGCGGCGGCAGGGCGTAGTTGTGATAGGCGAGGGCGCGTTGCTGGCGCTTGAGTTCGTTCGGCAGGAAGCCGTCGGCATCGACTTGATTGACGCCAACCTTGTATTCCTTCACCGCCCAGTCAAACAGGTCGCGGCGGTTGGTTGCGATCGAGGTCGCCATCACCGACCAGGCGGCCCAGTACGAGTGGTTGTTGGTTTTTTCCAGCGGCAGGTTGTCCCAGTCGCTGACGACCTGATCGGCCATTTTGCTGAACCATGCCTCGATCAACTGCGCTTCCTGCTGATGCTGAGCCAGTGGATGCGAGTCGGAGAATTTCAGGCGAATGTACGAAGAGGCCATGCTGCCCAGTGCCCATTTGCGCATCGACTTGCCGGTGTGGTTGAAGTCTTTCGACATCAACGCATCGGCCTTGGCCCACGCGGTCAGCCAGTTGAGCGTGCAATCGAGCTGCTCCGGGCGACCGTCGCGCATGAACTGCATCACCCGTTTGGCGGTGCCGCGCTCCAGGGTGGTGATGTCTTTGGTGGTGTCGCGGAAGGCTTTTTCCGACTGCACGTTCAGCGTCGCGCGGGCCTTGTCCGAACCTTCGTATTTGCTGCGAAATTGCAGCGGCCCGGTGTACGGCGTCGGCATGGCATCGCAGCCTTCGCTTTTGTCACCGGTCTTGAATTTATCCACAGGCGCAAAATAGCCCTGGGGCGGACGCAGTGGCGCGGCGGCCTGCGCGGTGCCGGCGAGGATCGCCAGCCCGAGCAGCGTCGGCGCTAAAAGAGTTTTCAGTTTCGAGTTTCGCATAGCAGACCTCATTGCCCGACCTGAGCGGTTTGTTGCCCAGCGCCCGGGAATACGTTGCGTTTGCAGATTTTCGCTTCGACTTTCTGCGGCGCGGTGCCCGCTTCCGGGCCCTGGACTTCGACTGCCAGCAGGTTTTGCGAGGCCCAGTCTTCGTCCGTGCGCAGCTCAAAGGCGAAACGACCGTCGGTGTCGGAGGTTTCCGGTTTCTCGATCTTGATGTCCTCGTGGCGACCGTTCATGTACCAGAGGGTGGCTTGCAGGGTTTTCACCGAAGGGTCGGCGAAGCGGATGTCGACCTGATGGCTGCTGTTCTGCAGGTTCAGGTTTTTGCTGTTGACCAGCAGTTCTTGTTTGCTGCCCGGCTTGAGCGTGGTGCTCGCGGACATTTGCGCGTCTTTGCCTTCGCAGCCGTTGTCGAGAAGAGACATCATCTGGCGGTAGATGGTTTCCTGGTCGAGGCGGTACAGCGGCGAGAATTCCCAGATGAGAATTTTCGGCGGGGTCTTCTGGAATTCGTCGCTACCGAGGTACTGCAACATCGAGCCTTCCAGGCCACCGCCGGGGAAGGCGACGTTGAGAATATCGGCGCCAATGGCTTCTTCGAGGAAGCCGGCGAAGTTGTAGTTCTTGCCGCTGTGCGAGGTGCCGACCAGAGTGATTTGCGGGTTGCCGGAATCACCGAACAGGTCGCCATCACCGGCCTCGCCCTTAGGCTCGGTGGTGAACTGGTCCATGTACTGGATCGCGTAACTGGTAC
Source organism: Pseudomonas sp. AKS31 (assembly GCF_023634765.1). Lineage (GTDB taxonomy): Bacteria > Pseudomonadota > Gammaproteobacteria > Pseudomonadales > Pseudomonadaceae > Aquipseudomonas. The sequence continues at coordinate 18,317 of NZ_JAMLFX010000013.1, forward strand.
CGCACAGTTGCCCGGCCATGTTGTGCAGGGTGCCGGTCTTGCCCATGCGTCCGGAGCGTTTGGTCTCGAATTCACGCTTGGGAATGTCGGCGAAGGCCGGGATCTGCTTGACCTTCTCGGCGACGATTTTCGCCGTGCGCTGAGCGCCGTATGGCGTCCAGTGCTGGTCACCGCGGAAGTAGAAATCGTGGGCGGGCAGGGTGTCCGGCAGCGATTCGTTGGTCAGCGGCGACAGGTCCGGCACCACGTAACCCATCTTGGCGAAACGGCCGAGCATGGTCTTGTAGTTGCCTAGCGCTTTCTCGTAGTCGAACGCGGCTTTTTCCTGCGGGTTGAGCTTGTTGCGGTTCACCAGACCACGGGTCGGCTGGTAAACGATCACCAGCTCAACGCCTTTGGCCTTGAACGCATCGTGCAACTGTTGCAGGCGTTTGTAGCCGGCCGGCGTGGTGTTGAACTCGGTGCGCAAATCTTCCTGCGTGCGGAACAACCAGTCGCCTTGCGCCTGCACCAGGGTGGTGAAGTTCTGCTGATAACGCGTGGTGTAGTTCTTCGCGTCATGGGCGGCCGGGCACAGGTTGCAGCACGGTTCGGCGCTGAACTTCGGCGGCGTGGCAGCGGCACCTTCATCGGCGCGCGCGCCTTGGCTGGCCGCAAGAATGCCCACGGTCAGGGCCGACAGGCTGAGTAATTTGATTAGGTGTGGGTGCATAAAATTATCCTCAGTCCTGCATTTCGGTCTGGCGTTCGACAGGGTCGATCAGCACGGCTTTCTGCTGGCGTACCAGCAAGTCGAGAATTTCATCCTGGCGTTCGCCAAGGATGCCGTTGAAGCTGATGCCGCTGGATTTGGTCGGCGCCAGCATCGACACGCGATACAGCTCGACACTCAAGGGCGAATCGATCGACAGCGGGCCGCTGCCATTGGCCGCCAGTTCACCGCCAACGACGATCAGCGACACTTGGGCATCGAACGGGTCGAGCTTGATGTCACGGTCGGTGTCGGTCAGGTCCTTGATGTGGCCGTAGACGCCGGTCAAACCGTTGGCCATGGCAACGTTTTCGTAGAGGCGAATGTTCACGCTGTTACGAATGCGGATGCCGTGGCGCTTGTTGCTGATGACCTTGTTGCCCCACAGCAGGTTGTCGGCAGACTCGTAGAGCGTGATGCCGTCGGTGTGGTTCTTGTAGATCTCGTTGTAGGCAATGATGTTGTTGACGCTGTTACGGTCGATCACCAGACCCGAGAGGTGGTTGTCGAAGCTCTTGTTGTTGAAGATAAAGCTGTCGTTGACCTCACGGGAAATAATGATCCCGTGCTTCTTCTTCGTGCCGTGCACGGTGTTCTCGGCAATGATCAGGCCGTGGGAACGGTCGTGCGGGTCGATGCCGTAGACGATGTTGTCTTTGTAGGTGTTGCCCTTGACTACGAAGTCGCGGGTCTCGTAGCAGTAGAAGCCGTACCACATGTCGGAGAACTCGGAGCCGACGATCCAGCCGGTCGGCTCAGGACGCTTGAGCACCTTGGCCATGTTCGGCGTGTACTGGGAAATACTCACCCCGTACGACTTACTGTTGGCGTAGCCGAAACTGGCCATCTTGCTGTTGACGATGTAGGTCTCGGTGCCGCCCCAGGCGAGCAGGAACGGACGGAATTCCTTCGGCGAACGGAAGGTCGCCGGGCCGTTGTCCTTTTCGCGCCAGCCGGTGACTTTGGTGTCACGCACGAACAGTTGGCCGTCGTTGACCATGAACGCACCGGCTTCTTGCGACAGGCGCAGTTCCTGGGTCTGGCCGTCGATTTCGAGGATGCCTTTACGGCCGACCACGATCGGCAACTTCGACAGGTACACACCCGGCGAGGTCTCGCTGAAATACTGCTTGGGCAGTTTCTGCGCCAGATCCTTGAGGTTCATGTAGCCGTCATCGACGAAGATCGCCTGCGGGATGCCGTGCTGACGCACCACCCATTCGGCCATCTTGTTGTCGCCGCCGATGAAGTCCTTCAGCGCGTCTTCCTGCATCATCCGGCGCACGCTGACTTTGCCTGCTTTGCTGCGGACGATTTTCGCGGCAGCGGCTTCGGCGGTATAGCCGGAAATGTCCGGCAGTTTCGGCGCGGCCAGGTTCAGCGCTTCGGTCGGCGCGCTGCTGACAGTATAGGTCTTGGCTTGTTGCAGCTCTTTGGCGGTGGTCACCGGCTTAACCGGCTCCACTGTCGCGAAGGCGCTGGCGCTGGCCAGCAGCATCGCGCCGGCCAGCAGGCTGAGTGAGCCTGTCCTGGTGCTGATCATGTCGGGCACTCCCTTGGCGGTTTGCATCAGAAGCGCCAGATCACGTCGATGAACGCGCGGTGCATGTACGAATCAACCTGCTTGCCGTAGGCATCGCCCGGTTTGAACACACCGCCACGGAAGCGCACAAGGGCCGAAGGCTCGTCGATCGACTGGCTCAACGCCGCCGGCAACAGACCTTGCTTGAAGTACTTGGTGACGACCAGGTCCATCTCTTGGCCCAGATCCTTGTTGCCGTCTTCAAGCGGCAGCGAGGTGCTGGAAAGAATCGCGCCGGTGGCGTCATCGGTGTTGTTTTCCACGGCGTTGATGCCGTTGCTGCCCACTGGCTTGTTACCGTCCACGCGCCAGAACTTGTGGTAGATCAGGCTGGCGTCGTACTCGTCATTGACCATCCAGGAACCGAACAGAGTCGCGGTCTGCATGTTGTTCATTTCGCCACGGAACGCTTCACCGAAACGGTGCACACGCGAACGGGTACCGGTGTAGTTGGAGCGGTTGCTCTCCAGACCGTTCTGCTCGTAATCGGCGCTGGCGCGGGCGTAGGCACCGCCGACTTGCCATTGCGGATCGAGGCGCAGACGCACACCGATATCAGTGGCCCAGCCGTTGACGTCTTCGCTGCGCTTGGCTTGCGCCGGACGCGAGCCATCGGCGTTCAGCGCGTTGACCGTGTCGCGGTCGCCGCTCATGCCGGTGATGCTGCCCCAGTAGTTGACGGTGTTGGTGTTGCGCCAGTTGTAGGCGTCGCTGTCGGCGGTCAGGCCGATCCAGCTGATGTCGCCGTTCTCGGTCTTGTCCAGCGAGTCGCGCGGAACACCCGGCTCGGCGTAATCGAGTTTGCCGTCATCGTGGGTGTGATGACCGCGAATGCCGACCCAGTTGCCTGGGGTCCACTGGTAAGCGGCATCGGCGTAGGCGTGCAGGCGATCCTTGTCTTTCGGCGCCAGCTCTTTCAGGTCGGTGCGGTATTCGCTGAAGCGTTCGGCAACACCGGCGTTGGCGCGCAACAGGGTGGTGTCGAAGGTCCAGTTCAGCGCTTCGATGTTGGTGTCGCGCCATTGGCCATCGTCATTGCGCAGACGCTGGCGACCGAACTTGAGCATCTCGCCCGGGTACGGCGTGAGGCCGCTGTAACCGACCCAGAACTCGCGCATCGCCAGGTAGTTTTTCTTGGTTTTGCGATCACTGTTGTCGGTGGCTTGTTCACCATCGGATTGTTGCAGGGTGTCGGTTTCGATGATGTCGGTCGAAGTCACGGCCTGACCCATGGCGTAGGCGCTCCACGCGCCGCTTTCGCCGTAGATCCACGGACGCAGGTCGAGGCCGACGCCGTTGACGTCGCCGCCCCTGGCGGTGCCGAGGTCACGGTCGTCTTCGGACTGGCCGGTGACTTTCACTTCCAGGCCAAAGTTCTTGGTTTCAGTCATCGCGGCCAGTGTCGGGCAAGACCAGATCAGCGCGAACGAAAGGCCAATGCCGGCCTTCACGAATGGATTCAACTTCATAATTTTTCCTCGCCGTCTTCTTCTTGCAGGGCGTGCAGTTGCAGCGTGTTCGGGTTCAGAGCGCCACGGCTGGCTTGCTCTTGTTGCAGCAGACGTTGGGCTTCGGCCAGACGCTCGGGCGGCAGTTGCGCGGCGAGGGTGGTCGCCAGCTCATCGGCTTGCGGAGTGTTTTGCGCCTTGGCCAATTGGCTGAACACATAGGCATTGAGCGGGTCGGGTTTGGTGCCCTTGCCTTGGGAAAACAGTTGGGCGATGGCGAAGTCGGCGCTGTTCTGGCCATTGCGCGCAGCGGTCAGCAGGTGGTCGAGGGCCTTCTGCGGATAGACCTTGCCCAGGTAGCCACGGCGATAGATCTGGCCGAGGTAGTAGTCGGCGGCAACTTCGCGTCCCACGGCTTTCTGGAAATGTTCTTCGGCGACTTTGGCGTCGGCCGGGACCAGTTTGCCTTCGTAGTAGAGCTTGCCCAGCAACAGTTCGGCGCGTGGCTGATCGGCTGCGCGGCCGTTGTCGAGGTACTTCATCATCTGATCGACGTCGCCCAGTTCCGGGTAGTCGTAGAGCAGTTGCGCGAGGGTCACCCACGACGCCGGGTAGCCCGGAGCGATCGGCTCCAATAGCGACTGCGCGGTTTTTTCGTCGGTCTTGCCGAGGGTCGAGTCGGCCAATACGCGGGCCACGGAATCGACACGCTGCGCGGTGACCGTGCCACGGCTGTAACCGGCCTGCATCTGCTTGATCAGCTCGGCCTGCTGCTCTGGCTGGGCACGTTTCTGATAGACCGTGGCCAGTTCGACGTAGCAGATGTCGGTGGTGTTGAGCGCGGCTTTGCAGATTTTTTCCACGTCATCCAGGTGCTGGTCGTAGGTGCCTTGGGTGCGATACAGCAGCACCTGGGCCAGACCGGCTTCCGGGTAACCGGACTTGCGCCACTGATCGATCTGCTGCTGCGCGTTGATGTTGGGGAAGCTGTGCGGGTATTGCAGATAGAGCATCGCCAGCGGGATCAACGTGTTGCCTTCGCCATTGGCGGCGGCTTTTTTCAGCAGGCTTTCGGCTTCGTGGTGCTCGGCTTCGGTAGAACCCGGTTTGGCCACCAACAGGCGACCGAGACGGGCCTGAGCGCGCGGCGAAACACTAGCGGCGGCGCGGTAAGTCGCTTCGGCCTGTTTCATTTGCGCGGGATCGCGGCTGTCGACCTGGATATCAGCGAGGCCGACTTGCGCTTCGCTGTAACCCAGGTCCGCCAGTTGCTGATAGTTCTGCGCGGCGGTGGCAGTGTCGCCACGCTTGAGCGCTTCGTTGGCCAGACGCTGATCGGGCAGGCCGGCGCAACCGGCCAGACTGACCGCCAGCGCCAAGGCACATACTGATCCCTTGTGGGAGCTGGCTTGCCAGCGATTCAGGCGACTCGGTTTTTCAGCTAGACCGCATTGATCCCATCGCTGGCAAGCCAGCTCCCACAGGGATTGTGGTGTTCTCAGAAAAAAGGTCACAGGCATGTCCTCGACTTAAAGACCGGCAGCCATGGCTTTGTCGATCAGCCAGTTCAGGTTCGGGCCACGGTCGCTGTTCACTTCCACCGGGCGGCCGGCGAGGCTGCTGTCGAGCGGCTCGTCAGGCTGGATCTGCACGCGGATGTCGGAGGACAGGTCGGCGCTTTTCAGGCTGGTGCTGCTGACGATCTTGCCGGTGCGGGTCTTGTCTTCGCCGGCGATCTGGAAGCTGACCGGGGTGCCCGGACGCACGTCGCCGAACTGGCGATAGGAGAAGCGTGCATCGACGGTGGCCTGGGTGTTACGCGGCACCAGTTGGAAGATCACATCGCCCTTGCTCGCGTACTGACCGTCAGCCACCAGTTGCTGGGCCACGGTGCAATCGCACGGCGAGGTCAGGGTGCCGGTCATTTGCTTGCCGAACAGCTCTTCAACCTTGGCCGGTGCCAGTTGGTCTTCGTCCAGATGGCCCTTGAGCACGTCGAGCATGCTGGTGCTGAAGGTTGCCAGTGGCGCGCCTTTGGCGGCGACGCCATCGGACTTGACCAGGCTCTGCACGGTGCCGTCACGCGGCATGGTGATGTTCATCCCCGGCACGCTGACCAGACCGGCCTGCGCGTGGCTGACGAAGTACATGCCGTATACCGATTTGAAAATGAAACCCGCCGCGACCAGACCGACCGCGAAGATACCGGCGCTGAACGTCACCGCCTTCAAACGACCGAACGGGGTCATGCCGCTGCCGCCGTCCTTGACCTTGCGCGCCTTGGTGAAGTTGTCACGCTGCAGGGTTGCCAGCACTTCACCCATGCTGACGATGTCGCCGGCCAGGTGCGAAGTGATCAAGTGGCGCAGGGTGGAAATATCCTGCGGCTCCAGATTCTGGAACTGGCAGCCGGCACGGCCGGTCTGGCGGTCGAAGGAACGCACTTGCAGTTCAACGTCCATGGCCAGGCCGAGGTTGTCGATGACAAATTGCAGGCGGGCCTTGTACACCTCACCGATGGTCAGCGGCATTTGCCCGGCGTTGAACGCCAGACCACCGGCGGACAGGTCGAGGACCCGCGCTTCCATTGGCGTCCGGTCGGGGCCGAAGAAGCGCAGTTTGGCCGGGATTTTCACGCGGGCGTGTTGGCGCTGGGCTTCGGATTCATGCACTACGTTGGCGTTGACGGCGGTATTCATGGGGGCGATTTCCTTGTTAATTCAATAGGGGCAGGTCAGACCATCATCAGCAGCACGGCGACGAAAATGCTGCCGGCGGAGAAGGTCATGGTCCGAGACGACCAGGTGTTGAACCAACGTTGAAAGCTGGCGAGATCACGGGTCAGGGAAGTGGGTTGGCGAGTCCAGGATTGTTGGTCGAGGCGGAAGAACACGTAGATCTTCACCAGCGCACCGACGATCTGGTTGTAATACAGAATCGCCGGGTAAGCCGGGCCGATGCGGTGACCGGAACACGACAACAGCAACGTCAGAATCAAGCGGGTGATGCCGATCCACAGCAGGTAAACCAGGATGAATGCGGTGCCGTACTTGAAGCTGGCGATGAGCGCCACGGTCAGGCCGAGCAGCGAAGTCCACATCGATACGCGCTGGTCGAACAGCACCACTGAGGTGAACGCGCCGAGGCGTTTCACACCCAGGCCCAGCGCTCGCGAGTTCTGGCGCAGGTTGTTGCCGTACCAGCGGAACATCAGTTTGCGGCTGGCCTTGATGAAGCTCTTTTCCGGCGGGTGTTCAACGGTGTTGATCGCTGCGTCAGGCACGTAAAAGGTGTCGTAACCCAGGCGCATCAGGCTGAACCAGCTCGACTTGTCGTCGCCGGTCAAAAACTTGAAACGGCCCAGACGCCAGTGTTGCAGCGAGTCGCTTTCAACGTCGGCGATGAATTCCGGGTTGGTCACCACGGTGGCGCGAAACACCGACATACGACCGGTCATGGTCAGCACGCGTTTGGACAGGGCCATCGAGCACATGTTGATGTGGCGCTGGGCGAAACGCAGCTTGTGCCATTCGCTCATGATGTAGCCACCGCGCACTTCGCAGAACTCGTTGGTGGTCAGGCCGCCGACGTTGCCGAACAGCTGGAACCACGGCACGGTCTTGCGCACGGTGCCTTCACCGAGCACGGTGTCGCCGTCGATCACGGCCACCACGGCGCGGTCGTCCGGCAGGTGGCGGGAGATCGCGCGGAAACCATAGGCCAGGCCATCACGTTTGCCGGTGCCGGGAATGCGCACGAAGTCGAGCTTCACGCGGTCGGGCGGATTCATCCGCGCCCACAGTGCCTTGACCAGCAGCTCATCGGACATTTCCACGATCGAGCAGACCACGGTGGTCGGCAGTTCGCAGTCGATGGCTTCACGGATCACCGAGCTGTAGACCTGCGCGGTGGTGAGCGCGTCGATACGGAAACTGGTGACCATCAGGAACACATGCGACGGGTCCGCCGCCTTACCCAGCTTGCGCACTTTGCGGCGCAGGTGCGGGTAAACGATGTAGAGAAAAATCATGCCGCGCACAAAGTGCGTTGCACCCATCGAGTAGCGCCAGATACCCACGGCGCCAATCAGGAAAATGAAGTCCTTCGACTCGGAGTCGAATGTGGACGTGGGCAGCATCAAGGCCAGGCCCATCAACAAACTGAGGTAAAACAGCCAACCGGCGGCCTGAAGTAGGCCGTGCTTTAGCCTGTGCATAATCTGCATCCGTCTCTATCTCGGGCGAGCCCGATGGGGTTAAGGCAGGCTTACAAAGAACTGCGATGTCACGCGCAATTCGGGCGAACCCTGTAGGAGCTGCCGAAGGCTGCGATCTGTTGATCTTTGCCGGTTCACTCGGGACTCAAGCGTTTGGGGCAAAGATCGCAGCCTTCGGCAGCTCCTACATTTGGGTTCACACATTGGTTGCGCGCCGCCTATGGGTTACGCGGCGGCGCGCAACGTCTGCTTTACCAGCAGATACCTTCGGTGCGCGTACCGGCGTCGGTGGCTTTGGCCATGAAGCCGACCAGGTCGATGACCTGCTTGCCGTGCGGCGCTTGCTGGGCCAACGGGCGGAACTTCTCGTCGCGGTTGCCGAGGATGATCACGTCGGAGTTGTCGATCACCGAATCGAAGTCCGAATTGAGCAGGGACGACACGTGCGGGATTTTCGACTCGATGTAGTCTTTGTTCGCGCCGTGAACACGGGCGTACTCGACGTTGCTGTCGTAGATGCTCAGGTCGTAACCCTTGCCGATCAGCATCTCGGCCAGTTCCACCAGCGGGCTTTCGCGCAGGTCGTCGGTGCCGGCCTTGAAGCTCAGGCCGAGCAGGGCGACTTTGCGTTTGTCGTGACTTTCAACGATGTCGAAAGCGTTCTGCACTTGCGATTCGTTGCTGCGCATCAGCGAGTTGAGCAGCGGTGCTTCGACGTCCAGCGAACCGGCGCGGTAGGTCAGGGCGCGCACGTCTTTCGGCAGGCACGAACCGCCGAAGGCGAAGCCTGGGCGCATGTAGTACTGGGACAGGTTGAGGGTCTTGTCCTGGCAGACCACTTCCATCACTTCACGGCCATCGACGCCGACCGCTTTGGCGATGTTGCCGATCTCGTTGGCGAAGGTCACTTTGGTCGCGTGCCAGACGTTGCAGGTGTACTTGATCATCTCGGCAACGGCGATGTCCTTGCGGATGATCGGTGCGTCGAGTTCTTCGTACAGCGATTGCAGAACGTCGCCCGAGGCCTTGTCGAACTCGCCGATGACGGTCATCGGTGGCAGGTCGTAGTCGGCGATGGCGGTGGATTCGCGCAGGAACTCAGGGTTGACCGCAACGCCGAAGTCGACACCGGCCTTCTTGCCCGAGCAGTCTTCAAGAATCGGGATCACTACGTTGGCAACGGTGCCCGGCAGTACGGTGCTGCGCACGACGATGGTGTGGCGGGTGGTTTTTTCACGCAGGACAAAACCGATCTCGCGGCATACCGCTTCGATGTAGTTCAGTTCGAGGTCGCCGTTCTTCTTGCTCGGCGTACCGACGCAGATCATCGACAGGTCGGTGTCGCGAATCGCCTCGGCGAAGTTGGTCGTGCCACGCAGGCGACCGGTCTGGATACCCTGTTGCAGAAGTTCGCCCAAGCCCGGTTCAACAATCGGCGACTTACCGGCGTTGATCATGTCGATCTTGTCTTTGGCAACATCGACGCCAACTACGTCATGGCCCCGTGCAGACAGGCAACCGGCACATACTGCGCCAACGTAACCCAAACCAAATATGCTGATGCGCATCGCAATTACCTCTGTATATATCAGGCCTTAGAGGGCCGGAGTTAATGGTGTTCAGCGTTCATTAGTGCACTCGAAAGTGCGGCATACAGGCGCCACAACGCCGTGTGCAGGCATACTAAGTTTCGAGTGTCTAAATAAGTGCACTCAAGATGTGCGCAACCAGGCCTTGTTGTTATGACTTGCCCTGTTATGCAGCCGATCTTCTTTGGAGAAGACTCTTGTGCAATCGTCTTACGCGCTCGATGTCAGGATAAAAGTCCAGTAAATCAAGCGGTTGGGTGCTCAGGCGAGCACGTTTATAGGGGCGCGGCCATGGCCTTTGTAGGGGATATAAATGGTGCGTATCTCCTGTCCAGCGTCTGTTTTGAGACTAGTTAGTCATCTAGGCAAGTTGCTGTGACAACTTGGTTACATGGCTATCTGCTCCGCGTAAGTTATCTCGTACAAACTCAGCGAGAATCGTTACCGGTGGTATGAGCTATGCATTCGGACGAAGTTCCTGTCCGCTCATCGCGAAATCTGAAATTTTTTGAAATATTGTCAGAGATGGCACTAGTCTCAATTTGATAGCACTTTCGTTTTCGACCTTTATTAACAGGCGAAAAATCACGTTAGATAGTTTTGTGCCACTACGGTGAAAAAAATCAGGTGCCACTACTGAAAAAATTGATCAGTGTCGAGTGAAACTAATATTAGAAAAGGTAGGGGTATTATTTTGGCGCCATAAAAATGGCGAAAACAGGCGGGGGATTTTTGACATCGTGCGAGCTGCACGACTCTTTATAGAAAGAGTCGTGCATTAGGCATGCTTTATTCGGGGGCGTGGTCGCGCAAAAACACCAGATTGTCCGGTTTCGACTGCTCAGCGCTGTAGCGATAACCCTGCACATCGAACTGCTTGAGCTGTGCCGGATCGTTGATCTTTTCCTGGATCACGAAACGGCTCATCAGGCCACGGGCCTTTTTCGCGTAGAAGCTGATGATCTTGTATTGGCCGTTCTTTTGATCCTTGAACTCGGTGTTGATGATCCGCGCGTTCAGGGCTGTGCGTTTGACCGCCGAGAAGTATTCGTTTGAGGCAAGGTTGAGCAGCACGTCATCGCCCTGATCGGCCAGCGCCTCATTCAGCCACTCGCTGATACGCGTGCCCCAGAAGGCGTACAGGTCTTTGCCACGGGCGTTGGCCAGTTTGGTGCCCATTTCCAGACGGTACGGTTGCATCAGATCGAGCGGGCGCAGCAAGCCGTAGAGGCCAGAGAGCATGCGCAGGTGTTTTTGCGCGTAATCGAAATCGGCTTCGCTGAAAGACTGCGCGTCGAGACCGGTGTAGACATCGCCCTTGAACGCGAGCAGCGCCTGTTTGGCATTGTCTGGCGTGAAGGCTGGCGTCCAGCTGCCGAAACGCGCGGCGTTGAGCCCGCCGATCTTGTCCGACACGTGCATCAGTTCGCTGATCTGCGCCGGGGTCAGGTCGCGCAATTGCTGGATCAGTTCCTGGGAATGGTCGAGGTATTGCGGCTGAGTGAAACGCTGGGTCGCCGGCGGTGTTTCGTAATCGAGGGTCTTGGCGGGGGAAATCACCATCAGCATGAAGTCGTCTCCTTTAATCGTGGGGGCGATTCTAGGGGGTTGTCCGAGTTGACTCCAGCTATGAGCGTGATAGGTGATCGGTGGTGTCATGGAACAAGATCGCAGCCTTCGGCAGCTCCTACAGATTGTGCTCGACATGAAATCGCAATGATTCAATGGAGGCACAGGTAGGAGCTGCCGAAGGCTGCGATCTTTTGATCTTTCTTTTGATCCACCCGCGATATAGTGCCGCGCGGGTTTTGTTATGGAGACATCCCTTTTGCGCATTGTTCTTTTATTCACCGCGTGGCTGTTGAGCTTTGGTGCCGTAGCGGCGCCGGGCGATGTGGCGACGCTGGATCGCAGCACCTGGCCAGAGCAGCTCAGCAATCCGACGCTGTTTGATGTGGCGTCCCGGGCGGAAATCCTCATGTTCGCCCGTGGTCTGCTCGGTACTGAGTCGATCGACGAGGCCGCTTTGGCCCAGCGTCTGGGCCTGCGTACGGTCAATGTCGACGCGGTCAACAGCCTGCGCCAGCGCCTCTGGCAGCGCCTGTTGGCCAACTATAACTACGCCCAGCAAAGCTGCGATCAGGACGCGTCATTCTGCTTCCTTGTCGAAGACTTGCCGACCCTGCGCGAGCAAGCCGCCAAGTTCGTGGTCAGCGACGACAGCTATTACACCAAGTGGGCCGAGCCGAGTCGGATCTTCCATTTGCAGTATCTCGACGAGTTGCTGCGCAAGGCCGCTCTGTCCCCGCAGACCAGCAACGAATTCGATCGTTTCGGCGACTACGAGCGTAATGGCGACGAGATGCACGACCGCCTGTTTCTGCTGACCTTTGACAGCGCCGCCAACCTGCAACCGGACAATACCGACTGGCTCACCGAGTACCTGCGCAAATCGAACCTGAGCGGTACGTTCTTCGTGCTGGGCAAGGATATTCAGGCGCGGCTGGCCGATCGTTCGGTGAGCAGCCTGCAAGCCGGGTTCTCCAAACAGTGCGTCGGCGTGCAGGGCTGGGAGTTCCGTTCCCACAGTCACTGGCAGGACTGGCAGGATTCGGTGCGGCGCAGCGCGGACCTGGTGAAGAACAAATTGCCGGAAAACTACGTGCCGCTGTTCCGTCCGCCGGAAGGGCAGCGCCGCAGCGATGCGCAGGGTTTCTTCAACACCCAGGGCCTGCAAGTGGCGCTGTGGGACATCGACGCCCAGGACGGCGCCGGCAAACTCAGGGGCGCGCCGAGTGCACAGCGGGTGCTGACCCTGATGCTGTTGTGGCGCCACGGAGTGATCAATTTCAACATGAAACAGGACGCGGTGAAGACCTCGTTGCCGTGGTTGATCACGCAAACCGCGCAGAGCGGGATCGGTTGGGAAGACTGTCAGGACGCGTTTCGCTGAGAAACGGAAAAAGCCCGTAAACATTGGGCCTGAGGCGATTTTTTTGCAGAATTCGGTGCAGGCGGACTTCCGACTTTAGCGGGGTCTGGGCAGTCCGCCAAGGGCTTTTCGTCACTCTGCAAAATAAACTTAAAAAAACCGTCAAAGTGCTTTTTTATGTCATGGGTTTTGGAGTATTACGAAGACAGACCGCCGAAACCTGCAACACAGGTGGCGTCTTCCAAGACCCGTTTGTTTGCAGTCACTTGAATCTCCGCAGGTGAGATTTCGGCAGTCACTTCGAGGCGCAGCACCGCTCAGGTATTGCGTCCAATGGCTCTGACAAAGGTGACCGAGTATGGATGATCACGGACGTAGCCCTTCCTCCAACCAGCCAATCCTTTATGTACTCGATACCAACGTATTGATTCACGATCCAAACGCCCTGCTGAATTTCGAAGAACACCACGTCGCGATCCCGATGACCGTGCTTGAAGAGCTGGACAAGCTCAAGAGCGGGCATCACAGCGTTGCCGCCGAATGCCGCCAGGCCATCCGGCTGATCGACAAGACCTTGGGCGATGCCTCCCCGGAGGACGTCGAACTGGGTGTGCCGATCCAGCGCGGCAAGGGCGGGCCGAAGGGCTTGCTGTCAATTCTGATGAGCAAACAGGCCGAATCGAACCTGATTCTGCCCGAGCATCTGAACGACAACAAAATCATCAACCAACTGATCGACCTGCATACCCGCGATCCGAAAAAGCCTGTGGTGCTGGTCACCAAAGACATCAACATGCGCCTCAAGGCGCGCGCCTGTGGCATCGATGCCGAGGACTACAGCACCGACCAACTGGTCGATGACGTGTCCTTGCTGCCCAACGGCTATCACAACATGACCGGCTCTTTCTGGGACCGCGTGAGCAAGGTCGACACCCGTCAGGATCACGGTCGCACCTGGCATCAAGTGCAACTGATCGACAACCTGCCGGCAGTACACATCAACGAGTTCATCATTGACGAACAGGGCTTTGTCGGCTGGATCAAGGAGATCGACGAGGCCAAGCTGCTGATCCTCGACCTGCATCAGGAACCGCTGCTGCACCAAGAGGCCTGGGGGCTCAAACCACGCGACATCTATCAGAGTCTGGCGCTGTACGCGTTGCTCGATCCGGACATTCATCTGGTCAACCTGTCCGGTGCGGCAGGCTCCGGTAAAACCATTCTGGCACTGGCTGCTGCGATTGAGCAGACCATGGTCAGCAAACGTTATCGGCGCATCATTGCCACCCGCAGCGTGCAAGGCTTGGATCAGGAAATCGGCTTCCTGCCCGGCACCGAAGCGGAAAAAATGGAGCCTTGGCTGGGCGCCATCACCGACAACCTCGAAGCCTTGCACATGGATGACGAAAACACCCATGGCAGCGTCGATTACATCCTCAGCAAAGTGCCGTTGCAGTTCAAATCGCTCAACTATATTCGCGGTCGCAGCTTCCAGCAGAGCCTGATCCTGATCGACGAATGCCAGAACCTCACGCCGCACCAGATGAAAACCATCATCACCCGTGCCGGCGCCGGTTCCAAAGTGGTGTGCCTGGGCAACCTCGCACAGATCGACACCCCTTACCTGTCCGCAACCAGTTCCGGGCTGACCTACCTGACCGAACGCTTCAAGGATTTCCCTAACGGTGTGCACATCACCCTGCAAGGGGTGCCTCGCTCGATCCTGGCCGAATACGCCGAATCGCATCTGTAACCCTTGACCCAAAACCGGGCGGCCCTTAAAGCCGCCCGG
>NZ_JAMLFX010000013.1:32636-50143 GCF_023634765.1 Pseudomonas sp. AKS31
GAAGGCTGCGATCTTTTGATCTTGTTTTTAAAAATCAAAGTCAAAAGATCGCAGCCTTCGGCAGCTCCTACACGAAGAACACCATATTCGTGCGTGCGGAAATTTGACCCGCAGGTTTACAATCCACGCTCCTGATCAGGAGTAATCCCGTGCTGACTCATCTCGATTCCCAAGGTCGCGCCAACATGGTCGACGTCACCGAAAAAGCCGTGACGTTCCGTGAAGCGACGGCCCAAGCGCTGGTGCGCATGCTCCCCGAAACGCTGCAGATGATCGTCAGCGGCGGCCATCCCAAGGGTGATGTGTTTGCCGTGGCGCGCATCGCCGGCATTCAAGCGGCGAAGAAAACCAGCGATCTGATTCCCCTGTGCCACCCGCTGATGCTTACCGGCGTCAAAGTCGAACTCAGCGCTGACGGCGAAGACACCGTGCGCATCGTCGCCCGCTGCAAACTCTCCGGGCAGACCGGCGTCGAGATGGAAGCGCTGACCGCCGCCAGCGTCGCCGCCCTGACCATCTACGACATGTGCAAAGCCGTGGATCGTGGCATGACCATCGAAAGCGTGCGTCTGCTGGAGAAGGTCGGCGGCAAGAGCGGGCACTTCCAGGCGGAGCAGCCATGAACCTGACCGTGAAGTTTTTTGCCCGTTACCGTGAAGCGCTGGGCGTGGATTCGGTAAAGGTTGAAGGTGATTTCGCTACCGTCGACGACGTGCGAGCACTGCTGGCGAAACGTGACGGGGCTGAGGTGTTGAGCGAGCAGAACCTGATGTGCGCACGCAACGAAGACCTCTGCCAACTCGACGAGCCGGTGACCGATGGCGACGAAGTGGCGTTTTTCCCGACCGTGACCGGAGGCTGAGCCATGGCGATTCGCGTGCAGGCCACGCCGTTCGATCCGGGCGCTGAAGTCAACGCGATGCACGCGGCCAATGTCGGCGTCGGCGCGGTGGTGAGTTTTGTCGGCTACGTGCGCGACTTCAACGACGGACTGGATGTAGCGGGGATGTTCCTCGAGCACTATCCGGGCATGACCGAAAAAGCCCTCGGCAAGATCGCCATCGAAGCCGAACAGCGCTGGCCACTGTTGAAGCTGGAAGTGCTGCACCGCATCGGCGCGCTGGAACCGGGTGAGCCGATCGTGTTCGTCGGCGCCGCCAGTGCCCATCGCCAGGCTGCCTTCGATGCCTGCGCCTTCGTCATGGACTACCTGAAAACCCGCGCACCGTTCTGGAAGAAGGAAAACACCAGCGACGGGCCGCGATGGGTCGAAGGGCGTGACAGTGATCATGCCGCCGCCGATCGCTGGAAGAAATAAGTTCTCTAGCGCCTTCCAATCCGCCATCGCTGGCAAGCCAGCTCCCACAGGGTTTTGCGTCGTGCACATATTTTTTGTGCACCACTGAAACTGTGGGAGCTGGCTTGCCAGCGATGAGGCCATCTGCAACACCAAAAAACCTCGCAGACACTCTCTTCTTCCTGATTGACGATTTGTACCTGAGAGTCCAGTATGGATTTCCAAGTACAAAAAAAGCTTCTGTCTTGCAGCTATCAGCTTGCCGCTTGTAGCTGCTCTTCTTCGCCAAACCAACAACAACCCGCGAGAGAACGAACATGAAGAAACTCCCCCTCATCACCGGTCTGGCCCTGAGCCTGTTGGCCTCTGCCAGCGTGTTCGCTGCCGAGCAAACCCTGCGCATCGGCATTGAAGCCGCTTATCCGCCCTTCGCTTCGAAAACCGACAAGGGCGAAATCGTCGGTTTCGACTACGACATCGGCAATGCCCTGTGTGCGCAGATGAAGGTCAAGTGTGTGTGGGTCGAAGGTGAGTTCGACGGTCTGATTCCTTCGCTGAAAGTGAAGAAGATCGACATGGCGCTGTCATCGATGACCATCAATGAAGACCGCAAGAAGTCGGTGGATTTCACTCACAAGTACTACTTCACTTCGTCGCGACTGGTGATGAAGGAAGGCGCCACGGTCGACGATCAGTACGCCAGCCTCAAGGGCAAGAACGTCGGCGTGCAGCGCGCGACCACCACCGATCGTTATGCCACCGAGGTATTTGAGCCCAAGGGCATCAACGTCAAGCGCTACAGCAACAACGAAGAGATTTACATGGACCTGGCGGCGGGGCGCCTCGATGCGATTTTCGCCGACACGATCCCGTTGAATGATTTCCTGTCGATGCCGCGTGGCAAGGGTTACGCGTTTGTCGGGCCTGAGTTGAAGGATCCGAAGTACGTGGGCGAGGGCGCAGGGATTGCGGTGCGCAAGGGCAATGCCGAACTGGTCAGCCAGTTGAATGGCGCCATCGATGGCATTCGCGCCAGTGGCGAGTATCAGAAGATTTCCGAGAAGTATTTCAAGTCCGACATTTACGGCGACTGATAAAAAAGATCGCAGCCTTCGGCAGCTCCTACATGGAAATGCGTGCTCCTGTAGGAGCTGCCGCAGGCTGCGATCTTTTGCTCCTCAGCCCTTCAATTCCTTCAAATGCTTGTACACCGTCGCCCGCCCCATGTTCAGCACATTGGCCACATAGTTCGAGGCACTCTTGCCCTTGAACGCCCCCTCGGCGTGTAGCGCCAGCACCAGTTCGCGCTTGTGATCGCGAGTCAGCAGATTCAGGCTCAGTTGCCGCTCGCGCAGCCAGGCGTGGAGGAAGGTGTTGATGCGTTCCTGCCAGTCATCACGGAACAGCGAGTCCGGCTGGGGAATCAGCTTGCTCGGCGAGAGAAACAGGTCCAGCGCCGCTTTGGCATTCTCGAACAGCGAAATATTCAGGTTGATGCACAACACTGCCAGCGGCCGGCCTTCGCTGTCGCGCAGCACGGTGCTCAGGCTGCGAATCTTCTGGCCATCCCAATTGAGCTTTTCGTACGGGCCGATATTGCGGTCGCTGACATCCTCGCTGAGCATGTCTTCCAGCGACGAGTCGTCGCCGATCTCACGTTTGGACAGGTTGTTGGCGATGTAGTCGACCTTCTGCGTGCGCAGGTCGTGCAGCACCACTTCGGCGTGAGGAAAGAACAGCGTGGCGATGGCGTCGGCGACGGCGCGGAAGTTATCCAGCGCCGGGTCGAATTCGGGGGCAGTCATGACAGTGGAGCTCCAGGCAGCGTCAACGCCCCCGTGATCAGGAGGCGTTGCGAGTGTGCCGCAATCCGTTGGGCGCGTCATCCGCAGGGACGCTCAGGCGAGGCGGGCAGGGGAGAGCATGGCGCTGTCCAGCCCGAACTGCTGCAAGTGTTCGGGCAACGGCTCACCGCGTACCAACGCCGCGCTGGCCTGGCCCATCGCCGGCGACGTCTGGATGCCGTAGCCACCCTGCGCCGCCACCCAGAACAGTCCGGGTACTTGCTGATCGAAACCGCTGAGCAGATCACCGTCGGCGACGAAACTGCGCAGCCCGGCCCAAGTGCGCGTCGGCCGGCGGATGGTCAGCGTCGTCGCTTCTTCGATCTGGTAGATGCCCATGGCGATATCCAGCTCTTCGGGTTGCACATCGTGAGGCTCGACCGGATCGGCGTTGGCCGGCGAGCCGAGGAACATGCCGGCGTCGGGCTTCATATAGAAGGATTCGTCGAGGCTGACCAGCATCGGCCAGTGATGAATATCCACACCTTCTGGCCCGGCGAAAATGAACGCGGCGCGGCGCTTCGGCTGCAGGCCCAGCGGCCTGGCGCCAGCCAGTGCACCGATCTTGTCGGCCCAGGCGCCGGCAGCGTTGATGATCACCGGTGCGCTGAACGTCTGCCCGTTGGTTTGCACGTGCCAGAGGCCATCGGAGTCACGGCTCAAGCCGAGCACTTCGCAATCTGTGTGCACTTGTCCGTTATTGCGACGGATGCCACGCAGGTAGCCCTGGTGCAAGGCGTCGGTGTCAATGTCGCTGGCGCTCGGGTCGTAGATCGCGCCATGGACTTTTTCCCGGCGCAGAATCGGCAGTCGCGCACAGGCTTCGTCGGCGCTGAGCAGTTGCATCTCCGGCACGGTGGCTTTGGCGCTGAGGTATTGGTTGTTCAGTTCGGCGGCGTCACCGGTGAAATCCACGGTCATTTCGCCACGCGGGGTGAGCAGTGGGTGTTCGCAGAAACCTGTCGGCGGGTTGTCAAAAAATGCCCGGCTGGCCTGGGTCAGCGCGCGTACTTGCGGTGTGCCATACGCGGCGGTAAACAGCGCGGCAGAGCGCCCGGTGGAGTGATAGGCCGGGTGGGATTCACGTTCGAGTACGACCACTTTGCCGTGCGGTGACAGCCAGAAACCGGTGGACGCGCCGGCAATCCCGCCGCCGATGATGATGAAATCTGCCTGGCTCATGAGGTTCTCCAGTGATGACGCAATATCAAGGCGTTCGCTATCCCCTTGTGGGAGCGAGCCTGCTCGCGAAAGCGGTATATCAGTCGACATCTTCGGTGAATATCAGACCGCATTCGCGAGCAGGCTCGCTCCCACAGGGGATTTGTGGTGTTAGTGAGTCAAGTGATAAACCGCATTGGCGAGGGCAATGTCTTCCAGCCCCAAGCCGATTGAACGGAAGAACACATGACGATCGTAATCAGGGCGCTGCACTTTCTCGCTGAGCAGGTCGGCGAGGTCGCCGACGATCAAATCTTTGCTCCAGCCATGTTGTTCTGCGGCAATCAGCATTTCACCCGCCGACCCCGGTGTGGTCAGACGATAGTCGCAGAACACCTGCATGTCGTTGAGGCTGTGCGGCGGCACTTCATGAGCGCGCGGAGCGTTGGTGCTGATCGAGGTGATCAGGGCCGGTTTGCGCAATGCGGCGGGATCGATGACCGGGCCGGCGGACGAGGTGCACAGCATGATCACGTCGGCCTCGGCGATGGCGGCTTCGCGGGTCTCGGCAATGTTCAGATCGGCTGCGATGGCTTTCAATGCTGCCTGAGTTGCAGCATCTTCGCGCAGGGACGGCGAATACAGGCTGATGCTCTGCCAGTCGCGCAGACCTTTCACATAGTGCAGATGCGCCTGCGCCACCTTGCCGCTGCCGATGATTGCCAGTCGCGTGGCATTCGCCGGGGCGAGGGCGTCGACCGCCACGGCTGTTGTCGCGGCGGTGCGCGCGGTAGTCAGTTCACCAGCATCGCAGAGCAGCAGCGGCTGACCGGTTTTCATCGACATCAACAACGTCCATGCCGTCACCAGCGGGCCTTGCTCGCGAACGATATACGGCGAAGTCTTCACGCCGTACACACCATCCTCGGCCAGCACGCCCAGATAATTGATGAAGTCGCCGGCCCCCTGAGGGAATTCCACCAGTTGCTGCGCCGGTTGTACGGCATTTCCCGCTGCGAGGTCGCGAAACAGTTTGCGCAGGATCTGTGGCACATCAATGCGCGCCAGCAGCTCACGGGCCTGGGTGTGGTCGATCACGTAAGGCGTACTGGACATGTCAGGCTCCGCAGTCTAGATATAAACTAATTTGTCTATTATGGACTTTTAGTGTTGTCTCGCAACCACCTGATGAATTCCAGGCGAAAAAAAAGCGCAGTCCGTTGCCGGCTGCGCTTTTTCTTTCAGGCGTCGCTTACTGCGGACGCTTGCGCTCAACTGCGCGCAACAGATGCGTCGGCGGTGTTTCACAGCTGATCTTGCGACCGAGCTTTTCTTCGATGGACGGCAACTGATACGAGTCGTCTTCACCGGCGAAGCTGATCGACACACCATCGGCGCCGGCACGACCGGTACGACCGATGCGGTGCACGTAATCGTCCGGGACTTCCGGCAGGGTGAAGTTGATCACGTGGCTGATGCCGTCGATGTGGATGCCGCGACCGGCAACGTCGGTGGCGACCAGCACACGAATCTTGCCTTCGCGGAAACCTTCCAGGGTCTTGATGCGCTTGTGCTGCGGCACGTCGCCGGACAGTTGCGCGGCGTTGATGCCGTCACGCACCAGGCGTTCTTCGATGCGGCGCACTTCGTCCTTGCGGTTGGCAAAGACGATCACGCGTTCCCAGCCGTTATCGTTGACCAGGTTGTAGAGCAGTTTGTACTTATCGGCACCGGCCACCGCATAAATGTGTTGCTCGACGTTTTCGTTGGCCACGTTGGTGATTTCGATTTCGACGATCGCAGGGTCAGTGGTCCACTGCTTGGCGAGGTTCATCACGTCTTCAGTGAAGGTCGCGGAGAACAGCAGAGTCTGGCGCTCGGACTTCGGCGGCGTCTGGCGAATGATCTGGCGCACCTGCGGGATGAAACCCATGTCGAGCATGCGGTCGGCTTCGTCCAGCACCATCACTTCGACCATGTCCAGGTGCACATCGCCGCGCTGGTTGAAGTCGAGCAAGCGGCCCGGGGTGGCGACGAGGATGTCGCAGTGGCGTGCTTCGAGGTGCTTGAGCTGCTTGTCGAAGTCCATGCCGCCGACGAACGTCATGACGTTGAGGCCGGTGTACTTGGTCAGGTCGGCAGCGTCTTTGGCGATCTGCACCACCAGCTCACGGGTCGGCGCGATGATCAGCGCACGGGGTTCGCCCATGTAGCGTTCTTTCGGCGGCGGCGTTTGCAGCAGCTGGGTGATGATCGAGATCAGGAACGCGGCGGTCTTGCCGGTGCCGGTCTGCGCACGACCAATGGCGTCTTTGCCGGCGAGGGTGTAACCCAGCACCTGTGCCTGGATCGGCGTGCAATAAGGAAAGCCCAGATCCTGGATGGCGTGCATCAGTTCGGGAGACAACTTGAAATCGTGGAAGCGGGTTTTGCCTTCCTGCGGCTCGACGACGAAATCTTCGAGTTTCCAGGGAATCACCGGTGCCTTGGGCTTCGGTTCGCGGCGTGGTTTGGCCGGTTTCGGCGCTTCGCTGCGTGCGGGCTCGGCGGCGATGGGCGCGGCCGGTGCAGATTGCGGTGCTTGCTTCGGTGCCGCTACGGGAGCGGGGCGCTCGGCCTGTGGCGCATCGGTGCGATGACCGGGGGCGTGCGACGGCGCACTGGGAACTGGCGCGAGCTGCTCAGCCTCGCTTTTACCGAACATTTTCTTGAGTGCTTTGAGCACGGTCATCTCATCAATTGGTTAAGGAATGTACGCCGGCCAGTGTAATGCAAGAAACGGGCGCGGCGTAGTGGGAGGGATCAAAGGGTGACTTTAATCTCGACGCTTAGCGCAGACGTTCGCTCAGCCAGATGCCGATATCGCGAATTTCTTCGGGTAACACTTCGTGCTCCATTGGGTATTCCTGCCATGTCACGGTGACACCATGCTTCACCAAATGCTCGTAGGCAGAGCGGCCCATCGAGTTCTGCACCACGCCATCGAACTGGCCGTGCAGGCACAGTGCGGGAATCCGCTGCTGACTGGCTAAAAGCTCCATCTCATCAGTGAAGGTCGGCGCATAGGTCGACAACGCCAGCACACCGCCCAGTGGCCCCTGCCATTTTACAAATGCGGTGTGCAACACCACCGCGCCCCCTTGGGAAAAACCGGCGAGGAAAATCCGCGAGGCGTCTATTCCGGCGGCTCGCTGCACATCGATCAATTTGATGATGCGATCGGCGGACTCCTCCAACTGCTCACGGTCAATCGCGCGCGCCGGGCTCATGGCTTTGATGTCGTACCAGCTCGGCATGGCATATCCGCCATTTATCGTCACCGGAAGTGTGGGCGCCTGTGGCAGCACGAAGCGCGTGCTCAACAGGCTTTCCTGCAGCGCCTCAGCCACCGGCAGGAAGTCGTAGCGGTCGGCGCCGAGGCCGTGCAGCCAGATCACGCAGGCGTCTGCGGGCTTAACAGGCTCAAGAATCAAGGGCTCGGTCATGTCTGCTCCAAAAATGTGCGGGCGCTCTCATTAAGTGCGTGATTGGAGTGCGCGTCGGGTGGATCCGTTAAGAAGATGTCGCAAGGTTACAAGTTTTGCTATTGACCTGTCGCCGAATCGATTTGGCGAGCGGTGTGGTACGGGCTTTGCTATGGCTTGAACCGTGCAACCGATCTTGCGTGGGCGGTAACACTATCAGTGTACGACCCGCGACGGGATTGCAAAGAATCCGGTGATGGATGTTCGCCAATGGCCGCTACGGGCTTAGCGAACGTGAAAGGGCTACAGCCCGTTCGGCCGATTGGTGAGAAGTGAGTTGTCCATGATGTGGATTTTCTCCTACTAGACTCATAGCGAAGGTCTTACGTCGGTTGACCCCAAAAAAAGCCAACACGGGTCAACAACGCCTCAAAAGGGTGCGACTGGACTCAAGCTCCGACACAACAAGAGCAAAACTGGAGGTTTGAATGAAGATGTTGAAATCCACTCTGGCGATCGTGACTGCAGCAACAGTTCTCGGCGTCAGCGGGTTCGCTCAGGCGGGTGCAACCCTGGATGCCGTGCAGAAGAAAGGTTTCGTGCAGTGTGGCGTGAGCGACGGTCTGCCGGGCTTCTCGGTTCCGGACGCTACCGGCAAGATCCTCGGGATCGACGCTGACGTCTGCCGCGCTGTGGCCGCTGCCGTGTTCGGCGACGCGACCAAGGTCAAATTCAGTCAGTTGAACGCAAAAGAGCGCTTCACCGCGCTGCAATCGGGCGAGATCGACATCCTGTCGCGCAACACCACCATGACCAGTTCGCGTGACGCGGGCATGGGCCTGAAATTCCCGGGCTTCATTACCTACTACGACGGCATCGGCTTTCTGGTGAACAACAAGCTGGGCGTGAAGAGTGCCAAAGAGCTGGACGGTGCAACCATCTGCATCCAGGCCGGTACCACCACCGAGCTGAACGTTTCCGACTACTTCCGTGGCAACGGTCTGAAATACACCCCGATCACCTTCGACACCTCCGATGAAAGCGCCAAGTCGCTGGAATCCGGTCGTTGCGACGTGCTGACCTCCGACAAGTCCCAACTGTTCGCCCAGCGCTCGAAGCTGGCGTCGCCGAAGGACTATGTGGTTCTGCCGGAAACCATTTCCAAAGAACCGCTGGGCCCGGTCGTACGTAATGGCGACGACGAGTGGCTGGCCATCGTGCGCTGGGTAGGCTACGCGCTGCTCAACGCTGAAGAAGCCGGTATCACTTCGAAGAACGTCGAAGCCGAAGCCAAGTCGACCAAGAACCCGGACGTTGCCCGTATGCTCGGCGCTGACGGCGAGTACGGCAAAGACCTGAAACTGCCGAAAGACTGGGTTGTGCAGATCGTCAAACAAGTGGGCAACTACGGCGAAATCTTCGAGAAAAACCTCGGCAAGAGCACTCCGCTGGAAATCGACCGCGGCTTGAACGCCCTGTGGAACAACGGCGGCATTCAGTACGCACCACCAGTGCGCTAATGGTTCTATCACCCGGCGGGCCAACCGCCGGGTGATGTTCTTGTTCCATTTCTTCCGGGGCACTTCATGCAAAATTCAATCGGCGCACCAAAGCAGAGGCTCAGCCTCAGCGATCCACGAGTGCGTGCGTGGCTATTCCAGATCATCACCGTTGTGGCGGTGGTCTCGCTGGGCTGGTACTTGTTCGACAACACGCAAACCAACCTTCAGCACCGGGGCATTACCTCCGGTTTCGGCTTTCTGGAGCGCAGTGCCGGGTTCGGCATCGCTCAACACCTGATCGACTACACCGAAGCGGACAGCTATGCCCGCGTCTTTGTCATCGGTCTTCTCAACACCCTGTTGGTGACCGTGATCGGCGTGGTTCTGGCGACGATTCTCGGTTTCATCATCGGTGTGGCGCGGCTGTCGCAGAACTGGATCATCAGCAAACTGGCGACGGTGTATGTGGAAGTGTTCCGCAACATTCCGCCGCTGCTGCAAATCCTGTTCTGGTACTTCGCGGTGTTCCTGACCATGCCGGGACCGCGCAACAGCCATAACTTCGGCGACACCTTCTTCGTCAGCAGCCGTGGCCTGAACATGCCGGCCGCACTGGCTGCCGACGGTTTCTGGGCGTTCGTGATCAGCATTGTGGTGGCCATCGTCGGCATCGTGCTGATGTGCCGCTGGGCCAACAAACGCTTTGAAGAAACCGGCGTGCCGTTCCACAAGTTCTGGGTCGGCCTGGCGATTCTGCTGGTGATCCCGACCTTGTGCGCCCTGATCTTCGGCGCACCGCTGCACTGGGAAATGCCTGAACTCAAAGGCTTCAACTTTGTCGGTGGCTGGGTGTTGATCCCGGAACTGCTCGCCTTGACCCTGGCCCTGACCGTATACACCGCGGCGTTCATCGCCGAGATCGTGCGTTCGGGGATCAAGTCGGTCAGCCATGGCCAGACCGAAGCGGCGCGTTCGCTCGGCCTGCGCAACGGCCCGACCCTGCGCAAGGTGATCATTCCGCAAGCCCTGCGCGTGATCATTCCGCCGCTGACCAGCCAATACCTCAACCTGGCGAAAAACTCTTCGCTGGCGGCCGGTATCGGTTACCCGGAAATGGTGTCGCTGTTTGCCGGCACGGTGCTCAACCAGACCGGTCAGGCGATCGAGGTGATTGCCATCACCATGAGCGTGTACCTGGCGATCAGTATCAGCATTTCCCTGCTGATGAACTGGTACAACAAGCGCATTGCGCTGATCGAGCGGTAAGGAAAAGCGCATGAGTACTCATACTTTCAAACCCGACATGCCCCCACCAAACAGCAGCATCGGCGTGGTGGCGTGGATGCGCGCGAACATGTTCTCCAGCTGGCTCAACACCCTGCTGACGCTGTTTGCGTTCTACCTGATCTACCTCGTGGTGCCACCGATCCTCAGTTGGGCCATCCTCGATGCCAACTGGGTCGGCACCACCCGCGCCGACTGCACCAAGGATGGCGCCTGCTGGGTGTTCATTCAGCAGCGTTTCGGCCAGTTCATGTACGGCTACTACCCGACGGAACTGCGCTGGCGCGTGGACCTGACCGTGTGGCTGGCGGTGATCGGCGTGGCGCCTCTGTTCATCTCGCGCTTCCCGCGTAAAGCGGTGTACGGGCTTAGCTTCCTGGTGCTGTACCCGATCATTGCCTACATCCTGCTGCATGGCGGTTTTGGTCTGAGCAATGTGGCGACCAGCCAGTGGGGCGGCCTGATGCTGACCTTGGTCATCGCTACCGTCGGTATCGCCGGGGCCTTGCCACTGGGGATTGTGCTGGCGCTGGGTCGTCGTTCGAACATGCCGGCAATTCGTGTGGTCTGCGTGACCTTCATCGAGTTCTGGCGCGGCGTACCGTTGATCACTGTGCTGTTCATGTCCTCGGTGATGCTGCCGCTGTTCCTGCCCGAAGGCATGAACTTCGACAAACTGCTGCGGGCATTGATCGGCGTGATCCTGTTCCAGTCGGCCTATGTGGCTGAGGTTGTGCGCGGCGGTCTGCAAGCGATCCCTAAAGGTCAGTATGAAGCGGCTGCAGCGATGGGCCTCGGTTACTGGCGTTCGATGGGCCTGGTGATCCTGCCGCAAGCCCTGAAGCTGGTTATCCCCGGCATCGTCAACACCTTCATTGCGCTGTTCAAGGACACCAGTCTGGTGATCATCATCGGCCTCTTTGACCTGCTCAACAGCGTCAAACAAGCCGCTGCCGATCCGAAATGGCTGGGCATGGCCA
This sequence comes from Pseudomonas sp. AKS31, assembly GCF_023634765.1. Classification (GTDB taxonomy): domain Bacteria; phylum Pseudomonadota; class Gammaproteobacteria; order Pseudomonadales; family Pseudomonadaceae; genus Aquipseudomonas. The sequence continues at coordinate 44,169 of NZ_JAMLFX010000013.1, forward strand.
CCGAAGGCTACGTGTTCGCCGCCCTGGTGTTCTGGATTTTCTGTTTTGGTATGTCGCGCTATTCCATGCATCTGGAACGCAAGCTCGACACTGGCCACAAGCGTTAGGAGTTCTGTAAATGAGTGAAGCAATCAAAAAGCCTGTAGGTCCTGAAGGCATTATTCAAATGCAGGGCGTCAACAAGTGGTACGGCCAGTTCCACGTGCTCAAAGACATCAACCTCAACGTCAAGCAGGGCGAGCGTATCGTCCTGTGCGGCCCGTCGGGTTCCGGCAAATCGACGACGATTCGTTGCCTCAATCGCCTGGAAGAACACCAGCAGGGCCGCATCGTCGTCGACGGCGTGGAACTGACCAACGACCTCAAGCAGATCGAAGCGATCCGCCGTGAAGTCGGCATGGTGTTCCAGCACTTCAACCTGTTCCCGCACCTGACCATTTTGCAGAACTGCACCCTGGCACCGATGTGGGTACGCAAGATGCCCAAGCGCAAGGCCGAGGAAATCGCCATGCATTACCTGGAACGCGTACGCATTCCAGAGCAGGCGCACAAATTTCCGGGGCAACTGTCCGGCGGTCAGCAACAGCGTGTGGCGATTGCCCGTGCGCTGTGCATGAAGCCGAAAATCATGCTGTTCGACGAACCGACTTCAGCGCTCGATCCGGAAATGGTGAAGGAAGTACTCGACACCATGATCGGCCTGGCTGAAGACGGCATGACCATGCTTTGCGTGACCCACGAAATGGGCTTTGCCCGCACCGTGGCCAACCGCGTGATCTTCATGGACAAAGGTGAAATCGTTGAGCAGGCGGCGCCGAATGACTTCTTCGATAATCCGCAGAATGACCGGACGAAGTTGTTCTTGAGTCAGATTTTGCATTGATCTGACCTACGTTCTGAAATAAACCCGGACCGAGCTCCGGGTTTGTTTTTACCGGCTTTTGTCAGGGCACCGGTGCCGTCTCCTGTTCCGGGAAGCGCGCGGCGAGCAATCGCCGCAAGTCACTGCCTTCGTTCATCGCGTGTATTTCGGCGAGCAGATGAGGGTGACGATCCAACACGCGCATAAGGCTGAACAACGGTTGAGGCGGCGGAAGCTCGCCGCGTTCGTAGCGGGAAAAAGCGTTGTGACCTCCACCGGATAGCAATTTAACTGCTTCTTTTTGGGTGAGATGCAATTTGCGGCGGATGCGTTTCATCTCGGCGCCCATTACGTGGAAGCACTCTTCGAGCAATTTATCGCCGGCGTCGGAATAACGTTCGGCGCTGTCAGTATCGTTATCAAAAATGATCTCGCCGCAGGCTGCGCATTCCCACCCTGCAATGTCGTGCACCCAACGTGAAACGTTCTTGTAGTTGACAGTCAAACTGCGACGTTCGAAATGTTGCATCGCCTCTTGAGTACCACAGCTCATGCATTGCCGTGTATTCATAAAATCTTCTCCTTGAAAGAGATCACGGGAGGACCGCCGTTGGGGCAGTAGGTGATTTTGATATACAACTCCAAGTCGTGATATCCAATATGGTAAACGTCCTGCCAGTGTCGGTGGTTGGTGTAGCTAGTCATGGACTTGTAGAACATTCGACGATCCAGCGAGCAGATGGCTTGCTGCATATGTTTGAGGTTTAACCCCATTCCCTTGCCCGAGCTCATCGCGCTTCCTGTAAAGGCTTTGGCGCCCAGTCTGATGACCTCTTGCTTCACTACCGCCAAGTCGTAATGGGGTGTGTTCTTCTCCATAAGAAATCAAAACCCTGTCCCTGAAATTACCCTTAAAGGGTAATTTTGACCAATCGAAAATCCCGCTTCATGTGTCTCCGATTGACCCTAGGTGGTTGCCGTCCTACACGGGGCTGACTAACATGTCAGAAAATTCATCCTATGATTGGATGAAAGGGTGAATCCTATGTCAGACATTTCTCCACTCATCAAACGATCCCTGGTCGATCAGGCCCTGGATCAACTCCGCCAGCGCATCAACAGCGGTGCCTGGAAGGTCGGCGAGCGTTTGCCGACCGAACCCGAGCTGTGCGCCGAGCTGGGCATCAGCCGCAACACCGTGCGCGAAGCCATGCGCGTGCTGGCGTTTTCCGGATTGATCGAGATTCGCCAGGGCGATGGCAGTTACTTGCGCGCCGTGGTTGATCCGCTCGACACGCTCAAAGCCTTGTCGCGCTGCTCGCTCGATCAGGCACGGGAAACCCGACACATCCTCGAGGTCGAGGCCATCGGCCTGGCGGCGTTGCGCCGTACCGACGAGGATCTCGTCGCATTACGTGAAGCGCTCGGCACCAGCGGCAGCCACTACCACGGTGATCTGGACACCTACATCGCCTGCGATCTGGTGTTCCACCGTCGTCTGGTGGACGCCGCGCACAACCCGACCCTCAGCGAGCTGTATCGCTATTTCTCCAGCATTGTCGGCGCGCAATTGCGCCAGACCCTGAACATCGTCCCGCGCCGCCAGGAAGTGTTCGACCTGCACATCGAGCTGCTCGATGCGGTCGAGCAACGCGACCCGGAACGGGCCAAAGCTTTATCGAGACAGTTGATCAATGAACCTTGAAACCGAGAAATCCATGTCACGCAGTAAGATATCCACAACCCCGAAGCGCACGGCAGAACTCGAAGAGCTGCTGATCGACGCCGAGGCCGATGATGAGCAAGTGCAGCAGAGCCATCCGCTGGTGCGCCGGCCATGGCTGTTGCTGCTGGGCTTGATTCTGGTGGCGCTGAACCTGCGTCCGGCGCTGTCGAGCATGGCGCCGCTGCTCAGCGACGTTTCCAAAAGCCTCGGCTTGTCGGCGGCTCAGGCCGGTTTGCTGACCACATTGCCGGTGCTCTGCCTCGGTTTGTTCGCACCGCTGGCGCCGATTCTGGCGCGCCGCTTCGGTGCCGAGCGGGTGGTGTTGGGGATTCTGCTGACACTGGCCGCCGGGATCATTTTGCGCAGCAACTTTGGCGAGATCGGCTTGTTTGCTGGCAGCGTATTGGGCGGCGCGAGTATCGGCATCATCGGAGTTTTGCTGCCGGGTATCGTCAAGCGCGACTTTGCCAAACATGCGGGCACCATGACCGGTGTCTACACCATGGCGCTGTGTCTGGGCGCGGCGATGGCGGCGGGCTTCAGCGTGCCATTGAGTGAACATTTCGGTAACAGTTGGGCGATGGGCCTGGGTTTCTGGGTAATTCCGGCGCTGGTTGCGGCGGTGTTTTGGCTGCCGCAAGTCGGGCAGAAGCAGGGTGCACACAACGTTGCTTATCGTGTGCGCGGGCTGCTGCGTGATCCGCTGGCCTGGCAGGTGACCTTGTACATGGGCCTGCAATCGTCGCTGGCCTACATCGTGTTCGGTTGGTTGCCGTCGATCCTGATTGGTCGTGGTCTGACGCCGACCCAGGCCGGTCTGGTGTTGTCCGGTTCGGTGATCATCCAGCTCGCCAGTTCGTTAGCCGCACCGTGGCTGGCGACTCGCGGCAAGGATCAGCGTCTGGCCATCGTCGTGGTCATGGCGCTGACCCTTGGCGGTCTGTTCGGCTGCCTGTATGCGCCGATCGAAGGCCTGTGGGGCTGGGCGATTTTGCTGGGGCTGGGGCAGGGTGGTACGTTCAGTCTGGCGTTGACGTTGATCGTGCTGCGTTCGCGTGATTCGCATGTTGCGGCGAACCTGTCGAGCATGTCCCAGGGGTTCGGTTACACGTTGGCGTCGATGGGCCCGTTCGCGGTCGGCGTGGTGCATGACTGGACCGGTGGCTGGAATGCGCTGGGCTGGATCTTTGGCATCATTGGTACAGGCGCGATCATTGCCGGGCTCGGCGCCGGGCGTGCGCTGCACGTGCAAGTGCAAAGCGAAAAAATCTAACGCGGTTCAAACTGTAGGAGTGAGCCTGCTCGCGATAGCTTTATACCAGTCAACGTTGCGCTGACTGACACACCGCTATCGCGAGCAGGCTCACTCCTACATGGGTTTTGTGTACAGCGGGTATTCGGTTTACGAATGCCGATAGTGTTTCTGCGCATTGCAGATTATGGTGCTGGCACTCTGTACCTATTTTGGAGTTTGCCCATGAGCGAAGCCCACGCCGCGTTGATCACCCGCTTCTACCAGGCCTTCCAGCGCCTTGATGCCGAAGCCATGGCCGCCTGCTACACCGACGACGTCGTGTTCAGTGATCCGGCCTTCGGCGAACTGCGCGGGCGCGATGCTGGCGACATGTGGCGCATGCTCACCACTCGGGCCAAGGATTTCTCGCTGACCTTCGACAACGTCCGCGCCGATGAGCGCAGCGGCGGCGCGCATTGGGTGGCGACCTACCTGTTCAGCCAGACCGGCAACATCGTCATCAACGATATCCAGGCCCGCTTCGTCTTCCGTGACGGCAAGATCTGCGAGCACCACGATCACTTTGACCTGTGGCGCTGGTCGCGTCAGGCGTTGGGTTTCAAAGGCCTGCTGCTGGGCTGGACACCGCTGGTGCGCAACGCCGTGCGCGCCCAGGCGCTGAAGGGACTGAAGGCATTTCAGGCCAGTCGCTGATAAGATCGCCGCCTGTTTCCTACACGTCTTGATCCCGAAGTGACCAGCCTTAGCGAAAAATCCGTCGACGTCGCCGAACCCGTGAGCAAGTCCTGGTTCGTCTACCTCGTTCGCGCCGCCAATGGTTCGTTGTACTGCGGGATCAGCGACGATCCGGTGCGTCGTTTCGCCAAGCATCAAAGTGGCAAAGGCGCACGGTTCTTCCTCTCCAGCCCGGCGATGGCGCTGGTTTATACCGAGTTGTGTCGCGACAAGAGCGATGCGTTGCGGCAGGAACGGCTGATCAAAAAGCTCAGGAAGAGCGCCAAGGAATGTCTGGTTGCGTCTTATCAATCTGACTGATTGGTTCCCATCAGGCAGATCTGTAGGCTGCCAAGCCAATGCACGCTAAGCTGCGGGCTCACTATCTGAGCGGCGGAGCCGAGCATGTCCGAGTTGATTCTGCACCACTACCCGACCTCCCCATTTGCCGAGAAGGCCCGCCTGCTACTGGGCTTCAAAGGCTTGTCGTGGCGCTCGGTGCATATCTCGCCGGTGATGCCGAAACCGGATCTGACCGCCCTGACTGGCGGCTATCGCAAGACCCCGGTGTTGCAGATTGGCGCTGACATCTATTGCGACACTTCGCTGATCGCGCGGCGCCTGGAACAGGAAAAAGCCTTGCCGGCTTTCTTTCCCGAGGGCCAGGAGTTCACCGTCGCCAGTTTTGCCACATGGGCTGACTCGGTGGTGTTTCAACATGCGGTGAGCCTGGTGTTTCAGCCGGAATCGGTGGCGGTTCGTTTCGCCAAGTTGCCGCCGGAAGCGATCAAAGCTTTTATTGCCGACCGCGCCGGTCTTTTCAGTGGTGGCAGCGCCACGCGTTTGTCTGCCGAACAAGCCAAGCATCAGTGGCCGACGATCATGGCGCGTCTGGAGCAGCAGTTGCAGCGCGAGCAAGGCGACTTCTTGTTCGGCGAACCGTCGATTGCCGACTTCGCATTGGCGCATCCCATGTGGTTCCTGAAAGCGACTCACGTCACGGCGCCGCTGGTGGATGAGTATCCGGCGGTAGCAGCCTGGTTGGGCCGAGTGCTGGGCTTTGGCCATGGCGCGGCGAGCGCGATGACCTCCGAGGAGGCGCTGGAGGTGGCGCGTAACGCGACACCAGCGGCATTGCCGGATGAGCAGTTCGTAGACCCGAATGGCTTCAAGTCGGGTCAGCAGGTGGCGATTGCCGCGACGGATTACGGGGTTGATCCGGTGGTGGGTGAGTTGCTGTTTGCTGGCAGTGAAGAGCTGATCATTCGTCGTGAAGACGAACGTGGTGGTGTGGTGCATGTGCACTTCCCGCGCTTCGGCTTCCGCATCGAAGCCCGCTAAAAGCAAAAGATCGCAGCCTGCGGCAGCTCCTACACAAATCTCGTGTAGGAGCTGCCGCAGGCTGCGATCTTTTGATC
>NZ_JAMLFX010000013.1:50153-126098 GCF_023634765.1 Pseudomonas sp. AKS31
CTCAGGGCGGCGAGGATTTCGTCCGGGTCAAACCCGCGAATCAATGTGCCATTCACGTCGATCAACGGAATCCCGCGCCCACCCAATGCCTCGTACGCCTTGCGCGCCTCGGCATCCTTCTCGATATCGAACTCCTTGAACGCAATTCCCTTGCTGTCGAGAAAGCGTTTGGTCTGCTTGCAGTAGCCGCACCAGTCGGTGGCGTAGAGCACGACATTGGCCTGCGCCCGCGTCTGCTCCGAAACCATCTGCGACGGGTTGAACACCCGCTCGATCTTGCCCCAATTCTGATAGACCACGACCACCAGCAGAACCAGCAGAACTTTCTTCAGCACATTGCCGAGCATCAGTTGCGCCGCTTCAACTGATCGGTGAGTGACGTCGGCAGGCCCTTGATTACCAAGGTGCCAGCCTCTTCGTCGTATTCGATCTTCGAGCCCAGCAAGTGTGCTTCAAAGCTGATCGACAGGCCTTCGGCGCGGCCGGTGAAGCGGCGGAACTGGTTGAGGGTGCGTTTGTCCGCCGGAATCTCGGGCGACAGACCGTAATCCTTGTTGCGAATGTGATCGTAGAAGGCTTTCGGGCGCTCTTCGTCGATCAACTCCGAGAGCTCTTCCAGGCCCATCGGTTCGCCGAGTTTGGCTTGGCTGCTGGCGTAATCGACCAGGGTCTTGGTTTTCTCGCGGGCGGAGTCTTCCGGCAAGTCTTCGCTTTCGACGAAGTCACTGAAGGCCTTGAGCAGGGTGCGGGTCTCGCCCGGGCCGTCGACGCCTTCCTGGCAACCGATGAAGTCGCGGAAGTACTCCGAGACCTTTTTGCCGTTCTTGCCCTTGATGAACGAGATGTACTGCTTGGACTGCTTGTTGTTCTGCCACTCGGAGACGTTGATCCGCGCCGCCAGGTGCAATTGGCCGAGGTCGAGGTGACGCGACGGGGTCACGTCCAGCTCATCGGTCACTGCCACGCCTTCGCTGTGGTGCAGCAGGGCGATGGCCAGGTAATCGGTCATGCCTTGTTGATAGTGGGCGAACAGCACGTGGCCGCCGACCGACAGGTTCGATTCTTCCATCAGCTTCTGCAGGTGCTCGACCGCGACTTTGCTGAACGCGGTGAAATCCTTGCTGCCTTCCATGTATTCCTTCAGCCAGCCGCTGAACGGGAACGCGCCGGACTCCGGATGGAACAGGCCCCAGGCTTTGCCCTGTTTGGCGTTATAGCTCTCGTTGAGGTCGGCGAGCATGTTCTCGATGGCTGCAGACTCGGCCAGTTCCGTGTCACGGGCGTGCAGAACTGCGGGCGTGCCGTCGGGTTTTTTGTCGATCAGGTGGACGATGCAATGACGGATCGGCATGGGCTTCTCGGCTGTTGGAAGGGAGGAGGGCAGGCTCCCCCGAAAAAGCGCCCAGTGTACCGCAACCACTGGTTTTGGCGCGGGTTGTAGGGCAAAACCGGGGCGCGCACTGACGCATATGCAGTTTTTTACCGATTTAGCGCAATAAAGCTGACCAAATGGGTAGCTAGAGGCGGATATTTCCCCGTCTCTGTGCTAGTTTTGCCCGGTCTTACGCGAAGTCACTGCGTTAAGCGTGCAATCAGCATTTGTCAGGTCGAACCAAACCCTGATTTCGGTATCTATAACCCGACTCGTCGTGGTTATCGCCGAGGGTGCCAGATCCAGAAGATCGGGCTCGATGGCTGACACTGCACTCTGCAATCCATATGAATTTGATAGGGAAGGAACACTACATGGCTCTTACTAAAGACCAACTGATCGCCGACATCGCTGAAGCTATCGACGCGCCGAAAACCACCGCGCGTAACGCTCTGGACCAACTGGGCCAAATCGTTGCCGATCAGCTGGAAAACGGCGGCGAAATCACCTTGCCAGGTATCGGCAAGCTGAAAGTGACCGAGCGTCCTGCCCGCACTGGCCGTAACCCTTCGACTGGCGCTGCCATCGAAATCCCTGCAAAGAAAGTGATCAAGCTGGTTGTGGCCAAAGGCCTGACCGACGCTGTGAACAAGTAAGACGCAGCGATAAAAAACCGTGCACCGGAGTGATCCGGGCACGGTTTTTTTGTGTCTGCGATTTGGCGAGGAATGACACAGCCTGTAGGAGCTGTCGAGTGAAACGAGGCTGCGATCTTTTGATCTTGTTCTTCAGGATCAAGATCAAAAGATCGCAGCGTGCCGCAGCTCCTACAGAAGCATCGGCGCAGCTATCAGCGGACCCAGCGCTCGCGGCGCCAGATCTGCTGCTCGGACTTGGTCTGGAAGGTCCACGCCATAAAGCGGCTTTGCTTCTGACCCTGGGACATCTCCACCACCTGGCTTTCCAGCACGCCGGCCTTTTTCAGCGCGGTTTCGATCGCGGGCAGGTTCGAAGCTTTCGACACCAGCGTGCTGAACCACAGCACCTTGTGCTGGAAGTTTGCGCTCTCGGCGATCAGTTGCGTCACGAAACGCGCTTCGCCACCTTCACACCACAGCTCCGCCGACTGGCCACCGAAGTTCAGCACCGGCAGCTTGCGCTTCGGATCGGCCTTGCCCAGTGCGCGCCACTTGCGCTCGCTGCCCCTGGTCGCCTCTTCCATCGAGGCGTGGAACGGCGGGTTACACATGGTCAGGTCAAAGCGCTCACCCGGTTCCAGCAAGCCGATCAGGATGTGCTTGCGGTTTTCCTGCTGACGCAACTGGATGACCTTGCTCAGATCGTTGGACTGAACGATGGCTCTGGCGGCCGCCACAGCAGTCGGATCAATCTCCGAGCCGAGGAAGTGCCAGCGGTATTCGCTGTTACCGATCAGCGGATACACGCAGTTGGCGCCCATGCCGATATCCAGCACGTTGACGATCGCGCCGCGCGGGACTTTGCCGTCGTTCATGCTTGCCAGCAGGTCCGCAAGGAAGTGCACGTAATCGGCGCGGCCCGGTACAGGCGGGCAGAGGTAGTCCGCCGGAATGTCCCAATGCTGGATGCCATAGAACGACTTGAGCAGCGCCCGATTGAACACGCGCACCGCATCGGGGCTGGCGAAGTCGATGCTTTCCTTGCCGTACGGGTTGGTGATCACGAACTTCGCCAGTTCCGGCGTGGTCTTGATCAGCGCCGGGAAGTCGTAGCGACCCTGATGGCGATTGCGCGGGTGCAGGCTGGCCTTTTCACGCGGCTCAACGGTCTTGGCCGGGGTCGCGGTGTCAGGCTTCTTGCGCGCAGGTTTGGGTGTGCGGGGGGCGTTCATGGGCGTGGTCGATTCGGGTATGGCTGAAAGTGGCGGGTATTGTCCCACATTGATGACGTATACGCCGAACCCATGTAGGAGCTGCCGAAGGCTGCGATCTTTTGATCTTGCTTTTAAAAATCAAAGTCAAAAGATCGCAGCCTTCGGCAGCTCCTACAGGGGAAATGTGGTGGGCATAAAAAAGGGAGGCCACCAGGGCCTCCCTTTTTTATTGCGATTTACCCGTTACAGGCTGGCAATCCGCGCATGCTGCTCGGCCAGTTTGCCCAGGGCTTGTTCAGCCTCGGCCAGTTTGGCGCGTTCCTTCTCGATGACTTCGGCCGGGGCCTTGTCAACGAATCCGGCGTTGGACAGCTTGCCGCCAACGCGCTGGACTTCGCCCTGCAGACGCAGGATTTCCTTGTCCAGACGTGCCAGTTCAGCGCCCTTGTCGATCAGACCTGCCATCGGCACCAGCACTTCCATCTCGCCCACCAGAGCGGTGGCGGACAACGGCGCTTCTTCGTCTGCCTGCAGAACAGTGATCGATTCCAGACGCGCCAGTTTTTTCAGCAGCGCTTCGTTCTCGGTCAGACGGCGCTGGTCTTCAGCGCTGACGTTCTTCAGGTAGATCGGCAGTGGCTTGCCCGGGCCGATGTTCATTTCACCACGGATGTTACGCGTGCCGAGCATCAGTTCCTTGAGCCATTCGATGTCGTCTTCGGCTGCCGGATCGATGCGCTCTTCGTTGGCCACTGGCCACGCTTGCAGCATGATCGTTTTGCCCTGAATGCCGGCCAGCGGCGCGATGCGCTGCCAGATTTCTTCAGTGATGAACGGCATGAACGGATGCGCCAGGCGCAGCGCCACTTCCAGTACGCGAACCAGCGTACGGCGAGTGCCGCGCTGACGTTCAACTGGCGCGTTCTCGTCCCACAGCACAGGCTTGGACAGTTCCAGGTACCAGTCGCAGTACTGGTTCCAGATAAACTCGTACAGCGCTTGCGCGGCGAGGTCGAAACGGAACTGATCCAGCTGACGGGTCACTTCGGCTTCGGTGCGTTGCAGCTGCGAGATGATCCAGCGATCCGCCAGCGACAGCTCGTAGGCTTCGCCGTTCTGGCCGCAGTCTTCGCCCTTGTCCAGAACATAACGCGCGGCGTTCCAGATCTTGTTGCAGAAGTTGCGATAGCCTTCGACGCGGCCCATGTCGAACTTGATGTCGCGACCGGTCGAGGCCAGCGAGCAGAAGGTGAAGCGCAGGGCGTCGGTGCCGTAGCTGGCGATGCCGTCGGCAAACTCGTCGCGGGTCTGCTTCTCGATCTTCTTCGCCAGTTTCGGCTGCATCAGGCCGGAGGTGCGCTTCTGCACCAGCTCTTCCAGCTCAATGCCGTCGATGATGTCCAGCGGGTCAAGGACATTGCCCTTGGACTTGGACATCTTCTGGCCCTGGCCATCGCGCACCAGACCGTGCACGTAAACGGTCTTGAACGGAACCTGCGGCGTGCCGTCCTCGTTCTTGATCAGGTGCATGGTCAGCATGATCATCCGGGCAACCCAGAAGAAAATGATGTCGAAGCCCGTCACCAGCACGTCGGTGGAGTGGAATTTCTTCAGGAATTCGGTCTGTTCAGGCCAGCCCAGGGTGGAGAAGGTCCACAGGCCGGAACTGAACCAGGTGTCGAGTACGTCGTTGTCCTGTTGCAGCGCAATGTCCGGACCGAGGTTGTGCTTGGCGCGCACTTCGGCTTCGTCGCGACCGACGTAGACTTTGCCCGACTCGTCGTACCAGGCTGGAATCCGGTGGCCCCACCACAGCTGACGGCTGATGCACCAGTCCTGGATGTCGCGCATCCACGAGAAGTACATGTTTTCGTACTGCTTGGGCACGAACTGGATGCGACCGTCTTCAACGGCAGCAATTGCAGGCTCGGCCAACGGTTTGGTCGACACGTACCACTGATCGGTCAGCCATGGTTCGATGATGGTGCCGGAGCGGTCGCCTTTCGGCACTTTCAGGCCGTGGTCGTTGACGCTGACCAACAGGCCGGCGGCATCGAATGCAGCGACGATTTGCTTGCGCGCTTCGAAACGCTCGAGACCGGCGTATTCAGCCGGAATCGCGCCATCGATGCTGTCGTTCAGTGTGCCGTCGAGGTTGAACACCTGGGCCGCTGGCAGCACGTTGGCGTTCTTGTCGAAGATGTTCAGCAGCGGCAGGTTGTGGCGCTTGCCGACTTCGTAGTCGTTGAAATCGTGGGCCGGGGTGATTTTCACGCAGCCGGTGCCGAATTCAGGATCGCAGTAATCGTCGGCAATGATCGGGATGCGGCGGCCAACCAGTGGCAGCTCGACAAACTTGCCGATCAGGGCTTTGTAGCGCTCGTCGTTCGGGTTAACCGCGACGGCGGAGTCGCCGAGCATGGTTTCCGGACGGGTGGTCGCGACGATCAGGAAATCGTTGCCTTCAGCGGTTTTTACGCCGTCGGCCAGCGGGTATTTCAGGTTCCACAGGAAGCCTTTCTCGTCGTGGTTTTCCACTTCGAGGTCGGAAATCGCCGTGTGCAGTTTGGTGTCCCAGTTGACCAGACGCTTGCCGCGATAGATCAGACCGTCTTCGTGCAGGCGCACGAACGCTTCTTTGACCGCTTCCGAGAGACCGTCGTCCATGGTGAAGCGCTCGCGGCTCCAGTCGACGGACGAACCGAGGCGGCGGATCTGACGGCTGATGTTGCCGCCGGACTGATCCTTCCATTCCCAGACTTTCTCGAGGAATTTCTCGCGGCCCAGGTCATGACGGTTCTGGCCGGTGGCTTCCAGTTGACGCTCCACCAGCATCTGCGTGGCGATACCGGCGTGGTCGGTGCCCGGCTGCCACAGGGTATTGCGACCCTGCATGCGGCGGAAACGGATCAGGGCGTCCATGATCGCGTTGTTGAAACCGTGACCCATGTGCAGGCTGCCGGTGACGTTCGGCGGCGGGATCATGATGGTGTAGGAGTCGCCCGCGCCTTGCGGGGCGAAGTAGTTCTCGGACTCCCAGGTGTTGTACCAGGAAGTTTCAATGGCGTGCGGCTGGTAGGTCTTATCCATGCGCGGCGGGACCCTATTGGCATTAATTCAGGAAAAGCCGACGAGTATAGCGGGGCATGGGGCCGAGGGCGAGCGGGGCGGACTGGGTGGAGATCTAAATGTAGGAGCTGCCGAAGGCTGCGCTCCCTTGACTTTGGTTTTTAAAAACAAGATCAAAAGATCGCAGCTTGCGGCAGCTCCTACACGGGGCGCGTTATTCGTACTGGCTGAGGAGCCGCTCCATGCGTGCATCGAGCCGACGTTTGATTTCGGTTTCGATGTGCGGCGCGAAATCGTCGATCACATCTTGCATGATCAATTGCGCGGCGGCGCGCAGTTCGCTGTCCAGATGGAGCAGGGCGTCCGGGCCTTTATCCACAGGTGCCACAGGTTGCGCGGCGGGTGTCGGGGCTGGCGCGGGAGGCGGTTCGACGGCAGGCGGCTCGTTGCCGACCGCTTCGAACAACATCGGAATCTGTTCCTGTTCACCTTCGTCGACCGTGTCGGTCAACAGCGGTGGTTGCAGGTTGTCATCGCCGAGCAACTGGCGGATCGATTCAAGATCATCCAGCAGGTGGGCGGACTTTTGTTGCGGTTTCGGAGTGTCCATTGGAATGCTCAGAGTCGCTGTAAACGGTGATCTTGCAGAGGATAGCCCTGTTCGCGGTAGAAACGGAAACTCTCCCGCGCGGCCGCCCGAATCGTCGGATCTTCAACCACCACTTCCGCCACCCGGGCGAATTTGTGGGCGAAGGCCGGGACTTTCAGGTCGAGGTTGACCAGCAAATCCTGATGCTGACCGCAGTCCTCGCCCAGACCCAAAACGATCAAGCCGTCCGGTTCGCTGTCGGCCGGGCCATGCGGCACAAAGCTTTCGCCCTTGAATGCCCACAGGCGCGCATCGAGATCGTCGCGCTGAGCCGCGTCGCTGCAATGCAGGTAGATGCGGTGGCCCATGCGCCAGGCTTTCTCGGTGAGCTTGCAGGCAAAGTCCAGGCGCGCCGAAGGGTCGGCGCTGGGCAGGATATAGAAGTCGACTTTGGTCATTGCGGTTCCAGAGCAGCAAGCGGCGTCACCCGAAAGTGACGCCGCTTGTCAGCGGGTTCAGGCTTTGGCGCGATCCAGCAGGTACTGGGTCAGCAGAGGCACCGGACGGCCAGTGGCGCCCTTGTCCTTGCCGCCGCTGGTCCATGCGGTGCCGGCGATGTCCAGGTGCGCCCAGTTGAGGTTCTTGGTGAAGCGCGACAGGAAGCACGCAGCGGTGATGGTGCCGGCTTTTGGCCCGCCAATGTTGGCGATGTCGGCGAACGGGCTGTCCAGTTGCTCCTGGTACTCGTCGAACAGCGGCAGTTGCCAAGCGCGGTCGTCAGCGGCTTTGCCGGCACTGAGCAATTGCTCGATCAGCTCGTCGTTGTTGCCCAGCAGGCCCGAGGTGTGCGCACCCAGTGCGACGACGCAAGCGCCGGTCAGGGTGGCGATGTCGATCACCGCTTGCGGCTTGAAGCGCTCGGAGTAGGTCAGCGCGTCGCACAGCACCAGACGGCCTTCGGCGTCGGTGTTGAGGATTTCCACGGTCTGGCCGCTCATGGTGGTGACGATGTCGCCCGGACGCGAAGCATTGCCGCTCGGCATGTTTTCCGCGCAAGCGAGGATGCACACCAGGTTGATCGGCAGTTTTAGTTCAAGCACGGCACGCAGGGTACCGAACACGGAGGCAGCACCGCCCATGTCGTACTTCATTTCGTCCATGCCGGCGCCTGGTTTCAGGCTGATGCCGCCGGTGTCGAAGGTGATGCCTTTACCGACCAGTGCGTACGGCTTCTCGGATTTCTTGCCGCCGTTGTATTGCATGACGATCAGGCGTGGCGGCTGCTCGCTGCCTTGGCCAACGGCGTAGAACGAGCCCATGCCCAGGGATTTGATCTTCTTCTCGTCGAGGACTTCGACTTTCAGGTCCTTGAACTCTTTGCCCAAATTCTTCGCTTGTTCGCCAAGGAAGGTCGGGTGGCAGATGTTCGGCGGCAGGTTGCCCAAGTCGCGGGTGAACGCCATGCCGTTGGCGATTGCAGTCGCGTGATTCACCGCGCGCTGCACTTCGGCTTGCGCAGCCTTGATGGTCAGCAGGGTGATTTTCTTCAGCGCGCGCGGTTCGGCTTTCTGGCTCTTGAACTGGTCGAAGGTGTATTCGCCGTCCACCAGGGTTTCCGCCAGCAGACGGGTTTTGCCGTAGCTGTCGCGGTTTTTGACAATGATTTCATCCAGCGCCAGCACGGCGTCGCTGCCGCCCAGGCCCTTCAGGGTGTTGAGGATGCCGGCAACGATTTTGCGGAACGGGCGGTCGCCCAGTTCTTCATCCTTGCCCACGCCGATCAGCAGCACGCGTTCGGCTTTGAGGTTCGGCAGGCTGTGCAACAGCAGGCTCTGGCCGACCTTGCCGGCCAGATCGCCACGCTTGAGCACGGCGCTGATTGCACCACCGCTCAGTTCGTCGACTTGTTTGGCGGCGACGCCGAGTTTGCGGCCTTCGCCGACAGCAACCACCAGGGTGGCGGTTTTCAACGTTTCTGGGCTAACGCTTTTTACAACCAGTTCCATGTCCGGATCCCTGAATGAATGGTCAACACGCAGGCGTTCGACGCTGTCCGCGGTCGCCTGCTTATAGATAGAAGAGGCGCAGGCCAAAGCCTGCGACAAGGGCCGCAGTTTGAACCTCGCTCCCCGCGCCTGACAACCCTCGGTTGTACGATCTGCAAAGGATTACAGACATGGATGAGTGTGCGCAGTGACAGGCGCCCTCAATCACAGGATAATGCCGCATCTTTTTTCGACGGCTCTGCGTTGCGGGCCGGTCGATGTGTTTGCTTGTTTGGCCGCCTTAGCCTGACAACCCTGGAGTGTCTGGTTTGATCGTCTTCCGTTATCTGTCCCGCGAAGTCCTGTTGACCCTCAGCGCCGTGAGTGCCGTGCTGCTGGTCATCATCATGAGCGGTCGCTTCATCAAATACCTCGCTCAGGCCGCTGCCGGCCAGCTCGATCCGGGCTCACTGTTCCTGATCATGGGCTATCGCCTGCCGGGTTTCCTGCAACTGATTCTGCCCCTGGGCCTGTTCCTCGGGATCCTGCTGGCCTACGGTCGCCTGTATCTCGAAAGCGAGATGACCGTGTTGTCGGCCACCGGCATGAGCCAGCAGAAGCTGTTTCGCATGACCCTGTTCCCGGCGACCCTGGTTGCACTGGTGGTAGCATGGCTGAGCCTGGGTCTGGCCCCGCAGGGTGCCAATCAATTCCAGTTGCTGCTGAACAAACAGGATGCCCTGACCGAGTTCGATACCCTCGAGCCGGGTCGCTTCCAGGCCCTGCGTGACGGCACTCGGGTCACCTACACCGAGACCCTGAGCGACGATCGCGTCAACCTCGGTAGCGTATTCATTTCGCAGAAAAACCTCGGTGCCGATCAGAAGGATCGCGGGATTTCCGTGCTGGTGGCCGAAAGCGGTCGCCAGGAAGTGCGTCCCGATGGCAATCGCTACCTGATTCTCGACAACGGCTATCGCTACGACGGCAGCCCGGGTCAGGCCGATTACCGCGCCATTCACTACGAAACCTACGGTGTGCTGTTGCCCAAGCCGGACGTCAGCGAAGAAGTCACCGACCGTGACGCCATGCCGACCTCGTCCCTGCTGGGCAGCGATGACATCCGCTCAAAAACCGAACTGCAATGGCGTATGTCCCTGCCGCTGCTGGTGTTTATCGTGACCCTGATGGCGGTGCCGCTGTCGCGCGTCAATCCGCGCCAGGGGCGTTTCCTCAAGCTGCTGCCGGCGATTCTTCTTTATATGGCTTATCTGACCATTCTGATTGCCGCCCGCGGCGCCCTGGAAAAAGGCAAGATTCCGCCGGCCCTCGGCCTGTGGTGGGTGCACGCGATCTTCCTGTTCATCGGTCTCGGCCTGCTCTACTGGGAGCCGCTGCGTCTGAAGATGGCCAGCCGTCGCGCGGCAGCGCTGGAGGTGGCCCGTGGTTAAACTTGACCGCTACATCGGCAGCAGCGTGTTTATGGCGATCATCGCCGTACTGGCAATCATTCTCGGTCTGGCGACTTTGTTCGCCTTCATCGATGAGATGGGCGACGTCAGTGACACCTACACCCTCGTTGATGTGCTGAGTTTCGTGTTGCTGACCGCGCCACGCCGTCTCTACGAGATGCTGCCGATGGCCGCATTGATCGGCTGCCTGATCGGCCTCGGCAGTTTGGCCAGCAGTAGCGAACTGACGGTCATGCGCGCCGCTGGCGTGTCCATCGGCCGGATCGTCTGGGCTGTGATGAAGCCGATGCTGGTGCTGATGCTGGCCGGTGTGCTGATCGGCGAGTACGTTGCTCCGGCAACTGAAAGCATGGCGCAGGCCAATCGCTCGCTGGCGCAAGGCAGCGGCGACGCACAAAGCGCCAAGCACGGTATGTGGCACCGTCAGGGTGACGAGTTCATCCACATCAACGCCGTGCAACCCAACGGCCTGTTGTATGGCGTGACTCGCTATCACTTCGACAAGGAGCGCCATCTGCTGAGCTCAAGCTTCGCCAAGAAGGCCGAGTTCGACGGCAACAAGTGGCAGCTCACCGACGTTGCCACCACGCGGTTCCATGAGCGCAGTACTGAAGTCGTCAACACCCCGAACGAGCAATGGGACGTGGCGTTGAGCCCGCAACTGCTCAGCACCGTGGTCATGGCTCCGGAGTCGCTGTCGATCAGTGGCCTGTGGGGTTACATCCACTATCTGTCCGAGCAAGGCCTGAGCAACGGCCGCTACTGGCTGGCATTTTGGGTCAAGGTGTTGCAACCGCTGGTCACCGCCGCGCTGGTGCTGATGGCCATCTCGTTCATCTTCGGCCCGCTGCGTTCGGTGACCCTGGGTCAGCGGGTATTTACCGGCGTGCTGGTGGGCTTCACCTTCCGTATCGTCCAGGATTTGCTCGGCCCGTCGAGCCTGGTGTTCGGCTTCTCACCGTTGTTTGCGGTGCTGGTGCCGGCCGGGGTCTGTGCGTTGGCGGGTGTCTGGCTGCTTAGACGAGCCGGTTGATGAACAAGCTTTCATCTACTGTTTAACCTTGAAAACGCCTCGGTCGACAGATCGGGGCGTTTTTGCATGCAATCCGGGTGACAGGCGAACGTGACGCTTGCGCCGTGTATCAGGTACAATTCCCGGCTATTTTTCGGCGGGCCATGCCTGCAGCCTTTTTGAGTGTTGATCCGTGAGTGATTTGAGTCATATCCGCAATTTCTCCATCATCGCCCACATTGACCATGGCAAGTCGACGCTGGCCGATCGCTTCATCCAGATGTGCGGCGGCCTGGCCGAGCGTGAAATGGAAGCCCAGGTCCTGGATTCCATGGAGCTGGAACGTGAACGCGGGATCACCATCAAGGCCCACAGCGTTACCCTCTATTACACCGCCAAAGACGGCATCAAGTACCAGCTGAACTTCATCGACACCCCGGGCCACGTCGACTTCACCTACGAAGTCAGCCGTTCCCTGGCCGCGTGTGAAGGTGCCTTGCTGGTGGTCGATGCCGGTCAGGGCGTTGAAGCCCAGTCCGTGGCCAACTGCTACACCGCGATCGAGCAGGGCCTCGAAGTCATGCCGGTGCTGAACAAGATCGACCTGCCACAGGCCGATCCTGATCGCGTAAAAGACGAAATCGAGAAAATCATCGGCATCGATGCCACCGATGCCGTCACCTGCAGCGCCAAAACCGGCCTGGGTGTCGACGAAGTGCTCGAACGTCTGGTTCACACCATTCCTGCGCCGACCGGCAACATCGAAGATCCGCTGCAAGCGTTGATCATTGACTCCTGGTTCGACAACTACCTGGGCGTTGTTTCCCTGGTGCGTGTACGTCACGGCCGCGTGAAGAAGGGCGACAAGATCCTCGTCAAGTCCACCGGCAAGATCCATTTGGTCGACAGCGTGGGCGTGTTCAACCCGAAACACACCGCCACCACTGATTTGAAAGCCGGCGAAGTGGGCTTCATCATCGCCAGCATCAAGGACATTCACGGTGCGCCGGTTGGTGACACCCTGACCCTGGCCTCGACTCCGGACGTTGAAGTGCTGCCCGGCTTCAAACGCATCCAGCCACAGGTTTACGCCGGTCTGTTCCCGGTCAGTTCCGACGACTTCGAGGATTTCCGCGAAGCGCTGCAGAAGCTGACCCTCAACGACTCGTCGCTGCAATACACCCCGGAAAGCTCCGACGCACTGGGCTTCGGCTTCCGTTGCGGCTTCCTCGGCATGTTGCACATGGAAATCATCCAGGAGCGCCTCGAACGCGAGTACGACCTGGACCTGATCACCACCGCGCCAACGGTAATTTTCGAGCTGGTGCTGAAAACCGGTGAAACGATTTACGTCGACAACCCATCCAAGCTTCCGGATGTGTCGTCGATCGAAGACATGCGCGAGCCGATCGTGCGGGCCAACATTCTGGTGCCGCAGGAACACTTGGGCAACGTCATCACCCTGTGCATCGAGAAGCGTGGCGTTCAAGTCGACATGCTGTTCCTCGGCAATCAGGTGCAAGTCACTTACGACCTGCCGATGAACGAAGTGGTCCTGGACTTCTTCGACCGTCTCAAATCCACCAGCCGCGGCTATGCTTCGCTGGATTACCATTTCGATCGTTACCAATCGGCTAATCTGGTGAAACTGGACGTGCTGATCAACGGCGACAAGGTCGATGCCCTCGCATTGATCGTGCACCGTGACAACTCGCACTACAAAGGTCGCCAGTTGACCGAGAAGATGAAAGAACTGATTCCTCGTCAGATGTTCGACGTGGCGATCCAGGCCGCCATCGGTGGTCAGATCGTTGCCCGGACAACCGTCAAGGCACTCAGAAAGAACGTATTGGCCAAATGCTACGGCGGTGACGTCAGTCGTAAGAAGAAACTGCTTGAGAAGCAAAAGGCCGGTAAGAAACGCATGAAGCAGGTCGGCAACGTGGAAATTCCACAAGAAGCCTTCCTTGCCGTGCTCAGGTTGGAATAGTCAGGTCCTATGTCACTAAATTTCCCGCTGTTGCTGGTCATCGCCGTGTTCGTCTGCGGCCTGTTGGCGTTGCTTGATCTGTTGATCCTGGCGCCGCGTCGTCGGGCGGCCATTGCCTCTTATCAAGGCAGTGTCAGCCAGCCTGATGTCGTGGTGGTCGAAAAGCTGAACAAAGAGCCGCTGCTGGTTGAATACGGCAAGTCGTTCTTCCCGGTGTTGTTCATCGTGCTGGTGCTGCGCTCGTTCCTCGTGGAGCCGTTCCAGATTCCTTCGGGCTCGATGAAGCCAACCCTGGACGTCGGCGACTTCATTCTGGTGAACAAGTTTTCCTACGGCATTCGCCTGCCGGTGATCGACAAGAAAATCATCGAAGTGGGTGATCCGCAGCGCGGTGATGTGATGGTGTTCCGCTATCCAAGTGATCCGAACGTCAACTACATCAAGCGTGTAGTCGGCCTGCCGGGCGATACGGTGCGTTACACCGCTGACAAGCGCCTGTTTGTGAATGGTGAATCGATTGCCGAGCAGATGGCTGGCGCTGAGCCGGGCACGCTGGGCAGCGCTGAACTGTACAAAGAGAAACTGGGCGCCGCCGAGCATCTGATCCGCAAGGAAATGAGCCGCTACCGCGCCACGCCGGACCGCTCGTGGACAGTGCCCGCCGGGCACTACTTCATGATGGGCGACAACCGCGACAACTCGAATGACAGTCGCTACTGGGATGACCCGAACATTCCCAAGGATCTGCTGGGCATGGTTCCCGACCAGAATATCGTCGGCAAGGCCTTCGCGGTCTGGATGAGCTGGCCGGAGCCGAAACTCAGTCACCTGCCGAATTTCTCGCGGGTTGGCCTGATCAAGTAATCACACACGGCGCTGTTGACCACAGCGCCGAATGCATTTCTGGAGCCGGCACAATCGGCTTCGCAATCGCCAGGATTTAATTTTTGAACACAGCGTTAATTGTCCCAGGCCTGCGCCGCATCCCGGCGATGGCAGTGGAATCCAGCCACGAACTCAGCGTGGGTAAACCGTGAGCGTTTCTCTAAGCCGTCTCGAGCGCCAGCTCGGTTACACCTTCAAGGATCAGGAGCTGATGCTGCTGGCCCTTACGCACCGCAGTTTTGCCGGGCGCAACAACGAACGCCTGGAATTCCTCGGTGATGCCATCCTCAATTTCGTCGCCGGCGAGGCGCTGTTCGATCGCTTCCCGCTGGCCCGCGAAGGCCAGTTGTCGCGTTTGCGCGCACGTTTGGTAAAAGGTGAGACGCTGGCCGTACTGGCTCGCGGTTTTGACCTGGGTGATTACCTGCGACTGGGTTCCGGTGAGTTGAAAAGTGGCGGTTTCCGTCGCGAATCGATTCTGGCCGATGCCCTCGAAGCGTTGATCGGTGCGATCTATCTCGACGCCGGCATGGACGTCGCTCGTGAGCGCGTACTGGCCTGGCTGGCCGGAGAGTTCGAAGGCCTGACGCTGGTCGACACCAACAAGGATCCGAAGACCCGCCTGCAGGAACACCTGCAATCGCGCGGTTGCGAACTGCCACGCTACGAAGTGGTGGATATCCAGGGTGAGCCGCACTGCCGAACCTTCTTCGTCGAGTGCGAAGTTGTCTTACTGAATGAAAAAAGCCGAGGTCAGGGTGTGAGCCGTCGTATTGCCGAACAGGTAGCGGCCGCTGCAGCACTTATTGCCCTGGGCGTGGAGAATGGCAATGACTGATACAAACGCAACGCGCTGTGGCTATGTTGCCATCGTCGGCCGTCCCAACGTCGGTAAGTCGACGCTGCTGAACCACATCCTTGGCCAGAAGCTCGCCATTACCTCGCGCAAGCCGCAGACCACTCGCCACAACATGCTCGGGATCAAAACCGAAGGTGACGTGCAGGCGATCTACGTCGACACCCCCGGTATGCACAAGGGTGGCGAAAAGGCCCTGAACCGTTACATGAACAAAACCGCTTCGGCAGCGTTGAAAGACGTCGACGTGGTGATCTTCGTGGTCGATCGCACCAAGTGGACCGACGAAGACCAGATGGTTCTCGAGCGCGTTCAGTACGTCACCGGCCCATTGATCGTCGCGCTGAACAAGACCGATCGCATCGAAGACAAAGCCGAGCTGATGCCGCACCTGAGCTGGTTGCAGGAACAACTGCCAAACGCGCAGATCATCCCGATCTCCGCGCAGCACGGGCACAACCTCGACGCGCTGGAAAAGGTCATTGCCGATCACCTGCCGGAGAACGATCACTTCTTCCCGGAAGACCAGATCACCGACCGCAGCAGCCGTTTCCTTGCCGCCGAACTGGTGCGCGAGAAAATCATGCGCCAGATGGGCGCCGAGCTGCCGTACCAGATCACCGTCGAAATCGAAGAGTTCAAGCAGCAGGGCAAGACCCTGCACATTCATGCCTTGATCCTCGTTGAGCGCGACGGCCAGAAGAAGATCATCATTGGCGATAAGGGTGAGCGCATCAAACGCATCGGCACCGAGGCGCGCAAGGACATGGAGCTGCTGTTCGACTCCAAGATCATGCTCAACCTGTGGGTCAAGGTGAAGGGCGGCTGGTCCGATGACGAGCGTGCGCTGCGTTCGCTGGGTTACGGCGACCTGTAAGCGATTCGAAGATCAAAAGATCGCAGCCTTCGGCAGCTCCTACAATGTCTTGTTTACACCTGTAGGAGCTGCCGAAGGCTGCGATCTTTTTTTGCAGTCCCGACCGGGAAAAACGTCATGTCGCAAAACCCGCCACCTGCCCAACCCGCCTACGTCCTGCACAGTCGCGCCTACCGCGAAACCAGCGCGTTGGTGGACTTCCTCACGCCGCAAGGTCGGCTACGGGCGGTATTGCGCAGTGCGCGGGGCAAGGCCGGAACATTGGCGCGGCCGTTCGTGTCGCTGGAAGTCGAATTTCGTGGCAAGGGTGAGCTGAAGAATGTCGGGCGCATGGAAAGCTCGGGGACTTCGGCGTGGCTCAATGGTGAGGCGCTGTTCAGCGGTCTCTATCTCAATGAGTTGCTGATCCGTTTGCTGCCCGCCGAAGATCCGCATCCGGGAGTATTCGATCACTACGCCGCGACCTTGCTGGCGCTGGCCGAGGGTCGACCGCTGGAGCCATTGCTGCGCTCCTTCGAATGGCGACTGCTGGACGATCTCGGTTACGGCTTTTCGTTGAACACCGATGTTCACGGGGAGCCCGTCGCGCCGGACGGTCTCTATCGACTGCAAGTGGATGCGGGTCTTGAGCGGGTCTTCCTGTTGCAACCCGGCCTGTTCAATGGCGTCGAATTGCTGGCCATGGCCGAAGCCGACTGGAGCGCTCCCGGTGCTTTGTCCGCCGCCAAGCGACTGATGCGTCAGGCTCTGGCCGTTCACTTGGGTGGTCGCCCCCTCGTCAGCCGCGAGCTATTTCGTAAGCCCTGATATGCTGTGCGCCGAATCTCTCAATTCAGGAGCGCGCATCCGTGACCACCAGCAATCGCATTCTTCTTGGCGTGAACATCGACCACGTCGCCACCCTGCGTCAGGCCCGTGGCACGCGCTACCCGGATCCGGTCAAAGCGGCGCTGGATGCGGAAGAGGCGGGCGCTGATGGCATCACTGTGCACCTGCGTGAAGACCGCCGGCACATTCAGGAGCGCGACGTACTGCTGCTCAAGGATGTGCTGCAAACCCGCATGAACTTTGAAATGGGCGTCACCGAAGAAATGATGGCGTTTGCCGAACGCATCCGCCCGGCACACATTTGCCTGGTCCCGGAAACCCGTCAGGAGCTGACCACCGAAGGCGGTCTTGATGTGGCGGGGCAGGAGGAGCGCATCAAGGCAGCGGTTGAGCGTCTGTCGAAGATCGGCAGCGAAGTGTCGCTGTTCATTGATGCCGATGAACGTCAGATCGCTGCGTCGAAGCGCGTCGGTGCGCCGGCCATCGAGCTGCATACCGGGCGTTATGCCGATGCAGAAACCCCGACTGAAGTGGCTGAAGAATTGAAGCGTGTGGCGGACGGCGTGGCGTTTGGTCTGGCCCAAGGCCTGATCGTTAACGCAGGTCACGGCTTGCACTATCACAACGTTGAAGCCGTCGCGGCGATCAAGGGCATCAATGAGCTGAACATTGGCCACGCGCTGGTGGCGCATGCGTTGTTCGTCGGGTTCAAGTCTGCTGTGTCCGAGATGAAAGCGCTGATCCTGGCCGCTGCTCTCAAGGGCTAAGATCAAAAGATCGCAGCCTTCGGCAGCTCCTACATGGATCGCATTCCCCTGTAGGAGCTGCCGAAGGCTGCGATCTTCTGCTTTAAAGGGGGGCGGGTTCTTGTGCCGGTTTTGACTTGTCGATACCAGGCACATGCAAATTGCCCTCAGCCACTTGATCACCCTCAAGCTGCGGCTGGGTCACCCAGGTCAAAATGTCGTAGTAGCGACGGATGTTCGCCACAAAATGCACCGGCTCGCCGCCTCGGGCGTAGCCATAGCGGGTTTTGCTGTACCACTGTTTCTGCGACAGACGCGGCAAAATCTTCTTCACGTCCAGCCATTTGTCCGGATTCAACCCTTCCTTGGCCGTCAGTTTGCGCGCGTCATCCAGATGACCGCTGCCCACGTTATAGGCTGCCAAAGCAAACCAGGTGCGGTCCGGCTCCTTGATCGAATCGTCGAGCTGGTCCTTCATGTAAGCCAGGTACTTGGCGCCGCCCATGATGCTTTGCTTCGGATCGAGTCGGTTGGACACGCCCATCGCCTGCGCGGTGTTCTGGGTCAGCATCATCAGCCCGCGCACGCCGGTCTTCGACGTGACCGCTGGTTGCCACAGCGATTCCTGATAACCAATGGCCGCCAACAGGCGCCAGTCGACTTTCTCTTTCTTCGCGTAATTCTTGAAGTGCTGTTCGTATTTCGGCAGGCGCTGCTGCAAGTGCTGGGCGAAGGTGGTGGCGCCCATGTAGCCGAGGACGTCGACGTGCCCGTAATAACGATCCTTCAAGCGTTGCAGGGTGCCGTTCTTCTGCACCTTGTCCAGATACGCGTTGATCTCGTTGAGCAGGCTGTTGTCTTCGCCAGGGCCGACCGCCCAGCTCTGGCTGCGCGCATCGCCGAGGTCAAAAGCCACGCGGATGTTGGTGAAGTACACCTGGTTCATCGCCACTTCGTTGGAGTCGACCAGGGTCAGGTCGATCTGGCCTTCATCGACCATGCGCAGCAGGTCAACCACTTCAACCGCGTCGGACTCTTCGTATTCGATGCCGGGAAATTTCTTTTTCAGCTCCGCCAGTTGCTCGGCGTGGGTGCTGCCTTTAAGCACCATGATCTTCTTGCCGACCAGATCACCGGGATCGGTCGGCCGCGACTGGCCGTTGCGATAGATGATCTGCGGGGTGACTTCGAGGTAGGAATGCGAGAAACGCACCTGCTTTTTGCGTTGTTCACTGCTGACCAGACCGGCGGCAGCCAGCACCGGGCCATTCGGTTTGCCAATCTGGTCGAACAGGTCGTCGAGGTTGTCGGCGGTCTCGATCTTCAGCTCGACACCCAAATCGTCGGCGAAACGCTTCACCAGCTCGTATTCGAAGCCGGTTTCACCGCTGCGATCCTGAAAGTAGGTGGCGGGGCTGTTACGGGTAATCACCCGCAGCACACCATCCTCCTTTACGCGCTCGAGTGTGTTGGGTTTATCAACACAGCCACCGAGCATCAGGAAGAGTCCGGTTGCGATCAGCCATTTGGCGTACCGCGGACGCAAAGCCGTTGGGAAAAACATCTGCGCAGTATACGCAAACGGCCGCGGGCGCCATATCTCGACAGTGAGGGGGTTGTCTGCTAGCGATCACAAAACTGCACGAAACCCCGCAGGAACAGGGCCTGACGGCATTTTGTTACAGTAAAAATAAGCCTGCATCAGACAGCCGTTAAATCTGACTTCAAAGGCAGAAACACAGATTGATATCCGAGTGCAACCGTGCGTAGCGTTTCGGGTGATGTTGAGGGCGGTTTAGGCTAGAATGCACGGCCTCAAAGCACACCCCTTCCCGAGGCTGTCCCGAAGATGTTGATCCTGCGCGGCGCTCCTGCCCTTTCTGCCTTTCGCCACAGCAAACTCCTTGAGCAACTGAGCCAGAAGGTTCCAGCTGTCAGTGGCCTGTATGCTGAATTCGCTCACTTCGCCGAAGTCACCGGCGTCCTGACCGGCGACGAACAGCAGGTGCTTGCGCGCCTTCTGAAGTACGGCCCAAGCGTTCCGGTACAAGAGCCGACCGGCCGTCTGTTTCTGGTGTTGCCGCGTTTCGGCACCATCTCGCCATGGTCGAGCAAGGCCAGCGACATCGCCCGCAACTGCGGCCTGAGCAAGATCCAGCGCCTGGAGCGCGGTATCGCGTTCTACGTGGCCGGTCAGTTCAGCGACACCGAAGCCCAGCAGATTGCCGACGTGCTGCATGACCGCATGACCCAGATCGTCCTGGGCAATCTGGAACAGGCTGCCGGTCTGTTCAGCCACGCCGAGCCGAAGCCGCTGACCGCGATCGACATCCTCGGTGGTGGTCGCGCCGCGCTGGAAAAGGCCAACACCGAGCTGGGCCTGGCCCTGGCCGAAGACGAAATCGACTACCTGGTCAACGCCTTCAACGGCCTCAAGCGCAACCCGCACGACATCGAACTGATGATGTTCGCCCAGGCCAACTCCGAGCACTGCCGTCACAAGATCTTCAACGCCAGTTGGGATATTGACGGCGAGAGCCAGGAAAAAAGCCTGTTCGGCATGATCAAGAACACTTATCAGATGCACAGCGAAGGCGTGTTGTCCGCTTATAAGGACAACGCTTCGGTGATCGTCGGCAACGTCGCCGGCCGCTTCTTCCCGGATCCGGAAACCCGCCAGTACGGCGCGGTGCAGGAGCCGGTGCACATCCTGATGAAGGTTGAAACCCACAACCACCCGACCGCGATTGCCCCGTTCCCGGGCGCATCGACCGGTTCCGGTGGCGAGATCCGTGACGAAGGTGCAACCGGCCGTGGTGCCAAGCCAAAGGCCGGCCTGACCGGTTTCACCGTGTCGAACCTGCAGATTCCGGGCTTCGAACAACCGTGGGAAGTGCCGTACGGCAAGCCTGAGCGCATCGTCACCGCGCTGGACATCATGATCGAAGGCCCGCTGGGCGGCGCTGCGTTCAACAACGAATTCGGTCGTCCGGCCCTGACCGGCTACTTCCGTACCTTCGAACAGTCGATCACCACCCCGCACGGTGACGAAGTTCGCGGTTACCACAAGCCGATCATGCTCGCTGGCGGCATGGGCAACATCCGCGAAGAACACGTCAAGAAAGGCGAAATCGTCGTTGGCTCCAAGCTGATCGTGCTCGGCGGCCCGGCGATGCTCATCGGTCTGGGCGGCGGCGCGGCTTCCTCGATGGCCACCGGCACCAGCTCGGCGGATCTCGACTTCGCTTCCGTTCAGCGTGAAAACCCTGAAATGGAGCGTCGTTGCCAGGAAGTCATCGACCGTTGCTGGCAACTGGGTGACAAGAACCCGATCAGCTTCATCCACGACGTGGGCGCGGGCGGTCTGTCCAACGCCTTCCCGGAACTGGTCAACGACGGCGACCGCGGTGGCCGTTTCGAACTGCGCAACATTCCAAACGACGAGCCGGGCATGGCCCCGCACGAAATCTGGTCCAACGAATCCCAGGAACGTTACGTTCTGGCGGTCGGCCCGGCTGACTTCGAGCGTTTCCAGGCGATCTGTGAGCGTGAGCGCTGCCCGTTTGCCGTTGTTGGTGAAGCCACTGCCGAGCCGCAACTGACCGTGACCGACAGCCACTTCGGTAATAACCCGGTGGACATGCCGCTGGAAGTGTTGCTGGGCAAAGCCCCGCGCATGCACCGTTCGGTGGTTCGCGAAGCCGAGCTGGGCGATGACTTCGATCCGTCGAACCTCGACATCACCGAGTCCATCGAACGCGTTCTGCATCACCCGGCCGTGGCGAGCAAGAGCTTCCTGATCACCATCGGCGACCGCACCATCACCGGTCTCGTGGCCCGTGACCAAATGGTTGGCCCATGGCAGGTTCCGGTGGCCGACGTTGCCGTCACCGCCACCAGTTTCGACGTTTACACCGGTGAAGCGATGGCGATGGGCGAGCGGACTCCGCTGGCACTGCTCGACGCTCCGGCGTCGGGCCGCATGGCCATCGGCGAAACCCTGACCAACATTGCCGCATCGCGCATCAACAAGATCTCCGACATCAAACTGTCGGCGAACTGGATGTCCGCTGCCGGCCACCCGGGCGAAGACGCGCGTCTGTACGACACCGTGAAAGCGGTCGGTATGGAACTGTGCCCTGAGCTGGGCATCACCATTCCGGTGGGCAAGGACTCGATGTCCATGGCCACCCGCTGGAACGATAACGGCGAAGAAAAAACCGTGACCTCGCCGATGTCGCTGATCGTGACCGGTTTCGCGCCAGTGGCTGACATCCGTCAGACCCTGACCCCGGAACTGCGCATGGACAAGGGCACCACCGACCTGATCCTGATCGACCTCGGTCGCGGCCAGAACCGTATGGGCGCCTCGATCCTTGCACAGGTTCACGGCAAGCTCGGCAAACACGCGCCGGACGTCGATGACGCCGAAGACTTGAAAGCCTTCTTCGCGGTGATCCAGGGCCTCAACGCCGACGGTCACCTGCTGGCTTACCACGACCGTTCCGACGGTGGTCTGCTGACCTCCGTGGTGGAAATGGCCTTCGCCGGCCACTGCGGCCTGAGCCTGAACCTCGACAGCGTTGCCGAGTCCTCGGCAGAAATCGCTGCGATCCTGTTCAACGAAGAACTGGGTGCCGTCATCCAGGTTCGTCAGGACGCTACGCCAGACATCCTCGCGCAATTCAGCGCGGCCGGTCTGGGCGACTGCGTGTCGGTGATCGGTCAGCCGATCAACAATGGCCAGATCAACATCACCTTCAACGGTGACACCGTGTTCGAAGGCCAGCGCCGTCTGCTGCAACGTCAGTGGGCCGAGACCAGCTACCAGATCCAGCGTCTGCGCGACAACGCCGACTGCGCCGAGCAAGAGTTCGACGTGCTGCTGGAAGAAGACAACCCGGGCCTGAGCGTCAAACTCAGCTACGACGTCAACCATGACATCGCCGCGCCTTACATCAAGAAAGGCATCCGCCCACAGGTTGCCGTGCTGCGTGAGCAGGGCGTCAACGGTCAGGTGGAAATGGCCGCTGCGTTCGACCGCGCTGGTTTCAACGCGATCGACGTGCACATGAGCGACATTCTCGCCGGCCGTGTCGACCTGAACGAGTTCAAAGGTCTGGTGGCGTGCGGTGGTTTCTCCTACGGCGACGTACTTGGCGCCGGTGAAGGCTGGGCCAAATCGGCACTGTTCAACAGCCGCGCCCGTGATGCGTTCCAGGGTTTCTTCGAACGTAACGACAGCTTCACCCTCGGCGTGTGCAACGGTTGCCAGATGATGTCCAACCTGCACGAGCTGATCCCGGGCAGCGAGTTCTGGCCGCACTTCGTGCGCAACCGCTCCGAGCAGTTCGAAGCGCGTGTGGCGATGGTTCAGGTTCAGGAGTCGAACTCGATCTTCCTGCAGGGCATGGCCGGTTCGCGTATGCCGATCGCCATTGCTCACGGTGAAGGTCATGCCGAGTTCTCCAGCGAAGAAGCACTGCTGGAAGCCGATCTGTCCGGTTGCGTGGCGATGCGTTTCGTTGACAACCACGGCAAGGTCACCGAGAAGTATCCGGCCAACCCGAACGGTTCGCCGCGCGGGATTACCGGTCTCACCAGCCGTGATGGCCGTGTGACGATCATGATGCCGCACCCGGAGCGTGTGTTCCGCGCGGTGCAGAACTCGTGGCGTTCGGAAGACTGGAACGAAGACGCACCTTGGATGCGCATGTTCCGTAACGCGCGCGTCTGGGTGAACTAAGGCCTGTGTACAAGCTGGCGTTTTTTGTTCCTGACAGTCATGTCGAGGTGGTCAAAGGGGCTGTGTTCGCTGCGGGTGGTGGGCGGATCGGTGACTATGACCACTGTGCGTGGCAGGTGCTTGGGTCTGGCCAGTTTCGACCGTTGGACGGCAGTCAGCCGTTTATTGGTGAAGCGGGGCAGGTTGAGCGGGTTGAGGAATGGAAGGTTGAGCTTGTGGTGGCGGATGAGTTGATCGTGGCTGTTGTGGCTGCGCTGAAGCTCAGTCATCCGTACGAGACGCCGGCTTATGAGGTGTGGCGGCTGGAAGATTTCTGATCTTTCTTGCTGCTTAAACAGGAAACCCGCAGATGAGTGATTGTCTGCGGGTTTTTTGTTGCCTGCGATTTGGAGGGCGACTTCATTCCACTGTGGGAGCTGGCTTGCCAGCGATGGCGCCCTTATAGGCGACCATGCTCTGTTTGATTGAGTGAATATCCGTTTCTTCGGGTGCTGCCGCTGACGGTTTCGCTTTTACAGCGAGTCACTTTGGCAAACGCCCCAAAGTAACCAAAGGTCTGTGCCCCAACGTTCGGCCCGCTCGCTAAAGCTCGGGGTTCCTTCGCTCCGGGACTCATCCGGGCG
Source organism: Pseudomonas sp. AKS31 (assembly GCF_023634765.1). GTDB lineage: Bacteria > Pseudomonadota > Gammaproteobacteria > Pseudomonadales > Pseudomonadaceae > Aquipseudomonas. The sequence continues at coordinate 74,056 of NZ_JAMLFX010000013.1, forward strand.
CATCGCCTACGGTTTGCTTCGCTGCACCTCCTCTCGATGCATTTGGCTGCGCCAAACGGTCGCTGCGCTCCCACCCCCGGATAAATCCCTCCACTCAGCCTGCCGACGGGGCCGGTGGATCAAGATCAAGAGCTGCAGCCGAGCTAACGCTCATCCTGTTGAGTGGGGCGGCTTTGCCGCTTGGGTTGGACTCACATTCACGCTCTGGGGGGGGCGCCTGACAGTCGACCAATCTCCGAGGGTGTATTCGTTCCCCTGTAGGAGCTGCCGAAGGCTGCGATCTTTTGATTTTGATGTTGAAACGTCAAAGTCAAAAGATCGCAGCCTTCGGCAGCTCCTACAGGGGGATGTTTTGTGTTTAAGAGTGTGTGGAATTACCAGAACCTTCCCACAAGGTTTTCAGGTTGTCCGTCGGACGTCGGGTCTCTAGTCTTTGGTTGTCACCGCAAATCGGTGATCGGGTGTGAGAACCCGGTAAGAGGTTTTAATCAAACGTCAGTAGCACCATAATCGCCGCCAGCTCATTTGCTGCCGGTGATGCTCTATGGCGGCTGTGTGCGGGCGGACTTCGGTTCGGCCGGGTTGATCTCTTACCGGTTTCTCACTCCGCACATAGCTGCCACCTCTTCGTCGCGTGAGAAACGACCAGTGATGGCTTCAATCATTGATTAGAGATCATTGCAATGACTAAGCCCGTACCAGATCCACCTGAAACCAAAACCCCACTCGAAGAAGCCCTCCGCGCCGAAGACCAGGCCCGAAACCGCGAAGCCATCAAGCGCGCCCTCGACTTCTACCTGTGCCCCGAACCTGCAAAGCCCCGCCGACCAAGCACCATGTTTATGGTCTGCCCCCAGGTCGACACCGAAAGCCTGCTCGCCCATGCTTGCGAATCGTTAGCCTCGGCAAGTATCGCCGCCAGCAACTTCGCCAATGAGCTAAGCGGTTCGCAGCGCAGTACGGCGTTAGGTATCCAGCAAATCGTCATGTTCGCCGAACTGGCGGTAAACCGGGCGCTGGACCGCGTCGATCCACAATCCTGACGACCGCGTTATCGTTGATCGCCAGCAGGCTGGCTCCCACAGTTTGAAAAACATTCCCCTGTGGGAGCTGGCTTGCCAGCGATGAGGCCGATCCAGACAACCCATGTCTGGCAGAACGCACACAGTCCACACTGTGGGAGCTAGCCTGCTAGCGATGAGGCCAGTCCAAACACCAGACTTCTAAACCTTGGCACTGACCTCACTGCGATTGACCAGCGCCTCAAGTGCGCCCCTCAAACTCGCAGCCTTGTCACCCACCAGCAAATGCCAAACGCCACCGTCCAACTGGCTGACACCCTGGCAGCCCAATTCCTTCAACTGCGCCTCGGACAGTGCTTTGCCATCCGCCAGCAGCAAGCGAATTCGCGTCATCGCGATGCAATCCAGTTGCAGCACATTGCCGCCGCCACCCAGTGCATTCAGCCATTTCTGTGCCTCGGCGCCCGCGACCATCACTGCTTTTTGCTCTTCGACAACGGCTACAGATTCGGCAATAACAGCACGCCCCAGCGCCGGCATCGCCAGGCGAATTTCATCAGCAATGCTGTCGGCCAGCGGCCCGACCACTACCTGCAAACTCCCACCTTTACCCGGACGCACCACCGCCATCGCACCCAGCGCTTTCAGTTCGGCATCCGAGGCCTTGTTACGATCAACCATCTCCAGTCGCAATCGCGTGGTGCAAGCGCCAACAGTCAGCAGGTTTTCAGCGCCGCCCAATGCTTTGATGTAGGCACTGGCGCGCTCGTTTTCAGTCAGTACGGCTTTCTCACTGACAGCGACATCTTCTCGGCCGGGTGTCTTCAGGTTGAATCGACGGATGCAGAAATCAAACACGGCGTAATAGACGACTGCGTAAGCCAGGCCGACAGGAAACACCATCCAACCGTTAGTGGATTTGCCCCAGCCGAGAATCATGTCGATGAAGCCGCCAGAGAACGTAAAGCCCAAATGGATATTCAGCGCATTGGTGATCGCCATCGCCAGCCCGGTCAGCAGCGCGTGCAACAGAAACAGCAGCGGCGCCAAAAACATGAAGGCGAATTCGATCGGCTCGGTCACCCCGGTCAGGAACGAAGTCAGCGCCATCGACAGGAAGATCCCGCCCATGACCTTGCGCCGCTCTGGCAAAGCATTGCGATACATCGCCAGGCACGCCGCCGGCAGGCCGAAGATCATCATCGGGAACATGCCGGTCATGAACTGGCCGCCCTTCGGATCGCCAGCGAAGTAGCGCGACAGGTCACCCGTGACCAAGGCTCCGGTAGTCGGATCGGTGAAGTTGCCGAACACAAACCACGCCATGTTGTTGAGGATGTGGTGCAGGCCGGTGACGATCAGCAGGCGGTTGAACACGCCAAACACGAACGCGCCGATACTGCCGCTTTCCATCATCAGCGCGCCGAAGGCATTGATGCCATGCTGGATCGGCGGCCAGATATAACCGAACACCACGCCCAGACCGACCGCCGCGAACCCGGTGACAATCGGCACAAACCGTCGGCCACCAAAGAACGCCAGGTACTCCGGCAGCTTGATGTCCTTGAAGCGGTTGTACAGCGCGCCGGCCATCAGGCCGCTGACGATACCAGCGAGCATGCCCATGTTGATGGTCGAATCGAGCACCTTCAGCGTGGAAATCATCACCAGATAACCGATCACCCCGGCCAGACCGGCGGTGCCGTTATTGTCCTTGGCGAAACCGACGGCGATGCCGATGGCGAAGATCATCGCCAGGTTGGCGAAGATCACTTGCCCGGCATCGTGGATGATCGCGATGTTCAAAAGGTCGGTGTCACCCAGACGCAGCAGCAGACCGGCAATCGGCAGGATCGCGATCGGCAGCATCAGCGCGCGGCCGAGGCGTTGCAGTCCTTCGATGAAGAGTTGGTACATGGTGGTTCTCCCGGCTCTTTATAGAGAGCTTGTTGTTAGGGCAGCGGCCAATGCTGGTGGCAGGCGTGACGCACGGCGGCGGCGCTGCTCAGCTTGAGCAGGTCGCGACTCAGGCGCTGACATTCGGCTTCGTGCAGTTGACGCACGCGGTCCTTGATTTCACCGATCTGCACCGGGCTGACCGACAGTTCGCTCACGCCGAGGCCGATCAAGACGGGGGTGGCCAGCGGATCGGAGGCGAGGGCGCCGCAGACGCCGACCCAACGCTTGTGCACTGCCGCGCCTTCGCAGGTCATGGCGATCAGACGCAGCAGCGCCGGGTGCAAGGCGTCGACGCGGGCAGCCAGACCCGCATGATCGCGATCCATGGCCAAGGTATATTGGGAGAGATCGTTGGTGCCGATGGAGAGGAAGTCCGCGTGTTCGGCCAGTTGTTCGGCCTGCAATGCGGCGGCGGGGACTTCAATCATCACGCCGATTTCCGGGCGTTGGGTGATGTTCAGTTCCAGGCACAACGCATCGACGCGCTCACGAATGTGCAGCAGCTCGTCGACTTCGGTGACCATCGGCAACAGGATCCGGCAGCGGCGCAGAGGGCTGACTTGCAGCAAAGCACGCAGTTGCTGGTCGAGAATTTCCGGGCGCGCCTGAGCCAGACGAATGCCGCGCAGACCGAGCACCGGATTGGCTTCGGCGGGCAGCGGCAGGTAGTCGAGTTGCTTGTCGCCGCCGACGTCAATGGTGCGGATGATCACCGAGTGCTCGCCCATCGCATCCAGCACGCCTTGATAGGCTGCACGCTGTTCTTCGACATCCGGCGCGGTCTGACGATCAACGAACAAAAACTCGGTGCGCAGCAGACCGACGCCATCGGCGCCATTGGCAAAGGCATCTGCCGCTTCACCGCTGGAGGCGACATTGGCGACCACTTCGATGGTCACGCCATTGCGGGTTTCTGCTGGCAAGTGAGCCTTGGCTTGTTGCGCATCGCGACGTTGCTGGCGGTCGAATTGCGCCTGCTGAACCTCAGCCAGACGTTCGGCATTCGGCGTCAGTTCGAGGCGACCAGTGTCGGCATCGAGCACCACCGCTTGGCCTTGTAGCTGATCAAGCAAGGCAGAACCCAACGCCACGATGCACGGCAGACCTTTGCCGCGGGCGAGAATCGCCACATGAGAAGTCGCGCCACCCTCGGCCATGCACAACCCGGCAACGCCTTGCGCGCAGAGTTGCAGCAGATCCGATGGAGTCAGTTCGTGAGCCGCGACGATGGCACCGGCCGGCACGTCGTAATGCCAGGCTTCGCCGAGCAGAGCGCGCAATACCCGTTGTTTGAGGTCGCGCAGATCGTTGGCGCGTTCGGCCAGCAATGCGCTGCCGGTGTGTTGCAGCACTTCGCACTGCACGTCGATCGATTGACTCCATGCATGCGTCGCTGCAGCACCTTGCTCAATGGATTTCTGTGCAGCATCAAGCAGCGCCGGGTCTTCGAGCAGTGCCAGATGCGCGGCGAAGATCGCTTCTTCGTCGGCATTCCTGTGTTTTTTCGCTTGGGCGAGGGTGCCGTCGATTTCGTTGCGCACCTGAGTCAGCGCCGCGTCGAGCACCTGCTGCTGTTGCAACGGATCATGATTGCCTGCATCCGCCGGCAAACTGATTGCGTTCAAGCGAAACAGCGGCCCACCGACCAGCCCAGGCGCAGCGCACACACCGTGCAACACCCCAGCCTCTGCCGGACGTTTGCGTGGCGCAACACTGAGCGGCGCAGCGGCGTGATGATCATCCGGCAGCGCCGTGGCCAACGCGCTGAGCAACGCTTGCAACGCTGCTTCGGCATCCGGCCCCTGACAACTGACCTGCACTTCGTCCTGTTCGCCAACCGCGAGGCCCATCAAACCGATCAGGCTGTTGCACGGCGCCGATTTACCGGCGAAGTGCAGTTGCGACTGGCTCTTGAAACCTTGCGCAGTTTGCCGAATCAGCGCAGCCGGGCGGGCATGCAGACCGCCGCGATGGGCCACCTGCACATGGCCGTGAACCTCAGGCCCGCCGACAACTGCTGCATTCGCCGCCGAACCGTTGCGCGCAACAATGTGCAGCAACGGCTCGCCGACTTTCACTGCTTTGAGCGTAATCGGCCGCACCTGAAAATCCTGGCTGTTGGTCAGAATCAACAGGCTGACAAGGCTTTTGCATTGCTGGCCGACCTTGTCCAGGTCGTAGCGCAGCAACGGCTGGCCCTTGGTCACGCGGCCACCTTCCTTGACCAGCATCGAGAAGCCTTCGCCGTTCAACTCAACGGTGTCGAGGCCCAGGTGCAAAAGGATTTCTGCGCCGTTGTCAGCACGTACGGTGAGCGCGTGGCCGGTGCGGGCGACGTGAATGATCACCCCGGCGCACGGCGAATACAGTGTGTCGTTGATTGGGTCGATGGCAATGCCGTCACCCATCGCGCCGCTGGCGAACACCGCGTCCGGGACTTTGGCGAGCGTGAGCACCGGGCCGCTGAGCGGGGCGCTGAGGGTCAGCTCTTTATTGTTGTTGTGCATGGCTCGGTCTCATCAGTAATTTCGCTGATCCCTGTAGGAGCTGCCGAAGGCTGCGATCTTTTGATCTTGTTTTTTGTGAATCAAAATCAAAAGATCGCAGCCTTCGGCAGCTCCTACAGGTTTTCTTCAATTAATGCGTGCGGGTCACTTTGCTCAGGTGACGTGGCTGATCCGGGTCCATGCCACGGGCCACGGCCAGACCTGCGGCCATCACGTAGAAGCTCTGGATCGCCAGAATCGGATCAAGGGCCGGGTGCTCGGCGCGGGTCAGGGTCAGGTCGCGCTCGCTGACATCGTCCGGTGCAGCGAGTAATACGCGAGCACCGCGTTGGCGCATTTCCGCCGCGAGACTCAACAGACCTGCCTGCTCGGCGCCGCGTGGTGCGAAGACCAGCAGCGGGTAGTGTTCGTCGATCAGTGCCATCGGGCCGTGACGGACTTCGGCGCTGCTGAACGCTTCGGCCTGAATCGCCGAGGTTTCCTTGAATTTCAGCGCCGCCTCTTGGGCGATGGCAAACCCGGCACCCCTGCCGATGACCATCAAACGCTCGCAATCGCGCAGCGCTTCGATGGCCACGCTCCAGTCCTGTTTGGCGGCTTCGCGCAGGCCTTCCGGCAGGGCATTGCCAGCCTCGAGCAATTCGCTGTCCTCTTTCCAGTGCGCAATCAACCGGGCACTGGCGCTGAGGGTGGCGATAAAACTCTTGGTCGCGGCGACGCTGCTTTCAGTCCCGGCGAGCAGTGGCACGCTGAACTCACACGCGGCTTCCAATGGCGAATCGGCGGCGTTGACCATCGACACACTGAGCGCGCCTCGCTTGCGCAACAGGCGCAGGCTGTTGACCAGGTCCGGGCTCTGCCCCGATTGCGAAAAGGCGAACGCGACCTGACCGCTGACTTTCAACGGCGCCTGCTGCATGGTCACCACCGACATCGGCAACGACGCCACCGGCACACCCAATTGCTGCATGGTCAGGTAGGCGAAGTAGCTCGCCGCATGGTCGGAACTGCCGCGAGCCACAGTCATTGCCACTTGCGGTGGCTGACGGCGCAGGCGCCCGGCGATCTCGATCATTGCCGGGTCGAGTTGTTGCAGTTGGGCTTGCACGGCCTCGAACGAGGACAGCGCCTCCTCAAGCATTTTTGAAGTCAATGTCTTCTCCTTCGACCATGACGGCGGTCAGTGTGAGTGAGCGATCCAGCCGCACGCAGTCGGCCCAGGCCCCAGGTGCAAGGCGCCCGCGTTCAGTAATGCCGAGATAGTCGGCGGGGAATTGCGAAAGACGTTGCGAGGCCTCGCTGATCGGCAAACCGATCTTCACCAGGTTGCGCAGGGCCTGATCCATGGTCAGCGTGCTGCCGGCCAACGTGCCGTCCGGCAGGCGTACGCCGCCCAGGCATTTGGTCACGGTGTGGCTGCCGAGCTTGTATTCGCCATCGGGCATGCCGGCAGCGGCGGTCGAATCGGTGACGCAATACAGGCAAGGGATCGAGCGCAGGGCCACGCGGATCGCGCCGGGATGCACGTGCAGCAAATCCGGGATCAGCTCGGCGAATTTGGCGTGGGCCAGCGCGGCGCCGACGATGCCCGGCTCGCGGTGATGCAGCGGGCTCATGGCGTTATAGAGATGGGTGAAACTGGTCGCGCCGGCATCGAGGGCGGCAACGCCTTCCTCGTAACTGCCGAGGGTGTGGCCGATCTGCATGCGGATGCCACGGCTGCTCAGCTCACGGATCAAACCGTCGTGGCCGGCGATTTCCGGGGCGATGGTGATCACCCGGATCGGCGCCAGTGCCAGATATTCTTCGACTTCGGCCATCAACGCGGTGTGGGCGAAGTTCGGTTGCGCGCCGAGTTTTCCCGGGTTGATGTACGGGCCTTCGAGGTGTACGCCGAGGACCCGCGCAGCACCTTGCGGACGCTGTTCGCAGAATTCTCCGACTTCCTTCAGCACGCTGGAGATCTCGGCGCTCGGCGCGGTCATGGTGGTGGCCAGCAGCGAGGTGGTGCCGAAACGCACGTGGGTTCTGGTGATGGTTTCGAAAGCGCTGGCGCCTTCCATGATGTCTTTACCACCGCCGCCGTGGACGTGCAGGTCAATGAAACCCGGGAGCAGATACGGCAGGTCATTGTCGGCCGGATCGCAGGGTACGCCTTCGATCGACACGACTTTGCCGTGTTCGTGGATCAGCCGGCCGCGAATCCAGCCGCTGGCGGTAAGGATGTTGTCTTCGGACATTTTGGTTCTCGCTTGTGGCCGCGCTTATCGACGCAGCTCTTTATCTACGAAGCTCTGCAACAAAGTCGTAGTAGTCGTTGCGGCAATAGGTGTCGGTGACTTCGATCGGCGTGTTGTCTTCGAGGTAGCCGACCCGGGTCATCAGCAGCATCGCGGTGCCGGGGGCGATGCCGACCAGCGCGGCGAACTCGTCCGAGGCGTTGATCGCCTGGATGTGCTGCAGGGCGCGGACGATCGGTTTGCCGATGCCGTCGAGGTATTCGTAGAGCGAATCACCGACCAATTGCGGCTTGGGCATGATCGAGGCGGGCAGGGTGCTCATTTCGATGGCCATGACCGTGTCATCGGCTTTGCGCAGACGCTTCATGCGCGCGACCTTGTCGTTCGGCGACAGGCTGAGGCGGATCAGTTCTTCGTGGGTCGGCAGGGTGATTTCCCGCTCCAGCCATTGCGAGCTGGGTACGAAACCCTTGAGGCGGAGCATTTCGCTGAAACCCGAAAGGCGTGACAGCGGTTGTTCGAGGCGTGGTGTGATGAAGGTGCCGGAACCTTGCAAACGACGGATCAGGCCTTGATCGAGCAGGACTTCCAGGGCCTTGCGCGCAGTCACCCGGGAGATGCCCAGTTGCTCGCTGAGGTTGCGTTCCGAAGGCATTGCCTGTTCGGACTTCCACTGCCCGGCATGAATCGCCGCTTCCAGATTGCGCGCCAGCTGCAAGTACAGCGGCGTCGGCTGGGAGTCGTCCGGGCGTAGGGTATGGAGGTCGTTCATGTAGGGCATTTCCGTCGCGAGTATAGGATTGTTGTTGCTCGCTTGTGGGGCGGAAATTAATACCACTTGAATACCATGTCAACGCGATGAAACAGCGCCATGTCTAATGAATTGGCGGTATTCAGGGGGTGTGGTTTCAAGTGGTATTAGTGGTGGGCTAGGAAAAGCAAAAGATCGCAGCCTGCGGCAGCTCCTACAGTTGAGAGTGGTATCACCCTTGTAGGAGCTGCCGCAGGCTGCGATCTTTTTGATTTATTTTTTAATGCCGACCAATGGTCGTGAGGAAGTTAAGGGCGGATCTCGACCATCGTGCCGTCCGGCACCAGGTTCCACACTTCGCGCATGTCGACGTTACGCATGGCGACGCAGCCGTCAGTCCAGTCGAGGGTGTGGAACAGGTCTTCCGGGGTTTCTTCCGAGTCCGGCGTGCCGTGGATCATGATCATCCCGCCGGGCTCGACGCCTTCACGCCGGGCGCGGGCCGAATCGCTGATGTTCGGGTAGGAAATGTGCATCGACAGATTGAATTTGTCGCTGGTCTTGCGCCAGTCGATCCAATAGAAACCTTCCGGCGTGCGCTTGTCGCCCTCTATCAGTTTCGGGCCTTTCTTCGCGCCTTTGCCCAAGGAAATGCGATAGGTCTTAAACGGCTTGCCGTCGGCGATCAACTGCAGTTGATGAGCCGCTTTGAGCACCAGGACTTTCTCGATGAGCGGGGTATTCGACGGCGTCACGGTGGTCACGAATGACGCTTGGGAGACGGTAACGAACGACAGGCAAAACAGGGCAAGCAACCAGCGCATTGAAACGATTCCCCAAGGAGTGACGCAAATAACCAACATTTTATATGTATGTGTACATGTAGGAGCTGCCGAAGGCTGCGATCTTTTTGTCGGCCATCACGCCAATGTCTTGATTAAATAATCACCGGCTGCGCCAACGGCGGAATCGATTCCGACCGAACCCGATACGCCTCGATACGTCGATCAGCGAAGAAGCATTCTAAGGTACGCCCCACCGTGCGGAAAGCCAGCTCGTCCCAGGGAATGTCGGCTTCGTCGAATAGTTGTACTTCGAGGCTCTCGGGGCCGGCGGCGAAGTCTAGGTCCACCAGCTCGGCGCGGAAGAACACGTGCACCTGACTGATGTGCGGCACGTCGATCAGCGTGTAGATGCTCAGGTTGCGCACCCGGGCGCAGGCTTCTTCGGCGGTTTCGCGTACGGCGGCCTGCTCGATGGTTTCGCCGTTCTCCATGAAACCGGCGGGCAAGGTCCAATAACCGAGACGCGGCTCGATGGCGCGGCGGCAGAGCAACACTTTTGTTCCCCAGGTCGGTACGCAACCGGCAACGATATTGGGGTTTTGATAGTGAATGGTCTGACAGCGGTCACAGACAAATCGCAGCCGCGAATCGCCTTCGGGAATGCGCTGGGTGACCGGGTTACCGCAGTGGCTGCAAAATTTCATGCTGGGCTTCCTGAATGCTGCGCCTATCTTGGCGTGCAGCGGTGCCGGTCGGCAAGTTGTCGTTTCGCGACACGACGGGTTTCGGGGGCTTGGGCGCTCGCAACGATTGGTGCATGATGCAGAGTAAGGCACAGATCGAGAACACTCATGCTGGACGAGCTACTGCATAGGGTTAGCAACCACACACCGCGCACGCTGGAGACCGATAAACGTTTCCCCGAGGCCGCCGTTCTGGTGCCGATCACCCGCAGTGACGAGCCGGAACTGGTCCTGACCTTGCGCGCCAGCGGGCTCTCGACCCATGGCGGCGAAGTCGCTTTCCCAGGTGGTCGGCGTGATCCGGAAGATCCGGACCTGATCTTCACCGCGCTGCGCGAAGCCGAAGAAGAGATCGGCCTGCCGCCGGGACTGGTCGAAGTCATCGGCCCGCTCAGTCCGCTGATCTCCCTGCACGGCATCAAGGTCACGCCGTATGTTGGCGTCATCCCCGACTTTGTCGAGTATCTGGCCAACGATGCCGAGATTGCCGCGGTGTTCACTGTTCCACTGGAATTCTTCCGCAAAGACCCTCGTGAACATACGCACCGCATCGACTATCAGGGCCGCAGCTGGTACGTACCGAGTTATCGATTTGGTGAATATAAGATCTGGGGGCTGACGGCGATCATGATCGTCGAGTTGATCAATCTGCTCTATGACGCCAAGATCAGTCTGCACCAACCGCCGAAAACCTTTCTTGATACTTGAAAGCATCATTACCTGAGCCATCGGCAGAGTGGCCATTCACCGTGAGCCCTGAGGAAAACAAGATGAAATACCGCTTGGGCGACGCCCGTGTCGAGACCCACCCACAGAGCTGGGTCGCGCCCAATGCCGTGCTGGTGGGCAAGGTCAAACTGGAAGAGGGCGCCAATGTCTGGTTCAACGCCGTGTTGCGCGGCGACAACGAACTGATCCTGATCGGCAAGAACAGCAACGTCCAGGACGGCACGGTGATGCACACCGACATGGGCTATCCGCTGACCATCGGTACCGGCGTGACCATCGGCCACAACGCCATGCTCCACGGCTGCACCGTTGGCGACTACAGCCTGATCGGCATCAACGCGGTGATTCTCAACGGCGCGAAGATCGGCAAGAACTGCATCATCGGCGCCAACTCGTTGATTGGTGAAGGCAAGGAAATTCCCGACGGTTCGCTGGTGATGGGCTCGCCTGGCAAAGTTGTGCGCGAGTTGACCGAGGCGCAGAAGAAGATGCTTGAGGCCAGCGCCGCACACTATGTGCATAACTCGCAGCGTTATGCCCGTGATCTGGTTGAGCAAGAAGAATGAGCGCAGCCGAAAGACCCGTCGCTTCGCCGTGCGTGAATATCTGTGCGCTGGATGAGGCTGACATTTGTACTGGCTGCCAGCGTACGGTCGCGGAGATCACCCGCTGGGGGCGCATGACCAATGACGAGCGCCGCGTGGTGCTGGGGTTGTGTCATGAGCGGGCGAAGGCGAGTGGGTTGGTGTGGATGATCCCTTCGAAATCGTGATCGGCTTGAGGGGGCCCTCACCCTAACCCTCTCCCAGGGGGAGAGGGGACTGACCGAGGTGCCTTTCGCTATACGCCGACCTGAGCTATTGAGTCGAACTCAGGTTTGAAAAGCCCCCGATCGGCTCCCTTTCCCCCTCGCCTGAAGGAAAGTGATTGTTCGAGCTGCACCGAACTGCGTTATCGAGTCGAACTCGGGAGTCGATTCAACGAAGATCTGCTCCCTTTCCCCCTCGCCCCCTTGGGGGAGAGGGCTGGGGTGAGGGGGTAGCTCTTGATTTGCCGGTCAAGTAACCTGTGCGCCAATCTGCCAGGTCGCCTCCATGATTTTCCTCATCGCCTACATCAGCAGCGTTGTGCTGATCAACTTCGCCTTCTCCACCGCGCCACACCTGGACATCATCTGGTCGGCCTGGGGCGGCTTGGTGTTCGTGTTGCGCGACATGGTGCAAACCCGTTTCGGCCACGGCGCGCTGGTGGCGATGCTGGCGGCGCTGGTGTTGTCTTATGTCACCTCCGATCCGTCCATCGCGCTGGCCAGCGCCACGGCGTTCGCGGTGTCCGAGATCATCGACTGGCTGGTGTTCAGCATCACCAAGCGGCCGTTGCGCGACCGCTTGTGGATCAGTTCGGCGCTGAGCATTCCCCTTGATACCTTCATTTTCTTCGGCATGATCGACCTGCTGACGCCGCCGGTGATCATCACCGCACTGGCTTCGAAATTCGCCGGCGTCACTGCCGTCTGGCTGATCATGGCCTGGCGCGAGCGTAAACAGGCCGTCGCCGGCTGAAGCCAAACCCTCAGGTTCATGTAAAATGCCGCGCTTTCTCCCCATGGAAAGCGCGTCTGGCGTTGCTTTCCTCGATGATCCGCTTCTTTGAGGACCTGAGATGACCCGTATCGGAACTCCATTGTCGCCGACCGCGACCCGCGTATTGCTGTGTGGCTGTGGTGAGTTGGGCAAGGAAGTGGTGATCGAGCTGCAACGCCTGGGCGTTGAAGTGATTGCCGTCGACCGTTACGCCAACGCGCCGGCCATGCAGGTCGCGCACCGCAGCCACGTGATCAACATGCTCGACGGCGCCGCTCTGCGTGCCGTGATCGAAGCCGAGAAGCCGCACTTCATCGTGCCGGAAATCGAAGCCATCGCCACCGCCACCCTGGTCGAACTGGAAGCCGAAGGCTTCACCGTGATCCCGACCGCGCGCGCGGCGCAACTGACCATGAACCGCGAAGGCATCCGTCGTCTCGCCGCTGAAGAACTGGACCTGCCGACCTCGCCGTACCACTTTGCCGACACCTTCGAGGACTACAGCAAAGCCGTTCAGGACCTGGGCTTTCCATGCGTCGTTAAACCTGTAATGAGTTCGTCGGGCAAAGGCCAGAGCCTGCTGCGCAGCGCCGATGACGTACAGAAGGCCTGGGATTACGCGCAAGAGGGCGGTCGTGCCGGCAAAGGCCGGGTGATCATCGAGGGCTTCATCGATTTCGACTACGAGATCACTCTGCTGACCGTGCGCCATATCGGTGGCACCACGTTCTGCGCGCCGGTCGGTCACCGTCAGGAGAAGGGCGACTATCAGGAATCCTGGCAGCCGCAGGCCATGAGCCCGATTGCCCTGGCTGAATCCGAGCGTGTTGCCAAAGCGGTAACCGAAGCGCTGGGTGGCCGTGGTCTGTTCGGCGTTGAATTGTTCATCAAAGGTGATCAGGTGTGGTTCAGCGAAGTCTCGCCGCGTCCGCATGACACCGGTCTGGTGACCTTGATTTCGCAGGACCTGTCGCAGTTTGCGCTGCACGCACGCGCCATTCTCGGCCTGCCGGTGCCGCTGATCCGTCAGTTCGGCCCTTCGGCTTCGGCGGTGATTCTGGTGGAAGGGCAGTCGACCCAGACTGCCTTCGCCAACCTCGGCGCCGCGCTGAGCGAGCCGGATACGGCGCTGCGTCTGTTCGGCAAGCCAGAGGTCAATGGTCAGCGTCGCATGGGCGTGGCCTTGGCGCGGGATGAGTCGATCGAGGCTGCGCGAGCCAAGGCGACCCGCGCTGCTCAGGCTGTTGTGGTAGAGCTGTAAACCGAGGCGCGTCTATCGCGGGCAAGCCCGCTCCCACAGGTTTTTTGGTTGTGCACAAAATGTGCGATCAACGGAGAACCCTGTGGGAGCGGGCTTGCCCGCGATAGCGATCTGTCAGGCAACCTGATTCAGATCGTTGCCACGCGTTTCCTTCAGGCACAGCACCGCTATCAGGCTAAGCACTGCCGCCGCCGATACATACCCGCCGACATAACTCAAACCACCCATCGCCACCAGTTTCTGTGCAAAGAACGGCGCCGCCGAGGCCCCGACGATCCCGCCCAGGTTATACGCCGCCGAAGCGCCGGTATAACGCACATGGGTCGGAAACAGCTCAGGCAACAGCGCGCCCATCGGTGCAAACGTCACGCCCATCAAGAACAGCTCGATGCACAGAAACAGCGCTACGCCCCAGGTCGAACCCTGAGTCAGCAATGGCTCCATCAGAAATCCAGACAAAATTGCCAGCACGCCACCGATGATCAGCACCGGTTTGCGCCCGTAACGGTCGCTGGCCCAGGCTGACAAAGGCGTCGCGGCGGCCATGAACAGCACGGCAAAACACAGCAGTCCAAGGAACGTTTCGCGGCTATAGCCCAGTGTGGAAACTCCGTAACTCAGGGAGAACACCGTCGAGATATAGAACAGCGCATAGCAAACCACCATCGCCGCCGCGCCCAGCAATGTCGGCGCCCAGTACTGACTGAACAGCTCGACCAGCGGCACTTTCACCCGTTCCTGACGGGCGATGGCATTGGCGAACACCGGGGTTTCATGGAGTTTCAGGCGCACATACAGGCCGACCATCACCAACGCCGCGCTGAGCAGAAACGGAATCCGCCAGCCCCAGCTGCGGAACTGCTCGTCAGTGAGCGTCATGGCCAGGGTCAGGAACAAACCGTTCGCTGCCAGAAAACCAATCGAAGGCCCGAGCTGGGGAAACATGCCAAACCACGCGCGTTTGCCCTTCGGCGCATTTTCCGTGGCGAGCAATGCGGCACCGCCCCATTCGCCGCCCAGTCCCAGACCCTGACCGAAGCGCAGCACGCACAACAGAATCGGCGCCCAGGCCCCGATACTGTCGTAGCCCGGCAGAACGCCGATCAGCGTGGTGCACACGCCCATCAACAGCAAGGATGCGACCAGCGTCGATTTGCGCCCGATGCGGTCACCGAAATGGCCGAACAACGCCGAACCCAGCGGACGGGCCAGAAAGGCGATACCAAAAGTAAGAAACGCCGAGAGCATTTGCGCGGTGCCGGAGGTCTGCGGAAAGAACACCGGCCCGATCACCAGCGCGGCGGCGGTGGCGTAAACGTAGAAATCGTAGAACTCGATCGCGGTGCCGATAAAGCTCGCCGTGGCCACGCGGGTGGCGGAGTTGGTCGGCTGGGCAGGCGCGGTGGCGCTGTAAGCGGTAGTGGTCGTCATGCGGTGATCCCTGACAGTCATGAGCTCCATTGGAGCGAATTATTATGGTCGAGCACCCAGGGATGTGGGATGAGGCGCGGTCGCTGTTTCAGGTAGGAACAGTGGCCGGAGTACAGCGAAAATAGCCGAAACCGGTCTAGTGCGGGGTAAGCACGCGGTCTGGCGGGAGCTTGGGTAAGCTGATTCGATTATAGGAAGGGGGCTAACGAATGAACAAGAGCAAAAGATCGTCCGAGTGCGGCTCGAGCCTTGGGCAGCTCCTGCATTTGGAATGCGTTCCCCTGTAGGAGCTGCCGAAGGCTGCGATCTTTTGATCTGTTATCTGGCAGGCACCAAAGCAGGTGCAGAAGAGGTATGCCAGATCAACACCTTGCTCACCCGGTTCTCCTCGGTCTCGAGTATCTCCAGGCGATAACGTCCGATCTTCAAGCAAACCGCGCTCTCGGGAATCGTCTCCAACGCCTCAGTCACCAGACCATTCAGCGTCTTCGGCCCGTCGCTCGGCAAATGCCAGCCCAGGCATTTGTTCAGCTCACGGATCGATGCCGTGCCGTCGATCACCATCCGCCCATCCGGCTGCGGATGAATATGCGGGTTGTCGAGGCTGTGCTCGCTTTCAAACTCGCCGACGATTTCTTCGAGAATATCTTCCAGTGTGACGATGCCGAGCACTTCGCCGTACTCATCCACGACCATGCCCAGGCGCCGCTGCTGCTTGTGGAAATTCAGCAACTGCAGTTGCAGTGGCGTGCTTTCCGGCACGAAATACGGTTCGTAACTGGCGGCCAGCAGCGCTTCGCGAGTCAGATCACCGTTGTTCAGCAGATGCCGGATCTGGCGGGTATTGAGTACCGCTTCAACCTGATTGATGTCGCTATGGAACATCGGCAGGCGCGTGCGCTTGTTATGCCGCAGTTGTTCGATGATTTCTTCGATCGAGTCGTCGAGGTTGATACCGTCGACGTCACTGCGCGGCACCAGGATGTCGTTGACCGTGATGTTGTCCAGTGCATGAATGCCCGAAACCGGGTGTGCCCGGACCGGATGTTCTGGATCGTCATAACGGTCGGCAGGCGAGTCATCTTCGCTTTGCTGCACGACCTGAACCTTGCGCGCAAACGGGGTCATCAGCAAACCGCTGGTACGGCTGAAAAGCCACGCCAGCGGATAAACAATCTTCAGCGGCACGGCCAGCAAGGTATTGCCAAACGCCAGCACCGCATCGGGGTAGCGCTGGGCAACCGTGCGCGGGAAGTAATCGGCAAACACCAGCAGGACGGCGCCGGCACCGAGGCACGCAGCCCAAGGGCCGTTTTCTTCGCAGAGGAAAATCGCCAGCAGCGTCGCAATTACCACGGCCAGCGCGCGGCACAGGGTATTGCAGAGGATCAGGCTGTCGAGCGGGAAGCTCAGCTTCGCCAGCGGTTTATCGCTGGCGCGTGAGGCTGTGCGTTGTGCGAGCAGGTGCTGTTGTGCGATTTCGACGGCGGTAAACATCCCTGACCATAAAATCAGCAGGACAAACACCGCAAGCATCGGCCCTAGGGGCAAACCGTCCATTTATGCCGCCCGTCAGATGTGCAGGATGTATTCGCGAACCAGTTTGCTGCCGAAGTACGCCAACATCAGCAGGCAGAAACCGGCGAGGGTCCAGCGAATCGCCTTGTGACCGCGCCAGCCGAGACGATTGCGGCCCCACAACAGCACGCTGAAGACGATCCAGGCCAGGCACGCCAGCAGGGTTTTGTGCACCAGATGCTGGGCGAACAGGTTCTCGACGAACAGCCAGCCGGAGATCAGCGACAGCGACAGCAGCGTCCAGCCGGCCCAGAGAAAGCCGAACAGCAGGCTTTCCATGGTTTGCAGTGGCGGGAAATTCTTGATCAGCCCGGACGGGTGCTTGTGTTTGAGTTGGTGGTCTTGCACCAGCAGCAACAAGGCCTGGAACACCGCGATGGTGAACATGCCGTAGGCGAGGATCGACAACAGAATGTGCGCGAGGATGCCCGGCTCTTCGTCGATGATCTGCACGGTGCCGGTCGGCGCGAACTGCGCCAGCAGCACGGTGATCGCGCCCAGCGGAAATAGCAGCACCAGCAGGTTTTCCACCGGGATTCGCGAGCAGGCAATCAGTGTCAGCGCGATCACTGCCGCAGCAATCAGGCTCGAGGCGCTGAAGAAGTCCAGGCCCAGGCCGATCGGGGTCAGTAGATGAGTGAGCAGGCTAGCGCTGTGGGCCACGACGGCTAGGACGCCGAGGCTAACCAACAGGCGCTTGTTCGCCTTGGCGCCAGTGGCCAGTCGAGTGCTCTGATACAGGGTCGCAGCGGCATACAGAAGGGCGGCGGCGAGGGTGGTCAATAAACTGGGTGACAAGGGGAGCATAAATCCTGTTAGGCAGGCCCGAAAGACGCTGAGTTTGGCATAGAACCGCCATGGCACGAAAGACTCAGGAAGCTGACAGCGAGGTGTCCGCCGGCCGCAGTCTTCGCTATAATCCGCGACCTGCCCACGCCGCAGGCTCGCCGAGCACATGTTGATTCCGGTCTGGGCCGCCATTATCCCGGTCTACACAGGGCCTGAAAGGATCGCGCAATGTTTGAAAACTTAACCGACCGTCTCTCGCAGACGCTGCGCCATGTCACCGGCAAGGCGAAGCTGACCGAGGACAACATCAAAGACACCCTGCGTGAAGTGCGCATGGCGTTGCTCGAAGCCGACGTCGCCCTGCCGGTGGTCAAGGACTTCGTCAATTCGGTCAAGGAGCGCGCTGTCGGCACCGAGGTGTCGCGCAGCCTGACGCCGGGCCAGGCGTTCGTGAAGATCGTCCAGGCCGAACTCGAAAGCCTGATGGGCGCCGCCAACGAAGATTTAAACCTGAGCGCTGTGCCGCCTGCCGTGATTCTGATGGCTGGTCTGCAAGGTGCGGGTAAAACCACCACCGCTGGCAAACTGGCGCGCTTCCTTAAGGAGCGCAAGAAGAAGTCGGTCATGGTCGTATCGGCGGACGTTTACCGTCCTGCGGCGATCAAGCAGCTGGAAACCCTGGCCAGCGACATCGGCGTGACGTTCTTCCCGTCCGACCTGAGCCAGAAGCCGGTCGACATCGCCACCGCGGCTATTAAAGAAGCCAAACTGAAATTCATCGACGTGGTCATCGTCGACACCGCCGGTCGTCTGCACATCGACGAAGAGATGATGGGCGAGATCAAGGCGCTGCACGCCGCGATCAACCCGGTCGAAACCCTGTTCGTGGTCGACGCCATGACCGGTCAGGACGCCGCCAACACGGCCAAGGCCTTCGGTGATGCCCTGCCGCTGACCGGTGTGATTCTGACCAAGGTCGACGGCGACGCCCGTGGCGGTGCCGCCCTGTCGGTGCGTGCAATCACCGGCAAGCCGATCAAGTTCATCGGTATGGGCGAGAAGAGCGAAGCGCTCGACCCGTTCCACCCTGAGCGTATCGCTTCGCGGATCCTCGGCATGGGCGACGTGCTCAGTCTGATCGAACAGGCCGAAGCGACCCTCGACAAGGACAAGGCCGACAAACTGGCCAAGAAGTTGAAGAAAGGCAAGGGCTTCGACCTCGAAGACTTCCGCGATCAGCTGCAACAAATGAAGAACATGGGCGGCCTCGGCGGGCTCATGGACAAACTGCCGAGCATCGGTGGCGTCAACCTGTCGCAGATGGGCAATGCCCAGAACGCCGCAGAGAAGCAATTCAAGCAGATGGAAGCCATCATCAATTCCATGACCCCGGCCGAGCGCCGTGACCCTGAGCTGATCAGCGGTTCGCGCAAGCGTCGGATCGCCATGGGTTCCGGTACTCAGGTGCAGGACATCGGTCGCTTGATCAAGCAGCACAAGCAGATGCAGAAGATGATGAAGAAATTCTCCGCCAAGGGCGGAATGGCGAAAATGATGCGCGGCATGGGCGGTATGTTGCCCGGCGGCGGCATGCCGAAAATGTAAGGTGTCCCGTCTCACCCATTCTGCTCGCCAAAAGTGAGCGAAACGGGTGAGACAAAACACCAAGACTTCGCCGGTCGTCGCACCGGCGCAGACCCTGCAAGGACGCAGGATCAACAGCAAACCCGCACTCGGCGGGAGCTGACTGGCCGTTTTCATCGACGGCTCTATATGCAAATCCGCACGGCATGCCATAGGCGCCGGAAAAAGTCATTTGCAAAAGTCCGGATATTCCTTAGAATATGCGGCCTTTCGGGCACCCATGCCCGCTGTGCATTTAGATTTGCAGCACCGACTACAGGAACGATGTTCACATGCTAACAATCCGTCTTGCCCTTGGCGGCTCCAAAAAGCGCCCGTTTTACCACCTGACCGTAACCGACTCGCGTAACCCGCGTGACGGCTCCCACAAAGAACAGGTTGGTTTCTTCAACCCTGTTGCCCGTGGTCAGGAAGTTCGTCTGTCCGTGAACCAAGAGCGCGTAGCCTACTGGCTGAGCGTTGGTGCACAGCCTTCTGAGCGCGTTGCTCAGTTGTTGAAGGAATCTGCCAAGGCTGCGGCCTGAGCAATATGAACGCGACGCCTGCTGTTGCCGATGATTTGATCGTTATTGGCAAAATTTATTCTGTTCATGGCGTTCGCGGCGAAGTGAAGGTTTATTCCTTTACTGATCCGACTGAAAACCTGTTGCAGTACAAAACCTGGACGCTCAAGCGCGAAGGCAATGTGAAACAGGTCGAGCTGGTCAGTGGACGCGGGAGCGACAAGTTCCTGGTCGCAAAGCTCAAGGGTCTTGATGATCGTGAAGAAGCTCGTCTTCTGGCCGGTTACGAGATCTGCGTGCCGCGCAATCTGTTCGCTGAATTGACCGAAGGCGAGTACTACTGGTACCAGCTGGAAGGTCTGAAGGTCATCGACACCCTTGGGCAATTGCTCGGGAAAATCGATCATCTTCTGGAAACCGGCGCCAATGATGTAATGGTCGTCAAGCCTTGCGCTGGCAGCCTGGATGATCGCGAACGCCTGTTGCCCTATACGGAGCAATGCGTGTTGGCCGTCGACCTGGCCGCGGGCGAGATGAAGGTGGATTGGGACGCGGACTTCTAAACGTGGCTAATTTGCGCGTAGAAGTGATCAGTTTGTTTCCCGAGATGTTTTCCGCGATCGGCGACTACGGCATCACCAGTCGTGCGGTCAAACAGGGGCTCTTGCAGCTGACCTGTTGGAATCCGCGAGATTACACGACGGATCGGCATCACACTGTGGACGATCGCCCGTTTGGCGGTGGTCCGGGCATGGTGATGAAGATCAAACCCCTGGAAGATGCTCTGGTTCAGGCCAAGGCAGCAGCCGGGGAGGCGGCGAAGGTGATTTACCTGTCCCCCCAAGGCCGTCAACTGACTCAGTCGGCGGTACGCGAGCTGGCACAATCGGATGCATTGATCCTGATTGCCGGCCGCTATGAAGGCATTGACGAGCGCTTTATTGAGGCTCATGTCGATGAAGAGTGGTCGATTGGCGACTATGTACTGTCTGGCGGCGAGCTGCCGGCCATGGTCCTGATCGATGCGGTTACACGACTGCTGCCTGGAGCTTTAGGGCATGCGGATTCCGCTGAGGAAGATTCCTTTACGGATGGTCTGCTGGATTGCCCGCACTACACCCGACCTGAGGTGTATGCGGATCAGCGTGTTCCCGACGTGTTGCTGAGTGGCAATCACGCGCATATCCGGCGTTGGCGTTTACAGCAGTCCCTTGGTAGGACCTTTGAACGACGCGCCGATCTTCTGGAAAGCCGCTCGCTTTCTGGAGAAGAGAAGAAGCTGCTCGAGGAATACATCCGCGAGCGGGACGATAGTTAACAACGTATCGATGGTAGATCGAACGATTTACCTTAGGAGCACAGCATGACCAACAAAATCATCCTTGCACTCGAAGCAGAGCAGATGACCAAAGAAATCCCTACCTTCGCCCCAGGCGACACTATTGTCGTTCAGGTGAAAGTGAAGGAAGGCGATCGTTCCCGTCTGCAAGCGTTCGAAGGCGTTGTAATCGCCAAGCGTAACCGCGGCGTGAACAGTGCGTTCACCGTTCGTAAAATCTCCAACGGTGTTGGCGTAGAACGTACTTTCCAGACCTACTCCCCGCAGATCGACAGCATGGCTGTTAAACGTCGCGGTGACGTACGTAAAGCCAAGCTGTACTACCTGCGCGACCTGTCGGGTAAAGCAGCTCGCATCAAGGAAAAACTGGCTTAAGTCCAGCTTCCGATGCAGAAAAAAGCAGCCTACGGGCTGCTTTTTTGTTGCCCGAAATTCCCCCTTTTGCAGGAGCTGCCGAAGGCTGCGATCTTTTGATCTTGCTTTCGATGCGCAACCCACTGTTTACGAGCTGTCCGATATGACCCCCCGCGACCAGGAAATCCAGCGCCGCACCGAACTCTCGGTGACCCGCGTGACCAAGGCTGTCTTCCCGCCGACCACCAACCACCACAACACCTTGTTCGGCGGCACTGCGCTGGCGTGGATGGACGAAGTCTCGTTCATCACCGCTACGCGCTTCTGCCGATTGCCACTGGTGACCGTGTCCACCGACCGCATCGACTTCAATCACGCGATCCCGGCCGGTTCCATCGTCGAGCTGGTCGGGAAGGTGATCAAGGTGGGCAACACCAGCCTCAAGGTCGAAGTGGAAGTGTTTGTCGAGAGCATGAGCTGTGATGGCCGCGAGAAGGCGATCCACGGGCAATTCAGTTTTGTCGCCATTGATGATGACAAGCGGCCGGTGCCGGTGCTGCCCGGGTTTGCGGCCTGATCCGAGACCGCGTCGCGCCCTTCGCGAGCAGGTCAGACGCCGCTGCTCTCAGGCTGAATCAGAGCCAGCACTGTCCACCCGGATCCCGGCTTCACCGTAGTCTCCGGCGTCACCACATGCACCCAGCCACTGTCATCACGCATGAATAGCAAGGTCGCACGATTACCATGCAGCGCGCGGTAATCCTCCCAGCCAAAGCCATCCGTCAGCGTCGTGCTGTACAGTTCGGCACCCTGGCCCATCTGGCTGGCCAGTTTCGCGTAGGTAAACGCCTCGCTGCCCAACTGATTGCCGCGATGCTCAAGGCTGGCGCGGTGCTTGTCACTGCGACGGCTTTCCTGACCGCTGGCCAACCCAAACAGACGCTGATGGCCGAAGTCATGACGAAAACGCATCGCCGCCAAGGTATTCAGTTCACCCGACGGTGACAGCGCCAAAAGATGCCCCAACCCGACCAGATCCAGATGTGCGTCAGCATGCTGTGAGGCCGGATTGCCGAAGTAGGTCGGCAAGCCTTCCATGCGTGCGGCGCGAATGTTTTCCCAACTCGAATCGGTCAGCAGCACCCGACTCCCGAGTTGCTGCAACGACTTGCCCAGTTCCCGGGCCGGACCGTTGGCACCGACGATCAGGAAGCCGCTCGGCGCCGGCTCCGCGACCTTGAGCAGTCGTGCCAGCGGTCGCGCAGTCGCACTTTGCAGGACAACGGTGCCGATGATCACCGCAAACGTCAGCGGCACCAGCAGCAATGCACCCTCGTGCCCGGCCTCATGCAGGCGAATCGCGAAAATCGCCGACACTGCCGCCGCGACAATCCCGCGTGGCGCGATCCAGCACAGCAATGCGCGCTCACGCCAACTCAGACTGGACCCCGCCGTACTGAGCAGTACGTTTAGCGGCCGGGCGACCAACTGAATCACCAACAGCAGAATCAGCACCAGCGGCCCCAGACCGATCAGCGCGTACAGATCCAGCCGCGCTGCCAACAGAATGAACAGCCCGGAAATCAACAGCACGCTGAGGTTCTCCTTGAAGTGCAGGATGTGCCGCACATCCACGCCCTTCATGTTCGCCAACCACATGCCCATTAGCGTCACCGCCAGCAGGCCGGACTCATGCATCACTTCGTTGGCGGCAATGAAAATCCCCAGCACCGCCGCCAGCGAGGCGAGGTTATGCAGATACTCCGGCAGCCATTGCCGGCGGATCACCGTGCCGAGCAGCCAGCCACCGACAATGCCGAACACTGCGCCGCAGAGAATCACGCCGCCAAAGGTGAACAAACTCTGCTTGAGCCCATGCCCTTCAGCGCTGGCAATGATGAAGCTGTAGACCACCACGGCGAGGAGGGCGCCGATCGGGTCAATGACGATGCCTTCCCAGCGCAGAATATTGGCGATCGAGGCTTTCGGGCGCACCACGCGCAGCATCGGCACGATCACCGTCGGGCCGGTGACCAGTGTCAGGCTGCCGAACAGGATGGCCAGCATCCAGTCGAAGCCGAGCAGAAAATGCGTGGCGACCGCGATGACAATCCAGGTCGAGATCGCGCCGATGGTCACCAGACGATGAACGACGCTGCCGATCTCCTTCCACTCCGACAGATGCAGAGTCAGGCTGCCCTCGAACAGAATCAGCGCGACGGCCAGCGACACCAGTGGCATCAGCAGCGGCCCGAACATCTCTTGTGGGTCGAGCCAGCCCAGTACCGGGCCGACCAGAATGCCCGTCAACAACAGAAACAGAATCGCCGGCAGCTTCAGGCGCCAGGCCAGCCATTGGCAACCCAGTGCTGCCGCGCCGATCCCGCCAAATGCCATGAGAATTTGCTGCTCGTTCATTGATGCTCCCTGTTCCTTGAATTAGCGGGCTATGAAAGACTAGCGCCCATTCCTACAGTTCACTCTACATTTGCGCACAGTCCTTGAGGCTGTGTGACTTGAGCGCCCATGCCTGCCATCGACCATCCGCTGATTGACCAATTCCTCGACGCTTTATGGCTGGAGAAAGGCCTGTCCGATAACACCCGCGGTGCTTATCGCAGCGATCTGGCGCTGTTCAATGGCTGGTTGCAGGAGAAAAACCTCGAACTGATCAATGCCGGTCGTGAACTGATCCTCGATCATTTGGCCTGGCGTCTGGAGCAGAACTACAAACCGCGTTCCACGGCGAGATTTCTCTCCGGTGTGCGTGGGTTTTATCGCTATTTGCTGCGGGAAAAGCTGATCAGCCTCGATCCGACATTGCGCGTCGACATGCCGCAATTGGGGCGGCCACTGCCCAAGTCCCTGTCGGAAGCCGATGTCGAGGCGCTGCTCAAGGCACCCGATCTGAGCGAAGCCATCGGCCAGCGCGACCGCGCCATGCTTGAGGTGCTGTACGCCTGCGGGTTGCGGGTGACCGAACTGGTCAGCCTGACGCTGGAGCAGGTCAACCTGCGCCAAGGCGTGTTGAGGGTGATGGGCAAGGGCAGCAAGGAACGGCTGGTGCCGATGGGCGAAGAGGCGATCGTTTGGGTCGAGCGTTATATGCGTGACGGCCGAAGCGAATTGCTCGGTGGCCGCCCCAGTGATGTGCTGTTCCCCAGCCAGCGCGGCGAGCAGATGACTCGCCAGACCTTCTGGCACCGGATCAAGCATCAGGCCAAGGTTGCCGGGATCGGCAAGTCGCTGTCGCCGCACACCTTGCGCCATGCGTTTGCCACGCACTTGCTCAACCACGGCGCGGATTTGCGCGTGGTGCAGATGTTGCTCGGGCACAGCGACCTTTCCACTACGCAGATCTACACCCACGTCGCCCGCGCCCGATTGCAGGATCTGCACGCCAAACATCACCCGAGAGGTTAACTCCATACTCCCCCTGTAGGAGCTGCCGAAGGCTGCGATCTTTTGATCTTAAAAACAAAATCAAAAGATCGCAGCCTTCGGCTGCTCCTACATAAAGCGGTGTGATCTATGGCGACAGGCGCATTCGGCCACCGTGGCCTTATGTGTTAGGCTTTGCCGGTTTGCACGATGGACGGTTATGACCCGGTGTTCCGGCACGGGCGTTCTGATCGTTCCATTTGTCCGCCTTCAGGAGTTCTCATGCGTCTGACCCAGATTTTCGCCGCCGCAGCCATTGCGTTGGTCAGCACCTTTGCCGTCGCCGATGACGCGGCCGACAAAGCCATTCGTCAAAGCCTGGAAAAACTCGAACTCGAGGTTCCGGTAGAAAGCATCAGCGCCAGCCCGTTGCCAGGCATGTACGAAGTCAAGCTCAAGGGCAGTCGCGTGCTTTATGCCAGCGCCGACGGCCAGTACATCGTTCAGGGTTACCTGTTCCAGCTCAAGGACGGCAAACCGGTCAACCTGACCGAGAAGACCGAACGCCTGGGCATCTCCAAACTGATCAATGCCATCCCGGTGGCCGAAACCGTGGTCTACCCGGCCGTGGGCGAAACCAAATCGCACATCACCGTGTTCACCGACACCACTTGCCCGTACTGCCACAAGCTGCACGCCGAAGTGCCTGAGCTGAACAAGCGCGGCATCGAAGTGCGTTATGTCGCATTCCCGCGCCAGGGTCTGAACTCGCCGGGAGATGAGCAACTGCAAGCCGTGTGGTGCTCGAAAGACAAGAAAGCCGCCATGGACAAAATGGTCGATGGCAAGGAAATCAAGGCCGCCAAGTGCGATAACCCGGTTTCCAAACAGTTCGCCCTGGGGCAGTCGATCGGCGTAAACGGTACACCGGCCATCGTTTTGGCCGACGGACAAGTGATTCCGGGCTACCAGCCTGCGCCACAAGTCGCCAAACTGGCGCTGGGCGCGAAGTGATTCGCATCGTCACGGTCAGCCGTGACGATCGTGGTCCGGCAGCCGCATCGCCGGGCCATCAATAGAGAGCCGCGAGCACGCGGTTGTTTTCCGGCCGACCCCGCGTCGGCCGTTTTATGGGGAGTTCACAGTGAATCCGGTCAAAGTAGGCATCTGTGGGTTAGGGACCGTCGGTGGCGGTACCTTCAACGTACTTCAGCGCAACGCCGAGGAAATTGCTCGTCGTGCCGGGCGTGGAATCGAAGTGGCACAAATTGCCATGCGCACGCCAAAGCCTCAGTTCCAGACGACCGGTATTGCGATTACCAACGATGTCTTCGAAGTGGCCACGAACCCTGAGATCGACATCGTTATAGAGCTGATGGGCGGCTACACCGTTGCCCGCGAGCTGGTACTCAAGGCCATCGAGAATGGCAAGCATGTGGTCACCGCGAACAAGGCTCTGATTGCCGTTCACGGTAATGAAATTTTCGCCAAGGCCCGCGAAAAAGGCGTGATCGTGGCGTTCGAAGCAGCGGTGGCCGGTGGCATTCCGGTGATCAAGGCGATCCGTGAAGGCCTGTCCGCCAACCGCATCAACTGGGTCGCCGGCATCATCAACGGCACCGGCAACTTCATCCTCACCGAAATGCGCGAGAAGGGCCGTACCTTTGAAGACGTGCTGGCCGAAGCCCAGGCACTGGGTTACGCCGAAGCTGATCCGACCTTCGACGTTGAAGGCATCGACGCCGCGCACAAGCTGACGATTCTGGCCTCCATTGCGTTCGGCATTCCGCTGCAATTCGACAAGGCTTATACCGAGGGCATCACCAAGCTGACCACCGCCGACGTCAACTACGCCGAAGCGCTGGGCTACCGCATCAAGCACCTGGGCGTGGCGCGCAGCACTGCCGCCGGCATCGAGTTGCGCGTGCACCCGACGCTGATCCCGGCCGATCGTCTGATCGCCAACGTCAACGGCGTGATGAACGCGGTGATGGTCAACGGTGACGCCGCCGGTTCGACGCTGTTCTACGGCGCTGGCGCTGGCATGGAGCCGACCGCTTCGTCGGTCATCGCCGATCTGGTCGACGTGGTTCGCGCCATGACTTCCGATCCGGAAAACCGTGTACCGCACCTGGCCTTCCAGCCGGATTCGCTGTCGGCCCATCCGATCCTGCCGATCGAAGCCTGCGAAAGCGCTTACTACCTGCGCATTCAGGCCAAGGACCATCCGGGCGTACTCGCTCAGGTGGCGAGCATCCTCTCGGAGCGCGGCATCAACATCGAGTCGATCATGCAGAAGGAAGTCGAAGAGCAAGACGGTCTGGTGCCGATGATCCTGCTGACCCACCGCGTGGTCGAGCAGCGAATCAACGATGCCATCGCTGCCCTCGAAGCGCTGGCCGGCGTGAATGGTCCGGTTGTACGGATCCGCGTCGAGCACCTGAACTAAACAGAAGCAGCTGCAAGCTTCGAGCTTCAAGCTGCAAGTAAAAGCAGAGCCGCTTTTCACTTGTAGCTTGCAGCTTACGGCTTGAAGCCCAAACCGAAGGTTTGTCCTTATGCGTTATATCAGTACCCGCGGCCAGGCACCGGCCCTGAATTTCGAAGACGTCCTGCTGGCCGGTCTCGCCACCGACGGCGGTCTGTACGTCCCGGAAAACCTGCCACGTTTCACCCAGGAAGAAATCGCTTCGTGGGCCGGCCTGCCTTATCACGAGCTGGCTTTCCGGGTGATGCGCCCGTTTGTTACCGGCAGCATTCCGGATGCCGATTTCAAAAAAATCCTTGAAGAAACCTACGGTGTGTTCGCCCATAGCGCCGTCGCGCCATTGCGTCAGCTGAACGGCAACGAATGGGTGCTGGAGCTGTTCCACGGCCCGACCCTGGCGTTCAAGGACTTCGCCCTGCAACTGCTTGGTCGTCTGCTTGATTACGTGCTGGCAAAGCGCGGTGAGCGCGTAGTGATCGTCGGCGCCACCTCCGGTGATACCGGTTCGGCCGCCATCGAAGGCTGCAAGCACTGCGAAAACGTCGACATCTTCATCCTGCACCCGCACAACCGTGTGTCCGAAGTGCAGCGTCGCCAGATGACCACGATTTTCGGCGAGAACATCCACAACATCGCCATCGAAGGCAACTTCGATGACTGCCAGGAAATGGTCAAGAACAGCTTCGCCGACCAGAGTTTCCTCAAAGGCACGCGTCTGGTCGCGGTGAACTCGATCAACTGGGCGCGGATCATGGCCCAGATCGTTTACTACTTCCACGCGGCCCTGCAGTTGGGTGGCCCGGCGCGATCGGTGTCGTTCTCGGTGCCGACCGGTAACTTCGGCGACATCTTCGCCGGTTACCTGGCGCGCAACATGGGCCTGCCGATCAACCAGTTGATCGTCGCCACCAACCGCAACGACATCCTGCACCGCTTCATGAGCGGCAATCAGTACGTCAAGGAAACCCTGCACGCCACGCTGTCGCCATCGATGGACATCATGGTCTCGTCGAACTTCGAACGCCTGCTGTTCGACCTGCACGGTCGCAACGGTGCGGCGATTGCCGGCCTGATGGACACCTTCAAGCAAGGTGGCGGTTTCAGCGTCGAACAAGAGCGCTGGACCGAAGCGCGCAAACTGTTCGACTCGCTGGCCGTGGACGATGCGCAGACTTGCGAAACCATCGCCGAAGTCTACGAGCAAACCGGTGAAGTGCTGGATCCGCACACTGCCATCGGCGTCAAGGCCGCGCGCGAATGCCGTCGTAGCCTCGATATCCCGATGGTGATCCTCGGCACCGCACACCCGGTGAAATTTCCGGACGCGGTAGAGAAAGCCGGTGTAGGAAAAGCGCTCGAGCTACCTGCACATCTTTCTGATTTGTTTGAGCGAAACGAGCGTTGCACCGTTCTGCCAAACGAGCTGAAAGCCGTGCAAGCCTTTGTCAGCCAGCATGGCAACCGCGGCAAGCCGCTTTAAGCCAGTAAAAGCTGTCACATTTTGAAGCCCGTCTCCTGACGGGCTTTTTTGTTTCTGCTGCCACACTGCTCGGGTTTTCACCCACGAAGGACGGGTGAGTCGATCACGAAGGAAGTGGCAATGCTGTTTTATAGAGGTTTGAAACCGGCACTGGTTGGGGTGTTCCTGTTCGGATTGCTGGGGTTGATGCGCTGCAGTGTGGCAGCGCAATTGGTGCTGAATAACGATGCCATGGCATCCAGCGTCCAGCCCATCGAACTGGCTGCGCATGAGCGCGAGTGGATTCGCGACAACCCCAAAGTGACGGTGACGTCGGTGCAGTACCCGTTGTATCTGTTTCAGGATGAGCATGGGCAATGGAGCGGCTTGAATAACGATGTGCTCAAGCGTGTGTCGGCGATGACCGGGCTGCAATTCGTGCATCAGGAGTCGTTTTCCACCGATCACATGCTTGAGCGTCTGGCGAGTGGCGCGGCGGATATCAGTACGACCCTGGCCATGAGCGAAGAGCGCAAGGCGTTTCTGGATTACAGCCACGCATTCGGTGGCGCCGGCTGGGTATTCGTCGGCCGCGCTGACGCGCCGCGCCTGGAATCTTTCGAGCAATTGAGTAAACGGGTGCTGGTGCTGCCGGCCCGGCATGCGCTGGAAGACATGATCAGGCGTGACTTTCCCACAATCGAGATTCGCTCGGTCAAGACTTACGCCGAGGCGCGGGCGCTGGTCGAGAGCGGTGATGCCTACGCTACCATCGAAAACGAAATCGGCGCGCAGCTTTACCCCTTGGGTTTGCTCAAGGTCGGCGGTCTGGTCGAAGGCAAGTGGGAAGCCGATAACCTCGCCGTGCGCAAAGGCATGCCGGTGCTGCTGAGTATTCTCAACAAGGCCCTTGAGGCCTTTCCCGCGGCCGAGTTACGCGCGATCCGCCTGAAATGGCTGGAAGGTATTGCGCCGGCGCCCGTGCCGTCGATCTGGCAGCAGATGCTCGAATGGGGTTGCTGGGGCATGGCCGGATTCGGCGTGTTCGGCCTGCTGTCGTTAATATGGAATCGGCGTCTGACGGCAGTGATCAAATTGCGCCGCGTGGCGGAAAAGGATCTGGGCGATCAGTTGGCCTTTCAGCATGCATTGATCGACTCCATGCCGGATCCGGTGTTCGTCCGTGATCTGCAAGGACGGCTGATCATGTGCAATCGCAGCTATGAGGAGGCGTTGTCGGTGCGGCTGGATCAGGTGCTGGGACGGTTGCTGATCGAGGTGGACGCGCTGCCCGAAGCCACGGCGTTGATGCTGCACGACGAATTCATGGTGCAGTTGCGCACACGCAAATCGCGCTTCAGCAAACGCCGATTGCAATTCAAGAGTGGTCCCCGTGAGGTCTATCAGTGGACAGTGCCGTTCTATAGCGCCGACGGCAAACTGCGAGGGCTTTTGGGTGGCTGGACGGACATCACCCAGCGTCGCACAGAGAGCGGGTGTCGATGTCTGCAATGAAGATGGGAAATGTCCTATAAGACGCGGCTACTTTTCCGATGGGAGGCTTAGGACGGCTGCCCTAGAGTGACAACAACTGCGGTGAGAGTCCGCGATTGTCTCTCCAGAGGTCGCTTATGCGCTCGCTTAAAGTCCTGATACTTGAACCCAACCCGTTCCAGCTGATGGCGTTGCATCAAATGCTCAACGCCATCGGCATCTATGACGTGCTGACGGCGCCTTCGCTGGCATCGGCCCTGTCTTCACTGAGCCATCGCGGCGCGGTGGACATCGCCATTTGCGACCCGCAACTCAAGGGCGGCGATGGCCTGGCGCTGATTCATCATCTGGCGGCTCAGCGTGAGGCGCGTGCGCTGATCCTGCTGGGGGCGGTCGCGCCAAGCCTGTTGAACGATCTCGAGCCTTTGCTGCGTGAACACCACCTGCGGTTGCTGGGGCGCCTGCAAACCCCGGTCTCGGCGGTGCTCATGCGCGGGCTGCTCGACAGTTACTTGAGCGCCGCTTCACCCCTCGTGCAGGTTTGACGGGTACGGTTACTTTTCTGTCATCTTCGCCGTGCATGCTCTGACAGACCGGTGACACTCCAGAAACGGGGCGTTCGGTATGCAGAACTTTCTTCTCGGGCCGGTGGTCATTTATTGTGAACACGCCCCAGGCACACAGTTTTCGGACTATTGAGTGGAGATCGAGATGGAAAGTATCAGTCTATTGCTCGGTGAGGCTCTGAGCCCGTATCAGGTTTCGTTGTCTCCAAGCGGTTCCCATGGCGAATGCCGGGTGACCTTGAAGAACAGTCACGGCGCCATTGTGGTAGAGCGTGAATTCAATCAGGCACAACTGACCGACAAGCGCCAACTGACCGATGTCGTTGACGGCTTGCACCGCGATGTTCTGATTGCGGAAGGACGGCTGGAACCCTGTGTAATCGCGGCATTGCGCAACGCTGCGCTGGACAAACGTGCGGCGCTGTAAAGATGAAATATTTTTTGTGGGAACCTTCCTGCATCCCTGTCAGTCAGACCCGGTAACAGCAGGATCAAGCATTGTGCTCCGGTGCTTGTCGCTTGCTGCTACTGGTCTTTATGTAGGCCACGTTTAACCCCGAGTCGTCTCCCCACTTCTCGGGGTTTCTTTTTGCCTGCAACTTGCTCATGGCGCCGCTTGTTGCTCGAAGAACGATCGGGCCTGTTCGAGGTAGTCGCTTCGCATCGCCGGGTCCAGCCAGTCGGCGTACAACTGGTTCAGTTGATCGTGGGGAAGAGTGCGCAGCAGTTGGTTAATTTCGCTGATTGCCTGACGGCCCTGGCGTGTGTCGGAGCAGCCGATGTAGCCCGACAGGTATTTACCGGTGCCTCGGATCGGATAAAACAGCAACTCGTCTTCGGCGATTTGCGCCAGATGAGCCTGATAACGAATTTCTGGCCAATAGCCCAGCACCACCTGTAATCGTCCCAGGCGCTGCATCAGCAGCAGATTGTTCAGGGCGTCGTTGCCGTAATGAAGGGTCAGGGCGTCCCTAGGGGCCTGGCGTAGCAAGTCATCGACTATTTCACCGTAACTGCGTTCAGCCACGACTCCGATTTTCTCTTTGCCATTGGCTAGAAGCGATGCCAGATCGACTTCACCCTCCACGAGAAACGGCGCCAACACTTCGCGATCTTTCTGACGCACCACCAGCCCATTACTGACGGCGCGGAAGGTCGGGATGGAATACGCGATCCATTGCGCGCGCTCCTTGCTCCAGATCAGCGACGGGTCGCAAGTGAAGGAGGCTTCGTGAAGCATCTGGATGCCGCGGGCTCGATTGACTCGCATCAACTTGTGTTCGTATTGCGGCATGCCGGCAATCAGCATCGGCATAAGGTGATCAATGACACCCAGGCCCTTTTTCGGGCCTTCGAAAATGGTCAGTGGCGGCAGGTCGCGCAGTAACCAGATCAGCGTCGGTTTCGCCTGCGCGCCGTTCGACAACATGAGTAGAAACAACAAGCCGAACAGCCGCCACGTCCACCATTGATGGGCGTGGTTGGCGTGTGATGTCTGCCGGCGTTTCAGCTCAAATGGCTCCGTCTTCGCGCAACTTGGCGATCTGTCGCTCGTCGTAGCCAAGATCGTGAAGTACCTGCGCATTGTGTTCACCCAGTTGCGGTCCGACCCATTCTGAACTGCCAGGTGTCTCAGAGAGTTTCGGCACGATGCCCGGCATCTTGAAATCTTTGCCGCCGGGCAGCTTGGCCTGCAGGAACATCTCTCGGGCCAGGTACTGTGGATCGCTGAACATGTCCTCGGCGCTGAAGATCCGACTGGCCGGCACTTCGGCCTGATTGAGCAGATCGAGCACCGTTTGCAGCGGCAACGAATTGACCCAGCGATCGATCACCCCGTACAACTCGTCGCGGCGACTGTCGCGCCCGTCATTGCTGGCCAGTGTCGGATCGTTGGCCAGGTCTTCGCGGCCGATGATCTGCATGAAGCGCTTGAAGATCGCGTCACCATTGGCGCCGATCTGTACGTGTTTGCCGTCGGCACTGGTGTGAATAGAGGAGGGCGTGATGCCGGGCATGATGTTGCCGCTGCGCTCGCGGACAAAGCCGAACACGTCGAATTCCGGCACCATGCTTTCCATCATCGCGAAAATCGCTTCATACAAGGCCACATCGACAACTTGCCCGGTGCCGCCATTGACTTCGCGATGACGCAGCGCCATCAATGCGCCGATCACACCCCACAGTGCGGCAATCGAATCGCCGATGGAGATCCCGGTGCGCACCGGTGGCCTATCCTCGAATCCGGTGATGTAACGCAGACCGCCCATGGACTCGCCCACCGCGCCGAAGCCCGGTTGATCTTTCATCGGCCCGGTCTGGCCGAAACCGGACAGGCGCACCATCACCAGTTTCGGGTTCAAGGCGTGCAGGGTTTCCCAGCTCAGGCCAAGTTTTTCCAGCACACCGGGCCGGAAGTTCTCGATGAGGATGTCCGCTTCACTGAGGAGTTTTTTCAGGATCGCCAAACCGTCAGGGTGTTTGAGGTTCAGCGTCAGCGACTTTTTATTGCGCGCCTGAACGAACCACCACAGCGACGTGCCTTCGTACAGTTTTCGCCACTTGCGCAATGGGTCCCCGCCGTCGGGCGATTCGATCTTGATCACTTCGGCACCGAACTCGCCGCAAATGCGCGAGGCAAACGGCCCGGCAATCAATGTACCCAATTCAATGACTTTCACACCGCTGAGCGGTTTGTTGGCGAACGGCATACTGAATCCTGTAGGACAAGGCTAAGCAGATACAGCGTTTTAACATAGCCGGCTGTCAGACGCCGCAGCTTGATCGCCATCAATTCGATGATTGCCTACCGCATCGGTTAGACTTGCCGACTTTCCTCGTATCAAGAAGCCCGTTCATGGCCCAGCCGTCCACTACCTACAAATTTGAACTGAACCTCACCGACCTCGACCGCAGTGTCTACGAGAGCGTCAAGCAGACCATCGCCCGTCACCCTTCGGAAACCGAAGAGCGCATGACCGTGCGACTGCTGGCCTACGCACTCTGGTACAACGAGCAGTTGTCGTTTGGCCGTGGTCTGTCAGACGTGGATGAACCTGCGCTGTGGGAAAAAAGCCTGGATGACCGTGTCCTGCACTGGATCGAAGTCGGCCAGCCCGATGCCGACCGTCTGACCTGGTGCTCGCGCCGCACCGAGCGCACCAGCCTGCTGGCCTACGGCAGCTTGCGTGTATGGGAAACCAAAGTGATCCCGGCGATCAAGAATCTGAAGAACGTCAACATCGCTGCAGTCCCGCAAGAAGTGCTGGAAACCCTGGCCAAGGACATGCCCCGCGTTATCAAGTGGGATGTGATGATCAGCGAAGGCACGATCTTCGTCACCGACGACCGTGGTCAGCACGAAGTCCAGTTGCAATGGCTGCAAGGTGAGCGCGGCTGAACCTGCGTCACCATCGGAATAATCCCACGTAATCAAGAGAAGTCTCCGTCACCCCATGCGTATCGAACCTCGTCAACTGCCTGCCACTCTGCCGTTTCTCGGTGACCTGCCACCTTTGTTGACCCGTTTGTACGCGGCGCGGGGCGTGCAGTCCGAGGCGGAACTAGACAAGAGCCTGGCGCGGTTGATCCCGTTCCAGCAGCTCAAGGGCATCGACGCAGCGGTAGACCTGCTGGTGACGGCGCTTGAGCAACGCCAGCGCATCCTCATCGTCGGCGACTTCGACGCGGACGGGGCGACGGCCAGTACCGTCGGCATGCTCGGTTTGCGCTTGCTGGGCGCGGCGCACGTCGATTATCTGGTGCCGAACCGTTTCGAATATGGCTATGGCCTGACCCCGGAAATCGTCGAAGTTGCGCTGACCCGCGAGCCGCAATTGCTGATCACCGTCGACAACGGCATCTCCAGCGTCGAAGGCGTGGCAGCCGCAAAAAAGGCCGGCCTCAAAGTGCTGATTACCGACCACCACTTGCCCGGCGATGAACTGCCGCTGGCCGATGCGCTGGTCAACCCGAACCAGCCGGGTTGCGAATTCCCGAGCAAGGCACTGGCCGGCGTCGGCGTTATTTTCTATGTCCTGATGGCGTTGCGCGCGCGCCTGCGCAGTCTCGGCTGGTACGAGAACACGCCGCAGCCGAACATCGGCGAACTGCTTGATCTGGTGGCGCTGGGCAGCGTCGCCGACGTGGTACCGCTGGACGCCAACAACCGGATTCTGGTGCATCAGGGTCTGGAGCGGATTCGCGCCGGGCGCGCACGGCCGGGGATCAAAGCGATCCTTGAAGTGGCCAAGCGAGATGCTGCGCGCATTACTTCCACCGACCTCGGCTTTATCGTCGGGCCGCGCCTGAACGCCGCCGGGCGTCTGGATGACATGAGCCTGGGCATCGAATGCCTGCTCACCGCCGACGCCAACCTGGCCCGGGAAATGGCCGCGCAACTGGACGGTATGAACCAGGATCGCAAATCCATCGAGCAGGGCATGCAGCGCGAGGCGCTGGCGCAGCTCAAGGACTTGCCGGTGGAGTCGATGCCGTTTGGTCTGTGCCTGTTCGATCCGGAGTGGCACCAGGGCGTGATCGGCATTCTCGCGTCGCGGATGAAAGAGCGTTATTTCCGTCCGACCATTGCCTTTGCTGATGCCGGTGATGGTTTGCTCAAGGGCTCCGGGCGGTCGGTGCAAGGCTTCCACATTCGTGATGCCTTGAGCGTGGTGGCGGCGCAGCATCCGAACCTGATCGCCAAGTACGGTGGCCACGCGATGGCGGCGGGCCTGACTTTGCCGCAGGAGAACTTTGCCCTGTTCGCCGAGGCTTTCGACGCTGAAGTGCGCAGGCAGCTTCGCGAGGAAGACCTGACCGGGCGCATGCTCTCGGACGGCACGCTGGCGGTTGAAGAATTCCACCTTGAACTGGCTCGGGCCCTGCGTCATGCCGGACCTTGGGGGCAGCACTTCCCGGAGCCGCTGTTTCACGGCGTGTTTCAGTTGGTCGAGCAACGCGTGGTCGGCGAGCGGCATTTGAAGGTGGTGCTGAAAAGCGAGTGTGGCTCGGTGAAGCTGGATGGCATTGCGTTTGGTATCGACCGCGATATCTGGCCGAATCCGACGATTCAGTGGGTTGAACTGGCTTACAAGCTCGACGTTAACGAGTTTCGCGGCAACGAGACTGTGCAACTGATGATTGCTCATATCGAACCGCGCTGAAGATCAAAAGATCGCAGCCTGCGGCAGCTCCTACATGGGAATGCGGTTTCCTGTAGGAGCTGCCGAAGGTTCGGGCCGCGATCGGACGATCTTTTCTTGAATTTCCCGCGATCCCCCGTTGTCGACTAGGCTCTAAGCACTGCTTGATTGGCCTTGTGACGTCTTGTCGAATTTTTTGCCCGCGGGGGCGGGTGCTGTACCTTTTTCCTGTCACTCGTCGACTATTCAAACAGAACCCTGGAGCCTGCCCACTGATTTGAGAGGTGCCCCATGAGTCTGCTGCTTGAACCCTTCACTCTTCGCCAACTGACGCTGCCCAACCGCATCGCCGTGTCACCGATGTGCCAATACTCCAGCGTCGACGGCCTCGCTAACGACTGGCATCTGGTACACCTCGGTAGCCGCGCGGTGGGTGGCGCCGGTCTGGTATTTACCGAAGCCACAGCGGTCACGGCCGAAGGGCGGATCACCGCCGAAGACCTTGGTCTGTGGAACGACGAACAGATCGAACCGCTACAACGCATCACCCGCTTTATTACGGCCCAAGGCGCCATCGCCGGGATTCAACTGGCCCACGCCGGGCGCAAGGCCAGCACTCATCGGCCGTGGATCGGCAAGCACGGCAGCGTCAAACCCGATGATGGCGGCTGGACTCCGGTCGGGCCGTCGCCGATTGCTTTCGATCCACAGCACACGCAACCGAAACAGCTGGATGAAGGGCAGATCGCCGATGTTATTCAAGCGTTCGTCGATGCCGCCAAACGTGCGCTGAAGGCCGGTTTCAGTGTGGTTGAAGTGCATGCCGCGCATGGTTATCTGCTGCATCAGTTCCTTTCGCCGTTGAGCAATCAGCGCCGGGATCAATACGGTGGTTCGTTTGAAAATCGTATTCGGCTGGTGCTGCAAGTAACTGAAGCGGTGAGGGCGGTCTGGCCTGAGGAATTGCCGGTGTTTGTCCGCGTGTCGGCCACCGACTGGGTGGAGGACGGCTGGAACCCGGATGAAACCGTGGAGCTGGCGCGACGCCTGCACAGCCTTGGCGCGGATCTGATTGACGTGTCGTCGGGTGGTACGGCGGCCAACGCGGAAATTCCGGTCGGGCCGGGTTATCAGACGCGCTTCGCCGAACGCGTACGCAAGGAGTCAGGCATCGCCACCGGCACTGTCGGAATGATTACCGAACCTGCGCAGGCTGAGCACATTCTGCGCACCTGTCAGGCTGACATCATCTTCCTCGCCCGAGAACTGCTCCGTGATCCGTACTGGCCGCTGCATGCCGACGATGATCTGGGGGGACGCAAAGCGGTGTGGCCGGCGCAGTATCAGCGCGCGACTCATCGGGACCAGCCGATTCATGAGTCGGATCTGCGCGATTGAGTGGGTAGTAAAGCAAAAAGCCCCGGCCAGTGATGGCCGGGGCTTTGTTTTGTCTGTTTGTCTTTCGCTGCGATGCTGCCGCCATCGCTGGCAAGCCAGCTCCCACAGATTTGGTGGCGTACGCAAAATCTGTGATCAACACCCATCACTGTGGGAGCTGGCTTGCCAGCGATGAGGCCCGTGCAGGCGCCTCAAATCCTCAAGGGTACTTACGCTTGTCCGGCGCCGGCGGGAAGTACTGGTACAACCAGGTCTCGCTCAGCGTGCGGTCATTGGTGCGAATAAACAGGCGCAGTTCCACCGGCTCCACGCTGTCATTGGTCGGGTACCAGTCGAACAGGATCCGGTAACCCTTGATGTCATCCAGCACCAGCACGCTGAAATCCTGCACCTTGCCGTTCGAGCACGTCAATACCGGCTCGATCCCGGTGCCCTGCGGCAAGCGCTCGAGACCGCCGCCAGTGAAGTCCACGGCAAAACGACGCGCCCAGACCGGCGGGTAATGCTCGCCCGGTGCCCAGCCTTCAGTGAAGCCGCCCATGCCGGAACGGGTCGCGTGTACGCGGGCCAACGGCGTGCCCACCGGCGGCAGAGCGCTCCAGTACAGCTTGTAGCCATAGTTCAGCGAATCCCCGGCAGCCACCGGCTTTTTCGGTGTCCAGAACGCTACGATGTTATCGAGGGTCTCGCCGGTGGTCGGGATTTCCAGCAGATCGATCGAGCCTTCGCCCCACGCGGTGGTCGGTTCTACCCACAGGCTCGGGCGCTTGCTGTACCAGTCGACAGTGTCCTGATAGTTGGCGAACTCATGGTCGGTCTGCACCAGGCCGAAACCCTTCGGATCCTTGTCGGCAAATGCGTTGAACTGCAGGGTCGCCGGGTTGTTCAGCGGGCGGCAGATCCACTCGCCGTTGCCGCGCCACATCGCCAGGCGATCCGAATCGTGGATTTGCGGGTGAATGGTGTCGCACATGCGGCGTTCGTGAGTGCCGCAGCTGAACATGCTGGTCATCGGCGAGATGCCCAGTTGTTCGATGGCGGTGCGCGCGTTGATGTGCGCGTCGACTTCCATCACCACACGCTCGGCCTGGCAATCGATGTCGAAGCGATAGGCGCCGGTCGCGCTCGGCGAATCGAGCAGCGCGTAGACGACAAAGCGCGTGGCGTTTTGGTCCGGGGTCTCGAACCAGAACTTGGTGAAGTCGGGGAATTCTTCGCGCTTCTTGGCGTAAGTGTCGATCGCCAGGCCGCGAGCGGAGAGGCCATATTGGCCAGTCGCATCCACCGCACGGAAATAGCTGGCGCCGAGGAATGACACCACGTCATGACGATCGAGTTCCGGTGCCTTGAACAGTTTGAACCCGGCAAAACCCAGATCGCCTTTCAACTGCTGCGTGTCGACCGAGGTGTTTTCGTAGTTGAACAGCGCCGGGCGGAAATGCACCTCGCGGGCGGTGCGGGTCTTGGGATCGACGCTGTACATGCGCACCGGCTGACGGAAACCCATGCCGACATGGAAGAACTGCACGTCGAGTTGACCCTTGTTCTCCTTCCACAGCGAATGCTCGCCGTCATAGCGGATCGCATTGAAGTTCTGCGGGGTCATGGTCGCCAGGGTCGGTGGCAGCACCTGTTTGGTGTCCTGATAAGCGTTGCCGGCCAGTTGCTTGGCCTGGCGCTTCAGCGCTTCGAAGTCGAAGGCCTGCGCCTCGCCATCGGCGGCGCCGCCATTGGCCGCCCAGGCACGGGTGGCCAGCAGGCCGGTGGCCGAAAGACCGGTGTAAGCCGCAATGGCCATGGACGCTTTGAGCAAATTCCTGCG
The DNA here is from genome assembly GCF_023634765.1 of Pseudomonas sp. AKS31. GTDB lineage: Bacteria > Pseudomonadota > Gammaproteobacteria > Pseudomonadales > Pseudomonadaceae > Aquipseudomonas. The sequence goes on from NZ_JAMLFX010000013.1 coordinate 113,026, forward strand.
GTGCATAAATACAACCTGTCGTGAGCAATCCCGCGCCGTTCCTGGCACGTGCTGGATCAGAAATAACGGTTCGGACAAGCCTTCGGCCAAACGCAACGGACTATTAACAGATGCCCGCTAGCTTAAACGGTTCGCTCGCAATGCAAAATTCGTTGATTCACCGCGCCAGTGTGTCAATGAAACAAGACATGTCGGTTAAAAATCTGACAGGGCGTTCTGATTTACACGGCATATCTGCTTTTTTCGACTAATTACTCTAAAAACCGCTTTTCAGCGCCGATTTAATTTCTATTCTATGGGCATGACCGGTGCAGCCAAAAGAGCCGGTAAGGCACACGACACTGCTGTAAGGGGCAGGGCGATGTGGTGGTTTAGCAGTTCTTTGACGTATTAGAGAAGGACATCGTCCATGGCAAAAATACAAGGCATCACCGAAATGTTGGGCATCTTTCCCTGCCTCGGCAGCGGTCGCAAAAGACGTCGGTTGAGCTCCGACGAAGTGAAACTGGTGGAGCGTTATCGAGAGCTATCAGAAGGGGACCGGATTGCGATGCGCTATCTGGTGGATGCGATGCGGAGTGTTTCGCGGTTTTGAGTGGACATAAAAAGGGGCGGTCTGAAAGGTCCGCCCCTTTTTATTTGGATCAGCTACACGTTCCCAGTACTGGATACGGCCGCTGGCCGTGCATCAACTCCGGCACATCCCGCCATTTGACCCACGCCTGCTGTTGCCAGTGCAGCAACGGCACGGTGACGCCTGCCCAACGCATCGAACTCAGGCGGCGCTGGTCGGGATCAAGTTTCAGGGTGAGGCGTTCGTTCAGGGGGTAGCCCATCAAGCGACCGAGATCCTGGACGCAGAACCAGGCTTCGTGGTCTTGCATGAAGGCGTGGAGGAAGCGGTTGTGGCGGGTGAAGGCGGTGGGGGTGAAGAAAGCGGAGCTTTCAGAAGGAATTTGTACGTGGTTAGGCATTTGTCGACTCCAATATTGAGAATAGAGCCGCCACTCAAATGAGTGCGGTCACGCCGTTTTGATATTTACTCCGGCTCCGACACCGGGCTGCTGATTTCGCCGCCGAGAGAAAGCCTATCGGCTAGCAACCTACGACGCCAAGTCGGCTCTATCGATTCCTTCTGTAGGAAAGAGGATTTATCTCTGAGGGTCGTATCTGTAGGAGATGACTGTTTTTGCATTGGTGCCAGCGAACCCGCCCCTAACCAGTGTTTTTTCCGTTATTTGTTTGAATCTTGCGCATCGCTACAGATGCTCAGCTCTTGGTTTCAGGGTTCAAAGGAATGGAGAATTCAATGAAGGTATCCCTCAAACAGATCAATGGCCCATGGGATCAGGGCTGGGTGCTGGACAAACACATGGTAAGTAGTACCTTTCTTGGCAACGATGATCGCGGACATCCGTGCTTCGATAATCAGCGCACTGAGATAGGCGAGGCGACCTACCAGCTCAAATACCAAAAGGATTGGACTCAGATCGGCCCACTCGCCCAAGCGGTAGCGACAAATGTGTTCCCGAAATTGGATCAGGTAGGTTTTGTAGTGCCTATGCCAGCTTCAAATATTCGTCAGCGACAACCCGTAACTGAGGTTGCCTTGGCGTTGGGACAAATTACTGGACTGCCGGTTTTCTCGGATTTGCTTCGAAAAGCAGCCACCGGAAAGTCGCTCAAGGATTTGCATTCGAAAGCAGACAAGGTTGCTGCGATTGGAGACAGTTTCAGCGTCAATGATGAAATCACTACAGATGGGCGCTGGAATGTTTTGGTTGTAGATGATTTGTTTGATAGCGGGGCGTCGATGGACGCGGCCTGCGCTGTTTTACGTAAATATCCAAAGGTAGGGAAGATTTACGTAGCAGCGCTAACTTGGAAGTGAACTCAATGACGACTGTATTTATTGCCGGCTCTATCAACATCAAGAACCTTGATCCGAAGGTCAAAGAGCGTATCAATAATATCGTTGCGTCTGATTTTGAGGTGGTAGTGGGTGATGCAGGTGGCGCCGACACCTCCATTCAGGAGTACCTGTTGAGCCTCGAACGATCCAGAACCACGGTGTTCTGCAGTGGCTCGGCACCGAGGAACAACCTAGGGCAGTGGCCCGCCAGAACAGTCGACTCCAAGCATTCCAAAGGCTCGAGAGCTTTCTTCACTGAAAAAGACGTCGTCATGGCTGAAGCGGCTGACTACGGCTTGATGATCTGGGATGCAAAGAGCACCGGCACGCTCAGCAATGTCATTGAATTGTTGTCGAGAAAGAAGAAGTCGCTTGTTTTCGTCAACAAGGAAAAGGAATTCAAAGTGGTTGGAGACGTCAGTCAGCTCGAAGAATTGGTTGCATTCATGTCCGATCACGCCAAGCAAAAAGCCAATGCAAAAATCAAACTGTTCGACCGTATTTCCCTGTTGAAGCACGATCAGGCAGAGCTTTCTTTTTGATGGTTTTTTCTGGGCTTTCCTGAACCCCGGCACCTAGTCGGTGCCGGGATCAAAAACTCTTAGCGACTCACCTTCCAGGCATCCCCAGCCGGCGCCTTGCCATGGTCATACGGCTTGCCAATCCACATGTAAACCAGCCCCAAGCCAATCACGATCACCGTGCTCAACACCATCGCATAGTTCACATACCAAGCCGCATCCGGCGTGCGTGGCCAGGCCATGTTAATGATTGCGCCGACGCCTATACCAGCGCGCCGACGTTCACTGGCCAGCCCCGTGCGCCGAGGGTGAATTTGCCGCTCGGTTTCCAGCCTTTGCTGCGGGCGTAGAGGGCGACGAGGACGATCATCTTGAATGCGAGGTAGATGCCGATGGCGGCGAAGCTGACGATGGTGGCCACGGCGTCTTGCAGGAAGAAGCCGAGGGCGATGATCAGGGCCGGCAGGACGCCGGACACGAACAGTGCGGCAACCGGTACTTCGGTGGTAGGAGAAATCTTTTTCAGCAGGCGGCTGCCGATGACCATTTCATCGCGAGCCTAGGAATACCGGCCGGGAAGATTTCCGACGCCAGTTCGGCCAGACGCAACGCGGTCAGTGGGGTTTGTTCCGACGGCTTGAGCACCACGGTATTACCGGCAGCCAGCGCCGGGGCGATTTTCCAGGCGACCATCATCTGAACAGGCTGACGCCGATTTCCTCCTCCAGTTGCTGGATCGCCAGGGTCAGCGTCGATTGGGGAATGAATGCAGTTTGCGCAGCGGCGGAGATCGAGCCCGTTTCGGCCACTGCGATGAAATGACGGATCTGACGCAGGGTCATCATGAGAAGGTGTACCCGGTGGGCGGTTTTTATAGATTGGCCTGAGTGTATATCTATTTTTAAGAATGGCTGTTGCAGGGCGAGCAACATCTGGAAGCACACTCGCAGGCCGGGCAGGGGCACTTTCGAACTAGGCTGAGGGCCTTATAGATCCGGATAACCCCTGTTTTGGAGGCGGAACATGAACACCCGTGGATTGCTTGATCAGCTACTCAAGTCTGGCCAGGATCTGTTGCAGAACAAGGCTGGCGGAACGCAGAACAAACCGGCTGGCGGTGGCTTGGGCGGTTTGCTCGGCGGCTCTTCTGGCTCTGGCGGCCTCGGTGGTCTTCTGTCGGGCGCCGGCGGCGGTGCACTGGCGGCTGGCGCGATGGGCTTGCTGCTTGGTAACAAGAAAGTGCGCAAGGTCGGCGGCAAAGTCGCGATCTACGGCGGGCTGGCCGCGCTGGGTGTACTGGCCTACAAAGCCTACGGCAACTACAACGCGCAAAAAGGCACCGCCCCACAAAGCGAACCGCAAACCCTCGACCGCTTGCCACCGGCACAAGCCGAGCAACACAGTCAGGCCATTCTTAAAGCCCTGGTTGCTGCCGCCAAGGCCGATGGCCATATCGATGATCGCGAGCGCGAATTGATCGAAGGTGAATTCACCAAGCTCGATAACGATCAGGAGTTGCAACACTGGCTGCACGCCGAACTCAACAAACCCCTCGACCCCACCGACGTCGCCCGCGCCGCGAGTACGCCGGAGATGGCGGCAGAAATGTACATCGCCAGCGTGATGTTGGTGGATGAGGAGAATTTTATGGAGAAGAGCTATCTGGATGAACTGGCGCGGCAGTTGAAGCTGGAGCCGGGGTTGAAGGTGGAGCTGGAGAAGCAGGTGCGGCTGGCCTCTGTGTAGAGACGGCGTGCTTTAACAATCGCAACCCCCTGTGGGAGCGAGCCTGCTCGCGAAAGCGCCGGGTCAGACGACATCGATGTTGACCGTTCCGGCCTCTTCGCGAGCAGGCTCGCTCCCACAGGTTATTCCGGCGTGCACGGAGCCTGCTCGCGATGATGTTTCAGCCTCACTGCATACGCCATGGCCGATCTATCGCCTCCTTTTGCCATTACCCCACTGGCACGCTCACTCGCAATTGTCGGACAGTCCCACCCCAGAGCCTTCCCGCTAACCACACCGGACAGGCCCGAGGGTGAAAAAGCGTCTTATAAATGAAACACCGCCCTCGGCTATACTCCCCGCATTTCGATCAGGCACGAGGAATCACTGTGAAGAACTGGACGTTGCGCCAACGTATTTTGGCGAGCTTTGCGGTGATTATCGCCATCATGTTGCTGATGGTCGTCGTTTCGTATTCACGCCTGTTGAAGATCGAGGCCAGTGAAAACAGCGTGCGTGATGACGCGATTCCCGGCGTCTATTACAGCTCGATGATCCGTGGCGCCTGGGTCGACAGTTATCTGCAGACGCAAGAACTGCTCGGACTCAAGGAAGGTCAGGGGGTTTCCAGCGAGGACGCCGCGGACTACAAGGCGTTCGAGGCGCGTTTGCAGGAGCAGATGGAAAACTATCGCAAGACCATGGCGACCGACGAGGACCGGACCGAGTTCGCCGCGTTCGAGAAGTACCACGACGCCTATCTCCAGATTCAGGATGCCGTGCTGGACCTGCACAAGCGCAACCTGGAAGCGGACGCGGTCAGGATGTTCCACGAAAAGCTCACGCCAGCCTGGTACGCCGGGCGCATGAAGCTCAACGACATCATCGGCGAGAACAAGAGAGTCGCCGATCAGGCCATGAACAACATCGACGATGCCGTGGCGGCTGCCAAAGTCAGCATGTTCATTTCCCTGCTGGTCGCCGTGCTCGCCGCCGGCCTCTGCGGTTTGTTGCTGATGCGCGCGATCATGGCGCCGATGAACCGTATCGTGGAGATCCTCGAAACCATGCGTACCGGTGACCTCAGTTCGCGCCTGAACCTCGACCGCAAGGACGAGTTCGGCGCCGTCGAAACCGGCTTCAACGACATGATGACCGAGCTGACCGCGCTGGTGTCTCAGGCGCAACGTTCGTCGGTGCAGGTCACCACCTCGGTGACCGAGATCGCTGCCACCTCCAAGCAACAGCAAGCCACCGCCACCGAAACCGCCGCGACCACCACCGAAATCGGCGCGACGTCCCGCGAAATCGCCGCCACCTCGCGCGATCTGGTGCGCACCATGACCGAAGTGTCTACCGCCGCCGATCAGGCCTCGGTGCTGGCCGGTTCCGGCCAGCAAGGCCTGGCGCGCATGGAAGACACCATGCACTCGGTGATGGGCGCGGCCGATCTGGTCAACGCTAAACTGGCGATCCTCAATGAGAAGGCTGGCAACATCAATCAGGTGGTGGTGACCATCGTCAAGGTCGCCGACCAGACCAACCTGTTGTCGCTCAACGCAGCGATTGAAGCCGAGAAGGCCGGTGAATACGGTCGCGGTTTTGCCGTGGTCGCCACGGAAGTGCGGCGTCTGGCGGATCAGACCGCCGTGGCCACTTACGACATCGAGCAGATGGTTCGCGAGATCCAGTCGGCGGTGTCTGCCGGGGTGATGGGCATGGACAAGTTCTCCGAAGAAGTGCGTCGCGGCATGTCCGAAGTGCAGCAGGTCGGCGAGCAGCTGTCGCAGATCATCCATCAGGTGCAGGCGCTGGCGCCGCGGGTGTTGATGGTCAACGAAGGCATGCAGGCCCAGGCCACCGGCGCCGAGCAGATCAACCACGCGCTGGTGCAGTTGGGTGACGCCAGCAGCCAGACCGTCGAGTCGCTGCGTCAGGCCAGTTTCGCCATCGACGAACTGAGCCAGGTGGCCGTCGGGCTGCGCAGCGGCGTTTCGCGATTCAAAGTCTGATGAGCGAAATCCTCGCCAAACGCAGCGCCGCGCAGGTGGCGAAGCCGGCGTTGTTCCTGCTGTTTCGCATTGGCAGCGAACGCTACGCCTTGCGCGCCACCGACGTGGCGGAAGTGCTGCCGCGTCTGCCGTTGAAGCCGATCGCGCGGGCGCCGCAGTGGGTCGCCGGGGTGTTTGCCTATCGCGGTGCGGTGGTGCCGGTGATCGACCTCAGCGCATTGACCTTCGGCCATCCCGCCGAGGCGCGCACCAGCACCCGTCTGGTGCTGGTCAATTACCGGCCGGATGAAGCGCAGCCCGCGCAATGGCTGGGGCTGATTCTGGAACAGGCCACCGACACCCTGCGCTGCCATCCGCAGGAGTTTCAGCCTTACGGCCTCGCCAACCGCGAGGCGCCTTACCTCGGCCCGGTGCGCGAAGATGCCCAGGGCTTGGTGCAATGGGTGCGGGTCAATGACTTGCTCGATGACGCCGTGCGCAGCTTGCTGTTCCCCGATCCGCCGCTCAATCCGGCGCAGCTTGAGGCGCAGTCATGAGCAGCGATCAGCGCTTTTTCGATTTTCTCAAGGAACGCATCGGCCTCGATGTGACGTCGGTGGGGCCGGCAATCATCGAGCGGGCGGTGCGCCAGCGCACGACGCTTTCGCAAGCGGTGCATGCCGATGAGTATTGGCAATTGCTGCAAGGCTCGCGAGACGAACAACAGGCGCTGATCGAAGCAGTGATCGTCCCGGAGACGTGGTTTTTCCGTTATCCGGAATCCTTCGCCACGCTGGGCAAACTGGCGCGCAATCGTCTCGCTGAGCTGAACAACATGCGCGCACTGCGCATCCTCAGCCTGCCGTGTTCCACCGGTGAAGAACCCTATTCGATCGCCATGGCTTTGCTCGATGCCGGGCTCAAGCCGCATCAGTTCAAGGTCGATGGCATGGACGTCAGCCCGCTGTCGGTGGAGAAGGCGCGGCGTGCGCTGTATGGCAAAAATTCGTTTCGCGGGCAGGATCTGGACTTTCGCGACCGGCATTTCACGGCTGAGCAGGAAGGCCATCGGGTCAATGACGATGTGCGTGAACAGGTGCGTTTGCAGGTCGGCAATGTACTCGATCCAACGCTGTTGGCCAGCGAGCCGGCGTTCGATTTCGTGTTCTGCCGCAACCTGCTGATCTATTTCGATCAGCCGACGCAAAAACTGGTGTTTGAGGTGCTCAAGCGCCTGACGCATTTCGATGGCGTGCTGTTTATCGGCCCGGCCGAGGGCAGTCTGCTCGGGCGCTTGGGCATGCGTTCGATCGGTATCCCGCAATCCTTTGCCTTCAGCCGCCACAGCGATCCGCACCCCGAACCGCTGCCGACACCCAAACCGATCGCGGTGCCGGTCAGCCAACCGCCACGCAGTACGCCGCCCCCAGTGGTGCGCAATCGACCGTTTGCCGCCGTGAGGCCGCTACCGATTACCCGCAAAAGCACGAACCCGGACGCCGCGACCCTGCTGGCCAACATCGCCGCGCTGGCCAACGAAGGCAAAAGTGCCGAGGCCCGCGTCGCCTGCGATCAGTATTTGCGCAGCCATGAACCGGTGGCTCAGGTGTTTTACTGGCTCGGCTTGCTCAGCGATGTCGCCGGCCTGACCCTCGAAGCTCAGGGCTTTTACCGCAAGGCGTTGTACCTCGAACCGCAACACCCCGAAGCGTTGATGCACCTGGCCGCGTTGCTGCAGGCCCAGGGCGACACGGCGGGTGCCAGACGATTGCAGGAGCGTGCCGCCCGCAGCGGCCGCACCGCCGACAGTGAGCGTAAACGATGATCCCGTCCGACACCTTGAACGTCACCCACGAAGACGCCCGGGCCATCGACGATTGCTGGAACCGCATCGGCATTCATGGCGACAAGTCCTGTCCGCTGCTGGAAGAGCATATTCATTGCCGCAATTGCTCGGTGTATTCCGCCGCCGCCACGCGCCTGCTTGACCGTTATGCGTTGCAGCAGGACGAGCGCGATCCGGTGGCGATCGCCGTGGAAAGCGATGTGAAAACCCGCTCGCTGCTGATGTTCCGGCTCGGCGAAGAATGGCTGGGGCTGGCGACGCGCAGTCTCGTCGAAGTCGCGCCGCTGCAGGCGATCCACTCGTTGCCGCACCAGCGCTCGCGGGCCTTGCTCGGCGTGGCCAATGTGCGTGGCGCACTGGTGGCGTGCCTGTCACTGGTTGAATTGCTCGATCTGGATGGCAACGCCGCGCCGGCCACAGGTGTGCGCATCATGCCGCGCATGCTGATCATCGCCGCCCATGGCGGGCCGGTGGTGGTGCCGGTGGATGAGGTCGACGGCATTCATGCCATTGATGAGCGCATTCTTGATGCGGCATCGCAGTCCGGCGCGCAAGCCAGTGCCAAATACACCCGTGGTGTTCTGCAATATCGCGGTCGCAGCCTGCGTTGGCTGGATGAAGAACAGCTGCTGTCCGCCGTGACCCGGAGCCTCACATGACCCCCGAGCAAATGCGCGATGCCTCGTTGCTTGAGCTGTTCAGCCTCGAAGCCGAAGCGCAGACCCAAGTACTCAGTGCCGGGTTGCTGGCGCTGGAGCGTAACCCGACCCAGGCCGATCAACTCGAATCGTGCATGCGCGCGGCGCATTCGCTCAAAGGCGCGGCACGAATTGTCGGCATCGACAGCGGCGTCAGCGTCGCTCATGTCATGGAAGATTGCCTGGTCAGCGCCCAGGAAGGGCGCTTGCTGCTGCGCCCCGAACACATCGATGCGCTGTTGCAGGGCACCGATTTGCTGATGCGCATCGCCACCCCGGCCAATGCGCCGCAGCCGAGCGATATTGAAGCTTATGTGGCGTTGATGGCGAGCTTGCTTGATCCGTCGACGCCGCCGGCAGCGTTCGTTGCGCCGCCGATGGCCGAGTTGCAACTTGAAGCGCCGCCGGTATTTGAACCTGCGCCAGCGCCGATCATCGAAACCCCGGTCGAAGCGTCCGAACCGGCGCCACGCAAGAGCAAACGCACCACCGAGGGTGGCGAGCGGGTGCTGCGGGTCACCGCCGAACGCCTGAACAGCCTGCTCGATCTGTCGAGCAAGTCGCTGGTGGAAACCCAGCGCCTCAAACCGCATCTGGCGACCATGCAGCGCCTCAAACGCATGCAGAACAACGGCCTGCGCGCGCTGGAAAACCTCAACGTCCACCTCAAGGAACACGCGCTGAGTCTGGAAGCGCTGGAGGCCTTGGAAGACGCGCGCCGTTTGCTCGCCGAATCCCAGCAACTGCTGAGCGAGAAAAACGCCGAACTCGATGAATTCGCCTGGCAGGCCAGCCAGCGCGCGCAAGTGCTCTACGACACGGCGTTGGCCTGCCGCATGCGGCCCTTTGCCGATGTGCTTACCGGTCAGGTGCGCATGGTCCGCGATCTGGGCCGCAGCCTCGGCAAACAGGTACGCCTGGAGATCGAAGGCGAGAAGACTCAGGTCGACCGCGATGTGCTGGAAAAGCTCGAAGCACCGCTGACGCATTTGCTGCGCAACGCCGTCGATCACGGCATCGAAACCCCGCAGCAGCGCCTGCTCAACGGCAAACCGGAAGAAGGCCTGATCCGCCTGCGTGCCTCGCATCAGGCTGGACTGCTGGTGCTGGAATTAAGCGATGACGGCAATGGTGTCGACCTGGAAAAGGTCCGCCGCAGCATTGTCGAACGGCAGTTATCCCCAGCGGAAACGGCGGCGCAGTTGAGCGAGGAAGAACTGCTGACCTTCCTCTTTCTGCCCGGTTTCAGCCTGCGCGACACCGTCACCGAAGTATCCGGGCGGGGCGTTGGCCTTGATGCCGTTCAACACATGGTTCGCCAGTTGCGCGGGGCCGTGGTGCTGGAGCAAACGGCGGGCGAGGGCAGTCGCTTTCATCTGGAAGTACCGCTGACCTTGTCGGTGGTGCGCAGTTTGGTGGTGGAGGTTGGCGAAGAGGCGTACGCCTTCCCGCTGGCGCACATCGAACGCATGTGTGATCTGGCGCCGGAAGACATTGTGCAGGTCGAGGGTCGTCAGCATTTCTGGCACGAAGGCCAGCACGTCGGGCTGGTGGCGGCCAGCCAGTTACTGAATCGTCCGGCCAGCCAGAACAGTGGCGAAACCCTGAAAGTCGTGGTGATCCGCGAGCGTGATGCGGTTTATGGCGTTGCCGTGGAGCGTTTCATCGGCGAGCGCACGCTGGTGGTCTTGCCACTCGATGAGCGTCTGGGCAAAGTGCAGGACATCTCCGCCGGTGCTTTGCTCGACGACGGCTCGGTGGTGCTGATCGTCGACGTCGAAGACATGCTGCGTTCGGTGGACAAACTGCTCAATACCGGGCGCCTTGAGCGCATCGCCCGTCATGGCAATCAGGCCGCCGAGGCGGCGCGCAAGCGGGTGCTGGTGGTCGACGACTCGCTGACCGTGCGCGAGCTGCAACGCAAACTGCTGCTCAATCGCGGCTACGACGTCGCGGTGGCGGTGGACGGCATGGACGGCTGGAACGCGCTGCGTTCGGAGGACTTCGATTTGCTGATCACCGACATCGACATGCCGCGCATGGACGGCATCGAACTGGTCACCCTGCTGCGCCGCGACAACCGCCTGCAATCGCTGCCGGTGATGGTTGTGTCGTACAAGGACCGTGAAGAGGACCGCCGTCGTGGCCTCGATGCCGGCGCCGACTATTATTTGGCCAAAGCCAGTTTTCATGACGACGCCCTGCTCGACGCAGTGGTCGAGCTGATCGGAGGAGCGCGGGCATGAAGATCGCCATCGTCAACGACATGCCCATGGCGGTCGAAGCCCTGCGCCGGGCGCTGGCCTTCGAGCCGGCGCATCAGGTGGTCTGGGTCGCCCGCAATGGTGCCGAGGCGGTGCAACTGTGCGCCGAAAATACCCCGGACCTGATCCTGATGGACCTGATCATGCCGGTGATGGACGGCGTCGAAGCCACCCGCCGGATCATGGCCGAAACCCCGTGCGCGATCGTCATCGTCACCGTCGACCGGCAGCAGAACGTGCACCGGGTCTTCGAAGCGATGGGCCACGGCGCACTGGACGTGGTCGACACTCCAGCCCTCGGCGCCGGTAATGCCCAGGAAGCGGCGGCGCCGTTGTTGCGCAAGATCCTCAATATCGGCTGGCTGATCGGCGAGAAGCCCACACGTTCCCGGCCGGCACCGACGGCCCAGCGCAGTTCCGCTTCGTGTCAGCGACTGGTGGCGATCGGCTCATCGGCAGGCGGGCCGGCGGCGCTGGAGGTGTTGCTCAAAGGCTTGCCCAAGGATTTCTCGGCGGCGATCGTGCTGGTGCAGCATGTCGATCAGGTCTTTGCGGCCGGTATGGCCGAATGGTTGGCCAGCGCCAGCGGCCTCGATGTGCGTTTGGCCCGTGAAGGTGAGCCGCCGCAGGCCGGCGCCGTGCTGCTGGCCGGCACCAACCACCACATTCGCCTGTTGAAAAACGGCACGCTGGCCTACACCGCCGAGCCGGTCAACGAGATCTATCGTCCTTCGATCGACGTGTTTTTCGAGAGTGTCGCCAGTTATTGGAATGGTGACGCGATCGGGGTTTTATTGACCGGGATGGGGCGCGACGGCGCGCAAGGGCTTAAGCTCATGCGTCAGCAGGGTTATTTGACCATCGCGCAGGATCAGCAAAGCAGTGCGGTGTACGGCATGCCCAAGGCTGCTGCGGCGATTGATGCCGCGGTTGAAATCCGTGCACTGGAAAAGATAGCGCCACGATTGCTGGAGATTTTTCCCAAATGAACAGGTTTATCCGCAATCCTGGCCCCCGCAGTACACAGGTGACCGCCCATGAATGACTTACAGATCGACGACATTAAAACCGACGAAAACGCCGCCATGGTGTTGTTGGTGGATGATCAGGCGATGATCGGCGAAGCGGTGCGCCGTGGGCTGTCGAATCAGGAAAACATCGACTTCCACTTCTGCTCCGACCCGCAGCAGGCCATTGCCCAGGCGGTGCGGATCAAACCGACGGTGATCCTCCAGGATCTGGTGATGCCCGGTCTCGATGGCCTGAGCCTGGTGCGCGAATACCGCAATCATCCGGCGACCAAGGACATCCCGATCATCGTCCTGTCGACCAAGGAAGACCCGCTGATCAAGAGCGCGGCGTTCTCCGCCGGCGCCAACGATTATCTGGTGAAGCTGCCGGACACCATCGAACTGGTGGCGCGCATCCGCTATCACTCGCGCTCGTACATGACCTTGCTGCAGCGGGATGCCGCGTACCGTGCGCTGCGCGTCAGCCAGCAGCAATTGCTCGACACCAACCTGGTGCTGCAACGGCTGATGAACTCCGATGGCCTGACCGGGCTGTCCAACCGCCGCCACTTTGACGAGTACCTGGAACTGGAGTGGCGCCGCTCGCTGCGGGAACAGAGTCAGTTGTCGCTGTTGATGATCGACGTCGATTACTTCAAGTCCTACAACGACAGCTTTGGTCACGTTGAAGGCGATGAAGCGTTACGCAAGGTCGCCACGGCGATCCGCGAGGCCAGCGCACGGCCGTCGGATCTGCCGGCGCGTTATGGCGGTGAGGAGTTTGTGCTGGTGCTGCCGAACACCTCGCCGGGCGGCGCGCGGCTGGTCGCGGAGAAACTGCGCCAGACCGTGGCATCCTTGAAAATCCCGCACAACACCCCGGCGGAAGGGGCGAGCCTGACGATTAGTATTGGTTTGGCGACGATGGTGCCGCAGTCGGGCAGCGATTGCCGGTTGCTGATTTCGGCGGCGGATCGTGGGTTGTACCTGGCGAAAAACAATGGCCGTAACCAGGTCGGCATCGAATAACGGCTTTCCCCTCACTGTAGAGACCGGTACATCCTTTACAAATTAGACCGGGGACATCGTTTACACCTTTACAGGCT
>NZ_JAMLFX010000013.1:148436-148673 GCF_023634765.1 Pseudomonas sp. AKS31
CAAGCCTGCCTAAACAGTGGCTGCAAAGGTACAGTTCCCAAGCGTCATCAGCCACTTCCTTCAGCGCGATATCCTCTCCAATCAGAGCCTCTCCAAGAAAAATCAGCTGTCCTTTCCATTTAATTTCCCCATTTGACCGAACCTTGCGTACTTCAACATCGGAACCATATTCAAGCGCAGGCAAATAACCGGGATAAGCGCGTATCGACGGGCGATAGACAGATGCCGGCGGTTTCA
>NZ_JAMLFX010000013.1:171008-171267 GCF_023634765.1 Pseudomonas sp. AKS31
TATTCAAGCGCAGGCAAATAACCGGGATAAGCGCGTATCGACGGGCGATAGACAGATGCCGGCGGTTTCATGCCCAGCGCGGTGTGCGGTCGGTGGTGGTTGAAGTCTTGGATGAAATCCTGAAAAGCCAGCTGCTGGCGCACTAGGTTTTCCGCCGGTGGCACTGCTGCCTTTAGCGTTCGATGCATCCGTTCATGTCGACCATTTTGGTCGGGACGGCCAGGCGTAATCGTTTCGACATGGATTCCAAGCCTGATGA
>NZ_JAMLFX010000013.1:193606-193840 GCF_023634765.1 Pseudomonas sp. AKS31
CATTTTGGTCGGGACGGCCAGGCGTAATCGTTTCGACATGGATTCCAAGCCTGATGAACCAAACCGATAATTTCGAAAGTCGCGCCAGACCTGTCGACGCGAAAGGAGCGCCATTGTCAGTGCGGATCACATCCGGCAGCCCATATTCTCGAAAAGCCCACTCGAAGCCTTCCCGCGTCGGCGCTCCGTGCGTACTGGGCAAAGCGCGACAGACGAATAAAAAGCGGCTCATCT
>NZ_JAMLFX010000014.1:0-30668 GCF_023634765.1 Pseudomonas sp. AKS31
AAGCCTGTAAAGGTGTAAACGATGTCCCCGGTCTAATTTGTAAAGGATGTGCCGGTCTCTACAGTGAGGGGCTCTTGCTCTTGCTTTTCCCTGCCCCATAAAAAAACGCCAGACTAGCTGGCGTTTTTTATAACCGGCAACCGCTTACGAACGGGCGCGAGCCTGGTTACGCAGGGCTTTCACCTGGTCGTGGTTGCGTTGCACACCGTGGTACTGGCGTTCAACCAGATCACGAATGCCGACCAGATTGTGCTTGTTGATCTTCTCGATGGCTTCACGATAAGCCTTCAGTGCGTGGTCTTCACCGCGCTCGGCTTCGTTCAGCACAGCCTCTTCGTCTTTGCCGGTGAACATGGCTTTGACGTCGACCCAGCGACGGTGCAGGTCACCGCTGACGCTGGTGGAAGTTTCCGGATCGCCGCCCAGTTTGCGAACTTCGGCTTGCAGTTCTGCTGCAGCGGTTGCGCAATCAGCGGAGCGAGTCACGAACAGGGTTTTCAGTTCTGGATGCTTGATGTCCTCAGCGCAAGTCTTGAACCCTTCCTGACCGTCCTTGCTGGTTTCAATCAGGTCATTGAGTACAGAGATGGCTTCTTTATTCATGTCGGTCATTTTTCAATTCCTTGCGATTGGTTGAAGATGCAAGGGATATTGCAGCGTGCGTGCCAGCTTTTTTATTTTTAAAAAGTCGTTTTAAATCATATATTTAAATATAAATGAACTATCTGTATCACGGTTATTTGCATGATCTGTCATTTGGCCTGCATGCAGAATGCCTGTATTTTCCAAGCTGATTTGAAGCCAGACGATCCCATTGATGAATCCCGAAAAACTCGAACTGCTGATCACCCGCGAAATGCCCTTCGGCAAATACAAGGGCCGGATCATCGCCGACCTGCCGGGGCCGTACCTGAACTGGTTCGCCCGCGAAGGTTTCCCGCACGGCGAGCTCGGTGGCTTGCTCGCGCTGATGCAGGAGATCGACCATAACGGCCTCTCGGACCTGCTCGAACCGCTGCGTGCCAAACACGGCAAACCTGCTCCGCGCCATTGAAGCGCTCTCCTCTCTTTGAGTCAGCCAACCATGCCCGATAACACCCGCCGCGCCCGTGACGAAGCCTTCTGGCAAACGTTCGCTGATCGTTACGACATTCAATCCGGGCCCGTAAACCTGGAGAACGGTTATTTCGGGCGCATGTCGCGCACGGTGATCGAGGAGTACCAGCGCAATATCGAGCTGATCAACAACAGTAACTCGGTGTACGTGCGCCAACGTTTCGAACAGTACGACAACCTCGATATCCGCGCGCAACTGGCCGAGCTGATTGGCGTACGCGCGCAGAGCGTGGCGTTTACCCGCAACGCCACCGAAGGTCTGCAATCGCTGATTCGCAACTACAAGCGCTTACAGCCGGGCGATCAGGTGCTGATCAGCGATCTGGAATACGACACGGTCAAAGGCGCCATGCGCTGGCTCGCCAGGCAGCGCGGCGCCGAGGTGATCGAGATTGCCCACGCGCACCCGGCAAGCTACGACAGCTTGGTGGAGACTTACCGCGAAGCCTTCGTCGGTCATCCAAAAATCAAGCTGATGGCCCTGACTCACGTCACTCACCGCACCGGTCTGGTGATGCCGGTGCAAGCCATCGCAGCGCTCGCCAAAGAACATGGCGTCGACGTCATCCTCGACGGCGCCCATGCACTCGGTCAGATCGAGTTCGACCTTGATGCCCTCGGCATCGCGTTCGCCGGGTACAACCTGCACAAATGGATCGGTGCACCGCTCACCCTCGGCTTCCTCTATATCGCGCCGCAACGCCTGGCCGACATTGATCCGGACATGGGTGAAATGCATTACCCGGCCAATGACATCCGCGCGCGAACTTCGTACAGCACGCCCAACATTCCGGCGCTGATGACCTTGCCGCTGGTGTTCGAGGAGCACCGCTCCCTCGGCGGCGCACCGGCCAAAGGTGCTCGCCTCAATTATCTGCGCAACCTGTGGGTCAGCGCGGTGCGGCACTTGCCGGGCATCGAGGTGATGACGCCAGACGATCCACGGCTGTATTGCGGCATCACCTCCATGCGCTTCACCCGGCATGACGATCAACAGGCGATGGCCGAGCGCTTGCTCAATGACTACAACCTGTTCACCGTAGTGCGCCACGGCGCAGCCAGCGGGCCGAGCATCCGCATTACACCGGGGCTGACCACCACCGCTGCCGAGATGCAACTACTGGTGCGCGCGCTGAACGAGCTGCGCTAAAACACCGCGCCCGTGGGTTTTTCGTAGCCGGCAAGGCCGATCTGCGACGACACCGCAAAGGTGTCGACGCCGATCGTCTGGCAACCGAAGTAGCCATCCTCCACACCCGCTCCGGCAAGCGGTCGCAACTCCAGCCGCGAGGCGTCATTCCCGACGGTCTCACAGCGACAGGCACAGGGCAGGTGCAGCCGTCCGTTCCAGGCTTCGTGATGTGTTTGCGAACCTTGATCGTCGCTGGCGATGCACACGCTCATGGCGATGCACGAAGCGCCGCCAGGGTATTGGTCGGGGTAAATACTGGTAAACCGCACGAGGCCCTGGCTGTCGGTCGACTGAGTACCGCACAGGATGTCGGCGCCAAGGTGCTGTTCGATCCGGACCCGGGCGCCGACGACCGGTTCACCGGTCATGGCGTCGACCAGGGCCAGACGCAAAACCAGCGGCAGGCCTTCGATGCCGCCACTGATGTTGCGCACCTTGCCTTCGGTTTTGCGCCAATCGAAGCTGTCAGGAATATGAGTTTGCCGTTGCCGCAGAGGATGGGACAAGGCTACTGATTGATGGTCGTCCATGGGGCGTTCTCTCTTCCGTAAGATGAACGCAGATTAGCGCCACGCAAACGCGGCTGTGCGGTAACTATGTATCGCGTCGTAACGGTGTCGATGTAGGAGCTGCCGAAGGCTGCGATCTTTTGATGTTGGCGCTCAAGAGCAAGGTCAAAAGATCGCAGCCTCGTTTCACTCGACAGCTCCTACATAGCCTCTACATAGCAATTTTCAGGCAAAAAAAAACGGTGCACCGACCAAGCGCACCGTAAAGCCGTAGAACACACAACGAAGTGTCTGGTAACAATCAGTCCAGCAGCGCCAGTGCCTCAGCGGTGCATTCCTGAATACGGGCCCAGTCGCCGTTCTTGATCCACTCCGGATCAAGCATCCAGCTACCGCCCACGCACATGACGTTTTTCAGCGCCATGTAGCTCTTGATGTTGGCCGGGCCGACGCCGCCAGTCGGGCAGAATTTCACTTCGCCGAACGGGCCGCCGAGGGCTTTGATTGCCGCCACGCCACCGCTGACTTCAGCCGGGAACAGCTTGAAGCGGCGATAACCCAGACCATAGCCTTCCATGATGCCGGAGGCGTTGCTGATGCCCGGCAACAGTGGAATCGGGCTGTCGACGCTGGCTTCGAGCAGGTCACGGGTGATGCCCGGGGTGACGATGAATTGCGAGCCAGCGGCTTCGGCTGCCGCGAGCATGTTGCGATCGAGCACGGTGCCGGCACCGGTCATCAGTTCCGGACGCTGGTCGCGCAGGATCTGGATGGCCTTGAGGCCGAACTGCGAACGCAGGGTCACTTCCAGCGCGGTGAGACCACCGGCAGCCAGTGCGTCGGCCAGGGGCAGCACGTCCTGTTCGCGAGCGATGGTGATCACCGGCAGGATCCGCGCCTTGGCGCAGAGGCTGTCGATCAGGGCAACTTTGTCCGCCATGGAAACGGTCGGGGATGGGGTTGTCATAGCGGCTGTTCCTTGGCTCATGGGCACCAGTAAATCTCTAACGTAGGTTGCAGAAACGCGCGCACCGGCATGGCGGCGACGTCGTCGGATGCCAGTGCGGCATTCAGGGTGGTCAGTTTCGATTGACCGGAAATCGACAGAATCTTGTGTTTCGCCGAAGCCAGCAGCGCACGGCTCATGGTCAGGCGCTGACGCGGCACGCTCGGCGCCAGCATCGGCCAGCAACGGCGCGTGCCATCAGCCTGCAAGGCTTCAGCGAGGTTCGGGCTGTCGGGGAACAGCGACGCGGTGTGGCCGTCATCGCCCATGCCCAGCACCAGCACGTCAATCGGCGGCAATTCGGCGAGCAAGCGGTCAGCCTGCTCGGCAGCCTGCTCGACGTTGGCCGCCGCGCTGTAAAGGCTGAGGAACTGCGCCTTGGCCGCCGGGCCTTTGAGCAAGTATTGCTTGAGCAAACCGGCATTGCTGTCGGCATGCTCGACCGGCACCCAGCGTTCGTCGGCGAGGGTCACGACAACCTTCGACCAGTCCAGTTCCTGCTTGGCCAGGTGCTGGAAAAACGCCACCGGGCTACGACCGCCAGACACCACCAGCACCGCGTTGCCGCGTGCCGCAATGGCTTCGCTCAATTGCTTGGCGACGTTCAGTGCCAGACCTTCGGCCAACAGCACCGGGCTTTTGTATTCGTGGGCATTCACGCCCGCCGGCAGTTGCACATCAGATATCGCCATACCACGACCTCCCGTCCCGCGTGATCAATGCAATGGAGCTCATCGGCCCCCACGACCCGGCCGCATACGGCTTGGGCGCGTCACCGGATTTTTTCCACCCGGCGATCAGTTGGTCACACCACTTCCACGCGGCTTCGATTTCATCTTTACGGACAAACAGGTTCTGATTGCCGTTCATCACTTCCAGCAACAACCGCTCGTAGGCATCGGGGATCCGCGCGCTACGCCAGGTGTCGGAGAAATTCAGTTGCAGCGGGCCGCTGCGCAGTTGCATGCCTTTGTCCAGGCCCTGCTCCTTGGTCATCACGCGCAGGGAAATGCCTTCGTCCGGTTGCAGACGGATGATCAGTTTGTTGCTGATCTGCAGGCGTTGTTCCGGCGCGAAAATATAGTGCGACGGTTCCTTGAAGTGGATGACGATCTGCGACAGTTTCTGCGGCATGCGCTTGCCGGTCCGCAGGTAGAACGGCACGCCGGCCCAGCGCCAGTTGCGGATGTCGGCACGCAGAGCGACGAAAGTTTCGGTGTCGCTCTGGGTATTGGAGTTCGGCTCTTCGAGGTAACCCGGCACGGATTTGCCTTCGCTGTGGCCGGCGATGTACTGGCCGCGCACCACCTGAGTGGTCAGGCCTTCCGGGCTGATCGGCGCCAGGGCCTTGAGCACTTTTACTTTCTCGTCACGGATGCTGTCGGCGGACAGGTCAGCCGGCGGGTCCATGGCGATCAGGCAGAGCAGCTGCAACAGGTGATTCTGAATCATGTCGCGCAGTTGGCCGGCCTTGTCGAAATAGCCCCAACGGCCTTCGATGCCCACCTTCTCGGCCACGGTGATTTCCACGTGGGAGATGTAATTCTGGTTCCACTGGGTTTCGAACAGGCTGTTGGCGAAACGCAGGGCGATCAGGTTCTGAACGGTTTCTTTGCCCAGGTAGTGGTCGATGCGGTAGGTGCGATTCTCCGGGAAGAACTGCGCCACGGCGTCATTCACTTTGCGCGAGGATTCGAGGTCGGAGCCGATCGGTTTTTCCAGGACCACGCGGGTGTTTTCTGCCAGTCCGACTTTCGCCAGGTTCTCGCAGATCGCGCCGTACACTGCTGCCGGCGTGGCGAAGTAGGCAATCATGCGTTGCGTGCTGCCGGCCAGTTCAGCCAGCGCCACATAATCTTCAGCTTTGAGGAAGTCGACGTGCAGGTAAGTCAGGCGCGCGAGAAAACGCTCAGCGACCGCCTCGTCCAGCTCTTTACCCACGTAACGGCGCAATTCGGCGGCGATGAACGCCAGGTGTTGCTGCTCGCTGCCAGCTTCACGGGCCAACGCGATGATGCGCGTGTCCTCGTGCAGCAGGTCGGCGCCATCGAGGTGATAAAGGGCAGGAAACAGCTTGCGCAGGGCCAGATCGCCAAGCGCGCCGAACAAGGCAAAGGTGCACGGTTCAACCGTAATCGAAGGCATGATGTTTGTTCTTTTATCAAGTTAAGCTACAAATACCTTTTTTCAAGGCATCACTCAAGGGAAAATGTAGTAATAACCACAACATTTTCGCAAAATACAGATTCCGAGTGGTGGTCGGTCGGAGCCATCAGTAGGATAGGCCACCGTTACGGGCCATATCAAAGGCCCAATTTGCATAGCCCGGCGCACCTTTGCGTCGGTGAATCAGGAATTCCATATGGACCGCGTGCGAAATTTACTGGAACAGATCCAGAGTCGCCTTGAAGAGCTGAACAAGGCCGAACGTAAGGTCGCCGAGGTGATCCTGCTCAACCCGCAGCAGGCCACCCGCTTCAGCATCGCCGCCCTCGCCCAGGCGGCTTCGGTGAGCGAACCGACGGTCAACCGTTTCTGCCGCTCGTTCGGTGTCAGCGGCTATCCCGAACTCAAGCTGCAACTGGCCCAGAGCCTGGCCAGTGGCGCGGCGTATGTCAGCCGGGCGGTCGAGGCTGACGACAATCCCGAGGCGTACACGCAGAAGATTTTCGGCAGCGCCATCGCCTCGCTGGACAGTGCGTGTCAGGCGCTCGATCCGAACCTGATCAGCCGCGCCGTCGACCTGTTGATTCAGGCGCGGCAGATCCACTTCTTCGGCCTCGGCGCTTCGGCACCGGTGGCGCTGGATGCGCAGCACAAGTTCTTTCGTTTCAACCTCGCCGTCACCGCGCACGCCGATGTGCTGATGCAGCGGATGATTGCGTCGGTGGCGCACACCGGTGAGCTGTTCGTGATCATTTCCTACACCGGTCGCACCCGTGAGCTGGTCGAGGTGGCGCGCATTGCTCGCGAGAACGGCGCTTCGGTGTTGGGTCTGACGGCGGAGAACTCACCGCTGGCCAAGGCGAGTACGCTGAGCCTGAATATTCCGTTGCCGGAAGACACCGACATTTATATGCCGATGACTTCGCGGATCATTCAGTTGACCGTGCTGGATGTGTTGGCGACCGGGATGACCTTGCGTCGCGGGGTGGATTTCCAGCCCCATCTGCGCAAGATCAAAGAGAGCCTGAATGCCAGCCGGTATCCGGTTGGGGATGAATTCAACTAAAGATCAAAAGCCCCTCACCCCAGCCACTCCCCGAGGGAGAGGGGGCAGACCGAGTTGTCTTGCGCTATACATCGACCTGAAACACCGAGTCGATTATGGATTCAACGTCATTCGTTCAGGTCGGCGAATCTCTCGAACACCCCCCATTCGGTCCCCTCTCCCCCGGGAGAGGGCTAGGGTGAGGGGCTACGATGTGACTGACACACTCAAGCCGCCGCCCACGCCTGCAAACTCAAATGCGCCTTTTCCCCTGGCGCCAAGTGCAGGCTGTCGGTGCCACCCGCCGCCGCTTCCACGCAGACAAACTCCGAAATCTCATCCCAGCTCACGCCCAACAACGGCCGCGCTCCGGGATGCCACACCACCGTGTCGGCACTGTCACCGGTATCGATGCACAACTCGCGCTGCCAGGCGTGATCTTTCAACTGCAATTCGCCGTCGTGCTGGAACACTCGCTGACAGCCGCCATCGACCCGCAATTCGCCTTCCTGCTGGCAGATCTGCCGATTCAACTGGTCATAACCCTGCGCCCCTTCAAGCCCAGACAGCGCTATCTCACCGACATCGCCAATACGCCAGTACGCATGCAAAGCCTGGCTCAACTGGCACGGCATGTCGTCCTGATGCTCGGTGCTCAGGCGCAATTCCATGCGTTCGCCCAGATGCGCATGCAAGTCAACCTGCCAGTCGCACAGCTGCAATTGCCAGTGCAGGCGCACGCCATCTTCGGCGGTGCTGCTGTCGAGCAACTTCCAGTCAAGCAAGCGCGCCCAACCATGCGATGGCCAGGCGTTTTCGCTCGGATGACGGCCATACCACGGCCAGCACACCGGCACGCCACCACGGATGGCACCCACGTGCGGCCACTTCGCCGCACACCACAACCACGGTTTTTGCCCGCGCGGCTGAAAGTGCAGCAACTGCGCGCCCTGACGACTGAACACCGCCTGACACAGCGGATGATCAATCACCAACACGTCGCGCATCTGATAGCGCTCCCAGGCGAACACCGGTTGTTCACGCAGGGATTTGAAGAAGCGTTGTAGCGGATGCTCATGCATTTGCCACGGTTCCGAATTCATCTGTTACGGGGATTGCCGCCCCTCAAAAAAAAGCGGACAGCCTGGGCTGTCCGCAAATATGCGCACATAGAGAGGAGCTTATCGCAGACGCGTTAGAACGTAGACTGAATTTTCAGGCCAGCGACCAATGCGTTGTCCACTTCATCCACACCACCCGGGTGAGTGATGTACTGCAGGTTAGGACGTACGGTCAGCCAGTTGGTGACGTGGAAGCCGTAGTTGATCTCGTAGTTGTATTCGGTTTCACGAATTGGCGAGAACACCGGGTTGTCGTAATCCGAAACACCGTTGGAAGCGTTCAGCAGTTCGGCGTTTTTCTTCACGTCATCGTTGACGTGGATACGCGCCGCGCCGATACCGACGTCATCCTTCGGACGCGCGTCGAACGGGCCTTTGTAGACAAACATCACCGACTGGTAGTTGTCGATGAAGTTGGTGTCTTTGTCGTGGAACGTGGCGTTGGCGGCGATATTCAGACCGCGCGAGGCATCACCGTTATGGCTGGTGAGTTGCTGTTGCGCCACGAACCAGTAGCCGCTTTTGCTGCTGTGGGTCTTGTAAGCATCGCCGGTGGTTGCCGCGTCAAAACCGTTGACGTCTTCACGAACGTCGTCGGCATCGGCCGTGCTCTTGTAGTAACCGACGCGGTATTCGCCCGGCAGGCTGTTGACCTTCGGCGACCAGACCAGCTCGACCGGAAGAACGGTACCTTTGGTGCCGCTGCCGCTGAGTTTGAAACCGTTGCCGTGTTCCAGCTGCGACGGGTTCTGGTTGTACGCGCCGATCTGCGCGTAGAGCTCGTCGTTGATGTTGTACTTCACACGGATCGCGGCCTGGCTGACTGGCCAGTTGTACCAGATGTTGGTCGCCCAGTTACCCACTTGCGAACCGCAGAACGCGAGGTTCTGGAAGTCGCACGGGAAGGTGTTGAAGTCTTCGCCTTCACCGAAGTAACCGGCCTTGACGTCGAGTTTGTTGTCGAAGAACTGGTGCTGAATCCACAACTGGGTCAGACGCACCATGTGGCCACGGCCATAAACTTCTTGCGACGAACTCAAGGTGCCGGCACGCGGATCGCCAACGCGGTCGTTGGAGATGTTGTAGCCGTTACGGTTGGTCAGCTGGATCTTCGCCTGAGTGTTATCCCAGCCCCAGAGCTTTTGCAGATCGAGTGCCACGCCCAGACCGAACTGGTCAGCGTAACGCGCGGTCTTGTCGTCGTTGTAGCCACCGTTCAGGTTGCCACCGACTTCCCCAACGTAGTCAGCCTTGATGTCGATACCCTGCTCGATCAGCTTGGTACGCTCGCCACCCCAGTCACCGGTCATCCATTTCGAATCGGAGCTGAAGGCATCCGCCGCCATGGCGTTACCGGCCAGCACCAAGGCCGCCGCAGCCGACACTTGGCAGATCAACCGGGCATTGACGTGTTTCTTTTTCATCCCTACATCCTCGTCTTTATTGTTATTAACTGTTTTTATCTAACGCGGTTTACATAAATTGCGATGGATAACAGGCCATCCACCGCGTGCTCCTTTTGGAATCCAATCCCTGTGGGAGCTGGCTTGCCAACGATGGCGGTGCTTCAGGCGACATCCATGTTGGATGTGCCGGCCTCATCGCTGGCAAGCCAGCTCCCACATGACCGCATTCCAGCATTGATCTTCAGCGGCCTTTGAATTGCGCCACGTTCGCAGACCGCGCATCGGTCTGCGGTTGGCCGGCAGTGCCGAGGCGCTCACCGGTATTGGCATCGAACAACAACACTTTCGACGGATCGAACTGCAGCGTCAGGTTCTCGCCCACCTGCGGTGCCACGTCTGGCGCCAGTCGGCAGCAGACTTTGGTGTCGTTCAAATTGACGAACACCAGGGTGTCCGGACCGGTCGGTTCGGTGACCTGCACTTCGGCGCGGATGCTTGGCAAGCCATTGCCCTCGCCGTTGGCCAGTACGATCTGCTCCGGACGCAGGCCGAGGATCACTTCGCGATCTTCGAGGCCGGCGTCCTGCATGCTCATCGGCAACTCGCAGCGAGCCTGGCCGCTGTCGAGCAGCGCCAGCAGACGGCCGTCCTTGCGCTGCAGGCGCAGCGGGATGAAGTTCATCGGCGGCGAACCGATGAAGCTCGCCACGAACAGGTTGGCCGGGTCGTTGTAGATGTCTTTTGGCGTGCCGAACTGCTGGATGATGCCGTCCTTCATCACCGCCACCTTGTCGCCCAGGGTCATCGCTTCGATCTGGTCGTGGGTCACGTAGACCGTGGTGGTTTTCAGGCGCTGGTGCATCAGTTTCATTTCGGTGCGCATCTCGACGCGCAGCTTGGCGTCGAGGTTGGACAGCGGTTCGTCGAACAGATAAATCTTCGGCCGCCGCGCCAGGGCACGGCCCATCGCCACACGCTGTTGCTGACCACCGGAGAGCTGACCCGGCTTGCGGTTCAACAGGTGTTCGATCTGCAACAGCTTGGCCACGCGCGCGACTTCTTCGTCGATCGCCGCCTGCGGCATCTTGCGGATCTTCAGACCGAATTCGATGTTCTCGCGCACGCTCATGGTCGGGTACAGCGCGTAGGACTGGAACACCATGGCGATGTCACGATCCTTCGGGCTCATGCCGCTGACGTCCTGATCACCGATCATGATCGCGCCGCCGGTGATGGTTTCCAGACCGGCGATGCAGTTCATCAGGGTCGACTTGCCGCAGCCCGACGGGCCGACGAGGATCAGGAACTCACCGTCCTTGATCGACAGTTCGATGTTCTTCAAGGTGTCCGGCAGGCCGGCACCGTAGGTCTTGTTGACGTTGCGAAGTTCGAGCGTTGCCATGATTACCCCTTGACTGCGCCGGCTGTCAGCCCGCGCACGAAATACTTGCCTGCGACCACATAGACCAGCAGGGTCGGCAGGCCGGCGATCATCGCCGCTGCCATATCAACGTTGTATTCCTTGGCGCCGGTGCTGGTGTTGACCAGGTTGTTCAGCGCCACCGTGATCGGTTGCGAATCACCGCTGGAGAACACCACACCGAACAGGAAGTCGTTCCAGATCTGAGTGAACTGCCAGATCAGGCAGACCATGATGATCGGCGTCGACATCGGCAGAATGATGCGGCGGAAAATCGTGAAGAAACCTGCGCCATCCAGGCGTGCAGCTTTTACCAGCGCATCCGGAATGCTCACGTAGTAGTTACGGAAGAACAGCGTGGTGAACGCCAGACCGTAAACCACATGGATAAACACCAGACCGGTGGTGGTGCTCGCCAGGCCCATCTTGCCGAGGGTGAACGAGGCCGGCAGCAGCACGGTCTGGAACGGCAGGAAGCAGCCGAACAACAGCAGGCCGAAGAACAACTGCGAACCGCGGAAGCGCCAGAACGACAGTACATAACCGTTCAACGCACCGATGGCGGTGGAGATGATTACGGCCGGAACGGTGATCTTGATCGAGTTCCAGAAGTAACCGTCAACCGTGGCCCAGGCCTTGACCCAGCCGATGCCGCTGACCACGGTCGGCCAGCTCAGCAGGTTACCGGTGCTGATGTCTTCCGGGGTCTTGAAGCTGGTCAGCAACATGACCACCAGCGGCACCAGATAGAGCAGTACAGCGAGGATCAGCACCGCATAGATCGCGATGCGACTCAGGCTGATAGCAGGTTTGGCAGCGAGACTAGTCATTGCGCTTGGTCCTCAGCTCGGAATACAGGTAAGGCACGATGATCGCGAGGATCGCGCCGAGCATCAGAATCGCACTGGCCGAGCCCATGCCCATCTGGCCGCGACTGAAGGTGAAGGAATACATGAACATCGCCGGCAGGTCGGAGGAATAACCCGGGCCACCAGCGGTCATCGCCGCGACCAGGTCGAAGCTCTTGATCGCGATGTGCGCCAGAATCATCACTGCACTGAAGAACACCGGACGCAGGCTTGGCAGCACCACTTTCCAGTAGATCGTCGGCATGCTCGCGCCATCGATCTGCGCGGCACGGATGATCGACTGATCAACGCCACGCAGGCCGGCGAGGAACATCGCCATGATGAAGCCCGAGGCTTGCCACACAGCGGCGATCACCAGGCAATAGACCACGCGATCGGGGTCGATCAGCCAGTCGAGACGGAAGCCTTCCCAGCCCCAGTCACGCAACAATTTGTCCAGGCCCATGCCCGGGTTGAGCAGCCATTTCCACGCGGTACCGGTGACGATCATCGAGAGCGCCATCGGGTACAGGTAAATGGTGCGGATAAAGCCTTCGCGACGGATGCGCTGGTCGAGGAACACCGCCAGCAACACGCCGATCACCAGAGTGATACCGATGAACATGCCGCCGAACACCGCGAGGTTTTTGCTCGCGACCCACCAGCGGTCGTTGTCGAACAACCGCGCGTATTGCGCCAGACCGGCCCACTTGTAGTTGGGCAGGAACGTCGAGGTGGTGAACGACAACACGAACGTCCACAGGATGTAGCCATAGAAGCCCACCAGCACGATGAACATGCTCGGCGCCAGCACCAGTTTGGGCAGCCAGCGTTGCAATGCATCGAACGGCGAGGCCTTGCTGAACACAGCAACAGAACTCATGGGGAAATCCAGTACAGGGAATAAAAACTACAGTGAGATCCCTTGTGGGAGCGAGCCTGCTCGCGGAGGCGGTGTGTCAGTCGACGGATGGAGCAACTGACACAACGCCTTCGCGAGCAGGCTCACTCCCACAGGAGAAGCCTGTGCTACCGACGCTTATTTGGACGACTTGATCGCTGCGCCCAGTTTCTTGGCGGTGTCGGCCGGGTCGGCTTTCGGGTCGTTGATGTAGTTGGTCACGACATCAAAGAACGCGCCTTGTACGGCCAGCGTGGTCGCCATGTTGTGCGCCATGCTCGGTTGCAGGCCGCCGGACTTGGCGTCCGCCAGGAAGTCCTTGGCAGCGGTCTGGGCGCAGGAATCGAAACCGAGTTTCTCCATGTCGTTCAACATGTCGTTGCGAACCGGGATCGAGCCTTTGTTGATGCTGAAGACTTTCTGGAAGTTTTCACCCAGCACGACTTTGGCGATGTCCTGCTGACCAGCCGCAGTGCCTGCGTCCTTCTGCTTGAACACGGCCAGCGAGTCGATGTTGTAGGTAAACGCCTTTTCGGTGCCCGGGAAAGCTACGCACTCGTAGTCCTTGCCAGCGACTTTCTTGGCGGCGGTCCATTCGGACTTGGCCCAGTCACCCATGATCTGCATGCCGGCCTTGCCGTTGATGACCTTGGCCGCTTCCAGGTTCCAGTCCTGACCCTTGCCATCGGCGTCCATGTAGGTCGCGACTTTCTTCAGTTCGGTCAGCGCCTTGACCATTTCCGGGCCGGTCAGCGCGGCATTGTCCAGGTCAACCAGGGCTTTCTTGTAACCATCGACACCCATGACCGACAGCACCACGGCTTCGAACACGGTGCTGTCCTGCCAAGGCTGACCGCCGTGAGCCAACGGAATGAAGCCCGCCGCTTTCAGCTTGTCGCCAGCGGCATAGAATTCTTCGAGGGTGGTCGGGTTCTTGGTGATCCCGGCTTTCTTGAACACTTCCGGGTTGATCCACAGCCAGTTCACGCGGTGAATGTTCACCGGCACGGCCACGTAATCACCGTCGTACTTCACGGTATCGGAGACTTTCTTGTCGAGCAGGCTGTCCCACTTTTCGGACTTGGCGACGTCTTTCAATACGTCGGTGTCGAGCAGGCCGGTCGACGCCCATTCCTGGATGTCCGGGCCTTTGATCTGGGCTACGCCAGGCGGGTTGCCGGCAACGGCACGGCTTTTCAGCACGGTCATGGCAGTTGCACCGCCACCACCGGCGACAGCGCCGTCTTTCCAGGTGAAACCGTCTTTTTCGACTTGGGCCTTGAGCACGTCAACGGCCGCTTTTTCGCCACCGGACGTCCACCAGTGCACGACTTCGACCGAACCTTTGGATTCGGCAGCGGAAACACTGAGAGGCAGAATTGCGAGCGGGAACAGGGAGGCGACAGAAATGACAGTAGCGAGGCGAGAAATCGCATTCATCTGAGATGTACCTTTCTTGTTGTTATGCATTGCAAGTCTGGTGCTTGCGCTGCACAGGAGTTTAAACAGGGCGTATCCCTTCGCAGGTAACGAAGGGATGCGCGAATGTCACCACATGGTTACACAGGAGTGCTCCGGGACAACTGCGCCAAAGCGGTCGCCATGCTCGGCGACAAGGGTAGACGCGGGATCAGAACGGCTTGCCAGGCGTGATACAGATCGGGTTTGCCCGGCCAGATATCGGCACTTGGCTGGTTTTGCGGATTGAGTTCGTGGTGCCAGCTGCCGTTGCAACGGTCGATGAAATTTACTTCGCAGAATTCCCAGAACAGCCGGTACCAGGTTTCGTATTGCGCATCGCCGGTGCGTTTGAGCAAGGCACTGGCAGCGGCGCTGGCCTCGGCGTGCGTCCAGTGCAGGCGATGGCGGACGACGGATTTATTGTCCCAGTCGAGGGTGTAGACGATGCCCGGCGCGCCATCGACGTCCCAGCCGTGACGGCAGTTGTTCTCGAACAGTTTTGCCGCATCAGTGGCGAGCCAACCGGGCGTGAGCATGCCGGCCTGCACCCGCGCCGCTTCGAGGTGCAGCAGCAGCCGCGCCCATTCGAAACCGTGGCCCGGCGTGGTGCCGTAAGGACGGAAGCCGTCGGCGGGATTGTCGTGGTTGTATTCACGCAGCGGCTGCCAGTCGCGGTCGAAGTGCTCGATGACCATGTAACCGTTTCCGGCAGCGTGACCGTGGATCACCCGCTCGACGATGCGTTGCGCACGTACCAGCCAGCGCGGATCTTCAGTGACATCGGCCAGCGCGAGAAACGCTTCGGTGGCGTGCATGTTGCTGTTAGCGCCGCGATAGGCTTCTTCTTCACTCCAGTCGCGATTGAAGAATTCGCGCATCGCGCCCTCTTCCTCGCTCCAGAAATACGTGTCGATGATGTCGATGGCGTCATCCAGCAACGCCTGGGCGCCAGGACGTTGTGCGACCACTGCGGAGCTGGCGGCCAGTGCGACAAAGGCATGCAGATAGGCGTTCTTGCCCGTGTTGTCATCGCGGTGTTCGGCCACCGCAAACCAGCCACCGTGCAGGGCGTCGCGCAACGGCCCGCGCAAGGCCGCGATGCCGTGATCGACCAGTTCGGCAAAACCCGGCAGGCCCTGAATGTGGGCCATGGCGAAGCTGTGGGTCATGCGCGCAGTGTTCATGGTTTCGGCGTGTGCGTGCGCTGGCAAACGGCCGCGCTCGTCGAGGTTGCCGAAGCCTTCGGGCAGTTTCGAGGCCTTGGCGAAATCCAGCAGGCGCAGGCCTTCGGCGGCGAGCCATTGCTGGTGGGCAGGGGCGTTCAGCCAACTGCTGAAGCCTGGGTGAAAGGTGTCCATGGAGTGGCCCTTTTTTGTTGTTATGACTGCGGGGAGTCTAAACAACGGGCCGGGGTGGGCTTGTAACGAAGGGGGCGGTGTTTGTCACCGGATCGTGACAAAAGAACAACCCTCACCCCAGCCCTCTCCCAGAGGTAGAGGGGGCCGACCGAGTGGTACTGAGTTATCCGCCGACCTGACACATCGAGTCGATTATGGATTCGCTACCGGACTTCCAGGTCGGCGTATCTCTGCAGCATCCCCCGATCAATCCCCTCTCCCGGTGGGGAGGGGGCCGACCGAGTGGTGCTGGGTTATCCGCCGACCTGACACATCGAATCGATTATGGATTCGCTACCGGACTTCCAGGTCGGCGTATCTCTGCAGCATCCCCCGATCAGTCCCCTCTCCCGGAGGGGGAGGGGGCCGAGTGGTGCTGGGTTATCCGCCGACCTGACACATCGAGTCGATTATGGATTCACTACCGGACTTCCAGGTCGGCGTATCTCTGCAGCATCCCCCGATCAGTCCCCTCTCCCTCCGGGAGAGGGTTAGGGTGAGGGAAAGCTTTTGACTCAATCCGCCGAACGCGGCAATTGCAGGGTCACGCGCAAGCCACCCTCACGCAAATTCTGCAACGTCACTTCCCCACCATGACTGTGGGCAATGTTGCGTGCGATGCCCAAACCCAGGCCATAACCCTGCTGCTGCCCCGCCAACCTAAAGTGCGGCTCGAACACCTGCTCCAGCCGCTGCTCGGGGACACCCGGCCCTTCATCGTCGACGTGCAGAACAAACGCGCGCTCATCGTCGTCGATGTGCAAATGCGCGTTCTGCCCGTACTTCAACGCGTTGTCGATCAGGTTACCGATGCAGCGCTTCAATGCCAGCGGCTTGCCCGGATAAGCTGCCAGCGCCTTGCCCTGCTGCGTCACCCGACCGTTGCCATTGGGCGCCAGATACGGCTCGACCAGACAATCAAGCACATGGTTGAGATCCACCGGTTCGATGTTCTCGTGGATGTCGGTGTCCTTCACGCATTGCAGTGCGCCTTTGACCAGCAGTTCCAACTCATCCAGATCGCGGCCGAATTTGGCTTGCAGCTTCTCGTCTTCAAGCAATTCGACGCGCAAACGCAAACGGGTGATCGGCGTGCGCAGGTCATGGGAAATCGCGCTGAACAACTGGCTGCGCTCGGTCAGGTAGCGACTGATGCGCTCGCGCATGGTGTTGAAGGCGCGGCCCACTTCGACCACTTCACTGCCGCCACCCTCGGCCACTGGCTCCACGTCAGCGCCCAGCGACAGATCCCGCGCGGCGCGCGCCAGGCGCTTGAGCGGGCGGCTCTGCCAATGCACCAGCAGGCCGATGAACAGCAGCAGGAATCCGCTGGTGAGGACGATGAACCACACCTGTTGCGAGGGCAGGCCCTGCTCTTCAAGGCTGGTGTACGGCTCGGGCAACAGTGAGGCGATGTACAGCCATTCGCCCGGGGCCATTTGAATCTGGGTAACCAGCACAGGTGGATTCACCGGTTCCAGGGTCAACGCGTAATGCGCCCAGGAGCGTGGCAGCTCATCGAGTTTCAGCCCGGCGTTGAAGATCCGCAGGTCTTCGGGACTGACAAAGGTCACCGAAATATCCGTGTCATGACCCAATGTCTGGCGCAGCACCTCGTCGACCGCTTTCATCACCGCCGCTTTGCGCGGCGTCACCGGTAGCACGTCCATGCCCAACGGTTTGTCGTTGAGGGTCACGACGAAGCGGGTACCGCCCATGCTGCGCAATTGATCCAACACCAACGGTCGATAAGCCACCGGCAACGAGCGGAAATAACTGACGCTGGCAGTCATCGAATGGGCGAGGCTGCGGGCGCTGGTAACGAGGCCTTCGAGCTGCGTGGCGCGCAGTTGAGAGACCCAGATCACGCTCGATAATGTCTGCGCAAACAACACCGCGAGCAGGGTCAGCAGCAACATCCGCCCAAGCAGCGAACGCGGCACCGGCACTCTGGAGGCGAATTTGCGCAGCGACTCAGTGACCATTGCCGGCAACCACGTTGGCTGCCAGTTGGTAGCCGCTGCCGCGCACGGTGCGGATCAGCCGTGGCGGTTTTTCCGTGTCGCGCAGGCGTTGGCGCAAACGGCTGACGGCCATGTCGACGATGCGATCAAGCGGCATCAGGTCGCGGCCACGGGTGGCGTTGCCGATGGTGTCACGGTCAAGGATTTCCTGCGGATGATCGAGAAACAGTTTCAGCAGGGCGAAGTCGGCACCGGAGAGAATCACTTCCTCGCCATCGGTGTGAAACAGCCGATGGCTGACCATGTCCAGGCGCCATTCATCGAAGGCCAGCACGTCGCTGCCACTGCGCTCCTGACCGAATTGCGCACGCCGCAGCAACGCCTTGATGCGCGCCTGCAGTTCGCGGGGGCTGAAGGGTTTGCCGAGGTAATCGTCGGCGCCGAGTTCCAGGCCGATCACGCGGTCGGCTTCGTCGGAACTGGCGGTGAGCATGATGATCGGCACCTGCGCTTGACGCGGATGCTGACGCACCCAACGGCAGAGGCTGAAGCCGTCTTCGTCGGGCAGCATGACATCGAGGATCACCAGATCGCTCGGCGCCTCGTTGAGGGCCTGGCGGAAACTGGCACCGTCGGCGGTGGCCCTTACCTGAAACCCGGCGCGGGTCAGGTAGGTTTCCAGCAACTCGCGTATTTCCTGGTCGTCATCGACCAACAATATCGACTTGTTGACTGAGCTCACTTCGAAGGCATCCTTGTTGTTGGAATTGGGGCGGATTATGCCTGATGAACCTTGGAAATTTGTTGTCTGTTCTGGCCTCATCGCTGGCAAGCCAGCTCCCACAAGGATCTGTGTCGTTCACAAAACCTGTGGGAGCTGGCTTGCCAGCGATGAAGGCGACTCGGAATCAAGCCTGTTCGAGGGCCACACCGGCACCGACAAGGCCGGAATACGGCGCCGTCACCAGCCACACCGGAATGCCTTTGAAGTAATCGCTCATGCACCCCTTGTCAGAGAAGCTGCGGGCAAAACCGCTTTCAAGGAAAAAGTCGGCGAAACGTGGAATCACACCGCCAACGATATACACCCCGCCACGCGCGCCCGTGGTCAACACGTTGTTACCCGCGACACGTCCGAGCCAGCAGCAGAACTGCTCCAGCACTTCCAGCGCAATCGGATCACCCGCAAGACCGGCAGCGGTAATCGCTTCCGGCGTATCGAGTGTCGGCTCGTGCCCGTCCACCGCGCAGATCGCCCGGTAAACCCGTGGCAAACCGCCGCCGCTCAATGCCGTTTCCGCACTGACATGACCGATTTCGTTATGGATGTGCTGCCAAAGTTGCGTCTCGCGCAGAGTACTCAGCGGCAAATCAACATGCCCGCCCTCACCCGGCAACGCCGCGAACCGGCCCTCGCCAAGATCAAGCAAGGTGCCGACGCCAAGGCCAGTGCCCGGGCCGATCACCACCGCCGGGCGCAACGGCTCCGGCGTGCCTTCGCAGACCACGCGGAATTCGCCCGGCTGCAAACGGGTCATGCCCAGCGCCATCGCCGAGAAGTCGTTGATCAGCAACAACTGCTCGACCTGCAAGGTCTGGCAGAACGCTGTGCGGCTCAGGCGCCAATGGTTGTTGGTGAATTTGAACTCGTCACCACTGACCGGGCCTGCCACGGACAAGCACACCGAACCGATCGAACCCGGCGCCAGACCGAGCCCGCTCAGATAGAGGCTGATCGCCTCTTCCGGGCTGGCATGGTCGGCCGTGGCCAGCACCTGAACCGATTGCAGTTGCTGGTTTTTCCACAACGCAAACCGCGCGTTGGTGCCTCCGATGTCACCGACCAAAGCCAGTTTCAATTAAGCGTCTCCAGGGCAGAAGTGAAGGCGCTGGCGCCCTGCTCCGCCGAGCTGAAGGCCATGCGCATGAAGCCAAACAGTTCGCGACCGCTGCCGATGTTGTTGCCCAACAGGCCTTTGGCGGGTTCGCGCGCTGCAAATTCTGCGGCGTCGACCTTGAGCTCCAAGGTGCCTTTGACGCCATCGACGCGGATGATATCGCCCTCTTGCACGCGCGCCAAAGCGCCACCGACATAAGCTTCGGGGCTGACGTGAATTGCAGCGGGGATTTTTCCTGAGGCGCCGGACATCCGCCCGTCAGTCACCAGCGCGACTTTGAAGCCGCGATCCTGCAGCACGCCGAGGAACGGCGTCATCTTGTGCAGCTCCGGCATGCCGTTGGAACGCGGGCCCTGGAAGCGCATCACGGCGACGAAATCTTTTTCCAGCAGGCCGGCCTTGAACGCGTCGGCCAGGTCTTGTTGATCCTGGAACACCATCGCTGGCGCTTCGACGATCTGGTTTTCCAGCGCAACGGCGGACACCTTCATCACACCGCGACCGAGGTTGCCCTCCATAACGCGCAAACCACCCTCTGCCGAGAACGCACGCGCCACTGGACGCAGGATGTTTTCGTCGAGGCTGTCGACCGGGCCTTCACGCCATACCAGTTCGCCGTTATCGAGGAACGGTTCCATGGTGTATTTGCTCAGGCCGTGGCCGAGCACGGTGTTGACGTCTTCGTGCAGCAGACCGGCGCCAAGCAGTTCGCGGATCAGGAACGACATACCGCCCGCTGCCTGGAAGTGGTTGATGTCGGCTTTGCCGTTCGGGTAGACGTGGCTGAGGGTCGGCACGACTTCGGAGAGGTCGGCCATGTCTTGCCAGGTCAGTTGAATGCCCGCCGCCATGGCGATGGCCGGCATGTGCAGGGTGTGGTTGGTCGAGCCGCCAGTGGCATGCAGCGCAACGATCGAGTTGACCAGCGCTTTCTCGTCGACGATTTCGCCGATCGGCATGAAGTTGCCGTTCTGCTTGGTCAGGCGCGTGACTTGATGCGCGGCTTCGCGGGTCAGCGCGTCACGCAGCGGCGTGTTCGGGTTGACGAACGAGGCGCCCGGCAAGTGCAGGCCCATGACTTCCATCAGCAACTGGTTGGTGTTGGCAGTGCCGTAGAAGGTGCAGGTACCCGGGCTGTGGTAGGACTTCATCTCCGATTCCAGCAGCTCTTCGCGGGTGGCTTTGCCTTCGGCGTACTTCTGCCGCACGTCGGCTTTTTCCTTGTTGGAAATCCCCGAGACCATCGGCCCGCCCGGGACGAAGATCGTCGGCAGGTGACCGAAGCGCAGCGAACCCATCATCAGGCCCGGGACGATTTTGTCGCAGATGCCGAGCATCAGCGCGCCGTCGAACATGTTGTGAGAGAGCGCCACAGCGGTGGACATGGCGATCACTTCGCGGCTCGGCAGGCTCAGTTCCATGCCCGGCTCGCCTTGGGTCACACCGTCGCACATCGCCGGGGTGCCGCCAGCAAACTGGCCGACCGAACCAATTTCGCGCAGGGCATTTTTGATTTGTTCAGGAAAGACTTCGTATGGCTGATGCGCCGAGAGCATGTCGTTATACGAAGAAACAATGGCGATGTTCGCCGAGTTCATCATCCGCAGGCTGTGCTTGTCTTCGCTGCCGCAACCGGCCACGCCGTGGGCGAAGTTGGCGCATTGCAGCTTGCCGCGCATCGGCCCGTCGGTGGCGGCGCCGCGAATCAGTGCAAGGTAAGCCTGACGCGTGGCGCGGCTGCGGGCGATAAGCCGTTCGGTGACCTCAAGGACGCGGGGATGCATGTGTAGAACTCCAGGCTAACGGATGTGGCGACCTGATTGTCTATGCTGATCAAACGCCGTTGTTGTTGGAATGACAGACGGCTTTTTTGACCATTCGGACCAGTTGATTCAGGTCACTCGTTGTAGATAAAACAAAATATTGCCACTAAAAAGGCTTGTTTTCTATTTTTATGCGAATAATCTTGTAATTCCAACAACAAAACGACGGCGGCGCTGTTCAATGACTCTTCGAATCGCAATCAATGGTTTTGGCCGCATCGGCCGTAATGTCCTGCGCGCACTGTATACCCAAGGCTATCGACAGGATCTGCAGATCGTCGCCATCAATGATCTGGGCGACAGCTCGATCAATGCTCATCTGCTCAAATACGACACCGTTCACGGCACGTTCGACGCGCAAGTCGAGCATGACAATGAAAGTCTCACCGTCAACGGCGACCGCATTGCGGTCAGCGCCATTCGCAACCCGGCCGAACTGCCATGGGCGGCGGAAAAGATTGATGTGGTGTTCGAATGCACCGGTCTCTTTACCGATCGCGCCAAAGCGGCCGCGCATATTACTGCCGGCGCACGCAAAGTGATCATCTCGGCGCCGGCCAAAGGCGCCGACGCCACGGTTGTCTATGGTGTGAACCACGACATTCTGCGCCAGTCGCACCAGATCATCTCCAACGCTTCGTGCACCACCAACTGCCTGGCGCCAGTGGCGCAGGTGCTGCATCGCGAACTGGGGATCGAAAGCGGTCTGATGACCACCATTCACGCCTACACCAACGATCAGAACCTCACCGACGTCTATCACACCGACCCCTACCGCGCGCGTTCGGCCACGCAGAACATGATCCCGAGCAAGACCGGCGCCGCTGAAGCCGTGGGCCTGGTGCTGCCGGAACTGGCGGGCAAACTGACCGGCATGGCCGTGCGAGTGCCGGTGATCAATGTGTCGCTGGTGGACCTGACCGTACAACTGAAGAAGGAAGCCAGCGCCGAGGAAGTCAACGCGCTGATGAAAGCCGCCAGCCAGCATTCGAAGATTCTCGGCTTCAACACCCTGCCGCTGGTGTCCAGCGACTTCAACCACAACCCGCTGTCGTCGATCTTCGACGCCAACCACACCAAGTCCAGCGGCAAACTGCTGAAAGTACTGGCCTGGTATGACAATGAGTGGGGCTTCTCCAACCGTATGCTGGATAACTGCCTGGCGCTCTGCAACGCCGAGTAACTGAGCGACACTCCCCTGTAGGAGCTGCCGAAGGCTGCGATCTTTTGATCTTGTTTTAAATACAAGATCAAAAGATCGCAGCCTTCGGCAGCTCCTACATTCGATCACTCCAGACCTTTACCCTTCTTTAAGACAAATCAACACTTGACCACTCGATTAGATGATAAGCATTATCATTCGCTTGAAATCGATCAGGTCCTCCCGTGAGTCAATCGCGCTTCAACCACGTCTTCCTCACCCAGCGCACCTCGCTCCTGCGCACGCTGGAACGGATGGTCAACAATCACAGCACCGCCGAAGACCTGCTGCAGGAAACCTACCTGCGCGTGACGCGGGCGTTGAGCGAGCGGGCCATCGATCACCTCGAACCTTTTGTCTTCCAGACCGCGCGCAATCTGGCGCTGGATCATTTGCGTGCGCGCAAGATCCATTCGCGAACCATGGTCGACGACGTGCCGCAGGATGTCGTGCACAGCGTCGCCGCCCCCGCCAGCAGCGCCGAAGACGCCGCCCACGCCGAACAGATGCTGGAGCGCCTGAACGTGAGCCTCAGTCAACTCAGCCCCCGCCAGCAGCAGATTTTCATCCTCAGCCGTTTGCACGGGCACAGCTATCAGGAAATCGCCGACGAACTGAACGTGTCCCTCAGCACCGTGCAGAAGGAACTGAAGTTGATCATGAGCATTTGCATCGGCGTCGCCGAACGACACGACAGCAGCGGCAAGCTGTAAGCTTCAAGCCCCAAGTAAAACGAAAAGCAGTACACGCATCTGGCTTGCAGCTCGCGGCTTGAAGCTTGAAACTGCTTCGCCAGAAGCCCGAGGAAACACCGTGACGGACACCCACCGCTCGCCTTCGCCAGATTCGGCGCAGGACGCTGCCAATGCAATGGACCAGGCGCTGGACTGGCTCATCGTGCTCGGCAACCCGGACGAGGAGCAGACCCGGCAGTTCCATGCCTGGCTGGCGGCCGACCCATTGAATGCCGAGGCGTTCGCCAAGGCACAGGCGATCTGGGATGGCCCGCAAGTCGCCCAGTGCGCGCAAAGCCTGGCGGCGAAACCTGCGAAGGTCACTTTCCTCAAGCGTCTGCGCCCGCACTGGAAACCGCTGGCCACTGCTGCGGTGCTGATCCTCGGTCTGTTCAGTTTCAGTAATCTGCCGATGCGCATTCAGGCCGATCATCTGACGGTGGTCGGCGAGCGTCAGCGCCTGCAACTGGAGGACGGCTCGAAAGTCCTGCTCAATACCAATTCGGCATTTTCCAGCACCATCAACGATCAGCAGCGCGTTGCCCGGTTGTTTCAGGGCGAAGCGTTTTTCGAGATCGCCAGCGGCCGCAGTCAACCGCTGGAAATCGATGCCGGCCCGGTCACCGCCAGCGTGCGCGATACCGCGTTCGCCGTGCGTTATCTCGATGGCGTCGCACAGGTCAACGTGCAACGCGGCGATGTCGATCTGCGCGCCACGCACAACGATGCTCGTGTACGTCTGACCGCCGGCGAAAGCATTCGCATCGGCCCTAACGGTTTTGACCGTCCGGCCAAACTCGACGCCAACACTGACCTGGCCTGGGTGCAAGGTCGATTGGTGTTCGAGAACTGTCCGTTGAATCAGGTACTGGCCGAATTGCGCCGCTACTACCCGGGCTGGATCATCAACAACAACGAGCAACTGGCCGACGTCGCCGTGACCGGTAACTACCGTCTCGACCAGCCGCTAGATGTGGTTCGTTCCCTCGCCCAGATTACCTCGGCGCAACTGAAAGAATTCCCCGCCGTGGTCATCCTGAACTAAATGAGAATTATTTTTACTCGATAGCCAGCGTCAGTACGTCTCGTTATAGCCAATGCAATTGATTCGCATCACGCGAAGCCAATCAGCCCCTATAAAGATTCGTGCGACACGGAGCGCTATCGATGTCCTCACGCCTTACCCGCCAGACCGCTTCCCCTTCCCGCGTTCTCTCGCTGCTGACCGCTGCCATCCTGATGGCCGGCACGGCGCCGCTGATGGCTGCCACCGAACAGCCGGCGCGCAACATGGGCGATTACTCGTTCTCCATCGGTCAGAAGCCACTGGTGTCGGCACTCAATGACTTCACCGCCGTGACCGGTTGGCAGGTCGGCCTGCCGGCAGAACTGGGTCAGGGCGTGTCGTCGCCGGGCGTGCGTGGCTCGTTGCCAGCGGAAAAAGCCCTGGAGCGTCTGTTGGTAGGGACCAACCTGAGCTACCGCAAAATCAGCAACAACAACGTCGTGCTGGAAAAGCGCAACGCCAGCGGCACGCTCAATCTGGATCAGGTGACCATCAGCGCCACCCGTCAGGAGCAGTCGGTCAACAGCGTGCCGGCCACAGTCACTGTGCAGACCCGTCAGGATCTGGACCGCAACAACGTCAACACCATCAAGGATCTGGTGCGTTATGAGCCGGGTGTTTCCGTGGGCGGCGCGGGTCAGCGTGGCGGCATCAGCGGCTACAACATTCGCGGGATCGACGGCGACCGCATCCTGACTCAGGTAGACGGCGTGGAAGTGCCGGACGGTTTCTTCAACGGCCCCTACGCCAAGACCCAGCGCAACTACGTTGACCCGGAAATCGTCAAACGCGTGGAAATCCTCCGTGGCCCGGCCTCGGTACTCTACGGCAGCAACGCCATCGGTGGCGCCGTGAGCTATTACACCCTCGATCCGGACGACATCATCAAACCGGGCAAAGACGTCGGTGCGCGCCTGAAAAGCGGTTACAGCTCGGCCGATGACAGCTGGCTGAAGTCCGCCACCGTCGCCGGCCGCGCCGGGCAGTTCGACGGCTTGCTGCACTACAGCCAGCGCGACGGCCACGAAACCGACTCCTA
This sequence comes from Pseudomonas sp. AKS31, assembly GCF_023634765.1. Taxonomy (GTDB): domain Bacteria; phylum Pseudomonadota; class Gammaproteobacteria; order Pseudomonadales; family Pseudomonadaceae; genus Aquipseudomonas. The sequence continues at coordinate 25,314 of NZ_JAMLFX010000014.1, forward strand.
CGGCAGCAACAACGGCACCGGTCTGGAACGCACCGCCGCCAACCCGGAAGACGTCAGCGCCTACAACGTGCTGGCCAAGATCGGCTGGAACTACAACGAAGATTCGCGTCTGGGCCTGACCTACGAAAAGTACAAGGATGATCGCGACACCGATCAGAAAAGTGCCTACGGCGGCCCGTACTTCAATGGCGCCCCGACCATTCCGAACAGCGTACTGCCGGGCGGCATGTACCAGTGGCGCACCGGCAACGACACCATCACCCGTGAGCGTTTCGGCATCGAACACAGATTCGCCCTCGACAGTCTGCTGGTCGATAACGTGAAGTGGAGCCTCAACCACCAGATCGCCAAGACCGACCAGAGCACCACCGAGTTCTACTACCCGATCACTCGCAAAGTGCTGCGTACTCGCGACACGATTTACGAAGAAAAGCAGTGGGTCTTCGATGCGCAACTGGACAAGGCGTTCGCCATCGGCACCACCGATCACGTCTTGACCTACGGCACCACGATCAAGCAGCAGAAAGTCACCGGCTCGCGCAGCGGCGACGGCACCTGCCTGGCGGTCGGTCGCGGCTGCACCGCCATTGGTGCAACCAGCACCGCTGACGTGCTGGCCAAAGCCACCGACTTCCCGGACCCGACCATCAACACCTACAGCGTGTTTGCTCAGGATCAGATCAGCTGGAACAACTGGACCTTCCTGCCGGGCCTGCGCTACGACTACACCCAACTCAAGCCGCACATCACCCAGGAATTCCTCAACACCGTGGCGGCTGACGGCCAAGGCACGGTCAGCGACAAGAACAAGACCTGGCACAAAGTCTCGCCAAAATTCGGCCTGACCTACGCCCTGAGCGAAAACTACACCTGGTACGGTCAGTACGCCGAAGGCTTCCGCACCCCGACCGCGAAAGCCCTGTATGGCCGCTTCGAAAATACCACCACCGGTTATAGCGTGGCGCCGAACCCGGACCTCGATCCGGAGAAAAGCAAAAGCTACGAAACCGGTCTGCGCGGCCACTTCGAGCAAGGCTCGTTCGACGTGGCGGTGTTCTATAACAAGTACCGCGATTTCATCAACGAAGACGCCGTGACCCCGGGCCGCAACGAGCTGACCTTCCAGTCGGCCAACATCAAGCACGCCACCATCAAAGGTGCGGAAGTCAAAGGTCGTCTGAACCTGGACTCGTTCGGTGCGCCGCAAGGTCTCTACACCCAGGGCTCGATCGCCTACGCCTACGGTCGCAACAACGACAACGGCGAGCCGATCAACAGCGTCAACCCGCTGACCGGCGTATTCGGTCTGGGTTACGACCAGGACAACTACGGCGGCCTGCTGAGCTGGACCTTGGTGAAGAAAAAGGATCGCGTCGACGACAGCAACTTCAAGTCACCGGATGGCGTCAGCAGCCAATTCAAGACCCCGGGCTTCGGCATTCTTGACCTGGCCGGTTATTACAAAGTCACCGACGACGTCACCGTCAGCGGCGGCATCTACAACCTGACCGACAAGAAGTACTGGCTGTGGGATGACGTGCGCGGTTACGACAGCGTCGGCGAAGCGTCGGTGACGCAACCGGCCAACCTCGATCGCCTGACCCAACCGGGCCGCAACTTCGCGATCAACCTGATCTGGGACATCTGATCCGGCCAACCTCACTGCGCGTGTTCAGGCACCGCGCCGTGAGGTTTTTTTACGCTTGTACGTCGCCTTGTTCGTCTCGTTATCAAGCGCCTCTTTTATCAAGGACATGTCATGACCACTTCGGAAAAAGCCCTGCGTTCACAACGCCTGAACCAGATCACCCACGAGCCGCACAGCAAGCTCGACGCGCTGGTCAAAGCCCATGCGCCGTTCGAGACCCGCGCCAACTTCGCCCGCTTCGTCGTCGCGCAGTACCTGTTCCAGTCGGAACTGGTCGAGCTGTACAACGACGCGGAACTGACCGCCATCGTGCCGGATCTGCCGGCCCGTTGCCGCGCCGAAGCGGCCAAGGCTGACCTCGCCGATCTCGACACTGAAGTGCCGGCACCGGTCGCCGGAGCAGTGAAAAACCCGAGCAAGGCTCGTGCTCTGGGCTGGATTTTTGTCTCCGAAGGTTCGAAGCTCGGCGCGGCATTCCTGATCAAACGCGCCGTGGCGCTGGAGTTGAGCGAAACCTTTGGCGCCCGTCACCTCGGTGAGCCTGAAGGTGGCCGTGCTGAAGGCTGGAAGCGCTTTGTGCGCACTCTCGACTCGTTGCAGTTCAGCGCTGAAGAAGAGGCTGAAGTGGAGCAAGGCGCGCTCGATGCGTTTAATCGCTTTACCGTGCTGCTGGAACAGGCTTACGCCACAGAGGCCGAACCCGCCTGAAGCAACACACATCCCCCTGTAGGAGCTGCCGAAGGCTGCGATCTTTTGATCTTGAAAACAACATCAAAAGATCGCAGCCTTCGGCAGCTCCTACAGGGGAACTGCGTAAGCCTGTAAGATCTCCATTCCGCTTCAGAAGCCACCGCTGAGCCCATGCCGCAACCCGCCTCCTCGAAACTCGCCCGTCTGCTGTTCGGCCTGCTGGCCTACGTCAGCCTCGGCATCGGCCTGATCGCCATTGTCGTGCCCGGCCTGCCGACCACCGAGTTCATCCTCCTCGCCGCCTGGGCCGCGACCCGCAGCTCGCCGCGCCTGAGTGCCTGGCTGGAAAACCATCGCTTGTTCGGGCCGATCCTGAGCAACTGGCGCAACGGCAAGATCATCGCGCGCAAAGCCAAGGTCAGCGCGACGCTGAGCATGTTGCTCTGCGCGACCTTGATGCTGGTGATGCTCGATCACGGCTGGCCGGTCTTTCTGGCGATCGCCGGGATGAGCCTGGGCAATCTGTGGATCTGGTCGCGACCGGAATCCATCCGGGGCTGCACTGACCCGTCATCGCACTGAAACATCCCTGTAATTATTCGCTTTTTCAGCACTTTCCCCTGCGCAAACGTTTAGCGCTGACCGTTCGTCGGCACACGCCTCATGCCCTCTGCTTCCACGCCGATGAGCATTGAATGGCGCTGAATGGATTTGGCGAAGCGGGTAGTTCCTGCCCGAATGCCACCCGTTTATTCATTCTCGAGATCGCCCCATGTTCGACTCTCTGTCCATTCGCCTGAAAATCGTCCTGCTCTCCGGCCTGTGCCTGCTCGGTGTGGTCGCGCTGATTGTTGGCATGAACATCTACCAGACCAACCAGAACGACGAACTGGTCAGTGCCTCCAGCAACAAGCTGCTCACCGCCAGCGTGCAAAACCTGCTGCAAGCCAAAGCCGCTGAACAAGCGGTGCGGGTGCAGAAGACCTTCAGCGAAAGCCTGACGGTGATCACTGCCGTAGCAGATCAGATCAAGGACATGCGCGTCATGGCCGCCAAGCGTTCGCTGGACGCCGGCGCCTTGCGCGAAGAGTTGAACCTGAGCCTGAAAACCGCTTTTGAGCGCAACGACAAAGTCCTCGGTATCTGGCTCGCTTTCGAGCCCAATGGCCTCGATGGCAAGGACAGCGAGTTCGTCAATGACGCCGCGCGCCAGTCCAACGAAGCCGGGCGTTTCGCCACTTACTGGAGCCGCGCCGCCGGCTCGGCGCTGAATACGATCATGGTCGAAGAAGACATGACCAAGACCACCCTCAGCCTCAGCGGCACGCCCTACAACAGTTGGTACACCTGCCCTCGCGACAACAAACGTACCTGCCTGCTCGACCCGTACGCCGACACCGTCGGTGGCAAGGAAATGCTCATGACGACCATTTCCGTGCCGTTGATCGTCGACGGTAAAGCCATCGGCGTGGTCGGTGTCGACATCGCCCTCGACGCGCTGCAAGCGGCCGCCGTGGATTCCCAGCGCAATCTGTTCAACAACGCCGGGCACATGCTGATCGTCTCCGGCAGCGGCGTGTTGGGTGCCGACAGTTCTGACGCCACCAAGGTCGGCAAAAAAATCAGTGACACCCTTGGCGCCGATGGCAAGGACGTGCTGCAACTGCTGACCTCCGGCACACCGAAAATTCTCGAACAGGGCGACCTGATTCGTGCCGTGTACCCGGTCGATCCAATCGGCAACTCGCGCGCCTGGGGCGTGGTCATCGACCTGCCGAAACAAGTGCTGCTGGCTGACTCGGTCAAGCTGCAAGCGGTGCTCGATGATGCTCAGGAAACCGGTGTGATCACCGCGCTGCTGGTCGCTGTGGTCGCCGGTCTTATCGGCCTGCTGCTGATCTGGCTGACCGCGTCCGGCGTCACCCGGCCAATCAACAGCGTTGCCGAAATGCTGAAGAACATTGCGAGCGGCGAAGGCGATCTGACCCAGCGCCTGAACTACAGCAAAAAAGATGAACTGGGCGAACTGGTGAACTGGTTCAACCGTTTCCTCGACAAGCTGCAACCGACCATCGCCCAGATCAAACAGAGCATCACCGAAGCACGCGGCACCGCCGACCAGTCCTCGGAAATCGCCCGCCAGACCAGCGAAGGCATGCAGGTGCAGTTCCGCGAAATCGACCAGGTCGCCACCGCGTCCAACGAAATGAGCGCCACTGCCCACGATGTCGCCAACAGCGCCTCCAACGCAGCCAATGCCGCCAAAGGTGCCGATCAGTCGGCCAAGGACGGCATGTCGATCATCGAGCGCAGCACCCGCGATATCAATCAACTGGCTGATGAAGTCAGCAAGGCCGTGACTGAAGTTGAAGCGCTGGCAGTCAACAGCGAACAGATCGGTTCGGTGCTGGAAGTGATCCGCAGCATCGCCGAACAGACCAACCTGCTGGCCCTCAACGCCGCGATTGAAGCGGCCCGCGCCGGTGAGAGCGGCCGTGGCTTTGCCGTGGTCGCCGACGAGGTGCGCAACCTCGCCAAGCGCACGCAGGATTCAGTGGAGGAAATCCGCATCGTGATCGAGCGGATTCAGACCGGTACACGGGGCGTGGTCGCGACCATGCATTCAAGCCAGACCCAGGCGCACAACAACGCCGGGCAGATCCGTCAGGCAGTCGATGCGTTGGGCAAGATCAGTGACGCGGTGACGGTGATCAGCGACATGAACCTGCAGATTGCCAGCGCGGCTGAGCAGCAGAGTGCGGTGGCTGAAGAGGTCAATCGCAACGTTTCGGCGATTCGTACCGTGACTGAAACCCTGACCGAGCAGGCCACCGAGTCGGCGGCGATCAGCAGCCAGCTCAATGCCCTGGCCAGTCAGCAGATGAAATTGATGGATCAGTTTCGCGTCTGACCGCGCCATTCAATCCACCACAAAACCTTGTGGGAGCTGGCTTGCCAGCGATGGCGGCACATCAGTCAGTACATTGTTGACTGACACTCCGCTATCGCTGGCAAGC
>NZ_JAMLFX010000014.1:30678-33741 GCF_023634765.1 Pseudomonas sp. AKS31
CTCCCACAGGGCTAAAAGGTGTCCTCTAGAATCGGGGTTTTCATCTGACCCGACATGCTTTTGCACTATCATCGCCCTCTCGCTCCGGAGGGCCTTCGATGACTGATTTACTCACGTCCACTCAAGCCGCACTCGGCTTGTCGCACACGCCGATTCCGTTCACCAACAGCGGCGCCCTGCCCTCGGCGTTCGCCGTCACTGAGCTTGCCTGCGCGAGCATCGCCGCTGCCGGTCAGGCTGTCAGCCACTTGATCGATCAACAGACCGGTCATTTGCCCGCTGTTGAAGTCGACCGGCGCCTGGCCTCGTTCTGGTTCTCGACCTCGTTGCGGCCGATGGGCTGGCTAGTTCCGCCACTGTGGGATTCCGTCGCTGGCGACTATCAGACCCGCGACGGCTGGATTCGCCTGCACACCAATGCCCCGCATCATCGCGCCGCCGCTGAACGCGTGCTCGGTGCCTGCGCCGACCGTGGAGCGATGGCGGCGAAAGTCGCGCAATGGACAAGTACGGATCTGGAGCAAGCGGTGGTCGAGGCCAAGGGCTGCGCCGCCGAAATGCGCAGTTGGGCGCAGTGGCAGATGCATCCGCAGGGGCTGGCGGTAAATGCCGAGCCGCTGGTGCACTTCCTTGAGTCCCGGGATGAAAACAGCCGACCCTGGCAAGGCTGCGTGGCGCGACCGTTGGCCGGAATCAAAGTGCTGGACCTGACGCGTGTGCTCGCCGGCCCCACCGCCAGCCGTTTTCTCGCCGGCCTTGGCGCCGACGTATTGCGCATCGATTCACCGAGCTGGAAAGAGCCCGGTGTCGTCCCGGAAATGACCCTCGGCAAACGCTGCGCGCGGCTGAATCTGCATGATCCGGTTGAGCGCGCGGTGTTCGAGAGATTGCTGAAAGACGCCGACATTCTGCTGCACGGTTACCGCGCCGACGCCTTGGAAAACCTCGGCTTCGGCGTTGAGCGCCGCCGGCAACTGGCGCCGGGCCTGATCGATGTCGGTCTCAACGCTTACGGCTGGAGCGGCCCGTGGCAGAACCGCCGTGGTTTCGACAGCCTGGTGCAGATGAGCAGCGGCATTGCCGAGGCGGGGCAGCGCTGGAAACAGGCTGACAAACCAACGCCGTTGCCGGTGCAGGCGCTGGATCATGCGACCGGATATTTAATGGCGGCGAGTGCGCTCCGACTTTTGACCGAGCGTTTGAACACGGGTCGCGGTGGCTCGGCGCGGTTGTCGCTGGCACGAACGGCGAAGTTGTTGGTTGAGCATGGGCCGGGGACCACTGAAGCACTGCGCGCCGAGGATGAACAGGATCAATCTTCGCTGGTGGAGCAGACTCCATGGGGCCCGGCACATCGTTTGCAGGTGCCGGTGAAGATCAGCGGCACACCGATTCAGGGGGCGTTGCCGGCCACAGAATTGGGTTCACACCGCCCAGAGTGGTGGTAACTGCTCAGACCCCATCGCTGGCAAGCCAGCTCCCACAGGTTTCCGGGCGTTCACAGATTACAGGTGCGGCACGGACATTGTGGGAGCAGGCTTGCCAGCGATGGGGCCGATTTTGCCAACACAAACCTTTGATCAATCCGCCCGACTCAAGCACGCCCACAAAAGCTGCGCCGCATTCCCGCGATCACGCCAGGTCTCAACCCGCGCCGCGAGAAACCCCAACATCGCCTGGCGGTCGATACGCCAGCGACAACCTCACAACGACAGCACACCGCTGTATAACCCATACGCCGCCAGCCCCGCGCCGATGATCACGCAGGTGAAAATGCCTTTCTCGACATGGGTGAACAGCGGCTCGCCCGCCTCATGCTTGGCCTTGGCAAACAGGATCACCCCCGGTGCATAGAGCAACGCCGAGAGCAGCAAATACTTCACCCCGCCGGCATACAACAACCACACCGCATAACCGAGGGCGATGCCGCCGATCAGCAGATCCTTGGTGCGCTCGGCCGAAGCGTATTCGTAGGTTTCGCCGCGCCCGCTGAGCAACACCGCATATGCCGCCGACCACAGGTACGGCACCAGAATCATCGACGAGGCCAGATAAATCAGACTGGTGTAAGTGCCCGCCGAAAACAGCGTGATCAACAGGAAAATCTGGATCATCACGTTGGTCAGCCACAACGCGTTGACCGGCACATGGTTCTTGTTTTCCTTTTTCAGGAACGCCGGCATGGTCTTGTCTTTCGCTGTGGCGAAGAGGATTTCCGCGCACAGCAAGGCCCAGGACAGCAACGCGCCGAGCAGTGAAATCGCCAGGCCAATGCTGATCAACAAGGCGCCCCATGGCCCGACGATGTGCTCGAGCACCGCCGCCAGTGACGGGTTCTGCAGATTGGCCAGTTCCGGCTGGCTCATGATCCCCAGCGACAGCACGTTGACCAGCACCAGCAGCGCCAGCACGCCGATAAAACCGATCACCGTGGCGCGGCCGACGTCACTGCGTTTTTCCGCCCGCGCCGAGTACACACTGGCGCCTTCGATGCCGATGAACACGAACACGGTGACCAGCATCATGTTGCGCACCTGGTCCATCACCCCGCCGAAATTCGGGTTGCTGGTGCCCCAGATGTCACGAGTGAAAATGTCAGCCTTGAACGCGACCGCCGCGATGACGATGAACATGATCAGCGGTACAACCTTGGCCACCGTGGTCAACTGATTGATCAGCGCCGCTTCCTTGATCCCGCGCATCACCAGAAAGTGCACGGCCCACAGCAGCACCGAGGCGCAGCCGATGGCGACTGGCGTATTGCCCTGGCCAAACACCGGAAAGAAGTAACCGAGGGTGCTGAACAGCAGCACGAAATAACCGACGTTGCCCAGCCAGGCACTGATCCAGTAACCCCACGCAGATGAAAATCCCATGTAGTCGCCAAACCCGGCCTTGGCGTAGGCGTACACGCCGGAATCCAGCTCGGGTTTGCGATTGGCCAGCGTCTGGAACACGAACGCCAGGGTCAGCATGCCGATCGCGGTGATGCCCCAACCGATCAGGATCGCCCCGGCATCGGCGCGTGCCGCCATGTTCTGCGGCAGCGAGAAAATACCCCCG
>NZ_JAMLFX010000014.1:33751-45241 GCF_023634765.1 Pseudomonas sp. AKS31
ACCAGCGCGATCAACGCGCCTAATCGCAGCTTTTGCGTCGGTTGCGACATTTCAGTTTCCCTTTGAAGTGTGGTGAGCGTGCATTTGTAACAACTATTAACTAAACGGATAAAGGTAGATGACGTTTATCAGGTAACGCCAATTAACGCCTGTTTATATATAGCCGATGACGCTAACGCCTAGCACGTTAAGACAGTTTTGTGCGCTGATCCCGATAATTCAATTCTGTACTGAAAACAGACGCTGAAAATTTGCCAAAAGCTGAAAAAGAACTAGCGTGATAATTCGAAAGTAATAATAGCCATTCCCAACAATGTAGCCACAACGCCTCTAGGACGGGCCTTGCGGGCAGAGTATTTATGCCTTCAGTCGAAGCCTAAGTCATTCATTAACAATGGAATGTGACCATGCACTGATCTAAGTCAGCTGTTTGAACAGACAACAGAACTACGCTGTGATCTCTTCTCTCCTGCAATGGAGTCATGCAATGTCTGAAGCTCCCGGAAAACTACGACTAGGTGCACTGGTTGCATTGGTAGTCGGCTCAATGATCGGTGGCGGGATATTCTCCTTGCCTCAAAACATGGCCGCCAGCGCCGACGTCGGTGCGGTACTTATCGGTTGGGCCATCACTGCTGTCGGCATGCTCACCCTCGCTTTTGTCTTTCAAACCCTCGCCAATCGCAAGCCTGACCTGGACGGCGGCGTCTACGCCTACGCCAAGGCCGGTTTCGGCGATTACATGGGTTTCTCGTCCGCCTGGGGCTACTGGATCAGTGCCTGGCTGGGCAACGTCGGTTACTTCGTTCTGCTCTTCAGCACCCTCGGTTACTTCTTCCCGATTTTCGGTGAGGGCAATACTGTCGCAGCGGTGATTGGCGCCTCGGTGCTGTTGTGGGCGGTGCACTTTCTGGTGCTGCGCGGGATCAAGGAAGCGGCGTTCATCAACCTCGTGACCACGGTTGCCAAGGTCGTACCGCTGCTGCTGTTCGTGTTGATCGCGGTGTTCGCTTTCAAACTGGACATCTTCACCGCCGACATCTGGGGCATCAAAAATCCGGATCTGGGCAGTGTGATGAACCAGGTGCGCAACATGATGCTGGTCACCGTGTGGGTGTTCATCGGCATCGAGGGTGCAAGCATCTTCTCGGCCCGTGCGGAAAAACGCTCGGACGTCGGCAAAGCCACCGTGATCGGCTTCATCACCGTGCTGCTGTTTCTGGTGCTGGTCAACGTGCTGTCGCTGGGCATCATGACCCAACCGGAACTGGCGAAACTGCAGAACCCGTCGATGGCCGCCGTGCTCGAGCATGTGGTCGGTCACTGGGGCGCAGTGCTGATCAGCGTCGGTCTGATCATCTCGCTGCTGGGGGCGCTGCTGTCGTGGGTGCTGCTGTGTGCGGAGATCATGTTCGCCGCCGCCAAAGACCACACCATGCCGGCGTTCCTGCGCAAGGAAAACGCTAACCATGTGCCGGTCAACGCCCTGTGGCTGACCAACGCGATGGTGCAGATTTTCCTCATCATCACCCTGTTCTCGGCCAGCACTTACCTGTCGCTGATCTACCTCGCCACTTCGATGATTCTGGTGCCGTACCTGTGGTCGGCGGCCTACGCCCTGCTGCTGGCGGTGCGCGGAGAAAGCTATGAAGGCTTTGCAGCCGAGCGGCGCAAGGATCTGATTATCGGCGGCATCGCCCTGATCTACGCGGTGTGGCTGCTGTATGCCGGCGGGGTCAAGTATCTGCTGCTCTCGGCCCTGCTTTACGCACCCGGCGCGATTCTGTTCGCCAAGGCCAAGCTGGAACTCAAACAAGCGATTTTCACTAACGTCGAGAAGCTGATTTTCGCCGCAGTGGTCGTCGGTGCCCTGGTGGCGGCCTACGGTCTTTACGACGGCTTCCTGACTCTGTAACCCCTGATTGATTTGTTATCTGGAGGATCTGAAATGACCACGGAAAAAGTTAAGTACGGCGTCCATTCCGAAGCCGGCAAACTGCGCAAAGTCATGGTGTGCTCCCCAGGTCTGGCCCATCAGCGGCTGACCCCGAACAACTGCGATGAACTGCTGTTCGACGATGTGCTCTGGGTGGCCCAGGCCAAGCGTGACCACTTCGACTTCGTCACCAAAATGCGCGAGCGCGGCATCGATGTACTGGAAATGCACAACCTGCTGACCGACATCGTCGCCATCCCTGAGGCGCTGGACTGGATCCTGGAGCGCAAGGTCACCGCCGATTCGGTGGGCCTGGGCCTGATCAACGAAGTCAAATCCTGGCTGAAAAGCCTCGAACCGCGACACATCGCTGAATTCCTGATCGGTGGCGTATCTGCCGATGATCTGCCGGACAGTTTCGGCGGCAAGACCATCCAGATGTTCCGCGACTTCCTCGGCCATTCGAGCTTCATTCTGCCGCCGCTGCCGAACACCCAGTTCACCCGCGACACCACCTGCTGGATCTATGGCGGAGTGACGCTGAACCCGATGTACTGGCCAGCGCGCCGTCAGGAAACCCTGCTGACCACCGCCATCTACAAATTCCACCCGCAATTCACCAACGCCGATTTCGAGATCTGGTACGGCGACCCGGACAAGGATCACGGCAGCTCCACCCTCGAGGGCGGCGACGTCATGCCGATCGGCAACGGCGTGGTGTTGATCGGCATGGGCGAGCGCTCATCGCGTCAGGCCATCGGCCAACTGGCGCTGAACCTGTTCAAGAACAAAGCCGTGGAAAAAGTCATCGTCGCCGGCCTGCCGAAGTCCCGCGCCGCGATGCACCTCGATACCGTGTTCAGCTTCTGCGACCGCGACCTGGTGACGATTTTCCCGGAAGTAGTGAATCAGATCGTCGCGTTCACCCTGCGTCCTGACGAAAGCAAACAGGGCGGCATCGACATCCGCCGCGAAGAAGGCACCTTCCTCGACACCGTGGCCAAAGCCCTCAACCTGCCGAAGCTGCGCGTGGTGGAAACCGGCGGCAACAGCTTCGCCGCCGAACGCGAGCAATGGGACGACGGCAACAACGTGGTGGCCGTGGAGCCGGGCGTGGTCATCGGCTACGACCGCAACACCTACACCAACACCCTGCTGCGCAAGGCAGGCGTGGAAGTCATCACCATCAGCGCCGGTGAACTGGGCCGAGGCCGTGGCGGCGGCCACTGCATGACCTGCCCGATCATCCGCGACCCGATCGATTACTAAACCTCTGAGCCCTGGCCGGCACTTATAAAGTGCGGCCAGGGGGATAACCGACACCGAAGGAGATCCATCATGGCTTTCAACATTCACAACCGTAACCTGCTCAGCCTCGAACACCACACACCACGTGAGCTGCGTTACCTGCTCGACCTGTCCCGCGATCTGAAACGCGCGAAATACACCGGCACCGAACAACAACACCTGAAGGGCAACAACATCGCCCTGATCTTCGAAAAAACCTCGACCCGCACCCGTTGCGCCTTCGAAGTGGCAGCCTATGACCAAGGCGCCAACGTCACCTACATCGACCCGAACTCATCGCAGATCGGCCACAAAGAAAGCATGAAAGATACCGCCCGCGTGCTCGGGCGCATGTACGACGCCATCGAATACCGTGGCTTCAAACAGGAAATCGTCGAAGAGCTGGCGAAGTTCGCCGGCGTGCCGGTGTTCAACGGCCTGACCGACGAATATCACCCGACTCAGATGATCGCCGACGTGCTGACCATGCGTGAACACGCCGACAAGCCGATTCATGAAATCAGCTACGCCTACTTGGGCGACGCACGCAACAACATGGGCAACTCGCTGCTGCTGGTTGGCGCCAAACTCGGCATGGACGTGCGCATCTGTGCGCCGAAAGCCCTGTGGCCACTGGATGATCTGGTCGAGCGTTGCCACAAATATGCGGAAGAAAGCGGCGCACGTATCACCCTGACTGAAGACCCGAAAGCGGCGGTCAAAGGCGTCGACTTCATTCACACCGACGTCTGGGTGTCGATGGGCGAGCCGGTGGAAGCCTGGGCTGAGCGTATCCAGCAACTGCTGCCGTACCAGGTCAACGCCGAACTGATGAAAGCCACCGGCAACCCGCGTACCAAGTTCATGCACTGCCTGCCGGCGTTCCACAACAGCGATACCAAGGTCGGCAAACAGATCGCCGAGCAGTATCCGCACCTGGCAAACGGCATCGAAGTGACCGACGACGTATTCGAGTCGCCTGCCTGTATCGCCTTCGAGCAAGCGGAAAACCGCATGCACACGATCAAGGCGATTCTGGTCTCGACCCTGGCTGATCTGTAACCACTGTTGATCCATGATCGTTCCCACGCTCCCGCGTGGGAATGCATCCCGTGACGCTCTGCGTCACAGCGGACGCGGAGCGTCCGTGGCGGCATTCCCACGCAGAGCATGGGAACGATCAACACGAAAAGGACATGCACCATGCGTATCGTCGTAGCGCTGGGCGGTAACGCCCTGCTCCGCCGTGGTGAACCGATGACCGCTGACAATCAGCGCGCCAACATCCGCATCGCCACCGAGCAAATCGCCAAGATCCATCCCGGCAACCAACTGGTCATCGCCCACGGCAATGGCCCGCAAGTCGGCCTGCTGTCACTGCAAGCGGCGGCTTATACCTCCGTCACCCCTTACCCGCTGGACGTGCTCGGTGCCGAAACCGAAGGCATGATCGGTTACATCATCGAACAGGAACTGGGCAACCTGCTCGACTTCGAAGTGCCGTTCGCCACCCTGCTCACTCAGGTGGAAGTCGACGCCAAGGATCCGGCCTTCCAGAAACCGAGCAAACCGATCGGCCCGGTCTACGACAAGGCTGAAGCGGAAAAACTCGCCGCCGAAAAAGGCTGGGCGATTGCCCCGGACGGCGACAAGTTCCGCCGTGTGGTCGCCAGCCCTCGGCCAAAACGCATCTTCGAAATCCGCCCGATCAAGTGGCTGCTGGACAAGGGCAGCATCGTCATTTGCGCCGGTGGCGGCGGGATTCCGACCATGTATGACGAGAACCGCAACCTCAAGGGTATCGAGGCGGTGATCGACAAGGACCTGTGCTCGTCGCTGCTCGCCGAGCAACTGGAAGCCGATTTGCTGGTGATCGCCACGGACGTCAACGCGGCGTTCATCGATTACGGCAAACCAACGCAGAAAGCCATCGCCGAAGCGCACCCGGATGAACTCGAACGCCTCGGTTTCGCCGCCGGCTCGATGGGGCCGAAGGTGCAGGCAGCCTGCGAATTTGCACGCCATACTGGCAAGGTCGCGGTGATCGGTTCGCTGGCGGACATCGAAGCCATCGTCCAGGGCACGGCCGGTACTTGCGTGACTACCGCGAAGCCCGGCATCACTTACCGATAATCAGAAACTACGGGGGCAGACCGAGGGTCTGCCCTTCTCCAATGCCTTGAAAGGAGAAAACCATGGCCCAGTTTGAACCCGGTCATTTGCATATCGAGCGGCACGCGTTGACCCCGGACGATGTCAGTTACAACGTACACCTCGACTATGAAGTGTTCACCGATCCGCAAAAAGGCAAAGGCATCCAGTTCACGATGCATGGCAACCTTCAGGGAAAAGACATGAAAGAAACCTTCTTCCTGCCCAAGGAGGAGGCCTACAACTTCGCCAACAACGTGACGCGAATCGCCGAGAAATATGGCATACCCAGAACCCACAGCCAGATCGGCTCGGTGCACAAGCATTACGATCTGATGTTTGAAGACATTCGCAAGCAGCTCGATATGAAATCCGGCGACCCGGTCAATCTTGAGCATTTTGAGTAAACCTTGAAAAGCCCCTCACCCTAGCCCTCTCCCCGAGGGAGAGGGGACTGATTGGGAGATGCTTCGGAGTTACACCGACCTGAACTCGCTTTACCGAATCCATAATCGACTGGTTCTTTCAGGTCGATGTCAAACCTCAGACACCTCGGTCGGCCCCCTCTCCCCTTGGGAGAGGGCTGGTGAGGGGACTGATTGGGAGATGCTTCGGAGTTACGCCGACCTGAACTCGCTTTACCGAATCCATAATCGACTGGCTACTTCAGGTCGATGTAGACCCCAAGACACCTCGGTCAGCCCCCTCTCCCTCCGGGAGAGGGCTGGGGTGAGGGTGCTTTTGCTTTCACCTCTCTCCAAGCCCAAGGCATACTTGCCACCCTCCGCTCTGCAGATCACTGAACCGCCCCATGCGTATCCACGTCAGCTTCATCGACCGCGTCGGCATCACCCAGGAAGTCCTGGCTATCCTCGGTGGGCGCAATCTCAATCTGGATGCGGTGGAGATGATCCCGCCGAACGTCTACATCGACGCACCGACCCTGAGCCCGCAAGTGCTCGAAGAACTGAAAGATGCGCTGTTCCGGGTGCTCGGCGTGGAAGCGGTGACCGTGGTCGACATCCTCCCCGGCCAGCGTCGGCATTTGCAGCTCGACGCATTGCTGGCGGCAATGACCGATCCTGTTCTGGCGCTCGACAGTGCCGGCAAGGTGCTGCTGGCCAACCCGGCGTTGATCGCGTTGTACGGTCGCGAACCGGCCGGCGAGAGTGTCGCGGAACTGTTCAACGATCCCGCGCTGCTCGACACCTTGCTCGAAAATGGCTTCCGTCTGCCGCTGCGCGAGATCACGGTCAACGGCCAGACCCTGCTGCTCGACGCCACGCCGATCACCGACGCCGGCGCCTTGCTGACCTTGTATCAACCCAACCGCATCGGCGAACAACTCTCGGCGCTGCACCACGACCACGCCGAAGGTTTCGATGCACTGCTCGGCGAATCCCCGGCGATCCGCACGCTCAAGGCTCGCGCCCAAAGAGTCGCCGCCCTTGACGCACCGCTGTTGATTCAAGGCGAAACCGGCACTGGGAAGGAACTGGTCGCCCGCGCCTGCCACGCCATCAGCGCTCGCCACAGTGCACCGTTTCTTGCCCTCAACTGCGCGGCGCTGCCGGAGAACCTCGCCGAGAGCGAACTGTTCGGCTACGCCCCCGGCGCCTTCACCGGCGCGGCGCGCGGCGGCAAACCGGGGCTGATGGAACTGGCCAACCAGGGCACGGTGTTTCTCGATGAGATCGGCGAGATGTCGCCGTACTTGCAGGCCAAGCTGCTGCGCTTCTTGAACGACGGCAGCTTCCGTCGCGTGGGCGGTGATCGCGAAGTGAAGGTCAACGTGCGCATCCTCAGCGCGACTCACCGCGACCTGGAAAAAATGGTCAGCGAGGGCTTGTTCCGCGAAGACCTGTTCTACCGCCTCAACGTGCTCAACGTCGAAGTCCCGCCGCTGCGCGAGCGCGGCCAGGACATTCTGTTGCTGGCGCGATATTTCATGCAGCAGGCTTGCGCGCAGATTCAGCGCCCGGTCTGCCGCCTCGCCCCGGGGACTTACCCGGCGCTGCTCGACAATCGCTGGCCGGGCAACGTGCGGCAGTTGCAGAACGTGATCTTCCGCGCGGCGGCGATTTGCGAGAGCAGCCTGGTGGATATCGGCGATCTCGACATTGCCGGCACCTCGGTGGCACGTCAGGCAGACAGCGATGTCGACAGCCTTGAACAAGCGGTCGAGTCGTTCGAAAAAACGCTGCTGGAAAAACTCTACGTCAGCTACCCCTCGACCCGCCAACTGGCCAGCCGCCTGCAAACCTCGCACACCGCCATCGCCCATCGACTGCGCAAATACGGCATTCCCAATAAACCCTGACTCACCCAAATCCCCTGTAGGAGCTGCCGAAGGCTGCGATCTTTTGATCTTGATGTTGAAAAAAACACAGTCAAAAGATCGCAGCCTTCGGCAGCTCCTACACCAGGCATATCTGCTTCAAAAACGACCTCCACCTGTACTGAAAGCGCTACAGCGGAACGATATCGCTACACCCTCCGCCAGTCACCGCCGTGCAAGGCTTTGATCCCGTTCAGCTTTTTTCCCTGCCCCACGCTGTAGCGATTTCGCTACACCCACACCCTCAGCCACAACTTAAAAAATCCACAAGCCATTGTTTTATATAGAAAAACTCACATTGGCCGCGATCTTGCTAATCAACTCCTCATAAATAAGGGCTTCCCTGCCCAAGCCTTCCACCGCGTCCACCAGACGAGTCTGGCCCCCTGAGGAGTTTCCATGAGCGAGTTGCGTTTTACTGAAGATCACGAATGGCTGCGCACCGAAGCTGACGGCAGCGTTACTGTCGGCATCACCGCTTTCGCGCAGAACGCCCTGGGCGACGTGGTGTTCGTGCAACTGCCTGAGCTGCAGGCTTACGAAAAAGGCGCCGAAGCCGCCACCGTCGAATCGGTAAAAGCCGCCAGCGGCGTATACATGCCCCTCGATGGCGATGTGCTGGAAGTGAACCCGGCGTTGGAAAACGCCCCGGAACTGGTCAACGAAGATCCGCTGGGCGAAGGCTGGTTCTTCCGCTTCCAGCCTGCCGACGCATCGGCCGTGGCCAAACTGCTCGATCAAGACGCCTACGACCGCCTGATCAAAGCCCAAGCCGAAGCCTGAGGAATAACGACATGAGCCAAATCAACATCGGCACCGCCAACGAATTCATCGCCCGTCACATCGGCCCGCGCGCCGGTGACGAGCAAGCCATGCTCAACAGCCTCGGCTTCGATTCGCTCGAAGCCCTGAGCGCCAGCGTCATCCCGGAAAGCATCAAGGGCACCAGCGTGCTCGGCATGGACGACGGCCTCAGCGAAGCCGATGCCCTGGCGATGATCAAATCCATCGCCGGCAAAAACCAGCTGTTCAAGACCTACATCGGCCAGGGCTACTACAACTGCCACACGCCGTCGCCGATCCTGCGCAACCTCCTGGAAAACCCGGCCTGGTACACCGCGTACACCCCGTACCAGCCAGAAATTTCCCAGGGTCGTCTCGAAGCGCTGCTGAACTTCCAGACCATGATCAGCGACCTCACCGGCCTGCCGATCGCCAACGCATCCTTGCTCGACGAAGCCACCGCCGCTGCCGAAGCCATGACCTTCTGCAAACGCTTGAGCAAGAACAAAGGCAGCCACCAATTTTTCGCCTCGATCCACAGCCACCCGCAAACCCTCGACGTGCTGCGCACCCGTGCCGAGCCGCTGGGCATTGAAGTTGTGGTCGGCGACGAGCGTGAACTGACTGACGTGACGCCGTTCTTCGGCGCGCTGCTGCAATACCCGGCGAGCAACGGTGACGTGTTCGACTATCGCGAACTGACCGAGCGCTTCCACGCCGCCAACGCGTTGGTTGCAGTGGCCGCAGACCTGCTGGCCCTGACCCTGCTGACCGCCCCGGGCGAGTTCGGCGCGGACGTCGCCATCGGTTCGGCACAACGCTTCGGCGTGCCGCTGGGCTTCGGTGGCCCGCACGCTGCGTACTTCTCCACCAAAGATGCGTTCAAGCGCGACATGCCGGGCCGTCTGGTCGGTGTCTCGGTTGACCGTTTCGGCAAACCGGCGCTGCGCCTGGCGATGCAAACCCGCGAGCAACACATCCGCCGCGAGAAAGCCACGTCGAACATCTGCACCGCACAAGTGCTGCTGGCCAACATCGCCAGCATGTACGCCGTCTACCACGGCCCGAAAGGCCTGACCCAGATCGCCAACCGCGTGCATCACCTGACCGCGATTCTGGCCAAGGGCCTGACCGCTCTGGGCGCGGAAGTCGAACAAGCCAGCTTCTTCGACACCCTGACCGTAGCCACCGGCGCGCAAACCGCCGCGCTGCACGACAAGGCGAACGCTGCACAGATCAACCTGCGCGTGATCGATGCTCAGCGTCTTGGCCTGTCGGTGGACGAAACCACCACCCAGGCGGATATCGAAACCCTGTGGGGCCTGTTCGCCGACGGCAAGGCCCTGCCGGACTTCGCTGCGCTGGCTGCTTCGGTGCAGAGCACCATCCCTGCTGCGCTGGTGCGTCAGTCGCCGATTCTCAGCCACCCGGTGTTCAACCGTTATCACTCGGAAACCGAGCTGATGCGCTACCTGCGCAAACTGGCGGACAAGGATCTGGCGCTGGATCGCACCATGATCCCGCTGGGCTCGTGCACCATGAAACTCAACGCCGCCAGCGAAATGATCCCGGTGACCTGGGCTGAATTCGGTGCGCTGCACCCGTTCGCTCCAGCCGCGCAAAGTGCCGGCTACCAACAACTGACCGATGAACTGGAAGCGATGCTCTGCGCCGCCACCGGTTACGACGCGATCTCGCTGCAACCGAACGCCGGTTCGCAAGGCGAATACGCAGGCCTCTTGGCGATCCGCGCCTATCACCAGAGCCGTGGCGATGAGCGCCGCGACATCTGCCTGATCCCGTCGTCCGCTCACGGCACCAACCCGGCCACCGCCAACATGGCTGGCATGCGCGTGGTCGTGACTGCCTGCGACGCCCGCGGCAACGTCGACATCGAAGACCTCCGTGCCAAAGCCATCGAGCACCGCGAACACCTCGCTGCGCTGATGATCACTTACCCGTCGACCCACGGCGTGTTCGAAGAAGGCATCCGCGAAATCTGCGGGATCATTCATGACAACGGCGGCCAGGTGTACATCGACGGCGCCAACATGAACGCGATGGTCGGCCTCTGTGCACCGGGCAAGTTCGGCGGCGATGTTTCGCACCTGAACCTGCACAAAACCTTCTGCATCCCGCACGGCGGTGGCGGCCCGGGCGTCGGCCCGATCGGCGTGAAGTCGCACCTGACCCCGTTCCTGCCCGGCCACGGCCAGATGCAACGCAAGGAAGGCGCGGTCTGCGCAGCACCGTTCGGCAGCGCGAGCATTCTGCCGATCACCTGGATGTACATTCGCATGATGGGCGGCGCCGGTCTGAAGCGCGCTTCGCAGTTGGCGATCCTCAACGCCAACTACATTTCCCGTCGCCTCGAAGAGCACTACCCAGTGCTGTACACCGGCAGCAACGGCCTGGTGGCGCACGAATGCATTCTGGATCTGCGTCCATTGAAAGACAGCAGCGGCATCAGCGTCGATGACGTCGCCAAGCGCTTGATCGACTTCGGCTTCCACGCCCCGACCATGTCGTTCCCGGTAGCGGGCACGCTGATGATCGAGCCGACCGAAAGTGAATCCAAAGAAGAACTGGATCGCTTCTGCGACGCCATGATCCGCATCCGCGAAGAAATCCGCGCGGTGGAAAACGGCACGCTGGACAAGGACGACAACCCGCTGAAAAACGCCCCGCACACGGCGGCGGAGCTGGTTGGCGAGTGGACCCACCCGTACAGCCGCGAACAAGCGGTGTACCCGGTAGCGTCGTTGATCGAAGGCAAATACTGGCCACCGGTCGGTCGTGTCGACAACGTCTTCGGTGATCGCAACCTGGTCTGCGCCTGCCCGTCGATCGAAAGCTACGCTTAAAAGAATAAGGGGCGGGAAAACCTGCCCCTTTCTCCAGAACACCACGGATTCCTGTGGGAGCTGGCTTGCCAGCGATGAGGGTGGATCAGTCTCAATCTCTGCTGCCTGACACACCGCCATCGCTGGCAAGC
>NZ_JAMLFX010000014.1:45251-46792 GCF_023634765.1 Pseudomonas sp. AKS31
GCTCCCACAAGGAACGCATCAAGCCTGATATTTCGCCAATTCCTATAACAAGAAACCGGAGAACCACTCATGTCGTTAAGCGTGTTCGACCTGTTCAAGATTGGCATCGGCCCTTCCAGCTCCCACACCGTCGGCCCGATGCGTGCTGCTGCGCGTTTCGCCGAAGGTCTGCGCCGGGAGAACCTGCTGACCACCACCGCCAGCGTACGCGTCGAACTGTACGGTTCCCTAGGCGCCACCGGTAAAGGACACGGCAGCGACAAAGCCGTGCTGCTCGGCCTCGAAGGCGAACATCCGGACACTGTCGACACCGAAACCGTCGCCGCGCGCCTGCAAGAAATTCGCGGCAACGGCCGCTTGAACCTGCTCGGCGAACACAGCATTGCGTTCAACGAGAAAGAACACCTGGCAATGATCCGCAAGCCGCTGGCCTATCACCCCAACGGCATGATCTTTCGCGCCTTCGATGCCGCGGGGATTCAGATTCGCAGCCGCGAGTACTACTCGGTCGGCGGTGGTTTCGTGGTCGACGAGGACGCGGCCGGTGCCGACCGCATCGTCGAAGACGCCACGCCGCTGACCTTCCCGTTCAAAAGCGCCAAGGACTTGCTCGGTCATTGCGCCACCTACGGTCTGTCGATCAGTCAGGTGATGCTGACCAACGAAAGCGCCTGGCGCCCGGAGGCGGAAACTCGCGCCGGCCTGTTGAAAATCTGGCAGGTGATGCAGGACTGCGTCGCTGCGGGCTGCCGTAACGAAGGTATTTTGCCCGGCGGGTTGAAGGTCAAACGTCGTGCGGCGGCGCTGCATCGGCAACTGTGCAAAAACCCCGAATCGGCGTTGCGCGATCCGCTGTCAGTGCTCGATTGGGTCAACCTCTACGCGTTGGCGGTCAACGAAGAAAACGCCAATGGCGGACGTGTGGTCACTGCCCCCACTAACGGCGCGGCGGGGATCATTCCGGCGGTGCTGCATTACTACATGCGCTTTATTCCCGGCGCGAATGACGACGGCGTCGTGCGGTTTCTGCTGACCGCTGCGGCCATCGGCATTCTCTACAAGGAGAACGCTTCGATCTCCGGCGCTGAAGTCGGCTGTCAGGGCGAAGTCGGCGTGGCCTGTTCGATGGCGGCCGGTGCGTTGTGCGAAGTGCTCGGAGGCAGCGTGCAGCAAGTCGAGAACGCGGCGGAAATCGGCATGGAACACAACCTCGGCCTGACCTGCGACCCGATTGGCGGGTTGGTGCAAGTGCCGTGCATCGAGCGCAATGCCATGGGCTCGGTGAAAGCGATCAACGCGGTGCGCATGGCCATGCGGGGCGACGGCCAGCATTTCGTCTCCCTCGACAAAGTCATCCGCACCATGCGCCAGACCGGCGCCGACATGAAAAGCAAATACAAAGAGACCGCCCGCGGCGGTCTGGCGGTCAACATTATCGAATGCTGATCAAGCCCCCCCTCTCCCTCCGGGAGAGAAACGTAATTAACTCCCTCTCCCTCCGGGAGAGGGCTGGGGGGAGGGGCACTTGATCTTGCCCCAAA
>NZ_JAMLFX010000014.1:46802-76582 GCF_023634765.1 Pseudomonas sp. AKS31
CGAAAACCCCGCTGCACGCTCTGCATATCGAACTCGGCGCCCGCATGGTGCCGTTCGCCGGCTATGACATGCCGGTGCAATACCCGTTGGGCGTGATGAAAGAACACCAGCACACCCGTGAACAGGCCGGGCTGTTCGACGTCTCGCACATGGGCCAGATCCGCCTGACGGGCGCCAACGCCGCCAAAGCCCTGGAAACCCTGGTACCGGTGGACATCATTGACCTGCCGGTGGGCATGCAGCGTTATGCGATGTTCACCAACGACAACGGTGGCATTCTCGATGACCTGATGGTCGCCAACCTCGGCAACGACGAACTGTTCCTGGTGGTCAACGCCGCGTGCAAGGATCAGGACCTGGCCCACCTGCAAAAACACATCGGCGATCAGTGCACCATTACGGCGCTGTTCGAAGAGCGCGCTCTGCTGGCATTGCAAGGTCCGGCGGCGGTCACCGTGCTGGCGCGGCTGGCACCATCCGTTGAAAAAATGACTTTTATGCAGTTCGCCCGTGTCAATCTGCTCGGCGTCGACTGCTTTGTCAGCCGTTCGGGTTACACCGGTGAAGACGGTTTCGAAATCTCCGTACCAGCTGCAGATGCAGAGAAACTCGCCCGCGCCCTGCTCGCCGAACCGGAAGTCCAGGCCATCGGCCTCGGCGCCCGCGACTCGCTGCGTCTGGAAGCCGGCCTGTGCCTGTACGGCCACGACATGAACACCGAAACCACGCCAATCGAAGCCAGCCTGCTGTGGGCGATCTCCAGGCCGCGCCGCGCTGATGGCGCGCGGGCCGGCGGTTTCCCTGGGGCGGAGCAGGTTTTCGCTCAGCAACAAAATGGTGTCGCACGCAAACGCGTCGGTCTGCTGCCGCAAGAACGTACGCCAGTGCGTGAAGGTGCGGAAATCGTCAACGAAGCCGGCGAAATCATCGGCAGTGTGTGCAGCGGCGGCTTTGGTCCGACCTTGGGCGGGCCGTTGGCGATGGGTTACCTCGACAGCGCCTATGTCTCGCTCGACACACCGGTTTGGGCCATCGTGCGTGGGAAAAAGGTGCAAATGCTTGTAAGCAAAATGCCATTTGTTCCACAACGCTACTATCGCGGTTGATTGACTGTTTCTATAAGTAACGCGATTGCGTTATGCGTGCACTAATGTGTAACGCAATCGCCACAAAAAAGTGCATTTTCTAACATCTGATTCGAATATGAACTTTGCTTATAACGTTCGAAAACATTTGAACAAGCTATTCGTCCAAGCCGCACTAGTGGACAGACTAAGTGCCAGCAAGCGCAGGAAAACCGGGGCCTTCACGGGGCTTGTTTTTTCTCCCGTAGTTGGCGTAGAGTTTCCCCACTGTGTTTGCATGGGTCAGCTTGGAATCGTGACCTGGGCAGTAGCCTACAAGTTAGCTACATCCCGTTCGACGTCTTCTTACTCTCCTGCAACCAGCCCCAGTACTCTTTCATGAGAAAGAGACTGTCATCAATTTATGCGTCAAAGGAAATAAGAAATGTCCACACGTCAGAGCGGTACCGTCAAGTGGTTTAACGACGAGAAAGGTTTTGGTTTTATCACTCCAGAAAGCGGTCCGGATCTGTTCGTGCATTTCCGCGCTATTCAGGGCAACGGCTTCAAGAGCCTGAAAGAAGGCCAGAAAGTGACCTTCGTTGCTGTGCAAGGCCAGAAAGGCATGCAGGCTGACGAAGTACAAGCTGAAGCCTGATTCTCTGTTACGAAAAAGCCCCTGATATTGATATCAGGGGCTTTTTTGTGCCCGCAAATCCGTAAAATGGCGCTTCATTTTGCGTCCAGAGGCTGCCATGTCGAAAAACCTGCTCACCCCACAGGGCGATTTTCCTGCCGTTGGCCTCGGCCGGCGTCTGGCTGCGATGTTCTATGACTTCTTGCTGTGCACCGCCCTGCTGATTGTCACCGGATTCGTCTACAAGTTGATCCAGGCAGCAATAATTGGCGAAGAGCGCCTGCGGGTAATGACCGACGCTGGGCAACTGGACGGCGATCCGCTGTACTCGACGGTGCTGGTGTTGGTGCTCTTCGCATTCTTCGCCAAGTTCTGGACCCATGGCGGGCAGACGCTCGGCATGCAGGTGTGGGGCATTCGTGTGCAGAACGCCAATGGCACGGCAATCAGTCTGTGGCAGGCGCTGTTGCGGTTTATGGTGTCGATTGCGTCGTGGCTGTGCGTGGGGCTGGGATTCTTCTGGTCGCTGTACGACAAGCAGAAGCGCACGTGGCATGACATCTATTCCGACACTCGCGTCGTCCGAATCCCGAAAAAGACCAAGTAACTTCCAGACTCTGAAAAACACTGTGGGAGCGAGCCTGCTCGCTCCCACAGGTTTTGTGGCGCTTTTCAGAATTCAGGCGTTACCGGCCAGCTTCATCCGCGCTGCCTGGGTGAAGTCCAGCATGCGCTTCAACGGGCGGATCGCTTGGGGAATCAACGCTGGATCAACAAAGATCTCGTTGGTCCCTTCCTTCAAGCTCTTGAGCGTGCGCTCAAGGGTGTTCATGGCCATCCACGGGCAATGTGCGCAACTGCGGCACGCAGCACCGTTACCGGCGGTTGGTGCCTCGATGAAGACCTTGTCCGGGCACAGCTGCTGCATCTTGTAGAAGATGCCACGGTCGGTCGCGACGATCAGGGTCTTGTTTGGCAGCGATTGCGCAGCTGCGATCAACTGGCTGGTGGAACCGACGGCGTCCGCCAGTTCGATCACCGAAGTCGGCGACTCGGGATGCACCAGAATCGCCGCGTCCGGGTACAGCGCCTTCATGTCTTCGAGCTGCTTGGACTTGAATTCTTCGTGAACGATACAGGCACCGTCCCAGAGCAGCATGTCCGCGCCGGTCTTGCGCTGAATGTAGGTGCCGAGGTGTTTGTCCGGGCCCCAGATAATGGTCTCGCCGTTGTCCATCAGGCTCTCGACGATCTCCAGCGCGCAACTCGACGTCACCACCCAGTCTGCCCGGGCTTTGACCGCCGCCGAGGTGTTGGCGTAAACCACCACCGTGCGCTCCGGGTGCTGATCACAAAACGCCGAGAACTCGTCCACCGGGCACCCCAGATCGAGTGAACAGGTCGCGTCCAGCGTCGGCATCAGCACGCGTTTTTCCGGGTTGAGAATCTTCGCGGTCTCGCCCATGAACTTCACGCCGGCGACCACCACGGTCTTGGCCGGGTGAGCGTTGCCGAAGCGAGCCATCTCCAGGGAGTCGGATACACAGCCGCCGGTTTCTTCGGCCAGAGCCTGAATCACCGGGTCGCAATAGAAGTGGGCCACCAGCACCGCGTCCTGAGCCTTGAGCTCGGCGGCGATGGCGGAACGGTAATAAGCCTCTTCCTCGGCGGTCAGCGGTTTGGGCTGTTTGGCATCGAGGTGAGCTTGAACCAGAAGGCGTTCGGAAATCTGCGTCATGTTCGCAAGACCTGCAGGCGCTTTCGCGCGAAAGTCGAGTATACACCCGGCTCCGGACCGCTTGAGGGTACCGCCGGGAGAGTGAGTATTATCAGGCACGGACAGCATTGAAGCTGCGCAAGGCTACAGAATATCCCGTTGATACAAAAGATGATTCTGACCTGCGTCAGCGCTGCGGGTATTGAAATAACGCGGAGCGAAATTACAGGCAAAAAAAAACCCGGAAATCCTCACTTTCGTGGGCCTTCCGGATTTTCTAAACCGCCAAATATGGTGGGTCGTGTGGGATTCGAACCTACGACCAATTGGTTAAAAGCCAACTGCTCTACCAACTGAGCTAACGACCCGCTGTGTGGTGGCGCGTATAATACTGATTTTTAAGGACTATTCAACACCTTTTTGAAAATAATCAAAAATAAGGTGTTGGGTCGTCCACACCAGCTGCCGCGAAGCCTTCTGCACGCAGGCGGCAGCTATCGCATTTGCCGCACGCGCGGCCCTCATCGTCGGCCTGATAGCAGGAGACGGTGAGGCCATAATCTACGCCGAGCTTCACACCCGCCTGAACGATTTGCGCCTTGCTCAGGTTCTGCAGTGGCGCCTGAATCCGGAAGCCATTGCCTTCAACGCCGGCTTTGGTGGCCAGATTGGCCATGCGCTCGAACGACTCGATGAACTCCGGACGGCAATCCGGGTAACCGGAATAGTCCACGGCGTTGACACCAATAAAGATGTCACGTGCGCCAAGCACTTCTGCCCAGCCCAACGCCAGAGACAGGAACACCGTGTTACGCGCCGGCACATACGTCACCGGAATGCCTTCGCCCAACTCTTCCGGGATGTCGATGCTGCTGTCGGTCAGTGCCGAGCCGCCCATGCCATTAAGGTTGAGGCCAATCACTTTGTGTTCGATCACACCCAGGTCGCGGGCGACGCGGGCAGCGGCGTGCAACTCGGCATGGGAACGCTGGCCGTAGTCAAAGCTCATGGTGTAGCAGCGGTAGCCTTCGGCGCGAGCCATGGCCACGACGGTGGCCGAATCGAGACCGCCGGACAACAAGATGACGGCACGTTTTTCAGTGGAATTCAGTTGTTCTGTCATATCAGCGCCCCGGCTCGTCATTCCATAGATATTTATGCAGCTGCAATTGCAACCGTACTGGCAGGTTGTCCGCTACCACCCAGTCCGCCAGATCTCGAGCATTGAGGTCATGGTGGCTTGGGGAAAACAGCACTTCACCGGCACGTCGATCAAGACCGTACTGAATCAGCTTGGAGACGGCCCAGTCATAGTCGTCGCGCGAGCAGATGACAAACTTCACCTGATCGTTGGGCGTCAGCAGTTCGATGTTCTCGTAACGGTTGCGATGCGCTTCTTTCGAGTCCGGCGTTTTCAGATCGACAACGCGACTGACGCGCGGATCGACGGCCGAAATGTCGAGGGCACCGCTGGTTTCCAGCGAGACCTCGTAACCGGCATCACACAACTGTTTGAGCAATGGAATGGCATTGGGCTGTGCCAGCGGCTCACCGCCGGTGACACAGACGTAGCGCGGACGAAATCCGGCCACTTGCTCGAGGATGTCGTCGAGGGTGCGCACGGTACCGCCACTGAAGGCATAGGCGCTGTCGCAGTATTGGCAACGCAGAGGGCAACCGGTCAGGCGCACAAAAACCGTGGGCAGCCCGGCAGTCCGCGTTTCCCCCTGCAACGAGTAGAAAACTTCGGTGATTCTCAATGTGTCTTGCATAGTCGCCACGGGCGTAACAGCTAAACAGGCTGTCCGCCTCCGTCAGGCACTTCAGGCAATCCCGCCAACGCGTAGACCGCAAGAAGCGTGTTTCAGAAAAAGGGCGTGAATTCTAACGAAAAAACCCGCGACAGGCGCGGGTTTCTTCCAAACGGGTCAAGCTTGCTTACATGCGTTGCAGATCGCGTTGAGCCAACTGAGCGGCGGAGGTACCCGGGTATTGGGCTACCACCTGTTGCAGAATGCCTTTGACCTTGTCGGTATGACCGAGGCGGCGCTCTACATCAGCCAGCTTGTACAGCGAGTCAGGCACTTTGGCATGCTTGGGATACAGCTGCGAAACCTTGGCGAAAGCCTGACCTGCGCCTTGCAGATCGCCCTTGGCCAGATTGACTTCGCCCAGCCAGTACTGGGCGTTGCCCGCGTATTGGCTGTTCGGGTATTTGCGCAGGAAAGCGGCAAAAGCCTGGCTGGCCTTGTCGAAATCCTTGGCTTTGATCAGGTCGAAAGCGGCATCGTAATACAGCTTTTCCTTGGCCGGATCACCCGGTTCACTGCTTGCAGCAGGTGCCTGGGCAGCAGCCCCGGCGCCAGCGGCAGCACCGGCAGCAGCACTTGCATCGCCACCGGCAGAAGAATTCTCAGGAGTCGCGGCAGGTGCAACGCCGGATCCTATGCGCCGATCAAGATCCTGGTATCGCTCCAGGGATTCCTGCTTCATGCGCGCAACCTGATTCTGCAGTTCTTCAATCACACCTTGCTGGCGCGATATCTGATCCTGCATTTGTTGCAGTTGGTTGAACAGCATGCCTTGTGCCGAGGCAGGGGCCGAAGCCGCTCCCCCGGCATAGGCGCCGTTCGTACCGTAACCTGCAGGCGGATAACTGCTCCCGCTATTGTTATAACCGGAGTTGTCATCGACCACAGGAACCGCAGCCCACGCCGCAAGCGGCGCGAGGCTGAGAGCCAGAACAGTTACAGCACGACGGCACGTTCGCATATCGAATTACTTACGCAGTTCGACGCGACGGTTTTGAGCCCAGGACTGCTCGTCGTTGCCGGTAGCAACTGGACGCTCTTCGCCGTAGGAAACCAGTTCCAGCTGAGCTGGGGAAACACCTTGCAGTACCAGGTAGCGCTGAACGGCTTTCGCACGACGCTCGCCCAGTGCCATGTTGTACTCACGAGTACCACGTTCGTCGGTGTTGCCTTCCAGAACAACGCGAGCGCCGTTTGCTTTCAGGTCTTTGGCGTGAACGTCCAGAGCGCGCATGGCTTCTGGCTTCAGGTCCGAGCTGTCGTATTCGAAGTAGAAGGTGGTGATTGCGCGCAGAGCAGCTTCTTCGCTCAGGGAACCGTCAACGGCACCAGTGTTTGCGCCGTAACCAGCGTTTGGATCAACAGCGCCTTCACCGGCGTTGTCGCCGCCTTTGGACGAGCAACCTACAGCTACAGCCATGGCCAGAGCCAGCGCAGCAAATTTACCAAACTTCAGCATTTCCATCGTGAAACTCCTAATGAACCCCAGTGTGTTAAGTAAAACGTGTAGCGCCCGCTCACTTCAGGTAAGGGGACCAGGACGGTTCTCTGACTTCGCCTTGAGCGGTAGGAAGCGGGAGCCTAACGCGTCCGTTAATGGACACGAGCATCAAGACTCCCCGGCCCTGCTGGCGGGTGGCGTAGATTACCATGGTGCCGTTGGGCGCAACAGTAGGTGACTCGTCCAGAGTGCTATCAGTGAGGATCTTTACACTACCTCGCTGCAGATCCTGAGCTGCCACCTTGAAATTGGTGAAGCCATCCTGACGGTGGATCATCACCAAAGTCTTTTCATCGGCCGAAAGTTTCGGGTTGGCGTTGTAGTTACCCACAAACGTTACACGCTCGGCACCACCGCCACTGGCGCTGGTTTTGTAGATCTGTGGCTTGCCGCCGCGGTCCGAGGTGAAGTAGATGGTCGAACCATCCTTGCCCCAGTACGGTTCGGTGTTAATGCCAGGACCTGCGGTCACACGAGTGATCTGACGCGAAGCCAGGTTCATCACGTAGATGTCCGGGTTACCGTCTTTCGACAGTACGAACGCCAGACGATTGCCATCCGGCGACCAGGCGGGCGCACCGTTCAGGCCTTCGAAGTTGGTGATCTGCTCACGGCGACCGGTGTCGATGTTCTGCATGAAGATACGCGGCCGCTTCTGCTCGAACGACACATAGGCGATGCGCTTGCCATCCGGTGCGAAACGCGGCGACAGGATCGGCTCGCGCGATTGCAGCAGAGTCACCGCACGGGCACCGTCGTAGTCCGAGCGCTGCAGGGTGTAGCGCGTGTTTTTCTCGGAGAAACGCTCGGCCGTCACGTACAGCAGACGAGTCGAGAACGCACCTTCGATACCGGTCAGTTTCTGGAACGACTGATCGGAGATGTAGTGCGCCATGTCACGCAGTTGCTCGGTTGTACCGGAAACACTGCCGTCAGCCACTTTCTGCTCGGTGGCAACGTTGAACAGTGCCCACTGCACCTGCAGGCGACCGCCTGCTGGAACAATACTGCCGACCATCATGTATTGAGCACCCACCGCCTTCCAGTCACGGAAGATGATTTCGCTCGGCTGGCTTGGCTGGCTGATCATGTTTTGCTTTGGAATCGGCGAGTAGTAGCCCGAGTTACGCAAATCGTTACCAATGATTTCTGCCATGTCATCCGGCAGCACAGCACCGCCCTGGAAACCGAACGGTACAACGGCGATCGGGGTTGCCCGATCGCTGCCGCTGGTAACCAGAATGTTCTTTTCATCTGCCATCGCGATCCCTGCCATGCAGCAGATCACGACCAGCATTCCTCGAAGAAGGTTTCTCACAAGGCTAGATCCTCAGGTGTGAATGTCATCTTGAATGAACGATACGGAGCAAAATCGCTCGGCTTCATTCCCTGCATTTCTGTCAAACGTCCAATATTCTTCACCGCTGCCACTGCCGACGCATCGAACGGACCATCACCACTGGACTTGGCCACGCTGACCGAAGTCACCGTACCGTCCGGCAACATACCGATCTGCAGTACAACGGTCATGCCTTTGCGTGCCGAAGGTGGGCGAGCCCAGCCTTCTGCCGCTCGCGCACGAATCAGGTCATCGAAACTGCCCGCGACTTCGTCACCCTGCTCATCGGCCAAAGCCTGCTGGCGCTGCGGCGTGTCGGAAAGCAAATCGGCCAAGGCCTGAGCCTTTTTGTCTTCGGTCGATTTACGTGCCGCTTCCTGCGCTTTCTTCTTCGCAGCATCGGCAGCAGCTTTCTTCTTCGCTTCATCGGCGATTTTCTTCTTCGCCTCTTCAGCTTCAGCTTTCTTCTTGGCGTCTTCGGCGGCTTTCTTCTTCGCGTCTTCGACGATCTTCTTCTTGGCTTCTTCAGCGGCCGCTTTCTTGGCCTCTTCTTCAGCAGCCTTTTTCGCTTCTTCTTCGGCTTTCTTCTTGGCTATATCAGCCAATTGTTTCTCTTCGGCCTTCTTGGCTTCGGCTTTCTTCGCGTCGTCAGCTTTCTTGGCTTCATCAGCCTTCTTCGCTTCGTCCGCTTTTTTAGCCTCATCGGCCTTCTTGGCTTCCTCGGCCTTTTGAGCCGCTTCTTCTTTCTTTTGTTCCGCAGCCTTCACCGCTTCCTGCTCGACCTTCTTCTGCTCCATCTGCTCGACTTCGGTCTGGCGCGCGGCGGATTTCTTCGCCTCACCCGCAATCTTCTGATTGGTCTGGGTGGTTGCCTGACTTTTCGATTTCAGTTGGTAGAGGGTTGCCTGGACAATCGGTTTGGCCGGCGGCAGCTCTGGTGTGAAGGCAAAACTGACGAACAGCATGCCGAACACCAGCACGTGCAGGACAATTGCCAGAACACTAGGCCAGAAGTAGCTTTCCGAGGCGGACGGCTCTCGCTGTTGCTGCATCAGGGGGCCTCGGTAATCAAACCAACATTACCGACCCCGGCTTTCTGCAACCCGCCCATGGCGCCCATGACGGAACCATAGTCGACGGTCTTGTCACCGCGGATGAAGACCTGGGTACGCTTGCCGCCTTCAGTGCCGGCACGAATGATCTTGGTCACCGCGTCGGTCATTTGCGGCAGGGTCATGGCCCTGTCCTGTTGCTTCTCGGTATCGACTTCGCTGCCAAGGTTCCAGTAATAGGTCTTGTCAGCCTTGATCGAAATGGTCAGGACCTGAGTGTTGTTGTCCTGCGGCAAGGCTTCGCTGGAAACCTTGGGCAGATCAACTTTCACGCCCTGATTGAGCATCGGCGCGGTCACCATGAAGATGACCAGCAATACCAACATCACGTCGATGTAGGGCACCACGTTCATCTCGGCGACCGGCTTGCGCTTTTTGCGAGCTCGAGCGATTAAAGCCATTGGAAATTACCTGCTTATTCTTCGCTGGTGTGCACTTTGCG
Source organism: Pseudomonas sp. AKS31 (assembly GCF_023634765.1). Taxonomy (GTDB): domain Bacteria; phylum Pseudomonadota; class Gammaproteobacteria; order Pseudomonadales; family Pseudomonadaceae; genus Aquipseudomonas. The sequence goes on from NZ_JAMLFX010000014.1 coordinate 56,426, forward strand.
GTGCAGGATCGCCTGGAATTCATCGGCGAAGGTGTAGTAGCGGCCCAACAAGGTTTCGCTGCGAGCGGCGAACCGGTTGTAAGCGATTACGGCAGGGATCGCGGCGAACAGACCGATCGCGGTGGCGATCAGGGCTTCGGCGATACCCGGGGCCACGGTGGCCAGGGTCGCTTGCTGGGCGCTGGCCAGACCGCGGAAGGAGTTCATGATGCCCCACACCGTACCGAACAGACCGATGTACGGGCTGACCGAACCGACAGTGGCGAGGAACGGCAGGCTCTGCTCCAGTTTCTCTTCTTCGCGGGAGATGGCTACGCGCATGGCACGGGCCACGCCTTCCATGACCGCTTCAGGGTCGACACCTGGCTGCTGACGCAGACGGGAGAACTCTTTGAAGCCAGCGCGGAAGATCTGCTCGACGCCCGAATCCGGGTCCGGGTTGCTACCCGCCTGACGGTACAGCTTGGACAGGTCGATACCCGACCAGAAGCGCTCTTCGAAGCTCTCCAGGGCGCGTCGACCGGCGCGCAGCAGATTGCTGCGCTGAAAGATCATGATCCATGAGGTCACCGATGCGGCCACCAGGGTCAACATTACCAACTGCACCACGATGCTGGCATTGCTGACCAGGCTCCACATGGAGGAATGGTCGACGACGTTAGCTTCCACGCTTTATCTCCTGCTTTGAGTGTGTACCCGGGCCGACCGCGTCGGCGAAGGCCGCACGCAAGTCTTCGGGAAGGGCCCGGGGTTTCAAACTGTTAGTGCGCACACAGGCCACCAGAAACTGCCCTTCACAGAGCAGCACATTATCCGTAGCCCGCCTGACCTGCTGTTTGAAGCGCAGGCTGGCACGGTTCAATTCGATTACTTCAGCGCTTACCAGCAGTTCGTCGTCCAGTCGCGCCGGCGCGTGATAGCGCGCTTCGCTGGAGTGCACGACAAACAACAGGTCCTCCCCTGCCAGCAGCGATTGGGCAAAGCCCAGTTCGCGGAGCCGCTCGGTTCGAGCCCGTTCCATAAACTTGAGGTAATTAACGTAATACACGATGCCGCCCGCATCGGTGTCCTCGTAATAAACGCGACAACGATGTGCGAACGGCCCAAGCCCGTTTTGCGCGCGCATACTCTAGTGCTTACTCCTCAGGTTGCCAATCCGGCCAGGCAACTGTTTTTCATGGTTTCAGGGCTTTACCGCAAAAGTACCGTCCTATGACCGTACAAACCCTGAATAAATCGACAAAAAATGTGTATCAATCGTCCACGGCATCGAGAAACTCGTCTGCCACGGGCATTTCACCCATTCGTGACGGGATGTTTAAACCGAAGTGCAGGTACGCGTGCCGCGTCACCACCCTGCCCCGCGGTGTGCGCATGATGTAACCCTGCTGGATCAGGTACGGTTCCAGAACATCCTCAATGGTGTGGCGCTCTTCACTGATCGCAGCGGCGAGGCTGTCGATACCCACCGGGCCGCCGTCGAACTTCTCGATCATGGTCAGCAGTAAACGCCGGTCCTGATGATCGAAACCGTGTTCGTCGACATCCAGCAGGTTCAGCGCCAGGTCCGCCACCGCTTTGGTGATATGGCCCTTGGCGCGCACCTCGGCGAAGTCACGCACCCGGCGCAGCAAACGGTTGGCGATCCGCGGTGTACCCCGGGCGCGGCGCGCAATTTCGAACGACCCTTCCGGGTCCAGAGGCAGACCGAGAATAGCTGCAGAACGACTGACAATCGTCGCCAGATCGGCCGTGCTATAGAACTCAAGACGCTGGACGATACCGAAGCGGTCACGCAACGGATTGGTCAGCATGCCGGCGCGAGTCGTCGCGCCCACCAGAGTGAATGGTGGCAGATCGAGCTTGATCGAACGCGCGGCCGGCCCTTCACCAATCATGATGTCGAGCTGAAAATCCTCCATCGCCGGGTACAGCACTTCTTCAACAATCGGCGACAGGCGATGAATTTCGTCGATGAACAACACATCGTGCGGCTCAAGATTGGTCAGCAACGCCGCCAGATCCCCCGGACGTTCCAGCACCGGACCGGACGTACTCTTGATCGATACGCCCATTTCCTGGGCGATGATGTTGGCCAGGGTGGTCTTGCCCAGACCCGGCGGGCCGAAGATCAATGTGTGGTCGAGGGATTCGCTACGGCCACGGGCGGCCTGGATAAACAGCTCCATCTGCTCGCGCACGGTAGGCTGGCCGATGTAGTCGGCCAGACTGACCGGGCGAATGGCCCGGTCCTGGACTTCCTCGCGCTCGCGCGGACTGTGCGCGGCGGCGATCAGACGATCAGCTTCAATCACTTAAATCATTCCCTTCAGGGCACGGCGGATCAGGTCTTCACTGCTCAAATTCTTGTCCTTGATAGCGGTAATTGCCTTGCTCGCTTCCTGCGGCTTGTAACCCAGGGAAATCAGCGCGCTGACCGCATCGTTCTCGGCGGTGTTGACCGGCGCCGGACCATCCGGCTGATTCGGGACCAGCGCGAACATCGCCGGCGAGGTTTCCCAGGCCTTGAAGCGGTCTTTGAGCTCGACCAGCAGGCGCTCGGCGGTTTTCTTGCCGACGCCCGGCACCTTGGTCAACGCCGAGGTGTCCTGAGACTGCACGCAGCGGATCAGTTCGTCGACTTCAAGACTCGACATCAAAGCCAAGGCCAATTTTGGCCCGACACCGTTGAGACGGATCAACTCGCGAAAAAAGTCTCGCTCACGCTTGCCGGCAAAACCATAGAGTAATTGCGCGTCTTCGCGTACGACCAAATGGGTGTGCAAGGTCAGCGGTTCACCGACCGACGGCAGGCGATATAGCGTGGTCATGGGCACTTCCAGCTCATACCCGAGGCCGTTTACATCCAGAATCAGGTGCGGCGGCTGTTTTTCAGCCAGGGTGCCGCGCAAGCGTCCAATCACGTTTCAGATCCTTGAGCGTTGGCCAGCCGTGGGCTGGCGACTGTCGAAAGGCGGATTTCGGGCCGACGACCCAGGCGCAAAAACCGGCTTTCAGGAAAATTGATGCTGATGCTATCAGAGACGCAGGCGCCCGCCACGACTGCGTGCCGTTCCCAAACCGTGCGGCAGCAGACTGGAGCGCGTATGTGCGTGGCAAATGGCAATGGCCAGGGCGTCCGAGGCATCGATTTGCGGTTTGCTGGTGAGCTTGAGCATGTGCATGACCATCATCTGCACCTGCTCTTTATTTGCAGCGCCGGTGCCGACCACGGCCTGCTTGACCTGAGTGGCGGTGTATTCGGCAATCTCCAGGCATTCCTCAGCGCCAGCGACAATCGCTGCACCGCGCGCTTGCCCCAGCTTCAGCGCCGAATCGGCGTTTTTCGCCATAAAGACTTTTTCGATGCCCATGGTCACCGGGCCATACGTCTGGATGATCTCGCGTACACCGCGATAGACAATTTGCAAACGCTCATGCAACTCGCCCGAACCGGTACGGATGCAGCCCGAGGCCACATAAATGCAGCCACCACGCCCGGTATCACGAACAATCCCGTAACCGGTAATGCGCGAACCCGGGTCGATACCAAGAATTAAAGTCATAACGCCTGCAGAAATTGATGCGAAAGCCGAGGGTACATGTAGGAGCTGACGAAGGCTGCGATCTTTTGATCTTTAAAAACAGAAAGATCGCAGCCTTCGGCAGCTCCTACTGATGAAGTGTAGAGCCAGCAAAAACTGCGACCTTGCTATTTGCATCAACCGAGCTGAGCGGCCACGTCTTCCGGAATATCCGCGTTGGAATACACGTTCTGCACGTCATCCAGATCCTCAAGCATGTCGATCAGCTTGAGCACCTTCTCCGCGCCTTCCAGATCCAGTTCGGCGCTGGTGGTCGGCTGCATAACGATTTCCGCGTCATCGCCCTTGAATCCGGCGGCTTCCAGCGCGTTGCGCACGGCGTAGAAACCGGTGAACGAGGTGAACACATCGATCGAGCCGTCTTCGTGGCTGACCACGTCGTCGGCATCGGCTTCCAGTGCCGCTTCGGTCAGGGCGTCTTCATCGACGCCCGGCGCGAAACTGATCTGGCCTTTGCGCTCAAACAGGTAGGCCACCGAACCGTCGGTGCCGAGGTTGCCACCGCACTTGCTGAACGCATGGCGCACGGCTGCTGCGGTGCGGTTGCGGTTGTCGGTCATGCACTCGACCATCACCGCCACGCCGCCCGGGCCGTAACCTTCGTAGGTCAGCTCTTCAACGTTATCCGCTTCGGTGGCACCGGCGCCGCGCGCAACGGCACGGTCGATGATGTCGCGGCTCATGTTCGCGCTCAGCGCCTTGTCCAGGGCCAGACGCAGACGCGGGTTGGAACCCGGATCACCGCCGCCCTGACGGGCCGCAACGGTCAGTTCGCGGATCCACTTGGTGAAGATCTTGCCTCTCTTGGCATCCTGACGTTCTTTGCGGTGCTTGATGTTCGCCCACTTGGAATGACCTGCCATAACTCGCTCCGAATTCTCTTTGAAACGTTGCCCGCCCTGCTCATGCAGCGGCCAGCCAACAAAAAATCTCGACCTGCTCTCTATAGAAAGAAAAAAGGCGCATCCGAAGATGCGCCTTCAGGCCCGTCTTACTCAGCCTTTGGCGTTTCGCGCAAACGAATGTGCAGCTCGCGCAATGCCTTGGCATCCACCACACCCGGCGCTTGCGTCATGACGTCGGCAGCACTCTGGGTTTTCGGGAAGGCAATCACTTCACGGATCGACTGGGCGCCGGTCATCAGCATCACCAGACGGTCCAGACCGAAGGCCAGACCACCGTGCGGCGGCGCACCGTACTTCAGCGCGTCGAGCAGGAAGCCGAACTTCTCTTCCTGTTCCGCTTCATTGATACCCAGCAGACGGAACACCGCTTGCTGCATTTCCTTGCGGTGGATACGGATCGAACCGCCACCCAGCTCGGTGCCGTTCAACACCATGTCGTAGGCGCGGGACAGAGCGCCAGCCGGGTTGGCTTCCAGTTCTTCAGGAGAGCATTTCGGCGCGGTGAACGGGTGGTGCAACGCGGAGAAGCTGCCGTCGTCGTTTTCTTCGAACATCGGGAAGTCGACGACCCACATTGGCGCCCACTCGCAGGTCAGCAGCTTGAGGTCGTGACCGAGCTTGATACGCAGTGCGCCCAAGGCTTCGCTGACGATCTTGGCCTTGTCGGCGCCGAAGAACACAATGTCGCCATCGACTGCGCCAACGCGATCGAGGATCACGTTCAGCTTGTCTTCAGGGATGTTTTTCACGATCGGCGATTGCAGACCGTCAACACCGGCAGCGCGCTCGTTGACCTTGATGTACGCCAGGCCCTTGGCACCGTAGATGCCGACGAACTTGGTGTAATCGTCGATCTGCTTGCGTGGCATGCTCGCCCCGCCAGGAACGCGCAATGCAGCGATACGGCATTTCGGATCGTTGGCCGGGCCGCTGAATACTTTGAATTCAACTTCTTTCAGTTGATCGGCAACGTCGACCAGTTCCAGCGGGTTACGCAGGTCTGGTTTGTCGGAACCGTAACGGCGCATGGCTTCTTCGAAGGTCATGTGCGGGAAGTCGCCGAATTCCAGACCCAGCACTTCCTTGAACAGGTTGCGGATCATTTCTTCGGTCAGACCCATGATCTCTTTTTCATCGAGGAAGCTGGTCTCGATGTCGATCTGGGTGAATTCAGGCTGACGGTCAGCGCGCAGGTCTTCGTCGCGGAAGCACTTGGCGATCTGGTAGTAACGGTCGAAGCCGGCGACCATCAGCAGTTGCTTGAACAGCTGCGGCGATTGCGGCAGGGCAAAGAACGAACCGGCGTGGGTGCGGCTTGGCACCAGATAGTCACGTGCGCCTTCAGGAGTGGCACGGGTCAGGATCGGCGTTTCGACGTCGAGGAAGCCGTTCTCGTCGAGGAAGCGACGGATGCTGGTGGTCATGCGCGAACGCAGACGCAGCTTCTCGGCCATTTCCGGGCGACGCAGGTCGAGGAAGCGGTAGCGCAGGCGGGTTTCTTCGCCAACGTCGGAGAACTCGTTCAGCGGGAACGGCGGGGTTTCCGACTCGTTCAGCACTTCCAGTTCGTAGCCCAGCACTTCGATCATGCCCGACGCCATGTTGGCGTTGGTGGCACCGGCCGGACGCAGACGCACCTTGCCGGTGATCTTCACGACGTACTCGCTGCGCACGCGATCGGCGGCGGCGAAGCTCTCGGCGCGATCCGGATCGAAAACCACCTGGGCCAGACCGTCACGATCACGGATATCGAGGAAAATCACCCCGCCGTGGTCGCGACGACGGTGAACCCATCCGCAAAGGGTAATTTCCTGGCCTTCCAGGCTTTCGTTCAGTTGGCCGCAATAGTGGCTGCGCATCATGATAATGGTTCGCTTCTCGTCATTCGATATTCGGTGGAGATCCCGCTGCTTTCCAGCAATGCGGAAACTCACGCGTGTCGTTCAACCTGGGGTTGAACCCTAGTCAGATTTGTCGCCACCGGCCAGATTCTTCTTGGTCCCGGTCTTGAAATCGGTTTCGTACCAGCCAGCGCCACTAAGGCGAAAGCCTGGCATCGACAGCTGTTTCTTGAGCTCTGGCGCCTGACAGGCAGGGCAGTCGACCAGCGGTGCCTCGCTGATCTTTTGGATGGCTTCCAACTGATGACCACAGGAAGCACATTGGTAATCGTACATCGGCATGGGGGGTGTCTCGGCGATCAGATTGCCACCGCGTGCAAGGCTTTGCGGCGAAAGAGCGGGATTATATCGATTAAATGCGGCCTGTGCAGCCGTAAGACTGCACAGGCCGCGACCTCGTTTGCAACTGCCGTTTCAGGGCGATTCGGCAGACGTCGCTTGCTTGATGCCATTCATGACGCACACCACCCTCACCAGCGCGCTGAAATTTCTCACCCCGCCGTGACGCAGATGCACTTCACGGTCGACGTGGGACAACAGCGAGCTGATCGAACAGCAGTTGTCTGCCGCCATATTGCCGAGAATGTTCCAGTAGACCCGCTCCAGCCGCAAGCAGGTCGCATAACCGTTCAGACGCACGGATCGCGACGATGGCTGAACCAGTGCCATATCGAATTCGTTGACGAACGGATCAACTTTCAATTCATGTGGCAAGCCGACAATCCTGTCGCCTCGCCTGTCTCCCTCTACCATATCGGTGACACTCCTTTGCCATCTCTGCTTGTTTGAAAAGTCACATCCTGTGGCTTTCATAAAAGCGCAGACACAAAGTTATAGCCAGACGACTTATTGACCGTTCCCGTAGGATAAGCCAACGATAAAGGTAAGACTCCGGACAGCGCGCAGGCCTTCGAACGCCGGCCTGCGCGCCCGGATGATCAGGCTTGCAGCAGGGCGCGCAGCATCCACGCGGTTTTCTCGTGAACCTGCATGCGCTGGGTCAGCAGGTCTGCGGTCGGCTCATCGCTGACCTTGTCGAGCAGCGGGAAGATGCCTCGCGCCGTGCGGGTCACGGCTTCCTGACCATCGACCAATTGTTTGATCATGTCTTCGGCACTCGGCACCCCCTCCTCCTCCTTGATAGAAGAAAGACGTGCGTAAGTGGCATAGGCGCCCGGCGCCGGGAAGCCCAACGCGCGTATACGTTCGGCAATCAGATCCACCGCCAGCGCGAGTTCGTTGTATTGCTCTTCGAACATCAAGTGCAACGTCCGAAACATCGGGCCAGTGACGTTCCAGTGGAAGTTGTGGGTTTTCAGATACAGCACGTAGGTGTCCGACAGCAGACGCGACAAGCCTTCGACGATGGATTTGCGATCTTCTTCACTGATACCGATATCGATTGCCATGTTTACCCCCTAACGGCGATTGAATTCATCCAACAGGTGCAGAACCACTCTAGCAAGGCAACCGAGACCTCGCAGCCCTGATTGGCTGCATACGCTGCGACAAATCGACCGACACGATGCCGCTGGCCGGGCTGATTTGAGTAGCCGCAGGCTTTGCTGTTAAATAGGCAGTGTGTCGCCATGCCCCATTTTTCGGGGCGTTGCGCATAGGCTGATGCCGTGAACGTGTCCACCGCCTCTTATTTTGTTCCGAAGCGAACCGTGCGCCTTCAGCTCTTCCTTGTGAGCCGTCATAAACGTGAGCCAATCAAAATGTTGAAAATCGTCCACCTGCTAATGGGCGCAGCGGCACTGCTGCTGTCGTTCATACCCAGCTTGAAATCCGAAGCCGTTCCCTACCTGCAACAACCCGATGCTCTTTACCTGGCCTTTTTCGGCCTGCTTAACCTGGTGATTGCTCCAGTGATTCCTTTCTGGAACAAAGGCCCTCGTCAGCATCTGCAAAACCTGGTCAGTGCGCTTCTGGTACTGACCGTCGTCCTGCAAACCTTGACCCTGATCGCCCCGATGCCCGTCATCGCCGGTCAGCCAGCCGTGCTGTTCACCCTGGTGATCGCGCTGGTTGCCGTGGTCCTGCACCTGGCCGTCAGCTTCTATCGTTCTTCACCGGCGGCTGCTCCAACCAGCTATGACATGACCAATCGTGATACCGGTACCGTCAAGTGGTTCAACACCTCCAAAGGCTTCGGCTTTATCTCCCGTGATTCCGGCGATGATATTTTCGTGCACTTTCGCGCGATCCGTGGCGAAGGGCACCGCGTACTGGTCGAAGGCCAGCGCGTGGAGTTCTCGGTGATGAACCGGGACAAGGGCCTGCAAGCCGAGGACGTGATCGCCGCGCTGCCGCGACGCTGATCCAAGGCAATAAAAAACCGCGAGCAGCATGCTGTTCGCGGTTTTTTTACGCCTGATGAAAAGTGCCCGCCTCAGTAGTGCGGCGGTGGCGCCTCATCCTCAAAGGACTCGAACTGGCCGACCATCTCTTCCTGACGCTTGAGCATTGCTGCCATTTGCAATTGCAGGCGTTCGACCACGCGCTGCTGAGCGACCAACACGTCGTTCAATGCCTGAATAGTGTCATCCTGAAATGCCAGACGACTTTCCAGATCGGTAACGCGGTCTTCCAGGCTCATGAATCAGCCCTCCAGAAACGTAAAGTCTTCAGTCAACACCATACGCAACTTTGCGCGAATGGCCTCTACTTGCTCGGCATTGTAAGGCTTGGCCGGGAGCTTGCCCCAGACCGGCGCCGGCCAGGCTGCATCATCGCGTTTGCGCACAATCACATGCATATGCATCTGGCTTACAACGTTCCCCAAGGTTGCGACGTTCATTTTGTCAGCATCGAACAGATCCTTGATCAGCTCAGCCAGCGCGGTGGTTTCAAGCCAAAACTGTTGCTGATCGGCGACATCCAACTGAAACAACTCACTGATATCGTCGCGACGAGGCACCAGAATGAACCAAGGGTAATTGGCATCATTGGACAACAGCAGTCGGCAGAGAGGGAAATCACCGATCGTCAGCGTGTCCTGTTGAAGTCGTGAATCTAAAGCAAACACTGCGCGCACTCCCGGCTGGTCTTCATTATTCAGCTTAGCGGCGATCCTTAGAGACAGCGCACCAAGCGACAGGACCGCAGCATACCTGCGAATGCGCCAGCCTTCACGACGACGATGAACCTCGTCGCCCTGCCAACGCCCCGAGATGTGACATTTGTGAGCAGGACGCACCAGTACGGAACCAACATCCAAGCTCAAACCGAAAAATCGACCGGAATCGGCCGCGCCGTGCAGCGTCAGGCCTTCTGCAAGCTGTATGAATTCAGAACAGCTGTAAATTTTTTTGCACCAAAACCGCACAGTGCGTCTACGCTCACTGCGTCGGGCATCCGCCAAATACTCACTGTCGGGGTGAACCGGTAACGTTTTTGGTTGTCAGGCGCGTTTCTCGGCGTGGCAACACCATAGGAGGAATGGCGTCAAGCACAGAAAAAATCAGGCTTGAAGTCCCGTTTTCACGAGGTTTTCACAAGTGCAGGCAGGTGCTCAGAAAAATAACCGTAGCGAAATTGCGGTTTGTGCACGCTTGTTGCATTCGTACACATATGGACTATAAGCGCACCACTGGAAGTGGATGCCTTAAGCCCCATAAAAACAGTGGCAGGGTTGCCCGATGGAGATTCAAGTGTTTTGCCAGGGACTCTTTTTTACCGATGCAAAAAGGCCCAGAAACAGCGATAAAGTTGTCAGTCCGGCTGCATTGGTACTGTGAATTTGCGACATCCACCACGCCATTTGCGACAACGTCGTAAAGATGCTGAAAGGTTGGATCAGCAAGTATCGCCAACATTGTCGGCGTGATATAAGTTTGCGCCGACACAAAAAGAAAGAGCCGCCCAGATAATAAAACAGGTGGGACGGCAGTACTCTTCTAAAACCAAAGGAGCAAATCACGATGCGCGTGATGAAGTGGAGCATGATCGCACTGGCAGTTGCTGCAGCCGCCGGTACTCAAGTGGCTACGGCCGCCCCGTTTGTAAGTGACCAGGCTGAAGCCAAAGGTTTTGTTGAAGACGCAACACTCACCGAGACGTTGAAGAACTACTACTTCAACCGCGACAACAAGAACGGTGGCCGCGACCAGAAAGACTGGACTCAGGGCTTCCTCGGCAACTTCACCTCCGGTTACACCCAAGGTACCGTTGGTGTTGGTATTGATGCATATGGCTATCTGGCCTTGAAACTGGATGGCGGTGATGGTACTTCCGGTACCGGCAACATGAGCCGTAGCGATACCATCAAAGCCAACGGCTATGCACACGACGTCAACGACAGTCAGGGCAAGGCTGGCGCTTCCATCAAGTTCCGTGTTTCCAAAACCGAACTGAAATTCGGCGACATGCAGCCAAGCACTTCCCCAGTGTTCGCTGTCGGCGGTTCCCGCATCCTTCCGCAAACTGCCACTGGCTTCCAGTTGCAGAGCAGCGAAGTGAAAGACCTTGACCTCGAAGCCGGTCACTTCTACTCCGGCTCCAGCCAGGACAAGAATGCGCGCGATGGCGGCCTGTACGCCAACTACGCGGGTGTGGAAGCCAACACGATCGACTACTTCGGCGGCAAGTACGGCATCACCGAAAACCTGAGCGCTTCGCTCTACGGTGCCAAGCTGGAAGATATCTGGAACCAGTACTACGCGAACGTGAACCTGACCACCCCGTTCGGTGGCGACACTTCGCTGAACACTGACTTCAACATCTACCGCACCACCGACACCGGTAACAAGGAGGCAGGTGACATCAGCAACACGACCTTCTCCCTGGCTACTGCACTGTCGTTCCTGAAGGCTCATACCTTCACCTTGGGTTTCCAGAAGGTCAACGGCGATACCCCGTTCGACTACATCGGTGTGGGTAAAAACAACCGTGGTGGCGACTCGATCTTCCTCGCCAACTCCATTCAGTACTCTGACTTCAACGGTCCTGGCGAGAAATCGGTTCAAGCCCGTTACGACCTGAAAATGGCCGAGTACGGCGTTCCTGGTCTGAGCTTCATGGTTCGCTACGTTAAAGGTTGGGACATCGACGGCACCAACACCCCGGCTGGCAGCGCTTACGCCGGTCTGTACGGTGAAGACGGCAAACACCACGAAACCAACTTCGAAGCCAAGTATGTTGTTCAGTCTGGCCCGGCGAAAGATCTGTCTTTCCGCATTCGTCAAGCTTGGCACACTGCCAACTCCGACCAAGGCGAAGGCGACGTCAAAGAGTTCCGTCTGATCACCGAATACCCACTGAACATCTTGTAATTGTCAGTGGTTAGTTTGGAAGCATAAAAAAAGGCCCATCTTGCGATGGGCCTTTTTTATTGCCGGTCACTTGTAATAGTTGCCTGACCGACAAGTCAGGCAATTAATTAGCAACCTATCATTGTGTTGCCGATTCCTGCACCACACGAATCACGCGTTGCGGAAAAGGAATATCAATGCCGGCAGCTTTTAAACGGTCTCGCGACTGTTCGTTAAACATGAACATCACGTCCCAATAGTCTGCAGTTTTAACCCACACACGCAGGGAAACAGTGATCGAACTGTCACCCAGGGTCGAAATCACGGCTTGCGGTGCAGGATCCTGCAACACGCGCTCATCCTTGGCCAGATCCAGCAGCACCTGACGGGCCTTTTGCAGATCGGCTTCGTAATCAACACCTACATCAAACACGACTTTGCGAGTCGGCTGACGATTGGTGTTGGTGATGATCCCGTTCGACAGGTTGCCGTTCGGCACGATGATGGTTTTGTTGTCACCGGTACGCAGCACGGTGTGGAAAATCTGGATGCTATCTACCGTACCCGACACGCCTTGCGCCTCGATCCAGTCACCGATACGGAACGGACGGAACAGCAGAATCAGCACGCCGCCAGCGAAGTTCGCCAGGCTGCCCTGCAAGGCCAGACCGATCGCCAGACCGGCTGCACCGATCGCGGCAACGAAGGACGTGGTTTCAACACCGATCATCGAAGCGACGCTGACAATCAGCAGCACTTTGAGAATGATGTTCGCCAGGCTGCTGATAAAGCCTTGCAGCGCCAGATCGGCATTACGCAGGGCCAGCAGACCGCCGAGTTTTTGCGTGACCTTGTTGATCAGCCACCAGCCAATGGCCAGCGTGATCACTGCCAGCAGCACGCGACTGCCGTATTCCATGATCATCGGAATCCACGCCTGGGATGCCTTGACCAGGTTGTCCACCTCAGCATTCAAATCCATGTTCTATCTCCTGATTTCCGGCCATTCGGCACGCGAAAAATAAGCGGCAGAAAACCGCCGGGTGTACACAAAACAATGTGGGAGCGAGCCTGCTCGCGAAGACGGTGTGTCAGTCAACTCATTATTGAATGACATACAGCCTTCGCGAGCAGGCTCGCTCCCACAGATCATCTGACCGAGCTTAGTCGCGGAAGTTGTTGAACTGCAGAGGCATGCCAAATTCCTTGGCCCGCAGTGCCGCGATGGCCTCTTGCAGGTCATCACGCTTTTTGCCGGTGACGCGCACTTGCTCGCCTTGAATGGCAGCCTGCACTTTCAACTTGGCTTCCTTGATGTGGCCGACGATCTTCTTCGCCAGTTCCTTGTCGATGCCTTCCTTGAGCACGGCGTCCTGCTTCATCAGTTTGCCCGATGCGTAAGCGTCCTTGACCTCAAGGCACTGTACGTCGATCTTGCGCTTGACCAGCGCCAGCTTGAGGATTTCGATCATCGCTTCCAGCTGGAATCCGGCTTCAGCGGTCAGGCTGACGGTGAGGTCTTTTTCCTTGAACTCGAAGCTGCCTTTGCCTTTCAGGTCATAACGACGATCGAGTTCCTTCACGGCGTTCTCGACCGCGTTGGTGAGTTCGTGTTTGTCCAGTTCGGATACCACGTCGAACGACGGCATGTAATCTCTCCAATAAAAAGGCGCGCTCGATGTGGATGGAGCGCGCTTGGCTTGCGGTTAAAATCGGGCTCATTATAACGGGTCTTTTCCCACCGACACGGCGAGCCGCACATGCCTGTACGCAATCGAGCAAAAAACTGATGGCCACCACCTGGCATGTATTGGGTGCCGGCAGCCTCGGCACGCTGTGGGCTACACGTCTGGCCCGGGCCGGCCTGCCGGTCCGGCTGATCGTGCGTGACGCCGAGCGCTTGCGCAGCTATGAAGCCGTGGGCGGATTGACGCTGGTCGAACAAGGTCAGGCCAGCACCTATGCCGTGCCCGGGGAAACACCCGACAGCCCCGAGCCAATTCGTCGTTTGCTGGTGGCGTGCAAGGCCTACGACGCCGAAAGCGCGGTCGCCCGCCTCGCTCCCCGCCTGACGCCGGATGCCGAACTGATCCTCCTGCAAAACGGCCTCGGCAGTCAGGACGCCGTCGCCAACCGTGTGCCGCTGGCACGCTGCATCAGCGCTTCAAGCACCGAAGGCGCCTTTCGCGATGGCGACTGGCGTGTGGTGTTCGCCGGTCACGGATTTACTTGGCTGGGCGACGCTGGCCATCCGGTCGCGCCGATCTGGCTGGACGATCTGGACGCGGCAAAGATCCCCCACGAATGGAGCACCGATATCCTTACGCGGTTGTGGCGCAAACTGGCGCTCAACTGTGCGATCAATCCGTTGACGGTACTGCATAACTGCCGAAACGGCGGATTGCAGGCACATCACTGCGAAGTCGCCACCCTGTGCGCTGAGCTGGCTGAGTTACTCGAGCGTTGCGGCCAACCCGCCGCCGCCGACAATCTGCAACAGGAAGTCGAACGGGTGATCCACGCCACGGCGGCCAATTATTCGTCGATGTATCAGGACGTCGCCAACCGGCGCCGTACCGAAATCAGCTATTTATTAGGCCACGCCTGCAAAGTCGCCACGCGCCATCAGTTGAACCTGCCGCACCTCAATCAATTGCAGCAACGACTGGTCGCTCATCTGCACAGCCTTGGATTGCCCAGCGACTGAGCAGCGGCTACGCTGGCCACTTGTTCCTTCGTTGCGATAAACCTGATGCCATTGCGCCAGCGTCTCGAAAACCTGCCGGTCGGCCAGAAACTGCTGGCCGCCCTGTTGGTGCTGTTGACCACTGTTCTGCTGGTCGCCAACCTGACCTTTATCAGCGCCGCCTATTACATCTCTCAGGAAAGCATGGCGCCGCAGGCCTTACAGACCATCGGCCGGTTGATTTCCAATCCGAGCCTGGTCAGCGAAGCCCTGCAATCGCCGCAAAGCGCCGAGCGTCTGCTCAAAGAACTCGACAGTTACTCACCGCTGCGCGCCGCCGCGCTGTATGACGGCAAGGGCGAACGCTTGGCGCAAGTCCAGCGCGGCGACAAACTCAACCTGCCGGAACGCTATCGGCACATCGAAGCGTGGCAACTGACCGAGTTTCGCAGCAACCAGTTGATCACCCTGCCCCGCCCCGGCACCGCGCCGGGGCACCTGTTGCTGGTAGCCAGCAGCGAGCTGCCGATGGCGTTCTACACCGGCACGCTGACCGCGAGCCTCGGCATCCTGATTTTCAGCGTGCTGCTGTGGCTGGTGATTGCCCGGCAGATCAAACGCCTGATCACCCGACCGATTCATCAGTTGGAAGAGCTGTCTCGCCAGGTGACCCGCGAAGAGAACTACGCCCTGCGCGCCTCACGCGGTAATCATGACGAAATCGGCAGCCTCGCCGAGGCGTTCAACACCATGCTCTCGCGCATCGAAGCCCGTGAGCAGCAACTCAAACGCGCCCGCGATGATTCGCAAGCGGCTTACGATCAGGCTCAGGGCCTGGCTGAAGAAACCCGCCACACCAACCGCAAACTGGAACTGGAAGTCCAGGTGCGCAGCAAGATCGAAAAGAAGCTCACCGGTTTCCAGAACTACCTCAACAGCATCATCGACTCGATGCCCTCGGCGCTGATCGCCCTCGACGAGCAGCTTTATGTCACTCAGTGGAATCAGGAGGCCAGCGCCCTCTCCGGCACGCGACTGGACGAAGCACTGAACCAGCCGATCTTCCTCGCCTTCGAACCGCTCAAGCCGTTTCTGCCGCAACTCAAGCAGACCGTCGAACAGCACACCGTGGCGAAAATCGAGCGAGTAACGTGGTTCAAGGATGAGGAGCCCAAGCATTACGCGCTGACGTTCTACCCGTTGATGGGCGGTGCCGGGCGTGGCGTGGTAATCCGCATCGACGACATCACCCAGCGCCTGTCGCTGGAAGAAATGATGGTGCAGTCGGAAAAAATGCTCTCGGTCGGCGGCCTCGCCGCCGGCATGGCTCACGAGATCAACAATCCGCTGGGTGCGATCCTGCACAACGTGCAGAACATCCGCCGACGCCTGTCTGCCGACCTGCCGAAAAATCTCGAAACCGCCGAGCAGTTGGGCATCGACCTAGACACGGTCAACCGCTACCTGCAGGGCCGCGAAGTGCCGCAGTTGCTGGATGGCATTCAACAGGCCGGCGCCCGCGCAGCGAAAATCGTCACCCACATGCTCAGCTTCAGCCGCCGCAGCACCCGGCAAATGGCGCCGTGCGACTTGCCGGCACTGATCGATCAAGCGGTGGAAATCGCCGGCAACGACTTCGACCTGGCCATCGGCTTCGACTTCAAGGGCCAGGCGATCATCCGCCAATTCGACCCTGCGCTCGGCCCGGTGCCCGGCACCGCCAACGAACTCGAGCAGGTGCTGCTCAACCTGTTGAAAAACGCCGCACAGGCCATCCATCAGCGTGAAGACGGCAGCGAACCGGGACGGATCATCCTACGCACCAGGCTCAATCCGCCGTGGGCCGAAATTCAGGTCGAGGACAACGGCATCGGCATGAGCGAGAGCGTGCGCAAGCGCACCTTCGAGCCGTTCTTCACCACCAAGGAAATCGGCCAGGGCACCGGGCTGGGCTTGTCGGTGTCGTACTTCATCATTACCAACAATCACAAAGGGCAGATGGAGGTGCAGTCAGCACCGGGCCAGGGTACGTGTTTCACCTTGCGCCTGCCGCTGACGCAACCCCAGCCTATTGCTGCAGAAACCAATCCATTATCGAGGTAACCCATGGGCTTCCGCCTGTCGAAAATCTACACCCGCACCGGTGACCAAGGCGAAACCGGCCTGGGCGACGGCCGCCGCGTACCCAAGGACCACCCGCGCATCGAGGCCATTGGCGAGGTCGACACGCTGAACAGTCAGGTCGGCGTGCTACTGGCCGGGTTGCTGGCCGAACGCGAAACGTTTCCGGGGCTGAATGAACTGATCGAGGTGTTGGCGCCTTGTCAGCACCGGCTGTTCGACTTGGGTGGCGAGCTGGCCATGCCGGCGTATCAGGCGCTGAACACGGCGGAAATCGAGCGCCTGGAAACGGCAATTGATGTGTGGAATGAGGAGTTGGGGCCGCTGGAGAATTTCATTCTGCCTGGTGGCTCGATGCTGATTGCCCAGGCGCATGTATGCCGCAGTCTGGCGCGCAGTGCCGAGCGGCGTTGTCAGCATTTGAATGCGCTGGAGCCGTTGGCCGGCGTTGGGTTGGCGTATATCAATCGGTTGTCGGATTTGTTGTTTGTCGCGGCGCGGTTGATTGCGCGGCGGCAGGGGGTTGCGGAGATTCTGTGGCAACCGACGGCCAAGCCCGCAGAGCAGTAGCGCCTGACAGGCCGCCATCGCTGGCTTGCCAGCGATGAGGCCAGCAGCCGTTACAGAGAATCAGGCCAGAACGCGCGAATCCCCGCCACGCCTTGCGCACCAACGCCCCAGGCTTTTTCGCGCTCAGCCGGACCCACCCCACCCAACAGAAACACCGGCTTGCTGAAGCCTTCGAGCAACGTCGAAGCCTGTTCCCAACCCAATGGCTGCGCGTCCGGATGAGTCAACGTCGGCTGTACCGGCGACAGCGTGACGAAATCCACGCCCATCTGCTCGGCCAGCGCCAGTTCTTCAGCGTTGTGGCACGAAGCCGCCAACCAGCGTTCCGCCGGCAACGGACGTCCCGCCGCTGCATATTTACGCAGCTGTGCAGACGTTATGTGCCATCCGGCAGACGGGAAATCGCCAAGCCATTCGAATGGCCCTTTGATCATCAATTGCGCCTTGCCTGCGCACAGGCCGGCCGCATCCACTGCCAGATCGCGATACTTGGGGTCGTACCCGTTCGGTGCGCGCAACTGGATCAGTTTGATCCCCCCGGCAATTGCTTTCTGGATACCGCGTAGCAATGCCGGGGCCTCCAGATCTTCCGGGGTGATCAGATACTCGGCCGGCAGACGCGCTGCCGCGACGATCGGCTGGTTGGCGGCCGGAAACTCATAGTTCGCCAACTCCTTGGTGGTCACCCAGGCCAAGGGCTGACCTTCAGCACCGTGCGGCTCGCCAGTGAAAGCCGACACTTCCCAGACATCCAGCAAAACCTGCTTGTCCGGGTAATCGTGACGCACTTTGATCAGCGGGCGGGCAGCGCCAACGACGATACCCAACTCTTCGTTCAGCTCACGGGCGAGCGCGGTTTCAACCGACTCATCCGCCTCGACCTTGCCGCCGGGAAACTCCCACAGGCCGCCCTGATGCTGGGTATCGGCACGGCGAGCGATAAGGATTTTGCCACTGTCGTCACGAATGACCGCAGCGGCGACGTGTACACGTTTCACGGATTCAACTCCTCCAGTCCAGCCTGTTGCCACGCCTTGAAGGCTGGCCAATGGTAGACGGTTTCAACATAAGCTTCGTCAGCGGCCGGCAGCTTCACCTGATAGGTGCGCAGACGCACGGCAATCGGCGCGAAGAAGGCATCGGCCAAGCTGACGCGACCAAACAGATACGGCCCGCTTTCCGTGGCGGCAGCGCGGCATTCGGCCCATAGCGCGAGCATGCGTTCAATATCGGCTTTCACTTCCGGTGGCACCGGGTTCAACGGCGCGTCATGGCTGAGGTTGAACGGCATGTGATTGCGCATGGCGAAAAAACCGCTGTGCATCTGCGCACAGGCTGACCGGGCCTGGGCGCGGGCGAAAATATCGCTCGGCCAGAGTTGCTCGGATGGAAACTGCTCGGCGAGGTATTCGGCGATGGCCAGCGAGTCGGCAATCGTGCCCCGGGCAGTTTTCAGCAGCGGTACTTTGCCGGTCGGCGAGTGCTTGAGCAGCAGTTCGCGGGTATCGGGCTTACCGAGTTTGATCAGCTCTTCGCTGTAGGGTGCGCCAGTCAGCTCAAGCGCCAGGGCGGCACGCAGGGACCAGGAGGAAAGCAGTTTGTCGCCGATGATCAGGTGCAAGGACATGGTTGTGGCGCCTTTTCGTCAGGGGGAAACTTCGCGATCTGTAGCGTCTGAGCTGGCGCAATCGCTAGCAGGCTAGCTCCCACAGGGGATCTTCAGTGGATGTAAAGTCTGTGTCCGACAGAAGACAGTGTGGGAGCCAGCCTGCTGGCGATGCAGGCGACTCGGTCTCAGGTTAGATCAAGTGCGGTATTCGGCGTTGATCTTCACGTATTCATGCGACAGGTCGGTGGTCCAGATGGTTTCGCTGCAATCGCCGCGACCCAATTCGATGCGGATGGTGATCTCTTCCTGCTGCATCACCGCCGAACCCTGCGCTTCCGTGTAGGTGCTTGCGCGGGCGCCACGGCTGGCGATGCACACGTCGCCGAGGAACACGTCGATCTTGCTCACGTCCAGATCCGGCACGCCGGCACGGCCCACAGCGGCGAGGATACGGCCCCAGTTCGGGTCGGAGGCGAACAATGCAGTCTTGATCAGCGGCGAATGGGCCACGGTGTAGCCGACATCGAGGCACTCCTGATGGTTGCCACCGCCATTCACTTCAACGGTGACAAACTTGGTCGCGCCCTCGCCGTCACGCACGATGGCCTGGGCCACGTCCATGCACACTTCGAACACCGCTTGCTTGAGCTTGGCGAACAGTTCGCCTTCGGCACGGGTGATTTCCGGCAGTTCAGCCTTGCCGGTGGCAATCAGCATGCAGCAGTCGTTGGTCGAGGTGTCGCCGTCGATGGTGATGCGGTTGAACGACTTGTTGGCACCGTCGAGCATCAGGTTGTGCAGTACTTCGCGGGAGACTTTGGCGTCAGTGGCGATGTAGCCGAGCATGGTCGCCATGTTCGGGCGGATCATGCCCGCGCCTTTGCTGATGCCGGTAACGGTGATGGTCACGCCGTCATGCTCGAACTGGCGGCTGGCGCCCTTCGGCAGGGTGTCGGTGGTCATGATCCCGGTAGCGGCGGCTTCCCAGTTGTTTTCCGAGAGGTCGTCCAAAGCAGCTTGCAGTGCGCCTTCGATCTTCTCGACCGGCAGTGGCTCGCCGATCACACCCGTGGAGTACGGCAGGATCTGGCTGGCATCGACGCCAGTCAGCTCAGCCAGTCTGGCGGTGGTGCGCTCAGCAGCGGCCAGGCCAGGTTCGCCGGTGCCAGCGTTGGCGTTGCCAGTGTTGGTCAGCAAGTAGCGCACAGCGTTTTGTACGCGCTTCTTCGCCAGGATTACCGGCGCGGCGCAAAAGGCGTTCAACGTGAACACACCGGCCACGGTCGAACCTTCGGCGCAGCGCATCACGACGACATCTTTACGCCCAGGGCGCTTGATGCCGGCCGAGGCGATACCGAGTTCAAAACCGGCAACCGGGTGCAACGTTGGCAAAGGACCAAGACCAACAGCCATGAATGCGCTCCTTACTCAATGATGTCAGCACCGCCACTCGCAGTGACGATGGTTTAAATGGCAAAACGCCGCGACGGCAGGAGCCGGTCGCG
>NZ_JAMLFX010000014.1:76592-80216 GCF_023634765.1 Pseudomonas sp. AKS31
GATTGAAACGGGTTTTACTGGATCTGCCCGTGGCAATGCTTGAATTTCTTGCCCGAACCGCAGTAGCACAGTTCGTTGCGGCCCAGCTTCTGCTCATTGCGAACCGGGGCGGTGGCGAGGGCTACATCGACCTCTTCACCAAGTATTTCCGGTTGCTCCAGACCAGGGGCCTCGGCGTGTTCGAACTGCATGCGGGCGGCCAGTGCTTCGGCTTCCTGACGCAGACGTTGCTCCTCGGCTTCCGGATCTTCGCGGCGTACCTGAACGTGCGACAGCACACGGATCGAGTCGCGTTTGATCGAATCGAGCAGCTCGGAGAACAGCGTGAACGACTCGCGCTTGTATTCCTGCTTCGGGTTTTTCTGGGCGTAGCCACGCAGGTGGATACCGTGACGCAGGTGATCCATGGTCGACAGGTGGTCTTTCCACAGGTCGTCCAGTACGCGCAGCACGATTTGCTTCTCGAACGAGCGCAGTGCTTCGGCACCGGCCTGGTCTTCTTTCTCGTTGTACGCCGCCATCAGCTCGGTCATGAGCTTCTCGCGCAGGGTTTCTTCGTACAGGTGATCGTCTTCGTCGAGCCATTGCTGGATCGGCAGTGTCACGCCGAAATCGCTGGCAATCGACGCTTCCAGACCGGCCACGTCCCACTGCTCTGGCAGCGATTGCGGTGGAATGTGAGCGCTGACGGTGGCGTTGAGCACGTCCTGACGGAAATCGGCGATGGTTTCACCAATGTTGTCGGCGGCCAGCAACGTGTTACGCATGTGATAAATCACTTTACGCTGTTCGTTGTTGACGTCGTCGAACTCAAGCAGTTGCTTGCGGATGTCGAAGTTACGGCCTTCAACCTTGCGCTGCGCCTTCTCGATCGCGTTGGTCACCATGCGGTGCTCGATCGCTTCGCCCGGCTGCATGCCCAAGGCTTTCATGAAGTTCTTCACCCGGTCAGAGGCGAAAATGCGCATCAGGCTGTCTTCCAGCGACAGGTAGAAGCGGCTGGAACCGGCGTCACCCTGACGGCCGGCACGGCCACGCAGCTGGTTGTCGATACGACGGGATTCGTGGCGCTCGGAAGCAATCACCTGCAGACCGCCGGACTCCAGCACTTGCTGGTGACGCTTCTGCCAGTCGGCCTTGATCTGGGCAATCTGCTCAGGGGTCGGGTTTTCCAGGGACGCGACTTCAACTTCCCAGTTACCGCCCAACAGGATGTCGGTACCACGACCGGCCATGTTGGTGGCGATGGTCAGGGCGCCCGGACGACCGGCCTGCGCGATGATCTCGGCTTCTTTTTCGTGGAACTTGGCGTTCAGAACCTTGTGTTCGATGCCTTCCTTCACGAGCAATGCGGACATGTGCTCGGAGGTTTCGATGGTGGCAGTACCCACCAGCACCGGACGCCCGGCAGCCATGCTTTCCTTGATGTCCGCAACAATGGCCGCGTACTTCTCTTCGGCGGTCAGGAACACCAGGTCGTTGAAGTCTTTACGCGCCAACGGTTTGTTCGGCGGAATGACCATGACTTCCAGACCATAGATCTGGTGGAACTCGAACGCTTCGGTGTCAGCGGTACCGGTCATGCCGGACAGCTTGGTGTACAGACGGAAGTAGTTCTGGAACGTGGTCGAGGCCAGGGTCTGGCTCTCGGCCTGGATGTTCAGGCCTTCCTTGGCTTCGATGGCCTGGTGCAGGCCTTCGGACAAACGACGACCCGGCATGGTACGACCGGTGTGTTCGTCGACCAGTACGACCTGACCGTCCTGCACGATGTATTCGATGTTGCGATTGAACAGCTTGTGCGCACGCAGACCGGCATACACGTGGGTCAGCAGGCCCAGGTTGTGTGCCGAGTACAGGCTCTCGCCTTCAGCCAGCAGGCCGACGCGGGTGAGCATGTCTTCGATGAACTGGTGACCGGCTTCGTTGAGTTCGACCTGACGGGTCTTCTCGTCAACGGTGTAGTGGCCAGCCTTGGTGACTTCGCCTTCGACTTCTTCAACGTGGAGTTCCAGCTGCGGGATCAGTTTATTGATCTCCATGTACAGCTTGGAGCTGTCCTCGGCCTGACCGGAAATGATCAGCGGGGTACGCGCTTCGTCGATAAGGATGGAGTCGACTTCGTCGATCACGGCAAAGTTGAGTTCGCGCTGGAATTTTTCTTCCATGCTGAACGCCATGTTGTCGCGCAGGTAGTCGAAACCGAATTCGTTGTTGGTGCCGTAGGTGATGTCGGCGGCGTACGCCTGACGTTTCTCTTCCGGCGGCTGGAACGGCGTCACGACGCCGACGGTCAGGCCGAGGAATTCATACAGCGGACGCATCCAGTTGGCGTCACGGCGGGCCAGGTAGTCGTTCACCGTCACAACGTGTACGCCCTTGCCGGACAGTGCGTTGAGGTAAACACCCAGGGTCGCAACGAGGGTTTTACCCTCACCGGTGCGCATTTCGGCGATCTTGCCTTCGTGCAAGGTCATGCCACCGACGAGCTGTACGTCGAAGTGGCGCATACCCATGATGCGCTTGCCGGCTTCGCGGGCGACCGCAAAGGCTTCTGGCAACAGCTTGTCGAGGGTTTCCCCTTTGGCGATGCGGGCCTTGAACTCAGCGGTCTTGGCGCGCAATTGATCGTCCGAAAGGGCCACCATTTGCTCTTCGAAGGCATTGACGAGCTGCACCGTCTTGAGCATGCGTTTGACTTCACGCTCGTTCTTGCTTCCAAAAAGTTTCTTTAACAAAGGCGCAAACATATCGGCAGGATCTTCCACACTAAAGGGATGGAGGGCGGCCCCGTGAGCGTCGCCCGTGCAGCCCTCATGGCCGCATGCGAACGAGCATTCTACCCGGAAACGGAAGTGAGGAAAGTGGCGATGTTCCACGATGCTGGCACTGCGCTTTGACGGGGCTCACTTAAAATAGGGGCTTTTTGCTCAACTTCAAGTCATACAAGGCAGAAGTTAGTCGTTGATTTAATGGGTAAAGCGGGGGCAAAAGCAATGGGCGAGTGACTTCGGCCTTTCTGCTACCATGGCGTTTCTGTTACTTCAGGTGTTCGATCATGGCATTCCGCCCTCTTACGGCCAGAGCACCCGCCGTTCTCCTGCGCGAAGCCAAGCCGCTCAAAGCCATCCTCGGCCATGCCCAGCGACTGGGGCATTTGCAGCGCCTGCTCGAAAGCCAACTGCAACCCGCCGCCCGTGAACATTGCCATGTAGCGTCGTGGCGTGAAGGCAGTCTGTTGCTGATTGTCACCGATGGGCACTGGGCCACACGCCTGCGTTACCAGCAAAAACGCTTGCAGCGGCAGTTGCAGATGTTCGACGAGTTCGCCAGTTTGACGCGGATTCTGTTCAAGGTGCAGCCGCCGACCGTTCAACGCGGGGCGACCGGGCATACGATGGATTTGTCGACGGATGCGGCAGCGACGATTCAGGCCACGGCAGACGGAATCACTGATCCGGGTCTGCGCGCGGCGCTGGAGCGTTTGGCGGCGCACGCCAAGGCCAAAACCTGAGCGCTATCCGAACGTGAATAATTATTTAATGTGGGAGCGAGCCTGCTCGCGAAGAGGTTGTGTCAGATAACATTAAAGTTGAATGACACACCGCTTTCGCGAGCAGGCTC
>NZ_JAMLFX010000014.1:80226-110904 GCF_023634765.1 Pseudomonas sp. AKS31
TCCCACATTCTGATCTCCAATACTTCAGGTTTAGCGGCGTTTGCTGCCACCGAGTAATGATCCCATCAAGCCGCGTACCAGCTGTTTGCCCAGATTGTTGGCGGCCTGGCGCATGGCGGATTTCAGCGCCTGCCCTGCCGCCGTACCTAGAAACTCCCCAGCCCTGTCAGCCAGGCTCGGCTCTTCGGGCTCGGGTTTACCCGCCGGCACTTCAGCTTCTGGTGCCAATCCTTTGCGCCCCATTAGAATTTCATAAGCCGATTCACGATCAATCGGCTTGTCATAGCGCCCTTTGAACGGCGATCCGGCAATCAACACTGTGCGTTCGGTTTCGGTCAACGGCCCGATCCGCGATTGCGGCGGTGCGACCAGTACGCGCTGAACCATCTCCGGCGTACCTTTCTCGGTCAGTGTGCCGACCAACGCCTCGCCAATCCCCAACTCAGTCAACACCGACAAGCTGTCGAATGCCGGATTTGGTCGGAAACCGTCGGCTACCGCACGCAAGGATTTCTGTTCTTTGGCGGTAAACGCGCGCAAACCGTGCTGAATGCGCAGGCCAAGTTGCGCCAGCACGTCATCGGGCAAGTCCGCCGGCGATTGCGTAACGAAGTACACGCCAACGCCTTTGGAACGGATCAGGCGCACCACTTGCTCGAGCCGTTCCTGCAAAGCCTTGGGCGTATCGCCGAACAACAAATGCGCTTCATCAAAAAACAGCGCCAGCAGCGGTTTGTCCGCATCACCGCGCTCCGGCAACTGTTCGAACAGCTCAGCCAGCAGCCACAACAGGAACGTTGCGTAGACCTTCGGCGCCTCGTGCACCAGACGGCTGGCGTCGAGCAAGTGAATGCGGCCACGGCCATCGGCGGTCGGTTGCAGAATGTCTTCAAGTTGCAGTGCCGGTTCGCCGAACAAGGCTTCGGCGCCCTGCTGTTCGAGGATCGCCAGACGGCGCAACAGCGCCTGACTGGAGCCGGTGGTCATCAGCGCCGCGTCTTCACCCAAGAGTTGCGGATTGTCCTTGAGGTGATTGAGCAGCGCTTTCAGATCCTTCAGATCAAGCAGCAACAAACCTTCACGATCGGCGACCTTGAAGGCTGCGTAGAGCGCCGATTGCTGGCTGTCGGTCAACTCCAGCAGGCTGCCGATCAGCAGCGGGCCCATTTCACTCAACGTAGTGCGCAACGGATGACCGGACGCACCGTGAATATCCCACAAGGTCACCGGATACGCCTGCGGCTTGTGGTTTAGCCAAGGCATCCCGGCGATACGCTCGGCAACCTTGCCCTGCGGGCTGCCGGCAGCACCGAGGCCACACAGATCGCCCTTGATGTCAGCGGCGAACACCGCCACGCCAGCATCGCTGAACGCCTCGGCCAAACGCTGCAAGGTCACGGTCTTACCGGTACCGGTGGCGCCGGCGACCAGCCCGTGGCGGTTCGCCAGGCGCATGGCCTGAGCGATCTGTTGGCCTGCGAGATCAGCGCCGATTACGAGTTGCGAGGAGTCAGGCATTTTGTCACCCAATGGTTAATCTTTGATTGCGCATGGCCGATAAAGAAGAGTGAGAGACCCGACCACAAGTCAGGCCGGACATTTCCCTAAGGAGAGACGGAAATATCAGCTTGTTTTCACCCTTGCCCATTTTGCGCGCATCTATAAAAGCACGCCCTGGACATTAAGACCTTAGCGGAACCCCAAGCCATGAACAAAAATCTGCGCTTCAGCCATAAAATTTTGCTTGCCGCCGCCCTCATCGTCATCGCCGCCTTCGCCTCGTTTACGCTGTACAACGACTGGTTGCAGCGCAACGCGATCCGCGATGACCTGAACAACTATCTCAACGAGATGGGCGAGGTCACCGCCGGCAATATCCAGACCTGGCTCACCGGTCGCATTCTGCTGATCGAGAACGCCGCCCAGAACATCGCCATCAACCCGGAACCGGCCAACGTCGCCAGCCTGCTGGAACAGAAAGCCCTGACCTCGACGTTCATGGCTTCCTACCTCGGCGATGCCACCGGGTACTTCACCATCCGCCCGGATGCGAAGATGCCGGACGGTTTCGATCCACGGGTGCGCCCTTGGTATAAAGGTGCAGAGAGCAGCAGCACCTCGACCCTGACCGAACCGTACATCGACGCTGCCACTGGCCAGTTGATCATTTCCATCGCCACCGCCTCGAAAAAGGCCGGCCAGAGCGTCGGCGTGGTCGGCGGTGACCTGAGCCTGCAATCGCTGGTCGACACCCTCGCCGCCCGTGACTTCGACGGCATGGGTTATGTGTTCCTGGTCAGCGCCGACGGCAAGATCCTCGTGCACCCGGACAAGGCATTGGTGATGAAATCACTCAAAGAAGCCTATCCGCAGGACACCCCGCGCATCAGCAGCGACTTCAGTGAAGTCACCGTCGATGGCAAGACCCGCATCGTCACCTTCGCGCCGATCAAAGGCCTGCCGTCGGTGAACTGGTACATCGGCCTGTCGGTGGACAAGGATCAGGCTTTTTCTATGCTCAGCCAGTTCCGCACCTCGGCAGTGATTGCCACGGTGATTGCGGTGGCGATCATCATTGCCCTGCTCGGCATGCTGATCCGCCTGCTGATCCAGCCGTTGCACGTGATGACCCGCGCCATGGAAGACATCGCTGACGGTGAAGGCGACCTGACCAAACGCCTGACTATCGTCAATAACGATGAATTCGGCGTACTCGGTACGGCATTCAACCGTTTCGTCGAGCGAATTCACGGCTCGATCCGCGAAGTGTCGTCGGCCACCGGCCAGGTCAACGAAGTCGCCCTGCGCGTGGTCGCTGCGTCGAACTCGTCGATGTACAACTCCGACCAGCAAGCTTCGCGCACCAGCAGTGTCGCTGCGGCGATCAACCAGCTCGGCGCCGCGGCGCAGGAAATCGCCCGCAACGCCGCCCAGGCTTCGAATCAGGCCAGCGACGCACGCGGTCTGGCCGAAGACGGTCAGCAAGTGGTGGATCGCAGCATCAAGGCGATGAATCAACTGTCGAGCATGCTCAGTGCGTCGAGCAGCAACATCGAGTCGCTGAACAGCAAAACCGTGAACATCGGCCAGATTCTCGAAGTAATCACCAGCATTTCCCAGCAAACCAACCTGCTGGCGCTCAACGCAGCCATTGAAGCGGCGCGTGCCGGTGAAGCCGGCCGTGGTTTTGCCGTGGTGGCGGATGAAGTGCGCAATCTGGCACACCGCACACAGGAATCGGCGCAACAGGTGCAGACCATGATCGAGGAGCTGCAAGTCGGCGCCCGTGAGTCCGTAAGCACAATGAGCGACAGCCAGCGCCACAGTCAGGACAGCGTCGAAATCGCCAACCTTGCCGGGGAGCGCTTGAACAGCGTGACGCAGCGCATTGGCGAGATCGACGGGATGAACCAGTCGGTAGCCACCGCGACCGAAGAGCAGACGGCGGTGGTGGAGTCGATCAACGTCGATATCACCGAGATCAACACGCTGAACCAGGAAGGCGTGGAGAACTTGCAGGCGACGTTGCGGGCGTGTTCGGATCTGGAGCAGCAGGCTTCGCGCCTGAAACAACTGGTTGGCAGCTTCCGCATTTAAGATCAAAAGCCTCCCCCTCACCCTAACCCTCTCCCTCTGCGAGAAAGTTAGGGTGAGGGGCTCTTCCGCTCTGAAGCTCTTCAGCTCTACCGCGCAATCCCGACCGAACATCTATTCTTGATAAAGGTCAACCTAGGGAGAACCACGCAGCGGAGGGATGATCACCGTGCATATCGCCGACATCACCATGTTCTACGCCCCGGCCAGCGGCGGCGTACGCACTTATCTGGATGCCAAACACCGCCGACTGGGCGTCAAGCCCGGTATTCGTCACAGCCTGCTGATTCCAGGCGCGCACTTTGGCGAGCACGACGGGATATACACGGTTCCCGCCCCCCCCCTGCCGTTCGGCAAAGGCTATCGCTTTCCCGTGCGCCTCGCGCCTTGGCGAAATGTCCTGCAGGGTTTGCAGCCCGATCTGATCGAAGTCGGCGACCCTTATCTGACCGCCTGGGCCGCCCTGGATGCGCGGCGGCAGCTGGATGTGCCAGTGATCGGCTTCTATCACTCTGATCTGCCCTTGCTGGTTGGCAATCGCATGGGCCACTGGGTCACACCGAATATCGAGGCCTACGTCACGCGGCTTTACGGCAACTTCGACCGCGTTTTGGCGCCCAGTCAGGTGATGGCTGACAAGCTCAGCGGACTCGGCGTGCGAAATGTCTTCGTGCAGCCACTGGGCGTGGACTTGCAAACCTTTCATCCAGACGCGGGTGATCTCGACCTGCGCGCAGAACTGGGCATCGCCGCGGACACGCGTCTGTTGATTTTCGCCGGGCGCGGTTCGAAAGAGAAAAACCTGCCGGTGCTGCTCAACTGCATGAAACGCCTTGGCCCGCGTTATCACTTGCTGTTGGTCGGCTCGTCTATGCCCGCCGCAGTGCCGGATAACGTCAGCGTGATCGATGAATTCTGCCCGCCCTGGCGAGTGGCGCAATTGATGGCCAGTGCAGACGCCTTGGTCCATGCTGGCGATCAGGAAACCTTTGGCCTGGTGATTCTTGAGGCCATGGCCTGCGGCATCCCGGTGGTCGCCGTGGCCGCTGGCGCGTTTACAGAAATCGTCAGCGAGTCTTGCGGCCTGCTCTGTGCGCCAAACAATCCGCAGGCGATGGCCAATGCCGTGCGCGAATTGTTCAGCCGTGGTTGT
Source organism: Pseudomonas sp. AKS31 (assembly GCF_023634765.1). Classification (GTDB taxonomy): domain Bacteria; phylum Pseudomonadota; class Gammaproteobacteria; order Pseudomonadales; family Pseudomonadaceae; genus Aquipseudomonas. The sequence continues at coordinate 84,974 of NZ_JAMLFX010000014.1, forward strand.
GTGAACCTCGGCCAACAGGCGCGCCAACATGTTGAGCAGCATTACGCTTGGGACACGGTGGTCGACAGTCTGCTCGGTCACTACCACGCCGTCCTCGGCCATACACTGCCGCGGGTGGCCAATGGCTGAAACCATGAATCAACCCGCCGTGTTGCTGGTGCTGCACGATGTGGCACCAGCGACATGGGCGGATTATCAACCGTTTGTCGCAGCGGTCGACGCATTGGGACAGGTGCCGATGACGTGGCTGGTGGTGCCGGATTTCCATCGCCGTAACGCCCTCGATGCTTATCCGGCGTTTCGCCGACTGCTCGACGAGCGCGTTACTCGGGGCGATGAACTGGCCCTGCACGGTTACTACCATGACGACCAGGAACCCGGCCCGACGACCCCGCGCGACTGGTTCATGCGCCGGGTCTACACCCATGAAGGCGAGTTCTATCGTTTGTCCCGCGAGTCCGCCTTGGCCCGTCTGCGCGCGGGCATCGACGTGTTTGAACGCCACGACTGGCCCCTGCACGGTTTCGTCGCCCCGGCCTGGCTGATGAGCAACGGCACCCGCCTGGCCCTGCGCGAGTTGCCGTTGAGCTACACCAGCGATCCGCAACATCTCTATCGCTTGCCGGACTTTACCGCCATCGATGCCCCGGGACTGGTCTGGAGTGCGCGCAGTGCCTGGCGCCGAGGCCTGTCAAAGTTTGTCTGCGAGCAGCGTGAACAGCGTTGGCGCCAGGCGCCGGTGATTCGTCTAGGCTTGCACCCGGTGGACATGCGCCACCGTTTCTCCCGTGATTACTGGTTGCAAACCCTAAAACGAATGCTGGCGGAAGGACGCGTACCGATGACTAAAATCGACTGGCTGGCGCAACAGCGCCAATTGGAGCGCGCCGCATGAGTCGCGGTTTTCTGCTGTTGATTGGCCTGCTCGCAGCCGTGTTGATCCCGGTGATGCTCGGCGGCGGCGACACCTGGGCACGCCTGCAAAGCTTTCCGTTGCAATGGCTGTTGGTGATGTTCGGCATGATCCTGTTGTGCTGGGGCATCAATACCTTGCGTTTACGCCTGTTGCTCGGTGATCAACGCGAGCGCGTCACGCCGCTGAAAAGTCTTGGCGTGGTCATGGCCGCCGAGTTCGCCTATTGCGCGACGCCCGGCGGCAGCGGCGGACCGCTGACGATCATGGCCCTGCTGGCGCGATCGGGCGTGCGCCCGGCGCGGGGCAGCGCCGTATTCGCCATGGATCAGTTGAGTGACCTGCTGTTCTTTCTCTGCGCCCTGAGCGGGATTCTGATTTATGCGCTGTTTCAGCACCTCAGCGATCGGCTGGAGTGGCTGCTGACGGTCAGCGCGGTGTCGTTATTTGGTGGCCTGCTCAGTTGCGTATTGCTCGCCCGTTATCACCGCGCGCTGATTCGTCTGAGCGGACGCTTATTGGCGAGAATCAACGTCAAGGCCAGCACCCGGCGCCGCTGGGCGCGCAAGTTGCTGCACTTTCTCGCCGCGTTCACCGATACCCTGAAGCTGCCCTGGCAGACGCTGGTCAAAGTCTTCGCCCTGACCTGCGTGCATTGGCTGCTGCGTTACAGCGTGTTGTATCTGGCATTGCGCGGCCTGGGCGCGGACTTGCAGTGGGCGTGGAGTTTTCTGGTGCAGATGCTCTCGCTCGGCGCCGGGCAATTCAGCCTGCTGCCGGGCGGTGCGGGGGCGGCGGAGCTGACGTCGGCAGCGTTGCTGGCGCCGATGGTGGGGAAATCCACCGCAGCAGCGGCGATTCTGATTTGGCGGGTAGTGACGTATTACTTCTATCTATTGGTCGGTGGCCCGGTGTTTCTGTTGATGCTGGGCCGGCCGCTGTTGAAGAAGCTGATGAATGTCAGACAGGCTTCTTGACGTCATCCTGTTGTTCTTCCTGGAGTTGTTCCCACAACTCGGCGGCTCCGGGAAACTCAGTGCCATCCTCCGGGCTCATGTCCTCGGGATCATATCGACTCAAACAGCCCTCGCCCAAAGTTGCCGGCGCTTGGGAAGTGGCTTTGTCCAGTGGATCACTCATGAAGGTTTCCTCGGGGCTTGAATGACAAAGGGTCTGAGCGATTGAACGCCCAGACCCTTGGTTTTTCAAGCCTGTGGGGATGAGATCAGAAAACCACGGTCTTGTTGCCGTGCACCAGCACGCGGTCTTCAAGGTGGTAGCGCAGGCCACGAGCCAGGACCATCTTCTCGACGTCACGGCCGAAACGCACCATGTCTTCGATGCTGTCACTGTGGCTGACACGCACCACGTCCTGCTCGATGATCGGACCGGCGTCCAGCTCTTCGGTCACGTAGTGACAGGTCGCGCCGATCAGCTTCACGCCACGCAGCGACGCTTGGTGATACGGCTTGGCGCCAACGAACGACGGCAGGAAACTGTGGTGAATGTTGATGACCTTGTGTGCGTATTCACGGCACATGTCCGGCGGCAGGATCTGCATGTAACGCGCCAGTACCACCACTTCGGCATCGTGCTGTTTGACCAGACGCGACACTTCGTCGAATGCCGGTTGCTTGTCCTGCGGATTGACCGGGACGTGGTAATAAGGAATGCCGTGCCACTCAACCATGCTGCGCAGGTCGTCGTGGTTGGAAATCACGCAGGAGATTTCGCAGTCCAGTTCATCGCTGTGCCAGCGGTGCAGCAAGTCCGCGAGGCAGTGCGATTCGCGGCTGGCCATCAGTACAACGCGCTTTTTCTGCTCGGTGTCGGTGATGCGCCAGTCCATCGAGAACTCTTCGGCGATCGGCGCAAACTTCTCGCGCAGCACTTCAATACCGAATGGCAGCGAGTCGGCACGAATTTCGTGACGCATGAAGAACCAGCCCACCTGGTTGTCCGAGTGATGGCTCGCTTCGGTGATCCAGCCGTTGTGGGCTGCCAGAAAATTACTGACTTTGGCAACAATGCCAACGCGGTCCGGGCAAGATATCACCAGCCGAAAAGTGCGCATGAGGGGAGAACTCCAGAACTTCGCAAAGGCCGCCATTCTAGCGGCTGCGCAGGAAAACTGCAGTATTGATCAGCACTGACCCGACCTGGGCCCGGCGCTACAGCGTATCAATGCAGTCGTGGTCAACCTGATGCGGATCCAGTGGCATCGTTTGATCAGACAACTGTGAATATCTGTGATGACTGGATCACACTATTTAACCGAATATTCAATAGCGGGCTATTTCTCGTAACTAATTTAAATAAAAACCCCGGTTAAATGTTTACTTGATGAAACAGCCTGACTATTATTGCGACACTGTCCCCTGCCATCCCGTACTCTACTAAGGTAGTAATCATGTCCTTGATCAACGAATATCGCGCCACCGAAGAAGCCATCAAAGAGCTGCAAGCCCGTTTGAAGAACCTGTCCCAAGACGACAAACTGCAAGCCGAGCTGGAATTCGAAGGCAAACTGCGCACCCTGATGGGCGAATACTCCAAATCCCTGCGTGACATCATCGCGCTGCTGGATCCGGAAGCAAAAACCAAGGCAGTACGCGGCGGCGCAGTAAAAACTACCGGCACCAAGCGTGCTCGCAAAGTTAAACAATACAAAAACCCGCACAACGGCGAAGTCATCGAAACCAAAGGTGGCAACCACAAAACTCTGAAAGAGTGGAAAGCCAAGTGGGGCGGTGACGTGGTTGAAGGCTGGGCTACCCTGCTGGGCTAAGCCGCGACGCCTTCGCAGAGCGATCCGCGAAAAACAAACGCCAGCGAATGCTGGCGTTTTTTTATGCCCGGGATTTAACCCCGGTCATGTTCGATTTCAAAGATTCAAACGTTTGCGCAATGCCTGGACATAATTCTGCCATTCATTGAGCACCTCACTCTGCATCGGCGTGGCATTAACCGACCATTGCTCGACCGCCTCGGTAAAAGATTTCAAGGTATTCGGTGCGCCGCACTCCGGCGTGGACAAACGCTGCTGACAAAATATTCTCCAGCGTGCTTGCTCTTCGAAATTCAACGTCTCCGGAAAGTTGCGTGCGCGATAACGAAAGAGTAATTCAGGCAAACGTTCGTCATCGAAAGGCCATTGCTCTTGCGCTAGTTGTGCCGGGTCAGCGCTTCTCACTTGCTCACATAGACGTCGGTCGCGGTCGCCGATAAATCCGTCGTACAACTGTTGTTCCGGATCCTCGCTCGGAATGAAATCTTCGCTGACATAAATCTCAGCAACTTTATCTTTCCAAACTTGTTGTGCGTCAGTTAGCCGCAGTGCTCGCTGTTGATACAGCGCCATGTCCAGCCCCAGACGTTGCTGATCCTGCGCGCGCAAAACCGCAAGCGGTGCCACCACTGGACAACGGTTGATGTGAATCAGCTTGAGCGGCACCGGTAACTCGCCTTCCAGCAAATCATCGCGACGGGTGTACAAACGCTGGCGCAGGGTTTGCGCATCCAGATCGAGCAAGCCCTGCGGGTCGAGGTGCAGGTCACAGACGATCAGGGCATTACGGTTTTTCGGGTGCCAGGCCAAAGGCAGGACCACACCGACATAACTGCGCGCCGCCGAGAAACGCCCGGAGACATGCACCAAGGGTTGCAACAGACGAATCTGATCCATGACCTTTTGCTTGCTGCGCAACTGGAACAGCCAGTCATACAGTTTCGGCTGTTTCTCGCGGATCAGCCGCGCCAGAGCGATGGTTGCGCGCACGTCAGACAACGCTTCGTGAGCGTGGCCGTGATCGATGTGGTTGGCGGCGGTCAGACGCTCAAGCTTGAGCGTCACCCGACCTTCGTCATCGGTAGGCCAGACCAGACCATCAGGACGCAGCGCATAAGCGGCTCGCACCACATCGATCAGATCCCAGCGACTGTTGCCGCCCTGCCACTCCCGGGCGTACGGGTCGAAGAAATTTCGATACAGGCTGTAACGGGTCATCTCGTCGTCGAAACGCAGCGTGTTGTAACCCGCGCCACAGGTGCCGGGGGCCGCCAGTTGGGCATGCACACGGGTCATGAAATCAGCCTCGCTCAAGCCTTTTTCGGCGAGCTGGCCCGGGGTAATGCCGGTAATCGCGCACGCCGCCGGGTGCGGCAGGATGTCTTCGCTGGGCTGGCAATAGAGGTTGACCGGCTCGTCGATTTCGTTGAGTGCATGGTCGGTGCGAATCCCGGCCACTTGCAGCGGGCGGTCGTTACGCGGATTGATGCCAGTGGTTTCGTAGTCGTACCAGAAAATTGAAGTCACGGGCGGTTCCTGAACTGAAGATCGGCAAAGTCTAGGCGCTCGACCGCGCTCGCGGCCAGCCTCGCGTCATTCAAACACTTCGCGCTTCACGATGTGCAATACATAGTTATGTCGTTTTCCCCCGAGAGGCTGCTAGCATCGACCTCACTTGCACCCCGAACAGGCGAACATCAGGTAGCCCATGCTCGAACCCACAGCACCGCCAAGGAAAGCACCGCTGGCCCCGCCGCTGGATACGCGGCATCAGGTCGAAACGCCGGAAGGCATCGATCTGCCGTTGCGTCCCGCCGGGTTGATGGTGCGTGCCGTGGCCTTCGCGATCGACCTGGCCATACGCGGCGTGATCATCGGCGTGCTGTTCATCGCCCTGGCCTTTCTCGGCAAGCTCGGCATGGGCCTCGGTTCGCTGCTGCTGTTTGCAATCAGTTGGTGGTACATGGTGCTGTTCGAAGTGCTGCGTCAGGGTCGCTCACCGGGTAAACAATGGATGAGGTTGCGCGTGGTGCACGACGACGGCACACCGATTGGCTGGTCGGCCTCGCTGCTGCGCAATCTGCTGCGTTTTGTCGATCTGCTGCCCTTCGGCTACTTCCTCGGCACCCTCAGTTGCCTGCAACACCCGACCTTCAAACGCCTCGGCGACATCGCTGCCGGCACATTGGTGGTCTACAGCGAACGCCCGCTGACGCGTCCGCAATTACCTGATGCCGAACCTCGCCGTTCACCCGTACTCCTGACACTCGCCGAACAGCGCGCCGTGCTGGGCTTTGCCGAGCGCCAAGGAGAATTATCGCCAGCACGGGTCAATGAACTGGCGGCCCTGCTCGCCCAACCACTGCACATATCCGCGCCCAAGGCTGTGGCGGAACTCAATGGCATCGCTCGCGGCTTGTTGGGTCCGACATGAAGCAGAGCCTTTTCGAAACGCGGCACAAGGCTGAGTGGGAGCGTTTTGCGCTGGCCCTCGAACGCCTTGAGCATGGCAAGGAGACCTCGCAAGTCGGCGGTTTCCCCAAGGCCTACCGGCGGCTTTGCCAACATCTGGCGCTGGCCCAGGCGCGCGGCTACAGCAGTTTCCTCATTGATTCGCTGCAACAACAAGTACTGCGCGGGCATCAACAGCTTTACCGTCACCGCAGTCGACTCGGCGCCAATGTGCTGAGTTTCATCCTCGCCGACTTCCCCCGCCTGGTCCGTGCCGAATGGCCCTTTGTACTGGTCGCCAGCCTGCTGTTCTTCGGCAGCCTGATCGGCGTCGGCGTATTGGTGTATGTGTTTCCCGAACTGGTCTATAACCTGATCCCTGCCGAGCAGGTGCGCGAGATGCAAGGCATGTACGACCCGATTGCCGGCCACCTCGGGCGCCCCGCCGAACGCGCGGCCAGCGAAGACTGGGTGATGTTCGGTTACTACGTGATGCACAACATCGGCATCGCCTTTCAGACTTTCGCCAGTGGCTTGTTGCTGGGCGTCGGCAGTGCGTTCTTTTTGTTCTACAACGGCATGGTCATCGGTGCGGTGGCCGGGCATCTGAGCGAGATCGGTTTCGGCCAGACCATCTGGTCATTCGTCATTGCCCACGGTGCCTTTGAACTGACCGCCATCGCCCTTGCCGGGGCCGCCGGACTGAAACTCGGCTGGGCCTTGATCGCGCCCGGGCGGCTGACCCGCAGCGAAGCGCTGAAACGGGCCGCACGTAAAAGCGTATTGCTGGTCTGCGGGGTGATGTTGTTCCTGTTGATTGCCGCGTTTATCGAAGCCTATTGGTCGTCGAAAACCAGCGTCACGCCACTGACCAAATATCTGGTCGGCGCCGGACTCTGGGCATTGGTCGCGGTCTATCTGTTGTTCGCCGGAAGGACCCGCCATGCGCCTGAGTGACGCCACCGTGGTGATCCGTCCGCGCACGACCTGGGAAGCCATGGACCTGGGCGTGCTGATGAGCCAGCAACATCGGCGTCTGCTGATGACCAGTTGGGCGATCGTCACCCTGCCGCTGTTCGCCTTGCTCAGTCTGTTGCTGTGGGATTCGCCGTCACTGGCCGTGTTCATTTTCTGGTGGCTGAAACCGGCGTATGAACGCCTGCCGCTGTACATCCTGTCGAAAGCACTGTTTGGCGAAACGCCGACACTCAAGCAAGCCCTGCGCGAATGGCCGCGTCTGCTCAAACCGCAACTGCTGGCCAGCCTGACCTGGCGCCGCCTGAGTTTCAGCCGCAGCTTTCTGCTGCCAGTGGTGCAACTCGAAGGCCTCGATGGCAGCGCCCGACAACAACGCCTGCACGCGTTGCTGCAACGCAACGCCGGCGCCGCGCAATGGCTGACCATTATCGGCGTGCATCTGGAAACCGCGCTGTGGATCGGCCTGATGGTGCTGTTCTACATGCTGCTGCCACAACAGATCGAAACGGATTGGAGCTGGCAGTCGCTGATACTCGCGGCGGATCAGGACTGGCGCTGGCTCGAACACCTGACCAATGCCTTCTACGCACTGGTGCTGGTGGTGTGGGAACCGGTCTATGTCGCCTGTGGCTTCAGCCTTTATCTGAACCGACGCACACAACTGGAAGCCTGGGATATCGAACTGGTGTTCCGCCGCTTGCGCCAGCGTCTCAACACCAGTGTGCTGGGGTTGCTGCTGGCGGTCTGTCTGGTGCTGCCCACTGTGCCGCCGGCCTGGGCGGCCGAACCGGATGACAGTCCGCAGGCACCGCGTTTGTTGCATCAGCCGCTGACCAGCCAGGCCTCACGGGACAGCATCAAGGCGCTGCTTGAACAGCCGCCCTTCAAGAACAAGGAAGTTGTCACCCGCTATCGCTTTGGCGATGACCCGGCGAAACCTGCCGAAGCGCAAACACCGGGTGAAGCGCCGCAGTGGCTGAAAACCCTGCTGGAGTGGCTCGACGGGCAACACTTCAATGTGCTGGCGAAGATCATTGAAGTGTTGCTGTGGGGGGCGGTCATTGCGGCGCTTGGCTGGCTGATCTGGCGTTATCGCGAGTTTTTCCAAGCCTTCGTCAACCGTCGCCCGAGACTGCCTGCCACGCCGAAACGCGCAGTGCCGCAACAAGCCTTCGGTCTGGACTTGAACCGCGACACCTTGCCTGACGACATTGCAGGCAGCGCCGAACACCTCTGGCAAAGCCAACCCCGTGCAGCGCTGGGCCTGCTGTATCGAGGGTTGCTCAGCCATCTGCTCCACGACTTCGATCTGAGCCTGAAACCCGCCGACACCGAACTTCAGGTGCTGGTGCACGTTGAACAATTGCAGCACCCTGAACTGCTCGCCTTCAGCCGCAGCCTGACCACCCATTGGCAGAACATGGCCTACGGGCATCGCGTCCCCGCAGCCCCTCTGAAACAGGAATTGTGCGATGGCTGGCGCGCCTTGTTCGGTTCCGGAGCCGCCCGTTGAATCGCCGGACACAGTGGTGGGTGGCTGCGTTGATCGGCCTGTTGATCGGGACGCTGAGCGTGTTCCTCTACCTCAAAGCCAAGCCTTATCAGGAAGAAGTCGATCACGGCCCTGCACCTGCCGCGCAAGCCAATCCGTATCTGGCCGCTGAGCTGTTTTTGCGCGAACGCGGCCTCAACGTCAGCCATGCAGAAAGCCTCGCAGTGCTCCCCGATATCGATCCGCGCCGCCACACGTTGCTGTTGTTCAACGACCGTTCGCGCATGACCCCGCGTCAGGTCGATCAGGTGTTGAACTGGACGCGAGCCGGCGGACGGCTGGTGTTCGTCGCAGAATCGCTGTGGGACGAGCAGACGAAACAGAGTAACGACCTGTTGCTCGATCGGGTGCAACTGCATCAATCCCTGAGCAAGGATCTGAAGGACTTGCCCGAGGACGTTGAGCCAGAACGCTTCCCGAAACTGACCAAACTCTATCTGGAAGATGAAGACGCACCGGCCTACGCCGGCTTCGACACCGACTTCCACCTCGACGACCCGAAGAACCTCGCGCAAGCCTGGGCCAACAGCGCCAAGGCCACGCACATGATGCAACTGCCCTACAGCCTCGGCACGATCACCGTGGTCACCGACGCCGAGTTGTGGAAAAACAAGACCATCAGCCAATACGACAACGCCTGGCTGCTCTGGTATTTGAACGCCGACACCGACGTCACGTTGATCTACAACACCGAGCACGATGGCCTGCTGACCTTGCTCTGGCGCTATTTCCCGCAAGCCATCGTTGCCCTGCTTGCGTTGATCAGCCTGTGGCTCTGGCACGTCGCTGTGCGCCACGGCCCGCTGCAATTACCCGCCCCGAGTGGACGCCGGCAATTGCAGGAACACCTGCGCGCCAGTGCCGATTTCCTCTTGCGCCACAACGGCCAGCAGGCACTGCTGCAAGCACTGCAACAGGATGTGCTGCGCCGCGCCCGTCACCGTCTCCCCGGCTTTGACCAATTGAACGTTGCCGAACAATGGCTGGCGTTGTCACGTCTGACCCGGCAACCCACCCGCGCCATCAGCCAGGCCCTGAGCCCGGTGTCGGATCGGCGCCTCTCCAGTGCCGATTTCTGCCGCCAGGTCGCCCACCTGCAAACCTTGAGGAACACGCTATGACTGAACAGATCGAGCCCGGCAGCGCCAGCCACGCCGCCCAGCAACGCCAGCGTGCCAGCCAGTTGGCGCAAGCGGTGCGCGGTGAATTGCAGAAAGCCCTGATCGGCCAGAACCAGGTGATCGATGACGTGCTGACGGCACTTATCGCCGGTGGCCATGTGCTGCTCGAAGGCGTGCCGGGGCTGGGCAAGACCCTGCTGGTGCGCGCATTGGCCCGTTGTTTCGGCGGTGAGTTTGCGCGGATTCAATTCACCCCGGACCTGATGCCCAGCGACGTCACCGGCCACGCTGTGTACGACCTGCAAACCGAACAGTTCAAGCTGCGCAAAGGCCCGCTGTTCACCAATCTGCTGCTGGCCGACGAGATCAACCGCGCCCCGGCGAAAACCCAGGCAGCCTTGCTCGAGGCGATGCAAGAGCGTCAGGTCACACTCGAAGGTCGCGCCCTGCCCATCGCGCAACCGTTCATGGTCCTGGCCACGCAAAACCCGATCGAACAGGAAGGCACTTATCCCCTGCCGGAAGCCGAACTTGACCGCTTCATGCTCAAGGTGCGCATGGACTACCCCGACGCCGATCAAGAGCTGAACATGGTGCGTCAGGTCTGCCGTTCGACCCGCGCCGACATGCTCGATGTGCAACCGCTGCGCACGGTGTTGCAAGCCAAGGATGTGCAAGCCCTGCAACGGATTGCCAGTGATTTGCCGCTGGACGATCAGGTTCTCGATTACGCCGTGCGCCTCGCACGCAGCACGCGCACCTGGCCGGGGCTGACTCTTGGTGCCGGGCCACGCGCCTCGATTGCCCTGGTGCGTTGCGCCCGTGCCCGCGCCTTGTTGCGGGGCGGCGAGTTCGTGATTCCCGACGACATCAAGGGCTGCGCGCTGGCCGTGCTGCGCCATCGCGTACGCATCGCCCCGGAGCTGGACATCGAAGGTCTGCAGGTCGATCAAGTCCTCCAGCAACTGCTCGACCAGATTCCGGCGCCGCGTCTGTGAAATTCGCGATGAGCCAAAAAGATCGCAGCCTTCGGCAGCTCCTACAGGGAGTAAAAGCATGAAACCGTCGAAACTGCTGTTGATCTGGCTGGCCTTGCTGCTGGTCATCGGCATTGTGCTGGGCACGTTGCGCGCACTGGAAATCGACACTCCGACGAGCCTGATATCGATCAACTGGGGCTTGCTGCTGGCGCTGCTGGCCCTGGCGGCGCTGGATGCGCTACGCCTGCAACGTCTGCCAACACCGCGCATCACTCGACAGATGCCCGGCAGTCTGGCACTCGGCCGTTGGGGTGAAGTGCGCCTGGAAATCGAACACGACTTCAGCGAGCCGATGCACATTGAACTGTTCGACCACCCGCCAGAAGGCCTGAGTTTCGAAAACCTGCCGCTGTCGATTGAATTGCAACCCGGTCAGCGCAGTGTGCTCGGCTATCGCCTGCGCCCGCTCAAACGGGGTTACTTCAGCTTCGCCCACTGCGAAATCAGCCTGCCCAGCCCCTTGGGATTATGGTCAGGCAAACGCCAGCTCAGCGTCAGCGACCAGACCCGTGTCTATCCCGACTTCGCCCGGCTCTATGGCGGTGAGCTGCTGGCAGTGAATAACTGGCTCAGCCAGCTCGGCGTACGTCAGCGGCAACGTCGCGGTCAGGGCCTTGAATTCCATCAACTGCGCGAGTTTCGAGAAGGCGACAGCCTGCGCCAGATCGACTGGAAAGCCACCGCGCGCCAACGCACACCGATTGCCCGTGAATATCAGGACGAGCGCGACCAGCAAATCATCTTCATGCTCGACTGCGGCCGACGCATGCGCAGCCAGGACGATGAACTGTCGCACTTCGACCACGCGCTCAATGCCTGTCTGCTGCTCAGTCATGTAGCTCTGCGTCAGGGCGATGCGGTGGGTTTGAGTACCTTTGCCTGCGAGCAGCCGCGCCATCTCGCGCCGGTAAAAGGCAGCGGCCAACTGAACGTGCTGCTGAACACGGTTTATGACCTCGACAGCACGCAACGCCCTGCTGATTATCAGGCCGCTGCCAATCAACTGCTGACGCGACAGAAACGGCGGGCACTGGTGGTGCTGGTGACCAACCTGCGCGATGAGGATGACGGTGAACTGCTGAGCGCGGTCAAACGGCTGAGCGCACAACATCGGGTGCTGGTGGCCAGTCTGCGTGAAGAGACGCTGGATACGTTACGCCAGACCCCGGTGCAAACCCTGCCCGAGGCGTTGGCCTACTGCGGCACGGTGAGTTACCTGAATGAGCGGGCAGAACTCCATGAGCGGTTGAGCGCTCATGGCGTTCCGGTGGTGGATGTCCGGCCCGCCGAGTTGGGAGCCGAACTGGTGACGCAGTATCTCAGTTGGAAACGCAGTGCCGCGCTTTGAAGCTCGGTCAACTTGTGACTTTCACAGTAACGGCACCACTTTCGGATGTGCCATCAGGGTTGTCGACCTTGACGGCGAGGGAAACGGTTTCCGTTATAGACATCGGCCTCCAGTGAGATTCATATCGCCCCTTGTGATCGGTCTTGCTGTCGATAAATGGTGCTCCATTATTCGAGACCTGGATTTTTCTGTCAGGCATTGGCTCTCGCGAGTACTTATCCACGATCAGCGCAGTCATGGAGACGTAATTCTGCAAGGGAACCGGATTAGGCGAGGCGACAACGGATGCCACGAGCGCGGGACGCTCACTGACGCTGAACGACAACGCTTTCACATCCCAGCCAGCCAAGCCGCCTTTTACCGACGCCCACAACCCAGTCTCACCAGCAGAGCCCAGGAAAAAGCGCACCGTTGCCATGCCATCTTTATCCGTCAGTGTGGCCGGTAAATATTTGTTGTCGTACTCCCACATCACTTCGACATTGGCCAAAGGCTCGCCGGTATTGGCTGAAACCACCAAGGCCTGCGCTGTAATCTCTTGTCCTGGATATCCGGTCAAATCATCGCTGACCAGTTCTTTTATTTCCCGGGGTTCATGCAGGATAAAAGGCAACGAAATCGATTCCGAATACTGCGCATCCCCCACCGTCGCAGTCAGTTGCGCCGCTCCGGGAGTCTTGGGCACAAAGCGGATCCGCGCCTCACCGTAGAAGTTGGTGGTCGTCGTCACTTCGCCAAGATCCGCACTGCGCCAGACAACGACCATCCCCGCCATCGGCCTGCCACTGATGGCCGAAACAACGGTGATCTGTTCAGACACCACCTCGCCCCAAAGCAACGTCTGACTGACCCGCGAACGCTCGGCGATTTTCACCACTTGTGCGCCTTCGCCCAAAGACATTGCGTTGACGGGAGAAAGATTCGCCAGTCGTTCGCAGGCAAAGCACAGTCCGAAGCGGCCGTTCTTCAGGTCCCCGGCGGAATAGAGGTAGGTAAGTCCCTCCTCAGTGAAACGCTGGAATTCGCCGAGCATGGGTCCATCGAAGCGTATGCCCAATTCCTCTGGACCGGTTCCCGTCATCCCAAGGGCAAGACTGCAATCGAGCAACGCGCTGTTGGCCGCGGCTTTCACATCGATCCGATGCTGGCCCTTGCGGCGCGGGAAGTAGGTTTTCTCACCCCACAGTTGCGCCGGCTTGTTGTCGAAACTGACCCACAATTCGCTCCACGGATCCGTTAGCTGCGCTTTGACGGCTACCGTGCGAGCGTCTTCGAAGTTGTCAAAGTAGCTCTCTACCAGCGCCGTCACCGAATGCATATCGCCGGTGTCCGGACGGAAGCCGAAACCGCTCCAACCCTCGGCATCGGTCAACGTCGTCGCGCCATCCATGCCGTCCCACCATTTCACCGGAACCTGCCCCACCGCGCGGTCGGTAAAATGCGAGTACACCTGAACCCACAGCCAGGCGGGTGTCTGACCCACGACCGGATCCACGGCAGCTTCGCGCACGGCGTGGATCTTCACTTTGTTATGGCCCAACACCAGCGGTTTGGCCTGGGTGACATAACCCAGCTCAGGCAAGGCGAGGGTCAGCGCAAATTGGCCGGGCTGCTCGCTGGCGGAAAAGTCCAGCTCCCAGATCGCCCCCCCATCGCTCAATGTCTGTGAAGTATCCAACGAGGGGCGGACGCTGGCGTCGAGGTCATCCATCGAAGTACCCGACCAGCTCAGCGCGGCCTGCAATCCCACCAGTGGGCTTAACTCACCAGGCAACACATTGAAACGGTGGATGGCGCCCAGACACGGATAAAGCACATGATCATTCGGCGCCGCCCGGACCTGATCCAGCAGCAGGCTGACTTCCGTACTCAAGTCGGCAGCTAACAGGCGCCCGGACAATTCTCGAACAATCGAGACACTTTCCAGACGCAGCTCCAGTTCAAACAGACTGCTGATGCTGTCTTCTGCCGCTGAACTCAATGTCCATTGCACCCCCGCGGCCGTCAGGGGTTTGCTGACTCCCGGTTCAGAGAACTGCAAGCCGATGTCAGGGGGATCATCGTCACGCCATTGCAGGCTGACACCTTTGCCAATCCACGAGCTGCCGGCGACAGGCGTGACGCTTAAGGTGTGCCGCAGACCTTTTTTACACACCAGACCGAGCGTATTGCGCTGGACTATTTCCCCATCCAGCCGGATTTCGACCTCGGTTTTCCAGGGGCTCGTAGCGATCGCACTGACCTCGAACTCCCGAGTGACCGGCACGGCTTCCGGGTGGGCCTTGACGTGGGCCATGACCTTCAAATCCCCGGCCCTCATCGGTGTGTAGAACACGTTCGCCCAACCACCGTAGCCCGTACAGGTCGTAATAACGTCTTCAGGCGTGTGCCATTCGACCAGCGCGTTACGAACCGGATCACCGTCAGCGGATGCCGTTTCATGCAGCACTTGCACGCGTAACAACACGCTTTCCTGCTCGTCGACGACCGGGAATTTGTTGGCTTCGTGCACCTCACCGACCCTGACCCTATTGCGCGCCAGCGACATCGGTTTGCCCGGCGATGGCAGCAGCAATTTCGAGCAGACCAGCGACAGCAGAAATCGGCCGTCGAGCTCATCATCACAGGTCAGCGTCCAGAGCATGTCGGGCCGGGCAACCTGTACCGGATCCTCAAGTGGCGGGCTGACATCAACGCCCAGTTGTTCATGACTGTCGCCGCTCCAATGCAAAGACAGCTCTGTATCAAGCAATGGACTGTTATCCGGCAGACGCGCCAGCAGGTCATGGGTGCTGCCACGGTTCGGATAACCGTTTGCATCCCAGGCTGTTTCGACTTCATCGACGACGGCCCGCAGATCTTTCCATGGATCAGTGGCCAATACCCGCACGTTGAACTGTTCGGTGTAAACGCCGCTGGAGTAATAAGGGCTCCCGACCGATGCTTCGATAAGCGCTTCTACTGCCACTGTCGGCTGAAAATCAAAGTAGGCCCAACCGTACTCATCGGAAACAGAGACGGCGGTCACACGTTCTGCCGTCGACCAGTTGACCGTCACGCCAGCGACGCTCTGCTGGGTATAGAAAGACGCCACCTGCACGCCCAGACGCACGCTTTGCCGATATTCCAGTACCGGGTAATACGCAGCTTCGAGTCTCTCGCGAAACTTCAGGCGGTGGTGTCCCAGCGATATCGGGATCGGATAAGGCTCTGCGTTGTAGCGGTTGACCAGGTTCAGCGTGAATGAATAAGGATCTTCGTCACCGACCACCGGGCAATCGAGCGACCATTGCTCGGTCAGCAACTGTTCAACCTCCGGTCCCGGTTTGACGATGATCGCTTGTTGTGGATTATCAGTAAGCGTCAGTGCCGCCTCGGTATTCTCCCAGGCATTCTGCGGTTCAGGTTCGAAGGTCAAACTGTGTGGGGCGGCGTCCGTTGCCCCCAGACAAAAATACAACGTGCTGCCCTCGTCCAGGACCTGATTATCCAGTTTCATCGTTCGCAATTTCAGTGGATCCAGGTGCAACTGGAGGTCGAGGCGGGTAATGCGAACTTTCGAGTAATAGTCGTTATTGGCGTTTGGCGGACTCTTGATCTCTACACGCAGCGTATCGCCAGCGTCGAACGATGAATCCAGCGTTTGTTCGTATTCAATCGGGACAAAATCCAGAGGTTGCCCGACCGCCAGTCGCGCCGGATCCTGCTCAAGGTTGCGGCCAGTCCCGGGTTTCAGCTCTACCTTCAAGAGCTCTTCCGAGCCCTTGAAGAGGAATAGCCATCCCGACTGTTCGTGGATCGTCTCGCACAGGAAACTCAGGCGGTATCGCGCATCGCTGGAGGTTTTTCTGGGCACTTCAAACTCTTGGCTCACATAACTTTCATGAGAGAGGTGCAGAAGCAAAAGTCGATCCCCGGCGTACCAGTCACCCGATACACCGATTGAAATACCGCTTTTTTTCCAGCCGTCTGTCCCTTCGCTGAAATCACCATTGAACAACAGATTACGGTTGGCTTGAACGATCGGCTCATTCATGACGACTCACCCCTTTGACCTGAGTGTCAAGCGCGGCACTCTCGATTTCGTTGACCAGGTCTTTGACTTTGCTGACAAAGGTCGGCTCGCCAACCTTGGCCGAGTAGCGGATACGCAGGATGACGTCGTTCATGGAACGCAGCATGCCTTCTTGCGGTTGTTTCAAATGCCAGGGGAACGTCAGTTGCCATTTCGA
Source organism: Pseudomonas sp. AKS31 (assembly GCF_023634765.1). GTDB lineage: Bacteria > Pseudomonadota > Gammaproteobacteria > Pseudomonadales > Pseudomonadaceae > Aquipseudomonas. The sequence goes on from NZ_JAMLFX010000014.1 coordinate 101,397, forward strand.
CACTGCGCCCGTTTTTTCAAAGGGATTGAGCAAGCCATCATCGGGTTTCATGGCCGTCAGACCGTTGTCGGCGATCCCTGCCGACAACACGATTTGCTGGCCACTGCGCAAATTGATCAACACGTCGCCAGGCGCCACGTTCCCTGGTTTATGCAAGTACTGCACTGACTGCGTGGTTGCCCGGGTCGCCGTCTTGCTTGAGATCTGCAGCAAGGTCGCCCGCACATCCTCATACGGTCCGGTCAGGACCGGCAAGTCGACTTCCACCGAGTCGATCTGCCGGCAGAAGTGGCCTGGGTGATCACGATCAAAGAGCAACTGGGTCAGCTGGAATTCCAGTGTGCCGGTGGTCTGCAGCTGCGTGAGCGCAGCCTCCCAACTGTCGATACCTGGCTGCGGGTCAACCGTGTCGTTGAACAATTTGCGCAGGGAAACGGTTTTCATCAACTCCGGCCGACGCTCGTAGCGCTGCAGATATTCGCGCTCCATCCGCAGCAAATGCGCACGCAAGTGCTCGCCGGCCGTCAAACCATGGCGCTGTTCCAGAAAGACGTTCGGCAAAGGGATCTGCGCGTCGTAATCGCCGGTTTCGGCATTCAGAGAAGCCTGGGCACTGAGACACAGGCTGATCACGGCGTCATAGGCCTGATAGTGCAAAGCCTTGAACTGGCCAAGCATCCAGCCAAACAACTCGGCATTGCTCGCGCGTTTTTTCAGGAAGTTGTAAACCGTCAGGGCCTGAGCGTTGGCCCGCAGGGTTTGTGCAAGGTTGGAGCGAGCTGAAGCAACCGCATGGCGCTGCGCCTCGATCTGCGCATTGAGCGCGTCGACTTCGGCCAAGGCCTGATCACGTTGCAGCCCCCATTCGTTGCGGCGGCGACGGTAACCCTCGGTAGTGGCCTGATCGTCGGCGTCGGTTTGCAACATTGACGAGGCGATTTCCAGGCCGTAACACACCGCATCAATCGCATTTTCGGGTTTCATCCCGCCATTGGACATGCCATAGATTTTCGGCAACGCTGCGATAACCGCCCCGGTGGGTCTGAGTATTTTGGCGGTCAAGGCTTGAGTCTTCGACTCCTTCAGGCTCGCCATGACCTGATATTCAACCGCCGAAACGTTCTCGTTGTAGCGCTGCGCGTAGGCATCCGCTCGCTGTTGCGCCACGACCCGGCTCTGTTCGAGCGCCGTAACGCTGGCCTCCAGTTGAGCAATGGATTGCTCCTGGACGGTCTGGGCGTAGTCGCCCAATTCCACCAGATGCGTTTGCTGCAATTCTTCCTGCTCGGCACGATCGCGTCGTTCGAGCATATTGAGCACCTGACTGCCGAAATCCTGTAGCACCTGCACCGCACGCGAAGCAATTTCGTGAACCGGACGCCACCGGAATGCGCCGACCACCAGCCGCCCGCCCATCGGCCGTGGCCCACCGAGGCCACCGGAGGCCAGAAAACGCAGCAACTCGTTCGGATCGGACGGTGGACTGAACAACGGGATATCCAGCGGTTTGCCATCGAGAGTGAGGTTGTTACGCAAGTTATGCAGGCGTTGACCGGGTGCAGCAAACAAGTCCACCAGCGAGTGATCGATCGGAACCCTGAATGGCCCGGAAGCCAACAAACCGAGCCCTGGCGCACTATCGGAACCGGCCGGAATATCCGCCAGACTGAATTCGAGCGATTGTTCAAACGCCTCCAGCGCCGGACGGCTAATGCTTGCGTCTAAAAGTTCTTTCACCGTCGAGGTTTGCCAACGATTCACCGAACGGGCCAGCGGCGGCCTGCCCATCAGGAACTCGGCTTGCACGTAACACAACTTGGCCGCCACCAGGCTATCGCGGGTCAGTTGACGGTAATACCAGTCGCCCCAGGCCATCAGGTTTTTCACGTACTCGCGAAACATCAGAATCCTGAAGTGCTTGGGCGCCGCATAGCCGATGGCATCCGGATCGGTGGGGGCCAGCGCCTCACAACCGGCATTACCGGCATCGAGGGCCAACGGCCGGCAACGCCAGTAATTGGGCGCGCCGCTGTCCGGTTCGGCGATGGCTTGCGGATCGAATACATAGTGCAAACATTTCTGCGCTTCGGCAAAACGCCCTTCAACGTGCAGACGCGTGTACAACAGGTGCGCTACATGAAAAAACAACTCCCAGAAAAACAAGCCGTTGGCGCCATCGAAGGCTCCGTTGGGCTCGTTGAACTCAATACCCGTCGGCGGTGGTTCCGGAAGAAACTGCGTATCCCAGTGCAGTACGGCTTCAACGGAAATATTGGCACGCAGCACCAGTTCAGGGCCGAACTGTGAGTTCAACCGGCTGTATTTGAGGTAGGGATCCGGCAACTCGTAGGCAATGAATTGCGCTGCATCGCGGGTGTTCTTCACCAGCTTTGGCGGGGTGAAGTCCGCCAGATTGACGATCTTGAGTTTGAACTCCTTGCCGCCATACTTCGTCTCTGTAGCTTTTAGAGTGACGGTGGTGTCTGCGGGCCATGAACCTTTGTCACGTTTGAACTCCAGCGATGCAGTGGCCCAGTCCCCCGCTTGCGAAGCCTTCGTTTTTAAAGGCGCAGGGTCTGTACCGGTTCTGCCCACCAGCGTCAACTCGAACTCTGGCGTAACGTCGCCGGACAACCCGGTAGGCCTGCAAAACCCGTTGACGGTCAGCACATCCTGGTCGTTTATACGCTGGGCCGTGGCCCGAAGGCCGAGATAACGGGACATGGAGCCGGGCGTTTGATCCTCCGAGGTCATCGTCACTTGGCTGCCGAAGGAATGCTGCACCGTCTCGGGCGTGGCAAACCGGACTTTCGCGACATCCAGCCAGCCGCCCGCGTCAGTGGTGTCGGGCCGCATCAGCACGTCATAAATCCGGTGTATCACCGGTTTTTCCGGAGTTGAGTCCTTGTCCACCAGCGGAATCAACACCCCCAGTTTGCCCTTGGGAGAATCCAGATCGATCCACACCGAGACAATCAACTGAAACTCTTTGTCATCCCCCTCCTCTGCTTGTGCACTGTACAAACTCAGCGGTGCCGACCACTGACCGTTCTGCTTCATGAACGCCAGGTTGACGCTGAGTTTTTCGGGAATGAATTCCGCTTCCGTTTTACCTTCAACCCTGTCACTCCACTCGGCCCAGACCAGACACAACCGGCCGTTCCAGAATACCGGGCGGATATCCAGCACCCGATACGCGGGCTGAATCTCCACGGCCTGCCATTCACCCCAGGCAGCCGGATTGACAGCGACACAGCTCGGCGTGAGTTCAATCTCGGCCTTGCGCCAGAAGTACTGGTAGGGCGGCACCCGCTGCCGACCGACAAAGTAGTAATCGGCGCGGTCAGGTGTGACGCCGTCCATGTAGCAACTGATGACATCCAGGTCACAGACCTGCTCGAACGCTTGCAGATAGTTCTGCAAGGCCACCTGTACTGAATCAGTCGTCAAACGGGTCTGATTAAGATCGTTTTCGAGGATCTTGAACAGACTGCTCTTGCGTTGGCGGACAGACGGGATAGTGACGTTTTCCGGATAGAGCCGGATCAACTGCACCGCCGCCCAGTCGGGATAGTTGTTGCATAGTTCCCACTCGGCCAGATGGCTGGCGGGAAACTGGTGGGTGGTATATCCGGGCTCAAGTTTGCGATACACCGCATGAATGTACTGCTGCGCGCAACTGGTCGCTTCGGCCACCCAGGAGCTTTGCACGGCGAAGGTGTCCAACGGGTCCATGCGCAGCAGTTCGAACAGATCTGCCGGTGTTTCCACAAAGGGATACTTCACCCGGCTGGTCCGGCCGATGCAGTATTCAAGCAAAGCGGAACGCCGTTTTTCCTGCAGATCGCCAATGTAATTCAATGCCATGATCCTTGCTCCTTGATCAAATTCCGGGGTGCGTGCTGCACGGGGCTTTGTCACGTCGGTGATCAACTACCCTCGAACGTAATGGCATCGAAGTGACCCTTCTGTTCACTTGCATGGCAGAGCACGCTTAACCTGAATGTGCCGCCCGTAGCGCTGGAAACGTACACGCGCGTGAGCCCTTCCTGATTCGTCCTCCCGTGCCGTCCCCGGAAGTCCACCCTGGTTGTTTCTCCCTGACCACTTTCGACGAACCAGTCCACTAGCTCGCCTACACCCAGGTTGCCAAACTTATCCATCAACGTTGCGTAGAGTTCGACTTCCTGGCCGCTTGGCACAGGCCCCGATGGCACCGGCGACTTCAGCATCGTTACGAAGTCCAGGGTGTCTTCGTCGGGAATGAGTTCGATGGTCGGGGCGTTCTCGGGCTCAAACAGGTCCAGCCAGAAAACGGGCGTGTCCTCGCCCATTTTGTCGCCGGGGGTATATGTGGCCATGAATTGCCCGTTGTGATCGGTATCGCCTGTTTCTTCGATGTCGCCCAGGCTGGCGCGAAAATGCACGCCGATACCGCTCAAAGGCTCTCCTGCGGGGTCTCTGAGCGTTACCGTGTAAGTAGCGGTTTCGGTCGAGCGAGCTACCACCTGGGTGGGTTGCACAACGCAGGTCATGGTCACCAGTTGCCGCAGATCCCCCGGCACTTGAGCGAGCGGCGTACGCGCCTCGGACTGACTCAGCAAGGCCAGTTCAGCAGCCTCGGCGTAGGCGTCCTTGTCCACCGCTTCAGGCAAATGGCCCATCAGGAAGATCGTCAGCGCATCCATTCCCGTTTTCCTGGACATCTCAAGGACGCGAACAAGCACAGCCAGCTGGCTAAGGTTTCGCAGTATCGGCCGAGCCGGATCCAGGCGATTGACGCACTCACGCACCTCCTGCACGCTCCAGTCGAAAAACTCGGCCAGACGCAGGGTAGAAGCCTGGTGCGCCAGTTGCCGCGCCTCCACACCAAGAGCTTCTTTCAGTGCGTTGACTTCGCGCAGGTAGTCGAGCAACTGTTGCGCCGGCTGTGTGCTCAAGCCAAATGCCCGGGTCAGCGTGGTCAGGTGATAAAGCGTGGTGACCGTGAGGGCATACTTGTCGGTCTGCCCCATCCAGGCCCGATAACCGTAATCCAGATAATCCTGGAGCAGGGTGGCACTCAGCCCCAGCGTTGAAAACACCTCACTGCGCCGCCGAACCTCGGCCAACAGCGTAAGCAACAGATCGGCATCCGGATTGCGCCTGGATGGTTCGGTATTCGAATCGATGCGAGATTTCACCTGGCGCAAAAACTGGTAAACCGTTTTGTCGGCCCAGTTCAATACCGGTATTGCCTGATCCGGTTCAATACCGGCATAGACCGCCAGCGTTTCCTTCACCAGGGATGCCTGAGCGTCCCTGGCCTCGAGCAGAACGTTGAGCAGGGTGTTGGCCAAATTCGTGCGCACCCCGGGTTCCAGGGTACCCAGGGCCTGATCGACTGCCCATTCGACCCTTCTCTGCATCTCGATCAAATACTGCTCCGGCGTGCCGATGGGCGCCAGCAACAACCCATCGGCATCGACAACAGGCGCCGGTCCGTCCTCAGTTGCTACCAGGTAATCCAGCCAGCTGGCCGCACCGGCGGGCGGTAAACCAGCCATCAACACCGCCGCGTTGGAGAACAGCACCGTAGGCAACAGATTACGTATCTGATCAAACAGCTGCTGGTCCTGTTCGGAGGCTTCACGAGCGGGTTGCGATGTTGCCGCGTGTTGCAACATCCACAGCACAGGCAAGTTGTTTTGCTCGCACCACTGCACGCACGATTGCAGGGCGTCAATGATGTTCAGAACGTCCGGCGTCTCGCTGACGGTCGAACCAATCTTTGGAGTGCCCGCCAACTCATTGAGCCAGGTCTCCCCCCCCATCAGTAGCAGCATCAGCACGCCTTCAACGGGGGTCATGCTCAGCAATCGGGACAACCGCACCAGTCGATAGAAACTGGAAATGATCGGCAGGCTGCGCTTGAACGTGTTGTCGCTGATGCCGTGGGCCTTGGCCACTTGCAACGCCAGATACTGGTAAGTCTGTGTGTCGATCCCCAGGCCACTGCACAACTGGCTGATGGTCAGGTGGACTTCGCCCGGTGCGGGCGTTACCGGAAACTCGCCGTCATCCAGTACCAAAGGCTCCCGGTAGCGGCCTTGACTGTTGAACACCTGATCGAATTGCGATAACGCTTCGCCGCGCCCGTAAATGGCCAACTGATCGATGAATACCGCAAAATCTGCCGCTGTGCAGTTGTAGCGTTCGCGCAAGGTCTGGAACAACCCAAGGGCATGCACGACGTTGTCCGTGATCCACCACTTCGTTTCATCCGCACCGCCGCGCACTTCAGCCCTGATCGCAGCAGCCAGCAAGGCGTCCACCTGGTCACTGGGCAGTTCCAGCCAGTTGCACAGGCGTATCATGCGGTTCATCCGGTCGAAGGCGGCAAGCCCTTCATTATTGTCGTGAACAACAGACAATCGATGCAGAGACGCAGGGCTTTCATCCGCAATGTTGATATTCACGCCGGGATGGGCATTGGCATTGATGTAGACCGACCCGGAAAGCCCGCTTTCTGGCAGAGGCGGAACGGGATCTTCAGCGCTACTCACAGGGAGAGAAGGTGACGATGGAGGATCTTCGGGGTCAAAATTGGCCGATAGTACCGGGGCGAAATCACGAATGGACAGCAAACGTTCAATCGCCAGCGTGTCGAGCTTGGTGTGTTCGCCGAAGTACGGAACCTGATTCAGGTTCTGCGGCCCCGCATCATGCTCTATGTCTGAGCCGTAGTTGTCCCGATAAAATGCGTTACGGTCTGCAAGCGTTACGGGAGGCTCCGTTAACACGTTCCGCTGATAGGGTCCGAATCGCGAGGAATGCGCCAGCGCACGTTCGGCGAAACCAATCCAGGTGCCGGACTGCAAAAAGTAGGGGTAGTCCAAATGGACCGTGTGGGCAAAATCACCCACTGACAGATTGTTGAGTTGCGCAACACCGTCAAGGGTGACCCAGTGTTGGTAGTACGGCAGGCCATTGGGATAACGCGCTTCAATCATCGCATCTTCGATTGTCTCGGCCGGCGAGTCTTCTAATGGATGCTCCTTAATGAAGCGCTCCAATACCGAGACGATGATGTCCACCGAAGACACTGGTCGGAACACTGCATTGAAATCCACAGACAGATCCATCAGATCAGCACGCCGCTCTTCGAGGGGGAAGCCCGGTGGATCAAGCTTTACGGCCTCGATCCGGTCGCGGATCCAGACCAACAGAAAGATCAGGTAGGCCACCGGGGATGCCATGGACTCCAGAGACTCCGGCAGAGCCAGCTTTTCGAACTCGGTCTTGAAAAGCAGCTCATATCGTGGCCCGGTCACCCACGATAGCAATCCGTCCGCCGGCTCAGGCACACCATCGCCACCGCTTAGTTGCTGCTCGATGAACTGACGGCTCAGGTAAGTGGCCATGCTGTTGGCGCGGCGTAAGAACCGTCGGGCGTCCTCCCGGTTCATCTGATACTGGCTGGCCAGGTGCTCCACGCCCTTCTCCACCAGCGGGAAAATCGAGCCACCGTTTTTCAGGTAGGCGTGGAGCGGTTGCAGAACAGTGTCCTTAGCGTTTTCCTCTTCTGGAAACAACTGCGTGTACAGTTGCAGACCGGGACGGCGCGAATCAGCCATGATCGGATTCCTTGGGTCGAGAGCTGGCCTGAACTGCCCGACGTGTTCGTCAGGCTGCACATGTGTTCAGGTCAATTTGGCGCTGGAAAGCCAGAAGCGTCTACTGTCAGAACTGACAGGTTTAATGACCATCCGTCGGCTTTTCGCGACTCCGTGGTCCGGAAGGAACCTGCACAACTTCAAAGCGTGCGCTCTCGGCCCAATCGGACACCCTTGTTCCCGGCGTGAGGGTCTGCCGGAAACGGCACCATCTGCCGCCCGCTGATAACGACACAGCCGAATCACCGCGCCATGCGTTGCCGGAGACGGTAAGCAGCGGCGTCCATTTCTGCTCCGGGTTGAACCAGCTCACGACCTGCCCGACACCCCCCTCGCCCGTACCGGCAAAAGCCACCGGATCATGCACCCAGCGTCCCGCTGCCGGTTCAGCGATGACGGGCAGATACAGCCCCGCCACGACCTTGCGGGAGGCCGCGCCTGACTCGAAACCATCAAGCACTGATGTCACTTGCAGAACCATGTCGCCGTCGGTCTGAGCTTCCACGTTGATCGACCAGGTTCGGTCCTCTAGAACGACAGCGCTTGGCGTGGCGCTCCCCAGCGTCACCGTGACGGTATCGCCCGGCACACCGAAGCCCGACACCACCACTTGCCGGCCAACCTGTTCGTTTTCGACCGGGGTTTCGACAAAAGGCGCTGCCGGGACCACGTCATAGGTCAAGTCTTCTGTGAAGGCAGACTCATGTGTCTTGTTGTCTGCCGTGAACAATTGTCGGGCCTGGATAATGTAATTGCCGACCGGCAGCGTCACTTCCCGTTGCCAGTTACCGCTCGCCGGCACCGTAATATCGCTCAACCACGGCGCGTCAGCGCCCTTGAACCAGACCTCGACCCGCGCTGAAGGGAAACCGACGCCCCTGAGCCTGGCGGTGCGCGTCAGGTTGCCGCCCTCCTGCGGCGTGGTGATCTGCGGTGGCGGCACCACCACGTTGAAGGTTCGATGGTCGCTTCTTTCGGAAGGACGTCCGTCGCGTTCCTGTTTCGCGAAGATCGTGAACTCACCGAACTTCAAACCAGTGAGCTGGATTTCCCATTCACCGTCCTCCACAAGCTGAGCTTCTGCTATTTCTTGTTGAAACTGAGACTCGTGCAGTTTCATCGTGGCGCCGCTCACACCTTCGATGCCCTTGATCATCACGTCCGGCGCCACGTCAGCGCTTTCGACTGGGTGGGTAATGACCGGTTTGAGCATGGCCGGGTAAAGCGTGAAATCTCTGGATTGCGGCTCCGAGTTTTGCCCGGCTGCGGTTTGGGTAACGGAGATGGTTTGGGGGACATCTGCGGGAAACGGCTCTGTTCGCTGGAACGTCCATGTGTCCTTTTCAACGATCCCGCTATAGACGTTGTCGTCGCCGAAGAAGGTAATGCTCACCGTGGCGCCTTCCAGGCAGGTGCCGCGGAACGTCGGTGTCAGGCCTTCCCGGGGTGGCTCGTCCACTGTGGGTGGCAGGGGTGGAATCGTGACCTTCAACACCACACGGCTGAGTGAGCAATGCTCCTCGATACACTGCTGGATATGGACTTCCCGATCCTTCACCGGCCCCCAGTATTCATTGGCTGTGCTCGACCAGACCCCACCGCTCACGACGGCATCAGGGGCTGCCTTGAGGTCGCCGCCAGGATGGTAAAAACTCACGGTGGCGCCGTTATAACCCTTGCCGCTGAAGACCGGCCGGTAGGCCTTGGTGTGGGTCACCTCGGTGACATCCGGCACGGTGTTGCGGATTTCCAACTCAAAAGGCTGCGACTCGATCCAGCCACCGGCGTTGTCGACGATCTTCTGCACGACCTCGACTGAAAAAGTCCCCAAAGCCCAGCCTGTCGATGTTGTT
>NZ_JAMLFX010000014.1:133149-133617 GCF_023634765.1 Pseudomonas sp. AKS31
GGCGTTGTCGACGATCTTCTGCACGACCTCGACTGAAAAAGTCCCCAAAGCCCAGCCTGTCGATGTTGTTGTCCAGCTGCCATCGGGTCGCACAATGGCATTGGGCGGCGTGTTCGGTGGCAGGTTGCCCGGGTAGCTCTTGATGGTGAACTGAATCTGCGTTTCGAGGTACTGGTCGTAATGGCCACTACTGAAAAACGTCATGGTTTCCTGATTGAGGGTGTACTCGACCGTCGGTTTGCCTGGGCGTACCCGAATGCCGAAGGGTTCACTCGTGATTGAGGTAATCTCCTTGACTGTCTGCGTGCCAAAAATCGAATGAGGGCCGGGCGTAAGGATGCATTCTCGGCGCCATTCACCAGTGTCGGGATGTGGCCAGCCCACAGCCACGGCATCGTCCCCCATTTGCTCCGAATACACGTCGACCCTGTTCTGATTGAAACCGGTGGCACCGGTCCCCTCGAACAT
>NZ_JAMLFX010000014.1:155866-156591 GCF_023634765.1 Pseudomonas sp. AKS31
CCCCCATTTGCTCCGAATACACGTCGACCCTGTTCTGATTGAAACCGGTGGCACCGGTCCCCTCGAACATCGATTTCATTTCCACGATTGGCGGCGACGCGGGATTGGGCTTGGGTGCTGTAAACACGGGAGGACCAATAAGATAAAACTCTTGAGGATCGCCCCAATCGGAGTGGCCGCCGTTCAGACTCTGTCTGGCAATAATGGTGTAACGGGCCCCTCGCTCGAAAACATGGCTACTGGTAAAGACCCATTCGCCGTTGGAGTCAACCGGCGCGTACAGGACCACAGGCACAAGTAAGTCGGATGAGTAAATACTGATGCTGGCTCCCTTCAACGCCCCGTTCCCCTTGATCACGGGGCGAACACTCTCTACAGGGAGACTGATATCCGGGGACGTAATTTTGATTTTGCCTAAAACGGTGAACGTCTTCGTCTGGGTATATCGCCCCACCCTTCCGTCGACGTCTTCACGGATTTGCAGCTCGTGCACACCTTGGGGAAGACCCGTCGATAATGTGACATTCCACCGCCCATTATATTGAGTAGCGTGCGTGGTACTCATGACGGCTTTGTCGGCAGGACGCACAAGCTTGATTACGCTGCCAGGACGAGCAGTTCCTGACACCGTCCCGGCAACCCCAACCACACCATTGGCATCAAACGCGGCAGGCTTCCTCACTTCAACATGCTGGGAAGTCCACGGAGCCCACTCGTCACCTCGC
>NZ_JAMLFX010000014.1:178846-179286 GCF_023634765.1 Pseudomonas sp. AKS31
GGCATCAAACGCGGCAGGCTTCCTCACTTCAACATGCTGGGAAGTCCACGGAGCCCACTCGTCACCTCGCCTCCAGACACCATCAAATTTGGCCTTCCCTTCTTCAAGTCCATTGACCTGAATAGTGTTCCAATGAACTGCCTGGAACCAATCTCCATCAAGAATCTTCCTGCTCGAGTTTGCAGAATGAAAGTCCATCCACACCTGATTATGTTCTCCGACATACGATGGGATACTGAATGTTAGCGGCGTATCGGGGCTAACAAGAATCGTGCTGTTCTCGTGGAGAAATTGGAGAGGCTGCCAAGCCCGAACATCCGAGTTCCCGTCATCCTCGTTCAGAGCATGCTCAGCCTGCTGTGGATTAAAAGTATTCTCTGACATGATCGCGCGCCTTTCGCCGGGGCCTTCGGCCGATAAGTCTTGTTTTTACAGAACAC
>NZ_JAMLFX010000015.1:0-3258 GCF_023634765.1 Pseudomonas sp. AKS31
GACCGCTTATGAGCGGGCGATGGCGTCAAAACCACCTATCGAGGTGTCCGGAATTAGTTGACCACTGCATATGGATTCAACGAAGTCATTTCAGGTCGATGGATTTCTGCAATATCCCGCGATCGGTCCCCTCTCCTTCGGGGAGAGGGTTAGGGTGAGGGGCTGATCGAGTTGTCTGGCGCTATACATCGACTTGAAATACCGAGTTGATTATGGATTCAGCGATGTCATTTCAGGTCGGTGGATTTTCAGAATATCCCCCGATCGGTCCCCTCTCCCTCGGGGAGAGGGTTAGGGTGAGGGGCTTTTGATGCTTTTGGCTTATCATTAGCCCCCTAACGACGCTCACCCAAGGCTCCCCGGCATGCTGGCAATCTTCCTCGAAACCCTGAACATCACCGCGCCGGTGTTTGCCATGCTGTTTCTCGGTGTGCTGCTCAAGCGCATCGACTGGATCAACGATAATTTCATCCACACCGCCTCGTCACTGGTGTTCAACGTCACCATGCCGGCGCTGCTGTTTCTCGGCATTCTGCACGCTGATCTGCACGCCGCTTTGCAACCGTCCCTGCTGATCTATTTCTCCCTTGCCACGCTGGTGAGCTTTGCCCTGGCCTGGGGCTGGGCGATTTTCCGTTGTCCGCGTGAAGATCGCGGCATCTATACCCAAGGCGCGTTTCGCGGCAATAACGGCGTGATCGGTCTGGCACTGGCGGCGAGCATGTACGGCGATTACGGGATTTCCCTCGGGGCGATTCTCGCGGCGTTGGTGATCCTGTTTTACAACACGCTGTCGACCATCGTGCTGGCGGTGTACAGCCCGGTGATCAAGTCCGATCCGTGGAGCATTTGCAAAAGCGTGTTCAGCAATCCACTGATCATCAGCGTGATTGCGGCGGCGCCGTTTGCCTATTTCAAGATCGGTTTGCCGGGTTGGCTGGAGACCTCCGGTCAGTATCTGGCGCAGACTACGTTGCCACTGGCGCTGATCTGTATTGGCGGCACGCTGTCGCTGGCGGCGTTGCGCAAGAGCGGCAGCATGGCGCTCAGCTCCAGTCTGGTGAAGATGATCGGTTTGCCGGTGCTGGCGACGCTCGGCGCGTGGTTGTGGGGCTTTCGCGGCGCGGAGCTGGGGATTCTGTTTCTGTACTTTGGCAGCCCGACGGCGGCGGCGAGTTTTGTCATGGCCCGAGCGGCGCAGGGCAATCATGAGTTGGCGGCGGCGATTATCGTGATGACCACGTTGATGGCGGCGATTACCACCAATATCGGGATTTTTGTTTTGCAGTGGGGTGGGTGGATCTGAGGGGCAGGATCAAAATATCGCAGCCTGCGGCAGCTCCTACATGGGAATGCGGTCTCCTGTAGGCGCTGCCGAAGGCTGCGATATTTTAGCTTTTCTCGTAACTGTCGATCACTTCCTGCGCCGCACGAAACGCATCGATCGCCGCCGGCACACCGGCGTACACCGCACAATGCAGCAACGCCTCACGAATTTCGTCCACCGTGCAGCCATTGTTCAGCGCACCGCGCACATGGCCCTTCAGCTCCTGCGGGCACTTCAACGCGGTCAGCGCGGCGAGGGTGATCAGGCTGCGGGTTTTCAGCGGCAGACCTTCACGATTCCACACGCCACCCCAGGCATGTTCATTGACGAAATCCTGCAGCGGCTGGGTGAACTCGGTGGCGTTGCCCAAGGCGCGATCAACGAACGCGTCGCCCATTACCTGACGGCGGACTTCAACCCCGGACTGCTTCGATTCGGTCATGGCATATCCCTCTTGTGGTGTTGGCGGCGCCAGGCGCGGATCGACGTGAACAGCAGAAACGTCAACAGCGTCGGCAAGACATAAAAAAGCATCAACCGCTCCAGCTTGCCGGCCAGCGGCATGCCGGTGGTGAACGACACCACATGCAGCCCGTAGACCAGATACAAACCGAGCAGCAGCAAACCTTCGGCACGCGTCACGCGGTAGCCGGAATAGAACACCGGCAGGCACAGCGCGGCGACGCCGAGCATCACCGGCAGGTCGAAATCCAGTGCATTAGGCGACACCGACAGCGGCGTCGGCGCGATCAGTGCGGTGAGGCCGAGCACCCCGAGCAGGTTGAACAGGTTGGCGCCGATCACGTTGCCGACGGCGATGTCGCGTTGTCCGCGCAAGGCTGCGATCAATGATGTGGCCAGTTCCGGCAGCGACGTGCCGACGGCCACCACGGTCAGGCCGATGACGCGCTCGGAGAATCCAAGATCAGTAGCCACCACAACCGCGGCGCCCAGCAGCAGATGCCCGGCAAACACCAGCATCGCCAGACCGATAACAATCATCAGCAAACTGCTGATCCACGAGGCCTGTGCAGTTTGAGGCTGTTGCGAATGGGGGCGGGCCGAGTGCTGTGACTGGCGGAACAGCAAACCCAGATACAACGCCAAAGCCGCCAACAACAGGATGCCGTCGAAGCGTCCGATCTCTTCATTCCATGCCAGCACGAACACCAGCAGGCTGGCACCGATCATCAGCGGAATGTCGAGCCGCACCAGTTGCCGCGAGACACGCAGAGGAATGATCAGCGCCGACAGGCCCAGGGTGACAAGCATATTGAAGATGCTGCTGCCGACCACGCTGCCGACGGCGATGTCCGGGTTATGCGCCAACGCCGCTTGCAGGCTGACGGCCATTTGCGGCGCGCTGCTGCCGAGGGCGACGATGGTCAGGCCGATGATCAACGGCCGCACATGCAGGCGCGCCGCCAGACGCACCGCCGCGCGCACCATCAGTTCTGCACCGAAGATCAGCAGGCACAGGCCGGCGAGCAGTTCGATCACGCTGATCAGGGGTAAATCGGCTAATCCGAAAATGGTCAGCGCTCCATCAGTCGAGGGCCTGCACGCGAACCCGCGCGGTGCCGCTGCGCAGCATGCCGAGCTGTTCGGCGGCTTCGCGGGACACGTCGATCAGGCGTCCACGGGTGTGCGGGCCGCGATCGTTGATGCGGACCACGACGGATTCATCGTTTTTCAGGTTGGTGACCTTCACCCGCGTGCCAAAGGGGAGCTGGCGGTGGGCGGCGGTCAGAGAGTTCTGGTTGAACGGCTCGCCACTGGCGGTGCGTTTACCGTGGTGTTTGGCACCGTAATAAGAGGCGACGCCGGTCTGGTCGTAACCGTGCGGGTCGATGGTGTCGGTGCTGGCGCAACCGGCCAGCAAGGAGAGCAGGGCGCAGGCGCCGAGCAGACGGTTCATTCGAAAGCTCCCA
>NZ_JAMLFX010000015.1:3282-20022 GCF_023634765.1 Pseudomonas sp. AKS31
GCAGTTCGTTCACTTGCTGCGGGTTGGCTTTGCCTTTGGACGCTTTCATCGCCTGGCCAACAAAGAAGCCGAACATCTTGCCGCGTTTGGCTTCATCCGCCGCACGGTATTGTTCAACTTGCTCGGCGTTGGCCGCGAGCATTTCGTCCAGCACCGCCGAGATCGCGCCGCTGTCGGTAACCTGCTTCAGGCCGCGTTTTTCGATGATCTCGTCCGCACTGCCTTCGCCGTTGGCCATCGCTTCGAACACCACTTTGGCGATCTTGCCGGAGATGGTGTTGTCCTTGATGCGCTGCAGCATGCCGCCCAACAGCTCGGCAGACACCGGCGACTCGTCGATGTCCAGGCCTTGCTTGTTGAGCAGGCTGCCCAACTCGACCATCACCCAGTTCGCCGCGAGTTTCGCATCGCCGCCGATGGCTGCGACTTTCTCGAAGTAGTCCGCTTGCTCACGGCTGGTGGCCAGCACGTTGGCGTCGTAGGCCGACAGACCGAACTGGCTCTGGAAGCGCTCGCGTTTCTGCGGTGGCAGTTCCGGCAGGGTGGCGCGCACCTCGCCAAGGAACGACTCCTCGATGACCACAGGCAGCAGATCCGGATCGGGGAAGTAACGGTAGTCGTTGGCTTCCTCTTTCGAACGCATCGGACGGGTTTCGTCCTTGTTCGGATCGTACAGGCGGGTCTGCTGGATCACTTTGCCGCCGTCTTCGATCAGCTCGATCTGACGCTGGATCTCGGTGTTGATCGCTTTCTCGATGAAGCGGAACGAGTTGACGTTCTTGATCTCGCAGCGGGTGCCGAACTCGACCTGGCCTTTCGGACGGACCGACACGTTGCAGTCGCAACGCAGCGAACCTTCGGCCATGTTGCCGTCGCAGATGCCCAGGTAACGCACCAGTGCGTGGATCGCCTTGACGTAAGCCACGGCTTCCTTGGCGCTGCGCATGTCCGGCTCGGACACGATTTCCAGCAGCGGCGTGCCGGCACGGTTCAGGTCGATGCCGGTGGCGCCGTTGAATTCTTCGTGCAGGCTCTTGCCGGCGTCTTCTTCCAGGTGCGCGCGGGTGATGCCGACACGTTTGACGGTGCCGTCTTCCAGGGCGATGTCCAGGTGGCCCTTGCCGACGATCGGCAATTCCATCTGGCTGATCTGGTAGCCCTTCGGCAGGTCCGGATAGAAGTAGTTTTTACGGGCGAACACGTTGTGCTGACCGATCTCGGCGTCAATCGCCAGTCCGAACATCACTGCCATGCGCACCGCTTCCTGGTTCAGCACCGGCAGCACACCGGGCATGCCCAGATCGATCAGGCTGGCCTGGGTGTTCGGCTCGGAACCGAATGTGGTGGAACTACCGGAAAAGATTTTCGACCGGGTAGTGAGCTGAGTGTGAATCTCCAGCCCGATCACGACTTCCCATTGCATGTGTGTCTCCTCAGAAGCCGGTTGGGGTGCGGGTGTGCCAGTCAGTGTTGAGCTGATACTGGTGCGCAACATTGAGCAAACGGCCTTCCTGGAAATACGGCGCGAGCAACTGCACGCCAACCGGCAGACCGTCGACAAAACCGGCCGGCATCGACAGGCCCGGCAGGCCCGCGAGGTTGGCGGTGATGGTGTAGACGTCTTCCAGATAGGCAGCGACCGGGTCGCTGTTCTTGGCGCCGAGCTTCCAGGCCGGGTTCGGCGTGGTCGGGCCGAGAATGATGTCGACTTCATTAAAGGCTGCCATGAAGTCGTTCTTCACCAGACGGCGAATTTTCTGCGCTTTCAGGTAGTAGGCGTCGTAGTAACCGGCGGACAGCGCGTAGGCACCGACCATGATCCGGCGCTGCACTTCCGGGCCGAAGCCTTCGCCACGCGAGCGCTTGTACAGGTCGATCAGGTTTTCCGGGTTCTCGCAACGATGGCCGAAACGCACGCCGTCGAAACGCGACAGGTTCGAGGAGGCCTCTGCCGGCGCGATCACGTAGTACGCAGGAATCGCGTGCTGCATGTTCGGCAGGCTGATTTCCTTGATCACGGCACCGAGCTTCTGCAGCTCTTTGATGCTGTTCTGGATCAGCTCGGCAATGCGCGGGTCGAGACCGGCGCTGAAGTATTCCTTCGGCACACCGATGCGCAGGCCCTGCAGCGAATCGCCGAGGCTGGCGGAGTAATCCGGAACCGGCTCATCGATACTCGTGGAGTCGTTCTGATCGAAGCCGGCCATACCTTGCAACAAAATCGCGCAGTCTTCGGCAGTGCGCGCCAACGGGCCACCCTGATCGAGGCTGGAGGCGTAAGCGATCATGCCCCAGCGCGAAACGCGACCGTAGGTCGGTTTCAGGCCGGTAAGGTTGGTGAACGCCGCCGGCTGACGGATCGAGCCGCCGGTGTCGGTGGCCGTCGCCGCAGGCAACAGACGAGCGGCAACCGCCGCCGCCGAACCGCCGGACGAACCGCCTGGCACGTGTTCCAGGTTCCACGGGTTTTTCACCGCACCGTACCAGCTCGACTCGTTGGCCGAACCCATGGCGAATTCGTCCATGTTGGTCTTGCCCAGGGTCACGGCGCCGGCAGCCGCCAGTTTCGCGACCACGGTGGCGTCGTACGGGGCTTTGAAGTTGTCGAGCATCTTCGAGCCGCAGCTGGTGCGAATGCCCTGAGTGCAGAACAAATCCTTGTGCGCGATCGGCGCGCCGAGCAGGGCGCCGCTCTCACCGTTGGCTCGGCGGGCATCGGCGGCTTTCGCCTGCTCGAGCGCCAGCTCTTCGGTGAGGCTGATGAAACTGTTGAGCTGCGGATCGAGCTGGGTGATGCGCGCCAGCAGGACTTTGGTCAGCTCTTCGGAGGAAAACTTTTTATCGGCGAGACCGCGGGCGATCTCGGCCAGAGTCATTTGATGCATTGCAGGCTCTTTCCCTTTAGTCGATGACTTTCGGAACCAGATACAGGCCGTTTTCGACCGCTGGTGCGATGGACTGGTAGGCCTCGCGGTGATTGGTTTCGGTCACAACGTCGGCGCGCAGGCGCTGACTGGCTTCCAGCGGGTGGGCCAGAGGCTCGATTCCGTCGGTATTAACAGCCTGCATTTCGTCGACCAGACCGAGAATGCTGTTGAGGGCGGAAGTAATGTGTGGAAGATCGGCATCATTGAGGCCAAGGCAGGCCAGATGAGCGATTTTTTCCACGTCGGAGCGTTCTAGCGCCATCGGGATTCTCCTGTGGAAAACAGAACGGACGGCGTCCGTGTGTTAGATTGTCGGAACACTACCGCACTTCTACGGTCATAAGGCCGCGATTGTGGGGCTTGGTGCACAGAAAAGCGGCCAATTTAACATATTGGCGCCTTGCCCAAAATCCCTGTCGTTGTTAGAGTTTGCCGCACTTTTTTACCCACGCGTTGCCTAGGGTCCCTTTCCCATGTTCAAGAAACTGCGTGGCATGTTTTCCAGCGATCTTTCCATTGACCTGGGCACTGCCAACACCCTTATTTACGTGCGCGAGCGCGGTATCGTCCTGAATGAGCCATCGGTTGTGGCCATTCGGACACACGGTAACCAGAAAAGTGTCGTTGCTGTCGGCACCGAGGCCAAGCGCATGCTCGGCCGTACGCCGGGCAACATTGCTGCCATTCGTCCGATGAAGGATGGCGTGATCGCCGACTTCAGCGTTTGCGAAAAGATGCTGCAGTACTTCATTAACAAGGTTCACGAAAACAGCTTTCTGCAGCCCAGCCCTCGTGTGCTGATCTGCGTTCCATGCAAATCCACCCAGGTTGAGCGTCGCGCCATCCGTGAATCGGCGCTCGGTGCCGGTGCCCGTGAAGTGTTCCTGATCGAAGAGCCAATGGCAGCAGCGATCGGTGCCGGCCTGCCGGTTGAAGAAGCTCGCGGTTCGATGGTCGTGGATATCGGTGGTGGTACCACTGAAATCGCACTGATCTCCCTGAACGGTGTGGTCTATGCCGAATCCGTCCGCGTGGGCGGCGACCGCTTCGACGAAGCGATCATCACTTACGTGCGTCGTAACTACGGCAGCCTGATCGGTGAATCCACCGCTGAGCGCATCAAGCAGGAAATCGGCACGGCCTACCCGGGCGGCGAAGTTCGCGAAGTCGACGTTCGCGGTCGCAACCTGGCCGAAGGTGTTCCACGCGCATTCACCCTGAACTCCAACGAAGTGCTGGAAGCTCTGCAAGAGTCCCTGGCGACCATCGTTCAGGCTGTGAAAAGTGCTTTGGAGCAATCGCCGCCGGAACTGGCTTCCGACATCGCCGAGCGTGGCCTGGTGCTGACCGGTGGTGGCGCGCTGCTGCGTGACCTCGACAAGTTGCTGGCCCAGGAAACCGGTCTGCCAGTGATCGTTGCCGAAGATCCGCTGACCTGTGTGGCTCGCGGCGGTGGCCGTGCATTGGAAATGATGGATAAGCACACCATGGACCTGCTCTCGAGCGAATAAGTCGCCGAGTGCAATACGTGGGTGAGCGCGCAGGCAGCACTTTGCAGTGCTGCCTGTTGGCGTTTATCTTCTGTCAGTCTTCATCCAGGCCGGTTTGATGCCGTATGAATAAACAGAACATTTGCCTGGGAGGAGCGGCTTATTAAACCGCTTTTCGCCAAGGGCCCTTCGTTGGGCGTGCGCCTGTTGGTGCTGGCCGTGCTGTCGATCGCGTTGATGGTGGTCGATGCCCGCTTCGACCTGCTCAAGCCTGCGCGCAAACAAGCGTCGCTGGTGCTGATGGATGCCTACTGGATCACAGACCTGCCCGGTCGCCTGTGGGAAGGTGTCGCCAGCCAGTTCGGCAGCCGCACCGAGCTTGTCGCCGAAAACGAAAAACTCAAGACCGAAAACCTGCTGCTGCAAGGTCGCATGCAAAAGCTTGCCGCCCTCACCGAGCAGAACGTTCGGCTGCGCGAGTTGCTCAATTCTTCTGCACTGGTCAACGAAAAGGTCGAGGTGGCCGAGCTGATCGGCATGGACCCCAACCCGTTCACTCATCGCATCATCATCAATAAAGGTGAGCGTGACGGTGTCGTACTCGGTCAGCCGGTGCTCGATGCGCGCGGCTTGATGGGCCAGGTGGTCGAGTTGATGCCTTACACCTCGCGCGTGTTGCTGCTCACTGACAGCACACACAGCATTCCCGTGCAGGTCAATCGCAACGGGCTGCGGGCCATTGCCAGCGGTACCGGCAACCCTGAGCGACTGGAGTTGCGCCACGTCGCCGACACGGCGGATATCAAGGAAGGCGACCTGTTGGTCAGTTCCGGCCTTGGCCAGCGTTTCCCGGCAGGCTATCCGGTCGCGACCGTGAAAGAAGTGATCCACGATTCTGGTCAACCGTTTGCCATCGTCCGCGCCGTGCCGACCGCCGCGCTGAATCGCAGTCGCTACATGTTGCTGGTGTTCAGCGACAGCCGTACCGCCGAAGAGCGAGCCAACGATGCGGCGCAAGCCCAGGAAAGTCTTGATGCCTTTGGCGGCGGCCCGACGATTCCCGCCACGGTGCCGAAAACCGTGACCCCGCCTGCTGCAGCACCTACGACGCCCGCGACGCCTGCCGCACCGGCCGCTGCCGCTGGCGCCACACCGGCCAAACCCGCTGCAAGCAAACCGCCTGCGGCAGCCAAACCACCGGCAACGACGCCAGCGGCCAGCAAACCTCCAACTGCCCAGCCTGCTGCGCGACCGGCGGCCAAACCGCCCGTCAATGCACCAGCGACAACCGGGAGACAAGAATAATGGTCGGGGCTACCGCATCGCGTAACGGCTGGATTGTCTGGTTGACGTTTGTTGTCGGCATACTCCTGAGCGTGTCGCCATTACCGATTTTCATGGAAATCCTGCGCCCACTGTGGCTGGCCTTGCTTCTGACATTCTGGGCTTTGTATATGCCGCACACGGTGGGCATGGTCACGGCGTTTTGCCTGGGCCTGGCCGAAGATGTGCTGCAGGGCGATCTGCTCGGTCAGAACGCGCTGATCCTGACCCTGATCACCTTCCTCGTATTGTCATTGCAGCAACGCCTGCGGATGTTCCCGATGTGGCAGCAGTGCCTGGTGATTCTGGTGATTTTCGGCCTCGCGCAACTGGTGCAGCTGTGGCTCAGTGCCTTGACCGGTAACCGTCAACCAACCCTGGCGCTGGTGCTTCCGGCGCTGGTCAGTGCCTTGCTCTGGCCTTGGGTCAGCTTTGCCCTACGCGGATTGCGCCGACGCTACAGAATCAATTGAGCCGGTGAAGCTGGGCACTGAACAGGGAGATGTTTTGATGAAGCCGCTTTACCTCGCCTCCGGATCGCCGCGTCGCCGTGAATTGCTCACGCAGATCGGCGTTCCTTTCTCCGCCATCAGTGCGGATATCGACGAAACCCCATTACCCGAAGAATCGCCCTCGGCCTACGTCGAACGTCTGGCGCGCGGCAAGGCCGAGGCCGGGCGTCGCACGGTTGTGTCCGCCCAGCCATTTTGCGTGCTGGGTGCCGACACCGCTGTGGTGCTGGACGGCAAAATTCTGGGCAAACCGGTGGACGAAGCCGATGCATGCGCCATGCTGATGATGTTGGCCGGCAAGGAGCATGAAGTGCTGACCGCCATCGCAGTGCTTGAAGGCGAGCGTTGTGAGTCGCGGGTAGTGCGCAGTCTGGTGCGGTTCCGCCCGATCAGCATTGAGGAAGCAGCCGCTTACTGGGCCAGTGGCGAGCCACGGGACAAGGCTGGCGGTTATGGCATTCAGGGGCTTGGCGCGGTGTTTGTCGCGGGCCTCAATGGCAGTTATTCGGCGGTGGTCGGGCTGCCTGTTTGCGAAACCGCAGAACTGTTAGGCCATTTCGGCATACCCTGTTGGCAAAACCTGAACGCGCCATAAGCGTCGTACCCATCCAGATGCGGCCATTATCGTGAACATGCCTGAACGAGATCCTGCCATGAGTGAAGAGATTCTGATCAACATCACGCCGATGGAGTCGCGCGTGGCGGTGGTCGAAAACGGTGTGCTGCAAGAAGTCCACGTTGAGCGCACGCAAAAACGCGGGATCGTCGGCAACATCTATAAAGGCAAGATCGTCCGCGTGCTGCCGGGTATGCAGGCGGCATTCGTCGACATCGGCCTCGATCGCGCGGCATTCATTCATGCCGCGGAAATCTCCCTGCGCGAAGGCCCGGCGGTGGAAAGCATCAGCGCGCTGGTGCATGAAGGCCAAAGCCTGGTGGTGCAGGTCACCAAGGACCCGATCGGCTCCAAAGGCGCGCGGTTGACCACGCAGCTATCGATTCCCTCGCGCTATCTGGTGTACATGCCGCGCACCGCCCATGTCGGCATTTCCCTGAAAATCGAAGACGAAGCCGAGCGCGAACGCCTTAAGCAGGTGGTCAGCGATTGCGTGGCCAAGGAAGGAATCAAAGAAGCCGGCGGTTTCATTCTGCGCACTGCCGCCGAAGGCGCAGGTGCCGATGAAATCCTCATGGACATCCGTTACCTGCGACGCCTATGGGATCAGATCAACGAACAGATCAAAACCATCGCCGCGCCGAGCGTGATTTACGAAGACCTCGGTCTGGCGTTGCGTACCTTGCGCGATCTGGTTAACCCGAAAATCGAGAAAATTCGGATCGACTCCCGGGAAACGTTCCAGAAAACCACACAGTTCGTCGCCGAACTGATGCCGGAAATCGCCGACCGTCTTGAGCATTACCCGGGCGAGCGGCCAATTTTCGACCTGTATGGCGTCGAAGACGAAATCCAGAAAGCCCTCGAACGCAAGGTCCCGCTGAAGTCCGGTGGTTATCTGGTGGTGGATCCCGCGGAAGCCATGACCACCATCGATGTGAACACCGGTGCTTTCGTCGGACACCGCAACCTCGAAGAAACCATCTTCAAGACCAATCTCGAAGCGGCCACCGCGATCGCCCGGCAAATGCGTCTGCGCAATCTGGGTGGGATCATCATCATCGACTTCATCGACATGGAAGATGAAGAGCACCAGCGCCAGGTGTTGCGCACCCTGGAAAAACAGCTGGAGCGAGACCACGCCAAGACCAACATTATCGGCATCACCGAGTTGGGCCTGGTGCAGATGACCCGCAAGCGTACCCGGGAAAGTCTGGAGCAAGTGCTGTGTGAACCGTGCAGCAGTTGTCAGGGGCGCGGCAAGCTCAAGACTGCGGAAACCATCTGTTACGAGATCTTCCGCGAGATCCTTCGCGAGGCCCGGGCCTATCAGGCCGAGGGTTATCGGGTGCTGGCGAACCAGAAAGTGGTCGACCGTTTGCTCGACGAAGAATCCGGTAACGTCGCCGAGCTTGAAGGGTTTATCGGTCGCACCATACGCTTCCAGGTGGAAACCATGTATTCCCAGGAACAATATGACGTGGTGCTGCTCTGATCCCCTGCGTCACTTTTATTCCACCGCGGCTGGCCTCAGCTTTTCGCAGTATTTTTGCCATGGGAGCCAACTGACATGGAGCGTCTGACACGCATTCTGGCCACACTCACCCGCTGGGGGCTGGGCCTGTGCGCGTTGGTTCTGGTGTTGTTGGCGCTGTATGTCAGTCTCGGCCGTGAGCTGACCCCGCTGGTGGCTGAATATCGCGCCGACATCGAAGACAAGGCCAGTGCCGCGCTTGGCATGCCACTGCAGATCGGCGAACTGGAAGGCAACTGGAGCGGTTTTGCGCCGATCCTGCTGGCTCATGATGTGATGGTCGGCGCTGGCGCCAATGCGTTGCGTCTGGATCGGGTGCGGGCGGTACCGGATCTGTGGGCCAGCCTCTTGGCGCGCGAAGTGCGCATTGCCCATCTTGAACTCAACGGCCTGAAAATCAGCCTCAAGGAAGCCGAGGACGGCAGTTGGGCGCTGGAAGGCTTGCCGGTGCAGAACGATCAGCCGCTCGACCCGCAGCAGTTGTTCAATCGCTCGCAAATGATTCAGCAATTGTCGGTGCTCGACAGTCAGGTAACCTTGCAACCGCTGGATCACGCGCCACTGACCCTCACGTATGTCGGCCTCAATCTGAAAACCGGTGCCAGCCGTCAACGGCTCGATGCGCGTTTGACCTTGCCGGACGGCCAGCCCGTTGCACTGAGCCTGCGCACGCGGATCCGCCCCGAGCAATGGCTGGACAGTGTGGTAGACGGTTACGCCAGCCTGCCGCAAAGCGACTGGTCGAAGTGGCTGCCGGAACGCCTGACCCAGCAGTGGAATTTTTCCGAGATCAAGGCCGGCGGCGAACTCTGGGTCAATTGGGCCAAAGGTACCTTGCAAAGCGCAGCGCTGCGTTTGAACGCGCCGCAACTGACCGGCGCCTATGCTGATCGCAAGCCGATTCAGATCAATAATCTGGCGCTTAACGCCTACTACGAGAACAGTGATGAGGGCGCGACCGTTACACTCGATTCACTGGCGATGAATTTCGGCGAAAACCGCTGGGAGTCACATGTACAGGTGAAGCAGACGCGCGCGACCGACAAGGTCGAAGAACTCTGGCACTTGCAGGCGGATCGCCTCGATCTGACCCCGATCACTCCACTGCTCAATGCCTTGGGGCCGTTACCGCAAGGTTTCGCCACGGCCGTTGATCATCTGAAAGTCACCGGTGGCCTGCGTAACGTGCTGCTGGATTTCCGCCCCAATGCAACCGATGGCAACAAATTCAGTTTCGCCACCAATCTGGATAACGTCGGTTTCGACGCCTATCACGGCGCTCCGGCGGCTCGAAACGTCAGCGGTAGCCTCAGCGGCAACCTCGACGGTGGCGAGTTGCGCATGGACAGCAAGGATTTTGTCCTGCACCTCGACCCGATTTTCGCCAAGCCATGGCAGTACATCCAGGCCAATGCGCGGCTGACCTGGAAGCTCGACAAAGACGGTTTCACCCTGATCGCTCCTTACCTGAAAGTGCTTGGCGAAGAAGGCAAGATTGCCGGCGATTTCCTGATTCGCCTGCATTTCGACCATAGCCAGGAAGACTACATGGACCTGCGGGTCGGCCTGGTCGATGGCGACGGTCGCTACACGGCCAAGTATTTGCCCGAGGTCCTTAGCCCGGCCCTCGACGAGTGGCTGCGTACGGCGATCCTCAAAGGTGCAGTGGATCAGGGCTTCTTCCAGTATCAGGGTTCGCTGAGCAAAAACGCCGGGGAGGCCGATCGCAGCATCAGCCTGTTCTTCAAAGTGCACGACGCCGAACTGGCGTTCCAGCCGGGCTGGCCGCACGTGAGCAAGGTCAGCGGCGACGTATTCATCGAGGACAGTGGCGTACGGATCTGGGCCGACAAAGGCCAGTTGCTCGACACTCAGGTCAGCGATGTCTTCGTCAATATTCCCCACGTGCCGGCCGGGCAACATACGCACATGTATCTTGATGGCGGCTTTGCCGGCGGCCTCGGTGATGGTCTGAAAATTCTCCAGGATGCACCGATCGGTACCGGTGAAACCTTCGCTGGTTGGGAAGGCGCTGGGGATCTGCAAGGCAAGCTCAAGCTCGACATCCCGCTGGACAAGGGCGGCGACCTGCCGAAGATTCTGGTCGACTTCAAAACCGCCAATGCGCGGCTGAAACTGGCTGAGCCGAAGCTGGAGCTGACGCAACTCAAAGGCGATTTCCGCTTCGACAGCGCCAAAGGACTCAGCGGGCAGAACATCGCCGCGCGGGCGTTCGATAAGCCGGTTACCGCGCAGATCTTCGCCGATGGCAGCCCCGGCAAGCTCAAGACCCGGGTCGCCGCGTCCGGTCAGGTCGAAGTGAAGAAACTCACCGACTGGCTGGGCGTGACGCAACCATTGCCGGTTTCCGGAACCATTCCCTATCAGTTGCAATTGAACCTGGACGGCGCTGACAGCCAGTTGCTGGTCAGCTCCAGCATGAAAGGTGTGGCGGTGGATCTGCCGGCGCCGTTCGGCATGGCGGCAGATGTCGGGCGCGATACCGTGTTCCGCATGACCTTGCAGGGGCAGGAGCGGCGTTACTGGGTCAATTACGACCAGTTGGCCAACTTCACCTTCGCCGCACCGCCGAGCAATTTTGCCGAGGGCCGTGGCGAATTGTTCCTCGGTGCCGGCGAAGCGGTGCTGCCGGGCGCCAAAGGCTTGCGGATTCGCGGGGTGCTTTCGGAACTGGACGTCGCGCCGTGGCAGGACCTGGTCAACAAATACGCCGGGCAGGATCCGGGCGGCAGCGCCAAGCAACTGCTCAACAGTGCTGATTTCAAGGTCGGCAAGCTCACGGCATTCGGAACCACGCTGGATCAGGCGTCGGTGCAGGTCAATCGCAAACCGGGCGCGTGGAATCTGGCTCTCGACAGCCAGCAGGCCAAAGGCTCGGCAAGCCTGCCGGACGCCAAGGGCGTGCCGATTGCGGTCAATCTGCAATACGTGAAACTGCCGGCAGCGGATCCAACGGTGCAGGCTGACGAGAATTCGCCAGACCCGTTGGTGTCGGTTGATCCGACGAAGATTCCTGCACTGGATATCACCATCAATCAACTGTTTCTCGGGCCGGATCTGGTCGGCGGCTGGTCGCTCAAAGTGCGCCCGACCGCGAAAGGCATCGCCCTGAATAATCTCGACATGGGGCTGAAAGGCATCCTGTTGCAGGGCAATGGCGGCTGGGAAGGTACACCGGGGGCGACCAACAGCTGGTTCAAAGGCCGGATTGGCGGCAAGAACCTCGCCGATGTCCTCAAGGGCTGGGGCTTTGCGCCGAGTGTGACCAGCGAAGAATTCCACATGGACGTCGATGGCCGCTGGCCGGGCTCGCCGGCATGGCTGGCGACCAAGCGCTTCTCCGGCACCCTCGACGCGTCGCTGAACAAAGGTCAGTTTGTTGAGGTGGAGGGGGGCGCGCAGGCGTTGCGAGTGTTCGGCCTGCTCAACTTCAACTCCATCGGCCGGCGTTTGCGTCTGGACTTCTCGGATCTGTTCGGCAAAGGCTTGAGCTACGACCGGGTCAAAGGTCTGCTGGTGGCGAACAATGGTGTGTATGTCACCCGTGAGCCGATTCGCCTGACCGGTCCTTCGAGCAACCTTGAGCTGGACGGTACGCTGGATCTGGTCGGCGATCAGGTGGACGCCAAGTTGCTGGTGACCTTGCCGGTGACCAACAACCTGCCGATTGCCGCGTTGATCGTTGGCGCACCGGCGGTCGGCGGCGCGTTGTTCCTCATCGACAAACTGATCGGTGACCGTGTGGCGCGCTTTGCCAGTGTGAAATACACCGTCAAAGGCCCATGGAAAGAGCCGAAAATCACCTTCGACAAGCCTTTTTGAACAGCCAGTCCCTGAACCGATGGAGTAGCATGGCCGCATACCTCTTGCGGAGTTCGCCATGTCTTTAGCGGTGATTCAAATGGTCAGCCAGAGCGACGTGCTGGCCAATCTGGCTCAGGCCGGGCGCCTGCTTGAACAGGCAGCAGCCGGCGGTGCGAAGCTGGCGGTGCTACCGGAAAACTTCGCCGCCATGGGCCGTCGCGACATCGCTGACATCGGCCGTGCCGAAGCCATGGGCGAAGGGCCGATCCTGCCATGGTTGAAACAGACCGCCCGCGACCTCAAGTTATGGATAGTGGCCGGCACTTTGCCGTTACCGCCGGTGGATCAGCCGACGGCCAAGGCCAATGCGTGCTCGCTGCTGGTCGATGATCAGGGCGAAATCGTTGCCCGCTATGACAAGTTGCATCTGTTCGACGTCGATGTTGCGGACAATCGCGGGCGTTACCGCGAATCCGATGACTATGCTTATGGCAGTGGCGTCGTCGTTGCCGACACGCCGGTAGGGCGAGTCGGTCTGACCGTGTGTTACGACTTGCGCTTTCCCGAGCTGTACAGCGAATTGCGTGCTGCCGGTGCCGAGTTGATTACCGCACCGTCAGCCTTTACTGCGGTGACCGGCGCAGCACATTGGGATGTGTTGATTCGCGCGCGGGCCATCGAGACACAGTGCTACGTGCTGGCTGCAGCGCAGGGCGGGACCCACCCGGGACCGCGAGAAACCTTCGGTCATGCAGCGATTATCGACCCGTGGGGTCGTGTGCTGGCGAGTCAGGATCAAGGCGAAGCGGTGTTGTTGGCCGAGCGCAATAGCAATGAACAAGCGTCCATCAGGGCGCGAATGCCGGTGACGCGTCATCGGCGGTTTTTCTCGCAGGGCGCACAGCGGCCTGCTTCAGAACACGAATTTAAGGCGTAAACCTATGAGCGAGTTGTTGTCCTCAGTCAGTGATCACCTGTTGGCGCCCGGCGGCGTGACGATCGAGAGCCTGCAAGGTGTGCTCGGCGACCTGGCCGGCCCCGGCATCGACGCCGCCGACTTGTATTTCCAGGGCCAGATATCCGAGTCCTGGGCGCTGGAAGACGGCATCGTCAAGGAAGGCAGCTTCAACCTCGACCAAGGTGTCGGCGTCCGCGCGCAGTCCGGTGAGAAAACCGGTTTTGCCTACAGTAACGCGATCACCCTCGAAGCCCTCGGCGCAGCGGCCCGTGCCGCGCGTTCGATCTCCCGAGCCGGGCAGAACGGCACGGTGCAGGCGTTCACCACGCAGGATGTCGCACAGTTATACGCGCCGGATAACCCGTTGGAGGTGCTGACTCGTGCAGAGAAAGTCGAGCTGCTCAAGCGCATCGATGTGGCTACCCGTGCACTCGACCCGCGGATCCAGCAAGTCAGCGTTAGCATGGCCGGTGTCTGGGAACGCATTCTGGTGGCATCCACCGACGGCGGCCTGGCGGCGGATGTGCGCCCGCTGGTGCGTTTCAATGTCAGCGTGATTGTTGAGCAGAATGGCCGTCGCGAGCGTGGCGGACATGGTGGCGGCGGGCGTACCGACTACCGTTATTTCCTCGCCGAAGACCGCGCCATGGGTTATGCCCGTGAAGCGTTGCGCCAGGCGCTGGTGAATCTGGAAGCGATTCCGGCGCCGGCCGGCACTTTGCCGGTGGTATTGGGTTCGGGCTGGTCCGGCGTGCTGTTGCACGAAGCGGTCGGTCATGGTCTGGAAGGCGATTTCAACCGCAAGGGTAGTTCGGCCTACAGCGGCCGCATGGGCGAAATGGTTGCTTCCAAGCTCTGCACCATCGTCGATGACGGCACCTTGAGCGGCCGTCGCGGCTCGCTCAGCGTCGATGACGAAGGCACGCCGACCGAGTGCACCACGCTGATCGAAAACGGCGTACTCAAAGGCTATATGCAGGACAAGCTCAACGCGCGCTTGATGGGCGTTGCCCGCACCGGTAACGGTCGTCGTGAGTCCTACGCGCACCTGCCGATGCCACGCATGACCAACACTTACATGCTCGGCGGTGAAAGCGATCCGGCGGAAATCATCGCGTCGGTGAAGAAAGGCATCTACTGCGCCAACCTCGGCGGTGGCCAGGTCGATATCACCAGCGGCAAGTTCGTGTTCTCCACCAGCGAGGCGTACCTGATCGAAGACGGCAAGATCACCGCGCCGGTCAAAGGCGCGACATTGATCGGCAACGGCCCTGAGGCGATGAGCCGGGTGTCGATGGTCGGTAACGATCTGGCGCTGGACAGCGGTGTGGGCACGTGCGGCAAGGATGGGCAGTCGGTGCCGGTGGGCGTGGGTCAGCCGACGCTGAAAATCGATGCGATCACCGTGGGTGGCACGGGCGCATAAATAAACGTGTGTAGGAGCTGCCGAAGGCTGCGATCTTTTGATCTTGCTTAACAATCAAAGTCAAAAAATCGCAGCCTGCGGCAGCTCCTACAAGTGGCGAGATATCAACGCAGACCGCGTTGAGTCTCGTCCAGCTCACGGATGTACTTGAAGATCTTGCGGCTGGAAGCAGGAGGTTTGTTTTGCGCAACCTCGTGCTGAGCCTGACGGATCAGGGAGCGCAATTGCTGGCGATCGGCGTCCGGGTACTCGACGACGAATTTCTCCAGCACGGCATCGTCGCCTGCGATCAGGCGATCACGCCAGCGCTCCAGGTTATGGAAACGCTCGTTGTACTGACGAGTCGAGGCATCGAGTTGATCGAGCAGCGTGAGAATCGCGTCAGTGTCCTGATCGCGCATCAGTTTGCCGATGAACTGCAAGTGCCGTTTACGCGCGATGTTCGCGGTGTGCTTGGGCGCATCGGCCAAAGCCCGGCGCATGGCGTCGGTCAGCGGCAGTTTTGCGATCAAGTCGGGCTTGAGTGTTGTCAGGCGCTCGCCGAGGTCAACCAGAGCATGCAGCTCGCGTTTGACCTGAGATTTGCTTTTTTCTCCCGTATCGAGGGAGTCGTCGTAAGAATCAACCATGGTGGCAGTCCGCAAAGAAACGCCGCCATGATAACCAGTCGGGGGCCGCTTGTCCGGCCCGGTCGCTCGATGACCCCAGCCGAAAGCAGAATTTGAGTGGAGATGAGCATGAGTGCAGTTCAAAGCGTCGGCCCGCAGGCATTGCCGGCACTGCAGGAACAAGTCGAGCAGATCATCGCCGAAGCCAAGCGTCAGGGTGCCAGTGCCTGCGAAGTAGCGGTGTCGCTGGAGCAGGGCCTGTCGACGTCGGTGCGCCAGCGTGAAGTCGAAACGGTCGAGTTCAACCGCGATCAGGGCTTCGGCATCACGCTGTATGTGGGCCAGCGCAAAGGCTCGGCCAGCACCTCGGCGACCGGTCCGGAGGCGATTCGCGAGACCGTCGCGGCGGCACTGGCCATCGCCAGACACACCTCCGAAGACGAGGCCTCGGGCCTCGCTGACGCGGCGTTGATGGCCAAGGAACAGCACGATTTCGATCTGTTCCACGAGTGGGACATTACCCCGGAGCAGGCCATCGAGAAGGCCTTGCTCTGTGAAGCAGCGGCATTCGACGCCGATGCGCGGATCAAGAACGCCGACGGCACCACCCTCAGCACTCATCAGGGCTGCCGCGTGTACGGCAACAGCCACGGTTTCATTGGTGGCTACGCATCGACCCGGCACAGCCTGAGCTGCGTAATGATTGCCGAGGCCGATGGCCAGATGCAGCGTGATTACTGGTATGACGTGAACCGTCAGGGCACTTTGCTCGCGGATCCGGTAAGCATCGGCCAGCGTGCTGCGCAACGGGCGGCGAGCCGTCTGGGCGCACGTCCGGTGCCGACTTGCGAAGTGCCGGTGCTGTTTTCCGCAGAACTGGCGGGTGGTCTGTTTGGCAGTTTCCTCTCGGCGGTGTCGGGCGGCAGCCTGTATCGCAAGTCTTCATTTCTTGAAGGCACCCTGGGGCAGAAGCTGTTCCCGGAATGGCTGACCATTGATGAGCGTCCGCACCTGATGCGCGCGATGGGCAGTGCTTCGTACGACGGTGATGGTCTGGCGACGTATGCCAAACCGTTCGTCGAAAAGGGTGAGTTGGTGTCTTACATCCTCGGCACGTACTCCGGGCGCAAACTCGGTATGCCGAGCACGGCCAACGCTGGCGGCGTTCACAACCTGTTCGTTACCCATGGCGATGAAGATCAGGCTGCATTGTTGAAGCGCATGGGCCGAGGCTTGTTGGTCACCGAGTTGATGGGCCATGGCTTGAACATGGTCACCGGCGACTATTCACGTGGTGCGGCGGGTTTCTGGGTCGAGAATGGCGAAATCCAGTTCGCCGTGCAGGAAGTGACCATCGCCGGCAACATGCGCGACATGTTCAAGCAGATCGTCGCGGTCGGTAATGATCTGGAGTTGCGCAGTAACATTCGTACCGGTTCGGTGTTGATCGAGCGGATGACTGTCGCGGGCAGCTAAACCCCGGCCGTCACACACAAAAGGCGCGCCACCTCATCGGGTGGC
>NZ_JAMLFX010000015.1:20032-39480 GCF_023634765.1 Pseudomonas sp. AKS31
ATTTAACAGCTGACTGCAGCGTTGACTGACACGACGCCTTCGCGAGCAGGCTCGCTCCTACAATAAATTGGAGTAACTCGGCGCTCTTGTTTTGGTTCTCATTATCATCTAATAATAAATCTCATTATCGGATGAGCCCCGGATCATGAGTTCTGCCTTGCACGAGCAGCCTTACCTCGAAAGCTGGCGCTGGATGAGTCGCCAGATCCGTTGCGCGATGGATCCCGACGAACCGCGCCTGATCGAACACTATCTGGCCGAAGGCCGGTATCTGGCCTGCTGTACGGCGACTTCTCCCTGGACCATCGCTGAAACCTCCTTCCGCCTGCTGCTCGACACGGCCACCGACATCGCGTTGCCGTGGCACTGGCGCAGCTTCTGTCTCGATCAAGCCTGGCGCCCGCTGCGTGAAATGGAGCGCCTGTCCCTGTGCAAATGCCGGCTCCAGCGCTGGCAACGCTACACCTGGCAGCTCGCCACCTGCGAACTGCTGCCCTCGATTCCCCTAATTGAACTGGTGCAAGGATTTTCAGATGACCAAGACACGCATTGAGCGCGACAGCATGGGCGACCTGCAGGTGCCGGTGGACGCTCTCTACGGCGCGCAAACCCAGCGCGCGGTGGATAACTTCCCGATCAGCGGCAAACCGATGCCGACGCAGTTCATCCGCGCGCTGATCCTCGCCAAAGCCGCCGCCGCCCGCGCCAACGTTGAGCTCAATCAGATCAGCGCCGCCCAGGGCAAAGCCATCAGCGACGCCGCGCAAGGCTTGCTTGAAGGCGACTTCATGCCGCATTTCCCGGTGGATATCTTCCAGACCGGCTCCGGCACCAGCTCGAACATGAACGCCAACGAAGTGATTGCGACCCTGGCCAGCCGTCTGCTCGGTGAACCGGTGAACGCCAACGATCACGTCAACTGCGGCCAGAGCAGCAACGACATCATCCCGACCACCATCCACGTCAGCGCTGCGCTGGCCCTGCATGAGCAACTGTTGCCGGCGCTGCTGCATCTGGTGCAAGTGATCGAGCAAAAAGCCACGCAAGTACATCATCACGTCAAAACCGGCCGCACGCATTTGATGGACGCGATGCCGGTGCGCATGAGCCAGGTACTCAATGGCTGGGCGCAGCAGCTCAAAGCCAACATCGCGCATTTGCAGGATTTGCTGCCGAGCCTGCAATCGCTGGCGCAGGGCGGCACGGCGGTCGGCACCGGGATCAACGCGCATCCTGAATTCGCCGCTCGATTCAGCCGTCATCTAAGCCAATTGACCGACGTGCAATTCACCCCGGGCAAGGATCTGTTCGCGCTGATCGGCTCGCAGGACACCGCCGTCGCCGTCTCTGGCCAGCTCAAGGCCACCGCAGTGTCGCTGATGAAAATCGCCAACGACCTGCGCTGGATGAACTCCGGCCCGCTCGCCGGCCTCGGCGAAATCGAACTCGAAGCCCTGCAACCGGGCTCGTCGATCATGCCGGGCAAAGTCAATCCGGTGATCCCGGAAGCCACTGCCATGGTTGCAGCACAAGTGATCGGCAATGATTCGGTGATCACCATCGCCGGCCAGTCGGGCAATTTCGAACTGAACGTGATGCTGCCGATCATCGCGCAGAACCTGTTGAGCAGCATCGAACTGCTGGCCAATTCCAGCCGCGTGCTCGGCGACAAAGCCATCGCCAACTTCAAGGTCAACGAATCGCGCTTGAAAGAAGCGTTGTCGCGTAACCCGATTCTGGTGACCGCACTGAACCCGATCATCGGTTACCAGAAAGCCGCTGAAATTGCCAAGCAGGCCTACCAGGAAGGCCGCGCGGTAATCGACGTCGCTCTGGAACACACCGACCTGTCACGCAGCCAACTTGAAGAGTTGCTCAACCCCGAGAAACTCACCGCCGGCGGCGTGTAAACCCCGCAACCGCTTTGGAGGCTCACCATGGAGCACTGGAAACGCACGATCGAACGGGCCAATCGCTGCTTCATGCTCGGCGAACTGATCGACGCCCGTGAGGCTTACCTGCAAGCCCTGGCCCTGGCGCAAGTGTTGTTCGAACGTTGGGCGAATGCCGACGAAGCGGTGGCGGCTTGCGTCATCTCCCACCATAACCTGGCGGACCTGCACCTGCGCCTGAATCAGCCGGAGGAAAGCGCCGAATACCTTTGCGCCATCCATCAACGCTTGTTGCAGACCATGCAGGACGAACGTCAGCGCCTGGCCCTGCGTGAAGCGGCGTTGCGCCAGAGCAGCAAAACCTACGTCGAGCTGTTGAATTTCATCAGCGAGCACGGCGAGTACCCGCGTACCCAGCGCCTGCTGCACCCCGATACCGGCAATGCGCGCCGCGCGCCTGCCTCTCATCACCATGGAGTCCATTGAAATGGCTTTTACCTTGCCGGCCCTGCCTTACGCCTACGACGCCCTCGAACCGCATATCGATGCACAAACCATGGAGATTCATTACACCAAGCATCATCAGACTTACATCAACAACCTCAACGCGGCAGTAGAAGGCACTGAATACGCCGAATGGCCGGTGGAAAAACTCGTTTCCAGTGTTCAACAACTGCCGGAAAAGCTTCGAGCGGCGGTGATCAATCAGGGCGGCGGTCACGCTAATCACTCATTGTTCTGGGAAGTGATGGTGCCGAGCGGTGGCGGCAAGCCTGATGGTGCGCTGGCCAAGGCCATCGATGAGCAACTGGGCGGCCTCGACAGCTTCAAGGAAGCTTTCACCAAAGCCGCGCTGACCCGTTTCGGCAGCGGCTGGGCGTGGCTGAGCGTGACCCCGGAGAAAAAGCTCATCGTGGAAAGCAGCGGCAACCAGGACAGCCCGCTGATGAACGGCAACACGCCGATTCTTGGTCTCGACGTCTGGGAGCACGCCTATTACCTGCGCTATCAGAACCGTCGCCCGGAATACATCAACGCCTTTTACAACGTGATCAACTGGCCTGAAGTGGCTGCGCGCTATCAGGCCGCACTGGTTTAAGCCTCCTATAAAAACAATCCAGGGCTGACTATGGGCACTGAAACACTGGCGATCGGAAGTGGGCGTATGTTTCGTTACGCGGTGGGATCGCTGTTGCTGTTGGCGGGCATGACCTTGCTGGTCGGTCACGCACTGCAATGGCTGGATCTGGAGCCAAGGCTGTTGCGGGCGTTGCAGGGCGGCGCGATCTGCGCCCTCGGCACGGCGCTTGGCGCTGTCCCGGTGCTGGTGATTCGGCGGATGCCGCAGACACTCAGTGATACCTTGCTGGGTTTTGGTGCCGGGGTGATGCTGGCGGCGACCGCTTTTTCGTTGATCGTGCCGGGCATTGCCGCCGCCGAAAGCCTCGGACTGACCCCGTGGGGCGCCAGCGGCCTGATCTGCTTCGGCATCATGCTCGGTGCGTTCGGGCTGTATCTGGTTGATCGCAAGGTGTCCGGCGCTTCTGCGGAAATGCTCGTCGGCACTGTCGAGCATCCGGTGATTCCGCCACGGATCTGGCTGTTCGTGTTCGCCATCATTGCCCATAATATCCCGGAAGGCATGGCCGTTGGCGTTTCCGCTGGCGGCGGCATGCCGGATGCGGACAGTCTGGCCATGGGCATCGCTCTGCAGGATGTGCCGGAAGGACTGGTGATTGCCTTGGTACTGGCTGGGGCGGGAATGTCGCGGGTCAGGGCGTTCCTGATTGGTGCGGCGTCAGGTCTGGTCGAGCCGGTGTTTGCGCTGTTGTGTGCGTGGCTTGTGAGTCTGGCGCAGGTGTTGTTGCCATTAGGTCTGGCATTGGCGGCGGGGGCGATGTTGCTGGTGGTGACCCACGAAGTGATACCCGAGTCGCGACGCCATGGTCATGACAAGCTGGCCAGTCTTGGCTTGTTGATCGGGTTTTGTTTGATGATGGTGATGGATACGGCGCTGGGCTGAATGAAGGTAAGGAGGGAGCAAGCTCCCTCAGTGGCGGATCAACCGCCTTCGTCGAAGTAGTTGTTGATCAGCGCCACCAAGGCATCCATTGCCTCTTCGGCCTGTTCACCTTCGGTGCTCAAATGGATTTTGGTGCCCTTGCCGGCCGCAAGCATCATCATCGCCATGATGCTTTTACCGTCCACTGCTGTTTCGGGCGTTCGACCGACTCTTATCATCGTCTCCGGAAACTTGCCGGCCACGCCGACAAATTTAGCCGATGCCCGGGCATGTAGACCTAATTTGTTGATGATTTCGATTTCACGAGCAGGCATCGCGGAGTGAATCCTTTAAGTGAGGTCGCGGTGGCGAACCTGGACGTTCTTCAGGGTTTTCTGCAGGGCCTGACCCAGACGTTCGGTCAGGTAGACGGAACGGTGATGCCCGCCGGTGCAGCCAATGGCAATGGTGACGTAGGCGCGGTTGCTCGCGGCGAAGCGCGGCAGCCACTTTTGCAGGTAGGTGAAGATGTCCTGAAACATTTCTTCGACTTCCGGCTGTGCTGCAAGGTATTCGGCCACCGGCGCATCGAGACCTGATTGCGCGCGCAGTTCCGGCTTCCAGTACGGATTGGGCAGGCAGCGCACATCGAATACCAGATCCGCATCCACAGGCATGCCGCGCTTGAAGCCGAATGACTCGACCAGGAAAGCCGTACCAGGCTCCGGCTGGTTCAGCAGACGCAGCTTGATCGAGTCGCGCAACTGGTACAGGTTCAGGTTGGTGGTGTTGATCTTCAGGTCAGCGAGGTCGGCAATCGGGCCGAGCAGGGCGGTTTCATCCTGGATCGCCTCGGCCAGCGAGCGATTGGCGTTGCTCAGGGGATGGCGACGGCGCGTTTCAGAAAAACGCTTGAGCAGGGTTTCCTCGTCGGCATCCAGATACAGGACGTCGCACTGGATGTGCTTGCTTCGGACATCTTCAAGCAGTTCGGGGAAACGAGAAAGGTGGCTCGGCAGGTTGCGTGCATCAATCGATACGGCTACCAGCGGTTGCGCCAGTTCGGTGTGAATCAGCGCGCGTTCGGCCAGTTCCGGCAGCAGGCCTGCGGGCAGGTTGTCGATGCAGTAATAGCCGTTGTCCTCAAGAACATCCAGAGCTGTGCTTTTACCCGAGCCGGAGCGGCCACTGACGATGATCAAACGCATGATTAATGCCCGTTCTGCTCGCTCAGGACGACCTGATACAAGGCTTCGCTACTCGGTGCGCTGCGCAGTTTTTCGCGCACTTCCTTGCGATCAAGCATGCTGGCGATCTGACGCAGCAACTCCAGATGCGCATCGGTGGCAGCCTCCGGGACCAGCAGGACGAACAGGAGGTCAACCGGTGCGCCGTCAATGGCGTCGAAATCAATTGGAGCGTCAAGGTGCATCAGCGCACTGATCGGTGCTGTGCAACCCTTGAGGCGGCAATGGGGGATGGCGATGCCGTTACCAAAACCGGTAGAACCGAGTTTTTCACGGGCAATCAACGCCTCGAAGACATCTTGCATCTCCAGATCCGGCACTTCTCGGGCGATCAGGTTGGCAATTTGTTCGAGGGCTTTCTTTTTGCTGCCGCCCGGCACGTTCACGAGGGAACGGCCGGGGGTCAGGATACTTTCAAGTCGGATCATGGGGTGGGGGGTTATCGACCGGTCGCGCCCTGGAGCAGGCTCTGGGTCTTTTCCTTATGCTTTTTGAGTTGTTTATCCAGCTTGTCGGTCAAGGCGTCGATCGCCGCGTACATATCGGTATGTTCCGCGTTGGCGACCACTTCGCTGCCGGGTATATGCAAGGTGGCTTCGATTTTCTGCTTCAGCTTTTCGACGCACATCGTGACCTGCACGTTGGTGATCTTGTCGAAATGGCGCTCCAGTCGTTGGAGTTTTTCCTCGATATAGGCGCGCAGAGGTTGGGTCACTTCCAGTTGGTGTCCACTGATGTTGACTTGCATACAGCTTCTCCTTCGTTGCCAGTGCATAAAGCGGCAGGCTGGATAGCCTGCCACTGGAACGCTGTAACGTGGCTTACATCAACCGCTTGCGTTCGCTCGAAGGCGCGATCCCGAGGGATTCGCGGTACTTGGCGACGGTGCGGCGAGCCACCTGAATGCCTTGTGCCTCCAGTAAACCAGCGATCTTGCTGTCACTCAACGGCTTTTTCTGATTTTCCGCGGCAACCAGTTTTTTGATGATCGCGCGGATCGCCGTGGACGAGCATTCGCCGCCTTCGGAGGTACTGACGTGGCTGGAGAAAAAGTATTTCAGTTCATAAATACCGCGCGGGGTATGCATGAATTTCTGCGTAGTCACCCGGGAAATCGTCGATTCGTGCATGCCGACCGCTTCAGCGATGTCGTGCAGGACCAACGGTTTCATGGCTTCGTCGCCGTATTCCAGAAAACCGCGCTGATGCTCGACGATCTGGGTGGCTACTTTCATCAGGGTTTCGTTGCGGCTTTGCAGGCTCTTGATGAACCAGCGGGCTTCCTGCAACTGATTGCGCATGAAGGTGTTGTCGGCGCTGGTGTCGGCACGGCGGACGAAACCGGCGTACTGGGCGTTGACGCGCAGACGCGGCACCGATTCCTGATTGAGTTCGACCAGCCAGCGCTCGTTGTCCTTGCGCACGATAACGTCAGGGACAACGTATTCGGCTTCGGTGGACTCGATTTGCGAGCCCGGGCGCGGATTGAGGCTTTGTACCAGTTCGATGACCTGGCGCAGCTCGTCTTCCTTGAGCTTCATCCGGCGCATCAACTGGCTGTAGTCGCGGCTGCCGAGCAGGTCGATGTAATCGCTGACCAAACGTTTCGCTTCAGTCAGCCAAGGCGTCTTGGCGGGTAACTGACGCAATTGCAGCAACAGGCATTCACTAAGGTTGCGCGCACCGATGCCGGCCGGTTCGAACTGCTGGATACGGTGCAGAACGGCTTCGATTTCGTCGAGTTCGATGTCCAGTTCCGGATCGAACGCCTCGAGAATCTCTTCGAGGGTTTCATCCAGATAGCCCTGATTGTTGATGCAATCGATCAGGGTGACGGCGATCAGGCGATCGGTGTCGGACATCGGTGCGAGGTTCAGTTGCCACAGCAGGTGGCTTTGCAGGCTCTCGCCGGCCGAGGTGCGGGTGGTGAAGTCCCACTCGTCGTCATCGCTGCTCGGCAGGCTGCTGGCGCTGGTCTGGTAGACGTCTTCCCACGCGGTATCGACTGGCAGTTCGTTGGGGATACGTTCGCTCCAGTCACCTTCCTCGAGGTTGTCCACCGTCGGCGCGGTTTCCTGATACGAGGGTTCCTGGATCTCGGTGTTGGGCTTCTGTTCGGCGTTGTCGGCCATTGGGTCGGAATTGTCGAAGTCGTCGCCTTCTTCCTGGCGTTCGAGCATCGGATTGGATTCCAGCGCCTCCTGGATTTCCTGTTGCAGATCCAGGGTCGACAATTGGAGCAGGCGGATGGCCTGTTGCAGCTGCGGTGTCATCGTCAGCTGCTGGCCCATTCTCAAGACTAGCGATGGTTTCATGGCAGGGGCTTAACACCTTATTCGCCGGCGCTATGCGCCATCCACTACAGGGCGCCGAAGCGCCAAACTTAAGCAAATTATATGCCTGAAACTGAAGTGTTTGCCTAGAGCGCTGTAACAATTAAAGCGTATTAAATCCTGCTTGAATCGATACAGCGCCCCGGCGGCGCACCGGGCACTGTTGCGCTTACAGGCGGAACTCGTGGCCCAGATACACTTCCTTGACCAGATCGTTGGCCAGGATGGTTTCTGCGTCGCCTTCAGCGATCAGTTGACCATCGTTGACGATGTAAGCGGTTTCGCAGATGTCCAGCGTCTCACGGACGTTGTGGTCGGTGATCAACACACCGATACCCTTGGCCTTGAGGTGGTGGATGATCTGCTTGATGTCGCCGACCGAGATCGGGTCGACACCGGCGAACGGTTCGTCGAGCAGGATGAATTTCGGTGCAGTTGCCAGTGCGCGAGCGATTTCCACGCGGCGGCGTTCACCACCGGACAGGCTCATGCCAAGGTTGTCGCGGATGTGGCTGATGTGGAATTCCTGCAGCAGGCTTTCCAGCTCCTTGCGACGGCCGGCCTTGTCGAGTTCCTGACGAGTCTCGAGGATGGCCATGATGTTGTCGGCCACCGACAGTTTGCGGAAGATCGACGCTTCTTGCGGCAAATAGCCGATGCCAGCCTTTGCACGGCCGTGCATCGGCTGATGGCTGACGTCCAGATCATCGATCAGTACGCGGCCCTGATCGGCCTGTACCAGGCCGACGATCATGTAGAAGCACGTGGTCTTGCCGGCGCCGTTGGGGCCGAGCAGGCCGACGATCTGGCCGCTGTCGATCGACAGGCTGACGTCACGCACGACCTGGCGGCTTTTATAGGCCTTGGCCAGGTGCTGAGCTTTCAGAGTTGCCATTACTGGGTTTTCTCGTCGGTTTTCTTCTTCGGCTGGATCACCATGTCGATGCGCGGACGCGCCTCGGTGACCTTGCTGCCGGTAGCGCGACCGGCGCTGGCCAGTTTCTTCACGGTGTCATAGACGATTTTCTCGCCCTGAGTCGTGTTGTTGTCCTTGTCGACAACCTTGGCCTTGTCGATCAGCACAACGCGGTTTTGCGCGGCGTGGTACTGAATCGTCACGCCCCAGCCCTGCACGGGCTTGGCGTCACCTTGAGTTTGCAGTTGCTCGAAATAGGCGAGATTGCCCACCGACGTCACGACGTCGATATCACCGGCCGGGGTGCGAGTGATGGTCACCGTGTTGCCTTTAACGATCATCGAGCCCTGGGTAATGATCACATCACCTTTATAGGTTGCGATGCCGTTCTTGTCGTCCAGTTGGGCGTCGTCGGCCTGAATGCGGATAGGTTGCTGCTGATCGTTCGGCAGAGCCCAGGCGCTCACGCTTCCCAGTGCTGCGCCCAGACTGAGCAAAATAGGGAGGGTTTTAACGAGCCTCATACTGTCCTCTTACGTTCGATTGCAGGTGTATCCTGCTTTCCTTCAGGTACGCTTTCATTCCGACGCCAGTCGATACACCGCCAGCGCCCTCGATTCTAACGGGTTGCTCGGTCTGCGCATATTCTTGCTGCGGGAACACGGTCATGCGGGTGCTGGTGATCAGGGTGCCGCGGTTTTTCTCATCGGTGCGCTGTACGCGTACCGAGTCGATCAGTTCGACTTCGGTGCCGCCCGAGTTCACTTCGCCACGCTCGCTGGTCACGTGCCATGGGAAGTCAGTGCCGCGATACATGTTCAGATCCGGCTTGGTGACCAGAGTGATATCGGTGGCCTTGACGTGCTCGGCCTTGTCGGAAGTCATCTCGTACTGCACCTTGCCATCGGGCAAGTACTGAATGGTGTGTGTGTTGGTCGCGTACCAGTCGATCGGATTCTCGGCGGTCGAGACGGGCGGCTTGTCAAGGAAGCGTTCCGGGCTGATGTTCCAGTAGCCCACCGCAGCAAATATCGCGGCGATGCAGCCGAACAGCAGGAAGTTGCGAAATTTTTTGCTGAACATGGTTTGGCTCACAGGTACGCGGCGTTGGCCGCATCGAGGCGGCCCTGGGCGCGCAGGATCAATTCGCAGAATTCGCGGGCGGCACCTTCGCCACCACGGGCGCGGGTGACGCCATGGGCGTGCTCGCGGACGAAATCGGCAGCGTTGGCCACGGCCATGCCCAGGCCCACCCGGCGGATTACCGGAAGGTCGGGCAGGTCGTCACCGAGATAGGCGACCTCTTCATAACTTAGACCTAGTTGCTCAAGCAGGCCGTCGAGAACGACCAGTTTGTCTTCACGGCCCTGAAACAGGTGGGGAATCCCCAGGTTTTTCGCGCGACGCTCGACCACCGGGGTCTTGCGACCGCTGATGATAGCGGTCTGCACGCCCGCATTCATCAGCATTTTGATACCTTGGCCGTCGAGCGTGTTGAAGGTCTTGAATTCGCTGCCGTCTTCAAGGAAGTACAGACGCCCGTCAGTGAGGACACCGTCGACGTCGAAAACCGCCAGTTTGATCGCTTTGCCGCGTTGCAGCAGATCGTTGTTCATTACATGACTCCTGCGCGCAGCAGATCGGAGAGGTTGAAGGCGCCGACCGGGCGATCTTCTTCGTCTACGACGACCAGTGCGTTGATTCGGTGATCTTCCATGATTTTCAGGGCTTCGGCGGCCAGCATCTCGGGCCGTGCGGTCTTGCCGTGGGCCGTCATTACCTGGTCGATGGTGGCGCTGCGAATGTCGATGCTGCGATCCAGTGTGCGACGCAAGTCGCCGTCAGTGAAGATCCCGGCCAGTTTACCGTCAGTTTCGAGGATGACGGTCATGCCCAGACCTTTACGGGTCATTTCCATCAATGCGTCCTTGAGCAGCGTGCCGCGTTGGACTTGCGGCAACTCCTGCCCAGCGTGCATGACGTTTTCCACTTTCAGCAGCAGGCGACGGCCGAGGGCGCCACCCGGGTGCGAGAAAGCGAAATCTTCGGCGGTGAAGCCGCGTGCTTCCAGCAAGGCGACGGCCAGCGCGTCACCCATGACCAGCGCAGCGGTGGTCGAGGACGTCGGCGCCAGGTTCAGCGGGCAGGCTTCATGCTCGACGTGAACATTGAGATTGACCTCGGCAGCCTTGGCCAGCGGCGATTGCGGGTTGCCGGTGACGCTGATCAACTGGATGCCCAGGCGTTTGATCAGCGGCAGCAGGGTTACGATTTCATTGGTCGAGCCGGAGTTCGACAGAGCGAGGATCACATCGTCACGAGTGATCATGCCCATGTCGCCATGGCTGGCTTCGGCCGGGTGGACAAAGAAAGCAGGAGTACCGGTGCTGGCCAGGGTGGCGGCAATCTTGTTGCCGATGTGCCCGGACTTGCCCATGCCGACCACGACTACACGGCCTTTACTGGCCAGAATCATCTCGCAAGCGCGTACGAAATCGGCATCGATATGGGGCAACAAGCCTTGTACGGCCTCCACTTCGAGTTGGATGGTGCGTTGTGCCGATTGAATCAGGTCGCTGGATTGGCTCATGTCAGAAATCGTATAGCCCGATGAAAAGGCGGCGATTATAGCGGTTATGTTGCAAAGCCTCACGCAAGTTCGTCGTGCTTTGTCATTACTCGTTACCAAAACCCGGGAAACGAGCCTGCGCACCTGTCATATCGCCGAACACAGACTGGTACAAGCCTTGGGCGCTTCACCTTTGCAGTGATATAGTTCGCCGCCAGTTCGGCCTGCCCGGGATGTACGTACTTTTCAAGTAAAGACAGGCGTCCGAGTGAGAGGCTGCATCGCAAGGAGTTTAGATGAGTGCCGATAACGCCTACGCGGTCGAGCTGAAGGGAGTCTCCTTCAAGCGCGGTGCGCGCAGCATTTTCAATAACGTCGATATTCGCATACCGCGCGGCAAGGTCACCGGCATCATGGGACCTTCCGGGTGTGGCAAGACCACGCTGCTGCGATTGATGGGCGCACAACTGCGCCCTGCCAGCGGCGAAGTCTGGGTCAACGGCCAGAACCTGCCTGCGCTTTCGCGCAGCGATCTGTTCGATGCGCGAAAGCGCATGGGTGTGCTGTTTCAAAGCGGCGCGCTGTTCACCGATCTCGATGTATTCGAGAACGTGGCTTTCCCCCTGCGTGTTCATACCGATTTGCCGGAAGAAATGATCCGCGACATCGTCCTGCTCAAATTGCAGGCGGTCGGTCTGCGCGGCGCCATCGAGTTGATGCCGGATGAGCTGTCCGGTGGCATGAAGCGCCGCGTCGCACTGGCGCGGGCGATTGCGCTCGATCCGCAGATCCTCATGTACGACGAACCGTTCGTCGGGCAGGACCCGATCGCCATGGGCGTGCTGGTCCGCCTGATTCGCCTGCTCAACGATGCGCTGGGGATCACCAGTATCGTGGTCTCTCACGATCTGGCCGAAACCGCGAGCATCGCCGACTACATCTATGTGGTCGGTGACGGTCAGGTGCTGGGGCAGGGTACGCCGGACGAGTTGATGAACTCGGACGAGCCGCGTATCCGTCAGTTCATGACCGGCGATCCCGATGGCCCGGTGCCGTACCATTTTCCAGCGACGGATTACCGCGCAGATCTTCTGGGGAAGCGCTGATGCGCAGAATTTCATTAATAGAACGCGTGCGCCGGTTCGGCGAGGCGGCGATCGATGCCGTTGCGGTGTTCGGTCGTGCGACGCTGTTCCTGTTTCATGCCCTGCTGGGGCGTGGCGGGATCAGTGGCGGTTTCGGTCTGCTGGTCAAACAGTTGCATTCGGTCGGCGTGATGTCGCTGGTGATCATCGTCGTTTCCGGGATCTTCATCGGCATGGTGCTGGCGCTGCAAGGCTTCAGCATTCTGTCGAGCTACGGTTCGGAACAGGCGGTGGGGCAGATGGTGGCGCTGACCTTGCTGCGTGAGCTGGGTCCGGTGGTGACGGCGCTGTTGTTCGCCGGTCGTGCCGGTTCGGCACTGACCGCCGAGATCGGCAACATGAAGTCCACTGAGCAGCTTTCCAGCCTGGAAATGATCGGTGTCGATCCGCTCAAGTACATCATTGCCCCGCGCCTGTGGGCCGGCTTCATTTCCCTGCCGGTGCTGGCGATGATTTTCAGTGTGGTGGGCATCTGGGGTGGTTCGTGGGTGGCTGTCGACTGGCTGGGTGTGTATGAAGGCTCTTATTGGGCGAACATGCAGAACAGCGTGAATTTCACCAGTGACGTGCTCAATGGCGTGATCAAAAGTATTGTTTTTGCCTTTGTAGTGACCTGGATTGCCGTATTCCAAGGCTATGACTGTGAGCCCACTTCCGAGGGCATCAGTCGCGCCACCACCAAGACCGTGGTATTCGCCTCGCTGGCGGTACTGGGTCTGGACTTTATTCTGACTGCTTTGATGTTTGGAGATTTCTGATGCAAAACCGCACCCTGGAAATCGGTGTCGGCCTGTTCCTGCTGGCAGGGATCCTGGCCTTGTTGCTGCTTGCTTTGCGGGTCAGTGGTCTGTCTCCGACATCGACCACCGACACCTATAAACTGTATGCCTACTTTGACAATATCGCCGGTTTGACGGTCAGAGCCAAAGTGACCATGGCCGGTGTGACCATCGGTAAGGTCACGGCGATCGATCTGGATCGCGACAGCTTCACCGGTCGGGTCACGCTGCAAGTGGATAAAAAGGTCGACAATCTGCCGACCGACTCCACTGCGTCTATCCTGACCGCTGGTCTGCTGGGCGAGAAGTACATCGGTATCAGCGTCGGCGGGGAAGACAAACCGCTGAAGGATGGCGGAACCATCCACGACACGCAGTCGTCACTGGTACTGGAAGACCTGATCGGTAAATTCCTGCTCAATACCGTTAGCAAAGATGCCAAATGAGGAGCTTTTGAATGATCTCTACCTTGCGACGTGGCCTGTTGGTGTTGCTCGCGGCCTTGCCTCTGATGGCTAACGCTGCGCCTGGGCAATCCGCGCATGATCTGGTTCAGGACACTACTAACCGGATGCTTGCCGACCTGGCTGCCAACAAAGAGAAGTACAAGCAGGATCCGCAGGGTTTCTACACGGCGTTGGATACCATCGTCGGTCCTGCGGTGGACGCTGAAGGCATTTCCAAAAGCATCATGACGGTCAAGTATTCGCGCAATGCCACGCCGGCGCAGATGAAGACCTTCGAACAAAACTTCAAGAAGGGCCTGTTCCAGTTCTACGGCAACGCCTTGCTCGAGTACAACAACCAGGGCATCAGCGTTGATCCTGCCAGGGACGAATCGGGCGATCGCACCAGCGTCAACATGACCGTCAAGGGTAGCAACGGCGCGATCTATCCGGTGCAGTACACGCTGGAGAAG
The DNA here is from genome assembly GCF_023634765.1 of Pseudomonas sp. AKS31. Lineage (GTDB taxonomy): Bacteria > Pseudomonadota > Gammaproteobacteria > Pseudomonadales > Pseudomonadaceae > Aquipseudomonas. The sequence continues at coordinate 33,835 of NZ_JAMLFX010000015.1, forward strand.
ATCAGTGGCGAGTGGAAACTGCGCAATGTGATCATCAACGGCATCAACATCGGCAAGTTGTTCCGCGATCAGTTCGCTGACGCGATGCAGCGCAATGGCAACGACCTGGACAAGACCATCAACAATTGGGCCGGTGAAGTCGCCAAGGCCAAAGAGTCCACGGACAAAGCTGCCGAGAAGCCAGCGCAATGAATGAGGCCGCAGTTCGTATGAGTGATGTCGACGAGCTTTTGCTCAGCGGAGTGCTGGATTACCGCACCGGCGCCGACCTGCGCAAGGAAGGCCAGGCGCTGATCAAATCGAGCAAGGCATCTTCGCTGGTGATTGACTGCTCGGCGGTGAAGAAGTCCAGCAGCGTCGGTTTGTCGTTGCTGCTGTGCTTCATGCGCGATGCCAACGCGGCCGGCAAGGCTGTCAGCATCCGCGCGATGCCCGAAGACATGCGCGAAATTGCTCAGGTCAGTGAACTGACCGAACTGTTGGCGCAACCCTGAACCCGCATCAATAAAGAAGCCCCCCGTCAGAGTCCTGCCAATGCGGGGTTCGCAGGCGCGGGGCTTTTTTGTATGATGTCCGACCCGTGCGCACAGGGCGCCGATTGAGGTTGAGCATGCAGGCCGTAGAAGTGAAGAGCTTCCTTGAAGGAAAGCTGCCCGGAACGTTGGTAGAAGTTGAAGGCGAAGGCTGCAATTTCCAGCTGAACGTGATTAGCGATGAACTGGCGGCGTTGAGCCCGGTGAAGCGTCAGCAGCAGATCTATGCCCATTTGAACCCATGGATCACCGATGGCAGCATCCATGCGGTCACTATGAAATTTTTCAGCAGCGCGGCCTGGGCCGAGCGCACCTGAGCCTAAGGGCGTCGAGATTCTTATGGATAAATTGATTATTACCGGTGGCGCTCGTCTTGATGGCGAGATCCGTATTTCCGGGGCAAAGAACTCTGCCCTGCCGATCCTGGCTGCCACGCTGCTGTGCGATGGCCCGGTGACCGTTGGCAACCTGCCGCACCTGCACGACATCACCACCATGATCGAGCTGTTCGGTCGCATGGGCATTGAGCCGGTGATCGACGAGAAACTCAGCGTCGAAATCGACCCGCGCACCATCAAGACCCTGATCGCGCCGTACGAACTGGTGAAAACCATGCGTGCGTCGATTCTGGTGCTGGGCCCGATGGTTGCCCGTTTTGGTGAAGCCGAAGTTGCACTGCCTGGCGGTTGCGCGATCGGTTCGCGTCCGGTCGATCTGCACATCCGTGGCCTCGAAGCCATGGGCGCAGTCATCGACGTCGAAGGCGGCTACATCAAGGCCAAGGCGCCTGAAGGTGGCTTGCGCGGTGCGCACTTCTTCTTCGATACCGTCAGCGTAACCGGTACCGAGAACATCATGATGGCCGCTGCTCTGGCCAAGGGTCGCAGCGTGTTGCAGAACGCCGCCCGTGAACCTGAAGTGGTTGACCTGGCGAACTTCCTCAACGCCATGGGCGCCAAGGTTTCCGGCGCTGGTACCGACACCATCACCATTGATGGCGTCGAGCGTCTGGGTTCGGCTTTCTATAAGGTCATGCCTGACCGCATCGAAACCGGCACCTACCTGGTTGCCGCTGCCGTGACCGGCGGCCGCGTTAAGGTCAAGGACACTGATCCGACCATCCTTGAAGCCGTTCTGGAAAAACTCCGTGAAGCCGGCGCAGAAATCACCTGTGGTGAAGACTGGATCGAGCTGAACATGCACGGCAAGCGTCCGAAAGCGGTCAACGTGCGCACCGCGCCGTACCCGGCTTTCCCGACTGACATGCAGGCCCAGTTCATCTCGCTCAACGCCATTGCCGAAGGCACCGGTGCCGTGATCGAGACGATCTTCGAAAACCGTTTCATGCACGTGTACGAACTGCACCGCATGGGCGCCAAGATCCAGGTCGAAGGCAACACTGCCATCGTCACCGGTACTGAAGTCCTCAAGGGCGCGCCAGTGATGGCGACCGACCTGCGTGCTTCGGCAAGCCTGGTGATCTCGGCACTGGTTGCCGAAGGCGATACGCTGATCGACCGCATCTACCACATCGACCGTGGTTACGAGTGCATCGAAGAAAAACTGCAGATGCTGGGCGCCAAGATCCGTCGCGTTCCGGGCTGATTGCTGCATCGGGACACAGGGACGTGTCCGTTGAATTCGTTTTGAGTCGAGCCGGTTTCCGCCTCGATGTGTGTCCGGCGCCGATTGCGACCGGACATGAGTACCTTGATAAGGACTGACGTTTCCCATGTTGACCATCGCACTGTCCAAGGGCCGCATCCTTGACGACACCCTGCCGCTTCTCGCCGAAGCGGGCATTGTGCCGACCGAGAATCCGGACAAGAGCCGCAAGCTGATCATTCCCACGACCCAGGACGACGTTCGTCTGCTGATCGTGCGCGCCACCGATGTGCCGACTTACGTCGAGCATGGCGCGGCTGACCTCGGCGTTGCCGGTAAAGACGTGTTGATGGAATACACCGGCCAGGGTCTCTACGAGCCTCTGGATCTGCAGATTGCCCAGTGCAAGCTGATGACTGCCGGCAAGATCGGCGCGCCGGAGCCAAAAGGTCGTCTGCGCGTGGCGACCAAGTTCGTCAACGTCGCCAAGCGTTACTACGCCGAGCAGGGCCGTCAGGTCGATATCATCAAGCTGTACGGCTCGATGGAACTGGCGCCGCTGATCGGTCTGGCCGACAAGATCATCGACGTGGTCGACACCGGCAACACCCTGCGCGCCAATGGCCTGGAACCCCAGGAACTGATCGCCACGATCAGCTCGCGTCTGGTGGTCAATAAAGCTTCGATGAAAATGCAACACGCCCGAATCCAGGCGTTGATCGATACCCTGCGCAACGCAGTGGAATCGCGACACCGCGGCTGATTCACCTGCGCGACGCTGAGTCGCGCCCGTCTATCCGCCTCATAGCCAGAATCTCAGGTGCCCAAGCGGAAACGACTGCTAAGTTAGGGCGCCTGAGTTTTTGCCATTCCTATGAGGCTCTCGCTATGACCGCACCGACTGCAATTCGCCGACTCAACGCTGCTGACCCGGATTTCGCGCATCATCTGGATCATCTGCTGAGCTGGGAAAGTGTGTCTGACGACTCGGTCAATCAGCGCGTGCTGGACATCATCAAGGCTGTACGCGAGCGCGGTGACGCGGCGCTGGTCGAGTTTACCCAGAAGTTCGACGGCCTCGAAGTCGCCTCGATGGCCGACCTGATCCTGCCGCGCGAGCGTCTGGAACTGGCCCTGACCCGCATTACCGTGGAGCAGCGCGAAGCGTTGGAAAAAGCCGCAGCTCGTGTACGCAGCTACCACGAAAAACAGAAACAGGACTCCTGGAGCTACACCGAAGCCGACGGCACCGTGCTCGGCCAGAAGGTCACGCCGCTGGATCGCGCGGGTCTCTATGTACCGGGTGGCAAGGCGTCGTATCCGTCGTCGGTGCTGATGAACGCGATTCCGGCCAAGGTCGCTGGTGTGACCGAAGTGGTCATGGTCGTGCCGACCCCGCGCGGTGAAATCAACGAACTGGTGCTGGCGGCCGCGTGCATCGCTGGCGTTGACCGGGTGTTCACCATCGGTGGCGCGCAAGCGGTTGCCGCGTTGGCTTATGGCACCGAAAGCGTGCCGCAGGTCGACAAAGTGGTTGGCCCGGGCAATATCTATGTCGCCACCGCCAAGCGCCACGTGTTCGGTCAGGTCGGCATCGACATGATCGCCGGCCCTTCGGAAATCCTTGTGGTGTGCGACGGCCAGACCGATCCGGACTGGATTGCCATGGACCTGTTCTCGCAAGCCGAGCACGACGAAGACGCGCAGGCGATTCTGGTCAGCCCGGACGCCGAGTTCCTCGACAAGGTCGCCGCGAGCATCGACAAGCTGCTGCCGACCATGGACCGCGCGACCATCATTGAAACCTCGATCAATGGCCGTGGTGCACTGATCCACGTGCGCGACATGGCGCAAGCGATCGAAGTCGCCAACCGTATTGCCCCGGAACACTTGGAGCTGTCGGTCGCTGACCCGCAAGCCTGGCTGCCGCAGATCCGCCACGCTGGCGCGATCTTCATGGGCCGCCACACTTCCGAGGCGCTGGGCGATTACTGCGCAGGCCCGAACCACGTGCTGCCGACCTCCGGCACCGCACGGTTCTCCTCGCCGCTGGGCGTGTACGACTTCCAGAAACGCTCGTCGATCATCTTCTGCTCCGAGGCCGGGGCTTCCGAGCTGGGTAAAACGGCATCCGTGCTGGCTCGTGGCGAATCGCTGAGCGCCCACGCGCGCAGCGCCGAATACCGCATCAAAGACGAAGACTTTCTAAAAGGGCAGGGGAACTGAGCGATGAGTAAATTCTGGAGCCCGTTCGTCAAGGATCTGGTGCCGTATGTGCCGGGCGAACAGCCGAAGCTGACCAAACTGGTCAAGCTCAATACCAACGAAAATCCGTACGGCCCATCGCCAAAAGCCTTGGCGGCGATGCAGGTGGAACTGAATGACAACCTGCGTCTGTACCCGGACCCGAACAGCGACCTGCTGAAAACCGCAGTCGCCCAGTATTACGGCGTGCAGAGCAGTCAGGTGTTCCTGGGCAACGGTTCGGACGAAGTGCTCGCACACATCTTCCACGGTTTGCTGCAACATGATCAGCCGTTGTTGTTCCCGGACATCAGCTACAGCTTCTATCCGGTTTACTGCGGTTTGTACGGCATCAAGTTCGATGCGGTGCCGCTGGACGCGCAGTTCCAGATCGACCCGGCGGACTATGCCAAGCCGAACGGCGGGATCATTTTCCCGAATCCGAACGCACCCACCGGTTGCCTGTTGGCGCTGGACGCGGTCGAGCAGATCCTCAAGGCCAGCCCGGATTCGGTGGTCGTGGTCGACGAGGCGTATATCGACTTCGGCGGCGAAACCGCGATCAGTCTGGTGGACCGTTATCCGAACCTGCTGGTGACACAGACCCTGTCCAAGTCGCGCTCCCTGGCCGGGCTGCGCGTGGGGCTGGCGGTCGGCCATCCGGATCTGATCGAAGCGCTGGAGCGGATCAAGAACAGCTTCAACTCCTATCCGCTGGATCGCCTGGCCATTGTCGGTGCGGCGGCGGCGTTCGAGGATCGTGAATATTTCGACAAGACCTGCCGCTTGGTGATCGAGAGCCGTGAGTGGGTGATTGCGCAGTTGCAAGCCAAGGGTTTTGAAGTGCTGCCGTCGGCGGCCAACTTCATCTTCGCCCGGCATCCGCAGCACGATGCGGCAGGACTGGCGGCCAAGCTGCGTGAGCAGGGTGTGATTGTGCGGCACTTCAAGCAGGAGCGGATTGCGCAGTTCCTGCGGATTTCGATTGGTACGCCGGAGCAGAATCAGGCGCTGATCGATGGGCTTGGCGACCTCTAAAAGCAAAGCCCTCACCCTAACCCTCTCCCAAAGGGAGAGGGGACTGACTGGGGGATATTGCAGAGTTTCGCCGACGTGAAAGTGCTGTACCGAATCCATAATCGACTCGGTCTTTCAGGTCGATGCACCCCGCAAGACAACTCGGTCGGCTCCCTGTCCCAAAGGGAGAGGGGACTGACTGGGGGATATTGCAGAGTTTCGCCGACGTGAAAGTGCTGTACCGAAT
>NZ_JAMLFX010000015.1:39525-56844 GCF_023634765.1 Pseudomonas sp. AKS31
CGGCAATGACTTGCCCGGCCCAACGGTCAACGGATCCACCTCAGGCAAAATCAGCAACTTGATCTGATCCAGCTTGGGCAACTTCGCGCCCGGCTGATAAATCGCCAGGCTGTATTTGAACGTCTCCGTTGCTTCAACCGCGCCCGGGACTTTGCTGCGGCCTTCGTTGATCCATTTTTTGTCAGCCGTCTGCGACCACATGCCATTGTTCAGCGCTACCGCCATCACTGCGGGGGCCTTCAGTGGTTTCAGTCGTGCGTGATCGGCCAGGCGCTCGACGCTGACCGGAATCATCTTGCCGCCCGCGTCATATGCCCAGGCGCCGCTGATCTTCTGCGCCTTGAACGCATTGTCCTCAGCGCCATGACCGTAGACCACTTCGATATTGCCGCGCCGTTGCTCAGTCCACAGGCCATGGGCCGAGACCTGGCCTGCGAACAGCGCGGCGATGAGCACAAGGGATTTGCCGTATTGCATGGTGACGTCCTTTTACAGGTTGAGTGTCAGGCTGACGGTGAAATTGCGCGGCTCACCGGGGTTGACCCAGTAGTTGCTGTAGGCGCGCTCGTAGTATTTTTCGTCGAACAGGTTGTTCAGATTGAGGCCGACAGTCACGTTGTCGCTGGCCTTGTAATGCGCCAGCAAGTCGACGGTGTGATAGGCCGGCAATTCGAAGTCGCTGCCGGATTCTCCCGAGCGATCGCCGACATAGGTGAACGCCGCGCCGACGTCCGAGCCGCGCAAATGGCCATCCTGAAACTCATAAACCCCGAGCAGACTGCCGCTGCGTTTGGCCACGCCAAGGATGCGGCTACCAGTGGGAATCACCGCGTCGCCCTTGGTAACTTCGGCGTCGATGTAAGCGAACGCACCGATCACCCGCACGGCGTCGGTCACTTGCCCACTGACTTGCAGATCGAAACCGCGACTGCGTGCCTTGCCCATCGCGCGGCTGGTGTCGGTGGCCGGGTCGAGGGCGAGGACGTTTTCCTTATCGATGTGGAAGAAGGCGAGGGTGCTGCTCAGGCGCTCGTCGAACAGCTCGTTCTTGATCCCGACTTCGTAACCGACGCCTTCCTCCGGATCGAAGGATTTGCCGGCGGCGTCGAGGCCGTTGTTCGGTTTGAACGAGGTTGAGGCGTTGGCGAACAGGCCCGTTTGTGGCGTCAATTGATAGAGCAGGCCGAGCCGCTGGGTGAGGGCGTCGTGACGTTGGTCGCTGGTGGCGTTGCGGCTGTGGTCGTCAATGTTCTGATCAAAATGCTCGAAACGTGCGCCGATCATCCCGCGTAGTTTGTCGGTGAAGATGATCTGGTCCTGCAGGTTCAATGCATGACTTTCGACGTGCTCGAAGAAGTCAGTACCCGAGCGCGCGCCGTTGGGTTTCGGCTGGCCATAGATCGGCTTGTAGATGTCGATGGCGTAAGGGCCACCGGCAATGGTGGTGACACGCTCGTTCTTGCGGAAGTTTTCGTACTCGGTGCCGATCAGCAGTTCGTGTTGCCACGGGCCGAGGTCAAACAGGCCGCGCAGTTCCAGTTGGGTAATGCTGTCGTGCCAATTGGTGTCACGCTCGCGATAGCGGCGGTTGACGGTGTGGCCATCGGCGTTCAAAGGGCGATTTTCCGAAGCATCGCCCCAGAGTTTGCCTTCCTTGTAGTGACTGGCCAGGCGCAGCTTCCAGCTGTCGTTGAGGTGATGTTCCAGTGTGGCCTGAAGCAGATTGTTGTGGTTATCGACGTTGCCGTCGTTGGGTTCGCCGAGGAAGGTCGAGCGTGAAACACCGCTCCATTTATTATTGGGCGCGACGATGCCGCGATCGAAGGTGGAGCTGTGACGGACGATTTCACTTTCTACCAACAGCGAAGTATCCGGGTTCAATTGCCAACTGATTGAGGGCGCAACGAACACGCGTTGGCTGTCGACGTGATCGCGGAAACTGTGGTTGTCCTCGACCGCGAGGTTGATCCGCGACAGCACGTCGCCCTGCTCATCCAGCGGGGTGTTGACGTCCAACGCGGTGCGATAGCGATCCCAACTGCCGGCGCTGGTTTGCAGGGTGGTGAAGGCTTCGGGCTGGGGTTTTTTGGTGACGATGTTCACCGTACCGCCGGGATCGCCGCGACCGTAGAGGCTGGCGGCCGGGCCTTTGAGCACTTCGATGCGCTCGATATTTGCCGCGTCGGGTGTACTTGGATAACCCCGATTGGCACTGAAACCGTCCTTGTAGAACTCCGACGTGGTGAATCCACGCACGCTGTATTCGTAGAGCGTCAGGCCGCCGAAGTTGTTTTGCTTGGATACGCCGCCAGCGAAATCCAGCGCGCGTTCGACGCTGGTGCTGCCCAGATCCTTGAGCACACTGGCGGGTACCACGCTGATCGCTTGCGGAATATCGCGAATCGCCGTGTCGGTTTTGGTCGCGCTGGCCGAGCGTGTGGCGCGGTAGCCTCTGACCGGGCCGGTGGGAGACTCGTAGTCGGAGATGACGCTGATGGCGTCGAGTTCGAGCGGCTTGGGTTCTTCGGCGAACGCTGGATCGACCAGCAAACCCAGGCTCAGGCCGAGCAGGGAGGCCTTTGTTCGAGACGACATGTTATGTTGTTCCAATTGTCAGAATTGAAACAATATAACATGCCTTTTGAGAATGTCTTTTATCCGCGCACCTGGCGCGGAAAAAGTTTTACTCTTGTTTTTCCTGCACTGGAGCCGGTGGCGGACGCAGGCCGATTTCAGCGGTGAGCTTCAGCTCTTTACCGTTGCGCATCACCTGAATCGTCACTTTGTCGGTCGGTTTGATCCGCGCGACCTGGTTCATCGACTTGCGACCATCACCGGCCGGTTCGCCATCGATGCTCAGAATCACGTCGCCCAGTTGCAGGCCGGCCTTCTGCGCCGGGCCATCGCGGAAGATCCCCGCAACGACAATCCCCGGACGCCCGGACAAGCCGAACGACTCAGCCAGTTCCTGAGTCAGCGGCTGTACTTCAATGCCCAGCCAGCCGCGAATCACCTGACCGTGCTCGATGATCGACTTCATCACTTCCATTGCCAGCTTCACCGGTATCGCAAAGCCAATGCCCTGCGAGCCGCCGGATTTGGAAAAGATCGCCGTGTTGATACCGGTGAGGTTGCCGTTGGCATCGACCAGCGCACCGCCGGAGTTGCCAGGGTTGATCGCCGCGTCGGTCTGGATGAAGTCTTCATAATTGTTCAGACCCAACTGGTTACGCCCGGTGGCGCTGATGATGCCCATGGTCACGGTCTGGCCGACGCCGAACGGGTTGCCGATGGCTAGCGCGACGTCGCCGATGCGAATGCTGTCGGAGCGGCCCACGGTGATGGCCGGCAAGGTTTTCAGATCGATTTTCAACACCGCGAGGTCGGTTTCCGGGTCACTGCCGATGACGCGGGCGAGGGTTTCACGGCCATCCTTCAGGGCCACGACGATTTGGTCGGCGCCGCTGGTTACGTGGTTGTTGGTCAGAATGTAGCCTTCCGGGCTCATGATCACGCCGGAGCCGAGGCTCGATTCCATGCGCTTCTGCTTCGGCGAGTTGTCACCGAAGAAGCGCCGGAACTGCGGATCCTCAAACAGCGGATGCGCCGGTTTGTTGATGACTTTGGTGGTGTAGAGGTTGACCACCGAAGGCGCGGCAATGGTCACCGCATCGGCATAGGACACCGGGCCCTGCTGCACACTGGTGGTTTGCGGGGCCTGTTGCAGGTTGACGTCGAGGCTCGGAAGCCCGACCCACTGCGGGTAACGCTGAATAATCAACAGAGCGATAAGCACACCGGCCAACAACGGCCAGCCGAAAAAACGCAGCGCCTTGAGCATTAAGCACGTCCTGGAAAAGTTGCAGGCGGGGTCAGACCGCCCATAATGTCGCGCATTATACGAGGCCGCGCGTGCCTCTGAACGGGATATTTAGGAGTCTTTCATGGCCGTTGCCCTCAGCACCCTCGTCGAAGAAGCCGACCGTTACCTCAGCAGTGCAAAAATTTCCGATTATTGCCCCAACGGCCTGCAGGTCGAAGGCCGGCCGCAAGTGATGCGCATCGTCAGCGGCGTCACCGCCAGTCAGGCCTTGCTCGATGCCGCCGTCGAAGCCGAGGCTGATCTGGTGCTGGTGCATCACGGTTACTTCTGGAAGGGCGAAAACCCGTGCATCACCGGCATGAAGCAGCGTCGACTGAAGACATTGCTCAAGCACGACATCAGTCTGCTCGCCTACCATTTGCCACTGGATCTGCATCCTGATGTTGGCAATAACGTGCAGCTTGCTCGCCAACTCGACATCACGGTCGAAGGGCCGCTGGATCCGGACAATCTGAAAATTGTCGGCCTGGTCGGTTCGTTGAATGAGCCAATGACCGCGCGCGATTTCGCCCGCAAGGTGCAGGAGGTCATGGGCCGCGAGCCGCTATTGATTGAGGGCAGCCCGATGATTCGTCGGGTTGGCTGGTGCACCGGCGGCGGTCAGGGCTACATCGATCAGGCCGTCGCGGCAGGTGTCGATCTGTACCTGAGCGGTGAAGCCTCCGAGCAGACTTTCCACAGCGCCCGCGAAAACGACATCAGCTTCATCGCCGCCGGTCATCACGCCACAGAACGCTACGGCGTACAGGCATTGGGCGATTATCTGGCGAAGCGCTTCGCCCTCGAACACATCTTTATCGATTGCCCGAATCCGATCTGACGAGCACCACTCCCCTGTGTAGGAGCTGCCGAAGGCTGCGATCTTTTGATCTTGTTTTTTAAAAGACCAGATCAAAAGATCGCAGCCTTCGGCAGCTCCTACAGGGGGCATCGCCCAAACGAGTGGGCATATTCATATGCCCTTTCGTTCTAGCTGGCGTCCTGATTAGAAGAAGGTCGCTGTGCTAGGATTCCCCGCTCGAACACGGCCCGCTGGCCGTTCATAAGAAAGCTTTCGTGAGTAGCCATGGTCGACAAACTGACGCATCTGAAACAGCTGGAGGCGGAAAGCATCCACATCATCCGCGAGGTGGCCGCCGAGTTCGATAACCCGGTGATGCTGTACTCCATCGGTAAAGACTCCGCCGTGATGCTGCACCTGGCACGCAAGGCGTTCTTCCCGGGCAAACTGCCGTTTCCGGTGATGCACGTCGACACCCGCTGGAAATTCCAGGAAATGTACAAGTTCCGCGACAAGATGGTCGAGGAATTGGGCCTGGACCTGATCACCCACATCAACCCCGATGGCGTGGCGCAGAACATCAACCCGTTCACCCACGGCAGCGCCAAGCACACCGACATCATGAAAACCGAAGGCCTGAAGCAGGCACTCGACAAGCATGGTTTCGACGCAGCCTTTGGCGGCGCCCGTCGCGATGAAGAAAAGTCCCGCGCCAAAGAGCGCGTGTACTCGTTCCGCGACAGCAAGCACCGCTGGGACCCGAAAAACCAGCGTCCAGAGCTGTGGAACGTCTACAACGGCAAGGTCAACAAGGGCGAATCCATCCGTGTGTTCCCTCTGTCGAACTGGACCGAGCTGGACATCTGGCAGTACATCTACCTCGAAGGCATCCCGATTGTGCCGCTGTACTTCGCTGCCGAACGCGAAGTGATCGAGAAGAACGGCACGCTGATCATGATCGACGACGAGCGCATCCTCGAGCACCTGTCCGATGAGGACAAGGCACGCATCGTCAAAAAGAAAGTGCGTTTCCGCACCCTTGGCTGCTACCCGTTGACGGGCGCGGTGGAGTCCGAGGCCGAAAGCCTCACGGACATCATTCAGGAAATGCTCCTGACGCGAACTTCCGAGCGCCAGGGCCGTGTCATCGACCACGATGGTGCCGGCTCAATGGAAGACAAAAAACGTCAAGGCTATTTCTAAGGGGCTGTCATGTCGCACGTATCTGATTTGATCAGCGAGGACATCCTCGCCTACCTGGGCCAGCACGAACGTAAAGAGCTGCTGCGCTTTTTGACCTGCGGTAACGTCGATGACGGCAAGAGCACCCTGATCGGGCGCCTGCTGCACGACTCGAAGATGATCTACGAAGATCACCTCGAAGCGATCACCCGCGACTCGAAGAAAGTCGGCACCACCGGTGACGACATCGACCTGGCATTGCTGGTCGACGGTCTGCAGGCCGAGCGCGAGCAGGGCATCACCATCGATGTCGCCTACCGCTATTTCTCCACCGCCAAACGCAAATTCATCATCGCCGACACCCCCGGCCATGAGCAGTACACGCGCAACATGGCCACCGGTGCGTCCACCTGTGACCTGGCGATCATCCTCGTCGACGCCCGTTACGGCGTTCAGACCCAGACTCGTCGCCACAGCTTCATCGCCTCCCTTTTGGGGATCAAACACATCGTCGTCGCCATCAACAAGATGGACCTGAAGGACTTCGATGAGGGCGTGTTCGAGTCGATCAAGGCTGACTACCTGAAGTTCGCCGAAGGCTTGAAGATGAAGCCGACCAGCATGCACTTCGTGCCAATGTCTGCCCTCAAGGGCGACAACGTGGTGAACAAGTCCGAGCGCTCGCCTTGGTACACCGGCCAGTCGCTGATGGAAATTCTCGAGACCGTGGAAGTCGCGGGCGATCGCAACTTCACCGATCTGCGTTTCCCGGTGCAGTACGTCAACCGTCCGAACCTGAACTTCCGTGGTTTCGCCGGCACCCTCGCCAGCGGCATCGTGCACAAGGGCGACGAAGTGGTTGTGTTGCCGTCGGGCAAAAGCAGCCGCGTGAAATCCATCGTCACCTTCGAAGGTGAGCTGGAACACGCCGGCCCTGGTCAGGCTGTGACGCTGACCATGGAAGACGAAATCGACATCTCCCGTGGCGACCTGTTGGTGCATGCCGACAACGTGCCGCCGGTCACCGACAGCTTCGAAGCGATGCTGGTGTGGATGGCTGAAGAGCCGATGCTGCCGGGCAAGAAATACGACATCAAACGCGCCACCAGTTACGTGCCGGGCTCAATTGCCAGCATCATCAACAAGGTCGACGTGAACACTCTGGAAGAAGGCCCGGCGAGCGCTTTGCAGCTCAACGAAATCGGCAAGGTGAAGATCGCGCTCGACGCGCCGATTGCCCTCGACGGTTACGAAAGCAACCGCACCACCGGCGCGTTCATCGTCATCGACCGCTTGACCAACGGCACTGTCGGCGCTGGCATGATCGTCGCTCAACCTGTGACGCATGGCACGGCCACGCATCACGGCAAACTGGCGCATGTGGCCACTGAAGAACGCGCCCAGCGTTTCGGTCAGCAACCGGCCACCGTGCTGTTCAGCGGCCTGTCGGGCGCGGGCAAGAGCACGCTGGCCTATGCGGTCGAGCGCAAGTTGTTCGACATGGGCCGTGCGGTGTTTGTGCTGGACGGTCAGAACCTGCGTCAGGACCTCAACAAAGGTCTGCCACAGGATCGCGCCGGCCGTACCGAGAACTGGCGTCGTGCCGCGCACGTGGCGCGTCAGTTTAACGAAGCCGGTCTGTTGACCCTGGCTGCGTTCGTCGCCCCAAGCGCAGAAGGTCGCGAGCAGGCCAAGGATCTGATCGGCAAGGATCGCTTGCTGACCGTTTACGTGCAGGCCTCGCCGGCCGTGTGCGCCGAGCGTGATCCGCAAGGTCTGTATGCCGCCGCTGGCGACAACATCCCGGGCGAATCTTTCCCTTACGACGTGCCGCTGAATGCCGATCTGGTGATCGACACGCAGACACTGAGTCTGGAAGACAGCGTCAAGCAAGTGCTGGAACTGCTGCGTCAGCGTGGCGCGATCTAAGGCAGAAGCAGCTGCAAGCTTCTAGCTTCTAGCTGCAAGAAAAAGCCCGTCGATGAGTGATCATCGGCGGGCTTTTTTGTCGCTTTGAGAATGTCAAAAGATCGCAGCCTTCGGCAGCTTCTACAGGGTCTACGCCGATCTAATGTAGGAGCTGCCGAAGGCTGCGATCTTTTGATCTTTAATTCTTTGGGTATTGGCGGTGCATCTGTTCGAGCAACGCATCCTTGTCCAGCCACAGCTGGTTGATCCAGCCCTGAAACTGCAGGCGATACTCGCCGTCCTGATCGTAGTTTTTGCCAATGAATTGCTGAGGAATCTTCAGCTCTTCAAAGTGCACCACCACATCGCGCACATTGCCGCAGAGCAAGTCCCAGAACCCTGGACGGCCGGCCGGGTAGTGAATCGTCACGTTGACGATCGACTCCAGTTGCTCGCCCATCGCATCCAGCACAAAGGCGATCCCGCCAGCCTTGGGCTTGAGCAAATATTTGAAGGGCGATTGCTGTTGCGCATGCTTGCCTTCGGTAAATCGCGTGCCTTCGACGAAGTTGAAAATCCCCACCGGGTTGTTGCGAAATTTCGCACAGGTCTTGCGGGTAGTTTCCAGGTCTTTGCCTTTCTTCTCCGGATGCTTGGCCAGATACGCCTTGGAGTAGCGCTTCATGAACGGAAAGCCCAGCGCCCACCACGCCAGACCGATTACCGGAACCCAGATCAGTTCCTGTTTGAGAAAGAACTTCAGCGGTTGGATCTTTCGGTTGAGCACGTATTGCAGCACCAGAATATCCACCCAACTCTGGTGGTTGCTGGTGATCAGGTACGAGTGCTGGTAGTCGAGGCCTTGCAGGCCGCTGATGTGCCAGCGCGTGCGCCGTACCAGGTTCATCCAGCCCTTGTTGTTGCTGATCCACGCTTCGTGGGTATGGCTCATCAGCCAAAGCGAGGCGCGTCGGGCAAGGTCGAACGGCAGCACTTTGATCAGCGCTACGCAGAACAGAAACGAGCACAGCAGAATCGTATTGAGTGCCAACAGCAGCGAGGCGATCACACCGCGCACGGGTGCAGGTAGAAAATCCAGCATTTACACATCCATAGGTCGGTTGGCGGCTTGAATCGCGGTGAGGGCGATGGTGTAGACGATGTCATCGACTTGCGCGCCGCGCGGCAAGTCATTCACCGGTTTGCGCAAGCCTTGCAGCATCGGCCCGAGGCTGACGCAATCGGCGCTGCGTTGTACGGCTTTGTGCGTGGTGTTGCCGGTGTTCAGATCGGGGAAGACAAACACCGTGGCACGACCGGCCACCTGACTGTTCGGTGCCAGTTGCCGAGCGACGTCGGCGTTGGCGGCGGCGTCGTATTGCAGCGGGCCGTCGATCAGCAGCGAGTGCTGTTGTTCGTGGGCGAGCAGGGTGGCCTCGCGGACTTTCTCGACTTCTTCGCCAGTGGCCGATTCGCCACTGGAGTAGCTGATCATCGCCACGCGCGGGGTGATGCCGAATGCGGCCGCCGAGTCAGCGCTTTGCAGAGCAATCTCGGCCAGCTCGGTGGCGCTCGGGTGCGGGTTCATCACGCAGTCGCCGTAAACCAGTACTTCCTCCGGGAAGAGCATGAAGAACACCGACGACACCAGCGTGCAGCCCGGTGCGGTTTTAATCAGTTGCAGCGCCGGGCGGATGGTGTTGGCGGTGGTGTTGATCACGCCTGAGACCAGGCCGTCGACTTCATCCAGCGCCAGCATCATGGTGCCGATCACCACGGTGTCTTCCAGTTGCTGCTCGGCCATCGGCGCGTTGAGGCTTTTAGTCTTGCGCAGGGCGACCATCGGCTCGACGTAGCGCTCGCGGATCAGGTCCGGATCGAGAATCTCCAGGCCGGGCGGCAGCACGATGCCTTGGGCGCGGGCGACCGCTTCGACGTCTGCAGGTTTGGCCAGCAACACGCAACGGGCAATCCCGCGTTCCTGACAGATCGCCGCCGCTTGCACGGTGAACGGCTCGCTGCCTTCGGGCAGGACGATGCGCTTGTTCGCCGCTTGTGCGCGCTGAATCAATTGATAACGGAACACCGCCGGCGACAGGCGCATTTCCCGTGGTGTGCCGCAGCGCTGGTGCAGCCACTTGGCGTCGAGATGGCTGGCGACGAAGTCGGTGATGATCTCCGCACGCTCGCGGTCGTCGATGGGGATTTCCTTGTTCAGGCCGTTGAGCAGGTTGGCGGTGTCATAGGAGCCGGTGCTCACCGACAACACCGGCAGACCGGCCTGCAACGCGCCACGGCACAGATCCATGATGCGCGGATCGGGCAGGGTGTCGCTGGTCAGCAGCAGACCGGCCAGCGGCACGCCGTTGATTGCTGCGAGGCTGACGGCGAGGATGATGTCGTCGCGATCGCCCGGTGTCACCACCAGCACGCCGGGCTTGAGCAGTTCAACGGTGTTGCGCATGGTCCGCGCGCAGATGATGATTTTGGTCATGCGCCGGGTTTCGTAATCACCGGCATTGAGCACTTGTGCGCCCATCAGGTCGGCGACGTCGCGGGTACGCGGCGCGTTGAGTTCCGGCTGATAGGGAATGCAGCCGAGCAGGCGGAAATCACCGCTGCGCAGCAACGGCGAATGTTCCTTCAGACGCGCAGCGAAGGCGTCCATGCTCTCGTCGGTCTTGACCTTGTTGAGGATCACCCCGAGGACTTTCGGGTCTTTCGGGCCACCGAACAATTGCGCCTGCAATTCGACCCGGCCGGAGAGTTCGGCGAGCACTTCGTTTTCCGGTGCCGAGACCAGAATCACCTCGGCATCCAGACTCTTGGCCAGGTGCAGATTGACCCGCGCGGCGTAACTGGCGCTGCGGGTCGGCACCATGCCTTCGACAACCAGCACGTCTTTGCCGATGGCGGCTTGCTGATAGAGGGTGATGATTTCTTCGAGCAGTTCATCGAGCTGACCATCGCCGAGCATCCGCTCAACGTGGGCCAGGCCCAGTGGTTGCGGAGGTTTCAGGCCGTGAGTGCGCGACACCAGTTCAGTCGAGCGCTCAGGGCCGGTGTCGCCCGGATGCGGCTGGGCAATCGGTTTGAAGAAGCCGACTTTCAGCCCGGCTCGCTCAAGCGTGCGCACCAGCCCGAGGCTGATGGAGGTCAGACCCACACCAAAATCGGTGGGCGCGATAAAAAAAGTTTGCATGCGAATTCTCTAAAGTTGCATGGCAATGGTGGCGTTCTATACGTGACCGCCTACCGAAATTCAGTCGCCAAGGTTATCGTTAACCGGGCCTTGTGCGCACCAACCACAGGCAAAGGGTTGGCCTATTTTTTCAATACGTTGCGCCGCATCAAGAACCCAGGCGCGCGATTGCCAGGGCGGCTGGTGGCGCAGGTGCTGGGTGTGGCCACAGGAAAGCTCGACCACCCAGTGACCGTCCTCGTCCTGATGAAAGCCTGCGATCGTCGAAACCCGTTTGTCCGGGTTGTGTTCGCTTTCGCGCGATTGCTTCGCTAAACTTGGCCTTTCTATATTCTTATGCAAAAGGTCTCGCCCCATGCTGATCGCCGCCAATAAGGCTGTCTCCATCGACTATACCCTGACCAACGACGCTGGTGAGGTCATCGACAGCTCCGCCGGCGGCGCTCCGCTGGTCTACCTGCAAGGCGCAGGCAACATCATCCCGGGCCTGGAAAAAGCTCTGGAAGGCAAAGCTGTCGGTGACGAGCTGGAAGTCTCCGTTGAGCCGGAAGACGCTTACGGTGAATACGCCGCTGAGCTGGTCAGCACCCTGAGCCGCAGCATGTTCGAAGGCGTTGACGAGCTGGAAGTCGGCATGCAGTTCCACGCTTCGGCGCCGGACGGCCAGATGCAAATCGTCACCATCCGTGACCTCGACGGCGACGACGTTACCGTTGATGGCAACCACCCACTGGCTGGTCAGCGCCTGAACTTCAAAGTGAAGATCGTTGCTATCCGTGACGCCAGCCAGGAAGAAGTCGCTCATGGCCACGTCCATGGCGAAGGTGGCCATCACCACTGATTTTCTGCGCTAAGCTTCGAGTTACTGGAGAGGCGCCTGCGGGCGCCTTTTTAGTCCGCGGCTGTCCTTGGTGACCTCGCCAAGTGGCTGTTTCGAGTAGAACACGGGAATCTTGGAGTTCGTCATGAGTGCTTTTCACGACCTTAAGTTGACAGCCCTGGATGGTCAGGAGCTACCGCTGGCACCGTTCAAGGGCCAAGTCGTGCTGGTGGTCAACGTCGCCTCCAAATGCGGCTTGACGCCACAGTATGCGGCGCTGGAAAACCTCCATCAGCAATTCAAAGGCAAAGGCTTTAGCGTGCTGGGCCTGCCGTGCAACCAGTTTGCCGGTCAGGAGCCGGGTACCGAACAAGAGATCAAGGATTTCTGCAGCCTCAACTATGGCGTGACGTTTCCGTTGTCGAGCAAGCTTGAAGTCAACGGTCATGATCGTCACCAGCTCTATCGTCTGCTGGCAGGCGAGGGCGCCGAGTTTCCCGGTGACATCACCTGGAACTTCGAGAAGTTTCTGCTCGGCAAGGACGGCCGGGTGCTGGCCCGGTTCTCGCCGCGCACGGCGCCAGATGATCCGACCATTGTTCATGCGATTGAAAAAGCGCTGAGCTGAAACAGCAAGATCAAAAGATCGCAGCCTTCGGCAGCTCCTACAGGTGGCCTCAAACCCCGTGTAGGAGCTGCCGAAGGCTGCGATCTTTTGCTTTGCGTCTTTTAATCCTTAATCACCCAAATCAATAGTGCTGTTCAAAGGGTTCGCGTCTCCATATTATCGCCGTCATAAAGCCTTCTCTGTGGAGCCCTTCGATGCCCGTTCAAGCCTTGTTCAAACCGTTCCAACTCGGTGCCCTCGAACTGCCGACCCGCGTGGTCATGGCGCCGATGACTCGCTCGTTTTCTCCAGGCGGCGTGCCTAATTCGAAAGTCATCGAGTACTACCGTCGTCGCGCGGCCGCCGGTGTTGGCCTGATCATCACCGAAGGCACCACCGTTGGCCACATAGCCTCCAACGGCTATCCGAACGTGCCGCAGTTCTTCGGTGACGCGCCATTGGCCGGTTGGAAGAAAGTCGTTGATGCGGTTCACGCCGAAGGTGGCAAGATCGTTCCGCAACTGTGGCACGTCGGCAGCGTGCGCCGCATCGGCACCGAGCCGGACGCCAGCGTGCCGGGTTACGGCCCGTCGGAAAAACTCAAGGACGGTCAGGTCGTGGTACACGGCATGACCAAGCAAGACATCCAGGACGTCATCGCGGCTTTCGCCCAAGCGGCCAAGGATGCACAGAACATCGGCATGGACGGCGTGGAAATCCACGGCGCCCACGGTTACCTGATCGACCAGTTCTTCTGGGAAGGCAGCAACCAGCGCACCGACGAATACGGCGGCAGCCTGGCCAACCGTTCGCGTTTCGCCATTGAATTGATTCAAGCGGTGCGTGCGGCGGTCGGCGAAGGCTTCCCGATCATTTTCCGTTTCTCGCAGTGGAAGCAGCAGGATTACACCGCGCGTCTGGTGCAAACCCCAGAGGCGTTGGGTGAATTCCTCAAGCCGCTGTCCGATGCTGGCGTGGATATTTTCCACTGCTCGACGCGTCGCTTCTGGGAACCGGAGTTCGAAGGTTCCGAACTGAACCTGGCGGGCTGGACACGCAAACTGACCGGCAAACCGACCATCACCGTAGGCAGCGTAGGCCTGGATGGCGAGTTCCTGCAGTTCATGGTCAACACCGATAAAGTCGCGCAACCGGCCAGTCTGGAGAACCTGCTGGAGCGTCTGAACAAAGAGGAGTTCGATCTGGTGGCGGTGGGCCGTGCGTTGCTGGTCGATCCGGACTGGGCGCAGAAAGTCCGTGAAGGGCGTGAACAGGATATTTTGCCGTTCAGCCGTGAGGCGTTGATGACGCTGGTTTAAGCGGCCCTTTCACTGGCCCCTTCGCGAGCAGACTCGCTCCCACAGGTTTCTCTGCTGTTCACAAAATGTGTGTTCACCGAGGATCCCCTGTGGGAGCGAGGCTGCTCGCGAAAGCTGTTCTAAGGTCAGCAAAGATTCAAGGCAATGTCTGCGCATTCGGGACGACCTGCTCGCCCACACAAGCCCCGCGCAAGTGCTTTTCAAACTGCTCGATAACCGCCGGCCAGCCTTGGCGACTCGCATGCTGCCGCGCATTCAGGCGCACACAGCGCAGCCGCTCATCCTCTTCCAGTAACCATGCAGCGGCATCGCAAAACGCCTCTTCATCTCCGGGCATCGCCAATACGCCGTTGTAACCGTGGCGAATATGTTGCGCCGCCGCTGCCTGATCGTAAGCCACCACACCCAACCCGGAGGCCAACGCTTCCAGCACTACGTTGCCGAAAGTCTCGGTCAGGCTGGGAAACAAAAATACGTCGCCAGAGGCGTAATGCGCCGCCAACGCTTCGCCGCGCTGCGCGCCGCAGAAAATCGCCTCGGGCACCTCCTTTTCCAGCGCCAGCCGCTGCGGCCCGTCACCGACGACGATCAGTTTCAGATTGCGCTGTGGATAAGTGTCCCGCAGTTTTTCGAAGCAGCGCTTGAGCAGGCCAAGGTTCTTCTCCGGCGCGAGGCGTCCTACGTGAATCACCGCAATGTCCTGCTCGGACAGGCCCCATTGCTCACGCAAGGCATTCAGCCGTTTGCTCGGGTGAAACAATTGGCTGTCCACGCCACGCGACAACAGCGCCAAGCGCTCGAAATGCCGTCGCTCCAATTCCAGCCGCTGGCTGACGCTCGGCACCAACGTCATCGCCGAGCGATTGTGAAACCAGCGCAGATAATGCGTGAGCATTCGCGTCAACAGACCGAGGCCATACTGACTGGTGTATTGCTGAAAGTTGGTGTGAAACCCGCTGACCACCGAAATCCCCAAACGCCGCGCCGCCCGTAACGCCGACAAACCGAGCGGCCCTTCCGTGGCGATGTACAACACGTCCGGACGCTGACGTTTCCAGCGTCGCAGCAGCTTGTGCATCGACGACTGACCCCATTGCAGCCCCGGATACCCCGGCAATGGCCAGCCGCGACACAACAGCAACGCGTCATCTTCACTGCGCTGTGGATCACCGGCCTGACGCGGGCGCACCAGTTCCACTTGGTGGCCACGCGCGCGCAAGCCATCGCACAAGCGGCCAAGGGTATTGGCCACCCCGTTGATTTCCGGTGGGAAGGTTTCGCTGATCAGGGTGATGTGTAGAGCTGTCGTCATGACCTCAGTGTCGACTGAGGCCATGTCGTGCTTGTGACGTTCGGATGATGGATTTGTGACGCGCTATCGGTCAGTGGCTCAGCGCTGAGTCACGAGGTTTTCTGAACCGCGTTCGCGCACCCAGAACAGCGTCGCCCCGGCCACAGCTGCTGGCATCATCAAGATGTTGACCACCGGAATCAGCAGTACCAGATAGACGATCCCGCCAAAACTCATGCTCTGCCAGCGCTTCTGCCGCAGCCAGGCGAGCATCTCGTTCCAGCCCAGCTTGTGGTTGTCCGCCGGGTAGTCGATGTACTGGATCGCCATCATCCATACGCCGAACAGCAGCCACAGCGGCGCGGCGATGATGTTAACCACGGGGATGAACGAGAGAATGAACAGGCCGATGGCACGCGGCAGGAAGTAGCCGAGTTTGCGCATTTCCCGGGCGAGGGTGCGCGGGATCATCGCGATCAGTTCGCCCCAGCTGAATGCCGGAAAATCATCGGTGCCGCGCACCACCACTTCCACTTTCTCGGCAAGGAAGCCGTTGAACGGCGCGGCGATCACGTTGGCCAGCATCGTGAAAGTGAAAAACACCATCAGCGCCACCAACACCACAAACAAGGGCCAGAGGATGTAGCTGAGGAAACTCAGCCATTCGGGCAGCGATGGCATCAGCGTATCGACCCACAGGCTGAACTGGTGGCCGGCCAGATAGATCAATCCGACGAACAGCACCAGGTTGATCGCCAGCGGCAACAACACGAACAGGCGCAAGCCGGGGCTGAGGACCAGTTTGAGGCCTTCGCGCAGGTATTGCGGGCCGGACAGAACAGGGGCGGGCATAAGGTGCTCCGAGCAAGGGAAAACGCGCCGACCTTACCGGCTTTGCACCAGTGGTGAAAGCGCGGCAGAGTGATCGACATGCACTGTAACAAAGACGTCCATCTCGTCAGTGTGTCGGCATAGAGACCACCTATGAGCTGGATTGTTAAACCGTATTTCCTTAATCTTGCCCCCCTCGATACGCTGCACCCAACTTTTTACAGGACTGTCGAGCTCAAGCCTTCCCCAAGGTTTTCCACGGTCCTTTTTTATTCCCGCCGGCAGTCCGGCGATCCGCGCCCGTTTTTCGGCCCGGTCAACAGGAGCAGGTCATGTCTGAAGTCCGTCATTCGCGAGTGATTATTCTCGGTTCCGGCCCTGCCGGTTACAGCGCTGCGGTATACGCGGCCCGCGCCAACCTCAAGCCACTGCTGATCACTGGCATGCAGGCTGGCGGTCAACTGACCACTACCACCGAAGTCGACAACTGGCCGGGCGACGTTCACGGCTTGACCGGTCCAGCCCTGATGGAGCGGATGCGCGAGCACGCCGAGCGTTTTGAAACCGAGATCGTTTTCGATCACATCAACGCTGTGGATTTCGCTGCCAAGCCTTACACCCTGACCGGTGACAGCGCGACCTACACCTGCGACGCCCTGATCATCGCCACTGGTGCCAGCGCGCGTTACCTGGGCCTGCCGTCGGAAGAAGCATTCATGGGCAAAGGCGTTTCGGCCTGTGCGACCTGTGACGGTTTCTTCTATCGCAACAAGCCAGTGGCTGTGGTCGGCGGCGGCAACACTGCGGTTGAAGAAGCACTGTACCTGGCCAACATCGCCAGCACCGTGACCCTGATCCACCGCCGCGAAACCTTCCGCGCTGAGAAGATCCTGATCGACAAGCTCAACGCCCGTGTGGCCGAAGGCAAGATCATCCTCAAGTTGAACGCCAACCTTGACGAAGTCCTGGGCGACAACATGGGCGTGACCGGTGCGCGTCTGAAGAATAACGACGGCAGCTTCGACGAAATCACCGTCGACGGCGTGTTCATCGCCATCGGCCACACCCCGAACACCTCGCTGTTCGAAGGTCAGTTGACCCTCAAAGACGGCTATCTGGTCGTGCACGGTGGCCGTGAAGGTAATGCCACTGCAACCAGCGTCGAAGGCATCTTCGCTGCCGGTGACGTGGCTGACCACGTTTACCGTCAGGCCATCACCTCGGCCGGCGCCGGCTGCATGGCGGCACTGGACACCGAGCGTTACCTGGACGGTCTGCAGAACGCTTCGTTCTAAATCGCAGACATAAAAAAACCGGCCACATTGGCCGGTTTTTTTGTGCCCGAGAATCACAGTCACCACAGATCAAATGTGGGAGCGAGCCTGCTCGCGAATGCGGTTTATCCGTCGACATCAATGTTGAATGTCAGTCCGTATTCGCGAGCAGGCTCGCTCCCACAGGGGATTGTGGTTGGCTATGGAATCAGCGGCGGGGG
>NZ_JAMLFX010000015.1:56854-83935 GCF_023634765.1 Pseudomonas sp. AKS31
CGCCGGCCAGGCCATGCTGGATCAATGCACGGATATTGCCGTGATCACTGCCCTCAGGCGTGGCCACCACCGAACGGTAATGCTCGCCAAACGCCAACAGCGCCTCTTCATCGCTCAGACCTTCCAGCAGTGCCAGACCCAGGGTCTTGCACGAGCCTTCGTTCTGCCCGGCGGCGTTTTCTACGCCACCGTTGTTGAAGGCCTGCGGCTGGTAGTCGTAACCGGCGGCGATGAACGTCAGGGTGTCGGCGAATGCGTGTTCGCCGCTCTTGAGACTGGTGCGCAGGGTGTTCAGATCACTCATGGGTTTTTCCTTTGGCGAACGCTGCTTGTTGCTCGGCGTTGGCTTCTTGCTGATATTGGGCTTTCCACTCGGCGTACGGCATGCCGTAAACCACTTCGCGGGCGTCATCGAGGCTGACCTCGATCTGGCGCTCGTAGGCTTCGGCCTTGTACCACTTCGACAGGCAGTTGCGGCAGAAGCCGGCGAGGTTCATCAGGTCGATGTTCTGCACGTCCTTGCGGCTGTCCAGGTGGGCGACCAGGCGGCGGAAGGCGGCGGCTTCGAGTTCGAGGCGTTGTTGCTCGGTCATGGGAGTCTCTGCGAGACAGCTTCAAGCGACGAGCTTCAAGCTGCAAAATGGGTGGCGGTGATACGAAGTTTACAGCTTGCCGCTTTAAGCTTGAAGCTAGCGGCTCGCTGCAAGCGTGATTGACACCGACTCGGCAAAACGCAGCGCGTGCGGCTTGTCGACTTCGACTTCGGCATACAGCACTGAACCGTTGCTCATCACCAGATCGAGCAATTCCTGAGTCAGGCGTTCGAGCAGCGCAAAGCGGTTGCCCTCGACGTGCGCGATGATCGCTTTGGTGATCGTGCGGTAATTCAACGCGTGGTCGATGTCATTGTCACGCACCGCTTCCTGCGCGGCGTACAGAATGGTCAGGTTGATCAGCACATCCTGCTTGTTGAGGATTTCGTCCTCATTGATCCCGATAAAGGTGCGCAAGCGCAGATCCTTGACCCGGATGCGCGCCATTCCCGGCTGAAGTTGTGGCATTTACTTGCTCCGTCCAATCAATTGCAGGAACTCCTGGCGGGTGTTGCTCGACTCGCGGAACGCGCCGAGCATGACCGAGGTGTTCATGGTCGAATTCTGTTTCTCGACACCGCGCATCATCATGCACATGTGTCTGGCCTCAATGACGACCGCGACGCCGGCGGCATCGGTGACCTGTTGCATTGCGTCGGCGATTTGTCGGGTGAGGTTTTCCTGAATCTGCAGGCGCCGGGCGAACATGTCCACCAGTCGCGCGATTTTCGACAGACCCAGCACCTTGCCCGTCGGAATATAAGCCACATGGGCCTTGCCGATGAAGGGCAGCAGGTGATGTTCGCACAAAGAGTACAACTCGATGTCAGCGACGATGATCATCTCGTCACTGTCCGAGGCAAACAGCGCGCCGTTGACGATCTCATCAACGCTCTGTTCGTAACCATGACACAGGTATTGCATGGCCTTGGCCGCGCGCGCAGGGGTGTCTTGCAATCCTTCACGGTCGGGATCTTCGCCGAGGCCAATGAGGATTTCGCGGTAATTCTCGGGCAGTGAGCGGGTCATGGACATCCTCGCGAGTCGGCTTACTTGACGTGCCGTCCGCCGTTGACGGTCAGGGTCGTACCGGTGACATAAGGGTTGTCGAGCAGATAGCGCAGGCTCTGGTAGATCACTTCGCTGCCGGGTTCGATGCCCAGCGCGGACTTGGCCAGTGCCTTGGCGCGGTACGCCGCGTCGTCGTCGGGATTGAACAATAGCAGGGCCGGGGCGATGCCGTTGACCTTGATTGCCGGCGCATAGCGGGCGGCGAAGGACAGGGTCAGGCTGTCGAGCCCGGCTTTGCTGGCGCAATAGCCGATGTGTTTGCTACTGCCTTTGCGTGTGACATCGTCGCTGATGTGGACGATGTCGGCGGGCGTCGTGCGTTGCAGCATTTCGCCACAGTGCAGGTTGATCAGATACGGCGCGAGCATGTGCAGATTGAACATCTGCGTGAACGCTTCGGCCTCATAGCCTGGAGTTTCGACCAGCCACTCGGAGGCGTTGTGGACGATGGCGCGCAAGCTGTCGGTGTGGGTTTTCAGTTCATTGATGAACGCGAGGATCCCGACCTCGCTCGAGAAGTCGGCGAACAGGCCAATGGCGCCCAGATCGCGCAGCGTTTGCACACCCGGGCGTTCGCTGCGGTAGGTGAAGATGACGCGATGGCCGTCTTCGAGCAACCGCTGCGCACAATGCAGGCCGACACGCTGGCCGGCACCGGTGATGAGGATCGGGGCTGAGGAATCAGGCATGAACGGCTCGCATCGCGGTGGGAGTAAAAACTATAACAGCGACGAGCCTGAAAAGATCGCAGCCTGCGGCAGCTCCTACCTTGGCCTGTATGCAGTCCTGTAGAAGCTGTCGAGTGCGACGAGGCTGCGATCTTTAATGTTTCTGAGGTGCCGCCGAAACAGGCAGTCGCACCGGCGTACTGTTCAGCCAGTTCGCCAGCAATCGGGTCGACAGCGGGATAAAGAAGTAAACCATCAACGGCGTCAGGCACGCGGTGCTGATCAAAATCCGCGGCAACAGGCTCAGTTCTGCGAGCAACGGGCCGAGGACAAAGTTGAACAGCAGTGACACCGGAAAGAACGCCAGCCAGATCGCAACGGCCTGCTTCCATCGTGGAGGACGTTGCCCGGCAGCGCCGAACCAGCCTTCGATGCCACTGACCCGATGCTCTTTGGGGTGGGCGAACAGATCGCTGCCACGGCTCAGCCACGCGGTACGTGAAACCGAATGCTCCCACGCATGCAACGTTTGCTCATCGACAAAGCGGAAGATGATCTGGAATTCGTTATCGCCGGGTGGCGGAGCGAGCACGCCGGAGCCCAGATAACCGGGGAAATCAGTGGCCAGTTGTTCGCCTTCGCGCAGCCAGGCGATCAAGTCTTGATAGCGGCCATCAGCGACGCGACGGGCAACCATCAGCGTGACGGGGGAAGTAGACATTATGTATCTCCGTATTTCGATTGCGTCGCTCCGGGTAGGAGTTTCGCCTGACGCAGGGCCGGGGTAGAGGCCTGCGTTTTTCAACAAGCAAGGATTATTCCGGATTTTCACGATTAAACCAGCGAAGTTCTTCGCATTTCATCACTTGAACCCAATCGGGGCATAAGCGTTAGAATAGGATCCAATTGACCCGACATGGAAGTTGAACGCCCCTATGCCTGTGATCACGGACGCAAACCCTGCCACGCAGGCCTCTGTTGCGCTGGAACGCGCCGATTTGTTCCCGATTCGGGAGGTCGCACGCCTGACAGGTGTAAACCCGGTGACCTTGCGCGCGTGGGAACGGCGCTACGGTTTGATTCAACCAACACGCACTGAAAGTGGGCATCGGCTCTATTCGATGACCGATATCGAGCGTGTGCGCAGCATCGTCGACTGGATTGATCGCGGTGTTGCCGTGAGCAAAGTCGGCAAGATCCTCGCCAAGACCGAGCCGATGAAAGTATTGGCGCACATCATCCCGGATGACCTGGTGCAGGCCGATTATCTGCAATGGCAGGAGCAGATCCAGCAGGCGGTCAGTGCGTTCGACGACCAGCAACTGGATCGCGTCTATGGGCAGATTTTCTCTTCCTACGCATTGTCCGTGGTATTTCAGGACATTCTCATGCCGTTATGGCTGCAGATGTTGCAGAGTAAGGATGCGTTCGGACAAACCAGCGAGTGGCTGTTCTTCGACGGGTTCCTGCGGGCGCGGGTGTTGCAACGGATCGTCATGCTGCGTGGCACGCAACCGCGCCGGGTGATCGTCAGCGCACTGGCCGGGCAATGCCGGGAGCTGGAGTTGCTGGTGGCGGCGTTGTTCCTCAGTGATAGCAATTCCGGCGTTCGGGTGCTGACGACAGGTCAGCCGTTCGATGAACTGACGTTGGTGTGCGAAAAGATCAAACCTGATGCACTCGTGCTGTTTTCCAATCACGCCCCCAATGCCGAATTGCCTCGGCGTCTGAACCGCTTGGCGTTGAGTCTCGATTGTCAGTTGATGCTGGCGGGCGACGCTTCAGATCTGGCGCAGGACAGCCTGGCCGGATCGTCAGTTGCGTGCCTGGGCAATGAAGGCGCGAACATGCGTCAGCGCATGCTGCAGTTTCTCGCGGGGAATCTGGACACCTGAAACTCAGGTGTGAAGGGCGGGATGCGTCAGGCGATGTTGCTGCAGGATGAACTGGCGCAGACGCTCTGTTTCATCGGTGTCGGTCTGGCTCAGTTCGTAGGCGTAGAAACCGCTCTCGGTTTCCCGTTCGAAATTGCCCCGCAATGAAATCCGCTCGTAGCCCGAAGGGCTGAACCACAGCGCGAAATGCTTGGGTGGCTTGGTCTTGTTGCGCACTTCCAGCAGCACACCTTTGTGCGATACCTCGTGGACCCACAACGTGCCCGGCTGACCCTTGGCATTTTCCAGGGCAACCGGCTCTTCGAGAGTCAGTCGCCATGGCCGCACCATCGGGCCATCTTCATAAATACTCGGTACACCGAGACGCAGATGCAAAGCGTGGAACTCGTCTTCCACCAGATGCAACGGGAAGGTCATCTGCTGATTTTCGAAGTTGGCCTGAATGGTCACTTGCTCGTGAGCGGCAAGGCGGGTGAGCAAATCACGGATCTGCGAACCGCCGTTAACCAGCAGACTCGACGTCGCATCCCGCACGTTCAGTTGCGGGTTGTGCTGCATGGTCTGGATGAAATCCAGCTCATCCTGAGTGAGGAGGGCGTCGCGCTGCATGGCTAACTCGAAAGATATAGATACAAAGTCATTGGTGATTGTAGTTAATGACACTTAGTTCGCGATTTTGTTTTGACCGTTTGTCGCTTTCAATGCTGCCAATTCTGCTTTGAGGGCAGCGACTTCAGCTTCCAGTTGAATCACGCGCTGTTGCGCCTTGACCTGAACCGTGACGTCCTTCTGCACGCCAACGAAATAGGTCTGCCCGTCTTCGACGTTTTTCACCGTTGAAAGCGACAGTTCATTCCAGAACGGTGTGCCGTCCTTGCGATAGTTGCGCAGGATTTCCCGGCACGATCCATTGTTGCGCAAGACTTCGCGAATCAGCGCCAGACTCTCCTGATCACGATCACCGGCCTGCAGAAACCGGCAGTCCTGATAAAGAATCTCCTCGCTGGTATAGCCGGTCAGACGTTCGAAAGCCGGGTTCACATAAATCAGGATGTTGTCCTGTTCACCTTCCTTTTCAGCGACCACGATCCCGTCGTTCGACGCGTTGATCACCATTTGCAGCAGGTTGGCGTTGATCATCTTTGAATCCTTTCAGAGTTGTCAGTGGCACGCATTCTAGAAGAACCGCAGGCGCTGTCTACTGGCCATTACCGCCAATTGAGATCCAGTCGCAGCTTTGCGCTTGAGGCTGTTACTATCGCGGCTCTTTTTTTCCAGTTTCAGGATCAGATTGATGAAAGTCGCCATCCTCTCCGGTTCGGTCTATGGCACCGCCGAAGAAGTCGCCCGTCACGCCCAGAACCTGTTGAAAGCCGCGGGCTTTGAAACCTTCTACAACTCGCGCGCCAGCCTCGCCGACATCCAGGCGTTCGGCCCCGAAGCATTGCTCGCAGTGACCTCGACCACTGGCATGGGCGAATTGCCCGATAACCTGCAACCGCTGTATTCGGCGATTCGCGATCAGTTGCCAGCGCAATTGCTCGGTTTGCCGGGCGCGGTGATTGCCTTGGGCGACGCCAGTTACGGCGACACTTTCTGCGGCGGTGGTGAGCAAATGCGTGAACTGTTTGGCGAACTGGGCGTGCGTGAAGTGCAAGAGATGCTGCGCATCGACGCCAGCGAAAGCGTCACCCCGGAAACCGATGCCGAGCCTTGGCTGGCGCAGTTGATCGAAGCGCTCAAGGGCTGATTGCCCGTTCACGCAGCAGGCTCAGCCACGCCTGTGCGGCTTTCGACAGATAGGCGCCGCGCCGCCAGATAAACGCGATATCCCAACGCAGATAATCCGGCGCGCGCAAGGTCAGGCGCACCACGCCTGGCCGCACTAGCCCGCGTGCCACCACGCTGGGCAACAGCACCACGCCTTGCCCGGCGGCCACCAGCGCCGCAAGGAAATCCGCCTGACCGCTGCGTCCGCCTTCCTTCGGTGTGAAACCCAGTTGCTGGCACGCCTGCAGCAAGCGGTCGTTGAGCACGAAGCTGCGCTGATAGAGCAGAAAGGGTGTCTCGGCCAACTCCTCCAGACCAATCTCGCCTCGATCGGCCAGCGGATGATCCACGGGCAGCAGGGCGTCGAGTTTCTCATCGCAAAACGGCTGACAGTCGAATTGCGGATCCTTGGGCAACAGACTGCCACCCAACTCCAGTTCACCGCTGAGCACCGCCTGCTCGATGTTGCGGCTACCGCCCTCAAGTAACTGAATGCTGATATTCGGATAGCGTCGGCGGTATTCGGCAAACAATTCTGCGAACAGTGCATCGCTTCCCAGCAGTGGCAAACCCAGGCGCAGTTCTCCACGTGCCAGATGACTCAGATCATCCAGTTCCGCGAGCAATTCGTTGCGCAAGCGCAGCATGCCCTCGGCCCGTTGCAGCACCACGCTGCCGGCAGCGGTCAGGCGTAACTGTGAACCGAGCCGTTCGAGCAATGGCGTGCCGAGGCTCTGCTCCAGTTGTGCGATCTGTTTGCTCACCGCTGACTGGCTGATGTGCAGGGTTTTTGCGGCCTGGGTGAAACCGCCCTGATGCATGACTTCGACAAAACTGCGCAGCTGTTTGAATTCCATTGCCTGATTCCATTTTGGAATGGCGTTGAGTCTAACAATTCGCTTCAGGGATGGCAGGGTACTTCATAAAATAAGTGCCTGTCTGGAGAGCAAAACATGAACACTGTCACCCTCAAACACCTGTCTCGTCTTCTCGCCGAACTCGCCGTGTTGCTCGGCCTCTACCTGCTTGGCTGCCAGCTCGGCGCCTGGCTGGCGTGGCCGATTCCCGGTGGCGTGATCGGCATGGCGCTGTTGCTGCTGGCTTTTGCCTTCGGCTGGATAAAACCCGCCGCCCTGCAATTGGGCGCGGGCTTGCTGATGGCCGAAATGTTGTTGTTCTTCATACCGGCGCTGATGAGTCTGCTCGACTATGGCGCGCTGTTGCGCAATGACGGCTGGCGAATCCTGTTGGTAATCGCCGCCAGTACATTAATGGTGATGCTGGTGACGGCTTTCACCGTAGAGCTTGCCGTGCGCATGAGGCGTTCCCATGAAGCTTGAATGGATGCCGATGTTCTGGCTGGCCTTTACCCTGTTGGCGTACTTGTTCAGTCGCTGGTTATATCGGCGCACCGGACGCTACGTGTTGTCGCCGCTGATACTGGTGCCGGCGTTGTTGCTGGCGCTGGCTGTGCCGTTGCACACCGCTTATGCCGAATACTCCAGCAATACCCATTGGCTGATGTTGGTGCTGGGCCCGGTGACCGTCGCCTTCGCCGTGCCGATCTGGCAGCAGCGTTGCTTATTGATGCGGCACTGGTCGGCACTGCTGCTGGGCATGGTGGCCGGCAGTGCGGCATCGATCGGTACTTCCTTCGGATTGGCCAAGGCATTGGCGCTCGACAGCTCCGTGACGATGTCACTGGTGCCACGCTCGATCACCACACCGTTCGCCATGCCGCTGGCACAAAACCTCGGCGGCGTGCCGGAGTTGACGGCGGTCTTCGTGATGTTCACCGGTGTGTTCGGCGCAATGCTCGGCGGGGTGCTGTTGAAGTGGTTGCCACTGCGCAGCGCCTTGGCCCGCGGCGCGTTGTTCGGGGTTGGCGCGCACGGAGCCGGGGTCAGCCGGGCCCATGAAGTGGGCGGTGAAGAAGGTTCTGTCGCCGGGCTGGTGATGGTGCTGACCGGGTTGCTCAACCTGTTTGCCGCGCCTTTGTTGGCGTCGTGGCTTTGACATGGATCCAAGGAGTTTGCATGGCTGACCCGTTCAGTCATCAAGCTGGCTGGCAATGCAACTACGCGATGCTCTGCGCCTGACTAGACTGCTCGTACGTGCAGAACAATAAGAACGCAGAGGTGCATACAGTGAGCGTAGCCCCCGTCCAATCGTCCCTTAATGTCAAAGACCAGGTCAGCGCCGCGGAATGGCAGACCCGTGTCGATCTCGCCGCTTGTTATCGTCTGGTCGCGCTGCATGGCTGGGACGATCTGATCTTCACCCATATTTCCGCCAAGGTGCCGGGCACCGAAGATTTCCTGATCAACCCGTTCGGTCTGATGTTCCACGAGATCACCGCCTCAAGCCTGGTGAAAGTCGATCAGGCCGGCAACAAACTCATGGACAACCCCTACGAGATCAACCCCGCCGGCTACACCATCCACAGCGCCGTGCACGAAGTGCGGCACGATGTGGTTTGCGTGCTGCATACGCACACCGCTTCCGGTGTAGCGGTGTCGGCGCAAAAGCAGGGCGTGTTGCCGATCAGTCAGCAGTCGCTGTTCGTGCTCTCCAGTCTGGCCTATCACGGCTACGAAGGCGTGGCGCTGAACCACGAAGAGAAGGCGCGCCTGCAAGCCGACCTTGGCGAAAACAATTTCCTGATGCTGCACAACCACGGTCTGCTGACCTGTGGTGGCACCATCGCCGACACTTTTCTGATGATGTTCACCTTCCAGCGCGCCTGCGACATTCAGGTCATGGCGCAAACCGGTGGGGCTGAACTCATCGCCATCGAACCGCAAATTCTGGCGGGCGCCAAAGCGATGATCGCCGGCGTCACCAAAAGTGCTCAAGGCATGGGTGGCGCGCTGGCCTGGCCAGCGTTGCTGCGCAAACTCGATAAACAAGACCCCGGATATAAACTCTAATGCCTCTTGCCGAGATTCCTCTGTGTGTCTGGCGTAAACGCAGCCAGACGTTTGTCTTTCGTGGCCAGCCGATTCGCTACTGGACGGCGGGGCAGGGTGAGCCGCTGTTGCTGATTCACGGTTTTCCGACCGCCAGTTGGGATTGGCATTACCTGTGGCAGCCACTGGCCCAGCGTTATCGGGTGATCGCCTGCGACATGCTTGGTTTTGGCGATTCGGCCAAGCCGATCAATCACACTTACAGCCTGCTGGAGCAGGCGGACTTGCAGCAGGCCTTGCTCGCGCATCTGCAGGTCGAGGAACCCGTGCATGTGCTGGCGCACGATTACGGTGACAGTGTTGCGCAAGAACTGCTTGCCCGACACTACGAAGACAAGATCGAGATCGCCAGTTGCGTGTTTCTCAACGGCGGACTGTTCCCGGAAACCCATCGCCCGGTGCTGATGCAGAAATTGCTGCTCAGTCCGCTGGGCTGGATGATCGGTCGTGCGTTCACTCGCGACGCTCTGGTGAAAAGCTTCCGGCAGATCTTCGGCCCGCAAACCCGCCCAAGCGAAAGCGAACTGGACGACTTCTGGAGCCTGGTCGACAGCAATCGCGGGCCTCGGATCATGCATAAATTGATCAGTTACATTCCCGAACGCCGTGTGCAGCGTGATCGCTGGGTGACGGCGATGCAGCGCGGTGAAATTCCGTTGCGGGTGATCGATGGCGAAGTCGATCCGATTTCCGGGGCGCACATGGTCGAGCGTTACCGTGAATTGATCCCCGACGCCGACACGGTGTTGTTGCCGGGCATCGGCCACTATCCACAGACCGAAGCACCGGTGCAGGTGCTCAAGCACTATCTGGCGTTTCGCGATCGTTTTGTGCTGCCACCGCGCAAAGTAGCATGCTCCTGACAAATCAAAAGATCGCAGCCTGCGGCAGCTCCTACACAAATCCAATGTAGGTGCTGCCGAAGGCTGCGATCTTTTGATCTTTTGTTTCTTTGACGGCCTCATCATCCCCCAACCTTATCGCGCACCATTCAGCCTCAGCCGTATTCGTTGTGACCCAAAGCCCTGTGCCTGACACTCAGGCTCAATACTGGCCTGCTGGAGTTGCTGCGATGAATGAGTCTGTGCGTTTCGAAGATAAAGTCGTGATCGTCACCGGAGCCGGTGGTGGCCTCGGACGCGCCCACGCATTGTTGTTCGCCAGGCAGGGTGCCAAAGTGCTGGTCAACGACCTCGGCGGCTCGACCCAGGGCGAAGGCGCCAACGCCTCCGCCGCCGATCGCGTGGTGGCAGAAATCCGCGAAGCCGGCGGCATTGCCGAAGCCAACCACGACTCGGTCACCGACGGCGACAAACTGGTGCAGAACGCCCTCGATGCCTTTGGCCGCGTCGACGTTGTCGTCAACAACGCCGGGATCCTGCGCGACAAGACTTTCCACAAAATGGACGACGCCGACTGGGATCTGGTTTACCGCGTCCACGTCGAAGGCGCCTACAAAGTCACCCGCGCCGCCTGGCCGCACCTGCGCGAGCAAAACTACGGCCGGGTGATCTTCACCGCCTCGACTTCAGGTATCTACGGCAACTTCGGCCAGTCCAACTACGGCATGGCCAAACTGGGTCTTTACGGTTTGACCCGCACCCTGGCCATCGAAGGTCGCAAGAACAACATCCTCGTCAATGCCATTGCGCCGACTGGCGGCACGCGCATGACCGAAGGCCTGATCCCGCCGCAAGTGTTCGAGCAATTGAAGCCGGAGCTGGTCAGTCCGCTGGTGGTGTATCTGGCCAGTGAACAATGCCAGGAAACCTCCGGACTGTTTGAGGTCGGTGGCGGCTGGATGGGCAAGGTGCGTTGGGAGCGCAGCCTCGGTGCAGGGTTTGATCCACGAGTGGGATTCTCGCCGGAAGATGTCGCGGCGCACTGGCAGCAGATTTGCGACTTCGAAGGGGCGGCGCATCCGAAGGACAATATTGAGGCGCTGAAGGAAATGATGGCGAATTTGCAGAAGTATTCGCTTTAAAAGACGTTTGAGCCTCGCTGCCTCTCGATGCGGCGAGGCTCGTTCCATTATTCCTTGTACCGTTTATCAATCATGAACTCCGGGATTTTCCAGTTTGGACCCGGAATGGCGACAGCCGCATTGCCCTCAGCCAATACACCCTCATGAAATAATTCCTCATACGCTCTCCACAATTCACCGCGCGCGATGACTTCAAATCGATAACGCCCGAACAGTGTATCGATTGAGGGAAATGCCAAACCGATAGCCAAAACTGATAACAAGTCTCTGAGATTTTCTTGCCTGACAGCTTGTTCGAGTTTTGCAATCGAACTCTTGGATCCGCTGACGCATTCAAATGCTTCCACCTCCTGTTTTTTCGCAGCGTCGATGGCCTCGTCGGTATAGCGTAATGACTCATCGTCGCTCAGTTTGAAGTCTTCAAGTGTGGCCGTATGGAGGTTATTCCAAAGGGATGGATTACTTTTGGGAATGTAGTCGTCGGCGAATCCCATCGCTCTGAATCGCTCCATCATTCGAAGTGAATAGGCATAGAACCGTCGATCGGTATCGCTCATCTCGAGCTTGCGCTCCAGTATGGCGTCAAGACGCTTGATCATGATGAGGTTGGCTGCAGACCCTTTTCCTTCAATTTTTGTTTCGGCTCCCTCAACAAAACTTTGCTCCAACATTCGTTTTACTCACTGCGAATTTTTCGGTTTGCGGAGCAATTAACCTACATCAGCTTTCGAATGGAAATATCTGCATCAATCGTCAGTAATGAACTGTTTAGTTGTATGAATAATTGGGAGGGCGGTTTGATAGCTTGGCATTAGAAGATCAAACAAGGAGATTTCCTACAGCAATGGGGGAGTCTTCCCGCTGATGCAGGTGAGGTGGCTAAAACGGCACCCATAAAATAGGTCGCTGCAAACGCAGCGGCCAAGGTAAGACGTTTGATCAAGGAGCGACAAATCACCCTGAGCAATAATTTCTCCCTAGCATTGGCAGCAGATTAGTGATTTCGAAGAAACGGCGCATCCGAAGAACAATATAGGTGCGCTGAAAGAGATGAGGCCACCAAGCTCGAGCTTGGCGGCCAACAACCCATTAAATGTATCGTTTTTCGGCCATAAATTTTGGAGCCTTCCAGTTGGGGCCTTTAATAGCTAAGCCTTTATCCCCGTGTGCCAGTACTCCAGACGCGATAAGTCGAGTGTAGGCATCCTCTAGGGCTCCATATTGACTGATCAAATCTCGGTTGTATTGTCTGATCATCATGTCCAGGTGCGGATTTGGTTTGAACAGTGAAAATACGGTGACGATGTCATCCAATGGTTCATTTTTCACAATTTGCTCAATGGTATTCATTACCACATCTCCTTAAGCAACTTCTGGTACTCACGCTCTTCTTGCCGCCTTGCAGCTTCCAGCGCCTCTGGCGTATATAACAACGTTGGATCATCTTTAAGCTTGTAATCCTCCAGTGTTGCAGTGTGGACGTTGTTCCATACGGAAGAGTCTTTATCGGGCATTTCCGTGTCGCCATATCCCAAGGCTTTAAGCCTTTCGAATTCTCTGATCTTATGAGTGTAAAAGCGTTTGTCGGTACGCATATTCATGTCCTTTTGAATGTGCGTGATAACTCGCTGGCAAGTTAGCGCGGCCGATAGTGACGTCCGTGTCACCAGCGAGGGGTTGAGGTGTTTCAAGTTACATCAGACTTGCGGTTACAAAATCTGAGAAGCCCGTAAGTAACAGGGCGTTGTTTCGAGAGGGATTTCGCAGGCTAATAACAAAGCAGGGAGAATTCTTCTGCGACGCAGGAAAGGTCCTACGTCGTTCTTGGAAAGTGTTTGCAGGCAGTAGGGAATACTTTTTCAACGCCCATAAAAAAGGCCGCTGCAAACGCAGCGGCCAAGGTAAGACGTTGGATCAAGGAGCTACAAATCAACGTCAGTGAACACCGGGGCGATAAACCGAAGTCTTCGATTCATCTGAAATCTGTCGGCAATGACCTGAGTTGCTCAAAGGCCAAAGCTTCGTGCTTTGCGGTGTGTGCCGTGAAAGCCCGCTCAGAATAAGGTCTTGAGGGCGTAGGAAAAATACCGATTCCGGACATGCACTGTTGCGGGGCACGTAACAGTCCCGTGATCCCATGTGCACCATGCGCGGCACTGATGATCCGCCATCCAGCCGATCCATGAGCGGCGCAAAGCCCCGTCGCGCAAGGCCATTCATCCTTTCGAGCGACAACACGAATACCTCCTTGGTGCGCTTATCGACGCGCTTGTCCGGCAGTAGGGTGAGGCCTTCTGTCACTCACCGGGGAAGACGCATGACAAAAACAACAATGCGCGCCATCTTCACACCGCAGGCGCTGGCAGCCGCGGTGGCTTTGGGTTGCTGCGCCCAGGCGCAAGCAGTTGCGTTCAACATTGGCGAAATCGAGGGTACCTTCGACTCGTCGCTGTCGATCGGTGCGAGCTGGGGCATGCGCGATGCCGACAAGTCGCTGGTCGGCACGGTCAATGGGGGCACCGGGCAATCCTCGACCGGTGATGACGGGCGTTTGAATTTCAAGAAGGGCGAGACCTTCTCGAAAATCTTCAAGGGCATTCACGACCTCGAACTCAAGTACGGCGACACCGGTGTCTTCGTGCGCGGCAAGTACTGGTACGACTTCGAGCTGAAAGACGAAGACCGCGAGTTCAAGCCGATCAGCGACAGCGGCCGCAAGGAAGGTGCGAAGTCTTCCGGTGCGCAGATTCTCGATGCGTTCGTCTATCACAACTATTCCATCGCCGACCTGCCGGGCACTGTGCGTGCGGGCAAGCAGGTGGTGAGCTGGGGCGAAAGTACGTTTATCGGCAACTCGATCAACAGCATCAACCCGGTCGACGTCTCGGCGTTTCGGCGGCCCGGTGCCGAAATCAAGGAAGGCCTGATTCCGGTCAACATGCTGTTTGGCTCCCAAGGCCTGACCGATCAACTGACCGTTGAAGGTTTCTATCAACTGGAATGGGACCAAACCGTTCTCGACAACTGCGGCACCTTCTTCGGTGTCGACGTGGCGGCGGACGGTTGCAACAACGGCTACACGGTCGGCAACCCGGCGATCGCGCCGTTGGTGCCGCTGACCCAGGCCTTTGGTCAGGGCATTCAGGTCACCCGTGAGGGGGTGGTGATTCCCCGTGGCGGCGACCGCGATGCGCGTGACTCCGGGCAATGGGGGACCGCGTTGCGCTGGCTCGGTGACGACACTGAGTACGGTCTCTACTTCATGAACTACCACAGCCGTACGCCGACGGTAGGCACGACCACGGCCGGTCTTTCGACACTGGCTGCCTTGCCGGGCATGGTCGGGATCGCCAATGGCCTGGCCCCCGGCAGCGGTTCCGGCCTGGCCCAGAGCGTGATGCTCGGACGCGGTGGCTACTACCTTGAGTACCCGGAGGACATTCGTCTCTACGGCGCGAGTTTTTCCACTACATTGCCCACCGGCACGGCATGGACCGGCGAGATCAGCTACCGGCCCAACGCTCCGGTGCAGGTCAACACCAACGACCTGACGCTGGCGCTGCTCAACCCGATTGCCGGCGGTGCCGCGTCACCGATCGCCACCGATCCGGGGTCTGATAACAAGGGTTATCGGCGCAAAGAAGTTACGCAGATCCAGAGCACCCTCACGCACTTCTTCGATCAGGTCTGGGGCGCTCAACGCCTGACCTTGGTGGGTGAAGCAGCGGTGGTGCGGGTCGGCGGTCTGGAGTCGCGCGACAAGCTGCGTTATGGCCGTGACTCGGTGTACGGCCAATACGGTTTCGGCGGCGACACCGACGGTTTTGTCACCTCGACGTCGTGGGGCTACCGCGCCCGGGCGATCCTCGACTACGCCAACGTGATTGGTGGGATCAACCTCAAACCGAACCTGTCGTGGTCGCATGACGTCGCCGGTTATGGCCCCAACGGCCTGTTCAACGAAGGCGCGAAAGCGATCAGCGTCGGCGTCGATGCCGACTACCGCAACACCTACACCGCGAGCCTCAGTTACACCGACTTTTTCGGTGGCGACTACAACGTCCTCGAAGACCGTGACTTCGTCGCCCTGAGCTTTGGCGTGAACTTCTGATCTGCCCGAGAAG
The DNA here is from genome assembly GCF_023634765.1 of Pseudomonas sp. AKS31. Lineage (GTDB taxonomy): Bacteria > Pseudomonadota > Gammaproteobacteria > Pseudomonadales > Pseudomonadaceae > Aquipseudomonas. Next base: position 71,929 of record NZ_JAMLFX010000015.1, read on the forward strand.
GATGAATGCAATGCGCAAAATGATTCTGCAATGTGGTGTGCTGGCCCTGAGTCTGCTGGCGGCCAATGTGATGGCGGCGGTATCTGCGGAGGAGGCCAACAAACTTGGCACCAGCCTGACGCCGCTCGGCGCCGAGAAGGCCGGAAACGCTGACGGTTCGATCCCGGCATGGACCGGCGGCATCCCGAAAAACGCCGGGGCGGTGGACAACAAAGGCTTTCTCGCCGACCCGTTTGCCAATGAAAAACCGCTGTTCACCATCACCGCAGCCAACGTCGACAAGTACAAGGACAAGCTCTCCGACGGTCAGGTAGCGATGTTCAAACGCTACCCGGAAACCTACAGGATCCCGGTCTACCCGACCCACCGCACGGTCGCCGCACCGACGGAAATCTACGAGTCGGCCAAACGCAGTGCGCTTAATGTCACCAGCATTAACGACGGTAACGGCCTGGCCAATTTCACTGGCAACCGCTACTACGCCTTCCCGATTCCGAAGAACGGCGTGGAGGTGTTGTGGAACCACATCACCCGGTATCACGGCGGTAACCTGCGGCGCATCATCACCCAGGTGACACCGCAGACCAACGGCAGCTACACACCGATCCGCTTCGAAGAAGAGATCGCCGTGCCGCAATTGATGAAGGATCTCGACCCGGAAAAAGCCGCCAACGTGCTGACCTTCTTCAAGCAGTCGGTGACCGCGCCGGCACGTCTGGCCGGTAACGTGCTGCTGGTCCATGAAACCCTCGATCAGGTGAAGGAACCGCGTCTGGCATGGATCTACAACGCCGGCCAGCGCCGCGTACGCCGGGCGCCGCAAGTGGCCTATGACGGCCCGGGTACCGCCGCCGATGGCCTGCGCACATCGGACAACTTCGACATGTTCTCCGGCGCACCGGATCGCTACGACTGGAAACTGGTCGGCAAGAAGGAAATGTATATCCCGTACAACAGCTACAAACTCGACTCGCCGAAGCTCAAGTACGACGACATCGTCAAGGCCGGGCATATCAATCAGGACCTGACCCGTTACGAACTGCACCGGGTGTGGGAAGTGATCGGCACGGTGAAACCGAACGAGCGGCACATCTACGCCAAGCGTCACATGTACATCGATGAGGACAGCTGGCAGGTGGCGCTGGCGGACCACTACGACGGTCGCGGGCAACTGTGGCGTGTCGCCGAAGGCCACGCTCAGTATTACTACGATCACCAGGCCCAGGCCTACACGCTGGAAGCGCTCTACGACATCATCGCCGGTCGCTACATTGCCTTGGGCATGAAGAACGAAGAGAAGCACAGTTTCGAGTTCGGCTTCGAAGCCAAGGCTGCCGATTACACCCCATCGGCCCTGCGCGCAGAGGGTGTGCGGTAACGTTTTTGCTACAAGGGCAAGGCAAAAGGCGACCGCACGGTCGCCTTTTTTATGGGCGTCAATCAGCGTGCTGAATACTCGTCAACAAGCGCGCAGGAGAGGGCTAGGGTGAGCGCACAATGATAAGAAGGCTCACCCGATGACCGCCATGACCCCGTGCCTGGATCGACCCGGATTTTTGCCAAGACTTTCTTCATATCATCAGCCTCGCAGTCGTTTGAGTGCACCTCTGCTGGCATCGAGTGCGCGGGTCAGGCTGTTGTGCGCACCCGCTGGCAGTGGCAAAACCGCTCTGCTCACCGAATGTCTTCTGCAGGTGCGTGCAGACTGCGAGGCGATTTGGCTGCCGCTCGCGGGAGCAGTGCTCAGCCGCGAGGAGTTTTGCCTGCGTCTGACTCGGGCGCTCGGGCTGGTCGAAGGCCTTGACGTTTCGCATCTGATGACGGAACTGGCAGGTTGGTCCAGGCCGACTTCGCTGTTCATCGACGATTACAGTCGTCTGCCGGATCCGGCTCTGGATGCTTTGCTGGATCGTTTGCTGGCTGTCAGCAGCCCGGCGCTCACCTGGTGGATCAGCACGCGCCGCCGGCCGCAGTGCAACTGGCCGCGCCTGTTGCTCGATGACGAACTCTACGAATCCGAGCGCGCCAACCTGGCGCTGACTCACGATGAGGTTGTACCGGTGTTGCGCCATTTGCCGCCAGATCAGGCGGACCGTGTCGCCGCCCGTATCATCCAGCGTACCGGCGGCTGGTGCGCGGGTGCGCGCATGGCGCTCCTGCAAAAGTGCGACTGGTCGCAAAACCTGCAGCCGCAACAGCGTGTCGACACTCTGCTCGATTATCTGCAGCACGAACTCTTCAGTAATCTGACACCCGAGCAGGACGAGGCGTGGCGTGTTCTGGCCCACCTGCCACGGTTTAACGCGGCATTATGCGAGCATTTGTTCGGCGCCGGTGAAGGCGCACAGTTGCTGCATGATCTGCAGATGCTGGGCTGCTTTATCGAGCCATGGCAGGAGTCCGCCGACTGGCTGCAGGTCTTCCGCCCGCTGTCGCGAATCATGCAGGAGTCGCACTGGCCGTGTGCGCGTTCGTGGCACCGGCGCGCCTGTCAGTGGTTCACTGTTGCGCAGGATTGGCGAGCGGCGTTCGAGCAAGCGTTGTTGGCCGAAGAATACGAAACCGCCGTGAGCCTGTTGCAGCATTTGAGCTTCGAGGATTTGTTGGAAGATCAGACGGTCGTCCTGCTGTTGCGCTTGCATGAGGAGCAAAGCCGGGAGCTGACCTTGATGACACCGCAACTGATCAGGCTGGTCACGGGGGCATTGCTGTTCGCCGGCCGATTCGACCAGGCCGCGCAATGCATGGCCCATCTTGCCCGCTTCATGCCACAACCGACGGCGCACCTGGAGCAGCAACTGCTGGCACATTGGCAGGCGCAACACGGTTGGCTCTGTCACCTGCAAGGGCAAATGGAGCCGGCGCGCGCCTGTTTTCAGGAGGCATTGTCAGCGCTGAATGATGATGCCTGGCAGGGCCGTTTGATGTGTCTGTCGGGGCTCACGCAGCAGGCATTACTGTGCGGTGAACTCGATCAGGCCCATGTTCGCAACCGCGAGGCGCTGTGCCTGGCACGCGCGCACGGCTCCCTGTTGTTCGAAGGGTTGCTCGAGCTTGATCATGCGCAATGGCTCGAGCAGCGAGGCGCGCCTGTGCGTGCCGAAAACCTGCTGGTGGACATTGAGCATTTGCTGCGCCAGCGCACCCTGGTACCCACGCCGCTGCTGGGCCGGATTGCCCTGCGACGAGGCCGGCTGGCGCTGTGCATGGGGCTTGAAAAGCAGGCTGCGGATCTGTTCAGCCAAGGCCTTGAAGACTGCTTGCGCAGTCAAGACAAACGGGTTTTGTATGGCTACCTGGGGCAGGCTCAACTGGCCGGCAATCGAGGCGATTATGCCTGCGCTTTCGAACGCCTGCGCGAGGCCGAAAGGGTCATGCAGCAGCGGCAGATTCCCGATACGGTCTATCGCGGTGTTGTGCTTCAGGTCAGCAGCCAGTTCTGGTTGCAGCAGGGCCGACCGCAATTGGTGCAAGAGGCCTTGGGCCGGCTGTTACGGCACTACCGTGGACCCTCTGCACTCCAGGCGCCGCCCGCGACGTTCGAGCTGATTATTCGCATTGAATACCTGCTGGCCTGCGCGCATACGCAATTGAATCCGGGTGAAAACTGTCTGCCAAGCCTTGAGCGTTTGTTGAATGAGGCTCAGGCCAGAGGCATGTTGACGGCGGAAACGGAGTTGCTGCTGGCCTTCGTCCAGTTGGCCGAATCGAGCGGTGACACGGTGGCGGCGCAGCAAGCTTTCCAGCGAGCCGGAATGCTGGTGGAACGCTGCCAATTGCGGCAAGCCATGCGGGAGTGGGAGTTACGCCGAGGCAAAGTGTCTGACAAGCAGTTTCCTGCCTGGCAATGCGACAGCCATGATCTTGTTCCGGTCCTCAGTCGACGTGAGCGCGAAGTGCTGATGTTGATTGCTCAAGGTGCTTCGAATCAGCAAGTTGCCGAACAACTTTTTATTTCGTTGCATACAGTAAAAACCCATGCGCGGCGGATTAACGGGAAGTTGGGTGTGGAGCGCAGGACTCAGGCTGTGGCGAAAGCAAAGTTGATGGGAATACTGGTTTGATATTGTGGTTTTCTGTGGGTGTAAATGTTTTTAGTTGTTTGCTGGCATGTTTTGTAAATTGTTCGGACTTCATATTGATTTGAAAAGAAACTACCTTGCGGCCATCTACAGGGCTGTACTCGCAGCTCTGGATAAATAAGTAAGGAAGTACTGTGGTTAAGTTATTCAAAAGTCTGATGCGCGGTTCGAAGGGTGAGCAAGTGTCCTGGGCTGAAGAGTGGAACAAGGCAAGCCAGGCAAAAGCAGACCTGTTCAAAATCATCGACGCGATGCCGAGCGTGCTGGATATTCTTCGCAACATGCTTGAAAGTGAATTGAAACGTTTGGGCAAGACAGTCGATATCGACAAAGTCTATGTCAATACGGATCCTGCTTTTCCTGCCAACGAAAACCGACCTTCGGGCAGCCTTTGGGACGTCACGGTGCATTGTCTGAATAACAACGTCAGCCCCGCTTACATAGTGGGCGGTGATGGTGTGTTTTTTCTGCCTGACACGTTCAGTGAGCAATTCAAAGTCAATGTTCTGAATACGCTTATTGTCGAAGATCTGATCGCTGCTGTTTCTGCCGGTCTGGAAAAAACGTTGCGAACCGAGATCACAAAGTTCTGGGCGGCGCCAGCGAAAACCCTTCGCCCGGACACTGCACCGCTGTCGAACAAGCAGACTTTCATCGAAGCGTACGCCGTGGTCACGAGTGCAGAGCTTTCCCTGTCGGTCATGGCCAACAATTTTGATGCCTGGTTGGGGGAGCGATTTGCCTATCTGCTCGACGCAGACGCCGGACGCGCAGTGTTTGAAGTGAAGTTGCAACCGGCGCAGGATTACCTTCTGTCGCTACAGCCCTGTTTCGTTCTGGACAATGCCGAGCGTCCGCAGGCAGAAATGCCGCTGGTCAACGAGTCGACTTCCTATCTTATGCACACGCCGGAAAACGGCTTCGAGTTCTTTGAAAAAAATACCGAGCTGCACAGCAAACTACAGCAGCGGCTGTCTTTGGGTAGCGACCAGATCCGCTACCTGAAAGCCACACAAAGTCCTTATGCCTTCTGCGTAGAGACTCATCTCAAAGGCCAACTGGAAAGCGTGTCGTCCTTGCTCGGTGCCCGGGAACAACTGGAAAGTCCGCTCACCTCCGCGCTGCAGGAGAATCAAGGCTTGCACGTGCTGCGCTACGGTATCAACACCCGCTTCTATCTGCTTTGGGCTGCATTGAAACGCACCGACTGGCCGCTTTGGCTCCATGCCGCCGGTAGCGATATTCAACAGCGATACAACGAGCTTGAAGAGTCCAAAGATGAATACCAGGCTGCTTATTCAACCGTCTTCGATAAGTACTTTTCGTTTAAGGAGTATGTGGTGCGTACGTTCGCCGAATGGGCCGACAGGACGCTCGGGGAACACCTCGATCCAGAATCGATAAGTGTCCATAGCTCGTACACTCTGCAAATTGCCGGACGTACTATCAAACAGCAAGACACCCGGACGCTGACGGAATTTATCGTTTTCGGTCTGCATGACAATGGCTATAAAGCGACCCTGACTATCATCGGCGCTCCCCAGGGAAGTCGGCTGACGGCAGTCGCGCTTGAAGAGTGGCTGGAAAATCGTAACCTGCGACTGTTATTTACCGGCAGCCTTGCATCCTCGCCCTCGGTTGATTACCAGGAGGCTTACCGCAACTACCTCTTTAGCCAGATAGAGTTTGCAGTTTTTGTTGCTCGCCACTCCGGAAAGCTGGACTCCACCGATGCGAATATCATCGCGCGAGCCATGGCCAATGACCCTACGGTAACTATTCAGGGATTGAAAATCAGTTATCAAGTACCCGCGTTGAAAGATGTTCTGGTTATTTCGGCCAGAGAATATGTACCGTCGCTGATGTTGGTCAAAACGCCTGTCGGGGAATTTGAACTGATAAAGTTTCCCGACATTTACGCAGCGCAACGCTGGCTGGAGACGGCATTCTCATCAGATCGTGAATACGCTGCACGAATGATCCATCCAGACTACCTGCACGACGCAGGCAAGCTGCGCGGCAGAGATCACACAGAGCTGGAGTACCGCTACGAACTCGATACCCGGCCAGTCAATCTTGGCCTGGATCCCGCGGCACCGTTGGCGGACTATGTAAATACCGCTTACCGAGCCGAAGTTACCCTGCACAAAGCGATTGCTCCGGCAGGTTATCGAGTGCTGGGCGTCGAAGGCCGCAAGCGCTACTCGCGCCTGACAACCGAACTCAAGGCACTGTCTACGGTTGATGAACGAGACAATGGTTTCCCGACATTCGAGCAGTTCACTTATGACGCGGTGAAAGCTCAGATAGAAGACATTTTGCGTCAGCGTGGCAGCAACGTTTCGGTCAATCCCGACCATATCATTGTGCAAACCGAAGATTTTCGTAAGAGCGTTACCGATGTTTTGCTCGAGGGACTCGCCTTCGAAGCGGTGCATCCGTCTTACGAAACCAAATTCAGCCCAAAATACTATTTGGTGAACGGCCATCCCAGCGTTGAAAAACTGGATATCCGAGACCTGTCCTCACTGTCGAAAACTTTCCGTCCCGGCGACAGATATACCGCGATGCTGAAAGCGCAATATCAGAACAAGGCTCATCCTGATTACGCCTTCAAGCGCGCAGTACACGCTCGAAAAATTCGCTGTGAAATGTACTGCAGTGCTTTTGCCGACTTTACCAATGGCAGATTAACGACAGAGTCCTTCACGGCGATCCAGCGAGTTATCGATAATCTGAAAGAAAGCGGCGGCTATCAGCCAATTGTGGACAGCCTCTCCGAAGGTGACGTCGGTCTGTATAAATTCAATATCGACAAGTTGGGTTTGACGGCTGCCTGGGACCGCACGGTAGGCGGCGTTTATATTTTCCGGCTGAAGTTGGCTTCAGGGTTCGTCGATGTGCTCTATACGCCTGACGCGCCGGACCTGGTCAGCTTCCGGCCAATCGCTGATTTCATTCCTTCTATTCGTTTTCGATATGGCCCGTTCAGGAACTACTACAGCGAGCGGATACTGCTGGTCGACCAAAAGGTGGTAAATGACTATTTCGACAATCTGGTGGCAACCGTCGATAGCAAACCGGTCATTCGCACGCAGCAGCGTTCGTTACTGCCTGATCTGTTCACTTTCCATGACGAGCGAGTGCGCCGTGTATTGAGTGATATCGATGAACGCACCACCAGTCTCAATGAAATAATCACCGGCATTGTTTACGACAACCTGTTGAAGGCGGCGAACATCGTGAGCCTGCTGGTGCCTCCCGTGGGCACTGTCGTGGTGGCTGTGCAGATGATGAAAAGCATCTACGACGCCTCACAGTCGGACAAACGAGGTGACTACCGCGCTGCGCTGGGGCATGTGCAAGAGGCACTGACCGGGCTGTTGACGTTGGGCCAGGCCGCAGCGGCGGGTGCCCCCGTCAAGGAAATTACCCATGCGCAACGGTCTTTCCTCAGTTTGTTCGAGGACGCGCGGACGGTCGCGGAACTGGTCACCTATTACACCGGCCAGGAAGATCTGAAAGAGACGCTGGTCGGGTTCTTCAACACATTGATGGAAGGTTCCGGTTCCGAACTGAGTAAAACAACGATTCATTGACCGCTTTTGAGCGCGCGCTGCTCGCTCACTGCGTAAAGCATTTATCGTTCATAACCCATCCGCCAACTCACGGCCCGCGTCGCCGCCAGCAACCGCTGCGCCGCCGGGCCGTTTTCGTCGGCGTGGAACAATGAGGTCGGGCCGACGATGGTCACCACGGCGGCGACCTGGCCAACGGCGTTGAACACGGGGGCGGACAACGCATCCACACCCGGCATCAGCAGGCCATGCACATGATGCAGACCGCGTTCGCGGATCTGTTCGCACAGGGTTGCGTAGGTTTTTTCGTCCTTCAACGGATGATCCACAGCGGCAATTTCCTGCTCGCGCAACTCATCGGTTTCCCGATGGGGCAGGTAGGCGCTGAACACCAGTCCGGTGGATGAACTGAGCAGTGGCAACACTGAACCCAGTTGCGTCACCACCGTCACCGCGCGCACCGCCGGTTCGATATGCACCACCGTCGCGCCCTGATTGCCCCACACCGCCAGAAAGCAGGTTTCATTGAGTTCGTCGCGCAGTTCGGCCAGCGGCAGGGCGGCGACTTTCAGCACGTCCATACTGTTGAGTGCGGCCAGGCCTACGCGCAAGGCTTCACGGCCGAGCCCGTAATGGTTGGTAGCGGCGTTCTGCTCGGCGAATCCTGATGCGATCAATGCCTGTAGATAGCGGTGCACCTTGCTCGCCGGCATCTGCACATGTTCGGCCAGCCGCGACAGTGAAGTGGACGGTGACAACTCGGCCAGCGCCTTGAGGATGTCGGTGCCGACTTCGGCGGAGCGGACTTTCTGTTTGCCGTTGCTGTCGCTGGTTTTTTCCATGGTGCGGCCGGGTTCCAAAACGAGTGGGCGTCTTTATAGCTTGACGCTGGATAGCGAGCAAATTACGTTATGCGTAATCAGATTACGATAATAACAACCCCGGCGTGCCGAGACCTCTGAGCCAGAGCGATGGGCCACTGCCGACTCCCTGTTCAGGAGGCTCCATGAACCTCGATTCAACCGCCCAGGCGCTGGCGTATCAGTCCGGTTTCGGCAACGAATTCAGCTCTGAGGCGTTGCCCGGCGCGCTGCCTGTCGGCCAGAACTCCCCGCAAAAAGCCCCGTATGGCCTCTACACCGAATTGTTTTCCGGCACCGCGTTCACCATGGCCCGCAGTGAAGCGCGGCGCACCTGGATGTACCGGATCCAGCCGTCGGCCAATCACCCGGCCTTCGTCAAACTGGAGCGGCAACTGGCCGGCGGCCCGCTGGGCGAAGTGACGCCCAATCGCCTGCGCTGGAATCCGCTGGATGTTCCAGCCGAACCGACCGATTTCATCGACGGTCTGGTGAGCATGGCCGCCAATGCCGGTGCCGAGAAACCGTCCGGCATCAGCATCTACAACTACGTCGCCAACCGTTCGATGGAGCGTGTGTTCTTCAGTGCCGACGGCGAACTGCTGCTGGTGCCGCAGCTCGGTCGTCTGCGCATCGCCACCGAACTCGGTGTACTTGAAGTCGCGCCGCTGGAAATCGCCGTGCTGCCGCGCGGCTTGAAATTCCGCGTTGAACTGCTCGACCCGCAAGCACGCGGTTACGTCGCCGAAAACCACGGCGCGCCGCTGCGCCTGCCGGATCTGGGGCCGATCGGCAGTAACGGTCTGGCCAATCCGCGTGACTTCCTCACCCCGGTCGCCGCCTACGAAAACCTCCAGCAACCGACCACATTGGTGCAGAAATTCCTCGGTCAGTTGTGGGCGACAGAACTCAATCACTCACCGCTGAACGTGGTCGCCTGGCACGGCAATAACGTGCCGTACAAATATGACCTGCGCCGTTTCAACACCATCGGCACGGTCAGTTTCGATCACCCTGACCCGTCGATCTTCACCGTGCTGACCTCGCCGACCAGCGTGCACGGTCTGGCCAACCTCGACTTCGTGATCTTCCCGCCACGCTGGATGGTCGCCGAGAACACCTTCCGTCCGCCATGGTTCCACCGCAATCTGATGAACGAATTCATGGGCCTGATTCAGGGCGAATACGACGCCAAGGCCGAAGGCTTTGTGCCCGGCGGTGCATCGCTGCACAGCTGCATGAGTGCCCACGGCCCGGACGGCGAGACCTGCACCAAAGCGATCAACGCCGAGCTCAAACCGGCGAAGATCGACAACACCATGGCCTTCATGTTCGAGACCAGTCAGGTGCTGCGCCCAAGCCGCTTCGCCCTCGACTGTCCGCAACTGCAATCCACTTATGACGCCTGCTGGGCCACTTTGCCCGCCACGTTCGACCCGACCCGGAGATAACCCATGACGCAGACTTCCATCACCCGCAGCTGGGTTGCCTCGGCCAACGGCCACGCGGACTTCCCGTTGCAGAACCTGCCGCTCGGTGTGTTCAGCACCAATGCTGCGGCGCCGCGCGCTGGCGTGGCGATTGGCGACCACATCTTCGATCTGCAAGTCGCGCTGGAAGCCGGGCTGTTCGACGGCGTCGCGCGCAGTGCGGTCGAAGCCATGCACGGCGGCCAGTTGAACGCGTTCTTCGAACTCGGTCGCGAGGCACGTGTGGCTCTGCGTTCGCGTCTGCTGGAACTGTTCAGCGAAGGCAGCACACACCGCGGCAACATCGAAGCCCAGGGCGCGAAACTGCTGCCACTGGCCGCCGATTGCCAGATGCATCTGCCAGCACGCATCAGCGATTACACCGATTTCTATGTGGGCATCGAGCACGCGCAGAACGTCGGCAAACTGTTCCGCCCTGACAACCCGCTGCTGCCGAACTACAAGCACGTGCCGATCGGTTATCACGGTCGCGCCTCCACCGTGCGTGCTTCCGGTACCGACGTGCGTCGCCCGAAAGGCCAGACGCTACCTGCCGGTCAGACCGAGCCTGTGTTCGGCCCGTGCGCACGCCTGGACTACGAGTTGGAACTGGGCATCTGGATCGGTCAGGGCAACGAAATGGGCGATTCGATCGCCATCGGCGATGCGGCTGAACACATCGCCGGTTTCTGCCTGCTCAACGACTGGTCGGCGCGCGATATCCAGGCCTGGGAATACCAGCCACTGGGTCCGTTCCTGTCGAAGAGTTTCATCACCAGCGTTTCGCCGTGGGTGGTCACCGCCGAAGCGCTGGAGCCATTCCGCACCGCGCAACCGAAGCGTCCTGAAGGTGATCCGCAGCCGCTGCCTTACCTGTTCGATAAACGTGATCAGGATGGCGGTGCCTTCGACATCGAGCTGGAAGTTCTACTGCTCACCGAAGCCATGCGCGAGCAGTACCTGCCGGCCCATCGTCTGACCCTGAGCAACACCCGTTACATGTACTGGACCGTTGCGCAAATGGTCGCTCACCACAGCGTCAACGGTTGCCAGTTGCAGGCCGGTGACCTGTTCGGTTCGGGCACCTTGTCTGGCCCGGAGAGCGGTCAGTTCGGTAGCCTGCTGGAAATCACCGAGGGCGGCAAAAAACCGATCGAACTGGCCTCTGGCGAGGTGCGTAAATTCCTCGAGGACGGCGATGAAATCATCTTGCGTGCGCGTTGCGCCCGTGACGGTTTTGCTTCGATCGGCTTCGGCGAATGCCGCGGCAAAGTGCTGGCGGCGCGCTGACAGGAGCGGCTTATGGATCTCTATACCTATTACCGTTCGACCTCGTCGTACCGGGTGCGGATCGCGCTGGCGCTGAAGGGTCTCGACTATCAGGCGTTGCCGGTCAATCTGATCGCGCCGCCGGGTGGCGAGCATCGGCAGGCAGCGTATCTGGCGATCAATCCACAGGGGCGGGTGCCGGCCTTGCGCACTGACGAGGGCGGTTTGCTGATTCAGTCGCCGGCCATCATCGAGTACCTGGAAGAACGTTATCCACAGGTGCCGTTGCTGCCGGAAGATCTGTTCGCCCGTGCGCAGGTGCGCGGTGTGGCGGCGGTGATCGGTTGCGACGTACATCCGCTGCACAACGTCAGCGTGCTCAATCGCCTGCGCCAGTCGGGGTATGACGAGCCGCAGGTGGTGGAATGGATCAGTCACTGGATCAGCCAAGGGCTGGCGACGGTGGAGCAGTTGATTGGCGATGAGGGCTTTTGTTTCGGCGAGTGGCCGTGTGTGGCGGATGTGTACCTGATTCCGCAGTTGTATGCGGCTGAGCGCTTCAACGTCAGCCTTGAGGCGTATCCGAAAATTCATCGGGTTGCCGCACTGGCGGCTGAGCATCCTGCGTTCATGAAGGCCCATCCTGCCAACCAACCCGATACCCCGTAATTCCCCTGTGGGAGCGAGCCTGCTCGCGAAGGCTGAGTGTCAGTCACCGTTCATTTGGCTGACACAGCGCATTCGCGAGC
>NZ_JAMLFX010000015.1:83945-93798 GCF_023634765.1 Pseudomonas sp. AKS31
CGCTCCCACAAGATTTGGCGTTGAACTACCCAAAAATCATAAAAACAAAACAGGTGCCTTGCGATGCATAACCAGATTGCCAGCTTCCGGGCGGCACTCGACGCCCGTCCTGTGTCCCGATATCAGTGGTTGCTCTTGATCCTGCTCGCCTTGCTCTTGGTCACCGACGGCTATGACGCCCAGGTGCTCGGTTATGTGGTGCCTGCGCTGGCGCAGGACTGGGGTCTGGAAAAATCTGCATTCGGGCCTGTGTTCAGTGCCAACCTGCTCGGCCTCACCCTTGGTTCCCTGGCCGTCACGCCGCTGGCCGACCGCTTTGGCGTGCGGCGCATTCTGCTCGCCTGCGTACTGATCTACGCCACGCTGACGGTGCTGATGGTTTTCGCCGACTCGCTGAACACGCTGATGATCGCGCGCTTCATCTGTGGCATCGGTATGGGCGGGGCGATGCCCTGTGCCATGGCATTGATGTCGGAATACTCGCCACCGCGTTTGCGCACCTTGATGGTGACGCTGGCGGCCTGTGGCTTCTCGTTCGGTGGCGCGGCGGGTGGTTTCGTCGCCGCCGGTTTCATCGATCAGTTCGGCTGGCAAGCGGTGTTCCTCGCCGGTGGCGTCACGCCGTTGCTGTTGTTCCCGTTTCTGTGGTGGATGCTGCCGGAGTCCCTGCCACGTCTGCTACGCGATGCACCGCCGTATGCGCGGCTGCGCAAAGTCACCGCGCGCATGCTGCCGGACTGGCAACCGCCCGTTGCAAGCGTCGAACAGAACGAGCGTGAGCAGGGCAGCAAACTGACCGTGGTCGAGTTGTTCCGCAACGGCTACGCGCGGCCGACCTTGCTGATCTGGGCGACGTTTTTCGTCAGCCTGATTCTGTTGTATTTCATGATCAGCTGGTTGCCGACACTGCTGCTGGAAAGCGGTCTGAAACTCAACGAAGCCAATCTGGTGACGTCGATGTTCCTCTTCGCCGGCACCTTGGGCGCGATCTGCATGGCCTGGTTCGCTGACCGTTTGAAGCGCAAGGTTCGTTTGCTGTCTGCGGTGTTGGCAGGGGCGGCGCTGTGCACGATTCTGCTCGGACTCAATCACGACAATCCGCGTTATCTGGTGGCGTGTGTCTTCGCCGCCGGGTTCTGCATCATCGGCGGGCAACTGACGCTGAATGCGTTTGCCAGTAATTTCTACCCGGCGCATGTACGTGCGACCGGCACCGGTTGGGCGTTGGGCGTGGGGCGTTTTGGTTCGATTCTCGGGCCGCTGTTTGGCAGCCTGTTGTTGGCGATGCACATTCCGGTGGCGCAGATTTTTTTCTTCTGCGCGATTCCGGCGGTGATTGCTGCATTGCTGATCATTCAGGTGCGCTCGCCCACCGAAGGAAGTTCGGCAGTTGGAATGGGGATATCTGTCAAATCCTGAAGAGCAAAAGATCGCAACCTTCGGCAGCTCCTACATGGGAATACACATTTCAATGTAGGAGCTGCCGAAGGCTGCGATCTTTTGTTTTTAATGGACGACGGAATTGGGCGGCAGGTGCCCGAGGCGCTCGGTCAGGCGCAGGCGCTGAATCGGGTCGTCACTCAGCAATAACGCTCGCTCCAGGTCGAAGCGCTCGGCATTCGGGCAGTCGAGCCGCTGATAAAGACTGGCCCGAGCCAAGTAATCCGCGGCGCCGGCGTCACCCAGTTCGAGCACGCGTTCGGCGTCGATCAGCGCGGCGATGAAGTCATCGTGAGTCAGGTGCAACTGGCGCAGGTTGCGCGACAAGCGCTGGAGCATCTGCTGGGGGCTGGCGGTCAGCAGGTGTTCGGCGGTCAGCTTCATGTTTGGCCCGTACTGGCGCTGCAACAATTCGCGACAATCATTGGGGTACAAGCGCCGGCCGCCGCACGGATCGAGCAAGTGGTCGGCACCGGGTACGCGCAACAGGAAGTGCCCGGGGAAGTTGACCCCGACCAGAGGTATCTCCAGGCGACGCGCCAATTCCAGAGCAATCAGCGCCAGTGCCAGCGGTTGGCCGCGACGGGTCTGTAACACTTTGTGCAACAGCGCCGCCTGCGGACGCAGCGGCAGAAAGTCGTCTTGGGCAAAGCCCAGATCCGTCATACGGCGCAACAGGGGCTGCGCCAGTTCACTGACCGGCAGCATCGGCAAGCCGTAGCTGACACGTTGTTGCAGGTCTTTGAATTCTTGTAACAGTGCCTCGGGATCGACCGCTTTTTCGTGCTCGGCCGCCATCCACAGCGCAGCTTCGAACAGCGCAGGCGGTGAACGGTGCAGGCATTCGAAAAAACGTTGTCGCGCACTCATCGAAATCTCCGGGGAATGCCTCGTTTTAGCCCCGTCCGCGAGATTCGTCCAGTACCCCGCTGTGTGGCTGTCGGGTTATTCCGCAAAGCTGTTGTCGGCGCGGACGCTTATTCCGGTGCGCTCCAGCAATTTTCAGGCGCAGGCCTATACTGGCGTTCTACAAGAAGTGATTCGGGAGCCCAACGATGTTTGCGCTCATGCAAAGCACTCGCCTGGAATCGCTGCACCTTAGCGTCGACCCGATCACCGGGTTGAAGGCGGTCATTGCCATCCATAACAGTCGCCTCGGGCCAGCCTTGGGCGGATGTCGTTATCTTGCCTACCCCAATGACGAATCTGCCGTCGAGGACGCCATTCGCCTCGCTCAGGGCATGAGTTACAAGGCTGCGCTGGCGGGGCTGCCGCAGGGCGGTGGCGTGGCCGTGATCGTGCGCCCGGCTCATGTTGAAAACCGTGGCTCGCTGTTCGAAGCCTTTGGCCGTTGCATCGAACAGCTCGATGGACGCTACATCACCGCCATCGACAGCGGCACCTCGGTGGCGGATATGGATTGCATCGCCCAACAGACCCAGCATGTCACTAGCACCACGTCAGCCGGCGACCCGGCACCGCATGCTGCCATGGGCGTGTTTGCCGGCATTCGCGCAACGGCGATGGCACGGCTGGGCAGCGATAATCTCGAAGGCTTGCGCATCGCCATTCAGGGCTTGGGCAATGTCGGTTTTGCCCTGGCCGAACAACTGCACGCCGCCGGGGCGGAGCTGCTGGTCAGCGATATCGACCACGGCAAGGTGCAACTGGCGATGGAGCAACTCAACGCTCACCCGATCGCAAACGACGCGCTGCTCAGCACACCGTGCGACATCCTCGCGCCGTGCGGTCTGGGCGGGGTACTGAACAGCCACACCGTCACGCAACTGCGTTGCTCGGCGGTGGCGGGTTCGGCGAATAATCAACTGACGCATCTGGATGTCGCCGATCAACTGGAGCGGCGCGGGATTCTGTATGCGCCGGACTACGTGATCAATGCGGGTGGGCTGATTTACGTCTCGCTGAAACACCGTGGTGAGGAATTGCCGACGATTACCGCGCATCTGTCGAAGATCAGTTCGCGGCTGACTGAAGTATTTGCTCACGCGCAGGCGGAAAAACGCTCGCCGGCGCGGGTGGCGGATGAGTTGGCAGAGAAAGTTTTGTATCGCTGAAACGCAAAAGATCGCAGCCTTCGGCAGCTCCTACAGGGAATACACATTCCAAATGTAGGAGCTGCCGAAGGCTGCGATCTTTCAAGGGGCGCTGATTACTTCGCGGCTTTTGCCGCTTTGGCTGGCTTGGCCTGCGCTTCAGCAGGTTCTGCCGCCTCAGCTTGTTCAACGGGCTCGGCCGGTGCGTTGATCAGCTCCGACAGTGCATCCGGCTGGCTCTTGAACGCCCGGGCGAACACATCGCGATTCTTCGCCATGTAGATCCCGGCTTCTTCCACTTGCTGTTCAGTCAGGGACGGAACGGCTTTTTGCAGGACATCGGCCAGATATTCGGCCAGTTCGAGCATTTTGTCATGACGGTCAGCTTCGGCTTTATCCATGAACAAGCGCTCCAGATCTCGGCTGCTGCGGTATACCACTTCGACGGCCATTCACCACCTCACATGCCTTCACATTAAGTTGTCTTGACGACTACTGTATCCATATACAGCGAAAAGGATAAGCGAATCCCTGCGCCATGGGTAGTGGCTTTTTAATGTAGACCGGATTCAGGGTTTGTCAGGGGATCGTGTTGCAGCATTCGCAAGCAGGCTCGTTCGCGCAAAAGCACAAGAGGTGCGACCAAACGCCACGGCGCGGGTTTGGCGGCGGCTCGCCATGATGGCGTGGCCTCTTTTCTGCATGAAAACCGTTACGTGCAGAAAACCGTCACGTCCAACACGCATCATCCGCTCGCATTCGAGCTAAGGAACATCATCGTGAAAATCAACTGGGCCGAGAAACTGCGGCAAAACGTGCATCAACTGGCCGAGTCCCTGGGCAACCTGTTCGTCGAGACCTTCCACTATCTGGCGTTGTTCGCCATCGGTGCGGTGACGGCGTGGGCGGCGGTGATGGAGTTTCTCGGGATGCTCGAGGAAGGCCATATCAAGATCGATGACATTCTGCTGCTGTTCATTTATCTCGAATTGGGCGCCATGGTCGGGATCTACTTCAAGACCAACCACATGCCGGTGCGCTTCCTGATCTACGTGGCAATCACCGCGTTGACTCGTTTGCTGATCTCCAACGTCTCGCACCACAACCCGCCGGACATGGGCATCATCTACCTGTGCGGCGGCATTCTGCTGTTGGCGTTCTCGATTCTGGTGGTGCGTTACGCCTCGTCACAATTTCCCTCGGTGAAGATCGAGAAACCGCAGCGCAAACTCGGCGCGGGTTCCAGCGAGCATCCGGAAGTCGAGAAGGGCGAGCTTTAAAGCCCGGCCGCTTGTCCGGGCTGGCCGAGGATGCGTGGCGGTGGCGGGGTCAGCCCGTCGCCGCTGGTCATCGCTTCGAGGATCGCCATGGCACTGTGGCCCTGTTCGATGGCAATGCCGAATTGAATGCTTTGCACCAGGCGCTTTAGGCGCACGGGGTCGTTGCGCTGCTCGGCGCTGATCATGCGTTTGGCCACGATCCGGCCGCTGTTGGACAGGGTCAGCATGATGCTGCCGTCCAGGCCCTGAATGCTCAGGTTGATCTGATAGTCCGGCGCGAAGGCATCGGTAATGATCTGAAAAGGATTGTCCATGATGCGTCACCGCCTGATTGAACGTGCAGTTGTTGACCGGCCGTGATCGGGTTGGTTCGCCCAACCGGATCATCGGCCATTCCGTGGCCTGTATTTGTTGCTTCATGTCGCAGCTGTAGAGTGAAAGGAGGCTTCGACAGCTCCCACAGGGGTATAGCAAGGGCTGTGCCGGGAAAATTGTCGAACAATGAACACGGGGATAAAAAAGGCGAGCCACGCGGCTCGCCTTTTTTAATGGCCCGTTTTCAGGGCAGAACCGAGTAGATGATCGCTGACAGTGCAATCAGGCCGATCAGCACCACAAACACGTTGGACACCTGGCCAGAATACTGGCGCAAGGCCGGCACGCGGCGGATGGCGTACATCGGCATCAGGAACAACAGACACGCAATCACCGGTCCGCCGAGGGTTTCGATCATGCCGAGGATGCTTGGGTTGAACGTCGCCACGGCCCAGCAGCTGAGGATCATGAACACGGCTGTGGCGCGGTTCAGCCAGCTCGCCGACATCACCCGGCCACGGCTGCGCAGGCTTTTCACGATCATGCCTTGAAAGCCTTCGCTGGCACCGATGTAGTGGCCGAGGAAGGATTTGGTGATCGCCACCAGCGCAATCAGCGGCGCGGCGTAAGCGATGACCGGGGTCTGGAAGTGGTTGGCCAAGTACGACAGGATCGAAATGTTCTGCGCCTTGGCCGCAGCCAGGTCGGCCGGCGACAACGCCAACACACAGCTGAAGCAGAAGAACATCACCGTCACCACCATCATGCCGTGGGCCATGGCGAGGATGCCGCTGCTCTTGCGTTCGGCCTGCTCACCGTAGCGCTGTTTCTGATCAACCGCGAACGCGGAGATGATCGGCGAATGGTTGAACGAAAACACCATCACCGGGATCGCCAGCCACATCGTCTTGAGGAACACCGACATCGGCATGGCTTCTTGGGCACTGGCGAAAAAAGCGCCGTTCCAGTTCGGAATCAGGCTGAGCGCCAGCAGCAGCAACGCGGCAACAAACGGATAAACCAGCACGCTCATGGCTTTGACGATGACGCTTTGGCCGCAACGCACAATCGCCATCAACCCGAGGATCAACGCCAGCGAGAGGATCGCCCGTGGCGGCGGAGCGATGTGCAATTGGTGTTCGAGGAAACTGCTCAGGGTGTTGGTCAGCGCCACGCTGTAGACCAGCAGGATCGGGAAGATCGCAAAGAAATACAGCAGAGTGATCAGTTTGCCGGCACCGATGCCGAAGTGTTCTTCGACCACTTCGGTGATGTCCCCGGAGCGCCCGGACAAAACGAAACGGGTCAGCCCACGGTGGGCGAAAAAGGTCATTGGGAATGCCAGTACGGCGAGAATCAGCAACGGCCAGAAACCGCCGACGCCGGCGTTGATCGGCAGGAACAAGGTGCCAGCACCGATCGCGGTGCCGTACAGGCCGAGCATCCAGGTGGTGTCGAATTTGCTCCAGCCCTTGTGGGCCGTTTCTGCATTGCGTGTGCGGTCTACAGCGGGATTTTCGGCAGCAGGTGTACGTACATCGGTCATCGGTATCGCCTCGTTATTATTTTTGCTCGGGCTCACGGTTGGCAGGCCGCTCTGTGCGGCCTGCCGGGGCGGTCAGGGAATGCGCCTCAGCATTCCACCCAGCTCACGGCCAGGCCGCCCCGTGAAGTCTCTTTGTATTTGTCGTGCATGTCGGCGCCGGTATCGCGCATGGTGCGGATCACCCGGTCGAGGGAAATGAAGTGTTTGCCGTCGCCGCGCAGGGCCATTTGCGTGGCGTTGATTGCTTTCACGGCGGCGATGGCATTGCGCTCGATGCACGGCACCTGTACGAGGCCACCGACCGGATCGCAGGTCAGGCCGAGGTTATGTTCCAGGCCGATTTCGGCGGCGTTTTCCAGTTGCTCCGGGGTGGCGCCGAGCACGTCGGCCAGGCCAGCGGCCGCCATCGCGCAGGCCGAACCGACTTCACCCTGGCAGCCCACTTCGGCACCGGAGATCGAGGCATTTTTCTTACACAGAATGCCGACGGCGGCCGCACCGAGAAAGAAAGCGACGACATCATCGTCAGACGCGTCCGGATTGAATTTCATGTAGTAGTGCAGAACGGCTGGGATGATTCCGGCTGCACCGTTGGTCGGCGCAGTGACCATGCGCCCGCCAGCGGCGTTTTCTTCGTTGACGGCGAGGGCGAACAGGTTGACCCACTCCATTGCCGACAGCGTCGAACTGATCACATTCGGCTTGCCGATTTCCAGCAGGCTGCGATGCAGTTTCGCTGCACGACGCGGCACGTTCAGGCCGCCTGGCAGGATGCCTTCGTGGCGCAGGCCTTGTTCGACGCACTCACGCATCACTGACCAGATGTGCAGCAGGCCCTGGCGAATTTCCGCGTCGCTGCGCCACGCGCGCTCGTTGGCCATCATCAGTTCGGAGACGCGCAGGTTGTGCTGTTTGCACAGCGCCAGCAGTTCGGCGGCGCTGGAAAAATCGTACGGCAACACCACGTCACCGGCGGAGGCGACTGCGGACTCGGCTTCCGCTGCTTCGATGATGAAACCGCCGCCGACCGAGTAGTACGTCTGCTCGAACAGCTCGGCTGTTTCGCCAAAGGCTGTCAGCGACATGGCGTTCGGGTGGTAGGGCAGACTCTCATCCAACAGCAGGAGATCTCGCTGCCAGTCGAAGGCAATTTCCCTTTGTCCGGCGAGGGACAGGTGGCCAGTTTCACGCAGTTGCTGAATGCGCGGATCGATGGTCGAAGGGTCGATGCTGTCCGGCCATTCGCCCATCAGGCCCATCACCGTAGCGCGGTCGGTGGCATGGCCGACGCCAGTGGCCGACAGCGAGCCGTACAAACGAATTTCCACACGGCGTACATCGTTCAACAAATGCTGATCGATCAGCGCCTGAGCGAAGGTCGCAGCAGCGCGCATCGGGCCGACGGTGTGGGAACTGGACGGGCCGATGCCGACTTTGAATAGATCGAAAACACTGATAGCCATGCTAAACCCTTACAAGCAATGGAGTGGGAATCGCTGCCATTTTTTGTAGGACAAGCGCAATGTCGGCGATACTGCCTACCTCGGTCCTACGTGACTAACGAAACTTCCTAAGTAAGCCTTTAGCAGGACTAAACGATGAGTCGTCAATTGCATGCCCAGACCTATGTCTGGCTGCAGGTGTTTTCCTGTGCCGCGCGGCACCTGTCGTTCACCCGTTGTGCCGAAGAACTGCACATCACCCCGGGTGCGGTCAGTCAGCAGATTCGTCAACTGGAAGAGCGCCTCGGCTTCCGTCTGTTTCATCGGCGGGCGCGTGGTGTGGAACTGAGTGCGGAGGGGCAGCGGCTGGCGATCACCGTCAACGAGGCGTATGGCAGTATCGATGCCGAGTTGCGTCGACTGGACGCCGGGATGATCAGCGGGATTTTGCGCGTGCGCTCGATTCCGTCGTTCCTCAGCAAGTGGCTGACCCCGCGTCTGCCGCGCCTGCAGCAACGCTACCCGGATATTCAGCTTCGGCTGGTCGCCGAGGACAGCAGCGTGCCGTTACACGAGGGCGACTTTGACCTGGCGATCGATTTGAACGACGGCAGTTACCCGGGATTGTTATCCACAGCCTTGCTCGACGAGCAGATATTCCCGGTGTGTGCGCCGAGCCTGTTGCGCGGGCGACCCCCCTTGCACGGGCCGGCGGATCTGGTGCATTTCCCACTGCTGCACGACATCACCGCCTGGCGTGGCAGTTATGAATACGCGGAGTGGGAATTCTATTTGAACGCGATCGGCTTTGAGGGCGCCGACGTACGGCGTGGGCATACGTTCAATCGCAATCACCTGACCATCGAAGCGGCGATCGCCGGCATGGGGGTGGCGATTGCCCGCCGCACCTTGCTTAACGATGAGTTGGAACGAGGGACGTTGATTGTGCCGTTTGGCCTGTCGGTGCCCAATCACAAACGTTACGTGTTGCTCTATGCGCCGGGCGCTTTAAGCCATCCGGGTGTGCGCGCGGTGCATGATTGGCTGGTGGAGGAGGCGGGGATTTTTCGCAGCTTGCATCCGTTGAATGACGGGCAATTGTGAGCAGATTTTGCCGGGTTGCGAAGCGACCCAACTCCCGACCTTACCAGTGCTTTGCTCGGTTGTCCGGCTTTTTTTGCGAATGAATATTTATCTTTTTTCAGGGGTTGAAATGTTCGGCAGTCGGGCCGATTGTTGTAACCAGGAGGTCAGGAAATTCAACTCAAGGCCTCTCACGAGCTAGCTGAAATAAGGGATGAACTATGCAAATCCAAGTCAACAGCGATAACCATATTCAAGGCAGTAAACGACTGGAGGAGTGGGTACGTACAACCATTGAGAGCACGCTCGAACGTTATGAAGAAGACCTGACCCGTGTCGAAGTCCACCTGAGTGACGAGAACGGTGACAAACCAGGTCCCCATGACTTGCGCTGCCAGCTGGAAGCGCGGCCAAAAGGCCATCAAGCGATTTCCGTGACCCATAAGGCCGATTCGCTGGAACAGGCGATCGACGGTGCAGCCGAAAAACTTGAGCATGCACTGGAACACCTGTTTGGCAAGCTGCGAGGCAAACCCCGCGCCGCCATCGTGCCATTTAGCAAGGCGAATGACGCTCTGCTGGAGGAAGAATTTCTGGAGAACGAACAGGCAGCGATCAACAGTTGATGCGCTGATTTTATAAGCCAACCAATGAGAACGGGCCTGCCAATGCAGGCCCGTTTTTGTTTGTGTG
>NZ_JAMLFX010000015.1:93808-109336 GCF_023634765.1 Pseudomonas sp. AKS31
TTCGGTTATGGCATGAGAAAGCAGGCCCTCACCCCAGCCCTCTCCCGGAGGGAGAGGGGGCCGACCGAGGTGTCTGAAGAGGTACGTCGACCTGAAAGACCGAGTCGATTATGGATTCGGTGAAGCAGAATCAGATCGGCGTATCTCGCAAGCGTCCCCCAATCAGTCCCCCTCTCTCCGGGAGGGGGCCGACCGAGGTGTCTGAAGAGGTACGTCGACCTAGAAGACCGAGTCGATTATGGATTCGACGCAGTACTTTCAGGTCGGTGTATTTCTCAAGCATCCCCCAATCAGTTCCCTCTCCCTCTGGGAGAGGGTTAGGGTGAGGGCATTTTTCGATTCGCTGCAATTCTTATGATCTGCTCCAGCACATCGTCCATCTGCTGGATCACCTCAAGATTACTGAAACGCACGACTTCAATGCCCTTTTGATTCAGATAGCGCGTCCGGCGCTGGTCATGAATTAGCCCCTGCGTTTCAGCGTGCTGGCCGCCGTCCAGTTCGATCGCCAATTTCAGCTCAGCACAGTAAAAATCCAGCACATAGGGCGGACAGGGAAACTGCCGACGAAATTTCAGATTGGCGATTTGGCGGGAGCGGAGTTTTTGCCAGAGCAGGTGTTCGCAGTCGGTTTGCTTGGCGCGTAACTGGCGGGCGAATTGGCCGAGGGTGGGGCGGGTTTGCATGCTTCACGATCCTTGTGAAGTTGGTTTGAAGTTTTACTTTAGACCATGACCTGCTGACCTGCTGACCTGCTGACCTGCTGACCTGCTGACCCTCACCCCAGCCCTCTCCCGGAGGGAGAGGGGGCCGACCGAGGTGTCTTGCGGGGTACATCGACCTGTAAGACCGAGTCGATTATGGATTCGGCAAAGCGGTTTCAGGTCGAGTCGATTATGGATTCGGCACAGCACGTTCAGGTCGGCGTACCTCGCAAGCATCCCACGATAAGTCCCCTCTCCCTCTGGGAGAGGGCTAGGGTGAGGGGCTTTTCAATCTTCAGAACGCTACAGACGTCTGCACATAAACCGTGCGCGGCTCACCCACATACTTGCCCTTGTTGTTGTCATCAAACGAGCGCGTGAAGTACTGCGTGTTGAAGATGTTCTTCACCCCCACCGCCACATTCAGATCCGACAACTGCGGGCCGAAGTCATACCCCGCGCGGCTGCTGAACAGCATGTAACCGGGGATCTTGCCGGTGCTGCCATCGGCACTTTCCTTCGAGGTGTTGGCGTTGTCGGCAAACTGGTCGCTCTGGAAGCTGCTGTCGAGATTGAGCTTCCACGGCCCTTCGGTGTAACCCACACCAATCGTGCCTTTGTGTTTCGACGAGAACGGTACGCGATTGCCCTTGTTCGGTCCGTCTTCGCGGATAGTCGCGTCAACATAAGCGTAAGTGGCGTAGACATCGAAACCGGCCAGCGCCGGGCTCAAGTCATCCAGCGCGTAATTGACGCTGGTCTCGATACCCTGGTGACGGGTTTCGCCACGGGCGATCACCGAATCGTTGGTCTGGTTGCTTTCGTACTGGTTGTCGAAGTTGATCAGGAATGCGCCGATCTCCGCGCGCAACGCGCCGTTGTCATAGCGCGTGCCGAGCTCCCAGGTGCGGGCCTTTTCCGGTTTCACTTCGCCGCTGGTTACACGGTTGGGCATCTGGCTGTATTGCACGCTGCCGAACGAGCCTTCGGTGTTGGCGTACAGGTTCCAGCTGTCCGTCAGGTGATAGAGCACGTTCAACGCCGGCAACGCGGTGTTGTAATCGCCTTTGTATTTGACGTTGGTCAGGTTGTTGGTCTGCTGCGATTCGATCATCTCGTAGCGCACACCCGGGGTGATCGTCCATTTGCCGATATCGATGCGGTCGTCGACAAAGAACGCATTGGCCTCAGTGCCGCCACGGGTGTCACGATCATTACGGCTGTTGGTGGTCGGGTATTGGTTGCTGCTGATCGGCGTGCGATAGCGCAATTCGTGACCGGCCTCGTTGATGTAGCGATAGCCGACACCGACCTCATGGCTGGTCGGGCCGAGGTCGAAACCCTGAGCGAAACGGGTTTCCAGACCGCGTACCCAGTACTCGCGCGGCGACAGCGAGAGGAACGTGCCCTGATCCAGATAGCCGCTGCGCAGGGTCTTGGTGAAGAAGGTGTTGGCGGTGAATTCGCGGCGATCTTCCTGATAGCGATAGCCGAAATTGAACATCGTGCGGCGGCCCCAGAACTGGTCTTTCGGCCGCGTCGACTGATACGGATCGGCGTCGTAATCGGCAACGTTCAAACCGCCGGGCATGTCAGCCTTGCCTTCGTAATACTGGGCCATGGCGTTGAAGCTGTTGGCTTCGTCGAGCTGGTATTTACCCTTGAGGATCAGGTCGTCAATCTCGGTGTCGCTGTGTTCGCGCCAGTCGCCGCCGCGCGTCCCGGAGTAGAGCAACGCACCGCCGAGGCCATTGGCGTTGGTGCCGCCGGCCAGCAGGTTGGCGCTGGTCTTGAAGCCGTCGTGGCTCGACGATGGGCTGGTTTCAGTTTGGAAACCGCCCTTGACCGTTGGCTCGTCGGGAATCGCCCGGGTGACGAAGTTGACCACGCCGCCGACGTTTTGCGGGCCGTAACGCACCGCGCCGCCGCCGCGCACGACGTCCACGGCATCCATGTTGCCCATGCTGATCGGCGCGAACGATAACTGCGGCTGGCCGTAGGGCGCGAACGGCACCGGAATGCCGTCCATCAACACGGTCGAGCGCGCGGCCAGTCGCGGGTTCAAGCCACGGATACCGAAATTCAGCGCCATGTCGTGGCTGCCGGTGCCGTTGTTGTCTGGAGCGTTGACGCCGGGGATGCGATTGAGCACATCCCGCGCCTGAGTGGCGCCCTGGCGTTCGAACTCTTCGCGGCGGATCACATCGCGCGCGCCCGGGTGCTCGAACACATTGATTTGCGCAGCGTCGCCGAGCCAGTCGCCGACGACTTTCGAGGTGTCCAGCTCCAGCGCGGCATCCGCCACCGGTTGCAGGCTGAACGCATTGTTGCCTTCGGCGCGCGCTTGCAGACCGGTGCCTTCAAGCAATGCATTCAAACCCTGCTCAGGTGTGTAACTGCCTTCCAGGCCACGGCTTTGCACACCGCTGGTGACTTGCGAACCAAACGAAATCAGCACGCCCGCTTCACGGCCAAACTGGTTGAGGGCGTTCTCCAGCGACGACGGCGCGATGTGATAAGCCTTGGCATCAGCGGCCAGCGCGGCGGGCAGGGCACTGAAACTCAGGCTGGCGCCGAGGACAAGATTGCGCAGGGTACGAGCCAGTGGCGTGAGGCGGGTGGAGTGCATGTCGGATGATCCTGAGAAGGTTGAATCAAGGGGGCTTTCCTTCTCTGTCACGCCAGATCTGAAAAACGGCTCATTTATTTTTGATGTTTTTTAAACCCGCGCTTCGACGCTCACCCAGTAACGGGTAAAGCGCTTCACCTTCACCGGCAAACTGATTTCCAGCAGGTCGAGAATCCGCTCGCTGTCGTCCAGTGGGTAAGTCCCGGAAATCAGCAGGTCGGCGACGTTCCTGTCGCAATTGAGCTGGCCGCGACGATAGCGGCCGAGTTCATCGAGGAAGTCGCCCAAACGCATATGCGCGGCCACCAGCATGCCGTCGGCCCAGGCGCCGCTGTTGGCATCCAGCGGTTTGGCTTCGCTGATGGATTTCGAGGTGAAACTCAGTTGCCGTGCAAGCGGCAGCAGCATCGGCGCGCGTCCATTGCTGCTCAGTTCGACGCTGCCGTCAAACAGCGCAACCTGAGTGCGATCGGCAAACTGACGCACATTGAGACGTGCACCGTGAGTTTCAAGAATGCCCTGAGCGGTGCGCACTTCGAAAGATTGCGCTGCAGTCAGGAGGATTTCGCCTTCGAGCAAGCGGATCAGTCGCGCCGAGACATCCACATCGGCGGCACTGGCTGTGTTGAGTTGCAACTGATCGCCCGCACCGAGCGCCACCTTGCGCCGTTGCCCGATCGGACTGCGGTAATCAGCGAGCAGCGACGGCAATGGATTGTGCTCACGCACCCCCCAGGTGACAGCCGATCCGGCGCCGAGAATCAGCAGCAGTTTCAGTGCCTGACGACGGCTGCCGGACTTCGGCCCGTTCAACGCCGCGTGTGCCAGCGGCGAAGACACACCGCGCAAACGCTGATTGACCCGCTGAATATGCTCCCACGCCCGCCGGTGTTCGCTGTGTGCCTCCAGCCATTGTTGCCAGGCCTGTTGCTGGCGCGGGGAGAGCGTGCCCTGCTGCATTTCCATCAGCCAATGCACGGCCTGTTCAGCCACTTGGGAGGAGAAATCCGGCACGCGGTTCATAAGGCGAAGTAGCAGCGCATGGCGGCTTTGTTCAGATGACGTTTGACCGTGGCCACGGATATGCCCAGTTCAGCGGCGATCTGTGGATAAGTCAGGCCATCGACCTGCGCCAGCAAAAAGGCGCGTTTGACCTGACGCGGCAAACCGTCGAGCAACTGATCCAGCTCCATCAGGGTTTGCAGGATGATCGCCTTGTCTTCTTCCGACGGCGCGACCATGTCCGGCATCTGCGCCAAGGTGTCGAGGTAAGCGCGTTCGACATCCTGACGGCGGTAATGATTGAACAGAACGCGCTTGGCCAACGTCGTCAGAAAGGCGCGCGGCTCGATGATCACCGGAGGTTCGCGGGCGGTCAGCACCTTGATAAACGTGTCCTGCGCCAGATCCGCCGCGCTGTCCGGGCAGCCGAGTTTGCGCCGCAGCCAACTGGTGAGCCAGCCGTGATGGGCCTGATAGAGCGATTCGACAGGATGGGCGGACGACAACGGTATTATTCCGGGCGCTTGATGGCGCGGTAGAGAGTATGCGTTAGAGAACAAGAACTGTTCGCATTGTAAGGGGCGAAACGCTTAACCGGCAATCAGATGCTTTTGCGTATGAGAATATTTATCATTAATATTGCTCGCCTGTAGGTTCGGCTCATCGGCCGGACGTTTTTCGTTTCAGGGTCGAAACATGAAAGGCAAACTCGCCACACTTCCCATCTCCTATCGTCTGGCCGTCACCTCACGGGTGCTGGCGGCGGTGTTTGGCGGCTATCTCGTTGCGGCGCTGGCCAGTGTCACCCTGACGCTGTGGCTGCCGTTGAGCCGCGCCGAAGCGGTGGTGACCGGCATGACCATTTCCTTTCTGGTCTATCTGGTGGCGGTGCTCTGGTGTTTCGCCTGTCGTACGGCGTGGTCGGCCTGGGTCGGTTTGCTGGTGCCAAGCGTGATTCTGGCGACCATCTCTGGCGCAGCACGTGGATTGGGCCTGGCATGAAAGAGGGCTTTCGTCAGGCGATGGCCTGGCTGCACACCTGGGCCGGACTGCTGTTCGGCTGGTTGCTGTTCGCGATTTTCCTGACCGGGACGCTGGCCTATTTCAAAGATGAGATCAGCCACTGGATGCAGCCGGAAATCCCCGCGCGATCGGTGAGTGCCGAGACCAGCCTGACGCTGGCCCAGGATTATCTGCAGCAACACGCGGCCGGCGCCTCACGCTGGCTGATCGATTTGCCTGATGCCCGAGATCCCGGCCTGACCGTGCGCTGGCAGCCAGTGCCGGCCAATCCCGGTGAGCGCGGGCGCTTCGAGTCGAAAACCCTCGACGCGCAAACCGGCGCCGAAGTGCAGGGCCGCGACAGCATGGGCGGCGAGTTCTTCTATCGCTTCCACTTCCAGTTGCAAATGCCTTATCCGTGGGGCCGCTGGCTGGCGACGATTGCCGCGATGGTGATGTTCGTCGCGCTGATCACCGGGATCATCACCCACAAGAAAATCTTCAAGGACTTCTTCACGTTCCGCCCGCGCAAGGGTCAGCGCTCCTGGCTCGACGGGCATAACGCGGTGGGTGTGCTGGTGTTGCCGTTTCACTTGATGATCACCTACAGCAGCCTGGTGATTTTCATGTCGATGGTCATGCCGGCGAGCATCGTCGCGTCGTACGGCAGTGACGTGCGCACGTTCTATGATGAAGTGTTCCCCGCGTCGAAAACCCCGGAGCGCGCCAACATCGCGGCACCTTTGGCAGCCATGGCGCCGCTGTTGAGCAAGGCCAGCGAGCAATGGTCGGGCGGCCACACGGCGCGTCTGTCGGTGAGCAATCCGGGGGATGCCAATGCCACGGTGGTGCTGTCCCGTGCGGGGGATCGCGTGGTGCATGATTTCGGCCGTGCCGTGACGTTCAACGGGGTGACCGGGCAGATGCTCGGCAGCACACCGGAGCAGCCAATGGCGATGGCGGTGGGTGGTGCGTTCTATGGCTTGCACATGGGTCACTTCGCCGGGCCGCTCCTGCGTTGGCTGTATTTCATTTGCGGATTGGCCGGCACGGCGATGATCGGCACCGGGCTGGTGATCTGGTTGGGCAAGCGTCAACTCAAACATGCCAAGAGCGGCGTGATGCCGTTCGAACTGCGGCTGGTTGAAGTGCTGAACATCGCCAGCATGGCCGGGTTGGTTGCGGCGGTGGCTGTATTCTTCCTGGCCAATCGTCTGTTGCCAGTGAGCCTCGCCGAGCGCGCAGATTGGGAAGTGAATGCGTTCTTTAACGCTTGGGCTTTGAGTGTGCTGCACGCGCTGCTGCGTCCGGGACGAAAGGCCTGGGTTGAGCAACTCACCCTGAGCGCCGCCCTGTTTGTCGCGGTGCCGCTGGTCAATGCGCTGACCACCCCTTGGAATCTCGGCGTTACCTTGATGCAGAGGGATTGGGCATTGGCCGGTTTTGATCTGACGTGCCTCGCAACCGGTTTGTTCCTGGCTTGGGCCGCGTGGAAAATGCAGCGCGCCGGCAACACCGTCAGCATTAAAAAGCCCCGCCGCGAACAGGCCCGGCCGATCACCCTTGAACAAGGGGCGAACTGATGCTCTTGCCCTTGTTGCTTACCTACGCCGGATTCACCGCGTTGTGCCTGTCGATGCCTCGCCACCACGATGAATTGCTCGGTCACAAACCGTCCACGCGTCGCCGTCAGGGCCTGAAAGTCGGCGGATGGTTATTGCTGTGTTTGTCGCTTTGGGCGGCGGTGAAGGCCAACGGCTGGAGCTTCGGCCTGGTCGACTGGTTTGCCGTGCTGATGCTCAGCGCCTTGGTGTTGGTTTTGTTGCTGCCGTATCGCCCGCGTTTCGCATTGACGCTGGCCGGGGTCAGTCTGCTGGCGAGCCCGGTCGCCGCATGGGCGCAGTGCTGAAGTGCTGATCGGTCTGCCACCGGAATCCCGCGACGATGAGCCGCGTGGGGCACGTGCGCATTTTCTTCAGGTGTTCCTGTCCCAGCGTTCGCAAATGGAAGCGCTGGTAAACCGGCGCGTCGGTTGTCGGGCGACGGCGGCGGATCTGGTCCAGGATCTGTTTCTGCGTTTTTGGCGGCGACCGCTGGTGCAGGTCGAAGAGCTCAGCACCTATCTGTTGCGCTGCGCCGGCAACATCGCCATCGACCATCTGCGCAGCGAAGGCACGCGCACGCGGGTCAACGAAGGCTGGCAACCGGACGAGCCGCACAGCCACGGCAGCGAACCACAAGCAGCGCTGGAAGCGGGCAATGATCTGAAGTATGTCGAAGCGGCGTTGCGCGCCTTGCCAGAGCGCACCCGGCAGATCTTTTTGCTCAATCGCATTCACGGCCGCAAGTATGCGGAAATCGCCAAAGCCATGGGCCTGTCCCAAAGTGCCGTGGAAAAACATATGATGCGCGCCCTCGAGGCCTGCAAGGCCAGCCTGCGCGAACCCGCGCCACGCCTGCCAGGGAAAGCACCGTGAAGCCCGCCGATTCCGTTACCCCCACGCCCGCGCAAGAGCAGGCCGCGTTTGCCTGGTTGAGCCTGCTGCATGATCGGCCGAGTGCCGGCGATCAACTGACCTTCAGCCAATGGCTGCGCGCCGACCCAGCCCATGCCGAGGCGTATGCGCAGGCGCAGGTGCTTTGGGAACTGAGCGAAGGCCCGGCACGAACGCTGGCAGATGAAGAAGCCTCGGCGTTGCAGGGTTATCTTGATGCGATGGATCGCCCGCGTCGTCCAGCGCTGTTGCGTTGGTCGGCGGCGCTGGCGATGGCGGCGTGCCTGCTGCTGATGGTCAGCCTCGGCACCGGCTGGCAAGCGCAGCGCTGGCTCGATGATCTGGGCGCCGATTATGTCTCGGCACCCGGCGAGATCCGCACGGTGACGCTGGCCGATCAATCGCAAGTGACGCTGGATGGCGACAGTGCGATTGCCGTGGATTTCAGTCATGGCGAGCGCCGTGTGCAGTTGCGCCGTGGTGCCGGGTTCTTCAGCGTCAGCCACACCGGCGAGCCGTTTGTGGTCGCGGCGGAGCAGGGCGAGGCGCGGGTGCTCGGCACGCAATTCGAAGTGCGTCTGCAACCACACGGTGCGCAGGTCACGGTGTTGTCCGGGCGCGTTGGTGTGACGGCGGATCGTGATGCTGAACAGCAGATTCTTACGGCCGGTCAGCAGGTCGCTTTTGCTGGCGGCACCGCAGAAAAACTGCACGCGGTGGACAGTGAGGCGCAGTTAGCCTGGCGTCAGGGTTGGCTGACTTACTACAAGTCGACGCTGGCCGATGTGGTCGAGGATCTGCGGCGTTATTACCCGGGGCGGATTGTGTTGCTCAACGATGAACTGGCGGCGCGCAAGGTCAGTGGCAGTTTTCCCAGCAAGGATCCGCAGGCGGTGTTGAATTCTTTACAAGGGGTGATGGGGTTTGAGCAGCATCAGGTGTTGGGGCATCTGATTATTTTGCGCTGAAGCAAAAGGCAAAAGATCGCAGCCTTCGGCAGCTCCTACAGGGGATCGCATTTCAATGCAGGCGCTGCCGAAGGCTGCGATCTTTTGATCCTGAAAAATATTTTCAGATTTGTGGTGAGGTAAACCCGAACCCCATCCGTGTAGTGACTGAAACTGCGAGTCATTCGCATCCGTTGCGGTTCTACACAGGTCATTGAGCAATGAAGTCCAGGGCAAAATCGGGTTCGGTCAAACAATGGTTAGGCGTGTCGGCACTGAGCTTTTCGGCATTGGCGCTGTTGCCGCTGAGCGTCGCGCTCGCCGCTGAAACCGTCAGCAGCCAAGCGCAAAAGCAGTTCAATTTTTCCCTGGCCGCCAAACCGCTGCCGCAAGCCTTGAGCGACTTCAGCCGCGTCACCGGGCAGAGCGTGGTCTACACCGACGAAGCGCCGTACGGTCTGACAGCACCGGCCGTCAATGGCCAGATGAGTGCCGAACAGGCGCTGCAACGTCTGCTCAGTGGGTCCGGCCTCAACTTCCGCCGCACTGACAGCCACACGCTGGCGCTGGAGCCCAAACCCACCGAAGGCGCGTTGAACCTCGGCGCCACCACCATCACCTCGACCCGCGACGAATCGATGAGCTATCAGCCGCCGGAAACCAGTTCGGTGATGCGTTCGTCGGCGTCGTTGCAGGAAGTCCCGCAGACCGTCAACGTCATCCCGGCGCAAGTCATCCGCGATCAAGCGCCGCGTAATCTGGACGATGCACTGGCCAACGTCAGCGGCATCACTCAAGGCAACACCTTGGGCAGCACCCAGGATTCGGTGATGACGCGCGGCTTCGGTGACAACCGCAATGGCTCGATCATGCGCGACGGCATGCCGATCGTGCAGGGGCGCGGCATGAATGCCACGGTCGATCGGGTTGAAGTGCTCAAAGGCCCGGCCTCGCTGCTATACGGCATTCAAGACCCGGGTGGCGTGGTCAACCTGGTCAGCAAGAAGCCTGAACTGACGCAATACAATGCCCTGACCTTGCGCGGCTCGACTTACGGCGACGGCAAGAACGGCAGCGGCGGCAGCCTCGACAGCACCGGCCCGTTGGGCGATTCCGGGCTGGCCTATCGCATGGTGCTCGACCACGAAGACGAAGATTACTGGCGCAACTTCGGCACTCACCGTGAAACCCTGATCGCCCCTTCGCTGGCCTGGTTTGGCGAAAGCACCAAGCTGTTGTTCGCCTACGAGCATCGCGAATTTCTCACGCCGTTCGACCGTGGCACGCTGATCGATCCGCGCACCAATCACCCTTTGGACATCTCGCGCAAAGAGCGCCTCGACGAGCCGTTCAATAACATGGAAGGCCGTTCGGACCTGTACCACTTCGAAGCCGATCACGAGCTCAACGACGACTGGAAAGCCCACTTCGGTTACAGCTGGAATCGTGAAACCTACGACGCCAGCCAGGTCCGCGTGACCGCTATCGACACCAAAAAAGGCACGCTGACCCGCAGCATGGACGGCACCCAGAATGCGATCAGCACCGACCGTTTCACCACCGCCAGCCTTGAAGGCAAGGTCAACGTGCTGGGCATGCAGCATGACCTGGTGTTCGGCGTCGATGACGAGTACCGCAAGATCTACCGCGAGGACTTGATCCGGCAGAAAAGCCTGACCACTTTCAGCTACATCAATCCGGTGTACGGTCGTGAAGTCGCCGGTACGACCGTCAGCGCTCCCGACAGCGCGCAGACCGATGAGCTGCGCAGCGATTCGGTGTTCATGCAGGACTCGATTCACCTCAACGACCAGTGGATTCTGGTCGCCGGCGGGCGCTTTCAGGAGTACGACCAGTACGCCGGCAAAGGTGTGCCGTTCAAGGCCAACACCGACAGCAACGGGCAAAAATGGGTGCCGCGCGCAGGTCTCGTGTATCGCTACACCGACGCCTTGTCGTTCTACGGCAGCTACACTGAATCGTTCAAACCCAACTCGACCATCGCCCCGCTGAGCGGCAGCAGCACCGTGCTCGACGGCAGCATCGCGCCGGAAGAGGCCAAGTCGTGGGAACTCGGCGCACGCTTGGACATGCCGGGGCGCGTCACTGGCAACATCGCGTTGTTCGACATCAAGAAACGCAACGTGCTGGTGGCCAATTCCGAAGGCCCGACGACGATTTACAGCGCCGCCGGTGAGGTACGTTCGCGCGGTCTGGAAATGGACCTGACCGGTCAATTGACTGACCACTGGAGCATGATCGGCAGCTACGCCTACACCGATGCCGAAGTGACCGAAGACCCGGATTACAAAGGCAAGCGCCTGCAGAACGTGGCGAAGAATTCCGGCTCGTTGTCGGCGGTGTATGACTTTGGCAGCGTGATTGGCGGCGATCAATTGCGCGTCGGCGCGGGTGCGCGGTATGTCGGCGAACGTGCGGGTAACGCGGTGAATGATTTTGACCTGCCGAGCTACACCGTGGCTGATGCGTTTGCCACGTACGACACCAGGGTTGAAGGGCAGAAGGTCAAGTTTCAGCTCAATGTGAAGAACCTGTTTGATCGCACCTATTACACCTCGGCGGCGAGTCGGTTCTTTGTGTCGATGGGGGATGCGCGGCAGGTTTCGTTGTCCAGCACCCTGGAATTTTAAGGCAAGATCACAAGCCCCTCACCCTAACCCTCTCCCCGAGGGAGAGGGGACTGAGCGTGGGATATTGGAGAACTCCGCTGACGTGATCGATCTTTTCCGAATCCATAATCGACTCGGTCATTCAGGTCGATGTACAGCGCAAGACACCTCGGTCGGCCCCCTCTCCCAGAGGGAGAGGGGACTGATTGGGGGATATTGGAGAACTGCGCCGACGTGATCGATCTTTACCGAATCCATAATCGACTCGGTCATTCAGGTCGATGTACAACGCCAGACACCTCGGTCGGCCCCCTC
The DNA here is from genome assembly GCF_023634765.1 of Pseudomonas sp. AKS31. Classification (GTDB taxonomy): domain Bacteria; phylum Pseudomonadota; class Gammaproteobacteria; order Pseudomonadales; family Pseudomonadaceae; genus Aquipseudomonas. The sequence continues at coordinate 105,533 of NZ_JAMLFX010000015.1, forward strand.
TCCCTCTGGGAGAGGGCTGGGGTGAGGGGAAAAGGGCTTAACGCAAAAATGCCTGCCGATACTCACCCGGCGTCCCGCCCAGAACCTGCTTGAACCGATTGGTGAAATGACTCGCACTGGCGAACCCGCACGCCAGCGCGATCTCGCCCAACGGCAACGCCGTCCCGCGCAACAACTCCCGCGCCCGGCTCAAGCGCCGCGCCAGTACGTATTGATGCGGCGGCAGACCGAAACTCGTCCGAAACATCCGCGCAAAGTGGTATTCCGACAGCGCACACAACCCGGCCAATTGTCCGAGGCTGATCGGCTCGGCCAACTGAGTGTCGATGAACTCCACCAGTTGCCGACGCTGGTGTGGCGCCAGTCCACCCTTCAAACGCAAGCCCTGACGCGCGCCGACCTGACTGAGCAAGGTGTGGCTGATCAATTCATGGGCGAGGCTACTGCTCAGCAAGCGTTCAGCAGGCTCGTCCCAATTCAGCGTCAGCAACTGCCGGAAGCGTTGCGCCTGTTGCGGATCTTCGAGAAAGGTCTGCTCGCGCAATTGCATCTCACGCGGTTCGCGATCGAGCAACGTGACGCAACCGAGGGCAAATTGTTCGGCGCTGAAATACAGGTGCGCCAAGCGGATATCGCCGTTGATCACCCAGCCCGATTCATGATCGGCCGGCAGGATGCACAGCTTGTCCGGCCCGCCTTTCTGCCCGGGTTGATCGCGACGAAAGGTACCGGTGCCGCCGGCGATGTAGCAGGACAACGTGTGGTGGGTGGGCGCTTCGTAATCTTGCGCATCGTGGTGGTTGGTCCACAAAGCGGCAGACAAGCCGTCACCAAGCTCGGCGCTGTGCACCAGGCGTGCATTGGGCGAGCTGTTTAACGCTTGAAAGACTTGCAGGGTATCGATGGCGGCCATGGTCGGTTCTCTTCAACGCCTTGCATCCTACTCCGTGGGCGCCGCGCTGCCAGCCTGCCGCCAGACAAAAGCGCAAGAATCTGCAAGCGCTCAAACCAGGTCCGGGCAGACACTCAAGGCCTATCGAGGAGTGTCTGCCATGAACCTGTCGTTGTATTTGTTGACCGTGCTGATCTGGGGCACCACCTGGATTGCCTTGAAATGGCAACTGGGCGTGGTGGCGATTCCGGTGTCGATCGTCTATCGCTTCGGCCTCGCGGCGCTGGTGCTGTTTGCGCTGTTGCTGCTCAGCCGTCGCCTGCAACCGATGAACCGTCGCGGGCATCTGATCTGCGTGGCTCAGGGCTTGTGTCTGTTCTGCGTCAACTTCATGTGCTTTCTGACCGCCAGTCAGTGGATCCCCAGCGGTCTGGTCGCAGTGGTGTTCTCTACCGCGACGCTGTGGAACGCGCTGAATGCGCGGGTGTTCTTTGGTCAGCGCATCGCGCGCAATGTGCTGATGGGCGGTGCGCTGGGGCTGTTCGGCCTGGGCATGTTGTTCTGGCCGGAACTGGCCGGGCATCAGGCCAGCCCGCAAACCTTGCTGGGGCTTGGTCTGGCACTGTGCGGGACGTTGTGTTTCTCGGCAGGCAACATGCTCTCGAGCCTGCAGCAGAAGGCCGGCCTCAGGCCGCTGACCACCAACGCCTGGGGCATGGCCTATGGCGCGGCGATGTTGTCGGTGTGGTGCCTGGTCAAAGGCATTCCATTCGACATGGACTGGAGTCCGCGTTATGTCGGCGCGCTGCTGTATCTGGTGATTCCCGGTTCGGTCATCGGCTTCACCGCGTATCTCACGCTGGTCGGGCGCATGGGTCCGGAGCGTGCGGCTTACTGCACCGTGCTGTTTCCGGTGGTGGCGCTGAACGTCTCGGCTTTTGCTGAAGGTTATCAGTGGACAGCGCCGGCGCTGGTCGGTCTGGTGTTAGTGATGCTGGGCAATGTGTTGGTGTTCCGCAAACCCAAGGTGGTCGTGGCGCCAGTACAGGGAAAGTTGGCTTGAAATAAACGAGCGCTAAACTTCAGCGCTCGACTTTCAAGGTGATGTAAATCATTACCGGGAAGATGAAGTCAACGATATGTCGCGCCCAGTCCTTGGCATTCCATGATTGCGAAGTGTCCATGTCGAACCATTCGACACCTACGGTTTGCAAACAGACGTAATAAATGAAGATGGCCGCGAGTATGCCCATGATCGAGAACTTTTTTGCCTCGTGGAATACTTCTGCGGACGCATTTATGTGGCGATATAGCTGATGCGTGCCTATCAGGCACAGCACGGTATACGTAACTTCCAGCGTAATGATGAACCAGTAGATCCGGTGATGGATCATCGGTGATTCAATGGCGCGGTACTTGATGGTTTCACTGGCCGTGGTTGTGTCCATACTCAGGATATGAGCCACGTAGGTGTAGTTTGAATTGTAGTCAGTAAAGTTGTGGATCATCACCAGCACGCCAAAGAAGCTGATGTAAGCCATTAATATGACTTTGCTGTAACGAATGAGTTTGTCGGTTGTCAGGGTGTTCAAGGTATTGGCTCTCCATAGCGTTTGTCGATTATTCGACAGGCAGGCAGAGCTTATAATGCTGTTGTTTGATTGGCTTTTTTGTTCAATTTCAAGTTGTGTAACGCATAACTAACGGGCAAGTGCAATAACGCACTTGCCCGTGTTTTTTTATCCGCGCCAGACTTGCGGGTTGACCAGATCCTGCGGGCGTTCGCCGAGCAGGGCACTGCGCAGATTGGCCAGCGCACGATTGGCCATGGCTTCGCGGGTTTCATTCGTCGCCGAGCCGATGTGCGGCAGGGTCACGGCGTTACTCAACTGGAACAGCGGCGATTCGGCCAGCGGTTCTTTTTCGTAGACGTCGAGGCCAGCGCCACGTATGCGGTTGTTTTGCAGGGCTTCGATCAACGCCGGTTCATCGACGACCGGGCCACGGGAAATGTTGACCAGAATCGCGCCGGGCTTCATCAGCGCCAGTTCGCGATGACTGATCAAGTGGCGGGTCTTGTCGCTGAGCGGCACCACCAGGCAGACGAAATCGGCTTCGGCGAGCAGTTGATCGAGGCTGCGAAATTGCGCGCCGAGTTCCTGTTCCAGGTCGGTCTTGCGGCTGTTGCCGCTGTAGATAATCGGCATGTTGAAGCCGAAGCGGCCACGGCGGGCGACGGCGGCGCCGATGTTGCCCATGCCGACGATGCCGAGGGTTTTGCCGTGGACGTCACAGCCGAACAGCGGTGCGCCGACGCTGGCTTGCCACTGGCCGGCCTTGGTCCAGGCGTCGAGTTCGGCGACGCGGCGGGCGCTGCTCATGATCAGGGCGAAGGCCAGGTCGGCAGTGCTTTCGGTGAGCACATCCGGGGTGTTGGTGAGCATGATTCCGCGTTGGTTGAAGTAGTCGAGGTCGTAGTTGTCGTAGCCGACGGAGACGCTTGAGACCACTTCCAGTTTGGCGGCGTTTTCCAGTTGTGCGCGGCCGAGTTTGCGGCCGACGCCGATGAGGCCGTGGGCTTGGGGCAGGGCTTCATTGAATTGGGCGTTGATGTCGCCGTTCTTTGGATTTGGGACGATGACGTCGAACTCCTGTTGCAGGTGTTCGATCATGGGCGGGGTGATGCGGCTGAAGGCCAGGACAGTTTTTTTCATCGTTGTTGGCTCTTGTTCGGGCTTGATACCTAGCAAGCTAACATTTCTGGCTTGGGGTTGTCTTGGCGGCCTCTGGGCCGACCAGGTTTTGGGTGGTGTTGGGTTTATATCCGTTTTTTGGGGGATGGCGGCTTAGGGTTCCGCCCTTACGGCCATCCCTTTCAAGGTCTTCGGTAAAATCGCTGAAATTTCATTCAG
>NZ_JAMLFX010000016.1 GCF_023634765.1 Pseudomonas sp. AKS31
CCGAGATCGGCTCCCTCTCCCGGGGGCGAGGGGACTGACCGCGGTGTTTTGGCGATTTACGCCGACCTGAGTTATCGAGCCGAACTCAGGATTTGAATGCGACCGAGATCGGCTCCCTCTCCCAGAGGAAGAGGTGACTGATCGAAGTGCTTTGGCGATTTACGCCGACCTGAAATATTGAGCCTAACTCGGGATTTGAATGCGACCGAGATCGGCTCCCTCTCCCGGGGGCGAGGGGACTGACCGCGGTGTTTTGGCGATTTACGCCGACCTGAAATATCGAGCCTAACTCAGGATTTGAAAGCGACCGAGATCGGCTCCCTCTCCCAGAGGAAGAGGTGACTGATCGAAGTGCTTTGGCGATTTACGCCGACCTGAAATATTGAGCCTAACTCGGGATTTGAATGCGACCGAGATCGGCTCCCTCTCCCTCGGGAGAGGGCTGGGGTGAGGGGCCGCAATCTACAGTCGAGCGAAAATGCCAGGCCCAACCAGTCCCGCCCCTCACCTAAAGAGTGCGATTTCCCCCTCCCTACGCTAACCTGCGGCCATGTTTTACGAGGTCGACTATGCACATTCATATTCTGGGTATCTGCGGGACTTTCATGGGTTCGATGGCGGTGTTGGCCAAAGAGCTGGGCCATCACGTCACCGGCTCCGACGCCAACGTCTATCCGCCGATGAGCACGCAGCTGGAAGCCCAGGGCATTCAGCTGACGCAGGGTTACGACCCGGCGCAACTCGATCCGGCACCGGATCTGGTGGTGATCGGCAACGCCATGTCCCGCGGCAATCCGGCGGTGGAATATGTCCTGAACAAAGGCCTGCCGTATGTGTCCGGCCCGCAATGGCTGGCTGACCATGTGCTGCAAGGTCGCTGGGTATTGGCGGTTGCCGGTACGCACGGCAAGACCACCACCAGCAGCATGCTCGCCTGGGTCCTGGAACACGCCGGCATGAGTCCGGGCTTTCTGATCGGCGGCGTGCCGCAGAACTTCTCGGTGTCTGCTCGCCTGGGCGGCACGCCGTTCTTTGTGATCGAAGCCGATGAGTACGACAGCGCCTTCTTCGACAAGCGCTCGAAATTCGTCCACTACCGCCCGCGCACCGCGATCCTCAATAACCTTGAGTTCGATCACGCCGACATCTTCCCGGATCTGCCGGCTATCGAGCGGCAATTCCACCATTTGGTGCGGACCATTCCAAGCGAAGGCCTGGTCATTCATCCGACTACCGAGCCGGCCTTGCAGCGGGTGATCGAAATGGGCTGCTGGACACCGGTGCAGACCACCGGTGCCGGCGGACAGTGGCAGGTCAAACTGCTGAGCGAAGACGGCTCGGCGTTCGAAGTGATGTTCGAAGGCGTGTCGCAAGGCACCGTCGAGTGGGAGCTGACCGGTCAGCACAACGTCGCCAACGCCTTGGCTGCTCTGGCGGCGGCGCGGCATGTTGGCGTGGTGCCATCGATGGGCATTGCCGGGTTGAGCGCATTCAAGAACGTCAAACGCCGCATGGAGAAAGTCGCCGAAGTGCGCGGCATTACCATCTACGACGACTTCGCTCATCATCCGACTGCGATTGCCACCACTCTCGACGGCTTGCGCAAGCGCATTGGCGACGCGCCGCTGATCGCGATCATCGAGCCGCGCTCCAACTCGATGAAACTCGGCGCGCATCGTGACGGTCTGCCCGACAGCGTGGTCGATGCCGATCAAGTGATCTGGTACGCCCCGGCCAACCTTGGCTGGGATCTGGCCGGCACCGCCGCGCTGTGCACGGTGCCGTCGATTGTCAGCGATTCGCTGGAGGGCATCATCGAACGCGTGAAGAGCCAGGCGCAACCCGGCACGCATGTGGTGATCATGAGTAACGGCGGCTTCGGCGGCCTGCATGGCAAACTCGCCGAGGCGCTGAAATGAACACTCTTTCCCAGCACGGCGGCCCGGAACGCATCACGCTGGCGATGACCGGCGCGTCTGGCGCGCAGTACGGCTTGCGCCTGCTCGATTGCCTGGTGCGGGAAGATCGCGAGGTGCACTTCCTGATCTCCAAGGCTGCGCAACTGGTGATGGCCACCGAGACTGATGTCACGCTACCGCCCAAGCCGCAGATGATGCAGGCCTTCCTGACCGAATACACCGGAGCCGCCGCCGGGCAGATCCGCGTGTACGGCAAGGAAGACTGGATGTCGCCAGTGGCTTCGGGTTCCGGTGCGCCGGCGGCGATGGTCGTGGTGCCTTGCTCCACGGGCACGCTGTCGGCAATTGCCACGGGCGCCTGCAATAACCTGATCGAACGCGCGGCTGATGTCACTTTGAAAGAGCGTCGCCAATTGATCCTGGTGCCGCGCGAGGCGCCGTATTCGAGCATTCATCTGGAGCACATGCTCAAACTGTCGAACATGGGCGTGACGATTCTGCCGGCCTCGCCGGGTTTCTATCACCAGCCGCAGACCATCGATGATTTGATCGATTTCGTCGTGGCGCGGATCCTCAATCTGCTTGGTATTCCCCAGGACATGCTGCCGCGTTGGGGTGAGCATCATCTGAGCAGCGATGAATAAGCTGCTGGTGATCGGGCTGGCGTTGTTGCTGACAGGCTGCGCCACGGCGCGGACGCTGGATGCAGCGAAACCGGGGGCGCCGGTGGTGTACTCCGGGACGCGGCTGGATTTGTATGCATTGAATGGCGGGTGCTGCGCGATGGATCGGTTCGGGGCCGAGGCGCCGAGCTATCCGGGGGTGGATCTGCCAGCGAGTGCGTTGCTCGATACGCTGTTGTTGCCGTTGTCATTGCTGACGGTGATTGGCGTGGGTTTTCAGGCGACTGGTGGATTGTGAAAAGCAAAAGATCGCAGCCTTCGGCAGCTCCTACATGGGGTTCGACTTGATCCTGTAGGAGCTGCCGAAGGCTGCGATCTTTTTTCATTTGCCGAGCTTGCGTAAATCATCCGACTCGATCACCCGTACTCCGTCCTGCTCTTCCAGCGCCAACCGCCACATCGCCCGCGCCAAATGGCACGCTTCGATGCCCCGGTATTTACCCGGAATCAGCTTCGACAACGGCCCGGCCAATTGCTCGGCCAGACGCGGTTCAGTCCTTTCACCCAGCAATAATGAAGGCCGGCAAATAGTCAGTTGCGGCCAGTTCTGCGCACGCAAGGCCTGCTCCATTTCGCCTTTGACCCGGTTGTAGAAAACCGAGGATTTCGGATCGGCGCCGATCGCACTGATGACGATCAGGTGCCGCGCGCCCATCTCCCGTGCGCGTTTGGCGAACGCCACCACCATGTCCAGATCCACCGCGCGAAACGCCGCTTCCGAGCCGGCCTGCTTGATTGTGGTGCCGAGGCAGCAATAAGCGATATCGACGCGGCCACTGAGCTGCGGGAGAAACGCCTGCGGATCACCCACCGGGTTTTCCAGATGCGGATGCTCGGCCAATGGCCGACGTGAAGGGGCGAGCACGCGTGAAATCGTTGGCTCGTTGAGCAAACGGTCGAGTAGATGTTCACCGGTCAAACCGGTGGCTCCGGCAAGCAATACGTGCTGAGGCGTCAAGTACATAGTGTCTCTCCCTTGATACTGTTCAGCTTAGTTGCTCTTTGTCGCTCCGTCGTTCAACGCAGCACTTTGCAACGCTTTCCTGGCTTGCTGTTTGCGCAGCAGTTGCCAGTGCGACAGCACGGTTTTCGGCGCCCAGATCTGCGGCTCCGAGGCTTCGAAATTATCCGCCAGTTCACGCTCGGCGACGGTGGCCTTGGCCAGTTTGAAGGCTTGCTCCAGATCATCGGTCTGGTTCAGGGCCTGGGCGAACAGCGCATCGCCGAAGTAGGTGAAGTTGGCTTCTTCCGAGCAGCCGAAGGACACCCGGTCAGCGCGCGAGGCGGTCATGATCAGCGTGCGTTCGTCTTTCAGCGCCGGAATGAAACCGCCGGAGTAGCACGACGAAATCACGATGATCTTGTCGCGATTTTTCAGCGGCGCCAGCACGGCGGCGAGTTCATCGGCGGGCAGGTCGGCCAGTTCCATGCGCGGCTGGTCGAGGACCAGTTCGTGTTCGGCGGTGCCGTGGCTGGTCAGGTAGATGAACAGCAAGTCTTCCGGGCCACTGCGTTCGGCAAGGGTTTGCGCGGCGCGACGCAGGTTCTCGCGGGTGGCCATCGGCCGGTCGCCGAGGTGGTCGCGATGGTTGACCAGACGGATCTGGCCATAGGCACCGAAGCGCGTGGTGAGCATGTTGGCGACGTAGTCGGATTCGCGCAGGAAGACGCTTTGCTTGCCGTCGCCGCCGAGGGTCAGGGTGTACAACTCGACCGCCGGGGTCGACGCGGGAATAGCGGCCAGCGCGTCATCGAGCAAGCGGCCCTGAGCGAGCAAACCGAGTTCGAGCGTATCGGGCAGCAACTTGCCGTCCGCGTCGCGCACGCGCTGGCCGTTGATCCAGGTGCCGCTCATCACGCTGCCATCGGTGAGCACCAGGGTGCCGCGTCCGGCGTAGCTGTCGTTGTCGAAGCCGCCGATGTAGAAGCTGCCATCAGGCAGGTTCAAACGGCCCTGACCGCTGAAGCGCCAGTCGCTGAACGTGCCGATGTAATGGCTGCCGTCAGCGCCGATCAGTTCGCCCTTGCCGGTCAGCGCGCCTTCCTTGAACTGGCCGAGCCAGACATCGCCGTCGGCGTTTTCGTAGCGACCTTTGCCGTGCAGTTGATTGTTCTTGAAGCCGCCGACGTAGATGTCACCGTCAGCGCTGTTGAACGTACCGTTGCCTTCCAGCTGACCGTTGACGAAATGCCCGCTGAACGAGTTGCCGCTGGCATCGCCGCGCTGGCCTTCACCGTTGGGTTTGCCGTGAGCGAACTGGCCTTGATAGGAGCTGCCGTCGTCCATTTCCAGACGGCCGAGCCCGGAATATTGGTCTGCCTTGAATTCGCCACGGTAGGTCATGGCATTTTCTTTCAGGGTGCCTTCGCCGTCGCGGCGTCCCTGTTTGAAGCCGCCGGTGTAGCTGCTGGCGTTGGTGGTCAGGCTGCCTTGACCGTCGAACAGACCTTGCTGGAACTGGCCGCGATAGACTTCGCCGTTGCTGCCGTGCCATTCGCCTTGACCATGCCACTGGCCCTTGTCGAACTGCCCGGCATACCAGCTGCCGTTGGGGTAGTCGACGCGGCCCTGACCTTGCAGCAAGCCATCGACCAGTTCACCACGATAGCGTCCACCGTCGGGCAGGCGCGCATCCGGGGGCAGCAGCGATTCGCCGTCGCCGCACGCGGTGAGCATCAGGGTCAAGGCAAGGGGTGCAAGACGAGCAAGTGAGCGCATAGCGGGATCCGGGCAATTAGGCGACCGAGTATGCCGCAGCTATGTGACCTAATGCAGCCGGTAAAAACAGTGTTGACGCGAAACAGCGTGCGCTGCTTCGCATCCAGAACCATCAGACGAAGCAGAGCGACAGCGGCTCGGCGATGTAGGCCGGTTTGTCCGAGCCTTCTATCTCCAGTGTCGCGGTGGCCTTGAGCAGCCACTGGCCCGGTTTTTTCTCGGTGACCTCACCCAGATCGACCTTCAGGCGGACCTTGGAATTGACCTTCACTGGCTGGATGAAACGCACGCTGTCCAGCCCATAGTTGACCACCATCTTCACGCCTTGCGGCAGGATCAGGATGTCTTCCATCAATTTCGGGATCAGCGACAACGACAGGAAACCGTGGGCAATGGTGCTGCCAAATGGCGTTTGCGCGGCTTTGACCGGGTCGACGTGAATGAACTGATAATCACCGGTGGCTTCGGCGAACAGGTTGATGCGTTTCTGATCGATGGTGAGCCATTCGGAACGTCCGAGTTCCTTGCCGACATAATCTTTGAGCTCTGCAACGGGAACATAGGGCATTGAGACTCTCCTTGGGTTCATCGGTTTTATAGTTTTTCAGGTGGGGGATTTGACCGCCCTGCGAACCACTGTAGATCATCATGGCGATTTGCTCCGGTCAACCGACCATGCTTTTGGCGAATGCCGATCCATAGCGCAGGCGTGCTTATAATGCCGAGCCTCTGCTGGACGAAAAGTAAGACGGAGATGTCGGATGTTGCTACGTGGCCTGACCCTGCTGGTGCTGTTTCAACTGCTTGGCACGGCGCTCAATCATTTGCTGTTGCCGGTGCTGCCGGGGCCGATCATCGGTCTGCTGCTGTTGCTGGTCTTCCTGATCATTCGCGGTGAAGTCGGCGAGCCGCTGAACCTCGCGGCGGGCAGCCTGCTGCGTTATCTGCCCTTGCTGCTGGTGCCGCCAGCCGTGGGCGTGATGGTCTACGCCACGGCGATTGCTGCGGATTTCTGGGCAATTGTCGGTGCGCTGGTGCTGTCGCTGGTGCTGTCGATGGCGTTCGCCGGGGTGCTGATGCAGCGCCTGGTCAAACGGCACGCAGCCACGTCGGAGGAGTCCTGATGCTTTTCGACTGGCAGGGCGCCTGGGCTTCGGTCATTCATCATCCGCTGTTCGGCATCGGCATAACCCTCGGCGCCTATCAACTGGTGCTGGCGGCGTTCGAGAAAACTCGCTGGATCTTTCTGCAACCGGTGCTGGTCTCCATGCTGTTGGTGATTGGCGTGCTGGTCGGCTGCGGCCTGACCTACGCCGAATATCGCAAGAGCACCGAGATCCTCAGCATTCTGCTCGGCCCGGCGACCGTGGCACTGGCGGTGCCGCTGTATCTCAACCTGCGGCGCATTCGCCAATTGTTCTGGCCGATTTTTACTACGCTGGTGATAGGCGGCGTGGTCGCCACAGGCATGGGTGTGTTGCTGGGCTGGTGGTTCGGTGCCGAGCACATGATCCTGATGACCATGGCGCCGAAGTCAGTAACCTCGCCGATTGCCATGCTGGTGGCGGAGCAGATTGGCGGTGTGGCGGCGCTGGCAGCGGTGTTCGTGCTGATCACCGGGGTCCTCGGTGCCATTTTCGGCCCGGCGCTGCTGACTCGACTTGGTGTACATAGCCCCGAAGCGCGCGGCATGGCGCTGGGCATGACCGCGCATGCGGTCGGCACCTCGGTGGCGTTGCAGGAAGGCGATGAGTGCGGTGCCTTTGCGGCGCTGGCAATGAGTCTGATGGGTGTGGCCACGGCGGTGTTCCTGCCGTTGGCGGTGTCGATGGTGGTGTAAGGAAATGTCTATGAATCTGCCGCTTTTCCCGCTGAACACAGTGCTGTTTCCCGGCTGCAACCTCGACTTGCAGATCTTTGAGGCGCGCTATCTGGACATGATCGGCCGCTGCATGAAACAGGGCGGCGGTTTCGGCGTGGTATGCATTCTCGACGGTCACGAAGTCGGCGTCGCCCCAGAGGGTTTTGCTCTGGTTGGCTGCGAAGCGCGTATCACCGACTTTCAGCAGCAGGACAACGGTTTGCTGGGTATTCGTGTTCAGGGCGGACGGCGGTTCACAGTGTTGCGTACCGAGGTACAGCGCGATCAGTTGATCCTCGCCGATGTCGACTGGCTGGATGACGAACCCGAGCAACCGTTACAGGACGAAGACGCCGACCTGGTGGCGCTGCTCAAGGCACTGGCCGAGCACCCGATGGTGGAGGCGCTGGACATGGGCACCGATGCGCTGGGCCAGCAATCGCTGGCCAATCAACTGGCCTATCTGCTGCCGTTCGCCGAAGAGGACAAGATCGATCTGTTACAGCTCGATGATCCCCAGCAGCGGCTGGATGCGATCCAGGCATTGCTCGACGAACTCCAAGGTGAATTGTTCGCCTAGTTGCACTTTGAATTAACTCATGGCACCTGCCAGCATTGTTTTGCTTTTGTCTTTGTCTTAATTTCAAGTTGCCCGCAGGAAGCGGTTAACTTGAATAAAAATAAGGATGAAAGCATGACTGTCTATGAAGATGAATGGGCGTTTTGGGATGATATTGCCGGCAAGTATATTTTGAAACATGCCGAGACGGATCATAACGTTAGCCACGTGATTGACGCGGCATCCACTTATGCCGACCGGATGGTGATAGCCCGGCGTAAACGAAAATCTGAAAAGGCCCCTGTCGGCGAAGTTCCACGGATGTCGGCCAATGCCACTACCGTGGTGACCGCCACTGTTTGAATATTTCCCTTTTCAGTATTGCCTGCCGTTTCGGTTAATCGACGGCGGTTTGTTTACAGGTGGTTAATCCCATGGCTATAGCAAAAATAAACAATCAAACATTCACTGCGCATCTTTATCTGGATGGCCGGCCAGTGGTACTTAATCAACAACGTCTGCAACAGGCTTTGCGCAACCTGCGGATAACCAGGAGCGAGAAACTGGATGCCGAAGTGGGGCTGGCAGATGCGCGTGTCTGCAGTTTCATAACGTTGGCTGACCATGAAGACGACACACCACTGCTGTTGAAGTTTGTCCCCAAGGGTGACGAATATGCCATCAGCCTTGTACTCGCGGGAACATTCGATGGTGCGCGGTTATTCATGGAGGACAAGACTCATAATCTGTTGGCCAGTACCAGTGCGCCAGAGCAGTACTTTTCAATCAGCACGTCGGGTGCTTCAAAGGCCTCCTTCAGTCATATCGAAGCCGGTCCTGCCTATCTCGAGTTGATCCGCGAACCTGATGACAAGCCCTTGTATCGTCACATAAGCAGCGGAATGAGCACATTCCTCGACGTCGATCCTAACAAGACGGGGCATAACGCCTTCAATCACAAACCTGCAATATTTGTGATCAAGGTTATCAAATAGCGCCCAGCCGCTAGTCAATGAAAAGGCGCCATTCAAGTTTGGGTGAATGGCGCTTTTTTTCAGGTTCGGTAATGTTCGAGTACAGGCCAGACAATGTCGTCGGCGAACGTCTTGTCGCCTTTGGGCAGATCAAGAATCACGCCGCCAGAACCGGCGATTTCATCGATCAGGCTGTCATAGGCGTTGGCGCCAAAGGCTGCGCGACTGTCGGTTCCCGCCCAAGTCGCCTGTTCGATAGCAGCGACGCGGTCACCCGCCTGCGCCAGCACATCGTTGACCCGGGCGGCTTTCGTCAGGTCGGAACGCACCAGCCAGAGCCGCTCGGCACTGATGCCGCGTGTGGGCGTAGAGATATGCCCCTCCATGTCGTCGAAGAGGAACTTGCCGTTGGCGGGGTTGAATGCCTTGTTCTCCGCCCCCGGCACCACTTCCAGACCCCGGGTATCAATGGCGTAGACGAATGACGTGGTTTGCTGGCGGCGCGTGGATTCATAACCTTTCGAGTCATCGAAAACGAAGGAGCTGTCAGAGTCAGCCTCGTCGCCGGTTCGTTTACCCTCCGATACCGAACTGCTGCCTGAATCGGAGGATTCGCCGGTGCGACCTTTGGAGCTTTGAGGGTTCACGCCGGGAAAGCGATTGGCCTGCGAGTTGTAATGCAACTCGTGATAGAAACCGCCCTTGGTTGCCGCGTAGGCGGTGGCATCATGCAGCCCGAACGTGGCACTCAACGCGCGCTTGTTTGTAGTGCCAGTGGGATTGCCTTTGCGGTACATCATTCGACCATCCCTGGCCAACTCGAAGGGCAACCGGGTTTCGCCGCGGAACATCGCCGGAATGTCGGTGCGATACAACATGTCGTGGCGGGTTCGCCGATAGCCGAGGTGGGCCGCGTAATCGGCTAGAAAGGCGTCGCTGTAGCGGGTGGCGGGCCAGTGATGGTCGAGGGCCAGCCCTTGGCTGCGCAATTGCTGAACGTAGTCTTCCAGCTCTTCGCCGATCAGTTTGAAGCGCTGCTCATTGGTCGCATCGAGCGTCAGGCGTTTGTGCTGTTCAGCCCATAGCGGTATCTGACCATCACCCGACTCTGTGCGCAGCCGACACAGTTGGTCCTGGGTCAGGTTGTAGCTGCGCTGTAATTGCAGACGCTGGGCGAACGGCATGTGTGGATGCAGCCACTTCAGTGAATCAGCGACAAATAAATGGTCTTCGGTGTTCTGCGCGCGAAGTGCCCAGTCCGGTGGCTTGCCGGCCGCTTGTGCTTCCGTGCGGAAGGCGGCAACCCGGCTGTCATCCAGAATGTACATGCGCTGGATGTCCTGATCCGACCAGTGTGCAAGTGGCGCATCAGCCATCCTGTCGCGCTTTGCCTGCGCGGGATCAATGGCAATCCAGTGGTGTTCCGGATCCTTGATGGCATAGCCGAGGTTGGCGTCATCGCCGGTCGTTCCGAGAGCGCGAAAGGTGTAGTAACCGTCAGCATCCGGTGTCGCGGAAAACGTGTAGTCATCAACGTTCAGGAAGGTGAGGTGCCGATCCAGGCTCCACAGGTTGCCTTGCGTGGTCCGGTAAATGGGTGGGCCAGGTGCCAGGCGCCAGAGGGACATCACGCGATAGGCCCTGAGCTCGGCATCGTATTGAACACAAACGTGGTGTCGGCCTTCGGTGCCGGGCAGTTGCACGTCCACCCAGTCCTTGGCGAGATAACGCCGGATGCCGGATTCATTCGGCGCTGGCAGATCGCCGAAATACGGATGGGCGAAATCTTCCAGCGACGTCATCGAAAGATCCGCTGTGTCTGTGGGTAATCTCGGTGTGACGCTCACTTCGATGGGGGAGGGTTTTGCTCGGGAGCTACCGGGTTCCTCCAGGCGCGGTCGCTTGGGTGAGGAGGGCACATCGATCGGTAGATGCCCCGGAATGTTTTCGGGGTCTGGAAATATCGCTCTGCTCGCTGAATGATCGGCGGGTAGCGGTGTGGAGGTGGCGGGGGTGTCGACGGTGGGTGATTTAGGCCGAGGCCCCGGTTTTTGGCGCATGAATAAACTCCGTTTTTGCCAGTCAGCCTGTCCGTAGGCTGAAGTGAGCGGGTGCCCGTGTGGACGTCAGATCCAGACGGGCACGTGGTTGAGGGTCAGGTCTTGTCGATTGGAAAGACCAGGTCTTGCAGGTTGATTGCCACCAGTGGAGCGCTGGCCAGACTCCAGTGTTTCCTGACCGAGTTGTAAACCACCGTGCCGATCGTTCCGGTGTTGATGCCGATGTGGGTTACATGAACCCTGGCCGCCAGTTCGTTTCGTTGTTGATGGGCATTGATCTCGGCCAGCAGGGCTTCGACATCGGCGTAGCCACGTGCATCGATGACGTAAAGCTGCAGCACTTCAAACAACAGCGACACTTCATAAATGTTGCCGGCCGACGTGGCCACGTTGATGGATTCCACCGGGGCGTCATCTTCGATATCGGGCAGTTCGACGGTGACGCTGGCGATGCGCAGACGGTTGCCGTCCAGTTGGATGTCGTCGCGGGTGACTGTTTCTTTCAGCGTGTGGGTGTACAGCGTCCAGGTTGAAGCATCGGCGGTTTTGGCCGCTGCGCCTGGCGTCGAAAGGCGAATGATGGTGTTGCTGGCAAGATGAACATCGTACGTCGAACTCTGACCATCGAGCACATAGATGCCGGTGTGCGAACCCGTTTCGATCGTGATGCGGCTGGGTTCTGCCGTTATCAGCGGTTTCACGCTGGCCAATGGTCTGACAAAGCGATAGTTGCCCTTGCGTTGCTTGAGGCAACTGCGGGTGCTGCGTACGCGGGTGCCGGGATTTTTTGCATCGTCCTCGTAATTCAGTGCGGGAACCTGAAGCCGGAAGGAAACCTGGTCCTGCAGAATCAGGACCACGTTCTGCTGCAGGCGTGGCGTGGTGACTTTCAGGCTGTTTCTGCCGCTGTAACCGGTGGCCGCCGCGATGGTCTGGATCACGCCTTTGAACATCACGACTTTTGACGGCAGCCTGACCGACAGGGTGAAGTCCGTGTAGTACAAGTGGCTCGTGCCAGAAACGCCTTTGCGCACCTGCACTTGATAACTGACTTGCACATCGATGATTTCAGCGCTGTCGAATTCCAGATAAACCGTGCGGGCGGTTTCGGCGGTGTTGCGCTGGGCAACAAATTCCACCTGACGCTCGGTGCGGGCCACGAAGTGCTGCTTCAAGCCCTGTTCGGCGATCTCGACGATGCCGCCGTTAACGATCTGTGGCGCGGCAGCGGGTTGGCCAATGACGACCACGACTGGGGTTATATCCTGCTGCGACGCCTCACCTGGCTGCCTGGGTAGTTGAACCAGCAACTCGTAACCATCCTGGGTCTTGAAGCGGAATCGGTCATTGTTCAACTGGCGTTTGCCATCGACCCATTGGTAGACGTTTTCGAGGGTCAGTACATGTTCCGGGTCGTGGCCATCCTCGCCGCGCAATGAGCTGATCACCAGTGAAGTGCCGACGATCTGCCAGCGCTGGATGACGTCCGCCGGCCAGCCGAACTCGATCAGGCTCGACGCCTCACCGTCCTCGACAATCGTCGTGCGGGCGTTGCTGCTGGCGATGTAAAAACGATCTGCGCCACTGCCGCCCTCTACCCGGCAGTCCCGTCCGTAGAGGGCAATCGTGTCGTCGCCGGCACCGGCGCTGATGCGGTCGTAGCCATTGGCGGAAATCTGATTGGCCTCGTCGTTGCCGCTGACCCGGCTGGTGCCCCTGCGCAGGGTCGAGACGTTTTCGATCGACGTGAGTTGCGCGACTTCAACGGCATTCACCTCAGGATCCAGACCGCGCAGCGCCACCCTGCCGCTGTGCAGGTTGATGTCGTGACCGATGTGGCGGGTGTCGCTGAGCGGGCGGCTGCCTTCGAAGGCCAGGGTGTCGGAACCTGCGCCGCCATCCAGCACGTTGAGGTGCGCCGGTTTACTGATGAGGTTCAATTCCTGCTCGGTGATGTCCTGATAGAACGCATCGTTGCGGTCGCCCCCGGTCAGAGCCTTGTGATCCGCCCGATAGGTAAACAGATTGGGCTTGTTCGCGACCCCGATAACCCGGTCATTGCCATCACCCAGGCGCCAGAAAATGCCTTTGTCGTCACCGGCACTGCCCGACACTTTGCCTTTGAGGTTGGCGGGCAAGCCTTTGCCGGCATCGATCACATCGTCACCGCCGACAACCACGGCCTGGTTGTCGAGCTTGAAGGGTTGTTGGCCGGCGCTTTCATTCCATTGATAGCGCCAGATTTCAACGGGTTTCAATTCAACCTGAAAGGCACCGTTGATCACGTGTTCGATGGAGTGCTTGTAGGCGTTCTCCAGCATGTCCCGGGCCGACAACTCCAGTTGGCGCTGGTGGTCGCGATAGCCCTTGGCGAGCTTGAAACGATCGAGCACGTCACTGTCCAGTTCCTTATTGGTGAAGGCGAACCAGCCGGAGCGCAGGCGTTCTTCAAAGGTCAGTTCGATGTAATCGTCGATGTCGTCCACCACGCGGGCGGCCTGGTAGATCATCGAGGCGGCGATGAGCAATCCGGCGGCGACCAGCCCGACCGGCCCGGCGACGCTACCGAAACCGGCCAGGGCGGCGACACCCAGCACCAGACTGATGCCGGCTCCCGCAACGCTCAGACCACCGCTGACGTAGTGATCCTGGGCGGCTTTGCCCTGCGCCGCCGCGGCAGCGTTGAACGACTTGATGGCATCGGCGATATCGAAGGGCAGGGTGATGGCGCTGGCGAACATCCCGGCACCGCGGCTCATGTATTTGCCCACCGACGTCAGCGGGAAATACTTCAGCGCGTTGCCGCCATTTCTGAGCATGGCCTCACCGGTCTTGGTCAGCCCGCGTTCGATGATCAACGAGCCGAATTCGGCGGCGATCGAGCCGCCCTGGAAAAACGCTTCCAGGGTGTCACCGTGCTTGATCGCGTCGATCATCGCCTTGTAGCCGCTGTAGATGCCGAACGCTTGCATGCCGACCCCGGCACCGCTCATCAAGTAGCTTTTGTTTTTGCTGATCCAGCCCGGGGCATTTTCCAGTGCGTCGGCACGATGGATATCCAGTTTTTGCGCAGCCTTGCCCAACTGATTCAGGCGATCCACTGCGCTGCCGGGGTCGATGGTGGTATCGGCGACGAACAGCGCCCCGGCATCGACCGAGCGCTTGCAGGCAATTTCATAAAACAGCATCGCTGCCACATTGCTGTCCGGGGTGTCCACGGACAGCAAACGTGCCTGCACCCGGTCTGCGTCGAAATTGAGCCCATCGAGAAAGTGTTGATCGACACGCTGCATGCCGGCATTCGCCGGGCTGATGGGCTGGCCGTGCACGGTCGCGCCCAAGGCCTGGAGTTCCACGCGACTGGTCAGGATCTCGCCGATGCGCAAGGGGCCGAAATGTTTGTCGAGGGATTTCAGCGTGCGTCGATAGGCGGCGTCAGCATCCTCTGCTGGCATTGCGCTGTTGAGCGTGCCCGCCTGCGGTGCATGGGGGTTGGCCGAGGCACTGACGGCGGTGACCTGAATCAGGCTCTGGTCGGCCATGTGTGCGGGCGGAGCGATAAGTTTTGACATGTCATTAATCCTTTAATGAAAGCGCATGACCGGTGTCCCTACCGGCGTGTCACTGATGTTGCGTTGTCGACGTTGCCGGTGCGGGCCAAGTGATGTCGTAGGCGAATTCGTTGCCGTTGCCGGACAGCCTGAGTACGGGCTTGCCAGCGGCCTCGACGTTGTCGATCAAACGGTCGTATTCAGAGGTGTTGTGGTGTCCGGCATGGGTGGCGCCTTCGATGCGCTCCGCGCTTGCGCCTGCCTGGTCGTTGAGGTCTTCGATCCTGACGGCTTTGGACAGGTCCGAGTGCAGCAACCAGATGCGATCGGCATCCAGTCCGCTGCGGCTGACCGAGATCAGTCCTTCGAAATCATCGGAGGGAAACCAGGTGGAGGAGGTGTTGCGGGCCGCTGAATTGAAACTCATGTTGTCTTCATGGGGGACCACTTCCAGATTGCGGGTGTCCAGCACGTACAGAAACATTGCATTCTGCTTTTCACGGATGCTCCGGTACTTGCGATCGTGATCCCATGGAATCGGGCTGTCAGGGTTGGACCAGCCGGAAGAGCTGCTGCTATCGCTATCACTGCCGCTGGCATCGCTGTCCGAGGACGACTCGTACCTTTCGCGCCCCGGGTGCTTGTTGAGTTGCCGGCTGAAACGCAAGTACTCAGGATCGGGCTCGCTCGCGTACATCTTTCCTTCCTTGAGACTGAAGGTGGCGCTCATCGGTTTGTGCGTGGTGGCTCCGCGCTCGTGGTGATACCGCGGCAGCATGAAGCCGTCACTGGCGAGTTCGAACGGTGTGCGATCATCGCCACGGAACAGCGCCGGCACATCCGTGCGATACAGGCAATTGTGCTGGTTGCGCAAATAGCCGAGTTTGCTCAAGAGCGCTTCGCGTACTGTCTCGGTCATGCTGCTTTCGAGGCTGTACCAGTCATGCCGCACATCGCGCTTGAGGTTGAGTTCCTCGACAGCGTCGCGGCTCAGTTGGTCGAGACGTTGCGGATGGTTGATGTCGTCGACCAGGCGTTTGTGCGCCTGCGCCCATTGCGGCATTTTCAGTTCGGTCTTCAGATCCTGTTGCAGGCGGGTCAATTGGCTGGGCAGCAAGTTGTAGGACTGCAGGAATGCCTTGCGTTGCGCAAGGTTCATGGCTGGATTCAGCCAGCGCAGGGCGTCGTGCAGCAAGTCGACGAACGGGTCCTGCGTCGCCTGGGAGATAACCCATTGCGGACGTTTGCCACTGGCCTGGGCGTCAGCACGAAAACGCAAGAGATCCTTGCCATGAATGCCGTATGCCAGCCAGATCTGGTGATCGGTCCAGTGTTGCAGGTGCGTGGGCCGGGCGCCGAAACCGCCGGCAGGTGGATCGACCGGGATCCAGCGACCGGAGTGATCCTTGAAGGCAAACTGCGGGGCCATGCTGTCCGCGCCGAAGGTGGGAGTCAGTTCGTAATAGCCTTGGGCGTCCGGCGAGCGCAGTGACGCTCTGTACAGGTGCGCCGCGAGGTGGGCAGGCCGAGGCTGTTTTGCGACGGGCGTGATACCGGGTTGATCGCCAGCGGGCAGTGCAGGTCGTTTCGTCGAGGGCATGGCGGGCGCCGGATTTTCCGTCAGGCGCCAGGTTTGTCGGCCCTCGTTCCTGTAAAGCGCCGGCCCGGATGCGGAGCGCTCGGTGATCAATTTGCAGCGATACTGCCCGGCGGTATCCTGGCCGACATGGGTGGTGCGCACGCCTCCTTGATATTCGACGTCGACAAACTGTCGTCCGACGATCCAGCGAAAACCGTCGTCATCCGCCGTGTTCATCCCGCGCAGGAAATCCTCGCGCAGCCAGTAGATGTCCGGCCCGTTCTCCCGTGCATGATGGGGCGCGCGTGCTGTCGGCATGGCCTGGATGACCACCGCTGGCGGGGTGGTGTCCATGCTCGGCTGGCCTCCCGCGAATTGGCCGGAATCATGGCTGCTCGGCAAACCCGGTAAGCGGAAGGTGGATGGTCCACTTGCCGCAAAAGGAGGATCGGTTCGCAGCGGCGCGGATGGGCCCGGTTCAGGTTGTTGCGTTGAGGCTGGGGCGGGTTTGCGGGGTATCTTCGGACTCATGGAATACTCGAAATCAGTTGATGAGTTGAAACCCTCGCTTGCTAAGTTGAGTTGTTTGGCTGGCAGGCAGGCAAGTGCAAACAGGCTCACTTGGGATGGCGAGCAAGTATCGGCGGGTTTCAAAGGTTGTGGATTTAATCTAACGGGTTTTTCGAGTTATGGAAGGCGTAGTTAAGCGGGTTTTTATCTAATGTGTAACTTCAATTCTTTTGGTTTTTTATTGTGGGAAGTTGCAAGTTTTCAAGTAAGAAGTTTTATCTCGGTTGAGCAAAATTTAATAAGAGAAAAGCGCTGCTCTTGTCGGAGAATTCCTAAAAGAGCAGTGCGAAGGGAATAAGGCTTGTGCATCGCCTGATTCAGTAGGCGTAACGCAACAGGGTATGAGGCAAGTGTCGCAGGACGAAGAAACCGAACAGCGCCAACATCGCCGGCAGGATCAGCCACCAGATTTTGAATGGCATGGGGTTGAGTGGGGTTTTGCGCTGACTCAGCCACAGGGCAGCGGCGCAGACACCGGCGGCAAGCATGGCGCCGGCCAAGACGTCGGTTGGCCAATGAGCCCCCAGATAAACTCGCGACAGGGCGATGGAAAGGGCCGGAATACAGGCGATCAGCAGCCAGGTCAGGCGCATGCGTGGCGGCTGGCCACGGCCGGCGAGTACCGCCAGCGTCAGAAACAGTGCGAACGAACCTGAAGCATGGCCACTGGGCATGCTGTAGGTGGTCAGTGGATCGGTCAGCACTTCCGGGCGCACCCGGGCAAAAAAGTATTTGGTCCCGGTGTTGGCCAGTGCGGTCACCAATAGCGTGCCGCCAACGAAGATCGCCTGACGCCATTGCCGGCACAGCAGCAACAGACCGGTCAGCAGGACGCTGAACAGCAGCATGTTGCGGAACTCGCCGATCAGGGTCAGCGTGACCGCAATTTCATCCAGCATCGGCTGGCGATGTTCCTGCACCAGCGTCATCACGCCTTGATCGAGTGCTGTCAGGTACGGATAGCCGATAAACAGGCCAATCAGGATCAACAGGCTCATGCTGCTGATCCAGATCGTCGCCCGGCGGTGGCGACGCAGACTGCTGTTCACGCTGAGACCAATCATGGCGGCGATGCTGCCAGCAACGATGCCGGCTTCCAGCCAGAATCCTTCAGGCAATGGCAGGCGGAAGGCGGCGCCGGTGGCCCAGCCCGGCAACAGGTAGGCCAGACTCCAGCCGGCGGCGGCCAGCAGACTGACCGCGGCAAAACGCGGAAAGGGCATGTCGCACATACCGGCGACCATCGGCAGCATCGGCCGCAACGGGCCGATGAAGCGGCCAACCAGCAGACTGGCGATGCCGTAGCGCTGGAAATACGACTCGGCGCCGGCCATCCATTCCGGATGATGCCGCAGCCCCGGCAGGCGCCGAATGTTCTGATGGAAATGGCGGCCGAGGAAATATGAAACGGCATCGCCGAGAATCCCGCCAAGGAACCCCAGCAACAGGGTTTCACTCAGCGACAGGGCGCCGCTGCCGGCCAGCACGGCGACGGCAAACAGCAGCACGGTGCCCGGCACGATCAAACCTGCAATCGCCAGGCATTCCACAAAGGCAACAATGAACACCGCCACAGCCAGCCACTGTGGATTGGCCGCCAGCCACCCGGTAATGCTATCGAGCCATGGGCCCATACAGAAAAACTCCAATCATTGATTAACCCCGCAGGCGCAGCCGTCGGCAGCCCGCAATGGCGTGTGTTTACCGCAAGAAATAATCCCGACCTTCGACCTGACCGCGTCGCAGCGGGTTCCGCGTGCACCATTGCGCATAGTTGGCGTCGACAAAGCGGTACATCAGGTGCTCGTCACGGCCATGGGGAATGCCCAGGCGTGTGGTTTGAATGATGTGCGAAGGTGCCGGCCCGGTGTCTTCTACCAGAAGCACTTCATGATCGAAACGCTTGGCGTCCCACACTGGCACTTTCAATCCCAGCGCTTTGCACAGCAGGGTTTGCCCGGCGCAGAGCTTTTGCGAAGGCCGCGCACGTCCCTGTGCGTCGGGATTGTTCAGCAGCATCTGCGCCAGACTTGCCGGCCCGCTGATTTCATCGACCCACGGATAGGCGGACTTGATCAATACCGCATTGCCCGGACCCTGGGCGCTGAAATTCAGCGAATCACCGCCCCGGGCGTAATACATATAGATGTGGCCGCCATCCAGAAACAAAGCCTTACGCTTTTCTGTGTAGCCCAGCGAGGCGTGGCTGCCTTTTTCTGCGCAGTAATAGGCTTCGGTTTCGATGATTCGCGCGCTCAGCCACAGGTCGCCGATCCGGTGACGAATGACTTTGCCGAGCAGATCCTGCGCCAGCACTTGCGCATCTCGGTCGAAAAAGGCGTCCGGTAGCCCCAGCGGCAGGCGTTCGGCGCGGTTGCGAACGGTCAGGTTGGACATGGCAGGCAATGTTTATCCAGGCTCAGGAGGTCGTGATGATAACAACGCGCGGCTTAATTGGGCCTGAACGCCGGCGAATCCGCGTTCATTTCGACCATCCGCCCGTCACCGCTGTTAGTCCCGGGACGCGACAGCTATAATCTGCCGCTTTCCTCTTTGCCAAGACCCCAGCAGACCATGACTGAGTCCGTTCTTGACTACATGACCCGATTGGGTCGCGCCGCCCGCGAAGCCTCCCGGGTCATCGGCCGTGCCAGCACCGCGCAGAAAAACCGCGCCTTGCAGGCTACTGCCAATGCCCTGGACGCCGCCCGCGCCGAGCTCGCCGCAGCCAATGAACAGGATCTGGCCGCGGGTCGCGCCAATGGCCTGGAGCCGGCGTTGCTGGAACGTCTGGAACTGACCCCGGCACGCATCGACGGCATGATCGTCGGTTTGCGTCAGGTCGCCGCATTGCCGGATCCGGTCGGTGCGATCCGCGACATGAGCTTCCGTCCGTCGGGCATTCAGGTCGGCAAGATGCGCGTGCCGCTGGGGGTGATCGGGATCATCTACGAATCCCGTCCCAACGTGACCATCGATGCTGCCAGCCTGTGCCTGAAGTCCGGCAACGCGACCATTCTGCGCGGCGGCTCCGAGGCGATTCATTCCAACCGGGCGATTGCTGCGTGCATTCAGCGCGGTCTGGCTGAGGCCCAATTGCCGGCTGCCGTGGTGCAAGTGGTCGAAACCACTGACCGTGCCGCCGTTGGCGCGATGATCACCATGCCCGAGTACGTCGATGTGATCGTGCCGCGCGGTGGCCGTGGGTTGATCGATCGCATCAGCCGCGATGCCCGGGTTCCGGTGATCAAGCATCTGGACGGTATCTGCCACGTTTACGTCAGTGCCCACGCCGATCTGGCGAAAGCCCAGCGCATCGCCTTCAATGCCAAAACCTATCGCTACGGTATCTGCGGTGCGATGGAGACGCTGCTGGTCGACCAGACTGTCGCCAAGGATTTCCTGCCGTCGATGGCGGGCCAGTTCCGCGAAAAAGGCGTCGAACTGCGCGGTTGCGAGCGCACACGGGCGATCATTGAGGCCGTTGCCGCCAGTGAAGACGACTGGAGCACCGAGTACCTGGCGCCGATCCTGTCGATTCGCGTGGTCGACGGCCTGGATCAGGCCATTGAACACATCAACCATTATGGCTCCCATCACACCGACTCGATTGTCAGCGAAAACCTCGCCGATACCCGCCGCTTTGTGGCGGAAGTCGACTCGGCCTCGGTGATGATCAACACGCCGACCTGTTTTGCAGATGGATTTGAATACGGATTGGGTGCCGAGATCGGCATTTCTACTGATAAGCTGCACGCCCGCGGCCCGGTGGGCCTTGAAGGACTGACCTGCGAGAAATACATCGTGGTCGGTGACGGCCAGTTGCGCGGCCAGGCGCCGGTCTGACTTGACCGACCTCGACCTGACAGCGCCGCAAGCCGGCAGCGAGTCCCGCCCCCGACGCATTGGCGTACTGGGCGGCACGTTCGACCCGGTGCACATCGGCCATTTGCGCGGTGGGCTGGAAGTCGCCGAAGCGCTGGCGCTCGACGAGTTGCGCTTGATGCCGAACGCTCGGCCACCGCATCGCGGTACGCCGCAGGTGTCGGCGCAGGATCGCTTGGCGATGGTCGAGTGTGCGGTGGCCGGATTGCCGCCGCTGATGGTGGACGCCCGCGAATTGCAGCGGGACAAACCGTCATGGACCATTGATACCCTGGAGTCGATGCGCGCTGAAATGCCCGCCGAGACCCAGGTTTTTCTGCTTTTGGGCTGGGACGCATTTTGCGGCCTGCCCACTTGGCACCGCTGGGAAGAGTTGCTCCAGCATTGCCACATCCTGGTGCTACAGCGCCCGGACGCCGACAGCGAACCGCCGGATGCCTTGCGCAACCTGCTGGCAGCGCGTTCGGTGAGCGACCCGCTGGCCCTGAAAGGGCCGAGCGGACAGATTGCATTCGTCTGGCAGACACCGCTCGCGGTTTCCGCCACCCAGATCCGTCAACTGCTGGCCAGCGGTAAGTCGGTACGTTTCCTGGTGCCCGACGCGGTCCTGGCCTACATCGATGCGCACGGTCTGTACCGTGCGTCGAACTGAACAAGGCGTGCTTCACTGATACGAATCCACGTGTCGCCAAGCCGCCGAATATATGAGCAAAACGAGTTTTATATGACTGACAAAGACCAAACCAAAGTAAAGCGCAAAGGCACATTCAAGAGCGCTCCGCTGCCTGAGCCGGTCAACACCAACGAGCCGCTCACTGGCGCGCAACTGGTCGACCTCGCCAAGGAGGCCCTGGAAGACGTCAAGGCGCAGGATATTCAGGTCATCGATGTTCGCGACAAGCAGAGCATCACTGACTACATGATCATCGCCACCGGTACGTCCAACCGCCAGATCAACGCGATGCTCGACAAGGTTCGTGAAGAAGTCAAAAAGAAGGGCGCCAAGCCGCTGGGCGAAGAAGGCAAGGGCGACAGCGACTGGGTGCTGTTGGACCTGGACCTGGTGATCGTGCACATGATGACTGCCTCGGCACGTCAGTTCTACGACCTGGAGCGCCTGTGGGCCGGTGCCGAGCAAAGCCGTGCGGCCGACGCCAAGCACCACAGCCCGGAAAACACCCACGAGCATTTCACCAAGCTCAACAAAGACCAGCTGTAAGGGATTGCTGTGCGACTGCGCCTGATCGCCGTCGGTTCACGCATGCCCAAGTGGGTGGAAGAAGGCTGGCATGAGTATGCCAAGCGTCTTCCGTCCGAGCTGGCGCTGGAACTGGTGGAAATACCGCTCAATACCCGTGGCAAGAATGCCGACGTGGCCCGATTCATCCGCCAGGAAGGCGAAGCCATGCTGGCCAAGGTCGGGCCGAACGAGCGGATCGTCACGCTGGAAGTCCACGGCAAACCCTGGAGCACCGAGCAACTGGCGGTCGAGCTTGACCGCTGGCGGCTGGATTCGCGCACGGTCAACTTCATGGTCGGTGGCCCGGAAGGGCTGGCGCCGGAAGTCTGCGCCCGTGCCGATCAGCGCTGGTCGTTGTCGCCGCTGACGTTGCCGCACCCGCTGGTGCGGATCCTGATCGGCGAACAGTTGTACCGTGCCTGGACCGTGCTGTCCGGTCACCCTTACCACAAGTAAGCCAGCCCTCATGTCTCAGCCGATCCGCATCAAGGACCACGAAAAGGACGCACGCCTGGTGCGTAGCCGCGTCGTGTTCGGGGCCATTGCGATCATGCTGCTGATCGGCGTGTTGATCGCGCGGCTGTATTACTTGCAGGTGATCCAGTACGAGTACCACTCGACGCTCTCGGAAAACAACCGTGTCCACGTGCAGCCGATTCCGCCGACCCGTGGGTTGATCTTCGACCGTAATGGCGTGGTAGTGGCGGACAACCGCCCGAGCTTCAGCCTGAGCATGACCCGCGAGCGTTCCGGCGACTGGCAGCAAGTGCTCGACGTCATCGTGGAAGTGCTGGAGCTGACGCCCGAGGACCGGGTGATTTTCGAAAAGCGCATGCGTCAGGGGCGCCGGCCGTTCGAGCCGGTGCCGATCCTGTTCGAGCTGAGTGAAGAGCAGATTGCCCGCATCGCGGTGAACCAGTTCCGCCTGCCGGGTGTGGAAGTGGTTGCGCAGTTGGTTCGTCACTATCCGCAGGGCGCGCACTTTGCGCACTCGGTCGGTTACATGGGGCGGATCAACGAGAAAGAGCTGAAAACCCTCGATCCGGTCAACTACAGCGGCACCCACCACATCGGCAAAACCGGCATCGAGCGTTTCTACGAGCCGGAATTGCATGGTCAGGTCGGTTACGAAGAAGTCGAGACCAACGCCCGTGGCCGCGTGCTGCGTGTGCTCAAACGCACCGATCCGATACCCGGCAAGGACATTGTTCTGAGCCTGGACATCAAGTTGCAGGAAGCTGCCGAAGCCGCATTGGGCGGGCGTCGCGGTGCGGTGGTGGCGCTGGATCCGAAGACCGGTGAAGTGCTGGCCATGGTCAGTCAGCCGAGCTTCGACCCGAACCTGTTCGTCACCGGGATCAGCTTCAAGGCCTACGCCGAGTTGCGTGATTCGATTGACCGGCCGCTGTTCAACCGTGTGTTGCGCGGTCTGTACCCGCCGGGTTCGACGATCAAACCGGCGGTGGCGATTGCCGGTCTCGATTCCGGTGTGGTGACAGCTTCGAGCCGGGTGTTCGACCCGGGCTATTACATGCTGCCCAACTACGACCACAAATACCGTAACTGGAACCGCACCGGTGACGGCTTCGTCGACCTCGACACGGCGATCATGCGGTCCAACGACACCTACTTCTATGACCTGGCGCACAAGCTTGGCATCGATCGGCTGTCGGCTTACATGAACAAGTTCGGCATCGGCCAGAAGGTCTCGCTGGACATGTTTGAAGAATCCCCAGGCCTGATGCCGTCGCGCGAGTGGAAGCGGGCGACGCGCAAACAGGCGTGGTTCCCCGGCGAAACCCTGATCCTCGGGATCGGCCAGGGCTACATGCAATCGACCCCGCTGCAGTTGGCGCAAGCCACGGCGCTGGTTGCCAACAAAGGCGTGTGGAACCGTCCGCACCTGGCCAAATCCCTCGAAGGGGTGAAGCCGGTGGACGAAAACCCGATGCCGGACATTGTCCTGCGTGATCCGTCGGACTGGGCCAAGGTCAACCACGGCATGCAGCAGGTGATGCACGGTGCTCGTGGTACCGCGCGCAAAGCAGCGATCGGTGCGCAATACCGGATTGCCGGCAAGTCGGGTACCGCGCAGGTCGTGGCGATCAAGCAGGGTGAGAAGTACGACCGCTCCAAGGTTCAGGAACGCCACCGCGACCACGCCTTGTTCGTCGGTTTTGCCCCGGCCGATGATCCACGCATCGTCGTGTCGGTGATGGTCGAGAACGGTGAGTCCGGTTCAGGCGTTGCCGCGCCCGTGGTGCGTCAGGTCATGGACGCCTGGCTGCTCGATCAGGACGGACGTTTGAAGGCCGAATACGCCAGCCCAATCAGTGCGGAGGCTACGGCCCGTGATGAATAACTTTGATCGCATGCTCTCCAGTGAGGATGTGATGCGTCGCCGCGCGACACTGCTGCAAAGACTGCATATCGATGGTCCGCTGCTCATTCTGCTGCTGATTCTCGCTGCCGGCAGCCTGTTCGTGCTGTATTCGGCGAGCGGCAAGAGCTGGGATCTGCTGGCCAAACAGGCCACGTCGTTCGGCATCGGTCTGGTGTCGATGATCATCATCGCCCAATTCGAACCGCGTTTCATGGCGCGCTGGGTGCCGCTCGGCTATGTGATCGGCGTGGTGCTGCTGTTGGTGGTGGACATCATGGGCCACAACGCCATGGGCGCGACACGCTGGATCAACATTCCCGGGGTGATCCGCTTCCAGCCCTCTGAGTTCATGAAGATCCTGATGCCGGCGACCATCGCCTGGTATCTGTCCAAGCGCACGCTGCCGCCGCAGCTCAAGCATGTCGGCATCAGTTTGATGCTGATCGGCGTGCCCTTTGTGTTGATCGTGCGTCAGCCGGACCTCGGTACTTCGCTGCTGATTCTCGCCGGCGGCGCGTTCGTGCTGTTCATGGGCGGGTTGCGCTGGCGCTGGATTCTCAGTGTATTGGCGGCGGCGATTCCGGTGTCGGTGGCGATGTGGTTTTTCATCATGCACGACTACCAGAAGCAGCGAATCCTGACTTTCCTCGACCCGGAAAGCGATCCGCTGGGCACCGGCTGGAACATCATTCAGTCGAAAGCCGCGATCGGCTCCGGCGGCGTATTCGGCAAAGGCTGGTTGCTCGGCACTCAGTCGCACCTGGACTTCCTGCCGGAAAGCCACACTGACTTCATCATTGCCGTACTCGGCGAAGAGTTCGGCCTGGTGGGCATTTGCGCGCTGCTGCTGATCTATCTGTTGTTGATTGGCCGCGGGCTGGTGATTACCGCTCAGGCCCAGACGCTGTTCGGCAAATTGCTCGCCGGGGCGTTGACCATGACGTTTTTTGTTTACGTTTTCGTCAACATCGGTATGGTCAGTGGCCTGTTGCCGGTTGTAGGGGTGCCGTTGCCATTCATTAGCTACGGAGGAACTTCGCTGGTGACGCTGCTGTCAGCGTTTGGGGTTTTGATGTCGATCCATACCCATCGCAAGTGGATCGCACAGGTTTGAATAAGGTGAAGAGTTCAATGCAAGTTATGCGTGGCTGGGCGACTCGATGCGCGCCATTGGTAGGCCTGATGGGCCTGCTGGGTAGCGTGCAGGAAGCGCTGGCCGGCGAATATGAAGGCTCGCCGCAGGTGGCCGAGTTCGTCGGTGAAATGACCCGCGACTACGGTTTCGCCGGTGAGCAACTGATGGCAGTGTTCCGCGAGGCGCAACGCAAACAGGCGATTCTCGACGCCATTTCCAGACCTGCCGAGCGGGTCAAACAATGGAAAGAATATCGTCCGATGTTCATCACTGACGCGCGTATCGCCCGGGGTGTGGACTTCTGGCGTCAGCATGAGGCCACCCTGGCCCGGGCCGAGCAGGAATACGGCGTGCCGGCACAAGTCATCGTGTCGATCATCGGCGTTGAAACCTTTTTCGGACGTAATACCGGTAATTACCGGGTGATCGATGCCTTGTCCACGCTCGGTTTCGACTATCCTCCCCGTGCCGAATTTTTCCGCAAGGAACTGCGTGAGTTTCTGCTGCTGGCGCGCGAGGAGCAGGTCGATCCTTTGACTCTGAAAGGCTCGTACGCCGGGGCCATGGGCCTGCCGCAGTTCATGCCGAGCAGCTTCCGTGCTTATGCGGTGGATTTCGACGGCGACGGCCACATCAACATCTGGAACAACCCGGATGATGCGATCGGCAGCGTCGCCAGCTATTTCAAGCGTCACGGTTGGGTCGCCGGTGAGCCGGTGGTCAGCCGTGCCGATGTCCGCGGCGAGCAGGTCGATGAAGGCTTGACCAGCGGCATCGAGCCGACGAAAACCGTTGGAGAGTTGCGGGCGCTGGGCTGGTCAAGTCATGATGCGCTGCGCGATGATATGCCGGTTACTGCATTTCGCCTCGAAGGCGATAACGGCCCTGAATACTGGATGGGCCTGAAGAATTTCTACGCGATCACGCGTTATAACCGCAGCGTGATGTACGCCATGGCCGTACATCAACTGTCTGAACAGCTGGTACAAGCACGGGGCGTCAAGTAATGCGGGCATTGCCTAACAATAAACCCCTGAAGCTGGTGGCATTCGCTGCGTTGGCGGTGCTGGTCGCCAGTTGCTCGACCAGCCGTTCCCCGACTCAGAAAACCTCCTCGACCGCTGTGCGTGCGCAGCCGGGCCTGGATATCAACCGTGCGCACAAAGATGGCGCGCCATGGTGGGACGTCGATGTGTCGCGCATCCCGGATGCCACGCCGACCCTGCACACCGGTCCATACAAGGCCAACCCGTACACCGTGCTGGGCAAGACCTACTTCCCGTTGCAGGAATCGAAGACCTACGTGGCTTCGGGTACGGCGTCCTGGTACGGCACCAAGTTTCACGGTCAGAACACCGCCAACGGCGAGGTCTATGACCTGTACGGCATGAGTGCCGCGCACAAGACATTGCCACTGCCAAGTTACGTTCGGGTGACCAACCTGGACAATAACAAGAGCGTGATCCTGCGGGTCAATGACCGTGGTCCGTTCTATTCCGACCGCATCATCGACCTGTCCTACGCCGCGGCGAAGAAGCTCGGTTACGCCGAGATCGGCACCGCGCGGGTCAAGGTCGAAGGCATCGATCCTCAGCAATGGTGGGCCGCCAAGGGCCGTCCGGCGCCTTTGATGCTCAACGAGCCGCAAGTCGCGCAGAATAGCGCCCCGGTGATCACGGCCTCGGCCGGCACCGTCGAGCAATGGACGCCACCGCCGCAGCAACATGCCGCTGACACCGTCCCAGTGCCGATGAGTGCAAAAAAAAACGCTTCTGCACCAGCGTCTGGCCAGTATCTGCAGGTGGGCGCGTTCGCCAACCCGGACGCTGCAGAACTGCTGAGGTCGAAGCTCAGCGGGATGGTGAGCGCTCCGGTGTTCATCAGCTCGATCGTGCGCAATCAGCAGACCCTGCACCGGGTACGCCTGGGGCCGATCGGCTCGCCGGGTGAAATCGCCCAGGTGCAGAACAGCGTGCGCCTGGCCAACCTGGGTTCGCCCAGTGTGGTCACCGAGTAATACGTAGAACTTGATTGACGGTTCACTTGCGGTATCGGGGGGTGAACCAGGTTGTTGGCTCGTCGAAGAACAAAAGCCCGGCAAGGGTGACTGGAGTGAGCAACTGAACACGCGATGGCTCGTTAGAAAGTCATCTGATTAAATTTTGTCCGCAAGGACAGTTTCCATTAGCGATTTCGAGAGACGGATGAACATCACCACCTTTGCCAAACGCCTGTGTCTGCTAGTCCCGCTGCTCCTCTCGCCAGCCGCCTTCGCGGCCGAGATGATGCCGTCGCCACCGCAACTGGCCGCCAAAGCCTACGTCCTCATGGATGCCGCCAGCGGCAACGTGCTGGTCGAGAACAACGGTGACCAGCGTCTGCCACCGGCCAGCCTGACCAAACTGATGACCGCGTACATCGCTACGCTGGAAATCCGTCGTGGCCAGATCGGTGAAAACGATCCAGTGACCGTCAGCGAAAACGCCTGGCGCACCGGCGGTTCGCGCATGTTCATCAAGGTCGGCTCGCAGGTGACTGTCAGCGATCTGCTGCACGGCATCATCATCCAGTCCGGTAACGACGCCAGCGTGGCGCTGTCCGAGCACATCGCCGGCAGCGAAGACGCGTTCGCCGACCTGATGAACAAGACGGTCACTGAACTGGGTATGACCAATACCCACTTCATGAACCCGACCGGCCTGCCGAACCCGGAGCACTACTCGTCGGCTCACGACATGGCGATCCTGGCCCGCGCGATCATCCACGAAGACCCGGCTCATTACGCGATCTACTCGCAGAAAGAGTTCTTCTGGAACGGCATCAAGCAGCCTAACCGCAATCTGCTGCTGTGGCGCGACAAGACCGTTGACGGTCTGAAAACCGGTCACACCGACGAAGCCGGCTACTGCATGGTGTCTTCGGCTGTACGTGACGGCCAACGTCTGATCGCCGTGGTGTTCGGCACCAACAGCGAAGTGGCCCGCGCCGCTGAAACCCAGAAGCTGCTGACTTACGGTTTCCGCTTCTTCGAAACCCAGACCTTCTATCAGAAGGGCACCGAACTGGCTCAGGCTCCGGTGTGGAAAGGCACCACCAGTCAAGTCAAGGCCGGCCTGGCTGAAGACCTGACCATGACCCTGCCAAAAGGCCAGCTGAAAAAGCTCGCTGCGAGCATGACCATGAACCCGCAACTGACCGCGCCAATCGCCAAGGGCGACGTGATCGGTAAAGTCGAAGTCAAACTGGAAGACAAGGTCGTGCACAGTGCTGACCTGATCGCTCTGGATGGCGTCGAGGAGGGTGGTATCTTCCGCCGCATGTGGGATAGCATCCGTCTATTCTTCTACGGCTTGTTCAACTGATTAGTGTTGACCTGCATGGCCCCGCCCCGATCCGGTGCGGGGCCATGCGCGTTATCACGGCTTGCGCTCTAGAGGCCGTTACGCCATGACCGATACCGAAGTAAAGGCGCCAAAGATCGAATTTCCCCAGACTGATTATCCGATTAAGGTGATCAGTGACACGGGCGTCGGCAACAAAGACAAGATCATCGACATCGTCAAGAAACACGCGACCATCAATGATGAGCGCATCGACGAGCGTCAAAGCAGCAATGGCAAATACACCACCATCCAGTTGCACATCGTCGCGACCGATCAGGATCAGCTGTACAACATCAACAGCGAACTGCGGGCTTCCGGTTTCGTGCACATGGTGTTGTGATGCCGGGCACGCTGGGCTTTCGCGAACTCGGCCAGATGGCTTACGAGCCGGTCTGGCATGCCATGCAACGCTTCACCAACGAACGCGGCAGCGATGCCGCCGACGAAATCTGGCTCGTCGAGCACCCGCCGGTGTTCACCCAGGGCCAGGCCGGCAAGGCCGAACACTTGCTGCTGCCGGGAGATATCCCGGTGGTGCAGGTCGATCGCGGCGGGCAGGTGACTTATCATGGTCCCGGCCAGTTGGTTGCCTACCTGTTGCTGGACGTGCGCAAGCTGGGTTTCGGCGTACGAGATCTGGTCACGCGCATGGAACAGTGCCTGATCGAACTGCTGGCCAGCTACGGTGTGACCGCCGCAGCCAAGCCAGATGCTCCCGGCGTGTACGTCGACGGAGCGAAAATCGCTTCTCTGGGTTTGCGGATTCGCCACGGTTGCTCCTTTCATGGCCTGGCTCTGAACGTGGATATGGACCTGGAACCGTTTCGACGGATTAATCCCTGCGGCTATGCCGGGCTGGCGATGACCCAGCTGAGCGACCACGCAGGATCGATTGAATTTGCCGAGGTAAGTGCCCGGCTGCGCGCGCAGCTCGTCAAACACCTCGACTATGCTGAGCAGACGACCCTGACGGGCGGAATCGACTGATATGACTACTGATGCAGTGCAAACCATGATCCCGACGCTCGACGTGACCGAGCGCCCGGCCCCGCGTCCCAAGGTAGAAGCGGGCGTCAAGCTGCGCGGCGCCGAGAAGGTTGCACGCATCCCGGTAAAGATCATTCCGACCACCGAACTGCCGAAGAAACCTGACTGGATTCGCGTGCGCATCCCGGTTTCGCCGGAAGTCGACCGTATCAAGAGCCTGCTGCGCAAGCACAAGCTGCACAGCGTTTGCGAAGAAGCATCCTGCCCGAACCTCGGTGAGTGCTTCTCCGGCGGCACCGCGACCTTCATGATCATGGGTGACATTTGCACCCGTCGCTGCCCGTTCTGCGACGTCGGCCACGGCCGTCCGAAGCCACTGGACGTCAACGAGCCGGAAAGCCTGGCCATCGCCATTGCCGACCTCAAGCTCAAGTACGTGGTGATCACCTCGGTTGACCGCGACGACCTGCGTGACGGCGGTGCTCAGCACTTTGCTGACTGCATCCGCGAAATCCGCAAACTGTCGCCGAACGTGCAGCTGGAGACCCTGGTCCCGGATTACCGTGGCCGCATGGATATCGCCCTGGAAATCACCGCGGCCGAGCCACCGGATGTGTTCAACCACAACCTGGAAACCGTACCGCGCCTGTACAAGGCTGCGCGCCCGGGTTCGGATTACCAGTGGTCGCTGACCCTGCTGCAACGCTTCAAGCAGATGATGCCGCACATTCCGACCAAATCCGGCCTGATGCTGGGGCTGGGTGAGACCGATGAAGAAGTCATCGAAGTGATGAAGCGCATGCGCGAGCACGACATCGACATGCTGACCCTCGGTCAGTATCTGCAACCGTCGCGCAGCCATTTGCCGGTGCAGCGTTTCGTGCACCCGGACACCTTCGCCTGGTTCGCCGAGGAAGGTTACAAGATGGGCTTCAAGAACGTTGCTTCGGGCCCGCTGGTGCGTTCTTCGTACCACGCCGATGAGCAAGCGAAGCTGGTCAAGGCTGAGCTGCTGGGTTCCTGATCCTGCCCTGAATGAAAAATGCCCGCCGAGGCTTTAACGCCCGGCGGGCATTTTTTTGCCTGTCTTACATTCAATGCTGACTTTTCCTGCAACCTGCGGCGTGGCCTAGCCTCTTCTGTTTACCGCCGTTCCTGACTACTGTGTGTGCAATGACTCACAGGGAGATCCAAGGATGACCGTTCGACCGACCCACACACTTTGCCCGCACAGAGCCGTGCCCGCGTTGCCCTCAGAAGGGCTGATCGGCGTTATTGCACCTGCCGGGCCCGGTGTTCTGGACACTGACAAGGCGGTGCAATGGATGCGCGCCCGTGGCTATGGGCTGAAGGTGTTTCCCGGTGTCTACGAGAAGGACGGCTATCTGGCCGGCAGCGACGACGTGCGCCTGCGCGATCTGCACGCGGCGTTCGCTGATCCTGAGGTCGACGCCATTATTTGCCTGCGCGGCGGCTACGGCACACCACGGCTGCTTGACCGGATCGATTACGGCCTGCTGAGCCGCCATGCCAAGCCATTCGTTGGCTACAGCGACATCACCGCGCTGCACTTGGCCATCAGTCGATACGCAGGATTCGTGACGTTTCACGGGCCGCTGCTCAACGCTGACCTGTTGGGCGACAAGGAGCCGCCGACCGTCACTTCGTTTTTCGCCATGCTGCGCGGGCAAATGAAGGCGGGGAGTGTGCTCAGCCATCCGGTGGCGTATCCGTTGACTACGGTCGAACCCGGCATCGCGCACGGGCGTTTGCTCGGCGGCAATCTGGCGATGATCGCCGCAACGTTGGGCACGCCTTACGAGATAGATGTCGAAGGTGTGATTCTGCTGATTGAAGACATCAACGAGCCGTTGTATCGCATCGACCGGTTGCTGACGCAGATGCGTCTGTCCGGCAAGTTGGCCAGATTGCGGGGCGTGCTGGTCGGGGACGTGGCGGGGGTGGAAGTCGCGGCACTGAACCGCTTGCTCAAGCAGACTTTCGAGCCGTTGCGGATTCCGGTGTTGTCGGGGTGGCGTAGCGGGCATTGCGATCCAAACCTGACGCTACCGATGGGCGCGCTGGTGCGGCTGGATGCGGGGAAGCAGGAATTGATGCTGGAGCAGGATGTCGTCACCCGATAGTGTGTGGGTGAAGCAAAAAGATCGCAGCCTTCGCCAGCTCCTACAGGGGATTGATATTTGCCCTGTAGGAGCTGCCGAAGGCTGCGATCTTTTGATTTTTACTTTATTGATTGCGCAGGCTTTCCAGCAGCTTATGCGTCGGATAACCATCCGCCGGCCAGCCAAGTGACTGCTGGGCACTGCGAATCGCCTTGCGCGTATTCGCGCCGATAATCCCGTCCGCCGTGCCCGCATCGTAATTGCGCGCACTCAGCAGGGTTTGCAACTCGATACGCTCGGTACGGCTCAGCGGCAGGTCATCTTTCGGCCAGCTGCCGTTGATCAGGCCACCACCGTTGAAGCGCTCCGACAACAGACCGATAGCCAAGGCATATGATGAGGAGTTGTTGTACCTGAGGATCGCCCGAAAGTTGTCGAAGATCAGGAACGCCGGGCCACGATAGCCCGCCGGCAGCAACAGGGCAGCAGACAATTGCTCCGAACCGGCTGGCACCTGAGCGCCGTTTGGCAGGGTTACGCCCAACTGACGCCATTCAGCGACGCTCTTGCGAATAGCACCGTCCGCCAGCGTGTAGTTGAACGTGCTCGGCAGCTCTACTTCAAAACCCCAGGGTTGACCACGTTGCCAGCCGGAGCTTTGCAGGTAATGTGCAGTCGAGGCCAGGGCATCAGCAGGGCTGCCCCAGATATCGCGGCGGCCATCGCCGTCAAAATC
This sequence comes from Pseudomonas sp. AKS31, assembly GCF_023634765.1. Classification (GTDB taxonomy): domain Bacteria; phylum Pseudomonadota; class Gammaproteobacteria; order Pseudomonadales; family Pseudomonadaceae; genus Aquipseudomonas. The sequence continues at coordinate 32,348 of NZ_JAMLFX010000016.1, forward strand.
CACGGCATGGGTGTGGTAGTTGGTCGGAATGAACTGGGTCTGCCCCATGGCGCCAGCCCACGAGCCGAGCATTTTCTCCGGCGTGATATCACCCTGTTGCAGGATCTGCAGCGCCGCGATCAGTTGTGCATGGGCAAACCCCGGGCGGCGGCCTTCATAAGCGAGGGTGGCCAGCGAGTTGATCACTGACTTGCTGCCCTGGAACTGGCCAAAGTTGCTTTCCATGCCCCATACCGACACCAGTGCCCGACGGTCAACACCATAACGCTGCTCGATGACTTGCAAAATATCGGCGTACTGGCTGATCAGCGCCTGACCTTTACGCACACGCAGTGGCGAGATTGCGCCGTCAAGGTATTCCCACACTGGGCGGGAAAACTCCGGCTGGCTGCGGTCGGCCCGAATCACGCTGGCATCGAAACTGACATTGGCAAAGGCGCGATCGAACACGTCGGGGTGAATCCCGGCGGCCAAGGCATCCTTGCGGAAGCCTGCCTGCCATTCGGCAAAGGTCTGGGTAGGCTGAAGATCAAGAGAGTCAGCGGACGGCACTACCGGCGGGATAATCGCTGGGGCCGTGGCGACAGGCGCTGCTTGAAGGGTTTGCGCATCGGCGGCGGTCGGTTTTTCCGCGCAGGCGACAAGCAGAATGAAGCTGGAGGCAGCGATCAATTGGCGAACAGGCCAACGACGGGAAAGACTTAGGGGCATGCACAGTTCCAGGAAAACGAATCAGGTGCAGACCTTAACATGAGCGGGGGGTACTGCGCTTCAAGCAGCCAGAAAGTAAGAAGCCTCCCAGCTGTCAGACTGGAAGGCTTCGCGGCGGTAGCTGCCTTTACCCTTGGTTGGTCGTTCCTGGCGACTGCGGAACAGGGGCTGGGCGACGATGGATTTGGCCTTGTTGGGGCCATGTTTCGCTGGCTTTTTGCTCATGAGGGTTCTCTCGATGGGGTGGTTTTGCGGGGGAAATAATCTGCCTATGTTGGGTGTCTGTCTATAGGGCAAATGCAGGTGTTTTTGTAGGAAAACAAGATCAAAAGATCGCAGCGTGCCGCAGTTCCTACAGGGATCAGTGTAGGAGCTGCCGAAGGCTGCGATCTTTTGAGCTTATTCGGCAGGCAATGACAGACGCTGGCCAGACATCAACAGCGCCAAGCGACTCAGGCTCATCCAGGGTGAGCCGGCCGCCTGGCCCTTGATCTGCGCATCAATACGCTGCGCCTCAAGCAACAACTGCGCCCAGCGTTGCGCCGAATAGCGTTGCAACGCTTTGCTCATCAGGGGTTTGCGCTTGTCCCAGACCGGCGGTTTCGCCTGGCTGAAGCACTTGTCCAGCGGCGTGCCCTGACTGTATTGCAACGAGATGTTGGCCAACAGCCGCAGCTCCCGCGCCAGCGCCCAGAGAATCACCGGTGGTTCGACACCTTCACCGCGCAAGCCTTCAAGCATGCGCAAGGCGTGCGCCGGTTCGCCGTTGAGCACGGCATCGGTCAGGCCGAACACATCGAAGCGGGCACTGTCGGCCACGGCGGCCTGCACGGTTTCGACGGTGATCTGCCCGCCTTCTGCCATCAATTTGAGCTTCTCGATTTCCTGCGCGGCGGCGAGCAGGTTGCCCTCGACGCGCGCGGCAATCAGTTCGACCGCGTCCTGACTGGCGGACAAACCGGCCTGAGACAAGCGCTGACGAATCCAGCTCGGCAACTGATTGGCGTCCACCGGCCAGATCTGGATGAACTGGGTCTGCTGGCCTTCCACCAGCGCCTTGCCCCACTTGGTCTTCTGCGCGCTGCCATCGAGCTTGGGCAGGCTGACCAGAAGAACCGTGTCTTCAGCGGGACGCGAGCAGTATTCGATAAGCGCCGCAGCCCCTTTGTCACCGGGTTTGCCCGAAGGCAGGCGCAGCTCCAGCAGGCGTTTTTCCGCGAACAGCGACATGCTGGCGCCGGCTTGCAGCAACGTGCCCCAATCGAAATTGGCGTCAGCGGCAAAGACCTGGCGTTCGTCAAAACCTTGCTGGCGGGCAGCACTGCGGATGGCGTCGGCGGCTTCCTGGCACAGTAGCGGGTCATCGCCGCTGATGATGTAGACAGGGCCGAGAGCGCCTTGCAGGTGTTTTGCGAGTTGAGCGGGTGCGAGCTTCATAAGAAAGGTCGAACGGGGCGCCTGAGCGCCCCGAACGTCTTACTGCTGCGGTACTTCGAGCGGCGACTGGCGCGGGGTTTCCGCTTCAGCTTTTTGCGCCGCTTCGAGCGCGTCGGCTTCTGCCTTGGCGCGGTTATTGGCAGCTTGCTGCAGTTGCTCCAGTTGACCTGGGGTCAGCTGTTGCAGACGCAGCATCATGCGTTGAACCAGCTCGCGACGCATTTCACGACGGGCGTCGTTGGCTTCCTGATCCGAGCCCACGAGGTTGTTACCGTCGTGGATAAACACCTTTTGCACTTCAAGCTTGTCATTCAGCAGTTGCAGGTTCTTGTCACCACGGATCTCGTAGTTCAGGACAGTGTTGACCTGATATTCGCCTGTACGGCCGGCGCCGGCATAGCTGAGGATGCGCTGGCTTTCCTGCTCGTCAGCCAGGAACAGCTTGTATGGCGCGCCGCTGTAAACCTTGACGCCGCTCGACTCCAGTACCTGACGCAGTTGCGTCACAGTCTCGCCGTAGGCGTTGCGGGCGCTCAGATCAAGTTCCTTGATCGTCAGTTCGTTGGTGCCGGTGCCGCGCAGCTGGAAACCGCAGGCGCTCAACAGAACGGCGAGGCCCATCACCAGCAGATTGCGTTTGATCATTGTGTTGCTCCCCTTGAAACCACGTGGGCCGACTGTACGACCCGAAAGGTTTTACTTGGCGCCAGGCGAACCTGACGCCCGATCCAATTAGCTGGCGACGATGTTGACCAGTTTCCCCGGTACAACGATCACTTTGCGAATCGTCAGGCCGTCGACGAAACGCAGGACGTTTTCGTTGGCGCGAGCTGCCGCTTCCACTTCTTCACGCGTTGCACTGGCCGGCATTTCGATCTGGCCGCGCAGTTTGCCGTTGACCTGGATAACCAGGGTCAGGCTGTCCTGCACCAAAGCGCTTTCATCCACTGCTGGCCAACCAGCGTCGATAACGGCGTCGGCGTGGCCCAGCTTGTTCCACAGTTCGTGGCTGATGTGCGGCGTGATAGGCGCCAGCAACAGCGTCACGGCTTCCAGACCTTCGTGAATCAGTGCGCGATCCTGCTCGGTCGCTTGCGCGGCTTTTTCCAGCACGTTCATCAGCGTCATCACCTGGGCGATGGCGGTGTTGAATTTGTGGTTCTGGCCGACGTCGTGGCTGGCTTGCTTGATGGCCACGTGAATGGCGCGGCGCACGGCTTTCTGTTCGTCGTTCAGGCTGGCGATGTCCAGTTTGCCAGGCAGACCCTGACTAACGTGGGCTTGCGCCAGGCGCCAGACGCGCTTGAGGAAGCGGTGCGAACCTTCGACGCCGGAGTCGGACCATTCGGCGCTCATGTCGGGCGGCGAAGCGAACATCATGAACAGGCGGCAGGTATCGGCGCCGAACTGATCGATCATCGATTGTGGGTCAACGCCGTTGTTCTTCGACTTGGCCATCTTCTCGGTGCCACCGATTTCCACCGGCAGGCCGTCGGATTTCAGCTTGGCGCTGATCACCTTGGCTTTGCTGTCACGCTCAAGTTCTACGTCTGCGGGGTTGAACCAGGTGTAGGCACCATTGGCTTCGCGACGGTAGTAGGTTTCGGCGATCACCATGCCTTGGGTCAGCAGGTTCTTGAACGGCTCGTTGGAGCTGACCAGGCCTTCGTCACGCATCAGCTTGTGGAAGAAGCGCGCGTAGAGCAGGTGCAGAATCGCGTGTTCGATACCGCCGATGTACTGATCGACCGGCAGCCAGTGGTCGGCGGCGGATTTTTCCACCAGGCCACCTTCAAAGTGCGGCGAGGCGTAGCGGGCGTAGTACCACGACGACTCGACGAAGGTGTCCATGGTGTCAGTTTCACGCTTGGCAGGCTGGCCGCATTTCGGGCAAGCGCACTCGTAAAACTCGGGCATGCGTGCCAGCGGCGAACCGGCGCCGTCCGGCACCACGTCTTCCGGCAGAACGACAGGCAGTTGATCTTCCGGTACCGGCACGTCACCGCAGGCATCGCAGTGGATGATCGGGATCGGGCAGCCCCAGTAGCGCTGACGGCTGATGCCCCAGTCGCGCAGGCGGAACTGGGTGCGCGAGGCGCCCAGTTCTTTCTTGATCAGGGCCACTTCCATGGCGTCGAACGCGCCGGCGAAGTCGAGACCGTCGAATTCACCGGAGTTGATCAGCGTGCCGTGTTCGCCGTAGGCGTCTTGCCACGGGGCCGGGTTGGTGTCGCCGGAGCTGGTGCGCACCACCGATTTAACCGGCAGGTTGTACTTATGAGCGAATTCGAAATCGCGCTCGTCGTGCGCCGGTACTGCCATTACAGCGCCATCGCCGTAGTGCATCAGTACGTAGTTGGCGACCCATACCGGCAGTTTTTCACCGGTCAGCGGGTGCTCGACGAACAGGCCGGTCGGCAGGCCTTTCTTCTCTTGTGTGGCGACATCGGCTTCAGCCACGCTGCCGCCCTTGCATTCAGCGATGAACGCTTGCAGCTCGGTGTTGTTTTTCGCTGCCAGGGTGGCCAGTGGGTGCTCGGCAGCCACGGCGACATAGGTCGCGCCCATCAGGGTGTCCGGACGGGTGGTGAAGACTTTCAGGGTCCCGGCTTCGCCGATCGAGTCGACGTTGTACGGGAACTGCACTTCCATGCCACGGGATTTGCCGATCCAGTTACGCTGCATGGTCTTGACCTGTTCAGGCCAGCCAGTCAGCTCGTCGAGGCTCTCCAGCAGCTCATCCGCGTAAGCGGTGATCTTGAAGTAGTACATCGGGATTTCGCGCTTTTCGATCAGCGCGCCGGAACGCCAGCCGCGACCGTCGATCACCTGTTCGTTAGCCAGAACGGTCTGGTCGATCGGGTCCCAGTTCACGGTGCCGTTTTTACGGTAGATCACGCCTTTTTCGAACAGGCGAGTGAACAGCCATTGTTCCCAGCGGTAGTAATCCGGCTTGCAGGTGGTCACTTCGCGCGACCAGTCGACCGCCAGACCCAGGCTACGCAGCTGGGTTTTCATGTAGGCGATGTTTTCGTAGGTCCACTTGGCCGGCGCGACGTTGTTCTTCATCGCGGCGTTTTCCGCCGGCATGCCGAATGCGTCCCAACCCATCGGTTGCAGAACGTTCTTGCCGAGCATGCGCTGGTAGCGGGAGATCACGTCGCCGATGGTGTAGTTGCGCACGTGCCCCATGTGTAGCTTGCCGCTGGGGTAAGGGAACATCGACAGGCAGTAGTAGGTTTCCTTGCCTGGCTGTTCACTGACTTCAAAGGACTTTTGCTCGTCCCAGAATGATTGGGCGGCGGCTTCGATTTCACGGGGCTGATATTGTTCGTGCATGGCTACTTTTGTACTGGATAGGGGTGGCCTAATCCTCTTCAACGCAGGTGCCGGGGTTGGCCCGGACGAGCTGGAAGTGGAATTACAGGAAGCGCCGTAGCATACATGACCGCGCTCGGCCTAGGGAAACCCTGATTACAGCTGTTTGCCCCGGCAAATCCGTGGCGAGGGCCGTTGGTCGCGGCGTGCAGCCGGTTTGTACAGCGAAGCTAAGCTCTTAATGGGGAGTGAGTCTTATCTTCAATGAGGTGAGGGATGGTGGAGCAACGGCAAAAAAACGTGACGAAACCCGAGTTGTACGAAAGGTTGATCGATCGTCTGGGTGTGGCCCTGGACGCTGTAAAAACCGCTGACCGGCTGCGCGACGAGCGCCCCCTGGAACTGGAATTGCGTGGCTTGAGCCCCGCCGAGTTCAAACTGGTCAAGGCCTATCTGGATCGCAGTGAACGTGAAACGCACGGTTGCTTGTCACAGGCAGTGAAGCAACTCGATGCAACACATTCGGCCAAGGTCATCTGGCTCAAGGACAAGGCACCCGGCAGAGACACCGTCAAGGTTCGCTCTGTGCAGGCCAAGTAAGCGCATGGCAGGTCAAGAACCGGATCTTTTTCAACAGGATCCCACCTATTGGTTGTAACGCTTTATTAACACTCTTAGGCTTCGGGCATCTGTGGAGATGCTCGATGCCTTTTCGTTATTTCATCAAACAACTTTTATTGCCGCCCGGCATTCTTTTACTGCTGTTGCTGGCTGCGTGGTGGCTGCGCCGCTCGCGGCCGCGACTAGCGGGCGTGTGTTTTGCCCTTGGCTTTGGCGGCCTGTGGCTGATGAGCCTGCCGGTGGTCGTGCAGGGGGGCGCCAAAGCACTTGAGCGCGAACCACCGCTGGCCCGTGAAGAATGGGCGACGCTGGCGCAACGGGCCGATGCGATCGTAGTGCTGGGTTCCGGTCGCGAGCGCGGTGATCTGGCCTGGGGAGAGGATCAGCCGACCGGTGTGGGGCTTGAGCGTCAGCGGTATGCGGCACGGCTGGCGAAGGCATCCGGTTTGCCGATTCTGACCACGGGTGGCTTGCATTACGGTACGCCGCCGACCGAGGCGAAGTTGATGGCGGATTCGCTGCGCGACGATTTCGGTGTGACTGTGCGTTGGCAAGAAGGTGAGAGCCGTACCACGTGGGAAAACGCCAAGTTTACCGCCGATATCTTGTTGCCGCAGGGGATCAAGCGCGTGGTGGTCGTGACACAGGCCTGGCACATGCCGCGCTCGGTGTGGAGTTTTCAACAGGCGGGTTTTGAGGTGGTGCCAGCGCCGGTCGGGTTTCTGGGCACCGATAACGCAAGGCCGTTTGGTGGCTGGCTGCCGGAGTTCAAGTCGATCTGGCAGAGCGGGCAATTATTGAATGAGGCGGTTGGGCAGGTGGGGTATTCGCTGTTTTACCGCTGAAGATCAAAAGATCGCAGCCTGCGGCAGCTCCTACAGGGAAAATACAAATTCTGTGTAGGAGCTGCTGCAGGCTGCGATCTTTTGCTTTAGAGGGTTTTTGACATCCGGCTAGCCATCAGTGCCCAGCCAAACAACAGCACGCACAGGATGATCAATGGCCACGAGCGCCATTGCAGGTACGGCGTCAGGTTGTGCATCGGCACCACTTCACCGTACAGAATGCCCTGTTCAAACTGCGGGATCTGTTCGGTGATCTGCCCGAACGGGTTGATCAGTCCGGTCACACCATTGTTGGTCGCGCGGATCATCCAGCGTCCGGCCTCAAGCGCACGCATCTGCGCCATCTGCAGATGTTGCAGCGGGCCAATCGAGGTGCCGAACCAGGTGTCGTTGCTGATCGTCAGCAGCAAATCGCTGCGCGCTGACAAGCTGGCGGCAAACTCTGGATACACCACTTCGTAGCAGATGAACGGTGCGATCTGATAACCCTTGGCCTGCAACAACGCCTGATCGGCCGGGCCACGGGCGAAGTCGGACATTGGCAGGTCGAAGAAGGCGATCAGCCCGCGCAATACATCCTGCAACGGCACGTATTCACCGAACGGCACCAGTTTCTGCTTCAGGTAGGTGCCATCGCCTTCGCCGACCACGGTGATGCCATTGAAGAAGCGTCTTTCGCCGTGCACCGTCTGGCGGATCGGCACCCCCGTGATCAACGCCGATTTACGCTCGGCGGCGAAGGTGCCCATCATGTTCAGGTAGCCTTCGGCGGACTCCTTGAGCACTGGCACGGCGGTTTCCGGCCAGATCAACAGGTCCACCGGTTTCGAACGGAAGCTCAGATCGCGGTACAGCGCCAGTTGCGCATTGAGTTCGGCCGGGTCCCATTTCATGCTTTGCGCGACGTTGCCTTGAATCGCGGCAACGCTCAGTGGTGCGCCGGACGGGCTGGTCCAGGCGTGGCCCTTGAGCACAATGCCAGCCAGCCATGGCCCCACCAACAGCACCAGACCGGCAGCGACAAAACCTTTGCGGCCGGTTTGCAGCAGGCGTGGCGCGTTGTAGATCAGTGCTGCGGTCAATGCCAGCACGAACGACACCAGCCACATGCCACCGACTGGCGCGAGCCCGGCCAACGGGCCGTCGAGCTGGCTGTAGCCCGAGTACAACCACGGAAAGCCAGTGAGGAACCAGCCGCGAAACGCTTCCTGACCGACCCACAACGCGGCAAACGCCAGCGCGTCGGCCAGCGGAGCCTCGTTGCGGCGCAACCAGCGCGCCCAGACCCACCCGGGCAGGGCGAAGAAAAACGCGATCGCTGCGGTAAACAACAACATCAGGAAACCGGCCAACAGCACCGAGGCACCACCGAAATGGTGGATGCTGTAATAGATCCAGCTGGTGCCGGCACCGAACAGGCCGAAACCGAAGCACCAGCCACGGCCCAGCGCCTGACGCGGGCTCAGCTCGCGCAAACCGGCATAGAACAAGCCGACCGCCAGCAGAGCCAGCGGCCAGATGTTGAACGGCGCGAGAGCGAAGGTGGTGATTGCACCGGCCGCCACGGCCAGCAGATTACCGGGCCAGCCGGGGCGGGTTGTCCAGCGCATTTCAGTCCTTAGAATTAACGAGCAATTGGCGTCAGTCGCAGCAAATGAATCCGACGGCTGTCGGCGTTCAGAATGCGGAAACGATAGGCGCCGATTTCAGTGATTTCGTTGCGTTTTGGCAAGTGCCCGAACGCGCTCATCACCAGGCCGCCGACCGTGTCGAACTCGTCGTCGGAGAATTCGCTGTCGAAGAACTCGTTGAAGTTCTCGATCGGCGTCAGGGCCTTGATCAGGAAGTCACCGCTGGGCAGCGGCTTGATGTAGCTGTCTTCTTCGACGTCGTGCTCGTCTTCGATATCGCCGACGATCTGTTCCAGCACGTCTTCGATGGTCACCAGACCGGCCACGCCGCCGTATTCGTCAATGACGATGGCCATGTGGTTGTGGTTGGCGCGGAACTCGCGCAGCAACACGTTCAGACGCTTGGACTCCGGCACGAAGGTAGCCGGGCGCAGCAGATCCTTGATGTTGAAGCTGTCGCCGTTCTCTTTGAGGATCAGCGGCAGCAGATCCTTGGCCAGCAGCACACCCATCACGTCGTCATGACTTTCGCCGATGACCGGATAGCGCGAGTGGGCCGAGTCGACCACGGCCGGGAGGAATTCACGGGGAGTCTGGGTCGCCTTGATGCTGATCATCTGCGAACGCGGCACCATGATGTCGCGAACTTGCAGGTCAGCCACCTGAATGGCGCCTTCGACGATGGCCAGCGCTTCACTGTCCAGCAGTTTGTTCTGATGTGCATCACGCAGCAGCTCAAGCAGCTCCTGGCGGTTCTTCGGCTCGTGGGCAAAAGCCTGGGTCAGTTTACCCAGCCATGACTTTTGCCCGTTGCTCGATCGATCTTCGCTCATAGCGATTACTCTGAATCCTTTGTTGTAACGATAGGGGATGTTTCGGGTTCGTCGTCCGCGTACGGATCGGGATAACCCAATTCGCCAAGCAACTCGCGTTCCAGTGCTTCCATTTCTTCGGCTTCTTCGTCATCTATATGGTCGTAACCAAGCAGATGCAAGCAGCCGTGAATGACCAGATGTGCCCAGTGGGCCTTTAGTTCCTTGCCTTGTTCGGCGGCTTCGCGCTCAACCACGGCCACGCAGATCACCAGATCGCCGAGCAGCGGGATATCGAGAAACTCGTCGGGCACGTCAGCCGGGAACGACAGGACATTGGTCGCGTAATCCTTCTGGCGCCAGGTGTGATTGAGCTCACGGCCTTCTTCCTCGTCGACCAGACGAATGGTCATTTCCGAGTCAGCGGTGCGCTGGCGCAGAGCCAGTTCGCACCACAGGCGGAAGTCGGCTTCACTCGGCGCAGACGCTTCGGTCGCGATTTGCAGATCCAGCTCAAGCATCGCGCGAGGTTTCCTTGGGTGCTTCGTCACGGTTTTCGAAGCGCTCGTAGGCTTCGACGATCCGCTGTACCAGAGGATGGCGCACGACGTCTTTAGGCTGGAAGTGCGTGAAGCTGATGCCCGGCACGTCTTTGAGGACTTCGATCACATGGTGCAGGCCCGACTTGGTGCCACGCGGCAGGTCGACCTGGGTGATGTCGCCGGTAATGACTGCAGTGGAACCGAAGCCGATCCGGGTCAGGAACATTTTCATCTGTTCGACGGTGGTGTTCTGGCTTTCGTCGAGAATGATGAAGCTGTTGTTCAGCGTACGACCGCGCATGTAGGCCAGCGGCGCAACTTCGATCACTTGACGTTCGATCAGCTTGGCCACGTATTCGAAGCCGAGCATTTCGTAGAGTGCGTCATAGAGCGGGCGCAGGTACGGGTCGATCTTCTGCGACAGATCGCCGGGCAGGAAACCGAGCTTTTCACCCGCCTCAACCGCCGGGCGCACCAGCAGGATGCGGCGGATCTGCTCGCGCTCCAGTGCATCGACCGCGCAGGCCACGGCCAGATAGGTCTTGCCGGTACCGGCCGGGCCTATGCCGAAATTGATGTCGTTACCGAGTATTTCCTTCACGTAGCGCAACTGATTCAAGCCGCGAGGGCGAATCATGCCTTTTTTGGTGCGCAGGGCGACGGAGGCTTCCGCGGGAGCGTGGTTGTCCAGCTCGACGACGGCTGATTCCTGCAGAAACAGGTGAACCATATCTGGCGACAACTCCGTACCCTTGGTTTCGCGGTACAGGCGGCGAATCAGATTTTCCGCAGACGTGGTGTGCTTGGAGTCGCCGATCAGCTCGAACTGGTTTCCGCGGTTGCGGATCTCGATGCTCAGGCGCTGTTCGATCAAGCGCAAATGCTCGTCGAATTGCCCGCACAGATTGGCGAAGCGATGAGCCTCAAAGGGCTCGAGAATAAAACGATGTGGTTCTATGGGAGCGTTCAAGGTCGTATTTAGCCGCCCTGGGGCAATTGAGATGAAATCAAGGATAACGCCAGAGGCTTGGGTGCGAAAGCTCTTAAATATTCTTGGCGTCGAGACCGTCAATATCGCAGCCTTCGGCAGCTCCTACAGGGGAATGTAATCCATGCAGGAGCTGCCGAAGGCTGCGATCTTTTGCATTTATTGGATCAGCGAGCCGCGCAGCGAGTGCGGTTGCGCCGCGTCGATGTGCACGTCGGCGAACTGGCCAATCAGGGTCGGATTATCGCAGCGGAAATTGACGATACGATTATTCTCGGTGCGCCCTTGCAGTTCGCCCGGGTCTTTCTTCGAGTAATCGGTGACCAGAATGCGCTGGATCGAACCGACCATTTGTCGGCTGATCTCGAAACCTTGCTGGTTCAGGCGATGTTGCAAGGCATTCAGGCGTTCTTTCTTCAGCTCTTCCGGGGTGTCGTCGGCCAGATCGGCCGCCGGCGTGCCCGGGCGCTGGCTGTAAACGAAGGAATAGGAGAAGTCGAAACCGACATCGGCAATCAGCTTCATGGTCTGTTCGAAGTCTTTCTCGGTCTCGCCGGGGAAGCCGACGATGAAGTCAGAGCTGATGCAGATGCCCGGTACAGCGGCGCGCAGTTTGCGCAGCTTGGACTTGTATTCCAGCGCGGTGTGGTTGCGCTTCATCGCCGCCAGAATCCGGTCCGAACCCGATTGCACCGGCAAGTGCAGGTGTTTCACCAGCTCCGGCACTTCGGCATGGGCCTGGATCAGGCTGTCGGAGAACTCCAGCGGGTGCGAAGTGGTGTAGCGGATGCGGTCGATACCATCGACGGCAGCGACAACGCGGATCAGCTCCGCCAGATCGGCCAAGCGACCATCGTGGGTGGTGCCGCGATAGCCGTTGACGTTCTGCCCCAGCAGGGTCACTTCACGCACGCCGTTTTCGGCGAGGTGGATGATCTCGGCGATCACGTCGTCGAACGGCCGGCTGACTTCTTCGCCACGGGTGTAAGGCACCACGCAGAACGTGCAGTACTTGCTGCAACCTTCCATTACCGATACATAAGCACTCGGGCCGTCGATGCGTGGCTCGGGCAAATGGTCGAATTTTTCGATTTCCGGGAACGACACGTCGACTTGCGGCAGCTTGCTGCTGCGCGCGGCGTCGATCATTTCCGGCAGACGGTGCAGGGTCTGCGGACCGAAGACCACGTCGACGTACGGTGCGCGATCACGGATCGCCGCGCCTTCCTGGCTGGCCACGCAACCGCCGACGGCGATCACCATGTCCGGGTTGGCCAGTTTCAGTTCGCGCCAGCGACCCAGTTGCGAGTACACCCGGTCCTGAGCGCGCTCGCGGATCGAGCAGGTGTTGAGCAGAATCACGTCGGCGTCTTCCGCGCGCGCGGTGACTTCCAGGGCCTGATGTTCACCCAGCAGATCGACCATGCGCGAGCTGTCGTACTCGTTCATCTGGCAACCGTGGGTTTCGATGTAAAGCTTCTTGGCCATGGATTAGGGTCATCACGTGATTCAAAGAACCGCGCATTATAGGGAACAAGCCCTCAGGTTCCTACCGCTGCGCGTCCGGTGGCTATGCTATAGTTTGCGCCCTCATTTTTATCCCCGATGTTATCCCCCCGCCATGACCAAACGCGAAGCTCCAATCTATAAGGTGATTTTCCTCAACCAGGGCCAGGTGTTCGAAATGTACGCCAAGCAGATCTATCAAAGTGATCTGTGGGGTTTTCTGGAAGTGGAAGAGTTCGTCTTTGGCGAGCGCACGCAAGTGGTCGTCGACCCGAGCGAAGAAAAGCTCAAGGCGCAGTTCGAAGGCGTGGTGCGCAGCTTTGTGCCGATGCATTCGATCGTGCGCATCGACGAGGTGGAACGTCTGGGCACGCCGAAAATCAGCGAAGCCCGCGGCGCGGTCGGCAATGTGATGCCGTTTCCGATGCCGATGCCTGAGAAGTAACAGCAGATTCTGGATGCTGATCATTCCCACGCAGAGCGTGGGAACGATCGCTGATCAGGGAAGAGGCGAGAACGGCGTACGCCCATCGGCGCTCTGCAGTTCCATCAGGTATTTACGGAAAATTTGCCCGAGCACCTGGGTCGCGGTTTCGAGATCTTCGCGGGACATTTTTTCGGCGACTTCGTCGGCCGTGTCCAGTGCATCTTCGGCACCGTTGACCGCAGCCATCTTCAGCACGATATACGCCTGGATATTGTTGGCCTGCACGCCTTCACCGTGGAAGAACATGGTGCCGAGTTTGAATTGCGCCTGAGCGTGGCCTTGCAGCGAGGCTTTTTCGAAATAGCTCAGGGCTTGATTGAGGTCGCGCGGCGCGTTCTTGCCGTCGTAGTAGAACTCACCCAACTCGTATTGCGCTTGTGCATCCCCTTCGTCCGCCGCTTTCTGGCAGGCGGCCAGTGCCTGCGTGACGTCTTGCGGCTGAGTATTGAGGGTGCAACGACCCATCGCCGGGATCAACAACGAGTTGCCGCCTGCTTGTGCATGCGCGAGCAGGGGCTGAAGGAGCAACAGGCAGCCCAAGGCAAGGGTGCGGCCGGTGCGGTTCATGGGAATCGACTTACCTCTGAAGGGCACGCGGACCCATCGAGGGATCCAATAAGCGCGCATTATGAAATAAGCAGGGCCAACCTTACAAAGTCTTTACTCGTTTTTCTGCTGCGCGGGGAATATATCGCCCGCTTTAGGGGAGATTTTTAGCAGGAGGGTGGGAAAAACGGCGTGGGTGTAGGTGAAAGCTGACGCTGGCGATAGCCAACGTCAGCGGTGCGACGATTATTTCAATGCGGCGAAGGCGCGCTCGGCAGCGTCCAGGGTCAGTTGCAACTCGGCTTCACCGTGGGCAATCGAAGTGAAACCGGCTTCGAAGGCGCTTGGTGCCAGGTACACGCCACCTTCCAGCATCAAGTGGAAGAAACGACCGAACAGCGCGGCGTCGCTGGCCATCACGTCTTCAAAGGTGACGATGTCATCGGCGCCGCTGAAGTACAGACCGAACATGCCGCCTGCCTGAGTGGTCACGAACGGAATGCCAGCTGCATCAGCGCGCTGTTGCAGACCGTCGAGCAGACGCGTGGTGTAGTCGGTCAGCTCGGCGTGGAAACCCGGACGGCTGATCAGACGCAGGGTGGTCAAACCGGCGGCCATGGCCAATGGGTTACCCGACAGCGTGCCGGCCTGATACACCGGGCCCAGCGGCGCGATGCGCTGCATGATTTCACGCTTGCCGCCGAAGCAGCCGACCGGCATGCCGCCGCCGATGATCTTGCCGAACGTGGTCAGGTCAGGATTGACCCCGTAGTACGCCTGAGCACCGCCGAGGGCGACGCGGAAACCGGTCATCACTTCGTCGAAAATCAGCACCACACCATGCTTGTCGCACAGCGAACGCAAACCTTCGAGGAAGCCCGGCGCCGGAGGTACGCAGTTCATGTTGCCGGCCACCGGCTCAACGATGATGCAGGCCACTTCCTGGCCGACTTCAGCGAGCATCTTTTCCACAGCGTCGATGTCGTTGAACGGCAGGGTCAGGGTGTGTTTGGCGAACGCTGCCGGCACACCGGCCGAGCTTGGCACGCCTTGGGTCAATGCGCCGGAGCCGGCCTTGACCAGCAGGCTGTCGGAGTGACCGTGGTAGCAGCCTTCGAATTTGATGATGCTGTCGCGGCCGGTGTAACCACGGGCCAGACGGATCGCGCTCATGGTTGCTTCGGTGCCGGAGCTGACCATGCGCACCATGTCCATCGACGGCACCAGCGAGCAGACCAGATCGGCCATCTCGGTTTCCATCGCGGTCGGCGCGCCGTACGACAGGCCGTGTTGCAGCTGATTGCGCACGGCGTCGAGCACGTCCGGGTGGCTGTGGCCGAGGATCATCGGCCCCCACGAGCCGACGTAATCGACATAACGCTTGTCGTCTTCGTCAGTGACGTAAGCGCCTTCGGCGTGCTTGAAGAACAGCGGCGTGCCGCCCACGCTCTTGAACGCGCGAACCGGCGAGTTCACGCCTCCGGGAATGTGTTTCTGGGCATTGGCAAACAGCGTTTCGGAACGAGACATGATCGGGCTCTCAAATCAGATTTTCAGTAATTCGTTGAACGCGCGGGCGCGGCGGGTCACTTCAGCGGTGTTTTCGGCGCCGAACAGGCCGTGAACCACAGCGAGCAGGTCGACCCCACGGGCCACCAGCGGCGCGGCGTTGTCGAGGGTGATGCCGCCAATCGCGCAGATCGGCAGGTGCAGCGTACGTTTGGCCTCGTCGAGCAGGTCGAGGCTGCAGGTCGGCGCGCCAGGCTTGGTGTTGGAGTTGAAGAAGCGACCGAAGGCGACATAGCTCGCGCCCTCTTTGGCCGCTTGTTCGGCCAGCGCGATTTGCGCGTGGCAGGTCGAACCGATGATGGCTTTGGAACCGAGCAGCGCGCGGGTCGGCGATAGTGGGCCGTCGGTCTGGCCCAAGTGCACGCCGACGTTGAGGCGCGCGGCCAGTTCGGCATCATCGTTGATGATCAGCTGCGTCTTGTAGCGCTCGCACAAGTTGCGCAACGCTTCGGCCTCGCGCAGACGACGGGCCTCGTCACTGCTCTTGTCGCGGTATTGCAGCAGGGTGACGCCGCCTTCCAGCGCCGCCTCCACGTACGACAGAAACTTGCCCGCCAGCAGTGTGCTGTCGGTAATGGCATACAGGCCACGTAGTTTCATCAGGCAGACCTCACGACGTTACGAGCAAAAATCCAGCGGCAGACGACGCGGGACGAACTGGCCTTTGCCCAGTTGTTCGGCATCGCGCAGGGTTCGCCAAGTGTAATCCAGTGCACTGCGTACAGCGCTGGCCAGATGTTCGCCCTGAGCCAGACGACCGGCCAAAGCGCTGGCCAATGTGCAGCCGGAGCCGTGATAGCTGCCCGGCAGACGCTGGCAGATAAAGGTTTCACGCAGACCATCGCGGCTGTACACGCGATTATGGATTTCAGTTTCGTCGCCGTGGCCGCCGGTGATCAGCAGGTTCTTGACGAACGGCAGGAGTTTTTCAGCGCACTCGTCGGCGGTGCCTTCCGGCAGTTCGGCGAGGATGCGCGCTTCGGGAAGGTTGGGGGTGGCAATGATCGACAGCGGCAGCAGGCGCTCGCGCATCGCATAGCCGACCTCGTCCTTGCCCAGGCGTCCGCCGCCACCGGCGCGCAGCACCGGGTCGCAGACCACCGGCAAGTGCGGGTGCGCCGAAAGCAGTTCGACAACGGTGTCGACCATTTCCAGCGAACCGAGCATGCCCAGTTTGACCGCCGCGACTTCGGAGTCGTTGAGCACGGCATTGGCCTGGGCCAGTACCCACTCACGGTCGAGGACGCGGAAGTCAGTGACGTTGACGGTGTCTTGCACGGTCAGGGCGGTGACGGCCGGAGCCGCATGGCAACCCTGCGCGAGCAAGGCTTCGATATCTGCCTGCAGGCCGGCGCCACCACTGGGGTCGTGGCCGGAGAGACAGAGGACAACGGGGCGGGAGCTGTAGATATTCATGGTGCGCGAGCTTACCACCAAAGCTGATTTTCGGGTGTGGGCGGTAGCGCAAGATCAAAAGATCGCAGCCTGCGCCAGCTTCTGCAAGGATCGCGTTTCCATGTAGGAGCTGCCGCAGGCTGCGATCTTTTGATCTTCTTGACCAACTCAACAGCTCTAGCCCGCTGCTTTGCTCTGAAACGCCCGTTCTAGAGCCTTTGTAGGAAAAATTTCGATGGTGCTCAATGGCCATCAACGGCTATGCTAGTCTGGATCCAAACCAATAACAGGTAATACCGGTTTTACGTCTACTCAAAGGGAATGGGGGGGCTTCCTGACACAACCGGACGAGCCACGCTGGGGCTTCAATGCGCTATTTGCTGATGTTGTTGTTCTGCTTGCCCCTCATGGCGAGCGCCGTCGAATTCGACGAATTTACCCAGAGCCTCCCTCTGGGCCGGTCGCTGCAAGTGTTCGAAGACCCGAGCGGTCAGGCGAGCATTGCCGATGTTCGCGCGCAGGCCGCTGCCGGTCATTTCAAAGCCCACGATAAAGCCACGCTCAATGCCGGTTACTCGCGCTCGGCGTTCTGGCTGAAGATCGACCTGCATTACCGTCCGAGCAATTCCGCCGCCCAGCGCACCTGGCTGCTGGAGCTGGCGT
Organism: Pseudomonas sp. AKS31; assembly: GCF_023634765.1. Taxonomy (GTDB): domain Bacteria; phylum Pseudomonadota; class Gammaproteobacteria; order Pseudomonadales; family Pseudomonadaceae; genus Aquipseudomonas. Next base: position 49,419 of record NZ_JAMLFX010000016.1, read on the forward strand.
ATCCACCGCTCGATCATCTCGACCTCTATCTGCCTGACGCCAGTGGCGACTACCGTCTCGTCCGGCAGACCGGCGATGCCTTGCCGTTCGCCAGTCGCGAGATCCGCCAGAACAACTATTTGTTCGACCTTTCATTCAAACCCGATCAACAGCAAACCGTGTACCTGCGACTGGCCAGCGAAGGCTCGATTCAGGCACCGGTAACGTTGTGGTCGAGCACGGCGTACCTCGAAGATCAGCCGGTGCGCCTGTATGTGCTCGGCATCATTTATGGCGTGCTGCTCGGGATGCTGGTCTACAACCTGTTCATCTACCTGAGCGTGCGTGACACCAGTTACCTCTATTACATCTTCTATATCGCTTCGTTCGGCCTTTATCAGTTGTCGGTGAATGGCGCGGCGGTGGAGTATTTCTGGCCGGACAATCCGTGGTGGGCCAACGCGGCCACGCCGTTCTTCATCGGTTGCGCGGGCTTGTTCGGCAGTCAGTTCGCTCGTAGCTTCCTGCAGACCAAACACCACAGCCGCTGGCTCGATCGCTTGCTGATTGCACTGATCGCGTTCGGCGCGCTGGTGGTTGGCTTGTCGCTGATGACCAGTTACGCGTTGTCGCTGCGCCTGGCGACGATACTGGCGCTGACCTTCACCGTAGTGATTTTCGCCGCCGGGATTCTGGCCTGGTGGCGCGGCTTGCGGGTGGCGCGTTATTTCATCATTGCCTGGTCGGCATTTCTGCTCGGCGGCATCGTCAACACGCTGATGGTGCTCGGCCTGCTGCCGAACGTGTTCCTGACCATGTACGCCAGCCAGATCGGCTCGGCCATCGAAGTCGCGCTGCTGTCGCTGGCACTGGCCGACCGCATCAATGCAATGCGCGAGCAACAGGCGCAGACCTTGTACGACGCCGGGCAGAAACTCGAAGTGCTCAACCAGCAACTGGCGCACAGCAACAAGCTCAAGGATGAATTCCTCGCGACCCTGACCCACGAACTGCGCACGCCGATGAACGGTGTGATCGGTTCGCTGGAACTGATGCAGACCGTCGAGCTGGATCCGGAACTCGAGCAATACCAGCAGACCGCCGCCGGTTCCGCGCGGGACATGATGCGCATGGTCAACGGCATCCTCACCCTCACCGAATTGCAGGCCGGCAAGCTCAAGGCCTCGCCGGGCAGCTTCAGCCTGCGTGCGGTGGTCGAGGCGTTGCGAGTGCAGTTCGACGGCAACGCGGCGAGCAAGTCGCTGGACTTCAAGGTCGAGGTGCTGCCGACCCTGCCGGATCGCCTGCACGGCGACAGCGCCAAACTGGCGCAATGCCTGGAATGCCTGCTGGACAACGCGATCAAGTTCACTCGCGTCGGTGGGCTGGCGCTGCGCGTGACAGGCAAACCATCGACGGACAATCGTCTGGCGTTGTCATTTGCGGTGATCGACACCGGCATCGGTTTTACCGATCTGGGCGAGGCGACGATGTACCAGCGCTTCTTCCAGCTCGACGGTTCGATGACCCGCGAATACGGCGGCCTGGGCGTGGGGCTGGCGATCTGCCGACAGTTGGTCGAGCTGCTTGGTGGCAAGCTTACTCATCGCTCCGAACCCGGGCGTGGCAGCCGTTTTCAACTGGACGTCGAGTTTGAACTGCCGGCGGTTGAATCTGCACCGATCGCCGCGCCTTCGAACGATTGGGTACGTGCGGCGCAGGACTGCACAGTGCTGCTGGTGGACGACAACAGCGTCAACCAACTGGTGATGCGCGGGATGTTGCTCAAGCTCGGCTTTCGCGTGCGCACCGCCGACAGCGGCGTGGCGGCACTGGATTGTTTGCAGCGTGAAACCTTCGATGCAGTGCTCATCGATTGCCAGCTACCTGCTCAGGAGGGCGCAGCGCTGTGCTGCCAGATTCATGCATTGCCGGGCTGCGCGAATCTGCCGGTGTTTATGCTCGCGCTGACCGCTGAGCGGGAACTTTGCACACCTGGCGCGCCTGTCGATTACTTGAACAAACCGGTGAAATTCGAAGAGTTGCAGTCCGCGCTGGAGCGGCGGGTGCTGTGCTGCTGATAGGGTAAAAGCGCCGCCAGTTCGGCGGATATGACACTTTGATCGATCCTGGGGCGGTGCTTAACTGACCTTCTGGATGACCAAGGAGTACCGTCATGAACCTGCATCAGTTCGCCGAAACCCACGAAGTCACTAACCAGCCACCGTCGCTGGACGGCACCAACCTGTACCGCATCGACCTGCCGTTGCAGGAGTGGTCGCGGCGCTTTGGTGCCGGGTGGGCGGAGTCGCGGATCGATGCCTACGGTGCACTCGCTGGGGGGCCGTTGATGGAAGCCGGGTTCCTCGCCAATCAAAACAAACCGGTGTTTGCCAGCCACGATCGCTACGGCCATCGCATTGATCTGGTGGAGTTTCACCCGGCGTATCACCAGTTGATGCGCACGGCGATCGAGCATGGTCTGACGTCGATGCCGTGGACTCATCCACAGGACGGCGCGCATGTCGCGCGAGCCTCGATGAGCTATCTGCACAGCCAGGCCGAAGCCGGCAGCGGTTGTCCGTTGACCATGACCTTCGCCAGTGTGCCGGCTCTGCGTTTGCAGGCGAATATCGCTGAGCAATGGCTACCGAAAGTCCTCGCCAGCGAATACGACCCGCGCAATGTCGGCATGGCGCACAAGGCCGGCGTGACCATCGGTATGGCCATGACCGAAAAACAGGGTGGCACCGACGTGCGCGCCAACACCACCAAGGCTTACCCGGTCGGCGCCAGTGGCCCGGGCGAGGCGTATGAACTGGTCGGGCACAAGTGGTTCTGCTCGGCACCGATGTGCGATGCCTTCCTTACGCTGGCGCAGACCGACAAGGGCTTGAGCTGCTTCCTGCTGCCACGCCATCGCCCGGATGACACGCGCAATCAGTTCTACATCCAGCGCCTGAAAAACAAACTCGGCAACCAATCCAACGCCTCCAGCGAAGTGGAGTTCCGTGGTGCGCTGGCGTGGATGGTCGGTGAAGAAGGGCGAGGCGTGCCGACCATTATCGAGATGGTGGCGATGACCCGTTTTGATTGCATGGTCGGCTCCAGTGCGCTGATGCGTCAGGCGCTGACCCAGGCCAGTCACCACTGCGCACACCGTAAGGTCGGCGGCAAACTGCTCGGCGAGCAGCCGCTGATGCAAAACGTACTGGCCGATCTGGCCCTGGAAAGCGAAGCCGCGCTGGCGCTGAGTTTGCGCATGGGCAAGGCGCTGGATCATCTGGATGATCGCCACGAAGCGCAATTTGCGCGGTTGGTGACGGCGGTGGGCAAATACTGGATCTGCAAGCGTGCGCCGGGGATGATCAACGAAGCGGCGGAATGCATGGGCGGCGCCGGATATGTCGAGGACAGCATTCTGCCGCGCTTGTATCGCGAGGCACCGGTGAATTCGACGTGGGAAGGTTCGGGGAATGTGCAGTGCCTCGACGTGCTGCGGGCGTTGTCGAAAGAGCCGGGCGTGCTGGACGTGTTGTTCAGCGAACTCGGTGACGGGCATGGCGACCAACGGCTGACCGCTCATATTCAGCAGTTGCAGGCGCAATTCAAGGACACCAGTGATATTCAGTATCGGGCGCGGCAACTGACCGAAGACATTGCGCTTGGTTTGCAGGCCAAACTGTTGCTGGAGGCGGGGAATTCAGCGGTCAGTGATGCGTTCATTGCCAGCCGTCTGAGCGGTGGCGGCCGAGTCTACGGAGCATTGCCGCGTGGGCTGGACGTCGAAGCCCTCGTCGCCCGCTCGACCCCACAAGGCTTCTAATCACACAAAATCCCCAACGCCACAAAACCCTGTGGGAGCTGGCTTGCCAGCGATGGCGGTCAGTCATTCAACATCGATGTTGAATGTGACGGCCTCATCGCTGGCAAGCCAGCTCCCACAGGGATTCGAGTTGTCTGAAAGATTTGGCTGTAGCTACAACGCCACTGTTCCCGTGACGCCACGATGCAGGCAAGATGAAGCTCTGCAAGTCAGAACACAGGAAGCTGATCGTGACCGAAGCGTTTATTGTCGTTCAAACCGCCGAACAAGCCGTGGACCGTCTGGCCGAGCTGCATGAGCGGGCCACCACTGCGCTGAACTCGGCGCTCAAGCGTTACCTCAAGGATCGCGTCGAACCCGACGCTGCGCAGCGTGCTCTGTTTCGTTATCCCGAACTGCGTCTGACCTATCACTGCCAGGGCGAAGTCCCGCAGACCACCCGCGCTTACGCCAAGGTGCAACTGCCGGGCACGTACAGCGTCACCGTCACCCACCCGGCGGCGTTCCGCAAATACCTGCTCGAACAACTGACGCCGTTGATGCACGACTTCACCGTGACCGTGGAAGTCGGCGTCAGCCAGCAAAACATTCCGTATCCGTATGTGGTCGAGCAGGGCGATGAACTGGCCGGTTCCGGTGTCACCGCTGCCGTGCTGGCGCGGGTGTTCCCGAGTACCGATCTGTCCGCCGCAACCGATGGCATCGCCGACGGCCTCTACGACTGGGAAAACACCGATCCGCTGCCGCTGGCGCTGTTCGATGCGGCGCGCGTGGATTTCTCGCTGCGCCGTCTGGTGCATTACACCGGCAGCGACTGGCGCCATGTGCAGCCGTGGATTCTGCTGACCAACTATCACCGCTACGTCGACCAGTTCATCGTCCATGGCCTGGAGCAGTTGCGCAAAGACCCGCGTTTCGTGCGCATGGTCTTGCCGGGCAACGTGATCATCGAGAAGGGCATGGATCATGGCGAAGCCTCGGCGATTGCTGCCGGTGTGGTCTGGCACCGCTACCAGATGCCGGCCTATCACCTGATCGCCAGCGATGGCCACGGCGTGACGCTGGTCAACATCGGCGTCGGCCCGTCCAATGCCAAGAACATCACCGACCACTTGGCGGTGCTGCGCCCGCATTGCTGGCTGATGATCGGCCACTGCGGCGGCCTGCGTCAGTCGCAGACCATCGGCGACTACGTGCTGGCTCACGCTTACATGCGTCGCGACGGCATTCTCGATCGCGTGGTGCCGCCAAACATTCCGATCCCGGCCCTGGCCGAAGTGCAAATGGCGTTGCAGCAAGCCGCGGCGAATGTCACCGGCGAGAAGGGCGATGACCTGAAAAAACGCCTGCGCACCGGCACCGTACTGACCTACGACGACCGTAACTGGGAATTGCGTTGGGCGCAGGAGCGGCCGTTGATCAACCTGTCCCGTGCTGTCGCGGTAGACATGGAAAGCGGCACGATTGCCGCACAGGGTTATCGTCTGCGGGTGCCGTACGGCACGTTGCTTTGCGTTTCGGATAAACCGCTGCACAGCGAAATCAAACTGCCGGGTTCGGCCAATGCCTTCTATGAGCGGGCGGTCAGCCAGCACTTGAAGATCGGCATCGAAGCGGTGGATCTGCTGCGCACCGAACTCAACTCGCTGCACTCGCGCAAACTGCGCAGTTTCGACGAACCGCCGTTCCGTTAACGCTTAGTCGTGGTCATTTGGCGGTCGGGGCACTAGCATTGTCAGCCCCGACCGTTAGATGTTCTTTTCGCCATGTCCCGTCCCCCGCGTCCCCCTTCCCGCCGCCCAGGCGTGAAGCCGCAGTCTTCTTCCCCACGCCGTGTTGCCAAGGCACCACCGGCCGAGCCGAAGCTGATCCTGTTCAACAAACCGTTCGATGTGCTGACGCAATTCAGCGACGGAGAAGGGCGGGCGACGCTCAAGGATTTCATCGATGTGCCGGGCATCTATCCGGCCGGACGCCTGGATCGCGACAGTGAAGGTTTGTTGTTGCTGACCAACGACGGCCAGTTGCAGGCGCGTATCGCCGATCCGAAACACAAACTGGCGAAGACCTATTGGGTGCAGGTCGAAGGCGTGCCGACGGCCGAGCAGTTGCAACGTCTGCGTGATGGCGTCGATTTGAATGACGGCATGACTTTGCCCGCCGAAGCGCGGCAATTGGATGAGCCGGAATTGTGGCCGCGAAACCCGCCGGTGCGCTTTCGCGCGACCATTCCGACTTCATGGCTGGAATTGGTGATTCGCGAAGGGCGCAACCGTCAGGTGCGGCGCATGACCGCGGCGGTCGGGTTGCCGACGTTGCGCCTGGTGCGGGTCAGGATTGGCGACTGGACGCTTGAAGGGCTCGATCAGGGCCAGTGGAAGGAAGTGCCTGCGCGCTTATAAAGCGCCGGATTCGATCAGGCCGATCACCACACTCTTGATGATGAACGCGGCCACGCCCAGGCCCAGCACGAAGAACAGAATGAACGAGCCAAAGCGCCCGGCCTTGGACTTCTTCGCCAGATCCCAGACGATGAAACCCATGAAAATGATCAGGATGCTGACCAGGCCAGTCATCATCCACTCTTCGAATACTGCTGGATCCATTGGGACTCTCCGGCACGGGCGCGGCTAAAAGGGCGCGGCGAGTATACGCCAAGGTGTGTGGGGTGGCATTGATCTGGGTCTGATCTGACGACTGGCCCTCACCCTAACCCTCTCCCAGAGGGAGAGGGGACCGATCCGGGGATGCTGATGAACTACGCCGACCTGTTTCAGCGGGTGTGAATCCATAATCGACTCGATCTTTCAGGTCGATGTATAGCGTCAGACCCTGCGGTCGGCCCCCTCTCCCTCCGGGAGAGGGCTGGGGTGAGGGGCTTTTGATCAGTTGCGCAGGTGGGTCAAGGGCAGTTCAGTGCTGTTGAGCACCTGATTCAGTACGAAGCTTGAGCGCACACTGGTCACGCCTTCAATCCGGGTCAAATGCCCCAGCAACAGCTTCTGATAGTGATCCATATCCGGCACCACCACCTTCAACTGGTAATCCGCATCCACACCGGTCACCAGACTGCACTCCAACACCTGCGGCAACGTGCGAATCGCTGCCTCGAAGTTCTCGAAACGCTCCGGTGTATGCCGGTCCATGCCGATCAGCACATAAGCCGTCAGGCTCAACCCAAGCATTTTGCGATCGAGCAATGCCACCTGACGCGAAATATACCCGTCGTCTTCCAGTTGCTTGACCCGGCGCGAGCAAGGGGAGGGCGACAGACCGATGCGCTCGGCCAGCTCCTGGTTGGAGATGCGGGCGTCGCGCTGCAATTCCGCCAAAATACTCAGGTCGTAACGGTCGAGTTTGCTCATCAATCTGTCCTTGGTTGTAACTATTGCGGCAGATTATCTATCCAGGGTTAAAAATTGCGCAAGTGGTGTTTATTTCAGCAATCTTCGCAATCATCTGTCGCGGCCTCAGGCCTATTCTTATCACCAGAATCACTGCTCGGTAACACAGTCCACAGCGGCCCGCCCTATCAGGCCAGCCGCGGTCGCCACCCCCACCGGGGTTGTGCCGGCCCCCGAGCTGCACACTGTCCAGAAGACGGCGTGAGGTGAGCCGACGTCAAAAGCGTCGAGCCAGGACGAAGTTCTCTAGAAGGGAGGCCGACGGGTCTCCCTTTTTTCTTGCCTGCGATTTCATGCCGGACGCTCAATAAATAAGTTGCGTGACTGATAACCTGTTGCAGAACTGGAGGTGGATCTTCCCAGTCTTAGTTACAAGTTGTCTTGCATTTACAGGCCCCCGCAGTGAGGAAGAGCATGAATTCGCACATCTGGCGTCTGGCCGGTGTTGGTTTGTTGTGTGTCAGTGTCAGTGTGCAGACACTTGCCGATGAACCGCAGAATCGTGGACCGGATGGCGGTGGCCACGGCCAGGACCATCAGGGCAATAATCAGGGCCATGGCGGCAACAATCAGCCGCGTCCGCAGAACAACGAAATCATTCGTGGCGACAACAGCCGCCAGTTCGAACACAACGGTCAGCCGCACAACAACAATGGTCAGTGGCAAAACCACGATCAGAGTCGTCCGGCTTACAACCCCAACCCGGTACGCCAGCCGCCACCGCCGCCACAATTGCCGGCCAATAGCCTGCCGATCCAGCCACGGCCCGATGCAGTGCGTCAGACTCAGGAACCCCGTCAGGGCTACTACCGCGACGAGCGTCCGCAAAACGGTTATCACAACCAGCAATGGCAGACCAACAATCGGCCCAACGACAATCGCTGGCCGGGACGCCCGGACGGGCACGGCAACGGTTGGGGCCCAGGCCCGCAATATCGGCCGGGGCATGTGATCGATCGCTTCCCGGATCGTGACTACCGCGTACCGTATCGCGGTCAGGATTACTTCTATTCCGGCGGCTATTGGTATCGCCCGCAAGGTCCGCGCTACATCGTCGTGCAGCCACCACGCGGGATTCGCATCCAGTATTTGCCGGACTACGCCCGTGAAGTCTGGATCGGCGGTTCGCTGTTGTTCCTCGCCGCCGGTGCCTACTACGCCTATCAGGAAGCGACGCAGGATTACGTGGTCGTCGAACCGCCGGTGCAGCCGCAGCCGCAATCCCAGGGCTATGACGTCGAAGCCTATCCGGCCAACGGCCAGTCACCGGAGCAAGTACAGCAGGACGGTTACCAGTGCTATCAGTACGCGGTGCAGCAAAGCGGTTTCGACCCGTGCACCGCAACCTACCAGCCTGCGCCTGAAGTGGTGCAGGCGTACCGCCAGGCGCAGGGCAATTGCCTGAGCAGTCGCGGTTATCAGGTCCAGTAAGAGCAGCGGCGAGCTACAAGCTTGAAGCTTGCGGCTCGCGGCTTGTAGCTGCTTTTATCGGGTCGGCGTGCACCAGCACTTCGGCTCGCGGGTAGGCCTTGTGAATGGCATCGGCGGCTTGGTCGCTGATGCCGTGCGCCACTGACAAGGTCAATTCCCCCGGCAATTCCAGGTGCAACTGCACAAACCAGTGGTTACCGGAGATCCGCGTGCGCAGGTCATGCGCGCCCAACACCCCCGGCACACTGCAGGCCAGTTCGAGCATGTGCTGACTGACATCCGTTGGCAGCTCCTCATCCATCAGCACCGAAAAACTTTCCCGGGCGATCTGGATCGCACTCCACAGAATGTAGGCGGCAATGCCGAGTCCGAACCAGGCATCCAGTTGATGCCAGCCGAACCCGGCCAACACCAGCGCCAGCAGAATACTGCCGTTGAGTAACAGATCGGATCGGTAATGCAGTGAGTCGGCACGCACGGCGTTGGAACCGGTCTGCTTGATCACTCGATGCTGCAGCATCAGCAAGGCCACGGTCAGCAGCAATGAGAAAATGATCACGCCAATGCTGATCCATGGCGCGCCAAGCGGTTCCGGCTGCTGGATGCGTTCATAGGCCTGAAACGCGATCAACACTGCACTGCCGCCAATGAACAGCGCCTGCGCCATGCCCGCCAGCGATTCTGCCTTGCCGTGACCATAGCGGTGATCGTCATCGGCCGGGCGCAGCGCGTAATGCACCGCCAGCAGATTGAGCATCGAAGTAACACCATCCAGCGCCGAGTCGGTGAGGCCGGCGAGCATGCTCACCGAACCGCTGAGCCACCAGGCGATGGCTTTGGCGATGATCAGTGTGCACGCCACCGCTACCGAGGCGCGGGTTGCCAGCCTGAGCAGGCGGGCGTGTTCGGGGCTGGATGTCATTGAACGTCCTTTTTAAGCGGCGGGTTGCAGGCCGAACATCGCCAGTTGTTGAGTGCTGCCCTTGTGTTGAATCAGGCGCGGATCGTCGAGAGGGAAGTCTCGGCCCAACTCGCTTTCGAGAATAGCCTGCAACTTGTGATTATCGACCTGACCGTCCGGGCCGATGGCTTGTTTGAGTTTGGCCGGGTCGATCTGCGCCGTGTGGCCCGGTTCGAAATAGATCGCGCCGGTGGCGAAGTCGACGGCAAACGCGATCAGCCCGGGAATCACGTAGAACAGCAGGCCCACGGCATCGAGCACGGCAATCGCCGGGTCGATCTTGCCGTCGATTTGACCGCGCCGGTCCGGGTAGAAAATCGAACCGCACGCGGTGATCTGCGTGAGCAGGGTGGCGACCAGTACACCGCCGATCAGGCGAAAAGGTAAGCGCATGGAAAAATCTCCTGAGTCATCTGATAACGAAGCTTCGTCTTGTGAAGTTAAGACCCTGACGAACGCCTGGCAGTTCGCCGTTATACTCGCGCCTCTGTTTTGGAGCCAGCATGATTTCTTTGCCAATCGATGACGTTTTACCCGCCCTGCGTGAAGCCCTCGCAACACGCCACGAAGCCGTGCTCGAAGCACCGCCCGGCGCCGGTAAAACCACCCGTGTGCCGTTGGCCTTGCTCAATGAAGCGTGGCTGGCCGGGCAGACCATTCTGATGCTTGAGCCGCGCCGTCTCGCCGCGCGTGCAGCCGCCGAACGTCTCGCCAGTGAGTTGGGCGAGAAGGTCGGTGAAACCGTCGGTTATCGCATTCGTCTCGACAGCAAGGTCGGCCCCAACACACGTATCGAAGTGGTCACCGAAGGCATTCTCACCCGCCGCTTGCAGGATGACCCGGCGCTGGAAGGCGTGGGCCTGCTGATTTTCGACGAATTCCACGAACGGAGCCTCGACGCCGATCTGGCGCTGGCGTTAAGTCTGAACGGTCGCGAGCTATTCCGAGCTGAACAGCCGCTGAAGATTTTGCTGATGTCCGCCACGCTGGAAGGCGAACGTCTGGCCGGGCTGCTGGATGATGCACCAATCCTGCGCAGCGAAGGGCGCATGTACCCGGTGACGATGCGCTGGGGCCGGCCGTTTCAGCCTGGCGAATACATCGATCAGCGCGTCACGCAAACCGTGCTCGAAGCGCTGCACGATGAAAGTGGCAGCCTGTTGGTGTTCCTGCCGGGGCAGGCGGAAATCCGTCGCGTCCATCAACAACTGGCCGACGCCATCGGTGAGCGCAGTGATGTGTTGCTGTGTCCATTGCACGGCGAACTGGACCTCAACGCCCAGCGTGCCGCCATCGACCCGGCGCCGACCGGCCAGCGCAAAGTGGTGCTGGCGACCAACATTGCCGAGACCAGTTTGACCATCGACGGCGTGCGCGTAGTCATCGATGCCGGGCTGGCGCGGGTGCCGCGTTTCGATCCCGGCAGCGGCATGACGCGCCTCGATACCCAGCGCATTTCCAAGGCCAGTGCTACGCAGCGCGCAGGTCGGGCAGGGCGTCTGGAACCGGGCGTTTGTTATCGCTTGTGGTCGCAGGATCAGCACGAGCAACTCGCCGCTTACGGCAGTGCGGAAATTCTGTCGGCGGATCTCGCCAGTCTTGCGTTGCAACTGGGGCGCTGGGGTGTGACGCCGGGCGAACTGGTCTGGCTGGATGTTCCGCCGGCGGCCGCTTATGCCCAGGCGCAGGAGTTGTTGCAGCGGCTCGGCGCGCTGGAAGGTGAGGCGCTGACTTCCCACGGTCAGGCCATGGCTGAGTTGCCAGCGCATCCGCGCATCGGGCATTTGCTCCTGCGCGGGCAGGCGTTGGGTCTGGCGCACATGGCCTGCGATGTTGCTGCGCTGCTGGGCGAGCGCGATATCTTGCGCGGTGCCGGGGCGGATTTGCACAGTCGATTGGCGCTGCTTTCCGGCGAAGGGCGCGCGGCTCGTGGTGCGCAGGGCGGGGTGCAACGGGCCAAGCAACTGGCGCGGCAATATCGCGGTTACCTGCGCGGCAAGGCGAGCGAGCCGGTCAGCGATCCTGATCATCCGCGCTGGCTCGGCGCCTTGCTGGCGCTGGCCTACCCGGATCGTGTCGCGCAACAGCGGCGTGCCGGTGGTGCCGAATATCGCCTGGCCAACGGTCGCGCGGCGCTGTTCGCCGAAGCCGACAGCCTGATGAAAGAGCCGTGGATCGTCATCGCCGACCTCGGCAGCCGTCAGGGTCAGCGCGAAGAACGGATTTATCTGGCGGCGGATTTCGATCCGGCGCTGTTCGATTCGGTGCTCGCCGAACAGGTGCGCAACGTTGATCAACTCGACTGGGACGAACGCGAAGGCGTATTGCGCGCCGAGCGCCAGCGCAAGGTCGGCGAGCTGATTCTCAGCCGTGAACCGTTGACCGGTCTTGATGAAAATGCGCGCAGTCAGGCGCTGGTCAATCTGGTGCGACGCAAAGGGCTGGAGTTGTTGCCGTGGACGCCGGAGCTGCGCCAGTGGCAGGCGCGCGTGGCGCTGTTGCGGCAGTTGGAATTGAACAGTCAGGATGACAGTCAGTGGCCGGATGTCAGCGATGCGACGTTGCTCGATACCCTTGAAGACTGGCTGATGCCTTATCTGGGCAAGGTCTCGCGACTCAGTCATTTTGCCAATCTGGATCTGTCGAGCATCGTCCGTAATCTGCTGCCGTGGCCGTTGCCGCAAAAGCTCGATGAGCTGGCGCCGCATCATCTGAGTGTGCCGTCGGGGTCGTCGATTCGCCTGGATTACAGCGAGTTTCCGCCGATTCTCGCGGTGCGTTTGCAAGAGTTGTTCGGGCTCGCCGATACGCCGCGAATTGCCGGCGGGCGACAGGTGGTCAAGTTGCACCTGCTGTCGCCAGCACGGCGGCCGGTGCAGGTGACGCAGGATCTGGCCAATTTCTGGCGCAGCACCTATGCCGAGGTGAAGAAGGATCTGAAGGGGCGGTATCCGAAGCTATTCCATAAGTTGGACCCATGGGTTGAATCGCTTAACAAGAGTAGGTTGACAGATAAGGAATAATTTGAAATTGCGTAACATATAGGCTTGACTACCTTCTGAGATGGGGAGGTAGCCATGTCCTATATTAATCCGCTTCACCAAGGCCGACTGATTCTTATCTCGCATCTGCGTGACGCCTTCGCCAGTCTATATGTCCATGACGCCCCAAAAGGTTCGGCCACCTTGGGGCTTGATGGGGATGCCTCCAGAGTCGTTTCCCAACTCGATGAAGTCGGCGGCGGGCATGATCGGGATTTGTTCAACTTCCCGTTTCTCTTTCATGCGAATGGCGATCCTTGGCACGAAGCGAACGATTATTTGCTCAGTCTCATGCGTGACAGGTCTCCACTAAATCGGCGCACTGATGATGTTCGGCGTCGTGCAAGCAAACTACTTGATTACCTCCTGTTTTGTGAGGATAAAAATCTAGATTGGGAAGACTTTTCCGGTGCTCGACCTCCGCATCGCCCTACCTACAAATACTTCTATCACCTGATTAACGAGGGCCATCGCAGTAATCAGGTGATCAATCAATATACCGCTGCTGTTTATCACTTTTACAAATACGTTTCCGAGCATTGGCGCAACCTCGACATGAAACGTGTCGATACGATCAAACAGGTGCGTTTTATCGTGCAGGGTTCTAAAGGCGTCAGGGTCGTAGATGCAGAAAAACGCAGTCAAACGCTGCGTACGACGCCGGTCAGTTCAGTGCCGTTAGGGTTCGTACGGGAAGACGGCGAGGATCTTAGGCCGCTTTCCAATCGTGAGTTGGGTGCGTTTCTTGCCGCCATTCGCAATGAAAAAGAATGGTCTGCGGTTGAGCGATTAATCCTGATGACCGCGTTAATGACGGGCGCCCGCAAGCAAACCGTTCTGACCATGCGCTTGAAGCATTTGAAGGGCTTTACAGAGAACAAGCTGCAGCCTGGGGGGGACTATAAATTACATGCCGGTCCCGGCACAGGCATTGATACGAAATACGACAAACCGCACGTCCTGTACGTTCCGAAGCAACTTGCCGAAGAGCTGGTCACGCTTTCCAAAAGCCCGATGATGAAAAAACGGCGGGAGAAGTTCAGTGCTCAGTTAGAGGCTAGTCGTCCCGGCCTGTCGGTGGTCGAGGACGATATGTATTTGTTTCTCTCCGACCAAGGCAACTGCTATTACATGGCCGAAAGCGATCCGCGCTATACGATTGTGAAGTCGCCGCAGACAGGACAGGTAACGGAAACAATTAAGCGCAAGTTGATCCAAAAAGCTTCTAGTCTATTCCCGAAAAACTTCTCATATCACTGGCTGCGAGCGACCTTTGGCTATCAGCTCTATCAGCGCTTACGGGTATTGGTTAAGGAAGGAACGATGAAGCCGGGCGAAGACATCGACTTTATTCAGAAGCGCATGCACCACGAGTCCAGGGAAACGACAGAGAACTACCTAAAATTGTTCATGATGACTCACGAAAAGGTCATTGCCCAAGAGATATGGGAGGGCAAGTTGTTCAATGGTGGCTACGCGGTGCTGAAGGTGGAGGCGCACGATGGATAGTCGTCAGCAATTCGAGCATCGTGCCGATACGCGGATTATTACGCTGAGTGAAGTCACTAAGGAGTTTGCCGAGCCTGAGAATTTGCGTTTGCAGCTGTCTCCGAACGTGAGGAAGAAGCCTTTTGATATTGGCAGTTTTGCGTATGTCATTCGTGGAAAGAATGGCAGCGTATTTGATGATCGCGGTACGCCGGTGGTGATTGAGTCTTTTGTTGAAAGCCGCCGTGAATTGATTGTGAGACTGCTGGAGTTCTTTGTCGGTCAGCGTGACATGACTGTGTTAACGCGATTGAAAACTGTCGAATATTTTATCGACTGGCTGAATATGCACGGCTACAGGGAAGTGTTTGCCAATGCAGGGCAAGCCCAGCAAGCCTATCGAGACTATACTGCGCACCTGAATTATCAAATAGCCCATAAGGTATGGAAACCCCTCACGGCAAGAAATAGTCAGGTGTTTATTTCCAAACTTATGGAACTGCTTTATCCAGAGGATAGCTACCATATTCTCGCGGGCGCGGTCACGATCACTTCCAGAAGTGGCTCTGAGGCAGCCAGCGCCGCTCATGTTGATGCGTACCGGGACGTCTGTTTGGCGATTGCCCAGCAATGCAGCGCTTTCGTCCTGAACAACCAGCCTTATCCCTTAGTTGTGACTGTCAGCGATTATGAAGTGGTGGTGTTTCCATCGAATAAGGGCGGTGTTGGTCCATTTAAGCAATCGCTGCCTTTATATAATGCCGCCGAGCGACGGATTGCTACGCTCGAAGAGTTCCGGGCAGTTGCTGAAAAAATGGGGCGAAAGCGACCCGTTAAGTCCGTAGTAGAGCGCGCGCTATTAAAAGCAAAGGCGACTTTGGATGCTGCCAACGAAGATGAGCGCTACAGGTACCGGCTTCATCTGGCGGGTCTGGCCGCAAAGGCCTATGCGAGCCTTTTTGTGATGATCACAGGTGCCACGCCGGCCGAGTTTCAGCAATTTAGCTATGCAGACGCGCTCGAAGTTGAGAAGTCTCCAATTAAGAAAGAGTTGTCGGCTGTGAAATTCCGGGCGGGCGGAAAAGCAACCCTCTACAATATCGGGCGGGACTCGGGTTTGCCGCTGCTCAAGGAGTACCTGAAACTCCGTGAGTGGATTCTGAATGGTCTGTCGCATGAGCGGCTGTTCTTTTCGATGCCTGCGAGTGGCGAACTAGCAAGCACCACTCACGAGTTTTCAGATATTAAAATATCCGGAGCGCTGTCTAGCTTCTTTGCAAGCATCAGCGGCACCTTCCTTGACCCCAAGGTGCCAAAACTGTCGCCGCGCAAGATGCGCAAGTACAAGAGCCTTGGGATGCACACCGCTGGCGTGTCGCCGTCCATGGTAGCGGCAACGTTGAATCACAGCGTAGCGGTCAATCTTTCAACTTATTCGGAGGCTACGCCTGAGCAGAAGGAAGCTGAGCTCGGACAGTTCTGGAAGGCCATTCATCATGCTGCCCAAGTTGTGCGTGAGCGCAGCCAGAGGCCCGCAGCAGGCGAGATCGCAACGGGAGCAGGGCACTGTGATGGGTTCAATCATCCGCTCCCAGTGCGCGATTTTGGCAATGCTCCAATCGAGCCGAACTGCCGCAGCCAATATGGCTGCTTGTATTGTGAGCACTATACCTGTCATAGCGATGAAGAAGACTTGCACAAGGTTGTGAGCTTGCAGTACGTGATCAATGCTGTGCGTAAAGCAGCGCCCGATGCGGCCCATGCTGAAGCGCTCTACAAAGA
Organism: Pseudomonas sp. AKS31; assembly: GCF_023634765.1. GTDB lineage: Bacteria > Pseudomonadota > Gammaproteobacteria > Pseudomonadales > Pseudomonadaceae > Aquipseudomonas. The sequence goes on from NZ_JAMLFX010000016.1 coordinate 65,331, forward strand.
ATTGTCGATCCGTATCGAGTTCATCCTTGAGGCGCTTGGAGAACGTTCGGATATGGTTAAGCAGTTAGTCGAAACGGTCAAGGTCAAAGTGTTTGAATACGGTGAGCTCACTCCTTTCTGGGAAAATCGGTTGAGCCGGTATGAGAAGATGGGGGTGGTATTTTGAACACCGTTGTTGAGTCAATCGGCAGTCTCTTTTCCAGCGGTCAGTTTCCACCTGCTGGTGAGCCAGATAAGGCGCCGCAACTTTATGGCAAGCCAGCACCCAATTTTGTTCTTTGTCGCGATGAGCGCGGCAACGCCAGCGCGGTATACGGTGATTCTGCGTGGGACTTTAACCCATACCGGCTCAGTGCAAAAAAAATTAACAGAATCCGGTTTGATACAGTGTTCGACGTAAACGAGCAATCGGAGCAGGCGCTGATCGAAGAAGCCAAACATCTGCTGTATTGTTTGATCTATTTTGCCGGTGGCGGGCGACTTGGTAAGTTGAGTGTGAGCACATTGAACCAGTATTGGATGGTGTTGCGCCTCGCTATGCAGTTCTGTAATGAGCAGAAACAGAAACCCATGGTTGGCGTGCTGTCCTTACAGCAGCTCTTTACTGTGTCAGTTTATCTGGCGGCTTTTATTAGCCAAAGTACCTTCGATAAAAAGGTTCTTGCTGGGATTTTGCAAAGCTTGGCCAGGGTTGGCGAAGCACGGCTGGGTTATATCTCGCTAAATCCCGCCAGCTTTGACCGCGAACGGCCCGACTCCAAGCAGCATCCCGTCATTCCGACGCGAATCTATTTAAATCTCATCAATCTTACTGGCGACTTGCTCGATCAGCTTTATGCAGGTGTTGGGCGTTTCGAATCCTTTATAGTCTGCTTTGCCGATGAGCATTACGGCATTAACCATCTCGATCAGAAATGTAGGGGGCTCGGTGGCAAGGCACACTGGCGGCCCGAAATGGGGCAAGCGATCAAGAATCACTCTCTGAGTTCAGTGTTTGCCGGTGAGTTTGAGTGTTCTCGTAAGAGAAACCTGCAACGGATCTTGATCAAGATGCAGTATGTGGTGAAAACGGTGATCCACCTCTATACCGGCATGCGCGATCAGGAGGTGATGCGAATGCCGTATCGCTGTTTATCCGATCAAGTCGTCAGGCCGAAGACCGTCGACGAACGGGGCATTGAACGTGATAAGCCGCAGTCAGTAAGCGTGCTCTCGACCACCACGAAGTTCACCGGCTACAAGAAAGACGGCGTATGGTTCGCGCCGGGGGCAGTCGTCAAGGCCGTCGAAGTCGCCCAGGCCATTTGTCGCGGACTCGCCAAACTCTACAAAATCGAGCTGGATGCCTGCTGCCCGCTGTTTCTCAATCCTTCCATAGTAGGTTATTCGCGGTGCAGTGCCGAGGTTGGAGTGACAAGTTTTTCGAGTAGAACGACAGAAGGAAGCGCTTTGCACGGGCTGTCGATCCAGGCAGAGGACTTACAGGAACTTGCACAGAGCGATCCTTCTCGCGACTTTTACAATGAGCCAGCGTTTGCTGTCGGCCAGCCCTGGCCGCTGACCAGTCATCAGTTTCGTCGATCGCTGGCATTCTATGGCAGCAGTAGCGGCTTTCTTTCGTTACCGACGCTGCGGGCGCAGTTCAAGCACATGACGAATGAAATGGCGCGCTATTACGGGAATCACTACGATAACCTGCGCACCGTTTTTGGCTACTACGACGACGAGAAAAAAGACTTCGTCCTGCCAAGCAATCACTTCGCCTTCGAGTATCAGATGGCCATGCCCATGTCGGTGGCGAACCAGTTGATTGCCGATCTTTTGTTTGATGAGGAACCGTTGTTCGGCGGCACCGGTTCGTACATGGAGAAACAGAAAGAGCGGTTCCAGTCGGGTGAGATTCGGATTGAAGATGTGCGCGCTGACACCGAGCAACGGGTTAAAAGCGGTGCAATTAGCAACCGTCCGACACTGCTCGGTGGGTGTACCAAGGCGGGTCGCTGCGACTCATTCTTGCTCGGTGACTACTCGGAATGCCTGTCTTGCGAGGGGGCGATCATCAAGCCCGATAAGCTCAATGCGGCGATTGAGGATGCGACGGATGAGTTGTGCAGTTACGCAGAAGGCTCGGGCGAATATCAAATTGTGAAGGGCGATATTGAGCGTTTAACTGCCTTCAAAGCTCGCCTGATTGACTCAGTGGAGGTTTAACGATGAAGTCTGGTGACGGAAAAGGTAACGGGTTGGGCGCTTGCGAGGAAGCTTTGCAGCGCCTCCTGGCTGGAAATCCTGTTGTGCCCGAGCATGTTAGTTTAGACCTGTCGAAACTCACTGCCAGCGTAGTCAGCCTGGAAGCTGGATTTGATCGTGGTTACCTGAAAAAGTCTCGCAAAGCACATTTGCCAATACTCGCTAAGATCGAAGCTTGTCGTTCTGGGGTTAACAAGGGGCGTGACTCTTCAAATGGTAAAAGCATTAAACGTTTGCACGATAAGGTTGTGCTTTTAGAAAAAGAGTTGGCGATGGTCAGTTCGCAGCGTAATCGAGTGCTTACGCAGAACCTTCAGCTATGGGCGCGCGTGAGAGAGCTGGAGCTAGCTGAGCGTCAAAACCAGTCGCGCCAGGTTCAGCTGCATCATTGATAGAACCGGCTTCCCCGGCAGCATCATAAGACAAGCGCCGGACGAAGCTTCCGTCGGGAGGAGCTAGCAGCACTAGTAATCTCAAGCCTTCATGAGAGCCATGGCCGATCAGGCGGGATGCAGCTCTGACACCTCAGGCAGTAGGCCTGATGGGGCGCATGCAAGCACACTTGCGATGCGATAAAGCTTCTCGACGGTAATATTTACTTCGCCACGCTCAATCCGGCCCATATAGCTGCGGTCGATATTGCAGGCCAGCGCCAGTGCATCCTGAGAAATCTGGCAGGCTTTCCTCTGCGTTCGGATGCGTCTCCCTAACGCTTTCGCCAACTTGTCCATGACCGTCTCAATTCCACTTGAGGCGGGACTATCCTGCGTTTGCGGACACACGAGCCACGGACTATAATCCGTATTTTGGGAAATCCACTCCTTTGGTACCTCAATGAAATCAGCCTCGTTCCATCTTTGACAGGCGTCTGTATGAGCTGCTTCAGGAGGAAGGGCGTACCCGATTCACGACTCGTGAATTGCGGGATGCTTACGCCAAGCGTCTGGATGGCATGAGTTTTCGTATCACCGATGTGCGGCGCTACCCATTGTTTTTCCACGAAGGGTATACGGGCGGTGCCGACTGAATTGGGAGTGGTTTAGCAATTGATATACGTACTTGACCCTGCAGAACGGACTGTCTTCACCAGGACACACTGTGAGTTGGAGGGCATGGTTTTTCTCTTGACTATCACCTCCACTCAGACTGGGATGTGTGATCGCGCTGCAATGGTCAGTTGCGCGTATGAGCTTCAGCACTACGTTACTGCCGCCTCGAATGTGGAGATCAGCCAAGTCCAAATGCTTTGTCCACCAGCGATCAGCCGCTCAGGCAAATGGAGCCTCGAGGATCTAGATCGAATCACTTGTTTTCAAGGTGTCGCAACTGAGGAAAGTGCAGTGGTGTATCGCACCTCGCAAGGCGTTTACAAAATGGGGGATCTAGACCTTCGCAGGAAGAAAACATCACGGGTATGGTTCTCCAAAAAGCGGCTAGAAAATCATCAGCCCAGAATGTCGGAGCCAGCCCCTAAGTCCACAACTCATCAGATGTACGCTCCCCTTTACCTGAAGCCGGTACCAGTTCTTAGGGCGAATAGTCAATGATGTTCGCCAGATTCGCCTGACCTTACCGGCTCAGTACTGAGTATATTCTGTGCCTGAATTTAGAAACGCCGCGAAGGCCCTGTCGGGCGCCCCCGAGATTGTCGTCTTCACGGGGGCGGGAATCTCTGCTGAAAGTGGCATCCCCACGTACGGCGATCCATTGACCGGTATCTGGGCTTCATACGATCCGCGTAATATGGAAACAGCCAAGGCCTTTCGTGAAAATCCTCCTTTGGTATGGGGATGGTACCTGTGGCGGCGCCAACAGGTCTCTAAAGCCGCTCCTAATGCTGCACATCTTGCGGTGAGCCGACTGGCCAAATCGGGGTATAGCGTCTCCGTGATCACTCAAAACATTGATGATTTGCATGAGCGAGCGGGATCTGTGGATGTACTGCATCTCCATGGGAGCCTTTCTACGCCAAAGTGCTTTGCGTGCCATCGACCGGCAGAAATACCTCCTTCGCAGACGACGTCTCTTATCGGTGGCGAAGTCGAACCGCCACGGTGCGTCAGGTGCAACGGGAAGTTACGCCCTGGCGTAGTTTGGTACGGCGAGGACTTGCCTTCAGACGTTTGGAAGTCAGCAATTACCTTGGTGAAGAACTGCGATGTTCTGATCTCCGTGGGTACATCTGGAATCGTTACGCCCGCAGCTGACATCCCCAGGATTGCCCTGTCGTACGGTGCGACGGTGATTCACGTCAACACGGAGGATGTCAGCGCCGGCGCGCAGAATGAGCTCATGCTGATTGGGAAAGCGACTGAAGTCTTCAAGAAGCTATGCGCCCTGCTACCGAGTGGCGAGCATGCGCTATGACCACTGCCTATGAGCGGACTCGCAGCGTAATTGAAACGGGCGGATTTCTGGCGACGATTTCCCGAGATAAAACCTTGCCCGATTACGTGCGCGAGCAAGCGAGGCAGCTGCTGCGTCATTACCCCACGGCAGAAGCTGTAAGACTGGCTGGACGATGCGAAGCGATCAGGCAGGATGAAGTTTCAAAGCTCTCTGGCAGTCCGAAAGCACTGCATCCATCACTTTCGACCTGGCCTCTTCTTGATCCTTTTTTCTGCGACTTTACAATCCATGATGCTTCTTACCCGAATGCTCCACCGGCTGTGTCTGGCTCTACCGCGCTGCAACCCAACCCTTGCCCAGATGGCGGTAATGTGGCCGCCAGCTTTCAAATATTGGGGCCGGCTGCACCCGCAGCCATGGGCTGCTTGAGCATTGAACACCGCTGCTTCACATCAGCTCGAGCGCTGGTTCTCTCCCGGGCCACTGTGGTTTTGAGGTCACCAGCAAGCGCCCGCAAATGGTTTGAGAGCCGCATCCGTAGCCAAGATAAGCTGCAGCCCTGCGCGCTGATGCACGACGTCCACGAATTCACCTTGGTCATGGATACTCTTTTCCGCCTTGAGCACGGAATCTTCTGATCAGTTTCTCGCTTTCGATGCTCAAGCAGGTCCGCGACATCCAGAAAGGAGAGGAGACGAAATGTCCAATGATGGAGTCAAGGTCTGCCGATCACACAGAGCAATGACAGAGCACCTGGCGCAAAGATTACCACTAGTCTGACCATCGACCTTGATGGCCAATACTCCTCCGTCGCGGTAGAGGCATAGGTTGAAGCTCTCGGCATCTTGATGGCTTGCTGGTTCGCATGCAGTAACAACTGTCTGGGAGGAAAAGCGCCCAAGACCTTACTCAGTTCAGAACCGAATAAAGTCCTCAATGCCGCCTGCGATGAAGTTGAAGAGATCTTTCAAGGCTGTGACGCCGTTCCAAGGCTATCGCTTTGAGCGCAAAAGCCAACAGTTGCCGGATGAGATCTATAGCTACGATGTTGTCCGGAACTACTAGCTCAACCGCTCTAAGTACTACCTAATTCAGGCTTGCCAGTGCATCTGCGCGACATTGACCGGATGCGCAAAAAGCGCTTAACTGTACATGCGTACAGTCTTGATGCTGTTCGGCACAGCCGCCCTCCTCAGCACCCTCGAGCTCAGCATTGTTGACCTCCTCGGTACTTGCTTCATGTGCCCGCAGATCCTCCTCAACTCGCAACGGATCAAGTCTTTAGGGTGCGTTTCTTCAGCTACGAGGCCTTGAGCGTGACAATTGGCACAGGCTTTTGAAGAGACATCGGAGTATCGGCCAGATACAATGCGCCCTTATCTCCCCGGACAACTGGATGAGTCCACCAGGCTGGACCTCCGGTATTGAAAAAGGGTTATCAGTTTTGGGATGGGGCCAATGACTTCGATGCACGATGGCAAGATAGACGCCCATTTTTCTGGGCATGAGACGTTCCCGCTTCGTCAGATGTGGCTTAAGAAAGCAGTTGAAACCGCAGATGCAAATGGGCTCGTGCCCAAGACCACGTTCACCGACGAGAAAGCAATCGCAGTGTTCGGCGTGGGTCGGAATATGGTCGCGGCTATCAAGCATTGGGCTCTAGCGTGCGATGTCTTGGTTGAGGACGAGTCTCGACGAAGTTTCCAACTCAGCCCGACGGGCAGAGAAATCTTCCTGGATGAAGGGTTGGATCCATTCTCCGAGAGCCCCTCCACTGCATGGTATGCGCATTGGTGCTTGGCCGGTCGTGGGAGCCGTTCAACCACGTGGTACTGGCTTTTCAATGTCTTCACCTCACAATCATTTAGTCGAGACGAAGCGCTGCCAACGCTCACCAAGTTTGCTCAAGCCATCTCCGGTGGAAGAAAACTCTCCAGCGCCACGCTCAGTCGCGATTTAGACACATGTCTGCGCGGATACGCCCCAAGATCTAACACCTCTTCGATTGAAGAGGCCGCTGAGCCCATGCTTGCTGAGCTCGGGTTGCTCCAAGAGGAGCGAAAGGGTGTTTTTTCCTTCCGGCGTGGACCCAAGTCAACGCTTACCGACGCTTTTTTCGCATGGGCGCTTCTAGACTTTTGGCAGCGGCACAGGGCGGGTGAATCCTCTCTCACGTTTGAAACCGCAGCCTACGCGCCGGGGTCTCCAGGGCGGGTATTCAAACTCGATGAGGAGTCTGTGGCAGAACGCCTTTTCACGCTGAGCGAGCTTACTGAGGGGAAGCTGCGTTGGTCTGATACCTCAGGTCTGCGTCAGGTGTATCGCGGCGATTTTGATTGTGAATTGATAATGGCCAAATTGTTGAGAGAATCCTATGTCCGCTGAATCTGATTCGTTGCTCGATGCTATGCCAGTGAAAATCGAACGGCACTATCGACGATCAGTTCGTATTGACGCAGACCTTGGACGGCATGATGCATTGGATGGTTATGTGCTGACCGAGACTGCTCGTGCAGCGCTCTCTATTATGACGCGCCAAATTATTGGCAGCAGTCAGCGCGCTTTTACTTGGACAGGTCCTTATGGAGGCGGTAAGTCATCTCTGGCTTTAGTCCTTGCCGCTGCGATCGCCGACGATGCGTCATTACGCGAAAGGTCGGAACGCTTCGTTGGTGAGGTTCCGTCTTTTAAAGAGGCGTTCAGCACTGATGATGGCAGTTGGCTTGTCATACCTGTAGTGGGGCGTCGCAGCAGCATCCTCGCAGAACTTTCCAAGTCGCTGAGTAAGGCCTCTGGGCGAGACGAGTTAGTTGGCAACTCTGATGTCTTGATAGGCGCACTAGTTCGTGAAGCCGAAGCAGATGGTCGTGCTGGCGTACTTCTGGTAGTCGATGAGATGGGGAAGCTACTCGAAGCATCGGCCGCTGGCGGTGACGATGTTCACTTTTTCCAAGATCTTGCGGAGGTTGCGGCTCGCAGCCGAGGAAAACTGGTTGTTGTAGGGATTCTCCATCAAGCATTCCGACAATACGCGTCCCGGCTCGGCATTGAAGCAAGGGACGAGTGGGCTAAGGTGCAAGGACGGTTCACAGATGTCTCTTTCGTCGCAACCGGTGATGAGGTGGTCGAGCTAATCGGAAGGGCCATCCAATGTGACATAGCTCATCCAGACACAGTCGGCATGAGCGACACAATTGGATCTGCCATATCTGGCCGCCGCCCGGCAGTTGGCCGTGGGATGGGAGTTCTTCTTGATAAGTGCTGGCCACTTCACCCTGTGACAGCAGCATTGCTTGGACCTGCCTCACGACGTCAGTTTGGGCAAAATGAGCGAAGCGTGTTTGGTTTTTTAACATCGCTTGAGCCTCATGGCTTCCAAGACTTCCTTTCGAGCTGGGATCGGAAATCCTTTTATGGACCTGACCTCTTTTGGGATTATCTTAGAGCGAATCTTGAGCAAGCGATCTTGGCTTCTCCCGACGGACACCGTTGGGCGCAAGCTGTTGAGGCAGTTGAACGCGCGGCAGCCAAAGGGGCTACCGAAACAGAAATTTCGCTGGCTAAGACGCTCGCGCTAATCGATATGTTTCGTGGTGCTTCAGGGCTTGTTGCTGATGAGGCGGTGCTGCACACGGTTTTGCCGGGCTACTCGAAATCCGACATAACGCTGGCTATGGAGCGCTTGGCAATTTGGCGTGTAGCGCTTTATCGAGCGCATCTTGGAGCCTGGACCATATTTGAAGGAAGCGACTTCGATATTGATCAGGAAGTGTCGAAGGCTCGTGCCACCTTCGTAGAGGCGGACACAAAAGCGTTGACGGCGATGGCGAGTTTGAATCCGATCATCGCCAAGCGCCACTACCATTCCACAGGGACCTTCCGGTGGCTTGGTGTGACTATGCACTCTGTGCAAGAGGCCGAGCGATTGTCGAAAACATACGAACCCGAGAGTGGGGAGTTTGGTCGGCTAGCGCTGGTGCTGCCTGAGCGCTCATCAACAGTCGAGGATGTAGCCAAGACGTTGAACGGGCTGGAGAACAAAGCTAAGAGCACGCTATTCTTCGGCATTCCGCCTAATCATGAGCTCATAGGCGATCTTGGCGCCGAGTTAATGTCGCTGCGTCTGGTTTATGAAAACAGCCCTGAGTTGGAGGGGGACTCTGTAGCTAGGCGCGAAGTAGCTGCTCGACTATCTTCTGTCAAGGGAGCGCTTGAGGAGGCGTTGAGGGAAGCGGTGACGCGTGCGAAATGGCTATATGAGGGGGGGTTCGTGAAGCCAGACAGCCTGTCCTCACTTGCCTCGGATGTGGCTGATCGAACATTCAGCTCTGCGCCCAAAGTGTGGAGTGAGCTCGTCAATAGGGATGCATTGTCGAGCAATAGCGTTAAAGCGCGCCGTGATCTGCTTCATCGTATGGTTCAAAACACTAATGAGGAGTGTTTGGGCATCGAGGGATATCCTGCCGAAAGGGGCCTATACGAAACTCTGCTTTCCTCAACAAATCTCCATCGATTGGATAACCAAGGCATCTGGGGCTTCCAGGCGCCTAAATCAAGCGACAAAAGAGACTTCCATCCACTGTGGGCCGCTGCTCTCAAGAAATTTTCGAGCCAGATCGTCGGCACTGTAGGGGTGAGAGAGCTTTACAGCCTTTGGGGTGGAGCACCCTATGGAATGAAGCTTGGGATGCTTCCCGTAATCGCGATTGCTTTCATGCTCGCTCACTCTGATAAGGTTGCTATCTATCGAGACGGTGTTTTTGAGCCGCAATTTACAGACGTAGATGTGGACGAAATGCTTCAAGACCCAAGCCGCTTTGCGCTTCGTTGGGTTGATGAGGATATTGAGAAAGCAGAGCAGCTTAAAACTATCGCTGCTGTACTCCGTAAATGTGGTTTTGAAGCCGCATCCGAAACGCCTCTAGAAATTGCCAGAGCGTTGGTAAAGATCCTATTTACCCAACCTTTGTGGACTAGGCGTACCCAACAACTCTCGGGTATGGGACGTACTGTCCGTGATCTCTTAGTTAAAGCATCTGATCCGCATAAGTTGCTGTTTGTAGACCTGCCAAGCGTTTTTGATGCTGGTTCGGTTGGAGATGGCGTGCATCTAGAAAGCGCCCTTTTGGAGGTAATTGGGGCCTTTCCCACTTTGTTAAGGAAGATGGATAGCCGACTGGCTGACGCCATCGATGCATCGGAAGGCGATGACCCTGAACTCAGAGAGAGGGCCCACCACGTATCTAAGGCGACGGGGGATCTTCGCCTTGAGGGCTTTGCTCTGCGCCTGCAGGAACGGGATGGAACGCTTGAAGGGGTGGAAAACGTTATGAGTTTGGTGGCTAGAAAGCCCCCGCGTGATTGGACCGACTTGGATGTGGACGCTGCTTTGATTGCGGTCGCAGACCTATCGCTCGCTTTCAGGAAAGCTGAGGCGTTAATCGCGGTTACTGGAAGAGCACCGGGGCGTGAGGCCTTCTCGGTTGTAATCGGCTCAGGCGGTTCGTCAAATCTAATCAGTAAAACCTTTGAGGTTGCAGGCCGAGACAAAGAGGCTGTTTCAGGTGCAGCAGTTAAGGTCCTTGAGATGTTGCGGAGCGCTGGGCTTGAGGGCGATCTGCTGCTCGCTGCTCTTGCTCAAGCAGGGTCAACGTTTGTGAACGAAGGGTCAGATTATGCGTGAACGGCATCTCCTAGGCCTCTCGGGGGGCCGTGATAGTGCCGCTCTGGCGATTTACATCCGCCAGACAAGGCCTGAATTGGATATCGAGTATTTCTTCACGGATACTGGAGAGGAGCTGCCAGAGGTACAGGATTTCCTTGGAAAGCTTGAAGGCTTCTTGGGTAAGCCAATCTTGAGGTTAAATCCAAGGAGAGATTTTGAATTTTGGCTGAAGGAGTACAACAATTTCTTGCCTTCTGCCCAGACGCGTTGGTGCACCCGGCAATTGAAACTCGCTCCCTTTGAGGAATGGACTCGTCCGATGCTGGCTGCAGGCGAGAAGGTCTTTTCCTACGTTGCCATACGCTCTGACGAGGATTACCGTGAGGGATATGCGTCCAAACATGAGAGTCTCAAAGTGGTTCTTCCCTTCCGTGAAGAGGGAGTGGATAAGCCCGGGGTAATCGAGATCCTGGAGTCATCCGGTGTTGGATTGCCCGAGTATTACGAGTGGCGTAGTCGGAGCGGCTGTACCTTTTGTTTCTTTCAGCAAAAGATTGAATGGGTTCGATTGCGCGAGCGTCATCCTGGTGCTTTTGAAGAGGCCAAGGCGTTGGAGAAGACGGCGTTGGATCATGGATCGCCCTTCACTTGGACCAAAGGTGAGCCGCTTTCTGATTTAGAAAAGCCAACGCGTGTTGCCGCGATCCGGAAAGAATATGAAGCGCGTAAGCTGCGAACCAAGGCGCGGCGCCCAAGAAACCCACTGCGTCCGTGGGAGGAGAACATGGACATCGACGATATATATGGTATCGATGAAGCTGATGGGGGTTGTAATGTCTGTCACAAATAGAGCCTAGCTACGAGCACAACACCGTGGTTTACCCCGCCCCACGGTGTCGGACTGCGCTGAAGCGCCGATTCGCTCCGTAAGGGGCTGAGCTCTTCAGATTACAAGAATCCGAGAACGAAGCGATCGGACTACGCGTTATTTTCGTGGATTTTACACTAGAGCATCTCTAGGTAGTCTTCTAAGCTCGACAGACTCATGTGAGCCGTCTTTGTTGTTCCTAATACGGAAGTTTCAGTAGTTCCGATGGAGATAGCTGCTTTTTTTAAAGACTGAAGAGCATTCAGCCCAGCATACTTCACATGCATTTCGATATCATATTTTCCCTCTGGCCATTGCCCTGTCTGGTATCCAGCTCGATCAATATGTACAAATAGTAAGTTCTTACAGACAGCAGATTGAGGCGCTATAGCGAATTCGCCGAACGGCCTAGCTGTCAGGCGTCGAACCTTTACGTCCGTGGAATCACTGGTCAAAATTAACGTGGGACGATATCTCATCTCGTGATTGAGGGAGGAAACTCGTAATAAAAACCATTCCACAACTGCCGTTGTTAGGCCGCCGTTGATCATCGTAATCGGCATGATAAGCTCAAAAGCTCTTTTTGAAAGTTCGTTAGGGCTTACGAATTCAATAGAACTCCACAACGACTCGCAGTTTGCGCTAAGACGTTGTTCGATAGCTTCTGGATAAGCAGCGGTGATCCAATGCAAAATCCATCCGTCAAATTCTTTTCGTGTAAGCCGTTTTCCGTGTACAGCACCTTCCAGAAGCCGGGATGAAATAATATGGATTAATGATTCTCGTATCGCAAGGGGTAGAGAGCTTATGCGCTTTCCTAAGAGATAACGGTCAACTTTCGTAATGGCCTGGTCAATGAGGGCGAGCGTATCTAAGGAAGAGGGAATTGGTACTTCGACACCGTCAAAAGGAGCGTCTTGTAGAACTGATGCGGCTATTGGACCCGCTAGAATGAGCTGATAACTATCTGCTTTGCCTGAGGCTTTTAGTTCTGAACACCAATTAGAAACATCCGCTCGACCAATTTGGTTTTGAGACGACTTCACTTGCTGAACTCTTCGGAATCCTTCCGAGAACTCCCATAAGATATCTACCTTATCGTTGTCCGAATCTGGCTCGATTGTGACGGCGATCCAGTGGTTGTTTTGCGTTTGCAGAGAATCGAGCAAGCAAACAAGCGTTTGTATGGAAAAGCCCCGTATAGCTTCACGTCCTCCCACTGATCAGTCCTCCACCTCAAAGAAATCCATAGCCATGCGACCCCAACTAAGTCTGAGCTCTTCTACGGCAAGGCGCATTTTATCGCTTGGTGCTTCGTCTTCCATCCTAGCCCAAGCAGCAATCAATGAGAGTAGGTTTTTTGCGTATTGTAGGTCATGGTGGTCATCAGTTTTAAGCACTTCAAACAGACGGGCATGAACTGGATGTCTAGTGTTGAGAGTGACGAGAATCAATCCGCCAGCTGTTGAAACATCAAAGAACATTTGGCCCGAAATATCTGCGTGCTTAAAACGAAACTTTATTTTTTTGCTCACGTAGTCCACAGCGATCGTATGTGCTGTTTTGTCATCCACGCCGTCATGAATTATGTCGTTAGTAAGATCCCTGGTGCGATCGGCTTCTGGGGACTCTTCGGCCTTATCACTTCGCCCAGTATCGCCAACTCGGTCTCTCCTACGAGTTACGGAGTCAGTGGCAGCCTTTTCAGCTTTATTTTCTGGGCGCTCTCTTTGGCTTTGAAGTCGATCGCCTTCACGCATCTTCGCCACATGTCCGCGCATTTGAGTCAAGAGTTTTTCAATCTCACGGCTAATCTGGTACATGGGTAATCGTGGATCGCGATCTAGTTCAAGTGTATCTCGATATTCACGGGCCGTAAGCCCTTCAGCGGCAGCATCCTCCTCGAAGCTTAGGCGCAGAAAAGCTGTGGCTGCTTGTTTGTTGTTACTTACGCCGAAAACATCATCTAACCCGGGCTCAAACTCGACCTCAATACCCCACCATCTCTCCCTGGAGTCGTACGAGTTCAAGAAGCTGTGATTCATTTCTAACTCACGACCAGATCGGACAACCGAGATGCCCTGATTTTTTTGAGCGTGCTGTCCAATAGGTTTAGTTCCTCCCTCCTTTCTCGCTTCAGGTTTGCAGATAGAAGCGCGAATCGTCACCAAATGCTCCTCATTGTTGTGGCCAACCGAGATCACTAGGGGCTCTCCGAAGGGATCGAAAGCTGGTTTTTGATCGAAAGGAGCGGGGGCGTTCGTTCCAGTCATCAAATATAGTGGATCATTAGGCCTAACGTAGCTCTCAAAAAGAGAGATATATTGTGAAGCCTTGAGTTCGTAAGCCGCAAACCTGATTCGCACTGACTTGTTGTTAATAAAGTGGCGATACACGCGGCCTGCTATAAATTCGGTATGCCTTAGCAGCGTATTACTCTGTTTCCAGCTAACACGATCGAGCTCACTCCAGACAACTAGGGTGCCTTGCGCGCCGACTTCTCCTGCTATTAGGGAAAGCCATTCCGCGGGAATCGCCGAGACAACTGGATTGGGAACTTCTGTCATCTGTCCTCGTTGGATGCTACCAACATCAAGATACACATGGTGCGCAATTCCTTTCTGCCAGCTCCAAACATCAACCCGCTTACATTGTGAAATAGAAGAATTAGGTAGTCCCATCCCGAACTTTCCAATTCCCTTTTGGTGTTTTGGGTCTAGTCGCGTTCCATTGCCGAACTGGAGCGCTTTGCGCAGTAGTTCTGGATCCATGCCGGCCGCATTGTCAAATACTGCAAGGCGAGAAAGCCTACGGCGGCCACCAGGCGCTGTTTCATCGATACATATTAATTCGACTTCCGTGTTTTTTCCCATCTCCACTCCGGACTGAACGGAATTGTCGATCAGCTCAGCTAAAGCGTGGGCGGTATCTCGGTAGCCAGAACTGCGCATTGCGGAAATCGAGAGGTTTTGAGGAATGATTGGAAACGTCATCTTATAGCTCCGAAAAATCTAACTTGGTCCAAGACTCGAAAGTTTTGTGCGCGCTCGCCCTTGAAGGAATACAGTCCGCGATTACAACGATTTTTAGGTGGTCTTCAGTTATGCGCGCACTTCCAAGTCGCCCAATCATTCCATAAAATACTGAATCAGATAGTGTTGGAAAAGCGATAATCGCCTTTGCAATATTAGGGACTGAACTGCCTGGTATGAAAAATCCATGGACACACAGAATTTTCCCTTTGCGGGCCTTGAATTTCTGCATTTCACGATCTCTTTCTTCTGAAGATTTATCGCTTGTAACAGGCATTGCTTGAATGCCGCGAAAAGCTAGTAATCCTGCAAATAGTCGAGCGTGGTCACCTGTAGTTGCATAAAAAACTACATTGCCTTGAGTCATTTCTGATTCAGAAATGATTAGTTCCAGTAGCGCTTGATTCCTATTAATATCTTTGCTGATTTTTTCTACTTCATGTGCATCATATTCTAAGTCGTTAGTTCTCTTGCTTGTATCAGCATTCCAATCAATATTTTGAATTTCTATCTTTATGTTGCAAAGATCTCCAGCTTCACTCAGTAGCTGAATGGGTTCTGCGCAGTCAATGGTAATGTAAGAGTCGGAAAAACGCGGGTTGAGCTCTGCAGAGCTCGAATCAGAAGTAATCTCGGACCCCGATGAGGCGGATATTGCTATCAGACTAAGATTAGAGTCTCGTGATAGATTGCTTAAGATGTTTGCGCCAGTTGGCTTGCTGATGTGCTCAGCGTCACCAAATATGACGACTCGGGTTTTTTTTCCTAACTTATTTAAATTAGCTTCATCGCTTTGAAGTTTCGCTATATCGGCAACAATGATACAGTTTTCGAGGCTTCCTAAGTCGGGCGTTTCTCTATTTCCGTAAAGCCGATAAATCGTTATGTCACGCGACCCCAGGTGTTCCCACACGGCACGAAGCTCGTTAAATGCGTCATCACATAGGGCTTCTCCTGGGGTTAACCATAGGATAACCTGGCCGTCGCGCTCTGACCGATAAAGGTCAACAACTGCTGTAGCTACTAGCCGTAGTTTACCAGCACCCCAAGGCATATGTACTAATGCTGATGCATGTGGGTTGGCGATCGCGGTCCTGAGCTTTCTGAATGCGTTAAGTTGATGGGATCGAAGCTTATGACTCGCCACGGTTTTTCGAGAAACTTCGATTTCTCTATTGGTTAACTCACTCGCACTGTATGGTACAGCGAACCATCGCGTGAGCAATTCGAAATTAGATGGGTTAATGTCAAAGTTGGTGCTGTTCAGGGTGGTCAATGCGGTAGATGTTGGTAGTTGAAGAAATTCGCAGAGCTTTCTTCCTTCCTCTGTATCTAGCTTTGAAAATAATAACTGGCGAACAGTTTTATTGCGTAGTGCCCCTTCCTCTCCTAGTATGCTCACTACGAGAAATGCTAAGCTTTCAGGGTTTAGAGCTTCAGTGACAACTTTTTTGAGAAGTGTAACTGTAGTGTCACCTAATAGATCGGTTAAAGATTCAAAATCACATCGTGCAAGAAACTCAACAAGCCTTGTGGTCACTGGCAGTTACCCCCGGCCGGTTTGTCTTGGGTTGGGCAAAGGCAACCGTAGTTATTAAGGATGTTCCCCTTTTTTACTTCCGATAAGTCCGATCCTCCATAAGCTTTCATTTTTACCTCCTTGCCAAAAAGTAAGGCTGAACCGTGTTAGATACTGCTGCTCTAAACTCGGTGATCATTAAGGTGATCTTCATGCACGTAGGTATCTCCTTCCCTGATTGTCTACTGGGTAGACCAAGACCCTATTTCCTAGGGCGTCTCTAAATTACCTGCATTGGTGCCGAAAATCGCGATTAACGCATTTCCGCCTATGAAATGAAAGCCTACTCTGGGCTTGGAGGTCATGGAGGTTTACACACCTTGTGTCAATAATTTCCCGCTGCTTGCGTTGAGTCTCCATTGCCGGTGTCAACCTTGCAGAAACGAAGCCCTGCTTGTGTCAATGAATTTATTGAAGATTCATTGACAATCCAATGTGCCGTTGATGAGAGCGTCGGTTTTAGCTGAGGTCTCTGTAGTTCAATGCTGAGCAGGATCTTCTTCTTCGGACGGAAAATGAGATTATAGGTGTCCTTTCGCAAGCGGTCCGCCTTTGAGCGCGGCCGTGCTATGAAGGGATAGCCCTTGCACTGCTTAGTGAGCGCTGATGACTTCGTAATCAAAACGGATGATGATCCAGTGCTCGTGCCATTCATCGAGTGATCGGTAGAAGAATCGGACTCCTCCAGTCGATGGGCGGCTGTAACGCATGTCATGAATTCAGCCGATTTGGCGCCACACTGAGGTCTCCCTCCATACACACATACGTTGCGCGCGTCGTGTGGCCAACTGACGCCGTACTTTCACAAGATGGGCCCCTCTGACGTGTCTCTGACGGTTGACTGAGACCTTGCGTCAGCACAGGCACTCCTGAGTTAAACCATATTCGGTCGCTCACACCTACCTGTGCTGGCGATTTCCCATTATGCTCACTGTCTAAATCACGGACGACTCCAATGGCTGACTATACCTATCGAAACGAAACATTCTCAAAGTCGCTTGCTTCAGCCTTAAGTGATGTCAACCTTGGTGCTGGCGTCGCGGACTCCGTGGGTGCACATTGCTATTTGCCTGAGCCCAATATCTGAGATGGACTGTAGGGTATGGGAAACGCACAAGAAGGGGTATATATGGCTATCGGATTTAGAATTGCAGCACGGACTCTAAAACACCTTGGGGGCGAACTCATCACGTCAGATGACGTCGCGCTTAACGAGTTAATAAAGAATGCTTTTGACGCACGATCACCTCGTGTCCAGGTTCACATCAATGCAGCTGTCGATTTATCAGCGTTAGAACTTATCGGTGAACAGGTTCAAGCAAAAGAAATTGACAAAATTGAAGCCACCGAGCGTGTTCGCAAAGCAATTTCAGAAGAGCTGCCGCCGGAAGAGCGGATGCTGATCATTGCTGAGGCGAAGAAGTGTATCAATCACCAAGAGTTTGTAAGTTTTTTAAATTCGCTCCGTAGTCAACAATATATTACGGTTGAAGACAAAGGGTGCGGGATGACCGAAGATGATCTGTCTGACAGGTTTTTGGTTATAGGTACTCCTGGAAAGTTAAAGCAGAAGAAAGATGCGCTACCCGGCGAGCCTGTTTTATTAGGCGAGAAAGGAATTGGCCGTTTATCAATGATGCGTTTAGGTGGTACCGCAAGCGTTGAATCAACTACGCACAATGATATTCTTTGGCACAGAATTGATTTCAGGTGGGCTGATTTCGACGATCCTGACCTTTACTTAGATCAGGTCACTGTAGAGGTCAAGAAATCTAAGCAGTCCACACCTGGCGAGAAAGGTACGAAGGTTGTCATTACAGATTTGACGTCCAATTGGACGCAAGAGAAAGTAGACGCGTTTATCCATCGGTACATGCGGAGATTACAAGATCCTTTTGCTTCGGTACGTAAGCCGTATCCGATAGATATCTACTTCAACGGAAAGCGGCAGCCAATTAGTTCGTTACCCAAGTGGTTGAAAGAATGTGCACAATTCGTCGCTACTATCGAATTCAATCCGTCTGGCTTAGATGGCACAGATGTCATTCTTCGCAGAGTGTTGTCATGGCGAGCAACGAGTTCTGAAGAGGTGAGGACATGGTCGCGCAAGGAGCTTTCCAATCAGCTCAATGTATCTGTTGAGGTCTTCAACCAACTTGGAAGGTGGACGGCTAGGTGTTTGTGGTTTAATAGAAAGTCTCTAACGAGCAACGAAGTTGACTTCAATCGTAATCAAATCGCAGAAGAGCTTAATCACTGGTGCGGTGGTTTTGCGATATATCGAGATAATTTTCGAGTAGGCAAAACAGGGGGGATGGATGACGATTGGCTTGAGTGGGACAGCGGGGCATTAAAGTCGAAGGGTTTTGCATTAAATAGATATCAAACTGTCGGGAGCGTAAGCATCTCGTCTGAGATGAATCCCTATTTAATCGACTCTGCAAACCGTGAGCGTTTAATTTCCTGCCCTCAACAAGAACTTCTAAAGCATATTTTGGGCGGAGTGGTTGTCCAAGACCTTCGGATGCATATCAATACTATTAAAGAAGCCGAAGCGAAAATGCTAATCGCAGAGGATTCGACGAACGAATCCTTGAAGAAGTCCGAGGATAAGCTTAAAAAGACCATAAAAATTGTAAATGATATTGCTCAATACCTTCCAAAAGAGCATAGAGGTAAGCTCATGGAGATTCGTGAGACCTTGCATAGCCAAGTTGAGTATGTAAACACCATCAAGAACTCTTTGAGCCTATCGCGTGAAACACGTGTGGAACTTCTGGAGTTAGCAAATATTGGGTTAGTGGTCGAAATCGTCATTCATGAACTATCTCGACTAACAGAGCGAACTGGTGAGCTGCTTGCAGAGTTAAAAAACAGTGGTGACCAGGAGGTGGTTACTGTTATTGACAACCTTAGATCTCAAATTATCTCCACAAACAAACGGATTCGCACCGTCGACGCTATGAGCCCATCAGGTCGTAATCGTAAGGAACGGTACGACCTAGTCGCGCAAGTGGCGGGTATTGCATCCGGCTTTAAAAATCGATTTAAACGTCACCAAATCAGCTCTTCAGTCTATCTGGATGGTATTGAGTCCAACGAGCCTATGAATGTATTCATGGTCAAGGGTTTGATTGCTCAGACTCTTGAGAATTTAATAACTAACTCAATCTACTGGGTTCAGCAAGGTCTGAAACCAGGAGAGAAAGAGCGTGAAATTAGATTCGACGTTGACTCGCGCGCGTTGACCGTTAGCGTTACCGATAACGGTCCTGGAGTTGACCCGCGATACGCTAAGGAGATATTCAAGCCCTATTTTTCGATGCGGCGAAAAGGTAAAGGTTTAGGACTCTATATAGCCTCGGAGCTTGTCCAATACCATGGCGGAAAAATTTTTATGGACGAAAGTGTGGATGATGATGGTCGTCATCGTACTTTCACTATTGAACTACCAAAGGATGAGGTTTGATAAATGACTGAGGCGGTAAATGACGCTGCCGTGGAGCCTATGGTGATTGAGGCCAGCGCGGAGGTAGTGCCCGAAAAAGCTCTCAAAGTTATTGTCATTGACGATGAGCTTTCGGGGCTGACATCTTTTCATCTTAACGAAGTGGTAGGCGATTTCAGAGCTACGCTCGGCGATGTGACATCCCCACAGTTTGAAGAATTCTGGCGGCTGACAGAAGAACTAGGTGGTCTACCCGATACCGATAAATATGACGACGAAAAAAAACAGGCTTATCTGCAATCTGATAATTTTGTTCAAAGTGTCCTGCTAAACGCTCAGTTTGAAGCCAAAGTTGAAGACGAGTACAAGCAGTGGCTTAATCCTTTTTTAGAAAGATCGAAAGAGGTTTCACAGCTTAAAAATGCGCTTGAGGGTGCGTTTGCTGCTCCTGAATTTGAATTGTTTTTTGAAAAATCTCGTCCCACCAAGCACACCGATTTGCTGGCCTACGATTTAGTAATTTTTGACCTGGTATTACAAAAAAGTGCAGGTGCGGTTGATCAGCTTGTTGAATACTTGAAAGGGCTAAGTGATTCTCAGCCCGAACAGTTACCCAGCATAATTGTTATGTCTAGCCGTAGTGAGTTGATCTCCGAAAAGATGAGGTTCAGCACTCAATCCAAAATTAGCGCGGCCGGATTAATCTTGCTGCCTAAAAAGGAAGTATTTAAAGAAAACTTCGGTTCGGCAGGCATTCGTCTCAACTATCAACAGCTCCAGCGTCAGAAGGAAGCCGCGCAGCACATGCGGAAGTTTATGTCGGTGTGGACAGCTGCCCTAGAACAAGCGCAGACCCTTGCAGAGGCTACGCTTTGGAACTTGGACGCTGCGGCTATGCAGGAAATCCACCTGAGCGCGAGTCTAGACAGTGATCCTTACGATGGGCATCTTAGCGAATATTTGGCTAAAGAATATTTGTGGCATGTAGAGTGCTCGGCGCAAGTTTCAGAGGCAATCAAACAGCTAGACATCTGCTTTGAGCAGCAACTAGTCAGGGATGCAAAAAAAACGCCATCTATTGTCACGCGGCTGTTGGCATCGTTTGTGAATCCTGGAACTGCCCGAGATCTTGTTTCGCACTTTAATTGGCTTGGTTTTCCCCTTGAGCAAAAATTTCTTGCAAAGGATGATGAAGAGATATTAGCTAATTTCAGCCGCTTATTGCCATTTGGAGCTGTATTAGGGTCCGCAAAGGATGACCGCAAGAGTGAGTATTTGGTGCACATCACGCAGCAGTGTGACATTCTAAGCGTAGTTCGCTCAGCTTCAGATGGTTTTACTGCGAAGTTTGCAGTGGCACGTGCAATTCAGGTTAGTGATAGAAGTATCCCTGATCACGATAATCAGGAGATAGTTGCCAAAGGTCTTAAGGTTGACGGTAAGGAGTTTGACCTTAAGCTCGCTAAAGGGAGCATTCTCGCCTTGCCGGCAGGTATGCTAATCAGCTATCTGCGTGCAAACGCGTATGACATTGTCGGCCGACTTCGTCATGAAATTGCCAACCAATTCCTGGTCGGTACCGCTAATCATATGACCCGTCCGGCAGCTATTAAGGCCACTCGGTCGCAAGTACTTATGGTAAAGCTTTATTTGTTTGGGACAAGCCTCGAAGGCGGTCCGCTAGTCCCCTTTATTCAAAATGGTATAGATCACCTGAGCATTGGGCTCAGTAAGAAGGGCAACAGTTTTTATTTTTCCGATGACTCTAGTATGAATGTTGCGCTCTGGATCAAGAGTCTAGTAGATCTGCCTTATGCTAAGTCCCTAGATGCGCTTAATCTCGTTAATTCGCTCAGTGTCGGAGTTGGAAATAATAACTGTATTGAGAGTATAGTGAGTATGAAGGTTGTTGAAAGTCCGCTCACCGACGTTGAACGGGATAGCATTTACAATGCGGCTAACGCCAAAATTCGCAACAATGTGTGGCTTCTTGCAATCTGTGAAGAGACCGTCTGAAAATTTAATGGCCTGTACATTCAGGCCTTTTTTTCATTAACCTTTGGAAGGGAGGAGTTTAGTCGGAAATATGGATCTCAACTTCATCGCCTTCAATGAAGATGTAGTCTTTCAAATTGTCAAATTGAGAGTCGCTTCTATACCCTTTGAATTCGCCAAATAGGGTTTTGAATCTTATATTTTCGTTTATGGCATAACCGTATACGTTTAATCCAGAATTATATAGTCCATCAGTTCCCTTCGGGTAATTTGGGTAGAGCTTCGTATTGTAGTTGGGTTTCAAAAGGCTGATAAACGCTTTTTCAGCATCTGCGATAATCGGTGGCATACGAACTTCAGTTGTAAGGTCTTCCCATTCGTCTTCGGGTTTCAATATGTGCATGTGAACCGGAGAAACCTCAAACAGAAATAACACTATTTCATCACTTAAATGTGCTCCGGGATAGCGTTGGGGTTCCTCACTCAGTATTTTCATCCGGGCTTGATGACCTTTTGCCAAAAGCCTCTCATAGCTATCTTGGTTATTCGCTATGCCAATGTAAAGTAAGTCGTAGTTAGAGACCTCTGGGGCGTTATGAAAGCCCTCTAAGTATTCAGCTCCTCTCGATTTTTCCCAGTATATAGAGTCAGGGGTGAGAGACTTGTGACAGTTTATTAGGTTGGAGCCCGGGAGTCGATTGCCAACTTGGATATCAAAATCACCCCACGCAACTGTAAAGCGGTTGGGTAATGAAGGGATTTGATCGATAAATATCTTGCCGAAATCCTTCACCACTCCCCCTACTGTGATTGTTACCGAGAGGGTGTTTTCGGCCTCGTTAGCGACAATATCTTCGAACTTGGTAAGCGGACGTGCGCCTATCATATAGAAGTTGCTTGTTTTTAACCTGGCTGCAATATGCTTATTTCTGACGTCGGTGAGATTCTTAACTTCTCTATTGGTAAATGGTGGGTATACGGTTTCCAGAAAAGCTAGTTGGCTTTTGAAACTCATGTTCTATCCTAAAAATTATCAGCCGAAAAGGCTTACCGAGATGATTGTGATCTTACACCGCTGTGGGAAAACAACCCATTTGGTTACGCATCGGAAGAGCCAGCTTTCCTGGTCAAAAAGATCTGTTGTGTTCCGATTGCGGGAGTATAGATCACGATTTGTCGACGGCGCTGTCAATCCATCGTAGCTAGCGGAAGTCGTCCGAGATTTCATCTGTCAATGCTTGGAAATTTTCAGATCCTAACAGTCAATCATCAAGTGCGAGGTTGACAGTCACACCGTTAATCCGAAAAATTGGTGCAAGCTCATACATACCGGGCCGCATAGCGTGTCAACCTATGATGAGGGTAGGTGATACACGAAATTACTGGCCGGACGATCCCTTGGTCGCCGAAGCCACAGCACGGGCAAAACCTCGGGGCACTTGAGCAGCAATGGCAGCGCGCCATTAGCCCATCCGCCCTAATTGCCCCTGTCCGAGCCGCCTCCTAAAGTGGCGGCCCGAACAATAACAAGTTGCTGCCTGGCAACGTGTACCCAAGGAACGGAACTGCTCATGTCATCTTTCTTCAAGTTCAAGAAGTTGATCTTCTTGTCGGCTGCGCTGCTGTTCGCCTTCAATTCGGCAAATGCCGAAGAGCCCAACCCTGTAGGCGACTGGTGGATTATCTACGGCAATGGCGTGGCCCAAAAAAACATCATGTATGTCGCCGATGCCACGTCGGTAGTGCCTTCTGAAAAAACCAAAGGCGCGACCATGGTGGCGGTTACGCTGGTTTATGAAGAGCCGGGCAAACCAATGATCGACGTGTACAACCTCGAAGCCCAGTGCTCTACGGGCAAGGTGCGCTTTATCAATGGCCAATCCGTCGAGCGTCTGGCTTACACCCTGCGCCATCTGAAAGTTGCCAATCAATGGCAGACCCCGAAAGAGTTCTGGGTACAGCAAGCGCTGAAGTTTGCCTGTGCGCCGGGCAGTCGAGCAAAAAACGACATGGCCGCCGTGGGCAAGATGGAATACCTGCAGATGATCGAGATGCTGCAGCAGATGTTCTTCAAACTCGCACCGATTCAGGAAAAGAGCCAGATGATGGACAACATCGACAGTCTGCTCGAACTGAAAAAATAAGCCGGGACAGCCAATGACTTACATACGCTTATTGTTGGCCGCTCTGTTGGCCGCCTTGCTCTTGACTGGCTGTTCCGCTATTGCGCAAAGCCGCTGGGAAGGGCGTGATATGCAGGAAGCGCTGGACTTGTTCGGCACGCCCGATTCGATGCAAAAGGAAATCGCCCCGAACGGCGAACCCTTGGCGGTGCTGACCTGGTACAAGTCCGCGAGCTGGACAACCACCGAAGCGGCCGGCACCTCGATGAACCATACCGGCAATGGCATGGTGTACACCGAGTATTACCAACAGGTCGGGCACAGTTCCGATTGCAAATTGCAGGCGAAGATCAACCAACAAAAGAAGATTGCGCAGTTCCTGATCGAAGACGGGCGGCTCCTGCATGGCAAGTGCCTCAACGTCAGGTTTGTCCCCGGTTATATTCCCCCAGGAATGTGAGCGGTCTGGGCGGTCAGTTGTTCGCGGCAATAATCGGCGAACAACTGCGCCGGTTTGGTCAGTTGCCCGCGCTTGAGCCACGCCGCCACCAGCCCTGAACCGGTGACATCTTCGACGATATCCACGCACACGACTTTCTTGCCGTCGTACGTGCATTCCGAATGCGGTTTGGTCACCAGAATCGAAAAACCGAAACCCTGGCCGACCATCCCGCGCACCATCTCGATCGACGGCGAGCTGAACTCGATGCGCGGCGTTAATCCAAGCTCTTCGAAGAGGCTGACAAAATAGGTCCGGCTCGGCTGCACATCGAGCAGGATCATCGGATCCAGACACAGATCGCGCAGCGAAACCTGCTTGTACTGGGCAAAACGATGATCCGCCGGCAACAGCGCATACGGCCGTTGCGCCGGCATCAGCGGTTCGGTCTGGATGGTCGCATCGAGCTCGTGTTCGTACAGAATCACCAGATCGAACGCCCCCGAGGTCAGGCCTTGCACCAGCTCTTGCTGCTCGCCGTCGCGGATGCGGATTTGAACCCCCGGATACAGCGCCGAGAACCCCGCGATCAACTGGGGCAAGTACAACGGCGCAACCGTTTCGAAACAGCCAATATCGATCTGCCCGGCGACCACGTCATTGTCGGCCAGGGCGTTCTGCTCGAACTCCTTGGCCATGCGCAGCAGTTCCTGCGCCTTGCGCAGAAAGCGTGCACCGCTCGGCGTAAGGGAAACCCCTTGCGCGTGATGGCGGATCAGCAGTTGCACGGCGAAGCTGTCTTCCAGCGCCTTGATCGCGGTGGAGATCGCCGGTTGCGCGATGTACAGCTTGCGCGAGGCCTCGGCGACGCTGCCGCATTCGACGGTAGTGATGAAGTATTTCAACTGACGCAAATTGTAGGCGGCCACGGCAAACCTCAGGACGAGCGGACTCGACTTCCAAGCAATTTGTGCGCCGCCACGTCCGTTGCGCGACGATGTTCTTATCCCTCAACCATAGCCACCCACGCAGCATTTGGGGGAAGTCATTGCCCAGTGTTTTTATTGCCTGCGAAGACATTTTTACTATTTTTAGCCCCCGCGAGGCTGAGCGACCATCGATGGACAATAACCTCCAGGAGCATCCGTCGTGTTCGAGCTTGCAGAGTGGCAGCGCCGCGCCGTTGCATTGAAATTTCCCGACCAGGCCATGATCGATGGCAAGCATTGCTCCGCGCAATCGGGGCAGACGTTTGCCGCGATCAACCCGGCGACTGGCGAGTGTCTGGCCAATGTCGCGGCGTGTGGCGAAGACGATGTCGACGCGGCGGTGCGCAATTCACGTCAGGTGTTCGAGTCGGGCATCTGGTCGCAACGCGCGCCTGCCGAGCGCAAGCAAGTACTGCTGCGTCTGGCTGATCTGCTGATGAGCCATCGCGAAGAACTGGCGCTGCTTGATTCGCTGAACATGGGCAAACCGGTGATGGATGCCTACAACATCGATGTGCCGGGCGCTGCCGGGGTGTTCCGCTGGTACGCCGAAAGCCTCGACAAACTTTACGATCAGGTCGCACCCAGTGCGCCGAATGTGCTGGCGACGATTACCCGTGAAGCTCTAGGGGTGGTGGCCGCAGTGGTGCCGTGGAATTTTCCCTTGGACATGGCGGCGTGGAAGCTTGCGCCAGCGCTGGCAGCGGGTAATTCGGTGATCCTCAAACCGGCCGAGCAGTCACCGTTTTCGGCGTTGCGTCTGGCTGAGCTGGCGCTGGAAGCAGGGCTGCCAGCGGGTGTGCTCAACGTGTTGCCGGGGCTTGGCGAGCAGACCGGCAAGGCGTTGGGGTTGCACGCGGATATCGATTGTCTGGTGTTCACCGGTTCGACTCAGGTCGGCAAATATTTCATGGAGTATTCCGCGCAATCGAACCTCAAGCAGGTGTGGCTGGAGTGCGGTGGCAAGAGCGCTAATCTGGTGTTCGCCGATTGTCAGAATCTCGATCTGGCGGCGGAAAAAGCTGCATTCGGAATTTTCTTCAATCAGGGTGAAGTCTGCTCGGCCAACTCGCGTTTGCTGGTGCAGCGTTCGATTCATGATGAGTTCGTCGAACGGTTGAAAGTGCAGGCCGAGCGTTGGCTGCCGGGTGATCCGCTGGATCCGCAGAGCAGCGCTGGCGCCATCGTCGACCACAAGCAGACGGCGAGCATCATGCGCTTTATTCGCAGTGCCGGGCAGGCGGGGGCGACGCGGGTTTGTGGCGGCCAGCAGCGGCGCTTCAACGGCTCGGATAATTTCATTGAGCCGACGATTTTCACCGGCGTCACCGCGGACATGCCGCTGTTTCGCGAAGAGGTGTTTGGGCCAGTGCTGGCGGTGATGCCGTTCGATGATGAAGCGCAGGCCATACGGCTGGCCAATGACAGCGTGTATGGACTGGCCGCGTCGTTGTGGACCGATGACCTCAACCGTGCGCATCGTGTGGCGCGACAGTTGCGCGCGGGTACGGTGTCGGTCAATACGGTGGACGCGCTGGATGTGACGGTGCCTTTTGGCGGTGGCAAGCAATCGGGATTTGGCCGGGATCTGTCGCTGCACTCGTTCGACAAATATACCCAGCTGAAAACCACCTGGTTCCAGTTGCGCTGATACCGTGTCGCCCTTATCGCTGGCAGGCCAGCTCCCACACTGGATCTAAGTCGCACGGCAGATCCCCTGTGGGAGCGAGCCTGCTCGCGAAAGCGGTGGGTCAGCAGCGAAAATGTCGACTGACGCGGCGCCATCGCTGGCAAGCCAGCTCCCACAGGTTTTAGTGGTGTACGCAAATCTAGAGCACACCCACGATCCCTGTGGGAGCTGGCTTGCCAGCGATAGCATTCTCCCAGTCGCCGAAAATCCACAATTTGCACCCACCTCGCGCACCCCCGCAATCCCCGCCCTTTAGCAGTGCGCACTACCCAGTTTTTTCATCATTTGCAGCCAACAATTTCCTGATTTTCCTCACCGCGCACATGGGCCACCATCGGTCTTGCCCGCCAGCCGAATGTTGTCCGCCCAAGTGTCCGTGAGAGACCAACGGCAGCAACTGCACAACGGCCGGTGACCGTACTGCCCATGACAAAACTAAATCAACAGCGTCGGGAGTGCTCCATGATCAAGTCCTTGTGTATTCGTCTCACTCATCCTCTGGCAATCACTGCCCTGGCTGTCACGGTCGCGACCAGCGCCCAGGCCGGCACCTTGTCCATCGGCCACACCACGTGGGTCGGCTACGGCACTCTCTATCTGGCTCAGGACCTGGGCTACTTCAAGGAAAACGGCCTGACCGTCGAATTGCCGGTGGTTGAAGAGGCGTCGATGTACATGGCCGCGCAGGCGTCCGGGCAACTGTCCGGCTCGGCGTCGACCATTGATGAAGTGCTCAAATACCGCCCGCAGTTCTGCTTCAAAGCAGTCGCGGCGCTGGATGACAGCCATGGCGGCGATGGCGTGCTGGTCGGCAAGGATGTGAAAAGCCTGCAAGAGCTCAAGGGCAAATCCGTGGCCGTCAACGAAGGTTCGACCTCGCAGTTCTGGCTCTCCTACTTGCTGAAAAAGCACGGCATGAAGATGAGCGACATCACCGTGCAGAACATGACCGCTGATGATGCCGCCACCGCGTTCATCGCCGGTCGCGTGCCCGCTGCCGTGACCTGGGAACCGCACCTGTCGATGGTGCGCGACAAGCAGCAGGGCAAAGTGCTGATCGACAGCAGCAGCACCCCCGGCGTGATCGTCGATGTGGTCGCGCTCAATTGCAGCGTGATCGAGAAGCAACCGGAAGACGTCAAGGCGCTGGTCGCCGGTTTGTACAAAGCCGTGCAGTACACCAAGGATCATCCGCAAGACGCTTACAAAATCATGGCCAAAGGTGTCGGCGGTTACCTGTCCGATCCGAAGGAACTGGCCGCCGCCGCGCAAGGCGTGCGTTTCTACGATCAAGCCATGAGCGAGAAACTTCTCGGCTCGCCGGGCAAACCGGGCGACAGCGCCGCGCTGATCAAACTGGCCAACGAAACCGCCAGCGAATTGCAGGGCAAACCTTACAACGTCAGCAACGACGAGTTGGTCGACAACCGTTTCGTCAGCCCGCGCTAGGAGTTTTGCCATGTTCAAGCGCAATTCATGGCTGAGCCGCAGCCTCACACCGAAAACCGCATTGCCGGTGCACGTGGTGTGGAGCGCCAGCGGTCTGGCCTGGGTGTTGTTGGTCGGCCTGTGGGCCGGGCTTTCTTATGGCGGCATCGTGCCGGGGATGTTCTTGCCGACGCCAGGCGCGGTGGTTGAAGCCGCCGTGCGCCTGGGCCGTGATGGCACCCTCGGCACGCATGTGTGGGCCAGTGTCGAAGTGGTGATGGTCGGCTTCATTGTTTCGTCGCTGGTGGCGGTGCCGTTGGGGTTGCTGATGGGCAGCTTTCGCATCGTCCAGGCATTCCTTGAACCGCTGGTGAACTTCATTCGTTACTTGCCGGTAACCTCGTTCGTGCCGCTGTTCATTTTGTGGATCGGTATCGGTCTGGAGCAGCGCGTTTCGGTGATCATTTTCGGCGTGTTCTTCCAGCAACTGGTGATGATCGCTGACGTGTCGAAGGGGATTTCCAAGGACTTGATCAACGCTTCTTACACCCTGGGTTCCAACCGCCGCGACGCGGTGTTGCACGTGATCGCCCCAGCCTCGGTGCCCGGTGTGCTCGACACATTGCGGGTCACCATGGGCTGGGCCTGGACCTATCTGGTGGTGGCTGAACTGGTCGCTGCGTCCAGCGGTTTGGGTTACCTGAGCCTGAAGGCCATGCGCGGTTTTCAGGTCGACGTGATTTTCCTCGCTATCGCGATCATCGGCCTGCTCGGTCTGATCACCGATCAACTGTTCCGTTTTCTCCGCTTGAGGGTTGCCGCATGGGCTCAGTGACTGCTGCCAATCATCGTTTTATCGAACCTGTTGCGACCCCGGCGCACGCCGCGCCGCGCTTGCAGGTGGACAAGGTCAGCCTGCGTTACAAGAAGCCCGACGGTGGCACGTTTACGGCGCTGGAGGAGGTGTCGTTCGAGGTTCCGGATCAGCAGTTCGCCGTGCTGGTCGGGCCATCGGGTTGCGGCAAGTCGAGTCTGTTGTACCTGACCGCTGGCCTGGCCGAGCCGACCTCCGGCGAGATCTACGTCGGCGGCCAGCAAGTGCAAGGGCCGGGCGCGGATCGCGGCATGGTCTTTCAGAGTTACACGCTGTTCCCGTGGCTGACCGTACGGCAGAACGTCGAGTTCGGCCTCAAGCGCCGCGGCATGCCGGCGGCGCGACGCAAGGAAATCGTCGATTACTACGTCAACGAAGTCGGCCTCGCCGGGTTCGCCGACAACTACGCCAAGCAATTGTCAGGCGGGATGATGCAGCGCGTGGCGATTGCCCGGGCGCTGGCCAATGATCCGCAGATTCTGCTGATGGACGAACCGTTCGGCGCGCTCGACAGCCAGACGCGTCTGCAGATGCAGCAGTTGTTGCTGCGGGTGTGGGGCAACAGCAAAAAGACTGTGCTGTTCGTCACCCATGACATCGACGAAGCGATTCTGCTCGGTGACCGGGTTTATGTGATGGGTGCCAAACCTGGACGGATCAAACAGATTCTCGATGTACCGATTGAGCGCCCGCGCTCACTGGACATGGTCATGGAGCGCTCGTTCATCGACATGAAACGGCAGATTTTCGGGCTGCTGCACGACGACCTCGAAGAGGTGCATTGATCCAACTGTCACAACACCTGGCCATTGTGGGAGCGAGCCTGCTCGCGAAGGCGTAGCGACAGTCGATAAATGGGGTGCCTGACACACCGCTTTCGCGAGCAGGCTCGCTCCCACAGGGTTTCGTGGTGGGGCAGCCGGTGGCGTGATTTTACTGCTGGGCAAACACGGTTTTGACCCATCCCCGCAGGGTGTATTTCTGGTAGATGTGTTCAGGTACATCGACGTACGGCTCGGTCATGAACCGTTCAGGAATCAGCGGGTTGGCCTCATCGATGACCAGAATGTTTGACGGGTTGTAGAAGTCATAGTCGACCACGCTGTTGTTGGTGGTGATTACTTTTTTCCGTGCGGCCATGGCCTCGAAGAAACGGAAGCTCAGCCCGGCCTGACCGGGCTTGGCAATGTCGAGAATGATCCGCGAACGTTTGACCAACTCACCCACCGACTCCAGTGACATTCTCTGTTCGAAAAAGGTGATGCCCGGATGTGCGCCCGGGATCGGTTTGCTCTGAACCAGAAGCCTGTAATCGGTCACCCCGAGGCGATCGAACTCCTGCGCCAGCCCTTCAAGTGCCGGCACCCGATCCTTGCCTGCCATCACTACCAACGCCGAGTATTCATGAGGCTCGCCGTCGGCGATGTAGTCGTCGTAAATGAAGTTGTAGAGCTTTTTCAGGCCATAGCTCTCAGCGTTCTCCGGATCGAAGGAAAACACCTCGTCATACCCGGCCAGTTCCTCGCGCGTTATCGGCCAGCGACTGAAACTGTCATAGAGGTAGGCGATCTTGCGGTCGGAGACCTTGAGTCCAGTGGCCAGTTGTTTTGCATCAATCTGGGCCGGGTTGATGATGAGCGCGACATCAAATCGTCCGCACGCAGCAATGGCTTTATTGAACTGGCGTAATTGCGCCCAGCGTTTCAGCGGGCGGCGCAAGATCTTCGGCGCTCGATCAAAGCTGTTCTGCATCGATGATGTGTCGATGAAGCACACGTCGTTGTCGATCATCAGGTAGTCCGCCAGTTTGCGCGCGTAACCCCCAATGTCCTTGCACACCAATAATATTTTCATGGGATTCCATATCGTCAATTCGGGCAGTGTTCCCCGGCCCTGCCTATGGTGCCGCCGGTAGCAGGAACCGAGCAATCACCGGCAGGTGATCGGAGATGCGTAACGTGTCGTCCTGGCGCACCGTCGCTTCGACCCGTTTGAGTTTCGGGCTGTAGAACAGATAGTCGACCGTACGATCCGGGCCATTGAGGCCGGGATCATTGGGGTAGTGGGTCAGCCACTGCGCACGGTCGATACCGCTGGCTTCGTTGTTGGTCGGGATCATCGGGTACTTGTCCCACAGCAGATGCAGCTCGCTGTCGGCGGAATAGGGCGTGCGCTGTTCGGCGGGGAGGCGACGATACTGGCCTAGCGGCAACAGGTTGAAGTCGCCGCCGATCAACCACGGTAGGCCCTGACTCTCGTATTTGTCGAGCACCTTGGCGACTGCGGTTACCTGCGCGAGCGAGGTGTCGTCCGGTTGGCTGGCACGCTCCAGATGCGTGTTGAACACGGTCAGTTGCCCGCCGTCACTCAGCGGCAGTTTGGTCGCGAGCAAAGCATCTTTCGGCTGGAACTGACGGCTGATGAAATTGGCGGAGGCCACCGGCAATTGCAAGCGTTCGGCGTGCTCGATGCGGTAGCGGCTCAGGGTCGCCAGTTGTCGCCCGACGCTGCCGTAAATATGCGGATCGGGGACGAATTCGGCTTTCCAGTCGAACGCACTGGCGCTGCATGGATAGAGGTCGGCCACGCGTTCCTGCAACAGCTTCAGCTGATCCTGATAGTCGCTGGCCTTGGCGCCGTCATCCAGTTCCTGCAACAGCACCACATCAGGCTGCTCATCGCGGATCACCCGCGCCACTTCGTCGAGGCTGAAAGCCATGTCTTCCAGGGTCGGCGCTTCATCACTGCCCTGGGCCAGATCATTCCAGAACACGTAGCGTTTGCCGGCGAGGTACTGCACATTCCAGGTCATGACTTTCACTGCCTGGCCCGGCACCAGCGTCGGTGGCGTTCCCGTGCAACTGACCGGCAGGGTTTCGCGGGCGTCCGGGCGCCAGGTCAGGCTGAACATCAACCCGCCGATCACGACGATGGCGAGCACGACAAGCAACAGGGTGTAGCGCAGTAGGCGGGTCATGGCTCGGCTTATGGCGTTACAGAAAGTGGCCCCGAGCATACCTGACGGCTGTCTCGAAGCCCAAGCGCAGAGCGGTCAGATTACTCTGTCACGTTTGTCAGGCAATTCGCTGATCAACATGAACAGGCGGAACAACACCACGCTGGTGAACAGTTGCAGGAAACTGTGAGCGCTGTCGATCAGAATGGCGATCACAGGATTCTGCGGCTCGGGGTACACCGCCAGCGTCGCGCCTTTGAGCAACCACAGCGGCGTCATCACACAGAGAATGCACAGCAGGATCCGCCAGAAATGCCCGCGGGTCAGGCGCAGGCTTTCTTTCATCGCCTGCAATGGCCCCATGCCGCGCAGCACCAGCAGGTATTCGCCGAACGCGAGCATCACCATCAACATCAGGCCTGGCAGGAAATACAGCGACAGGCCCAACAGAATCAGCAAGGTGTTCAGCGCCGTGAGCAGGGCGAAACGCGGCCACAGGGTGGCGGCCATCGCCAGCAGATCACGGTTGCGCGGCGCCTCGCCACGGCTGCGCGCATCGAGAAAGAGGATCAGCGCCGCGGTGTACAGCGGATACACCAGCAGACCGACGACGATACTGATCGCCGAAATGTCTTCCGGCCCGCTGGCGTGATCGACCACTTGTTGCAGAAACGCTTCGAAAATCACCAGCGGCAGGCACAACCGCACGATGCTGCCCAAATGGCGTTTGAAAAAATACAGAGAGTCGCGCAGCACTTCGAGGGCATTCATCAGTCGGTATCGCAGGTCGAAAACAGTGGCTCACTTTAACCGATGATGGCTGGCGCGACACAAACGTAAACATTCGGTAAAGCTCATTGAAACATCCTGTCACTGTCTCCATTACGGGAGAGCACCTTGTCCACAGTGGACGAGGGCAACGTTATCCCCGGCAATCTACGAGGTCGCCATGAACAGCGAAGAGCAAACCCTGATCGATGGACTGTTTTCCCGGCTGCAACAGGCCGAAACGGAGGCAGCCCCGCGCGATGCCCAGGCCGAGGCGCGGATCAAGGAACACCTGACCCGCCAGCCGGCGGCAGGTTATTTCATGACCCAGGCGATTCTGGTGCAAGAGGCTGCGCTCAAGAGCCTCGACGAGCAGAACAATCAACTGACTCAACAGGTTCAGCAGTTGCAGGCCGAACTGCAATCGGCCAAGGCGCAGAGTGCGGCACCCGCGCCGAGCGGCGGCGGTGGTTTTCTGTCGAGTATTTTCGGTGGCAGCCCGCGTCCGGCGCCGACCCAGAGTGCCCCGGCCTCGACTGGCGGCTGGCGTGAACCGGCACCGCAGCAGAATTATGCCGCCCCGGCGCCACAGCAGAACTTCGGCGCAGCGCCGCCTAATTATGCGCAGCAAGCGGCTCCGGCAGCCGGCAGCAGTTTCCTTGGCGGCGCCTTGAAAACCGCTGCCGGTGTCGCGGGTGGCGTGATGCTGGCACAGGGCATCAGCAGCCTGTTCCATCACAACCAGCAGCCGGAAGAAATCGTTGAAGTGATCAAGGAAGAGCCGGCGCAAGTCGCGGACCAGAGCAACAATGGCTGGGGCGATGATCAGCGTGTGGCCGATAACGGCTTCTCTGGCAATGACCAGGGCGGGTTCACCGACACCGACTACGGCAACGACAACTCCTCGTTCTTTGATGATGACGATTCCTTCGTCTGATTCACCATTCGTCCGGAGCCCCTGAGGGCTCCGGGCCGATTATTCGCGGAACCTTCCTTCGGACTGGCATACTGGGCGCCTTTTTCGGGCCAGGCGCCTGATCCCGCTTCGTGCGCTTGCGCGCCCACAGGAACTCCGGTGAAAAAAATCGCAGTGTTCGCCGACGTGCAGAACCTCTACTACACCGTGCGTCAGGCCTATGGTTGTCACTTCAACTATGCCGCATTGTGGGCCGACATCAGCAAGGACGGGCAGATCGTCGAGGCCTACGCCTACGCGATCGACCGCGGCGACAGCAAGCAGCAGCAATTCCAGCAGATCCTGCGCAACCTCGGTTTCACGGTGAAGCTCAAGCCCTACATCCAGCGCAGCGACGGCTCGGCCAAGGGCGACTGGGACGTAGGCATCACCCTCGACATCATGGACGCCGCCGACCACGTCGACGAAATCGTCCTGGCCTCCGGTGACGGTGATTTCGACATGCTGCTCGAACGCATCATCAGCAAACACGGCGTGCAAGCGGTCGCCTACGGCGTGCCCGGCCTCACCGCCAACTCGCTGATCCGCGCCGCCAGCCGTTACGTGCCGATTGAAGGCGCGCTGCTTCTAAAGAATTGATTTGACGGAGTACCACCCGGTTTGGAACGCATTGCAGTCATCGACTTTGAAACCACCGGCCTGTCGCCGAACAGCAGCTGCCGCGCCACGGAAATCGCCGTGGTCATGCTGGAAAACGGCCGCATCGTCGAGCGTTACCAGAGCCTGATGAACGCCGGCGTCCGCGTTCCGGCGTTTATCGAGCAACTGACCGGTATCAGCAACGCCATGCTGCGCACCGCGCCGCCGGCCGAACGGGTGATGGAAGAGGTCAATGAGTTTGTCGGCTGCACGCCGCTGGTCGCACACAACGCCTCATTCGACCAGAAGTTCTGGGACTTTGAACTGGGGCGGATCAAACGCACGCGGTTGCAGAACTTTGCCTGTTCGCTGCTGCTGGCCCGGCGGTTGATGCCGGCGGCGCCGAATCACAAGCTCGGTACGCTCACTACATTTGCGCGGCTACCGCATACGGGGCAGGCTCACCGGGCCATGGCGGATGCCGAGATGGCGGCCAATCTGATGGCGCATCTGACGGAAGAGTTACGGCACAAGCACGGTGTCAGCGAGCTATCGCACGACCTGCTGTGCAAGTTGCAGAAAGTCCCTGCCGCGAAAGTCATCGAACACCTGCAGCGCTATCGCTGATTCCCAATCCAGTACACAACCCCTGTGGGAGCGAGCCTGCTCGCGAATACGGTTTTCCATTCAACATTGATGTTGTCTGATACACCGCTTTCGCGAGCAGGCTCGCTCCCACACGGGGCATCATCGTTCTCAGGATTTGCCGTTGTTTTCGATATGGCCTAACGGCACACGCTTTTCGATCGCGCTCGACAACACAATCGAGGTCTTGCTGAAGCCGAACTTCGCTACCCGATTGATCAACTCCTCCAGCTCCGTCATCGAACCCACCGCGGCTTTCATCATCACGCACGGATCGCCTGTCACTCGGAAGCACTCGGTCAGTTGCGGAATTTTCACCAGTTCGTCGTAGACCTTCTGGCTGCCGTTCTGGTGCAGGCGCAATTCGATCATGCACTGGATCGGCAGGCCGATTTTCGACAGGTCGATTTTTGCCTCATACCCGGTGATCACCCCGGCTGCCTCTAGCTTGGCTACGCGCTCGGCGACGGCCGGGGCGGAGAGGTTCACTTTGCGCGCCAGATCGGCGTAGGACGCACGGCCGTTTTCGAGCAGGGCGCTGAGCAGCATGCGGTCGTATTTGTCCAAGGCCGGACTCCTGAAAATGCCAGACTTTCGAAATCGTGGTTTATCCCGCCGATCTCCGTGTTTTCTAAAGTGTACCGGCGCTATAAACAGGTTTTGTAACTTATTTTTGCTCGTGCGCCTTTCTAGAATAATCCATCCACCGAGCCTGACTTTCGAGCTGCCCATGCCTGCCTTGCGCCGTTTTTCCTTGCCGCTGATCGCCGCGTTTTTTGCGTTGTATGTTATTTGGGGATCGACCTATCTGGTGATCCGCATTGGCGTCGAATACTGGCCGCCGCTGATGCTCGGCGGGGTGCGCTTTGTGATCGCCGGCAGCCTGATGTATGCCTTCCTGCGTTGGCGCGGGGCGCCGGCGCCGACCTGGGCGCAATGGAAAGCGGCGGGGATCATCGGCATTTTGCTGCTCAGTTTCGGTAATGGCGCGGTAAGCGTGGCCGAGCATACCGGCGTGGCTTCCGGTGTTGCGGCATTGGCGGTGGCGACGGTGCCATTGTTCACGTTGCTCTGTGGATATTTCTGGGGCGCGCGTAATACTCGTCTGGAGTGGGCCGGGGTGGCGTTGGGGATTATCGGCATCGCCATGCTCAACATGGGTTCCAACCTGCAATCGAGTCCGATGGGCGCGGCGCTGCTGATTTTTGCGGCGGCGACCTGGGCGTTCGGTTCGGTATGGAGCAAACATCTGCCGTTGCCCCAAGGCGCGATGGCCAGTGCGGTGGAGATGCTGGTCGGCGGTGTGGTGCTGCTGATTGGCAGTGCGGCGAGCGGTGAACACCTGCAGGCGCTGCCACCGATTGAGGGCTGGCTGGCGCTGGCGTACCTGATCTTCTTCGGCTCGATCATCGCCTTCAACTCTTATATGTACCTGCTCAAGCACGTGCGTCCGGCAGCCGCGACCAGTTATGCCTACGTCAACCCGGCGGTGGCGGTGTTGCTCGGGATCGTGTTTGTCGGCGAGACCATTGGCATCGAAGAAGCCTTGGCGATGCTGGTGATTATCAGCGCGGTGGTGTTGATTGGCTTGCCGCAGTGGCGTCGGCCGGCACAGCCACCAGTCGTGGCGTCGACAGCCGTTCCCACAGAAACGCGTACGAATTAGGGTAAACTGCGCGCCATTGCATGCCTGCGTTATTTTTTCCTACGGTACTCCCATGACTTTCGCCTCCCTTGGCCTGATCGAACCCTTGCTGCGCTCTCTCGAGACGCTCGGCTACCAGACCCCGACGCCGGTTCAGGCGCAAGCCATTCCGGCCGTGCTGGCCGGTCGTGACCTGATGGCTGCCGCACAGACCGGCACCGGCAAGACCGCCGGTTTCGCTTTGCCGCTGTTGCAGTTGCTGGCCATGGAAGGGCCGAAAGTCGCTGCCAATTCGGCGCGTGCGCTGATTCTGGTGCCGACCCGCGAGCTGGCCGAGCAGGTTCATGAGTCTGTGCGCCAGTACGCCGAAAACCTGCCGCTGCGCACTTATGCGGTTTACGGCGGTGTCAGCATCAATCCGCAGATGATGAAGTTGCGCGGCGGGGTCGATGTGCTGGTCGCCACGCCCGGTCGCCTGATCGACCTGTTCCGCCAGAACGCGCTGAAACTCGATCAATTGCAGACTCTGGTGCTGGATGAAGCCGATCGTATGCTCGACCTGGGCTTCTCCGAAGAACTGGCGAACATTTACCGCATGTTGCCGAAGAAACGTCAGACGCTGCTGTTCTCCGCGACTTTCTCCGATGATATCCG
Organism: Pseudomonas sp. AKS31; assembly: GCF_023634765.1. Classification (GTDB taxonomy): domain Bacteria; phylum Pseudomonadota; class Gammaproteobacteria; order Pseudomonadales; family Pseudomonadaceae; genus Aquipseudomonas. The sequence goes on from NZ_JAMLFX010000016.1 coordinate 102,283, forward strand.
CCTGCTGGCCGGGCAGATGCTTAACGATCCGCTGAGCATTGAAGTCAGCCCGCGCAACGTCGCGGCCAACACCGTCAAGCAATGGGTAGTGACGGTGGACAAGAAGCGCAAGGCCGAACTGTTCGTGCACCTGATGCGCAAGAACAAGTGGAAGCAGGTGCTGGTGTTTGCCAAGACCCGCAACGGCGTTGATGCACTGGTGGAAAAACTGCAGGGCCTCGGTGTCAATGCCGACGGCATCCATGGTGATAAACCGCAGGCGACCCGTCAGCGTGCGCTGGACCGTTTCAAACTCAGCGAAGTGCAGATTCTGGTGGCCACCGACGTGGCTGCACGGGGTCTGGATATCGAAGATCTGCCACTGGTGGTCAACTTCGACTTGCCGATTGTGGCTGAGGACTACATTCACCGAATCGGCCGCACGGGGCGTGCGGGCGCGACGGGTGAGGCGATCTCGCTGGTGTGCGCGGATGAAGTGAACATGTTGTCGGCGATTGAAATGCTGACTCGCCAGACCTTGAAGCGTCAGAACGAGCCGGATTTCGAACCTGAACACCGCGTGCCGGATACCGATGCCAGCGGTCAGGTGATCAAGAAGCCGAAGAAACCGAAGAAGCCGAAAGCTTCAGGTGGTGGCGGCAAGCGCAATCTGGGCAAGTGGGTCGACAGCGGCGAGACGCAGGCGCCGGAGCCTTCGATCAAGCCTGTGCGTAAAGTGCCGGTGTTCAATACCGGGCCGCGCAAGCGCAAACCTTAAAGTCAAAAGCCCCTCACCCTAACCCTCTCCCGGAGGGAGAGGGGACTGACCGAGTTGGATATTCGAAATACGCCGACCTGATCTTGCAGGGTTGAATCCATAATCGACTCGGTGTTTCAGGTCGATGTTGGACGCCAGACACCTCGGTCGGCCCCCTCTCCCTCTGGGAGAGGGCTGGGGTGGGTAAAGACCGGGTACATCCTTTACGTTTGAGACCGGGGACATGGTTTACAGG
>NZ_JAMLFX010000017.1:0-66974 GCF_023634765.1 Pseudomonas sp. AKS31
AGTCATGAATAACTCCTCAATAGATGTATTTTCCACCTATCGAGGTGTCCGGGGAAATTAGACCACTGCAGATCGTCCTCAGTCGAACTCCGGTTTTGAAAAGCACAAAGATCGGCCCCCTTTCCCCTTTCCCCTCTACCCTTGGCACTTCCTGAGCCGACCTCAGATTTTGAAAAGCACATAGATCTGCTCCCTTTCCCCCTCTACCCCCTTGGGGAGAGGGTTGGGGTGAGGGGGATGGATCTCAAGCCGACTACAAAACCCAATCCCAGCGCACAAACAAAAAAGCCCTGATCTTTCGATCAGGGCTTTTTCACATCTACGCAAATTTACAGGCCGTTGGCAGCCTTGAACTCGCGACGACGACGGTGCAGCACCGGCTCGGTATAACCGTTCGGCTGTTTGGTGCCTTCGATCACCAGTTCGACCGCCGCCTGGAAGGCGATGTTGCTGTCGAAGTCCGGTGCCAGCGGACGGTACAGCGGGTCGTTGGCGTTCTGACGGTCCACCACCGGCGCCATGCGCTTGAGGCTTTCCATCACTTGCGCTTCGGTGACCACACCGTGGCGCAGCCAGTTGGCGATGTGCTGGCTGGAGATACGCAGCGTGGCACGGTCTTCCATCAGGCCGACGTCATTGATGTCCGGCACTTTCGAGCAGCCCACGCCTTGGTCGATCCAGCGCACCACATAACCGAGAATGCCCTGGGCGTTGTTGTCCAGTTCGTTCTTGATCTGCTCCGGCGTCCAGTTCGGGTTGACCGCCAGCGGAATGGTCAGGATGTCGTCTACCGAAGCGCGAGCACGTTTGGCCAGTTCGGCCTGACGGGCGGACACATCAACCTTGTGGTAGTGCAGCGCGTGCAGCGCAGCCGCAGTCGGCGACGGCACCCAAGCGGTGTTGGCACCGGCCATTGGGTGAGCGATTTTCTGCTCAAGCATCGCGGCCATCAGGTCGGGCATCGCCCACATGCCTTTACCGATTTGCGCGCGACCTTGCAGGCCGGTGCTCAGACCGATATCGACGTTCCAGTTTTCGTAAGCGCCGATCCACTTTTCAGCCTTCATGTCGGCCTTGCGTACCACCGGGCCGGCTTCCATGGAGGTGTGGATTTCGTCGCCAGTGCGGTCGAGGAAACCGGTGTTGATGAACACCACGCGCTCGCTGGCTGCCTTGATGCACGCCTTGAGGTTGACCGTGGTGCGGCGCTCCTCGTCCATGATCCCGACTTTCAGGGTGTTGCGCGCAAGGCCCAGGACGTCTTCGATGCGACCGAACAGCTCGTTGGTGAACGCCGCTTCTTCCGGGCCGTGCATCTTCGGTTTAACGATGTAGACCGAGCCGGTGCGGGTGTTACGACGCGAGGTGTTGCCGTTGAGGTTGTGCATCGCCGCCAGACAAGTGACCAGACCGTCGAGGATGCCTTCCGGCACTTCGTTGCCTTGACTGTCGAGGATCGCGTCGATGGTCATCAGGTGACCGACGTTGCGCACGAACAACAGCGAACGGCCATGCAGAGTTACTTCACCGCCATTCGGCGCGGTGTAGGTGCGATCCGGGTTCATGGTGCGGGTAAAGGTCTGGCCGCCCTTGGACACGGATTCCGAGAGGTCGCCCTTCATCAGGCCGAGCCAGTTGCGGTAAATCACCACTTTGTCGTCGGCATCGACGGCAGCCACGGAGTCTTCGCAGTCCATGATGGTGGTCAGGGCCGCTTCCATCAGGATGTCTTTGACGCCGGCGGCGTCGGTCTGGCCGACCGGGGTGCTGGCGTCGACCTGGATTTCGAAATGCAGGCCGTTGTGTTTCAGCAGGATGGCGATTGGCGCATTGGCGTCGCCCTGGAAACCGATCAGTTGCGCGTCGTCGCGCAGGCCACTGTTGCTGCCGCCCTTGAGGGTGACCAGCAGTTTGCCGTCAGCGATTTTGTAGGCGGTCGAATCGACATGGGAGCCAGCAGCCAATGGCGCAGCTTCGTCGAGGAACGCACGGGCGAAGGCGATGACTTTGTCGCCACGCACCTTGTTGTAGCCTTTGCCTTTTTCCGCGCCACCGTCTTCGCTGATCGCGTCGGTGCCGTAGAGGGCGTCGTACAGCGAACCCCAGCGGGCGTTCGAGGCATTGAGAGCGAAGCGGGCGTTCATCACCGGTACAACAAGTTGTGGGCCGGCGGTGCGAGCGATTTCGTCATCGACGTTTTGCGTCGTTGCCTGGAAATCAGCCGCTTCTGGCAGCAGATAACCGATTTCCTGCAGGAACGCTTTGTAGGCTACGGCGTCGTGCGCCTGACCGGCGCGTTCCTGGTGCCAGGCATCAATGCGAGCCTGGAAGTCATCGCGTTTGGCGAGTAGGGCTTTGTTCTTCGGCGCCAGGTCATGAATGACCTTGTCGGCACCTTCCCAGAATTTGTCGGCGGTGAGGCCGGTACCGGGAATGGCTTCGTTGTTCACGAAGTCGAACAGGACTTTGGCGACCTGCAGGCCACCGACTTGAACGTGTTCAGTCATTGCTTGCCTCACTCTGCTCAGCTATTTCGCTTTTCAGCTCTTCAATTTGACAATGAAGCCTCTGGCCATTTAAACCACAAACCTGCCGACCAGTACATGCCATTGCTGGCGGCTGGGCTGGGACCAATCAACGGCTTGGGGCCTTGCTGACGGGGCTTTCAGGGTTGCGAACAGGCCTTGGGCAGACATCGATTTAGCGTTATGTAGTGCGCGCTGCGGCATACTACATGATGAGTTGCGCTTGTGAAAATCAGACTAATTACGTCGTTCTGCGACCTCATGTCGCATTGCGGTCACATCGCGGAACGGGATGTTCTCAAAAAACCATTGGATTGTTCCAGCTAAATATAAAAAGTTGTACACATAAATGGTATTTGGCTGCTATGGCGCCGGTTTATGTGGGAGCGAGCCTGCTCGCGAAAGCGTCGGTCGCCTCAACGCAAAATCGACCCTTGCCTATACTTGCCCTTCTACAACAAAAGTCATGACAAGAGGGCTGCGCCATGGACCATCTCGTACTCACCGTATTCGCCCCGGACAAACCCGGGCAGGTCGAGCACATCGCCCAATGCATCGCCGAACACGGTGGTAACTGGCTGGAAAGCCGCATGTCGCGGATGGCCGGGCAGTTCGCCGGGATTCTTCGCGTGGGGGTGCCGGCAGAGGCTTACGACGAATTAGTCGATGCCTTACAAGCGCTGTCGGCTCACGGCATCCGCGTGCTGATTGCCGAGAGCGGCATCGAGCAGTCCTGCACCTGGAAACCGATTGCCATGGAATTGGTCGGCAACGATCGGCCCGGCATCGTCCGCGACATCACCCGGCTGTTGAGTGAACAGGGCGTCAACCTTGAGCGGTTGGTGACTGAAGTGCGTCCGGCACCGATGAGCAGCGAGCCGCTGTTTCACGCCGAAGCGATTCTCGCGGTGCCGCTGACCCTGTCGCTGGATGTATTGCAGTCGCGGCTGGAAACCCTGGCCGATGATTTGATGGTCGAACTGGTGTTACGCACAGACGTTTAAGCCCTGAGCGGGTTATCCAGTTTTAACGTGCACCTGCCTGTGGATAACCTGTAGAGACCGGGCGCAGCGCCACGCCGGCCGGGGCTTGTGTGAAACTGATCAAAAAACCGCCAACATTCAGTGACTTGCGCACAAACGGCGGGGATCACGCTGTGGATAACCTTGGGAAGGAACGATGCAGGCCACGAGAACCGTGGCCTGTGAGGGTTTGTGTGTTTTTTGATCAGCTGCGTCGACGCAAACTGATCACCGCATCGACGCTGTAAACGGCCAGACCGGCCCAGATGAAGATGAACGCGATCAACGTGCTCGACGACAAGTGTTCGCCGAACAGCAGCACCGCTTGCAGCAGCACCAGGGTCGGCGCCAGGTATTGCAGGAAACCGATGGTGGTGTAGGGCAGGTGTCGGGTGGCGGCGTTGAAGCACACCAGTGGCACCAGCGTCACCGGGCCGGCCGCTACCAGCCACCAGGCTTGCGAGGTGGTCCAGAACTCGGGCTGCGCACTGGTGGCGGTCTGGTTGAACAGCAGCCAGGCCAGCGCTATCGGCACCAGCATCCAGGTTTCCACCACCAGCCCCGGCAATGCCTTGACCGGCGCCTGCTTGCGGATCAAGCCGTAGAAGCCGAACGTCAGCGCCAGCACCAGCGACACCCACGGCAGACTGCCGACCTGCCACACCTGTTGCGCCACACCAACCGCCGCCAGGCCGACCGCGAGCCACTGCATGCGGCGCAGGCGTTCGCCGAGAATCAACATCCCCAACAGCACGTTTACCAACGGGTTGATGTAGTAACCGAGGCTCGCCTCCAGCATGCGTCCGTTATTCACCGACCATACGTAGGTCAGCCAGTTGGCCGCGATCAATGTGCCGCTCAGGGCCAGAATCGCCAGGCGTTTGGGGTTGTCGAGCAGTTCGCGCAACCAGCCCGGGTGTTTCCACACCATCAGCAACAGCGCACCGAACAGCGCCGACCACAGCACCCGATGGATGATGATTTCGACGGCCGGCACTTCGGCGATGGCTTTGAAGTAGATCGGGAACAGGCCCCAGATGATGTAGGCACTCAGGCCCAGAATGTACCCGCGACGCGGGTTGGCGGCTTGCATGCAGAATCCTTGCTTAGGCAACTAACAAAGGAGGGATTGTAAGGAGGTTGTATAGATGTGTCGTGTCAGAAAGCGAAAAGATCGCAGCCTTCGGCAGCTCCTACAGGGGAATGCGATCCATGCAGGAGCTGCCGAAGGCTGCGATCTTTTGATCTTTAATTCAGAACAACTTCAAAGGTTCTTCGTTAAGCGCTGATAGCTGCTCACGCAACGCCAGCACCTGATCGCCCCAATAACGCTCGGTGCCGAACCACGGAAAGCTGTGCGGGAACGCCGGGTCGTCCCAGCGCCGCGCGAGCCAGGCGCTGTAATGCATCAGGCGCAACGCGCGCAATGGTTCGATCAGCGCCAGTTCGCGCGGGTCGAAGTCATGGAATTCGTTGTAGCCGTCCATCAGTTCCGACAACTGCCCCAGGCATTCCTGACGATCACCGGCGAGCATCATCCAGATGTCCTGCACCGCCGGGCCCATGCGGCAGTCGTCGAGGTCGACGATGTGGAACATCTCGTCGCGGCACATCATGTTGCCGGGGTGGCAGTCGCCGTGCATGCGGATGTTCTGGTGCGGTGTGTTGGCGTAAGCATCTTCCACGCGTTTAAGCAGGTCGCGGGCGACGGACTCGTAGGCCGGCAGCAGGCTTTTCGGAATGAAATTGCCTTCGAGCAAAGTATTCAGCGAAGCGTGGCCGAAGTTCTGCACAGCGAGGGCTTCACGATGTTCGAACGGCTTGGTCGCACCGACCGCGTGAATACGTCCGAGTAACTGACCGAGGCGATACAGTTGATCGAGATTGCCCGGCTCCGGCGCGCGGCCGCCGCGACGCGGGAACAGGGTGAAACGGAAACCGGCGTGTTCGTGCAGGGTTTCGCCGTTGTGGATCAGCGGCGCCACCACCGGGATTTCGACGTCGGCCAGTTCAAAGGTGAATTGGTGTTCTTCGAGTATGGCCTCGTTGGTCCAGCGTTGCGGGCGGTAGAACTTGGCGATCAGCGGTTCGGAGTCTTCGATGCCGACCTGATAGACGCGGTTTTCGTAGCTGTTGAGCGCCAGAATGCGCGCATCACTGAGGAAGCCGATGCTTTCAACGGCATCGAGCACGAGGTCGGGGGTGAGGGTTTCAAACGGGTGGGCCATGCTGACTCCTGCGCGCAGCAGGCTGCCGCGTCCGGCCCAGCATGGTAGCGCAGATGGCAGCGGGGGAGGTGGTTGGTGTCTTCGCTAAAGCCATCGCGAGCAGGCTCACTCCCACATTAGGAAAGCGATCCCCCTGTGGGAGCGAGCCTGCTCGCGAAAGCGGTTTATCAGGCGCCGACGATCCCGCCATCCTCGCGGGTAATCGCCATCACCGAAGATCGCGGCTTGCCATTCGGCAAATGCTCAGGGAAGGTCGAACCACCGTTCTCTCCCGGATGCTGAATCCCGACAAACAGGGTTTTCTGATCCGGCGAGAAGCTGATCCCCGTCACTTCACAACCAATCGGCCCGACCATGAAGCGGCGGATCTCACCGGTCTTCGGATCGGCGCAAAGCATTTGGTTATTGCCCATCCCGGCAAAGTCGCCGGCGTTGCTCGAATCACCGTCAGTGAGAATCCACAGGCGCCCGGCCTTGTCGAAGCCCAGACCATCCGGGCTGTTGAACATGTTCTGCGGGGTGATATTCGACGAGCCGCCCTTCGGCGTCCCGGCATGCACGCCCGGATTGCCGGCGACCACGAACAGGTCCCAGGCAAAGGTCTTCGACGCGTGATCGTCGCGGTCGGTGCGCCAGCGCAGGATCTGCCCGTAGACGTTCTTCTCGCGCGGGTTTGGTCCGCCTACCGGCTGACCGTCTTCGCCGCGCTTGGCATTGTTGGTCAGGGTGCAATAGACCTGGCCGTCTTTAGGACTGACGACGATCCACTCCGGACGGTCCATGCGCGTCGCGCCAACGACGCTGGCGGCGAGGCGCGCATGGATCAGCACTTCGGCCTGATCGGCGAAGCCGCTGCTGGCGTCGATGCCGTTCTTGCCGTGGGTCAGTTCGATCCACTGGCCCTGGCCTTTCGGGTGATCAGGGTTGCCGTCGCCGGCATCGAACCTGGCCACGTACAAGGTGCCGTGATCGAGGATGTCGCGGTTGGCCTTGGCGTTGCGATGGTTGATGCGATCGCGGCTGACGAATTTGTAGATGAACTCGCCACGCTCGTCGTCGCCCATGTACACCACGGCGCGACCGTCGTCGGTCTCGGCGAGGGCGGCGTTCTCATGCTTGAAGCGGCCCAGCGCCGTACGTTTGACCGGGGTCGATTGCGGGTCGAACGGATCGATCTCGACCACCCAGCCGTGACGGTTGAGTTCGTTGGGGTTCTTCGCCATGTCGAAGCGTGGGTCGTACGGGTGCCAGTTGATCTCCCGGCTGGCGACCGAGACGCCGTAGCGCTTTTGCGCCGGGTCGAACTGCTGCTGGGCATTGCTGCTGCCGAAGCAGTCGGTGAAGTTTTCTTCGCAGGTCAGGTAAGTGCCCCACGGGGTTTTGCCGTTGGCGCAGTTCTGGAAGGTGCCGAGGACTTTCTTGCCGTGTTTGTCGGCGGCGGTTTTCATCAAGTCGTGACCGGCCGCCGGGCCGCTGATGCGCAGCGGCGAGTTGCCGTGAATCCGGCGGTTGTAGCGCGAGCCCTGGACGAACTGCCACTGACCGTTCTTGCGCTGCACTTCAATCACCGACACGCCCTCGCAGGCCAGTGCCTTGCGCACGTCTTCGGCCGATTGCGGCATGCCGCCATGCGGGTAGAGGTAGCGGTAGTTGGTGTATTCGTTGTTGATTGCCATCAACGCGCGGTTGCGGTCGTCGGGGAAGGCGAACAGGCTCATGCCGTCGTTGTTGTCGCCGAACTGCACTTCCTGGGCGGCGGCGGTGCCGTTGCCGCTCGGGTCGAAGGCCGGGCCGTTCTTGTGCAGGGGCTGGCCCCAACTGATCAGCACCGAAGACTTGTAGCCTTTGGGCAGGCTGATCACATCAGTGGTCGCCGCCGGAATGCTTTCGAAACCGAGCAGACGGCTGTTGCCGGCGCTGACGCCAGTGGCCAGCGCGCTGCGGCTCAACAGGCTACCGCCGAGGAACATCGCCGCGCCGCACAGCGCGCCGGCGCCGATGAAACCGCGACGGCTGAGGCCGACCATTTTTTCCAGGTCTGTGGATTGGTTTTCTTCTAATAGGCTCACATCAGGCTCCCTGCATGGTTTTGGCAGCCACCTTAATGAGCGTCGATGACGCTTTCGTTGCAGCGCCCGATTACAGCGGTGTGCCGATCAGCACATTGGACGGCGAAAACTGCACCTGCACCGGTTGTGCGACGCCCAGCCCGCGAGTGCGCAGGTCCAGCGGTTCCGCCAGGGCACAGAGGGTATGGCCGTTGGGCAGGGTAATGCGCACTTCGCTCGGGCCATCCTCTGCGTCGAGAATCGCTTCGATGATGCCGCTGAGAAGATTGTGACCAGACGTTGCAGGCTGCTCGTTGCTGAGCAATTCCAGCCAACCGGCCTTGATCAGCGCCACCACTTCGGTGCCGGCTTGCAGCTCCAGGTGCACGGTGCTGTCGTGGGTGATCTGCGCGTCGAGGCACAGCCCTTCGGCCAGTTCGAGGCGGATCAGGTCATTGCGGCCCTGCGCTTTGATCGCCACGACCTTGCCGTGCAACTGATTGCGCGCACTGGTTCTGAGCATCAAACGACCGAGCAGATCGAGGTCGCTGGCGTCTTCCGCTGCCTCCAGCACCTGGGCCTGCAAGGCTTGCAGTTTTTGGTACAAGCGCAACACGCGCTCGCCTTCGCTGGAGAGTTTCGCGCCGCCGCCACCCTTGCCACCGACGGCGCGTTCGACCAATGGTTTTTGCGCCAGGTTGTTCAGCTCATCGATGGCGTCCCACGCCGCTTTGTAGCTCAGACCAGCGCTTTTCGCCGCGCGGGTGATCGAGCCCTGTTCGGCGATGTGTTGCAGCAAGGCGATGCGCTGCGGACGGCGGACGATGTGCTGGGAGAGCAGGGAAGGCATGGACATGGATGGATGCTTTTTTGCTGTGGCGGTGAGGAAGGAAGTTGGCCGCTTGCAACGGGAGAGTCAAGCCTGACGCAGAACCCTGTGGGAGCGAGCCTGCTCGCGAAAGCGCAGTGTCTGCCGACATTAGTGTTGAATGTGCTGGCCTCTTCGCGAGCAGGCTCGCTCCCACATGAGGATCGCGCTGACCTCAGCTACCGGGTTTCGGCGTGCGGGCCAGGCAATAGACATCAACCCGCGCCGCCCCGGCGTTCATCAGCAACCGGGCGATTGCCTCGGCGGTGGCACCCGTAGTCAGCACATCATCGATCAACGCCAGATGCCGGCCTTTCACATCGGAGTCGGGTATCAGGCTGAAGGCATTGCGCAGATTACCTTTACGCGCCTTGGCATCGAGAACCTGCTGGGCGTCGGTATCCTTGGTTCGTCGCAAAAGCTGTTCTTCGCAGGGCAGATCCAGCGACTGACTCAACCAGCGCGCCAACATTGCGGCCTGGTTAAACCCGCGTTGGCGCAGACGTTTGTTCGCCAGCGGCACCGGCAACAACACATCAGGCCTCGGCAAGCCCTCATCGAAGCGATGTTGCAGGTATTGCCCGAGAACGTCGGCGAGCAGGTGGCCAAACGGCCATTTTGCGTTGTGTTTAAAGCGCGTAATCAAACTGTCGACCGGGAAACCATAGCGCCACGGCACTACCACCTGTTCGAACGCCGGCGGCTCTAGCAGGCACTCGCCACAGGTCAGGGCGGCGGCGCAGAGTGGCAGGGCGCAGGTCTGGCAGTGGTCGCCGAGCCACGGCAAATCAGTTTCGCAGGCCACACACATTGGCATTTCTGCTTCTGCCGGCTCATCGCAAAGCAAGCAGCTCTGTACATTATTTAAACAGATGTAAACCTGTCCTTCGTATCGAGGTTGACAGCGCATGACTCTTCCTTAAATATGCGGAACATCCGTGTCGCGCCTGTGGGTATTCCATTCCCGCAGCCGCCAGCCAAGCATAACCAAGGAACTCCCCATGAGCGCGAGCACCACTGCCACCCTGCGTCACGACTGGTCTCTGGCCGAAGTCAAAGCACTCTTCGTACAGCCATTCAACGACTTGCTGTTCCAGGCGCAGACGGTGCACCGCGCACATTTCAACGCCAACCGCGTTCAGGTTTCGACCCTGCTGTCGATCAAGACCGGCGCCTGCCCGGAAGACTGCAAGTACTGCCCGCAGTCCGGTCACTACAACACCGGTCTTGAAAAAGAAAAGCTGATGGAAGTGCAGAAGGTCCTCGAAGAGGCTGCACGCGCCAAGGCCATCGGCTCGACACGTTTCTGCATGGGCGCGGCGTGGAAGCATCCGTCGGCGAAAGACATGCCGTACGTGCTGAAAATGGTTGAAGGCGTAAAGGCCATGGGCCTGGAAACCTGCATGACCCTTGGTCGTCTCGACCAGGATCAGACCGAAGCACTGGCCAAGGCCGGTCTCGATTACTACAACCACAACCTCGACACGTCGCCCGAGTTCTACGGCAGCATCATCACCACCCGTACTTACAGCGAACGTCTGCAAACGCTGGCCTATGTGCGTGAATCGGGGATGAAGATCTGCTCCGGCGGCATCCTTGGCATGGGCGAGTCGCTGGATGACCGCGCCAATCTGCTGATCCAGTTGGCCAATCTGCCGGAGCATCCGGAATCGGTGCCGATCAACATGTTGGTGAAGGTCGCCGGTACGCCTTTGGAAAACGCCGAAGACGTCGACCCGTTCGACTTCATCCGCATGCTCGCCGTGGCCCGCATCCTCATGCCGCAATCCCACGTGCGCCTGTCCGCCGGCCGCGAAGCGATGAACGAGCAGATGCAGGCCCTGGCCTTCTTCGCCGGCGCCAACTCGATTTTCTACGGCGACAAGTTGCTGACCACCGCCAACCCGCAGGCCGACAAGGACATGCAGCTGTTTGCGCGTTTGGGTATTCAACCGGAAGCCCGTGAAGAGCATTCCGATGAGGTGCATCAGGCGGCGATCGAGCAGGCGCTGGTGGAGCAGAAGAGTAGCGAGCAGTTCTATAACGCTGCCGTCTGATCGCCATACGGATTCCATGTAGGAGCTGCCGAAGGCTGCGATCTTTTGATCTTGTCTTTTAAAAAAACAACATCAAAAGATCGCAGCCTTCGGCAGCTCCTACACAGTCATTTTTCAGATGTGAGGCCTGCATGTCTTTCGATCTCGCCGCACGCCTTGCTGCCCGTCGTGCCGAAAACCTCTATCGCCAGCGGCCGCTGCTCGAATCCCCGCAGGGGCCGCAAGTGGTGGTCGACGGCCAACCGTTGCTCGCCTTCTGCAATAACGATTACCTCGGTCTGGCCAATCACCCGCAAGTGATCGAAGCCTGGCGCGCCGGCGCTGAGCGCTGGGGCGTCGGTGGCGGTGCCTCGCATCTGGTGATCGGCCACAGCGGTCCGCATCACGCACTGGAAGAAGCACTGGCTGATCTAACCGGGCGCCCGCGTGCGCTGCTGTTCACCACCGGCTACATGGCCAATCTCGGCGCGGTCACGGCGCTGGTCGGGCAGGGCGACACGGTGCTGGAAGATCGCCTCAACCACGCTTCACTGCTCGACGCAGGGCTGTTGTCCGGCGCGCGTTTCAATCGTTATCTGCACAACGACGCAGTGAGTCTGGGCAAACGTCTGGAGAAAGCTACCGGTAATACACTGGTAGTCACTGACGGTGTGTTCAGCATGGACGGCGATCTCGCTGACCTGCCGGCGCTGGCCCGTGAAGCCAAGGCCAAAGGCGCGTGGTTGATGGTCGATGACGCTCACGGTTTCGGCCCACTGGGTGCGAACGGCGGGGGCATCGTCGAGCATTTCGGTTTGAATCAGGAGGACGTGCCGGTGCTGGTCGGCACCCTCGGCAAAGCGTTTGGCACGGCGGGGGCATTTGTTGCCGGCAGCGAAGAGCTGATCGAGAGCCTGATCCAGTTCGCCCGTCCGTACATCTACACCACCAGCCAGCCACCGGCGCTGGCCTGCGCGACCCTGAGAAGTCTGCAGTTGCTGCGCACTGAACACTGGCGCCGTGAACATCTGCAGACCTTGATTCGCCAATTCCGCCAGGGCGCCGAGCAGATCGGTCTGGAGTTGATGGACAGCTTCACGCCGATCCAGCCGATCATGATCGGCGATGCCGGCCGCGCGGTGCGGTTGTCGCAAATGTTGCGCGAGCGCGGGCTGATGGTCACCGCGATTCGTCCGCCGACCGTGCCCGCCGGCAGCGCGCGCTTGCGTGTGACCCTGACCGCCGCCCACAGCGAGGCGCAGGTGCAGCTATTGTTAGAGGGACTGGCCGATTGCTTTGCCCAACTGTCGTCGGAGCCAAGCCATGCGTAATCGCCTGATTCTGCTGCCCGGCTGGGGCCTCGGCGTGTCGCCGATGGAACCTCTGGCCGCCGCTTTGCAAGGACTCGACGAACATCTGAAGGTTGAAATCGAGCCATTGCCAGAGCTGGATTCCAGCGACCTGCAAGACTGGCTGGATGAACTCGATGAACGCATTCCTCAAGACGTCTGGCTGGGTGGCTGGTCCCTGGGCGGCATGCTCGCGTCCGAATTGGCGGCGCGCCGTGGTGAGCGTTGCTGCGGTTTGCTGACACTGGCGAGCAATCCTTCCTTCGTTGCCCATGAGCAGTGGCCGAACGCGATGCTGGGCGAGACCTTCGATGCATTTCTCGCCGGTTGTCAGGCCGATCCACGGATGACCCTCAAACGGTTTTCGCTGCTCTGTGCTCAAGGTGCGCAGGACCCGCGCGGGTTGTCGCGGTTGATGGCGGGCGGCGCGCCGAATACCGCGCCGTCGGCGTTGATGGCGGGATTGGAATTGCTTGCGCAAATGGACACTCGCGAAGCGCTGCAGGCTTTTCGTGGCCCGCAGTTTCATTTGTTCGCCGGACAGGACGCTCTGGTCCCGGCGGAAGCGGCGGGGGCGTTGTTCGCCCTGTTGCCGGATATCGAAATTGGCCTGATCGAACAGGCCAGCCATGCCTTTCTTCTGGAAGACCCCCACGGACTGGCGGGCGCTATCCAGGCTTTTCTCCATGAGTGCGGTGATGACTGATTTGTCTCTAGTGCTGCCTGGCGGCTTGCCTGACAAGCGTCAGGTCGCGGCCTCTTTTTCTCGCGCGGCGGCCAGTTACGACAGCGTCGCCGAGTTGCAACGTGATGTTGGTACACAGTTGGTTGAGCGTTTGCCGCAGGAATTTGTGCCTGCGCGTTGGCTGGATCTGGGTTGTGGCACGGGATATTTCACCCGCGCGTTGGCTTCGCGGTTTGCCGAGGGTCACGGTCTGGCGCTGGACATTGCCGAGGGCATGCTGACTCACGCACGGCCACTGGGCGGCGCCGAACATTTCATCGCCGGTGATGCGGAGCGGCTGCCGTTGCAGGATTCGACCTGCGACCTGATTTTCTCCAGCCTCGCCGTGCAGTGGTGCGCGGACTTCGACACGGTGCTCAGCGAAGCCTTTCGCGTACTGAAACCGGGTGGGATTCTTGCGTTTGCTAGTCTTTGTGTCGGGACGTTGTTCGAGTTGCGCGACAGCTGGCGGCAGGTCGACGGGCTGGTGCACGTCAACCGCTTCCGCGAGTTCGCCCGTTATGAGCAACTGTGTGCGGCCAGTGGCTTGCGTACGTTGAGCCTGGAGAATCAGCCTCACGTGTTGCATTACCCGGATGTGCGCAGCCTGACCCATGAATTGAAGGCCTTGGGTGCGCACAATCTGAATCCCGGGCGGCCGGGCGGTTTGACCGGGCGCGCGCGGATTCTCGGGCTGGTCGATGCTTACGAGCAGTTCCGTGAGGCGTCGGGGTTGCCGGCGACTTATCAGGTGGTCTACGCCGTGTTGGAGAAACCCGTATGAGCACAGCCTATTTCATCACCGGCACGGACACCGATGTCGGCAAGACCACGGTGGCCGCCGGGCTGCTGCATGCGGCGCGTTCGGCGGGGCTGAGTACTGCGGCGGGCAAACCGGTGGCGTCCGGATGTGACGTCACGCCCAAGGGGTTGCGCAATGCCGATGCGCTGGCGCTTTTGGCTGAGTGTTCTTTGCCGCTGACTTATCAACAGGTCAATCCGGTGGCGTTCGAGCCGGCGATTGCTCCGCATCTGGCGGCGCGCGAAGCGGGTGTGGCGCTGACCGTACAATCGTTGCTGGCGCCGATGCGCGAGATTCTGGCGATGAATGCCGATTTCACCTTGATCGAAGGCGCGGGTGGCTGGCGCGTGCCGTTGGCGGATCAGGACAATCTGTCGGATCTGGCAATTGCGTTGAAGCTGCCGGTGATTCTGGTGGTGGGCGTGCGGCTGGGATGTATCAGTCATGCCTTGCTGACGGCCGAGGCGATTGCCCGTGATGGGCTGCAACTGGCCGGGTGGGTGGCGAATATCATCGATCCGAAGACTTCGCGGCTGGAGGAGAACCTCGCCACATTGGCCGAGCGGATTCCGGCGCCGTGCCTGGGGCGCGTGCCGAAGCTCAAGGCCTTGACCGCAGAGGCGGTGGCGGATCATTTACAGCTGGATCTGCTCGACTAAGCTTTTCTCTATGGGCAGGCACTGTGCCATTAGTGTTTTTGACGGGTGTTTTTCTGGCGCCTCTGGTTCAATGGCGCCATTGATCCTTCCCAAGGATGAGAACTGTTATGGAAATCTCCGGTAACACAGCTTTTTATGCAGGTCTGAGCTCGATTCAGAGCGGGCAGAACCGCGTCGATCAGGCCGCCAGCCAGATTGCCAACAACACCATTGAGCGTTCGGTCACCAGCCAATCTTCGGAAGCGCAGGTTGATCGTCTGCGCGGCGTTGACCGCAGCCAGCAAATGGATCTGGGCAGCGACATGGTTCAAATGGCTCAAGGCAAATTTCAAGTGGAACTGGGCGTGAAAGTCGCCAAAGCTTCCGACGAAATGCTCGGTACGATCATCGACACCTTCGCCTGATTTTTCGCCAACTGCATTCTGAACGCCGCGCTTTGTCGCGGCGTTTTTCGTTGTAAGTCCTTCTCCCTCAACTAATCTTTTTTCAGCGCCCGTGGCTCGTTCGAGCGCATGGCGGTTTGCTGTGTCCGACGTTTGAAAATTCTGATGACGAACGGCAAAAGATCGACGCTTGACAAGATTTCAGCGTAAACGTATGTTTCAAACAACTGTTTGACCGTCACAACAAATCAACACGGTCGTTCATTCCCGGTTACATCAGCAGAGGTTTATCGCTATGCCTGACTACAAGGCCCCCTTGCGTGATATTCGCTTCGTTCGTGACGAACTGCTCGGCTACGAAGCGCACTATCAGAGCCTTCCGGCTTGCGCAGACGCAACTCCGGACATGGTTGACGCCATTCTCGAAGAAGGCGCCAAGTTTTGTGAGCAGGTACTGGCGCCGCTGAACCGCGTGGGCGACCTCGAAGGTTGCACCTGGAGCGAGTCCGGCGTGAAAACCCCGACCGGCTTCAAAGAGGCTTACAAGCAATTCGTTGAAGGTGGCTGGCCAAGCCTCGCTCACGACGTTGAGCACGGCGGCCAAGGCTTGCCTGAATCGCTGGGTCTGGCAGTGAGCGAAATGGTTGGCGAAGCCAACTGGTCGTGGGGCATGTACCCAGGCCTGTCGCACGGCGCGATGAACACCATCTCCGAGCACGGCACCCCTGAGCAGCAAGAAGCCTATCTGACCAAACTGGTTTCCGGTGAATGGACCGGCACCATGTGCCTGACCGAACCGCACTGCGGCACCGACCTGGGCATGTTGCGCACCAAGGCCGAACCTCAGGCTGATGGTTCCTACAAAGTTTCCGGCACCAAGATCTTCATCTCGGCCGGCGAACACGACATGGCCGATAACATCGTCCACATCGTGCTGGCACGCCTGCCGGATGCACCGGCTGGCACCAAAGGCATCTCGCTGTTCATCGTTCCAAAGTTCCTGCCGAACGCCGATGGCACCGTCGGTGCACGCAACGCAGTGAGCTGCGGTTCGCTGGAACACAAGATGGGCATCCACGGCAACGCCACCTGCGTGATGAACTTCGACGGCGCTACCGGTTTCCTGATCGGCCCGGCGAACAAAGGCCTGAACTGCATGTTCACCTTTATGAACACCGCTCGCCTGGGTACCGCGCTGCAAGGTCTGGCCCACGCCGAAATCGGGTTCCAGGGTGGCCTGAAATACGCTCGCGATCGTCTGCAGATGCGCTCCCTGACTGGCCCGAAAGCGCCGGACAAAGCCGCTGACCCGATCATCGTGCACCCAGACGTACGCCGCATGCTGTTGACCATGAAGGCGTTCGCCGAAGGTAACCGTGCGATGGTGTACTTCACCGCCAAACAGGTCGACATCGTCAAATACGGCGTCGATGAAGAAGAGAAAAAGAAAGCCGACGCACTGCTGGCCTTCATGACTCCGATCGCCAAGGCGTTCATGACCGAAGTCGGTTTCGAAGCCGCCAACCACGGCGTACAGATCTACGGCGGTCATGGTTTCATCGCCGAATGGGGCATGGAACAGAACGTTCGCGACAGCCGCATTTCGATGCTGTACGAAGGCACCACCGGTATCCAGGCTCTCGACCTGCTCGGCCGTAAAGTGTTGATGACGCAAGGCGAGGCTCTGAAAGGCTTCACCAAGATTGTCCACAAGTTCTGCCAGAACAACGAAGGCAACGAAGCGGTTAAAGAGTTCGTCGCACCGCTGGCTGCCATCAACAAGGAATGGGGCGAGCTGACCATGAAGGTTGGTATGGCTGCCATGAAAGATCGCGAAGAAGTCGGCGCGGCCTCCGTGGACTACCTGATGTACTCCGGTTATGCCTGCCTGGCTTACTTCTGGGCCGACATGGCACGTCTGGCAGCTGAAAAGCTGGCAGAAGGCACTGGCGACGCAGCGTTCTACACCGCCAAGCTGCAAACCGCGCGCTTCTACTTCCAGCGCATCCTGCCACGTACTCGTACCCACGTGGCCACCATGCTGTCGGGCGCCAACAACCTGATGGACATGAAAGAAGAAGACTTCGCACTGGGCTACTAAGCTTTAGCGCCGTCTCATGAAAACCGCTGCTCCTGTTAGGGGGCAGCGGTTTTTTTGTTGGTGAATCGCTCAGATAGTCGGGCTTCCGGCCGTTAAAGAGACAGTGTGTGATCTGGATCACATTGTGTGGGCTTGGTCGCACTTTGCGGGCACAATGCCATCTCTTTGCTATGACGGGTCGGAGCTTTACCCTTGCCGCGTTCTTCCGCTGTACGTTTCAGCCATTTCCTGCCATCACTGCTGTTGTTACTTGCGGGGTTGGCGGCTGCGTACGTCAAAGACCTCAGTGTGTTCTTCACTTCGCTGTTCAACGTGTTGCCGACGTTGGTGCTGTTGTTGGGCGGTGCGTATTGCGCGGTTTACCGACGTCAGCGCGAACTGTTTCTGATGCTCACGGTGTACATCGCCTACTTTCTGCTCGACACCCAGACCGACTATTACCGCGACAACGGCAAGGTCCGCGAAGACGCTGCGGTGGTGTTTCATCTCGTGTGTCTGCTGTTGCCGTTATTGTTCGGCCTGTTCGCCGCATGGCAGGAGCGCACCCACCTGTTTCAGGACATGGTCGCGCGGTTTGCTGTGTTGCTGGCCTTCGGCAGCGTGGCGTTGGGGCTTGAGCAAAGTTACCCCCAGGCATTGCTGATCTGGCTGTCGGAGATCCGCTGGCCGGCGCTGCACGGCGCGTGGATGAGTTTGATTCAGTTGTCCTATCCGGTGTTTATCTCGGCGTTCCTGCTCTTGGCCTGGCAGTACTGGCGCAACCCGCGCCCGCTGCACGCGGCGCAGCTGGTCGGCCTGCTCGGCGTGTTCTGGATGCTGCCGAAAACCTTCATTCTGCCGTTCACACTCAACATCATGTGCAGCCAGGTGATGTTGATGATCGCCGCGGCGGTTGCGCACGAGGCTTATCAAATGGCCTTCCGCGATGAGCTCACTGGTCTGCCGGGCCGTCGCGCGCTCAATGAACGCATGCAGCGCTTGGGTCGCAACTATGTATTGGCGATGAGCGACGTCGATCACTTCAAGAAATTCAACGACACCCATGGTCACGATGTCGGTGACCAGGTGTTGCGTTTGGTCGCCAGCAAGCTGTCGAAAATCGGCGGCGGCGGTAGGGCATATCGCTATGGCGGTGAGGAATTCGCTTTGGTGTTTGCAGGCAAAACCCTTGAGGAGTGCATGCCGCACCTTGAGGTGATCCGCGAATCGATTGCTTCCTACAACATTCAACTGCGCAATCAGGAAAATCGCCCGCAGGATGACCAACAAGGTCGGCAGCGCCGCGCCGGCTCCGGTGCCTCCAGCGTTTCCGTCACGGTGAGCATTGGCGTTGCCGAACGAGTGGAGCAGCGCAACCCGGAACAAGTGCTCAAGTCTGCCGACGAGGCGCTCTACGCCGCGAAAGGCGCGGGGCGTAACTGCGTGATGGCGTACGGACAAAACCGCCGTGGCGCGGTGCGCATGGACGCTGCCGCAGGTTGAGTGATAACGGCGCATTCAGCGTCTGCACAATGATTGTGGGGTGTGGTGTCCGGCAGTAGGTTGAAGAAATCTGCTGACGGAGAAGCCACCATGCCTGAGTACAAAGCTCCCCTGCGCGACATGCGCTTTCTGATCGACCACGTTTTCGACTTCCACAGCAACTACGCCGCCCTCGGCGCGCACGACGCCAGCCCGGACATGATCAACGCGATCCTCGAAGAGGGCGCGAAGTTCTGCGAGAACGTTCTGGCGCCACTCAATCGCAGCGGTGACGAAGAGGGCTGCCATTTCGACAACGGTGTGGTGACAACGCCTACAGGCTTCAAGCAAGCCTTCGCACAATACGTCGAAGGCGGCTGGCACGGTCTGGCGGCAGATCCGACTTACGGCGGCCAAGGCCTGCCCAGTTCGCTGGGGCTGGTGATCAGCGAGATGGTTGGCTCGAGCAATACGTCCTGGGGCATGTACCCAGGCCTGACCCACGGCGCGATGTCGGCGATCCATGCCCATGGCAGCGCCGAGCAGAAAGACACCTACCTGAGCAAACTCACTGCCGGCCAATGGACCGGCACCATGTGCCTGACCGAAGCCCATTGCGGCACTGACCTGGGGATCATCAAGACCCGCGCCGTGCCCCAGGCCGACGGCAGTTATGCGGTCACCGGCAGCAAGATTTTCATTTCTGCCGGCGAGCACGACATGAGCGACAACATCATCCATCTGGTGCTGGCCAAACTGCCGGATGCGCCGGCCGGGACCAAAGGCATTTCGCTGTTTATCGTGCCGAAGTTCCTGCCGGACGCTGCCGGTGAGGCGGGCGTGCGCAACGATGTGTCCTGCGGTTCGATCGAACACAAAATGGGCATCAAGGCCTCGGCCACCTGCGTGCTCAATTTCGACGGTGCCAAGGGCTACCTGATCGGCGAGCCGAACAAGGGCCTCAACTGCATGTTCACCATGATGAACCACGCACGCCTCGGCACCGGCATGCAGGGTTTGTGTCTGGGCGAAGCGAGCTTCCAGGGCGCGATCAAATACGCCAACGACCGCCTGCAGATGCGCGCGCTGACCGGCGCCAAAGCCCCGGATAAACCTGCCGATCCGATCATCGTCCACCCGGACGTGCGGCGCATGCTGCTGACCATGAAGGCCTTCAACGAGGGCAACCGTGCGCTGACCTATTTCACCGCACAATTGCTCGATGTCGCGCATCTGAGCAGCGATGCCGAGGCGCGTCAGGAGGCCGACGACCTGTTGGCGTTCCTCACGCCGATCTGCAAGGCGTTCATGACCGACACCGGCCTGGAAGTGACCAACCACGGCATGCAGGTGTTCGGTGGCCACGGCTTCATTCGTGAATGGGGCATGGAGCAACTGGTTCGCGATTGCCGGATTGCGCCGATCTACGAAGGCACCAACGGCATTCAGGCGCTGGACCTGTTAGGTCGCAAGGTTCTCGGCAGTCAGGGCAAGTTGTTGCGCGGCTTCACCAAAATCGTCCATAAGTTCTGCGCGGCCAACGCCGAACACCCGCAACTGGGCAGTTTCGTTGCGCAGCTCAACGAGCTCAATCAGCAGTGGGGCGACCTGACCATGAAGGTCGGCATGGCGGCGATGAAAAACCCGGATGAAGTGGGCGCGGCATCGGTGGATTATCTGATGTACAGCGGTTACATCATCCTTGGCTATCTCTGGCTGCGCATGGCACTGGTGGCGCAGACGCAACTGGAGGCGGGCGAGGGTGAGGCGGATTACCTGCGGGGTAAATTGGCGACGTGCGAATTTTACTTCAAGCGCCTGTTGCCGCGTACGGCAGCGCATCGGGCGGCGATTGAGGCAGGTAGTGATTGCCTGATGAGACTGCCTGCCGAAATGTTTGCGCTTTAAGGAAGATCAAAAGATCGCAGCCTGCGACAGCTCCTGCACGGGATCGAGTTTTACCTGTAGGCGCTGGCGAAGGCTGCGATCTTTTTCTGGTGACTAAAAATAACAAATCGGTCACCGGTTGACCCTATGTGTCGCAAAAGTTGTTGAGGTACACTCAGGCTCAACGAAAACATCATTCCACGAATCACCTGTTTAGATCTTGCGAGGTTTGCCATGGCTGACTACAAAGCGCCGCTGCGCGATATGCGCTTCGTCCTCAATGAAGTGTTCGAGGTCGCCAAACTCTGGGCTGAACTGCCAGCACTGGCCGAGACTGTCGACGCCGAAACCGTTGAAGCCATTCTCGAAGAGGCCGGCAAGGTCACCAGCAAAAGCATCGCGCCACTGAGCCGTGCCGCTGACGAGGAAGGCTGCCACTGGGCAGACGGTGCCGTGACTACCCCGGCCGGTTTCCCACAGGCTTATCAGACTTACGCTGAAGGCGGTTGGGTCGGTGTCGGCGGTGATCCGGCCTACGGCGGCATGGGCATGCCCAAAGCCGTATCGGCGCAGGTTGAAGAAATGGTCAACTCCGCCAGCCTGTCCTTCGGTCTGTACCCGATGCTGACCGCCGGCGCCTGCCTGTCGATCAACGCTCACGCCAGCGAAGAGCTGAAAGCTGCGTACCTGCCGAACATGTACGCCGGTGTCTGGGCAGGCTCCATGTGCCTGACCGAGCCGCACGCCGGTACTGACCTGGGGATTATCCGTACCAAGGCCGAGCCTCAGGCCGACGGTTCCTACAAGGTAAGCGGCACCAAGATCTTCATCACCGGTGGCGAGCACGACCTGACCGAAAACATCATTCACCTGGTATTGGCCAAACTGCCGGACGCCCCAGCAGGCCCGAAAGGCATTTCGCTGTTCCTGGTGCCAAAGTTCATGGTCAATGCCGACGGCACCCTGGGCGCGCGCAACCCGGCGAACTGCGGTTCGATCGAACACAAAATGGGCATCCAGGCGTCCGCGACCTGCGTGATGAACTTCGACGAAGCCGTGGGTTATCTGGTCGGCGAGCCGAACAAAGGCCTGGCCGCGATGTTTACCATGATGAACTACGAGCGTTTGGGCGTGGGCATCCAAGGTCTGGCCACCGGCGAGCGCTCCTACCAGAACGCCATCGAGTACGCCCGTGACCGTCTGCAAAGCCGTTCGCCAACCGGCGCACAGAACAAAGACAAAGCCGCTGACCCGATCATCGTCCACCCGGACGTACGGCGCATGCTGTTGACCATGAAAGCCTCGAACGAGGGCGGCCGTGCGTTCTCCACCTACGTGGCGATGCAACTCGACACCGCCAAGTTCAGCGAAGACGCCACCACCCGCAAGCGTGCGGAAGACCTGGTCGCGTTGCTGACACCTGTGGCCAAAGCGTTCCTCACCGACCTGGGTCTGGAAACCACCGTACACGGCCAGCAAATTTTCGGCGGCCATGGCTACATCCGCGAGTGGGGCCAGGAGCAACTGGTGCGTGACGTGCGCATCACCCAGATCTACGAAGGCACCAACGGCATTCAGGCGCTGGATCTGGTCGGTCGCAAGATCGTCGGCAGCGGTGGCGCGTTCTACAAGCTGTTTGCCGACGAGATCCGCCATTTCACCGCGACGGCCAGCGCCGATCTGGGTGAATTCACCAAGCCGCTGAACGCCGCCGTCGACACCCTCGATGAGCTGACCTCATGGTTGCTGGACCGGGCGAAAACCAATCCGAACGAAATCGGCGCGGCGTCGGTCGAATATTTGCAAGCATTCGGATACACGGCGTATGCCTACATGTGGGCATTGATGGCCAGAGCTTCGCTGGGCAAAGAAGCGCAAGACGATTTCTATGCCAGCAAGCTGGGCACCGCGCGCTTCTACTTCGCCCGTTTGCTGCCGCGTATTCACTCGTTGAGTGCGTCGGTGAAGGCCGGTAGCGAGTCGCTGTTCCTGCTGGATGCGGCGCAGTTCTGATGCGATGACGTCATGTAAGCATTCTCTTACGTGACGTGCTGCTGTTCTCCCATAGGCGTAGATTGGATCCACAGCTAATCTACATTTCATGGACGTCGCGCAGGAAGCGCAAAGCAACAACACGGACACGTAGGATTCTGCCAGGGTGGCGGAGTGAAATGGATGTCAGGGAAACAGTCTGCAAAGCCCCGCTTCGGCGGGGTTTTCTTTTGCCTGAAGAAAAGTGTTCAGGCCAGTGGATCCAGCGCCGGTCTCACCTCACGCTCCATCACTTCTTCGAGCAGCGTCCGCAGTAACGCCAAAGACGCCTGCTGGCGTTGCACATCACGACACACAAGACCCACCTTCAGCGGCACCCGTGGTTCGCTCAGCGGTTTCCACAGCAGATCCTGATCGTCGTACTCCTTTTGCGAACGCCCCGGTAGCACCGTCGCCAGTTTGGTATGCGGCAGGCTGTCGAGAATCCCCACCATATTGTTCAACTCGGCCTGCACCTGCGGACGTCGTCCGAGGTTTGTCAGTTGCGCCTGCCAGATCTGGCGGATCTGAAACTCCTCGCCCAGCAGTAACATCGGCAGCTCGGCAGCCTGGCGCATCGAGACTTTCTTGAATTCACGCAGCGGATGATCCGCCGGGATGACCAGCGTCAGCTCGTCTTCGTAGAGCATCACGCCGTGCAGGCCGGGTTGGCGCGGCGGCAGGTAACTGATGCCAATGTCCAAAGAACCATTGAGCAGCCGCCGTTCGATCTCAAGTCCGGTCAATTCATAGATCTGCACCACCAGATGTGGCTGTGCCTTGCGCACCCGCTCAAGCATTTGCGGCACCAGACTGGTGTGAACCGTTTGCAGCACGCCGATCGCCAGCGTGCGCAAGGCCTGGCCCTTGAAGTTGCCCAACGCCTCACGCGCCCGCTGCAATCCGTCGAGCAGCGGCAGGGCGTGGTTGTACAAGGTGTGCGCGGCGAGGGTCGGCAGCAGGCGCTTGCTGCTGCGTTCGAACAGGGTGACATCGAGGTTCTGCTCGAGTTGGCGGATCTGCTGCG
Organism: Pseudomonas sp. AKS31; assembly: GCF_023634765.1. Classification (GTDB taxonomy): domain Bacteria; phylum Pseudomonadota; class Gammaproteobacteria; order Pseudomonadales; family Pseudomonadaceae; genus Aquipseudomonas. Next base: position 23,152 of record NZ_JAMLFX010000017.1, read on the forward strand.
ACAGTGCCGGTTGCGAGATCGACAGCCGTTCAGCGGCGCGCCCGACATGGCCTTCTTCGTAGACCGCGACGAAATAACGCAGTTGTTTGAAATCCATAAGTAACGCTTATCGAAAATGCTGGGAAATCGAAATGGCCCGCAAGCCTCCATCAGCCTAGTCTAACCGCATTCACAAGGCTTACAGGGCCAGAAAGCGCGATGAATAGCGTTCGCTTCGACAGTGTTTGCATAGGCAGTTCAAAACACCTTCAACGAGGTGTTTTTCAATGAATCTGTTCAGTCTGCGGCGTCAGGCGCCGAGTCTTGATGACCTCGCCTTTGAGGTTGATCCTTCTGATATCAACGAAAATCTGGGCACCGAACGCCTGATGCCCAGCGTCGAACGGCCGCAACAGGTGTTCGTGCGTGGTCAGGGCTCCTGGTTGTGGGACAGCAATGACCGCGCGTACCTCGACTTTTCCCAGGCCGGTGGCGCCAACAGCCTTGGGCACAGCCCTTCGGCATTGGTCAAAGTCATCAGCAGTCAGGCACAGGCACTGATCAATCCCGGTTTCAATCTGCACAATCGCGGCATGCTCAGCCTCGCCGAACGTCTGTGTGCCAGCACCTCCAGCGATCAGGCCTATCTGCTTAACAGCGGCAGCGAAGCCTGTGAGGCGGCGATCAAACTGGCGCGCAAATGGGGCCAAATGCATCGTGGCGGCGCTTCGCGCATCATTGTGGCGAAGCAGGGTTGCCATGGCCGCAGTCTGGCGACGATTTCCGCGTCGGACAGTTGCAATCTGCACAACCGTTTCGCGCCGTTGCTGCCGGGTTTCGATCTGGTGCCGTTCAATGACTTGCCGGCGCTCCACGCGACGGTCGATGCGCAAACCGTGGCGATCATGCTTGAGCCGATCCAGAGCGACGCCGGGGTGGTGCCGGCGACCGAGCATTACCTCAAAGGTGTTGAGCGGTTGTGCCGTGAATTGGGCATTTTGCTGATTCTGGACGAAGTACAAACCGGCATCGGCCGTTGTGGCACTTTGCTTGCCGAACAGTCCTACGGCGTACGCGCCGATATCGTTGTGCTCGGCAAAGGCCTCGGCGGCGGCGTGCCCTTGGCGGCGCTGCTGGCGCGGGGCAAGGCGTGTTGTTTCGACGCGGGTGAACTGGGCGGCACGCATCACGGCAATGCGCTGATGACAGCGGCTGGCCTGGTGGTGCTCGACAGCGTGTACGACCGCAGCTTCCTGCAGCAGGTCAACGATAATGGCCAGCATCTGCGCGAAGGCCTGGCACGATTGGCGCACCGCTACGACCACGGCGAACTGCGCGGCCAAGGCCTGTTCTACGGACTGACCCTGTCGGACGATTCCGCCGAGGCCGTGGTCCACGCCGCCCTGCACGAAGGCCTGCTGCTCAACGCCCCGCAAGCCAACTGTCTGCGCTTCACCCCGGCGCTGACCGTCAGCAAAACCAATATCGACGAAATGCTCCTGCGCCTGGGCCGCGCATTCTCGCGAGTGCGCACCGCGCAACTGCAATGCCGCAAAGGGATTGCCGTCTGAGCTGAAGTTTCCTACCCGTTTTCCAGAACCGTCTCGCGGTATAACGCACGCCCTACGCCTGATTTTTTTGGCGTAGGGCGTTTTTTTGTGAGGTGGTGGCGATCAAATGGCAGTTGCACTGAACCCTGACGAACGGTGCGGGTCGATTAGCTTGTATGGCTCATGTGAGCCAACCCCCATTCAGGAGCTGACCTATGGACTTCATTCGCATCATCATCGCCATTCTGTTGCCGCCGCTGGGTGTGTTTCTGCAGGTCGGGTTTGGCGGGGCGTTCTGGTTGAACATTCTGCTGACGCTGTGCGGGTACATTCCGGGGATCGTGCATGCGGTGTATATCATTGCCAAGCGCTGAGTGTGGCTGTGCTCTATAAATAGCCTTCGCGAGCAGGCTCGCTCCCACATTTGATCGTGTTATCAACACAAAAAACCTGTGGGAGCTAGCCTGCTAGCGAATCGGGCGCCGCAGATTTCAGTCTGCGAGCCCCATCACTCGTCGATAGAATTTCCATTCCTGTTCCAGCGCATGCGCCTGATTGGCGGCGCGGCGGAAGCCGTGGCGTTCGTCGGGGTAGTAATGTGCTTCGACAGCGATGCCGTTCTGCTCCAGCGCCGTGACCATGTCGCGGGTCTGTTGCGGCACGACCACGGCGTCCAGTTCACCCTGAAAGAAGATCACCGGCACGCGGATGTTGCTCGCGTGCAGCAAGGGGGTGCGGGCGGCGTAGCGTTCGGCGTCTTGCTCGGGATCGCCGATCAGCCAGTCCAGATAATCACCCTCGAATTTATGTGTTGCCCGAGCCAATGCAACCGGGTCGCTGACGCCGTACAAACTCGCTCCAGCGCGGAAGACTTGCTTGAACGCCAGCGCACATAACGTGGTGTAGCCACCTGCGCTGCCGCCACGAATGAATGCGCGATCACCGTCGATCAAACCCTGGCCGGCGAGATGACTCACCACGGCGCAAGCATCCTCGACATCCACCTCGCCCCAGCTCAGATGCAAGGCCTGCCGATATTCGCGGCCATAACCGCTGCTGCCGCGATAGTTGAGATCGGCGACGGCAAAGCCGCGTTGCGTCCAGTACTGGATGCGTGGATCGAGCATCGGGTAGCAGGCCGATGTCGGGCCACCGTGGATGAACACCACCAGTGGTGGGTTTGTCTCGCCGCTCATGGCCGGATAAAAGAACCCGTGTGCTTCGCTTGAACCGCTTGGATAACGCAGTGTTTGCGGGCGGCTGATGCGATCTGCGGGCAAGGGCGCTACGCCACCGGCCAGTACGTTCACTTTGCGCGTCGCCCGATCAATGGCGATGACCGCTGCAGGGCTGATCGGCGAGGCGGCAATGCAGTAGATAAATTGTGCATCCAAAGCGAGATGACGGAAGCGGCTGTAGTCGCCGGTGAAGTCTTCATCACCGAGGGTCAGGCGACCAAAACCGCCTTCGCTCCAACTGGCGATAAACGAATCGCCAACCGGTAACCAGGTGCAGCCGCCCAGTTGCCACGGCGCGGGCGCATGATCGGCCGGCGCAGCGGGCATGGGTTTCAAACCGTCGGCAGTCTCTAGCCACGGTTGCCAGAATCCACCGCGATCGGTCAGGCAATACAGGCGACCTTCGGCATCGAAGCGCGGTTGTTGAATGGATTCTTCAAGCTCAGCACCGGCAATGCATCGCGGCGCATTAAAAGCGCCATCATTTGAACGCTTGGCCACCATCAACCGGGTCGACGTCCACGGCTGATGTGGTCGACTCCACTCGATCCACGCCAAGCGCTGGCCATCCGGGCTGAGGGTTGGCGCCGCATAAAAATCCGCGCCCTCAGCCAACAAATGCCGCACACCGTCAGTCAGATCAATCGCTATGAGTCGATGTTGATCCTGTTGTTCTTCCACCGCCAGAACCTGGCCAAAAGCAAAATGGAGATCGCCATAACGGCACTCTCCCGACGTCAGCGCCTCTGGCTCACCACTCAGCGTCTGGTGATACAACTGCTGATCCGCCTCAGCAACGAAAACCACCCCATCGGGCGTCAGACAAAAAGCACCACCGCCATATTCGTACACGCGACTGCGCACGCTGAAGCCATCGGGTGTCAGACACTTCGCCACGCCATCACGCCAATGCCAGATCCGGCACGCGGCATCTTCCGGGCGGTATTCATTCCAGAACAGCCCGTTGGCACCGAGTTGCAGTTCGGCGAAATCCATGCCGGCAGCGACGGCTTGCGAGGCGCTGAAAGGCTCAGCCCTTGGCGATGAGGCGCGAGTTTCGTTCATTGCGGAAGGCCAGTTGTTCGATGGTTTGAGTGGCAGTCTCGGCTTCTTCGCGGGCCTTGAGGATCACGCCGTGATGTTCGGACTTGCTGCACACCGGGTCGGCATTGCTCGCATCACCGGTGAGCATGAACGCCTGACAGCGGCAGCCGCCGAAGTCTTTTTCTTTCTCGTCGCAGGAGCGGCACGGCTCGGGCATCCAGTCGTAACCACGGAAGCGGTTGAAGCCGAACGAGTCGTACCAGATGTGCTGCATGCTGTGATCGCGCACATTGGGGAATTGCACCGGCAACTGTCGGGCGCCATGACAGGGCAGGGCGGTGCCATCCGGGGTGACCGTCAGAAAAATACTGCCCCAGCCGTTCATGCAGGCTTTCGGGCGTTCTTCGTAGTAGTCCGGGGTGACGAAAATCAGTTTGCACGGATGCCCTTCGGCTTCCAGTTTCGCCCGATATTCGTTGGTGACGCGTTCAGCGCGCACCAGTTGTTCCTTGGTCGGCAGCAGGCCGACCCGATTGAGCTGCGCCCAACCGTAAAACTGGCAGGTGGCGAGTTCGACAAAGTCGGCCTCAAGCGCAATGCACAGCTCGATAATGCGGTCGATCTTGTCGATGTTGTGCCGGTGGGTGACGAAGTTCAGCACCATCGGATAGCCGTGGGCCTTTACTGCGCGAGCCATTTCCAGCTTTTGCGCGAAGGCCTTTTTAGAGCCAGCGAGCAGGTTGTTCACTTGCTCGTCGCTGGCCTGGAAGCTGATCTGGATGTGATCCAGGCCGGCCTTCTTGAAGTCGCTGATTTTCTGTTCAGTCAGGCCGATGCCGGAGGTGATCAGGTTGGTGTAGAAACCCAACTGCCGCGCCTCGCGGATCAGCTCGGCCAGGTCCTGACGCACCAGCGGCTCGCCGCCGGAAAAGCCCAGTTGCGCCGCGCCCATCTCCCGCGCTTCGCGGAACACTTTGATCCACTGCTCGGTGCTCAGCTCTTTGCCCTGCTCGGCGAAATCCAGCGGATTGGAGCAGTACGGGCATTGCAGCGGGCAGCGGTAGGTCAGCTCGGCGAGCAGCCACAGAGGCAGGCCAACTTCCGGTTTCGCCGGCAGATCAGGCAAGGGTGATCCAGTGCTGGCCACGGGCAACCTCCATGAATTGCTCGATGTCGTCACCGAGTTCGGGCACGCCGGGGAACTGCTGACCGAGTTCGGCGATGATAGCGGCGACATCACGTTCGCCGTCAATCAAACCGCCGATGAATGCGGCCGTTTTATTGAGCTTGATCATGCCCTCGGGGTACAGCAGCACGTGGCCTTTCTGTGCCGGTTCGAACTGGAAGCGGTAGCCGGGACGCCAGGTTGGGACTTTGCTGCGGTCGAAACTCATAAGGTGATTCCTTTATGCCAGACGCGTTGTTCGGTCACGCTGTGATACGGCGGTCGGTTCAGTTCGTAGGCCATGCTCATGGCATCGAGCATGCTCCAAAGAATGTCCAGTTTGAACTGGAGAATTTCCAGCATGCGCTCCTGGCCTTCGCGGGTCTTGTAGTGCTCAAGCGTGATCGCCAGACCATGCTCGACATCACGCCGCGCCTGACCGAGGCGGGTGCGGAAGTATTCGTAACCGGCCGGGTCAATCCACGGGTAATGCTGCGGCCAACTGTCGAGGCGCGACTGGTGGATCTGCGGCGCGAACAGTTCGGTCAGCGAGCTGCTGGCGGCTTCCTGCCAACTGGCGCGACGGGCGAAGTTGACGTAGGCATCGACAGCGAAACGCACACCAGGCAGCACCAGCTCCTGGGAGCGCAGTTGATCCGGGTCGAGACCGACCGCTTGACCGAGGCGCAGCCAGGCTTCGATACCGCCATCCTCACCGGGAGCGCCGTCGTGGTCGAGCAAGCGTTGAATCCACTCGCGGCGGATTTCCCGGTCGGGGCAGTTGGCGAGGATCGCTGAGTCCTTCAGGGGGATGTTCACCTGATAGTAGAAGCGGTTGGCGACCCAGCCCTGAATCTGCTCACGGGTGGCGCGGCCTTCGTACATCGCCACGTGGTAGGGGTGGTAGATGTGGTAGTACGCGCCTTTGGCGCGCAGGGCCGCTTCGAATTCGGCGGGGGACAGCGGTTGGTCGGTCATTGCGGTTCTCCGGGGAACAACCGTTGAAATCTTTGGTGTCTATTCGGACGTCATCGCTGGCAAGCCCCCCACAGTTTTTGTGTACGCCACAGAACCCTGTGGGAGCTGGCTTGCCAGCGATGGGGCCATCAGTTACAGCACAATACTCATGCCATCGAACGCCACTTCAACATTACGCCGCGCCAGTTCCGCGCGCTCCGGCGAATCCTCATCAAGAATCGGATTGGTGTTGTTGATGTGGATAAGTACTTTGCGCTGCTCAGGCAGTTGCTCCAGCACTTCGAGCATGCCGCCAGGCCCGTTCTGCGCCAGGTGGCCCATCTCGCGACCGGTGCGGGTGCCGACGCCACGACGCTGCATTTCATCGTCATCCCACATCGTGCCGTCCACCAGCAGGCAATCGCTGCCGGCCATGATCTCCAGCAATGGTGCATCGACCTTGCCCAGGCCCGGCGCGTAGAACAATTTGCCGCCGGTGTTCAGGTCTTCAACAATCAAACCGATGTTGTCGCCCGGGTGCGGGTCGAAGCGGTGCGGCGAGTACGGCGGTGCGGCGCTGCGCAAGGGCAGCGGGGTGAAACGCAGGTTCGGGCACGCGGCCACGGTGAAGCTTTGGTCGAGTTCGATTCGGTTCCAGTTCAAACCGCCATTCCAGTGGGTGAGCATCTTGAACAGCGGGAAACCGGTGCTGAGGTCTTGGTGAACCATGTCCGTGCACCAGACCTGATGCGGGCAGCCTTCGCGCAGGCTGAGCAGGCCGGTGGTGTGGTCGATCTGGCTGTCCATCAGGATGATCGCGCTGATGCCGGTATCACGCAGAGCGCGGCCCGGTTGCATCGGGGCGAAGCTTTGCAGCTGCGCGCGAATGTCTGGCGAGGCGTTGCACAGCACCCAGTTCACGCCGTCATCGGAAATCGCGATGGACGATTGGGTGCGGGCCTTGGCATTCAGGCTGCCGTCGCGAAAACCTGCGCAATTGACGCAGTTGCAGTTCCACTGCGGAAAACCGCCACCGGCGGCCGAACCCAGAATCTGGACGAACATGAACGCTCCATCATTTCAACGCGGAAAATAAAACGCCCCGGCGAGCCGAGGCGTTGCACTGCAATTCTACGTAAGCAGAACTCAGCGGCTGGCGAAGTACATGGTGACTTCGAAGCCGATACGCAGGTCGGTGTAAGCCGGTTTAGTCCAGGACATAGGGTGTCTCCTCAGGTTGGGTGGGATAGCGCTGTCCATAGGTATAGTCCACGGCAGCGCGAAGATGTTCCAAGTAGTTAGGCGGCTATGTTACTCAAAATTTCACAGGGTTTGCCCGTGAATATTCGAGAAAGCTCCTTGCAGCCTCGGTAATGATCAATTTGTCGTTTGCCATGGGGTGCCGGGCGCGGGGTCGCTGGCGAGACAGAGCCAGCCACCTTCGGCGTTGATCAAGCGCTGCGCAGCGTTATACAAAGCCTGGCGCTGGAGTTGGCCGATGGCGGCGAGCAATCGCTCAAGATAATCCGACGAGTGGCCAGCGAGTCTTGCCTGCCAGAGCAGTTCGGCAGCGTCTTTGCTGGACAGATTGGCAACGTCGAATTGATCCGCGAGGTTTTGCCGCTGCTGGTTGAGGCTGGCCTCATCAAGCCGTTCGATCAGCGTGGGCATACCGTTGAAGTACTGTTGAATGTGCTCAAACAACTCCGCAGTTCTGGCACCCGGGGATTGCACGCCAAACAGAAGAGCGGTTTGGCCATTCATCTGGCGAAGCGCACTGAAAACCGCATAGCCCAATTGCAATTCGACGCGCAGGCGCTGGTAGAACGGCGTCTGGCACACCTGCGCCAACAGTCGCCACGCTGCTTCGTCGGCGATGTCGTGACTGGCGGCCGGACAGAACAGCAGCACGGCGTGTTCGCTGGAGGCGGTATCGACATGGCGCCAGTGTTTTTGCGCGGTGATCGTCGCCGCTACTGCCAGCTGGTTGTCCGGGATTCCGGGAACCCGGCTCAGGGCCAGGCCCATGGCGGATTGAGTCTGTTGGTTCAGTCCCAACGCGAGGCCGTCCCAGTGCGAAGTTGTCCACAGGCGTTTGGCGTCGTCGCTGGTTTTAGATGATTCCTGCGTCTGTTCCGGCAGCGCTTTAAGCAACTGGCGAATGGGAATCAGCGGCTGTTCCTGCTCACTACGCGGCGAATTGGCGTCAACGTGCGTCAGGCATTTCAGCGCATGCTCAAGGACGCTGGGCATTGGCTCCTGCAGGCCGGTGAGCTTGAGCAGCCATTGATTGTTGGCAGCATTGAACGACAATTCGACCCCGGCCTCACGGGCATCTTGCTGCGTTTGCCGAAGGCTGCGTTGCAGGCGCGATTGCAGATCAGCACTGGCGGCGGCCTCGACCTGCCAACGCAGGTAAATCGCACCGTCTTCGCCGTTGTCCGGCAGCGCCTGACTGAACTGCATCGGCGATCGTTCGCGCCGGCCGCGCGAACGATCCTGAGCAAACGTGCGCAGGCCGCGGTGAGCGCTGGTCTGGCCACGGATCAGGCCCGCATTGGCAAGCGGTTCGCTGGCGCGCAGGAATGGATTGGCAGCGGGTAAGCGCCAGTGGGCGCTGAAGTTATCCACAACGCCAATTTCACGGAGCAAATGTTGGAGGGCGCAGACGCCGCTATCGGACAGACCCCTCTCTTGTTGCTCGCAGTCGAGTCTTGCCAGTTGCAGAGCGCCGCTGACTTGCTGCAGGCGCTGAAGCAGGGCTGCGTATTGCGCACGCAGCGGCGTCCAGTCCTGTTGCGCGAAGAAGCTCAGCCAATCCGAAACGTGCTCGCCAATCGCGCTCATTGATTTGGCGGGAGCGGTGAACTGCAGATGCAGCAAGGCTTGTCCGGCAAAGCAATACAGCGGTGCGGCTTTCAGATCATCCGCCAGATGCTGTTCCTGCAGATGTGCCAGCAACCCACCGGGCTTGGCGCTGTTCAGCCAATGGCAGAGGAATGTCATTGCCTCACCGGAAGACTCCGGCAAATCTTCAAAAGCAAATAACAGATTGCAGTGTCGCTCACCGACCTGTTGATAACTTTTCACCGCTAACGGCGGGGGCGCAGCCTGCGTAATTTTATCCCCAACCGGCAACGTCGCTGCGAACTGCTCGGCCAGCGCGTGCAGCTCTTCAAGGCTCTGCGGCCCCACCAGGCTCAGGGTCATTTGCCCGGTTTGATAGAACTGCTGGTGGAAATCCTTCAACGCCTGTTGAAACACCGGCGACTCCACTTTCAGGCTGTCCCGATTCCCCGCATGAAATCCGCGCAACGGGTGCTCTGCCGGTAGACCCTCATACAACGCAAACTGTTGCTGAGCCGCAGGATCCTGTGACCAAGCGACAAATTCCGCCTGCAGCACTTCCCGTTCCCGCAATTGATCGTCCGGATTCATACGCGGCCTGGTGAGCATGTCTGACAGACGCTGCAGCCCGGCGCTGAACGAACACGTCGGCAGTTCGAAGAAAAAGTCAGTGGTGCGTTCGCGAGTGCTGGCATTCACCTGGCCACCGTGCCGCTGTACGTAGGCCATCAACCCTTCGTCCGCTGGAAAACGCTCAGTGCCGAGAAACAGCAAATGCTCAAGGAAATGCGCCAGCCCCGGCCACGCCAATGGCACGTCATGGCTACCGGCAGCCACCCGCAGGGCAGCGGCACTGCGCTTGAGGCCTGGCGCATGACGCAGGGTCACGCACAAGCCATTGGCCAGGGTTTCGGTATAAGGGCGGGGGTGAGTCGGCGCAGGCATGGGCACTTCCAGAACAGTGAAGTGCCCATGCTAGCGGATTAGCGCTTGTTCAGCGCGCCGTAAAGCTCCGGGCGGCGGTCGCTGAGGTAGCGATTGGCCGCGCGTGAATCGATCATCAACTGCCGATCCAGTTCGCCGACAATCAACGCTTCGTCCAGACCCGCCTGGGCGATGCGGCTGCCGTCCGGCGCGGCGATGCTGCTTTGCCCACAGTAATGGATCTCGCCTTCATGGCCGCAGTAGTTGGCGTAGGCCACGTAGCACTGGTTTTCGAAAGCCCGGGAACGCACGGTGACGTCGGCGACGAAATCAAATGGAATCATGTTCGCCGTCGGCACCAGAATCAGCTCGGCGCCGTCGAGGGCCAGGCGTCGGGTGTTTTCCGGGAATTCCAGGTCGTAGCAGATCAGGAAACCGAGTTTCCAGCCGTTCAATTCAACCACCGGAAAATCGCCTTCGCCGGGGCTGAACATCGAGCGGTCAAGATCACCGAACAGATGCGTCTTGCGGTAGTTGCACAGGCGTTCACCGTTGGCGTCGATCAACTGCACGGCGTTGTAGATCTGCCCGTCCGCCGTCCGTTCTGGATAGCCATAGACAATCGCCAGACCGGCTGATTTGGCGATGCGGCCGATCTGTTGCGCCCATTCCCCGTTGTAGACCTCGGCCAAGGTGCTGACCGCTTCGGCGCCAATGTTGTAGCCGGTCATGAACATCTCCGGCAGCACCAGCAGATCGGCGCCCTTGGCCTCCATCGCCACTTGATGCAGGCGTTGCAGGTTGGCGGCGGGGTCCAGGGGCAGCGGTGGACATTGATAAAGGGCTACACGCATCAGGGATTCCTCTTACTCGGGCAGGGCGATAGGGCCGATGTCTTTGAACACATCACCCGGGCCCGGGTTCGCTTTATGTGTCGAACCGCCGAAATGCTTCATGATCCCCCACACCGCGTTGAGCGACGTCTGCACCGCGCCTTCAACCCACGCGGGTGTCCACGACACATCGTCACCGGCGATGAAAATCCCGCGCTGCTCGGCGGGCATCTCGTCCTGCATGAAGTGCGCGTACATGCGCTGGTTGTAGCGGTAGTGGCCGGGCAGGGCGCCCTTGAACGCACCGAGGAAGTACGGATCGGCTTCCCACGACACGGTGATCGGATCGCCGATGATGCGCGCGGCGATGTCGACTTTCGGGTAGATCTTTTTCAACGCGTTCAACGCCAGCTCAACGCGCTTTTCCACCGGGTGCGGGAGCATCTTCAGCGCGTCGCTCATCCACGAGTACGACAGGCAGATCACCCCCGGTTTGTCGTCGCCGTTGTCGAACAGATAGGTGCCACGGGTCAGGCGATCAGTGAGGGTCATGCTCATCAGGTCGCGGCCGGTTTCCGGGTCTTTGTCTTTCCAGAATGGCCGGTCGACCATCACGAAAGTCTTCGACGACTGCATGTAGCGGGTGCGGTCGAGGGCCATCCACATCTTCTGCGAGAACAGGGTTTCGTCACATTCGATCTGGGTAGTCAGCAGCCAGCTCTGGCAAGTGGTCAGCACCGCGGCGTATTCGCGGGTGTCGCCGTTATTGTCGGTGACCGCGAAACGGCCATCCGGCGCGTGAGCAATCTTCTTCACGCCGGAACGCGGCGCGCCACGGTGCAGCGATTTCAGGCTGGTGCCTTCAGGCCAGTGCACACAGCGTTCCGGCACATGCCGCCAGATGCCTTGCGGCACTTGCTCGACGCCGCCGACTACAAGGTGCTGGTGATCGTCGCAGTTGGTCATCACCACGCGGAAGATTTCCAGCATCGAGTTGGGGAAGTCCGAATCCCAGCCGCCGGTGCCGAAACCGACCTGCCCGAACACTTCGCGGTGATGGAACGACAGTTTGGCGAAGGCCTCGGACGTGGCGACGAAGTCGTAAAAGGTGCGGTCGTCCCACAGCGGCACCAAGGTATTCCACAGCTCTTTCAGGCGTGGCACATCGCGATCGCGGATGGCTTGCTGGATATCGGCGAACTGCGAGCCGGCTTCCAGTGCGTCCGCCCAGGCGTCAGCCACTTCCTGAAACAGTGCAGGAAGATCCTTCAGGCTTTGTGCGTAATGGGTTTTGCCTTCCAGGTCGATCACGGTGCTGCCGGAGGCCGGCGTCAGCGGGTTCGGGAAAGGTTTGGTTTCCAGGCCGAGCTTGTCGACGTAGTGATAGAACGCGGTGGAGGACACCGGGAAACGCATGCCACCCAGTTCCGCGACGATGCCGTCAGTGCCGTTGAACGCCTGCGAACGCAGACGCCCGCCAAGCTTCGAAGCCTCGTAAACCACCGGTTTCAGGCCGAGCTTCATCAGCTCGTAAGCCGCTACCAAGCCGGCGATGCCAGCGCCGACGATCGCCACTTCGGCGCCGTGATTGTGCTCAGGAATGCTGCCGAGGCCGGCCGGGTGTTCAATCCAGTCGTCGAACGCGAACGGAAAGTCCGGACCGAAAATGGTGACTGGTTTCTTACCGTCTGCAGGATGGCGATTGTTCTTGTTCATGGCGGACCTTGCTGGCGACCCGACGCAGGATGCGCGTCTGAGTATAGGAAAAGATGCCAGCCATTCTAGGGAGCGTAGAACACGTTAATAAGACGCAAAGTGCCGTCGTTTTGCCAAATTAGCGATCAATATGACGAGCGGATACTGCATACCGATCAGAATGTGGGAGCGAGCCTGCTCGCGAAGAGGCCCTGAAACTCGCCCGAGAAGCCCGATCAAAACCTTAAACCGGCTGCCCCCGATCAATCTTGCTGCTCAAAATAATCGACGTGGTCGTCTTCTCCACCCCGTCCACACTGCCAATCTGATCGAGCAACTGGTCCAGTTGCTCCGGCGAATCCGTACGCAACCACGCCACATAATCAAATTCGCCACTCACCGCACACAACTGCTGCACCTGTGCCATTGCACTCAACCGACGCAACACCTCTTTGCCCGAGCGCGGCTGCACCTTGATCCCGACATACGCCTGCAACCCACCATCGACCACTCGCTGGCCGAGACGCACGCCATAACCGGTGATCACTTTGGCTTTTTCCAGCCGCGCCAGACGCGACGTCACGGTGGTGCGCGCAATGCCCAATTGCCGGGCGAGCATGGCCACGCTCTCACGGGCATTGATCTGCAGGGCTGCGATCAGCTGACGGTCGATTTCATCAAGCACGGGCGGGCGGATGTCTGGCAAGGGTGGCTCCATTGGCGCGGATCGGTGGTTGGCGAATGTTACAGGCTCAATCGTGGGGACGCTTGCAGGCGATGATTGGATTCTCACCTGAGTGTCGACGTTATTGTTCTGCTGAAATCTGGCCGTTCATTCGCGCCTGTGTTGCCTACGCCAATACCTCGGCAAACGCCTCTCGGAACCGGCGCATGTCATCGTCCGTGCCGACACTCACCCGAACCCAGGTCGGCCATTCTTTCCATACGCGACCGACATGCACACGACGCTCGGCGAGTGCCTTGACCACTTCACTCGCCGGGCGTCTGACGTCGATCATGAAGCAATTGGCCTGGGACGCCGTGCAGCGAAAACCGCGCGCATCCAGCCACGCGACGGTTTCCTCGCGCAGGCGCGTATTGTTGTGTTTCCGTTGGCTCAACAGCGACGCGTCTTCAAGGCTGGCAATTGCTCCCAACAGGGACGATGCGGCCGGGACGTTGTAGTTGCCGAACACCTCCAGTTGTTCCAACAGGGCTGGGTTGCCCACGGCGATCCCGAGCCTTGCGCCGGCCATGCCGTAGATTTTCGAAAAGGTACGCAGCACCAGCAGGTCGGGGTGATCCTTGACCAGGGGAATGCACGTCGTGGCCTGTGAGAAGTCGATGTAAGCCTCATCGACCAACAGAATCGAGCCTTTGGGTTTGTCTTTCAGAGCACGTTCGATATCGCGGCGGGCCGTGAGAGTGCCGGTCGGATTGTTCGGGTTGCAGATGTAGATCAAACCGGGCCGAGGGTCGGCAGCCAGCATGCGCGACAGGTCGTGGGCGTGCTCGGCGTTCAGTGGCACTTCGTGGACGGTGACTTTCCTGCCATGAGCCGTCTGGGCGGGATCTTCGTAGGACGGCGCGGCGACCACCAGGCTGCCCTGCTGCGTGAAGGCATGCACGGCATGCTGCAAGGCCTGTTTGGAGCCGCAATACGTCTGGACGAAATCCTCGGAAATGCCTTGCTGGCGGGCAAACAGTGCATTGAGTCGGTACTGGATCTTGTAGGGATAACGCCCCGACAGGGCGATACCTTCCTGCATCGCGAGCCGGGCTGCCGCTGAGGGGCCCCAAGGACTTTCGTTGAAGTTGATCAGCACGTCATCAGAAGTTGCCGTTGTCGAGGCGGTTTCAATGTGAGCCTGTGCCCATGGGTTGTGAGCCAGCAGGGGCAGGGTCGCGGCGAATCCAACGAATGAGCGTCGAGTAACATCAACCATGAAAACTCCCTTTTCGGATCATCAGATTCACCACGGCGGTGTGGCCCGGATACTGAGGTAACGAACTGGTTAATGGTTGATTTACCGTTGTGCAGTCCCACCACGGTATGCCCTGTTCGGTCCTGAAAGAGGAGTGAGCCTGTTTTCGGGCACAAGGCCTTGTCAGCTGGGCTTTTCAGGGCGTAGTGGCTTTTTCAAGAGAGACGGGTAAAGGCTTTATTATCCGGTGAGCAAACTGCATCACACGACGTTCAATGAGTTGATAACTGATGAACGATACGAGAATGACTGCACTATACGACAGGGTCCAGAACAGTACGGCACTCCACGTACCTGCACTGGCGTAACCGAGCATGCTCCAGACGCGACCGCAGACACTTAGCGTGAGAATGTGCGAGAGATACATTGAATAGGAGATGTCGCCGAAAAACGCGAGCATCCGGGGGGCGCGTTTTCTGCTTATGAATTCTTGCAAGGCACAAGCCAGCAATAAGAGCGCATAGCCACCACCCACTAGAAAAGCTCTTTCCAGCGATATCGCCTGAATGACATCCGCACTGCCCACTGTTTCACCGAGAAAAGCGTAAAGCAGACTGGTAATTCCCGAAGCTGCCAGTAATACCGGCAATAGCTTTTTCAAGGCGGGACGATGCACAACCTTCAGATAAGCGATAGCCGCCAGCGCGCCGAGAATGAACTCTATGGAAAATTCGTGAGTGATAATCCGCAGGTAAGGTGCGCCAGTCGCGGGAATGAAAAAAGACGCGAAGACAATCGCAAGTAACCAGGCCATCAACGAAACCGAAACATATTTTATTTGCAGCTGCAGTATTAAGGCGAACACCAGATAAAACCATAATTCATGCGTCAGCGACCAGGCAACCATCACCAGGGGCGCTGATTCTTCTGGTAGTAATAGAAAGGAAGAAAGGAGATTTGAATCGCCGTTCTGAGAGTTATTTACCATCTCGGGCTTGATAGTGAAAACGAGTAGTACTGCAAAAAAATAAACCCAATAAGTTGGGTAGATTCGGAAAAAACGCCCCTTGAGAAAGTTTAATGTCTCGCCTCGGAAACCAAACTTGTTGCGGAAGGCGATAATCATCACGAATCCGCTGAGTGCAAAAAAGAGATCAACGCCTGTTTGTCCGTATACAAAAAAATCGGGAGTGATCGAATCGCCTTGAATATATTTTGCATTTATGAACATAGAGTGGAATGCGACAACCAGAAGAGCAGCCAAGCCCCTGGCAGCCTGTAGCGAAGAAAGTTTATGCACGCGATTTCGTTCCTTGATCGGGAGGTACATCCTGTTCCGGCATTTGGTATTAATGCATCCTTTGATGCAAGCACGATGTGCAGGCCGGGTCGTTTCTCTATGCGGTAGTTGAAATCTAAAAGCTGCAACGCTACGGCGGATTCTGGGCATAGCGGTTTGAGCTGCTCCCGCGCCAGAAACGCGAAAGCCGCGCATTGCGCGGCTTTCAATTTGGTGGGCCCACACGGACTTGAACCGTGGACCAAAGGATTATGAGTCCTCTGCTCTAACCAACTGAGCTATAGGCCCTCAGTAGGTCGCGGATTATAGCGACGGTTTCTCGGCTGTGCTATCCGAAAAATCCGATACGGTTACATGAAGAAACGTTGCCGCAAATTCTTCCGGCGGCAGCGGCAGGCTGACGATGTAGCCCTGGATCTGTTCACAGCCCTCGGCGGCGAGAAATTGTTGTTGCGCCTGGGTTTCCACACCCTCGGCGATAACCGTGAATTGCATGCTCCGGCCCAGCGCGATGATGGCCCGCACAATGGCTGCATCGTGGGGGTCGTCGGGCAGTCCGCGGACAAACGACTGGTCGATTTTGAGGATGTCCAGTGGCAGGCGTTTGAGGTAACTGAGCGAAGAGTATCCGGTGCCGAAGTCATCGATCGCCAATTGAACGCCGAGGTGTTTGAGTTGGTGCAGCACCGCCAGCGCCTCTTCGGCCTGACTCATGATGAAATTCTCGGTAATTTCCAGTTGCAGTAAATCCGGCTGCAGGCGGTTGTCGTTGAGCAACTGCTCAATGCGTACGAGCAGATTCGGCTGCCGCAGTTGCGCGCCGGCGAGGTTTACTGACAGCGGACCGAGGCTGTCATAGACCTGACTCCATTCGAACATTTGCCGGCACGCCGTTTCGAGCACCCAGTCACCGATCTGCAGGATCATGCCGTTCTCTTCGGCCAGCGGAATGAAGTGCTCAGGCGGCACGTCGCCGAAGGTCGGGTGACGCCAGCGGATCAGCGCTTCGGCTCCGACCAGACGATGATCGTCGAGGCTGATTTTCGGTTGGTAGTAGAGGAACAGTTCATCGCGCTCGATGGCCCGGCGCAGTTCGTGCTCAAGCGCAATACGCTCGCTGGCCTGGGCGGTGAGGTCGCGAGTGTAGCTCTCGACGCGGTTTCGGCCTTTGGCCTTGGAACGGTACATCGCCGCGTCGGCGTTTTTCACCAGCGTGGCGACATCGCAGCCGTCCCTCGGATAGAGACTGGTGCCGATGCTGGCGCTGATGAAGAACTCATGCTCGCCGGCCTGGAACGGTGCTCCGAAGCAATTGAGCAGTTTGGTGGCGATGTTGTCGGCGTCGCTGGCCTGTTGCAGGCCGGGCAGCAGGATGATGAATTCGTCACCGCCCAGACGCGCCACGGTATCGATGTCGCGCAACTGCTCTTTGAGGCGCACGGCGATGCCCTTGAGCAGCAGGTCGCCGACCGGGTGGCCGAGGCTGTCATTGATGTGTTTGAAACGGTCAAGATCGAGAAACAGCACGGCGCCCTGACCGCCATTTTCCTGCTGACTGTTCAGCGCCATCAGCAAGCGGTTTTCGAACAGCATGCGGTTTGGCAGACCGGTGAGTGGGTCGTGGTGCGCCTGATAGTCGAGCTTGGCTTGCGCGTGCTTGAGGCTGGAGATGTCGGCAAACACCGCGACAAAGTGGGTAATGAACTTGTCGCGGTTGCGCACGGCGCTGATGGTCAGCCAGCTCGGGTATAACTCGCCATTCTTGCGCCGGTTGGAGATCTCGCCTTGCCAGTGGCCCTCGTCGGTCAACTGGTGCCACATTGCCGCGTAAAAGGCGCTGTCATGCAGGCCTGAGGCGAGCAGACGCGGTGTATGCCCGAGCGCTTCGCTTTCGCTATAGCCGGTGATTTCTGTAAAGGCGCGGTTGACCGCACTGATGTGCTGTTGGGTGTCGGTGATCAGTACGCCTTCAGCGGTACTTTCGAACACGGTGGCGGCCTGTTGCAGTTTTTCCTGCATCAGATGCCGCTCGGTGATGTCGCGGGCGATGGTCAGCATGCAGTCTTCTTCGCCGATCGGCAGCGGACGGCTGGACACTTCGCAGAGGCGGATCTGCCCGTCGCTGCGGCGGATATGGCAGGTGAAGTCACGGACGAAGCCGTCACGATGCAAAAGATCGAGCATCTGTTTGCGTTCATTGAGGTTTACCCAGATCCCCAGATCCAGCGCCGAGCGATCCACCGACATGGCGCTATTGAAACCGGTGATACGGCTGAAGCCTTCGTTGACCTCCAGCAGCAGGCCATCGCTCTGGCGTGACAGCAACAAGCCGTCCGGCGAGGCGTGGAAGGCTTTGGCGAACTTCTCTTCGGAGGTTTGCAGTTGCTGTTGGGTTTCCTTGAGCTGGGAGATGTCACGCACTACGACAACCAGCGCGGGGGTGGTGTCGAGGTCAAACGGCTCGGCGGAAATCAGGCCGGTAAACAGCTGACCATTGTTGCGGCGAAAGGGCATTTCCAGATTGCGAATGCTGCCCGCTTGCAAGCGCTGTAGCAGCCCCGGCCCGACGCCGGGAATCCCCCAGATATTCAGATCGGTCGCGGTTTGCCCCAGGACTTCTTCGGCTTTCAGCCCGATCTGCTCTTCAAACGCTTCGTTAACCTCCAGCAGACAGCCATCGGACAGCCGTGCAATCACCAGAATGTCCGGGCATTGCTGGAACACTGAGGCGAATTTTTGCTCCGACAGCCGCAATGCCTCTTCCGTGCGTTTGATTTCGCTGATGTCGATCATCAAGCCACGCATGACTGGTTCATGACCGTGTTCGATCAGGCTGACGATGTCGCGCACCCACAGGCAGCGGCCATCAGCGGTGATCACGCGATAGTCGACGATGTGATCGCGACCCTGGCGAAGCGCTTCTTTGCAGTAACTCTGCGTACGGGTCAGGTCGGCCGGGTGAATGATGTTGTGCCAAAACCCGGGGATCAACCAGTGTGATTGCGGATAGCCAAGCAAGTCTTCGGCGTGGGGTGAGACATAGCTATAGGTGAAGTCGCTCATCCGCGCTTCCCAGGCGATGGCCGACAGGCTCTCGACCAGGCCGCGATAGTGGTATTCGCTGCTGCGCAGTTCCTGTTCGAGGTCGATGCGGCGGGCGATTTCCGAACTGAGGCGGCGGTTGATGCGGATCACCACGGCGAGAATCGCCACCAACAGCAACAGCCCCGGCAGACCGTAGATCAGCAGATCCGACCAGAATGTCCGATGATCAAGGACGTTACCGACCCAATGTTCCTGAATGCTGCTGATTTCATCAGGGCTCATGTCCGCGAGGACTTTGTCGAGAATTCCCACCAGCACCTTGTTGTCACGGGGCACGGCCATCGCCAGTTGGTAGCGATACGGGGTTTCGCCGCTGACGTACAGGCCGTCGAGCTTGAGTTGGCGCAGGCTCCAGACGCTGGACGCGAGGTCGCCGACGACGGCGTCCACTTCGTCGGTCGCCAGCGCCTGCAATGCCGAGCTGACGTTGGGCATGGCCACCAGATTCAGATCGGGATGGTGAGTGCGCAGCAGTTCGTGGGGCGCGTAGTTCTCCACCACGGCGATCTTCAAACCATACAGGTCGTCGAGCTTGCGCGGTTGCGCGCCGCCGATGTGGGCGAGAATGACGATCGGAAAATCAAGATAAGGGCGGGTGAACGACAGGTAGGTCTGGCGCTCGGGGGTGGACATGATGCCGGGCAGAAGGTCGATCTTGCCCTGTTTGACCTGCTCCAGCACCAGCGTCCAGCTCACCGGTTCGATGGGGGTCAGTTTGATCGCCAGGCGTTGGCGAATCACGTCGATATAGTCCGCCGCCAGACCCTGATAACGGTTCTGGTCATCGCGAAACTCAAAGGGCGGCCACGATGCATCGACACCCAGGTGCAAGTCCGGGTGAGCCGCCAGCCAGCTACGTTCTTCATCGGTGAGAGTCAGCGCGTCAGCCGTTGCGGTCCAGATCATCAGTGACAGCAAAAAAAGCACGGACGCCAATCTGGGCATAACGCTCTCGTTATGGCTCGGGGATGATTGTTTCGAGTGTAGACGGGGTATGCGGGGGAGGAGGGCTGCGAAGGATTTAATCTGCCATATAAACAAAACCCCCGGCCTGGGCCGGGGGTTCTGGTATCACTCGTCGAGGAAGGAGCGCAGATGCTCGCTTCGCGTCGGGTGGCGCAGCTTGCGCAGCGCCTTGGCTTCGATCTGACGGATCCGCTCACGCGTTACGTCAAACTGTTTGCCCACTTCTTCGAGCGTATGGTCGGTGTTCATGTCGATACCGAAACGCATGCGCAGTACTTTGGCTTCACGGGCAGTAAGGCCGGACAGCACTTCGCGAGTCGCTTCTTTCAGGCTCTCAACAGTGGCGACATCGATTGGCGACTGCATGGTCGAGTCTTCGATGAAGTCACCCAGATGGGAGTCTTCGTCATCACCGATCGGGGTTTCCATGGAGATCGGCTCTTTAGCGATCTTCAATACCTTGCGGATCTTGTCCTCAGGCATTTCCATGCGTTCGCCCAGCTCTTCCGGGGTCGGTTCGCGACCCATTTCCTGCAACATCTGCCGGGAAATACGGTTGAGCTTGTTGATCGTCTCGATCATGTGCACCGGAATACGGATGGTGCGGGCCTGGTCGGCGATCGAGCGAGTGATCGCCTGACGGATCCACCAGGTGGCATAAGTCGAGAACTTGTAACCGCGACGGTATTCGAACTTGTCCACCGCTTTCATCAGGCCGATGTTGCCTTCCTGGATCAGATCGAGGAATTGCAGGCCGCGGTTGGTGTACTTCTTGGCGATCGAGATCACCAGACGCAGGTTGGCTTCAACCATCTCTTTCTTCGCGCGGCGGGCCTTGGCCTCACCGATCGACATGCGACGGTTGATGTCCTTGATTTCTGCGATGGTCAGACCGGTTTCGGTTTCCAGCGCGATCAGTTTCTGCTGGCAACGAATGATGTCCGGTTGTACGCGACCAATGGCTTCAGCGTATTTGCTTTTGCCTTTGGCCAGGGCGTCGGACCAGCTTTCGTCGACTTCATTGCCCGGGAACTGACGCAGGAAATCGGCGCGTGGCATACGTGCATCCCGTACGCACAGTTGCATGATCGCGCGCTCTTGCTGACGCAGACGATCCAGGGCACTGCGAACACGCTCGACCAGGCCTTCGAATTGCTTCGGTACCAGTTTGATCGGCATGAACAGCTCGGCCAGTGCGAGCAACTCGGCAATCGCTGCCTTGTTGTTGCGACCGTGCTTTTTCAGGGCCTTGCGGGTGATTTCCATCTGGTCAGCCACGGCGCCGAAGCGCTGGGCAGCGATGACCGGATCCGGACCGCTTTCGGCTTCTTCTTCGTCGTCGGAAGATTCGGCTTCATCGTCGTCGGTGTCGTCGTCGGCTTTCGCTGCTTTCGCTTCGATCGGCGGCGGCACTTCGGCAGGCGGCGCAATGCCGTCATCCGGGTCGATATAACCGCTCAGGACGTCGGACAGGCGACCACCTTCGGTGGTGACGCGGGTGTACTCGGAGAGAATGTGGTCAACCGTGCCAGGGAAGTGCGCGATTGCGCTCATCACTTCACGGATGCCCTCTTCGATACGTTTGGCGATTTCGATTTCGCCTTCACGAGTCAGAAGCTCGACCGTACCCATTTCACGCATGTACATGCGCACAGGGTCAGTGGTGCGACCGATATCGGTCTCCACCGCTGCCAACGCAGCGGCTGCTTCTTCCGCAGCGGCCTCGTCGGTATCGGCGTCGGCCAACATAAGGGCGTCCGCATCCGGAGCACTCTCGTGTACGGGGATCCCCATGTCGTTAATCATGCGGATGATGTCTTCCACCTGCTCAGGATCTGAAATATCCTCGGGCAGGTGGTCGTTGACCTCGGCGTAAGTCAGATACTTCTGCTCACGACCCAGTTTGATCAACTCAATAATACGAGACTGCTGTTGCGCTTTTCCGGACATAACACCCTATCCACTGAAGGTCTTGGCGGGCAAAAAACAAGCCGAGGATTATACCTGAGCTATGACCTCACGCGCCAGTTGAGGTCGGGTTTGATGCGGAAACATTGCGACTTAGTAGGTCGCGCAGTTGATTTTTCTCTTCGATACTCAGTTCGCTTTGACGCGCTTTCCTGAGCAACTGTTCCAGATTTCGCTCGCGTTGGCGGGCTGACAAGCTAGTAATGGTGTCGAAAAACTGTTGTTCAAGGTTATCGCCGTCAATCAGCCACTCCTTTTCTGCCAGTGCCTTGAGCAAGCGTCCCTGTTCGGTGCCGTGCCATCGCGCGATCAACTGAAATGAGTTTAGCTTGGGATTCTTCTGTACGGCTTCGAGCAGCGCCACAAGCAACTGGGCGTTGGTCTGATTTTCGTCCGCAATGTGCCCGGCATCTTCGACGCGTTCGGCCAGTTGCGGGTGATGAAGCAGTGTGCGCAGGGCGGTCAGGGTCGGCGACTCTACGCCAATCGGTGTGCGCGGGCGCTGCTGGTCGCGATCACCGCCACGTTTGCCGTTCTTGTCCCAGGGCTTTTTGTCCCACTTCTTGCCGCCAGCGCCGGGCTTCTTCGGTGTCCACTCCTGCTGCGGCACATACATGTCCTGTGCCTGCGGCTGATGGTAGTCGCTGTAGTCCGGCATTGCGTCGTAATCGATGCCCGGATCGTAGGCAGGCGGCGCTTCCTGCGGTGCATTTTGTGCGAGCTGACTGACGGTTTCACTGCTCAGGCCGGTGATTTCGGTCAGGCGCTGACGCATCAGAATCCTCAGGTTGGCACCCGGAACCTTGTCGATCAGCGGTGCGGCGAGGGTGGCCAGATGGGCCTTGCCTTCGAGCGACCGCGGATCGGCCTCTTCGGTCAGTTGCTGGAAGAAATAATCCGCCAGCGGCTGAGCGTGCTGATTGATCCGGGCCTTGAAGGCATCAGTGCCTTCGGCGCGCACCAAGGTATCCGGGTCTTCGCCTTCGGGCAGAAACAGGAAGCGTGCGCGGCGCCCGTCCTGCAGGCTTGAAAGCGTGGCTTCCAAGGCGCGCCAGGCGGCATTACGGCCGGCCTGGTCGCCGTCGAAGCAGAACAATACGTTCGGTACGACGCGGAACAGGCGCTTCATGTGTTCTTCGCTGGTCGCGGTGCCCAGCGTCGCGACGGCGTTCTTCAGCCCCTGCTGAGCGAGGGCGATGACGTCCATGTAGCCTTCGACGACGATGATTTCGTCGAGGTTGCGGTTGTTCTTGCGTGCTTCATAGAGGCCGTAGAGTTCCTGGCCTTTATGGAATACCGGGGTTTCCGGTGAGTTCAGGTATTTCGGCTTGTCGTCGCCGAGCACGCGGCCGCCGAAAGCGATGATGCGCCCACGGGTGTCGCGGATCGGGAACATCACGCGATCGCGGAAGCGGTCATAGCGTTTGCCGGTTTCGGCGTTCTCGATCAGCAGGCCGGCGTCGATCATGGCCTTCTGCTGCAAAGTGTCGCTGCTCAAGTGCTTGAACAGGTTGTCCCAGCCCGGCGGCGCGAAGCCGAGACCGAAATCCCGGGCGATCTCGCCAGTCAAGCCGCGGCCCTTGAGGTAATCCACTGCGGCTTTGCGTGCCGGATGGCTCTTGAGGGCCTGCCGGTAAAAGTCGGCGGCGGCAGTGAGCAGTGGATACAGCGGCGAATCGGTCGGCTGCCGTGGCTTGCGCTCGCGGCCGCTTTCTTCGCGGGGGATTTCCATGCCGGCAGCTTTGGCCAGATCTTCGACAGCCTGGGGGAAATCCAGGTTGTCGTGATCCATGAGAAAGCCGAGGGCATTGCCGCCGGCACCGCAGCCGAAGCAGTAATAGAACTGCTTGTCGGGGCTGACGCTGAAGGACGGGGTTTTCTCTTTGTGAAACGGGCAGCAGGCGGTGTAGTTTTTGCCGGCCTTCTTCAATTGCACGCGCGAACTGACCACGTCGACGATGTCGGTGCGGTTCAGCAGGTCGTCAATGAAGCTCTGGGGAATCAGCCCGGCCATGGCGTTCTCATCGTCTGCGCTGTAATAAGTCCGATGCGAAAGGCTGCCGGACGCGGGTCATTGTTTGAAGCGCGCAAAATGTGCGGCTCGACCAGTGTCGTCTGCGTAATCGCTGTCGGGAAGTGTATCTGCCGAAAATCCACTGACGTTAGTACTCATCAGTCGTCGACTATTTGAAAGTGTTGCGCTGAATCCGCTGACGGCCGGTTCAGGGCCTCGGATAGCTCAATAAAGCGGGCACGCATGCAGGTGCCTTGGGCTGATCGTCGTAAGAGGAATCAGTGGGTGTGCTCGTCAGTAGCCTTGAAAGGCTCGTCAGAAAAGACGTGCACCGCTGGCAAAAGAGCCAGGTCTGACGCGTGAAGCAGATTTGTCTCGGTCGCGTGTGCGGCTTCGACGGTGAAGCATCAAGCGTTTTACGCAAATGCCATTAGCCCGGCTGAGAGCCGGGCTTAGGCAAGAAGCTTGCTACGAACGTCTGTATATTAGTACAGACGAACGGCGCGGCGCTGTTCGCGCTGAACTTTCTTGGCGTGACGCTTAACAGCGGCTGCTGCTTTGCGCTTACGCTCAGAAGTTGGCTTCTCGTAAAATTCGCGGCTACGAACTTCAGCCAGTACACCGGCTTTTTCGCAGGAGCGCTTGAAACGACGCAGAGCTACGTCGAAGGGTTCGTTCTCTTTAACTTTGACGGCTGGCATCCAGAGCTACCTTCATTCATTACCGGGGTCAACATCCTCGCGGCAAAAGAGCACTTGAAGACGTCGGTTTTTAAGGGTTGCGGATGTTAACCCCTCATCGCTCGGAATGCAAAGCCTCTGATCGAAAACCGCTGGTCGGGGCATCACGTGGCGACTATTATGCGCGCCTTCGAATTCAGCCTAAACAAGGCGCAAACCCATGCTAGTACTGGGATTAGAAACCTCCTGCGACGAAACCGGTGTCGCATTATATGACAGCGAACGCGGCCTGCTGGCCGATGCACTGTTTAGCCAGATCGACCTGCACCGCGCTTATGGTGGCGTAGTGCCGGAGCTGGCCTCGCGTGACCATGTCAAACGCATGCTGCCCTTGATTCGTCAGGTGTTGGCCGAGGCCGACTGCGTGCCGACCGAGATCGATGCGATCGCCTATACCGCTGGCCCCGGCCTGGTTGGCGCGTTGCTGGTCGGTGCCTCCTGCGCTCAGGCGCTGGCGTTTGCCTGGGGCATTCCGGCGCTCGGCGTGCACCACATGGAAGGCCACTTGCTGGCGCCGATGCTGGAGCCAAAACCACCGGAATTCCCGTTCGTCGCTTTGTTGGTCTCCGGCGGTCATACGCAGTTGGTTCAGGTCGATGGCATCGGCCAATACAGCCTGCTCGGCGAGACGCTCGACGATGCCGCCGGCGAAGCGTTCGACAAGACCGCGAAGATGATGGGCCTCAATTACCCGGGCGGGCCGGAAATCGCCAAGCTGGCAGAGAAGGGCGTCGCAGGACGTTTTACCTTTCCGCGTCCGATGTGTGATCGTCCGGGCCTGGATTTCAGCTTCAGCGGCTTGAAAACCTTCGCCCTCAATACCTGGCAGCAATGCGTCAGCGCCGGGGACGACAGCGAGCAAGCCCGTTGCGACATCGCGCTGGCGTTCCAGCAGGCCGTGGTGGAGACTTTGACCATCAAGTGCAAGCGTGCCCTGAAACAGGCCGGCATGAAGCGTCTGGTGATTGCGGGCGGCGTCAGCGCCAACAAGGCGTTGCGTGTTTCCCTGGAAAAGATGCTCGGCGACATGAAGGGCGATGTGTTTTACGCGCGTCCGGAGTTCTGCACCGACAATGGCGCGATGATCGCCTTCGCCGGTTGCCAGCGTTTGCAGGCCGGCCAGCAGGAAAGTCTGGCGATCAGCGTGCAGGCGCGCTGGCCGATGGAGCAATTGTCGGCGTTGTGATGAGCGGCACTCATCGACGATATTTAAAAATGCCGTTCGCGCCCGGCAAACAGGTCGCGTAGATTGCCGCGGTGGCGCCAGACGATGAGCAAGGTCAGTGCGCTCATCGGCAATAACGCTTCAGGTTCCTGCCAGGCGAGCAAGGGCAGGGTCAGCGGCGTGGCAATCAGCGCCGCCAGTGAGCTGGTGCGGGTCAGGTAGAACGTCAGCAGCCAGGCGCACACGGCCAGCAGCGCGGCGGGCGGATACAGGCCCAGCAGCATGCCGGCGGCGGTGGCGACACCCTTGCCGCCGCGGAAGCGGAAATACAGCGGGAACAGGTGACCGATCACGGCGCAGACGCCGATCCACGCCTGATCCTGCAGCGAAAGGCCCACAGCCGAGGCGATCAGCACCGGCACAAGGCCTTTGCACAGATCACCCAGCAAGGTCAGGATCGCCAGTTTGCGACCGGCCAGGCGCAGCATGTTGGTGGCGCCGGCATTGCCCGAGCCACTCATTCGCGGATCCGGGTTTCCGGTCAGGCGGCTGAGCAAAATGGCGAAGGACAGCGAGCCGAGCAGGTAGGCGAGAGTCGCCAGTAACCAAAACATGCTAACTATTCCGGGCGAGGACGCCCTGATTCTAACGGCGCATTGCGCCCTTGTCGTGCAGCGGAGAGAAGTGCTTGGACAGAGTGTTTATCGAGGGCCTGGAAGTCGACACCGTGATCGGTGCCTACGACTGGGAGCGCGGCATCCGCCAGTGTCTGCGACTTGATCTGAGCTTCGCCTGGGACAATCGCCCGGCCGCCGCCGGAGATGACCTGACCCTGGCGCTCGACTACGCCAGCGTATCCACGCGGATTCAGGCGTTTGCCGAGCAAGCGCAGTTTCAGTTGGTCGAGACCTTCGCCGAGCGTCTGGTTGAAGTGCTGATGAGCGAATTCAAGATCACTTGGGTACGCCTGAAGCTGACCAAGCCCGGCGCCGTTCCGGCTGCCAAGGGTGGTGTGGGCGTGGAGATCGAGCGCGGATGTCGCTGACTCAGGTCTACCTCGGGCTCGGTAGCAATATCGAGCGCGAAAGTCATTTGCGCGCCGGGCTCGACGCTTTGGCGACATTTCTGGTGGATATCCGCTGTTCGGCGGTGTTCGAAAGCGCGCCTGTGGGGATCAAAAGCGGGCCGTTCTTCAACTTTGTGGTGTCGGCGTATACCGACCTGCCGTTGATCGAGCTGGACCGGCGCTTGAAATTCATCGAGGCGGATAACGGTCGCTATGCACCGGATCGCAAGGGCTTGCCGCTGGATATCGACGTGCTGCTGTATGGCGATCTGGTGGGGAATTTCGACGGTCTGGTCTTGCCGCGTGCGGAAATTCTGAAAAATGCTTTTGTGTTGTGGCCGTTGTCGTTGATTGCGCCGGATCGCGTGCATCCGGGCGTGGGAAAAAGCTTCGCGACATTGTGGGCTGAAGCGCAGATTGATCAGGTGCTGGCGCCGGTGGCGTTCGAGTGGCGTGGCGCGCAACTGACCCCGCAGAATCTTTAAGGCAAAAGATCGCAGCCTGCGGCAGATCCTACAGAGAAACGCATATTCCCGTGTAGGAGCTGCCGCAGGCTGCGATCTTTGGATCTTGCTTCAGGCGTTCTCTTTGTAGGCTTTCAACGCCTTGAGCCGTTCACGCTTCAGCGCTTCGCCCAGTTCCGGGCCTTTGAATCCCTTCTCCAGCAACGGCTGCACCGCAACTTCGCGCGCAGCCTTCGCCGCGCCACGCAAGTAATCCGCCTGTGGATAATTTCTCTGCTCCAGCCCCTTGCGTCCGCGGGCATCCATTTCGCACGCGGCGATGAACTCTTCAAACCGCTGCGGTCGGCGATACACGTCAAAACTCTGCAGCAGTTCCAGCAGCGTCGAAGCTTTCAGCTCCAGCGCGCGGTGGCCATGGGTGTGGTACTGGCCGACCAGCAACGCCAGTTCCTGGCAATCCTTCGGCGCCTTGAAGCGTTCGCTGACTGCTTTGATCAGCTTCAACCCGGTGTGTTCATGGGCGATGTGCCGCGGCCACTCTGCTTGCGGGGTCAGGCCTTTGCCGAGGTCGTGCAGCAGACAGGCCCAACGAACCGTCAGCGGTTGTTTGTGCAGCGCTGATTGTTCCAGCACGCTGAGGGTGTGCAGGCCGGTATCGATTTCCGGGTGATGCGCTTCCGGTTGTGGCACACCGAAAAGTGCGTCGACTTCCGGCATCAGTACTTTCAGCGCGCCGCAGTCGCGCAGCACCTGAATGAACACCTGCGGCTGATCTTCCATCAGTGCTCGGGAGATTTCTTTCCAGTTGCGTTCGGCGGTCAGCGCTTCCAGTTCGCCGGACTCGCTGAGCTTTCGCATCAATTCCAGCGTCTCCGGCGCGACAGTAAAGCCCAGCCCGGCATAACGCGCAGCGAAACGGGCAACGCGCAGTACACGGAGGGGATCTTCGGCGAACGCCGGAGAAACGTGGCGCAGGATCCGGGCTTCCAGGTCGCGCTGGCCATGATAGGGATCGGTCAGATTGTGTTGATCGTCCTCGGCCATGGCGTTGATGGTCAGGTCGCGGCGAATCAGGTCTTCTTCGAGCGTCACTTCGGGGCTGGCGTGAAAGGTGAAGCCGCCATAGCCGCGTCCGCTCTTGCGTTCCGTGCGGGCGAGGGCGTACTCCTCGCCGCTTTTGGGATGAAGAAACACCGGGAAATCCGCGCCAACCGGGCGATAACCCTGGGCGAGCATTTCGTCCGTGGTGGCACCGACCACCACCCAATCGATGTCCGTGACCGGTTTGCCCAGCAAGCGGTCACGTACGGCACCGCCAACCTTGAAAATCTGCATAAAAAACCTCCGTTAGCCCGACAGGATAACCCTTGCGTCAGACTTCCGGAGGCCAGATCCCGATCAAAGATGAATCACGGCAAGATCAAGCCGACCGTAATCGCCTTCGCTGTGTTCGCTGCGCGGCGGAACGTGATGGGTTTTCATGATCTGGTCGCCTTGCAGGGTTTCCAGATGAATATCGAAGCCCCACAAACGATGCAGGTGTTTAAGCACCTCTTCAGTGGAATCACCCAGCGGTTTGCGGTCGTGCTGCTGGTGACGCAGGGTCAGTGAGCGGTCGCCGCGCCGATCGATGCTGTAAATCTGCACGTTCGGTTCACGGTTGCCGAGGTTGTATTGCGCCGCCAGGGTTTCGCGGATGATCCGGTAACCGGGTTCATCGTGGATGGCCGGCACCAGCAGATCGTCCTTCTGGTCATCATCGAGAATACTGAACAGTTTCAGGTCGCGGATCACTTTCGGTGACAGGTACTGCAGGATGAAACTCTCATCCTTGAAGCTGCTCATGGCGAACTTGATGGTCGACAGCCAGTCGGTCCCGGCGATTTCCGGGAACCAGCGACGATCCTCTTCGGTAGGTTCTTCGCACATGCGCCGGATGTCGCGATACATCGCAAAACCAAGCGCGTAGGGGTTGATGCCGTTGTAGTAGGGGCTATCGAAACCCGGCTGGAACACCACGCTGGTGTGCGAAGTCAGGAACTCCATCATGAAGCCGTCAGTAACCAGCCCTTCGTCATACAGGTCGTTCATCAGCGTGTAATGCCAGAACGTTGCCCAGCCTTCATTCATTACTTGGGTCTGGCGTTGTGGATAGAAATACTGGGCGATCTTGCGCACGATCCGCACGATCTCGCGCTGCCACGGTTCCAGCAACGGCGCGTGTTTCTCGATGAAATACAGGATGTTTTCCTGCGGCTCTGCCGGGAAGCGGGCATTGTCCTTGTCGCTGTACTTGTCCGCACCTTTGGGAATGGTGCGCCACAGATCGTTGATCTGCTTCTGCATGTGTTCTTCGCGATCCTTTTGCCGGCGGCGTTCTTCTTCGGCGGAGATCGGGTAAGGACGCTTGTAGCGGTCGACGCCGTAGTTCATCAGCGCATGGCAGGAGTCGAGCAGATCTTCCACCGCATCGATGCCGTGGCGCTCCTCGCACTGCATGATGTACTGCTTGGCAAACACCAGGTAATCGATGATAGAACTCGCGTCGGTCCAGGTGCGGAACAGGTAATTGCCCTTGAAGAAACTGTTGTGGCCGTAGCAGGCATGCGCCACTACCAGCGCCTGCATGCAGATGGTGTTTTCCTCCATTAGATAGGCGATGCACGGGTCGGAGTTGATCACGATTTCGTAGGCCAGGCCCATCTGCCCACGGCTGTAGGATTTTTCAGTGCTGAGGAAGTGTTTGCCGTAGGACCAGTGGTGGTAACCCAGCGGCATGCCCACCGAGGCATAGGCGTCCATCATCTGCTCGGCGGTAATCACTTCGATCTGATTGGGGTAGGTATCCAGCGCATAGCGGGCCGCGATCCGGGCGATCTCGCGGTCGTAGGTCTGGATCAGCTCGAACGTCCATTCGGAGCCGGTGGAAATGGGTTGGCGCTTCTGCTCTTTGGCGGTCATGTCACTAACCTGCGCTGGAAGAGTTCACGGAAGACCGGATAGATATCCCCGGCCGAGACCAGTTGCTGCTGGGCAAAAGTGTCAGAGAAGGCTTCGGCGATGCGTTCGTATTCGTACCACAAGGCCTGATGTTCGCGCGGGGTGATCTCCACATAAGTGTAGTACTGCACAAACGGCATGATCTGGTTGATCAGGATGTCACGGCAGATCGGCGAGTCATCGTTCCAGTTGTCGCCGTCGGAAGCCTGCGCCGCGTAGATGTTCCACTCGTTGCTCGGATAGCGCTCGGCCATGATTTCCTGCATCAGTTTCAGGGCGCTGGAAACGATGGTGCCGCCGGTTTCCCGTGAATAGAAAAACTCCTCTTCGTCGACTTCCCGGGCGCTGGTGTGATGGCGGATGAACACCACGTCGATTTTGTCGTAGTTCCGTTTCAGGAACAGATACAACAGGATGAAAAAGCGCTTGGCGATGTCCTTGGTCGCCTGGGTCATGGAGCCGGAGACGTCCATCAGGCAGAACATCACCGCTTTTGAGCTCGGATTCGGTTGTTTGATCAGCAGGTTGTATTTCAAGTCAAAAGTGTCGAGGAACGGCACGCGATGAATGCGCGCGCTGAGTTTCTCCATTTCTGCCTCGAGTTCCTGAATATCGCCGAAGTTGTCCGGTTCTTCGCGTCTCAGGCGTTCAAGTTCGGCTTTGACTTCGCGCAGTTTCGCCCGGCTGCTGCCGGACAGGGCAATGCGCCTTGCGTGGGCTGAACGCAGGGTACGGATGATGTTGATCCGCGACGGGTTACCCTCGTTGCTGATTCCCGCACGTACGGTTTTGAAGGTGTCGGTGCCGCTCAGGTTGCGTTTGACCAGATTCGGCAGTTCGAGGTCTTCGAACATGAACTCGAGGAATTCTTCCTGGGTGATCTGGAAGACGAATTCGTCCATGCCCTCGCCGGAGTTGCCGGCCTTGCCCGGACCACGTCCGCCACCTCCTCCCGGCGGGCGGGCGATGTGTTCGCCGGCGGTGAATTCCTTGTTGCCGGGATGCACAACAGTCTGCTTGCCGCCGCGACCATGGTGAAGCACCGGTTCGTCGATGTCGCGACCGGGAATACTGATCTGTTCGCCGTGCTCCATATCGGTAATGGAGCGCCGGCTGACCGCCTCTTCGACAGCCTTTTTGATGTGGTCACGGTAACGCCGCAGGAAACGCTGGCGGTTTACCGTGCTCTTGTTCTTGCCATTGAGACGTCGGTCGATCACATAGCTCATAGACCCCTCCGGGGAGCTTCAAGTCATAAGCCTCAAGCTGCAAGTGAAAGCTTTCCCGTTCCCGAAACCGGTCTCTGCTGTTCTCTTGCAGCTTGTCGCTAGAGGCTTGCAGCTGCTTTACTGCGATTTGCGGACCCGTAGGTACCATTCGGAAAGAAGCCGTACCTGTTTGTCGGTGTAGCCGCGTTCGACCATTCGAGTGACGAAGTCGTTGTGCTTTTGCTGATCCTCTTTGCTGGCCTTGGCATTGAAACTGATGACTGGCAGCAGGTCCTCGGTGTTCGAGAACATTTTCTTCTCGATGACCACCCGCAGTTTTTCGTAGCTGAGCCAGGTCGGGTTCTTGCCGTTGTTGTTGGCCCGTGCGCGCAATACGAAGTTGACGATCTCGTTGCGGAAATCCTTCGGATTGCTGATGCCGGCCGGTTTTTCGATTTTTTCCAGTTCTTCGTTGAGCGCGACGCGGTTGAGGATCTCGCCGGTTTCCGGATCGCGGTATTCCTGATCCTGAATCCAGAAGTCCGCGTACAGCACGTAGCGGTCGAAGATGTTCTGGCCGTACTCGCTGTAAGACTCGAGGTACGCGGTCTGGATCTCCTTGCCGATGAATTCGATATAACGCGGTGCCAGGTATTCCTTCAGATAGCGCAAATAGCGTTCGCGCGTCTCGGCCTGGAACTGTTCCTGTTCGATCTGCTGTTCCAGCACATAGAGCAGGTGCACCGGGTTGGCGGCGATTTCATGCGGGTCGAAGTTGAACACCTTGGAGAGAATCTTGAACGCAAACCGGGTCGACAGGCCGTTCATGCCTTCGTCGACGCCTGCCGAGTCGCGGTATTCCTGAATCGACTTGGCCTTCGGATCGGTGTCCTTGAGGTTTTCGCCGTCGTAGACGCGCATCTTCGAATAGATGTTGGAGTTTTCCGGCTCCTTGAGGCGTGACAGCACCGTGAACTGCGCGAGCATTTTCAAGGTGTCAGGCGCGCAATGGGCCTTGGCCAGCGAGCTGTTGAACAGCAGTTTGTCGTAAATCTTCACTTCGTCACTGACGCGCAGGCAATACGGCACTTTGACGATGTAGATCCGGTCGATGAACGCTTCGTTGTTCTTGTTGTTGCGGAAAGTGTGCCATTCCGATTCGTTGGAGTGGGCGAGGAGGATCCCGGTGAACGGAATCGCCCCGAGGCCTTCGGTACTGTTGTAGTTGCCTTCCTGCGTCGCGGTCAGCAATGGGTGCAGCACCTTGATCGGTGCCTTGAACATTTCGACGAATTCCATCAGGCCCTGGTTGGCCCGGCACAGCGCACCGGAGTAGCTGTAGGCGTCGGCGTCGTTCTGTGGGTATTCCTCAAGTTTGCGGATGTCGACTTTACCGACCAGTGCGGAAATGTCCTGGTTGTTCTCGTCGCCCGGTTCGGTCTTGGCCACGGCGATCTGGTTGAGGATCGACGGGTAGAGTTTGACCACGCGGAACTGGCTGATGTCGCCGCCAAATTCGGCCAGGCGCTTGGTCGCCCATGGCGACATGATGGTGTTCAGGTAGCGCCGTGGAATGCCGAAGTCTTCCTCGAGGATCGCGCCATCTTCAGTGGCGTTGAACAGACCCAGAGGCGATTCGAATACCGGCGAGCCCTTGATCGCATAGAAGGGCACTTTTTCGATCAATTGTTTCAGCTTCTCGGCCAGGGACGATTTACCGCCACCGACGGGGCCGAGCAGATAGAGGATTTGTTTCTTCTCTTCCAGGCCTTGGGCGGCGTGGCGGAAATACGAGACGATCTGGTCGATGCATTCTTCCATCCCGTGGAAGTCTTCAAAGGCCGGATAGCGACGGATCACCTTGTTGGAGAAGATGCGTGACAGCCTCGAATTGGTCGAGGTGTCGAGCAGTTCCGGCTCACCGATGGCCAGTAACAGACGCTCGGCGGCGGAAACGTAGGCGCTACGGTCTTTCTTGCACAGCTCCAGGTACTCTTGCAGCGAGAGTTCTTCCTGGCGTGTGGACTCGAAGCGTTGTTGGAAGTGGCTAAAGATACTCATGACGTCACCTCGCTCGATACGTGGAGCCGACGCCGGATCACTCAGTCGATGCTGGCAAACAACTGTTGTGGCAGCTGTTTGTTTACCCCCCAGAACACTTTCACGATCGACAATCGCGAAAGTCACTCCCGATGACCCGTGCGCCGGTGTACCGGCTCTCCCCTGTTTTGGATGGCCTGGGCTTAAGGATAGTTGGGAATTCGGGAGGTAAAGGCGAGATACGTAATTATGTGTGGCAAGACCGTTCGTCTGCCGGCGCAGGCCCACGTCAGCCGGGGCCTGCGCGTGACAAAAAAAATTATTCGGCGGTGCCTTGCGCGGTTTCTGAGGGATACGTCGTACGCCACAACTCAAAGCCGCCGTCCATGCTGTAGACGTCGGAGAAGCCCTGGCTGATCAGGTACGCCGCGGCACCCTGGCTGGAATTGCCGTGGTAGCAGACGACTACAGTTGGCGCATCGAGGTCGGCACCTTGAATGAAAGCGTGCAGCGAGTGATTGTCCAGATGCTTTGAGCCACTGATGTGCAGCGCGGCAAAAGTGGCCGGGTCGCGAACGTCGACGACAACGGCACCTTGCTCACGCAGGGCCTGGGCCTGTTCCGGGGGGATTCGTTTGAATTCGCTCATGGCGGGTTCCTGTTGCTCGGCTGAAAGCGCAGTCTAACGCGGTGTGCTGACTGGCGAAGTTTCGGGGATAAGTGGTGCGACGGTCGGGGCGAGGCCGCCGTGTTCATCGCATTTGCACGACACGCGCTCACCGCTGTCGACGTTCATCAGGGTCAGGCTGCCGCCCCAGACACAACCGGTGTCCAGCGCCGAGATACCTGGCTCATGGATATTCCCTTCAAGCGCCGCCCAGTGGCCGAAGATGATGCGCAGGCCTTTGGTCTTGCGCTCCTTGTGCTGAAACCAGGGTTTGTAGCCGGGCGGGGCAGTGTCGAGGCCTTCCTTGCTCTTGAGGTCGAGTTTGCCTTCGGCGGTGCAGAAGCGCATGCGCGTGAAATAGTTGGTGATCACACGAAGGCGGGCCACGCCTTTGAGATCGTTGTCCCATTTCGCTGGCTCGTTGCCATACATGCCGTCGAGGTAGGCGAGCAGCATGTTGTCGTCTCGCAGGGCCGTCTGGACTTCATCAGCGCACTTCAAGGCGCGGCGTAACGACCACTGCGGTGGAATGCCAGCGTGGACCATGGCGACATCGCGCTGCTCGTCGTAGTGCATGAGCTTTTGTTGACGCACCCATTCCAGCAGTTCGGCACTGTCCGGTGCTTCGAGAATCTCGCGCAGGGTATCGGACTTTTTCAAACGCTCGATGTTTTTCGCCGCTGCCAGCAGGTGCAGGTCGTGATTACCGAGTACACAGACCAGCGACTCGCGCATGCCATATAGAAAGCGCAGGGTTTCCAGCGACTGCGGGCCACGGTTGACCAGATCGCCGACCAGCCACAGACGATCGAGCCTGGTGTCGAACGCTACTTGCTTGAGCAGGCACTTGAGCGGTTCGAGGCAGCCTTGCAGGTCGCCGACGGCATACGTCGTCATCAGTGCAAGGCTCCAGGCACGGCGAGGCGGAAAGGTTTGATGATAGCGTCGAAATGCTTGCCGTCGTCGGCAACCATTTCGTAAGTGCCCTGCATGGTGCCGACCTTGGTGGTCATCACCGTGCCGCTGCTGTACGTGTGGCTTTGGCCGGCGTCGATCAAAGGTTGCTGGCCGACGACGCCTGCGCCGCGAACTTCTTCGACATGTCCGTCACCGTCGGTGATCACCCAGTGACGCGACATCAGGCGGGCGGGCTGCTCACCATTGTTCTGCACGGTGATGGTGTAGGCGAAGGCGAAGCGGTGTTGCTCGGGCTGCGATTGGTCTGCCAGATAGTGGGTAACGACACTGACATCGACCTGGTAACGGGAATCGGACATGCAAGAGGCCTTAAACGAAGCGGAACGCGGGGCGTAGCTGATGGGGAATCAGTCTAGGCAAGTATCGGGCAGTAAACCAGAGTGGCGTCCTGCCCGATAGCGTTCATCGTCTATCAGTCGGCGGCGG
Source organism: Pseudomonas sp. AKS31 (assembly GCF_023634765.1). Taxonomy (GTDB): domain Bacteria; phylum Pseudomonadota; class Gammaproteobacteria; order Pseudomonadales; family Pseudomonadaceae; genus Aquipseudomonas. Next base: position 58,416 of record NZ_JAMLFX010000017.1, read on the forward strand.
GGGAGGCCGGAACTTGTACCGCGAGCTGGTCGGCCAGACGTACGAACGCAGCCAGATCCAGTTGCTCCGGACGCAGACTGCCATCGACGCCGGCGGCTTCGATTTCAGCGTTGCTGAGCAATTGCTTGAGGGTGTTGCGCAATGTTTTACGACGCTGGTTGAAGGCTTCGCGCACGACGCGTTCCAGCAACTTGTGATCCTTGGCCGGGTGCGGCAGTACTGCGTGCGGCACCAGTCGGACGATGGCCGAATCGACTTTGGGCGGTGGATTGAACGCACCTGGGCCGACGTTGAACAGGTGTTCCACGCGGCAATGATACTGAACCATGATCGACAGACGACCCCAGTCACCGCCGCCCGGGCCTGCGGCCAAGCGCTCGACAACTTCTTTCTGCAGCATGAAGTGCATGTCGCGAATGATGCCGGCGTTGTTCAGCAGATGAAAAATCAGCGGCGTGGAGATGTTGTACGGCAAGTTGCCGACCACACGCAGACTATTCGGCGCGGCGTTGAGCGTGTTGAAGTCGAACTTCAGTGCATCGCCCTGATGCAGGTTGAAGTTGCTCTTGCCGGCAAACTGCTGGTTGAGGATCGGGATCAGATCCTTGTCCAGCTCCACCACGTCCAGTTGTGCGCCGGAGGACAGCAGGCCGGCGGTCAGTGCGCCCTGGCCCGGGCCGATTTCCAGCAGGCGGTCTTCAGACTTGGCGCTGATGGAGCGCAGGATGCGGTCGATAACGCCGGCATCGTGCAGGAAGTTCTGGCCAAAGCGTTTGCGCGCCTTGTGTTGGTATTGCTCGGTCATAAACGGGTCTCGGCCATCTGGTAGGCGGTTTCCAGGGCGACTTGCAGGCTGCCGGTGTCGATCTTGCCGCTGCCGGCCAGATCCAGGGCGGTGCCGTGATCAACCGACGTGCGGATGATCGGCAGGCCGAGGGTCACGTTGACGGCAGCGCCGAAGCCTTTGTACTTAAGCACAGGCAAACCCTGGTCGTGGTACATCGCCAGCACTGCGTCGCAGTGCTCCAGATATTTGGGGGTAAACAGAGTGTCGGCAGGCAGCGGGCCACGAAGGTCCATGCCCTCGCCGCGCAGGCGCTCTAATGTCGGTTCAATGATGTCGATTTCTTCATGGCCCAGGTGGCCGCCTTCACCAGCGTGCGGGTTAAGTCCGCAAACCAGGATGCGTGGCTGGGCGATGCCGAATTTGTTTTGCAGGTCGCTGTGCAGGATCCGCGTCACGCGTTCCAGCCGTTCTGGCGTGATTGCATCGGCAATTTCGCGCAGAGGCAGGTGAGTGGTGACCAGTGCCACGCGCAAACCACGAGTGGCGAGCATCATCACCACTTGGGCGGTGTGGGTCAGGTCAGCGAGAAATTCCGTGTGCCCGGAGAAGGCGATGCCGGACTCGTTGATCACGCCTTTGTGCACGGGGGCGGTAATCATCCCGGCGAAGTCGCCGTTCAGGCAGCCGTTGCCGGCGCGGGTCAGGGTTTCGAGAACGAAAGCCGCATTGGCCTTGTCCAGGTGCCCAGCCACCACGGGGGCGCTAAGCGGAGTATCCCAGACATACAGGCTGTTGGCGGGCGCCGGGGCATCCGGCCAACTGCCAGGCGCAACATCCAGCAAAGTGACGGCCAGCCCCAGTTGCGCGGCCCGCTCAAGGAGCAGGTCGCGGCTGGTGATGGCAATCAGGGGATGTGGCTGGGCTTGCGAGGCGAGCAGCAGGCACAGGTCGGGACCGATGCCGGCTGGTTCGCCGGGTGTCAGCGCGAAACGCTTGGGTTTCACTGCGCTGCCTGGTCTGCACCAGGGAGTTTGATCTCTACGTACGCTTCGTCACGGATCTGACGCAGCCAGGTTTGCAGCTCTTCGTCGTATTTGCGGTTACGCAGTACGGTCATGGCTTGCTGCTCGCGGGCCTGCTCGGTGCTGTCGGTGGCGCGACGGCCAAGGACTTCCAGAACGTGCCAGCCATATTGAGTCTGGAATGGCTTGGACAGCTGACCTTGTGGAGTCTTGGCCATCACTTCGCGGAATTCCGGAACCAGTACGTTCGGGTCGATCCAGTTCAGGTCGCCGCCGTTGAGCGCCGAACCCGGGTCTTCGGAGTAGCTTTTTGCCAGAGTGGCGAAATCTTCACCGGCCAGAATGCGCTCGTACAAGGATTGAACCAGAGCCTTGGTCTTCGCTTCATCGCGAATCGGGCTTGGTTTCACCAGAATGTGACGTACATGCACTTCGTCGCGCATCTGCGCTTCGCCACCACGTTTGGCCAGCAGCTTGAGGATGATGAAACCACCCGGCGTGCGTGCAGGTTGGGTGATGTCGCCAACAGCCATGCTGCTCAACTCGCGGTCGAACGGCGGTGGCAGTTGCGCGGCTTTACGCCAGCCCATGTCGCCGCCTTCCAGCGCGTTGTCGCTGCCCGACTTGGCCACGGCCATCTGGCCGAAGTCAGCGCCTTGCTTGAGTTGCTGGTAAACCTCCATGGCCTGACGGGCAGCACTCTGAATCGCATCAGAGTTGGCGCTTTCCGGCGTCGGGATCAGGATGTTGGCCAGGTGCAGCTCTTCGGACAGTTGCATTTTGCCCAGATCGGAAGCGAGGAAGTTCTTCACTTCCTGCTCGGAGACTTGAATGCGCTCCGCCACACGACGCTGACGTACACGGCTGATGATCATTTCGCGCTTGATCTGATCACGGGCGTCGTCGTAAGACAAACCGTCGCGAGCCAGAGCGGCACGGAACTGCTCAACCGACATGTTGTTGCGCTGGGCGATGGTGCCGACCGCCTGGTTCAGTTCTTCATCGGTGATGCGGATGCCGGAACGTTCGCCGATCTGCAATTGCAGGTTTTCGACGATCAGGCGCTCAAGCACCTGTTGATCCAGTACGCCAGGAGGCGGCAAGCCGCCGCCACGCTTGGCGATGGTCTGCTGCACTTCGTGGACGCGCTGGTCCAGTTGGCTCTGCATGACCACGTCGTTGTCGACGATTGCTACCACTTTGTCGATGGATTGAACTGCGGCGTTAGCCGCAGTACCCAGGAACAGCGCGCCCAGCATCAGCGGGCGCAGACAATCAGAAAGCTTGGTCTTCACGTTCACGATAACCTTGAATGCCTTTGTCGAGGAAGCTCTCTACCTTGGCGCCGGTGAGGCCGCCGAGTCCCTTCAGAACAATTTGGAGGAAGACGCCATGGTCGCCTTTTTCGTTTTGCGGAGCTTCCTGGCTGAACTCGTCATAGGAAACCCAGTAACGGTTGATCAGGCGCAGTTTCCAGCAGCAGTTGTCGTACTCGAAACCACCGAAGGCTTCCAGCGTACGGTTGCGGTTGTAGTCGTACTGCCAGCGGCTGATCGCGTTCCACTGCGGAACGATCGGCCAGATGACCGAGAAGTCATGCTGCTGGATCTTGTAGTAGTCCTTCACGTAGCCAGGTTGGCCAGGAGTGCCATAGTCACCACCACCCACCGACCATTTACCGGTGTTCTGGTCGTAACGAACCTGGTCGTTGCGATAGCGATAGCCGGCGTTGATAACCTTGTTCGGGTTGTCTTCAGGCTGGTAGTGGAACATCGCACTGCCGGAACGCGGGCTGCGGCTGTCCGGATCCCAGTTGTAGTCGGCCGTGGTGCGCCAGTCGCGGTTCCAGCGGTATTCGTATTCCAGTGCGTATGGCGAAACATCGGACTGGGCATCTTTGCGATCCTTGAACGCGATGCCTGGCAGTTGTACTTCACGATCCTTGAAGTAGTAAGCCTGACCGACGCTGATGCGTTGACGCTCGAAACCGTTGTCTTCGATCCAGCGGCTGGTTACACCCAGCGACAGTTTGTTCTCATCGCCGACACGGTCGGCGCCGGAGAAGCGGTTGTCACGGAACAGCGAGGCGTAGTTGAAGGTGTATTCGCTGGTGTCGAATACTGGAATGTCTTCCTGATCGACCTTGGGTACATAGAGGTAGAACAGACGTGGTTCCAGGGTCTGGCGGTAGTTCTTGCCGAAGTACGACGTGTTGCGGTCGAAATACAGGCCGCTGTCGATGCTGGCAATCGGTACGCCACGGTTCTGGCTGCTGTCGAATTCGCCGTTAAGTTTTTTCTGTTCGGCAGTCATCGCATCGATCTGCGATTTACCGGTGTTATCCAGGTCCAGCTGGTACTGGGTGTACTGGTACTTCAGCGACGGCTTCAGGAAGCCGTAAGTCCAGTTCATCGGCAGACTGACGCCTGGTTTCAGGTTCAGCCGGTCGCCGTTGGCTCGGTCCAAACCACGAATGTTGGTATCCAGTCTTGGGGATGAATTGCCGTTTTCGTCGATGAAATCGCCGGTTTTCAGGTCACGATCAAACCGCACGATCTCGGTTTCGTAATCGAAATTCAAACCTTCCGGATGGTACGGCAGCTGACCATTAAAGGTGATCTGCGGCAGACGGCCATACGGCGTGATGTTCGAAACGGTAGCCAGCTGGTACTGCTGAGCATTCAGACGAGCCGTGTAGCTGTCACCACGATAGGTAACCGAACCCTGCTGATTGACGAAGTCTTCTGATTTCACACCAATCTGATCGGTTTGCAGATCCTGGAAATAATAAGGATCGCTGATCTTGGTGTAGTCAACCTGGGTGAGCACACGAGAGTCGAGACCGCCCTTGTGCTGCCAGTTGTACATGTAGCGGGTTTTTTCGTAGTCGGTCTGCTTGCTGCGCTCGGTATCGTCATCGTTCAGATAAGCCGCACCAAACTGACCCTCACTCGACTTGGTCAGGTAACGGAATTCGCCTTCCACCAACATGCCACGCTTGCTCATGTAGCGCGGGTACAACGTGGCGTCGTAGTTCGGGGCCAGGTTGAAGTAGTACGGCGTGACCAGCATGAAGCCGGTGTCGCTGCCGCTGCCGATGGTCGGCGGCAGGAAGCCCGACTGACGACGGTCGTCGATCGGGAAGTAGATGTACGGCGTGTACAGAATCGGAATGTCTTTTACGCGCAGCGTCACGTTGGTCGCGGTGCCGAAACCGGTGGCCGGGTTCAGGGTGATGTTGTTGCCCTTGAGCTGCCAGGCGTTGCTGTTCGGTTCGCACGTGGTGTACGTGCCGTCCTTCAGACGGATGATCGCGTTTTCGGCACGCTTGGCGTACAGCGCGTTACCGCGGATGCGCGATTTGTGCATCACGTATTCGGCGTTGTCGACCTTGGCTTCACCGGTGTCGAGCTGTACATCGGCGTGGTCGCCGACGATCAGCGCGCCGTTGTCGCGGATACGTACATCGCCATTGAGTTCGGCGCGGCTCTCGGCCTGATACAGGCTGGCCTCGTCGGATTCGACCTGCATGCTGCCCTGACGCAGTACTACGTCACCGGCCAGCGTACCGACTTGATCATCGGTGTTATAGCGCGAGGCTTTTGCGCCGATAAAGGTCGGAGCATCGCTTTTATTCGTCTTGTCATTCATGCCAGGACGAATCGGTTCGATATAGGCACCAGAGCAGTAAGGCCCGGTCTCGGCCAGTTGAGCGGCGGTGAGCTTCTCGCGCGGAACCCAGTCGAGGTGACTGAAGTCTTCGCTACGGGATTTCAAACCGCGGCCCTTGGCTTCGGTGACCAGCGCCGTTTTAGGGGCTGTGTCTGCACCCGAACCGTTCTCGGTCGCCGCTTCGCCGCTAGCGCTGACGGCACTGCCGTCATGCACTGGGCGCGGCGGCAACGCAGCAGCGGTTGATTTGGGCGCACAGGCCCAACCACCCGAAGCCGAGACGGAGCAGTCATACTGCTCGGCGGCAACAACGAATTGACTGGCCAGAGGTTGCATAGCCAGCAGACTGCCGGTTACCAACAACGGAAATTTTTTACGAAACGCGGGGGATTTCAATGCCATCTTATTAGTCCGGGCTTCCTGCGTGCCATCTGCCCGCGGTGTGGGCCGCACGCCTCTCGATGGTCTGAAAAAGATGCTGGATAATAAAGCATGACCCGCTTGACGGCTAGCGCCGTCGGAGACCCTTGCAATGCCTGACCAAGATGTACGCTTGCAACACCTGAAAGTTTGGCTCGATGAGCAGTTGGCAATCCTGTTTGCAGATCAGGGCTGGGGCACCGTGCCCCCGGCCACGTTGACTGCGGCCAGCAGCGACGCGAGTTTCCGCCGTTACTTCCGCTGGGAAGGCGAGGGTCGCAGCTTCGTCGTGATGGACGCTCCGCCACCCCAGGAAAACTGCAAACCGTTCGTGGATATCGCGTTTTTGCTGGCGAAATCCGGAATTAATGTGCCGAAAATTTATGCCGAGGACCTTGAGCGCGGATTTCTTTTGCTCAATGACCTGGGCAACAAGACCTATCTTGACGTGATCGATGGCGAAAATGCCGACGCATTGTTCGCCGATGCCCTGCAAGCGCTGCTGGCTTTTCAGCAGTTGCCGATGGTCGCACCGTTGCCAAGTTACGACGTTGCCTTGCTGCGCCGAGAGCTGGAACTGTTCCCCGAGTGGTACGTGAAGCGTGAACTCGGTATCGAATTCGACTCGGCCCAGCAACAACAGTGGCAGCAGGTCAGCGACCTGCTGATCGACAGCGCACTCGCTCAACCCAAAGTGCTGGTGCACCGCGACTACATGCCTCGCAACCTGATGCTCAGCGAACCGAATCCCGGCGTGCTGGATTTCCAGGATGCAGTCTACGGCCCGGTGACCTACGACGTGACTTGCCTGTTCAAGGACGCGTTCCTCAGCTGGCCCGAAGAACGTGTGCGCGGCTGGCTGGAAAAATACTGGCAGCAAGCTTCGGCGCTGAACATTCCAGTGCAGCCGGATTTCGAAGACTTTCTGCGCGCCAGCGATCTGATGGGCGTGCAGCGTCATCTGAAAGTCATCGGGATCTTCGCGCGCATCTGCCACCGCGACGGCAAGCCGCGTTATCTGGCCGACGTGCCACGTTTCTTCTCCTATATAGAAGCGGTGATTGCGCGTCGTCCTGAACTGGCGGAACTGCAAGCGCTGTTCACCAGCCTGCGGGGTGGAGCAACAGCATGAAGGCAATGATTCTGGCGGCGGGCAAAGGCGAGCGCATGCGCCCGCTGACCCTGACCACGCCGAAACCGCTGGTACGTGCGGGTGGCGTGCCCTTGATCGAATATCACCTGCGCGCCCTCGCGGCCGCCGGATTCAACGAGATCGTGATCAACCACGCTTGGCTCGGTCAGCAGATCGAGGATTATCTGGGTGACGGTTCGCAGTTTGGCGTGAGCATTCAGTACTCACCGGAAGGCGAACCACTGGAAACCGGCGGCGGGATTTTCCGTGCCTTGCCGTTGCTCGGTGACGATGCCTTTCTTGTGGTCAACGGCGATATCTGGACCGATTACGACTTCAGCGTCCTGCACCAGCCGATCAACGGGCTGGCGCATCTGGTACTGGCCGACAACCCGGCGCATCACCCGAGCGGTGATTTCACTTTGCTCGACGGTCAGGTAATCGACGGCCAGCCGGACGCGGAAACCCTGACCTACAGCGGCATCGCCGTGTTGCATCCACAGCTGTTCGACGGCTGCACTGACGGCGCCTTCAAACTGGCACCGCTGCTGCGCAACGCCATGGCAACTGGCGAAGTCACGGGCGAGCGTCTGAAAGGTCACTGGGTGGACGTCGGCACGCACGAGCGTCTGGCCGAAGCTGAAGCATTGATAGAAGCGAGTCGCTGACATGTTGTGGCCAGGGACTCTGATTGGAGCCGGAGCGGGTTTTGCGATTGCCAGCATTCCGGGGGCCATGCTGGGGGCATTGTTGGGGCAGGCGCTGGATCGGCGCCTGAACCTGCAAAGCTTTGGGCATCTGCGGGAAAAGCTCGGCGGTCGGCCGATGTTGCGCAACGACGAGCTGCTGTTTGTGTTGCTCGGGCGTCTGGCCAAAAGTGACGGGCGGGTTACCGACGGGCATATCCAGCAGGCGCGTAACGAGATGCGTGCGCTGGAGATGAGTGAGCCAGCGACGCGACGCGCCATTGCGGCGTTCAACCGTGGCAAGTCTGGAAATGACAATCTGCGCGGTTATCTGCGGCGCTTGAGCGCTCAGCCCCATGCGGCCGAAGGTGTCTTGCGGGCGTGTTGGCGGATGGTCTGGGCCGATGGCCGCGCGGGCGTCAGCGAGCGTGAGTTGTTGGCGCAATGGGGCAAGTGGCTCGGCTGGACGACGCATCAGGTGCAGGCGCTGGCCAGTGATTACGAACCGGGCAAGCGTCCGATCGTCAGTGCTGCGGTGAGCTATCAGGAGGCGATGCGTTTATTGGGCGTGTCGGCGTCCAGTGAACCGGCGCAGATCAAACGGGCCTATCGGCGCCTGCTCAGTCGTCATCACCCGGACAAGATTGCCGGTACGGGGGCAACGCCAGCGCAGGTGCGTGAAGCGACCGAGAAAACCCGGGAGCTGCACACTGCCTACACGTTGATTCGTGAACGGCGGGATTTTCGCTAACCGTTAGATGTGTATCGTCTGCGCTGGCCTCTCACGAGCAGGCTCGCTCCCACAATGGATTGTGTGCGCAGATCCAATGTGGGAGCGAG
>NZ_JAMLFX010000017.1:66984-98533 GCF_023634765.1 Pseudomonas sp. AKS31
GGAACAACTGTTCCTGCTCAGCCTTGTTGTCCGGCAAAGCCTTCAGCGCAACCTGGCTGAACGCCGAAGTTTTCAAGCGCTTGCTCGCTTGCATGCGCTCCAGCGCGGCGTTGCGATCCAGCGGCTTGTCCATGTAGAAGATATCCGCCGTTGGCAGCTTCAGTGTCGGCGTCAGCTCGGCCAGTGGCGGCTTGGCTTTGGCTGGCATCTGCGCATCGACCATGACGAACTTCTCTACCTGCGCCGTTTGTTTCTCGCTCAGGTATCGCGCGGCCCAATAGGCGCCAGTGCCGTGTCCGAGCACGACAATGCTGCGTGCGCTCTGCTGCTCGGCGTAGGCAACCGCGGCGTCGATGCGCGCAAAGATTCGTTCGGCGTCTGCCTTGGATTGTTCTTCAGTGGTTTCGGCGACCACTTGATCCGCCACCTCGGCTTCGCCGCCGGCGGCTTGCTCTATCGGCTGCGCGGTGGTGGCGTCCTTGCTGCCTGACTCCGGCGTTTTCGGCGCAGCCGGCGCTGCAACCACGCGCGGTGCGATGGCGTCGCTTTGCAGGTCGGGCAGGGTGATACTCAGGCTGCTCCACATTGCATCGGGCAGTTTGTGCCGCAACGGGCCGACTGCCTGCGGCCAGTCAGCGGTTTCGCCGGCGCCGGGGATGATGATCACCGCGCCTTTCGGTTCGGCGGTGTTGGCCGGTTTCCACAGGGCGAGGAAGGTGTCGGTGCCGGCCTGCAACTGTTGCTGTTCTTGCGCCGGGACTTTACGTTCCAGTGCGGCGGCCTCTTCCTGACTACGCTCAAGCAGTGGCTGGCGTTCGGCCGGTTGTTCTTCTGCCGGTTTTTCCGCCGCAGGGGCGGGGTCGGCGGCGTTGACGGAAAACGCACAAGGCAGGAGCAGCGACAGGCACAATGCTGGCATTGCCAGGCGGTAGACAGAGGGCATCGGTTATTCCAGGCCAGAAAGTATCCCGGCAGCCTAATGGGTTGGTCAGAATTTGTCAGTGTATGAGACTTCAATGAAGCGATTTTGCTGCCTGTGGGTTATCGGCTGTTTATGGGTTCCCTTGATGGGCTGGGCGGCGCCTGCGCCGCCGTCACATCTCGCACAGTTGTCGGCGAGCCAGCAGCAATGGCTGGCACAACACAATGAATTGCGCGTCGGTCTGGTGTTGCAAGCGCCCTATGCGCAATACGATCGGCGTTTGCAGCGGCTGTCCGGGGCCAACGTCGAGCTGATGAAGTTGTTGGCCAGGACGCTCAATGTCGAATTGAGCTGGCGCAATTTTCAGGATCTAGCACAACTGGAAACCGCCGTGCGTGAGGGCGAGATCGATATCGCTCCGGGCTTGAGTCAAACCCCGAGTGCATTGCGTCTATGGCAGTTCTCCGATCCCTACATGCGCGTGCCGCAACTGGTGGTCAGTGAGCAGAAGTCCGGTGGCGTGGTCGATCTGGAAAAACTCGACAGCCAGGTCCGTGTCGCCGTGCGCATGCCCAGCTCCACCGCGGACTATCTGCGCAGCAATTATCCACATCTGAACCTGCAAGGCGTGCCGCTGGAGCGTCAGGCCTTGCAGTTGCTGCTGAGTCAGCAGGCCGCCTACGCCGTGGTCGATGAGGCGCAACTCGGACGTTTGTCTGTCGAGCCGGAGTTCGCCGAGCTGGTGGTGGTCGGCGATATCGGCCTGCCGCAACTGCTGCGCGTCGGCTCACGCCGCGATTGGCCGGAGCTGGCCGGCATCGTGCAAAGTGCCTTGCGCGCGATCCCGGCCAAGGATCTGGAGCAATTGCACAACCAATGGCTGCAACCGAAATACCCGCGACTGTCGGAGTCGCCCGGTTTCTGGCAGAACCTCAGCCTGTTGTTTGCGGTAATGCTGCTCAGCTGTGTTGCGATCGTGTTCTGGCAGCGCCGCCAACAGCACAGCCTTGAACAACGATTGCTGGCCGCCCGGGAAGACATCGCCTTGCGCGCGGCCAGCGAAGAAGCGCTACGGTTGACGCAATTCTCCATCGATCAAAGTACCGTCGGCATCCTCTGGGTCAATTGGGACAGCCATGTGCGTTACGCCAATCGTGCGGCGGAAAGCATGCTCGGCTATCCCTCCGGCGGGCTGATCGAGCGCCCCTTGATCGATTTCGAACCGGGGCTGCACATGGACCGCTGGCTCAATCTGTGGAAACGCGCGCGGGCCAGCGAAGAAGGGCCGCTGAGTTTCGAAACCAGTTGCGTGCGCGCCGACGGCAGTGTCTTGCCCGCGGACGTGTCGCTGAGTTTCCTGCGCTTTCGCGACAGCGAATACCTGGTGGTTTACCTCACCGACGTCACCGAGCGTCGTCGTGCACTGGCGGCGTTGCAGGAAAGCGAGGCGCGTCTGCAAGGCATCGCCGCCAATGTGCCGGGGCTGGTGTTCCGTCTGGAGCGGGCGCCGGTGACCGGGCAGATCGACTTTGCCTACATCAGCGAGGGCAGTGAAACGCTGGTCGGTTACGCCCCGGCTGCTATTGCCCATCGCGACATGGGCTTGCGCAGCCTGGTGCATCCCGACGATAAGGCGAGTTATCACCGCACTCAGGATCAGGCGCTGGACACCGACAGTGACTGGTCATGGCAGGGCCGGATCCTCACGCGTCAGGGCGAGCAGCGCTGGGCCGAGATCAAGGCGATCACCCGGCAACTGGAGGATGGCGCCTATGTCTGGGACGGCATCGTCTGGGATATCACCGAGAGCAAGCGTATCGAGCTGGAACTGGCGGCCTCCCGTGAGCAACTGCGCGAACTGTCGGCACACCTTGAAAGTGTGCGCGAAGAAGAAAAGGCGCGAATTGCCCGCGAGGTTCACGATGAGCTGGGGCAAATGTTGACGGTGCTGAAACTGGAAACTTCGATGTGCGAATTGGCCTACGCGCAACTCGATCCCGGTCTGAACGAACGGTTGAACAGCATGAAACGCCTGATTGCCCAGTTGTTTCAATTGGTGCGCGATGTGGCGACGGCGCTGCGCCCGCCGATTCTCGATGCCGGGATTGCCTCGGCGATCGAGTGGCAAGCGCGGCGCTTCGAGGCGCGTACGCAGATCCCGTGTCTGGTGCAGGTGCCGGACAATCTGCCGGCGCTCAGTGATGCCAAGGCAATTGGTCTGTTCCGGATTCTGCAGGAAGCGCTGACCAATGTGATGCGCCATGCCCAGGCGCATACTGTGGAACTGACGCTGGCGCTTGCGGGCGACGAATTGTGTCTGACGGTCAGTGATGATGGCGTAGGATTTGTCCCCGCTGTCGGTCGGCCGACTTCGTTTGGTCTGGTGGGCATGCGCGAGCGGGTGCTGATCATGGGCGGGCGGTTGACGCTGGAGAGTGAGCCGGGGGAGGGTACCAGCCTTAAAGTGTGGGTGCCGGTAGATCGCTGAAACATCGCAGCCTTCGGCAGCTCCTGCATTGATCGCGTTCCCCTGTAGGAGCTGCCGAAGGCTGCGATCTTTTGCTCTTAAAACAACAACCGAGGAGAGTGCAAGTGATCCGTGTACTGGTAGCCGAAGACCACACCATCGTTCGCGAAGGCATCAAGCAGTTGATCGGCCTCGCCAAGGATCTGCAAGTGGTGGGCGAGGCGAGCAATGGTGAGCAATTGCTCGAGACCCTGCGCAATGTGCCATGCGAAGTGGTGCTGCTCGACATCTCCATGCCCGGGGTCAATGGTCTTGAGGCGATCCCGCGAATCCGGGCGTTGAACAATCCACCGGCGATCCTGGTGCTGTCTATGCACGACGAAGCGCAGATGGCCGCGCGGGCGCTGAAGGTCGGCGCGGCCGGGTATGCGACCAAGGACAGTGATCCGGCGCTGTTGCTCACGGCCATTCGCAAAGTCGCGGCGGGTGGGCGGTACATTGATCCGGATCTGGCCGATCGCATGGTCTTCGAAGTCGGCCTGACCGATGCTCGGCCGCTGCATTCGTTGCTGTCCGAGCGTGAGTTCTCGGTGTTCGAGCGCCTGGCCCAGGGCGCCAACGTCAACGACATCGCCCAGCAACTGGCCCTGAGCAGCAAAACCATCAGCACTCACAAGGCGCGGCTGATGCAGAAGCTCAACATCACCTCGCTGGCCGAACTGGTCAAATACGCGATGGAACACAAACTCCTCTAAATGCACCACAAAACCCTGTGGGAGCTGGCTTGCCAGCGATGAGGGCATGTTAATTACATCAATGTCGGCTGACCCACCGCTATCGTGGGCAAGCCAGCTCCCACAGGGTTCTTTGTTCAGCGATCGGTGAGCATATCTGTTAGCGACACGCGCTTTTGCTTGTTCTTGCAGCTTGCAGCTTGCCACTCGCCACTGCCTTATCCATTAGCGCCATCCTTGTAGGGCAATCCCTACCCTCAACCTTCCATCCGGCTGAGGCGATTCTCTCCTGCGCCCCGATTTGCGCGGCTGTCAGCAGCCACTAGGCTTAACCCACAAGCAGTCATCAACAACAAAGGTGTGGGTATGAGCCAGGTCGAAACAAACGCAGGGGCCAGCGATGTGCTGGTCAGCTTTCGTGGAGTGCAGAAGAGCTACGACGGCGAGAACCTGATCGTCAAAGACCTCAACCTGGACATTCGCAAAGGCGAATTCCTCACCCTGCTCGGGCCGTCCGGTTCCGGCAAGACCACCAGCCTGATGATGCTCGCCGGTTTCGAAACACCGACCGCTGGCGAGATTCTGCTGGCCGGGCGCTCTATCAATAACGTGCCGCCGCACAAGCGCGACATCGGCATGGTGTTCCAGAACTACGCGCTGTTCCCGCACATGACTGTCGCGGAAAACCTCGCATTCCCGCTGACCGTGCGTGGGCTGAACAAAAGTGATGTCAGCGACCGCGTGAAGAAAGTCCTCAGCATGGTTCAGCTCGACGCGTTTGCCTCGCGCTACCCGGCGCAGTTGTCCGGCGGTCAGCAACAGCGTGTGGCCTTGGCCCGCGCGCTGGTGTTCGAACCGCAACTGGTGCTGATGGACGAACCCCTCGGCGCCCTCGACAAGCAACTGCGTGAACACATGCAGATGGAAATCAAACACCTGCACCAGCGCCTCGGCGTGACCGTGGTCTACGTGACCCACGATCAGGGTGAAGCGCTGACCATGTCCGACCGCGTGGCGGTTTTCCACCAAGGCGAAATCCAGCAGATCGCCCCGCCGCGTACCCTTTACGAAGAACCGAAAAACACCTTCGTCGCCAACTTTATCGGCGAGAACAACCGCCTTAACGGTCGCTTGCTCAGCCAGAGCGGCGAGCGCTGCGTGGTCGAGTTGGGCCGTGGCGAAAAGGTCGAGGCGCTGGCGGTCAACGTCGGCCAGACCGGCGAACCGGTGACCCTGTCGATCCGTCCGGAGCGCGTCTGCCTCAACGGTTCGAGCGATCAATGCGTTAACCGCTTCTCAGGGAGGGTGGCGGAATTCATCTATCTGGGCGACCACGTCCGGGTGCGCCTGGAAGTCTGCGGCAAGACCGACTTCTTCGTGAAACAGCCGATTGCCGAGCTCGATCCTGAACTCGCCGTCGGCGACGTGGTTCCGCTTGGCTGGCAGGTCGAGCACGTACGCGCACTCGATCCTCTTTTAGAGGCGAACTGATCGCCCCGGCAATACCAACACCAACCCTGCACGTGGAGAGAACAATAAATGTTGAGATCCCTGAAGTTCACCGCCCTGACCCTGGGCCTGATGGGTGCGGCCAGCGCGATGGCCGCCGGCCCGGATTTGACCGTGGTGTCGTTTGGCGGGGCGAACAAGGCGGCGCAAGTCAAAGCCTTCTATGCACCGTGGGAAGCAGCGGGCAACGGCAAGATCGTCGCTGGCGAATACAACGGCGAAATGGCCAAGGTCAAAGCCATGGTCGATACCAAGAGCGTGTCGTGGGACTTGGTCGAAGTTGAATCGCCAGAGTTGTCCCGTGGTTGCGACGAAGACATGTTCGAACAACTCGATCCGGCACTGTTCGGCAAGACTGAAGACTACGTCAAAGGCGCGATTCAGCCGTGCGGCGTGGGCTTCTTCGTCTGGTCGACCGTACTGGCTTACAACGCCGACAAGCTGAAAACCGCGCCAACCAGTTGGGCGGATTTCTGGGACACCAAGAAATTCCCGGGCAAACGTGGTCTGCGCAAAGGCGCCAAGTACACCCTCGAATTCGCTTTGATGGCCGACGGTGTGGCGCCGAAAGACGTCTACAAAGTGCTCGCCGGCAAGGACGGTCAGGACCGTGCGTTCAAGAAACTCGATGAGCTGAAACCAAGCATTCAATGGTGGGAAGCCGGCGCACAACCGCCGCAATACCTCGCTTCCGGTGACGTAGTGATGAGTTCGGCCTACAACGGTCGCATCGCGGCGGTGCAGAAAGAATCCAACCTGAAAGTGGTGTGGAACGGCGGCATCTACGACTTCGACGCGTGGGCCATCCCGAAAGGTCTGGACGCCAAGCGCGCCGAAGCGGCGAAGAAATTCATCGCCTTCTCGGTACAGCCGCAGCAGCAGAAAACCTACTCGGAAAACATCGCCTACGGCCCGGCCAACACCCAGGCTGTGCCTCTGCTGGCCAAGGACGTCCTGAAAGACATGCCGACCACCCCGGAAAACATCGCCAACCAGGTGCAGATCGACGTCAGCTTCTGGGCTGACAACGGCGAGCAACTGGAGCAGCGCTTCAACTCCTGGGCTGCGAAGTAATCCTTCGTCTGTAGGAGCTGCCGAAGGCTGCGATCTTTTGATTTGCCTTTCAAGATCAACAGATCGCAGCCTCGTTGCACTCGACAGCTCCTACAGGGGTGGTGTGATTTTTGAGTGTTGATGTAATGCGGCATCACAGTGCGTGATGCCGCCCATCCAGAGATTTGCGGAGTACGTCATGGCCATCGCCGTTCCCCTGAACGAGGGCACCAGCCCCACCTTGAAGCAGAAGCTCAAGCGCGCCGAGCGGGTCAACCGCTGGAAAGCTCAAGCGCTGATTGCGCCGCTGGTGCTGTTTCTGTTGCTGGTGTTTCTGGTGCCGATCGTGGCGCTGCTCTACAAAAGCGTCGGCAACCCCGAAGTGGTCGGCGGCATGCCGCGCACCGTGGCGGCCATCGCCAGTTGGGACGGCCGTGGCCTGCCCGCTGAACCGGTCTACAAAGCTGCCGGCGAAGACCTCGCCGAAGCGCGTAAAAACCAGACGCTGGGCGATTTGTCCAAGCGCTTGAACATGGAGTTGGCCGGCTATCGCAGCCTGCTGACCAAAACTGCCCGGGCGCTGCCGTTCGCCAGCGAACCGGCCTCCTATAAAGAAGCACTGGAAGGCCTCGACGAGCGTTGGGGCGACCCGGCCTACTGGCAAGCGGTCAAACGCAACACCAGCAGCATCACGCCTTACTACTTGCTGGCAGCGGTCGATCACCGTATCGACGACCTCGGCGAAATCGCCCCGGCCACCCCGGATCAGGCGATCTACCTCGACATCTTCGCCCGCACCTTCTGGATGGGTCTGGTCATCACCGTGATCTGCCTACTGCTGGCTTATCCACTGGCGTACCTGCTGGCCAACCTGCCGTCGCGGCAAAGCAACCTGCTGATGATCCTCGTGCTGCTGCCGTTCTGGACATCGATCCTGGTGCGCGTCGCCGCGTGGATCGTACTGCTGCAATCGGGCGGTCTGATCAACAGTGGGCTGATGGCCATGGGCATCATCGATAAACCGCTGGAACTGGTGTTCAACCGCACCGGCGTGTACATCTCGATGGTGCACATTCTGCTGCCGTTCATGATCCTGCCGATCTACAGCGTGATGAAAGGCATCTCGCCGACCTACATGCGCGCGGCGATTTCCCTCGGCTGCCACCCGTTCGCCAGTTTCTGGCGGGTGTACTTCCCGCAGACCTACGCCGGTGTTGGCGCCGGTTGCCTGTTGGTGTTCATCCTCGCTATCGGCTACTACATCACCCCGGCGCTGCTCGGCAGCCCGAACGATCAAATGGTCAGCTACTTCGTCGCTTTCTACACCAACACCAGCATCAACTGGGGCATGGCCACCGCGCTGGGCGGGCTGTTGCTGCTGGCGACCGTGGTGCTTTATCTGATTTACAGCTGGCTGGTCGGCGCCAGTCGCCTGCGCCTGAGCTAAGGGGAATTCGAAATGCTGAGTCCTTACATGTCGCCCATCGAACGGGTGTGGTTCTACAGCCTGCGGATTCTCTGCGGCCTGATTCTGTTGTTCCTGATTCTGCCGGTACTGGTGATCGTGCCGCTGTCGTTCAACTCGGGCAGTTTTCTGGTCTATCCGCTGCAAGGCTTTTCGCTGCAGTGGTATCACGACTTTTTCGCTTCGGCGGAATGGATGCGCGCGCTGAAGAACAGCATCATCGTCGCCCCGGCGGCGACGGTGCTGGCGATGATTTTCGGTACGCTGGCGGCGATCGGCCTGACCCGTGGCGACTTCCCCGGCAAATCCTTGGTGATGGCGTTGGTGATTTCGCCGATGGTGGTGCCGGTGGTGATCATCGGCGTGGCGAGTTATCTGTTCTTCGCGCCGTTGGGTTTGGGTAACAGCTTTTTCTCGCTGATTGTGGTGCATGCGGTGTTGGGTGTGCCGTTTGTGATCATCACCGTGTCGGCGACATTGCAGGGGTTTAACCACAACCTGGTGCGGGCGGCGGCGAGTCTCGGTGCATCGCCACTGACGGCGTTCCGCCGGGTGACCTTGCCGCTGATTGCGCCGGGGGTGATTTCCGGTGCGCTGTTTGCCTTTGCGACTTCGTTTGATGAGGTGGTGGTGACGCTGTTTCTCGCCGGGCCTGAGCAGGCGACGTTGCCTCGGCAGATGTTTAGCGGGATTCGCGAGAACTTGAGTCCGACGATTGCGGCTGCCGCCACGTTGCTGATCGCCTTTTCCGTCATCCTGCTGCTGACCCTGGAATGGCTGCGCGGGCGTAGCGAAAAACTACGTACCGCCCAGGTTTAACGGCCAGATCAAAAGCCACCCCCTCACCCCAGCCCTCTCCCCCAGGGGGGGCGAGGGGGAAGGGAGCAGATCGTTGTGCTTTTCATAGTTTGTATTCGACTCGGTATCGCAAGTCGGTGCGCCTCTCCCATCCACCTCGGTCAGTCTTTTTACCTTCAGGGGAACGGGAGCAGATCTTTATGGTTTTCAAAACCTGAGTTCGACTAGGTAATTCAGGTCGGTGTATTGCGAGAGTACAACTCGGTCAGTCCCCTCTCCCTCGGGGAGAGGGCTAGGGTGAGGGGCTCTTGCTCTTGCCCTCAATGGGTCATTCACCACCTGAATAGCAGACAACCCCAAATCCCCAGCTAATCTTGTGCCCAGCTCCCACATCTATAAGAGGCTGCGCACGATGAGTCTGTCCCAGTTCAAAATCGCTCATAAACTGATCACCGGCGCCGCAGCCATCGAACAACTGGCCGCTGAGCTCACGCGCCTGGACATCGACAATCCACTGATCGTCACCGACGCCGCGCTGGTCAAATCCGGCACCGTCGAGCTGGCGCTGGTGCAACTCGGTGGGCGCGACTACGAGATTTTCGACCGCGTGCTGCCCGACCCGGAAATCGCCATCGTCGAAGACTGCATGCGCGTTTACCGCGAAGGCGGGCATGACGGCTTGATCGGCCTCGGTGGCGGCAGTGCCATCGACATTGCCAAAAGTGTTGCCGCGTACGCCGGTTATCACGGTGCGCTGGAAGACCTGTTCGGTGTCGACCAAGTGCCACGCAAGGGCCCGCCGCTGATCGCCATCCCGACCACCGCCGGCACCGGTTCGGAAGTGACCAATGTCGCCATCCTTTCCGACAAAGTCGCGCAACTGAAGAAAGGCATCGTCAGCGACTTTCTATTACCGGACGTGGCGCTGGTCAGTCCGCAGATGACCCTGACCTGTCCGCGCGGCGTCACTGCCGCCAGTGGCGTCGACGCGTTGGTGCACGCTATCGAATCCTATCTGTCGGTGAATGCCTCGCCGATCACCGACTCTTTGGCCCTCGGCGCCATCAAGCTGATCGCCAAGGCTCTGCCCAAAGCCTATGCCAACGGCGCCAACCTGCAGGCCCGCGAAGACATGGCCACCGCCAGCCTGATGGCCGGCATGGCATTCGGCAATGCCGGGGTCGGCGCGGTGCATGCGCTGGCGTATCCGCTGGGCGGGCGATTCAACATTGCCCATGGCGTCAGCAATGCCTTGCTGCTGCCGTATGTCATGACCTGGAACAAGATGGCCTGCGTCGAACGCATGCAGGATGTTGCCGAAGCCATGGGGGTGAAGACTGCTCATCTGAGCGCAGCCGAAGCGGCGGACAAAGCCGTGCAGGCGATGACCGATTTGTGCGCGGCGGTGGAAATTCCGGCCGGCCTGCGCAGTTTCGGTGTCCCGGAAGAAGCGATCCCGGCGATGGCCGTAGAGGCGGCGGGCATTGAGCGGTTGATGCGCAACAACCCGCGCAAACTCAGCGCTGTCGACATCGAGAAGATTTATCGCGCGGCGTATTGAGTCAGCGCCGCTCATCCGTCATGGCATAACCCAATCATCGCGGTCACGGTGCGCGCTTGGAAACTTGAGGTATACAATGCGCGCCATCGTGATTTAGCTCAGAAAAGGTGCGTCATGCAGCCCTTCGTAATTGCTCCGTCGATTCTCTCCGCCGACTTCGCCCGCCTTGGCGAGGAAGTAGACAACGTTCTCGCCGCGGGCGCCGACTTCGTCCACTTCGACGTCATGGACAACCACTACGTGCCAAACCTGACCATCGGTCCGATGGTCTGCGCGGCATTGCGCAAGTACGGCGTCACCGCGCCGATCGATGCGCACCTGATGGTCAGCCCGGTGGATCGTATCGTTGGCGACTTCATCGAAGCCGGCGCGACTTACATCACTTTCCACCCGGAAGCCACGCTGCACGTTGATCGTTCGCTGCAACTGATCCGTGAAGGCGGCTGCAAATCCGGTCTGGTGTTCAACCCGGCGACGCCGCTGGACGTGCTCAAGTACGTGATCGACAAGGTCGACATGGTCTTGCTGATGAGCGTCAACCCGGGCTTCGGCGGGCAGAAGTTCATTCCCGGCACCCTCGACAAATTGCGCGAAGCGCGGGCGATCATCGATGCCTCGGGCCGCGACATCCGTCTGGAAATCGACGGTGGCGTCAACGTCAACAACATCCGCGAAATCGCCGCTGCTGGCGCTGACACTTTTGTTGCCGGCTCGGCAATCTTCAACGCGCCGAACTATCAGGAAGTCATCGACAAGATGCGTTCCGAACTGGCGCTGGCTCGCCCATGAGCGGTTTTGAGCAGCTGTTCCCGGGGAAACTGCCACGGCTGGTGATGTTCGATCTGGATGGCACACTGATCGACTCGGTTCCGGACCTGGCAGCCGCGGTGGACACCATGCTGCTCTCCCTCGGCCGTCAACCGGTGGGCATCGACTCGGTGCGCGAGTGGGTGGGCAACGGCGCGCCGGTCCTGGTGCGCCGCGCCTTGGCCGGTGGCATCGATCATTCGGCGGTCGATGACGTCGAAGCCGAGCACGCTCTGGAAGTATTCATGGACGCCTACGGTGCCAGCCATGAGCTGACCGTGGTCTATCCCGGCGTGCGCGAAACCCTCAAGTGGCTGCACAAGCAAGGCGTGGCCATGGCGCTGATCACCAACAAGCCGGAGCGTTTCGTCGCGCCGCTGCTCGATCAGATGAAGATCGGTCGCTACTTCAAGTGGATCATCGGTGGCGATACCTTGCCGCAGAAGAAGCCTGACCCGGCGGCGCTGTTCTTTGTGATGAAAATGGCCAGCATCCCGGCCTCGCAATCGCTGTTCGTCGGCGACTCACGCAGCGACGTGCTGGCGGCGAAAGCGGCGGGGGTCAAATGCGTGGCGCTGAGCTATGGCTACAACCACGGCCGACCGATTGCCGAAGAATCACCGGCGCTGGTCATCGACGATCTGCGCAAGCTAATTCCCGGTTGCCTCGGTTCGGCCGCTGAGATAACGTTGCCCGACGCTGCTCAATCCCATTCTGGAAACGCCATCGTGGTGGTCACTCGCAAACTCTGGATGAAAGTCATCAAGGCCCTGGCCCGCTGGCGTTGGCGCGCCTGACTTGTTCCTGGCCGGCCTGCCGGCGCGTTTGCATACCTGACTGATTTGCCCCTCACACCACGAGGCACCTTATGATCCGCGAAGAATTCCTGCGCTTGGCCGCTGAAGGCTACAACCGCATTCCGCTGGCCTGCGAAACCCTGGCCGACTTTGATACGCCGCTGTCGATCTACCTGAAACTGGCCGACCAGCCTAACTCCTACCTGCTCGAATCGGTGCAGGGTGGTGAGAAATGGGGCCGTTACTCGATCATCGGCCTGCCGTGCCGTACCGTGCTGCGGGTTCACGACCATCACATCAGCATCACCGTTGATGGCGTCGAGACCGAAAGCCACGATGTTGAAGATCCGCTGGCTTTCGTCGAAACCTTCAAGGCTCGTTATAACGTGCCGACCATCGCCGGTCTGCCGCGCTTCAATGGCGGTCTGGTCGGTTACTTCGGTTACGACTGTGTGCGCTATGTCGAGAAGCGCTTGGGCAAGTGCCCGAATCCGGATCCGTTGGGTGTGCCGGACATTCTGCTGATGGTTTCCGACGCCGTCGTCGTGTTCGACAACCTCGCCGGCAAGATGCACGCCATCGTGCTGGCCGACCCTGCGCAGGCGGATGCCTTCGAACAGGGTCAGGCGCAATTGCAGGCACTGCTGGAAAAACTGCGCCAGCCGATCACCCCGCGCCGGGGCCTGGACTTCAGCAAGCAGCAAGCGACTGATCCGGTGTTTCGCTCCAGTTTCACCCAGAATGATTACGAAAAAGCCGTCGACACTATCAAGGAATACATTCTGGCCGGTGACTGCATGCAGGTCGTGCCGTCGCAGCGTATGTCGATCGACTTCAAGGCTGCGCCAATCGATCTGTACCGTGCTCTGCGTTGCTTCAACCCGACGCCTTACATGTACTTCTTCAACTTCGGCGACTTCCACGTTGTCGGCAGTTCGCCGGAAGTGCTGGTGCGCGTTGAAGACAACCTGATTACCGTGCGCCCGATTGCCGGTACGCGCCCACGCGGCGCCACCGAAGAAGCGGACGTGGCGCTGGAAGAAGACCTGCTGTCGGACGACAAGGAGATTGCCGAGCACTTGATGCTGATCGATCTCGGTCGTAACGATACGGGGCGCGTTTCGGAAATCGGCTCGGTGAAGCTCACCGAGAAAATGGTTATCGAGCGTTATTCCAACGTGATGCACATCGTCTCCAACGTCACCGGCCAGTTAAAACAAGGGCTGACGGCGATGGACGCACTGCGGGCGATTCTGCCGGCGGGCACCTTGTCGGGCGCGCCGAAGATTCGTGCGATGGAGATCATCGATGAATTGGAGCCGGTCAAGCGTGGTGTGTATGGCGGTGCGGTCGGTTACTTTGCCTGGAACGGCAACATGGACACCGCGATTGCCATTCGCACGGCGGTGATCAAGAACGGCGAGCTGCACGTGCAGGCCGGTGGCGGCATCGTCGCCGACTCGGTGCCGGCGCTGGAATGGGAAGAAACCCTGAACAAACGCCGCGCGATGTTCCGCGCCGTGGCCCTGGCCGAGCAAACCCCGGAAAGCTGAGCCAACACAAAACCTTGTGGGAGCGAGCCTGCTCGCGAAAGCGTTGTGTCAGCCAACATTAATGGCGACTGACACACCCTCTTCGCGAGCAGGCTCGCTCCCACAGTTGGCTTTGTGTTCGGCCATAAAAAAGCGGCGCCTGTGAGAGCGCCGCTTTTTTTGCCTGCGATTTAGAAGTCCAGAACGACCCCGACGTTAACGCCCTGCTGGGTAAAGTCATCATCCTTGCGCAGCGAGTAGCCGCCACGCAACGCCAGATCCGCCGTGAGTTTGTGGCTGACGCCCAGGCTCAAACGGTTCAAATGACTCTGCGGCGTGTAACCCTCAAGCTTGAAGTCGTTGGCCGGCAAGGTATTGAGCGCGATGTTGACTTTCTGCACATCGTCTTCGTACTCACGCTCGTGAGCGTACTCGCCGAATACCTGGGTTTGCGGGGTGATGTTGTACTTGCCCTGCAAGCCCAGCCCCAGGCGTTTCGAGTCGCGGGTCTGATCATCGAAGGTCAGCGCCGTGGCGCGGTTGCCCTTCTCTGAGTAGCCGTCGACATCGACGCTGGCGTAGTCGGCGCTGACGAATGGCGACAGGTGCCACTCGCTGCCCGGCTGGGCAATGTCGTAACCGACACGAGCGCTGAAGGCCCAAAGGCTGCCGTCAGTGTCGCCTTTCTCCGCGCCTTCGCTGGCGCCGAGATCGAACTTGCGCTTGAGGTTGTCGTAGTCGAGTTTGCCGCCGGTCAACGCTGCGTCAGCCCACCAGCGATTTTGCTGATATTGGGCAAATGCCGTGGCCATGTAGCTGTTGAGTTTGTAGTCGGAATCGTTATGCCCGGCCTCCAGATTCTGCCGGTAGAAACCGCCTGCCACGCCGACGCGCCAGGCTTCATTCAAGCGATAGCTGCCGCCGACGTTGAGGTTGTATCCGCTACCATCGGCGCTGGCGCCGCTGCTTTGGCTGTCGACATCCAGATGCTGGCCGCCTGCCGAAACAAGGGCGCGCCATTGACCGACCGCTTGCCAGTTCTCCCAGTCTGCTTGCCATTGGTTGCGCAGTTCGTCCTGGTGCGCGCGCACGGTGGCGTTGGCCATTTCCGGCAACAGCGTCAGTTCCCAAGGCGCGGCGAGCAGGGAGTAGGCGTAATCGGAGATCAGTTTTTGCCCGGCCTCGGTCGGATGCACACCGTCGTTGTAGATCAGCTTGGTCGGATCCGGCGTTGCACTGTTGATCCCGTACCGGGCGTTCTCGGTGCAGCCGCTGCCACTGAAGCAGGTCGCGGTCAGGTTCTGGTCGGTCGCGAGACCAAAGCGTCCTGGATCGGCAAACACTTCTGAGAGCAGGACCGGAATATTCAACGGAATGACTTCGGCGTTGATGCCTTGCAGGCGTGTGACCAATTGACTGTTGAACTGAGTGGCGAGCTGGCTGCTGAAGGCTTGCAGCGGCGTACCGTTGATGGCCGGGGTCAGGCCCACATCCGGCAACAGCCAGACCATCACGTATTTGGCGCCGGCGGTTTGCAGGGTTTGTACGCTGTCGGCCAGTCGATCAGCGGCAGCGTTGGCTTGCGGCAGGCTGAGAATGCGACCCTGCAGGAAATCGTTACCGCCGCCGGAGATGTAATACAGCGCATTCGGGTCGGCGCGAAAGCCATTGGAGGGCAGGTAACCGGGGCGGGTGCGTTCGCCCGTGGCAGATTGCGTCGTGATCGAATCGAGGATCTGGTCGGTGCGATAACCGCCCACCGCCCAGTTGTTGCCGTCCGGCTGGCCGTTTTCGGCACGCACTGCGGAGCTGGAAGAGGCTGTCTGGTCTGCGGAAAACCCCAGGCGCCCGCCGAGTAGTTGCGTGGAATTTAACGAATACAGTTCACCGCTGCCATTCTGATAGATCGGCCCGGTCCGGTTGGTGTAACGCTCGGTGGAGCCGGCCGGGCCGCCGGTGTCGGTAAAGGTCCCGGCATCGTTCAGGCTGTCGCCGAAAACGATGAAATTCGAATAAGGATTGGGTGCAGCATTCGCTTGGGCGCAGGCCAGTGCGAGCAGGCAGCCAGCCAGCGGTACAAACAACGTCTGTTTGATCATGAGCAAGTCCGTTTATTTATTGTTGTAGGTGAACGAAACGACAGTACCAAAAACTCCCGGCGTTTTGCCATCGGTCGCGAATCCTCCCCCGGTTTTATCTCCCGCAGTCCCGGCCATATTGCACGCTCCGCCCAGCTAAGTTACTGTGCCGGAACGTATGAACGAGACCTTCCCCGTGTTGATCACCAGCAAACTTCTGGATCAAGTCATCAAGGCACACGCCCGCTGGCGTTGGCGCGCCTGAATCTTTTCTGCCGGCCCCGCCGGATCTGTATCGCTTTGCCTTCCTTGCCTGTTTGAAATGCCGCTGTGCCGACGCGTCCAACTGCGTCCGACATCGTGCAGCGCCCTGCGGGCAAGTGATCTGAAGGCTGTTTTCAAATCAGAATTCAAGAGGTTCGACACGCCATGTTGCTGATGATCGACAACTACGACTCCTTTACTTACAACGTTGTGCAATACCTCGGCGAGCTGGGTGCCGAAGTCAAAGTCGTGCGCAACGACGAACTGACCATTGCCGAAATCGAAGCGCTCCAGCCTGAGCGCATCGTGGTTTCCCCCGGCCCCTGCACGCCGACCGAAGCCGGCATCTCCATTGATGCGATCAAGCACTTTGCCGGCAAGCTGCCGATTCTCGGCGTGTGCCTCGGCCACCAGTCCATCGGCCAGGCCTTTGGCGGCGACGTAGTGCGCGCGCGTCAGGTGATGCACGGTAAGACTAGTCCGGTATTCCACGAGGACAAGGGCGTCTTTGCTGGCCTGAATCATCCGCTGACCGTCACCCGCTACCATTCGCTGATCGTCAAGCACGACACATTGCCTGATTGCCTGGAACTGACCGCGTGGACCCAGCACGATGACGGCTCGGTCGACGAGATCATGGGCCTGCGTCACAAGACCCTGAACATTGAGGGCGTACAGTTCCACCCCGAGTCGATCCTGACCGAGCAGGGCCATGAACTGTTTGCCAACTTCCTCAAACAAACCGGCGGCACGCGCTAAGGACTTCCCATGAATATCAAGACAGCCCTGAGCCGTATCGTCGACCACCTCGACCTCAGCACCGATGAAATGCGCGACGTGATGCGCGAAATCATGACCGGCCAATGCACTGACGCGCAGATTGGCGCGTTCATGATGGCCATGCGCATGAAGAGCGAGAGCATCGACGAAATCGTCGGTGCCGTGTCGGTGATGCGCGAGCTGGCCGACCAGGTTGAACTGAAGACCCTCGATGGCGTGGTCGATGTGGTCGGCACCGGCGGTGACGGCGCGAACATCTTCAACGTGTCGACCGCCTCTTCGTTTGTCGTCGCGGCGGCCGGTTGCACTGTGGCCAAGCACGGCAATCGCGCCGTGTCGGGCAAGAGCGGCAGTGCCGACTTGCTGGAAGCCGCTGGCATCTACCTGAACCTGACGCCGGTGCAGGTCGCCCGTTGCATCGACAACGTCGGTATCGGCTTCATGTTCGCCCAGACCCATCACAAAGCCATGAAGTACGCCGCCGGCCCGCGCCGCGATCTCGGCCTGCGTACACTGTTCAACATGCTCGGCCCGCTTACGAATCCGGCCGGGGTGAAACATCAGGTGGTGGGCGTGTTCACGCAGGCATTGTGCCGGCCATTGGCCGAAGTCTTGCAGCGCCTGGGCAGCAAGCATGTACTGGTGGTGCATTCAAAGGACGGCCTGGACGAGTTCAGTCTCGCCGCACCGACCTTCGTTGCCGAGTTGAAGAACAACGAAATTACTGAATATTGGGTCGAACCGGAAGATCTCGGCATGAAGAGCCAGAGCCTGCACGGTCTGTCGGTCGAAGGCCCGGAAGCGTCGCTGGCATTGATCCGTGACGCACTCGGCAAGCGCAAGACCGAAAACGGTCAGAAAGCCGCCGAAATGATTGTGCTCAATGCCGGTGCCGCGCTCTATGCCGCCGACCTGGCCAGTAGTTTGAAACAGGGCGTCGAGCTCGCGCACGACGCCCTGCACACCGGTCTTGCTCGGGAAAAACTCGAGGAGCTGGGTGCCTTTACCGCGGTATTCAAAGTGGAGAATGAGGGATGAGTGTACCGACGGTTCTGGAAAACATTCTGGCCCGCAAGGTTCAGGAAGTCGCCGAGCGTAGCGCTCGCGTCAGCCTGAGCGAGCTGGAAAGTCTGGCCAAGGCGGCCGATGCACCCCGTGGTTTTGCCCAGGCATTGCTGACGCAGGCAAAGAAGAAGCAGCCGGCGGTGATTGCCGAAATCAAAAAGGCTTCGCCGAGCAAGGGCGTGATCCGCGAGAACTTTGTTCCGGCCGACATCGCCAAAAGCTACGAGAAGGGCGGGGCAACCTGTCTGTCCGTGCTGACCGACATCGATTACTTCCAGGGCGCCGATGCCTACCTGCAACAGGCCCGTGCCGCGTGCAGCCTGCCGGTGATCCGCAAGGACTTCATGATCGATCCTTACCAGATCGTTGAAGCCCGCGCGTTGGGCGCCGACTGCGTGCTGTTGATCGTCTCCGCACTGGATGACGTGAAAATGGCCGAGCTGGCCGCCGTCGCCAAAAGCGTCGGTCTCGATGTGTTGGTCGAAGTACACGATGGTGATGAACTGGAGCGTGCGTTGAAAACCCTCGACACGCCGCTGGTCGGGGTCAACAACCGTAATCTGCACACCTTCGACGTCAGCCTGGAAACCACACTTGATCTGCTACCGCGCATTCCGCGTGATCGTCTGGTGATCACTGAGAGCGGCATCCTCAATCGCGCCGATGTCGAACTGATGGAAATCAGTGACGTGTATTCGTTCCTGGTTGGTGAAGCATTCATGCGCGCGGAAAACCCGGGCACCGAACTGCAGCGCCTGTTCTTCCCGGAGCGTGGTACTTCGATCAGCGGTTCGACCCTCGACTGATTCGAGTCGACTCATTCGCGAGCAGGTCGAATCGTCGCACCGTCGCTCCCACATTTGGAATGCATTTCCCCCTGTGGGAGCGAGCCTGCTCGCGAAGGGGCCATCGAAACCGCTAAAGATCTCCATGTTGCCGGAGCCTGTTATGTCGCTGCCAACCCCGCTGACCATCGAAGCCGGCCTGCAAGCCGAACAGGACTTGCTGGCCTCGGTCTGCGCCGGCGACGCAGAGTTCGGCCTGCTGTTCTGGCAACCCAGCGATCGCGCCCTGGTCATGCCGCGCCGCCTCAATCGTCTGCCCGGTTTCGAGCACGCCTGCGAAGTCTCTGCCGCCGCTGGCTGGCCGGTGCTATTGCGCGAAACTGGCGGCGAGCCCGTCCCGCAATCCGCCGCGACAATCAATATCGCCCTGGTCTATGCGCCACCACGCAGCGAAGGCGATTTGAACCGTATCGAAACCGGCTACCGACGTCTGTGCGATCCGATCTGTCAGTTGCTCGACGAGTTGGGCGGCACATCATCGTTGGGCGAAATCGCTGGCGCATTCTGCGACGGTCGCTTCAACGTCAATCTCGATGGACGCAAAATGGTCGGCACGGCCCAGCGCTGGCGCCAGAGCCAGGGCGGGCAGCGTCCGGTCGGCCTGGTGCACGGGGCGATGCTGATGGATAACGAACGGGATTCGATGGTTGCAGCGGTCAATCGCTTCAACCAAGCCTGTGGTCTGGAGCCGCGGGTGCGGGCGGAAAGCCACATTGCCCTGCACGAGAAATTCAACGCGCCCCAAGCTTTGGCGCGTCTCGATGAGTTGTTTCGTTTAATGCTGGCGCAGATCTATAGCGCCTGACTGTCGGGCTTAGCGCGTACCGAAGACCACCATGGTCTTGCCTTTCACATCAACCAGGTTGCGTTCCTCAAGGTCCTTGAGCACGCGACCGACCATCTCTCGCGAACAACCGACAATCCGGCCGATTTCCTGACGGGTCACCTTGATCTGCATGCCGTCCGGGTGGGTCATCGCGTCGGGTTGCTTGCACAGTTCCAACAGGCAGCGTGCCACTCGGCCGGTCACGTCGAAGAACGCCAGATCGCCGACCTTGCGCGTGGTGTTGCGCAGGCGTTGTGCGATTTGTCCGCTGAGCACGTAAAGAATGTCTGGATCCTGTTGCGATAATTCGCGGAACTTGGCGTAGCTGATTTCCGCCGTTTCGCATTCGACCTTGGCCCGCACCCAGGCACTGCGTTGCTGTTCCTGGCCCGCTTGCTCGAACAAGCCCAGTTCGCCAAAGAAATCCCCGGCGTTGAGGTACGCGATGATCATTTCGCGGCCGTCGTCATCCTCGATGAGGATCGTCACCGAACCCTTGATGATGAAATACAGGGTGTCCGAGCGATCGCCCGCACAGATGATGTTGCTCTTGGCCGCATGGCGACGGCGCTGGCAATGCATCAACAGCTTGTCGAGGTTCTTGATTTTGGGGGTGGGGGTAATAGCAACCATGGTTGTATCCCGAAAAGACTGCACGGTGATGTTTGATTTTTTATGAGGCGCTGAAGGCGGTCGCTACACAGGCTGACAATTGGCGCCAGCGAATTGGCGCCAGCTTAACAGACACTTCGTCGCAAATTCGAGAAATTACCTACAACGCAGAGGCATCCTGTCCTAGGAGCGTTGCTCGTTGTCCGGGCAAAACCCTGTGCTAAGCTGGCGACCCTTTTTTTACAGTGGAGTCTGGGCGATGAAGGCACGCATCCAATGGGCTGGCGAAGCCATGTTCCTCGGCGAATCCGGTAGCGGTCATGTCGTGGTAATGGACGGTCCGCCGGACGCCGGTGGTCGTAATCTGGGTGTTCGTCCGATGGAAATGCTTCTGCTGGGTGTCGGTGGTTGCAGCAACTTCGACGTGGTCAGCATTCTGAAGAAGTCTCGCCAGGCCGTTGAAAGCTGCGAAGCCTTCCTCGACGCTGAGCGCGCGACCGAAGATCCGAAGGTGTTCACCAAGATCCACATGCACTTTGTGGTCAAGGGCCGTGGCCTGAAAGAAGCCCAGGTCAAACGCGCCATCGAATTGTCCGCAGAGAAGTACTGCTCCGCCTCGATCATGCTTGGCGCGGCTGGCGTGGCGATCACCCACGACTACGAAATCGTCGAACTTGGTTGAAACGACATTCAACTATCACAAAAGCAGTGCAGACTCTGGCGATCCCCCCGCTGACGTCTGCATATTGCGCCGTTTTTTTCAGGGCAGGGATCGGTCAGCCGATGGATCAACTGCCTGAACAGATAACCAGAATCGCCCATCGCGAAGCGGTGTTAACCGTCCTGCTCGGGTGCGTCGTTCGCCCAGAACTACCTCTCCGAAGATACTCGCGACGCGTACCAGATGATCGACGTGAGCGTGTATCAGGAAAACCTGCGCGCAACATGTCGATCCAAGATTCCCGGGCACAAAAAAGGCGACCTTGCGGTCACCTTTTTTATTTCTGCAAAAAACCCTGTGGGGGGCGAGCCTCTGTAGCAATTTGGATATCAGATCCTGTAAGTACTCTTGGTCATCACCTTGGCCAGCAGACTCATCCCGAACTTCACCGGCGCCGGAAAACGAAAACCTCCAGCCTCCAGCGCACTCTCCGCATGATGTTCTTCATCAATACGCATCTGCTCAAGAATCGCCCGGGACTTCTCGTCCTCAGCCGGCAGCTGTTCCAAATGTTCGTTCAAGTGCTTGCACACCTGATGCTCGGTCGCTGCAACGAACCCGAGGCTGACCTTGTCGCTGATCAGCCCGGCGACGGCGCCGATCCCGAACGACATACCGTAGAACAGCGGATTCAAAACGCTGGTATGGCTGCCCAACTGATGAATGCGTTGTTCGCACCAGACCAGATGATCGATCTCTTCTTCGGCGGCGTGCTCCATTGCTTCGCGTACCTGTGGCAGCTTGGCGGTCAACGCCTGCCCCTGATACAGCGCCTGGGCGCAGACTTCACCGGTGTGGTTGATGCGCATCAGACCGGCGACGTGGCGGGTGTCTTCGTCGCTCATTTGCGTATCCGGTTGCAAAATCGCCGGCGACGGACGGTACGGCTGGCCACTGAAGGGCAGCAGCGTGCGCATCGCGGCATCCGCTTGCAGCAGAAGACGGTCAATCGGCGAGTAGTGACGTTGGGTAGTCATGCTGACCTCCGGGAAGAATCTCGGCGCCCAGTTTAACCGAATCGGCCGGGGAAGGTTTGCGTTGGGTCATTTGCCGCGCGGTCATGCTTTTTTGTGGGAGCGAGCAGGCTCGCTCCCACAAAGGGGAATTAGCCCGGCGGCCAGTTCATCTGACGCTGGCCGAGTACGTGCATATGAATGTGATAGACGGTCTGCCCACCCTTTTCATTGCAGTTCATTACCACGCGGAAACCGTCTTCGCAGCCCAGTTCCAGAGCCAGACGCTGCGCAGTAAACAGGATGTGCCCGGCCAGTGCCTTGTCGTCTTCGGTCAGGTCATTGAGGGTGCGCACCGGTTTTTTCGGGATCACCAGGAAATGCACCGGTGCCTGAGGGGCGATGTCATGGAAGGCCAGAACCTGGTCGTCCTCGTAAATGATCTTGGCCGGGATTTCCCGGTTGATGATCTTGGTGAACAGAGTATCCACTGCTGTTTTCTCCGTTGTTTGGGCTGAATCGAGTTTAGCGCGATGAATCCGGATTCTTTAGCGCGGGCAGTAAGCTTTATTGACCATGCCGACGATGGTGCGGTTGAGCCAGCGCGAACCCAGTCGCGGCAGGAAGGCGAACCAGCGGTTACGCCGCCCCGGAATGATGATGGCGCGGTTCCTGTCGAGGGCGCGCACGGTGTACAGCGCGACTTCCTCGGGACTCATCATTAACTTGCTGTCTTTGAGTTTGTCGCTGTTCAACTGGGCGGTGCGAAAAAATGCCGTGCGTGTCGGGCCGGGGCAAAGCACTGAAACCTTTACCGCACTCTGTTTCAGTTCAACTCGCAAGGCTTCGGAGAAGTGCAGCACATACGCCTTGCTGGCGTAGTAAGTGCTCATCCATGGGCCGGGATTGAAGGCGGCCACCGAGGCGACATTGAGAATCTGCCCGCCGCCCTGCAGCGCCATGCTGTTGCCGATGGCGTGGCAGAGACGGGTCAGGGCGAGGATATTCACTTCGATCAGATCCTGTTCGGTCATCCAGTCCTGCGCGAGAAACGGGCCGCAGGTGCCAATGCCGGCGCAATTGACCAGCAAGTCGATCTGCCGGTCACCTTCTTCAAGCTCCAACAAAAAACCGGACAGACGCAATGGCTCGCCCAGATCGCAGGCGCGAAATAACACTTCTACGCCAAAGCGTTGAGTCAGCTCTATCGCAATACTTTCCAGCTGATCACGTTGTCGTGCCACCAGAATCAGGCTGCGGCCGCGCCGGGCCAGTGCTTCGGCCAGTGCCAGACCGATGCCGCTGGAGGCTCCAGTGATCAGAGCGTAACGGGTCATGCAATTCTCCATCGCAACAGCTCCGCGCCGTCGACGCGGGTGTCACGGCGGGGAGCGCTGTTCATTCTTTCGCAGAGTCTACAGGGGCCTGCGCCGCTTCGGCGGCTTCGTCGGCGGAATCCACAGGTGATTCGGCTTCTACTTCGACTTCATCAGTGGTTACCGAGCCACTTTCGTAGCTGCTTTCCAGATTGCTTTCGTACTCCTGCTGGATCGCCGAGATCCCCCCCAGCATTCCACCGGCAAAGATCAGCGCGAAGAACACGATCCACAGGGAGCACAGCACTTTCACGGCAGTGCTGTTGGGCGGCGGGGGAGGGCCATAGCGATTCGCGCCGGTGTTGCCCGGGACGACCATGATCACCAGCGGAAAGAAACTGCCCACAAACGGCACCAGGTTCAGCAGCCAGAGCCAGCCCGACCAGCCGATATCGTGCAGACGCTGGACGCTGAACAGAATGCTGACGATCAGGAAGGCGATAAACAGGAAGAAGGCGAAGATCCCGCCGATGATCAGGCCGGTGGTGGAGTCACCGCTGACCAGCCCCAGAGCCAACAGCGCGAACACGCCGACGATGGGCAGGGTCACCAGGCTCAAGACCATTGTCCAGGCGAGAAAACGCAACCGGCCAATTCGCCCTTCGACGCTGAACGGCTTTAGCGTGGCAAACGCCGGTAGAATCTCGCCGACACTGGCGCGCGGTGGGGCGTAAGGGGAGTCAGGTTCCGTCACAGCCGGCGCATGCTCATGCACATCGGCCAGGTTCAGTTCGATGGTTGTTTGCGCTTCGATGCGTGCATCGATCCCGGTTTTGTTCAGTGCTTGCAGATAGGTCTGGGCATCACTATGGGACAGGTCGCGCTTGAGGGCGATGGTCGTGCCGTTGAACAGGCGTTCAATGCCAGCGACATCGCTCTTGAACAGGGCCGCCAGATTGAGCTTGGCGGTGGTGATATCGACACCGGGCTGCAGAGCACCGTTGAATACGATCTTGTAACGGGGTTCGCTCATGGCCGAGGCATCCTTGTCGCGAATAGATTGAAAGGTCAGCAGTGTAAGGCCAGTCCACCGGGGCTGGCCTGATTTTTCTCAGCGTGGCCAGCGTTGCGGTAGCAGGGCTGCGCGCTTCTGTGCCTGGCGATACTCGGCGTCCAGCCGTGCGATCAATTGATCCACGCTCGGCAGGTCATCGATCTGTCCGACGCCTTGCCCGGCCGACCAGACGGTTTTCCAGGCTTTGGCTTCATCGTTGATCGGCTTGAGCTTGTCACCGAAATTCACCTCGCCTTTGCCTTGCAACGCAGCCATATCGAAACCGGCCGCCTCCAGGCTCTGGCGCATAAAGCTCGCCGGCACTCCCGAGACCGCTGGAGTATGAATGATGTCCGCAGCCTTGGCTGTCAGCAGCATCTGCTTGTAGGCGTCAGGCGCATGACTTTCCGTGGTGCCGATAAATCGCGTACCGAAGTAGGCCAAATCCGCACCGAGCAGCTGTGCGGCGAGAATCTCATGGCCGTGGTTAAGACATCCTGCAAGCAGCAGGGTTTTATCGAAAAACTCTCGGATCTCGGCGATCAGCGCAAACGGACTCCAGGTCCCGGCATGACCCCCGGCGCCGGCCGCCACGGCGATCAGACCGTCAACACCGGCCTCGGCCGCTTTCTCGGCATGTCGGCGAGTGGTGACGTCGTGAAAGACCAGACCGCCATAGCTGTGCACCGCGTCGACCAACTCCTTCACCGCGCCGAGGCTGGTGATGACGATCGGCACTTTGTGTTCGACGCAGATGTTCAGGTCTGCCTGCAAGCGCGGGTTGCTGTTGTGCACGATCAGGTTCACCGCGTAGGGCGCCGGGTTGTCCAGTGTCGCCAGCCCCGCTTCAATCTGTTCCAGCCAGGCTTTGAATCCGCTGCTTTCACGTTGGTTCAGCGCTGGAAAACTCCCGACCACGCCATTGCGGCAGCAGGCGAGAACCAGTTCCGGGTTGGAAATCAGGAACATCGGCGCTGCCACGACAGGCAGGCGCAGACGTTGTTCGAGCAAAGCGGGCAGCGACATTATGAACATCCCAAGGATCTGTACTTGTTGAAGTTAGAACGGCTTGACCACGACCAGAATTACGATAGCCAGCAATATCAGAACCGGCACTTCATTGAACCAGCGATAAAAGACATGGCTGCGGGTGTTCTCGCCACGGGCAAAGCGTTTTACCTGCGCGCCGCACATGTGGTGGTAGCCGATCAGCAAAACGACCAGGGTCAGTTTGGCGTGGATCCAGCCGCCCATGCTGAAGATGCTCGGGTTCAGGTAAATCAGCCAGCCGCCGAAGATCAGCGTGGCGATCATCGCCGGTCCCATGATGCCGCGGTACAACTTGCGCTCCATGACGCTGAAGCGTTCTTTGCTGATCGTGTCTTCGCTTTGCGCGTGGTAAACGAACAGTCGCGGCAAGTAAAACAGCCCGGCAAACCAGCAAACGACGCTGACAATGTGCAACGCTTTGATCCATAGATAGAGCATTTTTGGTTATTCCCTCATTCACGGTAAGCCGGATAGTAGAGGCTTGAGCGTCCGCACGTCACCTTGACGGTTGTCGCAGGGCTGCGTGGCCCCTATTATCGACGGCTTTCCAGTGGGTTCTTTGAGGGCAGGTTATGGTCAAGGTCGGTATCGTCGGCGGCACGGGTTACACCGGTGTCGAACTGCTGCGTCTGTTGGCGCAGCATCCGCAGGCAGAAGTGGTGGTGATCACTTCCCGATCCGAGGCCGGTCTGGCCGTGGCTGACATGTACCCGAACCTGCGCGGCCACTACGACGGCCTGGCCTTCAGCGTGCCGGACGTCAAGACCCTCGGCGCTTGCGACGTAGTGTTCTTCGCCACTCCGCACGGTGTGGCTCACGCATTGGCCGGTGAATTGCTGGCGGCGGGCACCAAGGTCATCGACCTGTCCGCCGATTTCCGTCTGCAAGACGCTGAAGAGTGGGCCAAGTGGTACGGTCAGCCGCACGGCGCGCCTGAGTTGCTCGATGAAGCGGTTTACGGTCTGCCGGAAGTCAATCGCGAGCAAATCAAGAAGGCTCGCCTGATCGCGGTGCCGGGTTGCTATCCGACCGCTACCCAGTTGGGTTTTCTGCCGTTGCTCGAAGCCGGTCTGGCGGATGCTTCGCGTTTGATCGCTGACTGCAAATCCGGTGTCAGTGGTGCCGGTCGCGGTGCGGCTGTCGGTTCGCTGTACTCCGAGACATCGGAAAGCATGAAGGCCTACGCGGTGAAAGGTCACCGTCACCTGCCGGAAATTCGCCAGGGTCTGCGTCGTGCAGCGGGTAAGGATGTTGGTCTGACCTTCGTTCCGCACCTGACCCCGATGATCCGTGGCATTCACTCGACGCTCTACGCGACCGTGGTTGATCGCTCGGTGGATCTGCAAGCGTTGTTTGAAAAACGTTATGCCAACGAACCGTTCGTCGATGTGATGCCGGCCGGCAGCCATCCGGAAACCCGTAGCGTGCGTGGTGCCAACGTTTGCCGTATCGCGGTTCACCGTCCACAGGATGGCGATCTGGTGGTGGTGTTGTCGGTGATCGACAATCTGGTCAAAGGCGCGTCGGGTCAGGCGGTGCAGAACATGAACATCCTGTTTGGGCTGGATGAACGTTTTGGTCTGTCCCACGCCGGCATGCTGCCGTAAGACTTTATCCGGCACAGCAAAAAGGCCCGTTGAACGGGCCTTTTTGCATTCAGAACCGGTGATCGGGTTTATTGATATACCGTAACAATAGTTGACCGATTTTCTCGGACAAGCGGATAATGCGCGTCATCACGCATTATGGCGGCGTAACGCCGGGAGATAGTCAGCATGAGCGTCGAATCCTTCACCCCCACGGCTTTGCAATTCACTCAAGGTGCTGCGCACAAGGTGAAGAGCCTGGTCGATGAAGAGGGGAATGATCGCTTGAAGCTGCGCGTATTTGTTACGGGCGGTGGTTGTTCAGGGTTTCAGTACGGTTTCACCTTCGATGAAGATGTGGCCGATGACGACACGATCGTCGAGCGCGAAGGCGTGAGTCTGGTGGTTGATCCGATGAGCTTCCAGTACCTGGCCGGTGCTGAAGTGGATTACCAGGAAGGTCTGGAAGGTTCGCGCTTCGTGATCAAAAACCCGAATGCCACCACAACGTGTGGTTGCGGGTCTTCGTTCTCGATCTGATCGCACTGCGCTTCAGATAACAAAACGCCGCAGAGCCTCACGGTTCTGCGGCGTTTTGCTGTGCGTGATTTTTAAGCGGGGTAGATGGCGCCGAGTATCCGCAGCCCGCGTGCGCCGGTGACGCTTGGGCGGTTGGCGGCAATGCCTTCGAGGCAGCAATGGGCCAGCCAGGCGAAGGCCATGGCTTCGACCCAGTCTGGATCAACGCCGTGGGTGGCAGTGCTGGCGACTTTGGTGGTCGGCAGCAGCTCGGCCAGGCGCTTCATCAGCGTGGCGTTGTGTGCACCGCCGCCGCAGACCAACAGTTCCCGGGTATCGGTTTGGGCGTTTTGCAGAGATTCAACGATCGTCAACGCGGTCAGTTCAAGCAACGTAGCTTGCACATTCTCGGCAGCGAAGGCTGGCAGGTGCGAGAGATGTTGTTCCAGCCAAGACAGGTTGAACACTTCGCGGCCGGTGCTTTTCGGTCCCTTGGTGACGAAGAACGGATCGCTGAGGAGTGCGTTTAGCAGTGTCGGCTCGACTGTACCTGTTTTAGCCCAGTCGCCATTGTGATCATAGTTTTCGCCGCGCTGCTGGTGAATCCAGGCGTCCATCAGCACATTCCCTGGGCCGCAGTCGAAACCGGCTACAGGCTTGGTCGGCTCAATCAGACTCAGATTACTGAAACCGCCGACATTCAAGACGGCCTGGTTACCGGTACGCTCTTCAAATAATGCCTCATGAAATGCGGGCACCAGCGGAGCGCCTTGGCCGCCGGCCGCCACATCGCGGCTGCGGAAGTCGCTGACTACGGTGATACCGGTCAGCTCGGTCAGCAGAGCAGGGTTGCCGATCTGCACGGTGAAACCACGTGCCGGCTCATGGCGGATGGTCTGGCCGTGGCTGCCGATCGCACGAATGTCTTGCGGCTTGAGTGTCTGCTGATCGAGGAGGGTATGAATGCCCTGCGCAGCGAGAGTCACCCAGTTCTGTTGGGCAATCGCCGAGCGGGCGATCTCGTCAGGGCCGCTGGCGCACAAGCCAAGCAGCTCGGCGCGCAGGGATTCAGGCATGGGGATGTAGTGCGTGGCGACCAGTTTGATCGCCGAGGTCTGTTCGATCAGGGCGATGTCCAGACCGTCGAGGCTGGTTCCGGACATCACGCCGATATACAGGGCCATGACTTAGCGCTTGCTCGAAGCCAGCATGGTGGCCTTCTCTTGATCCATGCGTGCCATCAGCGGCTGGCTCTGAGCGAGGAAGCGAGCGCGCTCGGCTTTGGCGATCGGGTCGGCCATTGGCAGTTTCTGGCCCAGCGGATCGACGTGAACGCCATTGACCTGGAACTCATAGTGCAAGTGTGGGCCTGTGGACAGGCCGGTCGTCCCGATGTATCCGATGACCTGGCCTTGCTTGACGGTGCCGCCGGTTTTCACGCCTTTGGCGAAGCCTTGCATATGGCCGTACAGCGTACGGTAGGTGTTGCCGTGCTGGATGATAACGGTGTTGCCGTAGCCACCACGACGTCCGGCCAGCAGCACCTTGCCGTCACCGGCAGCCTTGATTGGTGTACCGCGCGGCGCAGCGTAGTCAACGCCTTTGTGCGCGCGGATCTTGTTGAGGATCGGGTGCTTGCGGCCCATGGAGAACTTCGAACTGATACGAGCGAAGTCCACCGGCGTACGGATGAACGCCTTGCGCATGCTGTTGCCGTCAGCGGTGTAGTAGCTGCTGTTGCCTTGCTTGTTGGTGTAACGCACGGCGGTGTAGGTCTTGCCGCGGTTGGTGAAGCGGGCAGACAGGATCGGGCCATTACCGACCGCTTTACCGTTGACCACTTTCTGCTCGTAGATCACATCGAATTCATCGCCCTGGCGAATGTCCTGAGCGAAGTCGACGTCGTAACCGAAGACGCTGGCCATATCCATGGTCAGGCTGTGGGAGAGGCCGGCACGGGCTGCGGATTGTGAAAGTGAGCTATTGATGACGCCGTGCACGTAGGCGGTGCGAACGGTCGGTTTTGCGGTAACCCGGTTGAAGGCATAACCCTTGTCATTCTTGGTCAGGGTAATGGTTTCGACGTCACTGACCTTGCTGTGCAAACTGGTCAGTTGGCCTTCAGGAGTCAATTCGAATTCGAGTTTCTGGCCGTGCTTGAGCTGGCTGAACTGCTTGGCTTGTTTGTCGCTGGCCAGCACTTCATGGACGGAGGCGGCAGGCAGGCCGACCTTTTCGAACAGCGTCGACAGTGTATCGCCCTTGGCGACGATGACTTCACGATGGCCAGGTGCTTTTGGCTTTTCGGCGGCAGGTGCAGGTGCAACTTCTGCGGTTTGCGGGGTGTTTTCGCTGCTGTTTTCGATTTGAGCAAATGGCGAAGTCACTGGCTCATTTGTGGCTTGAGCCGCGTCAGCAGCGTCTTGATCTTGTGTCAGTTGGTCAGCAGGACTTTCCAGTTCAAGGCTCAGGGTCGTCTTTTTGGCTTCGACATCACTGGAAGGAAATACCAGGAGTGCCAGGCTGAGAAGGGCGGCGATACCACTTGCAGCGAGCAGGTGGGTCTTCGGGTAAAGCGGCGGCGCTTTAGACGGTTCTGTGGTCATAAGTAATTTTGACTTTGAAAAAAGATGGATTGGAAAAGATGAATGACATGATGAAGATGAAATAACTGTATAAAATATAACCAAATCATCTCTGAAGCAAGTCTGCAGACACCGCGTCTGTGGATTGGTGTCCGTGCGCCGGGCAAAACTTGTAATTGGTGCACGATCTTGTATGGTTGGTTCCCTTTGAATCTGAGCCTTGCGGGTCTGTTATGAAGTCGGTTGAAGAGCAGCTAGCGCTGATTAAACGTGGTGCGGAAGAACTATTGGTCGAGTCCGAGCTGGTCGAGAAGCTCAAGCGCGGCCAACCGCTGCGTATCAAGGCTGGTTTCGATCCGACCGCTCCGGATCTGCACTTGGGTCACACGGTGCTTATTAATAAGCTGCGCCAGTTTCAGGAGCTGGGGCATCAGGTGATCTTCCTTATAGGTGACTTCACCGGGATGATCGGTGATCCGAGCGGTAAGAGTGCCACTCGCCCTCCATTGACTCGCGAGCAGGTTCTGGAAAACGCCGAGACCTACAAGACGCAGGTGTTCAAGATTCTTGATCCTGCGAAAACCGAGGTTGCGTTCAACTCCACCTGGATGGACAAAATGGGGCCGGCGGACTTCATTCGCCTCACCTCCCAGTACACCGTCGCGCGCATGCTTGAGCGTGATGACTTCGATAAGCGCTACACCACCAATCAGCCAATTGCTATTCACGAGTTCCTCTATCCGCTGGTTCAGGGTTACGACTCGGTAGCTCTGCGCGCGGATGTCGAGCTGGGTGGGACTGATCAGAAGTTCAACTTGCTGATGGGGCGTGAGTTGCAGCGAGGTTATGGGCAAGAGGCTCAATGCATTCTGACCATGCCGCTGCTCGAGGGGCTGGATGGCGTGAAGAAGATGTCCAAGTCCTTGGGCAACTACGTCGGCATTCAGGAAGCGCCGGGCGTCATGTACAGCAAGCTGGTTTCGATTCCGGATGCATTGATGTGGCGTTACTTTGAGTTGCTCAGCTTCCGCTCGATGGACGAGATCAACGCGTTGCGCGCAGATGTTGAAGCGGGTGCCAATCCGCGCGATGTCAAAATCAAGCTGGCTGAAGAGATCGTCGCGCGCTTCCATGGTGAGGAGGCTGCGGCCAATGCTCATCGTGCGGCGGGCAACCGTATGAAGGATGGTGAGTTGCCGGACGATCTGCCAGAGATCGAGTTGGCTTCTGCTGATGATATGCCGATCGCTGCTGTCCTTAATAAGGCAGGGTTGGTGAAGAACTCGGCGGCGGCGCGTGATCTGTTGGCGTCTGGTGGGGTGCGTGTCGATGGCGCGGTCGTTGATCGCTCCTTTATATATGTACTCGGCGCGACCCATGTCTGCCAAGCTGGCAGGAAGGCATTTGCGCGTATCACTCTGAAATCTGAGTGATTGCTGAAAATAAGGGTTGACGGCGAATTTCAGATGTCTATAATTCGCCCCACTTCCGGCGCAGTCGAAACGGAAAACTCCTTGAGAATCAATGAGTTATGTAGGTTTCGATAGCAGGTTGCTTCAGTTCATCGAAGCCAGAAGGAGGTTGAAAAAGAGGTGTTGACAGCAGCGTGTAACGCTGTAGAATTCGCCTCCCGCTGACGAGAGATCGGAA
>NZ_JAMLFX010000017.1:145129-145351 GCF_023634765.1 Pseudomonas sp. AKS31
ATAGCTCAGCTGGGAGAGCGCCTGCCTTGCACGCAGGAGGTCAGCGGTTCGATCCCGCTTGGCTCCACCACTACTGCTTCTCTTGTATAAAGCTTAGAAATGAGCATTCCATCATGATGATGGTGAATGTTGATTTCTAGTCTTTGACTAGTTCGTTCTTTAAAAATTTGGGTATGTGATAGAAAGATAGACTGAACGTTACTTTCACTGGTAACGGATCAG
>NZ_JAMLFX010000017.1:167618-170788 GCF_023634765.1 Pseudomonas sp. AKS31
TCGTTCTTTAAAAATTTGGGTATGTGATAGAAAGATAGACTGAACGTTACTTTCACTGGTAACGGATCAGGCTAAGGTAAAATTTGTGAGTTCTCTTAGTTGAGAAATTCGAATTTTCGGCGAATGTCGTCTTCACAGTATAACCAGATTGCTTGGGGTTATATGGTCAAGTGAAGAAGCGCATACGGTGGATGCCTTGGCAGTCAGAGGCGATGAAAGACGTGGTAGCCTGCGAAAAGCTTCGGGGAGTCGGCAAACAGACTTTGATCCGGAGATGTCTGAATGGGGGAACCCAGCCATCATAAGATGGTTATCTTGTACTGAATACATAGGTGCAAGAGGCGAACCAGGGGAACTGAAACATCTAAGTACCCTGAGGAAAAGAAATCAACCGAGATTCCCTTAGTAGTGGCGAGCGAACGGGGACTAGCCCTTAAGTGGCTTTGAGATTAGCGGAACGCTCTGGAAAGTGCGGCCATAGTGGGTGATAGCCCTGTACGCGAAAATCTCTTAGTCATGAAATCGAGTAGGACGGAGCACGAGAAACTTTGTCTGAATATGGGGGGACCATCCTCCAAGGCTAAATACTACTGACTGACCGATAGTGAACTAGTACCGTGAGGGAAAGGCGAAAAGAACCCCGGAGAGGGGAGTGAAATAGATCCTGAAACCGTATGCGTACAAGCAGTGGGAGCAGACTTTGTTCTGTGACTGCGTACCTTTTGTATAATGGGTCAGCGACTTATTTTCAGTGGCGAGCTTAACCGAATAGGGGAGGCGTAGCGAAAGCGAGTCTTAATAGGGCGTCTAGTCGCTGGGAATAGACCCGAAACCGGGCGATCTATCCATGGGCAGGTTGAAGGTTGGGTAACACTAACTGGAGGACCGAACCGACTACCGTTGAAAAGTTAGCGGATGACCTGTGGATCGGAGTGAAAGGCTAATCAAGCTCGGAGATAGCTGGTTCTCCTCGAAAGCTATTTAGGTAGCGCCTCATGTATCACTGTAGGGGGTAGAGCACTGTTTCGGCTAGGGGGTCATCCCGACTTACCAAACCGATGCAAACTCCGAATACCTACAAGTGCCGAGCATGGGAGACACACGGCGGGTGCTAACGTCCGTCGTGAAAAGGGAAACAACCCAGACCGTCAGCTAAGGTCCCAAAGTTATGGTTAAGTGGGAAACGATGTGGGAAGGCTTAGACAGCTAGGAGGTTGGCTTAGAAGCAGCCACCCTTTAAAGAAAGCGTAATAGCTCACTAGTCGAGTCGGCCTGCGCGGAAGATGTAACGGGGCTCAAACCATACACCGAAGCTACGGGTATCACCTTCGGGTGATGCGGTAGAGGAGCGTTCTGTAAGCCTGTGAAGGTGAGTTGAGAAGCTTGCTGGAGGTATCAGAAGTGCGAATGCTGACATGAGTAACGACAATGGGTGTGAAAAACACCCACGCCGAAAGACCAAGGTTTCCTGCGCAACGTTAATCGACGCAGGGTTAGTCGGTCCCTAAGGCGAGGCTGAAAAGCGTAGTCGATGGAAAACAGGTTAATATTCCTGTACTTCTGGTTATTGCGATGGAGGGACGGAGAAGGCTAGGCCAGCTTGGCGTTGGTTGTCCAAGTTTAAGGTGGTAGGCTGGAATCTTAGGTAAATCCGGGATTCTAAGGCCGAGAGCTGATGACGAGTGTTCTTTTAGAACACGAAGTGGTTGATGCCATGCTTCCAAGAAAAGCTTCTAAGCTTCAGGTAACCAGGAACCGTACCCCAAACCGACACAGGTGGTTGGGTAGAGAATACCAAGGCGCTTGAGAGAACTCGGGTGAAGGAACTAGGCAAAATGGCACCGTAACTTCGGGAGAAGGTGCGCCGGTGAGGGTGAAGGACTTGCTCCGTAAGCTCATGCCGGTCGAAGATACCAGGCCGCTGCGACTGTTTATTAAAAACACAGCACTCTGCAAACACGAAAGTGGACGTATAGGGTGTGACGCCTGCCCGGTGCCGGAAGGTTAATTGATGGGGTTAGCTAACGCGAAGCTCTTGATCGAAGCCCCGGTAAACGGCGGCCGTAACTATAACGGTCCTAAGGTAGCGAAATTCCTTGTCGGGTAAGTTCCGACCTGCACGAATGGCGTAACGATGGCGGCGCTGTCTCCACCCGAGACTCAGTGAAATTGAAATCGCTGTGAAGATGCAGTGTATCCGCGGCTAGACGGAAAGACCCCGTGAACCTTTACTATAGCTTTGCACTGGACTTTGAATTTGCTTGTGTAGGATAGGTGGGAGGCTTTGAAGCGTGGACGCCAGTTCGCGTGGAGCCATCCTTGAAATACCACCCTGGCAACTTTGAGGTTCTAACTCAGGTCCGTTATCCGGATCGAGGACAGTGTATGGTGGGTAGTTTGACTGGGGCGGTCTCCTCCTAAAGAGTAACGGAGGAGTACGAAGGTGCGCTCAGACCGGTCGGAAAT
Source organism: Pseudomonas sp. AKS31 (assembly GCF_023634765.1). Taxonomy (GTDB): domain Bacteria; phylum Pseudomonadota; class Gammaproteobacteria; order Pseudomonadales; family Pseudomonadaceae; genus Aquipseudomonas. The sequence goes on from NZ_JAMLFX010000017.1 coordinate 170,085, forward strand.
CGGTCGTAGAGTATAAAGGCAAAAGCGCGCTTGACTGCGAGACAGACACGTCGAGCAGGTACGAAAGTAGGTCTTAGTGATCCGGTGGTTCTGTATGGAAGGGCCATCGCTCAACGGATAAAAGGTACTCCGGGGATAACAGGCTGATACCGCCCAAGAGTTCATATCGACGGCGGTGTTTGGCACCTCGATGTCGGCTCATCACATCCTGGGGCTGAAGCCGGTCCCAAGGGTATGGCTGTTCGCCATTTAAAGTGGTACGCGAGCTGGGTTTAGAACGTCGTGAGACAGTTCGGTCCCTATCTGCCGTGGACGTTTGAGATTTGAGAGGGGCTGCTCCTAGTACGAGAGGACCGGAGTGGACGAACCTCTGGTGTTCCGGTTGTCACGCCAGTGGCATTGCCGGGTAGCTATGTTCGGGAAAGATAACCGCTGAAAGCATCTAAGCGGGAAACTTGCCTCAAGATGAGATCTCACTGGAACCTTGAGTTCCCTGAAGGGCCGTCGAAGACTACGACGTTGATAGGTTGGGTGTGTAAGCGCTGTGAGGCGTTGAGCTAACCAATACTAATTGCCCGTGAGGCTTGACCATATAACACCCAAGCAATTTGCGTCGAAGAGAGCAGATTGCGGTGTGTGAAGACGCAATGAACCGAAAGTTCGAAAAACACACAAATCTATTACATACCCAATTTGCTGAAGCG
>NZ_JAMLFX010000018.1:0-13994 GCF_023634765.1 Pseudomonas sp. AKS31
AGCCTGTAAAGGTGTAAACGATGTCCCCGGTCTAATTTGTAAAGGATGTACCGGTCTCTACAGTGAGGGGCTTTTGAGCTCATATCCAATGAATCCATAATCGACTCGGTCTTTCAGGTCGATGTCTGACGCAAGACACCTCGGTCGGCCCCCTCTCCCTCCGGGAGAGGGCTGGGGTGAGGGTGGCTCGATCTTCAACCGCTATTCCAGCATCTTGCTCAACAACCAGCTCCCCGCCGGCCCCGGCGGATACAGCCGCGACCACAAGGCATCGACAAACACCGGTTTCGGCCAGCCGCGCACGTTCAATTCCACCAGTAAATCATTGCCAAAACGCTGCGCCAGCCAACGCGGCAACGGTGCCCAGCCAAAGCCTTTTTCGGCCATTTCCAGCAACATCAGATAACTCGGCGCCGACCACACCCGACCTTTGCCGCGACTGTCATAGGGATTGACGATGGTCGCCAGACGCAATTCGCGGTGCTGTTCCAAGATGTGCTGATCAACATGATCAAGCTTGGCCAGCGCGTGATCACGATTGACGAACAAGGCGATTTCCGTGCGCTCGGCCACCGTCGACGTCGCCAGATCCGGCGGGTAGTGCTCTTGCATTTCGGCGAAGGCCAGATGCGCACGACCGCGCTGCACCAGTTCGATCAGGTCATCGCATTCGGCGATCAGGCATTCGAGTTCCAGATCTGGATAACGCTGCTCAAACCCGACCAACGCCGCTTCAAAACGGTACGACTGATAAGTGTCGGAAATCGCCACGGTCAGCTTCGGCTCGACGCCTTGGGACAACTGCCGTGCGGTCATTTCCAGGCGACTGCTGGCCGCCAGAATCGCCTCGGCGCGTTGCAGCATCACATGCCCGGCCGGGGTCAGGGTCGGTTTGCGGCTGCTGCGATCGAACAACACCAGATCCAGATCGATCTCAAGGCTGGCCACCGCCGCGCTGATGGTCGACTGACTGCGCCCGAGTTTGCGCGCCGCTGCCGAAAACGAACCTTGGGTCGCCGCCTGGACAAACTCCAGCAGCACTTCGTGCGAGATCATCAACTATCGCCTTGATCGATGGTTATTGATTATGAAGTATCGATGCGAGCATGGACCATGGCAACCATCTTCACTCAAGGAGTCAGGCCATGACTGCTCATAAGTCCATCACTGAACGTATTTTCCAGGCCGTTGGTTTCGAACTGCTGGCCATCCTGATCTGCACCCCGTTGCTGGCGTGGATCATGCAAAAACCGATGCTTGAAATGGGCGCGGTGACCGTGTTGATCGCACTGCTGGCGCTGGCCTGGAACGTGGTGTTCAACCGTTTCTTCGACCGTATGCTGGCGCGCCTGAACGTTGCGCACAGCGCTTGGGTGCGTGTGGTGCACGCGCTGCTGTTCGAAGGTGGTTTGATCGTGATGGGTGTGCCGTTGATTGCCTGGTGGCTGTCGGTCAGCCTGTGGCAGGCGTTTTTGCTCGACATCGGCGTGCTGCTGTTTTTCCTGCCGTACACCTACGTTTATCACTGGGGCTACGACGTGGTGCGTGAGCGCTTCATGACCCGTAACGCTTGCCAGAACTAACTTCGATCCCCCTGTAGGAGCTGCCGAAGGCTGCGATCTTTTGATTTTGTTTTTAAAGACAAGATCAAAAGATCGCAGCCTTCGGCAGCTCCTACCAGGGAAAGTATTTCAGCGTTGGTTAGAGGAACATGCCACCGGATGCCTCGACCCGCTGACCATTGATCCACTGCGCACCCGGCGACAGCAACAACGCCAATGCCCCGCCAATATCATCCGGCTGCCCGGCCCGGCCCAATGCGGTGTTGCTGGCGACCATCGAATTCACCGCCGAATTGTCGCGTACGGCGCCACCACCGAAATCAGTCTCGATGGCGCCCGGCGCGAGAATGTTCACACCGATCTGCCGTGCACCCAGCTCTTTCGCCTGATAACGGGTCAACACTTCCATCGCCCCTTTCATCGCCGCATAGGCGCCGTAGCCCGGCAGGCTGAAACGGGTCAGGCCGCTGGAAATATTGATAATCCGCCCGCCGTCGTTGATCAGCGCGAGCAATTGTTGAGTCAGGAAGAACGGCCCTTTCAACTGAATATTCATCAGCAGATCGAACTGCTCCGGCGTGGTCTCGGCAAACAGCGCATGCACGCCGATCCCGGCATTGTTGATCAGGAAATCAAAGCGCTGACGGTCGAACGTCTGCTGCAATGCCTGTTCAACACGTGTACCGAAATCGGCAAAGGTTTCGCTGCGGCCGACGTCCAGTTGCAGCATTACGGCTTTCGCGCCGAGTGCCTGCAGTTCGGTTACCAATGCGTGGGCTTCATCGGCGCGGCTGTTGTAGGTACCGATGATGTCGATGCCCTGAGCAGCGAGGTGCAGGGCGGCGTTTTTACCGAGGCCTCGACTGGCGCCGGTGATCAATGCGATTTTGCGGTTCATGGGACGTCCTCGATTGCAGTGAGTGGTGATGGGACTCAGTTTATTTATCCGCCCTGAGGTGATAAACAGAGTGAATCCGGAATCACTGATCGGCTCAGCCGAACAATCAACGAGTGGCCCATGAACAAACTGGAATTGCTGCGCACCTTCGTCCGGGTCAGCGAATTGTCGAGTTTTACCCTCGCCGGCGAAAACCTTGGCTTGCCGCGCTCGACCGTGTCGGAACATGTGCAAGCGCTGGAAGCCCTGCTAGGTACACGCCTGCTGCAACGCACCACGCGCAAGGTGCAGGCGACGCAGGACGGCCTGGTGTTGTATGAACGCAGCAAGGATCTGCTCTCGCACATGGACGAGATCGAAGGGTTGTTCCGTCAGGACGAGGCTTCGCTGACCGGGCGCATCCGGGTCGACATGCCGAACATTCTTGCGCGGCGCCTGATCATGCCGCGCCTGCCGCAATTCATGGAGCGTCACCCGAACCTCGAACTGGAAATCAGCAGCACCGATCGCCGCGTCGACTTGCTCAGCGAAGGCTTCGATTGCGTGGTGCGCATCGGCGCGCAGCCGGATCAGTCGGTGGTGGCGCGGCACCTCGGCGACTTCCCCATGGTCAACTGCGCCAGCCCCGCCTACCTCGAGCGCTACGGTGTGCCGCAGACACTGGAGGACCTGGCGCAGCATCGACTGGTGCACTACGTCGGCGTGCTCGGTTCGCGTTCGGAAGGGTTTGTGTACGAGGAGGGCGGTCAGGTTAAACGCCTGCCGATGGCCGGCAGTATCACGGTCAACAGTACCGATGCTTACGAGTCGGCATGCCTGGGCGGGTTCGGTCTGACCCAGGTACCGCGCACCGGTATGCAACCGCATCTGGAAAACGGCGAGCTGGTCACCGTGCTGCCGCAATTCACCGCGCCGGCGATGGGCATTTCATTGCTCTATGCGCGGCAGCGGCATTTGCCGCTGCGGGTGCGGGTGTTTATGGACTGGCTCGGCGATCTGATTCGCTCTGCGCTCTAACTGACACCACACATCCAAATGTAGGGGATTTGTGGAGCGTCAGAAGATTTGGGTGAACAGCCAGTAGAGGCTGCCTGACAGCAGAATGGCAGCGGGGAGTGTCAGCACCCACGCCATCAGCAAATTACGGATGGTCTTCATCTGCAACCCGCCACCGTTGGCGACCATCGTCCCGGCCACACCGGACGACAACACGTGCGTCGTCGACACCGGCAAACCAAACATGTCTGCCGCGCCGATGGTCAGCATCGCCACGGTTTCCGCCGAGGCACCCTGGGCATAAGTCAGGTGGGTCTTGCCGATCTTCTCGCCGACCGTCACCACAATCCGCTTCCAGCCGACCATGGTGCCCAGCCCCAGCGCGATGGCCACGGCGATCTTCACCCACAGCGGGATAAACCGTGTGGCGTTGTCGATCTGCTGCTTGAACAGTTGCAGCTTGCCGCTGGTATCGGCGTCGAAATTGCCGACCTTGTTCTTGTCCATCAGGCGAATGCTTTCGCTGGCCAGGTACATGTCGTTACGCACGTTGCCCATGGCTTCGGCCGGGACTTTCGCCAGCGAACCGTAGCCTTTTACCTCTTCGCCGATGTGCCCGGTGAGGGCGGCGAGCGCGGGGATCAGCTGCGGCGTGGCGTCCTTGCTGCGCACGTAATCGGAGAGCACCGCACGCGCGTCGGCCGGCGTCGGCAGCGGGGCGCTTTTCACCAACGCCTGCTGGGTGACTTGCGCCACGGCGGCGAACTGCAGCGATTGTTCTTCCGGCATGGTGCGGTTCAAGGCGTAGGCCATCGGCAGCGTGCCGACCAGAATCAGCATGATCAGGCCCATGCCTTTCTGGCCGTCATTGGAGCCGTGGGCGAAGGACACGCCGGTGCAGGTCAGAATCAGCAAACCGCGAATCCACCACGGCGGCGGTGTGTTGCCTTTCGGCGCTTTATACAGCGAACGATTCTTCACGAATGCACGCAGCGCCAGCAGCAACAGCGCCGCACAACCGAAACCCACCAGCGGCGACAGCAGCAAGGCGTAACCGATCTTGGTCGCCTGCGCCCAATCGACACCGCTGGTGCCGTCACGGCCGTGCATCAAGGCATTGGCCACGCCGACGCCGATGATCGAACCGATCAAGGTGTGCGAAGACGACGCTGGCAAACCCAGCCACCAAGTGCCGAGGTTCCACAGGATCGCCGCGATCAGCAGGGCGAAAATCATCGAGAAACCGGCAGACGAACCAACCTGCAGAATCAACTCCACCGGCAGCAGCGCGATGATGCCGAACGCCACCGCGCCGCTCGAAAGCAACACGCCGAGGAAGTTGAAGAAACCCGACCAGACCACCGCCACATTCGGCGGCAGCGAGTGGGTGTAGATCACCGTCGCGACGGCGTTGGCGGTGTCGTGGAAACCGTTGACGAACTCAAAACCCAGGGCAATCAGCAGCGCCACACCGAGCAGCAGGAACGGCGTCCATGTGGTGACCACCGTGCCGAGTTCGTGCATGTCGTGCATCAGGCTGTAGGCGGTGAACAGCATCCCCATGGCCAGCACCGCGAAAAAGATCACGTAGGTGAACGGGCCGGTTTTTTTATCAAGAGCCGGCCTGCCGCTGGCGGCGGACGCAGGGCTGGCGGTCAGGGAGGGAGTAGCCATGGCAGGACAATCCTGAGCGAGGGAAGGAATGTCGCCCATGATCGTTGCAGAATGTTACAGAGAGACTGCGCCATGTCAGTGTTTGGCTGATTAACCTGACCATTGATCTGGAGGCAAAATCAAAAGATCGCAGCCTTCGGCAGCTCCTACAGGGGGAACTTATTCCAAGGTAGGAGCTGCCGAAGGCTGCGATCTTTGCTCTTAGTAATCCCCGCGCTTGCGAAACGCCCAACGCCCGGCAATCACGGTAAACGTCGCCACCAGCGCAACCAGAATCCAGAACCCCTCCGGATCCTGCGACAACGGCACCCCGCCCACATTCATCCCGAAAAAACCGGCAATGATGTTGATCGGCAGCGCCAGCACCGTGACCACGGTCAGGGTGAACAGCGTGCGGTTGCTCTGCTCGTTGAGGTTGGCGGCGATCTCTTCCTGCAACAGTTTGATCCGCTCACCGAGGGCGGTGAGGTCGTTGATGATCAGCGCAAACTCCTCGGTGGATTTGCGCAGTTCCTTGACGTCCTCCTTCTGCAACCAGGGCGGTGGCCGGTTGAGCAGACGCAGCAGTGAACCCGGCTCCAGCGCCAGCAGCCGTTGCAGGCGCACTAGCACCCGGCGATTGGCACCGAGTTCGGCGCGATTGGTCGACAGCCGCGAGGAAAGCAATTCGTCCTCGACCTGGTCGACGCTCATGCTGGTCTTGCGCACGATCTGCGTCAGCACTTCGCCTTGATCACGGAGCAGATGCACGAGCAATTCCGAGGGCGAACGAAAGCGTTCGCCAGCCTTCACCGACGAGCGCAGTTTGTCCACCGAATGCAGCGGTTGCAGACGCGCACTGACGATCAGTTTGCTGCGCACACAGACCCACAGCGTCGACACGTCCGAGGAGACCATACTGCTGAGGTTGAACACCACATCGTTGACCACCGCCAGCAACGCCGAGTCGACATGCTCGATGCGCGTCGACCGCGAGCCTTCATGCAATGCCTCGAAAAACTCCTCGGGCAATTGCAGATGACTTTTCATCCAGCGCTCGCACGCCGCATGCGCCAGATTGAGGTGCAGCCAAAGAAACTCACCGCTGTCGCTGTCGTCCTGCAAACAGCGCAATGCCGTGGCCGAGTCGACTTCGCGGCCACGTTCACCGGGCAGGAAGCGATAACCATAGAGCAGGCCAAACAGATCGGGATCGCGATGGCTGATATCGAGGCTGTGGTTCATGAAGGCTCGCTGCGAGGAGGGTGCGTCGGTCGCGCAAATGGCAGGTTCACTGAGCCGCATCATCGCAATGTCACATGACGTTTATGTGACAGCAAAGTGACGTCAATTCAGCGACTTACCGGCGGTCTGATTTTCTTCAAGAAGTGCTCTGGTGCGCCGATCACAGGTGCGTTAGGTTGCGCGCCATTGGCCATGAGCCAAGGCTCGCCGACAGGGATGTCCGGCAAAATTTCACGCCTTACCGGGCGTGCCTCATCCTTGTCCTGAGTATCTTTCGATGGTGCAAAAATCCCTGAGAGCGCAAATTCTCGCCCTGCTGAGCGGCAGCCTGCTGGCGGTGCTGTTGATTGCCCTGGCCTGTTTTCATTTCCTGTCCAACGGCGTGCAGAGTTACAGCCAGTTGATCGCCGGTCCCTTGCACACTTCGCAATTGATCGATGAAGCCAACCTGCAATTCAAGGTGCAGGTGCAGGAATGGAAAAACGTTCTGCTGCGTGGCAAGCAACCGGCGGATTTGGCCAAGTACTGGGGGCAGTTCGAAGACCGTCAGCGCGATGTGCAGAACATCCTCGGTGAACTGGCCAGCCAGAAAGGCATCGAACCGGCGCTGAAAACCCGTATCGAACGTCTGCGTGAAGAACATCGCTTGCTCGGTGCTGCCTACCAGAAGGGCCGCGATGCCTACGTAGCAGCCGGTGGCGATCCGACGGCGGGCGACAGCGCGGTCAAAGGTGTCGACCGTGCCGCCAGCGATCAGATGAGCGAACTGGTGGCCGAACTGCGCAAACAGGGCACCGAACAATCGGCGCTGATCAGTGCCGACGCCGATCGCACCGTCTGGCTGGGGCTGTTGGTGATGCTCGCATCGGGCCTGCTGATCGGCCTGCTGAGCCTGTGGCTGGTCAACCGCAACCTGGTCGAACCGATTCGCAAACTGATCGATTACGTCACGCAGTTAAGCCGCGGCAAACTCGCCGAGCGCGTGGTCAGCGACCGCCAGGATGAACTGGGCAATCTCGGCGCCGCCGCCAACATCCTGCGCGATTTCCTCGCCGAAACCTTCACCCGTTTGCAGCGCAGCGCCAGCGATCTGGACAGCGCCAGCGGTGAGTTGAACGCGATCGCCACGACCATGGCCGGCGGCACCAACGAGCAGTTCAACCGCACCGATCAAGTCGCTACGGCCATGAACGAAATGTCCGCCACCGCCCAGGAAGTGGCGCGTCACGCCGCCGACGCCGCACGGGCCGCCGACGATGCGGATCAGTCCGCCCAGCAGGGTGAAAAGGTCATGCAGAGCACCATTCACTCGATCACTCAGATGCGCGGCGAAATCGCCAACACCGCCACGGTGATCCGTCGTCTGGAAGCCGACAGCGGCCGCATCGGCAAAGTGCTGGAAGTGATTCGCGGCATCGCCGAACAGACCAATCTGCTGGCCTTGAACGCGGCAATCGAAGCGGCGCGTGCCGGTGAGGCCGGGCGTGGTTTTGCCGTGGTCGCCGATGAAGTGCGCAACCTCGCACAACGCACTGCCGAGTCGATCATCGAGATCAACCAGATCATCCAGAGCGTGCAGACCGGCGCGGTGGACGCGGCGCAAGCCATCGACAGCGGCCAGACGCGCAGTGATGAAAGCGTCGAGCAGGTGACCCAGGCCGGCGCAATGCTGGAGCGCATCACCCACGCGGTGGAGGCGATCCGCGACATGAACCGTCAGATCGCCACCGCTGCCGAAGAGCAGACCTCAGTGGCCGAGGACATCTCGCGCAACCTTACCGAGATCACCTCGATCGCCAGCACCAACCTCGACAATGTGCAGCGCACCGAAAGCGCCAGCCAGAACCTGCATGCTCTGTCGGGGCAACTGAACGAAGTCACTGCTCGCCTGAGCGCCTGACGGCATTGACCGTGTACCGGTTCGGATACCGAGTCGGTACACAGTCGATCTCAAATTGAGGCGGCTGTGGTCGATGACCGGTTATCCATAACCGTTATTGGAGTACTTCCATGGTCAGCATCACGTCTGTTTCGATCAATCAGACCGTTAGCACACCCACCAGCAAAACGTCGATCAGTGACGTTGGTGACGACACATCTACCTCAGCAACCGCGAGCACGGGCGCGACTGCCGATACCGGTAAAGTCGGCGCCGGTGGTGGGGCCGCTCCGGCGGGTGACAGCAGCTCCAGCAGCAGTGAAGAGTCGGATTCGGTAAAAGAACTGCGCAAGCAGATTGCCGAGTTGCAGAAGCAATTGCAGGAGGAGCAGCAAGCGCTGCAAGCGGCGCAGGCGAAGCAGGAAAGTTCGGATGCCAAGGCTGTCGAAGTAGCCGCCGCACAGGCGCAGATCACCGCCACCTCGGCCTCCCTGTCAACTGCAACGGCCTCGCTGTTGCAGGCGTTGCAAGATTCCGACAGCAGCACTTCCGGTTCGCTGGTCAGCACCTCGGTGTGATGCCTTTTCCCTCACCCTAGCCCTCTCCCGGAGGGAGAGGGGACTGACCGCGGGGACTATTCGAGCTACGCCGACCTGAGATTTCGAGGCGCACTCAGGTCCTTGGTGTTTCCTTGTCGGCATCAAGATTGCGAGTCGAACTCAGGTCTTGAATAGCCCCCGATCTGCTCCCTTTCCCCTCGCCCCCTGGGGGAGAGGGCTGGGGTGAGGGGGAGAAAATCTCACTGACACCAAATCAAAAAAGCCGAACGCAAAAAAGCCGCACGATCTTTCAATCGTGCGGCTCTTGGCGGTGCGTTCAATCAAGTGTCTTGCTTGTTGCTCAGCACGTTGCCGGTAGTTGCATCAAAGTCCACATCGAACTCTTTACCGTCAGCGGTCTTCAATTCAACTTCATACTCATAACCGTTGAAGTGGTTATCCAGGTCGGTGTCAGTGATGGTCGCACCCGGGTACAGTTTCAGCGCTTTGGCGTTCATCGATTCCAGCGACTTGATCTTGCCTTCCTTGACCAGTTGCGGGATCTGGTCGACGCGGACATCAGCCTGGGCCAGGCCAGCGGTGAGGGTCAGGGCAGCAGCGGTAAACAGGGCAGTCAAAGTTTTCATGAGTTCGTTCCTTGCTTGTTTAAGTGCGTGTTCTGTTGAAGTGGGTTCAGATTATCCACTGCAACTTAACTCACCCTTAAAACAACGCATCGCGCGCAGGACTCGCAGGAGCGAACCTGCTCGCGATGGGAATACCCGGATTTCAGATCAGAACCCGTTGTTCTTCAACACCTGATCAACACTGCCGGCCGCCGGGCGTTTGTAGAACTTCAACAGTTCGCTGGCGCGGTTGGTGAAGATGCCGTCGACACCGGCTGCCATGACTTTCTCGAAGTCCACCGGCTCATCAACGGTGTAGACGTGCACCAGCATGCCCTGATCGTGGGTGTATTGGTTCATCCACGGTTGCACCAGATCCGAATAGCTCTGGTCGCCGCCCTTGGTCAGCTTCGCCGACGGGCCGGTGCCGATTGCACCTTGCGCCTTGGCGTAGTCCACCCATTGCTTGAATTCGGCTTCGGACTTGGGTTCTTGTTTGCCGTAGAAAACGTTTTTGTCTTTCTCGCCGGATTCGGCAAACGTCACTTTCGATTTCGGTTCGATGCTGCCTTCGCCGACCCACAGCAGGAGGATCTTCGGCACTTGCGGCATTTCTTTTTCCAGCAGGGCGAGGCTGTTTTTCTCGAACGTCTGCAGGATCACCTTGCCTTTACCCTGACCAACACCCAGTGCGCTTTTCGCCAGCTTCGAACCGGCCGGGCTCAGCCAGCCACGATCCTGAAGTTTCTCTTTCAGGTCTTTCTCGATCCCGGGAAACAGCTGCGGCTCTTTGGTCTCGATGTACAAGCCTGGCTTGTGTTGCGGATTGGCCTGGGCGATGTCGATGATTTCATCGAGGGTCAGAATTTTCAGCCCGGCGTAGGACGGGCGGGCGCGATCCGGGTACTTGGCGTTGAACCAGCTGCCAGCGTCGAGGGTTTTCAGTTCGGCCATGGTGAACGCGGTGGCCGAGGCATCCTTGCGCTCCGGAAACTTGGTGGCGACGTCGGTGGTGCGTTGCAGGTTGTCGTCGTGCAGGGCGAACAGCACGCCGTCCTTGCTGCGCTGCAGGTCCATTTCCAGGTAATCGGCGCCGAGGTCGCGGGCCAGTTTATAGGACGCGGCGGTGGATTCCGGAGCATCGAAGGACGCGCCACGGTGAGCGATCACCGCCGGGTGCGGGATGCCATTGGCGGCAGCGATCGCCTTCGGGTCGGTTTGGCTGGCGGCGTGTGCCTGACCGAGGCCGAGCAGCAGGCTCAGGACCAGAGCGCTTTTGGTGAAAGTGGCGGGCATGTTCGAGTTCCTTTCGCAGGGCATTTTCAAAGACGTACCTTTTAACAACTGAATCGATCGCGTGCTATCGCAAGACCGACATAAACGTATTAAAAGCGATTTTTCCTGCACTTTTGTGGCGCGGTTTGCAGTACGCTTGCCCTCGGCAGACGTCCCGGCAGAGGGCGCGCCGCTCCGTTGCCCTGCGTGTAAACCATCGATCATCTTTCGTGAGGTTTACCATGCGCATCACCTCCCAACTCATCTGCCAGGCTGCCGACGATCTCAAGGGTTTTGTCGGCCTCAACCGCAAGACCGGCCAGTACATCGTGCGCTTCAGCGAGGATTCGTTCGGCATGGACGTGGCGGATGACGGCATTATTCCTGTGAATGAATTCGTCTGGGTGCCGGCAACAGCACAGACCATGACCCTTAAACGCGAGTTGATTCAGTTGCTGCTGGATCAGAACATCGATGAGCGGATCAACATCACCGAACCGTTGCGGGTGTATATGAGCAAGGTTGAAGTGCCGGAGATTGTCGCGGTGCGCAGTCTGGTGCGCGGCTGAAGTTTTTTAGTGGCTGTACCGGCCCCATCGCTGGCAAGCCAGCTCCCACAGGTACGTTGTGATCTTCAGAGCAGCGCATAACCTGTGGGAGCTGGCTTGCCAGCGATGAGGCCGGTGAGTTCACCACCCACATCACAGGCTGAACCGATACTCACGCTCAACCCGGCACACCCGCGTATGAAACGCCGAATACCATTCCGAGCGCCCACGCTGTTGAATCAACCGATGCTCCGGGTTCTGCCGCCACGCCAGAATCGCCGCTTCGCTCTGCCAGTACGACACCGTAATCCCCACGCCATCCGCCCCTCGAACCGACTCCACGCCAAGAAACCCGGGCTGTTCGCGCACCAACGATTCCATGCGCAAAGCCGCTTCGGCATAGCCGTTATCACCCTCGGTACGGGTCGAGGTAAAAATCACCGCAAAGCAGGAAGTCATCAACGCGCCTGCGCGCAAGCGTCGACAAACGCGCGCACCAGCGGCGGCATCTGCCCTTTGAGCGCGGCACGTTCCGGCTGAAACAACGTCGCGACAAAGAACCGGTGATCCTTGAGTTCAATCGCACGCAAATCCCCTGACGAATCATGACCCACAGCTTGTAGCCGATCGTTCAACAGTTGCCGTTCGAACAGCGGATTCACACCGAAGCGGCAGCGGTAGCCTTCACTAATCTGCGACGTTTCGTACGCCTTGGCGATCAACGAGCCGGGCACCAGGTGAATGCTGTCCACCGCTTCGACCAGCGAACAGGTCAACGGCGTGAGTACGGCGCGTTCTGAGTCGGGCGATGTTTCACCATGTTCCGCATCCACCCAGCCCAACACGTTGCGGGAAAATTCCAGCACCGCATGCTGAAAACCGCCGCAGGTGCCGAGGAAAGGGCGCTGCTGTTCGCGGGCAAAACGGATTGCTCGCAGTGCGCCGTCTTCGCTTTTATAAGGACTGGCGGGTACGCACCAGAAACCGTCGAACTCGCCGAGTGGCGTGTCGGCGTGAATCTGCTCGGTGGGCAGCCATTGGAATTGCACGTCCCGGTTGAGGTGTTCGGCAACCAGACCGAGGGCGACAGGAATGGCTTGGTGAGCGGTGACTTGCGGGTCGTAATCGCCAATCAGGGCGATACGGATGGCGCTGTTTTCCATGGGAGTTCCCTGCGCTTGTTGATTGATGGCAGTCACTATAGATTGGCGTTCACGCACTCAATATTGGCGTTTGCCCAAGTGATCAATGCAGCCATGCACTATCAGCTCGACTACCCTGATCTGGCCCTGATTCTTGCCTTGGTACGTGGCGGCTCTCTGGCCCGGGCTTCACAGCTATTGAAGGTCGATGTGTCGACGGTGTTCCGCGCCGTGCGCCGTCTCGAAGCTGCACTGGGCCAGCAACTGTTCGAAAAAAGCCGCGCCGGTTATCTGCCGACAACCCTCGCGCAGACGCTGGCCGAGCAGGCCGAACGCGCCGAACAGGCATTGGAGGCCGCGCGCATTGGTGTGGAGCAGGGCGGCGAAGTGGTCAGCGGCACGGTGCGCCTGACCTGCACCGATTCGGTGTTGCAGGGCTTGTTGCTGCCGGCGCTGGCGCAGTTCATGCCCCAATATCCGGCGCTGACCCTTGAGCTGAGCACCTCCAACGATTTCGCCAACCTCAGCCGCCGCGATGCCGACATCGCCCTGCGCCTGACGCGTACACCGCCGGAGCATCTGGTCGGACGGCAACTGGCGAAGATTTCCTACCGGGTCTGCGCCAGTGCCCGCTATCTGCAGAACGTCGATGCGACGGATCTGACAGCGCTGACCTGGATCGCCCCGGATGACTTTTTACCCGATCACCCGACCGTCGCCTGGCGTCGCCAGCACCTGCCCGGCGTCACTCCGGGGTATCGCTGCAACAGCATGTTGTCGGTGACCGAACTGGTTCGCGCCGGTCTCGGCGTGGCGGCATTACCGGACTTTCTGGTCACCGAGGGTGTGCAGGCGTTGAGCGAGCCGCTGCACGGTTACGACACCGCGCTGTGGCTGCTGACGCGCCCGGATTGCCGCGCCTTGCGTTCGGTGGTGACGCTGTTCGATGAATTGGCGCGGGCGCTGCGTTTGCCGTGATCAGTGCTGCGAGTTCTGGCGCATGTGAGCGTGCAGTTCACTGGTCAGGCTGGCGATGCGTTCGGTAAGGTTTTTGGTCATCTCGGTGAGGCGGGTGTTCTGCTCCAGCAGTTCAAGCAGTTGCGCGGTGTTCTTCGCCGCTTGGGCCTGACGCTCGGTATTGGCCTGTGCCAGGGCTTCGCGGTGTTGCGCGTCGGCATCGGCCTGCGCCTTGTCGCGCGCGGCCTGACGGGTTTGAGCGAGCAGAATCAGCGGCGCGGCGTAGGCAGCCTGGAGGCTGAACGCCAGGTTGAGCAGGATGAACGGGTAAACGTCGAATTGCGTCACGCCGAACACATTGAGGCCGATCCACACCGCGACGATCACGGTTTGCGCACCGAGAAATAGCGGCGTGCCGAAGAACCGCGCAAATGCCTCGGCGCGCAGGGCAAACTTGTCGTTGCCGAAGGTGGTGTTGAGGTGGGCGTGGGGGCGGTGGAAGCGCAGGTGATCGACGGGGGCCGCTTCAGGTGTTGCGGGTTTTTCAGTGGTCATGATGCACTCGGCAGGACTTGAGACTGAAGCTCACTATAGTCCTGCATTGCGGCTCATGGCCCTTTCGCGAGCAGGCTCGCTCCCACATTGGATTGCATTTCCCTGTGGGAGCGAGCCTG
>NZ_JAMLFX010000018.1:14004-64984 GCF_023634765.1 Pseudomonas sp. AKS31
CTCACGGCATCCACTGCCTCGCTGGCACCATCACGAATCTGCAAAATCACCGTCCCCGCCTGATTCGCCAGTTCGACCCCTTGCGCCGCGCGACCCTGGGTGCCTTCCATGCTCTTGATGGCCTGGCGGGTCTCGTTCTGGATCAGCCCGATCATGCTGGAAATCTCCGCAGTCGAGCCGCTGGTGCGAGCCGCCAATTGCCGCACTTCGTCCGCAACCACGGCAAACCCTCGGCCCTGTTCACCGGCGCGTGCGGCTTCAATCGCGGCGTTGAGCGCCAGCAGATTGGTCTGGTCGGCAATCGCGCGGATCGTGTTGACGATGGCGGTGATCTGCTCGGAGCGCTCGCCCAGTTGGGCAATCAGCGTCGAAGACTCGGCAATGTCTTCGGCGATTTCGCGCATTTCGCTGGCCGCTTGCTGAATCACCTGCGTACCTTGCTCGGCGACTTTTCGCGTCGCCACGGAGATGTGATACGCCGCACTGGCACTGCGCGCGTCCTGCTCGTGTCGCTCGACCCGGGCGGTGACGTCGGAGGCGAATTTCACCACTTTGCACAAGCGCCCGGCAGCGTCATAAACCGGGTTGTAATTGGCTTCGAGCCAGACGATTTGCCCGCGTTTATCCACGCGTTCGAACTGCCCCTGGAACAGCTCGCCTTGGTTCAAGCGTCGCCAGAAATCCTCATAGGCGCTGCTGTTGACCAGTGCCGGCGTGCAGAACAACCGGTGATGTTTGCCTTTCAGCTCCGCGAGGGTGTAACCCATGCGCGTCAGAAAATTCTGATTGGCTGTGAGAATACTGCCGTCGAGGTTGAACTCGATAATTGCCATTGCGCGGTCGATTGCCTGCAATTTGGCGTTGGCTTCGCTCTCCTGCTGCACCTTGGCGGTCACGTCCATGGCGTACTTGACCACTTTCACCACGCGTCCCGAAGCATCCTTGATCGGGTTGTAACTGGCCTCAAGCCAGATCGGCAGGCCCCTGCCGTCAACCCGTTCGAACGTACCGGACTGAAACTGGCCGTTTTTCAGGCGTGACCACAAATCGGTGTATTGAGCACTGCGCCCGAACTCCGGCGTGCAAAAGCGCCGATGGGGCTGGCCGACCACTTGTTCGGCGGTGTAACCCATGGTCTTGAGAAAGTTGTCATTGGCGCGGAGGACGACGCCATCGAGGTCGAACTCGATCACCGCCATCGAGCGATTGATCGCCTCAAGCAGGCCGGCTTGTTCGGTGAGGGTGCGTTGAAGATCGTCGACGACGGATTTGTGGCGATTGAAGAACATGTTCGCAGTACTCAGGAAGTGGGGAAGATCGAGGATTCAGTCCCTATTTCCGCGCCGGCAGACCGAATGCGCGGACGGCATTCGGCAATGACTGCTCAATGCCAGCATTCCGTAGCTGGCAGATGGCTACTTATACAAAACTTCATAAAGTTGTACAAGAAAGTATTTTTTTATAATTTTGTATAACTTTTTAGGCGTTGGCGTTGTCCGTCGCGGTCTTGCTCAAGGCCACGCTGATGGTGTTACGGCCCGTGTGTTTCGCGGTGTAGAGCGCTTTATCGGCATCGTCCAGCCAGTCGAGGGCATCCTTGTACAAAGGCTGATACCGCGCCAAACCGATACTCAGGCTCACTCGCAACGCTGTCACGTGCGGATGACGATAGTGCTGCAACGCCTCGCGCAATTGCTCCATCAGCGCTTCGGCCTTGTGCAGGGGCATTGTCGGCAGGATTACGCAGAACTCGTCACCGCCGTAGCGCCCGGCCAATTCGTATTGATCGAGCAGGCGTTTGAGCTCCTGACTCAAATGCCGCAGCACCTCATCGCCGACGATGTGCCCGAAGCTGTCGTTGATCTCCTTGAAATGGTCGATGTCGATCAACGCCAGCGTGGCTTGGGTGTTGTGTCGGCGGCACTGCTGGAATCTCAGGTGCAGCAGGTCCTTCCAGGCCCCGTGGTTGAGCAGGCCGGTGAGGCTGTCGGTACGGCTGAGGGCGCTCAGTGCGCGTTTGTGTTGGGACAGTTTGATCGCCAGGCGATAACAGACCATGCCCAGCGCCAACGGATACAGGGTGAGCATCGGCAGGCAGGCCCAGACTTGCACCTGCGTCATCGTCAGGCTGAATTTGACACCAAAAATCGCCCAGCCCAGCAGCATGCCAGCGAGTTGGGCGAGGGCGCCAAACACGAACAGACGTTGGCCGCCGGCGGCGACGTTGTTCATCGTCATCATCGACAGAATGGTCACGGTAGTCAGCGGGTTGAACTGAAAGCACGCCGTCCAGAAACCGCCGAACATCGAGTCGTACAACAAATTGCGGCGTTCAGCCTGATACGGGAACGTCGAGCGCGTGGAGATCCGGTAAGCCAAGTGTGGCCAGGCGAAGCCGTTGAACAACAACAGCGCCCACAGCCAGTCGGGCATGTTCAGCGGATACAACGCCGCAGCGACGCTGAAGAATCCCACGCCCAGACCAATGGCTCTGGGCAGATAAATACGTCTGGCGAATGACAAGCCTTTGCCGCGTTGGTTTTCCATGATGCCCTGCGCGAAATTCATCCTGAAATACTTTGCAGTATTTTCTCAGGCTAACCGTTCGTCGGTCGATTGTCGGACATTGTCATTTATTCCAACGGGAATAATCAGTGTCCTTCCGAGCCATTTAATCGTTGGTTCGCGCGGGAGAAGGGCGATTTAGAGCTGATAGCGGGACAGAAACATCTCCAGTGCCGATTCGGCGACGTTTTTCTGCATATCGACATCGAGGGCGGCACGGCCCATCGACATCTGCGGCCAGAAAGCAAAGGTCTTGAGCAAGCCTTGTACTTGATGTGCGGCGAATTCCGGATCGACCGGTTTCAGCCGACCGTCCGCCTGTGCGGCGCGTATCCACACGGTCAGACCTTCCTCGCGCTCGCCCATGCGCTCGATCATGTTCTGCGCACGCTCCGGCGAGTGAATGGTGGCGGCAATCGCCACGCGCGCCAGGGTCAGGAAATTCTCGTCAGCCATCAACTGCACCTTGGCCTGAAGCATCTGCCGTAATTGCTCACGCAGCGGCTGATCGCGGCTATAAACGACGGAAGGCTCGGCACTGATGCGTGCCCACAACTGGTTGAGAATTTCGGCGAACAACTCTTCTTTGCTGGGGAAATGGTTGTACACCGTACGTTTCGACACACCGGCGGTGGCGGCAATCTTGTCCATGCTGGTGATCTCGAAACCGTGGGCACGGAACTCGGCAATCGCCGCCTGGATAATGGCTTCGCGTTTACGGTCGGTGAGGCGCTGTGGAGCTGTCATAAGTACGCTTCGGCAGAGAAAGGGTGAAATTACACTTGGCAGTTTACTTGTCATCCGCTTTGATGCAACCTAGAAACTACACCGAGCAGTGTAATGTTGCGTTAATCCTCGCAACCTAAAAAACAGAAGTTCGGCCTATGCGTGCAGCTTTGGCCATTTATCGTCCCACCGTGGAAAAACCGCGAATTGCGCGGTTTTTCTGGAGTCATTCAGTCATGGCCAATCCAGTTTCGATCCCGGATAACACATCCACGCCTGAGGCCTCGCGGCAGCATCAGGGGCTGTTTCGCAATCATGCACCCGTGCAACGTGAAGGCGTACGCAAAATGCTGCGGATCATGTGGAACATGATTTTCCACAAGCCGCGCAACACCCGGCCCGCCGCGCCGATCCCGGTGCAGGCGTTGACTCGGGAAGAACTCTTGGCGGCGCCCAACCACAGCGTCTATCGATTCGGTCACTCGACCCTGTTGCTGAAGCTGCGCGACAAATTCTTCATCACCGACCCGGTCTTTGCCGAGCGCGCATCGCCGGTGCAGTGGGCCGGGCCGAAACGCTTCCACCAGCCACCGATCAGCATCGACCAGTTGCCGCCGATCGAAGCGGTGATCCTGTCGCACAACCATTACGACCACCTCGATTACCAGGCCGTGCTCAGACTGGCCGCCAAGACCAATCTGTTCCTGACCCCGCTGGGCGTCGGCGACACCCTGATCAAATGGGGCATCGAAGCCAGCAAGGTCCGCCAGTACGATTGGTGGCAGGGCGCCGAGATTGCCGACATCCAGTTCGTCGCTACACCGTCGCAGCACTTTTCCGGCCGTGGCTTGTTCGATGGCAACAGCTCCCTGTGGGCATCCTGGGTGATGATCGACGGTGACAAGCGGATCTTCTTCAGCGGCGACAGCGGCTACTTCGACGGCTTCAAACGCATCGGCGAACAGTACGGCCCGTTCGACCTGACCCTGATGGAAACCGGCGCCTACAACGTCGAATGGCCACACGTACACATGCAGCCTGAAGAAACTCTGCAAGCGCACATCGACCTCAAAGGCCGCTGGCTCTTCCCGATCCACAACGGCACCTTCGACCTGGCGATGCACGCCTGGCACGAACCGTTTGACCGGATTCTGGCACTGGCGTGGGAACGCAGTATTTCCATTACCACGCCGCAAATGGGTGAGGCGTTTAACATCGCTCAACCGCAACGCGGGGAGGCGTGGTGGTTGGCGGTTGAAGGGGGGAGTGAGGGTGTGGTGCAGAACGCCTGATCAGATGAAGACGGTTCGCGCCTAAGGGGGCGAACCGGTTGCTCCAGAAACAAGCCCTGAAATCTTACGGCTGTAATCAGCCATAGTAGTAACCGACACTTCTCGAAATTTTCCACGAAGTAATTGCTGCAGGTTCTCCAGAGGTATTCCCAGTCTTTGTGCGGCTTCAGATTCGCTTATGTCGGTGGACTCGATGAGCGAGATCAATTTGGTCGCGTACTCGGACTTGAGCAGCATCTCGCCTGCATGCTCAAGCTCTAAATCTTGATAAACATTGCCTGTGCTTTCTTCGATCTCGCTCATGTTTTTATCCTTACTCAGCCATCGCAAAATCCCCACGCCCCATCGCTTCCGACGACACGCCCTGAACACTCGCACTACGCCCCGGTGCAAACCCGGGAAAGAACACCAGCCCCTGCGCCTCAAACCGGTAAGCCAGCGCCAGTCGCACCGCATCCGCTACGTCCTGCTGCGCTTCAAAGCGTTGAATGTCTTCAACCGAAACCTCAGCCTCCCGCGAGAGCTGTTCCACGCTCCAGCCCAGCATCGCTCGGGCCTGGACGCAGTGCGTCGGGGTGAACTGGAAAAGGGCAATGCGTTCGAGGATGTGATTCATCGCAAGAGAGGCCATGGTGTGCTCCGGGCTCAAGAGTGCTGATTGAAAATGTACTGTGTTTTTGTACAGTTGTTTTCGGCCGGGATCAAACGCATTTTTTGATTTGCGCTAGTTAACCGCCTCCAACCAGACGGACGGTGCCTGCCCGAGAATGCGCCGGAACATCGTCGAGAACGCCGCCGGGCTCTCATAACCAAAATCCAGCGCGATGCGCGTCACCGCTTCACCCGAGGCCAGTCGTGACAGCGCCAGAACCACGCAGGCCTGCTGCCGCCATTGCCTGAAGCTCAATCCGGTCTGTTGCCGAAACAGTCTGTTGAAGGTGCGCAAGCTTATGTGTAACTGCTCGGCCCACTGCTGTGGAGATTGATGGGCGTACGGCTGATGCAGAAAGGTCTGACACAGGGAAAGTAGTTTTCCGTCAGTCGGCAGCGGAATGTGCAACGGCAGCGGCGCACTGCGCGTCAGTTCATGCAGCAACAGGTCGATCAACACGCCATCGCGTCCGCCCAAGTCATAGGCCAGTGGCAGTTCCACCGCCTCCATCAGCAACTGCCGCATCAACGGCGACACACTGATTACCTGGCAACGCTCGCCCAAATCCACTGCGCCCGGCTCGATGTACACGCTGCGAGTGCTGACCCCAAGCATCAACACCTCATGCGCCACCCCCGGCGGGATCCACACCGCGCGCTGCGGCGGCACCACCCAATTGCCGTCATGGGTACTGACCTGCATCACACCGGTCGCGCCGTACAACAACTGCGCCCGTCGATGCGTGTGAAAGGGCAGCAGGTGACCGTGGGAATAATCCGTACCGATCGCCACCACGTCACGCGGCGTGTCATCCAGCAGATTGATCGAAACATTGCGCATCAGGCGTTTCCCAGCGATTGGCGTAAACGCAAACATTATTGGCTGAGTTGCTGAAGCAGGCCAGGCGAAGCCGCATTATCGTCGATCGCTCTCCCTTCACGGACGCCCGCCATGTTCTATTTACTGCTGACCCTCTTCGGCTGCCTGACCGGCATCACCGCCGTGCTGTTCGGCTTCGGCGGCGGTTTTGTCGTAGTGCCGCTGCTGTATCGCATGCTCACCGCCAGCCACGGCACCGACGACCCGATCGGCGAATCGGCGATGCACATCGCTGTCGCCACTTCGACCTGCGTGATGATCGTCAACGCCCTGATCGCCACCGACAAACACCGCCGCGCCGGCAACCTGATCCGCCATTACCTGTGGCCGTTGGGCGGGTTTATCGCAATGGGAGCGATCGTGGGGGCAATAGCGGCGGTGTGGGTCAGTGGCGAGGTGATTCGCTATGCGTTCATCGGCTACCTCGGCGTGACCATTGTCGACTGCCTGCTCAGACGAGGATTTCTCACGCAAAACTCTGACGTCATCCCACGCCGACTTGGCGTTATGGAAAATTCCGCAGGTGGCGTAGGCATTGGCGTCATTGCGACGTTTCTTGGTGTAGGAGGAAGCGTCATGACCGTGCCGTTGCTGCGCCGTTGTGGGTTGAGCATGTCGCAAGCGACGTCCATGGCCAATCCGTTGAGCGTGCCGGTGGCAGTGGCGGGGACGCTGACGTACATGGCGTTGGCCGGGTTCAGTCAGGCTGACCTGGGCGCGTGGTTTGTCGGGTATGTGGATTTGCTGGCGTTTGCGCTGCTGACAGTGGGCTCGCTCATCGGGATTCGCTTGGCCGCGCCATGGATTGGGCGGATCCCGGATCGGGTGCATGCCTGGGTCTATATTGGGTTGCTGGTTATTGTGCTGTTGTGCATTTCGGTTAAATGAATCATTGCCAGGCTATAGCGGAAGAAACCAAAATCGATAACTTAACGCTGTGCTCAGCAACGACCAGAGAACCAGGATGTTGATCTTCAATTGCACCGAAGCCGCCAGTAAGTTTTTCAGCCGTGTTCACAAAGGCAAAAAGATCACGCCGGTGGATGCCAAACCGCCGTCCGCAATCATTGAAGATGATGAGCTGAGCGGCGCTGACGAGCAGTGGCTGGTGCACGCGATAACGGTACAACGCAAGCATGTGTTGCTGGTCATTCACGTCAAAACCCGCTATTGCCTGATCTTCGCTGATGCGAAAAAGGCTGACACAGAAGACTTTGTTGATCGATTTGTGGATCGTTGGGTCAAGGGGATAGTGATCAACGCACATCATCATGACCTCGGGCAGTGGCTAAACCCTGAGTTGATGTTGGCGCGGCTAAAACAGACTTGTGAGCATCAACGGTTCTATCGACGTAGCCATCGCAGCGCGCAAAAACACATTGATGAGATTGCATGGATGTTCCAGGACAAGGTCGCCCATACGGGGTCTTTGCCACCGGATGAAATCACCGCGATGGTATTTGACGAGCAAATGAATGACACGCCTAGGAACAGCAAGGGCGCCAAGTCTTACTACTTTCCGGATGAGGAAATGGCCCTTCACTGGCTGCGTCATTACTGCTTCCTTGATGACGTCCAGCTTCATGCTGCCAAGGAACGTCGCCAACAAATGGCCCGGGAAATTGCGGCCCTTGAGCACGAAGCCTGGCTTAAAAAGTACGAGCAAGAAAACTCGAATAGTTAAGCGGCCCCCGCCATAATCCGCAGCGTATTTTTCAGCGTCGGCGCCTATACGCCGACGCGACCTCCGATTCCTTCAAGGATTGATTCATGCTCAAGGGACTGATGCGCCTGGCACCGTGCGCCGCTGTGCTATTCACACTGATTTCCACTGCCCATGCTGAAGATGGCCGGCGCGTATTTACCGGTACGCTGGGTAAGACACCGATTGTCGTGGAGCTAAACACCACGCAGCCGGATGAAGTGACTGGGCGGTATTTCTACGAGAAATATCACCGTGACCTAGCCCTCAGCGGCTCGCTACAAGACAGCACGTTGAACCTTGTTGAAGGTAACAACCGCTACGGTGACGACAAACCGCTACCAACCTTGAAGCTGGAAGAAACCGGCAACGGCTGGCAGGGCGAATGGCAAAGTCCGCAGGGCAAAAAGCTGCCGGTGAAACTCTCCGAGGCCAGACTTCCCGCGCCCACCTCAGCAACTTTACCTTTCATTGCCGCACTGCCATATGGCGAGCCTTACGAGTATTTGCGCCTGCAGGGACTCAAGCTCAAACCGGCGAAGAAAGAAAACTTCATGGGCTACGACCTGCAATGGTGGACGGAGCCTGAGACAAAGATTTCGCTGTTCAGCGTGGAGTCCGGATTGTCGAAAGATGATCAGCAACGGGTTAACCAGCAGTTGCTCGGGCGCCTCTGGAGTGAAGTCATCAGCTATCACGGCTGCCAATTACAAGGCGGGGAGAACGTGGAGTTCATGCAGCAGGCAGAACCGAAAATGATCTCGCCAGCCGTGGTCAGCCTGAATATCTCGACCAGCTATTACTGCGGCGGCGCGCATCCGGACTTCGGTGATTCCCCGCTCAATATCGACGTGAAAACCGGCCACCCGCTGTCCCTCGAAGATGTGCTGTGGGTCGGAGAGGGCAAACCGCTGCTACATGCCGAGCGCGACAGCCTGGGCGACAAACCGCTGAGCGAGGCCGAAAGTAACGCGCGCTATCAGTACGTAAGCAAAGAGTTGGTACCTTGGGTGATCAAGCAATTCACCTCCCTGTACCCCACAGAAATGAAAACACCGACGGGAGATGACGACTGCAACTTCCAGGATGAGAGCATCTGGGGCACTTCACCTTGGTACTTCACCGAGAAGGGCTTGTACCTCGGCGCCTACTTCGCTCGCGTGCAACGCTCCTGCGACAGTCCTGACTGGTCGATCCTGCCGTACTCCCTCGTCAACCAACACCCCGGCGCCGTCAAACTACAACTGCCCCAGAGCTAACCAATCACTCCAGCCCCGGCGCTTCACGAATAATGAAGTGATCCAGGTTCTCGATATTGGCATTGAAGACCTCGAAAGGCTTTTCGGGGTTCTTCTTGCCCGGCACCTGCTTCAACTCCGGAGTCACCCCATAGAAGAAACAGAACAACGCCTTGTCGCTATCCACCGCGTGCTTGATCTCCTCCAGAAACGCCTTGCGCTTGCGGTAGTTGTCGATCAGCTTCTTGTTCAGATAAACACTGACCGGATACGGCTTCTTCTTACTGTCCTCGGACTTCTTGAACCAGACCTTGTCCTCGAAGTCGATGCGAAAACTGGCACTGTGGAAGTCCTCGATCTTCTTGATCCGCCCCCAGTAAATCAGCCCCTTGTTGTCCGTCAGATACTCGATCTTCTTGAAGAACGAACTGTACGGCGCCGTATGCTCGCCGACCTTCAACGGCATGCGCTTAAGCAATTCCTTGTCGGCGAAGTTCGAAACAAAACACTCCACCGGATGCGCAAACACACTGGTCTTGTCCGGGGCCGATTCACGACCCGCCGACTCTTTACCACCGTCCGCCGCCACCCGCACCGGATCATCGCGCAACACATCCGCCGCCCCCGCTGGCGCGACAGGCTTGCACACATACTCACGCCGGGTCAGCAACAACTCTGATGGGAAGTGTTCCTCACGGCCGTCATCTACTTCGCCATCCGCCGTCTCAACGCCAGACGCTGAAGCCTTCAAACTCACATACGGACAACCCGCCACATGCTGCGTCGTGGGCAGATTCTTGAAGTGCGGCGTACGCACATAATTCACGTTCTTGGCGTTGAACGTGCCCAACTCGTTGGAAGCTTCGAACGCCGAACGACAGGCATCGTTGGGGCACTGGAAGTGTTCCTTCGCAGAGTCAAACGCCACCGTCTCATCGAAATTGAGATCGCGAACATTATAGATCGACAACTTGTCGTCGAGGCTGAGGCAGTAGGCGAGATCGAATTTCATGGTGGGGCTCGGATCCTTGAGGAGAAGATGGCGCGTTAAGACGAGTAAACGAGTTAGGGGAGCACGCGGATATTAAAGGTAACGCCTAGAAATAGTGGCTCTTTGCTCTGTCATGTATTGAAACCCTTTTGGAGTTTGGCGACTATAGGAATTTTCCTACAGCCATTGACTACAAAGGGCGGCACTCGTGGTGATCAAAGCGGTCTCGAAGGAACGAATAGGTAGCGCGATGCTGGAGTTTGATCACAAATTTCGGAGTAGGTCTGAGTGGCAAGGCTGGGAAAAAAACCAATCGCATCGTTATGCCATTGACGCGGGCGGGATCTTTTATCCAGCGAAGAAAATTGTCTCTTTGGCGACTGGCATTGCGGTAGGCGATTTTTCGGGTGGGCATCCGACCAACAGTTACCTTAAGAAGCGAGGCTTCACTATTGTGGAGTTACCTCGTGAAGAAGGTGAGCTTGTGTTGCAGTTCACGCCGGGGGCTGTTTACGATCGAAAAACTGAAATCAATGGTGCGTTTGGCGGTAGTCGGCAAAGTGGCATTGCAGCGTCAGCTATCTATCCAGTGATTTTTTTGTTCACTGGCGATAGCGGTGAACAATACGGTTATGCAGATCGTTGGGACGACGGCGCCTACCTTTACACGGGTGAAGGACAGCGAGGTGCGATGACTTTGACTCGTGGCAACCGCGCCATTGCTGAGCATGCCGTGGATGGCCGAGCACTGCATTTGTTTAAGTCACTCGGCAAGGGTAAAGGCTGCGCTTATGTGGGTGAGTTTTCTTGTGCTGATATGTTCACGCGGACTCAACCGGATGTAACTGGCCAGGATCGTGCGGCTATTGTTTTTCGACTAGTCCCGGTCGGTATTTCTGGCGGAACGATTGAAGTTGGTGAAGAGGATGAGCATAAGGCTGACTTTCCCGAGTCTCTGGCTGCTGCACGGCTGGTGGCGCTCGCTGCTTGTAAGCTTGCCAGTGATGGAGTCGGGCAATCCGCCCCGCGTAAGATTTATCAGCGTAGCCAGAAGGTCTCGTACTACGTATTGATGCGTGCTCAGGGAATATGTGAAAGCTGTGAAATGCCAGCTCCGTTCTTGAAGAAGGATGGCACACCCTATTTAGAACCGCATCATGTGAATAGGCTCTCCGATGGCGGTTTAGACCACCCACGGTATGTGGCGGCTGTATGTCCAAGTTGTCACCGGGAAATTCACTCAGGGGTGCATGGCGCATTGGTGAATCAGAGATTGAAGCTTCGGTTGGAAGCAATTGAAGGTTGAGTATTCCAATTACGGTTGTTTTTTTCGCACCCATACGATCGCCGAGGGTGCAACCCTCGGTCGATATTGAATGGCCGTCATGAACTTTGTGAAGAGTCGTGGGGCTCGAAAGTGCTCCTATAAACACGTCACCTAGCCATATAGCGCCTCGAAGATTGGAGTGCCTGAGCAACTCGTCGCCACCAAGGTCGAATCGTAGTTGCTCTCCGCTGCGGCTGATCATTTAACAGGTGAGGCATATCCCGCAGCCGAATCCACCCCTCATCCTGCCAGTGCAGCAAACTCAAAGACATCTCCGGCCAATCCAACAAACTCAGCTTTGGCCGATTTGAATCTCCCGAGTCCGCAGCGTCGCGCAAGGTTGGCACTACCTCACTGGTTAACCACTCACGCAGCAACCGATTTCCCGGTACGTAGTGATACACCAACAGCGCATAAACCCCGGATTCACTGAGCATCAGATGCTGTTCTGGTTCTTGAAAGTACTCGATCCACATAACGCGGCGTTGATCGCTATCTAGCTTATTGACCACCCGATCATTGAGATGGAAACCCATCAAACGGCCAATATCCCGAGCGGAGAACCAAGGCTGGTTTTCTATTAGAAGGGCATGTAAAGAAAGGTTGTGGCGAGAGAAGACTGTTACCGAGCATGGATCAGACATATCTATGACCTCTACGTTTTAGATTTTTGAGGGCCTGACCCCAACGTAGAGCGGACTTAAGAAATCCCAACGAGCAGAGCAGTTGCCACCGACGAATTACACGTCTGTGTCACTGACCAAGCTTTCTACGTTGGGCGTTTCTTAGGCACCTGCGATAGAGCTTAGTAGCGCTCGCAGCACGCTTCAATGGGAAGCGACTGTAAGTGCTGTAGGAGATTGAGCGCTGTGGCGTAGGCGTAAAAAGGTTTACCCATCGCCCATAAAAAAGCCCCGATAAAATCGGGGCTTTTTGCTTTCTCGACTCGCCGACTCAAACCGCAATCGTCAAATCATGCCGAGCGAGACCATTAGTCCCAGCTCAACGCACCACCAGTTTGGTATTCGATCACGCGCGTCTCAAAGAAATTCTTCTCTTTCTTCAAGTCCATAATCTCGCTCATCCAAGGGAACGGGTTAGTCGTGCCTGGATATTCCTCTTTCAAACCAATCTGCGACAAACGACGGTTAGCGATGAACTTCAGGTAGTCCTCCATCATCGCCGCGTTCATGCCCAACACCCCGCGAGGCATGGTGTCACGCGCGTATTCGATCTCCAGCTGCGTACCCTGCAGAATCATCTGGGTCGCTTCTTCTTTCATCTCAGCATCCCACAAATGCGGGTTTTCGATTTTGATCTGGTTGATCACGTCGATGCCGAAGTTCAGGTGCATGGATTCGTCGCGCAGGATGTACTGGAACTGCTCGGCGACGCCGGTCATTTTGTTGCGGCGGCCCATGGAGAGGATTTGGGTGAAGCCGCAGTAGAAGAAGATGCCTTCCAGAACGCAGTAGTAGGCGATCAGGTTGCGCAGCAGTTCTTTGTCGGTTTCAGGGGTGCCGGTTTCGAACTTCGGATCGGAGATCGAGCGGGTGTACTTCAGGCCCCAGGCTGCCTTTTTAGCGACCGATGGGATCTCGTGGTACATGTTGAAGATTTCGCCTTCATCCATGGCCAGCGATTCGATGCAGTACTGGTAGGCGTGGGTGTGGATCGCCTCTTCGAAAGCCTGGCGCAGGATGTACTGGCGGCATTCCGGGTTGGTGATCAGGCGGTACACGGCCAGTACCAGGTTGTTGGCAACCAGGGAGTCGGCGGTGGAGAAGAAGCCGAGGTTGCGCATGACGATGCGGCGCTCGTCGTCGGTCAGGCCTTCCGGGTCTTTCCAGAGGGCGATGTCGGCGGTCATGTTGACTTCTTGCGGCATCCAGTGGTTTGCGCAACCGTCCAGGTACTTCTGCCAGGCCCAGTCGTACTTGAAAGGTACGAGCTGGTTGAGGTCGGCGCGGCAGTTGATCATGCGCTTTTCGTCAACGGCGACACGGGCGGAGGCGCCTTCGAGTTCGGCGAGGCCTTCGGCAACGTCGAGGGAGTTCAGTGCAGCCTTGGCGCGGGCGACAGCGGCGGAGTCGTCGGCGGTCACGGCGCGGGCTTCCAGCGCGGCGGCGCCGCCGGCGTTGTCGAGGCGGTCCATGTTGGCTTCGCTAGCGTGGCCGGCGTTGGCGCCTTTCACTGCTGCTACTTCACTGTCTTCTTTGTCGAATTCGTCCCAGCTCAGCATGACGTGTCGTCTCCTGCGTGAGGGCCTGTGCCCGTGTGAAACCTGATTGGTTGGTTTTTCACACGGTCGTACAGACCGCGTTGGATGTCGTTTTTTGCAGCGATGCACGCAGGCAAATAAACAGAAATTTTGACGGGTTCCGAGAGCCTCTGATGGGCGCAATCAGCGTTGAACGCTGCTGCGGGGCTTCAGAATGGCTTTTGATCCCTGTAAGGGAATATTGCTGACCCGTATGGGCCGGCATTATAGGGAAAAAAACACGGCTGTGCTGAGGCGAATCCGCGCATGGAGCGGTCGGGGAGGGTGGTTTTTCGACGAGAGTGAGGGTTTACAGGGCTTTGCCGGGGATAGATTTTTTTTCGTAAAAATCTCGCCATTGTGAATTTGCTCAAAAAACGAACAAAAAAACCGGTTTTTCACTACATCTAGTGTTTTGCAAGCATTTTTGACGACTTCAAACACAACTGAGCCCGACCGAAGTCGGGCTGGAATCGACCCTCAATGAAGCGCTGAGAGATCCAATTCGGTGCAGTCTCGAATCATCAATTGGTGCAGCCGTTGCCCATGATGCTGTAACGCAGGATGTGACGCTGACCTTTGGAGTCGTCGTATTCCATTTTGGCCGGAACCACTTCACAGACATTCGGAACTTCGCTCATCGACACAACTTTGGCGATGTCCAGGTGAGTCGAGTAAGTGTATTCCTCAACAACCGGTTGTTGCTGCGCGACATCAGTCGGAACCTCATCTGCCATGGCGGTTGCGCACAGACTGCTGAGGGCCAGAACCAATAAAGCTTTCATTCGGATTTACCTTTTTGAGGTCGAGTGGGGTCACGCAACCTTTTTAGGGTTGCGTGTGGAACTTCATCGTTTGCAGTTATTACTTGAGAGCTGGATTAACGGCCTTCGTGGGGGCTGTAACGTTGTTAATCGCGTTTGCCTTGTTGGCGAGGTGAATTTTAGGGAGATGGGGCGGGGGTAAACAGAGCGGGTTTTGATAAACACCTTTGGCGGATTTGGTAACAATCCCCGAAATCCCCCTGTAGGAGCTGCCGAAGGCTGCGATCGTTTGATCTGGATGTTTAGAAGCAAGATCAAAAAGATCGCAGCCTTCGGCAGCTCCTACAGGCGGCGTGGGGCTAGGGGTTGAGGGTTTTGGTTCGGTATCGCTACGACTTGTAGGGGCTTGTTACTACCATCGTCGAATGGTTCTATGGGGCCGGCCCGGATACAACGGGGTCATACAAAAACAACTATTACACCGAGGTAGGAAAGATGAGTGCGGCTTCTCTGTATCCCGTTCGTCCCGAGGTTCTGGCTAACACGCTGACTGACGAGGCGACCTACAAAGCCATGTACCAGCAGTCGGTCGTCAACCCTGACGGCTTCTGGCGCGAGCAAGCCAAGCGTCTCGACTGGATCAAGCCTTTCACCACGGTGAAACAGACGTCGTTCGACGATCACCATGTCGACATCAAGTGGTTTGCCGACGGTACCCTGAACGTTTCCTATAATTGCCTCGACCGTCACCTGGCCGAGCGCGGCGATCAAGTCGCGATCATCTGGGAAGGCGACGATCCTTCCGAGAGCCGCAACATCACCTACCGCGAACTGCACGAGCAAGTGTGCAAACTGGCCAACGCCCTGCGTGGTCAGGACGTGCACCGCGGCGACGTGGTGACCATTTATATGCCGATGATCCCCGAAGCCGTGGTCGCCATGCTGGCCTGCACCCGGATCGGCGCGATTCACTCGGTGGTGTTCGGCGGTTTCTCGCCGGAAGCCCTGGCCGGTCGCATCATCGACTGCAAATCGAAAGTGGTGATCACCGCTGACGAAGGCATTCGCGCTGGCAAGAAGATTTCCCTCAAGGCCAACGTCGACGACGCGCTGACCAATCCGGAAACCAGCAGCATCCAGAAAGTCATCGTGTGCAAGCGCACCGGTGGCGACATCAAGTGGAACCAGCATCGCGACATCTGGTACGAAGACCTGATGAAAGTGGCGGGCACCGTTTGCGCGCCGAAAGAGATGGGCGCCGAAGAAGCGCTGTTCATCCTTTATACCTCCGGCTCGACCGGCAAGCCGAAAGGCGTGCAGCACACCACTGGCGGTTACTTGCTGTATGCGGCGATGACCCACGAGCGCGTGTTCGACTACCGCCCGGGCGAAATCTACTGGTGCACCGCCGACGTCGGCTGGGTCACCGGCCACAGCTACATTGTCTACGGCCCGCTGGCCAATGGCGCGACCACGCTGCTGTTCGAAGGCGTGCCGAACTACCCGGACATCACCCGGGTGGCGAAGATTGTCGACAAGCACAAGGTCAACATCCTCTACACCGCGCCGACCGCGATCCGCGCGATGATGGCGTCGGGCACCGCCGCTGTTGAAGGCGCGGATGGCAGCAGTCTGCGTCTGCTCGGTTCGGTGGGCGAGCCGATCAACCCGGAAGCGTGGGACTGGTACTACAAGAATGTCGGCAAGTCGCGTTGCCCGATCGTCGATACCTGGTGGCAGACCGAAACCGGCGGCAACATGATGAGCCCGCTGCCGGGTGCGCACGCGCTGAAGCCGGGTTCGGCGGCACGTCCGTTCTTTGGTGTGGTGCCGGCGCTGGTCGACAACCTCGGTAACATCATCGAGGGCGAGGCTGAAGGCAACCTGGTGATTCTTGATTCGTGGCCAGGTCAGGCGCGTACGTTGTATGGCGATCACGATCGTTTCGTTGATACCTACTTCAAGACCTTCCGCGGCATGTACTTCACCGGTGACGGTGCGCGTCGTGACGCCGATGGTTACTACTGGATCACCGGGCGCGTGGACGACGTGCTGAACGTCTCCGGTCACCGCATGGGCACGGCAGAGATCGAGAGCGCGATGGTTGCGCATCCGAAGGTTGCCGAGGCGGCGGTGGTTGGGGTTCCGCATGACATCAAGGGGCAGGGTATCTATGTCTATGTCACCTTGAAGAATGGCGAGGAGCCGACCGAGCAGTTGCGCCTGGAGTTGAAGAACTGGGTGCGTAAAGAGATCGGGCCGATTGCTTCGCCGGATGTGATCCAGTGGGCACCGGGGCTGCCGAAGACCCGCTCGGGCAAGATCATGCGCCGGATTCTGCGCAAGATTGCCACGGCGGAATATGACGGGTTGGGGGATATCTCGACCTTGGCGGATCCGGGTGTGGTGCAGCATTTGATTGATACGCACAAGACTATGAATGTTGCTTAAGTAGCAGGTCTGAAAAGAGGAAAGCCCTGTCCGGTGTATGCCGGGCGGGGCTTTTTTGTGTCTGGAGGTTTTGTGCTGGCAGGGCTGACCTCATCGCTGGCAAGCCAGCTCCCACAGGTTTTGTGGTGTGTTGGAGATTTTGGTTCCAGCGCATATTGGGGGTGGCTGCTCTGGCCTAATCGCTGGCAAGCCAGCTCCCACAGAGTTTGTGGTGTGTCGGAAATTTCAGCTTCGCCGCATATCCCTGTGGGAGCTGGCTTGCCAGCGATAGCAATCTGTCAGGCAACTGTGTAGTCCACTGTCGGAACACAAGACCACCCAACCAATAATTATCGATCTCCCCCGTCAGACATTTCCCGCTGTTACCCGCCACTCTCCGCGTAACCGAATGTGTAACCGCCCGCCCCGGAGCGGGGCATAGGGAAACGCATCGCCCCGTTTTAGAGCCTCGAAACCCCCGGTGAAAAATAAGACACAACGCTGCGCTTGCCGGATTAGAAGGGTTTGCGAATAATAGGCCCGCAATTTGCAGCATAGATCGGTTCACTGTCTTTCGCTCTTGCATGAAATTGCAAGGCTGTCAATGCGCTCAAGTCGCTTTCTCTGTGCATCTGTAATTAGTTGTCGCATTGAAGAAATATCGGCTTCGGGCCTGTCGTTAGAATGCCGATCACTCGCTCATCGTGGCTGACGTTGAAACCTCTGACGGTTTCAATGGGAAATTTCCCACCGATGCAGCAACCGATTTCCCGATTCACCCATTCGCATATTGGGCTGTCGCTCACTCTGCCGTTTTTGCCCTTTACCGATGGAGTCCCAAGATGAAGAAACTTGTGCTGCTTGGCGCCCTGGCACTGTCCGTGCTGTCGATGAACGCCTTCGCTGACGAAAAACCTCTGAAGATCGGTATCGAAGCGGCTTACCCTCCGTTCGCTTCGAAAGCACCGGACGGCAGCATCGTCGGTTTCGACTACGACATCGGCAACGCTCTGTGCGAGCAGATGCAGGTCAAGTGTGTGTGGGTCGAGCAAGAGTTCGACGGTCTGATCCCGGCACTGAAAGTGCGCAAGATCGACGCGATCCTGTCGTCGATGTCGATCACTGAAGATCGCAAGAAGTCGGTCGACTTCACCAACAAGTACTACAACACCCCGGCCCGTCTGGTGATGAAGGCCGGTACTCAGGTCAGCGAAGGTCTGGCTGAGCTGAAGGGCAAGAACATCGGCGTACAACGTGGTTCGATCCATGAGCGTTTCGCCCGCGAAGTCCTGGCGCCACTGGGTGCCGAGATCAAGCCGTACGGCTCGCAGAACGAAATCTACCTCGACGTGGCCGCCGGTCGCCTCGACGGTACCGTGGCTGACGCTACTCTGCTGCAAGACGGCTTCCTGAACACCGACGCCGGCAAAGGCTTTGCGTTTGCAGGCCCGGCGTTCACCGACGTCAAATACTTCGGCGACGGCGTAGGCATCGCAGTGCGCAAGGGCGACGCCCTGAAAGACAAGATCAACGCTGCCATCGCGGCCATTCGCGAGAACGGCAAATACAAGGCAATCCAGGACAAGTACTTCGCCTTCGATATCTACGGCAAGTAACACGTCTCTGCGACAAGTCCGAAATGGCGCAAGCAACAGGATCTCTGCGGTTTGCGCCATTTTTTCATCCCAACTTTCGAGGACCTGAATCATGTTGAAAGGCTACGGGGCTGTCATCCTCGATGGCGCATGGCTGACGCTTCAGCTCGCCTTGTCGTCCATGGCTCTGGCCATCGTTCTCGGGCTGATCGGTGTCGCGTTGCGCCTGTCGCCGGTGCGCTGGCTGGCGTGGCTGGGCGATCTGTATTCCACGGTGATCCGCGGGATTCCCGACCTGGTGCTGATCCTGCTGATCTTCTACGGCGGTCAGGACTTGCTCAACCGCGTCGCACCGATGCTGGGCTATGACGACTACATCGATCTGAATCCGCTGGCCGCCGGTATCGGCACCCTCGGTTTCATCTTCGGTGCGTACCTGTCGGAAACCTTTCGGGGCGCGTTCATGGCCATTCCCAAAGGCCAGGCCGAAGCGGGCATGGCGTATGGCATGAGCAGTTTTCAGGTGTTCTTCCGGGTGATGGTGCCGCAGATGATTCGTCTGGCGATCCCGGGCTTCACCAACAACTGGCTGGTACTGACCAAAGCGACCGCGCTGATTTCCGTGGTCGGTCTGCAAGACATGATGTTCAAGGCCAAGCAGGCGGCAGATGCCACTCGCGAGCCTTTCACCTTCTTCCTCGCAGTGGCGGCGATGTACCTGGTGATCACCAGTGTTTCGTTGCTGATCCTGCGTCAACTTGAGAAGCGCTACTCGGTAGGCGTAAGGGCGGCTGATCTATGATCTTCGACTACAACGTCATTTGGGAGGCCATGCCGCTGTACCTCGGCGGCCTGGTGACCACCCTCAAATTGCTCGCGCTGTCGCTGTTTTTCGGTCTGCTCGCGGCCCTGCCGCTAGGGCTGATGCGCGTCTCGAAAAACCCGGTCGTCAACGGCGCCGCGTGGCTTTACACCTACGTGATCCGTGGCACGCCGATGCTGGTGCAACTGTTCCTGATCTACTACGGTCTGGCGCAGTTCGAAGCGGTCCGCGAAAGCTTCTTGTGGCCGTGGCTGTCCAGCGCAACGTTCTGTGCGTGCCTGGCGTTTGCGGTCAACACCAGCGCCTACACCGCGGAAATCATCGCCGGCAGCCTCAAGGCCACGCCGAACGGTGAAATCGAAGCGGCCAAGGCCATGGGCATGTCGCGCTTCAAACTGTACAAGCGCATCCTGCTGCCATCGGCCCTGCGCCGGGCACTGCCGCAGTACAGCAACGAAGTGATCATGATGCTGCAGACCACCAGTCTGGCGTCCATCGTGACCTTGATCGACATCACCGGCGCGGCGCGTACCGTCAATGCGCAGTTCTATCTGCCGTTCGAGGCGTACATCACCGCTGGCGTGTTCTACCTGTGCCTGACCTTCATTCTGGTCAAACTGTTCAAGCTGGCCGAGCGTCGCTGGTTGAGCTACCTGGCCCCGCGGAAGCACTGATATGGAACGCATCGACCACGTATTGCCGTGGAGCCATCTGGGCAGCGAGCGCACGATTTCGGTGTTCCGCTTCGGGCATGGCGAGCGCAAGGCCTACATTCAGGCCAGCCTCCATGCTGACGAATTGCCGGGCATGCGCACCGCCTGGGAGTTGAAAAAGCGTCTTGGTGAACTCGAAGCGAAAGGCTTGCTCAACGGTGTTATCGAACTGGTGCCGGTCGCCAACCCGTTGGGTCTTGGGCAGTTGCTGCAAGGCAATCACCAGGGCCGTTTCGAGGCCGGTAGCGGCAAGAATTTCAACCGCGACTTCGTCGAGCTGAGCGCGCCGGTTGCGGCCGCGCTGGCCGACAGTCTCGGCGATGATCTGCACGCCAATGTGCGCCTGATTCGTCAGGCGATGGCTGATCACCTCGCGGCATTGCCGCAGGCGAGCAGCCAGTTACAAGGCATGCAGCGTGTGTTGCTCAGCCATGCCTGCACCGCCGATATGGTGCTCGATTTGCACTGCGATGCCGAAGCCGCGCTGCACATGTATGCGTTGCCGCAACACTGGCCGCAGTGGCGTTCGCTGGCGGCGCACCTGAATGTGAAGGTCGGATTGCTGGCGGAAGATTCCGGCGGCAGTTCGTTCGATGAAGCCTGCTCGTTGCCGTGGCTGCGTCTGTCGCGGCAGTTCCCCGATGCGCAGATTCCGCTGGCGTGTCTGGCAACCACGATTGAGCTGGGTGGTCAGGCCGATACCGGTCGCGCCGAAGCCTGCGCGTATGCTGAAGGCATTCTGGCGTTCCTCGCTGAACAAGGCCTGATCACTGGCGAGTGGCCCAATCCGGCACACGAAGCGTGTGAAGGCATGCCATTCGAAGGCACCGAGTTGCTGTTCGCGCCGCATCCGGGCGTCGTGAGTTTTCTGCGCAAACCCGGCGAATGGGTCGAGGCGGGCGACGAGATTTTTGAAGTGATTGATCCTCTGTCCGATCGGGCCAGCACGGTGTGTGCTGGTACCTCCGGGGTGCTGTTTGCCATTGAACGGCTGCGTTATGCCCAACCCGGTTTCTGGCTGGCCAAGGTGGCGGGGCGCGAAGCGCTGCGTCACGGGCGCTTGCTCAACGACTGACTGACTGTTTTTGTGAGAACCGACCGCATGTACAAACTTGAAGTCCAAGACCTGCATAAACGCTATGGCAGTCACGAAGTGCTCAAGGGCGTGTCCCTGAAAGCGGCAGCCGGCGATGTGATCAGCATCATCGGCTCCAGTGGCTCCGGCAAAAGTACTTTCCTGCGCTGCATCAACCTGCTCGAGCAGCCGCACGCGGGCAAGATCCTGCTCAACAACGAAGAGCTGAAACTGGTGGCGAACAAGGACGGCGCGCTGAAAGCCGCTGATCCGAAACAGCTGCAGCGCATGCGTTCGCGCCTGTCGATGGTGTTCCAGCATTTCAACCTGTGGTCGCACATGACCGCGCTGGAAAACATCATGGAAGCACCGGTTCACGTCCTTGGCGTGTCCAAGGCCGAAGCGCGCGAAAAAGCCGAGCACTACCTGAACAAGGTTGGCGTGGCCCATCGTAAGGATGCTTTCCCAGGACATATGTCCGGCGGCGAGCAGCAGCGTGTGGCGATCGCCCGTGCGCTGGCAATGGAACCGGAAGTGATGCTGTTCGACGAGCCGACTTCGGCCCTCGACCCAGAGCTGGTGGGCGACGTGCTGAAAGTCATGCAAGCGCTGGCGCAGGAAGGTCGCACCATGGTCGTGGTGACCCACGAAATGGGCTTTGCCCGTGAAGTGTCGAACCAGTTGGTGTTCCTGCACAAAGGCGTGGTTGAAGAAAGCGGTAACCCGCGCGAAGTGCTGGTCAATCCGCAATCGGAACGTTTGCAGCAATTCCTCTCGGGCAGCTTGAAATAAATCAGGGCTGCCGTTGTGCACCGAGATAGTGCATGCTTCGCAGCCTGAAGGCTGGCTCCAATTTCCTGTAGGAGCTGCCGAAGGCTGCGATCTTTTGATCTTCAGCAACAAGATCAAAAGATCGCAGCCTCGTTTCACTCGTCAGCTCCTACAGGTGATCTGCGCCGGACTTATGATTTGTGTTCATTTACGGGCTAGCATTGGCCCTTGCCTTCATCACTGTTCTTCGTTTCGGATTGCCCGCCCATGACTGCCCATCGAATTGGTTTCCTGATTTGGCCCAGCACTAAAGCGTTGACGCTGGCGCTGGCGGAGGAAGCCTTGCGTGTTGCTCAGCGTGTGCACCCGGAGGTGGTTTACGAGTTGTCGTTCCTGCAGGCCGAGCCACCGGCCGAAGGCGCATGGCAATTGCCCGGTGAAGCCTGGACCGGCAAGCTCGAAAATTTCCAGAAACTGTTCCTCCTCGCTGATGAGCCTCCGACTACCCTGGCGCCTGCGCTCAGCAGTGCACTCAAGCAATTGGTGCGGGCCGGTTGCGTCATCGGCGGCCTCTCGGCCGGTGTCTATCCGTTGGCGCAACTCGGTTTGCTCGACGGTTATCGCGCTGCCGTGCACTGGCGCTGGCAGGACGATTTCGCCGAGCGTTTCCCGAAAGTCATTGCCACCAGTCACTTGTTCGACTGGGATCGCGATCGACTGACCGCGTGCGGCGGTATGTCCGTTCTCGATCTGCTGCTGGCGGTACTGGCCCGAGATCACGGTGCGGAACTGGCTGGTGCAGTTTCGGAAGAGCTGGTCGTTGAACGCATCCGCGAAGGTGGCGAGCGTCAGCGCATCCCGTTGCAGAACCGTCTCGGCTCCAGCCATCCGAAGCTCACCCAAGCGGTGTTGCTGATGGAAGCCAACATCGAAGAGCCGTTGACCACCGACGAAATCGCCCAGCATGTGTGCGTGTCCCGTCGGCAGTTGGAGCGGATCTTCAAGCAATACCTCAACCGTGTGCCGAGCCAGTACTACCTGGAACTGCGCCTGAACAAGGCCCGGCAGATGTTGATGCAGACCAGCAAGTCGATCATCCAGATCGGCCTCTCGTGTGGCTTTTCCTCGGGGCCGCATTTCTCCAGCGCCTATCGCAACTTCTTCGGTGCCACGCCGCGGGAAGATCGCAACCAGCGGCGCAGCAGCAGCCCGTTCGAATTGTCGTCAGTGCCGCCGGAACGCGGCTGATCGCGGGTCGACCCTCATTCGACTTCACTGCTGGCGGAGAAATCATGGAAATCCTCAATCGCCGGATACCCAGTGTCGTTGCCCGACCGTTGTTCCGATAGGCGCGTTTGATACGCCGCGTCATAGCGATCGAGGCGCTGCTGGCTTTCGGCAGTCAGTGGGTTGTCGTCGAAGTCGTATTCGATCATCACGTCGCCGGGCTGGGAAGGAAACTCGCCTGGCAACTCGGTAATCGCGTTCCCGGACAAGTCCGCGTACATCAATCGAGGCAGCTCGAACAGGCCGTCAGGCACCTTGGTCAAGGCGCAATTGCCGAAACGCACATCGGTTATCTGCGGGAAATGACTCAGGTCTGGGGCTCTGTTGAGCGGATTGTTGCTCAGGTCTACCGATCTCAGGTTTTTCAAGGCTGCGAAGGCCTCTGCGGTCGGCGCAGTCAGAGTGATTTGACAGTCGGGCAGATACAGGCTGCGCAGCCTGTCCATACCAAGTATCGAGGGAGGAAACTCGCCCAGCGGATAGTGGCGGATGTCGACGTCTTTGAGCTTCGGAAAGAGCGCCAGCAGACGATCAACCCGAGGCGGGGCCGACGCCTTGGTGGTGAGTTTCAATTGTTCGATGTGGTCAAAGCGCGCGGTCAGCGGCGGCAGTTCACCGGTAAACGACAACTCGCAGTTGACCTCTGGACCTGTCAGGTGCGTGGGCGCCCGGCGCAGCTCGTTTTCCAGGTTGTCCCTGAAGTGTTGGCGTTTGAGTTTTTCCCTCGCAGCAGCGTCGTTCCCAAGTGGCATCTGCGTCACAGGATCGCTGGGGATCTCATCGGCCCAGGTGCCCAGGCGTTCGAGCAGGTGGGTGAGGTCGGTTTTTCGGCGCATCAGCTCAAGACGTCCATCGGCCAGCGTCCCCGGAAGGCTGTAGAGCAGATCGTTGGCGTCGAAGCCGGACAGCGATGGATACAGGTTTTGAGCCAGTTCGATGTCGTCCTGTTGGGTCGAGATACCAAAGTTGTCGGCCTTGGCCTGGAAAGCGGCTTTGACTCGTTCTCTGGAAGCCACTGACAACGGGTTGCCGCCCAGTTCAAGACCGCGCCCGGAATAACGCGTCAGTTGCGCCGGTAGTTCGACGATGTTGTTGTCGCTCAGCAATGCAACTTCCAGATGCGGCAGCTGTTCCAGCCCGGCAGGCACACTATCGATCCCGGTGTTGATCAGATCGATGAACGTCAGGTTCTGCAGGGTCGATACATCGGGCGTGGCCTGCAACGTGTTTCTGTACAAGTCCAGCGATTTCAATCGGGTCAGGCTGGACAACGTCGCTTGTCCGCCAGGATCCAGAGTGATCCGGCACTTGCTCAACATCAACGTTTCGAGTGGCAGGTTGTGTAGCGCTTGAGGTATCCGGCCCAGGGAGAAGTCCTGCAGTTCCAGCCCCTGCAATCCGCTGAAGCTGGTGAGAAAGCCTTCGGAAACCTTCAGCCCTGGATTGCCGTGAAGACTCAGATGCGTGATGTGACTGAAGTCGGTGCTCAGCTCGGGTAACTCACCGGTAAACGTCGCACTGGCATCGAAGGTGTTGAACCGTAGTGCTGAATTGTCGTTACGCCTGCCGCGCCACAGTTGTTCGAGCTTGTCGCTGAAATTTTGTCTGTCGGCGAGTTCTGTGGCTCTTTCCTGCGCAGTCCATGGCCGTTCAGTCAACGGATTGTTGACCGGCAGACGCTCACGCCATGCGTTGAGATCGCCAATCATTCGGGTGATTTCCGCCTCCCATCTGAGCAGTTGAGCCGTGCCGGCCTGCAATGTCCCGGGCAGGCGATAAATCATGTTGATGGCAGCACTGTCGCCCAGTCGCGGGAACAGTTTGTGCGCCATGGCAATGTCAGCCGATGCCGGTTTGACCCGGAAGTTGCGGCCCTGTGTGGCGTAGAAGCGTTTGATGCGCTCGCGGGCAGTCAAGGACAGGGGGTTGTCGTTCAGATAGACGCCGTCGGCCTGGTCGGCACTCAAGCCGAAAATCGCGTCCGGTAGCTCTGTGATGTTGTTGTTATTGAGATAAAGGTTTTCCAGTGCCGGATGCTCGGCGATGCCCTCGGGCACGCGGGTGATATCCGTATGGCCGAGTGAAACGCTTGTCAGGCCCGGCAAGGCGTTCAGATCAGGCGCGATTGTGAGCGGGTTGTGGCTCAGATCGAGCAACTGCAGTTTGGGCATGGCACCGAGCAGTTGCTGCCCTTCAGGCGTGAGTGTCAGTGCGCAGTCAGTCAGTTTGAGCGCTTTGAGATCCTTGAGGCGCGCGACGAATGAGGGGATGTCATCGAGCGCAAAGGCTTTCAGTTCCAGTGCCTGAAGATTCGGGAACAACGCCGCAAACGAGTCGATGCCCGTGGTCGTGGCGTTGCCCACCAGCTTGAGGTTTGTGACGTGATCGAAATTCACAGACAGGCGGGGCAGTTCGCCGAAGAACGTCAGGTCTGTCGCAAAAGACGCGGTGCGCGTGCCGGTGCCCATTGACCTTTCGCGCCAGAAATCCTCCATGAACTGCTTGAAGGCGGAACGCTTGGATTGCTGCGCCAGACGCTCGCTTTCGCCCAACACCTGACCGGTAACCGGGTGCGCTGACGGCGTTTCCATGGCCCAGCGGCCCAAGTCCACGCGCATTTGTTGCAGCTCCGCTCTCCAGCGCACGAGTTGGGTCCGGCTGTCGGCCAGGTTGCCAGGCAAGTCGTAGATCATCTCGCTGGCCTCTTGGTCGTTCAGAGCGGGAAACAACTGCCGGGCGAGGGCAACGTCTTGCTCGGCAGCCATTACGTCAAAGTCGTTTCGATGGATGCGGTAGTAGTGCTTGATCTGGTCGCGGGTGGCTGCCGATAGCGGATTGTCGGCAAGGTCGATGCCGTTACTGCGTTCGGCGGGAAGGTCGAACAGCTCGTCAGGCAGGTGCGTGATGCGGTTCCCCGCCAGCACCGCGGTTCGTAACTCCGGATGGCTGGTCAGCCCTTCAGGCACGACGGTCAGCCCGCAGTTGGACAGGTCGAGATCGATCAGTTCGGGCAACAGGTTCAGGTCGGGGAACGTTCCCAGCGGATTGTTGCTCAAGTCCAGCGATTCGAGGGCGTCGAGTGAAAGCAGCGCCGCCTGATTTTCCGCGGTCATGACTACGCCACAATTTTTCAGCTCCAGGTCGGTCAGTCGAGGCAGTTTTACTTCGCCCAGCGCTAGCGGCTCCAGTTCGAAGCCGTTCATTTTCAGCTTGGCAAGGTTGGGGAAGCACTCCACGAAGCGCAGAGCGGAGGTGATGTTGGCGTTGCCGGTGAGGTTCAGCCGGGTAACGCGCTCGAAACCGGCGCTGAGCATCGGCATATCCCCAATGAACGTTGCCGTTGCCCTCAGTTCTTCGGGGCGGGGGTATTTGGGCGGGCTGCGCCAGAACTGCTCGATCTGTTGCGCAAAGGATCGCCGGGCCTCCAGTTCGCGGGTTTGTGCTTCCAGGGTGAGACGTTCGCCCGTTTCAGGGTCAAGGACGGCGGCCTGGTTGCTCCATTGATTGAGTTCGAGGTTCAGAGCGCGGAGCTCATCTTCCCAGCGCGACAACTGTGCACCGCACTCGGCCAATGACCCGGGCAGTCGGTACAGCACCTGTGTAGCGCCTTCAGCATCAAGGGTTGGGAACAAGGCCATCGTGCGCTGCAGGTCCTCCGGCGCAGGCCGGACACCAAAGTGCTTTCCGGTGTGCTCGTAGAACACTTTTACCCGTTCGCGAGAGGCCGCGCTCAACGGGTTGTCAGCAAAGGTGTAGCCGTCGCTGAGGGAGCTGGCCAGGTTGAAAAACCGTTCCGGTATCCGGGTAATGCGGTTGCGATCGAATTGCGCCGAGATCAGACGTGGATGATCCAGCAAGTCCTCGGGCACCGTGTAAATGCCGGTATTCGACAGGTTGACGTAACGCAATGCAGGCATTGTGTGCAGGTCCGGTGGCAAGCCCAGCGGGTTGCCTTGCAGATCGAGCAGAGTGAGTTGCGGCAAAGAGGCGAGCACCGACTCTGTGACCGTTGTCAGGCCGATCTGGCAATCGCGTACTCTCAATTCGCGCAGCGAGCGCATCGAGGTCAGCGCTTGCGGCAGGCTTGGCAGGTTGAGGTTGCGCGCATCCAGTTTCTGCAACTGACTGAAAGACTGCAAAAAGCTGTCGACCGAGGTGGTCATGGGGCTGCCATCAATGGCGAGCAAAGTGATATGACTGAGGTCGACCGACAGGACGGGCAAGTCGCCCATGACCGCGGGCGTCAGGAACATCGCGTACCCGGCAGCAAAGCCCTGCTGATCGTAGTACGTGACGTTCTCCCGGCGCCAGCCTCTGAGCAATTCTTCCCTGAGCAATCTGCGGTTCTGGATTTCGGCGCGCTTCTCCAGCGGCGTCAGCGCCATGCCGGTTTCGGGGTGAGTGGC
Organism: Pseudomonas sp. AKS31; assembly: GCF_023634765.1. Lineage (GTDB taxonomy): Bacteria > Pseudomonadota > Gammaproteobacteria > Pseudomonadales > Pseudomonadaceae > Aquipseudomonas. The sequence goes on from NZ_JAMLFX010000018.1 coordinate 41,501, forward strand.
GGGCGGGTTGTTGGCCCAGACATGCAGTTCGTTCTGCAATTGCAGGTAGTCATTTTGCAAGCGAAGCATCTCTGCGCGCGGGCCTGCGGGACTGCTTTGCATACGTTCGGCGAGAAAGTGCATCTCATTGTTCGACATCCGCGGATAGAGCACCCGGATATCTTCTTCGAGTGTGTGCGGTTGGGAAGCGGGGCGCAGCGGACGTGGAGCACGGAGATAACCATCGGTCCCCAGCAGCCGCAGCGTGTCGGCAGCCGGCGTTGGGGTCGGCGTATCGCCGATCACCTGACGCAACTCGCTGCGTTCAAGCGTACGTTCGCGAATGGCCGCCTTCAGCGCCTGACCCTGGCCGACCCGGATGTCGAGGTTCTGGCGCTCACCGTCGGGTAATGCATACAACAGGCTGGAATAGAAATCGCTGAACGAATGCAGTTGGTTCCCGCGCTCGTCGTAAGGTTGATATTGGCCATCGTCGCTGCGAACCAGCACCTTGTGTGCGGGTGCATCTTCACGGCCGATAGTGTCCAGTAACGGGCCCTCGTAGCGACTGTCACGGATCTCGATGCGGACATCGCCACTCCAGCCCGGCAACAATTTGAGGCTGTGCAGCGCCAGAGAGTCGGTATCGGAATTGCTCACCGAACCCAGCTCCAGGCCTTCATAGGCGCGGGTAACGCGCACCTCCTGACTGGCCATCTGCATGAGTGCCTGTTGGCGTGCGGGCAATTGTCCTTCGCTGATCTGCAACAGTTCGTTGCCGGTCGCGGTGTCGATCAGTTCGCGAGTGATGCTGGCAGGCAGTTCGGGAGGGTGGGACTGGAGTCGTGCCGCCAACGGATCGTCGAGGTGCTGAAGGGCCTGATAACGCGACTCGAACAGCGTGCGTCTGTTGCGTTGCGCGAGGGCCGCCACTTGCTTGCGCAGGTTCTGACTGCGTACTTCGATCGACAGCGTCGGTCCCGCGAAGGGTTCGTTCAACAAGGCTTTGATCTGCGTCTCGTCGAGGGTATAGAGCAGGGTTTTCAGCACGTCGCCACCGACCAGTCTGTCCTGGCGCAGTTCGGTCACGGGCAGGCTTGCGTCCGTAGACGATTGCCACAGCGGCTTCCCTTGTCGATCGAGCAGACGCAGGCACTTGTCGCCCGGCCAGCGCCCGTAGTCGCTGAGTACCTGCAGCTGTGTGACCGGATCGGCGCGCAAAAACTCTTCGGCGACATCGCTGTCGAGCTGATCGATGAAGCGTTGCAACTGCTGATCAATCTTGAAACGCTGGATGCTGTCGGCAAGCAGAGGCGGGACTTTTTCCTGATTGACATGCATTTTGCGCAACGCGTCTTCGCTGGTTCCGCTGATCCGCAAGACGGTTTCGCGCTCGTTCGGCGCCAGGCTCTCGACGGAAGGACCGATACGGCGCAGGACTGTCGCGCCATCCCATTCCAGCGGTTGCTCGAGTTCAGTGTGCCAGGCGCCGTCGCCATTGTGGCGCACCAGCGGTTGGTAGGCGTCGGGGCGGCTCGGGTGTTCGATGCGGAACTGCCCCGGCACCTGGCTTTCTTTTACGGCAAAGTGGGCGTCCTCCAAGGGCAACAAGCGCTTGTCCTGATGCGTGTGCAAACCCAGTGCATCGGGTTGCGAATCGGCAGTGGGGCCCTGCGGGTGCTTGTAGCGTTCGAGATCCGGTTCCCAATAGCGGGTCTCACCACTGGCCAGTTGTACCGGTTTGAAGCGGTCGATGAACGCTACGACTTCCTTGGGCAATACCTTGCGGAACTCGGCTGCGCCAATCGCACCGCCGATCGCGAACATGCCCAACTGGATCATCGATTCCACGGTACCCATCAGGTGTTCCATGGCTTCAGTCGTTCGCCCCTGCGCCCACTCGACGATGCCTTCGAACACCTCATCGAGCATTTGATAAGCCATGTACGCCATCATGGCTTCACCCAGCACCGGCACGAACGGCGCGACGATCAGCGCGGCGGTTTGCACGATGGTGGAGATGAGGTTGCTCACCGAGTCCCAGAAGGCCCAGCGCGCTTTTTGATCGACCACGGCGGTGGGCACGGCGATCACCCGGGCGTCATTGAAGATCTTGTTCAGTTTCGCGTGATAGAGGTGTTGCCACAGATCGTCGTGGAACGGTATCAGCGTGGTTTGCAGGTCCGGCCGTTCGACAGCGGTGTCGCGCCAGGCGGGCAGTGAACTGCCGGGCTCGGGCGGGTGCCACATGATCTGGCTCAAGCGACTGTTGAGGGCGCTGAAGAAAACGCCTCGGTGTTCGTGGTTCACGAATCGGCTGAAAAACTGCTGGTAGTCTTTCGAGCGCAACTGGCGGGTCAGTTCGGCGATCAGTTCATAGGTCGAGGCGTACTCCTTGAAGGGATGCTCGGGATCGTCGGGGACATAAGCCACCACCCGCGCGGGATCTCGCGAGGTGTAAAGATCGGGGGCAAAAACGACGATACCGGTCAGTGGCGCGCACAGCATCCCCATGTCATGGCACAACACTGCTGCCCCGCTGATATACAGGCCCTTCATGCCGTCGAGTACGGCATCGATCAAGCGAAAATAGCTTTCCGACACATCGCGGTTCATCCGCGCCCACTGCAGGGCGGCTTTCATCGCGGCCTTCTGGCTGACGTCGATTTTGCTGCGCAACACGGACGCGACCATCGGATCGGTATAGCCGAGGTTGTCTTCGAGATGGGCTTTGTATCGCGCGCCGATGTCCAGCCTTCGACACAGGTGGGTGAAAGCGGCAATGCTCAGCTTGGTCTTGATCGCCGGCAGTGTCGTGAACTGGCCGGTTTCAGTGGGGCGAGTGACGAAGGTCGAATCAGCTTCGAAGGCGTCGTGACGGGTTTCCGACTCCTCGAAGTTGTGCAGCGCGGCGTCCAGTAACGACACGGTCCAGGCGCGCGTGCCGGTGCGGATCGGAAACCACGGAGTGGTCGCGGGGATGTACAGGCGCACGAAGGTGTTGCGCACATCCAGATCCAGGCCGAAGCAGTTTTTCAGTTCCTGCCGGAGCAAGGGCTCGGCAAAGGCGCTGGCATCCTGCAAGTGTTCCAGGCTTTGGTCCACCGCGCTTTGCGCGGTCAAGTGCGCGGCGTTGAGGGCCATCATCTGTTGATGTTGCTCGGCGGATGCCGACTGGAGGGGGGCTGACAGGCGCGGCAGGGTGTTCGTCAGTGCCAGGCGCCGTGTCGACGAAACGTTACCGAGCCAATCGGGCAAGGCTTTTTTCAGTGGCAGGTAATGATCGTCTGGATGCTGTGTGTCGTCCGTGGTGTTCGAGGCTGTCGGAGGGTGTCGCTGTGTCAGGTGCATGGGCCATTCCTTGGCATTGAAAAGAATGCGCAGCAAATCAGGAACCGGCCACCCTTGTGCGGTACATATTTATATCTTTGTCGCGGGGATGAGTTGGTATTCTCTGCCGCCTGCCGCAAATCGACGGCGCCAGTTAAACTGCGCCTTTGCGACGCTATATGTCGCATTGCCGTAAACCCGGGAAAATCCGGGGTTTGCGCTATAAGAAGTTGTCGCTTGGCGACAAGGCCGGGCTGAAAACTGTCCTTACAATCCTCACCAAGCTCGCCAGTTTCAGGCGAGTGTTTCTCATCAGGAGACTCCGATGTCCGTTGAGCACGCTGCGGTACAACGCGCCGATTTCGACCAGGTAATGGTTCCCAACTACGCGCCTGCCGCTTTCATTCCTGTGCGTGGCGCCGGTTCCCGCGTCTGGGATCAGGCCGGCCGCGAGCTGATCGACTTCGCCGGCGGCATCGCCGTCAACGTATTGGGCCACGCGCACCCGGCGCTGGTCGGTGCACTGACCGAACAGGCGAACAAGCTGTGGCACGTGTCCAACGTGTTCACCAACGAACCAGCCCTGCGCCTGGCGCACAAGCTGATCGATGCCACGTTCGCCGAGCGTGTGTTCTTCTGCAACTCCGGCGCCGAAGCCAACGAGGCCGCGTTCAAGCTGGCCCGTCGCGTTGCGTTCGACCGTTTCGGCACCGAGAAGTATGAAATCATCGCCGCGCTGAACAGCTTCCACGGCCGTACCCTGTTCACCGTCAACGTCGGTGGCCAGTCGAAGTACTCCGACGGTTTCGGCCCGAAAATCACCGGCATCACCCACGTGCCTTATAACGATCTGGCAGCGCTGAAAGCCGCCGTTTCCGACAAGACCTGCGCGGTCGTGCTGGAGCCGATCCAGGGTGAAGGCGGCGTACTGCCGGCCGAACTGGCTTACCTGCAAGGTGCCCGCGAACTGTGCGACGCGAACAACGCGCTGCTGGTGTTCGACGAAGTGCAGACCGGCATGGGCCGCAGCGGCAAGCTGTTCGCCTACCAGCATTACGGCGTGACCCCGGACATCCTGACCAGCGCCAAGAGCCTGGGCGGCGGTTTCCCGATCGCAGCCATGCTGACCACCGAAGCGCTGGCCAAACATCTGGTCGTCGGCACTCACGGCACCACGTACGGCGGCAACCCGCTGGCGTGCGCGGTCGCTGAAGCGGTGATCGACGTGATCAACACCCCTGAAGTGCTGAACGGCGTGAACGCCAAGCACGACAAGTTCAAATCGCGTCTTGAGCAGATCGGCGAGAAGTACGGCCTGTTCACTCAGGTGCGTGGTCTCGGTCTGCTGATCGGTTGCGTGCTGAGCGAGGCCTGGAAAGGCAAGGCCAAAGACATCTTCAACGCCGCTGAAAAAGAAGGCCTGATGATTCTGCAGGCTGGCCCGGACGTGATCCGTTTCGCCCCGAGCCTGGTGGTGGAAGACGCCGATATCGATGCCGGTCTGGACCGCTTCGAACGTGCTGCCGCCGCTCTGACGCAAGCCTGATAGACCCTTCGACGCCTGGAGCTTTTCAGGCGTCGAACCCAATTTTTGATGCCGGTGAGATTCATTGTGGGAGCGAGCTTGCTCGTGAAGAGGGAGTTTCAGTCGCCATCTATGCTGACTGATACACCGCTTTCGCGAGCAAGCTCGCTCCCACAGTGTCCGGTGTTTTTTTCTGTGAATTGATAAGAGAAAGGAGTGACACCATGCTGGTGATGCGCCCCGCGCAAATGGCTGATCTGGGCGAGGTACAGCGTCTGGCTGCGGACAGCCCGATTGGTGTCACTTCCTTGCCGGATGACGTGGAACGTCTGAGCGACAAGATTGCGGCGAGCGAAGCCTCGTTTGCCGCCGAAGTGAGCTTCAACGGTGAGGAAAGCTATTTCTTCGTCCTCGAAGACACCGCCACCGGCAAGCTGGTCGGCTGTTCGGCCATCGTTGCTTCGGCCGGTTACTCGGAGCCGTTCTACAGCTTCCGCAACGAGACCTTCGTCCACGCTTCCCGCGAGCTGAAGATCCACAACAAGATCCACGTGCTTTCGCAGTGCCACGACCTGACCGGCAACAGCTTGCTGACCAGTTTCTACGTGCAGCGCGAGCTGGTCGGTTCGCCGTGGTCCGAGCTCAACTCCCGTGGCCGCCTGCTGTTTGTCGCCAGTCACCCGGAACGTTTCGCCGATTCGGTGGTGACCGAGATCGTCGGTTACAGCGATGAGAACGGTGACTCGCCATTCTGGGATGCCATTGGTCGCAACTTCTTCGACCTCAACTATGCCGAAGCCGAGCGTCTGTGCGGGCTGAAAAGCCGTACGTTCCTCGCCGAGCTGATGCCGCATTACCCGATCTACGTGCCGCTGCTGCCGGATTCCGCCCAAGAGGCGATGGGCCAGGTGCACCCGCGTGCGCAGATCACTTTCGACATCCTGATGCGCGAAGGCTTCGAGACCGATCACTACATCGACATCTTCGACGGTGGCCCGACCCTGCATGCACGTGTGTCGGGGATCCGTTCGATCGCCCAGAGCCGCGTGGTGCCGGTGAAGATCGGCGAGCCGGTCAAAGGTGCCGGGCGTCAATATCTGGTGGCCAACGCGCAGTTGCAGGATTACCGCGCGGTGTTGCTGGAGCTGGATTACGCGCCGGGCAAACCGGTGACTCTGGATCTGGAAGCGGCCGAAGCCCTGGGCGTCGGTGAAGGTGCCAGCGTGCGCCTGGTGGCGGTTTAACGCCTTAGCGAGTTTCACGGGTGGCGAAGGCGGCCCGTTTGAGGAGATAGCATGATTGTTCGTCCCGTACGCAGCAGCGATTTATCCGCGCTGATCGACCTGGCCCGCAGCACCGGCACCGGCCTGACCACATTGCCGGCCAACGAAGAACGTCTGGCCCACCGGGTCGGCTGGGCCGAGAAGACCTTTCGCGGCGAAGCTGGCCGTGGCGACGCGGACTACCTGTTCGTGCTCGAAGACGACGACGGTCGTGTGGTGGGGATTTCCGCCATTGCTGGCGCCGTCGGTCTGCGTGAGCCTTGGTACAACTTCCGTGTCGGACTGACCGTCAGCGCTTCGCAAGAGCTGAACATCTACCGCGAAATCCCGACGCTGTTTCTGGCCAACGACCTGACCGGCAATTCCGAGCTGTGCTCGCTGTTCCTGCACGCCGATTACCGCACCGGCCTCAACGGTCGCATGCTGTCCAAGGCGCGGATGCTGTTCATCGCCGAGTTCCCTGAGCTGTTCGGCAACAAGATCATTGCCGAGATGCGCGGCGTGTCCGATGACGCCGGCCGTTCGCCGTTCTGGGAAAGCCTCGGTCGGCACTTTTTCAAGATGGAATTCAGCCAGGCCGATTACCTGACCGGAGTTGGCAACAAGGCGTTTATCGCGGAGCTGATGCCGAAGTTTCCGCTGTACACCTGTTTCCTGTCGCCCGACGCACGCAGTGTGATCGGCCAGGTGCACCCGGACACCGAGCCGGCATTGGCGATGCTCAAGAGCGAAGGGTTCAGCTATCAGGGTTACGTCGACATCTTCGACGCAGGTCCGGCCATCGAATGCGAAACCGGCAAGATCCGCGCGGTGCGTGACAGTGAAGCGCTGGTGCTCGCCGTTGGCACACCAGGCGACGACGCCACGCCGTTCATCATCCATAACCGCAAGCGCGAAGACTGCCGCATCACCGCTGCGCCGGCGCGTCTCGCAGCCGGCACGCTGGTGGTCGATCCGCTGACCGCCAAACGTCTTCAACTCAACGCTGGCGATCAAGTGCGCGCCGTGGCGTTGTCCGCTGCACGGGAGTCGAAATAATGAATTCGCTATACATTGCAGGTGAGTGGCTGGCCGGTCAGGGCGAAGCCTTTCAATCGCTGAACCCGGTGACCCAGCAAGTGCTGTGGTCGGGGGAGGGCGCTACCACCGCTCAGGTCGAGTCCGCCGTGCAGGCTGCGCGTCAGGCATTCCCGGGTTGGGCACGTCGCACGCTGGAAGAGCGCATCAGCGTCCTCGAAGCCTTTGCTGCCGCCCTGAAAAACCACAGTGACGAACTGGCCCGCACCATCGGTGAGGAAACCGGCAAGCCGCTGTGGGAGGCCGCGACCGAAGTGACCAGTATGGTCAACAAGATCGCGATCTCGGTGCAGAGCTACCGCGAACGTACCGGCGAAAAGAGCGGCCCGTTGGGCGACGCCACTGCAGTGTTGCGCCATAAGCCGCACGGCGTGGTCGCGGTGTTCGGCCCTTACAACTTCCCCGGCCACCTGCCAAACGGCCATATCGTGCCGGCCCTGCTGGCCGGTAACAGCGTGCTGTTCAAACCCAGCGAACTGACCCCGAAAGTCGCCGAGCTGACGGTCAAGTGCTGGATCGAGGCCGGTCTGCCGGAGGGCGTGTTGAACCTGCTGCAAGGTGCGCGCGAAACCGGCATCGCGCTGGCGGCGAACCCGGGCATCGACGGTCTGTTCTTCACCGGTTCGAGCCGCACCGGCAACCATCTGCACCAGCAGTTCGCCGGGCGTCCGGACAAGATCCTCGCGCTGGAAATGGGCGGCAACAACCCGCTGGTGGTGGATCAGGTCGCGGATCTGGATGCGGCGGTTTACACGATCATTCAGTCGGCGTTCATCTCTGCCGGCCAGCGTTGCACTTGTGCTCGCCGTCTGCTGGTGCCGCAAGGCGCCTGGGGCGATAGCCTGCTCAAGCGTCTGGTGGAAGTCAGTGCGAGCATTGAAGTCGGTGCATTCGATCAGCAACCGGCGCCGTTCATGGGCTCGGTGATTTCCCTCGGCGCGGCGAAAGCGCTGATGGACGCTCAAGAACATCTGTTGGCCAACGGCGCTGTGTCGCTGCTGGCAATGACACAACCACAGGCGCAAGCCGCGCTGCTGACCCCGGGCATTGTCGATGTCACCGCGGTGGCTGAACGTCCGGATGAAGAACTGTTCGGCCCGTTGCTGCAAGTGATCCGCTACGCCGATTTCGAAGCGGCGATCGCTGAAGCCAACAACACCGCTTACGGTCTGGCCGCCGGTCTGCTGTCGGATTCCGAAGCGCGTTATCAGCAGTTCTGGCTGGAAAGCCGCGCCGGTATCGTCAACTGGAACAAACAGCTGACCGGCGCTGCGAGCAGCGCACCTTTTGGTGGTGTCGGCGCGTCGGGCAACCACCGCGCCAGCGCTTACTACGCGGCGGATTACTGCGCGTACCCGGTGGCGTCGCTGGAAACCCCAAGCCTGGTGTTGCCTGCTGCCCTGACGCCTGGCGTGAAAATGGCGTGATGCCAATCGCTGGCAAGCCAGCTCCCACAGGGATCGAGTCGTCCACACAATCTGTGAACACCGCCAAACCTGTGGGAGCTGGCTTGCCAGCGATGGCCGCGACGCGGTCGCACTGAACAGTTAGTTACTGAAGCCTATAACAACAGATTCTCGTGGAGCCTCGCTGATGAAATCCTATGAAGTCAATTTTGACGGTCTAGTGGGGCCGACCCATAACTACGGTGGTCTGTCCTACGGCAACGTTGCCTCCCAGAGCAACAGCCAGCAGTCTTCGAACCCGAAGGAAGCGGCGCTGCAGGGCCTGGCGAAGATGAAAGCGCTGATGGAAATGGGCTTTCAGCAAGGCGTGCTCGCACCGCAGGAACGTCCGGACGTGGCCGCTCTGCGCCGTCTGGGCTTCTGCGGCACCGACGCGCAAGTGATCGAGCGCGCCGCCAAAGAGGCGATGCCGCTGCTGGTCGCCAGTTGCTCGGCGTCGAGCATGTGGGTAGCGAACGCCGCCACGGTCAGTCCGAGTGCTGACACCGCAGACGGTCGCGTGCATTTCACCGCCGCCAACCTCAACTGCAAATACCACCGCAGCATCGAGCACCCGACCACCAGCCGCGTGCTCGGCGCGATGTTCGCCAATCAGCAACACTTCGCCCATCACGCCGCGCTGCCGGCAGTGGCGCAATTCGGCGACGAAGGTGCGGCCAACCACACACGTTTCTGCCGCGAGTATGGCGAAGCGGGCGTCGAGTTCTTCGTGTTCGGTCGCAGTGCCTTCGACAATCGTTATCCGGCGCCGCAGAAATACCCGGCGCGCCAGACCCTCGAAGCCTCGCAAGCCGTTGCGCGTCTGCACGGTCTGCGTGACGAAGGCGTGGTTTACGCGCAGCAGAACCCGAACGTGATCGATCAGGGCGTGTTCCATAACGACGTGATCGCCGTGGGTAACGGTGAAGTGCTGTTCTATCACGAGGACGCGTTCCTCGAGACCGATCAGATGCTGGCCGAGCTGCAAGGCAAACTCGCTAAAGTCGGCGGCAACTTCCAGTCCGTGTGTGTGCCGCGTTCGGCAGTCACCGTGGATGACGCAGTGCGCTCCTACCTGTTCAACAGCCAATTGCTCTCGCGTCCTGACGGTTCGATGCTGTTGATCGTGCCGCAAGAGTGCCAGGCCAACGAACGCGTGTGGGCTTACCTGCAGAGTCTGACCAGCTCCGGCGGTCTGATTCGCGAAGTGAAAGTCTTCGATCTCAAGCAAAGCATGCAGAACGGCGGTGGTCCGGCGTGCCTGCGACTGCGCGTCGCGCTTAACGAAACCGAACTGGCGGCGGTCAACCCAGGGGTTATCATGACGCCACCGTTGTACGGTTCGTTGACCGCATGGGTTGAAAAGCACTACCGCGACCGCCTGAGCGAAACCGATCTGGCGGATCCGCAATTGCTGCTTGAATGCCGGACGGCACTGGATGAACTGACGCAAATCCTTAAACTGGGCGCGGTTTATCCATTCCAGATCAATTGATGGCCGGCGCGTCGCCTGAACGCGGCGCGCGGCTTGTCTCCCCAAGAGAGTAAAAACATGAGCGATTCCCTGCAGCTGATCCTTGAAGACACCGACGGCACGCAACTGCAAACCTCGTGCACCCGCGTCGCGGTCATGTGGCAAGGCAAAGAGCTGTGGATCCAGCAGGACGGCCGTGGCCAACTGCTGATCGGCGTGGACGTGGAAGAAGGTGACGCCGAGTACGCCAACCTGCTGCTGCGCCCATTGGCGACTAATCTGGTAAGTCTGCAACTGGAAATGGAACCGGCTGACGTCGGCGACGACGAAGGCCACGTGCACGGCCCGGATTGCAACCACGACCACTAAGGAAACCGCTCTATGCTCGCCCTCGGCAAACTGCTTGAACTGACCCTCGCCGGCCGCGAACCGGCGGAGAAGACTCAACTGACTGTCGAAGGCGTGCGTATGCGCTGGTTGAGCGAAGGTGCGCTGGAAGTCCGGCCACCACAAGCGCGTGACAATGGCCTGGACCTGCTGCTGTCGGCAGGCATCCACGGCAACGAAACAGCGCCGATCGAGTTGCTTGACCGGCTGCTGCACGACATCGCCCGCGGTGATCTGAAGCCGCGCGCACGCATTCTGTTCCTGTTCGGCAACCCCGAAGCGATTCGCAAGGGCGAGCGTTTCGTCGAGCAGGACGTCAATCGGCTGTTCAACGGCCGTCATGAACAAAGCAGTGGCTCAGAAGCGCTGCGTGCCTGTGAGCTGGAGCGTCTGGCGGCGAGTTTCTTCAGCCTGCCGGATCGCCAGCGTCTGCACTATGACCTGCACACGGCGATTCGCGGTTCGAAGATCGAGCAGTTCGCCCTGTATCCGTGGAAGGAAGGTCGCCAGCATTCGCGTCTGGAGCTGGCGCGTCTGCGCGCTGCCGGGATGGAAGCGGTGCTGTTGCAGAACAAACCGTCGATCGTCTTCAGCTCGTACACCTACGACAAGCTCGGTGCCGAGGCTTTTACGCTGGAACTGGGCAAGGCGCGGCCGTTCGGGCAGAACGACGGGGTCAATGTCTCGCTGCTGGAAACCCGTCTGCAGCAGATCATTGAAGGCAACGAGCCGGAGATGGCAGAGCAGGGGCTGGACGGTTTGCAGCTGTTCAGCGTCGCGCGGGAAATCATCAAGCACAGCGATGCGTTCCGCCTGAACCTGCCGCAGGACATCGAAAACTTTTCAGAGTTGGAGATGGGGTATGTGTTGGCCGAAGATCTGGCCAATACCCGCTGGGTCATCGAGGAAGAGGGCGCGCGGATCATTTTCCCCAACCCGAAGGTCAAGAACGGCCTGCGCGCGGGCATTCTGATCGTGCCAAGCGGCGACGAAAATCTCGCCTGACGCAATTTTGGCCTGACACAAAATCCTGTAGGAGCTGCCGAAGGCTGCGATCTTTTGATCTTGTTTTTAGACGATCAAAAGATCGCAGCCTCGTTTCACTCGAAAGCTCCTACAGGGAAGCGTTTTGGTCAGACGGCGAGTGCACGCGGCTCACTACGGCGCAGCGCACGAACCTTTTGCAGCGTATCGGCGCAAGTTCTGGCCGCTTCCTGACCCTTGTGCACGAAGTGCTCGAAGAAGAACTTCTGGTGCTCTTCACCGGCGTGGAAGTGATGCGGCGTCAGCGACACCGAGAACACCGGCACTTCTGTTTCCAGTTGCACCTGCATCAGGCCGCTGACCACCGACTGGGCGACGAACTCATGACGATAGATGCCGCCGTCCACGACCAGGGCTGCGGCGACGATGCCGGCATAACGACCGGTCTTGGCCAGCAGCTTGGCGTGCAGGGGCATTTCAAAGGCGCCGCCGACTTCGAAAATGTCGATGTCCGATTCCTGATAACCCAAGGCAAGCATTTCGGCGACGAAGCCTTTACGGCTCTGGTCGACAATTTCCTTGTGCCAGCAGGCCTGGATGAACGCGACGCGATCGCCGTGGGGGTGTTTGCTTTTGCTGTCGATAGCGGTGGGTTGCATGTTCTGACTCCTGTTTGTGTGAAAAACAGGGCGTTATGAATCGAAAGGGATTCAAGGGTACGAGCGCACGCAAGAATGCACGCGGACGGCCCTTTGGCGTTAATCCCGTTCTCTCTTCATCCGGACTATGACCGTCGGCCCCGGAATCACACCGGGTCTGCTGACCTTGCCGCCGCGCACAACCCAAGCTGTGTTCGTCGCCAAGCGCTCGCGGGCTATGCGCATTGCGCGCAATTACCGCCGGTGGGGAATTGCACCCCGCCCTGAGAACGTTTTTGCCGCCCTTTCTCGGGCGGCGCAGCGTTTTTAACACAGATTGTGGCTCTGTGCATTGCGCCTTTCTGATGATTGCCATCGAGTTTTCTGGCGGTTCGAAACGACTTTTCCTTGTGCAAGGGTTGATTAATCCGCGCGATGACCGCAGTAATTCCACTTCGTAAAGGGATTTCCCCTGCTGACTTGAGGCCAGGTTCATGAGCGTTATCGATCTTCGCAGCGACACCGTCACCCAACCGACTCTCGCCATGCTCGACGCGATGACCGCAGCGGACACCGGTGATGATGTTTACGGCGAAGATCCGACGGTCAATCGTCTGGAAGCCGAACTGGCCAGCCGCTTGGGTTTTGCCGCCGCTTTGTTTGTGCCGACCGGCACCATGAGCAACCTGCTGGGGCTGATGGCGCATTGCGAGCGCGGTGACGAATACATCGTTGGTCAGCAGGCGCACACCTATAAATATGAAGGTGGTGGCGCAGCAGTACTCGGTTCGATCCAGCCGCAGCCGCTGGAAGTGCAGGCCGACGGTTCGCTGGATCTGGATCAGGTCGCGGCAGCAATCAAGCCGGACGACTTCCATTTCGCCCGTACTCGTTTGCTGGCGCTGGAAAACACCATGCAGGGCAAAGTGCTGCCGCTGGACTATCTGGCCCGCGCCCGCCGCTTCACTCAGGACAAAGGCCTGCAGTTGCACCTTGACGGCGCGCGCCTCTACAACGCCGCGGTCAAGCTGGGCGTGGATGCCCGGGAAATCACTCAGTACTTTGATTCGGTGTCGGTGTGCCTGTCCAAAGGCCTTGGCGCGCCTGTTGGCTCGGTGTTGTGTGGCTCTGAACAACTGATCGGCAAGGCCCGCCGTCTGCGCAAAATGGTCGGTGGCGGCATGCGTCAGGCTGGCCTGCTGGCGGCGGCGGGGCTGTATGCGCTGGATCACAATGTCGAACGTCTGGCGGACGACCACGCCAACGCGCAGTTGCTGGCCGATGGTTTGTGTGAAGCAGGTTTCATCGTTGAACCCGTGCAAACCAACATGGTTTATGTGCAAATGGGTGACAAAGCCAAAGCGATCAAGGCCTTTGCTGCCGAACGCGGGATCAAGTTGAGCGCCGCCGCGCGCCTGCGTATGGTCACGCACATGGACGTCAATCGCTCGCAAATCGAGCAAGTGATCGCGACATTCGTCGAGTTTTCGCGCAAGTGACAGCGTTAGCCGTCCAATTGACCGTTTCTATCGTATAAACACGCTGTACCCCGCGCGCAGGGCCGATATAATGCGGCCCTTTGCCGTCGCTTCGTCTGTTGACGTTTCGAACAGGCCTTTGGCCGCAGCCTCCGTGGAAGAACCTAATGAAAAGCGCAGAAATCCGTGAAGCCTTCCTTCGCTTCTTCGAAGAGCAAGGCCACACCCGTGTAGCCTCCAGCTCTTTGATTCCGGGCAACGACCCAACCCTGCTGTTCACTAACGCGGGGATGAACCAGTTCAAGGACTGCTTCCTGGGCCAGGAAAAACGTGCGTACACCCGTGCGACCAGCAGCCAGAAGTGCGTGCGTGCCGGTGGCAAGAACAGCGACCTGGAAAACGTCGGTTATACCGCTCGTCACCACACGTTCTTCGAAATGCTCGGTAACTTCAGCTTCGGCGACTACTTCAAGAAGGACGCGATTACCTACGCGTGGACTTTCCTGACCGGCGTTCTGCAACTGCCGAAGGAAAAACTCTGGGTCACCGTCTACGCCTCCGACGACGAAGCGTATGACATCTGGACCAAAGAAATCGGTGTGCCGGTCGAGCGCATGATTCGCATCGGCGACAACAAAGGCGCGCCATACGCCTCCGACAACTTCTGGACCATGGGCGATACCGGCCCGTGCGGCCCATGCACCGAGATTTTCTACGATCACGGCGACCACATCTGGGGCGGCCCTCCAGGTTCGCCGGAAGAAGACGGTGACCGTTACATCGAAATCTGGAACAACGTGTTCATGCAGTTCAACCGCACCGCCGATGGCGTGTTGCATCCGTTGCCAGCACCGTCGGTCGACACCGGCATGGGCCTGGAGCGGATCAGTGCGGTGATGCAGCACGTCAATTCCAACTACGACATTGACCTGTTCAAGAACCTGCTGAAGGCCTCGGCTGAAGCGATCGGTTGCGAAAACGGCGATCAGTCGTCGCTCAAGGTTGTCTCCGACCACATTCGTTCGTGCGGTTTCCTGATCGCTGACGGCGTGTTGCCGTCCAACGAGGGTCGCGGTTATGTGCTGCGCCGGATCATCCGTCGTGCTTGCCGTCACGGTAACAAGCTGGGCGCTACCGGCAGCTTCTTCTACAAGATCGTCGCGGCGCTGGTCGCCGAGATGGGCGAAGCCTTCCCGGAACTGAAGAAGCAGCAGAGCAACATCGAGCGCGTGCTCAAGGCCGAAGAAGAGCAGTTCTCCAAGACCCTGGAGCACGGCCTGAAGATCCTCGAGCAGGACCTGCTGGAACTCAAAGGCACCGTGGTGCCGGGCGACGTGGTGTTCAAACTCTACGACACCTACGGTTTCCCGATGGACCTGACCGCTGACATCGCACGTGAGCGTGGCCTGACCGTCGATGAAGTCGGTTTCGAGCGTGAGATGGAAGCCCAGCGTGTTCGCGCACGTTCGGCCAGTTCGTTCGGTCTGGACTACAACACCCTGGTCAAGGTTGATGTGGCCACCGAGTTCACCGGTTACAAAGACACCAGCGGTTCGGCAAAAATTGTCGCCATCTATAAAGATGGTCAGTCGGTCGACGTCTTGAATGAAGGCGAAGAGGCGGTGATCGTTCTGAATCAGACGCCGTTCTACGCTGAATCCGGCGGCCAGATCGGCGACTGCGGTTTCCTGCAGGCAGGCAACGCACGTTTCGACGTACGTGACACCACCAAGACCGGCGGCGCATTCCTGCACCACGGTGTGCTGGACTCGGGCAGCCTGACCATCGGCGCACCAGTGGAAACCCACGTCGACGCCGAAGTGCGTCACGCGACTTCGTTGAACCACTCGGCCACGCACTTGCTGCACGCTGCTTTGCGTCAGGTGCTGGGCGAGCACGTTCAGCAGAAAGGTTCGTTGGTGGATAGTCAGCGTCTGCGTTTCGATTTCAGCCACTTTGAAGCGATCAAACCGGAACAGATCAAAGCGCTGGAAGACATCGTCAACGCCGAGATCCGCAAAAACTCCGCGGTTGAAACCGAAGAAACCGACATCGAAACCGCGAAGAACAAAGGGGCGATGGCGCTGTTCGGCGAGAAGTACGGCGACAGCGTGCGCGTGCTGAGCATGGGCGGTGATTTCTCCGTCGAGCTGTGCGGCGGTATCCACGCCAACCGTACCGGTGACATTGGCCTGCTGAAAATCATCAGCGAAGGCGGTGTGGCATCGGGCGTACGTCGTATCGAGGCAGTCACCGGTGCTGCGGCACTGGCCTACTTGAACGCGGCAGAAGAACAACTCAAGGAAGCGGCCAGCCTGGTTAAGGGTAGCCGCGACAATCTGATCGACAAGCTGTCGGCTGTGCTGGAGCGCAACCGCCAACTGGAGAAGCAGTTGGAGCAGTTGCAGGCCAAGGCCGCCAGTGCCGCGGGCGACGATTTGTCGAACTCGGCAGTGGACGTCAAGGATGTGAAGGTTCTGGCTGCACGTCTGGATGGTCAGGACGGCAAGGCGCTGCTGGCGCTGGTCGATCAACTGAAAAACAAACTCGGCCGCGCAGTGATCCTGCTCGGCAGTGTCCATGAGGAAAAGGTCGTACTGGTTGCAGGCGTAACCAAGGACCTGACTGGCCAACTCAAAGCCGGTGATTTGATGAAGCAGGCTGCTGCGGCAGTGGGCGGGAAGGGCGGTGGTCGTCCGGACATGGCGCAGGGCGGCGGTATCGACGCCGGCGCACTGGATGGCGCACTGGCGCTGACCGTTCCATTCGTCGAGCAGGGTTTATAAGGCAGTCCGCCCGGCCCGCAGTCTAGTGGCGGGCCCGTCGGCTGTTCGAGTGATTATTGGGCGCCCTTCATGGGCAGAGGCGGCTTTGAAATGGCTTTGATCGTACAGAAATTTGGAGGCACCTCGGTCGGTACTGTCGAGAGAATCGAGCAGGTCGCCGACAAGGTTAAGAAATTCCGCGATGCCGGCGATGACCTGGTGGTTGTGCTGTCTGCAATGAGCGGCGAAACCAACCGTCTGATCGATCTGGCCAAGCAAATCAGTGGCGACACGCAACCGGTTCCGCGTGAGCTGGACGTGATCGTTTCCACCGGTGAGCAGGTGACGATTGCCCTGTTGGCCATGGCGCTGATCAAGCGCGGCGTGCCAGCGGTGTCGTACACCGGTAATCAGGTGCGGATCCTGACAGACAGTGCGCACAATAAAGCGCGTATCTTGCAGATTGATGACCAGAAGATTCGTGGTGATCTGAAAGCCGGTCGTGTTGTCGTTGTCGCCGGTTTCCAGGGCGTCGATGAGCACGGCAACATCACCACCCTCGGTCGTGGCGGTTCCGACACTACCGGCGTGGCACTGGCTGCCGCGTTGAAGGCTGACGAGTGCCAGATCTACACCGACGTTGATGGTGTCTACACCACCGACCCGCGTGTTGTGCCGGTCGCTCAGCGTCTGGACAAGATTACCTTTGAAGAGATGCTGGAAATGGCCAGCCTCGGTTCCAAGGTGCTGCAGATCCGTGCGGTGGAATTCGCCGGCAAGTACAACGTTCCGCTGCGCGTACTGCACAGCTTCAAGGAGGGTCCGGGCACCCTCATTACTATTGATGAAGAGGAAACCATGGAACAGCCGATCATTTCCGGCATCGCTTTCAACCGCGATGAAGCCAAGCTGACCATCCGTGGCGTGCCAGACACCCCGGGCGTGGCATTCAAGATTCTCGGCCCGATCAGTGCCGCGAACATCGAAGTCGACATGATTGTGCAGAACGTTGCGCACGATAACACCACCGACTTCACTTTCACCGTGCACCGCAACGACTATCAGTCCGCGCAGACCGTACTGGAAAACACCGCTCGCGAGATCGGTGCCCGTGAAGTGGTTGGCGACACCAAGATTGCCAAAGTCTCGATCGTCGGCGTCGGCATGCGTTCTCACGCAGGTGTGGCCAGCCGCATGTTCGAATCCCTGGCAAAAGAAAGCATCAACATCCAGATGATCTCGACCTCGGAAATCAAGGTTTCCGTGGTGATTGAAGAGAAGTACCTGGAACTGGCTGTGCGCGCCCTGCACACGGCTTTCGAACTGGATGCTCCGGCCCGTCAGGGCGAGTAATTCCGTTTCTTGAAGGGCGCGGTCTGACCGCGCCCTTTATTTTTTGAATGGCGCGAGTCCTGAACTGTTCTTTTGCTCGCGCTGGTCAATACTCAGGCATGTAGGGCTACGATCGCTCCGGTTGTAGGTCGGGTGCCTTTTTTTTGCAGACTGTTGTCCCTGAAGTGAATTGCGTGAGGAGAAAGGTATGCTGATTCTGACTCGTCGGTGCGCAGAAAGCCTGATTATCGGTGATGGCGAAATCACCGTGACCGTGCTCGGCGTTAAAGGAAACCAAGTGCGTATCGGCGTCAACGCCCCGAAAGAGGTTGCCGTGCACCGTGAGGAAATTTACCTGCGTATAAAGAAAGAGAAGGACGAAGAACCAAGCCATTAATTTTTATCGTTTTTTATGTTTGCAAACGGGGAAAAGGTTGGTTAAGATACGCCCCGTGTTGCGGAGAGCTGGCCGAGTGGCCGAAGGCGCTCCCCTGCTAAGGGAGTACACCTCAAAAGGGTGTCGGGGGTTCGAATCCCCCGTTCTCCGCCATTATTTGCTTAGTACGTTGTAATCTGGCTTTTTCTGTAAGTTGTTGAAATTAATAGAAAAAGTGGTTGGAATAGAGATTAGACGGGCTATAATGCGGCGCAACAAATGCACTCGTAGCTCAGCTGGATAGAGTACTCGGCTACGAACCGAGCGGTCACAGGTTCGAATCCTGTCGAGTGCACCATTTAAGAGTCAGTTGCAGCAATGTAAATGACTTGGCTTCAACCAGGTGTGATCTGGTCTAACAAACACAAATGCACTCGTAGCTCAGCTGGATAGAGTACTCGGCTACGAACCGAGCGGTCACAGGTTCGAATCCTGTCGAGTGCACCATTTAAGAGTTAGTTGCAGCAATGTGAATAACTTAGTTTCAGCCAGTTGTGGTCTGGTCTAAAAACACAAATGCACTCGTAGCTCAGCTGGATAGAGTACTCGGCTACGAACCGAGCGGTCACAGGTTCGAATCCTGTCGAGTGCACCATATACCAAAAAGCCCGCGTCTAACGCGGGCTTTTTGCTGTCCGGGATTTGGCTTTTGCCTTCACACATCCTCGCTCATCAAAATCAATCTGAGCCGAACGTCCTCGCTTGAGGTCGTATCGATAGCTCGTCGCCGATGTTCGGATATTTACCTTGTCTGGCTTGCCCAACGCGCTCTCGACATCTTGCTGGCTCATGCCGGCAATGACGCGGCGATTGATGATCGCTTCGCGCCGTTGCCTGGCATCGATCAGGTTTCCGCATCTGTCTTCAGCGTGACCGACAATCCCTGGTGCTCGAGTTTTGGTAGTCATGCCGGATATTTGCTCATGGTTGTGTTCTGGCATCACCGCCGCGACGGATCCGGGGGAGTAGGGGTGAACTTCCTGTTCTGAGCGCCGCTCGCCGTGCGCGCAACTCATCGAGGTGAAGGTGATGCTGCCATCATCGGCTTCGCAGCGATGCAGCGTGAGGGCGGCTCCGCTAGGCGGCAGACAGAGCAGGCTGGCGAGTGCAAGGTGAGAGGTTTTCAAGGGCATTCGACGTCCTCCATGACGATCTATGCTCAAGGGTAGTCGCTACATTTTTCGACGCCGGTGTGTTTTCTTTTCAGAATGAGTCGTCGCATAGCAAGGATCAGGACGGTGCTCAGGATTGTTTCGCAAGCGCTTGTTTCGACCGCGATTTTTTAACGTTTTAAACCGTCAGGCGGTGTATCATTGCGCCCGTCAGCCCCGCCGGGGCTTATGGAAAAATTCCATGGACTTACCCAGTAGTTACTCAGTACCCCGTTTCACCAATCATGAATTGACTGATTGATTCTTCCGGCGTGCCCCGCTGCTGGGAGTGGAGTTCGCCTATGTCTGAAATCGAAGTAAAGAAAACGCAAGAAAGCCTGCAGGATCGCCTGGCTCAGGTCGTTGAGCTGCTGCAGCGTCAGCGGGTCGTTGAAGACCTGACTCATCGCCAGGAGGGCGCGCATCACGATCGCGTCGAAAACCTGGTTCACCGGCAAAATCTCGTCGAGCTGCAACGCAAGCTTGATGATCTGCACTCCGCCGACGTTGCCTACATCCTTGAAGCCTTGCCGCTGGACGACCGTCTGACGCTTTGGCAATTGGTCAAGGCTGATCGCGACGGCGACATTCTCCTTGAAGTATCCGATTCCGTTCGTGAAACGCTGATCGCCGACATGGACGATCACGAGCTCCTGGCTGCCGCCAAGGACATGGACGCTGACGAACTTGCTGACCTGGCTTCCGAGCTGCCGCGAGACGTCGTCCATGAGCTGATGGAGAGCCTGGATAACCAGCAGCGTGAGCGCGTGCGTTCGGCCTTGTCTTACGACGAAGAGCAGGTCGGTGCACTGATGGACTTCGAGATGGTGACCATCCGTGAGGACGTCAGTCTCGAAGTGGTTCTGCGTTACCTGCGCCGGCTTAAAGAGCTGCCGGGCCATACCGATAAGCTGTTCGTGGTCGATTACGATGGTGTGCTCAAGGGCGTGCTGCCGATCAAGCGTTTGCTGGTCAACGATCCGGAAAAACAGGTTTCTGAAGTCATGGCCAGCGATCCGGTGAGTTTTCACCCGGACGAAGATGCCTATGACGCTGCTCAAGCGTTCGAGCGTTATGACTTGATCTCGGCTCCGGTGGTCGACAAGAACGGCAAGTTGATCGGTCGTCTGACCATCGACGAAATGGTCGACCTGATTCGTGAAGAAAGCGAGAGCGAAGTTCTCAACATGGCCGGTCTGCGTGAAGAGGAAGATATCTTCGCTTCGGTCTGGAAGTCTCTGCGCAACCGTTGGGCGTGGCTGGCGATCAACTTGATCACTGCGTTTGTTGCGTCGCGAGTGATCGGTCTGTTCGAGGGCTCGATCGAGAAGCTGGTAGCACTTGCAGCACTTATGCCGATCGTGGCGGGTATTGGCGGTAATTCCGGTAACCAGACGATCACCATGATCGTTCGTGCCATGGCGCTCGACCAGGTCAGCACCGGTAATACTTCGCGGCTAATGCGCAAAGAGTTGGCGGTAGGCTTGATCAATGGCTTGGTCTGGGGTGGTGTAATCGGCGTGGTTGCTTACCTTCTTTACGGAAGTTGGTCGTTGGGTGTGGTGATGACCGCGGCAATGACGCTCAATCTGTTGCTGGCCGCATTGATGGGGGTGTTGATCCCTATGACCTTGGCGAAGATGGGGCGAGATCCAGCGATGGGGGCTAGCGTGATGATCACTGCGATGACCGACAGCGGTGGTTTCTTCATCTTCCTCGGGTTGGCGACAATATTCCTGCTCTGATCAGCTACAGCGAAACAGCCCGCCTATCTGGCGGGCTTTTTTGTGCTTGGGAAAACTCAAAATCCGCGCAAAAAAAAGCCAGCAATTATGCTGGCTTGAGATGTTCGTTATGGCTCAGGACGCGTCTGCTGCCATTTCGGCGTCATGGGCAATCAAGGACACCAAGGCGTTCTGCTGGCGGTGAGACAGCTGGCGGAAACGTTGCAACAGCTCGCGCTCGTGCAACGACAGCTCCGGGCTGTCCAGGCGCATGCTCAGCTCTTCGCCCAGTGCACCTTCCTGAATAAGACTCTGCTCAAGGCGCGCAATGATCTCGGAGTTCATGCTGCGATGATGATTGCGAGCCACCTCGGCAATGCGTTCACGCATTCCGTCTGGCAGACGTACGACGAACTTGTCAGCCGTACGGCTGGAATAAATTGCCTGTTTCAATGGGCGCATATATTTAACCGGTTAGTTCAGGGGAGCGGTTCTCGGGATTGGCCGCAGGATGTGTGGTAGGACAAGCATCCGCGCCAAATGGTTCAACCTGAATTGTTAAGAGGCCCGCATCATGCCTCAAAATTGCCAGATCATTGGCGTCAATTCTGTGACAAATATTGAGCTGGGTAAAGGCGTAATGCCAGCACCAATTATCAGAAATGCGGACTGGTTTGAAATCTTCGCCTCTGTCCGCAACCTTGTCCGCTTCCTGCTGCATATCAATTGATGTCCGTACGCATCAGAACATGCATGCTATGCGGGTTCTGCATCCTTGTTCCTTACCTGTACAGGATAGTGGCAAATTGCCGATTTACTAGTGGCAGACACCCGTTGGAGGGCGTTTTCAGGATGGATGGCAAGCTAATTTATTTAATGGGACCGTCCGGTTCAGGCAAGGACAGTCTGATAGAGGCTGCGCGCGGGCCATTACAAGCACTGAACTGTGAAATCATGCGTCGGATCATCACGCGATCGGCTGAATCGTTAGGGGAAGATGCCATTGGTGTGACGCCGGAGGAGTTCGAGCGCCGCGAGCAAGTCGGCGACTTCTCACTGGCTTGGCGTGCCAATGGTCTTGCCTACGGAATTCCGGTGGAAATGAACCAATTGCTGAGGGCAGGACGGCATGTATTGGTCAATGGCTCACGGGCCAATCTGCGTCATGCAATGGAGTGCTATCCAAGGCTGTTACCGGTTTTGCTGACAGTTCGTGATGGGGTGTTGCGAGAACGTTTGCTCAAGCGCGGTCGAGAAACGCCTGAGCAAATTGACGCGAGACTGGCTCGCAATGCGTTTTTCAAAGACAGGAGATCAAGTGATGGGCCAGTACACCTTATCGACAACTCAGGTGATCTGACGGAAGCTGTTAATGCTCTCTTGTGTCTGATCAGGCTCAGCGTAAAACCGGATCAAATTTGATCTTTCGTCCTGCGGCCAGTGCCAGCACAAATAGCAGGCCAAAAACGGCGCAGCTAATCAGGGGCGGGGTGATTTCAGCTTCCTCGAACAGCGATAAATGCACGACGCCACTCAATAGGGCGAGGATCAGAAATCCCGCAGCTGACTTGGACATGTTGTACTCCTGAAGATGTTTCAAAAAACCAGATGTTCGGAGGTCAGTGCTGGTTGCACCTGCTCCGAGTTACTGACAGCGTGTCGTGTAGAGGTGTCCTGATCGCTCAGCACCGCCAGTTGGGGCGCTTTTTGTACCTGCAAGTAATGCGGTATGCGCTGCGCCAAAGGCTGCGGCGAGTCGCTTTCGGCCATAAAGTGGAAGCCCACCAAAACCGCCAAAGCAATTGCGTTTGCAAGCAAAAGGGTGCTGTTCATGGGCGTAGCTCCGAATCTTCTTCTATAGAACAGACACAGCAGCCGTCGTGCCAACAGTCTAGCCTCTGTTATGTCCTTTAAAAACAAGCAGTTGAGTGGATTTTTTGGATTGTTCAGGTTGCAATCTGCAATGATGACCTTTCAAGGGGAGTGCAAAATGCACGGTAATTCTTCCCGCATCATTGCTGGGCGCTTGCCTACACTTAAAAAGCCCAACGGACGACATGACAAATCGGGGTTCGGTGGTTAACATGCACGCCGTCCGTCATGCAGCGTCTGCTGCGACCAGCGTTTGTCTCAGTAGCTCAATTGGATAGAGCATCCCCCTCCTAAGGGGAAGGTTGGCAGTTCGAACCTGCCCTGGGACACCATCTATTGTTCTAACCTTTTCTTTAATACTCGTCTCCCCTCAACGAACGCTCCGTTCCTTTGTTGGGCTGCCTGTTTGTGTGGCTGCTTTACTCGCGCCAAATTCTGTGTGGCGCACTGTCCCGCTGTCCGGTTGATTTCGAATCGGGGGCGTGAGGCTTGCTTCTATATATAGGTAGGGGGGGGCAGGGATGGTATTTGGATAAAAGCGAAATTAACGGTTGACGGCAGATTCAGGATGTCTATAATTCGCCCCACTTCCGGCGCAGTCGAA
>NZ_JAMLFX010000019.1:0-9164 GCF_023634765.1 Pseudomonas sp. AKS31
ATGATTAATACCTGTAAACCATGTCCCCGGTCTCAAACGTAAAGGATGTACCCGGTCTTTACCCACCCTAACCCTCTCCCGGAGGGAGAGGGGACCGAATGGGGGATGCTCAAGAAATACACCGACCTGAAAGTTTTTCTCCGAATCCATAATCGCCACAATCTTTCAGGTCGATGCACAACGCCAGACACCTCGGTCAGCTCCCTCGCCCCCTGGGAGAGGGCTGGGGTGAGGGTTGCTTTTGACGTTCGCATAGGTCTTGATGTCGGCAACGTGTTCAGCCGGATGCTGAGCGGCGATGATTATGGAAGGGAGACACCATGGCTAATCACTATCGCGAGTTGCTAACGACCCCCGGCGCCACGGGGTTAGTGCTCGCGAGTTCCATTGCGCGGCTGCCGCAGGCAATGATCGGCATTGGCATCATCACCATGCTGGTGCAGCAAACCGGCGTTTACTGGTTGGCTGGCACGGTCGCCGGTACGTTCACCCTGGCCAATGCGCTGCTCGGCCCGCATATCTCGAAACTGGTGGACCAGCATGGCCAGAGTCGGGTGCTGCCCGTCGTCACCGCGTTCAGCATTGCCATGTTGCTGGCACTGATCCTTGCCGTCTACCTGCGAGCGCCCGCCGCATTGTTATTTGTTCTGGCGGCACTGGCGGGGACGATGCCGAGCATGCCGTCGATGATCCGCGCGCGATGGTCGCAGTTGTTCCGTGGCAAGCCGCAGTTGCACACCGCATTCTCGCTGGACACGGTTCTGACCGAACTCGCTTACATTGTCGGCCCGCCCTTGGCGATCGGTTTGAGCGTGAGCTTTTTCGCCGAAGCCGGGCCACTGGTCGCGGTCGGGCTGCTGGCCGTTGGCGTGACGGCGTTTCTCCTGCAACGCCAGACGGAACCCAAAGTTGTCGTCGGCCACGCCAGCCAAAACGGCTCAACCCTGTTGATTCCCGGCGTGCGCACCATTGTTCTCGCGTTGCTGGCGATGGGCGTTATCGGTGGGGCAATCGATGTCGCTGTTGTGGCCTTCGCCAATGCGCAAGGCTGGCCGGGGGCGGCGACCTTCATCCTCGCTGCTTATGCGTTCGGCTCACTGGTGGCTGGCCTGACGTTTGGTGCATTGCGGGTTTCCCTGGCGATTGAAAAGCAGTTTCTGGCCGGGATATTGGTCACGGCGTTCACCGGAGTGCTGCCTGTTTTTGCAGCGGATGTTTATGTGCTGACAGCGGCGCTGTTTATCGCCGGCATCTCGTTTGCTCCGACGATGGTCGTGGTCATGAAAATGGGGACGATCATTATTCCTCCGTCGCGGATCACCGAAGGACTGACGTGGATGACAACCGGTATCAGCGTGGGTGTTGCACTCGGCGGCATGCTGGCGGGGTTGGTTATTGATGCCTTTGGCGCGCGCGCGGGATTTGCGGTGGCTATTGGTGCAGGTTTGATGATGGTGGGGGTTGTGCTGGTCGGGTTGCGCACATTGGAGGCGGCTTCGGTTGCGCATGTTGAGCCGGAATTTTCGCCCTCACCCTAGCCCTCTCCCCCAGGAGAGGGGACTGAATGGGGGATGTTCAGGAAATACACCGACCTGAGCGATTTGCGCTGAATCCATAATCGCCACGATGTTTCAGGTCGATGTCCGGCGCCAGACACCTCGGTCAGCTCTCTCTCCCTCCGGGAGAGGGGACTGATTGGGGGATGTTCACGAGATACAGCGACCTGAACGGGATGCTTTGAATCCATAATCGACTGGTTTTTTCAGGTCGATGTACCCCGCCAGACACCTCGGTCGGCTCCCTCTACCTCTGGGAGAGGGCTGGGGTGAGGGGAACGGGGTTCACTCAACCCTCAATCTGGCGCAGCCGCTTGTAAAGCGTATTCCGACTCACCCCCAAACGTCGCGCCAGATGCGAAATATTCCCCCCAGCCGCTTTCAACTCCCGGTTCAACGCTTCCACATCATTCAAATCAACCCCCAGCGGCGGCGCGCTCTCAACCGGCTCCATCTCCAGATCGACAAAAAAATCATCCGGCAAATGCTCCGGCCTCACCGGCTGTTCCTCAGCCATCGCCAGTGCCACCTGCATCACGCTGCTGACCTGACGTAAATTCCCAGGCCACGGATGACGGCTGAACAGCTCCAGCACCTCCTGGCTCAACCCCGCCCACTGCGTCGGCTCACGGTGCTGCTCCCACAACCGCTTGAACAACGCCTCTTTATCACTGCGCTCGCGCAATGGCGGCAGCTCCAGGGTCAATCCGCCAATGCGGTAGTACAAATCCTCACGAAACCGGCCCAATTGCACTTGTTCGCGCAAAGAACGGTTAGTCGCCGAAATAATCCGCAAGTCCACCGGGAACAACTCGCTGCTGCCCACCGGTTGCACGCAGCGCTCCTGCAACACGCGCAGCAACCGCGCTTGGGTCGGCAACGGCATATCACCAATCTCGTCGAGAAACAGCGTGCCTCTGTCAGCCTTGCGAATCAGTCCGATGCTGCCTTTCTGGTTGGCGCCGGTGAACGCGCCTTTCTCGTAGCCGAACAGTTCGGATTCGACCAGTTCGGCGGGGATCGCTGCGCAGTTGACGGCAATAAACGCCTGTTTGCTGCGAGAGCTGGCCTGATGCAGAGCTTTGACGAAAACTTCTTTACCGACCCCCGTTTCGCCATGGATCAATAGGGGAATGTCTTTCTCCAGCAATCGCTCAGCCTGACGCACGGCTTTTTCCACGCGGCTGTCGCCGAAGTGCAGGGTGTTGAGGCTGATGGCGCCCGCTGGTTTGAACGGTGTTTCGGCGCTTCTCGCTTCTGCAAACAGCCGAGGCTGAATCGGTGCCTGTTTCGGCCGCTTCAACAAACACTGAAAACGATTACGCCCGGACGTCTGCAAGGCAAACGGCAACCCGTCCGGCTGATTGATCAATTCCAGCAGTGACACCTTGAACAGGCTTTCAACGCTCACTCGCGATAAACGCACGCCGAGCAGATTGTCGGCGCGGCGGTTGGCCGACAGCACCTGACCGCTCTCATCGAAGATCAACAAACCGGCCCACTGACTGTCGAGGTTGTTCAACCCGGTGTTGAAG
Source organism: Pseudomonas sp. AKS31 (assembly GCF_023634765.1). Taxonomy (GTDB): domain Bacteria; phylum Pseudomonadota; class Gammaproteobacteria; order Pseudomonadales; family Pseudomonadaceae; genus Aquipseudomonas. The sequence goes on from NZ_JAMLFX010000019.1 coordinate 3,092, forward strand.
GTCAGTTGAAAGTGCTGGCCATGGAACAGGTTGAGGATCAGCCGGTTTTCCACGGTCTGGCTCATCATCTTGACCATGCCCAAGGTGTGCGAGGGCGGCAGGTAGCTGTCGCTGGACACGTCGAGAACGGCGATGACCTTGCGCTCGGCATCGAAAATCGGTGCGGCGGAACCGGTCATGAAACGGTTGGCTTTGAGAAAGTGTTCATCGTGTTCGATATGCACCGCTTGCTCACAGGCCAGCGCCGTGCCGATCGCGTTGGTGCCGCTGCAGCGCTCCATCCAGCTCGCCCCGGCCTGAAACCCCCGGGCCAGATTCGGCTCGATAAAGCGTTGCGTGCCCCACGAGGTCAGCACCTGGCCCTGATTGTCGGCGAGCATGATCAGGCAGTTGGAATTGCTGAGGATGTTTTCGTAATAGGGCAGGACTTCCTGGTGCGTGGTCTGCACCAGCGAATGATGGCTGTCGAGCAACTGCGCAATGCCGGCGGCGGGCAGTTGATCGAAGGCCGGCGTGCTCTGGTGGTCGAGACCGAACGCGCGGCAACGTTGCCAGGAGGTCTGGATGATCGCGTCGTGGGACAGCGGCGGGGCAGGTGCGGCCATGGCAGGTCAGCCTCTGATGCAGCGATTTTTATTGTTGTTATGAACGAAACAGACACCGTGTAGGAGCTGCCGAAGGCTGCGATCTTTTGATCTTGTTTTTAGAAACCAAAGTCAAAAGATCGCAGCCTTCGGCAGCTCCTACAGGGGAATCCGTTCGCAAAAAGCGTTCATAGAGTGTTGTTCACTATTGTTCATTGTCAATCGCCCGACTGTTCAAATGTGTTCAGCAATGAACGCCGTTTCCCCACGCTTTCAACGATTTTCACGACAAATCAATCACTTGCCATTTCTGGCACGAAACTCGCTCCCGTGCACAGGTCGCTTGACTCCAATAATAAAAAGGCCGAGCCATGTCACTCACCCTGGAGCACGTCAGCCGTACCGTCGAGGGCCAGATCTGGATCGACGATGCGTGCCTGAAATTCGAACCCGGTTCGTTCAACGTTTTGCTTGGCCGCACGCTGTCCGGCAAAACCAGCCTCATGCGTTTGATGGCCGGTTTAGACAAACCTGACAGCGGACGCATCCTGATGAACGGCGTCGACGTCACCCAACGCCCGGTGCGCCTGCGCAACGTGTCGATGGTCTATCAGCAGTTCATCAATTACCCGACGATGACCGTGTTCGAGAACATCGCCTCGCCCCTGCGTCAGGCCGGTGTGTCGAAAGAGATCATCCACAGCAAAGTGCAGGAAACCGCGAAGATGCTGCGCATCGAGAAGTTCCTGCAACGCTATCCGCTGGAGCTGTCCGGCGGTCAACAGCAACGCACGGCCATGGCCCGGGCGCTGGTCAAGGATGCCGAACTGATCCTGTTCGATGAGCCGTTGGTCAACCTCGATTACAAACTGCGCGAAGAACTGCGTCAGGAAATGCGCGAGCTGTTCAAGGCGCGCCATACCATCGCGATCTACGCCACCACCGAGCCCAACGAAGCGTTGGCGCTGGGCGGCACCACGACGATTCTTCACGAAGGCCGGGTGATCCAGAGCGGCCCTTCGACCTCGGTTTACCACCAGCCGCAAACCGTGCTGGCCGCCGAGTTGTTCTCCGAACCGCCAATCAATCTGATGCCGGGGCGAATTGCCGGCAACGAAGTCAGTTTTGCCAACTTCGTCCACTTCCCGTTGAACGTCGATCTGCGCCCGGTGGGCGAGGGCGAGTTCCGTTTTGGCGTGCGCCCCAGCCATATCTCGCTGGTGCCGAGCAACGATGACGATCTGGAATTGGCGGTCACCGTCGAAGTCGCCGAGATCAGCGGTTCGGAAACCTTCCTGCACGTGCGCAACGAGCATTTTCTGTTGGTGCTGCACCTGCCCGGCGTTCACGAATACGACGTCGATGCGCCAATTCGCATTTACATTCCGACCCACAAACTGTTCGTTTTCGATGCGCAGGGCCGTCTGGTGCAAGCACCGGGCCGGCGTGTCGCGAGGGTTGCCTGATGGCCGAAATCCGCTTGCAACACCTCGCCCACAGCTACAGCAAAACCCCCGGCGGCGCGGAGGATTATGCGATCCGCGAGATGGATCACGTCTGGGAGCAGGGCGGCGCTTACGCCTTGCTCGGGCCGTCGGGTTGCGGCAAGTCGACCTTGCTCAACATCATTTCCGGCCTGCTCAGCCCCTCGCAGGGCCACGTGTTGTTCGACGGCAAAGCGGTGAATGACCTGACGCCGGAGAAGCGCAACATCGCTCAGGTTTTCCAGTTTCCGGTGGTCTACGACACCATGACCGTGTTCGATAACCTCGCCTTTCCGCTACGCAATCAAGGCATGGCCGAGGCGAAAGTGCACAGCAAGGTGCAGGAAATTGCCGAAGTCCTCGACCTGCAAAACCTCCTGAGCAAGAAGGCGCGCAACCTCACCGCCGACGAAAAACAGAAAGTCTCCATGGGCCGTGGTCTGGTCCGTGACGATGTTTCAGCGATCCTGTTCGACGAACCGCTGACGGTGATCGACCCGCACCTGAAGTGGAAACTGCGGCGCAAGCTCAAGCAGATCCACGAGCAGTTCAACATCACCATGGTCTACGTCACCCACGATCAACTGGAGGCCTCGACCTTCGCCGACAAGATTGCCGTGATGTACGGCGGTCAGATCGTCCAGTTCGGCACGCCACGGGAATTGTTCGAGCGACCGAGCCACACCTTTGTCGGCTATTTCATCGGCAGCCCCGGGATGAACCTGATCGACGTGCAGCCGCAACCCGGTGGCGTCGGTTTCGCCTCGACGCATCTGCCGTTGTCCGACGCCATGCAGCGACATATCGAACACGGCCAGTGGAAAAATCTGAAGGTCGGCATCCGCCCCGAATTCATTCACGTGTGGGACGAGCCGTTTGATGACGCGATGCAGGCAAAGGTCGTACACGTCGAAGACCTCGGCACCTACAAGATCATGACCCTCGACCTCGACGGCGCGCCGTTGAAAGTACGTCTGGCCGAAGACAAACCGGTGCCGCAGGGCACCGCGTACATCAGTTTTCCGGCGCAGTGGCTGATGGTTTATGCCGATGAGTTTCTGCTGGAAGCCGATGAAGAGGTGCAGCCATGAACAAGGTGCAGAACAACAAGGCCTGGTGGCTGGTGTTGCCGGTGTTCCTGCTGGTGGCGTTCAGTGCGGTGATCCCGATGATGACCGTGGTCAACTATTCGGTGCAGGACATCTTCGACCAGTCCAGCCGCTACTTCGTTGGCGCTGACTGGTACAAGCAGGTTCTGCTCGACCCGCGTTTGCACGACTCGCTGCTGCGGCAGTTCATCTACTCCGCGTGTGTGTTGCTGATCGAAATTCCATTGGGCATTGCCGTCGCGCTGACCATGCCGACCAAGGGCCGCTGGTCGTCGGTGGTGCTGATCATTCTGGCGATTCCGTTGCTGATTCCGTGGAACGTGGTTGGCACCATCTGGCAGATTTTCGGCCGCGCCGACATTGGTTTGTTGGGATCGAGCCTTAACGCGCTGGGCATCAGTTACAACTACGCGGCCAACACCATGGACGCCTGGGTGACGGTGCTGGTGATGGACGTCTGGCACTGGACTTCACTGGTGGCGTTGCTGTGTTTCTCCGGATTGCGCGCGATTCCGGACGTTTATTACCAGGCTGCGCGGATTGACCGCGCTTCGGCGTGGGCAGTGTTCCGTCACATTCAGTTGCCCAAACTGAAGAGCGTGCTGCTGATCGCTGTGATGCTGCGCTTCATGGACAGTTTCATGATCTACACCGAGCCGTTCGTGCTCACCGGCGGCGGGCCGGGCAATGCCACGACCTTCTTGAGTCAGACGTTGACGCAGATGGCGGTAGGGCAATTCGACCTCGGTCCGGCAGCGGCGTTTTCGCTGGTGTACTTCCTGATCATCCTGTTGGTGTCCTGGCTGTTCTACACCGCCATGACGCACTCCGACGCCAACCGCTGAGGCCCGGCCATGAGCAAGAGAAAGCTGATTCCGTTGCTGGTGTACATCCTGTTCCTGCTGGTGCCGATCTACTGGCTGCTGAACATGTCCTTCAAGAGCAACACCGAAATCCTTGGCGGCCTGACGCTTTTCCCACAGGACTTCACGCTGGCGAACTACAAGGTGATCTTCACCGATCCGAGCTGGTACAGCGGCTACATCAACTCGCTGTATTACGTCAGCCTGAACACGGTGATTTCCCTGAGTGTGGCGCTGCCAGCGGCGTATGCGTTTTCGCGCTACCGTTTTCTCGGCGACAAGCACCTGTTCTTCTGGCTGCTGACCAATCGCATGGCGCCGCCGGCGGTGTTTCTGCTGCCGTTCTTTCAGCTGTATTCGTCGATTGGCCTGTTCGACACGCACATCGCCGTGGCATTGGCGCATTGCCTGTTCAACGTGCCATTGGCGGTGTGGATTCTTGAGGGCTTCATGTCTGGCGTTCCAAAAGAAATTGACGAAACCGCCTACATCGACGGCTACAGTTTCCCCAAGTTCTTCGTGAAGATTTTCATCCCGCTGATCGGCTCCGGCATCGGTGTCACGGCGTTTTTCTGCTTCATGTTTTCCTGGGTCGAACTGCTGCTCGCGCGCACGTTGACCTCGGTAAACGCCAAGCCGATCGCCGCCGTCATGACGCGCACGGTGTCGGCGTCGGGTATCGATTGGGGCGTGCTGGCAGCGGCGGGGGTGTTGACCATTCTGCCGGGCATGCTGGTGATCTGGTTTGTTCGCAACCACGTGGCCAAGGGCTTTGCCCTCGGTCGAGTCTGAGGAGCTGATGATGGAATGGATGAGCTGGACCACGCCTACCGCAGCATTCTTCATCGTCATCGGCCTGATTCTGGTCGGCATGACGACGTGGGAATTGCGTTCGCCGAGCATCCTGCGGCGAGGTTTTCTGCCGATTGCCACCACCCGTGGTGATCGCTTGTTTATCGGTCTTCTCGGCAGCGCCTACCTGCATTTGCTGGTGATCGGCGCCACCGACTGGAGCATCTGGGTGGCGTCCGCGTTATCCCTGGTGTGGCTGTTGGCTGTGATGCGTTGGGGCTAGTCGAGTCGTTCGGCAACGCGGCTCCACAACTTAAACAGGAGGTCTCTATGTTCGACAAAAACAATAAGCTGCGACATAGCATTTCATTGGCAGCCATGCTGGCACTCAGCGGTTTGAGCGCCGCCGCGTGGGCGGATGCCTACGAAGACGCGGCGAAAAAATGGATCGGCAGTGAATTCAAACCGTCGACCCTGACGGCCGAGCAGCAACTCGAAGAACTGAAGTGGTTCATCAAGGCGGCCGAGCCGTTTCGCGGCATGGACATCAAGGTCGTTTCCGAAACCCTGACCACCCACGAATACGAGTCGAAAGTGCTGGCCAAGGCGTTCAGCGAAATCACCGGGATCAAGCTCACCCACGACCTGCTGCAAGAAGGCGACGTGGTCGAGAAAATGCAGACGGTGATGCAGTCGGACAAAAACATCTACGACGGCTGGGTCAACGACTCGGACCTGATCGGTACGCACTTTCGCTACGGCAAGACCGAATCGATCACCGACCTGATGGCCAATGAAGGCAAAAACTTCACTTCGCCGACTCTCGATATCAAGGACTTTATCGGCATCTCCTTTACCACCGCGCCGGACGGCAAGATCTATCAACTGCCTGACCAGCAATTCGCCAACCTGTACTGGTTCCGTGCTGACTGGTTTGAACGTGCGGACCTGAAAGCCAAGTTCAAGGAAAAGTACGGCTACGAATTGGGCGTGCCGGTGAACTGGTCGGCCTATGAAGACATCGCCAAATTCTTCAGTGAAGACGTCAAGGAAATCGACGGCAAACGCGTTTACGGGCACATGGACTACGGCAAGAAAGACCCGTCGCTGGGCTGGCGCTTCACCGATGCCTGGTTCTCCATGGCCGGTGGCGGCGACAAAGGTTTGCCCAACGGTTTGCCGGTGGACGAGTGGGGGATTCGTGTTGAGGACTGCCACCCGGTCGGCTCCAGCGTGACCCG
>NZ_JAMLFX010000019.1:9174-24181 GCF_023634765.1 Pseudomonas sp. AKS31
CGCCACCGGAAGCGGCGGGCATGACCTTCTCCGAGTCCGGGCCGGTGCCATCGCAGGGAAACATTGCCCAGCAGATTTTCTGGTACACCGCATTTACCGCCGACATGACCAAACCGGGCCTGCCGGTGGTCAACGCCGACGGCACGCCAAAATGGCGGATGGCACCATCGCCGCGCGGGCCGTATTGGGAAGAGGGCATGAAGCTTGGGTATCAGGACGTGGGATCGTGGACGTTCATGAAGTCCACGCCTGAGAAACAGAAACTGGCGGCGTGGCTGTATGCGCAGTTCGTCACTTCGAAAACCGTTTCGCTGAAGAAAACCATCGTCGGCCTGACGCCGATTCGCGAGTCGGACATCAACTCGCAGGCGATGACCGATCTGGCGCCGAAGCTTGGCGGTCTGGTCGAGTTCTACCGCAGCCCGGCCCGCGTGCAATGGACCCCGACCGGGACCAACGTGCCGGACTATCCGCGTCTGGCGCAACTTTGGTGGAGTCACATTGCCGAAGCGGCGAGCGGCGAGAAGACCCCGCAACAGGCGCTCGACGGTTTGGCCAAGGATCAGGACGCAATCATGACGCGCCTGGAACGCTCCAAGGCCCAAGCCACTTGTGCACCTAAAATGAACCCGGAGCGCGATGCGCAGTACTGGTTTGATCAGCCAGGTGCACCGAAACCGAAACTGGCGAACGAGAAGCCGAAAGGCGAGACCGTGAGCTACAACGAACTGCTGAAGTCGTGGGCGGATGCGCGTAAGTGATGGTTGATGTGTGAAAAGCAAACGGCACCGTGAGGTGCCGTTTTTTTGCTGCCTGATCTACCGCCATCGCTTGCAGGCAAGCTCCCACAGGTTTCTGTGGTGGCCACACATTCCGGGTACACCCGAAAACATTGTGGGAGCTGGCTTGCCAGCGATTCGGTCTGACATTCAACATTGATATCGACTGACCCACCGCTATCGTCAGCAGGCTCGCTCGCACAGGTTTCAGGGGCGGTGATTAGACTAAAACAGCCAAATCGGTGTACCGCGCAACCAAAGCATCAGCCGTGAGCAACTTCATCGGTTCGGTCATTGCTGTGGCCACGATAATGCGGTCAAACGGATCGCGATGATGGTGCTCAAGATCCTTCACGGCAATCGCGTGTTCTGCCGTCACCGGTAGTTCGATGAATCCGCTATCGATGCAATATTGGCGAATTTCTTCCAGATCAACATTCAGCTTGCCGAGCCCGACCTTGATCGCCATTTCCCAGAAGGTGGCGGCGCTGATGTAGATTTCGGCGGCGTTCTCAATCAGTTTTCTGGCTTTGCCGGACAGTCTGGCGTCATCACTGAGTGTCCAGAGCAAAATGTGCGTGTCGAGCAGAAGCCTCATGCTTGAGTGCCCTCAAATGCATCAAGCATGTCATCGGGCAATGGTGAGTCGAAATCGTCGGGCAACACCAGTTTGCCTTTCATTGCGCCAATACGTTGAGCGCTGGGTTTTCCTACGGGAACGAGGCGAGCCATCGGCCGGCCATGCTTGGCAATCGTGATGACTTGGCCAGCAGCGGCATCATCGACGAGTTTGGATAAATTGTTTTTGGCTTCAGCCAACGGAACGATGATCATCAGCTCACTCCTGTATTCTGGACAAATATAGCCAGAATATTTCAGCGCTGCCAATTCATAGACTTCTTCAGCCCATTCGCAAACGATATCCCTGTTCATTTTTTGCCTCTCGTCGGTATTCCATCTGCCACGGCCTCCACCATAGAGCTATCTACTCAAAACTGGCTGTAGGACAAAACGGAGGTTGCGGCGAGAGCTTTCGGCGTTTGTGTGGGGACGGGAGAAAATCGGTAAAAAATCGTACAAAAATATCGACTGACCCGCCGCCATCGCGAGCAGGCGAAGGCCTGTAGGTTTCAGTGGCGTTCACAAAACCTGAGTGCCCCGCAAATCACTGTGGGAGCTTGCCTGCAAGCGAAGGGGCCATTGGCGGCACCGCGGGAAACCCAAGCCGGAACACGGTCATCGCACCCGGCAAACTCTTCACCTCCGCCACACCCTGATGCAGGCTCATGATCGAGCGCACGATCGCCAGCCCCAACCCGGTGCTGCCCTGCGAACGCGAGCGGCTGCTGTCGACGCGGTAGAAGCGGTCGAACAGATGTGGCAGATGTTGTGCTTCAATTCCGGCCCCGGGGTTGCTGACCAGCAGGGAGGCCTGGGTCGCACCTTGTTCGATCAGCAACGTCACGGTTTTCCCGTTCGGGCAGTGGCGCAACGCGTTGGAAAGCAGATTGGAAATCGCCCGTTGAATCATCAGTCGATCACCCAGCACCGACGCGCTGCCGACAACGTTCAAATGAATGCTCTTATCCTGCGCCGACAGCGAGAACATCTCGGCCACTTTCGCGGCTTCAACCTCCAACGCCAGGGCTTCAAACGGCGCCAGCGCCGACGGATGACTGACCTGCGCCAGAAACAACATGTCCGAGACAATCCGCGCCACGCGCTCCAGTTCCTCGGTGCACGACACCAACACATCTTTGTACTCATCCACCGAGCGCTCGCGCGAAAGCGTCACCTGCGCCTTGCCCATCAGGTTATTGATCGGCGTACGTAGCTCATGCGCCAGGTCATCGGAGAACTGCGATAACTGCTGCACCCCGGCATCCAGCCGATGCAGCATGAAGTTGATGCCCTGCGCCAGTTCGCTCAGTTCCTGCGGCATGTTGACCACGGACAATCGATGGTCCAGATCCTGGGTCGAGACCATCGCCGCGACTTTGCGAAACTCACGCAGCGGCGCCAATCCACGCTGCACCGCGCCCCAGGCGGTCAGGCCGATGAACACCAGCAACAACGGCAGAGCGATCAGCGTCGAGCGCAGATAAGCGCTGAGCAACGCCTGATCGTGGGCGTTGTCCATCGACAGCAGGACCGGCACGCTGCTGCCGTCCTTGAGACGAATAAGCTTGGAAGCAGTGAGGAATTTAGCCCCTTCAGCATTGATGCTGTCGGAGTAAGCCAGTTGATCAGTGGTCGCCCGCACCGCTTTCAATTCAACCCGTGGATCGCTCAAACCACTGCCGGATTTGAGCAGCGGCGCGCGCAAATTCAGGCGGTCATAAATCGTCAGAGTGAGGTTGTCATGACCCATCACCTGATCGAGCAGAATATGCGGCTTGCCGGTGATTTCATTGGCATCGACGTATAACGACAAGCTGTGTTCGACCTGCGCCATCTTCTTCTCGAGACTGTCGCGGGACAGCGCATTGAGTTCATGGGTCAACGCGAAATAGGCGAGGATCGCCAAAAAAACCACCAGCAGCGCACCGAGAATACTCACCGTCAAACCCAGGCGCATCGACAGGCTTGAGGGCTTCATTCCCGTGCCTCCAGCACATAACCGACACCGCGCAGGGTGTGGATCAGTTTACTGTCGAACGGATCATCGATCTTCGCCCGCAAGCGGCGGATCGACACCTCGACCACATTGGTGTCGCAGTCGAAATTCATGTCCCACACCAGCGAGATGATCTGCGTACGCGTCAGCACTTCGCCGGACTGGCGCATCAGCAGATGCAGCAGGGCGAATTCCTTGGTGGTCAGGTCGATACGCTGCGCGCCACGAAACGCGCGATGGCGGCCCGGATCGAGTTCCAGATCGGCGACTTTCAGCACCTGCGGCACCGGGATGTTTTCGCTGCGCCGCATCAACGTGCGCACCCGCGCCAGCAGCTCAGGAAACTCGAACGGCTTGACCAGATAATCGTCGGCGCCCAGATCGAGTCCGCGAATTTTGTCGGCCAGACGCCCGCGCGCGGTGAGCATCATCACCCGCGTGGAGTGAGTGCGGCGCAGTTGTTCCAGTACGCCCCAGCCATCCAGTTCCGGCAGGTTCACATCGAGAATAATCAGGTCATACGCGTGTTGTTGCGCCAGGTGCAGGCCATCGGCACCGGTGGCGGCGTGGTCAACGACATAACCACTTTCGGTCAAACCCTGATGCAAGTATTCGGCAGCTTTAAGCTCGTCCTCGACGACAAGGATTCGCATGATCTTTCACCACTTTTATTTAATGGGTATTTAATTAAGGTGACCGGGAAAGTTATTGTTTTTGTAAGGTCTTCCGGACGTTGTTCAATAACGATAAGAAGCCCCTCACCCTAACCCTCTCCCAGAGGGAGAGGGGACTAAACGTGGGATGCTTCAGAACTGCACCGACGTGGAACATCTTTACGGAATCCATAGTCGACTTGATTTAACAGGTCGATGGAAAGTGTCATACACCTCGGTCGGCGCCCTCTCCCCCCGGGAGAGGGCTGGGGTGAGGGGAAGTGCGGACAATAAAGGTTGTAGCGGCTACAGGGTCAACCTCCAAGCGCTTTAAAACGCTGCTCTGCGACACCCGGTCACAGCACAAGCCACAAAATCCCCATGAGTTTGATTCCGGCAAGTGCAATTCAGCAGATAATTACCGTGTTTTTGTTTCGATGTATTTCGATAAAACCATTTGCACTTCGCATCCTAGAACAAAACAACTTCGGCAAACCGTGGATAACGGATTTGTAATGTTCCAGTCACCTTGTCGATAAGTTCAAAACCCTACCGTGGCGGCATCAAAAATCCTCAATTGAAGGAAGTCTTCCATTGCCCGGTTCAAGACAACTGACGGCGCGATCACGCCTGCGAAAAACAGCCAGCGGCATTCTGTTGTTGGCCAGTACCAGCCTTGCCAGTGCATCGACCCTGACCCTCGAACAAGCGCTGCAAACCGCCTTCGCCGGCAACCCGGATCTGGCCGCCGCGCAGTGGGAAATCGGTATTGCCGAGGGCGACCGCAAACAGGCTGGCTTGATCCCCAACCCTGAAGTCTCGTGGGAGGCCGAGGACACCCGGCGCAATTCGCGCACCACCACAGTGATGCTCAGTCAGCCGATCGAACTGGGTGGCAAACGCGGTGCACGCATCGATGTTGCCAGCCGCGCGCAGGACGCCGCCGGCATCGAACTGGAGCGCAAGCGCAATGCCCTGCGCGCCGATGTCATTCAGGCGTTCAACAGCGCGCAAACCGCGCAGCAGCGTTTGCAGCTGTCCCGGCAATCCCTGCAATTGGCCGAGCACGGTTTACGTGTTGCCCAAGGGCGCATCGAGGCAGGTAAATCGTCGCCTGTCGAAGGCACGCGGGCGCAGGTGCAGCTCTCGGAAGTGCGCCTTGAATTGAGCCGCGCCGAACGCGATCAGGCCACCGCGTACCAACAACTGGCGCAGGTCATGGGCGCGCCGCTACCGACCTCGACCAAGGTGCAGGCGCTCACGCAAAGCATGCCGGCCGTACCACCACCGACAAGATTGCTCGAGCGTCTGAACGAGACTGCCGAACTGCGTCTGGCCAAGCTGCAGATCGAACAGCGCGAAGCATCGCTGGGCCTGGAAAAGTCCCAGCGCATTCCCGACCTCACCGTGAGCATCGGCAGCCAATACAGCGAAACCGAGCGCGAGCGGGTCAACGTGGTCGGCCTGTCGATGCCGATTCCGCTGTTCAACCGCAATCAGGGCAACGTACTCGCCGCAGCACGCCGAACCGATCAGGCGCGGGATCTGCGCAACGCCACCGAGTTGCGCTTGCGCACCGACATCCAGACCAGCCTTGCGCAATGGCAGACCGCCAACGGCGAAGTCACCGCGTTCAACCAGACCATCCTGCCCGCCGCGCAAAGTGCAGTCGACAGCGCCACGCGCGGTTTCGAAATGGGTAAGTTTGGCTTCCTTGATGTGCTCGATGCGCAACGCACGCTGATCGCTGCGCGCAGCCAGTACATCCAGGCCGTCAGCGAAGCCACCGACGCCCGGGTACGCATCGAACGGATCTTCGGCGACCTCAGCGTCAGCCCTTGAATTTCACTTTTCACATCACTGCGCGCAGGTATGACGCAGAGGAGTTTCCATGGATAAAAAACTGATGGTGGTCGCGGTGGCGACGTTGGCGCTGGGCATTGGTATCGGCTCGCAGTGGTCAGGTAACGCAAGCATCGACGCGCATGCCGACGAGGCTTCCGAGCATGCCGATCACGCTGAAGAAGGCGCAGCGGCTGAACATGCCGAAGAAGGTCATATCGAATTGAGCGCCGAACAGATCACCGCTGCCGGTATTCAACTCGCCGAAGCGAAGGCGCATAGCATCAGCCGCGGCCTGCCGTTCCCCGGCGAAGTGCGCTTCGACGAAGACCGCACCGCCCACGTCGTGCCGCGCGTCCCGGGCGTGGTCGAGTCGGTGGCAGTCAACCTCGGGCAAACGGTGAAGAAGGGCCAGTTGCTCGCGGTGATCGCCAGTCAGCAGATCTCCGACCAACGCAGCGAACAGGCGGCCGCGCAACGGCGTTTGGCCTTGGCGCGTACCACCTACGAGCGCGAGAAAAAACTCTGGCAGGACAAAATCTCCGCCGAGCAGGATTTCTTGCAGGCGAAGCAGGCGCTGGAAGAAGCGGAAATCGCCATGAACAACGCCCGGCAGAAAATCAGCGTGCTCAGTGGCAGCGTGGTCGCCACGGGCGGCAATCGCTACGAATTGCGCGCACCGTTCGAGGGTGTAGTGGTGGAAAAACACCTGACGCCGGGGGAGGTGGTCGATGAAACCACGGCGGCGTTCACGCTCTCGGATCTGTCGCGAGTGTGGGTGACGTTTGGCGTTTCACCGAAGGACTTGACCAAGGTGCAGGTGGGTAAAACGGTCACTGTCAGCGCGCCGGAGTTGAACGCGCAAGTCACCGGCAGCGTGGCTTATGTCGGCAGTCTGCTTGGCGAACAAACCCGCACAGCGACCGTGCGCGTCACGCTGGAAAACCCGCAGGGCTCATGGCGTCCGGGGTTGTTCGTCACGGCGCTGGTGGCCACCGACAGCCGTCAGGCGCCAGTCGCGGTGCCGGAAACCGCGATCCAGACCGTCGAGGACAAACCCACGGTGTTCGTGCGTACCGACGACGGCTTCAAGGCGCAAGCAGTGGAGCTGGGCAGTCGCGCGGCGGGGCAGGTGGAAATCACCCAGGGCCTGGAGGCTGGCGTGCAAGTCGCCAGCGCCGGCAGCTTCGTCCTCAAATCGGAACTGGGCAAAGCCTCAGCCGAGCACAGTCATTAATTCTGGAAGGTCCTCATGTTCGAACGCCTGATCCAGTTTGCCATCGAGCAGCGCATCATCGTCCTGCTCGCCGTTCTGCTTATGGCCGGCCTCGGCATCGCCAGTTATCAAAAACTGCCGATCGACGCCGTGCCGGACATCACCAACGTCCAGGTGCAAATCAACACCGGCGCCGCCGGGTTCTCGCCGCTGGAAACCGAGCAGCGCATCACTTTTCCGATTGAAACCGCCATGGCCGGTTTGCCGGCGCTGGAGCAGACCCGTTCGTTGTCACGCTCGGGCCTGTCGCAGGTCACGGTGATCTTCAAGGACGGCACCGACCTGTTCTTCGCCCGGCAATTGGTCAACGAGCGTTTGCAGATCGCCAGGGCGCAGTTGCCTGAAGGCGCGGAAGCAGTGATGGGGCCGATTTCCACCGGTCTCGGCGAGATCTTCTTGTGGACCGTGGAAGCCAAGGAGGGCGCACTCAAGGACGACGGCACAGCCTACACACCGACCGATCTGCGGGTGATTCAGGACTGGATCATCAAGCCGCAATTGCGCAACGTGCCGGGTGTGGCGGAGATCAACACCATCGGTGGTTTCGCCAAGGAATATCAGATTGCGCCGGACCCGAAACGCCTGGCCGCGTACAAGCTGACCCTCACCGATCTGGTCACTGCACTGGAGCGCAACAACGCCAACGTCGGCGCCGGTTACATCGAGCGCAGCGGCGAGCAATTGCTGATCCGCGCGCCGGGGCAAGTGGCGAGCACCGAGGACATCGCCAACATCGTCATGGCCAATGTCGACGGCACGCCGATCCGGGTGAAGAACGTCGCGACAGTGGAAATCGGCCGCGAACTGCGTAGTGGAGCGGCCACGGAAAATGGTCGGGAAGTGGTGCTCGGCACGGTGTTCATGTTGATCGGCGAGAACAGTCGCACGGTCTCGCAAGCGGTGGCCAGCAAGCTCGAACAGATCAATAAATCCCTGCCCCAAGGCGTGATCGCCGTGCCGGTGTACGACCGCACGCACCTGGTCGACAAAGCCATCGCCACGGTGAAAAAGAACCTCATCGAGGGGGCGATTCTGGTCATCGCGATTCTGTTCCTGTTCCTCGGCAACATCCGTGCGGCGCTGATTACCGCGATGGTGATTCCGCTGTCCATGCTGTTTACGTTCACCGGGATGTTCAGCAACAAGGTCAGCGCCAACCTGATGAGCCTCGGCGCGCTGGACTTCGGGATTATTGTCGACGGCGCGGTGGTGATTGTCGAAAACACCCTGCGTCGGTTGGCCCATGCGCAGCAGTATCACGGCCGTTTGCTGACCCGCGCCGAGCGTTTCAAGGAAGTCTTTGCCGCAGCGAAAGAGGCGCGGCGACCGCTGATTTTCGGCCAGTTGATCATCATGGTCGTGTACCTGCCGATCTTCGCCCTGAGCGGTGTCGAGGGGAAAATGTTCCACCCGATGGCGTTTACCGTGGTGATTGCGTTGCTCGGTGCAATGCTGCTTTCCGTGACCTTTGTGCCAGCGGCCATCGCGTTGTTCGTCACTGGCAAGGTCAAGGAAGAAGAGGGTGCGGTGATGCGTGGTGCGCGTCGTGTTTATGCTCCGGCGCTCGCCTGGGTCATGTCTCATCGCACAATCGCAGTGGGTGCGGCGTTGGGCGTGATCGTCCTTAGTGGCGTGCTCACCAGTCGTATGGGCAGCGAATTTGTGCCCAGCCTCAGCGAAGGCGATTTTGCCCTGCAAGCGTTGCGCGTGCCGGGCACCAGCCTGACGCAATCGGTGGATATGCAGCAGCGGCTGGAGACCTTGATTCTGGCCAAGGTGCCGGAAGTCGAACGCGTCTTTGCCCGCACCGGCACAGCGGAAATTGCCTCCGACCCGATGCCGCCGAACATCTCCGACAGCTACGTCATGCTCAAGCCGAAAGAGCAGTGGCCGGACCCGGGCAAGTCCCGCGAAACTCTGATGGCCGAGTTGCAGGCTGCCGCCGCGACACTGCCGGGCAGCAACTATGAACTGTCACAGCCGATTCAGTTGCGCTTCAACGAACTGATCTCCGGTGTGCGCAGCGATGTCGCGGTGAAGGTGTTTGGCGATGACATGGACATGCTCAACGCCACCGCTGCGAAGATTGCGACGGCGATGCAGAAGGTCAATGGCGCGTCCGAGGTCAAGGTTGAGCAGACTACCGGGTTGCCCGTGCTGACCATCAACATCGATCGCGATAAAGCCGCGCGCTACGGGCTCAACGTCGGTGATGTGCAGGACACCATCGCCGTCGCGGTGGGCGGGCGTCAGGCCGGGACGTTGTATGAGGGCGACCGGCGTTTCGACATGGTCGTGCGTTTGTCCGATGCCATGCGCAAAGACATCGACGGTTTGTCGGCGCTGCTGATTCCGGTGCCCGCAGTGAATGGCGCGGCCAACCAGATCGGCTTCATCGCGCTGCAAGACGTCGCCAGCCTCGACCTGGTGCTCGGGCCGAATCAGGTCAGCCGCGAGGACGGCAAGCGTCTGGTAATCATCAGCGCCAACGTGCGCGGGCGTGATATCGGCTCGTTTGTCAGCGAGGCCGGCGAGGTAATCGAACGTGATGTGCAGATCCCGGCGGGTTACTGGACCCGTTGGGGCGGGCAGTTCGAGCAGCTGCAATCGGCGGCCAAGCGTTTGCAGATTGTGGTGCCGGTGGCGCTGCTGCTGGTGTTCGGCTTGTTGTTCATGATGTTCAACAATCTGAAGGATGGCTTGCTGGTGTTTACCGGAATTCCGTTTGCGTTGACCGGTGGGGTCATGGCGCTGTGGTTGCGCGATATTCCGCTGTCGATTTCTGCTGGCGTCGGATTTATTGCATTGTCCGGGGTGGCGGTGTTGAACGGCCTGGTGATGATTGCGTTTATTCGTAATTTGCGTGAGGAGGGGCGTTCGCTGTCCGACGCTATCAACGAAGGCGCGCTGACGCGGTTGCGGCCTGTGTTGATGACGGCGTTGGTGGCGTCGCTGGGGTTTATTCCGATGGCTCTCGCAACGGGCACAGGTGCTGAAGTGCAACGGCCACTGGCAACCGTAGTGATCGGCGGAATCCTGTCTTCGACGATCCTCACGCTGCTGATATTGCCGGCGCTCTACCAACTCGCCCATCGCCGGGATGAGGACGCTGTTCCAACTAAATAGGTAATCCCCCTGTGGGAGCGAGCCTGCTCGCGAAGACGATCTGTCAGTCAACAATGATGTGACTGAACCACCGCTTTCGCGAGCAGGCGCGCTCCCACAGGGGTTATGTGCACTGATCCGGCACATAACGGATATGTAATTTCCCCGCCACCGTCACGAAAGGTGCGCCTTGTTACCTTGATCCCGTCAGCTACTTAAACGAGGAATCAACGATGAAACTTGCCCAACTCAGTACCTTCGCAGCCGCTCTGGCGATCTCTTCCGTGGCCCTGGCCGAAGGCGGCGGTGACCGTACTTTCGAACGGATGATGACCAACAACGACCGTTCCATGGAGCTGTTCGTCGCCAAGGAAAAAGCCGCCGGCAACCCGGTGGTCGTCAACGACAAGAAAGACGAAAAAACCCGCGATCTGTAAGCCTGATGCAGTTATAGAAGCCCTTCATCGCGCATCGATGCCGGGCTTTTTTTCAAGCCCGGACGGGAAGGAAATGGATATGAAAGTACTCAAGTTGATCGCATTCGCCGCTGTCATGGCGATGTCTGTGAATGTGCTGGCTGAAGGTGGTGGTGACCGCACTTTCGAACGTGCGCTCAGCGCCAACACCAAAGCCATGGAACAGTACGCCGCCAACCAGGGCAAAGCATCGCCGGTGGTGAAGGATTACGCGTACGGCATGAAGCTGGACGTGGTCAAAGTGGTGAGCGTGGTGAAGCCGCAGCCTGCGTGCAAAGTGGTGCCGACGGCCATGACTTATGAGGATTCCAAGGGGCAGCTCAACACCATCAGGTACAGCGTGATGGGTGTGTGTCGGAACGGCGGGAGCTGAATCCTTCACGGCGAAACGCGGTCCCCTGTAGGAGCTGCCGAAGGCTGCGATCTTTTGATCTTGATCTTAAAAATCAAAGTCAAAAGATCGCAGCCTTCGGCAGCTCCTACAGGGCCGAATTTCAATATCACGATGCGTATTTCAATTCGTGATGTTTAAAGGCTGTGTTAGAAATACGGAACCTTCCCACAATGTTTTCAGGTTGTCCGTCGGACGTCCGCTCTCTAGCCTGTGTGGGTCGCTGCCAATTCAGCGATCGGGATTGGAACCCCGCGGCTCAACTGAAGCAAAACGCACTGTTCATGACGTATGCTTGCGCACTTTCATGTGTGCACTCCGTTATGGCGGCTGTGCGCGGGAGACTTCGAGTCTGTCGGGTTTGCTCAGTTGCCCGGGTTCCAACCTGCGTACAGCTGCCACCCTTTCGCGTGGAACCGAAAGGGCCAGCTCCACCTTCAAGCTGAGTAAAACATTATGAAAAAGCCAACCCCAAATCCCCCCCGAAGCAGACGCCATCCCCGACGCCAACTCAACATCCCCCTACGCCTCCGTCGACACCCGAAAACTCCACGAAGCCGCCGACCGCGCCCTCGACTTCTACCTCAAACCGTCAGCCGCGATCATGTCCGCACCGTACATTCCCAACCAGATGTTCCTGGTCAATCCCAACGCCGACACTGAATCGCTGCTGGCCAACGCCAGTGAATCGCTGTCGTCGGCCACAGTCATGCTCGGTGACTTCGCGGCATTGCTGGAAGGCACTCATCGCAAGACGCTGTTGGGGATTGCGCAGGTCGTCATGCTCGGCGAACTGGCGGTGAACAAAGCGCTGGACCGGATCGACGTGCCGACCTAGTTGCCGCTTTTGATCTGAAGTCAGTAAAGAACCCGGCCCCGCACGCAGGGCCGGGTTTCTCCCGTGAGGACTATTTCGCCGGCAGCGACTCGACATCCACAACGGCCGGTACCGGCGCGGCCTCATGGTTCAATTTGCGTCGGGCAATCTCGGCGCCGCGCAAACGCAGCGGCGTTTCGATAAAGCGGTAATTGAGTTCACTCAAGACCACCAGCACAACCACTGACGTCAGTATCAACTCCAGGGTAAAGCGCCCGTCCAGCGGCACGCCCTGACTCGCCGCCACACGCGTCCAGATCTCGGTACTCAGGTGATTGGTAAACACGTGGATCACGTACAGGCCATACGACCGCGAGCCGAGCCACTGCATGAAGCCACGCATGAACACCGGACAATAGATGTAGCCTTTCTGGTAACTCGCCAGCCAGACAATCACGAGCGCGACGATCGCGACCATGCCCACCGCAATCGGCATGGCGATCAGCTGTATGGCCACGGCGCCGAGCATGTAGAGCAGAAACAGCGTGCACAGCAGCGCTTTGAGCGTCCCCTGACCCAGCCCGAGCGGTTCGATCTGCTGGTAGAGACGGGTGCGAGTGAACAGGCACAGGACAATACCCCATAGCATGGCGTCGAGGCGGAAGTTTGCGAGCAGGCTGCTTGTCGGGGTGCCGAACGGGTTTCGATCCAGACCGAATTGCAAGGCAATCAGCGCCAGCAGGGCAATGATCCGCCAGCGCGGCGCCGTGATAAACAGCAGAAAAAACGGCAAGAAAAAGTAGAACTGCTCTTCCAGCGCCAGGCTCCAGTAGTGAGGGCTGGAACCCAATAGCGAGTCGTAACCGTGTGCCAGGTTAGCGCTGAATGTCGCAACAGCGGTGAAGCTGCGCAGGTTGTCGAACCACGAACCGAAGGCGTTCGACTGGTTGAATACGAGGGAGAAGCACAGTGGCATGAGGATCCACAGCCAGGCGGTGGGCAATAGGCGGTAGGCGCGCCGCAACCAGAAACACGCTGCTGCCAGACCAAACTGACCCTGCGTGCGGTGCTTGTCGAAGTAGTCCAGATAAGCCTTGCTCACCACGAAACCGGAAATGCAGAAGAATAGATCTACCCCTGTCCAGGGCATGAAAATCGAGAACATCCTCAACAGCGTATCGGTATGGAACGGCAACATCATGGTGACATGGCTGAAAAAGGTCAGGCCGACAGCCACGCCTCGCAAGTATTCGATCTCCAGGTTTTTACGGCTACTCATCGGTCCCTCGTTATTGTTGTTTGTCCGCCCGGGCGAAGATGGCAGGTGGCCTGCGCTTCGGTCAAGGCAACGAGGGCTTTTTCCAGCGCAAAAAAAAGGCGCCCCGAAGGACGCCAAAAGATTCACCTCTTACCAAAGGAGCAAGGCGCTTCTAAAGGTGAATTTGCATCGACCATGCAGTCAGAGAATGGCCAGTGGGTATTCGACAATCACCCGCAGTTCTTCCAGGTCCGACTCGAACGCCGTGGCGCGGGTGGTGGCCTGGCGCAAGCGCAGTGACAGGTCTTTCATCGAGCCGGTTTGCACCACGTATTTGACTTCGATATCGCGCTCCCAACGCTTCTGATCGGTCAGCGGATTGCCCTCGGCATCGCGGCGCATGTACACGGCGTTAGCGTTGGAGTAATCGGCGTCGGTGCCGCGCGCGTAGCGGGTCATGAACGACAAGCCCGGTACGCCGTAAGTGCTCATGTCGAGGTCATAACGCACCATCCACGAACGTTCTTTCGGCGAGTTGAAATCGCTGTACTGGATCGAGTTGTCGAGGAAGATCGAGTCAGACTGGCGCAGGTAATCGAAGTCGTCATTGCCGTTGTTGCGCTGGTGGGAGAGGGCGACCGAGTGGGCGCCGAGTTTGACGCCGACGCGACCGCTCCAGATGTTGTTGTCGAATTCGCCAAGCAGTTGTTTGCCTTCGTCGACGGCCTTGTAATAGTTCAGGCCACCGAACAGTGACAGGTCATCAGAGAGTGGGTAGGTCCAGGCAGTACCGGCGTAGTACTGATTCCAGGCGTCCTTGAGGCGACTGGAGTACAGGCTGAAACTGAGGTTCTTGTTCAGCACATAATCGCCGCCGCCATAAGCGATCCACGGCGAATTGACCGGGCCTGCGTAGAACGTGGCGAAGTTCTCGCGCATGTCACTGGATACCGGTTGGCTCATCGCATGCAACCGCCCGCCCTGTACTGACAGACCTGTGATGCTGGTGTTGCTCGCTGTCACCCCGCGAAAGCTCTCCGGCAGCAAGCGCGAATCACCCGCCGCCACCACCGGATTGGCCGGGAACACATCACCGACCTTGATCACTGTATCGAACGCCCGGATTTTCGCGGCGCCACCCACCTTGGTGTATTCGTCTCGCGCGTCGCCGTCGCTGTTGACCGGCAACACATCAAACGAGCTGCGCCCACCATTACGGCCGTCGCCGGTATCGAGTTTCAGACCCATCATCGCAAACGCATCAACACCGACCCCGACGGTGCCTTGGGTAAAACCGGATTCGAACTTGCTGATGACCGCATGCGACCAGGCTTCGGAATAACCGTTGCCGGTCGGGCTTGACTGGCCGTTGCGATGATCACGATTGAAGTAGAAGTTACGGTTGAGCACCGTCAGGCTGCTGCCTTCGACGAAGCCTTCAGGCTTGTCTTCTGCAAACACCATGGACGGCCCGGCGCCGACCACCACCGCTAAAGCGGCCATCGACATTTTTGAATTGTTAACCATCAAACACTCCTTGGGTTCGGCAGAACGGGAACGTGCGTCGGCGTGGTTTTATTGTTCGACGGGCAAGGGCCCGCCGGCATTGGTCGCCGGGTCACATCGTTGCAAGCTGCGGATAACGCCAAGGTGATGAGGGAATTACAATTTCGTCATGTGGTTATATGGATTGAGTGAACGCCACATAAACCTGTGGGAGCGAGCCTGCTCGCGAAAGCGGAGTGTCAGCCAATCAAGATGTTGAAAGTGCCTACGCCTTCGCGAGCAGGCAC
>NZ_JAMLFX010000019.1:24191-57052 GCF_023634765.1 Pseudomonas sp. AKS31
TCGCTCCCACAGTGGGTTGAGTGAGTCTGATAGATCACATGTGAGCAGATGTGGCTTTTATCTTTCGGCGGTATCCAGCAAACCGTGTGATAGAGAGGCATCAGTTTCGGCGGGAAGTATGAGTTTGCCCTTCATGGCGTCGATCTGTTCTACACGCGTCTTCTTCAAGGTGATTTTGCCTTGGCGTTCTTTGGCTATCGCATCAAGGCCATCCATCAACTCTGAAAAAATATCCCGCTTCATGGTTCGTGGACCTCCACTTGATAGGTGATCCTCAAATTTAACCGCAATTTCCTTGTGCAGAATGTCAGCCATTGCTCGCCGCTTTGCAGGCAAATTCCTAAAAAGGGGAGAGCGTTGTAAGTCAAAAAATCGCAGCCTTCGGCAGCTCCTACAGACCGCCCACCATCCCAATGTAGGAGCTGCCGAAGGCTGCGATCTTTTGACGTTAAATCCCACAAAAACAAAAACGGCACCCGAAGGTGCCGTTTTCATTTCTAGCCAGCCAAGCAATCAGCCCGCCAGACCCGCCTGCTGAACCAGGGTCAGCAATGGTTGCGGGTACACACCCAGGAAGAACGCGACCAGGGCGATGGCCAGCAGCATCACGCCGCCTGCCTTCTGTTCCCAGTGCAGCTGGGCGTCGTGGCGACGCAGGTTTGGCTCGATCAGGTACAGGGTGACCATCACGCGCAGGTAGTAGAACACGCCGATGGCGCTGCCCAGTACCAGCGAACCCACCAACCACCACTGATGCGATTCAACACCGGTAGCGATGATGTAGAACTTGCCGATGAAGCCAGCGGTCAGCGGGATACCGGCCAGGGACAGCATCATCACGGTGAGGACGGCGGTCAGGTACGGACGGCGCCAGAACAGGCCGCGGTACTCGTACAGCGCGTCGGCGTCACGGCCGTTGTACGGCGAGGACATCAGGGTGATCACCCCGAACGCGCCGAGGCTGGTGATGACGTAGGTGACCAGGTACACGCCGATGGCTTCCACCGCCAGACCCTTGCTCGCCACCAGTGCAATCAGCAGGTAGCCGAAGTGCGCGATGGACGAGTAACCGAGCAGACGCTTGAGGTTGCTCTGGGTCAGGGCCAGCAGGTTACCGAACAGGATCGAGGCGATGGCAATGACGGTCAGCACGTCGCTCAGTACGCCACTGCTGGCAGCAGGGGAGATCTGGAACAGACGCACCATCACCGCAAACACCGCAACCTTCGAAGCGGTCGCGAGGAACGCGGCCACCGGTGCCGGAGCACCTTCGTAAACGTCCGGCGTCCACAAGTGGAACGGTACCAGCGACAGCTTGAACGCCAGACCGATCAGCATCATGCCCAGGCCCAGTTGTGCCAGCGAGCTAGGCATGCCAGTCGCGGCCAGCGCCTGACCGATGCCAACGAAGCTCAGCGAACCCGAGTCGGCGTACAGCAGCGCCATACCGAACAACAGGAACGCGGAACCGGCGGCCGACAGCACCATGTACTTGATGCCGGCTTCCAGCGAACGCTTGTTGAAGAAGGCGTAAGCCACCAGACCGTAAACCGGTACCGAGAGCAGTTCCAGACCGATGAACAAGCCGGCCAGGTGCTGCGCGCTGACCAGAACCAGACCACCGGCGGCGGCCATCAGGATCAGCAGGTACAGTTCTTCACGGTTGCCCGGGTAACCCGAACCGCCATCGCCCAGATAGGCGTGGGCGAGGGTGACGCAAGCGAGGGTGGCGACCAGAATCAGCGCCATGTACAGGCAAGCGAAGGTGTCGATTTGCAGCAATGGAGTCACGGCCAGAGGCGCGACTTTCAGGGCTGGCAGGATCGACAGCAAGGCCAGGTTCAGACCCGCCACTGAGATCAGGAAGGTCTGCGAGTGGTTGCGGCGCCAGGCGATTGCCAGCATCACCACGATAATGGTGAGGCTGGTGATCAACAGTGGCGCAAGCGCAATAAAGTGTTGAATCGTGAATTCCATAGCGCTCTTACCGGGCCGAAGCGAGTTGAGTGAAGGCGGTGCCGAGCCACTGCTGTACGCCATGCATCGTGGCGGCAGAAGTGTCGAGGAACGGTTGCGGGTAGACGCCGAGGTAAATCAGCAGCACCGCAAGGCCCAGCACCATGATCAGTTCGCGACCGTCCATGCCGTGCAGTACCGCGTCCGATTTCGACGGACCGAAGTAGGCACGGTGGATCATGATCAGCGAGTAGACCGAACCGAACACCAGACCGGAGGTGGCAATCGCGGTGACCCATGGCGCGCTGGCGAAGGAACCGATCAGGATCAGGAACTCGCCGACAAAGTTACCGGTACCCGGCAAGCCCAGCGACGCGGCGGCGAAGAACAGGCTGATGGCTGGCAGGTAAGCGATACGCGACCACAGACCGCCCATCTCACGCATGTCACGAGTGTGCAGGCGCTCGTACAACTGACCGCTGAGGATAAACAGTGCCGCCGCCGACAGACCGTGCGCCAGCATCTGGATCACCGCGCCTTGCAGCGCCAGTTGGCTGCCGGAGTAGATGCCGATCAACACGAAGCCCATGTGGGAAACGGAAGAGAAGGCGATCAGACGCTTGATGTCGGTTTGTGCGAAAGCGAGGAACGCACCGTAGAAGATCCCGATCAGACCGAGGGTCATGGCGATCGGCGCGAATTCGGCCGAGGCATTCGGGAACAGCGGCAGGGCGAAACGCAGCAGACCGTAGGCAGCGGTTTTCAGCAGGATACCGGCGAGGTCGACGGAACCTGCAGTCGGCGCCTGGGCGTGGGCATCCGGCAGCCAGGAGTGGAACGGTACGACGGGCAGCTTGACCGCGAAGGCGATGAAGAAACCGAGCATCAGGATGTACTCGGTGGTCATCGACATCTTGGTTTTCAACAGGTCGGCGTAGTTGAAAGTAATCACGCCAGTGTTGTTGAAGTTGACCAGCACCAGACCGAGGATCGCCACCAGCATGATCAGGCCGGAAGCCTGAGTGAAGATGAAGAACTTGGTCGCTGCGTAGATGCGGGTTTTCTTGCCGTCCGAAGAACTGTGACCCCAGAGCGCGATGAGGAAGTACATCGGCACCAGCATCATTTCCCAGAAGAAGAAGAACATGAACAGGTCGAGGGCGAGGAACACGCCGACCACGCCGCCCAGGATCCACATCAGGTTCAGGTGGAAGAAGCCAACGTGACGTTGAATCTCTTTCCACGAGCAGAGTACCGAGAGGATACCCAGCAGGCCGGTCAGCAGGATCATCAACAGCGACAGGCCGTCGAGGGCCAGGTGCACGTTGATGCCGAAGCGCTGGATCCAGACATGCTTGAACTCAAGCGCCCAGGTCGGATCGGCGCCGGGCGCCGGAGCAAATGAATAGTCACCGTGGGCCCACAGCCAGAGGCCGAGGGCGAGTTCCAGGGTCATGGTCAACAGCGCAATCCAGCGGGGGAGGGTAGCGCCGAAGCGCTCACCCATCCAGCACAGCAGGCCGCCGATGAAGGGGATCAGGATTAGCCAAGGCAGAATCATGACGGGCTCGTTTCCTTTCGCAAATTCGCAAGGTTCATATCAGACCGCTACCAGCACGATGGCGCCAATCACCAGCACGGCACCAGCAGCCATCGAAGCAGCGTACCAACGCAGTTGACCGGTCTCGGTGCGGCTCAGGGCAGTGTGACCACCCTTGGCCATACGCGGGATCAGACCGATGGTCTGGTCGAGCGGGTCTTTGCGCAGTACGTGGCTGATCGCCAGGTAAGGCTTGACGAACAGTTTGTCGTAGATCCAGTCGAAGCCCCAGGCAGCGAACCACCAGGCCGAAAGGAAACGGCCGATGCCGCTGTTGGCGATGGCCGTGACGAAGCGACGCTTGCCGAGGAACAGCAGCGCTGCCAGCAGGATACCGGCCAGGGCGATGGCGCCCGAAGCGATTTCCAGACTGTGCTTGGCTTCGCCACCGGCATGGCCAACGCTTTCTGGCAGAACGCCGTGCAGCGGCGGCACGATCATGGCACCGACGAAGGTCGACAGCACGATCAGCACCGACAGCGGCAGCCAGTGAGCGATGCCGTGACCGGCGTGGGCTTCAGTCTTGGCTTCACCGTGGAACGTGATGAAGATCAGGCGGAAGGTGTACAGCGAAGTCATGAACGCGCCGACCAGACCTGCGTAAAGCAGACCGTGGTTGCCGCTGGCGAACGCTTCCCAAAGGATTTCGTCCTTGGAGTAGAAGCCTGCGGTGACCAGTGGCAGAGCGGCCAGCGCAGCACCACCGACGATGAAGCTGGCGTAGGCCAGTGGCAGTTTTTTCCACAGACCGCCCATCTTGAAGATGTTCTGCTCGTGGTGGCAGGCAACGATCACCGCACCGGAAGCAAGGAACAGCAGGGCCTTGAAGAAGGCGTGGGTCATCAGGTGGAAAATCGCGCCATCCCATGCACCCACGCCCAGCGCCAGGAACATGTAGCCGATCTGGCTCATGGTCGAGTAGGCGAGGATACGTTTGATGTCGGTCTGTACCAGCGCGGCGAAACCGGCCAGTACCAGGGTCACGCCACCAACGATGCCCACCAGGTGCAGGATTTCCGGCGCCAGGGTGAACAGACCGTGGGTACGAGCGATCAGGTAGACACCGGCGGTCACCATCGTCGCGGCGTGGATCAGTGCCGAAACCGGAGTCGGGCCAGCCATCGCATCCGCGAGCCAGGTTTGCAGCGGCAGTTGTGCCGATTTACCGACCGCGCCACCCAGCAGCATCAGGGTCGCCAGGGTGATCCAGAAGTCGCCGACCTGGAATTTCTGCGGTGCCAGCACCAGCAGTTCCTGGATGTTCAGCGTGCCCACTTGCTGGAACAGGATGAACAGGCCGATGGCCATGAACACGTCGCCGATCCGGGTCACGATGAAGGCCTTGAGTGCGGCGTTACCGTTGTTGCGGTTGCTGTAGTAGAAACCGATCAACAGGTACGAGCACAGGCCCACGCCTTCCCAGCCGAAGTACAGGAACAACAGGTTATCGCCGAGCACCAGGAACAGCATGCTGGCGATAAACAGGTTGGTGTACGAGAAGAAGCGCGAGTAGCCCGCTTCGCCGCGCATGTACCAGGACGCGAACAGGTGGATCAGGAAACCCACACCCACCACCACGCCGAGCATGGTGATCGACAGGCCGTCGACGTACAGGGCGAAGTCAGGCTTGAAGCCTTCCACCGCCATCCACTGCCAAAGTACCAGGGTGTAGTGACCGCCTTCGGGTGGCGCGACGTTGAATTGCCAGATGACGTAGGCGGCGACAATCGCCGACAAGCCAATGGAACCCACGCCGACCAGCGCCGAGAGGTTTTCCGACCAGCGTCCACGGGAGAACGACAGCAGCAGGAAACCGATCAGAGGGAATACGAAAGTCAGAAAGATAAGATTCATCCGCGCATCTCACTGGCAGCGTCGATATCGAGCGTGTGGAAGCGGCGATACAGTTGCAGCAGGATCGCCAGACCAATACTGGCCTCGGCGGCTGCAAGGCTGATCACCAGGATGAACATGATCTGTCCATCCGGCTGCGCCCAGCGGGCGCCCGCCACGATGAAGGCCAGTGCAGAGGCGTTCATCATCACTTCCAGACTCATCAACACGAACAAAATGTTGCGGCGGACCATCAGGCCGACCAGACCAAGGCAGAACAGGATGCCGGCGACGGCCAATCCATGCTCGAGAGGGATAGCAGGCATGTCTTACTCCTTCGCCTCGTTACGGCCCAAATGGAACGCCGTGACGGCTGCGGCGAGCAGCAGCATCGAGGCGAGTTCGACCACCAGCAGATACGGACCGAACAGGCTGATGCCCACGGCTTTCGCGTCTACGGTGGTGTGGCCGATGGCCTGACCGCTCTGGTGAGCGAACAGCACATACAGCAGTTCGGCCAGCAGCAGGGCGGCGAGAATCACCGGTCCTGCCCAGATGCCAGGCTTGAGCCAGGTGCGTTCCTGCTGAACCGAGGCCGGGCCCAGGTTCAGCATCATCACCACGAACACGAACAGCACCATGATGGCGCCGGCGTAGGCGATCACTTCCAGCACGCCGGCGAACGGCGCGCCGAGTGCGAAGAAGGTCATGGCCACGGCGATCAACGAGATGATCAGGTAGAGCAGGGCGTGCACGGGGTTGGTGTTGGTGACCACACGTAGCGTGGACACAACAGCGATACCCGATGCGAAATAGAAAGCGAATTCCATCGTTCTTCCTTAAGGCAGCAAGCTCTTCACGTTGATCGGTTCGGCTTCGTTCTGTGCGGAGCCTTTCGGCTTGCCAGCGATTGCCATACCTGCAACACGATAGAAGTTGTAATCAGGGTTTTTGCCGGGGCCGGAGATCAGCAGATCTTCTTTCTCGTACACCAGGTCCTGACGTTTGAACTCGGCCATCTCGAAATCCGGGGTCAGCTGGATTGCGGTGGTCGGACAGGCTTCCTCGCAGAGACCGCAGAAAATGCAGCGCGAGAAGTTGATACGGAAGAAGTCCGGGTACCAGCGACCGTCTTCGGTTTCAGCTTTCTGCAGCGAGATGCAACCCACCGGGCAAGCCACGGCGCACAGGTTGCAGGCTACGCAACGTTCTTCACCATCGGGGTCACGGGTCAGGACGATGCGACCACGGTAACGTGGCGGCAGGTAGACCGGTTCTTCCGGGTATTGCAGGGTGTCGCGCTTGCGAAAGCCATGGCCGAAGACCATGACCAGGCTGCGCAACTGGGTACCAGTACCCTTAACGATGTCGCCAATATATTTGAACATGGGTCAAATCCTCACTGAACCGCAACCGCAGGTGTGTTCCACAACACAACCGCAGCGGTTATCAGCAAATTGATCAGGGTCAGTGGCAGGCAGAATTTCCAGCTGAAATCCATCACCTGGTCATAACGCGGACGCGGAATGGATGCGCGCAGCAGGATGAACAGCATGATGAAGAACGCGGTCTTCAGTGCGAACCAGACGAAGGACAGTTGCGGCAGGATGCCGAACGGACCGTGCCAGCCACCGAAGAACAGGGTGACCAACAGCGCCGAGATCAGGATGATGCCGATGTATTCACCGACGAAGAACATGCCCCATTTCATACCGGCGTATTCAATGTGGTAACCGTCGGCCAGTTCCTGTTCCGCTTCCGGCTGGTCGAACGGGTGACGGTGAGTCACGGCCACGCCAGCGATGAAGAAGGTACAGAAGCCGAAGAACTGCGGAATGATGAACCACAGGTTCTGCGCCTGGTACTCGACGATGTCACGCATGTTGAACGAGCCGACCTGCACCACGATGCCCATCAGGGCCAGGCCCATGAACACTTCGTAGGACACGGTCTGCGCCGAGGCACGCAAGCTGCCGAGCAGAGCGAACTTGTTGTTACTCGACCAACCGGCGAACAACACCGCGTAGACCGACAGACCGGCCATGGCGAAGAAGAACAGCAGGCCGATGTTCAGATCCGCCACGCCCCAGGTCGGGGTGATCGGGATGATCGCAAAGGCGATCAGCAAGGCCGACATGGCCACCACCGGTGCCAAAGTGAAGATCACTTTGTCGGCAAACGGCGGGGTCCAGTCTTCCTTGAAGAACATCTTCAGCATGTCGGCGGCGATCTGGAACATACCGAACGGGCCAACGCGGTTCGGACCGTAACGGTCCTGCCACCAGCCCAGCAGGCGACGTTCGACAAAGCTGAGCAACGCGCCTGCGACCACAACGGCCAGCAGAATCACGATGGCTTTGATGACCGTCAGGATCACATCGATCACTTCAGGGGTGAACCAGGTCATTGCGCTGCCTCCTGCAGACCGTCGACGGACACGCCGGCGAATGCCGGTGGAATGCCGGCGATGCCCGCAGGCAAGGCCACCAGACCAGCGCCCAGTTCTTCATTGATGCGCAGCGGCAGACGCAGGGTCTGACCGGCGACGTTCAGGCTCAGCAGGGCACCGTCGTTGACGCCCAGACGATCCGCTTCGGATTTCGCCAGAGCCACGTACGGAGCCGGAATGCGCTCTTGCACCGGCGCAGCTTTCGACGAGTTCTCGTCGCTGCCGAACAGGTGGTAGAACGGCACAGCCTGCCAGGTGCCCGGCGCCGGATTGAATGCACGCGGCGCGGCAGCGAACCAGTTCAGCGAATCGCCGGTGCTTTCGATCAGGCGGGTGCCCGGATCGCCAGCGCGCAGGTGACCACCGACTTCGTCCTGGAACTTGTTCCACGCTTGTGGCGAGTTCCAGCCCGGCGACCAGGCGAATGGCACTTGCTGACGCGGTTCAGCCGAACCCGAGTAACCTTCCATGGAGAAGGCGAACGCGGTGTCTTTGTCTTGCGGGGTACGCGGTTCGTGAACGCTGATGTCGGCGCGCATCGCGGTGCGACCGGAATAACGCAGCGGCTCACGCGCCAGTTTCAGACCCTTGATGCGGAATGCGGCCGATGGGGCTGCGTCGACGATGCGCGCCAGTTGCTCGGTGCTCGAAGCCACGGCAGCGGTGACGTGGTCGAGTTGCGTCCAGTCGATCGGCTGGTTCAGCAGAGTCGAACGCAGGGCGTGCAGCCAGCGCCAGCCTTCGTGAACCAGGATGCTCGCGTCCATGTATTGCGGGTCGAAAACCTGGAAGAAGCGCTGGGCGCGACCTTCCTGGCTGACCAGCGTACCGTCGCCTTCCGCGAAGCTCGCCGCTGGCAGAACCAGGTGCGCGCGGTCGGTGGTGGCAGTCTTCTGATGGTCGGCAACGATCACCACTTGCGCGGCGTTCAGGGCCGCATCGACCTTGGCTTTCGAGGTGCGGGTGTACAGGTCGTTTTCCAGCACGACGATGGCGTCGGCTTTACCGTCGATGACGGCTTGCAGCGCAGCATCCACCGACTCGCCACCGAGCATGGCCAGGCCGAGGCTGTTGGCTTCCGGCACGATCAGGCTGATGGAACCGTTCTTCTCGCGCAGCTTCAGGGCCTTGGCGATGTTGGCGGCAGCTTCGATCAAGGCTTTGGAGCCCAGCGAAGTACCGGCGATGATCAGCGGACGTTTGGCCGCGAGCAGGGCATCAGCAATGCGCTTGGCCAGTTCCAGTGCTTCAGCGTCCAGACCTTCAACGGCCGGGGCGCTGGCGTCCAGAGCGTGAGCCACGGCGAAACCGATGCGCGCCAGATCGTCCGGAGCTGCGTGCACGCATTCTTCGGCGATGTCGTCGAGCTTGGTTTCAGCGAGGCTGGCGATGAACAGCGGGTTCAGCGCGTGCTGACCGATGTTCTTCACCGCCGCGTCGAGCCAAGGCTGAACGCGCATGGCTTCGGCCATGTCTTCAGCTTTGCCTTTGACCGACTGACGCAGGGACAGGGCCATACGCGCAGCAGTCTGGGTCAGGTCTTCACCGAGGACGAAGATCGCGTCGTGGTCTTCGATGTCGCGCATGTTCGGCACTGGCAGCGGGCTGTCTTTCAGCACTTGCAGGACCAGACGGATGCGCTCCAGTTCGGAGGCTTCGATACCCGAGTAGAAATGCTCGGCGCCGACCAGTTCGCGCAACGCGTAGTTGCTTTCGAGGCTGGCACGCGGCGAACCGATACCGACGATGTTGCGCCCGCGCAGCAGGTCAGCAGCTTTATCCAGCGCGGCGTCGAGGCCCAGCTTGGTGCCGTCGGCCAGCAGCGGCTGACGTGGGCGGTCGGTGCGGTTGACGTAGCCATAACCGAAACGGCCACGGTCACACAGGAAGTACTGGTTCACCGAACCGTTGAAACGGTTTTCGATGCGACGCAGTTCGCCGTAACGTTCGCCCGGAGAGATGTTGCAGCCGCTCGAGCAGCCATGGCAGATGCTCGGCGAGAACTGCATGTCCCACTTGCGGTTGTAGCGCTCGGAGTGAGTCTTGTCGGTGAACACACCGGTCGGGCAGACCTCGGTGAGGTTGCCGGAGAACTCGCTTTCGAGGGTGCCGTCTTCAACGCGACCGAAGTACACGTTGTCGTGGGCGCCGAACACACCGAGGTCGGTGCCGCCGGCGTAATCCTTGTAGAAACGCACGCAGCGGTAGCAAGCGATGCAGCGGTTCATTTCGTGGGAAATGAACGGGCCCAGTTGCTGGTTCTGGTGAGTGCGTTTGGTGAAGCGATAACGGCGCTCGTTGTGGCCGGTCATCACCGTCATGTCTTGCAGGTGGCAGTGACCGCCTTCTTCGCACACAGGGCAGTCGTGCGGGTGATTGGTCATCAGCCATTCGACAACACTGGCGCGGAACGCCTTGGATTCTTCATCGTCGATGGAGATCCAGGTGTTGTCGGTGGCCGGGGTCATGCAGGACATGACGATGCGACCACGGGTGTCGTTCTCGTCGGTGTACTGCTTGACCGCGCACTGGCGGCAAGCCCCGACGCTACCAAGCGCGGGGTGCCAGCAGAAATAAGGGATGTCGAGGCCCAGCGACAGACATGCCTGTAACAGGTTGTCTGCCCCGTCGACTTCGAGCGCTTTGCCGTCTACGTGGATAGTGGCCATGGTTCAAAGGTCTTCGTTGGCCCGGTGTCAGCGGGCGTGGCTAATGGAATCTTGTTATCCGTCCGAATCCAGTCAGCCCCGAAAGGCGTCATCGGACGAAAGGCGAAGGGCACGGACCCTTCGCCTTTTTAAGCGTTTACGCGCCGATTACGATCGGCCTTGCCAGAGGCGGGACGGCGGCGCTGACTGGCGCGATACCGGCTTCGAACTCTGGACGGAAGTATTTGATGGCACTGCCCAACGGTTCCACGGCACCCGGTGCGTGAGCACAGAAGGTCTTGCCCGGGCCGAGGAAGTTGACCAGACCCAGCAAGGTCTCGATGTCGCCTGGCTGACCACGGCCTTGTTCGATGGCCATCAAGAGCTTGACGCTCCATGGCAAGCCATCGCGGCACGGGGTGCAGAAACCGCACGACTCGCGCGCGAAGAACTGCTCCATGTTGCGCAGCAAGGAGACCATGTTGACGCTGTCGTCCACCGCCATGGCCAGGCCGGTACCCATACGGGTGCCCACTTTGGCGATGCCGCCGGCGTACATTTGTGCGTCGAGGTGTTCTGGCAGGAGGAAACCGGTACCGGCGCCACCTGGCTGCCAGGCCTTGAGTTTGAAACCGTCGCGCATGCCGCCGGCGTAGTCTTCGAACAACTCGCGACCGGTGACGCCGAATGGCAGTTCCCACAGACCCGGGTTTTTCACTTTGCCGGAGAAGCCCATGAGCTTGGTGCCCATGTCTTCGCTGCCTTCGCGGGCCAACGATTTGTACCAGTCAACGCCGTCGGCAATGATCGCCGGCACGTTGCACAGGGTTTCGACGTTGTTCACGCAGGTCGGCTTGCCCCACACGCCAACGGCGGCAGGGAAGGGCGGCTTGGAGCGCGGGTTGGCGCGGCGGCCTTCGAGGGAGTTGATCAGCGCGGTTTCTTCACCGCAGATGTAACGCCCGGCGCCGGTGTGGACGAACAGCTCGAAATCGAAGCCGCTGCCCAGAATGTTTTTACCCAAAAGGCCCGCAGCCTTGGCTTCTTCCACAGCACGGTTGAGGTGCTTGGCGGCGGTGGTGTATTCGCCACGCAGGAAGATGTAGCCACGGTAGGTTTTCAGCGCGCGGGCACTGATCAGCATGCCTTCGATCAGCAGATGGGGCAGTTGCTCCATCAGCATGCGGTCTTTCCAGGTGTTCGGCTCCATTTCATCCGCGTTGCACAGCAGGTAGCGGATGTTGATGGATTCGTCCTTGGGCATCAGGCCCCACTTCACGCCAGTGGGGAAGCCTGCACCGCCGCGACCTTTGAGGCCGGCGTCCTTCACGGTCTGGACGATGGCGTCCTGATCCATGTCGGCGAAGGCTTTGCGCGCAGCAGCGTAACCGTTCTTGGCCTGGTATTCGTCGAGCCACACGGCTTCGCCGTCGTCACGCAGACGCCAGGTCAGCGGGTGAGTCTCGGCCGAACGCTGAATGCGGTTGGCAGGACCGAAAGATGTCAGGGTCATACGTAGCCCTCGAGCAGTTTAGCCACGCCAGCAGGCTGTACGTCGCCAAAGGTGTCGTCGTCGATCATCAGCGCCGGTGCCTTGTCGCAGTTGCCGAGGCAGCAGACAGGCAGCAGGGTGAAACGACCGTCGGCGGTGGTCTGACCCAGGCCGATGCCCAGATTGTTCTGGATTTCGCTGACCACCGACTCGTGGCCACCGATGTAGCAGACCATGCTGTCGCAGACGCGAATGATGTGACGGCCGACCGGCTGACGGAAGATCTGGCTGTAGAACGTCGCCACACCTTCAACGTCGCTGGCCGGGATGCCGAGGATCTCGCCGATCGCGTACAAGGCGCCATCCGGCACCCAGCCGCGTTCTTTCTGAACGATCTTCAGGGCTTCGATCGACGCCGCGCGCGGGTCTTCGTAGTGATGCAACTCGTGCTCGATGGCCGAGCGCTCGGTTTCACTCAGGGTGAAACGGTCTGTCTGGATAAGCGTGCTGTTCATGCTTAGCGGTCCACGTCGGCCATAACGAAGTCGATACTACCCAGGTACGCAATCAAGTCCGCGACCATGCTGCCTTTGATCACCGAAGGGATCTGTTGCAGGTGCGGGAAGCTCGGAGTACGGATCCGGGTACGGTAGCTCATGGTGCCGCCGTCGCTCGTCAGGTAATAACTGTTGATGCCCTTGGTCGCTTCGATCATCTGGAAGGATTCGTTGGCCGGCATGACCGGGCCCCACGAAACTTGCAGGAAGTGCGTGATCAGGGTTTCGATGTGCTGCAGCGTGCGCTCTTTTGGCGGCGGCGTGGTCAGCGGGTGATCCGCCTTGTACGGGCCTTCCGGCATGTTGCGCATGCACTGGTCGATGATCTTGATGCTCTGGCGCATCTCTTCGACGCGAACCATGCAGCGGTCGTAGGCATCGCCGTTGGCGGCCAGCGGTACTTCGAATTCGAAGTTCTCGTAGCCGGAGTACGGACGCGCTTTACGCAGGTCGAAATCGCAACCGGTCGAACGCAGGCCGGCACCGGTGACACCCCATTCCAGGGCTTCTTTGGTGTTGTACTGGGCGACGCCGATGGTACGACCCTTGAGGATGCTGTTCTGCAGGGCAGCCTTGGTGTATTCGTCGAGGCGTTTTGGCAGCCATTCAACGAAGTCTTTCACCAGTTTTTCCCAGCCGCGCGGCAGGTCGTGGGCGACGCCACCGATGCGGTACCAGGCCGGGTGCAGACGGAAACCGGTAATGGCTTCGATCACCGTGTACGCCTTCTGGCGGTCGGTGAAGGTGAAGAACACCGGAGTCATCGCACCAACGTCCTGGATGTAAGTCCCCAGGAACAGCAGGTGGCTGGTGATCCGGAAGAACTCGGCCATCATGATGCGGATAACGTCGACCTTCTCCGGCACCTTGATACCGGCCAGCTTCTCGACCGAGAGCACGTACGGCAGGTTGTTCATCACGCCGCCGAGGTAATCGATACGGTCGGTGTACGGGATGAAACTGTGCCACGACTGACGTTCGGCCATCTTCTCGGCACCACGGTGGTGGTAACCGATGTCCGGCACGCAGTCGACGATCTCTTCACCGTCCAGCTGCAGAATGATGCGGAAGGCACCGTGCGCGGAAGGGTGGTTCGGGCCGAGGTTGAGGAACATGTAGTCCTCGTTGGCACCGGAACGCTTCATGCCCCAGTCTTCAGGACGGAAGCGCGCGGCTTCTTCTTCAAGCTTCTGCTTGGCGAGGTTGAGGCTGAACGGATCGAATTCGGTGGCGCGCGCCGGGAAGTCCTTGCGCAGCGGGTGACCTTCCCAGGTCGGCGGCATCATGATGCGCGACAGGTGCGGGTGGCCTTTGAAGTCGATGCCGTACATGTCCCAGACTTCACGCTCGTACCAGTTGGCGTTCGGCCAGATGCTGGTGACGGTCGGCAAGCTCAGGTCGCTTTCGGACAAGGCGACTTTGATCATCACGTCACTATTACGCTCAAGCGACATGAGGTGATAGAACACGGTGAACTCGGCGTCCGATGGCAGCCCTTGACGCTTGGTGCGCAGACGCTCGTCCACGCCGTGCAGGTCATAGAGCATGACGTACGGCTTGGGCAGGTTGCGCAGGAAAGTCAGGACTTCAACGAGCCTGGCGCGCGCGACCCACAGTACCGGCATGCCGGTGCGGGTCGACTGAGCGGTGAACGCCTCGGCGCCAAAACGGTTGTTCAATTCGACGACCACATCCTGGTCGTCTGCCTTATAAGGCGGGATGTACAGAGCGCTGCCTGTAGTCATGGTTATTTTTTCGCTTTCGGTCAACGTAAAGAATGAAGCCAGCTTCTCGTTTCTTTTGTAAGAACAGATCTGGATCAGACTTCGTCAGGGCTGCGCAGGTTGGTGACTGCGATTCGCTGTTCGCGGCGCTGTTCCTTCTGCGAAGGCATGTCGGCGCGATAAACGCCTTGATCACCAACGACCCAGGAAAGCGGACGACGCTCCTGTCCAATCGATTCCTGCAGCAGCATCAAGCCTTGCAGAAATGCTTCTGGACGGGGTGGGCAGCCAGGTACGTAGACGTCCACGGGCAGGAACTTGTCCACCCCTTGAACCACGGAGTAGATGTCGTACATGCCGCCGGAGTTGGCGCACGAACCCATGGAGATAACCCATTTCGGCTCGAGCATTTGCTCGTAGAGACGCTGGATGATCGGCGCCATCTTGATGAAGCAGGTACCGGCGATAACCATGAAGTCGGCCTGACGCGGCGATGCCCGGATCACTTCGGCGCCAAAGCGCGCGATGTCGTGGGGCGCCGTGAAGGCGGTGGTCATTTCCACGTAGCAGCACGACAGGCCGAAGTTGTACGGCCACAGGGAGTTCTTACGTCCCCAGTTGACCGCGCCACTCAGCACGTCTTCCAGCTTGCCCATGAAAATGTTTTTGTGAACTTGATCTTCTAACGGATCGGAAACGGTTTCCCGTTCGCCAATCGGATATTGCTCGTTAGGAGCATCGGGGTCGATCCTGGTGAGATTGTATTGCATTGCCAAAGCCTCATTGTTTCAGCTTCGCCTGCCGCTTGCGACGAGCTTCCGGAGCCCAGTCAAGGGCGCCCACTCGGAACAGGTAGACAAGACCTGCCAACAGAATTGCTATGAAAACGAGAGCTTCGACGAATCCGGTCCAGCCGCTTTCGCGGACGGACACAGACCATGCAAAGAGAAAGAGGGCTTCGATATCGAAGATCACGAAGAGCATCGCGACCAGATAGAATTTGGCTGAGAGCCGCAAGCGGGCGCCACCGGTAGGTAGCATGCCCGACTCGAACGGTTCGTTTTTGCTGCGGCCCCAGGCTTTTGACCCAAGGAGGCTGGAGACGCCAAGCATGAAGGCACACAGGCCGACGACACCCAGAAGGAAAATGGCAAAGCCCCAGTTGTGGGCCATGAGTCCTGTCGCTTCGGGCATGCTGGTAATCCTTAACAGAGAGCAAAGGTCTCTGAGCTTGATAAAGAAATAGGCAGTGACGATATGTCGCAGCAATCAATCGCGCTGATTTTATGGCTAAACACCCTGCAAGTAAAATTCCTATAGCGAAATTATTTATTGGAATAAGGACATAGCGCATCTCCAGTGCCCTGAAGCCCATGCGTTGCGGGCATTAGGCGGGTTTATGCAAATAATGTTTTGTAGAGAATGTAACGAACATAGTTGCGGCTAAATGATAATTGATATCGTTTGAGGGGGTTTTGTAACTGTTTATCGGGATGTCAGTCGGGAAGTTGTCTTACTTGCACGTTACTGCAAGTAGCGACGGCGCCCGTTTTAGCGGATTTTTCTGACGGTTGTACCGCTCTGGATCAATGTTTTCTCCGAACGACACCGATCCCTGTAGGAGCTGCCGAAGGCTGCGATCTTTTGATCCTGCTTTTGATTCTGAAAAAACAAAGTCAAAAGATCGCAGCCTTCGGCAGCTCCTACAGGGGAGGGTATGTTTCCGGGCGCAAAAAAAACGCCCCGAACCAGTCGGGGCGTCAGTTTTGCGACTCTGCGGTTAGCTTTCTATACGATCCGCAAAGGCCGTTTGCTCAGCGAAGCCGAATCAGTGGAACTGTTCTTCTTCGGTCGAACCGGTCAGCGCGGTGACCGACGACGAGCCACCTTGAATCACAGTGGTCATGTCGTCGAAGTAGCCGGTGCCCACTTCCTGCTGGTGAGCCACGAAGGTGTAACCCTTGGCGGCGTCAGCGAATTCCTGCTCCTGCAGCTTCACGTAGGCAGTCATGTCGTTGCGGGCGTAGTCGTGCGCCAGGTTGAACATGCTGTGCCACATGTTGTGAATGCCGGCCAGGGTGATGAACTGGTGCTTGTAACCCATGGCGGACAGTTCGCGCTGGAACTTGGCGATGGTCGCGTCGTCGAGGTTTTTCTTCCAGTTGAAGGAAGGCGAGCAGTTGTACGACAGCAGTTGGTCCGGGTATTCCTTTTTGATCGCTTCGGCGAAGCGGCGAGCTTCGTCCAGATCCGGCTTGGCGGTTTCGCACCAGATCAGGTCGGCGTACGGCGCGTAAGCCAGACCACGGGCGATGGCTTGATCGAGACCGGCACGAACCTTGTAGAAACCTTCCTGGGTGCGCTCGCCAGTCACGAACGGCTGGTCGTACGGGTCGCAATCGGAAGTCAGCAGGTCAGCAGCGTTAGCGTCAGTGCGAGCCAGAATGATGGTCGGAGTGCCGGCAACGTCGGCAGCCAGACGTGCAGCGGTCAGCTTCTGTACGGCTTCCTGAGTAGGAACCAGTACTTTACCGCCCATGTGACCGCATTTTTTCACGGAAGCCAGTTGGTCTTCGAAGTGAACGCCGGCGGCGCCTGCTTCGATCATGCTCTTCATCAGCTCGTAGGCGTTCAGCACGCCGCCGAAACCGGCTTCAGCGTCAGCCACGATTGGCGCGAAGTAGTCGATGTAGCCGTCGTCGCCCGGGTTCTTGCCGGCTTTCCACTGGATCTGGTCAGCACGACGG
The DNA here is from genome assembly GCF_023634765.1 of Pseudomonas sp. AKS31. GTDB lineage: Bacteria > Pseudomonadota > Gammaproteobacteria > Pseudomonadales > Pseudomonadaceae > Aquipseudomonas. Next base: position 41,198 of record NZ_JAMLFX010000019.1, read on the forward strand.
AACGAGTTGTTGATGCGCTTGACCACGGTTGGAACCGAATCCACCGGGTACAGCGACTGGTCCGGGTACATGGATTCAGCGGAGTTGTTGTCCGCAGCCACTTGCCAGCCCGACAGGTAGATCGCCTGGATACCGGCTTTAACCTGCTGAACAGCCTGGCCGCCGGTCAGGGCGCCCATGCAGTTGACGAAGTCTTTCTCAGGACGGAAGGAGGGCTTGGCACCCTGGGTGACCAGGTTCCACAGCTTCTCGGCGCCCATTTTTGCAAAGGTGTGCTCAGGTTGAACCGAGCCACGCAGACGGACGACGTCAGCAGCGGAGTAAGTGCGTGTCACGCCTTTCCAGCGCGGGTTTTCAGCCCAGTCTTTTTCGAGGGCTGCAATTTGCTGTTCGCGTGTCAGTGCCATGGAGATAAACCTCGTCGCGTCTTTATGAAAAGTTGTTCTGCGGTGGAAAATTCCTGCGCTCGCTGACCAGAAGCTTAGGTGCTCAAGTCGGATTCGGCGGGGTAGGCGACGGGATGAACGATGGGCTCGAGGGGAAGTGAGCAGGTAGTGGCGCACTGCAGGGCGCATTCGGGCGTCGTGGGCCTTTATACGGTCTACAGCGTGAAGCCGGGTTACCTAAATACGCTTCCGTCCCTCGGGACAACTTCGTTCCAGTCGGCAACCTCGTCAAACACACCTTGTGGGCGGTACAGACACGAAACGGTTCGCGGGGTAGGTGCGAACATCGCTTCGAAGGCCCTTTCCAGGGCCCCTGATTAGCGGGAGCGAGGCCATCATGCCTTCGCTTTTTTACCCCGTCAAACGTTTTGTAGTGCTTTTTTTCAAGCACTACATCTTTCGTCTAATACGACTAATCAGTCAGTTTTCGGTGCTTTAGTCCAAGGCGTCGACTTTCACCCGTAAGGTCATGTCATCCCGGCCTTGAGTCGAGTAGCTGCGGGTCAGACCCTGTTTGTCGGCTTGGGTTTGGCGATTTACGCCGGCAAGAGTGATCCACTCGCCGAGGCGGCCGCTGACAGTTGTGTCGGTGCTTTGCACGTTCACTACATCGGGACGCTCCTGGCTCATGCGGTCACGGTTGGTGCTGATCGCCAGGTGAACGGTGTCACCGGTGACGCTGGCGGTGACATAGAAACCCTGGGTGACGTTGCGGTATTGGGTCTGGCTGCTGTAATCGCCGTAAGAATTTGTCTGGCTGCTGGTGATCGGCACACTTTGCCCGACCTGAATCAGCGCCGGCATGCCATCGGTGGCCTGCACCTGCTGCACGCCGCCCTCACGGCTGGCGGTGCTGCGGCTGATGATGCGGGCCTGGTTTGGCTGGGCGCCGTTGACTGAATAACCTTCGTCGCCACGGCCATTGTTTTCGTTGGTGTCGACGGTAATCAGCAAGCGCTTGGGCGCTGTATCCAGCTGCGTGATCAGCGCCTTGAGTTCCTGAATCTTGCCCGGCTCGGCCTTGATGATCAGTTGGTTGCCGTAGGCGCTGACCTGCCCGTCCTTGCCGAGGAAGTCTTGCGCCATTGGCAGCATATCAGCGCTGGTGCGGTAATTGAGGGGCACGATTTCTGTGGCTGCCATCACCGAAAAACTGCAACCGAGCAGCAGGGTGGTGAGCAGGGTGCGTAGGGACATGTCCGTTATCTCCGCTTTCGAAAGGCTTGATATTGCCAGTTTGTCGGCCTTGGGTGGGGCAAGTTGAATCGTAGACAGCAAAACGCCCCGGCATCCGAAAATGGCGGGGCGTTTTGTGGTGTGCTGGCGGGCCTCTTCGCGAGCAGGCTCGCTCCCACAGTAGATCTCCAGCGGACACAAATTGTGCGTCAGGCACAGATCCCCTGTGGGAGCGAGCCTGCTCGCGAAGGCCGCGCCGCGGTCTTAAGCCGAATGCCGAACCATATCGACATGCGGAATCCCTGCTTCCAGGAATTCTTCACTGACCAGGCTGAAACCCAGGCGCTCATAGAACGCCGTAGCCTGCACCTGGGCGCTGAGCATCTGCTGCTTCAAGCCACGTTCTTCCGCTTCAGCAATCACCGCTTGCATCAGCGCATCACCGACCTTCATGCCGCGCCAGTCTTTCAGCACCGAAACCCGGCCGATGTGCCCATCAGGCAGCAAGCGCGCAGTGCCGATCGGAAAGTCGCCTTCAAATGCCAGAAAATGCACGGCGGTCGCGTCGTCCGCGTCCCATTCCAGCTCAGGTGGCACCGATTGCTCGGCGATGAACACCGTTTCACGAATGCGCCGGATCTCGGCGATGTCCTTCTGCCAGTCTGCGACACGAACGCGAATCTTATTCATCGGCGAACCCCAGGCTACCTTGCTTGACCAGTTGGCACAGCAGGCTGCAACCGTCTTCGTCGTTCAGCCACTCACCGAGGTTGTCGGTGTGCAGGGCGTCAGCGGCGCAGATCAGCTTCAGCAGTTCGCGCAGCTTGCCCGGCAGGTAACGGCTCTGACCGCTGGCGAACAGCAGCAGGTCGTCATCGACTTCTGACCAGGCCAAGCGCGCGCTCGGGTTGCGGATCAGCACCGCGCCGTCCTGCAGAGCGGCGAGGAAGTCTTCTTCTTCGATTTCTTCCGGGCCGACCACCAGTTCCGGGTAGCGCGGCTCGGTCATGTACTGGCCGAACCAGGTCAGCAGCAGGCGCTCGTCGCTCATGTGCTCGGCGAGCAGGGCTTTCAGGCGATCCAGTGCATCGTGCTGGATCTGGTGTGGATCGGCTGCAGGCTGCGCGTCGGCGTCGGTGTAGCGCTCTTCGTCAGTCAGGAACTGGCTGAGGAAATCGGTGAAGTGCGTCAGCACTTCGGAAGCGCTTGGTGCGCGGAAACCGACCGAGTAGGTCATGCAGTTGTCGACGGCGACACCGCAGTGGGCCAGACGTGGCGGCAGGTAGAGCATGTCGCCCGGCTCCAGCACCCACTCTTCGGTCTCGTGGAATTCAGCGAGGATGCGCAGGTCCGCGTGTTGCAGCAGCGGGCTCTCGGAATCGCACATCTGGCCGATTTTCCAGTTGCGCTTGCCGTGGCCTTGCAGCAGGAACACGTCGTAGTTGTCGAAGTGCGGACCGACGCTGCCACCCGGGGCGGCGAAGCTGATCATCACGTCATCGACGCGCCAGCTCGGCAGGAAGCGGAAGTTTTCCAGCAGTTCGCTGACTTCCGGGACGAATTGGTCAACCGCTTGAACCAGCAAGGTCCACTCTTTTTCCGGCAGTTTGCTGAATTCGTCTTCAGCGAACGGGCCGCGACGCAGTTCCCATGGACGCTCGCCGTGCTCGATGACCAAGCGCGATTCGACTTCTTCTTCCAGGGCCAGGCCGGCCAGTTCGTCGGCGTCGATCGGGCTTTCGAAGTCAGGAATCGCCTGACGGATCAGCAGTGGCTTTTTCTGCCAGTAGTCGCGCAGGAATTCGCGTGCTGTGAGGCCGCCCAGAAGTTGAAGAGGAATATCGGAATTCATATGTAACCTATTGAAAAAAAGCACTTTTCAGACGGGAATAAAAACGCCCGGCGCGGCCGGGCGTCTCAAACGGATCAAGCGGTCGATCAGATGCGTTTGGCTTGCGCTACAGCGTTACCGATGTAGTTGGCCGGGGTCAGTTGCTTGAGCTCGGCTTTCGCTTCGGCAGGCATGTCCAGGCCGTCGATGAAAGTCTGCAGTGCTTCAGGGCTGATGCCCTTGCCGCGGGTCAGTTCTTTCAGCTTCTCGTACGGGTTTTCGATGTTGTAACGGCGCATCACGGTCTGGATCGGCTCAGCCAGGACTTCCCAGCAAGCGTCGAGGTCAGCGGCAATCTTCTGCTCGTTGAGCTCCAGTTTGCTGATGCCTTTGAGGCTGGCTTCGTAGGCGATCACGCTGTGGGCGAAGCCGACACCGAGGTTGCGCAGTACGGTGGAGTCGGTCAGGTCGCGCTGCCAGCGGGAGATCGGCAGTTTGCTCGCCAGGTGCTGGAACAGTGCGTTGGCGATGCCCAGGTTGCCTTCGGAGTTTTCGAAGTCGATCGGGTTGACCTTGTGCGGCATGGTCGACGAACCGATTTCGCCAGCGATGGTGCGCTGCTTGAAATAACCCAGGGAGATGTAGCCCCAGATGTCACGGTCGAAGTCGATCAGGATGGTGTTGAAGCGCGCGATCGCGTCGAACAGCTCGGCGATGTAGTCGTGCGGTTCGATCTGCGTGGTGTACGGGTTGAAGCCCAGGCCCAGCTCGTCTTCGATGAAGGCGCGGGCGTTGGCTTCCCAGTCGATCTGCGGGTAGGCCGACAGGTGCGCGTTGTAGTTGCCGACAGCGCCGTTGATCTTGCCCAGCAGCGGCACGGCAGCGACTTGAGCGATCTGACGCTCGAGACGGTAAACCACGTTCGCCAGCTCTTTACCCAAAGTGGTCGGGGAGGCCGGTTGACCATGGGTGCGCGACAGCATCGGCACGTCAGCGAAACGGATGGCCAGTTCGCGAATGGCGTTGGCGGTCTGGCGCATCAGCGGCAGCATCACGTCGTCACGGCCTTCGCGCAGCATCAGGGCGTGGGACAGGTTGTTGATGTCTTCGCTGGTGCAGGCAAAGTGGATGAACTCGCTGACCTTGGCCAGCTCCGGCAGCTTGGCCGCCTGCTCTTTGAGCAGGTATTCGATCGCTTTGACGTCGTGGTTGGTGGTGCGCTCGATCTCTTTGACGCGCTCGGCGTGCTCCAGAGAGAAGTTTTCAGCCAGTTCATTGAGAACGGCGTTGGCCTCGGCGGAGAAGGCTGGCACTTCCGGGATGCCAGCGTGGGCGGCCAGACGCTGGAGCCAGCGCACTTCAACCAGAACACGGGCACGGATCAGGCCGTACTCGCTGAAAATCGGGCGCAGGGCCTGGGTTTTGCCGGCGTAGCGGCCGTCAACAGGGGAAACCGCAGTGAGCGAAGAAAGCTGCATGGGGTGTTCTCGGACAGTCGGGCAACGAAATGGGGCGCGTATCATACATGAAAAAATCCGCCGGTCCGTTGCCAACTGACCGGCGTATTACGCGTTACAGACTACAAAGCTTTTATTACGCGGCGTTTTACTCGCTGCGCATCAACGGATACAGCTCTTTGAGCAGCTTGCGCCGGCTGATCACCAGCTGCCAGCGATGGCCGCCGAGCTGCCGCCACAGCCGCGCCGAACGAATCCCGGCGAGCAACAGGGCGCGGATCTTCGAGGCATTGCTCGGTTGCTGCAGGTTGCGCATGTCGCCGTGCACCTGAATGCGTTGGCGCAAGGTGCTCAGGGTGTCCTGATACAGCGCGCCGCAAGCCGCGACGACGTTCTCGTGGGCCGGGCCGAAGTGCTCGACCTGCGACTGGATCTGCGGCAAACGCTTGCCGATGATGTCGAGCATGTCGTCACGTTTGGCCAGTTGACGCTCAAGACCGAGCATCGACAGGGCATAACGCAACGGCTCGCGCTGCAATGTGCTCGGATCGCGCTCGAGGGCGCCGATCAGTGCGCGGTAACCTTCGCGCAAATTGATGTCGTCGCCGCCGTAGACGTCCAGCGTGTCCTTCGGGTCGCGCACCAGCAGACTACCGAGCATGCAGCTCAGGCCGGCCTCGTTGGTCTGGCCGGTCTTGGCGATCCGGTCGACCAGCACGGCGGCGAGAAACACGCCGCCCAGCGCCGTCAGTTGCTCCTGAGTCGGGCTCATGCCTGGCCGCTCCACGGCTCGGCGACTTCAATCACGCCGCCACCGAGGCAGATTTCACCGTCGTAAAACACCACCGACTGGCCCGGCGTGACCGCACGTTGCGGTTCGTCGAACACGGCGCGGTAGCCGGTCGCGGTTTTTTCCAGGGTGCAGGCCTGATCGCTCTGGCGATAACGCACTTTGGCGGTCAGGCGCAGTGGCTGGCTCAGGTCGATCGGGTTGACCCAATAGATTTCCGAAGCGAGCAGGGCGCTGGAGAACAGCCACGGGTGGTTGTTGCCCTGGCCGACGATCAGTTCGTTGGTGTCCAGGTCCTTGCGCAGCACATACCACGGCTCATCGCCGGCGTCTTTCAAGCCGCCGATGCCGAGGCCCTGGCGCTGACCGATGGTGTGGTACATCAAGCCGTGGTGGCGGCCGATGACTTCGCCTTCGGTGGTCTTGATCTCACCGGGTTGCGCCGGCAGGTATTGCTTGAGGAAGTCGCTGAAACGCCGCTCGCCGATAAAGCAGATCCCGGTGGAATCCTTCTTCTTGGCGGTGGCCAGCTCGTATTTTTCGGCAATCGCGCGAACTTCCGGCTTTTCCAGTTCGCCGACCGGGAACAGGGTCTTGGCGATCTGTTCGCCGCCAACGGCGTGCAGGAAGTAGCTCTGATCCTTGTTCGGATCGAGGCCCTTGAGCAGTTCGGTGCGGCCATCGATGTCGCGGCGGCGCACGTAGTGGCCGGTGGCGATCAGGTCGGCGCCGAGCATCATGGCGTAGTCGAGGAACGCCTTGAACTTGATCTCGCGGTTGCAAAGGATGTCCGGGTTCGGCGTGCGGCCGGCCTTGTATTCGGCGAGGAAGTGCTCGAACACGTTGTCCCAGTACTCGGCGGCGAAGTTGGCGGTGTGCAGCTTGATGCCGATCTTGTCGCAGACAGCCTGAGCATCCGCCAGGTCGTCCATGGCGGTGCAGTATTCCGTTCCGTCGTCTTCTTCCCAGTTCTTCATGAACAGGCCTTCCACTTCATAACCCTGCTCGATCAGCAGGAGAGCGGAAACGGAAGAGTCCACGCCGCCGGACATGCCGACAATGACGCGCTTCTTGGATGTGTCAGAAGGGGCTGGATCACGCATAGGGATTCAATGAGTGTCTTGAAAAAGGACGCGATTCTAGCAGGCTCGCGGCCTCAAGGCTAAAGAGAAGGGCGGATCAGTTCGAGGCTGAAGTGATGACCGGCCAGATAATCGTCGATGCAACGGATGATCAGCTCGCTGCGCCAGTTGTCGCGCTGGGCCATTAATTCGTCGCGGGTCAGCCACTTGGCGCCGACGATGCCGTCATCGAGTTGGTAATCGGGGTGGTGTTGCACGGCTTTGGCGCTGAAGCACACGCGCTGGTAGGTCACCCCGTTGCTCGGCGCGGTGTACAGGTAAATGCCGATCACGCCGGTAGGTTCGACGTCCCAGCCGGTTTCTTCGAGGGTTTCGCGCACGGCGGCATCGATCAGGGTTTCGTCCGGGTCGAGATGGCCGGCGGGCTGGTTGAGCACGTTACGCCCGGCCTTGTGCTCTTCGACCATCAAGAAGCGACCGTTGTCTTCGACGATGGTGGCGACGGTGATGTGGGGGAGCCATTCCATAAAACCTTCCTCAATCTATTGGTTGAAACCCAGTCCCCTGTGGGAGCTGGCAAGCCAGCTCCCAAAGGGTTTTGTGGTGATCATAAAACCCGGAAACACAAACCCCGGCACAGGGCCGGGGTTTGTTTACCGCGCTACAACCTTAAACCAGCGCAGCAATCGCCGCGTTGAGGGTTGCGCTTGGGCGCATGGCCTTGCTGATCAGCTCGGCATTGGCGTGGTAGTAACCGCCGATGTCGACTGGCTTGCCCTGAACGGCGTTGAGCTCGGCAACGATGGTTGCTTCGTTCTCGGTCAGGGTTTTGGCCAGGGTCGCGAACTGCGCTTGCAGTGCAGCGTCTTCGGTCTGGGCGGCCAGGGCCTGAGCCCAGTACATCGCCAGGTAGAAGTGGCTGCCGCGGTTGTCGATGTTGCCGACTTTGCGCGATGGCGACTTGTTGTTGTCGAGGAACTGGCCAGTGGCCTGATCCAGGGTTTTTGACAGCACCAGGGCTTTCGGGTTGTTGTAGTTCACACCCAAATGCTCAAGGGACGCTGCCAGTGCGAGGAACTCGCCCAGCGAATCCCAGCGCAGGAAGTTCTCTTCAACCAGTTGCTGCACGTGCTTCGGAGCCGAACCGCCGGCGCCGGTTTCGAACAGGCCACCGCCGTTCATCAGCGGCACGATCGACAGCATCTTGGCGCTGGTGCCCAGTTCCATGATCGGGAACAGGTCGGTCAGGTAGTCGCGCAGGACGTTGCCGGTCACCGAAATGGTGTCCTTGCCTTCGCGGGTGCGCTGCAGGGTGAACTTCATGGCGTCGACCGGGGCCATGATCTGGATGTCCAGACCGGCAGTGTCGTGATCCTTCAGGTAAGCCTGAACTTTCTCGATCACCACGCCATCGTGAGCGCGCATCGGGTCCAGCCAGAAGATCGCTGGGGTGCTGCTGGCGCGAGCTCGGTTGACGGCCAGTTTGACCCAATCCTGGATCGGCGCATCTTTGGTCTGGCACATGCGGAAGATGTCGCCGGCTTCAACAGCCTGTTCCATCAGCAGCTTGCCCTTGCTGTCGGTGACGCGAACCACGCCGTCAGCCTTGATCTGGAAGGTCTTGTCGTGCGAGCCGTACTCTTCGGCTTTCTTCGCCATCAGGCCAACGTTTGGCACGCTGCCCATGGTGGTCGGGTCGAAAGCGCCATTGGCTTTGCAATCTTCGATCACAGCCTGGTAGATGGTCGCGTAGCAACGATCCGGGATCACAGCCTTGGTGTCGTGCAACTGACCGTCGGTGCCCCACATCTTGCCGGAGTCACGGATCATTGCCGGCATCGAGGCGTCGACGATCACGTCGCTCGGCACGTGCAGGTTGGTGATGCCTTTGTCGGAGTTGACCATCGCCAGCGAAGGGCGAGCGGCGTAGACGGCGGTCATGTCAGCTTCGATCTGCGCTTGCTGCTCGGCCGGCAGGGCCTTGATGCGTGCGTACAGATCGCCGATGCCGTTGTTCAGGTTGAAGCCGATCTCGGCCAGCACGTCAGCGTGCTTGGTCAGCGCGTCTTTATAGAACTCGGCAACGATCTGGCCGAACATGATCGGGTCGGAGACCTTCATCATGGTCGCTTTCAGGTGAACCGAAAGCAGCACGCCCTGGGCCTTGGCGCTTTCGATTTCAGCAGCGATGAACGCGCGCAGGGCGTTTTTGCTCATCACGGCGCAGTCGAGGATCTCGCCGGCCTGAACGGTGGTTTTTTCTTTCAGAACGGTAGCGGTACCGTCCTTGGCGATCAGCTCGATCTTCACGGCATCAGCGGCGTCGATCAGGGCAGCTTTTTCGCTGCCGTAGAAATCGCCGGTGCTCATGTGAGCGACGTGGGACTTGGAGTCTTTGGCCCAGGCGCCCATTTTGTGCGGGTGCTTGCGCGCGTAGTTCTTGACCGACAGCGGAGCGCGACGGTCGGAGTTGCCTTCACGCAGAACCGGGTTCACGGCGCTGCCCTTGACCTTGTCGTAACGCGCCTTGGCGTCTTTGTCGGCGTCGCTGGTCACGGTTTCCGGGTAGTCCGGCAGGTTGTAACCCTGAGCTTGCAGCTCTTTGATCGCGGCTTGCAGCTGTGGCACCGAAGCGCTGATGTTCGGCAGCTTGATGATGTTGGCTTCAGGCGTAACGGCCAGGTCGCCCAGTTCGGCGAGGTGGTCGGCTACGGCTTTGTCGCCCAGTTGCTCGGGGAAGCTGGCCAGAATACGTGCTGCAAGAGAGATATCGCGGGTTTCCACGGCGATATCGGCCGAGGCGGTGTAAGCCTCGATGATCGGCAGCAGGGAATAGGTGGCGAGGGCTGGAGCTTCGTCGGTGAAGGTATAGATGATCTTCGAGCGGGTGGGCATATTCGGATTAACTCTCTCTTCTTTGCTAAAGCGTGCGCAGAAACTCGAGGGGCGCCGGGTAAGCGCGTTCGTTCAAAGTCATCCATGAACCGAATGTCGAGATTCTTCGCGGTGATGTTGGGTGCATCAGTAGAGCGTCAAGCAGTCGGACTGCGGTAACAACCCGACCAATCAGGCGGAAAGTCTCGTGCTAGAGAGGCCAGCCGTCGTGACCCTGTGGTCAGCGGGCGGCATTATACATAGGTAGCTGGCAATCTGCCGATGGTTCATATGCAACGATTCTCGTCCATTGGTCTAAAGGTCGCAGGGCGGGGTGGGGCGTAGAGTCGTCGCGAATGCTTGAGTTTGGCGCTTTTCCCTTTGCTTTCAGGCTTGTACGAAACGAGATGTAGGCGCGCCACGAACAGAGGGTTTGCGTGTTGATTTAACTGGGTTACGCTCGAACCAAGCCAGATGTTCAATCCAAACAATGGAGTTCAGCATGGGTTACAAGAAGATTCAGGTTCCAGCCGTCGGCGACAAAATCACCGTCAATGCAGACCATTCTCTCAATGTTCCTGATAACCCGATCATCCCCTTCATCGAAGGTGACGGCATTGGTGTCGACATCAGCCCGGTGATGATCAAGGTTGTCGATGCTGCAGTTCAAAAGGCATACGGCGGTAAACGCAAGATTTCCTGGATGGAAGTCTACGCCGGGGAAAAAGCCACTCAGGTTTATGATCAGGACACCTGGCTGCCTCAGGAAACCCTGGACGCAGTCAAGGATTACGTGGTTTCCATCAAAGGCCCGCTGACCACCCCGGTCGGTGGCGGCATCCGCTCGCTGAACGTGGCCCTGCGTCAGCAACTCGACCTGTACGTCTGCCTGCGCCCGGTGCGCTGGTTCGAAGGCGTGCCGAGCCCGGTGAAAAAGCCTGGCGACGTCGACATGACCATTTTCCGCGAGAACTCCGAAGACATTTATGCGGGCATTGAGTGGAAGGCCGGCTCGCCGGAAGCCACCAAGGTCATCAAGTTCCTTAAAGAAGAAATGGGCGTCACCAAGATCCGTTTCGACGAAAACTGCGGCATCGGCGTCAAGCCGGTTTCGCTCGAAGGCACCAAGCGTCTGGCGCGCAAGGCCCTGCAATATGTGGTCGATAACGACCGCGATTCGCTGACCATCGTGCACAAAGGCAACATCATGAAGTTCACCGAAGGTGCCTTCAAGGAATGGGCCTACGAAGTGGCCGCTGAAGAATTCGGCGCGACCCTGCTCGACGGCGGCCCGTGGATGCAGTTCAAAAACCCGAAAACCGGCAAGAACGTTGTGGTCAAAGACGCCATCGCTGACGCCATGCTTCAGCAGATCCTGCTGCGCCCGGCCGAATACGATGTGATCGCGACCCTGAACCTGAACGGCGACTACCTTTCTGATGCCCTGGCGGCGGAAGTGGGCGGTATCGGTATTGCGCCGGGTGCCAACCTGTCCGACACCGTGGCGATGTTCGAAGCGACCCACGGTACCGCGCCGAAGTACGCCGGCAAGGATCAGGTCAACCCGGGTTCGCTGATTCTCTCGGCCGAGATGATGCTGCGCCACATGGGCTGGACGGAAGCGGCGGATCTGATCATCAAAGGCACCAACGGCGCCATTGGTGCCAAGACCGTGACCTATGACTTCGAGCGTCTGATGGATGGGGCCAAGCTGGTTTCGTCTTCGGGTTTTGGGGATGCGTTGATTTCGCATATGTAAAAGCGCGGGCACATAAAAACCGCCTGACTCTTCAGTGAGTCAGGCGGTTTTTTATTGCTTGGGATATTCAGGTGAAAATCAGTCAACTCATTGCTTTGGCGTTTGCGGCTGCGGCAGCCGCGCCGACAGCAGCACTCTCGGCTGGACTGGATGGTTCGGTGATGACGTTTGTGATTTTTACGGCATGCAGCCCCTTGGGGCCTTGAACAATATCGAAAACCACGGTTTGTCCGGCCTTGAGGGTTTTATATCCGTCCATCTCAATCGCGGAGTAGTGCGCAAAGAAATCAATCTCTTTGCCATCCTCATCGCGGCCTTCACGGGTGTCGGTATTGATAAAGCCGAACCCCTTGGCATTGTTGAACCATTTCACCTTGCCGACAGCCATGCTCAAATCCCTCTGCAACAGACTCCATCGCTGGAGTATCATCCAATTCATCCGCAATCTTATTCGTGAAAAGAATTGACTCCGCGGATCTTTTTTACCCACTGTGGGCTCTATTGGTTGTAACACCGTTTTCCCGATAGTCAAGGTGACCGGGCAGTCGGAGTTGAAAACGTGGACAACCGCCCCCACCACTGTATTTGCACAACTGACGAACCTTTCTTTCCATGCATGCAATCAGCCAGATTCGACTAACATTCAATCAGGATCGCCCGCTTCTCCAAAAGGATCTTCCACAGGAGCACGACGACGATTCGGCAGGCGTTGCTGTTCAGGAAGCAAAGCCTGCGTTACAGGCGCCGCCGATGTACAAGGTGGTTTTGTTCAACGATGACTACACACCGATGGATTTCGTCGTCGAAGTGCTCGAGGTGTTTTTTAACCTGAATCGCGAGCTGGCGACCAAGGTCATGCTGGCCGTCCATACAGAAGGGCGGGCAGTATGTGGAGTGTTTACCCGCGACATCGCCGAGACAAAGGCCATGCAGGTCAACCAGTACGCCAGGGAAAGCCAGCATCCGCTACTCTGTGAAATCGAGAAGGACGGTTAATCGCCGACCACTTGGGTATGAGGTGAAGCTATGTTAAACCGCGAGCTCGAAGTCACCCTCAATCTAGCCTTCAAAGAGGCTCGTTCGAAACGTCATGAATTCATGACCGTCGAACACCTTTTGCTGGCCCTATTGGACAATGAGGCTGCCGCCACCGTTTTGCGTGCCTGTGGCGCAAACCTCGACAAACTCAAGCATGACCTGCAGGAGTTCATCGACTCCACCACGCCATTGATCCCCGTTCATGACGAAGATCGCGAAACCCAGCCAACCCTGGGCTTCCAGCGTGTACTGCAACGTGCTGTTTTCCACGTACAGAGCTCGGGCAAACGCGAAGTGACTGGCGCTAACGTGCTGGTCGCAATCTTCAGTGAGCAAGAGAGTCAGGCAGTGTTCCTGCTGAAACAGCAGAGCGTTGCGCGCATCGATGTCGTCAATTACATCGCTCATGGCATTTCCAAAGTGCCGGGGCATGGCGATCACTCTGAAGGTGAACAAGATATGCAGGACGACGAGGGCGGTGAGTCTTCTTCTTCAGGCAATCCTCTGGATGCTTATGCCAGCAACCTCAACGAACTCGCGCGCCAGGGTCGCATCGACCCGTTGGTCGGCCGTGAATCGGAAGTCGAGCGTGTCGCGCAGATTCTCGCGCGTCGGCGCAAAAACAATCCGCTGCTGGTTGGTGAAGCAGGCGTGGGTAAAACCGCGATTGCCGAAGGTCTGGCCAAGCGCATTGTCGACAACCAGGTGCCGGACCTGCTGGCCAACAGCGTTGTCTACTCGCTCGACCTTGGTGCTTTGCTCGCGGGCACCAAGTATCGCGGTGATTTCGAGAAGCGCTTCAAGGCGCTGCTCAATGAACTGAAAAAACGTCCGCAGGCGATCCTGTTCATCGACGAAATCCACACCATCATCGGTGCCGGCGCTGCGTCCGGTGGCGTGATGGATGCTTCGAACCTGCTCAAACCGCTGCTGTCGTCTGGCGACATTCGCTGCATCGGCTCGACCACGTTCCAGGAGTTCCGCGGCATCTTCGAGAAGGATCGTGCCTTGGCGCGTCGCTTCCAGAAGGTCGATGTCGTCGAGCCGTCGGTGGAAGACACCATCGGCATCCTGCGCGGCCTGAAAGGGCGTTTCGAGCAGCACCACAATATCGAATACAGCGATGAGTCGTTGCGCGCCGCTGCTGAGCTGGCGTCGCGTTACATCAACGACCGGCATATGCCGGACAAGGCCATCGACGTAATTGACGAGGCGGGTGCCTACCAGCGTCTGCAACCGGTCGAAATGCGCGTCAAGCGTATCGAAGTGCCGCAGGTCGAAGACATCGTGGCGAAAATCGCTCGGATTCCGCCGAAGCACGTCACCAGTTCCGATAAAGAGCTGCTGCGTAACCTGGAGCGTGACCTGAAACTGACGGTGTTTGGTCAGGACGCGGCGATCGATTCGCTGTCGACCGCGATCAAGCTTTCGCGCGCCGGGCTTAAATCGCCTGACAAGCCAGTCGGTTCGTTCCTGTTCGCAGGTCCCACCGGTGTCGGTAAAACCGAGGCTGCGCGGCAATTGGCCAAGGCCTTGGGGATTGAACTGGTTCGCTTCGATATGTCCGAGTACATGGAGCGTCATACCGTATCGCGTCTGATCGGTGCGCCTCCAGGCTACGTCGGTTTCGACCAGGGCGGTCTGTTGACCGAAGCAATCACCAAGCAGCCGCATTGCGTGCTACTGCTCGATGAAATCGAGAAGGCGCATCCCGAAGTTTTCAACCTGCTGTTGCAAGTGATGGACCACGGTACGCTGACCGACAACAACGGGCGCAAGGCGGACTTCCGCAATGTGATCGTGATCATGACCACCAACGCCGGTGCCGAAACGGCGGCGCGTGCTTCGATCGGCTTTACCCATCAGGACCACTCGTCTGATGCGATGGAAGTGATCAAGAAGAGCTTCACGCCGGAGTTCCGTAACCGTCTGGACACCATTATCCAGTTTGGTCGCCTCAGTCATGAGGTCATCAAAAGTGTGGTGGACAAGTTCCTTACCGAGCTTCAGGCGCAGTTGGAAGACAAGCGTGTGCTGCTTGAGGTCACTGATGCTGCACGTAGTTGGCTGGCGGCGGGTGGTTACGACTCGGCGATGGGCGCACGTCCGATGGCGCGTTTGATCCAGGACAAGATCAAGCGTCCGCTGGCGGAGGAGATTCTGTTTGGCGAGCTGGCCGAGCATGGCGGTGTGGTGCACATCGACATCAAGGATGGTGAGTTGACGTTTGACTTCGAGACCACGGCTGAGATGGCCTGACGGCTTGATGTTGATTGGGAAGGCGCCTTCGGGCGCCTTTTTTGTTGTCTGGTGTTTTTGGGTTTTGGGTGTATATCCGTTGCTGCGGTGATGGCTGCTTGGGGTTCCGCCCTTTCGGCGCGTCACTTTTTCCAGGGACGCCGAAAAAGTAACCAAAAAGGCTTGCTCCTACGTGCGGCCCGCTCGCTGGGGCTCGGGGTTCCTTCGCTCCGGGATCGATCCGGGCGCAGCGCCTACGGTTTGCTTCGCTGCACCTCCTCTCGCTGTGTTTGGCTTCGCCAAACGGTCGCTGCGCTCCCACCCCCGGATCAATCCCTCCGCTCAGCCTTCCGACGTCGCCCGTGGATCAAGATCAAAAGCTGCAGCCGAGCTAACGCTCATCCTGTTGAGTGGTGAAGAGCATGCGGTCGGCTTTTGTTCGGTGTTGGATTCACCCCTCACCCCAGCCCTCTCCCCGAGGAGAGGGAGCCGATTTGTGGGCTTTTCAGAATCTGAGTTCGACTCGATATCGCATGTCGGCGTAGCTCTCCCAAACGCCCTGGTCAGTCCCCTCTGCATCCGGGAGTGGAGGGAGAGGGGCCGATTTGTGTGTTTTTCAAAACCTGAGTTCAACGCGGTATCGCATGTCGGCGTACCTCTCCCAAACACCCCGGTCAGTCCCCTCTACATCCGGGAGTGGAGGGAGAGGGGCCGATTTGTGTGCTTTTCAAAGCCTCAGTTCGACGCGGTATCGCACGTCGGCGTAGTTCTCCCAAACAACTCGGTCAGTCCCCTCTCCCTCTGGGAGAGGGCTAGGGTGAGGGGCTTTTGATCTGGCTTTTGATCTTGCTTCGGTTCTTGATCTTTTGCCCCTTCGGCAGGCCGAGCGGAGGTGTTCATCCGGGGGTAGGCGCGCAGCGCCGTGCGGCGAAGCCGCATTCATCGAGAGGAGGTGCAGCGAAGCAAACCGTAGGCGATGCCCCCGAATGGACACCGTAGCGAGGGAACACTGAGCCTCAGCGAAGTGCCGTACGCTGGGGCAAAGCCTTTTGGGTTACCTTTTCGGCGTTTGGAAAAGGTGACTCGCTGTAAGAGCCATCCCTTTCAAGGTCTTTTCGTTTTGGCAGCCTTGATTACCCGGTCCGTTGAAACATGCGCATGCAC
>NZ_JAMLFX010000001.1:0-24359 GCF_023634765.1 Pseudomonas sp. AKS31
GCAGGCCTCTTCAATATTCCAACTTCTTGATTTTCTGTAAGAAAAATCGGGGATCCCTCAGGGTCTGTCCTCAGTTCTCGGCGAGTTTATGCGTAAATTTCCGCGTCAAAACCAACTTCGCGTATCAACTTGTAACGGACCAGCAAGCTTGAATACTGGCGGTGGGACAGTTCGAGATCTCAACGGCTGACAAGGGACTGAGTGGAGTCTTTTCAGATTTTCGTTGTTGCTCTATCGGCGAGGACTTTTGCAGGATGATGAAGTCAGGCGGTTGTGGTGGATTGCCGATCTACTCCAAAGATCTTTTTAGATCTTGAGGGGGGTACCGCACACAGGCTGAGGGGCAAAGCAGTAACCACTCGGCTATTGCGCTTCCATATTCAAACGCCAGAAACAACAAAGCCCCTGCATTTCTGCAGGGGCTTCGTTTTGTATGGTGCCGGCACCAGGAGTCGAACCCGGGACCTACTGATTACAAGTCAGTTGCTCTACCAACTGAGCTATACCGGCGTGTGGGCGACGATTATAGCGATTGGGAAGATCCTGTAAACCCCTGAATTCAGACTATTTTTGCATCCGCTCGAATCAAGCCCTGCGCAGCACATTTCGCAGCGTTTGCACGGCCTTCACGGTGCGGCTGTTTTGCAGGGCCGCCAGTTGCGCTTCGGCCTGTTCGGCGCGTTGCAGAGCGTTGGCCAATTGTTGGGCGGTGTCGACTTCACTGGCGCTGATCGGGTGGGCGAAGGCGTGGCCTTTGCACAGTTGGAAGTTGTCGAGGTTGCACGGCGGGATGTCGAAAGCCGGTTTGAGCTGCATGTATTCGTCGGCGAGGAACCAAGTGTTAAGGCCGTCGAAGAGGATCGCTTGATAACCGGCGTCGGTGACCAGCGGTTCCCAGGTGTGATCGCGTTCCCATGGGGTTTCGATGACGATGATCCAGGGACGGAAGCGAGTGAAGTCCATGCCGCGCAGAACGCTTTCTTCGTGGCCCTCGACGTCGATTTTGAGGAAATGGATCGGTCGATCAGCGGCGTATTGTTCGCAGATCGACGTCAGTGTGCGCGACTTTACGGTGAGGCTGCGCACGTCCATGCCTTGGTCTTTGTGGTGTTGGGCGACCGCCGGGTCGGCGGTGGAAAGGCCGGTGTCAGGGATCGCGTAGAAGGTCATTTCGCCGGGCTGGTCGCTGGCGATGCATTGCACCGTGGCGTCGCGCGGGCGCTGCAGACAGAGAGCGTCGTAATAATTCTGCATCGGTTCGACGTTCACGCCTTTCCAGCCGTGGTCATAGAAAGCTTTGGTGACCGAGTCGTGATGCGGGTCATTGGCTCCGACATCGATATAGAAACCGTGTTCGACTTGCTTGAGGGCACGCCACAGGCGAACGTCTTCGAAATTCTGTGCGTAAGAGATAAACGTCACGGTCGCTTCCTTTCGGTCTGATTGTTCTTGTTCGGGGGCGCTGATGGCCTTGTATAACAAGGCAGGGAGAAGGCTGCAATGATTCGGTCGAAGAACCCTTTATTCGGCGGTTATGTCGTTTTGATTGACGGCTTATGCACAACTGAGAGGCAGGAGTAGGCGATTAGCCTAGGTTTTGTGAACCCATTCTCAATTTCTTCGCAAATCCCTGTTTTACAGGTTTTTTATTTATATGAACAAAAAATGAACAGCTTGATTAATGCCTCGAAACAGGCGTAGACATTGGATCCACGGTAAATCCATCAACAGAGTTATCCACAGGTACTCGTGGGTGATTGGCGCTCTGCCAACAACAGCAGGTTGCGGGGGGTGAGTGGGGTTTCGCAGAAGGTCCCCAAACGTACGGCGTATCCCTGTTCGACGAGGAAAAGTGCCCGATCCAGATTCAGCCAAAGCTCCAGTGGTCGTCGGAATAATCCGCGCAGCAACTCCAGGTTGCGAACTTCGGCCAACCGCTGCCACCCGGCCGCTTCCAGCGCTGGCCAATCTGGCGAACCGATTGTGGATAACTCTTTCAGAGCGGCCAGATCCCGGCAGTAAACGGCGAAGGGTTTTTCCAGCCAGGCACTGGGTAACGATGGCGTCGGCAAGTATTCATCGACGCCGCGCACTTGCCGCTGCAGCAGGTCGAAAGCCAAGCGACGGGCCATCGAGGTGTCGCGCTGACGGCGGACGCGGGCTCCGGCGGTGACGGTTTCGTTCATCGGCAGTGCCAGATCTTCGAGTGAGAGCTGTAGGGCCGATCGCAAGCCCACGCAGGACAATGCCTGATACTCGCTGCGATTGATGCGGTTGTAGCAGCAAGGCGCGATCGCCATTTGCTGGCAGCCGGCAGCGCTTGCCAGTTGCATCAGGCGTACATGTAGATCGCCGCAGGCGTGGAGGGCGACGGGTGTGTGAGTCGCGTTCAATAAGGCAGAGGCGTCCGCCGCCAGTACGTCCTGCTCCACGTGCAAAGCGTGCAAATGGTGACGCTGACTTAGCGCCTCACCGCTGGCGACCAATGCCGGATCATATTCAACACAAGTCAGTAGCTGTCCTGCACCCAATAGACGACGACCCAAATACCCCTTGCCGGAGCACCAGTCCAGCCAATGCGTCGGTTGCGAAGCAAAGGACAAACGGCTGGCAAACGCCTCGATCTGCTGCCACTTGCGTCCCGGTACATCGACATTCAGCCGATGCCCCGCAGCTTCCAGCGCATGCCCCGGCAACTCACCGACCGCGCTCAGCTCAGCCGACAGCGTCGCCAATGAAGCAAACGGCTGCGGCGCATCGGCCAGATCAGCGGGTTGGTTGTGAGCACTTTCCGCGTCTTCCAGTGAGCGCCCGCGTAGCCACAAGGCCAGCTCCGGGTAGGACGCTTCCCAGGCAAGCGAAAGATGAGTGAACGGACGAGGTTTCCACAGCGCCTGATGCGTTGTCAGAAATGCATCCAGCGCCGTGAAGCGGGCGAGTAAGTCCTCGCCCGTCAGCACGTGGGAAGCATCAACGCCCTTGGCAGGCATCGACGCGCAACCATCGCTCCAGCTGTTTGAATGCCTGAACGAGAACAAACGACATCAGCAGGTAAATGACGCCTGCGGTGAAGAACATATCCACATGGAGGTAGTTGCGGGCAATGATCGTGCGGGTAACGCCGGTGAGTTCGAGCAAGGTCACCGTGCTCGCCAGAGAACTGGCCTTCAACATCAGGATGACTTCGTTGCTGTAGGCCGGCAGGCCGATGCGCGCGGCGCGCGGCAGGACGATATAGAACAATGCCTTGGCCTTGGACATGCCCAGTGCACGTGCGGCCTCGATCTCGCCCGGCGGGATCGCTTGAATGGCGCCACGCAGGATTTCGGCGATATAGGCAGCAGTATGCAGGGTCATCGTGGCGACGGCGCACCAGAAGGGTTCTCGCAAATACGGCCACATGAAACTGTCGCGTACGACGTCGAACTGAGCCAGGCCGTAGTAGACCAGAAACAGTTGTACGAGCAACGGAGTGCCACGAAAGAAAAAGATGTAAGCGTAAGGAAATGCGCGAACAAACCAGAGCTTCGAGGAGCGCGCGATGCCCAGAGGGATTGCCAGCAACAACCCGAGAATAACGGCGATGCCCACCAGTTCGAGTGTCAGGACGGCGCCCTGAAAGAACTTCGGCAGCCACTTATAGATGACTTCCCATTCCATTACGTCGTCCTCACGAAGCCACGGGCGGCGCGTTTTTCCATGAAGTGCATGGTGGCCATCGCCAGTATGGTCAGGCCCAGATACATGACGGCTGCGACCAGATAGAAGGTGAATGGATGCTTGGCGAAGGTTACGGCGTTCTGCGCATTGCGCATGATTTCTTCCAGGCCGATGACCGACACCAAGGCGGTGTCTTTCATCAGGATCATGAACAGGTTGCCAAGGCCTGGCAGGGCGATCCGCCACATCTGCGGCATGATCAACCGGGTGAAGATCCGCCATTTCGACAGGCCCAGGGCCTGACCGGCCTCACGGTGTCCTTTCGGAATGGCCAGGATGGCGCCACGAAATACCTCCGTGGCATAGGCGCCGAAGCACAGTCCGAGTGCGGTTACGCCCGCCACAAAAGGGCTTAGCGCCAGGTCTGGATTGCCAAAGTATTCGCCAATCGCATTCATCGTCTTGACGGTGCCGAGGTAGATCAGCAGAACCCAAAGCAGTTCCGGCACACCACGTACGATGGTCGAGTAGGTTTCGCCAAGCCATTGCAGCGGCTTGTACGGGGAAGTCTTGGCCAAGGCGCCGAGCAGACCGAGCACCAGTCCCAGGCACAGGGCCGTAAGGGCCAGTTGGACGGTCATCAGCGCGCCGGCAGCGAGGGCCGGGCCGAATCCGTAGAGGTCGATAATCATGGGTTTCTGTTCAAATTGCGGCGGGCAAAGTCGGGAGCTGGCGCCGTCGAATCACGGCGCCAGTCCCACAGGTCAGGATCAGTAGATGCTGAACGGGAAGTACTTGTCGTTGATCTTCTTGTAGGTACCGTCGGCGACGATTTCCTTCAGGGCAGCGTTCAGCTTGTTGCGCAGTTCGTTGTCACCCTTGCGCACAGCGATGCCGATCTTGTCGCTGTCCTCGACCGGGTCGCCTTTGAACTCGTAGTTCTTGCCCGCGTCGCTTTTCAGCCAGTCGTAGTTGGCGTACTTGTCGGCGAGGATGGCGTCGACACGACCGGACGTCAGGTCGAGGTAGGCATTTTCCTGGGTGTCATAGAGTTTGACGTTGAGATCGCTGCCGTAGTTGTCTTCCAGCCAGGTGCCGGCCAGCGTGGCACGCTGGGTACCGATGGACTTGCCCTTCAGCGAGTCCTTGTCGGTTTTGAAGTCGACGTTTTTCGGTGCGATGAACTGCAGCTTGTTCGAGTAGTACGGGTCGGTGAAGTCCACCGCGCCTTTGCGCTCTTCGGTGATCGACAGCGAGGAGATCAGGAAGTCGAACTTCTTCGCGTTCAGGGCCGGGATGATGCCGTCCCAGTCGGAGGTGACCACGGTGCACTCGACTTTCATCTTCGCGCACAGGGCGCCGCCGATGTCTTTGTCGAAGCCGACGACGTTGCCGCTGGCGTCTTTGTTGTTGAACGGCGGGTATGCCGCTTCGATGCCCATCTTCAGGGTCTCGGCCATGGCACCGGCGCTGAATGCGAGGGTGACGGCGGCGGCCAGGAAGACCTTTTTAAAATTCTGCATGCATGTTGCTCCGTTAGCGGTTGCTGGACATGAATTGTTTGCAGCGCGCCGAAAGCGGGTTTTCGAACACCTGCTGAGGCGATCCTTGCTCTTCTATAAGGCCTTGGTGAAGGAACACCACTTCGCTGGAGACCTGACGGGCGAAACCCATTTCGTGGGTCACAAGCAGCATGGTGCGGCCTTCTTCGGCCAATGCGCGGATGACACTAAGTACTTCCTGAACCATTTCCGGGTCAAGCGCCGAGGTGGGTTCGTCGAACAGGATCACCTTCGGCTGCATTGCCAGCGTGCGAGCAATCGCCGCGCGCTGTTGCTGACCACCGGACAATTGCGCCGGGTAGGCGTGGCGCTTGTCGGCGATGCCGACCTTGGCCAGCAGCGCTTCGGCGACTTCGATCGCCTCGGCTTTGCTCTGGCCGAGCACGCGGCGCGGTGCCTCGATGATGTTGTCGAGGATGCTCATGTGCGGCCACAGATTAAAGTTTTGAAATACAAAACCAATCTCGGAGCGCAGGCGGTTGATCTGTTTGCCATCGGCGGCAACCAGTTCGCCATTTTTGGCGGATTTGAGCTTGAGTTCTTCACCGGCTACCAGAATCTGGCCCTGGTGCGGGTTTTCCAGCAGGTTGATGCAACGCAGGAACGTGGACTTGCCGGAACCGGAGGAACCGAGGATCGAGATCACATCGCCGTCGCGGGCGGTCAGCGAGATGCCTTTGAGCACCTCAAGCTGTCCGTAGCGTTTGTGCAGGTTGCGGATTTCAAGCGCGGGCGTGGCCTCAGCCATGTGCGTTCCTCATATATGTTGCGCTCCAGCTGTTGGATGGCCTTCCTGGCGAGGCGGCCAAGCTAGCATAGCGTTTCAATGGCAGCCAACAGCGCTACGAGCGGTTAACGGGTGGCATGTGGCAGGTTGTCGCATCGGCACAGCAGACTGTCGCCCCATCAACAACCGAGCGGGTGTTTGATCATGCAAACCCGTGGGTGTCGCGTAAAAAAAGGCGCGATGTTGCCAGCTTTGGCGGGGTGTTGGAAGCGCTATCCGGCCGAACGTTCCGGATTCGCCCTTTTATTGTGCATCCCACACTTTTTCAGTGTGTTTCTGGTGCGCTGTTTCGTTTGAAAAGTGAGTCGCAGGGTAACGCTCTGGCGGATTGCCATTAAATCCAAGGACTTGCGATGACTGTCCGGTCTCGTGCAAAACCGCAGCCCAGCAGACTTTGAAACATTTTGGCGCATTTATTGCGTGCAGAATAAGGAACGCCCCGTTGGTTTCTTTTTACGAGAAAGAAAATGCCAGACGGGCCGGACGCAATCGCTTTCCTTGCAAAGGTAGTTTCGATGAGCAGTACCTCAAGCTCCAATGGCCTCGAACAGGGGCTCAAACCGCGTCATGTGACCATGTTGTCGATCGCCGGTGTCATCGGCGCCGGTCTGTTCGTGGGCTCCGGCCACGCCATCGCCGCTGCCGGCCCAGCCGTGCTGCTGGCTTACGCCGCTGCCGGCACGCTGGTGGTTTTAGTGATGCGCATGCTCGGCGAAATGGCTGTGGCCTCGCCGGACACCGGTTCGTTTTCGACGTACGCCGACCGTGCCATCGGGCATTGGGCCGGTTTTACCATCGGCTGGCTTTACTGGTGGTTCTGGGTTCTGGTGATTCCGCTGGAAGCCAACGCCGCCGCGACCATCCTGCACGCCTGGTTTCCGGACGTAGGTATTTGGGCCTTTGCTCTGGTCATCACCCTGCTGCTGACCGTCACCAACCTGTTCAGCGTGAAGAATTACGGCGAGTTCGAATTCTGGTTCGCGCTGATCAAGGTGCTGGCGATCATCGGCTTCATCATCCTCGGCCTTGCGGCGATCTTCGGCTTCCTGCCGAACAGCCAGGTCAGCGGTGTTTCGCACCTGTTCGACAGCGGCGGCTTCTTGCCAAACGGCATGGGCGCGGTACTGGGCGCGATCCTGACCACCATGTTCTCCTTCATGGGTACCGAGATCGTGACCATCGCGGCCGCAGAATCGAAGAACCCGGGCAAGCAAATCTCCAAGGCTACCAACTCGGTGATCTGGCGGATCGGTTTGTTCTATCTCGTGTCGATCTTCATCGTTGTGGCCCTGGTGCCGTGGAACGACCCTACGCTGGCCAACCTCGGTTCTTACCAGACCGTGCTTGAGCGCATGGGCATCCCTAACGCGAAAATGATCGTCGACATCGTGGTTCTGGTCGCGGTGACCAGCTGTCTGAACTCGGCGCTGTACACCTCGTCGCGCATGCTCTTCTCCCTCGGCAAGCGGGGCGATGCACCGGCCATGTCGACCCGCACCAACAAAAGCGGCACGCCTTACTGGGCAGTAATGCTGTCCACCGGCGCGGCATTCCTCTGCACCTTCGCCAACTACGTGGCCCCGGCGGCGGTGTTCGAGTTCCTGCTGGCCAGCTCCGGCGCCATCGCACTGCTGGTGTACCTGGTGATCGCCTTCTCGCAACTGCGTATGCGTAAACAACGCATGGCACGCGGTGAGAAAATCGTCTTCAGCATGTGGCTGTTCCCGGGTCTGACCTACGCGGTGATCATCTTTATCGTCGCGGCCCTGACCATCATGTTGTTCCAGGAAGCCCATCGCGTGGAAATTCTCGCGACTGGTTTGCTGAGCCTGATGGTGGTGGCTGCCGGTCTGCTGGTGGCACGCCGTCGCAAGCTGGAAGAACGTGGTGCGGTGGTGTTGAACTGATCCGCAACGCGTAATGCAAAACGGCCGCTGTCAGTGATGACGAGCGGCCGTTTTTGTTTGTGCTACCGGTGGCGAAATATTCTGCGCTTCAGATCCGGATCAGCTTTGCTCTCGCGAGAGCATGAAGTCTGGACTGCATTTCTCTCCGTCGAACCATTCATCCCAAGTTGTTTGCTTGAGAGATTTAACAGGGTCGCTCTCGAAGGTAGCTGCTGAGTCTTCTGTTTTCGGGATTTGCCCGTCCTCGCGTGAATCTGCTGCCTTCATCTGACTTCCTTTTCCTGGCCTTGCGTGGACGTGAGGCGCAAAAAAGTTACTTGGCTTTGGGTTCGGTATCTTCAACCGACTTGCCATAAGCATCCAGCGCAATCCCGAAATCGGTGATGAACTGCGGTTCGCTCAGCCAGGCCTGGGCGGTTTCGATGTCCATGCCGTCGGCCCACATGCGGTAGTCGATCAGCATGTCGGCGGCCAGGTGGGTGGCTGCCATGCCTTCGTTTTCGGCGTTTTCCATGTCCAGCAGTTCTGGATGATCAACGATGATGAACGCCAGTTCGCGCAGCAGCGTCAGCAGCATCTCGTTGCGGCTGACGGCTTCGGCGTCGCGCATTTTGCTGAACATCGCCAGGGTGTAATCCGGGATCGGCTCGGCGAGATGGCCGAGGTCGTCGTCCTGGTCCAGCGGCTTACGGCCGACCATACGGATGTGCTTGGCTTTGGCCTTGGCGCGTTTGGCGCGTTTCTGTTGCTTGTTCAGGGATGCCATGGGAACTCAGTTCTTCTGTTGGGTTTGTGCGGCGATCGCGTCGGACGCCGCCACATAGTCGGCCTGGAAGGCCGGGGATTCGATCCACGCCAGCGCGCCGGCCTCGTCGGTTTCCTGCGACCACTGGCGATACTCGATCAGCGCGGCGAGGATAAAGTCCATCGCGCCTTCTTCGCCTTCCTGTTCGTAGACCAGCTCCAGCAGCGGATCTTCTAGGAACGCGGTGCACAGGGCTTGCTGGCTGATCTTCTCGGCGTCGATCATTTTCTTGAACAGCTCGGTCAGGTCCACCGACTCGAAGTCGATGCGGTCGTCGTTCGGGTCCAGCTCGACCGGCGCTTCAGCGCGTTTGGTGCGGTTCTGCTTGGCCTTGGCTTTGGCCCGGGTGGCGCGTTTTTGCTGCTTGTTGGCGGAGGCCATGATGTGTTCCGTCGTGCGTTGAGAGGGTTCAGCTGTGCGGGACTAGCCGCCCGGGTGTGTCGGGGGCCAGTGCGCCGGTTTGCAGCCAGGTCAGAGCGATGGGCCATAGTGTGGCTTGGTATTCGCTGCGAAAAAAGGCGAAATGTCCGACTTGTTGTTCGCCGATGTCCTGCGGCTCGATGCGCAGGTGGGTTTTCGCAGCGTTGTCGAAGTAGCCGAGCAGACGTTCGATGGCTGGAATGGTGCCGTAGGGATCGTCGCTGATGCTGATGGCCAGGGTTTGTGCGCGGACATTGGCGAAGGGCAGGGTGTCGTGTTTTTTCACCAACGCGCGACCACTGGGGCGCCGTTCGTAACGCGCGGCAGGCGTGCTCCAGTCGCGCACTACGCCGGTCGGCGTATCTTCCAGCCAGCCGAGTCGCTTGCCGGGGAAGAAGCCGCAAAGCAGCGTCAGCAACGGCATGACGACATGCCATTTGCCAAACATGTGCCAGCGCTGTTCGGGGGCGTAATCGCGCCAGTAAGCGAACTGCGCGCCGACGGTGACCAACCGTCGGATAACCCGCCCGGATTCGCCCAGCCCCGCCGCGCAACCACCGAAGCTGTGGCCGACCACATCGATGGGCTGACCGGGAAACTCACGTTGCGCGCGTTTGAGCATCGCTTCGAAATCCAGGGCGCCCCAATCTGTCCAAGAAGCGTTCAAGCCTTTGATCGAAGCGGATCGTGATTCGCCGATGCCACGGTAGTCGTAGGTGATCACGTCGAAACCATTGGCGAACAGATAAGCCGCGAAGCGCGAGTAGTGGCGGCAGCGAACAGATGTAGCAGCGTTGATGATGGCGACTGGGCGCTTGGCTTCGGGCAGGGAATGGCGCCAAGTGAAACCGCCCAGTACAAAACCGTCGGCGGCGGACTCTTTAAAGGGTTCGCCTGCGGTCGCAGTGTCGGGCGAAAACGCGGTGCTGCATGAGTTCATGTGACTTGGCCTTGGCGAGGACGGGTCGAGAATGAACTTCAGTGAGGGGCCAACGCAATCATTTGGAACGCAGTGCGTTCCGGATCAGGTAGTGAGGGCCATTTCAGTATTCGTGACGCGGTGCGTCACGAATTGGATAAATCCCCTAGTCCCTTTCGTACCCACGCCAAGTTCAAATCATTCTAAAACGCGACCCTCCTTTACCAAATCCAATAAAGAGTAACGGTTGGGTTTTACAAGAACCCGGGAGTCGTGGTCATGAAACGCGTTCTTTCATTCATGCTGCCCATTGCCGCAATCGCTGCATTGCTGTTTCCGGTGATGTTGCAGGCAGCCAGTCTTGAGCCCATCGACAGTGCGGGCGTGCAAATTCAGCAGCAACAACAGAACGGCGTCACTTATCTGGCCGGCGGGATCGGTGAGGATGAGGCGAAGGCTATTCAACAAAGCAGCGGTTACAACCTGCACATGACATTCGCTGTGGGCGCGCAAGACGAGTACACCGCTGATGTCGATGTGATGATTCAAAAGTCGCCAGGGCAAACCGTACTGACCCTTAACCAGACAGGACCGCTGGTTTACGTGCAACTGCCGCCCGGCAAGTACACGGTGGTGGTCACGCGCAATGGCGAAACGCGGCGCGACGTGACCGACGTTGGCAGCGGCACCCCGCGCAATCTGGTGTTCCACTGGAATGACGCTGGATAGTGATAACTGTGATTACAGAATTGAGGCGCGGGTACAATCCCGCGCTTCTTGTTTTGTGATGTAGGGAAGCGCTGGTTTGAAAAGGATTTTACGTGCTGTTTGGGTCGCCGGCCTGGTGTTACCGTTGGCCGGTTGCGGAACGTTTATCGGGCGTTTGAATGACGGTTTGTCCGATGCCCAGTATTACCGAGGGGTGGATGGCAATCTTCATCTGCTCGGTGTGCGTGGTGGGGGCAGTGATGGCATGCCGGCGGCGATAGTCTGTTACATGATGATTGTCTGTCCGGTCATCACCGTCGTATCTCTGCCAGTGGACGCCGCGCTGGATACAGTGCTGCTGCCTGTCGATTACATCAATACGCTTTAGGTTTTCTTTGCGTGGCGTTTGCGATTCGCAGGCTTGGAGGACTTCTGCACTTTGCGGTAGATCCACGCGCCGAACACTGCAACCGCCAGCAGAAATAACGTGACGACGCCTTGCCGCACAAATTCAAACCAGAACCGCCGGGGTTGTTCGGTCAGGGTGTAGGTGCTGCGCGGGCCACGATTGGTGGTGGTGATGGAGCCGCTGATCCAGCTGTCGATCAGCATCCAGATCGATGCACCAATGGCGAAGGCCATCAGCACGACAACCAGCACGGTCAGCCAATAACTCACGCGGCTTGGGCGATAAGGCGGTGGATGGGGCAGGGGCACGCGGGTTTTTCTTTGATTCATGATGTTTGGAGCCTGTTCCCGGCATTGATGAACCGCGCTATCTCGTTCGCCAGTTCAACCGCATGCGGTGGGTTTTCCCTGAGCCATGTCGATACGGCGTGGTCGCACCCTGGCAGGACGATTCTTCTGAACTGACGGGGTGCCAGGCTCTTCTCAATGGCCTCGATGACTTCATGCGGAATCGCGCTATAGATCGCACGCGCGCCCATTTGCTGCGTCCCGACAGACGTCCCGGCGACCCCGCCAAAAGTGCTGGCCTGAAGGCCATCGTATTCGCCGATCACCAGTAAGACTTCGCCTTCGAACGTGCTCAGGAAGTCCAGCGATGGCGAGTCGAGAAAACCGTAAGGCACGGAAATGGCGCGTTTGAAGGGCTGCCCAAACGGTTGTTGCCAGGCCGCCTCTGGGTATAAGGCCGGACAGAACAGCACGATGCGCCTGACTGAAGCGCGATGCGCCTGCGCCACCTTGAGCGCTAGTGCGCCGCCCAGGCTGTGTCCGATCACTGTGCGGAGTTCGGCGCCCAGATGACCGGCAAACTGCAAAGCTTCCTGAAGGTTGTGCGTCAGTGAAGTGTTTTCGAGAGCGATATCGGCGCTGGGGTTGTGGCCCGAGAGATTGAAACTCAGGCTGGCAATGCCAAGTGCCTGCAAGGGATACAGGATGGCGTTGAGTCGTGAGTAGTCAGAGCGGGCGCCGTGAATGGCCAGCACCTTCGGCGTTGAGGTTTCCCCGGCCGAGTTGGCCAGTACCCGACCTTCCAGTTGATAGCCGGAGAAGGTTTGCGCAAAGAAAAATTCAGGGCCGGTTGGCGCTTCGTCGAACTGCAATCGAGAGCGAAATCGAGATGCGCTGGTCAACGCCAACCGATTGATCATAAGGCTGCCAGAGTGTGGATGACGGCAACACGCAATGGGTTGGTCTCGACGCTCAGAAGCTTGATCGCCAGGGCGCAGCAAACCACGATTAGCATGGGCTTGATCAACCGCGGGCCGACCCGGACGGCGGCTCTTGCGCCCAGTTGTGCGCCGAGGAAGGCCGCCAGCGCCATGGCAATCGCAATCGGCCAGATGATCACGCCTTTGGTGATGAAGACTGATAGCGAACCCAGATTGCAGGAGGCGTTGGCCAGTTTGGTGAAGCTCATGGCCCGCATCATGCCAAGCCCGCAGAGCAGAACGAAACCGACAATAAAGAACGAGCCTACACCCGGACCGAATATGCCGTCGTAGAAGCCCAGGATCGGCGCTACGGTGAACGAGAACAGCAGAATGCCGATTCTTTTGCGACGATCCTCATTGGCCAGTTTCGGCGAGAGCGCAAAATAAATCGCCACCAGAATAAGCATGACGGGCACGCACACTTCCAGGTAGCGCTTATCAATGGAACTGACCAAGAGTGCCCCGCTGGCGCCCCCCAGGAACGCGCAGATAACCAGGAAGCGTCCTTCGCGCCATTCAATCATGCCCTTGCGAGCAAAAGTGACCGTGGCCGAGATAGTCGCCGAAGCGGCCTGGAACTTGTTTGTGGCAATCGCACTGATCGGGTCGACACCGGCCAGAAACAGGGCAGGCAAAGTAATCAAACCGCCGCCTCCGGCAATCGCATCAAAAAAACCGGCGCAAAATGCTACGAGCGCCAACATGCCAATTACATCCCAAGCCATTACATTTTTCCTTTTATAGTTATTGGCCAGTCATCCACGTGACTGGCCATTCAACAGCCTTGTTTCGTGCTGCGAGGATCAGCCTTGTATCAGCAGCGGATCGTCTGAAATGACGATGGGAGATGAAAACTTCGACAGGCCGAAGATGCGCACCAGCACACGTCGGTTGTCTTTGATGACATCGCGACAATGCAAGGCCCGAACGTTATTGATCACCATGGCCGACTCTTGCGTCAGTGTGTATTGCACCGGTGTTGCTTTACTCACGCTTTGGCAAAGCGCGGAATAAGCCTCTTTTACAAAGTCCGAGGCGTTGTCGTTGACCGAAAAACGGTACGAATTGAATCGCGCGGCGAATCCGACGTTGTCATCGAATTCCAGAATCGAAACATTGCGGCCATCCTCGCCCTTGCCGTTGACGAAAGAGTCGCTGCGGGTGAACTGGAAGCTGCCCGTCGTCAGTGCAAGGCATCCGGTGACACCGATTTCGTCCAGCAGAGGTGGCAACGGAATTACCGAGGTGGGCTCCAGGCTTGGATTCCACAGGGCCGAGAGTATCAACGATGATGGTGAGGGCGAATGCCCGTCTTGTGCGTTCACAGCGCACCAGTACGGCGCTTCGGTGTGCGGGCCGAGCGCGAGGCCGGAATGGGAACTCAGTTCTTTGACTTCCGGCTCGTCATTGATTTTGGTCAGTCCGCCGCCCTTGAAGTTGGCGACGAGTCGGACCAGTTTGCCTTCGTTATCCATGTCGTAGGCAAAGGCGCTGTTATCCACCAGTTTCAACAGAATCTGATTGCGCGCCGCCAGGCAAAGCACGTCGTGCCGATGCTCCAGCGCGGCCAGATCGGGCAGTTCATCTGGAGGGTTGGTGGCGTTGATTTTCTGCATGCCCTCAAAAATCAGCAGGGAAATCAGACCGTCGGAGTAAGCACCAAGCAGTTCGGATTGATCTATGGAAAACGAAAACTTCAACTCGGTCGCTGCCAGCGAGGCTTTGGACTTGGCGCCAGCGGCTTGTGGCCCGCCCATGGCAGCCAACTCTTCAGAGAACGTGTGCAGCAGCTTGGCTTGTTGCGTATCAAAACTGAAAGTTCTGACTTCCTGATCAACTAAAGACTCAACGGTTTTATTAGTGTGTTGTAGGACTTCGGTCATTGTTTACATCCCTGTCGTATCGGCTCCCTTTGTATTTTTTTGTGGGAGCTGTTGGCTGTTTCGTTGATGCAATGCGTGCCGAGCGCACGCACAGATCCGGACGTGGGCGAGTTGATACAGGTCTGGTTTTTTCGGGAGGGCGCAGGGGGCTGTGACGCGACAGTTCAAACAAGTGTTGAATGCCTCGTCGGTGTTTGCTGTCGCTTGCCTGACAGCTGAAACAACAGCAGATGACCTGCGCTGAGGTCTTGTCCTCCATGACAACTTTATGAGGGGGCTTGGTTCTGCGAGCGATCCTGCTCGCAAACGCAACTCTCCTGCTGCCAGCAATAACCTCGATAACTTGCGAGGGGGCGAGTGGCGGGAGTGCGTTATTTGGGTAATGCGTTAAATGCTGGTCATCAGGACTGAAATGCCCGAGGAACATTTTCGACAGTCAGCTATGACCTGTCGGAAAAAAGCTGGCTGAGCCTAACATCAAAATAATGGCCAGCAAAAGCATCGGCTGCGAGGTCGAAATATGCCTGATCAAATCGCAGGCATAAAAAAACCCTGAATCTTGCGATTCAGGGTTTTCGGTATTTGGTGCCCAGAGACGGAATCGAACCGCCGACACGGGGATTTTCAATCCCCTGCTCTACCGACTGAGCTATCTGGGCAACGGGGCGCATTAAAAGGGTTTTTCGGATTTACGTCAACGACTTTTTTAAAATTTCTTAAATTAATTCCGTCGCTTACGATCCGACCCCCGATTTTGCGGGGTTTACTCAGCAGGCGGAACGTAGCCTTCGGCCTTGGCGTATTCCTCGCCGGAGAAGTACTTGTCCATTTCGCCCTGAAGATATTTGCGGTCTTCGGCGTTCATCATGTTCAGACGTTTTTCGTTGATCAGCAGGGTCTGGTGTTTCTGCCAGTCAGCCCAGGCCTTGGCCGAGACGTGGTCAAAAATATCCTGACCTTTGGCGCCCGGGAAAGGGGCGCGTTCCAGGGCGGGCAGTTCTTCTTTGTACTTGCGGCACATTACGGTGCGGGTCATGGCGACTCTCCTGCATTCAAGACGGCGGCCGCGCGTTCGAGCAAGGTTTTGACCGGGGCGGCGAGGCCCAGACGCGGCGGGGTGGCGAGGTTATACCAGAGCCAGTCGGCCTCGGCCACGTGATGGGCGGCCTCCTGGACCTGAACCAGCCAGGGTTCGATGGACAGCTGGAAATGGCTGAACGTGTGGACAAGGCTCGGCAACGCCTGCTGCTCGCCCATGGTCAGCGAATGCTGAGCGGCAAGATGTTGCAGGTCATCGAGGTCGTCGAGTTCCGGCAGGCTCCACAAACCGCCCCACAAACCCGTTGATGGACGACGGTAAAGCAGAATTGCACCTTCGCCGTTGGCGAGCATCGGCATCAGCGTGCGCTTCTGCGGGATGGCTTTGCGCGGCTTGGGAATCGGGTAGCGGGTTTCCAGGCCGAGCATATGCGCTTCGCAGCCCCGTTCCAGCGGACACAGCAGGCAGCTCGGTTTGCTGCGCGTGCACAGTGTGGCGCCGAGATCCATCATCGCCTGGGTGTACGCATTGACCCGATCGTGGGGCGTAAAGCGCTCAGCGGTGGCCCACAGCTGTTTGGCGACCTTCGGTTCGCCGGGGTAGCCCTCTTGCGCGGTAAAACGCGCCAGCACGCGCTTGACGTTGCCGTCGAGGATCGGCGCACGCAGGCCCATGCTGATGCTCGCGATAGCGCCGGCTGTAGACAGGCCAATGCCCGGCAACTCCGTGAGCTTTTCGACATCACGGGGAAACTCGCCACCGTACTGGCTGACGACGATCTTCGCGGTCTTCTGCAGATTGCGCGCGCGGGTGTAATAACCCAGCCCCGTCCACAGGTGCAGCACTTCGTCTTCCGGCGCTTCGGCCAGCGCTTCGACCGTTGGCAGCGCGGCCATGAAGCGGTCGAAGTAATTGAGCACGGTGCTGACCTGGGTCTGCTGCAACATGATCTCCGACACCCACACCCGATACGGGTTGATGTCCTGCTGCCAAGGCAGATCGTGGCGGCCGTGGCGGTCGAACCAATCCAGCACCGCCGTGGAAAACTGCTCCGCTTTCATCGCTTGAACAGCCCCTTCAATGCGTTTTTCAATTCCGGGCTGACTTTGTCACCGAGTTTTTCGTCGATCTTTTCACTGAGCTTGTCGCCGGCCATTTTGGATGCGACCTGGCCGAGGCGCTCGTTGTCGACGCGGCAGGCCTTGGCGCCTAGTTCGAGCGGCCCACGGCAGCGCAGTGGCCACTCGACGCCGACGAATTTTTCGCCGACCTGGCACGCAGGATCCGGCATGGCGCTGGTGTCGCCCTCGACGATGATGCCGACGCGATAGTCCATGCCGAGCACGCGCAAGTCGATGTCGCCATCACCGTTGACGGTCATGCCGGGGATGCGCACTTTCAGGTCCGGATTGCTGGCAATGCCGTTGCGGAAGGTCAGGTTGCCCTTGAGTTCCTGAAATGGCGTGTCTTTACCGCGTGGTTCGCCGCTGAGGGTTTTGCGGTTGAGCGTGGCGATGCCTTTGCACAGTTGCTGTTCAAGGTTGGCGTTGAGCAGCACGCCGTTGTTGATCACGAAACTGGCGTTGCCATTAAGCGTGTCGATCAGTGCCTGCTGGCTGTTGCCGCTGCCGGTCACGTTGCTGGTGAGGGTCACCAGACCTTTGACGGGCGGGTTCTTGCCTTGGCTCTCCAGGATTTTTTCCACCGGAACCCGGTTAAGTTTGGTCTGCAGGTTCAGCACCGGTGCGCTTGGGCGCACGTCGAGGGTGCCGTTGGCTGCAAAACCACCGTTGTACAACTCACCACTCAGGTTGCTCAGGGTCAGCAAACCGCCCTGGCCGGTAGCCTTGAGCGCTGCGTTCTGGATCGGCAGTTTGTCGAGGGTCAACTGGCCGAAGGTCAGGTCGGCGTCCACGTCGAGTTTGGCCAGGCGCTCGACCGGCAGCAGACGTTCGGTGCTCCAGGCGGTTTTGCTCGGTTTGTCCGGCAGTGGCGTGGAACCGGCACCGGCCATCGCATCGGCTTCGGTGCTGGCGACTTCAGCCTGACGCACTTGCGTGGCGCTGTTGGCTTGCGCCGATTTCGGTGGCAGGTAGCGGTCGACGTTGAACGTGTCAGCCTTGAGGATCGCTCGCAGCGATTGCTTGGCAAAATCTTCGACGGCGATGCGGCCGCTGAAGCTGCTGTCGTCGAGTTTCAGATTGATATTGTCGAGCGCGAGGCTGCTTGGCGTGGCCGCCACGCGGCTGACCAGTTCGACTTTGCTCAGGCTGCCTTCGGCCATGGCCGGGAGTTTCTGGCCAATGCTGTCGACGAATTTCGCCAGATCGAACTGGGCGATAGAGAGGCCGCCAGTGATCTGTGGGGTCTTGTCGAGGTCGTTGGCTTTCAATTCACCCAAGGCGCGCAACTGGTTGGCGGAAATCTTGATGCCGGTCCATTCGGCGACGTTCGCCGCTTTGTCCAGCGCTAACTGGCCCTGAGCTGCGAAGGTCATGGTTTTGCCTTGCAACGGATCGCCAGCCAGTTCGCCGGACAGCTTCATGTCTTCGAACCTGTAGCGTTGCAGGGCGCGCTCGATGCGCAGTTCGCCAGTGAGCTCGGTACGCACGCGCAGGACCGGTTGGTTGGTGCCGAGGAATGCGGTGGCTTTCACCGGAATATTCGTCGAATCGTGGACCGGGCCGGTGCTCAGCTGGATGCTCTCGGCGCTGAATTGCTTGCCGGTCAGTTCGTCGTTGTATTCAACGCGGGCGTTGTTGACGGTCAGGCTGTCGATGTCGAGGCGGATCGGCTGTGGCGGTTTTTCCGCTTGGGCAGGGGCCTCTGCAGTGGCCGCGCTGGCAGGTGCCGGGCTGCCGGCAGGTGCGGCGGCTGCCGGCACCTTGCCGATGTCTTCCCAGTTGCCGTGGCCGTTCTTGTCGCGCTTCAGGCGCAGGTTCAGCCCTTCAACGCGCACATCGCTCATTTGCACTTCGCGGCGCAACAGCGGCAGCACACGCACGGACAGGCCGAGCATCTGCAGATCGGCATACGGTTCGGTCGGATTGATCAGGGTGGCAACGCTGGCCTCGTGCAGTTCCAGGCCGAGCCACGGGAACAGGCTCCAGCCGATGTCGCCATTGAGCGTCAGCTCGATGTGGGCCTTGTCGCGGGCTATCTGGCGAATCTCGTCTTTGTAATCGTTGGGATCGAAGAGGTGGGTCAGGGCAAAACCTGCCGCCACAATGATCAGCAACAATCCGAGAAGTACCAGACCCAGGATTTTGCCGAACGCTTTCATGGGCGAGTCCTTGTAGTTAGTCGAATTCGTAATTTAGCCGGGGAGTATAGCGCTGCAACTGCCCGCTTCGCTGTGACGTCATGTTGCCAGTACCTCCGGCGGGAGGTGTAACGTCGCTGCGCTTGCCTGGACTTCAGGATGCCCGGCAGGCGCCAGCAGACGCAGTTCAGCCCCCGCTTGCGACGCCATTTTCTGTGCTTGGTTCACCCGTCGTTCGGCAGCTGCACGGCGACCGGTAACTTTTCGTACACATAAATGGGACAAGTACCAAGCGTCGTGGTGCCTGTGCAGGCGCGCGGCACCGAGCAGGCGGTCGTTGAAATGCCCGGCTATCAAACTCCACTCAGCGAGGGCGCTGTCAATCGGCTCGTCTTCATCGGAAAACGGCGCACCGAAAATCCTCCAGATCCGCATAATTGGCGGCATTCAGCGCTTGTACGACGCTCTGCATAGCCTTTTCCCGAGTGATACGAGATCAGACGACAGAAAAAAGGTGATATCAGTTTGGTTTTTCTGTCACGTGCAAATGGTAACCTTCGCCCGTTCGTCCGTCCTTCTGCGACTTAACGTCGCGCCTTCAAGGAGCTTCACCCAAAAAAACGGTCATGCCTGCGTGCATAAAGGCCGGGGGTGAACAGTGGCTGGCGAACCATACTAATAATTGGGGGATACACAATGAGTACGAGCATCACGGCGGACGGCCTCAAAGCCGATCA
Source organism: Pseudomonas sp. AKS31 (assembly GCF_023634765.1). Classification (GTDB taxonomy): domain Bacteria; phylum Pseudomonadota; class Gammaproteobacteria; order Pseudomonadales; family Pseudomonadaceae; genus Aquipseudomonas. The sequence goes on from NZ_JAMLFX010000001.1 coordinate 19,369, forward strand.
GCCCGCGTTCCTGTCCAAGGAGCGCATCATCGCCAAGCCCGGTTTCAACCGTTGGCTAGTCCCACCAGCCGCTCTGGCCATCCACCTGTGCATCGGCATGGCCTACGGCTTCTCGGTGTTCTGGTTGCCGCTGTCCAAGGCACTGGGCGTTACTGCTCCGGTGGCCTGCGCACCGGACATGAGCTTCATCGCACAAGTGTTCTCGTCGCAATGCGACTGGCCGATTTCGATGCTTGGCTGGATCTACACGCTGTTCTTCATCTTCCTCGGCTGCTCGGCAGCGATCTGGGGCGGCTGGCTGGAACACGCCGGGCCACGCAAGGCTGGCGTTGTGTCGGCACTGTGCTGGTGCGGCGGTCTGCTGATCTCGGCGCTGGGTATCTATACCCACCAGATCTGGCTGATGTGGCTCGGTTCGGGCGTGATCGGCGGTATCGGTCTGGGGCTGGGCTATATCTCGCCGGTTTCGACCCTGATCAAGTGGTTCCCGGACAAGCGCGGCATGGCGACCGGCATGGCAATCATGGGCTTCGGTGGCGGCGCGATGGTCGGTGCACCACTGGCAACCGCGTTGATGAGCCACTTCGCTTCGCCGACCGGTGTTGGCGTCTGGCAGAGCTTCGTGGCCATGGCCGCGATCTACTTCGTGTTCATGATCGGTGGTGCCCTGGCCTACCGCGTTCCGCCAACCGGCTGGAAGCCTGAAGGCTGGACCGCTCCGGCGAAGAAAGCCTCGAACTCGATGATCACCCACCGTCACGTGCACGTGAATGTGGCGTGGAAAACCCCGCAATTCCGTCTGGTCTGGCTGGTGCTGTGCCTGAACGTTTCCGCCGGTATCGGCATCCTCGGCATGGCTTCGCCACTGCTGCAGGAAGTGTTCGGCGGCAAACTGCTGGGTGTTGATGTGCCGTTTGGTCAGCTCGACGCCGGGCAACTGGCTTCGATCGCCGCGATTGCGGCCGGTTTCACCGGTCTGCTGAGTCTGTTCAACATCGGTGGCCGCTTCTTCTGGGCTTCGTTTTCGGACTACTTGGGCCGCAAAAACACTTACTTCGTGTTCTTCGCATTGGGTTTTGCCCTGTATGCGCTGATTCCGAACATGGGCCATCTGGGTAACGTTGCGCTGTTCGTCGCGGCGTTCTGCATCATCCTGTCGATGTACGGCGGCGGTTTTGCCACTGTGCCGGCGTATCTGGCCGACCTGTTCGGTACGCAGATGGTTGGTGCGATCCACGGTCGTCTGTTGACCGCTTGGGCTGCGGCCGGTGTGCTCGGTCCGGTGCTGGTGAACTACCTGCGTGAATATCAGTTGAGCATCGGCGTTGAACGCGCTGCCGCTTATGACATCACCCTGTACATCCTCGCTGGCCTCTTGGTGTTGGGCTTCCTGTGCAACCTGATGGTCCGTCCGGTGGCTGACAAATACTTCATGACCGACGCTGAACTGGCCGCCGAGCAGGCGCTGGGACACGACAAAGGTGCTGATGCCAGCACGGTTCTGGAGTGGAAAGCCGCACCGGGTAGCAAGCCGCTGGCAATCGCTGCGTGGCTGGTGGTGGGTATTCCGTTGGCGTGGGGTGTGTGGGTGACCCTGCAGAAGACGGCGGTACTGTTTCACTAAGTTCGTTTCTGCCTGATCGTTCCCACGCTCTGCGTGGGAATGCCTCCCGTGACGCTCTGCGTCACATTCGAAGCGGACGCAGAGCGTCCGGGGGCTGCACTCCCACGCAGAGCGTGGGAGCGATCATCGCCCTTTATGGCTTGTATGGACATGTCTACCCGCGACAGCCGGGCGTTCTATCCGTCAGCCATCTCACCTCTCGTGTTTCTGTTTGCTTCCTGCGTGCCTATAATGGCTGCCTTTTTCGCCCAATGATTTTGCGGAGCTGGTGATGGCCGAACGTAAGGCGTCTGTCGAGCGCGACACTCTGGAAACCCAGATCAAAGCCTCGATCAACCTTGATGGCACCGGAAAGGCCCGATTTGATATCGGTGTTCCTTTTCTTGAGCACATGCTGGATCAGATTGCCCGTCACGGGTTGATCGACCTGGAGATCGAATGCAAGGGCGATCTGCATATCGACGACCACCATACGGTGGAAGACGTCGGTATCACCCTCGGCCAGGCGTTTGCCAAAGCCATTGGCGACAAAAAAGGCATCCGTCGCTACGGCCATGCCTACGTGCCGCTCGATGAAGCGCTGTCGCGCGTGGTGATCGACTTCTCCGGTCGCCCGGGCCTGCAGATGCACGTGCCGTACACCCGCGCCACCGTGGGCGGCTTCGACGTTGACCTGTTCCAGGAATTCTTCCAGGGCTTCGTCAACCACGCACTGGTCAGCCTGCACATCGATAACCTCCGTGGCACCAACACCCACCACCAGATCGAAACCGTGTTCAAGGCTTTCGGCCGCGCCCTGCGCATGGCCGTCGAGCTGGACGAGCGCATGGCCGGGCAAATGCCATCGACCAAAGGCGTTCTGTAATGCAGACGGTTGCAGTTATCGACTACGGCATGGGCAACCTGCACTCGGTGGCCAAGGCCCTCGAGCACGTCGGCGCCGGCAAGGTGCTGATCACCAGCGATGCGGCGGTGATCCGCGAAGCTGACCGCGTGGTGTTCCCAGGTGTTGGCGCGATCCGCGACTGCATGGCGGAGATCCGTCGCCTAGGTTTCGATTCGCTGGTGCGTGAAGTCAGTCAGGATCGTCCGTTTCTCGGCATCTGTGTCGGCATGCAGGCCTTGCTCGACACCAGCGAAGAGAACGATGGCGTCGACTGCATCGGCCTGTTTCCGGGCGCGGTGAAGTTCTTCGGCAAAGACCTGCATGAAGACGGCGAACACCTGAAAGTCCCGCACATGGGCTGGAACGAAGTGAAGCAGAAGGTCAGCCACCCGCTGTGGCATGACATTCCGGACATGGCGCGTTTCTACTTCGTGCACAGCTACTACATTGCCGCCGCCAATGCGCGACAGGTGGTCGGTGGCGGTCATTACGGTGTCGATTTCGCTGCAGCGCTGGCCGACGGCTCGCGTTTCGCCGTGCAGTTCCACCCGGAGAAGAGCCATACCCATGGTCTGCAATTGCTGCAGAACTTCGCCGCGTGGGACGGTCGCTGGTAAATGGCTGCCAAGAAGTCCAGACCGCCGATTCTGACCCTCACTCCCGAACAGGAGAACGAGGCCAATCGCAAGATTCAGCGGTTCATGGAGGACCGTTTCGAGCTGGACCTGGGTTCGTTCGAAGCGGGGGAAATTCTTGAGCTGTTCACCCGCGAAATTGCTCCGCACTATTACAACAGGGCGATTTTCGATGTGCAGACCCACCTCAAAGAGCGGTTTGAAAGCATCGAAAGCGACCTGTGGGCGCTCGAGAAAAACTGATTTCCGAGCCAAGCTGAACATTCAAATTTGAAGGTTTGCCAGATGCTGATTATTCCCGCTATCGATCTTAAAGACGGTGCCTGCGTACGTCTGCGCCAGGGCCGCATGGAAGATTCCACAGTGTTCTCCGATGACCCGGTGAGCATGGCTGCCAAGTGGGTGGAGGGCGGTTGCCGCCGTCTGCATCTGGTCGATCTGAACGGCGCGTTCGAAGGCCAGCCAGTCAACGGCGAAGTGGTCACTGCGATCGCCAAGCGCTATCCGACATTGCCGATCCAGATCGGTGGCGGCATCCGTTCGCTGGAAACCATCGAACACTACGTCAAAGCGGGCGTGAGCTACGTGATCATCGGTACCAAAGCGGTGAAGGATCCGGCGTTCGTTGCTGAAGCCTGCCGTGCGTTTCCGGGCAAGATCATCGTCGGTCTGGATGCCAAGGACGGTTTCGTCGCCACCGACGGCTGGGCTGAAATCAGCACTGTGCAGGTCATCGACCTGGCCAAGCAGTTTGAAGCGGACGGCGTGTCCTCGATCGTTTATACCGACATCGCCAAAGACGGCATGATGCAGGGTTGCAACGTACCGTTTACCGCTGCGCTGGCTGCCGCCACCAAGATTCCGGTGATCGCATCCGGCGGCATCCACAATCTGGGTGACATCAAGTCGCTGCTCGACGCCAAGGCGCCGGGCATCATCGGCGCCATCACGGGCCGCGCGATTTACGAAGGCACCCTCGACGTCGCGGAAGCGCAAGCTTTCTGCGATTCGTACAAAGGCTGAGGACTGACCATGGCGCTGGCCAAACGCATCATCCCTTGCCTGGACGTGGACAACGGCCGGGTCGTCAAAGGTGTGAAGTTCGAAAACATCCGCGACGCCGGTGACCCGGTGGAAATTGCCCGTCGTTATGACGAGCAGGGTGCCGACGAGATTACTTTTCTCGACATCACCGCCAGCGTCGATGGCCGCGACACCACGCTGCATACCGTTGAGCGCATGGCCAGCCAGGTGTTCATTCCGCTGACCGTTGGCGGTGGCGTGCGTACCGTGCAGGACATTCGCAACCTGCTCAATGCCGGTGCGGACAAGGTGTCGATCAACACCGCTGCCGTGTTCAACCCGGAGTTCGTCGGTGAAGCGGCGCAGCATTTCGGCTCGCAGTGCATCGTTGTCGCCATCGACGCGAAGAAAGTCTCCGGCCCGGGCGAAACTCCGCGCTGGGAAATTTTCACCCACGGCGGGCGCAAGCCAACCGGCCTCGACGCGGTCGAGTGGGCGAAGAAGATGGAAGGCCTCGGTGCCGGTGAGATCCTGCTGACCAGCATGGATCAAGACGGCATGAAGAACGGCTTCGACCTCGGCGTGACCCGCGCGATCAGCGATGCGCTGGGCATTCCGGTGATCGCTTCCGGCGGTGTTGGCAACCTGCAGCACTTGGCTGACGGCATTCTCGAAGGCCATGCCAGCGCAGTATTGGCAGCGAGTATTTTCCACTTCGGCGAATACACCGTTCAGGAAGCCAAGGCGTATATGGCCCATCGCGGGATCGTGATGCGCTAGATTGCCATCGGCGCTGTGGCGGGTTTCGCGTCTAGCGAAACCC
>NZ_JAMLFX010000001.1:24369-202642 GCF_023634765.1 Pseudomonas sp. AKS31
CACTCAGGTTTCGATCCATCGTATAACTGCATAGCGTCAATGGCAGTGCCTGTATGGGGATGTAAAACCCGTCGTCGACTTTGCTGTAGCGCTCGGGATTGATTTGCGCGCAATGGGTTGTTTCTGCGGGACCCGTGTAGATCCGGGTCCAGAGATTGCGATCCGCCTCTTCACGGTATTTGATAAAGAGGTAATCGCCGTCAGGCTCGACTGTGAGCGTCGGTGCTGGTAATTGCACCGGAACCGGCGTGACGACTCTGGCGGCGAGAATCTGGGCGTTTCCAAGCAGTCCGCTATCGGATTGTTGATCGGTTGAGTTCACACCTATCAAACATAAATAATACAGGCCGGCTTCCTGGCCAATCTCTGATTGCAGGTTCGCATCGACTGTACTGATTGGGTCGCTGTATTGGTCAGGCGAATAACAAGCCTGTGCATGACGAACAGTCTTGAACCGGTAGAACCCGGTACTCATCGAAAAAGAAATATCCCACTTCGGTATTTGTTGTGCGGCACTGGCCGGTGCTTTGTGCAGTCCGATATCTGTAATTGCTCTTGAATTCAGTCTGAGCTTGAAGTTTGAGTTTGGGCTGACTGCGCAGGTTTCTTTGTCGAGGCTGAAGTTGCCATTGGTGAAACAAGTGGTCAGATAGTCGACAGGAAAACTCTGGCTCGCTTGATGCGGCAGCAAGGATTTGTTTAGGTTATCGCTACACAGTCCATGCCAGAAACACAAGTCGTCCGAGGATATGCCATAAGTGGTGCCGGATAATATGCCGGTGACTTCTCCTGTTGTCATATCGATCACCGGAGCACCTGAGGAACCAGGTTCAATACCTTTGCAGTTTTGTTTCTGGTAGTCGGTGTGAACGTTAAGATACTTGATCAGGGTGGTATGGGTCGGTTCTTGCGTACAAGTCGAAAGCCTAAGGCCCGGCGCAGAGGCTGGCGCGCCTACCAGGTTTACCTGACTGACGTTGCGCGGCGCTGCCGCCGCGAGTTTGAGCGGGGTTATTCCGTCTTTTAGCAGGCTGTCCAGTGAGGTGCGTAACTGCAAGATTGCGATATCCGTACTGGCGAAGCTGGCCCAGTTGACCTTGTCGATGTCATAGCGTCTGGCGCCTGCGAGCGTGTCATGGAAAAAGTTGAATTGCATCTGACCTTGGTAGGCAACATCAGCTGTTGTGCCGACTTTTATAGACGTGCAATGCGCGTTGGTCATTATGTAAGCAGGCCCGGTTGCTTCTTTGCCCCTTTCGCGAGTGTCGATCAGGAACGCACTGCAGTAAGCTCTGTCACCTTTGAAAATCTTGCCAATACCATTCCAGTGATTAAATTCGCCATTCGCGTTACTTAACAGGATTGCCTCCGGTGCTTCATTCGGGAAACGCGCGCAGGAAATCAGAGGAAGTGTCACTGCTATAGCTGAACACGCAAAAAGTATTCTGGCTTTGTTAATCATGATCAATCCTTGATCGTGTTGGAAAAGTTAATGGAGTGGTTTTTAGTTTAATGTGTTCTGTGGCTAGGTGTGCTTTGGCTTATATGACTTGTTGTAAGTGCTGTCGTCTTCCAGTTTGTTATTTCATGTTGGTGGCTTCTGCAGGATTGTTTGATTCGCCAAAAAACTGCTCTTTCGCATGCGCTCTTTCTTCTTTGGTTTTCCAGCGCGTGCGGGTGCTTTTTCAGGAGTCAGGGTCGAAAACCATACAGGCCAGTGGACACCATGGCGCACCCAAGGCACTCTTGGGCACGCCATGGATTCCGGTAGCCCGACATGATCAAACGCCTGCTTCTTGTTCTCGCCAGCGCCTCGATGTTGCTCATCAACACAGCCCGCGCCGAAAACAGTCCCGACACCGATCTGGTGCTTCTCACCGAAAACTTCCCGCCGTACAACATGGCGAAGAACGGCAAGAATTTCGCCCAAGGCGAGAACATCAATGGCATCGCTACCGACATCGTGCGTGAAGTGTTCCAGCGTGCCGGTATCACCTACAGCCTGACCCTGCGTTTCCCTTGGGAGCGCGTGTACAAACTGGCACTGGAGAATCCCGGATACGGCGCCTTTGTGATGGCGCGTTTGCCGGACCGCGAAAAACTCTTCAAATGGGTCGGCCCGATCGGTCCGGATGACTGGATCATGTTGGCCAAGGCCGACAGCAAGATCACCCTCGAAACCCTCAATGACGCACGCAAGTACAAGATCGGTGCCTACAAAGGCGATGCGATTGCCGAGACACTGACCAAACAAGGTCTGAAACCGATAGTGGTGCTGCGCGATCAGGACAACGCGAAGAAACTGGTCAATGGTCAGATCGACCTGTGGGCCACGGGTGATCCTGCCGGGCGTTATCTCGCGCGGCAGGATGGCGTCACCGGTCTCAAGACCGTACTGCGCTTCAACAGCGCAGAGTTGTATCTGGCGCTGAACAAGGATGTCTCCGACGAAGTCGTCGCCAAGCTTCAGGCCGCGCTGGATCAATTGCGCAAAGAAGGTGTGGTGGACGAGATCATGGGGCGGTATCTGTAGCGGCTGGCAGCTCCGGCACTACTGGCGCTGCGCTGACTTCGTCGTCTGCCAAAGGCGCCTGCGCAATCAGCTCCACAACTGGCTCCGGCGCAGCAACGACAACTGGCTCAGGCGCAGGAAGGATAACGGCCTCAGGCTCCGTCGGCGCGTGCTGGCTGATGTGCAAGCTGCTGCCATCGGTGTAGCTGAAAGTATTGGTCACGGATGTGCCGTCTGCGCGCAGCAGTCGGTATTCGCTCTGCATCAGATAAGCTGCCACGGACCTGTTTTTGTCCACGACGGCGACCACTTCAATCGCCGCTGCGTTGAGCCATTCGTTCGAGTGTATTTCACATTGGGTGAAGTCATGGTCCAGCCGCGCAGAAAACAGCAGTGGGTCTTGCAGGTTGGTCTGCCATTGCGCTCCGAACTCGACAGAAGTGGTTTGGGTGAATGCCTGCAGGCTTCCCGCTTGCTGCGCGCGCGGCGCTGTCCATCTGCAAATCCGGCTCTGGTTCTCGGTGTTGTTGGCGTAGCCGACGAGCAAGTACTGATCCGTGCGTTCCAGAAGGTAGAAGGGCGAGCGGCTGAGTTGCTCGAGACGGGAGAAGCGCGGATCCCTGATCGTGAACCAGGGCAGGATGGCGATGTAAGAAGGATTGTCCGGCGAAACCACAGGTGCCGGCGTTTCTGCGCAAAGCAAGGGTGCCATCGGGCGCGGGTTGACCTGAAGCCCGATCTTCAGGCGCAAGCAGTAGACCGGGAAATTTGCCGGTTTGTTGTAGTCGCTCAATCCGACAAAGCTGCCGGATGCCAGGTGGATTTCACCCGGTGCGGCGACGGGAGGAACGGCACTCCAGGTACTGACGCGCCGGCGAGCGCCACTGCCCTTGTCGTCCCAGGCCAGGTCGCTGCTATTGGAGGCGATGATCAAGTCCTCCCGGACGCACCTGACAGCATTGAACGAGGGTTTTTCGTGGTCGCTCGAACACACCGATCCCAAGGCTACATAGCCTTCGGGGGGAATAGGTCGCCAGATCGACAGGTCTCTTTTCGAGCCTGAGCCAGAATCCTTCCAGATCAACTCGTAATCGTCCGGGCGGCGCAGTGCCTTGCCTTTAGTGGGATCAGAGCTTGCAGTATCAGCTTCGCAAACGACTGCTACCACTCTGTTGCCGTTGATATTGCCGTGGCCTCTTGCAACGACGTCGCCCAAGGGGAAATAGCCTGGCAGCGCATCAGGAGCAGGGGTGGGGTGCCAAAAGGACGCCGGTTTTGCCCGTAAGCCGTCGGTGTCCCAGATTCGGAGATATTCTGTTGTGAAGCTGATCAGCAGGTTGTCGATTCTGATCGGTTCGATTCGCCCGGCAGGCGGGCTGATCGGGGTATTGGTTGTCATGGTTACTCCTGATAGTGAGAAGACGACTCGAGGCAGTCGTGACCTGTTGCAGGTCTCACTATCCGGAAAGGGGGCAGGTGTCTGGCGGTAACTATGTATTGAGCAACGTTACCGGGTATTACCGATAAACCCCGTCTTTACCATGACCGACCATGGCGCGATTGCTGCGCACGCTGATCATTTGCTTGATATCGATCCACTCGATGCCCTGAGCCTTCAGCTTCGGCAATTCGCGCTCAAGCACCGCCAGTGTTTGCGGATACGGATGGCCGATCATCACCGCCGAACCCTGCTTGCGCGCCAAATCGATCGCGGTCTGCAACTGCGTGTAGATCGCCGCTTCGGTGCGTTCGTCATCAAGGAACACGTCCCGCGAGACACTGGCCAGATCGATCTTCTGCGCCTGCTGTGCGGCCACGGTCTGGGCGCTGGTGCGGCTGTCGACGAAGAACTTGTGGCGACGCTGCAACTCACCCATCAGCCACGCCATGGCCACGGGTTGCGCAGTCATGCGGCTGCCCATGTGGTTATTGATGCCGGCGGTGTACGGGACCATTTTGAATGCGGCATTGAGGCGTTTTTCCAGCTCTTCGATGGGCAGTTCGGGGTGCCATGCATAGGGTCCGGTGGCCGGGTCCATCGGCATGTGCAGGATGACGATCTTGCCGGCGCGATGGGCCTCGCGGGCAAATTCGGTGGCGTGCGGAGTATCCGGCATGATCGCCGTGGTCACCGGGCCGGGCAGGGCCAGCACACGGCGATCCCGGGGCAGGTTCTGCCCCAGGTCGTCGATGATCAGTGTCAGGTAGGCGTTGTGTGGCTTTGGGCTGGCGGGCTCTGCGTGAGCAGCACCCGCCAGACAGCACAACAGAACGAAGACGAAACGCAGCGACATCCTCAACGGCCGGACGTGATGCTCAGCCCTTTGAGCAGGCTCAGGGCCTGGGCCAATTGGTAATCGTCATCCTGCGGCATGGCCTTGGCCTTGCCGCCGGAACCGCTCGGCTTGTCTGCGCCGCCGTTGCCGTTGCCCAGGTGACCTTGCAGATCGGCTTCCTTGAAGTAATCGCCATCGGCCTCGCTGGTGATCTTGGCCTTGCGCACTTCGATGTCCGGAACGATGCCTTGCGCCTGAATGGAACGGCCATTCGGCGTGAAGTACAGCGCCGTGGTGATTTTCAGTGCGCGGTCGTTGTTCAGCGGCAGCACGGTTTGTACCGAGCCTTTGCCGAAACTGGTGGTGCCCATGACTACCGCACGTTTCTGATCCTGCAGAGCGCCGGCGACGATTTCCGACGCCGAGGCGCTGCCACCGTTGATCAGCACGACCATCGGCACCGCTTCGCTTTCGTCTTTGCCGGTGGCCGAGAAGCGCAGTTCGGAGTTGGCGATGCGGCCTTTGGTGTAGACGATCAGGCCTTTGGTGATGAAGTGGTCGACCACCTCCACCGCGGCCTGCAACACGCCGCCCGGGTTGTTGCGCAGGTCGAGAATGATGCCGTTGAGCTTCTTGCCGTTGTCCTTGCGCAGCTTGGCCAGGGCCTTGGAGACCTCTTCGCCGGTCTTGACCTGAAACTGGGTGATGCGGATATACGCATAGCCGGTTTCCAGCAATTGCGCCTTGACGCTCTTCACCTGAATCACTGCGCGCGCCAGGGTCACATCGAACGGCGTGCCGCCGTCGCGGACCAGGGTCAGAGTGATTTTCTGGCCGATCTTGCCGCGCATCTTGTCCACGGCTTCGGTCATGGTCTGGCCGCGCGTTGGCTGGCCGTTGATCTTGACGATGAAGTCACCGGCCTGAATGCCGGCCTTCGACGCTGGAGTGTCGTCGATAGGCGAGACAACTTTGATGAAGCCGTCTTCCGCGCCGACTTCGATGCCCAGGCCGCCGAACTCACCGCTGGTGCTTTCCTGCAGCTCGGTGAAATCTTCAGGGCCAAGATAAGCCGAGTGCGGATCAAGGTTGCTGAGCATGCCCTTGATCGCGTTTTCCAGCAGAGTCTTGTCGTCCACCGGCTCGACGTAGGCGGCTTTGATCCGGTCCATGACCTCGGCAAAGGTGCGCAACTCTTCCAGCGGCAATGGCGCCTTGGAAGTCGCGGCAGTGCCTGCCGGAGCGACGGCCGGGGCCGGTTGAGCGGCGAACGCCAGAGGCGCGCCGATCACCAGGGCGATCGTCAGGGCCAGCGAGGTAAGGCGGGACAAATGCAGCATGTCGAACGAACTCCTTAATTAGGCGGTGCGCTTATCCTTGCGCACGACACCATTGCGCCGGATCACTCGGGTGACCCTGCTGACGAATTGCGAAATACAGCGCTGGTGTGTCCTGGCCGCCACTGTTTCCGACAGTGGAGATGGACTCACCGGCTTTAACCACGTCACCGGCCGACTTGAGCAGCGTCTGGTTGTGACCATAAAGACTCAGAAAGCCGTTGCCGTGATCGAGGATCACCAGCAGCCCGGCACCGCGCAGCCAGTCGGCGAACACCACGCGACCACCGTGTACGGCGTGCACCTGGCTGCCGGCGGAGGCGCTGATCATCACGCCGTCCCACTTGGTGCGGGCGTCGTCGCCACGGCTTTCGCCGAAGCGTGCCAATAATCGACCATCAACCGGCCACGGAAGTTTTCCCCGGGTTGCAGCAAAAGGGCCACCGAAGGTCTCGCCGCTGCTGGAAACCAGTGCGCCGGGAGTGGATCTGGCGGGTTTTCGTGGGGCGTCGCTGTTTTCAGCCTGCGCCTCACGCAAACGCTTTTTTTCTGCTTCCTGCTGGGCGATCAGCGCTTTCTGCCGCGCTTCTTCTGCCTCACGGGCCTGGCGGGCCAGGGTTTCTTCAATGGTTTTAAGGACTTTAGACAGGTCTGCCTGATCCTGCTCGCGGGCGGCGAGTTTCTGGTCGCGGGCCTTCACGTCATCGTTGAGTCTGGCGAGCACCTGCTGGCGTTCCTTGCGGACTTTTTCCAGTTCGTCGCGCTGGGTATCGAGGCTGCTTTTCTGCACCAGCAATTGCGCCTGCTGGGCGGCAATGTCTTTTTCGACATTGGCCAGTTGGCGCAGGGTTTCGTTGAAGTTCTTCAGCTGTTCCAGGCGGGCCTGGCTCAGGTAATCGTAATAGGTGAGGGTGCGGGCGAATTTCTCGGGATTCTGCTGGTTCAGCAGCAGCTTGAGGTATTCCTGACGACCGTTCTGATAGGCCGCTCGGGCCTGAATGGCGATCAGTCGCTGTTGTTCAGTGCGCGCGCTCTGGAGTTTTTTTTTCTCTGCATCGAGTCGTTGCAGCTCGGATTCGCTTTTCTGCAGTTCTTTCTGCAGCGCGTCGACCTGCTTCTGCAGCTTGCCCAGCTCGGTTTCAGTGCCCTTGAGTTCTTTCTGCACGCCGGACTTTTCTTCCTGAACTTTGCTCAGCAGCTTTTTCAGCTCGGCAATGTCCTGACGCGTGGCGTCCAACTGTTGTTGGGTTTGCGTGCGCTCGTCAGCGAAAGCCGGTTGGAGCAGGCAGGTCAGAGCAAGGGCGATCAGGACGCGAAGCATAGGGGCGGGCGGCACCAGGGTAAGGGACGGCCTAGTATGCCCGCCCGAGGCTGCAAAAAAAACGCCCAATTGGGGCTGTGTGATAACTGGCTGTAGATACAGCCAAAAATAATCTCTGAAACGACCAAAAACCATTGTGGGAGCTGGCTGGCCAGCGATAGCAATCTGACAGCCAACGACTATGTTGAATGAGCAGACGCTATCGCTGGCCAGCCAGCTCCCACAGGTTTTTGCGGTGTTTGATCTAGCGAATTACACCAGAATCGAAGTGCCGGTCATTTCCGCCGGTTTTTCCAGACCCAGCAGCATCAGCATGGTCGGTGCCACGTCCGCCAGTACACCGCCTTCACGCACTTTCAGGTCACGCTTGCCGACATAAATGAACGGCACCGGCTCGGTGGTGTGCGCGGTGTGTGCCTGGCCAGTGGCTTCATCGGCCATTTGCTCGACGTTGCCGTGGTCTGCGGTGATCAGCGCTTCGCCACCTACCTTCTCCAGCGCTTCGACAATGCGACCGACGCAGGTGTCGAGGCATTCCACAGCCTTCACTGCGGCGTCGAACACGCCGCTGTGGCCGACCATGTCGCCGTTGGCGTAGTTGACCACGATCACGTCGTAACGCTGGTTTTCAATGGCGTCGACAATGCGGTCGGTGACCTCGGGTGCGCTCATTTCCGGCTGCAGGTCGTAGGTGGCAACTTTCGGCGATGGAATCAGGATGCGCTCTTCGCCGGGGAACGGTTCTTCGCGACCACCGGAGAAGAAGAAGGTCACGTGGGCGTATTTCTCGGTTTCAGCGATGCGCAGCTGAGTTTTGCCGTTCTTCGCCAGATAGTCGCCGAGAACGTTCTCCAGGCTGCCCGCCGCGAACGCCGAGGGTGCAGGAATGCTCGCTGCGTATTGGGTCAGCATGACGAAACCAGCCAGTTTTGGCTGGCGTGCGCGTTCGAAGTCCTTGAAATCGTCTTCGACGAACACGCGAGTCAGTTCGCGGGCACGGTCGGCGCGGAAGTTCATGAACACCACGGCGTCGCCGTCTTCGACTTTTACCGGCTCACCGATGGTCGTGGCTTTGACGAATTCGTCGCTCTCACCGCGCGCATAAGCCGCCTCCAGACCTTCCTGGGCCGTGGCGGCGTGGAATTCGCTGTTGCCGTCGACGATCAGGTTGTAGGCCTGGGCGACGCGGTCCCAGCGGTTGTCACGGTCCATGGCGAAGTAGCGGCCGATGATGCTGGCGATGCGGCCCTTGCCGAGTGCCTGGAACGTTGCGTCAAGCAACTCGATCGACGACGCAGCGCTTTTTGGCGGCGTGTCACGGCCATCGAGGAAGGCGTGCAGGTAGATTTTTTCGGCGCCGCGCTTGAAGGCCAGTTCGGCCATGGCGATCAGGTGGTCCTGGTGGCTGTGCACGCCGCCATCGGACAGCAGGCCCATGAAGTGCACGGCTTTGCCGGCGGCCACGGCTTTATCCACGGCGGCGCAGATGGTCGGGTTCTCGAAGAACTCGCCGTCGCGGATCGCTTTGGTCACGCGGGTGAAGTCCTGATACACCACGCGGCCGGCGCCAAGGTTCATGTGGCCGACCTCGGAGTTGCCCATCTGGCCGTCCGGCAGGCCGACGTCCATGCCGCTGCCCGAGATCAAGCCGTTCGGCACGGTGGCCCACAGGCGATCGAGAACAGGCTTCTTCGCCGCAAAAACGGCGTTGGATTCGGGGCTGTCGCTGTGACCGAAGCCGTCGAGAATCATCAGGACCAAAGGTTTAGGCGTGGTAGTCATGGAATCCACTCGTGGCTAATAAAGAAGAGGGCGATGGAAAAGGGAGTTGGAGTTTAAAGCTAAGTTCCGACCGCGTCACCGCCGGACGGGGTTTGGCCGACCATAGTGGCTGTGTATACTGGCCGACATTTTAACGCCCTGGAACCTCCTTCGATGGTTGCTCACCTGATTGAATTTGCCACTAACCACTACATTCTTGTCGGTATCTTCGTCGTACTGCTGGCTCTGTTGCTGGCGCACACGATGCAGGGCGGCGGTAAAAGCCTGAGCACCGGCGAGCTGACCGCACTGGTCAATAAAGATGCAGGCGTGGTGGTGGACATCCGTCCGGCCAAGGATTTTGCTGCTGGCCACATCGTTGGCGCGGTGAACATTCCCCAGGACAAACTGGCGGCACGCGTTGCCGAGCTGGAAAAACACAAGGCCAAGACCATCATTCTGGTCGACGCCCTGGGCCAGACCGCCGGTACCCACGCCCGCGAACTGATGAAATCCGGCTTCACCGCCGCCAAGCTGTCCGGCGGGATTTCCAGCTGGAAAGGCGACAACCTGCCGTTGGTGAAGTGATATGAGCGAAGTCATCGTCTACTCCAGCGATTACTGCCCTTATTGCTCGCGAGCCAAGTACCTGCTCGAGAACAAAGGCGTGGCCTTCAAAGAGATCAAGGTCGATGGCAAGCCGCAGGTGCGCGCTGAAATGACCCAGAAAGCCGGACGTACGTCCGTGCCGCAGATCTGGATCGGCAGCAAGCACATCGGCGGTTGTGACGATTTGTATGCTTTGGAGCGCGCCGGCAAGCTCGACGCGCTGCTCAAGGCCTGAACGGCTGCACCCACGTACAGCACTCCCTAAAAGACCCAAGATCGATAAGGATCTGAGATGACTGACCAACAGAACACTGCAGCCAGCGAAGAAGAAACCGCACCGCAATTCTCCTTGCAGCGCATCTACGTACGCGACCTGTCCTTCGAAGCCCCGAAAAGCCCGGCGATCTTCCGCCAGCAGTGGGATCCGGCGGTCGCTCTGGATCTGAACACTCGCCAGAAAGCACTGGAAGGTGATTTCTACGAAGTCGTGCTGACCCTGTCCGTCACCGTGAAAAACGGTGAAGAAGTCGCCTTCATCGCTGAAGTGCAACAGGCCGGTATCTTCCTGATCAAGAACCTGGATGCGGCTTCGATGAGCCACACCCTGGGTGCGTTCTGCCCGAACATCCTGTTCCCGTACGCGCGCGAAACCCTGGACAGCCTGGTGACCCGTGGTTCGTTCCCGGCCCTGATGCTGGCCCCGGTGAACTTCGACGCTCTGTACGCGCAAGAACTGCAGCGCATGCAGGAAAGCGGCGAGACGCCAACCGTTCAATAAACGGTCTGAGCTAAAACGAAAAAAGCGCCGTAACAGGCGCTTTTTTCTTGGCTGATCGTTCCCACGCAGAGCGTGGGAACGATCAGGTGTGTAGTTATTTGAAGTCGTTCTGGCGCCAGGCTTCGTATACAGCGACGGCCACGGTGTTGGACAGGTTCAGGCTGCGGCAGCCTTCGCGCATTGGCAGGCGCAGGCGCTGTTCCGGCGGCAGCGCGTCGAGCACTTCCGGCGGCAGGCCACGGCTTTCCGGGCCAAAGATGAATGCATCGCCAGGAACGAACGCGGCATCATGAAACGGCCGTGAGCCTTTGGTGGTGAATGCAAACAATCGCGGGTTGCCCAGGCTTTCCAGGCAACTGGCCAGGTCCGCGTGACGTTGCAGCGTGGCATATTCGTGGTAGTCGAGACCGGCGCGGCGCAAGCGCTTGTCGTCCATCTCGAAGCCCAGCGGTTCGATCAAATGCAGGTGGCAGCCGCTGTTGGCGCACAGCCTGATAACGTTGCCGGTATTCGGCGGAATTTCTGGTTGAAAAAGGATGACGTGAAACATGCACGGCTCCGAAGGTAAAGATGAGCGGCATTCTACGCCGCCTGTGGACAACCGTTCGAAACTATTCCCGCGAGTCATCGGTTCGCTGGCGATTGTCGGCCTGATGATCGGTTTGATGATCGGCCGCCTGACCACGCCGGATCCGACTGTGATGCAGCAGATCGAAGTCACGGACGCCGGGCTGGTGGTGTGGTTCAACAACGAGCCCAAGCTGCACGGCGAGATCATCGACGGTACGCTGGCGCTGCTGTTCCAGGCTGAGGGCCGAGCGCAGAAGGGCCAGCTCAAGCTCGATGGCAAGGACGTCAACTGGCGTACGCGAGCGAGTGATGGCGGGCTGTTGCTGACCGTGCTGGCAGCACGGCCGCTGCAGGGTAAGTGGGTCGGCAGTCAGGTCGATGACCGCTGGCGGCTGGAGATTAGCTTGCAAACGAACTGATCGTAATCCTGCCGTCCTTCTCGAGTACACCTACGCTTCTTGACGTCGTTTCCCACTACGCCTGTCTACCTTTCCACTCTCCTTGCATGCTCGTGCACGCTATCGTGCGCTCTTCTTTTAAATCGGCAGGATGCCGACACCTTCGTCCCCTGCACGAATGCCAGGGGCGACTTTTTCAAGGATGAAAAACATGCCAATAAAACCACCTGCCGGTGGCAGCACTCACGTGAAAGTGGATGCTTCGACCAGCCCGACCCGACCGGCCGACGTGGACATTCCGCTCGCCGGCCCATTGAGTCGCAGCGGTTTCGATTCAGTGATCTCCCGCGATGATTCGCAGCCGCGAGCCGGATCGTCCAGGGCTGTCGAGGCAGATGCCACTCGTGCGACTCCGGCGATCATTATTCACGCGGCCCCCGTCGAAACGCGTTTGCTTGCACCTCAACCGACACTGGACGATTACGTCATCAATGCCCGGTCGTTACTTCCAGAAGCCGACGGCGAAGGCTTAAGGGTTTTTAACAATCGTACCTACGCGGAGGTGGCCGATGGCGCTTTCGTTCTTGTCGCCGTAGATCCGGCGACTGGATTGCATCGTGCCCGACGGCCAAGCGAACTGCTTCCAGGGCCGGTGATGCTGCGTAACGTCGAGAGCGGTTTTTGGTATCAGCGTACGCTCGTCAAGCCAGCCACTCAAGCGCAGGTCCGAAGTTACCTGCCGGGGACGACCGACCTGGACGCTGATGCCTTCATCGCCCGGTTTGGCGACAAGGATGTGGCAGAGGTGGAGCTGAGGCGGATCGAGCGTGCGCGCCCTGAACTGGAGCGTGAGCACGTGGGTATCAGCGAGGAAATGGTGAGCAGGATACGCAGGCTTTACACGTGGCAGGGCGAGCCCGGTGAGCGTGTCTATCGCGGGGACCGACTGCTGGGTTTCAAGCTGGATCTCGACTTCGGTTCTCGTTCACACGCTTTTACTTACTTGGAAAGAATCAACTCTGTTGTCGCGCTGACCCTCAGAGCGAGTGGAGATCTTTACTCGTACCGGTTATCTGAGCAATTTCCCAACATTGAAAGTCTGACGGTGATTGGCTCGCCATCCACTCTCCCTGGCGTTAGCTCTGCATCAAAGCTCAAGATCGAGCCAGGGTTTGTTCACGAACTGGCAAAGCTTCCCCATTTGCGCGAGCTGAACCTGCAAAACTGCGATTTGCCTGCCAGGTTCCAGCTGACGGGCCTGACCGAACTGCGAGCTCTGGCACTTGGCAACATCCAGGGGGTGACGGATCTGAATGGCGTAGTGAATGGCCTGCCAGGGCGATTGAACTTGCAGGTGCTGGATCTGAACCATAATGCATTCTTGAAAGTGGCCCCCGACGTGACGGGGATGACCGAATTGCGTGTATTGGATCTGACGCAGACCGGTATACAACAGCTCCCACTCGGGCTTGATGCTGACAATGGGCCGTTACGGCTGGAGGTATTGAAGCTCGGCGACAATCCGCTTTCTGAGATGCCTTCCCTGAAAGTAAGGACTGTGCTGCAGGAGCTGGACCTTTCCAACACCGGTCTGGACAGGTTTCCGGAGGGCATCACGGCCGATATGCCCGGCAAAGTGCTGAATCTTTCGAATAACCGTATTACCTCGATCCCTGAGTCCGTTGAAATCAGAGCGGGCTTCAATCTCATGGGCAATCCCATCACGGATCTGGCGACCCTCCGGCGGCTGATGGACGTTCGTAAAAAAACAGGCTCCGACATTTGGCTGGGAGAAAAAAATACAGATAACTCGCCAAATGCCTGGCTTCGACATTCGCCGCTAGGGGAACTCGCTGAAAATTTGCAGCTTTGGGGCAGTGTTGACATTGACTCATATTGGTTCGTGGCAAGAAAGATCGTCTGGGACCTGGCGCGTACGCCCGATTTTCACGTTGAGCGCCCGCTTTTGCAGCGACGGGTCTGGCGGTTTTTCGACAGCTTCCGTAAGGCTGAGCTTGGCGTTAAGTTCAGGCTCAAGAACATTATGGAGAACGAACCCAGTCCCCTGAAAACGCTGGAAAGGCTGGAGGCAGAAACCGGGCTGTCGAGCGAATCACTGCCGGCGGGTTCGGCACTGCGCAGTGATAGCGGCAGCGACGTTGGGCACTTGCTCGACGCCGCCGAGCCAACTACCCGAGCGCAGGTCCGAAATTACTTCCCGGAAGCGACCGATCAACAAGCCGATCACTTTCGCGTGCATTTCGGTGACAAGGATGCGGCAGAGGTGGAGCTCAAACGACTCCAGGTTGGACTTGTTCAACTGGACCGGGAAATCAGCTCCGGGTTCTACGGAAACGATCTGGGTCCCACGTTGCGCCGTCTGTACACGTGGCAAGGGGAGCCTGACGAGCTGGCCTTTCACGATAAGCGGCCGGTGGGTTTCAAGCTGTCTTCGAGTTCGTCGGGATGGCCAACTCATCGTCCACTCTCTACACAATTCAACTCCATCGTTTCCCTTGAGCTAACCAGGTTAGGCGTGCCTCTTCCGGCCGGTGTTTTTTCAGCTTTCCCCAATCTTGAAAGTCTGAGGGTGGTTTTCGGATATGCAATGTCTTCTGATAATCCCCACCTGAGGCTCATCGTGCAGCCGGGCAATGTTGAAGAATTGGCAAGGCTTGCGCGGTTACGAGAGTTGAAGCTGCAAAGGGCAAACCTGTCGCCTGATTTTTCGGTGGCCGGCATGACCGGGTTGCGGGTACTGGATCTGGAGCAGAACGCAATACACCATCTCCGAGGACTCGATGCGGATAACGGGCCGTTGCGATTGGAAGTATTGAAACTCAGCCAGAACCCGCTCTCCGTTGTGCCTTCAGTCGAAGGAATGACCGCGCTGCAGGTGCTGGAGCTTTCCTATGCAGGGCTAGACAGATTTCCCGAGGGCATCACCAACGAGATTCCCGGGAAAGTGCTGGATCTGACGAACAACCGAATCACATCGATTCCTGAATCCATTGAAGTCAGAGCCGGCTTCAAGCTCAGTGGCAACCCTATAACCGATCCGTCTTCCCTTCGACGTCTGATCCATGCACGTATCGCAACGGGTACCGATATCTGGCTGGGAGATGCAAGTAATGACCGGTCGGCAAACCTTTGGCTGCGAAATGTGCCGCCGGGAAAGGAGATGACTGAAAAACTGAATCTCTGGGACAGCTTCGGTCCTCACTCGCGTCTGACGGGCGCGATTCAGCAACTGAGTCGAACACCGGAATTTCATGCCGAGTATCTGCTTTTGCAGCGGCGGGTCTGGTCGTTCCTCAAGATCTACAGCGAGCGCGGACCTGGTGAGCAGGCACGGCTCGACAACATTCTGTTCACAGAACCCAGCCCCGGAAAAATGCTGGACAGGCTGGAAGCCGAGATTCGGGAATATGACTCGGGCCGGCAAAACCAGCCCCTGCATCATTTACCCAAGCGTCCCAAGCTTGATCCGAAGTAAACATCTCGGCGAACCCTACAAACGCGCAGCGCTCCGTTGATGTCGGCCGGATGCCGACACCTTAGGCCCTGGCGCGAATGCCAGGGCGACTTTTTCAAGGATGAAAAACATGCCAATAAAACCACCTACCGGTGGCAGCACCCACGTGAAAGTGGATGCTTCGACCAGCCCGACCCGACCGGCCGACGTGGATGTTCCGCTCCTCGGCCCATCCGGCCGTAGCGGTTCCGGTTCAGGATTCTTCGTCGGTGATCCACAGCCTCGAGCCGGGTCGTCCAGTGCTGTTGACGCAGATGCCACTGGCGCGACTCCGGCAGTCATTATTCACGCAGCCGCTGTTGAAGCTCGGTTGCCTGCGCCTCAATCGACGCTGGACCACTTCGTCGTCAGCGCTCGGGCAATTCTTCCCGAAATCAACAGCGAAGGTTTAAGGATTTTCAAGACGCGCGCCTATGTTGAAGTGGCCGATGGCGATTTTGTTCTTGTCGCCGTGGATCCTTCGACTGGATTGCATCGTGCCCGACGGCTGAGCGAGTTGCTTCCAGGTCCTGTCATGTTGCGTGATGCCGATAGTGGCTTTTGGTATCCGCGTACGGTCGTTGAGCCAACAACCCGAACCCAGGTCCAAAGATACCTTCCGGAAACGACCGATCTCGACGCCGATGCCTTCATCGCCAGGTTCGATGACAAGGACGTGGCAGACCTTGAACTCAAGCGTATTGAGCTTGGGCTTCCTCAGTTGGACAGCAAACACATCAGCATCCCGCACCATCAAAATCGCGTTGCACAGTCCCATGAGGTCAGTGAGGCGTTTGCCATGTGGGGTAGGCTAAGCCAGGTATACAAGTGGCAAGGTCAGCCTGATCAGCGGGTCTATCGAGATGGGCAGTTATCGGGTTTCAGGCTGGATATCAATCTCACGCTATGGCCAGTCGACAAACTGCTTTCATTGAAATTCAACTCAGTCGTTGCTTTGACTTTGAGAGGTTATGCACCGCTGAACCCTGACGTGTTTTTTGCGCAATTTCCAAACATTGAAAGTCTGACGGTCACAAGCCAGTCAATCACCAGAAGACCCTTCGATGGCGCTATGTATGAACGTACTTACTCAAGATTCAATATGGATTCGCGCTTTACCAGGCAACTGGCGAGGCTTCCCCGTCTACGAGAACTGAACCTGCAGGATTTTGACTTACAGGCTGATTTTTCGGTGAGGGACATGACCAGACTGCAAGTGCTGAGGCTTGGTAGCACACAAGGGGCAGCGGTGAATTTGCCTGGCCCGTTGCGCTTTCGGGGGCCAGTTCAACGAACGGATCCTGACATTTCCGGGATGACCGAGTTGCGTGTGCTGGATCTGACAGGCGCCGGATTACGACAAATCCCTTTCGGGCTCAATGCCGACGACGGGCCGTCGAGACTGGAAGTATTGAAACTTGGTGACAATGAGCTTTCTGTCGCACCTTCACTTAAAGCAATGACTGCGTTACAGGAGCTGGATCTTTCCAATACCGGGTTAGACAGATTTCCGGAGGGCATCACCAATGAGATTCCCGGGAAAGTATTGAATCTGGCGAACAATCGAATTACATCGATTCCAGAATCCATTGAGCTCAGAGCAGGCTGCAATCTTATCGGCAACCCAATAACGGATCCGGCCTCCCTCCGGCGGCTGATACAGGCACGTATCAGAACAGGCGCCGATATCTGGCTGGGAGAACAGAGTAATGACCAATCGGCCAATCTTTGGCTGCGAAATGTGCCGCAAGAGCAGGCAACCGAGAAACTGGAGTTATGGAACAGCGTCAGTCATCCCGCGAGTTCCTTGAAGATCGGGATTCTGAAACTCAGTCGTACACCGGAATTTCACGTCGAGTATCCGCTTTTGCAGCGGCGGGTCTGGTGGTTTCTCAAGATCTACAGCGAGCGTGGCCCTGACGAGCGGGCACGCCTCAACGATATTTTGATCAATGAACCCAGCCCCGGGAAAATGCTGGACAGGCTGGAAGCCGAGATTCGGGAATATGACTCGGGGCGGCAAAATCAGCCCCTGCATCATTTACCCAAACGGCCCCGGTTCGATTGACGCCGGACTCGATGTCGCGGCGAGCGATGTAAAAGCGGGAATCCCTGACCTGCCTGTATCAGGGTTCCCAAAAGGATGGACTTCGCTGTTGGCGGCGGTCCGGTGTAAAGAGGGAACCCCCGGCCTGCCTGTACCAAGGATCCCAAAAGGGTGGGCTCGTCGCGTTGCGGTGTGAGCCCGGTGTAAAGAGGGGAATCCCCGGCCTGCCTGTACCAAGGTCCCCGAAACGGGTGGTGAATCGAATCACCTGTGAGAGGTATTGCAGGGGGCGTGCCAGGTTTTCATCTGCTGAAACAAAAGAGCTGATCAGAAACGCGAAAGCCCCGTAATTCGGGGCTTTCGCATTTGTGAAAAAGGATTCATCAGTGTTTTCAGGGTTGAGTTGTGGCGATGCGGCTGTGCGCGATCGCGGGTCATTGTGCATTGATGCGGTGCACGGTGGCCCCTCACCCTAACCCTCTCCCAGAGGGAGAGGGTTAGGGTGAGGGGCCCGGTCAAGTTACGCCGACCTGAGATACCGAGCCGAACTCAGGCCTCGAAACCACCCGAGATCGGCTCCCTTTCCCCTCTCCCACTTGGGGGCGGTCCGACGTTTCGGGAGGGCTGGGGTGAGGGGGATCGATCCTGAGTACACGACAATCCTTAAGCGTTAACCCTCATCCCCCTCATCATCATCCCCGCCATCGACCTTCATCCCCAATTCCTTGATCTTGCGCGTCAGGGTATTGCGCCCCCAACCCAGCAACACCGCCGCATCACGCCGACGCCCGGCAGTGTGCTTCAACGCCGTCTCGATCATGATCCGCTCGAACGCTGGCACCGCGCTGTCGAGCAGGCTCGACTGGCCACGCGCCAACGCCTGATCGGCCCACTGACGCAGTGCCTGCTCCCAGTTGGTCACCGGCGCTGAATCCTGCGGCAGGTTCAGCAGCTCCGGTGGCAGGTCGCTGATGTGCACCTCGCGCCCGGACGCCATCACGGTGATCCAGCGGCAAGTGTTCTCCAGCTGCCGCACGTTGCCGCCCCACGGCAGGTTCTTCAGGTATTCCTCGGTCTCGCTCTTCAGCAGTTTCGGCTCGACCGCCAGTTCCTGTGCGGCGCGGCTGAGGAAGTGCTTGGCCAGGGTCGGGATGTCTTCACGGCGATCCGACAGGCGCGGGATGTGGATGCGAATCACGTTGAGGCGGTGGAACAAGTCCTCACGGAACTTGCCGGCATGCACCAGGGTTTCCAGATTCTGGTGCGTCGCGGCGATGATGCGCACGTCGACCTTGACCGGCACATGCCCGCCCACGCGATAGAACTCGCCATCGGCCAGAACTCGCAGCAAACGGGTCTGGGTATCCGCCGGCATGTCACCGATTTCATCAAGGAACAGCGTGCCGCCGTCCGCCTGTTCAAAGCGACCGCGACGCAGATTCGCCGCGCCGGTGAACGCGCCTTTCTCATGGCCGAACAACTCGGATTCCATCAGATCCTTGGGGATCGCCGCCATGTTCAGCGCAATGAACGGCGAGGCCGCGCGTGGGCTGTGGCGGTGCAGGGCGTGGGCGACCAGTTCTTTACCGGTGCCGGATTCGCCGTTGATCAGCACGGTGATGTTGGAGTGGCTCAGGCGGCCAATGGCGCGAAACACTTCCTGCATCGCCGGCGCTTCGCCGATGATTTCCGGGGTGCGCGTCAGTGCCGGCACGACTTCCAGGCCCTGCTGTTCTTGTGCGTGCTGATTGGCGCGCTTGACCAGCGATACCGCTTCATCAACGTCGAACGGTTTCGGCAGGTATTCGAAAGCGCCACCCTGATACGAGGCGACAGCGCTGTCCAGATCGGAGTGAGCGGTCATGATGATGACCGGCAACCGTGGGTGTTGCTCGCGAATCCGCGCCAGCAGATCCAGACCGCTGGCACCCGGCATGCGGATGTCGGAAATGATCACGTCCGGCTGCTGACGGGCCAGGCGACTCATCACGCCATCGGCGCTGTCGAAGCTCTGGGTGGTCATGCCTTCCTGTTGCAAGGCCTTTTCCAGAACCCAACGGATAGAACGGTCGTCATCGACGATCCACACGGTTTCACTACGGCTCATGTCGATGTGGCTCCTTGTTCCAGTGGCAGAAAGATCGAGAAGGTGGTGTGGCCTGGATGGCTGTCACACTCGATCAGGCCCTGGTGCTGGCTGATGATGTTCTGGGTAATGGCCAGGCCCAGCCCGGTACCGTCCGGGCGACCGCTGACCATGGGAAAGAAAATGGTTTCCTGTAGTTCCGCCGGGATCCCGGGGCCGTTGTCGATGATCTCGATCTTGGTCACCAGGCGATGGCGGACGTGGCCAATGGTGAACTGGCGCATGGTCCGGGTGCGCAGACTGATGCGGCCCAGGCGCAGTTCGTTCTGGCTGCTGATCGCCTGCATCGCATTGCGCACGATGTTCAGCACAGCCTGAATCATTTGCTCGCGGTCGATCAGCACGTCGGGAATGCTTGGGTCGTAGTCACGCACCAAGGTGATGCAGCCCTGGCTTTCGGCTTCGACCAGGTGGCAGACGCGTTCGAGCACTTCATGGACGTTGCACATCGCCAGCGATGGCAGCTTGTTCGAGCCGAGCATGCGGTCGACCAGATTGCGCAGGCGGTCAGCCTCTTCAATGATCACGTTGGTGTAATCGCGCAAACTTTCTTCCGGCAGCTCGCGGGCCAGCAGTTGGGCGGCGCCACGGATGCCGCCGAGCGGATTCTTGATCTCATGGGCGAGACCGCGCACCAGCATCTTGCTGGTTTCCTGTTTGGACAGCTGCGCTTCTTCCTTGGTGATCCGCAGCAAGCGGTCACGCGGATGAACCTCCAGCAGGAGCATGGTCGCGCCGTTGCTGAGGATCGGCGTCACCGCGTAATCCACGGTCAACGTCTGGCCGGTGAGGGCGGTGAGCATCGCTTCGCGCTTGGTAAACGGATGCGCCTGCTCCACCGCCTGACGCAGGGAATTCAGCGCCTCGGTGGACTCGGTGAACAGCTCGCTGATGAACTGCCCATGGCTGCGCTGCCCACTGATAGCGAGCAGCATCTCCGCCGCCGGGTTCATGTACTCAAGGCGCAATTCGGCGTCGAGCAGAATGGTGGCGGTGGTCAGGTTGTCGAGCAGCAAACGGTGGATTGCGTCGCTAATGGTCATCGGAGCCTCTTTTGGGGGCGGAGCGTGCGCAACAAGCAAGCGTCGGTGAACGGAAAATGCAAAAACCAAACCAAGGCTCCGAAAAGAAGCGTTTAACCCGTGAAACAGACGTTTGACGCTCGTTTGCGTGGCACAGGGCCAGCTCTCACGGGTAGTTTCGAACCAAAATGGGTTGCGATATGGGTACGGTGCAGCCTGCTGCACCAATATAGTGCGCAAAGCTGAATGGCGTTAGAAGAAACGCAGGAAGGGATTTTTCGGCTCGGGCGGTTTGTCTTTCAAGGGACATTCCGGGCGGACGCCGTAATCGGCGGTGGTGCAGGGTTTGACCTGGCGTTTCTGTGCGAGGGAGATGCGCAGCATGTGGAAGGGCTGGTTGGCGGTGCGTTCGACGGTACGGCCTTCGGCGTCGAGGATTTCCACTGAAAGATTGTGGCTGCCACGGTCGATGTTGCTCAGCGGGAAGACCGGGCTCAGGCCCGGTTCGCCGGTGGCTTGGCCATCCAGCAGCAGCCGGTAGCGATGACCTTTTTGCAGGCCCGGCTCGCTGGTGACGCTGACGATGATTTCGCCGGCGCTGCTGCGAATCGTGGCATCGGGTTCGGGCACCAGGATGCGTAACATGTCGTAGTGGAACGGTGGTTGTTCCGGGGATTTTTTTGCCGTGGGAACTGGTGTGTTGGCCGTTGGGTTTGCGGACATGCGATTGCTGGTCGCGATAGGTACGCGCTTGGCGTTGCTGCGCGGCTGATCGGTAAACACGCGATTGCCTTGAGCATCGGTGTAGGTGAAGACCTCTGCCGAAGCTTGCAGCGTCATCAGTGCCGACAGGACGAACAGCCCCGCGCGGATCATGGCTTGTGCACCCGCTGCACGCTGAGGGCTACTGGCGGACTTTGCTGGATGACCGTTTGCCCATCAATCACCTGCACCGCCAGACGATGCTCGCCGCGATCTACGTTTACCAGTTGCAGGATTGGCACGTTGCTCGGCTGGCCGTAAGGCTCATCGTCCAATACCAGCCTCAATTGATGCGGCGCTTGCAGGCGCGGCTTGATCAGCACATTGACAGTGAATGTGCCGTTGTTGGCGCGCAGGGCTTCTTCGGTCGGCAGGCCGGCGAGTTCGAGAATGTCGTAGGCATTGCGCGCAGGTTGACGGTTGTCGACATCCGCCGCAGGTGGCGCACTTGGCGCTTGTGGCTCGACACGGTTGAGCGGCGGCAAATCCACCGGTTGCGCCTGTACGCCGCCCGGCGAGTGATCGCTGTAGACCGTGTTGCCGTTGGCATCGGTGTACTTGTAGATCTGCGCGGCGGCGGGGAGGGCGATCAGCAGCAGTATGTAGAGAAAGGTGCGACCCATGAAATCGACCGGGATTGAAAACGATGGGTGCAGCATAGGACAGTCGCGGCAGTTGGCCCAACTTGGCTCACATCCGGAGATCATTCAGACGCCACAAATCGCAGGCAATAAAAAAGGCCTCCCGAAGGAGGCCTCTTTTTGTCACGCCGCATAGCGCGGCGCTACCGGATCAGCAGCTGTAGTACAGCTCATATTCCAGTGGGTGTACGAAGGTGCGAACCTTGATTTCTTCTTCCGATTTCAGTGCGATGTAAGCGTCGATGAAGTCGTCGGAGAATACGCCGCCCTTGGTCAGGAACGCGCGGCCCTTGTCCAGCTCTTCCAGGGCTTCTTTCAGGCTGCCGCAAACTTGCGGGATCTCTTTCGCCTCTTCAGGCGGCAGGTCGTACAGGTTTTTGTCAGCAGCGTCGCCTGGGTGGATCTTGTTCTGGATACCGTCCAGACCGGCCATCAGCAGTGCTGCGAAGGCCAGGTACGGGTTGGCAGCCGGATCCGGGAAGCGTGCTTCGATACGGCGGGCTTTCGGGCTCGACACGTAAGGAATACGGATCGAAGCGGAACGGTTGCGGGCCGAGTAGGCCAGCATTACCGGCGCTTCGAAGCCTGGCACCAGACGCTTGTAGGAGTTGGTCGCCGGGTTGGTGAAGCCGTTCAGGGCCTTACCGTGTTTGATGATGCCGCCGATGAAGTACAGAGCGGTATCGGACAGGCCGGCATAGCCTTCACCAGCGAAGGTGTTCTTGCCGTCTTTCCAGATCGACATGTGGACGTGCATGCCCGAACCGTTGTCGCCGTACAGTGGCTTCGGCATGAAGGTCGCGGTGCGGCCGTAAGCGTCAGCAACGTTGTGGACAACGTACTTCAGGGTTTGGGTTTCGTCGGCTTTCTTCACCAGGGTGTTGAACTTGACGCCGATTTCGTTCTGGCCGGCAGTTGCCACCTCGTGGTGGTGAACTTCGACGGTCAGGCCCATTTCTTCCAGTGCGTTGCACATGGAGGTACGGATTTCGTGGTCGTGGTCGAACGGCGGAACCGGGAAGTAGCCGCCTTTGACGCCTGGACGGTGACCTTTGTTGCCACCTTCGACGTCCTGGTCGGACATCCACGAACCTTGCTCGGAGTAGATCTTGAACATCGAGCCGGAGATGTCCGACTTGAATTTCACCGAGTCAAAGATGAAGAACTCAGGCTCTGGACCGGCGAACACGGTGTCACCGATGCCGGTGGCTTTCAGGTGTTCTTCGGCACGCTTGGCGATCGCACGTGGGTCGCGGTCGTAGCCTTGCATGCTCGAAGGTTCGATGATGTCGCACACCAGGATCAGGGTGGCGTCTTCGGTGAACGGGTCGAGAACGGCAGTTTCGTCAACCGGCATCAGGATCATGTCGGAGGCTTCGATGCCTTTCCAGCCAGCAATGGAGGAACCGTCGAACATTTTGCCGACTTCGAAGAAGTCTTCGTCCAAAGCATCGCGAGCCGGCATGGTCACGTGGTGCTGAGTGCCTTTGGTGTCCGTGAAGCGCAGATCAATCCACTTGACGTCATGATCTTTGATGAGTTGAACCGTCTTCGACATACTGTCCTCCGGGTGGCTTAGGGCTAGTAGTGGATGCCCTTAAAGTTGGGTGATGCCGGCGCAGATACTCTGCCAAGGCAACCTGCCTCACAAGGGAGCAAATTGCATGCCAGTGCCCCAGCATGGGTTTTTTGCCCCAAATTCACGCTTATAAAGGTGCAAAGCACCTGAATGCAGAAAATCTCGCCCTTTAATGTAGCGTGATAAATCGAAAACGACCTGTTTTGGTGCACGCAAAACCTTCTGCACATTAACTGGTTAAACCTTGAGCAATTTCCGCTATAATCCGCGCCCCCCTTTTTCGGCTGGCCGTTCGCGCGCTGTTTTCATGAAACTAATCGTAAAAGTCTTCCCCGAGATCACCATCAAAAGCCGACCTGTCCGGACGAAGTTCATCCGCCAGTTGGCCAAGAACATCCGCACCGTGCTCCGTGACCTGGACCCGGCCGTGGTGGTGAACGGCGTGTGGGACAATCTCGAGCTGGAAACCCGCGTTACCGACCCCAAAGCCTTGAAAGAGATGGGTGAGCGCCTGACCTGCATGCCGGGCATCGCGCACTTTCTGCAGATCGACGAGTATCCGCTGGGCGACTTCGACGACATCACCGAGAAGTGCAAACAGCATTACGGCGATGCACTGGCGGGGAAGATTTTTTCGGTGCGCTGCAAGCGCGCGGGCAAACACACGTTCAGCTCGATGGACGTCGAAAAATACGTCGGCAGCAAGCTGCGCCGTGAGTGCGGTGCTGCCGGTATCGACCTGAAAGCGCCGGAAATCGAAGTCCGCATCGAAGTTCGCGACAAACGGTTGTTCGTCATCCACAGCCAGCACAACGGCATCGGCGGTTACCCGCTCGGCGCTCTGGAGCAGACGCTGGTATTGATGTCCGGCGGCTTTGACTCGACGGTTGCGGCTTACCAGATCATTCGTCGCGGCCTGATGACGCACTTCTGCTTCTTCAATCTGGGCGGTCGTGCCCACGAATTGGGCGTGATGGAAGTCGCGCATTTCATCTGGAAGAAGTACGGCAGCTCGCAACGCGTGCTATTTGTCAGTGTTCCGTTCGAAGAAGTGCTGGGCGAAATTCTCGGCAAAGTCGATAACAGTCATATGGGCGTCGTATTGAAGCGTATGATGTTGCGCGCGGCTTCCAACATCGCCGATCGCCTGCACATCGAAGCGCTGGTTACCGGCGAGGCGATCTCCCAGGTGTCGAGCCAGACTCTGCCGAACCTCTCGGTGATCGACTGCGTGACTGACAAGCTGGTCCTGCGTCCGCTGATCGTGGCGCACAAGCAGGACATCATCGACACGGCCAACGAGATCGGCACCGCCGATTTTGCCCGGCACATGCCGGAATACTGCGGGGTCATTTCGGTTAATCCGAAGACAGCCGCCAAACGCGGTCGCGTTGAGCACGAAGAGAAAGAATTCGACATGGCGGTGCTCGAGCGTGCGCTCGAAAACGCCAAACTGGTGCCGATCGATCGAGTGATCGACGAATTGGGCCAGGACGTACAGATTGAAGAAGTCAGCGAAGCACTGGCCGGCCAGATCGTGATCGACATCCGTCACCCGGATGCCGCCGAGGATGAGCCGCTGGAACTTGCTGGCGTAGAAGTACAGACGATGCCGTTCTACGCAGTGAACGCTCGTTTCAAGGAGCTGGATCCGACTCGCCAGTACCTGCTGTATTGCGACAAAGGCGTGATGAGTCGCCTGCATGCTCACCATTTGCTCAGTGAGGGGCATGCCAATGTGCGCGTTTATCGACCGAGCTAAGTGCCCGGGGCTGTTTGCCTGTGGCCTGCGTCACCGGCCCCCCGACACCGCCGTCAAGCTGTAACGGCCATGCCGGACACTACTGTTAATCGCTGCCAAGACTTGTCAGCAAACCGAATCCTCTGATCGAGATACACAAGTGATCGAAAATCTACGTAACATCGCCATCATTGCCCACGTTGACCATGGTAAGACCACCCTGGTAGACAAACTCCTGCGTCAATCCGGCACCCTGGAGCGCAACGAGCTCAACGACGAGCGCGTGATGGACTCCAACGACCAGGAAAAAGAGCGCGGTATTACCATTCTGGCGAAAAACACCGCCATCAACTGGAACGGCTACCACATCAACATCGTGGACACCCCGGGCCACGCCGACTTCGGCGGCGAAGTTGAACGCGTAATGTCGATGGTCGACTCCGTTCTGCTGCTGGTTGACGCTCAAGACGGCCCTATGCCGCAAACCCGTTTCGTGACCAAGAAGGCTTTCGAAGCCGGCCTGCGTCCGATCGTGGTAATCAACAAGGTTGACCGTCCAGGCGCGCGTCCGGACTGGGTTCTGGACCAGATCTTCGACCTGTTCGACAACCTCGGTGCAACCGAAGAACAACTGGACTTCCAGGTTGTTTACGCCTCGGCCCTGAACGGCATTGCCGGTCTGGATCACACCGCCATGGCTGAAGACATGACTCCGCTGTACCAAGCGGTCGTCGACCACGTTCCGCCTCCGGCCGTTGACCGTGACGGTCCGTTCCAGATGCAGATCTCCGCTCTGGACTACAACAGCTTCCTGGGTGTTATCGGTGTTGGCCGTATCGCTCGTGGTCGCGTCAAGCCGAACACTCCGGTTGTCGCTATCAGCGCCGACGGCAAGCGCCGCAACGGTCGTATCCTGAAGCTGATGGGTCACCACGGTCTGCACCGCATTGACGTTGAAGAAGCAGCAGCCGGCGACATCGTCTGCATCAGCGGCTTCGACGAGCTGTTCATCTCCGACACTCTGTGCGATATCAACACCGTCGAGGCGATGAAGCCGCTGACCGTTGACGAGCCAACCGTTTCCATGACCTTCCAGGTAAACGACTCGCCATTCTGCGGTAAAGAAGGCAAGTTCGTGACCTCCCGTAACATCAAGGATCGTCTGGACAAAGAGCTGCTGTACAACGTTGCACTGCGCGTTGAAGAAGGCGACTCGGCTGACAAGTTCAAGGTTTCCGGCCGTGGTGAGCTGCACCTCTCGGTACTGATCGAAACCATGCGTCGCGAAGGCTTCGAGCTGGCCCTGGGCCGTCCTGAAGTGATCATCCGTGAAGTTGACGGCGTGAAGCAGGAACCGTTCGAAAACGTAACCATCGACATCCCTGAAGAATCGCAGGGCAAGGTCATGGAAGAGATGGGTCTGCGTAAGGGCGACCTGAGCAACATGGTGCCGGATGGCAAGGGCCGTGTTCGTCTGGAATACAACATCCCTGCTCGCGGTCTGATCGGTTTCCGTAACCAGTTCCTGACCCTGACCAACGGTGCTGGCATCCTGACCTCGATCTTCGACCGTTACGCTCCAGTGAAGTCGGGCCACATGTCCGGTCGTCAGAACGGCGTTCTGGTTTCGGTTGAAACCGGTAAGGCACTGACCTACTCGCTGGAAACCCTGCAGGCTCGTGGCAAGCTGTTCGTAGAACACGGCCAGGAGATCTACAACGGTCAAATCGTTGGTCAGAACAGCCGCGACAACGATCTGGGTGTAAACCCAACCAAAGGCAAGAAGCTCGACAACATGCGTGCTTCGGGTAAAGACGAAACCATCGCTCTGGTACCACCTGTTCGCTTCACTCTGGAACAGGCTCTGGAATACATCCAGGAAGACGAGCTGTGCGAAGTCACGCCTAAGTCCATCCGTCTTCGCAAGAAGATCCTGGACGAAAGCGAGCGTACCCGCGCTGCCAAGAAAGCCAAGGCGTAATCTAGCCCTGGAATAAAAAACGCCCCCGGTCGCGAGACCGGGGGCGTTTTTGTTTGTCTGGGGGAAGTGTGTTGAAGCTGAAAAGCCCCTCACCCTAGCCCTCTCCCAGAGGGAGAGGGAACTGATCGGGGGATGCTCAGGAAATGCATCGACCTGAGTGAATTCTGCCGAATCCAGAATCGATTTGGCGGGCTGTCCCGAATCCATAATCGACTGGGTGTTTCAGGTCGATGTATGGCGCCATACACCTCGGTCGGCTCCCTCTCCCTCCGGGAGAGGGCTGGGGGTGAGGGTTGGCTTTTAGAACTTCTCGATCGCGCGGAAATTCTGCACGCGCTCAACTTCCTTCGGCTTATAAGCGCAATACCCAGGACGCGGACCGATCTTCGGGTGATTGCGGCAGGTGTCCGGACGCTTGTCATAAATGGTGCACAGGCGGCTCTTACGATCCAGGTAGTAGCAATCGTTGTTGCTCATGCGCTGCAGGGTGAAAATCCCCGACTTCTGATTGAAGCGCTCGACCAGGCCTTCCTTCTGCAAACGCTTGGCGATGTTCTTTGGCGGGTCGCCCAGTTCGAACTCGTCGACCACGCCGATGCGCACCAGATCCTTGATCTTCACTTCGACCGGCAGCGTGCAGCAGCTGGACATGCAAGAGCCGCACATCGGGGCCGAATATTTCGCCCACGTATCGAGACGATCGATCTCGGCGGCGGCAATCAGGTTGGGCTTCATCATCGGGAGTTACCAGGCGTGTGTGCATCAGGGCGCGCGATCATACCGGGACTGGTGGATTTTTGAACAACCTTTCGCCAGATTTTTTCTCGATGCAGGCACTTTGCCGGAAAATTCGGCACGGCCCCTGCATTCATTAGCCCATCCGCCAAGGTTATGCCGGGCCAGCTCACAGTCTCAGGAAATACTGCCGAACCAGCGCCTCGACCGTCGGTCAGACCGTCTAGGCTCAGACAATTCCCGCTCGCTCGAGGTCCTATTGATGACTCAAGAACCACTAGTTCGCGAAGCAGAGGTGGCCGCATTCCGCGATGCCGTCCTGACCAAGCTCACCTACGCGGTGGGCAAAGACCCCGACCACGCCTTCGACCATGACTGGTTCGAAGCCATCGCATTGGCGGCGCGTGATCACATGGTCGAGCACTGGATGGACCACACCCGGCAGATCTACCGCAAAGGTCAGAAGCGGGTGTACTACCTCTCGCTGGAATTCCTTATCGGCCGCTTGCTCTACGACAGCCTGAGCAACCTTGGCCTGCTCGACGTCGCCCGTGAAGCGTTGACCGAGCTCGGTGTCGACCTGGAACGTATCCGTTTGCTGGAGCCTGATGCAGCGCTCGGCAATGGTGGCCTCGGGCGTCTGGCCGCGTGCTTCATGGAAAGCATGTCGACCCTCGGCATCGCCGGTCACGGTTATGGCATTCGTTATGAACACGGCTTGTTCCGCCAGGCCATCGTCGACGGCTGGCAGCAGGAGCAGACCGAGCACTGGCTGGACTTCGGCAACCCGTGGGAGTTTGAACGGCCAGAGGTCGTCTACACCATCGGCTTCGGTGGCAGCGTCGAAACCGTCACTGACGCTTCCGGCAAATCCAGACAAGTCTGGTCGCCGGCCGAAACCGTCCGCGCGATTGCTTACGACACGCCAGTGGTGGGCTGGCGCGGGGCAAGCGTCAACACCTTGCGTCTGTGGCGTGCGCGGGCCATGGAAGATTTGCACCTGGAACGTTTCAACGCCGGTGACCATTTGGGCGCGGTGGCCGAAGTGGCCCGGGCGGAAAGTATCTCCCGCGTGCTCTACCCAGCGGACAGCACCGAAGCCGGGCAGGAACTGCGCCTGCGTCAGGAATACTTCTTTGTCGCCGCTTCGCTTCAGGATCTGCTGCGTCGCCATCGCAACATGCACACTTCGGTGCTGACCCTGGGCGATCATGCAGCGATTCAACTCAACGACACGCACCCGTCAATTGCCGTGGCCGAACTGATGCGCCAACTGGTCGACGTCTACGATGTGGCCTGGGATGCGGCGTGGCAAGTGACGGTCGACACGCTGTCGTACACCAACCACACGCTGCTCCCGGAAGCGCTGGAGACCTGGCCGGTCGGCCTGATGGAACGCATGCTGCCGCGACACATGCAGATCATTTACCTGATCAACGCTCAGCACATCGACTCGCTGCGGGCCAAAGGCATTCACGATTTCGACGTGCTGCGCGCGGTGTCGCTGATCGAAGAAGATAATGGTCGCCGCGTGCGCATGGGCAACCTCGCGTTTCTTGGTTCGCACAGTGTTAACGGTGTGTCCGGGCTGCACACGCAGCTGATGCGCAGCACGGTATTTTCCGAGCTGCACAAGTTGTATCCGGAGCGGATCAACAATAAAACCAACGGCATTACCTTCCGCCGCTGGCTGTTCCAGGCCAATTCCGAATTGACCTCAATGCTGGTCGACTCACTGGGCCCGGAGGTGCTGGACAACCCCGAAGAACGCCTGCTCGATCTCGAGCCGTTCGCCGAGAAAACCGCGTTCCGCAAAGCCTTTGCCGAACAACGGCTGCACAGCAAGAAAGCCCTGGCCTATCTGATTCATGAACGGCTGGGCATCGCGGTCAATCCGGCGGCGATGTTCGATGTGCAGGTCAAACGCATCCACGAATACAAACGCCAGTTGCTCAACCTGATGCACACCGTGGCGCTGTATCAGGCGATTCGCGCCGAGCCGGAAGTCGACTGGGTGCCGCGAGTGAAGATCTTCGCCGGTAAGGCAGCGGCGAGTTATCACCAGGCCAAACTGATCATCAAGCTGACCAACGATATCGCCCGCGTGGTCAACAACGATCCGACTGTGCGCGGTCTGCTGAAAGTGGTGTTCCTGCCCAACTACAACGTCAGTCTGGCGGAGAGCATCATTCCGGCGGCGGACTTGTCCGAGCAGATTTCCACCGCCGGTTTCGAGGCCTCGGGCACCAGTAACATGAAGTTCGGCCTCAACGGCGCGCTGACCATCGGCACGCTGGACGGCGCCAACGTGGAAATGTGCGAGCGCATCGGTGCCGAACACATGTTCATCTTCGGCCTCAGCGCGCAGCAGGTTGAAGCGCGCAAACAGAACCACGAGTTCAGCGCGGTGCCGGACATCGCTGCGTCCCATCGTCTGAACGATGTGCTGCAAGCAATCCGTAGCGGGGTGTTCTCGCCGGATGACACCTCGCGTTACACCGGGTTGATCGATTCGCTGGTGGATTACGACCGCTTCCTGGTCTGCGCCGACTTCGATTCCTACTGGGAAGCGCAGAAACGTGTTGAAGCGCATTGGCACGATTCCAATAACTGGTGGCGGTCGGCAGTGCTCAATACGGCGCGGATGGGCTGGTTCTCGTCAGACCGGACGATTCGTGAGTACGCCACGGATATCTGGAAAGCACTGGAGTAACTTTCCGTTCGGCTCGATATAATTCCGTGCCGGAAAAGATCGCAGCCTTCGGCAGCTCCTACACAGGTGTTCGCATAACCCTGTAGGAGCTGTCGAAGGCTGCGATCTTTTTGGGTCAGGCTGCGCTAATCTTCCCGGATTGGCCTTTGCGCTTAGGGATATCGACCATGCAATGGATGTTCATGTTGATCGGGCTGGTGCTCGGCTGGCTGCTCGACGAGTCGTTCAGTGATGCGCTGTTGGGCGCGTTGCTGGGGCTGGTGATCGGGCAGACGATCCGCATCGCGCGGCTAGGCTCGCAGGCGACGGAGCAGCAGCGTCAACTTGAGCAGGCGAAGGTCGCTTTGCAGGGCGTCGAACAGCGTCTGTTTCTGCTCGAAGGCGCACCGGTTCGCGGCGCGTCGCCACCGAGTGCGGCGCCCGTTTCCGAACCCGTTGTAGAACCCGTCAAAACAGCCGAAGAATCCCCGGCGCCCGAGCTGATCTGGGAGCTGCCGCCCGAGCTCGAACCGATTTCCGCCGTTGCCAGCGAAACCAGTCAAGCCCTGCCCGCCGATGTCTGGCGCCTCAACGACGTTACCCCCGAACCGCCAGCGCCCGTCGAACCCCGTGGCCCGAACCTGATCGAACGCGGCATCAGCGCCGCGCGCAATTGGTTGTTTGGCGGCAACACGGTGCTGCGGGTCGGCGTGGTGTTGTTGTTCTTCGGGCTGGCGTTCCTGCTGCGCTACGCCACTGAAGGCATGGTCGTGCCGATCGAATTGCGTTACGCCGGTGTCGCGGCGGCAGCGTTGGGTCTGCTCGCGCTGGGTTGGTGGCTGCGGCGGCGCAACAGCAATTACGCCTTGATGCTGCAAGGCACCGGGATTGCGGTGCTGTATCTGACGGTGTTTGCGGCGATGCGTCTGCACCCGTTGCTCGATCCATCCGCTGCGCTCGGCCTGCTGGTGGCGGTCACGGTTTTCTCGGCGATTCTCGCCATTACCCAGGATGCTTTGGGACTTGCCGCAGCGGCTGCGCTGGGCGGGTTTGCCGCGCCGATCCTGACCTCGACCGGCGCTGGCAACCACGTCGCGCTGTTCAGTTATTTCGCGCTGCTCAACGCCGGCATTCTCGCCATCGCCTGGTTCAAGGCCTGGCGCCTGCTCAACCTGATTGGTTTCGTCGGCACCTTCGGCATCGGTTTCGCCTGGGGTTTGCGTTCGTATGCGCCGGAGCTGTTGTGGAGCACCGAGCCGTTCCTGATTCTGTTCTTCCTGATGTACCTCGCCATCGGCCTGCTGTTCGCCCGACGCAAATTGCTCGACATGCCCGATGCCCCGGCGGAGGACGACCGCGAGGCGCTGCTGCACTGGTCTGCGCGCAAGGGCGATTACGTCGACGGCACGATGCTGTTTGGCCCGCCGATCATTGGCTTTGGGTTGCAGTTCGCGTTGATCCAGCACCTGGAATTCGCGGCGGCATTCAGTGCGCTGGCGCTGGGCATGATTTACATGGCACTGGCCAAGGTGTTGATGGGTGGCCGTGCGGTTTTGCTGGGCGAAACCTGTCTGGCGCTCGGAGTGATTTTTGCCAGCCTAGCGATCCCGCTGGGGCTGGATGCGCGCTGGACTTCAGCCGCATGGGCGGTGGAAGGTGCAGGGATTTTCTGGCTCGGTCTGCGTCAGCATCGGCCGTTCGCCCGGGCCTTTGCCTTGCTGCTGCAACTGGGTTCGGCGCTGGCGTTTCTCAGTCAGTTACGCGTCGGCGAAAGCAGTCTGCTCGACGGTGCACCGCTGGGCGCGTTGATGCTCGGGATTGCGTTGCTGTTCAGCTTCTATCAACTGCGCAAGGCCTCGCCGGAACAGGCCTCACCTTGGGAGCGTCAAGGCTTGCCGGTATTGGCGTGCCTTGGGCTGACCTTCCTCTACCTGCTGGCGCCGCTGTTCTTTTTCGTTCAGGCCACGGCGATCAGTTGGGCGCTGGCCGGGTTGGCGACTTTGTTTGTCGGTCTGCGCATCCAGTCGCGTACCTTCCTGTTCTGCGCGTTTGCCGTGCAGTTGCTTGGCGGCGCGTTGTTCCTGCTGCGTCTGCAAGGCGCGGGCGAGGGGTCGGCGGCAGTGTTCAGCGCCGGCTGGAGCGGTTTGCTCAGCGCGTCGTTGATCGGTCTGGCGTTGATCGCCGGCATGCTGTTGGCGGCTCGCGATGAAATGGTGCGCGGCGATGTGCGTCTGCTGCGCGGTCTGTCGGTAGTGCTGCTGGCCGGTCTGGTGTTGATCAATCTGGCAGTGCTGTTCGTGCTGCCGTGGCAAACGGCGAGTGCGGTGTGGGCCGCGAGTGGATTGCTGATCATCTGGCTGAGTCTGTACCTCAAGCAACGCGTAAGTTTTGTCTTTGGTCTGCTGTTGCAGGTGATTGGTGGCGCGGCGTTTTTGCTGGCCGGCCCCGAGTTGCTCGGGCCAATGTCCAGCGAAGGCCTGAAACCGTTGGCCCATGGCGGATTCTGGACGCCGCTGGTACTGGGCCTGGCGGCGATGATCGGTGCCTGGCGCCTGCAACTGGGCAACCACGCATCAGCATTCGATGCGCTGAGTCTGCAGCGCTTGTCCGAAGTACTGCTGGTGTGGGGCGCCGGTTGGTGGGCGTTGGCGTGGATCAGTGAGGTGCTGCGGTTTGCTTCGCCGACTCTGCAAGGCACGTTGTTGCTGTTGGTCGCGGCGCTCAGTGTGGCGCTGTGGACGCTACTGTCGCTGCGGTTGAAATGGCCGGCGCTGGGCTTGCTCTGCACTTTGCTGATTCCGGCTGCGGCACTGGTATTGCTCGCCGGTTGGCATTCGCATTATCACCCGGCGGCCGACTTTGGCTGGCTGGCATGGACGGCGGTGTTCGCCGTGCACTTCGTCAGTCTGCGACGTCTGGCGCCGATGTTGCCGGCGCGCGCCTTGAGCGCGGCGCATGTGCTCGGCTGCTGGCTGCTGATCGGCGTGCTGGCGCTGGAGTTGCGCTACGGTCTGCTGCTGTTGTCCGAGCAATACAACGCCTGGCGCTGGCTGGGCTGGGCGATTCTGCCGAGCGTTTATCTGTTGCTGGCGGCGGCACCGCGCAGCTGGCCGTGGCCGGTGACGGCTTTTGCCCGCGAGTATCGCTTGTACGCTGCGGCGCCGCTGGCGGTGCTGATGCTGGCGTGGTTCTGGCTGGCCAATGGCGTCAGTGACGGCAACGCCGAACCGCTGCCTTATGTGCCGCTGCTCAACCCGTTGGAATTGGGGCTGCTGTTCGCGCTGTTTGGTGTTTATGTGTGGTCGCGCAGTGCGGTTTCGCAGCTGTCGATTCGCCAGGACTATGCCGAATACGCGACGCAACTGGTCGCCGGGGTTTCGCTGTTCGCTTTCTGCACTGCGCTGGTGACCCGCGCGGCACACCATTGGGCGGGAATCCCGTTCGAGTTGGACACGCTGCTCGCCTCTATGCTGGTGCAGGCCGGGTTGTCGATCGTCTGGACGCTGATGGCGTTGGGGCTGATGATCGGCGGGCACCTGCGTCATCGCCGCGAGGTGTGGCTGATCGGCGCGGCGCTGATTGCGCTGGTGGTGGCCAAACTGATTTTTGTCGAATTGAGCAACCGTGGCGGCCTCGCCCGGATCGTCTCGTTTATCGGCGTTGGCGTATTGCTGCTGGTGGTCGGCTATTTTGCGCCGCTGCCGCCCAAACGCGTCGACGCTGAACCGGCGGCTGACAAACCGGCCCCGGACACCGAAGGAGTTTCATCTTGAGTCGCATGCGAAATCTGGGTTGGTTGGCGTTGGGCGTGGTGATGGCGGCCGGCGCTCAGGAAAAACCGGCGGACTTCGCCACGCAGGTGCCGCTGGCGGTAAGCGGCAACGGTCCGTGGTATCGCCTCGAATTGCCGTTGAGCGTGCAATTGCAAGCGCGCCAGACTGATCTCAGTGACTTGCGGGTGTTCAATGCTGCTGGGGAAGCGCAGGCCTACGCCTTGGCGCGCGAGTCTGCGCAGACCCGCGACGAGGGCCAGTTGCATGAGGTGAAATGGTTCCCGCTGTACAACGCCGCCGACGCCAGCGAACGCGCGCCGAACGTGCGTGTGCAATCGACCACCAACGGCACGCTGGTCGAGGTGCAGCCGTCCAGCCAGTTGGAGGCGGGTGAAGAGGTGCTGCGTGGCTGGCTGCTGGATGCCAGTGCGATCAAGGCGCCGTTGCAGCAGTTGATCCTCGATTGGACCAGCGAGCGTGACGGCTTCCAGCGCTTCAGCATCGAAGCCAGCGACGACCTGCAGCATTGGCAAGCGTGGGGCGAAGGGCAGGTGGCACGGCTGACCTTTTCCGATGAGCGCATCGAGCAGCACGAAGTGACACTGCCGGGGCAATCGGCGCGTTATGTGCGGTTGCTGTGGGAGTCGCCGAATTCGGCGCCGATCCTGACGGCGGCACAATTGAAAAGCAGTGATCCGCGCAACGTTCCGCTGCCGTTGGTCTGGTCGCCGGCATTGGCCGGCAGCAGCTCCAAGGCCGGGGAATACACCTGGCAATTGCCGATGGGCTTGAACGTCGAGCGTGTGCAGGTTGAGTTGAAACAGCCGAACAGCCTGGCGCCGGTGACGCTGGCGGGACGTCGCGAAAGCAGCTTGCCGTGGCAGACGTTGGGCAATGGCTTGCTGTATCGCCTGACCCAGAATGGCCAGGATGTGGTGCAGAACGAATTGCAGCTCTACGGGCAGACTGTGCAGCAGTTGAAGCTGAGCGTGGATGAGCGTGGCGGTGGTCTGGGCGAGCAGGCGCCGAGTCTGAAATATGCGGTGCGGGCGACGCAGGTGATTTTCCTCGCGCGCGGGGAGGGGCCGTACAGTCTGGCGTTGGGTAATCCGAGCGTGAGGACGGCGAATCTGCCGTTGGCGACGCTGATTCCGGATTTCAAACCGGAGAAACTGGCGGCGTTGGGTAAGGCTGCGGTTCAGGGGGAGGCGGTTGTCGCGCAAACTTCGACTGCTTCAGCGGCGGCGGTGGCTGAGACCAACTGGAAGAAGATCGGCCTGTGGGCGGTGTTGTTGTTGAGTGTGGTTTTTCTTGGGGCGATGGCGTTCAGCTTGTTGCGCAAGCCGCCGACCAACACCTGAGAATGGCTGGCGCTGCGCGCCATTCGCTGGCAAGCCAGCTCCCACAGGTTATTGGGTGTACACGAAATAGGTGAACGACCGAAGTCCTTGTGGGAGCTGGCTTGCCAGCGATGACGACCGATCAATCATCAAAAATCCTCAAACTGCCGCTATCACTCAACCACCACCCGTCCCGAACCCGTCTACGCTAAACCCGCTACCTGAACTCTCCACCGACAATCACGTCTCATACAGGCAAATACACCCCAACGCACGTTACCGGGCGTCTTCGCTCGCTACGTTTTCAGACTCCCTGTAAACTGCGCGGGTTTTTAGCCCCCCATTCCACCGGAGCCGTCCATGTCCCGCGTTACCCTGAGTCGCTATTTGATTGAGCAGACCCGCAGCAATAACACTCCTGCCGATCTGCGCTTCCTGATCGAAGTGGTGGCGCGTGCCTGCAAAGAGATCAGCCACGCCGTGTCCAAAGGCGCCCTGGGTGGTGTGCTGGGCAGCATGGGCACTGAAAACGTCCAAGGCGAAGTGCAGAAGAAGCTCGACGTGATCTCCAACGAGATCCTGCTCGAAGCCAACGAGTGGGGCGGTCACCTGGCCGGCATGGCGTCCGAAGAAATGGACAATGCCTACCAGATCCCGGGCAAATACCCGAAAGGCGCCTACCTGCTGGTATTCGACCCACTGGACGGTTCGTCGAACATCGACATCAACGCCCCGGTCGGCACCATCTTCTCGGTACTGCGTTGCCCGAACGAATACCTGAGCCAGAACGAGCC
The DNA here is from genome assembly GCF_023634765.1 of Pseudomonas sp. AKS31. Taxonomy (GTDB): domain Bacteria; phylum Pseudomonadota; class Gammaproteobacteria; order Pseudomonadales; family Pseudomonadaceae; genus Aquipseudomonas. The sequence continues at coordinate 60,699 of NZ_JAMLFX010000001.1, forward strand.
GCTGAACGAAAAAGCGTTCCTGCAGCCAGGCACCCAGCAGGTTGCCGCCGGTTACGCGATCTACGGCCCGCAAACCATGCTGGTGCTGACCCTCGGTGACGGCGTCAAAGGCTTCACCCTGGACCGCGAAATGGGCAGCTTCGTCCTGACCCACGAAGACATCACCATTCCTGAAACCACCCAGGAATTCGCCATCAACATGTCCAACCAGCGTCACTGGGAAGCCCCGGTACAGCGCTATGTTGGCGAGCTGCTGGCCGGTGAAGAAGGTCCGCTGAAAAAGAACTACAACATGCGTTGGGTCGCGGCGATGGTTGCCGACGTACACCGCATCCTGACTCGTGGCGGTCTGTTCATGTACCCGCGCGACAGCCGTGAGCCATCCAAGCCAGGCAAACTGCGTCTGATGTACGAAGCCAACCCGATGTCGTTCCTGGTGGAACAAGCGGGCGGCGCGTCCACCGACGGTCATCAGCGCATCCTCGACATCCAGCCGGACGGCCTGCACCAGCGTGTAGCGGTGTTCCTCGGTTCGAAAGAAGAAGTCGCCCGCGCGACGGCCTACCACAAGGAATAAACCATGATCGCGCCCTGGCAGCCGTTGCTCGATTGGTGGTTCGGACACGCCGAATCCCCCGACGAGATCTCGGCTGACAAGGGCAAGTTGTGGTTCGGTAAGCGAGACAGCCAAGACCTCGAAGCGCAGACGCGTTTCGGGGTCTTTGTCGATCAGGCTTTAGCTGGTGAATTGACCGAGTGGACGCAATGTCCCGAAGGTTGGCTGGCGGTGGTGTTACTACTCGATCAACTGCCGCGAATGATCTTTCGCGACAGCCCCAAAGCCTTTTCCGGTGATCTGCGTGCGCAGAAACTCGTTGCCCAAGGCATTGCGGCGGATTTCGATCGGCAGTTGAAACCGATCCAGCGTGTATTCATTTATCTGGTGTTCGAACACTGCGAGAACCTCGCGGTGCAGAATGAGGCGGTTTCCAGGTTTATCGAGCTGGTGACTGAACAGCCAGAGACGCAGCGGGCGGTGTTTGCCGATAATCTGGATTATGCCGAGCGGCATCGGAAAGTGATTGCGCGGTTTGGCCGGTTTCCGCATCGCAATGCGGTGTTGGGGCGGGAGTCTACGGCTGAGGAACTGGTATTTCTCGATCAGCCTGGATCACGGTTCTAAATCAAGGATTGCCTCGTAGAAGCCGTTTCATCAACAGTGCCGGTAGGCTTTTTCGCGTATCGACAATGATATGGATGAAAACCGTTTTTTCTCGCACCTCATAAATAATCCGGTTCCTTCCCAAAACAATCTGGCGGTATTGGCCGAGATTGAGTTTCTCGATTTCTTCGGGGATTGATCCTGAATAAGGCAGATCTGCGAGGCCGAGAATCGCAGTCTTGAGATCGGCATAAGTGCTTTGCCAAATTTGGAATGAAAACTGTTTGACGAGGTAGGAGCGAAGTTCTTTGAGATCTGTTTGTGCGGACTGGAGAATGACGACCTTTAAACTCATTGATGATCGGCCTTGTCCAATTCGGCAAAAACATCTTCAGCATCACTGAACTTGCCTTCCTCAATCTCCCGATTCCCCATCGCCAACAGTTTCAACAAGGCCATCGTGCCTTCTTGCTCTTCAAAGCTTTTCACATCCATCACCACTAGCTTGGCTTCACCGTTTTGAGTGATTACCAGCGGCTCGCGGCTTTCTGTGATTGATTTGACGATTTCGGCCGTGTGACTTTTCAGGTAACTGATGGGTTTGATTTGCGATGAAAGCTTCATGGTTGAGCCCCGCTAAATTGAATGGGACTGAGTTTAGTCTTAATTCAGTCGAGTGTCAGTTCGAGCAGACGAGCGTGTTTCAATTCCAAATTCTTTCGTCTCTGATGCCGCCATCGCGGGCAAGTCCGCTCCTACTGGATATCTGTGAACCATACAGAACCATTGTAGGGCCGAGCTTGCTCGCGAAGGCGCCAAAAGCAGCGCCGCTTAAATGCGGAAACTACCCACCAACTGCTTCAACCGCGCCGCCTGCTGCTCCAGATCCGAACACGCCCGCAGCGTTGCCTGCAAGTTCTCCACGCCTTCCTGATTCAGCGTGTTGATCTCGTTGATATCGACATTGATCGACTCGACCACAGCGGTCTGCTCTTCGGTCGCGGTGGCCACCGATTGGTTCATACCGTCGATCTCACCGATACGCTGGGTCACGCTGCCCAGACGCTCACCGGCCTGGTTGGCGATGCCGACGCTACTTTCGCTTTCGCGTTGGCTCTCGGTCATGATGCTGACTGCCTGCCGCGCGCCGACTTGCAGCTCTTCGATCATCTTCTGGACTTGCTGCGCCGAATCCTGAGTGCGGTGCGCCAGATTACGCACTTCATCGGCGACCACGGCAAAACCACGACCCGCTTCCCCGGCCCGCGCCGCTTCGATCGCGGCGTTGAGTGCGAGCAGGTTGGTCTGCTGCGAAATGCTGGTGATCACCTCGAGAATCTGGCCGATGTTCACCGTGTTGCTGTTCAGGGTTTCGATGTTGCCGCACGAATCGCTGATCTTCGCCGACAGCTGCTGCATGGCGTGGATGGTTTTATCCACAACCTGCTGGCCGTCGACCGCGAGGCTGCGCGCATCGCTGGAGTGCTGCGAGGCGAGGGCGGCGTTCTGGGCGATTTCCTGCGCGGCGGCGCCGAGCTGATTGATCGCGGCAGCGACGCTATTGGTGCGGGAGGCTTGCTGGTCGGAGTTGTACATCGACGAGTTCGAAGCCGCGACCACGCGCAGAGCGACTTCGTTGACCTGGCCGGTGGCCGACGACACTTCGCGGATTGAGGTGTGGATGCGCTCGACGAAGCGGTTGAACGAGGTGCCCAGCGCGCCGAATTCGTCGTTGCCGTGAATCACCAGACGTTTGGTCAGGTCACCTTCACCTTCGGCGATGTCATGCATGGCGCGGCCCATGGTCAGCAGTGGCTGCATCAGCACGCGGATCAACATGCCGAGCAGGGCGATGATAATCACCACGGCAATCACCATGGCGATCAGCGCCGAGGTGCGGAATTCGCTGAGCATCGAGAACGCGGTGTCTTTGTCCAGCACCAGCGCCACGTACCAGTCGGCCGATGGCACGCCGTTGACGTGGGTGAAGGAGATCAGTTGAGTCTTGCCGTCGAGCTCGACTTCTTTCAGGCCCGGGCTGACTTTCGGCGCACCATTCGGATAGGCCTCGGCGAGGGTCTTGAGCACCAGTTTGCTGTCCGGGTGGATCAGGATTTTGCCGTCGGCGCTGACGATAAACGCGTGGCCGTGGCCGCCGAAGTTCAGCGAGTTGATGATCGCGCTGACGCTGGTCAGGTCGATGTCGGCACCAGCGACGCCGAGCATCTGGCCCTGGCGCTGCACGGGTGTGGCCACGGTGATGACCAGTTTGCCCGAGGACGCGGCGATGTACGGTTCGGTGACGATGGTCTGCTGCGCACTGTTGGCCGCCTTGTACCAGCCACGGGCACGCGGATCGTAATCCGGTGCGCGATTGCCGGCGGGTACCGAGAACATCATGCCGTCAGCACCGCCGAAATAGCTGAGCTGGAAATTGCCGGTGTAGGCGGGCAGGTCGATGATGCGCTTCAGGCTGGCGGGGGCATTACCGTCGATGGCCACTTGCTGCGACAGCGATTGCAGCAATTGAATGCGGCTTTCCAGCCAGGTCTGGATGTTGCTGGTGGTCAGGCTGCCCAGTTCCTGCATCGAGGCTTCGGTGCTGCTGCTCAGCGCTTGGCGCTGTCGATAGTCGTTGAACAAAATGAAACAGGCGAACGCGATAGCCACCACGAGGGCGGCAGCCAGCAAGATCTTGTGGCTGAATTTCATGTTTCTGGTCATCGAATGAACTACCGCGAAGGGACTGGTCAAGAAAGGGCGGCAATTTGCCACACTCGGGGGCTTTGCGCTGCTTTTATGTCGACTGCGGTGCGCCAAAGATTAGGCGTCTTTGGCGAAATGCGACGAAATGCTCAATAGCGTTACAAAGTGTCTGATTTATCGGCGAATGCCAGACGAGCGGGCTAATAAATAGCCGACCCGCCACGGAACCAGATGAGGGTTTTCTCTTCTAAGCTTCTGGTTGGCACCATGCCATCCCCCCTCGTTTCAGGAGTTACACCATGTCGCTGCGATCTCTCGCCCTTCTGTCGTTTTGCGTGCTGTTGGCCGCATGCAGCAAGGTCAATCAGGAAAACTATTCGAAGCTCTCGGCCGGTATGGCCAAGGCCGAAGTCGAGACTCTGCTCGGCAAGCCCACCGATTGCTCGGGCGCGCTCGGCATGTCCAGTTGCACCTGGGGCGACAAGAACAGCTTTATCAGCGTGCAGTACGCCGGTGACAAAGTGCTGATGTTTTCCGGCCAAGGCCTGAAGTAAACCGGGGCTTCGCGCCCACGGAGAAGAAAAATGAAGCGGTTATTGCTGATCCTTTTTGCCGGCCTGGTACTGGCCGGCTGCGCCACTTCCGGCGTCGACCCGTTGGCGCCGAAAACCGTCAACAGCGTCAATCTCAAGCGCTATCAGGGCACCTGGTACGAGCTGGCGCGCTTGCCGATGTACTTCCAGCGCAATTGTGCGCAGTCCGAAGCCCATTACACCCTCAAGCCTGACGGTAACGTCGCGGTGCTCAATCGCTGCCTGACCCCGGACTGGCAATGGGAAGAGGCCAAGGGCACGGCTTATCCACAGGTGCCGGGCAAGACCGACAAGCTCTGGGTCGAATTCGATACCTGGTTCTCGCGGCTGATTCCGGGTGTGGCGAAAGGCGAATACTGGGTGTTGTACGTCAGCGATGACTACAAGACCGCCATCGTCGGCGACCCGAGTCGCAAGTACATGTGGTTGCTGTCGCGCACGCCGACCGTCAATGGTGTGGTGCGTGAGGAGCTGCTGAGCAAGGCACGTCAGCAGGGCTATGACACCACGCGCCTGATCTGGCGCGCGTCGGATCGGCAGATGGCCAAGACCTCGAACTAAAGACCACCACAAATCAAATGTGGGAGCGAGCCTGCTCGCGAAGAGGGCGTGTCAGTTAACGAAAATGTTGCTGATATACCGCTTTCGCGAGCAGGCTCGCTCCCACATTTTTGTTTTGTGTCAGCCTAAAAGGTCACGCAAGACCTGGGTGAACGCGCGAGCGCTGTCCTCTTCCCCGGCATGGCGGCCATCACGCACGACCCACTGGCCGTTGACCAGCACATCGCGCACCTGGCGATCGCCGCCGGCAAACAACCAGCGATTCAAAATCCCGTCCCCCGTGGCCGTCGCTAGATATGGATCATTGCCATCGAGCACAATCCAGTCGGCACGCTTGCCAACCTCCAGCGCGCCAATCGGCTGCCCCAACGCCTGCGCACCGCCATCCAGTGCCGCGTCATACAGCGTGCGCCCGACCATCGGCTGATCCGCGCCGTACAGGCGATTGCGCCGCTGATCGCGCAGGCGCTGGCCGTATTCCAGCCAACGCAACTCTTCCACCACGCTCAGTGACACATGGCTGTCGGAACCGATGCCCATGCGCCCGCCCTGGGCGAGGAAGTCCACCGCCGGAAAAATCCCGTCACCCAGATTCGCTTCGGTGGTCAGGCACAGACCGGCGATGGCGCGACTCTTGGCCATCAGCGTGACTTCTTCCGGGTTGGCGTGGGTGGCGTGAACAAGGCACCAGCGCTGATCAACTTGGGTATTTTCGTAGAGCCATTGCAGCGGACGCCGACCACTCCAGCTCAAGCAGTCATCGACTTCTTTCTGTTGCTCGGCGATGTGGATGTGCACCGGGCATTGTTTGTCGCTTGCCGCCAATACTTCACTGATTTGTTGCGGCGTCACCGCACGCAACGAGTGGAAGCACAGGCCCAGTGACTGCGCCTTTTGCTGCGCCAGTAACGGTTGCAGGCGCGATTGCAGATTCAAGTAGTTTTCGGTGCTGTTGATAAAGCGGCGCTGGCCGTCATTCGGCGTCTGCCCGCCAAAGCCGGAGTGGCTGTAAAGCACCGGCAGCAGGGTCAGGCCGATGCCGCTTTCACTGGCAGCCTGGCTGATGCGCAAGGCCAGCTCAGCCGGGTCCGCGTAAGGCTGACCATTGCTGTCGTGATGCACGTAATGAAATTCAGCGACGGAAGTGTAACCGGCCTTGAGCATTTCGATGTACAGCTGACGGGCAATCACGCCGAGTTGATCCGGGCTGATTTTTCCGACGAGGCGATACATCAGATCGCGCCAGGTCCAGAAACTGTCGTTGGGGTTGCCGGCCACTTCGGCCAGACCTGCCATCGCTCGCTGGAAGGCGTGGGAGTGCAGATTCGGCATGCCCGGCAGCAATGGGCCGTTCAGCCGTTCGGCGCCATCTGCGGTGGAATCGGCCTGAATTTGGGTCAGCAGGCCCTCGGCGCTGACCTCAAGACGTACATGGTTGGCCCATCCGTTAGGCAGCAGCGCGCGTTCGGCAAAGAAGGCGGACATGGTTCAGCACCCCATCGTGTGTTATTTGTATATACATATACAGACGTTTGCCTGCCCGGTAAACTCCGGCAAGCTAGCCACTTTCATCAATGAACAGGGATCAACCGTGCCGACTCCGCCTCCAGTCTCCCCGTTGGCCGCGAACATGGGCGACAGTCCGGCGCCCTTGTACGCCCGCGTCAAACAGATGATCACCCAGCAGATCGACAGCGGAAACTGGCCGCCGCACTACCGCGTGCCGTCCGAAAGCGAGCTGGTCAATCAACTCGGTTTCAGCCGCATGACCATCAATCGCGCCCTGCGCGAGATGACCGCAGACGGTTTACTGGTGCGCATGCAAGGCGTCGGTACGTTTGTTGCCGAACCGAAGAGCCAGTCCGCGCTGTTCGAAGTGCACAACATCGCCGACGAAATCGCTTCGCGCGGCCATCGCCACACCTGCCAGGTGATCACGCTTGAAGAAGAGGCCGCCGGTTCCGAGCGCGCGCTGGCGCTGGACATGCGCGAAGGGCAGAAGGTCTTTCATTCGTTGATCGTGCATTACGAAAACGATATTCCGGTGCAAATCGAAGACCGTTTCGTCAACGCACTGGTCGCCCCGGAATACCTCAAGCAGGACTTCACCCTGCAAACGCCTTATGCCTATCTCAACCAGGTCGCGCCGCTGACCGAGGGCGAACACGTGGTCGAGGCAATCCTCGCCGAGCCGTCCGAGTGCAAGTTGCTGCAGATCGAGAAGGGTGAGCCGTGCCTGCTGATCCGTCGTCGCACGTGGTCGGGGCGTCAGCCAGTAACAGCCGCACGTTTGATTCACCCGGGTTCCCGCCATCGTCTGGAAGGTCGGTTCCATAAATAGAGAGCATAAATGAGTGCACTTAAGGTTTTGCGCGCCGAGGGCTACCCACGCATGCCGTGGAAAAACGGCGGCGGCAGCACGGAAGAAATCACCCGTGACGCGGGCGCCGGTCTGGATGGTTTCGGCTGGCGCCTGTCGATCGCCGACATTGCCGAGTCGGGCGGTTTTTCGACATTCGCTGGCTATCAGCGAGTGATTACGGTGTTGCAGGGTGACGGCATGACCCTGTGCGTTGATGGCGACGATACTCGGCCGCTGTTACCGCTCGACCCCTTCGCCTTCAGCGGCGAAAGCCAGGTGTCGTGCACGCTGCTCGGCGGCGCAATTCGCGACTTCAATCTGATCTACGCGCCGCAGCGTTACAGCGCACGGTTGCAATGGCTTGATGGCGAACAGCGGTTTTTCAGTTCGGCTTCGACTGTTTTAGTGTTCAATGTCGCTGAGCTGCTGGAAGTGGCGGTCGGTGAAAAGACCGCACAACTTGGCCGTCATGATTGCCTGCAATTGGACGGTAACAGCGGGCTGGTTGAAGTCGCCTTGAATGCCCCGTGCTGCGTGATCGAACTGACTGCGCGCTGATTCAAATAACGTCAAAAGATCGCAGCCTTCGGCAGCTCCTACAGTGGGATTGATGTACACCCTGTAGGAGCTGCCGAAGGCTGCGATCTTTTGCTTTTGGGGTGTTTCCAACCACGCACCAACTTGTTACCGAACGCCCCAGCGTGGCGCAAAACCCCACTTACGTAACATCCCTCGATCTCCCCAAACCATCCCCTCGAAAAATTTCATCCACGCCCGAACCCTTGATTCAGGCGCGCTCCAGCACTGCGCGCAATTTTTCTTGAATGCCCCTCCAACAAGTTGGCCGCTTGATTGCATATGCTTGTATGTACAAGTAAAGACGTATGCGTATGAGTTGTTCGAGACTCTCCGCAGCGTCCACTGATTCGCTTGTCGCGCATCGAAGCGCACAGGCTGCTTGCCCACTGCCAGGGTTGGTTTGAATTGATCGCTGAGGAGTCTTTTTCGTGACTGACAATAAGCCTACTAAGTTTCGTAACGTCGAAATCCGTGCATCGCGCGGCAACAAGCTGACCGCCAAGAGCTGGCTGACCGAAGCGCCGCTGCGCATGCTGATGAACAACCTCGACCCGGAAGTCGCCGAGAACCCGAAAGAGCTGGTGGTCTACGGTGGCATTGGTCGTGCCGCGCGTAACTGGGAGTGCTACGACAAGATCGTCGAGAGCCTGACCAACCTGAACGACGACGAGACCCTGCTGGTGCAATCGGGCAAGCCGGTCGGCGTGTTCAAGACTCACAGCAACGCCCCGCGTGTGTTGATCGCCAACTCCAACCTCGTCCCGCACTGGGCCAGTTGGGAACACTTCAACGAACTCGACGCCAAAGGCCTGGCCATGTACGGCCAGATGACCGCCGGCAGCTGGATCTACATCGGCAGCCAAGGCATCGTTCAAGGCACCTACGAAACCTTCGTTGAGGCCGGTCGCCAGCACTACAACGACAACCTCAGAGGCAAGTGGGTCCTGACCGCAGGTCTCGGCGGCATGGGCGGCGCCCAACCTCTGGCGGCAACTTTGGCCGGCGCGTGCTCGCTGAACATCGAATGCCAACAGGTCAGCATCGATTTCCGCCTGAAAAGCCGTTACGTCGACGAGCAGGCCAAAGACCTCGACGACGCTCTGGTACGCATCGACAAGTACACCAAAGAAGGCAAGGCGATCTCCATCGCGCTGCTCGGTAACGCCGCAGAAATCCTCCCGGAACTGGTCAAGCGCGGCGTACGTCCGGACATGGTCACCGACCAGACCAGCGCCCACGATCCGCTCAACGGCTACCTGCCGGCGGGCTGGACCTGGGACGAATACCGCGCCCGCGCCAAGACCGAACCGGCCGCTGTCATCAAAGCCGCCAAGCAGTCGATGGCGATACACGTCAAAGCCATGCTGGAATTCCAGAAACAAGGCATCCCGACCTTCGACTACGGCAACAACATTCGTCAGATGGCGCAGGAAGAAGGCGTCGAAAACGCGTTCGACTTCCCGGGTTTCGTACCGGCCTACATCCGTCCGCTGTTTTGCCGTGGCATCGGCCCGTTCCGTTGGGCTGCACTGTCGGGCGATCCGCAAGACATCTACAAAACCGACGCCAAGGTCAAAGAGCTGATCCCGGACGACGCCCACCTGCACAACTGGCTGGACATGGCCCGCGAGCGCATCAGCTTCCAGGGTCTGCCAGCACGTATCTGCTGGGTCGGCCTGGGCCTGCGCGCCAAGCTCGGTCTGGCGTTCAACGAAATGGTGCGCAGCGGCGAGCTGTCGGCGCCGATTGTGATCGGTCGCGACCACCTCGACTCCGGCTCGGTGGCCAGCCCGAACCGTGAAACCGAATCGATGCAGGACGGTTCCGACGCTGTGTCCGACTGGCCACTGCTCAACGCTCTGTTGAACACCGCGAGCGGCGCGACCTGGGTTTCCCTGCACCACGGCGGCGGCGTCGGCATGGGCTTCTCGCAGCACTCGGGCATGGTGATTGTCTGCGACGGTACTGATGAAGCGGCCGAGCGTATTGCGCGCGTTCTGCACAACGACCCGGCCACTGGCGTTATGCGCCACGCCGATGCCGGTTACCAGATCGCCATCGATTGCGCCAAGGAGCAGGGGCTGAACCTGCCGATGATTACCGGTAAATAACGCACAACCCCTGTAGGAGCTGCCGAAGGCTGCGATCTTTTGATGTTGATTTTTTAAGATCAAGAGATCGCAGCCTCGTTTCACTCGACAGCTCCTACAGGCGTACGCACCAACCCAGAATAACAATCCACAGAGGTTGAATCATGGCTGTAACCACCGATCGTGCAGGCACCAAACCGTTGATCGAGAGGCGTTCGATCGACTACATCCCGGAAGCGGAAAGACACGGTCGTCTGTTCAGCCAGTTCACCCTGTGGATGGGGGCCAACCTGCAAATCACCGCGATTGTCACCGGGGCCCTGGCCGTGGTGCTGGGTGGTGATGTGTTCTGGTCGCTGATCGGTCTGTTGATCGGTCAACTGCTCGGCGGCGGGGTGATGGCGTTGCATGCCGCGCAAGGGCCGAAACTAGGCCTGCCACAGATGATTTCCAGCCGCGTGCAGTTTGGCGTTTATGGCGCGGCAATCCCGATCGTGCTGGTGTGCCTGATGTACCTGGGCTTCACCGCCACCGGTACTGTGTTGTCCGGCCAGGCGCTGGGCCAGCTGTTTGGCGTCAGCGACACCGTCGGCATCCTGCTGTTCGCCAGTGTCATCGTGGTGGTCACGGTGCTCGGTTATCGGGTGATCCACTGGATCGGCCGGGTTGCCAGCGTAATTGGCGTGATCGCTTTCGTTTATCTGTTCAGCCGTCTGATCAGTCAGGTTGATGTGGGTGCGCTCCTGCAAATCCGTCATTTCAGCTGGAGCAGCTTCCTGCTCGCGGTGTCCCTCGCGGCCTCTTGGCAGATCGCGTTTGGCCCGTATGTGGCGGACTATTCGCGCTACCTGCCGAGCAAGATTTCCTCGGTGAAAACCTTCTTTGCCGCTGGCGCCGGTTCGGTCATCGGCGCGCAGGTCGCGATGGTGCTTGGCGTGTTCGCCGCGGCTTCGGCCAACGGTCAATTCGCCGGGCATGAAGTGGCCTACATCGTCGGTCTGGGCGGCACCGGTGCTACTGCAGCGCTGTTGTACTTCAGCATCGCGTTCGGCAAGGTGACGATCTCGACGCTGAACTCTTATGGCAGCTTCATGTGCATCGCCACCATCATCAGTGGTTTCAAGGGGCACCTGACGGTTACCCGGATGCAGCGTCTGGTGTTTGTGCTGGTCATTGTCGGTGCGGCAACCCTGATCGCTTTGCTCGGCCAGCACTCGTTCCTCGGTGCGTTCAAGTCTTTCATCCTGTTCCTGCTCGCGTTCTTCACACCCTGGAGCGCGATCAACCTGGTGGATTACTACTGCATCACCCGTGAGCGCTATGACGTTCCGGCCCTGGCCGATCCGAATGGTCGCTACGGTCGCTGGAACCTGCTCGGTATCAGCATCTATGTGTTCGGCGTGCTGGTGCAGCTGCCGTTCATCTCTACCAAGTTCTATACCGGTCCGCTGGTGGCTGCCCTCGGTGACGTGGATATTTCCTGGATCATCGGCCTGGTGCTGCCTGCTGCCCTTTACTACGTGTGCGCAAAAAAATGGCACGGCTCGGTGCCCGATCAACTGATTCTGCCGGTCGAGCAGAACAGCGTTGTACCACCTGTAAAAAGTGGGGCCGGGCGCGCTGCGGCGCAGGCCTGATTGGACGTGGACAGGGCTGGATGCCTCTTGACTGCCGTAAGCCAATTCATGATTAGGAGCGTCGAAACAATGAAATCGAACAAGACCCTGCTCACCACACTGCTGTCCATGGGCCTGTTGGCCAGTGCCGGTGCGACCCACGCCGCCGGCTGGTGCGAATCGGGCAAACCGGTGAAATTCGCCGGTCTGAACTGGGAAAGCGGCATGCTGCTGACCGACGTGCTGCAAGTGGTGCTGGAAAAAGGTTACGACTGCAAGACCGACAGCCTGCCGGGCAACTCCATCACCATGGAGAACGCCCTGAGCAGCAACGATATTCAAGTGTTCGCCGAAGAATGGGTCGGCCGTAGCGAGGTCTGGAACAAGGCCGAGAAGGCCGGCAAGGTCGTCGGTGTCGGTGCGCCGATCGTCGGCGCCGTGGAAGGCTGGTACGTGCCGCGTTACGTGATCGAAGGCGACGCCAAACGCAAGCTTGAGCCGAAAGCGCCGGACCTGAAAAACATCGCTGACCTGGGCAAATACGCGGCGATCTTCAAGGACGCCGAAGAGCCGTCCAAGGGCCGTTTCTACAACTGCCCGGCCGGCTGGACTTGCGAGCTCGATAACAGCGAAATGCTGAAAAGCTACGGTCTCGAAAACAGCTACACCAACTTCCGCCCGGGCACTGGCCCGGCGCTGGACGCGGCGGTGCTGTCGAGCTACAAGCGTGGCGAACCGATCCTGTTCTACTACTGGTCGCCAACCCCGCTGATGGGCCAGATCGACGCGGTGAAACTGGAAGAGAAACCGGGCGTCGACAAGACCGTGAGCATCAAGGTCGGCCTGTCGAAAACCTTTCACGACGAAGCCCCGGAACTGGTCGCCGTGCTGGAAAAGGTCAACCTGCCGATCGACCTGCTGAACCAGAATCTGGGACGCATGGCCAAGGAACGTATCGAGTCGCCAAAACTGGCGAAAATCTTCCTCAAGGAACATCCTGAGGTCTGGCATGCGTGGGTGAGCGACGACGCAGCCAAGAAAATCGACGCGGCCTTGTAGGTTGAGTTTATCCGGCTGCCGGTAACGGCAGTCGGACGCTTGATCGCAACCCCTTGATTGAGAGTCTCTTATGTTTCCCGAAAGCTTTACCTTTTCCATCGCCGACTGGGTCAACGGTTGGGTCGATTCGCTGGTCACCAACTACGGTGATGTATTCCGCCACATCTCCGACACCCTGCTGTGGGCCATCGTCAATCTCGAAGGTTTGCTGCGTGCGGCGCCGTGGTGGTTGATGCTGGCGATCGTCGGTGTGGTCGCCTGGCATGCCACGCGCAAAGTCGTGACCACCGCGGTCATCGTCGGTCTGCTGTTCCTCGTCGGCGCCGTCGGCCTGTGGGACAAGCTGATGCAGACGCTGGCGCTGATGATGGTCGCGACGATCATTTCGGTGCTGATCGGCATTCCGCTGGGGATTCTCTCGGCGCGCAGCAATCGCCTGCGTTCGGTGCTGATGCCGCTGCTCGACATCATGCAAACCATGCCGAGTTTCGTTTACCTGATCCCGGTGCTGATGCTGTTCGGTCTGGGCAAGGTCCCGGCGATTTTCGCCACGGTGATCTACGCCGCGCCGCCGCTGATTCGCCTGACCGATCTGGGCATTCGCCAGGTCGACGGCGAAGTTATGGAAGCGATCAACGCCTTCGGCGCCAACCGCTGGCAGCAGCTGTTCGGTGTGCAACTGCCGCTGGCCCTGCCGAGCATCATGGCCGGGATCAACCAGACCACCATGATGGCCCTGTCGATGGTGGTGATTGCCTCGATGATCGGTGCCCGTGGCCTCGGTGAAGACGTATTGGTCGGGATTCAGACCCTCAACGTCGGACGCGGCCTCGAAGCCGGTCTGGCGATCGTGATTCTCGCAGTGGTCATCGACCGCATTACTCAGGCGTACGGTCGGCCACGGCATGAGGTGAGCAAATGAGCAACGCAACCGTGAGCAAGATCGAAGTCAAAAACGTCTTCAAGATTTTCGGCAACCGCGCCAAAGATGCACTGGCCATGGTCGGCCAGGGCAAGACCAAGGATCAGGTGCTGAACGAAACCGGTTGCGTGGTCGGGGTCAACGACCTGTCACTGAGCATCGGTACCGGCGAGATCTTCGTGATCATGGGCCTGTCCGGTTCCGGCAAATCGACGCTGGTGCGCCACTTCAATCGTCTGATCGACCCGACCAGCGGCGCGATCCTGGTCGACGGCGTGGACATCCTGCAATACGACATGGACGCCCTGCGCGAATTTCGCCGACACAAGATCAGCATGGTGTTCCAAAGCTTCGGCCTGCTGCCGCACAAGTCTGTGCTCGACAACGTTGCCTACGGCCTGAAAGTGCGTGGCGAGAGCAAGCAAATGTGCTCGGAGCGCGCGCTGCACTGGATCAACACCGTGGGCCTCAAAGGCTACGAAAACAAATACCCGCACCAGCTCTCCGGCGGCATGCGTCAGCGTGTCGGCCTGGCCCGCGCCTTGGCGGCGGACACCGACATCATCCTGATGGACGAAGCGTTCAGTGCGCTGGATCCGCTGATCCGCGCCGAAATGCAGGACCAGTTGCTGGAGCTGCAAAAGACCCTGCACAAGACCATCGTCTTCATCACCCACGACCTCGACGAGGCCGTGCGCATCGGTAACCGCATTGCGATTCTCAAGGATGGCCGGCTGATTCAGGTCGGCACGCCAAGAGAGATCCTGCATTCGCCGGCGGATGAGTATGTCGACCGGTTCGTGCAGCGGCGGGCGGCAGTGGTTTGATCTGAATTATGCAGTGCACTGACTGGCCCTATCGCTGGCAAGCCAGCTCCCACAGGGGTTGTGTGAACAATGAGGGCTCGCAGGCCCAGTTCCTACAGAGATTGTGTGAACACTGGAGATCCTGTGGGAGCTGGCTTGCCAGCAATGAGGCCGGTAAAGCTGCATCAATATTACGGTTGAGGTTTTAGATGTCCCAGGCTGAAAAAATCGTTATCACCGGCGCCCCTCTGCGCTGGCAGGACGTGGTCGCTGTCGCCCGTCACAGCGCGCCGCTGGAACTGTCCAGCGACACCTGGGCGCGCATCGAAAACGCCCAAGGTATCGTCCAGCGCATCGTCGCCAGTGGCGAACGGGCTTATGGCGTCAACACCGGTCTGGGCGGCTTGTCCAACGTCTCGCTTAAAGACGAACAACTCAGCCAACTCTCGCGCAACACCCTGCTCAGTCACGCTTGCGGCGTGGGCCCGGTACTCGCCGACGAGCAGACTCGCGCGATCATCTGCGCGGCGATCCACAACTACAGCCACGGCAAATCCGGGATCCACCGCCGCGTGGTTGAAGGCCTGCTGGCGCTGCTCAATCGCGGCATCACTCCGCAAGTGCCATCGCAAGGTTCGGTGGGCTACCTGACGCACATGGCGCATATCGGCATCGCGCTGATCGGCGTCGGTAATGTCAGCCATCGCGGCCAGATTACCTCGGCGCAACAGGCATTGGTCGAAGAAGGTCTGCAGCCGGTGCAACTGGGTGCGAAGGACGGCTTGTGCCTGGTGAACGGCACGCCGTGCATGACCGGCCTCAGCTGTCTGGCAATTGCTGATGCGACGCGTCTGGTGCAGTGGGCCGATGTCATCGGCGCGATGAGTTTCGAAGCCCAGCGCGGTCAGATCGATGCGTTCGATGCCGAGATCATCGCGTTGAAACCGCACCCGGGCATGCAGCAGGTCGGCGTCAATTTACGTGCGTTGCTCGATGGCAGTGACGTGATCGCCTCGAGCAAAGGCATTCGTACTCAGGACGCCTTGAGCATCCGTTCGATCCCGCAGGTGCACGGCGCCGCGCGCGATCAACTGGAACACGCGATCAGACAGGTCGAAGCCGAACTCAATGGCTGCACCGACAACCCGCTGTTGCTCGGCACGCCGGACAACTTCCGGGTGATGTCGCAAGCCAACCCGCATGGGCAATCGGTGGCGATGGCGGCGGATCTGCTGGCGATTGCGATGGCCGAAATCGGCTCGATTGCCGAGCGTCGCCTCGATCGTCTGGTCAACCCGCACGTCAGCGGTCTGCCGGCGTTTCTGGTGGCCAATCCGGGGGTGAATTCCGGGATGATGATCGTGCAATACGTCGCCGCATCGCTGTGTGCGGAAAACCGTCAATTGGCGCAACCGGCGGTGCTCGATAACTACATCACCTCGGGCCTGCAGGAAGACCATTTGAGCATGGGCACCAACGCCGCGCTGAAGCTGCACCGCGCGCTGGAAAACTGCACGCAGATCCTCGCCATCGAGTACCTGCTGGCGGCGCAGGCGTTTGAATTTCTCAAGGAACAGCGCTTTGGCGTGGGCACTGACCGCGCGTGGCGACTGCTGCGCGAAACGGTCCCGGCCTACGATCAGGATCGCTGGCTGGCGCCGGACATCGCTGCCGCTGCGAGCGTTTTGAAAAACACGAATCTGCCGCACAACGTTTTACCGAATTTGCACTGACCAATACCCACGCCAGCGTGCCAAGGCGCGACTCCCCAAAAGGCGAGACGCGACGGACAACGGACATCTCCGGAGCGTCTGGCGAGTTAATAACAAACTCTCAAAAGGAGCACAAAATGACTGCGCTGAACCTGATTCCCGGCCAACTGAGCCTGGCCCAACTGCGTGATGTCTACCAGAACCCGGTCAAGCTGACGCTCGACAACAGCGCCTCCGCGCAGATCGAAGCCAGCGTCGCCTGCGTCGAGCAGATCCTCGCCGAGAACCGCACTGCGTACGGCATCAATACCGGTTTTGGCCTGCTGGCCTCGACGCGCATCGCCAGCGAAGACCTGGAAAACCTCCAGCGCTCGCTGGTGTTGTCCCACGCTGCGGGTGTCGGTCAGCCGATCAGCGATGAGCTGGTGCGGCTGATCATGGTGCTCAAGGTCAACAGCCTCAGCCGTGGGTTCTCCGGCATCCGCCGTGTAGTGATCGATGCGCTGATCGCGCTGATCAACGCCGAGGTCTATCCGCACATTCCGCTGAAAGGTTCGGTCGGTGCCTCGGGTGACCTCGCGCCATTGGCGCACATGTCGCTGGTGCTGCTGGGCGAGGGCAAGGCGCGCTACAAGGGCGAGTGGATGGAAGCCACCGAAGCGCTGAAAGTCGCCGGTCTGACCCCGCTGACCCTGGCCGCGAAAGAAGGCCTGGCGCTGCTCAACGGCACTCAGGTTTCCACCGCGTTCGCACTGCGCGGCTTGTTTGAAGGTGAAGACTTGTTCGCTGGCGCGCTCGCGCTGGGCGGTCTGACGGTTGAAGCGGTATTGGGTTCGCGCTCGCCGTTCGATGCACGCATTCATGCGGCTCGCGGCCAGAAAGGTCAGATCGACGCTGCCGCTGCTTACCGCGATCTGCTCGGTGAGCGCAGCGAAGTCTCCGACTCGCACCAGAACTGCGAAAAGGTTCAAGACCCGTACTCGCTACGCTGCCAGCCGCAAGTCATGGGTGCCTGCCTGACGCAGTTCCGTCAGGCTGCAGAAGTGCTCGCCGTCGAAGCCAACGCGGTTTCCGATAACCCATTGGTATTTGCTGCCGAAGGTGACGTGATTTCCGGCGGTAACTTCCATGCCGAACCGGTGGCCATGGCCGCTGACAACATGGCGCTGGCCATCGCCGAGATCGGCTCGCTGAGCGAACGCCGCATCTCGCTGATGATGGACAAGCACATGTCGCAACTGCCGCCGTTCCTCGTCGCTAACGGTGGTGTGAACTCCGGCTTCATGATCGCGCAAGTAACTGCGGCAGCACTGGCCAGCGAAAACAAGGCGCTGTCCCATCCGCATTCGGTCGACAGCCTGCCGACCTCGGCCAACCAGGAAGACCACGTGTCGATGGCTCCGGCCGCCGGCAAGCGTCTGTGGGAAATGGCCGAGAACACTCGCGGGATTCTCGCGGTGGAATGGCTGGCGGCGGTGCAGGGCCTGGATCTGCGTAACGGCCTGAAGACCTCGGCGAAGCTGGAACAGGCGCGGGCGATTTTGCGTAAGGAAGTGCCGTTTTATGAGAAGGACCGGTTCTTTGCGCCGGACATCAATGCGGCGACTGAATTGTTGGCTTCGCGGTGTTTGACTGAGCTGGTTTCGGCGAAATTGCTGCCTAGTTTGTAAGTGTGTTTTCAGGGGGAGTTTTGTTGTTAGTGAAATCGATCCCCCTCACCCCAGCCCTCTCCCCCAGGGGGGAGAGGGGGAAGGGAGCCGATCTTCATGGTTTTCAAAGCCTGGGTTCGGCTCGAGATTTTCAAGTCGCTGTACCTCGACATAACAACCCGGTCAGTCCTTCTTCTCCGGGAGTGAGAGGGGGAAAAGAGCAGATCCTCGTGGTTTTCAGAGCCTGAGTTTGGCTCAAGATTTTCAGGTCGCTGTACCTCGACATAACAACCCGGTCAGTCCTTCTTCTCCGGGAGTGAGAGGGGGAAAAGAGCAGATCCTCGTGGTTTTCAGAGCCTGAGTTTGGCTCAAGATTTTCAGGTCGATGTACCTCGACAGAACAACGGTCAGTCCTTTTTCGTCCCTGTGAGAGAGAGGGAAAAGGAAGTCGATCTCGGTGAGCTTCAAGGCCTGAGTTCGGCTCAAGACTTTCAGGTCGGCGTACCTCGACAGAACAACCCGGTCAGTCCCCTCTCCCTCCGGGAGAGGGCTAGGGTGAGGGGCTTTTCAAGGCTACCCACCAAACCAACTAACGGAGGCCAACAGTGAAAACCCTCTGGCAACACTGCCACGTCGCAACCATGGCGCAGGGCGTCTACTCGATCATCGAGGATGCGGCCATCGTGACGTCCGGTGCGCTCATCGAGTGGATCGGCCCGCGCAATCAATTGCCGTCCGGCGAATACCCGGCGGTCAATGACCTGCAAGGCGCGTGGGTCACCCCCGGCCTGATCGACTGCCACACCCACACGGTGTTCGGTGGCAACCGCAGTGGCGAATTCGAAAAACGTCTGCAAGGTGTCAGCTACGCGGAAATCGCCGCGTCCGGTGGCGGCATCGCCAGCACTGTGCGTGCGACGCGCGAAGCCACTGAAGATGAACTGTTTGCCAGCGCCGCCAAACGTCTGAAAAGCCTCATGCGCGACGGCGTGACCACGGTGGAAATGAAGTCCGGTTACGGCCTCGACCTGGCCAACGAACGCAAGATCCTGCGGGTCATCCGTCGCTTGGAAAAGGAGCTGCCAATCAGCGTGCGCAGCACCTGCCTCGCCGCTCATGCATTGCCGCCGGAGTACAAGGATCGCGCCGACGACTACATTGATCTGATCTGCACTGAAATGCTCCCCGCGCTGGCTGCCGAAGGGTTGGTCGACGCCGTGGACGCTTTCTGCGAATACCTGGCGTTCTCGCCAGAGCAGGTCGAGCGAGTGTTCATCGCCGCGCAAAAACTCGGCCTGCCAGTGAAGCTGCATGCCGAACAGCTGTCATCGCTGCACGGCTCCAGCCTCGCCGCGCGATACAAGGCGTTGTCTGCCGATCACCTGGAGTTCATGGACGAGGCCGACGCCATTGCCATGGCCGCATCCGACACCGTCGCGGTGCTGTTGCCGGGCGCGTTCTACTTCCTGCGTGAAACCCAGCTGCCGCCGATGGACGCCTTGCGCAAGCACAAGGTGAAAATCGCCATCGCCAGTGACCTCAACCCCGGCACCTCGCCGGCGCTGTCGTTGCGCCTGATGCTGAACATGGCCTGCACTTGCTTGCGCATGACCCCGGAAGAAGCCCTGGCCGGCGCGACCATTCACGCCGCACAAGCGCTGGGCATGGCCGACACCCACGGTTCGCTGGAAGTCGGCAAGGTCGCCGATTTCGTCGCCTGGTACATCGATCGCCCGGCGGATCTGGCCTATTGGCTCGGTGGTGATCTGGATAAACGCGTCGTGCGTCACGGCGTCGAATCAAATCTATAGGAGGGCGGTTGTGGATAAGGTTCTGAGTTTCAAACAAGGTCGTGTGCCGTTGCTGATCAGCATGCCGCATGCCGGCGTGCGCCTGACCCCAGCGGTGGAAGCCGGGTTGATCGCCGATGCGAAAAGCCTGCCGGACACTGACTGGCATATCCCCCGGCTTTACGATTTTGCTGAAGAACTGGGCGCCAGTACATTGGCTGCCGAGTACTCGCGTTTTGTCATTGATCTAAATCGGCCGTCCGACGACAAACCGTTGTACGCCGGTGCAACCACCGGGCTGTATCCGGCGACGCTGTTCGATGGCATCCCGTTGTTCCGCGAAGGGCACGAGCCGTCGAAAGAAGAGCGCGCAACTTACCTGGAACAGATCTGGACGCCTTACCACCGCACGCTTCAGGAAGAACTGGCGCGATTGAAAGCCGAATTCGGCTACGCGCTGCTGTTCGACGCGCACTCGATCCGCTCGATCATCCCGCACCTGTTCGACGGCAAACTACCGGACTTCAACCTCGGCACCTTCAATGGCGCCAGTTGTGATCCGCAATTGGCCACGCAACTTGAAGCGATCTGCGCGCGTCACGGCCAATACAGCCACGTGCTCAACGGACGCTTCAAGGGCGGCCACATCACCCGTCATTACGGCAACCCGGCCGAAAACATCCACGCCGTGCAACTGGAGCTT
This sequence comes from Pseudomonas sp. AKS31, assembly GCF_023634765.1. Classification (GTDB taxonomy): domain Bacteria; phylum Pseudomonadota; class Gammaproteobacteria; order Pseudomonadales; family Pseudomonadaceae; genus Aquipseudomonas. The sequence goes on from NZ_JAMLFX010000001.1 coordinate 81,009, forward strand.
GGCCAGTGCACCTACATGGAAGAGTTTGAACCGTTCCGCTATCGCGACGACCTGGCCGAGCCGACGCGGGTGGTGCTCAAAGAGTTGCTGCAAGGCTATCTGGCCTGGGGCGAAAAACACTACGGCGGCTGATCCACCCCTGTAGGAGCTGCCGAAGGCTGCGATCTTTTGATCTTTCTTTTGATTCTGAAAAGCAAAGTCAAAAGATCGCAGCCTTCGGCAGCTCCTACAGAGCATGCTCATTGACGTAAATCGGGTTTATGATGCCCAACGGCAGAATAATAGAAGTCCCCCCAGGGATGACCTCGACCCCTTACGGAGCGCGCAATGCAGACTTTGTTTCCGCAGATCAAACCTCACGCCCGGCACGATCTGGCTGTCGATGACACCCATACGCTGTACGTCGACGAGAGCGGTTCACCGGAGGGTTTGCCGGTTGTGTTCATCCACGGCGGCCCCGGCGCCGGTTGCGACGCGCAGAGCCGTCGCTATTTCGATCCGAACCTGTATCGCATTGTCACCTTCGACCAGCGCGGCTGCGGCCGTTCCACGCCGCACGCCAGCCTGGAAAACAACACCACTTGGGATCTGGTCGCCGATCTTGAGCGCATCCGCAAACACCTGGGCATCGATAAATGGGTGCTGTTCGGCGGCTCGTGGGGCTCGACCCTGGCGCTGGCTTACGCGCAAACCCACCCTGAGCGTGTGCACGGTCTGATCCTGCGCGGGATTTTTCTTTGCCGCCCGCAGGAGATCGAGTGGTTCTATCAGGCCGGTGCCAGCCGTCTGTTCCCCGATTACTGGCAAGACTACATTGCGCCGATCCCGCTGGACGAGCGCGACGACCTGCTCGGCGCTTTCCACAAGCGCCTGACCGGCAACGACCAGATCGCCCAGATGCACGCGGCCAAAGCCTGGTCGACCTGGGAAGGGCGAACCGCGACCCTGCGGCCGAACCCGTTGGTGGTCGATCGCTTCTCCGAACCGCAGCGCGCGCTGTCGATTGCCCGGATCGAGTGCCATTACTTCACCAACAATGCCTTCCTTGAGCCGAACCAGCTGATCCGCGATATGGGCAAGATTGCCCACCTGCCCGGCGTGATCATTCATGGTCGTTACGACGTGATCTGCCCGCTCGACAACGCCTGGGAGTTGCATCAAGCCTGGCCGAACAGCGAACTGCAGGTGATTCGCGATGCCGGTCATGCTGCGTCCGAACCGGGCATCACCGATGCGCTGGTACGTGCGGCGGGCAACATGGCCCGGCGCTTGCTCGACCTGCCGCCTGAAGAAGCATGAAAGGGCTGTTACAGCGCGTACGCGGTGCGCGGGTTGAAGTCGCCGGCGAAGTGGTCGGCGCGGTAGATCACGGTTTGCTGGTGCTGGTGGCGGTCGAACCCGACGACACGCGTACCAGCGCCGACAAACTTCTGCATAAACTGCTTAACTATCGGGTGTTCAGTGACGCGGAGGGCAAGATGAACTTGTCCCTCGCCGATGTCGGCGGTGGGTTGCTGCTGGTCTCGCAGTTCACCCTCGCGGCCGACACCAAAAGCGGGTTGCGTCCGAGCTTTTCGACGGCGGCGCCTCCGGCCTTGGGCGAGGAATTGTTCGACTATCTATTGAACAGTGCGAAACAGGTGCATGGCACTGTGGCATCAGGTAGATTCGGCGCCGATATGCAGGTGCATTTGGTCAACGATGGCCCGGTTACCTTTTTGTTACAGACCTGAAAGCGCTTGAAACACCTTTTTGGGAAATTTCGACCGTTTTTAGGGTGTTTTCGCGATAAATACTTTGTTACCCCTGATGCGTTGTCATGCGGGCTACTAGATAATCGCGCGCACTGGGATCAGCGTTCGCTGATTCATTTTTGACTTAGGTAGAGACTTGTCTGGATCCGATTGGGGAATCATTTTGCCCCAACGGAGTCGGAACAATGCTCGCCAACCTGGCATATAGATAGCTGGCCGTTGGTTTTTTGATCTGTTTTCGGCGAGGGTTGCTCGTGATTGTTAGTCCCTGTAATGCAGCAAAAATGTCTGCCAAACGCATGCGAAGTGCCCTGGTAGCGGGTTCGGCGCTCCTGTGCCTGCTCAGCGCCGGTCAGCTTTGGGCGTTCAATCTTGACGATGTATCGGCCAAGGCCAAAGAGCTGGCCGGGCAGAAGTTCGAAGCCCCGCGCAGCAACCTGCCGAACGAATTCCGCGACATGAAGTTCGCGGACTATCAGAAAATCCGCTTCCTCACCGAAAAGGCTGAGTGGGCTGATCAGAAGACCCCGTTCAAACTGTCCTTCTATCACCAGGGTATGCACTTCGATACACCGGTGAAAATCAACGAAATCACAGCGAACACCGTCGAAGAGATCAAATACGATCCGACGCGCTTCGATTTTGGCGACCTGAAATTCGATCCGAAAGCCACCGAGCAACTGGGTTATGCCGGTTTCCGTGTTCTGTACCCGATCAACAAGGCCGACAAGCAAGACGAAATCATGACCATGCTCGGCGCGAGTTACTTCCGCGTTGTCGGCAAGGGCCACACCTACGGCCTCTCGGCTCGTGGTCTGGCGATTGATACCGCGCTGCCGTCGGGCGAAGAGTTCCCGCGTTTCCGCGAGTTCTGGATTCAACAGCCGAAGCCGGGCGACAAGCACCTGGTGATCTTCGCTTTGCTGGATTCGCCGCGCGCTACCGGTGCCTACCGTCTGATTCTGCGTCCGGGCAGCGACACCATTGTCGACGTCAAGGCGCAGATGTTCCTGCGTGACAAGGTCGGCAAACTGGGTATCGCACCGCTGACCAGCATGTTCCTGTTCGGCGCCAACCAGCCGTCGAAAGTCCTCAACTATCGTCGTGAGCTGCACGACTCCAGCGGTCTGTCGATCCATGCCGGCAACGGCGAGTGGATCTGGCGTCCACTGAACAACCCTAAACATCTGGCTGTGAGCAACTTCAGCGTCGAAAACCTGCGTGGTTTCGGTCTGCTGCAACGTGGCCGTGACTTCAGCCACTACGAAGACCTCGACGACCGCTACGACAAGCGCCCAAGCGCCTGGATCGAGCCGAAGGGCGACTGGGGCAAAGGCACCGTTGATCTGGTCGAGATTCCGACCGCCGACGAAACCAACGACAACATCGTTGCGTTCTGGAGCCCGGAAACCATGCCGGAGCCGGGCAAGCCGCTGGAATTCGCCTACCGCATGCACTGGACCATGGACGAAGCGGCGATTCACGCGCCGGACAGCGCCTGGGTTTCCCAGACCCTGCGTTCGACCGGTGACGTCAAGCAATCGAACCTGATCCGTCAGCCGGACGGCAGCGTTGCCTACCTGGTCGACTTCGAAGGCCCATCGCTGGCCGCGCTGGCCCCGGATGCCGACGTGCGCAGCCAGGTCAGTGTTGGCGACAACGCCGAACTGGTCGAGAACAGCGTGCGCTACAACCCGGAAACCAAGGGCTGGCGCTTGACCCTGCGCATGAAGATCAAGGACCCGAGCAAATCGACCGAGATGCGTGCTGCACTGGTGCAGCCAGTCGTGACCGCTGATCTGGCCAAGTCTTCGGTGCTGGCGTCCAACTCGTCCGTCGCCAAGGCCGACAAGGTTGCCGCCAAGCAACAAGAGAAAATCGACAAGGAAGCCAAGGCCGCCGAGGCCAAACAGGCTGACGCCAAGCCAGCCGCAGATGCCAAGGACAAGGCCAACAAAGACGCCAAGCAGCCAGCCGCTGCGGACGCGGCCCCAGCCACACCGGAATCGGCACCGACTGAAGAAGTCCTGACCGAGACCTGGAGCTATCAGTTGCCTGCCGATGAGTAACTCTCAAGTACAGCCAGAGACTCTGTCCGAGTATCTGGCGCATCTGCCGATGACCGACGAGCAGCGCGCGGAACTCGCGGGCTGCCAGTCGTTCAGCGAGCTGCATGAACGCCTGTCATCTTCAACGTTCGACGCTCCTGCCGAGGCCGCCCAGGCTTCGGTGGGCAAGCGCCTGATCCTCAGCACCGCCGAAGAACTTGAAGACGCGGAGATGCTGGTGCTCGATGCCAGCGGTCGTGTCAGCATGAAGGCGACGCCGCCGATCCGTCGGACCAAAGTCGTGCCGGAGCCGTGGCGCACCAATATTCTGGTGCGTGGCTGGCGCCGTCTGACCGGTCGCACCAACCCGCCGCAGCCGCCGAAGGACGAAAATGTCCTGCCGGCCGCGCGCTGGCGCACCGTCGGTTCGATCCGTCGCTACATTCTGTTGCTGCTGATGCTGGGTCAGACCATCGTCGCCGGCTGGTACATGAAAGGCATCATGCCGTACCAGGGCTGGTCGTTCGTCGATCTCGAAGAAGTCCTGCATCAGCCGCTGCTGCAAACCGCCACGCAGGTACTGCCGTATGCGCTGCAAACCAGCATCCTGATTCTGTTCGGGATTCTGTTCTGCTGGGTCTCGGCCGGTTTCTGGACCGCACTGATGGGCTTCCTCGAGTTGCTCACCGGTCACGATAAATACCGTATCTCCGGCAAAAGCGCCGGCAACGAGCCGATTGCCAAAGACGCCCGTACCGCGCTGGTCATGCCGATCTGCAACGAAGACGTACCGCGCGTGTTCGCCGGTCTGCGGGCGACATTCGAGTCGGTTGCTGCCACCGGTGATCTGGATCGCTTCGACTTCTTTGTCCTCAGCGACAGTAACGACACCGACATCTGCGTCGCCGAGCAGCAGGCCTGGCTGGACGTCTGCCGCGAGGCCAAAGGCTTCGGCAAGATCTTCTATCGCCGTCGCCGCCGTCGTGTGAAACGCAAGAGCGGCAACCTCGACGACTTCTGCCGTCGTTGGGGCGGTGACTACAAGTACATGGTCGTGCTCGACGCTGACTCGGTGATGAGCGGCGAGTGCCTGACCAGTCTGGTGCGCTTGATGGAAGCCACGCCGGACGCCGGGATCATCCAGACCGCGCCACGTGCGTCGGGCATGGACACGCTGTATGCGCGCATGCAGCAGTTCGCCACTCGCGTGTACGGCCCGCTGTTTACCGCCGGTCTGCACTTCTGGCAGTTGGGTGAATCCCACTACTGGGGTCACAACGCGATCATCCGCATGAAGCCGTTTATCGACCACTGCGCCCTGGCGCCGTTGCCGGGCAAAGGTGCGTTCTCCGGTGCGATCCTGTCTCACGACTTCGTTGAAGCCGCGCTGATGCGCCGTGCCGGTTGGGGTGTTTGGATTGCCTACGACCTGCCGGGCAGCTACGAAGAACTGCCGCCAAACCTGCTCGACGAACTCAAGCGTGACCGTCGCTGGTGCCACGGCAACCTGATGAACTTCCGTCTGTTCCTGGTCAAAGGCATGCACCCGGTACACCGCGCGGTGTTCCTGACGGGCGTAATGTCGTACCTGTCGGCGCCGTTGTGGTTCTTCTTCCTGGTGTTGTCGACCGCGCTGCTGGCGGTGAACACGCTGATGGAGCCGCAGTACTTCCTCGAACCGCGTCAGCTCTATCCGTTGTGGCCACAATGGCACCCGGACAAGGCGATCGCGCTGTTCTCGACCACGATCGTGCTGCTGTTCCTGCCGAAACTGTTGAGCATCATCCTGATCTGGGCCAAGGGCGCGAAAGAGTTCGGCGGCAAGTTCAAGGTGACCCTGTCGATGCTGCTGGAGATGTTGTTCTCCATGCTGCTGGCGCCGGTGCGGATGATTTTCCACACCCGTTTCGTCCTCGCCGCGTTCCTCGGCTGGGCCGCAACCTGGAACTCGCCGCAGCGTGACGACGACTCCACGCCATGGAGCGAAGCGGTCAAACGTCATGGCCCGCAAACCCTGCTGGGTTTCTGCTGGGCGCTGCTGGTGATCTGGCTGAACCCGAGCTTCCTCTGGTGGCTGGTGCCGATCGTCGGTTCGCTGATGCTGTCGATCCCGGTGTCGGTGATCTCCAGCCGTGTCGGTCTGGGCCTGAAGTCCCGTGACGAGAGCCTGTTCCTCATCCCTGAGGAATACAATCCGCCGCAGGCGCTGCTGGCGACCGATCAGTACACCCACGAAAACCGTTACCACGCCCTGAACGACGGCTTCGTCCGCGCCGTGGTCGATCCACAGCAGAACGCTCTGGCGTGCTCGCTGGCGACTTCGCGTCACGGTCAGGCCGAGCCGATTGAATGGCTGCGTCAGGAACGTGTGCGTCACGCGATCAAGGTTGGCCCGGCCGGGCTGAACAACCATGATCGTCTGCAACTGCTGAGCGACCCTGTGGCGCTGGCACGTCTGCATGAGCAGGTCTGGGCAGAAGGTCACGCCGAGTGGCTGGATGCATGGCGGGCGTCGGTGAAAGCCGATCCGCATGCGCCGCTGCTGCCGTTGCGACCGGTGAGCCTGCAGGCTCAGCCGGCCTGATAAAGAAACCCCGCGATGTTGCGGGGTTTTTTTTGCCTGCTGAAAAGCCCCTCACCCTAACCCTCTCCCAGAGGGAGAGGGGACCGACCGCGTTGAATATTCGAGTTACACCGACCTGATCCTGCTTTGCCGAATCCATAATCGACTCGATCTTTCAGGTCGGCGTATAGCTTGAGACACCTCGGTCGGCCCCCTCTCCCTCCGGGAGAGGGCTGGGGTGAGGGTCAGCCTTTGATTGTTAAACAAATCGCCCATTAAACCTTGTGCAAAAAAACGAGTGCGTTAGCATCCGTCCCCGAATTGGCGCACCCGGGCTTTTTTGCCCGTCACTGTTGGTTTTCGCGCCGCAAATGCAATGGTTTTGGGGACTTGAAGATGAAGAAGTATCTGTCGATGCTGCTGGTCGGCGTCACGGCACTGGTTGCAGTCAATGCGGCGCAGGCTGGCGCAATCGATGACGCGGTCAAGCGCGGCACGTTGAAAGTCGGTATGGATCCGACCTACATGCCGTTCGAAATGACCAACAAGCGCGGCGAAATCATCGGCTTCGAAGTCGACCTCCTCAAAGCCATGACCAAGGCAATGGGCGTCAAGCTGGAACTGGTCTCTACCGGTTACGACGGCATCATCCCGGCGCTGATGACCGACAAGTTCGACATGATCGGCAGCGGCATGACCCTGACTCAGGAACGCAACCTGCGCCTGAACTTCAGCGAACCGTTCATCGTTGTCGGCCAGACTCTGCTGATCCGCAAAGAGCTGGAAGGCACCATCAAGTCGTATAAAGACCTGAACACCGCCGACTACCGCATCACTTCCAAGCTCGGCACCACTGGCGAGATGGTTGCCAAGAAGCTGATCTCCAAAGCCAAGTACCACGGCTACGACAACGAGCAGGAAGCCGTGCTCGATGTGGTCAACGGCAAGGCTGACGCGTTCATCTACGACGCGCCGTACAACGTTGTCGCGGTAAACAAGGTCGGTGCCGGCAAACTGGTGTTCCTCGACAAGCCGTTCACCTACGAGCCACTGGCCTTCGGTCTGAAGAAGGGTGATTACGACAGCCTCAACTTCATCAACAACTTCCTGCACCAGATCCACGAAGACGGCACCTACGATCGCATCCATGACAAGTGGTTCAAGAGCACCGAGTGGCTCAAGGACATGGAATAACGCGCATCCTGTGACGCTCCGCGTCACGATCAGGCAGGGACGCAGAGCGTCCCGAGCGGCATTCCCACGTAGAGCGTGGGAACGATCATCCGAGAACCTGCAATGAAACAGAAAAAAGCCCAATGGCCCTGGCACGTCCTCACTGTGCTGGTGCTGGTCGGCCTCGCGGGCGCGTTGTATTACGCGACGTCGCTGATGTCCTACGAATGGCGCTGGAATCGCGTACCGCAGTACTTCGCCTATCAGGCTGAAGAAACCCAGCGCGCTACGGATATTTCCACCGTCACCGAACTGGTGCGCAAGGGCAGCAGCGCGCAACTCACTCTGCGCAATGACGCCGGTGACGAACAGCACCTGACCGTCGACGCGAACAGCCTGCAGTTCGCTCAGGGCGATGATGTGGCTGAAGGCGACGTCGTGGGTGTGACCCGGCATTGGGCGGCAGGACCGCTGTTGTGGGGCCTGTGGACGACGCTTTGGCTGTCGGTGGTGTCTGGCGTACTCGGTCTGTTGATCGGTCTGGTTACCGGCCTGTGCCGTCTGTCGAACAACCCGACCCTGCGTGACCTTTCGACGATCTACGTTGAGCTGGTGCGCGGCACGCCGCTGCTGGTGCAGATCTTCATTTTCTACTTCTTCATCGGCACGGTGATGAACCTGTCCCGCGAGTTCGCCGGGATCGCCGCGTTGTCGCTGTTCACTGGCGCTTACGTGGCCGAGATCATCCGCTCCGGCGTGCAGTCGATTGCCCGTGGCCAGAACGAAGCGGCGCGCTCGCTCGGCTTGAGTGCCGGCCAGTCGATGCGCCACGTGGTGCTGCCGCAAGCGTTCAAACGTGTGCTGCCGCCGCTGGCCGGGCAGTTCATCAGCCTGGTCAAGGACACCTCACTGGTGTCGGTGATCGCCATCACCGAGCTGCTGAAAAGCGGCCGTGAAGTCATCACCACTTCGTTCTCGCCGTTCGAAATCCTGTTCTGCGTTGCCGGCCTGTACCTGTTGATCAACCTGCCGCTGTCGAAAATCGCCAGTCGGCTTGAGCGGAGGCTCGCACAAAGTGATTGAAGTCCGCGATCTGGTAAAAGTCTTCGACACCCGTGGGCAAGTCGTGCGCGCGGTGGATAACGTCAGCACCAAAGTCGCCAAGGGTGAAGTGCTGGTGGTGATCGGCCCGTCGGGTTCCGGCAAGTCGACCTTCCTGCGTTGCCTCAATGGCCTGGAAGAGTTCGATTCCGGCTCGGTGAGCATCGACGGCCTGCAACTGGCCGACCCGAAAACCGACGTCAACGCCTACCGCCGCGAAGTCGGCATGGTGTTCCAGCATTTCAACCTGTTTCCGCACATGACCGTGCTGGAAAACCTCTGTCTGGCGCAGAAAGTCGTGCGCAAGCGCGGCAAGAAAGAGCGCGAAGCCAAGGCGATGGAGTTGCTGCAAAAGGTCGGGATTGCGCAGAAGGCCAACGAGTTTCCGTCACGCCTGTCCGGCGGTCAGCAACAGCGCGTGGCGATTGCCCGGGCGCTGGCGATGGAACCAAAGGTGATGTTGTTTGATGAGCCGACCTCGGCGCTCGATCCGGAAATGGTCGGCGAAGTGCTGGACGTGATGAAGAACCTGGCGGTGGAAGGCATGACCATGGTTTGCGTCACCCACGAGATGGGCTTTGCCCGGGAAGTGGCGGATCGTGTGTTGTTCTTCGATCACGGCAAATTGCTGGAGGATGCCGCGCCGGCGGAGTTTTTTGATGCGCCGAAGGATCCGCGTGCGCAGGCCTTCTTGCGTCAGGTTCTGTAACTGCGGCGTTCTCTCGGCCGCCATCGCTGGCAAGCCAGCTCCCAAAGGGTTTGTAGTCGATCACAAAGTCTGTGTTCAACCCATTCACTGTGGGAGCTGGCTTGCCAGCGATAGCATCACCCCGGTTCAGAGCGAACCGAGGTGGATGAATCACCTCAAACCTTGAATCGACCGACCAGCATCTGCAAGTGAGTGCCCAAGCGCGCTAGCTCAACGCTGGAAGCCGCGGTCTCTTCACTCGCCGCCGACGTCTGATCCGACACATCCCGCACATTCAGCACGCTACGGTTGATCTCTTCCGCCACCGCGCTCTGCTGCTCGGCTGCCGCCGCGATCTGCTGGTTCATTGCCTGAATCGCCGACACAGTGCGGGTGATGCTTTCCAGCGAACCACCCGCGCGACGGGTCAGCTCAACGCTGCTGTCGGTCAGGGTGCGGCTGTTGTCCATGATCGTCGCCACTTGCTGGGTGCCATTCTGCAGGCCGACGATCAGCTCTTCGATTTCTTCGGTGGATTTCTGCGTGCGCTGGGCGAGGCTGCGCACTTCATCGGCGACCACGGCAAAGCCACGTCCGGCCTCACCGGCACGCGCCGCTTCGATGGCGGCGTTGAGGGCCAGCAAGTTGGTTTGCTGGGCCACGGATTTGATCACGTCGAGGACGCTGCCGATCTTGTCGCTTTCACGCTTCAGTTCGCCCATGGCTTCGGTGGAGTGGCCGACTTCAGCGGCCAGGCGCTCGATCTGCGCGATCGCTTCGCCCACCACTTTGTCGCCTTCGCGGGCCTGCTGGTCGGCGGCGACGGCGGCTTCGGAAGCTTCTTCAGCGTTGCGCGCGACTTCCTGCACGGTGGCGGCCATTTCGTTCATGGCCGTGGCGACCTGGTCGGTCTCGATTTTCTGATTGTTGACCCCGGCGCTGGTCTGCTCGGTCACCGCCGAGAGTTCTTCGGCAGCGCTGGCGATCTGCGTGACGCCATCGCTGATCCCGCCCACCAGTTCACGCAGGCCTTGGGTCATGCTCTGCATCGAGCGTTGCAGTTGGCCGAGTTCGTCACGACGCAGGGACACCAGGTTGTGGGTCAGGTCGCCAGCGGCCACGCGCTCGGCGACTTTCAGGGTCTGGTTCAGCGGGATGATGATCTGGCGAGTGATTGCCCACGCGGCCAGCAAGCCGAAGGCTACGGCCAGTGCGGTGGCGATCAGCAGCAGGTTTTTGGCACGTGCGGCGTCTGTGTCCCGAACCACAGTCTGCGATTCAGTCAGTTTCTTGCTGACGGCGATCAAAATGTCGCCCTGAGCAGACATTTTGACCAGTGCTGCAGCGTTTTTTACTTGAGAATCACGGAATTGAGCCACGGCCGCACGGTAAGCCTTGAGCGAGTCGGTGGCTTGCTGCAGGTTGGCGATATGCTGATCTGGGACGCGGGACGGCAGGCTTTCGAGGTTTTTCAGAGCATTGTCGATCGCGGTCAGGGCTGGTTGCTCGGCATCGGCCTTGCCGCTGTAGGTGTAGCCGCGCACCTGATAACGCGCTTGCTGCAGCAGTTTGCTCAGTTCGATCACTGCGTTGTATTGCGCAACGCTGTCGCCTTGCAGCAGTGCATTTTCGACTTCGCTGACCTTGGCCACGGCATTGTCCGCGTTTGCCCCCAGCTTGCTGCGCGCATCTTCACGCTGCACGGTGGCCTGGGTCATTTCCCCAAACGCGCGCTTGTACTCGGCTACGGCCGCCAGTTGCTGGTCGACCATCGCCGCATCGGTGGGCTGTTCGATCATGCCGCGTGCCGACTGCAGGCCGCTGTCGAGTGTGCTCAGCAATTCATTGACCGCGCCCGGTCCCTGCTCGCCGCGACGCATGTCGTAATCCATGCGCGCCAGGCGCAGGTCCTTGGTCAGCTCGTTGAGGCTGGAGATAAAGCCGAGTTTGTCACCGCGGCTGATAATGCCGCTCATGCCGGTCCAGCCGGTGAAGGTGATCAACAGTGTCAGCAACAGCACCAGGCCGAAACCGATGCCCAGCTTGCGTTTGACGCTGACGTTTCCAAGACTCTCGGCTAACCAACGGTACATGCGACCACTCCCTTCGGACCACTAATTGGACTTATGGAGAAGGTATCGGCCGAGTGATGGCAATCTGTAACGCCATTTATCCGGGACGCCGCCATTCTGTAGTAGCTGTCGAGTGAAACGAGGCTGCGATCTTTTGATCTTGTTTTTTTGAAGCAAAATCAAAAGATCGTCCGATCGCGGCCCGAGCCTTCGGCAGCTCCTGCACGGGAGCGGAGTTGAACTTAGAAGAGACGGGCGAGGAGGGCGGTGACGGCGGTTTCTACGCGCAGGATGCGTTCGCCGAGTTGCACCGGTTGCAGGCCGGACTTGGCCAGCAAATCGATTTCGTAAGGAATCCAGCCACCTTCGGGACCGATGGCCAGCGTTACCGGTTCGCTCAAGGCGCGCGGGCACGGCGGATAGTTGCCGGGGTGGCCGACCAGGCCGAGGGTGCCATCGGTGATCGCTGGCAGTCGGTCTTCAACGAAAGGCTTGAAGCGCTTTTCGATGATGATTTGCGGCAGCACAGTATCGCGGGCCTGTTCGAGGCCGAGGATCAGGTTTTCGCGAATCGCGTCAGGTTCAAGAAACGGCGTCTGCCAGAAACTCTTCTCGACCCGGTAGCTGTTGACCAGAATCACCTTCGACACGCCCATGGTCGCCACGGTCTGAAACACCCGACGGAGCATCTTCGGGCGTGGCAGCGCGAGTACCAGCGTCAGCGGCAGCTTAACCGGTGGCGGCTGATCGAGGCTGACGCGCAACTCGGCTTCACCCGCTTCGAGGCGCAGCAGTTCAGCCGTGCCCATCAGCCCATTGATCCGCCCCACGCGCAGGCTGTCACCGACTTCCGAGCGGTGGACTTCCTGCATGTGCGTCAGGCGTCGATCACGCAGCACGACGCGGTCGGCCGCGATGAAGTCGGCCTCTTCGAGCAACAGCAGGTTCATGCCTGGGTCGCTGGCGGCTGGTCGTTGTGGTCGTCGGCCGCGTTCTCGTCCGGGCGTTCGCGCTTGCTGATCAAGCCACCGAACAGAATGCCGATTTCAAACAGCATCCACATCGGTACGGCCAGCAAGGTCTGCGAGAAGATGTCCGGCGGGGTGAGGATCATGCCAACCACAAAGCAGCCGATGATCACGTATGGGCGGATCTTCTTCAGGTATTGGACGTCGACCACGCCGATCCATACCAGCAGCACCACGGCGACCGGGATCTCGAACGCCACGCCGAAGGCAAAGAACAGCGTCATGACGAAATCGAGGTAACTGGCGATATCGGTCATCATTTCCACGCCGGCCGGAGTGGCCGCAGCGAAGAACTTGAAGATCAGCGGGAACACGAAGTAATAGGCGAACGCCATGCCGGTGTAGAACAGCAGGATGCTGGACACCAGCAGTGGCACCGCGATGCGTTTCTCATGTTTGTACAGACCCGGTGCGATAAAGCCCCAGATCTGATGCAGGATCACCGGGATCGCGAGGAACAGCGAAACCATCATCGTCAGCTTCAGTGGCGTCAGGAATGGTGACGACACGTCGGTGGCGATCATCGTCGCGCCGACCGGCAGGTACTGGCGCAGCGGCGTCGAGACGAAGGTATAGATCTGCTGGGTAAAGGCGAACAGCCCGGCGAAGATGATGAAGATCGCCGCCACGCAACGCAGCAGGCGGGTGCGCAACTCGGTGAGGTGCGAAACCAGCGGCATGTGCTGGTCGTTTTCGGGGAGATCGCTCATGGGGCTCGCGGCGGCAAAGTGGTGTCGTGAGGCGCAGTTGTGATCGGCGCGGCGGTCGTAGCTACGTGTTCAGCCGGAGTTTCTGCAGGCGCGGGCACTGGTTCTGCCGGCGCTACAGCGGCAGCAGGTGCAGGCGTCGTAGCAGGCGCGGTCGGCGCATGAATCGTCTGCTGACCCACATGCTCAACCGGCGTCGGCTCTTGCTGAACCGGATTGAAAATCTTCCGCGCCTCCTGCTCCAGCGACAGAATGTGCTCGTTGTGCAGTTGCCGACGAATCTCGTCGGCACCGATTTCACGTTCAACTTCCTGTTTGATCGCGTTGAAGCTGCGCTTCAGCCGTCCGACCCACAGGCCGGCGGTGCGTGCAGCGCCCGGCAGACGCTCGGGGCCCAGCACCAGCAGGGCAACGAGGCCGACGAGCAGCAGTTCAGAGAAGCTGATACCAAACATTAGTCAGTGCTCACACGTCTTTGCGGATCGGCTCTTCGACTTTCTGCGCCTGCACGTCGATGGTGTGCGGCGGGTTGGCCTGAGCGGTGGCTTGCGGCTGTACCGGTGGTACTGGCTGCGCAGGCGTCACGGTAGGGTCAGCGGCCGGTTTTTCGTCATCGTTCATGGCTTTACGGAAGCCCTTGATCGACTCGCCAACGTCGGTGCCGAGGTTTTTCAGTTTCTTGGTGCCGAACACCAGCACCACGACTACCAGAATGACGATCCAGTGTTTCCAGTCAAAAATGCCCATGTTGCTGTTCCTCTCTAAAAGTTGTTCAGGCGGACGGACGCGAGGCTTTCTCGACGTGTCCGGACAGGCCGAAGCGACGATCCAGTTCATCCAGCACAGCCTGCGGATGCTGCCCCAATTGGGCGAGCATGACCATGCTGTGGAACCACAGGTCGGCGGTCTCGTAGATCACGTCGCTGCAGTCGCCGCTGATGGCGGCGTCCTTGGCGGCAATAATGGTTTCGACCGACTCTTCGCCGACTTTCTCCAGAATCTTGTTCAAACCCTTGTGATACAGACTGGCCACATAGGAGCTGTCGGCGGCTGCGCCTTTGCGCTCTTCGAGCACTTCGGCCAGGCGGGTCAGGGTTTCACTCATGTTTGTGTCCTGCGGAATAGATGGCGTGCGGGTCTTTCAGGACCGGGTCGACTGTCTTCCAGTCGCCGTTTTCGAAGACACGATAAAAGCAGCTTTGACGGCCGGTATGGCAAGCGATGTCGCCGATCTGTTCAACCATCAGGATGATCACGTCGGCATCACAGTCCAGACGCATTTCATGCAAGGTCTGCACATGGCCGGACTCTTCGCCCTTGCGCCACAGCTTGCCACGGGAACGTGACCAGTAGATTGCACGGTTTTCCGCAGCGGTCAGTTCGAGCGCTTCGCGGTTCATCCAGGCCATCATCAGCACGCGTCCGGTCTTGTGATCCTGGGCAATCGCCGGCACTAAGCCATCAGCGTCCCACTTGATCTCATCCAGCCAGTTTTTCATCTTCAATTCCCGAAACGCAGCTACAAGCTTTGAGCTTCAAGCTGCAAGTAAAAGCAGATTGCGGTGTTCCAGTATCGTCAGGCTTGCAGCTCGCAGCTTATAACTTGCAGCTGATTCGTGCTATCGGCGAACGACCAGATACAAGCCGACTGCCACCATGATTCCGGCCGGCCAATGCCCCAATTCGTGCAATGGGCCACCGCTGGCGAGGATCGCCCCGCCGGCCAGATGCGTGCAACCGAGCAGGCGCAGGAACCAGTCGTCCTTGCGCTTGTGCCACGGTGGTGGCGGGTCGTTGGCGTGGGGCTGGGACATGCGTTCGAGCAGATCGCGGGCCATGTTGGCCAAGTGCGGCAACTGTTCAAATTGGCTCTGCACGTTGCCCAGCAGGGCTTTCGGGCTGACGCGCTCGCGCATCCAGCGCTCCAGGAACGGCTGCGCGGTGTTCCACAGATCCAGATCCGGATACAACTGACGGCCGAGGCCTTCGATGTTAAGCAGGGTCTTTTGCAGCAGCACCAGTTGCGGCTGCACTTCCATGTTGAAGCGCCGCGCGGTCTGGAACAGGCGCATCAGCACCTGGCCAAATGAAATATCTTTTAACGGTTTTTCGAAGATCGGTTCACACACGGTGCGGATCGCCGCTTCGAATTCGTTGAGTTTGGTTTCCGCCGGCACCCAGCCCGAATCGATGTGCAGTTGCGCCACACGACGGTAATCACGCTTGAAGAACGCGAACAGGTTGCGTGCCAGATAATCCTGGTCTTCCGGGGTCAGGCTGCCGACGATGCCGCAGTCGATCGCAATGTATTGCGGGCTCCACGGATTGACGGTGCTGACGAAGATGTTGCCCGGGTGCATGTCGGCGTGGAAGAAGCTGTCGCGGAACACCTGGGTGAAGAAAATTTCCACACCACGCTCGGCGAGCATTTTCATGTCGGTGCGCTGATCGGCGAGGGTCGCCAGATCGGTGACCTGAATGCCGTAGATGCGCTCCATCACCAGCACTTTCGGCCGGCACCAGTCCCAATAGACTTGCGGCACGTACAGCAGCGGCGAACCTTCGAAGTTGCGCTTCAACTGGCTGGCGTTGGCCGCCTCGCGCAGCAGATCGAGTTCGTCATAGATGGTTTTTTCGTAGTCCTGGACCACGTCGACCGGGTGCAGCAGACGCGCGTCGGCCGAGAGTTTTTCAGCGGCGCGGGCGAGGATGAACAGCCACGCCAGATCCTGCGCGATGATCGGCTTCAGGCCCGGGCGGATGACCTTGACCACCACTTCTTCGCCGGTTTTCAGCTGCGCGGCGTGCACCTGCGCCACCGAGGCGGAGGCCAGCGGCTCAACGTCGAAACGGCTGAACACATCGCTGATCTTCTTGCCCAGCTGTTCTTCGATCAGCTTGATCGACAGCTGCGAATCGAACGGCGGCACGCGATCCTGCAACAGCATCAGCTCATCGGCGATGTCTTCCGGCAGCAGGTCACGGCGGGTCGAGAGAATCTGCCCGAACTTGATGAAAATCGGCCCGAGATCCTGCAACGCCAAGCGCAAGCGTGCACCCCGGTTCAGCTCCAGCGGCTTGCGCGGGAACCAGCGCCACGGCAGCACGTAGCGCAGCGCCAGGAGAAACCAGGGCAGCGGCAGATCGAACAGCAGGTCATCGAGGCGGTAGCGGATCACGACGCGCTGGATGCGCAACAGACGGCGGACGGCAAGCAGCTTCATGCGTTATCGCTTGGGTCGAGGGATCGGGAAAGGCGCTCGAAACGCGCCTCGAGACGTTCCAGATCAAGTTTGATCCGGTCCAGTTCGCTGAACCGCGCTTCGGCTTCGCGTTGCCCGACGAGGGTGCGCGATTCTTCGGCGAGGTATTCGGCGAGGTTCTGGTTGAGGCTGGCAAATCCTTGTTGATACCAGCGTGCGCGGCTGCGCAGATGGCCACCGACCAATTGCGTGGCGACAGGTCCCAGCCAGCGCGAGAGTTCGTACTCCCAGTCCAGCTCGAGATCTTGCAGGACACCGGCCAGCTCCAGCAGCACGCCGCTGTCGCCATCGAGCTCGACTTCCGGGGCGTGCAACACCGCGGTCTTGTCTTTGCTCACGGCCAGTTTGATCAGGCTTGCGGCCGGCGCACGCAGAGTGCAATCGACGCCGGTTTCCCAATGGGACGCCAGCATCAGACCTTCGTCACTCGGCAGGATGAACAGTTGCAGCGCCGGGCTGCGGCAGTCGACGGCAATCACCTTGCCGGTCAGATGCGCCAGCCGCGGCAGCGCCGTGCTGTCGAGACGCAGCACCCGGTTGAGGCCGAGTTCAACGCTGGCGAGCAGCCCGGTGAGCAACATCAGGGCTTGATGCCGCGGTGCAGGGCGACGATGCCTGCGGTCATGTTGTGATAGGTCACGCGGTCAAAACCAGCGTCGACCATCATCGACTTCAGGGTTTCCTGATTCGGGTGCATGCGGATCGACTCGGCCAGGTAGCGATAGCTTTCCGAGTCATTGGTGATCAGCTTGCCCATCAGCGGCATGAAGGCGAACGAATAGGCGTCGTAGGCTTTCGACATCAGCGCGTTGGTCGGTTTGGAGAATTCCAGCACCAGCAGACGACCGCCGGGCTTGAGCACGCGCAGCATCGAGCGCAGGGCGTCTTCTTTATGCGTCACGTTGCGCAGGCCGAAGGCGATGGTTACGCAGTCGAAGTGGTTGTCCGGGAACGGCAGTTTTTCCGCGTCCGCCTGGACGAACTCGACGTTGCCCGACACACCCAGATCGAGCAGGCGGTCACGACCGACCTTGAGCATCGATTCGTTGATGTCGGCCAGCACCACCTGGCCGGTCGGGCCAACCAGATGCGAGAACTTTTTGGTCAGGTCACCGGTACCGCCGGCGATGTCCAGCACGCGGTTACCGCTGCGCACACCGGACAGTTCGATCGCGAAACGCTTCCACAGACGGTGCATGCCGCCCGACAGAAGGTCGTTCATCAGGTCGTACTTGGCGGCTACCGAGTGGAAAACTTCAGCGACTTTTTCCGCTTTCTGGCTTTCCGGAACGTTTTTGAAGCCGAAGTGAGTGGTGGGTTCGGCATCGCTGCCTTTGCGCTGATCAGTCATATCGCTGTCACCAAAAGAGAATGCGCGACATTCTAATCCCCAAGCCATGCTTTGTCTTGGAATGGCTAAAGGTAAGATGGGCAACCTTCGGGACGATTTGCCGCAGCAGCGGTCAAGATTTACCGAGACCTATTCATAAAGCAGGAGTCATTCAATGGCCAAAATCAGTGTTGAGCGTGCCCACAACCTGGGTAAGGAAGCCGCCCGCGAAAAGGCCGACAAGCTGGCGCAGAAACTCTCCGATCAATACGGCCTGGAGCCGCAGTGGTCCGGCGACACGCTGAACCTCAAGCGCTCGGGTGTGAAAGGCGCGGTGCATGTGGCGGACGATTCGATCAAGGTCGATGTGGAGCTGGGCATCATGATGTCGGCCATGAGCGGCATGATCAAAGCCGAAATCGAAAAAGCCCTCGACAAAGCCCTGGTTTGAACATCAAAAGATCGCAGCCTTCGGCAGCTCCTACAGACGTACACATTCCCCTGTAGGAGCTGCCGAAGGCTGCGATCTTTTCATTCAGGCACCACCGATTCATGTCAGTTGTTAGGGTGCCGTTTCTAATTTTTCTGCCTACTTTGTGCCAGAGCCCGACACTTTCGCGGGCAGTTCCTCAAACCTTCTGCGCGTGAGGTGCACCATGGCCAAAGTTATTTTGAAGAAAAAAATCGACGCATCGACTTCTGCTCTGGGCGACGTCAAATCCTATGCCCGCAAGATCTGGCTGGCAGGCCTGGGTGCCTACGCCAAGGTCGGCCAAGAGGGCAGCGACTACTTTCAAGAGTTGATCAAGGCTGGTCAAACTGTTGAAAAGAAAGGCAAAAAAGTCGTCACCGAAAAACTCGAAGCGGCCAACGCCGAGATCGATGAAGCCAAGGGCGAAGTCAGCTCGTTCAAAGGTCGTGTCGAAGTTCAGCTCGACAAGGTCGAGAAGGCATTCGACTCCCGCGTAGCAAGCGCCTTGAATCGTATCGGCATTCCGTCTAAACATGACGTTGAGACACTCTCTGCTAAGCTCGATGAGCTGACGGCATTGCTCGAACGCGTCGCGCGTAAATCTTAAGGAGAACGGGATGGCTGGTAAAAAGAACACCGATAAAGAAGGCAGCTCGTGGATCGGGAAAGTCGAAGACTACTCCCGCAAAATCTGGCTGGCTGGTTTAGGCGTGTACTCGAAGATCGACACTGACGGCAGCAAACTCTTCGAGGCACTGGTCAAAGACGGCGAGAAAGCCGAGAAGCTCACCAAGTCTGCAGTCGGCAAGAAAGTCGATGCGGCCAAGGACTCCGCTTCTTCGGCCAAGTCGCGTATCAGCGGCGTGAAAGATCGCGCACTGGGCAAGTGGGACGAGCTGGAAGGGGCTTTCGACAAGCGCCTGAACAGCGCGATTTCGCGCTTGGGTGTACCGAGCCGCAATGAGGTCAAAGCACTGCATAGCAAGGTGGAAACCTTGACCAAGCAGATCGAAAAACTCACCGGTCTGAAAACCCAACCGGTGGCGGCGAAAACCGCTGCGGCAAAACCGGTAGCGAAAACGGCTGCGGCCAAGTCTGCTGCCAAGCCTCTGGCCAAAGCGGCGGCTAAACCTGCTGCAAAAGCTGCGGCCAAACCAGCAGCGAAAACCGCTGCCGCCAAGCCAGCAGCCAAAGCCGCCGCCAAACCGGTTGCCGCTAAAGCCGCTGCGAAACCGGCAGCAAAACCTGCGGCCAAAGCTGCAGCTAAACCAGCCGCCAAACCTGCAGCCAAAACCGCTGCCGCCAAACCGGCTGCCAAGCCTGCAGCCAAACCCGCTGCGGCGAAAAAACCGGCAGTGAAAAAACCGGCCGCGCCGAAAGCCGCTGCGCCGAAACCGGCCGCACCTGCTGCAGCCAAACCGGCCACCCCGGCAGCTCCGGTGAGTGCGTCCAACTCCGCCGCAGCACCGACTCCGGCGACCACCCCGACTGCTGCATCGACCCCGTCGACGCCAACCAGTCAGTCCTGATTCTTCAGGGCAAAACAAAACGCCCGGCCTGTGAAGGTCGGGCGTTTTTGTTTGTGCCGTTTTTAAAGCTTGCCCTCACCCCAGCCCTCTCCCGGAGGGAGAGGGGGCCGACCGCAATGTCTTGCGTCATACATCGACCTGAAAAACCGAGTCGATTATGGATTCAATAGAGAGATTTCAGGTCGGCGTAGCTCATCAGCATCCCCGGATCAGTCCCCTCTCCCTCCGGGAGAGGGCTAGGGTGAGGGGGCTTTTGATTCAGTCGTGGTCTTCAAGGTATTGCAATGCCATCCGCTCAGTCGCCACTTTCACCGGCGGCAACAGATGCGGCGCCACCAGCATCATGATCTGGTACACGACCAATCTGACCTCACCCTCTCGATCCAGAATCCGCTGATAATCCAGCGAAAACAGCAACGTCATGGTGATCTGCTCAACCAGTTGCCCCAATGCCTGCGTATCACTGACCAGTTGCCCCGAAGCCTTCAAGCGCGCCAGTAACGACGCCAGCGTGCGCTTCAGCGCATTGAGCAGATGACGAATGCCCTTGGCCAGTTTCGGCAAGCGTCCGGCGAGGTTCGACAGGTCCTGAAACAGAAACCGGTACTGCGCCAGCCGCTCGACGATCAAATGCAAAAACAGCCAGTAGTCCTCCGGCGCCAGTTCCACATCCGAGGGCGGATCGAGCAGTGGCGCGAGTTCATTCTGGAAACGTTCGAATAACCCGAGAATCAGCGGCTCTTTGCCATGGAAGTGGTAGTAGAGGTTGCCCGGGCTGATCCCCATTTCATTGGCCACCTCCATGGTGGAGACATTCGGCTCGCCCTTTTCGTTGAACAGTTGCAAAGCACATTCGAGAATCCGGTCGCGGGTTTTCATCCAGTCTTCTTAGAAAAGTTCGGTTAAGCGTCAGCGCACACGCACGTAAGTACCGGGCGCTGCCTCCATCGGTGGATAGTTCGGGTTGCCGAGGGTGAACGTGGTTTCGTGTTGCGCCCCGGAGCGTTGCTGAATCCACTCCAGCCACTGCGGCCACCAACTGCCGTCGACGTGCTTGCCGTCGTAGTACCAGGCCCGCGGGTCGCTGCTCATCTTGCCGTTGTCGATGTACGCGGCTTTCGGATTGCTCGGCGGGTTGAGGATGCTCTGCACGTGGCCGCTGTTGGACAGCACGAAACGCCGTTCGCCGCCGAGCAGCAGGGTCGAGCGATACACCGCATCCCACGGGGTGATGTGGTCGTTCATGCCGGCGACGCTGAAGCTGTCGACGGTAACTTTCTGCAGGTCGATCGGCGTACCGCACACTTCCAGGCCACCCGGATGGGTCAGCGGGTTGTGCTTGAAGAAGTCCAGCAGGTCGCCGTGAAATGCCGCCGGCAGCCGGGTGTTGTCGTTGTTCCAGTAGAGGATGTCGAAGGCTGGCGGCTCTTTGCCCAGCAGGTAATTGTTGACGAAGTAGCTCCAGATCAAATCGTTGGGGCGCATCCAGGCGAAGACCTTGGCCATGTCGCGACCATCGAGCACGCCTTTCTGGTACGAGCGGCGCTTGGCGGCTTCCAGGGTCTGTTCGTCGGCGAAGAGAGTTGCCGGGGTTTCGATCTGGCTGTCGAGCAGGCTGACCAGGTAGGTCGCACTGGAGACGCGGCGCAGTTGCCGTTTGGCCTGCAAATGCCCTTGCAGGGCGGCGATGGTCAGGCCGCCGGCGCAGGCACCCATCAGGTTGACCTCGCGGGCGCCGGTGATCGCCCGACAGATGTTCATCGCCTCTTCCACCGCCTCGACATACGTCGACAGGCCCCATTCGCGATGGCGCACATCCGGGTTGCGCCAACTGATCATGAAGGTCTGCAGGCCGTTTTTCAGTGCGTACTGGACGAAGCTGTTGTGTGGGCTGAGGTCGAAAATGTAGTACTTGTTGATTTGCGGCGGCACCACCAGCAGTGGTTTGGCGTACTGCTTTTCGCTCATCGGTCTGTACTGGATCAGCTCCAGCATCTCGTTGCGAAACACCACCGAGCCGGTGGTGGTGGCGACGGTCTTGCCGACCTCGAAAGCCTGCTTGGTCACTTGGCGCGGCAGGCCATCGTTGTGCAGCAAGTCATCGAACAAATGGCTGAGACCACGCACCAGACTGTGCCCGCCGGAGTTGAACAGCTCCTTGACCGCCAGCGGGTTGAGCAAGGTGTTCGACGGTGCCACGGCATCATTGAGCAGGGTGAAAGCGAAGTGCGCGCGGGCGCGATCGTCATCACTCATGCTGCTTTCGTCGATCCAGCTTTTGACCTGTTTTTGCCAGGCCAGATAGGCCTGCAGGCTGCGTCGGTAGAACGGGTTGAGGCTCCACGCCGGATCAGCGAAACGGCTGTCGTTCGGATTGGTCGGGTGCAGGGTTTCGCCAAGCAGCACGCGACCCAATTGGCCGCCGAGTTTCAACGCGTGCTTCGCACTGTGGATCGGGTTGCGCAGGCCATGGGCTGCCACACTGCGCAAGGTCGAAATCAAATCCCGGCCACGCAGGCCAGTGATCGCACTTTGTGCATTGATGAACACGGCGGGGCTGGGCACCACGCCCGTCGCTGGTTTGTCGCGCATGACTCAACACTCCTTCGTCTTCAGGCCAAAAACAAACTCACCGAACCAGAACACCATAGACGCTGTTGCGGGTTGCTGCCTGCGCGGCGTCCTGCCGCGCACTCCATAACGCTTGCATAAAGCCTGCCGCAGCGGTTAACCGCCCAGCGGTGTCGGATGCGGGTGCATCACTGCACGCTGACGTTCCTCCTGGAGAAATTTCATGATGATCGGCGCCACCGCTTCGGCACGGGTAATCAGGAACAGATGACCGTCGTCGATGATGTGCAGTTGGGCGTTGGGAATGCGCCAGGCGAGCATGCGCATGTTGATCAGCGGGATCAGCGGATCGTCATCGCCGGCCAGCACCAGCGTTGGCTGATGGATCTTGTGCAGCCAGTGAATGCTGGTCCAGCCGAGGCCTGCGAACAGTTGCCAGTAGTAACCGAGCTTGCCCGCCGAACGCACTTTCGCGGCGTGGCTGGCCGCCAGCGTCGGGTCACGACGGAACGAGCCGCCGTAGATCAGTGGGGCGATGCGGATCACATGGGAAGGCTGAATGTAGCGCCGCGGACTGGCCATCATCCACAGCACTTTCGGCTTGCCCGGCACCATCACCGCACCGGCCGCGGTCGCCGCCAGCACCAGTTTCTTGCAGCGCTCGGGGTAGTCGTAAGCGAACTGTTGCGCCAAGGCGCCGCCCCACGACACGCCGATGACGTTGACCTGACCGTAGTCGAGGTAATCGAGCATCCTCGACGTCAGCTTGGCCAGCCCGGGAAAGCGATACGGCCGGTTCGGCGTCGACGAGCCGCCGACACCGGGCACGTCGAAGGCGATCACTTCCAGGTCCGGATCCAGTGCCGCGACAAACGGAAACACCAGCTCCAGGTTGGCGCCGATGCCGTTGAAAATCAGCAAGGGCGTCAAGTGAGGCTTGCCGGGGCGTACCGCCGTGCGGAGGGTCTGGCCATCCAGATCGACGGTACGGAATATGAACGGTTGCGGCATGCTTCAGGCCCTGTGGATTTCAAGTACACCCGATTCCCTGTGTAGGAGCTGCCGAAGGCTGCGATCTTTTGATCTTGATTTTAAAAACAGAATCAAAAGATCGCAGCCTGCGGCAGCTCCTGCATTGGGCAGGGTGGTGTCAGTTACCGCTCGTGAACGTAAGTGCCCGGCGAGGCTTCACCCGCCGGATACGCTTTGTTGCCCAGTTTCAGCGGGGCCTTTTTCAGGTTGCCCGAGCGCTCGGCCTGCCACGCCTGCCAGTACAGCCACCAGGAGTCGGTGTGCTTGGTCGAGTTCTCTTGCCAGTCATCGGCATTGGCGGCCATTTCTTCGCCGGTCATGTAGCGCGATTTCGGGTTGCCCGGCGGGTTCAGAATGCTCTGGATATGCCCGCTGCTCGACAACACGAACTCGACCTTGCCACCAAACAACTGTGCCGACTTGTAGCAGGACTTCCACGGGGTGATGTGGTCGTTGGTGCCGGCCAGCGAGAAGATGTCGGCCGTGACCTGCTTGAGGTCGATCGGCGTACCGCACACTTCCAGTGCATTGGGGCGAATCAGTGGGTTGTTTTTGAACATCTCGATCAGGTCGCCGTGGAACGCGGCCGGCAAGCGGGTGGTGTCGTTGTTCCAGAACAGGATGTCGAACACCGGCGGCTCGTTGCCCAACAGGTAATTGTTGACCCAGTAGTTCCAGATCAGATCATTCGGGCGCATCCAGGCGAAGACCTTGGCCATGTCTTTGCCTTCCAGTACACCGGCCTGGTACGAGTGGCGCTTGGCGGTCTCCAGGGTCTGCTCGTCGACGAACAGGGCGACATCGCTGTCCAGCGTCGTGTCGAGCACGCTGACCAGCAGCGTGAGGGCATTGACCTTCTTCTCGCCGATCGCCGCGTAGTGGCCGAGCAGGGCGGTGCAGGTGATGCCGCCGGAGCAGGCGCCGAGCATGTTCACGTCTTTGCTGCCGGTGATCGCGGTGACCACGTCGACGGCTTCTTTCAATGCATCGATGTAGGTCGACAGGCCCCACTCGCGCTGGGCCTTGGTCGGGTTGCGCCAGCTGACGATGAACGTCTGCACGTTATTGCGCAGGCAGAAGCGCGCCAGACTCTTGTCCGGGCTCAAATCGAATACGTAGAACTTGTTGATCTGCGGCGGCACCACCAACAGTGGGCGCTCGTGGACTTGCTCGGTGATCGGCTTGTACTGGATCAGCTCCAGCACGTCGTTGCGAAACACCACCGCGCCTTCGGTGACACCGAGGCTTTTGCCGACTTCGAACGCGCCCATGTTGACCTGGCTCGGCATGCCGCCGTTATGGACCAGATCCTTGGCCAGGTGCGAGAGGCCATCGAGCAGGCTCTTGCCGCCGGTTTCGAAGAAGCGTTTCACCGCCGCCGGGTTGGCGGCGGTGTTGGTCGGGGCCATCGCTTCGGTCATCAGGTTGATCACGAAGTGGCCGCGGGCGATGTCTTTGGGTGACAGGCTGCTGTCATCAATCCAGGCATGGAGTTCCTTGCGCCACGCCAGGTAAGTTTGCAGATAACGTTTGTAGAGCGGGTTCTGGCTCCACGCAGGATCGGCGAAGCGACGGTCATCGCCAGCCGGTTGCAATTCGGATTTACCAAACAACACGTTCTTCAGTTCGAGGCCGAAATGGGTGACGTGCCTGACGCTATGGATCGGTTGTTTGATGGCCTGTTTCAGCACCATACGAGCAGAGGCCAGCAGATCCTTTCCGCGTAGCCCAACGACGGGATTAAGCCCCAGGGTGTTTTCCGAGGCTTGGTACTTCAAGTCATCGTTATTCTTGTTACTCATCTACGACGCTCCATTGTCCTGAGACGAGTACCCGGTTTTCTGCTGTGCAGTTCCACAGCCAATGCCAGGTACTACTGCTCGGGTGACCGTTAATTCTGCATAGCTGCTTTACAGTCGTAGAGCACTGCAGGGAACTTGCCAGCTCCATTGGTTACCCGAGTTTAATTTTTTTCGCAAGCAGGCCGATCCTCGGCCACACAGCAGAGCATTCAAACAGATGAATTTAGAAAATGCCCTCTAAAGAGCAAGAGTCTCGGGCTAGAGCATCAGCTTGACGATCGACTCGTCCGGATCGCGGGTTTTTCCGGCAGCTTTGAGCTCGGCCAGATAATCGGCCCAGAGTGCGTCATGACGTCGCCCCAGCTCATAGAGATAATCCCAAGTGAACAAGCCACTGTCGTGGCCATCGTCGAAGGTCAGTTTCAGTGCGTAATGACCGGCCGGTTCCAGTTTGCTCAGACCGACATTGAGCTTGCCGAATTGCAGGATCGGTTTGCCGTGGCCCTGGACCTCGGCGGAGGGGGAATGCACGCGCAGGAATTCGGCGGGCAGGGTGTATTCCTCGCCGGACTCGTAGGTGAGCGTCAGGGTTTTCGAGGCTTTGTGCAGTTTGATGTCGGTAGGAATAGTAGTCATTGCAGGTCATCCGACTAGAGGAACACCCTGTAGGAGCTGCCGAAGGCTGCGATCTGTTGATCTTGCTTTTTAACAAACTCAAGTCAAAAGATCGCAGCCTGCGGCAGCTCCTACAGGGACGGTGACCTACAGGATATAACGGGACAGGTCTTCGTTCTGCGCCAATTCGCCGAGGTGGCTGTTGACGTATTCGGCGTCGATCAGGATCGGCTTCTCATCGTGGGTGCTGGCCAGATCACCGGCGCTGAACGACACCTCCTCCAGCAGACGCTCAAGCAGCGTATGCAGGCGACGGGCACCGATGTTCTCGGTCTTCTCGTTGACCTGCCAGGCGATCTCCGCCAGACGCTTGATGCCTTCCGGCTGGAACTGGATGTTCAGGCCTTCGGTTTTCAGCAGCGCGCAATATTGCTCGGTGAGCGAAGCGTGCGGCTCGCTGAGGATGCGTTCGAAATCCGACGGGCTCAGCGCCTTGAGTTCGACACGGATCGGCAGACGGCCTTGCAGCTCCGGCACCAGATCGCTCGGCTTGCTCAGGTGGAACGCGCCGGAGGCGATGAACAGGATGTGGTCAGTCTTGACCATGCCCAGTTTGGTGTTGACGGTGCAGCCTTCGATCAGCGGCAGCAGGTCGCGCTGCACGCCTTCACGGGACACATCGGCACCGCCGACATTACCGCGCTTGGCAACTTTGTCGATCTCGTCGATGAACACGATGCCGTGCTGTTCAACCGCTTCCAGCGCCTTGGCTTTCAGCTCTTCTTCGTTGACCAGACGCCCGGCTTCTTCGTCGCGCACCAGTTTCAGCGCTTCTTTGACCTTGAGCTTGCGCGACTTCTTCTTGCCCTTGCCCATATTGGCAAACAGCGACTGCAGCTGGTTGGTCATCTCTTCCATGCCCGGCGGCGTGGCGATTTCGATGCCGGCCATTTCGGCCACTTCGATCTCGATTTCCTTGTCGTCCAGCTGACCTTCGCGCAGGCGCTTGCGGAACAGCTGGCGGGTGTTGGAATCGGAGCTTGGCGCTTCTTCATTGCTGAAGCCCATGCGCGCCGGCGGCAGCAGTGCGTCGAGGATACGATCCTCGGCAGCGTCTTCAGCGCGATGGCGAACGCGGGTCATTTCCTGCTCGCGGAGCATCTTGATCGCGGCGTCAGCCAGATCACGGATGATCGATTCGACGTCACGACCGACGTAGCCGACTTCGGTGAACTTGGTCGCTTCGACTTTGATGAACGGGGCGTTGGCCAGTTTCGCCAGGCGACGGGCGATCTCGGTTTTACCGACACCGGTCGGGCCGATCATCAGGATGTTTTTCGGGGTCACTTCAACGCGCAGCTCTTCAGGCAGCTGCATGCGGCGCCAGCGGTTGCGCAGGGCAATCGCGACGGCGCGCTTGGCATCGTCCTGGCCGATGATATGGCGGTTGAGTTCGTGGACGATTTCGCGGGGAGTCATGGACATAGTAATTGACGGTCCTCAAGCAGAAACAAGCCGTGGCACAGGGCCGCGTCAGGCTTATTCAGCGAGATCCTGCTCCTCAATGGTCTGAGTGTGGTTGGTGAATACACAGATGTCGCCGGCGATACCGAGGGCGGTTTCGACGATTTCACGGGCCGACAGGTCGGTCTTTTTCAGCAGCGCGCTGGCCGCGGCTTGCGCATAGGCGCCGCCGGAACCCATGGCGATCAGGCCGTCTTCGGGTTCGACCACGTCACCGTTACCGGTGATGATCAGCGAAGCGTCCTTGTTGGCAACCGCGAGCATGGCTTCGAGGCGGCTCAGGGAGCGGTCGGTGCGCCATTCTTTGGCGAGTTCGACAGCGGCGCGGACCAGGTGGCCCTGATGTTTCTCAAGCTGGCCTTCGAAGCGTTCGAAGAGGGTAAAGGCGTCGGCGGTGGCACCGGCAAAACCGGCGATGACCTGGCCGTGGTACAGGCGACGGACTTTTTTCGCGTTGCCTTTCATCACGGTATTGCCGAGAGAAACCTGGCCGTCGCCGCCCATGACGACTTTGCCGTGACGGCGGACTGAAACGATGGTGGTCAAGGGAAGAGTCTCCACACAGCGGGGCGAAAGTGCCTTATGCCCATTCATATGGGGGTGTTGGAGAGGATTTCAACCGGGGAGGGTGCGGAGGGACGAACGGCGACCCCCTGTAGGAGCTGCCGAAGGCTGCGATCTTTTGATCTTGATCTGAAACAAAATCAAAAGATCGCAGCCTTCGGCAGCTCCTACAGGGGATTTGTGGCGCCCGTGTGGGAGGGAATCAGCGGCTCTGGCGTTGTTGTAACAACAGGTTGCTGAAGCCGGCACCGGCCAGTTGTTTCTGCGCGGTGGTCAGTTGTTCACGGTTGCTGAACGGGCCGACCAAAACGCGATACCAGGTTTCATCCTTCACTGTGCCGGACTCAACCGCTACGGCCTGACCGAGCAGAATAATCTGCGCGCGGACCTTGTCGGCATCGGTTTCCTTGCGGAACGAACCGGCCTGCAAGAAGAACTTGGTCACTGGCGCCGCTTTGCTCACCGGTGGCGCTGGCGGCGGGGTAATCCCGGCCAGGGCTGCCTGAGCGCGCGCGGTGTCGATCTTCGCCGCTTCCGCCGGGGTCACCGGCGTCGTCGGGATGGCCGGCACTTGTGGCGTCGGCAAAGTCTTCTCCGGCACCGCGTCCGGCGGCACGATCACTTCAGATTCCGGCAGCAGGGTGTAGAAATCGTACTTCGGCTTCACTGGTTGCGTCGGGCTCGGCGGGGTCTTGTTGGCCTCGGCGATCTTCGACGCTTTTTGCTGTTGTGCCTGTTCGACTTTCTCGCGCTTGACCGTGTCGCTGCCCTTGCCCGGTTCCAGCTTCATCAGGAACACGATGAACGCGCCGACCGTCAGGCCGATGGCCATCCACAGCCAACCCGGAATCGGTTGCTTCGCAGGAGCTTGGTAACGGCTGGCGCCACGCTTGGGTGCAGGTTTTTTCTTGGCAGCCAACTTACATACGCTCCAGAGTTTCCAGACCCAACAGCTCCAGGCCTTGCTTGAGGGTGCGACCGGTCAGCGCGGCCAGACGCAGACGGCTCTGCATCTGGGCCGGGGTCTCGGCGGCGAGGATCGGGCAGTTCTCGTAGAAACTGGAGAACAGACCGGCAACGTCGTACAGATAAGTGCAGAGAATGTGCGGCGTGCCTTTGTCGGACACGTTGTTCAGCACTTCGCCGAACTGCGCCAGTTTCGCCGCCAGCTCTTGCTCGTGCGCGGCTTCGAGGACGATCTGCCCATCGACTTCGCTGAAGTCCTTGCCCAGTTTGCGGAACACGCCGGCCACACGGGTGTAGGCGTACAGCAGGTACGGTGCGGTGTTGCCTTCGAAGTTCAGCATCAGGTCGAAGTTGAAGCTGTAGTCGCTGGTGCGGTGCTTCGACAGGTCGGCGTATTTCACCGCGCCGATACCGACGACCTTGGCGATGTTGCGCAATTCGTCTTCGGCCAGTTCCGGGTTTTTTTCTTTCACCAGGTTATAGGCACGTTCCTGCGCTTCGGTCAGCAGGTCGATCAGCTTCACGGTGCCGCCGTCACGGGTTTTGAACGGACGGCCATCGGCGCCGTTCATGGTGCCGAAGCCCATGTGCTCCATTTCCATCGGATGGGTCACGAAACCGGCCTTGCGCGCTACAGCGAACACTTGCTGGAAGTGCAGGGCCTGACGCTGATCGACGAAGTACAGCGCGCGATCGGCTTTCAGTTTGCCGCTGCGGTAGCGTACGGCGGCGAGGTCAGTGGTGGCATAGAGGTAGCCGCCGTCAGCCTTGACGATGATCACCGGCAGCGGGTCGCCGTCGGCGTTCTTGAACTCGTCGAGGAACACGCACTGGGCGCCGTTGCTCTCGACCAGCATACCAGCCGCTTTCAAGTCGTTTACGACGTTGATCAGGTCGTCGTTGTAGGCGCTTTCGCCCATCACGTCGGCCATGGTCAGTTTGACGTTGAGCAGTTCGTAGATTTTCTGGCAGTGCGACAGCGAGATGTCCTTGAACCGGGTCCACAGCGCCAGGCACTCGGCATCGCCGGCCTGCAGCTTGACCACCAGACCACGGGCGCGGTCGGCGAATTCTGCGGATTCGTCGAAACGCTGTTTGGCGGCGCGGTAGAAGTTTTCCAGGTCGGACAGCTCGTCGCTGGTGATCGGGTTTTCCTGCAGATACGCCATCAACATGCCGAACTGGGTGCCCCAGTCGCCAACGTGGTTCTGGCGGATCACTTCGTCGCCGAGGAATTCCAGCACGCGCGCCACACCGTCGCCGATGATGGTCGAGCGCAAGTGGCCGACGTGCATCTCTTTGGCCAGGTTCGGCGCCGACAGATCGACCACGGTGCGCTGCGCCGGGCCGGCCTTGCGCACGCCAACGTGAGCATCGGCCAGTGCGGCATCGAGGCGGTTGGCCAGAGCCTGGGTGTTCTGGAAGAAATTGATGAAGCCCGGGCCAGCGATTTCGGCCTTGGTGACGTTCTCGTCAGCCGGCAGCGCGGTGATGATTTTTTCCGCGAGATCGCGCGGCTTCATGCCCGCAGGCTTGGCCAGCATCATCGCGATGTTGCTGGCGAAGTCGCCGTGGGTCTTGTCACGGGCGTTCTCCACCTGAATCGCCGGCGACAGGCCTTCAGGCAACACACCTTCGTTGACGAGTTGGGTGAGGGCTTGTTGGATCAGCTGGCGAATGGTGTCTTTCATGGTCTTCTCTTTCGACCGCAAGCGCGGCGGGCGCATCGATGCGCGGGTGGAAAAACTGGGCATTATCCGTTGCGAAGACGGGCTTGCCAACCTTAGCAGGCAGCTTATGGATATGTGGTGACATTCAGGTCAAAAGATCGCCGCCTTCGGCAGCTCCTACACGGGGATACGCATTTTGCTGTAGGAGCTGCCGCAGGCTGCGATCTTTTGATCTTCAATACAAATCGACGGGATCGACATCCAGCGACCAGCGCACCGCGCGCCCGCTCGGCATCTGCTCCAGCGCCAGCAACCAACTGGCCAGCAACCGATGCAGCGGCGCCCGTGCTGTCGCCTGCAACAACAACTGCGCGCGATAACGTCCGGCACGGCGTTCCATCGGCGCCGGCACTGGCCCGAGCAGTTCGATGCCGGTCAAATTTTGTTCAGCCAGCAAGCGCTCAGCCTCGCTGCACGCCTCATCGAGAAAACCTTCCGCCTGCCCCGGCTTGTGCGCTTCGGCGCGCAACAACGCCAGATGCGCAAACGGCGGCAGGCCGGCGGCGCGACGCTCGCTCAGAGCCTGTTCGGCGAAGGCGAAATAACCCTGTTCGGTAAGTTGCACCAATAAAGGATGGTCGGCGAGGTGGGTCTGAATGATCACCTTGCCCGGCTCTTCCGCCCGCCCGGCACGGCCGGCGACTTGTACGATCAATTGCGCCATCCGTTCGCTGGCGCGGAAGTCGCCGGAGAACAGGCCACCGTCAGCATCCAGAATCGATACCAGCGTCACCCGTGGAAAATGGTGCCCCTTGGCCAACATCTGCGTGCCGACCAGAATGCACGGCTGGCCCTTCTGAATCGTCGCGAACAGCTGATTCATCGCGTCCTTGCGCGACGTGCTGTCACGGTCGACGCGCAGTACCGGGTAATCGGGAAACAGAATTGCCAGACGTTCCTCGGCACGCTCGGTGCCGGCGCCGACCGGGCGCAGATCGACCTTGTTGCACTTCGGGCACTGGCGCGGCGTGCGTTCGACGTAGCCACAGTGGTGGCAGCGCAGTTCGCCGTAGCGTTGGTGCACGGTCATCCGCGCGTCGCAGCGCGAGCATTCGGACATCCAGCCGCAATCGTGGCAGAGCAGTGTCGGCGCAAATCCGCGACGGTTGAGGAACACCAGCACCTGTTGGCCGTTGGCGAGCGTCTGGCCGATGGCCTGCTGCATCGGTCCGGAAATCCCACTGTCCAGTGGACGGCTTTTCACATCCAGGCGCAGGAAACGTGGTTGCTTGGCACCGCCGGCACGTTCATTCAGGCGTAGGAGGCCGTAACGGCCGGTGTAGGCGTTGTGCAGACTTTCCAGCGATGGTGTGGCGGAGCCGAGCACGATCGGGATGTTTTCCTGCCGCGCACGCACCAGCGCCAGATCACGGGCGTGGTAGCGCAAACCTTCCTGCTGTTTATAAGAGCCGTCGTGCTCTTCGTCGATGATGATCAGCCCGGGGTTTTTCATCGGCGTGAACAGCGCCGAACGGGTGCCGATAATAATGTCGGCCTCGCCATCGCGGGCGGCGAGCCAGGCGTCGAGGCGCTCGCGATCATTGACCGCCGAGTGCAGCAGGGCGATGCGCGCGTTGAAGCGCTGCTCGAAGCGCGCCAGGGTCTGCGGGCCGAGGTTGATCTCCGGGATCAGCACCAGCGCCTGTTTGCCGGCTTCGAGGGTTTCGCGAATCAGCTGTAGATAGACTTCGGTCTTGCCGCTGCCGGTAACCCCAGCCAGGAGAAACGCGTGATAACTGTCGAATCCGGCGCGAATCGCTTCATACGCGGCGCGCTGCTCGGTGTTCAGCGGCAATTCCGGTTGCGCCAGCCAGTGCTCATGGCGCACGCCAGGTGCATGGCGGCGGATTTCCACTTGCACCAGGTTTTTCGCCAGCAGCAGATCAAGGCTGTCCTTGCTCAGCATCAGTTTGCTCAGCAACTGATGGGCGACGCCATGTGGATGCTGGGCCAGTGTCGCCAAGGCTTCGCGCTGGCGCGGGGCGCGGGCGATGCGCGGATCATCAAGGCTGGCGCCGGGCACGATCGACCAGAAACGTTCCTGCCGCGCCTCGGCCAGCTCGCCTTGGCGCAGCAGCACCGGCAGTGCCCAGCTCAGGGTGTCGCCGAGGCTGTGCTGATAATACTGCGAAGTCCACAGGCACAACTTGAACAGCGCCGGTGGCAACGGCGGCGTGGCATCAAGCAGGGCCAGCGCCGGTTTGAGTTTTTCCACCGGCACTTCGCTGGTGTCGGTGACCTCGACCAGAATCCCGATCATCTCGCGTCGGCCGAACGGCACCCGCAGGCGCATGCCTGGCTGCAATTGCTCACGCAGCACACCGGCCGGCGCCCGATAATCGAACAGGCGGCGCAAGGGCGAAGGCAGGGCGAGGCGCAGAATGGCGTCGGGCACGCGGGGGGATCTCGATCAACAGACGATTAAAAGGACTGTGTACATAACCTGTGGGAGCTAGCCTGCTCGCGAAAGCGGTGTGTCAGGCGACGAAAATACTGGCTGATAGATCGTCTTCGCGAGCAGGCTCGCTCCCACAGGGACAGCGCAATGGGCCGGGAGCCTAGCAGACGGTCGGTCTCGGTGACAGCTTGCGTGATTGAAAAGGTCTGGTAGAATCCGCGGCCTAATTACGTGCGGTATTCAACAATAGTGTTGGGTGGCGGCACGCTAGCCTGAGGAATACACCATGAAAGCCGATATCCACCCGAATTACCCAGAAATCGCTGTTACCTGCTCGTGCGGTAACAAGTTCGAAACTCGTTCGACCTTCGGCAAAGCCCTGGCGATCGACGTTTGCAACGAATGCCACCCGTTCTACACCGGTAAGCAGAAGACTCTGGACACCGGCGGCCGCGTGCAGAAGTTCGCAGACCGTTTCGCTACTTTCGGCGTTGGCAAAAAAGCCTGAGGCTGATCATTTTGGAAGGTCGTTTCGACTTCTCCAGACTGATGAAAAAGGCGTCCCTTGCGGGCGCCTTTTTTGTGTCTGCGATTTGGCTGTCCGTCGCCCAGGCCTTTTGCCCGGCGCCTGCAGGACTGACCAGCGTCACGGTGCAGCGCGTAGTCGATGGCGACACACTGCGCCTGAGCGATGGTCGCAGCGTACGGATGATCGGCCTCAACACGCCTGAACTGGGCAGGCAGGGTCGCAGCGACGAACCCTTCGCAGTGGCGGCACGCCAACGCCTGCAAGCGCTGGTCGATGCCAGCGGCGGACGTGTCGGTTTGCTGCCTGGCAGGCAAGCCAAAGACCATTACGGGCGTACGCTTGCGCATATTTACAGCGCCAGTGGCGCCAATCTCGAAGCGCAAATGCTCGCCGATGGCCTCGGTTTCCAGGTCGCAGTCGCGCCGAATGTCGATCTTGTTGCCTGTCAGCAAGCCGCCGAACGCAGTGCGCGCAAGGCCGGACTGGGCCTCTGGCGGCAATCGCCTGTACTGAAAGCGGAGCAGATCCAGCGCTCGGGTTTCGCCGTGATCAGTGGGCGTGTGAGCAAGGTTCAACGCAATCGCGGCGGAATCTGGATCGAGTTGCAGGATGCGCTTGTATTGCGCGTTGCACCCAATCTGGTCGGACAATTCGACAATGCCCGTTTGCAGGCGCTCAAAGGCAAGCAGATCGAGGCTCGCGGCTGGATCGTCGATCGTTCGCGGCGCGGTGGGCTGCAATCCGGGCAGTCGCGTTGGTTGCTGCCGCTGACCGATTCTTCAATGTTGCAAAGATCACCCTGAAGAAAAATTGTAGACATTTTTTCTGTCGATTGTGAACAGTCCAGCCCTTGTGCGCCGTGGCTCTTGGCCCAAAGTCGTAGGGCAGGGCGCTTGACAGGGGTGACCGCTCAGTCTTGTGGGGACTTTGCGAGGCGCGTATCCTCGCTGACCAGTCTGTCCAACAGTAAAAAGCGGAATGCCAAAATGTCTGATCTGAAAACTGCCGCTCTCGAATATCATGCCAATCCTCGTCCAGGGAAGCTGAGTGTCGAGCTCACCAAGGCCACTGCTACCGCTCGCGACTTGTCGCTGGCCTACAGCCCCGGCGTAGCTGAACCAGTGCGTGAGATCGCTCGCGATCCTGAACTGGCCTACAAATACACCGGCAAGGGCAACCTGGTTGCAGTCATTTCCGATGGCACCGCGATTCTCGGCCTGGGCAACCTCGGCCCATTGGCTTCCAAGCCAGTAATGGAAGGTAAAGGCGTTCTGTTCAAGCGCTTCGCCGGCATCGACGTTTTCGACATCGAAGTCGACTCCGAAAGCCCGCAAGCCTTCATCGACACCGTCAAGCGTATCTCCATCACCTTCGGTGGCATCAACCTGGAAGACATCAAGGCACCTGAGTGCTTTGAGATCGAACGTGCTCTGATTGAGCAGTGCGACATTCCGGTGTTCCACGATGACCAGCACGGCACCGCGATCGTGACCGCTGCGGGCATGATCAACGCCCTGGAAATCGCTGGCAAAACCCTGCCAGACGCCAAGATCGTCTGCCTGGGCGCCGGCGCTGCCGCCATCTCCTGCATGAAACTGCTGGTGAGCATGGGCGCTCGCATCGAAAACATCTTCATGGTTGACCGTACCGGTGTGATCCACTCCGGCCGTGACGACCTGAACCAGTACAAAGCCGTATTCGCTCACGCCACCGACAAGCGCACTCTGGCTGACGCACTGGCAGGCGCTGACGTGTTCGTCGGTCTGTCCGGCCCGAACCTGCTGAGCGCTGAAGGACTGCTGTCGATGGCGGCCAACCCGATCGTGTTCGCCTGCTCGAACCCGGATCCGGAAATCTCCCCGGAACTGGCGCACGCTACTCGCAGCGACGTGATCATGGCCACCGGCCGTTCGGACTACCCGAACCAGGTCAACAACGTACTGGGCTTCCCGTTCATCTTCCGTGGTGCTCTGGACGTTCGCGCCAAGCGCATCAACGAAGAAATGAAAGTGGCTGCAGCCAACGCCCTGCGTGAACTGGCCAAGCTGCCTGTTCCACAGGACGTGTGCGATGCCTACGGCGGCGCGCCGCTGGAGTTCGGCCGTGAGTACATCATTCCGAAGCCAATGGACAAGCGCCTGATCACCCTGATCTCCGACGCTGTGGCCAAAGCTGCGATCGAGACTGGTGTGGCGACCCTGCCATATCCGAAGAACTACCCGCTGAAAAGCGTGGATGACGTGTTCAACGGCTAAGCCGTTGTAGCACTTCAACCGAAAGCCCCGGCTCGTGAGAGTCGGGGCTTTTTATTGCCTGAAGATCAAGAGCCCCTCACCCTAACCCTCTCCCTGAGTGAGAGGGGACTGACCGTGGGAGATTCGCGAGATACACCGACCTGAAAGTGCATTAGCGCCTATGGATTCAACACAGCACGTTCAGGTCGGCATCCCTCACCAGCATCCCCCAATCAGTTCCCTCTCCCATTGGGAGAGGGCTAGGGTGAGGGGCTCTTGATCTTCAGCCATAAAAAAGCCCCGCACTTCTCACGAAGGCGGGGCTTTTCAATGGCGCTGGATCAGAACAAATCGATCGGCGCCTGCTCATCCGCCGGCAGCGGGCTGCCCGGTACGGCGCCATTACCCAGCTCGTTCACCGACGGCGGTGTGTCCTCAGACTTGAACAGTTCGAAATACGCGCCCGGCGTGCTCGGTGTCGCCGCACGGCCGCTGACCGGGTCCACCCGCAGGCTGAGGATGCCCTCCGGCTCAGGCTGCACGTGCGGCGGCTTGTCCTTCAGCGCAGCTGACATGTAGTTCATCCAGATCGGCAGCGCCACGGTGCCGCCGAATTCACGACGACCGAGGCTTTCTGGCTGGTCGAAACCGGTCCACACGGTGGTGACGTAATCGGCGTTGTAACCGGAGAACCAGGCATCTTTCGATTCGTTGGTAGTACCGGTTTTACCGGCGATATCGCTGCGGCCCATGGCCAGTGCGCGACGGCCGGTGCCGAGCTTGATCACGTCCTGCAGCATGCTGTTGAGGATGTACGTGGTGCGCCCATCGACGATACGTTCCGCGACGGCGGGTGCTTGTGGCACAGCTGCGTTGCCCGGGGCTTCGCCCGGAACCGGCGCGGCATTGACCGTGAACGATTGAGTATCCGGCGCGGCGAAACCGTCCGTCGCCGAACCGCCCTGAGGCACGGTTGGCGGGTTGGCGAGAAACAGCGTGTCGCCGTTACGGCTTTCGATCTTGTCGATGATGTACGGGGTGATCTTGTAGCCGCCGTTGGCGAACGTACTCCAACCGGTCGCAATTTCCATCGGCGTCAGCGTTGCAGTGCCCAGCGCCAGCGACAGGTTGGGCGGCAGATCCTGCTTGTTGAAGCCGAAACGGGTGATGTAGTCGATGGTCTTGCCTACGCCCATCGCCTGCAGCAAGCGGATAGACACCAGGTTACGCGACTTGTACAGCGCCTCGCGCAAGCGGATCGGGCCGAGGAAGGTGTTGGTGTCGTTCTTCGGACGCCAGACCTTGTCCAGGTACTCGTCGACGAACACGATCGGCGCGTCGTTGACCAGCGTGGCGGCGGTGTAGCCGCTATCCAGCGCAGCGCTGTAGACGAACGGCTTGAAGCTCGAGCCCGGCTGACGCTTGGCCTGCATCGCGCGGTTGTAGTTGCTCTGCTCGAAGGCAAAACCGCCGACCAGCGAGCGAATCGCACCGTTCTGCGGATCCAGCGACACCAGCGCACCTTGTGCCTGCGGAATCTGGCTGAACTTCAGCGAATTGTCTTTCTGACGCTGCACGCGAACCAGATCGCCGACCTGCGCCACATCCGACGGCTGGCGCGGATTGGCGCCCATGCTGTTGGTGTTGAGGAACGGTCGCGCCCATTTCATGGTGTCCCAGGCGACGTGTTCTTCGCCGGTGCGGGTCAGCACTTGCAGGCCGTTCTTGTCGACCTGGGTGACGATGACCGGCTCCAGGCTGCTGATGGTGCGCTGCTTGGTCAGTTCGCTGGCCCACGCTTCGCGTGTCTTGCCCGGCAGGCGCGACTCGGGGCCGCGGTAACCGTGACGCTGGTCGTAGGTCATCAAACCTTCGTGCAGCGCGGTGTTGGCCATTTCCTGCAGGTTGCTCGGCACCGTGGTGGTGACGCGGAAACCTTCGGTGTAAGCGTCGCTGCCATAACGGCCGACCATTTCGGCGCGGGCCATTTCAGCGATGTACGGTGCGTTCACTTCCGGGGTCGGCACGTGATAGCTGGCGTTCAGCGGCTCGTTGATCGCCGCGGTGTAGTCCGCTTCGCTGATCTTGCCGAGCTTGTACATGCGCCCGAGGATCCAGTCGCGGCGCTCTTTGCTGCGCGCCGGGTTGGCCAGCGGGTTGAAGCGCGACGGCGCCTTCGGCAGGCCGGCGATCATCGCCATCTGCGCCAGACTGACATCTCGGATCGACTTGCCGTAATACACCTGCGCCGCTGCTTCGATGCCATAGGCGCGGTTGCCCAGATAGATCTTGTTCACGTACAGCTCAAGGATTTCATCCTTGGTCAGCTGCCGCTCGATCTGCAGCGCCAGAAGAATTTCCGTGGTTTTGCGCGAGAAGCTGCGTTCGCTGGTCAGGAAGAAGTTCTTCGCCACCTGCATGGTGATGGTGCTACCGCCAGACTGAATGTGCCCGCTTTTGACCAGTTGGGTCGCGGCGCGCATCAGGCTGCTCGGATCGACACCATAGTGGTTGGCAAAATTGTCGTCTTCAGCACTTAGTAACGCATTAATGAAATTGGGGGGAATGTCGGCGAAACGGATCGGTGTACGGCGCATTTCGCCAAATTCTGCGATCAACTTGTTGTCGCTGCTGTAGACCCGCAGCGGAATCTGCAACTGAATGCTTCGCAGGGCCTCCACAGACGGCAAACCCGGACTAAGGTAAAGAAACGCGCCGCTGAGACCTAAAAGCAGTCCGCAGAAAACGGCGACGATGGACCAACCGAAAAATTTCAGCAGACGAATCAAGGCTTTTGGACATCCAGGGCAAAGAATGAATTTGGCGACGGGGCTCCGGCTACACACAGAACCATCCGCGCTTGCAGTAAAAAGCGGAAAAAAACGCTGGGCATTATAAGCACTTTTCTGCTGGGGGCGTCATTTGCGCTTCTGTCAAGACGGGGTGAAGGAACGCAATGCGTATTACAGAGTCCGTAACTCACGGAAAGTCATAGGGAATTGGTAGTGCTGGGACTCTTCAATAAAAAGGCCAATACGTTACTGGGGATCGACATCAGTTCCACGTCAGTGAAGCTGCTGGAACTGAGCCGTCAGGGTGATCGCTACCGGGTCGAGGCGTATGCGGTAGAGCCATTGCCGGTCAATGCCGTGGTCGAAAAGAACATCGCTGAACTTGAAGGCGTTGGTCAGGCCCTGAGCCGTGTGCTGGTCAAGGCGCGCACCGGGCTCAAGAGCGTGGCCGTCGCGGTGGCCGGTTCCGCCGTGATCACCAAGATCATCGAGATGGACGCCGGGCTGTCCGACGACGAGCTGGAAAACCAGCTGAAGATCGAAGCCGACCAGTACATTCCCTATCCACTGGACGAAGTTGCCATCGATTTCGAAGTCCAGGGCGTGTCGCCGCGCAACCCTGAGCGGGTCAACGTGCTGCTGGCCGCTTGTCGCAAGGAAAACGTCGAAGTCCGCGAAGCGGCGTTGGCCCTCGCCGGGCTGACGGCACGGGTGGTCGATGTCGAGGCCTATGCCCTGGAGCGCTCGTTCGGCTTGCTCGCCACGCAACTGGCGGCTTCTCAGGAGCGCCTCACCGTCGCGGTGGTCGATATCGGCGCGACCATGACCACCCTCAGCGTCCTGCACAACGGCAAGATCATCTATACCCGCGAGCAATTGTTCGGCGGCCGGCAACTGACCGAGGAAATCCAGCGCCGCTATGGCCTGACCCTCGAACAAGCGGGGCTGGCGAAAAAGCAGGGCGGTCTGCCCGATGATTACATCAGCGAGGTCTTGCAGCCGTTTCGTGAGGCGCTGGTGCAACAGGTGTCGCGCTCCTTGCAGTTTTTCTTCGCTTCCGGGCAGTACAACGCGGTCGATCACATTCTGCTGGCCGGCGGCACGGCGTCGGTGCCGGGACTTGATCGTTTGATCGAGCAGCGCCTGAGTACGCCGACGCAAGTGGCCAACCCGTTCGCCAGCATGGCCTTGAGCAGCAAGGTCAATGCCGGTGCGCTGGCCAGTGATGCGCCGGCGCTGATGATCGCCTGCGGGCTCGCGCTCAGGAGTTTTGACTGATGGCGCGGATCAACCTCCTTCCGTGGCGCGAAGAACGTCGCGAAGAGCGGCGCAAACGCTTTCTGCTGGCCTTGATCGGCGTGGTGGTCGGCTCGGTCGGCGCAGTGCTGATTGCCGATCAAATCATCAGTGCCGCCATCGAGCGGCAAGTGGGGCGCAACGACTACATCGGCAAGCAGATCGCCGTGGTCGACGAACGGATCAAACAGATCAGCGATCTCAAGGCCCGTCGCCAGCAACTGGTCGAGCGCATGCGCATCATTCAGGACTTGCAGGGCAACCGGCAGATCAGCGGGCGAATCTTCGATCAACTGGCGCGCACGCTGCCGGACGGGGTGTATTTCACCGATGTAAAGATGGTCGGCAAAACCCTGTCGATCAGTGGCGCTGCGGAATCGAACAACCGGGTCTCGGACCTGATGCGCAATCTGGAGGCTTCGGACTGGTTCGACGCACCGAGCCTCAACGAGGTGAAGGCGACGACTGCAGGCCAGGTGGATCAGGCCAACACCTTTGAGCTGACGGTACGACAGAGCCAGCCCCGCACCGTGGAGGACGAGCAATGAAGCCGTCCGAGTGGCTGGAAAGTCTGCGCGACATCGATTTCAACGATCTTGATACCAGCAACATCGGCTCATGGCCGGCGGCAGTGAAAGCCATCGCCGGGGCGCTGTTGATGGTGTTGGTCCTGGCGCTTGGCTATAACTTTTTCATCAGTGACCTGGAAAACCAGCTGGAGGCCAAGCGCGAGGAAGAAGCCACGCTCAAGGAACAGTTCGCCAGCAAGGCGCGCCTGTCAGCCAACCTTGAGCTGTACACCCAGCAAATGAAGGAGATGGAAAACACCTTCGGCGTGTTGTTGCGCCAATTGCCCAGTGACACCGAAGTGCCGGGACTGCTCGAAGACATCACCCGCACCGGTCTGGGCAGTGGCCTGGAGTTCGAAGAGATCAAGCTGCTGCCGGAGGTCACTCAGCAGTTTTATATCGAGCTGCCGATCCAGATCACCGTCACCGGCGCCTATCACGACCTGGCCACTTTCGTCAGTGGCGTGGCCGGGCTGCCGCGCATTGTCACCTTGCATGATTTCGAACTCGCTCCTGCCGATAAAGAGGGCGGGC
This sequence comes from Pseudomonas sp. AKS31, assembly GCF_023634765.1. Classification (GTDB taxonomy): domain Bacteria; phylum Pseudomonadota; class Gammaproteobacteria; order Pseudomonadales; family Pseudomonadaceae; genus Aquipseudomonas. The sequence goes on from NZ_JAMLFX010000001.1 coordinate 121,893, forward strand.
CGAAGCTGCGCATGAGCATCCTTGCCAAGACCTATCGCTATAACGACAAGGGGCTGCAGAAATGAGCCCGATTCGTTACATCGCGTTGTCGATGACGCTGCTCGCGCTGAACGGTTGTGGTGGCAGCGATGACTTCAGTGATCTCGACGCCTATATGAACGAAGTGCGCCTGCGCCCGGCAGGCAGGATTGAACCAACCCCGACATTCCGGTCTTACCCAACATTCACTTACAGCGCTGCCAACTTGCGCAGTCCGTTCTCGCGCCAGGTGCGCGTCGATCTGGCCGGGCAGAAGCACGGCTCGCGCAATGTCAAACCCGACCCCAACCGGGTCAAGCAATACCTCGAAGGTTTCAACATCGAGCAGTTCGAGATGGTCGGCACGATTGCCAATGCTTCCGGCTCCTTCGCGTTGTTGCGCGGCGCTGGCGGTGTGCATCGCTTGAAGGTCGGCGATTACCTGGGGCGCAACGACGGTCGCATCGTTGCCATCAGCGCCACCCAGGTCGATGTGGTCGAGATCGTGCCCGACGGCGAAGGCGCCTGGCTGGAGCGTCCGCGCACCATTCCTTTGAAAGAGCACTCATAGTGGAAGTCGAATAATGAACAGGATTTTCTCCACCCTCGGTTTTTCGCTATGGATAGCGCTGATGTCGCCGATGGTACTCGCGGCCAATCTGAAGACGCTGGACGTGGCGGCGTTGCCGGGTGATCGCATCGAGCTGAAGTTGTCGTTCGACGGCCCACCACCACAACCCAAGGGCTACACCACCGAATCACCAGCGCGGATTGCCCTGGATCTGCCCGGCGTCGCCAGTCAGTTGGCCAGCAAGAGCCTTGATCTGGGCAGCGGCAATGCACGCACGGCCACGGTGGTTGAGGCCAAGGAGCGCACGCGGCTGATTGTCAGCCTGACGCAACTGGTACCGTACACCACGCGGGTTGAGGGCAATAATCTGTTCGTGGTGGTCGGTCAGGGCGCACCGGCCATCGCGCCGCGTTCTGTTGCCGCTGCACCGCGCGCTACCGCGAAAGCGGCTGCGCCCGCCAAGGCATTTGTGCCGAAAAGCCGGGCGATTCGCGGTGTGGACTTCCAGCGTGGAACGGCAGGTGAAGGCAATGTCGTCATCGATCTGTCCGATCCGACCATAGCCCCGGATATCCAGGAGCATGACGGCAAGATCATCCTCAGCTTCGCGCGCACGCAGTTGCCGGACAAGCTGCGGGTACGCCTCGACGTCAAGGATTTCGCCACCCCGGTGCAATTCGTCAATGCCGGGGTAACCGCTGATCGCACGGTTATTACGGTTGAACCCAGTGGCACCTATGAGTACTCCACCTTCCAGACCGACAACAAACTGACCGTCAGCATCCGCCCGATGACTGTCGATGACCTGCAAAAGCGTAACGCTGACCGCCAGGCGTACGTTGGTGAAAAGCTCTCGCTGAACTTCCAGGACATTGATGTGCGCTCGGTACTGCAACTGATCGCCGACTTCACCAACCTCAATCTGGTTGCCAGCGACACGGTGCAGGGTGGCATCACCTTGCGTCTGCAAAATGTGCCATGGGATCAGGCCCTGGATCTGGTGTTGAAAACCAAGGGCCTGGATAAACGCAAGATCGGCAATGTGCTGCTGGTGGCTCCGGCCGACGAAATCGCTGCCCGCGAGCGTCAGGAACTGGAGTCGCAGAAGCAGATCGCCGAACTGGCGCCGTTGCGCCGCGAACTGCTGCAAGTGAACTACGCCAAGGCGGCGGACATCGCCAAGCTGTTTCAGTCGGTGACCAGCGCCGAAGCAAAAATCGACGAACGCGGTTCGATTACCGTCGATGAGCGGACCAACAACATCATTGCCTACCAGACTCAGGATCGCCTCGACGAACTGCGGCGGATCGTGGCGCAACTGGATATTCCGGTGCGTCAGGTGATGATCGAGGCACGGATTGTCGAGGCCAACGTCGATTACGACAAAAGCCTGGGCGTACGCTGGGGCGGGTCGATCCAGAACAAGGGCAACTGGAACACCTCGGGTGTGAGCAACGGCACATCGACCACCATCGGTACGCCGGGCAGCACCAGCACCAACTCGCCGTTCGTCGACATGGGTACGGTGGGCAATACCTCAGGGATCGGCATCGCCTTCATCACCGATAACGTGCTGCTCGATCTCGAGCTGACCGCGATGGAGAAGACCGGCAACGGTGAAATCGTCTCGCAGCCGAAGGTGGTTACCTCCGACAAGGAGACCGCAAAAATCCTCAAAGGCACCGAGATTCCGTATCAGGAAGCCAGTTCCAGCGGCGCGACGTCGGTGTCGTTCAAGGAGGCCTCGCTGTCACTGGAAGTCACCCCGCAGATAACCCCCGACAACCGCATCATCATGGAGGTCAAGGTCACCAAGGACGAACCGGATTACTTGAACAAAGTGCAGGATGTACCGCCGATCAAGAAAAACGAGGTCAACGCCAAGGTGCTGGTCAATGACGGCGAAACCATCGTGATTGGGGGCGTTTTCTCAAATACTCAAAGCAAGGTCGTAGATAAGGTGCCATTTCTTGGCGATGTGCCGTATCTTGGCCGCCTTTTCCGGCGTGATGTGGTTTCGGAGAAAAAATCCGAGCTGCTGGTATTTCTCACACCACGTATCATGAATAACCAGGCGATTGCTGTGAGTCGTTGATTCTGTGCGAAATTTGATTCTTGTAGGACCGATGGGCGCTGGAAAAAGCACCATCGGCCGGTTGCTGGCCAAAGAGCTGCGCCTGCCGTTCAAAGATTCCGACAAGGAAATTGAACTGCGCACGGGCGCCAATATCCCGTGGATCTTCGACAAGGAAGGCGAACCCGGCTTTCGTGACCGTGAGCAGGCGATGATCGCCGAACTGTGCGCGTTTGATGGTGTGGTGTTGGCGACCGGCGGTGGCGCGGTGATGCGTGATGCCAATCGCAAGGCCCTGCATGAGGGTGGGCGAGTGGTGTATCTGCACGCCTCCGTGGAGCAGCAGGTCGGCCGCACGTCGCGCGACCGCAACCGGCCGTTGCTGCGTACCGCCAACCCGGAAAAAACCCTGCGTGACCTGCTGGCGATCCGCGATCCGCTCTATCGGGAAATCGCCGATCTGGTGGTGGAAACCGACGAACGGCCGCCACGCATGGTGGTGCTCGACATTCTCGATCGCCTGGCGCAACTTCCTCCCCGTTAAAGCATCGCTCGAAATGCGCTATCCTCGGCGTCCTGTCATAGCCCGCCGAGGTTGTGGCGGATGGCGTGCGAGCGGCGTCATACCCGTTACAGGCCGCAGACAACCAATAATTCAGGGCAGGACGCCTGCTTCCATCTTCACTGTGGGGACACATGCAGACACTCAAGGTCGATCTAGGCGAGCGCAGCTACCCGATTCATATTGGCGAAGGTTTGTTGGATCAGCCCGAACTGCTGGCGCCGCATATCCATGGGCGGCAGGTGGCAATCATCTCCAACGAGACCGTTGCGCCGCTCTATCTTGAACGTCTGACCCGCAGCCTGACGCAGTTCTCGGTGATTTCTGTGGTGTTGCCGGACGGCGAAGCCTTCAAGAACTGGGAAACCCTGCAACTGATCTTCGACGGCCTGCTGACCGCCCGTCATGACCGCCGCACCACCGTGATCGCCCTGGGCGGCGGTGTGATCGGCGACATGGCCGGTTTCGCCGCTGCCTGCTATCAGCGCGGCGTCGACTTCATCCAGATTCCTACCACCTTGCTGTCCCAGGTCGATTCGTCGGTGGGCGGCAAGACCGGCATCAACCATCCGCTGGGCAAGAACATGGTCGGCGCGTTCTACCAGCCGAACGTGGTGCTGATCGATACGGCATCCCTGAAAACCCTGCCAGAGCGTGAGCTGTCCGCCGGCCTGGCTGAAGTCATCAAGTACGGTCTGATCTGCGACGAGCCGTTCCTGACCTGGCTCGAAGACAATGTCGATGCCCTGCGCGCGCTGGACCAGAAAGCCCTGACTTATGCGATCGAGCGTTCTTGCGCAGCCAAGGCAGCGGTGGTTGGCGCCGATGAGAAGGAAACCGGTGTACGCGCCACGCTCAACCTCGGCCACACCTTCGGCCACGCCATCGAGACTCACATGGGCTATGGTGTCTGGTTGCATGGGGAAGCGGTCGCAGCTGGCACGGTGATGGCGCTGGAGATGTCTGCGCGTCAGGGCTGGATCAGTGATGAGGAGCGTGATCGCGGTATCCGCCTGTTCCAGCGCGCCGGTCTGCCGGTGGTGCCGCCGACTGAAATGACCGAGGCTGATTTTCTTCAACACATGGCAATCGACAAAAAAGTGATCGACGGTCGTCTGCGCCTGGTGCTGCTGCGCCGGATGGGCGAAGCAGTAGTGACCGACGATTATCCGAAAGAGGTTCTACAGGCCACGCTGGGAGCGGATTACCGCGCCCTGGCTCAGCTTAAAGGTTAATAAGATTCCGATGACTAGTTTGCATGCCGACGAGGCGTTCCTCGGCCATTTCCAGTTAAGTCATGACCCGTTCGCACCACGCGTGCCGGGCTTCAAGTTCTTCCCGGCCCAGCGCAAACCGGTGCTGGGTCAACTGCATCATCTGGCGCGTTACAGCCAGTTGCTGTTGGTGGTCACCGGCCCTCAGGGCAGCGGCAAGACTTTGCTGCGTCAGGCGCTGGTCGCCAGCACCAACAAGCAATCGGTGCAGAGCGTGGTGGTTTCCGCCCGTGGTGCCGGCGATGCGGCGGGTGTACTGCGTCAGGTGGCGCAGGCGCTGAACGTCGCTCAGGCCGAAGTTGGCGCGATTCTGGATCAAGTGGTGCAACTCGCACTGACCGGCCAGGAAGTCTATCTGCTGGTGGACGACGCCGAGCAACTCGACGAGTCCGCTCTCGAGGCGCTGATGGCGCTGGGTGCCGGCGCACCGGAAGGTCGCCCGCATGTGTTCCTGTTCGGTGAGTCGTCGCTGATCGCTCAGCTCGAGGCTTTGCACCTTGAGGAAGAGCGTTTCCACGTCATCGAGTTGCAGCCGTACACCGAAGAAGAGACTCGCGAATATCTCGACCAACGGCTCGAAGGTGCCGGCCGGGGTGTCGAACTTTTCACCGCGGATCAGATCTCTGATATTCACGAAAGTGCCGAGGGTTGGCCGGGCAACATCAACCAGGTCGCTCGCGATGCTCTGATCGAAGTCATGATTGCCAGCCGCTCTGCGGTCAAGCGTCCAAGTATGGGGTTCAACATGCCGAAGAAACACGTATTGGCGATTTCCGCCGTCGTTGTGGTCGCGGTCGCCGCCGCCTGGTTGATGCCGGGTCGCAACAAGGCGCCAACCACCGGCGCTCCTGCCAATGAACAGGCACAGTTGCCATTGGGGCAGGGTGCCAATGGAGGCGCGCCGAACGTCGAGTTCGCCGGCAATACGCAGCCTATGCCGTTGCCGCTGGTCGGCAACTCGCAACCGGTCATGCGCGGACCGTTGGCTGAAGCCGCTGGCGGTATCACCGAAGGCGACGACGGCGTACCTCTGGAAGGCTCCAGCGCCACACCGCCAACCGTGACTACTTCGGCGCCACCGGCAGGTGTCCCGGCTGGTCCTGCGCCGACGCCGGTGCCGGTACCGGCGGCCAAACCGACTCCAGCGCCGACGCAAGTCGCCACCGCCAAGCCTGCTCCGGCAGCGCCAGCGGCGAAACCGGCTCCAGCGCCGGCCAAGCCCGCCACTGCTGCCAAACCGGCCGAAAAACCCGTGACCGTCGCCAAAGCGGCCGGTGGCAGTTGGTACTCCGGTCAGCCGACCAGCAACTATGTGGTGCAGATCCTCGGCACCAGCTCTGAAGCGGCCGCGCAAAACTTCGTCAAGGAGCAGGGCGGCGAGTACCGCTATTTCAAGAAAGTCCTCAACGGCAAACCGCTTTACGTGATCACCTACGGCAACTTCGCCAATCGTGATGCAGCCGTTTCTGCCATCAAGGCCTTGCCAGCGAAGGTTCAGGCTGGTAAACCTTGGCCTCGCACTGTCGCCAGCGTCCAACAGGAACTGGCAACAACTCGCTGAAGATTCGGCGGCCTTACCCAGGCCGCCTCTCCAAGCACCTCAAAATTTCTGCAAGTGCGCGCCGTCCCTGCGACCGCGTGCCTTGTGGTGTCTGCGTCACAGTAGTCTTTGAGTCGTTGCGGTCAAAATTAAAAAAGTTTTGACTAGCACAGCAGATCGCTTTAAACCTTTCACAAATGCGACATGAATTTGCGACATTTCGTCGTCAAATTTGTGAGCCTCTGTGTCGCTGTGTACAATGACCACCCTTTTGCCCCCGCTAAGCCGGCGTACGTTCGGCGCAGGATGCAAGTGGTTGAATTGAAAAGAAATTTGCCTCGAAAAGAGGCAGCCTGGTGAGAAAGTGTCTATGAAAGCAGGTCTGTACCAACCAGATGAATTCAAGGATAACTGCGGTTTCGGCCTGATAGCCCATATGCAGGGCGAGCCCAGTCATACCCTTTTGCAAACGGCCATTGAGGCCCTGACCTGCATGACCCACCGCGGTGGGATTAATGCCGACGGCAAGACCGGTGACGGTTGCGGTCTGCTGATTCAAAAACCTGATGCGTTCCTGCGCGCCATTGCCCAGGAAGCCTTCAGCGTCGAGCTGCCCAAGCAATACGCGGTGGGCATGGTTTTCTTCAACCAGGATCCGGTCAAGGCCGAAGCCGCTCGCGAGAACATGAACCGCGAGATCCTTGCCGAAGGCCTGCAGCTGATCGGCTGGCGCAAAGTGCCCATCGACACCAGCGTCCTCGGCCGTCTGGCCCTTGAGCGCCTGCCACAGATCGAGCAGGTGTACATCGGCGGCGAAGGCCTGAGCGATCAGGACATGGCCGTGAAGCTGTTCAGCGCCCGTCGTCGTTCGTCGGTATCCAACGCCGTCGACGCCGACCACTACATCTGCAGCTTTTCGCACAAGACCATCATCTATAAAGGCCTGATGATGCCGGCCGATCTGGCCGCGTTCTATCCAGACCTGAGCGACGAGCGCCTGCAAACCGCGATCTGCGTATTCCACCAGCGCTTCTCCACCAACACCTTGCCGAAATGGCCGCTGGCTCAGCCATTCCGCTTCCTCGCCCACAACGGCGAGATCAACACCATCACCGGTAACCGTAACTGGGCGCAGGCCCGTCGGACCAAGTTCACCAACGATCTGATGGATCTGGAAGAGCTCGGCCCGCTGGTCAACCGTGTCGGTTCCGACTCCTCGAGCATGGACAACATGCTCGAACTGATGGTCACCGGTGGCATCGACCTGTTCCGTGGCGTGCGGATGATCATTCCGCCTGCGTGGCAGAACGTCGAAACCATGGACCCGGATCTGCGTGCGTTCTACGAGTACAACTCGATGCACATGGAGCCGTGGGACGGCCCGGCCGGCGTGGTCATGACCGATGGTCGTTACGCAGTGTGCCTGCTCGACCGTAACGGTCTGCGTCCGGCGCGCTGGGTCACCACCAAAAACGGCTTCATCACCCTCGCTTCGGAAATCGGCGTGTGGAACTATCAGCCTGAAGACGTGCTCGCCAAGGGCCGTGTCGGTCCTGGCCAGATCTTCGCCGTGGACACCGAAACCGGGCAGATCCTCGACACCGATGCGATCGACAACCGTCTGAAATCCCGTCATCCGTACAAGCAATGGCTGCGCAAGAATGCCCTGCGCATTCAGGCGACCATGGAAGACAACGACCACGGTTCAGCCTTCTACGACGTCGATCAGCTCAAGCAATACATGAAGATGTATCAGGTCACGTTCGAAGAGCGCGATCAGGTCCTGCGTCCGCTCGGCGAGCAAGGCTACGAAGCCGTGGGCTCGATGGGCGACGACACGCCGATGGCCGTGCTGTCGCAACGTGTGCGCACGCCGTACGACTACTTCCGCCAGCAGTTCGCGCAGGTCACCAACCCGCCGATCGACCCGCTGCGGGAAGCGATCGTGATGTCGCTGGAAATCTGCCTCGGTGCCGAGCGCAACATCTTCCAGGAGTCGCCGGAACACGCCTCGCGCGTGATCCTCAGCTCGCCGGTCATTTCGCCGGCCAAGTGGCGCTCGCTGATGAACCTCGACCGCCCGGGTTTCGAGCGGCAGATCATCGACCTCAACTACGACGAAAGCGTCGGCCTCGAAGCGGCCATCCGCAACGTTGCCGATCAGGCTGAAGAAGCCGTGCGCGCCGGGCGTACCCAGATCGTTCTGAGCGACCGCCATATCGCGCCGGGCAAGCTGCCGATCCACGCCTCGCTGGCGACCGGCGCGGTGCACCACCGCCTTACCGAAAAAGGCCTGCGTTGCGATTCCAACATCCTCGTTGAAACCGCAACTGCCCGTGATCCGCATCACTTTGCCGTGCTGATCGGTTTCGGTGCCTCGGCGGTGTATCCGTTCCTGGCCTACGAAGTGCTGGGCGACCTGATCCGTACCGGTGAAGTGCTGGGTGACCTCTACGAGGTGTTCAAGAACTACCGCAAAGGCATCACCAAAGGCCTGCTGAAGATCCTCTCGAAGATGGGCATCTCGACCATCGCCTCGTACCGTGGTGCGCAGCTGTTCGAGGCCATCGGCCTGTCCGAAGAAGTCTGCGACCTGAGCTTCCGTGGCGTGCCGAGCCGCATCAAGGGTGCGCGCTTCGTCGACATCGAAGCCGAGCAGAAAGCACTCGCCGTCGAAGCCTGGAGCCCGCGCAAGCCGATCCAGCAGGGCGGTCTGCTGAAGTTCGTCCACGGTGGCGAATACCACGCCTACAACCCGGACGTGGTCAACACCCTGCAAGCCGCCGTGCAGCAGGGCGACTACGCCAAGTTCAAGGAATACACCTCGCTGGTGGACAACCGTCCGGTGTCGATGATTCGCGACCTGTTCAAGGTCAAGACCCTCGACAAACCGTTGGACATCAGTGAAATCGAGCCGCTGGAATCGGTGCTCAAGCGCTTTGACTCCGCTGGTATCTCGCTGGGCGCCTTGTCGCCGGAAGCGCACGAAGCCCTGGCCGAAGCCATGAACCGCCTCGGTGCGCGTTCCAACTCCGGTGAAGGTGGTGAAGACCCGGCACGTTACGGCACCATCAAGAGCTCGAAAATCAAGCAAGTTGCCACTGGCCGTTTCGGTGTAACCCCGGAATACCTGGTCAACGCTGAAGTGCTGCAGATCAAGGTTGCGCAAGGCGCCAAGCCGGGCGAGGGCGGGCAACTGCCGGGCGGCAAGGTCAACGGGCTGATCGCCAAGCTGCGTTACGCAGTGCCGGGCGTGACCCTGATTTCGCCGCCGCCGCACCACGATATCTATTCGATCGAAGATTTGTCGCAGCTGATCTTTGACCTTAAACAGGTCAACCCGAAGGCACTGGTTTCGGTGAAGCTGGTAGCGGAAGCGGGCGTCGGCACCATCGCCGCCGGTGTGGCCAAGGCCTATGCGGACTTGATCACCATCTCCGGCTACGACGGTGGTACCGGTGCTTCGCCGCTGACCTCGATCAAATACGCTGGCGCACCGTGGGAACTCGGCCTCGCTGAAACCCACCAGACCCTGCGCGGCAACGACCTGCGCGGCAAAGTCCGGGTGCAGACCGACGGCGGCCTGAAAACCGGCCTCGACGTGATCAAGGCTGCAATCCTCGGCGCCGAAAGCTTCGGCTTCGGTACTGCGCCGATGATCGCGCTGGGCTGCAAATACCTGCGTATCTGCCACCTGAACAACTGCGCCACCGGCGTTGCGACGCAGAACGAGAAGCTGCGCAAGGATCACTACATCGGCACCGTCGACATGGTGGTGAATTTCTTCACCTACGTCGCCGAAGAAACCCGTGAGTGGCTGGCCAAGCTCGGCGTGCGCTCCCTCGAAGAGCTGATCGGTCGTACCGATCTGCTGGAAATCCTCGAAGGCCAGACCGCCAAGCAGCATCACCTGGATTTGACCCCGCTGCTGGGCAGCGATCACATCCCGGCAGACAAGCCGCAGTTCTGCGGTGTTGAGCGCAACCCGCCGTTCGACCAAGGCCTGCTGGCCGAGAAAATGGTCGAGATGGCTTCGTCGGCGATCAACGACATGAGCGGTGCCGAATTCGACCTGGACATCTGCAACTGCGACCGTTCGATCGGCGCGCGGATCTCCGGCGAAATCGCGCGCAAGCACGGCAACCAGGGCATGGCGAAAGCGCCGATCACCTTCCGCTTCAAAGGGACGGCGGGTCAGAGCTTCGGCGTGTGGAATGCCGGCGGTCTGAACATGTACCTCGAAGGCGACGCCAACGACTACGTCGGCAAAGGCATGACCGGTGGCAAACTGACCATCGTGCCGCCGAAGGGCAGCGTTTATAAGACTCAGGAAAGCGCCATCATCGGCAACACCTGCCTGTACGGCGCGACTGGCGGCAAGCTGTTCGCCGCCGGCACCGCAGGCGAGCGTTTCGCCGTGCGTAACTCCGGTGCCCACACGGTTGTGGAAGGCACTGGCGATCACTGCTGTGAGTACATGACCGGTGGTTTTGTCTGCGTTCTGGGCAAGACCGGTTACAACTTCGGCTCTGGCATGACCGGTGGTTTTGCCTATGTGCTTGATCAGGACAACACCTTCGTTGACCGGGTCAACCACGAACTGGTGGAAATCCAGCGGATCAGCGGCGAGGCGATGGAAGCCTATCGCAGCCACCTGCAAAACGTGCTGAACGAGTACGTCGCGGAAACCGACAGCGAGTGGGGTCGTGAACTCGCCGAAAACCTCGATGACTACCTGCGCCGTTTCTGGCTGGTCAAGCCTAAGGCTGCCAACCTGAAGTCGTTGCTTTCCAGCACTCGTGCCAACCCGCAGTGATATGCGCCTGAAGAGTTTGATGAGGTTTTAACAATGGCTGAACGTCTGAATAACGACTTCCAGTTCATCGATGTCGGGCGCAAGGATCCGAAGAAGAAACTGTTGCGTCAACGCAAGAAAGAGTTCGTGGAAATCTACGAACCGTTCAAACCCCAGCAGTCGGCCGATCAGGCCCACCGCTGCCTGGGTTGTGGCAACCCGTATTGCGAATGGAAGTGCCCGGTGCACAACTTCATTCCCAACTGGCTCAAATTGGTGGCCGAAGGCAACATCCTTCAGGCCGCCGAACTGTCGCACCAGACCAATACCCTGCCGGAAGTCTGCGGCAGGGTGTGCCCGCAGGATCGTCTGTGCGAGGGTGCCTGCACCCTTAACGACGGTTTCGGCGCGGTGACCATCGGTTCGGTCGAGAAGTACATCACCGACACCGCGTTCGCCATGGGCTGGCGCCCGGACATGTCCAAGGTCAAACCGACCGGCAAACGTGTCGCGATCATCGGCGCCGGCCCGGCGGGTCTGGGTTGTGCCGACGTGCTGGTACGCGGCGGTGTGACCCCGGTGGTGTTCGACAAGAACCCGGAAATCGGTGGTCTGCTGACCTTCGGCATCCCCGAGTTCAAGCTGGAAAAGACCGTGCTGAGCAATCGTCGCGAAGTCTTCACCGGCATGGGCATCGAGTTCCGTCTGAACACTGAAGTCGGCAAAGACGTGACCATGGAACAACTGCTCGCCGAATACGATGCGGTGTTCATGGGCATGGGCACCTACACCTACATGAAGGGCGGTTTTGCCGGTGAGGATCTGCCAGGCGTTTATGACGCACTGGACTTCCTGATCGCCAACGTCAATCGCAACCTGGGCTTTGAAAAGTCGCCGGAAGATTTCGTCGACATGAAAGGCAAGAAGGTTGTGGTGCTCGGCGGCGGCGACACGGCGATGGACTGCAACCGCACGTCGATCCGTCAGGGCGCCAAATCGGTGACCTGCGCGTATCGTCGTGACGAAGCGAACATGCCCGGCTCGCGCAAAGAGGTGAAGAACGCCAAGGAAGAAGGCGTGAAATTCCTCTACAACCGCCAGCCGATCGCCATTGTCGGTGAAGACAAGGTCGAAGGCGTGAAGGTGGTCGAGACCCGTCTAGGCGAACCGGATGCCCGTGGCCGTCGCAGCCCAGAGCCGATCCCGGGTTCCGAAGAGATCATCCCGGCCGACGCCGTGGTTATCGCTTTCGGCTTCCGCCCGAGCCCGGCACCTTGGTTCGAGCAGTTCGAGATCCAGACCGACAGCCAGGGCCGCGTTGTTGCGCCTGAGCAAGGTCAGTACAAGCACCAGACCAGCAACCCGAAAATCTTCGCCGGTGGCGACATGGTGCGCGGTTCCGACCTGGTGGTGACGGCGATCTTCGAAGGCCGCAATGCCGCCGAAGGGATCCTCGATTACCTGGGCGTCTAAACCCGTTTTAAGCTGCACCGCAATACCTGTGGGAGCTGGCAAGCCAGCTCCCACAGTGTTTTGTGGCGTCACAAAGTCTGCATTCCAACGCAATAAATTGACCCTATAGACAAAAGGCTGACCTGCATCCGTGCCTTTTCCCTCGCGCTCTGAGAAAATGCCCGCACTTTTTTTCCGGATGCCGACATGACTGCCCTGAAGAACGACCGTTTCCTCCGCGCCCTGCTCAAGCAACCCGTTGACGTCACCCCGGTGTGGATGATGCGCCAGGCCGGCCGCTACCTGCCGGAATACCGCGCCAGCCGCGCCCAGGCCGGTGATTTCATGAGCCTGTGCATGAATCCGGAATTCGCTTGCGAAGTCACGATGCAACCGCTTGACCGCTATCCACAACTGGACGCGGCGATCCTGTTTTCCGACATCCTCACCATCCCCGATGCCATGGGCCAAGGCCTGTACTTCGAGACCGGTGAAGGTCCGCGTTTCAAGAAAGTCGTCAGCACCCTGGCTGACATCGAAGCGCTGCCGATCCCTGATCCGCACAAAGACCTCGGCTACGTCATGGACGCGGTCAGCACCATCCGTCGCGAGCTCAACGGTCGTGTGCCGCTGATCGGTTTCTCCGGCAGCCCGTGGACCTTGGCGACCTACATGGTCGAAGGCGGCTCGTCGAAGGACTTCCGCAAGACCAAAGCGATGCTTTACGACAACCCGCAAGCCATGCACCTGCTGCTGGATAAACTGGCGCAATCGGTGACTTCGTACCTCAACGGCCAGATCATGGCCGGCGCGCAAGCGGTGCAGATCTTCGATACCTGGGGCGGCAACCTGTCGGCGGCGGCGTACCAGGAATTCTCGCTGGCCTACATGAAGAAAATCGTCAGCGGCCTGATCCGCGAGCACGACGGTCGAAAGGTCCCGGTGATTCTGTTCACCAAAAACGGCGGCCTGTGGCTGGAAAGCATCGCCGACGCCGGTGCCGACGCGCTCGGCCTGGACTGGACCTGCGACATCGGCAACGCCCGCGCCCGTGTTGGTGACAAGGTTGCCTTGCAAGGCAACATGGACCCAACCGTACTCTACGCAAAACCGGAAGCGATCCGCACTGAAGTCGGGCGCATTCTGGCGAGCTACGGCAAGGGCAGCGGTCATGTGTTCAACCTCGGCCATGGCATCACGCCTGAGGTTGATCCGGAGCATGCCGGTGCGTTCCTGCGCGCGGTGCATGAGCTGTCGGCGCAGTATCACGAGTGATCGCGACACAATAAAAAACGCCCGGCTAAATGCCGGGCGTTTTATCAAGATCAAAAGATCGCAGCCTGCGGCAGCTCCTACATTGGGATTCGCGTTTCCCTGTAGGAGCTGCCGAAGGCTGCGATCTTTTGCTTTTAAGCTTTCACACCGCCAAGTGGCGGCAACTTCGCCAGCTTCAACGCCACCAACAGCGCCACCAGCAACAACGCGCCGATAAACAAGCCGATCCCGTTCCAGCCGCCGAGATGCCAGAACACCCCGCCCGCCGTCCCGGCAATACTCGACCCGGCGTAATAACTGAACAGGTACAACGACGACGCCTGGCCCTTGGCCTTGGTCGCGCGTCGACCGATCCAGCTACTCGCCACCGAGTGCGCACCGAAGAAACCAAAGGTGAAAATCAACATGCCGACAATCACCAGCAACAGTGGCGTAAACATCGTCAATGCCAGGCCGGCAAACATCAGCGCAATGGTCGCCCACAACACTTTGCGTCGCCCCAGTTTGTCCGCCAGCGAACCAATCTTTGCCGAGCTGTAGATGCCCGACAGGTACACCACCGACAGCAAGCCGACGAACACCTGATCGAGGTTGTACGGCGCGGCCAGCAAGCGATAACCGATGTAGTTGAACAGCGTGACGAACGCGCCCATCAGCACGAACGCTTCAAGAAACAGCAGCGGCAGCCCGGCATCGCGAAAGTGCATGGTGAAGCCGTCGAGCAAACTGCGCGGGTGCAGCGAGCGTGAACGGAAGTTGCGCGACTCGGGAAGGATTTTCCAGAACACCGCTGCGGCAATCATCGCCAGACCGCCGATCACCAGCATCGCCGTGTGCCAACTGACGAAGTCGATCAACACCCCGGTAATCAAGCGCCCGCTCATTCCGCCAATCGCGTTGCCGCCGATGTACAAACCCATCGCCAGACCAATGTGCTGCGGATGGATCTCTTCGCTCAGATACGTCATCGCCACCGCTGCCAGCCCGCTCAACGACAGCCCGATCAGCGCGCGCATGATCAGCACGCCTTCCCAACTCGGCATCATTGCACTGGCCATGGTGCACAGCGCTGCCGCGAACAGCGCCGTCACCATCACCGGTTTGCGCCCGATCCGATCGGAAATTGGCCCGGTGATCAACAAACCGATGGCGAGCATGCCGGTGGCCACCGAAAGGATCAGGCTGCTCTGCGCCGCGTTGATCCCGTACTCGTGGGACAGCAGCGGCATCATCGGCTGCACGCAATAGAGCAGGGCAAACGTCGCGAACCCGCCGCTGAACAGCGCCAGCACCGTGCGCATGAACATCGGCGTGCCTTTTTCGATGTAGATCTCTTGTAGCTCGGCGGCGACATCGTCCGCGGCAGCAGGCGGGACTTCGTGGGCAAGGGGCGCGACAGCAGTTTTCACTTCAGACCTCGGAGGGCACGGCCAGGCAGGCAATGAAAAAATCATATAGCTGGCTAATGTTTCTATCCAATATATTGTTCGACCTGTTTTATAGCTTTAACGACCTAATGGGGTTTCCATGGAATTGCGTCATCTGCGCTACTTCATCGCCGTCGCCGAAGAACTGCATTTCGGCCGTGCGGCACAGGTGCTGGGGATTTCTCAGCCACCACTGAGTCAGCAGATTCAGGCGCTGGAGCAAGAGGTTGGCGCGCGGTTGTTCGAGCGCACCAATCGGCGGGTCGAACTGAGTGAGGCCGGCCGGCTCTTCCTGGAAGAGGCGCGGCAGGTCCTGGCGCAAGTGGATAAAGCGGCGGACGTCGCCCGACGCGCGCAACTGGGTGAATTGGGCGAGTTAAAGATTGGTTTCACCTCGTCGGCACCGTTCAACTCGACGATTCCGCAGGCGATCTTTTCCTTTCGTCAACGCTTTCAGGCGGTGCATCTGAACCTGCGCGAGATGAGCAGCACCATGGTCGCCGATGCCCTGCTCGATCAATCGATCGAGGTGGGGATCATGCGCCCGCTGGGCTTGCCGGATTCGTTGAGCGTGGTTGAGTTGATGCGCGAGCCGTTAGTGGCGGTGCTCAGTTCCAAGCATCCGTTGGCCCAGGGCAGCGACCAAGGTCTTTTCCTCTCGGCGCTGGCGCTGGAACCGTTCGTGTTTTTCCCGCGCAGCTATGGCAGCGGGCTCTATGCGCAATTGCTGAGCCTGGCGCGCGATGCCGGATTCAGTCCGCACTTCGCCCAAGAGGCGGGCGAGGCGATGACCATTATCGGTCTGGTCGCAGCGGGGCTGGGGGTTTCGGTGCTGCCCGCGTCCTATCAGCGGATGCGCATCGACGGCGTAGTCTATCGACCATTGCTGGATCCAGAGGCTGTTTCTGCGGTGTGGCTGGTGCAGCGCAAGGATCAGAAGTCACCGATGGCCAAGGCGTTTGTCGAACTGCTTACGCGTAAGGTCGAGCCTTTGTGAGGGCTGATGGCCCTTCGCGAGCAGCCTTACACCCATTTGATCAACGTCACCTGTGGGAGCAAGCCTGCCCGAGAAGAAGCCCGAAGTAGAAGGCACATAAGTTCAGTGAGCCGACCAAGGTAACCTCACGAGAACCGCGAAATAGATTTTTATTGAGCTAACAGATATTTATTAATAACATTTAGGTTTATAAATATCCGGCACCTCATTGTGGTTGAATTGTGGGTGGTTATGACTTCCTTTTCAGTGTCAATGGTAGATGGGTGGGTGTCGCCAAAATGAAAGTCCTCGATATACTTGTCGAGAGATATCGGGGTCGAAGAGCCACTGGCGGTTACCTTGGCCGTCAATAAGTATTCCTTTATGGATGGGCGGTGAAGCATTTCAAAAAACGGATCCTGCTGCCGGGGTTTTACGTTGAAGATGTATGTTGCCTGCTCTTCAAATGTTTGATTGGCGCTATTGGCGTCTTTAGTGGCTTGCACCATCAATGATACCAACATGCTCTTAAGTTCTGCTTCGTCTTTTATGGTTGTGGTCATTTAACTGAACTCCAGTAGATTTTGGCAAAGTAAGATATCTTTCTCTGGGTTGTAATGCATGAGTTCGCGAAGAATGAAAATAAAACAGTTCGATTCCCTTCGCACCTGTCAACCTTGACAGGTTTTAAGAATATATTTCTTGTTGCTGTGCGCTTTTTGGTTGATTTCTATATAAGCATTGCTTTTATCAGCAGATGAATAATTAACGTATACGTACTGCGGCAGTATCAATCCGTGTCCGGTCAATGGCTTCAAAGTGATTTCAGGTTAATCTACGTGGAACAAATCCCCCTTCAACGCCACCCGCGTGACAAATACCCCCGCCCGGCACTCGTACGTATTCAAATCCTTGCGCACATGCTGGTCGTAATAGCTGACGATATTGACCACCGCATTCGCGCCGACCCGCTTGGCATCGGCCTGCAATTTGATCAGATTCGACTGCAGCACCCACTCGCAGGAGTTGTGGTCACTCTTGTTGAAGCCATTGGTCTTCAAATCACTGACCACCCCTCGGCGTAACAACTGCTGCGTCCCCTGCGGCCCATTGCCGAGAAGATAGAATTTCACACTGCCATCCAGCCGCCCGGCGCGAATCGCATCCGACAGCACGGTTTCGAAGGGCATGTACATCAGGTTGGTGGCGTGGCTGGAGCTGGGCAGTAGCGCGAAAAGCGCAGCGGCGATCAGGGCTTTCACTTGCATGGTCATCTCCTTGACGTAGCGATGAACATTCGCTGATTCAAAGAGTGTAGACACCGTACATCTGCTACAGAGAAAACAGTGTGGAGTATGTGTAGCTCAAAGGCTACACTTCGGCCATGACTGAGATTCTTCGAAGTTCCACATTTTCCAGCTGGCTTTTAAAGTTGGCTGATAGTCGCGCCAGGATGCGTATTCAGGTGCGAATTGATCGTATGGCTGACGGAAATTTTGGCGATGTCAAAGCTATCGGTGAAGGGCTCAGCGAAGTCAGAATTGACTATGGCCCCGGATATCGAGTCTATTTCATGCAACAAGGTCGGCAAGTGGTCATCCTCCTTTGCGGCGGAGACAAGAGCAGCCAACCCCGAGACATCAAGCAAGCCAGGCTCATCGCGGAGTCCTGGCAGGAGCAAAACCCATGACCGAAAAATTCACTCGTTGGGACTCAGCCGAGTACCTCAAGACAGAAGAGGACATGGCTAACTATCTGGACGCCTGCATGGAGGAGGCTGGAGATGACCCGGCTTTTATCGCCAAGGCACTTGGCACCATAGCAAGAGCGCGAGGCATGACTCAGGTCGCACGTGACGCAGGGTTGTCCCGAGAGAGCCTCTACCGCGCACTATCAGGTGAAGGAAACCCCGAGTTCGGAACAATCCTGAAAGTGGTGAAGGCGTTAGGGTTGAAGTTACACGCCAGTACTTGATCCGGGCTGAATGACAAAGGGCGCCAAATGGCGCCCTTTGTCGTTTCTGCAATCCCATCAATCCACGTGCGCCAGATCCCCACGCAGCGCCACGCTCGACACCACCAGCCCGGCACGGCACTGGAATTTTTCAGTGTCTTTGTACAGGTCGCGCTGGTCGACACTGGCGATGTTGATCACCGCATTGGCGTCGGCGTTCTTCGCCGCGTTCTGCAGGGTCGCCAGAGCCGATTGCAGGGCCCAGAAGCAGGCGTCTTCATCGGATTTGTTCGAGCCGTTGGTCTTGCGGCTGCTGCTCACGGTGTCGAGTTTGCGCACCTGTTTTGGCAGGGTTTCGCCGGCCAGGTAGAACTTCACGCTGCCGTCGAGCAGGCCGGCGTCGGTGGCACGTTTGACGCCTTCACGGAAGCTCAGGTACGTCGGCTCGTCGGCGCCTTGTTTGACGATGCCCAGGTCGTTGACGAACTCGATGTCCGGGTTGATCGACAGCTCTTTGAGCACGTTGTCGCGCAGGCGGTTGACCCAGCGGTTGTAGTTGCCATGGATCTTGCCGTCCTTGGCATCGAGGCCGTAGCTGCTGCGGTAGTCGATTTCAAACGAAGTCGGGGTGAACGGGATGTCGACTTCGGCGTGATGGCGACCGCGCACGGTGATCGCCGCTTTGATCATGCCCGGACGCACCGACTGCACGACCCATTGGCGGTCGTTGAGCGCGGTGACGATCGCGCGGCTCATCTGTTGCTGGGTGAAGCCGAGGTTGGGCGAGAACTCTTCCTTGGCGTTGTAAACCGGTTTGCTGGTGCAACCGCCGAGCACAAGAACAAGTGCCAGTAGCGCGGCGATGCGGTGAAACTGAGTCATTCCCTTCACTCCAAACGTGTTGCGGTCAGTGCCAGCGGCGGAAAATCAACGAGGTGTTGACGCCACCAAAAGCGAAATTGTTGTTCATCACGTAGTCGTGATGCATCTGGCGGAATTCGCCGCGCAGGTAATCGAGCTTGCCGCAATGCGGATCGACCTCGTCGAGGTTGAACGTGTGCACGTACAGGTCGCGGTTCATCATCTCGATGCTGAACCACGACTCCAGCGCGCCGCAGGCGCCGAGGGTGTGGCCGAGGAAGCTCTTCTGCGAGCTGATCGGCATGCGTTCGCCGAACAAACTGCTGGTCGCCAGTGTTTCGGCAATGTCGCCCTGTTCTGTAGCCGTGCCGTGACCATTTACATAGCCGATGGCATCCGGGGTCAGCCCAGCGTCTTCCAGCGCCAGTTCCATGGCGCGGCGCATGGTCACTTGTTCCGGGCGGGTGGTGTGCTGGCCGTCGGCGTTGCTGCCGAAACCGACGATCTCGGCGTGGATGTGCGCACCGCGGGCGAGGGCGTGTTCCAGCTCCTCGAGCACCAGCATGCCGCCGCCTTCACCGATCACCAGACCGTCACGGCCCTTGTCGTAAGGGCGTGGGCTGGTCTGTGGGGCATCGTTTTTCAGGCTGGTGGCGTAGAGCGCGTCGAAGACCATGGCTTCGGTCGGGCACAGCTCTTCGGCGCCGCCGGCGAGCATCAGCGGCAGGCGACCGAACTTGATCGCCTCGTAGGCGTAACCGATGCCCTGGCTGCCGCTGGTGCAGGCGCTGGACGTCGGGATCAAACGACCGGTGAGGCCAAAGAAAATGCTGATATTGGCGGCGGTGGTGTGCGGCATCATCCGCACGTAGGAGTTGGCGTTGAGGCCTTCGGCCACCGAGTTGAGCAGCATGTTGCCGAACGCTTTGATCTCGTCGGTGCTGCCGGTGGACGAACCACAGGCCACGCCCATGCGCCCGTCCTTGATCGATTCATCGCCGAGCAGACCAGCGTCAGCCAGGGCTTTTTCCGCCGCGCCGACTGCCAGTCGCGACACCCGGCCCATGCTGCGCAGTTGCTTGCGGGTCCAGTGCGCGGGCACTTCGAAGTCATCGATCGGCCCGGCCAGACGCGTGTTGAGTTCGCTGAAGCGATCCCACTCGTCCATGCGGCGGATGCCGCTGCGGTTGGCCGCGAAGTTGCCGGCAATGGTCTCCCAGTCGCTGCCCAGCGAAGTGATGCCGGCCATGCCGGTGACGACGACGCGCTTCATCAGCACAAGCCTCCGTTGACCGCCAGAACCTGGCGGGTGATGTACGAGGCTTCCGCCGACATCAGGAAATTCACCGCAGCGGCCACCTCTTGCGGGGTGCCCATGCGTTGCGCGGGGATCATTTTCATCAATTCTTCCACCGGCACGTTTTCATCGAGCATCGCCGTGTCGATCAGGCCCGGTGCGACGCAGTTAACCGTGATTTTGCGCTTGCCCAGCTCGATCGCCAACGCCTTTGCCGCGCCGATCACGCCGGCCTTGGAGGCGCTGTAGTTGACCTGGCCACGGTTGCCGATCAGTCCCGACACCGAAGTGATGCAGACAATGCGACCGGCGGCGCGGCGGCGGATCATCGGCATCATCACCGGGTGCAGCACGTTGTAGAAACCGTCGAGGTTGGTGCGCAAAACCACGTCCCAATCGTCGTCGCTCAGCGCTGGAAACGCGCCGTCGCGGGTCAGCCCGGCGTTGAGCACCACGCCGTAATAGGCGCCGTGGCTTTCGACGTCGGCTTCAAGAATGGTTTTGCAGGTTTCCCGGTCGGCAACGTCGAATTGCAGAATCCGCGCCTGCCGCCCCAAGGCTTCGATTTCAGCCTGAACGGCTTGCGCTTCGGCCACACCGCTGCGGCAATGCAGGACGATATCGTGCCCGGCTTGTGCCAGGCGCAAGGCAATGGCGCGGCCGATGCCACGGCTGGAGCCGGTGACCAGTACGGATTCAGTCATCGTTCGACTCCTGTGTCTGTTGCAGATATTGATTGACCTGAGGCGGACGGAACACATTCAGACGCGCGCTGGCGTGAATGCCGGCGCCGTTGATATGGCATTCGAAAACGCCCATGCCGTTGTCGTCTTCCAGCGAGCGCAGGCCATGGATGGTCAGCTCGCTGCCGGCGGGAAAGGCTTCGACATTGCACTCAAACTTGCGCGTACCGAGCAGAAAGCCCAGCTCCACCGGATTGCCTTTCTGCCGCGCGTGGCACCCGGCAAACGCGGCGACGCTTTGCGCCATCAGCTCGATGCCGACCCAGGCCGGCAGGCTGCCGTCGGGCAGATTGAACAGGCCATCAGGCTTGACCGTGAGGCGGGTGTAAATCTGCTCGTCGTCAAAGCTCGTGATGCTGTCGATCAGAATCATGTCGCCCGCATGGGGCAGTAGTTCGGCGAGCGGCCAATCAGTCATGGGGCGTCTCCGATAATCAGGCTGACGTTGTTGCCGCCGAAGGCAAACGAGTTGCTCATCAGGTAGCGGGGTGCAATGGACGTCAGGCGCTCGCTCGTGGTCACCCACTGCAGTGGCGGCAGCGCGGGATCGGCCTGCGCATCCCAGACGTGCGGCGGCAAGGCGTGATCTGGATTGTCGGCGCTCAGGCTCAGCCAGCAGAACGCCGCCTCCAGCGCGCCGGCCGCGCCGAGGGTGTGGCCGGTCATCGGTTTGGTCGACGAGCAGGCCACGCCCTCAGGGAATAGCGTGGCAACCGCCAGACTTTCCATGGCGTCGTTGTGTTGGGTAGCGGTGCCGTGCAGGTTCAGGTAGCTGATCTGCGCTGCTTGCAGATGAGCGCGGTTCAAGGCTTTCTGCATCGCTTGCAAGGCACCGCGCCCGGTCGGCTCAGGGGCGGAAATGTGATGGGCGTCGGAGCTGGCGCCGGCGCCGAGCAAGGCAATGGTCGGGCCGTCGCCGGGTTGCTTGCTCATGACGAACAGCACCGCAGCTTCACCGATGTTGATGCCGCTGCGGTTGGCCGAGAATGGATTGCAGCGCTCGTCGGACATCGCTTCAAGTGACGAGAAACCGTTGAGGGTCAGTTTGCACAGGCTGTCGACGCCGCCACACAGCACCGCGTCGCACAGGCCCAGATCGAGCAAACGCTGAGCGCTCATCAGTGCCCGGGCGCTGGAGGTGCACGCCGTGGAAATCACATACGCCGGGCCGCTCAGTTGCAGCCAGTCGGCGAGGAAATTGGCCGGTGCGCCGAGTTCCTGTTGACGATAATCGTATTCCGCCGGGAACTCCTGCTCGCGAATATAGTGCGCCAGACCACGGCTGGCCTCGTCGATGCCCGAAGTGCTGGTGCCGAGGACCACGCCGATGCGCTCACGGCCGAAGGTCTGGATCGCTTGATCGATGTCATCGCGAATCTGCAACGCCGCTTCCAGCAGCAACTGATTGTTGCGGCTGCGTTGATCGACGAGTTCTGCCGGGATCGGCGCCAGCTCACCGCGGACGGCAGCGACGGGCAACTCACGCTCCGCCACCCAGCCGGACTCGGGGCGCATACCCGAGCAGTCGCCGGCGAACAGGTTGCGCGCAACGGTTTGTTTATCGCGGCCCAGTGCGCAGATCACGCCGAGGGCATTCAGGTAAGCGGTCATGGCGTTGGTTCATCCAACGGAGAAACGCGATAGTGCGGGCCTTGGGGCAGGTTCAATTCGAAGCTCAACGGTTGTGAATAACGGATATCCCAGCGTGTCGGCAGGGAGCGTTGCTGGCCCTGTTGCAGCGCGGCGGGGTAATTGCGCTGCAACTCGCCGGACGGGGTCAGGGCGAACAACAGCGCGGCAAACAATTCCCGGGCTTCCGGGTTCGGTGGCAGCAGCCCATCGGCCTGCCAGTGGCCGTCGATCAGTTGCTGACGCGCCTGGGGAATGCCCAGCGGATCCATCATCGACCAGCGAATGCCTGGGCCTTCGCGCTGGATCACCAGCAACCAGTCCTGACGTTGTTCGGCTTGCTGGCGTTCGATGTGCAATTGCAGCGGCAGGGGCAGCGTCGGGTTGCCTGCCGGTAGCGGCGCCTGGCTGGCGCAGGCACTTAACAAAAGCATCAAGCCGACCACAAAAAGTCGCCACACCGCGGACACTGTGGGAGCTGGCTTGCCAGCGATGGCGTTGGCACATCCGGCACTGATGCAAGCTGATCCACCGCTATCGCTGGCAAGCCAGCTCCCACAGGGTTCTACGTGTGCAGGTCGAAAGGGGGACATCAGATGGCACCTTCAAGCGGTTTACGTGCGACAACGTTCACCAACGTCTCTTCGCGCTCACCAAATGGCTTCGGCTTACGCAAGCCAAACCGCTCCAGCAAACCAAAATCCTTCGAGCGGCTCCACCACAGATAAGGGTATGAGACATTCTTCTCGGCAAACTCGAAACCCTGCCCGCGAATCATCTGCAGATACTGCGCCGCACTCTTCTGCACATGCATCGGATGGCGGAACAGCCAGCGAATCACCCACGTATCAATGTAAGCCTCGGTGGATTCGGCGAACAGCAGATAGCCACCCGGTTTCAGCACCCGATAAAACTCGGCGAGGGCCTTTTCCTGCTCGACCAGATGGTGGAACGTCTGGTGACAGAACAGCAGATCAACACTGGCGTCCGGCACATTGAGCGTCGCGCAATCACTGCCGATCAGCTCTACATCAAGGCCCAGACGCGTCGCTTCTTCAGCGCTCAACTCCAGGCTGTGCGGATCGGCGTCAACGCCGATCAAACGCTGTGGCGCGAAGGTCTGGCGCAGATGACCGAACGACTTGCCCTGTCCGCAACCGGCGTCCAGCAACACCGGATGTTCCGGCAGTGCTTCACTGAACAAGCCACGCAAATCATTGATTGCCACGCGCAACACATGGTGCTGCCAGGTGTGGCTGCGCAGGAACCAGAGACCGAAGCGGGTTTCCTCGACGTAGCTGTCGCTCAAGTAATTCATGGGGCGTCCTTTGCACAGAGTTCGGAAATCATCTTCAAGCGGCGGCGCGCCTCGCTGACGAACGGGTTGCGTTCATCCCAGGCGTAGCCGGCGAGGATCGAGCAGATCATCCGGCGGATGTCGGCCTGGCTGTCTTGATAAAAAATCACGTCTTGAAAAGTACCGGCATACCAGCCCTCGACGTAGCAGCGGAAGGTGTCGACGCCGCGCTTGAGTGGCTCGGCGAACTCGCTTTGCCAGTCGACCGTTTCACCCTGCAACTGACGATGCAGCACGGCAGCGGCCATGCTCGCCGAGCGCATGGCGATGGTCACGCCGGAGGAAAACACCGGGTCGAGAAATTCCGCCGCGTTGCCGAGCAAGGCGAAGCCCGGCCCATGCAGGGTTTTCACATTGGCGGCATAACCACCGAGCGTGCGCGCCGGGGTGTCCCAGACAGCGTTGTTCAGTACGCCGGCAAGGCTCGGGGTTTCGGCGATGAAGCTGCGCAGGCAGGCATCCAGATCGCTGTCACGGCCCTTGAAGTGTTCCTCGGCCGCGACCACACCCACCGAGCAACGTCCGTTGCTGAACGGGATCGTCCAGAACCAGATATCGCGGTGTTCCGGATGGGTGGTGACGAGAATTTTTTCGCGGTCGAATGCCGGGTTATCGATGTGATCTTCGACGTGGGTGAACACCGCCTGACGCACCGGGAAATTCGACGGCGCTTCGAGGTCCAGCAGTCGCGACAACACGCGGCCGTAGCCGCTGGCATCAAGGACGAAATCCGCTTCGACGCGATAGTCGCTGCCGTCCTCGCGACGCACATTCAGCTGCGGTTTCGTCCGCTCGAAATCGACGCTGACGATGGCGTCGCCGTAGCGGATTTCCGCGCCTTGCAACGCCGCTTGATCGGCCAGCAGCTTGTCGAAATCAGCACGCTGCACCTGGAACGTGGTCGGCTTGCCATCGGTGAAGGTGTCGCTGAAATCGAAGGCGCTGTAACGCTCGCCCCAGGCGAATGCGGCGCCGGTCTTGCGCTGGAAGCCGGCGGCATTGACGGCGTCGAGCATGCCGGCCTCTTCGACGAAATCCAGGCAATGGCTGAGCAGGCTTTCGCCGATGGAGAAGCGTGGGAAGTGCTGGCGCTCGAGCACCAGCACATCGTGGCCCTTGCGCTTGAGCAGTGCAGCGGCGATGGCGCCCGAAGGGCCGGCGCCGATGATCACGACCTGACGGGATTCCATTTCAACGATTGGCACGTGAGCTCCGGGACAGAGGCTGTTTCAGATTCAAAGGCGCGCGATGCAGGCCGATCAGAGCCGGCAGCAACGTCGCGATCAGACCCATCAGCATCAGCGCAAAGTACAGCGCCGGGGTGATGAGTTGTTGTTGCAACAGCAAATTGAGAAAGACGATTTCGCTCAGACCACGAATGTTCAGCAGCACACTTTCGCGCCAGCGGCTGGCGCCTTCGAACGACGCGCCGGCCCAGCCGAGGCCGAGCCAGTTGCCGAGCAGTTTACTGGCAATCGGCAACAGCAGCAGCGCCGCCCATTGCACTGCGCCGAGGCTGGCGAGGGCGCTGTGCACATCGATCTGGACGATGCCGAAGGTGAGGATCAGCGGGATCGCCAGCCACGTCTGCAAACGGCTCATCCAGTGCGCCGGCAACGGCAGCACCAGCGGCACTTGCAGCGCGGCCATGCACAGCAGGTAACCGATGCCGAAGATCAGCGCATTGAGTTTGTAGTGCTCGGCCATCACCAGCAGCGCAAAGAAACCGAGGCTGTAGGTCAACGGCCGGCGCACAGCGAGCAGACGCAACAACAACGGCACACAGGCGAGCCCCAGCGGCAGTAACAGACTGCTCAGATGCAGACTGCCCTGCGCGAGGCCGAACAACGTCCAGCAGGTCAGGTCAATGAGGATCGCGGTCTGCACCAGTCGCCGAGTGGCGGCGGGCGGATAATCGATGTGGCGCAGGTACAGATAAAGCACCGGGATCGCGGTAATCGCGAACACCAGACCGATCGCCAATGAGTTGAGCCACGGCTGCGCGGGCAACAGCCAGTACGCTGCCGCCAGACCGCTGGCGAACGGCACGAGGAAACTCGGCACGGCGATTTTCACGCTCTGCCGATCGAGTTTCAGGTCGATCACATCGCTGAGGATATGCCCGAGCAGCAAAGCAAAGCTCAGGCTGTAGAGGTTTTTCAGCCAGTCAGGCGCAATCAGTTGTGCGCCGCTGAGCTGCCAGCCCGGCTCTATCCAGAAGTACATCAGCAGCGGCAAGCCGAAGCTCGCCAGCAGCAACTGGCTGACGATCGGGATCAGGCCGAAGTGGCGCCCGACGCGAGTGGCCACGGCAAACAGCGCCAGGGCCAGCAGCCAGAAGCCGACGATCATCACGCTGCTGGCTCCGTGACGGCGGCGGCCTGTTCGTGGCGTCCGGCCCACGGTGCGAGCATGAAGCTGAACGCGAGGCCGAGGCTCACCGACATACCGAAATTGCTCACCGCCGGCGTGCTGGAAACCGCCAGCAAACCAAACGACAACCACGTCGTCACAGCGGCCAGCAGGGTGCCGAGCAGGCTCACCGCCGCACCGCCGACCTGTTCACGCATGAGAATCGCGTAGTCGACGCTGATCGCGGTGACCAGCAGCAGACCGAACAGGCTGAACAGCGTCAGTGGCTGACCGAGCCAGCCAAGGCTGGCCAGACTGCACAAAGCGGCGAGCAACGGCAGGGCGACAATGCGCAGCGCGCCGCCGAGGCCGAACGGCAGCATCAGCACCAGCACGATCAACGCGCAGGAGGCGAGTTTCAGTTCAGCAGCGCTGATTTGCGTCGCAGCAAAGACTTCATTCAACTCACCGAGACGATCGACCAGCATTACCCCCGGCAAGTCCAGTGCCTGCACCCGCAACAGCGCCGGGTTGTTCAAGCCTTGCAGGCTGGTCATTGCCGCTACGCCGTCTTCCGTCGGACCGAGCCAGAGCGTGCGATAAGGCTCGCCGAGCGGGCCGGCCAATGCCGCGTCGATGTCCTCGGCAGGCACGGTCTGCAATTGCTGTAGTTCGGTTTGCAGCGCGGCGAGCGGGACGCCGAGGTCGAGCAGTGGCTGCCAGTATTGCGGCAGTTTGTTCAGCGCCTGGCGTACCTGTTCTTGCTGGTTTGGCGGGCTGACCAGTTGATCGAGGGCCAGATAGCCTTGCAGCTTTTCGAGGTTGACCAGTTGCTG
This sequence comes from Pseudomonas sp. AKS31, assembly GCF_023634765.1. GTDB lineage: Bacteria > Pseudomonadota > Gammaproteobacteria > Pseudomonadales > Pseudomonadaceae > Aquipseudomonas. Next base: position 148,885 of record NZ_JAMLFX010000001.1, read on the forward strand.
CAGACGCTCGCTCAGCGCGGCCTGCCGCTCGAGCAATTGCTGCTGATTGTCGGCGCGTACGAGGAAAAACTGGCTGGTCGGCTGATAGCCGGTGATGCGCGCGATGGTCTGCGCTTCGTCGGTCAGGCGTTGCGGCGCGCCGACCCACTGGCGAATGTCATTCTTGCTTTGCAACTGCACCAGACCGCCCACACAGAAGGCGAGCAGCAACGCCAGCAACACCGGCGTGTGCACGCGTTCGAGGAGTTTTTCGCGCAGCGCGACCATGCGCTCGGCCAGATGCAGCGGCCATTGCGCGGGGCGCAGTTCGACGTTTTTCAGCAACGCCGGCAACAGGCACACCGCCGACAGATAGGCACCGAGCAAGCCGGCGGCGGAGAACACCGCGATTTGCGTCAGCGCCGGGAACGGCGTCCACGCCAGCGCCAAGTATCCGATGGCACTGGTGACCAGGCTCAGAGTCAGCCCGGACAGCGTCAAACGCAACGCCGGCCAACTGCGCCACGGCTTCAGGCTCCAGCTCTTCGACAGATAGTGCAGCGGGTAATCCACGGCCACGCCGATCAGGCTGGAGCCGAGCACCAGCGTCATCACGTGCATATGGCCGAACAGCGCCACACACGCCACCGCACCGAAGAGCATGCCGACCAGCACCGGCACGAACGCCAGCAACACGCGCCAGCGGCGGAAAGCGAGCAACAGCAGCAACAGGATACCGACCGTGGCACCGCCGCCGACCCAGGTCATTTCGCGCGTGGCTTGCTGCTGACCGTTGGCCGCGTAGAGCAAGCCGCTGGCGGCCAGTAGTTGCACGTCGGATTTCGCCGCCTGCTCGCGGCTGTGTTGTAGCAGCGCCGCGACTTGCAGCGGCAGGTTCATATCGAAGGCATTGCCGGTGGTGCGTGCGCGCAGCAGCACCCAGCTCTTGCCGTCGGCGTCGGCAATCAACGTGCCGCTGCCGATGTCCAGTTGCACCGAACCGTGCTGTGGCTGGCTGTTCTGGATGCGCCCGGTCAGGCCCAGCCAGTCATCCTGGCTCGGCACCAGACTGAAACCGCTGAACGGGTCGAACAGGGCCTGCACGCGTTGCTGAATGAACACGTCGGGATGTTCGATCAGCAGTTGCCGATCATCTGCCGAAAGCATCGCCAGCCGCCCGTGCAGCAGTTGCGTGCGCAGCGCTGGCAGATCCGCCTGCAGGTTCCACTGCACTTTCTCGAACAGACCACTGGCCTGCCATTGCTCGCCCAGCGCCTGCGCCATGGCCACCGCGTGCTGACGATCGGCGTGGCCGACCAGCACCAGCATCTCGCGGTTGAGCGGTTCCTGCATGCGCTGTTCGGCGCGCAGTTCGAGGGCGTCGGGGTGGGTGCCGGGGACCAGTTCCATCAGATTGGCCGACAGCGGCGCACCGTCGCGCCACTGCCAGCCGGCCAGGGCGACGACCGCCAGCAAAAGGATCAAAAACAGCCAGGGCAGCCTGCGTTCACTCGGCAAAGTCATGTTGCTCCGCGTCGCTCAACGGTTGATCAGCAGTGCTGTCCTGCATGCGCAGCACGGTGCTGTCGCCCTGGGTTTCCAGCAGTTCGATGGTTTGCACCAGCGTGCCGCCGTCGATATTGATCTGGTTGAACACTTGCTTGAGCAGCAGCGAGCGCGGGGTCAGGGTCAGTTTCCACTGCTGTGCGTCGCCGCTCAGGGCCAGTTCGAAGTCGCGTTGCAGGCCGCTGCTGTCGCCTTGCAGCACGGCGAGGAACAAGCGGTTCTGCTCGGCCCCGGCACTCTTGTTCGGCAGCATCTGCCAGCCATTGCCTTCACGCCGGGCGATGCCTTTGGCGGTGATGCGGTAGTCCTGTTGCAGCGGGGTTTTCAGCAGCCAGAGCAGGCCGTGGTTTTTTGCCAGAACAAAACTGCCCTTGCTGATCAGCGGCTGCGGTAATGCACGCAGGTGTTTTTCCTGAATGAACTGACCGTGGATCACGTCCGGTTTCGCCAGTTGCTCGCTCAGTTGTTGCAGGTCGAAGGCGTTGGCCAGCGACGACACGGCCAGCAGCGCCACTGCGCCAAGGCTTCTGAATAACAGGTTCATCGCAGCATCCTTTCCACGGCTTCGGTGAAGACTTTCGGTGAGGCAAGTTGCATCTCGCGACTGCTCACTTCAACGGCAACCTGCACCGAGCTGGCGCGGGTCAGGCGTTCGCCGCTTTGCAGGTCGGTGATCAGGTAATTGATCTTCAGGCGGTTTTCCCACTCGACCAGGCTGGCGCGTACATTCAGGCGCTGACCGAACACCGCGCCACGGACGTAGCGCAATTGCAGGTCGATGATCGGCCAGGCGAAGCCGGACTCGGCCATCTGCGTGTAGTTGTGGCCGATCATGTCCAGCAACGCGCAACGCGCCACTTCCAGATACTTGACGTAATGGCCGTGCCACACGACGTGCATGGTGTCGACGTCAAAGAACGGCACAAGGATTTCGGTGTCGGCGTGAAGTACTCCGGCGCTACGCATGCAGCCTCCAGTGTTGTGCGGCGATACGTTGCAGGCACAGGCGCAATTCGCCTTCCAGCGCGCGGTCTTCGATCACCGGCGGGAAGTCCTTGGCCAGTTCTGCGTGCATTGCCGCCAGCGACGGTGGCAGCGGTCGGGCATCTTCAGCTTGGGCGCGCAGCCATACGCCTTGATTGGCGGCGAGCAGGGTGGCGGCGGCGACTTGTTCGGTCAGCTCCAGCACGCGAATCGCGTCGCGGGCGGCGATGGTGCCCATGCTGACTTTGTCCTGGTTGTGGCACTCGGTGGAGCGCGAGAACACGCTGGCCGGCATGGTGTTTTTCAGCGCTTCGGCGGTCCACGCGCTGGTACCGATCTGCACGGCTTTGAAGCCATGGTTGATCATTGTCCGGTCCGCCGGAGCACCGGAGAGGTTGCTCGGCAGGCCGTGGTTGTAGCGTTCGTCGACCAGCAGCGCGAGTTGCCGATCCAGCAGGTCAGCAACGTTGGCCACGAGGTTTTTCAGGCTGTCCATGGCGAACGCGATATGCCCGCCGTAGAAGTGCCCACCGTGCAACACGCGTTCGGCTTCGGCGTCGATGATCGGGTTGTCGTTGGCGCTGTTCAGTTCGGTTTCGATGAACGAACGCAGCCAGTTCAGGCTGTCGGCCAACACCCCGAGGACATGCGGGGCGCAGCGCAGCGAGTAACGATCCTGCAATCGATGCAGCGGCGCGGTCGGTGCGTCGATCGCCAGATCCTTGCGCAGCCACGCGGCGACCTGCATTTGCCCTGGATGTGGTTTGGCGGCGAACAGACGTTCGTCGAAGTGTTCCGGGTTGCCTTGCAGTGCGACCACATTGAGCGCAGTGATGCGCGTGGCCAGTTGCAGCAGGTAGTCGGCGCGGGCGTAAGCGAGGCAGGCGAGACCGGTCATCACCGCAGTGCCGTTCATCAGGGCCAAGGCTTCTTTCGGACGCAACACCAGCGGCGCCCAGCCGAGTTCGCGATGCACATCGGCAGACTGGCGACGTTCGCTACGGAACATTACTTCACGTTCACCGGATAGCGTTGCGGCGACATAGGACAGCGGCGTCAGATCGCCGCTGGCGCCGACCGAACCTTCTTCAGGAATCAGCGGCAGGATGTCGTATTCGAGGAAGGCATGCAGACGCTCCAGCAATTCAACGCGCACCCCGGAGACTCCGTGACACAGCGACTGCAAACGCGCCGCCAGCACCGCGCGAGTGGCTTGCGCGTCGAGCAGTTTGCCCAGCCCGCAACCGTGGAAGGTGTAGAGGTGGCGCGGCAACGCTTCGACGTGATGCAGCGGCACCGCAACCACGCAGGAATCGCCATAACCGGTGGTCACGCCGTAGATCACGCCTTCCTTGTCCAGCAGCGAATCGAGAAAACGTGCACCCTTGGCGATGCGTTCGCGATAGTCGGCGTCGCTCTGCAACTGCACGGGTGCCTGACGGTTGGCCAGGGCCAGCACGTCTTCGATGCGCAAAGGGCGTTCGCCGAAGGTTACCGGCTCATGGGTTGGCGTCGTCATCGGTCTTCCAGAAAGGGTAAAAGTTGAACCATTGTTGCGGCGCTTCGAGGCAATAGTGACTCAGGCGCTGCGCATAGCGGGTGGCCCACTGATGAATGACCTGCTCGCGCTCGCTGCGCTTCCACACCACGGCGTCGGCGAAGGGTTCGAGGGTCAGGCGATAGTGGCCGTCCGGCTGTTTGAGGCACATGAGCAGATTGACCGGGCATTTCAGCAGGCCGGCGAGTAGCCACGGGCCTTGCGGGAACGGCGCCGGATGGCCGAGAAAGTCCACGGTGACACTGCGCCCGCCGTGCAGCGGCACGCGGTCGCCAGCAATCGCCAGCCACTCGCCGCGCTCCAGGCGTTCGTGCAGTTGCAGCATGATCACCGGGTCGAGTTCGCTGACCTGAATCAGACGCAGATTGGTCGCTCCAGCCTCGCCCAGCAAACGGTTGAATTGCTCAGCGTGCTTGGTGTGTACCAGCACGTTCATGGTGACCTTTTCGCCGATCTCCGCCAGTGCGCGACAGACTTCCAGGTTGCCCAGGTGCGCGCCGACCAGCAGTTGCCCGCGACTGCCGCGCAATTGATTGCGCAGCAGGGCGGGGTCGATGATTTCGATCTGTTCGATGCGCAGCTTGCCGTTCCACACATCGAGCTTGTCGAGCATCGAATCGGCGAATGCCATGAACTGGCCGAACACCCGCCAATGCGTGGGGCGTAAATCTTCGCGCTGGCTCCATGCGGCCAGGCGCTGCTGGTATTGCCAGGCACTGCGCCGTGCGGTGCTACCGAACAGGAAAAAGTACAGGACGATGCCGTACAGCAACGGACTGAGCAGGCGTCGGCCAAGGACCTTGGCGGCGAACGCGGTGAATTTCATCAGCAGGAAACTGCCGCGTTCCTCGCGGTCAGCCCAGTGCTGCTTGTCGGCTTCGCCGCTCATGCGCGCCACCGCCGCCAGAGGATCGCCGGGAAACGCAGCAACATGCCGAGAAACAACCGTGTGTGCATGCTGGAAATCAGTGCGTTGTCGTGGAACAGACGGAAGTGCGATACGCCGTCCAGCGGGTAATGCACGCTGGTTTGCAGCCAGCGCATCGGCTGATTGCGCCACGACAGGCGCACGAGAATGTCCGAGTCGAAATCCATGCGCTTGCCGACTTTTGCCGAGTCGATCACCGCCAGCGTCGGGGCCAGCGGATAGACGCGGAAACCGCACATCGAATCGCGGATCTGCAGCGACAGCGTGTTGATCCAGACCATCACATGGGTCAGATAGCGCGCGTACAAACGACCTTTCGGTACGCTCTCGTCGAACAGCGGATAACCGCAGATCATCGCCTCGGGATGGGCGCGGGATTCTTCAACAAAACGGGCGACATCGTGCAGATCGTGTTGCCCGTCGGCATCGACCTGCAGCGCATGGCTGAAACCCAATAGCACGGCTTCGCGCAAACCGGTCATGACTGCGCCGCCCTTGCCCTGATTGGCGGTCAGGCGCACCAGGTGCACGTTGTCGCGTTCCGCCAAACCGTCGAGCACTCTGGCGCAGGAGAGCGTGCTGGCGTCGTCCACCAGAATGCACGGCAGACCTTGCGCGAGCAGGGCGTCGACCACGGTGCCGATCGCGGTTTCGTGGTTGTAGACCGGGATAACGGCACAAGGGTTATGCATACGTGTTCTCCATTGGAAGACCGCGATCCCTGTAGGCGTGAGCCTGCTCGCGATTGAGTGCGCAGCACTCACCAAGGTCAGCCATGCTCTACACCCAAAAGAATCCGCCCACTGGAACAGGTCGCCGTGTCATTGCGATAAGCGAAGTACAATTTGCCGCGCTCAGGATCAAAGCGCAGGTGCAGTTGAATTTCATCCCCAGGCCGCACCAGTTGCTGGAATTTCAGCACTTCCATGCCGGCAAACGGGCCAGTCAGATTGAGCAATTGGCGACCGAGGTTCAGTGCCCATTCCACCTGCACCACGCCGGGCAATACCGGGGCTTTAGGGAAGTGACCACTGAAATAAGCCAGATCCGGAGGCACGCTCAGTTGCAGGCTCCATTCGCCAGAGGTTTCGACTTGTTCCAGCACTTCGGGCGCTTTCGGTCGCGGCGCCATCAGCAGCGCTTCGATATCGGCCTGCGGCAGTTTGCCTTGGCTGTTCAATGGCAATTGCCGCACCAGCCGCCAGCGGCGGGGCAGGGCCAAGGCTTCACAGTGGTGGCGCAAATGCTGGCGCAGGGTTTCGGTCAGACTGCGACGGCCGTGTTCACGCAAGGCAAACAGGCCGTCCTCGCTGAGCACCAGCAACGCACCGAGGGAAGCGCGGTTTTCCTGGACCACGCCCAAGCGCGCTTCGGCGACCCAGTCGTGGGCAACCAAGGCTTGCTCAAGCATGGGCAGCGAGATGCGTTTTTCTTCCAGTTTGACGATCCGGTCCAGCCGTCCGAGCAATTCGAAACGGCCATCGGCGGCGATACGCGCGGCGTCGGCGCTGTGCTCGACGTGCCCGGCGGGCAGGTAAGGTGAAGCGATCAGCAGGGCGCCTTCGCTGTCCTGGCTCAATTCAACACCGGCGAACGGTTGCCACAGTTGTTCGCCCTGACGCCAGGCGATACCGCCGGTTTCCGAGCTGCCGAGGATTTCCGTCGGCCATTGCTGCAAGCGTTGCTGCAGGCTTTGCGCAGCTTCGAGCGGTAACGCGCCACCGGAAGAAAACACCCGGCGCACGGCACTCAGGGCCGGCCAGTCGAGATTGTCGCCCATGCGCTTGAGCAATGCCGGGCTGGCCACCCAGGCAAAGGCTGGATGTTCGCGGCTGGCGCGCTGCAAGTCTTCGGGGAACGCCAGTTGCTTGCGTACAAACGGGCGCCCGGCACACAGCGGCCACAGCACGCGAAACAGCAAACCGTAGATATGCTGTGTGGCGACGCTGCCGATGATGCAGGACTCGCCGAGATCCGCGCCCCACAATTGCTCAAGCGCTTCGACCTCGTTGGTCAGTTGGCGCAGGGACTTGTCGATGCGCTTGGGCTCGCCGCTGGAGCCGGACGTGCACAGGCTCAGACGGCACTTGTCGAGATCCAGTTCGGCACCGGGCAGCGGCGGCTGCTGAACGTCGCTCAGTTGCGCGTCATCGGCTTGATCCGTCAGCCACAGATCGACTTCAGCCGACCAGCGCTGGCGGGTTTGCGCTTGCAGGTCCGAGGGCAGCAGAACACTCACGCCTGCACGCCATGCACCCAGCAAAGCGATGGCCAGTTCGGCGGCATCTTCCAGGTGCACAGCCAGGCGTTTCACGCCTCGAGCTTGCAGGCCGGCGGCAACGCTCAGCGCCTGCTCGCACAGTTGCGCATGTTCGAGCGCCGGTACGTGGCTGATGGCCCGCGTCGGCTCAGGCTTGAGCAACAGCTGCTCAAGTTTTATCCAGTTCATGTACGGCCTCTTACCCGTTGTCGTATCAGCCATTCAATGGCAAACATCAGGCCGATCAATCCATAGGAGATCAGGCCGGTGTACAACATCCACCAATTCAGCGGCGCCCACAGGGTCAGCAGGGCAGCGCACAAACCGTTGCAGAAGAAAAACACGCTCCAGGCCACGGTGACCTTGCGCGTGTAGCGAATCGCGATGTCCGGTAGCTCTGGCTCACGCAACCGCGCCAGGCGCTCGACCATCGGTGGCCCGAATTTCAGGCTCAGGCTGAACAGCACAAGCATGAATCCGCTGATCAGCACCGGGTACCAGCGCAGCAACAGCGGGCTGTCGAACAGCGCCAGCAGCAGGCAGAACACAATGGCCACGCCGGCCATCCACAGGCTGCCGGGCTTGCGCTCACCGGTCAGCGCCCGCGCCAGCCACAGGCTGCCCAGCAGCAGACCAAACTGCCACGGGGCAAAGTGCTCCATGCCGAAATACACCGCAAAGGGGTACAGCAGACCGGCCAGCAGCAGGCCCAGGCCGATCAATCGGCTCATGCGGCCGGTTGAACCAGACGGTAGACCGCCTCGACCACGTCGCCGACAGTGCGCACCGATTTGAATTCTTCGGCGGCGATTTTCTTGCCGGTCTGGCGTTTGATGTGATCGATCAGATCGACCGCGTCGATGCTGTCGATTTCCAGATCCTGATACAGATTGGACTCCAGGCTCACACGGGCCGGATCCAGTTCGAACAGCTCGACCAAGGCATCGCGCAGGGTGTTGAAAATATCGTCACGAGTTTGCATGGTCCGGTCTCAAGCTGCCTGTTTTGCCGTGACGAACGCCGCAAGGCTGGCCACGTTGGTGAAATGGTTACGGGTGTCTTTGGCGTCGGCATCGATCTTGATGCCATATTTTTTCTGGATGGCCAGACCCAGTTCCAGCGCGTCGACGGAATCCAGACCCAGGCCTTCGCCAAACAGCGTCTGGTCGTCGCCGATGTCGTCGGCGCTGATGTCTTCGAGGCCAAGGGCGTCGATGATCAGCAGTTTGATGTCACGCACCAGGCTAGGGGTGTTCAGATCGCTCATCTTCGGCGAGCTCCTTAATGAAGTAGGTGTGCAAATAATCGTTGAGCTTGCGCGAGGCTTGCGGGGCAGGCCCCTGCGCGGCAAAAGACTGTGGATCTATATCGGCTCCCACGCGAAAACTGAAGTGCACGCGGCGGCTGGGGATCCGGTACCAGGGTTCGGCTTTGGTCAATGTGGTCGGGCTGACCTTGATGATCACCGGCGTGAGGATTTTCGCACCGCGCAGGGCAATCGCCGCAGCGCCCCGATGAAAGGCCGGCGCCTGACCGGGCTGGGTGCGCGTGCCTTCCGGGAAAATGATCAGGGTCTGGCCGTTTTGCAGGGACTGCGCGGCGGCATCGAGCATGTCCATGCTGCCGTCGTTACTGATGTATTCGGTGCGGCGCAGCGGGCCACGGGTGAAGGGGTTTTCCCACAGACTTTTCTTCACCACGCAATTGGCCTGACGCACCAGACCGATGAGGAACACCACGTCGATCAGCGATGGGTGGTTGGCGATGATCATCTGCCCGGGTCGCCCCAAGCGTTCGGCGCCCTGAATGTCATAGGTCAGCACGCCGGTGCGGGCCATGAACCGCACGAAAAACCAGAACAGCCGACTGACGGTCTGCCGCGCGCGTTGGCGATGCACAACGGCGTCACCGGGCAGGCAAGCCAACAGCGGAAACACCAGCACACGCAGGCACAGCCCGCCTAGCCCGAACAGGGCGAAGCTTGCGGCGGTGGCCAGCAGGCGCCAGTAATAGGCATCGCGGTTTTTTTCAGTCACGGGTTGCGTTGCCAGGTCCATACACGATTTTTCCAGGCATGTTGGCAATGGGTTTGCTGGCCGAGCAGGGTTTGCAACAGATTGAGCGCGTGGGGCCAGTGCGCTTTTGACCGTGTTTCCGGGGCGCTGTTCAGGGTCAGCCGCCAGTCGGTACCGGGGGTGAGCAAAAGCCCGAGCGCGTAGGGAAACGGCACGTCATCGATCCACGCCGAATAGGCTTCGGGCGGTTGTTCTTCGGTAATGACCAGCAGCACCGCCGGGGCGCCTTCATTGAGCAGCGCCGCCGCTTCGAGCATGCCGTGCTCAAGGCCGTCGCCGGCCGCGGCGAGGGCGGTCATTTCGCTGGTTTCGCCACGCATGATCGACCACAGACCGATGATCGCGTTGTGCACGGACAGGCTGAACTGGGTCGGCGACAGCGGCTGTTCGGTCGCCAGATCACTGAGGATGTCGTAAGTGCGCGGGGTTTCACCGTGGCGCGAGACGAATACCAGCGGCAGGTTGTCCCGCCCGTCGGCCAGGGGCCAGGCTACGCTGAACGCCATGCGTGCCAGCCGGCTGAGGCGGCGGCGCTGCATGGCCGGTAAAAACGACACATCGGGTGCGGCATCACTGCGCTGGAGTACGACCGGTTGTCGGCTCCAGGCCTGCCAGGCATCCACGCTGTCGAGGCCAGGGGCCCACGCGCGCCATTGGGCGATGTTGAAGTTGATCACGGATATTCATCCCGCCCCTGCAGGCTTTTGTTGACGCGTTGAATCGCCAAAGCCGCAGCAGGCTTGACGTGGCGCTTGGCGCCGGGTGGCGCGCATTATCCCGGTGCGACGAGTGTGTAGCAAATGCTGGTTACATTTTGCGCAACGAAATGTACCGAGTGGTTCGCAAGAAAACTGTCACTTGGCCATTATCCAGATTGTCAGCGGCTTGTCTGTCGGGGATCTCGGCGATCATTGGCGGTTATTGCGCTATCTGTCCGCAGATATTTGCACCCGACTCTGTAGTCCATGTCCATGAAGGTAGCGAAGCGAGGTCGCGCGCATCTACACTCGGTCATTCTTTGATACACGGAGGTTTTGTCATGCGGCGCGTGGTGTTCAATCAGAAAGGTGGCGTAGGCAAGTCCAGCATTGCCTGCAATCTGGCGGCGGTCAGCGCCAGCGAGGGTTATCGCACGCTGTTGGTCGACCTCGATGCCCAGGCCAACTCCACTCAGTATCTGACCGGGCTCACCGGCGACGACATCCCGATGGGTATTGCCGACTTCTTCAAACAGACTCTGTCTTCAGGGCCGTTCTCGAAAAAGAATCAGGCGGACATCTACGAAACCCCGTTCGACAACCTGCACATCATCACCGCAACGGCCGAGCTGGCTGACTTGCAGCCCAAGCTTGAGGCCAAACACAAGATCAACAAGCTGCGTAAGTTGCTTGATGAGCTGTCCGAGGATTACGACCGGATCTACCTCGATACGCCGCCGGCGCTGAACTTCTACGCGGTATCGGCGTTGATTGCTGCCGATCGCGTGCTGATCCCTTTCGATTGCGACAGCTTTTCCCGGCAGGCGCTGTACGGCCTGATCGCGGAAATCGAAGAGCTGAAGGACGACCACAACGAAGGCCTGGAAGTCGAAGGCATCGTGGTCAACCAGTTCCAGGCCCGCGCGAGCCTGCCGCAACAGATTCTCGATGAGCTGATTGCCGAAGGTCTGCCGGTGCTGCCGGTGTACCTGAGCAGTTCAGTGCGCATGCGCGAATCGCACCAGGCCAGCATGCCGCTGATCCACCTCGACCCGCGTCACAAGCTGACCCAGCAATTCGTCGAACTGCACAACTTGCTCGAAGATCACTGATCTTCTGAGCTATCCATTAACCCCTGTGGGAGCGAGCCTGCTCGCGAAGAGGCCAGTACATTCAACATCACAGTTGACTGACCGGACGCCTTCGCGAGCAGGCTCGCTCCCACAATTGGATTTGTGTTGAGTCAGATCCCCTGGCTACGCAGCCACGCCATCAACTGCGGCAACGGCAACGCACCACTCTGCCGTGCCACTTCCTTGCCGTTCTTGAACAGAATCAGACTCGGAATCGAGCGAATCCCCAACTGCGCCGACAACTGCTGATTGGCCTCGCTATCAAGCTTGGCCAAGCGGCACTTGCCCGCCAGTTGCGCCGCCGCTTGCTCGAACACCGGCGCAAACGACTTGCACGGCCCACACCAGTCCGCCCACACGTCCACCAGCAGCGGCAGATCACCCTTGATCTGGCTGGCGTAATCGCCTTGCTTGAGTTCGAACGGCTTGCTCAGCAGCACGGCGGATTTGCAGCGACCGCATTTTGGCTGATCTGCGAGGCGCTCGGCCGGGATGCGGTTGAGGCCGTTGCAGGAGGGGCAGGGGATGAGGAGTGGGCTGGTCATGATTGGTTCTCTGATAGGCAGTCTATAGAACCGATTTGGAGTCGATCTGCCAACTTATCAATGTCGCAACTGCTCACATTTTTCTCAAAACCGTTCCGGGATCGATGGCTAGTCTGAAGGCCAATTCGGCGTTTTACGCTTGTCGTGAGGAGATCGCTTTGTCTTTATCTGCGTGCTACTTTTGTTGCACTAATCCAGGAATCGATGATTCCTATGCATCAAATCGGAGCGACATAATGTCCGTAACTTCCAAGATACGCCGCCAAGGCGGCGCTGCCGTCATTACGATTCCGCCCACGCTTTTAAAGTTGTTGCATCTGGAGGTTGGCGCACAGCTAGAGCTGAATGTGGTCGATGGCGAACTGATTGCTCGTCCAGCCGTAGCCGCTACGCGTAAGCGTTATAGCTTGTCAGAGCTACTCGAAGGCGCAGAAGAACTGCAGAAACTTAACGCCCAGACTAGCGAGACTCTTGAAGGTGATTCTGTCGGCCGGGAGCTGGGTTGATGGTGCGCCGACAGCCCCCTCAGCGGGGTGACGTTTACTGGATTGATCCGAACCCAGTGGCGGGGCGGGAGATGATGAACAGACATCGCTTTGTGGTGATTACGCCCAGAGAGATCAACGCATTGGGCGTGAGCATGACGGTGCCTGTTACTAGCGGTGGGAATTTCAGCCGGAATTTGGGTTTGGCGGTGGCCATTACTGGCCACGAAACCAATGGTGTAGCGGTGTGTAATCAGGTTCGGAGTTTTGACATCGAACAACGGGTACGAGACGGCACGGCCAAATTCATCGAGCGACTGGATGACGTGACAATGTCTGACATTGTCGACCGTGTAATCAGTGCAATCGATCCGCTAAGCTGAAACGCCTCAGGAAGAACAACTGATCTCCAAATGCTTGCCCCACTCCGGCGGTCGCTCGGCATAAGCCTCCATCCCCGGCTGCTCTTCAAACGGCTTGCTCAGCACCCCATGCAGCCGGCGTACTTCCGAGTAATCCCCTTGCTCAGCCGCATCGATAGCCTTTTGCGCCAGATAATTGCGCAGGATGTACAGCGGATTGACTGCATGCATCCGCGCTCGGCGCTGTGCCTGATCAGCGTCGGCATCGCGGGCAACCCGGGCAACGTAGCGTTCGCCCCAGGCATCAAAGCCCTTGATGTCGACGAAATCGTCGCGCAAACGGGCAACGGCTTGCTCAGCTGATTCTTCGCCGAGTCGGCGGAAGAACAGCGTGTAGTCGACGCCGCTGTTTTGCATCAGTTGCAGCAGGTCCTCCAGCAGCTTCTGGTCGTCGTCCTCGGCCGTGGTGAAGCCGAAGCGGCGGCGCATCAGGTCGAGGTAGTGCGCCTGGAACAGTGGCAAGTACAAGCCGAGGGTTTCGCGCAGGGCTTCGACGCTGATGAACGGCGTCAACGCTTGAGCCAATGCACTGAGGTTCCACTGGCCCACCGGCACCTGATTGCTGAACGAGTAGCGACCCTGATCATCCGAGTGGTTGCAGATGAAGTTGGCATCGAAATCGTCAAGGAAGGCGAACGGGCCGAAGTCGAAGGTGATGCCAAGGATCGACATATTGTCGGTGTTCATCACGCCGTGGCAGAAGCCATAGGCCTGCCACTTGGCGATCAGTTCGGCGTTGCGCTCGACGATCTCACGGAACATCGCCAGATACGGTTCCGGCTGTTCCAGACATTCAGGGAAGTGCATCGCCAACACGTGCTCGCCGAGCTGCTTTTGCTGCTCGGGACGCTTGGTGTAATAGAAGTATTCGAAGTGGCCGAAGCGGATATGGCTCGGCGCCAGCCGTAACACCATCGCCGCACGTTCCTGTTTTTCACGCCAGACCGGGGTGTCGGAACCGATCACGCACGCTGCGCGTGATGAAGGGATGTTCAGCGCGTATAGCGCCTCGGAAGCAAGGAACTCTCGGATCGACGAACGCAGCACCGCACGGCCGTCGCCCATACGTGAAAACGGCGTCTGCCCGGCGCCTTTCAGATGCAGGTCCCAATGCTCGCCGGCGGCGTTGTACACCTCGCCCAGCAACAAGCCACGACCGTCGCCCAGTTGCGGCGTGTAGCCGCCGAACTGATGCCCGGAATAGACCATCGCCCGCGGCTCGGCATCGGCCCACAGCTTGTGGCCGCCAAACAGTTCGGCAAATTCCCCGGTTTCGGCGCTCGCCGGGTCGAGATCCAGCAAGGCCAGCGCCGCCGGACTCGCCACGACCAGACGCGGATGGTCGATCGGCTCGGGCAGCACGTGGGCGGAGAACGCGTCGCCCAGGCGGGCGAAGCGATTGTCGAAGGTCAGTTCGTCGAGGGCTTTCAAGGGCCGGCTCCAGCAGAATGTCCGAGCATTCTGCTGGGATTAGACCGGTTAGTCGAGTTTGGCCGGCGGCGGCTCTTGCAACGGTTTCTGATCGTCGGCAATCGGCACGATGGTTTTCGTTTCCGGCTCGATCGGCACCATCTTGTATTCCTGACCGTGAAGGTTCTTCAGATAAACCTCCATCTGGCGGAACGAGATGTTGATGTGCTGCTTCTTGAACTCGCGGTTGATGAAGCGGTTGACCTCATCCAGCACCGGGTTACGGTCGCCGAGGTCACGCACGTGCATGCGCAACTCGTGGTCGAGGGTGCTTTCGCCGAAGTTGAGGAAGTACACGTGCGGCTCCGGCTCTTTGAGTACGCGCGGGTTTTCCCGGGCAGCCTTGAGCAGCAGTTCCTTGACCAGATCCAGATCGGAGCCGTAGTCGACGCCGAGTTTCAGCGTGACGCGGGTGATGGTGTCGGTCAGCGACCAGTTGATCAATTGCCCGGTGATGAACGTCTTGTTCGGGACAATGATGTCCTTGCGGTCGAAGTCGGTGATGGTCGTGGCGCGAATGCGGATCTTGCTCACCGTGCCCGACAGGTTGCCGATGGTGATGGTGTCACCGATCCGCACCGGACGTTCGAAGAGGATCATGATGCCGGAGATGAAGTTCGCAAAGATCTCCTGCATACCGAAACCGAGGCCGACGGACAGCGCCGCCACCAGCCATTGCAACTTGTCCCAACTCACGCCGAGGGTCGACAGGGTCGAGACGAAACCGACGCCGGCGATCACATACGACAGCAACGTCGTGGTCGCGTAAGCGCTGCCCTGAGCCAGATTGAGCTTGGACAGCACAAACACTTCGAGCAGGCCGGGCAAGTTGCGCGCGAGGGCGAAGGTAATGCCGATGATGATCAGCGCGCCGAGCATGTCGCCGATGCTGATCGGCACCATGCTCATGTTGGCGCCGGTGCCGCTGGTGTATTCGTAGAGGGTGATGTTGTCGAGGTACGAGAACACCGAAATAAGATCGGACCAGACCCAGTACAGCGCGGCAATGAAACCGCCAAGCAGGGCCAGGCGGATCAGGCGCAGGGACTGTTCGTTGACCTTTTCGATGTCCAGCGTCGGCTCTTCGATCACCGCTTCGCCGTCGCCAGCCTCTTTCGCCGCCTGACGCTTGGCCAGGGCGCGCTGGTAGGCCAGACGCCGGGCGGCAACGCTCAGACCGCGCACGAAGGTGGCTTCGATCACTAGCCAGAACATCAGCAGGTACAGGGTATTGATCAGACGATCGCTGAGTTTCAGCGCGGTGTAGTAGTAGCCGAAGCACACCGCCACAAACAGGGCGATTGGCAGCAAAGTGAACATCACACCGACGGCTTTGCGGAACAGCGAGGTGTTTTCGTGGGCCGGGCTGCTGATCAACAGGCGGCTGAGCAGCCAGGCCATCAGGGCATAGCAGGTCAGCACCACCGGCATGCCGAGCACATCGTCGGCGAGTGCGGCCGGTTGCAGTTCGGCTACGGCAACAATGGTCACCAACGCCATGACCACCAGACCCAGTCGACGGATCCAGCCTTGCAGGAACTCGACCTGCGGCTTTTCCCAGCGGAAGTGCAGTTCAGCCACGCCGCCCGGGGCCAGGATTCGGTAAGCGGTGTAGAACACCAGCCACGCCTGACCCATTTGCAGCAGTGCGGCGCCCATGTTGGCGTTCTGCCCACGGGCGTCGATCTGCAACGCCAGACCGCACAGCGCCAGGCCCAGCGCCACCGGCATCGCCAGCAGGATATTGATCAGGATCGCCTGCGGGGTGTGCCATTGGCTGTCGCGTTTGAAGTGACCGATGTCCTGGTGAACCTTGTTCAGCCGCGCGTACAGATTCTTGCGTCGCCACAGCAGCGCGCCGATCAACAGCGCCAGTGGCAGGAACAGCAACGGCCGCTGGGTCAGGCCGTCGGTCAGCTCGCTGAGACTGGAGGCCCATGGCAGGGTGTCGACCTGACGCTTCAGGCGCTCCGGCACTGCGCGCATCCACTCCAGGTCCAGCGGCTTGTTGCTCGGAATCCAGAACATTTGCTCATCAAGGGTCGCGCGCAGGCTTTGCGCGGTGCTCAGCAGTTGTTTCTGGTTGAGTTGCAGCGTGATCGACTCGTTGAGCATGGCGCTCAGTTCGCGGTTCAACCGCTCCAGCAGATCGGCGCGGGTGTTGGCCAGATCCAGCAGGTTTTTGCGCAATTGCGGGGTGACCTGCTCCGGCGGCTGAGTGGCCAGCAGGTTGTCGACATAGGCGGCCGGATTACTCAGTTGCTCACGCTGTTGGCTGACGTCGAATTGCCACAGGCGAATGTCGGCGATCTGGTCCGCCAGATCGCGGTCGACCTTGAGCCGTGGCAGGGCTTGTTTCTGTTTATAGAGAATCTTCGACAGCAGCAGGCTGCCCTTGAGCACGCTGATCTGCTCATCCAGCGCTGAATCGCTTTGGGTCAGGCTGTCGAGCTGTTGTTTGGTCTGCAGATTCTGCTGGGTGACTTCGTTGAGGCGGTCAGTGCTTTTCAGCAGGTAGTCGGAGAGCTTGAGGTTCGCCGTGCTTTCGATGGCCAGCAGGCTGCTGCTACCGGCCTTCTGCGCTTCAATCGATTGCTGCGTCACGGTTTCCTGCGACTGCGCCAGACGCTTCTGGTTGATCAGGGTTTGCAGTTCCTGGATCTCGCGGTCGAGGCGGTCGGATTTTTCCGAGAGCAAGTCATGCTGAGCGTTGCCCAGATCCTGCAGCTGACTGTTGCCGGCCAATTCCTGGCGACGCAGCGGGATCAGCGCATTCAGCGCCGCCAACTCGGCATTCAACTGGTCGCGCTGCTCGGCGGTGACTGTTTTACCCGCGTCCTTGCCGGATTTGAGGATGTTGTTGATCTGCTGAATGCGCGTCTGGCTGGCGGAAATCTCTGCCTGAGCGCGCTCCGGACGCGTCTGCGCGGTGATGATCAGGCTGTTGGCGTCGGCCAGGGCTTTTTGCAGGTCACTTTGCTGAGTCGAGCGATCGGTGAGGATCTGCTCCAGCTGCTGGATCGACTCCTTGGGAAAACGCTGCGCCACCGGCACCACGGGCGTGGCCTTGAGGCGCGTCAGTTCGCGGGTGTTTTCAATCGTCTGCTTCGGCGCGGTCGCCAGTTGCTGCTTGAGGTCGATCAGCTTCTGTTCGTAATCACGCTGGTTGTTCAGCTGATTGAGCGTGTTCTGCAGGACGGTCTGCAGGCTCTTTTTATCGGCATCCGGCAGTTTGCTGTCGGCGAGTTTGTCCAGGCTGGCCTGCACGGCGTCGCTGGACGGTGGTTCGGCGGCGTACAGCGGGCCGACAGTGAGACTCAGGCCCAGCAGGGCCGCGGCGAAAAAGGAGCGCAGGGTAGGCATAGTGACCGGTCAAGCAAGTGAGAGTGGACGCAGTTTAGAGGAAGAGCCCGGGGCCCGGGCGACTTCCTTCGGGGAATCTGACGCCCACTTTGCCGATCTTGTTCCCGTCCATGACCGCAACCGTCCAGTGGGTGTTGTTCCACTCCACCTGGTCGCCGACGATCGGCGCACCGCCGACCTTGTGGGCAATGAACGCGCCCAGGGTCATGTCCGGATCGATACCCTCGGCCGGCAGGCCATAGAGTGCGGCAACCGCTTTAAGCTGGGCGTCTCCTTCGAGCACAAAGTCACCGAAGAAACGCAGATCGAGGCCGCGTTGCGGCGCCTGGCTGAACAGTTTTCCGAGGGCGCCGAGGTTGTGTTCATGGCCGATAACACATAGCAAATCATCGACTTCCAGCACCGTACTACCCGACGGATGGAGCAATTGCTGGCCACGAAACAGGGCCGCGATGCGCGTGCCTTCGGGCATTTTCAGCTCGCGCAGGGGCGAACCGATGCACCATTTTTCGGCGCCGAGCTTGTAAACGAACAACTCCCACTCGCTGGTAATGTGCACCTCGAGCGCGGAGCGCGAGATCGGCGCGGGCTCCGGCGGAACCGTCACCTTCAACAGCTTGGCCACCCACGGCAGGCTCGTACCCTGCACCAGCAGTGACACCAGCACGATGAAAAACGCGAGATTGAAGTACAGCTGCGCATTCGGCAGCCCGGCCATCAGCGGGAACACCGCGAGAATGATCGGCACCGCGCCGCGCAGGCCGACCCAGGAAATAAACGCTTTCTCACGGCCATGGAATGCTTTGAACGGCAGCAGGCCGACGATCACCGACAACGGCCGCGCAAACAGAATCATCCACAGTGCCAGACCGAGGGCGGGCAGGGCGATTGGCAGCAGATCATGCGGCGTCACCAGCAACCCCAGCACAAGGAACATGCCGATCTGCGCCAGCCACGCCATGCCGTCGAGCATGTGCAGAATGCCGTGGCGGCTGCGCACCGGACGGTTGCCGATCACCAGACCGCACAGATAGACCGCGAGGAAGCCGCTGCCATGCAAGGCGTTGGTCAGCGCGAACACCACCAGGCCGCCGGCGATTACCAGAATCGGATACAGGCCCGCCGCCAGATTGATGCGGTTGACCAGTTGCAGCATCAGCCAGCCGCCGCCGAGGCCGATCACGCCACCGATGCCGAACTCGCGGATCAGATGGGTCAGCAGGCTCCAGTGCAGACCGGTCTGGCCGCTGGCGAGCATATCGATCAGGGTGACGGTGAGAAACACGGCCATCGGGTCGTTGCTGCCGGATTCGATTTCCAGGCTGGCGGTCACCCGTTCGTTGAGGCCTTTGCCGCCAAGCAACGAGAACACCGCTGCGGCGTCGGTTGAGCCAACGATGGCACCGATTAGCAGGCCTTGAATCAGATTAAGGTCAAACAGCCACGCCGCAGCCATGCCGGTCAGCCCGGTGGTGATCAACACCCCGACCGTGGCCAGCGACAGTGCCGGCCATAATGCGACACGGAAACTCGACACCCGCGTGCGCAAGCCGCCGTCAAGGAGAATCACCGCCAGTGCGAGGTTGCCGACCAGATAGGCCGTCGGGTAGTTATCGAAAATGATCCCGCCGCCATCGACCCCGGCGGCCATGCCGACCGCGAGAATAATGACCAGAATCGGAATGCCGAGACGGGAGGAGAGTGAGCTGACGAGAATGCTTGCACCTACCAGCAACGCGCCGATCAAGAACAGGCTGTTGATGGTCGTCGCATTCAAAGGCAGTACTCCAGAAGCGTAAAGACGGGCACAAACTGACCATGCAGTCTGCGTGCCAGCGATTCTAACCTGTTGAAATGTGATGCTGTCAAAAAGGTTTTTACGCTGAGGGATTCGAGGTTTGGGTTCGGCTGGCGATTGCTGCCCTCACCCTAGCCCTCTCCCGGAGGGAGAGGGGACTGATCGTGGTGTTTGTGCGAGGTACGCGGACCTGAAAGTCCGGAGTCGAACTCAGACTTAGAAATGCATGAAGATCTGCTCCCTTCCCCCTCGCCCCCTTGGGGGAGAGGGTTGGGGTGAGGGGGTAGCCTTTGATCTTAGAGGCTGAACCGCCCAACCATGTTGTTCAGATCCAGCGCCAGGCGTGATAGCTCATTGCTCGCTGCACTGGTCTGATTCGCCCCAGTCGCCGATTGCACCGACAAATCACGAATATTCACCAGATTGCGATCCACTTCCCGCGCCACCTGCGCCTGCTCTTCGGCGGCGCTGGCGATCACCAGGTTGCGCTCGTTGATTTCGACGATGGCGGTGTTGATGGTGTCCAGCGACATGCCGGCACCGCGCGCAATGTTCAGCGTCGACTCGGCACGCTCGGTGCTGTTGCGCATCGAATCCACGGCGTGTTCGGTGCCGCTCTGGATGCTGCCGATCATCCGCTCGATCTCGCTGGTCGACTGCTGCGTGCGGTGCGCCAGGGCACGCACTTCATCGGCCACCACGGCAAAACCACGCCCGGCTTCACCGGCTCGCGCCGCTTCAATCGCCGCGTTCAGTGCCAGCAGGTTAGTCTGATCAGCCAGACCTCGAATCACGTCGAGCACCTTGCCGATGTCACGGGATTCGTTGGCCAGATCACCAATAAGGCTGGCAGTGCTCTGCACGTCGGCGCTCATGCGTTCGATGGCGCTGACAGTTTCCTGGACCAGATCACGACCGTCACCGGCCGAAGTCGTGGCGTTCTTCGAGGCTTCCGAAGTGCTCACGGCGTTGCGCGCGACTTCTTCCACGGCGCTGGTCATTTCGTTGACCGCTGTGGCCGCTTGTTCGATTTCGTTGTTCTGCTGAGTCAGGCCACGCGCACTTTCGTCGGTGACGCTGTTCAGTTCTTCAGCCGCCGAAGCCAACTGAGTGGCCGAACCGGAAATCCGCTGCAGGGTGTCGCGCAGCTTCGATTGCATCTTGGCCATGGCTGCCAGCAGGCGCCCGGCCTCGTCTTCACCGTCAACGTGGATCGGCTGGGTCAGGTTGCCTTCGGCGATGGTTTCCGCAGCGTCCAGTGCTTTGGAAATCGGTTTGGTGATGCTCACCGTCAGCAGCCAGGCGAAGAGCAACGTCAGCCCAGTGGCGATCACCAGCAAGGTGACCACCAGATCGAACGACATCGAATACTGATCTTTGGCGCCTTGATCGGTCTCGGCGATTTGCTGAGTGTTGATCTCCAGCAAACGCGCCAGGGCGGTGTTCACCGCTTCCGAATTGCTCAGCAAGTCCGAGTTGAGCATCTGCCGCAGTTCATCGATCTGATTGTTGCGCGACAGGGTTTTCATCCGGTCTTCGAGTTGACGGTATTGACCCAGGAGCTGCACGTACTGGTCGTAGGCTGCACGCTCCTGCGGGCCGTCGATCAACGGTTCGTAGGCACGCTGGGCGTCGGCAATCTGCCGATTGCGCAATTCAAAAAGCTCGATGGTTTTTTGCTGCACGTCCGGTTCGCGGTTGATCAGCAATCGATACGACAGCACCCGCAGGCGCAGCGTCAATTGCGTGAATTCATCGAGGGCCTTGATCGACGGCACGCTTTCAGTAGCGATGTCTTCGCCCGCTGCGCGGATTTTGCTCATCTGATTCAGCGCAAACACGCCGAGAATCAGCATCAGGCCGCCGATCAGGGCGAAGCCGGTAAACGCCCGTGGGGCGATGTTCATATTGCGAAGGGACATGGGGCGGATACCAAGAGAGGGCCGCATCCATGCGGGCTGAGACTGCTGTATGGATGACTTATCGGTCATACGACTAAAGTCTTGAGGCAGTGTGCGGATTTGTCGCATAAGGGCCTGGGCGACGAAGTGCAGGAACCAGATCGGCAGATCACAGTCTTTAAAACTCGCGAGAACGGTCGGCCACCAGGAAAATCAAGGCTTTGCGCCGGTTTAACCCTGGCATCCGTGATGACTTTTCTTTATCGTACGCGCCCTTTGAAAAACGCTTGGAAGATCAAAATGTTGGAAGCATCCCTCAGCCAATTGGAACAGCTCGTCAGCGACCTGGTGCAACAGAACCAGACCCTCGCGCAAACCAACCAGACCCTGTCCACGGAACTGGCCCAGGCCAAGGATGAAAACGAAAGCCTGCAACTGAACCTGATGGAGCAGGAAGAAAAGCACGGCGCCACCGCTGCACGCATTCAAGCCCTGGTTGATCGCGTCAACGCAGGTCCTGTCAGCGCATGAACCACCACACAGCAGGGGTAAAAGTCGTCTCCATTCTCGGGGAGGACTATTCGATCAAGGCACCGGCCGGGGAAGAACAGACCCTGCTGGACGCGGCCATGATGCTCAAGGCAGCGCTGGACGACACCAAGCGCAAATACCCGACATTGATCGGTGACCGCTTGCTGGTACTGGCGGCGATGAATCTGTGCTCGCAGCAGATCGAAATGAAGAAGCAGCACCAGGAAGAACTCGACCGTTACCAAGAGCAAGTCAGCGCCACGGTCGACACCATCGCCAAGACCATCAACCAGGGTTGATGCGCGTTTTGCAGCGCCTCGGTACTTCGAGGCGCTAATAATCGAACGGCTCTGTGTTTATTGAGTTTTAGTCACTGGTTGCCAGTAGATCTTCCTCGACCACTCTCCGTTGGTTTGCTTTTTGAACTCTCCGTGGGAGACCCTGTAGGTCGTCTCGTTGATCGTCACTTCATCTCCGCGCGAAAGCAGGTTTACATATTCTGATCCTGCGATCGGCTGAGTTGTACTGAACGTCGCGCCTGAGAACGTGGTGATCGTAGCTTTGTAATGGATTACGGGGAAAACCATGACTTCGGTAAAGTGTTTTCGGGTGATCATCGATTGCATGCTGGATCCGTCGACAAAGTCGCCGATCTGCGCTGATTTCACAAACGTATCGTTGTCAGACATTGTCTGTACAAAGCTTTCCGCTGGACTTGTATCAGCCATTATCTTTCTCCTGCTAGTACAGCATGAGTCTGTGAAGCGAATGCTTGGGCACAGACAGGGAAACTGCAATCTATGCCACATGTTGTGGCCTGTAACCTGTCAGAGTTGACAGTGTTCTCCCCATGAAAGCGGCCCGCTTCTTGCTGCTCGCAATTCATTGCATTCATGGTTGTCTCTGTTTTTTGTGTTTTTTGTATACAGTCGGCATAGCAGTTGCAGTGTTTCAGCCTCTTATTCTTTGGGGGTGCTCCATGCAGTTGTGGCGACGCAGTATCCAATGGCAGCTGATTCTCAGTATGGGCACCGCCCTGCTGGTCAGCATCCTGATCGTGGTTGGCATTTATACCCTGGTGGTCAACCGCCTCGCCCAGAGCTATCTGGTCGAACAAGCCCTGCCGTCGAGCATCGAAGCGACGCGCAACGACATCGAACGGATCCTCGTGCAACCGCTGACGGCGGCCAAGGATATTGCCAGCAACACGATGGTCCGCGACTGGCTGGCCTCGGGTGAGGACAGCAGCAAAACTGCTGGCTTCGCGCAGTATCTGGAAGGCATCCGAGCCGAACATAAAGCCTTTACCGCTTTGATCATCGGCACCGAATCCAATCATTACATCACCGAAAAAGGCCTTGATCGCACCCTCAGTCGTGCCAAACCGGCCGACGCGTGGTTCTATTCCTTCCTCGACAGCAGTCAGCCGCGCACCTTGAACATCGACAATGACGGCGCCACCGGAGAGCTGGCCCTGTTCATCGATTTGAAGGTCGAGCAGGCCGGTAAAGTGGTCGGTGTGGCTGGGCTCGGTTTGAGCATGAAAGAGCTGTCGGAGCTGATTCACAACTTCAGCTTTGGCGAGCGCGGCAAGGTCTATCTCGTGCGTTCCGACGGTTTGATTCAGGTGCATCCCGAGGCGCAGTTCAGCGGTAAACGCACCTTGAGCGAGCAGATCGGCGCCAATGCAGCGCAGGCCGTCATGGGCCAGAAAGCGGCGATCAGCAGCAGCTTCCAGAGGGATGGCGAAGACTTCCTAGCCTTCAGTCTGCCATTGCGTGATTTGGGCTGGACGTTGGTGGCTGAAGTGCCACAGTCGCAGATCTATGCCGAGGCGCGCAAAGCCATGTGGTTGAGTGGCGGCATCGGCCTTGCGGTGGCACTGGTGTGCCTGGCTTTGGTGGTGTGGCTGGCGCAAGGTTTGGTCCGGCCGATTCGCCAAGTAACAGCCGCACTGGTAGCAATCGGTAGCGGTGGTGGAGATTTGACCCACCGGTTAGATTCCAGCCGCGCTGATGAGCTGGGCGACCTTGCCCGAGGCTTCAACCGCTTCCTCGACAGTCAGCGCGGGATGATCGGCGAAGTGCTGACCACCAGCGAACGTCTGCGCACGGCCGTGGGGCAGGTGGCGAAAGTGGTGGAGAACACCGCTGAACGCTCTGGCCGTCAGCAGGAAATGACCGACATGGTCGCGACTGCGGTTCACGAGATGGGCCTGACGGTACAGGAGATCGCGCAGAACGCTGGTAATGCAGCGTTGGCCTCGCAAACCGCGCGAGATGAAGCGATGCAGGCGCGGGAAGTGGTCGGCGGCTCGATTCGGCATATTGAGAGCATGTCCGATGAGATTGGCGTTGCGGCGGGGGCGGTGGGGGAACTGGCGCACCAAGTGGCGTCGATTGATTCGGTGTTAGCGGTCATCCGTGGTGTGTCTGAGCAAACCAACCTATTGGCGTTGAACGCGGCTATCGAGGCTGCGCGCGCCGGTGATATGGGACGAGGCTTTGCTGTTGTGGCGGATGAAGTTCGAACGTTGGCGCGCAGAACGCAGGCATCCACTGACGAGATTCAGCAGATGATCGGCAGCCTCAAACAAGGTGCGGAAAACGCGGTGTCGTCGATGCGCACCGGTCAGGCCGCGACCGGGACTGGCGTTGAATCGAGCCAGCGCACCGGGGCGTCACTGACCGCGATTACCGGACAGGTCGAGCGCATTAGCGATATGAACCATCAGGTGGCGACGGCGACCGAGGAACAGTCAGCGGTGACGGAGGAGATCAATCGCAATGTGCAGGGGATTTCCGACCTGGCGCGGGCCACAGCAGGGGAGGTTCGGGCGTGTCGCGAGGATTGTCAGATGTTGCAGCGGTTGGCGGATGATCTGGCGCGGCAGATGGGGGGCTTCCGATTGAAATGAGTGACTCTGACTCTGGTACAGACCCGACGCGCCTCGAAGGCGCGTCGGTTTCACTTTAGTTTCGCCATTCAGAACAGCAGGATTTCTCGCCCATAGAAATCGATGCCACCAATTGTCTCCAGATAAAACACTCGCTTCTCTCGCACAGTCCACACCTGCTGGTCTTCGTGGTAAGTGTCGCCAGCTGCCAGTGTTCTGAACATATCGTCTCTATTGAAATCCTGCTTGCTGATATAACTCGAGCGCGAAGTGATAACCATGGCCTGGTAGAGATTTTCCCCTTTTTTGATGTAACGCTTTTCCGTAACGCGCTCTGCAGTGGGATCTTTTACTACGTCATTGACTCTTGCCGAAAAAACAAACTCTTCTGCGCTCAGAACGACGTTAGGATCAATCAGCAATTTCGCGTCTGCGCCGCCATACACTACTGCTCGCACCTGAGTGACACCTATGAACGTGTAATCTTTGTAAGCTACGCGATTGACCGTCTCATAACGGTCCTCCGCCATGATGATCTCGAACATTGCTGCTGCCGTTGTTTCGACAGCCGGCGATGAATTATCCGGCGATGTGGTGATGCTGATCTGCGATCGCTCATCAGAAAGACGATGGTGATTTTTGCTGGTCACGGTGGAAACCGAGGAGTCTTGGTTAGTCCAGACCGTGCCGTTTCGTGATCCAAATTGCGAAATGGAGGCAAGGACGCAATAGTCTCGCGTTACCAGTCCGGCAAGTTTGATGGTTTGGTCGGCAGTCTGGCTGTCCATGGCGTTCGCTCTTTTGTAGGGTAAGAAGAGGACGTTAAGTCCGAACTTGCCGGGCAAACTGCTAATAAATGTCTGGCCAAACCAGCCTATCGTGCAGAACTCATTTCCACACCTGTCAAACATGACAGGTGTGGAAAGTCCAAGAATGTGTTTTGTGTGGGTGAAGGCGCGTAAATCAGAACCACGCATCCTGCATCGCCAGGCACGTATCATCCCGCGCCTCCAGCAATGCCAGTTCATGGTGGCAACCCGGCACCTCCCACGTCAGAAAGTACCGCGCCGCCTGCAACTTGCCCTTGTAGAAGTCGACATCCGCCGCATTACCTTTCAGCAACCCTTCCTCGGCACGAATCGCCTGCTCCAGCCAGCGCCAGCCAATCACTGTGTGGCCGAATACCTTCAGGTACAACGCCGAGTTCGCCAGGCTGCTATTGACCTTGCCTTGCCCCAGATCAGTCAACAAACCGATGGTCACCGTTTGCAGGCGCGCCACCAGTTGCTCTAAAGGCTCACGCAACGCGGTCAGCGATTCGTATGCCATTGCGCGTTCGGCAGTGGTGGCGATCAGACGAATCAGTTGCTTGAGCCCCGCGCCACCGTTCTGTGCCAGTTTGCGCCCGAGCAGGTCCAGCGACTGAATGCCGTGGGTGCCTTCGTGGATCGGGTTCAAACGGTTGTCGCGGTAATACTGCTCTACGGGATATTCGCGGGTGTAACCGTGGCCGCCGAGGATCTGGATCGCCAGTTCGTTGGCCTTGAGGCAGAACTCCGATGGCCAGGATTTGACGATCGGCGTCAGCAAGTCCAACAGCTCATGCGCCTGTTTACGCTCGGCTTCGCTTTCAAGCGTAGTGGTGTCATCGAACAGGCGAGCGGCATACAAGCCGAGGTCAAATGCCCCCTCGACGTAGGATTTCTGCGTCAACAGCATACGTCTGACGTCGGCGTGTTGAATGATCGCAACCGGCGCGGTGGTCGGGTCTTTGCTATCCGGTACCCGGCCTTGCGGGCGTTCGCGGGCGTATTCCAGCGAATACAGGTAACCGGCATAACCGAGCATCACTGCGCCCATGCCGACGCCGATCCGCGCCTCGTTCATCATCTGGAACATGTAGCTCAGGCCGTGATGCGGCTTGCCCACCAGATAACCGACGCACTCGCCGTTATCGCCGAAGTTCAGCGCCGTCGAAGTGGTGCCGCGCCAGCCCATCTTGTGGAAAAGTCCGGCCAGCAGCACGTCATTACGCTGACCGAGACTGCCGTCATCGTTGACCAGAAACTTCGGCACGATAAACAGCGAGATGCCTTTGACCCCCGGCGGCGCGTCCGGCAGCTTGGCCAGCACCATGTGCACGATGTTTTCCGAGAGCGGGTGATCGCCGCCGGAAATGAAGATCTTGTTGCCCTTCAGGCGAAAGGTGCCGTCCGGCGCAAGCTCGGCGCGGGTACGAATATCCGACAGCGATGAACCGGCGTGGGGTTCGGTCAGCGCCATGGTGCCGAAGAAACGGCCGTCGATCATGGGCTGCAGGAAGCGCTGTTTCTGCTCGTCAGTGCCGAAACTCTCGATCAGGTTCGCCGCGCCCATGGTCAGGAACGGATACGAGGTCGACGCAGCATTGGCCGACTGGAAATGCGCAAAACAGGCTTGGGACAGCAGTGTAGGCAATTGCATACCGCCGGCGTCGAAACCTCTCGCGGCGTTGAGGAACCCGGCCTCAAGGAAGGCATCCACCGCCGGTTTCACTTCAGGAATCAGAATCGCCTTACCGTCCTCGTAGCGCGGCTCGTTCTCGTCGCCCTTGCGGTTGTGCGGCGCGAAGTACTTCTCGGCGATGCTGCGCGCGGTGCCAATGGCGGCGTCGAAGGTCTCGCGGTTGTGCTCGGCAAAGCGCTCACGCCGGGTCAGGCCCTCGGCATCAAGGACTTCATACAGCTCGAAAGCCAGATTGCGGGAACTGAGCAGCGTCTCGGACATGGCGGCCTACCTGAAATTGGGGTTGGGCCGAGTCTAGGCGTGCGGATAAAGGCTGAACAGGATGATTGATGGGCGTGATACAGAAGCAAAAGATCGCAGCCTTCGGCAGCTCCTACATGGGACGGTGTAGGAGCTGCCGAAGGCTGCGATCTTTTGATCTTCTGTAGGAGTGATTCCAGGCGACCATTGCGGTCGCCTGGAGTTACAGCGGTTTAACCGATCGTCATCAAGCTCGCATTACCACCCGCCGCAGCCGTGTTAACACTCAACGCCCGCTCAATCACCAGACGCTCCAGCGCAATGTTGGTCTCGCCCTGGGACAAGCCCTGAACGCCAACGATCGCGCCGGCACGCTTGGCGATCTGCTGGCAAACGCCGCGCAGCTGGTCGGAATGGCCATGATGCAGAACCGCATCAAACACCACCTCATCCTTGTTCCAGTCAGCAACCAGTTTGATCCGCGCCTGAATGTCCTTCGGCAGGCGTGCGAACAGTGCCTTGCTGATGTCGGACTCCGGCCATACCGCCGAACCGCCTACCGCCAGTACCGCTGCCAATTGCGTCAGCAGATCACCTTCGACTTCTGCCAGGCACAGCACGTGCTCACGCGGCAGGATCGCGTAGCTGTTTTTCTCACCGGTCGGGCCGGCCAGTACGCGGGTGATGCCGCTCTGCGATTGCGCAGCGTACTGCACGCAGAGGGTGCTCAGGTCGGCGTACTTGTTGCTGTCAGCCCAGGCTTTCAGCGCGGTCAGCGGTTTGCTCATGGCGTCGCGCAGACGAACGTCCGGCGCTACGGCAGCATCACCGCGAGCGAAGGATTGTTCGATGGCGTCGGCAGGACGCGTCGACAGCAAGCGGTAGAGATACAGCGGGCCACCGGCTTTCGGACCTGTACCCGACAGGCCTTCGCCGCCGAATGGCTGCACGCCGACCACGGCACCGACGATGTTACGGTTAACGTAGACGTTACCGGCATTGACGTTGTCGATCACCTTGGCGATGGTCTCGTCGATGCGCGTGTGCACGCCCAGCGTCAGGCCATAACCGGAAGCGTTGATCTGGCCGATCAGTTGATCGATTTCCTTGCGCTTGTAGCGCACCACGTGCAGCACCGGACCGAAGATCTCGCGTTGCAGCTCGTCGAAGCTTTCCAGTTCGATCAGCGTCGGCATGACGAAGGTGCCGCGTTTGACTTCTTCGGTGTCGGCGATAGCGACCTGGTAGACGTTGCGACCTTTGTCGCGCATGCCCTGGATGTGCTTGTCGATGCCAGCCTTGGCTTCGGCGTCAATCACCGGGCCAATGTCCACGGACAAACGCTCCGGGTTGCCGAGACGGCTTTCAGCCATCGCACCTTTAAGCATTTCGATGACGCGATCAGCAGAGTCTTCCTGCAGGCACAGTACCCGCAGCGCCGAGCAGCGCTGGCCGGCGCTGTCGAAGGCCGAGGACACCACGTCGATCACCACTTGTTCGGTCAGTGCCGAGGAGTCGACGATCATCGCGTTCTGGCCACCGGTTTCGGCGATCAGCGGAATCGGGCGGCCCTGATTGTCGAGGCGACCGGCAATGTTGCGTTGCAGCAGACGCGCAACTTCGGTCGAACCGGTGAACATCACACCTTTGACGCGCTCATCGCCAACCAGACCAGCGCCGACGGTTTCGCCGCGACCCGGCAGCAGTTGCAGCACGCCTTCCGGGATGCCGGCCTCAAGCATCAGGCGCACAGCCTGAGCAGCCACCAGCGGGGTTTGTTCGGCCGGTTTGGCTAGTACCGGGTTACCGGCAGCCAGTGCGGCAGCGACCTGGCCACTGAAGATCGCCAGCGGGAAGTTCCACGGGCTGATGCACACCACCGGGCCCAGTGGGCGGTGGGCGTCGTTGCTGAAATCGTTGCGAGCCTGCACCGCGTAGTAGCGCAGGAAGTCCACGGCTTCGCGGACTTCGGCGATGGCGTTGGCGAAGGTCTTGCCCGCTTCGCGAGCCAGCAGGCCCATCAACGGCTGGATTTCGCCTTCCATCAAGTCAGCGGCACGCTCCAGAATCGCGGCACGTTCGGCCGGCGGGGTGGCCTGCCAGATTGGCGCTGCATTCAAGGCGCACTGAATGGCGTTGTCGACGTCTTCGACGGTGGCTTCTTGAACATGACCGACCACATCACGGTGATCGGCAGGGTTCAGAACGGCTGCCGGCGTTTCGTTGCTGGAGGCGCAACCGAGCATCGGCGCGGCTTTCCAGTCGTTGTGCGCAGTGGCAAGCAAGGCGCAGGACAGCGAAGCCAGACGATGTTCGTTGGCCATGTCGATGCCGCTGGAGTTGGCGCGCTCGGCACCGTACAGATCACGCGGCAGCGGAATGCGCGGGTGCGGCAGGCCGAAACCACCTTCCACGGTCGCCATCTGCTCGATCTGCGCCACCGGATCGGCCACCAGTTCCTGAATCGAAATCGACTGGTCGGCGATGCGGTTGACGAACGAGGTGTTCGCGCCGTTTTCCAGCAAGCGACGTACGAGGTACGCCAGCAGGGTTTCGTGGGTGCCGACCGGTGCGTACACGCGGCACGGACGGTTCAGCTTGCCTTCGGAAACTTTGCCGACAACCTGCTCGTAAAGCGGTTCGCCCATACCGTGCAGGCACTGGAATTCGTACTGGCCCGGGTAATAGTTCTGACCAGCAATGTGGTAAATGGCCGACAGGGTGTGGGCGTTGTGCGTGGCGAATTGCGGGTAGATGACTTCCGGCACCGACAGCAGTTTGCGTGCGCAAGCGATGTAGGAAACGTCGGTGTACACCTTGCGGGTGTACACCGGATAGCCTTCCAGACCTTCGACCTGGGCACGCTTGATTTCGCTGTCCCAGTACGCGCCTTTCACCAGACGGATCATCAGGCGATGACGGCTGCGACGTGCCAGATCAATCACATAGTCGATCACGTACGGGCAACGCTTCTGGTAAGC
Source organism: Pseudomonas sp. AKS31 (assembly GCF_023634765.1). Lineage (GTDB taxonomy): Bacteria > Pseudomonadota > Gammaproteobacteria > Pseudomonadales > Pseudomonadaceae > Aquipseudomonas. The sequence goes on from NZ_JAMLFX010000001.1 coordinate 179,203, forward strand.
CTGGATGACGAAACCGATGCCGTTCCAGCCGGTCAGTTGCGGCTCAAAACACAGGCGCTCCAGCAGATCCAGCGACAGTTCGAGACGGTCGGCCTCTTCGGCGTCGATGTTCAGGCCGATGTCGTATTGCTTGGCCAACAGGGTCAGCGACAGCAGGCGCGGGTACAGCTCGTCCATCACGCGCTCGTACTGCGCACGGCTGTAACGCGGGTGCAATGCAGACAGCTTGATGGAAATGCCCGGGCCTTCATAAATCCCACGGCCGTGGGAGGCTTTGCCGATCGAGTGAATGGCTTGTTCGTACGACGCCAGGTACTTCTGCGCGTCGTGCTCGGTCAGGGCCGCTTCACCGAGCATGTCGTAGGAGTAACGGAAGCCCTTGGCTTCGAACTTGCTCGCGTTGGCCAGCGCTTCGGCGATGGTCTCGCCGGTGACGAACTGCTCGCCCATCAGGCGCATGGCCATGTCGACGCCTTTGCGGATCATCGGCTCGCCGCTCTTGCCGATGATGCGGCTCAGCGAAGAAGTCAGGCCGGCTTCGTTGTGCGTCGAGACCAGTTTGCCGGTCAGCAGCAGGCCCCAGGTGGCGGCGTTGACGAACAGCGACGGGCTGTTGCCCAAATGCGGATGCCAGTTGCCGGTGCTGATCTTGTCGCGGATCAGTGCGTCGCGAGTGCCTTTGTCCGGGATACGCAGCAGCGCTTCGGCCAGGCACATCAGGGCTACGCCTTCCTGGGACGACAGGGAAAATTCCTGCAGCAGACCCTGAACAATGCCTGCACGACCGCCAGCACTTTTCTGGTTACGCAGTTTTTCCGCAATGGAAGCGGCGAGTTTGTTGGTGGCTTCAGCCATCGGTGCCGGCAGGCGAGCCTGCTCGATCAGCATCGGCACGACTTCCGGCTCAGGGCGACGGTAAGCGGCGGTGATCGAAGCGCGCAGAACGGACTGCGGGAGGATGCTTTCGGCGAATTCGAGGAAGCACTGGTGGGCGTGATCGGTGTGGACTTCGCCCGCCTCATCGGCGTCCTTGGCGGTCAAACCGTTCAGCTCGGTCAGGGTTGCACCACCCTCGAGTTTTTCCAGGTAATTGAAAATTGCCTGCTTGATCAGCCAGTGCGGTGTGCGATCAATCGAGGTCGCGGCCGCCTTCAGGCGCTCGCGGGTCGGGTCATCAAGTTTGACCCCAAGGGTGGTGGTAGCCATATTTTTATCCTCATGGTTGCCACAGTTGCGTGGCATCAGCTGGCGGCAAGATTAGCCGTGCGCTGAAAGAGGTGCAACCGGGTGCAACCCTTTTTTTGTCGGAATAATACGCAGCTCGTCAGGAATTATTTTCCGGTACGAAAGTACCGCTCCTGCTTGGTGCTTTTGCTTCTAGCAAAGGGGCGTGACTGCCACAAAAGGGAGCAAAAACGGGGTGTTTGTCGATAAATCCGACTGGGTGCAACTTATTCTCACGAAACTGGTTGCACCTTATTTGATTTGTTGCATAGCATTCGCGCCCTAGGTGCAACCGGGAATAACCCGGTGTGCCGGCTGATGGCTTTCCTGGGGAAACATCAGTCCTAAATGCGCGGGATCCCGGATCGTCTGCCAAACGTCGTCGTTTGCGTGCGGTTCATCACCGCCGCTACATAAAAACAAAGCCAGGGCGTAACTCAATGAGCGTAAGCAATCCAACCCTGATCACGTTCGTGATCTACATCGCAGCAATGGTGCTGATCGGCTTGATGGCCTATCGCTCCACCAACAACCTTTCTGACTATATTCTCGGTGGTCGCAGCCTCGGCAGCGTCGTCACCGCGCTGTCCGCCGGTGCGTCCGACATGAGCGGCTGGTTGTTGATGGGCCTGCCGGGCGCCATCTATATGTCCGGTCTGTCCGAAAGCTGGATCGCCATCGGTCTGGTCATCGGTGCCTACCTGAACTGGCTGTTCGTTGCCGGCCGTCTGCGCGTGCAGACCGAGCACAACGGCGACGCCCTGACCCTGCCGGACTACTTCGCCAGCCGTTTTGAAGACAAAAGCGGTCTGCTGCGGATCATCTCGGCGATCGTGATTCTGGTGTTCTTCACCATCTACTGCGCTTCCGGCATCGTCGCCGGTGCACGTCTGTTCGAAAGCACCTTCGGCATGTCCTACGAGACGGCGCTGTGGGCCGGTGCTGCGGCGACCATCGCCTACACCTTTATCGGTGGTTTCCTCGCGGTGAGCTGGACCGACACCGTACAAGCCACGCTGATGATTTTCGCCCTGATCCTGACGCCGATCATCGTGCTGCTGGCCACTGGCGGCGTCGACACCACGTTCCTGGCCATCGAAGCTCAAGATCCAAGCAACTTCGACATGCTTAAAGGCACTACCTTCATCGGCATCATCTCGCTGATGGGCTGGGGTCTGGGCTACTTCGGTCAGCCGCACATCCTCGCGCGTTTCATGGCGGCGGATTCGGTGAAGTCGATCGCCAAGGCGCGTCGCATTTCCATGACCTGGATGATCCTGTGCCTGGGCGGCACCGTGGCGGTGGGCTTCTTCGGTATCGCTTACTTCTCGGCGCACCCGGAAGTGGCCGGTCCCGTGACCGAAAACCACGAGCGTGTGTTCATCGAACTGGCCAAGATCCTCTTCAACCCATGGATTGCCGGTGTGTTGCTGTCGGCCATCCTGGCTGCAGTGATGAGCACCCTGAGCTGCCAGTTGCTGGTGTGCTCGAGTGCCCTGACCGAAGACTTCTACAAAACCTTCCTGCGTAAATCCGCTTCCCAGGTTGAACTGGTCTGGGTCGGTCGCGCCATGGTGCTGTTGGTTGCACTGATCGCGATCGCCCTGGCCGCCAACCCGGAAAACCGCGTACTGGGCCTGGTGTCCTACGCCTGGGCCGGTTTCGGTGCTGCGTTCGGTCCGGTTGTGCTGATCTCGGTGGTCTGGAAAGACATGACCCGCAACGGCGCACTGGCCGGTATCCTGGTCGGCGCGATCACCGTGGTGGTCTGGAAGCATTTCGAACTGCTGGGTCTGTACGAAATCATCCCGGGCTTTATCTTCGCCAGCCTGGCCATCTACATCGTCAGCAAAATGGGCGAGCCGACCAAAGGCATGGTGCAGCGCTTCGAAGCGGCGGAAAAAGATTTCCACCTGAACAAGTAATTGTTCTGAGCTGATGCTCACCCGAAAACGGCCCGTTTCCTACAGGAGACGGGCCGTTTTTTTGTGCCTGTGATTTCTTGCCAACCCTGAAGAAACCTGTGGGAGCTGGCTTGCCAGCGATAGCGGTGTGTCAGTCAGCGAATAGGTTGAATGTGCCGACCTCATCGCTGGCAAGCCAGCTCCCACAGGGATCCGTGGTGGGATTGTAGGATTTGTCTGTAGTTGAAGGCGCTGCTTTTTGCAGGGTTTTTCATCAATGAAAGTAGGGCAAATCTGATTTTCCCGTCCCCCATTCTTCACCCCTTGCCCCTCATGCAGAATCGCCCGCCCTTCATTCTGCAGAGAGACATCGGATGTTCGCGCCTGCCAATCAACCGCGTTTCACGTTGACCCTCGAAGGCGCCCAGCATGACCTCAAAGTCCTTGAGTTCACGGGCAAGGAAGCCATCAGCCAACCCTTTCGTTTCGAGCTGGAACTGGTCAGCGAACGGCCGGATCTGGACCTCGAAAGCCTGCTGCACTGTCAGGCTTTTCTGAGTCTGGATGCTCAGGGTTCCGGTATCCACGGTCAGATTTATCAGGTCGGGCAGGGTGATTCCGGGAAACGTCTGACGCGTTATCACTTAAGCCTGGTCCCGCGTCTGACCTACCTCGGGCAACGGATCAATCAGCGGATCTTCCAGCATCTGACGGTGCCGCAAATTGTCGCGCGAGTGCTCAAGGATCATTCGATTCTGCGTGATGCCTTTGAATTTCGCCTCGGCAGCGAATACCCGGTACGTGAGTATTGCGTGCAGTACGCCGAGAGCGATCTGGCCTTTATCCAGCGCCTGTGTGCCGAGGTCGGCATTCATTACCACTTTCAGCACAGCCCGCAAGGTCACCTGTTGGTCTTCGGCGATGATCAGACCGTGTTCCCGCGTCTGGCCGAGTCGACGGTGTATCTGCCGGGCAGTGGCATGTCTGCTGGTGCGCCGGCGATTCAGCGTTTCAATGTGCGCGTGGAAACCCGCACCAGCGTGGTCACCCGGCGCGATTACAACTTCGAAAAACCGCGGCTGCAATTGCAAAGCCGAGTCGACGGCGAGCAGCGCCCGGTGCTCGAGGACTATCACTTTCCCGGCCAATTCAACGATCGGGAAACTGGCAAGCATCTCGCTCAGCGGGCACTCGAGCGACATGTCGCCGATTACCGTCAGGCCGAGGGCATCAGCGACCAATCCGCACTGGTTTGCGGGCATTTCCTGCAACTGACCGAGCATCCGCGCCACGACTGGAATGACCTGTGGCTGCTGACCGCCCTCGAGCATCATGGCCGTCAGCCGCAAGTGCTGGAGGAATCGGTGACCAGCGATGGCGAGGGATTTCAGGGTTACCGTAATACCTTTGTTGCCACGCCGTGGGACGTGTTTTTCCGTCCGGCAATGGGGCTGGAAAAACCACGTATGCTCGGCTATCAACCGGCGGTTGTGACCGGGCCGAAAGACACGGAAATCCACTGTGACGAGTACGGCCGGGTCAAGGTGCAACTGGCCTGGGATCGCGACGGTGAATTGAACGAGCATTCCAGTTGCTGGCTGCGCGTTGCCACTAACTGGGCGCACGACCGTTACGGCAGCGTGTTGATTCCGCGAGTAGGCATGGAAGTGCTGGTCGGCTTCATCGATGCCGATGCCGATAAACCGCTGGTCGTGGGCTGCCTGCCCAACGCCGCGACACCGATCCCGCTGGACTTGCCAGCGGACAAGACCCGCAGCATTTTCCGCAGCCAGAGCAGCCCCGGCGGTGGCGGCTACAACGAACTGCGCATCGAGGATCGCAAAGGCGCCGAAGAAATCTACCTGCGTGCTCAACGCAACTGGACGCAGCATGTGTTGAATGATCAACAGGTGCAGGTCGACAACCAGCGCAGCATCGTCGTCACCGGGACTGCTCGGCATGAGTTGAAGGCCGATGAGCAGCGCATCACTCACGGTCAGCGCCAGACCGAAGTGAAGCAGGACGACCATCTGAGCGTGATCGGCAGCCGACATATCAAGGTGGCCAATCAGGCAACCAGTGCCAGCCAGCAGTTCCACGTCAGCGCCGGTCAGCAAGTGGTCATCGATGGCGGCGCGAGTGCGACGATTCAGGCCGGTGGGCAGTGGATCAACATCGGCCCCGGCGGCATTTTCAGCAGCGTGCCGATTGTCGTGGGCGGCGCGCCGATGGCGGCGATGAGTGCCGCACCAGTGGCGCCGGGATTGCCGGAGAAACTCGCCGCCGCGCCGGCAGCCATGCTCACCGCCGCACAAATCATGAGCTTCAAGGGTGATGCGCCATTCTGCGAAGAGTGTGAGCGTTGCAAGGACGGTCTCTGTGCAGCCTGATTTTCTTTTGCCTGCTGATTGGCTGGCGCGCGAACCGTTGAGTGCATCCGAGCAATTGTTCGCGGTGTTCAGCAATGCCAGCGAGGCGAAGCCGTTCAAGGCTTGGTCAGAAGCGGCCAGTCCAGTCTGGGCCGAGACGATCTATGCCGAGTGGGATGCGGTGATGCCTCACGTGGGAATTGTCGCCGCCGACAGTGAGTTTCTGCATTGGGTCGCCAGCACCGAGTCGCAGGATTGGGGATGGTTGGCGGTGTCTTCGGCGAGTCTTGAAGAGGTGGTGGCGCACTTTCGCAGCCTGACCCAAGTGCTGATGCCGGGTGGCAAAGCGGTGTTTTTCCGTTTTTGGGATGGGCGGTTTTTGTTACCGATCCTGCAATCCGAAGCCGTGGAGGCGGCGCAGCTGTTGCCGGTGATTTCACGCGGACTGATCAATGGTCAGGCCTTGGAAATCGGGGGGCGGGCGCAGGTTTCGGGGCGTGTGTTTCCTTGGTGGACGGTGCCTGACTCGGTGTTGGCTTCGGCGGGGGATGAAGTCCGCGTAGGCAACGCTGTGCAGTGGCTGAGCGAGGAGCATCCGGCATTGTTCGAGGCATTTCCCGAGGTGGTTTTGCGCTGCAAAGTGAGGCGGTATTTTCAGGTTTCAATGTCGGAAGATTCGTCGCAATCGGCGTTGCTGGCGTTTTTGCTGGCAGAGTCGGAGTGAGTTTTCGGGGCGAAGGCTTCGGACGTTTCCTTCGAGTTGCGGCGGTTTTCATGAACTGGTGGGCGGTGGGTTGCAGGGATAGTCTTAAAAGGTCACCGCAGATGCGGCGACAGGGTGTAGGAGCCTTGAGACTAGAAGAGTGCATAAACGTCGTTGCCCGATTTGCGGCAGTCTACGTGCGTCCGTAAGATCATTTGCGGCGGCTATGCGCGGGCACGCTTCGGCGTGGCCGAGTTCTCTGGTCTCGGTACTCCTACCCCGCGTACGGCTGCCACCCAAACCCGTAGGAGGGCGATGGTGGAAGCTCATTTCACTACCAGAGGTTCAAAAATGAAAACGCTCACACCCGATCCACCCTACGAAAAAATCATCCCCCATCCCGACAACCGCTTCATGGCCCTGACCGGCAATTGCAGCGACATGCCTACGCTGTTCATCGACACCCACGTGCCCCTCGACATCCTTATGGACGCCGCCAACCATCGTCTGCGCGCCGTGATCCAGGTGCTGGAAAACATGTGCATGCGCGGCTCGGTCGAATGCGACTCCGTCATCCTCAGCGACTTCGCCCAGCTCTGCGTGATCCCTCTGCGTGACGGCTGCGATGTGCTCGATGTCATCGGCAGGCGCCTGCGCAGCATGCCCGCCTGAAAAAGATCAAAAGATCGCAGCCTTCGGCAGCTCCTACACGGGATTGGTGTTTACCTTGTAGGAGCTGCCGAAGGCTGCGATCTTTTGACGTTAATGGAGATCAACGCGTCGGTCGGAAATGTACGCATCCTGAGTTTTGATAAAACTGTTGAACGCTTCGGAGTTGTAGACCTGCAGGCACCCAGGAAACACTACTTTTTCATTCGAGTATTTGCTGTTTGAAGGTGTCTGCTCGTAAGCCGTCAACACGTAGTTTCGGGTTTCTTCATAGGGATCGTGCAGCACCTGCAGCGTGTCTTCATTTTGCAGAATGGTATGCATGCCTTTGCCCATGAACGAATAGGCATTGGCGGACAGTGCAATGTCTTTTTCCAGCGCGGAGCGTTCTTTGAATGGCTTCAGAATGCAGTGGCTCAGGCCGTAGTTCTTTAGTGTCTGGCGTGCCTGTTCAATGTGGGTTTCGTCGGCAAGGGCGAGGTATGGGCTAAGAAGGCTGAGTAAACAGATGATCAGATATCGCATGAGTTTTGACTTCCTGTCGTTCATGGTTAGCCAGTTTAACGCCATAAAAGCAAAGCCCCTCACCCTAGCCCTCTCCCAGAGGGAGAGGGGACTGACCGAGTTGTCTGGGTGATCTACGCCGGCTTGCGACTTAAGCGGTGAACTTGGCTTGGCCAAGCCTGGAGGGTGGTGTTCTTTCGGGGGACTGACCGAGGTGCCTGGGTGATGTGCGCCGACCTGCGACTTCCGCGCTGATCTTCGCTTGGCCAAGCCTGAGATCACGCTGATCTTTCAGGTCGATGTAACCCGCAAGATCACCACCTTCAGTCCCCTCTCCCTCCGGGAGAGGGTTAGGGTGAGGGAAAGGCTTTTGTCCGCTCAGCCGCCAACCCCTGACTTGCCGCCCGGTAAAAGGTAAACTTTGCGCCCTTCGCAGGAGCAATCATGAATTATCGTCACGCCTTCCATGCCGGCAATCACGCCGATGTGTTCAAACACCTGACCTTGACCCGCCTCATCGCCCTGATGTCGCGCAAGGAACAGCCGTTTGCCTATCTCGACACGCACGCCGGCATCGGTCTGTATGACTTGCAGGGCGATCAGGCCAATCGCACCGGCGAATACCTGGAAGGCATCGCGCGCTTGTGGGATCAGCCGGATCTGCCGGCGCTGACCGCCGACTACATGAAGGTGCTGCACGAGATGAACCCGGACGGCCAGTTGCGCTATTACCCAGGTTCGCCGGAGCTGGCGCGGCGTCTGACCCGCCCGCAGGATCGGGTGATGCTCAACGAGAAGCACCCTGAAGACGGCGTGCTGCTCAAGGACAACATGGCCGGTGATCGTCGGGTCAAAGTTCATCTCGGCGAGGGCTGGCACGTTGCACGAGCGATGCTGCCGGTGCAGGAGAAACGCGCGGTGATGCTGATTGATCCGCCGTTCGAGCAGCTCGACGAGATGCAGCGTTGCGCGGCGTCGTTGAAAGAAGCGATTGGCCGCATGCGTCAAACCGTGGCGGCGATCTGGTATCCGGTGAAGGATCAGCGTGCGTTGCGGCGATTCTATCAGGATCTGGCCGGCACCGGTGCGCCGAAGTTGCTGCGTGTGGAACTGCTGGTGCACCCGCTGGATACGCCGAACAGCCTGAACGGTTCGGGCATGGCGATTGCCAATCCGCCGTGGGGTCTGGAAGAGGAATTGCGTGAGCTGCTGCCGTGGTTGTCCAAAAAGCTTGGGCAGACTCAGGGTGGCTGGCAGATGGATTGGTTGATTGCCGAGAGCTGATCAACGGCAAGATCAAAAGATCGCAGCCTGCGGCAGCTCCTACACGGTTCGGCGTCGTCCACCAATGTGCGGACGATCACTGATCTCCTGTAGGAGCTGCCGAAGGCTGCGATCTTTTGCTTTCAGGGTTTAATTACCCGCCAGGCTCGCTGGCATGCACACGCCGGTGCCGCCAATCCCGCAGTAACCCTCAGGGTTCTTCGCCAGATACTGCTGGTGATACGCCTCGGCGAAGTACACGGTCGGCGCCTGTTCGATCTCGGTGCTGATTTCATCCAGGCCGGCCTTCGACAGTTCCGCCTGATACACAGCTTTGCTTTTCAGCGCTGCATCCAGATGCTCAGGCGAGGTCGCGTAGATCACCGAGCGGTACTGGGTGCCGATGTCATTGCCCTGGCGCATGCCCTGCGTAGGGTTGTGCAGTTCCCAGAACATCGCCAGCAGTTCTTCGTAGCTGACTTTGGCCTTGTCATACACCACCAGCACCACTTCCGCGTGGCCGGTCAGGCCCGAGCAGACTTCTTCGTAGGTCGGATTCGGCGTGAAGCCACCGGCATAACCGACGACCGTGCTGACCACGCCTTCACGCTGCCAGAAGCGGCGCTCGGCGCCCCAGAAGCAGCCCAGACCGAAGATCGCAAAGTCGACGTCCTGGAAAAACGGGCCAAGCAGTGGGGTTTCTTCGAAGACGAAGTGCTTTTCAGGCAGGGTCATCGCGGTTTCGCGGCCGGGCAGAGCTTGTTCTTTGGTCGGGAGCACGTTTTTGTTCACCAGAATTTCCGAGCGCAGAACCATGATCGTTCCTCTCAGTCAGGTTGGATGTAAAAAGTCAGACCGCCAGTGTGCCGAATGATGCCGAGTTAATCACTACCCAATGTAGGAGCTGCCGAAGGCTGCGATCTTTTGATTTTGCTTTTTAAAAACCAGATCAAAAGATCGCAGCCTTCGGCAGCTCCTACAGGGGGCGGCATGTTATGGCGAGAATGGGGTAGCGGGGTTAGAGGCAGAGCGGGCCGCGCGGGTAGCGTTTGAGGGCCTGGATCAGCTCGCCGCCCGGGATCGGCCGGTCGAACAGGTATCCCTGGCCGACGTCGCAACGGTGTCGACGCAGGAACGCCAGTTGCTCGGCAGTTTCGATGCCTTCAGCCACAACCTTGAGTTTCAGGTTGTGCGCCATGGCGATCACCGCCGAGGTGATTTCCATGTCGTCCTGGTTGTCGGGGATTTCGTGGATGAAGCTGCGATCGATCTTGATGATGTCGATCGGGAATTTCTTCAGGTAGCTCAGCGACGAGTAACCGGTACCGAAGTCGTCCATGGCCAGGGTCAGCCCGAGACGCTTGAGTTGATCGAGCTGCAAGTGCGTGTCTTCGGTGGCTTCCAGCAGCAGGCCTTCGGTCAGTTCCAGTTCGAGCAGATTGGCCGGCAGCGCTTCTTCCTTGAGGATGTTGGCGATGGAGGCGACCAGATCCGGGTCGGAGAACTGTTTCGGCGAGAGGTTGATCGCCACCTGTAGATTGCCCATGCCGGCGGCGGTCAGCGCTTTGCTCATGCGGCAGGCCTGGCGGGCAATCCACTTGCCGATCGGAATGATCAGGCCGGTTTCTTCGGCGACGCTGATGAACTGGTCCGGGCGGATCATGCCGCGTTCCGGGTGATTCCAGCGTAACAGCGCTTCCATGCCCAGCAAGCGTCCGCTGCGCAGGCACAGCTTGGGCTGGTAGAACACGTCCAGCTCGTTCTGCGTCAGGGCGCGGCGCAGGTTGTTCTCGACGAACAGTTTGTAACTGGCCTCGGCGTTCAGTGCTTCGGTGAAGACTTGCACCTGATGTTTGCCGTTGGCTTTGGCTTTGTGCAGCGCCAGACCGGCGTTGCGCATCAGCGTTTGCGGGTCGCGACCGTGCAGCGGCGCGCACGCCAGGCCGACCGAGCCGGTGACGCTGATCAACTGGTTGTCGACGAACATTGGCTTGTCGAGGGTCGCCAGCAATTGGTTGGCGATCTGCTGGCCGGTGGCAAGATCAGTATCGTCGAGCAACACGGCAAACTCGTTGCTGGCAAACCGCGCGAGGCTGCCGCTCGGGCTGAGGCTGTTGCGCAGGCGCCGGGCCAGACTGATCAGCAGTTTGTCGCCGGTCTGGTGACCGAGGCTGTCGTTGATCCGCTTGAAGTTGTCGATGTCCACCAGCAACAGGCTGATCGGCGTATCGCTGTCGCGGGCGAAGCGTTCGTCCAGATTGCGGATAAACGCCGGGCGGTTACCGAGGTTGGTCAGGTTGTCGGTGTAGGCCAGGCGCTCGATGCGCTGCTGCGCCAGTTTGGTCTGGGTGATGTCTTCGTAGATGCCGATGTAGTGCGTCAGTTCGCGGTTGTCGCCGTACACCTTGGAGATCGACAACTGGCCCCAGTACGGTTCGAGGTTCTTGCGCCGGCTCTTGAATTCACCCTGCCAACTGTTGCTCTTGGCCAGCGCCGAGGGCGCGTCGAACAGCAGCTCGCTGAGGTTTTCCAGCGCCGGCAGCTCGGACAGACGCTGGCCGTGGACTTCTTCGGTGGTGTACTGGGTGATCGCGGTGAAGCTCGGGTTGACGTATTCGACCACGCCGTCGCAATTGACCAGCAAAAACGCGTTGGCGCTTTGCTCGACTGCACGCTGGAACAGGTGCAGGGCGCTGGTGGCAGTGCGGCGGTTGTGGTTGTTGATGACTTGCGCGAACTGATCGGCCAGCTCGCCGGCAAAAGCGATTTCGTCGGACTGCCAGGCGCGGGTGACGCCGGTCTGCTCCAGGCACAGTACGCCGACTACTTGGCCATCGACGCGAATACTGGCGTCGAGCATGGCGTTGACGTCGCGCGGGCGCAGGGCTTCGGCCATTTCACGGGTGCGCGGGTCGCGCATCGCGTTGTGTGCATCGATGGCGCGACTGCCGTGCAGGGCCTCCATGTAATCCGGGAAACTGCTGATGTCGATCACGTCCGGCAGGATGTATTCCTGGGTTGCGCGGTGGTACGCGGAGATCGGCACCAACTGCTGGCCTTCGAGGTTCCACAGGCTGGCGCAGTCGATTTCATAGATGTCGCAGGCGCAGCGGGTGATCAGTTCGGCGGCTTCCTGCAGCGAGTTGTGGCTGCTGTAGCGTTGACGGGCCAGCAACAGGATCAGATCCTGCTGGGCGCGCACTCGCTCAAGATGCTGCAGTTGCTCCTGCTGGGCGCGTTGATTGAGTTCAAGGGCGATTTGCAGGCGCGAGTTCTGGGTTTCGAGGTCGACGGAAGGGGCGGGTGGTGCTTCGTCGAAGACCTGATCAACCGCCAGCAGATAGCCGCGCAGCAGATGACGGTTGTGTTGTTTGTAGGCTTCGCCCAGTTCCAGCATGCTCAGTGCACCGGCCGCCGTGTGCAGGGTGTAGCGCACCAGATAATGCGGGCTGACGGTCAGTTGTTGCTGGATCGCATCGTGCAGTTGATAGCGCGCTTCGGGCTCCATCAGGCTGGCGTAGGGTGAACCGACCAGCGCGCAGAGTTCAACGGCCGGTTGGCCGAACTGGCGTTCACAGTTGGGATCGAGAAACAGCATGGCCCAACTGGCTTCATTCAAGCGCTCGAAACGCAGCATGCCGAGCCGCGAGGGCACAGGCAACTGCGTCACTACCTCGGCCGCCATACGGCTGGCAGCATCGGGTTGGCTCTTCATGAAGGGAACTCGCTTGGAAATATGCTGAACGCGCCGGGCTCTCGCCCTCTTTACTGTTGCCTGCGGCAAGGTTGCATCATTGCGGCACTGACTGACAAGAGACATGAAGGCCAAGTGCTATAAGAATATGTCGGCCGCATCGGGCATTTCTCCAGCGTCTGTCGGAAAAGAGCAAAAGATCGCGGCCTGCGCCAGCTCCCACAGGGGGATGCACTCTGTGTAGGAGCTGCCGCAGGCTGCGATCTTTTCAGCATTCAACGCAATTTCAGGCCAATCGACTGCAGCCGTTTCCCATCCCGATCATGGTAATTGACCACAATCTGATCAGCCTCGACCACCACATGGGCGAAGTTGTCTTCACTCACCACCGTGCTGGTCAGTTCATGCCGATAATCGCCCGCCGCCGTGCGCGCCAGCGGTCGATCGAGCATGAACGTCGACGCTTTGGCATAGGGCAGCAGTTTGCTGTTGCACAGCGGTGAGGACACCACTGTGTGGACTTCGAAGTCCGGGTCTTCGCTGTGGGTCAAACGCGCGGTCAGCGAGCCGTGCACGTCCCCGGAGATGAACACGACGTTCTTGATCCGCCGGGTGCGAATGGTTTCCAGCAGGCGCAGGCGCTGCTCGGGAAAGGCTTTCCAGGCGTCATCGCCGTGAAGTTTGCGATCGGGATAGAACATCACACTGGTGACCACGAATTTGACCCGCGCTTTGCTATGGCTCAGCCATTTGAGCAAGGCCTGTTCCTGCGCTTCGTCGAGGATGCGTCGGTCATTGGCGGACAAGTTGCGGCGGGTGCGACTGTCGGTGACAAACCATTCGATATCGCCATCGCTGAATTGATACCAGTAATGCTCGAGTGTTGCGTGATCTATATCTCCGTTAGTTGTCAGCGGATGTACCGGGCTGTGACTGGCCTGATACAGCTCATAAGCAGCCATGGCGTTACGATATAAATCACCGTCGGATTTGCTGGCATTGGCCGGCCAGTTATCTTCGATTTCATGATCGTCGAGAATCATGTAAGTCGAAGTGCCAGACATCAGTCGTTTTATATTGGGCTGGGAAAAAGCCGCGCGGTACTTGTTCAGGATGTCTTTGTATTCGCGATCTGGTGCAAGCAGATTCAAATCGTCGACGTAGATTTGATCGCCGGTCATCAATACCGCACTGATCGGTGGTTGTATGCCTTCAATCACCTGATTGATGGATGCAAAGATTCGGTCGCCCAATTGCGGCAGGGAGGCGATACCGGCGGTCATGCGCAGATAGCGGCACGAGCCAACGATATAGGCCCTAGGCTGCATGACTTTGCTGGAACGGGTGCGCAGGCGGTAAATTTCCCGCGGCCATTGCAACGGCAGTTCGGCAACGCTGTCCGCCGTATGCACCGGACTCATCGGGCTGAACCAGCCGGCCTGATATTCATACTCGGTGTCAGTGCTCAAGTTGTTGAGGGCGAATACTTGCGACATATCGCGTAATTCGCTCAGGCGCGCGAAGTTGCCTTTCGACCATTGTTGTGTGCCGGATGCACGATAACGTATCGCGGAAAACACCAGTGCATTGTTGTGCCGGTCGCCACGCATGAATATGCGTGCGTGATTAGTTGTAACGTGGCCGACGATCGGGCCAATAGTTGGTTTTAACATGTCGAATCCATTCGAGTGAGTTTGGATAAATATAAAATTTCGAAGTTTGCTTAGTTAAGCTGTATGCGCCTAGGTTAGTTGCCTGTCGAATAAAAAAGATCGGTGCCAAGTCGACCAGGCTTGTGGCCGATATCAGCGCAACATGTGGGAAAAAAGACCAGAGGGTTTTTTCAGGCAAAAAAAAGCCCCGCCAGACTGACGGGGTTGAGGTACGAGCGTGTGGCGCTCGAAAGGGTGCAGCAATCGGCCCTCCGTTGCCGGAGGGCCGATCGAGTTACAGCAGGATCGTGCGGATGTCCGCCAGCAGGCTGCCCAGACGCTGGGTGAAGCGTGCGGCGGCGGCGCCGTTGATCACACGGTGATCGTAGGACAGCGACAGCGGCAGCATCAGTTTCGGCTGGAAGGCTTTGCCGTCCCAGACTGGCTGGATGGTTGCCTTGGAAACACCGAGGATCGCCACTTCCGGCGCGTTGACGATCGGCGTGAAGCCGGTGCCGCCAATGTGGCCGAGGCTGGAAATGGTGAAGCAAGCGCCCTGCATGTCGTCAGCGGTGAGCTTCTTGTCGCGGGCTTTGGCGGCCAGCGCAGCGGCTTCGGCTGCCAGTTGCAACAGGCTCTTCTGGTCGACGTTCTTGATGACCGGTACCAGCAGGCCATCCGGGGTGTCGACGGCGAAGCCGATGTTCACGTATTTCTTGCGGATGATCGCCTTGCCGCTTGGCGCCAGCGAACTGTTGAAGTCCGGCAGCTCCTTGAGCATGTGCGCGCACGACTTGAGCAGCAGCGGCAGGATGGTCAGCTTGACGCCGGCCTTCTCTGCAACGGCTTTCTGCGAGACGCGGAAGGCTTCCAGCTCGGTGATATCAGCCGAATCGAACTGAGTCACGTGCGGGATGTTCAGCCAGCTGCGGTGCAGGCTCGACGCGCCGATCTGCATCAGGCGAGTCATCGGCACTTCTTCGATTTCGCCGAAACGGCTGAAGTCGACGACCGGGATCGGCGGGATGCCCGCGCCACCGGTTGCGCCCGCTGCAGCGGCCGGTGCTTCCTTGGCCTTCTGCATCATCGCTTTGACGTAAGTCTGCACGTCTTCTTTGAGGATACGGCCGTGCGGGCCGCTGGCGCCGACAGCGTTCAGCTCGACGCCGAACTCGCGGGCCAGTTGACGCACGGCTGGGCCGGCGTGAACCTTCGCGCCGGGCTTGGCCGGGGCGGCTGGAGCGGCAGCAGGTGCAGCGGCAGCCGGAGCAGCAGCGGCAGGTGCCGGAGCGCTCGGAGCTGCGGCAGCTGGAGCCGGGGCAGCAGCAGGGGCCGCGCCTTTGACTTTCAGCTTGAGGATCAGGTCGCCGGTACCGACTTCGTCATCCAGCTTGATGGAAACGCTTTCCACCACGCCAGCGGCAGGCGATGGGATTTCCATGCTTGCCTTGTCGGATTCCAGAGTGATCAGCGACTGGTCGGCTTCAACGGTATCGCCCGCCTTGACCAACACTTCGATGATCTTGGCTTTGCCAGCCGAGCCGATGTCCGGAACGTGGATGTCCTGAACGCTGTCGGCAACCGGAGCTGCTGGCGCGGCTGCCGGAGCAGGCGCAGCGGCAGCGGTCGGTGCAGCAGCCTGGGCCGGAGCGGCAGCCGCAGGGGCCGCAGCACCCGCCACTTCCAGATCCAGAATCAGGTCGCCAGTGCCGACTTCGTCATTGAGCTTGACGCTGATGGCCTTGACCACGCCAGCGGCAGGCGACGGGATTTCCATGCTCGCCTTGTCCGATTCCAGAGTGATCAAAGATTGATCAGCTTCGACGGTGTCGCCGACCTTGACCTGGATCTCGATGATCTGCGCCTTGCCCGACGAACCGATGTCCGGCACGTGCACCTGCTGAACCGAAGCGGCAGCAGGGGCAGCGGCTGGAGCAGCGGCAGCAGGAGCGGCAGCCGGTTTGGCTTCAGCTTTTGCAGCAGGCGCAGCGGCAGGAGCAGGGGCCGCTTCAGCGGCGCCCTCGACTTCCAGCTCGAGCAGTTCGTCGCCTTCTTTCAGACGATCGCCCAGCTTCACTTTCAGGCTTTTGATGACGCCGGCTTTCGGGGCCGGCACTTCCATGCTGGCCTTGTCCGATTCCAGGGTCAGGATGCTCTGGTCGGCTTCGATACGGTCGCCGACCTTCACAAACAGTTCAATTACTTCACCTTCACCGCTGCCGATGTCAGGTACGCGAATGAGTTCGCTCACAAAATGTCTCCTCAGCAGTCCAGTGGGTTGCGTTTTTCCGGGTCGATGCCGAACTTGACGATGGCCTCAGCCACGACTTTAGGTTCGATATCACCACGGTCAGCCAGTGCTTCCAGGGCTGCCAACACCACGAAATGACGGTCGACTTCGAAGAAATGACGCAGTTTCTTGCGGCTGTCGCTGCGGCCGAAACCGTCGGTGCCCAGGACTTTGAATTCCTTGGACGGTACCCACTGACGGATCTGCTCGGCGAACAGTTTCATGTAGTCGGTAGAGGCGATGACCGGACCTTTACGGCCGTTCAGGCACTCTTCGACATAGCTCAGCTTAGGCTTCTGGCCAGGCTTGAGACGGTTGCTGCGCTCTACGGCCAGGCCGTCGCGACGCAGTTCGTTGAAGCTGGTAACGCTCCACACGTCAGCGCCGACGTTGAACTCTTCACGCAGAATCTTCGCCGCTTCACGGACTTCACGCAGGATGGTGCCGGAGCCCATCAGCTGGACGTGGTGCGCCGCATCGCGGGTGTCTTCTTCGAGCAGGTACATGCCTTTCTTGATGCCTTCTTCGGCACCGGCCGGCATGGCTGGCTGCTGGTACGACTCGTTCATCACGGTGATGTAATAGAAGATGTCCTGTTGCTCTTCGGTCATCTTCTTCATGCCGTCCTGAATGATCACCGCCAGCTCATAGCCGTAGGTTGGATCGTAGGTGCGGCAGTTCGGGATGGTCGCGGCCAGCAGGTGGCTGTGACCGTCTTCGTGTTGCAGACCCTCACCGTTCAGGGTGGTACGGCCGGCGGTGCCGCCGATCAGGAAGCCACGGGTGCGGCTGTCGCCGGCAGCCCAGGCCAGGTCGCCAATACGCTGGAAGCCGAACATCGAGTAGAAGATGTAGAACGGCAGCATTGGCTGGTTGTGGCTCGAATACGAAGTACCGGCAGCGATGAAGGAGCTCATGGCGCCTGCTTCGTTGATGCCTTCTTCAAGGATCTGACCTTTCTGGTCTTCCTTGTAGAACATCACCTGGTCTTTATCGACTGGCTCGTAGAGCTGGCCAACGGACGAGTAGATGCCGAGCTGACGGAACATGCCTTCCATACCGAAGGTACGGGCTTCGTCCGGGATGATCGGGACGATGCGCGGGCCGATTTCCTTGTCCTTGACCAGTTGCGCGAGGATCCGCACGAAGGCCATGGTGGTGGAAATTTCACGGTCGCCGGAACCATCGAGGATGGCTTTGAGGGTGTCCAGATCCGGAGTCGGTACGCTGAAGCTCTGTGCGCGACGTTGAGGCACGAAACCGCCCAGGGCTGCACGACGCTCGCTGAGGTAGCGGGCTTCGGCGCTGTTTGGCTCCGGCTTGAAGAACGGCAGGTTCTCCAGCTCTTCGTCCTTGACCGGAATGTCGAAACGATCGCGGAACAACTTCAGGCTGTCGACGTCGACTTTCTTGGTGTTGTGCGCGGTGTTCTTCGCTTCGCCGGCACCGGTGCCATAACCTTTGATGGTCTTGGCGAGGATGACGGTTGGTTGTTCTTTGTGGTTGACCGCTTCGTGGTACGCCGCGTAGACCTTGTACGGGTCGTGGCCGCCACGGTTGAGTTTCCAGATCTCGTCGTCGGACAGATCGGCAACCATTGCCTTGAGTTCAGGCGTGTTGAAGAAGTGCTCACGCACGAACGCGCCGTCTTTGGCTTTGTAGTTCTGGTACTCGCCGTCGATGACTTCGTCCATGCGGCGTTGCAGGATGCCGTCGACGTCTTTGGCCAGCAACGGGTCCCAGAAACGGCCCCAGATGACTTTGGTCACGTTCCACTGCGCACCGCGGAACACGCCTTCGAGCTCCTGGATGATCTTGCCGTTGCCGCGAACCGGGCCGTCGAGGCGCTGCAGGTTGCAGTTGATGACGAAGATCAGGTTGTCCAGCTTCTCGCGGCCGGCCAGGGAGATCGCGCCCAGGGATTCCGGCTCGTCGCACTCGCCGTCGCCCAGGAAGCACCAGACTTTCTGTTTGCCCGGCTGAATGAAACCGCGGTGTTCCAGGTACTTCATGAAGCGTGCCTGGTAGATCGCCTGGATCGGACCCAGACCCATCGATACGGTCGGGAACTGCCAGAAGTCAGGCATCAGCCAAGGGTGCGGGTAGGACGACAGGCCCTGACCGTCGACTTCCTGGCGGAAGTTGTTCATCTGGTCTTCGGTGATGCGGCCTTCCATGAACGCACGGGCGTAAACGCCTGGCGAAGTGTGGCCCTGGAAGTAGATCAGGTCGCCGCCGTGTTCGTCGGTCGGGGCCTGGAAGAAGTAGTTGAAGCCGATGTCATACAGGGTCGCACTGGAAGCGAAGCTGGAGATGTGACCACCCAGGTCAGAATCTTTCAGGTTCGTACGCATTACCATGGCCATCGCGTTCCAGCGTACCAGCGAGCGAATGCGGCGTTCCATGAACAGGTCGCCAGGCATGCGTGCTTCGTGGGTTACCGGGATGGTGTTGCGGTAAGGCGTGGTGATGGCGTAAGGGAGCTGCGAGCCGCTGCGGGTCGCGAGTTCGCCCATACGGGTCATCAGATAGTGAGCACGGTCTTCGCCTTCTTTGTCGAGAACCGATTCCAGGGCGTCCAGCCATTCCTGGGTTTCGACGGGATCGAGGTCTTGCATGGCTTGCTCCAGGGCGGAAAGGCTTCCAGAATCGGTTGCCTGAGTTTGCGACTGGCCTTGTGGGCAGACGATTTAAAATTCTTGGATTGCCGATAGGTTGTTCCGGCGGCGTGTAGTTTTACTACAAATCTTCCGGCATTTCAGCCTTTCGAATGTATAGACGAGTAGTAAAACTACAGAAGAATGGCTTGTGGCCTCCGGCTGCGTTGTGAGAATAATCGTTAAGGTTGGTCTTTTACCATCCGAAAAAGGTGAAACTTTGATGTTCGCTGCCAACGAGAAAGAAATTTCAGCTATTTCTAACTTTTGTTCGACAGTCCTTCGGGTAGCGGCTTTTCACCAAACACTACAAGCGGCCATTTACACGCCGATCAAGGATAGACCATGACCCTGCCCGTGCTTGCCGAACTGCCCGCCATTCTCCTGCCGTTGGTCACTCGATCCGAGCAGTCGTTCCGTACGGCTGTCGCCGCGCTGGAAGACGATCACGGCTTCTCGACCTGGACGCCAGAACGCTGGGCGCAGTTCGCCCGCGTCACCGCCGCCAGCGAGTTTGTCATTGAACAGAGCGTTCGTGACCCTTTGATGTTGTTGTCGCTGGTGCAGTCCGGCGAACTTGATCGGCCGTTCGCGCCGGGTGAATTGTGTGCGCAGATTGCGGCCGCCGTGAACGCCGCGCAGAGCGAGGATGAACTCGGTCGCGCCTTGCGTCGCCAGCGCGCCCGCCACCAAGTGCGTATCATCTGGCGCGACCTCACCCGCGAGGCCGATCTGGTGCAGACCTGCCGGGATCTCTCGGACATGGCCGACGCCACCATCGACCAGGCCTACCAATGGTTGTACAGCCGCCATTGCGAACAATTCGGCACGCCGACCGGCCGCCGCAGCGGTCTGGCGCAGCAGATGGTCATCCTCGGCATGGGCAAGCTCGGCGCGGTCGAGTTGAACCTGTCTTCGGACATCGACCTGATCTTCGCCTACCCCGAGGGTGGCGAGACCGTTGGCGTCAAGCGCTCGCTGGATAATCAGGAATTCTTCATCCGGCTCGGCCAGCGCTTGATCAAGGCGCTCGATCCGATGACGGTCGACGGTTTTGTGTTCCGTGTCGATATGCGCCTGCGCCCGTACGGTTCGTCCGGCGCGCTGGTATTGAGTTTCAATGCGCTGGAGCAGTATTACCAGGATCAGGGCCGTGACTGGGAACGCTACGCGATGATCAAGGCGCGGGTGGTGGCCGGCGATCAGGTCGCGGGCGCGCAGTTGCTCGACATGCTGCGGCCGTTCGTTTACCGACGTTACCTGGACTTCTCGGCGATCGAAGCGCTGCGCACCATGAAGCAGCTGATCCAGCAGGAAGTGCGGCGCAAGGGCATGGCTGACAACATCAAACTCGGCTCTGGCGGTATCCGCGAGGTCGAGTTTATCGCGCAGGCTTTCCAGCTGATCCACGGTGGCCGCGATCTGAGCCTGCAACAGCGTCCTCTATTAAAGGTGCTGAGCACGCTGGAAGGGCAGGGTTATCTGCCGCCGGCGGTGATCAGCGAATTGCGCGAGGGCTACGAATTTCTGCGTTACACCGAGCACGCGATTCAGGCGATTGCCGACCGTCAGACCCAGATGCTGCCGGATGGCACGCAGGATCAGGCGCGCATTGCCTTTATGCTCGGCTTCGCTGACTGGGACAGCTTCCACGAAAAACTGATGTTCTGGCGCGGTCGCGTGGCTTGGCACTTCGCCCAAGTGATTGCCGATCCCGATGAAGATGAAGGCGCCGAAAGCGAAGTGGTGGTCGGCGGCGAATGGCTACCGCTGTGGGAAGAGGCGCAGGACGAAGAGGCCGCGTGCCGGCAGTTGGAGGAGGGTGGTTTCGCCGATGCCAGCAAAGCCCTGAAAGCGCTGGCCGGATTGCGCAGCAGTCCGCAACTGCGGGCGATGCAGCGGTTGGGACGGGAGCGGCTCGATGCTTTTATCCCGCGTCTGCTCGCTCAGGCTGTGGAACACGCCAACCCGGATCTGGTGCTTGAGCGCGTGCTGCCGCTGGTTGAAGCGGTGGCCCGGCGTTCGGCTTATCTGGTCTTGCTGACGGAAAACCCCGGCGCCCTGCGGCGCCTGCTGACCTTGTGCGCAGCGAGCCCGTGGATCGCTGAGCAGATCACCCGCTTCCCGCTGTTGCTCGACGAATTGCTGAACGAAGGTCGCCTGTTCAAGCCGCCGCTGGCGCCGGAATTGGCGGCTGAATTGCGCGAGCGGCTGACGCGGATTCCCGAAGACGACCTCGAGCAACAAATGGAAGCCCTGCGCCATTTCAAACTGGCGCACCGCTTGCGCGTCGCCGCTTCGGAAATTGCCGGCAGCCTGCCGCTGATGAAAGTCAGCGATTACCTGACCTGGCTGGCCGAGGCGATTCTTGAACAAGTGCTGGCCCTGGCCTGGCGCCAGACCGTGGCCAAGTACGGCACGCCGCTGCGCACCGACGGCACCTTGTGCGATCCCGGCTTCATCATTGTCGGTTATGGCAAAGTCGGCGGCCTGGAACTGGGGCATGGTTCGGATCTGGACCTGGTGTTTATCCACGACGGCGATCCGCAGGCGGAAACCGACGGGCCGAAGTCGATTGATGGCGCGCAGTTCTTCACGCGCTTGGGGCAGCGGATCATTCACTTGCTGACGGCGCAGACCAACTCCGGTCAGCTCTATGAAGTGGACATGCGTCTGCGGCCATCCGGTGCTTCGGGGCTGTTGGTCAGTTCGCTGGGGGCATTTGCGCGCTATCAGGAAAATGAAGCCTGGACGTGGGAGCATCAGGCGTTGGTGCGGGCGCGGGTGCTGGTTGGCAGTCAGGATGTCGGCCAGGCGTTCGAGAAAGTCCGCGCGCAGGTGTTGGGCAAGGCGCGCGATCTGGCCAAGTTGCAACAGGAAGTCAGTGAGATGCGCGCGAAGATGCGCGATAACCTCGGCACCAAGAGTACTGCGGCCGGTACGGCGGCAAATGCCTTCGACGCCACGGCGCCCTTCGACCTCAAGCAGGACGCCGGAGGTATCGTCGATATTGAATTTATGGTGCAATACGCGGCTTTGGCGTGGTCGCAAAGCCACCCGCCACTGCTGCGCTGGACCGATAACATCCGCATTCTGGAGGAGCTGGAACACGAAGGGCTGATGCCTGCCGAAGATGCCAGCCTGCTGCGCGAGGCCTATAAAGCCTACCGCTCCGCCGCTCACCGGCAGGCCTTGCAGAAGGACGCCGGGGTGATACCGGGCGACCAGTTTGCCGACGAACGCCGGCAGGTTTTGCGGATATGGAAAGAGATGGGGCTAAGCTGAAACAAGCCAATGAAGGCAATGAGATTCAAGAGGTGGGAGCGAGCCTGCTCGTGAATGCGGAGTGTCAGTCAACGTCAATGTTGAATGTGTCGGCCCCTTCGCGAGCAGGCTCGCTCCCACAGTAATCTGCGCTGAAATGCAGATGTTGAAACAGATGCAAAACCCTGTGGGAGCTGGCTTGCCAGCGATAGCGGAGTATCAGACGACAATAATGTTGAATGTGAAGACCCCATCGCGGGCAAGTCCGCTCCCACAGTAGATCTACAGTGTTTGTAGAATTCTCGAGGCGGGGAGGCGTAAATGCCTCCCCGGTTCGTTTATGGAAACCACATGAATATTCTGATCGTTGGGCCCAGTTGGGTCGGTGACATGGTGATGGCGCAGACACTGTTTCAGTGTCTCAAGCAGCGCCACCCGCAATGCGAAATCGACGTGCTGGCCCCTGAATGGAGCCGGCCGATCCTTGAGCGCATGCCCGAAGTGCGCAAGGCCTTGAGCTTCCCGCTCGGCCACGGCGCGCTGGAACTGGCGACGCGTCGGCGCATCGGCAAATCCCTGCGCGGTCAGTACGATCAGGCGATCCTGCTGCCCAACTCGCTGAAATCGGCGCTGGTGCCGTTTTTCGCCGGCATCCCGAAACGCACCGGCTGGCGCGGCGAATTCCGCTACGGCCTGCTCAACGATGTGCGCACCCTCGACAAAGAACGCTATCCGCTGATGATCGAGCGTTTCATGGCCTTGGCCTATGAAGCCAACACCGAATTGCCGAAGCCGTATCCGCGTCCGAGCCTGCAAATTGACCCGGTGACCCGCGAAGCGGCACTGGCCAAGTTCGGCCTGAGCCTCGACCGCCCGGTGTTGGCGCTGTGCCCCGGTGCCGAGTTTGGCGAATCCAAGCGCTGGCCGTCCGAGCACTACGCCAAAGTCGCCGAAGCACGTATTCGCGAAGGCTGGCAGGTGTGGCTGTTCGGTTCGAAGAACGATCACGCGGTCGGTGAAGATATCCGCGCTCGACTGATTCCTGGTCTGCGTGAAGAATCGGTCAACCTCAGCGGCGGCACCTCGTTGGCCGAGGCCATCGACCTGATGTCCTGCGCCGACTCGGTGGTCTCCAACGACTCCGGCCTGATGCACGTTGCCGCTGCGCTGAACCGTCCATTGGTCGCCGTCTACGGCTCGACCTCGCCGGGTTTCACCCCGCCGCTGGCCGAGCACGTCGAAGTGGT
>NZ_JAMLFX010000001.1:202652-320847 GCF_023634765.1 Pseudomonas sp. AKS31
GCAGCCCGTGCTTCGACCGTACCTGCCGGTTCGGCCATTACAACTGCCTGCGCCAGCTGATGCCGGACGCGGTCAACGATGCCTTGCAGAAGTTGCAGGGCTCTGTGGTCGAGGTTCATTAAGTTGCGGGTATTGCTGATCAAGACTTCATCGCTGGGCGACGTGATTCATGCGTTGCCGGCGCTGACCGACGCCGCCCGGGCCATTCCCGGAATCAAGTTCGACTGGGTGGTGGAAGAGGGCTTCGCCGAGATCCCGACCTGGCACCCGGCCGTTGGCAAGGTGATTCCGGTGGCGATCCGCCGCTGGCGCAAAAACATCTGGAAAACCATCACCAGCGGCGAGTGGAAACGCTTCAAGCAAAGCGTGCGCGCCAATAAATATGACTTGGTGATCGACGCTCAAGGTCTGCTGAAAAGCGCCTGGCTGACCCGCTACGTTAAATCGCCGGTGGCCGGCCTCGATAAAGGTTCGGCCCGCGAGCCGATGGCCTCGCGTTTCTATGATCGCAAACTGGCCGTGGCCCGTGGTCAGCACGCCGTCGAACGTGTGCGCCAACTGTTCGCCATCGCGCTGGGCTACGACTTGCCTAAAGGCTTGGGCGATTACGGCTTGAACGTCGAACGTCTGGTCGAGTTGCCGCGCAAAAATGCCTTCGTGGTGTTCCTGCATGGCACGACGTGGGACACCAAACACTGGCCTGAAGCCTACTGGCGCGAGCTGACCGAACGCGTCGGCTATCTCGGCGTCGGCGTCAAACTGCCGTGGGGCAACCCGCAGGAAAAGGCCCGCGCCGAACGCATCGCCGCCGGTTTCAAGCACGCCGAAGTGCTGCCAAAGCTGAATCTGGCCGGTGTCGGCAAGGTCCTCGCCGGCGCGCAAGCCTGCGTGGCGGTGGACACCGGGCTCGGCCATTTGGCTGCCGCGCTGGACGTGCCGACCATCTCGCTGTTCGGCCCGACCAATCCTGGCCTGACCGGCGCCTACGGCAAATTGCAGATCCACCTGGCCAGCGACTTCCCGTGTGCGCCGTGTCTGCAAAAGAAATGTACCTATCAACCGACCGCGCAGGATGCCCGTCAGTTTGACCTGAAGCGTGAACAGCCGCTGTGCTTCACGCGTCTGAACCCCGAGCGTGTCGCCAGCCGACTGAGCACGTTGTTAATGGCTGAGGAGCTGCGCTGATGCAATTGGCATTCGTCCTGTACAAATATTTCCCGTTTGGCGGCTTGCAGCGCGACTTCATGCGCATCGCCCTCGAATGCCAGAAGCGCGGTCACCAGATTCGCGTCTACACGCTGATCTGGGAAGGTGATGTGCCGCCCGGTTTCGAGGTGCTGGTGGCGCCGGTCAAGGCGTTCTTCAATCATCGCCGCAATGAAAAACTCAGCGCGTGGATGGCAGCGGATCTGGCCAAACGTCCGGTCGATCGCCTGATCGGTTTCAACAAGATGCCGGGTCTGGACGTTTACTACGCCGCCGACGGCTGCTTCGAAGACAAGGCGCAAAACCTGCGCCACTCGCTGTACCGTCGCTGGGGCCGCTATCGCCACTTCGCCGAATACGAGCGCGCGGTGTTCGCCAAAGACGCGAAGACTGAAGTGCTGATGATTTCCGAAGTGCAGCAGCCGCTGTTCATCAAGCATTACGACACGCCGCTTGAGCGCTTCCACCTGCTGCCACCGGGCATTGCCCAGGATCGCCGGCGTCCGGCGAATGCCGATGAAATTCGCGCCGGTTTCCGCGCCGAATTCAATCTCAAGGACGACGAACTGCTGCTGGTGCAGATCGGCTCCGGGTTCAAGACCAAAGGCGTCGATCGCAGCCTCAAAGCACTGGCCGCATTGCCCACCGAACTGAAGAAACGCACCCGGCTGTTTGTAATCGGCCAGGATGACCCCAAATTGTTCCAGATGCAGAGTGCGACATTGGGGCTGGGCGATAACGTGACGTTCCTCAAGGGGCGCAGCGATATCCCGCGTTTCCTGCTCGGCGCCGATCTGTTGATCCACCCGGCTTACAACGAAAACACCGGCACGGTATTGCTGGAAGCGCTGGTCGCCGGCCTGCCGGTGCTGGTCAGCGCGGTCTGCGGTTACGCCCATTACATTGCCGAGGCGAATGCCGGGCGAGTGCTGGACGAACCGTTCGATCAGGCGCAGCTGACGCAATACCTGACCGACATGTTGCATGACGACGCTGCACGCGCGGCCTGGAGCCGCAATGGTCTGGCCTTCGCCGAGACGGCCGACCTCTACAGCATGCCGCAGCACGCGGCCGATGTGATTCTGGCGGAGCACGCTTAATGAAGTTGATGCTGGCTGAACCGTTCAAAAGCCTTTGGGCCGGACGCGACCCGTTCGCCGAAGTCGAAGGCTTGCAGGGCGAGGTATACCGCGAGCTGGAAGCCCGCCGGACACTGCGCACGGAAGTCGACGGCAACGGATTCTTCGTCAAGATCCACCGTGGCATCGGCTGGGGCGAAATCTTCAAGAACCTGCTGACCGCCAAGCTGCCGGTGCTCGGTGCGGGCCAGGAGTGGCAGGCCATCCAGCGTCTGCAGGAAGTCGGCGTGCCGACCATGACCGCTGTGGCTTACGGTGAGAAGGGCAGCAACCCGGCGGATCAGCACTCGTTCATCGTCACCGAAGAACTGGCGCCGACCATCAGCCTCGAAGACTTCAGCATCGATTGGGTCAAGCAGCCACCCGAGCCTAAGCTCAAGCGCGCGCTGATCGCCGAAGTCGCACGCATGACCGGCATGATGCACCGCGCCGGCGTCAACCATCGCGACTGCTACATCTGCCACTTCCTGCTGCACACCGACAAACCGGTGACGGCAGAAGATTTCAAACTCTCGGTGATCGACCTGCACCGTGCCCAGACCCGCGCGAAAATCACGCAGCGCTGGCGCAACAAGGATCTGGCCGCGCTGTACTTTTCCGCGCTGGACATTGGCCTGACCCGCCGCGACAAATTGCGTTTCCTCAAGGGCTATTTCCAGCAACCGCTGCGCCAGATTCTGGCCGAAGAAGCGCCGCTGCTGAACTGGCTTGAAGGCAAAGCGAGCAAGCTCTATGCGCGTAAGCAGCGATACGGGGATGCGCTCTGATGGCGGGTTGGACTCTCGAGCCGCAATACAGCGAACTCGCCGAAGATTTTGGCAGTCTCGAAGCGGTATTTGCGTTGCAGGGCGAGCGCCTGACCCGTGATCCGCTGTCGGAAGTGATTCGTGTGCAGCGCAACGGCGTCAATTACTACGTCAAACGCTATGTCGGCGCCGGTAAAGGCTTGCGTCGTTACCTCGGCAAGCCGCGAGTGAAGATGGAATGGCAGAACCTCAAGCGCTTCGCCAAGTGGGGCATTCCCACCGCTGAAGTGGTGGCGTGGGGCCTGGAACGACGTGGCGCGGCGTATGATCGTGGCGCCATGATCACTCGCGAATTGCCCAACACTGAAGACCTTTCGGCACTCGCCGAGCGCAAGGATCCGAAACTCAAGGATCGCGCCTGGGTCGACGGCGTCAGTCGGCAGCTGGCCGGTTATACCCGGACGATGCATGATCACCGATTTACCCATAACGATCTGAAATGGCGCAACCTGTTGATCGATGAGCAGGCGCGGATATTTCTGATCGATTGCCCTAACGGCGAGTTCTGGCGCGGCTTCTGGCTCAAGTATCGGATCACCAAGGATCTGGCCTGTCTCGATAAACTCGCCAAATACCACCTGTCCAATACCCAACGCCTGCGCTTCTATAAGCAATATCGCCAGTGCGATCGGCTTGATGGCGCCGACAAGAAACGGATTCGGCACGTGGTGAGATTTTTCGAGGGACGTGAATGACTGATTTTCTCGCTGCTGAAGACCGCGCACTGCTTGAGCGCCATGGTCTCGGCACTTTCGACGCACTGTGGGCCAAGCAGCTTGAGGCTGTGGACGAGCCCAATACCGCCCGTGGCGGCTGGAGCAGCGTCTTCCGTCTGGACCTGGAAGGGCACGGCTATTACCTCAAGCGCCAGAGCAATTATCTGACACGCACCTTGCACGCGCCTTTTGGCGAGCCCAGTTTTGCCCGTGAGTTTCGCAATATCAGCCGCTATCGCAAGCTCGGTATCCCGGCGCTGCAAGCGGCGTTTTTCGGTGAGCGCAAGGTTGACGGCGAAGTCCGCGCCATCCTGCTGACCCGGGCGCTGGATGGCTGGAGCGATCTGGAGTCGCTGCTGCAGCGTTGGGCTCAGCTGAGTGCCGCGCAGCAGTCGGCCATCCTCAAGGCCTGCGGGTTGCTCGCGCGGCATCTGCACGGTGTGCGGCAGGTGCATGGCTGCTTCTATCCCAAGCATATTTTTCTGCGAGCCACCGGTGACGGGTATCAGGCGCAATTGATTGATCTGGAAAAGACCCGGCCGTTGTTGTTCGGCATGCGCGACCGGATCAAGGATCTGGAACCGCTGCAACGCCGCGCGCCGGAATGGAGCGAGGCGCAACTGCGTGAATTGCTGGCGGCTTATCTCGATCAGCCCACCGATAGCTCGCTGCTGGATAGTTGGCTCGCGCGGCTGACCGCGCGCCGCACTCACAAGGAGATCCGCTGATGCAATTGTCCGAGCTGGCAGGGGTCGGGCGAGTCCCGCAACTGCCGCTGACAGTAACTCTGGCCGATGCCGCCGGCAGTGCTGATCTGCAATTGCTGACGCTGCTGCGGGTATTGCCGGGGCAGCGTTACGTCGGCGCGGGTGTCTGGCGCGGCCGTCCGGTGTTGGCCAAATTGCTGGTCGGCAGCAAGGCTGCCCGGCATTTTCAGCGTGAGCTGGAGGGCGTGCGCTTGTTGGCTGCGCAAGGTCTGACCACACCGCTGCTGCTGGCCGATGGCTTGCAGAGTGGCGAGGGTGGCTGGCTGCTGTTCGATTTCCTTGAAGATGCCGAAAGTCTTGGCGATGCCTGGGCGAAAGTCGAGTTGTTGCCAGTGCTGGCTGATGAACAATCGGCGGTGCTGGCCGAGGCGCTGGGCGCTATTGGCCAATTGCACGGCAAAGGGCTTTGGCAGGAAGACCTGCACCTGGACAATCTGCTGCGTCACGGCGGCCAGTTGTACTTGATTGACGGTGCCGGGATCTGCGCAGATACCGCCGGCCAGCCGTTGTCACGGCAAAAAGTCCTGGAAAATCTCGGGGTGTTTTTTGCCCAGTTACCCAAGGCGCTGGAGCCGTTCACTGAAGAGCTGCTGGTGTATTACCTGTTGAGCAACAGTGAGCACGCGTTGCCACTGGAGGCCTTGCAGAAGCAGATCGACAAAGTGCGGCGCTGGCGTTTGAGAGACTTCCTGATCAAGGTCGGTCGCGAGTGCACGCTGTTCAGCGTGCAGCGTGGCGCATTCGCTCTGCGCGCGATTCGTCGCGAAGAAGAGTCAGCCATGCTGCCGGTGCTGGAGCAGGCCGATGCGTTGCTCGATCAGGGCCATCTGTACAAGACCGGTGGCGCGGCGAGCGTCGGCAAGGTTCAGGCGGGTGCACGCACGCTGGTGATCAAACGCTACAACATCAAGGGGTTTGCGCATTGGCTCAAACGTTTCTGGCGGCCGAGCAGGGCCTGGCATTCGTGGCGTGAAGGCAATCGCCTGGCGTTCCTCGGGATCGCCACACCCAAGCCGCTGGCGGTACTGGAGAAGCGCTTTTTGTGGCTGCGCAGTCGTGCGTATCTGGTGACCGAGTTCCTGCCCGGGCCGGACATCATCGAACGCTTTGCGCCCTATGTTGAAAGTGGCGAAGCGCCTGAGGCGGAGTTGCAGGCACTTGACCTGTTGTTCGCTCGACTGATTGACGAGCGCATCAGCCATGGCGATTTCAAAGGGCACAATCTGTTCTGGCAGCACGATCGCTGGGCGCTGATTGATCTGGACTCGATGTGCCAGCATGGATCCGCCGGCAGTTTCGCCCCGGCCTATGCCCGTGACCGTGCGCGATTCATGCGTAACTGGCCCGAAAGCAGTGCGCTGTATCGCATTATTGATCAGCGTTTGCCGAAAGAAATTTCCCACACGGTCTGAATCAAACCAGTACAGCAATAGGGACAAGATTCAGCGACTTGTCCTACAGCTTCTCCAGATGCCATGAACTGTGCCAGGTTCAGCCCCGATGCTAATTTGCCCAACGACCTTGGAGGGCGAATCTTGACCATCAAACAGGCTGCAACGCTGAGTATATTTTCATGGGTTCTGGCTGGCTGCGGCAGCGCGATGACCGTCCTGCAGGACGATGCCGACGTGGCGCGGGACATGCGCAAGCAAAAAACCTACTGCCAGTCCATTCCGCGGATTTACAGCGGTCTGGCCTTCGATTTCTGCGTGTTGAACGCGCCCCCGGATCCCAGCGGATTCCTGGTACCTTTCGTGCTGCTGGATCTGCCATTGTCCGGTGTATTCGATACAGTAGCGTTGCCCTATACGGTTTATCGTCAGGTCACCGACGGCAATCTTGTTATTTACTGGCGCAAGGGCGGTTATTGAGTAGCAGGGCAAGGTTTCTCAAAACCATTCACCCGGGGGCAATCGCACAGGGTAATTCCCCACTCGTTTACGCTATAATCCCGCCCTTTAGCTGTCACTCGCCCTGCGCGAGGGCACATCAATTTTCAAGGCGCATCGCGCCTGCACGCAGACTAAAGAGGCTAGACCCCTGTGGCATTGACGATTCTTGGCCTGTCCGGCGCCCTTAGCCATGACCCTTCAGCAGCCTTGTACATCGACGGCAAGCTGGTGGCGGCGGCTGAAGAAGAGCGCTTCGTACGCGATAAGCATGCAAAGAACCGCATGCCCTACGAATCGGCGAAGTTCTGTCTTGAGCAGGCCGGCATCAAGCCGTCCGACGTTGACGTAGTCGCGATCCCGTTCGCCCCGATCAGCCTGTTCGGCAAGGCGCGCTGGCACTACGCCAAGCGTTACTGGTACGCGCCGGATCGCGCCCTTGATGCGATCCTGATGGGCAACCGTCGCTACAAGCGCTACCGCAACAAGATTGTCTGGTGCCTGGAACAATTGGGTTTTGATCCGAAGAAGATCAAGATCGAACCGGTCGAGCATCACCTGGCTCACGCTTCCAGCGCCTACCATTGCTCCGGTTTCAAAGAGAAAACCGCGATCCTTGGTATCGACGGCAAGGGCGAATACGCCACGACCTTCTTCGGTTACGGCGAAAACGGCAAGATCCACAAGATCAAGGAATTCTTCGATCCGGACTCTCTCGGCGGCCTGTATGGCGCGATCACCGAGTTCCTCGGTTTCGAGATGCTCGACGGTGAGTTCAAGGTCATGGGCATGGCGCCGTACGGCGATGCCAGCAAGTACGATTTCTCGCGTCTGGCCTCGTTCGAAAACGGCGAACTGGTGATCAACACCGACTACGCCAACGTTATCGGCCTGCGTCGTTATAAAGAGAAGGGCAAAGGCTTTTACTTCTCGCCGAAGCTGATCGAGTGGCTGGGGCCGAAACGCGAAGGCGACATCGCTGACGAACCGTACATCCACTACGCCGCGAGCATGCAAGCGCTGTTCGAGAAGCTGGCGTTGCAGATGATCGACTACTACCTGGGCGACGTGCTCAAGGAAACCGGCAAACTGGCCTTCGCCGGTGGCTGTGCGCTGAACGTCAAACTGAACCAGAAAATCATTGCCCGCGACGACATCAAGGAACTGTTCGTGCAACCGGCGTCCGGCGATGCCGGTACGGCGGTCGGTGCCGCTGCCTACGTGTCTCACGCCCGTGGTGTGCCGGTCGAGAAGATGGAACACGTTTACCTCGGCCCGTCGTACAGCAACGAGGACGTGATCGCCGCCTGCGCCCGTCATGAGAACAAGCCGACCTGGCGCAAGCTCGACAACATGCCGGAACAGATTGCCAAAATCATGGTCGATGGCAATCCGGTGGCCTGGTTCCAGGGCCGTATGGAGTTCGGTCCGCGTGCACTGGGTGGCCGATCGATCATCGGTTGCCCGAGCGTGGCCGGCGTGGCCGACCGCATCAACCATCAGATCAAGTTCCGCGAGCGCTGGAGGCCTTTCTGCCCGTCGATGCTCGACACCGTTGCACCACAGATGATCAAGATCGATCATCCGGCACCGTTCATGACCTTCACTTTCGAAGTGGCGGAAGAGTGGAAGACCCGTGTGCCGGAAGTCGTTCACGAAGATGGCACTTCTCGTGCCCAGGTTCTCAAGCGTGAATACAACCCGCGCTACTACGACATGATGAAAGCGCTTGAAAACCTGACCGGTAACGGCGTATCGCTGAACACCTCGCTCAACCGTCGTGGCGAACCGATGATTTGCTCGCCGACCGACGCGCTGAACATGTTTTTCGGTTCGGATCTGGAATACCTGATCATGGAAGATATTCTGGTCGTAAAAGAGGGTGTGAAAGGATACGAACTTGACTGAAACACTGATCAGCGTCGTCATTCCGGTCTACAACTACGCGCGAACCCTGCCACGTGCAGTGGAGTCGGTGTTGGCGCAACTGGATGAAGCGACGGCGGATCTGCTGGTCATCGACGACGGGTCGACAGACGATACGCCTGAGGTAGTGGAGAAACTCCTGCTCAAGCATGGTGGGCGTTTTCGCGCGCTGCGTAAAAGCAACGGCGGATTGTCATCGGTACGCAATCGAGGACTCGAAGAGACAACCGGGCGGTATCTGGTATTTCTCGACTCCGATGACGAAATGGCTCCAGGTGCGTTGGCTGCGCTTTCGCAGCACATTGCCAGGCATCCAGAAAGCCTTATGGTCATCGGTGCGCACTGGGCGGTGTTCGCTGACGGGAGACGCAGCTTGCAGGCGGCCAAACCGCTGCCTGTGACGGCCCGCCAGCGCTTGCAGGGCTACCTGCTGAACAAGACGGTATCGATTTCCAACGGTGCCTGCGCGATGCACCGCGAGGTGTTCGCTCCGGGCAATTACCCGGAACATCTGCGCAATGTCGAGGATCTGCCAGTGTTTGCCCAAGTGCTGGCGCGTTACCCCTGCACCGTTCTGGACAAGCCTCTGGCGCTGATCTACAAACACGCCGACAGCATGCGCCATGATTTGCGCCAAAGCCTTGCTGCCGGTACCGAGCAGGTCGTCAGCGAAGTGTTCTCCAGTCGGCGCATGCCCGAAGAAATGCGTGATCTGCGCCAGGCGTTTCTGGCTCAGCGCTGTTTGTCGCTGTTTCGCGACTGTTATTCCCATGGCGAGTACAAACTGGCCAGGTCGTTCTATTTCCAGGCTTTGCGTGCAGACTGGCGGACGTTTTCGCGTTGGTCATACACCCGCAAGGCTTTGCGGTTGCTGTTTCGGTAAGCGGGTCGCGGTGATCTGCGCGTACCTTGTAATGGATGTCGATGAGGTGGCTGGGTGAAAGGTACGGGCGGTAGCGTGGCAACTCAAGTCTCCAGAATCATCGACGAATACCCGGTCTGGCTGGCGTTTCTGGGCAGCGCGCTGTTATCGCTGATAGCCGTGCTGGGCACCGCGACAGTCGGGCGTGATGCCGCGCTGTACATCGATATTGCGCAACAGGTCACCGAGCAGGGGCCGAATGTGGCCTGGGCTGCTTTCGACTGGCCCTGGTTTTCTTTTCTGCTGGCTGCTACTCACACGGTGCTGCATTTGCCGCTCGAGCTGAGTGCCTATCTTTGGTGTGCACTCTTTTTTGCCGGCACCAGCGCGTTGATGGTGGACTGCGTTCGTCAACGATCTGCGCAGGTTACCCGTTGGGCGTGCCTGGTGGTATTGGCCATGCCGGCGGTGAATGCCTTCCGAAACGATATCATCCGTGAATGCGGTTTCTGGTTCTTCTGCACACTGACGCTCTGGCTCGCACTGCGCTGGCAGGCCCGTGGCGGCTGGCTGCGCGCGGCATTGATCCATCTGGCAATCGTCGCAGCAGCCCTTTTTCGGCTGGAAGCCTTGTTGCTGGTGCCGGCGTTGGCCCTGTGGCAGTTACCCAACCTGTGGTCATCTGGCCGACGGATGCAGTTTGCCCAGTTTGCGCTGCTGCCGATTTTGGGACTGCTGGCCGTTTCGGCAACCGGCGTACTCATGTCGGCGCGCGTGATGCTGTATCTGGACATGATTGCGCCGCACAGTGTGTTTGCTTCCTTTCAAATGCTGTGCGATCAGTTTGCCAATTCGCTCATCAACAAGTACTCCCAGGATGAAGCCGGCCGGATCATTTTCTTCGGCATCCTGGCGACCATGACCATCAGTTTCGTGAAGTTGATGGGGCCGTTTGCTGTCCCGTTCATTCTGCGGCGCAACTGGGGGGTGCTAGGTGTCTACTGGCGCGACTATCGCCCTTTCGCCTGGGCTGCGTTGCTGTATCTGGTCGTGCTGGTGCTGTTTTTCATCAAGCAACAGTTCATGAATACGCGCTACCTGAGTTTTCTGAATCTGTTGTTTGTGCCCGTGCTGGCGATGGGCCTGGCGGCGTTCGTTCGCGAGTTCCCGCGGTGCGGCAAGTGGCTGGTGGCTCTGGGGCTGCTGGTGATGCTGTCGAACGTCATCTCCACCGGCGCCGGCAAAACCCATTACGTCGAGGCCGGGCGCTGGTTGTCGGCCCATGTCGAGCCAGGGGCGAAGACGTATTTCGAGGATGGACGGATCAGCTATTACGCCGGTCGCGGCTACGTGATGCCGGCACTGACCGCAGAGGAGGCGATGTCGGCAGCGCACGCTGGCGACTATCAATATTTCCTCATCGAGGCCAAAGGTGACGAACCTTGGCTGAACGAGTGGCTGGTGGCGCACAAGTTGCGCATCATCGAGCATTTCGCCAATCGCAAAGGTGCCACTGTGGTGGTTATCGGCCGCTAAGGCTTAACCGAGCAGCGGACGCAGGCGCGAGATCAGCGGCGCTTGTCGGTTGCTCGGCAGTGCCTGCCGGTAGCCTTCGATAAATGTGTCGCCGGCGTCCTGGCCGAGCAGCCATTGACGGTCTTCCTTGTAGCGCAGCAAGTGCGCGAAATTGCGCAGACGTTTGCTGTCACTGAGCGCGCGTTTCTGGCAGCGCAGGTCGGCGATATCGATCAGGCCCAAACGGTTGTCGGGGGTCAGCACGACATTGCCGAAGTGCAGTGATCGAAAGTACACACCTTTTTCGTGCAGCAGGGCGAAGTAGCCGCCCAACTGGAATCTCAGTGTGTCAGCCTCTTCGTCAGTGCCCTGTAGCTGACGCACGGTATTGCCTTCCAGCGGGCTGTAATACACGCAGTCACGTTCGATGCTCGGGATGCGGTAGACCGCAATGACTTTCGGGCAGAGGATGCCGCGCTGTTCGAGCGCGCGGGTATTGTCGGCAAAGCGTTGTGCATAGGGGTAGAACAGCGCCGAACTGAGCAGCCGCTTGCGGCGGAACAGCTTGAGCATGCGTCCATCGGCCAATCTGAGCACTTTGTCGCCGGAACCGTCGGCCTCCAGTACGTGTGCACCCTTGCGCAGTGCCTCGTAAGTGCTTTGATCAATCGATTGCATATCGGGCTCCCCATCATTAGCGGGGTATCTTAACCGACTTGGTCGAATGCTGGCTTGAAGTCATGTTTATCGGGGCAAAAACGCGTGTGATATCATCGGCGCCTCACTGAATTGCGCGGATCACCATGAGCAGTCCTGAACCGAAAGCCCAGTCCACGCTGGCGATCTATTTCCGCCTTTTGGCTTACGTGCGGCCTTATGCCGGCCTTTTCCTTCTCAGCATCGTCGGGTTTCTGATCTTCGCATCGACTCAACCGATGCTCGCTTACATCCTCAAATACTTTGTCGATGGCCTGGCCAATCCTGAAGCCAGTCTGTTTCCGGGCAACCCTTATCTGGGCAAGCTGCAGTTGCTCGAAACCGTGCCGCTGATGATTGTATTCATCGCGTTGTGGCAGGGCGTGGGTTCTTACCTGGGCAACTTCTTCCTGGCGCGGGTTTCTCTGGGCCTGGTGCATGACCTGCGGGTGGTGTTGTTCAACAAATTGCTGGAGTTGCCCAATCGCTTCTTCGACAAGAACAATTCCGGTCACCTGATTTCCCGGATCACCTTCAACGTGACCATGGTCACCGGCGCGGCAACGGATGCGATCAAAGTCGTCATCCGTGAAGGCATGACCGTGATTTTCCTGTTCTGCACGCTCTTGTGGATGAACTGGAAACTCACTCTGGTGATGGTCGCCATCCTGCCGTTGATCGGCTTGATGGTGAATAGCACCAGCAAGAAATTCCGCAAGCAAAGCAAAAAGATCCAGGTCTCGATGGGCAACGTCACGCACGTCGCGTCCGAAACCATCCATGGCTACCGGGTTGTGCGCAGCTTCGGCGGCGAGCAATACGAAAAGGATCGCTTCCGCGATGCCAGCCAGAGCAACACCGACAAGCAGTTGACGATGACCAAGACCGGCGCCGTTTACACGCCGATGTTGCAACTGGTGACGTACAGCGCCATGGCTGTGGTCATGTTCCTTGTGCTGTACCTTCGCGGCGACGCATCGCCGGGCGATCTGGTGGCTTACATCACCATGGCAGGCCTGCTGCCCAAGCCGATCCGTCAATTGTCGGAAGTCAGCTCGACCATCCAGAAGGGTGTGGCCGGTGCCGAAAGCATTTTCGAGCAACTGGATGAGCCGGCGGAAGTGGATCGCGGTACGGTCGAGCACGATCGTCTCGAAGGTCGATTGGAAGTCCGTAATCTGAGCTTCCACTATCCGGACACCGACAAAGCGGTGCTCAACGACATCAGCTTCGTCGTCGAGCCGGGGCAAATGGTGGCTCTGGTCGGCCGTTCGGGCAGTGGCAAGTCGACCCTGGCCAGCCTGATTCCGCGCTTTTATCAGCATGATGATGCGCAGGGTCAGATCCTGCTCGATGGCGTGCAGGTGCAGGACTTCACCCTGCGCAGCCTGCGTCGGCAGATTGCGCTGGTGACCCAGCAGGTCACGCTGTTCAACGATACGGTGACCAACAACATCGCCTACGGTGATCTGGCCGGCGCGCCGTTCGATGAGGTCAAGCGAGCGGCCACCGAAGCCTATGCCGACGAGTTCATCGTCAAGATGCCGCAGGGCTATGAAACCATGGTCGGCGAAAACGGCGTGCTGTTGTCCGGCGGCCAGCGTCAGCGCATCGCCATTGCCCGGGCGCTGCTCAAGGATGCGCCGCTGCTGATTCTCGACGAGGCCACTTCCGCGCTCGATACCGAGTCGGAGCGGCATATCCAGGCTGCCCTGGATCATGTGGTACAGAATCGCACGACCCTGGTGATCGCCCACCGTTTGAGCACCATCGAGAAAGCCGACCTGATTCTGGTCATGGACGAAGGCCGCATCGTCGAGCGCGGCTCTCACGCGCAATTGCTCGAACAGAACGGCTATTACGCCCGTCTGCACGCCAAAGAGTTTGAAGAGGGTGACGAGCCACAGCCGGCACACGCGACCGACGTATGCTGACGATGTTTCGCAGCTTTCGCGAGCGTGGCTGGAGCGAAATCGACCGGGACAGCTACGCCCGCGCCTGGCAGCAGTTCGGCGGCAGTTTTGCCACGCATCCCGACGTTGTCGAGCGCATGTCGACGTTCCTTGGCATCGAGTTGCGCTACCTGGGCTGGGTCGTTGGCGGTGATGTGCTTGCCGCCATCCCTTGCTGGGGGCGGCATGTTGCCCTGTCCAAGGAAGTGCTCAAGCGCGAGGGCAAGCGCGGCTTGCTGGACATGGGCAATGCGGAAATCATTCTGCCGATCGCGCCAGATGTCATCGTGCC
This sequence comes from Pseudomonas sp. AKS31, assembly GCF_023634765.1. GTDB lineage: Bacteria > Pseudomonadota > Gammaproteobacteria > Pseudomonadales > Pseudomonadaceae > Aquipseudomonas. The sequence goes on from NZ_JAMLFX010000001.1 coordinate 216,419, forward strand.
GGTGCGCCAGCGCATGGCCTATGTGTCCCAGCTCAATGCCGAGCAGATCAGCACGCTCAAGCCGCAGCCTGAGGGCCTGGCCCTGGCTCGGCTTCCGGAAGAGTATTCGAAGAAATTCCGCTACAACCAGCGTCGCGAACAGCGTCTGCTGGAAGAAGCGGGCGGATCGCTGGTGCCGATGTCCGACTTTACCCCGCAGGAACAGGCTGCCGCTTACGGCGATCTGTTTCACCGGCGCTGGGGCTTTGAAGTGCCGGGCAAGGCCGGTCTGGTTGAGGTCTTCACCTTGTTGCGCGAGTTCATGACCGGTTCCGTGGCGATGCTCGATTCGGCGCCCGTGGCCATTCAAGTGCTGTACCGCGTCGAAGCCCCGCAATGGGTTTCGCTGGAGTACATCAACGGTGGCGTCGACCCGCAGAGCCGCGAGTTCAGCCCCGGCAGTGTGTTGAGTTTCGTCAATACCCAAGAGGCCTGGGCGCACGCGCAGGCGCTGGGTAAGCCTTTGCGTTATTCATTCGGTCGTGCCGACCGTGAGTACAAGGATCGCTGGTGCCACACGGTGCCGGTCTACAAGGTCTGAATTCATGAGCGCTCGCAAGCAACAGCTTCTCAAGGCCCATCGGCGCAACAAACGTCTGTTCCTGATCGCCTTTGTGCTGGCGTTGTTGTTGATCGGCGTGCTGATCGCGTGGTGGCTGGTGCCGCTGTTGCTGGTGCTGGCCTGGGTCGCTCACGAGGCCTGGTTTGCCGACCATTTGTTCTACCGGCCTGCTGACGACTATCAATACAACTTCCCGGCAGACACCGCGCGGCAGGCGGTGAGCCTCGCGGGCGGCGTGGTTCATCTGAGCGAGCCGCTGGCACAGGGCGAGACGCTGCTGCTCGAACTCGAAGTGAAGTCCACTTGGCTGGGGCGCTGGTTCGATCCTAGCGTCGAAGTGGGCGATGATCGTCAGGAGCTGGAGCGTGGCGTCAGGGGGCGGCGGTTTCTCAACCTGTCGGGGCAAGCCGATGCGCTGGCGCAAGGGACTCTGGCGCTGCGTGGCCGATACTGCGTACCCGCGGCGACGGGCGTGTTGTGGGTCATGGCCAATCCGGATTACAGCCGCCAGCGGGTAATGATCATCGCGCCCCATGCCGATGATGCCGAACTTGCTGCCTTCGGCCTGTACAGCCGCTGCGAAGAGGTCAGTATCGTCACCCTGACCCAAGGCGAGATCGAGGCTGAAGACTTCCAGCGTCTGGGGCTTGATCAAGCCGCAGCGGCACGTTTGAAAGGTCGTTTGCGCAGTTGGGACAGTCTGGTGATCCCTCTGTGGGGTGGTGTGCCTGCCGAGCGTTGTGTGCAACTGGGCTATTACTGCCTGCAACTGCCCTCGATGGCCGAAACGCCGACCCAGGCGTTCGGCTCCCGGGAATCGCAGGAAAACGACATTCGCAGCGTGCGCCTGCATAACCCGTTGACCCTGCCCGCCGATGTTGACGGGCAGCCGACCTGGCAAAACCTGCTGGGTGATCTGGCGGCCCTGCTTGAGCACTACCGCCCGGAAGTGGTCGTTACACCGCATCCTGAACTCGATCCCCACAGTGATCATGTAGCGTCGACCCAAGCGCTGCTTGAGGCAATCGAACTGAGCAGCTGGAAGCCGACAACCCTGCTGATGTACGCCAATCACCTGCACGACAACGATCGCTGGCCGATGGGGCCTGCCGGGGCCGGTATCGCGCTGCCACCGGCCATCGAGCCGTTGCCGGCCGACCGTCTGTGGAGTCCGCTGTTGTCAGCGGATGTGCAATTGGACAAAGCCATGGCGCTGGCCATGGAACACGATCTGCAGGGTGGGCAGGTGTTCAAAAGGCAATTGCGTCGCTGGATCCAGCAGGCTCTGGCCGGCCGTCGCTGGCCTGAAACGGGCAGTAACGAGTTTTTCCGCAAGGCGGTGCGGCGTCACGAGTTGTTCTGGGTGCGCGACCTTTCAGATTGAGGCGGACGGCGCTTTACCCTGTGTTAATATCGCGCCCCTGTTCATTTTGTATGTGGGTTGCTCCATGAAGTTGTCCATGCCGCGTTTCGATCAAGCCCCGGTCTTGGTAGTCGGCGATGTCATGCTCGACCGTTACTGGCATGGCGGAACCTCACGGATTTCCCCTGAGGCGCCGGTGCCGGTCGTTAAGGTCGAGCAGATCGAAGACCGTCCGGGCGGTGCCGCGAACGTTGCCTTGAACATTGCCGCGCTGGGTGCGCCGGCGTCGCTGGTCGGTGTGACCGGCGATGACGAAGCTGCCGACAGCCTGAGCAACAGTCTCAAAGGCGCGGGCGTACGTGCCCTGTTCCAGCGCATCGCGCACCAGCCTACCATCGTCAAGCTGCGGGTCATGAGCCGGCACCAGCAACTGCTGCGTATCGACTTTGAAGAACCGTTCGCTACTGATGCCCTGGCCCTCGGTTCGCAGGTCGACGACTTGCTCGAAGGGATCAAGGTGCTGGTGCTCTCCGACTACGGCAAAGGCGCCCTGAAAAACCATCAGGCGCTGATCCAGGCCGCCCGCGCGAAGAATATTCCGGTGCTGGCCGATCCAAAGGGCAAGGATTTCTCGATCTATCGTGGCGCCAGCCTGATTACCCCCAATCTCAGCGAATTCGAAGCCATCGTCGGCGGTTGCGTCGACGAGCATGAGCTGGTGAGCAAGGGCGCGGCGTTGATGCACGACCTCGAACTCGGTGCGCTGCTGGTAACGCGCGGCGAACATGGCATGACCCTGCTGCGTCCGGATCAGCCGGCGCTGCACCTGCCGGCCCGTGCCCGTGAAGTGTTCGATGTCACCGGTGCCGGTGACACGGTGATCTCCACTCTGGCGGCAGCGATTGCCGCCGGTGAAGACCTGCCCCACGCCGTCGCGCTGGCCAACCTGGCCGCCGGCATCGTGGTTGGCAAACTCGGTACAGCTGCGATCAGCGCCCCGGAACTGCGTCGCGCGATTCAGCGTGAGGAAGGTTCCGAACGTGGTGTGTTGGGCCTGGAGCAGTTGCTGCTCGCCGTGGCCGATGCCCGCGCGCACAACGAGAAGATCGTCTTCACCAACGGCTGCTTCGACATCCTCCATGCCGGCCATGTGACCTACCTGGAGCAGGCGCGGGCACAAGGTGATCGGCTGATTGTCGCGGTCAACGATGATGCCTCGGTCAGCCGCCTCAAAGGTCCGGGCCGCCCGATCAACAGTGTTGACCGGCGCATGGCGGTTCTCGCCGGACTCGGCGCGGTGGACTGGGTGATCAGTTTCCCTGAAGGCACCCCGGAAAACCTGCTGCGCGAGGTCAAACCGGACGTGCTGGTCAAGGGCGGCGATTACGGCATCGATCAGGTGGTCGGCGCGGATATCGTCTCGGCTTATGGTGGCACCGTGAAGGTGCTGGGACTGGTGGAAAACAGCTCGACAACTGCGATTGTCGAGAAGATTCGCAGTCGTTGATCAGATGAATTTTTACCGTTGTGTACTGCGTGTGAACGGATTTTGCCTTGGGGATCTAACCGTTTCCGTTGATGTTGGCAGGTTTGAATCCGATGCGCTTGCCTGCCTACGTCGCGTGGTCAATTAACTTATGAAAGTCATGCTCCTGGTGATGGACGAGCAGCGGGTCATTCTCGACCGGCTCTACGACATCGTGCAGCAGAACTGTGATGAGTGTTTCATCTACCGTTTGAGCAAAAAACAGCAGTTGAATCTGGGGTCGTTTCTGGCCTCGGTCGATTACCAGACCTTCGATCGCGTGGTGATTTTCTCCCGGGTCAAACGTCTGGCCACGCAACTGCGGGTGCTCAAATGCATACCCGGTCTGGTCTTCCTCGAACACGACGCCTATCAGAACTACATGCCGGCGAGTAAGTATCGCGGTGTGTATTCGCGGCTGTACAGCCGCCTGCCGAGTTGTCGGGCGCTGGTGTCGGGTGCCGTGGTCGCGCGCAAGATGCTCGCCGAAGGCATCGACACGGTGTTCGTCTCCAAAGGTTATGACGAGCAGATGCTGCACAACACCGGCGTTGAGCGGGACATTCCCATCGGCTTTCTTGGCAGCCTGAAAAGCACCGAGTATGCCGAGCGTAAAGCCATGCTCGAGTCGCTCTCCAGGCGTACCGGGATGCTGGTGACCCGCACCAAGTCGGGTGAGGAATACCTGCAGACGCTCAATCGCATCCGGATTTTCGTCAGCGCCGACATCGGCATGAACGAGTTCATGATCAAGAACTTTGAAGCCATGGCCTGCGGCTGTGTGTTGCTGGCCTGGAGCCAGGGCGAAGAAGACCGCTTGCTCGGTTTTGAGGACATGCACAACACCGTGTTCTACCGCAGCGAAGAAGAGGCGGTGGAAAAGATCCGGCTGCTGCAAAGTGACCCGGAACTGGCAGAGCGCATCGCCCGCAATGGCCAGGCCTTTGCGGAAAGTCGCTATTCATTTGCTCGGGTCGGTCAGGCACTGGCCACGGAAATCCAGCGTGAGATGCGCCCATGGCAGCCGCCCTCGGCGTTCACACGTTTCTGGGTGAAGCTGCGTTACGGGATGAAGGTGCCCGTCTGAATGAAGGATCAGCAATCGTCGCAATCCGGCGAACACATGGCGCTGGATGCGCTGCCCGGTGGTGATCAGTCCGTCCTCGGGGCCTTGCCCGCCGAGCTTCTCGACTGCCTGAGCCGTGCGCCTCGCGTCGTGCTGATTGCCAACAATCCGGCGATCACAGCGGCGGATTTTCAGGCGCTGAATATTGGCGTCGATGACATCGTTGTCAGCTTCAATACCTGCATCAAGGCAGCGCTGCTCAATGAGCACAGCGTTAATGTCTTCGTGCATGGCTATAACGCGCCTGACGCGTATTTTTTTGGTCTGCCTTACGCGCCGCCGGTACAGCGGATGTTCGAGCAGGCGCGCGAGCGCTGTTTCAGCATGCTGGTGGGCTGCGCCGCACCGATGTGTCCATTGCCACGTGTGGCCATGTACCGGGATCGCATTCCGCTGCCGCCGCTATGGAACTACCCGGTCGACCGTCCGGGCGGCAAGCGCTATGTCGGGCCTTCCACCGGTTTCAACACGCTGGTGGTGTTTGACTGGTTGCGCGGCCATGCCGGTTTTACCTATCAGCTTATGACCCTGGGCTTTTCCAACGAAGCAGGAAAACTCTGGGGCGGCCATGCCTGGGACTATGAGCGCGACTGGCTGCAGAAATCGGACATCATCGTGGTGCCGCTGCAACCCCGGCGCTGGTGGCAAAAGCTGTTTCGGGCAAAGTAAGCGACATCGTCTATCCGGTTGCCAGCAGGCCCGACCTACTTTCAAAAGGTGCTGTTGAGTGTTGAAAATTGCCGTGGCGTTCTTCGGGATCCCGAGAAATTCGCCGATCTGTTTCCCTTCCATCGAGCAAAACGTGCTGGCGCAGTTGCCTGCGGGGAGCGACGTCAAATGCTTCTACCATCTATACAAGATCGAAGAAGTACAGAACTCGCGTTCCGGCGAGAAAGGCGAGCTGACGGCGGATAACTACCAGCCCTTCGAATCCATGATCGGCACGCTGACTTCGACCGAAGGTGTGTTGGAGCGCTGGGATTTCGAACAGGTCAAAGCCCAGGGCGACACCTGGGCCGATGACTACGCGTCGCTGCGCAATCTGATCTATCAGCTCAACTCGCTGCATACCGTGACTACGATGATTGAATCCTTCGATCCGGATTTCGTCGTGTTCGTGCGGCCGGATAATTTTTTCCATACTGCGTTGCCCGGCTATGTGTTCAATCATCCGCAGGCGCGGCGGCACTATGCGTACATTCCGGACTGGCAGTGGTGGGGCGGCTTGAATGACCGTTTTGCCGTGTGCGGGCGCGATACGTATGTCGCGTACGGCAAGCGGATCGAGCGCATTTTCGATTTCTGCAAGGCGACAGGCCGAAAGCTGCATTCCGAGCGCTTGCTCAAATATGCGCTGCAGCAGGTGGACGCGAAAATCTGCACGCTGCCGACCCAGGCATCGCGGGTGCGCATTACCGGTGCCTTTGCCGAAGAATCGTTCTCGCCCAAGCGCGGCATGGGCAAGCGCGAAAACCGCTACTTCCATTTCTTCGCCGCATTGCGCACCTGGTGGGATCGCCAGCGCTAAACCGCTATTTGCCGGTTTTCTTGCCCAGACCGACCAGTCGCAGCGCCTTGATACTCAATTGCTTGAGCCCCTGACGCGGGGCTTTGGCCGGTTGCAGGCCCTGCTGCACCAACCAGTCTTTCCAGCGAATCCGCTCCTCGCGCACGACCCAACCGGTTTGCGTGGCGAAGCTCTCGGCCAGGTACAGACCTCGGGTGCTGGCGGGTACGAGTTTGTCGCGCTTGAGCGTGTACAACTCGGCCAGTGGCGCACCGTCCTTGAGTGGCATCAAGTACAGGTCGGGCCGTTTGCGGTCGAGTCGGGCCACCAGTTGATCACCCTCCAGGCGCTCGTCGACGTGAAACAGGCTCAGGGATTTGGCTTCCTTGGGCACATCCAGACGCAAGTCGTAGATCAATTGCAACGATGCGGTCGGCAGATGCACGTAGGCCCGTGGGCGTTCGAGCAATTGCAGATTGGCGCTACGTATCGGTCGCGCCGAGCCGGACAGCGGGGTCAGGCGAAACGGCAGCGCTTCGCGATAATGTAATGCAGCAGAGTAGGGCGCCGGCAGCCAGGTATCGTTGAAGCGCCCGCCGAGCCAGCCTTCCGGTGTCTCCAGCAAGCACTCTTCGGCAATTTCCTGAATGGCTGTGTGCAGCGGAATATTCAGCTCGTGAGCTGGCACGTAACCGGAAATCAATTTGAGCACCACGTCGCCGCGATCCTGTCGGCGCTGGCGCACCAGCACCCAATAATCGCGATTCTGCCAATGCAGGGTCAGGCGCACGGAAACTCCGAGATTGGCCAGTTCCAGCGAGAAGCGCTCGGTGTCGGTCACGCTTACCGGTTTGCGCCGCTGCAAGGTCTGCGCGAAGTTCAGTGGCATGCCGACGCTCTGGTAGGTCAGACCTTCGGGGGTGGCTTCGACATACAACGGCAGGGTCTTGAAGTTACTCGGGTTCTTTCTGATGAGCGTGCGCGGCATATCGGCTCCTGCTTAAGGCCGCGAGGCGGCGTCAGTGACCACGTAGGACCTGGGCAACGGTCGCAACGTTGTGGGCGAGGTGCAGCGGATTGATCGTCCCGACAATAGCACTGGCCACGCCAGGTTGTGCGAACAGCAATTCGAAGCTGGCGCGCACCGGGTCCACGCCCGGGCTGAGGCATACGTGACCGCTGGCCAGGGCTTTTTTCACCAGAATGGCTTTGCCGTGGGCAGCAGCATAGTCAATGACAGCCTTCTCGTTTTGTTCGTTCAGATTGTAGGTGACCATCGCGCAGTCGCCTTGCTCCAGTGCTTTCAAGCCACCTTCGACAGTTTTGCCGGAAAACCCGAAGCCGCGAATCTTGCCTTCGGCCTTGAGCGCGGCGAGTGTCGCGTAAACCTCTTCATGCTCAAGGATCGCCATGTCGTTGCCGTCGGAATGCACCAGCACCAGGTCGATAAAATCGGTTTCAAGACGTTGCAGGCTGCGCTCCACCGACATCCGTGTGTGTGCTGCGCTGAAATCATGATGCGACAGGCCGTCGGCAAACTCTTCGCCGACCTTGCTGACGATCACCCAGTCTTGACGCTGGCCGCGTAGCAGCGGGCCAAGGCGTTCTTCACTGCGACCGTAGGCCGGGGCGGTGTCGATCAGGTTGATGCCCAGATCGCGCGCCTGACGCAGTAGCATCCGCGCTTCGTCGTCGCCGGGAATCTGAAAACCGTTGGGGTATTTCACCCCTTGGTCGCGGCCGAGTTTGACCGTGCCCAGGCCCAGCGGCGAAACCGTCAGGCCGGTGCTGCCCAACGCTCGATGAAGGTCGTGCAGGTTGGCAATGGTCATGGCAGCAGTTGCTCCCAGGCAGGAACGCCCAGTGGTGGTTTGGGCAGGGCGGGCAACGGTTCGCTGGCTTGTGGCTGGATGCCGTCGCGCTCGAGGGCGGCGATGACCCGGTCAGCAAAGTCCGGCGCCAGCGCCAGTTTGGTTGGCCAGCCGACCAGCAAGCGGCCCTGTTCGGCGAGGAAGGCGTTGTCCGGGCGCGTCAGCCCGGTTTGCAGCGGCTCGGCACGATCAACCCGCAGGGTCGCCCATTGCGTGGTGCTGAGGTCGATCCACGGCAACAGTTGCGCGATCTCTTTCTGCGCTGTGGCAATCTGCTCGGCCGGCTCGCGGTTCACACCCTCGCTCTCGGCGATATCGCCGCCCATGTACCAGACCCACTGGCCATCAGCGGCCGGGTGCGTGGTCACCGTGATGCGCGGTTTGGTGCCGCCGCCCAGGCAGTGGGCGTACAGCGGTTTCAGGCCCGGGCCTTTGGCGATGATCATGTGCAGCGGGCGGCGTTGCATGGCCGGCTGAGTCAGGCCAAGGTCTTCGAGCAGTTGAGCCGTGCCGGCACCGGCGCTGAGGACAATGCGTTGGGCGTGAATCTCGCGACCGTCGACTCTCAAGCCGACCAGCACGCCCGCTTCCAGCAGCGGCTCGATGGTATGCCCGGCGAGCAGGCCGTCACCGGCCAGATCGGCCAGGCGCTGGATCAGGCTCGGCACGTCCACAACGAGTTCGGCGAGGCGATAGACCTTGCCCTTGAAGCGTTTGTCTTGCAGGGCTGGCGGTAATTGATCGCCCTTGACCTGATCGACCCGGCCACGCACGGCTTTACTGGCGAAGAAACTCGTGAGGTTGCCGGCGAGGGTGCCCGGCGACCACAGGTAATGGGCCTCGGACAGCAGGCGTACGCCGGACAGATCCAGTTCGCCACTGCCGGCCAGCGCTTCACGCCAGCGGCGCGGCATGTCGGCGATGGCCTCCGAGGCGCCAGTCAGCGCACCGTGCAACGCGTACTTGGCGCCGCCGTGGATGATGCCCTGGGACTTCACGCTTTGCCCGCCGCCAAGGCTGGCGCTTTCCACCAGCACGGTCGAAAAACCCTGACGGCGCAGACGCGCGTTCAGCCAGAGGCCGGCGACACCAGCGCCGACAATCAGAACGTCGGTGGAAATAACGGATGGCATGCAGCGACCTCAGTGTTCAAGACGAGGGCGCAGTATACAGACTCGGGAAAGGGGCGGATTTGTCGATGATCAACATGCCGAACATATGGGCCAATGTGGGAGCGAGCCTGCTCGCGAAGAGGGAATGCCAGTCGACATATGTGTTGACTGATGTACCGCATTCGCGAGCAGGCTCGCTCCCACAGGGGATTGAGTCTGGCAGTTAATGGCCGGCGGTTTTCGAGAACAATTGAATCACCACCACGCCCAGCACGATCAACGCCATCCCCAGCATCGCCGGGATATCCAGCTTCTGCCCATAGATAAACAGTGCCGCCACGCTGACCATCACAATGCCCATGCCGGCCCAGACCGCGTAGGCCACGCCGACCGGAACGGTGCGCACCACCAGCGTCAGCATCCAGAACGCAATCGCATAGCCGACGATCACCAGTACCAATGGCAGCGGCGTGCTGAAGCCTTTGACGGCTTTCATCGACACGGTGGCGATCACTTCGGCGCAGATGGCAATGGCCAGGTAGGCGTAGGCGTTCATGTTCAAATCCTCAATGTGAAACGTTGCTTGCTGAGGCGGCATTTTAGAGATTTGCCAGATGGGGTAAAGTCATTACCTATCTGTTTTGAAGATGGGTTGGTGGCTCAGCATGCAATGGAATCTCGATCAGCTTCGGGTGTTTGTCGACGTCGCCGAACACCGCTCGTTTTCGGCCGTGGCGCGCCAGCAGCGTAAAGCGCAGTCGGCGATCAGCAGCGCCATAGCCATGCTTGAGGATGACCTTGGCGTGAGCCTGTTCGAGCGTAGCAGCGGTCGCCAGCCTAGCCTCACTGAGGCCGGGGAAGCACTCCTCGAAGAAGCGCGGGAAGTGTTGCGTCAATGCGAACGCCTCAACGGTCGTGCCATGGCGATGATGCGTGGCCAGGAAGCGCAACTGCGCGTGGCCCAGGATGAGGCGATGCCGTATCAGGCACTGGTGGAAAGTTTCGGTGAACTGGCCGAGCAATTCCCCAGCCTGGAAGTGCAACTGACCAGCGCCGCGCAAGGCGAGGTGGCGCACAAACTGGTCGAGCGTCGCGCCGACCTCGGCCTGTTGTTCTATCACGACGAAATTCCCGAAGCCCTGGAGCGCCGCGTGCTCGGCAGCGTCGAAATGGTCACCGTCTGTGGGATCAACCATCCGTTGGCGAAGCAGTCTTACGTGACCTGCCAGCAACTGGCGCAACACCGGCAATTGCTGATGTCGACGCAAACCAGCGTCTATCCCGGCAACGAGCCGGCCAGCCCGCAGGTGTGGCGCGCCGACAGTTTTTACGTCATGTCCGAATGGCTGGTGCGCGACCTCGGCTGGGCCTGGTTGCCCCGGCATGTGGTGCAGTACTCGGCGTATCAGGGCTTGATGGTCGAACTGGCCAGCGAATGGACCCCACCGGCGCTGGTGGTGGAACTGGTCTGGCGCCGCGATGAGCCGCTCGGCCCGGCCGCGCGCTGGCTGGCGGAACGTTTTGCCGTGCACTTGCGGGCGATCGGCGACAAAAGTCGATAAACTCCGCCGCCATGAATAGAACTCTCTACACCGCGCTGTTTTACCTGGGGCTGCCATTGGTGGCGATTCGGCTATGGCTGCGTGCGCGCAAGGCGCCGGCGTATGCCAAACGGATTGGCGAACGATTCTCCTACGGCATGCCGACCCTGCAACCCGGCGGGATCTGGGTGCACGCGGTATCGGTGGGCGAAAGCATTGCTGCGGCACCGATGATCCGTGCGTTGCTACAACGTTATCCACAACTGCCGATCACCGTGACCTGCATGACCCCGACCGGTTCGGAGCGGATTCAGGCGCTGTTCGCCAATGAGCCGCGCATCCAGCATTGCTATCTGCCGTACGACTTGCCCTGTGCGGCGGCGCGGTTTCTGGATCGCGTTCAGCCCAAGCTTGCGGTGATCATGGAAACCGAACTGTGGCCCAATCACATTCATCAGTGCGCCAAGCGTGGAGTTCCGGTGGCGCTGGCCAATGGACGCTTGTCCGAGCGTTCCGCCAAAGGCTATGGCCGCTTCAGCAAACTGACCGCGCCGATGCTTGCCGAAATGAGTTTGTTCGCCGTGCAGACCGAAGCCGAAGCTCAGCGCTTCCGCGATCTGGGCGCGCGTTTGGAAACAGTCGAGGTCACCGGTTCGATCAAATTCGACCTGACCATCGACCCGCAATTGCTGCAACGTGCTGCTGACTTGCGTAGCCAGTGGCAGGCGCTGGAGCGTCCGGTGTGGATCGCTGCCAGCACTCACGAAGGCGAGGACGAAGTGATCCTCGACGCCCATCGTCGCTTGTTGGCCAATCATCCAGATGCGTTGCTGATTCTGGTGCCGCGTCACCCGGAACGCTTCAACTCGGTGTTCGAACTGTGCCAGCGCGAAGGCTTTGCCACGGTGCGGCGTTCAACCGGGGCCAATGTTGACGCGCAAACGAGCGTGCTGCTCGGCGACACCATGGGCGAGTTGCTGTTTCTCTATGCCTTGGCGGACAGCGCGTTTGTTGGCGGCAGCCTGGTAGCCAACGGCGGGCACAATCTGCTGGAGCCGGCAGCCTTGGCCAAACCGGTGATCAGCGGCCCGCACCTGTTCAACTTCCTCGACATCGCCGCGCAATTGCGCGAAGCCGGGGCGTTGGCCGAGGTCGATGATGCCGAAGGACTGGCGGTGGAAGTGCAGCGCCTGTTTGAACTGCCGCGTGATGCGCAGCGCATGGCTGAGGCCGGGCTGGCGGTGATGCGCCGCAATCAGGGCGCGTTGCAGCGTTTGCTGGATGGCTTGGGCAGACTGATCAAGTAAGCCAAAAGATCGCAGCCTTCGGCAGCTCCTGCATTGGAATACGTTTCCTGCAGGCGCTGCCGAAGGCTGCGATCTTTTGCTTTTAAGGCTTAAGGCCGCGCCTTGAGCTGCGCTTCGGCAGCCTTGGCCAGATCCGGCGGGAGGAAATCCTTGTCCGGGTTGTAGTCGGCTTTCAGATAACGCCGCAGGTCTTCCAGATCCCCGGGGTTCAATGTCCCCGCTGCCTGCTTCAAACGCAGGTTATCGAGGATGTAGTCGTAGCGGGTGTTGTTGTAGTTGCGCACCGAGGTGTACAGCTGACGCTGTGCATCGAGCACGTCAACGATGTTGCGCGTGCCGACCTGATACCCAATCTCGGTAGCTTCCACCGCGCTCTGGTTGGAAATGATCGATTGACGCCGCGCCTGCACCTGCTCGACGTCGGTGTTCACCGCGCGGTGCAGGTTGCGGGTGTTCTCGACGACCTGCCGGCGCAGGGATTCGCGTTGTTGTTCGCTCTGGTTCAGTTGCTCATAAGACTGGCGCACTTGCGAGCTGGTCAGCCCGCCGCTGTAGATCGGGATGTTCAGTTGCAGGCCGACCGTACTCTGCTCGACGTTGTCACGGTACGGTACGCCAAAGGCGTTCGGGTTGGAAAAGCCGAGGGCGTCGTTGTCACCCTTTTCGTATTTGGCCACGGCATCGAGGGTCGGCAAATGGCCGGCCTTGCGCTGCTTGAGGGTTTGCTCGGCGGAGCTGACCGCGTAATTGCTGGCGAGCAGATTGAGGTTCTGTCGCGCCGCCGTGTCGACCCAGGATTTCGCATCGTTGGGCGCCGGCGGCAGGATCGGCAGCGTGTGGACGATGCCCTGAATCGAGTTGTACTGGCGGTTGGTCAGGGTGATCAGCGCTTCGAACGCATCATCGACCTGGCGCTGCGCAACGATACGGTTGGCCCGTGCGGTGTCGTAGCTGGCTTGCGATTGCAGCACGTCGGTCTTGTCCGACAGGCCGACATCGAAGCGCTCATTGGACTGATCGAGCTGGCGCTTGAACGCGGCTTCTTCAGCCTTGGTCGAGGCGAGGTTGTCCTGGCTGCGCAGCACGTTGAAATAGCTTTCGGCCGATTGCAGGATCAGGTTCTGCTCGGTCGCCGACAGTTGCAACGCGGCTTGTTCGTTGACGTCTTTGGCCGCCTGGTACTGGAACCAGCGATCGGCGCGGAACAGCGGCTGGGCCAGCGTCGCCTGATAGGAATGCGCACTGCGGTTGGCGGTGGCCGAGGGCTGATCGATTGAGGTACGCACATTGGCCACCTCAGCGCCGCCCGACAGGTTCGGCAGCAGCCCGGCGCGGGCCTGCGGCACCACTTCTTTCTGGGCGCCGTACTGGGCACGGGCGGCGGCGAGATCGGCGTTGTTGTCGACCGCCTCCTGATAGACGCTGACCAGATCGGTTTTGGTCGACAAGGGCGCTTCTGCTGCCCAGGCCATTGCGTTGGACGCACAAGACACGGCAAGAGCCAGTGAAAGTTTGCGCAGCATGAGGCGATCCCTAGCATTAATATTATGGAAGTAATCCGGGCGCCAAAGGTAAGGCGCAGGCCCCACAGCGTCAAGGCGTGGCGGGGCAAAGCGAGTGTAGTTGCGCAATCGCCTCACAACAATCGGCCAAGCCCCTGTATTTATGCCATTCATCACGGTGTTTACTGCGGTGTTGGCGTTCTTTGCCGGTTGTGTCTAGACTGGCCGGGTTCTTGTCGGGGTGCCTTGCTATGAGGCTGAGATCGAATAATTTCGGATCCCGTTGAACCTGATCAGGTTAGCGCCTGCGTAGGGAACAAGATTTCTCGTCACCCGGCGAGTCCTCTTGTGCTTCGTCCGGGAAATTGTTCGACAATCGAACGCTCGACGACGATGCACAGCACCGGTCCTGGTGCGTCCGTGCCTTTCAGGTTCTGCTCCGACAATCCACTGCCTGGATGCTGTCTGGAGAGCCCGTGATGACTACAAAATCAAAAAATGCGATCAACCTGAGTGACTCGGCCAAGGTCGACGAGCAATCGGTCAAGCCGTTCACCCGTTCGCAAAAAGTCTACGTTCAGGGCTCGCGCCCGGACATCCGCGTGCCGATGCGCGAAATCACCCTCGATGTGACGCCGACCGACTTCGGCGGCGAAATCAACGCGCCGGTCACCGTCTACGACACCTCGGGCCCGTACACCGATCCGAACGTAGTGATCGACGTGCGCAAAGGCCTGGCCGATGTGCGTTCGGCGTGGATCGACGACCGTGGCGACACCGAGCGTCTGGCGGGTCTGAGTTCCAACTTCGGTCGCGAGCGCCTCGCCGATCCGGAACTGACCAAGCTGCGCTTTGCCCACGTCAACAACCCGCGCCGCGCCAAGGCTGGGGCCAACGTCACGCAAATGCACTATGCACGTCAGGGCATCATCACGCCCGAGATGGAATTCGTCGCCATCCGCGAAAACATGAAACTCGAGGTGGCCCGCGCCGCCGGCCTGCTCGATCAGCAGCACCCGGGCCACAGCTTCGGCGCCACTGTGCCGAAAATCATCACTCCGGAATTCGTGCGTGACGAGATCGCCCGTGGCCGCGCAATCATTCCGGCCAACATCAACCACACCGAACTGGAACCGATGATCATCGGCCGTAACTTCCTGGTGAAGATCAACGGCAACATCGGCAACAGCGCCCTGGGTTCTTCGATCGAAGAAGAAGTGGCGAAACTGACCTGGGGTATTCGCTGGGGCGCGGACAACATCATGGACTTGTCCACCGGCAAGCACATTCACGAAACCCGCGAGTGGATCATCCGTAACTCGCCGGTGCCGATCGGCACGGTGCCGATCTATCAGGCGCTGGAAAAAGTCGGCGGGGCCGCTGAGGACCTGACCTGGGAGCTGTTCCGCGACACGCTGATCGAGCAAGCCGAGCAGGGCGTCGACTACTTCACCATCCACGCCGGCGTACTGCTGCGCTACGTGCCGCTGACCGCCAAACGCGTGACCGGCATCGTATCCCGTGGCGGCTCGATCATGGCCAAGTGGTGCCTGGCGCATCACAAGGAAAACTTCGCTTACACGCATTTCGAAGAAATCTGCGAAATCATGAAAGCCTACGACGTCAGCTTCTCGCTGGGCGATGGCTTGCGTCCGGGCTCGATTGCCGACGCCAACGATGCTGCTCAGTTCGGCGAACTGGAAACCCTCGGCGAACTGACCAAGATCGCCTGGAAACACGACGTGCAAACCATGATCGAAGGCCCGGGCCACGTGCCGATGCAGTTGATCAAGGAGAACATGGACAAGCAGCTGGAGTGCTGCGACGAGGCACCGTTCTACACCCTCGGCCCACTGACCACCGACATCGCACCGGGCTACGACCACATCACCTCCGGTATCGGGGCGGCGATGATCGGCTGGTTCGGTTGCGCCATGCTCTGCTACGTGACGCCTAAGGAACACCTGGGCCTGCCGAACAAGGATGACGTGAAGACCGGGATCATCACCTACAAGATCGCCGCGCACGCTGCGGACTTGGCCAAAGGGCATCCGGGTGCACAGATTCGCGACAACGCCTTGAGCAAGGCGCGTTTCGAATTCCGTTGGGAAGACCAGTTCAACTTGGGGCTTGATCCGGACACCGCGCGTTCTTATCACGATGAAACCCTGCCGAAGGATTCGGCCAAGGTCGCGCACTTCTGTTCGATGTGCGGACCGAAATTCTGCTCGATGAAGATCACTCAGGAAGTCCGCGAATACGCGGCCAACCAGCGGATCGACGCGGTCGACGTGGACGTCGCCCAAGGCCTCGCGGAACAGGCCGAGCGGTTCAAGAAGGAAGGCAGTCAGCTGTACAAGAAGGTTTGACCCCGTACTGATCGTTCCCACGCAGAGCGTGGGAACGATCACAACACAACAAAAATGTCCCTCTGAGATAACACCCTTGAGCATTCAGCCCAGCACCTATTCCCCCGACCTCGCCGTGCCCGCCGACAAGCGTGTATTCGGCGGTCGCGATCTGTTTTCCCTGTGGTTCTCCCTCGGTATCGGCCTGATGGTTTTGCAGACCGGCGCATTGCTCGCGCCAGGCCTGGGCCTGTCCGGTTCGCTGTTGGCGATTTTCCTCGGCACGCTGGTCGGCGTTTTGCTGCTGGCCGCTGTCGGCGTGATCGGCAGTGACACTGGCCTGTCGTCGATGGCCGCGCTGAAACTCAGCCTCGGCAGCAAAGGCGCGAGCCTGCCGGCGCTGCTCAACCTGCTGCAATTGATCGGTTGGGGCTCGTTCGAAATCATCGTCATGCGCGACGCCGCCAGCCTGCTCGGCACTCGTGCGTTCAGCGAAGGTTCGTTGTGGTCGAACCCGGTGTTGTGGACGCTGTTTTTCGGTGCGCTGGCAACCTTGCTCGCGGTCAGCGGGCCGCTGACATTTGTGCGCCAGATCCTGCGCAAGTGGGGCATCTGGCTGTTGCTGGCGGCGTGCCTGTGGCTGACCTGGAACCTGTTCGTCAAAGCCGATCTGGCCGATCTCTGGTCGCGTGCCGGTGACGGTTCGATGCCGTTCGCCGTGGGCTTCGACATCGCCATCGCGATGCCGCTGTCGTGGTTGCCGCTGATTGCCGACTACTCGCGTTTCGGCAAGCGTGCGAAGAATGTCTTTGGTGGCACTGCCATCGGTTTCTTCATCGGCAACTTCTGGCTGATGAGCCTCGGCGTCGCCTACACCCTGGCGTTCGCGCCGAGCGGTGAAGTCAACGCGCTGCTGCTCGCATTGGCCGGTGCCGGACTGGGCATTCCGTTGCTGCTGATTCTGCTCGATGAGTCGGAAAACGCTTTCGCCGACATTCATTCGGCAGCGGTATCGAGCGGGATTCTGTTGCGTCTGAAAGTCGAGCATCTGGCTTTGGCTATTGGTGTGCTCTGCACGCTGATCGCCCTGCTGGCGCCATTGGCGCAGTACCAGAATTTCCTGCTGTTGATCGGCTCGGTGTTTGCGCCGCTGTTCGGCGTGGTGCTGGTCGATCACTTCATCCTGCGCAAGCGCAGTGCTCAAGTCGCGTCAGCCGCGTTGCGCTGGCCGGCGTTGTTGGCGTGGCTGGGTGGCGTGAGCACCTATCACTTGCTGGCGAATCTGTATCCGGATGTCGGCGCAACCCTGCCGGCGCTGGTGCTGGCAGGGCTGTTGCAGCTGGTGCTGGGCCGGGCCTTCAGTTACGGCCGGGAAACAGCTCGGGCTTGAGAATGCCGTTCAGACGCGGGTAAGGGATCTTCAGTTCGACGTGGCCCAGCGCGTAAGGCGCAATGGTGCTCACGTCGTACTTGAGGATCACGCCGCCATAGGTCAGCGCCACGTTCGGGGTTTTCACGAACGGCCAGCTCTTCACAAAGTCCGCTTCCTGGTCGAGCTTGGTGCTGATCAACCAACTGTTGTGCGCCACTTGCGCCGCTTTCCAGAACGCCTCTTCCTGACCCGGCACGAGCATGTCGGACAGGTTCAGCACTTTGTGTTGCTGGCGCGAATAGTTGATGAAACCGCGACCCGGTGTGCCATGCGCGCCGCCGGTGTCGAGGTAGCTCGACAACTCGATGATCACCAAGCCGTCATGCTGCTCGCGTACTTTCGCTTGCAGGTAGCTGCTGTTGCGCGGGCCGGCGCTGGCCAGAAATTGCTCGCGGTAGGCCGCCAGGGTTGGCGCCACCGGGGCGTTTTGCTCGGTGCGGGTCATTTGCAGCAGGCGTTTTTCGATGATGCCGTCCAGCGCAGGTTCGGCCGGGAAACGCAGGGTATCGATGTTCACCAGCGGGCAATCCGGGTTGGAACAGCCCGGTTTCAGTTGTTCCGACGCATCGCGGGTGGTTTCCAGCGGTGTGCGGTAGTTGGGCTGGAACAGGCTTGCGCACGCGCCGAGGGTCAGGGCGATGGCGGCCACGGAGGCAATTTTGAAAAGCGACATGGGCGTCCTTTCGAAAGCAGGGGAAGGCAAAAAGATATCCGCTTCGACTCTCGCAGAAGCAGTCAGTTCGCCACTAAGCTAATTAGAGTGGGTTTCGCCGCCACCGTCCATCCCGCTGACGGTAAAGGGGCTGCATCAAACCGTGCGGGCGCGTTAGGATGGCGCGAAGTCGAGGCTGCCGGTCACACGAAGGCACCTCGTAATGGATCTGCAGTAAAGAGGATGCTCATGACTGATTTTGCCAACGCCATTCCGACCACCGTCGACGTCGTGCGACGCGAGCGCTGCTACGAGGGTTTTTACAAACTCGAGCGTTTGCACCTGCGCCATGAATTGTTCGCCGGTGGCATGAGCCGCGAGATCAACCGTGAAATCTTCGTGCGCCACGACGCCGTGTGCGTGTTGCCTTACGATCCGCAGCGCGATGAAGTGGTGCTGATCGAGCAGTTTCGCGTCGGCGCCATGGGCAAGGCTGACAACCCGTGGCTGGTCGAACTGGTCGCCGGTCTGATCGACAAGGATGAGCAACCGGAAGAAGTTGCTCACCGCGAGGCACAGGAGGAAGCTGGTCTGGACATCAAGGCTCTGTGGCCAATGACCAAATATTTCCCGTCGCCGGGGGGCAGCAACGAATTCGTGCATTTGTATCTGGGGCGTTGCAGTACCGACGGCGTTGGCGGCCTGCATGGCCTGGAAGAAGAGGCAGAAGATATCCGCGTCACGGTCTGGGCTTTTGAAGATGCCTTGCAGGCCGTCCGTGACGGACGCATTGCCAACGCGGCGAGCATCATCGCTTTGCAGTGGCTGGCGCTGAACCGCGCCGAAGTGAGGGGGTTATGGTCGTAAACAAGTTGCGCGATCGCTATCGAGTCGACCTTGCGGGGCTGCAAGCCGCCTGCGAGGCCAACTACGCGCGCCTGATGCGACTGTTGCCGGACATGCGCAACGATCCCGAGGCGCGGCGCATTGCCGTGACCCAGGGCGAGCAGATGCTCGGCGTGCTGACCCTCGAAGTGCTGCAGACCTGCCCGTACACCACCACCTTGCAAGTGCGTCAGGAACACAGCCTGCCATGGCTGCCGGTGCCGCAACTGGAAGTGCAGGTGTATCACGACGCGCGCATGGCCGAAGTGATCAGCGCCGAACATGCACGGCGCTTTCGCGGCATCTATCCTTACCCGAATGCAGCCATGCATCAGCCGGATGAAAAGGCCCAGCTCAATCTGTTCCTGGGGGAATGGCTGAGCCATTGTCTGGCGTTGGGGCACGAGTACGAAGTCGTACGCTAGTTGTGAACTGCGTCCGGTTCGGCGGTTTCCTCTTTGCGTGATCCCCCAGCATAATTGCGGCACTTGATCGATTCCGTGCTTTTGCCTTGGGAGAACGCCTTGCCGAGCGTATCCACGTTGACCACCGCCGATGCGGCGATGCTTGTGCAGCTGTCCGACAGCCATCTGTTTGCTGGAACGGATGGCTCGCTGCTGGGCATGAACACCCGCGAGAGCCTGCAAAAGGTCATCGAACTGGTACTTGGGCAACAGCCGCAGATCGACCTGATTCTGGCCACTGGCGATATTTCCCAGGACGGCACGCTGGAGTCGTATCAACAGTTTCGCCAGATGAGCGCGCAGATCGATGCGCCGGCGCGCTGGATACCCGGTAATCACGATGAGCCACAGATCATGGCGGTTGCCGCCGTGCAAAGCGCATTGCTGGAACCGATTGTGGACATCGGCAACTGGCGGGTGACGATGCTGGATTCGGCTGTACCCGGCTCAGTGCCGGGGTATTTGCAGGACGATCAATTGCAGCTGCTGGCCCGTTCGCTGAGCGAAGCGCCGGAGCGGCATCATCTGGTGTGCTTTCACCATCATCCGGTTCCGATTGGCTGCGCGTGGATGGAGCCAATTGGTTTGCGCAATCCTGAAGCGTTTTTCGAGGTGCTGGATCGTTTTCCACAGGCCCGTGCGGTGTTGTGGGGACATGTGCATCAGGAGATTGATCGCCAGCGCAATGGCGTGCGACTGATGGCTTCGCCTTCGACGTGCATTCAGTTTGAGCCGGGCAGTGAGGATTTCAAGGTGGGGGAGCAGGCGCCGGGGTATCGCTGGTTACGGCTGTTGCCGGATGGGCGGCTGGAAACTGGCGTGGAACGCGTCATCAATTTCGCCTTCACCGTCGACTACGGCTCTGACGGCTATTGATAATCCCTGTAGGAGCTGCCGCAGGCTGCGATCTTTTTATCTTAAAAACAGAATCAAAAGATCGCAGCCTTCGGCAGCTCCTACAGGATGCAGCCAGGCATCATTTGGATGGCCCATCCTGCCCTGACTCCCTGTAAACTCCGCTATCTTTCGCCGACACCCAGGGAGCTCCAATGTCCGGTTCGATCCTCTATATCCACGGTTTCAACAGCGCCCCGGCCTCGAAAAAGGCCTGTCAGCTGGTCGCGGTGATGGAACAGCTGGGGTTGAGTGAGCAACTGCGTGTCCCGGCCCTGCATCATCACCCGCGTGAAGCCATCGGTCAGTTGGAACAAGCGATTGCCGAACTGGGCAGCCCGCTGCTGGTGGGAAGCTCACTCGGCGGCTACTATGCGACTCACTTGGCCGAGCGCCATGGCCTGAAAGCCCTGCTGGTCAACCCGGCGGTCAGCCCGCACCGGATGTTCGACGGCTATCTGGGCCCGCAGAAAAACCTGTACACCGATGAAACCTGGGATTTGACCCACGACCACGTCACGGCCCTGGCCGAACTGGAAGTGCCGGCGCCTCAGGAAGCGCAGCGCTATCAGGTATGGTTGCAGACCGGCGATGAAACACTGGATTATCGCCTCGCCCAGCAGTATTACCGCGCCTGTGCCTTGCGCATTCAGGCCGGCGGCGACCACAGTTTCCAGGGTTTTGCCGGGCAATTGCCGGCGTTGCTGAGTTTTGCCGGCATTGGCGCCGATGTGTATCAGGCAATCGATTTCACCGCACTGTGAAGTCTTGCCCCTATTTCATGAATGACTGACGACGAGACCCTATGGCCACTCCCAGCGCTAGCTCTTATAACGCCGACGCCATCGAAGTCCTCTCGGGCCTCGACCCGGTGCGCAAACGCCCCGGCATGTACACCGACACCAGTCGGCCGAACCACCTCGCCCAGGAAGTCATCGACAACAGCGTCGACGAAGCACTGGCCGGTCACGCCAGATCGGTGCAGGTCATCCTGCACGCCGACCATTCGCTGGAAGTCAGCGATGACGGCCGCGGCATGCCGGTCGACATTCACCCGGAAGAGGGCGTGTCGGGCGTCGAGCTGATCCTCACCAAGCTGCATGCGGGCGGCAAGTTCTCGAACAAGAACTACCAGTTCTCCGGTGGTCTGCACGGCGTGGGTATTTCTGTGGTCAACGCCTTGTCGACCGAAGTGCGTGTGCGCGTAAAGCGTGACGGCAACGAATACCAGATGACTTTCGCCGATGGTTATAAGGCTACCGAGCTGGAAATCGTCGGCACCGTCGGCAAGCGCAACACCGGCACCAGCGTGTACTTCGCGCCGGATCCGAAGTATTTCGATTCACCGAAATTTTCCATCAGCCGCCTCAAGCACGTGCTCAAGGCCAAGGCTGTGTTGTGCCCGGGCCTGTTGGTCAGTTTCGAAGACAAAGGCACTGGCGAGAAAGTCGAGTGGCATTACGAAGACGGCCTGCGCTCCTATCTGGTCGATGCGGTCAGCGAGTTCGAACGCCTGCCGGACGAGCCGTTCTGCGGCGCTTTCGCCGGTAACAAGGAAGCGGTCGACTGGGCGCTGCTGTGGCTGCCGGAAGGTGGCGACGCGGTGCAGGAAAGCTACGTCAACCTGATCCCGACGGCGCAGGGCGGTACCCACGTCAACGGTTTGCGCCAGGGCCTGCTCGATGCGATGCGCGAGTTCTGCGAATTCCGTAGCCTGCTGCCGCGTGGCGTGAAGCTGGCGCCGGAAGACGTCTGGGAGCGCATCGCGTTCGTCCTGTCGATGAAAATGCAGGAACCGCAATTCTCCGGCCAGACCAAAGAGCGTCTGTCATCGCGTGAAGCGGCGGCATTTGTCTCTGGTGTGGTCAAGGACGCGTTCAGCCTGTGGCTCAACGCCAACCCTGAAACCGGTCTGGCGCTGGCTGAACTGGCGATCAACAACGCCGGTCGTCGCCTCAAGGCCAGCAAAAAGGTCGAGCGCAAACGCGTTACACAGGGCCCTGCATTGCCGGGCAAACTGGCGGACTGCGCCGGGCAGGATCCGATGCGTTCCGAACTGTTCCTCGTCGAAGGTGATTCCGCCGGCGGTTCCGCCAAGCAAGCGCGGGACAAGGAGTTCCAGGCGATCCTGCCGTTGCGCGGCAAGATCCTCAACACCTGGGAAGTCGACGGCAGCGAAGTGCTGGCCAGCCAGGAAGTGCACAACATCGCCGTGGCCATCGGTGTCGATCCGGGTGCGGCGGACATGAGCCAACTGCGTTACGGCAAGATCTGCATCCTCGCTGACGCCGACTCCGACGGACTGCACATCGCAACCTTGCTGTGCGCGTTGTTCGTCCAGCATTTCCGCCCGCTGGTGGATGCCGGTCACGTCTACGTCGCCATGCCGCCGCTGTACCGCATCGACCTGGGCAAAGAGATCTACTACGCCCTCGACGAAGCCGAGCGCGACGGCATTCTTGATCGGCTGGTTGCCGAGAAGAAGCGTGGCAAACCACAGGTCACCCGATTCAAAGGTCTGGGTGAAATGAACCCGCCGCAACTGCGTGAAACCACCATGGACCCGAACACCCGGCGTCTGGTGCAACTGACGCTGGGCGAAGACTTCGCGCAAACCTCGGAAATGATGGACATGCTGCTGGCGAAGAAACGCGCCGGTGACCGCAAGACCTGGCTGGAATCCAAAGGTAACCTCGCCGAGGTGCTGGCCTGATGCGGTTTGGCTGGGCCTTGGCGGGTGCGTTGCTGCTGAGTGCAATGAGTGTGTCGGCCGAGCCGTTGCAGGAGTTGCGCGTGCTCTCCGGGCACCCGGTCGACGGCATGCGCGGCGGTAACCTGTCGGGGCTGGCCATGTGTGGCGGCGAGTTGTGGACGGTGTCGGACCGCGATGACGATCAGATCTATCGGCTCAACACCGCCGATCAGGTCTGGCAGGCCGAAGCCTTGCACATCGACGTGCCCCTGGTGCCGGAGACCGGTTTGCCGTGGGGGTTGCGCTCGCGCAACTGGGCTGCGTCGTTCGTGCGCGGAGGCGATCTGGATTTCGAGGGCATCAGTTGCGACAGCGCCGGCAATCGCTACATTGTCAGCGAGGGCCATGCGGCGGTCTTGCAGGTGCCTGTCAGCGGCCCGGTCAACTGGTTGAAGATCTCGCCGATGATGGTTCGCGAAGCACGGGCTAGCGGCATGCTCCTGCATTTCAATGCGATTCTCGAAGGCCTGGCAATCAACCCGGCGGGCGATCAGATGTGGCTGGCCGCTGAACGGCAAAGCCGTGGCTTGCTGCTGATCAAGCGCCAGCAGACGGTGTGGGATTGCGACGGTCGTTGCGTGCTGCTCAGCGAGGGCGGCAAGGAAATGCAGCCGCCGCAGTTCCCGAAGGCCAGAGCGGTCGACCGGGACTTTTCCGACCTTTCATTGTTTAACGGCAAATTGTTTACCCTTGAGCGCAACGCCTTTCAGATTTGTCGGCGCGATGCGCAGACCGCCAAGGTCGAACGTTGCTGGTCGTACGCCGCTGAATTGTTGCAGACCAACCGCCGTTATTCGCAGAACTTCGGTCTGGAAGAGGCGCTGATCGTTGACGCTGATGGTGCGTGGGTCGGCGTCGACAATAATTTTGGCCCCCGCGCCGATGGTGAGGTCAGGCCGATTGTCTGGCGCTTCGCCGCGCCCGAGGGTGGCTGGAGTGCCAAGCCGTGAGCCAGCAGCCACCGGGCAAGCGCGCCGGTCGGGTGCTGATGATTCTGGCGTGGTGCGCGGCGCTGTTTCTGGCGACGCGGTTTTTCGGCCAGTGGGAGCAACGCCAGCAGAATCCGAACGTCGTGGTCAGTTCGGAGCAGGGCGAAGGTTTTATCGAGGTGAAACTGGCCGGCAACGCCCAAGGGCATTTTGTCGCCAGCGGTCAGATCAACGGCGAACCGGTGGAATTCATGCTCGACACCGGCGCAACCGATGTGGCGATCCCGGCGGAGCTGGCCAAACGCTTGAAGCTGGAAGAAGGTTTTGGTGTGACCCTGAGCACGGCCAACGGCCTGAGCCAGGGCTATCGGACAAAAATTGCCCGTCTGCAACTGGGCGACATCGTGCTGCGCGACGTCCGCGCACTGGTGGCGCCGGGGCTGCATGGCGATCAGGTGCTGCTCGGCATGAGCGCCCTGAACAAACTTGAATTTACCCAGCGCGGTGGCACCATGCTGCTGCGCCAGACAACGAACCGATGAGGCCCGCATGAGCGACTCCCTTGATCTCAGCCTGGACGGTGTAGAACGCCGCTCGCTGGCTGACTTCACCGAAAATGCCTACCTCAACTACTCCATGTACGTGATCATGGACCGTGCTCTGCCGCATATCGGCGATGGCCTGAAACCGGTACAGCGGCGTATCGTCTACGCCATGAGCGAGCTGGGGCTGGACGCTGACTCCAAGCACAAGAAATCGGCGCGTACCGTCGGTGACGTGCTCGGTAAGTTCCACCCGCACGGCGATTCGGCGTGCTACGAAGCGATGGTGCTGATGGCGCAGCCGTTCAGCTATCGCTACACGCTGGTCGACGGCCAGGGCAACTGGGGTGCGCCGGACGATCCGAAGTCTTTCGCCGCCATGCGTTACACCGAAGCACGCCTGTCGCGCTATTCCGAAGTACTGCTCAGCGAACTGGGCCAAGGCACCGCCGATTGGGGCCCGAACTTCGACGGCACCTTGCAGGAGCCTTTGGTTCTGCCAGCGCGCCTGCCGAACATCCTGCTCAACGGCACCACCGGCATTGCCGTGGGCATGGCCACCGATGTGCCGCCGCACAACCTGCGTGAAGTGGCCACCGCTTGCGTACGTCTGCTCGATGAGCCGAAAGCCACGGTCGAGCAACTTTGCGAACACATCCAAGGTCCGGATTATCCGACCGAAGCGGAAATCATCACGCCGCGCGCCGACCTGCTGAAGATGTACGAAACCGGCAAGGGTTCGGTGCGCATGCGCGCCGTGTACCACGTCGAGGATGGCGACATCATCGTCACTGCGCTGCCGCACCAGGTGTCCGGCGCCAAGGTGCTGGAGCAGATCGCCGCGCTGATGCAGGCCAAACCGTCGAAAGCCCCGCAGATCGCTGACCTGCGTGACGAATCCGACCACGAAAACCCGTGCCGTATCGTGATCATCCCGGTCAACAGCCGCGTCGATCACGAAGCGCTGATGCAGCACCTGTTCGCCAGCACCGAGCTGGAGTCGACCTACCGGGTCAACGTCAACATCATCGGTCTGGACGGCAAGCCGCAGCTGAAAAACCTGCGTGCGCTGCTGGTCGAGTGGCTGGAATTCCGCGTGCTGACCGTGCGTCGCCGCCTGCAATTCCGCCTCGACAAAGTCGAGCGTCGTCTGCACCTGTTGGACGGTTTGCTGATCGCTTACCTCAACCTCGATGAAGTGATCCACATCATCCGCACCGAGGAACACCCGAAAGCCAAGCTGATCGAGCGTTTCGCCCTCAGCGAGATTCAGGCCGACTACATCCTCGACACCCGTCTGCGTCAGTTGGCGCGACTGGAAGAGATGAAGCTGCGCGACGAGCAGGACGAACTGCTCAAGGAGCAAGCCAAGCTGCAAGCTCTGCTGGGCAGCGAAGCCAAGCTGAAGAAGCTGGTGCGTACCGAGCTGTTGAAAGACGCCGAAACCTACGGCGATGACCGTCGGTCGCCAATCGTCGAGCGTGCTGAAGCCAAGGCGCTGACCGAACACGATCTGCTGCCGAACGAGAAAGTTACCGTTGTGCTGTCGGAAAAAGGCTGGATCCGTTCCGCCAAAGGTCATGACATCGACGCCACCGGCCTGTCGTACAAGGCCGGCGACGGCTTCAAGACCTCGGCAGCGGGGCGCTCCAACCAGTTTGCGGTGTTTATCGACTCGACCGGCCGCAGCTACTCGGTCGCCGCGCACACCTTGCCGTCGGCCCGTGGCCAGGGCGAACCGCTGACCGGTCGCCTGACGCCGCCGCCAGGCGCGAGCTTCGAATGTGTGCTGATGCCGGAAGATGATGCGTTGTACGTGATCGCGTCCGACGCCGGTTACGGTTTCGTGGTCAAGGGCGAAGACCTGCAAGCCAAGAACAAGGCCGGTAAAGCCCTGTTGAGCCTGCCGAACAACGCCAAAGTGATCGCGCCGCGCCCGGTGGCCGATCGTGAGCAGAACTGGCTGGCCTCGGTCACGACCGAAGGTCGCCTGCTGATCTTCAAAATCAGCGATCTGCCACAATTAGGTAAGGGCAAAGGCAACAAGATCATCGGTATTTCCGGTGAACGCGTGGCCAGTCGCGAAGAATATGTCACGGACATTGCCGTACTTCCGGAAGGCGCCACCTTGGTGCTGCAGGCCGGAAAACGGACCCTGTCGCTTAAAGCCGACGACCTCGAACACTACAAGGGTGAGCGTGGCCGTCGTGGCAATAAGCTTCCAAGGGGCTTCCAGAGGGTGGATGCGCTGCTCGTCGAAAACCTCAATCAGGCGTCCTAGAGAGCTCGATCTACGATTTAACGCGTAGATCGACGCTTTGGCGCTGGAGTCGGAACGCATATTCACGGATGATATGGCCTTTCCAAGCGCCGGCGTGGCCGAGCGTTCTTCATATTTATTGAGTATTTTCACTGTGGTCAGCCTTGTGGCGGCCACCTGGACGGGATGATGACTGCTCTGCGCCCCCTTATTTTCCTGCTCGCCGGCGTTTTGGGCCTGGCGGGTTGCAGCGTTCACCAGCCGGTGTCGCTGTATCAACTGGACAGCGGAAGTCCGGTTCAGCCTGCGCAAAGCGCGGGCATGGCGGTTTTGTTAGGCCCGGTAGTCGTAGCCGATTACCTGCAACGTGAGACTTTGCTGCAACGTCAACCGGACGGTAGCCTGCAAGCGGCGACCGACGGTCGTTGGGCTGGCAGCCTTTCGTCGGATATTGATCAGTTGCTGATGCGTCAGGTGGCTGGCCATCTGGACAGCCAGCGTGTGGTGCTGGCACCGGCTACTACGGGGTTCACTCCGGATGTGCAGGTGTTGTTGACCATCACGCGTCTGGACTCTGGCCAGAAACAACCGGCGATACTTGATGCGCAATGGCGTCTGATCGACCGTCGTGGTCAGGTGCGCGATAACCGCATCGTTCATCTGCAAGAGCTGCATGCTGGCAGTACGGCTTCGCAGGTGCAGGCCCAGGGCATTTTGCTGCAGCGTCTGGCCGAGCAATTGTCGGTAGCGCTCAAGCCGTTGGCCAATCAGCCTCCGGTGGCCGAGGCCCCGCGTAAAGCGGCACCGAAACCGGCAGCACCGGCGACGGAGGCCGAGAAGCAGCCGAAGATTCCAATGGCATCACCGATTCGTACCGATATGGAAGTGTTCCGCTTCTAAGCCTGGACCGAGTCAGAACAGAGCCCGCCTTGTGCGGGCTTTGTTGTGTCTGGGGTTTGGTGGGGAGGATCAAAAGCCCCTCACCCTAGCCCTCTCCCGGAGGGAGAGGGGACTGACCGAGGTGTCTGGCGTCATACATCGACCTGAAAGAGCTTGGCGAATGTGGATTCGGTAGAAGTGTCTGGCGTCATACATCGACCTGAAAGAGCTTGGCGAATGTGGATTCGGTAGAAGTGTCTGACGTCATACATCGACCTGAAAGAGCTTGGCGATTATGGATTCAAAGCAGGACGTGCAGGTCGGTGTATTTCGGCAATATCCCCCGATCAGTCCCCTCTCCCTCTGGGAGAGGGCTAGGGTGAGGGGCTTTTCAGTCAGCCACAAAAAAGCCCGCAGACAATCACTCGTCTGCGGGCTTCTGTGTTTAAGGCCTAAGGCTTACGCCCGACGCTCATGCATCCGCGCCAGTTGCCGTTCGAGCATCGACGGATAAGGCTCCATCAACCGCTCCACGCAGCAAGCACCCTCAGGGCTGGCGATCGGGCGGATCCGCGCACGCTGGCGTATCAGCGCGTCGTCGCTGATCTTGCGCTCAACCAGCAGCAGGTTGCGGCTGTGCTGCGACAAGGCCAGTGCGTCCTGAGCCGAATCGGTCAGCAGCAGATCGATCTGGCTCAGGCCGAACAGCTCATCGCCCAGCGTCAAACCCAACTGCAATTGCAGGGTGATGCCGCTGTCCGCGACCTCAATCTGCAACTGATGGCCCAGCGCCCGCAGCAGCTCGCCGCAGCAGATCGCGTTGGTCAGGTAATCGTCGCCGCTGTCTTCAGTGTGGAACAGCATCAGCGTGCTGCCGTCGTTCAGGGTTTCGATTTCGCCCTGATACAGCGACGCAGCCTGATCGAGGCAGTCGCGATAGCGCTCCTGCAATTCTTCAAGGCGTGCCCGCGGCAAGCGGCGCAGTTGCTCTTGTGAGCCCAATTGCACGGCCAGCACGGCGGTGTGCTGCGGCACGCTTGGAGACGGTTGGCGGATGACGGGTTGGGGCGCGCCATTGAGCGACTCATCGCGCAGGTCGGCGAATGCGTCATCGTCATCTTCATCTTCGACGGTGCTGACCAGATGTCTCGGCGCAGGCTTCTGCGCGGCCATTGGACGGGTTTCGTCGAAACTCGGATCACGCAAGTTGCGCACCTCGAATTCCGGCTCGTCCTCTTCGTCCTCGAACTCAGGCTCCGGTTCAGGTACAGGCTCTGGCGCGTAGTTGGCGTGCAGCTGACGCGCCAGATCGCCGATTTCATCCTGACGATCGATGCCTGGCGTGTATTCGTCGATGCGGCGCAGCCAGACGCGCAATTGCAGCAACGGCGTCGACAGGTAGCGGCCCATGCGCAGGCTCAGGGCCAGCGACAGCGCCAGCAGGATCCCGCTGAGGATGCCCATGCTTTGCAGACTGATGGTCATCGGCTGCTGGAACTGATCCATGTCCAGGCTGATGCGCAGTTGCCCGGCAGTCACGTCCTGGAAGGTGATCTTGCTCTCGTACATGCCCTCGGCTTCGCCCAGCAGGCTGTGCTTGGGCCGCTGACCGGACTCGGCGAGGATGCGGTTATCCACGCTATAGATCGCCGCGTGGGCCACCAGTTTGTTTTTGGTCAGATTGTTGAGCAGCACGTTGAGGCTGAGGATGTCGTTGGACACCAACAGCTCCGTGGCAGAAGTCGCGGTCTGCGTGGTCAGGCTTTCGCCCAGCGCATCGGCCTGCTGGTGCATGGCCTGCTTGAATTGCAAACCCATCACGCCGGCATAGATCACCAGGGCCAGAGCGACCAGGATCACGTTATGGCTGGCAATGCGCAATGCAATCGGTACACGGCGGTGGCGCAGTGCACGGAAGATCAGCAGGAAGAAGTTATCGGTTTTAACTGGCGTGGGCCGGTTCACTGAGCTCGGCTCTTTTGTCCGTGAAGTTGACGCGCAGTATAGCGACAGGCCCTAGACCGGCAAAGCGCTCACGGTGCCCGATGGTCACTGAAAGTGGGTAGAATGCGGTTTTTTTCCAGTTGCGGGGGTGCGCGTTGCGCGAAATCGTCCTGATTAACATCACGGGAGTCGACCGTCCGGGTCTGACGGCAGCCATTACCGGCGTTCTGGCACAAGGTGGTGTGAACATTCTCGACATCGGTCAGGCGGTGATCCACGACACCCTGTCGTTCGGCATCCTGGTTGAGATTCCCGATTCCGAGCAGGGTAAATCCGTGCTCAAAGACATCCTGTTCAAGGGCTACGAGCTCGACCAGCAGGTGCGCTTCACGCCGGTATCCGAAGAGGATTACCAGCAGTGGGTGGGCAATCAGGGCAAGAAACGCCACATCGTCACCCTGCTGACCCGCAAAGTCACCGCCGGCCAATTGCAGGCCGTCAGCTCGATCACCGCCAAATATGGCCTGAACATCGATCACATCGACCGTCTGTCGGGTCGCATGCCGCTGGACACCCCGGCTGATAAGGGCAAGGGCTGCATCGAGTTCTCCGTGCGTGGCGAAGCGGCTGATCCGCAAGCGCTGCGTGCCGAATTCCTCAGCGTGGCCCAAGAGCTGAACGTCGACATCGCCTTCCAGGAAGATTCGCTGTTCCGCCGTAATCGTCGTCTGGCGGTGTTCGACATGGACTCGACGCTGATCGAAGCCGAGGTCATCGACGAGTTGGCCAAGGCTGCCGGTGTCGGCGAGCAGGTGTCGGCAATCACTGAACGCGCCATGGCCGGCGAGCTCGACTTCCGCGCCAGTTTCAAAGAGCGTCTGGCCTTGCTCAAAGGTCTGGATGTCAGCGTGCTGGACTCGATCGGCGCTTCGCTGCGTCTGACCGAAGGCGCCGAAACGCTGTTCGCCGAACTCAAGCGTCTGGGCTACAAGACTGCAATTCTCTCCGGTGGCTTCACCTATTTTGCCAAGCAATTGCAGGCCAAACTGGGCATCGACTACGTGTTCGCCAACGAGCTGGAAGTGGTCGACGGCAAGTGTACTGGCGTGGCGATCGAGCCGATTGTCGATGCCCAGCGCAAGGCTGATTTGCTGAAAGAGTTGGCACACAAGGAAGGGTTGCGTCTGGAGCAGACCATCGCGGTCGGCGACGGCGCGAATGATCTGCCGATGCTGGCGATTGCCGGTTTGGGCGTGGCGTTCCGTGCCAAGCCGCTGGTCAAACAGTCGGCGAAGCAGGCGATTTCGACGTTGGGGCTGGATGGCGTGCTGTATCTGCTGGGTTTCCGCGATCGCGACGGGCAGTTGTAATTAAAGATCAAAAGATCGCAGCCTTCGGCAGCTCCTACAGAGGGATATGCATTTCCCTGTAGGAGCTGCCGAAGGCTGCGATCTTTTGCTTTAAAGCGACTTCCACAACGAATCAAAATCCTCCTCGCTCCCGCCATTGCGCGCGGCCTCCAGCGAGCGATAAGCGAACTGATTGAAACTGTGCGTACTCGCTACCCGTCGATCCAGCCCGGCGCGATGTTCTTCGCCCAGGGTGTTGATCAGCACTTTATTGCCTTCCTGAAACGGCAAGCGCGGCGCCAGCAAAGTCGCCGGCAAGTCGATCGCGCTGATCTCCGGTAGCAACAAGCCGCGCAGATACTGGCTGTGATCATCCCGCGAGCGCACCAGTTGCAGACCGCAAGGCTGGGCATGGGGCGCCACAAGCTCAATGCCCATTTGTGTGCCGCCGCCGCGCACCTGGCGGATCCAGCGAATGACCGCGATGCTCCAGCCCAGACTGACACTGTCGTGGATGCCGAGCATTTCCCCGGCCTGCAGTTCGGCAGGCACTTCATCCGGCCACGCGAGGCAGTATCCGCCGGGGCTGTGATTGATCACCGGCAAGGCATAGGTCGGGTAATGCGGCGTACTGTCCGTGCCGCCTTCATCCTCGAGCAAATGGTCGTACTGGATTTCCTCGTAAGGCAAAAATTCATCAGATTTGCTCTGCGGTGCTGCGTCGAAGGCCTGGCTCCAACTGTCCTTTTCACCTTCAGCGACGCTACTGCAGAAATTTGCCGGGCGCGCTGCGGGATGCTTGAGCAATTCGCTGAAACTGCGCTCGCCGCCGAGGTAAAAGTGCAGGGCGCTCATACCCACGCATACAGTGAGATTGCCCTGGCCAACGGTACGTTGAAAGCTGCGCTCGGCGGCCTGCCCCCAAGTCGCGTGCAGGTGTTGTAGGGTATCGAGGCTCAGGCCGGCCGGCACGGGTAGCGGCGTTGATGTGTCTTGATGCTGCAAATGCGCTTCGATGGCGTTCACCAGTGGCTGCGGATCGAAGCCGAGCAATCCGGGCTGTTCTTCGCTGCGAAACATGTTGCGGTAGCGCGGGCCGGCATCGATTGCCGGGCTGATCGCAAACAGGCCTTCGCTCGTGCGAGCGGGATGCAATTTGAGCAGGGCGCTCCACGGTTCGAGTACTTCGGCCAAGCGGGCGATCTGGTTCTGCCGCAATTGATTGCAGCGGGCACTGCCCAGAAGCAGGGCGGCGATGTAGGTCTGTTCAAGGCTGAGTTCGGTGGTGAGGCTGGCGAGATCGTCATGCACCCGGCGCTGTTGCAACTGCATTTCGCAGGCGCTGCGATACAGCTGATGCAGTTCGAACCACACATGCTCCGGCGCAGAGCTATACAACTGCGTCGCACGCAGCAGCTGACCTTTGAGTGCATGGGCCGCCCGTTGCAGGGCCGTGCTGACCAATGCCGCGCGATCCTTGCTGTACTTCGGCGCAATCCGCAACACGATCTGTTTGTAGCCGACGGCCAGATGGCTTTGCAGCGCCTTGCACAGATTGCTGATCTTGCGCGAGCGCTCGTCGAGCATGATCGCCTGATGCATGAAGTGCCGCTCCAGATGCTGGCAGACGAAATACACCTCGGGGCGCAGCAGCTCCAGCAGGTTGAGGCGGTTGTCGCTGGGGGTGAGCAACTGGTTGAGTTCGCCCAGGCCTTGATACAGCAGGCGGGCGGTTTCACCGATGTTGGCCTTGGGCAGGCCGGCGATCCAGCGCTTGAGGTCGCGCGGGGTGGCTTCGCAAAACGACAGACGCGTTTGCGTCGGGGTCGGGGCGCTCAGGGAGGGTAGGGGGCGAGATTCACTCATGCCTTGACTGGCTCCGGTGGCGAAATAGGCGATGCCCGAAACTCTAGCAGTTGTGGTCTGTTTCGCTGGTTGGCGTCAGCCTTTTTGACCATTGGTCTGCTGGCCGGATGCCATTCCTGAAGCCCTACTAGTCTCTCAGACGTGCGATCGGAAACGCACGGTTGCACGGCCTGCCGTCAACCTCGGGCAGGTCTCCCGAAACTTCAAGGAGATGAGGTTCATGTCTAAATATGCAGTGGCAAATCAATGGGGTGGCAGTTCGGCGCCGTGGCATCCGGGTGGAACCTGGGTGTTGGGCGGGCGGGACAACCAGAATGTCGTCGCTATCGAGATCAAGTCGCGCGATGACGGTAAAACGTTCACCGGCACCATGACCTATGCCGGGGAAGGTCCCATTGGCTTCAAAGCGCAACGCACCGGTCAGAACCAGTACAACGTCGAGAATCAGTGGGGTGGCAATGATGCCCCATGGCATCCGGGCGGCAAGTGGGTGATTGGCGGCCGGGACAATCAGAACGTTATCGCGTTGAGCATCACGTCCAGTGACGGAGGGAAAAACCTCAGTGGCACCAATACCTATGCCAACGAAGGCCCGATCGGCTTCCGTGGGCAAATAGAGTAACGGCACCACCGAGTTGTCTCCGCCCATTCGCAGACGTGCGAACGGGCGGATCCTGGCTCACATCATGTTCAGGCTTTTGGCAGTGCCAGGCCTTGGCCCATCTGCACTGGCGAACCGGCCACCAGTTCTTCAGCCCATTTAACCTGATCCGGCCCGAACAGCACGATCGCGGTCGAACCCAGTTTGAAGCGACCCAGTTCAGCACCTTTTTCCAGATGGATCGGCGCACGGGCGGCTTCGTCGTAGCGGAAGGTTTTCAGTTCGCGCTTCGGTGGGGTGACCAGGCCGGCCCACACGGTTTCGATCGAAGCGACGATCATCGCGCCCACCAGCACCACGGCCATCGGCCCGCGCTCGGTGTCGAAAATGCACGCCACACGTTCGTTGCGGGCGAACAGCTCCGGCACGTTTTCGGCGGTGGTCTGGTTGACCGAGAAAATCCGGCCGGGGATGTAGACCATTTCGCGCAGGGTGCCGGCCAGCGGCATGTGCACGCGGTGGTAGTCCTTCGGTGACAGGTAAATGGTGGCGAAGTCACCGCCCATGAACGGTGCAGCGTTGGCCGCATCGCCGCCGAGCAGTTCCAGCACGCTGAAGCTGTGGCCCTTGGCCTGGAACACGCGACCGTGTTCGATCGGGCCGAGCTGGCTGACCGCACCGTCGGCCGGGCTGAGGATCGCGCCCGGGGTTTCGTCCAGCGGACGCGCGCCGTCTTTCAGGGCGCGGGTGAAGAATGCGTTGAAGTGCTCGTAAGCGGTGAGGTCTTCGACCAGTGCTTGCGACATGTCCACCTGATAGCGCTTGGCGAACCATTGGGTGAAGGCATTCTTGAACCAGCGTACGCGGCACTCGGCAATGCAGCCGGCCAGGCGCGACAGCAGGTGATGAGGCAGCAGATACTGGCTGAGGATAAACAGACGCTCTTTCATTAGTTGTCCTTAGAACCTTGAATCTCGACAGGCGTGTCAGGGTGATTGCCCCATTCGCCCCAGGAACCGGCGTAGCCCTTGACCCGCGGATAACCGAGGGACTTGGCCACCAGATAAGTGAAGCCCGACCGGTGATGGGTCTGGCAGTGGGTAATGATTTCTTTGTCCTTGGTAATCCCGAGGTCTTCGAGGATCTGCGCAATGTCACTGCGAATGCGCAGCTGACGTGCCTTGTCCATGCCCGCCGTCCATTCGAAGTTGACCGCGCCCGGGATGTGACCGCCCTTGGCGGCCAGTACTTTCTCGCCGGAGTATTCCAGCGGTCCACGGGCATCCCAGATCGCCAGATCGGCAGCGCCGAGACGGCTTTGCAGGTATTCGCGGGTTGCCGTCGGCTCTTCGTGCAGGGTCAGTGCCACCGGGCCGCCTACCGCAGGCGGAACCTGGATCGACATTGGCATGCCGGCCGCCAGCCACGCCGGCAGACCGCCGTCAATGTAGTGGTATTTGTCGTGACCGATCACGTCGAGCAGCCAGATGAAACGCCCGGCCCAGCCGCCGCCTTCGTCGTCATACACGACATAGACCGCGTCCTGGCGGTGGCCCAGTTCACCGAACAACGCTTCCAGGTCGGCTTTGGCCGGCAACAAGCCCGGCGCCGGCGGCTGGCCGAGCTGGGTGCGTTTCGGGTCGACAAAGCGTGCGCCGGGAAAGTGACCTTCGGCATAACGGGCAGGGCTGGTCAGATCCACCAGAATCAGTTCAGGGGAATCGAGACGCGGGAGCAGGTCGCTCGCCTCGATGACGAGCGGCAAGCCAGAGAAGTCAGACATGTGAGGTCTCCAGAGCACAAAGGGGAGGATTGTAGCGCAGCCTCATCGGCCACGGCTGCTAAAGCTGTGCAGGGCTTTTTCGATGCACTGCGCGGTTTTGCCAAAGGCTTGCACGGTGATGTCGGCGAACGGCCCGCCGCCCTGATCGGCGACGACGATCATGATCACCCGACCGTTATTGACCAGCGAGCGCAGAAATAGATGCTCGCCGCGAAACAGCGTGCGCAGGCTCGCTGGCAGCAGGGCAGAGAATTGTGCGTTGTTCTCGGGATTGATCCGCACCTGCGCCTGTTGCGCGAGCAGCCGTTGCAGGACCTTGCTCTGGCTGACGACAAAATTCAGCGCCGCCGCTTCTTTCGGCAGCCCGGCGGTTTGATGCACGCGCAGATTGGACTGCGTGCGGTCGGCCATCAGGATCATCACCCGGCGCATGCCGCTGGCCACCAGCGCATCGCGAGCGGCGACGGTCAGGCTCATGGCATTGGTGAAACGGCTCGGCTCGGCCAACAGTTCGGCGCATTGCCGGCGCCATTGCGTCAGATCTTCCGAGGTTGGCGCAGCGGCGGGTAGCATGCCGGCCGGCAAACGATGGGTGCCCCATGGCCACAGCAACGAAACCGCTGGGTGCCACAAGTCCGGCATTGCATGGTGGCGCGCACTGTTGGCGGCTTGCTGGTGCAACTGTTGTTGCACTTCATCCATCGGGATCTGCAGATAAAGGCTGGTCAGGTACTGCCAGCGTTCGCTGTGCCGACTGTCCCACGCTTGTTGCGCCGACAGTGCCAGGCCGTTGGCCAGCAGCACAGTGTTGGCCGGCTGGTTGAGCCAGCGGCGCAGGGTCGGATCGTCATCGAGACGGTTTTGCTGGCGCAGCGGATGTTCGCTGTCGCGGGCGATGCGCAGGACTTTGACCAGTTCACGCTGTTCGCTGAGCAGCAATTTATAGCCCTGCTGGACCCAGATCGGCAGGTGCCAGACTTGCACCAGCGCCTCGGCGATCTTCAGCAAGCGCACGCCAAACAATTGCTTCTCGACCACCGGGGCCGACTCGCCCTTGTGGATAACCCGCAGTTCCCACTCTTCGAGCAACTCTGGATACGTCAGCGCCAAGGGCCAAAGCGGCGAGAGGAACAACAAGCTGCCCCAATGAATGTCCTGCCACAGCCGCGCCAGGCGACTGGCGAAAAAACCGTTGGCCTGTTGCGTCGCGTGCTGGCTGATCATCTGTAACTGGCGCAGGGCCTTGGGAATTTGCATCTGCGGTTCGGCAGGCAAGCGCGCGAGCAGTTCTTCTGTGCGGGCAAGGCCGAGGCGATTGATTGCCACCTCGAGATTTTCCGCCGGTGCGGCCATCGTGCCGTGGGTGTGACGATTTGCCTCACGGATGATGCTTAAGGCCAGCGCCGGGCTCTCCTGCATCAGGTCGGCGATGTCGCGCAACGAGCTGCGGTTGTCGCGGATCGCCCGGCAGACTTTGTCGTGAGCCTCTTGCGGCACGGGCAGCTGGACGCTGTCGAGCAGTTTTACCCAGCCCTCGAGCGTGGTCGGTTTTGCGTGTGGGACGTTCGTTTCATTAGCCATGTCTGGACGAGATCTTCACTGACTGTAGACGCGCCCGGCATGGGCTAAATTGGCTTTTCGCCTGAACTGGCTATAGTCTGGCGCAGTTTTGCCGATAAGTAGAAGAAGAGATTTTTTAACTTCCGAATATGACCTTGAACCCGACTTAAATAAGTACTTTCTACCTATGGCTAAAATTATCGGCATCATCGTCGTATTCGCGAGCGTGCTCGGCGGATACGTGCTCTCCCACGGCAAGATTGCCGCCCTGATCCAGCCCTTCGAGGTGTTGATCATCGGTGGTGCGGCACTGGGTGCATTCCTCCAGGCCAACCCCGGTTACATGACGATGCACGTGCTCAAGAAATCCCTGAGCATGTTCAGTTCGCGCTTCAGCCACACGTTCTATCTGGAAGTGCTCGGCCTGATCTACGAGATCCTCAACAAGAGCCGCCGCGAAGGCATGATGGCCATTGAAGGCGACATCGAAGACGCCGCCGCGAGCCCGATTTTCGCCAAGTACCCGGCCGTGCTCAAAGACGAACGCATGACCGCGTTTATCTGCGATTACCTGCGCATCATGTCCTCCGGGAACATGGCGCCGCACGAGCTGGAAGGCTTGTTCGACATGGAACTGTACAGCCTGAAAGAAGACCTCGAGCATCCATCCCATGCGGTGAACGGCATCGCCGACGCCATGCCCGGTTTCGGTATCGTCGCGGCGGTACTCGGTATCGTGGTGACCATGGCCTCGCTGGGTGAAGGTGATCAGAAGTCCATCGGTCTGCACGTCGGTGCGGCACTGGTCGGTACCTTCTTCGGTATTCTCGCGGCCTACGGTTTCTTCGGCCCGCTGGCGCACTCGCTGGCCCACGATGCCAAGGAAGAGCTGAACGTCTACGAAGCCATCAAGGCCTCGCTGGTAGCTTCGGCTTCCGGCATGCCGCCTTCGCTGGCGGTCGAGTTCGGTCGCAAGGTTCTGTACCCGGCGCACCGTCCAAGCTTCGCCGAGCTGGAACAAGCGGTTCGCGGTCGCTAAGTCATGGAAAATAATCAGCCGATTATCATCAAGCGCGTCAAGCGCATAGCCGGCGGGCATCACGGCGGGGCGTGGAAAATCGCCTTCGCCGACTTTGCCACGGCGATGATGGCGTTCTTCCTCGTGTTGTGGCTGCTGTCCACCGCGACGCCGGAGCAGAAGATCGCCATTGCCGGTTACTTCAAAGACCCGGTCGGCTTCTCCGAAAGCGGCACGCCGTACATCATTGATCTGGGCGGCACACCGACCCTGGCCCCGGAAAACACCCTTAACCCGGAAGTGAAATCGCAACCGCAGCCTGACAAGGTTACGGTCGATACCGAACAGGTTGAAGGCATGGCCGAGCAGGTCGAGAAGGAACGTCTGGAACTGCTGCTGCAAGAACTGCAGAACAAGGTCGACGAGAATCCGCAACTGCAGAAGTTCAAGGATCAGATCCTCTTCGAGATCACCCCGAATGGCTTGCGCATCCAGATCATGGACGCCGAGAACCGGCCGATGTTCGACTCGGGCTCCGCACGCCTGAAACCGTACTTTGAAGACATCCTGCTGGCCATGGCCGACACCATCAAAGCGGTGCCGAACAAGATCAGCATCAGCGGTCACACCGACGCCAAGCCGTACACCGGCACTGGTGATTTCGGTAACTGGGAACTCTCGGCCAACCGTGCCAACGCTGCCCGGCGTGCCTTGGTTGCCGGTAGCTATCCGGACTCGCAGGTGGCGCGGGTGGTGGGGTATGCCTCGTCGGCGCTGTTCGATCGGGAAAACCCGTTCAACCCGGTCAACCGTCGCATTGACATTGTCGTGCTGACCAAGAAAGCCCAAGCGGCCATCGAAGGTGCGCAAGGTGCCGACGCGGCTAAACCGGCGGATCAGAGTCAGAACGGCAATGCCCCGGCGACACCGGTTGATCCGAATGCGTTGCCGGCGGATCAGCAACCTGTGCCTGCGCACGAGTTGCGCGAGCGCTTGAATCTGTTCGACGACGCCGCACCGAAACCGGCCGAGCCGGGGAGTGCGGCGCCTGCTCCCGCTGCTCCGCCAGCCACTGCACCGGCTCCCGCGCCCAAGCAGTGATTCACAAAAAGCCACGGTTACCGTGGCTTTTTTGTTTCTGCCTGCGTCGCAATGACCAGTCGCAGTATTCGCAATCACGGAAGATCAGTTATGGAAAGACTCAAAGCCTATTTTCAGCGGCACGGCAACGCCCCCTTCAAATTTGGCGAGGGGCGGGTCAGTGGCTATATTTCGGCGACCCTCGGGCTGCTGAGCCTGCTGGCAGTGTTTTGCTTCCTCTTCCCGGAATGGCTGACCACCGCCGAACTGCGCAAAGTCTATGACGAGCAATTTGCGCGCACCACGCTGTTGCTCGGTCTGGTGCTGTCGTTCAGCCTCGGCACCCTGAATATCCTGCTCAACAAGCGCAAACGTCTGGGGATTACCGGATTGGTGGCGTCGGGGCTGGCAGTGTTTCTCGGTGGTACCAATGTCCAGGTCAGCGCGATCGGGCAGACGCCGTACTCGCTCGGCCTGGACTGGTTTGTGCTGGCGCTGCTGGTGTCGGCCATCGTGTTCATTCCTCTGGAAAAGCTCTACTCCAAGGACCCCGAGCAAAACATCCTGCGCCCGCACTGGCGCACCGACCTGACCTACTTTTTCGTCAGCCACATGCTGGTGCAGTTCATCCTGATCTTCATCACCGCCTCGTCGACTTACATTGCCGGCTGGGCGGTGTCTCCCGGTTTGCAGGCGAGTGTGCAAAGCCTGCCGCTCGTTGTGCAGTTTCTGCTGGCGATCCTGGTGGCCGATCTCGGTCAGTACTGGCTGCATCGGCTCTATCATGTGGTGCCATGGCTGTGGCGCATTCATGCGGTGCATCATTCCAGCACGCACATGGACTGGCTTGCCGGTTCCCGGGTGCATTTCATCGAAATCCTGCTGACCCGCACCGGCGTGCTGGTGCCGTTGATGTTGCTGGGTTTTGCCCCGCAGGCACTGAATGCCTATGTGATTCTGGTCGGCGTTCAAGCGGTCCTGGCCCACGCCAACGTGCGAATCAATGGCGGCTGGCTGAACTACCTGATCGTGCTGCCGCGCTATCACCATTGGCACCACGCCCGGCACAAGGACTACATCTACAAAAACTACGCGATCCACACACCGCTGGTGGACATGCTCTTCGGTACGTTCAAGCTGCCGCCGAAGGAGTGGCCGGTGCGTTATGGCGTGTTTGGCAAGGAGCTGCCGGGCGGGATTGTGCGTCAGCACCTGTATGCGTTTCGCAAGCCTGAGCCAAAGGTGGTTGTGCCAAAACCGCCGGCCAGCGTGTGAGGCAAAAAAAGCCGCGAGATGATCGCGGCTTTTTTACGTCTGTCAGAACCCGCGCCGAATCCGGTTCTTCAGTTGTTCGTGGAAAATCTCGGCATTTCGTTTGTAGGTACCCTTAACGGATTCGCTTATTGATTCCAGCGACATCGAGCGTTTGTTCGACACTTCCTCGCGATACGCGTCGATAAAGAAATCCAGATCACTGGCCGTGCTCAACTTTGGCCACTTGTCCAGATACAACGGCAGTTCCGCCGGCCCGGTCTTGAACGAACAGATCCTCCGATTGCTGATCGTCGCCTCGCCAATTTCGAACGGCACCCACCACGATAACGCGGTTTTTTCCGAAACCACCGCCAACAAGTGCGTGCACTCGGTGATGTTGCGGGTGATGACCCCAGTGATGTCGTCGGTGGTCTGCGACTCGGGGTCGAGCACGTCGAGGTAGGTTTTGATGTTGGCCTGGATCAGGCGGCTATTGATGGCGATGGCGTGGGCGCGATCCATGTGGCGGTAGCTGATGAATACGGGCATCAGAAGTGTCCTTTTATGGCGAGTTCGCGGTAGTAGGCGCCGAGGGCGGTGAGGCGGCAGCCGGTGGAGTTGATGGCTGCGTAGTACATGTGTTCGGCGTCCACGGGCTCGATCAGGCTATGGCGATTGCACATTTGCAGTTGCTTGAAGATGTCGCCGTGCTCGGGGTCGAACAGCGCTTCGGTGGGCTCGTAGCTGGGGTCGAGTCTGAAAACGAAGCTCGGCTCGGGGAACCAGTCCTTGAGTTTGCGCAGGGTTTCCTCGGCGATCAGCGGTGCCACTTCGCGCAGTGGCACGAACTGCGACACGTTGGTCTTGAATACCGGACGCTGCTCCCAGGCTCCCAGCGCATTGTCGACAAACGAATAGACGCTACCGGGGGTGACCTTGCCGAGTACGTTGGCAGCGCCACCATGCAGCGCTTGCAGCAACAGATCCGTGAATACACCGTGGCCGCGACTTTCCAGGGCGTACTGTTCTTTTTTGCAGGCCGTGAGAATGGTCACGCCTTCGCCGATCACACTGCTGCCACCGCGCAGGTTGCGCAGGGCGCCTGCTGCGCCGGCCTGGCAGCAATCGAGAATGATGATTTTATTCTTGATGTGCGGGGCCTTGTCCGCCCATTCCAGAATGTCGCTGATGCGGATACCGTCTCCGCCAGGCTGATAGTCCTGGGGAATCAGTAGTCCTTCGTCGATGCTGGTGTCGAACTGCCCATGACCGGCGAAGTACAGCAGTGCCACGTCACAGTCGCCTGAGAACAGGCTCTGGATCTGCTGTTTCATGTGTTTGAGCGTTAGTTGTTCTTCGGCCGACGTCAGCACTTTGCTGCTGAAGTTCGGGCGCCCGTTGGCGTGACGCTCCAGTACCGAAGCCATGGCCATTGCGTCGTTGTTACAACCGCTCAACGGCGAGACGTAGTCGTAGTGGTTGATGCCGATAAACAGTCCCTTGCGCATGGTTACACCGCCGTATGCAGGCGGATCGCGCTGACGATGCTGTTGGTGTTCCACGCGCACTCGGCGTGCGCCGCTTCACGCACCACGGTGGAAATGCGCTCGGCGCCGAATGGCTTGATCGCGATGATCACCTTGCCCATTCGTTTGGCGATCTCGATTTCCTTGTTGATCCACTTGCTGTAGGTCGAATACAT
Organism: Pseudomonas sp. AKS31; assembly: GCF_023634765.1. Lineage (GTDB taxonomy): Bacteria > Pseudomonadota > Gammaproteobacteria > Pseudomonadales > Pseudomonadaceae > Aquipseudomonas. The sequence continues at coordinate 258,068 of NZ_JAMLFX010000001.1, forward strand.
CCCGGCCATGATCAGTACCGCCGAGCAAGGGCGAATCTTGTTTTCGATGGCTTCTTCGAGCTGCTTGTCGGTCTGCGCGCCCATGATCGGGTTATGTGGCGGCACGGAAAAATTCTTGAAATTGAAATCCGGCTTGGCGCCGAGCAGGCGTACCAGATTGTCGTGAGCGTGGGCGTAGTTCCACGAATGGCTGATGAACAGGTGATAGGTCTGCATGGGGTTCCTCGAAGGTCGCGAAGGTGCGAAGGAGGACCCCAATCTAGGCATCTGGAGCTTGCCTACAAGGGCTGGGCGGTGAAAGAGAAATGTCCTGCAAGGAGGCGTTTACAGGTCTGTCAGAAAGGTCTGGTGTTTAGCGGGGGCGGGAATTTGTCAGGCGCGGTCCGACATCCGGCAGCCCTCGGGCGAGGTGCTGCCGGTGCAGATGTTTAGTAGCCGTTTTCCGGCAGGCTGGCGATGATCGAGCGGTAGCTGTTCATCCGTTGCTGCTGGATGCGGCCGTCCTCGAGTGCCTTGAGCAACGCGCAACCCGGTTCGCGGTCGTGCTTGCAGTCGCGGAAACGGCATGTGCCGAGCAAATCATCGAACTCGATGAAACCCGCTTCAACGTCGGCACGGCTGACGTGACCGAGACCGAATTCACGGATACCCGGAGAGTCGATCAGTTCGCCGCCGCCAGGGAAGTGGAACAGGCGCGCGGTGGTCGTGGTGTGCGTACCCTGACCGGACAACTCGGACAACGGCCCGACGCGGGTTTCAACCTCTGGCAGCAGGCTGTTGACCAGCGACGACTTGCCGACACCGGACTGGCCGACGAAGACGCTGATGCGGCCGTCGAGCTGCTGTTGCAGTTGTTCCATGCCGTTGCCGTGGTGCGCGGACACCTCCAGCACCGGATAACCCAGCGTGCGATACACCGCCAGCAGCGCATTCAGCGCCGGGGCGTTCTGTTCGTCGATCAGGTCGAATTTGTTCAGTAGCAGCAACGGCCGGATGCCGGCGTGTTCGGCTGCGACCAGATAGCGGTCGATCAGGTTGGCATGCGGCTCAGGCAGCGGCGCGAAGACGATGACGATCATGTCGACGTTGGCCGCAACCGGTTTGAGCTGGCCGCGGCTGTCCGGGCGGCACAGTTCGGTGGTGCGCGGCAGTTGCGCGACGATTACCCCGATGCCCTGGTTGCCGGCACGCCAGACGACGGTGTCGCCGGTTACCAGCGCGGGCAGGTTGGCGCGCAAGTGGCAGCGGAACACTTGGCCGGCCTGCTCACCGTCAACAGCCTCGACCTCGACCTGTACACCGAAGTGGGCGATCACCAGGCCTGTCTGTTCCGGGCCAAGGTCGCCGCCCTCAAGGGCTTCGACAGCCGAGGACTCGCGTTTGGCGGCGCGTGCAGCGCGTTCGCCCTGAATCTTTTCGATGCGCCAGTTTTGACGACGATTGAGTTGGCGTTTGGCCATGGGTGTTCCGTCTGAAGAATGCAGCGATTAGGTAAAACGGCCGCGAGTTTAGCACGCCCGGGCATCGCCCTAGGCTAAACTGCGCAGCATTGCCTAGGAGCCGACATATGCAAAACCCGCAGAACCTGATCTGGATCGACCTGGAAATGACCGGTCTGGATCCGGAAAACGACGTCATCATCGAGATGGCCACCATCGTCACCGACAGCGATCTGAACACACTGGCCGAAGGCCCGGTGATCGCCATCCACCACAGCGACGAAGTGCTCGCGCGCATGGACGAGTGGAACACCCGCACCCACGGCAACTCCGGCCTGACCCAGCGCGTGCGCGACAGCCGCATCAGCATGGCTGAAGCGGAAGCTGAAACCATCGCCTTCCTGGAAAAATGGGTACCGAAGGGCAAGTCGCCGATCTGTGGCAACAGCATCTGCCAGGATCGCCGCTTCCTTTATACCCATATGAAATCGCTGGAGAGCTACTTCCACTACCGCAACCTCGACGTCTCCACGCTCAAGGAACTGGCCGCGCGCTGGGCGCCGGACGTGCGCGACAGCTTCAAGAAGGGCAGCACGCACCTGGCACTGGACGACATCCGCGAATCGATCGCCGAATTGCAGCATTACCGCAAGCACTTCATCAAGTTCTGATGGGGTCTATGCAGGCGCTGCCGCAGACTGCGATCTTTTTGCACTTGTTGTGCATTCACACCTATCAAAAGATCTCGGCCTGAGGCAGCTTTTGCATTTACACGTGTCGCTCGTGCCCTGTTGTGCCTTCATCTGATATCTTCGAGCGGGTAAACCAACTGAAGCAATGGTTTTTAAGAGTTTCATTTAAGTGTGTTTCATGAATTAAACATCGGATCACCTTTCTGGAGTTTTCCTTACACTTTTGGGTAAGTTGAAGTTATCAGTGCATGTTATTAATAGTGCTCACTGCTTCGAACACTGGAAGTGTATGAGCTAATGTCTATTAAGGATGATTTCATGAGCGAAATATCAAACGCCGCGCAGGACCAGTCCGCCGAGTCACAGGCGGCCGTAAGTATCGGTAGTCTTGCCGTAAAGTTCGACGCGGGGGCATCGAGTCGGAGCAAGGTGCTATACGCCAATGGGCGCATGCAAGTTAAGGTACAGGTTGTAGTGGCGGGTTTGGACAGTGATGGGAATGTCGTTGCTGTTTCCGACGAGGTCATGGAGAGTATTCGTCTTGTTCACTATGACAGCGGCAGAACCTTGCGCAATGGCTGGCGAGCCAGTACTGAGCAGGGCCGTTTCACCTTGGCAGTCGCGCACACGGCCGCCGTTATGGAGGATGAGGATGATGGAGGCGAGGATCTTTCGGACCAGCGCCGGGTACGGACGTTCTGGGTTTCCAGTGAAAATGTTGAAAGCATTCAGATCGGTGCGTCCATAAAGTTCGATAACACAGTCATCCGCAGTAATGGAACAACTCTGTCGAGCAGGCATGACAGCAGTATCAGCATTGAGGCCATCCTGCCGGTAACCTATGCGATCGAGCAATTTCGATGGGAAGATGTCTGGTATGACGGCGGGTTCAGAAATCAACGAATTTACAAATACTACCTCGGCTTGTATCCCCATGCGCAACAAGTAAAGTTGGTTGACTGGATTGCCGAGGGTTCTGCCAGGAACGTTGTATTTGCCTTTGGTAATAAAATCGATGCATGGAATGCAGCGTTTCAGGCAGGAATTCTGATCCGTCCGAACAGGAACACGTTTAACGTGTCGTTACCGTTTGTCGAGAGTTCCGGTATGACGCCAGATTCCATCAGGTTTACTCATCATGAGAAGGACTATGAGGTTGAAGTCAACGATCGCGTCGGAGAACTGACGATTGTCCAGGTACTGTCCCCAACGGCACGAGACCAATTGCCCGTCGACAGATCGGACGTTTTCCGCTTCACCGCTCTGGATCAATTTGGTACTGAACATAAACTCGCCATCCGCACTAACTTTAAAGAACGAAGCTTCAGGCTGGAGCGAGGCTGATATTTTTGCTTTTCGTGAAATAGCAAAGGGGCAAATTCAATGACGGCGGTTTAAATTGGAGTGAAGTCAGGGGCATCTCTGTTGGCGGCGGCGCGTAGTGGCTAAACTGCGCGCCTCACTGCCAGGATTGCCACCATGTTGCTCATGCTCTATCTGATCGCTATCACTGCCGAAGCCATGACTGGCGCTCTGTCTGCCGGGCGCCGCGGCATGGACTGGTTCGGTGTCGTACTGATCGCGTGTATTACAGCGTTGGGTGGTGGCTCAGTGCGAGATGTGTTGCTTGGACATTATCCGCTGACGTGGGTCAAACACCCGGAATACCTGGTGCTGACCTCGGTAGCCGCAATGGTTACCGTGTTCACCGCGCGCTGGATGCGTCACCTGCGCTCGCTGTTTCTGGTACTCGACGCCGTCGGCCTGGTGGCGTTTACCCTGATCGGCTGCATGACCGCCCTGGAAATGGGTCACGGGATGCTGGTGGCATCCGTCAGCGGCGTGATCACCGGGGTATTTGGCGGCATCCTGCGCGATATTTTCTGCAACGACATTCCGCTGATCTTTCGGCGCGAACTTTATGCGAGTGTCTCGTTTGCTGCAGCATGGTGCTACATGCTCTGTCTTTATCTGAGCGTGCCCGGTGAACAGGCCATTCTGATTACCTTGTTTGGCGGTTTTTTATTACGCCTGCTGGCCATCCGTTTTCATTGGGAGATGCCAAAATTCGTATATAACGACGAGCATTAATCCTCGGTGCAGGAAGATAGTGGTTTACAGGATAAATACCCGTAAGCTGCTAGAGATGCTGCAAGTGTATGTTTCTTACATTTTTCGCTTTGCTGTTTATTTGAAAGGGCTGTAATTTTTTTGTTGGCATCTTTTCGATGTCAATATTTAAGTATAACTCTTCAAAGGAATAGATCATGAGCGAAAGCATGGACGCTACACCCGATCAGCAAACCAATCTGCCCATTATTTCAGGCCTTGCCCTTATGAAGGTCAAGTTTGATGCCAGCGACAGTACTCGTAGCAGATCGTTGTTCGGTAACGGCCGAATGCAGGTGAAAGTGCAAGTTCTGGTTTCCGGGATAGATCTTGACGGCAATGCCATGCACGTACCGGCAGAGGTCATGGAAAGCATTGAGTTGATTCATTACAGCACTGGCAAGACGTTGCGCGACGGCTGGGTGGCGAGCACCGAGCAAGGGCGGTTCACGATTGAGGCACGACCTTCACTCACTGCCGGAGAGGATCACGACGATGATCTGGAAAACGATGGCGTACATCCTCAAGTTCGCACGTTTTGGGTGTCCTCATCGAGCGCCGGGACGACTCAGATCGGTGCGCGCCTGTCTTTGAACGGTGAGAGGATTCTCAGTAACGGAACCACACTGTCCAGTGTCCATGACAGCAGCGTAACTATCGAAGCACAACCTCCTTCGGCATATTCCATGGAAGCGTTTCGCTGGTATCAAACCCGGCGCGGCGATGAGTTGCCCGGCAATCGCATCTGGAGCCATCGTCTGGGACTGTATCCAGGGGGGCAGCAGATCAAACTGGTCGATTGGGTTGTAGACGGTGTAGATAAAGGAACCGACCATGATTTTGCGGGGGGTAACAGACTTAATGAAATAAGAACCAACTTTATGAAGGTCATTCTTGTTCGCCCCGAAGCCCATAAAGTGACGGTGTCCTTGCCGGCTAACGGAGATCCTTTTGTGTTCGCGTTTTTCTCTGACGCCCATACGTGGAATGATGAGAGTTATTCTGTAAGGATCCAGAGCGACGGAGAGCTGACTGTCGTGCAAGCCCTGTCCGAATATTCGAAAATCGGGAAAGAATTCAAATACGGAGATAAACTTTACTTTCTCGCCATTGATGAACACGGTACGGAGCATAAGCTGGCGATTCGTGTCAACTTCTATGAGCGCAATTTATATCTGGAACGAGGTTAAGTCCGGCTTCACTGATGCAATGTCGGTGGATGTAGTAGATATATATTCTTTTTGGCATGGCGACTATCGATAAGCTGTGCTGTTCAATTATCCGGTAGTCGCACCCAAAGTGCTTTTACTGAATGTCCGGCGCTGGTCCTGAAGTTATCGGGCCAGCGCAACCTCAGCTCAAGGATGAGTATTCATGACTGGCAAACCGCCAAAGGTCAAACCTGTTCCCGCCCCAACCAAAACCCCTGATGTCAATGTGGATGGCTCTCGCCGGCCACCGGTCGCTTTTCCTGCACCGCTGCATCAATCCACACCGCATCGCCTGGAGCCATTGCAGCCTTCCTACAAGCCTGATCCGATCGCAGTAGTGCCAGCGATCAAGGTGAACGCGATCCCGAGACCTTCCACGACCGATGAACTCGCGCTGCATGCGGCGCAGCCCTCACTGGCAGATTACTGGATACCCACACCCAAAGGCTTGGGCGAGGCCAATGCGCAGGGCATCCGGGTTTTGAAGCAGCGTCAGTACGTTGCCGTAGACGACGAGCATATCGTGCAAGTGGTCCTGGACGCCGAGAGTGGCCTGTTTCGCGCTACGCAGGCCAGGGAGCTGCATTCATCCGGCCCACTGTTGCAGCCCGACAGCGAGGGCCGGTTCTGGCGCACGCTGGAAAACACGGATTTGCGCAATCGCTCTGAAATCCTTTATTTGATGCGCAGGCGAACGGCAGAACTGTTTCTTCGCATGGGTCATTCAATTGACGATTTCCACCCAGTCACGATTAAACGCATTCTTGCGGTAAGTGGCATAAGCGAAATGCTGGCGCGCGATTCCGACATTCATGTTCGGCCCCTGGCTTTGCTGAAAGACACACTCAGGCGCTTCAGCCTCGATCGCAAAATCCAGTTGTTCATCACGCACATGCAACATGCCGATCCGCTGGTGCGCGCCCAGGCTGATCCACAACTGCGGGCTTTGCTGCCGGCAAGCGAAGGCGATCTCATCGGCCGCGGGGTCGAACGCGACCGCGCCTTGCTCTTTCAGGAGCAGGAGCGGGCGTTCGAAGTTGACTGTGATGAAATCACGCTGCAAATGCGGCGGATTTTTCCTTTATTGCCCAAAACGATGGCGCAGGCGCTCTGGCGCGATGCAAGCGCCGGCGACCGTTTGCATATGCATAACCAACCGGGAATGCCACGGCACCTGACAGAAGAAGCGCTGCTGGCGCTACGTGATGTTCGTCTTGCCAGAGCCTGTGAAGGCATGTATCTGGATTCGGTATCCAGCCCGGACAGTGACCGACTGGCGTTGCAGATGTTCGGGCGCCTGGCGGGGTGGCCGAGAAAAGTTCGTATCGAGGTTCGGCAGGGCGTGGCCGACGGGGATGTTCTGGGCGCTATCGGCAACGCGCGGTCGCCGATTCGTCACGTATTGATTCGTCAGGATGATGGCTATGTCATCCACAGCAGCGATGCCCCATTACCTCAGGAATCGAAGGATCTGTATTCAACCGTCTGGTCTCTGTTGTTGCCCGATCATCGTCAGGTGCTCGGTGTGACAGAGGGAGGTGGTGCAGCGCTGCAACAGTTGATCCGGACACAGCCGTTGCCGTCGTACCAGGCCGTAAGCGAACTGCTGGAACTCGCGGCGCTTCCGCTTAGCGCCGATCCTGCCGACGCGCAATATCGGCAAGCGGGGCAGTTGCGAGGTGGTGGTGACAGCCATCCAGTATCGACAAAGTCCGTCGTGGATCGTGTCCGTGATCTTTATCCGCTACTTTCGGATGAGGAAGTGACGACGGTTATCAATGAGCGTTTGAAGAGTGATCCATCAGGCGTTTTGTCTCGCCTGGAAACAGAGTTTGCGACGTTGCGTGATGAGTTGGCGATCTGGAGTGCCGAAGAGGCGTCACCTCATTCGCGGACGTCGGAGCCAGAAGGCGCGCCGACAGCCGCCCAACGACGCCAGGCTCGCGAACAGTTCAGCGCAAAGTTGCAAGATATCTGGCAACGCAAGTCGGTTTCGAAGTGGGGGGAGGGGGACTATCATTTCTCTCACTATGTTGATTTTTCGGGTGAGTTACCCACGTTGTCCGCCCGATTTGAATATGTAACAGAGTTGATGTTGACCGCAAATGAACCGGGTGCACGGATAGGTGCGTTTCTTGACAGCTTTCCGAATATTCAATATTTGGGTGTCGTCGGTATAAAAATGGAGGAATTCCCGTCAGGAATATTTCAAATGCGCCAGTTAAGCGAGCTTACGCTGGACAGGTGCTCGCTAAAACTATCCGAGGTCACAGCTGAAGGATTGTCCAGAATTGAAACGCTGACCCGGTTGAATCTGGCAAACAATCCTCTGACAGTTGCGCCGCATGTAGGCTACATGCCAGGTTTAACCGGATTGATGCTGAGCAATGCACATCTTTCCAGCGTTCCTTCAGGCATAGATTCGCTGAGGAAACTGGGGGTTGTGGCATTGCATGATAATAATATCTCCGACGTGGGATATGAGTTGTTCGAGATTCCGGATACACAGGATCTGTTCGTTGGTTTATTGAATAATCCGCTGAGTGACGCGTCAAGACAACGGATCAGTCAGTATCTTGAGAACGCCAGTATGGATCGGAAGGTGGAAATCCAGACGGAGGATGTGGTTTTCGACTCTGACTCCGATAGCGAGTCCTCGGAAAGCGGATTCTCGACAGGTTCAGACAGTGACTGAATATTGGTGGAAGTAACGACTTCTGTGTTTTTCTAACATGGCCTGACAAGAATAAACTGCCTGTTGGCTCCCCTTTTTGATTCTGAGTAGTTGAAGTCATAAGGGGAGCCTGATTGTTGAGTGCTGAAATCAAAGGGGCGGGAAGAGCTTGGTTGAAGCTTGCATAAGGTGGTCTGCGATTTTTGAAAGTATTAGCATTTGTGAGGGTTGTTGAGGGTGATGTTGAAATATTACTTTCTAATAATTTGTCGAATGTCGCGGCTGTTTTTATTTAAATCGATCGTCAATAGTTTGCTGAGTCCTTAGAGGGCGAAGTCTATTACTCAGCAAGGTATTGATAAATGTTTGATGATCAAATTGGTATTTCCCGTATCGAGGTAAAACTCGACTCCACAAGGTCAGGCCAGCATAAAGTGCTGTATGCCAATGGGCGCATGCAGGTGCGGGTGTTGGTCCTTCTGCACGGGATCGATAACAATGGCGACGGCGCATCCCTGTATGGGCATCCTGCGTTGCAGTCCCTGCGGTTAATCGCCTATAACGGCGCGCGCCCTCTGGAAGGCGACTGGAATGTATCGCTGCAGGAAAATCGTTATGCACACGAAATGTCGGGTGGTGCACCGCGGATTACCGAAGTACCACGTGCCACGCACAATCGGATAAGTGACGACTCTGATCCCGTGCAGATTTTCCAGTTTTGGGTTTCGGCCACCAGGCCCGGAATCATGGAAGTGGCCGCCGAAATTCTCGTGGATGGCGTGTTGTTGCGAAGTAACGGAATCGGCTTTGACAGCAGTGTTACGCTGGAGGCAATTCCGCCGAAAGAATATTCGCTGAATAGCTTTACATTCAATGAATATGGTAGCAAACAGCAGAAAGCACAATATGACTGGGTTCAAAGTCATCACATTGGGCTGCACGCGGACGGCAGGCAGATTCACCTGCTTGACTGGTACAGCAGTGAGGTGAAACTTGATCCTTATGATTCCGAAGATGCGGTGCAAGTCTATGCCTCCGGAAACATTCCTGGTACTCGCGACGGGCGCAGAAACTTTTACGGTTACATGGCACCCATCTACGGCCTGAAAGCAACCTTCCGCAGTCCCCTCGGTATCATGAACGTGCCGATCAACAATGTGCCTGGGCAACTGACGCTTGTTCAATATATTTCCGCTGACCTGCAAGTGGGGCGGGAGAGCGAGGGTTCATTCGAGTTTGCAGTGATCGATGAGTTTGGCTCGGAACACAGGCTGTGTATCGAAGGTAATAAAGAAGAGCGCACTTTTATTCTGGGTGGGTCCAGGCGACCCATGAAACAGCTTGTCTGATTTCATAATGTGGTCAGCGATGTTTGCTGGCCAAGTTGACGAGTCAGTATCTGGATCTTGAAATAAAAGGACGTTTTTCAATGGAAAGTAATTTATCTGCCGCTGTTCATTCAAATGCTTTCAACTTCGGTGAGTTTGTCTCCGGAGGTGTTGATCCCCGCACCGGCATGTATACGTGTTCGTTTTCGTTAGGAAAGTTGCACTCGGCGGATCTCAATGGTCCCGAACTTGCACTTTCAATGGGTTTCAATCCGCTCAACCAGACGGACTCCGGTTTTGGCATTGGCTGGTCTTTGACCCTGACCCATTACGACTTGCGCAGCAAAGTCATGACGCTGTCCAACGGTGAGCGTTACAAGGCTGTGGAAACGTCCACCGGTTTGAAGTTCAAGGAAATGAAACTGCAAACGGCAAAGGTGCTGGTGACCGGAGCAGGGCGCTATGAAGTTCGATACAAGGATGGTCGGCGTGAACTGCTCAAGGTCCTGGCTGGTACTCAGGTCGCCGTAGCGGAAAAAATAATCGCGGCGAACGGTGTAAGCATCGCGTTGAAGCACGAGTTGTTCAACCAGTTCCCCAGGTTGGCCGAAGTTCGTGACGCCAAACAATGCCTGCTGAAAATCACCCGCAATGCAGGTCAGGTAACGTTGACCCGGTATCCCGATACCTCTTCCAGTTCCGACTACAAGTTGATCTTGAAAAACGCTCGGGTAACGGCAATCGAGCTTCCGGTCGGTAAAGGTTGGGAGCTGGAATATGAAGTCATCGACGAGGGCAGCTATTTGCACCGAGTCGTCAATCCACTACGCGGCGTAGAAATCATCCGCTACAAGCGGCAAGGTCATAGCTTCGTAAATGGAGCGGAACAGACACTGCCGTTTGTTATCGCGCACGATATCTACCCAGGGCGCGGCCAACCCAGACTCTGCAAGACATACACGTACTCCGACCATAACTTCCTTGGCCAGGGCCTCCTCCCTGCCAAGGATAATGACCTGGACCCGCTCTATCTGGCGCCCGGTCACTATGTCTATACCTCGGACGAGCAGTTGTTACTGAGCGGCAAAGTGCATACGCGCATTAAACGCACCTACAACAAGTTCCATCTGTTGGTGGCTGAGGTTACAACCTGTGGTGACGCCCAGATCGCCACCGCCACCGAGTATCACTGCTCCGTCACCAAGCCTTTCAATGAGCAGGTGGCTCAGTTCCGCATGCCGAAAGTCCATACGGTGACTCACCTCGATCGACGCACCCAACAGCAGCGAGTGGAAACCACCGTCACCGAGTTCGATGGCGAAGGCAACTTGCTCAAGCACATTGAGCCAAGTGGGGTGACGACTTCGACGGAATTTTATCCGGTAGGTGGTGGAGACAATTGCCCAGAGGATCCGCTGGGTTTCTCCAGGTTCCCGAAAAAGAGAACGGTTACCGCTGCCGCGTCGGGTGGGGCTTCGACTGTCACGTACTACGACTATGCGCTGCATACTGCACTGGAGGGTGCGGAGCTGGCATTCGTGTTGCCGGTTGCGGAACGTTTTTACGAAGTTGTGGCAGATGTTGAAGTCTTACGCTCGAAAACCGAACGCAGTTATCTGGATACGCCCAAGGACCCACTCAAGCACGGTGCCACGAAACAGCAAAGTATCACCCTCAATGATAAAAAAACCTCTACCGGGTTTTCCTATGAACTCGAGGGTGACAGGTTGCGGGTCAAGTCCAGCACATGTGGATTTGACGGTGCGCTACAGACCAGTGAGAAAGTGCTTTCGACGCTGACCGGATTACTGATGTCAGAGATCGGTGTCGATGGCGAGCACGTCGAACATGAATACGACGCCATCGGCCGGGCAGTGCGCAAAACGGTTGCTTCCGGGAGCCCTTATGCGGCCGCTACCCGGTTTGCCTATCTGGCCGCCACTAAACAGCAACCGGCGACAATGGTGACCACGGATCCCGTCGGTGGTGAGCAACGGGTGAATTATGACGGCCTGGAGCGGGTGATCACCGTTCAGGAAAAGGACTGCGACCATCCCGACAAGGACGGGCTTATTCAGGCTCGCACGATTTATTCTGCCCTGCATGATCCGGTCGGTCACACGGTGAAAGTGACGCTGACCGATTGGCGTGACGGCAAGCCTTATCCGGTCAGTACCCGCTACGAATTCGATTCCTGGGGCCAGGTCAGCAAGACGCTGCATGCCGACGGGCGTATCGAACACAGCGAGGCGAATCCGGTTCTTCGCCAGCAAACCCATTGGTTCCAGGGTATGGGCAAGACACTCACCCTCGTCAATGACTTCGGTAAACCGCTGAGTGTGGAAAGCTTTAATCTGAAGAACAAAAGTCTGGGCAAAACCGTTTACAGCTATGACGGGTTCGGGCGCACAACCAGCCAGACAGATCCTGTCGGTAATACCACTCGATATGAATACGACGTTTTTGACCGGATAGTTCGCACTGTCCTGCCTGACGCCAGTGCAGTCGTGACCGACTACGCCGAGCATAGCGATGACGGGCTACCGATCGGTATTAAGGTCGATGACAAGGTGTTGGGGCAGCAAACTTATGACGGCTTGAGTCGTTTAATACAAAGTACCGTCGGCGGCCGAAAGTCCGAGGCGGGTTATGAAGGCGGCTTCACTCAGCCTCAGTGGTACAAGAGTGCCGATGGCAAAAAAACCGAATTCACATATTTGCGCGATCTGGGCGGTGTGCTGACGGAGCGCAAGGCCGGGGAGTTGGTCACCACCCTGACTTATGACAAGGTCAGTGGCAATCCCTTGACCTGTACCGAAGACGGCAGGGAACGCAGCTTTACCTATTACCCTTCCGGACGCCTTAAATCCGAGACGACGATCTTCGGCGCGATCACGAAAGCAACGTCCAGTACCTGGTCCCTGCAGGGGCGACCGATCACTCATGTCGATGTACTCGGAGCCGAAAGCCGATCCGAATACGACAAGCACGGCCGCCTGCTATCCACCTCGCGGGGTTCGTTGACAACCGAATTTCACTACGACACCCAGACGGGGATGCTGGGCTGGACGAAAACCGAAGATACGTCGATCAAGCGGCAGATGATCACGCGGTTTGCCTATGACGATATCGGTCGTGAAACCCGCCGTACTTTCGAGATTCAGGGGCAGCCTGACCAGACGCTGGAATCGACTTATACGCTTGCTGGCAAACTGGCGCAGAAAGTGTCCAGGCGTGGCACGCAACTATTGCGCGATGAGCAATTTACCTACGATGTGCGCGGGCGACTGATCCAGTACGACTGTGCCGGCACCCAAAAGCCCCGCGATCCGTATGGCAAGGAAATTGTCCGGCAGACGTTCACCTTCGATGTGCTGGATAACATCCTGACCGTGCAAACGAAGTTCCCGCTGGGGGTGAATCTGACCACCTTCAGTTATGACAATCCCGATCCTGTACAACTCAGCGCAGTCGAACATTCCCATGCCGACTATCCGCCGCCAGTGACTCTGGAATACGACGCCAACGGCAGAATGATCAAGGACGACCAGGCGCGAACCCTGGCCTATGACGCGTTCGGACGGCTTGAGCAATTGTCCAGTGCCGGGGGATCAGTCATTCGTGGCTACCATTACGACGGTTTCGACGATCTGGTTGAACTGTCGCAACACGATAAGGTAACTGCGCAGCGTTACTACCACGCAGGCCGGGTCGCCAATGAGGTCAGTGGTGAAAATTCCTCCAGTGTTGTGCGTCACGGTGGAGCGCTTGTGGGGCAACAACAACTCGGTGTGAACGCCGGCGCCCAGCTGTTTGGCACCGATCAGCAACACAGCGTGCTGACAACGCTGGGCAAGGAACAGCTCACTGATTGCGCCTACAGCCCATACGGGCATCGCCCTGCCGAAGGTGGCGTGTTCAGCCTCGCCGGGTTCAACGGCGAGCAGCTGGATCCGGTGACCGGGTTGTATCTGCTGGGTAACGGTTACAGGGCCTATAGTCCGACACTCATGCGTTTTCTCGCCCCCGACAGCATGAGTCCGTTCGGCGCGGGTGGATTGAATGCCTACAGTTATTGCCTGGGCGACCCAGTCAATCGTGTCGACCCAACCGGGCATATCTCCTGGCAATCGATCCTGGGCATCGGGCTCAGTATTCTCGGGATTGTTGCCAGTGTGCTGACGATGGGCGCGGCCACGCCTTGGGCAGTGGCGGCATTGGGACTGGCGGTTGCTTCAGGCCTGGCGGGTATTGCCAGCGAGGTGGTCAATGAGCTGGCACCGGGTTCTCAAGCGGGCGAGATCTTGGGCTGGATCAGCTTTGGTCTTGGGCTGGCTTCGCTGGGTGCAGGTATGGCAGCGGGTGCAAAAGCTGCTGTGAATGCGGGCAGGAAGATGGCTTCAGCCTTTAGCCAAGGGCTCAGTGGCAGGGGCGCAGGCAAAGCGGGGCAATTTTTGAAGAAGGGTGGCAAAGGCGCCAAGGCTGCGGCCAAAAAAGCCAACGCGCCGGTGGAGAAAGTGGCAGACGAACCTTGGCAATTGCACAGGGCCAAAAAAGACAACTTCGTGTCTGAGATTAATGAGCAGAGGGCTAAAGGTTTCTACGAACTCGTGGAAAGCAATAAGTCCGCCAGCCAGGCTGCTGCGGAGTCCGAGATGCTGTACGAGGAATTCGGCCCCGTCGGCGCTGGAAGAAAAGTAACGCATGTGTTTTTTGCGAAGACCAAAGGACGTGGCGAGCGGATTTACCTCCTGGAGGACAGTAAACAGCGAGTTTGCAAAGTCTTGCAGGCGGGCGGCCATTTGTCCGACGGGCAGACCAACACCATGATGAAAACGGCTAAAAGCATTGACACAACGCGCCTGCCATCGGCCTGAGTACTTTGTTGCCCTTTATGGGTTTGAAAGTCTGGAGTGCTGTTCCAGTGCCCACTCCACATGCTCTCTGACCAGGTCTGACGGATAATCCCGTCGCGCCTTCAACGCTTCCAGCACCGGAATCGTTGAAGGCGCATTGCCCAGCCCTACCGCCAGATTCCTCAACCAGCGCTCATACCCCGCACGCCGCAACGGCGAGCCTTCGGTGCTGCTCAAAAATTTCTCTTCATCCCACAAAAACAGCTCGGCCAGTTCGGCATTGTCGAGGTTGTGCCGTGGCTTGAAATCGCTTTCGCCGGAGGGCTTGGCGAAACGGTTCCACGGGCAGACGATCTGGCAGTCGTCGCAGCCGAATACGCGATTGCCGATCAACGGTCGCAGGTCTTCGGGTATGGCACTTTTCAATTCGATGGTCAGGTAGGAAATACAGCGTCGAGCGTCCAGCACATACGGGCCGACGAAGGCATTGGTCGGGCAGATATCGAGACACGCAGTGCAACGGCCGCAATGCTCGGTGCTGTGTGGCTCATCCACCGGCAATGGCAGATCGACGAACAGTTCGCTCAAGAAGAAATAGCTGCCGGCCTTGCGATTCAGTACCAGAGTGTTTTTGCCGATCCAGCCCAGCCCAGCCTGTTCGGCGATGGCTTTTTCCAGGACCGGGGCACTGTCGACAAACGCACGAAAACCGAACGGGCCGATCTCGGATTGAATCTTGTCGGCCAATTGCTGCACACGTTTACGGATCAATTTGTGGTAATCGCGGCCCAAGGCATAACGCGACACGTAGGCTTTTTCCGGTTGCGCCAGCATTTGCGCCATTTGCGTGTCGCCGGGCAGGTAGTCCATGCGCAGCGATACCACGCGCAAAGTGCCCGGCACCAGTTCTTCGGGGTGTGAGCGTTTGCTGCCATGGGCGCCCATGTAGTCCATTTCGCCGTGGTAACCGGCCTCGAGCCAGCGCGCCAGATGCTGCTCATGCTCGGCCAGATCGAGACCGCTGATGCCGACTTGCTGGAAGCCCAGCTCGCGGCCCCAATCCTTGATCGATTGGGCGAGGGCGGGCAGGTCTGTGGTGATGGCGGACATGAGGCGAGAGAAACCGGAGCTGAGGTGCGTATAATTCTGCCAGACATCGGAGCCTGAAGACGCATGCCGCACACGAAAGATGAATTACCCGACGCGCTGTATGGCGCCGCGCAGGTGCGTGAACTCGATGCACGGCTGATCGCCGCCGGCACGCCGGGCTTCGAATTGATGCAGCGCGCCGCCCATGCGACGTGGCGCGCGTTGGTGCGGCAATGGCCGTCGGCGACTGCACTGACGGTGCTGGCCGGGCGTGGTAACAATGCCGGTGACGGTTATCTGATCGCGGCCATGGCGCACCGGGCCGGGTGGCAAGTGCGGGTGTTGGCGGTCGGTGATCCCCGGCAATTGCAGGGCGATGCGGCGTCGGCCCATGCCGAGGCCGTGGCGCACGGTGTGGCGATTCAGGGGTGGAGCACTCACTGCGAGTTGCGTGGTGTGATCCTCGATGCCTTGCTCGGCACTGGCCTGAACGGCGAAGTGCGTGAGCCTTATACCAGCGCGATCAATGCGATCAACGCCAGTGGCCTGCCGGTTGCGGCGGTCGATATCCCTTCCGGGTTGTGCGCTGACACCGGGCGCGCGCTGGGTGTCGCGGTCTGTGCCGATCTCACGGTGACTTTTATTGGCCTGAAGCTTGGGCTTTTCACCGGTGACGCGGCGGATCATGTCGGCGCGCTGGTGTTCAACGATTTGCAGGCTGCAGCGGAAACTTACCGTGACATACCTGTCCGCGCCCAGCGACTCAATGCCGCTAATCTTCCTCGATTGGCACCACGTGCGCCGTCGTCGCACAAGGGCCGTTTCGGTCACGTGCTGCTGATCGGTGGCGATCACGGTTTTGGCGGGGCGATTCTGCTCAGCACCGAAACGGCCCTGCGCAGCGGCGCGGGCATGGTGTCGCTGGCGACCCGGCCAGAACATGTGCCAGCGGCGCTGAGCCGTGTGCCGGAAGCCATGGTGCTCGGCACCTCATCGGCCAATCAGCTGATGGGTTTGCTGGAAAAGGTTTCGACGCTGGTCGTCGGTCCTGGCCTTGGCCAGGCCAGTTGGGGCCGAGCGTTGCTGTCGGCGGCCGCCAACGCGGCTTTGCCGCAAGTGTGGGACGCTGACGCACTGAACCTGCTGGCCAGCGGTTTCGTTGAGTTGCCCAAGGATTGCGTGATCACCCCGCATCCGGGCGAAGCGGCGCGTTTGCTGGGCATCAGCACTGCCGAAGTGCAGGCGGATCGTCCGGCGGCGGCGCTGGCGCTGAGCAAAAAATATACAGCAGTGGTTGTGTTGAAAGGTGCGGGCAGCCTGATTGCGCATCCTGATGGACGTTTGGCGCTCTGTCACCAAGGTCATCCGGCCATGGCCACTGCAGGACTCGGCGACGTACTGGCCGGTTTGACCGGTGCGCTGCTGGCGCAAGGCATGGCCGGTTTTGATGCGGCGTGTCTGGCGGTCTGGCTGCATGCCAATGCCGGTCAGCAACAAGGAAAATTCGGCCGTGGGCTGGCGGCCAGTGATCTGATTCCAGCCATTCGTCAGTTGTTGGAGGAGCAAGTACCGTGTCTGAAGTAACCCTGTACCTGGCCGATGAACAGGCCATGAGCGACTTTGGCGCACGGATCGCCCGCGTGACCCAGGGCCATGGCCTGATTTTTCTCGAAGGCAACCTGGGCATGGGCAAAACCACCCTGTCGCGGGGCATCATTCGCGGGCTGGGCCATGTCGGGGCGGTGAAAAGTCCGACCTTCACTTTGGTCGAGCCGTACGAGATGGGTGATATCCGCGCCTTCCACTTCGACCTGTATCGCCTGGTCGATCCGGAAGAGCTGGAGTTTCTCGGTATCCGCGACTACTTCGAAGACGACGCGATGTGTCTGATCGAATGGCCCGATAAAGGTGCAGGCTTTTTGCCAAAGCCTGACCTGACCATTACCATTAGCCCGCAAGACAGCGGGCGTTCGCTGAAAATTTTATCCCAGGGCTCGCGTGGCGAGGCCTGGTGTGCCGCTTTGGCGTTGGAATCCAATTAAATGATGGGGTTAGGTATGCGCTTTCGCGCGTTGGTGGCTGCCGCTGGACTGTTGTTGATGGCAGTAACCGTCAACGCTGTGGCCGATTCAAAGGTCAACAGCGTGCGCCTGTGGCGGGCGCCGGACAACACGCGACTGGTCTTCGACCTGAGCGGCCCGGTGCAGCACAGCGTCTTCACCCTGACCTCACCGGACCGGCTGGTGATCGACATCAACGGCGCCACCCTCGGTGCGCCACTGAACGTGCAGACCGCAAACACACCAATCACCGCGATGCGCTCGGCCCAACGCACGCCGACTGATCTGCGGGTGGTCATCGACCTGAAGAAAGCCGTCACCCCGAAAAGCTTCTCGCTGGCGCCGAATGCGCAGTACGGCAACCGTCTGGTGGTCGACCTGTTCGATAACCCGGCCGACGCTGCACCGCCGCCCGCGCCGACGCCGCAGGTGGCGACTGTGCCAGCGGTGCCGGTCACCCCGACCGAACCTGCGATCAAGTTACCGCCAGCCCCGGCCGGCAAGCGCGACATTATTGTAGTGATCGACGCCGGCCACGGCGGCGAAGACCCGGGTGCGTCCGGCTCGCGTGGCCAGCGTGAGAAAGATGTGGTCCTGCAGATTGCCCGCGAACTGCAGCGTCAGGTCAACGGCATGAAAGGCTTCCGCGCCGAGCTGACCCGTACCGGCGACTACTTCATCCCGTTGCGCGGCCGTACCGAAATCGCCCGCAAGAAGGGTGCAGACCTGTTTGTGTCGATTCACGCCGACGCTGCGCCGTCTGCTGCAGCCTTCGGCGCATCGGTGTTTGCCCTGTCTGATCGCGGCGCGACGTCGGAGACCGCCCGTTGGCTGGCCGACAGCGAAAACCGGTCCGACTTGATCGGTGGTGCCGGCAACGTCAGCCTCGACGACAAGGACCGCATGCTCGCCGGCGTATTGCTCGACCTGTCGATGACCGCCTCGCTGACCTCCAGCCTCAACGTCGGGCAGAAAGTTCTGACCAACATCGGCCGCGTCACGCCGCTGCACAAACAGCGCGTGGAACAAGCCGGGTTCATGGTATTGAAGTCGCCGGACATCCCGTCGATCCTGGTCGAAACCGGGTTTATCTCCAACGCCAACGAAGCCAACAAGCTCTCGGCATCGAGCCACCAGCAAGCGCTGGCGCGTTCGATCAGCAGTGGCGTGCGCCAGTTCTTCCAGCAGAACCCGCCACCGGGCACTTACATCGCCTGGCTGCGTGATTCCGGCAAGATCGCTCAAGGCCCGCGCGATCATCGCGTCGGCCCGGGTGAAACGCTGGCGATGATCGGCGTGCGCTATCAGGTGTCGCCGGCCACGCTGCGCGCCGCCAACAACCTGAAAAGCGATGAGCTGAAAGTCGGCCAGCACTTGACCATTCCTGGCACCGAACTGGCGTCCAAAGAATGAATCAGGTTCTGAACTCGGCCCGCATCGAACTGCTCAGCCCACGGCTGGCGAACCAGATCGCCGCCGGTGAGGTGGTCGAACGCCCGGCCTCGGTGATCAAGGAACTGTTGGAAAACAGCCTGGATTCCGGAGCCAAGCGGATTGATGTCGACGTCGAGCAAGGCGGCGTCAAGCTGCTGCGTGTGCGCGACGATGGCAGCGGGATTTCCGCCGATGACCTGCCGCTGGCCCTGGCCCGTCACGCCACCAGCAAAATTCGCAACCTCGAAGACCTTGAGCAGGTGATGAGTCTCGGTTTCCGGGGTGAGGCGCTGGCGTCGATCAGCTCCGTGGCGCGCCTGACGCTGACCTCGCGCACCCGTGACGCCGACCAGGCCTGGCAGGTGGAAACCGAAGGCCGCGACATGGCGCCTCGGGTGCAGCCGGCGGCGCATCCGGTCGGCACTTCGGTGGAAGTTCGCGACCTGTTCTTTAACACGCCGGCGCGACGCAAATTCCTCAAGACCGAAAAAACCGAATTCGATCACCTGCAAGAAGTGATCAAGCGTCTGGCGTTGGCGCGTTTCGAC
Source organism: Pseudomonas sp. AKS31 (assembly GCF_023634765.1). Classification (GTDB taxonomy): domain Bacteria; phylum Pseudomonadota; class Gammaproteobacteria; order Pseudomonadales; family Pseudomonadaceae; genus Aquipseudomonas. The sequence continues at coordinate 277,508 of NZ_JAMLFX010000001.1, forward strand.
GTGGCTTTCCATCTGCGGCATAACGGCAAGACCATTCTCAGCCTGCACGAAGCCCACGATGATGCGGCTCGCGCCCGGCGTGTGGCGGCGATCTGTGGTTCCGGCTTCCTCGAGCAAGCGTTGCCGATCGAGATCGAACGCAACGGTTTGCACCTGTGGGGCTGGGTCGGTTTGCCGACCTTCAACCGCAGTCAGGCGGATCTGCAATATTTCTTTGTGAATGGCCGGGCGGTGCGCGACAAACTGGTGGCCCACGCGGTACGTCAGGCCTATCGCGACGTGCTGTTCAACGGCCGTCACCCGACCTTTGCGCTGTTTTTCGAAGTCGATCCGGCGGCGGTCGACGTCAACGTGCACCCGACCAAACACGAAGTGCGCTTCCGTGACGGGCGCATGGTGCATGACTTCCTTTATGGCACGTTGCACCGCGCGTTGGGCGATGTGCGTCCTGAAGACCAGCTCGCGGGTTCCGTGACCACTGCCGTCGTCCGGCCAACCGGCCTCGACGCCGGTGAGTTCGGCCCGCAGGGTGAAATGCGTCTGGCAGCCAATGCGCTGCTGGAGCAACCGCAGGCGCAACCGGCGTTCAATACGTCGTCCGGTGCCAGCGCTGGCGGGGCTTACCAGTATCAATACTCGCCGCGCCCGCAGTCGGCGGTGCCGCCGGCTGCCGAGGCGCAAGCCGCGTACCGAGAGTTTTTCGCACCACTGCCGGAAGCCAATGCCAACGCATTGCCGGCCGGACAGGAAGACATTCCGCCGCTCGGTTACGCGCTGGCGCAGCTCAAGGGTATCTACATTCTGTCCGAGAACGCGCAAGGTCTGGTGCTGGTGGACATGCATGCCGCCCACGAGCGGATCATGTATGAACGCCTGAAAATCGCCATGGCCAGCGAAGGCCTCAGTGGTCAGCCGTTGCTGGTGCCGGAATCGCTGGCGGTCAGCCAGCGTGAGGCCGACTGCGCTGAAGAACACGCCGCATGGTTCCAGCGTCTGGGCTTCGAACTGCAGCGTCTGGGCCCGGAAACCCTGGCGATCCGCCAGATCCCGGCCTTGTTGAAGCAGGCCGAAGCCAACCGTCTGGTCGGCGATGTCCTGTCGGACCTGATGGAGTACGGCACCAGCGACCGGATTCAGGCGCACCTCAACGAATTGCTTGGCACCATGGCCTGTCACGGCGCGATCCGCGCCAACCGGCGTTTGGCCCTGCCGGAAATGAACGGCCTGCTGCGCGACATGGAAAACACCGAGCGCAGCGGTCAATGCAACCATGGCCGACCGACCTGGACCCAACTGGGCCTGGACGATCTGGACAAACTGTTCCTGCGCGGTCGTTGATGAGCCAGCTTCCTCCAGCGATTTTCCTGATGGGCCCGACCGCTGCGGGCAAGACCGATCTGGCCATCGAGCTGACCAAGGTGCTGCCGTGCGAGTTGATCAGTGTCGATTCGGCGCTGGTCTATCGCGGCATGGACATCGGCACCGCCAAGCCTTCGAAGGAGTTGCTGGCCGAATATCCGCACCAATTGATCGATATCCTCGATCCGGCTGAAGCCTATTCCGCTGCGGATTTCCGTCGCGATGCCCTGCAAGCCATGGCCGAGATCACCGCGCGCGGAAAAATTCCGCTGCTGGTGGGCGGTACGATGCTCTATTACAAGGCTTTGGTCGAAGGCCTGGCAGACATGCCGGCCGCCGATCCCGACGTCCGCGCGCAGATCGAAGAAGAGGCTGCACGCCTTGGCTGGCAAGCGCTGCACGACCAATTGTCGATCATTGACCCGGTGTCTGCGGCGCGGATTCACCCCAACGACCCGCAGCGCCTGAGTCGCGCGCTGGAAGTTTATCGGGTCAGCGGTCAGAGCATGACCGAGCTGCGTCAGCAACAATCTGCGCAAAGTACTGAAGCAGCCGCTTCGGGACGGCAACAATTGCCCTATACTGTCGCGAACTTGGCCATTGCCCCGGCAAATCGTCAGGTATTGCACGAGCGCATTAAACAAAGATTCACAAATATGTTGGAACAGGGGTTCATCGACGAGGTCGTAGCCCTGCGTAAAAGAAGTGACCTGCATTCAGGGTTGCCGTCTATACGTGCGGTAGGCTACCGCCAAGTCTGGGACTACCTGGATGGCAAGCTGACGTTGGCCGAAATGCAGGAGCGCGGCATCATTGCCACGCGCCAATTGGCCAAACGCCAGTTCACCTGGCTGCGCAGCTGGGAAGATCTACACTGGCTGGACAGTCTTGATTGCGACAATCTGCCACGCGCCTTGAAATACCTTGGGACCATCTCCATATTGAGCTGAGTCCTTGCAATTGCCGTCTATCCTTGGGGGTGTGGCGGCCAAAGCCATCTGAATTACCTATTTTTATTATTGAATCCTTAAAGGAGTGCGGCACATGTCAAAAGGGCATTCGCTACAAGACCCTTACCTGAATACTTTACGTAAAGAGAAAGTTGGGGTTTCCATCTATCTGGTCAACGGTATCAAACTGCAAGGCACGATCGAGTCGTTCGACCAGTTCGTCATCCTGCTGAAAAACACCGTGAGCCAAATGGTTTACAAACACGCTATCTCGACAGTAGTGCCGGTTCGTCCAATTCGTCTGCCTAGCGCAACCGAATCCGAAGCAGGTGACGCTGAGCCAGGTAACGCCTGATAGGAGTCTCCTTTGTTCTTTGAGCGCCACGGTGGTGGTGAACGAGTGATCCTCGTTCACTTGGATGGACAGGACCCTGAGGCGCGCGAAGATCCGCAGGAGTTTCAGGAATTGGCTAATTCGGCCGGCGCCGAGACCGTTGCGTTTTTTAACGTGCCGCGTCATCGGCCAACCGCCAAATACCTGATTGGCAGTGGCAAGGTCGAGGAATTACGCGACCTGGTCAAAGCTGAAGAAGCCGATCTGGTGATTTTCAATCACATCCTCACGCCCAGTCAGGAACGTAACCTCGAACGTGTTTTCGAGTGTCGCGTGATCGACCGTACCGGTCTGATTCTCGATATTTTCGCCCAGCGCGCCCGCACCCATGAAGGTAAGCTCCAGGTCGAACTGGCCCAGCTTGACCACATGAGCACCCGCCTGGTTCGCGGCTGGACTCACCTTGAACGTCAAGGTGGCGGCATCGGCATGCGTGGCCCGGGTGAGACCCAGCTCGAAACCGACCGCCGTTTGCTGCGGGTTCGCCTGCGACAGATCAAGGGCCGTCTGGAGAAGGTGCGCAGCCAGCGCGAGCAATCGCGACGTGGCCGCTCCCGTGCGGATATCCCCACCGTTTCTCTGGTGGGATACACCAACGCCGGTAAATCCACACTCTTCAACAACGTGACGAAGTCCGACGTGTATGCGGCTGACCAGTTGTTCGCCACGCTGGACCCGACCCTGCGTCGTCTGGATCTGGACGACCTGGGGCCGATTGTCCTGGCGGATACGGTGGGCTTCATTCGTCACTTGCCGCACAAGCTGGTCGAAGCATTTCGGTCTACCCTCGAAGAGTCGGCCAACTCTGACTTGTTGTTGCACGTGATCGATGCGGCTGAACCGGATCGCATGTTGCAGATCGAGCAGGTGATGGTGGTGCTGGGCGAGATTGGTGCCCAGGACTTGCCGATACTCGAGGTCTATAACAAACTCGATTTGCTTGAAGGCGTTGAGCCACAAATCCAGCGTGACGAGAACGGCAAGCCCCAGCGGGTCTGGCTGTCGGCGCGTGATGGCAGTGGCCTGGAATTGCTTGAACAAGCCATCGCCGAATTACTCGGCAGTGATTTGTTCATCGGCACCTTGCGCTTGCCGCAACGATTCGCCCGACTGCGTGCGCAGTTTTTCGAACTCGGTGCGGTGCAGAAAGAAGAGCACGACGAAGAAGGCATCAGTCTGCTGGCCGTTCGTTTGCCCCGTGTCGAGCTGAATCGACTGGTAAGCCGCGAAGGATTGCAGCCGATGGAATTCATCGAGCAACACACTTTGCAATAAAAGCCTGAAAAAGCGGTTGTGCCGCAACGGCAGGCATTCTGTAGCATTGGTCGGCGCGCCGTGGGTGCGTCTTTGCTTTATCAGATGGAGAGCGCTATGGCTTGGAATGAGCCGGGTGGCAACTCGAATAATCAGGATCCTTGGGGTGGCAAACGCCGCAATAACGGCGACCGCAAGGGGCCACCGGATCTCGACGAGGCCTTCCGAAAGCTGCAGGAAAGCCTGAACGGGTTGTTCGGTGGTGGTAAGAAACGTGGTGACGATGGCGGTGGGTCGGGCAAGAGCAGTGGCGGCTTCGGCGGTCTGCTCGGCATCGGCCTCGTCGTGCTGGCGGCTGTCTGGCTGTACAGCGCAGTCTACGTGGTCGACGAGCAGGAGCAGGCAGTGGTGCTGCGCTTCGGCAAGTACTACGAGACTGTCGGCCCGGGCCTGAACATCTACTTCCCGCCGATCGATAAAAAGTACATGGAAAACGTCACGCGTGAGCGTGCCTACACCAAGCAAGGCCAGATGCTGACCGAAGACGAGAACATCGTCGAAGTGCCGCTGACCGTGCAGTACAAGATCAGCAACCTGCAGGACTTCGTGCTGAACGTCGATCAGCCGGAAATCAGCCTGCAGCATGCGACCGACAGCGCCCTGCGCCACGTGGTGGGTTCCACCGCCATGGATCAGGTGCTGACCGAAGGTCGTGAATTGATGGCCAGCGAAATCAAGGAGCGTCTGCAACGCTTCCTCGATACCTATCGCACCGGTATCACCGTTACTCAGGTCAACGTACAGAGCGCAGCGGCACCGCGTGAAGTGCAGGAAGCCTTCGATGACGTGATCCGCGCCCGTGAAGACGAGCAGCGTTCGCGCAACCAGGCTGAAACCTACGCCAACGGCGTCGTGCCGGAAGCCCGTGGTCAGGCCCAGCGCATCCTTGAAGATGCCAACGGTTATCGTGACGAAACGGTCTCGCGCGCCAAGGGTGAGGCCGATCGCTTTACCAAACTGGTCGCCGAGTATCGCAAGGCACCTGAAGTGACCCGCCAGCGTCTGTACCTGGACACCATGCAGGAAGTCTTCAGCAACACCAGCAAGGTACTCGTGACCGGCAACAAGAACGGCCAGAGCAACCTGCTTTACCTGCCGTTGGACAAAATGATTCAAAACAGTTCGGGCAGCAATGCGCCGGTTACCGGTTCGGCTGCCGCCAGCAACAACACGGACGTCACGCCGCATGTCACTGACCTGCCGCAGTCGCGCACAAGGGAGACCCGCTGATGAGCAATAAATCGCTGATCGCCCTGATCGTTGGCGTCGTTGTGGTACTGGTGGGCTGGAACTGCTTCTACATCGTCGCTCAGACCGAGCGTGCGGTGCTGCTGCAATTCGGTCGCGTGGTTCAGGCCGATGTTCAGCCAGGTCTGCATGTGAAGGTGCCTTACGTTAACCAGGTGCGTAAATTCGACGCACGTCTGATGACGCTGGATGCACCGACACAGCGTTTCCTGACCCTGGAAAAGAAAGCCGTGATGGTCGATGCTTACGCCAAGTGGCGCGTGAAAGATGCCGAGCGCTTCTACACCGCGACTTCCGGCCTCAAGCAAATCGCCGACGAGCGTCTGTCCCGTCGTCTGGAATCCGGTCTGCGTGACCAGTTCGGTAAGCGCACCCTGCACGAAGTGGTGTCGGGTGAGCGTGACGCACTGATGGCTGACATCACTGCCTCGCTGAACAAGATGGCGGAAAAAGAGCTGGGTATCGAAGTCGTCGATGTTCGGGTCAAGGCCATCGACCTGCCGAAAGAAGTAAACCGCAGTGTGTTCGAACGTATGAGCACCGAGCGTGAGCGTGAGGCTCGCGAGCACCGCGCCAAGGGTAACGAGCTGGCAGAAGGCATCCGTGCCGATGCTGATCGTCAACGCCGCGTGCTGCTGGCTGAAGCCTATCGTGAATCCGAAGAGGTTCGCGGTGACGGTGATGCCCAGGCCGCTGCGATCTACTCCAAGGCCTACGGTCAGGATCAGGAGTTCTACAGTTTCTACCGTAGCCTGCGCGCCTACCGTGAAAGCTTCGCGAACAAATCCGACGTATTGGTCCTCGACCCAAGCAGCGACTTTTTCCACTACCTGGAAAAGGCCAAGCCTTGATACGCCGTTGACCTGAATCATTCCGCCCGGCGGCTAAAACCTCGGGCGGGGTGATCCTTTGGGAAAACGTGTGTATGATGCGGCAGCCGGGAAATTCCCGGCTTTTTTGCGTCTGCACGTTTGATTGCTGTTTTTTGTTGCAGGCATCGGGTTGAATGGCCCGAGAGTATTTCGAGGAAAGTGATGGGCGAAGCCGGTAACAGGCCTTTCGCCGCGTCGTTCATGCGCGTGCGTTTTGAACGGATCGGTCATTTTCTGCTTCACTCAAGGCTCGCCCGCAGGCTGGCCGCCCGGATCAAAGGGGAATGGCGTAATGGCAACGGTAGACCGCTGGCTGCTGCCAGATGGCATCGAAGAAGTACTGCCACCGGAAGCGGCGCGCATTGAAGTCGCGCGTCGTCAGGTGTTGGATCTGTTCCAGAGCTGGGGTTACGAGTTTGTCGTGACTCCCCATATCGAGTACCTGGAATCCCTGCTGACCGGCGCGGGCCAGGACCTTGATCTGCGTACCTTCAAGGTCATCGACCCGCAATCGGGCCGGCAGATGGGTTTCCGCGCCGACATCACGCCGCAAGTGGCGCGCATCGATGCGCACACCCTGCGTCGCGAAGGCCCGAGCCGTCTGTGCTATGCCGGCAGCGTCCTGCACGCCCAGCCGCGTGCATTGTCGTCCTCGCGCAGCCCGATCCAGCTGGGCGCCGAGCTGTACGGCGACGCCAGCCCGAGCAGCGACGTCGAAGTCATCAGCCTGATGCTGGCCATGCTGCAACTGGCCGATGTGCCGGACGTGCACATGGACCTCGGTCATGTCGGCATCTATCGTGGTCTGGCGCGCGCCGCCGGTCTTTCCGGCGAAGTCGAGCAGCAGTTGTTCGATGCGTTGCAACGCAAGGCCATCGACGAAGTCATTGCCTTGACCGAGGGCTTGCCGGCCGACTTGTCGGGCATGCTGCGGGCGTTGGTCGACCTGTGTGGCGGCCGTGAAGTGTTGAGCGCTGCCCGCGAGCGCCTGGCCAATGCGCCGGCGCCGGTGCTGGCGGCACTGGAGGATTTGCTGGCGATCGCCGAGCGTCTGTCGGCACGTTTCCCTGATCTGCCGCTGTACTTCGATCTGGGCGAACTGCGTGGCTACCACTACCACACCGGTGTGGTGTTCGCGGTGTTCGTGCCGGGCGTTGGTCAGTCCATCGCTCAGGGCGGTCGCTATGACGACATCGGTGCCGACTTCGGTCGCGCCCGTCCGGCGACAGGCTTCTCCACCGATTTGAAAACCCTGGTGACCCTGGGGCGTGCTGAGATCGAGCTACCGTCTGGCGGTATCTGGATGCCTGACAGTACGGATGCGGCACTCTGGCAGCAGGTTTGCCAGTTGCGCAGTGAGGGTCAGCGTGTCGTTCAGGCCCTGCCTGGGCAACCTTTGGCCGCCGCCCGTGATGCGGACTGCGACCGGCAATTGATTCAGCAGAACGGGCTTTGGCAAGTATCGCCACTGGCTTCTTGAGTTTTCCTGCCGGCCATCGCCGGCACCAAGTTTGCGCGAATGAGGACAAGTGTTATGGGTAAGAATGTCGTAGTCCTGGGCACCCAATGGGGTGATGAGGGCAAAGGCAAGATCGTTGATCTGCTGACCGAACATGCTGCAGCCGTAGTGCGCTACCAAGGTGGCCACAACGCTGGCCACACACTGGTGATCGACGGCGAAAAAACCGTCCTGCACCTGATCCCGTCGGGCGTGCTGCGCGAAGGCGTGCAGTGCCTGATCGGCAACGGCGTGGTGGTTGCACCTGACGCCCTGCTGCGCGAGATCACCAAGCTGGAAGAGAAAGGCGTACCGGTCCGCGAGCGTCTGCGTATCAGCCCGTCCTGCCCGCTGATTCTGTCCTTCCACGTGGCGCTGGACCAGGCCCGTGAAAAGGCCCGTGGCGAACTGAAGATCGGTACCACCGGTCGCGGCATCGGCCCGGCGTACGAAGACAAGGTTGCCCGTCGTGGCCTGCGTGTTGGCGACCTGCTCAACATGCCACGCTTCGAAGACAAGCTGCGTGAACTGGTGGATTACCACAACTTCATGTTGGTCGGTTACTACAAAGAGCCGGCCATCGAGTTTGAAAAGACCCTGGCTGAGTGCAAGGAATACGCTGAGCTGCTCAAGCCGCTGATGCTCGACGTCACTGCCGAGCTGCACGACCTGCGTCGCGCCGGCAAAGACATCATGTTCGAAGGCGCCCAGGGTTCGTTGCTCGACATCGACCACGGTACCTACCCGTACGTGACCAGCTCCAACACCACCGCCGGTGGCGTGGCGACCGGTTCCGGTGTTGGCCCGATGTTCCTGGATTACATCCTGGGCATCACCAAGGCTTACACCACCCGCGTCGGTTCGGGTCCATTCCCGACTGAGCTGTTTGACGACGTCGGTGCGCACCTGGCCAAGCAAGGTCACGAGTTCGGTGCGACCACCGGCCGTGCCCGTCGTTGCGGCTGGTTCGACGCCGTTATCCTGCGTCGCGCGATCGATGTGAACAGCATCTCGGGCATCTGCCTGACCAAGCTGGATGTACTCGACGGTCTGGAAACCATCAACATTTGCGTCGGCTACAAAGATGCGCAAGGCAACGCAGTTGCTCCAACTGACGCTGACAGCTACGTAGGCCTGCAGCCTGTGTACGAAGAAGTACCGGGCTGGACCGAATCGACCGTGGGTGCCAAAACCCTGGAAGAGCTGCCAGCTAACGCGCGTGCCTACATCAAACGCGTTGAAGAGTTGATCGGCGCGCCGATCGACATTATTTCGACGGGCCCGGACCGCAACGAAACCATCGTTCTGCGTCATCCGTTTGCTTGATAAGTCGTTGATGTAAAAACACAAAGGCCCCTTAATCGGGGCCTTTGTCGTTTATGCCTGTTGGACGGCATGACCTTTGCTGTGAATCTGTCTACAAGAGTGCCATCAAATTAATGGCGTCAGAAGTAGAGGTATTCACAGTGTCGGCCGTTCTCTCACTGTTACAAAGCCGTTTGTTGCGGCCCGTGTTCGTTACCCTTGGTATCGCCCTTTTGGTGCAGGTGCTGGTGGCCGTTGCCCTCACGCGGAGCACCGTCACCGCGCTGGAAGCTGATTTGGCGGTGCGCTTGGGCGCCGACAGCCAGAAACTTTCCGGTGAACTGGAGCAAGCCGGGCGTGAAGTCACCTCGAGTCTCGATGCCTTGTCTGCCAGTACCCGCCAGCGGCTTACCGCCGGCCTGTCTTCGCGTTTGAAAGAAGAGCAGGCGCAACTGCGTGCGACGCTGGAAAAGGATCTCAAGGACTCGGCCAATGACATGGCGCAATTGCTCGCCTCCGTGGCCCCGCGCGCCATGTGGGACAGTGATGTGCCGACCCTGTCCGAGTTCGCCCGCCGCGCCCAGCGCAATCCCAATGTGCTGTTCGTGGTCTATGACGACGCCACCGGTCAGCACCTGACCCGCTATCTCAATCGCGAAAACCCGATCAACAAGGCCTTGCTGGAAAAAGGCCAGGGCGAGCGTGCGCTGGATAAAGTGCTGGATGCGGCGAAAAACGATCCGTCGGTTTACTACCTGGAGGCCTCGATCAATCCCAATGGCGTGGAAATCGGCAAGGTGCTGATGGGTGTCTCCACGGCGTCGGTGGAAACCGATCTCGCGGCACTCGACAAGCGCTTCTCCGCGCTGATCGCCAGCAGTGATCAATTGGTCGGCGACAGCCTGAAAGGCGCTGCAGCGGACAGTGCCAAAGCCATGCAGGCGCGCCTGCAATCGGCGCAGTCAACCGCCGTCGAGATGAAAGCCAACACCGCCAATACTGTTCAAGAAGCGGCGGCGACTTTGCGTTGGCGGATCGGCATGGGCCTGGCGCTGGTCGGTTGCGGCGTATTGCTGTTGCTGGCAGTCGTGCTCGGCCATCGCGTGGTCAATCGTCTGAAGATGCTCAACGCCGCGATGGATGACCTGGCGGCGGGCGAGGGCGACCTGACCAAACGCGTGCAGATCAACAGCAAAGACGAAATCGGCGACATGGCTTCGGCGGTCAATCGCTTTGTGGATAAGTTGCAGCCGATCGTGCGCGAGGCGGGTGATGTGGCGCAGCGTACCGGTGTGGAAATCGGCGCGATGACGTTGCGCAATGCCGGTGCCGATGCGGCGGCGGGCATGCAGCGTGATGAAGTGGCGGAGAGCCTGCGCGCGCTGTCGCAAATGGCCGACGAGGCGCAGTCGGAAAGCCATGCGATGCAAGCGGCGTTGAAGCAGGTAGTGGATATTCGCCAGGCCACCGACGAAAACACCCGGACGTCCGCCAAGGTCGGCAGCCTGATCGAGGCGTTGGCGGGGCAGGTCGATACCGGGGCGAAAGTCATCGAGCGGCTGGCGCAGCAGAGTGAGCAGATCGAAGTGGTGCTGACGGTGATTCACGGGATTGCCGAACAGACCAACCTGCTGGCGCTCAACGCCGCTATCGAGGCGGCGCGGGCCGGTGAGACCGGGCGTGGTTTTGCAGTGGTGGCTGACGAGGTTCGCGCATTGGCCAGCAAGACACAAAGCTCTACCGGTGATATTCAGGCGCACATTGTCGCGTTGCAGCAGGGTGCGCGCGAAGCGGTCGAGGCGATCGGTCAGGCCGGGCGTCAGGCTAGTGAAGGTTTGCTGGTGTTGCGTGACAGTGCGCGGTTGCAGCAGTCGGTTCAGATCTCGGTCGAGCAGGTGCATGCGGCGATTGGCCTGGCGACACAAGCAGCTGCGCATCAGGCGCAGGGTGCTCAGGCTGTTCGTGGTCGGGTCGAGACGATTCATGCGCAGGCCGAGAAAGCGGCGCAGGCGGTAGTGGAGACCACGGCGAGTGGCAAGGTGCTGGATGGTTTGGCGGCGCAGCTGAAGGCGAGTCTGGGGCAGTTCAGGGCTTGAGGCTGTTTGGGCGGGCCTCTTCGCGAGCAGGCTCGCTCCCACATTAGATCGCATTCCTCTGATGGGACTCGGTCAAAATGTGGGAGCGAGCCTGCTCGCGATAGCGGTGTCAGCGGCTCAGATACATCCGCGTTGTCAGCAGATAAACCGGCAATCCAGACACCAAAATCAACAACGCCGCATAAGGCGCCGCTGCCGCAAATTCGACATTCGCGGTATGCGCCCACACTTCGGTCGCCAGCGTATTGAGCCCGGTCGGACTCAGCAGCAACGTCGCCGTCAATTCCTTCATCGCATCCAGAAACACCAGCGCAAATGCCGCGCCCAATGCCGGGAAAATAATCGGCAACGTCACCCTGCAGAACGCCATGAACGACGAAGCGCCCAACGTGCGCGCTGCCTCCTCCAGTTGCGGCGCAGCCTTGTTCAGCGCCGTGCGAATCGGCGCCTGTGCCAGTGGCAGAAACAGCAGCGCATAGGCGATCAATAGCAGTCCCGAGGTCTGGTACAGCGCCGGCACGTAATGCAGGGCGAAATACACCAGCGTCAGCGCAATCACCAGGCCCGGCAGCGCGTGCAGCAGATACGGCAAGCGTTCGGCCCAGATCGCCAGGTGACCTTTGTAGCGCACCACCAGCAATCCCACCGGCACCGCCAGTACCAGGCACAGCGCCGCGCCACCCAGCGACAACGCCAGCGACGACAGCAACGCTTCAGTGATAGCCGCTACTGGGAATGCTGCCGACGAGCCGACTGCGAGCCAGTACGCCAGCATCCCCAGTGGAATCCCGCTACCGATGATCGCCAGCAGCAGGCAATAGAACTGACCGACCGCCGCCCAAGGGCCCAGACGAACCTGTTCAGCCTGCCGCGCCGCGCCTTGTCCGGTGCGCACATGTCGGCCTTTGCCGCGTACGCGCAGTTCCAGCCACAACAGCACCAGACACAGTGCCAGCAGCACGGCCGACAGCATCGCCGCGTTGGCGTTGCTGAATTCCAGTTCGAATTGCTGGTAGATCGCCGTGGTGAAAGTTTGCAGGCCGATGATCGACAGTGCGCCGAACTCCACCAGCATGTGCAAGGCAATCAGTAGCGAGCCGGCCAGTAGCGATGGCCAGAGCAGCGGCAGGGTCACGCGGAAAAACACGCCCCAGCGATTCTGCCCAAGGGTGCGGGCCGACTCTTCAAGTGAGGGATCAAGATTGCGCAGCGTTGCCGCCACCGGCAGAAATATCAGCGGATACTTGGACAGGCTCATCACCAGAATCGCCCCGCCAAGCCCTTCGAACTTCGCGCTCAAGGAAACCCAGGTGAAGCTGCTGACAAACGCCGGCACCGCGAACGGCAGGCACAGAATCACGCCCCACAGGCGCCGCCCCGGCAAATTGCTGCGCTCCAGCAACCAGGCCAGTGACAGGCCGATCACGCCGCAGGTAATCGTCACGCCAACCATCAGTGCCAAGGTGTTGCGCAGCAGGCCGAATACATACGGGCGCCACAACAAATGCAGCGCTTGGGCCCAACCGGCCTGCCAGGCCTTGAGCCCGACGTAAGCCAGCGGCAACAGACTCAGCACCACCAGCAACAACACTGGCAGCACCAGCCAGATTGAAGGCCGCTTACGCTTTGGTGCGTAACCCCCGCGCGCGGCGGGGGCGGATAACGATGCGGTCATCAGTTCAAGCCAACTTCGCGTTCCAGGTCCAGCGCTTCTTCAGCATTGCCCAAGTCGGCGGGCGTCACGTTCGGCGCTTCCAGTTCGCTGAACGGCTTGAGCCCGCGATCCGATTCCATGCCTTTGTGCAGCGGGTATTCGGCGGTGGTCTGGGTGATCACGCGCTGGCCTTCTTCGCTGGCCATGTAGGCAAGGAATTGCTGGGCTTCTTTTGGGTGTTTGCTGGATTTCAGCACGGCAGCGCTGGACACGGTGATCAGGCCGCCGACGTCGCCGCCGGTGAAGTAATGCAGTTTCGAGTCGAGTTTGCCTTTCTCGCGCTGCAGGGCGAACCAGTAGTAGTTGTTCACCAGCACGGTGGCGACTTCACCGTTTTCCACGGCTTTGAGCGCAACCATGTTGTTGCTGTAGGTCTTGCCGAAAGCGCGCAGGCCGGTCAGCCATTCTTCGGCGGCGTCGCGACCGTGCATCTTGATGATCGCCACGGCTTGTTCCTGGAACGCGCCGCTGGTCGGGACGAAGCCGACTTTGCCTTGCCACTTCGGATCGGAAAATTCCATCACCGACTTCGGCAGGTCTTTTTCATCGATCAGCTTAGGGTTGAACGCGACGACACGAACCCGGGCAGTCACGCCGATCCAGGTGCCGTTAGTCGCGACGTATTTTTCCGGCAGTACGGCCAGGGTGGCGGCATCGGCCTTGGCCAGCAGGCCTTGTTCGCCGAGATTGTTCAGCGGCGGCGATTCTTCGGTGTAGATGACATCGGCAGGGGAGCGGTCGCCTTCTTCGATGATCTGGCTGGCGAGTTGATTGCTGCTGCCTTTGCGCACGTTGACGTGAATGCCGGTCTTGGCTTCGAAGGCTTTGGCGATCGCGTCACCGACTTCCTTGTGCTGGCCGTTGTACAGAGTCAGGGAAACCGCATCGGCAGCCTGGGTGAGGGGAGTGGCGAGCGCCAGGCCAAGAAGGGTGAAGGTCAAGCCTCGGCGCAGGGTATTTCGAAACGTCATTCGCAGGGTTCCTCACTGTCGCATTGCAAAAACTTGCAACAATGATAAACGATATTGTTTCTCAAGTGCGCCTTGCGGTGGGGCTGGCGTTTTGATAGGTGAGGTGGCGATAAATTTCTGGAAGCCGGAAACGCAAAAACCCGCTTTCGCGGGTTTTTGTGAAATCCAAGGTCGTAACCTTGAATTTGAATTGGTGCCCAGAAGAAGACTCGAACTTCCACGACCGTAAGGTCACCAGCACCTGAAGCTGGCGTGTCTACCAATTTCACCATCTGGGCAATCATCGCAAGCGTTGCCGCTGTTGATGTGGCGCACTATACGGAGCGCGTTTTGATCTGTAAACCCCTGATTTAATTTTAATAAATCAGTTTTAAGAAAACCCGGGCTTAGAATGCAAAAAACCCGCTTTCGCGGGTTTTGTGTGAGCCTTGAAACTGATCTAGTCTCAAGCTCGAAATTGGTGCCCAGAAGAAGACTCGAACTTCCACGACCGTAAGGTCACCAGCACCTGAAGCTGGCGTGTCTACCAATTTCACCATCTGGGCAGTATCGGCAGCGCTGTGCGTCGTCGATGGCGCGCACTATACGGAGCGTCTTTTTAACTGTAAACCCCTGTCAGCAAAAAATATGATTTTTTTTACCAGCGGTGTTCAAAACGGCTTTCAAGCGACGATACAGACCCTCATAAGGGCCTTATATAGTCGGAAATTTCCCGTTTCATGGCGCCTATGCCAAACTAACCCGCATATAGACAAGGTGAAAACTCTCTAATGGCCGATTGGCAGTCCCTCGATCCCGAGGCCGCTCGTGAAGCGGAAAAATATGAAAACCCTATTCCTAGCCGCGAACTGATCCTGGCGCACCTCGCCGATCGGGGTTCGCCGGCTGCCCGCGAGCAACTGGTCGAAGAGTTTGGTCTGACCACAGAAGACCAGATCGAAGCCCTGCGCCGCCGTCTGCGCGCCATGGAGCGCGACGCTCAACTGATCTACACCCGCCGTGGCACTTACGCGCCGGTCGACAAGCTCGACCTGATCCTCGGTCGCATCAGTGGTCACCGTGACGGTTTTGGCTTCCTGGTGCCTGACGACGGCAGCGACGACCTGTTCATGAGCCCTGCGCAAATGCGCCTGGTGTTCGATGGCGACCGTGCCTTGGCGCGCGTCTCCGGTCTCGATCGTCGCGGTCGCCGCGAAGGCGTGATCGTCGAAGTGGTGTCCCGTGCGCACGAAACCATCGTCGGTCGCTACTTTGAAGAAGGCGGCATCGGCTTCGTCGTTGCGGACAACCCGAAGATCCAGCAGGAAGTGCTGGTCACTCCGGGCCGCAACGCCAACGCGCAGATCGGTCAGTTCGTCGAGGTGAAAATCACCCATTGGCCAACGCCGCGCTTCCAGCCGCAGGGCGACGTGGTTGAAGTGGTCGGCAACTATATGGCGCCGGGCATGGAAATCGATGTCGCGCTGCGCACTTACGACATTCCGCACGTCTGGCCTGAAGCTGTTCTGAAAGAAGCGGCCAAGCTCAAGCCGGAAGTCGAAGAAAAGGACAAAGAGAAGCGCGTCGACCTGCGCCATCTGCCGTTCGTCACCATCGACGGCGAAGATGCCCGCGACTTCGACGATGCGGTTTATTGCGAAGCAAAACCGGGCAAGCTGCGCTTGTTCTCCGGTGGCTGGAAGTTGTACGTGGCGATTGCCGACGTTTCCAGCTACGTGAAAATCGGTTCGGCGCTGGACAACGAAGCGCAAGTGCGCGGCAACTCGGTGTACTTCCCTGAGCGCGTCGTGCCGATGCTGCCTGAGCAACTGTCCAACGGCCTGTGCTCGCTGAACCCGCATGTCGATCGTCTGGCCATGGTTTGCGAGATGACCATCTCCAAGTCCGGCGAAATGACCGACTACTGCTTCTATGAAGCGGTGATCCATTCCCACGCTCGTCTGACCTACAACAAAGTCAGCGCGATGCTGGAAACGCCGAAAGTTGCCGAAGCGCGCAAACTGCGCGGCGAATACACCGACGTTGTGCCGCACCTCAAGCAGCTTTATTCGCTTTACAAAGTGCTGCTCGCCGCCCGTCATGTGCGCGGCGCGATCGATTTCGAGACTCAGGAAACCCGGATCATCTTCGGTTCCGAGCGCAAGATTGCCGAAATCCGTCCGACCACCCGTAACGATGCGCACAAACTGATCGAGGAGTGCATGCTGGCGGCCAACGTGGCCACTGCCGAATTCCTCAAGAAGCACGAAATTCCTGCGTTGTACCGCGTTCATGCCGGTCCGCCACCGGAGCGTCTGGAAAAACTGCGCGCGTTCCTTGGCGAGCTCGGCCTGTCCCTGCACAAAGGCAAGGATGGCCCGTCGCCGAAGGACTATCAGGCACTGCTGGCGAGCATCAAGGATCGTCCGGATTTCCACCTGATCCAGACCGTCATGCTGCGCTCGCTGAGCCAGGCGGTATACAGCGCTGAAAACGACGGCCACTTCGGCCTGAATTACGAAGCCTATACCCACTTCACTTCGCCGATTCGTCGTTACCCGGACTTGCTCACGCACCGTGCGATCCGCAGCGTGATCCATTCGAAACAGGACACCCCGCACGTTCGCCGTGCCGGTGCGATGACCATTCCGAAGGCACGCATCTATCCGTACGACGAGGCTGCGCTGGAACAACTCGGCGAGCAGTGCTCCATGAGCGAACGTCGCGCGGATGAAGCGACCCGTGACGTGGTGAACTGGCTCAAGTGCGAGTTCATGAAGGATCGCGTGGGCGAGTCGTTCCCGGGGGTGATCACCGCGGTCACCGGTTTTGGCCTGTTCGTCGAGCTGACCGACATCTACGTCGAAGGTCTGGTCCACGTCACGGCGCTGCCGGGCGATTACTACCACTTCGATCCTGTGCATCACCGCTTGGCGGGCGAGCGCACCGGGCGCAGCTTCCGCCTCGGCGATACCGTTGAAGTGCGGGTCATGCGCGTCGACCTCGACGAACGCAAGATCGACTTCGAGATGGCCGAAAAAACCATCAGCGCGCCGATCGGTCGCAAAAAACGTGGCACTGAAACCGCGGCTCCGGCGGCCAAGGTTGCGGAAGAAAAGGCTCCGGCAAAAACCGCCAGCCGTCGTCCGGCCAAGGAAAAGGCTGCCGAAGCCTATCGCCCTAGCGATGCCGTGGCGAAGAACGCCGAGCTGCGCAAAAGCCGTGAAATGAAGAAAGCGCTGCTTTCCGATGCCAAAAACGGTGGTAAAGCGGCGTCCGGGGGAAAGACCGGACGGTCGGCGCCTGAAAAGGCCTCCGGCGGCAAGCCAGCCAAACCGAGCAAACACCGTAAGGGCCCGCCAAAAGCGGGTTCCGCTCCAGCCAAAAGTGGCGGGGCACGTAAACCGAAGGCGAAGTCATGAGTCAGTTGGAAAAAATCTATGGCGTTCACGCGGTAGAAGCGTTGCTGCGTCACCACCCGAAACGCGTCAAGCAGATCTGGCTGGCGGAAAGCCGCAACGATCCGCGTGTGCAGACTCTGGTTGAGCTGGCCAACGAAAATCGCGTTCAGGTCGGCCAGGCCGAACGTCGCGAAATGGATGCCTGGGTTGAGGGTGTGCACCAGGGCGTAGTCGCGGAAGTAAGCCCGAGCCAGGTCTGGGGCGAAGCCATGCTCGACGAACTGCTCGATCGCACGGAAGGCGCGCCGCTGTTGCTGGTGCTCGACGGCGTGACCGACCCGCACAACCTCGGTGCCTGCCTGCGTTCGGCCGATGCGGCCGGTGCGCTGGCGGTGATCGTGCCGAAAGACAAGTCGGCGACCCTGACGCCGGTCGTGCGTAAAGTCGCTTGCGGCGCGGCGGAAGTGATTCCGCTGGTCGCGGTAACCAACCTCGCCCGTACGCTGGAAAAGCTTCAGCAGCGCGGTCTGTGGGTTGTCGGCACGGCGGGCGAGGCTGAGGTCAGCATCTATGACCAGGACCTGACTGGCCCGACCATTCTGATCATGGGTGCTGAAGGCAAAGGCATGCGTCGCCTGACCCGCGAACACTGCGACTATCTGGTGAACCTGCCGATGGCCGGTAGCGTCAGCAGCCTCAACGTTTCCGTGGCGACCGGCGTCTGCCTGTTCGAAGCCCAGCGTCAGCGCGGTGCAAAAGCCAAGGCTGCCACCAAGAAATCCTGAGTCGTACGCGATTCAAATGTGGGAGCGAGCTTGCTCGCGAAAGCGGAGTGTCAGTCGACATAAATGTTGCCTGACAAACTGCATTCGCGAGCAAGCTCGCTCCCACAGTGTTTTGTGGTGTTGCATAAATGGGTGGTTGTTCAAATATTCACCAATTGCCTTGCACCTCCTCTGTCCCTTCTCTACAATTGCGCCCCTTGCTGTGACGGCAGGCACGCATGTGCCCCGCGCCAGCAAGTCCATAAGTGTCATTCACTCCTTGTCTGACCGTTTTTGAGCGGCAGGCTACAACCCGTAAGGAGCATTCATGCGTCATTACGAAATCATCTTTTTGGTCCACCCGGATCAAAGCGAGCAAGTCGGCGGCATGGTTGAGCGTTACACCAAGCTGATCGAAGAAGACGGCGGCAAAATCCACCGTCTGGAAGATTGGGGCCGTCGTCAACTGGCCTACGCAATCAACAATGTTCACAAGGCTCACTACGTGATGCTGAACGTTGAGTGCACTGGCAAGGCCCTGGCCGAGCTGGAAGACAACTTCCGCTACAACGATGCAGTGATCCGTAACCTGGTCATCCGTCGCGACGAAGCCGTTACCGGCCAGTCCGAGATGCTCAAGGCTGAAGAAAACCGCAGTGAGCGCCGTGAGCGTCGCGACCGTCCTGAGCACGAAGGCGCTGATAGCGCTGATAGTGATGACAGCGACAACAGCGATAACGCTGACGAGTAATCCACGGACCTTTTAAGGAGCCTATCAAATGGCACGTTTCTTCCGTCGTCGTAAATTCTGCCGCTTCACCGCTGAAGACGTGAAAGAGATCGATTACAAAGATCTCAACACTCTGAAAGCCTACGTATCCGAGACCGGCAAAATCGTTCCAAGCCGCATCACCGGTACCAAAGCTCGTTATCAGCGTCAGCTGGCCACCGCTATCAAGCGCGCCCGCTTCCTGGCCCTGCTGGCCTACACCGACAGCCACGGCCGCTGAGACCGGGCAGTCGACAAGTAGCAAAGGATTGAATGCATGCGTGCCTTAGCTGAGTTCATCATGCGAGGCCGTATGCAGGCCACTCTCGTGGTGGCCGGATGTGCAACATTGCCGTTGTTGTATTGGTTGGGTGCTGCCGCGGGGAGCCTTGTGCTGCTGCGGCGCGGACTGACGGACGCCCTGGGTGTTCTGTCTCTGGGGCTGCTGCCGGCGTTGATCTGGTGGTTGTATGCCGATGACCCACGGGCACTTCTGGTGCTGCTGGGGTCTTCGGGGCTTGCGTTGGTTTTGCGCGCAAGTGAGTCCTGGGTCCGCACGCTGCTGGTCAGCGTAGTGATTGGCGTGGTGTTTTCGGTGGTGCTTGGGGCTGCGTTTGCGGCCCAGATCGAGATGCTCGCGCAGGCCTTAATAAAGGTCATGCCGGCGCTTCTCGGTGAGACCTACAAGCAATTGTCGGTCGATGAGCAAGCGCGTTTCGCGTCCCTGATTGCACCGGTCCTGACCGGACTGATTGCGGCGCTGTTGCAGATCGTCAGCGTGCTGAGCCTGATTGTCGGGCGGCATTGGCAGGCGTTGTTGTACAACCCGGGTGGTTTTGGTCGCGAGTTTCGCGCCATCCGGATCCCGCTGGGGCCGGCGATGTTACTGCTGGCGTTGATGCTTCTGGGCCCGAATCTCGGTGCACAGATGGCCATGTTGACGCCGTTGTGCAGTGTACCGCTGGTGTTCGCCGGACTTGCCCTGATTCACGGGCTGGTCGGGCAGAAGCGACTGGCCGGTTTCTGGCTGGTGGGGTTGTACGTCACGCTGCTGCTGTTCATGCAGCTGATCTATCCGTTGCTCGTGGTTCTGGCCATTGTCGACAGCCTGATTGATTTTCGCGGTCGTCACGTGTCGAAAGACGCCGATAACGCGAACGGTGAAGGTTAAAAGTTAAGAGGATTTCCACATGCAACTGATCCTTCTGGAAAAAATCGCCAACCTGGGCAACCTGGGCGACAAAGTAAACGTTAAGGCCGGTTACGGCCGTAACTACCTGCTGCCTTTCGGCAAAGCTACCGCTGCAACCGCTGCCAACCTGGCTGCGTTTGAAGAGCGTCGTGCCGAGCTGGAAAAAGCTGCCGCAGACCGTAAAGCATCGGCTGAAAGCCGTGCTGCCCAACTGGCCGAGCTGGAAGTGACCATCACTGCCACCGCTGGCGACGAAGGCAAGCTGTTCGGTTCGATCGGTACTCACGACATTGCTGACGCACTGACCGCCTCCGGCGTTGAAGTTGCGAAAAGCGAAGTTCGTCTGCCGAACGGCACCATCCGCAACGTGGGTGAATTCGACGTGGCTGTGCACCTGCACGCCGAAGTTGAAGCCACCGTACGCGTTGTCGTGGTAGCAGCTTAAGTAATACCTGATCGGCTGGCGGCTTGTCCGTCAGACGGTTAACATCGGGCACGATCCTGTTTACAGGTCGTGCCCTTTGTCTTTCTGAATTCCCTGTTTTTCCCAACAAACACAAGTGGCCATGAACGATATCTCCGCTCCCGAGCAATACGATCTGCAAACCGCTGCCCTGAAGGTGCCGCCGCATTCCATCGAGGCCGAACAGGCTGTACTCGGTGGTCTGATGCTGGACAACAACGCCTGGGAACGCGTGCTCGATCAAGTCTCCGACGGCGATTTCTATCGACATGACCACCGTCTGATCTTCCGTGCGATCGCCAAACTGGCCGATCAGAACATGCCGATCGACGTCGTGACCCTGTCCGAGCAACTGGACAAGGAAGGGCAGACCTCGCAGGTCGGCGGCCTTGGTTACCTTGGCGAACTGGCCAAAAACACGCCGTCCGTCGCCAACATCAAGGCCTATGCGCAGATCGTTCGTCAGCGTGCAACGTTGCGCCAACTGATCGGCATCAGCACTGAAATCGCCGACAGCGCCTTCAACCCGGAAGGCCGGACCGCGGAAGAGATCCTCGATGAGGCCGAACGGCAGATCTTCCAGATCGCCGAAGCACGGCCAAAGACCGGTGGCCCGGTCGGTGTCAACGAACTGTTGACCAAAGCCATCGACCGCATCGACACCCTGTTCAACACCGACAACGCGATTACCGGCCTGTCCACCGGTTACACCGACCTCGACGAGAAGACCAGCGGCCTGCAGCCTGCCGACTTGATCATCGTCGCCGGCCGTCCGTCGATGGGTAAAACCACCTTTGCGATGAACCTCGTGGAAAACGCCGTGTTGCGCAGCGAGAAGGCGGTCCTGGTGTACTCCCTCGAGATGCCAGGTGAATCGCTGATCATGCGTATGCTCTCCTCGCTGGGCCGCATCGACCAGACCAAGGTGCGTTCCGGCCAACTGGAAGATGATGACTGGCCGCGCCTGACCTCGGCGGTCAACCTGCTCAATGATCGCAAACTGTTCATCGATGACACCGCCGGTATCAGCCCGTCGGAAATGCGTGCGCGGACCCGGCGCCTGGTGCGTGAACACGGCGACGTCGGCCTGATCATGATCGACTACCTGCAACTGATGCAGATCCCGGGTTCCAGCGGTGACAACCGTACCAACGAAATTTCCGAGATCTCGCGATCCCTGAAAGCGCTGGCCAAGGAATTCAACTGCCCGGTGGTGGCGCTGTCGCAGCTCAACCGTTCCCTCGAACAGCGTCCGAACAAGCGTCCGGTGAACTCCGACTTGCGTGAATCGGGAGCGATCGAGCAGGACGCCGACGTGATCATGTTCGTGTACCGCGACGAGGTGTATCACCCGGAAACCGAGCACAAGGGCATCGCCGAAATCATCATCGGCAAACAGCGTAACGGCCCGATCGGTTTTATCCGCCTGGCGTTTATCGGCAAATACACGCGCTTCGAAAACCTCGCGCCGGGCAGTTACAACTTCGACGACGACGAGTGACAGCAGGCCGAAATCAATCGGCCTGCTGCGCCGCTCTATTGGTTACAGCGTTGCGTTACTCGCTCCCGGGGTTTCCTGCGCAGACGTGACGTTGGCAGAAGTCGCCTCGATTGTTGTTCGAGGCTGCAATTCCTGCCGCGTCAGCGTCTGAATCAATGTCGCTTCGACAATCGCCAACTGCGCCGTCACATCATCGGTTTGCGAGTTGTATTGAGCCTCGCTCAGCAGGCCTTGTGATGACTGGCTGTCGAGAATTCCCTGACGATCCTGAAACGGCTGACGACTCGCATCGAATTGCGCCCGGTATTTGTGAATGATGAAGTCCTGCCAGAAATCCATCGACACCAACGCCTGAAATTCTTCAGGCGAACCATTCAGCATCGACACTTTGCGATACGCCGCATCCAGCATTGCCGGGGTAACGCCGGCCATGCCGATAAATGTCAGTGCCTGCGGCTGAAACGGCAATTGCAGGCGATCTCGTAGGCCAAAGCGGTAGGCCATGGTCATTTCATGTGGATCGCGTATGCGCAAGCTATGGCTGTTTCGCAGCTCGCGGGAGGTTGCCGGATCGTTGATGATGGCCCTGCTTGAGGCGATCTCTGCTGCCGCGAAGTCGTCGACGTGCTTCAGGCGAAACAATCCTTTGGACAATGCCACCAAGGGTGCGCCATCCAGATCGAGTCTGGCCTGAACCCGAGCCTTGTACGTCATGGCCAGGACTTGCAGGTCGGTGAAGGTGGCCGCGGCGAGGTCAGTGCAGCCGGCTTCGCACGCGCGATCGAACAGCTCCCTGCGCAGGTTTCTCGACTGCGGATTATTTTCTGTGATGACATCGATCACGTCCCATGCCTGACGCCGAAAATCAGCATGGTCACCGCGGCTCGCCAGGATGTTGAAGAAACCGTCCGAGCCATCCTGCTCGCGTAACGCGCGCCATTGAGCTTTTCGCGCGGTAGCCTGGTCGACGCTTAATCCCTCAGTCCATCGCGGGTCCGGTTCCAGGGCGTCTCTTGTGACGGGACGTCGTGCGACGTTGACGGACGTCGTGATCAGGTTGGCTGTTCGGGTCAGAGGCGTACCGGCCAACATCAGTCGTTCACGGTAGGCGAGCAATTGCTGCGGCGTTGCGTCCGACAGCGGGTTATTGCTCACCAGCGTGCCGCTGTTGACCTGGACCGAATGCGCCAAGCGCTCCGGGGGCGGAGCAGTGACAAAGTCAGGAATCGTGGTGATCTGATTGTTGCTCAGATCGATCCGGGTCAGCAGGGGTTGATCAAACAGCCCGGTTGGCCACTGCGAGATGCCGGTGTTCGCCAGGGTGACCTCGCGCATATCGGTGATCAGGCTGAAATCCGGGATCACACCGAGCTGGGGATTGTTGTCGATCCAGAGTGCTCTGAGCGTTGTGCGTCCAGCCAGTATCCGCGCCGTTTCTGCATTGAGTTCAAGTTGGTTGTGCTGCAGAAACAGGCGCGTCATCGCGTGCATTTCTCCCACCGCCGGGGGCAAGTCCCTGAGGCGATTGTTCGACATGTCCAGCCAGCGCACATGACGAAAACGGGTGAGGAAACCTTCCGGTGACTCCGTCAGACTCATGCCGCTCAATCTGAGTGAGCCAACATGGCTGAAGTCGATGCTCAGATCCGGCAGGGTCGGCAAGGTCAGACCGCTCAAGTCCAGTTCCAGGCCGATCGGCGAGCCGTCGAAAGCGTGCTTTTGCGCCGTTTCGCGGCGCCAGCAACTGATGATCAAATCCCGCGCTGCGGTGCGGTCATTACGGGTGGTAGCGTTGATTTGCAGCTGATTGGCACGCACGTAACGCAGGCGGTTACCGCCTCCGGAAAAAACCCAGTCGTCGAGCTGGGTTTTCAGAAGATCGAACTCTTGTTCCAGCGCGAGCAAGCGTGGGGCAAAGGTGCCTTTGTCATGACTCCAGATGAACTCTCTGCACTCCTTGATGCTCTTGGTCGGGTACAGGTTTCGATAACGCTGCGCCCTGGAGTTCTCGCTATCGAATACGGCGGGATGCGCCGGCTCCATCAGCTCGGGGTGAGACGCTTTGAGGTGTCGCCAGTAGCCATCGAACTTTCGCCAGTAAGCGGCGGGGAAGTCGTTGCCTTCAAGTCGCGTGACATTGTTGATCCGCGCGACCACGGACAGCGTCTCGGGTGTCGGGTTGAGGTTCGCCTGAGGAACCTCGCTCAAGCGGTTGTCGCGCAGGTCCAGGCTGGTCAGAGCGGTTTTGTCGAGCAGCCCGGCAGGCCACTGAGTGAGGCCTGTGTTTTTCAGGTTCAAGACCTGCAACCCGGACATGGCGCTGAAGTCAGGCACCACCCGCAGTTGATTGTTGGACAGATCAATCTGTTTCAACTGATGCAGTGCACTGAGTGCCAAAGCGCTTTGCTCATCCAGTTTTATCTGGTTTGAACTCAGGTCCAGATAGTTGAGTTTGTCCATCTCGGCGATTTTTTGCGGCAGTTTATCGATGCCGGAGTTAACGATGGTCAGTCTTTCCAGATTGGGGCAATTGGACAGAAGCGTATTGGCGGTGTCCGACCAGATTACCGAGTCGAGACTGAGGGATTTGATGTGACTGAAATCCACGGTCAGCAGGGGTAATGGACCGTACAGCTGTGGCAGTTTCAATACGCCTTCCGACTCACCCAGCCAGCAGCCTCTGATGATTCTTGCCAGGCGGGTGGCGTTGACTCTTTCCGGGCCCAGGGCGTTGGCCGCCCCGGGTTGACTGTCGGCGATGTAGGCCTGCAGTTGCGTTTCCAGTAGATCGAAACCGGCAATGCGTTGCGCTATCTGCTCTTCGGCGCCGTCACCGAGGCCGAGCAGATATTCCCTGGCGGCTTGCGGATTCTTGTCCGGATACATCCGCTGCACCATCGCCACTTCGGGAATGTCGCCATCCAGTCTGAACGCATCTGCGCGCAAGCCAGTGCGCATCGCCGGATAGTCGGCCACGACGCGGCGCCAGTAAACCTCGAGCGTTCGCCAGTAGCCGGCCGGGAAGGGGTTGCCTTCAATCAGCGTGACCGAGTTGATACGGGTGATCGCCAGTCGTTCATCGCTTGACGGGTCAAGGATCGCCTGTGGAATTTCGCGCAGTTGGTTATTGCGCAAGTCGACCAAGTCCAGTGCCACCTGATCGCGTAGACCGCTGGGCCAATGGTCCAGCCCGGTGTTGCTCAGGTTCAATGACTGCAGGTGTGACATGCCGCGAAAGTCCGGGATTCTGCCAAGCGGATTGCCCGACAGGTCGAGGTGTTCAAGCTGTTTGAGTGCGCCCAGTTTTGCTGCTGTCTGCTCATTGAACTCGATTCGGTTCGAGTTCAGTTCCAGGGCCTTGAGAACACTCATCGACGCGACATCGGGCGGCAGCTTGTCCAGGGTGGAGTGAGTTACCGACAGTTTCTCAAGGTTGGGGAAACGGCCAAGGAAGGTGTCGGCGGTGTCCGACCAGGCGACCGCCTTCAGCTCCAGTGTTCGTACGTGGCTGAAGTCAGCCGTCAGCGGGGCAAGAATCGCCTCGCCCAAATCAAGTTTCAGCGTCGTCCCCGTCTGCCGTTTCCAGCAACGTTTTATTTCTTCGGCGGCACGCTCCACCGCGGGATGTGCAGTTTCGGTAGGGGCCTGCGAGGATGTCTTGCTGATCCAGGAAGCGAGATCTGCCTTGAGTGCCCTGTAACTGGCCTCGCGTTGGGACAGATAGTCGCGGACGTCATCGCCGTGGGAACGCAGAAGCTGAGAGATTTCCTCGCTGTTGAGGGCCGGGAAGAGTTTTCGCGCACGTGACTCTGGCGTTCGTAATTGATTGATCGCGCTGGCAAATCGTTGCAGCAGGTTGGGATGCGCGGGGCTGCCCGGCTCGCTGCGGAACATGCCGCCGGCACCGCCGACCGCCGTCCCCAGCCAGCCTTCGCGAGCATCGAAAATGATCGGCTCCGAGCGCCCGGGACGGGTAGCGATGTAAGTATTGGTGCTGTCGCCGGCCACCGGATCTTGCCCACGGACGATGCGCATTACCGCTGTCGATGGGGTCGAGGCGTCGGTGTCGTGCAGGACCTGGTAACTGTGATTGTCGATCACAGCATAGAGTTTACCGTTGAGCCGGTGGAGGCCATCGCTACCCATTTGAACGCCAGTGAAATCCAGCGGCGTGCGGAAAACTTCCAGACGGCTGCTCGACAATGGCACACCAATCGGCTCGAAGTGTTCCAGTTCATGCCACAGCCCCGAGCTGGAGTCTCGCAATAATACTGGCCCCGAGGGGTTGGATTCGCTGGGCAGCCTGGCCCGATACAGACCCGTTTGCGCATCTTTGCCGACCAGCACGATGCCGCCGGGCACATCGGCGTACTGGCGGCCTTTGTGCGTTCTCAAACCTTCAGCGTTGCGATCCGACAAACCACTGGCAGCAGGCACCCAGTAATGTTCCAGTGACTGGCTTGCCGCGCGCGGATTTTCAATGGGCATCGCGGGTTGATGAACCGTGATGCCTGGTGCCGGCTCGATCGCATCGATATCGGCTGGCGTTGGTAAGCGGCCCGGTCGTGGTGTATGCCCACCGGGTATCGAGATGTCTGAATCTGTGCGCAGTGGCAGGTCGAGGCGCGGGGAGTCCACGTCTGGCACAGCGTTTTGGTGAGCCGGGCGATTACCGGGCCTGTTGCTTTTGGGAGGCGATTTAACGGGCATGTCTTTCTATCCTTGCAGGGTTTGCGCATCAGCTCGTCTGAACGGGCGCTGATGGCAGGGGCGGCGTCATTGCCTGATTGATCGTATGGTCCTGAGTCCTTTACTCAGGCTTGAGGTGCACGCCAGCCGCGCTGGCCAGTGCAAATATTTTGCTCGCGGTCTTGCCATCGAAGGTCTGGCGCCAGATGGCCACGTGCGGCAAACCGGCCAGTTCATCGCGGCGCTGAGCGTCGATGCCGCGCCTGCTCTGTTCGAGGGTTTTGAGGTGACCACCTCTGGTGGTGAAACTCAGGGGCGGGGCGTTGTGCTGGTCATAGTGGAAATGTGCCTCCCACAACGGTGTGTCGTCAGCGCGATC
Organism: Pseudomonas sp. AKS31; assembly: GCF_023634765.1. Lineage (GTDB taxonomy): Bacteria > Pseudomonadota > Gammaproteobacteria > Pseudomonadales > Pseudomonadaceae > Aquipseudomonas. The sequence continues at coordinate 304,366 of NZ_JAMLFX010000001.1, forward strand.
AGTGATCGAATAAACATCAAGAAACGACTTGCTTTTGCCCTTGCCCAATGGCTTGCGGTCAACGGTTTTACTCACGCTGACTTCGTCGGCATCCATCAGATAGTTCAAACGCATGATGTCGAGCACGTCCCGGTTCTTGTACATGCGCACCAGAACACTTTGGCCATGGGCATCCAGTGACTCGGCAACGCTTCGCAAGCGCGCAGCCAGGTCGAGGAGTTCGGTGTCATTGGCCGCGTCTTCATGGCTTTCCAGGCGCCTTGCCTGCTCGTTCAGGCTTTCCGTCTCTTTGCCCAAGCCTTCAAGAATCTCGGTCGGATTGGTTTTTCTCGCTTCTTCCACCCTGGCCTTGGCGACGTGCTGTTCAACGTCGACCAGTAACCGCTTTGCCTCGGCGACCAGTTGTGGTCGGGGTGTACTGGCGATGGGAGGTCGCACTGGCAACCATTCGCCCTGTCTTTTTTCGTAGCGGGCGGATGGAGAGCCGGGGCGCAACGGGTCCGGGACCCTGACGATGACATTGCCGTCCTGAGCCGTTTCCGTTTCACCGACCAGAACCCGGTAAGTGCCGTGCTGGCGGACCCGGAAAACTTTCCTGGGGGAAAAAGGGCGGGGGCTTTCCGAAGGGTCGGGCAGCGCTGGAAGGAAGTCGAAATCGATATCGTGGTCGATGTTGGGCAGCTCGCGATCGCGGCCAATCGATTCCAGAATGTCGTTCAGCCGGTTTTCGATTCGCCTCTCGAGTGGATCAATCAGTCTGAGAATTTCCCGGAGATACCCGGCCCTCAAAGCATCCGTGTCAGCATTGACCGCCAGTTGCAGTTCAAATCGGGATTTGTCCGTCCTGATCTGATCAAGGCTCAAGAGCAGCGCCATCGGATGCTCATGTTGCGGAATGTTTATCAGGTCTCCGGTGACCAGGTCGACGGAGGAAAGCGATGGCATGGTGGTATTGGGTGAATGGTCGGGCGTGCCCGCATACAGGTGTACGTAGAGGGTCAGCTTGTTGAAGTTGATGCGTTCGGCCGACGGTACTTGTTGCCTGATTTCTTCGAGTATCGGCGCCGCTCCAGGGTCGGCTTTTCTGATTTCTGCCAACACCACTTCACGTTCTTCGATAAATCTCAGCTTCTTGTTCAGGTGAGGGATCATTCGCTTGCAACTGTCGGCATCCAGACTGGAGACCGCCGGCCTGACCCGCAGGTCCATGGCCGCCATGAGACGGTTGAGGAATTCGGCGCGCTCTATGCGGAAGGTGTGCAGTTCCTGCTTGAACAGCCCGTTGGCTTTCGCAAGGACCAGCCATTTTCTGTTGAGCACCAGCGACTCCACGAAATCTGCCTGTTTTTGCACATGCTTGAGCAAATGCACTTCGAGACTCAGCAGTTTTGCGTTTCGCTCTGCACTGCTCTCGGGCAGTTTCTGGATTTCTGCCCAGAGGGTGTTATGCCGGTCCGACGAGTTCGTCAACTCCGTGTGGGCCTTGTGAAAAGGCTCGTACATCTGCATCAACGTGTCTTTACTCAGGCGGGCAATCTCCGCGTCCTGAATGCCTCCCTTCAGGTCTGGCAAATGATAGACCCAGCGATTACCTTCATCGCGCCTGACCGGCCGTGTTGCGCCGCTGCGGCTGGCTCGGTAGATATTCGCGCTGTCGACTGCCACGGGGTCTTTCGGGTTGACGATACGCCACCCTTTTTGGGCCCCGGTGGAGGCACTCACATCGTGCATGACCTGATAAACGTAGTCGTGTAGGGGCAGGTACAGCCGCCCTTCATGGCGCAACATCCCGTCGCTGTCGGCCTTGGCGTCGGTGATATCCGGATTTGTGCGCAACGTCTGCAGGTGAGTGTCGATCAAGGTAACGGCGTCACCGTCCTTGAGCGAATGCCACAGACCGCTGTCGCTGTCGCGCAGCAGTAGCGGGCCAGAGGCAACCCGCTCGGCCGCGAGCTGGGCGCGGTAGAGGCCGGTCTGCGGATCGATCCCGACCATCACGATGCCGCCGTGCCCGACATCGACGTATTCGCGGCCCTTGTACATTCTCAAGCCCTCGGTATTGGCCTGGGGCAAACGGCCAGTTGCCGGGGTTTGGTAGCGCTCCAGTGATTGTGGCCCTGTTACGCCCATTTCCACCGAGGCCGTTGTCGTGTGCGCTATGACGACGGGGGATGGTCTTCTCAGCTCAGGACTGGGCATGCCGTGAGTGCCGAGCGGCTGCGTCTGGGGGGCGAGAGAAAACGACGATTCCAGTGTCATACGAGGTGCTTGCCCCGTATTGCCGTGCCCTGGTGAATCCGCGCGAAAAGGGCTGTCGGCATTGGTGGTGCCCTTGGCGCTTTTTTTTGGAGCCATGTTTTTCATCCTTGAAAATAAGTCCCTCAACCCTGGTTCAGGGAGAGGCCGTTTTATGAAGCCAGCTGGAATATTTGCTGTGCTGTCGACAGGTCAATGTCTTCGCGCCAGATCCGCACGTGTGCTCGACCTGCCTGTTCATCCCGGCGTTGGGATGACGTGCCGAGCCTGCTCTGCTGCAGGGTCTTGAGATGGCCGCCCTTGGCAGTGAAGTTCAGCGCCGGGCTGTGTTTTTCCGCATAGTGAAAATGGGCGTGCCACAACGGCGTACCGGTTTGCCTGTCGTTCAGGGTGTAAACGTCGAGGAAGTCTTTTTTGTTGCCTTTGCCCAGTTGCACCCGGGCATGGGTTCGGGTGGCGCTGAGATGGCCATGGCTAATCAGGTACGCCACTCGATCAATGCTCAGATAGGCAGGGTCTTTGTACAGCCGCACGCGAATCTCTTCGCCCTCATTGAGCAGGCGCTGGCTGTCGTGTTCCAGACGCTGGAGCAATGTGGCCGTATCCACGGCACCGGGATTCGGGGCCTGTTCGATTTGTCGGGTGACTTCAGTGAGGTTGTCGGCCCGGTCGGTGAGGAACTCGACGATGCTGGTAGCGTTGCGTTTCGCGCTCTCATCGCGCCAGGCCGTGTTCAAGTGCGAATCGGTTTTTTCCAGAAGTTGCTCGGCCTGGGTGGTCAATGTCGCCAGATTTCTTTCTTGCCGGGCAATCTGGCGACGCCATTCGCCTTCCCGGTGCTCGTAGGTCTGTAGAACCTCTGCCGGATCGTGTGGGTTGATGACATCAATCAGCTCTTCGCCAGCGGCGGTACGGCGCGGCCGACCGACGCGAATCTTGTAGACGCCGTGGTGTTTGCTGCGAAACATCTTGCGCGGTGTGACGCTCGGCTGGTTCCTGTCCTGTGCAGGGATAAAGTCGAAATCAATCGGTTGCTCATGGGGTGGCAGCGCTGATGTCTTTTCCTGCTCATGGTGGAAACGGTTCAGGTGCTCTTCCAGCGTGCCCTCGAAGGTGCGGATGGCCTCGACGATGTCTTCGCGTGAACGGCTATGGTGCGCACCGGTCGGGAGCTGCAGATTCTCGTAAGAGACTCTGATGGCCGACGTCTGATCCAGCAGATCGCTGAGCAATGCGATGCGCGCTTGGGTAGGGATACTGTCGTACGCGCGGAAGGCAAACGTGATCTCGCCAAAGCAGAAGCCGAGGTATCGGGCGTGGGCGTTGTTGATGTCCACTTCAGCCGTCGTATCGACGAACATTCGGCTTTGGGCGTAAACCCAGAATGCCACGGTGTCGTGCAGATCCATCGGCTCGAACGCTACGTCTTTCAATTCGGTTTGCGACAAGCGCCATGTGTTCCGCAGCTCATCAGCAATGGCCTGACGTTGTTTCAGAATCACCAGTTTGGCTGACAGATGGGCTGCGATTTTGGGGTGGTCTGAAACCGGACCGCCGAAAAGCGGTCCGTCGAGGAGCTTGAGTGAGTCATTGGCGATCATCATTTGGTTGAGCGTCAGCATTCGCCCTTTTTGCAGCATGATGACTTTGTTCCGGTAAGAGGTGCTGCCTCTGGCCGCGATGATCCGCTCCTTTTGTCCGGTGTGCACGCTGAGAGCTTTTTCGAGTATCGACAGCTCCCGTTGATGGTGTCCTTCGAGTTGTTCCAATACGTTTCGCTCGCCGTCGGTGCCTTTCAGGGCCCGCCAGCGGTTTTGTATCTGCTCGCCCTTGGCCATCGCCTGGTCGAACTCCAGATCCAGAGCCTGCAGCTCGAAGACCAGGTCGGCCACCCGCGCGGCTTCCGTCGGCTTTGCGCTTCGACGCATGCCTCCCGCACCGCCTGCCAGCGTGCCCACCCAACCCTGATGCTCATCAAAGACAATCGGCTCCGAGCGCCCCGGACGTGTGCCGATGTAAACGTTGGCGGAATCAGCGGCCACAGGATCTTCGGAGCGAACGATGCGCATCACGGCCCTCGACGGCGAAGACGCGTCAAGATCATGCAGTGCTTGATAGGTGCGCTGTCCCAACACGACATACAGTTTGCCGTTGTAGTGATGCAGGCCGTCATGTCCAGGTTCTGCGCCGTGCAAATCCAGATCGCTTGCGAAGGCGAGCAGGCGTTGAGTGGACAAGGGGAAAGTGGTGGGGGCGGGGGCCTTCAGGGCATGCCAGAAACGGCTGTCGGGATCGCGTACAAGCATCGGCCCGGAGGCGTGCCGCTCGCTGGGCAATCTCGCTTGGTACAGCCCGGTTTGCGCATCCAGCACAATCTGAACGATCCCGCCGTCCTGCACATCGACGTAGCGGCGTCCCTTGAATGTTCTGAAACCCTCTGCATCGGGATCCGGCAGCGAGACAGGAGCACTGATCCGGTACTGCTCAAGTGATTGCTCCTGAGCCACGGGGTGCGTGGGCGCGGTGGATGTCGACTGGCGGATCGTAATCGGGGGCGCCGCAGTGATCGCGTCAAGGTCAGTGCTCGTCGTGATTTTGCCGGGCGTCTGTACTGCGCGTGCCAGCAGGACACCTGATGGATCCGTCTGATACGGCACACGCCCGATAAGCGGCGTGTCGGGGCGGGGATGGATATGGACAGTGGCGATGCCTCTGATGGGCGATTTCGGTGACATTTCTTCATCCTTGAAGGGTTGTCACATCAGCCGGCGCTGGCGCTGGACTGATGAATATTAGGTTTGAACGGTGATTTGATGCCGGTTACGGGTTGTCGGATGCGCAAAACGCAGGCTGTAAGAGAAACCGACCATTGCCGTCGGAATTGGTTATTTTTTGTGCTATATTCCGCGCCCGCGAATTTTCACTTCAACACCGGTCGTCGACATGCAAGCAGCCAAGCCGTTATTTGACTATCCAAAATATTGGGCCGAATGTTTCGGGCCAGCGCCATTCCTGCCGATGAGCAGGGAGGAGATGGATCAGCTCGGCTGGGATTCGTGCGACATCATCATTGTTACCGGTGATGCCTACGTCGATCACCCGTCGTTCGGCATGGCGATCATTGGCCGGCTGCTGGAGTCCCAGGGCTTCCGCGTCGGGATCATTGCCCAGCCGAACTGGCAGTCCAAAGACGATTTCATGAAGCTCGGCGAGCCGAACCTGTTCTTCGGGGTTGCAGCGGGCAACATGGACTCGATGATCAACCGCTACACCGCGGACAAGAAAATCCGTTCCGACGACGCCTATACCCCCGGCGGCATGGCCGGCAAGCGTCCGGATCGCGCGAGCCTGGTCTACAGCCAGCGCTGCAAGGAAGCGTACAAGCATGTGCCGATCGTGCTCGGCGGCATCGAGGCGTCCCTGCGCCGCATCGCCCACTACGACTACTGGCAGGATCGCGTGCGTAACTCGATCCTGATCGACGCCAGCGCCGACATTCTGCTGTACGGCAACGCCGAGCGCGCGATTGTCGAAGTCGCCCAGCGTCTGTCGTGGGGCCACAAGATCGAAGACATCACTGATGTGCGTGGTACCGCGTTCATTCGTCGTGACACGCCGCAAGGCTGGTACGAAGTCGATTCCACGCGCATCGACCGTCCGGGCAAGGTCGACAAGATCATCAACCCGTACGTCAACACGCAAGACACCCAGGCCTGTGCCATCGAACAGGAAAAGGGCCCGGTCGAGGATCCGCAGGAAGCCAAGGTCGTGCAGATCCTTGCCAGCCCGCGCATGACCCGTGACAAGACCGTGATCCGCCTGCCGTCGATGGAAAAGGTGCGTAACGACCCGGTTCTCTACGCCCACGCCAACCGCGTGCTGCACCTGGAAACCAACCCGGGCAACGCCCGCGCGCTGGTGCAGAAGCATGGCGAGGTCGATGTCTGGTTCAACCCGCCGCCGATTCCGATGACCACTGAAGAAATGGACTACGTGTTCGGCATGCCTTACGCCCGTGTTCCGCACCCGGCGTACGGCAAGGAGAAGATCCCGGCCTACGACATGATCCGTTTCTCGGTGAACATCATGCGCGGCTGCTTCGGTGGCTGCACCTTCTGCTCGATCACCGAGCACGAAGGCCGGATCATCCAGAACCGTTCCGAAGAGTCGATCATTCGCGAGATCGAAGAGATCCGCGACAAGGTCCCTGGCTTCACCGGGGTCATCTCCGACCTCGGCGGCCCGACCGCGAACATGTACCGCATCGCCTGCAAGAGCCCGGAAATCGAATCCGCGTGCCGCAAACCGTCATGCGTGTTCCCCGGTATCTGCCCGAACCTGAACACTGACCACTCGTCGCTGATTCAGCTGTACCGCAGCGCCCGTGCGTTGCCGGGTGTGAAGAAGATCCTGATCGCCTCCGGCCTGCGTTACGACCTCGCGGTCGAGTCGCCGGAGTACGTCAAAGAGCTGGTGACCCACCACGTCGGTGGCTACCTGAAGATCGCCCCGGAACACACCGAGGAAGGTCCGCTCAACCAGATGATGAAACCGGGCATCGGCAGCTATGACAAGTTCAAGCGCATGTTCGAGAAGTACACCAAGGAAGCGGGCAAAGAGCAGTACCTGATTCCGTACTTCATCGCTGCCCACCCGGGCACCACCGACGAAGACATGATGAACCTGGCCCTGTGGCTCAAGGGCAACGGCTTCCGCGCCGACCAGGTGCAGGCGTTCTATCCGTCGCCGATGGCCACCGCCACCGCGATGTACCACTCGGGCAAGAACCCGCTGCGCAAAGTCACCTACAAGAGCGACGGCGTGACCATCGTCAAGAGCGAAGAGCAGCGTCGTCTGCACAAGGCGTTCTTGCGTTATCACGACCCGAAAGGCTGGCCGATGCTGCGTGAAGCGCTGATCCGCATGGGCCGCGCTGATCTGATCGGTTCGGGCAAGGATCAATTGATCCCGACGCACCAGCCGGCTACCGACAGCTACCAGAGCGCCCGTCGCAAGAACTCGACGCCGGCCGGCAGCCATAAAGTGGCGAAGGAAGGCAAAGAGAAGACCACCAAGATCCTCACCCAGCACACCGGCCTGCCGCCGCGCGCCAGTGATGGCGGTAATCCTTGGGACAAGCGTGAACAGGCCAAGGCAGCGGCGTTTGCCCGTAACCAGCAGGCAGCCAAGGAGCGCAAGGACGCCGCGAAAGGCAAAGGGCCGAAGCCGGCGCGCAAGCCGGTCGTCCCGCGCTAAACATCGCTTGAGCTCAACAGAACGCCAACCTTCGGGTTGGCGTTTTGCATTGTGGTAGAAGATCAAAGGATCGCAGCCTTCAGCAGCTCCTACATGGGGATATGCATTTTCTGTAGGAGCTGCCGAAGGCTGCGATCTTTTGATCTTCGCCACATTTAGGAGCAACTTCGCCAAACCATTTCCCCGCATCGCCCGATTTTGGTGCTGTACTGCCCTATGCATTCCGGGAAAGCGCCTTAGCCTGTGCATGGCATAAGTCTTGCGCGCTTTCGAATACGCTTAGGCTCGCAGGAGGCACGCCGTGTCGATTCATGTCGCATTGCATCACGTCACGCATTACCGTTACGACCGCGCTGTCGAACTCGGCCCGCAGATCGTTCGTCTGCGCCCGGCTGCCCACAGCCGCACGCGGATACTGTCGTATGCGCTGAAAGTCTCGCCCGAGCAGCATTTCATCAACTGGCAGCAGGATCCGCAGGGCAACTATCTGGCGCGGCTGGTATTCCCCGAGAAGACCAATGAGTTGCGCATTGAAGTCGATCTGCTCGCCGAAATGGCCGTGTTCAACCCGTTCGACTTCTTCCTCGAGCCCTACGCGGAGAAAATCCCCTTCGCCTACGCTGCCGATGAGCGCAAGGAACTGGCGCCGTACCTTGAAACCCTGCCGCTGACGCCAAAATTCAAAGCCTATCTGGACGCCATCGATCGCACTCCGCTGCCAGCAGTGGACTTTCTTGTGGCGCTCAACCAGCGCCTGAGCGAAGACATCGGCTACCTGATTCGCATGGAGCCGGGCGTGCAGACCCCGGAACACACCCTCGAACATGCCTCCGGCTCCTGTCGGGATTCGGCGTGGCTGCTGGTGCAGTTGCTGCGCAACCTCGGGTTGGCCGCGCGATTTGTTTCCGGGTATCTGATTCAATTGACTGCCGACGTGAAAAGCCTCGACGGCCCGTCCGGCACTGAGGTCGACTTCACCGACCTGCACGCCTGGTGTGAGGTGTATTTGCCGGGCGCTGGCTGGATCGGCCTGGATGCGACGTCCGGGCTGTTTGCCGGTGAAGGGCATATTCCGTTGGCCTGTAGCCCCGATCCGTCCTCGGCGGCACCAATCAGTGGCTTGGTCGAGCCATGCGAATGCGAGTTCAGCCACGAAATGTCGGTGGAGCGGATCTGGGAGGCGCCGCGCGTCACCAAGCCCTACACCGACGAGCAGTGGCTGGCGATTCAGGCGCTGGGGCGGCAGATCGATGCTGACCTGCTGGCGGATGACGTGCGCCTGACCATGGGCGGCGAGCCGACTTTCGTTTCCATCGATGACCCGGATGGCGCCGAGTGGAACACCGCCGCGCTGGGGCCGGCCAAACGGCAACTTTCCGCCGAACTGTTCCAGCGCATGCGCAAGCATTACGCGCCGCAGGGCTTGGTGCATTTCGGTCAGGGCAAGTGGTATCCCGGTGAGCAATTGCCGCGCTGGTCGCTCAATTGCTACTGGCGTCGCGACGGTGTGCCGATCTGGCACAACAACGCCTTGATCGCAGACGAGCAGCAGGATTACGGCGCCAATGGTGAGTTGGCCGGGCGCTTTCTGGCGAGTGTTGCCGAACGGTTGAAGTTGCCTACACGTTTTGTCTTCCCTGCCTACGAGGATAATTTCTATTACCTCTGGCGCGAGGGCACGTTGCCGAGCAATGTCAGCGCCGAAGACTCGCGACTGGAGGAGCCGCTGGAGCGCGCACGTCTGCGCAAGGTCTTCAGTCAGGGCTTGAACAAGGTGATCGGCCAGGTATTGCCGCTGGCGCGCACCGCCAAGGGCGATCAATGGCAGAGCGGGCGCTGGTACCTGCGAGATGAGCACTGCCGGCTGGTGCCGGGGGATTCGCCGCTGGGTTATCGCTTGCCACTGGGTTCGCAGCCGTGGGTGAAGGCGGCCGAGTATCCGTTTATCCATCCACAGGACCCGAATCAGGATTTCTCCGAACTGCCGCAAACTGCGCAGCTCAACAGTCATGGTGAACCGGCGACGCCTGACGAACGCGCGCCGAAAATCGACGAATCCGCTGACTGGCTGACCCGCACAGCGTTTTGCGCCGAGGCGCGTGAGGGACGTTTGTACCTGTTCATGCCGCCGCTGGAGCGGGTCGAGGATTATCTGGAACTGGTCGCGGCCATCGAAGCCACGGCTGAAGAACTGCATTGCCCAGTGCTGCTGGAAGGCTATGAGCCGCCGAGCGATCCGCGCCTGAGCAATTTCCGCATCACCCCGGATCCCGGTGTGATCGAGGTCAATGTGCAGCCGTCGGCGACCTGGGACGAGTTGGTCGAACGCACTGAATTTCTCTATGAAGAGGCGCGGCAAACTCGCCTGACCACCGAGAAATTCATGATCGACGGTCGCCACACCGGCACCGGCGGCGGCAACCATTTCGTACTCGGTGGCGCGACGCCGGCGGACTCACCGTTTCTGCGCCGCCCCGATCTGCTGCGCAGCCTGATCAGTTACTGGCACAACCACCCGTCTTTGTCTTACCTGTTTTCCGGATTGTTCATTGGCCCTACGTCCCAAGCGCCGCGTGTCGATGAGGCGCGCAATGACGCCCTGTATGAACTGGAAATCGCTTTTGCGCAGATGCCCGAACCGGGTGAGGAATGCGCGCCGTGGCTGGTTGACCGACTGCTGCGCAATCTGCTGATCGACGTCACCGGCAACACGCACCGTGCCGAGTTCTGTATCGACAAACTGTATTCACCGGACGGCGCCACCGGGCGTCTCGGCTTGCTTGAACTGCGCGCCTTTGAAATGCCGCCCCATGCGCGCATGAGCCTGGCCCAACAGTTGTTGTTGCGCGCGCTGGTCGCGCGGTTTTGGCGTGAACCTTATGCGCCGCCGAAACTGGCGCGCTGGGGCACTGAACTGCACGACCGCTTCCTGCTGCCGCACTTTATCGAACAGGATTTCGCTGACGTCATCGTCGAACTCAACAGCGCCGGTTATCCGCTGCGGGCGGAATGGTTTGCCGCGCATCTGGAGTTTCGCTTTCCCAAGGTCGGCGATTACGCCGTCAACGGTATTGAACTGGAGCTGCGTCAGGCTCTGGAACCGTGGCATGTCCTGGGCGAGGAGGGCGCGGCTGGCGGCACAGTGCGTTACGTCGATTCATCGCTGGAGCGTTTACAGGTCAAGCTCAAGGGGCTGCCGCCGCAGCGCTATCTGCTGACCTGTAATGGCGTCGCGGTGCCCTTGCACCCGACCGGGCGCGTTGGTGAGTTTGTCGCGGGTGTGCGTTACCGCGCGTGGCAACCGGCCAACTGCTTGCAGCCGACCATCCCCGTACACGCACCGCTGGTGTTCGACCTGCTCGACACCTGGATGGGGCGCTCGCTGGGCGGTTGTCAGTACCACGTCGCGCATCCGGGCGGGCGCAATTACGAGACGTTGCCGGTCAATGCCAACGAAGCGGAGAGTCGGCGGATGGCGCGGTTCTTCCGTGTCGGACACACACCGGGGAAACTTCCTATACCGAACGTAGAAATCAGTGACGAGCTGCCGATGACAATCGATTTGCGACGTTTCTAGATCGCACGCGACATGCGGATTTTTCGTCTATCCGCATGTCATGTGCCTGCGTTAGTCTGACCGTTCTTCGCTGTCTGCCGAGCTTTCCATGCCTGACCTGCTAGACCGCTACCCGCTCACGGCGGGCACTTATCACGAACTGCTCGACGGCAGTGGCGCGGTGCGCCCGCATTGGCGGCGACTGTTCGATCAGTTGCAGCGCAGCACACCTACGCAACTGGTGCAGCGTCAGGCACTGCTGGCGCGACAGATTCAGGAAAACGGTGTCACCTATAACGTCTATGCCGATCCCAAGGGCGCCGATCGGCCGTGGGAGCTGGATCTGCTGCCCCACGTGATTGCTGCGGATGAATGGCAGCAACTGTCGGCAGGCATCGCCCAACGTGCGCGACTGCTCAATGCGGTGCTGGCCGATTTGTACGGGCCGCAACGGCTGATCAGCGAAGGCTTGTTGCCTGCGGAGCTGGTATTTGGCCACAACAATTTTCTCTGGCCGTGTCAGCATGTCGCGCCGCCGGAAGCGACGTTTCTGCACCTGTACGCCGTGGATCTGGCGCGCACGCCGGACGGGCGCTGGTGGGTTACCGCCGATCGTACGCAAGCGCCATCGGGCGCCGGCTATGCCCTGGAAAACCGCACCATCGTGTCGCGCGCCTTTCCCGAGTTGTACCGGGATCTGAAGGTGCAGCATCTGGCCGGCTTCTTCCGCACATTGCAGGAAACCCTGGCGCGACAAGCGCCCAGTGACGATGACGCGCCGCTGGTGGTGCTGCTCACGCCGGGGCGCTTCAACGAAAGCTATTTCGAACATTTGTATCTGGCTCGCCAGCTCGGTTATCCGCTGGTCGAGGGCGGTGACCTGACGGTGCGCGATGCCACGGTCTATCTGAAAACCCTCAGTGGTTTGCGTCGGGTGCACGCGATCATGCGCCGGCTCGATGATGATTTCTGCGATCCGCTGGAGTTGCGCACGGACTCGGCACTCGGCGTTCCCGGGTTGCTTGAGGCGGTGCGTCAGGGCCGGGTGCTGGTCGCCAATGCGCTGGGTAGCGGGGTGCTGGAGTCGCCGGGGTTGCTGGGCTTTCTGCCGAAAATCAACCAATACCTGTTTGGCGAAGAGCTGATTTTGCCGTCGATCGCGACGTGGTGGTGCGGTGAGGCGCCGGTGTTGGCCCAGGCCCTGGAAAAACTTCCTGAACTGCTGATCAAACCGGCGTTTCCTTCGCAGAGCTTCGCGCCGGTCTTTGGCCGTGACCTGAGTGAAAAGCAGCGTCAGGCGCTTGCCGAGCGCATGCAGGCGCGTCCTTATGCGTATGTGGCGCAAGAATTGGCTCAACTCTCCCAAGCGCCGATCTGGCAGGCGGAAAACGGCCAACTGCAACCACGGGCGATCGGCATGCGCATGTACGCCGTGGCCGGTGCTGATGGTTATCGCGTGCTGCCTGGTGGTTTGACCCGGGTGGCGGCCGAGGCTGACGCCGAAGTAGTGTCGATGCAGCGCGGTGGGGCGAGCAAAGACACTTGGGTACTCGGTGATCGCCCGCCCAGTGGCGAGCAATGGAAGAGTCAGCGCAGCGTCGGGGTTCATGATCTGGTGCGCCGCGACCCGTATCTGCCGTCACGGGTGGTGGAAAACCTGTTCTGGTTCGGTCGTTACTGCGAGCGCTGTGATGACAGTGCGCGGTTGCTGCGCATCATGCTCGCGCGCTATGTCGACGGCGACGACCCGCAAGCGTTGCAGGCCGCCGTCGACCTCGGCGAGCGGCTGACGTTGTTGCCAGACGAAGGTGAGTTGCCGGAGCGTCTGCTTGCGGCGCTGCTGGGCGAGGACTGGTCGTTCAGCCTGCGCTCCAACCTGCAGCGTTTGCAGTGGGCGGCCTCGCAAGTGCGCGGCAAGCTTTCGCGGGAAAACTGGCAAGCGTTGGTGGAGTTGCAGCGTGAAGCCATGGAGCTGGACACCGACGAGCCCGACTTTGGCGAATTGCTGGATTTCCTTAACCGTCTGGTGATGTCACTGGCGGCGCTGTCCGGGTTCGCCCTCGACGACATGACCCGCGACGAAGGCTGGCGCTTTCTGATGATCGGCCGGCGCATCGAGCGGCTGCAGTTTCTCAGCAGCAGTCTGGCGGCGTTTCTGCGCGGCGCCGGGGCGCTCGATCAAGCGGGCCTCGAATGGCTACTGGAACTGGGCAACAGCAGCATCACCTACCGTTCGCGTTATCTGGCCGTGGCGCAATTGATTCCGGTGCTCGACCTGCTGCTGCTCGATGAGCAGAACCCGCATGCGGTGCTGTTCCAGTTGAAACTGGTGACCCGCACCTTGAAACGGTTGAACGATGATTTCGCGGCGCCGCGAGAGACCGGGCTGCCGCAACTGGTCGAGCGTCTGGCGCGGTTCGATCTGGGGTGTCTGGAGAATCCGCTGTTCGGGGAATCCAGCGTCCGGGCAGCTCTGAATGGGCTGGCGGATCTGCTGCAAGAAATTGCCGAGGCCAGTGGGCAAGTGTCGGATCGTCTGGCCCTGCGCCATTTCGCCCATGTCGATGATGTCAGCCAGCGCACGGTATCCGTCTGATGAATGCTCGCTACCAGATCCTCCACGACACCTGTTACCACTACGACAGCCCGGTGTCCCTGGCGCAGCAACTGGCGCACCTGTGGCCGCGTGAATGCGCCTGGCAGCGCTGCACCGAACAGCAGTTGCTGATCAGCCCGAACCCGACAGCACGCCGCGATGAGCTCGACGTGTTTGGCAATCCGCTGACCCGACTGGCGTTCGAGCGTCCTCACGATGAATTGCAGGTCAATGCTCGGCTCACCGTTGAGGTGCTGGCGCGACCGCCGCTGGACTTCAATCAGTCGCCCGCCTGGGAGCTGACCCGCGATGCGCTGACCTACAGCAGTCAGCCGCTGTCCGCTGAGTTGCTTGAAGCTTGTCGTTACCGGTTCCAGTCACCTTACGTGCATTTGAAAAGCAGCTTCGTCGAGTTTTCGCAAAGTTGTTTTCCGCCGGGCAGGCCGTTGCTGTTGGGCGTGCGGGACCTGATGCAAAAGATCTTCAGCGAATTCACTTTTGATGCCGAGGCGACCCAAGTGGCGACCCCGCTGGTGGAAGTGTTGGAGCGCCGGCGTGGGGTCTGTCAGGACTTCGCGCACTTGATGCTGGCGTGTGTGCGCTCGCGAGGGCTGGCAGCGCGTTATATCAGCGGCTATCTGCTGACCCAGCCACCGCCGGGGCAACCACGCCTGATCGGCGCTGATGCGTCGCATGCCTGGGTCTCGGTGTTTTGTCCGGTGCTGGGCTGGGTGGATTTTGATCCGACCAACAATGTGCAACCGGCTCTGGAACACATCACGCTGGCGTGGGGGCGGGATTTTTCCGATGTGTCGCCGTTGCGCGGGGTGATTCTGGGCGGCGGCAATCACGACCCGGAAGTGCGCGTCACGGTGATGCCCCTGGATTAACCTGATCAAAACTGTGGGAGCGAGCCTGCTCGCGAATGCTTTCTTTCAGTAAGTGATTATCGACTGACACGACGCTTTCGCGAGCAGGCTCGCTCCCACAGGGGAGTTGGGGGGAACTCAAAAAGGGGGCTGTGAGGGCCGGCAGTGAAACCGCCAGCCCCGTCACAAATCCGCAGGGTCTGATTTGATCATCAAACCCGGTGGGGTTCAGGCGTCGGGCGCCTGATCTTTCGGTGTTTCAGTCGCTTCGGTTGCATCAACATCATCTTGCGTCGCCACTTCACCGTCAGGGTTCAGTGCCGCTTCTTCAGCAGTTTGTTTCTTGCGCTGAAGCTTTTCCTCTTTCTTCTGTTCCTTTGCCAGGTCTCGTTGACGTTTGGCGAAGGAGTAATTGGGTTTGGCCATGGGCGATCCTCTTGGGTCGAAGGTGAGGTTGAGCGGCGCATATTCTGCCCTGTATCGGAGCCTCGTGGTTAGCCGGGTTTTTGGTCAACCCATTTTGGCGCGACGGTCGGCTTCCAGTTATCCAGGGCATCAAGCAGCGTTTGTGGTGATTCGCTCACTTGCAGCATGTCACGGTGTGGCGCGCGAACGAAGCCTTCGCCGACGATATGGTCGAGAAATGCCGTGAGTTTGCTGTAGAAACCGTTCACTTCCAGCAGACCCAGCGGCTTGCCGTGGTAACCGAGTTGGCCCCAGGTCCAGACTTCGAACAGCTCTTCCAGTGTGCCGAGGCCGCCGGGCAGGGCGATGAACGCGTCGCTCAGCTCGGCCATGCGCGCCTTGCGCGCGTGCATGCCGTCGACCACTTCCAGGCGTGTCAGGCTTTTGTGGCCGATTTCCTTGTCCATCAGGCTCTGCGGAATGATGCCGATCACTTCACCGCCGGCCGCCAGCGCCGCGTCAGCAACAATGCCCATCAAGCCCACGGCGCCACCGCCGTAGACCAGGGTCAATTTACGTTCGGCCAAGGCCCGGCCAAGGGCGACGGCGGCTTCGGTGTAAGCCGGGACAGTGCCGGCGTTGGCGCCGCAAAATACACAAACGGATTTCAGAGACATGCCTTCCTCCTGGGTCAATCCGTCACAGGGTAATGGCTGGCACGCCTTGAACCAAGGTCTAAACTTCGCGTTCCGGCGATTCAAAGGTACCGCTGGCGCCACAGGCGTAAGCGGCGAGCAAACTGCACAACAGACCGTTAAAGAACATGACAGGCACTCCGTCTCAGTAGATGCGCCGATCATAGGGCCGGCCGGGGAATCTGGCCGTTAGATTGTTTCGATGAGTGTCATAGCCTGAAAGTTGTATACAATTTTTGACTCAAGTCATAGGAACTTGCGAAGATTTCAGGCAGTCTTTCCATCATTCGTGTTTTTGTTAACCCTGCCTTGGAGATTCACCATGTTTTCCAAAGTTGTTGCGGTATCCCTGCTGGCGCTGGCCAGCAGCCAATTGATGGCTGCCGAGTGCAAAACCACCGTTGATTCCACCGATCAGATGTCCTTCAACACCAAGGAAATCGTGATCGACAAGAGCTGCAAGACCTTCACCGTCGAACTGACCCACTCCGGCAGCCTGCCGAAGAATGTCATGGGCCATAACCTAGTGATCAGCAAAGAAGCTGACATGCAGCCGATCGCCACTGATGGCCTGGCTGCTGGCATCGACAAAAACTACCTGAAAGATGGCGATGCTCGCGTGATCGCGCACACCAAAATCATCGGTGCCAAGGAAACTGACTCGGTAACCTTCGACGTGTCGAAGCTGGCCGGCACTGATAAATACGGCTTCTTCTGCTCGTTCCCGGGCCACATCTCGATGATGAAAGGCACGATTACCGTCAAGTAATCAGGGCCACCGCATCATCGTTCTTCGCGAGCAGGCTCGCTCCCACAGGCTTGCGCCATCAATGTGGGAGCGAGCCTGCT
>NZ_JAMLFX010000001.1:320857-338513 GCF_023634765.1 Pseudomonas sp. AKS31
GCAATGGCCAAAGAAAAGCCCGCTGAGGATCACTCCTCAGCGGGCTTTTTCATTCCATCAGCGCTTACGGCGCAAACGGCATCACACGCTTGTGATGGGTCTTGTTGTAGGTCGCGACGATGATGTCGAACGCTTCCTGACGCACCGGCTCACCGTGCAGGAACGCATCGATCTCGGCATAGGTCACGCCGTGCGATGCTTCATCCGGTTTGCCTGGCGACAGGTCTTCCAGATCCGCCGTTGGCACTTTCTCGACCAGCGATTCCGGCGCGCCAAAGCTGCGGGCAATCGCGCGAACCTGATTCTTCACCAGACCGCTGAGCGGTGCCAGATCACAAGCGCCGTCACCGAACTTGGTGAAGAAGCCCATCACCGCTTCCGCCGCATGATCGGTGCCGATCACCAGACCGTGCGCCGCGCCGGCGATGGTGTACTGCGCAACCATGCGCATCCGCGCCTTGGTATTGCCCAGCACGAAGTCCACCGACACCGCGTGCTTGCCTTCGAATGCCGCGACTTCACTGGCCAGCGACTTCACCGCCGGGCCGATGTTGACCGTGTGGCGTTCGTCCGGGGCGATGAAGTCCACCGAAGCCTGAGCGTCGTGCTCGTCGAACTGGGTTTCGTACGGCAGCCGTACGGCAATGAATTTGTAGCTGTTGTCGCCGGTCTGGTCGCGCAGCTCGCGCATCGCCCGCTGGGCCAGCAGGCCGGCGGTCAGCGAGTCGACGCCGCCGCTGATGCCCAGTACCAGCGTCTTGAGTCCGGAATTGACCAGGCAATCCTGAATAAAGGTAATACGCCGGGCGACTTCGGCCTGCAGCGCCTTGTGGTCGGCGAACGGCGGTTGCACCTTGAGCTGTTCAGCAATCTCACGCTGTACGGCTTGCATGAATTCACTCCTTGCTAGATAGACTGGAATCGGCAGGAACCTGGAAAACGTGTCGCAAATAGGCGACAAAATTCGGGTCTTTACAGTGGGTCTTGCCTGGCTCGTCGGAGATCTTCGCCACCGGTTGGCCGTTGCAGGCGGTCATTTTAAGCACGATGCTCATCGGTTCGACACCCGGAATGTCACAGGTGAGGTTGGTACCGATGCCGAAGCTGACGTTGATCCGCCCGTGCAGCGCCCGGAAGATCTCCAACGACTTGGGCAGGGTCAGGCTGTCGGAGAACACCAGCGTCTTGCTCATCGGATCGATGCCGAGCTTGTGGTAATGCGCGATGCATTTTTCGCCCCACGCCACCGGATCGCCGGAGTCATGGCGCAGACCGTCAAACAGCTTGGCGAAGAACAGGTCGAAGTCGCCGAGGAAGGCATCGGTGGTGATGCAATCGGTGAGCGCGATCCCGAGCAGGCCACGGTATTCGCGGACCCAGCAATCGAGCGCGGCGATCTGGCTGTCGATCAGGCGCGGGCCGAGTTGCTGGTGGGCCATGATCCATTCGTGGGCCATGGTGCCCAGCGGTTTCATGTCCAGCTCGCGGGACAGGTGCACGTTGCTGGTGCCGACGAAACGTCCGGGGAAATCGTGTTTGAGCACATTCACCACTTCGGCCTGCACGCCAAATGAAAAACGCCGGCGGGTGCCGAAATCGGCGACTTGCAGTTGCGACAATTCATCAGGCGAGGCGTTGGCGGTCAGCCAGTCGAACTTGCGATAGAGCTGTTCGCGCGCCTGCTCAAGCACGGTTTCACGGTAGCGATAACGGTTGCGCACTTCGCTGACGATCGCCAGCAACGGCACTTCGTAGAGAATCACATGCAGCCACGGCCCGCGCAGGCGGATGAACAGCTCGCCGTTCTCGATACCGGTGTGCAGATAGCGCAGGTTGAAGCGGAACAGTCCGAGAAAACGCAGGAAGTCCGGCTTGAGGAAGCTGATGCGCTCGAGAAAGCTCAGTTGATCGGCGCTCAGGCTCAGTTCGGCCAGACGCTCGATCTGAAAGCGGATCTCGGCCAGATACGGGCGCAGATCCTCGCTATTACGGCAACGGAACTCCCATTCGACTTCGACGTTGGGGTAGTTGTGCAGCACCGCCTGCATCATCGTCAGTTTGTAGAAGTCGGTGTCGAGCAGGTTCTGCACGATGCGATCGGCAAACACGCTCTCGCTCATAACGGGGTCTCCAGGTGCGCCGCGCCTGTGCGCGGTCTCATTCGATGGCGCTAGTGGCGCATATCAGCGGTGGGGATTGCCAGTGCTTTTTTGCTTTCAGGTGAAAGATCCGCTGAAGCCATACACCTTAGCCCGCAAAAATTGTTCATTTTCGGTTGTACCTCAAGTGCGGCTTGAATGACCTGCTCAAGCCGTTGGCCGCTTTTTAAAAAATCGGCTAATAAAGAGTGTTTAGGTATCAGATTAATTTCAACTGCTTTAATAAAAGCGGCTCTGAGCATTTCGTGGGTGACGATTTTATACATGAATGGCACCTCCTTTGAAGGTGATCTGTTCCAGTGTGTCGACGCCGTCCTGAAGTAATACGTAAGCCGGAAGTATCAGTCTATAAAAGTCAGAATCATTGGTGCCTTTAATGGTAACTAAAGTGAAAGACTCCAAGAGGCCGGTGGCGGCGCGAATTCTGAAACAGGCATCTTCAAATAATTGGTTAGGTGTGGCGTGTGAGTCTATGAAGTATGTAGGGTTATTGGTTGCATTTGCTTTTAGGGGGTAAAAACGATTCATGGGGTAAAGTCCTTCAGTTTGTTTTAGGCGTGACAGATCGAAGAGTTTATTGTTCTTTAGATTTTAAGTTTGCAGTGTGTTGGTGTAGTTGCTGTAAAGCCATTAATCGTTTTAATGGCTTTGCACCTGCCCGGTCTAAGCCTGAATGGGCTGTTTGCTTACGCTTGAGGAAAGAGCGGGTTCGATACGAATCATTGTTCCTGAGCCGTCGTGCTGCGGGGGCCACGCTAAAGGATCAAGATCCAGATCAAGGAATTTTCTTGAGTCGAACACGGGCGTCTTGATGCCAGCACGGCGTTGTTCGTCGTAGTCGCGCAGAACACGCATGCTGATGTTGAAGAGCAGGAGCATGGCTACCAGGTTGACAAGCGCCAGCAGCGTCATGGTGATGTCTGCAAAAGCCAGAACAGTGGACAGGTCTTCGACGGAGCCCCAGAACACTAATATCAACACCATTACACGATAGAAAATCAGCATTTTTCGAGGTTCACCCAACATGAACCGGAGGCTGTTTTCCCCCAGATAATAGTTGTAAAGCATTGCCGTGAAGACGAATAAGGCTAGCACCACGCTGATAAACATTCGCCCCCATTCCCCAACGACGGCTGCCAGCGAGTTCTGTGCCAGAGCGATCCCGTCACCTTCAAATCCCGGCGTGTAGAAACCTGATAGCAAAATCAGTAGCGCAGTACAGGTGCAGATGACGAATGTATCGATGAACACACTCAGTGCTTGTACCGCGCCTTGTGCAACCGGGTGGTCGATCTTCGCGACTGAGGCGACATTGGGAGCACTGCCCAGTCCTGCCTCGTTGGAAAATACCCCGCGTCTGACCCCCATGATGATTGCGCTGCCCATCAGTCCACCAAACGCCTGATCCAGACCGAATGCGCTTTTGATAATGGTCATCAGCATCGCCGGTACCTGATCGTACTGCAGAACGATCACATAGGCCGTTACGCCGACGTAGGCGAGAACCTTCAGAGGAACCAGTAGGTCGGCTACTGCAGCGATACGTTTTATCCCGCCAACGAAGACAGCTCCCAGCATCAAAGAAATTGCTAGCCCCGACCACATCGGTGGCAGACCAAACGCATCTTTTAGCGAGTGGGATACGGCATGGGACTCGAGACCATTGATTGCAAAACCAAAGGTCACCAGCAATAACACGGCCACGACCATCCCGAGCCAGCGCTTGTCCAGACCGTGCTGGATATACCAGGAGGGGCCCCCTCGATACAGGCCTTTGCCATCGCTACGTTTATAGAGTTGTCCCAACGTGCATTCGAAGAAGCTGCTCGACATGCCCAGAAGAGCGGTCATCCACATCCAGAACACTGCACCGGGTCCACCCATGCTCACAGCAATCCCCACCCCGACGATATTGCCGGTACCGACACGTCCGGCAAGGCTAAGTGTCAGGGCCTGAAATGAACTCAATTGATGGCTGTCGGCATGCCAGCTTCTCCGTAAAACACCGAACATATGGGGGAAGTATCTGAGCTGGACAAATCCTGAGCGGACAGTGAAATAGACTCCCAGTCCAAGAACCAAAGGTATCAATACCTTGCTCGACAGAAAGTCGTTGATGACGTCTAGCATTCAAAGCTCCTTGCTATTTAGAGTGCTGGCGAATTAATAGTGTTGTCAGTCCTGAGGACTTTCAGGATTCGTAATATCCAGCCATATTTCATTCGATGCAATTTCGCAAGTTGCTTAAATGTGATGCGAGTTGCTGCTATGGTTGCCGCCTCTTGATTTTTATTGGGGCGTTGTATGTGTGAGTTTCTTCCGGCTAACTTGAGGCTGCTGTGTAGTCACTACAGATCTGTCGCGGAAGTTTGTAGGAAACTTCGAATTAATCGTGGGCAATTCAATAAGTATCTGTGTGGAAAAAGCATCCCCACACCTTTCAATCTGAAGCGAATCTGCGACTTTTTTGGCGTGGAAGCGTTTGAAATAGCGCTGCCACCTGAGCAATTTGTCGCATTGATTGGCGTTAAGTCCAATAAGAGTCAGGCCTCGGGAGAAGTGGCGGCATCACGCATCATGCATGAACACCTGCGCAAACAGTCCTCACCTGAGCTGAAAGCCCACATCGGTTATTACTATGAGTACTACATCGCAATGACTGAACCCGGCTCTATTCTGTGTTCGCTCGTGCATGTACGGCAGGAGGGTGATGACGTTGTCTATGAGCGAAACGAGCGCTTACAGATCGCCAGGGTTGGCGAAGATTTTGAAACGTATCGATATTTGGGTGTTGCCTACTACCTGCGAGATCGCTTGTTTTTCGTCGATTATGAATCGCTGACGTCAAATGAGATCAGCCAAACCATTCTGATCCCAAGTTTCAAAAGCTGTATCACTCGGCTCAATGGTTTGAAGCTTGGGGTTTCTGCAGCAGATCATCGTGCTCCCTCATGTTCAAGGATTGTCTGGGAGTATCTCGGGCAGGAAATCAATCGGGCCGATGCCTATCGGCGCGTAAGGTTGTACAAGCCGAATGATTGCGCTATCGACGCCGATCTGCGCGCACGCCTTGCTCAAGCTCAGGTTGTGGACGGTCTGTTTGTTATCGCCTGACCCCGTCCTTGCAGGAGCTACCGCAGGGTTCAGTCGGCCGTGGGGCTGTCGATCTGCTCCAGCATCCACTTCACAAAGTCCCGCACTTTGGGCACTTCCGCCGCGTGTTCCGGGTACGCCAGGTAATAGGCGTCGGAACTGGGCATTGCATGCTGCCAGGGAATGACCAGTTTGCCGTCGGCCAATTCCTCCTCCACCAGAAACCGCGGCAACAACGCCACACCGCAGCCAACCTGCGCGGCACGAATGCACATATAAAAGGTTTCGAAACGCGGCCCGTGGTAGCTGTGTTCGGTCTGGTAGCCCTGGCTGTCGAACCAGTCGTGCCAGGCTTGCGGGCGCGAGGCATTTTGCAGGAGGACCAGATCGGTAAGTTGCGTCGGATCAGTGAACGGCGTGTTCGGCAGGCTGCCCGGCGCGCACACCGGTACCAGTTCTTCGCCGAACAACTTCAGGCATTCAGTGCCGGGCCGTGAGCCCTGACCAAAATAGAACGCCAGGTCGCTGCGCCCTTGCAGCAGGTCATCCGCTTCTTGTTCGTTACACAAATCCAGGTGAATCGATGGATGGCGCAGACGCCAGCCTTTCAGGCGCGGCACCAGCCAGCGCGCGCCGAAGGTCGATGGCGTGGAGACGCGCAGGACTTCGGTTTCGCCACCGTAGGAACGCAGGTAATGCGTCGACATCTCCACTTGCGAGAGAATTTTTCGTACTTCTACCAAGTACAAATCCCCGGCCGGGGTCATCTGCAAACGCCGACGCACCCGGCGGAACAACAAATGCTGCAACAGCTCTTCAAGCTGCGCTACCTGTTTGCTCACTGCGCTCTGGGTCAGGTTCAGCTCCTCGGCGGCGCGGGTGAAACTCAGGTGGCGGGTCACGGCCTCGAAACACTGCAATGCGGTGATCGACGGCAAGTGGCGTTTGTTCAGCATGGCTGATCCTTTTCTTGTCTTTCTATGCCCAGCATGAATAAACGGAATGATATCTCGCGTAAAGGTCGTTTGTTGCCTCGCCATTGTGACGCTACAACTAAAGGCCTGCCCGGTCGCGAAAAAGCGTCCGCACACATTCAGTTTTTTGCTTGAGGAGTGACCCATGGTTGCCGCATTGCTTGATCGTCTTGGTGTGAACCCGGCCCTTTATCAGGACGGCAAAGTGCCGGTGCATTCGCCGATCGACGGCAGCCGCATTGCCGCCGTGAACTGGGAAGGCCCGGCCGAAGTCGAGCAGCACATCAGTCGCGCAGATCATGCGTTCGAGCAATGGCGCAAGGTGCCGGCCCCGCGTCGCGGCGAGTTGGTGCGTCAATTCGGTGAAGTGCTGCGCGAGTACAAGGCCGATCTTGGCGAGCTGGTGTCGTGGGAGGCCGGCAAGATCACTCAGGAAGGCCTGGGTGAAGTGCAGGAGATGATCGACATCTGCGATTTTGCCGTCGGCCTGTCCCGCCAGTTGTACGGTTTGACCATCGCCTCCGAGCGCCCGGGCCATCACATGCGCGAAACCTGGCATCCGCTGGGCGTGGTCGGGGTGATCAGCGCGTTCAACTTCCCGGTTGCGGTGTGGGCGTGGAACACCACGCTGGCGCTGGTCTGCGGCAACCCGGTGGTGTGGAAACCATCGGAGAAAACCCCGCTGACCGCACTGGCCTGCCAGGCATTGTTCGACCGCGTGGTGAAGAATTTTACCGATGCGCCAGCGAACCTTTGCCAGGTGATTATTGGTGGTCGCGACGCTGGCGAAGCCTTGGTCGATGACCCCCGTGTTGCGTTGATCAGCGCCACTGGCAGCACACGCATGGGCCGCGAAGTGGCGCCGAAAGTCGCCGCTCGTTTCGCTCGCAGCATTCTGGAATTGGGCGGTAACAACGCGATGATCCTCGGCCCGAGCGCGGATCTCGACATGGCGGTACGGGCGATTCTGTTCAGCGCCGTGGGTACGGCTGGGCAGCGTTGCACCACCCTGCGTCGGCTGATTGCCCATGAGTCGGTGAAGGAAGAAATCGTCACCCGCCTCAAAGCCGCGTACTCGAAAGTGCGCATCGGCAATCCGCTGGAAGGCAATCTGGTCGGCCCGCTGATCGACAAGCACAGCTTCGAAAACATGCAGGACGCGCTGGAACAGGCATTGAGCGAGGGCGGCCGGGTGTTCGGCGGCAAGCGCCAACTCGAAGATCAATTCCCTAACGCTTACTACGTTTCGCCGGCCATCGTTGAAATGCCGGAGCAGAGCGACGTGGTCTGCAGCGAAACTTTTGCGCCGATCCTCTACGTGGTCGGTTACAGCGATTTCCAGGAAGCGCTGCGCCTGAATAACGCAGTGCCACAAGGCTTGTCGTCGTGCATTTTCACCACTGACGTGCGTGAAGCCGAGCAGTTCATGTCGGCGGTGGGCAGTGATTGCGGTATCGCCAACGTCAACATCGGCCCGAGCGGTGCCGAAATCGGCGGCGCTTTTGGTGGCGAGAAGGAAACCGGTGGCGGTCGTGAGTCCGGCTCCGATGCGTGGCGCGCGTACATGCGCCGCCAGACCAACACCGTGAACTACTCGCTGGAGTTGCCGCTGGCGCAGGGCATCACATTCGACTGAGGTTGAGAAAAAGCTGAAAAGATCGCAGCCTTCGGCAGCTCCTACAGGGCTGCGGTTGGCTGCGGTTTTGTAGGAGCTGCCGAAGGCTGCGATCTTTTTAGTGCCCACAACGCAATTGGTTAGGTTTCTGTTGGAGTCTGGCAATGCCGTTACGCGAAGAATGTCTGTGGGAAAAACTCACGCCACAAAGGCCGGATAACACCGCGCTCAGGGGCGAAGTCAAAGTCGATGTCTGCGTGATCGGCGCCGGATTCACCGGGTTGTCGGCGGCGCTGCATCTGTTGGAAAAAGGCAAAAGCGTCTGCGTGCTGGAGGCTCATCGCGCCGGGCACGGCGGTTCCGGACGCAACGTCGGGCTGGTCAACGCCGGCCTGTGGATCCCGCCGGACGAGATCGAAGCCGGTTTCGGCGAAGCAGTCGGCAGTCAGCTCAACCGTATGCTCGGGGCGGCGCCAGCGCTGGTGTTCAGCCTTGTGGATAAATACAGCATCGATTGCCAGTTGCGCCGCGAAGGCACCCTGCACATGGCGCACAACGCCAAGGGCGAGGCGGATCTGCGCAGTCGTGAACAACAATGGAAGCGCCGTGGTGCGCCGGTCGAACTGCTGACCGGCAAGGCCTGCGAGCAAGCCACCGGCACGCAAAAAATTGCCGCTGCGTTGCTCGATCGTCGCGCCGGCACGCTCAACCCGATGGCCTATGTCACCGGGCTGGTCAATGCGGTAAGCAGTCTCGGCGGGCAACTGTTCGATCATTCTCCGGTCACTCGCCTTGAGCGTCAGGGCGCGAAATGGTCGGTGCAGACCGAACACGGTTCGGTTCTCGCCGAGCAAGTGGTCATCGCCTCCAACGCTTACACCGAAGGCGACTGGACCGAACTCAAGCGCAACTTCTTCCCCGGTTATTACTATCAGGTCGCTTCGGTGCCGCTGAGCGAGGACGCCGCGCAGGAAATCCTCCCGGGCGGGCAGGGCTCGTGGGATACGCGGCAGGTGCTGAGCAGCATCCGCCGTGACAAAGAAGGGCGGCTGTTGCTCGGCAGCCTGGGCAACGGCAATCAGAAACCGACCTGGTTTCTCAAAGCCTGGGCCGATCGCGTGCAACAGCATTACTTCCCCCATCTGAAACCCGTCGAGTGGGAATGCACCTGGACCGGGCGTATCGCGTTTACCCCTGATCACCTCATGCGCCTGTTCGAACCGGCGCCGGGACTGGTGGCCGTCACCGGTTACAACGGCCGTGGCGTCACCACCGGCACCGTGGTCGGCAAGGCTTTCGCGGATTACCTGTGTAACGGAAATCCTCAAGCCCTGCCGATTCCGTTTGCACCGATGCAGCCCTTGGCGGGTGCAGGCCTGCGCAGTTGCCTGTACGAGGCCGGGTTCTCGCTGTATCACGCGGGCCAGTGCCTGCGCATTGTGATTTGAGTGTTGAAATATGTTGCCGGAAGCGGCGCTTTTTCACGTAGCGACTAGCCTGTAATGGTGCGGGTTGTAGCAGTCCCGCACCAGCAGTGTGCAGTTCGGTGACGCGGGCTGTTACAGGCTGGTTGCACGTCGTTTGGCGCCGCGGTTGCAATGATGGCGCGTGCGGGTTGCGCCTGAAAAAATAAATGGTTTCACCTTCCGCGGTTTAGACGGTTGCACGCCCAATGAAAATGGGAACGAAACAGTCGAAATAACAAGAAAGCAGCGACTTTTTGAAGAATAAAAAACCGATGGCACGGCCCTTGCTCAGAGCATTCAGTGAAGTGAAGTCGCAGTGCCAACTAAAAAAACCTTGGAGCACCACCTCATGTCCCAGACGTTTTACAAGAAAGGCTTTCTGGCCCTCGCAGTGGCTACTGCGTTGGGTGTTTCTGCGTTTGCTCAAGCTGATGTGAAAATCGGTGTAGCGGGTCCAATGACGGGCGCCAACGCGGCATTTGGCGAGCAGTACATGAAGGGTGCACAGGCGGCGGCTGACGCAGTCAACGCAGCAGGCGGCGTCAACGGGGAGAAAATCGTACTGGTCAAGGGCGATGACGCCTGCGAGCCGAAGCAGGCCGTGACGGTCGCCAAGGACCTCACCAACCAGAAAGTCGCCGGTGTAGTCGGTCACTTCTGCTCCTCTTCGACCATTCCAGCGTCGGAAATCTACGACGAAGCCGGGATCATCGCGATCACCCCGGGTTCGACCAACCCACAAGTTACCGAGCGTGGCCTCAGCGCGATGTTTCGTATGTGCGGGCGTGATGACCAGCAAGGCATTGTGGCCGGCGATTACATCGTCGACGTACTCAAGGGCAAGAAAGTCGTCGTGCTGCACGACAAAGACACCTACGGCCAAGGCCTGGCGGATGCCACCAAGGCACAACTGGTCAAACGCGGCGTGACGCCCGTGTTGTACGAAGGCCTGACCCGTGGCGAAAAAGACTTCAGCACCATCGTCACCAAGATCCGTGGCGCTGGCGCCGACGTCGTCTACTTCGGCGGCCTGCACCCGGAGGCCGGCCCGCTGGTTCGCCAATTGCGTGAACAAGGCCTGAAAGACGTCAAGTTCATGTCCGATGACGGCATTGTGACCGACGAACTGGTGACCACCGCCGGCGGTCCGCAATTCGTTGACGGCGTGCTGATGACCTTCGGCGCCGACCCACGCCTGCTGCCAGACAGCAAGACCGTGGTAGACGCCTTCCGCAAGGCCGGTACCGAACCTGAGGGCTACACCCTGTACGCCTACGCTTCGGTGCAGACCCTGGCGGCCGCGTTCAACGGCGCGAAGAAAAACGACGGCGAAGCCGCTGCCAAGTGGCTGAAGGCCAACCCGGTGAAAACCGTAATGGGCGAAAAAACCTGGGACTCCAAGGGCGACCTGAAAGTGTCCGACTACGTGGTTT
Source organism: Pseudomonas sp. AKS31 (assembly GCF_023634765.1). Taxonomy (GTDB): domain Bacteria; phylum Pseudomonadota; class Gammaproteobacteria; order Pseudomonadales; family Pseudomonadaceae; genus Aquipseudomonas. The sequence goes on from NZ_JAMLFX010000001.1 coordinate 331,598, forward strand.
ACCAGTGGGACAAGGACGGCAAATATCACCAGCTGGAAAAACAGAAGTAAGGGCTGACGCGACCCTTTGAACTCCGCCAATCCCTGTGGGAGCGGGCTTGCCCCTGATGACGGCCTGACAGTCGACAACTGTGTTGAATGTTCTACCGCTATCGCTGGCAAGCCAGCTCCCACAAGGTCCTGTGGTGTTCGAACTGTTCGCGCTCTGACATTGCTCCGACGTAAATCTGTATTTTTCCTAGAAGAACCGCACACCTCGGGTGTGCAGGTTCTCACTGCGTGAGATTGCGTTATGGATGGTATTTTCCTGCAGCAACTGGTCAACGGCCTGACCCTCGGGTCGGTCTATGGCCTGATCGCCATCGGCTACACAATGGTCTACGGCATCATCGGCATGATCAACTTCGCCCACGGCGAGGTTTACATGATTTCCGCTTACCTGGCGGCAATCAGTCTGGCTCTGCTGGCTTACTTCGGTATCGAATCTTTCCCACTGCTGATGCTCGGCACGCTGATCTTCACCATCGTCGTCACGGCGGTATATGGCTGGGTCATCGAGCGTGTCGCTTACAAACCCCTGCGCAACTCCACCCGACTGGCACCGTTGATCAGCGCCATCGGCATCTCCCTGATCCTGCAAAACTATGCACAGATCGCCCAGGGCGCCAAACAACAGGGTGTGCCTACCCTGCTGAGCGGTGCCTGGCGTGTTGAAGTCGGTACCGGCTTCGTGCAACTGACCTACACCAAAGTCTTCATCCTGGTGGCCGCCTTCGTCGGCATGGGGCTGCTGACCTACATCATCAAATACACCAAGCTCGGCCGCATGTGCCGTGCGACCCAGCAAGACCGCAAGATGGCTTCGATCCTCGGCATCAACACCGATCGGGTCATTTCCTACGTGTTCATCATCGGTGCAGCCATGGCGGCGCTGGCCGGCGTGCTGATCACCATGAACTACGGCACTTTCGACTTCTATGCCGGCTTCATTATCGGCATCAAGGCGTTCACCGCAGCGGTACTCGGCGGGATCGGTTCATTGCCCGGGGCCATGCTCGGCGGGATCATCCTCGGCATCTCCGAGTCGCTGTTCTCCGGCCTGGTCAACTCCGACTACAAAGACGTGTTCAGCTTCTCGCTGCTCGTACTTGTTCTGGTCTTCCGGCCGCAGGGTCTGTTGGGCCGTCCTCTTGTGTCGAAGGTGTAAGCGATGTCTTCAACCACTCAAAAAAGCATTGATATCAAAAAAAGCCTGGTTGAGGCGATTCTTGCCGGCCTGATTGCCCTGATCGTTTTTGGTCCGATTGTCGGTGTCGTGCTCGAAGGTTACAGCTTCAACCTCGAACCGACTCGCGTGGCCTGGATCATCGGCATTGTCATGGTCGGTCGCTTTGCCCTCAGCCTGTTCCTGCAAACACCCAAGGGCCTGAAGATTCTCGACGGATTCGAGAGCACCGGTTCCGGTGTGCATGTGCTGCCTGCCGATCACAAATCCTCGCTGCGCTGGATCATCCCGCTGCTGATTGTGCTGGCCGTCATCGTGCCGTTTGTCTCCAACTCTTACCTGCTCGGCGTGGTCATCCTCGGGTTGATCTACGTGCTGCTGGGGCTGGGGTTGAACATCGTGGTCGGTCTGGCCGGTCTGCTCGACCTCGGTTACGTGGCGTTCTACGCCATCGGTGCCTACGGACTGGCGCTCGGTTATCAGTATCTCGGTCTGGGTTTCTGGACGGTGCTGCCGCTGGCGGCGATCACTGCCGGTCTGGCCGGTTGCATCCTCGGTTTCCCGGTGCTGCGTCTGCATGGCGACTACCTGGCGATCGTGACTCTGGGCTTTGGTGAAATCATTCGCCTGGTCCTCAACAACTGGTTGTCACTGACTGGCGGCCCGAACGGCATGCCAGCACCGCTGCCGACGTTCTTCGGTCTGGAGTTCGGCAAGCGGGCGAAAGATGGCGGGGTGCCGTTTCACGAGTTCTTCGGCATCGCCTACAACCCGGACGTGAAGTACTACTTCATCTACGCGGTGTTGTTCCTCGTGGTACTGGCTGTGCTGTACATCAAGCATCGGCTGGTGAAAATGCCGGTCGGTCGCGCCTGGGAAGCCTTGCGGGAAGATGAAATTGCCTGCCGTTCGATGGGCCTCAACCACGTGCTGGTCAAACTCTCGGCGTTCACCATCGGTGCATCGACGGCCGGCCTCGCCGGTGTGTTCTTCGCGACCTACCAAGGCTTCGTCAACCCGACCTCGTTCACTTTCTTCGAATCGGCATTGATCCTCGCCATCGTCGTGCTCGGCGGCATGGGTTCGACCATCGGTGTGGTGATCGCCGCATTCGTGCTGACTGTCGCCCCGGAATTACTGCGCGGCTTCGCTGAATACCGCGTGCTGCTGTTCGGCATCCTGATGGTGTTGATGATGATCTGGCGACCACGCGGGCTGATTCGCATCAGCCGTACCGGGGTCACTCCACGCAAAGGTGCCATTCACTATGAGAGGACTGCGCCATGAGTGAAGTCGTACTCTCTGTTGAAAAACTGATGATGCATTTCGGTGGCATCAAGGCGTTGAGCGATGTCAGCCTGAAGGTCAAACGCAACTCGATCTTCGCCTTGATCGGCCCCAACGGCGCCGGCAAGACTACGGTGTTCAACTGCCTGACCGGTTTCTATAAAGCCTCGGGCGGCAAGATCGAACTCAACGTGCGCGGCCAGCAGACCAACGTCATTCAGTTGCTCGGCGAATCGTTCAAACCGACCGACTTCGTTTCGCCGAAATCTTTCCTCAGCCGCCTGTACTACAAGATGTTCGGCGGCACCCATCTGGTGAACCGTGCAGGCCTGGCCCGAACCTTCCAGAACATTCGCCTGTTCAAGGAAATGTCGGTGCTGGAAAACCTGCTGGTGGCCCAGCACATGTGGGTCAACCGCAACATGCTTGCCGGCATCCTCAATACCAAGGGCTACCGCAAGGCCGAAAGCGACGCGCTGGATTGCGCGTTCTACTGGCTGGAAGTGGTCGATCTGGTGGATTGCGCCAACCGGCTCGCCGGTGAACTCTCGTACGGTCAACAGCGTCGTCTGGAGATCGCCCGGGCCATGTGCACGCGGCCGCAGATCATCTGTCTCGACGAACCCGCCGCCGGCCTCAACCCTCAGGAAACCGAAGCGCTCAGCGCGATGATCCGGTTGCTGCGCGACGAGCATGATCTGACCGTGGTGCTGATTGAACACGACATGGGCATGGTGATGAGTATTTCCGATCACATCGTGGTGCTGGACCACGGCGTCGTCATCGCTGAAGGCGGGCCTGAAGCGATCCGCAATGATCCAAAAGTGATCGCGGCCTATCTGGGCGCCGATGAAGAGGAAGTGGCATGACCCAACCGATCCTCGAACTCAAAGACCTCGACGTCTTTTACGGCCCGATTCAGGCCCTCAAAGGTGTCTCGCTGCAAATCAACGAAGGGGAAACCGTCAGCCTGATCGGCTCCAACGGCGCGGGCAAATCGACGTTGCTGATGTCGATCTTCGGCCAGCCACGGGCGGCGGGCGGGCAGATCCTGTATCAAGGCGTCGACATCACCCACAAGTCCTCGCACTACATCGCCTCCAACGGCATCGCGCAATCGCCGGAAGGGCGGCGAGTGTTCCCCGACATGACCGTCGAGGAAAACCTGCTGATGGGCACCATCCCGATTGGCGACAAGTACGCCAAAGAGGACATGCAGCGCATGTTCGAGCTGTTCCCACGGCTTGAAGAGCGGCGCAATCAGCGGGCGATGACCATGTCCGGGGGGGAGCAGCAAATGCTCGCCATTGCCCGGGCGTTGATGAGTCGGCCGAAGTTGTTGCTGCTTGATGAACCTAGCCTCGGCCTGGCACCGATCGTGGTGAAGCAGATCTTCGCAACCCTGCGCGAACTGGCGAAAACCGGCATGACCATCTTCCTCGTCGAGCAGAACGCCAACCATGCGCTGAAGCTGTCGGACCGCGCATATGTGATGGTCAACGGCGAGATTCGCCTGACGGGCACGGGCAAAGAGTTGCTGGTGAACGAGGAGGTTCGTAACGCCTATCTGGGCGGGCACTGATTCTTTTCGCGTTATGCACAGCCCCGGCGACGCAAGTCCCGGGGCTTTTTCATTCCTCAAACATACCGCACGCCTGTGTAGGAGCTGCCGAAGGCTGCGATCTTTTGATGTTGTCTTTAAAGACCAAAAGATCGCAGCCTTTGGCTGCTCCTACAGGGAATTGATCAGTGATTTCAAGTCTTGCGTGGAATTGTGGAAAACAAATTCCCCAAGCTGCCAAAGCGCGACATATAGACGCTGCAAATGGCTGTTTTTCCACAGTTTTGACTTGTCCCCGGTTACTGTGGAGCTGGCTGTGAATAACGTGGGTGTATATAGCTGCACGCCTTGTAATACGTGGCCTGCAAGGATGTGGCTGTTTTTTGATCAGGCGTTTTTACAGGAGCCGAAGACGTCGTTGTCAACCTTTTTATAGACGTCACTCCATTGATCATTACCCGTCGACGAGCCTGTGGATAAGTCTGTGATTAAACTCTGGAAAGACGGCGCTGAGGGCCGTAATTACTGGCCTCGCGCAATCACTGCGCTGACCGGTCGGTCGTGCAAAACGCCATAGGCCGCACATCTGCCGCTTCAGGGTCAAGCAAAAAAATTTCTATTTCCCCCGCAAAGCCTTGTATGGCGCGGCTTTGCGCGATTCCAGTTGCCCCCGGAAACTGTGGAAGGGACTGTGGATAACATGCGTGCACATGGCTACAGGCCACGGTGGCTATGGCGTTGGCAGGGTTGTTTGTTTTTTGTACAGGTTGTGGGAGTTGCCCGTGAATGCGCGGGCGGGCATGCTGCCTGCTGATTTTCACATCCAAGGCCTGCCCCGGCGGCCGAAGCAAGGAGAACACGATGTCCAACACCCTGTTTATCACCGGCGCGACGTCCGGATTTGGTGAAGCCTGTGCCCGCCGTTTTGCCGAGGCTGGCTGGAAACTGGTGCTGACCGGCCGTCGTGAAGAACGCCTCACCGCCCTGTGTGCTGAATTGTCGAAGCAAACCGAAGTGCATGGCCTGGTGCTCGATGTGCGTGATCGCAAGGCGATGGAGGAGGCGATTGCCAACTTGCCGCCATCGTTCGCCAAACTGCGTGGCCTGATCAACAACGCAGGTCTGGCCCTGGGCGTGGACCCGGCGCCGAAATGCGATCTGGACGATTGGGACACCATGGTCGACACCAACGTCAAAGGCTTGATGTACGCCACCCGCTTGCTATTGCCGCGCCTGATTGCCCATGGCCGTGGCGCCGGCATCGTCAACCTTGGCTCCATCGCGGGCAACTATCCGTACCCGGGCAGCCATGTGTATGGCGCGACCAAGGCGTTCGTTAAACAGTTCTCGCTGAACCTGCGCTGCGACTTGCAGGGCACGGGGGTGCGGGTCAGCAACATCGAGCCAGGGCTGTGCGAGAGTGAGTTCTCGCTGGTGCGTTTTGCCGGTGATCAGGAACGCTACAACGCGACCTACGCGGGTGCCGAGCCGATCCAGCCGCAGGACATTGCCGAGACGATTTTCTGGGTGATGAATGCGCCGGCGCACATCAACATCAACAGCCTGGAATTGATGCCGGTGAGCCAGACCTGGGCGGGTTTTGCCATCGAGCGCAATAAGGCCTGACACCGCGTTACGGCCAATCGCTGGCAAGCCAGCTCCCACAGGTTTATTGGCGTACACAAATCTTGTGAACGGCTCGATACTTGTGGCAGCTGGCTTGCCAGCGATGAGGCCAGAACAGGCAAAAAATGGCGATAAGGTAAACTCCCCTCGCAACAACCCAACCGCACCCCGCGGTTTTCAAGGTTTTCGAGGAGTCAAAGTGAGTAACCGAGGTGAGCAGGCACTGCTCAAACAATCGACCATTCTGATGTTGGCCGTGGCGATTGCCGGGATCGTCACCGGTTTTGTTTCTGGTTCGCAATCCATCCTGTTCGATGGTTTTTTCTCGCTGATCGCAACGTTCATCAAAGTCCTGATGCTGATCACCGCCAAGCTGATCGCCAAGGAGAGCAACCACCGTTTCCAGTTCGGTTTCTGGCATCTGGAGCCGATGGTGCTGCTGATCGAAGGCAGCTTTCTGATGCTGATCGCGATCTACGCGTTTCTCAACGGCGTGTTCGGCATCATCAACGGTGGCCGTGAGATCGAGCTGGGGCTGGTGATCATTTATGCAGCGGTGTTTACCGTTGTCGAGTTCGCCTACTTCTTCTACGTGCGGCACCGCAATCGCAAGCTCAAATCCAGCCTGATCCAGTTCGACAACATCAGTTGGCTGGTGGACGCGATGCTGTCTGTGGGCCTGTTGATCAGTTTCCTCGCGGCGCTGCTGCTCAAGTCTCAGGGCTATGGCCAGTGGGCGGTGTATGTCGACCCGCTGATCCTGATCGTGCTGGCGCTGACCATGCTGCCGCCGGCGTTCAAGATCCTTGGCCCGGCGCTGCGCGATGTCCTGGGGATTGCCCCGGACACGCTGGATGATCAGGTGCGCCAGGTAATGGATGCAGCGAAAACCGAGCATGGTTTCGACGATTACGTGTCGTACGTGCAGAAGCACGGCCGGGCGCGGTTCATCGAGATTCATGTGGTGTTGCCGGCGGATTATGCGCTGAGCAATGTCGGACAGCTGGATGCGCTGCGTGAGGAGATTTCCGCGAAGCTGGGCAAGCCGGATGCGGCGCGCTGGCTGACCATCAGCTTTACCGGTGACAAGAAGTGGATCGCTTAGAGAACGCATAACGGCCATTCGTCGGATCGCCGCCCGGAGCAGGCTCGCTCCCACATTGAATTGCGCTGAACACACTATTTGTGAACCGCACAATCAACTGTGGGAGCGAGCCT
>NZ_JAMLFX010000001.1:338523-459416 GCF_023634765.1 Pseudomonas sp. AKS31
GCTCGCGAAAGCGATCTATAAGTCAGCGAAGATATTCAGCCAGGCCGCTATAGCAAGTCGCCAAGTGGTAAGGGGTCGTCGATGGCATGTCCTTGCGGCTGACCTCACCCTGTTCATCCCGGCACTCATGCCAGCCGCCGGCATGCAGAAACCGCTGCTGCAATGCCTGTAACTGGCGCAGCACCACCTCTTCACTGCCCTGACGCAAGGTCAGCGCGCGCAGATATTCCGCCTGCGCCCAGATCCGCTGGGTCGAGTCTCGCGGGCGTCCATTCGTTTCCAGATCGAGCATCGCCCGTACCGCACCGGATGGCTGCACCACACCGTATTGCTCGGTGAACGCAAATGCGCGATCAAGCGCCCCGTGCAGTTTCGAACCACGTAACAATGCCGATGATTCGAGCAGGAAATACCATTCGAATTGATGCCCCGGCTCATACCAGTTATCCACAGCCCCGAGCGGCTTCTCCATCAACACGCCATATTGCGGATCGACGAAGTGCTTGTGCATGGCTGTGCATAACTCCAGCAACGCTTTCTGCGTCTGGGCATCTTCGCGCACAGCAAGGGTGGCGAGAAATGCTTCGGCCAAGTGCATCAACGGGTTCTGCAGTGGACCGGTTTGCAGGGTGATCCAGTCGCGTTCCAGACAGGCTTCGTACAAGCCATCGCCGGTGGCAAAGCGTCGGTCGATGATTTCCAGCGCCGCATTGAGCGTCGACTCGACCAGCGAATCGCCTGACTTTTCCCAATAATGCGCGCAGGCAAACAGGATGAAGGCGTGGGTGTAGAGGTCCTTGCGTTGATCCAGCGGTTTGCCCAGGGCGTCGATGCTGTAGAACCAGCCGCCATGCTCGGCATCGTGGAAGTGCCGTTGCAGCGAGCGAAACAGCGCTGCTGCGCGTACGTCAGCGTTATCCACAATCCCGATCAGACTGGAAAACAGATACAACTGCCGTGCGCAGGCCATCGCTCGATAGCGTTGCGGTGGCAGTGGTTGGTGTGTGGCGTCCAGCGCCTCATAAGGAAGCGCCATGTCGGCATTCCAGCCCGGGCCTTGCCAGAGCGGCACGATCACGTTGACGAAGTGCTGCTGCACAGCGCCGAACAGGGCAGTCAATTCGGGCAGGGAGGTGGAGCGAGAAGCGTGGGGCATGGGCGGACGTCGTCACGGCTGAGGCGATTGCGCGACATGGTAGCAGAGCGGCAGGCTTTAGAGGTTTGGTGTCTGATCGGCCGTCATCGCTGGCGAGCCAGCTCCCACAAGGATATTTGGTGTTCACACAATTGTGGACTTACCCAAAAACCTGTGGGAGCTGGCTTGCCAGCGATGAGGCCGGCCCAGGCGATAGAGATCAGCCTGCCAACAACCAGGCGCCAGTCACCGCCGAAGCCGCTCCTGCCAACCGCACCAATGGTGCAGCAGCTTGAGGCAGGAACCGCACCACGCCATAACCCGCCGCATGCAGTGCAGCCGTCGCGACGACGAAACCTGCCGCATACGCCCAAGGACTGCTCATGTCCGGCAGTTCCAAGCCATGCGCCACGCCATGGAACAACGCAAACAGCGCCGTCGCCGCTACTGCCATGACCAATGGCGGACGCACCGCCAGGGCCACCGCCAGACCCAGCGCCAGTACCGACGCGGCGATCCCGCTTTCCAGCGCTGGCAACTCCAGCCCTTCAAAACCGAGCAAGCCGCCGATCAGCATGGTGCCGACAAACGTGCACGGCAGCGCCCAGCGCGCGGCGCCTTGCTGCTGCGCGGCCCACAAACCGACAGCCACCATCGCCAGCAAATGGTCGAGACCGCCAATCGGGTGACTGATGCCGGCGACCAGACCGCTGTCGCCATGCCCAGGGTGAGCGAAGGCCAATGCTGGCGTCAGCAGCAGCGCCACAGCGCCGAGAATACGTTTGAGTGTCATGGATAAGCTTCCTTGTTGAGCAGTGAATCAGGCTGCGGTCAGCAGGCCCTGGCGTTCGATGAAGGCGATGATTTGCTCAAGGCCCTGACCGGTTTTCTGGTTGCTGAAGACGAACGGCTTGCCGTTGCGCATGCGTTTTGTGTCGCTGTCCATCATTTCCAGCGAGGCGCCCACCAGCGGCGCCAGGTCGATCTTGTTGATCACCAGCAGATCGGATTTGCAGATCCCCGGCCCGCCCTTGCGCGGCAGCTTGTCGCCGGCCGAGACGTCGATCACGTAGATGGTCAGGTCGGACAATTCCGGGCTGAAAGTCGCCGACAGGTTGTCGCCGCCGGATTCCACCAGAATCAGATCCAGCCCCGGAAAGCGCCGGTTCAGTTGATCCACCGCTTCAAGGTTGATCGAGGCATCTTCGCGGATCGCCGTGTGCGGGCAGCCGCCGGTTTCCACGCCGATGATCCGCTCCGGTGCGAGGGCTTCGTTGCGCACGAGGAAATCGGCGTCTTCACGGGTGTAGATATCGTTGGTGACCACGGCGAGGTTGTAGCGCTCGCGCAGGGCCAGGCACAGGGCCAGGGTCAACGCGGTTTTGCCGGAACCGACCGGGCCGCCGATGCCGACGCGCAGAGGTTGTGTGTTCATCGAGTGTTTCTCCTAAGAACGGAAGAGTCGGCTGTACTGGCGCTCGTGGGCCATGCACGCCAGGGACAGACCGAACGCGGCGCTGCCCATGTGTTCGGGGTTGATTCGGCTGGCGTCTTGCTGCGCTTGTTGCAGCAGCGGCAGCAGTTCGCTGGTCAGGCGCTGGGCGGCTTGCTGGCCCAGTGGCAGGGTTTTCATCAGTACGGCAAGCTGGTTTTCCAGCCAGCTCCACAACCACGCGGCGAGGGCGTCTTGCGGGCAGATACCCCAGGCGCGCGCGGCCAGCGCCCAGCACAGGGCCAGATGCGGTTCCGGGCATTGATCGAGAAAGGCGCGGGCCGGCGCGTCGAGTTCCGGCAAACCATTGAGCAGTTGCTGCAACGAATAGCCCATCTGCCGGCTCTCCAGATGTAACTCCCGCGTCTCGCGGCTGGCGCGATGGCTTTCGCACAAGATCTGTAGCTCGGCCCATTGCTCATCCGCCGCCGCCTGACAATGTGCGAGCAGCAATGGCGCTTCGAAGCGGGCGAGGTTGAGCAGCAGCTGATCGCTGATCCAGCGCCGGGCACTGTCCGGGTTGTTCACGCGGCCGTTATCCACGGCCATTTCCAGGCCTTGCGAATAGCTGTAGCCGCCAATCGGCAATTGCGGACTGGCCAGGCGCAGCAGCGCCCAGGCCGGATTCACAGGCGTACGCCGAACTGATGGAGTTTCGGCGCGTAGTTGAAGTCTTCCTCGCCGTGGCGTGAATGGTGATGGCCGCCGCCATAGGCGCCGTGTTCCGGCTGGAACGGCGCTTCTACGGCTTCGACTTGAGCGCCGAGTTGTTCGAGCATGGCCTTGAGCACGTAATCGTCGAGCAGGCGCAGCCAGCCATCGCCGACTTGCAGGGCAACGTGGCGGTTACCCAAGTGATAAGCGGCGCGGGTCAGTTCGAAGGCATTGGCGCAAGTGACGTGCAGCAGTTGCTCGGGGCGGGCGCAGACACGGACGATGCGGCCGTCTTCAGCCTGTAGGCATTCGCCGTCATACAGCGGCGACTGACCGCGCTCCAAAAACAACCCGACGTCTTCGCCCTCGGCACTGAAACAGCGCAAACGGCTTTTGCTCCGTGCTTCGAAGGTCAGGTGCAACTCGGCGGCCCAGACGGGTTGAGGGTCGATTCTGCGGTGAATCACCAGCATCGGAAAGCTTCCAGCTATGGACAATACTCTGGCTAGAGCAAGGGCCTTGCCAATCGGACGGGATGTAGGAAATCCCTGTCGGAGCGTAGCGGATGTTTCAAGATGTTGCGGGATTTTGGAATGTTTTGGTGCATGAAGGTTTTTACATGCACCAAATGGAGGCTGATGCGCCGAACCAAATGTGGGAGCGAGCCTGCTCGCGAATGCGCTGGGGGCAGTGATGTAGATGTTGGCTGACACGACGCCTTCGCGAGCAGGCTCGCTCCCACAGGGGGAATTTGTTGTGTCAGTAATAAGGGGGAGTTACTCGGTACTGCCCAGCCCTTGCCAGTGCTTGAGGCCGATGAAGATGAAGCGCAGTTGCTGGGTGATCTTTGCCTGTGGCGTCAGATGTTCCGGCAGGGCTTCGGCCGGCGGGTCGATGATGTCGGGGAGGGTAGCGAACACCGATTTGACGATCAGGTCGGCAATTACACTCAGGCCGGCGGCGTCCAGATGCTGAAGCTTGGGCATCATTGTCAGGTCGGCCGCCAGGTCGGAACTGATGTTCTCGCGCAACCGGCCAATTGCCTGACGCACCGGCAGCGAACCGCCGTACTGTTCACGGGCGAGAAACAGGAATTGCGAGCGATTGGCGCTGACCACGTCAAGGAAGATCCGCACCGAAGCATCGATGATGCCGCCCATGACGAATTCGTTGTGCCGCACCAAACGGATGGTTTCACGAAAGGTCTGGCCGACTTCACTGACCAGCACCAGGCCCAGCTCATCCATATCGGCAAAATGCCGGTAGAAACCGGTGGGCACGATCCCGGCGGTTTTGGTCACTTCGCGCAGGCTCAGGCTGCCGAATCCTCGGCCGCTTTCCATGAGGTGGCGGGCAGCGTCCATCAAGGCGTTGCGGGTCTGTTGTTTCTGTTCGGCGCGGGGCAGCATCGCAGGGTGTGTTCTTTGGCAGGACAAGCGCCGCACTCTAGCAAATCGGCTTTGTCGGCGTCGAACGGGAGGACATGTAGCGAAGGATTTCACCAGCCAGGAAAGTCAAAAGCCCAATCCGGTGATTGGGCTTTTTTTCGCGGCCGCCATGGGCTTAGCTCAGGGCGCTGTTGCGTTCGATCACACGGTCACCACCACCTTCGGCGAGTGCTTGACCCAGTGGGGTTTTGTCGAAGCCGTCGTCAGCCAGGGTCTGGCCTTGTGGAGTGCGCTCGCTACCGTCGGAAGCCAGGGTCTGGCCTTGTGGGGTGCGCTCGCTACCGTCGGAAGCCAGGGTCTGGCCTTGTGGGGTGCGCTCGCTGCCGTCGGATGCCAGAGTCTGACCTTGTGGGGTCTTGTCGTAGCCGTCCTGAACCAGACCTTTCTCTTCCAGACGATCACGGCCGCCTTCAGCCAGGGTCTGGCCTTGTGGGGTACGGTCCGAACCATCAGCTGCTACGGTCTGGCTGAACACCGAGTGGCTGTCTTTTACTTGCGGAGTAGCCTGATCGGCAGCGGGCAGGGCGAAAGCAGTGCTGGCTAGCATCGACAGGGTAAGGCTGAGCAGTAATTGGCGTTTCATGATGGGTTGCTCCTAGGGAGGGCGATAAAGTGGGTACGAGGGCAATGCTACTCTCGATAAGTCGATATAAAAGTTCATAAACGCAATGGTAATAATCAACAGAATTGATTGTTCTGCCCGGAGGCTCTAGATCGGGCCTTTGCGGGCGACGGTTTTGCACCGAGGTGGGTATTTCCGACTCACTCGCGCCTCGCAAAAGTGCGGGTCGCGGTAACACTGTTCGACTGATTGGTCAGATTTCGCGCGACTTTTTACGCGCCAATCGGCCTTTCGATTAAACCTGCGGCTGGTTTGCCAGTCGTAGATTTCATAGGGGCCGCTTTGGCCCGCCGTTTCAGCCGTACGCCGCAGTCTTTGCGTGCGGTCGTGATCAGGAGCTTTGTGCATGACGCGCACTGGAAAAATCTTCAGCTGGACCTTTGCCATTCTCGTGCTGCTACTGGCCGTGCTGGTGTTGATCATCGTGTTCTTCGACTGGAACCGGATCAAACCGCCGCTCAACGCCAAAGTCTCGGAAGAACTGCACCGACCGTTTGCCATCAACGGCAACCTTGCGGTGATCTGGCAGCGCGAGCCGGACGAGGGCGGCTGGCGTTCCTGGGTGCCGTGGCCGCACGTGGTCGCTGAGGATTTGAGCCTGGGCAACCCGGACTGGTCAAAGAAGCCGCAGATGGTCACGCTCAAACGCGTTGAGCTGCGCATTTCGCCGTTGGCGCTGCTGGCGCAACGGGTGGTGATCCCGCGCATCGATCTGACCGAACCCAATGCCGAGTTGCAACGTTTGGCCGATGGTCGAGCGAACTGGGTATTCAAGTTCGATCCGAAGGATCCCAACGCCGAGCCGTCGAATTGGGTCGTCGACATCGGCGCCATCGGTTTCGACAAGGGCCACGTCACCCTCGACGATCAAACGCTCAAAACCAATCTGGATGTGCTGATTGATCCGTTGGGTAAACCGATTCCGTATAGCGACATCGTGGGTGCCAAAGCGGCGAAGACTGCCCAGGACAAGGGCGGTGCACCGCAGGATTACGCGTTTGCCTTGAAGGTCAAAGGCCAATACCACGGCCAGAAACTGACCGGCCAAGGCAAGATCGGTGGGCTGCTCGCCTTGCAGGATGCGCGCAAGCCATTCCCGCTGCAGGCCCAGGCGAAGATCGGCGATACCAGCATCGAACTGGCCGGCACGCTGACCGATCCCCTCAACCTCGGCGCCCTCGATCTGCGCCTGAAACTCGCCGGTGCCAGCCTCGGCAATCTTTACCCGCTGACTGGCGTGACCCTGCCGGACACCCCACCGTACTCCACCGACGGCCATTTGATCGCCAAGCTGCACGACGAGGCCGGGGCGAAATTTACCTATGAGCAGTTCAACGGCAAGATCGGCAGCAGCGACATCCATGGCGACCTGACCTACGTCGCCAGCCAGCCACGGCCGAAACTCAGCGGCGCGTTGCTCTCCAATCAACTGTTGTTCGCTGACCTCGCACCGCTGATCGGCGCCGACTCCAATGACAAGCAAAAGGCGCGCGGTGGCGAGAGCAAACAACCGGCCGATAAAGTGCTGCCGGTGGAAGAGTTCAAGACTGACCGCTGGCGCGCGATGGATGCCGACGTCGAGTTCACCGGCAAGCGCATTGTCCATAGCGAGAAACTGCCGTTCAATGACCTCTATACCCACCTGAAACTCGACGACGGCGAACTGAGCCTTGAGCCACTGCGCTTCGGCGTCGCTGGCGGCAATCTTGATGCACAGATTCGCCTCAACGGTCGCACCGAGCCACTGGAAGGCCGGGCGAAACTGACTGCGCGCAGGTTCAAACTCAAAGAGCTGTTCCCGACTTTCGAACCGATGAAGACCAGTTTTGGTGAGCTGAATGGCGACGCCGATATCACTGGTCGCGGCAACTCGGTGGCCAAGCTGCTGGGCGGCGCCAACGGCAAATTGAAGATGTTGATCAACGACGGCGCGATCAGCCGTGAGCTGATGGAACTGGCCGGGCTCAACGTCGGCAACTATGTGGTCGGCAAGATCTTTGGCGACAAGGAAGTGAAGATCAACTGTGCGGCAGCGGACTTCGACATCAAGACCGGTCTGGCGACCACGCAGTTGTTTGTCTTCGATACCGAGAACGCGATCATCTATATCGACGGCACGGCGAACATGGCCACCGAGCAGCTCGATCTGACCGTGACCCCGGAATCCAAGGGCTGGCGGTTGATTTCCCTGCGTTCGCCGCTGTATGTACGCGGCAAGTTCATCAAGCCGGATGCCGGCGTGAAGGCTGTGCCGCTGATGTTGCGCGGGGCGGGGATGGTTGCGCTGGGTGTGATCGCCGCGCCGGCGGCAGGGCTGTTGGCGCTGGTGGCGCCGAGTGGTGGCGAGCCGAATCAGTGTGCGCCGTTGCTGGAGCAAATGAAGGCGGGCAAGGCGCCCGTTACCGTAAAACCCACTAAATAAGAGCCAGATCAAAAGATCGCAGCCTTCGGCCGCTCCTACCTTGGAATGCATTTCCATGTAGGAGCGGCCGAAGGCTGCGATCTTTTTGCTTCTGTTGCGGCCCCTTCGCGAGCAGGCGGTTTGAATGTTTTACAGGTCGTTCAGGATGTCAGCCATGTCATCGGCATGCTCTTCTTCCTGCGCCAGAATATCTTCGAAGATACGCCGCGTAGTCGGGTCTTTCTCGCCGATGTACTGGATGATTTCGCGATAGCTGTCGATGGCGATCCGCTCGGCAACGAGGTCTTCGTAGACCATCTCTTTGAGGGTGTTGCCGGCCACGTATTGCGCGTGGGACATCTTCGACAGCATGTCGGGGTTGAACTCGGGCTCGCCACCCAACTGCACAATGCGCTCGGCCAGACGGTCAGCGTGCTGGGCTTCCTGGGTGGCGTGCTCGAGAAACTCTTCAGCCGCCACATGGGCTTTCACACCATTGGCCATGAAATAGTGGCGCTTGTAGCGCAGCACGCAGACCAGTTCAGTGGCCAGCGATTCATTAAGCAAGCGCAGCACCTCTTCACGGTCGGCGCTGTAGCCCTCGGTGACGGCGCCGTTTTCGACGTGTTGGCGCGCACGTTCGCGCAAGGTTTGAACATCTGACAGATGCAGGTCGTCGCTCATTTCGATCTCCTGGAGGCTAATCCGATTGTCGCCACGTTCTGCGGACGCGGTCGCTACCTAAGCTGTGAGTCATGAGCGTTGCAAAAAGTTTTATCGGTTTACGCAACCCCTGTCGGAGCCGCCGAAGGCTGCGATCTTGGCGCCAGCCCGGACAAAACTGCCTCCTCGCGCAACCAGGCAAAAAATGCCCGCACCGGCGGATGCCGCTCGCGCCCCGGCACACACAACGCGCTGTACCCGGCACCATCGACCTGAACCTGGCCCATGAACGGCACCAGCAAACCACTGGCGACACTCTCCGACACCAGAATATTGCTCGCCAGCACCAGCCCTTGCCCGGCGATCGCTGCTTGCAGGGCGTAATGCTCCTCATCGTATTCGCGCATGGCCGGTGGCTGATTCAACCAGTTTGCGCCGGCCTTGGCGCACCAGGCTTCCCAGCCATGGGCATACAGTTTCGAGTTGTGCCAGCGCACGCTGATTAACGTTGGCGTGCGCCGCGCCGCCAGCGCCACTTGCTCGGGCGAGCCGTACACGCCGAACGATTCATCGAACAGGCACAGGCCATACAGGTTCGGGTAATCGTCGAGGCTATAGCGCAAAACCAGATCGACACTGGCGTCCTGATGCAGATCGATGACTTCGCAGTGGGTATCGAGGCGCACGTTGATGTTCGGATGTTGCGCGTAAAAGCGCCCGAGACGCGGCACCAGCCAAAGCGCAGCGAATGCTGCGGTGGTCGACAGCGTCAACGTGCTGCCGCTGCGTTGCGGGCGCAGGGTGTCGACGCTTTGCGCCACCTCCAGCAATGCGCCGTGCAGGCTGCGAAACAGGCGTTCGCCGCCCTCGGTCAGGCGCACCTGGCGCGGCAGGCGTTCAAACAACGCGACACCGAGCCAGTCTTCCAGCGAACGGATCTGATGAGAAATCGCGGTGGGCGTGACCGACAGCTCTTCGGCGGCAGCCTTGAAACTCAGCAATCGTGATGCCGATTCAAAGGCGCGCAGGGCGGTCAGGGGTAGCGAGGCGAACATCGGAAACTCCATGGATGAAATGAATTCATCCCGAATGATTTTTGCTCATTTGAGAAGAAGCGACGGCGAGCTGCAAGCTGCAAGCCACAAGCAGTTTGATTCTAGTCCGGAGGATTTACAGATGAGCAGGATTCTTGCGATTCATGCCAGCCCGCGTGGCGACCGTTCGCACTCGCGGCGGCTGGCGGAAGTTTTTCTCAGCGCCTGGCAGGTGCGTCATTCACAGGCGCAGGTGACTCGGCGTGAAGTCGGTCGAGCGCTGATTCCCGCCGTCAATGAAGCCTTTGTCGCCGCCGCGTTTTATCCACAGCCTGAAGCGCGTCCATTGTCGATGCAGGCCGATCTGGCGCTGAGCGATCAACTGGTCGGCGAGTTGTTCGACCACGACCTGCTGCTGATTTCCACGCCGATGTACAACTTCAGCGTGCCCAGTGGCCTCAAGGCCTGGGTCGATCAGATCGTGCGTCTTGGCCTGACCTTCGATCACACGCTGGACAATGGCGTCGCCCAGTACACCCCGCTGTTGCAGGGCAAGAAGGCGTTGATCGTCACCAGTCGCGGTGGTTTCGGTTTCGGCCCGGGTGGTGAGCTGGAAGCCTTGAACCACGCTGATCCATGGCTGCGTACGGCACTGGGGTTCATCGGCATTAACGACGTCACCGTGGTCGCGGCCGAGGGCGAAGAGTCCGCCGAACGCACCTTCGCGGTGTCGGTGGCCGAGGCGGAGCAGCGTTTGCTCAGCCTTGCCCGGGAGTTCTAGGTGGCCTGGCTGTGCCTGCTGATCGCCGCCGGGTTTGAAGTGACCTTCGCCATGGGCATGAAGTACGCCGAAGGTTTCACCCGGCTCTGGCCGTCGTTGATCACGGTGATTGCGGCGGTCGGCGGGATATATTTCCTGACGCTGGCAATGCGCGAGTTGCCGGTGAGCATCGCCTACCCGATCTGGACGGCGATTGGCTCGCTCGGCACGGTGTTCCTCGGCTTTGCCTTGCTGGGGGAAAGTCTGACGCTGGTCAAACTGGTTTCGGTAGGGCTGATTGTGGCGGGGGTGGTGGGCCTGAAGTAGGCTGGTCGTTGAGTTGTCATCATCAGGGAGGATGCTTGGCGGGCGTTTTGCACGCCTTGCATCCACTCACCGACCACAAGGATGTTTGCCCATGTCGACGCGTTATCCACTGGTGCTGGTGCCCGGTATGCTCGGGTTTATCCGGCTGATTCTCTATCCGTACTGGTACGGCATCATCAAGGCATTGCGCCGTGGCGGTGCGACGGTGATTGCGGTACAGGTGTCGCCGCTGCATTCGACGGAAGTGCGCGGCGAGCAGTTGCTGGCGCGGATCGATGAGATCTTGCGCGAGACCGGGGCGCACAAGGTCAACCTGTTCGGCCACAGTCAGGGTTCGCTGACGGCGCGCTATGCGGCGGCGAAGCGGCCGGATCTGGTGGCGTCGGTTACATCGGTCGCAGGACCGAATCATGGTTCGGAACTGGCTGACTATCTGCAAAAACACTACCCGGCGGACAGCGCCAAGGGCCGTCTGCTTGAAGCATTGCTGCGTTTTGTCGGCTGGCTGATGGCGCTGCTGGAGACCGGTTACCACGGGCCGAAACTGCCAGTGGATATTCATGCCTCGCACCAATCGCTGACGACTGAGGGTGTTGCGCTGTTCAATCAGCGTTATCCACAGGGCTTGCCTGAAACTTGGGGTGGGCACGGGCCGGAGGAGGTCAATGGTGTGCGTTATTACTCATGGTCAGGGACGTTGCAGCCGGGCAAGACTGATCGTGGCGGTAATCTGTTCGACGGCACCAATCGCAGCTGTCGCCTGTTTGCGAAAACCTTCGTGCGCGAGCCGGGGCAGTGCGACGGCATGGTCGGGCGTTACAGCTCGCATCTGGGCACGGTGATTGGCGATGACTATCCGCTGGATCATTTCGACATTGTTAACCAGTCGCTGGGGCTGGTCGGCAAGGGGGCGGATCCGGTGCGGCTGTTTGTCGAGCATGCGGCGCGGCTTGAGGCTGCCGGTCTTTAGGATCAAAAGATCGCAGCCTTCGGCAACTCCTACAGGTTCGGTGTCGAACGCAAATTTTGTGAACGCCCCGAACTCATGTAGGAGCTGCCGCAGGCTGCGATCTTTTCCATCAGGCAACGCTGATCCGGCGGCCCAACACGGTGGTCCAACGCTCGGAAAGAATCACCCCGCCCAACGTCAACAACCCGCCCACCAAGTGATACATCGCCAACTGTTCCTTCAACACCACCGCCGCAATCAGCGCAGTAATCAACGGCAGCAGATTGAAAAACAACGTCGTGCGGCTCGGCCCCAGACGCTGCACCGCCTGCATCCACGCCAGCGGCGCAAGCATCGATGCCAACAGACACGCATACAGCACCAGTGGAATGTTCTGCAGGGTCAAACCAGTCTTCGGCGAAACGGCATACAGCGGAAACAACACAACGATCGCCACCAACACCTGCAAATACAGCAACACCAGAGGCGGCAGGCGCAGCTGCCATTTTTTCAGCAGGGTGCTGTAGATCGCGTAGGCCAGGGTGGCGATCAGCATCATCGCATCACCCATGTTCACCCCGTGTTGCAGTAGAGCACCGAGGCTGCCGGACGACACCACCACCAACACACCGGCAAACGACAAGACTGCGCCGACCAGCGCGCCGGCGGTCAGGCGCTGGCCAAGGCTGATGATCGCCATGGCCAGCGACATCAACGGCATCAGCGACAGGATAATGCCCATGTTGGTCGCGGTGGTCAGGGTTGCGGCGAAGTAGGCGAGGCTTTGATACACCGCCATGCCGAGTACGCCGAGGATGAAAATCCTGCCCAGGTTCGGACGGATCTGCGGCCAGTGCGCAATCACCGCTTTGAGCATGAACGGGGTGAACAGCAAACCGGCGAGCAGCCAGCGATAGAAACCGATTTCGGCGGGGAAAATTGCCCCGACTGCGAGTTTGTTGATCACGGTATTGCCGGCCCAGATAAAAATCGCCAGCAGCGGAAACGCGTATTGCATGAGTTGAAACCATTACGTTGATGAAGGGCGATTATCCCTTGTCTGGATGCAAGCCTATACTGCGAACCGGACAACCTGCCTCTGAAACCGGACAGCATGAACAGCAAACACATCGATCTGCTGGATTTCAGCGAACTGCCGTCGGCGGTGTACTTCCGCTACGCCGACTTCAATGCCCATGAATTCGCCGCGCCCCATCGTCATCCGTGGGGCACGCTGGAGTACGCCGCGCACGGCGTGCTGCACATGGACGTCGATGGCAGCCGCTTCATGTCGCCGCCGCAGTACGCGGTGTGGGTGCCGCCGCAGGTCGAGCACAGTTTCTACAGCTATCAACCGGTCAACTATCGCGCGGTGTGCCTCGACCCCAAGGTCTGCGCCGAACTGCCCAAGCGCGCCTGTACCCTGGCGATCAGCGACATTCTCAAGGCGATTCTCAAAGACTTCGCCGCCCGCGACGTGAAGATTCCCGAACGCGATGCCGATCAGCGCCTGGCGCAGGTATTGGTCGATCAACTGCAACAGGCGCCGGTGCACGAATGTTATCTGCCGTACGCGAGCAGTCCGGGGTTGCTGGCGATCCTCGAAACCTTGCAGGCCGAGCCGGGTAACAATCAGCCGCTGGCGCATTGGGCGCTGCAAGTGCATGTCAGCGAACGCACGTTGGCCCGGCAATTCGTCCGTGAACTGGGGATGAGTTTTGGCGAGTGGCGCCAGCGTCTGCGCTATCTCGCCGCAATCGAGGCGCTGGAGACTTCGCGCAGCGTGCAAGAGATCGCTTTTGATCTCGGTTACAGCAGCGGCTCGGCATTTATTGCCATGTTCGCGCGGCAGGCCGGGTGTACGCCGGAGCAGTATCGGCGTAGCCATCTGGAAGGCAGGAAGGTGTAACAAGATTTGGCTACACTCCAGCAGAGGCCGCCCCCATCGGTGCGGCGACAAGGAGAAAACTCCATGAAGATGTTGCGTGTGCCGTTGTTGATGATTGGTTTGCTCCTGTGTTCCCAAGGTTTCGCCGCCACGGCGCAACAGAACAAAATGACCACCTGCAATGCCGATGCGACCGCCAAGAGTCTGAAAGGCGATGAGCGCAAAGCCTTCATGAGTACCTGCCTCAAGGCAACGCCTGCGGCCAACGATGCCAAAGCCCTGACCCCGCAGCAGCAGAAAATGAAAACCTGCAACGCCGATGCCGCCACCAAAGCCCTGACCGGCGATGCGCGCAAGACCTTCATGAGTGATTGCCTGAAGAAAAAATAACCTGGTTCTGTGGGGGGCCGCCCTTACCCTAACCCTCTCCCAGAGGGAGAGGGTACTGACCGTGTTGTTTTCAGATATCCATCGACCTGAACTATCTGGCCGATTCTGGATTCAATACAGGACTGGAAGGTCGCCGGATTTCTTCGCCATTCCTCGTTCGGTTCCCTCTCCCTCCGGGAGAGGGCTAGGGTGAGGGCTGGATCTCAAGCCGTGCAGCAAAAACCGAAACACCGCATATACCTAGTGCTCCCCCGGGAACGCTGGCAGACTGCCAATCCTTTTACGCCGTTCGTTTTGAGGCTGTATGCCAACGTTTTCTGAGCGTCATGTAGTGTTCTGGGTCAGTTGCATCATCATTTTTGGCGGTTTGCTCCTGGTGCTGCCGCTGCGCTTGTTGCCGAGCCTGCTGGCCGGGCTGCTGGTATTCGAACTGGTCAACATGCTCACCCCGCAACTGCAACGGCTGATCGAAGGCCGCCGCGCGCGTTGGCTGGCGGTGGCGTTGCTGGGCACGCTGGTCGTCAGCGTGCTGGCGTTGATCTTCGCCGGCGCCATCAGCTTTCTGCTGCATGAAGCGGAAAACCCCGGCGCTTCCCTCGACAAGTTCATGGGTGTGGTCGACCGCGCGCGTGGGCAATTGCCGCCGTTTATCGACGCCTATCTGCCGGCCAGTGCTGCAGAATTTCGCGTAGCGATAGGTGAGTGGATGGGCAAGCACCTGTCCGACCTGCAGCTGGTCGGCAAAGACGCGGCGCACATGTTCGTGACGCTGCTGATCGGCATGGTGCTCGGTGCGATCATCGCCTTGCAGCGCATCCCTGACGTCACCAAGCGCAAACCGCTGGCGGCGGCGCTGTTCGACCGCTTGCACCTGTTGGTGCAGGCCTTCCGCAACATCGTGTTTGCGCAAATCAAGATTTCCTTACTGAACACCGTGTTCACCGGGATCTTCCTGGCGGTCATCCTGCCGATGCTTGGAATCAAGTTGCCGCTGACCAAAACCCTGATCGTGTTGACCTTCCTGCTCGGCCTGCTGCCGGTGATCGGCAACCTGATGTCGAACACGCTGATCACCATCGTCGGCCTGTCACTGTCGATCTGGGTGGCGATTGCTGCGCTGGGTTATCTGATTTTTATCCACAAGCTCGAGTACTTCCTCAACGCGCGCATTGTCGGCGGGCAAATCAGTGCCAAGTCGTGGGAGTTGCTGCTGGCGATGCTGGTGTTCGAGGCGGCATTCGGCCTGACGGGGGTGGTGGCGGGGCCGATTTATTATGCGTACCTGAAGAGTGAGTTGAAGCTGGGCGGGATGGTCTAACCACTCCGTGATCGTTCCCACGCTCTGCGTGGGAATGCATCCCGTGACGCTCCGCGTCACAACCTCAACAGCGGACGCAGAGCGTCCATGGCGGCATTCCCACGCAGAGCGTGGGAACGATCATCAGTTCATGGCGCCGTAGCGTTTCATCGCTTCAATCGCCAGACCGCTACCAATGCTGCCGAAGATATTCCCTTCGACATGCCGTGCATTCGGCAACATCGCCGAAACACTGTTGCGCAGCGCTGGAATGCCGCTCGAACCACCGGTGAAGAACACCGTGTCGACCTGTTCCACTGCGACGCCAGCATCGTTCAGCAACTGGGTAACACTGCCGCGTACCCGCTCCAGTAACGCATCAATCGCCGATTCAAACAGCGCTCGGGTCAGCTCAACACTCAAACCGGCTTCGATGCGGTCCAGCGGCACGTGGCGGCTGTCGGTGTGGGTCAACTGGATCTTGGTTTCTTCGACTTCCATCGCCAGCCA
Source organism: Pseudomonas sp. AKS31 (assembly GCF_023634765.1). Lineage (GTDB taxonomy): Bacteria > Pseudomonadota > Gammaproteobacteria > Pseudomonadales > Pseudomonadaceae > Aquipseudomonas. The sequence goes on from NZ_JAMLFX010000001.1 coordinate 354,094, forward strand.
ATGCCCGGCACGCTGTTCGATCAGCTTGAACAAGCGATCGATGCCGCCGGTGTCTTCGATGTCGTAGCGCATGCTGCCCAGCGCCAGGCTGGATTTCTGCGAGTACACCGAGTTGATGGTGTGCCAGGTCGCCAGGTTCATGTGGTGGCTGGTCGGCATGTAGGCGCCGCTCTTCATGCGGCTGCCGTAGCCGAACAGCGGCATCAGACCTTGCAGGCTCAGCTGTTTGTCGAAATCGGTCCCGCCGATGTGCACACCGCCGGTGGCGAGGATGTCATCGTGACGGTTATCGAGGCCACGACGCTCTGGCGACAGGCGCACCAGCGAGAAGTCGGAGGTACCACCGCCGATGTCGACGATCAGCACCAGTTCTTCTTTCTCGATGGTCGACTCGTAGTCGAAGGCCGCCGCGATCGGTTCGTACTGGAACGACACGTCCTTGAAGCCGATCTTGCGCGCCACTTCTACCAAGGTGTCTTCGGCTTCCTGGTCCGCCAGCGGATCGTCATCGACGAAGAACACCGGACGCCCAAGCACCACCTGCTCGAATTCCCGACCGGCGGCGGTTTCGGCGCGGCTCTTCAGTTGGCCGATGAACAGGCCGAGCAAGTCCTTGAACGGCATAGCGGTGCCGAGGACGCTGGTGTCGTGCTTGATCAGCTTGGAACCGAGCAGGCTTTTCAGCGAGCGCATCAGCCGGCCTTCGTAGCCTTCCAGGTACTCGTGCAACGCCAGACGACCGTACACCGGACGGCGTTCCTCAATGTTGAAGAAGACCACCGACGGCAGGGTGATCTTGTCGTCTTCCAGCGCGATCATCGTTTCCATGCCGGGGCGCAGCCAGCCGACGGTGGAGTTGGACGTGCCGAAGTCGATGCCGCAGGCACGGGCTGGAGAGGCGTCTTTCATGTCTTTCGGTTCCGGTCAAAAAAACGGCCGCGCAGTGTATGTCAGTGCGCGCCAGATTCGAAGGCCGGTCATCTGCTATTTCACGACTAAACTGCCTTGAAAGCTCCGACTTTGCCCCAAACTTGCTGGCATGGGCCGGCAGAACCACCGGCGGTCACCAGAACCGCCGTCCACTGCCGATAAACTTCTGCTGCGCCACCCGGTCACAAACTTGAGATCGGTCAACCCGGCACGCGCGAATGAGCGCATGCTGGTCTCGGCGCGAAATCGATAACGGACGGTGATTCCTTCGATGGACTTCAAAGACTATTACAAGATACTCGGCGTGGAGCCGACAGCAGACGACAAGGCAATCAAGGCTGCCTATCGCAAGCTGGCGCGCAAATACCACCCTGATGTCAGCAAGGAAAAGGACGCTGAGGCCAAGTTCAAAGACGCCTCGGAAGCCTATGAAGCGCTGAAGAGCGCCGACAAACGCGCCGAATACGACGAACTGCGCCGTTATGGCCAGCACGGTCAGCCGTTCCAGGGGCCACCGGGCTGGCAGAGCCGTGGCGGCTTTGGCGGTGGCGGTGGCGACACCGGCGACTTCTCGGACTTCTTCAGCTCGATCTTCGGCAATCGCGGCCCCGGTTTCGGTGGCGGCGATGGTCGACAACAACGCAGTGCAGGACGCCGGGGACAAGACGTGGAAATGGAACTGCCGATCTTCCTCGAAGAGACGCTGGCGAACGAGTCGAAGAAAGTCACCTTCCAGGTGCCGCAGTACAACGCCAACGGCCAGCACGTCAGTAACACCAGCAAGAGCCTGAACGTGAAGATCCCGGCCGGCGTGACCGACGGCGAGCGCATCCGCCTCAAGGGCCAGGGCGCACCGGGCGTCGGTGGCGGGGCGAATGGCGATCTGTACCTGACCATTCGTTTTGCGCCGCACCCGAAATTCGATGTGGAAGGCGAAAACCTGATCATCACCTTGCCGCTGGCGCCGTGGGAGCTGGCGCTGGGCGCCGAAGTGGCGGTGCCGACCCTGACCGGCAAGATCAACCTCAAGGTCCCTGCCGGCAGCCAGAACGGTCAGCGCATGCGCGCCAAGGGCCATGGCCTGAAAAACAAGGCCGGTGAGCGCGGTTACCTGTTCGTCCAGCTCAAGGCTGTAATGCCGAAAGCCGCTGACGACGAGGTCAAGGTGCTGTGGCAGGAACTGGCGAAGAAAGCCGCCTTCAATCCGCGAGAGAACTTCTGAATCCGACGACGGAGTAGCCCATCATGAGCAGCCCCCTGATCGTTCAACTGGACCTGGCAGAATTCTGTGAGGCGGCCGATCTGTCGGACGTCTACGTGATCGAAATCGTCGAACACGGCATCCTCGAACCTCAGGGCGCGCAGCCCCGGGAGTGGCGTTTCACCGATTACGAACTGAGTCTGGCCAAACGCGCCGCGAAGCTGCGACGCGAGCTGGAGCTGGAGTGGGAAGGTGTTGCGCTGGCGTTGGATCTGCTGGAGGAAGTGCAGGCATTGCGTGCCGAGAATCGCATGTTGCGCCAGCGTCTGGGGCGGTTGGTGGTGGAGTAGTCAGTCTGATGTTTTCCGGTTTGCTGATCGGGCCTCTTCGCGAGCAGCCTCGCTCCCACAGTTGATCGCGGTCTTCTGTGGGCGCGAGCCTGCTCGCGAAGAACGATAACGCGGTCTTGCGACGTCAAAGTTTTCTGGGCAACACCACGCTGAACAGCGTCCCGTCAGCTTCGTTCGAGCTGACTTTGATGGTGCCGCCATGGGCATTCACCACTTCCTTGACGATAAACAACCCTAACCCGAGGCTGGTCGACGGCTGTCCGAGCTCCTCGTCGGCGCTGCGCACCAACGGGTCGAAGATCGTTCCAAGCGCCTCTTCGGGAATCGGTGTGCCGTAGTTGTGCACTGACAGGCAGACGTTTTCGCCCTCAGCACTGATATTGAGGGTGACATCGCGCTTGTTGGCTCCGTGCTGTAAGGCATTGCCGATCAGGTTCTGCAGTAACTGATCGATTCGGCCGGCATCCCAGGTACCGCGCGTGTCGCCGTTCACATTGAGCGTCGGATCGCACTCCGGATTGCCGGCGCACGCCTCGGCAATCGCCGCCCGTGCGGCATCGGCCAGGTCCATTGGCGTCGGTTCGATCGGCAGGCTTCTGCCTAGACGACTGCGCACCAGTTCCAGCAAGTCGCTGACCATCGCCGCCATGTGCCGCGCGCCACGCTTGATGTGCAGGGCGCAGGCCAGCGCATCGCCCTCGAGGCTGGATTTGCGCAGCAGCAACTCGATGGACATGCTCACCGCTTGCAGCGGCGCACGCAGGTCATGGCCGAGAATGGCGAGGAAGATGTCCCGCGAGCGATTGACCTGTTCGGCGTAGGCCGCAGTCGATTCGGCCAGTGCTTCGTCGATGGCTTCGTTGAAGCGGATCATGTCCTGAAAACAGGCCATGTCCGGGGCTTTGAGGCTGTCGACCCACAGGCGGATCACGCAAGCGCGCAGATGACGGAACTCGGAGGTCATCTGCACCAGGTCAAAACCCACGGTGTGGCGCAACTCGCCATGACTGGCGCCAGCCTCGTCCAGGCTCGGGGTTTTTTCCGGGCCTTCGCCCTTGGCTTTGGCGGCCTGTTCGGCAGGGCTCTGCGGCTTGCTCATGTCGCGGGCCGCGGCCCGCAGAATGGCGCTGGCGTGATCGCGCAGGGCGGTGGAATCCAGATAGTCGGCGGCCGGCGTGATAGTTGCGGCGAACTGTTCCCACTCATCGACGATAGGCTCGATATTGGCCAGGATGAACTCGGATAGACGCATGGGCAGTTCCTGAAAAGAGGTGGAGCGAATCGAATAGTAGTTCCTTTGGCGAGAAATACACGACCGTTTGCGCGATAGTTTGATACCGGCACGAAAAAGGCCCCGAGACTGCGCGCAAGGCACGGTCCCGGGGCCTTTCTACTGCGTGTCGGCTGCGTCAGAACAGGAAATACCGCTGCGCCATCGGCAACGTTTCTGCCGGTTCACACCAGAGCAACACCCCGTCAGCCTTGACCTGATAGGTCTGCGGATCGACATCGATGGTCGGCAGATAGTCGTTGTGGATCAGGTCGGTTTTCTGCACATCACGGCAACCTTTGACCACGCCGATTTTCTTCTTCAGCCCCAGTGCTTCAGGCAACCCCGCTTTCTGCGCCGCCTGACTGATAAAGGTCAGGCTGGTGGCGTGCAGCGAGCCGCCGTAGCTGGCGAACATCGGACGGTAGTGCACCGGTTGTGGGGTCGGAATCGAGGCGTTGGCATCGCCCATCAGGCTCGCGGCAATCGCGCCGCCCTTGAGAATCAGCGTCGGTTTCACGCCAAAGAATGCCGGGCGCCACAGCACCAGATCGGCCCACTTGCCGACTTCGATCGAACCGACTTCGTGGCTGATGCCATGGGTGATCGCCGGGTTGATCGTGTACTTGGCGATGTAGCGTTTGGCGCGGAAGTTGTCGTTGCCTTCGCCGTCCTGCGGCAGCGGGCCGCGCTGTTTTTTCATCTTGTCGGCGGTCTGCCAGGTGCGCGTGATGACCTCGCCGACGCGGCCCATGGCCTGGCTGTCGGAGCTGATCATCGAGAACGCGCCGAGGTCATGGAGGATGTCTTCGGCGGCAATCGTTTCGCGGCGGATGCGGCTTTCGGCAAACGCGACGTCTTCGGCAATGCTTGGGTCGAGGTGGTGGCAGACCATCAGCATGTCGAGGTGTTCGTCGATGGTGTTGCGCGTGAACGGCCGGGTCGGGTTGGTCGAACTCGGCAGCACGTTGGGGAAGCCGCAGGCTTTGATGATGTCCGGCGCGTGACCGCCACCGGCACCTTCGGTGTGATAGGTGTGAATGGTGCGGCCCTTGAACGCGCCGAGGGTGGTTTCGACAAAACCGGACTCGTTGAGGGTGTCGGTGTGGATCGCTACCTGCACGTCGAACTGATCGGCAACGCTCAGGCAGTTATCGATGCTCGCTGGCGTGGTGCCCCAGTCTTCGTGCAGCTTGAGGCCGATGGCGCCGGCCTTGACCTGCTCGATCAACGGTTCTGGCAGGCTGGCGTTGCCCTTGCCGGTGAGGCCGATGTTCATCGGGAAGGCATCGGCGGCCTGGAGCATCCGTGCCAGGTGCCATGGGCCGGAGGTGCAAGTGGTGGCGTTGGTGCCGGTGGCAGGTCCCGTGCCGCCGCCGATCATGGTGGTGACGCCGCTCATCAGCGCTTCTTCGATCTGCTGCGGGCAGATGAAGTGGATGTGCGTGTCGATGCCGCCGGCGGTAAGGATCATGCCTTCGCCGGCAATCACTTCGGTGCCGGCACCGATGGCGATGGTCACGTTCGGCTGCACATCCGGGTTGCCGGCCTTGCCGATCGCGGCAATGCGCCCGTCCTTGAGGCCGACGTCGGCTTTGACGATGCCCCAGTGGTCAATGATCAGCGCGTTGGTGATCAGGGTGTCGACCACTTCGGCAGCCAGTAACTGACTTTGGCCCTGACCATCGCGGATGACTTTGCCGCCACCGAACTTCACTTCTTCGCCGTAGGTGGTGAAGTCTTTTTCGACCTCGATCCACAGCTCGGTGTCGGCCAGGCGCACCTTGTCGCCGACGGTGGGGCCGAACATGTCGGCGTAGGCTTGGCGGGAAATCTTCATGCTGCGTCCTTCAAGAAAATAGTGGTGAGCCATTAACCCTCACCCTAGCCCTCTCCCAGAGGGAGAGGGGACTGTACGCGGTGGGCCGGCTATCGGTGATCAGCTCCGCAGAGGGGACTGTTCACGGTGGGGCGGTTATCGGCGATCGGCTCCCTCTCCCTCGGGAGAGGGCTGGGGTGAGGGGCAGCGGTGCACGCAGATGTCAGAGATCACCCATTACTCTTCCGGCAAACCCGAACACCCGCCGCTTTCCGGCGTAATCGACCAGCTCCACCTCACGACTCTGCCCCGGTTCGAAGCGCACAGCGGTGCCAGCCGGAATGTTCAGGCGCATGCCACGGCTGGCGGCGCGATCAAAGGTCAGCGCGTCGTTGGTTTCAAAAAAGTGATAGTGCGAACCGACCTGAATCGGCCGGTCGCCGCTGTTGGCGACTTTCAGACTGATGGTGCGGCGGCCGACATTGAGTTCGATGTCACCGGGCTGGATCTGGTACTCGCCAGGAATCATCACTGGGCTCCTTGCAGAATCTTGTAATAGAGGGCGGTCGCGCGATAGGTGCCGTTCGGGTCGCAGGCGTAATCAGGAATTTCGCCGGCGCGGCTGTAGCCCAACGCCTTGTAGAAATCTTCGGCGGGCGAGCCGGCCTCGGTGTCGAGGTAAAGCATGCCGCGCTTGTGCTTGGGCGCTTCGAGTTCCAGCGCATGCATCAATTGCTGGCCGAGACCGCGACGTCGCGCGTCTTCGCGCACCAGCAGTTTTTGCACTTCGGCACGATTGAGTCCGTTGGACTTTTGGCACAGGCCCAGTTGCACACTGGCGAGTACCTGCTCGTCCTTGACCACGACCCAAAGCAGCACGCTGCCTTTGTTGACGTTGTCCTGAACTTCATCGAAATACGCGCGAGCCTGTGTTGCATCGAGGTCGGCCATGAAGCCGACGCTGGCGCCGTAACCCACCGCATCGAGCAGCAGGTCGATCAGACCCTGACGGTAGTGGGCAAAACTTTCCGCGTTGACGCGGCGCAGCTGGGCGGCATTCATCGGTGTCACTCCTTGTTGGCGTCAGGCGGCTCCGCGCCAGGGTTGAGGGTCAGTTGCATAAAGGTCAGGTCGAGCCAGCGGCCGAATTTGGTGCCGACTTGCGGCATCTGCCCGGTGATGATGAAACCGCTGCGTTCGTGCAGACGAACCGAGGCGGCGTTGCCGCTTTCGATGGCGGCGACCATCACGTGTTTGCCGCAGGTCCTGGCGCGTTCGATCAGTGCGCTCATCAGTTGCGGGCCGAGGCCATTGCCGCGCTGGTCGCTGCGCACATAAACCGAGTGCTCGACGGTGTGGCGAAAGCCGTCGAAGGGTCGCCAGTCACCGAATGAAGCGTAGCCGAGGACGCTGTTGGCGCCGTCGACGATCACCAGAATCGGATAGGCCTGGGCCTGGCGCGCACTGAACCACGCCTGGCGGTTGCCGAGGTCGACGGCCTGTTCATTCCAGATCGCTGTGGTGTTGAGCACCGCGTCGTTGTAGATGTCGCGGATCGCCGGCAGATCGGCGTGAATGGCATCGCGAATGGTGTAAGTCATGGCGCTGCCTCAGACGATCGGTTGGTGAACGGTGACCAGTTTGGTGCCGTCGGGGAACGTCGCTTCGACCTGGATTTCCGGGATCATTTCCGCGATGCCTTCCATCACTTGCTCGCGGCTGAGCAGGGTGGTGCCGAAGTGCATCAGCTCGGCCACGGTCTGGCCGTCACGGGCACCCTCCAGCAGCGCGGCGGAGATGTAGGCCATCGCTTCCGGGTAATTGAGCTTCACGCCGCGGGCCAGACGCCGCTCGGCGACGAGGCCGGCGGTGAAGATCAGCAGCTTGTCTTTTTCGCGTGGGGTCAGGTCCATTGTGGGGTTCCATCAGGGCAGATTTGTGAGGTTCTTGCGGGCGCGGGGTGCCCGTTGGAGCAACCCCTCACCCTAGCCCTCTCCCGAGGGAGAGGGGACTGATCTCGGTTGTTTTCAATGGCCGGTTCAGTCAGCGGTATTCGTTCAGGCAGTTAAATTCATTTCAAACGACTCGGTCGGGCGCCCTCTCCCGAGGGAGAGGGGACTGATCTCGGTTGTTTTCAATGGCCGGTTCAGTCAGCGGTATTCGTTCAGGCAGTAAATTCATTTCAAACGACTCGGTCAGGCTCCCTCTCCCTCCGGGAGAGGGCGGGGGGTGAGGGTCGCTTTTCAGGTGCTCCATATTCTGGGGGATACCGCGTCGCGACCCAGCAAGGCGGGTCTGAGCAAACGCCACAAGTCGATGAGCCACGCACGGGCGAGCAACGCTTCGCTGGCCAGACAACGAGCCACCAGCAGCCCAGGCAACTGGGTCAAATCCCCACGCACTTCGTGGCCCAGCGAGCGGCAGCGCTCGAGCAATTCAGCATCGATTTCACCGGTGACCAACAACGTCGCAAACACCGGATTACCGTCCAGCCCGATCGGCGAATCAAGCAAACCGTCACCGCCGACAATGCGCTGGCGCTCGTGCCAGAGCAATCGACCATCACGGCGAATATCCAGATGCGCCTGGAAATACCCGCGGTCGAAACGCTCGCCGCTGGCCGGGCGACCCAACGCCACCACGTCCCAGTAGAACAGCCGTGCATCACCCTCAAGTTCAATCGAAGTTGTCAGTTCAGCCTGCGCGGCGCTGTAGACGATGGTTTCCTGCGGCAGCCATTCCAGCGTCGCCCCGGTCGCCACTTTCAAGTCGAGCTTCTGATAAGCCGGCCCACCCGCGCGATACCACTTTGCCGCGCCGGGGCTGGTGATCTGTGCCCAGGCGTCTGGTTCGACGCGGGCGCTGATGTCCAGTCGATCACCGCCGGCGATCCCGCCCGGCGGATGAACGATGATGTGCTGGCAGACCTCGGGGCCTTCGGCGTACAGGTGCTTTTGTACGCGCAATGGGCCGAGGTGCCGGCGCATGACCGGGCGCGTGCAGTCGCCGAAACGGGCGTAAGCGAGCTCCAGCTCGGCGTGCCAGCTCGGGGTAAACAGGGCAGGTGAAACAGTCGAATTCATGGTGTGTCATTATCGTTAGGAAGCTACAGATTAGTTCGTTGTACTAGATCGTTACCAGCCCGCGCACACCCTCGGCCTCCATATTTTCACCGCGACCTTGCTGGACGATCTCGCCCCGGGACATCACCAGGTACTGATCGGCCAGCTCCGCAGCGAAATCGTAGAATTGCTCGACCAGCAAAATTGCCATGTCACCGCGTGCTGCGAGTTTCTTGATCACTGCGCCGATCTCCTTGATCACCGAGGGTTGAATGCCTTCAGTGGGCTCGTCGAGGATCAGCAAGCGCGGACGGCTGGCCAAGGCGCGGCCAATTGCCAACTGTTGTTGCTGACCACCGGAGAGGTCACCGCCGCGACGCTGCTTCATTTGTAGCAGCACCGGGAACAATTCGTAGATGAAACCTGGGACTTCTTTGGCTTCACTGCCGGGAAACCGCGACAGACCCATCAACAGGTTTTCTTCTACAGTCAGCCGACCGAAGATTTCCCGGCCTTGCGGCACGTAGGCAATACCGGCGTGAACGCGCTGGTGCGGCTTGAACGTGGTGATCGGTTTACCTTCCCAATTCACCACACCTTCCTTGGCCGGCAGCAAGCCCATCAGGCATTTGAGCAGGGTGGTCTTGCCCACGCCGTTACGGCCGAGCAGGCAGGTGACTTCGCCGACCTTCACGTCAAAACTGAGGCCACGGAGGATGTGGCTACCGCCGTAGTACTGGTGCAGCTTGTCGACTTGCAGCATGTTCAAAATCTCCCGAAATCCTCTGTAGGAGCTGCCGAAGGCTGCGATCTTTTGATCTTCTTTTTGAAGAGCAAGATCAAAAGATCGCAGCCTTCGGCAGCTCCTACACAGGACAAAATCTTCAGCGGCCGAGGTAGACCTCGATCACGCGCTCGTTTTCCTGCACTTGCTCCAGTGAGCCTTCCGCCAAAACGCTGCCCTGGTGCAGCACAGTCACGTGGTCGGCAATCGAGCCGACAAAGCCCATGTCATGCTCGACCACCATCAACGAGTGCTTGCCCGCCAGTGACTTGAACAACTCGGCAGTGAACTCGGTTTCCGCATCGGTCATGCCCGCCACCGGCTCATCGAGCAGGAGCAATTGCGGGTCCTGCATCAGCAACATGCCGATCTCGAGAAACTGCTTCTGACCATGCGAGAGCAACCCGGCCTGACGATTGACCGAGGTGGTCAGGCGAATCGTCTCCAGCACTTCGCTGATCCGGTCCTTCTGCTCGCCACTCAAACGCGCACGCAAACTGGCCCACACCGACTTGTCGGTTTTCTGTGCCAGCTCCAGGTTTTCAAACACGCTCAGCGCTTCGAACACCGTCGGCTTCTGAAACTTGCGACCGATGCCGGCCTGGGCGATTTGCACTTCGCTCATCTGCGTCAGGTCGAGGGTTTCACCGAACCAGGCCTTGCCGTGACTGGGCCGGGTCTTGCCGGTGATCACGTCCATCAGCGTGGTTTTGCCGGCGCCGTTGGGGCCGATGATGCAGCGCAATTCGCCGACGCCGATGTACAGGTTGAGATTGTTCAACGCACGGAAGCCATCGAAACTGACGCTGATGTCCTCCAGGGTAAGGATCGTGCCGTGGCGGGTGTCGAGGCCCGGGCCGACGCGCTGGCCGAGGCCGATCGAGTCGCGACTGGTGCCCTCGTCCTTGTTCGGCTCCACGGGGAAGAAGGCCGGTTCCAGCATGAATTCAGCGCTCGCCGTGACTCTCATTGTTCACCTCGTTTCTTCAGCAGACCGATCACGCCTTTAGGCAAGTACAGCGTCACGACAATGAACAGCGCGCCGAGGAAGAACAGCCAGTATTCGGGGAACGCCACGGTGAACCAGCTCTTCATGCCGTTGACCACACCGGCGCCGAGCAGCGGGCCAATCAGCGTACCGCGACCGCCGAGAGCGACCCACACAGCCGCTTCGATGGAGTTGGTCGGCGACATTTCGCTCGGGTTGATGATGCCCACTTGCGGCACATACAACGCCCCGGCCAGGCCACACAACACAGCGCTCAAGACCCACACGAACAACTTGAAACCACGCGGGTCGTAGCCGCAGAACATCAAGCGGTTTTCCGCATCGCGCAATGCCGTCAGCACGCGACCGAACTTGCTCTGCGCCAGGCGCCAGCCGATGAACAGACTCGCCACCAGCAACAACACCGTGGCCAGAAACAGCACCGCACGGGTGCCCGGTTCAGTGATGCCGAAACCGAGAATCGTGCGGAAATTGGTAAAGCCGTTATTACCGCCAAACCCGGTCTCGTTGCGGAAAAACAGGAGCATGCCGGCGAAGGTCAGGGCCTGGGTCATGATCGAGAAATACACGCCTTTGATCCGCGAACGGAAGGCGAAGAAACCGAACACCAGCGCCAGCAACCCCGGGGCCAACACCACCAGACACATCGCCCAGATGAAGCTGCTGGTGCCAGTCCAGTACCACGGCAATTCGCTCCACGACAGGAAGGTCATGAACGCCGGCAAGCCATCACCGGCGGCCTGACGCATCAGGTACATGCCCATCGCATAACCGCCGAGGGCGAAGAACAGACCGTGGCCCAGCGACAGCAGACCGGCGTAACCCCAGACCAGATCGAGCGCCAAGGCGACGATGGCGTAGCAGAGGATTTTGCCGACCAGCGTCAGCGTGTAGGCCGAGACCGACAGCGCATTGTCCGCGGGCAACAGTGACAGCAGCGGCAGAGCGATCAGCAGCGCAAGAATCACCGCGCCGACCGCGATGGTGACTTTCGGCCCGGCCTTTTGTGTGGCCGTGACTAACAGAGGCTGGTTCATCAGTCGATCACCCGTCCTTTCAGTGCGAAGAGGCCTTGCGGACGTTTCTGGATAAACAGAATGATCAGCGCGAGGATCAGGATTTTGCCGAGCACCGCACCGATCTGCGGTTCGAGAATCTTGTTGGCGATGCCCAGGCCGAAGGCCGCGAGCACGCTACCGGCCAACTGGCCGACGCCGCCGAGCACCACCACCAGGAACGAGTCGATGATGTAGCTCTGGCCGAGGTCGGGGCCGACGTTGCCGATCTGGCTCAGCGCCACACCGCCGAGGCCGGCAATGCCCGAGCCGAGGCCGAAGGCGAGCATATCGACGCGCCCGGTCGGCACGCCGCAGCAGGCGGCCATGTTGCGGTTCTGGGTGACGGCGCGAACGTTGAGGCCCAAACGGGTTTTGTTCAGCAGCAGCCAGGTCAGCACCACCACGAACAGGGCGAAGGCAATGATGACGATGCGGTTGTACGGCAGCACCAGATTCGGCAGCACTTGAATGCCGCCGGACAGCCACGCCGGGTTGGCCACTTCAACGTTCTGCGCGCCGAACAACAAACGGACAAGCTGAATCAGCATCAGGCTGATGCCCCAGGTGGCGAGCAGGGTTTCCAGCGGGCGGCCGTAGAGGTGACGAATCACCGTGCGCTCCAGGGCCATGCCGATTGCTGCCGTGACAAAAAACGCCACGGGCAACGCGATCAATGGATAGAACTCGATGGCCTGCGGTGCGTAGCGCTGGAACATCAACTGCACCACGTACGTCGAGTAGGCGCCGAGCATCAGCATCTCGCCATGGGCCATGTTGATCACGCCGAGCAGGCCGAACGTGATTGCCAGACCAAGCGCTGCCAACAGCAGAATCGAGCCGAGCGACATGCCGCTGAAGGCCTGGCCAAGCACTTCGCCGATCAGCAGTTTGCGCTTGACCTGGGCGAGGCTGGTTTCGGCGGCGGTGCGTACGCCGGCATCGCTCTCGACGCCCGGTTCGAGCAAGCCTTCAAGGCGTGTACGTGCCAGTGGGTCGCCAGTTTCGCCGAGCAGGCGTACGGCGGCGAGGCGCACCGCTGGATCGGTATCGACCAGTTGCAGATTGGCCAGCGCCAGGCTCAGGGCGGCGTGGACACTTTCATCTTTTTCGCCAGCCAGTTGCTGGTCGAGGAATTTCAGCTGCGCGGGTTTCGCGCTTTTCTGCAATTGCTGCGCGGCGGCCAGACGGATTTTGGCGTCGGCGGCGAGCAATTGGTGGCTGGCCATGGCGGTGTCGATCAGACCCCGCAGGCGATTGTTCAGGCGCAGGGTTTTCGCTTGGCCGTCGATGGTCAGCTCGCCTTGTTGCAGGGCGTTGAGCAATTCGATACGGGCCGGATCGGGCTGCGCGGCCCAGGTTTCCAGGAGTTTGGCCTGTTGCATGGGATTGGCCGCGACGAAATCTTCGGCATCGCCGGCGTGCGCCAGGATTGGCAGCAACAGTGCGATGGCTATGAGAAAGCGGTGTATGGCAGTGGGCATTAGTGGTGTTTCCTTTCTTGCGGTGGCCGATGGAGCGGTGTCCGGCTGTGAATCCGCCCCTCACCCTAACCCTCTCCCAGAGGGAGAGGGGACTGACCGAGTTGTCAGGTCATCCAACACCGACCTGACATTCCTGCGTCGAACTCAGGATCTGAAAGCCATAGAGATCTGCTCCCTTCCCCCACTCCCGGAGGGAGAGGGGACTGACCGAGGTGTCTGGACGATGTGCTGCGACCTGCGAATTCGAGCCGAACTCAAGCTTTGAAAAGCATGAGGATCAGCTCCCTTTCCCCCTCTCCCTGAGGGAGAGGGCTGGGGTGAGGGGGGAAATCTCAAACCCGCCTCAATGACTGAATCCGCCTCAGTTGCTCTTCACCGCATAATCCGGCTTCTTGTCATTGCCCTGAATGAACGGACTCCACGGTTGCGCGCGGATCGGCCCTTCGGTCTGCCACACGACGTTGAACTGACCGTCGCTCTGGATCTCGCCGATCATCACTGGCTTGTGCAGGTGGTGGTTGGTCTTGTCCATGGTCAGGGTATAACCCGACGGCGCGGCAAAGGTCTGGCCGGCGAGGGCTTCGCGGACTTTGTCGACGTCGGTGGACTTGGCTTTCTCAACCGCTTGCGCCCACATGTGGATGCCGACGTAAGTGGCTTCCATCGGGTCGTTGGTCACGGCTTTGTCGGCGCCCGGCAGGTTGTGTTTCTTCGCGTAGGCCTTCCAGTCATCGACGAACTTCTTGTTCACCGGATTCTCGACGGACTCGAAGTAGTTCCACGCCGCAAGGTTGCCCACCAGCGGTTTGGTGTCGATGCCGCGCAGTTCTTCTTCGCCGACCGAGAACGCCACCACCGGCACGTCAGTCGCTTTCAGACCCTGGTTGGCCAGCTCTTTATAGAACGGCACATTGGAGTCGCCATTGACGGTCGAGATAACGGCAGTCTTGCCACCGGCGGAGAATTTTTTGATGTTGGCGACGATGGTTTGATAGTCGCTGTGACCGAACGGCGTGTAGACCTCTTCGATGTCCTTGTCGGCCACGCCTTTGGAGTGCAGGAACGAACGCAGGATCTTGTTCGTGGTGCGCGGGTAGACGTAGTCGGTGCCGAGCAGGAAGTAGCGCTTGGCGCTGCCGCCTTCTTCACTCATCAAATATTCAACCGCCGGGATCGCTTGCTGGTTCGGCGCGGCGCCGGTGTAGAAGACGTTTGGCGACATCTCTTCGCCTTCGTATTGCACCGGGTAGAACAGCAGACCGTTGAGTTCTTCGAACACCGGCAACACCGATTTGCGCGACACCGAGGTCCAGCAGCCGAACACCACAGCGACCTTGTCCTGGGTCAGCAACTGCCGGCCCTTTTCGGCGAACAGCGGCCAGTTGGATGCCGGGTCAACCACCACCGGCTCCAGCATCTTGCCGTTCACACCGCCCTTGGCGTTGATCTCGTCGATGGTCATCAGCGCCATGTCTTTGAGCGACGTTTCGGAGATCGCCATGGTGCCGGACAACGAATGCAGAATCCCGACCTTGATGGTCTCGGCAGCCTGGACAGTCCAGGTCATGCCCATCGCGGCAATGGATGCCGTGAGTGTGAAAGCCTTGATCAAACTGCGACGCTTCATTGTGCGATCTCCATGAACATTTAATTTTTCTGGTTGGCAGATGCGGACGGCTGAAGGTGTGTTTTGCAAGGGCTGTGCCCGGTCGGTATCGGGCAGGGAAATGTCGTGTCAGAGCGGTTGTACGCGGAGCCGGCGCACCATCAGGGGACGCGCATGGCGCATCGGTGCAAACGGCTGCGCCAGATTGGGGCGTCGCGATTGGCAAAGGTATGGATACAAAAACGATAAACATGTATCGCTGGTGACTTGCCTCGTCGGCACACACTCATTCGCTCATCCCGATTTTCTAAGCAGGTTTTATATGAGTGATGTGTCTGGCCGGTCCGGTGGCGCCGCAAGTTCTACGGCAACGTTCAAGCTGCCCCCCGTGAGTCCGGCGTTTCTGAGCGAAGAAGACGCCGCCTATTGGGTACATACACGGATTCCACTCAACCCGGACAAAGAATATGGCAGCGTGATTTTGCTGCGCCCGGACGGAAAATTCCTGGCCACCTCACCCATCCCGGGTGAAGCGACCAGCTTTGACTTTGGCACCATTGTGCCGACCGATGCCCGTGGCGACATGCTCCATCCACTGGGTTACCGATGTATCGCCAGCGTACACAGCCATCCGCCGATACATGACCAGTTTCGCAATGGCAATCGGCGTCAGGATGAACATCTGCTCAGGCTGTTCATGAGCTTCTATTCCGGGGGCGATTTCATTGGTGATGTGTCGTCGCGGGATTTTTTCCGCAGCGCCTACCTTTCCGGGCCCGATGGCAGCTTGCTCAAATACGTGTCGAGCGGCTCGTCGGAGGAGCGCGACTATTTCCTCTGGCATCAATCCGGCGCGCCGTCTGGCGATGCGTCGGGTGCATATGACGTGATGGCGCTGATCAATAAGCTGGCGACCGTGGGTGAACTCAAAGTTATTGTCTCGAACGCCGACTGGGGCGACTCCGTGGGCCGGGTACCTGCGGACTGGACGGCCGGCGCGGCGTTTTCCACTGGCGCGGTCAGCGAAATGCCGCTGATGACGCGCGTTTGCGTCAATGCCGAACGCGCCGTGCTGGCGGCACTGAAATCCAGAGGTGCGCAGACCGCCGGGCTGATCCTGAAAAAGCTCACTGGCGAACAATATGTGGCGACCCATGCACGCCCGAGCGGGCTGTCTGCCTGGGACGCCGAACACCTCTTTCCGCTGGACACCCAAGGCGATTTGCAACTGCCGCGGGGCTATCGGCTGGAAGGCTTTTACTTCGCCTCGCGACCCGATCCCAAACAGTTTCCGCCTGTGCAGCCGTGGCTCTACGAAAACTTCTTCAGCCCTCATGACATGGCGGTGGCCATCGCCGCGTTTGGCCGCAACCGGCATCTGGCAAAGGTCGGAGGCGGGTTATCGCTGTACATGCTGGCGCAGGATCAGGCCATGTTGAAATACAGCTTCAGCGGCACTCCGGTCGAAGCGGCACTCAGCGTCGAGTACGCTGACGGCACGATCAGTGACAATGGTGTGCAGGCGAGGTTATCGGCTGCAACCCTGCGCCCGCGCGCGTTTGTCTCGATGCTGGTGCTGGCCGGAAAACTCGAGGTTTTGCGGGGCAGCGCATTGTGGGCGAACCTGGGTGCGGTAGACCTGGAGTGGCAGCCCTTCGGTCATTTTCCCTGGCCGGCCTTGAGTCGGGATTTCCTGTCCGCCGATGACGCGGCCCGTCATGCCCACGAGAAAATCGGCAATCGCCGTGACCGACAGTACGCCGGCTACATTTTCCAGCGCGACAATCGCTTCGTGGTTACCGAGCCGCTGCCTGGCGATATCGCTACGCTCGGGCAGAACCGGCTCTATCCGCGGGACAATAACGGGCACCCGATTTTTCCCGATGACCATCTTTTGCACGCGCGCTATGTGAGCCACGTTGCATTGTCGGAGCTCGATCCCGCAGACGTCGATTACCCCAAGTGGACCTTTCATGAAGCGTTGCTGAGTCTGCAGATGTTCAGTGTCGATGAAGTCAGACAGGTGCTGCTTGATCAGGTCGCGCTGTACGCATCAGCCGTACCGGACTCTCTGTTGCGGTTTGAGTCCAACGGCTCGGAGTCGGCGCAGAGTCTGGGCAGACGCCTTGGCACTCGGCAAAATCCCGGTGTCTTGGCGACGGAGCTGGCTACTGGCAGCAAGCGCCCACACGACTTCATTCGTGAGCAAGCCGCCAGCGCTCGGTTGACCAGTCTTCTGGATAATCAGTTATGGGGCTATCGCGGCCGGATAGCCCCGACCTGGTCTGTGCGCGAAGCGCCACCTGATCCCGATGCGCCCGTCTGGCAGGTTATTCATGAGTTTCCCAAGCACACGGCGGAGCTTGCGGTCTCGCCGTTACCCGGGCACACCCGGCCTGCAAAGGATTTGCCTGCGTTGGCTTTACCGTTGCCGTTGCCATGGCGCCGCCCGGCAATGGTGGCGTACGGTGCGGTGTTCGCTTCAGCGGACGAGGTGGCACAGAGTCAACATGCGCACGACAGACACTGGCAAGAAGAGAGAAACGCCTGTTTCGGTTTCATCCTCAAACATCGTGAGCGTGATGAGTACATCGCCACGGAACGGGTTCCCGTCAGCGCTGCACAGAGCAATCTGTTTGAGTTGGATAGCCTGTTTACCTTGCAGCGAACTTCTCCTTGGTATCGATTCCCTGAAGGCTTCGATTTACACGCCAGTTGGTATTCGCATCATCACGTAGAGGACCCGGCAAAAAGTCCGGATGACTGGCTAGCCCATTACTTCATTTCGCCGGATAACCTGACAACCGCGATGTATTACGGACGTCGTCGTCCGGTAATTGCCTCTGACGTTCCGGTAGCGCTCTATATAGCGGCGCGCGATGGCGCCTTGTTGAAATACGCAAGAAACAAGTCCAGCAAGCTGTTTCATGACGCTAAGTCGCAAGGCACGCTCGAGACAATCAAGAACGATCTGGCGTCCGGGAAATGGCAGCCGACCGATTTTGTTCATGAGGTCGCAAACAGTGGCGAACTCGCGGTGATGCGCGCCGGCATATGCTGGGACCGGACGGGGCCGGTCAAGGTGCCCTGGCAGCCGTACGCCAATCTGCAGCGGCGCTGGCTCGGCCCGGTTTTTCAGACGGCTGACGATGCCGCTATCCACGCCAGAACGTTGCTTCCCGTTGTGACCGACAGCGTATATGGCGGCCTGATTCTGGAGACGGCCGAGAAGCGTTACGTGGCCACCGCGCCGATTGAAGTCAGCCATGAAGACTTCGATGTCACTCAGGTTTGCCCTGAGGAAAGCCGCACCTATGGATTATTTCCCCCCGATTGTCACATCGTGGCGCGCTACCGATCGCGCATCGCTCGCGAGGCGTCGCTGGTCGTATCGCCGGTTCAGAAGCAGATCTATCTGAACATGTTTTCGGTCGACGTACTGGAATCGGCATTCAACAGACGCGGGGTGACAGACCGCTACCGCGTGCTGGCGGACGGCTCGCTGGTGCGCTACAAACCGGAGCCATTGCACGAATACCTGTTTGCTCCGGACGGCTCGGTGCTCAGTTACCAGCCGCAGGCCGAACTTTTTTCGCAGCTGCTTGGCCAGGGCGATCGGTTTGCCGCCGTTGATGCAAAAACGGTAATGCAGGGCTTGCGCAGCAGGCATTTGCAGCCCGTGGAATGGATCAACGCCCTGGCCAAGGGTGGGCGTCTGCAGGTGATCAAGGGCAGCGACATCTGGGGGCTGCCGCGCCGGGTATCCGTCTGGGCACCTTATTCGGCGGATTTTTTGCCGACGAGAGACTACGACAAGGCCCTGAGCAGACCCGCCTGCAGCCCACAGTTTGTTCAGGCAGATGCTGCCGCCAGATATGTTCACGAAGCGTCAGTGAGCCGGGAAGCGGCGACCTTCGGTTACCTTCTGGGTAATCAGCAGGGGATGTTTCTCGCAACCCTGCCCGTGGCGGTACAGCGCTCGGCGTTGGCTCTGGATCGGGTGTTCGAACAGGGCGAGCTGTTTTCAGGTTTTACGCTGCACGCCCTGTATCTTCGAGCAGCGCTGCCGCCGTTGGGCGTGCGGTCTGACGATGTGCGCCAGTGCTTTTTTCTGCCCAGCGATATTCAGGCGGCGTGCGTACGGGCCGACACACCACAGGGATATCTGCCGATCTACTTTTCCTGCGCGGACGGGGCGTTGTTGAAACTGCAGTTGCATGCGTTCGAGCCAGGCGAGTTTTACGATCGGTTCGGACAGATCGAGTTTCGTCCCAATGCATTTGTATCAGTACAACAGGCCGCGGCCGATGAAAGGGAGATTGCCAAGGGCACGTTCAGGATTTCTGCCTATGTTCACCGAATGGCACGAGCGGGCAAGTTAGAGGTTATCGAGAGCAGCGATCACTGGTCGCGACACGGCGAGGTGGGAGACAGCTGGCAACCACGACAGGTCGATGTCGGCAGTGAGCAACGCTGGCGGGAAAATCCGGTCCCGGCGCTGGGCCCGGTTTTCCATCACCCTGACGATGCTGCGCGCCATACACAAAAGCGCGCGACCGAGGCCACTTTCGATGTCGGCTATGAAAGCGCCATCCTGGCCCCGGCAACCGCTGGCCAATTTGTGCCGCTCGAACCCATGGTCCGGTCCGCACATGACCGAAACCCGCTTGCGCGGATATTCCTGTCGGCGAATGACGCATCGGCCAGTTGGCAACACCCGGCACCGCATTATCCCGAAGGTTACACACCGGTCGCGGCTCATCAGTTGCACCTGTCAGGCAACACCACTCTGGTGCCGGACGCGGAGGAGGTGAGAGCCAACTTCGCGGCGCCTGAGCTCGTGTATGCCCACACCCATGATCTGAAGAGCAGGGGTTTTGATATCCAGCATTATTTTTACTCGACGCCTCATCAGGTATTGCTTAAATACACGCCAGATTATTCAGATGCCGAAAGGGATCTGTTGCTGACCCGATCGGTGTTTTTCCTCAACGGGCGCTGGACCAACCGGCTAAGTCCCGGAGAATTCATTTCACGTCTCATGGCACTCGGCGAGTTCCGGGTACTGGTCGCAGGACATTACTGGCGGCAGACCGGGTTGATAAGACGCGGCTGGAGTTTGCAGCGCCAACAGCCGTCGCCCCAAGGCGCTGTTCGTGTCCGGGATGAGTTGTAACTGACGATACCGGGTCTCGACAAAGGAGTGTGCCGCCGGCGGCGGCCACTCTTCGTTGAGTCCGACTCAAGTCGAGACCGACTCGGTCCGCCCGACGCGCGACAGCAGCAGGCGATCAAGCAACCACACCACCACCAGCGAAGCGCCCACCAGCGGAAACACCACCGCCAGCGCCAACATGATCACCGCGCCGGTTTTCCATTTCGGCAGGTCATGGCGCAGCGGTGGTACGCCGAACTTGCCTTGCGGCCGACGCTTCCACCAGATCACCACGCCGCTGACGGCGCTGAGCAGAATCATCAGGCAGATCAGCAGCACGACGATCTGGTTGAAGGTGCCGAACATCTTGCCTTCGTGGAGCATCACGCCGATTTCCGTAGCCCGCGCCACCGTGCCGTAGTCTTCGAAGCGCACATCGGCGAGGACCTTGCCGGTGTACTGATCGATATGCAGGGTCGCATCGTTGCGCGGGTCATCGGCGAACACGGCGATGGTGAACACACCGGTAGCAGTGGTCGGCAGGGTGATGCTGTAACCCGGCTCGACCTCGCGCCGGGTAGCAATGTTCTGCACGTCCTGCAGGCTGATGGCGGGTGCTGCGGGGCCAGCGTTGCTGGCGCCGTGGTTCATATGTTCGGCGTGGTCGCCGGACATTGGCATCGGCGTGTTTTCCATCGCCCATGGCACGGTCTGGCGGGTGGCGGTGTTAAGGGTTCGCGCCTCGATGTCGGAGGTCGGCACGTTGTCCCACATCGCCGCCGGGAACACGTTCCACACTTGGGCGTATTGCTTGCCCCAGAAGCCGGTCCAGGTCATGCCGCTGAGCAACATCACCAGCAGCAATGTTCCGCCCCAGAACCCGGTGACCGCGTGCAGATCACGCCACAGCACGCGGCCGCGACTGTTCAGGCGTGGCCACAGAATGCCCGCCGCCTGACCGCGCGGCCACCACAGGAACAGGCCGGACACCACCAGCACCACGCCCCAGCCGGCGGCCATTTCAATGAGCCGGTCACCGACAGTGCCGATCATCAATTCGCCGTGGATGGCGCGGGCGATGGCCTGCAGATTTTGCTTGGCATCCTGCTCGCCGAGGATGTCGCCGTGGTATGGATCGATGAATACGTTGAGTTCGTGGCCGGCATTTTTCACCACGAATTGCGCGCTGCGCTCGGCATTCACTGGCGGCAGATACTGGGTGACCTGGCCTTGTGGATAAGCGCTTTTCACCCGTTGCAGCAGGTCATCGGCCGGTACGCTGTGATGACCGGCGGGGACGTTGAGCAGGCTGCTGTACATCAGCGAATCGAGTTGCGGTTTGAACAGGTAGATGATGCCGGTCAAGGCCAGCATCACCATGAACGGGGCGACGAAGAGACCGGCGTAAAAATGCCAACGCCAGGCCAGGTTGTAGAAATTCGGTTTGGGCTGTTTCATCACGTGTGCTCCGCTGGGCGAATTTTTTTAGATCAAAAGATCGCAGCCTTCGGCAGCTCCTACAGGGGTACATGCAGCCTGCGATCTTCTGACTTTTCTTGTTAGAAACTCATGTCTACCTTGGTCCAGAGCGTGCGCCCCGGTTCATTGATCGCTTGTGGGTCGTTGGCCGGGTAGCCGAAACCGGCGTTGCCCGCCAGGTTCAGGTGTTCGGCGTAAGCCTTGCCGAACAGGTTGTCGACGCCGCTGCTGACCTTCCAGTTCTTGTTGATCCGATAGGCACCGTTGAGTGAGAACACGCCGAAGCCCGAACTCTTGTCGTAATCCTTGCCGACCACGTTGCCCTTGTTCTGATCGATACGGTTTTGCGCGGCAACTACCCTCCACAGTGCGCCGGCACTCCAGTTGTTTTCGCTGTAAGTCAGACCGAACCGTGCATCCAGCGGCGGCATTTGCGGCAGCGCCTTGCCATCGCTGCTGTTCTTGCCCCAGGCGTAGGCCAGGGTCGCATCGGCTTTCCAGTTCTCGGTGAGGTTGTACGCGGCACCGAGTTCACCGCCCATGATTCGCGCGTCGATGTTCTCTGCACGCGAGGTGCTCATGCCCATCATTGCCGGGGTGTAATCGAAGAGGATGTAATCGCGCACCACACCGATGTAACCCGAGGCCCAGGCTTCGAGTTCGGCGCTCTTGTAGTTCACGCCGAAGTCGAACTGGGTGGTCTTTTCCGGTTTGATCGAATCGAACGCATTGACCGATCCCGCCGGGCCGGACTTGGGCGAAAACAGTTCCCAGTAATCCGGGAAGCGCTGGGCGTGACCGAGGCCGGCATACAGCGTGGTCGGGCTGTCGGCGAGGTCATGCTCGTAACGGATGAAACCGCTGGGCAGGGTGTCAGCGCGGGTGTCGTCGGCGGTCGGGTTGGGGCGGCTCATCATTCCCGAACCGGTGGTCTGCCGATAATCCTTGGCCGAAGCGCGGTCGACGCGAGCGCCGGTGATCAAGCGATCACGGTCGGCGGCGTACCAGGTCATTTCGCTGAACACGCCGTAGTTATGAAAATCGGCGTCCTTGTTGTACGGCAGATCCTTGTAGGTATCGATGCCCATCGCACTGCGCTGGCGGTGCTCGTTGGTCTGCGCGTCGAGGCCGGTGATCAGCTGAATATCGGCCCAGCGCCAAGTGGCCTTGATCCGTGCGCCGAGGGTGCGGCGGTCGACGTTGGACGCCATGGGACCTGCCATCATGCCGGTGCCGGACGGCGTGCGCAGGGTGTAGTTGTCCATCACGTGGTCGGCGTAGTTGTAGTAGACCTGCGCTTCGACTTTCTCCAGCACGTCAGTGATGTTGGATTTCTCGAAACGCAGGCCTAGGCTTTCACGCAGGAACTGCGAACCGTCCATGCCGCGTCCGGCGTAGCGCGCTTCGCCGTCGCCCTTGCCGGCGGTGAGTTCGATCAGGGTGTCGGCGTCCGGGGTCCAGCCCACCGCGATGTCGCCGTTCCACTTGTCGTAGCGCGAGGCGACGATGTCGTTGTTGCCGTCGCGATAGTCATCGGAATGCGCGGTATTGCCGATCACGCGCACGTAGCCCAACGGGCCGCCGGCAGCGGCATCGACGACTTTGTCGAAGCGGCCGTGGGAGCCGGCCAGAATGCTCGCGTTCACCCGTGTGCCGAGTTCGCCGAAGCGCTCCGGTTCACGATCGAACAACACCGTACCGGCCGATGCGCCCGGTCCGTAAAGCACGGTTTGCGGGCCTTTGATCACGGTGAGTTTGTCGTAGGTTTCCGGCGAGATATACGAAGTCGGCGCGTCCATTCGGCCGGGGCAGGCGCCGAGCATCATGCTGCCGTTGGTGAGGATATTCAGCCGCGAACCGAACATGCCGCGCAGCACCGGGTCGCCGTTGGTGCCGCCATTGCGCACCAGCGCGAAGCCGGGAATGGTCTTCAGATAATCGCCGCCATCACTGGCCGGCACCGGTTGGCGCGGATCCTTGGGGTCGGTGACGATGGTCAGCGGCGAGCTCGGGGCGATCGCGGTAATCACCGTCGGGCTCAGTTCTTCCTGGTGGCCGGCGTGATCATCGGCGAGTACCAACGGTGACAGCAGGACGCCGCAAAGGACGGCGGTAGCGTGCCTGAGACGAATCCGCGATTCGTTCAAAGCGAAGGACGCCGGGGCAACGCCCGAGCGTGGAACAGCAGCAAACCTGGACATGACAATTTCCATCAAACAGTCGTAAACGACACGGCCGGCAGCCTGAAGCTGTCTTCTCCACCGTGTGCAATCAGAGGTGCGTGTTTACGCGGCGATGGGTGGGGCGCGGGTGCGGGCGCCGGGGAAGAAGGTTTGCCGGGCGTGGCCCAGGCGTGGGGAGGGTGGGGTGAAGGTGTTCAGCGGCGGGATGTTGAAGGCGACGAAATCGCCGCCGCCGGTCAGTGCCGGGCAGTTGAACAGCAGGCTGCAGTAGCCGCACTTTTCCCACAGTACGTGGTGCGAAGATTGCGGCGGGCAGTGTTCGGCGCTCGGTTTTGCATCATGGCCCGCGTGATCCATGCCCGGCATGTCCATCGACATGTCCATGCTCATCGGCATCGATGTCGAGGCGTGCTGATCCATCGGCATCGACTGGGAAATCAGTGGGCCGATGAAGATCATCAACATGGCGAACAGGGCGATCCAGCTGCCGCGAGTCAGGTGTTGAGTCTGACGGCGTTGGCGGAAGGGCCTGGCGCTCAGCGGGCGCATGGGCGGAGTCTGCCGGAAGGCTTACTGGGCGTGCGCGTGGGCCTGCGTGGTTTCCGGTGGTTTCTTCTGCACCGAGACTTCGACGGTGACGTCACCGGCCTTCTCGAAATGCAGGGTCAGCGGGAAGCGTTTGCCGTCACTGAGCAGGCTGCGACCGGTCGGATTGAGCAGCATCACGTGATAGGCCATCGGCGCAAACGTCACGTTGCCGCCGGCCGGAATGGCCACGCTCGGCACTTGCTGCATTTTCATCAGATCGCCCTGCATCACATGTTCATGCAGCTGCGCTTCAGGGGCGATGGGCGAGTCGACGCTGAGCAGGCGGTCGTCAGTCTTGCCGGCGTTGTGAATGATGAAATAGGCGGCGACCGTCGGTGCATTCGGCGGCAGCTCTTGCGACCAGGGATGGGCAATTTCCAGCTCGCCCGCCTTGTATTCGTGGGCATGGGCAAAGCACGCGGGCAACAGCAGCGCAGCGATTACGATGAGTTTGTTCAACATGGCAGTTCTCCAGAACGATTTGAAACGCAGGTCAATTGCGCGAACAAATCAAACCAGAGGGGAGGCGCGGGGATTGAGACTCGGCCATTGCTGGCGCGGAGTAGGTGTTTGCAGTGAGGCGGGCGCCACGCTGCGATTGCTTTCATAACGAGCGAAATACAGCTGCGGCGAGTGCCCCGGCAACGCCACCAACGGCGCCGAGCCTGAGCAGCACCAGCAATGCTGCATGTTCGAATGGTTGTCGTTGCTCGGGGCCTTTTGATCGGTGGTGCCGATGTTGATCGCTACCATCTTGGTCCCGCTGCCGGTGCAGAAACTGCTCCAGAGCAACTGTTCGGCCGGTGAGCTGGCCGCCTGCGCCATTGCTCCCGTCATCGGCATGGCGAGCATGTTGAACAGCACTGCGAAGCAGGCGATCCAGGCAATTGCCAGCCGGTGTCGGTTCATGGGACAGATCCATTGGGTGGGCGATCAGGCGCGGCTATTTAGCCTGATCAGGGCCGATAAGTAAAAAAGCGTCGTGCGGTTTGGTGTCGCAGCGAACTCTTCAATTACTCACTCAATTCACGGGTACGGCATGAACTTGCATATCTACACCAAGCGTAGCGCGGATTACCGAAAATATTTTGGCCAGGTTGTCCATGCTCGGATTGCCTTTGGCTGAAAGCATTCGATGCAAGCTTTTACTCGGCTTTTCGGTCTCCCTCGCGAGCTCTTCGAAGCCGACAGTTGCATTGACGAGGTCGCGCAGAATTATTCTGGCCATTTCTGGCTCGCCATTCAGGAACAGAGTTGCGGCCTCATCCAGTAATGCTTGAGCAAACTCAGGGTCACGTTGGGCGCGTTCTGCGATTGAATGTTTGTAGCTTCGAGTGAGAACCATCAATTACCTCCGGTTCTGTTCAGCTTTTTTTCGAATTCGGAATTCGGCTATCAAGGCTTTCGCCTGTTTGATGTCTTTCTTTTGAGTCGATTTGTCGCCGCCACCAAACAAAATGATCAGACGTTTTCCCTCTTGTATGAGGTAGATCCGGTACCCAGGCCCCCAATTGATTTTGTATTCACCCAAGCCATCGAACCATTTGATATTGGAAGTATTGCCCAATTCCAACCTGACCATGGCATTTGAGACCTTCAGTGCCGCCTGCACAATTAAAGTGGAGATCCACCGACCAAATGGGCTTGATTCGTCTTCTTGTAGATATTCTTCGAGTGTGATCACGGCTAGCTCTGAAGGTAACAAATAGGTTACTTTTCATGCAAGCTGTGGATCTTGCCCTATGAGATGAACTCCGCCAACGCAGCAAGTGTTTCTTGAAGCAACAGAAACTCCCGATCAACACCCGGCAACCCCGGCCGCTTCAACACAATCACCGGCACCCCACGTTCGCGCGCTACTTCCAGCTTTGGCTCGGTGGCGGTGCTGCCGCTGTTCTTGCTGATCAACACATCGATCTGCCGCCGCTCGAACAGCGCTCGCTCATCCTCCAATAGAAACGGCCCACGGGCGCCGATCACTTCGCAGCGTTCGTTGCCGGGGTAGACGTCGAGGGCGCGCAGGGTCCAGAACTGCTCAGCAGGGATTTCTTCGAGGTGTTGCAGTGGTTCGCGGCCGAGGGTGAATAAGGGGCGGCGAAACGGTTTGAGGGCGGTGATCAACTCGGCCCAGTCGCTGACTTCACGCCAGTCATCACCGGGCTGCGGCTGCCAGGCCGGGCGGCGCAAGGCCCAGCAGGGGATGCCAGTCAGGCGTGCGGCGGTCGCGGCATTCTGGCTGATTTGCGCGGCATACGGATGCGTGGCGTCGAGCAGAAGATCGATGCCTTCGTCACGAATGAATTGCGCCAGACCCTCAGCGCCACCATAACCACCGACGCGCACCTGGCAGGTCAGATTCGTCGGCACCCGGCCAACGCCAGCGAGGCTGTAGATGTGTTCTGCCCCGAGCGTGCGGGCAATCGCCAGCGCTTCGGTCACGCCACCGAGCAATAATATGCGCTTCATGCAAAACCTCCGGCATGCCCGACAATCCCGCCCTGACGATCAATCGCAAACACCTCGACCTGCACCTGCGCGGGCACCACGCTAAGGGCGAAATTCAAGGCATGGCGGCAGACCTCATCACCGAGGGCGATCCCCGCCGCACTGGCCATGGCCAATGCCTGCTGGCTGGTATTGGCCTCACGAATGCTTTGCTGCAGCGCCTCTTCGGCGCCAATCGCCGCGGCCCACTCCGCCAGTTGCGGCAAGTCGATGCTCGAATGTCGCGAGTGCAGATCCATGTGCCCGGCCGCCAGTTTGCTGATCTTGCCGAAGCCGCCGCACAGGCTGAGTTTATCCACAGGCACTTTGCGCAGATGCTTGAGCACTGCGCCGACGAAATCGCCCATTTCGATCAGGGCGATTTCCGGCAGATCGTAGACCCGGCGCATGGTGTCTTCGCTGGCGTTGCCGGTGCAGGCTGCGATGTGCAGATAACCGTTGGTTTTCGCCACATCAATGCCTTGATGGATCGAGGCAATGTACGCCGCGCAGGAAAACGGCCGGACGATGCCGCTGGTGCCGAGGATCGACAGCCCGCCAAGAATGCCCAAGCGTGGATTCATGGTTTTCAGCGCCAGCGCTTCGCCGCCCTCGACATTGACCGTGACGTCGAAACCGCCGGCATATCCGGTTTCCGCGGCGAGCAGTGTCAGGTGATCGCTGATCATTTTGCGTGGCACCGGGTTGATTGCCGGCTCACCGACGCCGAGCACCAGGCCCGGCCGCGTTACGGTGCCAACGCCGGCACCAGCATTGAAACGAATCCCCGGTTTACTCAGCAGCCGCACGTGCGAATAAAGCAGGGCGCCGTGAGTCACGTCGGGATCATCGCCCGCATCCTTGATTGTGCCGGCCTCGGCGCCGTCGTCGGTCAAGCGGCAGAACTCCAGACGCATCTGCACCTGTTTGCCTTTGGGCAAGACGATCTGCACCGCATCGGCTGCCAGTCCGCTGAGCAACAGGCGCGCGGCGGCGAGGCTGGTCGCGGTGGCGCAGCTGCCGGTGGTCAGGCCGCTGCGCAGGGGCGCGGGTTGTTCAGCGGTTTCGTCACGCATCGAGGGGTTTGACCAGATCGAGCAGGGTGATCGGCAGCGCCTGCCGCCAGGTGTCGAACCCGCCGAGCGGCTGCGCCTGGGCGACATGGATGCGCGTCAGCTCGCCGCCGAAGCGTTCGCGCCAATTCATCAGGGCCACTTCGCTTTGCAGCGTCACCGCGTTGGCGACCAGACGGCCACCGGGTTTGAGTTGCGCCCAGCAGGTTTCGAACACGCCTTCACGGGTCACGCCGCCGCCGATGAAAATCGCGTCCGGGCGCTCCAGTCCGGCCAGCGCCTGCGGTGCCTTGCCGCGAATCAGTTGCAGACCGGGCACACCCAGCGCATCGCGGTTGTGCTCGATCAATTGCTGGCGACCTTCGTCGGCTTCAATGGCCAAGGCGCGGCAACTCGGGTGCGCGCGCATCCACTCGATGCCGATCGAACCGCTGCCGGCGCCGACATCCCAGAGCAGTTCGCCGGGTGTCGGGGCGAGGCGGGCGAGGGTGATGGCGCGCACATCGCGTTTGGTCAACTGGCCGTCATGCTGGAAGGCCGAATCCGGCAATCCGGCGAGACGCGAAAGGCGTGGCGCTTCGGCATCGGCCAGACATTCGATGGCAATGACATTGAGGTCGGCCACTGACGCGGCATTCCAGGCATTGGCGGTACTGTCGATGCGCCGTTCGGCATCACCGCCAAGATGTTCAAGCACGCTTATGCGACTCGAACCGAAGCCGCGTTCGCCGAGCAATTGCGCGACCGCCGCCGGGCTCTGGCCATCGTTGCTCAGCAATAACAGACGCACGCCGCTGAACAGTTGCGCATTGAGCGCCGCCAGCGGTCGGGCCACCAGCGAAAGCACCACCACCTCCTGCAACGGCCAGCCGAGGCGGGCAGCGGCCAGCGAGCAGGACGACGGGGCGGGCAGGATCAGCATTTCCTCACTTGGCACCTGGCGGGCGAGGCTGGCACCGACGCCGTAGAACATCGGGTCACCGCTGGCCAGCACGCAGACCGCTTCGCCACGCTGTTCCAGCACGGGTGCGAGGGAAAACGGACTCGGCCACAACTGCCGTTCGCCGCGAATGCACGCTGGCAGCAAATCCAGTTGGCGCTGGCCACCGACGATCCGCGAGGCGCCCAGCAGGGCGCGCCGGGCGTTTTTGCCCAGGCCCTTGAAGCCGTCTTCACCGATTCCCACTACCGTCAGCCAGGGTGACATCTATATTCCTCTAAACACGCCGTTCCGACGGGCAGTCTTTTCATGCCAGCGGACAAAGCAGGCATAATACCGCGCCTTCGCCCGCGAAGCGCCTTTCCCACGCAGCCGGTCAGCCCCTTGAACGAACGCCCGATGTCCACCGCTTTACGCCCCTCGGCCTGCCCGGGGTTGCTGCGTATCGTCCAGGCACTGGACGGTGGCATATGCCGGATCAAGCTCAACGGCGGTTCGATCAGCGCCGATCAGGCCGACGCGGTGGCCGAAGCTGCCGAACAGTTCGGCGGGGCTATCGAGGCGACCAACCGCGCCAATCTGCAGATTCGCGGGATCGGCGAGCAATCTGCGGCACTGATCGAGCGCTTGCTTGCCGCCGGCCTTGGCCCGCGCACGGCGGCCGGTGACGATGTGCGCAACCTGATGCTCAGCCCTGCCGCCGGGATCGATCGGCAAATGCAGGTCGACACGCGCGGCCTCGCCGAGCAGATCCTCGACACCTTGCAAAGTCATCCACGGTTCCACGAGCTGAGTGCCAAGTTCGCCGTGCAACTGGATGGCGGTGAAGCGCTGGCGATGCTCGAACATCCCCACGATCTGTGGTTGTCGGCGTTCGAACGTGACGGTGAAACCTGGTTGGCATTCGGTCTGGCTGGATGCCCGACGGATCGCGCGCTCGGCGCCGTGGCGCTGGAACACGGCCATGCGTTGGTGGTGGCGGTGCTGGAGCTGTTTCTGGCATTGGCGCGTCCCGAGCAGACGCGCATGCGCCATTTGCTCGACGAGTTGCCGATGCCGGCGTTTCTTGAACAACTGAACACGCGTTTGCCGATCAAGCCGCTCAGCGATTGGCAGCGCACCGCCGGGGCGGACGATCTGCACATCGGCGTTCATCCGCAAAACAATGCGGGTCAGGTGTATATCGGTGCGGTGCCGGCGCTGGGGCGTCTCGACCCGGCGATGTTGCGCGGGGCTGCGCAACTGGCCCGCCGGTTCGGCAATGGCAGTCTGCGTTTCACACCCTGGCAAAGCCTGCTGGTGCCGGACGTCGACACCAGCGATGCGGTTCAAGTGCTGGAAGGTCTTGAGCAACTGAACCTGTTGACCCGCGCTGCCGAACCCCTCTCACGCCTGATCGCTTGCAGCGGTGCCAGTGGCTGCGGTAAAGGCCTGGCCGACACCAAGCAGGATGCCCGCCATCTGGCGACGTTGCTGCCCTCGGCCCTCAACGTTCACCTCAGTGGCTGCCCGCGCTCGTGCGCCGCCGCCCACTGTGCCCCGGTGACGTTGCTGGCCGTCAATCCGGGTCATTACGACCTCTATTTTCGCGATGCGACGCTGCCGGGTTTCGGCGCGCTGCACGCACGCAACCTTACTATTGAAGCGGCCGCGACTCTGCTCGCCGCCCGCGCTCGGAGCCCCATTGATGCTTGATTACATCCGCGACGGTCAGGAGATTTATCGCAACTCCTTCGCGATCATTCGCAGCGAGGCCAATCTGGCGCGCATCCCGGCCGATCTGGAAAAACTCGCGGTGCGGGTGATTCACGCCTGCGGCATGGTCGAAGCGGTCGACGGTCTGCAATTCTCCGAAGGCGCGGGCAAGGCCGGGCGCGATGCGCTGGCCGCCGGTGCACCGATTCTTTGCGATGCGCGAATGGTCTCCGAAGGCGTGACCCGTGCGCGCCTGCCGGCTAACAATGAAGTGATCTGCACTTTGCGCGACGAGAGCGTGCCGGAATTGGCCCGTGAGCTGGGCAATACCCGTTCCGCCGCTGCACTTGAGTTGTGGCGTCCGCACCTGGAAGGCAGCGTGGTGGTGATCGGCAACGCGCCGACCGCGCTGTTCTATCTGTTGGAAATGCTCGACGCCGGCGCACCGAAACCGGCGCTGATCCTCGGCTTCCCGGTCGGCTTCGTCGGCGCCGCCGAATCGAAAGCCGCACTGGCCGCCGACAGCCGTGGCGTGCCGTTCGTGATCATGCAGGGCCGCCTCGGTGGCAGCGCCATGGCCGCCGCCGCCGTCAATGCCCTCGCCACGGAGATCGAATGATGCAGGCCAAAGGACGTTTGCTTGGCCTGGGCGTCGGCCCGGGTGATCCGGAACTGATTACTGTCAAAGCCCTGCGCTTGCTGCGCGAATCGCCGGTGGTGGCGTACTTCGTCGCCAAAGGCAAAAAGGGCAACGCGTTCGGCATCATCGAGGCGCATCTGCAACAGGCGCAGAACCTGCTGCCTCTGGTCTACCCGGTGACCACCGAAGCGCTGCCGGCGCCGCTTTCCTATGAGCAGGTGATCAGCGATTTCTACGACGAAGCCGCCGAGACGCTCGCCGCTCATCTGGATGCCGGTCGCGATGTCGCGGTGATCTGTGAGGGCGATCCGTTCTTCTACGGTTCCTACATGTACCTGCACGATCGCCTCGCCAGCCGTTATGAAGCGCAAGTGGTGCCGGGCGTGTGCTCGATGCTGGGCGGCGCTTCGGTGCTCGGCGCGCCGCTGGTGTATCGCAATCAGAGTCTGTCGGTGCTCTCGGGCGTGTTGCCCCATGAAGAGCTGAAGCGACGTCTGGCCGATGCCGACGCGGCGGTGATCATGAAGCTGGGGCGCAACTTCCCGAAAGTGCGTCAGGTGTTGGAAGAACTCGGGCTGGCCGAGCGCGCGCTGTATGTCGAGCGCGCAACCATGGCCAATCAGAAGATCGTGCCGATGGATCAGGTCGAGCCGATGTCGTCACCGTACTTCTCGCTGATCATCGTGCCGGGCGAACGGTGGCAAGGCTGATGACTCAATCTACGCCAGCCATTGTCATTCTCGGTCAGGGCAGCCTGGCCACCGCGCGGCGCATTCAGCAGGTCTTTCCGGCAGCGCAGATCCACGGCCTCGCCGGGCGGGTCGAAGGCGCCGATTGCACCTATCAGGAGTTCGGCGCGACCCTGCGCGCCTTGTATCAGCAGGACACGCCGATCATTGCCCTGTGCGCCGCCGGCATCGTCATTCGCACGCTGGCGCCGCTGTTGCTGGAAAAGGGCGCCGAACCGGCAGTGCTCGCCGTGGCCGAAGACGGCAGCGCTGTGGTGCCGCTGTTGGGTGGCCTTGGCGGGGTGAATGTCATGGCGCGGGAAATCGCTGCCGGGCTGCAAGTTGCAGCCGCGATCACCACCAGCGGCGAGTTGCGTTTTGGCACCTGCCTGCTCAACCCACCGAGCGGTTACGCGCTGGGCGATCTGGAACTGGGCAAGCGCTTCGTCTCCGATCTGTTGGCCGGTCACAACGTGCGCATCGAAGGCGCGGCGCCGTGGCTGGATCAGGCGCAATTGCCTGAAGACCCGCAGGCGCAGCGCTCGATTCATGTCGGCAGTGCCGCGCGTGAGGCGAGTGCCAGTGAGTTGCTGATCTATCCACGCAGCGTGGCGGTGGCGGTGAGTGCCGACACAGCGGACCTGGCGAGTGCCGTTCGCAGCGCGTTGCAGCAGGCGCAAATCGCCGGACAATCGCTGGCCTGTCTGCTGGCCAGCGAGACGCAAATGGCTTCGCCACTTTTGCGTGAAGCGGCGCTTGAACTGGGTGTGCCGCTGCGTTTTGTCGCGGCGCAACGCGACCTCGAAACCCTGGCGCGTGTCGCAGTGCCTGCGGCGACGGTCGTGGCTGGCCACGGCGTGGCAATTGCGGTCGCCGAACAGCCGTTGGATGTTTCCAGCCTTGGCCGGCCACGTGGTCGTCTCGCGGTGATCGGCCTCGGCCCCGGCGCCGCCGAACTGATGGTGCCCGCGGTGAAGGCCGAACTGGCTCGCGCCACCGATGTGCTCGGTTACGAAACCTACGTACGCATGGCCGGGCCGTTTCGCGACGATCAAGTGCAGCACTGCACCGACAACCGCGAAGAGATGCAGCGCGCCCGTCACGCCTTCCGGCTGGCCGCTGAGGGGCGCTCGGTGATTGTCGTGTCCTCGGGTGATCCCGGTGTGTTCGCCATGGCGGCGGCAGTGCTCGAAGCCTTGCACGAGTCGACGGACCCGGCGTGGCACAGCGTTGATCTGGAGATTCTGCCGGGTGTTTCCGCTTCGCTGGCCACCGCCGCACAGGCCGGGGCGCCACTGGGCCATGACTTCTGCGTGATGTCGCTGTCGGACAACCTGAAACCCTGGTCGATCATCGAAAAACGTCTGGATCTGGCCGCTGAAGCGGATCTGGCCCTGGCCTTCTACAACCCGATCTCCCGTGCACGTCCGTGGCAACTGGGTCGGGCGCTGGAGATCGTCGCGCAGCATCGCACGCCTGAAACACCGGTGGTATTGGGCCGTGACATCGGCCGTCCGGGACAGACCCTGCGCACCACGACACTCGGCGCATTAACCCCCGAACAAGTGGATATGCGCACCATGGTGTTGATTGGATCGTCGACTACTTGCACGTTCCCGCGCGGCGACGGCGGTGTCTGGGTTTACACACCGCGTTGGTACGGTGAAAAGCCTGGGGCTTGAGAAAGTCATGTTGAGCGTTTAGCGAAGTTGTAAGCAACTTGGTTAGGCGTGATATCAGGTTAACGATTCGGATTGAATCATCGCGCTCGAACACGAGGCCGCCAATCTTCTGGATTGGCGGCCTCGTGCGTTTGTGCGCGGGTAAGAAAACAGGCAATTCATTGCCGCATGGTTCAAGTGCAAACCTCGAGTGTTATGGGGTGTTTCACTGGACATTGTTTGAGTTTGTTCGGGTTTGAGTGTGCTGCTTCGGCTCAATAGTTTCGTGGCGAATGAAGCCGCTATTGAAGAAGTGCCACGATGAAAACCAATAAGCAGTATGAAATCCTTTCCGCCAAAGACTTCTCGCAACTTGAGCGGGCGCTGAGCGAGTTTGCCGACAGCGCTGAATACAAGGCGTTGCTATCGCACTATGAACTTGCCGGGCAAGTAATTGACGACCCGCAACGTCTGCTGTCGACCAAGCTGTTGCAGGAGGCGCTGGAGTCGTTGCTCCAACGCAAGGCTCAGCCCGTTTCCGAAGCCATCAGCCAGATCCGCTCGAATCTGGCCAAATCAGTCGCCAGGCTGGAGGACACGCACGCCATGCTCCATGGCGTGGCCAGACCCGTGGCGAAAATCATGCATTTCGTCTGGGTGGGCGGCAGTGAAGTCGGGGCCAATCAGCGCGACTATATGAACATCTGGCGCCAGGTGCTGGAGCCGCAGGGTTACCGCTTCAACCTCTGGTATGACAGCGATGCATTGCTCGCCTTTGAAATGAACCGGGTGATCCTCGACAGCGCCAGGGTGGATGCTCTGGAGTCGGGTGGTGACAAGGTCAGCAAGGCTTTCCAGTTGTCGCAGATGATCGAAGACCGTGCGCGGGTGTTGAAGCAGCAGATGTTTGCCCATCTGCAGCAAGCGCAGTGGCGGGGGCGAGCCGACGAAGCGCGTATCGACTTGATGGTGCGTGCC
Organism: Pseudomonas sp. AKS31; assembly: GCF_023634765.1. Lineage (GTDB taxonomy): Bacteria > Pseudomonadota > Gammaproteobacteria > Pseudomonadales > Pseudomonadaceae > Aquipseudomonas. The sequence continues at coordinate 388,268 of NZ_JAMLFX010000001.1, forward strand.
TACGGCAAGGATCGGGCAACGCTCGAAGCCTTTCGCCAACGCTGCCTGCAGACGCATCAGGCGATGGTCGCAACGGACCTGCAACTGCGCGATGTCAGCCACGAATTTGCCGGGCACTTTTTGCAGGATGTCTATCAGCGCGAGGTGGCCATGCGCGGCAACTTTGCGGCGGCAAGCGATGTCGTGCGCTTGCAGGCCGAATACCTGGAAGGTGGCCGTTACAGCGATATGGATTACTTGCCGCCACTGGCCGACACGCTGGCCGGCGTCGATATGCTCAGCGTCGGAGGAGAAGGCCGCATCGGCGTTTTGCAATTGCTGCTGAACCACAATGAAGCGTTGATGCCGGGGCGCGATCGCCAGCGTTATCTCGACCGTACTGACAAGATCCCTGCGCAACACCTCGAGGCATTGACGGCGTTTGCCCGCGAGCGACACCCGCTCAGTGAGATCTTTGTCGCACCGCAAGATCACGCGGTGCCGCAGGACGCGATGCGCTTGGGCACGGCCTATGGCCTGCCGGACTGGACGGAAATGAATGCGCACATTCTGGCCCATCCCGGCAGTGCCATGACCCTGGCGTACATGCAGATGATCCGCCTCAATTATGACTGCCTGCTGGAAGTGGAGCAGCGTGCGGCAGTCGCCGGCATCGACGCGACGGATCAGGCGCGGATGTTCGATGTGATCGAGAATGTGGTCAATGAAGCTCAGGCGCAGGGCAAACTGCCTGAAGCGCAGGGCGATGTGTTCCGCTCCAAACTGATCGACGCGATTTTTACCTATTACCGCGATGGCATTCGCCTCGAAGCGCGCGGCACCATCACCTTGACCGGTCCGGGGGCTGCGGCTGCCGCGCTGCTCAAATACATAGAGCAGCACTTGCAACCCGATCGGCATGTGCAGATCCGTGAGCGCTTGAAGTTGCTTGAGGGCTACAACACCCACACCGAGGAAGAGCTGATCTCCGGCTGGACCGTCGACGGCAAGGCCGAGCAATGGTTGCTGGAGGAGCGGGAGAAGTGGCGAACCGGCAAGCTCAAATCGCGCTACGCCGGTCAGATGACGGACCTGCTGAAAGCGCACACGCTGACGTTCAAGCAGGGCTGGCCGGTTATTGAAGGCAAGCCGGTTTTACTGACCTCGGTGTTGCAGCAACTGCTGGACGATCTGGGCGAGCCGTTCCTGCGTGCGATGCAGGAGAAGTTGAGCGGCGACATTACCTTCAATTCAGCGATTTTCATCGGCTTCGATAGCCGTGAGCAGATACGCGCGCAGACCGTCAGTGAAATTCCGCTTTCCCATGGCGCGGAGTCCACCCGCAATCTCAATGAGCTGTTCACCCGCGTCGCCCATGGCTCGCTGGTCGTTGAGCAGCTCAGCCCGCTGCAACGCGTCATTCTCGGCGGAATGTTGGGGGCAAACAGTCTCGATGCCGCCGGGTTTGCCCCGGTCTGGCAGAGCGTTATGGACATCGCCCGGGAAACCGCTGAGGGCGGCTTGTTCGCCCGTTACCACGCGCTTGAAAAGGCCCTGATTCAGCAGGCATCGGCGACCTTCGAGGCCGCGCTGGCCGGCGCGAGCATCCAGGGTACGCACACTTCGCGCGAGCTCAAGGCGTTGGCGATGAGCGAACCGCTGACGCTGAAACAGTGGGGCGCGCGCATCGGCCAGATCAATCACACGGCGCAGCGTGAATACCACAGGCAGATTTTCAAGCGTGGTGGCCAGGTGCGGGAGGTGTTCCTGCAGTCCGGCGCCGTGTCCGTCAGGCAGCTGCCGCAGGATTTGTTGAGGCGCAGCACAGGCGACCCGGGACGCCGTTGCTATCCGTTGGCGTTGTTGATCGGCGCTGCTGTGGCGTCCGGCGCGTCGGCCGAGCGTGCACTGATCGGACGTGTGGCCAATGCCAGCCTGAGTCCCGGAGACGTTGATTCGCGGGCATTGCTCAGCGCGCTGGATGAGCTGCGCGAGGTGCCCGCGCGTGCCATCGGACAAACTCGCGGCCAGCACAGCCTCGACAGCGTGATACAGACCCTGGAGGCGAAAACCACCCCCGGCGTCCTGTTGCTCGATACGGGCAATCACGCTTTGCTGGTTGCCAAAGTGCAGGTGGATGAGCAAACGGTCTATCGCTTTTATGATCCCAATTTTGCGATTTATGGATTTGCCGCAAGCGCAGAAATGAAGCAGGGCGTGGCGCGTTATTTAAGTGACGACGGCAACACGCTGGCGAGGTTGTATGGCCTGACCGATATCGACACCGCGCAGTTTGATGTGATCGAGCTGGACACCGTTGCGCTCGCCGAGCGGACGTTGTCTTCCGGGTTGCGCGTCGAGAGCTTTTTGCAAACTGCAGGCATCGCCGAGCATCAGGCGGCTTCAGTGTGGGCAAAGCAAGCCGTGGCACGCACCCGCTCACTCAGTGAAAACGCGCGCCTGGGGGCGAGCCTTGCGCAGTTGGACGCGCGTTACTGGGCTCAGGAATTTGCTCAGGCAACCCGACAACTCCGCGCTGAGCAGACGCTGGGGCACAACTATCTGCCGCTGCTGGAGACACTCAAGGCAAACCCGGACACGGGTTATTCGCTGACGCTGGTGGATGCGCAGAATCCGTCCAGATCGCTGACGGTCAACACCGTCGATGCACGGTTTGAGCGGTTTAAAAAACACCTTCAGCGTTTGCTCACCACGGTGGCGGGCAAGCCGACTGCCGCGCTCGAGGCCGACGGCGGCAGTCGTCTGAGTTTCGCTTTCGCGATCCAGACGCTGATCACTGAAATGCGTCAGCGCGACTATCAGACTGCCGGCGAGCAAGTGCCAACCTTGTCGATAGCCCTGCAAGTGCAGGTCTATATCAGTTACGCACAGTTGGGTTTTGGCGTGCTGAGCGACACGGCGCAGACGGTTCAGCTGGTGCGTCAGGTGGTGGCCAGCGAACGGGCCTTGGCCCTGGGGCGGTCGTCGCTGCCGGGGCGGCTGTTGGGGCGAGCTGTCACGGGTGGCGGTTTGGTCTTTTCCCTCGCCAACATCGGCTTCGACCTGCATAACCTGTCGGTGGCCGAGAACCATGAGCAGCGCTCACGCTTCTCCACCTCACTGGCGTTCAACGTTGCGGCATTGGGGCTGGATGTGGTCGCGTTGGCCGCCGGCGGGGTGGTGGGCGCGGGGGCGGCCGTTCTGTCGGTGCCGCTGCTGGGTGTCGGCATCGGGGTGACGGCGATTGCCAGCAACCTGGGGCAGATCAGGGACAAGGCCACGGCGGTGGGCAATCATCTGCGGGCGATCCGCCTTGCATACCGGCGCGGTGCCTGCACCTTGAAGGACGGCGTGCTGCAATTTCCCGCAGAGGCGGTCATCGTCAGTCTGAACCTGCAAACCAATGAAGTGCGTTTCGACAGCCAGAAGTTTTACCCGTGGACGGGCGGGCCACTGGAACTGCCGCAGTACAACGATGACCCGAAGGCTATTCACCTGTCCCTCGATATCCGCCAGGCACTTGGGCTGCCCGAGGTCGTTTATCTTGAGCGCGACGAAACCGAGGCGCTGGAGACGCTGGTGCTGCCGTGCACGCCGATCTGCCATTACGGTTACGAGTATCAGCTGAAGGGGCTGGGCGGATACACCTACGAACCCCTTCCCGGCGAGGTCGGGGACGCTGGCGATATCCCCGCTGAAACCCGCTACCCGCAAGTGACGGAGCGCATGGCGGACGCTGTGGAGTATGACCAACACGGAAACCGGCGCTTCTATCTCACCACCAATCCTTCGCTGCCGCACATTCTGTACAAGCTGCATCCGGTCTATCAACCGACAGACATCAGCGTGGTGCTGGACAGTCAGGTACGCCAGTTGGTGGTGCCGACCCTGGAAGCGCTGGTGCACAACAGGATTTCCTACGCAATCAGCGCCCCCGAAGGGCAATACCGGATCAGGCTTGCACCCGGCATCGTCTCGGTCAGATTTCATGGCCCTGCCAAGTGGCGGGTGCAGGCGACCTGGGCTCGCCTGGAGCAGGTCACAATAGTCGCCCCGGATCGAGAAAATGATGACGAAGGCCAACTGATGGTCGACGGTGTGGTGTTGTCGGTTTTCGAGGGCTGGATTGAACTGGCCGAGGGCCTGTTCCGGGTCGACTGGTGGGAACGCTGCCTGCGTTTGCAGTCCGTTACCCTCGATGATCAAAACCGCCTGCCGCAAGTACTGGCGCTGCTGCGCCAGCACGCCCGCGAAGGCCGACTGGTCGCAAACGCGGTGCCGCTGTACAAATTCCGAGTGGCGGCCGCGCCGACGGTGCTGAGCACTGCCTGGTATGACGCGACCAGCGATCGTCTGTTGTACGCGCGCAATCTGCCGCGCGCGGTGAACGAGGGGCTGGTATTGGCTGGCGCCAGTTCCCGCCATGCCTGGTTCTACCATCCGCAACGGGCGACGGTCTGGCGTGTCGACGCGATCACCGGCACGGTCGTGCATCGCTACCGCTTGATGAATCCCGCGAGCGGGTCGCACATCATGGGTTGTGTCCAGGACGCCGATGGCAGCCTGCGAATGTTGCAACGCCTGCAGATCGACGCCCGGATAACTGAAACCGAAACCACACTGGAGTATCGCGTCAGCGATTCGGCCGTGGTGCTGACGGGCATCAAGTCATCGTTTATCGAGGAACCCACCGCGCGCCCCGGGCAGGGCGATTTGCATCACTTCACGCGCTTCGGCGCGTACAACGATGAAACCCCTGGCATGGCCAATGCCCTCAGTTCCTGGGCGTATGCGCCGTTCGTTTACGCACGCACCTACTACTTTGAAGGGCTGCGCCGGCGTGCCTGGATCAACAAGCGCACGGGCCGCTATTTTTCGGCGGGGCTGGGCAGTGAGGCGGACATGGTCATGTTGATGCCGGCCGATCCCGAGGGCGATGCGCTGCTTTTTTATAGCAAGCTAGCGCAGACCATCAGCCGAGGTGTCGAGCCGACGGTCGGGCAGTTCATCAACCGGGTCATCGAGCGCGATGTGGTCGACGTCACCCAATCGCTCGGCCGCTACTTGGCCACCAAGACCGATGGCCGCCTCTTCGAGGTCGACATCCGCCTCAACGATGAACAGTGGAGGGATGGAATTCCCACTGCGAGCATTCTGAAATTTGCCGGCCTCGGCCCGCGATGGCTGCAGCTCAATCCTGACTGGCTGGACGCCTTGCCTGCGCTGGCAAAAACGTACAAGTCCGAACCTTTTCCGCTCATCGGATTGGCCAATGGCGCAGGTCATGCGTTTCTTGTGGCGTGGTGCATCGATGAGCAATTCGTCGTGTCTGACATCGGCCCGGAAGTGCAGTTGACGCCGTTGGGACTGACGCCGGACAAACAGGCCGCATGGTTGCTGGATGGCTCGTCCGGAGGACTCTATCGCCAGCCGACTATTGCGATCGAGACATTGCGTGGCGCATTTGCTGCGGGACCGCAGCGTGCGAGTCCCGAGCAACTGCCCAAGGCAGCAAAGGTCTGGTCGCAGTGGTCGTTTGCCAACGTGTTGACGCATGGGCAAGGACTGCTCGGGCAAACCCGCGACGGAGTCAATGTCGAGCTGCACGATCAGCAGCCTGCGCGGATCATCAGCGTGGAAAATCGCTGGTCGCACGCGCAGGATCAGACGGCTGAGCAGTGGCGTTCGCGCTTGAAGGCTTTGCTCGCGGGGCAGGTTCACGCGCAGGTCCTGCCGGTCGAACATACCGGCACGCGCTACACGTATTACCTGCCGGCGACGGATCGCTTGTTTGAGGTTACCGGCCGTTACGCGGGACAGTGGCCGGCGTTTCTTGGCTCGCGCCATAACACCGCAGCGCTGCTGTTCGACCCGGTTGACGGACTTGTCTTCAGCGCAGGCCCCGGCGATTCTGATCGTGTCTGGATTCCGGGCTGCCACGCCCAGCGTGAAGGCGCGGTGTTGTCCCTGTCCTTGAGCGATGACGTGACCGATGTCAGCGCATTGTTACCCGATGGCATCGACACGCTGATTCTGGCCTTCGGTTCCCGGGAAACCGGGTATCGGATTACTGACGAAACCTGGCAGCGTCTGGACTGCATCGTGGTCGATACGCGGGTGGCAGAGAGCGATGAAGATTGGGACACCAACCTGCTGCTCCTCGACATGTCCGACTGCGCGCACCTGTTGATGTCGCGGGTTGAAGGGCATCTGGTGTTTGCCGACCCGGACAGTGCGCGCACTCTGATTGTGCGCAATGTCGAACCCCGAGACGGTGAGGAAGGCACGCCAATGGAAATAACGGTCAGGCTCGATGAGCGGGTCCACTGCACGTTTACCCTCGCCGATTGGTTGCAGCGTTTTGCCCAGGTGCAGGGCGCTAACGCCGTGGTCTGTCTGAACGAGCTGATCGAGGCTGCGCTTTGAACCAGAAACCGATGTAGAAGCAAAAAGGGCCGTGAAAAATGAATTCACGGCCCTTGGCAAAGCGGTATGCGGTTTCAACGGTGCGCTGGCTCAGGGCACCAGATAGCCTTTGACTCCGGTAAAGATGATCTGCGCCGCCAGGGCACAGACAAACAATCCCATCAGACGGCTGACGATCTGCAACCCCTGATCCCCCAGAATCCGCTCGATACGATTGGACAGGTACAGCACCACGCCGACGGTAAAACTGGCCAGGGCAATACTCATGATCGCGGTGAGCTTGTCGTCCCAGTGCGGCTGGCTAACGCCCATTACCAGCAAGGCTCCGATGGTGCCCGGGCCGACGGTCAGGGGGATGGTCAGCGGCACGATGGTGACGTCCTGCTGCACATTGTCGGCCTGTACCGCCGGTTTGCCCTGCGCCATGCCCAGCGCCGAAATGAACAATACGCTGCCGGCGCCGATGCGGAATGCATCCACGGTGATGCCGAACACGTCGAAAATCACCCGCCCGAACAGATACAGCAAGACGCTGGAGACCAGCGTCGCCACCGCAACTTTCCAGGCCAGACGCCGTTGCTCCTTGCGCGAATAACCGCGGGTCAGGCTGATAAAGCAGGACAGCACGAAGAAGGGGCTGTAGAGCACCAGCATCTTCAGGTAAACGCTGAACAACACATGGAGCATGGTGCAAGCTCACTGGCGAGGGAAGTCGTGGGGGAGTCTATCAGGCGCTACGGGGTCTGTCGGCTCAAGAGGTCGGCGTCGCCGTCCGGTTCTGCTGATCACGCTCGGCCACCCAGTGTTCGATCAGCTCGCGCAATTGCGACAGCTCCACCGGTTTGGACATGTGCCCGTCCATCCCGGCCTGACGCGCGCGCTCCTTGTGTTCGGCGAGAATGTGCGCCGTCAACGCGACGATCGGCGTGCGGATGCGTTGGTTGCTGACTTCCCAGGCGCGCAATTGCTGGGTCGCCGAGAAGCCATCAAGGATCGGCATTTCGCAGTCCATCAACACCAGGTCGTAACGCTGCGCTTTCATCGCTTGCAGGGCTTCTTCGCCGTTGGCGGCGGTGTCCGGTTGCAGGTTGAGCTTGCCGAGCATGCCGCGAATCACTTTGGTCGAAATCGTGTTGTCTTCGGCGACGAGGATGCGGAAATCGCTCGGCACCTTCGCCGCCGTGGCCGGGGTGAGCACTTGCGGCTGGAACACCACCTGACCTTTGTTGCGCTGATTGAGTTCGTCCGCCAGGGTGGTCTTGAGCGTGTAGCCGGCCACCGGTTTGGCCAGAATGCGTTTGATCCCCGAATTACGCGCAATGATCTTGCTCGGCGCATTGCTGATGCCGGTGAGCATGATCAACAGGATGTCGTGGTTGAGGCTCGGGTCTTCCTTGATCTTGGCGGCGAGCTGCATACCGGTCATGCCGGGCATGTTCTGATCGAGCAGCACCACATCAAAGTAATCACGCAGGTGTGCCTTGGTCCGCAGGAGTGCCAGAGCCTCCTTGCCTGACGGCACCGCGCTGACATTCAGCCCCCACGCACTGCACTGCTGGACCAGCACTTTACGACAGGTGTCGTTATCGTCGACCACCAGCACCCGCGCACCCTGCAGCGGACTGTCGAGATCGGAAGTCGGGTGTTCGAGGCGGTCGGGGTCCAGTGGCAAGGTCAACCACAAGGTGCTGCCCTGATTGGCGCCGCTCTTGATACCGAATTCGCCGTGCATCAAGCGGATCAGTTGGCGGGCGATGACCAGACCGAGGTTACCGCCCAACCGGTTGGCCGAGAGGAAGTGCTTGCTGTGCAGTTCGGCGTGCATCAGCGCGTCGCGCTCTTCCTGCTCCATCGGTTCACCGCTGTCCTGCACGGCAATGCGCAGACGCGGTTTGCTGCTGCGTTCGTCGAGTGCAACGACGATCAGCACTTCCCCTTCATCGGTTTTCTTCAGGGCGTTTTCCAGCAGGCTCAGCAGCGTCTGGCGCAGGCGGGTCGGGTCACCGCTGATCACTCGCGGTACTTGCGGCTGGATGAAGCTGATCAGTTCGACGTTCTGTTGTTCGGCCTTGGCGCGATAGATACTCAGGCAGTCGTCGATCAAGGCATTGAGGTCGAACTGCACATCATCGAGTTCGATCTGCCCGGACTCGAGCTTTGAGATGTCGAGAATCTCGTTGATCAATGTCAGCAGTTCGTTACCGGCACTGTGGATGGTCTGTACGTAATCACGTTGTTTGACCGACAACGGCGTGCCCAGCAGCAGCTCGGTCATGCCCAGCACGCCGTTCATCGGTGTGCGGATTTCGTGGCTGATCTTGGCGAGGAACTCGGCTTTGGCGTTGATCTCGGCATTGCTCGCGGCGAGATCGCGGCTGACGCTGAAACGGCTTTCGGTGATGCTGCGCTGCCGCTCACCGAGGGCGATGCTCATCAGCAGACCGCTGATACAGATGAATGCCATCAAGGTCATGATCAGACCTTGCGGCGACACCAGTGTCAGCCCCAGCAACGCGGGAAGAATGATCAAGGTGCCGATGTTGAACACCACCATTGCGGCGACGAACAGGCGTGCCGGGCGGTAACCCTTCTGCCAGTGATAGAACCCAACAAACAACATGCTCAGGCCAGCCAGGGCCACCAGGGCATAGGTGATGATGTTCAGCGGCAGGGTGTTGACGAACAGCAACAACAGGCTGCAGGTCACGATAAACAAAATGTCGCCAATCAACAGTTTGTTCAGCGGGTGCGGGCCGAGCGGGGCGAAGAAGCGATAGGCAAACATCAGCCCGGCCGGGGCCGTCAGCAGCAGCGCCAGATAGGCGCCCGGCGTCTGCACGGCATGCCAGTTCGGCAGCCACGGGCCGGCGAGATTGAGCAGCAGTAACAGACTGAGGCCCAGAAGGCCCTCGCAGACCGCCAGCCACAGGCTGCTGCGCGAGCGGGAGTAGGCGTAGCGCACAAGGTTGTGCAGCAGCAGCATGCCAAGACAGCCGAACAGCAAGCCGAAGATCAGCGTCTGATTGTGGTTGGCTGCGCTCATCACCGCCGATTGCAGGGTGACGTGCGGGCGCAACTGGTGGTCGGAGACCAGGCGCAGATAGACATCGAGGGGTTTGTCGCTCTGCGGCAACGGCAACATGAAGTCGCTGCTCGGCAACGGCCGTTCGGCCTGCGGCTGGTCGGTGCCGGTGTTGCGTTGCTCGATCAGCTTGTCGCCGTCGAGCACGTAGAGATTGAGCTGTGACAGGTCGGGGGCAAAGATGCGCAGCACTTGTTCGTGCTTGCCCGGCGCCAGTTTGAAGCGCAGCCACAGGGCGCCATCGGGTTCTGACGCGGTGAGGCGGTCAAGGTCGATGGGGCTGAATTGATTGGTGTAGCGAGCGGAGCGGATATCGCTCAGTTGCAGATTGCCCTGATCGTCAAGCAATACCGACCAGCCACTGCCTTGCGCGGCCTGAGCCGGGAGCATGCAGAGCAAGGTCAGCAACGTGACGGTGAAGCTTATGGCAATCCTGAGCCAGCGCACGGCGAAATCCCTTCGTAGGTTGATGCCAGAATATAACGATGCGCGGCGGCGGAACAGTCCGGCGAGGAACGGTATCCCTCGCCGGACTTGATGAACAGCTTATTCCTGGGTTTCGCCACGTTCACGGGCAATGGCGCGGTAGCCAATGTCCTTGCGGTAGAAGCAGCCTTCCCAGTCGATGGCCGCCGCCAGCTTGTAAGCTTGCTGCTGAGCTTCACCGACGCTTGCGCCCATCGCGGTGGCGCACAGTACGCGACCGCCGGCGGTGACGACGTTGCCGTCTTTCAATGCGGTACCGGCGTGGAAGACTTTGCCTTCCAGGCTGGCCGCTGCGTCCAGACCGTTGATCGCCGCACCTTTGGCGTAATCGCCCGGGTAGCCGCCAGCGGCCAGCACGATGCCGACGCTCGGACGCGGATCCCACTGTGCTTCAACCTTGTCCAGCGCTTGCGCCAGAGCGGCTTCAACCAACAGCACCAGGCTCGACTGCAGACGCAGCATCACCGGTTGGGTTTCCGGATCGCCGAAGCGGCAGTTGAACTCGATCACCTTCGGGTTACCAGCCTTGTCGATCATCAGGCCGGCGTAGAGGAAACCGGTGTAGACGTTGCCTTCTTCAGCCATGCCGCGCACGGTCGGCCAGATCACCAGATCCATCACGCGCTTGTGCACGTCGGCGGTCACTACCGGGGCAGGGGAGTAGGCACCCATGCCACCCGTGTTCGGGCCGCTGTCGCCGTCGCCAACACGTTTGTGGTCCTGGCTGGTGGCCATCGGCAGGACGTTTTTGCCATCGACCATGACGATGAACGAGGCTTCTTCGCCGTCGAGGAATTCTTCGATCACCACGCGCGAACCAGCATCGCCGAACGCATTGCCGGCGAGCATATCGCGCACGGCGTCTTCGGCTTCGGCCAGGGTCATGGCAACGATCACGCCTTTACCGGCGGCCAGGCCGTCGGCCTTGATCACGATCGGTGCGCCTTTTTCACGCAGATAAGCCAGGGCTGGCTCGATCTCGGTGAAGTTCTGGTAGTCGGCGGTCGGGATCTTGTGGCGCGCGAGGAAATCCTTGGTGAAGGCTTTCGAACCTTCCAGTTGCGCGGCACCGGCGGTCGGACCGAAGCAGTCCAGACCACGGGAGCGGAACAGGTCAACGACGCCAGCAACCAGCGGCACTTCCGGGCCGACGATGGTCAGGGAAACGTTTTTCTCGGCGAAGTCAGCCAGTTGCTCAAGGGCCAGCACGTCGATGGCGACGTTCTCGCACTTGGCTTCAATTGCCGTACCAGCGTTGCCCGGCGCAACAAAAACCTTCTGCACGCGCGGATCCTGAGCCACTTTCCAGGCCAGGGCGTGTTCACGGCCACCGCTGCCAATGATCAAAACATTCATTTCAAAAACCTCAAAATTCTGTGGGCGCTACCAAACCTCAGCATTCAAACCCTGTAGGAGCTGCCGAAGGCTGCGATCTTTTGATCTTGCTTTTCAAAAACAAGATCAAAAGATCGCAGCCTCGTTTTACTCGTCAGCTCCTACATGGCTCCTGCGTGCAGAGGGAGCGGGGAATCAGTGACGGAAGTGGCGCATGCCCGTAAAGACCATCGCGATGCCAGCCTCATCGGCTGCAGCAATCACTTCAGCGTCACGCATCGAGCCGCCCGGCTGGATCACTGCAGTGATGCCGACCTTGGCCGCGTTGTCCAGACCGTCGCGGAACGGGAAGAACGCGTCCGATGCCATCACCGAACCCGCTACTTGCAGACCGGCGTGCTCAGCCTTGATTGCGGCGATACGTGCCGAGTTTACGCGGCTCATCTGGCCAGCGCCGACACCGATGGTCTGACGGTTCTTGGCGTAGACGATGGCGTTGGATTTAACGTACTTGGCGACTTTCCAGGCGAAGATCAGGTCATGGATTTCCTGTTCGGTCGGAGCGCGTTTGGTCACGACTTTCAGGTCATCGGCGCTGATCATGCCGATGTCGCGGCTCTGTACCAGCAGGCCACCGTTGACGCGCTTGTAGTCCCACGCGGCTGCGCGGTCTGCCGACCACTCGCCGCAGGCCAGCAGGCGCACGTTGGCTTTGGCTGCAACGATGGCGCGGGCTTCTTCGCTGACGCTTGGGGCGATGATCACTTCAACGAACTGACGGTCGACGATCGCTTTGGCGGTTTCGGCATCCAGTTCACGGTTGAACGCGATGATGCCGCCGAAAGCCGATTCGGTGTCAGTTGCGTAAGCCAGTTCGTAAGCCTGACGGATGCCGCCTTCGGCGTCCGGGCTGACCGCCACGCCGCAAGGGTTGGCGTGCTTGACGATCACGCAGGCTGGCTTGACGAAACTCTTCACGCATTCCAGCGCGGCGTCGGTGTCGGCCACGTTGTTGTACGACAGCTCTTTGCCTTGCAGTTGGGTTGCGGTGGCGATGCCGACTTCGGCAGGCTTGGCTTCTACGTAGAACGCCGCGCTCTGGTGCGGGTTCTCGCCGTAGCGCATTTCCTGGGCCTTGATGAACTGGCTGTTGAAGGTGCGCGGGAATTCGCTGCGACCTTCGGTGCTCAGGGTTTCAGCGGCCTGATTCACGGTGCCCATGTAGTTGGCGATCATGCCGTCGTAGGCAGCGGTATGTTCAAAGGCCTTGAGCATCAGGTCGAAACGCTGAGCGTAAGTCAGGCCACCGGCCTTCAGGCCTTCGAGCACACTGGCGTAATCGCTGGCATTCACCACGATCGCAACGTCTTTATGGTTTTTCGCTGCCGAACGGACCATGGTCGGGCCGCCGATGTCGATGTTCTCGATGGCGGTCGGCAGGTCGCAGCCTGGCTTGTTGATGGTGGCTTCGAACGGGTACAGGTTGACCGCAACCAGGTCGATCGGCTTGATGCCGTGCTCGCTCATGATTGCGTCGTCGATACCGCGACGACCGAGGATGCCACCGTGGATTTTCGGGTGCAGGGTTTTCACCCGACCGTCCATCATCTCGGCGAAACCGGTGTAATCCGCGACTTCCACTGCGGCAACACCGTTGTCCTGCAGCAGCTTGAACGTCCCGCCGGTGGAGAGGATCTCGACGCCCAGGGCTTCGAGCTCCTTGGCGAATTCGAGGATCCCGGTCTTGTCGGAAACGCTGATCAAGGCGCGGCGGATCGGCAGGCGGGTAGTCTGGTCGGTCATCTCAATTTCCATCAAAAGCAAAGGAAGTCAGCAAAAAAGGCGACCGTTTTTTACGCGGGCGCCTTTCTGGTTTGATTGAATGCTTACAGCAGATCGTACTGCTTGAGTTTCTTGCGCAGCGTGCCGCGGTTAAGTCCCAGCAGCTCACTGGCCTTGGTCTGGTTGCCCTTGACGTAGTTCATCACGCTTTCGAGCAGGGGAGCCTCGACTTCGGAGAGCACCAGGTTGTACACATCCGTGACGGACGCGCCCTCAAGGTGGGCGAAATAATTGTGCAGCGCCTTCTCGACACTCCCGCGAAGGGTCTGACCTTCTTCGCTCGGGGTATTGAGGTGCTGTTTCAAATTCACGTTGTCGCTCACGGGTGCTGTTCCACTCACTAAAGTCTCGGTCATCATCGTCATGCGGCCACCCCTTCTTCGTCCCCTGTCAGGCTCTTGTAACGCTCGGCGAAGAACTCCCGAACGTTGGCGCATTGTGTTTCCGTACCATCCAAACGATTGAAGTGGGCGCGAAACTCCCTGGCGCCCGGCAAGGTTGCGAGATACCAGCCCACATGCTTGCGCGCAATGCGCACGCCCATCACATCCCCATAGAAAGCGTGAAGGGCGGCCAGATGCTCCAGCAGAATGTGTTCCACTTCGTTCAGCTCCGGTGCCGGCAATTTCTCGCCGGTACGCAGGAAGTGTTCGATCTCGCGAAAAATCCATGGCCGCCCTTGGGCGGCGCGGCCTATCAACAGGCCATCGGCACCGGTCGCGTCGAGCACGTAACGGGCCTTTTCCGGCGAATCGATATCGCCATTGGCAAACACCGGCATCGACACCGCCTGCTTGATCGCGGCAATCGTGTCGTATTCGGCTTCACCGGTGTACAGATCGGCGCGCGTGCGGCCATGCACGGCCAGCGCGGTGATCCCTGCCTGTTCGGCGATCTTCGCCACGGTCAGGCCGTTCTTGTTGTCGCGATCCCATCCGGTGCGGATCTTCAAGGTGACCGGCACATCAACCGCAGCCACAACGGCCTGCAGGATCTCGGTCACCAGTGCTTCGTCCTTCAACAACGCGGAACCGGCGGCCTTGTTGCAGACCTTCTTTGCCGGACACCCCATGTTGATATCAATAATCTGTGCGCCCAGTTCGACGTTGGCCCGTGCCGCGTACGCCAGCATCTGCGCGTCACCACCGGCGATCTGCACCGAGCGTGGCTCGGGATCGCCTTCGTGGATCATGCGCATGCGCGACTTGCGGGTGTTCCACAGGCTCATGTCACTGGTGACCATTTCCGAGACTACAAGCCCTGCGCCCAAACGCTTGCACAGCTGACGAAAGGGCTGGTCGGTGACCCCCGCCATCGGGGCGAGAATCAAACCGTTCTGCAATGTGTATGGGCCGATGCGTACCGCCGACATAGGACTTCCCTGAGGTGGGGCCGGATCATGAGAGTTCGAAAAAGGGTTGGCATGATACCCGCTCTCGATGACTGGATAAAGGCTGAATTGAACAAAATCTGAACAGTTATTCTGTTATCGCCACAGGTTTGGTTGTGGGTGGCAAAGTCAGAAAACCGCCGTCAATTGCAAATCGGCGCGGGGATCACTCGGGGGAGTGGAAGCTCAGGCTGTAATTCACCGCTTTCGTGCCTGGATCGAGGATATCCAGCGCAATGTGGATCGGCGTTTGCGGCGGCATTTCCGCCAGGCCTTCGAGATCCCCTCTAAGGTATTCGCCGGGTTTGAAGCGACGACTGGCGATCAGGTGACCGTTGAGGTCGGCAAAGCGCAGTTCCAGTAATGGAAAGGGCTGAGAAAACGTCGCGCGGTTGTAAATGATCGCGTCGACCACCAGTGCACCGTTGAACTCCGGGTGGCTACGCACCACCAGGTTGCTGCTCTTGATCCGGGCGATGTCGACCTTGGACGGCACCGTGCAGCCGACCTGCGGGCAGATTTGCTGGAACCATGGACGGTATTGATCCTGGCGGGCCAGTTCATCGAAATGATAGGCGATGTACTGCGCAGCCAGTCCGCCTGCCGCCAGCAGCACCAACAGTAGCCAGAGCATGCGGCGTCCCCACGGCGAGCGGCGTTTCTGCCAGTCCAGTTGCAGCGGGTCGTCGGTCAGGTCTTGCAGGACTTCAGCGCGTACACCGGGTTCGGCACGCTCGCGTTTTTTGCGCAGCGGCTCGATCGATGGCAAGTCGTCCTCATCGACTTCGTCGCTGGTCGACAAGCGTTCGCGGCGGGCATTCGGGTCGATCGGGTCGTGAAGGCGCAGTTGCGGGATCGCCGGCTCGTCGTCGAGATCTACCGGTTCCAAAGTCAGCGAAGGCTCAGTGCGCGCGGCTTTGGCCGGTTCGATCTCCGAGACTTCTGCCTCGTCGTCGGGCTCGATCGTGTGCTCATCGGCATGTTCGCTGAACAGGCTGTCGCGCCAGACGGTTTCGTCCGGCTCAGGCATGTCGCGCCGGGCGCTCAGGGAATCTTCGCGGGGACGACCGAATTCGGTGGTCGGCTGGATTTCCCGTTGCTCGAGGCGGGCAAGTTCCTGGTCCAGATCGAGGCTGTCGAGATCCAGCTCCGAGGCGCTCCACTGCTTTTGGCTGATGGCGCGCGGTGCCGGCGGCTCGACGATGGCTACGGGTTCGACGGCTGGCGTCGACTCGACAATCGGCGGTGGCTCGGCAAGCGAAGGCGCGACCGGCGTCACCGCGTCCTTGCCAGCGTGTTGTTCCAGCAGCTGTTTGGCGGCGTTGAACACTTGCAGGCAGGAGCCGCAGCGAACCACCCCGCGGGCCACGCTCAATTGAGCATGGCTGACACGGAAACTGGTTTGGCAATGCGGGCACTGGGTGACGAAGCTGTCAGTCATGCGGCGATCCGGATTATGCAGGCGGACATATTAGCGCCGACGGCCGGTGATGCGCACCCAGCCATCGCGATTGGCGATCGGGTCGAGATCGAAGTCCTGCGCATAAGCGGCAGCCACCTCATCACCCTGTTCGGCGAGGATCCCCGACAGCGCCAGACGGCCGCCGGACTTGACCAGCCCGGACAGTTGCGGCGCCAGCGAAACCAGCGGCCCGGCGAGAATGTTGGCGACCAGCACATCGGCTTGAACCTGCGGCAGATCTTCCGGCAGGTACAGCGGGAACAGTTCGTCAGCAATATTGTTGCGACCGGCGTTGTCGCGCGAGGCTTCCAGCGCCTGCACGTCGATGTCGGTACCGACGGCTTCTTTCGCGCCGAGCAGCAGGGCGGCGATCGCGAGAATCCCCGAGCCGCAACCGAAATCGAGCACGTTACAGTCTTTGAGGTCCTGACCGTCCAGCCATTCCAGGCACAGCGCGGTGGTCGGGTGGGTGCCAGTGCCGAATGCCAGGCCCGGATCGAGCAGCAGGTTGACCGCATCAGGTTCCGGTGCGGCGTGCCAGCTCGGCACGATCCACAGGCGCTGGCCGAAACGCATCGGCTGGAAACCGTCCATCCAGCTGCGTTCCCAGTCCTGGTCTTCAATGACTTCGCTGTGGTGTTCGGGCAGCGGGCTGCCGGTCAGCAGTTCCAGATGGGCGAGAACCGGTGCCGGTTCGGTGCCGCCCTCGAACAGCGCGAGCAGGTGGGTGTGCGCCCACAACGGGGTGGTGTTGAGTTCCGGCTCGAAGATCGGCTGATCTTCGGCGTCCATGAAGGTCACCGACACGGCGCCGACCTCAAGGAAAGCGTCTTCGTAGGTTTCGGCTTGTTCCGGGCTGATGGCGAGACGTACTTGCAGCCAAGGCATGGCGGGCACCTTTGAAAAAATATTGATTGCAGCCTAGCGGCCGGCGAGAAGCGCGCAAGTTTACGCGAGCGCGCGGCAGAACACGACCATGGTTGAAGATCAAAAGATCGCAGCCTGCGGCAGCTCCTGCAGGGGAATGCATTCGAAATGTAGGAGCTGCCGCAGGCTGCGATCTTTTGACTTTGCTGCATAAACAACAAAGCCGCCCGAAGGCGGCTTTGTCTGGTGCGGGCTGAAGCTTAGTGCTTCTCGCCAGCCAGCTTGTGCTCGAGGTAGTGAATGTTCACGCCCCCTTTGCAGAAGCCTTCGTCACGAACCAGATCACGGTGCAGCGGGATGTTGGTCTTGATCCCGTCAACCACGATTTCGTCCAGGGCATTGCGCATGCGTGCCATGGCTTCGTCGCGGGTCGCGCCGTAAGTGATCAGCTTGCCGATCAGCGAGTCGTAGTTCGGCGGAACGGCATAACCGCTGTACAGGTGCGAATCGACGCGAACGCCGTTGCCGCCTGGAGCGTGGAAATGCTTGACCGTACCCGGGCTCGGCATGAAGGTTTTCGGGTCTTCAGCGTTGATCCGGCATTCCAGCGAGTGGCCACGAATAACCACGTCATCCTGGGTAAACGACAGCTTGTTGCCAGCGGCGATGCTGAGCATCTCCTTGACGATGTCGATACCGGTGACCATTTCCGAAACCGGGTGCTCCACCTGAACACGGGTGTTCATTTCGATGAAGTAGAAACGACCGTTCTCGTACAGGAACTCGAAAGTACCCGCACCGCGGTAACCGATGTCGATGCACGCCTTGACGCAGCGAGCCAGTACTTCCTGGCGCGCCTGCTCGTCGATGCCCGGTGCCGGCGCTTCTTCGAGAACCTTCTGGTGACGACGTTGCAGCGAGCAATCGCGGTCGCCCAGATGGATGGCGTGACCCTGGCCGTCGGAGAGCACTTGCACTTCGACGTGGCGCGGGTTGGTCAGGAATTTTTCCAGATAGACCATCGGGTTACCGAACGCCGCACCTGCTTCGGAGCGGGTCAGTTTCGCCGAGGCGATCAGGTCTTCTTCCTTGTGCACCACGCGCATGCCGCGACCACCGCCGCCGCCAGCGGCTTTGATGATCACCGGGTAGCCGACTTCACGACCAATGCGCAGCGCCGTTTCTTCGTCTTCCGGCAGTGGGCCGTCAGAGCCTGGAACGGTTGGCACGCCTGCTTCGATCATCGCGTGCTTGGCCGAGACCTTGTCGCCCATCAGGCGAATGGTGTCGGCTTTCGGGCCGATGAAGGCGAAGCCGGAGTTCTCGACCTGCTCGGCAAAATCGGCGTTTTCCGCGAGGAAGCCGTAGCCTGGGTGAATGGCGGTGGCGCCCGTCACTTCAGCGGCAGCGATGATGGCCGGGATGTGCAGGTAGGACTGAGCGGCAGACGCCGGACCAATGCAGACGGATTCGTCTGCCAGACCCAGGTGCATCAGCTCTTTGTCGGCCTTGGAGTAAACGGCGACGGTCTTGATGCCCATCTCTTTGCAGGCACGCAGAATCCGCAGGGCGATCTCACCGCGGTTAGCGATCAGAACTTTTTCCAACTTCGCAGTCATCAAAGGCTCTCCGCAGTTCAAACGATGGTGAACAGCGGTTGGTCGTACTCAACCGGCTGGCCGTCTTCGACGAGGATGGACTCGATCACACCGCTGGTTTCAGCTTCGATGTGGTTCATCATCTTCATGGCTTCGACGATGCACAGAGTGTCGCCTTTCTTCACGGTCTGGCCGACTTCAACGAAGGACGGCGAGGTTGGCGAAGATTTGCGGTAGAAGGTGCCGACCATCGGCGAACGGGCCACAGTGCCGTTCAGCGCTGGCGCAGCAGCGGCAGCCGGGGCTGCGGCAGCAACCGGAGCAGCAGCGGCGGCAGGTGCAGCGGCCGGTGCTTGCATCGGAGCCGGCGCGTAGTACTGCTGAGCCGGGGTCTTGCTGTGACGGCTGATGCGTACGGACTCTTCGCCTTCCTTGATCTCGAGCTCGTCGATGCCGGACTCTTCCAGCAATTCGATCAGTTTCTTAACTTTACGGATATCCATGAATCATCAACTCCCAAGGGTCGGTCAGGGGCGTTTAACGCTTGTAGTTCAAGCCGTTGCCTGTGTTTCAAGCTGTTCTAGCGCAGCCTCCAGGGCCAGTCGGTAACCGCTGGCGCCAAGGCCGCAGATCACTCCCACCGCTACGTCGGAGAAGTAAGAGTGATGGCGGAAAGGTTCGCGTTTGTGCACGTTGGACAAGTGCACTTCGATGAATGGGATGCTCACTCCCAGCAACGCGTCACGTAATGCGACACTTGTGTGCGTAAAAGCTGCTGGATTGATCAGAATGAAATCGACACCTTCGCCGCGCGCGGCGTGGATGCGGTCGATCAATTCGTACTCGGCATTGCTTTGCAGATACAGCAGATGATGGCCGGCTTCACGGGCGCGACGCTCCAGATCCTGATTGATCTGCGCCAGGGTCGTTGAACCGTAAGTGCCGGGTTCGCGGGTGCCGAGCAGGTTCAGGTTGGGGCCGTGCAGCACCAGTAGGGTCGCCATCTGCGTAGTCCTTGTTATGAATGAGCAGTCGTCAGAACCCGGCGACTATGCCGCAAAGACTTTGTGACTGTCCAGTTCTATGCAATAGCCAGCACGATGGCCGATGTTTGCGCGAAATATGTGACCAAGTGTCCTAATCCGGTCACTTGTGGTGAACCCCCTGTAGGAGCTGCCGAAGGCTGCGATCTTTTGATTTTCAAGAGCAAGATCAAAAGATCGCAGCCTTCGGCAGCTCCTACAGGGATTTTCGTCAGACACGAAAGGCTTGAACGGCGGTATGCAATTGCCCCCCCAATACCAGCAAGTTCTCGCCCTGTTCGCGGCCACGGCCGATACGCACCAGATTATCCCCACCCAACTGATGTATCCGCTCACTGTGATCGCGAATCTCGCTGACCGCGCCGCTTTGCTGCGCCGTGATGTCGGCAATGCGGATCGCCGTATCGGAGATGGTCTGGATCGCGCCGACGATTTTATCCAGCGCGCCATCCGCCGCTTGCGCCTGATTGGCCGTGGCTTCGGCGTGTTCGACTTGTGCGCGCATGCCTTCGACCGATTGGCGGGCGGCGGTTTGCAGGCCGGCGATCAGCGTCTGGATCTCAGCGGTTGCGCCAGCTGTGCGTTGTGCCAGTGAGCGTACTTCTTCCGCCACCACGGCAAACCCGCGCCCCATTTCCCCGGCGCGCGCCGCTTCAATCGCCGCGTTCAGGGCCAGCAGGTTGGTCTGGTCGGCGATCGAGCGAATCACCGTCAGCACGCCACCGATGGTCGCTGACTCCTCGGCCAGATGCTCGATCATTTGCGCGTTGCCCTGAACCTCACCGACCAGCGCGTGCAGGCCGGTGAGGCTCTGGCCGATCACCGTCTGGCCATGTTCGACCGCCAATCCGGCGTGACGGCTGGCGTCTGCTGCTTGCTGGGCATCGCCGGCCACCTGTTGAATGGTCGCCTCCAGCTCGCCGAGGGAATCGCGGATCAGCGCGGTATCACCGGCCTGATGTTCGGCGCCGCTGTGCAAGTCGTTGCTCAGTTCGGCGAGGGTGCGACTGCTGCCCGCCACTTGTTCGGCATTGCCGCGAATGGTGCCGACCAGGTCCACCAGATACGCGCGCAAGCGGTTCAGTGAGGCCTCGATGTCGTGCAACTCGCGGTTGGTCTTGCCCAGATGGATGTCGCTACTGAAGTCACCTTCGGCCCAGGTCGACAACGCCGGCGCGAGATTGGTCAGGGTGCGCGCCAGGCGGCGTTGCAAGGTATCGATCAGCAGGGCAATCAGCAGGATCAACCCGATCATCACGCTTTGCATCAAGCGCACTTCACCCTGGATCTGACCGTGCTGGGCACGTACCACCGGTTCCAGGCCAGCGATGGCTTGCTGCACGGCAGTGATTTTCTGGTGAGTGGCGGCACTCAAATTCGTGCGCTTCTGAATCTGATCACGGGTGCGCTCAAGCTCAGCCGGGTAGCGCCCGAGCAGGCTGTTGAGTTCTCGTTTGAGGCCGACGCCGGCATCTTCAGCGACGGCTTTTTCGGTGTTCTCGATGCCCATCATCGCCGCGAAGTCGTCGTTGCCCGATTCGTTTTTGGCGACGACACCGAGCAGGGGCAGGGCATCGATCACCTGTGCCTGAGCCCGGATGTTGCCGACTTCGCGGTCAACGTCCGCGGCCAGTTCACTGCGCCCGCTGCTGACCAGTTTGTCCCGCGCCAGCGAGAGTTTGCCCAGGTGCTGGGATGCGGTGAGCAATGGCGTCAGATAAGCCGCATTGCCGTTGGCGTAGGTGCTGAGCTGTTCAAGGCTGGCGCTCATTTCGCGTTCGGCCTGCAACAGCAGCGCCTGCGGGTCACCGGCCAGTTTGCCGGCGGCGAGCAGGTCGGTTTTGCTGAACTCGCCAAGGTCCGACAGGCTCGGTCGCAGTGTTTCGGCCAGCGCCGGCGGCAGTTCACCGAGGTCTTTCTGCAAACCGTCGATGGCCTGGCTGGCGCTGCTCAGGCGCAAGGCGTCGCCGCTGGCAAGGTAGTCCTCGACGTTGCGTGCCACTTCGTTCTGAAATTGTTGCGACAGCCCAAGATAACGCTCCATCAACAGGTACGGGCGTTCGAGGGCTTTTTGCGACCACCACAGCGTGGCGCCGAGTGCGAGGCACACGGCGACCAACAGCAGCGTATTGAGATTGGTGAGCAACTTCAGGCGCATGACGGCTACCAACGGCAGAAATGGTAAGCGCCTGAATTTATTGCGGTTCTGTTACAGGGTTATGACCGAATCAGTGGATTCCGATGAAAAAGTGGCACTTTGCTTTGAGTCCCGCGCGGTCTGCACGCGATTGCGCCCGGCACCCTTGGCGCGGTACAGCGCTTCGTCGGCCTGACTGGCCATCATCAGGCTGTCGCAGTCATCGTGCATTTCCACCACGCCGGCACTGAAGGTGCACCACAAATCCTGCGGCTGCGCCGGGTAGTGGATCTCGGCGAAGCGCTGGCGGATCTCGTCGAGGACTTTGTGCGCGGCTTCTATATCGGTGTCGGGCATGACGATGGCGAACTCTTCGCCGCCGTATCGGCCAATGAAATCGGTCTTGCGCAAACGCTGCTTGAGAAACAGCGCGAGGCTCTTGATCACCCGGTCGCCCATCGGGTGGCCATGGCTGTCGTTGACGCGTTTGAAGTGGTCGATGTCGAGCATGGCAAAGCTCAGCGGCTTGTTTTCGCGGCGGGCGCGGAACGAGCAGTCTTCGAGCAATTGCAGAATATGCGTGTGGTTGTACAGACCGGTGAGGCTGTCGCGGACCATCCGTGCTTTGAGGTTGCGCGCGCGGGCGGCGCGGTTGCGCACGGTGGTGATCAGGTGACGCGGTTTGATCGGTTTGGTCAGGAAGTCATCGCCGCCTTCGCTCATCGCGTCGAGCTGCTTGTCCAGATCGTCCTCGGCCGACAGATAGATGATCGGCACGCTGACATAGCGATCGTTGTGGCGGATCACTTTGGCCAGTTCGGTGCCGGTGCAGGCCGGCATGTACATGTCGAGGATGATCAGGTCGGGCTGGAAATCGGCCAGTTCGGCCATCGCCTGAATCGGTTCGATCAAGGTGCGGGTGACGATCCCGGCGCTGTTGAGCAGGCGCTCGGTGTGCAAGGCCTGCGCGCGTGAGTCGTCGATGATCAGCACTTTATAAGGTTCGTACTGGGCGACGCAGGTGAGGACTTCGATTTTTTCCAGCAGGCTCGAGGCTTCGAGGGTGCCGGTGAGGAATTCCTGGCCGCCGGCGCGCACGGCGGCGAGACGGGTCGGCGTGTCGGTTTCATGCAGGCTGAAGAACAGCAAGGGCAGCGGCTCTTCCAGACCGACCTGGGCTTCAGCGGCGAGCTTGAGGCCGACACCCGCACCGCTGAAGTCCACGTCCATGACGATCGCCGCTGGCAGACGTTCGACCATCGATGAGCGAAAGGCCGAAACACTGTCCAGCGCCTGCGCGCTCAGACCAAAGAACTCCAATTGTTTGGCCAGGCGTTCGGCGCGGTCGTGATCCTGCAGCATCACATAGATCGGTTTGCGCAGTGGCGGCAGAAAGGTCTGGTCGAGCTGATCGCCATGGCGCAGGCCGGTGCGCGACAGCCGCTGCATCAAGCGATTGAGGTCGGTAATCAGGCCGCTGCTGAGGCGGCCGCGATTGGCGTCCACCGCTTCCAGCGATTGACCGATATGGCGCGCAAGCTGGGTATGTTCGGGTTGTTCGAAACGCTCGGCAAAACGCAGCAGGCGCAGGTTGGCCTCGCTCAATTCGGCGAGGTCGACAGTGGACCACTCACTGCGTTGCAGGCGCTGCCATATCTCAAGAATCTGACGTGCCTGATGAATTACCCGCTGGGCAAAGTGGTGCTTGAGACGCTCACGGCTGGGGTCTTCTGGCTCGGTCATATCCTGACTACTAGTTAGGCTGCATGCTGAGATCGACTGGTGGCTCTATGCTAGCACCTCTTTTCCCTTACACGAGTGTCGTACGTCAATAATCTGCAGTGCGTCACCATTCAGTTTCTGACCGGGCGGTTTTGTTTTTGACCTCGGTGTCGGTCAACTCCCCGTCAGTCGGGCATTTGGGCGGAAAATACGCGGGGCGAGATGCGTGCTTTTATCCGCGCGATGCTTGAGTTCGCCAAGGGGGGGCATGGGCCTGGTATCCGTTTGGCTGAGGTGCGGGCATCGGGGAATCCCCTAGTGATCGTCGAAGCGTCATTCGCCCACATGATTTGCGGCTTATCTTTACGCGCGGGTGCCCGGCCTTGGCACGTTGTTGTATGGTTGTGGTCGAACCGTTGAACCCAAGTGATTGAAAGGATATCGCCATGCTGGACTGGAAAAACCGCGCGGGCAGCGCGCCTGAACGTGCCGCCGAGCCCAAGTCGGCCACCCGCAGCTATGTCGGCGGATTGCTGTTCAGCCGTGCATTGGCCACGCTGATCGGCATCTACCTGTTGGTGACCATTGGCCTTGGCTGGTACTGGAGCCAGGAGCCTGCGCTGTTTCCGGTCGCGCAAAACGCTCAAGTGGCGGCCGAGAAGGAAGGCAAGCAGATGGTGATCGGCTACACCACCGTCGAAACCCTGAAGACCGTTGCCGGCACCTTGCTCAACAAACCGGGTGGCTACATTTCCAACGACCGTTTCCCGCCGGGCCTGTGGATGGACAACACGCCGAGCTGGGAGTACGGCGTACTGGTGCAGGTACGTGACCTGACCCGCGCCTTGCGCAAGGACTTCGCCCGTTCGCAATCGCAGTCGGCCGAAGATGCCGATCTGGCCAAGGCCGAGCCGCGTTTCAACTTTGATAACAAGAGCTGGATCCTGCCATCAAGTGAGTCGGAATATCAGGAAGGTATCAACTCGCTGAGCCGTTACCAGGCGCGCCTGTCCGATCCAACCCAGAAAAACGCACTGTTCTACTCCCGTGCCGACAACCTGAACAACTGGCTCGGCGATGTCGGTACCCGTCTCGGCTCGCTGTCGCAGCGCCTGTCGGCCAGCGTTGGCCGGGTCAAACTCAACACCGCGCTGAAAACCGAAGTGCCAGCCATCGGCGAAGTGCCGCAGGTTGACGAGGAAGTCGTCGAGACTCCGTGGATGCAGATCGACAACGTGTTCTACGAAGCACGCGGTCAGGCCTGGGCGCTTTCGCACCTGCTGCGCGCCATCGAAGTCGACTTCGCCGATGTGCTGGCGAAGAAAAACGCCACGGTCAGCGTGCGTCAGATCATTCGTGAACTGGAAGCCTCGCAGGAACCGGTCTGGAGTCCTATGATTCTTAACGGCAGTGGCTTCGGCGTGCTGGCCAACCACTCGCTGGTCATGGCCAACTATATTTCCCGGGCCAACGCCGCGGTGATCGATTTGCGTCAACTGCTCAATCAGGGCTGATTCATGAGTCAGAACGCCAAAGAGGCGGCCCACCGCGCCGCCTCGGATGCCGAACAGATCGCCTGGGTCGACGAGCAGGACAACCTGCTCGGCGCGCTCGTCCGCGCCGATTTGCGCGAGCGCGGGCTGATCGGGCGTGGCACCTACATCATGTTGTTCAATTCCGCCGGTGAGCTTTGCGTGCATCGGCGCACCTTGAGCAAGGCGATTTATCCCGGCTACTGGGACGTTGCGGCGGGTGGCATGGTGCAGGCCGACGAGACCTACGCCGAGTCGGCGGCCCGTGAACTGGAAGAAGAACTGGGCGTCAGCGGTGTCGAGCTGACGGCTCATGACCATTTCTACTTCGAGGACACCGGCAATCGACTGTGGTGTTCGGCGTTTTCTGCCGTGTGGGACGGCCCTCTGCAACTGCAGCCGGAAGAAGTCCTGGAGGCACGCTTCATTCCCGTGGAACAGGTGTTGCTGGAAATCGAGCAGAAGCCTTATTGCCCGGACTCTCTGGCCGCTTTGAAGCGCTATCTGAAGGCGCAGCAAAGCGACGTCGCAAAGAACATATAAATTGGCGCCGATTGGCACTTAGCAATCGGGATTTTTGCCGTTACACTGCGCGACCTTTTCAAGCTGCACCGGTACGGTTTGATGTGGGCCTGTTGGCCGTCACGACGTGAGCCTGTAGGAGCTGCCGAAGGCTGCGATCTTTTGATCTTGCTTTTATCAAGATCAGAATCAAAAGATCGCAGCCTTCGGCAGCTCCTACATTGAATAGTCGTGAAGTTCGACAGTTCCGTACGAATCTGTATCGGTGCAGTAGCGCTGCCCCTGCCTGAGTGGGGCTTCGCGGTCGCTGACCTTGCCCAAGGTTGCGATCAGTCTTTGTCCTCCCGAGAGGATTGCCGGTGGCCAAAAAAGCCGCATCCTTCGCCGCCCTGGGCGGCCTGGTATTTTCCACCGACGCAGGTCGTCATTGCCCGGAATGCAGTAAGCCGGTGGACGCCTGTATCTGCAAACAAACCGTGATCCCGGCCGGTGACGGCATTGCCCGTGTGCGTCGCGAGAGCAAGGGCCGTGGTGGCAAGACGGTGACCACCATCACCGGCGTGCCGCTGGCCGAAGACGCGCTCAAGGAGCTGGCGACAACGTTGAAGAAACGTTGCGGCACTGGCGGGGCGTTGAAAGACGGGATCATCGAAATCCAGGGCGATCATGTCGAGCTACTCTTGGCTGAGCTGATCAAGCACGGTTTCAAGGCGAAGAAGTCCGGCGGCTAGCAGCCTCTGTGAAAACCACCTGCGGCTTGATCCGGCGCTGAAACACTTCAGATCCGGCGTCGTCTCCATGGTTTTCACAGAGCCTGTTCATGACCGGTTTCTAAACTCCACGCAGTCAGTGCGGTCTACCGCCGCGCTGACGAACCGTCATTTTCATTCTTTAGACTGCGCCGGCCTGAGATCAGGCGACGCACTATGACTTCTTTATAGGGGACTTCGATGTCCGTACGACGCACACGCAAAGACGATGGCAGCCAATGGACAGTTGCGGACAGCCGCAGTGTTTACGGGATCCGCCATTGGGGGGCCGGGTATTTCGCGATCAATGACGCCGGTCGCGTCGAAGTTCGTCCGAACGGCCCGAGCAGCTCGCCTATCGACCTGTTCGAGCAAGTCGACCAACTGCGCAAAAGCGGTTTGTCCTTGCCGTTGCTGGTTCGCTTCCCCGATATCCTGCAAGACCGTGTTCGCCAGTTGACCGGTGCCTTCGACTCGAACATCGAACGCCTGGAATACCAGAGCAAATACACCGCGCTGTACCCGATCAAGGTCAACCAGCAAGAAGCGGTGATCGAGAACATCATCGCCACCCAGGACGTTTCCATCGGTCTGGAAGCCGGCTCCAAGCCTGAGCTGCTGGCCGTGCTGGCACTGGCGCCGAAGGGCGGCACCATCGTCTGCAACGGTTACAAAGACCGCGAATTCATCCGCTTGGCGCTGATGGGCCAGAAGCTCGGCCACAATGTGTTCATCGTTATCGAGAAAGAATCCGAAGTCGGTCTGGTGATCGAAGAAGCCGCCTCGCTGAAGGTCAAGCCACAGGTCGGCCTGCGCGTGCGCCTGTCGTCGCTGGCCTCGTCGAAGTGGGCGGACACTGGCGGTGAAAAATCCAAATTCGGTCTGTCGGCGGCGCAACTGCTGTCGGTGGTCGAGCGTTTCCGCGCGGCAGGCCTGGATCAGGGCATCCGTCTGCTGCACTTCCATATGGGTTCGCAGATCGCCAACCTCGCTGACTATCAGCACGGCTTCAAGGAAGCGATTCGTTACTACGGCGAGCTGCGCAATCTCGGCCTGCCGGTCGATCACATCGACGTTGGCGGCGGTCTGGGTGTCGACTACGACGGCACGCACTCGCGCAACGCCAGCTCGATCAACTACGACATGGACGATTACGCCGGTGTCGTGGTCGGCATGCTCAAGGAATTCTGCGACGCGCAGAGCCTGCCGCATCCGCACATTTTCTCGGAAAGCGGCCGCTCGCTGACCGCGCACCACGCCATGCTGGTGGTGCAGGTCACCGACGTCGAGAAGCACAACGACGAAATCCCGCTGATCGAAAACAAGGAAAACCTGCCGGAAACCGTGCAGTGGCTGGTTGACCTGCTCGGCCCGACCGACATCGAAATGGTCACCGAAACCTACTGGCGCGCCACCCACTACATGAGCGACGTGGCTGCGCAGTACGCCGACGGCAAACTGACCCTGGCCGAAAAAGCTCTGGCCGAGCAGTGCTACTTCGCCGTGTGCCGCCGCCTGCACAACTCGCTGAAAGCGCGTCAGCGTTCGCACCGTCAGGTGCTCGACGAACTCAACGACAAGCTGGCCGACAAGTACATCTGCAACTTCTCGGTATTCCAGAGCCTGCCGGACACCTGGGCGATCGATCAGGTCCTGCCGATCATCCCGCTGCACCGTCTCGACGAAGAACCGCTGCGCCGCGCGGTGCTGCAGGATCTGACCTGCGACTCCGACGGCAAGATCAACCAGTACGTCGACGAGCAGAGCATCGAAACCAGCCTGCCAGTCCACGCTTTGAATGAAGGCGAAGACTACCTGCTGGGTGTTTTCCTGGTCGGTGCCTATCAGGAAATCCTTGGCGACATGCACAACCTGTTCGGTGACACCGACTCGGTGAACATCTACCAGAACGCCGATGGCAGCGTGTACCACGCCGGGATCGAGACTCACGACACCATCGAAGACATGCTGCGTTACGTGCACTTGTCGCCGGAAGAACTGATGACTCACTACCGCGACAAGTGCGCCAGTGCCCGCATCAGCGCCAGCGAGCGCACGCAATTTCTCGATGCCTTGCGTCTGGGCCTGACCCGCTCCTCCTACCTGTCTTCCTGAGGTCAGGTGGCGATCTTGCCGGGTTGTCTGAATTTTTCCTGAGCGTTGCGGAAAATTCGGATGATCCGGTGGGATATCTCCCAAAATCTTCGCGAAATGCTTGGCATTCCCGGCCAGCAAAGTCATCCGGTCTGCTTTTCGCGTAGGTCATTTCCTAAGTTGTACTTCAGCTCTCTACTCGGCCATGGCTCTCGGCGAGAATCCCCGGCCGCCCCTCCTGTAGAGATCCGCCCATGTTCGATCCAGTCAACGAGTCGTCCTTTCGTCTCGATGTAGCGGGCCTGTCCGACCCCTTCGAAGTCCTGGCCTTTACCGGTAGCGAAGCCCTCAGCGAATCCTTTGCGTTCGAGATCGATGTGCTGATCGACGATCCGCACCTGGATCTCGCCGGCCTGCTATACCGTTCGGCGTTCCTCTGTTTCGGGCCGTCGGGGGAGGGCGTGCACGGCCAATTGCAGAGCCTTGTCCAGCATGAACACGTAGAGGGTTCGAGACTGAGCCGGATCCGTCTGCGGCCGAAACTCGATTGCCTCGCGCTGCGCTTCAGCCAGCGCATCTTCAGTGGCCGTTCGGTGCCGCAGATCATTGAGCAAGTGCTCAGGGAGCATGGCATTGTCGGTGCCCAGCGCCGCTTCGATCTGTCCGCTGAATACCCGGCCCGGACGTTCTGCACGCAATACCGCGAGTCCGATCTGCAACTGCTCCAGCGCTTGTGCGCGCAGGCGCGGATTCACTATTACTTCGAACACGACCGCGACCGGCACTGCCTGGTGTTCGCCGATGATCCGGCGCAGTTGCCCTTGGCCGGTGCCGCACGCTATCAGTGCGGGGAGGACGGGCAAGATGCCTCTCCCGCGTTACGGCAATGGCAATTGCAAAGTGCAATTGAACCCGGTTTGTCGGGAGTGCAACGGGCTCAAGGCCAGAGTGATCTGGTCGCGTTGCGCAGCGGTCACTGGCTGCGATTGGCCGGTCATCCCTTCGCCGCATGCAATCGGCCATGGTTGCTGACACGCATTGAACATCGTGCCGATCTCTCCCATGAACCTTCGTACGTCAATCGCCTTTTCGCTGCGCTGCAGTTGCCGTGTGCAGCACCCTCGCGCCTGCGCATGCACAGCCTGCAACGGGCCTGGGTGGTGGCGGTCGATGAGCCGCAGCCTGATCGGATGCGCCCGGTGGCGGTGCAATTCGACTGGCTCTATCAGGGCGAAGGGGCTGCTCCGAGTCATTGTTGGCTACCGCTTGCGCCGTCCCTGGCACAGGTGTCCATGGCGGCGCTGAGTGAGGGTGTCGAGGTGGTGGTGAGTTTCTTCGAGGGGGATCCGGATCAGCCGATGATCAGCGGTGTGCTGCAGCCGCCATCCGCCGTTGCCGACACCGATGATGCCCTGCCGTTGCCTCTGCCAGACAGCCTGGTCAGTGACGGCTTGCAGCAACTGCTGACGTGCGGTGAACCGTTGCTGCTGTTGTGCCTGATCCCCGGTGGCGGCAGTTTCAACCATTGCGCTCAATCGGTGTGCAGTTGTCGACTGGTCACCGCGCTTGAACAGAGCGGCGCAACATGAATGGCGCGGCGCTTGAGCCCACGGCGCAGTGGCTGTTGCTCGATGGCCCGGATGCACCGCAGGCCTTGTTGACCCTGCACCGGGCTTTTGCCGATGTGCAGTGCTTCAGCCTGTTCGAAGGCACGGAGTTCGAACCGGTCAGCGAGCACGGCCCGGTGTTGATCGAGCTGCGTGACTGCCCGGCATTGGCTGCGTTGTGTCACAGCGATCCGAATACCTGGCGCGGGCTGTTGCTGGGCAGTGAGGTTTCGGCGCAACGACTGCTGAGTCACTTGCAGCGCATGCTGACGGTGTCGTTCGGATTGAATCATCGGGCTTTGCTCAGCTATTACAACCGGCAGACCGCGAGCTATTTTTTCGATGCCTGCGATGCTGCTGAGCTGAGCCGCTGGCTTGGGCCGATCCGTCAGTTGCGCTGGTTCGGTGGCACTTGGGCCGACCGGGCCATTGGCAGTCTGGGCTGGCAGCAGTTGCGCAATCCGGGGCTCGCCGTCGAGCCGCTGAGCATTGAACAAAGCCTGACGCGGCGCCAGCGCGAACGCCTGCAAACCTGCCTGCTGGAGCAGCATATCTGGCGTTGGTGCCAATCGCTGGGAACCGATTACGCGACGATGGCCTCCCATGTCCAACAAGGCCTGGCGCTGGGATTCAGCGACCGCACCGTGCTCGATGGCTGGTTATGGCTACGCTTGCTGCATCCGCGAGCCGTTCTGGTGCCACCACCGGTGGGGCTCACCCAACAGCAGCGGCTTGACCACGTGCGGCGCCAGTGGCGCGGCGATCAATCCTGAGGCGAGGTTCGGCGCGTATGGCAGGTTTCTTCCGGCAAGGGGTGGGCATCGTATTGCTGCTGGTGCTGAGCGGTTGTTCGCCGGTGCAGGTGCTCAATGCGCTGACTCCGGACAGCACGTACGACAAGACCGTGGGCATCGCCTATGGCGACGACCCTCGGCAGAAGCTCGACGTGTATGTGCCGCATCAGCCGATGCCCGGTGCGCCGGTGGTGGTGTTTTTCTATGGCGGCAGCTGGAACAGCGGTTCACGCGTCGACTACCGTTTTGTCGGCGAAGCGCTGGCGTCCAAGGGGATTGTCACGGTGGTGGCGGATTACCGCTTGTATCCACAGGTGCGCTATCCGCTGTTCCTGCAAGACGGCGCGCGTGCGGTGGCGTGGACCAAAGCGCATATCCACGCGTTTTCCGGCAACCCGCAGCGTTTGTATCTGATGGGCCACAGCTCTGGCGGATACAACGCGGCGATGCTCGCGCTGGACAGCCAATGGTTGGCGGCGGTGGGCATGTCGCCCACGGATGTACAGGGCTGGATCGGTCTGGCCGGCCCCTATGATTTTCTGCCGATCAAGAATCCCGAGGTACGCCCGGTGTTCTTCTGGCCGGACTCGCCGCCGCAATCGCAGCCAATCAACCATGTCAGTCGCGGCGCACCGCCTGCGCTGTTGATTGCGGCCAGCCGGGATGATCTGGTCAACCCGACGCGCAACACGGGAGGCCTTGCGAGCAAGCTGCGTGAGGCCGGTGTGCCGACACAGGACTTGTATTACGCGCGGCCCAGCCACATAACCCTGGTTGCCACACTGTCGCGGCCATTGCGGCAACTGGCGCCAGTGCTCGACCAAGTGGTCGGATTTATCGCGCGCACGCCGACTCAGTGAACGCCGCCAGTGAACCAGCCACCGTTGCGCTTGAGCCACCAGGCTTGCGCACCCAGGGTCAGGCTGCGCACCACCATGAACAGCAGAAAAGTTATCCACAACCCGTGATTGCCCAGACCCTGCAGCGCCCAGGCGAACGGCAATAACAGCACCACGGTGATCAGCATGCCGTTGCGCATTTCCCGCGCGCGGGTGGCGCCGATGAACAAACCGTCGAGCAGATAGCTCCAGACCGCAATCAGCGGCAACACGGCGAGGTAGGGCAGATAGACGAACGCGGTGTCGCGCACGCTCTGGATGTCGGTCTGCATCTCGATGAACAGGTGCCCGGCCAGCAGAAACAACAGGGCAAAGCCGAGGCTGGCGATCAGTGACCAGCCGCCCGCGACCACCAGCGAACGGCGCAGGGCCAGACGATCACGGGCGCCGATGGCGTGTCCGCACAAGGCTTCGACGGCATGGGCCAGACCGTCCAGCGCATGCGCGGTGAGCAGCAAGCCATTGAGCAGCAGCGCGTTGGCGGCTACCGTCGAATCGCCCAACCGCGCGCCTTGCACGGTGATCAGGAAAAACACCGATTGCAACGCCAGGCTGCGGATGAAGATATCGCGATTGACTGCCAGCAACGGGCGCCAACTCTGCCAGATGCTCAGTGCTGCCCAGACAATGTGCCCCGGGTACGCCCGCAACGCCTTGCGGGTCAGCAGCAGACCGAGCAGAGCGCCGCTCCATTCGGCAATCACCGAGGCCCGCGCCGAACCGACCACGCCCCAGTCCAGGCCAATGACGAACCACAGATTGAGGACGATGTTGATCAGGTTGGTGCTCAGCAGAATCGCCAGCGGCGCTCGCGCGTTCTGTGTGCCGAGGAACCAGCCGACCAGTGCATAACTGGCCAGCGCCGCTGGCAGGCCGAACAGTCGCGTGTGGAAGAAGTCCCGGGTGAGCTGATCCAGCTCCGCCGACGGTTGCATGAAGTGCAATGCGATCCCGCTCAACGGCACACCCAACGTGCCGAGAACGAGGGCGAGCCCCATCGCCAGCAGCAAGCCCTGCAACAGAATCTGACGCAGCGCTGCACCGTCGCTGCGGCCGGCCGCCTGTGCAGCAAACCCGGTGGTGCCCATGCGCAGAAAACCCATGGCCCAGGCGAGAAAGGTGTACAGGCTGGCGCCGACCGCCACCGCGCCCAATTGATGGGCGTGGGGCAAGTGGCCGATGACGGTGCTGTCGACCAGCGCCACCAGCGGCACGGATATATTGGACAGAATCATGGGCGCGGCGAGTGCCCAGACCTTGCGGTGCGTCGGGCGGTCGCGCCAGTCGGCGATCAGAGTGGACATGCGGGCTCCTTGGGAGCGGTATTGTAGCGGTAGAAGCTACCCTCATCGGAACGCCGCCCGCCCAGCCCTCTCCCGGAGGGAGAGGGAGCTGATCGCTGTCGTTTTCAAACCTGTGTTCGGCGCGGTATCGCAAGTCGGTGTACTTCTAGAAAACACCGCGGTCAGTCCCCTCTCCCTCCGGGAGAGGGCTAGGGTGAGGGGCTCTTCAAGCGGTCAATGAATAATCCAGCTCAACAACCACAACCCCAGCAACAACCAGATGATCCCGGCAATGATCGACGCATTCATGAACGCCCGAATCGCCGACCACAACAGCATCAGCCCGACAATCAGGGCGATGATGCTGATGATCGAGGTGTCCATCCCCAGTGTCTTGGCCAGCCCGTCGACAAAGTTGCCACCGGCATTGCTCAGAATGTTGAACAAGCCACTGAGGCCATCGACGATAAAACGGATGACCGAACCGAGCGCCTGCCCTAGCCATTCGAAAAAGCTTTCTACCTGCATGTGTGCATCCTGATGAAAGAGCTGAGCCTTGGGCCACAACGCGGGTGGCCGAGTTCCCTGCATGATAGAAGGTTTGCACTCATTCTGTGTGGGAGCGAGCCTGCTCGCGAATACGGTGGATCAGATAACTGATGGGCTGAGTGACACACCGCTTTCGCGAGCAGGCTCGCTCCCACATTAGATCACCTGCGCCGCTTGCCTTTGGTGGGTATCCCCCCGAAGCTATACGCCTTCAGGAGAGCCCGATGAACCTTGTTGAACTGACCGAACGCCTGCACGCCATTCGCGACCGCAATGACTGGCGGCAATTTCACAGCCCGAAAAACCTCGCCATGGCGGCCAGCGTCGAGATGTCCGAACTGGTGGAAATCTTCCAGTGGCTGACGGAAGACCAGTCGCGCCAGTTGCCGGCGGAGAAGCTCGCCCATGCCGGGCAGGAAGTCGGCGATATCGTCCTGTACTTGTTGCTGCTGTGCAGCGAGTTGGGGCTGGACATGAATGAAGTGGTGCGCGCCAAGCTCGCCGACAGCGAACGGCGGTTCAGCTGATGAGCGACCGGCATTTCGATCAGTTGGCGACGCGCTTCGCCGAAAAAATCTACGGCGGTGCCAAAGGCGCGATTCGCCTCGCGGTGTTGCAGGCCGACCTTATCGAGGCGCTGCCGGATCGTCCGTTGCGCGTTCTCGACATCGGTGGCGGCCTTGGCCACATGTCGCTGTGGCTGGCCGAGCGCGGCCATGACGTAACCTTCACCGAGCCCGCCGCACCGATGCTCGACGGCGCGCGCCAGCGCTTCGCCGACGCCGGGCAAACCGCAACATTCATCCAGGCGCCGTGGCAGGAACTGCCCGGCCAACTCACTGAACCGTACGATCTGGTGATCTGCCACGCTGTACTCGAATGGCTCGCCGAACCCCACGCGATCCTGCCGGTGCTGCATCAACTCACCAAGCCCGACGGCTGGTTGTCGCTGGCGTTCTACAATCGCGACGCGCTGATCTACCGCAACCTGCTCAAGGGCCATTTCAAGAAGATGCGCAAGAACAGCCTGGCCGGGGAAAAGCAGAGCCTGACCCCGCAACAGCCCCTCGATCCACGGGAATTGGCTACGCAACTCGAAGGGCTGTGGCAGGTCGAAAGCCAGAGCGGGATCCGGGTTTTCCACGACTACATGCCGGTGGAGTTCCAGGCACGCGCCGAACTTGCGGATTTGCTCGAGATGGAGCTCGCTCACCGCCGTCACCCAAGCTTCGCCGGGCTTGGGCGCTACTTGCACTGGATCTGCCGGCCGATCTGATCGGAGCGCGACATGAAAGCTCAATCCGGGTTATTGCTGATCTGTCTGGGGTTGGCTGCCTGCCAGGGCAGCAACCCCTACGTGGCGCAGTCGCGGCCCCTGCCGCCGGCGCCAGCGCAAGCCGCCACCACCTTCGACCGTAGCGCTTACCCGGCGCCACCGCGTGACTACGGACGCTATCGCAGTTGGGCCTGGCTCAACGGGCAGTTGCCGCCGGGTACGGCGTGGGCGGACTCGGCGCAAGTGGCCGAAGCGGTGAGCAATGCCCTCGATCAGCGCGGTTTGCGACCGTTGCACGACAACCGCCCGGCCGACCTGTTGGTCAGCGCCGATCTGCGGCTGGAAACGCGTTTGCGGCAGGTCCAGGACGACTACGGTTATTACGGCGGCGGATACGGCGGCTATGATCGCTACGGCCGCGGTTACGGCATGTACAACACGGTGCCGATCGTGCGCACGTATTCGGAGCAGGTCGTGGTAGTGCAGGTCAATCTGTTCGACGCCGGCAGCGGGCAACCGGTCTGGAGTGCCAGTGCCGAAACCGCGAACAAGGGCAGCGAAATCGATCGCACCGATTCCATCCGCGAAGCTGTGGAAAAGGCCATGTCGGCGTATCCTCCGAGTTAGCTTTCTGCCAACGGGGAAGCTGCCGCAGGTTCATGTCTTCAACCGGAGAAAAACCATGTTCCGCCGTCTCGCTTTACTGGCCATGGCCGCGCTGCTCAGCGCCTGCGCCGCCAACCAGGTCAATCACGACTTCGATGCCAGCCGCGACTTTGCCGCCTATCGCAGCTGGAGCTGGAAAGACCCCGCCCTGCAATATCGCCCCGATGATCCACGAATCAAAAGCGACCTGACCGAGCAGCGCATCCGCCAGGCCGTCGCCGATCAACTCGACCAGCGCGGTTTGCGCCCGGCAGCGGCGGGGGCCAAGGGTGATTTGAGTGTGCAGACCTATCTGATTGTCGAAGATCGTCAGCAACAAGTGACGACCAATTACGGCGGTGGTTGGGGTGGCCCGTGGAATGGTTACTGGGGCGCACCGATGTACAACGAGACGCGCAACATCACCTACAAAGTCGCGACCATTCAGGTCGATTTGCTCGACGGCAAGGACGGCAAACTGGTGTGGCGCGGCAGCGATGAGCAAATGCTCGCCAACAGGCCGAATCCGCAGGATCGCAGTAACGCCATCCGCGAAACCGTCGGGCGGATTCTGGCCAACTATCCACCGCGCTGAATCTGTTCAGGAAAAACGGGAGCCCTTGAGCTCCCATTTTTTGGCCCTGCCACGCCCCCCTGTAGGCGCTGCCGAAGGCTGCGATCTTTTGATTTTGCTTTTTCGAGGCCAAGATCAAAAGATCGCAGCCTTCGGCAGCTCCTACGGGGGATTGCGCGTCTACACTCAGTTGCATCAATGGAGCTAGCGGCAAAGGAGTGCGCCATGTCGCCTCGTTCGCGATTCAACAGCCCGGCCCGGCAGCGCGGGGCGATTGGCTTGATGGCGGCGGCCACCCTCAGTCTGGCGGTGGTGATGCTGTTGTTGGTGGTCGACACCGGCCGCTTGTACATGGAACAACGCAAATTGCAGCGGGTGGTGGACAACGCCGCCCTCGAGGCCGTCAGTCGTGGCGGCGATTGCCTGCCGGGCCTGAGCGCCGCCAGTTACGCCGGGCAAAGCGCCGTGCGTAACGGCTATGTTGTCGACGCCAGCAACACGCTCGCCACCACGTGCGGCACCCTGGTGACCGCCGCCAGCGGTTTGCGCACATTCGCCGTGGACACCACGCAAATGGCTGCGGTCAAAGTCGTTGCCAGCCGCACGGTGATCACCAGTTTTGCCAGCGGCGTACAAGCCTTGTTCAGCGGTACACCGGTCAGCCTCAATACCACCCTCAATGCTACGGCGGTTGCCGCCAAACCGCAGCCGACAGTAGCGCAGCTGAATATCCGCAGCGCCTTGACGAGCATCGACACCGCCCGTTCGAACATTCTCAATCCGCTGTTTTCCGGGTTGCTCGGCGGTAACGTCAATCTCACCGCTCTAGGCTGGGACGGCCTGCTGAACACTGATATCAACTTACTGAAATACCTTGATCAGCTGGCGATCAATCTCAACGTCGCGGCCGGCAACTACACGCAGTTGCTCAATACCCAGGCCACGGTGACGCAACTGATTCAGGCCGCCGCGACGGTGGTGCAACTCAATGGTGCGACCGCCCAGGTGATCACTGCGCTGGGCCAATTGCAGGTGGCCGCGATCAACGCGGCGCCGGTCAAACTGGGTGACATCCTGCAATTGCAGACCGGGACCACGGCAGCAGGGCTGGACGCCAATCTGCAACTGCTGCAACTGATTCAGGGCGTGGTGCAACTGGCCAACAGCAAAAGTGCGGTGGCGGCGACCTTGCCAGTCAGCGTGCTGGGGCTGGCGAATGTCACGGTGCGGGTGAAAGTGATCGAGCCGCCGCAGTTTTCTGCCATTGGCGACCCGGCGCGAGCCAAGATCAACCCGACCGGGCCGGACCGGATTTATGTGCGTACGGCGCAGGTGCGTACGATGTTGTCGGTGAGTCTGCCGGTGTTGTCAGGGGTGACCGGCCTGACCAATGCCGTGCTGGGGCTGGTCGGTACATTGACCCCGACCCTCAATGCGCTGCTCAGTCTGAATCTGGTCGACACACTCAACTCGGTTGGCTGTTTGTTGGGGGCTGGGTGCGAGCAGCTTGATCCGAAACTGTTGCCGTCGCCGCAAATCGACATCGCGCTGGATGCCGGTGGCGCCAAGAGTTATGTCACCGATTACAGTTGCCCGACCGGGAGCACAGGCAGCAAAAGCCTGACGGCGCACACCATCACCTCCATCGCCGACCTCAAATTGGGCAAGATCGACGCGACCAACGCATTCTCCTCTTCCGCCGAACCCACGGTCACGCCGTTGCCGCTGGTCGATCTCGGCATCGTCACCTGCCGCAAGATTCTCGGCATCGGCAGTTGCGACCCTGACACCCATGTGCAATACGGCGCAGGCGGCATTGCGATCAAACTCGACACCAGCGTTGCGCAAAACACTCAGGATCTGGTGTTTTCCAGCGGCACACCGTTCGCCACCCCGGCCAACCTCAAATTGCCCCCGAGCGTGCTGCCCGCTGTGCCGACCAACAACATCGTCGGCAGCCTGTCGAACACCCTCGCGGGGATCAACCTGATCGTCTACAAACCGCAGGGCAGCAATCCATTGGGGGCCATCGTTACCGGCGTCGCCTCGTTGATCAGCGATGTCACCAGCAAATTGCTGCCGGTGGTGACCAGCCTGGTCAGTCCGTTGCTCGATCCGCTGCTGAACAACCTGCTTAAAGGTCTGGGCATCAACCTGATGGATGTCGACGTCGGCGCCAACATGACCTGCGGCCAGACCGGCAAGGCCTATCTGGTGATCTAGGCGTCCACGGCAACCGGCAACTCAATGCAGAACCGTGCGCCCTCCGGCGAGTTGCGCACGCTCAACTCGCCGCCCATGTTGTCGATGATGCCGTAGCTCACGGACAGCCCCAGCCCGGTGCCGACCCCGATCGGCTTGGTGGTGAAAAACGGCTCGAAGATCCGCTCCAGCAAACGCGGATCGATGCCGCCACCGTTATCCTCGACCCACAGCCGCACGCTCTGTTCATCGCGTTCGGCATAGATCGCAATCCACGGCTTGAAGGACGAGTCCGCCTCGCGTTTGCTCAGCAACGCATCCCGCGCGTTGACCATCAGATTGATCAACACCTGCTCAAGCTGATCGACGTAGCCACGCACTTGCACCTCGAACCCGGTCTCGCTGATGCGCAAGTCCACTCCTTTGCCGCGCATGCCTTCGGCCAGCAGCGACAGCGTGCCTTCAATGGCCGAGGCGGGGTTGAACAGTTGCTGCTCAATCTCCGAACGGCGGCCGAATACGCGCATGTGATCGACTACTTTCGCCGCACGCTGGACCTGCGCATCGATGCGCTTGAGCTTGTCGGTCAGGTAATCGACCTGCACATCGCCGTTGTCCAGGCGCTTGAGCACGTTGACGATGGCCATGCGCATCACGTTCAGCGGCTGATTGATTTCATGGGCGAGGCCGGTGGCCATTTCGCCAAGGGTGGCCATTTTCGCGCTTTGCGTGAGTTGCTGCTGCGAGCGGCGCACCTCGGTGTTGTCGCGGCCCACCGCTTGCACTTCGAGCAACTGGCCGTGCTCATCGAACACCCCGCGATCGGACCACACCCACCAGGCATGTTCTCTGCCGGGCAGTTGCAGGCTGATTTCCGCGGTGCTTACCGGTTGCTCCACGGTCAGTGCAGCGAGGCGCTGGACGAACGCAGTACGTTGTTCCTCAGACATCCAGCTGCCCAGATCGACCCCCGGCAGTTCCTCCGGCGTGCATTCCAGATACTTCGCCAGCGGCCGGTTGCCAAAGGTCAGAATCAGATCCGGGCGATAGCGACAGATCATTGCCGGCGAGTCCTCCACCAGAATCCGGTAGCGCTCTTCACTCGTTTTCACCTGTTCGGCTGCCTGGGTCGCCTCGGTGACGTCCAGCCACAAACCGACGGCTTCCACTGGCAGGCCGAGGTCATTGCGCAGCAGTTTGGCTTCATCAAGCAGCCAGTGGTATTCGCCGTGATGGTCGCGCAGCCGATAACGCGCGCGCACTGAACCTTCGCGTAACAGCTGACGGCTGCGGGCGAAATACAGGTCGCGATCGTCAGGGTGAATCATCTCGATCAGTGCGCCGTCGCCGCAATCGTCAAGGCTCCAGCCGAGCAAGGGTTGCAGGCTGGCACTGAAGAACGCCGGGATCAGCGCGCCTTCGTGGTACTGCTGGACGTAAATCACCGCCGGCGAACTGGCGATCAGGTTGTCCAGCCGTGCATGTGCGGCGGCAGCCCGTTGTTGCTGGTTCTGGATGTCGCTGATGTCGAGCATGAACCCGACCAGCCGGCGGTGCTCGCCGCTGCCAATCAGTTGGCCTTGCACGCGATACCAGGTGGGCGTCTGCTCGCTGTTGCCGTCGCGCAGACGCACCGACAGCGTCAGGGCTTCACCGTGTTGTTGCAGGGCCTGCAAACGGCTGCGCAACTCGTCACGGTCGGCGGGGTGGATTTGCCTCAGCCAGTCTTCCAGCGCTAATTCGCCAGGGCTCACATTCAGGGCGACGGCCAGCGCGGGCGCCAGTTGAATGTCGTTGTGGCCGGCGAGGATCTCCCACCAGCCGCTACCGAGCAGGGTTTGCAGCGATTCGATGCGTTCCAGTTGCAGGTGATGCTGCTGTTCACGCAGTCGTCCGAGCAGTGGCCCGGCCAGCGCGCCGAGCAGTGCCATCCAGTCACGCTCGGTCAGGTACGGCGCGGCGCTGTCCACGGGATAAAACCCGCAGAGCAGCCAGGCGACCACCCCCCGTTCATCGCTATACGGCACTGCGAAACCTTCGGCACTGCCAAACAGAACCTGCACTCGTGAGTGTTCATCCAGCCCCTGATGCGCGCCGACACGCTGCGGCGCGGCCCCGTTCAGGCTGTCCAGCGGTGTGCCCAGACGTTGTAGGTCGTGCCACAAATCTGGCGCAGTGTGGGCGCGATACTGGCGATAGATTTGCCAGCCCTGTTGCTCATCATCGAGCAAGGCCAGCGCCACACAGGGGATGTGCCAGCGCTGGGCGATCATTTGCAATTGTTCGCTGACGATCGCCGGCAAACGCGCCTGGCTGCACGCGCGCAACTGTTCGCTGATCTGCCCGGCCAGCAATTGGCAGGCATCGCGCTGGCGCGCTTGTTGGCGTTCGAGCAGCAAGTCCGCAATATCGATCAACTGCATCAGCCAGCCGTCGCCCAGTGGCTGAACCCAGCCACGCAAGTGTACGGTTTGCTCGCCCAGACCGAAGAAGTCGAGATCAAGCAAAAGTCCCTGCCACTCTCTCGGCCGACCTTCGATGGCCAGCGTGCTGTGGGGCAGCAGATAAGTGCTGAGTGGCAAGGGCTGACCCTGCGGTTTGAACTGCGCCAGCAGATGCCGCAGCGGCCCGGCCATTTGCAGCACGCCACCGGCATCGTTCAGATACAGGTGCAGGCCTGTTGCGGGTGAGCCGAGTGGGTCGGGCAGCTCATGGGCGGCGGGCGGTGTGCGTTTGAGCAAGCGCCCGAACAGTTTGTCTCCCGACGTCAAAATTGCAGGCTCGACGTGGCGGTCAGGTAGGCAGGCAGATTGGGCACTGTACCAACGACCGGAAGCACCAGAAACGGCATGACCTGATTCAACTTGCTGACCGGATAATCCACTCGCACCGTCAGCAGGCCTGATGCGCTGTATTGGGTGCTGGTATCAACGCCGATCACCAGATTGAAGACCGGCGGAATCCAGGACAATTGCTGGGTCAGCATGGCGTTCGCGGTGTTGAGCACGACCGTGGAATAGTTGGGCGTGTTGGGATCGACCGCGACACTGCGGCGCACCGCTTCGGACGTGGCCTGGTTGAACGATTGCATCATCACCATGGGCAGGCTGTAACTGACCAGGCCATAAAACACGGCAAAAAAGATGATGAACACCAAGGCGAACTCGATCGCCACCGCACCTTTTTGCGACTTGCGAAAGCCGTTTTTCATGAGTGCGTCTACCCTGACTGTCACTGCGTAGTATCAGCATAGAATCATTCCGCAAAAATGGACGGTTTTTACCGGATGCACAGTTTTCTTCTCC
Source organism: Pseudomonas sp. AKS31 (assembly GCF_023634765.1). Classification (GTDB taxonomy): domain Bacteria; phylum Pseudomonadota; class Gammaproteobacteria; order Pseudomonadales; family Pseudomonadaceae; genus Aquipseudomonas. The sequence continues at coordinate 429,668 of NZ_JAMLFX010000001.1, forward strand.
TGATCTGGCTGGGGCTATGCGCGGCGCAAGACGCCAGCCAGCGACGCATTGCCAATGGGCTGACCCTCGGTGCGGCGGCACTGGCGCTGATTTATCTGTTGTGGACCGGCAACACTTGGCTGGGCGCTGAGGCGGGGCAGGGCGGTTGGGCCTGCCTGATCGCGCTGGCGCTGACATTGCCCGGTTTTTTCATCGGCCGTATGGGCGCCGGCGATGTGAAATTAATGACAGCTCTGGGGCTTGCGACGGACGGTCTGTTCATTCTCGGCGTGTTTATTGGAGCGGGAATCGCGAGCGTGATCTGGCTGCTGCTTGCGCCAAGAGTCTGGCTCCATATGAGTCAAGGGCTTAGAGAACGTCTGCGATATCTGGCGCCAGATATGTCAAAAAAGTTGCCATTTGCACCGTTCGTGTTGGTGGGCGCAGTGTTCGTCATGCTTTGGTTTCATTAGTCGCTAAACGCCACTAGTTCTATGTACATAGTCCGAAAGTACGTCTACTTTCAAATGAACTGGTTATACATCCAAAGGCTGGCAGTACAGGAATGGTCAGCTTTGGCCTGGGACATGGAGTAGCACGTGAACAAGCTTACGTCTGCGGTAAAAGTACTCGTGGTCGACGATCAGCCGTTGATCGTGGAGGAGCTGTGCGAGTTTCTTGAAAGCAACGGTTATCGCTGTGTGCCGTGCGAATCCAGTCTGCAGGCGATCGAGCGTTTCAGTGAGGACGCGGAAATCGGTCTGGTGCTGAGTGATCTGCACATGCCGGACATGGATGGCATTCAGTTGATTCAGGCATTGCAGCGGCTGGCGGGCAAGCATCGGGCATTCGAGGCGATCATGCTCACTGGGCGTGCCGAGAAGCAGGATGTGATCAAGGCATTGCGTGCGGGGATTGCCGATTATTATCAGAAGCCGATTGATCTGGATGAATTGCTCGACGGGGTGCGGCGTCAGGAAGCGGCATTGCAAGAGCGGCAGAAGAATCTGCAATTGGGGCATTTGAATCAGAAGTTGCAGTTTCTGTCTGAGTCGATTGATGACCTTTATCAGGACCTGGACAAGGTGCGGCGTAGTCCTTCGGCGGTGGTTCGCGATGTGTTGGGTGGTGAGCCTGCTGAGGCTGAGTCGCAGGAGATGCCAGAGATTTTCAATCAGTTGTCGCCGCGGCAATTGGATGTGGCGCGATTGGTGGGCAAGGGGCAGACCAATTATCAGATTGCCTGTGAGTTGGGGATTACCGAGAACACGGTGAAGCTTTATGTTTCGCAGGTGTTGCGGTTGACGCATATGCATAATCGGACGCAGTTGGCTTTGGCTTTGTCGCCTAGTGCTTCGGCTTCTCGGCAGCGGGTTACGGCGCATTGACTTGGCGGCCTTTGGGCCGACCATGCTCTTGGGGTTTTGGGTGAATATCCGTTGCTGCGGGTGTTGCTGCTGGCGGTTCCGCTCTTACAGCGGGTCACTTTTTCAGACGCCAAAAAGTAACCAAAAGGCTGGGCCCCGGCGTTCGGCCCCTCGCTAGGGCTCGGGGTTCCTTCGTTCCGGGATCTATCCGGGGGCATCGCCTACGGTTTGCTTCGCTGCACCTCCTCTCGATGTGTTTGGCTTCGCCAAACGGTCGCTGCGCTCCCACCCCCGGATAAATCCCTCCACTCAGCCTGCCGAAGGGGCCAGCAGATCAAAAGCTGCAGCCGAGCTAACGCTCATCCTGTTGAGTGGTTAGGAGCGGGTGAGGGGCTTTTGATCTGTTTCAGAGTCTGAATTCGACTCGATATTTCATGTCGGCGTAGCTCTCCCAAACACCTCGGTCAGTCCCTCTCCCTCTGGGAGAGGGCTAGGGTGAGGGGCTTTTGATCTGTTTCAGAGTCTGAATTCGACTCGATATTTCACGTCGGCGTAGCTCTCACAAACGACTCGGTCAGTCCCCTCTCCCTCTGGGAGAGGGCTAGGGTGAGGGGCTTTTGATCTGTTTCAGAGTCTGAGTTCGACTCGGTCTTTCAAGTCGGCGTAGCTCTCCCAAACACCTCGGTCAGTCCCCTCTCCCTCTGGGAGAGGGCTAGGGTGAGGGTTGGCTTTTGGCTGTTTAAATGTGTGCCGGACAACCGGAACCTTCCCACATGGTTTTCAGGTTGTCCGTCGGACGTGCGCTCTTTAGTCTCTGGCTGTCGCTGAACACTCAGCGATCGGGCGTGAGAACCCGGCAATTTATGGTCATCAAGTCTTTGTGCACGCATAATCGCCGCCAGCTTGCCTGGCGTCTGCAATGTGTCATGGCGGCTGTGTGCGGGCAGACTTCGGTCTGGCCGGGTGTCCATAACCGGTATTCTCACCCCGCATACAGCTGCCACCTTTTGCCCCGTGAGAATGGCAGTGGGTGGCGGCAAAGACTTTGGAGTTGTTTCAATGGACAAACTGATCCCCGACCCACCCCACGAACCCATCACCCCCCTCGAAGAAGCCATCCGCGCCGACGACCTCGTCAAAAACCGCGAAGCCATCAAACGCGCGCTCGATTTCTACCTCTGCCCCGAACGTGCAAAGCCCCGGCAACCCAGCACGATGTTCCTCATCCACCCGGAAATCGATACCGAAAGCCTGCTCGCCCATGCCTGCGAATCCCTGGCCTCGGCCAACACACTGGCCGGTAACTTTGCCGATCAGCTTGGCCGGCCGGAGCGCAATACGGCACTGGCGATTCAGCAGATCGTCATGCTGGCTGAGCTGGCGGTGAATCGGGCATTGGATCGGGTCGATCCGCAGGCCTGATCCGCCAGGCACACCGCGTCATCGTTCTTCGCGAGCAGGCTCGCTCCCACAGGTGGAGTGCATTTCAAAAGGTGGGAGCGAGCCTGCTCGCGAAAGCGCTCGCAAGGTCACCACATCACTAATTCTTGCTCTCGATTTTCCCACCCGCATCCGGATCATAAAAATCCGGAATCTCATATTTGTACTTCTTCAACCAGCGCTGCATCGCCAAATCCCGTTCGGTCGCGGTCGCCGTTTGGGGTTTGGGTGAGGCGGCTTTGTTGCGGCTTTGCAGGACCAGCCAGCCTTCGGTTTCCTGTTGTTGCGCCGAGGCGGGGCCGGCGTCGATGGCGGCGGCGCTGAGGGGCAGGCTGAGCAGGATCAGGTAGCACAAGCCTTTGCGGGGATTCATGGCTGTCTCCTTATTTGATCGATGGTGGCAACGGGTCAGCGACGGCGGCCACTTGATTGCCGCTGGCGGGTTTGGCCTTGACCGGGGCTTTGAGTCTTTCCGCGCGTTGCTGGGCTTCGGTGAATTGTTCCGGGGTCAGTTTCGCGCGGCTGACGATTTCGGCGGCTTGTGGCCAGTCGTTCTGGTACAGCAGCAGGGTGACCATATTCAGTGTTGCCAGTTGGTTGTTCTGCTTGAGTTCGATGGCGGTGAGGAACTCGAAGCGCGCGTCGTTGAGGCGCAGTTGGTTGAGGTAGACCACGCCCAGGTCGTTGCGGATTTTTTCGTCGGTGGGGGCCAGGCGGGCGGCGCGTTGCAGGTGGGCCTGGGCCTGGCCGTTGTCGCCGCGAGCAGCGTAGAGCTGACCGAGGCCGTGTTCGGCTTCGGCGGTCAGGCAGCCGCCGAGCAAGCTGCGGTACAACGGTTCGGCTTCGCTACGGCCGAGCAGGCGGTAGACCTTGGCTTTGCGCAGGCGCACTTCGCTGATGTTGTCCGGCAGGCTTTGCAGGTTGGCCAGGCTGGCGTGCAGTTTGCCGTCGTTGGCCAGGTCATCCGCAAGGTTCAGGGCCAGTTCCTGCTCCTGAGTCATTTTGCTGCAACTGGTCGGTGACAGCAGCGCTGTCCAGGGTGCCTGGCCGTCGGTGGCGCAACCGCCGAGCAGCAACAGGCTTGCCATGACTATCAGTACTTTCATCAAACGCTCTCCATGAGCCAGGGTCAGTTTGCAAATGCCCGGGCAATGGCGGTGAAGCCCGGGCCGGCTAGGACGATCAGCAGTGCCGGAAACAGAAACACCATCATCACCACCGACATCTTCGCGGACATTTTCGAGATGTATTCCTGCAGGCGGGTCAGGCGCCGGTCATCCAGCAGTTGCTTGAGCGCCAGCAGCGACTTCATCGCGCCGCCGCCTTGTTGAATCAGTTGCTGGAGGATCACGCAGGTGTCGCTGAATTCGTCCACGGCGAGCATCACCGCCGCTTTGTGCAATTCCTGGCCGAGCTCCAGGCCGGAGTCGACACGGCTGAGGATCAGGCGCAGTTCGCTGGTCAGTTCCGGCAACAGTTTTTGCGCTTCAATGCTGAGTACGCGCAGGGCTTGTTCGACGGCCATGCCGGATTCGAAAAGGATGCGCAGCAGCGGAATGAACGTCGACACCTCCACCGCGATGGTTCTCTGGCGCCGTGCCGCAGCATAGGCGAGCAAGCGTTTGGGCAGCAGGTAGCCGCCGCCGGTGGCAAGCATCGGCACCAGCCAACGGTTTTCAGCCTGGGGGAAGAACACCTCTTGCAAAAAAATCGCCACGCCCAATGTCAGCAGTGGCGTGCCGATCTGGCAAGCGGCGTACAACGCCCGTTCATTGGCTCGGCGCCAACCGATACGGTTGAGCAGGGTCTGGGTTTCGCTGTCGATGCTCACCGAGCGCTGGCCGAACTTGCTGCTGCCGAGCGCGCGCAACCAACTGCCGAAGCGGTTCTCGCGCACCAGTTGTCCTTGCAGGCGCTGAGTGATCTGACGCACCCGGCGGCGCTCCATCAGCAGGTGATTGATCACCAGCATCAAGGCGCCGAGCAGCAACATGAGAGCCGCGAGCCAGACCATGTCAGACGCTCCGTAACATGCGCCACAGCGCGAGGCTGCCGACCACTTGCAACACGGCGGCGCTGATCAACATCTGCTGACCACTGGCGTCGTTCCACATCCCGAGCATGTAGCCGGGGTTGGTCAGCATGAAGTAACTCACCAGCAGCAGCGGCAATGAGCCGAGCACCCACGCGGTCATGCGCGTTTCGCCGGTGAGGGCGCGCAGTTGCCGGGCACCCTGGTCGCGTTCGCGGATCAGTTTGATCAGGTTCTCCAGCAGCTCGCTGGCGTTGCCGCCGTAGCGATGATTGACCTTCAGGCCGAGGGCGAACATGCGCAGCTCGTCCTGTTCATACAGCTCGGCGAAATCACTGACCGCGTCGGGCAGGTTCACCCCCAGTTGCACGTTGCGCTGGACTCGGCCCATGGCTTTTTTCAACGGATCTTCGCTGGCTTCAATACCGCCCATGACCGCGTCGCTCAGGGTACGCCCGGACTTCAGACTGCGTACGGTGTGATCGAGCAACTGCGGCAACTGCTCGATCATGCGTTTGATCCGGCGCCGATAGAGCACGGCGATGTACAGCCGCAATGCCAGTGGCGGGATGAAGATCATCAGCAGCAAGCCGATCCAGTCGGCAATGAAAAAGCCCAGCGCCATCGCCAGTGCCCACAGACTCAGCCACAGGCCGAAACGCTCGGTCGGGCGGCCCAGTCCGGCGCGCAGAAACATCCGTTCCAGTCCGACCCAAACCGGCTTTTCAGGCGCCTGTTGCGGTTGCCCGGCGGCGAGTCGGTTGAGGACTTTTTCCGTGGCGGTCTTGCGCAGTCCCTGCAAGAACAGACGAATCGACAGCCCCAACAGCGTCAGGCAGATAGCAATGAGAATGATCGGTACCAGCATGCTCGGTGCTCCTTGCCGTCAGCCCGGATGTGTCTCGTGGCGCAGCTTGTCGCCGGCCGGATTGACGGCTTCGCGCAGGAAGCCGAAACCGCTGCGGCGGTCGAGGCGGAACAGGGTGTTGGTGACGTAAACGTCTTCGCGAATACCGACCACCTCCACAACCTCGCTGACGCAACGGCGCCCGTCGGGCATGCGCGTCAACTGAATGATCACGTCGAGGGCCGCGCAGATCATCTGCCGCAACGTACGTTCGGCGATGGAACGGCCCGTCAGACCGACCAGCGTTTCCAGACGCAGCAGGGCATCCTGCGCATTGTTGGCGTGCACGGTGCTCATCGAGCCGTCGTGACCGGTGTTCATCGCCGTGAGTACATCGACCACTTCGACGCCACGAATCTCGCCGAGGATGATCCGGTCGGGGCGCATCCGCAGGGCATTGCGGATCAGGTCGCTGGCCTTCACTTCACCGTGGCCTTCGGCATTCGGCGGACGGGTTTCCAGGCGCACCACGTGGGGGTGGCCGAGCTGCAATTCGGCGACGTCTTCGATGGTCACCAGACGTTCGTGCGGGTTGATCAACTGGCTGAGAATGTTCAGCAGCGTGGTCTTGCCGGTGCCGGTGCCGCCGCTGATGAGGATGTTGCAGCGCTTGCCGACCGCATTCTGGAAAAACTCGAAGATCTGCAGGTCGACGGTTTGCATCGCGATCAGGTCGCTGCTTTTAAGCATGTCCTTGCGGAACTTGCGGATCGACAGGCACGGGCCGTCGAGGGCAATCGGCGGAATGATCGCATTGACCCGGCTGCCATCCGGCAGGCGTGCGTCGACCATCGGTGAGGATTCGTCGAGTCGCCGACCGAGCGGTGCGAGGATGCGTTGCATCACGCGTTCGACGTGATGGGCGTCGATAAACCGCAGGTCACTCTGGTGCAGCACACCGTCGCGTTCGATGAACACCCGGTGCGGACCATTGACCAGAATTTCGGTCACCGACTGATCGCGCAGCAATACTTCCAGCGGGCCGAAACCGGTGAGTTCGTCGACGATCTCTTCGGCCAGCCGTTCCATTTCATAGCGGGAAATCGCCAGGTGCAAACGGGCGATGTACTCGGCGACTTTGTCGGTGACGAACTGTGCGAGTTGCTGGCGTGAGCCTTCCAGCAGGTTTTTGCCCGACTCTTCGAGGGCGTCGATGATGTAGCGATGCAGGACCAGTTTCAGGCCTTCGTGATCGCTATTGCCGGCTGCAGTGCGGGGCGCCGCGCCGAAGAGTTTTTCTGCGCTCATGAGGTGCCTCGCAAGCGGTCGAACCAGGTCACTTTAGGCTTGGCCAGACCCTCGGAACGTTTGGCCAGACGTTCACCGAGTGTACGCAGGCTCTGGGTGAGTTTTTCTCGCGGGGCCAGTTCGAACAGGCTGACGCCCTGGTTTTTGGCGTTCAGGCGCACTTCGGGAGTGAGGGCCAGCGTGGCGATCACTTCCAGATTGAACGTCTTGCCGAGGGTTTCCGAATTGGGCGCGACGTTGCTCAAGTAACGGTCGATCAACAGCCGCCCGTGGTCGAGTTTCATGCCTTTTTCACGCCACAGATTGAGTACGGCGAGGTTGCGTCGGCAGTTGAGTACGTTCTGGTCGGTGTACCAGAGCAACTTGTCGCAATGGCTGACAAAGGTGCGCAAGGCTTCGCTGTCGGTCTGTCCGGTGAGGTTCACGACGATGTGCTGGAAGTGCTGGCGCAGGGCGCTGAGCAACATGTACAGCTCGGCGGCGCTGGTGTTTTCCAGCGGCTCATCGTTGCTGGCGTAGGCGAGAATGCGCAGGCCGGCTTCGGTGCTGGTGAAGGCGCTGTCGATCAGTGTGGCGTCGAGCCGGCGCAAATGGCGCAAGGCATCGCCGAAGTGAAACGAACTCTCCAGCCCGAGCAAGGCGAGGCTGTCACCGCGCGGCAATCCGAGATCGAGCAGCAAGGTTTGCTGACCGCTCTTTTGCACGACCAACGCCATGTGGTTGGCCAGCAGCGCGCCGTCGGAACTGCTCTGCACGCCATACATGACCGTGAGGCCGCCCAGTTGTGTGCTCGGCGCCACGGGCGGCAGGCGTTTGCTCAAACGCCGCACCAAGCCGGCGACTTCGCTGGAGCGCGAACCGTAGGCAACAAAGTCGCGGGCGCCGGCGCGCATCGCATTGAGCACCAGCTGATTGTCCATGCCGTCGCCGAGGGCAACGATCGCCAGCATCGGTTTGGCCTCCAGCGCGCCTTCGATCAACGCGCTCTGGGCGACCACGTGTTCGCGATCAAGGCCGACGAACACCAGGCTGGCGAAAGTGACGTCGACCAGCGCGAGCAGTTCGTCGAGGCTGCCGCCACCGGCGCTGACCACTTGGCCGAGCGGCGCGAGCGCGCCCTGCAGCCACTCCAGATCGGTGCTGTTGCGGGTGATGGCGAGAAAGGTCTGGCTCAGATTCTGGCTCATTGGGATAACCCGCTGCGCTTGTCGAAGTTGCCGTTTTCAAGGAAAAACATGCGATAGAAGTTCGGATCGTAATTGCGCAGTTTTTCCCCGGGTAACGACGGCAACTGGGCATCGGCGGCCAATGGCTGCACTAGATGCGGCGTCACGATCATCAATAGTTCGCGCTCTTCGCGCTTGATCTGCGAGCCTTTGAAAAATGCGCCGAGTACCGGGATGTCACCGAGGCCGGGAAACTTGTTCACTTGCGAGCTGTTGGTGGTGCTGATCAAGCCACTGATGACGAAACTCTCGCCATCGCCCAGCGACACGCTGGTGTCGGTGCGGCGGATAGTCAGCGCCGGCACAGTGGTGCCGGCGATCTGTACGGCGTTACTGAAGTCCAGTTCGCTGACTTCCGGGGCGACCTTCAAAGCGATGCGGTCGCGGCCGATGATGGTCGGTGTCAGGGTCAGGCGGATGCCAAATTCCTTGTATTCGATCGACACGCTGTCGCTGCCGGAGCTGGGCACTGGGATCGGGATTTCACCACCGGCCAGAAAGCTTGCGCTCTGCCCGTTCAGCGCCACCAGACTCGGCCGTGCGAGGGTGTAGGCGAAGCCGCTGGTTTCCAGCGCATTGATGATCGCCATGGTCTTGCCGCCGACCCACGAGAAGTTGAACAGCGAGTTGTCCACCGGTAGGCGTGGCTGCGGCACCCCGTCAATCGGCGGCAAGGTGCCGGGCGAACCGAACAGAAAGTTGCCGCGCGTGCCGATCAGCGAGGCGGTGGCTTCCTTGAGTTTGGTACGGCTGACTTCGACAAAACGAATGTCGGTCTGCACTTGCGATGGCAGGCTCGGATCATCCGACGGCAGGCTGGTGCTCAGCGCGGCAGTGGCGGCGCCCTGCACGAACACCATGCTCTGACGCGGCTCGCTCGAGCACGACGTCCAGACCATCAGGCTGGTGGCGCCGGGCGCAACACCGGTGAGCAGAAAGGACGAGCTGCCGGTGGCGTGGACGTCGGCGATTTTCGGATCGCCGATTGCCAGACGGGTGATCGCTACCGGCGACTGCACATCCTGCTGAAACCCTTCGCCGATTTCGATCACCGGTGGCATGCGCCCCAGTGCCGGGCAATTACCGACCGCCGCGAATGCAGCGTCCATCGACAGCCCCATCAATAACACGGCGCGCAGCATTGGTTTGAATGTCGGCCTGAAACGACTTTGCATGCCCTTGGATCCTTGCGCAGTCATGGATTTTGTTGGCTGATCTGGTTGCCGCGAATGATTTCCACGGCAGGCCGTGCAGCACCACCGGAACCACCGCTGGACGGTGCTTTCGGTGCGGTGCCCATGGCCAGTTGGGTGAACTGGAAGAGTTGTCGGTTGGCGGTGTCGAGATGAGCCGTGGACTGTTTTTCACCGGCCCAGTATTTGGCCAGGCGTTGTTCTTCACTGCTGCGTACGGCCAGGCGCAAGGTGCCGGCTTGCGTGGCAAGCATCAGGCGACTGAGCAGTTGTTCCGGTACCGCCAGCACCACGGTGCGCGCGGCGACGCGGCGTTGATCCTGTTTGAGTTTTTCCTCGGCGCTCAGGGCCGGCGAGGCCGGTTGGCCATCGTTGGTCAGGCCGTACTGGTCACCCACCCCAAGCACGCGCATGGCCGGCAAAACGATCTGCGCCGACTGTTCGAGGTTGCTGGAGTCCTGGCGCAGGTAGAGCAGCACATCGACGTAATCGCCGGGAATCAGTTGCCCGGCCGCGCCGATCACTTCGTCAACGGCCACGGTGAGCGCACGTTCATCGCTGTGAATCATGCGTGCCAGTGAACCGCCGGCAGTAAAGCTTTCCTCGTTCAGCCACGTGCCAGCGCTGAGGTGTCGCCAGGGTGTGCGGCCGACGGCCTGATCAATAGTGCTCAAGCTACCGGCCGGTGCACTGCGCAGCTTTTCCACGGCCACATCGGCGGCCGTCAGCGCAGTGAAGGGCGGCACATCATGTAGCAGCACCACCACCGGTTGGCGGGTCTGGTCTTCGGCAATGGCGACAGTATTTTCAACAGTGACGGCTGGTGCGACAGGGGCGGCGGCGACGTGTGCCGGCTGACGACTGAGCACCAGTCCCCAGTAACCGACAAAAACAGCTCCCAGTAACAGGATGGCTGCAAGGCCCATGGTGACGCGACTGTTCATGACGGCTCTCCCTTTCCTGCTGCACTACCCACTGCTATTGCTAACGAGAGAAGTTCCCAATCTGGCAGCTATGAACATGCAACTATTTCGCTATTTCCACGCTAGCTGATCCAAGCCAAAACGCCATTACTGACAGGAAAATAACTTACGAAAGTATGAGTCTTGGCCAATTAACAGCAGGCAATGGCAAAAACACGATTGGATTAATACTTTCCGGTTAATCCGTTCTTACAGTTGTTGGGCGGGGATTTGTTGACAATGCTCAGATGGCACGGTGGAACCTTGCCGCTGTAGTGCGACATCGGCGCCAGAGGCGCGAAGGAGTGGACGTATGTTCCAGATGATTCTTGATTACTTGATGGTCAGAGTGCGTCTGTTGTTCAGAAACGAGGAGGCTGCATCAGCTATCGAGTACGCGATCGTGGTGGCGATGGTAGCCGTGGTGGTTGTGGCATTTGTGACTCCCCTCGGTAATCGGGTGTTGTTCTACTTCAACAACATTTTGACCGGACTGGGCGGCACTGCCGTGACCAGACCCTGACGATCAAGGAGAACGGCGATGCTCTTTGAATACCTGATGATTCGTGCCCGCAGTTTCCTGGCCGATGATGACGCTGCATCGGCCATCGAGTATGCGATTGTGGTGGCGATGGTCGCGGTAGTGGTCATCGCTTTCGTTACGCCTGTGGGTGGCCGTGTGGTGGTCATGTTCAACAACTTGCTGGAGGCGCTGGGGGGCACGGCCGTTTCGACCACGCCTGCGCCATCCTCTTGAGCTGAAACGAAGCTTAATGCCCGGCTGATGTCGGGCTACACTCGGGTTTACTTTCAGTTTTCAGGGATTGCCCATGAATGCTCCTTCGCTGCCGCGCCAACAGTTGCTTCTGGTTGACGATGAAGAGGACGCGTTGCTGGAGTTGGCGGAGTTGCTGGAGGGGGAGGGGTTCAACTGTTATACCGCGACGTCGGTGAAGCTGGCGTTGCATCATTTGACTCGCCATCCTGATATCGCGTTGGTGATTACTGATTTGCGTATGCCTGAAGAGTCCGGGATGTCGTTGATCAAGCGGTTGCGTGAGCATACTGCGCGCCAGCATTTGCCGGTGATTGTGATGTCGGGGCATGCGGATATGGAGGATGTCAGTGACCTGTTGCGACTGCAGGTGGTAGATCTTTTTCGCAAGCCGATTTATTACGTCAGGCTGTTGGAGACTCTGAATAATTTGTTTCCCAAGCCTACGGTTCAGGTTGGCTGAGGTTGAGCTCGGCGGCCTTTGGGCCGACCGTGCTTTTTGGGGTTTTTGGTGAATATCCGTTGCTGCGGGTGTTGCTGCTGGCGGTTTCGCCCTTACGGCGAGGCACTTTTTCCAGACGCCGAAAAAGTACCCAAAAACGCTTGCCGCAACGTTCGGCCCTCTCGCTGAGGCTCGGGGTTCCTTCGCTCCGGGATCGATCCGGGGGGCATCGCCTACGGTTTGCTTCGCTGCACCTCCTCTCGATGTGTTCGACTTCGTCGAACGGTCGCTGCGCTCCCACCCCCGGATCAATCCCTCCACTCAGCCTGCCGACGGGCCTTCAGATCAAGATCAAAAGCTGCAGCCGAGCTAACGCTCATCCTGTTGAGTGGTGAGGAGCAGAAGCGATCTGCTCTCGCTTTTCTGTGGGAGCGAGCTTGCTCGCGATGACGCCCTGACAGCCGCCCAATCTCTACCTAATTGTGGGAGCTGGCTTGCCAGCGATGGCGGCCTGACAGCCGACCTGTTTTCTGCAGGTGTACTCAATCCAACTGTAGGAGCGAGCCTGCTCGCGAAGGCGGCCTGATAGCCGACCTGTTTTCTGCAGGTGTACTCAATTCAACTGTGGGAGCGAGCCTGCTCGCGAAGGCGGCCTGACAGACGACCCGTTTTTTGCAGGTGTACTCCATTTAACTGTAGGAGTGACCCTGCTGGCGATGACGATCGGACAGGCAAAATTGTTTAACCGTGTTGCGAAAATACAGAACCTTCCCACAAGGTTTTCAGGTTGTCCGTCGGAAGCGCGATCTCTAGGCTAGGTCTGTCGCTGCAAAAATCAGCGACCGGGTTTCGCAGCCCGGTTAAACTTCAGACGCACAGCGTCCACCATCCGAAAGCGGGCGCTTTTTTATGCCTGTGTCATGGCGGTTGTGCGCGGGATACCTTCGGGTATGCCGGGTGCCTGAAGTCCCGGTCTGCGAACCTGCGTACAGCTGCCACCTAACTTTCGTTTCGCAGCGAACGGTGGCGGCTCCACTACTTCAGGAGATTTCGCCATGTTCAAAACCACACCCAATCCCCCCAAACCCGTCAGCCATCCCAGCACAATTTTTACCGTCCTTCCCGAAGTCGATTCCGAAACATTACTCGCTCACGCCTGTGAAACCCTGGCCTCAGCCAACATCATGGCCAGCGAACTGGCGTTCACCCTGAATGGCCCGACGTGTAGTCAGCTTCTGGGTATTCAGCAGATGATTTCCCTCGCTGAGCTGTCGGTGAATCGCGTCCTCGATCAAGTCGATCCGCAAAACTGACGCCCACAAAAAAGCCCGCTGAACCGGTAAAGGTCAGCGGGCTTTTTGTCGTTCAGCACATTACAAAGTCCCGAACACCTTCTTCGCCAAACTGGTCGCCGCAGCAGCCGGGTTCTGGCGGATGGTTTCTTCCTGTTTGCCGATCATTTCGAACAGGCCATTCAGCGCTTGCTCGGTGACGTAGTTTTCAACGTTGGCGCTCTTCACATCGACAACGCCAAACGCAGCAGCCTGACCGGCGAACGAGTTGTACTTCTGCGCTACGCCAACCTTGTCGGTCGCCTGTTTGACGATCGGCAGGAACTTGGCGCGGATCTGTTCGCGGCTGGATTTGTCGAGGTATTGCGTGGCGGAGTCCTTGCCGCCGCTGAGGATGCCTTTGGCGTCTTCCACGCTCATTTTCTTCACGGCGTCGACGAGGATTGGCTGGGCCTGGGTCACGGCGGATTCGGCAGCCTTGTTCATCGCGGTTTCCAGTTCTTCAACCTGGGCGCCCATGCCGAAGGCTTTCATCTTGCTCGCGGCTTTGCCGAGTTTGCCCGGCAGTTCGATCTTCACGTCCGGGTTGTTGCTGAAGCCGCCGGGGGTGCCCAGTTGCTTGACGGCGATTTGCGCGCCTTGGGTCAGGGCATCCTTGAGACCGCCGGTGGCGTCTTTTTGCGACAGGTCACTCAGCGACAATGCCATGGCGCTGGCGGAGATCATCAGGCCTGCGCACAGGCCGGCGAAGCGAAGGGTAGGGCGGAGCATGGCGGCTTCCTTGTTGCGGAAAAGGGTTGCGGACAATGAATCAGCGAACGGCGTCGACGCGGATTTTCAGCGGCTGCGGGTCGTTGCCGTCTAGTTTCACGGCGTGGTTTTCGGTGGTGATGAACATCAACTCACCGTTGACTTCAATGCGCGCGCTGACCGAATAACGGTGGCCGGGTTTGACCTGCGCCGGATCGTAGCTCAAGTGGAAGGGCAGTGGCACCTGACCTTTGACCGGGCCTTTTTGCTCGTCCAGCACCACGGCTGGCGCGTCGGCCAGCGAAACGTCCTGCAGGCTGACGCTGAGGGTCGCGCTTGGTGGCAGGGCGATGCGCTGCAGATAGAACACTTCACCGTCGAGGCCGACCTTGCCGGCAGGTGTGGTCGATTGGCAGGCGCTCAGCAACGTGGCGGCGGCAAGCAGAGTCAGTTTTTTCATGGAAAATCTCCTTTTCAATGTGGGAGCGAGCCTGCTCGCGAAAGCGGTTTAGCATTCAACATTTCAGTTGCCTGACACTCCGCCTTCGCGAGCAGGCTCGCTCCCACCAGGTTTGCATCAGGTCTCGGGTTGAGTGATGACCTGATCGGCAGCGTCTTCGCTGCGATGCAGTGCGACCTGGCGGATCGACAAGCGAATCTCTGCCGGCAACACGCGTTTGGCTGCACCTTCGGCAAGCTCGCCGAGCAGTTCGTGATAACTCAGTTTGCCGGCCTCGTCGCGACGCAGCACGTCGAGGTCGAGCATCGTCTGGATGAAGTGGCGGAACAGGCTCTTGTCGAAGAACTCCGGGGCATTCAGGCCATGGAGGATCGACAGGCGCTGGGCCATGACTGTGCAGAGGTCTTCCAGCTCTTCGGCGCTGATGCTGTTCTGGCCGCTGTTGAGCAGCAAGGACACGGTCATGTAGAAGCGCTGCAAGGTCTGGGCGATGCTCTTCGACAGCAGCGTCAGCAGGACGAAATGCCGCGAGCTGGGTGCCGGGCGCAGATAGACGTCTTTCTCGAAACGCAGCAGGCCTTGTTCGACGAACGCGTCCAGCCACTGATCGACCACACTGTCCAGTTCGTCCAGCGTCCAGCGAATGAACAGCTCCGATTGCAGGTACGGATACAGCGCACGGGTGTAGCGCAGGATCTGTTCGCGGCTCATGCGCGAGGTGCTCTGGAAGAAGCTCGCCAGCAGCGCCGGCAGCGCGAAGATGTGCAGGACGTTGTTGCGGTAGTAGGTCATCAGGACGGCGTTCTGCTCGTCCAGATAAAGAATTTTGCCCAACGCGTCGTTCTGCTCGGCGAGCAGGTCCATGTCTTTCACATGCTCGATCAGCGCGCGGCCGTCGCCTTCCGGCAGCGTGGTGTGCGGCGAGTACGGGACTTTGCGCAGCAGCGCCAGATACAGATCCAGCACCCGCGCCATGGCGCGATCATCCAGCGCCAGACGCGTGGTCGACAGCAGCGCCAGCGCCACCAGGTTGACCGGGTTGATCGCCGCCGCTTCGTTCAAATGCTGCGCGACTTTTTCGCCGAGGCGATTGGTGGTCTCGTTGAGCCACGCCGGTTTGTACTGCGGGCCGAGTTCCTGCTGGCGCCAGTCCGGTTGCTCGGCGTCGAGGAATTCCGCCAGTTTGATCGGCTCACCGAAATTCACCGCAACCTGACCGAAACGCTGCTTGAGCGCGCCGATGACTTTGAAAATGTCGAAGATCGATTCTTTCTTCTTGCTCGCGCCACGCAATTCGCCGAGATAAGTGCGACCTTCCAGCACGCGCTCGTAACCGATGTACACCGGCACAAATACGATCGGCATCCGCGACGAACGCAGGAAGCTGCGCATGGTGATGGCGAGCATGCCGGTTTTCGGTTGCAGCATGCGCCCGGTGCGCGAGCGGCCGCCCTCGACGAAGTACTCGACCGGGAAGCCTTTGGTGAACAGGGTATGCAGGTATTCGTTGAACACCGAGGTGTACAGCGGATTGCCCTTGAACGTGCGGCGCATGAAGAACGCACCGCCACGGCGCAGCAGGCTGCCGATCACCGGCATGTTCAGGTTGATCCCGGCGGCGATGTGCGGCGGGGTCAGACCGTTGCGAAACAGCAAATACGAGAGCAGCAGGTAGTCGATGTGGCTGCGATGGCAAGGCACGTAGATCACTTCGTGCCCCTGCGCGACTTTCTGCACGCCTTCGATGTGGTTGACCTTGATGCCGTCGTAAATCTTGTTCCAGAACCAGCTCAGCACCACTTCGAGGAAGCGGATCGCGGTGTAGGTGTAGTCCGAGGCGATCTCGTTGCCGTAGCGCAAGGCCTGGGCCTTGGCTTTTTCCGCGGAGATGTTTTCGCGCTCGGCTTCGTCGAGGATCGCTTGCTTGACCAGCGGCTGGTTGAGCAGGCCTTTGACCAGGTTACGGCGGTGGGAAATGTCCGGGCCGATGACGGCGGCTTTCAGATTGCGAAAGTGCACCCGCAGGATGCGCTGGGCCATGCGCACGGTGCGTTCGTGACCCTTGTTGTGTTCTATCAGCTCGCGCAGATGAATCGGCGCGGAGAACTGCACGCGGGTCTTGCGGCCGAGGACGATGATGCTCAGCAGGCGACGCAGGCGCCCGGTAACGGCCCAGCTGTCGGCGAACAATAGCTTCCACGGACTGTTTTCGCTGTCCGGCGACTGGCCCCAGAACACGCTGACCGGAATGATCTGCGCGTCTTCGGCAGCGTTCTGGGTCAGGGCGCTGACCAGTCGGGTCAGGGTCGGCGGTGCGCCGCGTTTGTCCTGGCGACCGAGCCAGTCCGGATCCGGCGTCAAGTAGAAAAACGCCGCCGGTTCGATCAGCGAACCCACTGACACCGGCAGCACCGGGCGCGGCAGGCCGGCCTTGGTGCATTCTGTGTCGACCACGGCGAGATCGGTCAGCGAAGGGTTTTGCAGGACGTAGAACACCGGACGACTGCGGTCGAGGTTGAGGGTGAGCGACGACTGGTTGATCGTCTCCGAGCGAACCCAGAGGTACAACAGTCGGCGCAAGGTGCCAAACACTAGACGGCGGAACGGGGAACGGGTCATACGGCTTCTGCGTGAGTGAATAAAACCGAGCAAGTGCTCGGGCGGTCGACAGTTTGCCGTATTCACCGAAAATCGGCAAAAAAGCGGCGAAGTAATCTCCTGTTGAGACTTTTCGCACCTGTCATATACTCGGCGGTCTGTCGCCGGGGCCCTTGTATGGACGTCGGACGCAGGCTGACGTTCCTCTAAGGCTTTCCTGCGAAAAGCCTGTTCAATAATAAAAAAGGAGTATGAACAGATGGCAACACGTGAAACCGGCAACGTGAAGTGGTTCAACGACGCCAAGGGCTACGGCTTTATCCAGCGCGAAGACGGGGTGGACGTGTTCGTGCACTACCGCGCGATTCGCGGCGAAGGGCACCGGTCGCTGACCGAAGGCCAGCAGGTAGAATACGCAGTGATTACTGGCGAGAAGGGTTTGCAGGCTGAGGATGTTGTAGGCCTGTAACCTTGAAGATCAAAAGATCGCAGCCTTCGGCAGCTCCTACGGGTGTACACATGACCCTGTAGGAGCTGCCGAAGGCTGCGATCTTTTGCTTTTAGGCAGTTTTCCAGGTGATCTCTTCTTCACCGTCTGCGCTGATGCGAATCCAGCGATCCGCTGTCTCCTCACCTTCTTCTTCAACCCATGTGCCCGGTGCGCAACGCACTTCGACGTTCAGCGCAGCAAAGGCTGCGCGGGCGCAGGCGATGTCGTCGTCCCATGGCGTCTGGTCGCTTTCCAGGTACAGGCTGTTCCACTTGCCCACGGCTTTCGGCAGCCAGGTCACCGGCACGTTGCCGGCCGTGCACTTGTAAGTCTGGCCTTTCTGTACCCAGTCGCTGCACGGGCCCAGTGCTTCGCCGAGCCAGGCGGAAATGGCCTTGTGGTCGACGTCGGCGTCTTTCAGGTAAATCTCGATGTCCGGTTGGCGCATGGATGTCCTCACTGTGGGTCTGAAAAATCCATTCGCGGATTTAGCCGGCCCCGGGCACTCGCCCGGAACCAAAAGTTATTGAAGAACGAAATAATCGTAGCGCATCGACACGGTGGTCACGAACGGCTCGGCCTGTTCGATTACCGCCGCACGACGCTCGGCACTGGCGCGCCAGCCGTGGGGTGTCATCGCCAACAGGTTGGCGCGATCCTCGGGCTTGTTTAGCGTCAGCTTGAATTCCAGGGTTTCGCTGTGCGCCAGCGCCATGCCTTCCGGCACCAGGGCCAGATGCTTGTCGTCGGTGTACTCGCGCACTTCGTCGTACAGGCGTTCGCGCAGTTCCATCAAGTGGCCGCTGGTCGGGCCGACTTTCATCAGGCCGCCGCCGACACTGAGCAGACGCTTGGCTTCGTCCCAGTCCAACGGACTGAAAACGCTGGCGAGAAACTGACAACTGCCCGACGCCAACGGCACGCGGGCCATGCTGGCGATCAACCAGGTAATCGCCGGATTTCTTTTGCAGGCGCGTTTGACCGCTTCACGGGAAATGTCCAGTGCGTAGCCGTCAGCGTTCGGCAAGGCCTCGGCGATTTGCGCGGTGTAATAACCCTCGCCACAACCGATGTCGACCCAGCGATCGGGCGTATAACTCGCTGCCAGTTCGGCCAGACGTTTGGCCACCGGCGCGTAATGCCCGGCGTTCAAGAAGTCCCGGCGCGCCTCGACCATGGCCTGGTTGTCACCAGGATCGCGGCTGTTCTTGTGCTGCACCGGCAACAGGTTCAGGTAACCCTGCCGCGCACGGTCGAAGCGATGGCCGGCAGGACAGACCACGCCGTTGTCCACCGCATTCAGCGGTTCACTGCAGATGGGGCAAGCAAGCATCAGGCGAGCAACTTGATCAGGGTCTGGTAGTAGATCTCGGTCAGCACGTCGAGATCCGCCGCCAGTACGCGTTCGTTGACCTGGTGGATGGTCGCGTTGACCGGCCCCAGTTCAACCACTTGCGTGCCCATGGTCGCGATGAAACGGCCATCGGAGGTGCCGCCGCTGGTGGACGCCTTGGTCTCGCGACCGGTGATGTCCTTGATGCTCGCCGACACCGCGTCGAGCAGCGCGCCCGGTTCGGTGAGGAACGGCAGGCCGGACAGCGCCCAGTCGATGTGCCAGTCCAGATCGTGCTTGTCGAGGATGTCAGCCACGCGTTTCTGCAGGCCTTCGACGGTCGATTCGGTGGAGAACCGGAAGTTGAACACCGCCACCAGATCACCCGGAATCACGTTGGTCGCGCCGGTGCCGGAATTGACGTTGGAGATCTGGAAACTGGTCGGCGGGAAGAAATTGTTGCCGTGATCCCAATGCTCGGCGGCCAATTCAGCGAGGGCCGGAGCGGCGAGGTGAATCGGGTTCTTCGCCAGATGCGGGTAGGCCACGTGACCCTGAACACCTTTGACGGTGAGCTTGGCGCCCAGCGAGCCACGACGGCCGTTTTTCACGACGTCGCCGACCAGAGTGGTGCTCGACGGTTCGCCAACGATGCACCAGTCCAGACGCTCGTTGCGTGCTGCCAGACGCTCGACCACAGCCTTGGTGCCGTGGTGCGCCGGGCCTTCTTCGTCGCTGGTGATCAGGAACGCGACCTTGCCTTTGTGGTTCGGGTAGTCGGCGACGAAACGCTCAGCGGCGACGGTCATCGACGCCAGGCTGCCTTTCATGTCCGCCGCGCCACGGCCGCAGAGCATGCCGTGTTCATCGATCACGGCGTTGAACGGGTCGATCTGCCACGCCGTGACCGGGCCGGTCGGCACCACGTCGGTGTGGCCGGCGAAGCACAACACCGGGCCGTCGTTGTTGCCGTGGGTGGCCCAGAAGTTATCCACATCTTCGATGCGCATCGGCTCGAGGTTGAAACCGGCATCGCCCAGGCGCTGCATCATCTGCTTCTGGCAATCGGCGTCGACCGGCGTCACGGACGGACGGCGGATCAGGTCGATGGCGAGTTGGAGGGTCGGCGAAAGGTCGGCGTGGGCCGTCATGTAAATAACTCCGGGTGCGCACGGTAAACCTGTAGGAGCTGCCGCAGGCTGCGATCTTTTGATTTTGTTTTTTAAAATCAACAGCAAGATCAAAAGATCGCAGCCTTCGGCAGCTCCTACCGAGTTTGTTGGCATTGAAAAAGGCGGTCATTCTAAAGCAAAACGGCGGCCCGAAGGCCGCCGTTTGACGTTATCCGTTACCGATTATGCGGCTGCCGGCTCCGGTGCCGCCGCCGGTTTCGGCAGCGACGACAGGAACGCCATGATCAGCGCCGCCAGATACGGCAGCGACTGCACCAGCAACATCACCACCCAGAAACGCATGTCGTTGCTCGGCATGCCGTTGACCAGGAAGATCCCCAGCGCCGCGCCCCACAACAGCAGCATGATGAACAGCTCTTCCCGCGCTTCGGAAATCGCCACCCAGAAGCCATGGTTGTCGGCGTTTTTCGGCGTGCGGAAGAACGGAATGCTGCTGGTGAAGAAGCCGTACAGCACCGCTTTGGCGATGGTGTGCGACAACGCCAGCCCGGCCAGTGCCGCGCAGAACGCATCTTTCAGGTTCACGCCGACGGCGCGACGATAGAGGAAGATGATCTTGCCGACCTTGAACACGAACAGCGCCAGTGGCGGGATCGCGAAGATCAGCAGCGGCGGATCGACCCGTTGCGGAACGATGATCATCGCCGCCGACCACAACAGCGCGCCGATGGTGAAGAAGATGTTCATGCCGTCCGCGACCCACGGCAACCAGCCCGCGAGGAAGTGATAGCGCTGGCCACGGGTCAGCTCGGTGTCCTTGCCGCGCAGCAGGCTGCGGGTGTGGCGCTTGATGATCTGGATCGCGCCATACGCCCAACGGAACCGCTGCTTCTTGAAGTCGATAAACGTATCCGGCATCAAACCCTTGCCGTAGCTGTCGTGGTAATACGCCGCCGACAGGCCTTTTTCGAACACGCGCAGGCCGAGTTCGGCGTCTTCACAGATGCACCAGTCAGCCCAGCCCAATTCTTCCAGCACCGAACGCCTGGTCATGGTCATGGTGCCGTGCTGGATGATCGCGTCACGGTCGTTGCGGGTGACCATGCCGATGTGGAAGAAGCCTTTGTATTCGGCGTAGCAGAGCTTCTTGAAGGTGCTTTCGTTTTGGTCGCGGTAATCCTGCGGCGACTGCACCACGGCGATTTTCGGATCGGCGAAGTGCGGCACCATGTGCTTGAGCCAGTTCGGGTGCACGCAGTAATCGGAGTCGATCACCGCGATGACTTCGGCATCCTTGGCGGTGTGCGGAATCAGGTAGTTCAGCGCGCCGCCCTTGAATCCGGCCAGGGGCGAGACGTGGAAGAACTTGAAGCGCGGGCCGAGGGTTTCGCAGTAATCGCGTACCGGTTCCCACACCGCCGGATCCTTGGTGTTGTTGTCGATGATCAGGACTTCGTAGTCCGGGTAATCGAGGGCGGCCAGTGCGTCGAGGGTCTGTTTGACCATCTCTGGCGGCTCGTTGTAGCACGGTACGTGGATCGAGACTTTCGGGCGATAGCTGGAGTCGCCCTCGACTGGCAGGAACTCGCGCCGACGCTTGTGAATCCACACCGCTTCGGCCAGTTCATGGGCCTCCGTCAGCAAGACGATAAACACCCCGAGCGCACCCAGCGCCAAGAGGAAACCGACCGTCAAACTGAACCACGTGCTGTATTGCAGGCTGTAGTCGTAACCGATCCACACCAGCACCGAGCCGCAGAGGAACGCGATAAAGGTCAGGAAGATCCGCCCACGCTGGCGCAGCGCCGAGCCGTCGATCATCAGCAGGGTCAGCGACAGCAGGGCCAGCACCACCGAGCCAACGGCCAGCACACGCCATTGCGGAATCGCCACCACCGGGCCTTCGAAGTTGAATTTCTGTTGGCGCGCGGCGTTGAACACGCCCCAGTAGGCGCCGACCGAGCCTTCGTCGCTGGCCTTCCACGGTTGGTCAAACGCTTCGATCACGAAGTAGTTGAAGCCTTGGCGGTTGAGCTTGTTCACCAGGTTACGCAGGTAGATCGCCTGATCCGCCGGCGACGCATCGGCGCCACCGCGCATGCGGCCGTTGCTCGGCCAGCCGACTTCGGAGAGCAGCAGCGGTTTTTTCGGAAACAGCTTTTTCAGATCGCGGGCACGATCGAAAACGAACTGGCCGGCCTTGTCGACCGGAATGAACTCCCAGTACGGCAGAATGTGGGCGGCGATCAGATCGACGTGTTTCGCCAGTTGCGGGTACTTCTCCCAGATGTGCCATTGCTCGGATGTGGTGACCGGTACTTTGACGGCGGCGCGCACTCGGTCCAGCAGAACGATAAGGGCCTCAGGGGTAATCTCTTCGCGAAACAACGCCTCGTTGCCGACTACCACACGCACAACGCTGCGCGAGGTATTGGCCAGTTCGATGGCGCGGGTGATTTCCCTCTCGTTGCGCTCCTGATCCGGACTGATCCAGATGCCGAGGGTGACCCGCAAACCGAACTCCTCAGCCAGTTTCGGGATGTCTCCCAAGGAGCCGTCGACCGAGTAGATGCGGATGTTGTCCGTCAGCTTGCTCATGATCTCCAGGTCGCGGCGCATTTCGTCGTCAGACGGATACTGATCCTTCTGCGGGAATTGTCCCTGCTGGAACGGCGAATAGGAGAAACCGGAGATCTGCTGCGGCCAGTTCGGCGCGGAGACCGGGCGATTGATCAGCGCCCAGAAACCGGTGAACAGGGCGGCGATTGCCAGAACCACCACCAGGTTGAGTCCAAATTTACGCGATGACATAGCTATTTCGGGTTCCAAAGGCTGTGGAACGGAGGATCGGTCGGCTAGACGCCCGAGGGGCGCGCATCCTACACCGGCAGTTCGCAAGTCGTACATCAGACAGGGAAATGCCCGACATTGGGCAGCCGACTTTGACTTAAGTTCTTACACTTGTAGCTTGAAGCTTAAAACTTGTCGCTGTGTAGCCCTATAATGCGCGCCGGTTTTTGGGGTAATGGTCATGAGTACAGAAGATCCGCGGTTTGCAGGCATCGCCCGTTTGTATGGCATCGAAGGCATGGAGCGTTTGCGCGCGGCCCATGTGGCGATCGTCGGCGTCGGTGGCGTCGGTTCCTGGGCAGCGGAAGCCATGGCCCGCTGTGGCGTCGGCGAGATTTCGCTGTTTGACCTCGATGACGTCTGTGTCAGCAACGCCAACCGCCAGTTGCACGCGCTGGACAGCACCGTCGGCAAGCCCAAGGTCGAAGTGATGGCCGAGCGCCTGCGCGGGATCAATCCGGATTGCACGGTGCACGCGGTGGCGGATTTCGTTACCCGCGAGACCATGGCCGAATACATCACGCCGAACATCGACTGCGTGATCGACTGCATCGACGCGGTCAACGCCAAGGCTGCGCTGATCGCCTGGTGCAAGCGGCGCAAGATCCAGATCATCACCACTGGTGGTGCGGGCGGGCAGATTGATCCGACGCTGATTCAAGTGTGCGATCTCAACCGCACGTTCAACGATCCGTTGGCGTCGAAAGTGCGTTCGACGTTGCGTCGCGACTATGGCTTTTCGCGTACCGTGACCCGTCATTACAGCGTGCCGTGCGTGTTTTCCACGGAGCAACTGCGTTATCCGAAACCGGATGGCAGCATTTGCCTGCAGAAGAGTTTTGTCGGTGATGGCGTGAAGCTCGACTGCGCCGGTGGGTTTGGCGCGGTGATGATGGTCACGGCCACGTTCGGCATGGTCGCGGCGACCAAGGCTGTGGACAAGATTGTTGCGGGGGTTCGGCGTCCGGCTGACCGAGTTAAACCTCAGGCTTGATGCTGGGGCTTATGCCCTCATCGCTGGCTTGCCAGCGATGGCGATTAACCAGCCAACTCATTCATTCGCTGGAGCACTGCATTGAGGCCATTGCTGCGCGATGGCGATAGCTGCCGCGAAAGGCCGAGCTGATTGAACCAGTCCGGCAAATCAATTTGCTTCAGATCAGCGCCCGACAAGCCATTTACCCGCAACAAGAGCAACGCCACCAACCCGCGAATCATCCGCGCATCGCTACTCGCCGCAAATTGCCAATGGCCGTCGCGCAATTCCCCAACCAGCCACACCTGACTCTCACAGCCATGCACCCGGTTGGCGTCGCACTTATCCGCGTCATCCAGCGCCGGCAGACGATCACCAAACTGCATCAACAACCGCGCCCGTTGTTCCCAGCCAGCCGCGTTCTGAAAGATCTGCAGCGCCTCAGCCGCTTCAACCGGCAAGCTCATCGCAACAACTCCAGCGCCTGATCCAGTGCTTCAAAGAAACGCTCCAGATCTTCCGAGTCGTTGTACAGCGCCAGCGACACCCGAATCGCCCCGGCCAGTTCAAAGCTTTTGAGTAGCGGCATCGCGCAGTGATGCCCGGCGCGCACGGCGATGCCTTGTTCGGTCAGCAGATGCGCGAGATCGGCGTTGTGCACGCCCTCGACGACAAAACTGGCCAGTGCCAGTTGCGGCTTGCCAAGCAAGCGAATGCCGTTTCGCGCTGCGAGGCCGCGCAGCAAATAGTCATGCAGCGCAGCCTCGTGAGCGGACACCGCTTCTTGATCCAGACCCGACAGATAATCCAGCGTCGCACCGAGGCCGATCACACTGGCAATCGGCGGCGTACCCGCCTCGAACCCCAGCGGCGCCGGGCGGAAACGCGCGTCGTGATAGTTGGCTTCCAGGACCATTTCGCCGCCGAATTGCCATGGCTTCAGTTGCTCAAGCGCAGCATTGCGCCCAAACAGCACGCCGAGGCCATCGGGGCCGTAGAGCTTGTGGCTGGAAAACACATAGAAGTCGCAACCCAGCGCCTGCACGTCATGCCGACCGTGAACAACGCCTTGTGCGCCATCGACCACGGTCAACGCGTTCTGCGCCTTGGCCATGCCCAGCAACGCCGACAATGGCTGCCACGAACCGAGCACGTTGGACAACTGACTGACCGCCAGCAACCGCGTGCGCGGGCCGATCAGATGCACAGCGGCGGCGAGGTCGATCAAGCCGTCGGCGTCCAGCGGCAGGATCACCAGTTTAAGACTGCGCCGTTGCGCCAGTTGCTGCCACGGCAACAGGTTGGCGTGATGCTCCAGGGCGCTGATGACAATTTCATCGCCCGGTTGAAAAAGAGATTCCAGGCCATAAGCCAGGAGATTCAGCGCACTGGTGGCGCCGTGGGTGAAGATGATTTGCCCGCTGTCACCGGCATTCAGCCACTGGGCCACCTTCAGCCGACTGTCCTCGAACGCCTGCGTCGCGTGAGCGCCGGGCAGGTGTTGCGCACGATGCACATTGGCCGCGCCGTTGGCGTAGTAATGCGTCAGTGCGTCGAGCAGGGCTTGGGGTTTTTGCGTGGTGGCGGCGTTGTCCAGATAAGTCTGGTCTTGCCGTTGCAGCGCGGCGATGGCCGGGAAATCGGCACGCCACGGGGAGGGAATCATCATTTGTTCAGCCCTGTGAACTTGGGCGGGATGTACACAAGACACTGTGGGAGCGAGCCTGCTCGCGAAGGCGTCCTCGAGGACGCTAAAAGCTTCGCGACCAAGCTCGCTCCCACAGTTTATCAATGTGCTGCTTAGTTGTGAGCGTGCAGCGCTTCGTTCAGTTCGATCGCCGATTTGTGGGTTTTGCATTCCACAGCACCGGTTTCCGAATTGCGACGGAACAGCAGGTCAGTCTGACCGGCCAGCTCGCGCGCCTTCACAACCTTGACCAGGTTGTTGTTTTCGTCGAGCAGCGCAACCTTGGTGCCGGCGGTCACGTACAGGCCCGACTCAACGGTGTTGCGGTCGCCCAACGGGATGCCGATACCGGCGTTGGCGCCGATCAGGCAGCCTTCGCCGACCTTGATCACGATGTTGCCGCCGCCCGACAGGGTGCCCATGGTCGAGCAACCACCGCCCAGGTCCGAACCCTTGCCGACGAACACGCCAGCCGATACGCGGCCTTCGATCATGCCCGGGCCTTCGGTGCCGGCGTTGAAGTTGATGAAGCCTTCGTGCATCACGGTGGTGCCTTCACCGACGTAAGCGCCCAGACGCAGACGTGCCGCGTCAGCAATACGCACGCCAGCCGGAACCACGTAGTCGGTCATTTTCGGGAACTTGTCCACCGAGAACACTTCCAGCAGCTCGCCACGCAGACGCGCTTCCAGTTGCAGTTCAGCCAGTTCGCTCAGGTCAATGGCGCCCTGGCTGGTCCACGCGACGTTCGGCAGCAGCGGGAAGATGCCGGCCAGGCTGACGCCGTGTGGCTTGACCAGACGGTGCGACAGCAGGTGCAGCTTGAGGTAGGCCTCAGGTGTCGAGGTCAGTTGCGCGTCTTCGGCCAGCAGGGTGGCGACCAGCGGCTTGTGGCTCTCGGCCAGACGGGTCAGCAGCTTGCCTTGCACGGCGTCGATGCCTTTCACGGCTTCAGCCAGTTGCGCAGCCTGCGCGGTGGTGAAGGTGATGGCCTGATTGCCTTCGGTGTAACCGAGGATCGGCGCAACGGCAGCGACCAGTTCGGCCGACGGGTTGAGCAGTGGCTGGGCGTAGAACACTTCCAGCCAGGCGCCTTGACGGTTTTGAGTGCCGACACCAAAGGCGATGCTGAACAGGGAGTTGGACATGTGAATACCTCTAGCAATAAGTGACGGGCTGCTTATTTGAGTGCGGCCGCGTAGATGTCTGGCTTGAAGCCAATCAGGGTTCGGTCACCGAGATCGAGCACCGGGCGCTTGATCATCGAGGGTTGAGCGAGCATCAGTTCGATGGCTTTCGACTGGTCGAGATCGGCTTTGCGTTCGTCGTCGAGTTTGCGAAAGGTCGTGCCTGCGCGGTTCAACACCGTTTGCCAGCCGTGTTCGTCACACCATTGGGTCAGGTGTTCACGGTCGATGCCGGCGGTTTTGTAATCGTGAAAGTCGTAGCTGACAGCGTGTTCATCGAGCCAGGTGCGCGCCTTCTTCATGGTGTCGCAGGCTTTGATGCCGAAAAGGTGCAACGTTTTACTTGAAACGGTCAAGGAATCGCCCCCTTTACAGGTGCTGGAGAAAAATGGTGTCGGATTATGCCATGACCAAACGGTTTCGTCGGCCACGGTTGTCGTAACGCTGCAAAACCTGTGGGAGCGAGCCTGCTCGCGAAGGGGCCGTATCAGGCAATATCTCTGTTGAATGACGGAGCGCATTCGCGAGCAGGCTCGCTCCCACAAGAGACTGCAATCCGGCAGTGCGACATAGGTGCAACGGTCAGATCCATCCTAAGCGGCTAATATGGCAGTTCAACGCTGTCGATTGTCTGAGATTTCCGCTTTATGCAAACCGCTTACACCGTCCTGATCCTGCTGATGCTGGTCAGCGTCTCGCGGCTGGTCGGACGGGTCATCCCGTTGCCGCTGCCATTGGTCCAGATCGCCGCCGGCGCCTTGCTCGCCTGGCCGACCCTCGGTCTGCACGTTGCCCTCGATCCCGAATTGTTCCTGTTTCTGTTCTTGCCGCCCCTGTTGTTTTCCGATGGCTGGCGCATGCCCAAACGCGAGTTCTGGCAGCTGCGCGGGCCGATTTTGACGCTGGCCGTCGGGCTGGTGCTGTTCACCGTGGTCGGCGCCGGGTACTTCATTCATTGGTTGTTGCCGTCAATTCCGTTGCCGGTGGCCTTCGCCCTGGCGGCGGTGTTGTCGCCGACGGACGCGGTCGCCGTTTCGGCCATTTCGCAAAACCGCTTGCCGACCCCGCTCATGCATATCTTGCAGGGCGAGGCGCTGATGAACGATGCCTCGGGTCTGGTGACGTTCAAGTTCGCACTGTCGGCGGCTATCACGGGCGTGTTCTCGCTGACCAACGCCAGTCTGACGTTTGTCCTGGTGGCGCTTGGCGGGTTGGCGGTCGGTGTGGCCTTGAGCTGGCTGGTCGGGCGTTTGCGGGCGTGGATGATCGCCCGTGGCTGGGATGATCCGGCGACGCACGTGGTGTTCATGTTGCTGTTGCCGTTCGCGGCTTACGTGTTGGCCGAACGCCTTGGCGTGTCAGGCATTCTCTCGGCCGTGGCGGCGGGGATGATGCAGAGCTGGCTCGATCTGTTGCCCCGGCAGACCAGCACGCGCTTGCTCAATCGCAGCGTCTGGTCGCTGCTGGAGTTTGCTTTCAACGGTTTGATCTTCCTGCTGCTCGGCCTGCAATTGCCGGACATCATCAAAGCCGTGGTCAGTCACGAGCCGACGTTGTGGCCAACACTGTTCTACCGCTGCCTGGATGTCGTGGCGATTTTCCTCGCGCTGGTGTTGCTGCGGTTTATCTGGGTGCAAAGCATCTGGCGTTTGTCGGTGCTGTTGCGCCGCTTGCGTGGCAAGGGCGAGCTGACGCAAGTCCCGACCGCACGCTCTTGCTGGCTGCTGACTGTCGGCGGTGTGCGCGGTGCAGTAACGCTGGCCGGCGTGATGTCGGTGCCGATGTTGATGGGCGCGGATGCGTTTCCCGAGCGTGACTTGCTGATTTTCATCGCCGCCGGGGTGATTCTGTTGTCGCTGATTTCGGCATGCATCGCGCTGCCGCTGTTGTTGCGCGGGATTGAAAAAAGCCCGGACGACAAGCGGCGCCAGGAAGTGCGCGATGCCTGGCGCAAAACCGCAGAAGCGGCGATTCATGCGCTTGAAACGGAGGAGATCACCCCGCAGGACGCCGCTCAGGCTGCTTTGTCGGCCGAGCTGAAGGCGCGGATCATGTCCGAGTATCGTCATCAGCTGGATGTCTTCAACGACTCCGCCGAAGCCCAGGCCCTCGCGTTTCAAATGGATTTACTCGAGCGTCGCATGCGCCTGAAAGCGCTCAGGGCGCAGCGTCTGGAACTCTATAACCTCAGTCGTCATCACCAGATCGGTGATGACGTCCTCAGAGAAGTGTTGGCCGATCTGGATTTGAGTGAGGCCAATCTGGGGCAGGTGAAATAATCCATCGTGATGCCCGCACAAGATTGCCTGATGCGGGCACGACGATTTACTTCTGGCGAGTGATGAAGGCGCGAATCCGTTCAGCGGCTTCGACACATTCGGCCAGCGGCGCGACCAGTGCCATGCGCACACGGCCGGCACCTGGGTTGACGCCATCGACGTCACGGGACAGGTACGAACCCGGCACCACGGTCACGTGCTCCTGCTCAAACAGATCGCGGCAGAACGCTGCGTCATCACCTTGCACGTTCGGCCACAGGTAGAAGCTGCCATCCGGGCGCTGCACGTCCATCACCGGGCTGAGGATCTCCAGCACTGCATCGAATTTCTCGCGGTACAGCGCACGGTTGGCGCGAACGTGCACTTCGTCATTCCACGCCGCCACGCTGGCCAGTTGCGTTTGTACCGGCATCGCGCAGCCGTGATAGGTGCGATACAGCAGGAAGCCTTTGAGGATGTCGGCATCGCCGGCGACGAACCCGGAGCGCAGGCCCGGCAGGTTGGAACGCTTGGACAAACTATGGAATACCACGCAACGCTTGAAGTCTTTGCGGCCCAGTTCGACACAGGCAGTCAGCAGGCCCGGCGGCGGGGTTTGTTCGTCGAAGTACAGCTCGCTGTAGCACTCGTCGGCGGCGATCACGAAATCGTACTCGTCGGCCAGGGCGATCAGTTTCTTCAGGGTGTCGACCGGGATCAGTGCACCGGTCGGGTTGCCCGGCGAGCAGAGGAACAGGATCTGGCAGCGCTTCCAGATGTCCGGCGAAACGGCATCGAAGTCCGGGTTGAAGCCATTCTCGTCCAGGCACGGCAGGTAATGCGGCTTGGCCCCGGCGAGGAACGCGGCGCCTTCGTAGATTTGGTAGAACGGGTTCGGGCTGACCACCAACGCGTCGTCGCCACGGTTGACCACGGTCTGGGTGAACGCGAACAGCGCTTCGCGGGTGCCATTGACCGGCAATACGTTGCGCGCCGGATCGATCCAGCCACTCGGCACGCCGAAACGACGCTCGCACCAGCCGCCAATGGCTTCACGCAGCGCCGGGATGCCGAGGGTGGTCGGGTACACGGCCATCTGATCCAGACTGTTCGCCAGCGCTTCGGCGACAAAGCTTGGCGAGCGGTGTTTCGGCTCCCCCCCCC
>NZ_JAMLFX010000001.1:459426-501763 GCF_023634765.1 Pseudomonas sp. AKS31
CTAACGCTCATCCTGTTGAGTGGTGAAAAGCGCAGGAGCGGCGTGGGTCGCTTTTGCTTTTCTGTGGGAGCGAGCTTGCTCGCGAAGGCGGCCTGACAGCCGGCCAATTTCTCTCTGGGTGCACCCGGTTCAACTGTGGGAGCGAGCTTGCTCGCGATGGCGGCCTGACAGCCGGCCAATTTCTCTCTGGGTGCACCCGGTTCAACTGTGGGAGCGAGCCTTCCAGCGAAGGTTGCCTGCAATCCGACTCAGTTCTGCCGGTTGTACACTCCACCCGCCGCTGCAGAAGCCTCCTGGGTGTTTCGGCTTACAACTGATAACTGAAACTGATGCTGTAACGCGTCCGGCGATTAAACGTGTCCAGCGCTTCGTCCGACATCGCCTTCGCCGCTTCCAGCGAAATGTTGTAGTACTTGGCATCACCAAACCGCAACCCGACCGCCGCCGATGACAGATTGTTGGCCTTTACCGGCAGTTCATTGAACCAGCTGCGCGAGCGATCGAGCACGACATAGGGTTGCAGGATGCGTACCCAATTGCCGTCGCGGTTGAAGCTGTAGTTGACCTCGTAGGCCACGCCCCAGCCTTTGTCGCCGGATGCTTGATCGTCGGGATAACCACGACCGAAGTTCTGCCCGCCGAACACCGCGCGCTCGCTGTCGGGCAGGCTGTCGTCGCTCCAGTACAACGCGGCCGACAGAACCCCTTGCCAATTATCGAAGAACTTGTCGCTCTGCACGCCGGACACGCGCAGGCGGAAGAAGTCGAGGTCGATGGCGTTGTTATTGCTTTTCGCGCCCATGCTGTCGAGGCCCTGGTACACGCCGCCGCTGAGGATCCGCAGTTGGCGCGCATCGGCCTTGCGCCAGTCACTTTCGAAGGCGAGGGCGCGGATGTCGGTGCGTTCTTCGACACTCAGCGGGAAGCCGACCACCTTGTAGCGGGTCTTGTCGTTGACCGCGTAAAGCCTTGAACCGGCCGTCAGCAGTTCGTTGGAGGCGGCAATCAGCGGCAAGGTGAAACCGATCGAGTAGCGGTCGTTTTCGCGGTGCGGTTTGAGTTGCAGGCCATTGTCGAGCAGGACATTGGTGCCGGGGTCTGCGCGGTAGCGTGAAGCCGACAGCGCCAGTTGTGCGCCTTCGTCATTGATGAACTGGTTGTAGTCGAGGCGGTAGTAATGCTCGTGATCGTCACCCGGCGGAAAGAGGCCGCTGAGGGTCAGTTGCTCACCCATCGCGGTTTGCGAATTGCTGCTGACGCCGAGTAGGGCCTGGGTGCCGTTGCGGTTGTCTTCGGTGGTGCTCAGCGTACTGGTGAAGGGTTTGCGACTGGCCTGGGCGACCAGGGTGGTGGCGCCGTCGGTGGTGCCGGGCGGTGGCACCTGGGCCTGGATCGTCACGCCGGGGATGCGCGTCATCAGTGTGGTGTAGCGCTCGAAGGTTTTGCGGGTCAGCGGCCGTTCGGCCTGGATCTTCGCCGCCAGTTTGTCGAGCAAGGCTCTGACCCGACCGACATCGCCCTGGATCTGGATATCGCGCACGTAACCTTCCACCAGCACCACGCGCGCGACGCCGTCATTGAAATTTTGCTGCGGCAAGAACGCGTAGGACAGCAAATAGCCGTCCTGCTGATAGCGCCGGGTGATGTTGCGCGTGGCTTCGATCAGCTCGGCGAGCGTGGCTTGCCGGCCGATCAGGGGCTTATAGATTTCGGCAAGTTCGTTGAGCGGGTAGAGGGTGCCGCCTTCGATCTGCACGGTTTGCAGATTGATTTTAGTGTCCATCAACAGCGGTTGCGCAGCGGCGGCACCGGCGTCCGGCACTTGCACCGGTGTGGCGCTCGGGCGATAGGCGTCGGCCGGCAGGTTCGGCACCGGCAGATTGCGGATGGTTTCGTTGCTGTTGAGAAAGCTGGGCAGGGTGTCGGCGAGGGCGGTGGAACTGAGACTGAGGAATAGCAGGGATGCCATTACGCGCATAGGACACTCCATGGTCAGATCACGGCACTGGGCTGAATTTTCCTAAGAAAAAAGGCGGAAGACTCGTGGGAATCTTCCGCCCTCAACCAAGCGTAGGCGCTGTAGGTGAGGCCGTCGAATCGGCCAGGTGCAATTTAGCGTTTGTTGCCTCCCAGGGTGCCAGTCAGGCCACCGAGTACTCCGCCCAGACCGCCACCTGTGGTACCCCCGCTGGTACCTCCGTTGACCAGGCCCCCGACGGCAGTGACCGTGCCGCCGACGTTGTTGACCAGGCCCCCGACTGCGGTGGTGACCGGGTTGTTGGTCGCAGCAATGGTGTTGCCGATACTGCTGACCGCACCGCCCACCTGGCCGGTGAGACCTGCGACGGGGGAGCCGATACCGGTAGCTGCGCCGACTTGTTGGGTCACGTTGGTAACAGCACTGGTGACCGGGTTCAGGCCTGCCCCCAACGCTCCGCCAACCGTGGCCAGAGGTGAGGTGGTTGCGGTGATCGGGGTGCCCGATCCGCCAAGTACAGTGTTGAGCGAAGCGACGGTATTACCCAGGCCGACAGCGGTAACGCCACCTGCGCTGACCACGCCATTGGTATTACCGGCATTCAGGCCAGCGCCGACGTTGACCACCGCGCCGCCGACCGTTTGCAGCAGGCCAGTACCACCGAGGCCGCCGCCCAAACCACCACCCACTCCACCAGTACCCGAACCAGTGCCGTTGGACACCAGACCACCAGCCTTGCCGACCGCGGTACCGGTATTGCTCAACGCGCCGCCGAGTGTATTGGTCAAGGCGTTGCCGTTACCCGCATCGGTGACCTTGCCACCCAGGGTGTTCACTGCGCCGCCGACTTGCGCAACCACGCCTTTGAGTGGATCGCCAAGACCTGTGGTCGCGCCGAGTTTGTCGGTGGTGCTTTCGACCATCGCGATCACCGGCACCAGGCTACCGCCGAGTTTGTTCGTCAGTTGGCTGGTTGGGCCGCTGGTCAATGTGGTGTCGAGGGTATTGCCGAGCATGGTGACTTTTTCACCGACGCCATCGAGCAGCGGCGCGACTTTGGTCACCACACCGCCCACCACCGGAACGCTGCCAGTCGCAGTGGACAGCTTGGCGCTGAGGTCGGAGACGCCGTTGCCGACATCCGTCACTACACCGCCAACTGAAGCCACGGTGGTGGTCAGGCCGTTAGGATCGGTGGCCAGTTTGCCAACGCCATTGGCGACGCCGTCACCCAAGGTGCTGACGACATTGCCAGCGGTGTTGGCCGCGCTCTGCACTACGCCACCGACGACAGGTACGGTGCTCAGAGAGTCGCCGATCTGGCCCACGCCATCGCCGACACCCGCGACGGTATTACCGACATCCTGCACCAGCGTGGTGGTCACCAGGGGAGTAGGGGTTGGATTGGTCGGATTGGTAGGATCCGTTGGGTCTGTCGGGTTGGTTGGATTGGTCGGATCGGTGCCACCTGTACCACCGGTTCCGCCAGTACCACCTGTGTTACCGGTGCCGCCAGTGCCCGCTGTATCACCGCTGCCACCCGTACCGCCAGTACCCGAGGTGCCGCCAGTGCCTGCAGTACCGTCCGCCGAAGAACTGCCGGAACTGCTTTTATGACCGCCACCACCGCTGCTGCAGCCGGTGAGGCCAAGGGAGAGAATCAATGCCAGAGCGATTGCCGATTTGCACCACATGCCTTGAGTTTTCATGATTGAGATTCCTTGCACCTGTCACAACGTTCGTTGTCTTCGATGGCTCGCCGATCTGTCGTCGGTGATGCCTTCGCCCGTTGTGCTCAATCTCAGTCCAGGGGCCGGTTTCAGACCATTCTCAAGTTGGTATTAACGCCTTTATATATAAGGTGAAGTTCAGCGCCTAAGGACTAATACCCAGGATATAGCCGGACAAAAAAAGGCCTTGATAATCAAGGCCCTGGTTTTTTCAGTGGAGGGGGGAAGGACGGCGAACACTTAAGTTATATACACACAATTAATGGTGTCCCGAGTGCTCAGGCAATCGGTTGCCACTGCCCGACCATGTGTTCCAGATCTTGCGCACCGATCAGCCGCAACTCACCACTGGACCCTGCGGCGCTCGCCAGTAAGGTCACCTCACTGGGCAAACGCACCGGTTTGCGAAAGTGCACGGCGATCTCGAGGTTGGCCTTGGGCAAGTGATCGCTGAGGGCTGCGAGGGTCCGCGCCTTGTTCCACAAGCCATGGGCAATGGCGGTTGGAAAACCGAACAACCTGGCGCTGGCCGCACTCAGGTGAATCGGGTTGTAGTCTCCGGACACTTTGGCGTACTGCCGGCCGATATCGGCCGAGGCTTTCCAGCGCGCCACCTCCACCAGCGATTGCGAAGGCTCCCAGGTCTGCTCGACCGGCTCGCCCTCAAGCTTCACGCCGCGACAGAGCATCTGGCTTTCGGCTTCCCACAACGGCCCGAGCTGATCATCCAGCGTGGTCAGCAGATCGAATGTTGCGCCTTTGGGATGCGCTTGCAGATTGGTCACGCGTACGCTCACCTGCGCCCGAGCGATCCCGCCCATCGGGCGCAACACGCGAATGCGGTTGCTCAAATGAATCAATCCCAACAGCGGGAACGGAAATTCTCTGGCGGTGAGTAGCTGCATCTGCAGAGCGAAGGCGAGGATATGCGGATACGTCGGTGGCAGCAGACCGTCATCGGCGAACCCACAGACCTTGCGGTAGTCCGCCAATTGTTTGCCATCGACATCGACCCAACAGCGCAAGCCGCTGTCGGGCAACCGGGTGCCGGTGATTTTGCGTCGCGTCGCCGCCCGTGCGTACAGCCCGGGCAGGCTCGGTTCGCGATCCAGCGTATGCCATTCGATGCTCATGCCTAAGCCCCCAGAACACTTTGTCCACAGACCCGCAGCGCCTGCCCGGTGAACGCGCCGGTGCCCGGTTGCGCCAGCCACGCGACCGCTTCGGCGACGTCTTGCGGTAAACCGCCCTGACCGAGCGAACTCATGCGTCGCCCGGCCTCGCGCAGGCCGAACGGAATGTGTGCCGTCATTTGCGTCTCGATAAAGCCGGGCGCGACGGCGTTGATGCTGATGCCGCGTTCCAGCAACGTCGGCGCCCAGGCTTGCGCCAGACCAATCAGCCCTGCCTTGCTCGCGGCGTAGTTGGTTTGCCCGCGATTACCGGCAATGCCGCTGATCGAGGCCAGCAGAATCACCCGCGCGTTGTCGTGCAACGTGCCGCTGTCGAGCAGTGCCTGGGTCAGCACTTGCGGCGCGTTGAGGTTGACCGCCAGCACCGCGTCCCAGAATTCCGGGGTCATGTTGGCCAGGGTTTTGTCGCGGGTGATGCCGGCGTTGTGCACCAGGATATCGAGGCCGTCGGGCAGTTGTTCGATCAGTTGCGTGGTGGCGTCGGCGGCACAGATATCCAGAGTGATCGCGCGCCCACCGAGGCGGGCGGCGAGGGCTTCCAGATCGGTCTTCGCCGGCGGCACGTCGAGCAGGATCACCTCGGCGCCATCGCGAGCGAGGGTTTCGGCAATGGATGCGCCGATACCGCGAGCAGCGCCGGTGACCAGCGCCTTGCGCCCGGCCAGCGGCCGTGTCCAGTCAGTGACTGGCGTGGCACAAGCCGTCAGGCGAATCACCTGGCCGGACACGAACGCGCTTTTCGGCGAGAGGAAAAACCGCAGCGGGCCTTCCAGTTGATCTTCGGCGCCTTCACCGACGTAGATCAGTTGCAGCGTGCCGCCGCTGCGCAGCTCTTTGGCCAGCGAACGGGAAAACCCCTCCAGCGCTCGTTGCGCACTGGCGGCAAACGGATCACCGAGGGTTTCCGGGGCACGGCCAAGAATCACCAGATGGGCGCTGTGCTCAAGGTTCTTCATCAATGGCTGGAAGAATTCGCGCAGCTGTTTGAGCTGGTCGGTGTGCAGCAATTCGCTGGCGTCGAACACCACGGCTTTGAGTTTCGGGCCGTGGCCGGGAATCCATTCGGTGGCGCTCGCCGGTTGCTCGCCGTAGCGGTAGATGCCGTCGGTCAAACGGTTGGCGAATGCACTAATGCGTTCGGCCAGCGGCCCGCCGCCGATCAGCAGTGCCCCTTCCACCGGCCGCAGGCGCCCGGCCTGCCAGCGTTCCAGTCGCACCGGCGACGGCAGGCCCAGCGCCCCGACCAGCCGATGGCCGAGGGACGAGTTGGCGAAGTCGATATAGCGGTCAGACATGGAACGCTCTCCAGAAGTTGGGGTTCAAAGTGTGGACTACCGATGGCAATCAATCGTTCGATCCACGCAATAAGGCCTACGCTAGAACAGCAGAGTAGACCACTGACCCTGTGGGAGGTGGCTTGCCGGCGATAGCGGAGTGTCAGCCACTGAAGAGGTTGGATGTGCCGGCCCCATCGCTGGCAAGCCAGCTCCCACAGGATTCTCTGTGAATCCAGATATTCAACAAGGAGTTATTCATGAGTCAGCTGCGCCGCGTCGCGATCATTGGCGGTAACCGTATCCCTTTCGCCCGTTCCAACGGGCCGTACGCCACGGCCAGCAATCAGGCGATGCTCACCGCCGCCCTCGAAGGCCTGATCGAACGCTACAACCTGCACGGCCAGCGCATTGGCGAAGTGGTGGCGGGCGCGGTGCTGAAATTGTCACGAGATATGAGCCTGACCCGCGAATGCGTGCTCGGCTCGCGTCTGTCGCCGGCCACGCCCGCCTATGACATTCAGCAAGCCTGCGGCACCGGACTGGAAGCGGCGATCCTGGTGGCGAACAAGATTGCCCTCGGCCAGATCGAGAGCGGCATTGCTGGTGGCGTCGACACCACGTCAGACGCGCCGATCGGTGTCAGCGAAGGCCTGCGCAAAATTCTCCTGCAAGCCAACCGCGCCAAGACCACTGGAGACAAGTTGAAAACCTTTCTGCAGTTACGGCCGCAACACTTGATCCCGGAATTTCCACGCAATGGCGAACCACGCACCGGCCTGTCGATGGGCCAGCACTGCGAGCTGATGGCGCAGACCTGGCAGATCCCGCGTGAAGATCAGGATCAACTGGCCCTCGACAGCCACCACAAACTCGCCGCGTCCTACAGCGAGGGCTGGCACAACGACTTGATGACACCGTTCCTTGGCCTGACCCGCGACAACAACCTGCGCCCGGAACTGACCCTGGAAAAACTCGCGACGCTGAAACCGGCCTTTGAAAAAAGCGCGAAAGGCACGCTGACGGCGGGCAACTCCACGCCGCTGACCGATGGCGCGTCTGTGGTGCTGCTCGGCAGTGAGGAGTGGGCCAAGGAACGCGGTTTGCCGATCCTCGCTTACCTGCGTGACGGCGAAGCCGCGGCGGTGGATTTCGTCAACGGCGCTGAAGGGCTGTTGATGGCGCCGGTGTACGCCGTGCCGCGATTGCTCGCACGCAACGGGCTGACCTTGCAGGACTTCGACTACTACGAAATTCACGAGGCTTTTGCCGCTCAGGTGCTGTGCACGCTGAAGGCCTGGGAAGATCCCGAATACTGCAAAACGCGCTTGGGCCTCGACGCGCCGCTGGGTTCGATCGATCGCAGCCGACTCAATGTGAAGGGCAGTTCGCTGGCGGCCGGGCATCCGTTTGCCGCCACTGGTGGGCGCATCATCGCGAACCTGGCGAAGTTGCTGGACGCTGCCGGCAAGGGCCGGGGCCTGATTTCGATCTGCGCGGCGGGCGGGCAGGGCGTCACCGCCATCATCGAACGCTGACGCTGAAAGAGCCCCTCACCCTAACCCTCTCCCAAAGGGAGAGGGGACCGATTGGGGGATGCTGCAGAGTTACGCCGACCTGATCTTGCTTTACAGAATCCATAATCGACGCGGTATTTCAGGTCGATGCATAACGCCAGACTCCTCGGTCAGCCCCCTCTCCCTCAGGGAGAGGGCTGGGGTGAGGGGCTTTTGAGGTTCAGGTACGAAACCGTCTGACCAACCCATCCAGCTCATTCGACAACCCCGCCAGACTCTGCGAATCCAGACGCGCCGAGTTGGCCAGTTCCGCCACCAACTGCGCATCACCGTGGATCTGGCTGATGTGCCGGTTGATGTCCTCAGCCACCTGATGCTGTTCTTCAGCGGCGGTAGCGATTTGCGTGTTCATGTCGCGGATCACGTCCACCGACTCGCGGATCTGCCCGAAGCTTTCCCGCGCCTCGCCGATGCGCGTCACCGACTGCTGCGACACCTCCAGGCTGGCGTGCATCTGTTGCGTGACCTGGCTGGTGCGCTTGGCCAGATTGCCAAGCAAGCCGTCGATTTCCGCGGTTGAATCCGCCGTGCGCTTGGCCAGCGCACGCACCTCATCGGCGACCACGGCAAAACCGCGGCCCTGCTCACCGGCGCGCGCCGCTTCGATGGCGGCGTTGAGCGCCAGCAGGTTGGTCTGCTCGGCGATGGAGCGGATGGTGCCGAGGATCGACTGGATATCGTTGCTGTCGCGCTCCAGTTGCTGCATCGACTGCGCCGATTGTTCCAGCTCCTGGCTCAGTTGATCGACGCTGTGAACCGCCGCATCAATCTGCTGCTGGCCTTGGCGAGCCTGACGCTGACCGCTGTCGGCGGAGTCCGCCGCCTGACTGCACGAGCGTGCGACTTCGTTGGCGGTGGCGACCATTTCGTGGAACGCGGTCGAGACCATGTCGACGGCTTCACGCTGACGCCCGGCGGCTTCGGCCATGTCGCTTGAGACGCGGGTCGAACTCTGCGAGGTCGCGAGGATTTTCCCGGCGGCGCCGCCGATATGCTGAATCAGGCTGCGGATCGCGGTGAGGAACTGATTGAACCAGTTGGCCAGTTGCGCGGTTTCGTCGTTGCCTCGAATGTCGAGGTTTTTGGTCAGGTCGCCTTCGCCCTGCGCGATGCCCTCCAGACCACTGGCGACGCTGCGGATCGGACGCACGATCAGGCTGGCAAAACTGGCCCCGACCACGGCGAACAGCACGGCCAGTACGGCGGCGATGATCGCGATCAGCCAGGTCAGTTGCGTGGCCGAACTCATCACATCGCTTTGCTTGATCAGGCCGACGAAGGTCCAGCCCAATTGCTCCGACGGCCAGACGTTGGCCATGTAGCGTTCGCCGTCAAGCTCGACTTCGACCAGACCTTTGCCGGCCTTGGCCAGTTGTGCATAGCCTTCGCCGAGGCTGTCCAGCGGCTTGAAATTATGTTCCGGCTGTTTCGGATCGACCAGCACCGTGCCGCTGTTTTCCAGCAGCATCAGGTAGCCGGTTTCGCCCAGTTTGATCTGTTTGACGATCTCGGTGAGTTGCTTGAGCGTCACGTCGATGCTGACCACGCCGCCGTTGCTGCCGAGTTTGTTGTCGATGGTGCGCACGGTGCTGACGTAGGTCGCATCGTCCTGCGCCCAGTAGTAAGCGGCGGTCCGCAACGGCTTGCCCGGTTTGGCCTGGGCGGCCTTGTACCACGGCCGCTGGCGCGGGTCGTAGTTATTGAGTTTGGGGTCGTCCGGCCACGACACATAACCGCCAGCCGCGGTGCCGACGATGGCATAGGCGTAAGCCGGGTGGGCGTTGCCCAGATCCTGCAGGAACGCAAAGACCTTTTTGTCCATCTCGCCCTGCGGGATGGTTTCGGCGTTGGCGCTCATGTAGGTCTTGAGGCTGTCGTCGGTGTTTTTGATCAGCGGTTGCGATGCCAGGTAATCGACGTTCTGGCTGATACCGTCAAAAAACAGCTGCATGGCATTGCTGACCTGACGAATCTCGCGACCGCTGCTGTCGACAAAACTGTCCCGGGCATCGCTGCGCAGGTTCATCACCACCAGCGTTGCGACCAGCACCACCGGCAAGCAGGCGATGATTGCAAACGCCCACGTCAATTTCTGTTTTATGTTCATCCGCGCTCCAGATTTTCTTGTAGGCCCACGCAGTGCAGATGACTTGTGGTTTATTGGCAGCCGAAAACGTTGTGGATCACCCGTGTCCCCGAGCGCGGCATCGCTGATTGTTGTGGAACGATTGCCGGACAAATCCCTCTGTCATTGAGGGCTTCGGCTGCAAAACAGGGAAATTGAGGCAACTTGGAAAAAATCTGCCGAAGGGGCATCACCCGGATGTCAGATTCTGTCGCAAATGCCCTTGAAGACATGTACCAACAAGTCCAACGGCCTCAGCTATGATTCCCCACGGTCGATGCGCGAGCGCAGAGTTGGCCCTGTTTAATCCGGCACAGTGTGTGCATTCTCAACGTTCACAGGTCGGCAACCCCTCCCCGTGATGCGAGGATTGCCGTATAACGAGTGACATTCGCGTGTTTGGTAATAAAGGACCCACAATAAAAGCTGATGAAGACTCCAAAACGCATTGAACCCCTGATCGAGGACGGTCTGGTCGACGAAGTGCTGCGCCCACTGATGAGTGGCAAAGAAGCAGCTGTTTATGTGGTGCGCTGCGGCAATCAGTTACGTTGCGCAAAGGTCTACAAGGAGGCGAACAAACGCAGTTTCCGCCAGGCGGCCGAGTATCAGGAA
This sequence comes from Pseudomonas sp. AKS31, assembly GCF_023634765.1. Classification (GTDB taxonomy): domain Bacteria; phylum Pseudomonadota; class Gammaproteobacteria; order Pseudomonadales; family Pseudomonadaceae; genus Aquipseudomonas. The sequence goes on from NZ_JAMLFX010000001.1 coordinate 469,919, forward strand.
GGCCGCAAGGTGCGCAACAGCCGACAGGCTCGCGCGATGGCGAAAGGCTCCAAGTTCGGTCGCAAGGAGACCGAAGATGCCTGGCAGAATGCCGAAGTGGCGGCGCTGTTCCGTCTGGCCGGTGCCGGTGTGCGGGTGCCCAAACCCTACGATTTCCTCGACGGCGTGCTGTTGATGGAGCTGGTGGCCGACGAGTTCGGCGATGCGGCGCCGCGTCTGAATGACGTGGTGCTGGAGCCGGATCAGGCGCGCGAGTATCACGCGTTCCTGATTTCGCAGATCGTGCTGATGTTGTGTACCGGTCTGGTGCACGGTGACCTCTCGGAGTTCAACGTGCTGCTGACGCCGACCGGCCCGGTCATCATCGACCTGCCGCAAGCCGTCGACGCTGCCGGCAACAACCACGCGTTCAGCATGCTGGAGCGCGATGTCGGCAACATGGCTTCGTACTTCGGGCGCTTTGCCCCGGAGTTGAAGAAGACCAAGTACGCCAAGGAAATGTGGGCGTTGTACGAAGCCGGCACCTTGCACCCGAACAGTGTGCTGACCGGTGAGTTCGATGATCCGGAAGACCTGGCCGACGTTGGCGGGGTATTGCGCGAGATCGAAGCGGCGCGCCTCGACGAGGAACGCAAGCAGGCCATCCGTGCGGCGGATGACGAGCCGAAAGGCAAGTCCGAAGAGCCCCCGCCACCCCCGTGGATGCAGTGATCGCTTGACGAGAAACCCGGCTTCGGCCGGGTTTTTTTTGATACTCAGAAAAGCCCCTCACCCCAACCCTCTCCCAGAGGGAGAGGGGGCCGACCGCGCTGTCTTGCGTCTTACATCGACCTGAAACACCGGGTCGATTATGGATTGGATGAGGTCAGCATTTGGACCTGTTTGGATTCGGTAAAGAAATTTCAGGTCGGCGTATCTCCGCAGCATCCCCCAATCAGTCCCCTCTCCCCCTGGGAGAGGGTTAGGGTGAGGGCTCTTTCGGATCCCTGCAAATTCACGTCTACTGTCCACCGCTCCAACCACACTCAAGGACTGAATGTGACCACCCCGCGCAACACCCACCTGATCGTCACCGCCCGACTGATCTCCGATTTCGGCGCCTTCCTCAACATGGTTGCGCTGGCCACCTACGTCTACCTGCTGAGCAACAGCGCCATGAGCGTCGGGATTTTTCTCGCCAGCCGTGTCGGCGGGGGGATTTTTGCCAGTCTGATCGGCACCGCGTTTTACCGCCGCTGCAGTGGCCGCGCACCGCTGATCGCGTTCGATCTGCTGCGCGCCAGCGTGCTGGGGTTGTTGCTGATTGTGCCTGTCAGCCAGCAGGCCTTGCTGTTGCCGGTGATCGCCTTCGGTCTGGGCCTGGGCAATTCAATGTTCGCCATCGGCCTCAACAGCCAGTTGCCTCGTTTGATCCCCGCCGATCAATTGCTCAAGGCCAACGCCTGGATCACCTCCGCCTCATCCGCCGCGATGGTCGGCGGCAGTCTGGTTTCAGGTTTGCTGGTGGCGGGGTTTGGCTTTGAAACGGTGTTCGCCCTGAATGCGCTGACCTACCTGCTCGCGGCGTTGTTGATTGTGCCGCTGCGGTTCGCCCCCGCGACCGTCAACAACGAACCCGAACGCGGCGAATGGATAGCACTCAAGCAAGGCCTGCGTGCTGCGCCGGTGATTGCCGCGATGCTTGCGGTCACCATGGCCGACACCTTGGGCAGCGCCGCGCACAATGTCGGCTTTCCGATCATCTCCAAACTGCTTACGCCGGAGTCGGCGAGTACCACGCTGGGGCTGATGCTCGCAGTATGGGCCAGCGGCAAACTGCTGGGCGCGCGAATCGCCAGCCGTCTCAACGGCTCGGACAACATCCATCTGGAGCGACGATTTTTCTTCGGCGTGGCGCTGATGTCTTGCGGCTTTATCCTGATGTTCCAGCAACACAGCCTCTATGGTCTGTTGCTGTTTTCCTTGCCGGCGGGGCTGGGCGACGGCTTTTCCGAAGTGGGGCTGATGTCGCGTCTGCAGCGTGAGCCCGAGCAATTGCGTCTGCCGATTTTCAGCGTGCTGACTTTGCTGCAAATGACCGGATTCGGCATCGGCATGCTGATTGCTGCGCCGTTCTACGCGTGGTGGGCGCCGGGTGCCGTGGTCCTGCTGTTCCACGGCATTCCGCTCAGTACGTTGTTGCTGATCAAAGTGCTTGCGCTCAAGCGCGGGCGGGTTGCACGCAGCAGCCCGACGCCAGTTCCTTGAGGATCGGGCAGTCCGGGCGATGGTCGCCGTTGCAGTGCTCGACCAGGTCTTGCAGGGTGTCGCGCAGTTCACCGAGTTCGCGGATCTTCTGGTTCAACTCGTCGATGTGCTGGCGGGCCAAGGCTTTGACATCGGCGCTGGCCCGTTGGCGATCCTGCCAGAGGGTCAGCAGTTTGCCGACCTCTTCCAGCGAAAAGCCCAGGTCCCGCGAGCGCTTGATGAAAGCCAGGGTGTGCAGGTCGTCGTCACCGTAGACCCGGTAACCGCTGTCGGTGCGATGCGCTGCTTTGAGCAGGCCGATCGACTCGTAATAGCGGATCATTTTCGCGCTCAGGCCACTGTGTCTGGCCGCTTGGCCGATGTTCATCGGTGTTCCTCCAGGTCCTTGGGTTTCCAGGTTTTCAACAGTAGCGCATTGCTCACCACGCTGACGCTCGACAACGCCATGGCTGCACCGGCCAGCACCGGATTGAGGAAGCCGAAGGCTGCCAGTGGAATGCCGATCAGGTTGTAGACGAAGGCCCAGAACAGGTTCTGACGGATCTTCGCGTAGGTCTTGCGGCTGATCTCCAGCGCCGCCGGTACCAGCCGTGGATCGCCGCGCATCAGGGTGATGCCCGCCGCGTGCATGGCCACGTCGGTGCCGCCGCCCATGGCGATACCGATGTCGGCAGCGGCGAGGGCCGGGGCGTCGTTGATGCCGTCACCGACCATGGCGACCACGCCGGTTTTTTTCAGCTCGGTGACGGTCGCGGCTTTGTCCGCCGGCAGCACTTCGGCGTGGACATTGCTGATGCCCAAAGCCTCGGCGACGACGCGCGCGCTGCCACGGTTGTCGCCGGTCAGCAGATGGCTGTGGATATTCCGGGCGCAGAGCTGTTGCACCGCTTCCAGCGCACCGGGTTTCAAGGTGTCGCCGAAGGCGAACAAACCGAGCACTCTCGGCTCCGGACTTTGTTCGATTAACCACGACAGGGTGCGGCCCTCGGCCTCCCACGTCTGGGCAGATTCGCTCAGGTTGCCCGCGCTCAAACCACTTTCTTCGAGCATCCGCCGATTGCCCAGCGCCAGACGCCGGCCTTCAAGACTGCCGGCAATGCCGCGACCGGTCAGCGATTGACTGTCGCTGACATCCGGCACGTTCAGGCCTCGTTCCGCTGCGGCATCGAGTACCGCTTTGGCCAACGGATGTTCACTGCCGCGTTGCAGCGCGCCGGCCAGTTTCAGCAGCGCGTCTTCATCGCCATTCACTGCACGGAAATGGGCAATGCGCGGCGTGCCGGAGGTCAGCGTGCCGGTCTTGTCGAACACCACGCTGCTGACTTCATGGGCGCGTTCCAGGGCTTCGGCATCCTTGATCAGAATCCCGTGACGCGCCGCTACGCCGGTGCCGGCCATGATCGCCGTCGGCGTGGCAAGCCCCAGTGCACACGGGCAGGCGATGACCAGCACCGCGACGGCATTGATCAGCGCCGTTTCCATTGGTGCGCCGTAGAGCCACCAGCCAACCAGCGTCGCCAAAGCAATCAACAACACGGTCGGTACAAAGATCTGGCTGACTTTATCCACGAGTTTCTGGATCGGTGCTTTCGCGGCTTGAGCGTCCTCAACCAGACGAATGATCCGCGCCAGCACGGTCTCGGCGCCGAGCGCCTGAGTACGCACCAGCAAGCGCCCTTCACCGTTGATCGCGCCGCCGGTGACCTTGTCCCCCGGTTGCTTCGGCACCGGCAGGCTTTCGCCGCTGATCAGTGCTTCATCGGCGTGGCTCTGGCCGTCGATGACTTCACCGTCGACCGGAAAGCGTTCGCCGGGTTTGACCAGCACCAGATCGTTGAGGCGCAAGGCGCTGATGGCGACATCCTGCTCGCGGCCGTCGATCACTTGAATCGCCCGCTCCGGACGCAAGGCTTCCAGCGCGCGGATGGCGCTGGCGGTCTGACGTTTGGCGCGGCTCTCCAGATATTTGCCGAGCAGCACCAAGGCAATGACCACCGCCGACGCCTCGAAATACAGATGCGGCATGCGCCCGGCAGCGGTGGCCCATTCGTAAAGACTCAGGCCGTAACCGGCGCTGGTGCCGAGGGCGACCAGCAAGTCCATGTTGCCGGCGCCAGCGCGCACGGCCTTCCACGCCGCCACATAAAAGCGTGCACCGAAAATGAACTGCACGGGAGTGGCAAGGGCGAATTGCGCCCAGGCCGGGAGCATCCAGTGGATGCCGAACGGTTGCAGCAACATAGGCGCCACCAACGGCAGCGCCAGGGCGATGGCGCAGATCAGCGCCCAGCGCTCATGCTTGAGCTTCTGTTGCTGGTTATCGGTTTGGGGTTGTTCGGCTTGCCAGACGCTGGCCGAATAGCCGGCCTTGCTCACGGCGTCGAGCAGGGCTTGCGGGTCGACCTGACCGAGCAATTCGAGGTGCGCGCGCTCGTTGGCCAGGTTGACGCTGACGCTTTTCACCCCGTGGACTTTGTTCAGGGCACGTTCGACGCGACCGACGCAGGAGGCGCAGGTCATGCCGTCAATGTTCAGTTCGAGGGTCTGCTGCGGCACGCTGTACCCGGCGCGTTCAACCGCCTCCATCAAGGCCGGCAGGCTGTCGCCCGGCGCCTGTACGCGGGCCTGCTCGGTGGCGAGGTTGACGCTGACCGAACTGGCGCCGCTGACTTTGCTCAACGCCCGCTCGACACGGCCGGCGCAACTGGCGCAGGTCATGCCGGCAATCGGCAGATCGAACGTGATGGAATCGGACATCGGTCGTACTCCCTGTAGTAGATGCCTACAAGGATCAACCTTGCCATGCGGGCAAGGTCAAGCGCCAATCTCAAAAGCAAAAGATCGCAGCCTTCGGCAGCTCCTACATTGGAATGCAATCCCTGTAGGAGCTGCCGAAGGCTGCGATCTTTTGGCTAGCGCTCAATAGCCGAGATCGGCGCGCTTCAGGTACATGCCTTCCTGTGTCATCGCGATCCGGTACTTCTGCACATCGCCCGCTTGCAGTTTTATTTCCTGCGAGCCCGGTGCGAGCAAGCCTGGATTGCAACCCGGTACTTGCCCCGGCAGCAGTTTCAGACGCAGCGATACAGTGCCCGGTGGCAGGTTGAAAGACGTGCTCTGTTCCTGAAACAGGCGTGCCGACAGCTGATCCTGGATATACACACCGATTTCGCAGGAGGTTGCCACTTCCAGGCGCTCGCGGGAAATGATCAGAACGCCGTAATCCTCGCCGACAGCTTGTACTTGAGGAACGGTGGCAAAGAGGCTGAGAAAGCCAAACAGGCTGAAAGCTGACCAGCGCATGGCTGAATCTCCTGAATCGAGTCATTGATGTACGCAGCTTGGCCGAGCGCGGCGCCGATTGCCAGCCCGGCAGTTTATTCAAGAACTTGACCTTGCCATCGTGGCAAGCTCGACACTGCCGGCAACCTCACTCAAAGGAGTCATTCCATGCAAGTGTTCAACGTTCAAGGCATGTCCTGCGGTCACTGCGTCAAAGCCATCACCAACGCCGTGCAGGCCAGGGATCCGGCAGCCAGCGTGCGCGTCGATCTGGCGGCGAAAGAGGTTGGTGTCGAAAGTGCGCTGAGCGCCGAGCAAGTGATCGCAGCCATCAGCGAAGAAGGCTATGCCGTCAAACTGGCCTCATAGAAGCAAAAGATCGTCCGACGCGGCCCGAACCTTCGTCAGTTCCCACAGCAGACGTATTCCAACGCAGGAGCTGCCGAAGGCTGCGATCTTTTGCTGTTTTTATAGTTAGCGAGCTATCGGAATGTTCAAGGCGTTCGGGCGCGGCTAGACTGTCGGGCTGCTGACTTGCCAACCTGGATGCCTGATGAACTTCCGTACCATTCTGATTCTCGGTGCCTTGACCGCTTTCGGGCCCTTGGCGATCGACTTCTATTTACCTGCCTTCCCCTCGATGGCGCTGGCGTTCGGCACCGACGAGAAACACGTGCAGATGACGCTGGCGGCGTATTTTGCTGGCCTGTCCATCGGCCAACTGGCTTATGGGCCGGTGGCGGATCGCTTTGGCCGACGTATCCCGTTGCTCGTCGGGCTTACGCTGTTCACCCTGGCCTCTCTGGCCTGCGCTTATGCGCCAAACCTCGAATGGCTGATCGGTGCGCGTTTCGTCCAGGCCTTGGGCGGCTGTGCGGGGATGGTGATTTCCCGGGCGGTGGTCAGCGACAAGTGCGACGCGGTAGGCTCGGCGAAAGTCTTTTCACAATTGATGCTGGTGATGGGTCTGGCGCCGATTCTGGCGCCGATGCTCGGCGGTCTGCTGGTCAACACCACAGGCTGGCAGTCGATCTTCCTGGTGTTGACCGGGTTCAGTGCCCTGGCTGGATTGGCCGTGGCGCTGGGCCTGCCGGAAAGTATGCCGGCGCACATGCCGCGTCAGCCGTTGTCCGGCGCACTGCGTCAGTACGGGCGCTTGCTCAAGGACCGGGTTTACCTCGGCCATGCCCTGACCGGTGGCATCGCCATCGCCGGGATGTTCGCTTACATCGCTGGCTCGCCGTTTATCTTCATCAAAATGTATGGCGTGCCGGCCGAGCACTTCGGCTGGCTGTTCGGCACCAACGCGGCGGGCTTCATTCTGGTCGCGCAGGTCAATGCGCGCTTGTTGGCCAAGCGTGGACCGGCGTTTCTGCTGTCGCGGGCGGTTTGGGTGTATTTCGCCGCCGGGCTGACGTTGCTCACGGTCAGCGCGATGCATACCGAATCCTTGTGGCCGCTGCTGATTCCGCTGTTCATTTGCGTGTCGAGCCTGGGTTGCATCAGCCCCAACGCCGCCGCTTGCGCAATGAACGGGCAGGGCGCACGGGCCGGCAGTGCTTCGGCGCTGCTCGGCTGCATGCAATTCAGCGTCGCTGCCGGGGCATCGGCGCTGGTGGGCGTGTTGCATGACGGCACCGCCGTGCCGATGGCCACGGTCATCAGCCTGTGCGGTTTGCTGGTGGTGTGCGTGGCGCTGCTCACCCGCCGTCTGCAGAATGCCCGTGCACTGGCACAAGCTCAGGCCGAGGCGTAAAAACCCTCAGCCGGCGGCGCGCTGCTGGCTGCGGTCGGGAATCTGATGGGGCGCGCAAAGTCGCGCTTCGAGGGTGCGGGTGAAGGCCAAGGCTTCGGCTTCACTGCGGAATGTCACGGCGTGTTGGTCCAGACGAACCTGCCATTGAGACTTTGCCACTTCTTTTATCAGGATCTTCATTGCTGACCTCCCTTGCGTAAAAGATGTATCGCAGAGGCTTCGATTGTAGACCTGAATACGATCGCAATTGTGACAACGGTCAAGCATCTGACTGACGGCAAAAAACCTCCGGCAGCCCCTGTAGGAGCTGCCGAAGGCTGCGATCTTTTGATCTTAGAAACCTTCTAAAACAATTTTCCCCTTGGCTTTGCCACTTTCCAGCAACTCATGGGCGCGGCGCAGGTTCGCCGCATTGATCGTGCCGAAGTGCTCGCCCACCGTGGTCTTCAACGTCCCGGCATCAATCAGCTGCGCCACGCGGTTAAGCAGTTTGTGCTGCTCGATCATGTCTGGCGTCTCGAACAGCGAGCGGGTGTACATGAACTCCCAGTGCAGCGAAAGGCTCTTGCGCTTGAGCTTGCTCACGTCCAGCAACTTCGGATCGTCGATCAACGCCAGTTTGCCTTGCGGCGCCAGCGCTTCGACCAGTTGATCCAGGTGCTGGTCGGTCTGGGTCAGGCTGGCGACGTGAGTCACGCTGTCGATCCCGGCGCGCTTGAGTTCTTCGCTCAGCGGCTGGCTGTGATCGATGACCAGATCAGCGCCCAGCGCTTTGACCCAGTCGCGGGTCTGCTCGCGGGATGCAGTGCCGACGACTTTAAGACCGGTCAGTTGCTTGGCCAGTTGCGTGAGGATCGAGCCAACCCCGCCGGCCGCACCGACGATCAGCAAGCTCTGGTCTTCTTGGGCTTTGCCTTCGCGAATCTGCAAACGTTCGAACAGCAATTCCCACGCGGTGATCGCGGTCAGCGGCAGTGCCGCGGCTTCGGCAAAACCGAGGGATTTCGGCATATGACCGACGATGCGCTCATCCACTACGTGCAGCTCACTGTTGCCGCCGGCACGGGCGATGGAACCGGCGTAGAAAACCTTGTCGCCGGCCTTGAACAATGTCACGTCGCTGCCAACAGCCTTGACCACACCGGCAACGTCCCAGCCCAGCACTTTCGCCGCGCCGTTTTCCGGTGCCACGTTCTGCCGCACTTTGGTGTCGACCGGGTTGACCGAGATGGCTTTGACTTCCACCAGCACATCGCGCGGGCCGGCGACCGGTTCTGGCAGTTCGATGTCTTGCAGGGATTTGGCGTCGCTGATCGGCAGGGAAGCGTAATAGGCGATGGCTTTCATGAATGGCTCCGTACAGATAATAGAAGAAGGAATCAGGCAATCGCGCCGAGGCGCTTGAGCTGGAAGTGTTCGATGGCGTGGCCAGCCGTTGCCTGGAAATGCTGGAAGTGCGCGCTGGCGTTGTGCGCCTCAAGAATCGCTTCGCTGGCCCAGTGTTCGATCACATAAAACACCTGCGGGTCGGCGAGGTCGCGGTGCAAGTCGTATTGGCTGCAACCGTCTTCGGCGCGGCTCGGTTCAACCAGGGCGCGCAGGCCCTGCTCGAGAAGATCCTGTTGGCCGGGTTTGGCGATCAGGGTGGCGATTGCGGTGAAGGGCTGGGACATGCTCGGCTCCAGAGAAGCGGGATGAATGCGATGGAGCGATGATTAGCTATTTCTCTGCGAGATAAAACCGGCTAAAAGAGCAGTCTCTTTCAATATTTTTTTGATAATCGAGGCTGAGCATGCTGCGTTTCGATGACTTGCAGTTGTTTGTCCGGGCGGCGGATCTGGGCAGTCTGTCGGCGGCAGCGCGGGTAATGGACATGTCGGCGGCCGTGGCCAGTGCGGCGTTGAAACGCATCGAACAGCAACTCGGCGCACGTTTGCTCGCGCGTTCGACCCGCAGTTTGCGCCTGACGGCCGAAGGCGAAGGCTTTCTTGAATACGCACGGGCGGCGCTGAGCAACCTCGATGAAGGCCGGCGCTTGTTGGCCAGCGGCCAGGATCAGGTCAGTGGTGTGCTGCAGTTGTCGGCGCCTTCGGACTTTGGTCGCAATCTTCTGTTGCCTTGGCTCGACGAGTTCCAGCGCGAGCACCCGAAACTGACCGTGCGCTTGCTGCTCGGCGACCGCATCGCTGACCTGTTCCGCCAACCCGTGGACATCGCCTTGCGTTACGGCGAGCCGGAAGACTCCAGTCTGATCGCCTTGCCCATCGCACCGCACAACCGTCGCGTGCTGTGCGCGTCCCCGGCATACCTGGCTCGACACGGCGAACCGCGTCAGCTCGAACAACTGGCCCAGCACAACTGCCTGCTGTACATGCTCGGCAGCCGGGTGCATGACCATTGGAGTTTTCACGACGGCAAACGCGAAGTCGGCCTGACCGTCAGTGGCGATCGATTCAGTGATGACGCCGATGTCGTGCGTCTGTGGGCGGTGGCCGGCGCCGGGATTGCCTACAAGTCGTGGCTGGACGTGGGCGCCGATGTGCTCGCCGGGCGTCTCAAAGTGCTGCTGCCGGAGTTGCTTTGTGAGCGCGCACCGCTGAATTTGTTGTGCGCCCATCGCGCCCAATTGAGTAAGCCGGTGAACCTTCTGAGGGAAATGCTCGCCAGCCGATGCGCTGAATTGAGTAGTCAATTTCCCGTTTTTTCGGAAGTTGATCATTAGTCGCAGGTAAATAGAGAAATTTCTGTCAGGAACAATCACCACCTGCGCAGGCCCCGGCGCAGGACGCGCGGGCTAACCCGCTTATACTAGCGCCCGCCTCACGCCAGCACCGACACCCCGGACCGGAGACCCTTGCACCGCGTCGCCAGTCTTCGAGTGACGGTCGCGCAACTGCTGCGGGTTCTGTGCCGGAGCAGGCTGCGTCAGTGGCTTGCCTCGCCCCGGTTCATGGCGATTTTCGCGTCTTGGCCGATGCCTCATTAGCGGCCAAGATGTCTCCGAGCAGTAGACGATACGATTCAACAGGGAGTGAACACATGGAACATGCACCTTGCATCAGCCAGATCGCCACGTTGCTGGCCGACCCCAAGCGCAGCGCGATGATGTGGGCGTTGATGGATGGCTCGGCCCGGCAAACCGAGGAGCTTGCGCTACTGGCAGGGCTGTCGCCGTCGTCGGCCAGTGCGCATCTGGCGCGGCTATCCACGGGTGGTCTGTTGAAGGTCGAAGTCCGTGGTCGCAAACGCTTTTTCCGTCTTGCGGCACCGGAGGTCGGCGCTGCGATAGACGCGTTGGCCAGCGCCACCATCGCCAGTGCTCCACGGGAAATCCCCGAGGTCTTCAAACGCAGCACCCCCATGGCCAAACCGCAAAACGCGCCGTCCTCGTTGTTGCGCGCGCGTTTTTGCGATGACCACCTCGGCGGTACGCTGGCGGCGGACCTGTATCAGCGCCTGCTCGATGCCGGCTGGATCGAACAGCTTGAGCAACGCGTCGTGGTGACCCACAAGGGCGCAAAATTGCTGGCCGGGCGTGGTGTGTTCATTCAGGCGCTGGCCCATCGCAATGTTCAGGTGGCGTGCGCTTGCCCGGACTGGAGCGAGCGTCGGCCGCACATGGGCGGCTCACTCGGTGCGGCGTTGTTGCAGTTGTTCATGCAATCCGGCTGGTTGACGCTGCCCAACGACTCAAGAGCCTTGCAATTGACGGCCACCGGTCAACGGGAACTGCACCGCTTCGCCAAGGAGACCGAGCTGGAAATGGCGTTGTAGAGCATTTCGCAATCGACGTCTGGAACTGCGTCAGCGCTTCTGGCGTCGCCTACGACTGCGAACAGGTCGCATCCAGCACGAGCCCGGTGTCGCTATCAAGCACACTCGATCCGGGGATATTTTTCGGATGGGGGAGGCGGCATGGACACTCACGGCTACAGCGCAGCAGAACGTCTGGAACGACTGCCGATCAGCGGTTATCACCGGATCATTTTCATCATCATCGCTCTGGCGTTTTTCTTCGACTCCATGGATCTGGCGATGATGACCTTCCTGCTCGGCTCGATCAAAGCCGAGTTCGGCCTGAGCAGCGCGCAAGCGGGGTTGCTCGCCAGTTCGAGCTTTTTCGGCATGGTGCTGGGGGCGTCGCTGTCCGGCATGCTCGCCGATCGCTTCGGGCGCAAACCGGTGTTTCAGTGGAGCATCGTGTTGTGGGGGGTGGCCAGTTATCTGTGCTCGACAGCGCAAACGGTCGAGACGCTGACGCTGTTTCGAATCCTGCTGGGGATTGGCATGGGCATGGAGTTTCCGATTGCCCAATCGATGCTCTCCGAGCTGATTCCGGCGCAACGCCGCGGACGTTACATCGCGCTGATGGACGGCTTCTGGCCGCTGGGTTTCGTGGCGGCCGGTGTGCTGTCTTACTTTCTGTTGCCGCTGATTGGCTGGCGCGACATCTTTCTGGTGTTGGCGGTGCCAGCGGTGTTTGTGCTGGCGATCAGGTTTTTCATTCCCGAGTCACCGCGCTGGCTGGAACAGGCCGGAAAGCATGAGGCGGCAGACAAGGTGTTGAACGGCATCGAGGCGCGGGTGCGTTCGTCGCTCGGCGGTGCGGCGTTGCCGGAGCCGCTGCGCTTGCCGCGCACCGTCACGCCGCCGGGCAATTTCTTTGCGGCGCTCAAACAGATCTGGTCGCCGCAGTATCGCCAGCGCACGACGATGCTCTGGAGTCTGTGGTTCTTCGCGCTGCTCGGCTTTTACGGACTGACGTCGTGGCTCAGTGCGCTGTTGCAACAGTCGGGTTTCGCGGTGACGCAATCGGTGTATTACACGGTGCTGATTTCCCTGGGCGGGATTCCCGGGTTTCTCATGGCCGCGTGGCTGGTCGAGCGCTGGGGGCGCAAACCGGTGTGCATCGTGACGTTGCTCGGCGGCGGCGTGATGGCGTTTCTGTATGGGCAGAGCGCTGTGTTTGGCGGCAACGTGGCGCTGCTGATCGGCACCGGGTTGCTGATGCAGTTTTTCCTGTTCGGCATGTGGGCGGTGCTCTACACCTACACGCCGGAGCTGTATCCGACGTCGGCGCGCGCGACTGGCTCGGGCTTCGCCTCGGCGATTGGCCGTGTGGGTTCGCTGCTCGGACCGTTGGTGACCGGACTGGTGTTCCCGATTACCGGGCAGGGCGGGGTGTTTGCGCTGGGCGCGGCATGTTTTGCGATCGCGGCGGGGGTGGTGTGGCTGTTCGGGATGGAGACGCGGGGGAAAACCCTGGAAGAGCTGACTGAAGCCCGAATCCCAGGCTAAACAAAGAACCCACTGTGGGAGCGAGCCTCGCGAAAGCGGAGTGTCATTAACCGAAAATGTTAACTGACACGCCCTCTTCGCGAGCAGGCTCGCACACATGGGTACTTCGGTGTTGCTTAGGGTTTTACCAGGCGCGCATCCAGGCTGTTCTGCGCCAGGCGTTTGGCCTGATCCTGGGTCATACCCAAGTGCTCGTACAGCGCGTAGAAGTTCTCGGTCACGTAACCACCGAAGTACGCCGGGTCATCGGAGTTCACCGTGACCTTCACGCCACGCTCGAGCATGTCGAGAATGTTGTGCTGGGACATGTGATCGAACACGCAAAGCTTGGTGTTCGACAACGGGCACACGGTCAGCGGAATCTGCTCGTCGATGATCCGCTGCATCAGGCGCTCGTCTTCGATGGCGCGCACGCCATGGTCGATGCGCTGGATTTTCAGCAGGTCGATGGCTTCCCAGATGTACTCCGGCGGGCCTTCTTCGCCGGCGTGGGCCACGGTCAGGAAGCCTTCGTGACGGGCACGGTCAAACACACGCTGGAACTTGCTCGGCGGGTGGCCCATCTCGGAGCTGTCGAGGCCGACTGCGACAAATGCGTCACGGAACGGCAGCGCTTGATCAAGGGTTTTCTCGGCTTCTTCTTCGCTGAGGTGGCGCAGGAAGCTGAGGATCAAACCGCTGGTGATGCCCAGTTGCTGCTCGCCATCCTTGAGTGCCGCGGCGATGCCGTTGAGCACCACTTCGAACGGAATACCGCGGTCGGTGTGGGTCTGCGGGTCGAAGAACGGTTCGGTGTGAATCACGTTCTGCGCTTTGCAGCGCAACAGGTAGGCCCAGGTCAGGTCGTAGAAGTCCTGCGAGGTGCGCAGCACGTCGGCGCCCTGGTAATACAGGTCGAGGAATTCCTGCAGGTTGTTGAAGGCGTAAGCCTTGCGCAGGGTTTCCACATCGCTCCATGGCAGGGCGATCTTGTTGCGCTCGGCCAGGGCGAACAGCAGCTCAGGCTCCAGCGAGCCCTCCAGGTGCAGGTGCAGTTCAGCCTTGGGCAAGGCGTTGAGCCAGTCGTACATATTCTTTTCTCATCAGGTGCAATGACGGCATTCTACAGATGCTCGCCGAAACAATTGGCAAAACCTGACCAAGCGATCCATCACACGGCTTCTTGCTCGCGGCGATAGGCGTAGGTATCGGCGAAGCGTGAAAGCAGGAATTCGGCGCAGGTGGTGGTCGGATATTTCGCGGGATGCTGTGCGTCCTGACATCCCGGCAGGCATTCGATGCGCGTGTCCGGGTGCGGTTCGGCAAAGAACGGCATCGAGTAGCGATCCACGCCGAGCGGGCTGATCACCCGGTGCGGGGTCGAGCGATAACGGTCGTTGCTCCAGCGCGCCATCATGTCGCCGAGATTGACCACGAAGGTGCCGTCGATGGGCGGCGCGTCGATCCATTCGCCGCGCACGTTCCTGACCTGCAAGCCCCCGGCGCTGTCCTGATAGAGCAGGGTGATGCAGCCGTAATCGGTGTGCGCGCCGGCGCCTTGCTGCTCGGCAGAGCTGGCGGTGTGGCGCGGAGGGTAATGGATCATGCGCAGGACGCTGACCGGATCAACGAAGCGGCTGTCGAAAAAGTCGCGTTCGATGTTCAGCGCGAGGGTCATCGCCCGCAGCAGGGTTTGTGCGAGGGCCTGCATGTCGAGGTAATGCTGCTCCATCAATTCGGCCCAGCCGGTTTGCGCGGGATGCCGGTTCGGCCCGCGCAACGGTTTTTCCGCGACCACGTCGGGATGGTTGGCCGGCAGGTGCAGGCCCATGTCGAAGGTCTCTTTCAGATCGCTGGGTTTGCTCGGGTCGAGTTGTTCGGTGGCGATGGCACCGTAGCCACGATGGTGACGGGTTTGAGTGATGTCGATCTTGAGTTTTTCTGCTGCGGGTTGCGCAAAAAAACGCTGAGTCTGATCAAGCACCGCGTCGATGCGTTGCGCCGAAATCGGGTGACCCTTGATGTAGAAAAAGCCCCATTCGCGGCAGGCGTGGTCGATTTGTTCGGCCACCGCAGGCCAGGCGTTTTCGTCGTCGCTATAGAGCGGGCTGATATCAATGATCGGAAGACTGTTCATGCACGGGTCCTGAAGAAACGCAGACTGGAGAACACTGAAGAACTCTGTGGGAGCTGGCTTGCCAGCGATGAGGCCATCAAATTCAACATCAATGTTGCCTGTCAGACCGCTATCGCTGGCAAGCCAGCTCCCACAGGGTCGGTGTGTTTTGCGGAGGATTACTTCGGCATCTCGGCCTTCATGCCTTCAACGTAATAGTTCATCGACGCCAGTTCAGCATTCGTCGCACTCACGCCCGCCGGGATTTTTTCGACGCCGGCCTGATCCTTGATCGGCCCGGTAAACGGCTGGAACGTACCGCTCTTGATGTCGGCAATGATCTGCTCGGCCTCGGCTTTCACCGGCGCCGGCACCAGATCGCTGATCGGCAGTTCAACCGTGCCTTCCTTCAAGCCGCCCCAGTAATCCTGAGGTTTCCAGCTGTGATCGATCACGCTCTGCGTCGCCTGAATGTAGTGCGGCGCCCAGTCGTTGACGATCGAGGTCAGCACCGCTTTCGGCCCGAAATGGGCCATGTCCGAGGCGTAACCCACCGCGTACACGCCACGACGTTCGGCGGCTTGAATCGGCGCCGGGCTGTCGGTGTGCTGGAACACCACGTCGACGCCCTGATCGATCAGCGCGTTGGCCGCGTCGGCTTCCTTGCCCGGATCGAACCAGGAGTTGACCCACACCACTTTGATCTCGGTGCCGGGGTTGTACTTGTTCAGGGCCAGTTGGATGGCGTTGATGTCGCGGATCACTTCCGGAATCGGGAACGAAGCGACATAGCCGATCTTCTTGGTCTTGGTCATCTTCGCCGCGAGGAAACCGCCGACGTAACGCCCCTCGTACGTGCGCGCCAGATAGGTGCCGAGGTTCTTGTCCTGTTTGTAGCCGGTGGCGTGCTCGAAGGTCACCTTGGGAAACTGCTTGGCGACTTTGACGGTGGGGTTCATATAGCCGAAGGAGGTGGTGAAGATCAGGTCGTATTTGTCCTTGGCCATGTTGCGGATCACCCGCTCGGCGTCGGCGCCCTCGGCGACGTTCTCCACGTAGTTGGTGGTGATCTGGTTGCCGAATTTCTCCGCGAGTGCCTTGCGCCCCTGCTCATGCTGATACGTCCAGCCGTGGTCACCGATCGGGCCGATGTAGACGAAACCGACCTTCAGCGGATCGGCAGCGCTGGCGCTGAGACTGATCCCCAGACCGAGGGCGGCGCACAGCAGTTTGTGCAGCGGACGTATTTGCATGAACTCGAACTCCATTTTGTTGTGTGTGGTCAGGGGCAATGCAAATTGCTGACCAACAGGACAAAAAAGCAAAAGATCGCAGCCTTCGGCAGCTCCTACATTGGATCGGCGTACTCACTGTAGGAGCTGCCGAAGGCTGCGATCTTTTCGGCGCCGGAACCAACGCAGTGCAACTCGGCGAATTCACGCCATCGGCTGGTGCGCTAAGGTGTAACGAAACGTTAGCGCCGCACCGCAGTCAGTAGCTCATTCGCACTCTTCGGTAAAAGGCCCGCCATGTTCACAATCCTCAAGCAAGAAAGCTTTCTGCTGCTGGCAGTCATCGCCGCGTGCGTCGCCTATCCGCTGGAACACTGGATGCTGCACAGCGGCCAGATCGTCGCGCTGACTGCCGGTCTGGTGCTGATCGCCTTCATCGTCGCCGCGTCGATGCGCGTCGCTCATCACGCCGAATTGCTCGCCGAAAAGGTCGGCGACCCTTACGGCACGATGATCCTCACACTGGCCGCCGTGCTGGTGGAGGTGGTGATTCTGGCGATCATGATGAGCAACGAAGCGTCGCCCACGCTGGTGCGCGACACGATCTATTCCGCCGTGATGCTCGACATCAACGGCATCCTCGGCCTCGCCGCGCTGATGGGCGGGATCAAGCACGGCGAACAGTCGTACAACGACGATTCGGCGCGCAGTTACAGCGTGATGATCCTCACCGCCATGGGCGTGTCGATGGTGGTGCCGGAGTTTATTCCCGAGGCCAACTGGAAGATTTATTCGGCGTTCACCATCGGCGCGATGGTGTTGCTGTATGCGCTGTTCCTGCGCATGCAGGTCGGCCCGCACAGTTACTTTTTCAGCTACAGCTACCCGGACAAACGCCGCAAGAAAGAACCGCAGGACGCTCAGGCAAAAGCACCGAGCATCGGTCTGTCGATCGGCATTCTGGTGTTTGGCATTGTGGTGATCGGCGCACTGGCCGAAGTGATGTCGAAGACCCTCGATCTGGGCCTGGAAGGTACGGGCGCGCCGCCGGTGATTACGGCGATTCTGGTGGCGGCAATTTCTGCAGCGCCGGAGATTCTTACCGCATTACGCGCGGCACTGGCCAACCGCATGCAGTCGGTGGTCAACATTGCGATGGGCGCGTCATTGTCGACGGTGATTCTGACGGTGCCGGTGATGGAGGCGATGGCGCTGTACACCGGCCAGCCGTTTCAGATGGCGATGACACCGGTGCAGACGGTGATGATCTTCATCACGCTGATCGTTAGCGCGATCAACTTGAATGACGGCGAGACCAATGCCATCGAAGGCATGACGCACTTTGTGCTGTTTGCGACGTTCATCATGTTGTCCCTGCTCGGCCTTTAAGCTCAGCCGAACCCCCTGTAGGAGCTGCCGAAGGCTGCGATCTGTTGATCTTGCTTCTAGAAAAACAGATCAAAAGATCGCAGCCTTCGGCAGCTCCTACAGAGGTCTGTCGTTGTATCAGGTACCGGCGATCAGCTGGCGCGCCGCTTGACTGTGATCGGCGATCAGGCCTTTCAGGTCAAGGCCTTCAACCTGGCCGTCCACCACGCGCCACTTGCCACCAATCATCACCCGATCCGCCCGATCAGCACCGCACAACAGCAGCGCCGAAATCGGATCATGGCTACCCGAAAAACGCAGCTCATCCAGCTTGAACAACGCCAGATCCGCCTGCTTGCCCACCGCAATCTCACCAATATCGGTACGCCCCAACAAACTCGCCGAACCCTTGGTCGCCCAGCCCAGTACGCGTTCCGGGGTGATCTTCTCGGCGCCGTAACGCAGGCGCTGGATATACAGCGCCTGACGCGCTTCGAGAATCATGTTCGAGGCATCGTTGGACGCCGAACCGTCCACGCCCAGACCAAACAGCGCACCCGCGTCAGTCAGATCGATACTCGGGCAGATGCCCGAGGCCAGGCGCATGTTGGAACTCGGGCAATGGCAGATACCGGTACCCGCCTGACCGAGACGGGCGATTTCGTCCGGGTTGAAGTGGATGCCGTGGGCCAGCCAGGTGCGCGGGCCGAGCCAGCCGACGCTGTCGAGATAATCGACGGTGCGCAGGCCGAAACGCTGCAGGCAGAAATCTTCTTCATCGAGGGTCTCAGCCAAGTGCGTGTGCAGACGCACGTCGAGCTTGTTCGCCAGCTCAGCACTGGCCGACATGATTTCCGGGGTTACCGAGAACGGCGAGCACGGCGCCAGGGCGATCTGGATCTGCGCGCCATCGCCACGCTCGTGGTACTCGTGAATCAGGCGCTGACTGTCGTCGAGAATCACCTGGCCTTCCTGTACGGTTTGCTGCGGTGGCAGGCCGCCGTCCTTCTCGCCGAGGCTCATCGAACCACGGGTCAGCATGGCGCGCATGCCCAGCTCCCGCACGCTTTCGACTTGCACGTCGATAGCGTTTTCCAGGCCATCCGGGAACAGGTAGTGGTGGTCGGCCGCAGTGGTGCAACCCGACAACAGCAGCTCGGCCAAAGCGACTTTGCTGGCGAGCGCGAGTTTTTCCGGCGTCAGGCGCGCCCACACCGGGTACAGGGTTTTCAGCCACGGGAACAACGGCTGATTGACCACCGGCGCCCAGGCGCGGGTCAGGGTTTGATAGAAGTGATGGTGAGTGTTGATCAGGCCCGGCAGGATCACATGCTCGCGGGCATCGAACACTGCATTGCACGGTGCCGACGGCTGTTGGCCGGCCGCGAGGACTTCGACGATGACACCGTCTTGCACAACAAGACCGCCACGGGCGTCGAGCTCGTTGGAGGTGAAAATGGCGAGGGGATTTTTTAACCAGGTACGGGTCGCGGGCATGTTGCCGGCTCCTCTGAAAATAGGGTTCAGGGTTGCCAGCTCAGTGATGCCCTGTCTGCTGATCCAGGGTCGCCGCGGGGACGAGGTGCGCAGTTTCAAACAAAACGCTGCATCGGGCAAGCCCAACCCGACCGGACAACAACGCCCAAATACACAACCCCTGTAGGAGCTGCCGAAGGCTGCGATCTTTTGATTTTGTTTTTAAGAGCAAAAGATCGCAGCCTTCGGCAGCTCCTACAGGGGGAGGCGGGGTTACCAGGGAATGGTTTCACCCTTGTAGTTGATGAAGTGATGCCCACCCTTGCCGGTGTACGCATTCACCTGATCAACCAGCCCACGGGTGCTGGTGTCCACGTCTAGATCAGCACCTTCACCGCCCATATCGGTCTTCACCCAACCCGGATGCAGCGACAACACCGTCATCTTCTGCTCGCCCAATTGCGTGACAAAACTGTTGGTCATCGAATTCAGCGCAGCCTTGCTCGCCTTGTACAGCGCCAGTTCCGGCGCGTCCGGCACGGTCACGCTGCCCAGCCCGGAACTCATGAACGCCAGCACACCGCTGCCGTCACGAATCTGTCCGGCAAAACGCTGAGCCAGATTGATCGGCGCCACCGCGTTAGTGAAAAACAGCTGACCGACTTCGGCGAGCGTCGCGCCGCCCGGGGTCTGATCTGCCGGGCCTTTGACCCCGGCGTTGACGAACAGCAGGTCAAACATTTCGCCCTTGAGCTGCTGACTCAGGGCGATCACCGCTTGCTGGTCGTCCATGTCGAGCTTCTCGATCCGCACCTTGCCCAGCGCTTGCAGCGCCTCGGCGTTTTGCGGATTGCGCACGGTGGCGGTGACTTGCCAGCCGTCGGCCAGCAGGGTTTTCACCAGACCGAGGCCCAGGCCCCGGGAGGCGCCGATGATCAGTGCGTTTTTTGCAGACATGATGGGCTTCCTTGATGAATGAGGATCACGGATTCAATGGACAGGCCTGACCGAGGCGAAGTTGCAACTCCTGCCGCAGCGTGTCGAGTTCGCGCATACGGGTTTCGATCAGTTGCAGCTTGTCGCGCAGCAACTGCGCCACGGCGTTGTCCGGTTTGGGGGCGTTCCACAGCGCGGCAACGCTGTCACTGATTTCGCCGAGGGTAAATCCCAGGCGTTGCGCCGTTTTGATGTAGAGCACCAGTTGCACCATCTCCGGCGGATAGTCGCGATAACCGTTGGCACTGCGTTGCGCCGCAATCAACCCGCGCTGCTCGTAGAAGCGCAGAGTGTCACGGCTGACGGCGCAGGCCTGGGCTAATTCACCGATGCGCATAATGTTTCTCAAAAGGTCTATTGACCCTGGAGCATACTCCAGGCTTTACCGTGGTTGCTCCTCAAATTTCTGGAGCATGGATGATGTGGACTTCAACGCAATATCGCAATGTGGTGCTTGGCAGTGCCTGGTATGACCTGATCGTCACGGTGGCGTTTGCAACGCCGTGGAGTTTTGCCGCTTTGCATGGATTTTTGAGCGCACTGAATTTGCCCGGCGAGCTGCCGGCGTTTCAGCCTATGCATATGTTGATGGCGAATCTGCTGGGTTCGGTGGTGTGCGTTTGGGCGGTGCTGCGGATTCGCGATCCGCAGGCGCTTTATGGACGGTATGACGCGGTGGGGCGGTTTCTGTTTGCGGCTTGGCAAGCGTATGCCTTGTTGCATGGCGGCAGTTCGATTCTGATTGTTTTCCTGGTCTTCGAACTGGCGTGGGGCATTGCTCAGGTGTTGCCTGTCAGGGCCTCATCGCTGGCAAGCCAGCTCCCACAGTGTTCGTGTCGTGCACAAAATTTGTGATCATCACTGAACCTGTGGGAGCTGGCTTGCCAGCGATGGGGCCATTGAAATCAACGCACTAATGCCCCGCCTGCCAAGGCTGCCCCAGCGAAACCGGCGCATACAATCTTGTGCGCAACGCATCCCGCGATAACAACACCAGCACGACAATCGTCGCCACGTACGGCAGCATCGCCAGCAGGCTCGACGGAATCGCCAGCCCCAACCCCTGCGCCACCAGGTGCAGGATGCTGGCGAGGCCAAACAAGTAAGCCCCAAGCAACAAGCGCCACACTCGCCAACTGGCGAACACCACCAGCGCCAGCGCGATCCAGCCGCGCCCGGCGGTCATGTTTTCCGCCCACATCGGTGTGTACGCCAGCGACAGATAAGCCCCGGCCAACCCGGCCATCGCCCCGCCAAACAGCACTGCCAGCGTGCGCACGGTCAACACCGGCAAACCCATCGCACTGGCCGCGTCCGGGTTCTCGCCGACCGCTTGAATGATCAGCCCGACACGACTTTTGATGATCACCCACGCCACCAGCGCAAACAGCGCGAACGACAGGTACACCAGCAGATCCTGGGCAAACAGCATCCGCCCGATCAGCGGAATTTCACTCAGATAAGGAATCGCCAACGGCTCAAACCCGGCCAGTGGTTTTCCGACCCAAGCCGCGCCGACAAAGGTCGACAGCCCGACACCAAAAATCGTCAGCGCCAACCCGGTCGCCACCTGATTGGCGTTGAACACCAACGCCACCAGCGCAAACAGCGACGACAACAACATCCCGGCCAGCATCGCCAGCAACACGCCAAGCCACAGGTTGCCGCTGTTGAGCGCGACGATAAAACCGATCACCGCACCAAACAGCATCATCCCTTCCTGCCCGAGATTGAGCACGCCGCTCTTCTCGCAGATCAACTCCCCCAGCGCCACCAGCAGCAACGGCGTGCCGCAACGCACCATGGCGTAGAAAATATTGCTCAACAGATCGATATCCATCACAGCGCTCCGGCGGTTACGGCAGTGGTCGAAGTGCGCTTCACCCAACGCAGGTTCAGGCGAGGCCGATAGAGGATCAGCACGTCACAGGCGAGCAGGAAAAACAGCATCATTCCCTGAAACAACTGGGTGATCGCTTGCGGCAGATTCAGGCTCATTTGCGCGCTCTCGCCACCGATGTACAGCAACGCCATCAGCAGGCTGGAGAACAGAATCCCGAGCGGATTCAGTCGCCCAAGAAACGCCACGGTGATTGCCGCATAGCCGTAACCCGGTGACACCTGCGGCACCAACTGGCCAATCGGCCCGGTGACTTCGCAGACGCCGGCCAGCCCCGCGAGCCCGCCGCTGATCAACAGCGCCAGCCAGATTAAACGCTTCTCGCGAAAGCCGACAAACCCCGCCGCACGCTTGTCCAGCCCAAGCACTTTGATCTGGAACCCGACAAAGCTTTTCTGCAACAACACCCACACCGCGACCAGTGCGAGCAGGGCGAAATACACCCCGGCATGCACGCGGCCATCCTCCATCAACAACGGCAAGCGGCTGGCGTCGCCGAACATCGCCGACTCGGGAAAGTTGAACCCGGCGGGATCCTTCAGCGGGCCGTGCACGCAGAACAGCAACAGGTTCAGGGCGATGTAATTGAGCATGATGCTGGTGAGGATTTCGTTGGCATTGAAGCGCGTGCGCAACCACGCCGTCAGCCCGGCCCACGCGGCGCCAGCGACAGTGCCGGTGAGCAGGATCAGCACCAGCGCCCAACGGCTTTGCATATCGATAATGTTTACCGCCAAGGCACTGCCGGCGAGGGCGCCGAGGAGCAGTTGGCCTTCGGCGCCGATGTTCCAGATTCGCGCCTGATACGCCACCGCCAGACCGAGTGCGCAGAGCAGAATCGGCAGCGCCTTGACCAACAATTCTGAGACGCCATACACATCGCTGACCGGTGCGATCAGCAGCGTGTGCAAAGTTTGCAGCGGGTCATGCCCGAGGGCGATGAACAGCAGCGAGCCGCAGCCAAGCGTCAGCGCCGCTGCCAACAACGGCGAGCACCAGAGCATCAGGCGCGATTGCTGGCCACGGGGTTCGAGGGAAAGCAGCATGTGTATAACTCCGTTAAACCGTGGCGGCTGAAGGGGCGTGGTCGAACTGGCCGGCCATCCAGCCGCCAACGTCGCTGAGTTGGGTATCGGTGGTGTTGTGCAGCGCCGACATACGTCCACCGCACAGCGCGCCGAGGCGGTCGCTAATCTGGAACAGCTCATCGAGGTCTTCGGAAATCACCAGAATCGCCGCGCCGGCATCGCGCAACGCGATCAACGCACGGTGAATGGTTGCGGCGGCGCCGACGTCGACGCCCCAGGTCGGGTGCGCGGCGATCAGCAGTTTCGGTTGCTGAAGGATTTCCCGGCCGAGGATGAATTTCTGCAAATTGCCGCCGGACAGACTGCGCGCGGCGGTTTGCGTGTCCGGAGTTTTCACGCCGAAGCGTTGAATGATCTGTTGGGCGAGGGCTTCGACTTTGCCGCGAACGATCAAACCGTTGCTGATCAGGCCTTGCTGGAACGCGGTGAGGAGGGCGTTGTCAGCCAGACTCAACTCCGGCACCGCGCCGTGACCGAGGCGTTCGGCGGGGACGAACGCCAAGCCCAGTTTGCGCCGGGCATCCGGGCGCAAGTCGGCAACGTTCTGCGCCGCGAAGCGAATGGTCGCGGCCTCAGCGCGCGGCAAGGTGTGTTCGCCACTGAGCAGAGCGAGCAACTCATCCTGACCATTGCCCGCGACCCCGGCGATGCCGACGATTTCACCGCTGCGCACTTGCACATCAATGTCAGTCAGCGAGCAGCCGAACGGATCCGGGTTGTGCCAACTCAAGCCCTTCACCTGCAAAAACGCCGCGCCGCCGCTGACCTTCGGATAATCACCAATCAACGCTGCCGCTTCGCCAACCATCAACTGCGCCAATTGTTGATCCGAGCATTCGGCCGGCACGCAATGCCCGGCCACGCGCCCGCCGCGTAATACCGTGGCGCTGTGACACAACGCGCGTACTTCAGCGAGTTTGTGGCTGATAAACAGAATGCTGCAGCCCTCGGCGGCGAGGCGGCGCAGGGTGATGAACAATTCATCGGCCTCTTGCGGCGTCAGCACCGAAGTCGGTTCATCGAGAATCAGTAAGCGAATGTCCTGCATCAGGCAGCGAACGATCTCCACCCGTTGCCGTTCGCCGATCGACAGGCTGTGGACAAGTCGCTCCGGCTCCAGCGCCATGCCGTAACGGCGTGAGACTTCACGAATCTTCGGCTCCAGTTGTTTCGGCGTGCCGGCTGCGGCGCCCATCGCCAAGGCAATGTTCTGCGCCACGCTGAGGGTCTCGAACAGCGAGAAATGCTGGAACACCATGCCGATCCCCAACTGCCGCGCCTGGGCCGGGTTGCGGATATTCACCGGCTGACCTTGCCAGAGCATCTCGCCGGAATCGGCTTGGGTGACGCCGTAGATAATCTTCATCAAGGTGCTTTTGCCGGCACCGTTTTCACCGAGCAGGGCATGGATTTCCCCTGGCGCAATGCTCAGGTCAATGGCGTCATTGGCCAGACAACCGGGGTAGCGTTTGCTGATATGGCGCAATTGCAGGCGCGGGATGGAAGTGGCGATTGGCATGACAGGCTCGACTTGCTTTGGAGTTGTGCCTGTGGATAAAGCAATTTCCTGGCCATTGAGTCAGGAACGCGAGCGGGCCGCGTGTGCGAGCACCTGGTGCAGAGCATTTAAAGGGAAATCGTACTGTTGTCCGGCACCAATTCAGAGCAAAGCCGTTGATCGGGCGCCAGTTTTGCCCGTCGCGATCTGATCAAAAAACGAGCAATCCCTTGGGGGCTAGATGGATCCAGCGACTGCGCCAGCCATGAACGGGTTATCCACAGCTTGTTCCACAGTTATTGTGCGCAAGCTGCACACCCGGGCATAAGCACGGCGGTGCTTTCTTCTAATGGTGATAAACCGCGCTAACTGACTGTTTCTGTTTGAAAATTTCGTTTCGTCGGGTGAATTGAACGAAAAGTGAACAAACCGCGCAAAGCCACGTGACAGAAGGGTTACAGCGGAATGTACTCAGGTTATCCACAGTCGGGTGCACAGCCGATGTGGGCAACTCTGTGGAATAAGGAAAACGGGGGATGCCCTAAAAGATCGCAGCCTTCGGCAGATCCTGCATTTGAAATGCGTTCCCCTGTAGGAGCTGCGGAACGCTGCGATCTTTTGATCTGGGCTTCACCGCTGCAACAAAATCCGCCCACGACTCAAATCCGCCAATTGGCTTTGCAACAACTCGATCTGCGCCTCACCCACCGCCAACTTCAACTCAACGCCATTGGCGGTAAAATTCTCTTCCACCACCAGCCCGCCCAAATCCGCCACGCGCAACTTCACCAACGCCAACTCGGCAAACCCGCAGGCGCAACTCAGCGGCACCCGGCTAATCAGCTCAATCTTGGCCGCCGTCTGCAGGCACTTGTTCGCCCCACCGCCATACGCCCGGGCCAAACCACCCGTGCCGAGTTGAATGCCGCCGTACCAACGGATCACCAGCACCGCGACCTGATCGCAGTCCTGCGCTTCAATCGCCGCCAGAATCGGTCGCCCCGCCGTGCCGCCGGGTTCGCCGTCGTCATTGCTGCGGTATTGATCGCCGAGTTTCCATGCCCAGCAGTTGTGCGAGGCGTTCAGATCGCTGTACTGCTCGAAAAACGCCTGCGCCTCGGCAGGACTGCCGATCGGCGTGGCGAAAGTGATAAAGCGGCTTTTGCGAATCTCTTCGCGGTACTCGCAAAAACCGCTGAGGGTGAAAGGCATAAACGTCTTATAGAGGAGGAGTGAGGCCGCAGCCTTTGAGAATGATGCGGATCAGGTTGTTGCCGGCGTCTTCCATGTCCTGCTTGGTCAACTTGCTGCGACCGCTGACGCGGCAGATCTGCGTGGCGAAGTCAGCGTAATGCTGGGTGCTGCCCCACAACAGGAAGATCAGGTGCACCGGATCGACCGGGTCCATTTTGCCCGCATCAATCCACGCTTGAAACACCGCCGCGCGGCCGGTGAACCAGGCGCGGTAATCCTGATTGAAATATTCGCTGAGGCATTCGCCGCCGCTGATCACTTCCATCGCAAAGATCCGCGAGGCCTGTGGCTGACGACGGGAGAATTCCATCTTGGCGCGGATGTAGCGGGTCAGCGCTTCGGCCGGATCGTCTTCGGCGGTGAGGGTGTTGAAGGTGCTGTCCCACAACTCGATGATGTTGCTCAGCACCGCCACGTACAAACCAAGTTTGTTGGTGAAGTAGTAATGCAGGTTCGCCTTGGGCAACCCGGCATTCTGGGCGATGGTGTTCATGCTGGTGCCTTTGTACCCGTGACGGGCGAACTCGTCTTCGGCGGCTTTGAGGATGGTCTCTTCGTTCTTCTGACGAATGCGGCTGGCGGGTTTGCCGCCATGGGCTGGGACTTCAAAGGTCATAGGCACTTCCGGGTTTGTTGTGGGTGCAACCAGTTGCGTTGATAGCGCACCCACAGGCATCCGACAAGTCCTTGCGCGATAAAACCGTTACGCCTGTTCGATCTTGTTCAGCGGCGCGGGCACTTCAGTGGCCTCGGTTTTCGACTCCGGAAGCAGCAGGCACAGGATGATCGCCGTCAGGCCACCGCTGGTGATGGCCGAGTCGAACAGGTTCTGCACCAGTTTCGGCAGCAGGTGCAGCAGGTTCGGTTGCGCGGCAATGCCCAGGCCGACGCCGAACGAGGTGGCGATGATCAACATGCTGCGCCGATCCAGCGGTGACTGCGCGAGGATGCGCACACCCGCAGCGGCCACCGCACCGAACATCACCAGGGTTGCGCCACCCAGTACCGGTTTCGGAATCTGTTGCAGGACTGCGCCGATCATCGGGAACAGGCCGAGGCAAAACAGGATCGCGCCGATGTACAGGCCGACGTAGCGGCTGGCGACGCCGGTCAACTGGATCACGCCGTTGTTCTGCGCGAACGTGGTGTTAGGGAAGGCGCTGAAGGTCGCGGCGATCATGCAACTGACGCCATCGCCAAGTACGCCACCGCGCAGGCGACTTATATAGGAAGGGCCGCTGATCGGCTGGCGGGCGAGCATGCAGTTGGCGGTGAGGTCGCCGACGGTTTCGATGGTGCTGATCAGATAAATCAGCGCGACCGGCAGGAAAGCTGTCCAGTCGAAGCTGAAGCCAAACTTGAACGGCGTAGGAAAACTCATCAGCGGCACGTCAGGCAAGGGCTGCGGTAGCAGTTTCCCACTGAACCAGGCAGCCAGACTGCCGAGCAGCAGTCCGATGATGATTGCCGACAACCGCACCCACGGAGTATTCGAGCGGTTAAGCAGAATGATCGTCAGCAACACAAACACGCCCAGCGCCAGATTGCCCGGCGCACCGAAGTCCGGCGCATTGAAGCCACCGCCGAGATCAGTGATGCCGACCTTGATCAGGCTGATGCCGATCAGGGTGATAACGATGCCGGTTACCAGCGGCGTGACCACGCGACGCAATTGACCGATAAAGCGGCTGAGGACGATCTGCACGATTGCGCCGAAAAAGCACACACCGAAAATCATTGCCAGAATGTCTTCCGGACTACCACCGCGTTGCTTGACCAGAAATCCGGCCGACAGCACCGCACCGAGAAAGGCGAAACTGGTGCCCTGCAGACAAATCATCCCCGCGCCGATGCCGAACGGCCGCCGCGCCTGAATAAAGGTGCCGACGCCCGAAACCATCAACGCCATGCTGATCAGGTACGGCAAATGCGCGGTCAGCCCGAGCGCCGAGCCAATCACTAGTGGCGGGGTAATGATGCCGACGAAACTGGCGAGCACGTGTTGCAGCGCGGCAAGGACTGCGGCGGCGGGTTTGGGGCGGTCGTTGAGGCCGTAGATCAGGTCGCTGGACGGTGCGGAATCAGGCTGCATGGCTTAAGGCTTCTTGTTGAAGGATCGGGTTGATCCTGCTCTGCAAAAAGCTGTCCACTTGCTCAGGTTATTTGCCGTATTTGTCGCCAGGGCCCAACGCTGGCAGGCCTCGGCGGATTTTCAACGCGTTGCCGCCAGACTCTCCAAAAAGCTTTCTAGCACCAAATGAGGGCGCCGGCCCTTGCGCGTGACCGATGCGAGGCTCAGGTCATAAAAACGCGTTTGCGCCTTCAACGCGCGCAAGCGACCTTGCTGCACCCAGAGGCTGGCGTAGTGATCCGGCAGATAGCCAATGTAGCGCCCGGTCAAAATCAGAAACGCCATACCCTCACGGTCAGAAGCACTGGCTGTGCAATTGAGCGCTTGGTAATGCGCTTGAATATCCGCCGGCAAACGAAAGGTCGGGGCAATCGCGTCCTGACTGTTAAGGCGTTCGTCATCGAGTTGTTTGTCATCGACATAAAACAACGGATGGCCAACCGCGCAATAAAGCAGCGAACGCTCGCTGTACAACGGCTGATACTCCAGCCCCGACAAGGCACTGGCCTGCGGTACCACGCCGACATGCAAACGCCCATCGAGCACACCTTGCTCGACTTCATTGGGCGCAATCATGCGAATCTGGATCTGCACATCCGGCCCGCGTTCCTTCAACTGAGCGAGGGCGTGGGTGATGCGCATGTGGGGGAGGGTGACGAGGTTGTCGGTCAGACCGATGATCAGTTCGCCGCGCAAATGCTGGTGCAGACCGTTGACCTCAGTGCGAAAGCTTTCCAGCGCACTTAATAGCTGCAACGCCGACTGATATACCTCGCGACCTTCTTCGGTCAGCGAAAACCCGGCGCGACCGCGCTGGCACAGACGCAAACCGAGGCGCTGCTCCAGATCGCTCATCTGTTGGCTGATCGCCGAACGGCCGATGCCGAGCACGGTTTCCGCTGCCGAGAAGCCGCCGCACTCCACCACGCTGCGGAAAATCCGCAGCAAGCGAATATCAAAGTCACTGACCTGGGCCAGCGGATCGGAGCGACGGCTGCTCATCTTGTTGCTCTCATTGTTTAGCGAAGTTCTAACTGAAGGTTAGAAGAGTTGAATTTCACCGACTTTATCCTCGTGGCAATTTAGCTGCAACAACGCTTTTTATCTCCCTGACGCTTATGCCCTGCGAGGTTTTGCCCGATGAACATGCCTGAAAACGCGCCGTCGCCACTGGCCAGCCAACTGAAGCTGGACGCGCACTGGATGCCGTACACCGCCAACCGTAACTTCCAGCGCGACCCGCGTCTGATCGTTGGTGCTGAAGGCAGTTGGCTGATTGACGACAAGGGCCGTCGGGTATACGACTCGCTGTCCGGCCTGTGGACCTGCGGCGCCGGCCACACTCGCAAGGAAATTCAGGAAGCGGTCTCCAAACAGTTGGGCACCCTCGATTACTCGCCGGGCTTCCAGTACGGCCACCCACTGTCGTTCCAGCTGGCCGAGAAGATCACCGAGCTGACCCCGGGCAACCTCAACCACGTGTTCTTCACTGACTCGGGTTCCGAGTGCGCTGACACCGCGGTGAAAATGGTCCGTGCCTACTGGCGCCTGAAAGGCCAGTCGACCAAAACCAAAATGATCGGCCGTGCTCGTGGTTATCATGGCGTGAACATCGCCGGCACCAGCCTCGGCGGTGTCAACGGCAATCGCAAGCTGTTCGGCCAAGCGATGATGGACGTCGATCACCTGCCCCACACTTTGCTGGCCAGCAACGCCTTCTCCCGTGGCATGCCGGAGCAGGGCGGTATCGCCTTGGCGGACGAACTGCTGAAGCTGATCGAGTTGCACGATGCCTCGAACATCGCCGCCGTATTCGTAGAACCTATGGCCGGTTCCGCCGGCGTACTGGTGCCACCGCAGGGTTACCTGAAGCGTCTGCGTGAAATCTGCGATCAACACAGCATTCTGTTGGTGTTCGACGAAGTGATCACCGGTTTTGGCCGTACCGGCAACATGTTCGGCGCCGACACCTTTGGCGTCACCCCGGACCTGATGTGCATCGCCAAGCAAGTCACCAATGGTGCGATCCCGATGGGCGCGGTGATTGCCAGCTCCGAGATCTATCAGACGTTCATGAATCAGCCGACCCCGGAATACGCTGTGGAATTTCCACACGGCTACACCTACTCGGCACACCCGGTGGCTTGCGCCGCTGGCCTTGCAGCACTCGACCTGCTGCAAAAGGAAAACCTGGTACAGAGCGTTGCAGAAGTCGCCCCGCATTTTGAGAACGCGCTGCACGGTCTGAAAGGTTCGAAAAACGTTATCGACATCCGTAACTTCGGCCTGGCCGGTGCGATCCAGATTGCCCATCGTGACGGCGACGCCATCGTGCGTCCGTTCGAAGCCGGCATGGCCCTGTGGAAAGCCGGGTTCTACGTACGCTTCGGCGGCGACACCCTGCAGTTCGGCCCGACTTTCAACAGCAAACCGCAAGACCTCGATCGTCTGTTCGACGCGGTCGGCGAAGTGCTGAACAAGCTCGACTGATTTTTCCCTCTATATATACCTACAAAAACGGGCATGCCTTAACGGCTGCCTGTGGACAAGAATTCAGGAGTTTTCGATGAGCGTTATCCCGCATTTGATCAATGGCGAACTGGTGACCGAGAACGGTCGCGCGGTTGATGTGTTCAATCCGTCGACCGGTCAGGCTATCCACAAGCTGCCACTGGCCAGCCAGGCAACCATCCAGAAAGCCATCGATGCCGCCAAGGCTGCGTTTCCTGCCTGGCGCAACACGCCGCCGGCCAAACGTGCGCAGGTGATGTTCCGCTTCAAGCAATTGCTGGAGCAGAACGAAGCACGTATCTCGCAATTGATCAGCGAAGAACACGGCAAGACACTTGAAGACGCTGCCGGTGAATTGAAGCGCGGTATCGAGAACGTCGAGTTTGCTTGTTCTGCGCCGGAAATCCTCAAGGGCGAATACAGCCGCAACGTCGGCCCGAACATCGATGCATGGTCGGACTTCCAGCCGCTGGGCATTGTGGCGGGTATCACACCTTTCAACTTCCCGGCCATGGTGCCGCTGTGGATGTACCCGTTGGCGATCGTCTGCGGCAACTGCTTCATCCTCAAGCCGTCCGAGCGTGATCCAAGTTCGACGCTGCTTATCGCTCAACTGCTGCTGGAAGCCGGTCTGCCGAAAGGTGTGATGAGCGTGGTGCACGGTGACAAGACTGCGGTGGATGCGCTGATCGAAGCGCCGGAAGTCAAAGCGCTGAGCTTCGTTGGTTCGACGCCGATTGCGGAATACATCTACGCCGAAGGCACCAAGCGCGGCAAACGCGTGCAGGCACTGGGCGGCGCGAAGAACCACGCAGTGTTGATGCCGGATGCCGATCTGGACAACGCGGTCAGTGCACTGATGGGCGCGGCTTACGGTTCTTGCGGCGAGCGCTGCATGGCGATTTCGGTGGCCGTGTGTGTGGGGGACCAAGTGGCGGATGCACTGGTGGCCAAACTGGTTCCACAGATCAAGGCGCTGAAAATCGGTGCCGGCACTTCGTGTGGTCTGGACATGGGCCCACTGGTGACAGGTCAGGCGCGCGACAAAGTCAGTGGATACGTTGATGACGGCGTGGCAGCGGGCGCGACCCTGGTGGTCGACGGTCGTGGTTTGAGCGTGGCAGGGCATGAAGAAGGTTTCTTCCTCGGTGGCTGCCTGTTCGACAACGTCACCCCAGAGATGCGCATCTATAAAGAAGAGATCTTCGGGCCGGTGTTGTGCGTCGTCCGAGTGAACAGCCTGGAAGAGGCGATGCAACTGATCAACGATCACGAATACGGCAACGGCACCTGCATCTTCACCCGTGACGGTGAAGCGGCGCGTCTGTTCTGCGACGAGATCGAAGTCGGCATGGTTGGCGTCAACGTGCCGCTGCCGGTACCGGTGGCTTACCACAGCTTCGGCGGCTGGAAGCGTTCGCTGTTTGGCGATCTGCATGCTTATGGTCCGGATGGTGTGCGCTTCTATACCCGGCGCAAGGCGATCACTCAGCGCTGGCCGCAACGTGCAAGCCATGAGGCTTCGCAGTTCGCCTTCCCTAGCTTGTAAGTAGAAGGGCAGTGCAGCGAAGGCCGACCCCTTGGGGTCGGCCTTCGCGTTTTCGGGCTTTTTTGACCGATGTGACAGATTTATGAAAATAGGTGTTGACGGCAGATTTCAGATGTCTATAATTCGCCCCACTTCCGGCGCAGTCGAAACGGAAAACTCCTTGA
>NZ_JAMLFX010000001.1:501773-596784 GCF_023634765.1 Pseudomonas sp. AKS31
AGCTTTTCGAACGGGTACGGCTGGAGCTGGTTCAGAGCGTTGTTCATTGGGGCAGGGTCTCTCGCAAAGCCATTTGAATCCGGGGCGCCATCAAATACTGAGGCGCGACAGTTTGATATCGGGTTCCTGATTGACGCTCAGTTGCTCAACGATCGCATCCTGCAAACGGCTGCACAGCAACGGGTCGGACAACGGTTGGTTGTGGGCGTCGGTGATGAAGAACACGTCTTCGACCCGCTCGCCGAGGGTCGCAATCTTGGCGTTCTGCAGCGACAGGTCGAACTCAAGGAAAATCCCGCCGATCCGCGCCAGCAGTCCCGGGCGATCCGGGGCGGTCAATTCCAGAACCGTCACCGGACGCTGCGCATCGTTGTGAATCGTCACCTGCGGCGCAAAGGCGAAATGCTTGAGCTGACGCGGCACGCGGCGCTGGATGATCGTCGGGTAATCGTCCGGGTTGCGCAGGGCTTCGGTCAGGCCTTCGCGGATCTGTTTGACCCGTGCCGGGTTGTCGCCGATCGATTCGCCTTCGTTGTCGAGCACGATGTAGGTGTCGAGGGTGAACTGGCTGCTCGAGGTGATGACCCGGGCGTCGTGAATGTTCAGGTTGAGCTGGTCCATCGCGGCCACGGTCACGGCGAAGAAATCATGCTGGTCCGGTGCATAGATGAAGATCTGCGTGCCGCCCTCGAACTCGCGCTGGGTGGTTTCCTTGATCAGCACGAGCGGCCCGCCATCGACCGGTTGCTGCAGGATCGCATCACTGTGCCAGGCCACGTCGCCGGCGGTGTGGCGCAGGAAATAGTCATCGCCCAACTGCGCCCACAACTGCTCGACATCGTCCGGGTCGGTGCCACCACGCACCAGAATATCCAGCGCGGCGCTTTGGGTCTGGCGGATCTGCTCTTCGCGGTCCACCGGGTTTTCCAGGCCACGGCGCAAGGCGCGCTTGGTCTCGGTGTAGAGCTGGCGCAACAGGCTGGCGCGCCACGAATTCCACAGCGTCGGGTTGGTCGCGTTGATGTCGGCCACCGTCAGCACGTAGAGGTAGTCGAGGCGGGTTTCGTCGCCGACGGCCAAGGCAAAGTCGTGGATCACTTGCGGATCGGACAAGTCCTTGCGCTGGGCGGTGGTCGACATCACCAGATGGTTCTGCACCAGCCAGACGATCAGGCGACTGTCCCACACTGGCAGTTGATGACGCTGGCAGAACGCCTCTGCATCGACCGCGCCGATTTCCGAGTGATCGCCATGCCGGCCTTTACCAATGTCGTGATACAGGCCCGCCATGTAGATCAGTTCGGGCTTGGGCAGTTTGGCCATGAGCTTGGCCGCCAGCGGAAATTTCTCCGAGACCTGGGTGTACTGCAATTTGCGCAGGTGCTTGATCAGGTTCAGCGTGTGCGCATCGACCGTATAAATGTGGAACAGGTCGTGCTGCATTTGCCCGACGATAAAGCCGAACTCCGGCAGATAGCGCCCGAGAATGCCGTATCGGTTCATCCGGCGCAGGTTACGGTGGATGCCGATCTTGCACTTGAACAGCTCGATGAACAGGCTGGTATTGCGAATATCGTTGCGGAAGTTGTCGTCGATCAGGTGACGGTTTTCCCGCAGCAATCGAATGGTGTCGGCGCGCACGCCTTTGATTTCCGGCTGCTGGGCCATCAGCACGAATATTTCGAGCATGGCGAACGGCGTGCGGCGAAACACGTTGTCGTTGCGCGCCTCGATATAGCCGTCGTGGAGCTGGAAGCGCGAGTTGATCGGCTGCGGCGGCGCTTCGTCTTCCGGGGCGAGGATGACTTCCTCGAAATGCTGAATGATCAGGTCGCTGAGCTGGGCGATGCTCATTACCACGCGGAAATACTGTTGCATGAAGTTTTCGACGGCCTGTTTGGCGTCGTCGCCTTCAAAACCGAGCAGGCCGGCGATGGTGCGCTGATGATCGAACAACAAGCGGTCTTCCGAGCGACCGGCGAGCATGTGCAGCGCATATCGCACTTTCCAGAGGAATTCCTGGGAAGAGGCGAGCAGGGCGTTTTCGCTCTCAACCAGAAAACCTTCGCCGGCGAGGGCGCGCAGGTTCAGGGTGCCGTACTGACGCCGGGCCACCCACAGAATCGTCTGGATATCCCGCAAGCCGCCGGGCGAGCCTTTGACGTTGGGTTCCAGGTTGTATTCGGTGTCGTTGTACTTGTGGTGACGGGCCTTCTGCTCGGCACGCTTGGCCAGGAAAAACTCCTTGGCCGGCCACATGTGTGCGGTGCTGGTGACGTCGAGCATGCGCTGGCGCAGACGCTCGGGGCCGCAAATGGTGCGGCTTTCCATCAGGTTGGTGACAACCGTGAGGTCAGCGCGAGCCTCTTCGGCACATTCGTCGACCGAGCGCACGCTCTGACCGACTTCCAGGCCAATGTCCCACAGCAGTGTCAGAAAACGCTCGATGGAGTCGCGGAAAACTTCGTGATCGGCGCTGTCCAGCAGGATCAGCAGATCGATGTCGGAATACGGGTGCAGCTCACCGCGACCGTAGCCGCCGACTGCGACCAGCGCGATGTCGGCGTCCTCGCTCCAGTTGAACTGCTCCCAGGCCTTTTGCAGGATGTTGTCGACGAACCAGGCACGGTCTTCGATCAGGCGGCGAATGTCGCGACCCTGGCGAAAACGCGTGTCGAGCACCTCGCGAGCCTGGCGGATCGCCTTCTTGAACGCCGCGATAGGACTCGCTTTCAGGGCCAGTTCAGCCTGGAACTGGCCGCGGTCGAAGAGTTCGGGATCCACCTGCGGCATCGATTGGCTTTCCTTCTATAAGGCTGGGAACGTTGTGTGGATCAGGCCGAGACGCGCGGGATGGTG
This sequence comes from Pseudomonas sp. AKS31, assembly GCF_023634765.1. Classification (GTDB taxonomy): domain Bacteria; phylum Pseudomonadota; class Gammaproteobacteria; order Pseudomonadales; family Pseudomonadaceae; genus Aquipseudomonas. Next base: position 504,633 of record NZ_JAMLFX010000001.1, read on the forward strand.
TCATCGGCGCGCAGGGTAAAGATCTCGTAACCGGTGTCAGTGACCAGCAGGGTGTGTTCCCACTGGGCCGAGAGCTTGCGGTCCTTGGTGATTGCGGTCCAGCCGTCGCCCAGTACTTTGGTGTCGGCCTTGCCCTGATTGATCATCGGCTCGATGGTGAAAGTCATGCCGGCCTTCAGTTCCATGCCGGTGCCGGCGCGACCGTAGTGCAGAATTTGCGGTTCTTCGTGGAAGACCTTGCCGATGCCGTGGCCGCAGAATTCGCGAACCACCGAGAAACCATTCTTCTCGGCGTGCTTCTGAATCACTTCGCCGATGTCGCCGAGGCGGCAGCCGGGTTTGACGATCTCGATCGCCTTGTACATGCATTCCTGGGTGATCTGCGACAGACGCTCGGCCCAGACCGGCACTTCGCCGACGTGGAACATACGGCTGGTATCGCCGTGGTAGCCGTCCTTGATCACGGTCACGTCGATGTTCAGGGTATCGCCGTTTTTCAGCGGCTTGTCGTTCGGGATGCCGTGGCAGACCACGTGGTTGATCGAGGTGCAGATCGACTTCGGGTAGCCCTTGTAGTTGAGTGGGGCAGGGATGGCTTGCTGCACGTTGACGATGTAGTCGTGGCAGATCTGGTTCAGTTGATCGGTGGTGACGCCCGGTTTGACATGTTCGGCAATCATTTCCAGCACATCGGCGGCCAGTTTGCCGGCGACGCGCATGCCAGCGATGTCCTCGGGGGTTTTGAGGGTGACGGTCATACAGGCTCTCTCTGCGCTCGGCGGCGCTTGCTGATACGAATAGGGTGGCAGGTGTTCGATTGGCCACCCTGAAAAACGCGATTCTAACAGACGCACGGCGCAATTCAGCGCCCGCGTGCATCGCTTCTCTCTATACAATGGTGCGCTCGGGGCCGATTCCAAGGGGGCTGCGCCCATGTCCTTGGTGCGAATACAGATTCCGGGTTCCGTTTCTGCGCACCCTGTGGTATAAAATGCGCCGCTTTCCGGGGATGCTCCGAAAAGCTTAAATCCACACACGTGTCGACACGATGACCTGGGTGCTTTTGGCTTTATGCCACTGGTTGGTCATTGGGATACGTGGAGGCCAAACCCGACTTATCAAGGAACTATCATGTCCCAAGTCAATATGCGCGATATGCTGAAGGCCGGTGTGCACTTCGGTCACCAAACCCGTTACTGGAATCCGAAAATGGGTAAGTACATTTTCGGCGCGCGTAACAAGATTCACATTATCAACCTTGAAAAAACCCTGCCAATGTTCAACGAAGCTCTGACTTTCGTAGAGCGTCTGGCCCAGGGCAAAAACAAGATTCTGTTCGTCGGCACCAAGCGTTCCGCTGGCAAGATCGTTGCTGAAGAAGCAGCACGTTGCGGTTCGCCGTACGTCGATCACCGCTGGTTGGGCGGCATGCTGACCAACTTCAAAACCATTCGTGCTTCCATCAAGCGTCTGCGTGACCTTGAAGTTCAAGCCGAAGACGGTACTTTCGCCAAGCTGACCAAGAAAGAAGCGCTGATGCGCTCCCGTGACCTGGAAAAGCTGGATCGTTCGCTGGGCGGCATCAAGGACATGGGCGGTCTGCCAGACGCACTGTTCGTGATCGACGTTGACCACGAGCGCATCGCGATCACCGAAGCCAACAAGCTGGGCATCCCGGTAATCGGCGTTGTCGACACCAACAGCAGCCCGGAAGGCGTTGACTACATCATCCCAGGCAACGATGACGCAATCCGCGCTATCCAGCTGTACATGGGTTCGATGGCTGACGCAGTAATCCGCGGTCGCAACAATGTTGCTGGCGGCACTGTAGAATTCGCAGCTGAAGAAACTCAGGCTGCAGCTGAGTAATTAGCGCCCTGGCGTTAACTCAGTAAGCAAAAAGGGGGCTTGGCCCCCTTTTTGCCACCTCGAAAACCATTTGTCGGCAGCGCAGCTACAGCATCTGTAACGTGCAGCGGCTACAAGCTGGTTCGGGAAGAATTGAACGCCCGTTCGATCGGGTGGAATGGTTGAAAACCTATCCAAGAGGAATTTGAAAATGGCAGCAATTACTGCAGCGTTGGTCAAAGAACTGCGCGAGCGTACCGGCGAAGGCATGATGGACTGCAAGAAAGCCCTGGAAAAGGCTGGCGGCGACATCGAAAAAGCCATTGATGACATGCGTGCTTCGGGCGCGATCAAGGCTGCCAAGAAAGCGGGCAACGTTGCCGCTGAAGGCGCAATCGCCATCAAATCGAACGACAAGGCAGCCGTGCTGCTGGAAGTCAACTCGCAGACCGACTTCCTGGCCCTGCAAGATGACTTCAAGAACTTCGTTGCTGCCAGCGTAGAAAAAGCCTTCGACGAGAACCTGACCGATGCAGCTCCGCTGATCGCCGCTCAGGAATCGGCTCGTGAAGCTCTGGTTGCTAAAGTTGGTGAAAACGTCAACATCCGTCGTCTGGTCCGCGTAGAGGGTGACGTTGTCGGCACCTACCTGCACGGTAACAAGATCGGTGTTGCTGTTGTCCTGAAAGGCGGTGACGTCGAGCTGGCCAAAGACATCGCGATGCACGTAGCTGCAAGCAACCCTGAGTTCCTGCTGCCTTCGCAAGTTTCGGATGAAGCGATCGAGCGTGAAAAAGCTGTGTTCCTGCAGCTGAACGAAGAGAAGATCAAAGGCAAGCCAGAAAACATTGTTGAGAACATGGTCAAGGGCCGTATCAGCAAGTTCCTGGCAGAAGCAAGCCTGGTTGAGCAGGCGTTCGTCAAGAACCCTGAAGTCAAGGTTGGCGAGCTGGCCAAGAAAGCCGGCGCAGAAATCGTTTCCTTCACTTACTTCAAAGTAGGCGAAGGCATCGAGAAGCCGGTCGACAACTTCGCTGAAGAAGTTGCTGCCCAGCTGGCTGCCGCCAAGCAATAAGACGGTTTTTCAACTGTCGCCCGAAAGAGGCTGCCCGCTTACGCGCGCAGCCTCTTTTCAGATGGGGTTGCCAATTTTTATTGGTTTCCACTTGGAACTGACTTACAAAGCCATGTTCCGATGGCGCTGAAGCAGCGCCAAGCTAGAGTGAACGCCAGCTGTAAACAGCTCGCAAAGAATTTTTAAATACGCCGCAGGAGAGATTCGCAATGGCTCAGCAGGGCAGTGGTTATCAGGCTCGCTATAAACGCATTCTACTCAAGCTTAGCGGCGAGGCCCTGATGGGCTCGGAAGAGTTCGGGATCGATCCAAAAGTGCTGGATCGGATGGCGCTGGAAGTCGGCCAGCTGGTCGGCATCGGCGTACAGGTCGGTCTGGTGATCGGCGGTGGCAACCTGTTCCGCGGCGAAGCCTTGAGCAAAGCCGGTATGGATCGGGTGACAGGTGACCACATGGGCATGCTGGCCACTGTGATGAACGCCCTGGCCATGCGCGACGCGCTGGAACGTGCCAATATCTCGGCCATCGTGATGTCGGCCATCTCCATGGTTGGCGTGACCGATCACTATGATCGCCGCAAAGCCATGCGTCACCTGAACTCCAAGGACGTGGTGATTTTCGCCGCCGGTACCGGTAATCCGTTCTTCACCACGGATTCGGCAGCCTGCCTGCGTGCAATCGAAATCGATGCCGACGTCGTGCTCAAAGCGACCAAGGTCGATGGCGTCTACACCGCTGACCCGTTCAAAGACCCGCATGCCGAGAAGTTCGATCATCTGACTTATGATGAAGTGCTGGATCGCAAGCTGGGCGTGATGGATCTGACCGCTATTTGCCTGTGCCGCGACCACAAGATGCCGCTGCGCGTATTCAACATGAACAAGCCCGGTGCCCTGCTGAACATTGTGCACGGCGGCGCTGAAGGGACTTTGATCGAGGAAGGCCAACAATGATCAACGAAATCAAGAAAGACGCCCAAGCGCGTATGCAGAAATCCCTGGAGTCTCTGAACCACGCGTTCGGCCAGATTCGTACCGGTAAGGCTCACCCGAGCATTCTCGGCAGTGTCATGGTGCCTTACTACGGCACTGACACCCCGCTGAGCAGTGTGGCCAACGTCACCGTAAAAGACTCGCGCACCCTGCAGGTCGTGGCGTTCGAGCGCAACATGCTCGCTGCCGTCGACAAGGCGATCCAGAGCGCCGGTCTGAACCTCAACCCGACCAACCTGGGCGAGTTGCTGTTGATTCCTATGCCTGCCCTCACCGAGGAAACGCGTAAAGGCTTCACCAAGCAGGCCCGCAGCGCAGCTGAAGATGCGCGTGTTGCCGTGCGCAATATTCGTCGCGATGCCTTGGGCGAGCTGAAAAAACTGGTCAAGGACAAGGAAATCAGCGAAGACGAAGAGCGTCGTGCCATCGCTGATATCGATAAGTTGACCAAAGAATCCGAGGCCCAGATCACCAAGGCAACGGACGAGAAAGAAAAAGACCTGATGGCCGTATAAGGGTCGAGCTTTAAATGGACAAGACCAAGCAGACTGCGCCGTCCGCGGTGCCGCGCCATGTCGCGATCATCATGGATGGCAACAATCGCTGGGCGAAAAAACGCTTTATGCCGGGTGTCGCCGGGCATAAAGCGGGCGTGGATGCTGTGCGGGCCGTCATCGAGGTGTGCGCCGAGGCCAAGGTCGAGGTGCTCACCCTGTTCGCGTTTTCCAGTGAAAACTGGCAACGCCCGGCCGAAGAAGTCAGTGCCTTGATGGATCTTTTCTTCAAGGCATTGCGTCGTGAGGCCAAGCGCCTCAACGAGAACAACATCAGCCTGCGCATCATTGGCGATCGTTCGCGCTTCCATCCGGAACTTCAGGCAGCAATGCGTGAAGCCGAAGCGATGACGGCGGGTGCCAACCGTTTCATCCTGCAAATCGCCGCCAATTACGGCGGTCAGTGGGATATTGCACAGGCTGCCCAGCGTCTGGCACGTGAAGTCCAGGCCGGGCACCTGCGTCCGGAAGACATTACCCCGGATCTGCTGCAAACCTGTCTGGCGACCGGCGATCTGCCATTGCCGGACCTGTGCATCCGTACCGGTGGCGAACACCGCATCAGCAACTTCCTGCTGTGGCAACTGGCTTACGCCGAGTTGTACTTCTCCGACCTGTTCTGGCCGGACTTCAAACACGATGCCATGCGCAATGCGCTGGCCGATTTCGCTTCGCGCCAGCGTCGCTTCGGTAAAACGAGCGAACAGGTCGAAGCTGGAGCCCGGGTTTAATGCTTAAACAACGAATCATCACTGCGCTGATCCTGCTGCCGATCGCCTTGTGCGGCTTTTTCTTGCTCCAGGGTTCGGGTTTTGCCCTGTTCATCGGCATGGTCGTGAGTTTGGGCGCCTGGGAATGGGCGCGTCTGGCAGGCTTTACCGCTCAATCGTTCCGCGTTGGCTACGCCGCAGTCGTCGCATTGATGTTGTTCGTCATGTATGTGCTGCCCGGCCTGGCGCCGTGGGTGCTGGGGGCTTCGGTGCTCTGGTGGGCGGTGGCGACCTATCTGGTGCTGACGTATCCGCGCTCCAGCGAGCGTTGGTCCACGGCCGCCACCAAACTGGTCATTGGCCTGCTGATTCTGTTGCCTGCCTGGCAAGGCCTGGTGCAGATCAAGCAATACCCGCTGGGTAACTGGCTGATCATGGCGGTGATGGTGTTGGTCTGGGGTGCCGATATCGGTGCTTACTTCTCCGGGCGCAAATTTGGCAAGCGCAAGCTGGCCCCGCAAGTCAGCCCGGGAAAAAGCTGGGAAGGCGTCTACGGTGGTCTGGCACTGAGTCTGCTGATCACCGCGATTGTCGGCCTGGTGCGTGACTGGACCGTCGCCGAGCTGCTTAAAGGCTTGATTGGCGCCGCGCTGATCGTGTTCATTTCTGTTGTTGGCGACCTGACCGAAAGCATGTTCAAGCGTCAGTCCGGCATCAAGGACAGCAGTAATCTGCTGCCGGGTCATGGTGGTGTGCTTGACCGTATCGACAGTCTGACCGCAGCCATTCCAGTGTTCGCCGTACTGCTTTGGATGGCTGCACCGTGAGTCGGCCACAACAGATTACCGTTCTGGGTGCGACGGGCTCGATCGGCCTGAGCACGCTGGATGTCATTGCTCGTCATCCTGAGCGTTATCAGGTCTTCGCGTTGAGTGGTTTCACGCGTCTGAGCGAGCTTTTCACCTTGTGCGTGCGCCACGTGCCGCAATTTGCTGTGGTGCCTGAGGCGGCTGCCGCGCGTGGCTTGCAGGATGATTTGCGTGCCGCCGGTTTGCCGACTCGCGTGCTGGTGGGGGAGGAGGGCCTGTGTCAGGTTGCTGCTGCTCCGGAAGTCGATGCGGTGATGGCGGCAATCGTTGGTGCGGCAGGTCTGCGTCCGACCCTGGCCGCTGTCGAAGCGGGCAAGAAAATTCTTCTGGCCAATAAAGAGGCGCTGGTGATGTCCGGCGCCTTGTTCATGCAGGCGGTGCGCAAGAGTGGTTCGGTGTTACTGCCGATCGACAGCGAACACAACGCGATTTTTCAGTGCATGCCACAGGATTTTGCCCGTGGATTGAACTCCGTCGGCGTCCGTCGGATTTTGCTCACAGCCTCTGGCGGCCCGTTCCGACAGACGCCCATGAGTGAATTGGCGCATGTTTCACCTGATCAGGCATGTGCGCACCCGAACTGGTCCATGGGGCGCAAGATTTCGGTCGATTCGGCCAGCATGATGAATAAAGGGCTCGAGCTGATCGAGGCTTGTTGGTTGTTCGATGCAAAGCCTTTCCAGGTCGAGGTGGTGATTCATCCGCAGAGCGTGATTCACTCGCTGGTCGATTATGTCGACGGTTCGGTGCTGGCGCAGTTGGGCAATCCCGATATGCGTACACCGATTGCCAATGCCCTGGCCTGGCCGGAGCGTATTGATTCCGGTGTAGCACCGCTGGATCTGTTCGCCATCGCGCGTCTGGACTTCGAGGCGCCGGATGAACAGCGCTTCCCTTGCCTGCGTCTGGCGCGGCAAGCTGCCGAGGCGGGCGACAGTGCTCCGGCAATGCTCAATGCGGCCAATGAAGTCGCGGTGGCAGCGTTTCTCGATGGACGGGTCCGTTATCTGGAAATCGCGAGTATCATCGAGGAAGTCTTGAACCTCGAACCGGTTGTTGCGATGGCCGATCTCGAAGCCGTGTTTACGGCAGACGCCAAGGCACGAATCCTGGCCGAGCAATGGTTGAAGCGTCACGATCGATAAAATTTGCAACACAATGGCTACACGCGGTACTGAACAGGATTGCGGAGAAAGTAGATGAGCGCGCTCTATATGATTGCCGGCACCCTGATCGCCTTGGGTGTGCTGGTCACCTTTCACGAATTCGGCCACTTCTGGGTCGCGCGTCGCTGTGGCGTCAAGGTTCTGCGATTTTCCGTAGGCTTCGGCATGCCGTTGCTGCGCTGGCATGACAAGCAAGGCACTGAGTTTGTCATCGCGGCGATACCGTTGGGTGGCTACGTCAAGATGCTCGATGAGCGCGAAGGCGAAGTTCCAGTCGATCAGCTTGATCAGTCGTTCAACCGCAAAACCGTGCGTCAGCGTATCGCCATTGTCGCTGCAGGTCCCATTGCCAACTTCCTCTTGGCGTTGGTGTTCTTCTGGGTGTTGGCCATGCTCGGCAGCGAGCAGGTGCGTCCGGTCATCGGTGCGGTTGAATCCGGCAGTATCGCGGCCAGTGCCGGTTTGAGCTCAGGCCAGGAAATCGTTTCTATAGATGGGGAGCCGACTACCGGTTGGGCAGCCGTCAATTTGCAATTGGTCCGGCGCCTTGGCGAAAGCGGTTCTTTGCAGCTGCTGGTGCGTGAGCAGGGTACGACTGTCGATTCGCCGCGTGAGCTGAAGCTGGATAACTGGCTCAAAGGCGCAGATGAGCCGGACCCGATCCGCTCCCTGGGGATTCGTCCGTGGCGCCCGGCCCTGCCGCCGGTACTTGCCGAACTGGATCCGAAAGGTCCGGCCCAGGCGGCCGGCCTGAAGACTGGCGATCGTCTGTTGGCGCTCGACGGTCAGGCGCTGAATGACTGGCAGCAGGTCGTTGATACGGTCCGTACGCGTCCTGATACCAAAATCATGCTGCGCGTCGAGCGCGACAATGCTCAAATCGACGTCCCTGTGACCCTGGCAGCGCGTGGCGAAAGCAAAACGCCAAGCGGATATCTGGGGGCTGGCGTAAAAGCTGTCGACTGGCCACCGGAGATGATTCGCGAGGTCAGTTATGGGCCGCTGGCTGCAATTGGCGAGGGTGCCCGTCGCACTTGGACCATGAGCATTCTGACGCTCGATTCACTGAAGAAAATGCTGTTCGGCGAGCTCTCGGTAAAAAACTTGAGTGGACCGATAACCATTGCTAAAGTGGCGGGCGCTTCTGCCCAGTCGGGCGTCGCTGATTTCCTGAATTTCCTTGCTTATCTGAGTATTAGCCTGGGCGTTCTGAATTTGCTGCCCATTCCTGTACTGGATGGGGGGCATTTGTTGTTTTATCTGATCGAGTGGGCGCGTGGTCGTCCCTTGTCGGATCGGGTGCAAGGTTGGGGGATACAGATCGGTATCAGTTTGGTGGTCGGGGTGATGTTGCTTGCTCTGGTCAACGATCTGGGTCGTCTGTAACGCTTCGCTGAATTGCGAATCTGCCGCATTTTGCGGCAGTTTGTTTATTGCCAGTTGGAATAAGAAAGGACTTCATGAAACGTCTGCTGCTAACTGCGGTTCTCACCGTATTGATGATCGCCGAAGTTCACGCCGAGTCCTTCACTATCTCTGATATTCGCGTCAATGGCCTCCAGCGGGTCTCCGCGGGTAGCGTCTTTGGTGCCTTGCCGTTGAACGTCGGTGAGCAGGCGGATGATCGTCGCCTGGTGGAATCCACTCGTGCGTTGTTCAAAACCGGTTTCTTTCAAGATATCCAGCTGGGCCGCGAAGGCAACGTTCTGGTAATCACGGTCGTTGAACGTCCGTCGGTCGCCAGTATCGAGATCGAAGGCAACAAGGCGATCTCCACTGAAGACTTGATGAAAGGTCTCAAACAGTCCGGTCTGGCCGAAGGCGAGATCTTCCAGCGCGCCACCCTTGAGGGTGTGCGTAACGAACTGCAACGTCAGTACGTCGCGCAAGGTCGCTACTCGGCTACCGTTGATACCGAAGTGGTCTCGCAGCCGCGTAACCGCGTGGGTCTGAAAGTGAAGATCAACGAAGGTACCGTTGCGGCCATTCAGCACATCAACGTGGTGGGCAACACGGTTTTCCCTGAAGAAGACCTGACCGACCTGTTCGAACTGAAAACCACCAACTGGCTGTCGTTCTTCAAGAACGATGACAAGTACGCCCGTGAAAAGCTTTCCGGTGACCTGGAGCGTCTGCGTTCCTACTACCTGGACCGTGGCTATATCAACATGGATATCGCTTCGACCCAGGTCTCCATCACCCCGGACAAGAAGCACGTCTACATCACTGTCAACGTCACCGAAGGCGAGAAGTACACCGTTCGTGACGTCAAGCTCAGCGGTGATCTGAAAGTCCCTGAAGATCAGGTCAAGTCCCTGCTGCTGGTGCAGAAAGGCCAGGTGTTCTCGCGCAAGCTGATGACCACCACATCCGAGCTGATCACCCGTCGTCTGGGTAACGAGGGTTACACCTTCGCCAACGTCAACGGCGTACCTCAGCCGCACGATGATGATCACACCGTCGATATTCTGTTCGCTGTTGATCCGGGCAAGCGTGCCTACGTCAACCGCATCAACTTCCGTGGCAACACCAAGTCGGAAGACGAAGTGCTGCGTCGTGAAATGCGTCAGATGGAAGGCGGCTGGGCTTCGACTTACCTGATCGACCAGTCTAAAACCCGTCTTGAGCGTCTGGGCTTCTTTAAAGAAGTCAACGTTGAAACCCCGGCTGTTCCGGGTGTGGACGATCAGGTTGACGTGAACTACGCCGTTGAAGAGCAGGCTTCCGGTTCGATTACCGCCAGCGTCGGTTTCGCCCAGAGTGCCGGTTTGATCCTCGGTGGTTCGATCACCCAGAACAACTTCCTCGGTACCGGTAACCGCGTCAGCGTCGGCCTGACCCGCAGTGAATACCAGAGCCGCTACAACTTCGGCTACGTTGACCCGTACTGGACCGCCGATGGCGTGAGCCTGGGTTACAACGCGTTCTATCGCACCACTGACTACAAAGACCTCGACGTCGACGTAGCCAGCTATGCGGTCGACAGCCTGGGTGCCGGCGTGAACGTTGGCTACCCGATCAGCGAGACTTCGCGTCTGACCTTTGGTCTGTCGGTTCAACAGGACGAGATCAAGACCGGTACCTACACCGTTGACGAGATTTTCGACTTCGTTAACAAGGAAGGCGACAAATACCTGAACTTCAAGGCTTCGGCCGGCTGGTCCGAGTCGACACTGAACAAAGGCGTACTGCCAACCCGTGGTCGTTCCCAGAGCCTGACTCTGGAAACCACCGTGCCAGGCAGCGACCTGTCGTTCTACAAACTTGATTACCGTGGTCAGTTGTTCCAGCCGATCAGCGAGAACTACACCCTGCGTCTGCACACAGAGCTGGGTTATGGCGACGGTTACGGCGGGACTGATGGCTTGCCGTTCTATGAAAACTACTATGCTGGTGGTTTCAACTCGGTTCGTGGCTTCAAGGACAGCACTCTCGGCCCGCGCAGTACACCGAGCCGTGGTACCAACCCGGGCACGCTGGCTGACCCGGACCAGGATCCACTGCCGTTCGGTGGTAACGTCCTGATCCAGGGCGGTGTCGAGGTTCTGTTCCCGCTGCCGTTCGTGAAAGATCAGCGTTCCCTGCGCACCTCGGTATTCTGGGATGTGGGTAACGTATTTGACTCGCAGTGCAAGGACACGACTAACGCAAACGGCTCGACGTCGAACACCAAGTGCAACGACATCAGCCTGAGCAACATGGCCAGTTCCGTGGGTGTGGGTGTGACCTGGGTCACCGCACTGGGGCCTCTGAGCTTCGCGTTGGCCATGCCGATCAAGAAGCCGGATGAGGCTGAAACTCAAGTGTTCCAATTCTCCCTCGGCCAGACGTTCTAAGCGTCTGACCCAAGATAACGACAATGGATTTTGTAGGAGTGCATCGTGCGTAAGTTGACTCAATTGGTTCTCCTGGCCTCTTTGATGGTGGCAGGCCCGGCATTTGCCGACATGAAAATTGCCGTTCTGAACTATCAGATGGCCTTGCTTGAATCCGACGCGGCCAAGAAATACGCGGTAGATGCCGAGAAGAAGTTCGGTCCGCAACTGACCAAGCTGAAGACGCTGGAAAGCAGCGCCAAGGGCATTCAGGATCGTCTGATGGCCGGTGGCGACAAAATGCAGCAAGGTGAGCGTGAGCGTCTGGAGCTGGAATTCAAGCAAAAGGCCCGTGACTTCCAATTCCAGTCCAAGGAATTGAACGAAGCCAAAGCTGTTGCCGACCGCGAAATGCTCAAGCAACTGAAGCCAAAACTGGATAGCGCAGTGGAAGAAGTCATCAAGAAAGGTGGTTTTGACCTGGTGTTCGAGCGTGGCGCAGTCATCGATGTCAAACCTCAGTACGACATCACGCGCCAGGTTATCGAGCGCATGAATCAGCTGAAGTAACCCATGACCGTGACTATCAAGCTCGGCCAGTTGGCCGAGTTTCTCGGCGCCACCTTGCGTGGCGACCCTGAGACGAAAATTACTGGGCTAGCCACTTTGCAAGAGGCTGGCCCAGCTCAGTTGAGCTTTCTGGCAAACCCTCAATATCGCAAATACCTGGCGGGCTCGCAGGCAGCAGCACTGTTGCTCAAAGAAGCCGACGTCGAAGGGTTTGCCGGTAATGCGTTGGTGGTGCCTGATCCTTACCTGGCGTATGCGCGTATCTCCCACCTGTTCGATCCGAAGCCAAAAGCCACTGCCGGTATCCATCCGTCGGCGGTGATTGCAGCGGATGCGGTGGTTGATCCAAGCGCCAGCATCGGCCCTTTCGTGGTGATCGAAGCCGGTGCGCGAATTGGTGCGCAGGTGACATTGGGTGCGCATTGCGTTGTCGGTGCCCGCAGCGAAATCGGTGAAGGCGGCTGGCTCGCCCCGCGCGTGACGCTGTATCACGATGTGCGCATCGGCAAGCGAGTGGTGATTCAGTCCGGTGCCGTGCTCGGTGGCGAAGGCTTCGGTTTTGCCAACGAAAAAGGCATCTGGCAGAAAATCGCCCAGATTGGTGGCGTGACCATCGGCGACGATGTCGAGATTGGCGTGAATACCGCCATCGACCGCGGCGCGCTGGCCGATACCGTGATCGGCAATGGCGTGAAGCTCGACAACCAGATCCAGATCGCCCACAACGTTCAGGTCGGTGATCACACCGCCATGGCAGCGTGCGTCGGGATCTCCGGCAGCACTAAAATCGGCAAGCATTGCATGCTCGCTGGTGGTGTCGGTCTGGTCGGCCACATTGATATTTGCGACAACGTTTTCCTGACCGGGATGACCATGGTGACCCACTCGATTACCGAACCGGGTGCCTATTCTTCCGGTACAGCCATGCAACCGGCGGCCGAATGGCGCAAAAGCGCGGCCCGCATCCGTCAGCTCGATGACATCGCGCGACGTTTGAAACAGCTGGAAAAGCGCGTAGGGGAAGTGACCCCTGACGGCAATGCTTCATCAGATGGCTGATACCATTTCCATATCAAGTGTGCACAGCCTCTAGACTGCCTCCTTGATTTGCTAGAGGAGTGCGCGTCAGTCGCGCTCCCAATCTTTACATAGGCTTCCCCCCGAAATGATGGACATCAACGAGATTCGCGAATACCTGCCTCACCGTTACCCGTTCCTGCTGGTGGACCGGGTGGTGGAACTGGACACTGAAGGCAAGCGCATTCGCGCCTACAAGAATGTCAGCATCAATGAACCGTTCTTCAATGGTCACTTCCCGGCGCACCCGATCATGCCGGGCGTGCTGATCATCGAGGCGATGGCTCAGGCTGCCGGGATCCTCGGTTTCAAAATGCTCGATGTGAAGCCTGCCGATGGCACGCTTTATTACTTCGTCGGCTCCGACAAGCTGCGCTTCCGCCAGCCTGTGTTGCCGGGCGATCAGTTGATCCTTGAAGCCAAGTTCATCAGCTGCAAGCGTCAGATCTGGAAATTCGAATGCCAGGCTTCGGTCGATGGCAAGCCGGTCTGCTCGGCTGAAATCATCTGTGCGGAACGCAAGCTATGAGTTTGATTGACCCTCGCGCAATCATCGATCCGTCGGCCGTTCTGGCTGATGGCGTCGAGGTCGGCCCGTGGTCGATCATCGGCGCAGGTGTGGAAATCGGCGAGGGTACCGTGATCGGGCCGCATGTAATCCTCAAAGGCCCGACCCGCATCGGCAAGCACAATCGCATCTACCAGTTTTCCTCGGTAGGCGAAGACACACCCGATCTGAAATACAAAGGTGAAGAAACCCGTCTGGTGATCGGTGACCACAACGTCATCCGTGAAGGCGTGACGATTCACCGCGGCACCGTGCAGGACCGTTCGGAAACCACGTTGGGCGATCACAATCTGATCATGGCCTATGCGCACATCGGGCATGACAGCGTTATCGGTAACCACTGCATTCTGGTCAACAACACCGCGTTGGCCGGCCATGTGCACGTGGATGACTGGGCGATCCTCTCCGGCTTCACTCTGGTTCACCAGTATTGCCACATCGGCGCCCACAGTTTTTCCGGTATGGGCACCGCCATCGGCAAGGACGTTCCGGCGTTCGTCACCGTGTTTGGCAACCCGGCCGAAGCGCGCAGCATGAACTTCGAAGGCATGCGCCGTCGCGGTTTCAGCGAGGATGCGATTCACATGCTGCGTCGAGCTTACAAAACCGTCTATCGCCAAGGCCTTACGGTCGAGCAGGCGCTGGCCGAACTGGCCGAACCTGCTGCGCAATTCCCGGAAGTCGCGGTATTCCGTGATTCCATCCAGTCGTCGACTCGCGGCATCACTCGCTGATCATGGCCAATCTGCGTATTGCGCTGGTGGCCGGTGAAGCTTCCGGTGACATTCTCGGCGCCGGCCTCATGCGTGCGCTCAAGGCTCAGCATCCGGCGGTCGAGTTCATCGGTGTCGGTGGCCCGTTGATGCAGGCCGAAGGGCTGACGTCCTACTTTCCCATGGAGCGCTTGTCGGTCATGGGGCTGGTGGAAGTTCTTGGACGGCTGCGCGAACTGCTCAAGCGCCGCAAGGACCTGATCGCTACGCTGATCGCCGAGAAGCCGGACGCGTTCATTGGTATCGACGCACCGGACTTCAACCTCAATATCGAACTCAAGCTGCGTCAGGCCGGGATCAAGACCGTGCACTACGTCAGTCCGTCGGTGTGGGCATGGCGGCAGAAGCGTGTGCTGAAGATCCGCGAAGGCTGCGACCTGATGTTGACGCTGCTGCCGTTCGAAGCAAAATTCTACGAAGAAAAAGGCGTGCCGGTGCGGTTCGTCGGCCACACGCTGGCCGATACCATTCCGCTGGAGGCTGATCGCGCTGCGGCGCGTGCCGAGTTGGGACTGCCCGACGGCCCGCTGGTGGCGTTGATGCCCGGCAGCCGTGGCGGCGAAGTCTCTCGTCTGGGCGCGCTGTTCCTCGATACCGCCGAACGTCTGCGGGCGATGCGCCCAGGTTTGCGCTTTGTCATCCCGTGCGCCAATCCGGAACGTCGCGCGCAACTTGAAGAGCTGCTCGCCGGTCGTGATTTGCCGGTGACCTTGCTCGACGGCAAATCCCATCTGGCCCTGGCTGCGTGCAACGCCGTGTTGATCGCCTCCGGCACCGCCACCCTTGAAGCGCTGTTGTACAAGCGGCCGATGGTGGTGGCGTATCGCTTGGCGCCGCTGACGTTCTGGATTCTCAAGCGTATGGTCAAGAGCCCGTATGTGTCCTTGCCGAACCTGTTGGCCCAGCGTCTGCTGGTCCCGGAATTGTTGCAGGATGATGCGACGGTCGAAGCACTGGCGCAGACGCTGTCGCCATTGATCGAAGGCGGCGAAGAACAGACTCGCGGCTTCGATGAGATCCATCGCACGTTGCGGCTGGATGCCTCCAATCAGGCGGCGGACGCCGTCCTCAACCTGATCGGTCAGACACGATGAGCAAGACAAGCATGCAAATGGGCCTGGATTTCACCCTGGTCGCCGAAGTTGAAGAACTGGTTGCCGGCGTCGATGAGGTCGGTCGCGGCCCGCTGTGCGGTGCGGTGGTGACGGCGGCGGTGATCCTCGATCCGAACCGGCCGATCCTCGGGCTTAACGACTCGAAGAAACTCACCGAAGCCAAGCGCGAAAAGCTCTACGACGAAATCATCGAGAAGTCCCTGAGCTGGTGCATCGCCCGCGCTGAAGTCGAGGAAATCGACGAGCTGAATATTTTGCACGCGACCATGCTGGCCATGCAGCGCGCGGTTGCCGGGCTGCACATCCAGCCGAAACTGGCGATGATCGACGGCAACCGCTGCCCGCAACTGCCGATGCGCGCCGAAGCGGTGGTGCAGGGCGACGGCAAGGTTCCAGCCATCGCTGCCGCATCGATTCTGGCCAAGGTCAGCCGCGACCGTGAAATGGCCGCCTTCGAATTGATCTACCCGGGTTACGGCATCGGTGGCCATAAAGGTTATCCGACGCCCGTTCATCTGGAAGCGTTGGCGCGTCTTGGCCCGACGCCGATTCACCGGCGCTCGTTCGCCCCGGTGCGCCTGGCTTACGAAGCGCTGGAAGGTCTGACGCAGGTTTAGTCGCAAGGCTGATGTTTTGTTCGAGGCCCGGTACAATCCGGGCCTTGTTGTCTCTATGTAACTGGACAGGATCACTATGCCGGCTTCATTCGTTCATCTACGCCTGCACACTGAATACTCCCTGGTCGACGGGCTGGTGCGGATCAAGCCGCTGGTCAAAGCACTGACGGCCATGAACATGCCGGCGGTCGCGGTCACCGACCAGAACAACATGTGTTCCCTGGTCAAATTCTATAAAAACACCATGGGCGCCGGGATCAAGCCGATCTGCGGCGCCGACCTGTGGCTGTCAAACAAAGACCCGGACGCACCGCTGAGCCGGCTCAGCCTGTTGGTGATGAACGCCAAGGGTTATCGCAATCTCACCGAGTTGATCTCGCGCGGCTTTATCGAAGGTCAGCGCAACGGCATGATTATTGTCGAGCGTGAGTGGGTCGCCGAAGCCAACGAAGGCCTGATCATGCTGTCCGCCGCCAAAGAAGGCGAAATCGGCATGGCCATGATCGGCGGCAACCCGGCCGAAGCCGAAGCGCTGGCGCGTGAATGGATGGCGGTGTTCCCGGATCGTTTCTATCTGGAAATCCAGCGCACCAATCGCCCTAACGATGAAGAACAACTGCACGGTGCGGTAGCGCTCGCCGATAAACTTGGTGCGCCGCTGGTGGCGACCAACGATGTGCGCTTCATCAAGCAGGAAGACTTCGCCGCCCACGAAACCCGCGTGTGCATCGGTGAGGGCCGCGCCCTCGACGATCCGCGGCGTTCGAAGAATTACAGCGATCAGCAATACCTGAAAAGCGCCGAGGAAATGATCGAGCTGTTCAGCGACATTCCCGACGCTATCGAAAACACCGTCGAAATTGCCAAGCGCTGCAACATCGAAGTAAAGCTGGGCACGCACTTCCTGCCCAACTTCCCGATCCCCGATGGCATGACCATCGACGAATATTTCCGCAAGGTCTCCTTCGACGGTCTCGAAGAACGCTTGGCGGTGC
The DNA here is from genome assembly GCF_023634765.1 of Pseudomonas sp. AKS31. Lineage (GTDB taxonomy): Bacteria > Pseudomonadota > Gammaproteobacteria > Pseudomonadales > Pseudomonadaceae > Aquipseudomonas. The sequence continues at coordinate 521,377 of NZ_JAMLFX010000001.1, forward strand.
TGCTGCCCAAAGACACCACCGAAGACTACGAAGCCAAGCGCCAGGTCTATGTCGACCGCTTGAATTTCGAGCTGGATATCATCATCCAGATGGGCTTCCCCGGTTACTTCCTGATCGTGATGGACTTTATCCAGTGGGCCAAGAACAACGGTGTACCAGTAGGTCCTGGCCGTGGATCGGGTGCCGGTTCGCTGGTGGCTTATGTGCAGAAGATCACCGACCTCGACCCGCTCGAATACGACCTGCTGTTCGAACGTTTCCTTAACCCGGAACGGGTCTCGATGCCCGACTTCGACGTCGACTTCTGCATGGACGGTCGTGACCGCGTGATCGACTACGTGGCCGAGAAATACGGCCGCAACGCGGTAAGCCAGATCATCACCTTCGGTTCCATGGCCGCCAAGGCTGTGGTGCGCGACGTGGCGCGGGTACAGGGCAAGTCCTATGGCCTGGCGGATCGTCTGTCGAAGATGATTCCGTTCGAAGTCGGCATGACCCTGGAAAAAGCCTACGAGCAGGAAGAAATCCTGCGGGACTTCATCAAGGTCGATGAAGAGGCTGCGGAAATCTGGGAGATGGCGCGCAAGCTCGAAGGCGTTGTGCGTAACGTCGGTAAACACGCCGGTGGTGTGGTTATCGCGCCGACCAAACTGACCGACTTCTCGCCGATCTATTGCGACGAGGCCGGTGACGGCCTGGTAACCCAGTTCGACAAGGACGACGTTGAAGCGGCCGGTCTGGTGAAGTTCGACTTCCTCGGTCTGCGGACCCTGACGATTATCGACTGGGCGCTGAAAACGATTAACCGCGACCGCGCCAAGGTCAACGAGCCGCCGCTGGATATCGCGTTTATCCCGCTGGACGACAAACCGACTTACACGCTGTTGCAGAAAGCTGAAACCACTGCGGTGTTCCAGCTTGAATCCCGCGGCATGAAAGAGCTGATCAAAAAGCTCAAGCCCGACTGCCTGGAAGACTTGATCGCACTGGTGGCCCTGTTCCGTCCGGGCCCGCTGCAGTCCGGCATGGTGGACGACTTCATCAACCGTAAGCACGGCCGTGCCGAGCTGGCGTATCCGCACTCGGATTACCAGTACGAAGGCTTGAAGCCTGTTCTGGCACCGACTTACGGCATCATCCTGTATCAGGAACAGGTGATGCAGATTGCTCAGGTCATGGCCGGTTACACCCTCGGCGGTGCGGACATGCTCCGTCGCGCCATGGGTAAGAAAAAGCCCGAGGAAATGGCCAAGCAGCGCGGCGGTTTCATTGAAGGTTGCGCGACCAACAATATTGACGCCGACCTCGCCGGTAACATTTTCGACCTGGTGGAAAAATTCGCCGGTTACGGCTTCAACAAATCCCACTCCGCCGCCTACGGCCTGGTCTCGTACCAGACCGCCTGGCTGAAAGCTCACTACCCGGCGCCGTTCATGGCCGCGGTACTCTCGGCGGATATGCACAACACCGACAAGGTCGTGACCTTGATCGAGGAAGTGCGCACGATGAAGTTGCGCCTCGACGCGCCGGACGTGAACACGTCGGAGTTCAAGTTCACGGTGAACGACGACGGTCGCATCGTCTACGGTCTCGGCGCGATCAAAGGTGTTGGTGAAGGCCCTGTTGAGGCCATTACCGAAGCGCGTCAGGAAGGTCCGTTCAAGGATCTGTTCGACTTCTGCGCCCGTGTCGACCTCAAGCGCATCAACAAACGTACTCTCGACGGCTTGATCCGCAGCGGTGCGCTGGATCGTCTGGGGCCGTACTTCCACGACGAACAAAAGGCTTATCAGGCCAATATCGACCGTAACCGCGCCGTGCTGCTGGCGGCGATGGAAGAGGCGATCAAGGCGGCCGAACAGACCGCGCGTACTCACGATTCTGGTCACGCCGACCTGTTTGGCGGGCTGTTCGTCGAGGAAGACGCCGACGTTTATGCGTCGCATCGCAAGGCCAAGGAGCTGACCCTCAAGGAACGCCTGAAGGGTGAAAAAGACACTCTGGGTCTGTACCTGACCGGTCACCCGATCGACGAATACGAAGGCGAGATCCGCCGTTTTGCCCGTCAACGCATTATCGACCTGAAGCCGGCGCGCGATACGCAAACCGTGGCGGGGATGATCATTGCCCTGCGCGTGATGAAGAACAAAAAGGGCGACAAGATGGGCTTCATCACCCTCGACGACCGCTCGGGGCGGATCGAGGCGTCGCTGTTTGCCGATGCGTTCCATTCCGCGCAGTCGCTGTTGCAGACCGACGCGATGGTGGTGGTTGAGGGGGAGGTCAGCAACGATGACTTCTCCGGCGGCCTGCGCCTGCGGGTCAAGCGCGTGATGAGCATGGAAGATGCGCGTACCAACCTCGCCGAGAGCCTGCGCCTGAAGCTGCAAACCCAGGACCTGAAAGGCGATCAGCTACGCTGGTTGGGTGAATTGCTCAAACGTCATCGCGGCGCGTGCCCGATCACCATGGAGTACACCAGCCCGGATGCGAAGACCTTGCTGCAGTTCGGCGAGACCTGGCGGATTGATCCGGCGGATGCGTTGATTCAAGCCCTGCGTGACCAGTTCGGGCGAGACAACGTCTTCCTCCAATACCGTTGACCGGCAAGTGCCATCATTGCGCTTGCCCGCAACCTGAATTTTTAATCTCGACCTCAGCGCGCCTCTCCCTTAAGGTAGGGCGCGAATAGACAACCGGCCGGCCCAAGCTCATTTGGGACACGACCCAAGACGGACGCCTATGAACCCGAATTTTCTAGATTTCGAACAGCCGATCGCCGACCTGCAAGCCAAGATCGAAGAGTTGCGCTTGGTCGGTAATGACAATTCGCTGAATATCGGCGATGAGATCTCCCGCCTGCAGGACAAGAGCAAAACGCTGACCGAAGACATCTTCGGCAAGCTGACCAGCTGGCAGATCGCACGCCTGGCGCGTCACCCGAAACGCCCGTACACCCTCGACTACATCGAGCACATCTTCACCGAGTTCGACGAACTGCACGGCGACCGTCACTTCTCCGACGACGCGGCCATCGTTGGCGGTATCGCCCGTCTGGAAGACCAGCCGGTGATGATCATTGGCCACCAGAAGGGCCGTGAAGTGCGCGAGAAAGTGCGCCGCAACTTCGGCATGCCGCGTCCGGAAGGCTACCGCAAGGCTTGCCGCCTGATGGAAATGGCCGAGCGTTTCAAAATGCCGATCCTGACCTTCATCGACACCCCGGGCGCCTATCCCGGTATCGACGCTGAAGAGCGCAACCAGAGCGAAGCGATCGCCTGGAACCTGCGCGTGATGTCGCGCCTGAAAACGCCGATCATCGCCACCGTTATCGGTGAGGGTGGTTCCGGTGGTGCACTGGCCATTGGCGTCTGCGACCAGTTGAACATGCTGCAGTACTCGACCTACGCGGTGATCTCGCCGGAAGGTTGCGCTTCGATTCTATGGAAAACCGCCGAAAAAGCGCCGGATGCTGCTGAGGCGATGGGCATCACCGCCGAGCGCCTGAAAGGCTTGGGCATCGTCGACAAAGTGATCAGCGAGCCTCTGGGCGGCGCCCACCGTGATCCGGCCGCTGCTGCTGCATCGATCCGTACCGAGCTGAGCTCGCAACTGGCGATGCTGAAGAAGTTCGATAACGAAGCGTTGCTGAAGCGCCGTTATGATCGACTGATGAGCTACGGTCTCTAAGTCGAACGCAATACCCCTGTAGGAGCTGCCGAAGGCTGCGATCTTTTGACTTTGTTTTTCAAGATCAAAAGATCGCAGCCTTCGGCAGCTCCTACAGGGATCTTTGAGAAGCGGCCCTCTCCATGAATGCATCGAAGAGTGATTTGCCTTCACGGCTTCTGCCGCACCTTGAGCCTTGGCGCAACGCCGCTCATTGGCGCGTCGCGTTCTCCGGTGGTCTCGATTCCACCGTCCTGCTGCATCTGCTTGCCTCTCTGGCAAAAACCGAATCCCTTCCCCCGTTAAGCGCCATCCATATCCATCACGGCCTTCAGGCTGCGGCTGATGCGTGGCCGCAGCATTGTCAGTCCGTGTGTGATGCGCTGGGGGTGCCGTTGCTGATCGAGCGGGTTACGGTGCAACCGGGTGCCAGTCTGGAACGGGCGGCGCGGGATGCGCGTTACGCGGTGTTCGGTGCACAGACACTCGCCAATGACGTATTGCTCACTGGTCAGCACCGCGATGATCAGGCGGAAACGCTGCTGTTCCGGCTGCTGCGTGGAGCGGGAGTGCGCGGATTGTCGGGAATGCCACAGCAAAGGTCAGTGGGGCAGGGCATGTTGATTCGCCCGTTACTGGATGTCTCTCGAGCCGAGCTGGAAGCCTATGCGCAGGCTCACCAATTGGTCTGGATCGAAGACCCGTCCAATCAGGATCGGCAATTCTCGCGCAACTACTTGCGCCATCAGGTCATTCCACGGCTGACCGAGCGCTGGCCGCAAGCACAGGCGAGCATGGCCCGCAGCGCCGCGCATCTGCGTGAAGCGCAGGGGCTGCTCGATGAGTTGGCGCAGATCGATCTGGCCCACGCCGCCACCGCGCATGATTTCGCATGGCTGGGGCTGCCAACGCTGGAATTGGCGCCGCTGGCTGCGCTGTCTGCCGCCCGACAACGCAACGCCCTCAGTCACTGGCTGGAACCGCTGACCCGCTTGCCCGACACCGACCATTGGTCGGGTTGGGCAAATCTGTGTGATGCCGCTCCTGATGCGGCGCCAATCTGGCGTCTGGCCGATGGTGAGCTGCACCGCAGCGCCGGTCGTCTGTGGTGGCTCTGCGGTGACTGGCTACGCACGCCGATGATCGGCGCCGAGTGGCAGAGCCCGGCGTCAGCGCTACGCTTGGCGAATAACGGACGTGTCATGTTCAGCGGGCAGACTCCCGTCGGGCCTTTGCGCATTGCCTATCGTCAGGGCGGTGAAGTCATGCAGGTGGCGGATCGCGGTCGCCGTGACCTCAAGCGCCTGCTCAATGAGCGCGCGGTGCCGGGCTTCGTGCGTGGCAGATTGCCGCTGCTGTTTCGCGGCGATGAATTGCTCGCGGTGGCGAACCTGCCGGGACTTGATGGCCATGGGCAGGACGGCTGGAAATTGCATTGGCAGCCAACAGACGAAGATCAAGGTTTGAGCTGAAAGGAGCATTCCGGTAGACTACGCTCCCTTCTTGATACAACTTCTGTGGATTCGCCTGAATTGCAGGAGTTGCCGATTACCAAGCAGTCTTTGCTGGGCGATTCCAAAAAATGTGTAGCGAGCAACGTACCGGTGTTTCTTCTGCCGGTCTGTCCCAACGCGGCGGTTTTTTTGAAAGGTGCACTGTGATTAATGCAGGTGATCGGGGGCTTCGGCCTTCCTTCGCTTTCCCCGGCGGCTCGTACCGCTTTAACGCAGACTTCTAGGGTTTTTCATGACGCGCTACATATTCGTCACGGGCGGTGTTGTTTCTTCATTGGGGAAAGGCATTGCATCGGCTTCATTGGCAGCCATCCTGGAGGCGCGGGGACTTAAGGTCACCATGCTGAAGCTGGATCCGTACATCAACGTCGATCCGGGCACCATGAGCCCGTTCCAGCACGGTGAAGTGTTCGTCACCCACGACGGCGCCGAGACCGACCTCGACCTGGGTCACTACGAGCGGTTCATCCGCACGACCATGACCCAGAACAACAACTTCACCACCGGCCGTGTCTACGAGCACGTGCTGCGCAAAGAGCGCCGTGGTGACTACCTGGGTGCAACCATCCAGGTGATCCCGCACATCACCGACGAAATCAAGCGCCGCATCATCAAGGGTGCCGGTGACGCTGACGTGGCGATGGTTGAAATCGGTGGCACCGTCGGTGACATCGAGTCGCAACCGTTCCTCGAAGCCATCCGTCAACTGCGTTTCGAAGTCGGTGCCAAGCGCGCGATGCTGATGCACCTGACACTGGTGCCGTACATCGCCACTGCTGGCGAGACCAAAACCAAGCCAACCCAGCACTCGGTAAAAGAGCTGCGTTCGATCGGCCTGCAGCCAGACGTGCTGGTGTGCCGTTCCGATCACCCGATCGACATCTCGTCGCGTCGCAAGATCGCTCAGTTCACCAACGTTGAAGAGCGTGCGGTAATCGCGCTGGAAGACGCCGACACCATCTACAAGATCCCGGGCATCCTGCACTCGCAGGGTCTGGACGATTTCGTTGTCGAGCGTTTCGGCCTGCAATGCGGCAGCGCTGATCTGTCCGAGTGGGATGCAGTGGTTGACGCCAAGCTGAACCCGGAACACGAAGTGACCATCGCCATGGTCGGCAAGTACATGGAGCTGCTGGACGCCTACAAATCGCTGATCGAAGCGATGAGTCACGCCGGCATCAGCAACCGCACCAAGGTCAACCTGCGTTACATCGATTCCGAAGACATCGAAAACCAGGGCACTGCGCTGCTCGAGGGTGTCGACGCGATCCTCGTACCAGGCGGCTTCGGTCTGCGTGGTGTGGAAGGCAAGATCACGGCCGTTCAGTACGCTCGCGAAAACAAGGTTCCGTACCTGGGTATCTGCCTCGGTATGCAGGTGGCGGTCATCGAGTTCGCCCGTAACGTGATGGGCTGGAAAGACGCCAACTCCACCGAGTTCGATCGCGCCAGCGGCCATCCGGTGGTCGGTCTGATCACCGAGTGGGAAGACGCGACCGGTGCCGTTGAAGTGCGTACCGAATCGTCCGACCTGGGCGGCACCATGCGTCTTGGCGCTCAGGACTGCCTGCTCGAAGCCGGTTCCAAGGTCCACGACTGCTACGGCAAGGACGTGATCGTCGAGCGTCACCGTCACCGTTACGAAGTGAACAACAACCTGCTGCCACAGTTGATCGAAGCCGGCCTGAAAATCTCCGGTCGCTCCGCTGATGCGGCGCTGGTTGAAGTGGTTGAAGCGGCCGATCACCCATGGTTCGTTGCTTGCCAGTTCCACCCTGAGTTCACCTCGACACCACGTGATGGCCATCCGCTGTTCAGCGGTTTTGTCAAAGCAGCGTTGGCTCAACACCAGAAGAAGGCGTAACCCCGATGGCACAGAAGATCATCCGCGTCGGCGACATCGAGATTGCCAACGACAAACCCATGGTGCTGTTCGGCGGCATGAACGTGCTGGAAAGCCGTGACATGGCCATGCAGGTTTGCGAGGAGTACGTAAAGGTCACCGAAAAACTCGGTATCCCTTACGTGTTCAAAGCCAGTTTCGACAAGGCCAACCGTTCTTCTGTGACCTCCTATCGTGGTCCTGGCCTGGAAGAGGGCATGCGCATCTTCCAGGACATCAAACAAGCCTTTGGCGTGCCGATCATCACCGACGTCCACGAGCCTGCGCAGGCCGCGGTCGTCGCTGAGGTCTGCGACATCATTCAACTGCCGGCCTTCCTGTCGCGCCAGACCGATCTGGTCGTCGCGATGGCCAAGACCAATGCAGTCATCAACATCAAGAAAGCCCAGTTCCTCGCGCCTCAGGAAATGAAACACATCCTGAACAAGTGCGTCGAAGCGGGTAACGATCAATTGATCCTCTGCGAGCGTGGTTCGAGCTTCGGCTACAACAACCTCGTGGTCGACATGCTCGGCTTCGGCATCATGAAGCAGTTCGAGTATCCGGTATTCTTCGACGTGACCCACGCGCTGCAAATGCCTGGCGGTCGTGCCGACTCCGCCGGCGGTCGTCGTGCCCAGGTTCTGGATCTGGCCAAGGCCGGCATGAGCCAGTCGCTGGCGGGTCTGTTCCTCGAAGCGCACCCGGACCCGGACAACGCCAAATGCGACGGCCCTTGCGCCTTGCGTCTGGACAAACTGGAGCCATTCCTGGCCCAGCTCAAAGCTCTGGACGAACTGGTGAAGAGTTTTCCGACGGTAGAAACCGCGTAAACCTCAATTCTCCGGTAAAGTACCGCACGATTTGTCGCTCATGCCCTCGGGCATGAGCGTTATCGTCTGCAAGCCTGCCCGCTGCACACCCCTTGCCGACGGTAAAAAGATTTCCTCTAGCTGCGTCGTTTTCGTCAACTTTGGAGTGTTTACAACAATGGCAAAAATCGTCGACATCAAAGGTCGTGAAGTTCTCGACTCCCGTGGCAATCCCACCGTGGAAGCGGACGTGCTTCTCGACAACGGCATCATCGGCAGCGCTTGCGCGCCGTCCGGTGCATCCACTGGCTCGCGTGAAGCGCTCGAGCTGCGTGATGGCGACAAGAGCCGTTACCTGGGCAAGGGCGTGCTCAAAGCGGTAGCCAACATCAACGGTCCGATCCGCGATCTGCTGCTGGGCACCGACCCAAGCGACCAGAAAGCCCTGGATCACGCGATGATCAAGCTCGACGGTACCGAAAACAAAGCGACCCTGGGCGCCAACGCCATCCTCGCCGTGTCCCTGGCTGCGGCCAAGGCTGCTGCCCAGGATCAGGATCTGCCGCTGTACGCACACATCGCCAACCTAAACGGCACCCCAGGTGTTTACTCGATGCCGGTACCGATGATGAACATCATCAACGGTGGCGAGCACGCCGATAACAACGTCGACATCCAGGAATTCATGGTGCAGCCGGTTGGTGCCAAGACCTTCTCGGAAGGTCTGCGCATGGGCACCGAGATTTTCCATCACCTCAAAGCTGTGTTGAAGGCCCGTGGCCTGAGCACTGCCGTTGGCGACGAAGGCGGTTTCGCACCGAACCTGGCCTCCAACGAAGACGCGCTGAAAGTGATCTCCGAAGCAGTGGCCAACGCCGGTTACAAGCTGGGCACCGACGTGACCCTGGCCCTGGACTGCGCGGCCAGCGAATTCTACGAAGACGGCAAGTACAACCTGTCCGGCGAAGGCCAGGTGTTCACCGCTGAAGGTTTCGCCGATTACCTCAAAGGCCTGACCGAACGTTATCCGATCATCTCGATCGAAGACGGTCTGGACGAGTCCGACTGGGCTGGCTGGAAGATCCTCACCGACAAGATTGGCGAGAAGACCCAACTGGTTGGCGACGACTTGTTCGTGACCAACACCAAGATCCTGAAAGAAGGCATCGATAAAAAGATCGCCAACTCGATCCTGATCAAGTTCAACCAGATCGGCACCCTGACCGAAACCCTGGAAGCCATCCAGATGGCCAAGGCTGCCGGTTACACCGCAGTGATCTCGCACCGTTCGGGCGAAACCGAAGATTCGACCATTGCCGACCTGGCCGTGGGCACCTCGGCTGGCCAGATCAAGACCGGTTCGCTGTGCCGTTCCGACCGCGTTTCCAAGTACAACCAACTGCTGCGTATCGAAGAGCAGTTGAATGGCAAGGCCAAGTACAACGGTCGCAGCGAGTTCCGCGGCTAAGTACAAACGGATGGAAGGACACCGGATTGTGTCGAAAAAGTCGTGACAGCGATGGATTTGCCACTAATCTGATGCCTTAACAGCACAAGCCTGGGTCTTCCAGGCTTCGTGCTATCAGATGCTTCAAAGTTTTGGCGTGGCTGTCTTTTTTCACTGGATACCTGATATTCGATGCGCAGTCCTTACTGGTTGTTTCTCGTTTTGCTCTTGCTACTGGCCGGTCTGCAGTACCGCCTGTGGGTGGGCAATGGCAGTCTGGCGCAAGTCGCCGAGCTGAATCAGCAGATAGCTGATCAACACGCCGAGAACGAAGGTTTGCTGGAGCGCAATCGCGTGATGGACGCTGAAGTCAGCGAGTTGAAAAAGGGCATGGAGACCGTTGAAGAGCGGGCTCGTCACGAACTGGGCATGGTCAAGGACGGCGAAACCCTTTACCAGTTGGCCCAATGATCAATTCCCTGCCGGCCTTCTGGGCCGTGATTCCTGCCGCGGGCGTCGGTGCCCGAATGGCTGCGGACCGTCCCAAGCAATACCTGCAACTGGGCGGGCGCACAATTCTTGAACACAGCCTCGGCTGTTTCCTCGATCACCCAAGCCTCAAGGGCCTGGTGGTCAGTCTTGCTGTTGATGATCCTTATTGGCCGAACCTGGCCTGCGTCAACGATCCGCGTATTCAGCGGGTTGAAGGCGGGGCCGAGCGTTCCGGCTCGGTGCTCAATGCCTTGCTGCACCTGCATGCGCAGGGTGCCGATGATGAAGATTGGGTGCTGGTACACGATGCGGCACGGCCGAATCTGAGTCGCGATGATCTCGATAAGTTGCTTGCTGAACTGGCAGATGATCCGGTCGGCGGCCTGCTCGCCGTCCCTGCACGCGACACCTTGAAGCGAGTCGACAAGCACGGTCGTGTGCTGGAAACCGTGGATCGCAGCGTGATCTGGCAGGCTTACACGCCGCAGATGTTCCGCCTCGGTGCGCTGCATCGGGCGTTGGCGGACAGTCTTGTGGCGGATGCTGTGATTACCGATGAAGCATCTGCGATGGAGTGGGCCGGTCTCAAGCCGCGTTTGATTGAAGGGCGGGCGGATAACCTCAAGGTCACCCGACCTGAGGATCTGGAATGGTTACGCCAGCGTTGGGCGAATCGCCGCTGAGTGCTGTGGTGCTGGTCAGATTGCCTTCGCGAGCAGGCTCGCTCCCACCTTTGAATTACGCCGAACACGAATTTTGTATCCACTGAAGATCCCCTGTGGGAGCGAGCCTGCTCGCGAAGGCGGCCGCACAGACAACACACTCAGCTCCGATATTCGGGCCGTTCGGCCAACCCCTCCTTCAAAAAATCCACCAACTTGCGCACTTTCGGCGACAGGTGCCGCTGCTGCGGATACAGCGCCCACACCGCAGTATTCGGCGGCTGATGCGCCTCCAGCAACGAAATCAACGCGCCACTGTGCAAGTGCTCCAGCACGTAATAATCCGGCAACTGACACAACCCCACCCCTTGAAGCGCCGCATCCAGCACCGCTTGCCCACTGTTGCAGCGCCAGTTGCCCTGCACGCGCTGGGAAAATTCCCGCCCGTTCTGTTCCAGTTGCCACAGGTCCGAGCTGCCGATCAGGCAATTGTGCCGACTCAATTCCGACAAGCTATGTGGGCGACCATACCGTTCCAGGTAAGACGGAGACGCGCACAGGTACATACGCCGTGGCGCCAGCCGCGTAGCGACCAGTCGCGAATCCTGAAGCCGACCCAAGCGGATTGCCAGATCCAGCCCCTCATGCACCAGGTCCAGTTGGCGATTGCTCAGTTCGATGTCGACGCGCAATTGCGGGTATTGCCCCATAAACCGCGTCACTAACGGCACGATGAACCGCTCGCCGTAGGCGACCGCGCAGGTCATGCGCAGCATGCCTTTCGGTTCGCTGGTCAGGTCACCGACCGCACGCAAAGCCTCTTCGCGACCGTCCTGTAAGCGTTGGCAATGTTGCAAAAACGTTTGCCCCGCCTCGGTCAGCGTCACTCGACGGGTACTGCGATAGAGCAGACGCGTCTGAAGTCTTTCTTCCAGTCGTACGATTTGTCGGCTGATGTGCGAGGACGAAACCCCTAGGCGTTCGGCAGCAGCGGTGAACTGGCTGCATTCGGCAACGGCAACAAACTCGTCAATGCCTTCCCAGCGGTTTTCAGACATCGGGATTATCCCTGTATGGCAATAATGTTTTGCTTTTGTCCGGATTATTCATCGTTAGGCCGTGTATTACACTCCTTGTCTGCTTTTTTATTCAATGGATTCACTGGAGAGTCAGCATGATCAAGTCGCGCGCCGCCGTAGCTTTCGAGGCCAAGAAGCCGCTGGAAATCGTAGAAGTCGATGTCGCCATGCCCAAGGCCGGTGAGGTTTTGCTGCGCGTGGTGGCTTCCGGTGTTTGCCACACGGATGCCTACACCCTGTCCGGCGCTGACCCGGAAGGTATTTTTCCGTCGATCCTCGGCCACGAAGGTGGCGCCATCGTTGAAGCCATCGGCGAGGGCGTGACCTCGGTTGCCGTTGGCGATCACGTCATTCCGCTGTACACCCCGGAATGCGGTCAGTGCAAATTCTGCAAGTCGGGCAAGACCAACCTGTGTCAGGCGATTCGCGCGACCCAGGGCAAGGGTTTGATGCCGGACGGCACTTCGCGTTTCTCCTACAAGGGTGAAACCATTTTCCACTACATGGGCACTTCGACGTTCTCGGAATACACCGTGTTGCCGGAAATCTCCGTGGCCAAGATCTCCAAGGATGCGCCACTGGAAAAGGTCTGCCTGCTGGGCTGCGGCGTCACCACCGGTATCGGTGCAGTGCTCAATACCGCCAAGGTCAAACCGGGTGACACCGTGGCCATCTTCGGTCTGGGCGGTATCGGTCTGTCGGCGGTGATCGGTGCGGTGAAAGCCAAGGCTGCGCGCATCATTGTCATCGACATCAACCCGGCCAAGTTCGAAATCGCCAAACAACTGGGGGCCACCGACTGCGTAAACCCGAAAGACTTCGATCGTCCGATCCAGGAAGTGATCGTCGACATGACCGATGGCGGCGTCGACTTCTCCTTCGAGTGCATCGGCAACGTGCAATTGATGCGTGCCGCGCTTGAGTGCTGCCACAAGGGGTGGGGCGAGTCGGTGATCATCGGCGTCGCGGGTGCCGGTCAGGAAATCGCTACCCGTCCGTTCCAACTGGTGACCGGTCGCGTCTGGCGCGGTTCGGCGTTCGGCGGCGTGCGCGGTCGTACCGAGTTGCCAAGCTACGTCGACATGGCCCAGAGCGGCGAGATCCCGCTGGATACGTTCATCACCCACACCATGGGCCTGGAAGACATCAACAAGGCGTTCGACCTGATGCACGAAGGCAAGAGCATCCGCACCGTCATTCATTTCTAAAAGCAGCGCCAAGCTAAAAGCTTCAAGCTGCAAGTAAGGGTGTCTCTGCCTTGTCTTGAAGCTCGAAGCTTGCCGCTTGTAGCTGGGAGAATCCCATGAGTCTGGAAAACATCTCCTGTCAGAAGAGTTTCGGCGGTTGGCACAAGCGCTATCGCCATCGCTCCGATGTGCTCGGTTGCGACATGGTGTTTGCCGTGTACCTGCCGCCGCAGGCGGAGCAGGGCGGCAAGCTGCCGGTGCTGTACTGGTTGTCCGGCCTGACCTGCACCGATGAGAACTTCATGCAAAAGGCTGGCGCGATGCGCATGGCCGCCGAACTGGGTTTGATCATCGTTGCGCCGGACACCAGCCCGCGCGGGCCGGATGTGCCGGATGATCCGGATGGCGCGTGGGATTTCGGCCTCGGTGCCGGGTTTTATCTGAACGCCACTCAGGAGCCTTGGTCGCGGCACTATCGGATGCATGACTATGTCGTGCAGGAATTGCCTGCACTGGTTGAAGCGCATTTCCCGGCATCGGACAAACGCAGCATCAGCGGTCACTCCATGGGCGGTCACGGTGCGTTGGTCTGTGCGTTGCGCAATCCTGGGCGTTATCAATCGGTGTCGGCCTTTTCGCCGATCAACAATCCGATCGATTGCCCGTGGGGGCAGAAAGCATTTTCGCGTTATCTGGGCGAAGACCGTTCGAAGTGGAAGGAGTGGGATGCCTGCGCACTGATTGCCGAGGCGGACGAAAAACTGCCGCTGCTGGTCGATCAAGGGGATCGCGATGATTTTCTCGCCACCCAGCTCAAACCTGAAGCCCTGCAACAAGCGGCAAAACAAGCGGGCCATCCGCTGACGTTGCGCCTGCAACCGGGCTACGACCACAGCTATTTCTTCATCTCAAGCTTTATAGACGACCACTTGCAGCATCACGCACGCGCTCTGCGCGGTTAATGCAGGTAGAATCACGCCCTGACAAAAATCGGGGCGTTTTTTTATGCGTATTGGCCACGGCTATGATGTGCACCGTTTCGCTGAAGGCGATTTCATTACTCTGGGCGGCGTGCGCATCGCACACAGCTTCGGGCTGCTCGCTCATTCCGACGGTGACGTCCTGCTGCACGCCTTGAGCGATGCCTTGCTCGGCGCCGCTGCGCTGGGTGATATCGGCAAACATTTCCCGGACACCGACCCGCAATTCAAGGGCGCCGACAGCCGTGTGCTGCTGCGTCATGTGGTCGCGCTGATCCACGCCAAAGGCTGGAAAGTCGGTAACGTCGATAACACCATCGTCGCCCAGGCGCCAAAAATGGCGCCGCATATCGAATCGATGCGCGCGCTGATCGCGGCGGATCTTCAAGTTGAGTTGGATCAAGTGAACGTGAAAGCTACCACCACCGAAAAGCTTGGCTTTGTCGGTCGCGAAGAAGGCATCGCCGTGCACTCCGTTGCCTTGTTGCTGCGCGCATGAATGAACTGCAATTGCTCGGCCCGCGGGCCTATGGCGAACCCCTCGGCACCGCAGTACTGAAAGCTATCGCTGAAGACTTTCAGGTCGATGAAGTCCTCGATATCCCGTTCAGCGGCGATGGCGAACATCTGTGGATCTGGGTGGAAAAACGCGGCCTGAACACTGAAGAAGCCGCGCGGCGTATCGCCAAGGCTGCCGGCGTGCCGTTGCGCACCGTCAGCTATGCCGGCCTCAAGGATCGCCAGGCGCTGACCCGCCAGTGGTTCAGTGTGCAATTGCCGGGCAAGGCCGATCCGGATCTGTCGGCGGCGGAAAACGACACGCTGAAGATCCTCAAGACCACTCGCCACAAACGCAAACTGCAACGCGGAGCGCATTCGGCCAACGGTTTCACGCTGCGCCTGACTCAGTTCGATGGCGATAAGGCGGCGATTGAACAACGTCTGCAGTTGATCGCCAAACAAGGTATCCCCAACTATTTCGGCGCCCAGCGATTCGGCCACGACGGCGGCAACGTTGTCGATGCCCGTTCGTGGGCGGCGCGCAAGGCTTTGCCGGAGCAGCGCAACGTGCGTTCGCGTCTGCTCTCGACCGCGCGCAGTTTCCTTTTCAACAAGGTGCTGGCGGCACGGGTTGCCGATGGCACCTGGAACACCGCGCTGGTTGGTGATCTGCTGGCGTTCACCGACAGCCGCAGTTTTTTCCCGGCAGGTGAAGCTGAGTGCAGTGACCCGCGTCTGGCGATTCTCGATCTGCATCCGACTGGCCCGCAGTGGGGTGAAGGTGACTCGCCCACCACTGGTGCAGTCCATGAACTGGAGCAGGAGATCGCCGCCCGCGAAGCGGATCTGCGCGACTGGTTGATCCACGCCGGCATGAGCCACGAACGTCGCATCCTGCGGCTGCCCATTGGCGGGTTGACGTGGCATTATCCCCAACCTGACATTCTGCAACTGGAATTCGTCCTCCCGGCCGGATGCTTCGCCACCGTATTGGTGCGCGAACTCGTTGATCTGGTGCCGGTGGGGCAGACGGACAGCCCATGCGTATTCTGATTTCTAACGACGATGGGGTAACCGCACCCGGTCTCGCCGCGCTTTATGCTGCGCTGGCGGATTACACCGAGTGCGTGGTTATCGCCCCGGAGCAGGACAAAAGCGGCGCCAGCAGTTCGCTGACGCTCGACCGTCCGTTGCACCCGCAATACCTGGCCAACGGCTTTATCAGCCTCAACGGCACACCGACCGACTGCGTGCACCTGGGCCTCAACGGCCTGCTGGAGCGCGAGGCGGACATGGTGGTTTCCGGGATCAACCTCGGCGCCAACCTTGGCGATGACGTGCTGTATTCCGGAACCGTGGCGGCCGCCCTTGAAGGGCGTTTTCTCGAACGTCCGTCATTCGCTTTTTCGCTGGTCTCGCGGCAGGTGGATAATCTGCCGACAGCGGCGTACTTTGCGCGCAAACTGGTTGAGGCCCATGCCGGGCTCGACCTGCCGCCACGCACGGTGCTCAACGTGAACATTCCCAATCTGCCGATCGACCACATTCGCGGTATTCAACTGGCTCGCCTGGGCCACCGCGCCCGGGCGGCGGCGCCGATGAAAGTGGTCGATCCGCGTGGCAAGGCCGGGTACTGGATTGCCGCTGCCGGCGATGCTGAAGATGGCGGCCCGGGCACTGACTTTCATGCGGTGATGCAGGGATTTGTGTCCATCACGCCGTTGCAGCTTGATCGCACCTTCAACGATGCGTTCAGAAGCCTTGATGGCTGGCTGGAGGGACTGCGCTGATGGCACGTGAACACGAAGACAGGCTGCGCAGCGGGATCGGCATGACCTCTCAGCGTACCCGCGAGCGGCTGATCCAGCGCCTCTACGAAGAGGGCGTGTCCAACGCCAAGGTGCTGGAAGTGATCCGGCGCACACCTCGTCACCTGTTCGTCGACGAAGCGCTGGCACACCGCGCCTATGAAGACACGGCGTTGCCGATCGGCAACAACCAGACCATTTCCCAGCCTTATATGGTGGCGCGCATGAGCGAGTTGCTGCTGGAGGCGGGGCCGCTGGATAAGGTGCTGGAGATCGGCACCGGGTCCGGTTACCAGACAGCGGTGTTGTCGCAACTGGTCGAGCGAGTGTTCTCGGTTGAGCGCATCAAAGTGCTGCAGGATCGCGCCAAGGAACGTTTGGTTGAACTGAATCTGCGCAACGTGGTGTTCCGCTGGGGCGATGGCTGGGAGGGCTGGCCGGCGCTGGCCCCGTATAACGGCATTATCGTCACCGCCGTAGCCACGGATGTTCCGCAAGCCTTGCTCGATCAACTGGCTCCGGGAGGACGCATGGTGATTCCGGTGGGTTCCGGAGAAGTGCAGCAATTGATGCTGATCGTGCGTGAGGAAAACGGCTTTTCCCGGCATGTGCTGGGGGCGGTCCGTTTCGTGCCGTTGCTCAATGGGCCACTGGCCTGAGCATTTGTTTGCGTGCGCTGAATTCCTTTCGTTCGCCTGTGTCTTACCTCGGCAGCGATGGTTTAAACGCAGCAGATTGCAACTTGCAAACGTGTGCGCGAAGCGATTTCGCTTCATTGAAGGTAAAGCCGATTCGGCCCGTTATACTGGCGACACCTTATGCCGAAATCCGGCATTCCACATTTTTCAGC
Source organism: Pseudomonas sp. AKS31 (assembly GCF_023634765.1). Classification (GTDB taxonomy): domain Bacteria; phylum Pseudomonadota; class Gammaproteobacteria; order Pseudomonadales; family Pseudomonadaceae; genus Aquipseudomonas. The sequence continues at coordinate 538,260 of NZ_JAMLFX010000001.1, forward strand.
CACCACAAAGGGAGCGGCGGGTGAGTCTCACAGTCATTGCGCAGCGTATGGGTAACACGAGCTTTCAGCGCCTGGTGACTGGCCTTGTCTTGAGCACCTTGCTGGTCGGTTGCTCCAGCACCAAATCGAGCAATGTGCGGGTGGTCGACCGCAACAACGCGGTGGCCCAGCGTCCTACGGTGACGACCGGGCAGTATGTAGTCCGTCCGGGCGATACGATGTTTTCGATCGCGTTTCGCTACGGCTGGGACTACAAAGCCCTCGCGGCCCGGAACAATATTCCTACGCCGTATACGATCCATCCGGGTCAGACAATTCGCTTTGATGGTCGTACCGGTTCAACGCCGACAGCGGTTGTGAGCAACAGCAGTTCTGCACCTTCCTCGTCGAGCAAAACCACGGTAATCCGGCGCCAGGCAAATGGCACGACAACCACTACAACCACCGGTTCTACGGGGGCTGTACCGTCCGTCGCCAACAAGCAAGCACCCGCGCCGCTGCCTCCGGCAGGCCCGGCCCCGACCGGCTGGGGATGGCCATCTAATGGCATTCTGATTGGAAAATTCTCTTCAAACGGTAGTTTGAATAAAGGAATTGATATCGCCGGAGATTTGGGACAGCCTGTTTTAGCTGCGTCTGATGGGACGGTGGTATACGCCGGGAGTGGCTTAAGGGGCTACGGCGAATTAGTCATCATCAAACACAGCGAAACCTACGTCAGTGCCTACGGACATAACCGCAGGCTGTTGGTTCGGGAGGGGCAGCAGGTCAAGGTCGGACAGACAATTGCCGAAATGGGGTCAACGGGTACAGACCGGGTGAAACTGCATTTTGAGATTCGCCGCCAAGGTAAACCTGTAGATCCGCTGCAGTTCCTGCCAAGACGTTGATTTGTAGGCCAGCCTGTTCCGTCGCGTAGAGGGGACAGGCTCCAGCGCTGCCAAGGATAAAGGCGTCGCTTGAGCTTGGGGTCGAACTCACCAAAGGACTATAACAATGGCTCTCAGTAAAGAAGTGCCGGAGTTTGACATCGACGATGAGGTTCTCCTTATGGAGGCCGGCATCGAGTCGGATTCGATGTCGAATGATGAAGGGGCTGCTCCACCTTCCGTTCGTTCCAAATCCAAACACTCCGCTTCACTTAAACAACATAAGTACATCGACTACACGCGTGCACTTGATGCCACGCAGTTGTATCTCAACGAAATCGGCTTTTCCCCATTGCTCTCCCCGGAGGAAGAAGTTCATTTTGCGCGCTTGTCGCAAAGTGGCGATCCGGCCGGGCGCAAGCGCATGATTGAAAGTAACCTGCGGCTGGTGGTCAAAATCGCCCGACGTTACGTCAATCGGGGGCTGTCGCTGCTGGATCTGATCGAAGAGGGCAACCTCGGGCTGATCCGGGCGGTGGAAAAGTTTGATCCCGAGCGCGGCTTCCGCTTCTCGACCTACGCGACCTGGTGGATTCGTCAGACCATCGAGCGCGCGATCATGAACCAGACCCGGACCATCCGGTTGCCGATTCATGTGGTCAAGGAGCTCAACGTGTACCTGCGGGCTGCACGGGAGCTGACGCAAAAGCTCGACCACGAACCTTCACCCGAAGAAATCGCCAATCTGCTGGAAAAACCGGTGGGCGAGGTCAAGCGCATGCTCGGCCTGAACGAGCGGGTTTCTTCGGTCGACGTCTCGCTGGGTCCGGATTCGGATAAAACCCTGCTGGACACTCTTACCGATGATCGTCCGACCGATCCTTGTGAACTGCTACAGGACGATGACCTGTCGCAGAGCATTGATCAATGGCTGTCGGAGCTGACTGACAAGCAACGCGAAGTGGTCGTACGCCGCTTCGGCCTGCGCGGTCACGAGAGCAGCACGCTGGAAGATGTAGGCCTGGAGATCGGCCTGACCCGTGAACGGGTCCGACAAATCCAGGTAGAAGGCCTCAAGCGCCTGCGTGAAATCCTTGAAAAGAATGGCCTGTCGAGCGAGTCGCTGTTCCAATAAGCGTCCCATACGCCTGCCCGCAAAAAGCCCCGACTGGTTCGGGGCTTTTTGTTGCCTGCTCAAGTAGCGAATGTGATTTCCTGTGGCGAGGGGCTTGCTCCCGCTGGGGCACGAAGTGGCCCCACTTTATCTGGAACGAGGCCTGCTGCGCAGTCCAGTGGGGCACGCTGCCTCGCCGTGCTGCTCATCACCAGACATACGGTCGACATTTCCATCGTTTGTAGTCTTGCGGTGTAAGCCTTGTCTTACTCTGTCGTAAGTCTTCCCTATTTTTACAGGCCGGCAGACGTCGATTCCTTCTTGGGGCTATGGCTAACTATATGATTTATAAGTTTATTTTTTTATATGAAGTGCTTATTACAGGGTTTTCAGTCCGCCATGGTCGATTGCTCTTGTCAGGGAACTCTCTAGTATCTGGGTTGTGTCGACGGACAGACACGCCCTTCAAGGAAGAGGGGAACGGACATCGCAGGACGCGATTCATCAGGACGATGAAAAGGAATACAGGGAATAGGGAAAAAATGTGGGCGGGTCATACCGCCCCTTTTTTTTGCCCGCAGAAAAGCAATACATGGAAAAGCAAAAAGGCCCACAAGGGGCCTTTTGTTTCGAGCGCGCGACAGATCAGCGTTCGAGGTCTTTGATCTTGCCTTTGACGCCATCCCACTCTTCGGCGTCCGGCAGCGATTCTTTCTTCTCGGTGATGTTCGGCCAGATTTCAGCCAGCTCAACATTGAGTTGAATGAACTCCTGCATCTCTTCCGGAACTTCGTCCTCGGAGAAGATGGCTACAGCCGGGCATTCCGGTTCGCACAGGGCGCAGTCGATGCACTCGTCCGGGTGAATCACCAGGAAATTCGGGCCTTCGTAAAAGCAGTCCACCGGACAGACTTCTACGCAGTCGGTGTACTTGCACTTGATGCAGTTGTCGGTGACGACGAAGGTCATTTCTAATTTTCTCCTCAGGCGGCGGCAGCGTAGCCCCTTCACGGTTGGGGTCGCCAGGTTCGGGAGCGATGCCTGCTGGCCAGGCTATTAGCCAGCAGCATCCCAAACCGCGCGAGATTCTAACAGCTTGAAGCCGTTTGCGTTATATCCGCTTCTTCAGTGCTTATATCCGGTTCTTCAGTGCATAGAGCATTTCGAGAGCACGACGCGGCGTCAGATCATCAAGATCCAGTTTTGCCAGCTCATCGAGCACCGGGTGCGGCAGGCTGGCGAACATGTCGCTTTGCTGCGGCGCGGCCGGTTTGCCTTTGGCGGCAGGCTTGGGTGCTTCATGCGGCAATGCAGTGTCTTCCAGTCGGCTCAGGTGCTCGCGGGCACGCAGGATCACTTCGCTTGGCACTCCGGCCAGTTGCGCCACTGCCAAGCCATAACTCTGGCTGGCCGGTCCCGGCAGCACGTGGTGCAGGAACACGATGCGTTCGTTGTGCTCGGTGGCGTTGAGGTGGACGTTGGCCACCAATGGCTCGGCTTCCGGCAACACGGTCAGTTCGAAGTAGTGCGTCGCGAACAAAGTATAGGCGCGTAAATGAGCCAGGCGCTCGGCGGCTGCCCACGCCAGCGACAGACCATCGAAGGTGCTGGTGCCGCGACCGACTTCGTCCATCAACACCAGGCTGCGCTCGGTAGCGTTATGGAGGATGTTGGCTGTTTCGCTCATCTCGACCATGAAGGTCGAACGGCCACCGGCCAAGTCATCGCTGGAGCCGATCCGCGTGAAGATGCGGTCGACCAGCGACAGTTCGCAACTGGCCGCCGGCACGAAGCTGCCGATGTGCGCGAGCAGCACGATCAATGCGGTTTGGCGCATGTAGGTGGATTTACCGCCCATGTTCGGGCCAGTGATCACCAGCATGCGCGTGTTGTCGTCCAGGCTCAGGTCGTTGGCCACGAACGGTGTGGTGAGTACTTGCTCCACCACCGGGTGACGACCCTGGGTGATGCGCATGCATGGTTCGCTGACGAAACGCGGGCAGTTCAGTTCGAGGTTCAATGCACGCTCGGCGAGGTTGCTCAATACGTCCAGTTCGGCCAGCGCGCCGGCAGTGTCCTGCAACGGTGGCAACTGGCTGATCAGGTCTTCCAGCAGTGCCTCGTACAGCATCTTCTCGCGAGCCAGAGCGCGGCTCTTGGCCGACAGAGCCTTGTCTTCGAACTCTTTCAGTTCCGGCGTGATGAATCGCTCGGCGCCTTTCAGCGTCTGACGCCGGATGTAATCCGCCGGCGCCGATTCGGCCTGCTTGCTCGGCAACTCGATAAAGTAGCCGTGGATGCGGTTGTAACCGACTTTCAGGTTGGCCAGGCCGGTACGCGCTTTCTCGCGCGCTTCGAGATCGATCAGGAATTGACCGGCGTTTTCGCTCAGCGATTGCAGCTCGTCGAGTTCGCTGTCGTAACCGGTTTTCAACACGCCGCCGTCACGGATCACTGCGGGCGGGTTGTCGATGATGGCTTTTTCCAGCAGTGCTGCCAGTTCGGGGTAGGTGCTGGTGGTCGTCGCCAGACTCTGCAGGTGCGGCGCTTCGAGATCGGTCATCGCCACTTGCAATTGCGGCAGAGCGCCAAGGGCATCGCGCAGGCGGGCGAGGTCACGGGGCCGCGCATTGCGCAGGCCGATCCGCGCGAGAATCCGCTCGATGTCGCCGATTTCCTTGAGCTGCGGTTGCAGTTTTTCGAAACGGTAGCCGTCGAGCAGGCACGTGATCGAGGTCTGACGCGCCAGCAGTACGGTCAGATCGCGCAGCGGGCGATTCAGCCACCGGGTCAGCAGGCGACTGCCCATCGCGGTCTGGCAGCGATCGACGACGGATTGCAGGGTGTTGTCGCGACCGCCGGCAAGGTTGGTGTCGAGTTCGAGGTTGCGACGGCTCGCACCGTCCAGCACCACCGTGTCATCCAGTCGTTCGTGACGCAAGCTGCGCAAGTGGGGCAGGGCAGTGCGCTGGGTTTCCTTGGCGTAGGCCAGCAGGCAGCCTGCGGCGCCGATGGCCAGGGTCAGGGTTTCGCACCCGAAGCCTTTCAGGTCCTGGGTCGAGAATTGCTGGCAGAGGCTTTTCAGCGCCGAGTCGCGCTCGAAATCCCATGGCGCACGACGGCGCACGCCACGGCGTTTTTCCGCCGGCAGGTCTTTCGGCCAGTCATCCGGGATCAACAGCTCAACCGGGTTGACCCGCTCCAGTTCCGCCAGCAGGTTTTCCCAGCCCTTGATCTCCAGCACGGTGAAATTGCCGCTGGTGATGTCGAGCACCGCCAGACCGAACAGACGTTCGTCACCCAACACCGCCGCGATCAGGTTGTCGCGACGTTCATCCAGCAACGCCTCGTCACTGACCGTGCCCGGGGTGATGATGCGCACCACCTGACGTTCCACCGGGCCCTTGCTGGTGGCCGGATCGCCGACCTGCTCGCAGATCACCACCGACTCGCCAAGCTTGACCAGTTTCGCCAGATAGCCTTCCGCCGCGTGATACGGAATCCCGCACATCGGAATCGCCTGCCCAGCCGACTGCCCGCGCGCGGTCAGGGTGATGTCGAGCAACTTGGCCGCCTTCTTCGCGTCTTCGTAGAAGATCTCGTAGAAGTCGCCCATGCGGTAGAACATCAGCTGATCCGGGTGCTGATTCTTCAAGCGCCAGTATTGCTGCATCATCGGGGTGTGGGAGGACAGGTCGGAGACGGCTTTATTCATCGGATTGTCAGGCAACTCGTTAAAAGATGTAGGGCAAAAGCAGGGGCATCAGCCGGGCTTTTCCGCGATGGGCGCAAGGTTACCATGGGCAGTCTGTCGGACGCAGGCATCGCGGCCGGGTGACGGGTTTGTTCATCGAAAAGTGTGTTTATGCACGATTTATGCAAATCAGCATTTGTCTTCGCGAATAACTTCAAGCACTATGCGCGTTATGCAAAAACGCAACGTAGCCTCCGTCTTAAGAGCACTGCTCGACCAGCACGGGATCTCCCCCACGGAGCTCCACCGTCGCACCGGCGTGCCTCAATCCACTCTCTCGCGGATTCTCAGCGGGAAGATCGTCGATCCTTCGGATAAACACATCTCGAAGATCGCCGAGTACTTCGCTGTGAGCACCGATCAATTGCGCGGGCGCGCAGATGTCGCGCCTTCGGCCGGTGCCGTGCGTGATGACGTACATGCGGAACTCAAGGACATAATGCTGTGGGACGACGATACGCCTGTCGATGATGACGAAGTATCGGTGCCGTTCCTTCGCGAGGTTGAATTGGCTGCTGGATCAGGAAGATTCGTCATCGAAGAGAGCGAACGCTCTAGCCTGCGCTTCGGCAAGCGCAGCCTGCGCCATAACGGTGTGCAGTTCGACCAGGCAAAATGCGTGACAGTGCGCGGCAACAGCATGTTGCCGGTGTTGCGTGATGGTGCCACCGTCGGCGTCAATGCGGGCAAGTGCGGCATCGGCGACATCATCGATGGCGACCTGTACGCGATCAATCACAACGGCCAGTTACGCGTAAAGCAGCTTTACCGCTTGCCGACCGGCATTCGTCTGCGCAGCTTCAATCGCGATGAACATCCGGACGAGGACTACAGCTTCCAGGAGATTCAGGAAGAGCAGATCGTCATCCTCGGTCATGTTTTCTGGTGGGGCATGTACGCCCGCTAACCCGAACCTCTTCAGATAAACCCGCCCATCGGCGGGTTTTTTTTCGCCTTGAGGAAACCGCCAAACCCTTGAGTTGCGGGGATTTCATGCGCCCGTGCATTTCTAATGCATAAATAAATGCATTTGCGCATTGACTGTATATGCATACATGCATATTCTTGCCACCAAGCCGCTCGACAAAGCGGCTGGCAACAAGCTCTTTAGTTCCACAAGAACAGGCAGCGATGAACCGGCCTCAACGGTTCAGAGGGTTGGCAACTGACCCGGGTGTGCAGCGTAAAGCACCAGAAGCAGTTATCCGGCGGGCAGGGACCGCGGTCGGAAAAACAATTTGAATGGACTCGTACCGCGCCAGTAGCGCCGAAAAGTCAGCTTCCTTCATGGATACAGGATTTGAAGGAAGGCGAAGGAGCGCATTACTGAAAAGCCCGGCGTGCAAGCGCCGGGCTTTTTGGAATGCCTGCCTGATCAAACACGACATGCATTGAAAAAACACACATTGAGGAATGCACATGAGTCTGTATGCACTGGTCGAATACAACAGAGTGGTCCAACTGAAAGAGAGCGAAATCGCTCCTGAAGCACCGGCTTCGCCAGCCTCCGTCTGGGTTGATGTCACCGGCTCGGATGTTCGAGTGGGGTGGGGAGCTACATTCAACGGAATCTGGACCTTTTCTCCACCGACCGAGGAAGACCTGCGAAATGAAGCCGAACAGCAGAAATGGCAACTGCTGAATGCGGCCGCCAACTGGCTGTTGATGAACTCGTTGCAGTTCAAGGTTGACCTGGCCATGGCCACGGCAGAAGAGCAGGCCCGGCTGCTGGCTCACAAACAGTACTGCATCGCTCTCAGCGACATCGATAAACAGTCGGGTTATCCGGCAAACATCATGTGGCCGGTCGCTCCTTACTGACGCATCAAGTCTGCTGTGAAAGCAGACCCATCGTGCCTGGTTCCTTGAGCCAGAAGACCACAACCAATTCCGAAATTTATCAGGGATGAAAAACAAACCATGTTGAACAATAAAATCGCTGCGCTTTTCACGACTTTTGTACTGCTCGGCACAGGTACCCACGCACTGGCTGCCAATCTGTTGGTGAACGGCAGTTTCGAGCAATCAACCTGCGGGGCAGGCTGCATTCTGGACACTCCCGCAAAAGCCAACGCCATCACAGGCTGGACGACATTTCTGTCTGGTGCCGAATATTTCAATATGCCCAATGCGATTGGCGGCTCCGTTGCAGCAGATGGCGTGATGATCGTTGACTTGGCCAACTACGTGTACGGCAACGGCGGTGGAATACAGCAAAACTTTGCAACGACTGTCGGCGCCAAATACCGAGTGACCTTCAGTGCGGGCAATTCGCGGTTTGCCAGCCGCTCGGGCGACGGCGTCATCCAGATGAAAGTGGCAGGACAAACCGCGACCTTCAACACGCCGACCGCCAAAGGCGTTGCAGTTGAATGGGCCACCCTGACCTACGATTTCACCGCAACCACGCCGCAGACAACGCTGGCGTTTTCCAACGAGCAGAACCCGTACGCCAACTTTGCCTTTATTGATGACGTCATTGTCGAGCGTTTGTAACGCCTGTAGACGGGGAGCGCTGGTTTTACTCAAACGTGAGAGATGACCTCAATGCATCGGGTCTGCTCACAATTTCTTGTTTCCTCAACGCTACCCCGGAGGCGTGACATGACAAATGAGCAACAAGCCCTGGCCGACATGCCGATCTGGCTGGTCATCCTCCTTGCCGTAGTGGGCGGGGTGTCCGGCGAAATGTGGCGCGCCGACAAGGAGGGCGCTCGCGGCTGGTCATTGCTGCGGCGCCTGGCCCTGCGCTCGGGCGCCTGCATGATCTGCGGCGTGTCGGCGATCATGCTGCTGTATGCCGCCGGCATGTCGATCTGGGCCGCCGGCGCCTTCGGTTGCCTGACCGCAATGGCCGGCGCCGACGTCGCTATCGGTCTGTATGAACGCTGGGCGGCCAAGCGCATCGGCGTCTGCGAAATCCCCCCTCGCGACCACCCTTAACCTTAGTACTTCTCCGTGCCGCCATTTTGGCGGCAGGGCTGCGCGTGGACGATTGAAAAGGAGGTCATGTATGCCCACACCGATCCAGCAGCCGTCGCAGCTGTTCACCGCCCTCGCGACGACGCTGCGCAACACTGCCGGGCTCAACCTCAACGTCGGTAATCACGATGATTTCACTGCGCCGGGGGACCATGCCTGGGCGTTGATCAGCTTCGACCGCAATGGACCGGGAGTGCGCGCCGCTGATGGGCGAATTGCTCATGTCATGACGGTGTCCCTGCAAGTCATCCCGGCCCTTGCCGCCAGCGCATTTGCAGCGTGCGATCTGATCGCGGTGCTGAAAAACCTGATCACCGATAACCGCTGGAACCTGCCTGGCGATCAATGCGATCTGCCGATGAATATCGATGGCTTGCCGTCATTGCTCATCCGTGGCGATCAGCAATACAAGGCCTGGACCCTGACGTTCAACCAGACCCTCTACCTCGGCCCGACCTTGCTCGACGATCCGCTGGGCACGCCGAAATTCGCTCGCACCTGGGAAGTCAGCAACATCGACGACCCCGACCAGTACACCGCGCTGGAGGCCTGACCAATGTTCGACGCATTACTGCGCATGCAACTCGGCCCGATCATCGAACGCCTGGCCGAGATGGAAGCGGAAATCGACGACCTGCACCGTCGCGCCGAAAGCTTTTGTCGCATCGGCATTTGCCAGACCGTCGATGCCGCGAGCAACACCTGTCAGGTCAGCCACGGTGGCTTGCTCACGCCAGCCATCAAGTTTTTCAACCCGAGTGCCGGCGCACAAAGCGAGTCGCGGATTCCGACGGTAGGCGAGCAGTGTTTGCTGTTCAACTACGGCAGCGGCGAAAGCGGCGCACAGAGCGTGGCGTTGTTTGGTTTGAACAGTGACCGTTTTCCGCCAGCCTCTACGATCCCGACGCTGACCCGTCGAGTGCATCAGGATGGCAGCGAAAGCGGGTACGACGACGCCACACACACCTTGCATTGGCAAAACGGTCCGGCAACGTTCAACGGTTCTCGTGAATCGCTGGAATTGAGCATCGGCCCGGCGCAACTGGTGCTGACGCCACAGCTGATCACTCTGCAACTGGGGGCAGTCGGCTTGAGCATTGACGCTTCCGGCGTGCACTTCAGTGGCCCATTGGTCGATCACCAGGGCCGTGTCATCAGCCCCTGATTCAAGAGCTTCCCATGATCGGAATCGATAGAGACAGCGGGGCCACGGTCGACGACTGGCTGCAGTTTGTGCAGCGCGCGACCAGGGCCCTGACCACGCCGCTGGGCACCCGGCAAAAAAGGCCCCTTTATGGCTCGCTGATCCCGTCGCTGCTGGGGCAGAACCTCGGCGATGACGTCCTGCTTCTGGCCCAGAGCCACGCGGCGCAGGCGTTCTACAACGCACAGAACGGGATCAGCGATTTTCAGCCGAGCGTGATCGTCGCCAGCCGTCAGGGCGCAGGTCTGCTGCTGCGCTTTGCCGGCACCTGGAAAAACCGTCAACAAACCTTCGAGGTCGTGACATGAGCATGTTGATCCCCGGCCAGAACCAATTGGCCGAACCCGCGCTGATCACCGTTGAAGCCTTTGAAGACTTGCTCGCCGAGTTCAAGACTTTCGTCATCGAATACGTCGGTGCGCGCTCGCCGGACAGTGCCGCAAAACTCAAGACCAGCCTGGAAAACGAGAGTGAACTGCTGACCCTGGCACTTGAGGCTTTCTGTGTGCGGCTGCAAACCCATGAGCGCAAGTACAACGCTCGCATCAAACAGATGCTGGCGTGGTGGGCGACCGGCAGCAACCTGGATGCGCGACTGGCGGACATGGGGCTGGAGCGGCAGTTGCTCGATCCGGGCGACCCGGCGGCATTCCCGCCGGTGCCGGCGATTTATGAAAGCGACGACGATGCTCGCTTGCGTTATTACCTGGCGCCCCATGCGCCGGCAGCCGGTTCGCGGATGCAGTATCGCCGCGAAGTTTTCACCCTCGGTGAGCGTCCGACGGTGCAGGTCGAATCCACCGAGTCGGGTGTGGTGAACGTCACGTACACCTTCAACCCGGACGGTTTCGCCGCGCAGGTCAAGGATGGCAACGCTCGGCGCACCGCGCCGGGCGAAGTGCAGGTCACTGTGCTGTCCCGCGAAGGCGATGGCACGCCGTCCGCAGCATTGCTTGAGGGCGTGCGTCAGCACTTCGCGCGGCCTGATGTGCGACCGGAAACCGACCTTGTCACGGTCAAGGCTGCCGACATCCAGCGCTACAAAATTCGTGTCGTCGCCAAGATCAATTCCGGCCCCGATTCGGGCCTGACCAAAGTCGCCGCGCAACAGCAATTGCAGGCTTATGCCGACAGCTGTCATCGCCTCGAAGGTCGAGTCGATCCGAGCTGGATCGACTACACACTGCACAGCGCCGGTGCCGTGCAACTGCAGATTCTCGAACCGCTGGCGCCGATCGTGACCAGCGCGTTTCAGGCGCCGTACTGTACGGCGGTCGAAGTCGAGGTGCTGACGCTATGAGTGAAAAAACTCAGCGCCCGACGCTGCTGCCGGCGAACAGTTCAGCACTCGAACGAGGGCTGGATCTGGGCTTCGGCGCACTGCTTGATCGCATCGCGCCGCCGTTCCCCGAACTGATGAACCCGAGCGAAACGCCGGTCGCGTTTCTGCCGTATCTGGCAGCGGATCGCGGTGTTGCTGAATGGAGCACCGCCGCCCCGGAAGCGGAAAAACGCCTGACCGTTGAACTGGCCTGGCCCACCGCGCGCCAGGCCGGCACTCGCAAGGCGCTGGAAAACGCTGCCAAGGGTTTGCAACTGCGCCCGGAAATCCGCGCCTGGTACGAACAGACTCCGCCCGGCACGCCGTACAGCTTTTCCGTACGAGCCTTCAGCGACCAACCCTACAGCGAAGAAATCGACGCCCGTCTCGACCGACGTCTGGCGGATGCCAAGAGCGAGCGCGATGTGCTGACGGTCTCCGTTGGCTTGAGCGCTTTCGGCAATCACGTCATCGGCGCCGCGACGTTCTGCGGCGAACTGACCACGGTTTATCCGGTGTTCATCGAAGGCCTTGAAACCTCGGGAGAGGCGTTCATGGCCGCCGGCATGTACACCGTCGAAACATCCACTATTTATCCTCAGGGGGCCTGAATGGCTGACTATTACACCCTGCTCACCAACGCAGGGATTGCCTACGAAACGGCGTGTAAAGCCGCGGGCACGCCGATCAAGTTGACGCAGATATCCGTCGGCGACGGCGGCGGCACGGTCTACAACCCGGCCGCGACCGCCACCGCGCTGAAGCGCGAAGTCTGGCGCGGGCCGCTCAATGCGCTGTTCCAGGACGAGAAGAATCCGAGCTGGCTGCTCGCCGAAGTGACCATTCCGCCGGATGTTGGCGGTTGGTATGTGCGGGAAGCGGGGCTTTGGACTGACACCGGCGTTCTCTATGCCATCGTCAAATATCCGGAGTCGTTCAAGCCGGTTTTGGCGACGTCGGGGTCGGGTAAAGAGTTCTACATTCGGTCGATTTTCGAGACCAGCAATGCGTCCTTGGTGACGTTGTTGATTGATGACACCGTGGTTAAAGCCACCCGTGCCTGGGTCATGAGTTATCTGGCCGAAGAACTCGGCAAGCTGGATGGCAAGCAGTCGGTGCGTGTTGCTGCATCCAGCAACATCGTATTGAGTGGTGCGCAGCAAATTGACGGTGTCGCAGTGATTGCTGGCGACCGCGTGCTTGTTGCGAACCAGACCCTGGCCAAGGACAACGGCCTGTGGGTTGTCGCGAACGGCGACTGGGTGCGGGCAACCGATGCCAATACCAGCGCCAAGGTCACGCCGGGCCTGACGGTCATGGTCGAGGAAGGCACGGCGAACGGTGATTCGCTGTGGCATTTGACCACCAATGCGCCGATCACCCTCGGCACGACTGCGCTGACGTTCAAGATGCTCGCGGGGCGAACCGGGATTGCGGCCGGGACTTACAAGAGTCTGACGGTTGATGAGTATGGCCGGGCGACTGCCGGTGCCAACCCTGAAACATTGGCCGGGTTTGGCATCAAGGATTCGTACACCAAAGCTGAAGTTGAGGCGCTGATTGCCAAGGCCTCAGCGTTGCCGGTGGGTTCGATTGTGGCGTTCCCGGTCAATTCGCCACCGCCGGGTTTTCTGGAGCTGGATAACAGTGTTCAGAGCAGTGCACTTTACCCAGACCTTAGCGCTTATCTGGGTGGCAAGTTCAACAAGGGGAATGAGGGGGTCGGTAATTTCCGCTTGCCGGAAACTCGCGGGGAATTTTTGCGCGGTTGGGATCATGGACGTGGCAGCGATGTCGGGCGCGCAGTAGGCAGCTGGCAATCTGACGAAGTAAAAGCGCACGCTCATACAACCGTTTACGAATTAGTCACAGACTTGTTTGCGGCAGGAACGGTTACTCGCAACTTCGTTCAGGATTATGGAACGTCGAATAATGTGCAAACAAATGCGGCTGGTGGGGCTGAAACCCGCCCGCGTAACGTCGCCGTCATGTGGTGCATCAAAGCCTGGAACGCCCCGGTCAATCAGGGAAACATCGATGTAGCAGCACTGGTCAAGGAAGTATCGCGGCTCGGATCTGCCGTGCCAGTCGGTGCGGTAATGGCTTTCCCGACGGGTATCGTTCCACCGGGTTTTCTGGAGCTGGATGGCAGTGTGCAGAGCATTGCGACTTATCCGGATCTGGCCGCCTATCTCGGCACTGTCTATAACAAAGGCAATGAAGGCGCAGGTAACTTCCGATTGCCGGAGTCGCGCGGTGAATTCCTGCGCGGTTGGGATCATGGGCGTGGCGTGGATGCGAACAGAAGCCTGGGTAGTTGGCAAAAAGGCAGTTTGCAATCTTTTGACCCTTCAAACGTCAATCCAGCAGTTTCTGGCCTCTGGCATAACACCGCATCGGATGCGGATATAGCCAAGTTACATGGGCTGGACCCGCACACGGCTTCTGACTATACCGTTAGTAACGCTGTTTTCAGCGCGGGCTCGACGCCGGTAAGCGTGGGTGCTTTAGGTGTTTCCCGCCCGCGCAACCTGGCGGTGATGTGGTGTATCAAAGCCTGGAATGCACCAATCAATCAGGGAAGCATCGACATCGCCTCTCTGGCTGCTGACGTCAAACTGGTTCGTCTAAATGGTGCGGAAGTAGGCGCCATGCGTAATCTGAGAATATCGCTGCCTGTCGCGGCCTCTGTTGCAACGGTTACTGCTGATCAACTGATTGTCGAGCAGCCGGGTGTCGCGCAGTACAAATTGTCGAATCTCAATCTATCGCTCGATCTGACAACCGTCGGTGCAGGTGGCATGGACACCGGTATCGCTCCAGCAAGCGGTAGTGTCGGCATTTACGTCATCTACAACCCCGAGTTAAGGGTTGCGAAGTTGCTGGGCATCAATGCGACATCTAGTTCCGTTCCCGACGTTTATGCCGGCACCAGCATGCCCGCCGGTTATAGCGCAAGTGCGCTCGTCAGTGTGTGGCAAACAGATGCCAATCGATTGATGAACACCGGCATTCAGCATCAGCGTTCAATTTCCATTGCTCAGACGATAGTGCTGGAAAACGGTTTATCGATGTTGCCGACACCGATCTCGCTGGCCTCTGTTGTTCCGAGGAATGCGAAAACTGTCGGTGGTTATGTTCATTACATCGGAAGCGCTGATTTCCCAGGTGGTGGCTCTCTGGGGCTTTCGTCGGATGTTACCGAAGTGGGGCTGAAAGCATGCGGCATCGGTGGAATCGTCGGACTGGGTGTTCTCAGCCCATTCTCTGATCTGGTCATGACGACTCCGCAGACTATCTTTTATCGACTCTATTCGTCGGTTTCCCGTGCAAACGATGTCCACATCTCCCAATACACTTTTTAAGGGGTCATCTATGTTTAGAGCCTACTCAAATGTGGGGACGACCTTTCGGTGTGTCGCCCCAGACTGGCCATTGGCTGACGGTGAAGTACTGTTTGACCATGAACCCACCCTTCAAGAGCTGGAAGATGCCTTCGGTTTAGCGAACGGCGAGATGTTCGTCAAGCATCAATTGGACCTAATTGCTGAAGAGCGATTTCGCCGAGAAGGTTTGGGCATCGTGGTTGCGGGAGTCGGTATAGACTCATCCCGTGACAGTCAATCACTGATCGCTGGAATGGCGGTTTCCGCGATGCTCGATCCTGAATATCGCTGCAGCTACAAGTCTGTCGCGGGGTTTGTCGATTTGACCGCCCCGCAAATCCTGCAAATTGCACAAGCTTTGCGGTCTCATGTTCAGGCCTGCTTTGATCGGGAAAAAGCGTTGTCCGAGTGTGCTCGAGCAGGAAAGTACGGCAGCGAAATGCTGACCGAGGGCTGGCCAGACTCCATGATTGAAACGCCAGTCACAAACCTTCAGTAGAACGCCCCTGAATTTCGGGGCGTTTTCTTATCCCCCAAACGCATTCAACACCCGCCAAAGCCCCTCCCCACGAGGGGCTTTCCCGTTTATGGAGAAACGAAAAATGGCAACCCGCCAAACCTACACCGTGCTCGTTCCATTCCCCACCGGCGGTGGGCACTGGTCGAGCGTCGGTCAAGACCTTGATCTTCTCGACGTCGAAGCCAGTGCCCTGCACAGCGCCGGTCGACTGGAACTGAAAACCCCCTCCACCCAGGCCAAAAAGGCCGCTGCCAAGAAGGCTGACTAACCATGGCTGAGGTTTTGAACTTCGAGCACAACGGCATTACCGTCAATGCCACTGAATCCCCCGAGGCCATGGGTGGCCTGGGTGACAACGTTATCGGTCTGGTTGGCACTGCGCCGAAAGCCGATCCGCTGATTCCGCGTAACGCACCGTTCCGCATCAACAGCTTCACCACCCACGCGCTGCTCGATCCGACCGGTTCGGAAGAGGGCACGCTGTACCACGCGGTTTACCAGATCCTCAAAGTGGTCAAGGTACCGGTCTACGTGGTGATCGTCGAGGCGGGCGCGACCCCGGCCGACACCGTTAACAACGTGATCGGCGGCGTCGATCCACTGACTGGCCGCAAGCTCGGTCTGGCCGCGCTGGGCAGTGTTCCTGAAGACCTGACCATCATCGGCGCGCCGGGCTTCACCGGCACCAAAGCGGTGGCCAGCGAGTTCGCCTCGTTCGGCAAGCGCATCAAGGCCCGTGTGGTGCTGGACGGCAAGGACGCCTCGGTTGCCGATCAAGTGCTGTACAGCCAGGAATTGGGCGGCGCCGATCTCGGTTTCGACCGCTGCCTGGTGGTGCACAACATGCCTGCGGTGTACTCGAAAGCGGCGAAGAAAAACGTCTTCCTGTCGCCTTCCAGCCTGGCGATTGCCGCACTGGCGAAGGTCAAACAGTGGGAAAGCCCGGGCAATCAGGTGACCTACGCTGAGGACGTGTCCCGCGTAGTTGAATACAACATCCTCGACACCTCCACCGAAGGCGATCTGCTTAACCGCTACGGCGTCAGCTACTACGCCCGCACCGTGCTCGGCGGCTTCTCGCTGCTGGGTAACCGCTCGATCACCGGCAAGTTCATCAGCTACGTCGGTCTGGAAGATGCGATCAGCCGCAAGCTGGTCAAGGCCGGCCAGAAAGCCATGGCCAAGAACCTCACCAAGTCGTTCATGGATCAAGAGGTCAAGCGCATCAACGACTGGCTGCAAACCCTGGTCGCCGACGAAACCATTCCTGGCGGCAGCGTCTATCTGCACCCGGAGCTGAACAGCGTCGAGAAGTACAAGAACGGCACCTGGTACGTGGTCATCGACTACGGCCGCTACGCGCCGAACGAACACATGGTTTATCAACTCAACGCCCGCGATGAAATCATCGAGCAGTTCCTGGAGGACGTTCTCTAATGTTTACCAACCGCGTAAGACAGGCCATCGCGGCCACCCTGCAAGGCCTGCCATTGTCGGCGACCGTTGAGGAATTCACACCGCCGAAGATCGAATTCGACGTGGAAGAAATGCGTGGCGGCCGCTTCATCGTCGAAGAAATGGCCAAGGGCGGCAAAGCGCTCAACGCCAAGCTGACCCTGCAAGGCCTCGGCGCCGAAGTCATGCTCGCACTGGGTGTGAAGCTGGGCGACGACATCCTGCTGAACGTTCGTGAAGCCGGTCAGGATCAGGATGGCAACACCTGGTTCACCTATCACACCGTGGGCGGCAAGCTGAAATCCCTCGAAGAAACCGCCGTGAAAATGGGTGAAAAACCCAAGACCAATCTGGAGCTGTCCTGCCGCACCTACAACCGCCTGGAGAACGGCATCCCGGTGATCGACATCGACGTGCGCACCCAGAAGTTCGTGCTCAACGGCGTCGACATCCTCGGTGATGCCCGGCGTGCGGTGCTGATGCCGTAACCCTTCCCAGCACCACAAAAACCTGTGGGAGCGAGCCTGCTCGCGAAGCCTTTGGCACATGCAACATCAATGTGACTGAACCGCCGCTTTCGCGAGCAGGCTCGCTCCCACAGTGGGCCAGTGTGACTGGCAGAAATTGAGTAACCCCCAAGAATCACCAAGGAATTCATACATGTCGTGGATGCCACCCCAGCATGAGCTTCTATCGCCGATCACCGGCGACGACGGTTCGCAGATTGAAACGATCCAGCTCAAACCGCTGTTCTACGCCGCGCAAAAAGAAGCGCTGGAACGCGCCGGCGATGATGAAGACGATCAGTTCTTCGAACTCGCGCTGCTCGCCACCGGCCTGTCGGTCAAGGAACTCGACCAGCTCAAGCGCCCGGACTACGTGACCATCGCCCAGTACGTGCACGAGATGTCGACCCGTCCGGCCTCGCACTTTCTCGACCAGGTCGAAGACGCGCAAAAGTCTGACGATCCCGATCAGGTGCAATTGCTGCAACCGCTCGCCGTGACCGGCCGCACTGTGACCTCGCTGTCGCTGGAAATGCCTGCACTGCGCGCGACCAAAGTGATGAAGAAACTGAAAACGGCCAAGGAACGCGCCGAGTTCATCACCGCCCATTGCACCGGCCTGATGATCCCCGATCTGGCCCAGATGACCGTCCCTGACTGGACCCAATTGCAGGTGCGCATCGACGATTTTTTAAACCAGCCGGCGGCCTACTTTCGGAACGCGACATCGAAGTAATCCTCGATATCGTCCCGCTCATTTACCCGGTAAGTGAAGCGGAGATTCTGGAATGGGACGCCGAAAAGGCGTTGCGCCGCTACGACATAGCGATCACTCGCCTTGGCGTAAAACAGGAGTAGAGCGGCAATGGCAGAGAACAGATATGCGCTCACGTACGCCGGTGAGGGCGGCAATGCAACGGGCGGATTTTCGTTGCCCGACAACCTCGGCAAACCGCTGCAGGATTTGAATCTGACGCTAGCGTTGGCAAGCGTGGACATTCGTTTGCTGACCCAAGAGCAGATCAAGCTGCGCGAACTGTTGGTGAGCCAGCAATCGCTATTCAAGGTTGTGGCGGCAGCCCCTGCTGCAAACAGTGAGCCGAAGTCAAAGCTCAAGGCAGAGGTCGAGCAGCGCTCCCCCCCCAAAGCCATGCTAGCGACGATGGCACAGCAGACCTCTTTGTCTGAACTCAATCGAGTGCTGAAACTGGACAAGGATCAACTTCAGGCGCTTTCACAAGAAACCCTGAGGATGGCCAGCGAGAAACAGGTTGCTCCCAGTGGCGCCACCAGCGTGGATCTGCTGCAGGTGCAACTGGCTGCGGCCAAATCGGGGGTAGGTGAAGGCCTTCAACCCGAGCTTAAAGTTGCCGCCTTGACCGATTTCGCCCGCGATGCGGCGATCAACGCTTCGGCGTTCGGCGTTGATGTGAAATCAGCCGGCGAGATGATGCTGGCCTGGCAATCAGCGATGAATCTTGATCGCGGTAAAAGCCAAAGCCTGGCCGATGCGACCAACTATCTGGGGCACAGCACGCTGGACGCGACATCGGCGGACATTGGCTCAGTTGTACAGAATGTTGGTGAAAAAGCCGTCGCCGGCGGACTCACGCCGGAGCAGGTCGCGGCACTGGCCGCAGCGTTTTTGAACAGCGGTGTTGACAAGTCTGCTGCGGGAGCCGGGCTCAACAGTCTGTTGACGGTGCTTGCCAAGGCCGACACGGCCACGGATGAGCAGCGCACTGCCTGGGCTTCACTGGGCAATGGACTGGGGTCGGAGGCAGTCGCCACAGGCATGAAGACCGATGCGTCGGCGACCATCATCAAGGTCATGGAAGCCCTCAAGGACAAGAAGCCCGAAGAGAAGGAGGCTTTGACCAAGAACCTCTTCAGTGGCAACGACGCCATTCTCAAGTTGCTGAAAAAACCTGAGGACGTGACCAAGGCGTTCGGTCTGCTGACTGCGCCGAATCCGCAAGCCCCGTCGAAGCTCAATTACGCCGGCTCAGTCAGCAAAGACGCTGAGCAATTGGGGGGCACCTCGCAAGGACGCGTCAATGCGCTGGACGCGAGTGTCACACGGTTGTTTACAGCCGCTGGCGGTGCATTCACCAATGCGTTCGATGGTGTGGTGGTCTCTCTGGATGCTGTCGCCAGTGGCATGGCCCGCTTTGCCGAGGAGCAGCCAAGGGCGACGGCGGCCTTGCTCACGCTGGGTGGCGTTATTGCCTTGTCCCGGGGCGCGCAAATCAAAGCTGCCACGACCTCGGTCATTCGCGGTGCGGCGACAAAATTGCTGACGACGGCAGGCGCCGGTCCTCTTATCGATGTTCTGGATCAGCCTGCCAGCGCTGGCGACACCGGCAAGTCCGACAAGTCCGACAAACCCGACAAGCCTGAAAAAACTGACAAACCCGAAAAAACCGGCAAGCCCAAAAAACGCCGAAACCCGGCCAAACTCAAAGCCTCCGTCAGTCCCCCATCTGTCGAGCCGCTAGCACCTGAGCAACCACGCCCGACATTGCGCAGCCGTTTCACCGACGCCAAAGCTCTGGCCAAGGGATTCAGCAAAACCAATGCACTGCTGACCGTGGCCGCTGCGGCTCCCGATGTGTTGAAGGGGCTGGAGGAAGGCGATAACAAACTGGTCGGCGGTGCGCTGGGTTCAGCCGGTGGCAGTCTGGCCGGTGGTTATGCCGGTGCGGTTACCGGCGCGATGATCGGCAGTTTCATTCCCGTCATCGGCACGGCCATCGGAGGCGTGGTGGGCGGCATCGTCGGCAGTACGATGGGCAGCATGGGCGGTTCTTGGCTCGGTGAAAAACTGGCACCGGCCTCCGACAAACTCGCCCCGCCGGCAGACGTCGCCAAAGAACTGCCGAGCGCGCAGACGCAAAATCAGCAGGTGAGCTTTTCACCGTTGATCCAGGTCACCTGTCCGGCTCCGGACACGGCTGAACAAATCCGCACAATCATCGGGCAGCAACTGAGTGGACAATTCCACGGCCAGTTCCTGCCGCTGTTGACCAACAACCCACTCGCCACCCGCCGTGACGCAGCCCTGACCGATGGAGCCGCCTGATGAAACAACAAATGGCATTAGGCAGCTTCATCTTCGGCCTGTCGCGCCAATTTGCGTACCACTCGTTGTTGCGCAAGTCCGATGGTGGCTGGACGGAAATACAGATTCTCACCAGCAAACCGAAATCCAGCCAGACCGGCCAGAAAACGGAAACCCTGACCATCACCGGCAAATCGATGTACGCCGTGGCCATGGATCGGCTGGATGAACTGCGCGCCTTGCAGGCGCTGCGTATTCCGCTGCCGCTGATCGATGGCATCGGTCGCAACTGGGGTCTGTGGCGGATCAACAACGTTCAGGAAACCCAAACCTACATCATCGATGACGGTACGGCGATGGTGGTCGATTGGGTCATCGAATTGGCGGAGTTCAACAATGCGTAAGGTTCGAAGCGTGGCCGGTGATTCGGTGAATCTGCTGCTCTACCGCGAAACCGGGCGCAGCGACGATGCCGCTGAAGAAGCCCTGTGGAAGCTCAACCCGACCCTGGCCGAGCACGGCCCGGTTCTGCCCGCTGGCATCTGGGTCGTGCTGCCTGAACTCAACAACAAACCTGCTGCGATCAAAGCGCTCACGGCCTGGGATTAAGGAGGTTGTATGGCATTGGGTTTTACCCCGGTCGTTCAGATTTATGGCGCAAACGCGGACCTGCTCAACCAGCGTCTTATCAGTTGGGAGCACATTGATGCCGCCGGTATCGAGTCGGATCAACTGACCCTGACCATTGATCTGGAAGGTCTCGAAGGGCTGCCAAATCTGGGCGGGAAAATCGGCCTGCTGGTGGGTTACCTGGAAATGGAAGAAATGGTCGACAAGGGCCAGTTCAAAGTCACTCGCCTGACACCGACGCTGTTTCCGTTTCGCCTGACCCTGGTGGCCACTGCAGCGCCTTTCAGCAAGGATGACGAGACCGGCTTCAAGCAGCGGCGCACCGCCAGTCATGGACCAACGACGCTCGGTCAGTTGTTTAGCAAACTGGTGTCGCAGCACGGTTTTTCATCGCGTGTCGCTGCGGACGTGTCGATGATCAAGATCGCCCACGTCGACCAGTCCAATGAAACTGACATGGGCTTTCTGACGCGGCTGGCAAAGAAGTACAACCTGGTCGCCAAACCTTATGGCGATGCGTATGTGCTGGCGCGGCCCGGTCAGATCAAATCCATCTCGGGGCAGAAACTGCAGGATGTGACGTTGTCGGTCACCCACGACAATCGTCCCGGCGATCACGCCTTCATCAGCGCCACGCTGGAAGAGGCTGCCCGCGAACAGGCCAATGGCTGCAAGACCTGTTTTGTCGATGCTGTTACAGGCGTTTTGCATTGGGTCGAGACGGGACTCGCGCCGTTCAAGACCATCCGCCAGAAGCAACCCAATGAAGCGGATGCCATCGCCGTTGGCGAGGGCGAAGTGCGCAAGATGTTGCGCCACAAATACAAGGTGAAGATCACCTGTCCTGGTGATCCACGGCTGGCTGCCGAGGGCCTGCTGCTGCTCGATGAAACCTGGCCGGATTTTATGCGGGGGCGCTGGTCGATCGACAAGGTCACCGCCAGTGGCAATCGCGAGAACAGCTATCGCTGCCTGATCGATGCCAGCGGCCTCGATCCAAAGGCTGAATCCAAAGACTGACGACACAACTCCCTGTGGGAGCGAGCCTGCTCGCGAAGAGGCCGGAACATCCAACATTGAAGGCGACTGAGACACCGCTTTCGCGAGCAGGCTCGCTCCCACATGGGCCTGTGGTCATTTTCATAATCTGGAACACCACCATGAAGATCACCCCGATCCTCACGCAACTGCGTGCGCAATGCCCTGGCCTTGCCAACCACATTGCCGTTGGTGTCGATCTGGCCTTGCTGCAAGGCAACCCCGATCTGCCAACACCTTCGGCCCACGTGCTGCCTATCGCCGATCTGGCCAGCAACAGTACCTCCCAAAACCTCACCACCCAACCGATCCGCGACCGCTTCGAAATCGTCCTGGTGCTTGACGCCACGGACGCCACAAAAGCGCTGGATCTGTTGCACGACCTGCGCGCCGAACTGTGGCGTGCGCTGGTGGGGTTCAAGCCCGATTCCGACTACAGCGCCATCGTCTACGACGGCGGCGAAATGGTCTCGATCAACAGCAGCCGCGCCTTCTACCGGCTGCGCTTTTTTGCCGAGTTCCAGCTCGGCCGCAATCTGCCGAGTCAGCCTGCGGAGAGTTGGCACGAACGCGAACTGGACGGTTTGTCGTCCTTTACCGGGGCCACCGTACGGGTCGATGCGATCGATCCGGCCGACCCCAACCTGAAACGCCCGGGCCCCGATGGGCGCGTGGAAATGACTTTCTCTGGAGACGTAACCCCATGAGCAATCGCATCACCGTACTGCCGGCCGCTGGCCGCGTCGTACCTGACCCGGAGGCGGGCGATCTGCTGCCGGCCGAAGGCCGTGAAGTGCTGGACAGCGCCTGGTGGCGCCGACGTCTGGCCGACGGCGATATCACCCTCAAAACCGCACCAGCCAAACAAAAGGGAGCCAAATAATGGCGATCGGATTCAGCAACATCCCTGCGGACATTCGTGTACCGCTGTTCTATGCCGAAATGGACAACTCGGCCGCCAATAGCGCGAGCTCGACCCTGCGTCGTCTGATCGTCGCTCAGGTCAACGACAACATCGCCCCGACCGAAGTCGGCAAACTGGTTTTGGTCTCCAGCGTTGCGCTGGCCAAGAGCATCGGTGGCCAAGGTTCGATGCTCGCCTCGATGTACGAGACCTTCCGCAAGGCTGACCCGATCGGTGAGATCTGGTGCCTGCCGCTGCACAACACCGAAGGCGCGATCGCCAAAGGCGTGCTGACCCTGACCGGCACCGCCACTCAGGCCGGTGTGCTCAATCTGTATGTCGGCGGCGTGCGTGTGCAAGCCACCGTGGTCAACGGTGCCACTGCTGCGCAAGCGGCCACTGCACTGGCGCAGAAAATCAACGCAACCGCCGATCTGCCGGTGAGCGCGGCCGCGGCTGAAGGCGTGGTCACCCTGAGTGCCAAGTGGACCGGTGACAGCGGCAACGACATCAGTCTGCAGTTCAATCGACTGGGCAAGAGCAACGGCGAAGAAACCCCGGCCGGCCTGACCACTGCGATCACCGCCATGACCGGCGGTGCCGGCGTGCCGGATCAGGTGGCGGCGATTGCCGCACTGGGCGACGAGCCGTTCGAGTTCATCGCACTGCCATGGTCGGATCTGTCGACCCTCAACACCTGGCAAGCGGTCATGGATGACAGCACCGGTCGCTGGTCGTGGGCCAAACAACTGTTCGGTCACGTCTACAGCGCCAAGCGCGGCACCGTCGGCACTTTGGTTGCGGCCGGTCAGGCGCGTAATGACCAGCACATGACCATTCAGGCGCTGGAGCCAGGCGTACCGCAACCGTTCTGGGTACAAGCTGCGGCACTGGCTGCACGCACCGCGGTATTCATCTCCGCCGACGCTAGCCGTCCGACCCAAAGCGGCAGCCTGCCGGGTGTTGATCCGGCACCGGCGAGTGAGCGCTTTACCCTGACCGAGCGTCAGTCGCTGCTCAACTATGGCATCGCCACTGCCTACTACGAAGGCGGTTACGTGCGCATCCAGCGCTCGATCACCACCTACCAGAAAAACGCTTACGGTCAGGCCGACAACTCCTACCTGGACAGCGAAACCATGCACCAGTCGGCGTTCATCGTGCGTCGTCTGCAAAGCGTGATCACCAGCAAATACGGGCGCCACAAACTGGCCTCCGACGGCACCCGTTTCGGCGCCGGCCAGCCGATCGTGACGCCTGCGACCATTCGCGGTGAGCTGATCGCGCAGTACGCCAAGCTCGAACTGGAAGGCCACGTCGAGAACGCCGAGCTGTTCGCCGAGCACCTGATCGTCGAGCGCGACGTGCAGGACCCGAGCCGCGTGAACGTGCTGTTCCCGCCGGATTACATCAACGGTCTGCGCGTGTTCGCACTGCTCAACCAATTCCGTCTGCAGTACGACGACGCGGCCTGATAAGCGCGTTTGACGTCAAGCATTCAGCCCACCTCGCGTGGGCTTTTTTATTCAAGGGAGTAACACCATGGGTCAACTGATTGCAGGCACCTGCTACGTCAAAGTCGACGGCGCACAACTGACCATCAATGGCGGCTGCGAAGCCCCGCTGATGGCGGTCAAACGCGAAACCGTCGTACCCGGCTTCTACAAGGAAACCGACATCGCGCCGTCGTTCAAAGTGACCGCGCTGCACACCGCCGACTTCCCGCTGAAGAAGCTGATTGAAGGCACCGACATCACCGTCACCTGCGAATTCAGCAACGGCAAAGTCTACGTACTGGCCGGCGCCTACCTGGTCGAGGAACCAGTCTCCAAAGGCGATGACGCCACCATCGAACTGAAATTCGAAGGCATCAAGGGGACCTGGCAATGAGCGGCGCCGTGAAGCTTCAGGTTGCGATCGAAGCTCACGGCGAGCCCCTGACCGAACTCGTCCTGCGCCGTCCGACGGTGCAGGAAGTGCGAGCGATCAAGGCGCTGCCGTACAAGATCGACAAGAGCGAAGAAGTCAGCCTCGACATGGACGTGGCGGCCAAGTACATCGCCGTGTGCGCCGGTATTCCACCGTCGTCGGTCAACCAGTTGGATCTGGCTGACCTCAACGCGCTGAGCTGGGCCGTTGCGAGTTTTTTCATGAGTGCGGCGTCGGCGCCATCACCGACCTGATCGCCGTCGCCTATGACCTGGCCTGGTTCTGGAAGGTTGACCCCGAACAGATGATGGCCAGGCCACTGGATGTGCTCCGCGAATCGCTGGAGCACGCGCAACGGATCAATGCGATGCAGCAGGTGCAGTGATGGCGAATACAAATTTGAGCCTGATCCCGCAGAACTTTCCCGTCACGGTCAACATGCTCGTGGTGCTCAAGGGCGCCGAGAAGATGGAGACCGAGATGAAGGGGCTGCGCGGCAAGGTCGCAGCATTCAAGAAAAGCATGGAAGACAGCGGCCTTGAGCCGCTGGACGTCGCCGGTTTCATTGCCGAAGGTGGTCTGCTCAAGCCGTTTCAGGACGGCATCAAAAAGGCCATCGAAGCGCAGGATGCGTTGGCGAAAAAAGCCAGGGCACTCAAGGGGCTGAAAGTGCCGAAAGTGGTGCAGGGGGAAACCTCGGCCAACCTGGAGAAATTCAACAAGGCGCTGGACAACATCTCGCTGAAAATCGGTCAGGCGTTGTTGCCAGCGGTCAACGGCATCGTCACGGCGCTGACACCAGTGATGACGTCCATCGGCCAGTTCGTCGCCAACAATCCGTATCTGGTTGAAGGGCTGGCAGCCGCTGCTGTGGCGTTTACGGTGGTCACGGTCGGCGCGATGGGACTGGTCGCGGTGCTGGGAATTCTGACCTCGCCCATTGGCCTGATTGCGGCCGGGATAGCGGCAGCTGTGGCCGTGATTGTGATCGGCGCACGGCTGATCACCAATAACTGGGGGGCGATCTCGGGCTTCTTCAGCCGAACCTGGCAATCGATTGGCGATGCGACCCGACGCGGCATCGACGACGTGCGCCAAGGCTGGGATGAGATGGTTGCGAATGGAAGGCAACGGTTCGAGTCGATGCGTGCCACAGCTTCGCTGAAGTGGCAAGAGATGCGCGCCGACGCTATCGCAGGTGCCAGCCGTATTGCGGCGGGAGCGTCCGAACGTCTGCACGCATTCGGCGCGTCCATCGAGCAAACCTGGGATTCGGCTCGCACCTCTGTCGGCGCTTACTGGGACAGTGCAGCTGCCAGCACTGCGGCTGGATTGCAAAGCCTCAAGGCCCGGTTGTACACCTCGCCACTGGAGAAAATGAACGCACTCTGGGACTCGGCCGATGAGTCCGTCACCGGTTACTGGAATCGTAGCTATGCAGCTACGCTGTCCGGTTGGGAATCGGTCAAGTCGACGTTTGACGGCACGCTGACAGCAAAAATGTCAGGCGTATGGGATTCCGCACAAAGCGCGGTCTTCACGGCCATCGACGATATGAGCACCAGGGTTGCTAACGGTTGGTCGAGCATCACATCGCTGTTCGATGGCACGCTGACAACGAATATGTCGAGGGCCTGGGATTCCGCGCAAAGCACGGTTTTCGATGCGGTTGGCAGCATGCACCGCATTGCGGCGAGCGGATGGGAGCAACTCAAGTCGACGTTCTCCTGGTCTCCGACCGCTATGGTCGAAAGCGCCTGGCAACCCTTGGCGCCGGTTTTTTCAGCGCTGTGGGACGTTCTCCGGGCAGGTGCCCAGCCATTGAAGAGCGAGTTTCAGAACCTGTTCGGCAACGCTCCCGTGGAAACGGTCATAGCGAAATGGAATGGCGTCACGGAATATTTTTCCGGTTTGTGGGCAACGCTGAACACAGACGCACAATCGGTGAAAGCAACCTTGGGTGATCTGTTCAGTCAGTCGCCGCTGGAATCTATCCAGCAGAAGTGGCAGCCCGTTCTCGTCTGGTTCAGTGATATGTCGACAAGACTCCAAGGTATTTTCGGACAGATCAAAGAACTGCTCGGCGGCAATGTCTCCGGGTTCTTCGCCACAATCACCGGCACCAGCGCTGCGGCGCCTGCCGGGGCGCCAGGAATGAGCAGCACACTGCCACAAACCTCTGGCGCACTGATTCAACAAAGCGCAATCAACAATCGCACGCAACTCGAAGGCGGCCTGACCGTGCGCTTCGAAAATGCGCCGGCAGGGCTGCGCACCGATCAACCGCAAACCAATCAACCGGGCCTGGCGCTGTCTTCGCGCATTGGCTATCGCTCGTTGTCGGCAGGAGGTTCCAATGAACTGGCGTGACCGTTTGTTGCCGGCATCGTTTCGCGGTGTCGGGTTCTGGATCGATCAGGCGAAAACCCCGGTCGGTCGCAAAGGTCAGTTGCACGAATACCCGCAACGCGACCTGCCGTATTTCGAGGATCTGGGCCAGCAGGCCAAGACTCACGACATCACGGCGTTCATCATCGGCGCCGATTGCCTGGAGCAGCGCGACAAGCTGCTCAAGGCGCTGGAGCAGGGCAGTGGCGAGCTGGTGCACCCGTGGCTGGGACGCCTGCAAGTCAAGGTCGGTGAATGCGACATGACCCACACCCGCCAGGACGGCGGGCTGGTGACGTTCAGTCTGAAGTTCTACCCCGACCGGCCGCTGCCGTTCCCGACCGCTACTGTCAGTACGCAAAAAGTCCTGTTGGCCAAGGCCGACACGCTGTTGGGTTCGGCAGTGGCGCGCTTCGAACAGGCGATGACGTTGATCAAGGCTGCGCGGATCGGCATCGCCAATCTGCGCAACAGCCTGACCGGTGTCTATGAGGTGATCAAAGAGCAGCTCAAACCGCTGATCGAGCAGTACAGGCAAATCACTGAACTGGTCAAAGCGGTCAAGGAGTTGCCCAAGGAAGTGGCGGCGGAGTTCAAAGGTCTGCTCGGCGATATCAAAGAACTCAAGGCGTTCGCGAAGGAGGGCTACCGTGGCGTGATTGCCGACGTGTCCCAACAACTCGAAGCGATCCGCAAGGCTGATGCGCCGAAGATCACCACGGGCAAGGACACCAATGCGGCGGCGCAAGCCATGGCCGATCTGGTGCAGGACACGATGCTGGTCAAAGTCGCGCAATGGGTCGCGTCGATGCCGGTGGCGACCCCGGCGGTAAAACTGACGTCGACACCATCGGTGGCGCATCAGGCGGATCAACCGGTGACCCGTCAGGAAGTACCGGTGACCGACGAAATGAAAGCGCTGCAGAAAGCGGTCGGGGTGGCGATTGACCCGATGCTGGACAAAGCCGATCCCAAGCATCACCAGGCAATCAACGACGTGAAGGAAGCGTTGATTGCGCATCTCAAGGCAGTGGCGTCATCCGGTGTGCGACAGGTCACTAAATCGTTCCAGGAAAGCCTGCCGGCGCTGGTTGTGGCCTACAAGCAATTTGCCGATGCCACACGGGTGACCCAGGTGACTCAGAGCAACGCGATGAACCATCCGGGCTTTTCACCCAACGACGTGAAAGTGTCCAGGGAGTGAGCCATGAGCGAGATGGATAACCATGTCACGCTGACCGTCAACAACATGGAATACGGCGGCTGGAAAAGCGTGGAAATCACCGCTGATCTGGAGCGCCAGTTCCGCACCTTCAAACTCGACATCACCTGGCAATGGCCGGGGCAGACGGTGGATCAACGGATAAAACCGGGTGACCCCTGCGAAGTGAAAATCGGCCAGGACCTGGTGCTCACCGGCTATGTGTTCAAAGCACCGATCAGCTACGACGGGCGCCAGATCAGCCTGAGCATCGAGGGCAGTTCCAAGACTCAGGATCTGGTCGATTGCGCGGCCACCAACCGGCCGAATCAATGGCAGGAGCAACCGTTGCTGAGCATCGTTCAGGCGCTGGCCATGGACTACTCGCTGACGGTGGTCAATCAGATCCCCGAGACCGCAAGGCTCGCCAAGCACACCATCGTGCCGGGCGAAACGGTGTTCCAGTCGATCGACCGCCTGCTCTCGCTGTTCCGGGTGTTTTCCACCGATGACGAGCAGGGTCGGCTGGTGCTGGCCAAACCCGGTAGCGGTGGGCGGGCCAGTGATGCGCTGGAGTTGGGCAAGAACATTCTGTCGGCCAACGCGCCGATGGATCAGAGCCAGGTGTTTTCCGAATACCGGGTAATCGGCCAGCAGAAAGGTTCGGACAAGAAGAGCGGGGCGGCGGTCAGCGAGGTTGAATCCAGCGCGACCGACCTGAGTTTCAAACGTCGACGCACCACGATCATCAACGAGGGCACCGCGCTGACGTTCGAACTGGCCCAGCAGCGCGCCCAATGGGAAAGTGCCACGCGCATGGGCCGGGCGCAGACCACCACCTATCAGGTGCAGGGCTGGCGCCAGTCCAACGGCGATCTGTGGCGGCACAACACGCTGGTCAAGGTCAAGGATCCGGTGCTCGGTTTCGATGGCGACATGCTGATTTCCAAAGTCACGTATTCGCTGTCGGCGCAAGGCTCGGTGACCACTCTGCAAGTGGCGCCGCCGCATACTTTCGATGCCAATCCCAGCCCTCCTAAAACAACCTCATAGGCCCGGAAAAGATCGCAGCCTTCGGCAGCTCCTACAGGTATACGCCGATCTTATGCAGGAGCTGCCGAAGGCTGCGATCTTTTGACCTCGGCCCGTTTCTTACAGGAACCAAGCATGAGCCTACTGACACGCCTGCTGGCGCGCGGCACTGTCGTGCTCGCCAACTCGGCATCCAAGCTGCAATCGCTGCAAATGCGCCTCACCGCCGGCGAAGTGAACGACGACATGGAACACTTCGAACCCTACGGCTTCACCAGTCATCCGCTGGCCGGCGCCGAAGGTGTCGTCACCTTTCTCGGCGGCGACCGCTCCCACGCCATCGCCCTGGTGATCGCCGACCGCCGTTATCGCCTGCAATCGCTGGCTGCGGGCGAAGTGGCGATCTACACCGACGAAGGCGACAAGATTCATTTCAAGCGCGGGCGGATCATCGACATTGAAACCGTCACGCTGAACATCCGCGCCAGCAGCGCGGTGAACTTCGATACGCCGGTGATCAACCAGACCGGCAAGATCGTCTCCACCGGCGATCAACTCGCCGGCGGCATCAGCCAGATCAAACACGTGCACGTCGGCGTACAGGCCGGCAGCGGCCAGACCGGCGCGCCGGCAGGAGGCCAGTGATGCTGATCAGCCCGAACCTCCACGCCGCGCTGACCCGCGCCGTACTCATCAGCCTGTTCACCTGGCGCCGCGCCGCCGATGACGACGCCCTCGACGACGAAGAACGTTTCGGCTGGTGGGGCGATACCTTTCCCACCGTCGCCGACGATCGCATCGGCTCGCGGCTATGGCTACTGAGGCGGGTGAAATTGACCCGACAAACGCAGATGGACGCCGAGTTCTATGCCCGCGAAGCCTTGCAATGGCTGATCGACGACGGCCACTGCAGCGCCATCGACATCATCAGCGAACGCCTCGACGCCCAGCGCCTGAACCTGCGCACGGTCCTGACCCTGGCTGACGGCGAACGTCTGGACATCAACCCCGATAACAGTTGGCAGGTGATCTATGCCGTTTGAAACCCCTTCGCTGCCGGTGCTGATCAAGCGCACCCAAAGCGACCTGGCCGGCGATTCGCTGCGCCAGTCCGATGCGCAAGTGCTGGCCCGTACTCTCGGCGGCGCCGCTTATGGCCTGTACGGTTATCTCGACTGGATTGCCGAGCAGATCCTGCCCGACAAGGCTGATGAGTCGACCCTGGAGCGCATTGCCGCACTGCGTCTGAACCAACCGCGCAAACCCGCGCAAGTCGCCACCGGCAGCGTCAGTTTTACCGCCACCGCCGGTGCCGTGCTGGATGTCGACACGCTGCTGCAAGCGAACGATGGCCGTACCTACAAAGTCACCGCCGCACGCACCACGGCCAATGGCAGCAACACCACCACCATCGCCGCGCTGGATGCCGGCAGCCTCGGTAATGCCGACGCCGGTCTGGCACTGAACCCGGTGCAGCCGATTACCGGCGTCGTCGGCAACAGCTTCGTGGTGCTGGCGCCGGGCCTCAGCGGCGGTGTGGCGCGGGAAAGTCTGGAATCGCTGCGCTCGCGGGTGATTCGTTCCTACCGTGTCATTCCCCATGGCGGTTCGGCCAGTGACT
Source organism: Pseudomonas sp. AKS31 (assembly GCF_023634765.1). Classification (GTDB taxonomy): domain Bacteria; phylum Pseudomonadota; class Gammaproteobacteria; order Pseudomonadales; family Pseudomonadaceae; genus Aquipseudomonas. The sequence continues at coordinate 569,175 of NZ_JAMLFX010000001.1, forward strand.
ACGAGACCTGGGCGCTGGAAGTGCCGGGCGTGACCCGCGCCTGGTGTCGTGGTGGCTTGCTCGGGCCGGGCACGGTAACGGTGTTCATCATGCGTGATGAAGACCCGCAACCGGTGCCCAACGATGAGCAACTGGCGGAGGTTCAGGCGTACATCGAACCGCTGCGGCCGGTGACCGCAGAAGTGCACGTGCAGCGGCCGATTCAGGTGCCGGTGGTGTATCGCTTCAAGAGCGTCAATCCGGACACCAGCGCCGTGCGCGCCGCCGTTGAAGCGCAGTTGCGCGACCTGCACAACCGCGAGGCCGATCTGGGTGTGCCGTTGCTGATCAGCCATATCCGCGAAGCCATCAGCAGCGCCGGTGGTGAGTACGATCACACCCTGACCGCGCCGGCCGCTGACGTGCCTGCCGGGCAAAGCGAACTGCTCACCTTCGGAGGCTGCGTATGGGGGGCATAAGAACCGCCGCGCAATATCAGGCGCAACTGCGCGCCTTGCTGCCCAGTGGCCCGGCGTGGGACCCGGAACGCGTGCCGGAACTCGAAGAAGTGCTGCAAGGCGTCGCCGTCGAACTGGCCCGCCTCGATGCCCGTGCCGCTGACCTGCTCAACGAGATGGACCCGGCCGGCGTCAGCGAACTGGTGCCGGACTGGGAACGGGTGATGAACCTGCCCGACCCGTGCCTGGGCGCCACGCCACTGTTCGACGACCGCCGCCTCGCCGTCCGCCGCCGCTTGCTCGCGGTTGGCAGCCAGGCCGTCGGTTACTACCTCGACATCGCCAAAAGCCAGGGCTACCCCAACGCCACCATCACCGAACTCGAAGCCCCGCGTATGGGCCGCTCGCGTTTCGGCTCGGCGCATTGGGGCACCTGGGAGGCGCAGTTCATGTGGACGCTCAACACCGGCGGACGCTTGCTGCTTGGCCGGCGTTACGGCGCGAGTTATTGGGGTGAGCGCTTCGGCGTCAACCCGGGTTCGGCGCTGGAATGCCTGATTCACCGCAGTGCCCCGGCGCATACCAAGGTGCACATCAATTATGACTAGGGAGGAATGAGGGGATGGATTATCCGAACAGTGTGCCCAGCGCCGGTCTGGTGAATGGGAAGTTTGTCGATGAAAACCCGATGACCGGGACGCCGGGATCATTGATTCCGGCGGATTGGGGGAATGGGGTTACACAGGAAATCCTCAATGTGATCAAGGCCGGGGATCTGACCCCGGACGAGAAGAAATACGATCAGTTGTTGCAGGCGATTCAGAGCGTTTCGGCCAAGGGCTGGAATCTGGATTCGGCGTTGCCGATTGGCGCCTTGCCAATCGCTACCGTTGCTACGGCAGACGGGCGATTGCCCATCACGCCGACCGCGTTTGCTACCAGTGGCGGGCGGTTATCGATTCTGCCCGGTGTACTGATCAGCCTGGGCCAGGAAGTGCTGGCAGGTCAGTTGGGTCGTCCGCGCACGTTTACGACACAAGCCTGGAGCAGTGCCGATCTGTTGCCTAACTCTGGTTACTTTCTGCGTGCGCAAGTGGTTGCCGGCGTGCTGACCTTCTACATGCAGCGCGGCACGATCTATGACGCTACTCCAGAGGGTTTGAAGGGTACGATCAATGGTGCGGCGGGAGGCGGTTTCCAATCGACGACGCTGGATCTTTGTCTGGCATGGGTGGTGACGGCTGGTCCCGGCTCGGTACCGATTGTCCGGCCGATTTATAACCGCAGTCGCTTGTCGTGGACGCAGACAGTTAACGGCAATGGTGTGGTTTACCTTCCACTCGATCCACATGCGCGGGCGGCGCGGCTGGTGGTGGGCAATCCGACGCCGCATCCGACGGCTATCAGTTCTGTCGGGTTTGCACCCGCAGGGTGGCTCGGTGGCAATTACTGTTTCTTGAACCCGACGATTGGAACATCCAGTAACTGGGACGGCTGGGCAACTGCAAATGCACCTGTATTGATTTTCTCCAGCAACGTCGTGAGTGACACGACCGTCTCGACCCTTACTGCCAGCTTTGACCATTCTGAATTGCGCTCGCTTTGGCAGAGCTACCAAACGGAACACACTTGGGGCGCCAGCAACGCCGCAAGCGATGAACTGCTGTTCAGCATGGGGCTCAAGAGTCACGGTTTGTCTGACTATGCATCGGGTATCGCTGTCAATTTCACCGCAGCGGTCAACATCAGTTTTTCCTGGGAGTTGATCCGATGATCATCATTCAAGAACTGCATCAGTTCGAGGACGGTCTGCGCCCGGCACAACCTTCTGTTGCTCATGATTGGGATGGCGAAAAGTGGCAGCTGAATCCCGCCAGAACCGCCGAGCTGGAACAGCAGGAAGCCGAGCAGCTGTGCAGCAAAGTCGATGCCGCCGCTGACAATGCTCGTACCGCACTGGCCGGCGACCCGCTCAAAGCCATGGAATACACCCAGGCCGCCGCCGATGCTCAGGCCTATCAAAACGCCGGTTACCCGAAAAAGGAAGTGCCGCTGTCGGTCGCAGCCTGGGTGGTCAAAGGTCGCACCGCCAAACAGGCCGCCGAGCAGATTCTCAGCAAGGCCGATCAACTGACCGACCATTTGCTGATCCTGCGGACTCTGCGACTGAAAGCCAAAGCGCAGATTCGCGCTCAAGCTGCCAAGGGCAAGATGGATCTAGCGCGCAGCGCTGCTGACGAAGCATTGGTCGCCATTCGCGAACGGGTCAACGGTCCATCCAGCTAAATCAAAAACCTCAGTTCTGCGTCATCCAGGCCCACGTCAATGTGGGCTTTTTATTTTCTGAAAACAGACCGTGATCAGGCATGCAGAAAGCACTGTGCCGATGCCGGTCATTTGTCATTTCAAAGGAACGAACAACCTATGGATTATCCAAAAAGCGTCCCCAGCGTCGGCCTGGTCGATGGCCGCTTCGTCGATGAAAACCCGGTGGCGGGTACGCCGGGATCGTTGATCCCGGCGGTGTGGGGCAACAGTGTGACTCAGGAGATTCTGGGTGTGATTACCGGCGGTGGGTTGGTGGCCTCCGAGGCGGATACCGGACAGCTGTACAAGGCGATCCAGTCGATCATCAGCAGTACCAGTCCGATGCGCTCGGTTATCACCCGACTGGCCGCGTCGAAAACCCTGATCGATGCTGAACTTGGCCTCGTTCTGATCGATGGCAGCCCCGGTCCGGTGACCTTGCTGCTACCACCGGCCAACGCCGCACTCGGTGTGCGTGATGTGATTGTGCGGCGTGTGGACAATAGCGGCAACCGCCTGGTCATCCAGGCGTCGGGCACGGATCGCATCCGCTTTCATACGCATCTTGCGGCCAGCGGGTATCCATTTTTCGTGTTGATGGGCGGTGGTGACTGGTGGCATTTGCGCAGTGATGGGGCCGGGAGCTGGTGGCCGGTCGGACGCTTTGACAATACGCCGTTGGGGCGGCCGTTTTTCGAGACGACCATCATGCTCAGCCCCGGCGGATATGGCGCGCTCAATGGCACCGTCATGAAACGCGCGGAGTGGCCGTGGCTCTGGGATCACGCCCAGCAATCAGGGATGTTGGGTGCAGAAGCTTTACGCGTAGGCACCGAGGGGAAATGGACCACGGGTGACGGTGCGACGACCTTTCGTGGCCCTGAGGGGCGAGGGGAATTCCTGCGGGTGCTGGATGAAGGTCGTGGTGTGGACTCAGGGCGCGTAATGGGCACCTTTCAACCCGGCTCGACACACTCCTATGCCCAAGGTGCCAATGGCGGAGGTGCCGTGGGTGCTTACTGGACGGATAGCCTGACCAACTTTGGTGCAGATACCCGTGAAGAACCCCAATACGTTTCAGGGCTGGTCAATGGTGGCCCGATCTTTCCGGTCAATACCACGTACCAAAGGGACACTGCTGCAACGCTGCTTTACGCCTTCAAATCCCGCCCTCGCAACATCGCCTATCCCGGCCGCATCAAACTCATCTGAGGCACTGTATGTTCAATTATCTATTTGATGGCGCGGGCGCCCTGTCCGGGCCTGTCGAGTTCATTGTCACGCCGGGCATCGGCATCCAGCTACCCGGCAATGCTGTTGAGCTGGCGTACGAGTTGCCTGAGCCGGAGGCCGGTCGTAGCTGGGCGCTCATCAACGGCGTACCCCGTGAAGTGATTGACCGCCGCGGTGTGGTTTATCGCAAGGACGGCGGCGCTCAACAAATCTGGACCGAGTTGGGAGAGCTGCCAGACACCCTGACCGCACAGCCATGGCCAGGTGAGTTCCATGTCTGGCGCGACAATGCCTGGGTGTCGGATGAGCAGGCTCGCTTGTCGAGCGTCAGACAACAATGCCTCGACCAGCGCGACGCACTGCTACGCGACGCCGTCCTGCGCATCGCCCCGCTGCAATACGCCGAAGACATCGGCGATGCCAGCCATGACGAACAACTGCTGCTGATCGAATGGAAGCTCTATAGCGTAGAGCTGAACCGTATCGAAAAACAGGCCGGTTTTCCCGATGAAGTTACCTGGCCAGTTGCCCCCGGCGCAACCGTAGCCAACTGATTTCAGCACAGGAAGCAGTGCAATGGATTATCCAAAAACTATCCCCGGCGTGGGACTGGTCAACGGCGGCTTCGTCGATGAAAACCCGGTGGCGGGTACGCCGGGATCGTTGATCCCGGCCGCGTGGGGCAACAGCGTCACACAGGAAATTCTCAATGCGATCAAGGCGGCGGGGCTGACTCCCGATGAGACGAAAACCGATCAGTTGGCGACCGCGATCGGTGCTCTGGTCGACTTCACCAAACTGAAAAACACCCCGACGACCTTGAGTGGCTACGGCATCATCGACGCGGTCGGGCGGCTGCTGGCGGTCCGGCAGATCGAGACGGTCGGGATCACGGTTTACAAGCCCAACCCGAGGGCCAAACGGATTCGTGTACGGCTGGTCGGGGCGGGTGGATCGGGTGGTGGTTGTGCGCCTGTTGCCGCCAGTAATTTACGTATTGGCGGAGGAGGTGGTTCGGGTGCCTATGCGGAGAGTCTGTATGACGTGACTCCACAAATGCTTGCCGGCGTGCCTGTTTCGTTGGGTGCGGGTGGTGCGGTCGGCCCCACGATGGGGCTGGGCGGCGGCGGGGCCTCCTTCGGCTCATTCATGAGCGTGGCAGGCGGCGGCGGTGCACAGATCCTGAACATTGATACCTCAACTTCTGCCTCCGGGTATGTTCAAGGTGGCCTCGGTGGCCAAGACGCGGTGGGTGGCAATCTCGCCAATGCACGTGGCATCACCGGTGGCTACGCAATGTTCAACGCTAACTGGGGAATGCTCTCCGGAGGTGGAGCCGCGAGTCCGTTCGACGGAGGCGGTCCGTACAAGGGCGTACACAATCCGGGAGTAACAGGCATCCGTGGCTCGGGAGGCAGCGGTTCATGCTCATCACATCTGACAAATTCCTTCGTGGGCGGTGCCGGCGGCAACGCCTTTTGTGAAATCTGGGAGTACGAATAATGGCCCGTTATGCACGAGTGGAAAATGGTGTCGCCGTCGAGCTGATCGATACCGGTGACTATGCGATCGCCCAACTGTTTGCCCCCGCTTTCGTCGAGACGATGGTGCAGGTGGCGGAGGGCATGCACGTTGATATCGGCGCGCCCCTCAGTGAACTGCGCCATGAGCTCGCGCCGTTACCGGTCATGGGCAATCCTGTCGTCATTCCTGAAACTGTCGTCGAGGAGCAAGAGCCTTTGACGGCAGCGCGAACGTGGCGTCAGTCCAGTCTGTCGGCCACTGAATGGTGGGTGACGCGGCATCGCGACGAGCAGGCGCTGGGGCGTGGGACGACGCTCAAGGCCGCGCAGTATCTGGAGTTGCTGGAGTACCGCCAGGCGCTGCGTGACTGGCCTGAGGCTGAAGGTTTCCCGACGGCGGTTTCTCGCCCGATAGCACCGCAATGGTGGGTCGCCAATGCGGATTGACTGGTCTCAGGCATTTTTAAACAAGGAGTTGAATCATGGATTATCCAAAGAGTGTTCCTAGCGCCGGGTTGGTAGATGGCAAGTTTGTCGATGAAGATTTACTGACGGGCAAGCCAGGGTCGTTGATTCCGGCCAGTTGGGGTAATGGTGTTACGCAAGAGTTGTTGACGGTCATCCAGAGCGCAGGGCTGACACCGACGGAGGCCGCCAATAATCAACTGCTCAGTGCGCTGCGCAGCAACAACCTGTTCGTCACGGCGCCGCAATTCAATCAAGGCAAAGCGGTTGCCACTACCGAGTTCGTCGCCCGCGCGGGTCTGCAGTTTTCCGGCTTCGTTTCTTACCCGACCAGCACTGTCCTGACCGTAGCCCACGTGGGGGGCGTGGCGAGTTTCGCCAGCGCAACGCCGATCACGGCAACGTTGCCCTCCATCAATGGCATTGCCCATGCCAGCACGCTACACGTGATCAATGCGGGCAACGGTGTTCTGACCATCAACCCCGCCGCAAACGAGCAAATTGAAACCTGCAACGGCACGTTCGGGTCGCTGAAACTCGGACTCGGCGACTCCGCATGCCTGATCAAACTGGCGAGCCAATGGCGGCTGTACGGAGGGTCGATCAGCGATCGTTATGCCACGGCCCATTCGGGCGTCTATGGCAACGTCGGTTACCAACGGTTTGCCAGCGGCAACATTGAGCAATGGGGTGTCGGCACAACGGATGCGAAGGGCGAAGTCGACGTCATTTTCCCAATCTCTTTTCCTACAGCCTTTTCTTCTCTGGTGGCCACTCATGCCGGCGGTGACGGGGCGATGGTCATCCTGATTGCGGGTTCTGGAAAGCAACAAGGCTGCAAGCTCAAGGTTCGTGATTACAGCGGCAGCGTCGCTGCGGGTTGGGGCATCAATTATTACGCAAAGGGCTATTGAATGAATCCGTTCAACGTTTTGTTCAGCGCCAGCACCCGGGGCGTTTATGTACCGGGTATCAACTCAACTGACATTCCCGACGATGTCATCGAGATTCCTCAGACTTACTGGATCTCGCTGCTGCAGCAATTGGCCGTTGCGGCAAAGGTGATCGGCGTGCGTGCGGATAACGGCTATCCGATTCTGGTCGATCCTGCGCCTCCTTCGGCCGATGAAGCGGCTGACGCCGAGCGCCGTTGGCGCACCGCGCAACTGGCCGCCACCGACGGGTTGGTGGCGCGTGATCGCGATGAGTTGGAAGACGGCGGCGGCACGACGCTTACCACAGAGCAATATGCCCAATTGCAGACGTATCGCCGTGAATTGCGCGACTGGCCGCAGGGTTCCTTTTTTCCGTTCGGCGAGCATCGGCCGGTAGCGCCGAAGTGGTTGGCTGCTGCGCTGTAAGTCATCAGGGAAGTTGAAATGGACTATCAAAAAAGCGTTCCCAGCGTCGGACTGGTGAATGGCAAATTCGTCAATGAAGATGTTGTCGCGGGATTGCCCGGATCGTTGATCCCGGCGACCTGGGGCAACAGCGTTACCGATGAATTGTTGAACGTCGTCAAATCTGCGGGTCTTGAACCAAACGAAACCGATGCGACGCAGCTGTTGCAGGCGCTGAAAAAAATCAGTCAGGCCGGTGAAGACAAGCATGCGACCGATATCGGCGCCGCCAATCTGTACATGGCCAACTACGTGCCGGTCATCACTACGTTGAAGGACGGTCTGGCGCTGCGCTTTACCGCTGGTAATGCCAACACTGGAGCCAGCACGTTCGCACCGAATGGCTGCTGCCCAAGCCGTTATTGAGCCTTGGGCTGAGTGCATTGCGGCCAGCGGAGATTGTCGGCAGCAGTGTGTGTTCGGTGGTGTACAGCGCGGCGCTGGACAGTTGGGTGCTGGTGTATGCGAGCGGTGGTAATGCTGCGAGCGGCCGGTTGTTGGGGGTAAAGACGTTTACCGTATCCGGCACCTATGAGCCGATAGCCGGGACGAAGCACGTTCTGGTCAAGGTTGTGGGCGGTGGTGGTGGAAGTGCGGGAGTCGGGGCGACCACAACTTCCCAATATGCAACCGTGGGTGGCGGCGCCTCCGGTAGTTATGCTGAAGCGTGGTTACCTTCCGAGGCGATTGGTTCTCGTCAGGCTGTCACGGTGGGGACTGGCGGAAGCGCGGGACTCGCAGCGGCGAATGCCGGAGGTGGTGGTACCAGTTCTTTTGGCTCGCTGGTTTCGGCTGCCGGTGGTGGAGGGTCGCCGTGGATTGGCTTTGTTGCGAACCAGGGGATGGGACTTTATACCGGAGGCTATCCCGGCCAGTCGGCCAGTGGAGGCAACATCGTCAACAGCGCGGGAAACGCGGGCGCTCCCGGGATCTCTGTCAACGGCTCGACCCTTGCTGGGCACGGTGGCAGCTCGCCGTTGGGTGGAGGCGGTTTTGGCAACAGCGCAGCAGGCTCTCTGGCCGCACCAGGCTCCGGTTTGGGTTCCGGTGCGGGAGGAATTGCCAACGCACCCAGTCAACCTGGCAGACCTGGTGGCGCAGGTGCTTCAGGCGCCGTGATCATCTACGAGTACGCCTGATGAAAACCTACGCACGCATCGTCAACTGCACTGTGGTCGAACTGTTCTCCACCGAAGGCAATATGGCCGAGATGTTTCACCCGGATCTGCTTTGGGTCGACATCACTGAAATCACTCCTGCACCGCAAATCAACTGGACCGCCAACTTCGGCACCCTCGGTTGGTTCTTCGCATCACCCGAGGAACCTGCGCCGGACAGCACCCTGAAAACTCTGGCAAAAAAATGGCTGACAGGCATTGGCCGCCAACCATGATTCAATCGGGGCAATATCCAGGGAGGATCAAGCATTATGCAAATAACTGAAAACAACCTTATCGACATCATGCCCAACGCCCGCTCCCAAGCGGGCGTTTTTGTTTCTGCGCTCAACAGTGCCATGGCTCGCCGTCATATCGACTCGCCCAAGCGTGTCGCGGCGTTCCTCGCGCAAATCGGCCATGAGTCGGGGCAACTGCGCTACGTGCGGGAATTGGGCAATAACCAATACCTGAGCAAATATGACACCGGTACGTTGGCCTTGCGTTTGGGCAACACCCCGGAGGCTGACGGCGACGGGCAGAAGTATCGTGGTCGCGGGCTGATTCAGATCACCGGGCGCAGTAACTATCGCGAATGCAGTCTCGGCCTGTTCGGCGATGAACGGCTGCTGCCCTTGCCTGAATTGCTCGAACAGCCGCGATGGGCCGCCGAATCCGCCGCGTGGTTCTGGGAAAAGAATGGCTTGAATGAACTCGCCGATCGCGAGCAGTTCAACACCATCACCCGGCGAATCAACGGCGGGTTGAATGGCTTGCAGGATCGCCTGGAAATCTGGGCGCGGGCGAGGGCGGTGCTATGCCAATCCCCTGGCGAGTGATCGGCATCTCGTTGCTGGCCACTAGTGCGTTTGCCGCAGCCTGGCAGTTTCAGGCGTGGCGTTACGAACGGCAATTGGCCGAGCAGGCCCGGTTAAACGCCGAAACCCTCAATCAACTGAAGCAGACCGCCGCCACCGCGCAACAGGCCGAGCAGGATAAACGCCTGGCGCTGGAGCAGCGGCTCGCGACCAGTGAGCAAACCCACTATCGAGCACTCAGTGATGCCCAACGTGATCAGGATCGCCTGCGCGATCGTCTTGCTACTGCTGATGTGCGCCTGTCAGTCCTTCTCGACGCCAGCGACGTTGCCCCAGGCTGCAACGTGCCAGCCGCCGCCAGCGCCAGCAGCGTGGATCATGCAACCGTACGCGCCCGACTTGACCCGGCGCATGCTCAACGAATTATCGCCATCACCGCCAGCGGCGACCGTGGACTGATTGCCTTGCAGGCGTGTCAGGCGTATGTCAGAGCGCTGGCGCCTGCACATTTTGAATGAGTCTGTGTATTGAAAGCGCAACCGGCTCGTGTACGGTGGAGGCATTCCACACGATCCGGAGCACGCCGTGAAAGAGATCACTCAACTGGCCGCCGACCTGGGCCGACGTTTGCAACTGCTCAATGCCCACGTCACTACCGCTGAATCCTGTACCGGAGGCGGGATTGCCGAAGCCATCACCCGAATCCCGGGCAGTTCGGCGTGGTTCGAGGCAGGTTATGTCACGTACTCCAATCGGCAGAAAACCCAGCAATTGAATGTGCCGGCCGAGTTGTTCGAGTCGGTCGGCGCCGTCAGTCGCGAGGTCGTTGAGGCGATGGTGCGTGGTGCCCAGGACAAAAGCCTGGCGCGATTTGCCGTAGCAGTCAGTGGTGTGGCCGGGCCGGACGGTGGCTCGCCGAACAAACCGGTCGGCACGGTGTGGTTGGCCTGGGGCGTTGGCGAGACGGTGACCAGTGAGGTTCAACACTTCCCCGGCAACCGCGATGACGTCCGCCGACAAACGGTGAAGGCCGCGCTAGAGGGGCTCCTGCGACTAGCGGCACGAGAAATCGAAAATCAGGGGTAGGCGATCCGCGAACGCTGTGGAATAATACTGGCTACTTATACAGGTGTTGGCCGTCAGGCCTTATTGATTACGTGAGGACTTTAATGGACGACAACAAGAAGAAAGCCTTGGCTGCGGCCCTGGGTCAGATCGAACGTCAATTCGGCAAGGGTGCCGTAATGCGTATGGGCGATCAGGACCGTCAGGCGATCCCGGCCATTTCCACCGGCTCTCTGGGTCTGGACATCGCACTCGGCATCGGCGGCCTGCCAAAAGGCCGTATCGTTGAAATCTACGGTCCTGAATCTTCCGGTAAAACCACGCTTACTTTGTCCGTGATCGCCCAAGCGCAAAAAGCCGGTGCGACCTGCGCATTCGTCGACGCCGAACACGCCCTCGACCCTGAGTACGCCGGCAAGCTGGGCGTCAACGTCGACGACCTGCTGGTGTCGCAGCCGGACACCGGCGAACAGGCCCTGGAAATCACCGACATGCTGGTGCGCTCCAACGCGGTTGACGTGATCATTGTCGACTCCGTGGCAGCCCTGGTACCGAAGGCTGAAATCGAAGGCGAAATGGGTGACATGCACGTGGGCCTGCAAGCCCGTCTGATGTCCCAGGCGCTGCGTAAAATCACCGGTAACATCAAGAACGCCAACTGCCTGGTGATCTTCATCAACCAGATCCGCATGAAGATCGGCGTGATGTTCGGTAGCCCGGAAACTACCACCGGTGGTAACGCGCTGAAGTTCTACGCCTCGGTTCGTCTTGACATCCGCCGTACCGGCGCGGTGAAGGAAGGCGACGAAGTGGTCGGCAGCGAAACCCGCGTCAAGGTTGTGAAGAACAAGGTCGCTTCGCCGTTCCGTCAGGCCGAGTTCCAGATTCTTTACGGCAAGGGCATCTACCTCAATGGCGAGATGATCGACTTGGGCGTGCTGCACGGTTTCGTCGAGAAGTCCGGCGCCTGGTATGCCTACGAAGGCACCAAGATCGGTCAGGGCAAGGCCAACTCGGCCAAGTTCCTGGCGGACAACCCGGAAATCGCCGCGAAGCTCGAGAAGCAACTGCGTGACAAACTGCTGTCGCCAGCAGTGATCGCCGACTCCAAGGCCTCTGCAGTCAAAGAGACTGAAGACGACCTGGCCGACGCTGATATCTGATTGCAGCGATGACCACCGCCGTACTCGATACCCTCGTCGCGGTGCGGCGAACCGCCATGGACCTGCTCGCACGCCGCGAGCACGGTCGAGTCGAGCTGACGCGCAAACTGCGTCAACGCGGCGCTGAGGCGGAGATGATCGAAACAGCCCTCGACCGTTTGACGGAAGAGGGGCTGCTTTCCGAAGCCCGTTATCTTGAAAGTTTTGTTTCCTACCGCGCCCGTTCCGGATATGGCCCTCTGCGGATTCGTGAAGAGCTGAGTCAACGCGGTTTGCAACGCGCCGATATAGAACTCGCCCTGCGCGAAAGCGGTATCAGTTGGCAGGAACAACTGCAGGAGACGTGGCGCCGGAAGTTCTCCGGGCATTTACCGATTGATGCGAAAGAACGGGCCAAACAGGGCCGGTTCCTGGCGTATCGGGGGTTCTCGATGGAGATGATCAACCGCTTGTTCAGCGGTCGAGGGATGGACGATTAAACCGATTCAATAAAAACGGCCCGCTATGAAAATAGCGGGCCGTTTTTTTTTGCCTTCAGATTGCCTTTGACGGCTCGCGGCTGCGTTGTGCTGTTTGCGGCCTGGAGTCGGCCCAGTTTTCCGGCAGGTTGATGTAGTCGATCAACTCCCTCAAGCGCCCGTGGGTGCGGGCATTGAAGGCGAAGGCCAGCCGCACCAGATGGCTGTACTGCGCTTCATCGTGTTCCTCGCCGGCGTAGGCGTGTTGATGAAACTGATCGCTCAGGCACAGATCGGCAAAAGCCTCCTGCATGTGTTCCAGCGCTTGATCGCTGAGCTTGTGATTCATGCGGATCACAAATTGTCGTTTGAGCCAGCGACTGGAGTGGAAGTTGCTGTAGAACTGGTTGATCTGCTCCACCGCCTCGTCGACGCTGTAGACCAGTCGCATCAGTTTCATGTCGGTCGGCAAAATGTAGTGGTTGCTCTCCAGTTGCTGGCGGATGAAGTCCATCGCGCCTTGCCAGAACGTGCCGCCCGGCGCATCCAGCAGCACCACCGGCACCAATGGACTTTTACCGGTCTGGATCAATGTCAGTACTTCCAGTGCTTCATCCAGTGTGCCGAACCCGCCCGGGCACAAGACCAGCGCGTCGGCTTCTTTGACGAAAAACAGTTTTCGCGTGAAGAAAAAGTGGAACGGCAACAGATTGCTGGTGCCGCCCACCGTCGGGTTGGCGTGCTGTTCGAAGGGCAGGGTGATATTGAAGCCTAGGCTGTGATCGCGGCCGGCACCTTCATGCGCGGCGGCCATGATGCCGCCCCCGGCGCCGGTAATGACCATCATCCCCGAGCGGGTCAATGCTGCCCCGAGTTCGCGGGCCATGGCATACAGCGGATGTTCGGCCGGCGTGCGCGCCGAGCCGAACACGGTGACTTTGCGTCGGCCCTTGAACTGCTCCAGCACCCGAAAGGCCTGCTCCAGTTCGCGCAGGGCTTGCAAGGTGATCTTGGCGTTCCAGCGGTTGTGGTCTTCCTGGGCCATGCGCAGCACGGTCAGGATCATGTCGCGGTAGATAGGAATATTCGGGCTGTTGGGGGAAACACGGTTGAGTTGTTCTTCGACCTTGCTGATGAGGTCGGGGCCGCTTTCCTGAAAATGACGGCTGAGCAAGTCATTCGGTTGGTAAGGCATTCAACGTCTCCTTCTGCACAGAGCGGATGGCCCTGACGAGCGGCGTCAGGGCCGCGCTGCAAAAAACACACGATCGGCAGTTCCTTTCCTGCCGTTGAAAAATGATCGGGAATACTCTGAATCTAGACCCTGGCGCGCATTTGCGCTGACTTGATCATTGCGCTGTAAAGTTTTGGCTGGCAACCGTTTATTGATTTTCCGCACGTTGCTTCACCGCTCGTCCGAACGTGCGCCGAGCTGCAATCGCTCTGATTTACTAACATACAGGCGCCTTACGACAGCTTCAGGTCAATAACTGTAGGTCAGGTGCACGCGATTCAAGGATTTGCAGGTGGCAAGGAGGCGAGACATATGGCCAGAGTGATTCTGGAGATCGATACGCAGCTGTATCGAATGTTGAAAGCGGCAGCCGAGACCAATCAGCTCAGTCTCGAAGAGGAGTGCTGCCGGCGCTTGGCGGGTGGCGAGCGCCGTTCGCACTATTTGCAGGCCTTGCTGGCGGAACTGCGCGCCGAGGATGAACAGCGGCGCGCCAATTCGCGATAGTTACTTCTTCTTCGCCGGGGCAGCTTTCGGGCAATCCGATTCCTGGTAGCTGGCGGAGCCGATCGCCTTGTTGGTTTTCACTTCAGTGAAGTCGTAACGCATGATCGCACCCTTGGCCATCAGCTTGCGGTACGACGGGTTGTTGCACACCGAGGCGCCCAACTGAAAATACACAGCTTTAGGGTCAGCGCGCATTTTGTCGGCGTGGCTCTTCTGTACGCTCAGGTGGTTGATCAACTGAGTGCCTTCAACGGTGTAGCCCTGATCAAGAATGTCTTCATTGATTGCCCGAGGCGTGCCGACGCTGCTTTGGGCGGCGACGTTGCGCAGCTCGCGGTTCAGATTCTGCTCACTCAGGGAAGCAGCCTGAGCGGTGAAGGACGACGCCAGCAGAATGGCAGCGGTGGGAACGATAAGGCGCAGCATGAAACTCTCCTGGTTCAGTGACTGGTGGTTCGACCAGCCACGTGACTGTGCGTTCAGTGGCGGCGAATTATAGGGGAGCCGGTCGGGAGGGTACAGGCTTGTGCCCGTCGCTCTGGTAAACTGCCGGCCTTTATTGCCTGCCGAGTGCTGTGCGTGTCGAGTTTTCCTGCCGTAAGGCGTTGCCCGTGACCCATCATGCCCCCAACGCCGTAGCCCGCTTGCGCGATCAGCGCGAGGACGAGGGCATCAAGCCGATTCAGGCCCGTGGCTTTCGCTCCGAGCGTTGCCGCGATTGCCGGGTGATCATCAGCCATTGCCTGTGCGCCTGGCGGCCGAGTGTCGAAACGCGTTCGGGCGTGTGCCTGATCATGACCGGCAAGGAAGTGTTCAAGCCGAGCAACACCGGTTGGCTGATTGCCGACGTGGTGCGCGATAACCATGCGTTTATCTGGTCGCGTACCGAGCCCGATCCGCAGATGCTCGCACTGCTCAATGATCCGCAATGGCAACCGTATCTGGTGTTTCCCGGCGAATACGTAGAGCCGTCGCGAGTGACCAACACTGTCGCGATCGATAGCAACAAGCGTCCGTTGTTCATTCTGCTCGACGCCACCTGGACCGAGGCACGAAAGATTTTCCGCAAGAGCCCGTATTTCGATCGTTTGCCGATTCTCAGTCTGCTGCCCGACAAACTCTCACGCTACCGCTTGCGCCGTTCGACCCGCAGCGAGCACTTGTGCACTGCCGAAGTCGCGGCGCTGTGCCTGGAACTGGCCGGTGACAGCGACGCCGCCTCGGCGCTGGACGCCTATTTCGACGTGTTCAGCCAGCATTACCTCGGCGCCAAACAGCAAGTGGACATGAATGAATCGACGCCGGCCCACGCCGAGTTGCTGCCCTATATACGAAAGCCGCAGCCGGAGTTGGCCCAATAGTGGCCCATACTGTACAAGCCAGCGGCCGTGCTGCTTGACCACCCCGTCTTCGCTGGGCATGCTTGGCGCCGATTAGGGTGCGGCCAAGGTTTGAAACGCCGTGTTTGCTGTTGATTGGCGTTGAACGTGCCCCTGTGGATACCGCTTTCAAGCGGCATCTTGAGTTGCTTTGGCCAGGCCGGAATGCACCGGGTCTGCCATCAAAAACAGGATCATTTGAAAAATGGCCACATACGACATCCTGATTGCCGATGATCACCCCCTGTTTCGTAGCGCCCTGCATCAAGCGGTGACGCTGGGCCTTGGCCCGGATGTGCGGCTGGTGGAGGTGGCGAGCATCGCCGAGCTGGAAACACGTCTGACCGAAAAGGCTGACTGGGATCTGGTCCTGCTGGACCTGAACATGCCCGGCGCTTTCGGTTTTTCCGGGCTGGTCATGCTTCGCGGACAGTACCCGCAGATTCCGGTGGTGATGGTTTCGGCGCAGGAAGAAGCTTCGGTGATGGTCAAATCCCGTGAGTTCGGCGCCAGTGGCTTTATTCCCAAGTCCAGCGACCTCAGCGTGATTCAGGAAGCCGTGCGCAAAGTGCTCGAGGGCGATGTGTTCTGGCCGCCACAAGCATTCGAGGCGGTCAGTGTGTCCGACGAAGCCAAAGCCGCCAGCGATGGCCTCGCCAGCCTGACGCCGCAGCAGTTCCGCGTGTTGACCATGGTCTGTGAGGGCCTGTTGAACAAGCAGATTGCCTATGAGCTGAGCGTGTCGGAAGCGACCATCAAGGCCCATGTCACGGCGATCTTCCGCAAGCTGAATGTGCGCACCCGCACGCAAGCGGCTTTACTGCTGCAACAACTTGAGTCAATTCCGAGCCAATAAAGGCTGGCGTCTTCACGCTTTTTTGACTTTTGTTGATCTAGCTTCCCCACTCCTTTTCGGTTGGTTTCTACTTTATGTCACCTTTCAAGGGCCAGACCGGCCTGAAACGTATCCTCAATGCTTCGGGTTATTCGCTGGACGGCCTGCGCGCAGCTTTCACCGGTGAAGCGGCGTTCCGCCAACTGGTGCTGCTCAATGTCGTGCTGATTCCGTTGACGTTCTTTCTCAATGTCAGCCGCGTTGAGCAGGCGCTGTTGATTGCTGTGTGCCTGTTGGCGCTGATCGTCGAGTTGCTGAATTCGGCGGTGGAAGCGGCCATCGACCGCATTTCGCTGGAACTGCACCCGCTGTCGAAAAACGCCAAGGACATGGGCAGTGCCGCGCAATTTGTCGCACTGAGCATGATCGCTTTGGTGTGGGCAGTGATTCTGCTTTAAGCAATCGTCGGCAAAACGATCTCGTCGCTGCGCTGCACCCCGGCAGTGAAAGCGCGGCACAGATCGAGAAACTCGCGCATCGCCGAAGTCTGATACTTCTGCTTGTGCCAGATGAAGTAGAACTGCCGCGCCAGGTCCAGGTCCGGCGTCTCCACCGGCACCAGACTGCCACGGCGGAATGCATCACGCAGCGCCAGCCGCGAGATGCAGCCAATCCCCAGCCCCGATTCCACCGCGCGTTTTATCGCTTCGGTGTGTTCCAGTTCCAGGCGGATATTCAGCGCGCTGCGATGATGCCGCATGGCCTGATCGAACGTCAGGCGCGTGCCGGAACCCTGTTCGCGCAGAATCCATGCCTCGTGGGTCAGTTCTTCCATGGTCGCGGAGCCGCGTTGGGCCAGCGGATGTTGCGGCGCGCAGAACACCACCAACTCATCTTCGACCCAGCTCTGCACTTCGATGTCCGGGTGGCTGCAATCACCTTCGATTAGACCCAGATCAATTTCGTAGTGGGCGACTTGTTGCACGATATTGGCAGTGTTCTGCACGTGCAGCTTTACCTGACTTTCCGGGTGGCGCTGCATGAAACTGCCGATCAGCAGGGTCGCCAGGTAATTGCCGATGGTCAGCGTGGCGCCCACCGACAGCGAGCCGAAACCGGATTTGCCGTTGAGCAGGTCTTCGATTTCCTTGGCCTGGTCGAGCAGAGCCACCGCCTGCGGCAACAGCTGTTTGCCGAGGGCGTTGAGGCTCAGCCGTTTACCGGCGCGGTCGAACAACTGGCAGCTGGATTGCCGCTCGAGTTCGGTGATCGACGTGCTCGCGGCCGACTGCGAGAGGTTGAGCAGACCCGCAGCACGGGATACGCTTTCCTGCTGGGCGACGGCGACGAAGACTTGCAGTTGACGGAGAGTAAATCGCATATCGATATAACCGATAACCCTTATCTTAATAATCCAGTTAACAGATATTGTCGTCGCTATTAGAATGCGATGCAATTGCGCACCGTCGCCTTCAAAAGCCAGCGCAGACCCAATATCCAGGAGTCAAACGTACATGAGCAACATGAACCACGAGCGTGTCCTCAGTGTTCATCACTGGAACGACACTCTGTTCAGCTTCAAGTGCACCCGCGATCCGGGTCTGCGCTTCGAGAACGGTCAGTTCGTGATGATCGGCCTGCAACAGCCCAACGGCCGCCCGCTTATGCGCGCTTACTCGATCGCCAGCCCGAACTGGGAAGAGCATCTGGAGTTCTTCAGCATCAAGGTGCAGGACGGCCCGCTGACCTCGCAGCTGCAGCACTTGAAGGAAGGCGACGAGATCATCATCTCGAAGAAGCCTACCGGCACTCTGGTTCTGGACGACCTGAACCCGGGCAAGCATTTGTACCTGCTGAGCACTGGCACTGGTCTGGCGCCGTTCATGAGCGTGATTCAGGACCCGGAAACCTACGAGCGCTTTGAAAAAGTGATCCTGGTTCACGGTGTGCGTTACGTCAACGAAGTCGCCTACCGCGAATTCATCACCGAGCACCTGCCGCAGAACGAGTTCTTCGGCGAGGCGCTGCGTGACAAGCTGATCTACTACCCAACCGTGACCCGTGAGCCTTTCGAGAATCAGGGCCGTCTGACCGACCTGATGCGCAGCGGCAAGTTGTTCAGCGACATCGGTCTGCCACCGATCAATCCGCAGGACGACCGCGCGATGATCTGCGGCAGCCCGAGCATGCTCGACGAGACCAGCGAAGTACTCGACAGCTTCGGCCTGAAGATCTCGGCGCGGATGCGCGAGCCGGGTGATTACCTGATCGAGCGTGCATTCGTCGAGAAGTAAGCCTCTCTTAAAAAGCCCCCATTGACTATGCAGGCAATGGGGGCTTTTTTATGCCTGAAATATTTCCATCATGCTTGCCACAATCCATGTAGGAGCTGCCGAAGGCTGCGATCTTTTGATCTTGATCTTAAAAAGAAAGATCAAAAGATCGCAGCCTTCGGCAGCTCCTACATTGGGTGCGGCATCAGACCGTGGCAGGAATGACTTCAAGCACGCGGATCTGCTCAGGCGTCGGGTAATGCCAGCGCACATCCAGATCCCAGAATTGCGCGCCGTATTCGCGTTCTGGCGCCGGGGTTTGGTAGGCCGGACGCGGATCCTGCGCCAGGCACTGCTCGATCAGCTCGACCAACGGCTCGCCAAGGCGCTGAGCGTGCGTGTGCGCCTGTTTCAGTGCAGCGTCCGTCCACTGCACGTCAATCAGTTGCGGCGCAGCACTGGCGATGCTGTTGGAGGCGCCGGGGATAATATCGGCGTACGGCACGTAGGGTTTGATGTCGAGAACCGGCGTGCCGTCGAGCAGGTCAATGCCAGAGATAAACAGCCGATTGGCTTCGACCCTGTCCAGTTTCACCACGGATTGGCCGATACCATTTGGCCGGTGTGTGGCGCGGGTGGCGAACACGCCCATGGACTTGTTGCCGCCCAGGCGTGGCGGGCGCACTTTCAGGCGCGGTTTGTCTTCAAGGGCCTGATGGAACAGAAACAGCAGCCACACATGGCTGACCTGTTCCAGGCCTTGCACGGCGTCACCCTGATCGAACGGCGCCACCAGTTCCAGCACGCCACGGGCGGCGGGGGCCAGTTGCGGTTGGCGGGGGATGGCGAATTTCTCCTTGAAGCAGGAACGCACGAAGCCGATGGGGGAAACGCTGTAAGTCATGGTTTGCATTCGAAGCGGGGCAGGGTGGGCATGATAACCCGTCCAACCTCAAGTCTGGTGCTGGTCGGGCGGGCGCCATCGCTGGCGAGCCAGCTCCCACAGGGTTCTCAAGTGTTCTCATAACCGTGTACACCGAAGAACCTGTGGGAGCTGGCTTGCCAGCGATAGCTTCACCGCCAATCTCAGAGGCTGAACCCACCATCCAGCGGAATAATATTCCCGGTCATGTAAGCCCCAGCCGTACTCGCCAGACTGATCGCCAACGCCGCCATCTCCTCTTCACGCCCCCAACGCTTCATCGGAATCAACGCCGTATCCTCAGCCAATGCCTGCTGATCATTGCCAATATGCTGAGTCATCTTGCTCGGAAAGCGCCCCGGCGCAATCACGTTGACGTTGATGTGCTGGCTCACCAGTTCCCGCGCGAGAATCCGCGACAATTGATGTAGGGCAGCTTTACTTGGCCCATAGGCATACGCCTGCTCGCCAAACGAAGAAATCCCCGCCACCGAACCGATGTTGATGATCCGCGCCGGGTTCGCCGCCGAACCCGCCTTGCGCAACAACGGTAGAAACTGCTGGATGCAACTGAACACCGACGTCACGTTGAGCTGCATGACTTTTTCCCAACCCTTGACCGGGTAGCTCTCCAGCGGCGCGCCCCAAGTAGTGCCGGCGTTGTTCACCAGAATATCCAGATGCGTGATCTGCTCGCCCAGGCGCGCGGCCAGTTCCTGCACGCCTTCTTCCGTCGCCAGATTCGCCGCCACGCCGTGGCACTTGCCCAAGGCGCTGAGTTCTTCCGCGGTTTGATGACAGGCTTCGGCGTCGCGCGAGCAGACGTAAACACGAGCGCCAGCCTCGACAAAGGCTTTGGCGATCATTTTGCCGATACCACGGGTGCCGCCGGTCACCAGAGCGGTGCGGCCTTGCAGGGAGAAATACGGGTGCATGGCGAGTCCTGAGGATTAGGGATCAATACACCCTAGTCGTCAGCCGCGAAAAGCGGAGCCACTATTTTCGGAGGGAATGAACGGTCATGCGCTGCGGCGGCGACCATCAGTCGCCACCGCAGAAGGGGATCAGGCCGGGCGAACGCGCAGGGTCAGACCCTTGAGGAAGTTGCGCAGCAACTGGTCGCCGCACGGGCGGTAGTTGGTGTGGCCGACCTTGCGGAACAGCGCGCTCAGCTCAGGCTTGGACACCGGGAACTCGGCGGCCTTGAGGATTGCGTGCATGTCGTCTTCTTTCAGTTCGAAAGCCACGCGCAGCTTTTTCAGGATGATGTTGTTGGTCACCGGCACTTCGATCGGCTGCGGCGGACGGCTTTCGTCCTTGCCACGCTTGAAGATCACCAGACCGTCGAGGAAATGCGCGATGACTTCGTCCGGGCAGCGCACGAAACCTTCTTCGTCTTCTTCTTTCTTGTCGAGCCAGGTCACTACGTCAGCGAGGGTCACGTCCAGGCCGCCGAGTTTGATGATCTCGACCACTTTCTTGTCGCTGATGTCGAGCATGTAGCGCACGCTGCGCAGTACGTCGTTATGAACCATGTGGGTAATCCTGATGCGTTGTGGGCAGCACGCGGGCGCGCTGCCGGAATGTGTGGCGGCAGTGGAAGTCTTAGAACTTCTCTTTGCCGGACAGGTAGCGCCATTGGCCGACCGGGACCTTGCCGATCGAGACGCCGCCGATGCGGATGCGGCGGATGCCGACGACCTTCAGGCCGACCGCTTCGCAGAACTGGGCGATGATCCCCGGTTGCGGGTTTTTCATGGCGAAACGCAGACGGTTTTCGTTCTGCCAGCTGGCCTTGACCGGCGGCAGTTCCTTGCCCTTGTGCGTCAGGCCGTGCTGCAAGCGGTTGAGGCCGTGAGCGACCATGTCACCTTCGACCTCGACCACGTATTCCTGCTCGATCTTCGCGGCGTCGGCGGTGAGCTTGCGCAGGATCTTCCAGTCCTGGGTGAACACCAGCAGGCCGCTGGCCTTGGGCTGCAGGTCGGCGCTGGCGGTCAGGCGCAGGAAGTGCCCGCGCAACGGGCGCTTGCTGTAGCGGTGCTCTTCGCTGAGGGTCTCTGCGCTGAGCGACTGCATGGCGGTTTCAACATCCATGCCGGCCGGGGCGTTGAGCAGGATGGTCACTGGCTCCGGCGCGGTGGCCTTGGCATCCTTGTCGAGCTCGACCTTCTGGTCGCCGACCTTGAACTGCGGCTCATCAATGACTTCGCCGTCCACGGTGACCCAGCCGCCCTCGATGAACAGCTCGGCCTCCCGGCGGGAGCAACCGACCAGTTCGATGAGGCGTTTGGAGAGGCGAATCGGGTCAGTCATGACAGGGCCGTAACAAAAAAGGGGTGGGCATTGTACCTGTGTGGCGCCGGTTAAGCCCGGTTCCATTTACACGGTATTCGTATTCCCTGTGGGAGCTGGCTTGCCAGCGATAGCATCACCTCGGTATTTGTTGCACACCGCAGTGTCCGCATCGCTGGCAAGCCAGCTTCCACAGGGTTTGTGTTGTGTCAGCCGTTACTGGAGCGTTGCTGGTTCTGGCGCAAGCGCATATGCAGCAGCGGATACGGCTGGCCCATGCCATCCACCTCCGAGCGGCCGATCACCTCGAAACCCTGCTTGAAGTAGAACCCCAGCGCCTGCGGGTTCTGTTCGTTGACGTCGAGTTCATCGGCATTCAAATGTTGCAGGGCGTAATTCAGCAGTTTCTTGCCCAACCCCTGGCCGCGATGGGCGGGGTCGATGAACAGCATTTCGATCTTGCCCGCTGCAACACCGGCAAACCCGGTAATGCGCTGGTGGGCGTCCTTGGTGCAGATCAGCATCACTGCATCCAGATAACGCGTGAGCACCAGGTTGCGCAGCAGTTCGATATAGCTGTCTGGCAGAAAATCATGGGTGGCGCGAACCGAGGCCTCCCAGACCCGGGTCAGTTCCTGGTAATCGCTGAGTTTCGGCGTGTGGATGACCGAATGGTGACGCATGCCCGTCTGCCTCTTGTCCGTTTCAAGGGAGTCCGTCCCCCGCTAAACGATAGCCGTAAAAAAGCCCCGCATCTTGTAAAAAGAGCGGGGCTGTTTGTATTTGTTGCGGTGTCTGGCTGGCTATTTCTTTCGCCAGCAAGAACTCTCCCCCTCACCCCAACCCTCTCCCCCAAGGGGCGAGGGGGAAGGGAGCTGATCTTCGTGCTGTTCAAAATCTGCGTTCGACTGGATATTTCAAGTCGCCACAATTCGAAAGAACACCTCGATCAGTCCCCTCTCCCTCTGGGAGAGGGTTAGGGTGAGGGGCTTTTGATCTTCAGATCAGATCTGCTCAGCCCACAGATCATATTCGTCAGCATCAGTCACTGTGCACCAGACCTTGTCGCCCGGCTTCAGGTTGCTGCCGTTGTCGATAAACACGTTGCCATCGATTTCCGGTGCATCGAAGAAGCAGCGGCCAACCGCGCCTTGCTCGTCGACTTCGTCTACCAGCACTTCGATTTCACGGCCGATGCGCATCTGCAGACGCGCCGAGCTGATCGCCTGCTGGTGCGCCATGAAGCGCTCCCAGCGGTCCTGCTTGACGTCGTCCGGCACCACTTCCAGGTCCAGATCATTGGCAGGCGCGCCATCGACCGGCGAGTACTGGAAGCAGCCAACGCGGTCGAGTTGTGCTTCGGTCAACCAGTTCAGCAGGTACTGGAAGTCTTCTTCGGTTTCGCCCGGGAAGCCGACGATGAAGGTCGAACGGATGATCAGGTCCGGGCAGATTTCGCGCCAGTTCTTGATGCGCGCCAGGGTCTTGTCTTCGAATGCCGGGCGTTTCATCGACTTCAACACTTTCGGGCTGGCGTGCTGGAACGGGATGTCCAGATACGGCAGGATCTTGCCGGCGGCCATCAGCGGGATCAGCTCATCAACGTGCGGATACGGGTAAACGTAGTGCAGACGCACCCAGACGCCGAGGGTGCTCAGCGCTTCGCAGAGTTCGGTCATGCGGGTTTTTACCGGCGCGCCGTTCCAGAAACCGGTGCGGTATTTCACGTCAACGCCGTAGGCGCTGGTGTCTTGCGAGATCACCAACAGCTCTTTAACGCCGGATTTGACCAGGCGCTGAGCTTCGTCGAGCACATCACCGACCGGACGGCTGACCAGTTTGCCGCGCATCGACGGGATGATGCAGAAGCTGCAGCTATGGTTGCAGCCTTCGGAAATCTTCAGGTAGGCGTAGTGGCGCGGAGTCAGCTTGATGCCTTGCGGCGGCACCAGGTCGATCAGCGGGTTGTGATCCTGACGCGGCGGCACCACTTCGTGCACGGCGTTGACCACTTGCTCGTACTGCTGCGGACCGGTCACGGCCAGCACGCTCGGGTGTACGTCGAGGATATTGCCTTCTTCCACGCCCATGCAACCGGTGACGATAACCTTGCCGTTTTCCTTGATCGCTTCGCCGATCACTTCCAGCGACTCAGCCTTGGCCGAATCGATGAAACCGCAGGTGTTGACGACTACCACGTCGGCGTCCTGATAGGTGGACACCACGTCATAGCCTTCCATGCGCAGCTGGGTCAGGATGCGCTCGGAGTCGACCAGTGCTTTCGGGCAACCCAGAGATACGAAGCCAACCTTTGGATTGGCCGGCGCGGGAGTGGTGGACATGTCTAACCTCGGTATTTTGTGACATCGCTTTCTTGATGCGAAAGCCGACGGACGGGCGCTTAGGGCGCGCCTCTGATCAAAAAGTGCGCAATTCTAGCGATGAGCAACGCACTTGACCAGCTTTATGCAGGGAAATACGACGAGTGCTGCGCTATGCTTCGCGCCGTTGAGCTTTACCAATTTTTTACAGTCAACAAAACGTCTGTAACAACAGGTAAAACAGCGCATGCTGCACCACAAAGCATAGTGCTTCATTCAAAGAAGCCGGTTCTGAGAAGTAGGAGTGTTGGATGGGTCAGGCAAGTAGTCAGGCGGCGGGCGCCGAGCATTCGGCTGCAAAACCGCTGAGCATGCTGGTCGCGGCAGTCGGGGTAGTTTACGGCGACATCGGCACAAGCCCGTTGTACACCCTCAAAGAAGTTTTCGCTGGTCACTATGGTGTGCCGGTCAACCACGATGGAGTTTTCGGGATTCTGTCGTTGATTTTCTGGTCGCTGATTTGGGTCGTCACCATCAAGTACGTGTTGTTCGTACTGCGCGCTGACAACCAGGGGGAAGGGGGGATCATGGCGCTGACCGCTCTGGCGCGACGTGCATCCAGCCGCTACCCGAAACTGCAAACGGTGCTGGTGATTCTGGGGCTGATCGGTGCAGCGCTGTTTTACGGCGACAGCATGATCACGCCGGCGATTTCTGTATTGTCCGCGGTTGAAGGTCTGGAGCTGGCGTTCGATGGCCTGGAACGCTGGGTGGTGCCGATGGCACTGGTGGTGCTGGTCGCGCTGTTCCTGATCCAGAAACACGGTACCGATCGCATCGGCAAGCTGTTTGGCCCGGTGATGGTGGCGTGGTTCCTGGTACTGGGCGGTTTGGGTATCAGCGGAATTCTTAAACACC
Organism: Pseudomonas sp. AKS31; assembly: GCF_023634765.1. GTDB lineage: Bacteria > Pseudomonadota > Gammaproteobacteria > Pseudomonadales > Pseudomonadaceae > Aquipseudomonas. The sequence continues at coordinate 593,885 of NZ_JAMLFX010000001.1, forward strand.
CGGAAGTATTGAGCGCGCTGAACCCGATTTGGGGTGTGCGTTTCTTCATCGTACATCCGGGCATGGGCGTGGCGATTCTCGGCGCGGTGGTGCTGGCACTGACCGGCGCCGAAGCCTTGTACGCCGACATGGGCCACTTCGGCCGCAAGCCGATTGCCCGCGCCTGGCTGATTCTGGTGCTGCCGGCCCTGGTGCTGAACTATTTCGGTCAGGGCGCGTTGCTGCTGGAAAACCCGGAAGCGGCGCGTAACCCGTTCTACCTGCTGGCGCCGAGCTGGGCACTGGTGCCACTGGTGGTACTGGCGACCCTGGCCACGGTCATTGCTTCGCAGGCGGTGATTTCCGGCGCGTTCTCGTTGACCCGTCAGGCCATCCAGCTCGGCTACATTCCGCGCATGCACATACAGCACACTTCCAGTGCCGAACAGGGCCAGATTTACATCGGTGCGGTGAACTGGGCGCTGATGGTCGGCGTGATCCTGTTGGTCATTGGCTTCGAATCCTCGGGCGCGCTGGCGTCGGCTTACGGTGTGGCGGTGACCGGCACGATGCTGATCACCAGCATATTGGTGTCGGCAGTGATTCTGCTGTTGTGGAAATGGCCGCCGCTGTTGGCGGTGCCTATTCTGATTGGCTTCCTGCTGGTCGATGGCCTGTTCTTCGCGGCCAACGTGCCGAAGATCATTCAGGGCGGTGCGTTCCCGGTACTGGCGGGGATCGTGCTGTTCATCCTGATGACCACCTGGAAACGCGGCAAGGAGCTGCTGGTCGATCGCCTCGACGAAGGCGCGCTGCCGCTGCCGATCTTCATCAGCAGTATCCGCGTGCAGCCACCGCACCGCGTGCAGGGCACCGCGGTGTTCCTCACCGCGCGCTCCGACGCCGTGCCGCATGCCCTGTTGCACAACCTGCTGCATAACCAGGTGTTGCATGAGCAAGTGGTGTTGCTGACCGTGGTCTACGAAGACATCCCGCGTGTACCGCCATCGCGACGCTTCGAAGTCGAGGCCCACGGCGAAGGCTTCTTCCGGGTGATCCTGCACTTCGGCTTCACCGACGAGCCGGATGTGCCGCAGGCGCTGAAGCTGTGTCATCTGGATGATCTGGACTTCAGCCCGATGCGCACCACGTACTTCCTCAGCCGCGAAACGGTGATTGCCTCGAAACTTGAGGGCATGGCGCGTTGGCGTGAGGCGTTGTTTGCGTTCATGTTGAAGAATGCCAATGGCAATTTGCGGTTCTTTAATTTGCCGTTGAACCGGGTGATTGAGTTGGGGACGCAGGTGGAGATGTAAGCCTGACCTCAAATGAAAAGCCCCCGTCGGCCTAGTGGCTGGCGGGGGCTTTTTTGTGGGCGTCTGGTCGAGCGGGTATTTGGTCGGTGGCTGGAAACAGGAGGTTGCACTGTGTTTAATTCAACGCAATACTCTGTGCATTATTGTGCTAATCAGCAAGTGAGTGAGAGGTAGTTATGACGGCATTACTAGAACGTGCTGACCAGGCAATTTCCGTCACTGCCATGGTCAGGAGCTTCAGTGCGAAGCTCAAGGAAATCTCCAGTCGTGCAACGGAGCGTTTGGTTATCTTCAAAGACAATCAACCGGCCGCTGTCATCATCAATGTGCAGGCCTATCAAGAGATGCTGGATGAACTCGAGAATCTGCGCATCGAAGCGGCAGCCCGGGAGAGATTGATCAATTTTGATCCGGCCCAGGCGGTCAGCCATGACGATATGCGGGCCCGGTATGCCAGGAAGGACTAAAGGAGTGCTGGATGGTTTGGGGAGTGATTTATCATCCGGAAGTCCAAGGGGATCTGGATCAACTGGGATCTGCGGCAGCCAACCGGATTCTTGATGTCATTGAAGAGCGGATTATTAATGGTGAGCCAGACAAGTCTGGAAAACCGCTCAGATCCAGCCTTGCCGGATGTCGCAGGATTCGCACGGGCGACACGCGCATTGTTTATCGGGTCAATGGCAGGGCGATTCAGGTGTTGATCGTCGCCGTTGGGGTGCGGCGAGATGAAGAGGTTTACGACGCCGCCGAGCGTCGAATCTGATCAATGTGTCGAACCCAATTAAAAGATAGCCCTCGCCGGTTTTTCAACTGGCGGGGGCTTTTTTGTGCCTGCGCTTTTACATGCTCTCGGGTGCATCTAATTCAGATTCAGCCTTTGTTCGCGGAGGACGAGGAGTCAGTGTCTGAATCACATCATCAAGCAAAGCCTTGCCCATGAGTGTGAGGTAATGCGCAGCCCAGGCATGGCGGTCGGTGTCTCTGATGAAGGCCGCATCTTCGGCGAAGGATTTTGCGAGGTACAGCAGGTCGGAGGATTGCGACAAGGCATCGATGATCGGGATGCCGGAGCGAACGCTGAAGAACGCTTGATCGGAGTTGTAGAGGAAGGGGGTGAAGCCGATGGTTTTAAGATCAGATTGATTGTTCATGTCAGTTCCCTTGATTTCGAGAGCTGCCGCATCCGATACCAAGCGAATGGGTGGCAGCTGTGCGCAGGTTGGTAAACCGGGGAACCAAGGAAACCGGCACGCTCGAAAGCGTCCCACACACAGCTGCCATAACACAGGGGCACAGACGTGTAATACGCCTGAGTCGTGTCGGGTGCGCTGTTGCGCCTTATTCCACCGGGTTACCAAGCCCGATCGCTGAATGGGTCAGCGACGTCTGGAGAGTATCCCGTCAAAAAACAGCGCAATAGAGCGGCAGAGCGTCCAAACACGAGTTTCGGAGTTTGCCTACAAGGTCTGTGGGCGTCATCCGATATTGCAAGACTGGAAGTAAACGAAACTAAACGCCGGACACGCAATTCCTTGTAGGAGTGAGCCTGCTCGCGATAGCGGAGTGTCAGCTTGCAAATCAGTGACTGACACTCCGCTATCG
>NZ_JAMLFX010000001.1:596794-605730 GCF_023634765.1 Pseudomonas sp. AKS31
CAGGGGAGCGGGTTCATCGTCCGAGATGTAAAAAGCCCCCGCAACTGCGAAGTTGCGGGGGCTTTTTATGGGCGTGGCTCAGATCACTCTTCGGCGACCGAGTCCTTGCTCTGCCGCTTCTCGATCAGATCCACCAGACGCTTGGCCAGCGCCGGGTAGTTCTCGTCGAAGTGGTGGCCACCAGGCAGCTTCACCGCTTCGCCCACCGCAGTCTTGTCCGTGCAGCCGCTTTCATCCGTCTCTTCTTCACCATAGATGCACACAACCTTGGCGGGTGGCAGCTTGGCCATTTCCGGGCCGGTGGCGGCTTCTTTGCCGGCATTGCCCAGCCAGCCTTCGACTTCGATTTCGAAGCTGCCGGTGCGGGCGAAGGCCAGCAGGATGATGGCGTCGACGCGTTGCTGCTCGGTGTCCGGCAGGCGGTTGTAGATCGCCGGCAGGACGTCAGCACCGAACGAGTAACCGGTCAGGATGAAGCGCTTGGTGCCCCATTTCTGCCGGTAGTGCTGCATCAGTTCGGTCAGGTCCAGCGCGCTCTGCTCCGGGCTCTTGTGCTGCCAGTAGTAGCGCAGGGTGTCGATGCCGACCACCGGGTAGCCGATCTTGGCCATTTCACCGGCCACGTCACGGTCGAGGTCGCGCCAGCCGCCGTCACCGGAAAGGAACAGGGTCACGGTGTCTTTGGCCTGGCCGGCCGGTACTTCAACCACCGGGATCGCCAGACCGCCGTTGGCCTTGTCGCCGCCGACGAGGATCTTGCGCAGTTCGTTGTTGAGCACTTGCGGCAGGTTGATGTCGTAGTCGCTGATGCTGGTTTCGGCGTTCGGTTGATCGCGCACGAAACCTGCGCTGGCGTCGTCCGGGTTGTCGTTCCACGCCACCAGCCAGTGGCCGTGGGCGGCGGATTTCGGCAACAGGTGAGTGCAGCCGGGTTTTTCCAGCGCCAGGTCCACGGAAATCGCTTGGGCCTTGTCGTCCTTTTGCTCAGACAACCAACGCCAGGCCAGTACCGCGCCGGGGCCGATACCGCTGACCAGCGTAGCCGGGCCGTTCAGTTCGCGCAGACCGGTTTGCAGGGCGCGGCTTTGCAGCAGGCAGTCCTTGGGCAGAATCACCTGAACGATTTGCGCCGAGGCGCTGCGGCTCAGGGTGCTCAGTTGTTTTTCAGAGAGTTTCTGGTCGTCGTTGACCGCGACCAGCACCTGCGCCTTGGGTTTGGTGCCGGGGATGACGCGGGTCAAAACGGTGCCGTCTGCCGCCGTAATGGGTTCGAGCGTCGGTTCCGGTGCCGGACGTTTGAGGTACCAGAAACCGCCGCCGGCAATCACGGCCAGCACGATCAGTGCGGCCAGGATGTACTTCAGGGAGCGTTGAATCATCAGCGTTTCACCAATCCAGTCAAGCCACCCGCGATCAGGGCAGCAGTGTCGGCCAGCGCCACCAACGGATCGAGTCCGGCGGGCACGGCCATATAACGGGGTTCCCAGTCAGGCTGGAACTTGTCTTTGAAGCGGCGCAAGCCTTGGAAGTTGTACAACTGCTCACCACGGCGGAAGACCATCGAGCCCAGACGCTGGGTCAGCGGTGCACCACGCCGGGGTTGCAACCCCGACAACGGCACCATGCCCAGGCTGAAGCGCGCGTATCCGTGACTCTTATAGTGTTGAATCAGGCCGACCATCATGAATTCCATGGTCAGCTTGGGGGCATCCGGGTGCGAACGCATCAGGTCGAGACTGGCCAGATCGTGGCTGTAAGTTTCGAGCAGGTTGGCGAACGCCACCGGACGACCTTCGAAGCGAATCACCGCGATGCGGAAATGCTTCAGGTAATCGTCGCTGAAACGGCCGAGGGAGAAACCTTTCTCACGCACGTTCTTGCCGGTCAGCCACGCATCGGAAATCACTTTCAATTCGTCCATCGGCGCCTGACCGGGCTCATGGATTTCCAGCGACAAGCCGTCGCGGGTGCCACGGTTCCAGGTGTAACGCAGGTCCTTCATCTCCTTGCCCTTGGCTTCCAGGTCAAAGCGATGCAGATCGACCCGGGCTTCTTCGCCGAGTTTGATCGCGGTCAGGCCGATGTCCATGTAGTACGGCAGGTTCTCTGCGCGTACCTGGTAGAAGACCGGGCGGGCGTGGTGAATATCGCAGAGGTCGCGGAACTGCCAGATCATCTCGGCGCGCTGCTGGCCGGGGCCGATCGGGTCGTACAGCGCCACGAGGCTGCGGCCACGGCGTGCGTACATCAGGAACGCTTCGTCGTTCTGGTGAAACAGCAACGCCTTGTCACCGGTCAGCGCGAGGCCGCCATCAGGTTGCGACGACGCCATCAGAATCTTCGCCGCACGATCGAGTTCGTCGGGCGTCGGCAGGTGAATCACCGGGCGTGCGGTGCGCAACAGCCAGGTCAGCGCGATCACCAGCAACAGCACGGCAGCGCCGAGCAGCGAGCGCAGGCCACGCGGGGCGTCAGCGTCGAGGGTGAACTGCCACCACAGTTGATGGCTGTAGGGCACGTCCTGATAGGCGAACAGCAGCAGCCACGTCGAAGCGCCCAGCACACAGAGGCTGGCCACCAGGTACAGCGGCGAGAAGGGCAGTTCGGTCAGGCGGCTCGGGCGATAGAACGAGCGACGGAACACACCGAGCAACGCCGCGGTGAGAGTCATCAGCGTCGCTTCTTCCCAGTCGAAGCCTTTGAGCAGCGAGAGCAGGGCGCCGACCAGCAGCAGAATGGTGGTGAGCATCCACGCGGCCGACAGGCGCCGGCGCAGGCCCTGAGCCAGCATCAGGCAGAGTACGCCGATCAGGCTGGCGCCGAAGTGCGAGGCGTCGACCAGACGATGCGGGATCAGAAAACCGATGTGCTCCAAGCGTGTGTCGATCTCGGGAGTCGCGCCGGAAAACAGCAGCACCACACCGGAGAGGAACACCAGCACTGCCAGAATCGGTGCTGCCAGACCGGATGCCGCGCGCATGGTCTGGGTCTGAAACAGGCGTTGGCCTTCGTTGATCAGCAGCAATACGCAGGCAACCAACAGCGGCAGCACCACGTAGATCAGGCGATACAGCAGCAGCGCGGCGGCCAGGGGCGCGGCGCCGAGCTTGTCAGCGAAAGCGGCCAGCAGGATCGCTTCGAACACACCGACACCGCCGGGCACATGGCTGAGTACGCCGGCAGCCAGTGCCAACAGGTACACCAGCAGGAAAGCACCAAACGGTGGCGCTTCCGGTAGCAACAGATAGAGAACAGTGGCGGCAGCGGCAACGTCGAGCGCGGTGATGACCAGTTGCAGGAAGGTCAGGCGGCGACCCGGCAGGCGCAGGGTGCGGCGGCCCACCCTGACTAGCAGGTTGTCGCGCAACGGTTGTTCCGGCAGGCGCCGACGGTAGATGCCGATAGCCAGTACTGCGCCTAGCAACAGCACGATAGCGGCGACCGTGCCGAGCAACCCTTCGGACAAGCCCAGTGCCTGGGATGCCGCAGGCAGGTCGCTCAGCGTGGCCAGTGCAGCCAGCGGCGGCAAGGCGCAACCCAGCGACAGGCTGGCGAACAAGGTCATGTGCGCGACTTCCGACGCTCCTAGCCCCAGTCGTGCATATAAACGGTAGCGTACCGAGCCGCCGGACAGCAGCGACAGACCGATTGCATTGCCGATCGCAAACGCGGTGAAGCCGCCCAGGGCCAAGGTGCGCGGCGGCAAGGTTACGCCGGCATAGCGGCTGGCCGACCATTCGTAGCCGAGCAGGATAATGAAGCCGACCACCGTCGCGCCGAACGCACCGAGGAGGGCGGGTTTCGGCACGTCGAGAATCGAGTCGTGCAAGGCATCGAGATCGAGTTCGGCGAGCAGATGACGACAGGCAATCAGCGCAATGGCGAACAATAGCAAGGTAACCCCCAGCCCGATGGGCTGACGGTATTTGCTTAACCGATCCAGCAAGCGCAGGCGCTCGGGTTTGATCGGGTGTTCCGCTGTGACGGTGTCTTGTGGATCAGACGAGTTGGCGCGCATCAATCACCTCTTGGATTGTGCGCGACAGGATGGAGGTATCCAGCCAAGTTACCAATCCCTGTAGAAAAAAATAATCACAAAATACTACGCCTCTCACCGGGTATCGGCGAGGGCAGTTCCTGGATTGCAGAGGTCTTGCATGCGACTCAAGCATAGTCGCAAGTCAGCACTTCTGAAGATCCCAAGCGGTTCACTGCACAGTGACAGATCATTGTTGCGAAAGGACTTTTTCAACAGATACAAAAAAGGCCACTCTTTCGAGTAGCCTTTTTTGATGTTTGGTTGCGGGAGCCGGATTTGAACCGACGACCTTCGGGTTATGAGCCCGACGAGCTACCAGACTGCTCCATCCCGCGTCTGTGTGGCGGCATTCTACAGGCGAACGGCGAGGTGTCAACCGCTAATCCCGTAAAGGGTCAAATAAGTGTGCAATCGCGTCAAACGGTCGCAGGCAGCGCGTTAAGTTTCGGAAACGCAACGAATTCCTGTTTGGCGGTTTGCTCTCGCCAAGAGGGGAGACCTGAAAAACAGACGCGCACAAAAAAGGCCACTCTTTCGAGTAGCCTTTTTTGATGTTTGGTTGCGGGAGCCGGATTTGAACCGACGACCTTCGGGTTATGAGCCCGACGAGCTACCAGACTGCTCCATCCCGCGTCTGTGTGTCGGCATTCTACAGAGGAACGCCGGGGTGTCAACCCGCAATCCGGATAAAATCTGTTGAGGTTCAATCGGTTAGCGCTTTTTGTCGGGCGTTTTTCCCGCTGCAGGGCAGGTGGCGCAAGGCTTTCAGCTCTATTGGAGGTCGCTCGTCGATTGATAAAGTAAATTCAAAAGACATTTCCTACCGTCTGGAAAGAACATTCATACCACTGGTGCTATATACAGGTGTCAGTGAGATACTGCCCATCCGGTTCGCCACGTTTCCTTTTCTGACATGACCCAGCGAAAAATCATCCACATCGACTGCGATTGTTTCTACGCCGCCATCGAGATGCGCGATGACCCGCGTCTGGCCGGCAAGCCGTTGGCAGTGGGTGGTTCGGCGGACCGGCGCGGGGTGATCGCCACCTGTAACTATGAAGCGCGCGCGTACGGCGTGCGTTCGGCGATGGCGTCGGGGCATGCCTTGAAACTGTGCCCGGACCTGACCATCGTCAAGCCGCGTATGGATGCGTATCGCGAGGCTTCGAAAGAGATTCATACGATTTTTGCCGATTACACCGACCTGATCGAGCCGTTGTCGCTGGATGAGGCTTATCTGGATGTATCGGACAGTGCGCATTTTGGTGGCAGCGCCACACGCATCGCCCAGGACATCCGCCGCCGCGTTTCCAATCAATTGCACATCACCGTTTCCGCTGGCGTAGCGCCGAACAAGTTTCTGGCGAAGATCGCCAGCGACTGGAAGAAACCCAATGGCTTGTTCGTGATTACCCCGGATCAGGTCGAGGACTTTGTCAGCGGTTTGCCGGTGAGCAAGTTGCACGGCGTCGGCAAGGTCACCGCTGACAAGCTCGGCAAGCTCGGCATCGTCGACTGTCAGCACTTGCGTGAGTGGGACAAACTGGCGCTGGTGCGCGAATTCGGCAGTTTTGGCGAGCGACTGTGGAGTCTGGCCCGTGGGATCGATGATCGGTTGGTGCATAACGACAGTCGGCGTCAGTCAATCAGCGTGGAAAATACCTACGACGTTGACCTGCCGGACTTGCGCAGTTGCCTGGATAAATTACCCGAGCTGCTGGAAACCCTGAAAACCCGCATGGCGCGGATCGACAGCAGTTATCGGCCGGGCAAGCCGTTCGTCAAAGTGAAATTCCATGACTTTACCCAAACCACCTTGGAGCAGGCCGGGGCAGGGCGGGATCTGGGCAGTTATCAGTTGATGCTGACGCAGGCTTTCAATCGCGGCGGGAAACCGGTGCGGTTGTTGGGGGTTGGGGTGCGGCTGGAGGATTTGCGGGGTGGGTTTGAGCAGATGGAGCTGTTTGAGCGTTAATTTTTCGGTGAATTCGAGATTGCCATCGCGGGCAAGCCCGCTCCCACAGGGTTCTATGGTGATGCACAAACTGTGTGAACACCGGAAACCTTGTGGGAGCGGGCTTGCCCGCGATGCTTTCAGCTGTTAATTCGGTCCCGGATCCGCGACCAGTCGCCCGGCATCCTTGGTCAACGACTTGAGAAACTCGGTCTGCAACTCAGGATCGTTGCGCGTCAGTTCGATCAGGCTTTGTTCCAGCTCGCTGGCTTCTTCTTCCAGACCCAGTTCCGACAGACGTTTGACCCGGTGTACCCACTGGCTCACTTCGTCGTCTTCCAGATCGTCGTAAATCAGCCCGTGTGCTTCCAGCAACTTGCCGCGCAGATGGCTGCTGATCACCAGTGATGAGTCAGAGTGCACGTCATCCTTGGCGTCTTCGACGCTGATCTGCAGTTTGCCGACGTGATTGAGGTCATTCTCGGCGAACGGACTGTCGAGCAGGTTCAGACGCAGCACACCGTTACGATCGGTGGTCATGTCGAAGGTCTGCTTGCCAGCCTTGACCTGCACCGGCCGCTCGCTCCACGGCAGGCTCGAGTACTCCGTGCGCTTGTCGCGCTGGACTTCATCGATGCCGGCCAGGTTCTGTTGCGCACGACCGTTGGACTGCGCGTTCATGAACGGGTTGAGTCCGGCAAAGCCATAGCTCAGCCAGTCTCTGGTGATGCTGTCCGGCAAGTTGCCGAGGGCGAACACATTGACCACGTTGGCGCCGATGCCTCCGACCACGGCTACCGCACCCAGCGGGATCTCGTAGATCTCCCGCCAAGGCTGGTAAGGCGTGTAGCGATCGTAGCGACGTGTCACTTCGAACTCGGTGACTTCAAAAGTCTTTTGTTCGTTGATCTTCACGCGTCGCTGCGGCAGCTCAAGCGCCTTAGGCTCACCGACATCGATCTGCAGGCTGTGGTCGAGCAGCTTTCGCTCGACCCGCTCTTCGTGCTCGCTGCGTTGTGACATGTGATTGGCACAGCCGCTGACCAGCAGGGCACCGCACAGGGCGGCGCCACCGAGGCCTAAGGTGTTTCGCTTGAACATGACGTCTCTATCTGGTTTCAGCGGCGGATACGGGCCTGAAGGAAGGACAATACGTCGGCCACCGGCAGCGCTTGCGCCTCGCCTTCGGTACGGCTCTTGTATTCCAGGTTGCCTTCGGCGAGGCCGCGGTCGCTGACCACGATCCGGTGTGGAATGCCGATCAGCTCCATGTCCGCGAACTTGATGCCCGGGCTGGTTTTCTTGTCGCGATCATCCAGCAGCACTTCGAAACCGGCGGCCGTCAGTTCGGCGTACAGCTTGTCGGTGGCTTCGCGCACCTGCTCGGTTTCATAGCGCAGCGGTACCAGAGCGATCTGGAACGGCGCCAGCGTGTCGCTCCAGATGATGCCGTTTTCGTCGTTGTTCTGCTCGATGGCAGCGGCGACCACGCGGGAAACGCCAATGCCGTAGCAGCCCATTTCCAGGGTCACCGGCTTGCCGTTCTCGCCCAGCACTTCGCACTTCATCGCCTTGCTGTACTTGTTGCCCAGCTGGAAGATGTGTCCGACTTCGATGCCGCGTTTGATTTCCAGAGTGCCTTTACCGTCCGGGCTTGGGTCACCGGCGACCACGTTACGCAGGTCAGCCACGGTCGGAACCGGCAGATCACGCTCCCAGTTCACGCCGAAGTAGTGCTTGTCGTCGATGTTCGCGCCGATACCGAAGTCGCTCATCAGTTCGACCGAACGGTCGATGATGATTGGCAGCGGCAGGTTCAGCGGGCCGAGCGAGCCGGCGCCGGCGCCGATGGCGTCACGCAGTTCGGCATCGGTGGCCATGACCAGCGGGCTGGCCACGCCAGGTTGCTGGGCAGCCTTGATTTCGTTGAGTTCGTGGTCGCCACGGATGACCAGTGCGATCAGCTTGCCTTCTTCTTCGGCGCGCACGATCAGGGTCTTGATGGTCTTTTCAATCGGCAGATTGAATTTTTCCACCAGCGCCGCGATGGTTTTGGTGTCTGGCGTGTCGACCAGACGCAGCTCTTCGGTCGGAGCTGGACGCGAAGTTTCGCGTGGCACCGCTTCGGCTTTTTCGATGTTTGCCGCGTAGTCGGAACCGTTACTGAAAACGATGTCGTCTTCGCCGGACTCGGCCAGTACGTGGAATTCGTGGGAGCCAGCGCCACCGATCGAGCCGTTGTCGGCTTCAACCGGACGGAATTTCAGACCCAGACGCGTGAAGATGTTGCAGTAGGCTTCATGCATGCGGTCATAGGTGATCTGCAGCGACGCTTGGTCAGCGTGGAAGGAGTACGCATCCTTCATGATGAATTCGCGACCGCGCATCAAACCGAAGCGTGGACGGATTTCGTCACGGAATTTGGTCTGGATCTGGTACAGGTTGATTGGCAGCTGTTTGTAGCTGCTCAACTCGTTGCGCATCAGATCGGTGATCACTTCTTCGTGGGTCGGGCCCGCGCAGAAGTCGCGACCGTGGCGGTCTTTGATGCGCAGCAACTCAGGGCCGTATTCGTCCCAGCGCCCCGATTCCTGCCACAGCTCGGCCGGTTGGGTGCTCGGCATCAACACTTCCAGAGAACCGGCAGCGTTCATCTCTTCGCGAACGATGGCTTCCACCTTGCGCATTACTCGCAAGCCCATCGGCAGCCAGGTGTACAGGCCCGAGGCGAGTTTGCGGATCATGCCGGCGCGCAGCATCAGCTGGTGGCTGATCACGACCGCATCGGAAGGCGTTTCTTTCTGTGTGGCGAGCAAAAATTGACTGGTGCGCATGGTTGGCCGTTGTCGGTTGCTATGACTGGAAATGACGGAGCAGTGTACCGGCGAGTTTTGCTGACGTACAGGCATGCGGCCGGTGGTGGGGTCCAACGGCGGGGGTTCT
>NZ_JAMLFX010000001.1:605740-617223 GCF_023634765.1 Pseudomonas sp. AKS31
GTTTTGGTGTCGGGCCTTCGCGGCGGCTCTCCTGGAACCAGTGCAGGGCGATCAGCACCAGCGTCGGCACGCCGAGCAGGGCGGTGATCAGGAAGAAACTGTGGTAACCGAACTTCTCCACCAGGACCCCGGAATAGCCGCCCATCAGGCGCGGCAACAGCAGCATGATCGAGCTGAGCAGCGCGTATTGCGTGGCCGAGAACTTCAGGTTGGTCAGGCTCGACAGATAGGCAACGAACGCCGATGTCGCCAGGCCCGAGCTGAAGTTGTCGAGGGAGATGGTCACCATCAGCATCTGCAAGTTCGGGCCCATGTCGGCGAGCATGACGAACAGCAGGTTGGTGGCTGCCGAGGCTGCGCCGCCGATGAACAGAATCGGCAGAATGCCGAAGCGCACGATCAGCAGGCCGCCCATGCCGGCGCCGACCAGCGTCATGATCAGGCCGAAGATCTTGCTGACACTGGCAATCTGGTCCTTGGTAAAACCCTGGTCGATGTAGAACACGTTGGCCATGACGCCCATCACCGTGTCCGACATTCGATAGGTGGCGATCAGACCGAGCAACAGCAGCGCCTGCCAGCGATAGCGCAGAATGAAGTCGTTGACTGGCGTCAGTACCGGTGCGAGGCCGCGACGACCCATGGTCGACAGGCACAGACCGGTGAGCAGCGTATAGAGAATGGCGCGCAGGAATGCGCGGTCTTCGAGCAGCAGGTCGAGCGGGCTCATGTCGCCGAACAGCACGCTGGCGAAATCCGTGTTGTAGAGCTGGGTGAACATCGCCGGTACCGAGACCAGCAACACAATCAGCACGAACACCGACATCAACTGGTGCATGAATGTATAGCGACCGGCCTGCAACTGTGTGCGCAGCGGCACCGGCGGCTCGCGCATGAGCAGCGTGGTCAGCAGGGCGGGAATCATTAGTGCGCCGAACAGCGCGTACGTGCCGGCCCAGGCCGAGTGCTTGTAATTGAACCCGGTAGACCCGAAGCCCTCAGCGAAGAACAAGGCGCCGGCGGTGGCCAGCAGCGCCGCTACGCGATACCCGGACATATAGCTGGCGGCGAGCGCAGCCTGGCGGTTGTCTTCGGCGATTTCCAGGCGATACGCGTCCACCGCGATGTCCTGGGTGGCGGAGGCGAAGGCAACGACAACGGCAATGGCGATCAGCCAGGACAGATGCTTCTGCGGATCACAGAAACCCATGCCGATCAGGCCGAGGATCACCAGCGCCTGTGAGAGCACCAGCCACGAACGGCGACGGCCAAGTTTGCCCAGCAAGGGCAGGCGCCATTGGTCGAGCAGCGGTGACCAGACCCACTTGAACGCGTAGGCCAGGCCGATCAGGCTGGCGTAGCCGATGGTTTCGCGGGCGACACCGGCTTCACGCAGCCAGACGGAAAGCGTAGAGAACACCAGCATGTACGGCAGGCCGGCGGCAAAACCGAGCAACAACAGCACGAGCGTCGAAGGACTGGCATAAGCGGCTAGCGCGGCGCGCCAGGTTTTACGGGGCATGGGCTGAAGTCTGCCTCAAGATTGCGGAAACAAAGCGCGCACTCTAACCGCTGTGCTCTACCGGACGCCAGCCATGGCGCTGAATATCCACACGATTGCTCCGGACGGTGATGCCTTCCAGGCGCAATCGGGCCCGTTGTTCATCGCCGGACGGGCTGCCCACCGGCAGGCTGATCCGACCGCCGGCGCCCAGCACACGGTGCCAGGGCAGCTTTGTATCGCCGGGCAACTGACTCAGGGTGCGGCCGACCCAGCGGGCGGCGCGCCCCAGCCCGGCCAGCTCTGCTAACTGACCATAGCTGACGACTTTGCCTTCGGGCACTTGGGCGAGCGTCGAGTAGAGCGCCGTGCGTCGGATTTGCGCATCGTTTTCAACGCTGGCGAGCGGGTCTGTCACGTACGCGGTTCCTGAGCATGAACAGTTTGATGGCTTTCAGAGTAATCGGTGATCGCGCAATTGAGAAATGAACTCATCGGAAATCGCCCGGTCAGTCCTTGTCAGGGTCTTATTCCTACGGATAATGCCGACCTTTTTCGCAAACTTGAGCCTCCGATTCGCTTATGTTTTCCAGATCCTTGCTGTGCCTTGCTGTTTTCAGCGCGTCCACGCCCTTGCTTGCCGACACCGTCTGGTTGAAGAACGGTGACAAGTTGAGCGGCACCATCACCGTGTTCGATGGCGGCAAGCTGTTGATCCAGACCAAATACGCCGGTGCGGTTACCATTGACTGGAAAGAGGTCAAGACCCTGGACAGCGATCAGCACCTGCTGGTCAAGCAGGATGCCTACACCGGTGAAGTATCCAAATCGTTGACGGCCGCCGAAGATGGCAAGGTCACCCTCGCCAATGGCGAGGCGCCGAAAACCGTCGAACTGGCGAGCATTCAGCAGATTCTCAAACCGAAACCGGTGGTCGAAGATCTGGTCTGGAAGGGCAACGTCGACCTGGCCCTGGATTATCAGCGCGCCGAGAAAGACACCGATGACTACGATGTCGGCTTCAAGACCACGGCACGTCATGGTCGCTGGCGCCACACCGCCGAAGGTGAATACAACCGCGAAGTACAGGACGACGAAACCACCACCAACAACTGGCGCGCTGAATACGCACTCGACCGCTTCCTGACTGATCAATGGTTCTGGCAGGGCCGTCTGAACTACAAGCGTGATCACGTCGAAGAGCTGGCACGTCAGCGCGTGGTTGGTACCGGTCCTGGCTACCAGTTCTGGGATGATGAGTTGGGCGCGTTCTCGCTCGGCTCGCTGCTCAACCGCACCGACTACGAATATCGCGATGGCAGCAAGGACAACTTCTATTCTGTCGCCATGAAGTGGGATTACAACCGTTACCTGATTGGCAAGAAGGTCGAGTTCTTCACTAACGGTGAGGTGGGCAAGCCGCTGTCGGGCGTCGCCGATTACGCGCTGGATGCTGAATTGGGGCTGCGCTACAAGGTCACTGATTGGGCCTCGCTCAACCTCAAGGCCGAGCGCGATATCATCAGCGGCACCAATGATGCGGACTTGAACAAGACTCGCTATACCGCCGGGTTTGGCGTGGCCTGGTAGGGCACAAGCAAAAGATCGCAGCCTTCGGCAGCTCCTACAGAGGATTGATGTGCATCCTGTAGGAGCTGCCGAAGGCTGCGATCTTTTTTTGCGCCCGGAAAACAGACGCCCACAAAAAAGCCCCGCTTTTAAGGGCGGGGCTCTTTTCTAAAGAAGCTACAAGTTAGATAACTTGTACTTCTTCAGCTTGCATGCCTTTCTGACCGCGGGTAGCGATGAAAGAAACCTGTTGGCCTTCTTTCAGGCTTTTGAAGCCGTCGGATTGGATAGCTTTGAAGTGAACGAACAGGTCGTCACCGGATTGTGGAGTGATGAAGCCGAAGCCTTTTTCATCGTTGAACCACTTAACGGTACCGGTTTGGCGATTAGACATGGTGTAACTCCTTGAACAAAGATAACTGCGACTCAGGAAGAACCCTGGCCGAGACTGAGTGCAAAGAGCAGGAAAAATTCTTGTAGATGGTTGGATCGAAATTCAACATATCGTGTAGAGATTCTCAGTGACACAAGCAACACAGTGACGCCACCTTAACCCAGTTTCCGAGAAGTGCCAATGCTTCTTGCGAAGGTTTCTCTGTTTTCGGGATCGGCGGTGTGACGGTTCGTCGCCAAAGCCCGTATTTCATGGGTGTTCGGCGAGAATTGCAGACCGCACTTTGAACCCGGCGGCGCGCCCGGTAAGATGCCGGACAGAATTTTTCCACCTCGCTATTCAGGACACCCCGCCATGAGCATCAAATCGGACAAGTGGATTCGCCGCATGGCGCAGGAACAGGGCATGATCGAGCCGTTCGTCGAGCGCCAGATGCGCGGCAGCGATGACAGCCGAGTGATCTCCTACGGTGTGTCGAGCTACGGCTACGACGTGCGCTGCACCAACCACTTCAAGGTGTTCACCAACATCAACTCGTCCATCGTCGACCCGAAAAACTTCGACCCGGGCAGCTTCGTCGACGTCCACAGCGACGTCTGCATCATTCCGCCGAACTCCTTCGCCCTGGCCAGCACCGTCGAATATTTCCGTATTCCACGCAATGTGCTGACCATCTGCCTGGGTAAAAGCACCTACGCGCGCTGCGGCATCATCGTTAACGTCACGCCGCTCGAGCCTGAGTGGGAAGGTCACGTGACGCTGGAATTCTCCAACACCACCAATCTGCCGGCGAAAATTTACGCCAACGAAGGCGTGGCGCAGATGCTCTTCCTTGAATCCGACGAGGAATGCGAAGTGTCCTACAAGGATCGCGGCGGCAAGTACCAGGGCCAGCGTGGCGTGACCTTGCCGCGCACCTGATCCGTCCATCCGACAGATCGCGGGAATTCTTTGGCGGGCAGACACTCTATG
Organism: Pseudomonas sp. AKS31; assembly: GCF_023634765.1. Taxonomy (GTDB): domain Bacteria; phylum Pseudomonadota; class Gammaproteobacteria; order Pseudomonadales; family Pseudomonadaceae; genus Aquipseudomonas. The sequence goes on from NZ_JAMLFX010000001.1 coordinate 610,177, forward strand.
GGGTGTACTGCCCGTTTTTGCTTTCGGCAAAACGGGCCTTCGCCGAGGAGTACCCTATGAAGATCGATCCGCAAATCACTGCCGAACTGGCAAGGCTCGAGCCCAATCAGATTGGCGTATTGGCCTGGTCCTTGTTGGCGCATCCGCCTCTGAACATGGCCGGCGGAATTCCCGGACAGCCCGATCCCGATACCCCCAACGAACAACCGACCGAACCGGGCGAACCGACGCTTCCGGACGAGCCGCCACCGGCACCGGTTGCCTGATTTGCATTGAAAATGAATGGCCAGTCAGATGAGGTCTGCAGAGACTTCAACTGACTGGCCATATTTCGTTGTCACCGATGACGAAAATCCTGCAGCTATCTTCCTTGTCGACCGGATAGCCACCGGTAAACGCGCCAAAGGCCGGCAACAGGCTGATGCGTTCGCTGAGCCTGAAACACGCCAGACGCAAGCTTTGCCGGCCCTTGCCATGCAGCCGATAGACCGGATGCACATGACCGGCCAGTACGTGTCGTTCAGGGTGCGGGTCCGGTTCATGTTGCAGGGCGAATGGCCCGATCAGCAGCGGTTCGGGCACGACGCGGATGTTCAGCGACTCAGGCGGATCGCCCGCCCGTTTGTCGTGATTGCCACGGATCAGTGTCATCGGCAGCTCGGCGTGGCGCGCGCGCCATTGCGCCAGCGCGTTTAGCGTGCCCGATGCATGGGAGCCGGGGCCGTGGAGAAAATCGCCGAGGAAGATCAGTTGCCGACAGGGCAGTCTCGCCAGCAATCGATCAATCACCGCGATGTTGCTCGCCGTCGTGCCTTGCGGGACCGGTTGACCGAGGCTGCGGTAAGCGGCGGCTTTGCCGAAGTGCACATCGGCAATCAGCAAGGCCTGTTGTGCGGGCCAATACAGCGCCTTCTCCGGCAGCAACCAGAGGTCTTCGCCCGCGAGGCGCACCGGGTAAGGCGCGCTCATCGGGATTTGCCTGTGTCGGCGGATTTTTCCAGGTCACCGACCATGCGTCTGATGCGGTCGGCCAGTTTCTCTGAACTCATGCTTTCGCGCATGCGTTCCACCAGCAGTGGAAACCCCAGTGGTGTAGGACGCTTTATCTGATGGACGTCGAGTTTCATCCGGTTGATGTGCTCCAGTGTCTGTTCCAGACGTTGAATATCCAATTCTTCCCGTAAGACTTCTTCCCCGGCCTGGGCCAGCAACAGGTTGTCGGCGTCGTATTGTTTGAACACTTCGAAGAACAAGCCGCTGGAGGCCTGTACCTGCCGGGTACTTTTCGGCGCACCGGGGTAACCGGCGAAGACCAACCCGGCAATCCGCGCGATCTCGCGAAAACGGCGCAAGGCCAGTTCGCCTGCGTTCAGACTGGCCAGAACGTCCGCTAATAAATCATCGGCATTGAACAGATCTGCATTCAAATACTCGGCCCAGTCGATCGGCGTAGCGCTGAGCAATTCCAGACCGTAGTCATTCACCGCAATCGAGAATGTGACGGGCTGGCGCTGGCTGACACGCCACGCCAGCAGGCTCGCCAGCCCCAGATGCACCTGGCGCCCGGCAAACGGGTAGAGGAACAGGTGCCAGCCTTCGCGGGATTTCAGCACTTCGGCCAACAGGTTTTCGGCGGTGGGCAAGCCAGACCAGCGCATCTGCGTTTCCAGTAACGGCCGCAGTGCGTGCATTTCCGGGCCAACAAACTCACCCTGCGCCGCCGCACTGAAGCGCCTGACCACGGCTTCGGCCAATTCATTGGAAAGTGGCATCCGCCCACCATTCCAGCGCGGTACGGCGGCTTTTTTCGCGGTGCTGCGTTTGACGTAAGCGGTCATGTTTTCCACCCGCACCAACTCCAGCAAACGCCCGGCGAAGAGAAAACCGTCACCGGGTTTGAGCCGCGCGATAAAACCTTCCTCGACACTGCCCAACTGTTTGCCACCGCCGCCCTTGCTCCAGAATTTCAGATGGATGCTCGCGTCGCTGACGATGGTGCCGATGCTCATGCGATGGCGTCGGGCCAAGCGCGCATCCGGCACCCGCCAGACGCCGTGCTCGTCTGGTTCGACCCGGCGGTAATCCGGGTAGGCTGTCAGAGACATCCCACCATGGCGTACGAAAGCCAGCGCCCAGCGCCAATCGGCGGGTGTCAGGTCGCGATAGGCCCAGGCGCCGCGGACTTCTTCGTACAACTCATCGGGTAAAAATCCGCCACCGAGGGCCATGCTGACCAAATGCTGGACCAGCACATCCAGCGGTTTGTGCGGTGACTGGCGTGGCTCGATGCGCCGTTGTTCGACGGCATCACGGGCGGCGGCGGCTTCGATCAGTTCTAGGCTGTGAGTCGGCACCAGCGTCACCCGCGACGTGCGCCCCGGTGCATGGCCCGAGCGTCCGGCCCGTTGCATCAGGCGTGCGACGCCTTTGGCCGAGCCGATTTGCAGCACGCGCTCGACCGGCAGGAAATCCACGCCCAAATCCAGGCTCGAAGTGCAAACCACGGCTTTGAGGTGCCCGTCTTTCAAGGCCTGCTCGACCCAGTCACGGGTATCGCGAGACAGGGAGCTGTGATGCAAGGCGATCAACCCGGCCCAGTCGGGCCGTGCCTCCAGCAGTGCCTGATACCAGATTTCCGATTGCGCCCGGGTATTGGTGAAGACCAAGGTACTGGCGCAGGCATCCAGTTCAGCAACGACCTGCGGCAGCATCTTCAGACCGATGTGCCCGGCCCATGGAAAACGCTCGATGGCCGGTGGGAGGAGGGTGTCGACCTTCAGCGACTTTTCGCTTTGCCCCTGAATACTTATGCCGCCGCCCTGTGGGATCAGCACTTGCTCGGCGTGGGATTGGTTACCGAGGGTGGCCGACACTCCCCAGACAATCAGCTCGGGTTGCCAATGCCGCAGACGGGCCAGGGCCAATTGCAATTGCACGCCGCGCTTGTTGCCGAGCAATTCGTGCCATTCATCGACGACGATCATGCGCAGGCTCGACAGCGCCACCTGTGCATCGGCACGGGCGAGCAGCAGGGTCAGGCTTTCCGGGGTGGTGATCAGTGTGGTCGGCAGGCGCCGGCTCTGCCGGGCGCGCTCGCTGCTGCTGGTGTCGCCGGTGCGCAGGCCGATGCTCCACGGGATCTGCAGGCCATCGACCGGGGTTTGCAGGGCGCGCGCGGTGTCGGCGGCGAGGGCGCGCATGGGCGTTATCCACAAGACGGTCAGCGGTTCGGCCGGTGGTTTGCGTTTGCGTGGGCTTTCAACAACAGCGGCGGGTTTGGCAAAGCGATTGAGCGCGGCGAACCACACTGCATAGGTTTTACCGGCACCGGTGCTGGCGTGGAGCAAGCCGGATTCGCCGTTTTTGACCGCGGCCCACACCTGTTTCTGAAAGGCGAACGGCTTCCAGCCGCGGGCGCTGAACCAGATTTTTGCCAGGTCGGAGGATTTCGCCATGCGGGCTGCGCGCGCTCTGGAGGGGTTCTTCCAGAGACCACATCAGTGGGCGAAAGGTTTAATCAGGGTGACCGTGTAGGAGCTGCCGAAGGCTGCGATCTTTTGATCTTGATCTTGATCTTGATCTTGATCTCTACAAAACAAGATCAAAAGATCGCAGCCTTCGGCAGCTCCTACATGAGCCGCACCGCGGCGTTATTTCAGGTTGCCGCTGAGGAATTGCTTCAGGCGTTCGCTTTTCGGGTTGCCGAGTACATCCTCGGGCGCACCTTCTTCTTCCACCAGACCTTGGTGCAGGAACAACACCTGGCTGGAGACTTTGCGGGCGAAGCTCATCTCATGGGTCACCATGATCATGGTTCGGCCTTCTTCGGCGAGCCCCTGAATCACCTTCAGCACTTCGCCCACCAATTCCGGATCAAGCGCCGAAGTCGGTTCATCGAACAGCATCACCTCCGGCTCCATCGCCAGCGCCCGGGCAATCGCCACGCGCTGTTGCTGACCGCCGGAGAGAAATGCCGGGTATTGATCCGCGACCCGCGCCGGCAAGCCGACCTTGTCCAGATAACGCCGCGCACGGTCGTCGGCTTCCTGTTTGCTGCAACCCAGCACCCGGCGCGGGGCCATGGTGATGTTTTCCAGCACGGTCATGTGGCTCCACAGGTTGAAATGCTGGAACACCATCGCCAGGCGCGTGCGCAGGCGTTGCAGTTCATCGGCGTCGGCGACGTGCATGCCGTGGCGGTCGGTGACCATGCGTATCGCCTGGCCATCGAGGCTCATGGCGCCGTCGTTGGGTTGTTCGAGAAAGTTGATGCAGCGCAAAAAGGTGCTTTTGCCCGAGCCGCTGGCGCCGATCAGGCTGATCACGTCGCCTGTCTTGGCCTTGAGCGAAACGCCTTTGAGCACCTGATGGTCGCCATAGCTTTTGTGCAGGCCTTCAACGGTCAGTTTGTACATGGGACAGACATCCTCAAGGCGAAAGTAGGTAGCCGCTGCGATAGGCTTCAGCGCCCGCAACGTGGGCGATGACCATGCCGGCAGTGGCCATGCGTCGCAGCGAACGGGCGTACATCACGCCGGCGCTGGTGCAATGAACGGGGGTGACCCGATCGTGGATCGGGTCGATGACTTCAGCGATCTGTTGTCCGGCTTCGAGGTATTGCCCCGCCGTGGCGGTGTACACCAGCAGACCACCGACCGGGGTGGTCACCGGTTCCACACCGGCCAGCGGCGTGGCGGGGAACGGCAACGGCGGTTGCGGTTTGGTCTCGCCGACAATCGCATCGGACTGGATCAGGTAATCGATCAGCGCCTGGCAGTCGCGACTGGCCAGCGGATGGGTAACGTCACCCTGGCCGCGCAACTCGACGGTCACCGAGAAACTGCCCAGCGGAATCTCGAAGTGTTCGCCGAAGCGTTCCTTCAATTGCCACCACAGCAGGGTGAAGCATTCGTCGAACGACTGACCGCCGGAGTCGGTGGCCAGCAGGCTCGCCTGGGCTTCGATGTAGCGCGCCAGCGGTTCGACCTGCGGCCACGCTTCGGGCGTGGTGTAGAGGTGCACCACCGATTCGAAATCGCAATGCAGGTCGAGCACCATGTCAGCGTCGCAGGCCAGCCGTTGCAGGGTCAGACGCTGGGATTGCAGTTGCGTGCTGGCGGTCTGGCGGGCGAGGGCGTCGCGCAGGTGCATGCGGATCAGTTCGAGGTTGTGCTGCGGATCGTCGTTCAGCTTGCCCTCGATGGCGTTGCCGATTTCTTCGCTGAGGTCGACGAACCAGCGGTTGAAGTTCTGCCCGCTCTCCAGTTCGTAGCGGCCCAGCGGCACGTCCATCAGCACTTGTTCGAGGCCGACCGGATTGGCCACTGGCACCAGCACGATCTGGCTGCGCAGGCGCCCGGCGGCTTCCAGCTCCGTCAGACGCTGCTTGAGGTGCCAGGCCACGAGCATGCCGGGCAGTTCATCGGCGTGCAGCGAGGACTGGATGTAGACCTTGCCCTTGGCCTGCTCCGGGCCGAAGTGGAAGCTGTGGATCTGTCGTGCGGTCCCCGGCAGCGGGGCCAGCAAGTCATGAATCAGGTGGCGCATTTGCTGTGGTGTCCTAGTGAGTCGGGCCGAGGAAGGCCAGCCATCGGCGTTCGGCAAGGCGGAACAGGCCGACCAGCGCAAAGGTAATGGTCAGGTAGATCAGCGCGGCGATGCCGAACGACTGAAAGGTCAGGAAGGTCGCCGAGTTGGCGTCCCGGGCAACTTTCAGGATGTCGGGGATGGTCGCTGTGAAGGCCACGGTGGTCGAGTGCAGCATCAGGATCACTTCGTTGCTGTAATACGGCAACGAACGGCGCAGCGCCGAGGGCATGATCACGTAGGCATACAGCTTCCAGCCGGTCAGACCGTAGGCCTTGGCCGCTTCGACTTCGCCGTGGTTCATGCTGCGGATCGCCCCGGCGAAAATCTCCGTGGTGTAGGCGCAAGTGTTCAGGGCAAAGGCGAGGATCGTGCAGTTCATTGCATCGCGAAAGAAACTGTCGAGCAGCGGCTGCGCCCGCACGGCGGCGAGGCTGTAGATCCCGGTGTAGCAGATCAACAGCTGGATATACAACGGCGTGCCACGGAACAGGTAGGTGTAGAACTGCACCGGCCAGCGGATGTAGAAGTGCGGCGAAACCCGCGCGATCGACAGCGGAATCGACACCAGGAAACCAATGAAGATCGAGGCGCTGAGCAGCCACAGCGTCATCGCCAGCCCGGTGATGTTCTGGCCGTCGGTATAGAGGAAGGCGCGCCAGTATTCCTGCAGAAGTTCGATCATCGTACGGCCTCCCGGGCACCGGCGGCGTAGCGGCGTTCGAGCCAGCGCAGGATGACGTTCGAGGCACTGGTGATCAGCAGATAGATCAACGCGGCGAGAACCAGGAAGTAGAACAGTTGATAGGTGCTTTTACCGGCGTCCTGCGCGGCTTTGACCAGGTCGGCGAGGCCGATGATCGACACCAGCGCGGTGGCCTTGAGCATCACCATCCAGTTGTTGCCGATGCCCGGCAGGGCGAAACGCATCATTTGCGGGAATACCACGAAGCGAAAGCGCTGGCCGCGTTTGAGGCCATACGCGGTGGCGGCTTCGACCTGACCGCGCGGCACGGCGAGAATCGCGCCACGGAAGGTTTCGGTGAAATACGCGCCATAAATGAAGCCCAGGGTCAGCACCCCGGCGCTGAACGGGTCGATTTCGATGTATTCCCATTCCAGGTAATCGGTCAGAGACGTCAGCCAGGTTTGCAGGCTGTAGAAGATCAGCAGCATCAGCACCAGATCCGGCACCCCGCGAATCAGCGTGGTGTAGAGCTGCGCGGGCAGGCGCACCAGTTTGACTTTTGACAGCTTGGCACTGGCGCCGAGCAGGCCGAGCAACACGGCCACCAGCAGCGACAACGCCGACAATTTGATGGTCATCCAGGTGCCTTCCAACAGCAACGGGCCAAAACCCTTGAGGCTGAAGGCGGAGAGCCCCAGATTTTGTAAGAGGTTTTCGAACATAAATCAGCAACCTGAGCGGATGGAAAAGGCGCCCATCGAGGATGGGCGCCG
>NZ_JAMLFX010000001.1:617233-647670 GCF_023634765.1 Pseudomonas sp. AKS31
TTGAATCTCGGCGTATTTGCCGTCATCGTGTAACGCTTTGATACCTTTATCTAAAAGCGCTTTCAGCTCAGTGTTACCTTTCTTAATACCGACAGCGGTTTTGGCTGGCAGCAATTCGCTGTCGACCGGCTTGCTGACGTCATAGTCGGCGCCCTGTGGCGACTTCAAAAAGCCCAGTTCGGCTTGCAGCATGTCCTGAATGCCGGCGTCGAGACGGCCGGAGGTCAGGTCGGAGTACACCTGATCCTGGTTCTGATAGGCCTGGGTTTTCACGCCGGCCTTGTCCAGCACGGCTTTGGCGTAGGCTTCCTGAATGGTGCCTTGCTCGTAACCGACGGTTTTGCCTTTCAGGGACGCGACGTCTGCGGTGATACCGGAACCTTTCTTGAACACGTAAGCGGTCGGGCCGGAGAACAGCTCGCTGGAGAAGTCGATGACTTTTTCGCGGGCCGGGGTCACGGTCATCGACGAGATCACGCCGTCGAATTTATTGGCCTTGAGGCCCGGAATCATGCCGTCGAAGTCACTTTCGACCCACTTGCACTTGACCTTGAGTTCGGCGCAGATCGCGTTGCCCAGGTCGATGTCGAAGCCCACCAGGCTGCCGTCGGCCGCTTTCGACTCAAACGGTGCGTACGAAGGGTCAACGCCAAAGCGCAGCTCTTTGTATTCCTTGGCCAGCGCGGAGCCAGCGGCCATGCACAACGCCAGTGCAGAAAGGGTCAGCAATGCTTTTTTCATTATTCAATCCCTAAGAACCAATATGAGCGCTTGTGGCGCAGAATTATTGTTACTGGAACGCGTACGACCTATAGAAAGTAGCAATTTCCGAACCAGAGTCCCGAACAAGTGTTTTAAAAGGTTGGGCGGGGAGGGGCGAGGGCGATTGAATGCCCGGAATTGGGCATCGCAGAAAGCGTGCACTGATTTGTGGCCGATCGTTCCCACGCAGAGCGTGGGAATGATCAAATAATCGATTGTTGTCCCGGGAAAGGGGGTCAGGCCAGCAAGTCTTGCAAAGTGGCCAGGCTGTCCGCTTCGTCGACGGTTTTATCCTGGCGCCAGCGCAGCATCCTCGGAAAACGCACGGCAATCCCGCTCTTGTGCCGCCGCGACAGGGCAATACCTTCGAAACCCAGTTCGAATACCAGGCTCGGTTTCACACTGCTGACCGGGCCGAACTTCTCCACAGTGGTCTTGCGCACAATACTGTCGACCTGGCGCATCTCCTCATCGGTCAGCCCCGAGTAGGCCTTGGCGAACGGCACCAGCGAACGCTGGCTGGACTCGGGCGGGCCGTCCCACACGGCAAAGGTGTAATCGCTGTACAGACTGGCCCGGCGACCGTGACCGCGCTGCGCGTAAATCAGCACCGCATCGACACTGAACGGGTCGACTTTCCACTTCCACCACACGCCCATGTCTTTGGTCCGTCCGACGCCATACAACGCGTCGCGCGCCTTGAGCATCATGCCCTCTACACCGAGTCGCCGAGAGGCTTCGCGCTGACGGGCGAGGTCGAACCAGTCGCTGCCGCTCAGCACGGGCGAAGGTAAAAGTACCGGGCTGTTACAGCGCGCGATAACCTCTTCCAATTGCGCGCGGCGCTTGGCTTGCGGCTGGTTGCGCCAGTCTTCACCCTGCCATTCCAGCAAGTCGTAGGCGAGCACCACCACCGGCACGTCCTCAAGGATTTTCTTGTCGAGGGTTTTGCGGCCGATGCGTTGTTGCAGCAGGGCGAAAGGTTGCACCGCTGGAGGCTCGGTCGATTGCGGATCGAAAGCGTCTTCAGTGCGGGGATGGGTGCTCTTCCACACGACGATTTCGCCGTCGATCACCGTGCCGTCGGGCAAACCGTGTACCAGTACCTCAAGTTCGGGAAAGCGCTCGGTCACAAGTTCTTCGCCCCGCGACCAGATCCACAGCCGGCCTTCACGCTTGACCACTTGTGCGCGGATGCCATCCCATTTCCACTCAATCTGCCAATCGCTGGCCGGGCCGATCAGCGTTTCGAATTCTTCCACCGGTTGCGACAAGGCATGGGCGAGGAAAAACGGGTAGGGCTGACCGCCACGCTGGGCATGTTCATCGCTGGATTCGGGGGCAATCAGCTTCAGGTAGCTGGCGGCGCTCGGCCGGTTCGACAGATCGGTATAACCCACGAGACGCTGCGCCACACGCTTGCTGTCCAGCCCGGCCATCGACGCCAACGCACGGGTGACCAGCAGTTTCGACACGCCAACGCGGAAGCTGCCGGTGATCAATTTGATGCACAGCATCAGGCTCGGGCGATCGAGTTGCGCCCACAGGGCGGGCAGTTGTCGGCTCAGGTATTCCGGGGTTTCACCGCGCAGCGGCAGCAGTTTGTCTTCAATCCATTCGGCAAGGCCGGCGTCGGAACTGTGCGGATTTTCCGCGAGCACCAGGGAAATGGTTTCCGCCAGGTCACCGACCGATTGATAGCTCTCTTCAAACAACCACGGTTGCAGACCGGAGACCTCGACGGCGAGTTCGCGCAGGATTCTCACTGGCACCAGTTGCCGGGGCCGGCCCCCGGACAGGAAGTACACCGCCCACGCGGCGTCATGGGGTTCGGCTTGGGCGAAGTAGGCCTGCATCGCCGCCAGTTTGGCGTTGCTCGATGTCGTTGCGTCGAGTTCGGCGTACAGCTCGGCGAATGCTTTCATGCGGGCGTCTCGGCGATGGTCGGTTCGGTGGCGAGGTTTTCTTCTTCGTCATCGCCGTATTCGGTGTTGAACCCCTGGGCATCCAGACCCTGTTCGCGCAGATGCCGCACCAGTACGCCGATCGAGCCGTGGGTGACCATGACGCGTTCCGCGCCGGTCTGCTCGATAGCCCAAAGCAAGCCGGGCCAGTCGGCGTGATCGGAGAGCACGAAACCGCGATCGACGCCACGCCGCCGGCGCGTGCCACGCAGACGCATCCAGCCGCTGGCAAATGCATCGCTGTATTCGCCAAAACGGCGCATCCAATTGCTGCCTCCAGCAGAAGGCGGGGCAATGACCAGGGCCTGGCGCATGATCGGGTCGCTTTTTTTCACGTCCCCGGCGTAGATCGTCGGCGGCAGATACACCCCGGCGTCGCGGTAGACCCGGTTCAGCGGCTCGACCGCACCGTGGCTGAGGATCGGGCCAAGGGTTTCATCGATGCCGTGGAGAATTCGCTGGGCCTTGCCGAACGAATAACAGAACAACACGCTGGCCTTGCCGGCCGCGATATTGGCCGCCCACCACTGGTTGATCTCGCTGAACACCTGCGCCTGTGGCTGCCAGCGATAAATCGGCAAGCCGAAGGTCGATTCGGTGATGAAGGTGTGGCAGCGCACCGGTTCGAACGGAGCGCAGGTGCCGTCGGGTTCGATCTTGTAATCGCCCGACGCGACCCAGACTTCGCCGCCGTATTCCAGACGCACTTGTGCCGAGCCGAGTACATGGCCGGCGGGGTGAAAACTCAGGGTGACACCGTGGTGCGTCAGGCGCTGGCCGTAGGCGAGGGTTTGCAGGTTGATGTCCTGCCCCAGACGCGCGCGCAAAATCCCTTCGCTGGCGCTGCTGGCCAGGTAATGCTGGTTGCCGGTACGGGCATGATCGCCATGGGCATGGGTGATCACCGAGCGCTCGACGGGGCGCCAAGGGTCGATATAGAAATCCCCGGCGGGGCAATAGAGACCTTCGGGGCGCGCGATAACAAGGTCCATGTCGTTACCTGAATGGGGGGCTTGTTAGCTATGAGGCTGGCGCGAGTCCGGAAGTTCTATCGACTTTGAAGAGCAACCCTCACCCCAGCCCTCTCCCGGAGGGAGAGGGGGCCGACCGAGGTGTCGGGCGAGCTACATCGACCTGAAAGACCGAGTCGATTATGGATTCGGCAGAGCACGAACCGACTTAACTCAAGATTCGGCAGAGCACGAACCGACTTAACTGAGGATTCGGCAGAGCACGAACCGACTTAACTCAAGATTCGGCAGAGCACGAACCGACTTAACTCAGGATTCGGCACCACACCAACCGAGCTGATTCCGGATTCGGCGCCGCCCGTTCAGGTCGGCGTATATCTCCAGCAACCCCCAATCAGTCCCCTCTCCCTATGGGAGAGGGTTAGGGTGAGGGGCTTTTGATGTACAGCTTATTTGCCAGGAGTAAGGGTCAGGCGGGTCTTGCCGTACACCCGGTCAAAGTTCTGCGGCTGCATCGGCAAACCGATGTACTGCCCCTTCAGCCACGCATCGATGCCATTGAGGTAATTCGGACTCACCGGATTACCCGACTGCCCCGTACCGTTCTGGCCCATCAGCGGTTCGGCCTGGCCGAAGTCGACGATGAAACGCATCGACGGCGCACGCGTCGTGGTGAAATCCTGACCCCAGGCAAATGCCGACGTGTTCAGCGTGGTGTGATCGCCGCCGGCCGCCAGAGGTCCGCGCACGGTCTGGCCATTGCTGTTCTTCCAGGCATAGCTGTGCAGCTTGCCCCACTGCCAGACGCGGTGATCGCCGCCCAACTGGCTGTCGCCCGCGCTGATCGCAGCAGCGAGGCTGCGCGCGAGAATCACCGCTTTGTCTTCTTTCTGCGGCGTGCGCAGGTCATCCCAGAACGGGCTGTCCTCGCGTCCCAACAAATGGTCAGCCTGCGCTGCGTAGGACAAATCGCCATTGGCGATAAACGCTTTCCACGCCGGGCTGGATGCCGGGCCGAGTTCGTCGAGGAAGATCTGTTTCATGCTTTCTTGCAGGAACAGTTCGTAAATCGCCGCGTCCGCCGAGGTCGGGCTGAGCTTGCCGTCGAACGCCATCAACCGCGTGAACGCTTCGCGCGCCTTGCTGCGGTCCGCTTCTGGCAGGGCATCGATCGCCTGTTTCAGCGGCTGCTTCATGCCCGGTGCTTCGAAGACTTTCTTCAACTTGGCGGCGAAGGTGGTGGTCTGGTCGTATTGCATAGCGATCACGCTGCGGCTGTCGTGCTTGGCGCTGCCGGCCAGTTCCGCCAGGCGCTCGCCACGTTCCGGCGCCGCCCAGGAGTTCGACAGTTGCATGCCGTAACCGTGTGGAATCACGCGCTGGTTGGCGGTGCCGAGCCAGCCTTGCGCCGGATCCTGATCGTAAGGGTGGAGCATCGGGTCGGCGTAACCGTCCCAGTCATAGCGACCTTCCCAGCCCGGCGACGGCAACAAGCCTTCGCCTTCACGGCGGTTGGGGAAACGGCCGGTGACCTGCCAGCCGATGTTGCTCGCATCGGCGAACACCAGATTCAGGGCGATGGCGCGGATCTCGCGGCTGGCGTCGGAGGCGCGCTCGACGGTTTGCGCGCGGGTCAGATCAAAAAACGCATCCAGCGACTTGTCATCAGTGAAGCTCGGCGTCTGCAAGGCCAGACCGAAACCGTTGCCCTGCGCCGCTGCCTGAGCACTGTTGAGCAGTGCGCCATGGCGGGTTTCGTACACCGCTTCGCGAATCGGCCGCTGGCCTTTGACGAAGTAGGTTTCGTTGCGCACGCCCAGCGGCTGCCATTTGCCATTGACCTCGTAGGTCAGGCTGCTGCCTTGGCGACGGATTTTTTCCAGGAACAGATCCTGGTTGTCGCCAAGTACGTTGGTCATGCTCCAGGCGACTTTGCCGTTGAAACCACCGAGGACCAGCGGCAGACCGGCCACGGTGACACCGGCGGCTTGATATTTTGGTGCGCGGATTTGTACGAAGCTCCACAGCGACGGAGCGGCCAGCGGCCCATGGGCGTCGCTGGCCAGCAGGCTCTTGCCGCTGCGGCTGCGTTGCGGGGCGATCGCCCAGTTGTTCGAAGACGTGGTGCCGAGCAGATTCAGCGTCGACAGTTGCTGGCTGGCGTTGCTCAGCTCGGTCAGCCCCGGGATCTGCCCGTTGAGTTTGAGCCCTTGCAGTTTGTCGGCCTCAGCCAGCGGCAGGTTCTCATCAGGCGCGGACGGGGTCAGCCAGGCGAGTTTGTCGGTGGTGACGGTTTGTGCGAGCACCAGCGAGGAAATCTCTTCCGGCAGGTTGGCCGACTGGCTGAAATTCAACAGAGCAAAAATCAGCGCCGAATCTTCCGGTTTCCAGTATTCCGGCTTGTAGCCGCTGGAGGCGAGGTCGCCCGGCAGTTTGTCGGCGTAGCGGAACAGGTAGGCGTTGACGCCCCGCGCATAGACTTCAAAGAAGCGCTTGAGACGCGGCGACGAAGCCTTGTACAGCTCGCCGGCGCTTTTCTTCAGATTGACCGCGCGCATGTAGCGGTCGGCATCGAGCATCGACGCGCCGGACATTTCCGCAAGCCGGCCCTGGGCCAACAGGCGCAAGGTCACCATCTGATTGATGCGATCGCTGGCGTGGACGTAACCGAGGCTGAACAGTGCGTCATGGAACGTGTTGCTCTCGATCAGCGGCATGCCCATGGCATTGCGACGTACCGACACGTTCTGCGCCAGGCCCTTGAGCGGTTGCACGCCGGAGGTCGGCGGGAGAGTGTCCTGAGCATTCCAGGTCTGGCAACCGGACAGGCTCAAAACACCGGCCACTGCTGCGGCAACGCCGAACCGGGGAAGAAAATGTGTGAGGGCTGGCGAGGCCATGGCAAAGCTCCTGCGGGGGGTAGCGTCAGTAAAGGCGCTACGTTAGTGAGCAGGAGGGTGCCGCGCAAGCGGGGCGAGCGCTTATTTCTTCCCGCTGATCGACCTGTGCGCATTGGATATGCCTTGCATGGCTGGAGGGGGGGATGCTGAACTGCGCAAAACTCAATGAACCCCGTATGAGAAAAATGCCATGGAGCTTCAGGCCAGCGCCGCACTGATCATCATCGACCAGCAAAAAGGCATTCTGCAGCCGCGTTTAGGGCGAAGGAATAATCCTCAGGCTGAACAGCGAATCCTTGATCTGCTGGGGTTATGGCGGCGTACTGCAAGGCCGGTGATTCATGTGCAGCACCTGTCGCGCGAGCCGGGTTCGGTGTTTTGGCCTGAGCAGGAAGGGGTGGAGTTTCAAGAGAGATTTTTGCCGCAGGATGGCGAATGGCTGATTCAGAAGCAGGTGCCGGATGCGTTTTGTGCCACCGGGTTGGCGGCGCGGTTGCGAGAGGCGGGGATTGGGCAATTGATCATTGTCGGCGTGGCCACTAACAACTCAGTGGAATCGACGGCGCGCACGGCGGGCAATCTGGGGTTTGCGGCGTGGGTGGCGGAGGATGCGTGCTTCACCTTCGACAAGGCCGACTATTTCGGCACATTGCGTACGGCTGAAGACGTGCACGGGATGTCGCTGGGGAATTTGCACGGGGAGTATGCGACGGTGGTCAGCTCTGCGCAGATTCTGGTGGCCGGCTGAAAATTTTTGCCGTATGTGCCGGCCCCTTCGCGAGCAGGCTCGCTCCCACAATGGATCGCATTCCAGTTGAAGAAACCCGGTCAACTGCAGGATTGCATTCCAACTGAAGAAATTCGATTAACTGTGGGAGCGAGCCTGCTCGCGAAGGCGGCAGGTCAGGCGAAGATGCTCTTCGCCCCAGGCATCAAGCGCCGTGGCACTTCTTGAATTTCTTGCCGTTGCCGCATGGGCACGGGTCGTTGCGGCCGACGTCTTTCAGGGCGTTGCGCACCGGCTCCTGGTGGGCGTGGCCGCAGTTCGGGCCGTGCACGTGGCCGTGGTCATGGTCGTGATGATGGTCATGATCGTGGTTGCAGTCAGGGCCATGGACATGAGGTTGCTGGGTCATCGGTGTTGCTCCGGAATTAAATCGGCGGGGATTATCACGCCATTGCGCTCAAGGTGCACGTAGTGGGCGATGAATAAACCGGTTTCCATCTCACCCTGCAAACGATAGGGAATCTGCTGGGTCGAGCTTTTCAGCATTTTCACCACGTCTTTTACCCGAGGCCACAGGTTAGTGCGGATCGGCACCTTGAAATACGCACTGCGTTTCGGCCCGACGGTGAACCAGTGTTCATGCTCACCTTCGGCAAGCAGCATGTCAGCCAAGTGAATACGGTATTCGATGCCGCGTACGGTCAGGTCGCTGTCATTGGGGTTATCGACGCGAAAGTGCAGGATGAATTTCTGTTCGAGCAGCTTGGCGCGCACCACTTCGACTTTCACCAGATGCACGGCGGGATCGACGCTGTCATCGCTGAACCACGAGGCGCAACCGCCGAGATTGAGCATCAGCATCAGAATGAAGCATTGGCAGGTGCGCCGACGACCGAGCATGGTTTAACTCCCTTTGGTGCCAGTCTAGACGCTAAAAGATCGCAGCCTGCGGCAGCTCCTACAGGGGAAACGCAAATCCTGTGTAGGAGCTGCCGCAGGCTGCGATCTTTTGATCTTCAACCTCAAGCGCCGAAATACCCCGCACAGCACTTCTTGAACTTCTGCCCACTGGCGCACGGGCAACTGTCATTGCGCCCCAGCTTCAACTGCACCGTCGGGTCGATGAAGTACCAGCGTCCGCCGTTCTGCACGAACGAGGAACGCTCGCGGTGGCTGTGTTCACCCTGGTGGTCATGCCAGCGCGCGGTGAAGGTGACGAAGGCGTGTTCCGGCTGGCCGCCGAAGACTTCCGAACTCTCCACCTCAAGGCCGAGCCAGGTGCTCTGCGCACTCCAATCACTGATCGATTGGCGATTCAGGCCCGCTTGCTGGGCGGGCAGGGTGGTTGCCACCAGATAATCGATCAGCCCCAGCACATAGGCGCTGTAGCGCGAACGCATCAGCGCTTCTGCGCATGGCGCCGGGTGGCCGTCGTGATAATTGCCGCAGCAGGCCTCAAGCAGATTGCCGCTGCCGCACGGGCAAATGGCTGTACTCATTGCTTCCGGAGCGTTGCTAACAGTTACATGTGGTTTATTGTCCATAAATCCGTCACTTACCTAATCTAACTTTTTCCACGGTTTTTTACGTTTGAACCGAGTGGATGGCTGCCAACTGCGTCATTGCACTCTAATGGCGCGCCTTCTATGCGCGCTCGACAGAAGTGGAGGTTAGTCCATGATGGTCAAAGGTACGTGATTACAAAACTGAAGAAAATCCAGTTCTAGTGATCGAGTTTTTGTCCATGAGCCTGAATTAGGTGCATTTGGGGGTTGAAGGTTTTGGTCCTGCTGCGAAGGGTCGTTAGGCCCACCAGTGGGCGATCTTGCTGAAGATCTGTATCTATGGTCATGTCAATATGATCCAGTTCAGCCGCCAGCCGGAACTTGATGTCGAGCGGAGCGTCAGGTTGACAACCGATCGTAGAGTGCTGAGTGCACGGTCGCTGCTACTTTACGTTCATTGGGGTGTTATCATTTGCGATCAAAGGGGCGCGATCTCGGGATCAACCAGATCTTCCATGCAAGACGTCGCGGGAATTGTGTAGTCCCCCGGTGTTGAACCAGGAGGCTCAAGTACCATTTTGTGGCATCACAACAGAGGTCGGGAGACCAAGGAATGGAACAAGAATTTTTGTTGAGATTTCTTGATATTGGAGTTATTGACCTCAAAGGCGATGACACGAAACTCGAAAAACTTCGATCCACGGCCAAAGACCTTTCAGTCAGCCTTCAAAACGCGCCCTCGAAGACCGTCAGTTTCACGATGGTTGCCGCTGACCCCCACATTGCACCTACGGACCTAACCGTAGATGAGGCAATGACCTCCCTCCGTAAGCAATGGGAGACTGTTGCAAACGCCTTTGTTGGACGACCTGTTGGCGTTTTGCGGGCTATTCTCCTAGACGCGATTGTGCAAGCGGCTCGCTCGGACGATGCGATAGCCGTTGCCTTCGTCAACACGGCACGCAATGCCTTGGTTCACGCCGAAACATCCGATGAAACTGAGATTTGGCGCGAAGCTGTCAGTGAAATTGAGACGAAAGTCGATGCGCGTGCCGAGGCAGAGTGGGCAACGCCAGAAATGATTACGGTTGAACCATTGCAGTACAAACCGCCAGCGCCAGTGGCTACGGATTATGAGGCGCCCACAGTCGATCTGAGTGAGCTCCGGGCAAAAGTAAACTCAGCAACGGGGCCGTGGGCATCTAACGAACCGAAGAATAGCCACTACCCCCACAACAATCCCGAGGCATGGGGGAAAGACTTTGCAAGCAAGATTAGCGTCGTCATAGCAGAGACGTTGGATGGGATGGCCGAGGAGCTTGCGCCGGCTCCCGTCGACCTCTCGAGCCCACTCTCTAATCTAGCTAAGGCGATAACAGTGCATGTTGATAAGGTGTTATCGAGCTTTAGTGGTGCTACGGCAGGTCTTCAACGCCGCACAAACCTACTTTGGTGGAAGGAGGCGCTTTATTCTCCGAGCGCTCATGCAAGCTATCTTGACCTCCCTCCGTTCGAAGCCTCTGCTTTGATGGCGTTGGACCTGCACGAACAGGTGCCAACCTATTCGCCAGCAAGTGTATCGGCCTTCCTGCGAGAGGCTATCCGCTGCCTACCAGCAGACAAAAATGATCCAGGAGACTGCGAGCGTAACTTCTCTAGCCTTGTGCGCGATGCTAGGACCACTGTATTCATGCAGCCTTTCCGTACGCTGGCTGCTCGATATGCAACTGCACCCGTTGGCCGAGGCTCACTCCTGTCGTTGATCGGGCACCCCGGGGATTCAGGTGAAATCGACGCGGCGACTCTTCGTCTCCTCGTTGGAGTGGACGCTTCCACTAATATGACCCCGTCTGAGTGGGGAACATATCTATTCCGTGAGCTTCAGAGCTCACGCGCTGTAAACGAAAACTCTACTAAGCGGGTCAAGAAGAAATAAGGCGCCCATGGAAAGATGCCCCCATCCCAATTGTTTCGCTGATGACAACACCACCTGTACGCTGGGTCATATCCGGCTCGACGTGTGCCCCGAGTGGAAGCGTGTTAGCAAAGGTGAAGTAGCTGCTTCGGCTGACTGCGACCAGATGCTGCTCCCGTGGAGCGGTTTGGCGATGGGAGAGGCTGATCTCAATTTTGTCAGCGGCAAGGTAAAACCCATCACTGTCGGAATCGTCGGCCCGGAAAGCGCAGGTAAGACGACACTACTCGGTGCGTTCTATCTGCTGCTGGGTCAAGGTGCGCTGACTACTGATGCCCATTTATTCAGCAACTCCTATACGCTGGCAGGTTGGGAGGCGGTAGCGACGTCTCTACGGTGGAAGCCGGGGCAGCCCCCTAGCTTTCCGCCTCACACCCCCAGCGGAGCGGCTCGAGCACCCGGCATGCTTCACCTTGGCTTTCGCCGTGAAAACGGGTCGCTGCGCGACTTTCTTTTTGCCGATGCACCTGGAGAGTGGTTTCAGAAATGGGCGGTCAACGAACAGGCAGCCGACGCGGAAGGAGCCCGCTGGATAGCTCGTCACGCAGACGTCACGTTACTGATTGCTGACCGTCAGGCTCTTGCTGGGCCCAAGATGGGGACCGCTCGAAACGACTTTCAGCTGCTTGCTCAGCGCACTGTAGCCGAGGCCCGCGGACGGCGCTTGGCACTCGTCTGGACGAAGGGGGACGTAGATGTAGCTGCGGCCATGGAGGCGCAGATCAGAAAAGCGGTCGCCTCGCACCCAACTAGTGTTCCTGAGTTCATAGTTAGCGTATCGCCTAGCGGCGAGGTCGACGCTGCAGAAAGCTTCCGTGAGCTATTTGACTGGGTACTTTGCACCAAGCGTGCGGGTGTTGATTTACCCACTACAGAAGTTTGTGGTCACGATCCGCTTTTTCGATTTGGCAGGAGATAGCTGGTGGCTGCTCAACACACCATTTTGTTGGTTGGCGAGTCAAATGTCGGTAAGACTCACTACGGTGCCCAGTTTTTGAAGCGCCTTATGGTTAAGGCATGCGCACTTAAGATGACCGGTGCTCCAACGAACTTGGAGGCGTTCACTACTGCTCTTAGTTGCCTGACTGAGGGAAAGTCGACCGACCATACACCTGCTGACATCTACGTCGAGAGCGTCTGGCCCATTTCGGATGAGTCCGGTCGTTACGCCGAACTGGTATGGCCGGACTATGGCGGAGAACAGGTTCGTAACCTTGTCGCGCAGCGGCGGATCCCAGCAGCCTGGCGAGATCGCGTGGTCGAATCCACTGATTGGATCCTACTCATCAGACTGCATTCGTTTCGATCCGAAGAAGACTTGTTCTCGCGCCCCCTGCAATCTTTCGCTCCAGTTGAGGCATATGACGAGACGGTGGCAGACGAGCTGTCAGATCAAGCAAGGACAGTAGAGCTTCTTCAAATGCTGCTCTACCTAGCGCAGTTCCATTTGGACCGGCCACTTCGCAAACCTCGCTTAACCATCTTGCTGAGCTGCTGGGATGAGCTTGGAACGACGGAGCTGCCGGCTGACCTATTGGCGTCTCGACTGCCGATGCTGTGGTCGTTCGTGCGCAGCAATTGGGCATCGCCTACTGTCATTGGCCTATCTGCTCTTGAACGGGCGCTCGATAAAACGGACGCGGACCAGGACTATGCAATCCGTGGCCCGGAAGAGTTCGGTTACGTGGTGCTACCCAATGGTGAGAAGAACACCGACATTACCTTGCCGATTCAATATTTGATGGCAGACGGGACCTAAGCGAATGCGAGTCGAGCAGGCCATTTATGGCGAGATCCCAGGACGTGGCCACGGACTCAGAACATCAAGTACGAATGCGCCAATAGCCGCTGCCATCGCATCAAAGCTCGACTTGCCAGATGTAGTGCCCCCAGGTGTCCAAGCTTGGTGGCCATTTGTTCGCGGCTTTCCTATCGACGACCACTATGTTCTCGCCCGAACGTTTCTGGATTCGAGCGCATCGCGAGGCGGCATGGTGCTGACTCATGCGCTAATCGTAAGATTGGACGATATGTGCGAGGCGGGAAACTTGACCGGGTTACTGGGGCGTCTGGCAGCCTCGGCCACAGAATGCCCCGAATCGTTGGTAACGCTGGAGCTTGAGATTGCAAGCAGAAGTAACCTGCCAGCTGCTGACTTGATAGGTACGGCCAACGCGTTGGCAGCCCAAGGACTCGCTCCAGTTGTACGACTGAGCGTTGGGGGATTCGAGCAGCTCGTTGATTCACTGTGGAGTAACCTCTGGCCGGCTTTAAGGCGAACCTTTGCGTTCCGGCTGAGCTTCGGTCCGAACGATGTGGTGGAGCAACCCCCACCTTCGCTTGTATGCACGCCTGAGCAGCTCCAAGCTCGCTGGACAAAGCATCGTATAGTCAAACCAGACGATAAAACTTCGAACTCTGAATCCGCCGGGATTCTTTGTGGCCTGCGCGATGTGCAGCCAATCCTGGTTCTCGCCAAGGACCTAGGCCTTGGAGTTCATTCGATAAGGGACTTGAGCCGGCTTGAACGGCTCCAAACCCTTCTCTCAACCGGCGAAAGCTTTGATGATTTGCTTGCTGCCATACGGTTGGCAGACGGCCTCTCAAATCAGCCGACATTTGGCGCAAGCATTAAGGACGAACTCATCGGTCGGTTCACGGCCTTGATTCCAGGTGCGGGTTGTAAGCAGTTGCTATTAATGAGGAATTTGGTGCTCTCTGGCTTTGCCAGCACGCGGCCGTTGTGGTCAGCCGTTGAGTTCCGCGTCAGTAACCTCGGATTTGCGCCCGTGGACGACAGCGATTTGATGGAGATGGTCGCCGCATCGGTTGATGAGGAGCTCGCATTGCCGCCATGGTGCGCTGCAGTGATAGCCGGTTTATCGACAGTCGCTCGTCGAGACAAGCCCGCCATTTACCAAGCAGCTTGGAGATGGGCGGAGCATAGCCATGCCGCGTTCGCCGCGGTCGTAGGCGCACTACCTGCTGACGCGACAGTTGAGCAGCGGCTGGCGGAGGAGGTGCCCAGAAAACTCCACGTTACCTCTTCGGTCTCCCTACTTTCGCCGCTGCTGAAGAAGCGCTGGCTGTCCGCGTATGGCGCCGCGCTAGCGGCAACACTGTCCCCTACCGATGCAACAGGCCAGCAGCTCAAGGTGGATAAAGACCTAGAACACAGTGCAGGTTTGAGGTCAGCCCTTCGCTTCGCAAGCCCTTCACAGATTTTGGAGTGTACGCTTGCGCATAAGGACTTGCGCTTAGTCGAATTGTGCGCAGAGCAGGCCGTTGCTCATCCTCAGATCCTGTCTAACATCCGCTGCGATGACATTATCGAGCAACAGGTGTGGGGCGCAGTGATTGGCAAGAATTCTTCCCTGTGGAGCGCACCTAACAATGCCATCGGTGCGCGCGACACTGTTTTAGCTCAACTCGCGCAAGGATTACTCGTCGACACCGGCTTACTCGAGGCGCTTGCAAAGACCCCCTTGGCTGACCTCTCCGCCATTTCGGAGCGGGCGCGATTGTGGTCGCTTCTGCCCACTTCGCAGTGTGACCACTACCTAGATGCGACCGCAACCGGGTGGCTGGAAGCCGCGGTGAAAGGTTCGGAAATTATTACCCCTGAAGCCCCACTTGAACACGCAGTCATGGCGAGCTCGAGCCTGCGGTCTGTACTTGAAAGGTCATCAGTGCCTGTTGATACACATCTAGCGATCGTCAGTGGCCTCCCATCGTTTCCCGAAGCAATGTTTGTTCAATGGCTAAATAATCTCTTGAAGGGCGTTCGCATGCTTTCTCTTGCAGCTTCTGAGCAGTTGGGAAGGCTTGTGGCGTCCCGGCATTGGGAGCAAGCGGCTAAACATCTTGCGGACCGGCTTGCCAACCGTCCAGATATTAAGCCAGGGCTAAGGCAGTGCGCAGGCTTGCTTAGCTTTTATACGCGTTGGAAGCTTGGAATCTCAAAAATAAGCGCTGCCGAGAAGTGGAAAGCCTTCGAAGATGAGGTTTGTGAACTCTATCCAAGCGGTCCGGATAGCGACGAGCTCTGGTCACGCGCCGGAGGCAAGAATTCCGACCTGCCAGGGCGGTCTCAAAATGGGTCAACACGTTGGCACACAGCGTTGAATTCAATCCGTTTCGGCGGCCGTCCGACATCACATGATCTTCTTAAAATGATGTGCAAAGACTTTCCCATGAACGAGAAGCTACGCCTATATATCAATGATACTGACATTGTTGGCTGGCGGTAAAACTCCCACTTACACATGGTTGAAACATGAACCCAACAGGCTATCCGCAAGGCCACGCCCTACTCATCGGCGTGGCGAACTACCAGCAAATCTCTAGATTGCCTGCCGCGATTCTGAACGACGTCAATGACGTCGCTGCAACGCTCTCATCGCCGGATCACTGTGGCTATTCGCCCACCAACGTCGTCACTCTTTTAGACGCAAGCGCTACTAGGACAGCAGTTTTGAAAGGGCTAGAGGAACTGGCTGCTCGGGCAGGACCTGATGATACAGCCTGCGTGTTCTTTTCCGGCCACGGTGGCGTCTTGGGCAGCCCTGGCAATGAAGACAGTGTGCTGGTCACTGTGGATAGCGATCTCGCTGACATCGAAAACACATCCATTAGCTCAAATGAGCTAGCTACTGCACTTGCGCAGATCAAGGCGAAGCGGCTTCTGGTCTTCATCGACGCTTGTCATGCTGGAGGCGCTGCAATCTCGAAGAGTTTGACTGATGACAAAGGCCACGAGCTCAAGTCTGGCTTTAGCCAAAACACCTTCGCGAAGTTGGCAGTTGGTAGCGGACGTGCACTAATGGCATCGTGTCGTGCTGACGAAGTGTCGTCCGTATTTGTCGGTGCAAGGAACAGCGTATTCACGACTGCACTGCTGGCGGGTTTGCGCGGAGCCGCCGACAAAAGCGCCAGCGGCTTCATCAAGGTCTTTGACCTGTTTAACTACATCTCCGAAGAGGTGCCTAAACTGATCCCAGACGACCAGCATCCAATCTTTAAGGCTGACAACCTTGAAGTGAATTTCGCTGTCGCGCTGAGCCAAGGTGGGAAGAAATCGCCGTACAGTTCTGAGATAACGTTAGTGGTGCAAGAGGAGTTCCCCTGGTCGCTGCTAGAGAAGGTCTTGGTCGAGCTATACCCATTCGGGCCGCGGGACCAAGAATTGTGGAGCCGCGCTGGCGGTGATCTGTCACGCCTCCAGTTTCATCCCACTGGTCAAGCTGCATGGCATTCAGCGCTTCGCACGCTGAAACAGGGCGGCGGAGGCAGGAATATCAACTTCGGCAGCTTACTCAGTGCAGCAAAGGAAGACTTTTCGAACCATCCGCAGTTAGCGATGCTGCAGGCGCCTTAAATAGTAATGATCCTTTGACACCAGCAGGAGCAATAGCGCTAGTAATGGACGATAAAGAGAGGTTTGCTTTTTACGAGAAAGTTTTCTATCAGGAGCTCGACCGCAAGGAAAAGCTCTACGCCAGGCTCAGCATGCCGCTGGCGATGCTAGTAGCCATAGTGACGTTTCTCTCGTATATGCTCAGCAAAGCACCAACCACCGAGGATGGTACCGCAAGCGTCTTTTTCTGGATTTTCTATCTCAGCACGTGCGTGATGCTACTGATCGGGGCCCTGTACTTCCGGGCTGCATGGTCCCTGAGGGATTCCGACAGGGGCCTCCCCACTCTGATGGAGCTTGAGACTCATCGGCGAAGCTTCCGCGATGATTACGAGAAATATTGGGACACTCCAGAAGAAGCTGATGCGCACTTCAAGAGCTTGGTGCTTAATTACTTCATCGAAGGCGCCACGGTGAATACTGAGAATAATGACAAGCGCGGGATCTATCTCCGATCGCTTGCAAACTATGTAACAGCGGCGTTGTTCGTCTCAGTGCTGTCATTCCTTCCGTTCTACATACATCAGCAGGAGCAAGCTAATAATGACCCAAAAACCTCCACCGCCGCCTCCACCGCCGATGCGCTATGTAAAAGATAACCAGCCAAGGAAAGAACCGCCTCCGCCTCCTCCCAAGCCTTCTCCGTCTAAAAATTAACCCTACAGCCCGCACTGACGCGGGCTTTTTTCGATCCGTTTGCCGAGGACGACGAGGAGCGCGGTAGTAAAATAACGTTTCGGTAGTAACTGTAATCAGCGCTGTTGTTGCGCTCGCGAGGCGCCAAGGAGCCGGTATAAACTCTTGGCCAACACGATTCCGCTTTGGATACATTTCACTGAGACTGTGCTCAGCCTTGCTATTCCTTGCGGTGGCAACTGCAAGCACGCGATAAAAAAAGCGAGAGGCCCCCCATAACACTTGGTGTCAAGGCGTCTCACCATCGAGCACGTGAGTACGAGGTATCTGCTCTTCGTCAGAGCGAGTAAATCTTCTCGTGCACGCCGCTCTTCCTGATTTTCGTCGTTTCGAACGCATAATCATGTTCGTCGAAATTGCACTCCGAAATAAAATGCGTGTACTTCAAACTTTTCACGCGGGTCATAGCCTTGCTTTTACGCAGGTCCGTTGTTTTGTTTTGAACGTTCATTTCGGGTGAAAAGTAATTGATCAAACCGGCCTCGGCGGCGAGCACGAGATTTTCTTCCCCTAGATTCAGATAATCGTTAGGTTGTTGGATGACCATTCCGTCACGAGACGCCACCGCCTCGAATCGTGGCGTGAAAAAGTACAAATAGATTTCCGCATCGTCCTCGCATTCTGCCTGGGCTTGCTGCACACGCTTGTGCCCGTTCATTCGGTCAGACAGCTCCATGGCCTTGCCGATGTACATGACTTCGTATTTTTCAGGAAGGTCATCGGTAACACGCAGCAGTTGATGAGCAAAGATGATATGCCTGTTTTCATCCTTGGGGATCCGGTCCGCAGGTGTCAGGAAATGGTAGGCGATTGCCCGATCCGCTCGTTCCTTCTCTCCGCTTCCGGGCATGACAGCTGCGACCAAGGGCTCTCGCCTCAGCAGGTGCTCATACTCATCCGCAGACTCGACATATTGAATCATTGATTGCAGATGGGCCGGGGTCGGAAAGTATTTTTTATTGATAGCCGACGCGCCATGCATTAGTTGAGCAATGTTGATCTTGTGCGGCCGCGACAAAATGCCCTGTGAGGCATACTTAAAAACTATCTGGCACTTTTTGCTTATACAGACACTGGAAAACCGCGCTTTGCGTCGTTTGACAAGAAAATAGATTCGTCCACTTCTGAATCTATCCACCGTCTCTAGAGGCTCTTCGAATTCGCGATACAACTTTTCGGTCGTAATGAAAAACGCATCAACCAGATGAGATTTAAGAATTTTGAATGGTGGTTTTATCATGACTACTCCTTAGGCGATGCCATCCATAATAACGGGCGCATCATACTGAATCGCCTCTGGTTTTGTAGAAGCTGAGTGACGGCTTCAGGCCGGTCGGTACCTCTAACGATCGACTCCGATCCATTCCAAATTTACAGCCTTTTGAGGCGAGCCTTTGGTCTAGGTGTCAGTGCATCTAGTTACGCGGTCTCGGCAGCGGTCTACAGAGCACGAATCTAGGGATGTCTAGCAAAAATCGCTAGGCATCGCTAGACCTTAATATATTTCGTAGGCCAACTCATTGGGCGTCTGGCCCATGTGCAGCGACGTCACGTTTACGCCGACCAGCCTTCCTAGGCTTAAAGCCGCATAGATGACTGGAACGTAGCGTGAATAACTGGCTGTAGGTTAAAAGAAGACTAGTCTTCGAGAGAGGTTAAGTGCCATCTAGCTTAATACGCTCAGGTAAGTCCACCCAGGCTTACGTGGGAGTACTCCAAACAGTCCAAAGCTGTCCAAGAGGATCTGGGAAAAATGGAAGAAAAAGCATCCGTACTTGGCAATGCAATGCATAGTGAGCGCGGTTCCGAGTGGCATCGGTGGGATCCGCATATACATACCCCCGGTACTGTCTTAAATGATCAATACAAAGGCTCAGATCCTTGGGAGGCTTTTCTTTCCCGAGTAGAGACTTCCAACCCTACGATTGGGGCATTGGGTATTACCGATTACTTTGGTATCGATCCCTACGAAAAAGTTCTCGAATTTAAACGTCAGGGACGTCTGTCGAATGTTGGACTTGTTTTTGCCAACGTTGAGCTTCGTCTCAACATCGAGACGAATCGGGGGGCTGCGCTCAACCTGCATCTACTCTTCCCACCGGATGATCCAGATCACATCGGTCGAATCAAACGTTTTCTATTGGAGTTCGAGTTTCCGTATCAGGGAGAGAACTTCCGCTGTCATCGTGATGATTTGATCCGCTTGGGTATGAAGCACAGCCCGCAGCAGACGGATATCGAGGCTGCTCGTTCTGTCGGTGCAAATCAGTTCAAGGTCAGCCTGGAACAATTGAAGGCTGCTCTGAGCAAGCATGAATGGATTAAGCAAAATGCACTGATCGCAGTTGCAGGGGGGCAAAAGGATGGTACTTCCGGCCTAAGAGACGCGGGTGACTCCTGGTCAGCGCAGCGCAAAAATATCGAGCAGTTGGCCCATATCATTTTCGACTCCAATCCTAAGCAGATAAGTTTCTGGCTTGGCCAAGGCGCACTTTCAGCGCAAGATCTAGACGCGCAATACAACGGCCGGAAGCCTTGTCTTCATGGATCGGACGCGCATACGGCAGATATGGTGGGCGTGCCCGACAAGCAGCGCTACTGCTGGATCAAAGGCGATCTAGCCTTTGAATCCCTCCGTCAGACCTGCCTGGAGCCCGAGGAGCGCGTCATTATTGGCCCAGAACCACGACGGGGCGCTCTCCAGAGCCATACTATCGAGTCTTTGAAGGTCAGCGGTGCGCCATGGCTGACGAAGGCAAATATTCCGCTAAATTCCGGCTTGGTTGCTGTTATCGGTGCACGTGGGTCGGGGAAAACAGCACTGGCCGATTTAGTTGCTGCAGGGGGATACGGGCTCTCATCGCATATCAACACCGAGTCGTTTGTTTTTCGAGCCAAACAGCATCTGGATGACTGTAGGGTAGAGCTCACTTGGGAGAACGGAGAGGCAACCGGCAGCGAAGTAATAAATGCTGATGTTGACGATCTTGTATACAGCTCTCACGTCCAATACCTCTCCCAGCAGTTTGTGAGCAAATTGTGCTCTGCGGAAGATACGAGTAACCCGTTGAATGCGGAGATAGAACGAGTAATCTTCAACGCGCACCCGCGAGATGACCGTATGGGCACCTCTATTTTTCAGGAGCTGCTTGAGCTGAGGCTCGAGGGGACGCTTCAGAAGCGCCGGCGCCATCAGGAAACGTTACGAAGGGCCTCCAATGACCTGACGGAGGAGCGCACTCGAAAAGCAAGTCTGGCAGGGCTACAGAAAGACCGTGATGAGAAGGCCAAGGCGATTGAGCAGGACAAACGTGATCGATCGTCATTGATCCCCAAAGGCAATGAGGAGCGTACGAAGCGGTTGGAAGATATCTCGCAGGCCGCTGAACAGAAACGCCTGCAGGTAGAGCGGGCGAAGCGCCGATACCAGACATTGCTTAACCTAAAAGGGGATGTCGAAGACTTCCGTGCCCGTCGAGCACCAGAGCATCTAAACGAAATGCAGCAAGAGCGGCCTGATACGGGCTTGTCGGAGGCCGACTGGGAAGCGTTCAAAGTGGACTTCTTGGGTGATGTCGACACGCTGTTAGCGGAACGGCTTCGCCAGGTGAAGACTCTGGCGGCGAAATTGCAAGGGCCATCCGACCTTGATCCTCAGATCAATGAGGAGGTCGACCCCTCAATCTCACTCATTCCAGAAGAAGCGGAGCTGCAACTTCAGACTCTGGCATTGCTTGATCGAGAGGTTTTTCGCCTAAACCTGCTAGTTGGTGCCGACAAGGCAAAGGTTAAGCGCTATTCAGCGCTGAGCGATAAAATCGCCAAGGCGGAGATCGCTCTTACCAAACTCGATGAGCAGATCAATCGGGCTCGAGAAGCGGATGCCAAGATACGGGACCTGATCCAGCTGCGTCGTACTTCCTACGAGGGGGTATTTGAAGCCATTGTGGAGGAGGAGCAGGAACTCAAGGCGCTTTATGCACCGATCCAACAGCGAATCGAAGCTGATACTGGTTCAATGGCTCGGTTAGCCTTCACCGTTAAGCGCAATATAGACATTGAAAGTTGGGCTATAACCGGCGAAAACTTGCTCGACCTTCGCACAGGGCCATTCCGCGGACGTGGTCAAGTTCTGCAGGCTGCTAGAGGAATGTTGATGTCTGCCTGGCAGGCAGGAACATCCGTCGAAGCCGCTGCTGCGCTGCTGGAGTTCGTAAAGACCAATGAGGAAAACCTGCGGGCTCATAAACCGGACAACGTCGAGTTCCGAGAGTGGGCCCGTCAGATCTCGGACTGGCTTTATAGTACGGAACACATAACGGTTGGGTACACCCTTCAATACGACGGGGTGGAGATTGAGCAGCTTTCGCCCGGGACGCGAGGGATTGTGCTCTTGTTGCTGTATCTGTCGATCGATGCGGAAGATGATCGGCCACTCATCATTGATCAGCCGGAAGAGAATCTGGATCCGCAATCTGTGTTTGAGGAGCTGGTTGCACGATTCCGGGAGGCTAAGCTGCGACGTCAAATCATTATCGTGACTCACAATGCTAACTTGGTTGTGAATACTGATGCCGATCAAGTGATCGTGGCGTCTTGCGGTCGCCATAGATTGGGGCAACTGCCCGAGATCACGTACGAATGTGGCAGTCTAGAGAACCCCCGTATACGGCGGCGAGTCTGCGAGATTCTGGAGGGGGGGGAGCGGGCGTTTAAGGAACGTGCTCGGCGCTTGCGTGTATCACTTTAGTAGTCTACGAACATTTTCCGACCATTTGCTCTCATGAAAGCAAATGGCCGATTAATCAGCGCAAAATGATCAAGGGAACGCCGGCGCAAGTCGCAGTGGCGGCGTAATGAGCCACCACCCGTCAGTGAAATCAGCTAATCTCCGCTGATTTAGCGAGGATATGCTGTTGAGCGACGTGAAGGGATTGCTGACGCCCGCCATTCATTTGGCGGCGCACATTTTTGTAGGTACCACGATCTTTGCCATCGTCGCCGGCGCAGCCTTCGGATTGCAGAAACTTGTACACCTTCTGGAGTCTAACGGTACAGATGCTACCATCACCTATGTGCTGACCCTCGTTGAACATCTGACGTTTTACGTTGACATAATCTGCTATGTGGTGATGTTGTTAGGTGCGGCATTTGTCTTTGTGCGTGAGATCGCACGAGAGGTAAGAAAATGACTACGTTGAAGCAAGAGTTCATCGACGCTGCCAAAGAGACCCCACGGATGTTTTTCGCTCCGTTGATTGGGGCTGCGCGCGCCGTTGTTCGGGAGTTTGAATCCCTGGGCAAGAAAAAAAAGAAGAAGGGCAAGCCCGAGAAAAATTACGAAGGATATCGAGTAGTCGTTATTAGTAACACATCGATGCGGCGTATGCGCAATGCGGCCAAACGCGCACAGACCGCAACGGTGGTGAAGATCACCAAAAAAGCTGATCAAGACGCTCAAGGTCCTCAAGGTCCTCAGGCCTGATCCTTCAGGCCTGAACCCTCGAACAATACGCCATTCCCTACCTGACAACCTTCTTCAATTACTTCCAGGACGAGGCCCCCTAATGCACGACGGTGTGGGCCCCCGAGGCTTTGATTTGCAGGATTGGGCTGAGCGGGTATCGCTAAGATTCTTCATGTATTTATCAACAAACATTTAGAATCTGAAGGCTACGGTCCATCGTTCTCCCGTGTTGGAAATACCAGCACACAGTATTTCCGTGAGACCTTTGGCTGTACCTCAGGGAAATAGAAATGGCGGCCATCATGGAGGGTATACCGCAGCGAGGCCCCATCCTGACTTCGAGCGATTTCCAACAATATATCCATGTGCCAGTCACTGGTGCCGTTGAGCCACCCAGGTGACACCAACTGTACCGACCTGATTTGAACTCCCGTTTCCGTTCGCTCCAGAAGCGACGTCAGCGCTTGCAAGTCATCCACAAACACTACGTCTTGGAATTCTAGGCCGTCTTGGCATCTCACTATCGTTGTATGAAACCAAGGTGACATCAGGTGCTGTTGAACAAAATGCCAACCTTGATGGCCAGGCTCCAGCATTGCTCGAGAGCCTTTCACTTCTGCCTGTTTATTGGTTATGAACACGGCGAACCCTCAGCATGAACAGTATTCATTGTAGTCATATACTGTTCGAAAGCGCCTTGTCGTTCCTTTTGCAGGGCATGCAAAGTGGAATTGAAAAGTGCTGTCGGGACAGTTCTTCGGTGGCTTCGAGTGAAACAAGGTCAGACGCAGGAAGACTTTTCCACCCTTAGCAGCCGAACGTACATCAGTACATTGGAGCGAGGTTTGTACGCTCCGACGATTGAGAAGCTGGACGACATTGCTGCTGTACTCGGTATGCCCCTCATAACATTGATGGTTGGTAGCTATGCTCTAAAGAACAATCGTTCTGTTGCTAAAGTCCTCGAGGAGTAATTGGAGAGATCGAGCGTCTTGAGGTCGCCGAGGGCGTTTCGAAGCTACGCGAGCGTCGCCCCAAAATCGAGTAAATGGGCAGGCTTGAAATCTTTCGAGTGATGACCTAAAGCGCTGTAAAACGCTTCGCATTGCCGGCGCTTTGGTCGATTCAGGGCTGGTTCCAATTTGCGATCAGAGGGGGGCAGGCCGTAACTCTGTAATCCGAATTTTTGCACTGTAAACCACAGTGGTTAACAAATAATAAAAGTGGTTTACACCGACCCAAACGCCTGCAGTTTGTAGAAATATCACTGTACCAATCCTCCTCTCCCGTAGAGGAGTGTGGTACCGCACCAAGCGCAGTCGTCCTATTTTTGTGGTGTCTTCGAATTCAGCTCGACTACCTTACGATCGTTTATCTTAGCTTTGAGCACTCGGTTCTCGTCCAGCAGTACTTCATTGATGGATGCGAGATTGGCGATCCTGACCAGTAATTCCTCGATTTCCTGTCGATACATTGCGGACTTCTTTCGTTCCACAACCAAGTCTTTCTGTTTCACATCATGCATAGCGCGAATGGAGCGACCCTGAGCCTCTCGGATAGTCTCGGCAATTCTTGGGTAGTGGTTATGAATCAGCGCCGCTGACACGCCCGCCTCACGGGCTACTGCCGCAATTGTAACTTTGGATTCCTTAGTGTTTGCTCGCCCTTTCTGTATGCGGAGGAGTGCAGCCTTTAGATCCTGCTCTCGATCCTCTGCAGGCTTGTAGCTGACCGTTTTGTCTTTGTCTTTCATGCGATTAAAATCTCCGCGTCCATTCCCAGCTGTTCCAATACCTTACGGCAGCGATTGAGGTCGCGCTCAACGCGCTGGCGGCCGCCCTCGCCGATGTCCGGGCAATCCAGAAGCCCCTTCAGATCGTCGTAGAGTCGTTGGTAGATGACCGCATGCTTACGTCCGATCACTGCATGGTTACAACTACTGCAGCGGGTGCGCTCAAGAGCATTGCCAACACAATCGTCGTTGTCAGCCGTGCACCAGGCATGGCCGTTGCTGCGAATAGCGGTGCTCTCGGCAATCGACTTCAGCATCGAAGCGCGATCCCTGAAAATCAGGAGGTTCCGCGGTTCCCGTTTCCACTGGTTTAGCGTGTTGCCATAGCCACCTGCCAAGGGGGCGTTATCTAGCCAGCTGTCAACTATTCCAAGTTTTATGTCCTCCAACTCACCCTGAATATCGGCATACAGTTCAAGGTCAAAATGTTGTCCCCAACTTTCGTCCATGGCATAGCCCAAGGTCATATCCAACGACCAGTGAGCATAATGCTCCTTAAGGTAGCGCAGGTCTCCGAAACGGCTGTGCGCGGCATAGTTGGCGAACTTGCGGCGGAACTGATGACTTGAGAGTTCCCAACTCAGAGCGCAACCCTTTGTGAATTCCTTAAGGCGATGATTCCAGCCGCTGTTGCCAAGCGTACGAACCCGGTTATTCTCTAGGTCTAGGCCTAGAAAGAGCGAGTGGCGGTGCTTCTGTAGC
This sequence comes from Pseudomonas sp. AKS31, assembly GCF_023634765.1. Classification (GTDB taxonomy): domain Bacteria; phylum Pseudomonadota; class Gammaproteobacteria; order Pseudomonadales; family Pseudomonadaceae; genus Aquipseudomonas. The sequence continues at coordinate 642,111 of NZ_JAMLFX010000001.1, forward strand.
TCCACGATCTCCGGATCGTATGGATTCGTGAGTTGCCGCTGTGCGATTTCAGCGTTGAGTATGGCTTGATAGGGCGCGCTCCAGCGCTCCATCAGGCGTAGGGCACGCACAGCGGCTTCAGGGATCATCCAGTCATGTATGCCAGTCCCGGTCTTTTCTGACCGAGAGCGCATCCAGTGATATGTGGTGCCCTCACTGTCTTGACTGCGGTGGTGTGCGCCTGACTGCAGATTGGTCAACTCGTGGTTGCGACAGCCAGATGTGCTGGCCAAAACGATGTAACAGGAAGTCCGCAGTTCTATTAGCGCCTTTTTAAGCATCCTAAGTCCGCCCTCCCAACCAAGGGCGTCAAGTAGGAGGTTCTTAGCAACAATTAGGGTACTGTCAGTTTGCCCCTTTCGCTGTGTTGTTAGAGCATCCAGTGCATCATGGAGGTCAAGCAGTTGATGACCACGTTCAACTTGTTGATAAGCTTGTTGAAAAAGAATGCAGAAAATGTCATCCGGAATCAGTTGTGTTTTGCTGCTGGCTTTGAATCCTCGACCGGTCAACCCCGCTAATGCCTTCGCGGAAGTCTCGGGCCAGGGATGGGTTAACATAGGGTCTTCGGTGTATTGACTGAGCTCATATAGTGCTTCGACGGCTTGGAGGCGGGTATGCATTTGACTTTTCGAAAGTGGTTTACCTTTAAACTGCGTGGTTTGCCGATACTCCTTGCAAACTTTCACATACGTCGCGCAGACCATAGGCGTTACCGCGCCAATTCGATCGAGCTTGAGCGCCTCCAAGTGGCGTAAGAACAGCAATGCACTTTGGAATAGGCTTTTTATCGAGCCGCCTCTAGGTCGCACGCGGCTTTTTCGTCCGCGTCGAAGGTAGCGGTAGAATGCCCCCTTCATCATCTCTCGAAACGCCGGTGGTACGGTGCCAAAATCCAGCCGTCTGTTACTCATATTCACATTGCTGGCGAAGCCGATTAAATGCCAAAGATCGTCGCCGTAGTGGCTGAGAATGATCCATTTTCCCGCGACCTGTTCGCTGCTGATTATTAGGGCGTCGCGTTCAGATTTGGAGAGAGTACGCACGTCACCAGGTTGTGCTGCCAAGGAGGTAAAGGTTGTTTCAACTATGTTGTTCACGCAAATACCTCCAGGCTATCGATCAAATCAACCGACCAGAATGGATGTGGCGTAGTTCTAGCGCGCTCCCGGGCCGCATCTACGGCGGCAACCTTAAATATGCCGCGACGAAGGCCCTCAGCAACTATGTAATGGTCGATCAAACGGGGAATGTGGGAGTACACCCGTGACCAGCGCCGCTTATCCATACGCGAGCGTTCGGCCAGTACGCGAAAGTAGAAGCTGAACAGCTTGTACAGGTCCTCTGCGGTCACCGCGTAGTGACTGCAGCGCAGACAGTTTATGAAGTTCATGCAGGTCGCGCCCTGACGTTTCGGAGCGTACTGGCCGTTCACAGGATCGGCGCATCGGCCCGTAGGAGTATTTTTAAAGGTCGCTCCAATGGTTTGGGTCAGCAGCTCCTGCACTAGTACCTCACCCATGAACTGCCAACTGCGACGAGTGACTTCATCGGACGCCAAGTAATGCTTGTCGGTTACCTCCGGGGTATTGCCGAGGGCAGCGGCAGTGATCGCTAAATCGCCATCAACTAGCTCGAAGATGCGGTTGGCGAAGGTCTTGCGCAAACGTGAGATGTTAATTCGTAGGGGCTTACCATCGCTGTCGGTCAGGTTATAGCGGGCTACGAGACTGGATGCTGCCCATAACAACGATGATGCATTCAACGCGTGGACTTGATCGGCATTTCTTCCGGCTCGAGTGCGATAAAGCCACACGCGGCCTTTGAGGTAACTCGGAGCCTCTTCATCCAAAGGCTGGGTCAGAGCTATCACGCGACGTATCAGCCGTTCCACACTAGTTTTCACGCTAGGGGTGGATTCCAAAACGCGTTCGGCATCTGACTCGGCACGGAGGGCGACTTTGCTGGAGTTGTAGCCGCGCCGTTTCCATAACACCAGGAACACGATGTTGTCCTTGGGGTGCGGGCGCAGGCAATCGCGGTCCATTTCCAGTAAAGGTGTGGTATTTCGCCCAGTGTGCAGTGCTACGACCAGAAGGATAATGCTCAGGAGCTCACCGGTCACATGTACATCTTCGTCCCAGATCGGCTTGATAGCGTGCCGCAGCGCTACCGTTAACGCTTGCCGCTCGCGTTTTGACAGTGCAGTCTCAGGATTGGCTTTTCTGTTGATGTTCGGAAAGGGATTATTCGGAAAGGTGGCCGCATCACCGGAGGTGAGTAGGTCGATCAGCCCGCGTCGTCCTAACGCTATCAGTACGGACTTGGTTTTCGCGTAGGAGAGGTTCTGGGTGGTTGTTGCTACGCCCAATCCTGCGAGATGGCCAAGATAACCGTCGATCAGGTCTCGATTTACATCGGCTAAAACCAATCCTCGATCAAATGCCGTCGCCCGTAGCATGCAGTAGTTGAGAAAATCGCGCAGTGCCCTGGCGTAGCTTGCCACCGTGCTGGTCGCAACGATTGCCTCCCCTTCTGAGAGGAAACGCTCGATTTGGCGCTGGCAAGCATAGGTGATGGGGTCGATGCCCGCGCCATACCATCGGGCAAAATCAACACTCCGACTGCTGGTGGGGTTCGGCCCGAACAGGACTTTGGTATTACTCGGCGGGATGGCCTCGGGCAGAATGACCACATTGTCGTCCCTGTCGCGGAGGTACTCGATTTGCGGGACGCAGAGGTCGGCCTTCGTAAATACCTTCCGCTTTCTCATCAGCCTGCCTCCACCAATGCGTTTAACTCATCGTCATAGGCCAGCACCGCTTCATCTGCCATTTCGTTGACCATATGCAGGTACGCCATGGTCGTCTGAATCGAACTGTGGCCTAGTTGTCGCTGAACAAAAACTAATGGGTCCAATCTATTTGTATGGTTTCGCTGAAGACAGACCAAGGTTTGGGTAGCGTAAGTATGTCGTAGCGTGTGCGTATGGACTTTGATGCCAGCCAGTCTGCCGATTTCGCTGATGATCCGGTTGAGACTCTTGCCGTTGCTTCCATAGGGCTCCCCGAACTGGTTGAGCAACAAAGTTTTTTGGGGCGGCTTGCTAAGCGAGGCTCGTTCGCCGCGCACCTTTGAGACATAGCGATAGAGTTCGACCATGAATTGTCGATTGATATAAATATCTCGTGGCTTGCTGCCTTTCGTCACCATGCCGCTGCCGTCAAACGGGTCGAGTCGCATGCGGAGGTTGCGATCGGTCTTTCCAGCCTTGTTCGGGTCAAAAACATAGGACAGTGGGAAGGTAGCAATTTCCTCGCGACGCAGGCCCGTATGTAGCGCTAGGCGTAGCATTATCCGGTGATGAGGGTTTTCCGCTTCCGCCAGAAGCGATTTGATCTCCGCCATACTCAGAAATACAGGAGGGGCTTTGCGGGCACGCGGCATCACATCGTTTGCCATGGTCTTACCGCCGCTGGCATCGACATGCGCGAGAAAGCTCACCTCACGCTTTACAGAGCGTTCTTCATAGGAAAAGGGCACGCATTTCACCCATTCTTCCTTCAGGGCGTACTCGTAGAATTTACAGATATAAGTCAAGCGCTGGCGAGTGGTGTTCTGCGTCAGCTTGCATATCGTCAGGCAATAATCCCGATAGGCTGCTACTAGACTCTTAGCCTCGCCACGATCAACGTCGCGCCAGTCCAGCTCATGCGCTTGAAGGAAGCTGAAGAAGTCATATAGAGCGCGCCCAGTGCTGGGCCAGGAATGCTTAGATCCGATAGCCCCGCGAAGCAAGTAATGGCGGAAGAACTGATTAGCAGGGACGCAACTTTCCATCGAATCCCAGAGAAGAATGGGGAATCCCTGGTAAGGTTGCCCAGCGATAATGAAATCTTGAGTAGCCCTCACAAGCTCCATCAACCGCCCCCCTGCATTAATCAGGAACCCAATCCCTTAAGTCTGATTTATCAGATGCAGGGCCATTAGGTCGCCCCTTAATCACCAGCTAAGGCTTTGAGGTCGTAAGAGGCTACCTACCAATACAATGGGAATCTAACGCATGCAAGGTGTCAGATCATTGCATTACCACCAGTATTTCCCGAAGTTTTCCGGATTGGCCCAGAACCTTGAGTTGAGCCAGTCGGGGACTTGTTTGTAGTCAAGCAGATCATAGGTGAACAGGGTCAGCACTTGATCATCGCGTTGAAAACGTTCACTGGCTTGCAGCGCCAGTGAATAGAAGTCGGTTTCCTGCCAGCCGCTGGCCGACAGATCCGCCAGCGCGGCGATGCGGCTGGCGTTGAGATTGCGAATCCCGCCCAACAGGTTCAGGCCATCGCGCTTGGGCAAATGTTCCAGGCAATCGACCACCAGCGCCAGATCGAAACGCTGCGCCGCCAGGTCCGCCGGCAGTGCGCCCGGCGCGGCATGGGCCACGACGGTGTCTGGATGTGCCTCTTTAAAAGCGCTCAGGGCCGGAAATTCACTGGCGCCAATCAGCAGCAGACGCGCCGGGGCGTAGCGATCCAGCAAAGCGGCCAACGCCTGTTGCGGCGTGCGGGAAGAAATGGCGACGTTCATCAAAGCTCCTCAATCAGACCGCCAAGACTAGCCTGCCTGACGGTGGCGGCAAAGCGCCCTGTTCCGCCCGTTTGCGGCAAATGTGCCGAAGTCCTGTGAACAGGCGCGCAAACAGCCGTGGCCTATTGCTGGCGGAGATTAAAACTCCGGTCTTTACTCCCTGAATCGGTTCTAAGCCGATCCCTCAGGAGAAAACCAGATGAGCATAGTTCGGACAGCATTACCTTTGATTCTGCTAACCAGTGTGTTGACGGGTTGTGCAGGTTTACAGAAAACCGACTGGCCGACCTGTGCGGCGGTCGGTGGTGTTGTCGGTGCCGGTCTCGGCGCAACCGAGAGTGCGGCGTGGGCCGGCTACGGTGCGTTGTTGGTCGGTGGCACGGCAGCGGCCTATTGCTGGGTACACGGTGATGGCGACGAAGACGGCGATGGTGTGCCGGACAGTCGCGACAAGTGCCCGGGCACGCCTAAAGGCGTGCAGGTCGACGCTGACGGTTGCCCTCCACCAGCACCTGCACCTGTGGTCGAAGAAGCTGTAGTGGTCAAGGAAGAAACCATTGTTATCCGTGATGTGCACTTCCAGTTCGACAAAGCCACGCTGACCGGCCCTGACAAGCAAGTGCTCGACAAGGTCGCCACCCGCCTGAAACAGGAATCCTCGACCGCACAACTGACCGTGACAGGTCACACCGACAGCGTGGGCAGCGATGCCTACAACAAGAAACTGTCGGATCGTCGTGCGCACTCGGTGGTGGACTACCTGATCCAGCAAGGTGTGCCACGCGCCAGCTTCGTTTCGGTGTCCGGTATGGGTGAAAGCCAGCCAGTGGCCGACAACAAAACCGCTGACGGTCGCGCACAGAACCGTCGTACCGAAATCAAAATCCAGCGTTAAGCCCCTCTCGCATCCGCGGCTTGTGCAGTCGCGGATGCGGGT
>NZ_JAMLFX010000001.1:647680-667416 GCF_023634765.1 Pseudomonas sp. AKS31
CGGTATGGGCCGGTGACACAGGAGCTTTTACAATGACTGTTTTCTCAAGGTCCGTCTTGCCGGTGCTACTGCTAGGCAGCTTGCTCACCGGTTGCGCCACCCACAGCGATGGCACTGCACCCCTCAATCAACGTACGTGGCCGATCTGCAGCCTTATCGGCGGGCTGGTCGGTGGCGGTCTCGGCGCCCTCGAAAGTGGCGGCTGGGCCGGTGGCGGCGCAGCGCTGGGGATTCTTACCGGCGGACTGATCTGTTATGCCCAGGACGGCGATGAAGACGACGACGGCGTATTCGACCGCCGTGACCGTTGCCCGGACACCCCGGAAAATACTCCGGTCGATCACCGTGGCTGCCCGCTGCCGCAATACCCGGTCACGGAAAAAGTGCCGGAGCCTGCGCCGCAAACGGAAGTCATTACCCTCAGTGATGCCGGCAATGTCCTGTTCGACTTCGACAAATCCGACCTGACCCCGGCGGCGAAAGCCCAGCTCGATACGCTGATGGACAAACTGCGTAATGCCGACGTGGTGAGCATCAAGGTCGTCGGCCACACCGACAGCAAAGGTTCGGATGCCTACAACCAGGCCTTGTCGGAACGGCGTGCGAGCAGTGTCGCCGCGTATCTGCTGAGCCAGGGCCTGGCGCCGAACAAGCTCACCAGCGAAGGTCGCGGCGAAAGCGAGCCGGTTGCCGATAACGCCACCGACGAAGGGCGCGCGCAGAACCGTCGTGTGGAGTTGCACATCAATCGTTAGGAAGCGTCTGTAGGACGCGGGCTAGAGCTGCCGGGCGACGCTCAGCGTCGTTTCGGCAGCCATTTGGCAGGCGAACGCAGTTTTTTCATTTTTCCCTCTGGCTTATCCCCCGCAGAAGCCGTTACTGTGCGCCCAAAGAATAATTCGCAACACGGGGGAGCGTATGAAAGTGTTCTGGGGGCTGGGGCGGTTGTTGACCCTGCTGTTCTGCTGCGTGGTGCTGGCCAATCAGTTGGTGCCGTTCGTACATCCGTTGCATCTGCTGGTCAATCTGGCCGGCGGTCTGTTGTTGCTGATCCATCTGCTCGAAGTGCTGCTTTGCAATCGCAGCCTCAAAGGTCGCCCGCACCCTTGGCGTGACCGTGGCCGTATCCTGCTGTTCGGCGTATTCCACCTGCAAACCATCCCGGCCCCGGCCGTTCCGGAGGCTTCTTCCCATGCGTAAACTCTGCTTGCTCGCTGCATTCATCAGCCCATTGGCCTGTGCCCAGGTGGTCAGCGTCGAAACCAATTCCCTGATGCGTTTGCCCAATAACACCAGCACTTTGCAGCTCGAACGTCTGGACGTGGCCGATTACGGCACCTTGCTGATTCCTGCCAACGTCACCGAACTGACCGTGGGCGAGTTGCGTCTTGGCCATGAAGCGCGCATTGCGATCGTTCCGGCTGAACAGGCGCTGGAATTGAAAGTGGCCCGCGCTGAACTGAGCGAAGGCAGCCAGATTACTGCGCGCGGGGCGCCGGGGACTTATGAAAAAGCCGCCCGTGCAGGGCGCAATCTGAATCTCCAATTCAAGGCGTTGAACGCGCCGCAACTGTTGGTCGATGCCCGTGGCGGCACCGGTGCGCCGGGTTTTGTTGGCCTGGATGGCGGCAACGGTGAAGACCCGGGCTGTACTTATGGCGCAGCCGGGCATGGTTTTGATGGCAGTAACGGCAGTGATGGCCAACCGGGCGCACCGGGTGCGCTGGTGCGTCTTGAAGTGCCGCGCGAGTTTCCGGCCGAGCTGATCAAGGTCAATGTGGCGGGTGGCAACGGTGGCCCGGCGGGTGTTGGTGGCAAAGCCGGCAAGGGCGGCAAGTCCAAGGGCTGCCTGGTGTACCGCGCCGATGGCGGCAAGAATGGCAAGGCCGGGGCTGATGGTCAGCCTGGGCCAGTGGGGGCGGCGGGTGCCGTGACCGTGCAACGCCTGTAAAAGCTTTCCCTCACCCCAGCCCTCTCCCGGCGGGAGAGGGGGCCGACCGAGATGTCTGGCGTTATACATCGACCTGAAATTCCGAGTCGATTATGGATTCAGACCCAATCGTTCAGGTCGGCGTATCCCTCAAATATCCCCCATTCAGTTCCCTCTCCCTCTGGGAGAGGGTTAGGGTGAGGGGCTTTTGATCTTTGCCCCTATCTTCAGAATATCGGCCGAGCCGCGGCAATCGCCACCAGCACCACGCCGACTATCAAGTTAATCCCCACCAACCGGCGAATGCGCCCGAGCACCGCCGCGCCCGCCGGCCAGTCCTTCGCCTCCACCGCCTTGCGCAGTTCCGGCAGCATCAACCCTTGAATGCGGATAAACAGCGCCGTCATTACCACGTACAGCCCCATCATCACCTGCACATACTTCGGCGCGGTCTCGAACCCGATCTGCTGCAAATGCAGCATGCCCACGCCACTGATCGGCAGCAGGATCACTGCGACCCAGACCCAACGGAAAAAAGCTTGAAACACTTCCACCCACAAGGTCAGGCGGGCAGGGCCGTCGAGGGCCTTCACAGCCGCGGGGCGCAGGACCATCCAGGCGAAAAACATGCCGCCGACCCAGACTAAAGCGGACAGCACATGCAGGGGGTAAACGAGGCTAAAAGGTGTCATTGGGGCACTCCGTTCTGCGCGGGATTAATTAGCGGGGTATGATAGCCGCCATCCGAAACCACTGAAAATTTATCCAGCGTTTTTTGCGCCCGACAATTCATGATCAGCACTGAACTCAAAACCACGATCCAGGGCGCCTACTCGCGTTTTCTAGAGGCCAAGAGCCTCAAACCGCGTTACGGCCAGCGCCTGATGATCGCTGAAATCGCCAAAGTCCTCGGGGATATCGACACCGACGACGAAGGTCGGCGCAGTGGCGACCCCGCGATTGTCGCGGTGGAAGCCGGCACCGGTACAGGCAAGACAGTGGCCTACAGCCTGGCCGCGATCCCCACCGCCAAACTGGCCGGCAAACGCCTGGTGATCGCCACCGCGACCGTGGCCCTGCAAGAGCAGATCGTCTACAAGGATTTGCCCGACCTGATGCGCAACAGCGGGTTGAACTTCAGCTTCGCCCTGGCCAAGGGCCGTGGCCGCTACATGTGCCTGTCCAAGCTCGACATGCTTTTGCAGGAAGGCCACGCGCAAACCGCCACCGCTCAGCTGTTCGAAGAAGAAGGCTTCAAGATCGAGGTCGATGAGGCCAGTCAGAAGCTGTTTACCAGCATGATCGAAAAACTTGCCGGCAATAAATGGGACGGCGACCGCGACAGCTGGCCGAATGCGCTGGAAGACGCCGACTGGGCGCGGCTGACCACCGATCACAGTCAGTGCACCAACCGTCATTGCCCGAACTTCGGCCAGTGCGCCTTCTACAAGGCCCGCGAAGGCATGGGCAAGGTCGACGTGATCGTCACCAACCACGACATGGTCCTGGCTGACCTGGCGCTGGGCGGCGGCGCGGTACTGCCGGATCCGCGCGACACCATTTACGTGTTCGACGAAGGCCATCACCTGCCAGACAAGGCCATCGGTCACTTCGCCCATTACACGCGCCTGCGTTCCACCGCCGACTGGCTGGAAACCACCGCGAAGAACCTGACCAAATTGCTCGCCCAGCACCCGCTGCCGGGCGACCTCGGCAAGCTGATCGAGCAAGTGCCGGAGTTGGCCCGCGAGATCAAGGCCCAGCAGCAGTTCATGTTCAGCGCCTGCGAGCAGGTCGCCGACTTCAAGCCCGGCGAAGACGTCGAGGGCCGTGAGCGCCCGCGCCATCGTTTCGTCGCCGGGGTGATTCCCGAGCATATGCGTGAAATGGGCATCGAGCTGAAGAAAGGCTTTTCGCGCCTCAACGATCTGTTCACGCGCCTGACCGACCTGCTCAAGGAAGGCATGGACGGCGAGGTCAACATCGGCATCGCCAGCAATCAGGCCGAAGAGTGGTATCCGCTGTTCGGCAGCCTGTTGTCCCGCGCCTCCGGCAACTGGGAGCTTTGGACTGCGTTCACCGCCGAAGACCCGGAAGACAGTCCGCCGATGGCACGTTGGCTGACGTTGGCCGAAAGCGGTTCGCTGTTCGATATCGAGGTCAATGCCAGCCCGATCCTGGCGGCAGAAACCTTGCGCCGCAGCTTGTGGAACGTGGCTTACGGCTGTCTGGTGACCTCGGCGACCCTCACGGCGCTGGGCACTTTCGACCGCTTCCGCATGCGCGCCGGCCTGCCGAAAAAGGCCGTCACGGCTGTGGTGCCGAGCCCGTTCCATCACGCCGACGCCGGTGTGTTGCGGGTGCCGGACCTGAAAGCCGATCCACGCGATGCCGCCGCACACACGGCAGCGATCATCCGTGAGTTGCCCGATCTGGTCGAAGGCTCGCGCGGCACCCTGGTGTTGTTCTCCTCGCGCAAACAGATGCAGGACGTGTTCGACGGTCTCGACCGCGACTGGCGCAAGCAAGTGTTCATTCAAGGCAACCTGTCAAAACAGGAAACACTGAACAAGCACAAAGCGCGGGTCGATGGCGGTGATTCGAGCGTGCTGTTTGGTCTCGCCAGTTTTGCCGAAGGTGTCGACTTGCCGGGTGCCTACTGCGAACACGTGGTGATCGCCAAGATCCCGTTTTCGGTCCCGGATGATCCGGTCGAAGCGGCGTTGTCGGAATGGATCGAAGCCCGTGGCGGCAATCCATTCATGGAAATCTCCGTGCCCGATGCTTCGCTGAAGCTGGTTCAGGCCTGCGGGCGTCTGCTGCGCACCGAAGAAGACCGCGGCACCATCACCTTGCTTGATCGGCGCCTGGTCACCCAGCGCTACGGCAAGGCGATTCTCAATGCGTTGCCTCCTTTCCGTCGTGAAATATCCTGAGACAACGGTGGGCAGTTTTGCCCGCCGTGTTGTCTATCTCTCTGCCATCGCTTTTCCATTGGCCTTAGTTGGTCGTTAGGGAGAACTCCGTTCTTATGATCCGCCGTTCGTTGCCTGCCGTTTTTGCCTTGATCTTCGCTGCCCCGTTGCTGGCAGCGCCTGCCGGTCAGCAGACTCTGTTCAACTTTGTCCGTCCTGCCGACGTGGTGAAAATCGCCACAGAAAACGCTGATCTGCCACAAGCCAACGCCGAGCAAACGCCTGAGGGCGAAGTGCTGCGCCGGGTGACCTTCAATCCGGTCGCCCGCCCGACTTTGCGCCTGACACCGCAGACCGGCGCCTGGGACTGGTCGCAGTCAGGCATGATGACCTTGCGTTTGCAGAGCGCAATGGACTGGGCGGTAACGGTCTACGTACAGATCCAGAGCAACGACGGCCGCACTCTGGTCAGCCGCGTCGACCTGCCGGCCGGGCCTGCGCAAACCCTGCTGGTACCGCTGGTCGCGTCGACACCGCTGAGCCAAGGCATGAAAGCCGGGCCGCCGATGCCGATGACGGTCGATGGTCAACGGATCCTGCTGGCCAGCAGCAGCGGTGAGATCGACCGCAGCCAAGTGGTCTCGGTGAGCCTGTCGATGGATCAGCCGAAAGTCGCGCAGAGCTTGTTGCTCGAACGCTTCGGTGTGCAGGACGGCGATTCGGTCACCCAGGCTGTTTACGGCAATCTGGTCGACGCCTACGGGCAATCGACGCGCAGCAAGTGGCCGGAAAAGATCAGCAACGACGAACAACTGAAATCCGCCGCCGCCAAGGAACAGCAACAGCTGAAAACCTGGCTGGCCGAGCGCGAGAAGACCTCGCTGGACAAGTTCGGTGGCTGGAGCAAAGGTCCGGCCTTCAAGGCCAGCGGGTTCTTCCGCACCGAGAAGCGTGATGGCCGCTGGTATCTGGTCACGCCTGAAGGGCACCCGTTTTATTCGCTGGGCGTGAATACCGTTAGCCCGGAGGTCAACCAGACCTACGTGGCTGGCCGTGAGCACATGTTCGAATCCCTGCCTAAAGCGGATGAGCCCTTGGCCAGACATTTTGGCGAAGGCGACAACCGTGGCGGCAACGGTGTTGATCAGGGCCGGGGTTATGGCAACGGGCGCTGGTACGACTTCTACGGCGCCAACTTGCAGCGCGTTTACGGTGAGCCTTGCAAAGCGGACAGTGAGATCAAGTCCGGCGTAGCCGAAGCGGCAAAATCCGCAGCGGCTGAAACGGCCGCAGCGCAAGTGGCTGAGCCTGCCTCTGTGCCCGCCGAGCCGAAGTCCGGCGTCGCTGAAGCGGCCAGGACTGAAACCGTGCAAGCGACGACAGAACCGGTTGCCGAGCCGTGCAAGGCCACTATCGATGAGCAGCAGTGGGCCAGCCACACGCTTGATCGCCTGCAAGCCTGGGGCTTCAACACGATCGGCAACTGGAGTGCCGACTCGCTAAGTGATGCCGAACGCGTGCCGTACACCTTGCCGTTGTCGATCGTCGGCGACTACACCAGCATCAGCACCGGCAGCGACTGGTGGGGCGGCATGCCGGATCCGTTCGATCCGCGTTTCGCCATGGCCACCGAGCGCGCCGTGGCCATCGCCGCCCGTGATCACCGCGACGATCCATGGCTGATTGGCTACTACGCCGACAACGAACTGGCGTGGGCCGGTCCCGGTGACGACCCGAAATCCCGTTACGCGCTGGCCTATGGCACGTTGAAAATGACCACTGACGTACCGGCCAAACGTGCATTCCTCAAGCAATTGCGCGACAAGTACCGCAATCAGGCGGGGCTGTCGAAAGCGTGGGGCATCGATCTGCCGGCGTGGGAATTGATGGAGGACCCGGGTTTCGTGCCGCCGCTGCCAAGTCCGGAGCATCCGGAAATCGAGGCAGACTTCAAATACTTCCAGAAGGTCTTCGCCGACACGTACTTCAAAACCATTTCCGACTCGCTGAAATGGCACGCGCCGAACCAGTTGCTGCTCGGTGGCCGCTTTGCCATCAGCACACCGGAAGCCGTGGCCTCCTGCGCGCAGTATTGCGATGTGCTGAGTTTCAACATGTACACGCTGAAACCCCAGGACGGTTATGACTTTGCCGCGCTGGGTGCTTTGGACAAACCGGTATTGATCACTGAATTCAACTTTGGCTCTACTGATCGCGGCCCGTTCTGGGGCGGTGTAACGCAACTGGCCAAGGAAGAAGATCGCGGCCCGGCGTATGCCAATTTCCTCAAGCAAGCCTTGAGTGAGCCATCGATAGTCGGCGTGCATTGGTTCCAGTATCTCGATCAACCGGTGACCGGGCGTTTGCTCGATGGCGAGAATGGCCATTTTGGTCTGGTCGGGGTAACGGATATGCCGTATCAGGGCTTTGTCGAAACAGTGCGCAAGAGCAACTTGCAGGCGATTGATCAGCTCGGCAAAGAGGCTGAGAAAGCGGCCGCAGCGGCGGGGCATGAGGCTGAGGGCGGGCGCAAAGGCGAGGCCGGTAAAGGGCCGGGGGCAGGGCATGCCGGTGGACATTCGGGGAATGGTCACTAACCTGTGATGCTCTAAAAAGATCGCAGCCTGCGGCAGCTCCTACATGGGAACGCGTTTCTCTGTAGGAGCTGCCGTAGGCTGCGATCTTTTGACTTGGCTTTTAACCGTCTGGCCCGCAGCTGTTCCCAAATCCCTCTGGGGCTGGAACAATGCGGGCCACTTTGTAGAGCGTTTTCGTGGGGGAGTTGGGGTGCAGATTCAGGGACATTACGAGCTTCAATTCGAAGCGGTGCGCGAAGCCTTTGCCGCACTGTTCGACGATCCCCAGGAACGCGGCGCAGCCCTGTGCATCAAGGTCGGTGGAGAAACGGTTCTCGACCTCTGGTCTGGCACCGCCGACAAGGATGGTACTGAGGCCTGGCACAGCGACACCATTGCCAACCTGTTTTCCTGCACCAAAACCTTCACCGCCGTCACCGCGCTGCAACTGGTCGCCGAAGGCAAGTTGCAACTGGATGCTCCGGTCGCCCGCTACTGGCCGGAATTCGCCGCCGCCGGCAAAGAATCCATCACCCTGCGCCAATTGCTGTGCCATCAGGCCGGTCTGCCGGCGCTGCGTGAGCTGCTGGCGCCGGAAGCCCTCTACGACTGGCAAACCATGGTCGACGCCCTCGCGGCTGAAACTCCGTGGTGGACGCCGGGCACCGGTCACGGCTATGCCGCGATCACTTACGGCTGGCTGATCGGCGAGTTGCTGCGCCGCGCTGACGGTCGCGGGCCGGGTGAATCCATCGTCGCTCGTGTCGCCAAACCTCTGGGGCTGGATTTTCACGTCGGTCTGGCTGACGAGGAATTCCATCGCGTGGCGCACATTGCGCGCGGCAAGGGCAACGCCGGTGATGCCGCCGCGCAACGTCTGCTGCAAGTGACCATGCGCGAACCAACCGCGATGACCACCCGCGCTTTCACCAATCCGCCGTCGGTGCTCACCAGTACCAACAAACCGGAATGGCGTCGCTTGCAGCAACCGGCGGCCAACGGCCACGGCAACGCGCGCAGCCTGGCCGGTTTTTATGCCGGTCTGCTCGACGGCAGCCTGCTCGAAAGCGACATGCTCGAAGAGCTGACCCGCGAACACAGCCTCGGCGAAGACAAGACCTTGCTGACCCGCACCCGTTTCGGGCTGGGCTGCATGCTTGATCAACCGGACGTGGCCAACGCCACTTATGGCCTCGGCTCCAAGGCGTTCGGCCATCCGGGCGCGGGCGGTTCCATCGGTTTTGCTGACCCTGAGCATGATGTGGCCTTCGGTTTTGTGACAAATACCCTTGGGCCGTACGTCTTGATGGATCCGCGCGCGCAGAAGCTCGCGCGGGTGCTTGCCACTTGTCTGTAAAGTTCCACTCGGGGTGCCAGGGCCGGAACCTCGAACGGTTTTTCGTTTCAAAGCGACTGTTTATCCGGGCGAAAGTGCTCTGATTTTTCATTACTTCATTTTGTGGATTTTCAATGTCATCTAAAAAGACTCTCGCCCTGGCCCTGTGTGTAGCGATCACCGGTTGTGCACAGACCCCGAAAAACGATGCGGACGGTGGTAGTTGGTGGCCGTTCGGCTCATCTGACAAGGTTGCGGCCAAAGAACCCGCGCCGGCGCCTTTGAAACCGGCTGCTACCGCACCCGTGGCCAAGACCGAAAGCAGCCCGTGGTACTGGCCGTTCGGTTCCGATGATGAAGCGGCCAAGGCCGACATGAAGGCCGAGGTCGCTCCCGAAGCGAAAAAACCGGTAACCGTGGCCAAAGCCGAGGCCGATGCGGGTGGCAAATGGTGGTGGCCGTTCGGCGGCAAGGATCAACCCACCACCAAAGCCGTGCCGATGCCGGATCCGAAAGTGACCCAAGCCTGGCTCGACGATTACGAGCCGCGTCTGCGTGAAGCGGTCAAGGACAGCAATCTGCAACTCGAGCGTCGTGACAACGTGCTGGTCGTCACCGCGCCGGTGGAAGGCTCGTTCAACCCGGATCGTCCAGCCATGTTGCTGCCGGTCACCCTCGGCCCGTTCACCCGCGTTGCGAAAATCCTCGAAGCCGACCCGAAAACCGCCGTTCTGGTGCTTGGTCACAGTGACACCAGCGGTGCCGCTCCGGCCAACATTAAACTCAGCCAGGAACGTGCCCAGTCGGTTGCCGCGATCTTCCGCCTCAGCGGCTTGCAGCGTGATCGCCTGATGCTGCGCGGTATGGGTTCGGAAGCGCCGCGTGCCGCCAACGACAGCGTTGAAGGTCGTGCCCTGAACCGTCGTGTTGAACTGCTGGTGACCCCGCAGAACACCATGGTTGCCTTGCTGAGCAAGTACAACATGCCTGCACCGAAGCCCGTGACCATGGTCGCTGCGCAAGACGTCAAGCCCGCCGCCAAACCGGTAACCCCGGCCCCGGCTGCGAAAAAAGCCGCTGTTCCGGCAACCAAAAAGGCTCCAGCGAAAAAAGCGGCTGCCAAGGCACCGGCCAAAAAAGCCCCGGCCAAGGCCCCAGCGAAAAAGACTGCTCCAGCCAAAGCCGCCGCGACCGACAAGAAAGTCGCCGCGACCGATACCACCAAGAAGTGATCCGCTAACGAAAAGGAATGCGCCATGACCCAGGCTCTGGCAGATATGCGTCGTGATTACACCCGGGATGGTCTGACCGAGGCGCAAGCCCCGGCCGAGCCGTTTGCGCTGTTCCACCAGTGGTTTGCCGACGCGGTGAAGACCGAACAGGCGCCGGTGGAGGCCAACGCCATGACCCTGGCCACGGTCGACAAGGATGGGCGACCGCATTGCCGCATTCTGCTGCTCAAGGGCCTGGACGAGCAGGGCTTCACCTTCTTCACCAACTACGACAGCGCCAAGGGCCAGCATCTGGCGGCCAACCCGTTTGCCGCCATGACTTTCTTCTGGCCAACCCTGGAGCGCCAGGTGCGCATCGAAGGGCGGGTGGTGAAGGTCACGCCCGAAGAGTCCGATGCCTATTATCAGGTGCGTCCACTGGGCAGCCGTCTTGGTGCATGGGCATCACCGCAGAGCCGGGTGATCAACGGGCGCGGTGAGCTGGAGGATTTGCTCAAGGCTACCGAGCAGCGTTTCTCCGACACGCAACCCGACTGCCCGGAACACTGGGGTGGTTACCGCTTGCTGCCTGAGCGCATCGAATTCTGGCAGGGCCGTCCGAGTCGTCTGCACGATCGCCTCAACTACCGTTTGCAGGGCGCCGACTGGATTCTTGAACGTCTGGCACCTTAAGCAGTCTACCGAGCGGGATAGCCTGCCGCAGCGGCCTCCAGCCACTTCGGCAGATCCCGGCGCTTGATCTTCTGCACCTGAGCGTTCGCCAACTGTTCGAGCATGAAGGCGCGTTTGCCTTCATCCTTGCCGGCCAGTGACAACGCCAGATCGCGATCCATCCAGCGCTTGATCCGCACGTACAGCCACCAATGGAAGTACAGACCGGCGGCCGTGGTGACGACGATGATGAAGTAATCCATGAAAATCCTTGGTGTCGTTGACGCAGAATCGGTAATTTGGCGCTACTGTAGGGCTAAGTCAGGAACAGCGTGCAGGTGTCTGTACCGCACCTGAATGAAAGCCAATTTATCCGGGCGGCGTCGTGACAGGCGTCAAGCCACGGAGTTTAATGACTATATGTTTCTTTGGAGTTGATGCTATGCGTAAGTCTGTTCTGCTGGTTGCTTCCTTTTCCACGATGGCGATGTTGCTTACCGGCTGCCAATCGAGCCTGACCGGTGACTCCTACTCCCGTGACGAAGCGCGTCGCGTGCAGACGATTCGCATGGGCACCATCGAATCCCTGCGCCCGGTGAAAATCGAAGGCACCAAGACCCCGATCGGCGGCGCTGCAGGCGCAGTGGTCGGCGGCGTCGGCGGCAGCGCCATTGGCGGCGGCAAGGGCAGCATCGTTGCTGCAGTTATCGGTGCGGTGGCGGGCGGTCTGATCGGTTCGGCAACTGAAGAAGGTCTGACCCGTACCCAGGGTGTGGAAATCACCGTGCGTGAAGACGACGGCAGCATGCGTGCCTATGTGCAGCAGGTTCAGGAGAACGAAGTGTTCCGCGTTGGCGAGCGGGTACGCATCTCCACCGTTGGCGGGACCAGCCGCGTTTCGCACTAAGCGGAATTCAGGGTAAAGAAAACCCCGATCAGGTGACTGGTCGGGTTTTTTTTAGGATATTTACTCGCTTTCATAACAACCCATTTGAAAATTGTATTTAGAGTCGTAGAAAGATCGACCGATTAAAGCTTCCAATTGCTTTATCTGCTCTTGGTCGAGGTCATAACCAAAGATTTCGTCTTCGGGATTGACCCAATGCATGATTACTCTGAGCCGCTCAATGTTTCCATCGGGAACGGGGATCTCGAAAACTAACCGAGCTGTGCGTTTATTAAATGCCTCGACGGTGTGCTTCAGCTTGAAGTTGCCATAAGTCATTCGATGCACACCAACTGAACTATATGAGTTGCGTCCAAGAGCTTTTCTCCAGTCCAGTCCTCCAGAACTTTGATCTGCTCTTCGTCTAAATCAGAGCCATCGAACTCATCTTCAGGTTGTTGCCAGTTCATCAGCGCCTTCAATGCTTCCTCGTGATGCGCCGCGATCTCTACGGTCAGGAGCAAATCCTCAGTCTTTCGATCGAATACCTCTATTACATGCTTCATTTTTCTACTCTCCTTGTGGAATCGGCAGGCTTTGTTTGTTCCCCTGTTTTCGGGTCGTATTCTCCAAGATGTTTTCCTTGCTTGGTGTACATCTCAACCTTGCCATGCTGAGAGTCCCATTCGTAAATTTTCCCCGATGCATCTTTCCAACGTCTTCGCTTTTTTCCTCCACCGCGAACGGAGGTTTTCAGTGGTGCAGGTTTCACGTCTGGAAAGGCCGGCAGCGAAACAGGGGCGGGGTGGTATTTGAAATCTCTAGGAACGTTTAAGACTATATATACCGGCTGAACCAACGAACCTGGTGGAAAAACCAGAACAAAATCCCGGTAGTCCGGCGGATAAACCGGATTGACCAGAATTTCATCCGCCGCTTTCGTCGGCGGATAAACCCAGATGTGCGGTGCCTGCAGTCCAGCCTCCAGCGCGGGAATACCAAGGATGTCCGAACCATCCACAGCAGGCGTCCAGATCAGTTCTACACCTTCACCCAAGTCAGCAATGAACTGGCTGTCACGCAACTTGAACTGCACGACATCAACCATTTCCCAATCGCGATTCTTGCCGGTGTAGAAGCCGTAGCCTTTCAGGCTGCCGTCGGCCTGCTGTTCGACCCTCAACCGAACACGCGTTCGTGCCTGTTCAAGTCCACGCAACTGCTCGTCGGTATAAAGCGCGCTGTCACCAAGACTCGAGGGCATGACCAGCGCCACCAGGGTCACCAATGGCGTGATCACTGCGGTGGATATAACGGTGGGCAATCCTTTGAAAGCTGAACCCGCCAATGCAAAACTGCCAAAGCCCGCCGGGATGGCCGTTGCGCCGATTTTCTTTAGAGGAACTTCGCCGCTTTCATCGGCCTCACGCGCACCCAGCAGTATGAGATCGCCGTAGTCCTTCAGACTGTCAGTCGGCACCATCCCCGAAGGACTGGAGTAATCGATAATCGCATCCGGCAGTTTGTAGGACTTGGCGAATACGCAGCCAGCGCGCACGGAATCGGCTTTTTTGACCGCCACCTCACGGCTGCGCTCGAAAGCTTCTTGTCGCGCCAGCATGGCGTCGTAAGCGTTTTGTCTGGCCTCGCGCTCGGCCAGTTCACTGGCAGTCATGTAGCGGTAAGTGACGTGATGCCCGTCGCCTTGCGGTGGGTTGGAAACCCGGGGAATGTCCTTGTTGCCAGCCACTGATCGTCCTTTTGTTCATCCGTCGACAGCCCTTCGCAAAGGGCAGCGCAACGTTAACGAAGCAGGAAAATGATGGCTGTAGGACGCGTCTCTAAAGATCTGGGGATTGTTCGACGGATGCTGGTCTGTAGATAGGCTGTTGTTCGAGACTCAGAGGATTGAGCCTGCAGGAAAAGTTTGTTCAGCGCACTACAGTAATTTGTCGAGCACGAACTCTTTGAACCAAGGTGGCTGAGTATCTGATTTGATCTCAATCAGTTCGCCATCGGTGATCTCCGCAATTTGCGTGAGGCCTTCGCTACCTTCATCCGAGTTGTCGAAAATGTAGGCTCTGTTGGAGGTCAGGATGGCATCAGACAGAAGCTCCAAAGATCTCCAGTACCGCGCCTCTATCTTTTCAGGAGGAACGCTGTGCCCACCTTGTTTAACGCGATATGCAACCCTGGCAATGTTGATTTGAGGATCAGCGGTAGCGACGTAGTAAACATAAACTCTATAACCGGAGGCATGAGCTTCAGCGAGCAGTTTGACCTTGTCAGAGGACGACATCACGGTTTCAAACGGCTGATGCGCTCTTTGATCAGGGACCTTCGTATGAAGTCGGAAAGGGCTGATGCGACGTAGGAGTCGATTTCAGTATTTGCGAAGCTGAGCCGCTCACCGTCGATTGTCAGGGAATCCAGCTTTGCCAATGAGTGAGGGGCTTGCTTGAGCAGAGCGTGCTCACGGAAAAATTCAAAAATGTCTTCTTTGTGGTCTTCGATACGATAAGAAGTGAAGTCAAAATATCCGGTATCTTTGATTGAGCGCTCTATGTCATAAGGATTTATGTAGTTCCCCAGCAAATGCGCGGGAACCAGTCGATTGAAGGTGCTTTTTCCTGACCCGTTCGGGCCGGCGAATATCCGTATTCTCGGTGTGCTCAAGAAATAACCTGTTTCGAGGATTTGTTGATGCGCAGGCGAGTGCCGCTTTTCAGGTTTCCGTAGGTGCCTATTGTGCGCAAAGCAATAGAACTCTTCTCTGTCACTTCAAATAGCTGACCATCTTTAGCTACGAGCACAGCAGCACCATTGGCGAGCGCCATTTTGTAGGCGTTGCTGAATGCCTTCAGAGCGATGTCCGGAATCCGAGACTCCTGTATGGAAATCTGATCGTCCGTCATTGGGCGTTTTTCTGCTTTACGTGACATGGATGACTCCAGAATCGGTGCTGAGAAGGTGCGGCTGTCGACCAAAGATATAGCACACTTGCAAGATTCAGAGCCAAGCCCCTCTGGATTGAAGGGCTTCGACTCTTGTAGAAAAATGCGTCTCAAGCGTTTTGCAGAGTATTCCGGCGACTCGCCGCCGCCGTCACCGCATAACCAATCAACGCTGCCAGAATCGACCCCGTCAAAATGCCCATCCGGTCCATCCCGGCGTAGTCGCTTACACCCGGCTCAAAGGCCAGCGAACCGACAAACAGGCTCATGGTGAAGCCGATGCCGCACAGAATGGCCACACCCAACACCTGGCCCCAGTTGGCGCCTTGGGGCAGGGTGGCGATGCCGATCTTCACGGCCAGCCATGTCAGGCCGAAAACACCGACGGTCTTGCCCAGCAGCAGGCCTACCGCAATGCCCATCGGCACGTGGTGGGTGAAGCTTTCCACGGTGACGCCGCTCAGCGACAACCCGGCGTTGGCAAAGGCGAACAGCGGCAGGATGCCGTAAGCCACCCATGGGTGCAGCGCATGTTCGAGGGTCAGCAACGGCGACGGCTCGGCATTTTTCGTGCGCAGCGGGATGCAGAAGGCCAGAGTCACGCCGGCCAGCGTTGCGTGGACACCGCTCTTGAGTACACAGACCCACAGAATCAAACCGATGATCATGTACGGCCCGAGCTTGACCACCCCGAGCCGGTTCATCGCCACCAGCGCCGCGATGCACGCTGCTGCAAGGCCCAGCGACAGGGTCGACAGTTCGCCGGAGTAGAAGATGGCGATGATCACGATGGCGCCGAGGTCATCAATGATCGCCAGGGTCATCAGGAACAACTTCAGCGACACCGGTACGCGCTTGCCGAGCAGAGCCAGCACGCCGAGGGCGAAGGCGATGTCGGTCGCGGTCGGGATCGCCCAGCCGTCGAGCGCCGCCGGATTGTCACGGTTGAGGAACCAGTAGATCAGCGCCGGCACCAGCATGCCGCCGATGGCTGCGGCGCCGGGCAGGACGATCTGCGACGGTTTGGACAACTGGCCGTCGAGCACCTCGCGCTTCACTTCCAGGCCGATGAGCAGGAAAAACATCGCCATCAGACCGTCATTGATCCACAGCAGCAGGGGTTTAGCGATTTTCAACGCACCGATCTGCGCTACCACCGGGGTGTCGAGCAGGCCGGTGTACAGCCACGACAGCGGCGAGTTGTTGATAATCAGAGCCAGGATGGCCGCGGCGATCAATAACAGACCGCTGGCAGCTTCCAACTGAAAGAAACGCGTGAAAGTGCTACGCAGAGGCAAGGTCGCTCTCCATCGATAAAGTCAAAAGGTGGGACACCCTAACCCGTACAGTTAGTTGTTAAAACAAAAGTTATATTCTTTTTTGTTATATGTCGTTACAAGGTGTCTGGCTCAAGCCACGCTGAGCCTAGCAGTTGCCTGACATATTGAGACTCAGCTGTATCTGTGCGCGCTATAGGATTTTTCCTAAGCTGATGAGCAACCCTTTCGAACAGCTTCATCTCCTGCCGATTCAACGAGAACCATCACCATGAGCGACAACCGACAGTGGGCCCGCGAAGCCATCCGCATCATCGAGGCGGATTTTCAGCGCAGCGCCGACACCCACCTGATCCCTTTGCCGCTGCCGGGTTTTGCGGGCATCGAGTTGTACTTCAAGGATGAGTCCAGCCATCCGACCGGCAGCCTCAAGCACCGTCTGGCCCGTTCGCTGTTTCTCTATGCGTTGTGTAACGGCTGGCTCAAGCCCGGCGCGCCGGTGATCGAGGCGTCCAGCGGTTCGACGGCGATTTCCGAAGCGTATTTCGCGCGGATGCTGGGCTTGCCGTTCATTGCGGTGATGCCGGCGACCACCTCCAAAGAGAAGATCGCGCAGATCGCTTTCTACGGTGGTCAGAGCCATCTGGTGAAAGATCCGACGCAAATCTACGCCGAATCCGAGCGCCTGGCCCGTGAGCACGGCGGCCACTTCATCGACCAGTTCACCTACGCCGAACGGGCCACTGACTGGCGCGCGAACAACAACATCGCCGAATCGATCTTCCAGCAGATGCGCTACGAGAAACACCCTGAACCGAGCTGGCTGATTTCCAGCCCCGGCACCGGCGGCACCACCGCGACGCTGGGTCGTTATGTGCGCTATCGCCAGCATTGCACCCGCGTGTTGTGCGCCGATGCCGAGCGTTCGGTGTTCTTCGATTACTACCAGACGGGCGACGCCGGTTTGCGCCTGGATTGTGGTTCGCGCATTGAAGGCATTGGCCGGCCACGCGTTGAAGCGTCGTTCCTGCCCAAGGTGATCGATGCGATGGTCAAGGTGCCGGATGCCCTCTCGCTGGCGGCCATGCATTATCTGGCGCAGCGCCTGGGGCGGCATGTCGGTGGGTCGAGCGGGACCAATCTGATCGGCGCCCTGATGGCGGCGCAGCAGATGAAAGCGGCCGGGGAGTCGGGGTCGATTGTGGCGATTCTGTGCGATGGCGGCGAGCGGTATGCCGACACTTACTACGACCAGGATTGGCTGAAGGCGCAGGGGTATGAGTTGAGTGGGTTGATCGAAGCGGTGGCGGCGAGTGCCGAGCGTGGGGCGCCACTGCCGACTTCAGTGCTGCGCGCGAATATCTGAAGAAATACACATAACAATGTGGGAGCTGGCTTGTCAGCGATAGCAGAGGGTCAGTCAACATCTATGTTGAATCTGATTCCGTCATCGCTGGCAAGCCAGCTCCCACAGGGTTTTGTGGCGGTTCAGATGATTAGTCAGTCAGGCCGAGAATGTCCCGCGCCACGGCTTCAGCAATACGAATCCCGTCAACACCTGCCGACAGAATCCCGCCCGCATAGCCCGCGCCTTCTCCGGCCGGGAACAAGCCCTTGACGTTCATGCTCTGCAACGACTCGTTACGGGTGATGCGCAGCGGCGACGACGTGCGTGTCTCGATCCCGGTCAACACCGCATCATGCAGCGAGTAGCCGCGAATCTGCTTCTCGAACGCCGGCAGTGCTTCACGGATCGCCTCAATGGCAAAGTCCGGTAGGGCCAAGGCCAGATCACCCAGCGCCACCCCCGGTTTGTACGACGGCTCGACTTCGCCCAGTTCGGTCGAAGGAATGTCGTTGATGAAGTCGCCGACCAGTTGCGCCGGGGCTTTGTAATCGCTGCCGCCGAGGATGAACGCATGGGACTCCAGGCGCTCCTGCAACTCGATACCGGCCAGCGGGCCACCCGGGTAATCGACTTCCGGGGTGATGCCGACAACGATGCCGGAGTTGGCATTGCGCTCGTTGCGCGAGTACTGGCTCATGCCGTTGGTGACCACGCGGTTCGGCTCGGACGTCGCCGCGACCACGGTGCCGCCCGGGCACATGCAGAAGCTGTAGACCGAACGGCCGTTCTTGGCGTGGTGCACCAGTTTGTAGTCGGCGGCACCGAGTTTCGGGTGCCCGGCGTATTTGCCAAGACGCGCACGGTCGATCAGCGATTGCGGGTGTTCGATACGGAAGCCCACCGAGAACGGCTTGGCTTCCATGAACACGCCACGGCTGTGGAGCATGCGGAAGGTGTCGCGGGCACTGTGGCCGAGGGCCAGAACCACGTGTTTCGAATGCAGGGTTTCGCCGCTGGCCAGTTGCACGCCGACCAGTTGGCCGTCTTCGATCAGCACGTCGCTGACGCGTTCCTGGAAGCGCACTTCGCCGCCCAGTTCGCGGATCTGTTCGCGCATGTTTTCAACCATGCCGGTCAGGCGGAACGTACCGATGTGCGGTTTGCTGACGTAGAGGATTTCTTCCGGCGCGCCGGCCTTGACGAACTCGTGCAGGACTTTGCGGCCGAGGAATTTCGGGTCCTTGATCTGGCTGTACAGCTTGCCGTCGGAGAACGTGCCCGCGCCACCTTCGCCGAACTGCACGTTGGATTCGGGGTTGAGCACGCTTTTACGCCACAGGCCCCAAGTGTCCTTGGTGCGCTGACGCACTTCGGTGCCGCGTTCGAGGATGATCGGCTTGAAGCCCATCTGTGCCAGTAGCAGGCCGGCGAAGATCCCGCACGGGCCGAAACCGACAACGATCGGGCGCTGACTCAGGTCGCTTGGCGCCTGGCCGACGAATTTGTAGCTGACATCCGGCGCCACGTTGACGTTACGGTCGTCGGCGAACTTGCCCAACACCTTGGCCTCGTCGCGCACTTGGAGGTCGATGGTGTAGATGAAGCACAGTTCGGAGGACTTTTTGCGCGCGTCGTAGCTGCGCTTGAACAAGGTGAAATCGAGCAGATCATCGCTGGCTATGCCCAGACGTTGCACGATGGCAATGCGCAGGTCTTCTTCTGGATGGTCGATTGGCAGCTTGAGTTCAGTGATTCGTAACATGGCGAGGATCCGGGTTCGCGGGGCGCACAACTGCGCCAGGGCGTTTGAAGGCCGCGATTATAAGCCGCAAAGGCCGGATCCGGTGAGGCTAAAACGCTCAGTCGTTGCGCGATCCGCCGAAATACCCGCAACCACGCTGCACCTGGCCGTCGATGCGCAGTTCGGCGCTCATGTGCTGCACGCTGCCGGTGCTGCTGTCGACGCAGCGCTGCGGCGCGACCCACAATTCGATGCGCTGGTTGTTGGCTTCGCTGCTCAGATTGAAGCGGCCATCGCCCAATTGATCTTCAATATACGGCACAGCAAGTGGCGGCTGACCTTCGCGGTCGATGACCATGCCTTTGCCGCTGACTTTGACATTCCACTCCGGGCCATGGCCGGCCGCGCGCAGGATCAATTGTTTGAAGTTGGGATCATCGCAAGCGGTGCCCGAGCGCTCGACGCGGTACAACTGAGTCAGGTCGAGTCGATCGCCGGCGACTTTGCCGCGAACATCGGCAAACAGTTTGCCTTGCTCATCAGCGAGGGTCGCCGCTTCTTGCAGAATGCTTGTGCCGCCGATGTCATTGACCACCAGTTGACGCTGTTCCTGACACGGCTGGAACACCAGTTTGCCGTCAGCAGCAGTCAGTTGCCCCTGCATCCGCGTCTGTCCGACATGCGAGGCACTTTCTCGCTGGCCATCGAACAATTGGCAAGCGGCAAACAATGGCAGCAGGGCAACAAGGACTAACGAACGGGCAACACGCATCTTCGGCTCTCCAGACAAGTGCTGCCACGTTACGCAGCCTGTCAGGCAAATGCAAAAGATCGCAGCCTGCGGCAGCTCCTACAGGGAAACGCAAATACCCCTGTAGGAGCTGCCGCAG
>NZ_JAMLFX010000001.1:667426-690792 GCF_023634765.1 Pseudomonas sp. AKS31
TTATCCGACGTGAAAGGTCTGACCGGTTTGCAGGCCTTCGACACTTTTCGCGTAGGCCAATGCCACATCCGCCGCAGGAACCGGCTTGTAGCCGCGGAAATACGGGGCGTAGCTGCCCATGGCTTCGAGCAGCACGGTCGGGCTGATCGAGTTCACTCGCATACCGCGTGGCAGTTCGATGGCGGCGGCGCGGACGAAACTGTCCAGCGCACCGTTGACCAGCGCTGCCGAGGCGCCGCTGCGAATCGGATCATGGCTGAGCACACCGGTGGTGAAGGTGAACGAGGCACCGTCGTTGGCGAATTCGCGGCCGATCAGCAGCAGATTGACCTGGCCCATCAGCTTGTCTTTGAGACCGAGGGCGAAGCTGTCTTCGGTCATCTCACCCAGTGGAGCGAAGGTCACGTTGCCGGCGGCGCACACCAGCGCATCGAACTTGCCGGTTTTTTCGAACAGTTTGCGAATCGATGCGCTGTCGCTGATATCCACCTGCAACTCACCGCTGGTGCGCCCGATGCGGATGACTTCATGACGTTGCGACAGTTCTTTGTCCACCGCCGAGCCGATGGTGCCGCCAGCGCCTATCAACAGAATCTTCATCGTGCTGTACCTCAAGTGATTGAACGAGGTTTCAGTCTAGAGTGGTTTTTTCTGCGGATAAGCGCACTAATGGGCAACCTTTGGTTTTCAAATGGAAACAATCCATGAGTGAAATGGATGACCTGGCGGCATTCGCGGTGTTGATCGAAGCGGGTAGTTTCACTTTGGCAGCGCAGCAATTGGGCTGCAGCAAGGGCCAGCTGTCCAAACGCATCAGCCAGCTCGAAGCGCAGTTTTCTGTGGTGTTGTTGCAACGCACCACCCGGCGCTTGAGCCTGACCGCCGCCGGCGCAGCGTTGTTGCCGCAGGCCCAGGCGCTGGTCGTCCAGGTGGAACGGGCGCGTCAGGCCTTGGCGCGCTTGAAAGACGACATGGCCGGTCCGGTGCGCATGACGGTGCCGGTGTCGCTGGGCGAAACCTTCTTCGAGGGTTTGTTGCTGGAGTTCTCGCATCAATACCCTGAGGTGCAGATCGAGCTGGAGCTGAACAACAGTTACCGCGATCTGTCCCGGGACGGCTTTGATCTGGGGATCCGCAGCGAGGTGGCCAATGACGATCGACTGGTGGCCAAGCCGTTGCTGGCATGGCAGGAAATGACCTGCGCGAGTCCGGCTTATCTTGAGCGCTTCGGTGAGCCGCTGACGCCACAAGCACTGGCCGAACATCGCTGTTTGCTCAACAGCCACTACAGCGGACGCGAAGAATGGCTGTATCACCAGCAACATGAATTGCTGCGGGTGCGCGTGTCAGGACCGTTTGCCAGCAACCATTACAGCCTCCTCAAAAAGGCCGCGCTCAGTGGCGCCGGCATCGCGCGACTGCCTTCCTACTTGCTGCAAGCGGAATTGGCTGACGGCCGATTGTGCTGGCTTCTGCGCGACTTTCAGACCCGGCGCATGCCGATGTACCTGGTGCATCCATATCAGGGCGGATTACCGAGGCGCACGCAGGTGCTGGCGGATTATCTGATTGGCTGGTTCAAGCGCAGTGGCGAGGCGCTGGATCGACTTCAGCGCTGACCCCGCTTCCCCTGCGGGGATATCAGTGGCTGAAACGGCGAGCAATCAGGTGATCAATCGACAGCTTGCCCGGCCCCGTTGCCATCAGGTACAGCAACACCGCCGCCCAGGTGCCATGGGTCGGATAGGCATCGGGATACACAAACAGTTGAATGGTCAGGGTCATGCCCAGCAGCGCCAGCGCCGAAAACCGCGTAGCGAAGCCGATCAGAATCAGCAGTGGAAAAATGTGTTCGGCGAATGCCGCCATGTGCGCGGCAATCTCTGGCGACAACAACGGCACGTTGTATTCACTCTTGAACAACGGAATCGTCGAGTCGGCCAGACGTGGCCAGCCGAGTTGAAAAGTGCCGTCGATCAGGTCAATGGCCAGGCCTTCAACCTTGGTCTGTCCTGATTTCCAGAACACTGCGGCAATCGAGAAACGCGCAATGAACGCGATCAGGCTGTGGGGGATTTTTTCCAGCAGCGCGATGGCGCCGGTGATGAGGGTTTTCATGGCAGTTCCTTGTTATTCAAGTGGGTAATAGCGTTACGCGCGATCAGCAAGCCAAGGGTTTGCGCGAGGTCGAACTCAGGGCTGTTTTCGGCCGCTGCCAGCAGTGGCTGGCCATCGATCAGATTGCGGATAAACCTGCTGGCGCCGGGGTCGAGAGCAAACACTTCGACGTCCAGGCCATTGCGCAACACCAGCGCGTGTTGCCTTTGGTTGACGTCGATCCCTTCCAGCGTCGAGTCGTGCTGATGTGCGCCCCAGATCGCGACTACGGCATAGGCAGAGTCGAGCAGGTGCATAGAGGGATGAAGGTCGAGGCGCAGTTCACTCAGCGTTTGCGCATCAGCCAGTGCTGCGGTGATTTCTTCTGGCTGTACGGGCTGGGCGTCGGCCGCGTGGTAGGCGAGGGTGCGCAGGTGCTCAAGGCGCGCCACGTCTGCCAGATAAGGCACGCTGCCGGCCGGTTCAAACGCTGCAACGAAGTCCGCAAATGTCTCGCCATAGCGGCTCATCAACGGACTCTGCGGCGGTTGCTGTTGCACGAAAACGGCCGCCATGGCACGGAAAAATTCATCGCCCACCAATTGCGCAACCACCGGGTAACTGTCGCCCAAGGCATTGATCAGTGAACTCTGCACGTTGTTGCGATACACCGTGAAGCGGCTGGCCGGATCGGCGCCGTTGGCGCTGCACAGGCCTTCGGGGCAGGGTAGCCGGGTGTCGATGAGCGCTGCAGCAAAAGCGCGTTGAGTGCTCATGTGCGTGCTCCAGCATCCAGCAAAAACGCATCAGCTTGCTGAGCTTCCGCCAGTAGCACCTCAAACGCCGGCACTTGATTGTCGCGCTCGATCAGCGTCGCCACCGGACCGATGCGCTGCAGTACTTGCCGGTACAAATCCCAGACGGCTTGATCGATCGGCGCGCCGTGATCATCGATCAGCAAACGGTCGCCGAGGCTGTCGCAATCTTCGGCAAACCCGGCCAGATGAATCTCGCCAACCCTGTGCAAGGGCAGGGCATCGAGATACGCCAGCGGATCACGCTCATGGTTCACGCAAGAAACGTAGACGTTGTTGACGTCGAGCAACAGGCCACAGCCGCTGCGGCGGATGACCTCGGCGATAAACTCCGCTTCGTCGAGGGTCGAGCGCTGAAACGCCAGATAGGTCGCCGGATTCTCCAGCAGCATGGGGCGTTGGAGGGTGTTCTGCACCTGATCGATATGCTCGCAGACGCGGTCCAGCGTCGGCGTGTCATAGGCCAGTGGCAGCAGGTCATTGAGAAACACCGGGCCATGGCTCGACCAGGCCAGATGTTCGGAAAAGGATTGCGGTTGATAGCGTCGAATCAGTTCGGCAAGGCGCTTGAGATGCTGTTTATCCAGCGGCCCTTCAGCACCGATTGACAAGCCGACACCGTGCAGTGACAGCGGATACTGCTCGCGGATCAAACCGAGAAAATGATGAAACGGACCGCCGTCGACCATGTAGTTTTCGGCGTGGACTTCGAAGAAGCCGATGTCCGCTGGTGAGCCGAGCACTTCACGAAAGTGCCCGGTCTTGAGTCCCAGCCCGGCACGGGGTGGAAGCCCGCTGAGGGCTGCCTGAGTGCGGGGTTGGGCATGGTCATTGAGGGTGAGCATGATCGTCACTCAGGCAGTTCGCGGATCAGGACTTGGCTTTGAACGCTTCCATTTGACCGAAACCGGTCGGCGAGGTCTTGCTCTCAGTGGTGGCGCAGGTGCCTTTCGGAACCAGTTTCCAAGCGTTGGCCTGGTAGTCCATTTTCGACGTGCCGGCACAGGTGGTGCCTGCACCAGCGGCGCAATCGTTTTTGCCTTTCATGGCCACGCCGAAGCATTTCTCCATGTCGGCGTCAGCGGCGTGGACGGTCGATACAG
Source organism: Pseudomonas sp. AKS31 (assembly GCF_023634765.1). GTDB lineage: Bacteria > Pseudomonadota > Gammaproteobacteria > Pseudomonadales > Pseudomonadaceae > Aquipseudomonas. Next base: position 671,442 of record NZ_JAMLFX010000001.1, read on the forward strand.
CGGTCATGCTCAGGGCGGAACCGAGGGCCAGAACCAGGGCGGTAGCGGACAGGGTGCGGGTGGTAGCAGTCATGATGTTTCTCCAGTTTTGTTCAGGGTTTTTACAAGCGGTTTGCGCTTGCTTACCCCACTAGAGAAAGCTCACTGCGATGCGTTACAGCAACGCTTAAATCTTTTTCAAAAAAACAAAGCAGATCCCCGACGGGCATAGAGGTAGCACAAGGGATTTGAATAATGGTTATCGTGAATGGTTATTAAAAACTGTCATTTCTGACAGATGGCAGGTTTTTTCGACTGAGTATATTGGGCCTGTGGCGGTACACATCAGGGAGAAAATTCATGAATTTGTCTGAGTTGAAAAAGTTTGTCCAGGCCAGGATCGACGAACAGGCCAACATCATTCTGGATGAAAAGGTTATTCATGACGGGGCGGCATTCGGTGAGCTGCAGATCTATTTTTGCCTGCGTCGCATTCTGGATAAAAAGGCCACTCTTGAAGATTTTGGTGTCTTGCACGCGGTAAATGATTTGCTGCAGGCGACGGGCGTTATTTCTGCGAATCAGACGCTGGGATCAAAAGTCGTCCCCTGATACGGGCATTCCCTTGCGGCAGGAACACTCAATTGAACAGAGAGGTGTTGGAAATGGAACAAGATATAGAGATATGTGTGAAAGAGCTCATAGCCGAGAGTTTGTACAGAAAAGATGAAGATGGAAATCAAGTCGAGGTCAGAAATGAAAGCAACTTCGTCGAGGATTTGGGTGCGGACTCATCGGAACGGTTACTGATGGTGATGGCAGTAGAGGACGAGTTTGCTATGAAGATCCCGGACGATGCATCCGAGGAACTTATAACGGTGCAGGACGTAATCAATTATGTGATTGCTAACAAACGTGTGTGATCATTCCCATACACGCAACCTATTCTGCCCTGAAGCTGCCGAAGGCCGCCCAACAGGGCAAACCCAAGTACAAAAAAACGGCCCGAAGGCCGTTTTTTTTGGGGGGTGAAATACATCAACCGCCGAGGTACGCCTCGCGTACTTTCGGGTCGGTCAGCAGGGCTTCACCGGTGCCTTGCATGACCACGTGGCCGTTCTCCAGAACGTAGGCGCGGTCGGCGATTTTCAGCGCCTGGTTGGCGTTCTGCTCGACCAGGAACACCGTCACACCGTCCTTGCGCAGCATTTCGATGATGTCGAAAATCTGCTGGATGATGATCGGTGCCAGGCCCAGCGACGGCTCGTCGAGCAGCAGCAGTTTCGGCTTGCTCATCAGCGCGCGGCCGATGGCGAGCATTTGCTGTTCGCCGCCGGACATGGTGCCGCCGCGCTGGTTGAAGCGTTCTTTCAGGCGCGGGAACAGGCCGAGAACCTTGTCCATTTGCTCCTGATAGTCGCCCTTGTCGGTGAAGAAGCCGCCCATAGACAGGTTTTCTTCAACGGTCAGACGGGCGAACACCCGACGACCTTCCGGCACCACGGCGATGCTCTTGCGCATGATCTGCGACGAGTCCTGGCCGACCAGTTCCTCACCCATGTAGCGGATGCTGCCGCTGTGCGCCTGCGGCGAACCGCAGAGCGTCATCAGCAGCGTGGACTTGCCGGCACCGTTGGCGCCGATCAGGGTCACGATCTCGCCCTGACGGACTTCGACGTTGACGCTGTGCAGGGCCTGGATCTTGCCGTAGAAGGTGGAAACGTTTTCGAACTGCAGCATTTACGCTTCCCCCAGGTAGGCTTTGATCACTTCAGGATTGTCGCGGATCTGTTCTGGCGTGCCGTCAGCCAGAGGTGTGCCCTGGTTGATCACGACGATGTGGTCGGAAATGCTCATGACCAGTTTCATGTCGTGTTCGATCAGCAGCACGGTGACGTTGTGCTCTTCGCGCAGCACGCTGATCAGCGCCTTGAGGTCTTCGGTTTCCTTCGGGTTCAGGCCGGCCGCCGGTTCGTCGAGCATGAGGATCCGCGGACGGGTCATCATGCAGCGAGCGATTTCCAGCCGCCGTTGCTGACCGTAGGCCAGGGTGCCGGCGGTACGGTTGGCGAACTCCTTGAGATTGACCTTTTCCAGCCAGTACTCGGCAAACTCCATGGCCTCGCGCTCGCTTTTGCGGAACGCCGGGGTCTTGAACAGACCGGCCAGGAAGTTTGTATTCAGGTGACGATGCTGGGCGATCAACAGGTTCTCGACCGCCGTCATGTCCTTGAACAGGCGCACGTTCTGGAAGGTGCGCACTACGCCTTTGAGGGCGATCTTGTGGCCTGGCAGGCCCTGAATCGGCTCGCCGTCGAGCAGGATGCTGCCGCCGGTGGGCTGATAGAAACCGGTCAGGCAGTTGAACACGGTGGTCTTGCCGGCGCCGTTCGGGCCGATCAGTGCAACCACTTGTTTCTCTTTGACGGTCAGGGCCACACCGTTGACCGCCAGCAAGCCGCCGAAGCGCATGCTCAGGTTTTCGACTTTAAGAATCTCGCGGCTCATTTTCGCAACTCCATGTGTGGGCGTTGCATCGGCAGCAGACCTTGTGGACGCCAGATCATCATCAACACCATCAGGGCACCGAACATCAACATGCGGTACTCGCTGAACTCACGCATCATCTCCGGCAACAGGATCATCACCACGGCCGCCAGGATCACGCCCAACTGCGAGCCCATGCCACCCAGCACGACGATGGCGAGGATGATCGCCGACTCGATGAAGGTGAACGACTCCGGGGTCACCAGACCCTGACGGGCGGCGAAGAAGCTACCGGCGAAACCGGCGAAGCTCGCGCCGAGGGTGAAGGCCGACAGCTTGATCACGGTCGGATTCAGGCCCAGTGCGCGGCAGGCGATTTCATCTTCACGCAGCGCTTCCCACGCTCGACCGATCGGCATGCGCAGCAGACGGTTGATGATGAACAGCGCCGCCAGCGCCAGCAACAACGCCACCAGGTAAAGGAAAATCACCTTGTTGATCGAGTTGTATTCGAGGCCGAAGTATTCGTGGAACGTCTGCAGACCTTCTGCGGCTTTGCGTTCGAAGGTCAGGCCGAAGAACGTCGGTTTCTCGATGTTGCTGATGCCGTTCGGACCGCCAGTGATGTCGGTCAGGTTACGCAGGAACAGACGAATGATCTCGCCGAAACCGAGGGTCACGATCGCCAGATAGTCACCGCGCAAACGCAACACCGGGAAGCCCAGCAGGAAGCCGAACGTCGCCGCCATCAGGCCGGCAATCGGCAGACAGATCCAGAAGCTCAGGCCGTAGTAGTGCGACAGCAGCGCGTAGCTGTAGGCGCCGACGGCGTAGAAGCCGACGTAGCCGAGGTCGAGCAGACCGGCCAGACCGACGACGATGTTCAGGCCGAGGCCGAGCATCACGTAGATCAGGATCAGCGTCGCGATGTCCACCGCGCCACGGGAACCGAAGAACGGCCACACCAGCGCACCGATGATCAGCGCAATGATGAAGTAGCGTTGGGTGGTCGGCAGGGTCAGGAAGTTACTCGCCTTGGCCGGGATCAGCGGCATGCCCGGCGAGGAATTCCAGGCCTTGCTGATCTGCTGGTTGAACAGCACCCGCAGAAACATCAGCACCGAGCAGATGGCGATGGTCGCCAGAATCATCGGGCTGGTGTTATGCACTTCAAGGTTGATGCCGACGATGGTCAGTTTCAGACCGAGTACCGGGTAGGCCACGGCCCACACCAGCAAGGCACTGAACAGTGCCTGTTTAAGATTCCTAGTCATACTTTCTCAACCTCCGGACGGCCCAGAATGCCGGTCGGACGGAACAACAGCACCAGAACCAACAAGCCGAAAGCCACGACGTCCTTGTACTGGTCGCCGAAGATATCGGCACCAAAGGCTTCCGCCACCCCAAGCACCAACCCGCCGAGCATGGCGCCGGGGATGCTGCCGATGCCGCCAAGTACCGCAGCGGTGAAGGCTTTGAGGCCGACGAGGAAACCGGCGTTCGGGTTGATCACGCCGTATTGCATGCTCAGCAGCACAGCCGCGATGGCCGCCAGCGCAGCACCAATGACGAAAGTCAGGGCGATGATGTTGTTGGTGTTGATGCCGAGCAGGTTGGCCATCTTGATGTCTTCGGCGCAGGCGCGGCAGGCGCGACCCAGGCGAGAACGGGAGATGAACAGCGTCAGGCCGAGCATGGCGATCAGAGTCACCACGAACACCACGATTTGCATGTAGGAAATCAGCACTTCATGTGCGCCACCTGGCCCGAAGGAAATGTTCCCGGGGATCAGGTTGGGGATGGATTTGTCCTTGGAGTCTTGCGCCAGCAGAACCGTGTTCTGCAGGAAGATCGACATACCGATGGCCGAGATCAGCGGGATCAGACGGTTGCTGCCGCGCAAGGGGCGGTAGGCGATCCGTTCGATGCTGTAGCCGTACGAGCTGGTGACCACGATGCTCGCGATGAAAGCAGCGGTCATCAACAGCGGGACGTTGTCGATTCCCATCATGGCCAGCCCGGCGATGGCGATGAACGCCACGTAGGAGCCGATCATGTACACCTCGCCGTGGGCGAAGTTGATCATTCCAATGATGCCGTAAACCATCGTATAGCCGATGGCAATCAGGGCATACGTGCTGCCAATGGTCAGGCCATTAACCAGCTGCTGGAAGAAGTGATAGAGGTCAGGCATTACAGCGCTCCTAAAAACCTGATACGCATTTCACTGGTGGAGTCATTTTCCCGCCCGGCCCCGTGGATCTCTATCCACTTCGAATCCGGGTTTTGCCAGCGAACCGCTGATGACGGTTTTGAGATTTTCAGGTGGGGAGACTGGCGGATCACGCCAGCGCGGCCCATACATTCGTAAAACAAAGCCCACGGCACGCCGTGGGCTTTATTGGCAGTCAGTCAGGGCGCGCCTTACTGAGGCGAAGCTTCAGTTTTTGGTTTGCCGAAGTGCCACTCGTAAACCACAAATTTGAAGTCCTTCAGGTCGCCCTTGGCGTCGAAGCTCAGGTCGCCAGTCGGGGTTTTGAAGGTGCCGGCGTGAATGGCTTCGGCCACTTTGGCAGGGTCTTCGGATTTGGCTGCGGTGATACCGCCGGCAATCACTTCAACCGCCGAGTAGGAAGGGAACACGAACGGGCCGCTCGGGTCTTCTTTCTTCGCCTTGAATGCATCAGCCAGGGCAACGTTCGCTGGATCCTGGTCGAAGGATTTCGGCAGGGTCACCAGCAGACCTTCGGAAGCGTCTTTGGCGATCTGCGAAATGGAGTCGTTACCCACGCCTTCCGGACCCATGAACTTGGCTTTCAGGCCTTTTTCAGCGGACTGACGCAGGATCAGACCCAGCTCCGGGTGGTAGCCGCCGTAGTAAACGAAGTCGACGTTGGCTTGCTTGAGTTTGGCGATGATCGAGGAGAAGTCCTTGTCGCCGGCATTGACGCCTTCGAACACGGCAACTTTGGTGCCTTTCTTCTCGAGGGTGGCTTTAACGGCGGTAGCGATGCCTTCACCGTATTGCTGTTTGTCGTGCAGGACTGCAACGATTTTCGGTTTCACGTGATCGGCAATGTAGTTACCGGCGGCAGGGCCCTGGGCGCTGTCCAGACCGATGGTACGGAAGACCATTTTGTAACCACGGGCGGTGATGTCCGGGCTGGTGGCAGCCGGGGTAATCATGATCACGCCTTCGTCTTCGTAGATGTCCGAAGCCGGTTGAGTGGAGCTGGAGCACAGGTGACCGACCACGAACTTGACGCCGTCGTTGACGACCTTGTTCGCGACCGCTACCGCTTGTTTTGGATCGCAGGCATCGTCGTATTCAACGGCTTCGAGTTTCTTGCCGTCGACGCCGCCCTTGGCGTTGATTTGCTCGATGGCCATTTTCGCGCCACTGAACTGCATGTCGCCGTACTGGGCTACTGGACCGGTCTTGGGACCGGCGATACCGATTTTGATGGTGTCAGCTGCGAACGAATGGCTGGCAACCCCGGCCAGAACCATAGCGGCAAACAGTTTGGAAATCTGCTTAGTAGCCTTAGTCATAGTGCTCCACTCTTACTGTTGTAATTTTTTTGAGTTCTGGCGCCGTAGCAGCAGAACCGGGTCAGATATCTTTGCGATACCCTCCGGAAATGCCCCCGGCAACTGTACCGGTACAGTGTAGAGCGCCGGTTGTCAGCCTGGGAAGCGGGCGCCGAGGGGCAAAACTTGGGGGTGTCGCATTTTTGAATGAAAAAGACAGAATTGCGGCGGGGCGTTCGTGGGCATATAGCCCAATCAGCAGCATTCCCTGGCGTTCCTGCTCTTTTCGTTCGGTGCAGCCATTTGCAACCGGGTTTTGCTGACGGACCACCGACGTTATCATTTGCGTCGATTTCTTTTCCGGACAGCACCCCATGAATCAAGAACCTAGCACCCTCTATGCCAAGCTGCTTGGTGAAACCGCATCTATTACCTGGAAAGAGTTGGAGCCGTTCTTCGCCAAGGGTGCCCTATTGTGGGTCGACCCTGCGCTGGATTTGATCGCTGCCGCCGAGGCCGTGGCGTCGGATGATGGCGAGAAAGTGGCTGCCTGGCTGGCCGAAGACAAGGTCGCGAAGCTGTCTGAAACGCGGGCGCTGGATCTTTTCGAGCGCGATCCATCGTTGTGGGCGGTGGTGGTTTCGCCGTGGATTCTGATCCAGGAAAGGGCAGTCGCCGCAGACGTTGCACCTTGATGGTGCGACCCGCCAACGGCGAAAAGTGTGTAGCGGAGTAGCGTGATGGCACGTTGCCGTAGAGAAACGCCACAAGCGCGGGTGACCTCACGGTGACGTAAACGTAACAGGAACAGTTTAGTAAGCAGCCTAACGGCTGCTTAATTGTTTCTGGATGTTGGAAAGGCTGAAATCTTCAGTGAATTTGAAGGCCTCTTCGCGAGCAGGCTGGCTCCCACAGGGGAATGCATTCCAATGTGGGAGCGAGCCTGCTCGCGAATGGGGCGACTCGGTTCTGGATCAGACCGAGTAAGACTTGCCGGTATGGTTATTGAGGGAAATAACCTTGGTCTTGCCAATCCGGTGACGGTAAATCTCGCGCAGGTACTTGATCGACTTCTTCACGCAATCACGCGACAGGCGAATGTCGTTGATCGAGACAAACTTCTCTTTGTCGTTGATCAGCTCGCGGTACTTCTTCTCGTACATCGGCTTGATCGCATACCAGTTGGTGTCGAGGATCTTCGCCGGGTTCTCGAACTCGTTGAGCAGATCATCAATGCGGTCTTCGTCGAACTCTTCGTTGATGATGAAATCGAGGATCGAGTTGTCCAGGGTATCGTCGAAACGGTACGGGTTCTTCGCGAAGCAGCGCTTGATGAACGCCACGATCAACGTCAGGAAATCGTCCGAAAGGCACGGGCTCTTGGCGATCAGAGTGGTCAGCGACAGGTTCGCCGAAGCGCCGATCACCAGTGCGTAACGCTTGAGCGTAGTGTTGGGGAACAGGCTGTTGAGGTGAGTCTTCAACCGGTTCAGGTCCATGTACGACAGCTTGTAGTCTTTCGGCAGCGAAACGATCGAGACCACCGACGAGCAGTTCTTGAAGAAGTGCAGGTCATGCAGCGCCGCGGCGTCGTAGCCGGAATTCTTGTACTGCTCAAGCGAGGCGCGATAACGCTTGGATTCGATCGGCAACAGGCTGATGCCTTCGATCGCTTGCGTCACTTTGTTGAAGTGCGGCAGGTCGATCGAGCGGAAGAACAGGTCGTCGATGTTCAGGCGCTGGGGTTCTTTGTCGAACACCTTGAATTTGTCGCTGCTCGGCGGCGGTGTTTCCGGCACTACCGATTCGGCGTAGGCGATCGCCACCGGGCCGGCCAGACTCATGAACAGGTCGTTGGCGTCGAGGCGAATGGTTTCGCCGATGTCGATGCCGGCGCGGCGGAAGTAGTTCTGGTCGTAGTCAGTGGTGACGGCCTGCGCTGTCAGAATGTTGAAGATCTGCTGCGAGATGTACTGGTTGGCGTGCTTCTCCATGGCATTGACATCAATGTTCTGGATGTTGCCGTCATCGCTCTCTTCGGCGTAACGCATGATGTCGTTGGAGATCAGCATCATCGCGTTCCACGGGCGAATACGCCCCATGACGCTGGCTTCGCTGCTGTCTTCGTTGGCGAAGTTGTAAGAGAAATCCCATTCTTCCGAGAGGTATTTGCACAGCAGGCGCCCGGCGTTGATGTGCAGCGCCTCGGACATTTCGCTGCGGTGATCGGAAATGTTCGGCAGCACGCAGATGCCGCTGGTGAAGATCGGTTCGAACACGAACGAATGACCGCTCTTGCCGTCATGCTCGTCCATCGGCTTGGTGTCGAACGTCTTGTTCATGTACGAGTGCTGCTGGGCCAGACCGAATTCCGAGGCCATTCCGGAACCGGTACCGCCGCCGGCACTGAAGATCGAGAAATACAGGCGCGACTGGTTGGCTTTGATGCCGCAGCTGTCGATCAGGTACGAATGGATCATTTTCCAGTCAGGGCTGGAGAAACGCTGGGTGTCTTTGTTGAGGATGATCTTCGCCAGGTACTGGCCGAGGATCGGCGCGTTACCGGCGCCACCGGCGTGAACTTCGGACAAGTCCATGATCTTCATTTTGCTGTAGTCGCGCAGGAAGCCGCTTTTCTCGCCCTTGCGCGAAAAACGGATGCGCCCGGCGATGTCCTTGTCGAGGTCGCCGAGCATCACCAGCGGTTCGACCAGGAACACCGGTTTGGTCGACTTGTTCGGGCCGATCCGCAGGTTTTGCTTGATCCACTGGGCCGGGCTGTAGCCCTTGTCCGCCAGACGCCGATCCGCCGCACGGTCTTCGTTGTTGAATTCGTTGAGGTAGAACTTGCGCGCGTTGTACACCAGCTCCGCGACATCCAGGGCAATGTTCGAGCCGCAGCGACCGAGGCCGATCAGGCACACCGAGGGGAATTCCTGGTCGTTGTGCTGTTCGTTGTCGCCTTCCAGGTGCGGCGGGCGCGGGAACACCAGATCACGCAGGCCGTCGAGGTTGTCGAGAATGCGGTCGGTATTGGTTTCGGTGAAGTACAGGTATTGCTGAGTCGACAGCGGGCGCGACGGGAGCAAGGGCTTCGACGGTGACGGGCTGTTGGCGGCGGGGCTCAAAGTCAGATCGGATACCGCAGTGGCGGGATTGTTTTTAGAAGTCATTGTGCGCCATATACCTGGACTGGGTTGGCTCGCAGGCCAATGCCGGCGAACCTCACGGAATAAGATCTCGCGTCTTTGTGCGCGAATTGAGCCCGAGCATCAGGATTTTGGCCTGACTGTCGCTGGGGGGAATCCTTTCCTGATCGTTGATGAATCGGCCATTATTCGGCGATCTTTAATCGAAAAGAGGCAAAATGATGTCAACGCTACCTTCGTTGGGGTTCGCCGGAATCGGTCTGATGGGCCTGCCCATGTGCCGGCGTTTATTGGCGGCGGGTTATCCACTGACCGTGTGGAATCGCAACCCGGTGAAGTGCGCACCACTGGTCGAAGCTGGCGCGCGACAGGTAGCGAGCCCCGCTGAACTGTGCGAACACGCCGAGGTGGTAATGCTCTGTCTGGCGGACACGGCGGTGGTTCGCGAGGTAGTGTTTGGCCCGGCGGGTGTCGCTGAAGGCGCGAAAAAAGGGCAGTTGCTGGTGGATTTTTCCAGCCTTGAACCGACGGCCACACGCGAAATGGCGGCGCAATTGCTGGAGAAAACCGGCATGAGCTGGCTGGACTCACCCGTGTCCGGCGGTGTGGTGGGTGCCGAGGCGGGCAGCCTGGCGATCATGGTTGGCGGCGAAGCGGCCGATCTTCAGCGCGTACGCCCGGTGTTGCTCAGCCTCGGTCAGCGCGTTACGCACATGGGCGGCATCGGTGCCGGGCAGGTGACCAAGGCCTGCAACCAGATGATTGTCGCCTGCAACGCGCTGGTGATTGCCGAAGTGGTGGCGCTGGCAGAGCAGGCCGGGGTCGATGCGAGCCTGATTGCCGAAGCATTGGCCGGCGGTTTTGCCGATTCGAAACCGTTGCAGATCCTCGCTCCACAAATGGCCGAAAGCCGATTCGAACCGATCAAATGGCACGTGCGCACCTTGCTCAAGGATCTCGACACCGCCGTCAAATTCTCCCGCGAACAGGGCTCGGCGACGCCAATCAGCGGATTGGCCGCACAACTGATGCGCCTGCATGGGGCGCAAGGCTATTTGGCGCAGGATCCAGCGACACTGGTGCAAATGTACCGCGCGCCAGCATCAGCGGATTGACCGCGAGTGAAGGCTTGCGCTGATTGATTTCTTCCAGCACCGGACGCAACTCGTCCAGCGGCACCGGGCGACTGAGCAGGTAACCCTGAATGAAATCGCAGCCTGAGCGTTCAAGGAATTCGTACTGCTCCAGGCTTTCCACGCCTTCGGTCACCACCTGCAAATGCAGGGTGTGCGCTATCACGATGATCGCCTGGACGATCTCCATGTCGGCGGTCGCCGTGGGAATGTCGAGGATGAACGAGCGGTCGATTTTCAGGGTGTTGAGCGGCAGGCGCTTGAGGTAGGCCAGCGAAGAGTAACCGGTGCCGAAGTCGTCAATCGACAGTGAGACGCCAAGCGCGCGGATCTGTCTCAGCAGTACCAGGGTGTTGGCGATGTTGCCCATCAGCGCATTCTCGGTGACTTCCAGCTCCAGCCGTTCCGGCGCCACCCCGGCGCTGCGTAATGCGCTTTCGATTTCGTTGGCCAGTTCCTCCCGGGTGAGGTTGAGCGGTGAGCAGTTCCAGGCGATTTTCAGTTCTTCGCAACCATGCCGTGATAATTCACCCAGATCCTTGCAGGCCCGGCGCAACACCCAATTGTCCAGTTCAGCGATCAAACCGTTGTTTTCGGCGATGGAGATAAAGCGATCCGGGGTCAGCAAGCCGTGCAGCGGATGTTGCCAGCGAATCAGCGCTTCAAGCTTGGTAACGCGACCGGTCTTCAGTTCGAAGATCGGTTGGTAATACAGCATCAGGCCGTTTTCTTCGCGCAAGGCGTGGCGCAATTCTTCTTCCAGTTGCAGCTCGAAGCTGGCGCGGGTCTTGAGGTTGGAACTGAAAAAATGCAGGCCGTTGCGCCCCGCACCTTTGGATTGATACAGCGCCAGATCCGCGTGCTTGAGCAGTTCCTCGCAGGTGCTGCCATCCTCCGGAAACAGGCTGATGCCGATGCTGGTGGTCATCACCATACGGCGCCCGGCCAGTTCGATGGGCTCCTTCATCTTGAGCATGATGCGCTGGGCCATGTTGCGGGCCTCTTCGCGGTCATGCAGGTTGATGAGGATGCAGAACTCGTCGCCACCGAAACGTGCGACCACGTCTTCATGGCTGCGTACCGAGCTTTTTATGTGATTGGCGATGACCTTGAGCAACTCGTCACCGGCGTCATGGCCGAGGCTGTCGTTGATCCGTTTGAAGTGGTCGATGTCGAGAAACATCACTGCGAGCATGCCGCCTTCAGTGGTCTTCTGACAGAGCTTTTCGGCAAAGATCTGATTGAACCCGCGACGGTTGATCAGGTTGGTCAGGGCGTCGTAGTTGGCCGCTTGTTGCAGCGACATGCGCGCCTGATCGAGTTGGCTGAGCAAGGCGTTGACGCGGCGCAGGTCCTCTTCCTTGTTCTGCAGTTTCTTGTCGGCCAGCGCCGCACTGATCGCACTGCCAAGGATCAGCAGGATGATCAGCGCCACGGTCAGGCCCAGTTGCAGGTGCCCGTTATCGCCGCCGCTCGCTGTCAGGCCTCCCTCGGGAAGAACCAGATCCAGCGCAGCCATGCCGGTGAAATGCATGCTGATAATGCCAGCGCCGAGAATCAGCGCAGCGCTGTACTTGAGCAACTGATGCACCACGCCGTTGCCTTCGCTCAGATAACGGGCTACCCACAGCGCGGCGAAACTGGCGCCGATGGCGATCGCCACCGACAGCGCGAACAGCCCCGGCTGATAGTAGGCGGTGGCGCTCGACTTCATGGCCGCCATGCCAACGTAATGCATGCCGGCGATGCCCAGGCCGATGACAAACGCGGTTTTCAAGCAATGCAACGCACTCGGCTGCACTTCGCTCAGGGTTTGCATGGCCAGCCAAGAGGCGAGCAGGGCGATCAGCAACGAGAAAAGGGTGATGCCGAGGTCATACTGAATGTCGATCGGTGTCTGGAAAGCCAGCATGCCGATGAAATGCATGGCCCAGATGCCGCCGGCCAGGCAGGTCGCGCCGATCCAGCGCCAGATCCGCCGCGACCCGGGATCTTCGGCATGTACGACGCGTTCAGCCATATCCAGGGTGGCAAAACTGGCTGCGCAGGCGACCAGATACGCCACCATCACCAGGAGAGGGTTGTGACTGCAATCGAGGATGACCTGCCCGCTCGCCGGCAGCTCGGCAACAAACTGCAAACCAAGCCACTCCATAGCATGCCCCGTCTCTGAAGTCGTCCCGAGTGCGCGTTGAACGCAGTTGAATGTCAGGAGTATAGAGGCCGATTTCGGGGTGCAAGCGGTAGTGGCACATGGGCACTAATGATTTTGGCATTAGCGTCATAGCGATTGGCGCTAAAAGCTTACGCGATCTGTTCGAGAGGAATCTGCGCCCAGTCGGGTTGCAGGGGCGGCAAGCCAAAACGCGCGCGGGCCTTATCGCAATCGACATTCTGCTCGCCATTTTCCCATGACGACTCGAATTCGCGGCAAGGGCTGGAGCGCAGTTCATAAATCGAGCACTTCACCTCGCTGCCGACTTCTCCGACCAACGCCGTGCAACGCGGCGATTTACAGTCGGTGCCGTTCATCGCTACCCGACTGGGACTGATCTGCGTGACCAGCTCATCGGGCACCGTGCCACCGGAGGAAGCGCACTCGCCCCAAAAGAAAGACACGCGAAAATGGGAACAGCAGGCACCGCAATTCAGACACGGACTGACTTCGGACATGGGCGAGGGTATCAAAGGGATTGATCGGGAGATCCGGACGGATCCGGCGGCCATTCTAGGCTTTGCCGCAGACTTGGGAAGGGGGGCGCGAAACTATTTTTTTGTGGCAGGATTTTGCCGCAAAAGCCCCGTTTTTCGGGGGATTGCAGGCTTATCAAGGGCTTACGTTTCGTTACAGTGCCATGGCCCGATATCAGGCAGACGAATGATCACAGACAGGCCAGTGCGGGCTGACTAGATTGCAGGTTCCGGGCTCGGATGCAGTGGCAGTGAAGCCCTATAACAATAAAGAGACGGACCCATGCAGAACTCGACCCAAGCGGCGAATGCCTGGCGCATTCTGTTCCTGCTGTTCCTGGCCAACCTGTTCAACTTCTTCGACCGCACCATTCCGGCGATCATCATCGAACCGATCCGCATGGAATGGCACCTCAGTGACTTTCAACTGGGCATTGTCGGTACCGCCTTCACCATTGTTTACGCGATTGCCGGCCTGCCGCTGGGGCGCATGGCCGACACCGGTTCGCGCAGCAAATTGATGGGCTGGGGCCTGGCGACGTGGAGTGCGCTGACGGCGGTCAACGGCCTGGTTGGCAGTTTCTGGAGCTTCCTGATCGTGCGCATGGGCATCGGTATCGGTGAGGCGAGTTACGCCCCGGCGGCCAACTCGTTGATCGGTGATTTGTTTCCGGCCCATCGTCGGGCGCGGGCCATGGGCATTTTCATGCTCGGTTTGCCACTGGGATTGTTGCTGGCGTTCTTCACCATTGGCTGGATGGTCAAGGCGTTCGACAGCTGGCGTGCGCCGTTCTTTATTGCCGCAGTGCCGGGGCTGATCCTGGCGGTTTTCATGTTCTTCATTAAAGAGCCGAAGCGCGGCGCTGCGGAGACCGTGCAGGTCTCCCAGGAGAAAGTCGACAAGCCGATCCGCCGGATTCTGGCGGTGCCGACTTTTCTCTGGCTGGTCATGGCCGGGTTGTGCTTCAACTTCGCGACGTATGCCTGCAACTCGTTTCTGGTGCCGATGCTGCAGCGCTATTTCCTGATGCCGTTGCAGGACGCGGCGGTGGCTACCGGGATGATCGTCGGTGTGACTGGGCTGGTAGGTCTGACGTTGGGCGGCTGGATTGCCGACAAGATTCACCAGCGCGTGGCCAACGGGCGGCTGCTGTTTGCCGCGTTCAGTCTGATCATCTCGACCCTGTGCACGGCGTGGGCGTTGCATGCCGGGCGGATCGAGATTGGTGTATTTGTCGCGGTGTTCAGTGTTGGTTGGCTGTTTGCCTACAACTTTTACACCTGCGTTTACACGGCGATTCAGGACGTGGTCGAACCGCGTCTGCGGGCGACCGCGATGGCGTTGTTCTTTGCCGGGTTGTATCTGCTGGGCGGTGGTCTGGGGCCGGTGGTGGTCGGTGGCTTGTCGGATCATTTTGCCCATACCGCGATGTTGGCGGCGGGAGCGGAGCAGATGACCGAGGCGTTCAAGGCCGTCGGCCTGCATGATGCGATGTACCTGATTCCGGTGGCGTTGTTTTTGACCATGGTGTTTCTGTTTCTGGCTGCGCGGTGTTTTGTGCGGGATGCGAAGCGGATGAAGGAGGGGTTGGTGGCTGTGGTTGAGCCAGAGGTTGCAGTAGCGACCGCATAGCCGTCATCGCTGGCAAGCCAGCTCCCACAGTGACCGAGTCGTACACATAATCTGTAAACGACCCGAAACTTGTGGGAGCTGGCTTGCCAGCGATGAGGCCATCAGCATCAGCTGAAAAATCACAGGCAAACAAAAAAGGCCCGCATCACTGCGGGCCTTTTTGTTTTTGGCGGTGGAGCGGGGCGATTAACCCGCCACCAACACCCGGATCGCTTCCAGACGCAACGCCGCTTTATCCAGCATCGCCAGACCCTGCTCACGTTGTGTGCGCAACGCTTCCAGTTCGCTGTCACGCACGGTCGGGTTGACCGCTTGCAACGCGGTCAGGCGTGCCAGTTCTTCGTCGGTGTCGGCCGCCAGACGGCGGCGGGCCTCGGCCACGCGCTCGGCGTGACGCGGGGCGATCTTGTCTTCACCGGCGTTGATCCGTGGCGTCAGTTGATCGCGCTGGGCCTGGATGAACTTGTTGGCGCTGGCACGCGGCACGCTTTCCAGCTGATCATTCAGCGTTTCAAACGATACCCGTGGCGACAAATCGTTGCCGTTGGCATCGAGCAGGCAGCGCAGGGCGGCTGGCGGCAGGTAACGGCCCAGTTGCAGCGAGCGCGGTGCAACCACTTCGCTGACGTAGAGCAGTTCCAGCAGCACAGTGCCCGGCTTCAATGCCTTGTTCTTGATCAGCGCGACGGCGGTGTTGCCCATCGAACCGGACAGCACCAGGTCCATGCCGCCCTGCACCATCGGGTGTTCCCAGGTGATGAACTGCATGTCTTCACGCGACAGCGCCTGGTTGCGGTCGTAGGTGATGGTCACGCCTTCGTCGTCGCCCAGCGGGAAGCTGGCGTCGAGCATTTTCTCGCTCGGCTTGAGGATCAGGGCGTTTTCCGAATGGTCTTCGCTGTCGATGCCGAACGCGTCGAACAGGGTTTCCATGTAGATCGGCAGGGCGAACTGATCGTCTTGCTCAAGGATCGCCTCGACCAGCGCTTCACCTTCGCCGGCACCGCCGGAGTTCAACTCCAGCAAACGGTCGCGACCGGTGTGCAGTTCGGCTTCCAGGCGCTCGCGCTCGGCGCGTGCCTCGTCGATCAGCGCTTGCCACTCGCTGTCGTCGGCCTCTTCGAGCAGCGGCAGCAGGCGCGGGCCGAACTGGTGCTGCAAGGCGTTGCCGGTCGGGCAGGTGTTGAGGAACGCGTTCAGCGCTTCGTGGTACCACTGGAACAGACGCTCTTGCGGGCTGGTTTCCAGGTACGGCACGTGCAGTTCGATGATGTGCTTCTGGCCGATCCGGTCGAGACGACCGATACGCTGCTCGAGCAGGTCCGGGTGCGACGGCAGATCGAACAGCACCAGGTGGTGCGCGAACTGGAAGTTGCGACCTTCACTGCCGATTTCCGAGCAGATCAGCACTTGCGCGCCAAACTCTTCGTCGGCGAAGTAGGCGGCGGCGCGGTCACGCTCAAGGATGTTCATGCCTTCATGGAACACCGTGGCCGGGATGCCGGAACGCACGCGCAGGGCGTCTTCCAGGTCCATCGCAGTTTCGGCGTGGGCGCAGATCACCAGCACTTTGGTGCGCTTGAGCATTTTCAGCTGATCGATCAGCCACTCGACGCGTGGGTCGAATTTCCACCAGCGCTCTTCTTCGCTGGCGTCCGGCTGCGCCTGGAAGCTGACTTCCGGGTACAGCTCGGCGTGTTCGCCCAGCGGCAGTTCGAGGTATTCGTCCGGGCATGGCAGCGGGTACGGGTGCAGTTTGCGCTCCGGGAAACCCTGCACCGCTGCGCGGGTGTTACGGAACAGCACGCGGCCGGTGCCGTGGCGATCGAGCAGTTCACGCACCAGGCGCGCACTGGCTTCGGTGTCGCCATCGTTGACTGCGGTCAGCAGGGCTTCGCCTTCGTTGCCGAGGAAACCGTGAATGGTCTTGTGCGCTTCGGCCGAGAGACGGCCCTTGTCGAGCAGTTCCTGCACGGCTTCGGCCACCGGGCGATAGTTGTCGCTCTCGGCGCGGAACGCAGCCAGGTCATGGAAACGGTTCGGATCGAGCAGGCGCAGACGGGCGAAGTGGCTGTCCTGACCGAGTTGTTCCGGGGTGGCGGTGAGCAGCAACACGCCCGGGATGACTTCGGCGAGTTGCTCGACCAGCGAGTACTCCGGGCTGGCTTTGTCTTCGTGCCAGACCAGGTGGTGGGCTTCGTCGACCACCAGCAAATCCCAACCGGCGGCGAACAGTGCGTCCTGGGCCTTTTCGTCGTCGACCAGCCACTCCAGCGCAACCAGCGCCAGTTGGGTGTCTTCGAACGGGTTGGTGGCATCGCTTTCGATGAAACGTTCTTCGTCGAACAGCGCAACTTGCAGGTTGAAGCGGCGGCGCATTTCGACCAGCCACTGGTGCTGGAGGTTTTCCGGGACGAGGATCAGCACGCGGTTCGCGCGGCCCGAGAGCAGTTGGCGATGGATCACCAGACCGGCTTCGATGGTTTTACCCAGACCTACTTCGTCCGCCAGCAGAACGCGCGGGGCGATACGGTCGGCGACTTCACGGGCGATGTGCAATTGGTGCGCGATTGGCTGAGCGCGAACGCCACCCAGGCCCCATAGCGACGATTGCAACTGGCGGCTGGTGTGTTCGAGGGTGTTGTAACGCAGAGAGAACCATGCCAGTGGGTCGATCTGCCCGGCGAACAGACGATCGCTGGCCAGACGGAACTGGATGAAGTTCGACAGCTGGGTTTCCGGCAGGGTGACGGCTTCGTTCTGCCCGTTGAGGCCGTGATAAACCATCAGGCCGTCGACATCGTCGACTTGCTGCACGGTCATCTTCCAGCCTTCGAAGTGGGTGATGCTGTCACCCGGCGAGAACCGCACGCGGGTCAGGGGCGCATTCCGTAGCGCGTACTGGCGGGTTTCGCCAGTGGCCGGGTAAAGCACGGTCAACAAGCGGCCGTCCTGTGCCAGAACGGTGCCTAAACCAAGCTCTGCTTCGCTGTCACTGATCCAGCGTTGCCCCGGTTGATACTGCTGCGCCATGCTGCCTGACTCCCACCTTGAAAAAGCGGGCTATCTTAACGGAATGCAGGCTTCAGGGCCAAAGGATTAGGAGCAGCGGCGAGCTTTTAGCCGCGAGCTGCAAGCTGAAACGAAAAGCGTCATGCGTCTGTTTTCTTCCTGTGCAGGGCACCTGTGAGTGCCAATCAGGTCACAGATTTACGACGGATGGCTCAAGGCGCCTTTTCCGCAGCCGATAGCCTGCTGACAGGAGACCCTTTATATGTTGCCACCGATGCTCCCCCTGAGCGCTGTGCCGATCACTTCCCAGCAGGATCCGATCCGCCAGCGGCCGGACATTCCTCCGGTGGTGCCGGTGCAGGAAAGCTCCAACGAAAGCACGATCGATCTGCAAAAGCGTGATCCGGAAGAAGATCGCCTGCTGGCGCGCGAAGAACAGCGCCGCCAGCAGGAGCGTGACCGGCGCCGTCGCGAAGCCGATGAAGACCCGGAAGAACACCTGGCCGTGCCTGGCACCGAACTGAATGCCGACAACACCGTGCCGGTGGTGCCGCTGATGGAAGATCAGCCGCGTCAGGGCTTATGGGTTGATATCGAGATCTGAGTCGTTGTACCGCGCTGGGCTTACCGGCTGGTCAGCGCGCGGCTGAGGCTGCATTATTGGCGCAGTCCTGCCGATGATGTGGCAGTTGTGATTCTTTGAAGTGATGCACTGACGCCATGAGCCAAGACGACAAACTGATTGACCTCAGCAGTGAACGCGCCAAGCGCGTGCATGATCTCAACGAGAAGCGCCTGAATGAAGTGCGCCAGGCGTTCGAACAGGCGATGCCGTTGGGAAAAACCAAGAAAAAGTCGAGAAACAAGCCGAAAAAGCGTTGATCTCTGCCTGCATCCGTTGATGCAGGTCATTTAATTTCCCTCCTTTACTCCCCTTTGTTGCTGATATTGATCCCGGTCAATTTGTGCGCCTGTGTGTTTGGTAACTTAGGTTCCATCGCAGCAGAGCAGAGGCCCAGGAGGCCAGTCATGTTTTTCGATAACGTGGTGTTTGCCGGGGTCCTGACTGTAGGGCTGATGGTTCTGTTTTTTGCAGGGTTTGGATTTTTTATCTGGAAGGATGCGAATAAGCGCAAGAAGTGATTCTTCTGGATTGATGAGCACGCAAGGCATTTTGGGCAACTTCGGTTGCCCTTTTTTTGTGCCTTGGCGGCCTTTGGGCCGACCATGCTCCTGGGGTTGTGGGTGAAAATCCGTTTTTGCGGGTGTTGCTGATTACGGTTCCGCCCTTACGGCGGGTCACCTTTTTCAAACGCCAAAAAGGTAACCCAAAAGGCTTGCTCCTGCGTTCGGCCCTCGCAGGCTCGGGTTCCTTCGCTCCGGGATCGATCCGGGCGCAGCGGCTCCGGTTTGCTTCGCTGCACCTCCTTCCGCTGTGTACGACTGCGTCGTACGGTCGCTGCGCTCCCACGCCCGGATCAATCCCTCCACTCAGCCTTCCGACGTCGCCCGTGGATCAAGATCAAAAGCAGGCGAGCTGACACTCGGCCTATTGAGTGGTGAAGAGCGGGTGTTCGGCTTTGGGTTTGTGGTGCTCTTGCCCCTCATCGGAACGCCGCCCGCCCAGCACTCTCCCGAGGGAGAGGGAGTCGATGGTAGGCCTGTGAAAATTTGCGTTCAACTCGGACTTTCACGTCGGCGTAACTCTACCAAACACCTCGGTCAGTCCCCTCTCC
>NZ_JAMLFX010000001.1:690843-702091 GCF_023634765.1 Pseudomonas sp. AKS31
AAAACCGCCAGCGGCAGCACCCGCAGCAACGGATATGCCCCCAATCCCAATCCCAAAACCCCATAAACAAAAAAGGCGCGATTCTCTCGAATCACGCCTTTCTCATGTGCCGCTAGCTATCAGCTACCCAGCGCCTTCGACGCCAGCCAGAACAAACCAGCCGACAGCGCCACAGTCGCCGGCAGGGTCAACACCCACGCCAACAGAATGGTACGCACCGTGCCACCCTGCAGGCCGCTCTTGTTCGCGACCATGGTGCCCGCCACGCCCGAGGACAGAACGTGAGTGGTCGACACAGGCAGGCTGAAAATGTTGGCCATACCGATCAAACTGGCAGTAGTGATCTGCGCAGACATGCCCTGAGAATAGGTCATGCCCTGCTTGCCGATCTTCTCACCGATGGTCAGCACTACGCGTTTCCAGCCAACCATGGTGCCGAGGCCAAGGGCCAGGGCCACCGCCAGAATCACCCAGAACGGGGCGTATTCGGTGGTGGTGGTCAGGTCTTTGCGCAGCTTGTCGAGGTCTGCCTTTTCACGGGCTTCCAGGCCAGGCAGCTTGCCAACCTTCTTCGCGGTGTCGTCCAGGCAGAGCAGGTAGCGACGCACTTCGATACGGCTGTCTGACGACAGCGAATGGTAGTCCGCTACGCCTTTCAGCGTGTGCAGCAGGGCGCTGATGGTCGGTTCGGTCTGCTGCGGGTTGCAGCGGAATTTCTCCGGCAGGTCGCCTTCCACGCTTTTGCCCAGGGCCAGGAATTCACCCAGCGAATCGGCATTGCGCTGGTAGAACTGGCTCAGGTGCAGGGTCGCATCGCGAGTGCGTTCGATCTGGTACGTGGTGCTGTTCAGGTCGAGCACGAACTGCGCCGGGACAATACCGATCAGCACCAGCATGATCAGGCCGATGCCTTTCTGGCCATCGTTGGAACCGTGCACGAAGCTCACGGCCATGGCCGAGATCACCAGGACCAGACGGTTCCAGAACGGTGGATGCTTCTTGTCGTCGATCTTGCGGCGCTGTTCCGGCGTCTTGTGCATCTTCGACAGCGGACGCCACCATTTCAGGCCGATCAGGATCAGCGCGGCGATCAGGAAACCGGCCATTGGCGAGAACACCAGCGAGGCGCCGATGTCGATCGCTTTCTGCCAGTTCACGCCGTCGGCCAACGGAATGTCGTTGATCAGGGCGTTCGCCAGGCCGACACCGAGGATCGAGCCGATCAGGGTGTGCGAGCTGGAAGCCGGGATACCGAAGTACCAGGTGCCCAGGTTCCAGGCGATTGCCGCGGCGAGCAACGAGAACACCATTGCCAGGCCATGGCCGGTGTTCACATTGATCAGCAGTTCAACCGGCAGCAAATGGACGATGGCGTACGCCACGCCAACGCCGCCCAGCAGCACGCCGAGGAAATTGAACACACCGGAAAAGAACACCGCCAGGTGGGGCGGCATGGCTTTGGTGTAGATAACAGTGGCTACCGCGTTAGCGGTGTCATGAAATCCATTGATGAACTCGAAGGCGAGGACAAACGTCAGGGCGAGCAAGAGGCTCACAAGCACCCAAGCATCCAGTCCGCTGAATAAATCGATCATGAAGGTTTTCTGACCCGGTCGTAAGGGGGCGCGATTATGCCAGAAAAGACTGGAAATCGATCCCCTACCTGCTCATCGGTTTCACACTTCTTCGATTTAATTTGTTGCAGCACATGAAAACCTAGCGGAGCGCAGGGTTTTTCAAGTGGTTGATTTAATTGATAAAAGCCATTTTTGACAGGCGTTTTTACCGGCGTTGAGTGGTCTCAAACGCTTGTCTGAAATATCTCTGAAACCTGTAGGACGCCCATTCTCAGTCAACCAGACCGGGTAATGGCCGCTGCCCGCGGGTAGCGGGCGCGCAAGGCATCGTCGTTCCACCGCGCTTGTAACCGGTGTGGACGCAAACCTTCAAAAGATCCGAAAACCGTCGCTCAAGGCTCTTCGGCTTTGAGTTCCTTTTCGATCTTTTCGATTTCCTGCTTGAAGACCTGATCCTGAACGGTAGGGCGTTTACGCCATGCTTTGCGTTCCGGTTCGGGCTGAGCGGCGTAGGTGGTGACTTCCCCGCCGTAAACTTCCTTGTAACGTTGTTCCTGGCGCTCAAGTTCCGCGCGCAGTTCGTCTTTCGTCACAGTGCTACCTGTATGAGTTGAGTTAAGTGTCTGGTGAAACGCACTGCAACGAATCGATTGAACGCAGCCGCCGCGAGTTCAACGCCTGGACAGGCATTGGTGTAAACGGTGGGGCGATCAAGACTTCCGTGTTACAGGCGGCTACGGCACCAGATAAAAACTGACGCAGCATCAGTTTCCTGTTTCAGCGAGCGCAGGCGTTGCATGAGTGATGCGCGTCGGGCGCTGGCCGGGCTGTTGGCGATGGACATCGCCGCAGCGAATGGCGACCTCGATGATTAAAAGCGAGTTGCCACTGAGGTGCATTATAGCGGCCGATTCAGGAATGACTATCTTTGCCAAGTTAAAAACGGTTCCGGATGTGTGATTGTTTTGTGACTCGTAACTTTTGTCGCAAGTTGAAGTGCAGAGCGCCGATTATTTAGCGAACGATCTGTTTTTGGCGCCATTTAGTCGAACAACTAAGGCGCTGATTCAGATAAAAGCCAAAGTTGAGTCGAACCCTCGAAGCGTTTGAGGCGAGCCGCACAGCTGATTGCGATTATCGATCGGCGGTTCGATAATCGCCCAATCTTGCAGGCCCAGCGCTTGTGCATTGCTTGGCGAGCCGCTTGTATAGCCCATTGATCCGTGCCGGATAACAGGACAACAAATGAACGATCAAATGCGCAACTCCTTCACCTCCGTGGCACCGCCGATCGTTGCCTCGCCGGCCAAACGTATCCAGGCGCTGACCGGTGATCCGGACTTCATGACCTCGCTGGCCCGGGGGTTGGCGGTGGTGCAGGCGTTTCAGGAGCGCAAACGCCACCTGACCATCGCCCAGATCAGCCACCGCACGGAGATTCCCCGCGCCGCCGTGCGCCGTTGCCTGCATACGCTGATCAAACTCGGTTACGCCACCACGGACGGGCGCACCTATTCATTGCTGCCCAAAGTGCTGACCCTCGGCCACGCCTATCTGTCGTCGACGCCGTTGGCGGTATCGGCCCAGCCGTACCTGGACCGTATGAGCGAGCAACTGCATGAAGCCTGCAACATGGCCACGCTCGAGGGCGACGACATTCTCTACATTGCGCGCTCGGCGACCACCCAGCGGCTGATCTCGGTGGATTTGTCGGTGGGCGGGCGCCTGCCGGCGTATTGCACCTCGATGGGGCGGATTCTGCTGGCGGCCCTTGATGACACGTCGCTGCGTGAATACCTCGATCACGCCGAACTGGTCGCCAAGACCAGCCGCACGATTCACACCCCCGACGCGTTGCTCGAATGCCTGCAGGAAGTGCGGCAGCAAGGCTGGTGCATCGTCGATCAGGAACTGGAACAAGGCCTGCGTTCGATTGCCGTGCCGGTCTACGACGCTTCCGGCCAGGTCGTCGCGGCGCTCAACGTCAGCACCCACGCCGGGCGCGTCAGCCGTACCGAACTGGAGCAGCGGTTCTTGCCGGGTCTGCTTAGCGCCAGCCGCGACCTTAGTGCGCAGTTGTTCGCCTGATGAAGCTGTTCGATAAACGCACAGTGTTGCGTTTATCGAATTGACGCTAAAACCCTCGGATCATTAATGTCGCGGCAGCGTCATCCGGCGCTGATGTGAATGAGCCCGCCGGACGGTCGACTCCCATAATAATGACAAGAGGCAACTCACCATGCGCATGTTCCCCGACTGTCTCCGCTCCCTCCGCTGTTGCCGGATTGACCGCAACGCCTGATCCACACCTTCTATTCTTGTGACCGTGCCGCTCTCTGGCCGGCCGCCGTTCGACTGCGTTTTTTGCGTGGAATAAAAATAATGAACCAGCCTCAGTCCGCTGTGGGTAACTGCCTCGACGTGCAGACCTTCATCAATGCCCAACCGATCTCGCGCTATCAGTGGCGCGTGGTGATCCTGTGTTTCCTGATTGTCTTTCTCGATGGCCTCGACACCGCCGCGATGGGCTTTATTGCCCCGGCGCTGTCCCAGGACTGGGGCATCGACCGCGCCAGCCTCGGCCCGGTGATGAGTGCCGCGCTGATCGGCATGGTCTTCGGCGCCTTGGGGTCAGGCCCTTTGGCAGACCGCTTTGGGCGAAAAGTCGTCCTCGTCGGCGCCGTGGTGCTGTTCGGCGCTTTCAGTCTGGCGTCGGCGTACAGCTCCAACGTTGAACAGTTGCTGGTGCTGCGCTTCCTGACCGGTCTGGGTCTCGGCGCAGGTATGCCGAACGCCACTACGCTGCTTTCGGAATACACCCCGGAACGCAAGAAGTCGCTGTTGGTGACCAGCATGTTCTGTGGCTTCAACCTCGGCATGGCCGGCGGCGGGTTCATTTCCGCGAAACTGATTCCGGCGTTCGGCTGGCACAGTCTGTTACTGATCGGCGGGATCCTGCCGTTGATCCTCGCCGTGGTGCTGCTGTTCTGGCTGCCGGAGTCAGCGCGTTATCTGGTGGTGCGCAATCGTGGCACCGACAAGATCCGCAAAACCCTGGCGCCGATCGATCCGGCTACCGTCGCCCAGGCCGCAAGTTTCAGCGTACCGGAACAGAAAACCGTCAAGGCGCGCAACGTGTTCGCGGTGATCTTCTCCGGCACTTACAGCACCGGCACTTTGCTGCTGTGGCTGACCTACTTCATGGGACTGGTGATCGTTTATCTGCTGACCAGTTGGCTGCCGACGCTGATGCGTGACAGCGGCGCGAGCATGGAGCAAGCCGCGTTTATCGGTGCGTTGTTCCAGTTCGGCGGGGTGTTGAGCGCGGTTGCGGTGGGCTGGGCGATGGACCGCTTCAACCCGCACAAGGTCATCGGCACGTTCTATCTGCTGGCGGGGGTGTTTGCCTACGCGGTGGGGCAGAGCCTGGGCAATATCACCTTGCTGGCGACGTTGGTACTGGTGGCGGGGATGTGCGTCAACGGCGCGCAATCGGCGATGCCGTCGCTGGCGGCGCGGTTTTATCCGACCCAGGGGCGGGCGACCGGGGTCTCGTGGATGCTGGGGATTGGCCGCTTCGGCGCGATTCTCGGGGCGTGGATGGGCGCAACGTTGTTGGGCCTGGGCTGGAATTTTGAACAAGTGCTGACGGCGTTGGTGATTCCGGCGGCATTGGCGACCACGGCGGTGGTGATCAAAGGCATGGTCAGTCATGCGGATGCGACCTGATATTTCGATGTAAAGCGAAAAGATCGCAGCCTTCGGCAGCTCCTACATGTGAACGCGTAACCCTGTAGGAGCTGCCGAAGGCTGCGATCTTTTGCAGGCAACACGGACCGATAGGCTGGCAACAATCTGTTCGATAAACGAACACTCAGTCGATTATCGGATTGTTTGGCGGTTTTACCGCGCTTAATCTGCAGTGACTCCGGCGCTGAACCTCGCGCCTTTTTATCACTGGCGATTCATACAAAAACAGGAGCCCGCTCCATGGCTGAGATCCTTTCGCTGCACGATGCGGTGAAGCAATTCGTCAACGACGGTGACACCGTCGCACTCGAAGGCTTCACTCACCTGATCCCTACGGCAGCGGGTCATGAAATCATTCGTCAGGGCAAGAAAGATCTGACACTGGTGCGGATGACGCCTGACCTGATCTACGACCAACTGATCGGTGCCGGTTGCGCACGCAAACTGATTTTCTCCTGGGGCGGCAACCCGGGTGTCGGTTCGCTGCACCGCCTGCGTGACGCGGTCGAGAAACAATGGCCGCATGCGCTGGAAATCGAAGAGCACAGCCACGCCGACCTGGCCAACGCCTACGTCGCTGGCGCCTCCGGCCTGCCGTTCGCGGTGCTGCGTGCCTACGCCGGCTCCGACCTGCCGAAGGTCAATCCGCTGATCAAGTCTGTGACCTGCCCATTCACCGGTGAAGTGTTGGCGGCAGTGCCGTCGGTGCGCCCGGACGTGACCGTGATCCACGCACAGAAAGCCGACCGCCAAGGCAACGTACTGCTGTGGGGCATTCTCGGCGTGCAGAAAGAAGCGGCGCTGGCCGCCAAGCGCTGCATCGTCACTGTTGAAGAAATCGTCGACAACCTCAACGCACCGATGAACGCCTGCGTCCTGCCGACCTGGGCCTTGAGCGCAGTCTGCCACGTACCCGGCGGCGCACATCCGTCCTACGCCCACGGTTACACCGAGCGTGACAATCGTTTCTACCAGGCGTGGGATCCGATCGCCCGTGACCGTGAGACGTTTACCGCGTGGATCAACGAATACATCCATGGCTGCGCTGACTTCAGTGCGTTCCAGGCCAAGTTGGCCGCTGCTTCGGAGGCCAAGTAATGACTTACACCACCAATGAAATGATGACCGTCGCGGCGGCCCGTCGGCTGAAGAACGGCTCGGTGTGCTTCGTCGGTATCGGCCTGCCGTCGAAAGCCGCCAACCTCGCGCGCCTGACTTCTTCGCCTGATGTAGTGTTGATCTACGAGTCGGGCCCGATTGGCGCCAAGCCAAGCGTATTGCCGCTGTCCATTGGTGATGGCGAACTGGCGGAAACCGCAGACACCGTCGTACCGACCGGTGAGATTTTTCGCTATTGGTTGCAGGGCGGACGCATCGACGTCGGTTTTCTCGGCGCCGCGCAAGTCGACCGTTTTGGCAACATCAACACCACCGTGGTTGGCGATTACTTCTCGCCGAAAGTGCGTCTGCCGGGTGCCGGTGGCGCGCCGGAAATTGCCGGTTCGGCAAAAAGCGTGTTGATCATCCTTAAACAGTCGGCGCGTTCGTTCGTCGACAAACTCGATTTCATCACCTCGGTCGGTCACGGCGAGGGCGGTGATTCGCGCAAACGTCTGGGCCTGCCGGGCGCCGGTCCGGTCGGGATCATCACCGACCTGTGCATCATGGAACCGGAAGAAGGCACCCACGAATTCGTGGTCACCGCGCTGCACCCGGGCGTGACCCGCGAGCAAGTGGTCGCGGCCACCGGTTGGGCGATTCGTTTTGCCGAGCATGTTGAAAACACCGCTGAACCGACTGAAGTCGAACTGACTGCGCTGCGCGATCTCGAAGCGCGTACTGCCGCCGCCCACGGCCAGGCACCGGGAGAAGCATGATGCGTGACGTTTATATCTGCGACGCGATTCGCACCCCGATCGGCCGTTTCGGCGGCGGTTTGTCTGCCGTTCGCGCCGACGACCTGGCCGCTGTGCCGATCAAGGCCCTGATGGAACGCAATCCGTCGGTGGACTGGAACGCCATCGACGAAGTGTTCCTCGGTTGCGCCAACCAGGCCGGCGAAGACAATCGCAACGTCGCGCGCATGGCGCTGCTGCTGGCCGGTCTGCCGGAAACCGTACCGGGCGTGACCCTCAATCGTCTCTGCGCTTCGGGCATGGATGCGATCGGCACGGCGTTCCGTGCGATCGCCAGCGGCGAGATGGAGCTGGCGATTGCTGGCGGCGTCGAGTCGATGTCCCGCGCGCCGTTCGTGATGGGGAAGGCTGACGCAGCGTTTTCGCGCAATATGAAACTGGAAGACACCACCATCGGCTGGCGTTTCATCAACCCGTTGATGAAGGCGCAGTATGGCGTCGATGCGATGCCGCAGACCGCCGACAACGTCGCCGACGACTATAAAGTGTCGCGCGCCGATCAGGACGCGTTCGCCCTGCGCAGTCAGCAACGTACTGCCGCCGCGCAGGCTGCGGGCTACTTCGCTGACGAAATCGTCGAAGTGCGCATCGCCCACAAGAAAGGCGAAACCGTGGTCAGCCAGGACGAACATCCGCGCGCCGATACGACGATTGAAGCACTGAGCAAGCTGAAACCCGTCAACGGCCCGGACAAAACCGTCACCGCCGGCAATGCCTCCGGGGTCAACGATGGTGCTGCCGCACTGATTCTCGCGTCCGCCGAAGCGGTGAAAAAGCATGGCCTGATCGCCCGCGCCAAAGTGCTCGGCATGGCCAGCGCCGGGGTTGCGCCACGCGTGATGGGCATCGGCCCGGTGCCGGCGGTGCGCAAGCTCATCGAACGCCTCGGCGTGGCGGTCAGCGATTTTGATGTGATCGAACTCAACGAAGCGTTTGCCAGCCAAGGCCTGGCGGTGCTGCGTGAACTGGGTCTGGCCGACGACGCCGCGCAGGTCAACCCGAATGGCGGCGCGATTGCCCTCGGTCACCCGTTGGGCATGAGCGGTGCACGTTTGGTATTGACCGCACTGCATCAACTGGAAAAGACCGGCGGCAAGAAAGGTCTGGCGACCATGTGCGTCGGTGTCGGCCAAGGTCTGGCCCTGGCCATCGAACGCGTCTGACGCAAGCCGTGACGAAATAGAACAGAGGAAAGCGACATGTCTGACAAGCCTGGTTACCGTCGTCCGCAGGAAGGCACTCAGCCTGAATACCTGCACCCGACGTATCAATCCACCAACCTGCGCTCGCCGTCCAAGCCACTGGTGTTTCTGCCGCATTCGCTGTCGGAAATCACCGGGCCGACCATCGGTGCCGAGCGCGTGGGCGACCGCGATAACGACCTGACCGCACAGCACAGCGGCGAACCGCTGGGTGAGCGCATCATCATTCACGGTCGCGTGCTCGACGAAAACGGTCTGCCGGTGCCGGGAATTCTCGTCGAGATCTGGCAGGCCAACGCCGCCGGTCGCTACAACCACCAGCGCGACCTGCACGACGCGCCGCTGGACCCGAACTTCACCGGCACCGGTCGCACCGTCACCGACGCCGACGGCTGGTATCAGTTCCAGACCATCAAGCCCGGCGCCTACCCGTGGGGCAACCACCACAACGCCTGGCGCCCGGCGCACATCCACTTTTCGCTGTTCGGGCCGAGCATCCTTACCCGGCTGGTCACGCAAATGTATTTCCCGGGCGATCCGCTGCTGGCCTACGACCCGATCTACAACTGCGTGCCGGACACCTCGGCCAAGGAACGCCTGATCGCCCGTTTCGATCTGGAAAAAACCATTCCGTCCTACGCCCTCGGTTACCGCTGGGACATCGTGCTGCGCGGGCGTGAAGCCACGCCGATGGAGAAATAAGATGACGCTGACTGCGACCACGTCCCACACCGTCGGGCCGTATTACCACATCGGCCTGACCTGGCTGAACCGCGAAAACCTCACCGTCGAGCAAACCCTCGGCGAGCGCGTGGCGATCACCGGGCAGGTGGTGGATGGCAACGGCGATGTCGTCAACGACGCCATGCTCGAAGTCTGGCAGGCCAACGCCGCCGGCAAGTACGACCACCCGGAAGACGAGCAGGACAAACCGCTTGATCCGAACTTTGAAGGATTTGGCCGGGTGCCGGTGGACGCGGAAGGGCGCTTCCGTTTCACCACGATCAAACCGGGCACGGTTGAGGGCCTGAAGGGGTCGACGCAGGCGCCGCATCTGGTGGTGCTGGTGTTTGCCCGTGGCCTAGTCAAGCACTTGCTGACGCGGATCTACTTTGAAGGCGAACCGGCGAACGTGAATGATCCGTTGCTGGAATGTGTGCCGGCCGAGCGTCGCAGCACGTTGCTGGCCAAGCAGGACGCCTCGGGTGTGTACCAGTGGAATGTGGTTCTGCAGGGCACTGATGCCGAGACGGTGTTCTTCGATTATTAAGATCAAAAGATCGCCGCCTGCGGCAGCTCCTGCATGATCGTTCCCACGCTCTGCGTGGGAATGATGCCATGGACGCTCCGCGTCCACCGTGACGCGGAGCGTCACCGGATGCGTTACCACGCGGAGCGTGGGAACGATCAATACAGGATGTGGAACGGGACTGTTGCAAAGTATGTCTAGACTCTCACTGTCCCTATCGAGTGAAAAACAATGACAACGACCACCTCCCATTACACCGGCGAAGAGCGCAGCAAGCGCATCTTTGCCATTGTCGGCGCCTCGTCCGGCAACCTCGTCGAATGGTTCGACTTCTACGTCTACGCCTTTTGCGCGATCTATTTCGCCCCGGCGTTTTTCCCCTCCGACAACCCGACGGTGCAACTGGTCAACACCGCCGGCGTGTTCGCTGCCGGCTTCCTGATGCGTCCGATTGGCGGCTGGATTTTCGGCCGGGTCGCTGACAAGCACGGGCGCAAGAATTCGATGCTCATCTCGATTCTGATGATGTGCTTCGGCTCTCTGCTGATTGCTTGCCTGCCGACGTACAAGGACATCGGCGTCTGGGCGCCGGTCCTGCTGTTGTTCGCACGTTTGCTGCAAGGGCTGTCGGTCGGCGGTGAGTACGGCACCACTGCCACCTATATGAGCGAAGTCGCGCTCAAGGGCCAGCGCGGATTTTTCGCCTCGTTCCAGTACGTGACGTTGATTGGCGGCCAACTGCTGGCCGTGTCGCTGGTGGTGGTGCTGCAGCAATTCCTCACCGAAGACGATCTGCGCGCCTACGGCTGGCGGATTCCGTTTGTGGTCGGTGCGGTGGCGGCGCTGATTTCGCTGTTCCTGCGTCGTTCGCTGAAAGAAACCACCAACAAGGAAACCCGCGAACACAAAGACGCCGGCAGCATCAGCGCGTTGTTCCGCGATCACAAAGCTGCGTTCATCACCGTGCTCGGTTACACCGCCGGTGGCTCGCTGATTTTCTACACGTTCACCACCTACATGCAGAAATACCTGGTGAACACCGCCGGCATGCACGCCAAGACTGCCAGCTACATCATGACCGGCGCGCTGTTCCTGTATATGTGCATGCAGCCGCTGTTCGGTATGCTCGCCGACAAGATCGGTCGACGTAATTCGATGCTCTGGTTCGGCGCGCTCGGTACGCTGTTCACTGTGCCGATTCTGTTGAGCCTGAAAAGCGTCAACAGCCCGTTCCTCGCGTTTGTGCTGATCACCGTGGCGCTGGCGATCGTCAGTTTCTACACCTCGATCAGCGGCCTGGTAAAAGCCGAAATGTTCCCGCCGGAAGTCCGTGCACTTGGCGTCGGTCTGGCCTACGCGGTGGCGAATGCGATCTTCGGCGGTTCGGCGGAATTCGTCGCCCTGAGCATGAAGAACATCGGCATGGAAAACACCTTCTACTGGTACGTGACGGCGATGATGGCGATCGCGTTCCTGTTCAGCCTGCGCCTGCCGAAACAGGCGGCGTATTTGCACCACGATCTCTAACCCGATGCGCGCGGGCCGTAATGGCCC
>NZ_JAMLFX010000001.1:702101-775778 GCF_023634765.1 Pseudomonas sp. AKS31
TCGATGCCTATTTCACTGCCCGCGATATGCGTGAAGTGTTCTGCGATCAGGGCCGCGTGCAGGCAATGCTCGACTTCGAAGCGGCGCTGGCCCGGGCCGAGGCGCGGGTCGGTTTGATTCCTTCTTCTGCGGTGAAACCTATTGCGGCTGCATGCAGTGCTGATCTGTATGACTTCGCAGCATTGGGCGAGGCGATTGCCACGGCCGGCAATTCGGCGATTCCGCTGGTCAAGGCATTGGGCAAGCAGGTTGCTGCCAGCGACGCTGAAGCCGAACGTTATGTGCATTTGGGCGCGACCAGTCAGGACGTGATGGATTCCGGGCTGGTGTTGCAATTGCGACAGGCGCTGGCGTTGATCGAGAACGATCTCGCGCAACTCGCTGATTCCCTCGCGACCCAAGCGCAACGCCATGCGGCGACGCCGTTGGCCGGGCGCACCTGGCTGCAACATGCGACGCCGGTCACCCTCGGCATGAAAATCGCCGGATGGCTGGGCGCTGTGACGCGCAGCCGTCAACGCTTGCGCGAACTCAAGCCGCGTCTGCTGGTGCTGCAATTTGGTGGTGCGTCCGGAACCCTCGCCGCGCTGGGCGCGCAGGCCTTGCCGATCGCTGAGGCGCTGGCTGAAGAACTGCAACTGACCTTGCCGGAACAGCCGTGGCACACCCAGCGTGATCGCGTGGTCGAGTTCGGTGCGGTGCTCGGTCTGATCGCCGGCAGCCTCGGCAAATTCGGCCGCGACATCAGTCTGTTGATGCAAACTGAAGCGGCAGAGGTGTTCGAGCCGTCGGCACCGGGCAAGGGCGGTTCGTCGACCATGCCGCACAAGCGCAATCCGGTCGGTGCGGCGGTATTGATCGGTGCGGCGACGCGGGTGCCGGGGCTGCTCTCGACGCTGTTCAGCGCCATGCCGCAGGAGCACGAGCGTAGCCTCGGCTTGTGGCACGCCGAATGGGAAACCTTGCCGGAGATTTGCTGCCTCGTTTCCGGTTCGCTGCAACAGGCGCGCTTGCTCGCCGACGGCCTGGAAGTCGATGCCGAACGCATGGGCCGCAACCTCGAATTGACGCAGGGGCTGGTGCTGGCCGAAGCCGTCAGCATCGTCCTCGCCCAGCGTGTCGGCCGCGACACCGCGCATCATCTGCTCGAACAATGCTGCAAACGCGCCGTGGCCGAGCAGCGCCATTTACGCGCCGTGCTGGGTGACGAACCGCAAGTCACTGCTGAGCTGAGCAACGCTGAACTCGATCATCTTTTGAACCCCGCCCATTATCTCGGTCAGGCGAAAACCTGGGTCGAGCGTGCGGTGGCCGAACACAACGCATTGTCTGTCTGAAAGGAGAGGGCTGTGGCTTTCGTTCAACTCGCCGATGGCGAACTGCACTATCAAATTGAAGGTCCGGTCGATGCGCCGGTGCTGGTGCTGTCCAACTCGCTGGGCACTGATCTGCACATGTGGGACGCGCAGATGCCGGCATTTACCGAGCATTTTCGCGTGCTGCGTTTCGATACCCGTGGCCATGGCCAATCGCTGGTGACACCGGGGCCTTACAGCATTGAGCAATTGGGTCATGACGTGCTCGGTCTGCTGGATGCGCTGCACATCGAGCGCGCGCATTTCTGCGGGCTGTCGATGGGCGGTCTGATCGGGCAGTGGCTGGGGATCAACGCTGGGCATCGCCTGCACAAGCTGATCGTGTGCAATACGGCGGCAAAAATCGGCGATCCATCGGTGTGGAATCCACGCATTGAAACCGTGCTGCGCGACGGTGCCGCAGCGATGGTGGCCCTGCGTGACGCGTCGATTGCCCGCTGGTTTACCCCGGACTTTTCGGCAGCGCATCCGGCGGCGGCCAAGCAGATTACCGACATGCTCGCCGCCACTTCGCCTGAAGGTTATGCGGCCAACTGCGCGGCGGTGCGTGATGCCGATTTCCGCGAACAACTGACGTCGATCAATGTGCTGTTGCTGGTGATTGCCGGCACCGAAGATGCGGTGACACCGCCGTCCGGTGGGCACTTTATTCAGGAACACGTACGCGGCGCCCAATATGCCGAGTTCTATGCGGCGCACCTGTCCAACGTGCAGGCCGGTGCAGATTTCAGTGATCGCGTGTTGGCTTTTTTGCAGGCTAAGTGAGGAAGTGTTTGTGGACGAGAAACAACGTTACGACGAAGGCATGCAGGTACGCCGCGCGGTGTTGGGCGATACGCATGTCGATCGCAGCCTGACCACGCTGACCGAGTTCAACTCGGAGTTTCAGGAGATGATCACCCGCCATGCCTGGGGCGATATCTGGACGCGTCCGGGCTTGCCACGGCACACGCGCAGCCTGATCACCATCGCCATGCTGATCGGCATGAACCGTGAAGGCGAGCTGAAACTGCACCTGCGCGCGGCGGCCAATAACGGCGTGAGCCGGGGCGAGATCAAGGAAGTGATCATGCAGAGTGCGATTTACTGCGGGATCCCGGCGGCGAATGCGACGTTTCACTTGGCCGAATCGGTGTGGGATGAGTTGGGAGTCGAATCCCGGGATTGACGGTTGAAACCGAAAAAGATCGCAGCCTTCGGCAGCTCCTACATTTGGAATGCGTTCCCCTGTAGGAGCTGCCGAAGGCTGCGATCTTTTGCTCTTCAAACCGTGGCCACAATAAATATCCGCTTGAACGCAAACAACGTATGCCCATCCCCCTCTTGCGGATAATGCTTATGCACCCGCATCAGGTAGTGATAGATAAACCGCGCCTGTTCCGCTGCACTCAACGCCTGCATCACCGGCCGCAGCGCCGAGACCTTCACCCAGTCATACACCGGCGACTTGCCGTCAACCACCTGCAACTGCTCGGTCTCCCAGATATCCAGCGACGTAGTCATGGGCGCGAGCAACCGGTAGTAATCCTCCAGTGCCAATAACGGCCGCGCCGCCA
The DNA here is from genome assembly GCF_023634765.1 of Pseudomonas sp. AKS31. Taxonomy (GTDB): domain Bacteria; phylum Pseudomonadota; class Gammaproteobacteria; order Pseudomonadales; family Pseudomonadaceae; genus Aquipseudomonas. Next base: position 705,034 of record NZ_JAMLFX010000001.1, read on the forward strand.
TGCGCTGGCGCAGTTCAGGAGTGCCCAGTGGCGTGCCACCGGTGCCGCCGTTTTCGAGGGTGTCGAGCATCAGCCGATACCACAGCGCATCGCGCCAGTCCGGCATGTGCGCCGCCAGACAGCCGCCGGGATTCAGATAACCGAGCAGGCGCGGCAGCAGTTTTTCATGGCCTTCGATAAAGTGCAGCACGGCGGCCGCGAACAGCAGATCCGCCGGCTGCTCAGGTTGCCAATCAAGCAGGTCGCAATGTTTCCACAACGCCCGGATCGGCAGGCAGCGTGCCTCATCAAGCATCTGCGCGGAGCTGTCGACGCCCTGCAACTGCGCGCGCGGCCAGCGTTTGGCCAACAACTGCGTGGCAATGCCGGTGCCGCAGCCGAGGTCGTAAATGCGTTGCGGGTTGTGCAGGTCGACGCGGTCGAGCAGTTCGTTGACCGGGCGTTGCCTGAGACGGGAGAACTGCTGGTACGCCTTGGCGTCCCAGTCGGGTGTTGCGGTGAGACGAGAGATCATTGAGGAGGTCCTCTGGTGATCGGTGGTGTCTTCCGATGACAACCTGGCTCACAGCTTGAGGACCGACTACGACGACGGAAGCGGGAAGGTGAAGCACCTGAGTCCTTCAGGTTTTGTCACTTTACCTGCCGGCCGGCAAAGTGCGACTTGTCCTGACCAGTGGCGAGAATTCCAATGTAGGAGCTGCCGCAGGCTGCGATCTTTTGATCTTGTTTTTAAGATCAAAAGATCGCAGCCTGCGGCAGCTCCTACAGGGGGGGATCGGTGTTTAAAGGAGGCTGATCGGATAGCTGACGATCAAACGGTTCTCGTCGAACTCGTTGTTGCTGAAGTCGCGGCGCATGGTCGAGTTGCGCCATCTGACGTTCAAGTCCTTCAGCGCGCCGCTCTGCACGGTGTAGCCCAGTTCCGATTCGCGGCCCCATTCCTTGCCGTCGGTGATCGTCCCGGTGTGCACGTTGTCGCCGCTGATATAGCGGTTCATCAGGGTCAGGCCGGGGATGCCCAGCGCGACGAAGTTGTAGTCGTGGCGCACTTGCCAGGAGCGTTCCTGCGCGTTGTCGTAGCTGGCGTTGTAGCTGTCGTTGGCCAGCGTGCCGCCGCTGGTGCCGTTGACGCGCATCCAGGCGCTGTCGCCGGTGAGTTTCTGCAGGCCGACGTAAAAGGTGTTGCCGCCGTAGCGGGCCGAGAACAGGCCGGACCAGGTCTTGTTGTCGAGATCGCCGGCGCGGGCGCTGCCGTCGTCTTTGCCATAGAAGAAACCGAGGTTGGCGCCGAGGGTCCAGTCGCCCAGCGGCTGGCTGTGGATCAGGTTGACGTATTGCTGGCTGTAGATGTCCTTGAGTTCAGCGTTCCACAGCCCGATCTGCGTGCGTTTTTCGTTGAAAACGTATTCACCGCCCTGAAAGTTGAAGCGATCGGAGGTGAACGCCGATTTGCCGGTCATCGACATGTCGCTCATGCTGCTGTCGTCGCGCGGGCTGTTGGCGCGGAACTGGCCGCCATAGAGGGTCAGGCCGTCGATTTCCTTAGAGGTGATCTGGCCGCCGCGAAAGGTTTGCGGCAGCGAGCGACCGTCGTCCGAACGCAGGATCGGCAGCACCGGCATCCACTCGCCGACCTTCACTTCGGTCTGCGAAAGCTTGGCCTTGAAGGCGACATTGGTGCGACCGAAATGGTCCGCCGGGCGACCGTCGTGATCCAGCGGCAACAGCTGCGTGCCGCCCGTGCCTTTACCGCCATCGAGTTTCACTGAGTACAGGCCGAGTACATCCATGCCGAAGCCGACGGTGCCTTGGGTGAAGCCGGATTTGGCGTCGAGGATGAAGCTCTGCGTCCACTCTTCAGCCTTGCCCTGCGCTTTGGTCGGGTTGGTGAAGTTGCGGTTGATGTAGAAGTTGCGCAGGTTGAGGTTGACCTTCGCGCCCTCGATGAAACCGGCTTCTTCAGCCGCAGCGGGCAGCGCCGCACCGGCCAGGGCCAGGGCCAGGGCGATCAGGCCGGGAATTGCGTAAGGCGCAGGGGAGGTTGTCATGGGCTCGGGTCTCTCTTGTTTTTTTAGGGCGAACGGGTGCGCTGCGGCCGGTTTTTACGGTGCAGAAATGCGATGAATTCAGGGGGTGAAGCGACGGCGGTCAGCCGGTCGGAGCAGGGCGCGGGAGCATGGTGTCTAACCTGTTGTTATTGGTTTTGTTGATCGAATGGTGCTGGGGGCGGATGTTCGGATTCAATTGGGAAAAGCGGGTTTCGGGCGATTATCGAACAGCATTGAAGATCAAAAGATCGCAGCCTTCGGCAGCTCCTACAGGGCAACGCCTTTCAAATGTAGGAGCTGCCGAAGGCTGCGATCTTTTGATTCTCAGGCAACAAAAAGCCCACCAATCGGTGGGCTCCTTGTATTCAGCCGATGATGATCAGAACAGCTTCATCTTCGGTGCTTCTTCTTTCAGCGGTTCGTTCTGCGCGGTTTGCGCATTCCAGCCACCGCCCAGGGCCTTGTACAGGTTGACCGCACTGGTCAGCTGCGCGAGGCGGTCGGTGATCAGTGCTTGTTGCGCGCTGAACAGCTGACGCTGGGCATCGAGGAAGGTCAGGTTACTGTCGACGCCGATGCGGTAGCGACGTTCGGCCAAACGGTAGTAATCCTGGTTGGCCTGCACGAAGTCACGCTGCGCTTGCAACTGCTCGGTGTAGGTCTGGCGTGCGGCCAGGCCGTCGGCGACTTCCTGGAAGGCCGTTTGAATGGACTTCTCGTAGTTCGCCACGCCAATGTCCTTCTGGATCTTGGCGTAGTCGAGGCTGGCGCGCAGGCTGCCGGCGTTGAAGATCGGCAGGTTGATCTGCGGCTGGAACAGCCACGTCCCCGAACCCCCCTTGAACAGACCGGACAGATCCGGGCTCAGGCTACCCGCGTTGGCGGTCAGGCTGATGCTCGGGAAGAACGCGGCACGGGCCGCGCCGATGTTGGCGTTGGCCGCTTTCAGGTTGTACTCGGCTTGCAGGATGTCCGGACGACGTTGCAAGAGATCCGAAGGCAGACCCGGCGGAACATCGCTGAGCAGGTCATCGGACAGCGGTTTGGCCGTTTGCAGATTGGCCGGGATACCGGTGCCGAGCAGCAGGGTCAGGCTGTTTTCGTCCTGCGCCACCTGGCGGGTGTAACGCGCCAGTTGTGCCCGGGCGTTCTCGACCGAGGTGCGCGACTGCGCCAGATCCAGCGCCGAAGCCACACCGACTTCGTTGCTGCGGCTGGTCAGCTTGTAGCTTTCTTCAAAGGCGCCGAGGGTGTCCTGGGTCAGCTTGAGCAGTTCCTTGTCCGCTTGCCAGGTCAGGTAAGCATTGGCGACGCTGGCGACCAGACTGATCTGCGTGCTGCGGCGTGCTTCTTCGGTGGCGAAGTACTGTTGCAAGGCTTGTTCGCTCAGGCTGCGAACCCGACCGAACAGGTCGAGTTCGTAGGCGCTGATGCCGACCGTGGCGGAGTAGGAGCTGGTGATGCTCGACTCGCCGGTCTGCGACGCACGCGCCGGAACCCGCTGGCGGCTGCCGCTGCCATTGGCCGAAACTGCCGGGAACAGGTCGGCGCGCTGGATGCGGTATTGAGCCGCGTAAGCGTCGATGTTCAGTGCGGCAACACGCAGGTCGCGGTTGTTTTCCAGCGAGACCTGGATCAGCTGTTGCAGGGCCGGGTCATGGAAAAACTGCTTCCAGCCCTGTTCGGCAGCAGCTTGCGCCGGTGCCTGGGCCGGCGAATACGCCGGGCCCTGTGGGTACTGGCCTGCGACCGGAGCCTCAGGCTGCTGATAATCAGGTATCAGCGAGCAACCGCTCAGCACGAAGGCGGCGACTGCGAGGGAGAGTAGCGACTTGCTCATTGGCCAGCCTCTTTAGGAGTTTCTTTAGTTTCATCCTGGTCGGCGTTTTTACGCTGGCCCATGGACGAAACCGTGACGAAGAACAGTGGGACCCAGAAGATCGCCAGGATCGTGGCGGTGATCATACCGCCGATTACCACCGTACCGATGGCGTGTTGGCTACCTGAGCCCGCGCCGGTGGAAATTGCCAGCGGTACCACACCGAGGATAAACGCCAGCGAGGTCATGATGATCGGACGCAGACGCATGCGGCAAGCCTCGATGGCTGCGTCGCGCAGGCTGGCGCCCTGTTCGTGCAGCTCCTTGGCGAACTCGACGATCAGAATGGCGTTTTTCGCCGCCAGACCGATGGTCGTCAACAGACCCACCAGGAAGTACACGTCGTTGGACAGGCCGCGCAGACTGGTCGCGAGCAGAGCACCAATGATCCCCAACGGCACTACGAGCACGACTGCGATCGGAATCGACCAGCTCTCGTAGAGTGCCGCCAGACACAGGAACACCATCAACAGCGACAACGCGAACAGTGCCGGGGCTTGCGAGCCTGCCAGACGCTCTTCATAGGACAGACCGGTCCAGGAGATGCCCACGCCTTTCGGCAGTTTCGCGGCGATGGCCTCGACTTCAGCCATGGCTTCACCTGTGGAGTAACCCGGAGCCGGGGCACCAAGGATTTCCACCGCTTCCACGCCGTTATAGCGCGAGAGCTTCGGCGAGCCGTAGATCCACTCGCCCTTGGCGAATGCCGAGAACGGAACCATGGTGCCGCTGGCGTTGCGTACGTACCACTTCTTCAAGTCTTCCGGGTTCATGCGCGAATCCGGCTGGCCTTGCACGTACACCTTTTTCACCCGACCGCGGTCGATGAAGTCGTTGACGTAGCTACTGCCCAAGGCAATCGACAAGGTGTTGTTGATGTCGCTGATGGTAATGCCCAGGGCACTGGCCTTCTCGTCGTCGATTTCCAGCTGGAACTGTGGCTCGTCATTCAGACCGTTCGGACGCACTTGCGAGAGCACCTTGCTCTGCGCCGCCATGCCGAGGAACTGGTTGCGTGCCTCCATCAGTTTTTCATGACCGATACCGGCGCGGTCCTGCAGGAACACGTCGAAACCGGTGGCGTTACCCAACTCCAGTACCGCCGGCGGGGCGAAGGCGAACACCATCGCATCACGGAAGGTAAAGAAGTGCTGCTGGGCGCGAGCGGCCAGTTTGAACACGCTGTTGTCGGCGTCACGTTCATCCCATGGCTTGAGCATGATGAACGCCATACCCGAGCTCTGACCACGGCCGGCGAAGTTGAAGCCGGTCACGGTGAACACCGAGGCAACCGTGTCACCTTCACCGCCATCCTTGGTCGGACGCAGCAGGTACTCACGCATTTCATCCACGACCACCTGGGTGCGCTGGGCACTGGAGCCGGCCGGGGTTTGCACTTGAGCGAACAGTACGCCCTGATCTTCTTCCGGCAGGAAGGAGGAAGGAATACGCATGAACAGCCAGATCATGCCGATCAGAATCAGCGCATAGGCCAGCAGGTACGGCACCTTCTGGCGCAGGATATTACCAACGCCGCGCTCGTAGCTTTTGACGCTACGGTCGAAGTTGCGGTTGAACCAGCCGAAGAAGCCTTTTTTCGGCGTGCCATGCTCACCATGAGGAATCGGTTTGAGCATGGTCGCGCAGAGCGCCGGGGTAAAGATCAAAGCCACCAGCACCGACAGGCCCATGGCCGAGACGATGGTGATCGAGAACTGCTTGTAGATGACCCCGGTCGAACCACCGAAGAATGCCATCGGCAGCAATACCGCCGACAGTACCAGGGCGATACCGACCAGTGCGCCCTGGATCTGGCCCATGGACTTTTTGGTCGCTTCCTTGGGTGACAGGCCTTCTTCCGCCATCACCCGCTCGACGTTTTCCACCACGACGATGGCGTCGTCCACCAGCAAACCGATGGCCAGCACCATCCCGAACATGGTCAGGGTGTTGATGCTGAAACCGGCGGCGGCGAGGATACCGAACGTACCGAGCAATACCACCGGCACCGTCATGGTCGTGATGACCGTGGCGCGGAAGTTCTGCAGGAACAGGAACATCACCAGGAACACCAGCACCACGGCTTCGACCAGCGTGTGAACCACGCCTTTGATCGACTCAGTCACCACCGGGGTAGTGTCGTACGGGAATACCACTTCCATGCCTGGCGGGAAGAACGGCTTGAGGCCGTCGATGGTAGTGCGCAGGGCTTTGGCCGTGTCGAGGGCGTTGGCGCCGTTGGCCAGTTTCACTGCCAGACCGGAAGCCGGGCTGCCATTGAACTGGGCGCTGATCGCGTAGTTTTCACCACCGAGACCGACGTCGGCGACGTCTTTCAGGCGAACCTGCGAGCCGTCCTTGTTGACCTTGAGCAGGATTTCCTTGAACTGCTCGGCGGTTTGCAGACGGGTCTTGCCGATGATCGTCGCGTTGAGTTGCTGACCTTGCACGGCCGGCAAGCCGCCGAGCTGACCGGACGAGACCTGGACGTTCTGCGCCGCAATGGCGGTTTTCACGTCGACCGGGGTCAGGTTGAAGTTGTTCAACTTGGCCGGGTCAAGCCAGATGCGCATCGCGTACTGGGCACCGAAGACCTGGAAGTCACCGACACCGGCGGTGCGCGAGATCGGGTCCTGCATGTTCGACACGATGTAGTTGGACAAGTCGTCCTTGGACATGCTGCCGTCACGCGACACCACGCCGATCACCAGCAGGAAGTTTTTCACTGCCTTGGTCACACGGATACCTTGTTGCTGCACTTCCTGCGGCAACAGCGGGGTGGCCAGGTTCAGCTTGTTCTGAACCTGCACCTGCGCGGTGTCGGAGTTGGTGCCTTGCTCGAAGGTCGCGGTGATGGTCATGCTGCCGTCGGAGTTACTTTCCGAGGAGACATAACGCAGATTGTCGATACCGTTGAGTTGTTGCTCGATCACCTGAACCACGGTGTCCTGCACGGTTTGCGCCGAAGCGCCCGGGTAGGTCACGGAGATCGCAATGGCCGGTGGCGCAATGCTCGGGTACTGGTTGATCGGCAACTTGAGGATCGATAGTGCCCCGACCAGCATGATCACCAGGGCAATTACCCAAGCGAAAATCGGACGGTCGATGAAGAATTTTGACATGGGTTACTCCCCTTTGCCGCCGGCGGCTTTGTCAGCTGCCTGTGCGGGGGCCGGGTTCTTTGCGCCGACATTGGTCGCTTCGGTCGGATTGACCTCGGCGCCCGGTTTGACGAATTGCAGGCCTTCGGTGATCAGACGATCGCCGGCCTTCAAGCCGTCCTCGATCAGCCACTGGCTGCCAACGGTGCGGCTGGCCTTGAGCTGACGCAACTCGACCTTGTTGTCCGGACCGACGACCAGTGCGGTCGGCGTGCCTTTGAGGTCGCGGGTCACACCCTGCTGCGGGGCGAGGATCGCGGCACTGTTCACACCCGCCTGCAACTGGGCGTGGACGAACATGCCAGGCAGCAAGGTGTGATCCGGGTTCGGGAACACGGCGCGCAGGGTCACGGAACCGGTGGTCTGATCGACCGACACTTCGGAGAATTCCAGCTTACCGTCGAGCTTGTACTGGCTGCCGTCTTCCAGGGTCAGCTTGACCGCAGCGGCGTTATCGCCGGCTTTTTGCAGGCGACCGCTTTCCAGCTCACGGCGCAGTTCAAGCAGTTCAACCGACGACTGCGTAACGTCGACGTAGATCGGATCCAACTGCTGGATCACGGCCATGGCGTCGGTCTGGCCGTTGTTGACCAGCGCACCTTCAGTCACGGAAGAACGGCCGATGCGGCCGGAGATCGGCGCGTAGACCTTGGTGTAACGCACGTTGATCTGCGCGCTCTGCAGCGACGCTTCCGATTCCATGCGGTTGGCCACAGCAGTGTCGTATTCCTGACGGCTCACGGCCTGCTCGTCGACCAGTTGCTTGTAGCGGTCGGAGATCGACTTGGTCGAACGCAGGTTGGCTTCGGCGCTTTTCAGGGTCGCTTCATAGACCGAAGGATCGATCTGATACAGCTGCTGGCCGGCTTTGACGTCGGCGCCTTCCTTGAACAGACGCTTGAGAATGATGCCGTTGACCTGTGGTCGGACTTCCGCGATGCGGAAGGCACTGGTGCGGCCCGGCAGTTCGGAGGTGAGGGTAAAGGCTTGTGGTTGCAGGGTGACGACGCCGACCTGAGGCGGTGGAGCGGCCGGTGCCGCTTCTTCCTTTTTACATCCGCTGAGCAGCGATGCCAGGGCGACGGCAGTGACCAGAGCGGTAACAGCTGGCTTGAATTGCATGAAGATCCTCGGGTCAGGCGCGCAAAGAGCGCACAAGAAGTGTGTAAGGGTAAAAAAAGGATACCGGGTGGATAAGTAGCTTGCTAAGGAATATACTTACGTTCATGGTTGTTTGTAAATACCTTTGCCGCGTACCCAACCCGTTACAAAAGTCGTTGCAAGGTTTGAAATTGTAGGCCGGGGAGCTGATCCGTGAGAGATCGCCCCCTCTTTATTCAGCGGATATTCAGCCATCCCTGAAACATCCTGTTTGAGGTTTTACTGTCATGGTCCGTCGTACCAAAGAGGAAGCTCAAGAAACCCGTAGCCAGATTCTGGAAGCGGCGGAGAAAGCCTTTTATGAAAGGGGCGTCGCTCGTACGACGCTGGCCGATATCGCAACAATGGCCGGGGTCACGCGCGGTGCTATTTACTGGCATTTCAGTAACAAGGCTGATCTGGTACAGGCCATGCTGGATTCGCTGCGTGAGCCGCTGGATGAATTGGCCAGAGCCAGCGAAAGTGAAGATGAACTCGATCCGTTGGGCTGCATGCGCCAACTGCTGATTCATTTGTTTCATCAAGTTGCACTGGACCCGAAAACCCGGCGTATCAACGAAATTCTGTTTCATAAGTGCGAGTTCACCGATGAAATGTGCGATTTGCGCCAACAGCGCCGGGACGTCAGCCTCGATTGCAACGAGCGCATCGCTCTGACGTTGCGTAATGCGGTCAATCGCGGACAGTTGCCGGAAGATCTCGACACCGCCCGTGCGGCCATCAGTATTCACAGCTATATCGATGGCCTTCTGTATGGTTGGCTGCTGGCGCCGGACAGCTTTGAGCTGCATGCCGAGGCCGAACGTTGGGTCGATACAGGGTTGGATATGCTGCGCCTGAGCCCCAGCCTGCGCAAATGAAACAAAATGCGTAATTGGCACAGCCTATGTCAATTGACCTGCTTTTATACCCGTTCGCGGCGGGGAGTTTAAACGTAGCGAGCTACGCATTTTGTAGGGAATTTGTGTCGTCTGTGTGAACAAGTGTTGGCCGCTTGCCCTCACCCCAGCCCTCTCCCAGAGGGAGAGGGGACTGACCGAGATGTTCTTTCGAGTTACACCGACGTGAAAATCCAGTCGAACTCGGGTTTCAAACATTCCCCGATCGGCTCCCTCTACCAGAGGGAGAGGGGACTGACCGAGGTGTTCTTTCGAGATACGCCGACCTGAAATATCCAGTCGAACTCAGGTTTTGAACATTCCCGATCGGCTCCCTCTCCCTCTCCCTCGGGAGAGGGCTGGGGTGAGGGGCTACGTACTCAGCCGCGCAATCAATCTCAAGCGAGCACAAAAAAAGCCCCCGACTCTCACAAGTCGGGGGCTTTTGCATTTCTGCGGTATGCCTTAAAGCGTCGGATAGTCGATATAACCCACCGGCCCTTTAGCGTAGAACAACTCCGGACGCGCCTCATTCAACGGCGCATCAGCCTTCAAACGCGCCGGCAGATCCGGGTTGGCAATGAACGGTACGCCAAACGCCACGGCGTCAGCCTTGCCGCTGGCCAGCCACTCGTTGGCGCTTTCCTTGGTGAATTTTTCGTTGGCGATGTACGGGCCACCGAAGGCTTCTTTGAGTTGTGGGCCGAGGCTGTCGGCGCCTTCTTTCTCACGGGAGCAGATGAACGCGATACCGCGCTTGCCCAGTTCACGTGCGACGTAGGTGAAGGTTTCCGCCAGGTTGTCATCGCCCATGTCGTGGGAATCGGCGCGCGGTGCCAGGTGCACACCGACACGGCCGGCGCCCCAGACTTCGATCGCGGCGTCAGTCACTTCCAGCAGCAGACGCGCGCGGTTTTCCAGCGAGCCACCGTAGTTGTCAGTGCGCTGGTTGGTGCTGCTTTGCAGGAACTGGTCGAGCAGGTAACCGTTGGCACCGTGGATTTCCACGCCGTCGAAACCGGCGGCTTTGGCGTTCTCGGCACCGGTGCGGTAAGCGTCGACGATGTCGGCGATTTCAGCGGTTTCCAGGGCACGCGGGGTTGGGTAGTCGGCCAGTGGGCGCACCAGGCTGACGTGACCTTTAGGCTGGATCGCGCTCGGTGCCACCGGCGCTTCACCGTTGAGGTACGACTCGTGAGAGATACGGCCCACGTGCCACAGTTGCAGGAAAATCTTGCCGCCGGCAGCGTGAATCGCTTTGGTCACGTTGGCCCAGCCGCGCACTTGATCGTTGGACCAGATGCCCGGGGTGTCCGGGTAGCCGACGCCCATTGGCGTTACCGAAGTGGCTTCGCTGAGGATCAGGCCAGCGGACGCGCGCTGTACGTAGTATTCAGCCATCAGCGCGTTCGGTACGCGGCCTTCGTCGGCGCGGCAGCGGGTCAGCGGGGCCATGATGATGCGGTTGGCCAGCTCGATGTCGCCGAGTTTGATCGGATCAAAAATAGTTGCCATGTCTACAACCCTCGTAAGTAAAAGTTAATCAGTTGGTTGCCGGGGCCAGATCGGCATTGCCGTTCTGACGAAAAGTAATCAGGGTCACCAGCAGGGCGAGCACTGCCAGTGCGGCGGCTGCCAGCGGTACGCGGGTCAGGCCGTAGCCGTGAGCGATAACGCTGCCGCCGACCCAGGCGCCGAGGGCATTGCCGACGTTGAACGCGCCGATGTTCAGGGTCGAGACCAGGTTCGGTGCCGCTTTGCCGAAGGTCACCACGTTGACTTGCAGCGCCGGTACGGCGGCGAAACACGCGGTGGCCCAGAGGAACAGGGTGATTTCAGTCGGGATCAGCGCAACGCTGGTCCAGGTCAGCACGGTGGAGACCACGGCCATGGCGATGAACACGCCAATCAACGTGGCGGCCATGCCTTTGTCGGCGAGTTTGCCGCCGATGATGTTGCCTACGGTCAGGCCCAGGCCGATCAGCATCAGCGTCCAGGTCACGCCACGCGGCGACACACCGGTGACTTCGCCGAGCAGCGGGGCGACGTAGGTGAACAGGGTGAATACGGACGCGGCGAACAGCGCGGTCATGCTCAGCGATAGCCAGATCCCCGCACCTTTGAGGGCGGCGAGTTCGGCGCGCATGTCGAGTTTCTCTTCGTCACGCTTGGCCGGCAGGAAACGGATCAGGCCGATCAGGGCAATCACACCGATGACGGTCACCGCCCAGAAGGTCGAGCGCCAGCCGTATTGCTGACCCAGCGCAGTGCCCAGCGGCACACCGAGGACGTTGGCCAGGGTCAAGCCGGTGAACATCAAAGCCACCGCCGACGCACGCTTGTTGGCCGGCACCAGATTCGCCGCGACGACAGAACCGATGCCGAAAAACGCACCATGGCACAGCGCCGTGATCACTCGGGCGAACATCAGCACGTTGTAGTCACTGGCAATGGCGCAGAGCAGGTTGCCGACAATAAAGATGCCCATCAACGCCACCAGGGCTGCCTTGCGCGGCAGTCTGGCCGTGGCCATTGCCATGAACGGCGCACCGATCGCCACGCCGAGGGCGTAACCGGTCACCAGCCAGCCGGCGCCGGGGATCGACACACCGAGGTCGGCCGCCACATTGGGCAGCAGGCCCATGATGACGAATTCGGTGGTGCCGATGGCAAAGGCGCTCAAGGCGAGTATGAGGAGCGAGAGGGGCATGCAGGTTTCCTTGTCGGCTGGCTGACGTTAAGGGTCAGAGCTCTTTACTGAGGGTGCTGAGGAACGCCTGGATGACGTCCTCGTTACGTTTGAAAAAGTGCCATTGACCGGCCTTCTGGCTGCTGATCAGACCGGCGCGTTGCAACGTTGCGAGGTGTGCCGAAACGGTCGACTGCGACAGGCCGCAGCGTTGATCGATCTGCCCGGCGCAAATGCCGTACTCGTGGTTGTGCAACTGTTCCGGAAATTCGTTCTTCGGGTCTTTCAGCCAGTTGAGGATGTCTCGCCGTACCGGGTGCGCCAGGGCTTTTATTATTTCGTCGAGGTCGAGGTTCATGGCAGGGTGCTCACAATGTGTACAACGCTATATCGCGATGAGGCGAACTTTAAATCGTTAGATCGCGATACACCAATATGATTTTGATCTGACGTCAGCATAAATTGGTATATCGCGTTATAACGATACTTGGGTGTATGACTTATGGGGCGCAGTGCTAAGCTGCGCCCATGAACTATCTCGCACATTTACACCTCGGAGGCCAGCGCCCCGGGCAACTGCTTGGCAGTCTGTATGGCGATTTCGTCAAAGGTCGGCTGCAAGGGCAGTTTGCGCCGGAGGTGGAGGCGGCCATTCAACTGCATCGACGGATTGACGTGTTCACTGACCGCCATCCGCTGGTGGACATCGCCCTCGGCCGATTTTCCGACACGCGCCGGCGCTATGCCGGGATCGTGCTCGACGTGTTTTTCGATCATTGCCTGGCGCGGGACTGGACGCTGTATGCCAATCAGCCGCTGGAGCACTTCACCGCCGATGTGTATCGGGTGCTGTCCCGTGAACCGCAATTGCCCGAACGGCTGGCGAAGATCGCCCCGCACATGGTCGCCAACGACTGGTTGGGCTCGTATCAGGAATTCGAAGTGCTGGAGCAAGTGTTGCGCGGCATCTCGCGGCGGTTGAGTCGGCCGGAAGAGCTGGCGGGGGCGATGCAGGAATTGCGGCGGTTGTATGAGCCGTTGAGCGATGACTTCCGCTTGTTCTACCCGCAGCTCCAGGACTTTTCTCAACTCTCTCAGACAACCTGAATCCCTGTGGGAGCTGGCTTGCCAGCGATGGCGTCGACACATCCAACTTATATGTCGACTGGTCTGCCGCTATCGCTGGCAAGCCAGCTCCCACAGGGTCTCAGGGTGATTTCAGGATTTGTATATCAGGCAGCGATTGCCGGGCGCATTGGCGATTGTCGGGTTTCCGGAATCGCACCAAACAACGCCTTCTGCACCGCCTGCTGCGCTTCAAACGCCAGCGCCGCACGTTCACGACCCTGACAGGCAAGCGGCTTGAGCAGGTGCACTTCGACATCGCCGCAATCATTGCTGAACAGGCGCATCAGGTGCGACAGCAGATCGTCATCCCCAATGAACGGCGCCAGTGCGTCGATTTCACCGTCACGCAGATAACGGATCGCCACCGGTTGCAGCATCACCTCGGAATCAATCGCCGCTGCCAGCAAGCGTCCATGAAAGGTACGCAGCGAGCGGCCATCGGTGGTGGTGCCCTCGGGGAACATTAACAGCGAATGGTCGGTTTGCAGGTGACGGGTCATCTGTTTGCGGATCAACTGGCTGTCGCCCGAACCGCGACGGATGAACAGGCTGCCAGCCTTCGCCGCGAGCCAACCGGCCACCGGCCAGGTGCGTACTTCGGCTTTGGACAGAAACGACAGCGGCGTCAGCATGCCGAGCAGCGGAATATCGGTCCACGACACATGATTGCTGACCCACAGCATCGGCTGTTTCGGCAACTCGCCGTGCACGGTCACGCGAAAGGGCAGGGCATTGCTCAGGCGCGCCATAAAGAAGCGCGACCAGCGCTGGCGCCGCTCCATCGAATGCGCCAGGCCAATCCGTTCAAACACGCCAAAGACGCTGGCCATGGTCAAACCCAGTGCCACCACCAACAACACTCGCGCGATTCGCGCGTACACGCGCAACCGGCTCATCACACGGCCGCCTTGAAGTGCTTGGCGTAGCGCGGGCAGAGTTCGTCGCGCTTGAGCAGGATAAACACGTCGGCAACCTGGAAGTCTTCGTCCCAGCACGGCTCGCCACAGATTTTCGCGCCCAGGCGCATATAAGCCTTGAGCAGCGGCGGCATTTCCGCGATCACGTTGGAAGGGATATCCAGCGTCGGCAGCGGATTTTTCGGCTCGGCGCGCAGGTTTTCGGTGCACAGATAACGTTCGCGCAGGCGCTGCATGATCGCGTGGGCCTGGATACCGCCGTCCTGCATCGGAATGCTCGCGCAACCCATCAAGTAGCTGTAACCGCCCTGATTCAATACTTCGGCCAATTCGCCCCACAACACCGCAATGGTGCCGCCGTTGCGATAGGCCGGGTCGACGCAGGTGCGGCCGATTTCGAGGATCGGGCCTTGCAGATGCGCGAGGCCGTGCAGGCTGAATTCTTCTTCGCTGTAAAACTTGCCGAGGCTGCTGGCGGCGGTGTGATCGAGCAGGCGGGTGGTCGCGACCAGACGGCCGGTGTTCAAGTCACGCACGCCGATATGGCTGCAGTGAACATCATAATCATCCATGTCCAGACCCAGTTCCGCGCCTTTCAGTTTGGCGTTGAACTCGCCGCTGAAGACGTTGAAGCGCAAGGCCTGGGCTTGCTGCAAGGCCTCGGCGCCGACCAGGCGTTCGGCTTGCAGGCGGCGTTCATTGCCGGTGTCGCTGATGCGGGCGATCTGAGTCATGTGAATCTCCGTACGGGCCTTTAACCCGTCGTGGGTTGCAGCCGATCGACTTTCTTTATGCAGCCGTGTTGTGCAAAGTCAGGCTATGTAGCCCCGGTGTCATCGCCATGAACGTTCGGTGATGCTTATATGACAGCCCACAAGGAGCCGCTTATGCCCTGGCCAGATCTGCTGCACCGCCGTGAACGATTGCCCGCCGTTGCTGACCTGACCGAGGGTTTTTCGACGTTGTTGCAGCAACTGGGCAACGTCACCCCGTTCGAATTGGCGGTCGCGGGCGGGCGGCGGATGGCGACGCCGGGGCTGGCGTTTCTGGTCGGTTATCAGGCGGCCTTGCGCATGCTGTGGCCGAGCGCACCGCTGAGCCTTGGTGCGTTGTGCGCGACCGAACAGCGCAGTCTGCGCCCGGCGGACATGCAGACACGGCTTAGCGATTTGCGTCTGCATGGACGCAAGGATTTCGTCACCGCCGGCGATGCGGCGGACTGGCTGTTGATCGCTGCACGCAGTGAGGACCCCGGTGAAACGCCGCGTCTGAGTCTGGCCGTGGTGTACCCCGGCGAACCCGGCGTGACCGTGGAAAAACTGCCGGCGCTGCCGTTGATGCCGGACATCAGTCATGGCCGCCTGCAACTGGATGGCGCGTTGTGCGAATTGCTCGCGGGCGATGGTTGGGACGCTTACGTCAAACCGTTTCGCACGCTGGAAGATGTCTACGTGCTGAGCGCGATGACTGCGTGGCTATATGGCGTCGGCCAGGACAGTGACTGGCCGCAGGCGCTGCAATTGCGCTTGCTGGCGCTGTTGGCCGGGTGCGCGGAGGCGAGTCGGCAGCCACCGAACAATCCGGCCGGGCATGTGTTGCTGGGTGGCTTGTTTGCGCAGTTTGAGGCGCTGGAGGGGGAGGTGAGTCAGGCTTTGGCTGACGGTCCGGCAGAGTGGGCGCAGATGTGGCAGCGCGATCAAAGCGTGATGCAGTTGGCGGCGGGGGCTCGGGCCAAGCGCTTGGCCAAGGCTCTGGTGGTGTCCTGACTGGCCCCATCGCTGGCAAGCCAGCTCCCACAGGTTTCACAGGTGATCACAAAATTTGTATTCACTAAAGAACCTTGTGGGAGCTGGCTTGCCAGCGATGGCGATCTTATGGATAGCAAAATCTCAAATGTGTCATGAACTCCGACTAGTCTCAGCAGGTTCCCCCAAGAGCCCTCACCATGTTCAAAGGCCTGTCGCTGTTTCTGCTGCTGATCTGCTTTACCGTTCAAGCCGAACCATGGCCCGGCGAACAATGGCCAACCGGCCCGAAGATCACCGGCCCGGCCGTTGAGGCCTTGGAGCGTTACGCCTTCCCACCCCGCGATGACACCACCCGCAAAGGCATCCGCACCGACGCGCTGTTGATCGTCCGCGATGGCCAGATCATCTACGAACGCTACGCCGGCCCGACCACCGAACATACCCCGCACCTGACCTGGTCGATCAGCAAAAGCCTGATGGCCACCGTTTTCGGCGTGGCGTACGGCGAAGGTCTGTTCAAACTCGACGATCCGGCCGTGCAGTTTTACCCGCCGCTGGAACAGCACCCGGCGATCAAAATCGCCGACCTGCTGCACTGGGCCTCGGGCATCGACTGGCAGGAAGACTACGAATACGCGCCACTGAAATCCTCGGTGGTGGCAATGCTTTACACCCATGGCCATCGCGACATGGCCGCGTTCACTGCCGATCACGACGCCTACGCCGCACCGGGGCAGGTCTTCCGTTATTCCAGCGGCGACAGCAACCTGCTCGCGGCGGCGTTGAAAACTATCGTCGGCCCGCAGCGTTATCCGGATTATCCGTGGACGGCGTTGTTCGAGCCGCTGGGCATCCGCCACGCCGTGTGGGAAACCGATGCCGCTGGCACTCTTGTCGCGTCGTCGTACGCTTACCTGACGGCGCGGGATCTGGCGCGGGTCGGGCTGCTGATGGCCCGTGACGGGCGCTGGCAGGATCGGCAGTTATTGCCCAAGGACTGGCTGGCGTTCAACCGCACTCCCTTCGCCGGTTACAAGGCCCATCAGGACGAAGCTGTGCCCGGCGGCCACTGGTGGCTCAATCGTCCGGCCGATGGCGCCGCGTCGCCGTGGCCCGACGCACCGCCGGACACCTTCGCCGCCCTCGGCCACTGGGGCCAGGCGCTGTACGTGATTCCCAGCGAGAAACTGGTGATCGTGCGATATGGCGATGATCGCGACGGTAACTATCGCCACAACGAATTGCTTCAGCGCGTGCTGAAGGCGGTGCAGCCATGAAGCGCTTCTGGTTGTTACTGCTTGTCCTGCTGCTCGGCTGGGTCGGCTACGAGCGCGAAAACCTGTGGGCCTTCCCGGACATCATCAGTGCCTACACGGCGAAGGAATATTGTTCGTGCCGCTATGTGATGAATAACGACGCGCAATACTGCCGTGGCTACGTAAAACAGTGGATGCCGACCAGCGCATTCACCGATGACAGCGCCAGCAAAACCATCACCGTCAGCGGCATGGGGCGCAGCAACCGCGCCCAGTGGTTGAGCGAACGGCAAGGTTGTCGTTTACAGCCTTAAAAGATCGCAGCCTTCGGCAGCTCCTACATGACCGGGTCCACCCTGTAGGAGCTGCCGAAGGCTGCGATCTTTTGATCTTGATGTTGCAATAACTTTGGGGGCGGTTAAGGTTCGTGCAGGTTTATCGGCCCCACGAGTGTTCAATGTTCAACCGCTCTCTCTGTGCAACCCTGTCCAGCCTGCTGCTCGCCACCGTCGCGATGCCGGCGCACGCCAATTGGTATCTGGACGGCGAGTCGTCGCGGCTGTCGTTTGTCAGCACGAAAAACACCCATATTTCCGAGGTGCAGCGCTTTCTGGTGTTGCACGGCAAGGTCGACCCCAACGGTCGCGCCGAAGTCGAAGTCGAGCTGGATTCGATCAACAGCGGCATCCCGCTGCGTGATGAGCGCATGCGCAAGGAGCTGTTCCAGATCGAGCAATTCCCCGAAGCAACCATCACTACCCAGATCGACCTGCGTCCGATCAACGATCTGGCCCCCGGTGCGCAGCTGGAATTGCGCCTGCCGCTGACCGTCAAGCTGCACGGCAAGCAGCACGAGTACCCCGCTGAGCTGCTGGCGACGCGTCTTGATGACCGACGTTTTCAAGTGGTCACGCTAGAACCGCTGGTGATCAACGCCGAGGATTTCGATCTCGTGCCGGGGCTGGAAAGCCTGCGCAAACTCGCTGACCTGTCGGCCATCAGTCTGTCGGTGCCGGTGGGTGCGGTGCTGATTTTCACGGCGCGCTGACATGCGCGGCGCGGTGTTTCCGTGGCGCGATGGCAACCGCTTCGAACTGTTGATCGACGGCCCGCAATTCTTCCCGCGCATGCTCGAGCAGATTGCCGGCGCGCAGGAGCAAATCGAACTCGAGTTGTATCTGGTCGAGGCCGGCGCCTGTGCCGAAACCATTGTGCAAGCGCTGGTGCTGGCCGCCGAGCGTGGCGTGCGCGTGCGGTGCCTGTTCGATGATTACGGCAGCCTCGCCTTTACGCTCAACCTGCGTCAGCGACTGACCCATGCCGGGGTCGAACTGCGTTTTTACAATCGCCTGCACTGGCGGCGTTGGGTCGGCAATTTCTATCGCGATCACCGCAAATTGTTGCTGGTCGATCAGCGTCTGGCAGTGGTCGGTGGCACCGGTGTCACCGATGAATTCTGGACGCCGGGCCACGACACCAGCGAATGGCACGAAGTGATGGTCGAGATCAGCGGCCCGCTGGTGATCGACTGGCAATTGCTGTTTGATCGCCAATGGATTGCCAACCGTTATCGCCGCGCCTGGCGCCCGGCTGCGCATTTCGGTCTGCCGCGTTTGCCACGGGTGCCGGACAAGGGCGAGGGCATGGGCCGCGTGGCGTATGCCGACGCCCGCCAGCATCGCGACATTCTGCACTCGCTGTTCCGTGCCTTGAACAGCGGGCAAAAACGCATCTGGATGGCCACGCCGTACTTCCTGCCGACGTGGAAAATCCGCCGCTCCCTGCGCAAGGCTGCTGCACGCGGGGTGGATGTGCGGCTACTGCTGACCGGGCCGCGCACCGATCACCCGTCAGTGCGTTACGCCGGGCATCGTTACTACCCGCGACTGCTCAAGGCTGGCGTGAAGATCTTCGAATACCAGCCGTGCTTTCTGCATTTGAAAATGGTGCTGGTGGACGATTGGGTGAGCATCGGTTCGTGCAACTTCGATCACTGGAACCTGCGTTTCAATCTTGAGGCGAATCTGGAGGCACTGGACCCGTCGTTGACGGCAGCGGTGCAGGCGAGTTTTGTGAAGGACTTCGGGCTGAGTCAGCAGGTGAGTCTGGAAGAGTGGCAGCGCCGACCGTTGTGGCGGCGGGTGAAGCAGCGGGTGTGGGGCTGGGTGGATCGCTTGGTCGTCAACATTCTCGACCGCCGCGGGTAGAGCGAGATCAAAAGATCGCAGCCTGCGGCAGCTCCTACAGGGTGTACGACATCCCAATGTAGGAGCTGCCGAAGGCTGCGATCTTTTGCTTTTAGCGGTTACAGCAACTCGAAGCTCTGCTGCGTCACGTCCTGGGAGTCCAGGCCGATCTGCACGTTGAACTTGCCAGGCTCGGCGGCGTATTTGAGCTGGCTGTTGTAGAACTTCAGGTCATCCTCGCTGATGGTGAAGTGCACGACTTTCTGTTCGCCGGCCTTGAGCATGATTTTCTGGAAGTTCTTCAGTTCTTTCACCGGGCGGATCATCGAGCCGGTGACGTCCTGGATGTACAACTGCACCACGGTTTCGCCGTCGCGCTTGCCGGTGTTCTTCACCATCACGCTGGCGTCGAGTTTGCCGGTGGCGTTCAGGGTGGTCGATGACAGCGCCATGTCGCTCAGGGCGAATTGCGTGTAGCTCAGGCCATAACCGAACGGGAACAGCGGGCCCGTGGTGTCATCGAAATACTGCGAGGTGTAGTTGCCCGGTTTGCCCGGCGTGAACGGCCGGCCAATGCTCAGGTGGTTGTAGTAGGTCGGGATCTGGCCCACGGAGCGCGGGAAGGTCACCGGCAGTTTGCCCGAGGGGTTGTAGTCGCCGAACAGCACGTCAGCGATGGCGTTGCCGCCCTCGGTACCGCTGAACCAGGTTTCCAGAATCGCGTCAGCCGACTGGTTCTCTTCGAGAATCGTCAGTGGGCGGCCGTTCATCAGCACCAGCACCAGCGGTTTGCCGGTGGCTTTCAGCGCACGGATCAGCTCGCGCTGGGTTTCCGGGATGTTCAGGTCGGTGCGGCTGGAAGACTCGTGAGACATGCCACGGGATTCGCCGACTGCCGCGACGATCACGTCAGCATCCTTGGCGGCTTTCACCGCTTCTTCGATCAGCACGTTGGCCGGGCGCGGGTCGTCGACCACTTCCGGCGCATCGAAGTTGAGGAAGTTCAGGTAGCCGAGCACCTTCTTGTCGCTGGTGATGTTGGCGCCCCGGGCGTAGATCAGGTTCGCCTTGTCGCCGATCACCGAACTCATGCCATCGAACAGCGTCACCGATTGCGCAGGGCGCCCGGCGGCGGCCCAACTGCCCATCATGTCGATCGGCGCTTTGGCCAGCGGGCCGACCAGCGCGACTTTTGCGTCTTTCTTCAGCGGCAGGGTTTCGTTCTGGTTCTTCAGCAGAACGAGGCTGCGACGCGCCACTTCACGGGCTTCGGCGCGGTGCAGACGGCTTTCGGCGTAGGTGTCGGCCGGATCATCTTCAGCCTTGCCGATGCGCAGGTACGGATCCTTGAACAGGCCCATGTCGTACTTGGCCGCGAGCACTTCACGCACGGCGTTGTCGATGTCTTTCTGTTCGATCTCGCCGGACTTGAGCAGCCCCGGCAGCTCTTTGCCGTACAGGGTGTCGTTCATGCTCATGTCGATACCGGCCTTGATCGCCAGCTTCGCCGCTTCACGACCGTCGCGGGCGACGCCGTGTTTGATCAGTTCGAAGATCGCGCCGTGGTCACTGACCGCCAGGCCTTTGAAGCCCCAGTCCTTGCGCAACAGATCATTCATCAGCCAGGTGTTGGCGGTGGCCGGAATACCGTTGATCGAGTTCAGCGCGACCATCACACCGCCAGCGCCGGCATCAATCGCGGCGCGGTACGGTGGCAGATAATCCTGGTACATCTTCACCGGGCTCATGTCGACGGTGTTGTAGTCGCGACCGCCCTCGACCGCGCCGTACAGGGCGAAGTGCTTGACGCTGGCCATGATGCTGTCGGCTGCGCTCGGTGTGGCGCCCTGATAGGCGCGGACCATGACGCCGGCAATGCGCGAGGTCAGGTAGGTGTCTTCACCGAAGCCTTCGGAGCTGCGGCCCCAGCGCGGGTCGCGAGAAATGTCGACCATCGGCGCGAAGGTGATGTCGAGGCTGTCGGCGGCAGCTTCCTTGGCGGCCACGCGCCCGGACTGGCCGATGGCGTCCATGTCCCAGCTCGAGGCGAGGGCCAGTGGAATCGGGAAAATCGTACGGTGACCGTGGATCACGTCGTACGCAAAAAACATCGGAATCTTCAGGCGGCTGCGCATGGCAGCGTCCTGCATCGGTCGGTTTTCCGCGCGGGTGATCGAGTTGAACGTGCCGCCGATGTTGCCGGCGGCGATTTCCTTGCGGATCAGCTCACGGGGCATTTCCGGGCCGATGCTGATCAGGCGCAACTGGCCGATCTTCTCGTCGAGGGTCATTTGCTTCATCAGGTCGCTGATGAACGCGTCCTTGTTTTCCAGGGGTACCGGGGTCGTGGCGGCCAATACTTGATGACTGGCCAGGCTGACGAACAGACCCAGCAAACACAGCTTCTTCATGAATAGTTTTCTCAAGGGCCCAAGCGGCAATGCAACGCCGGCCAGCCAAAATTTAGGGAGCGACTATTGTTGTTCGGGTACAGGCTCAAAGAACCAGAGCCAAAACGGCAGCCAACACTTGGCAGCATGATCACGCAGGGCACTTTTTAGCCCATTGCCCCGTCGTAATCCAGCGACGCGGCCGATTATGCCCCAAGAGCCCGCTGAGAATGTTTCGCGCTCGGTTTTTATAATGATATGTGCCAAGGAGCATCACTGCGATGAATGCAAGTCCAACCTATCGCTCACGTTTGCAGGTTGCCACGTTGTTGGTGCTGGCCACCCTGCTGACCGCGTGCGGCATCAACAATATCCCGACCCTCGACGAACAGGCCAAAGCTGCGTGGGGCCAGGTGCAGAACCAGTACCAGCGCCGCGCTGACCTGATCCCCAATCTGGTGGAAACGGTGAAGGGGTACGCCAAGCATGAAGAGGCAACCCTCACAGCAGTGATTGAAGCGCGGGCGAAAGCGACGTCGATTCAGGTTGACGCCAGCACCCTCGACAATCCCGAGAAGCTCAAGCAGTTCCAGCAGGCGCAGGATCAACTGACCGGCGCCTTGAGCCGCTTGATGGTGGTCTCCGAGCGCTATCCGGATCTGAAAGCCAACCAGAACTTCCTCGCCCTGCAATCGCAGCTGGAAGGCACGGAAAACCGCATTGCCGTGGCGCGCCGCGATTTCATTCTGGCGGTGCAGAAGTACAACACCGAGATCCGCACCTTTCCCGGTCGCCTCTGGCACAGCGTGATGTACAGCGACCTGCCGATCCGCGAAACCTTCGAAGCCACCACGCCCGGCGCGGAAAAGGCCCCGGAAGTGAAATTCTGATTCGAGGTTGTCCATGCGCGTGTTGAAAATGGGCCTGGTGCTGATGCTGTGGCTGTTCGCCGTCAGCGCCCGGGCCGAGTTGACGTTCCCGGCGCTGAGCGGGCGGGTGGTGGACGAAGCGCAGATGCTCGAGCCGTCGGTGCGTGCGCAACTGAGCCAGCAGTTGCAGGCCCACGAACAGGCGACCGGCGAGCAGTTGGTCGTGGTTACCGTGCCGGATCTGCAAGGCACGACCATTGAGGACTTCGGCGTTCAGCTCGGGCGGCACTGGGCCATAGGGCAAAAGGACAAGAACAACGGCGCGCTGCTGATCGTCGCCCGTGACGAGCGCAAACTGCGCATCGAAGTCGGTTATGGCCTGGAGGATCGGCTGACCGACGCGCAGACGTCAGTGATCATTCATCAAGTCATCACGCCCGCGTTCAAGAGTGGCAACTTCAGCAAAGGCATCAGTGACGGCGTAGCGGCGATGCTGGTGGTGCTGGGCGGCAATCCGCTCGATGAGCCGTCGACGGTGTATGAATCGAGCGGCGATCCGTCCGATGATTTCATTTCGCGACATCCCGGGTTATTCGTGTTTTTGGTGATGTTGTTCATCCTGACGGTGTTTGTCTGCCAGATGCTCGGTATCCTGCCTGCCGGCCGGGGTGGCTCCGGAGGAGGGGGCGGCTTTGGCGGTGGTGGCGGTTTTGGCGGCGGCGGTGGAGGTGGAGGTGGAGGCTTCAGCGGCGGCGGGGGCAGTTTCGGCGGCGGTGGTTCGTCCGGCGGCTGGTGACATTAAAAGAACAATGAGCAGGCACTTTTCAACATGGCACTACTGACCGAACACGAACAACGCAAAGTCGCCGAGGCGATTGCCCGGGTCGAGCGCGACACCGACGCCGAACTGGTGACGGTGCTCGCTGCGCGCGCCGATGACTACGCGTATATCCCGCTGTTGTGGGCCAGCCTGTTGGCGCTGGTGGTGCCCGGCGTCGTGCACTACCTGACCGGGTGGCTGACCCTGCGCAGTCTGCTGCTGGTGCAGTGGGGCGCATTTGTCGTTTTGTGCCTGCTGTTTCGCTTGCCCAAAGTCACCTCGCACCTGATCCCGCGCCATGTACGCCACTGGCGCGCCTCGAACCTGGCGCGGCGGCAGTTTCTCGAACAGAACCTGCATCACACGGTGGGCGGTACCGGCATGCTGATTTTTGTCTGCGAGGCTGAACGCTATGTGGAGATTCTGGTGGATGAAGGGATTTCCAAGCGGCTGGACAATAAAACCTGGGATTCGATTGTGGCGGCGTTTACCGAGCAGGTCAGGCAGGGGCGCACGTTGGAAGGGTTTGTGACGTGTATCGAGGCGTGTGGGGAGTTGCTGAAAGTGCATGTGCCGGTGACGCAGGTGAGGAATGAGTTGCCGAATCGGTTGGTGGTTTTGGGATAGGTTGCAGATTCTTCATTCGGCTTGAGTACCATACCCTCACCCCAGCCCTCTCCCGGAGGTAGAGGGGGCCGACCGAGGTGTCTTGCGCTCGACATCGACCTGAAAAACCGTGTCGATTATGGATTCAAGGCAAATCGTTCAAGTCGGTGTATCTCTTCAATATCCCCCAATCAGTCCCCTCTCCCTCCGGGAGAGGGCTAGGGTGAGGGTGCTCTTAACAACCGTTGGGTAAATAAGAGCGTGTCCCCAACCCCCATCCCCCCTAAAATACCTGCCATTCCCGATTTCGCCCGTCCGAGGCCGCTTTTCCATGTCCGTTACTGCTCCTGCCACCAAGCCTGCGCCCGATCACCACGCCCAGTTCATCGAGTTGCTGCAAACCAGCCTCGAACAGAACGGCTTCATCAAACTGGTGTTGGCCAAGTACGTCGGTGAAGAGGCGGATCTGCAGCGGGTCATCATCAAACCGGTGACCGTCAAAGCGCAGCCAAACCTGTCGTTCGTCTATCGCTACAAAACCCGCGACATCACCAAAAACCTGCCGTTGGTTGAAGGTGTGGCGGCGATTGCCGCGTTGTTGCCGGCCTCGTTCAAGAACGCGCATTTGCTCGCGCTGACCGACGAAGCGCAACTGGAATACAGCAAAAAGGGCAAGTCTTCGCTGTTCAAGAGCAAACCTCAGCAATTGCGCGAGGCGCCGTCCGCTGAGCATAACCGTGAGAAAAACCGCTTCCTTGAGCTGAGCCGGCCATTCCTCAAGGACCTCGGTGTGACCAACGCGCAACATGAGCTGATCCCGGCGATGTCGCGAAAGTGGAAGCAGATCAACAAGTTCATCGAAGTGTTCAGCCATGCGCTGACCTCGTCGCCATTGGCGCTGGACAAACCGGTGCGCGTGGCGGATTTCGGTTCGGGCAAGGGTTACCTGACGTTCGCGATTCACGATTACCTGCGCAACACGCTCAAGGCTGAAGGCGAGGTCACCGGCGTCGAGCTGCGCGAAGAGATGGTCAACCTGTGCAACGCCGCGGCGGCGAAGCTCGATCATCCGGGGCTGGTGTTCAAGTGCGGTGATGTGCGCAGCGTCGCGCCGAGCGAGCTGGACGTGATGATCGCCCTGCATGCCTGCGACATCGCCACCGATTACGCGATCCACACCGGCATCCGCTCGGGCGCGTCGATCATCATGTGCTCGCCGTGCTGCCACAAACAGATCCGCCTGCAGATCCAGAGCCCGGCGTTGCTCAAGCCGATGCTGCAATACGGTTTGCACCTGGGCCAGCAGGCGGAAATGGTCACCGACAGTCTGCGTGCGTTGTTCCTTGAGGCCTGTGGTTACGAGACCAAGGTGTTCGAGTTCATCTCGCTGGAACACACCAACAAGAACAAGATGATTCTCGCGGTGAAACGCGCCGAGCCGGTGAACCCGGCGCAGTTGTTAGTGAAGATCGAAGAGTTGAAGGCCTTCTACAATATCAGCGAACACTGCCTGGAAACCCTGCTGCGCGCCGACGGTTACCTGACCTGACCCTGAACTGAGCTTGGAATGCAAAACCTGTAGGAGCTGCCGAAGGCTGCGATCTTTTGATTTTGACCTTAAAAACAAGATCAAAAGATCGCAGCCTGCGGCAGCTCCTACAAGGGAATGTGTTCAGGCTGTGGCAGGTTGGGCAGGGCGCACGGCGGTTTTGCGGCCGAGCATGACCGTTGCGATGACACCGCACGCAAACACCCAAGTGATCGGCTCGACATGTTCACCAAAGAACAGCGCCGAAAACGCGATGGTGAAGAAAATCTGCAGCAACTGGATCTGACTGACCCGGGCGATGCCACCCATGGCCAGCCCGGCGTACCAGGCGAAGAAGCCGAGAAACTGCGAGAACAACGCGACATAACCAAACGCCCACCAGGTCTTGGCTGAGACCGCGCCCTGATGTTGCAGGGCCAGATACAGCACCGGCCCGATCAACAGCGGCGTCGACAGCACCAGCGCCCAGCAGATCACCTGCCAGCCGCCCATCTCCTTGGCCAAGCGGCCGCCCTCGGCGTAACCCAGTCCACCGACCGCAATCGCACCGAGCATCAGCAAATCACCCGCCTGAATGCTGCCGGCCCCGGTATACAAGGCATAACCGAGCACCAAGGCACTGCCCAACGCCGCACAGGCCCAGAAGGCTTTTGACGGGCGCTCGTGGGACAACCACGCGGCATACAACGCCACGCACAACGGTTGCAGGCCGTTGACCAGCGCACCGTGTGACGCCGGCAAGGTTTGCATGGCCCACGCCGACAACACCGGAAAACCCAGAATCACCCCGGCAATCACCAGGCTCAGGCCTTTGACCTGCTGCCAGGTTGGCCACTTTTCGCGCCGCCACAACAGCAGCAACGCCGCCGGAATCGCCGCGAACAACGCGCGCCCCAAACCGTTGAGCAGCGGATGCAGTTCCTGCACCACGATGCGGGTGAAGGGCAGGGTAAGGCTGAAAATCACCACGCCGAGCAGGCCGAGGGCCATGCCGGTATTTTCGCGCGAGGACATGAGGGGAGACCAGAATTGAAGGTGGCAGGGAATGACCTTCATAAAGCCATAAACCTTGCAGTTCGGGCTGTTACAGCTAGGCACAGACTTATCCGTACAGTTTGAGATCGCATCGCTGGCAAGCCAGCTCCCACAGTGTCCGAGTTGAACACAACATCGGTGGTCGCCTCAGAACCTGTGGGAGCTGGCTTGCCAGCGATGAGTCAACTCGGTAGTAGCCGGTTGTTACCCGACCTCGCGGATAAGGTCTACCTTGAACACTCCCAAGCATTCCCTCCAGAGAAGTCCTCCCCATGGCCGCGAAAAAGATTCTGATGCTGGTCGGCGATTACGTCGAAGATTATGAAGTGATGGTGCCGTTCCAGGCCCTGCAAATGGTCGGCCACACCGTCCACGCCGTGTGCCCGGACAAGGCTGCCGGCAAAACCGTGCGCACCGCGATCCATGACTTTGAAGGCGATCAGACCTACAGCGAAAAGCCCGGTCACCTGTTCGCCCTCAACTTCGACTTCGCCAAGGCGAGCGAGGCCGATTACGACGCGCTGCTGATCCCCGGCGGACGTGCGCCGGAATACCTGCGCCTGAACGAAAAAGTCCTCGAACTGGTGCGCGCCTTCGACAAGGCCGGCAAGCCGATTGCCGCGGTCTGCCACGGCGCGCAATTGCTCGCGGCGGCGGGTGTGCTTGAGGGGCGCGAATGCAGCGCCTATCCGGCCTGCGCGCCGGAAGTGCGACTGGCGGGCGGTACGTACATCGATATCCCGGTGACGGACGGCCACGTTCAAGGCAATCTGGCCACTGCCCCGGCCTGGCCGGCGCATCCGAACTGGCTGGCCGGTTTCCTCGGTTTGCTCGGCACCAAAATCACCCTGTAACGAGGAACCGCCGATGTGCGAGCTCTACGTCAAGGCTGACCCGATTCTCTATGAGTCGCGCTCGCGTTCGCTGCGCATCTGCGGCGTGGTGACGACGCTGCGCCTGGAGAATCAGTTCTGGGACATCCTCAGCGAAATCGCCGAGGTCGACGGCATGACCACCAACCAACTGATCGCCAAGCTGTATGAAGAGGTGATGGATTATCGCGGGGAGGTGGTGAATTTTGCCTCATTCCTGCGGGTGAGTTGTACGCGTTATCTGAGTCAGCGGCGCGGGGCTGTCGCAGAATTGTCGGTGGTGCGCACTGCGCTGAAATAGCCTGGACCGAGTTGCCCCAATCGCTGGCAAGCCAGCTCCCACAGGTTTAGCGGTGCGGCTCAGTGAGTGAGCACACAGAAGATTCCTGTGGGAGCTGGCTTGCCAGCGATGGGGCCGGTCCAGGCGACAGAAGGCTGCAGCTGGTCTTTACTCTGAAGCGCGAAATCTCTCAATCGCCAAGGAGCAACGAGCATGTCCGGATGGTACGAAATCAGTAAAAGCAGCAACGGCCAGTTCAGGTTCGTGCTGAAAGCGGCGAATGCCGAAACGATTCTGACCAGCGAGCTGTACACCACTCGCGCAGCGGCTGACGGCGGCATCGCGGCGGTGCAAACCAACAGCCCGCTGGATGAACGCTACGAGAAGAAGTCGACGAAGGACGGCCATCCGTACTTCAACCTGAAAGCCGCCAATCATCAGGTTATCGGCAGCAGCGAATCCTATTCCTCGGAGGCGGCGTGCGATAAAGGCATTGCCAGTGTGAAGGCGAACGGACCGAGCAAAGTGATCAAGGACAAGACCTTGCCTGTCCTCTGAGCTCATTTTCGAATCCAGCATCATTCCTGTGGGAGCTGGCTTGCCAGCGATGAGGCCATTTCATTCAGCATGGATGTAGACTGGTACGCCGCCATCGCTGGCAAGCCAAGCTCCCACAGGGTTTTGCGTATTGCTTGAGATCAGCGCAGGGTCTTGAGGATTGTCTGCAGCTGCGTTTGACCCGCCTCACTCAACGGAAACACCGGCAAGCGTGGATCGCCCACTTCAAGCCCGGTCTGACGCAAACCTGCCTTGATCGTCGCGGGCAAGCCACCCTTGAGGATGAAATCCAGCAGCGGCAATTGGCGGTAAAACAGATCCCGCGCGCGATCCAGATCACCGGCCATGGCGGCCTCGTACAAGTCCAGATTCAGTTGTGGAATCAAATTGGGCGCCGCCGTGCACCAGCCTTTCGCCCCGGCCGCAAATGCTTCCAGTGCCAGCGGATTGCAGCCGTTGTAGAACGGCACCTGACCTTCGCCGAGCAGTTGCAGTTTGTGCATGCGCTGAATATCGCCAGTGCTCTCCTTGACCATGGTCACGTTCTCCACGCCGTTGACGATGCGCAAAATCAAGTCAACGGACATGTCAGTGCCGCTGGTGGCCGGGTTGTTGTAGAGCATGATCGGCACGCCGATGCGCTCGCCGATGGCGCGGTAGTGGGCAAGAATTTCTGCCTCAGTGAGCTTCCAGTACGAAGCTGGCAGCACCATCACCACATCGGCACCGTGGCCTTCGGCGAAACGTGCGCGGCGTACGGCTTTGGCGGTGGTCAGGTCAGACACGCTGACGATGGTCGGCACCCGTTTGGCGACGTGCTTGATGCTGAACTCGGCAACCTCATCCCACTCCGCATCGCTCAGGTAAGCGCCTTCGCCGGTGCTGCCCAGCGGCGCAATCGCGTGGACGCCGCTGTCGATCAGGCGATCGATCGATTGCCCGAGCGCTGGCAGATCCAGCCCTTCGCCATTGGCGCCGAACGGGGTGATGGTGTAGCCGATGATGCCGTGAATAGTGGACATGGGAATCTCTCCGTAACAGGGTTCAGTTCAGGCAATCGGCGTGTTGGCGCAGGTTCTGCCGGGCGTAATAGTTGAAGGCAGCGGCGTGGCGTTTCGGCTTGGCGATCCAGTCGTGTGCCTCGCGGCCAAGCTCGGGAATGATCGGCTTGATCGTACCGGCCGCCATCGCCAGCAGTTGCAGTTTTGCCGCACGCTCGATCAGTTGGGCGATGACACACGCCTCCTCAATCGTCGTGCCGGTCGACAGCTGACCGTGGTGCGAAAGCACAATTGCGCGTTTGTCGCCCAGCGCTCCGGCAATCAACTCACCTTCTTCGTTGCCCACCGGCACCCCCGGCCAGCCCTCGAGAAACGCACAGTCGTCGTACAGCGGGCACAAGTCCATGTGGGAAATCTGCAGCGGCACTTCAAGCATCGACAGCGCCGCGACGTGGGTAGGGTGGGTGTGAATGATGCAGTTCACGTCCGGCCGGGCGCGGTACACCCAGCTATGGAAACGGTTGGCCGGGTTGGCCATGCCGTGACCTTCGAGGACTTCCAGATCCTCGTTGACCAGCAGCAGATTGCTCGCGGTGATTTCGTCGAAACCCAGGCCCAGTTGCTGGGTGTAATAGGTACCGGGCTGCGGGCCACGGGCGGTGATTTGTCCGGCCAGACCGGAGTCGTGGCCGTTTTCGAAGAGAATCCGGCAGGTCAGGGCCAGCTTTTGTCGGTCGGTCCACGTATTATCCGCGAGGCTTTTTTGCATCTGGGTCAGCGCTTGCTTGACCAGTTGGTCTTTGGGTAGTGCTAATGTCTTGGCCATGTCTGTGTCCTTTGAGTGAGAGCAAATGACACGAAAGAGGCTATATGACACAAAGTGTCATTGGCAAGCACGAATCGCTGCTTCCTTGCTGGAATAACCACCGCGAATGTCTATCCGTTTGAAACTATTGAGAAAAAAACTTGGCGTTACCCTTGAGGCATTGGCCGAAAAATCCGGCATGACCAAGAGTTATCTGTCCAAGGTCGAGCGCGGGCTGAACACCCCTTCGATTGCTGCCGCGTTGAAACTGGCGAAGGCGTTGAACGTCAAAGTCGAGGAGTTGTTCTCCGAAGACAGCGTCAGCCTCGACAGCTACAGCCTGGTGCGCAGCCATGAGCGCCAGTCACTGGCGGCGAATGACCAGAGTCCCGGGTATGCGGTGCTGGCCCATCAAGTCAGCGAACGCAACCTGCTGCCGTTCATCATCTACCCGCCGAGCGAGTTCACTGACAAAACCTTCAAGGAGCATTTGGGCGAGGAGTTTCTGTTCGTCCACGAAGGGCAGGTCGAAGTGGATTTCATGAACGAGAAGGTGCTGCTGGAACGCGGTGATGCACTGCACTTCAATGCACAGAAGCCGCACCGGATCCGTTCGGTGGGTGAGGTGCAGGCGCAGTTGCTGGTGGTGGTGCACAGCGCCGAAGAATGAACCTTGAAATCAAAAGATCGCAGCCTTCGGCAGCTCCTACAGTTGGAATGCGTTCCCCTGTAGGAGCTGCCGAAGGCTGCGATCTTTTGATCTTGCTTTAAACCTCGACGGGTACCGAAAGCTTCGGATTCCCCAGCGCATGGCTCTTCGCATCAAAAAACCGCAACTCAACCTCCGTGCCCTCGAACACCTTCGCGTAATGCCGTTTCTGATGCTGAATGAACGCCGCACTGCGCGGATAAATCGAGATCGCCACAGTCTTCGGTTTCGCCAAACGCAGCGCCCGCACGATATGCGCATCCTGCTCGCCCAAGGCATGACCGAAGATGCACAGACTGCCGTCATGCCCCAGCAATTGGTCATAACAGAACGACAGATAATCCGAGCTGCGAATGGTCTTGAGTTTGTCCGCACTCGGCCCTTCGGTGACGAACAGCGGCACATCATCCAGCGTCTTGATCGTGTTGTTGATCGCGAAACTGCCGAGCAGCGTGCCTTCGGTTGAGGTCAGTTTGCGTGCGGTGCCGTCCTGGTTGCGCACCAGATGCAGACCACCGTGCAGGTACAACAAGCGCGGTTTGTCGGTGGCACGTTCGGCCAGATCGAAGCTGGCATTTGCGCCGTTGAACAAGTCGTCGATGGCCTCGCTGTTGTGCTGCAGCGCCCAGTAGTTGAGCAAGTCGTAATTGGTGGTGAACACCGTGCTATAGCGCGCCAGTTCTTCATTCAGCGTCGCCAGCGTCGAGGCTTGCACCAATCGCCACGGAATGTGCACGGCGTGCACGGTGTTGATCAGCGCTTCCTTGATCGCGTAGTAGCGGTTGCGCGGCGCCGCCGAGCTGACGGCCAACGCCTTGTTGACCCGGCTGGTGGTTTTCAGCGCGCCGAGGACCTGCTCGAAGCTGCGCGTTTGCATGGCGTCGAACACCGCCAGTTCCGACGGGCTCAGCGGTTTTTCCTCGACGGTTCGGGCGTTTTCGAACAGCGAGTCATAGCCGAAGTCGTCCCACACCGCACGACTGGCGCCATTGCCCACCAGCAGGCCGTTGAAGTCGCTGGTGGCGCGCAAGGCGTTCCAGTCTTCGAGGGTGGCGTCGACATCCAGAAAATCGGTCATTGCGCAGGCGTCTCAAAACAAAGGGGCTGATGGGCGGCGACTTTATCACGAGCGGGCATTGAGCCAGATCAACATCGGCCGTGACCGATCGGTCGATGCTGTGCACATCCGCCGTATCGGAGCAGTCGATTCGGCCCTTGTCAGGAGATGCGCGCATGACCAGCAGCTTTTTTATTCCGGCGGTAAACATCATGGGCAACGGTTGCCTCGACGAAGCCATGGTCGCGATCCGCAACTACGGTTTTCGCAAGGCGCTGATCGTCACTGACGCGGGGCTGGCCAAGGCTGGTGTGGCCACGATGATCGCCGAGAAACTGGCAATGCAGGACATCGATTCGGTGATTTTCGACGGCGCCAAACCCAACCCGAGCATCGCCAACGTCGAGTCCGGGCTGGGGCTGCTCAAAGAGACTCGCTGCGATTTCATCGTGTCGCTGGGCGGCGGCTCGCCCCACGATTGCGCCAAAGGCATTGCCCTGTGCGCGACCAATGGCGGGCAGATTCGCGATTACGAAGGCGTCGATCAATCGAGCAAGCCGCAATTGCCGCTGATCGCCATCAATACCACCGCCGGCACCGCAAGCGAGATGACCCGCTTCTGCATCATCACCGACGAATCGCGCCACGTGAAAATGGCCATCGTCGATCGCAACGTCACGCCGCTGCTCTCGGTCAATGACCCGGCGCTGATGGTCGCGATGCCCAAAGGCCTGACCGCCGCCACCGGCATGGATGCGCTGACCCACGCCATCGAGGCTTATGTCTCGACCGCCGCCAACCCGATCACCGACGCCTGCGCGCTGAAAGCCATGACCCTGATCAGCAACAACCTGCGTCTGGTTGTGCGCGATGGCGGTGATCTCGCCGCGCGGGAAAACATGGCTTACGCGCAGTTCCTCGCCGGCATGGCATTCAACAACGCCTCGCTCGGTTATGTGCATGCGATGGCACATCAGTTGGGCGGGTTCTACGACTTGCCGCATGGCGTGTGCAACGCCGTGCTGCTGCCCCATGTGCAGACGTTCAATGCGCTGGTCTGCGCCGATCGGCTGACCGATGTTGCCCACGCCATGGGCGCCGACATTCGTGGGTTCAGCGCCGAAGAGGGCGCACAGGCAGCGATCAACGCGATCCGCTGCCTGGCCAAGGATGTCGAAATTCCCGGTGGCTTGCGCGAATTGGGCGCCAAGCTCAGTGACATTCCGGTGCTCGCCAGCAATGCGCTGAAAGACGCCTGCGGTTTGACCAATCCTCGGGCGGCGGATCAGCGCCAGATCGAGGAGATTTTTCGCAACGCGTTTTAATGGGCGCGGCAGGGTTAATTTCTTGAATGTCAGGTTTTACCCTTGCCCTTGCCTTTAGCGATCACCGTAAACGTACGAACACGGACCCAGTCGGACAAATTCCCGTTGATGTTGTGAATGGCGGATATCCGGTGCGGTCCGGGAGGTAAGGGTTTTGTAATCTGTTTACTCCATTGCTTGAGGGAGTCGACGTCGGCTTTGGCAATCATCTCGCCGGTGTCCAGATCGATAATGCTAACGAAGCCTTCAGCTTTTGTGACATTTCCGGAAAAGACCGGAACAGCGCTTACCTGAGCTTCTTCTTTTGGTTCGACAATTACCGGGACGTCGATTGCTGGCTGCAGTAGCACGGTATACCTGCGCTCGTCACTCCAGTCTGACTTGATGGCTTCCCATGTCTGGTGGGCGCGAACCCCGTGCTGACCCGTCGACTGGGCACCGCTGATGCTAAACGCCCATCGTCCATTTGCGCTGACCGGTCCTCCACCGAGTAAGTGCGTATTTTCAATGTTCCAGACCTGCACCTGAGCACCCGGTATACCGCTCCCGAGAAACAGTGTTGCAACTCCCGTTTCCTGGCCCTCTTCGGGGTACGTGATAGTCGGGGGCGGGACAGGTTGCGTCTTGGGCTTATCGGAAATGCTCATTGTTCTTCTCGTTTCAGGCTGAACTTGAATCGAGAGGCTGGCATGACCGGTTGCGTTTTGAACCTGTAAGAACTACCAGTCTTTTAGTTTTTTTTGCTTGGTCGGCAATTTCATTTTCTTCTAAAAAACTGTCATTTCTGTCAGTTGTCTGGTTTGGCTGCTTCGGATCGAATGCTCTGACAACGGGGGCGACCACGATCCCTTGAGGAGCACATGAACATGCCGAACACCAACGCACCTAAAGCACAATCAGCAGGTGAGCTGGATCAGACGTTTGCCCATTCGGGTCTGCAAACGCTGGAGTTTCCTGGCGCGCGCAAAACCATCGGCAAAAGTGTCGCAGTGCTGCCTTCGGCTCGGATCATGGTAAGTGCAACGGTTATCGACGCAGCGGGAGCCTCGCACTACGGCCTTGCACGACTGCTCCCTGACGGTCTTATCGACACCGGCTTCGGTCAGGGCGGATACCTGAGCGGCCAGTTTGCCAACGGTCGGTTATCACAAGGCGGGAGTCTGGTTGTCGATGAGAGCGACGACGCATTCTGGATGAGCGCAGTGCTTGCAGATCCCGAGGGCAAACTCCAGCAAATCATCGCTCGATTCAACCCCGACGGTACGCTCGATCCCGAGTTTGGTGATGGACAGCCTGGCTACCGGGTCGTGCCGATGCGTATTCCTGCGCTCGAAAATGCCACGGGCGGTCGCTTGATTTTGGCGCACTCCACTCCCGAAGCGATGCCGGACAGATTGCTCTTCGTCACCTCTCAAGGGGGCAGCGGGTTGTTGACGCGTTTCTTTCTGGATGGCAAGGATGACCCGGCATTTGCCGGCAAAGGCTGGATCCACCTGACGCTTTCCGGTGTGGCGATCACGTTGCAAGGGGTTACGCAGTTGGACGATGGGAAGATTCTTGTCCATGGCAAGACAGAAGTGACCAATCAGGGACTGGTCATGGCTTTCGACAGTTCCGGGCAGGTTGCCACGTCGTTCGGCAAGGGCGGTACGCTGCTGCTGGAACTGCAAAATGCGGGGGCACCGCTCGAAAGCTCAGTGAACCGCATCGTCGTGCAATCGGCGCAGGGCTTGTTGATGATCGGATCGGCCGTCGAGTCGTCCGCCGGGGAGAAGCTTCAGCACGGCCTCATCAGCGGGTTCACCCGCGACGGTGGGCCTGATTTAGCGTTCAACCGAGGGGCGCCTGTCCTTACCGTTGCCGCGCAGCCACTGGATCTGAAAAGCTGGAGCGCAGGGTTCGCGCTGAATGACTCCCCCGGCCCGCGAATCGTCACGGTCGGACAGACCTCGGACGGCACACGACGGTTGCTGTCGGGAGGCTTTTTGGTCGATGGCGCCGTGGATCCTGGGTTTGATGTAGAAGGCGCCGCCGCTATCGAGTGGATCGCGCAGGACGCCTGTCTGCAGGGTTCGTCAGTGCTGGTGTTGGGGCAGAGAAATGAAGCGGCTCATCTGGTGCGATTGTTGACGGCGGCAGACTGACGGGGAGGGCTGACAAGCCTTCGCTGAATGGGCTGACCTCTTCGCGAGCAAGCTCGCTTCCACAGTTGATCGCATTTCCCAGTTGAAATGCATTTCCCTGTGGGAGCCTGCTCGCGAAGACTGACGTCCAGACGCAGAAAAATCATGGATTCATGACATCAGCTAACAGCCAGCCCGTTCCTCTCAAACATCCGAATCCCCCCACCACCCGCGACGCCGTTAACTGTGTCTCGCTACCTAGCGGGAAATGCACGTTGGTCTACTGATGATTCGGTTGAAAGGGCCGATACAGCAGGGGATAGTGCGCGGCTGAAAAAGTGATCAGGGAGCAGGAAGTGACAGTGAAGTCTGGCTGGGTCGGGTGTGCGGTATTGTGCGGGTGGTTGCTGGCGGGGCAGGTATTGGCTGATTGCACGCCGCCGGCAGTGTCGGGGGATCTGGATTTTTCGGTTTGCAAGGATTGGCCGGCCTATCCCGGGCAGACCCTCAGCGCCACCGCCAGGTTCGAGCGAGCTTCCGATTATGTCGAGGGAAACTCGCACGGCTTTTACGATGTTGATTTGTCTGTATTACAGGATGGACGATCAGTTCCTGTTGCCACTTATCATCAAGCCGCTGCTTTCGAAACTGACGGCGTAGCCTTGGTGGAACTGGCACTCGATACTGCACGCTACAAAGTGGCTGCCGATTTCCGGGCCTTCGGTGTGCGTGCCCGTGTCACCAATGCATCCCGTCTTAATCCTTTGGAAGAGGTTCAGCTTTCGCTCTACGTGAGAGAGGGAGCAACGTTGCGTCCAATCCTGAGCCAGTTGCTGGTCTCCCAATACAGCGGCGAGTGGAATGATATTTGCGAAGGTGAACGCAGCGAAATTACCAGAACGGTGGAAGTCGCCAAAACAAGCTCCCATGGTTACGCGGACCTGATAGTCAAGACTCAGCAAACCGGCACAAGCAGCGTGGGCGACGCAGAGGCTTGTGAAGATAAAATCACCCATTACCCACCCGTTCTCACAACATTGCTTTATGACGGAAAGTCTTACGTCTTGCCGCAAGGCTTCAAAGGCCTTTAAACGGCTGCTTAACACGACTCTTATCAAGGAAGAACAATGCCCACGCCCACCAGGCTCTTTATTGTCCTCAGTATTCTGGCCCTCGCTCCTCAAGCCCAGGCCGCCTGCCAAACCAAAGACTTCGACGGCAAAAACCTGTCGCGCTGCAAAGTCTGGCCGGCCGTGCAGAACCAGGCGATTTCGGTTAAATCCACTTATCTTCCCGACGCCGGCGGCGATGATGCCGGGGTCTTCGATCTGGATCTGTCGATCGTCAACGCCAGCACTCACAACCCCATCGCCACGTACCGCAAGCCGGGCGCTTACAACTCCGATGCCGTGCGCTTTGATGATCTGCGTATCGACACGGCCCGTTATCGACTGGCGCCACAGGTTCGGGCTTTCGGTCTGCGTTCATTGTTTACGCACAGTTCCCACGCTATTCCCTACGAGAAAACCGATTTGGCGTTGTATGTTCGCGAAGGCAATGAGTTGCGTCCGGTGCTGGAGGGCCTGGTGGTTGCCAAGAACAACGGCGAGTTCATCGATGACTGCGAAGGCTATACCAAAACCATTCGCCGAACCGTCGAAATCGGCGCTTCCAGCCACCATGGTCTGGCCGATTTAATCGTCACTACCAACGGCAGCAAAATGAAAAATACACAGTCGGGTAAAGAGTGCGTTTCCAATACCACCCGCCTGAAGCAAAAACAGATCACCCTGACCTACGACGGCCAGCAATACATCGTCCCCGAAGACCTCAGAGGTTACTGACCCGATGCTCACCGGCCTCAACCACCTGACCCTCGCGGTCAGCGATTTGCAGCGCAGCCTGACGTTCTACCGCGATGTCTTGCAGTTGCGCGTTGAAGCCACGTGGGATGCTGGTGCCTACCTGTCGCTGCCGGGTTTGTGGTTGTGTCTATCGCTTGATCCCTTGCGCAAAACTCAAGCTTGCGTCGATTACACCCATTACGCGTTCAGCCTCAACGCGGCAGATATCTCAACGTTCGTGCAGAAGCTAAAAGCGGCGAACGTGCAGGAGTGGCGGGATAACCGCAGCGAAGGTGCGTCTTTCTACTTTCTCGATCCCGACGGCCACAAGCTCGAAGCCCATGTCGGCGATCTCGCTTCACGGCTGGCGGCGTGTCGGAAAAAACCGTACGCCGGCATGCGTTTTTACGACGAGTCATGATCAGACACATTTGTCTGATATAGACTGGCGGCCACGTGTTCTGGTACTTGCAGGTTTTCCATGACTCCATCGTTGCTAATGGCCGTGCTGGCCTCGGGTTTCATTTACGGCATCACGCCCGGGCCGGGTGTGCTAGCGGTGTTCGGCATCGGTGCAGCCCACGGGCGGCGGGCCGGGGCGGGGTTTCTGTGCGGGCATCTGCTCGGCGATGTGGTCTGGTGCAGCACGGCGCTGATCGCCATTGTCGGCGCCCGGGAAATCGGCAGCACCGTGTTTGATGTGCTCGGTGTGCTCAGCGGCTTGTACCTGTTCTGGCTCGGCTGGCGCGCAGTGCGAGCCCAGCGCCGCAACGGCGACGAACCCCAGGGCGCGGCGCGCAAGCCGTTCTGGCACGGCATTCTGTTTGGTCTGACCAATCCCAAGGCCTACCCGGTGGCGGTCGCGACGTTCACCGCGCTGCTGTCGAGCCGCGCTGAATTGCTCAACTGGTCGATGCTGCCGGCGCTGATTGCCCTGAGTTTCCTCGGCGGCCTGCTGGCCTACGCTATTCTCATCGGCGTGGTCGGCGCGCAGCGGGTACGCACGCTGTATCAGCGCCACGAACTGTTGATCACCCGGCTGTGCGGCGTGATGTTTATCGGTTTCGCCATCAATGCGCTGGTGCACGCGCTGCCGGGGCTGATGCCGAACAAGGCTTGAAAGTGAGTGCAGGGAGGCGCAATCACGAGGTCAGGGAAGGTTGATCAGTGCTGCATTACCCGGACACCCCCGCTGAACCATGGAAAGCCGAAATTCCGCGCCGTTGGCGAGTTTTATTGATCTGTTGCTGGACGCCGTGTGTGCGGTCGACAAGCAGGGTCGCTTTGTTTTTGTCAGTGCCGCCTGTGAGCGTGTTTTCGGCTATACGCCTGAAGAGTTGATCGGCCGGCCCATGATCGACCTGGTGCACCCGGCGGATCGGCAACGCACCCTCGCCGCCGCCAAGGAAATCATGGGCGGCGAACCCAAGCTCAACTTCGAAAACCGTTACCTGCGCAAGGATGGCAGCGTTGTGCATATCCTCTGGTCGGCGCGCTGGTCGGAAGTTGATCAACTGCGCATCGCCGTGGCGCGCGACATCACCGAGCGCAAGCTGGCCGAGTCGCGGCAGGCTGCGTTGTACGCGATTTCCGAAGCGGCTCATGCGGCGGAAGATCTGCTGGCGCTGTTCAAACGCATCCACCTGATCATCGGCGAATGGCTGCCAGCGATGAATTTTTCCGTGGCGCTTTACGACGAACACTGCGCACAACTGAATTTCCCCTATCACGTCGACGATCACGAATTGCAGCCCGAGCAGCCGGGGACCGTCACCGGACGTCTGTGCACGGAGGTCATTCGCAGCGGCCAACCGATTCTGCTGACGCCAGACAGCCCGGATTCCCCAGCCGATTTCGCCGAACTGGTGGCAGGCCAGAACGCGCCTTGCTGGCTCGGTGTGCCGTTGAACTCGAAGAACGGCACCATCGGCGCCTTGATCGTCAAAAGCCTGCCCGGCGGCGAACGCTACACCGAGCAGGACAAGGAATTGCTGCAGTACGTCTGCGCCCAAGTCACCACGGCCATCGAGCGTCAGCAATTGCACGCCCGCCTGCGGCGCATGGCGCAGTACGATCAACTGACGCAACTGCCCAATCGTGAATTACTGCGCGATCGCTTCAAGGCTGCTTTAACCAATGCTCGTGAGCAATCCGGGCACATGGCTTTGCTGTATGTCGATCTGGATCGCTTCAAACAGGTTAACGACACCTTCGGCCATGCGGTCGGCGACATGCTCTTGCAAACCGTGGCCAACCGCCTCAAGGGTTGCGTGCGGGAAACCGACACCGTTGCCCGAATGGGGGGCGATGAATTTGTCGTCCTGCTGCACAGTGTTCAGGCCGCGGAAGATGCTGACGGCGTGGCGGAAAAAATCCGACAGGTGCTGGCGCAACCGATGCGTCTCGATGGCCACAACCTGCACATCGAACCCAGTATCGGCGTCGCCCGCTATCCAGAGAACGGCAGCGAGGAGCAACAGTTGTTCCGCCATGCCGATCAGGCGATGTACGCCGCCAAACGGTTGAACCATCACGCGCTCAACGGCTGATAAAGCAGCGCCGTTCGTCGCAGCGACTGCAACTTTTCTAAACCTTTGCCGGCCAGAAAATTCTCAATCCAGGCGGGCACCTGCTCGCCACGATCATTACCAAGAGGTAGAGAATCATGCCTAATTCAAGAAACTCGAACTCGGGAAACTTCGCCAACGATCGAACGAAGGCCTCTGAAGCAGGTCGCAAAGGTGGGAAAACCACCACAACGACTGTCGACAAAGAGCCAAAAACAGACATGGGCCGCAAGCCCGCTCAGAAATCGAAGTAGTCGGTGAAGGTAGTTTTGATTGAGAGGCGGGGGCGTAAGCTCCCGCTTGAATTTCGCAAGTAAGGAGGGCGCGACCATGAGCCGGATGGCCACCCGTATACGCACCATGAGTTTTGCATCGCTATTGGGCCTGTGTGCCAGCAGCGCTTTTGCCCAGTCGCCCGCCGATTTCATCAACGATGCCTCGGCCAAAGGCATGGCCGACATCGAGGCCAGTCGTCTGGCCCACAGCAAAGCCGAATCGAAAGAGGTCAAGGACTACACCATCGTCGTTATCAACGACCGCACCACTGCCAATCAGCACCTGGCGAAAATCGCCAAGAAGCTCGACCTGCCGGTGGCGCCCCGGGAAGAATTGGCCGACAAGGCCAAGGAATTGATGCCGCAAGTGAAGGACGGTGACACCTTCGATCAGGCCTATGCCACCAGCCAGGTCAAAGCCACTGAAGAGGCCATCGAGCAGATTCAGCAGGAAGCGCAGACCACTGACGTGCCTGAGATCAAAGCCTTCGCTGACGAAACACTGCCGAAATTGCGAAGCCATTTGGAAATGGCTCGCCAGTTACAGGCCAGCCGCTAATCAAGAGCAAAAGATCGCAGCCTTCGGCAGCTCCTACTCAATCCCTGTATTAGCTGCCGAAGGCTGCGATCTTTTGATTTTAACCCCTCAACATTCATTCAGATCCTGCTTCGACTTGCTCTTCTCGCCCAACCCCTCAAGGTTGAACACTTCCCCTTCGCCCAACGAACGATAGTGCCTGCGCAACGCCTCCAACTGCTTCAGATCCAGCGCTTCCAGCCCAAGCATCGCGTTTTGTGCCTCTTTGGTCACCAACAGCAATTCATCGATTTTCAAATGGAGAATGTCGGTATCGCGGTTCTGCGTGTTCTGGATCAGGAACACCATCAGGAAGGTGATGATGGTGGTCGAGGTGTTGATGATCAGTTGCCAGGTGTCGTTGTAATCGAAGATCGGCCCACACAATCCCCACACACCGATCAGGATCAACGCCCCCATAAAGGTTTTCGGGCTACCCGCCCACAGAGCAAGTTTCTGGGAAATCTTTGCGAATTTCATGGCCGTGTTCCTTATTGGAGGAGTGCTTGAAATTCAGACATTGGCGGCTGGTGGAAAATTCTGATTACAAATCCGCCAACGTCATCTGACGTTGGTAGGGCAGGCAGACACGCCAGTTAGCGGTATCGTGACGAACCGCTGAAATGCCCACGACAGGAGAACGCAATGAGTTGGTCCGCCAAACAATACGTCGCTTTCGAAGATGAACGCACCCGCCCGGCCCGCGATCTGCTGGCGGCGATTCCCACGGCTGAAGCGCGAACAGTGGTCGATATCGGTTGCGGTCCCGGTAACTCCACGGAATTGCTGGTACAGCGTTTTCCCGGTGCGAAGGTCAGCGGGCTGGACAGCTCGGCGGACATGATCGATGCCGCACGCAAGCGCTTGCCGGATCTGCGGTTCGAGGTGGCCGAGATTGATAAGTGGGCCGATGCCGGGCCGTTCGAGGTGATCTTCGCCAATGCGGTGCTGCAGTGGGTGCCGGATCACGCGACGTTGCTGCCGGCGTTGGTCAGCAAGTTGTCGGCGGGTGGCAGCCTGGCGATTCAGATGCCGGATAACCTTAATGAACCTTCCCACCGTTTGATGCGCGAAGTCGCCGCGAATGGTCCGTGGGCGAGCAAGCTTGGCGGCGCTGCGGGGCAGCGTACCGACATGGCGAGTGCCAACGATTATTTCTCGATGCTGCGGCCACACTGCGCGCGGGTCGATATATGGCGCACCACCTATCACCATCAGCTGTCTGGCGGGGCGGCGGGGGTGGTGGAGTGGTTCAAGGGGAGCGGGTTGATTCCGTTTTTGAGTCCGCTGACCGAGGCGGAAAAGGCGCAGTACCTGGAGCAGTATCTGGTGGAGGTTGGGAAGGCTTATCCGGCATTGGCGGATGGCTCGGTGCTGTTGCCATTTCCACGGTTATTTATCGTTGCGACGCGCTGAAATAAATTGGCCCCCTCACCCCAGCCCTCTCCCGAGGGAGAGGGAGCCGATTGGTGTCGCTTCCAAAACCTGAGTTCGACTCGATTTCGCACGTCGGCGTAGCTCGTACTGGCACTGCGGTCAGTCCCCTCTCCCTCTGGGAGAGGGTTAGGGTGAGGGCTCAGCGTTGCACTGCCACAAGCATCATCATCGGCCGCTCCCGCTCTTCCGCCAGCGCTGGTTGCGCCGCCACTTCAGCATCGCTCGGCCCCCATTCATTGACATGTCGAATCGTGAACCCCGCATCGATCAGCGAATTGAGCAACGTCCCCACCGTACGATGCTGCTTGATCACGCCCTCAGCCAGCCAGTTCGTAACCCGCTCACCCTCCAACTGATAGCTGTCCAGCGGCCAACGCTTGTTGCCTTCAGCGTCAATCAACCAGCCCGGATGACGCGGCGCCATAAAAATCGGATGCTCGATGGAAAACACCAAATGCGAACCCGGTTTCAGCGCCGCATACAGGTGCGCAAACAGCCCCGGAAAATCCTTGATGTAATGCAGCGCCAGTGAACTGTAAGCCAGATCAAAACTGCAGGCGGGCAAGTTGAGCTGTTCCAGATCGGCGCGCTCATAACGAATGTTCGCCGCCGTCGTGGTTGCCCGCGCACGCTCCAGCATCTTCTCTGAGACATCCAGCGCCAACACACTGGCCGCGCCATGCTCGATGGCCCAACGGCTGAACCAGCCATAACCGCAGCCCAGATCCACCACGTTCAAACCGTGCATGGATGGCAGCAATGCCTGGATCGCCGGCCACTCCGGCGCCGCGTCGAGGCCGCCGATTGAGCGGTTCATCTGGCT
Source organism: Pseudomonas sp. AKS31 (assembly GCF_023634765.1). GTDB lineage: Bacteria > Pseudomonadota > Gammaproteobacteria > Pseudomonadales > Pseudomonadaceae > Aquipseudomonas. The sequence continues at coordinate 747,607 of NZ_JAMLFX010000001.1, forward strand.
GTAGCCCTGAAAAAACTCGGGATCGTCGTAAATGTTTTGCGTCATGGTGAAGGGCTCTTTTGAGTTCGGTCGTCAGCGGCAAAGTGGCCGCGATTGGAATCCCTCGAAAATGATGGCGCGTATTCGTCGATGGCCGCGCAGGGGGAGGGTGGTGGTGGTCGATGGAGAAATGCTAGTCGGTTGGGCGGGAGGTGAAAACCGGTGGCGTGTTGTGGATCTGTAATGTCGGGAAAAACGCCATGTGTTATCGCTGCATAAACGCATTCCGAGTGGGGTGTTTAAAGGCCTGCAGTGTTACTTCCTGAAGCCTACAAATCCTTGCGCCGTTGCCTACCGCTACGCCAGAATCCGCCGGCTTGTGCGCTTGGGAGGCGGTCGGTAACTTGGTTCGCGTCACTGATTTCCAGTGATCGGGTTTAGTAGCCCGGCATCCTCAATCTAAATAGCTGCATGAGTACCACTCAGTCAGGCGAATGCTTGCACCTGATGGTGGCTGTGCGCATGGCGCCCTCGGGTGCGCCGGATTTGGATTGGGGTCCGGTCTACTAACTTGCGCACAGCTGCCACCCATCCGTTTAGTAGCGAGATCGGTGCGGCCTTACTAAAAGGTCTCAATCCAATGTTCAAAGTAACGCCAAATCCGCCGGAAACCGATCCGGCATCCCCCTACGAATCACCCAATTCCAAGAAATTCCACGAAGCCGCCGAACGCGCCCTCGACCACTACCTCAGCCCGACCGCGCAGATCATGGGTTCCACCCGCGAACCCGAACCGATGTACCTCGCCAACCCCACCTACGACACCGAATCCCTATTGGCCAACGCCAGCGAAACACTCGGCTCGGCCACCACCATGCTCAACAACTTCGCCGCGTTGCTGGACACCTCACACCGCAAGACTGCACTCGGCATCGCGCAGGTCGTCATGCTGGGGGAATTGGCGGTGAATCAGGCCCTGGATAAGGTTGTGCCGGCTTAGTTGCCGCGTAGAGTCGATATCTGACAGATATAAAAAAACCGGCCGTTAGGCCGGTTTCCAAAGTTCAGGATTTAACCCTGCTGCAACACCTTCAGCGCTGCCGAAGCCAGAAATCCGGAACGGCTTTTCTCTTCCGGGTGATGCAACACATACTCGTCAATGCGGTTGAGCAAGTGCCCCGGTAGGGTGATGTTGAGCTTTTGGGCTTTGCCCAAATACTTGAGCACATCGATATCCACCACGGCCCATGCACAACCGGCGTATTTCGGGTTGGCCACGTGCAGGCTCAGTTTGCTGGCCGCTGGAATGGGGGCGTCGTCGTCCGCGAGAATCTCGAAATGACCTTCGATGGCTTCGCGAGCCATGGCGACGGCATCGTCCAGATCCTCTCCGGCGGAAAAGCATCCAGGAATGTCCGGGACTTCTACACCCCAGGCGTGTTGGTCATCGCCAATTGAAATCGCAATCGGGTAGAGCATATTCGTTGTCCTCCATGGCGCAAATGACTCAGAGGGTCAAAGCAGCGCCTGCTGCAAAATACTGATGGCCGTTTTTTTCAGCAGATCCTTTTTCGGATGTGGCACGGTGACCAGTCCTGGTTTGGTCGGATGCTTGAAGTGATGGTGACTTCCTTTGATCCTTACCAGATACCAACCGTCTGCGACGAGTTGGCCGATTAAAAAACGGCTATTCACAACACCTCCCTGTGGTGTGCTTGGTGGGTACTATACCCATTGAATTAATATGATCAATACTATAACCACCGGTCGGTCGTCTTCCGCTGACGGGCGGGGTCGCTTACCGCAGTCTAGGTAAGGCAGACGCGATGGTGAGGTGGGTGTGTTACCGGGTTTTGCTAATGTTCATGTGGCGATCTTTCGCTGCAAAATAATGGAACACATCTTTTTCTGACGTCACTCTCGGGCTGCTAACGTTGAACTCTAATGGGCGAAGGTCATGGACACTCAACGAGCCTGTTGAAAGGAAATCACCTCTCGATAAAGCCAGCGTAGTAATGCATGGAATTTGGCCATGTGATCGTCAGAAGGGAGTGAAACGGATGTCGACTCTAAAATTCAGCTATAGAGATGCAAAGGGCGACTTAAGTCAGCGGGAGTTGATTCAATGGTCAGAGAATTCGGTTTACATTCAAGGACGATCGGACAGCGATACCTTTCCTAAAACCTATCGCAAGGATCGCATCATCGAAGTATTGCTTGGGGCTGAGCTGCTCTTAAACGAGGCCGCTCCTCCTTCTCCGAGGCTTCAGCACGATCGAAAGCGACCGGCGCTCGTTGCTTCAGAAGCCGCTTCGCAAACGCCTCATCCGAAAATGTCACCGGGTAGGATCAATCAAATTCTTTTCACTGGGTTCGCAGCTGCACAACGGGCTGAGCTGGAGCAAAAAGCAGTGGAATATGGGTTGAAGGTCATGAGTACGGCAGGCAAGACGCTGACGTTTCTTTGTTATGGCGAAAATGCGGGGCCAACCAAAGTTTCCAAGGCGCTTGAGGCTGGAGCTTTCATCATCAACTCAGAGCAATTCTCTAATCTGATCACAACGGGAGAAATCCCTTGAAGTCATCACTTCGATCAGCTTACGCATTGAAACCTGCGCCATCCGCCGAATGCGTGATGCGTGCAGCCAGCATCACCTCATTCTGCTTCTTGGTAGCTTCGGTCAGCACTTCACGGTAAACGCGCTTTTTTTCGTGCGATTTCGCATTACGGATGAAGTCCGCGAATGGGCTTGCGTACTCCTCTTTGAATCCGATTGTCATGGAATTGCTCCGTCATTGATCCCAGGCATGGGCATCATTTCGTGCCTCGCATACTTCTCAAGGATTGTCGTTAGAGAGAACAAAAGCGTACAGGTGGAGGGTGCATCTTCAACCTGCGGTATGTTTCTGAATGGTTCTGCGCCCAAGTGGCCAACCTCAAATCCCAGCCACAAAAAAACCGGCCCTATAGGCCGGTTTTTCTATTCATGCATCCCCCGTCAAAAAACACAACGTGAGACCAAAATTCGAGTGGAGCGGGTAGAGGGAATCGAACCCTCGTCGGAAGCTTGGGAAGCTACTGTTCTACCATTAAACTATACCCGCTCAGAGCGGCTGACTTTGTACCAGACTCGGCCACGGATTTGAAGTTTTTCTTTTACTCATGAACGCTTTAAATCGCTGAAAACGGTCAATCGCGGGCGAGCACTGCGGTGAGAAAAGCAAAATCCCAGCCCGGCAGCCTCGCTCGCGACGACGCCCTTTCAAATAGCCAGTGCATGTTGATCCTGAACAAACGAGTAACGCGTTCGGCTGGTCGGCTGTACCGGTTTCAGAAAGCCGAGCAAGGCGTTCTGGCTATCGCGGCAGGCAGCCTTGTGTTCCATGTCGAGGAAGTGCCCGGTGGCCTGCAGCGTGGTGAACGTGCTCTGGGCCACGTGGTTGCCGAACAGGCGTGCGTCTTCGGCAGCGGTGTATTCGTCCCATTCGCCGTTTAGAAACAGCACTGGCACGTTGATCTTTTTCGCCGCATTCAGATAGCACTGGCGATCGCTGTGCAGCACGTCGCTGATGTGGAAGTGCATCTGCCCGTATTCGTGCTCGGCGAGGCTGCTGACGTGGCGATAGTTGAAGCGTTTGAACAACGACGGCAGGTGTTTGCCGATGGTGTTGTTGACCAGATGGCCGACGCGGTCGCCGTCGCGCTGGCCAAGGTAGTCGACGCCGCGTTCGAGGTAATCGAGCATGTGCGCGTTGATCACTGGCGAGAACGAGCTGATCACCGCCCGCTCGATGCGCCGTGGCTGGTGGGCGAGGGCGACCAGGGTCGCGGCGCCGCCCCAGGAGAACGACAGCACGTGTTCGGCGGCGAAGTGGTCGATCAGCTCGAGCAGAATCTGCCCTTCGACGTCCTTCGTCAGATGTTTCTCATGGCGGTTGTGGGCTTTTGACCGGCCCGCGTAGGGCTGGTCGTAGCAAACCACGTTGAATTGCGGGTGCAGGTTTTTCACGGTCTGTGCAAACGACGCAGTCGTGGCCATCGAGCCGTTGACCAGGATGATGGTCTTTTCTGCGGCGTCTGCGCGATAGAACTCCGTGTAAACCCGATACTGACCCTGTATATCCAGCACAGCGATTTCTGGCCTCATGTCATAAGACTCCTGGCAAGCAAGCGGGTATGCGCGCAAATAGAGATTGCACGAGCTTTGTGACAGGTAGGCATACGCCTGGAATTTGCTTGGCCCATGTCGATCCATGACTGCGGTCGACGGGTGTTGTTATTGGCGGGCAGTCTGCCGGCTGAGGCGGAGCCTTGAAGGCTCTCTACCGACAAAAAGTTTCTTGGATGTATGTTGTGACTCATCGGTCACAATCTGGCCGACGTCCTGATTCAAGCAGGGGAGTCGGGATCGCGCAAGTGCCGTTGGTGAATTGTTCGACAACTTCTGCTGAGCGGTCGCCGGCTTAGAACAAATGAATCTCTTCGGTGCGCAAAGCGCGGTACTCGCCCGGTTTTAGCGCGTTATCGAGCCGCAGCGGGCCCATCGATTCGCGGTGCAGGCGCAGGACTTTGTTGTTGAAGAAACCAAACATGCGCTTCACCTGATGATAGCGGCCCTCGACGATGCTCAGCCGCGCCGACCGTGGCCCAAGGAGCTCCAATTGCGCCGGCTGCGTGGTCAGGTCTTCGAAGGCGAAGTAGATCCCCTCGGCAAAGGTGCTCGCATAGTGCGCGCCAATCTCCTGCTCGGTCTCGACGTAATAGACCTTCGGCAGCTTGGTCTGCGGCTGGGTCAGGCGCCGCGACCACGCGCCGTCGTTGGTGATCAGCATCAGGCCGGTGGTGTTGAAGTCCAGGCGTCCGGCGATGTGCAGGTCGTCCGTGTCCGGCTCATCGATCAGGTCGAGCACGGTCGGATGTTGCGGATCGCGGGTGGCGCTGACGCAGCCCGGCGGTTTGTGCAGCATGAAATAGCGTGCCGCTTTGCCGCTTTGCAGGATTTCGTCATCGACTTCGACACGGCTGAATTCCAGCACTTCGCTGTGCGGATCGCTGACGATTTTTCCGTCAATCCGCACGCGCTTTTCCACCAGCAACAGGCGAACCTGCTGACGGTTGTAGCGGGGCAGGTTGCTGAGGAAACGGTCGACGCGCATGTTCAGTGTTCGATGAGTGGCGGGGCGCGCATCTTACGGGATCGGCCGTTTGGCCGCTTGCAGTTGCGCCTCGACCTGCGCGCAACGCGGGCACAGGCAGGATCGGTCGCGCAGTTCTGGCGGCAGCGCTTCAAGCACGGCCGGGTCGATGCTAACGCCATAGCACCAGCATTCGCGGTCGGCGGTGCGCGGGTCGGCTAGGCTGCAGTCGTTGCGGGCGCCGCAGGCCGGGCAAAGGTCGGGTTTAACGTCGGAATCAGGCATAAGTCGAGTGAGGCATTTCCACGCAGGTGCGATTGCGGCCGGTTTGTTTGGCTCGGTACATCGCATGATCGGCCCGCGATAGCAGGGTGTGCAAGGTGTCGTCGCGTTGCAGGGTGGTGGCGCCGATGCTCACCGTCAGATTGAGGTGGTGGCCGTTGTAGGCATATTCGTGTTGTTCGACGTGTTGGCGGATCTTCTCGGCAATTTTCTGACCGGTGTCACCGTCGGTGTCCTTCAGTAGAACGATAAATTCCTCACCGCCCCAACGGCAGACAATGTCAGCGTGGCGCAGGCAACTTTGCAGGTCGCGGGCAAAACCGATCAACACCTGATCGCCGGCCATGTGCCCGTAGGTGTCGTTCAACGCCTTGAAGTGATCGAGGTCGAGCAGCAACGCCGTGAGTGGTTTGGTCTCGCGTTGCGCTTCGTGCAGGGCCTGCACGGCGAGAATGTCGAAGCCTCGGCGGTTGGGCAGTTCGGTGAGGCTGTCGAGAATGGCCTGCGCCTGGATTTTGCTTTGATAGCGCTTGATCACGCGGTTGAGCAGCGCCAGGACAATCAGCGTCACCAGCAGGCAGATCAGCAGATTCAGGTACAGCGACTGGCGGATTTCACTCAGCGCGCCGTCTTCGCGTTTATCGACGAACAGATACCAGTTCAGCTCCGGGATAAATCTTACGTTGAGGAAGTGCCCTTGGCCCTGGGTGGAATATTCGTAGCTGCCGCTGTGCGGTTTGGGCAACTGGCTGACCAGGCTTTTCATGCTTTCGAGTTCGCCGAGGCTCTGGCCGCTGTGCGCGCCCTCCGGGCCGCCATCAGCGCCAGTCAACACCAGTCGGCCGAAGGTGTCGACGAAGTACACGCTGCGTTGATAGCGCTGTTGATATTTGTCGATCAGCTTGATCACCGCGTCCACGGTCAGGCCGACACCTGCCGCGCCGATGAAGCGGTTGTGGTAGTCGTAAACCTTGTAGTTGATGAAGAAGGTCAGGTTGTCCTTGTTGGCCAGATCCGGGTCGACGTTGATCTCGTACGGATCCTTCATGTCGCGCACGCGGAAGTACCAGGCGTCACGCGGCTCATCGACCTTGACCTGCTTGAGCACGCCTTTGGCGTGATAGTAGGTGTGGGTGCTGTCGGAAACGAAGAACGCGGTGTAGGCGCCGTAATGGCTCATGACCTCGTCGAGGTAGCGGGTCATCTGCTCGGGATTCTGCTCGCCATTGACCACCCAGTCGCGCATGAAGGTGTCGCGGGACATCATCGAGGAAATCAGGATCGGCCGGACCAGGTCTTTCTGGATTTCCGAGTAGACCGTGTCGGACGTCAGCGGCAGTTCGGTGTTGACGATGTTGTCGCGGATCGACGCGCGGGAGGCGTAGTAACTCAGCAACGATGTGGCGAGGAACCCGGCGCCGAGCAGGGCGATCAGCGTCAGGACCAGCGAGCGTTGCGAGTACAGGGGAGAACGAAGCGGCATGGCAGATCCGTTAGCAGTGGCCCGATGGCATGCATTCTAGTGGGATGGGCGGTAAAAGACTGCGGGATTTATGCCTGAAATGGCGGGGAATATGACGCAGAGGGTGTGTCAGAAGGATAGCTCCCTCACCCCAGCCCTCTCCCGGAGGGAGAGGGAGCTAGATTGTGGTGATTTCAAAAATTGTGTTCGGCTCGGTATCACCGAATGACAACTATCTTAAAGACACCTCGGTCAGTCCCCTCTCCCTCTGGTAGAGGGCTAGGGTGAGGGCTGGTTTCCGGATCAGCTCCGAGTTTCAAGATACGCCCGCCATCCCCCCAAATGGCTGATGTCCAGCGCCCCTTCCAGACCATACGGCTCACAAATAAACCCGCTCTCCCAACGTCCATCCGCCAGTTGCACCTTGCCCAGTCCCAGCGGTGCCGGAATCCCGGTCAGGAACGAGCCCAACTCACTGCTCGGCAGTTCCCACACCTCCACCGCAATCGCCACGCCGCCGTCCTTGACCCGCACCATCCCCGGACGCAGCGGCGGGCCGCCGGCCAACGCGTGCAGTTGATAGTCCGGCGAACTGAACGTGGTCTCCAGCAATCTCCCACCCCGCTGGGTCAGTTGCCAGTTCAACGCCAACCCTTGCAGATGCGCGCCACACACCACGATGCGTGCGCGATCATGGCGCGCTACGTTCGCCGGTATCGGCAGATCGAAATCCTGTTGACGCTGCAGCGCATCGGCCACGCTCAGCAGATATTGATCGGTGAACGCCCGGCCAAACAGCGTCACGCCCCACGGCAAACCGCTGGCCATAAACGCGCTCGGCACGGCGACGGCGGTGTAGTCGAGCAGGTTCATGAAGTTGGTGTAGTAACCCAGTTCGGAGTTGCGCAGCACCGGTTCGGCGTGCAGTTCGGCGAGGGTCACCGGGCGGCCGATGGTCGGGGTGAGTACGCAGTCGAGGCCTTCGAGGGCCTGATCGCACAGGGCTTTCAGGGCTTGCAGCCGATACTGCGCGCGGAAGGTCTGCACGCCGGTCACCGCCGGAGCCTTGGCCAGCACGGCGCGGATCACCGGCAAAACGGCCTCGGGATTTTTCTCCATCAACTCGCCCGCCACGCTGTAGCGCTCGGCGACCCAAGGCCCCTCGTAAAGCAGGCGCGCGGCTTCAAGGAAAGGCGACAGATCCAGTTCGACCGCTTCGCCACCCAAAGCCTTGAGCCGGTCGATGGCATCGCCGAACAACAGCGGGCCTTCGACGCAGCCGAAGAACTCAAGGTCCTGCGCGCGCGGCACACCGAAACGAAATGGGCGTGGCGCACCAAACGCCGAGCCGTCATTCCACGATGGATTGCGGCGGCTGTATTCGTCGCGAGGATCAAGCCTGGCGGTCAGTGCCAGCAACTGACTGGCCTCACGCGCCGTTGCGGTGAACGTGGTCACGCAGTCCAGCGTGCGACACGCCGGCAGCACGCCAGCTGTGGAAATCAGCCCTTTGCTCGCCTTCAACCCGACCAGATTGTTCAGCGCCGCCGGCACCCGGCCGGAGCCTGCGGTGTCGGTGCCCAGGGCAAAACTTGCCACGCCCAATGCCACCACCAGCGACGACCCGGCGCTGGATCCGCCGGACGGATACTCGCTCAACACGCTGTTCGGGCACGCGCCATAAGGCGAGCGGCTGCCGTTGAGGCCCGTGGCGAATTGATCGAGATTGGTCTTGCCCAGCGGAATTGCCCCCAACGCTATCAGTTGCTCGACGATGGTCGCCGAGCGCTCCGGCACATAAGCAAAGTCCGGGCACGCGGCGGTGGTCGGGATGCCCGCCAGATCAATGTTGTCCTTGATCGCAAACGGCACGCCGAACAGCGGCAGGTTGTCGAGGTCGCGACCGTCGAGGGTGGCAAGGTAGGGCTCCAGCTCGGCGACGCTGAGCAGGTGGATGAACAGGTGATAATCCGGGTTCAGCGCGGCGGCTTTTTCGCGCAGTTTCAGCAGCAGTTGACGCGGTGTGGTGTCGCCATTGCGATAGATCTGGCGCAGAACATCGAGTTGCAGATTCATGAGTTGATCCTTATCCAATTGGCTTCAGTCGAGTGCCAGTACCACGACCCGTTGTCCGGCGCGCACCGCCGAACCGGGCTGCACGCGAATCTCGCGCACCACCCCGGCCATCGGCGCGAGTACCGGGATTTCCATCTTCATCGACTCGAGAATCACCAGCACGTCACCCGCCGCGACACGGCTACCGGCCTCGACCTGCACCTGCCAGAGATTGCCGGCGATGTGGCTGTCGATGCTGTGTTCACTGTCGGCCAGTGGCGCCTCCTCGGTCGATTCCGGGACGGCTTCTTCGCTGTCGAAATGCGCCTGACCGCTGGCGATCCAGCGTTCGCGCTCGGCATTGAACGCGCCCTGTTGCTGGGCACGAAAGGCACTGATGCCTTTGGCTTCACGATTGAGAAAAGCCTGATAATCGGCAAGGTTGAGCTGGCTGTGTTCGATGTTGAGATCGAAGCGCCCCAGCGGAAAATCGCGGCGGATGCGCAGCAGTTCGTCGGCGCTGACCGGGTAGAAACGGATCTGGTCGAAGAAGCGCAGCAACCACGGTTTGCCATCGAACGCGGCGACTTCGCGGTAGCGATTCCACATCTGCAGGGTACGCCCGACAAACTGATAACCGCCGGGGCCTTCCATGCCGTACACGCACATGTAGGCGCCGCCGATGCCCACCGAATTCTCGGCGGTCCAGGTGCGTGCCGGGTTGTATTTGGTCGTGACCAGGCGATGACGCGGATCGAGCGGCGTGGCCACCGGCGCACCGAGGTAAACGTCGCCAAGGCCCATCACCAGATAGCTCGCGTCGAACACCGTGCGCTGTACTTCGTCGAGATTGGGTAGGTCGTTGATGCGGCGGATGAACTCCAGATTGCTCGGGCACCACGGCGCGTCCTTGCGCACGGTGGTCATGTATTTTTCGATGGCCAACTGGCAGGCCGGGTCGTCCCACGACAGCGGCAAATGCACGATGCGCGACGGCACTTGCAGGTCGTTGGCGGCGCACACCGCGTCCCACTCGCCGGCGATGAAGCCGAGCAGATCGGCCAGCGGCAGTTGCTCGGGCTGGTAGTGGATCTGCAGCGAGCGAATGCCGGGGGTGAGGTCGATCACGCCGTGCAGGGTTTTGCTTTCCAGTGCCTGCATGAGGGCGTGGGCGCGGAAGCGCAGAACAAGATTGAGTTCAGGCTCGCCGATTTCCAGCAGTAAATGGGTGTCGCCGGAAACCCGCCCGACAAGTCGCATATCACCCTGACCCAACGCCAGCACCACAGGCGACACAAGATCCTGTGGGAGCTGGCTTGCCAGCGATGAAGTTAATGCGGTGTCTGGACGGGCCCCATCGCTGGCAAGCCAGCTCCCACAGTTATCCCATTGACAGGCAAGATCCCGGGCGGTCTTGAGGTCGACGGGAATGAACTGGATTTTATCGCCCGCCTTGAGCTGCCCCAGTTGCCACAGATCCGCCTCGATCACCGTCACCGGGCAGACAAACCCGCCAAGGCTCGGGCCATCCGGGCCGAGGATCACCGGCATGTCACCGGTGAAATCGACGGCGCCGATGGCATACGGATTGTCGTGAATGTTCGACGGATGCAACCCGGCCTCGCCGCCGTCGGCGCGCACCCATTCCGGCTTCGGCCCGATCAGCCGGACGCCAGTGCGGCTGGAGTTGAAATGCACTTCCCACTGGGTTTCAAAGAACGTGCCGATGTAGTTTTCAGTGAAGTATTCCGGTGCCGCGTGCGGGCCGTAAATCACCCGGATCTGCCGCACCGCCGGCAACGCGGTGATGTGCTGCTCGGCCAGTTGCTCACCAGCACTGCGGTCCTTCAGCGCAGGGATATGCAACACATCACCGGCGCGCAACGCCCGACCACCGTGCCCACCAAACTGGCCGAGGGTGAAGGTGCTTTTGCTGCCCAGATAATCCGGCACCTGCAAGCCGCCGCGCAGGCACAGATAACTGCGTACACCGGCGCCGCTGATGCTGCCCAGATGCAACGTTGCGCCCGCCGGGATCAGCAGGGCGGTGTTCATCGGCACGCTTTCACCCTCAAGCGTCAGGGCAATCGGTGCACCCGTCACCGCGACCACCGCCTCACAATTGAAGCGCAACAGTGGCCCGCTCATGGTGATTTCCAGCGCCGCCGCGCCTTCAGCATTGCCGAGCAGACGATTACCCAGACGCAGCGCGCGACTGTCCATCGGCCCCGACGGCGGTACACCGACCGCCCAGTAACCGAGGCGACCGGGATAGTCCTGCACGCTGGTTTGCGTGCCGGCGCTGAGCACTTCGAAGGTGTTGGCGCGATAGACCAGATGCTCCAGGCAACGCGTCCACGGCTCACCGCTGGCGAACGGCGTGTCGAGGAGAATCTGCCGCAGGTAATCGCGGTTGGTTTCCACGCCGTACAACAAACTATCGCCCAATGCTTGATGCAACTCGGCACGCGCCTGTTCGCGGTTCGGCGCCCAAGTGATGACTTTGGCAATCATCGGGTCGAAGTACGGCGGGATCTCGCAACCGGCCTCGATCCAGGTATCGATACGCAGTTGAATGCCGTTGGCCGGCGGGAATTCCACTGCCGTCAGCAAACCCGGACTCGGCTGGAAATCACGGCCCGGATCTTCCGCGTACAGCCGTGCCTGAATTGCGTGGCCTTCAGGTTTCAACTGGCGATACAACTCGCTCAGCGGCGGCAAATCACCCGCCGCCAACTCAACCATCCAGCGCACCAGATCGACACCCCAGACCTGTTCGGTGACGCCATGCTCGACCTGTAAACGCGTGTTCACTTCAAGAAAATAGAAACGCTGCGCTTCGCTGTCGAAGACGAATTCCACGGTGCCGGCGCTGCGGTAGTTCACGGCTTTCGCCAGTTTGATCGCCGCCGCACAAAGCGCTTCGGCCATGCCGTCGGGCAGGTTCGGCGCCGGGGTTTCTTCGAGGACTTTCTGATTGCGCCGCTGCACCGAGCAGTCGCGCACGCCCAGGGCGATGACCTCACCGCGACCGTCGCCGAACACCTGCACTTCCAGGTGCCGGGCGCGCTGGATGTACTTCTCGATGAACACGCCGGCGTCGCTGAAGTTGTTCTGACCGAGGCGTTTCACCGCTTCGAAGGATTCGCTCAATTCGCTGGCGCTGCGGCACACGCGCATACCGATGCCGCCACCGCCGGCGGTGCTTTTCAGCATGACCGGGTAGCCGACTTGTTCGCCGGCAATCAGCGCGGCGTCGAGGCTGTCGAGCAGTTCGCTGCCTTCGAGCATGGGCACGCCGTGCTGTTTGGCCAGCGCACGGGCGGTGTGCTTGAGGCCGAACACCCGCAGTTGTTCCGGCGTCGGGCCGATGAAGGCGATGTCGTGCGCTTCGCAGGCTTCGGCGAACGCGGCGTTTTCCGAGAGAAACCCGTAACCGGGATGGATCGCCATGGCGCCGCTTTGCTTGGCGATGGCGAGGATCTTGTCGACCGCCAGATAGGTGCCGGCGGCGGCGCCTTCGCCGAGGCTGTGGGCTTCATCGGCGTGCAGAATATGCAGGCTGGCGGCGTCGGCTTCGGAATACACCGCCACGCCTTTGACCTGCAGTGAAGCGAGGGTGCGCAGGATGCGGCAGGCGATGGCGCCACGGTTGGCGATGAGGACTTTTTCGAACATGGCATAACCCCTGAAGGGGAAGCGGGCCGTCCCGCCGTTTTTCGACAGACATCCGGGCCGTCCCGGATGAAAAACCACATTGACTTCAAACCACCTGAAATTCCCTGTGGGAGCTGGCTTGCCAGCGATGACGTCAGCACTTCCAACATCAATGGTGACTGACACACCGCCATCGCTGGCAAGCCAGCTCCCACAGGGTTTAGCGTTGTTTGGGCGATTTCAGGCACTGGCCGGAGCGGGCCTGGCACAGGGCGAATAGCCAACTGCGTAACCGGCTGATTTTCAGTTCCATACCAGCAGCTCCGCAGGTGTCGGGTTGTAGGCGTTGCACGGGTTGTTCAATTGCGGGCAGTTGGAAATCAACACAATCACATCCATCTCTGCACGCAGGTCGACGTACTTGCCCGGCGCCGAAATCCCGTCCTCGAAGGTCAGCCCGCCATCCGCCGTCACCGGTACATTCATGAAGAAATTGATGTTCGGCCCGATGTCGCCTTTGCCCAGTCGCCCGTCATGGGCACAAGCGCGCAGGTAGTTGTCGCGGCAGCTGTGCATGTAGCGTTTTTCCAGGGCATAGCGCACGGTGTTGCTCTCTTGCGCGCAGGCGCCGCCGAGGGTGTCGTGGCGTCCGCAGGTGTCGGCGACGATGGTCAGCATCGGTTGGCCGAGGTTGGAATACAGCACGCTGCCGGTGCTCAGGTAGACGCTGTTCTGCCGACGCAAGGTGCGCTGCACGTCGTAGCGTTCCTTGGGATTGGCGAGGCTGTAGAACAACGTATCGACGGCCTGATTGCCTTCCAGGTCGAGGATACGCAGGGTCTGGCCGGCCTTGACCTCCATCAGCCATGGCTCACCGGCCGGGATCGTGGCGCGGTACACCGCTGTGTCGGGGTGGTTTTGCGAAGTGGCAATAGCAACTGACATGGCAGCAGTCCTCAGGCGAACAAACGGTCGGTATTGATAAAGCCGCGCTCATTTTCCGGGCGCGAGGTGCGGCAGTGTTCGGCGACGCTGGCGTCGGCGTTCATCCAGCTCAGCTTCAGCGGTTTTGGCGCGTACTCAGGGGACGGGTCCATCGGATGTTGCAGCGCGGTGAGCACCACCAGCGTGTCCATCGGCGCATACAACTCGATGTAATCGCCGGCCTTGGAGTTGCCCTCGACGAAGTGAAAACCCCCGGCCTCATCGACGTTGACCCGGCTGAACAGATTGAGGGTCATCAACAGATCGGAGAGGCCCAGGCCCCACTTGCCGAGTTCCACCAACAGGTTGTCGGTGCCGTTGCGGAAGAAACCGTTGCGCAGTTCCTGATAGCGGCCCTGACCGTACTTCTGCGCGACCTCTTCGGCGCAGAGCACACCGCCGAGGCTGTCGCTCCAACCGCAGGTGTCGGCGGTGATTGCGGCGAGTACGCGGCCCATGTCCGAGTACAGGCAGTGGCCGCTGGTGAGCTTGGCGGTGTGTTGGCATTTGAGGCTGTCGGGCAGGTTCAGCCGCTCGTTTTTTTCATTGGCGTTGAGCAGGGTCAGGCTGACGTTGGCGCCGCCGCGCAGATCGGTCAGGCGCAGCAATTGGCCGCGCTTCAACACGAAAGAGCGATGGCCGCCGCCGGGAAGCATTTCTTCGGCAAACGGTGGGAACAGTTGGGTCGAATCAGTCATTGGAGCAGTCCTCTCAAGCGGTGCGAAGGGCGCCTGCCAGTGGCAACGGCAGGGCGTCGACGACGGCGCGTTGGGCGCGGCGGTCGCTGTTCAAAGGGATGTCGTAGGTGATGCGCGCGCCATAGGCGCCGGGGGCGTGCGGGTCGAGGCGCACCTTGTCGAACACCAGCAGACGGGTGCCGAGGCTGAAGCCTTCAGACAAGTCGTGGGTGACCATGAACACGGTCAACTGGGTCTCGCGCCACAGCTCCAGCAGCAAGGCGTGCATGTCTTTGCGGATGCCCGGATCGAGTGCGCCGAACGGTTCGTCGAGCAGCAACACGCGCGGTTTCATGATCAGCGCCTGGGCAATCGCCAGCCGTTGCTGCATGCCGCCGGACAGCTGCGCCGGGTACTTGTCGAGCGCATGGCCGAGGCCGACTTTGTCGAGCAATGTCGCGGCCTGATCGCGAGCCTCACGTTTGGCACTGCCGAACAACCGCCCCAGCAGCGGCGCACGCGGCAGTTCAAGGCCGAGTGCGACGTTGTCGAGCACGCTCAAATGCGGGAACACCGAGTAGCGCTGGAACACCACGCCACGGCTGGCATCCGGCTCGCTGGTCAGCGCTTGACCGTCGAGCAGAATCTCGCCGCGACTCGCCGTTTCCTGACCGAGCAGCAGGCGCAGGAAGGTCGATTTGCCGCAACCGGACGCGCCGACCAGAGTGCAGAACTCGCCCTCGTTGACGCTCAGGTTCAAGCCTTCCAGCACCACTTGATCGGCGTATTGCTGCCAGACGTTTTTGACCGTGATGAAGCTCATTTGGCCGCCCCCTCATACCAAGGGAAGGCGCGACGGGTCAGGTACTTCAGGCCCCAATCCATCAGCCAGGCGAGGAGGGTGATCCACACCACGTACGGCAGAATCACGTCCATCGCCAGATAACGCCGCACCAGAAAAATCCGGTAGCCGAGGCCGTCGGTGGAGGCGATCGCTTCGGCGGCAATCAGGAACAGCCACGCCGAACCGAGCATCAGCCGTAACGAGATCAGCAAGCGCGGCAGCAGTTGCGGCAGCACCACCCGCAGCATCAGCGTCCAGGTCGAGGCGCCGAGGGTCTGTGCCTTGATCAGCAGTTCGACGGGGATTTCCCGGGCGCGTTGTTCCAGATCGCGAGCCAGCGCGGGGGTGATGCCGATCACGATCAGCATGACTTTCGACAACTCGCCCAAGCCGAAGACGATGAACAGAATCGGCAGGATTGCCAGCGGTGGCACCATCGACAGCACCGTCAGCAACGGCGACAACGGCGCGCCAAACAACGGCAACGTGCCGGCGGCGATGCCCAGGCACAGCCCGGCCAATGCAGCGATACCGAGGCCGATGGCCAGACGTCGCAGACTCGACGCGGTGTCCTGCCACAACAGATAGTCACCGGTGCGACTGTCGGCATTGAAGGCCAGGCGTTTCACCGCGTCGGTCATCTGCACGGCGCTGGGCAGCAGTTTGTCGTTGGGGTTGTCCGCCAGGCGCTCGGCCGAGCCCATGAAGTAGGCGAACAGCAGCAGGGCGAACGGCAGGATCACCAGCAACAGGCGACTCGGGCGATCCGGGTGGCGATTGATCAGGCGCATGGCCAAATCCTCCGTGGCTTACAGCTTGGCGTCGGCGGCCATCTGCACGTAAGTCGGATCGAAACGCAGCTTGAGGTTGCCGGTATCGCCACTGGTCACGCCGTTGGCGAAGGCCATGCCGACCGCGCTGGTGTCTTTCGCGCCTTCGCCGAGCAAGCCGTGCTGGAAGGAGAACTCGGCGACCTTGCGCATGGTTTCCG
Organism: Pseudomonas sp. AKS31; assembly: GCF_023634765.1. Lineage (GTDB taxonomy): Bacteria > Pseudomonadota > Gammaproteobacteria > Pseudomonadales > Pseudomonadaceae > Aquipseudomonas. The sequence continues at coordinate 763,674 of NZ_JAMLFX010000001.1, forward strand.
GCAGTTGTTTGCTGGTAGCGAAGCTCAGGGCTTCCTTCGGTGTGGCGAACAGTCTGGTGGTGTCGAGTTGCGCCTGGAATCCGCCCAGATCGGTGCCCGAGGCCTTGGCCATGTGCTCCAGCGCGGCTTTGCTCGCGGCGTTCTTGGCGTTCATCAGCTCGACCACTTCGAACCACGCACCGGTCAGCGCTTTGCCCAGCGCCGGGTTGTCTTTGAGGGTGGCGCTGTTGACCACCATCATGTCCATGATCTCGCCGGGAATCTGGCTGGAATTGAACACTTCGGTCACCCCCGGTTTGGCCTTGATGTCCGAGAGCATCGGGTTCCAAGTAGTGACGGCATTGACCTGTTCGGTGTTGAAAGCGGCGGAGATATCGGCGTCGGAAGTGTTGACCACTTTCAGGTCTTTCTCGGTCAGGTCGACCGAGTCCAGCGCGCGAGCCAGCAGGTAGTGCGAGACCGACAGTTCGACCAGATTGACGTCCATGCCCTTGAGGTCGGCGACTGTCTTGCCGGTGCCCTTGAGGACGATGCCGTCGTTGCCGTTGGAGAAGTCGCTGACGATCAGCGCAGTGCTGTCGACGCCGCCTGCCGCAGGAATGGTCAGTGCGTCCATGTTGGTCATGGTGCAGCCGTCGAACTGGCCGGCGGTGTACTGGTTGATCGATTCGACGTAGTCATTGAGTTGCACGACGTCGATCTTGATCCCGTACTTCTTCGCCCATTTGTCGACGATGCCTTGGCTGCCGGCGTATTCCCAGGGCATCCAGCCGGCGTAAATCGTCCAGCAGACGCTGAAATGATCTTTCTGGGCGGCGGGGGATTGCGTGCTGAGGAGCGCGGCGAACGCGGCGGCGAGCAGGGCGGGCAAACGTAGTCGGGACATGATGGGTTCTCCAGTTGATCGAGGGCGGACAGGAAGGCAACGCGGCACCGCGAACGGTGGCTTGTCTCCCGGGCTTTTGTCCCGCCGTGTAACCTCAACTGGAGGTCGCCAACTCTCGGACCAGCCACTCGCGATCGCGAGCCGGAACCCTAGTCAGCCATTGCAAATTGTGGTGCCGCGAACCTGTGATGACTCCTGCACGGGTTTGCTAAAGCGAGAGGCGTGCCAAGTTGCGTCAGGCGCTCTGGCACGGGGTTGCGGGTAGGCGCGGGAGGATTACAAGTCTGGTTCGGCGCTTTGTGTTGGTGCGCGGCTGCACCGCGATGCAGCGTGTTTGCCGCTGATCCGATGATCTTGAGGTGTCGGCACTCGGCATGGCTTTGCCAGTCAAAACAGGTGTCAGCCGGTCTGTGCCGACTGCTGTCGCAGGTCTTTCCAGGAGGCCGCCATGCTTATTCCCAAAACGTTGCGAAGGGTGCTGCTGGGCGCGGTGCTCGGTTTCGGTCTGTCCGGGTGTTACTACTATGCCGGTCCCTACGATGCGTATCCGTCTAGCTACTACTATCCCGGTTATTACTCGCCTTATTACTACGGGGGTTATTACGGCCCGCGCTACTACGGCGGTGCGCGTTATTACCACGGTGGCTACGGCTATCGAGGTGGTTACGGACGGGGTTATCACGGCGGCGGATATCACGGTGGCCACCATTAATCAGCGGCTGAATGACAGCGTTTTCCAAATGAACAGGATTTCATCAATCACTTGTTTCAACTTGTTGCAGGAGCGCACCAGATGCGGAAAACGCTGTCTGATTTTTCGTCAGTCACCGATTAAATGACTGATGCCTGCCAGCGTCGCTGGTGCGGCCAACCCGCGGTCCAGGAGGCCGCCATGTATAGACGAATTCTTCTGCTTGCTGCGTTGATGTTCTCCGTTGCCGGATGCGTCCCTTACTCTTACGCGGACTCGTATTACAGCTCAGAGGTTTACACGTCACCCGCACCGGCCTACTACAACACGGGCGGCACCTATTACCGCGGTGGCAGCACGTATTACGCGCAGCCACGCTACTACCAGCCAGCCCCGCGGTATTACCAGCAACCGCGCTATTACCAATCGGCGCCGCGTTACTACCAACCGGCTCCACGTTATTACGAAAGCCGTCGCTGGCACGGCAATGATCGCGGACGCTGGGATGGCCACCGTCGCGGCGGTTGGGATAACGATCACCGCGGTCGTGGCAACTATGACCGACACAGTGGACGCGGCGACCACAACGGACGTGGCAACCGCTGGTAATCATCCGAAAATGAAAAGCGGCGCTTGAAGCGCCGCTTTTTTTGTCCCTGGATTTTGTCCGAGGCACTCAATACTGCGTCAAATCCGCCAACGGATGCCGCCCCTCCCAGACCTTGTGAAAGTGCGCCTCGACCACCGCATCCGGCACGCTGCTGACGTCCGGCCAGTGCCAGTGCGGCTTCTGATCCTTGTCGATCAACCGCGCGCGAACCCCTTCGCTGAACTCCGGATGCCGGCAGCAATTGAGGCTCAGGGTGTATTCCATCTGAAAGACCTCGGCCAGCGACATATGGCGGGCACGGATGATCTGCTCCCAGACCAGATGTGCGGTCAGCGGTGAGCCTTCGCTCATGGTTTTCGCCGCGCGGGCAATCAACGGATCGCTGCTGTCGCGTTGCAGGCTGATGGCTTTCCAGGCGCAGGTCACGTCGCTGACGTCGAGCAGTTCGTCGATTTGCTGACGACGCGGCAGCCACTGCGCCTCGGGCATCTGCGCCACGGCTTCCTGCTGTAACGCCTTGAGCAGACTGTTGAGTTGCATGTCGGTCTGTTCCTGCCAATTGAGCTGCAACAGGCCTTCGATCAGTTGCGGCTGTTGTTCGTCGAGCAGGAAGCGGTCGGCCAGATCCAGATCGATCGCATCACGGCCGTTCATGTGCGCACCGGTCAGGCCCAGAAACAAACCGAGCTTGCCCGGCAGCCGGGCGAGAAACCAACTGGCGCCGACATCTGGATAAAGACCGATGGTGATTTCCGGCATGGCCAAGCGGCTGCTCGGTGTGACGATCCGCGTACTCGCCCCTTGCAACAGGCCCATGCCGCCGCCGAGCACATAGCCATGGCCCCAGCAGATCAGCGGTTTTGGATAAGTGTGCAGGCTGTAATCCAGGCGATATTCCGCGCTGAAGAACTGTGCGGCCAGCGGCGGTACTTCGCCGGGATGGGCGCGACAAGCCTCGACCAGGCTGCGCACCTCGCCGCCGGCGCAGAAGGCCTTGGCGCCGTTGCCACGTAGCAACACACAGACGATTTGTGGATCCTTGGCCCAAGCGCTCAGCTTGTCGCTGAGGGCATTGATCATTGGCAGGGACAGCGCATTCAGCGACGTTTCAGCATCCAGGCTGGCGATACCGATGCGGGCGCCGTCGGTGCCGGTGAGTTCTTCGAAGTGCAGATTCATCGTGACCTCGATCGGGAATTTGAACGATCAGTATGATCGTTGTGTGGGAAAGTGCCGGATATGCATCAGATCAATTGACAAGCGTGGTCGGCTTTCCTAGGGTTCGCCCCATTGTTTTTGCCGGGTATGACCATGACTGCTGACGACCGTATCAAACTCGAACCGAGCTGGAAGGAGGCACTGCGTGCTGAATTCGACCAGCCTTACATGGCAGAGTTGCGCAATTTTCTGCAGCAGGAGCGGGCGGCCGGCAAGGAAATCTATCCGCCGGGACCGATGATTTTCAACGCGCTGAACTCGACGCCGCTGGATAAAGTGAAGGTGGTGATCCTCGGCCAGGACCCGTATCACGGCCCGGGCCAGGCCCACGGCTTGTGCTTCTCGGTGCAACCGGGCGTACCGGCGCCGCCGTCGCTGGTCAACATCTATAAAGAGTTGAAGCGCGATCTCAACATCGATATTCCCAATCATGGCTACCTGCAGAGCTGGGCCGATCAGGGCGTGTTGATGCTCAACACCACCATGACCGTCGAGCGTGCCAACGCCAATGCGCACAAGGACAAGGGCTGGCAGTTCTTCACCGATCGCATCATCGAACTGGTCAGCGAGCGCCAGCCGCATCTGGTGTTCATGCTCTGGGGCGCCCATGCGCAGAGCAAGCAGAAGCTGATCGACGCGACCAAGCATCTGGTGTTGACGTCGGTGCATCCGTCGCCATTGTCGGCATATCGCGGGTTTTTGGGTTGCGGGCACTTTGGCCGCACCAACAAGTTTCTCGAGCAGAATGGCGAGACGCCGATCGAGTGGCGTTTGCCGCCCATCGCGTAATCTGGTTCCCACGCTCTGCGTGGGAATGCCTCAACGGACGCTCCGCGTTCGGCTCTGAAAGGGACGCAGAGCGTCCCGGGCTGCATTCCCACGCAGAGCGTGGGAATGATCAGCTTTCAGGCTTACTCCGGATTACGATTCCAGTACTTGAACAACGGCTCCGCCAGAAACAGCACGAACAACAACCGCATCACCTGCATTGCCGTCACCAGTGGCACCGACAGTTGCAGCGTCTCCGCCGTCAAACTCATCTCGGCAATCCCGCCGGGCATCATGCCCAGGGTCAGTGAACGCAAATCCAGGTGTGTCAGGGCGCTCAGCCCTAACGCCGCCAACGCCGCAATCAACATGGTCAACGCCGTGCCAATCAATGTCCGCCCCATAAACGAAGGCGCGTGACGGAAGAACTGTCGGTTGAAGTGACAACCCAGGCCGCTACCGATCAGCCACTGGCCAATCTGACTGCCGCCATTGGGCAAACCGATGTGCAGATCCCAGCCGATGCTCACCGCCGCACTCACCAGCAACGGCCCGAACAGCCACGGATTGGGCTGGCGCAAACGCTGCCAGAGCCAGGCCAGCAAACCACCCGCCGGAAACAGAATCGCCAGCCAGCGCCAATCGACGCTGCCTGCATGAGAAATCGGTGTACCGTCGCCGAGCAGGTACTTGAACGCTGCCGGCACACACAGCACCACCACCAGCACCCGCAAACTCTGCCCCGCCGCAACATGACTGAGCATCGCGCCATTACGGGCGCCGAGGTTGACCATCTCCCCGGAACCGCCGGGCATGCTGGAGAAAAACGCTGTGGCGCGATCCTCGCCGGTGCGGCGCATCAGCCAGACGCCGACCACCGCCGACAAACTGGTGACCAGCGCACCGAAGAAGATCAAACCGAAATGACTGAGCACCTGCTCCATCACCACTGGGGTGAAATGCAGGCCAATACCAATGCCGACAATCCACTGGCCGCACTTGCGGCCGCCAGGGATTTCCGTGAGTTGCCACGGGGTCAGGCAGCGCACGAGGATGATCGCCAGCAACGAGCCGACCATCCACGGCAGTGGCCAGCCGATCTGGCTGGCGACAAAGCCGCCAAGCAGACCAACCAGCGGGGTTCCCCACCAGGATTTCAGTGAAGCGCGATCAAACATCGGCAAGGGCGCGGCGCGCGACCGAGCGTTTGCGCCAGATGCGGATGATCGGCATCAGCAGCATGATTGCCGTCAGCACCCAGCAGCCGACGGTGATCGGGCTCGACCAGAGGATTTCCAGCGCACCGTTAGAGATCGACAGGGCGCGACGCAGGTTCTGCTCCATCAGTTCGCCGAGAATAAAGCCCAGCAGCAACGGCGACAGCGGGAAGTCCAGCTTGCGCAGGATGTAACCGAAGATGCCGATGCCGATCATCAGGAACAGGTCGAACGTGGTGGCGTGCACCGCGTAGACGCCGATCCCGGTGATGATTGCGATCACCGGCACCAGTGCCCAGTTCGGCACGGCAAGGATGCGGGTGAAGATGCGGATCATCGGGATGTTGAGGATCACCAGCATGATGTTGGCGATGAACAGCGACGCGATCAGGCCCCAGACGATGTCCGGTTGTTGCTGGAACAGCAGCGGGCCCGGGGTGATGTTGTACAGCGACAGAGCGCCGATCATCACCGCGGTGGTGCCCGAGCCTGGAACGCCGAGGGTCAGCATCGGCACCAGCGCACCGCAGGCTGCGCCACCGATCGCGGTTTCCGGCGCGGCGAGGCCACGGGCATCCCCTTCACCGAACTTGCCGCTGGCGCCGGCCAGACGTTTCTCGGTCATATAGGCCACGGCACTGGCGAGGGTCGCGCCGGCACCCGGCAACACGCCCATGATGAAACCCAGCACGCCGCAACGGACGTTGACCACGAACACCGACGCCGCTTCCTTGAAGTTGAACATCATCCGGCCGGTGGCTTTTACCGCTTCCTGGCCGTGGTGGGTTTTTTCCAGCAGCAGGAGAATTTCGCTGATCGAGAACAGACCCAGCACCAGCACGACGAACTGAATGCCGTCAGTCAGGTGAATGTTGTCGCCGGTGAAGCGATATACACCGCTGTTGGCATCGATGCCGACCGTTGACAGGAACAGACCGATCAACGCCGCAATGAATGTTTTGAGCGGACGGTCACCGGCCATGCCGCCGAGACAGACGATCGCAAACACCATCAGCACAAAATATTCCGCCGGGCCAAAAGCAATCGCCCATTTCGCCAGCAACGGTGCGAAGAGGACCATGCCGCAGGTGGCGATGAACGCGCCAATGAACGAACTCCACGCCGACAGCGACAGCGCCACACCGGCCAGACCTTTGCGGGCCATCGGGTAACCGTCGAGGGTGGTCATCACGGTGGAGGCTTCGCCTGGAATGTTCAGCAGGATCGAGCTGATCCGGCCGCCGTATTCGCAGCCCAGGTACACCGCTGCCAGCAGGATCAGTGCCGACTCCGGTGGCAGGCCGAGGGCAAATGCGATCGGGATCAGCAATGCCACGCCATTGATCGGGCCCAGGCCCGGCAACAGGCCGACGACGGTGCCGATCAGCGTGCCGCACAGCGCGGTCACCAGGTTGTACGGGCTCAGCGCAACGCCGAAACCCTGACCCAAATAGCCAAGAGTATCCATATCAGTTCTCCAGAACGCTGAGCAGGCCGAGGGGCAGCGGAACGTCCATCACACGGTCGAACAGCAGGTAAAGACCGATCGCCATCAGGCTGATGATCACTACACTCGGTAGCCAGCGGCCGCCATACAGACGCGCCATCGGTACGCCGGTAATGATGCTGGCAATGATGAAACCCAGAGGTTCGAATGTGCCGGCGAACACCAGCAGCAGGACGACGCAGATTGCGATCTTGATCAGGGTTGCGCGATCCAGTGGCGGCTCGTCCTCACTGTGTTTGATCGGCGCCGGGCGGAACACCATGTACAGCAGCGCCAGGCCCATCAGGCCGAGCATCAGCAGAGGGAAGGCGCGTGGGCCGACCGGTTCGTAGGAAAAAGCCGCTTGGTACGGCCACGCCATCAGTGCCAGGCCGGCACAGACCAGCAACAGCACCGAGGCGAAAATACGTTGAATAAGCATGGGAGCTCCTGTGCCGCGTCCCCGCAACCGGGAACGCAGCCGCTAGACAGAGGCGATCACTGGATCAGGCCGAACTCTTTGGCCAGCACTTTGTAGTCCGCCACCTGCTTCTTCACGTAGGTGTCCAGTTCCGGGCCGGTCATGGCGAACGGGAACAGTTCACGCTGATCGCGCAGCTTGGCGAAATCATCGGAAGCCAGCAGTTTGTCGAACGCGTCTTTCCACCAGGCGTAGTCTTCATCGCTGACTTTTGGCCCGAGGTAGAAGCCGCGTACCACCGGCCAGACGATGTCGTAGCCTTGCTCGCGAGCGGTCGGGATGTCTTTCATTTCCGGCTCGTCGAGACGCTTGTCGGCGAACACCGCGAGCAGGCGCATGTCACCGCTCTGGATGTGCGGCATGGAGTCGGAGATGTCGGTACTGCCGACCTGGATGTGCCCGCCGAGCAGGGCGGTGGCGATTTCGCCGCCACCTTCAAGCGCGACGTAACGCAGGTCGCGCGGGTTGATACCGGCAGCCTTGGCGATCAGTGCGGTTTGCATCCAGTCCTGACTGCCGACGGTACCGCCGGAACCGATCACCACGGAGCTCGGATCTTTCTTCAGTGCCTGAACGAGATCGTCGAGGGTCTTGTAGGGCGAATCGCTCTTCACCGCGATGGCACCGTAGCTGGTGCCGACGGCTGCCAGCCAGCGCACGTTGGTCTCATCGAAGCGACCGAACTTGCCTTGGGCCAGGTTCAACAGCGAACCGCTCGACCACGCCACCAGCGTGCCGGCATCGGCCGGACGTTGTGCGACCACGGCGTTGTACGCCACCGCGCCGACACCGCCGGGCATGTAGGTCACGCGCATCGGTTTGGTCAGCAGTTTCTGGTTGACCAGGGCGCTCTGCGCCAGTTTGCAGGTCAGGTCGAAACCACCGCCGGGGGAGGCCGGGGCGATACATTCCGGACGTTTCGGTTCGGCCATCAGTTGGCCGGCAAACAGGATGCAACTGGCGGCCAGTGCAACTTTACGCAGTGACAAATTCATTGGTCTCTCCACAGTTTCTTGTTGTAGGGGCTTTGTGTAGGAGCTGCCGAAGGCTGCGATCTTGTGATCTTGATCTTCGACGTTTCAATCAATTACCAAAGGGCAACGCTGTAGCTCACCAGCAAACGCACTTCGTCTGCATCGCGAGCGGAGTAGTTGGAGCGGTAAGTGGCATTACGCAAACGCACGGCGACATCCTTCAAGGCGCCGCTTTGTACTACATATTTGATCTCGGTGTTGCGCTCCCACTCTTTACCTTCTTCGCCGTTCTTGAGCTTGATGTTGTCACCGCTCAAGTAGCGGCTCATGAAGCTCAGGCCAGGGATGCCGAGTTTGGCGAAGTCAAAGTCGTAGCGAGCCTGCCAGGAACGTTCTTCGGCGCCGGCGAAGTCGTTGATCTGGACGAAGTTGACCAGATACGGATCGCTGCCATCGACATACGGGAAGGCGCTGTCGCCAGACATGTGCTGATAACCGGCGCTGAACTTGTGGCCGCTCAGCGCGTAGCTGACCAGACCGTTGAGCGAGCGGTTGTCGATCTCGCCGCCACGGGCCGCGCCTTGGTCATCGCTGACGGCGAAACGCAGATCGGTGGCAAACGTGCCGGGGCCCATCGGCCGGGAAGCAACGAGGCCGAAGAAGTGCTGGTTGTAGACTTCGTCGAGTTGGGCGAAGTGGTAACTGCCGGTGATCTTGTCGGTGAACTTGTAATCCACGCCGCCAAAATCGAAATGCTTGCCGGCTGCGGTGCCAGCGAAACGGCTGTTCTTGTTGTTGAGGGCGATGTCCTCGAAATCGGTGCTGTCGCGATCCTTGGCTTTCTCCAGGCGGCCACCGGTGAAGGTCAGGTTCTTGATCTCTTTGGAGGTCAGCAAGCCGCCCTCGAAGGTCTGCGGCAGGATGCGCCCGTCGTTCGGTTTGAGGATCGGCAGTTCAGGAATCAGGCTGCCGATTTTCAGCTCGGTGGCGGAGATTTTCACTTTGCCGGTCAGGCCGACTTTCGAGTATTCGTCAGCCGCACGCCCGTCGTCATGGGTCGGCAAAAGGCCGGTGCCAGTGCGGTCCGGGCTTGAATCAAGTTTGACCCCGAGCATGCCCAGAGCATCGACACCGAACCCCACGGTGCCGTCGGTGTAACCCGATTGCAGATTGAGCATGAAACCCTGAGCCCATTCGTCACGCTTGGACTGTTGAGCGCTGGTGCCATCGCGAAAGTCGCGATTGAAATACATGTTGCGGGTTTCGAACGTGGCGCTGCTGTCCTCAATGAAGTCGGCATGACTCAACGGCGAAAAGCCGGCAAGGGCGGCGGCACTGACGAGGGCGGTGTGGCTGAAACGGGAAGGGCGAACAGGCGTGGACGCCTGAGGCTGCATGGACGGCATGCGGGTGTACTCCGTTTATTGTTCTTATTGGTCGAAAACGCTTCGAGGCGTTTTTCTTTGCGCTGTGTGGCATCAGCGACGGCAGCCGGAACTGTCCGTGGGCCGACTCTAACCAGCTAACCTTTCGCTAACCTTTCAACTGACTTTCAAGGTTTTCGGGCTTCACAGCGGCGGTTGCGGCTGTAAACTCCGCGGCAAAGCGTGGCATTGGCCATCCCTGAACGAGGTAAAAATCCATGCGTGTTCTGCTCGTCGAAGACCATCTGCAATTGGCCGAAAGCGTTGCGCAGGCGCTCAAGAGCACCGGTCTGACCGTGGATGTGTTGCACGATGGCGTGGCCGCCGATCTGGCGCTGGGCAGTGAGGAATACGCCGTGGCGATCCTCGATGTCGGCCTGCCGCGCATGGACGGTTTCGAGGTGCTCGCGCGTTTGCGCGCACGCGGCAAGAATCTGCCGGTGCTGATGCTGACGGCGCGCAGCGATGTGAAGGATCGCGTTCATGGTCTCAATCTTGGCGCTGACGATTACCTCGCCAAACCGTTCGAACTGACTGAACTGGAAGCACGGGTCAAAGCCTTGTTGCGCCGCACTGTGCTCGGTGGCGAACGCCAGCAGCGCTGCGGCGTGCTGGCCTACGACCTCGACACCCGGCGCTTCACCCTCGGCGAAGAATTGCTGACGTTGACGTCCCGTGAGCAAGCGGTGCTGGAAGCGCTGATCGCCCGGCCGGGGCGGGTGATGAGCAAGGAGCAACTGGCATCCCAGGTGTTCGGTCTCGACGAAGAGGCCAGCCCCGATGCCATCGAAATCTACGTGCACCGCTTGCGCAAGAAACTCGACGGCCAACCGGTGGCGATCGTGACGTTCCGCGGCTTGGGTTATCTGCTGGAAAGCCGCGATGCATAAGCCCAGCAGCCTGCGCTGGCGCTTGCTGTGGAACCTCGCGTTGCTGTTGGTGGTGCTGATGCTCGCCAGCGGCTTGAGCGCTTACTGGAATGGTCGCGAAGCCGCCGACACCGCCTACGACCGCACGCTGCTGGCCTCGGCGCGGACCATCGCGGCTGGCCTGTCGCAACGTGACGGCACACTGAGTGCCGATGTGCCTTACGTGGCACTCGACACCTTCGCTTACGACAGCGCCGGGCGGATTTACTATCAGGTCAATGACATTCATCAGAAGCTGATTTCCGGCTATGAAAACCTTCCCGGCCCGCCGCCCGGCACGCCGCGCACCGACAGTTATCCCGCGTTGGCGCGCTTCTACAACGCCACCTACAAAGGGCAGAACGTGCGCGTGGTCAGCCTGCTCAAGGCTGTGAGCGAGCCGAACATGAACGGCATGGCGGAAATCCGCGTCGCCGAAACCGACGAAGCGCGGGTGAGCATGGCGCGCAGTCTGGCCGCCGATACCTTGCTGCGTCTGGGCATGTTGGCGATTGGCGCGTTGTTGCTGGTCTGGTTCGCGGTCAGTGCGGCACTGCGCCCTTTGGAGCGTTTGCGCACGGCGGTGGAAGAACGCCAGCCCGACGATCTGCGCCCGCTGCCCTTGGTTGAGGTGCAGCATGAACTGTGGCCGCTGGTGCGCGGGCTCAATCACTTCACCGAGCGTCTGCGCGGGCAGTTCGAACGGCAGGCGCAGTTCATTGCCGATGCGGCCCATGAGTTGCGTACGCCTTTGGCAGCGCTGAAGGCGCGGCTTGAGTTGGGCCTGCGCTCCAACGAGGCCGAAGTCTGGCGTTCAACGCTGGAGTCCTCGGCACAAAGCACTGATCGCCTGACGCATCTGGCCAATCAGTTGCTGTCGCTGGCGCGGGTCGAAAACGGCGCCCGGGCGATTGCCGAGGGCGGCGCGCAGTTGCTCGATCTGAGTCAGTTGGCCCGAGAGCTGGGCATGGCCATGGCGCCACTGGCGCACAAACGCGGGGTGGCACTGGCGCTGGAGGCGGACGAACCGGTCTGGCTGCGGGGTGAGCCGACGTTGCTCAATGAGTTGCTGAGCAATCTGGTGGACAACGCCTTGGCGCACACGCCGCCGGGCGGCAACGTGATTTTGCGGGTGACCGCGCCGGCGGTGCTTGAGGTTGAAGATGACGGGCCGGGTATTCCCCTGGAAGAGCGCGATCGCGTTTTCGAACGGTTCTACCGGCGTAATCAGCAGGTGGCGGGTTCAGGGCTGGGGCTGGCGATTGTCGGCGAGATCTGCCGGGCGCATCTGGCCCAGATTACCTTGCATGATGGCGAACAGGCGGGATTGAAGGTGCGGGTCAGTTTTATTGCCGGGTGATTGTGGTGGTTTTGCTGGCCCCTTCGCGAGCAGGCTCGCTCCCACTCTGGAATGCATTTTCCTGTGGGAGCGAGCCTGCTCG
>NZ_JAMLFX010000001.1:775788-853621 GCF_023634765.1 Pseudomonas sp. AKS31
CTCGTATCAGTAAAACATCGTCCGCGACTCTTCCAGGTCTTCGCACAGCGCTTTGTTCTCCGGATCAATCCCGAGCTTTCTGAACGCCGGTACAGTCAGCGGATCAATTCGCGCAAACGGATGATCAGTGCCCTTGTGGCAATACAGGCTTGCCACTTGCACCAGATCAACATAATCGATGTCCGCCGAGTCGCGTTTGAAATCCTGATACAGCCCCGGCAGCTCCACCAACCGCTCCGGAAACTCCCAGACCCGTAGCAGCTTGTCGCCGAGCAACGGGTGAATATGGTCGATCACATGGTTCAGGCTGACCGGATCCGACAGCAGTTCATAGTGATCTTCGGCGTAGGTCAGAATCGGCAGCACACCGATCTGATGCACCAGCCCGCCGAGGGCCGCCTGGTCGGGTTTGAGTTGTGTGTAGCGGCGGCACAACGCGTAACTGACCCCGGCAATTTCCAGACTCTTGCGCCAGACCTCGCGCATCTTCTGCTCGACCACCTCGGAGCGGGCGTGGAAGATCTGCTCCATCACCAGACCGATGGCCAGGTTGCTGCTGTAGTTGATACCCAGACGGGTGATGGCGGTGTGCAGGTCGGTGACTTCCTGAGCGGCGCGCAGCAGCGGGCTGTTGACCACTTTGATCAGGCGCGCCGACAGCGCCGTGTCACGGCCGATCATTTTGCTCAGGTCACTGACGCTGATCTCCGGGTCTTCCGCGGCCTTGCGAATCTGCAGGGCCACTTCCGGCAACGTGGGCAGAACCAGGTCATCGTTATCGATGGCCGCAACCAAATCCTGTTGGACTTTTTCCGCCAGTTCGCTCATTTAAACTCTCTAGGGTGTTGCAACAAATGCTGCGGTCAGCGCTGGATTTCGCGGTCGCGATCCAGTTCGTAAGGCAGGTCGAGCAGGTGCAGCGCCGGGCCTTCGAGAGAACCCACGTGCAGATCGCCCGCTTCGGCAGCTTCGGCCTGCAGCACCGCCAGGAGTTCAATGTTTTGCCCGGCCTTGGCGGCCAGCACCACTTCGCCGATGGCGCTGTTGTGGCTTGGCGCGAACAATTGTGTGCCAGGCTCCGGCAAATCAGCAGCGTCCAGGCTCAAGCGATACAGTCGCCGTTTGAGTTTGCCCAGGTACTGCATGCGCGCAACGATTTCCTGGCCGGTGTAGCAGCCTTTCTTGAAACTCACGCCGCCGACGGCCTGCAGGTTGAGCATCTGCGGGATGAACAGCTCGCGGGTGCTTGGCATGACCTGGCCGATACCGGCGCGGATCTGGCCCAGCAGCCATTGATTCAGCTCGGTTTCAGGCAGGGCAGCGGACACTTTGGCTTTGATCGCGTCAGCCTGATCGGCCGGGGCCCAGAGTTCGGCGCGATAGGGCGAGACGCGAATCGCGATCAGGCCTTCGTGACGTGCAACGCTGTCGGTTTCCGCGGGCAGGTCCAGACCTAGGCTGGCCAAGGCACTGTCGCCGAGCTCCAGACCGAAGCGCACCCAAGCGGCGCTTTCGTCGGTCAGTTTCGATTTGGAGAACACCGCGTACTTTTTCAGGTCCGCCAGTTGCGGCTCGAGCAGCTCGCTGGCCATTGCCAGGACTACACCGTCACCTTCGAGCAGAATGCGGAAGCTCGACTGCATCCGGCCCTTCTGTGTGCAACGGGCGCCGAGGCTGGCGCGATTGTCGCTCAGGTAATTGAGATTGCAGGTCAACTGGCCTTGCAGGAATTTTCCGGCATCCGCGCCGCGAACCGCGAGAACGCCTTCATGAGACAGGGTGCAGAAAAAAGCAGAATCGGCCATGGGTCTTCGCAGGGTAAATAGACTGGGGCACATCATAAGGGCGCGTTGGTGAAATGGGTAGTTGATAAAGGATCGGTGGTGCCCGACCAAAGCCGACTGTGCGACCCGCCTCGGCGCTGTATACTTGCCGCCAAATTTGAGGAGGGCTCCATGGTCGAACAAGTTGAACTGAATCGCCTCTTTTGGCACAGCCGTCGCGGCATGCTTGAGCTTGACGTGTTGCTGGTGCCATTCGTGAAAGAGGTTTATGCCGATCTAAACGAGGTGGATCGTGCGTTGTATGTTCGCCTGTTGGAGTGCGAGGATCAGGACATGTTCGGTTGGTTCATGGAGCGCAGCGAGTCTGAAGATCCGGAACTGCAGCGCATGGTTCGCATGATCCTGGACCGTGTCCAGCCCAAGTAATACGTTTGAATGCCGCTGGCATGCCTCACGGCAGCTGCTGGCGGCGTATCTGTTGGCCCAGGCGTTCGCAATGGGCTCCTTGTTTCTGCTTTCTATTCCACTCTGGGCCAGTCTGCTCGGCGCTTTCGCTTGCCTGCTTCACGGAATTTGGGTGCTGCCTCGGCAGATTCTGCTGAGTCATCCCAAGGCGTTTCGCGGATTGCGCCGCGACGCCGATGGCTGGCAGTTGTGGAATCAGGCGGACGGATGGCAGGCGGTACAGCTGCGCCCGGACAGTCTCGCGCTTCCGCTGATTGTGGTGCTGAGGTTCAGATTGCGTGGCGAATGGCAGGTCCGATCGATCTGTGTGCCACGGGACTCGCAGGCGGCGGATCTGCACCGACGCCTGCGAGTACGGCTCAAGTTCAGCCGACGTAGGTGGGCGGCACCAGAATAGTGTCGAGCGCCTCGGGCAACAGATCGGGATAGTCGAGGGTGTAATGCAGGCCGCGACTTTCCTTGCGCTCCATGGCTGAGCAGATCATCAGTTCGGCGACTTGCGCCAGGTTGCGCAGTTCGATCAGATCGCGACTGACCTTATAGTTGCTGTAGAACTCGTCGATTTCGTCCAGCAGCAGGCGCACGCGGTGCTGTGCCCGTTGCAGGCGCTTGTTGGTGCGCACGATGCCGACGTAGTCCCACATGAAACGCCGCAATTCATCCCAGTTGTGCGCGATGATCACGTCCTCGTCCGAGTCGGTGACCTGGCTGGCGTCCCAGACGGGCAGGGCGTTTGGGGCGGTGACATGGTCCAGTTGCGCGAGGATGTCGGCTGCTGCGGAGCGGGCATAGACGAAACATTCGAGCAGTGAATTACTGGCCATACGGTTGGCGCCGTGCAGGCCGGTGAAGCTGGTTTCACCGATGGCGTACAGACCGGGCACATCAGTGCGACCGTTCTGATCGACCATCACGCCGCCACAGGTGTAATGCGCGGCCGGCACGACCGGGATCGGCTGCTTGGTGATATCGATGCCGAAGCCCAGGCAGCGCTCATAAACAGTCGGAAAGTGACTTTTAATGAATGCTTCGGGTTTGTGGCTGATGTCGAGATAGACGCAATCGACCCCCAGACGCTTCATTTCATGGTCGATGGCTCGGGCGACGATGTCGCGCGGTGCCAGCTCGGCGCGCTTGTCGAAGCGGGACATGAAGCGTTCGCCATTGGGCAGCTTCAAATGGGCGCCTTCGCCGCGCAGGGCTTCGGTAATGAGAAAACTCTTGGCCTGCGGGTGATACAGGCAGGTCGGGTGGAACTGGTTGAACTCCAGGTTCGCCACGCGGCAGCCCGAACGCCAGGCCATGGCGATGCCATCACCGCAAGCGCCGTCGGGGTTACTCGTATAGAGGTAGACCTTGGCGGCACCGCCCGAGGCCAGAATCACGAAGCGTGCGCCGTAGGTGTCGACTTCGCCGGTTTTGCGATTGAGTACATAGGCGCCGAGGCAGCGTTCGCCTTCCATGCCCAAGCGCCGTTCGGTGATCAGATCGACGGCAACCCGCTGCTCCAGCAGTTCGATGTTCGAACGCTCTTTGGCCTGGGCCAGCAGGGTTTTGAAGATGGCCGCACCGGTGGCATCGGCCGCATGGATGATGCGGCGGTGACTGTGGCCGCCTTCACGGGTCAGGTGGAATTCAAACCCGCCGTCTTCAGTGCCGGACTGATCGTCGCGGGTGAAGGGCACGCCTTGATCAATCAGCCACTGAATGGCTTCGCGGCTGTGCTCGACGGTGAAACGCACAGCGTCTTCATGGCACAGGCCTCCGCCTGCGTTGAGGGTGTCATCGACGTGGGATTCGACAGTGTCGGTGTCATCCAGCACGGCAGCGACCCCGCCCTGGGCCCAATAGGTGGAACCGTTGGCGAGATCGCCTTTGCTCAATACGGCAATGCGCAAATGACCCGGCAGGGTCAGCGCGAGACTCAAACCGGCAGCACCGCTGCCTATGACCAGAACATCATGTTGGAATTGTTGGCTCATTACAGGATTCCGCTCAAAGCGACCCGGGTCGGGGGTGGTGCAAGACAGCTGGATCGGCGAGTCAAGACAGCCACACAGCCCACTAGTATATAGAGGGGGGGAGCGGCACAATAGCCGGGCCGATATGGCATTGTGAAACTACTGTGACCGAAAAAACCGTGTGCTTCGTCGGAAGTTTTTTTCACCCGTTGGGGGAAAAGGCGACTGTATCGGTGCTGAAACAGACTTTTTCTGCACAGGGTTGCCAAATGTCGGGTGGCGACGGCTATAAATAATTGGAACTTTTGCCAAAGGCCCAAGATCAATAGTCGGTGCCAGAGATAAGGGACAGTGTCGGCTTCAGTGCGGAATCTGCGGTTGGATTCCTGCCGGCGAAACCGATGACAAGATTATTCGCGCAGCCGGTTTATCCCGAGCTGCGTTTTTCGTGCGTGCCAAATCAGAGCTCGCAGGAAACTTGCCTGGAGGGGGAGAACTTTTGCGAAAAGCCCGAGTCTATGTTTGCAAGTCTGGTCGTTTAGTTATGCAAGTCTCCTTCGGGCTTATCGAGGAGTGTTCATGCTAACCCAGGAAGAGGATCAGCAGCTGGTCGAGCGCGTTCAACGCGGCGACAAGCGAGCTTTCGATCTGTTGGTGCTGAAGTATCAGCACAAGATTCTCGGGTTGATCGTGCGTTTCGTGCACGACACCCATGAAGCCCAGGACGTGGCTCAGGAAGCCTTTATCAAGGCGTATCGAGCACTTGGAAACTTTCGCGGCGACAGTGCGTTTTATACGTGGCTGTACCGTATTGCCATTAACACGGCGAAGAATTACCTGGTTTCACGCGGCCGCCGGCCGCCGGATAGCGATGTAAGTTCCGAAGATGCAGAGTTCTACGATGGCGATCACGGCCTCAAGGATCTCGAGTCACCAGAACGTGCACTGCTGCGGGATGAGATCGAAGGCACCGTCCATCGAACCATCCAGCAACTGCCAGAAGATTTACGTACAGCTTTAACTTTACGTGAGTTCGATGGTCTGAGTTACGAGGACATTGCGAGCGTCATGCAATGTCCGGTGGGTACCGTGCGCTCCCGGATTTTCCGCGCTCGGGAGGCCATCGATAAAGCCCTGCAGCCGTTGTTGCAGGAAAACTGAGACAGCGGCGACAGCCAAGAGAGGAACGCCATGAGTCGTGAAGCCCTGCAGGAATCGCTGTCCGCAGTGATGGATAACGAAGCGGACGAACTGGAATTGCGTCGAGTGCTCAATGCACTGGATGATGTTGATACCCGTGAGACTTGGGCTCGTTACCAGATCGCTCGGGCAGCCATGCACAAGGATCTGCTGCTTCCACGTCTGGATATCGCTGCGGCAGTGTCTGCTGCACTGGAAGACGAAACGGCCCCGGCCAAAGTATCTCGCAGCCCATGGCGCAACCTCGGCCGTCTGGCTGTTGCAGCCTCGGTGACTGTTGCCGTTCTGGCTGGTGTTCGTCTGTACAACCAGGATGAAATCGCCGGTGTTGAGCTGGCTCAGCAATCCAATCAGCCAACCCTGGCCACCCCACAGGTCAAAGGCCCGGCTGTTCTGGCAGGCTACAGCGAGAGTTCGGAAGCGACTGGCCCTATGGCTAACGGCGTTCTGCAAGGTCAGCCAGGCTGGCACGATCAGCGTCTGCCAGGGTACTTGCGCCAGCACGCCCAACAGGCTGCATTGAAAGGCACTGAAAGCGCGTTGCCATACGCACGTGCAGCAAGTCTGGAAAACCGTTAAGGAGGATCATGCGCGCCATACCTCTACTTTCGCTTCTGCTCAGTGGCTGGTTCATAGTTCCAGCCCACGCTGACGAGGCCCAGGACTGGTTGACCCGTCTGGGCCAAGCCGAGCAGCAGCAAAGCTTTCACGGCACATTCGTTTACGAGCGTAACGGTAGCTTCTCTACCCATAACATCTGGCATCGCGTCCAGAATGGCCAAGTCCGTGAGCGTTTACTCCAGCTCGACGGTTCGGCGCAGGAAGTCGTGCGCATTGATGGACACACTCAATGCGTCAGCGGCACCCTGATTGCCGGTCTGGGGGATTCCCCCAACTCGGCCGCTCGTCCTCTCGATCCGAAAAAGCTGAAAAACTGGTATGACCTTGCCGTCATCGGCAAGTCGCGCGTGGCTGGGCGAGACGCAGTGATCGTATCGCTGACGCCTCGCGATCAGCATCGGTACGGTTTTGAATTGCATCTGGACAAGAAAACCGGCTTGCCGCTGAAGTCTTTGCTGCTGAATGACAAAGGGCAGTTGCTCGAACGCTTCCAGTTCACCAGTCTCGATACTGACGAAGTACCGTCGGACAAAGATTTGCAGGCTGATGCCGACTGTAAAGCGATAACGCTCGACAGTGACAAGGCTTCGGCGGTCAAGACCGCTCAAGTCTGGCATTCAGACTGGCTGCCGCCGGGTTTTGAACTGACCAGCAGTACCTCGCACAGAGATCCGGAGACCAAGACTCAGGTCAACAGCCTGATGTATGACGACGGGCTGGCGCGTTTCTCGGTGTTCCTCGAGCCGTTGAACGGTGCGACGGTTACCGATACCCGCACTCAACTCGGTCCGACCGTGGCTGTTTCCCGTCGCCTGACCACGCCCGATGGCGAAATGATGGTCACGGTGGTTGGCGAAATCCCGATTGGCACCGCCGAACGAATTGCTCTGTCGATGCGTAATACTGATGGCACTGCAACCAGCAAGCAGTGAGCTGATTTCAGTCATTACCACTTCTTCGTCGAGACGTAGATGAAATGTTTGCTGAGCATTTTCATTTGCAAATAACCCGAAAATTTTTTATAGGTCAGTGCCTCACGGCTCTGGCCTTGTTTGTTGTTGCCGGAACAAAAATGCCGGTCGGTGGTTTCCGGTGTTCCTTGCTCCATATCGCTTAACCCTGCTCGTCGTAACGGGAGCTGTATGTCGATACCAAGTTTGAAATCCTATCTCTCCATCTTCGCCACTGTGCTGTTGCTCGGTCAGGCGGTGCCTGCGGCGCAAGCAGCCGATCTGCCTGACTTCACCCAATTGGTCGAACAAGCTTCGCCAGCCGTGGTGAACATCAGTACCACGCAGAAACTGCCGGATCGCAAAGTGAACCAGCAGATGCCTGATCTGGAGGGCCTGCCGCCGATGCTGCGCGAGTTCTTCGAACGTGGCATGCCGCCTCAGCAGCGTTCGCCGGGCGGTGGCGGTCGTCAGCGTGAAGCGCAGTCGCTGGGTTCGGGCTTCATCATCTCCTCGGATGGCTACATCCTCACCAACAACCACGTGATCGCCGATGCCGACGAAATCCTCGTCCGCCTCGCCGACCGCAGCGAAATGAAAGCCAAGCTGATCGGCACCGACCCACGTTCCGACGTGGCGCTGCTGAAAATCGAAGGCAAGGATCTGCCGGTATTGAAGCTTGGCAAATCCCAGGACCTGAAAGCCGGCCAGTGGGTCGTCGCTATCGGTTCGCCGTTCGGCTTCGACCACACCGTGACCCAAGGCATCGTCAGTGCCGTGGGCCGTAGCCTGCCAAACGAAAACTACGTGCCGTTCATTCAGACCGACGTGCCGATCAATCCGGGCAACTCCGGTGGCCCTCTGTTCAACCTGAACGGCGAAGTGGTCGGCATCAACTCGCAGATCTACACCCGTTCGGGCGGCTTCATGGGCGTGTCGTTCGCGATCCCGATCGACGTGGCGATGGATGTGTCCAATCAGCTGAAGACCGGTGGCAAGGTCAGCCGTGGCTGGCTGGGCGTGGTCATCCAGGAAGTGAACAAGGATCTGGCCGAGTCGTTCGGTCTGGATAAACCGGCCGGCGCGCTGGTTGCACAGATTCAGGATGACGGCCCGGCCGCGAAGGGTGGCCTGCAAGTCGGTGACGTGATCCTGAGCATGAACGGCCAGCCGATCGTCATGTCGGCTGACCTGCCACATCTGGTCGGCGCACTGAAAGCTGGCGCCAAAGCCAATCTGGAAGTGATTCGTGAAGGCAAACGCAAGAATGTCGAACTGACCGTCGGCGCGATCCCGGACGAAGACAAAGAGCTGGATGCGCTGCCGAAGTCCGGTACTGAAAGCACCAGCAACCGCCTCGGAGTGTCGGTGGGCGAGCTGACCGCCGAGCAGAAGAAAACCTACGACCTCAAAGGTGGTGTGGTGATCAAGGAAGTGCAGGACGGTCCTGCGGCGCTGATTGGTCTGCAGCCAGGTGACGTGATCACCCATCTGAACAACCAGGCTATTGGCTCCAGCAAGGAGTTCGGCGAGATCGCCAAGGCGCTGCCGAAGAACCGTTCGGTGTCGATGCGCGTTCTGCGTCAAGGTCGTGCCAGCTTCATCACCTTCAAACTGGCTGAATAATCCAGCGCCAAGGTAAAAAAGAAACCGCCTCGAAAGAGGCGGTTTTTTTATGCCTGAAGCTTTTGTCTGGATGGCTTGAGGCTTAGCCCATCATGTCCTTGATCATGCGTTCCTGCTCCATCAGCTCACGCTGGCGAGCATCGATACGCGACGACAACGGGAAGTTGCTGCCCGCCTTGCGCTTGGCGAAATCGAGTTGCTGGATCGCCTGGCGATAATCGCCAACCAAGGCGAAATACTCGGCGCGTGCCTGGTGCAGACCAATGATGTTCCCCGACAAACCACGGGTTTCGGCGACCTGATACCAGACATCCGGATCATCCGGGCGTGATTTGAGCAACGCTTCCAGCGCTTTTTCGGCATCGGCAGCGCGATTCTGTTTCAGCAGCAGATCGACGCGCACCTGATTCAACGGGTAGTTGCCCGGATATTGCGTGAGCATCCGGTCAACCCGCGATTGCGCGTCGGGCAAACGATTATTGGTGATGTCGAGATCGACCTGAGCGAGGTTGTAGATGATTTCGTTCGGCGAGGTGGCCAACAGTTGCTTGAGATTCTCGCGGGCCTCATTCAACTGACCGCCCTTGATCTGGGCAATCGCCAGACCGTAGCGCGCCACATCGTTTTTCGGGTTTTCATCCAGCTGCGCGCGGAAGCGCTTGGCGCCCAGGCCTGGGGTTTCTTCGTAGATCAACTGCACGCGCGCGCGGATCAACTGATAGCGCTTGGAATCTTCAATGCCGCCCGGTTTGGCCTGCTCGGCACGGTTGCGGGTGTCGGCAATACGCGATTCTGTCACCGGGTGAGTCAGCAGGAATTCCGGCGGCTTGGCATCGAAACGATATTGACGCATCAGGCGTTCGAACATGGTCGGCATCGAGCGCGGGTCATACCCGGCCTTTTCCAGATTGAGGATGCCGATGCGGTCGGCTTCCTGTTCGTTCTGGCGGGAAAAGGTGCGTTGCGACTGAATAGCCGCTGCCTGCGTACCGGCGATGGTCGCAATACCGGCATCGCCGCCACCGGCCGCCGCAATGACGATCCCGGCCAACAGCGCGGCCATCATCGGCACCTGCATCCGCTGCGAGGCCTCTACACCGCGAGCAAAGTGGCGTTGCGACAAGTGCGCCAATTCGTGCGCCAGTACCGAAGCGTATTCACCCTCGGTCTGCGCATTGAGGAACAAGCCACCATTGACCCCGACCACGCCACCCGGCGCCGCGAAGGCGTTGAGCTGCGGGCTGTTGATCAGGATGAACTCAAGACGCCGGTCACTGACCTGACTGGTTTCTACTAGCTTATAGACGCTGGACTCGACGTAATCCTTGAGCTGTGGGTCGTTAAGCTGGGAAACCTGGCTACGCAACATGGCCAGCCACGCGCGGCCGAGCTGGTATTCCTGTTGCGGCGAGACAATGGCAGAACTGGCGTCGCCGAGTGACGGCAGATCGTCGGCAAAGCCTGGTGAGGCGAGCAGGCAAGCGAGCGTCAGCAGGGTAGGGCGCAGAAAAGTCATGCACAAAGCCTTAGAAGACAAAGACCTTACTGTAGCCGGACACCGGAGCTGCGACCAGATATTCTAGGCAGCTCGACGACCTGAACCGGAGTGACGCAATGACTGACGCTGTAGCCCATGACGTGGAACTGGACGCCAGTGGCCTGAATTGTCCGTTGCCGTTGCTCAAGGCAAAAATGGAACTCAACAAGCTCCAGAGTGGCGCAGTCCTCAAGGTCATCGCGACCGACGCGGGCTCACAGCGCGACTTCCGCACCTTTGCCAAGTTGGCCGGTCATACGCTGCTGCGCGAAGAAGACGAAGCAGGCGTCTACCGTTACTGGTTGAAAAAGGCCTGAAACCGACAGCGTTAAATCTAAGGATTATTGATGTTCAAAGTGTTACGCGACTGGATTCAGCGCTACTTCTCCGACGAAGAAGCGGTGGTGCTGGCGGTGCTGCTGTTTCTCGCCTTCACAGCCGTGCTCACGCTCGGCGGCATGCTCGCGCCGGTGTTGGCGGGGATGGTGCTGGCGTATCTGATGCAGGGCCTGGTGGTCACGCTGGAACGTATGCGCGTGCCGGGTGGCGTGGCGGTAGGGTTGGTGTTCGCGCTGTTCATGGGCGTGCTGCTGCTTTTTATCGTCGTGGTGCTGCCGTTGCTCTGGCATCAGTTGATCACGCTGTTCAACGAGCTGCCAGGCATGCTCGCCAAATGGCAGTCGCTGCTGTTGCTGTTACCGGAGCGCTATCCGCACCTGGTATCCGATGAGCAAGTGTTGCAGGCGATCGAAGCGGCGCGTGGCGAGATCGGCAAGTTCGGCCAGTGGGCGCTGACATTCTCGCTGTCGAGTCTGCCGCTGCTGGTGAACATCATGATCTATCTGGTGCTGGTGCCGATTCTGGTGTTCTTCTTTCTCAAGGACCGGGTCATGATCGGCGAGTGGGTGCGTGGCTACCTGCCGCGTGAGCGCGCGCTGATCACTCGGGTTGCGCAGGAGATGAACCGGCAGATCGCCAACTACATCCGCGGCAAGGTCATTGAAATCGTGATTTGCGGCGGCGTGACCTACATCGCGTTTGTCACCCTCGGACTCAACTATGCGGCGCTGCTGGCATTGCTGGTCGGTATATCGGTGGTGGTGCCGTATGTGGGCGCGGTGGTGGTGACCGTGCCGGTGACGCTGATTGCGCTGTTCCAGTGGGGCTGGAGCGACCAGTTCATCTATCTGATGGCGGTGTACGGGATCATTCAGACACTGGATGGCAACGTGCTGGTGCCGCTGCTGTTCTCGGAGGCGGTCAATCTGCACCCGGTGGCAATCATCTGCGCGGTGCTGTTGTTTGGCGGGTTGTGGGGATTCTGGGGCGTGTTCTTTGCGATCCCGTTGGCGACGCTGTTCAAGGCTGTGCTCGATGCGTGGCCGCGCAAGGAGCCCGAAGTTTCGCCGCTGCTTTAGTGACTGATCAGCATTATTCGTTGTGGCTCAGGGCCTCATCGCTGGCAAGCCAGTTCCCAACAGGGTTTTCGGTGCACACAAAACCTGTGGGAGCTGGCTTGCCAGCGATGGCGTCAGCGAAACATCAGGCTTTATTCAGATCCTGAGCGGCTGCCAGAACCGCATCCACATGCCCCGGCACTTTCACGCCGCGCCATTCCTGACGCAGCACACCGTCCTTATCAATCAGGAATGTGCTGCGATCAACGCCCAGGTATTCCTTGCCGTAGAGCTTCTTCAACTTGATCACGTCGAACAGTTGGCAAACGGCCTCGTCCTTGTCGCTGATCAGCTCGAACGGAAACTCCTGCTTGCACTTGAAGTTCTCGTGGGACTTCAGGCTGTCGCGGGAGATACCGAAAATCTCGGTATTGGCGGCCTTGAATGCGCCGTACTGATCACGAAAGCCCTGACCTTCAGTGGTGCAACCCGGGGTGCTGTCCTTAGGGTAGAAATAGATCACCACTTGTTTGCCCTTGAGGGCGGACAGGCTGACAGTCTGCCCGCTGGTGGCAGGTGCTTCGAAATCGGCAACCGGTTGGTCGATGACAACGGCCATGAAAGCTTCCTTACATTGGGTTCTGTGGGCGCCAAGGCTCGATCAGTGCGTCCAGGTTCATCGCGTCGGAGAAGTCGAGGAACTGGTCGCGCAGCCAACTGATCTGGGTGCCGGCTGGCAGGGTCACGGTAAACGTGGCGTTGAGCATGGTGCCACCGGTCTGCGGCGCCTGGTACGTGTCGCAGGTCAGGTTTTCCAGTTCGACGTTGTGATCCATGAAGAACTGGCACAGCTCATTGATGATGTCCGGGCGATACGCCGAGCTGACATACGCCACATACGGCAGGGCCTGCGGACGATTTTCCAGCGGCGCGCTGCGCACCACGTTGGCGGTGAAAGCGTGTTTCTTGGCCAGGCCCGGCAGACTGCCTTCCAGGCGGGCGAGGGCGTCCCAGCTGCCGGAGACCTCGAGGACCAAAGCGCTGCACTCGCCGTGGCGAGTCAGGCGCGAAGTAACCACGGCGCAGCGATTTTCATGGCTGGCGCGGCACAGGACGTTGGTCAGCTCCATGGGGTTGGCGCCGAGGGCACTGATGACAAGGAATTGTTCGCGAACTGTGGGGGTGGACATGCAGCATTCCTAAAGCGATGAGCGGTCGGTAGGTTTACGGGCGTTGGCCACCGGGGAGTGCCTGTTCTGGCTGTCCGTACAAAGAGGCCCGGCAAGCGCTCGCGGCTCGCTCCACTATGGCGGGAGCGCGTCGATGCGACGCAGGAACGGGGTCTGGGAGGCCGTAAAGGGAGGCTGGAACCCGGCGTACAAGCTGATCAGTACCGATCAAAGTCTGAAGGGTAGCGAAAAGCGGCGCCAAGGGGAATGGCGGCAGCGCAGTACTTCGCTTGTGCAAGCATCTTGGCGCCAGTACCATTACCGCTCTCTTTTTCCGGCAGGAGCGGTTTCATGATTGCGGGCAGTATGGTGGCACTGGTCACTCCCATGGATGCACAAGGGCGTCTTGACTGGGACAGCCTCAGCAAACTCGTGGACTTCCATCTCAAGAACGGCACCCATGCCATTGTCGCGGTCGGTACTACCGGCGAATCGGCAACCCTTGATGTAGAAGAACATATCGCCGTCATCAAAGCCGTGGTCAAACAGGTTGCCGGACGCATTCCGGTCATCGCCGGCACTGGCGCCAACTCGACACGCGAAGCTGTCGAGCTGACCCGCAATGCCAAGGAAGCCGGTGCCGATGCCTGCCTGCTGGTGGTTCCGTATTACAACAAGCCGACTCAGGAAGGTCTGTACCAGCACTTCAAGCACATCGCTGAAGCGGTCGACATTCCGCAGATTCTCTACAACGTTCCTGGCCGCACGTCTTGCGACATGCAGGCCGAGACCGTGATTCGCCTGTCCACCGTGCCGAACATCATCGGTATCAAGGAAGCCACCGGCGACCTGAAACGCGCCAAAGCGATCATCGATGGTGTGAGCAAGGACTTCATCGTGCTGTCTGGCGATGATCCGACCGCCGTTGAGCTGATCCTGCTGGGCGGCAAAGGCAACATCTCGGTAACCGCCAACGTCGCTCCGCGCGAAATGGCCGACCTGTGCGAGGCTGCGCTCAAGGGCGACGCCGACACCGCACGGGCCATCAACGAAAAACTGATGCCGCTGCACAAAGACCTGTTCATTGAAGCCAACCCGATTCCGGTGAAGTGGGCTTTGGTAGAAATGGGCCTGATGCACGAAGGCATCCGCCTGCCACTGACCTGGCTGAGCACACCTTGTCACGAAACGCTCCGCTCGGCCCTGCGCCAGTGCAGCGTCCTGGTTTAATTGAGGAAGTACAACGCATGAAGCGAATGGCCGGACTTTCCGCACTTGCCTTGATTATCTCCAGCACCAGCGGCTGCGGATGGGTCTGGGGCCCGGAAGGTTATTTCCGTGACCGTGGTAGCGATTACCTGGAAGCGCAACAGACTGCACCGATGCAACTGCCACCGGATGTCAGCACCTCCAAGCGTCTGGATCCGCTGTTGCCGATCCCGCGTAACGTCGCTGATGACACCGCCAAGGGCGAATACATTGTGCCGCGTCCTCAGCCGCTTTCGGCCGTTGCCGATGCCAGCGATTATTCGCTGCAGAAGAGCGGTGATTCGCGTTGGGTCGTGGCTCAGCATCCGCCGGCCGAAGTCTGGCCAGTGGCTGTGCAATTCTTCCAGGACAACGGTTTCCGCCTGGATGAACAGCGCCCGCAGACCGGTGAGTTCACCACCACCTGGCAGCATTCCGACGAACTGTCTGCGGCCATGGCCAAGCGCCTGAGCGCAGCCGGTATCGCCAGCGACAGCGAAACCCGTGTGCGTGTGCGTATCGAGCCGGGCGTGCAGCGCAACACCAGTGAAATTTACGTGGTCAGCGCCGAGCGTCCTGCCGGCAGCACTGCCGACGTCGCTTTCACCAACCGTTCGGTCAACACTGGCCTCGACGCGGCGCTGGTCGACGACATGCTCGCGAGCATGAGCCGGATCTCCGAGAAGGGCGGTTCGGTGTCGATGCTGGCCTCGCGTGATTTCGATACCCCGAGCCGTGTCAGCCTCAGTGAAGACGGCAGCGGCAACCCGGTGTTGAACGTCGGTACCGATCTGGACCGCGCCTGGTCGAGCGTTGGCCGCGCACTGGAACAAGGCGAATGGCGCGTTGAAGACATCAACCGCAGCCTGGGCCTGTACTACATCAACCTGGCTGAAAAAGCCGAGAAGAAAGACGACAAGCCTGGTTTCTTCAGCAGCCTGTTCGGCAGTGCGCCAAGCAAGGAAGAAGTTGAAGCCCGTGCCGAGCGTTATCAGGTTCGCCTGAGCAAGGTTGGCGAGAACATTCAGGTAACCGTCGAGAAAAACATCAACACCGTCGCGCCGGCTGAAGTGGCACGCAAAGTGTTGAGCGTGATTCAGGACAACCTGGGCTGATCAACCATGCGTTTTGCCGTTCTCGGCAGCGGTAGCCAAGGGAACGGCACGCTGATCGCCAGTGCTGATACGTATGTGCTGGTGGATTGTGGTTTTTCCCTGCGGGAAACCGAAAAACGCCTGTTGCGCCTGGGTGTGAACCCGGCGCAACTGAGCGCGATACTCGTAACCCACGAACATGCCGACCACGTGCATGGCGTGGGTTTACTGTCTCGGCGCTACAATCTACCGGTCTACCTCAGTCGCGGCACACTGCGCGGGATGCGCAAACCGATTGAACCCGCAGGCTTTCTGGCCGGCGGCGAGCAACTGCAGATCGGAGCACTGAACATCGGGGTCATTGCCGTGGCTCATGATGCGCAGGAACCGACACAGTATGTCTTCAGTGATCACGAGCAGCGGCGCTTCGGCCTGCTGACCGACCTGGGTTCCTACTGCGAGCGGGTGCTGGACGGTTATCGGGACCTCGATGCGTTGATGATCGAGTCCAACCATTGCCGCGACATGCTGGCCCGTGGTCATTACCCGTACTTTCTCAAGCAACGGGTGGGCGGCGAGCTGGGACATTTGAACAACCATCAGGCGGCATTCCTGGTGTCCGAGTTGGGCTGGCAGGGCTTGCAACACCTGGTCCTGGCCCATCTGAGCAGCAAGAACAACATGCCGCAGCTGGCCCGGCAATGTTTTGTCGACACCCTCGGGTGCGACCCGGACTGGCTGCAACTGGCCGATCAAGATTCAGGGCTCGACTGGCGCCACATCGCCTAGCCCACCTACTTAGCAAGCGGAGCCCATCATGGAAAAACGTGAAGAACTCTACCGCGGCAAAGCCAAATCGGTTTACAAGACCGACGACGCTGACCGCTTGATCCTGCTGTTTCGCAACGACACCTCGGCGTTCGACGGCAAGCGCATCGAGCAGCTCGACCGCAAAGGCATGGTCAACAACAAGTTCAACGCCTTCATCATGCAGAAACTCGAAGCGGCCGGCGTACCGACCCAATTCGACAAGCTGCTGGGCGACAACGAGTGCCTGGTGAAGAAACTCGACATGATCCCGGTCGAGTGCGTCGTGCGTAACTACGCCGCCGGCAGCCTGGTCAAGCGTCTGGGCGTCGAAGAAGGCCTGAAGCTCAATCCTTACACCTTCGAGCTGTTCCTGAAGGACGACGCCAAGGGCGACCCGTTCATCAACGAATCCCACGTCGTGGCATTCGGTTGGGGCACCGCCGAACAACTGGCTCGCATGAAAGAATTGTCGCTCAAGGTCAACGAAGTGCTGACCAAACTGTTCGACGACGCAGGCCTGCTGCTGGTCGACTTCAAGCTCGAATTTGGCGTGTTCAGCGACGGCTCCATCGTCCTCGGTGACGAGTTCAGCCCGGACGGCTGCCGTCTGTGGGACAAGGACACCAAGAAGAAGATGGACAAGGACCGCTTCCGTCAGGGCCTCGGTGACGTCATCGAAGCCTACGAAGAAGTCGCCAATCGTCTGGGCGTACCGCTTTAATCGACGCAAGCATCTGATAGCACGAAGAAATTTTCGAAAGAGGGTTTGCTTTCGGTAAAAGTGTTGTTATGATGCGCGCCGTTGGAGAGATGCCAGAGTGGCCGAATGGGACGGATTCGAAATCCGTTGTACCTTCACCGGTACCTAGGGTTCGAATCCCTATCTCTCCGCCATAACATGGAAAAAGCCCCGTAGATGAAAATCTACGGGGCTTTTTCGTTTCTGCGAATCCAGTATTCGTGGCGATAGCGCTGAAGCGCGTCGTGCGCGGTGAGCTCATCGGCAGAGAGGCAATTTAAGTAAACACAGCCTCGGCCGACATTAGAGACACAATGCTCACAGGACTCACCGACCCCTTTAAAGTCGCGTTCTCAGAGTAGGGGGCTGTCTTTATTGGCCAGCTATCAGCCGCCAAATCACACCTGTCGTCGTTTATCCTCTGCCCAGCCATGAGGCCATCGCTTTCACTAAAGTGGATACTTGCTCGCCTCGGCCGTGAAAGGCGCATCCAGCGAGTTCCAGCCTCGCTCCCTATTTGAATTGGTTTGAATATGAAAATTCCACCATCAGCCCAAGGTGCTCACCGCGTTTCTGAACGTCAGTCCGTCAAGTCAGGCGGCAGCGCTGCTCCCCGCGTCGAAGAGTGCGAAGTGCTGGTTGCGCAGCCGCCAGCGTTCGAGGATGGCGAGCCGCCAGTCGGCGTGGTTATCCATGCGTATTACCCCGAAGTGCTGAAAGATATTCTGGGCCGTTTGATTAAACTGTCCGAACGTCTGCATCTCTACGTAACCTGCGTAGCCGGACGTGAAGATGAGATCCGTACTCAGCTGACGGCCAGTGGATTGAGTTATTCGCTATACCGGGTGCCGAATCACGGCAGGGACGTTTTGCCGTTTCTGCGGATGCTGCCGCTCTTGCGTGCCGATAACATCCGCATGCTGGTCAAGCTGCACACCAAGCGTTCGCTGCACTTGGGCGGGGAGATCGATTGGGGCGTTGAACTATTCGATGATCTGCTGGGCCCGGTACGCTTCAGTCGAGCGCTGGAACACCTTGCCGATCCGGTGCATGTGCCGATGCTGGGGCCTCAGCGATACCTGGTGCCCGTCACCCGATTCCTCAGCGAAAGCAATCGCGCGTTGCTTGTCACCCTGGCCGAGCGTGGCGGCATTGATCCGCAAGGCATCAACGACGCGGATTATTTTGCCGGCACCATGTTCTTTGCGCGCATTGAAGTGTTTGCGCCTCTGGAACGGATGCAACTCGCGGGTAGCGATTTCGAAGCTGAAAATGGCCAGCTCGACGGCACCCTGGCCCACACCTTAGAGCGTTTTTTCGGCGTTCTGGCGAATGTTGGTCGCCAGCAGCGCAATATCGACCTTTACCACCGCTGGCTTGCGAGCCGGCAACTGGCCGCCGTCGAGGTCGAGGGTCTACCCGCGCGACTGGCGAGCTGGCCGCGGCAACCGGATGTGTTGTTGGTGTTGACCGATACTACGGGGGATATCGGACTGTTGCGTTCCAGCCTGGAAAGCATCGACCGCCAGCTTTATCGGGCGGCGGCCATCGTGGTGCTCTCCAATGCTGAACCTGTAGGCGTGACGCCGGCCGATAATCTGGTCTGGCTGCCGTTGGCCGAATCCTGGCCGAGCCAGCTTAATGAACTGTTGCAGGAGATCGACGTTGACTGGTGGTACCTGTTGCGTGGCGGAGACGAACTGGATCCCCACGCACTGCTTTTGCTCGCCGAAGGCATCGCCCTCAATCCCGGTGTCAGCGCCTGCTACAGCGATGAAGACTCACTGACTGCTGAAGGCTGTCGGAGTCCGGTATTCAAGCCGGATTTGAATCTGGATATGTTGCGCAGTTATCCCTATGTCGGCCGCGCACTGGCTTTCAGTCGCGAAGCCGCGTTATCTGCCGACGGCTTTGATCCCGCCTTCAGCGAACTGGCGCCCCATGATTTGCTTTTTCGGCTGATTGAAACTCACGGTCTGGGTACTGTCGGGCACCTCGCGGATGTGCTGGTGCACCAGGCAATCAATTTCCCCCAGTGGCTCGGTGAACCCCAGGTCATCGCGAATTCGGCGGCTATCGTCGGCGCGCACTTGCAGCGCCTGGGCGTGGCGCATGAGCTGCAGCCCGGACCTTTGCCAATGGCTAACCGCGTGGTCTACCAACATGCGGAACAGCCGCTGGTCTCTATCCTTATTCCCACCAAGGACTGCCTGCCGATGCTACTGCGCTGCATCGAAAGCGTCATGGAGAAAACCAGCTATACGAATTACGAACTGATCATCGTCGACAACAACAGCGAAACCGTCGAAGCACGGGACTGGTTCAACGGCATGGAGCAGTTGAACAATCCCAAAGTGCGCATCCTGCGTTATCCGCACCCGTTCAACTATTCGGCGATCAATAATTTTGCCGCCAGCCATGCCCGTGGCGATTACCTGGTGCTGCTCAACAATGACACGGTAGTCATTGATGGCGACTGGCTTGGTGCGATGCTCCATCACGCCCAGCGGCCAGAAGTGGGAATAGTGGGCGCCAAACTGTTATTCCTCGACGGGACGGTTCAGCATGCTGGCGTGGTACTCGGGTTGCGTGGGGTTGCAGACCACCCGTTTATCGGTGATTCAATGCAGTCCAACGGCTACCTTCACCGCTTGCATCTTGATCAGAACTACAGCGCGGTCACCGCCGCCTGCCTGATGATCAGCACCGAGCTGTACCAGCAAGTGGGTGGAATGGACGAGGTCGGCCTGGCCGTTTCCTTTAACGATGTGGATCTGTGCCTGAAAGTCGGCCAGGCTGGGCGGTTGATTGTCTGGACGCCATACGCGGTGCTCGTTCACGAAGCCAGCGTGAGCCAGAACAACGTCGACACCACCAAGGAGGAAGCCAAGCGCAAACGCTTCCAGCGCGAACAGTCGATGATGTACCAGCGTTGGCTTGCACAGATCGCCAATGATCCGGCCTATAACCGCAACCTGACCCTGGAGGGCAGTGGTTTCTCCTCCAAATACCGCACCGATACTGACTGGCACCCGTTTGCCAGTCGTGAGTTGCCTCACGTGTTGTGCCACCCCCTCGACTCTTTCGGCAGCGGACATTACCGCGTGCGTCAGCCTTTCGCGGCCCTGAAAGCCGCACAGTTGATCGGCGGCGCGGTGAGCGACGAGGGACTTCAACCGACAGCACTGGAGCGCATGGCGCCGGACTCGATCATTTTCCAGGGGCAACACACCACGCCGCATCTGGAATACATGCAGGCCACCAAGGCGTTTTCCAGGGCCTTCAAGGTCTACGAGCTGGATGACTATATCCTTGACGTGCCTGCTGGCAATTTGAGCCACGAATTGCTGCCCAAAGACATCACCAAACGCTTGAAGAAAGCCGCAGGGCTGTGCGACCGGTTGGTGGTATCGACCGAGCCGCTGGCCAATGCGCTCAAGGGGTTCAACGCCGACATTCGGGTCGTGGAAAACCGTCTGCCGAGCCATTGGTGGAGCGGCCTGACCAGCCATCGCCAGCAGGGCCGCAAGCCTCGAGTCGGCTGGGCCGGCGGCTCGAGTCACAGCGCCGACCTGCAAGTCATTGCCGAAGTGGTTCGTGCGCTGGCAGGGGAAGTTGAATGGGTGTTCATGGGGATGTGCCCACCGGCACTGCGTCCCCATGTTCATGAGTTCCATAGGGGGGTGAGTATCGAAAAATACCCGCAAAGACTGGCCAGCCTGAACCTGGACCTGGCTTTGGCACCTCTGAAAGACAACTTTTTCAACGCCTGCAAAAGCAATCTGCGCTTGTTGGAATATGGCGCCTGTGGTTTCCCCGTGATCTGCTCGGACATCCCTTGTTATCGTGGTGATTTCCCGGTGACGAGGGTCAGGAACAGATCGCAAGACTGGATTGCTGCCATACGCGAACACCTTGCTGAACCCGATGCCAGCGCCAAGGCTGGAGAGGCTCTGCGCAGCGTTGTGCTTGAGAACTGGATGCTCAAGGACGAACATCTGTTGGCGTGGCGAAACGCCTGGCTGGCGGACTGAACAAGAAGCCTGCGCGCTTTCTGGTCTTTTGATGCCGGCCCGAAAAAAAGCCTCACAGCCTTGAAGCTGTGGGGCTTTTCCATTTCCGCACTGTCTTGCCGAGCGGCTAAATCTCCTTGACCGGCGTCTCCCCATGAACAGCCTTGATCAACCCGATCACGTGCAGACAATCCGCCTTGTTCACATACGACTCGCCACTGGCGATGGTCTCGTGGTTACCCGCCCGCAATCTCCAGCGCCATTGTCCTTTGCCGGTGCTCGGGGTGCCTCTGGATTGCCTGTAAATCTCGAAATACATTCACTTCGCTCCATGCGATTCGTTAGTGCGACAGCCTGTGTGGCGCATGGTCGCAAGCCTAGCGCAGACGGTTTTTTTGGCCATCGGACATTTGTTTCCAATCGTTCGCGGATGTTTCTGAAGGCCGCGAGCTAGAGCGCAGCAATAGGCCTGCGGATTGGCCAATATGACGCCGTTAGACCCTTGCAACGCCGCCGACGCTACTGCTTAATACGGGACGGCTCATGGCGTCGAATATCGTTCGACGACCGACAATCACTATAAGAAGAGCACTCCTTTGACTGAGCACGGAACGCAACAGGCCGGGCAGGTGACGTTATCGCTGGTGGTCCCCGTTTTTAATGAGGAGGACAGTCTCGACACGTTTCTGCGGCGCATCAATGAGGTCTTTCAGGCGCAAGCGTTGATCGATCTTGAGCTGGTATTCGTCAACGACGGCAGCACCGATGCCACGCTCGAACGTCTGCTCGAACAGCAGCGGCATGATGCGCGCCTGCGTATCGTCGACCTGAGCCGCAACTTCGGCAAGGAAGCAGCATTGTCCGCCGGTTTGCAGATTGCGACCGGGCAGATCGTGGTGCCGATCGACGCTGATCTACAGGACCCGCCCGAGGTCATTGTGCAGATGATCGAGCGCTGGCGAGAAGGCTTTGAAGTGGTGCTCGGTCACCGCATCAGCCGTCGCAGCGATACCTGGGCCAAACAGACATCGGCGCACTGGTTCTATCGCCTGCACAACAAGATCGCTGAACAGCCTTTGCCCGAGAATGTCGGCGATTTTCGTCTGATGGATCGCTGCGTGGTTGATGCCTTGCTGACCCTGCCGGAGTCCCGGCGCTTCATGAAAGGCCTGTTCGCCTGGGTCGGCTTTCGCACCACCCACGTCGATTACGAGCGCCCGGAGCGCGTCGCGGGACAGAGCAAGTTCAATGGCTGGCGCCTGTGGAACTTCGCGCTGGAAGGCATCACCAGTTTCAGCACTGAACCGTTGCGGATCTGGACGTATGTCGGCGCGTTGGTGTCATTGGTGTCATTTGCCTTCGCCATATTCATTGTCCTACGCACGCTGATTCACGGTATCGACATGCCCGGTTATGCCTCGCTGATGGTGGCCGTGACCTTTCTCGGCGGGCTGCAATTGATTGGCATCGGGGTGCTCGGTGAGTACCTGGGCCGCACGTATATTGAATCCAAACGCCGGCCGGTTTTTCTGGTGCGTCGCGTCTACGACCCCAAGGACTGATACATGGATCTCAAGGAAACCGACATCCTCGGCGACAGCATCAACGAGCATTGGTATTACCGTTCAAAGGCTGCGGCCACAAAGCGTATGCTGGGGGATGCGCCCATCAGCCGAATCCTCGATGTCGGCGCCGGTTCAGGGTTTTTCTCCCACCACTTGCTGACGCATACCGATGCCCGCGAAGCGTGGTGCGTGGATATCAGCTATCCGGCCGACTCCAGTGCAACCACCGCCGGCAAACCGGTGCACTACCGGCGCGGGATTGAAAGCATCGAGGCCGATCTGGTGCTGTTGATGGACGTGCTGGAGCATGTCGATGATGACCTCGGCCTGCTCAAGATGTATGTCGACAAAGTGCCATCGGGCAGCCGGTTTCTGATGACGGTGCCGGCATTCCAGTTCTTGTGGAGTGGCCACGATGACTTTCTTGAGCACAAGCGCCGTTACACCCTGGCGCAGTTCGAAACCCTGGCGCGGGATGCCGGTCTGACGGTGCAGCGCGGAGCCTATTATTTCGGCGCGGTGTTTCCGATCGCGGCGGCGTTGCGCCTGCTGCCGCAGGGCGCGCAAGCCCAGGCGCCGCGCTCGCAGCTCAAGCGTCATCATCCGCTGGTGAACGGCGTCCTCAATACTTTATGCCGCCTCGAACTGCCGTTGATGAGCATGAACCGTCTGGCCGGGTTGAGTGTGTTCGTGCTGGCGCGCAAACCGTGACCTCGACGCAAAAAAACGCATTGATTCAGCGGGGTTTACGCTTTGCCGTGACCGGATTGTTCGTCACTGCGCTGCATGCGTTGGTGGCGGTGTTGTTCATCAATTTCATTGCTGCGCAACCGCCACTGGCCAATGGCGTGGCGTTTGCCGTGGCGACGGTGGTTTCCTATGTAATCAACACCACCTGGAGTTTTTCTGCCCGCTTGCACGGACGAACCCTGGTGCGTTTTCTGTTGGTGTCCATGGGCGGCTTTTTCCTCGCGATGTTCGTTGCCTGGGCCGCGCAGGCTGCCGGGCTGCACTATCTACTGGGCATCGTTGCAGTAGCACTGACGATTCCCGCGTTCACCTTTGTCTTGCACAACTTCTGGACGTATCGATGAAGGCTTCAGGAAACCATCCGGCGCTGGGCCTGTTGCCTTTACTGCTCGGCGTACTGGCATTTTTCTGTGTGATCGGGCCGCAAGCGCTGGATCCGCAAAACATTGCCTGGCTGGAGCAGGGTGATCCGGCGACGCATTATCTGGGCTGGGAGTATTTTCGCCATTCACCCTGGACCTTTCCGCTCGGACTCAACCCGTCCTATGGTCTGGAACTGGGCAGTTCGATCATTTTTTCCGACTCCAATCCGCTGCTGGCGCTGCTGTTCAAACCGTTCAATGCCTGGTTGCCGGCGACCTTCCAGTATTTCGGTCTGTGGCTACTGGCGTGTTTTGTGCTGCAAGCCTGGTTCGCCTGGAAACTGCTGGGGTTGATGACGGGCAATCCGCTGATTCGCTTGCTGGGCACCGGTTTGCTGGTGGTTTCACCGCCGATGTTCCTGCGCATGGGCGGACACCTTTCCCTGTCCGGGCATTTTCTGATTCTGGCAGCGCTGTACCTGGCGTTGTTGCCGAACCTGTCTCGACGTCGTCTGGCCTGGGGCGCGCTGCTGGCGGTGACGGCGATGGTGCATGCGTACCTGCTGGCGATGGTGGCGTTGATCTGGGTGGCGGATCTGCTTGGCAAGACCTTCAGCCAACAATTGACTCGGCGTCAGGGGCTGCTGGAAGGCCTGTTGCTGTTTGCCGTGGTGAGTGTGTGTTGCTGGCAGGCCGGTTACTTCGCGATTGCC
Source organism: Pseudomonas sp. AKS31 (assembly GCF_023634765.1). Classification (GTDB taxonomy): domain Bacteria; phylum Pseudomonadota; class Gammaproteobacteria; order Pseudomonadales; family Pseudomonadaceae; genus Aquipseudomonas. The sequence goes on from NZ_JAMLFX010000001.1 coordinate 799,793, forward strand.
GACGGCGCGCAGTCCGGCGGTTTCGGTTTGTACCGGATGAACCTGCTGTCGCCCATCGACCCGGCGGGCTGGTCGTTCATTTTGCCGGATCTGCCGAAAGCCAGCGGCGATTACGAAGGCTTCAACTACCCGGGCCTCGGCGTGCTGTTGCTGGTGCCGTTGGCGCTGATTGCCTTTCTGAGAAATCGCCAGCCGCTGAAGGATGAGCTTCGCGTTCGTCCTTGGCTGTTGCTGGCGCTGATCGGTTTGTGGCTGTTCGCGCTATCGAACCAGATCGGTGTCGGTGCGCACACGTTCAGCTACCCGCTGCCGAAAATCGCCCTCAAACTGGCCAATATTTTTCGCGCCTCGGGGCGGATGTTCTGGCCGGTGTTGTACGCGCTCGTCCTGATGGTGATCTTCCTGCTGGTGCGCGGTTACCGCCCGCGCATCGTCGTCGCGCTGCTCGCGGTGGCGTTGACGATACAGGTCATCGACACGCGCAACGGCTGGATGGGCTTGCGCAACAGCAAGATGATGACGCCCTCCGCAGAATGGCCAACGCCGATGCGCGATCCGTTCTGGGCGAGTGCAGCGGCGCATTACTCGAAGGTGCGCAGTCTGATGCCGCAGAATCAGTCCGAACGCTGGCAGGTGATTGCCGGTTTCGCCGCGACCCATGGCCTGAAAACCGACGCTGTTTATCTGGGACGCATGAGTGCCAAAGCACTGGATCAGGCTCGGCAGAAAACGCAGCGCATGCTTGAGTCGGGTCAATACGATGCCGACTCGTTGTACATCCTCGACGATTCCGTACTGGCCGATGCCGCCAAAAGCATCAACAGTGAAACGGATCTGCTGACCAGAGTGGATGGTCTGGTGGTGCTGGCGCCGGGCTGGAAGCGTTGCTCGCGGTGCCTGAGCATGCCGGATGAAGGGCGGCAGATGTCATCGCTGGCGTTGATGCGTCCCGGTCAGGCGCTGATCTTCAACTACGCCGCCCGGCAGTTGACCAGTGGTTGGTCCATCCCGGAAAACTGGGGAACATGGTCGACGGGGCTGCAGGCGCAACTCGACTTGCGGGTGACACCCGAGGCGCGCTCGATTGCGCTGGAGGTCATGGCATTCGTTTTGCCGCAACACCCGGCGCAGCGAGTGATTGTCAGTTTGAATGGCGAGCAGGTGCTGAGCACGCGGCTGGTACAACTTGAGGATAATCATCTGGAGATCCCGATCAGTCCTGCGATCCGTCAGCATCTGGCTGACAATGATCGCCTGACGATCGAGCTGCAATTGCCCGACGCCGTCAGCCCTGAACAATTGGGCATCAATGACGATTCGCGAATCATGGGACTGGGCTTGAAGCGCCTGACGGTGAACTGACGCAGCGTGGCGATGGACGGCGGGGCCTTAGCCTTTCTACACTGCCGGTATTCCGGGGGGCAGGGGGCAATGGATGAACCGCAATGAACTTCGCAAGGCCGACATCAACCTGATGGTGGTGTTCGAGACCTTGATGCTCGAACGCAACGTGACCCGGGCGGCCGAGAAGTTGTTTCTCGGCCAGCCGACCATCAGCTCGGCGCTCAATCGCTTGCGCACCATGCTCAACGATCCACTGTTTATCCGCGTCGGCCACCGCATGGAACCGACGGCTCGTGCCGAGGATATTTTCCGCCATCTCAAGCCTGCGCTGGATTCACTGTCGGTTGCACTGAGCCTGACCCGTGATTTCGACCCGGCCGTGAGCACCATGACGTTTCGCATCGGTCTGTCCGATGACGTCGAGTTCGGCCTGCTGCCGCCGCTGTTGCGTGTGCTGCGTCAGGAAGCGCCGAACGTGGTGTTCGTGGTGCAACACGTCGATTACTGGCGCATTCCCGATCTGCTCGCGGCGGGTGATATCACGGTTGGCATCAGCCAGACCCGTGGCTTGCCGGCCAATGCCAAGCGCAAACTGCTGCGGCACATCCAGCCCAGCATCCTGCGCGCCGACGCCAGCGATACACCGCTGACGCTGGATGAATATTGCGCGCGCCCCCACGTACTGGTTTCGCACACGGCCAACGTCAGTGGGTTTGCGGATGAGTGGCTGGCAGAGCTGGGTCGTACCCGTCAGGTGGTGCTGTCGGTGCCGCAATACAGCGCGTTGCCGGCACTGCTGGCCGGCACCGACCTGATCGCCAGTCTGCCGGATTACACCGCCGCCGCCATGGCGGCCTCCGGGTTACTGTTCAAGGAACCGTTTCCGTTCAAGACGCCGACGCTGGACCTGTCGATGGTCTGGCTCAGTCATGTGGACAGCGATCCGGCGGAGCGCTGGTTGCGTTCCAGGCTGGAGCAGTTCATGAGCGAACGGCCACTGACGCTATCCTGAGCTACAACACTTCCCTGCAGGAGCTGCGGCACGCTGCGATCTTTTGATCTTCAAATCCCAAGATCAAAAGATCGCAGCCTCGTTTCACTCGACAGCTCCTACAGGGATTAGTGATGAGCTGCATGTGCTATACGTACGACCTTTCTGCCAACCACCGGGGACCTGCAATGCCACACCTGCACATGGAATACACCGCCAACCTGCCGCAGTTGAACGCCGACGTCGCGTTGATGCGGTTCAACAACACCTTGGTGGGCTCCGGTCAGTTCGCGGCGGAGTTCGATATCAAGAGCCGTGCGGTGAAAGTCGAGACCTTCAAGGTCGGCACCGCGATGGCCGAGCGCGCCTTCGTCTATGTGAAGCTGGCGCTGCTCAGCGGGCGTTCACCGCAGGTCAAGAAGCAATTGTCAGAAAGCCTGTTGGCAGTCTTGCAGGACCTGTGCGAATGGCCGGCCGGTGTCGAGGTGCAGTTGTGTGTCGAACTGGTCGACATGGACCGTGAGTCCTACAGCAAAACCGCCATTGGCGTGTAGGAATCAGGCTGCTTCGAGTTCGCCGCACACCTTGACCACCTGCTCGCGCAACCAGAGGTTGGCGCTGTCCTGATCAACGCTCTGGCTCCACTGCATGTCGAGGGTGAAGCCCGGCAGGCCGTTTGGCGCCTCGCAGTGATTGAACACGGCCTCGTTGGTCAGCAAGCGCTGGATGCGGCGGGGCAGGGTGAGGATGAAGTCGGTCCCCGTGATCATTTTCAATGCCGCGCTGTAGCTGTTCGAGCGCGCGACGATCTGACGCTTCTGCGCCTGCCGCGCCAGCCAGCCATCGACCATGTTGGTGGTCGACGTCCATGGCGTCGGGAACACGTGCCGGCGTTCGGTAAAAGCCTGCAGGCTCAGGCGCGGCTCCAGTGGCGTGGCACGTTTGTCGAAGACGCAGACCAGATCGTCCTCCAGCAGCATTTGTGATTTCAGGTCAGCGTGATGACGGTGGAAGTTGGGGCCGAAGCTGATCACCAGATCGAGGCTGCCATCGCGCAGCTCATCCGCCGGGACATCGGTCTCGAATTTGTGCATGTTGACCATCACCGGCAAATCGTCGAAATCGAAACGCTTCAACAGACGCGGCAGGATCAGTTGCTCGAAGTATTCCGGGGCGCAGATGTTGAAGGTGACGGCTTGTCGGGTCGGGTCGAACGTGGGGGCACCGGCGTGGCAGAGGTTGATGCTTTCGAGGATCTTCTGCACATGGCCGTACATGGTGCTGGCCTTGTAGGTCGGACGCATGCCGGTGCGGGTGTTGATAAACAGTTCGTCTTCGAAACTGGTGCGCAGTTTTTTCAAACAGTAACTGACCGTTGACTGGCTGACGAACAGGGTTTCCGACACATCGGTGACGCTGCTCTGCTCATAAACAGCGATAAACACCATGAGATCCTGCATGTCGAGCTTTCGAAGCAAGTTACTGTTCAGCATCCGTTCCGTCCCGCTGTGCTCCTTGCGCTGAATCCGCGCAAACGTGTGCGAATGATCCTAACGGAACGATGGTGCCAGGACAAAGCCCTGTAGGACGTTTCACAGTCAGTTGTGGGACAGAAACTTTTACTAACACGACGTCACGGGTCAAACCGCACAAAGATGGCCAGAGGCCTTTAGCCCGATCAGGAAAAGTGCCTTGCGTAATGCCGGGGATCGAAGCGCCACACCATCAGCAGCATCATCACCATTACTGCGGTCAACGACCACCACGCCCATTCGAAGCTACCGAGTTGATCGCGGATCATTCCTGCCAGCAGCGGAGAGAGGCCAGCAATCAGGTAGCCGATACCTTGCACGAAGGCGGTCAGGCCACCGGCGCGTTGCGGGTTGTCGAGGTGATCAAGCGAGACGATCAGGCTCATCGGAAACAAACCGCCAATACCCAAACCCAACAGGCATGGCCACAGCAGGCTGAATTGTTGCGGGCTGACAATCAGGCCGCAAAACCCGGCGATGATCAGCGCCAATAACGTCATCAGAATCACGCGCCGGTCCCGGCTGCGATTGGCGATAGCAGGAACCACCAGACCGGAAATCACTTCCATGGCCGTCAGAAAGCCTAACAGCAGCCCGGCGTTTTGTTCGCTCCAGCCTTTTTCCACGTAATACGGCGCGAGCCAGGCCAGCACGCAGGTGTAGGACGCTGTTCCCAGGCCAAAGAAGATGGCCAGCAACCAGGCACGGGAATGGCTGAAGAACGAATCTTTTCCGATTGTCGCCGTCACCGTGGAGGACTGCTGGCGGCGTTGCGACCTACAGAACAACAGCGCGATGAATGCCAGGATCGCCCAGATCGCCAAACCGCTGCGCCAGCTCCCGGTTTGCACCATCACCAGCGGTGCGAACGAGGCCGCAATAGCCGCGCCAGCCATGATCGAAGTGACATATAAACCCATGCACAGCGCGACATTGTCGGCGAAGCGCGATTTGATCAGCGCCGGCATCAACGCCTGAATCAACGCAATGCCGAGGCCGGCCAGCACCGCGCTAACGATTAACAGGGGCGCCGACTCGATAAACAGCCGTGACAACGTCGCCAGGCCAATGATCAGCAAGGACAGCCACACCGTCCGTTGTTCGCCCAGCCGCTGACTGATGCCAATGCCGAAAAACATCGCCAGCCCCATGGCCATCACCGGCAGCATGGTCAGCAGCGACGCGACGCTGAAACTCAGCGGGATGTCAGCGCGAATGGCCGACAGTAACGGGCCGACGGCCGCCATCGACGGACGCAGATTGAGGGCGACGAGCATGATCGCGAGCATCAACCAGGCAGCGGGGCGAGCGGTGGCGCGGACGTTTTCCATCATCAGACCTTTGAGCGGGGCAGATGATTAAGCGCGGAACCGCTTGTGTCGGGCAAACCAGAAAATCCACAGCCCTTTTTAAAAATCAAATACCGATCCCTGTAGGAGCTGTCGAGTGCAACGAGGCTGCGATCTTTTGATCTGGCTTTAAAGATCAAGATCAAAGATCGCAGCCTGCGGCAGCTCCTACAGAGGGCGCATTGTCTGCTGAATAGAACCTGAACCATTCTCAAATACTTCGCAAGTTTCATCGCATTGCCGAAAGCCAACTAATCGTTGGCGTCTTTTTCACAAAAAATTGATGGTTGCCTGCTTAAAGTTTGTCGTGCCTAAGTTAATGAAATTTTCACAATTGAATATTCGCTCATTGGCCGAGGCTCTTCTTTTCAGGAATCGCCCCTTCTATGTTGAAGTTAAAAGCCGTGCGCCCGGAATGGGTGACGTTGATTGCCAGTGCCTTTCTTTTAATCGGCTGCAATGTTGTCCTCTGGCAGCACCTGTTCGAGATCACCGCTGCCGATGGCAAGGGCATCGCCATGCGCGTGGCGTTCGGGGTGATGATCCTCGCGGCATTCAACTTCGTGCTGACGCTTTTGGCTTTCCGCCCGTTGCTCAAACCACTGCTGACCCTGATATTTCTGATCAGCGCCGGTGTGGCTTACTTCATGAGCCAATATGGCGTCATGATTGACGCCGGCATGTTTCGCAACTTTGCCGAAACCAATGCAACGGAAGTGCGCGATCTGCTCTCGTTGAAGTTGGTTGCTTATATTCTGCTGCTCGGTGTTTTGCCATCCTGGTTGTTATGGAAAGTTCCAGTCAACTATCGTCGCTGGCACCGTGAGTTGTTCAGCAAAGTTATAGTCAGTGTCGCCTCGGCGGCGGTGATTGGCGGGGTGGCACTGGCCAACTATCAGGGCTTGTCTTCGCTGTTTCGCAATCACCACGAAATTCGCCTGATGCTGGTGCCCAGCAATTACATCGGCGCTTCGGCGGGTTATCTACGTGAGCAAGTGGTCTCGGCGCGGCAGCCTTTCATCAAGATCGGCGAGGACGCCGAGCGCAACCCGGATTTTAAATTTCAACCGCGTAAATCCCTGACTGTGCTGGTGGTGGGTGAAAGTGCCCGGGCGGAGAACTTCGGCATCCTCGGTTACCACCGTGACACCACGCCGACACTTGATAAGGAAGCCGGGCTGATCGCTTTTACTGACGTGCATTCCTGCGGGACGGAAACGGCGGTATCGGTGCCGTGCATGTTCTCCAACATGGGCCGCAAGGATTACGACGCCAGTAAGGCGAAGAATGAGGAAGGTCTGCTCGATGTACTCAAGCGTGCCGGTATCGACGTGATCTGGCGCGACAACCAGTCCGGCTGCAAAGGCACTTGCGATCGAGTCACCCTGCAAGATGTCAGCAACCTGAAAGACCCGGCGCTGTGTGCCAACAGCGAGTGCCGCGACGAGATTCTCCTGCAAGGCCTGCAAAGCTTCATCGATCATCTGGACAAGGACACCGTGCTGGTCCTGCACCAGATGGGCAGTCACGGCCCTGAATACTTCAAGCGTTATCCGAAGGAATACGAACACTTCACCCCGGTGTGTGAAAGTAATGCGCTGAACAATTGCAGCCGTGAAAGTATCGTCAACGGTTACGACAACACGCTGGTGTATACCGACCATGTGCTGTCGAGCCTGATCGATCTATTGCGCAGCAATCAGGACAAAGTCGATACCGCCATGTTGTATCTGTCGGACCACGGCGAGTCGCTGGGCGAGTACAACTTGTTCCTGCATGGCACGCCTTACATGCTGGCGCCTGAACAACAAAAGCATGTAGCGATGCTGGCGTGGTTCTCCGATAACTATCAGAAGGCTTATTCGGTCGACACGCATTGCCTGCAAATGAGCCGCGACAAACCGCTGAGCCAGGACAACCTGTTCCACTCGATGCTTGGCCTGCTCGAGGTCAAGAGCAAGGTCTATCAGCCGGGTCTGGACATGTTTGCCGGTTGCCGTGGTGCGGTGATCGACGGCGTGCTCGCCAAGGACTGAGGCCAATCGGCTCCGTCGTTCTGACGCGACGGAGCTGTCCTTATCCTCTGTCAGACTATTCTTTCCCTTGGGCAGGACATTTCGTTACAGCTCTTGCCCTTCGCAGGCGCGTAAATCGCCAGTGGCGATATATACTGCGCGCCATTCTTCAAGGGAGAGCCGTGTGGCCATCGATATTCACTGGATTCGCGACAACGAAAGCCTCGCGCAGTTTTGCGCCGAGTGGCAGCAGCTGCCGTTCGTTGCCCTCGACACCGAATTCATGCGGGTCGACACCTTCTACCCGATTGCCGGCCTGTTGCAGGTGGGCGACGGCAAGCGCGCCTACCTGATCGATCCGCTGACCATCAATGCCTGGCAACCGCTGGCTGCGCTGCTGGAGAACCCGGCGGTGCTCAAGGTCCTGCACGCCTGCAGCGAAGACCTCGAAGTGCTGTTGCGCCTGACCGGCAGCCTGCCGGCGCCGATGTTCGACACGCAACTGGCCGCCGCTTACCTGAACCTCGGGTTCTCGATGGGCTATTCGCGGCTGGTGCAGGAAGTGCTGGGCATCGAACTGCCGAAGGGCGAGACCCGTTCCGACTGGTTGCAGCGTCCGCTGTCCGACACGCAAATCAGCTACGCCGCCGAAGATGCCGTGCATCTGGCGGAGGTTTTCGTACAGCTGCGGCCGAAACTGTCTGACGACAAATTCGCCTGGGTGCTGGAGGACGGCGCTGAACTGGTCGCCAACCTGCGCCGTGAAACCGACCCGTACGAGGTCTATCGCGAGGCCAAACTGGCGTGGAAACTCTCCCGTGCGCAACTGGCGGTTCTGCGTGAGCTGTGCGCCTGGCGGGAAAAGGAAGCCCGCGCCCGCGATCTGCCGCGTAACCGCATCGTCCGCGAGCATTCGCTGTGGCCGCTGGCCCGCACACAACCGGACAACCTCGCGGCGTTGGGCAAGATCGAAGACATGCACCCGCGTACCGTGCGTCAGGACGGCCAATTTCTGCTTGATCTGATCAAGCGCTCTGGCAGTGTGGGGCCTGATCAATGGCCGCCCGCCGTACCGGAGCCCTTGCCGATCGAAGCCGCAGCATTGATCAAACAACTGCGCGCATTGGGCCAGGCTGAGGCCGAGCGTCTGGGCATTGCCCCGGAACTGATGCTGCGCAAGAAAACCCTCGAAGCCCTGGTCAAAAGCGGCTTTCCCGAGGGTCCTTACCAATTGCCTGAGTCGTTGCGTGGCTGGCGCCGCGAACTCATGGGTCAGAAACTGCTCGACAGCCTGGCCACCGCCGGAGAACAGCCTTGAAACGTATTTGTTCCATTTACCAAAGCACCAAGCGCAGCGGCATGTACCTTTATGTGCTCAAAAGCGATGCGCTGGAGCGTGTGCCGGAAGCGCTGATGCTGGCGTTCGGCAAACCGAAGCATGCCTTCGACCTGGTGCTCTCACCCGAGCGCAAACTGGCCAGCGAGGACATCGTCGTGGTCCTGGAAAACCTCGACAAGCAGGGCTACCACCTGCAAATGCCGCCGGCCGAGGACGAGTACATCGAGCACTTGCCAGAAGAGTTGCTGCGACGCAACGACCCGGTCTGATCTGCGAGGCTCTGTTCTGAGTCTCGGTTTACCCTGGAACTGTTTTTACCGCGATGGCCAGCCGAATCCGGCGGCCGTCTGCACGGTTTGCGAAAGGTTTGAAGATGCGCGTTCTGATTGCCGAACACGACCACGCGATATACGCCCGGCTGCTGCGTCAGGCAGCACCCGAGCTTGAAGTACTGACCAGCGGTGACTCCGCGGAGCTGGCCCGTCAGGCCGCCGATTGCCCGGTGTGGCTGGGACAACCGGACTTGCTGGCGACCCTGTTGCGTCAGGGCCATCAACCACAATGGCTGCAATCGACCTGGGCCGGTATCACGCCGTTGCTCGCTGACGGCTTGCGCCGCGATTACCGCTTGACCCGCGCGGTGGGGATTTTCGGTCAGGTGATGGCCGAGTACGTGCTGACCTACATCCTCGGCCATGAGCGTGAAGTGCTGGCGCGACTGGTCAGCCAGGTCGAACGCAAATGGGACAACCGCAGCGGCCAGAGCCTGGTCGGGCGCAAAGTGCTGATCGTCGGCACTGGCGACATCGGCCAGAGCGTGGCGCAGTTCCTGCTGCCGTTCGGCATCGAGCTGTACGGTATTGCCAGCAGCGCCCGTGAGCAGGCGCCGTTTGTCGAAGTCGGCTCGATGGCTGACCTGCCGCGACTGGTGGGCGAGGTGGATTACGTGGTCAATCTGCTGCCGAACACCGAACACACCCACGATATCTACGACGCGGCGCTGTTCAAGCAATTCAAGCCGACTGGGTTGTTCATCAATGCCGGGCGCGGTGTCGCGGTGGTCGATGCCGATCTGGTGGAAGCATTGAAGGAAGGTCATCTGGCAGGCGCGGTGATCGACGTTTGCCGTCAGGAGCCCCTGCCGCAGCGCCATCCATTCTGGACGGCGTGGGGCTTGCTGCTGACCGGGCATAGCTCGGCACCGACGTCACCGGCGTTGATGGTGCAGCTGTTTGTCGAGAACCTGAAGGCGTATCAGGCGGGTGAAGCGTTGCGCGGGGAAGTGGATTTCAGTCGCGGGTATTGATCTCCTTGCTTCAGATCGTTCCCACGCTCCGCGTGGGAATGCAGCCGGGGACGCTCTGCGTCCCATTGGAACGCGGAGCGTCCCTTGAGTCATTCCCACGCGGAGCGTGGGAACGATCATTTGCGGTGTGGCTTAGAGGGTGAAGTCGCCTTCAGCCGCCAGCTCGCTCAGCGGACGACGCGGGCTCGGCTCTTCACGGGCCTGCAGGTATTCAGCCAACGTTGCCTTGTCACCCAGTTTGCCAACGGCAACCGCCGCGTGCAGCGCATAACCTTCCGGAATATTCAGCTCCTTGCGCGTCAGCTCCTGATCGAACCCGGCCATGCCGTGGGTGTGCCAGCCACTGATGCTCGCTTGCAGCGCCAGGTGGCCCCACGCCGAACCGGTGTCGAAGGTGTGCCACAGCGCCGGCGTTTCTTCGCTGGCGCCCGGTGCGGTGAAGGTGGTTTTCGACATCACGATCACCAGCGCCGAGGCATGCTGCGCCCAGCTCCGGTTGAATTCGTTGAGCAGACCCAAGTAGCGCTCCCAGTTCGGCGTATCGCGACGCGCATAAAGGAAACGCCAAGGCTGCGAGTTGTACGCCGAGGGCGCCCAGCGTGCCGCTTCAAAGAAGCTCAGCAGGGTTTCTTCCGGGATCGCTTCGCCGGTAAAGGCGCGCGGCGACCAGCGGTCGGTGAATTGCGGGTGAATGGCGTAATCGGCAACGCGAGGGTTGGCACTCATCAAGAGATTCCTTGCTACGTTTGAGTCAGGGATTTGAATGAAAACCCGGCGGGATCAGTTGCGCTGAACGATGGGGTTTTCCGAGCCTGAGGGTTCACCACAATGCAACGCGGTCGAGCGTTAATGGCTTGCGGGCAAGGCTCCTTGCGACTGGCAAAGCTACGCGCCGCCACAAAAACTGACAAGTCCTGCGCAACCGGCGGTCGCCAGCGCTTGGCCCGCAAGGCCTTGGGCACTAGACTGGCGGCCTTTTCACCACCTGATGTTGATGCTTGAGCCATGGCCGCCAAAGTCGAACCGTTCTGGAAACGCAAAACCCTCGATCAACTCGATCACGAGGAATGGGAATCGCTGTGCGATGGCTGTGGTCTGTGCTGCCTGCAAAAGCTCGAGGATGAAGAGGACAACAGCGTTTATTACACGCGCATCGCCTGCAAACTGCTGGACTTGAAAACCTGCCAGTGCAGCGATTACCCGAACCGCATCAAGTTTGTCCCTGACTGCATCCAGCTCACCCCGGGTCAGGCCGAAGAGTTCAAATGGCTGCCGCCGACCTGCGGGTATCGACTGGTCAGCGAAGGCAAGGATCTGCCGTTGTGGCACCACCTGGTGTGTGGCGATCGCGATGCGGTGCACCATGAGCGGATCTCACAATCCGGGCGCATGCTCGCCGAGGGCAGCGTGCCGGAGGATGACTGGGAAGATCACCTGATTTTCCGCGCGGGCTGAATACCTGCTGATTCAAGCTTTACCAAGGAGTGTGTATGGCTGTCGGACTGCAGCGAGCGTTGATGATGGCGCTGCTGGCGCTGAGCGCCCCGGTGTGGGCGGCGAAGAAAGTCGATCTGGATTATCACGTGCGCCTGTTGCCGCAAAGCGATCAGGCCGAGGTGCGCCTGACCCTGGCCAAAGGCGAGGCGGTGCGCAGTCTCGATTTCGACCTTGGCGACGGCAGCCATTACAGCGATTTCAAGGCTGACGGCCAATGGCTGCTGACCCCGGGCAAAAACGCACGGGGCGTCTGGCGCCCGACCAGTGACAAGGCCAGCCTGACTTACCGTGTGCGCATCAGCCACGGGCGCAAGAACGGCAGTTTCGACACCCGCATGACCCCGAACTGGGCGTTGATGCGTGGCGATGAACTGGTGCCGCCAGCCAAACTCGATCAGCAAGACGGCACCGAACTGGTCGCGCGCCTGCAATTCGAATTGCCCGATGGCTGGAAAAGCATCGAAACCGCCTGGCCACGTATCGGCAAAAACAAATTTCGTATCGACAACCCGTCACGCCTGTTCGACCGTCCGACCGGGTGGATGCTCGCTGGCCACCTCGGTAGCCGCCGTACGCGCCTGGGCGAAACCGAAGTCACCGTGGCCTCGCCGCAAGGGCAGGGCATGCGCCGGATGGACGTGCTGACCCTGCTGACATTCGTCTGGCCGCAGGTGCAGGCGGTTTATCCACGCCATCCCGCGAAACTGTTGGTCGTCGGCGCCAATGACCCGATGTGGCGCGGCAGCCTCGGTGCCCATGAATCCATCTACGTGAACACGCGATTGCCGCTGGTCAGCGAAAGTGGCAGCAGCGCTTTGGTGCGTGAGCTGGCGCAGGTGTTCGGGCGGATCAACGACGAGCAGCGCAGCGACTGGATCAGTGAGGGTTTTGCCGAGTATTACGCCATTGAACTGGTGCGCCGTGCCGGCGGCATGAGCGATGACCGTTATCAGGCGTTACAGGCGAAACTGGCCAGGGATGGCCAGAAGGTCACGACGTTGCGCGGCGAGCAGATCAGCCCGGCGCAAGTGGCGAAAGCGGTGGTGGTGTTGCAGGAACTGGATGGCGAGATTCGCCTGAAGACGCGCAACAAGCGCTCGCTGGATGATGTGTTGCGCGGGGCGATGCATTTGGGGACGGTGAGCACCAAGGCGTTTGTGCAACTGGCCGAGAGCGTGCTGGGCGAGTCCTCGAAAGTCCTTGATACCGCGTTGCTACAGTAAAGATCAAAAGATCGCAGCCTTCGGCAGCTCCTACCTGTGGAATGCGTTTTCCCTGTAGGAGCTGCCGAAGGCTGCGATCTTTTGCTTTTAAGCTATCAAACCCCGGCTTTCGGCGATTTCACTGAATCATTGCCGGTCACGGTAGCGGTGCTGGTCGCCGCCTCGGCATTGGCCTTGAGCTTGCTCAGTTCTTCCCCGGCCCGCTCGATTTTCGCCCGCACATTGTTCATGTCCTGACGGCTCTTCTCGATCAGGCTCTTCACCGAGCTGTGCCCGGTAATCCCGCGCGCCATGGCCACACCGCCAATCGCCACCTGAATCAATCCGAACACACCGCCACGGCGTAGGCCTTTGCCGACCATGATCACGCCACCGGCCAATGAGCCAATGCGCTCCCAGCCTTCGACGTTCTGCTCGGAACGGCTCTGGAACGGGGTGGATTCGATACGTTCGACACGTTTGAGTTCGGTCATGATCTTTCTCCAGGCAATGAATAATGGATAAACAAGCTGACTGCCAGAGCGGTCAGCTCGTTCCATCGGATGTGCGACGCTTCAGCGGAATTTCGGCCCGGAGCGGGTGTTCAAGCCCTTTGCCATGCGGTCGTAGAGCACGACGTTGACCGTGGCGGCGAGGTTCATGCAGCCGGTGGTCGGGATGTACACGACGTCTTCGCACCAGTCGCGGATCTCTTTATCGAGCGAACCGTCTTCCGGGCCGAAGATGTACAGGGCGCGATCCGGGTGAGTGTATTCCGGCAGCGGTCGGGCGCCCTCGACCAGCTCCACAGCGACGGGCACGCAGTTGAGCGGGAGGATCTTTTTCAGATCATCGATGCCGATCAGCGGGATGTCGTAGTGCACGCGTTTGGTGTCAGTGACGAAGTCGGCGGCGCGTTCATATCGCTTGCCGGTGTAGAACACCGAGGCCACGCCATAGCAGCCTGCGGCGCGCATCACCGAACCGACGTTTTCCGGTGATTTGGGGTTATACAAACCAATGCAGCTGTACCGTTTGTCTGCCACGAGCGGGGTGCCTTCGGGAAAAAGAGCGCGATTATACGGGGATAAGATCAAAAGATCGCAGCCTTCGGCAGCTCCTACAGTTGGATGGCGTACACCCTGTAGGAGCTGCCGAAGGCTGCGATCTTTTGCTTTTAATCTTCTTTTTTCATCAACCCGGCCAATGCGGCAAACGGGTTGTGCGTGGCCTTGGCGATCTTCGGCGTGCTCAGCGAGCCTTCGCTGAAATACTGCTGATCGGTGTAGCGCGAGTGTTCGTTGTCGTGGCAATACAGGCACAACAATTCCCAGTTCGAGCCGTCTTGCGGGTTGTTGTCGTGGTTGTGGTCGCGGTGGTGCACGGTCAGTTCGCTCAGACGCTTGCCGGAAAATTCCCGGGTGCAGCGGCCACAGACGTGCGGGTACATTTTCAGGGCCTTGTCGCGGTAGCCCATTTCCTTGTCGCGCTGGTTGTCGGCGAGGATGCGATCCAGCTTCGACGTATTGGTTGGGGTGGACGAACTCATGGGTTCACCTTTGTAAAAGACTGATGACGGTTATGGGCAGAGTTTAGCTCAGCCTTTGAGCTTCTCGGCAATCCAGATCGTGTGGCGCGTGCCCTTGTTGCCGTGGGCGAAGACCTGGACTTCTTCTGCCTTGAAACCGGCCTTCTTCAATTTGTCGGAGAACTGCCGGTCAGCACTGGCCGACCACACGGCGAGCACGCCTTTGGGACGCAGGGCCTTGGCACAGGCATTCAGACCAGCGGCGGAGTACAGCCAGCTGTTGGCCTTCTGCGTCAGGCCTTCGGGGCCGTTGTCGACGTCGAGCATGATCGCGTCGAAGCCGTTTGGCTCGCTTTGCAGCACCTTGGCCACGTCTTCCTGACGGATCACCGTGCGCGGATCAAGCAACGGGCGGCCGGACTTTTCCCCAAGCGGGCCACGGTTCCACTCGACCACGCCGGGTACCAGTTCCGCGACCACCACTTCAGCGGTCTTGCCCAGATGCTTGAGCGCCGAGGCGAGGGTGAAGCCCATGCCCAGGCCACCGATCAGCACCCGCGAATCCGGCCGGCCAGCGACCTTGCGGCACGGAATTTCGGCCAGCGCATCTTCGGAACCGTGCATGCGCGTGTTCATCAATTGCCCGCCATCGCCGCCCTGGATCTTGATGACGAAATCCTCGCCATATTCGAACAGGCACAGGGCACCGCCGCTTTCAGGGATCGGGGTGGTGTCGAGCAGAACGAAACGTTTCATGGAAATCTCTACAAGGGGGAAGGCAAGCAGGCGCGTTGGGAGTAGCCTGAGCGCAGACTAAGGCCAAACGGAGCCCTTGATGAAGCGCACCATTCTAACGGTCATTGCCCTGGCCGCGCTCTCGATTACTGCAGTGCAGGCGCAACAGGCCATTCCGGTCAGCCCGGCGCCGCAACCCGGCTCGCCCGGCACCGCGACACCGACGCCGTATCCGCAGATCACGCCAATCAACATTCCCAAGTCCGGTGCCGGCAGTGGCAGCCCGCCGCTGGTGCCGATCGAAATGCCCAGCCCGCCGAGCAAGGATCAACCGGTGCCGGGCATCGAGCCGAGCGGCACCAAGGCGAAAACGCCCGGGGGTTAAACCTGTTGCGCCGCCAGTTGGCCGTCGGCCATGCGCAGACGTTTCGACAGGGAAACGGCGAGGGCGCGGATGATCTTCGCGGCGATCTTCGGCGCGTCGTTGAGCATTTTTTCCAGCGAATCCTTGCCCAGGTTCAGCAGTTGGCAGTTACTCGCGGCAATGCAGGTGGCCGAACGTCGCTCACCATCAAGCACAGCCATTTCACCGAACGCACGACCGCTGCGCAGGGTGGCCATGGTGATCACCTGACCATCGGGCCCGGTTTTCTGCACGGCGACCTGGCCGGTGTGGAGGATGCACATGAAACTGCCGGCATCGCCCTCGCGGAAAATCGCTTCGCCTTCGGCCACGGTGCTGATGCTGAAGTAGCCGGCAGCGGCCGCAAAGTCAGCCAGTTGCAATTGATCGAAGAGGCCGCAGTCCATCAGCCAGTCGCGGATTTCGTTGTTCAGGAAGGTCGGTTCTGACATGTCGTCACGGTCTTTTTGTTTTCACTGTTTCAGGCTTCACACGGTCCCTATGTAGGAGCTGCCGAAGGCTGCGATCTTTTGATCTTGCCTTTCAAAAAATCAAAAGATCGCAGCCTTCGGCAGCTCCTACAGGGATCTTGGGGGGATCGGCCTCTTGGGTCTGCAATTAAGACCCAAGTGACCGACGGAGTTCCTCAGGCCAGGCCCAAAACCTTGAACACAAATGCATATTCGAGCGCTACGTCACGTAATCCCTGATAACGCCCGCTCATCCCGCCATGCCCGGCGCCCAGTTCCGTCTTGAGCAGCAGCACATTGTTGTCGGTTTTGGTCGCACGCAATTTCGCCACCCACTTGGCCGCTTCCCAGTACTGCACGCGGCTGTCGTTGTAGCCGGCGATCACCAGCGTCGCCGGGTAATTCTGCGCGCTGACGTTTTCGTACGGCGCATAAGCCTTGATCCGCTCGTAAACCTCCGGCTCTTCGGGATTGCCCCACTCGTCGTACTCGGTGACGGTCAGCGGAAGCTCCGGGTCGAGCATGGTGTTGAGCACGTCGACGAACGGCACTTCAGCAATCGCCACGCCGAACAGATCCGGACGCTGGTTAAGCACGGCGCCGATCAGCAAACCACCGGCGCTGCCGCCGCTGATTGCCAGTTTTTCCGCAGTGGTGATGCCGTTGAGGATCAAGAACTCGGCGCAAGCAATGAAGTCGCTGAAGGTGTTGTGCTTGTGTTCCTGCTTGCCGGCGCGATACCAGGCTTCGCCCAGTTCACCGCCGCCACGCACGTGAGCAATGGCGAAGGCCATGCCACGATCCAAAAGGCTCAGGCGCGCGTGGGAGAACCACGGATCAAGACTCGAACCGTAAGCGCCGTAACCGTACAGGTACAGCGGCACTGCCTGGCCGACCATTTCGCGCTTCATCACCAGGCTGATCGGCACCTGCGTGCCGTCCGGCGCCGTCGCCCACAGACGCTGGCTGACGTAAGCGTCGGCGTCGAACGGGCCGAGCACCGGGGTTTCTTTCAACACCGTTTGCTCGCCGCTGGCGAGGATCAGTTGGCGCACCTGCGCCGGGCGGTTCAACGCCTCGTAGCGCAGGCGAATGCGGTCGCTCTCAAATTCCAGACTGTTTTGCACATAGAGGCTGTAGGCCGCGTCCGGCAATTGCACGCGATAAGGCGCCAGACCGTGTGGGTGAACTTCGATTATCGGCAGACCACCTTCGCGCAAGCTCAGGGTCATCGCCTCGGTGTTCAGGCTGACGCCGTCGAGCATCACCGTATCGCTGTGGGGGATCAGGTTTTGCCACTCGGCCTCAGTCGGCGCGGTGCCGGTGTCCGGCGCTTGATACAGGGCGTAGTTGATGCCGTCACGGTTGGTGCGGATAAACCATGTCCACACGCCATCAAGCAGGCCGTGATCGACATCGTATTCATGATCCTCGACCCGCGGCGCCAGGCAAGTGAACGGCAGGTGCGGCTGGTGGGCGTCGAGCGCCCAGACTTCGCTGGTGGTCTTGCTGCCCAGCGACAACAGCAATTGCTGTTCGGAACTGGAACGGTAGCAGTGCAGGAAGAAACGCCCGTCCGGCTCGTGGAACACCTCTTCGGCCGCGGTGCCGTCGAGGCGATAGCGGAACAGTTTGTGTGGGCGATGGGTGTCGTCGAGTACGCCGAAAAACAGGGTCAGGCTGTCGTTGGCCCAGGTCATGCTGCCATCGCAGTCCTGAAATTCCAGCTCGCTGACTTTGTCGTTGGCCAGTTCCTTGACGAACAACGTGTAAATCTCATCCCCCGAGGCGTCGACGCTGTAGGCCAGGCGCTGGTGGTCCGGGCTGATGCTGAAAGCGCCCAGTGAGAAGAAACCGCCCTTGGCCAGTACATTGGGGTCAAGCAGCAGTTGTTCGCGACTTTCGTCGAGGGTCAGGCTGTCGTCCGCCGGACGCGGGCAGCGGTAGTGCCGGGCGTATTCGTCGCCCGCCGTGGTGCGCGTGTAATACAGGTAGGGGCCCCAAGGCGAGGGCAGGGACAGATCGGTTTCAAGCATCCGGCCCTTGATCTCTTCAAACAGGCTTTCACGCAAATCGGCCTGATCGGCGGTTTGCGCTTCCTGCCAGGCGTTTTCGGCCTTGAGGTAATCGAGCACCGCGTCGGTGTCGCGCTCCTGCAGCCAGGCATACGGGTCGGCACCAGGCGCCTTGTGGGCAATCGGGGCACTGATGACGTTGGCGGATTGGGGCATGGAAGGCTCTCGGACAAAGTTCGGAAATAGGGTTTTCGCAGCGCTTGAAACCGTCGCAGACCCTTGTGGGAGCGAGCCTGCTCGCGAAAGCGGTGGGTCAGACAACAATGTTTCAACTGACAGTCCGTATTCGCGAGCAGGCTCGCTCCCACAGGTCGTGTGTCTATTGGGACAAGCCTGGCGGGCGAAAAGTCGTTACTATAAGCGCCTCTTTGCCTGCCTTGCCATGGACACCATGACCGAGAACGACTATCTGATCGCCTGGGGCCTCTACGCCTTTGCCGCTGTGGGCTGCCTGTTGGTATGGATGCGCCTGACCACCTGGATGTGGCGCTGGTTGCGCGAACCGTTGCGGGTGTTGATGGCGGTGTTGCTGTTCAGCCCGACCATCATTGATCCGGTGAAGGCCAAGGTTGCGCCGTCCATCGCCATCACTGCACTGGATCTGGCCTTCAAGGTCGGCAACAACGCCTGGCGGGCGGTCTCCGATCTGTTCATGTACGGCATGATCGCGTTCGGCATCTACCTGATTTTCGTGTTGATCCGCTTCCCGATCGAGCGTGCTTCCCGTGCGCGTCGTGAACAGGCAGAAGCCGCCAAGGCCGCCGCTCGCGCTGATGACCGCGACGACGATCAACCGTTCGGCGGCGCCGGTGATGACCGCTACGGTCGCCCGCCAGTGCCGAACAATCCGCAGCGCATGCGGGTCGAGCCGCGCCTGTAACCCGAGAGTCCGCACATGTGTGAATTACTGGGCATGAGTGCCAACGTGCCGACCGATATCGTGTTCAGCTTCACCGGCCTGATGCAGCGCGGCGGTCGCACCGGCCCGCACCGCGACGGCTGGGGCATTGCCTTCTATGAAGGGCGCGGCTTGCGCCTGTTTCAGGACCCGGCGGCCAGTTGCGAATCGGAAGTCGCCAATCTGGTGCAACGCTATCCGATCAAGAGCGAAGTGGTCATCGGCCACATCCGTCAGGCCAACGTCGGCAAGGTCTGCCTGTCCAACACCCACCCGTTCGTCCGTGAACTCTGGGGGCGCAACTGGTGCTTTGCGCACAACGGCCAGCTTGCCGATTTCACTCCGATCAAAAGCTTTTACCGCCCAGTGGGCGATACCGATAGCGAAGCGGCGTTCTGCGATTTGCTCAACCGCGTGCGTGCAGCATTCCCAGAGCCGGTCGATATAGAAGAACTGTTGCCGGATCTGGTCGCGGCGTGCGCCGAGTACCGCAGCAAAGGCGTGTTCAATTGCCTGCTCAGCGATGGCGACTGGCTGTTCTGCTATTGCTCGACCAAACTCGCACAGATCACCCGCCGCGCACCGTTCGGCCCGGCGCGTTTGAAGGACGTCGATGTCATCGTCGATTTCCAGGCGGAAACCACGCCCAACGACGTGGTCACGGTGATCGCCACCGAGCCTTTGACCGAAAACGAAACCTGGACCCGCTACGAACCGGGCCAATGGAGCCTGTGGCGACGCGGCGAATGCGTCAGTCAGGGCAAGACCGAATAAGGATTGCACCCCATGTTGCTCAGTTATGTACGGCTGGTGTTGTTTGCGGCGGGCCTGTTGATCGGTGTCCAGGTGCCGGGGTTCATCAACGATTACGCCAAACGTGTCGAGGCGCACCTGATCGAGGCGCAGACCGGCCTGCGCGGCTTTCAGGGCACGGCCGAGCAGTTTTTCAAGGGCGATATGCAGGCGCTGGTCGCGCATTACCGCGCCAGTGAAGATCCGATCTTCCGCAGCGACGCCGACAGTCTGAACACCTTGCTCACGCGTCAGGTGGCGTTGGACAAGCAGTTCCAGGCGATGCAGGGCCCGTGGTACATCCGTTTTCTGCAAGTGGTGCTGGCCGCCGATCCGGACATTCGCAAGGAAACCTGGAACGGTTACAGCTACCAGATCCTACTGACCCCGGAAGCCATGATCTGGGGCATGAGCGGTGCGCTGTTGCTGTCGTTCGGCATCGAGTGCCTGTTCCGCTTGATCGACTGGGTCGTTCTCGGTGGCCGCCGCCTGCGCCAGAGCCGGCCGATCGAAGACCGCGACGTGCGCGGCCTCTGATGATCGTTCCCACGCTCTGCGTGGGAACGCCTCAACGGACGCTCCGCGTTCGGCTTTCGAGGGACGCGGAGCGTCCCGGGCTGCATTCCCACGCAGAGCGTAGGAACGATCAACTTAACGCGATGTAGTCCTTGCCCACCTTGCGCGCATAACCTTCCAGCACCTGCTGACACAACGTCACAATCTCCTCGACCCACTCAACGCCCACCCGCCACGACACCACCACCTGCAGGTTCGGCGGGCGCTGATCGATGGCGAGCAAGGTCAACTCGCCCCGCGCCAATTCCTCAGCCACTAACACCGGTGGCAACACGCCAATCCCAAAACCATCGCGCAGCAACCGCGTGATCGCTGACACCGAATTCACGCAATTCAAGCGCGGCGCCAGCACACCGTTGGCTTGCATCAGCGCCAAAAGATCCTGGTGTGGCCGGGAGTTTTTCGAGTAGGTGATGATCCGTTCCTGCGCCAGTTCGGCAAGGTCAGCGTAATCGCGGTTGTAGATTGAGTTACTGGCAACAATCCAGCCCAACGGATGACTGGCCAACTCCAGACTGCGCACGCTTTCATGGCGGATCAGGTCGGTTTGCAGAACGATGTCGAGAAAGCCTTTTTGCAACTGATCGCAGAGGTTCAGCGAGGTATCTGCCACCAGCTCGATTTCGACCCGTGGATACAGATCGGTCATCTGCGCCACCAACGGGCTGAGCCAGGTGTGAATCACCGTGTCCATCACGCCGATACGTACACGGCCGACCTTGCTCGAGCGGGTCTCGATCGATTGCTTGAGTGCAGACATCGTGTCGAGCATCTGCTCGGCATACTCCAGCACTTTCAGGCCTTCGGGCGTCAGGCTGACACCGCGTGAATCGCGCAGAAACAGCTTCACCCCCAGCTCGCCTTCCAGCACCGCAATGCGGCTGGAAATCGACGCCTGAGTGGTGAACAGCTTGTCGGCGGTCAGGCGAAAACTCTTCAGTCGGGCGACCCAGACAAAGGTCTCGAGAAACTTCAGGTTCATGGGCAAGGCTCGGGTGACAAATTTTTCTTATGGCTAAGGCGGGTTTTTATTCGTTGGACGCAGCAGGGCCGCGCGACGAAAAATCGACGCATCCGGTCCCCACGATAGGCGTCGTCGGGGCTACGAACAAGACCAATAAAAAACCTGCGGAGATAAGCCATGCGTGCTCCCGACACCCTAGAAGTCCCCAAGGCAACGGCGCGTCCTGGTCCGTTCGATTGGTATCGCAACATCAACCAGCAGGAGCGCCGCACGTTCTGGAGCTGCAAGATCGGCTACGGTCTGGACGGCATGGACACGCAGATGCTCAGCTTTGTCGTGCCGACACTGATTGCCATGTGGGGCATCACCACTGGTGAAGCGGGGCTGATTCACACCAGCACGTTGATTGCTTCGGCCATTGGCGGCTGGGTGGCGGGGATTCTCTCTGACCGCATCGGTCGCGTGCGCACCCTGCAACTCACCGTGTTGTGGTTCGCCTTCTTCACTTTTCTCTGCGGCTTCGCGCAAAACTACGAACAACTGCTGATCGCGCGCACGTTGATGGGCTTCGGATTCGGCGGCGAATGGACCGCTGGCGCGGTACTGATCGGTGAGGTGATCCGCGCCAAGGACCGTGGCAAAGCGGTAGGCATGGTGCAATCCGGTTGGGCACTGGGCTGGGGACTGACGGCGATTCTGTATGCGTTGTTGTTCTCGGTGTTGCCGCCGGAAGATGCCTGGCGCGCACTGTTCATCCTCGGCATCGTGCCGGCAATTTTTGTGATTTTTGTCCGTCGTCTGGTGAAGGATCCGGAGATCTATCGCGAAGCCAAGGCCCAACAAACGCCGGAGACTCAATCGAAATTCTACGAGATCTTCGCGCCCGGCATGCTCTTCACCACGTTTCGCGCTTCACTGCTGACCACCGGTGCGCTGGGCGGCTATTACGCGATCACTTCCTGGCTGCCGACCTTCCTGAAAAACGAGCGCGGCTTGAGCGTACTCGGCACCGGTGGATATCTGGCGATGGTGATTGTCGGCTCCTACGTCGGCTACGTGATCAGTGCTTATCTCACCGACCTGCTGGGGCGTAAGAAGAACTTCATTCTCTTTGCGGTCGGCTCGTTCACCATCGTTCTGCTCTATACGCAACTGCCGGTGAGCAATGGTGTGATGCTGTGGCTGGGCTTTCCGCTGGGCTTCTTCGCCTCGGGGATTTTCAGCGGTATGGGCGCGTTTCTGACTGAACTGTTCCCTACGCGAATCCGCGGTTCGGGGCAGGGCTTTTGCTACAACATCGGCCGCGCGCTGGCAGCCTTGTTTCCGCTGCTGATCGGCCTGCTCAGCCAGAAAGTACCGTTGAGCGTCGGCATTGGCGCCTTTGCAGCGGTGTCTTACGGCGTGGTGATTATCGCGGCGTTGAGCCTGCCGGAAACTCGCGGCAAGCAACTCGATGCGCAGTAACTGATAACCTGCGAAGCACAGTCCTACAGATAAGAAGACAAGCACCTACAGGAGTGTTCACCGTGAGCCGCCTGCTATTGAATTGCGACATTGGCGAGAGCTTCGGCAGCTGGACCATGGGTCTGGACGCCGAGGTCATGCCCTTCATCGATTGCGCCAACGTGGCCTGCGGGTTCCACGCTGGCGACCCAGGCATCATGCGCAAGACCGTCAGCCTGGCGTTGAGCCACGGCGTGCAGATCGGTGCACACCCGGCTTATCAGGATCTGGTCGGTTTCGGTCGCCGCTCCATGGCGTATTCGGCGCAAGAGCTGCAAGACATTCTGCATTACCAGATCGGCGCCCTCGACGGCATCTGCAAGGCGCAAGGCGGGTGCGTCAGTTACGTCAAACCCCATGGCGCGATGTACAACGACATGATGGCCAACCCGTCGCAATTGCGTGCGGTGATTCAGGCGGTAGCCGCTTACGACCGCAGCCTGCCGTTGATGCTGATGGCCACCCGCGACAACTCGACAGCGCAGCAGATCGGCGATGAGTATGGCGTGACCCTGTGGTTCGAAGCCTTCGCCGACCGCGCTTACGACAGCGCCGGCAAACTTGTTTCACGGCAATTGCCGGGCGCGGTGCATCACGACCCGGAGAAAATCATCGAGCAGGCCCTGACCATCGCCCGTGGCGACAACCTCACCGCCAGCGACGGCAGCGCCTTGCGTCTGCACGCCAACACCCTTTGCGTACACGGCGACAACGCCAGTTCGGTGGCCGCCGTGCAGCGCATTCGCGAGGCCTTGAATCAGCAGCGTGCCTCATGAACCCACGGATTGAAGTGGTGGCACTGGATTGCCTGATGCTGCGTCTGTTTGATGAGATCGCCGAAGTCAACATGCCGTGGATGCTCGCTGCCAGTGAGCGTTTGCGTGCGGCGTTCGGGGCGCAGTTGATTGATCTGGTGCCGTCCTATACGACGTTGATGGTGCATTACGATCTGACTGCACTGGGCCCGAATCAGGCGCGGGCGTTGATCGCCGAGGCAATGATCGACCTGTCGCCGAATGCGCGAGCCGCTGGCCAGTGCCATGTGCTGCCGGTCTGGTATGACTTGAGCGTCGGTCCGGAATTGAGCTTGCTCGCCGAGCGCAGCGGTCTGGCGGTGGCGGAGGTGATCCGGCGGCACAGTGCGCGGGAGTATCAGGTGTTCGCCCTCGGTTTTGCGCCGGGGTTCGCCTTCATGGGGCTGGTTGAAGAGGTTCTGGCCGCGCCACGTCTGAACACGCCTCGCAAGAAGGTCGCAGCCGGCAGCGTCGGCATTGCCGAGCGGCAAACGGCGGCCTACCCGGTGGTATCCCCCGGTGGCTGGAACCTGATCGGCCGCACTCCCGCGAGACTGTTCGACCGCAATCGCGATGGTTACAGCCTGATGCAGCCCGGCGACACGGTACGATTCGAAGCGGTCAGTCATGCCGAGTTCATCAACCTCGGCGGCGACGATACGCCACTGGAGGCACTGGCATGAGCCGACTGACGATTGAAGCGAGTACGCCGCTGTGCCTGTTGCAGGACGCGGGGCGTTTCGGCGTGCGGCATCTGGGCGTGACCCAGGGCGGCGCGGCGGATTGGTGTTCGATGAGTTGGGCCAACTGGTTGCTGGGTAATGCGCTGGGTGCAACGGTGATCGAAATCAACCTCGGCGGCTTTGCCGTGGTGGCCGAAGAAGAATGTTGGCTGGCCTTGGCCGGTGCGGATCTTGGCGCACGGATCGACGGGCAGCCGCTGGCGCCGTGGCGCAGTTTCAAATTGGGCAAAGGGCAGACGTTGCAACTCACTCAGCCGTTGCTCGGTGCCCGGGCTTATCTGGCCGCGCCCGGCGGTTTTGATGCACCGCAGGTGTTGGGCAGTAGTGCCACGGTGGTTCGCGAAGAACTCGGTGGTCTGGATGGCATGGGCTTGCCGTTGGCCAAAGGGGCTGCGCTGGGTTATTGCGGTGAATCGCGGTTGCTGCGTGAAGTGCCTTTGCCGTTGCGGCCGGATCTGAAATCGAATGCACCGTTGGATCTGGTGCTCGGCGCACAGATCGGCCAGTTCAGCGGGCAGAGTCTGTTCGACGTGTTCAACACGGCTTGGGCGCTGGACAGCCGCGCCGATCGCATGGGCATTCGCTTGTTGGGCAGCACCTTGCACTATCAGGGACAACCGATGATTTCCGAAGGCATTCCGCTCGGTGCGGTGCAAGTGCCGCCGGACGGCCAGCCGATTGTGTTGCTCAATGATCGACAGACGATTGGTGGTTATCCGCGATTGGGCGCATTGACGCCGTTGGCGTTGGCGCGGTTGGCGCAGTGTCTGCCGGGGACGCAGGTGCGGTTGCGGCCGGTGGTGCAAGACGTTGCGCACCGTGAGCACATCAAATATCTGCAGCGTTTTCTGAATAGCTAAAAGCTTCGTCGGAACGCCGCCCGGAGCAAGCTCGCTCCCACAATTGAAATGCATTCCAATGTGGGAGCGAGCCTGCTCGCGAAGGGGCCATTACTGACAAAACAGATTATTTGGACAAAAACCGCATCCCTTCCTCAAGCCCGCGCAACGTCAACGGATACATCTGATCCTCGATCAGATCCCGCACGATATTGGTCGACGAGGTATAGCCCCAGGTATCTTTCGGATACGGATTGATCCAGATGAGCTTCTTGTACTTCTCCATGAAGCGCTGCATCCACACGTAGCCCGGCTCTTCGTTCCAGTGCTCGACACTGCCACCAGCCTGTGTGATTTCATACGGCGCCATGGCGGCGTCACCGATAAAGATCACTTTGTAGTCGGCGCCGTACTTGTGCAGCAGGTCCTGGGTCGAGGTGCGCTCGGAGGTGCGGCGCATGTTGTTCTTCCACACCGATTCATAAATGAAGTTGTGGAAGTAGAAATACTCCAGATGCTTGAACTCGGTCTTGCAGGCCGAGAACAGCTCTTCGCAGATCTTCACGTGGGCGTCCATCGAGCCGCCGATGTCGAACAGCAACAACAGCTTCACCGTGTTGCGCCGTTCCGGGCGCATCTGGATATTCAGCAGGCCGGCGTCCTTGGCGGTGTGGTCGATGGTGCCGTCGATGTCCAGCTCTTCCGCCGCGCCCTGACGAGCGAACTTGCGTAGACGACGCAGGGCGACCTTGATGTTGCGCGTGCCCAGTTCCACCGAGTCGTCGAGGTTCTTGTACTCGCGCTGATCCCAGACCTTCACCGCTTTGCCCTGGCGTTTGCCGGCATCGCCGACCCGAATGCCTTCCGGGTTGAACCCACCGGAGCCGAACGGGCTGGTGCCGCCGGTGCCGATCCATTTGTTGCCGCCGGCGTGGCGTTCCTTCTGTTCTTCCAGACGCTTCTTGAACTCTTCGATCAGCTTGTCCAGACCGCCGAGGGACTGGATCTGCGCGCGTTCCTCGTCAGTCAGCGAACGCTCGAACTCCTTGCGCAACCAGTCTTCGGGAATCAATGCCTGCAAGTGATCGTCGAGCTTTTCCAGGCCATTGAAGTAGGCGCCGAACGCGCGGTCGAACTTGTCGAAATGGCGTTCGTCCTTCACCAGAATCGCCCGCGACAAGTAATAGAACTCGTCCATGTCGGCGAAGGTCACGCGCTGTTTCAGCGCGTTGATCAGGTCGAGCAACTCGCGCACCGACACGGGCACTTTGGCTGCACGCATTTCATTGAACAGGTTGAGCAACATGGCGTCAGCCTCTTAGCGGGTGCCGCGACGGCTCATGAACGCCAGGCGCTCAAGCAGTTGCACGTCCTGTTCGTTCTTCACCAACGCACCGGCCAGTGGCGGAATGGCTTTGGTCGGATCGCGTTCACGCAAAACCGCTTCGCCGATGTTGTCGGCCATCAGCAGCTTCAGCCAGTCCACCAGTTCCGAGGTCGACGGCTTCTTCTTCAGACCTGGCACCTTGCGTACGTCGAAGAACACGTCCAGCGCTTCGCTGACCAGATCCTTCTTGATGTCGGGGTAGTGCACGTCGACGATTTTCTGCAGGGTGGTGCGGTCGGGGAAGGCGATGTAGTGGAAGAAGCAGCGGCGCAGGAAAGCGTCCGGCAGCTCTTTCTCATTGTTGGAGGTAATGATGATGATCGGGCGTTTCTTGGCCTTGATGGTCTCGTCGATCTCGTAAACGTAGAACTCCATCTTGTCGAGTTCTTGCAGCAAGTCGTTGGGGAACTCGATGTCGGCCTTGTCGATTTCGTCGATCAGCAAAATGACCCGCTCCTCGGACTCGAAAGCCTCCCAGAGCTTGCCCTTCTTCAGGTAATTGCGCACGTCGTGGACTTTTTCATTACCCAGTTGCGAGTCGCGCAGACGGCTGACCGCATCGTACTCGTACAGGCCCTGATGCGCTTTGGTGGTGGACTTGATGTGCCAGGTGATCAACTTGGCGCCGAACGATTCGGCCAGTTGCTCGGCGAGCATGGTCTTACCGGTGCCCGGTTCGCCCTTGACCAGCAGCGGCCGCTCCAGGGTGATGGCGGCGTTGACTGCCAGCTTCAGGTCATCGGTGGCGACGTAGGCCTGGGTGCCTTCGAACTTCATCTGCTAATCCTCGAACGGTAACGCCGACCTGACGGGCAGGGCGGGGGCGAAATAATCGGATGCCCGACTATAACGCGCAGCCCGGTCGACTGTGAACGCAGACGGCTTATTCAGTCTCTGAATGGGGCGTCACATGTTGACTCGGTCTCGGCCTGACGCCAGACAACACGGTTGTGGCGAGGGAATTGGTCTCCCATTTCAAAAAACTAACCCGCATCCGGCTTCGGTCGTTCATACCGCGCATTGAAAGCCTGGATGAAACCATTGCGCAAAATCTGCAAAAACGCTTCGAACGCGCTGATGTTTTGCTGATGCACGTTACCGCTGAGTTCGACCTTGGTGGCGAACTGGTTTTTCGCCTGGTTCTTCAGCACGGTTTCCGAGCCGCCGACGATGGCTTCCCAGACCGAGCGGAAGATGCTTTTGTTCTTGTTTTCCACGTCCTGCTGCCAATTGAACACTTCGACGTCGCGCAGTAGGGGTTTGATGTAGCCGTTGACCTGGGCTTTTTTGGCTTGGGCTTCGATCACCACATCACCGTGACCGGCATTGAAGTCGAATTTGCCGTAGGCCGAGGCGAAGTCGTTCATGCTTTTGAGTTCGATATCTTTGGCGCGCAGGCGGAACTGGAAGTCTTCAAAATTGCTCAACGGGTCGAAGGTGGCAGTGGTTTCCAGTGGCGCATGGCCGAGCAAAAGCGCTTTGCCTTCGAAGCGCGCGTCACGTTTGCCCTGCTTGTCGACCACGTTGGTCAGGTTGTAGATGCTGGCCTCGACGTTGGTGGCGTTCATATTGACCGGTGGCCTGGAGTTGAAATTACGGAAAGTGATTTTGCCCTCCTGAATCTGGACCTCGTCGAGAGTGATCGGCAGCAGCTTCCCCAATTGCGCACGCCAGTCAGTGCCCTGACCAGTTTGGGAGTTCTGTTTGTTGGCCCCGCCATCGACGAAGTTGACCTCAGGTTTGACGAACTTTACTTGCGCTACAACGGCGTGGTCGTACCACAGCGAATGCCAGCTGACTGCCAGATCGATCAGCGGCGCGTTGACGAACGGTACCGGAACCTTGCCATCGACCTTGACGATCTTCAGTCCATTGATTTTGTAGGCGCCGCGCCATAGGGCCAGATCGACATCAGTGATCTGGCCCCGATAGTCACCCATGTCCGCCAGTTTGCCGTTCAGGTAGTCACGCACCATGTAAGGCAGGGCGATATGCAGTGCGATCAACAGCACAACGACGACGGTGAAAATCCCTAGTGGCCAACTGTAGCGACGCTTCATGACAGCATTTCCCAGACGATGTAAGCGATTGACTGTTACGTCGCGCAGTCGTTCGACCCGACTGGACTGCGCCAGGCAACAGGCATACCTTGGAAGGCTGAATTCAACGCTGCATAAGGACCCAGCCATGAGCCGTATTTTTGCTGACAACGCCCATTCCATCGGTAATACGCCGCTGGTGCAGATCAACCGCATCGCACCGCGAGGCGTGACTATTCTGGCCAAGATCGAGGGGCGCAACCCCGGTTATTCGGTCAAGTGCCGGATCGGCGCCAACATGATCTGGGACGCCGAAAGCAGCGGCAAACTCAAGCCGGGCATGACCATTGTCGAACCTACGTCGGGGAACACAGGGATCGGTCTGGCCTTTGTTGCCGCGGCCCGTGGTTACAAGTTGATGCTGACCATGCCGGCTTCGATGAGCATCGAACGTCGTAAAGTCCTCAAGGCTCTGGGCGCCGAACTGGTGTTGACCGAGCCGGCCAAGGGCATGAAAGGCGCGATTGAGAAAGCGGCTGAAATCGTCGCCAGCGACGCCGACAAATATTTCATGCCGGCGCAGTTCGATAATCCGGCCAACCCGGCCATCCATGAAAAGACCACCGGTCCGGAAATCTGGAATGACACCGACGGCGCCGTCGATGTGCTGGTCGCGGGCGTCGGCACCGGCGGAACCATCACCGGCGTTTCGCGGTATATCAAGAATACCCAGGGCAAACCGATTCTCTCGGTGGCTGTGGAGCCGATGTCGTCGCCGGTGATCACCCAGGCGCTGGCCGGTGAAGAAATCAAACCCAGCCCGCACAAGATTCAGGGCATCGGTGCCGGTTTCGTGCCGAAGAACCTGGATCTGGCGATGGTCGACCGGGTCGAGCAGGTCAGCGACGAAGAGTCCAAGGCCATGGCGCTGCGCTTGATGCAGGAAGAGGGGATTTTGTGCGGCATCTCTTGTGGCGCCGCGATGGCAGTTGCGGTGCGTCTGGCAGAGACGCCGGAAATGCAGGGCAAGACCATCGTCGTGATTCTGCCGGACTCCGGTGAGCGTTATCTGTCGAGCATGTTGTTCAGCGATCTGTTTACCGAACAGGAGAATCAGCAGTAACCGCGTTGATTCAGATCAGCCGGGGTTCAGGATCTTTATGCTAATAAATGCTTTGTTGCGCAATTCTTAACACTGAATCTTGTGTAAGGCGGGTTTTGCCCGGCGCCGGTAGTGTTTATCATGGCCGGCTGCCATGTCGGGTAAAGGGCATTGCGCAGCGTTGTTTTTATTCAAGGAGTCGTTGATGACCTTTTCGTTAGCCGCCAAGGTGTTGGTGTTGCTGCTGTTCGTGGGCAGCATCCTCTATGTGCATTTGCGCGGCAAGGCGCGTTTGCCGGTTCTGCGCCAGTTCGTCAACCACTCGGCGCTGTTCGCTCCGTACAACGCCCTGATGTACCTTTTCTCCGGCGTGCCGTCCAAGCCGTACCTGGATCGCAGCAAATTTCCGGAACTGGACGTGTTGCGCGACAACTGGGAAACCATTCGCGACGAGGCCATGCACCTGTTCGACGAGGGCTATATCCGCGCCGCAGAAAAGAACAACGACGCCGGTTTCGGCTCGTTCTTCAAGAAGGGCTGGAAGCGTTTCTACCTCAAGTGGTACGACAAACCGCTGCCATCGGCTGAAACCCTGTGCCCGAAAACCGTGGCGCTGGTCAGTGCGATTCCCAACGTCAAAGGCGCTATGTTCGCGCTGTTGCCGGGTGGCAGCCACTTGAACCCGCATCGTGATCCGTTCGCCGGCTCCCTGCGTTATCACCTCGGCTTGTCGACGCCGAACTCCGACGATTGCCGGATTTTCGTTGATGGTCAGGTTTATGCCTGGCGTGACGGCGAAGACGTGATGTTCGACGAGACCTACGTGCACTGGGTCAAGAACGAAACCGACCAGACCCGCGTCATCCTGTTCTGCGACGTCGAGCGTCCGCTGAGCAACCGTCTGATGACCCGTATCAACCGCTCCATCAGCGCTTTCCTCGGTCGTGCTACCGCACCGCAGAACCTCGACGACGAACGCGTCGGCGGGATCAACCAGGCCTACGCCTGGAGCAAGAACTTCAGTGACAGGTTCAGTGGCGTGGTCAAGCAGTGGAAGCGCCGTCATCCGAAGGCCTACCGCGTGATGCGGCCGGTGCTGGCGGTGGTGGTGTTGACGTTGTTGGGGTATTGGCTGTTTGGTTGAGGCTGGATCAGGCAATAAAAAACCGCTCCTTGTGAGCGGTTTTTTTTATGAGGAGAAGGTGAACGAGTTGCCGGCGAGAACGCCTCCGGGCTCTTCTACGACTGGACTCATCAACGTTTCTCTGATTCGGTGCAACTCCCGCTCAGACAATTTTCCGGATGAGCGTTTTCTATCAGCTTTTATCGATCTGGCGCCTGGCGCCTTTTTTTCAACGGCAGCCTTCATGGTGCCTCCGGCGTTGATCATTAAATGAGCAGTTGTTCGATACTAGTCTTAGTCAATTAGCCCTTGTCCCCATGGTTGGGTGTCGCCATCGCAATCCAGCCTATTCACCGTGCGTCCAGTTGTCCCTGCCGGCCCTTTGCCCAAATCATTGCAATCCATGTCGCCCGCTGGTTATAGTCGGCGCACGTGAGACGTATGCCTCACCCTCCAACCCTTCAAAAAAGATCTGCGCAAATGCCTGCATCCCTCATCAACGCGGTAGTCGATTCAGCGGTCAACGCTGGCGTCGTGCCGTGCGGGAATCAGCAGCCCAAGCAGATCAGTCATTACCCTCCACCTGTCAGTAGCACGCCGGTGTGCGCAGTCGTATCACCGCCGGGCGTTGGCGTTTCGGGCTGATCGGCAGTTTCTGCTGCTCCCTGCGCCCGCCAGAAAAACCTACTGAATTTCAGCTTCGGCTGAGTTGGCTTCTTGCCTGACTACAGGTGGTATTCATGTTTGTCCTGTCGAAAAAATCCGCGCTCGCGGCCGCGTCCACGAGCCTGTTCGTTCTGCTGTGGAGCAGCGGCGCGATCTTCTCCAAATGGGGCCTGGCCCACGCTTCGCCGTTTGCCTTTCTGCTGATTCGCTTTGTGATTGCCTTGTGCGGGCTGGTGCTGCTGGCGCCGTTGCTCAAACTGAAGTTGCCCAAGGGCGGCAAACCAATGATGTTTGCGATCGCCACCGGCGTGGTGTTGTTGGGGGCCTATCAGATTTTCTATTTGCTGGCCCTGGACAGCAGAGTCACCCCGGGAGTGATGGCGACCATCATGGGAGTGCAGCCGATTCTCACCGTGGTGTTGATGGAGCGACAGCGTTCCGCGAGCCGAATGTTCGGTCTGGCGCTGGGGCTGGCCGGTCTGATCATGGTGGTTTACCAAGGCATTGGTCTGGCCGGGATGTCGTGGGCGGGGATGCTTTGGGGTTTGCTGGCGCTGGCAAGCATGACGCTGGGCTCGATCATGCAGAAGCGCATCACCGACAATCCTCTCGGTACGCTGCCGGTGCAATACCTGGCCGGGCTGTTGTTGTGCGGGATTTTCGTGCCGTTCCAGCCGTTCCACTTTGAGCACAGCACAGGTTTTATCGTGCCGGTGTTGTGGATGGGGCTGGTGGTCTCGGTGCTGGCGACGCTGTTGCTGTATCGGCTGATCGCACGGGGCAATCTGGTCAACGTCACCAGCCTGTTTTACCTGGTGCCAGCGGTGACGGCAGTGATGGACTATCTGATTTTCGGCAATCGCCTGGCGGCGTTAAGTGTGCTGGGCATGCTGTTGATCATTGTCGGACTGGCTTTTGTCTTCCGTAAAACCGACTAGCTGACAGGCGGGCTCACTCCCACATTGGAATGCATTCCCCTGTAGGAGTGAGCCTGCTCGCGATAGCCATTTCAGCAGCGCCAGAGGTCTAACGGGCTGTCACCTGAGAAGGTTTCACCGCCGCCGGCTTCAACACCAGCCACAACGCCGCCGCAATCAACACCCCGCCATAAATGTGTGCCATCGACAGCGGCTCATCCAGCAACAACGCCCCCCACAGCACGCCGAACGGCGGAATCATGAAGGTCACGGTCATCGACTTCACCGGACCGATCGAGCTGAGCAGGCGGAAATAAATGATGTAGGCGAACGCCGTGCAACCCAGGCCCAGGCCCAGCAGCGACAGCCAGACATGCCAGCCGCCCCAACTGAGCGGCGGTGCGGTGATCACGCTATAGCCGAACAACGGCAACAGGAATAATGTCGCGCCGAGCATGCTGCCCAGCGCCGACAGACGACTGTCCAGACCGCCGGCCTGATCGAGCCAACGGCGCGCGAGGAAACCGGCAAAGCCGTAGCAGGTCGTCGCCAGCAAGCAGGCGAGGGCGCCCATCAACAGTTGCATGTCAAATGCCACGGGGCCGGCGCGGGTCAGTACGCCAACGCCGAACAGGCCGAGGAACACCCCGCCCAGTTTGGCTGCGGTAAGTTTTTCACTGAAGAACAACCCGCCGATCAGCACGCCCATCAACGGCGTGGTGGCATTGAAAATCGCCGAGTAGCCGGCCGGCAAAACCTGGGCCGCAACCGAATACAGCGTCGCCGGAATCCCTGAGTTGATCACGCCCAGCAGCATCACGGTTTTCAGTTTGCCTTTGAAATCCCAGCGTACGCGCATCAGCCCAAGGATCACCAGCAGGCCAAGGGCCGCAATCGACACGCGAAAAAAACCGGTCGGGATCGTGCCGATCACCGGCGCAATAATGCGCATGAACAGAAAACTCGCGCCCCAGATGGCCGCCAGCGACAACATACGGAAAATATCGACAGGGCTCACGGCGGGGTCTCCTTCCTTGATCGGGACGAGAGTGTTGCCGAGCGCCCTGACGAAGGCAACCGCTATTCGGGCATTGAACTGTTCGCTCAGATCACAAAGCGTGTCACCAGACCGTTGAGATCGACGGCCAGACGCGACAGCTCCTGGCTTGCGGCCGAGGTCTGGGTGGCGCCAGCGGCGGTCTGGGTCGAGAGATCGCGGATGGTCACCAGATTCTGATCGACTTCGCGCGCCACCAAGGCCTGTTGTTCGGCCGCGCTGGCGATCACCAGATTGCGCTGGTTGATCTGCGAGATCGACGCGGTGATTTTCTCCAGCGCCTGACCTGCGCTGTTGGCGCGGCGCAACGTCTGTCCGGCCTGCTCGGCACTGCTCTGCAATGCGCCCACCGTCGACCCCGTGCCTTGCTGGATGCTGCTGATCATCAGCTCGATTTCTTCGGTGGAATTCTGCGTGCGTTGTGCCAGTGAACGCACTTCATCGGCGACCACCGCGAAACCGCGCCCGGCTTCACCGGCGCGTGCCGCTTCGATCGCCGCATTGAGCGCCAGCAGATTGGTCTGCCCGGCAATCCCGCGAATCACTTCCAGCACTTTGCTGATGTCCTGTGCCTGCGTGGCCAGGCCCTCGGCTTGTTCGGAAGCGCCGAGTACGGCATCGACCAGCTCCTGAATCGAACTGATGGTTTCGCTGACCTGCACATGGCCGTGCTTGCTGTCCTCGTTGGAGGCGGCTGACGCTTCTGCGCTGGACACCGCGTTGGCCGCGACTTCGTCCACCGCCGTGCTCATCTGGGTGACCGCGGTGGCGGCTTGTTCGATCTGATCGTTCTGCTGTTGCAGGCCGCGAGTGCTTTGCTCCATCACCGAACTCATTTCCTCGGCTGCGGACGCCAGTTGCTGCGCCGATTCGCTGATGCCGCGAATGGTCGAACGCAGATTGCCCTGCATCTCGGCCAAGGCGTCGAGCAGATGCGCAGCCTCATCTTTACCGCTGCTGACGATCTGGCCGCTGAGGTCACCGGCAGCAATGCGCCGCGCTACATTCAGTGCCTGATTGATCGGGGTGGTGATGCTGCGCGTCAGCTGCCAGGCCAGCAGCAGCGTGGCAATCAGGGCAGCCACGATGATGGTCGCGACAATCCACAGTGCCTGTTGGTACATCGCAGCGGCGGCATCGGCAGCGGCATCGGCGCCTTGCTGATTGAACGCGATCATCTGCTCCAGGGTTTTGTCGAGCAGCGTGCCCTGCGGCGCCAGTTCATTGTTAAGGCGCGTGTAGGCCTGTTCACTTTGCCCGGCGTCGATCTGGCCGATGATCTGTTCGAGAATGCTCATGTACTTGGCGGTGTTGGCATTCAAGCCGTCGAGCATCACCCGTTCCTCTTCGCTGGTGAGCAGGGCTTTGTGATCGGCGAGGCGCTTGAGCAGTTCTTCGCGCTGCGCCTTGATGATGCCTTTGCTTCTGTCGCGCACGGCAGGCTGGGTGCTGGTGATCAGGCGCAAGGATTCGAGGCGAATGCTGGCGATGTTCGCTGCCGCGTCATGGATGCTCTCGATGCTCGGCATCCATGATTCTTCAATCACCGTTGCACTTTCGCGCAGGGTTTTCATCTGGCCCAGACCGAACAGGCCGACCACCACCAGCAGACCGGCCAAAACGGCAAAGCTCAAACTGGCGCGCAAACCTATGCGCAGATTCCGGATAGACATCAGTGTGCTCCTTGATCTTTGAGGGGGGAGGTCGTCCTCGTCAGCGAGGATCTTGTTAGGAGGCGGGTGCTGGCGGGGTATATATCAAAGTGCCACTATTTTGGTAAGACCAATCTGGGTTTGTCGCAGGCGGTCCGCTCAGTCGCAGCAAAGCCGCGCACTAGACGCGTCGGTCAGGTATTGGATCCGAAGGCCAGAGAATTCGCGGGCTGGGGCAGGGCGGCGAGAAGCACCGCTGAGGTGATTAACTGACCGAACGGTCGATTAAAAAACTTTGCAAAAAACTGTGTCGCTGTACAACCCTGACGCGGATTTGGCAGAAATTGCACTTCACGCACACACGCTTGCGTGGCTAAGCTCAGGCACAGATTTTCCCCACGCACGCCGAGGTCTTAACTATGCCGCAACCATGGCCAGCCACCGACATCGCCCGCATGATCCTCGATGGCTTTGACGATTACCGCGAGCAATTCCGGCGGATCACCGATGGCGCACGGGAGCGTTTCGAGCAGGCGCGCTGGCAGGAGACGCAAACGGCGTCGGCGGCGCGGATCAATCTCTACGAAGAAAAGGTCGGCGAAACCATCGCTCGCCTGCGCGAATACTTCGATGATGAAACGCTGATGAACGTCAGTTGCTGGCCACTGGTGAAAAGTGCCTATATCAGCGTCATCGACCTGCGCTTCGACGATGAACTGTCCGAGACCTGGTACAACTCGATTTTCTGCGGTCTGTTCAGCCACGACCTGATCAGCGACGGCTGCATGTTCATCCACACCACCCGCCCGAGCCTGCGCCGTGCCCGTGCCGCGCAAACCCGCACCTACAAACCGCAGGGGCAGTTGTCGGGCATGCTCGCAAGCATTTTTGCCGATTACCGTTTCAGCGAGGATTACGCCGATCTGCCGGGAGACCTGCGCCGCCTCGAAGCGCAACTGCGCGAGAACCTGCCGGATTGGGTGTGCAAGGACCCGGAACTCAGCGTCGAGCTGTTTTCCTCGGTGCTGTACCGCAACAAGGGCGCCTACCTGGTCGGGCGCATCTACACCCGCGACGAGCAATGGCCGCTGGTAATTCCGCTGCTGCACCGCGAAGGACGCGGGATCCAGATCGACGCGCTGATCACCGACGAAGCCGATGTGTCGATCATCTTCTCGTTCACCCGTTCGTATTTCATGGTCGATGTACCGGTGCCGGCGGAGTTCATCGGTTTCCTGCGGCGCATTTTGCCGGGCAAGCACATTGCCGAGCTGTACACCTCGATCGGTTTCTACAAGCACGGCAAGTCCGAGTTTTACCGCGCGCTGATCAATCACCTGGCCAACACCGATGATCAATTCATCATGGCGCCGGGCGTGCGCGGCATGGTCATGAGCGTGTTCACCCTGCCGGGCTTCAACACCGTGTTCAAGATCATCAAGGACCGTTTCTCGCCGTCGAAAAACGTCGACCGCGCCACGGTGATCGAGAAGTACCGACTGGTGAAAAGCGTCGATCGGGTCGGGCGCATGGCCGACACCCAGGAGTTCGCCGATTTCCGTTTTCCGCTGAGCAAGTTTGATCCGGCCTGTCTTGAGGAATTGTTGGAAGTGGCGCCGTCGACGGTGTCGGTCGAGGGCGACACGGTGCTGATCCGTCACTGCTGGACCGAACGTCGCATGACGCCGCTCAATCTGTATCTGGAAAACGCCAACGATGCGCAGGTGCGCGAGGCGCTGGAGGATTATGGCCTGGCGATCAAGCAACTGGCGGCGGCCAACATCTTTCCCGGCGACATGTTGCTGAAGAACTTCGGCGTCACCCGGCATGGGCGTGTGGTGTTTTATGACTACGACGAAATCTGTTTTCTGACGGAGGCCAACTTCCGCCACATCCCTGCGCCGCGTACGCCGGAGGACGAGATGGCTTCGGAGCCGTGGTATTCGATCGGGCCGCTGGATGTGTTTCCCGAGGAATTTCCGCCGTTTCTGTTTGCTGATTCGGGGCAGCGCAAGTTGTTCGACCAGTTGCATGGCGAGTTGTACAACGCTGATTACTGGAAGAGTTTGCAGGAGGCGATTCGGGCGGGGAAAGTCATTGATGTCTTCCCGTACCGCCGCAAAGGTCTGGATAACGAGTAGCCTTCTTAAAAACACCCTCACCCCAGCCCTCTCCCGGAGGGAGAGGGAGCTAAACGAGGTGTCTTGCGTCAAGCACCGACCTGAAAGAGCTTGGCGATTATGGCTTCGGTGATGCACGTTCAGGTCGGCGAAGCTGGCGAAGTCGACTCGGTCGGTCCCCTCTCCCTCGGGGAGAGGGCTAGGGTGAGGGCAGCAATCCCCCCTGACACGCCACAAATCCCCCAAATCTGCGACAATCCGCCCCCTGCACATATAGACGACCGAATTGCCTACCCGATGACCGACGAATCGCCCTCCATCGACAAACTGCTGAAAAACCTCGATCACGCCATGCTCGCCGACCGTCACCGGCTGCGGCGGCAGTTGCTTGAGCTGCGCAAGAAACCCGACGAGGCCAAGCTGGCCCAGTGGGTGACGCGCATGCAGGCGTCCTGTGATCAGGTGCTGGCCCGCCGTGCCAGCCTGCCGGTGATTCGTTACGACGACAGCCTGCCGATCGCCGCCAAACGTGATGAGATCAAAAAGGCGCTGGAGCAGCATCAGGTGCTGATCATCGCTGGCGAAACCGGTTCGGGCAAAACCACCCAGTTGCCAAAAATCTGTCTGGAAATCGGTCGCGGTCAGCACGGTTTGATCGGCCACACACAGCCGCGCCGGATCGCTGCGCGCAGCGTTGCCAGTCGCGTCGCCGAAGAACTCGGCACACCGCTCGGTTCACTGGTTGGCTACCAGGTGCGTTTCGAGGATCAAAGCGATTCCAACACGCTGATCAAGCTGATGACCGACGGTATTCTGTTGGCGGAAACCCAGAACGACCGCTACCTCGAACGCTACGACACGATCATCGTCGACGAAGCCCACGAACGCAGCCTCAACATCGATTTCCTGCTCGGCTACCTGAAAACCCTGCTGCCGCGTCGCCCGGACCTGAAAGTCATCATCACCTCGGCGACCATCGATCTGGAACGTTTCTCCAAGCATTTTGATGACGCGCCGATTGTTGAAGTGTCCGGCCGTACCTTCCCGGTAGAAACCTGGTATCGCCCGCTGACCCTGGAGCAGGACGAAGAGGGCAACCGCGTTGAGGATGACCTGACGGTGGATCAAGCGATCCTCGCCACCCTCGACGAAATTGCCGCTTATGAGCGCAGCGAACGTCGCAGTCCCGGTGATGTGCTGGTGTTTTTGCCCGGCGAGCGCGAGATTCGTGACGCCGCCGATATGCTGCGCAAGGCCCAGCTCAAACACACCGAAATCCTGCCGTTGTACGCGCGCCTGTCGCCGGCCGAACAGCAGCGGATTTTCCAGTCGCACCCGGGCCGTCGCGTGGTGCTGGCAACCAACGTCGCCGAGACCTCGTTGACCGTACCGGGCATCCGTTACGTGATCGACAGCGGCACCGCGCGCATCAGCCGCTACAGCTACCGCGCCAAGGTGCAGCGCCTGCCGATCGAAGCGATTTCCCAGGCCAGCGCCAACCAGCGTAAAGGCCGTTGCGGCCGGGTAGAGCCGGGCATCTGCATTCGGCTGTACAGCGAAGAAGATTTCAATGGACGCCCGGAATTTACCGATCCGGAGATTCTGCGCACCAACCTCGCCGCTGTGATTCTGCAGATGCTGCATCTGCGCCTTGGCGAGATCACCGCATTCCCGTTCATCGAGCCGCCGGATGGCAAGGCGATCAGCGACGGTTTCAACCTGCTGCAAGAACTCTCGGCGGTAGATCGCAACAGTCAGCTGACCCCATTGGGCCGTCAGTTGGCGCGCCTGCCGGTCGACCCGCGTATGGGCCGCATGCTGCTCGAAGCGGCCAGGCTCGGCA
This sequence comes from Pseudomonas sp. AKS31, assembly GCF_023634765.1. Classification (GTDB taxonomy): domain Bacteria; phylum Pseudomonadota; class Gammaproteobacteria; order Pseudomonadales; family Pseudomonadaceae; genus Aquipseudomonas. The sequence continues at coordinate 838,594 of NZ_JAMLFX010000001.1, forward strand.
GTTTGCAGGAAGTGCTGATCGTCGCCAGCGCCATGTCGATTCAGGACCCGCGCGAGCGGCCGCCGGAACGTCAGCAAGCCGCTGATCAGGCCCACGCGCAATGGAAAGACGTTGATTCCGACTTCGCCGGTTTAGTGAATCTGTGGCGCGGATTTGAAGAGCAGCGCCAGGCACTGACCGCCAGCCCGCTGCGCAACTGGTGCCGGAAGAATTTCCTCAACTATCTGCGTCTGCGCGAGTGGCGCGACTCCCATCGGCAGTTGAGCCTGATCTGCCGCGACATGCAGTTGAGCCTGAATAAAGAGCCGGCGGATTATCCGAAACTGCACAAAGCGGTGCTGGTCGGTTTGCTTAGCCAGATCGGCCAGAAAACCGAGGACGGTGATTACCTCGGCGCGCGTCAGCGACGTTTCTGGATCCACCCGTCGTCGGGCATTGGCAAGAAGCGCCCGCAATGGCTGATGACCGCCGAACTGGTAGAAACCACCAAGCTCTACGCGCGGATGGTCGCCAAGATCGATGCCGACTGGATCGAGCCATTGGCCGGGCACCTGATCAAGAAAAACCACTTCGAACCGCACTGGGAAAAGAAGCGCGGCCAGGTCGTGGCCTATGAGCAGATCACTCTGTTCGGGCTGATCGTGGTCGGCCGCCGCCCGGTGCATTACGGCCCGGTGGATCCGGTGGTTTCCCGTGAGCTGTTTATCCGTGAAGGTCTGGTGCGTGGCGAGATTCAATCGAAAGCCAAGTGCCTGACCGCCAACAAACAGTTGCTCGAACAGCTCGATGAACTGGAAGCCAAGGCCCGTCGTCGCGATATTCTCGCCGACGAAGAAACCCTGTACGCGTTCTACGACGCGCGCTTGCCGGCGGAGATTCATCAGACCGCGACTTTCGACAGTTGGTACCGCGTCAACAGCCAGAAGAACCCGCAACTGTTGATCATGCGCGAAGAAGACGTGCTGGCCCGCGAAGCCAGTGAAGTCACCGCGCGGGATTACCCGGACACGCTGCACATCGGCGATCTGGAACTGGCGCTGACTTATCACTTTGAACCCAATCACCCGCGCGACGGCGTGACCCTGCGCGTACCGGCCCCGCTGTTGCCGATGCTGCCACCGGAACGCCTGGAATGGCTGGTGCCGGGCATGATAGAGGCCAAGTGCATCGCCCTTGTGCGCAACCTGCCGAAAGCCTTGCGCAAGAACTTCGTGCCGGTGCCGGACTTCATCAAGGCTGCCTTGCAACGCATGACCTTTGCCGAGGGTTCGTTGCCGCAGGCGCTTGGTCGCGAATTGCTGCGCATGACCGGCGCTCGGGTCAGCGACGAGGCGTGGGCCGAGGCTGAGCAAGGCGTGGAGGGGCATCTGCGGATGAACCTGGAAATCGTCGACGGCCAAGGCAAATTCCTCGGCGAAGGCCGCGATCTGGCGGAGTTGACGGCGCGGTTTGCCGAAGCCAGTCAGGCCGCACTGGCGGTGCCGCAGAGTGCGAAAAGTCAGCAGCCGGTGGAGGCGAAAGTCTTCGCGCCGGTGGCGGAAAAGACTCAGCAGAAGATCGCCGGGCTGTCGATGACGGTGTATCCGGCGCTGGTCGAAGAGGGCGGTACGGTCAAGGAAGGGCGCTTCTCGACCCCGGCCGAGGCCGAGTTCCAGCATCGTCGCGCCTTGCAGCGCTTGTTGATGCAGCAATTGGCTGAGCCGGCCAAGTTCCTGCGTGGCAAGTTGCCGGGGCAGACCGAACTGGGCTTGCTCTACCGCGAGTTGGGTCGCGTCGATGCGCTGGTCGAAGACATTCTGCTGGCCAGTCTCGATAGCTGCATTCTGGAAGGCGAAGACCCATTGCCCCGCGACGGCGCCGGGTTGGCGGCACTGGCCGAGCGCAAACGCGGCAACTGGACCGAACACGCCGAGCGCGTGGCCCGGTTGACCCTGGAGATTCTCAAGCTCTGGCACGGTCTGCAAAAGCGCTTCAAGGGCAAGATCGATCTGGCCCAAGCCGTGGCGCTGAACGACATCAAGCAGCAAATCGGCAATCTGGTGTATCCGGGGTTTGTCCGCGAGACGCCGATGCAGTGGCTTAAAGAGCTGCCGCGTTATCTGAAAGCCGTCGAGCAGCGCTTCGAAAAGCTCGGCGCGCAGGTGCAGAAGGATCGGGTCTGGAGCGGCGAACTCGCCGGCCTCTGGTCGCAATACCAGACGCGCGCGGCCAAACATGCGCAGGAAGGCAAACGCGATCCGCAGCTTGAGCTGTATCGCTGGTGGCTGGAGGAATACCGGGTGTCGCTGTTCGCCCAGCAGTTGGGCACCAAAGTCCCGATCTCCGACAAACGCCTGAACAAGCAGTGGAGCCAGGTCGAACCCTGATCCCACGCCTTGTAACGATCCTGTAGGAGCTGCCGAAGGCTGCGATCCTTTGATTTTGCTTTTTACAACGTCAAGATCAAAAGATCGCAGCCTTCGGCAGCTCCTACAGGGATCGCGTTTAGAAGGAGAAAGGCGCCAAAAGTCCGCGTTTATGGCAAACTTCGCGACCATAAACGCCGGTTTCGCGACCTAGAGCCCTCGGCCGTGTCGCGCGACGGAATAAAGCGATGCCAGGTTTGCGTCCCCCGGATGGGAATAGACCCTTTGTGTGTTGGTACGACGGTTCCAGCACTTTCTGCCTGAACAGATTAGAGAAACGACCATGCATAACGTCGTCATCAGCGGCACCGGCCTGTACACCCCGGCCAACAGCATCTCCAACGAAGAGCTGGTGCAGTCTTTCAATACCTACGTCGCCCAGTTCAACGCCGACAACGCCGCAGCCATTGCCAGCGGCGAAGTCCAGGCCTTGACCGAATCCAGCGCCGCGTTCATCGAAAAAGCCTCGGGCATCAAGAGCCGCTTTGTCATGGACAAGGATGGCATCCTCGATCCGCAACGCATGGCCCCGCGTCTGCCGGAACGCTCCAACGACGAATGGTCGGTGCTTTGCCAGATGGCCATCGGCGCTGCCGAACAGGCCCTGCAACGTGCCGGCAAAACTGCCGCTGACATCGACGGCGTCATCGTTGCCTGCTCCAACCTGCAGCGCGCCTATCCGGCCATCGCCATCGAAGTCCAGGAAGCCTTGGGCATTCAGGGTTTTGGTTTCGACATGAACGTGGCCTGTTCCTCGGCGACTTTCGGCATTCAGGCCGCCGCCAACAGCGTGCAACTGGGCCAGGCCCGGGCGATCCTGATGGTCAACCCGGAAGTCTGCACCGGGCACCTGAACTTCCGTGACCGCGACAGCCACTTCATCTTCGGCGACGCCGCGACTGCAGTGATCATCGAGCGTGCGGACACCGCGACGTCCAAGCACCAGTTCGATGTAGTCAGCACCAAACTGCTGACCAAGTTCTCCAATAACATCCGCAACAACTTCGGCTTCCTCAACCGCGCAGCGGAAGAGGGTATCGGTACCCGCGACAAGCTGTTTGTGCAGGAAGGCCGCAAGGTGTTCAAGGACGTTTGCCCGATGGTTGCCGAGCTGATCGGAGAACATTTGGAAGAGAACAAGCTCAACGTCGGTGACGTGAAACGCTTCTGGCTGCACCAGGCCAACCTGAGCATGAACCACCTGATCGTGCGCAAGTTGCTGGGCCGCGAAGCCACCGAGGAAGAAGCCCCGGTGATTCTCGACACCTACGCCAACACCAGCTCGGCGGGTTCGGTGATTGCTTTCCACAAATATCAGGATGATCTGGCGAGCGGTTCGCTGGCGGTGCTGAGTTCGTTCGGTGCGGGCTATTCGATCGGCAGCGTGATCCTGCGCAAGCGTTGAAAATAGGTTTAATTTCCTCTTAATCGCGCCGAACTTTCCTACATCCGAATCGGCTCAAACGCTGTAATTTTTCGGAAATGGCGGCAGGTAGAGACCTGCCGCGTTTATTTCCGGGATCGGTACAAGGGGATTGATGGATGGCGGCTGACGACACCCAACTGCTTGCGCGTCTGCTGGCGGGCGAGCAACAGGCTTTCAAGGAACTGGTGACGACGTACCAGAGCGCCATGCGTGCCGTGGCGTATGCGATTGTCGGCCAGCGACATGTCGAAGAAGTGGTGCAGGATGCCTGGCTTTCGGTGGTGCGCCACATTGCCAGCTTCGAAGGTCGTTCCAGTCTCAAGACCTGGCTGTTGACCATTACGGCCAACTCGGCCAAAAGTCGTTATAAACAAAATCGCCGGGAAGTGTTGATGGATGATTTGCCATCGCCCCACGGCACGATCGACGACGACCGTTTTTCTCCCGGTGACGGCCATTGGCTGGTCGCCCCATTCGCCTGGCACCAGGACACACCCGAAGCGCTACTTACTGAAGGCGAACTGCGCGAGTGTCTGGAGCACACGCTGCTAAGCCTGTCGGAACTGCAAAGCAGCGTTTTGCTGTTGCGTGAACGCCAGGGGCTGGAGCTGGAAGAGATCTGTAATCTTCTGGAGATCTCGCTCTCCAATGTCCGTGTGCTGCTGCATCGTGCGCGGCTGAAAGTCTTCGCGACCGTGGAGCATTTTGAGGAGACAGGAGAATGCTGACCTGTAAGGAGCAAGTGGCGCGCTCCAGCGATTATCTCGATGAGCAATTGAGCTTTCGCGAAAAGTGGATGGTGCGTCATCACCTGATGTTTTGTCCGAACTGTCGGCGTTTCATTCGACAGATGCGTTTGATGCAGGCCACGTTGAAGGCGCTGCCGGAGAAACCGGTAGAAGGCGTCGAAGAACTGGCCGAACGCCTGGCCGAGCAACGACGAAAAGATAACCCCCTGTAGGAGCTGTCGAGTGAAACGAGGCTGCGATCTTTTGATCTTGTTTTCAGGATCAAGATCAAAAGATCGCAGCCTTCGGCAGCTCCTACAGGGGTTTTTTGCATCCTGCAGAAATAACCCGGTGCGGGTGAAGCGAACGGATGATGGGGATCGTCCCGCCCGCACAGGGCTAAAGGGTGAAGCGTTTTAGAACTTGGCTTCCGCGTCCAACTGCAAGGTGTTGGCGTCAGCGTCACGCTGGGTACGGCTGGCGAAGTCGGCCTTGGTCAGGAAGTACGTCGCGCCAATGGCGAAGTTCTTGTCGATGTCGTAACCGACCTTGAACTTGTGGCCACGGGAACCGGTGGTGCCGTTGGCGAAGTCGGAGTCGGTGAAGGCGCCGACTACGGCGTTGCGCTGCACGTCGCGGTAGTTGTAATCGAGGTTCAGGCCGAAGACTTTCGACTTGGCACCCAACAGCCACGCGGTGTCCTGATCGGTCACGGCGTCGTTGTTCTTCACGTACTGGCCGTAGAACGACAGGGGCATTGGCAGACCGCCGATGTCGACCTGGCTGAAGCCTTCATACAGACGGAATTCGTTGTTGGCCGAGTTGCCGTTGACCGCCAGGGCACACGGTGTGGAAGTGCCGGTGCAGCGGCTGTCTTCGTCGTTCTGGTAGGCGTAGACACTGCCGCCCAGGGTCACTTTCAGGTTGTCGCTGATGTTGAAACGGCTACCCAATTGGCCAGCGGTCAGGCGCAGGTCGTGACGGAACTGCACGCCGTCGCCGTCGACGTTGTCCTTGAGGTTGTAGTTACCCAGGCTGCCGAACAGTTCGGCGCTGCTGCCCAGTGGATATTTGTAGGTAACGGCCAGACCTTCCGGGTTGATGTCGCTGTCCCAGATCACGTCGCCCATGCTGACCCACGGCTGGAGCATCTTGCCGCCAATGATGTGCAGGTTCTTGATCTGGTCAGGGTGGTAGTCGATGTAGCCCAGATCCAGCCAGATCTGCTTCTTGTCGAAGTAGTTGTCCTGATCCTGGTTGGTCGAACGGGCATCGTCGCCGCCGCCAGTGGCGATACGAATACCGGTGTCGACTTGCGGGTTGATCTCGGTGTAGGCACCCAGACGGGCACGGATGCGCTGACGATCCTTGTCGCGGCCGCCGTTGTTCGGTTCGCCGTCGATCTTGATGGTTTCCTGACGGATACGCACATCGCCCTTGAACTGGGTCTTGGCCGCCCAGGCCAGTTTCTGATCGAAGACGCTTTGCTCGTTGGTTTTCTTCGCAACAGCGGCGACTTGTTCGTTGGTCTCTTGCTGCGCCTGCTGCGCGATTTGCTGAGCCTTCTGATCCTTGGCCAGTTCAGTTTGCAGTTCGATGTACTGCGCCTGGGAAATGGAACCGTTAGCCTTGAGCATGTCGAGCAGTTTGGCGTCGACTGCAGCACTGGCCGGAACACTCATGGCCAGCAACAAGCCACCGCACAGGGCCGCCGCAGTTTTCGTGGAAGCAAGACGCATAGCAATCTCCGAAGATGAGAGGGGATGGCACAGCCATCCGGGGCACAACCGACGATTCGAACGTCGGAAAACAGTGTCCGGGTAGAACCCGGCGCTCTAAAAACAGGCGCCAGTATCGCGATGGTTTATGACAGGGCAGTGGCACAGTGATGGCAGGTTGATGACGAGCGGGCGATTGAAAAGTCATTCCTCCAAGCAGATAAGAGCGACAAACGTCTATATCGACTATTGAGTTGCTGAATCGATAAACCTGTAAGTTCTGACAGTGGCGGGCAATGCTGGATTGATGTTTGATTTGAAGGGATCAAATAACGGTTTTCGAGCATTTCTCTTTTTGCCGAAAACGACCAGGTAATCCGGGACGGGAGGCATTCAAATGAATAGTCAATTTAGCGCTTTAATTTCATCGGGTGATCTTGATGAAAGTTTCAACGGAGGTCGTGTTCTAACCTTTCGTTTTTACGAGGGTGAGACCGCTGCTGCATATGACGTTGCAATAGGTTCCGATCGGCGTATTTATATTGCCGGTACTGTTGAGGGGCGCTTTGCGATAGTTGTTCTGAATCCAGACGGCTCTTTCGCTGAAGATTTTGCCTTTAACGGTATTCTGCTGGATTCCTTTTTCGGCGCTGAACGTTCGACCGGTTTCCGGATTGCGGTGGACGACGATCGGGTGCGTATTCTGGGGACGACTCAAGTGTTGAAAGAGGGCGTTATCAGATATTGCCCAGCCGTTGCCAGCTATCGGTTGAATGGGGTTCGGGACACGGCATATGGAAGTGATGGGTACCAGGTTATCGATCCGGATTTCGCAGATGGAGATCTTCGTTTCATGGAGCCTCGGTGGGCGCCAAACTGGTCTTTCGATAACGGGAAAACCTACGTGGCGGCGTTTCGCCTAGCCAACGGTCTCTCTACTGTCTTGACGTGTCTTGACCGGAACGGCCAATTTGATAAGCAGTTCGGAGTTGCCGGTACCGGGACTGTCAATATAAAACACCCTCGCGGTGCACAACTTGATCGTGTCCGAGCAACACCCGAGGGTATTTATCTGGCTGGTTCCGTCGATGGTGCAGATGGAGTTGGGGCACTATGCAGGGTTTCTCTTCGTGGGGAAGTAGATTCCAGTTATGGCGAGGATGGGTTCACTGTATTTGAAGGTCACTATTCGGAAGTCAAGAGTCTACCTGACACGGGTAACCCAACGTTATTAACGGTGGGGCGTCACGCAGATATTGAAAGCGGAGATTTTATCCGTCATCGAGGCGCATTGCGCAGTTTTGTCGTTGATGGCTCTCCTGATAAAAAATTTAATAACGGTGATCCGGTATTCACCGAAATAAACTACTCAACGGATTGGTATCACGGTGCGGTACAGGAAGACGGGCGGATTCTTGCAATGGGTTATGCATCGGATCCACGACCTTCAGATGTGCTGCAGTCCAGAGATGTTTTGACTCCTGCTCGTTATAACGAAATGAGCGAAAATAGGGTACTGCCCTCATCAAGCCTTGCACTTTGCCGTTTTCTAAGTGACGGCGCTTTGGATAGCAGTTTTGGTAGAGAGCATAAGGGATGGATTGCCTTCAATATTAATGAAAACGCCTATACGGGAGGCATCGCAGTGCAGGAAGACAACGCAGTTGTCGTTGTAGGAACCACGGGTGACGGTCGTGTGTATGTAGTGCGGTTCAAGGGCTGACTCTCTGTTTCCCCGACTTTGATCCCTTTCGATGTGGTTTATTGTTTTGGCTTGGATTGAAGATCGGGGATACTCGGTGGTGAGAGGGGCATCCATCGAGAAACGAAATGACGTTGCACGTTTATGAAAGTTTATCGGCAGTAGCAGCACAAAGCTGGGATGCGCTGGTGCCTGAAAGCCAGCCCTTTCTGCGCCATGCTTTTCTCAGTGCACTGGAAGACAGTGGCAGCGTTGGCCCTCACACCGGCTGGCAACCTGAGCATCTGCTGCACATCGAAGATGATCGTCTGATCGCCGCGTTACCCAGTTATCGCAAGTGGCATTCCTACGGCGAGTACGTGTTCGATCACGGCTGGGCCGACGCCTGCGCCCGCGCCGGCATCGATTACTACCCCAAGCTGTTGAGCGCCGTGCCGTTCAGCCCGGTCAGCGGCCCGCGCTTGTTGGCGGCCAATGTCGAAGACGGTTTCGAACTGCTCAAGAGCCTGCCTGGTTACCTGGAGATCGAAGGGCTTTCCAGCGCACACATCAACTTCACGGATCCTTTCACCGACGCTGCAATGGCCGAACAACCGGGCTGGCTGCAACGCATCGGCTGTCAGTATCACTGGCAGAATCGCGGGTATCGCGACTTCCAGGATTTCCTCGATGTACTCAGTTCGCGCAAGCGCAAACAGATGCGCAAGGAACGCGAGCAAGTGGCGGGGCAGGGCTTTGAATTTGAATGGCTGGAAGGGCGCGAGCTGGACGAGGCGCAGTGGGATTTTGTTTATGCCTGCTACGCCAACACGTATGCGGTGCGGCGTCAGACGCCCTACCTGACGCGGGAATTTTTCAGTCTGCTGGCCGAGCGCATGCCCGAGGCGATCCGCGTAGTACTGGCCAAACAAGGCTCACGGCCAGTGGCGATGGCCTTCAGTCTGGTCGGTGGCGACAGTTTCTACGGGCGCTATTGGGGCTGTCTGGCGGAATTTGATCGGCTGCACTTCGAGACCTGTTTTTATCAGGGCATGGATTATGCGATCGCGCAGGGTTATCAGCGTTTCGATGCCGGCGCCCAAGGCGAGCACAAGCTGATTCGTGGCTTTGAACCGGTGATCACCCATTCATGGCATTACCTGCGCCATCCGGGGTTGAAAGCGGCGGTGAAGGATTTCCTGAAACAGGAACGCGCTGGCGTTCTGGCCTATGCCGAGGAAGCAAAAACAGCCTTGCCCTATCGCCAGACATAAATCTTCTCCTGTAGGAGCTGCCGAAGGCTGCGATCTTTTGATTTTTGAAAGCAAGATCAAAAGATCGCAGCCTTCGGTAGCTCCTACAGGGAGATCATCGCAGGTTTCAGGTTTCCTCTTTGCCCAACCAGCGATAGATCCCGCCACCGACCACCGCGCCAATCAACGGCGCGACCCAGAACATCCACAACTGCGCGATCGCCCAGCCGCCGACCATCAGCGCTGGCCCCGTGCTGCGCGCCGGGTTCACCGAGGTGTTGGTGACCGGAATCGAGATCAGGTGAATCAGCGTCAGGCCCAGGCCGATGGCGATCGGTGCCAGCCCCGGCGGCGCGCGCCTGTCGGTCGCTCCCAGAATGATGATCACGAACATTGCCGTCATCACCACTTCGGTCACAAACCCTGCCGCCATCGAGTATTTGCCCGGCGAATGCTCGCCATACCCGTTGGAGGCCAGGCCGGCGGCGATGTCGAAACCCTCCTTGCCGCTGGCGATGTGTGCGATCAGCGCCGCGGCGAGAATCGCGCCGAGCACCTGCGCGATGATGTAGGCGGGCAACTCTTTGGCCGGAAACCGACCGCCGACGAACAGACCGACCGATACGGCCGGGTTGAGGTGACATCCGCTGATGTGACCGATGGCGAAGGCCATGGTCAGCACCGTCAGACCAAACGCCAGGGCCACCCCCAGCACCCCGATACCCAACGGTGAAGACGCGGCAATCACCGCGCTGCCGCAACCACCCAATACCAACCAGAACGTGCCTAACAACTCAGTGACTGAACGTTTGAACAGAGACATGAGAGGCGTCCTTGATAGCCCTGCTATCGAGACTGCATCGAGTTGTGCATCCCTGCAGATTTACTACTGGTTTCGTGCCGGAACCTTGGCTGAGTACAGCAGGCTTTTAACCGATTTCCAGCAGGCACAAAAAAACCGCCAGCGCCCGTGGATGGCGGGCTGTGGCGGTTTTATCCAGTCGGAGCTGCGCAAATCCCCTGTGGGAGCGAGCCTGCTCGCGAAAGCGGTGTATCCGTCAACATCAATGGGACTGACAGACTGCTTTCGCGAGCAGGCTCGCTCCCACAGGATTTGCGTCGGGCAGAACTGTCAGTCGATGCCGACAAACCCCCCGGTCTGATGCGCCCACAGCCGTGCATACAAGCCACGGTGAGCCAGCAATTCAGCATGGGTGCCGCTCTCGGCAATCTTGCCGTTCTCCAGCACCACCAGGCGATCCATCCGTGCGATGGTCGAGAGTCGGTGCGCGATCGCGATCACGGTTTTGCCCTGCATCAGGGTCTCCAGGCTTTCCTGAATCGCCGCTTCGACTTCCGAGTCCAGTGCCGAGGTCGCCTCGTCCATGATCAGGATCGGCGCGTCCTTGAGCAGCACTCGCGCAATAGCAATGCGCTGACGCTGGCCACCGGACAACTTCACCCCGCGCTCACCGACATGCGCATCAAAACCTGTGCGGCCCTCAGCGTCCGACAGCAGCGGAATGAATTCATCGGCGCGCGCCTTGTGCACCGCGTCCCACAGTTCTGCGTCGGTCGCATCCGGTTTGCCGTACAGCAAGTTGTCGCGGATTGAACGGTGCAGCAGCGAGGTGTCCTGGGTGATCATGCCGATCCGTGCGCGCAGGCTTTCCTGGCCGACTTCGGCGATGTTCTGGCCGTCGATCAGAATCCGTCCGCCTTCGACGTCGTAAAGGCGCAGGAGCAAGTTGACCAGGGTCGATTTGCCCGCACCGGACGGCCCGATCAAACCGATTTTCTCACCCGGTTTGATGTTCAGATTTAGGTCGCCGATGATCCCGCGTTTCTTGCCGTAGTGAAAATCCACATGCTCGAAACGCACTTCGCCACGGGCCACGTCCAGCGGTTTGGCCAGTTCGTGATCGGTGACGCTGACCGGCTGCGAGATGGTGCGCAGACCGTCCTGAACCATGCCGATGTTTTCAAAAATGCCGGTGACCACCCACATGATCCAGCCGGACATGTTGACGATGCGGATCACCAGGCCGGTGGCCAGCGCAATCGCACCGACAGTGATCAGCGACTGCGTCCACAACCACAGGGCCAACGCCGTCGTGCCGACAATCAGCAAACCGTTCATGGCAGTGATTGCCACGTCCATGCTGGTGACGACGCGACCGGCCATTTGTGCTTTGACGGTCTGTTCTTCGATGGCTTCCCTGGCGTAGTGCTGTTCAAAGTTGGTGTGGGCAAACAGCTTCAGCGTCGCGATGTTGGTGTAGCCGTCAACGATGCGGCCCATCAGTTTCGAGCGTGCGTCGGAGGCTTCCACCGAACGGTCTTTCACACGCGGTACGAAGTAATACAGTGCGCCGATGTAGGCGACGATCCACGTCAACAGCGGGATCATCAGGCGCCAGTCGGCCTCGGCGAACAACACCAGCGAACTGATCGCATAGATCACCACGTGCCACAGCGCATCCACCGCTTGCACCGCTGAGTCACGCAGCGAGTTGCCGGTCTGCATGATGCGCTGAGCGATGCGCCCGGCGAAATCGTTCTGGAAGAAATTCAGGCTCTGCTTGAGCACGTAGCTGTGGTTCTGCCAGCGGATCATGCTGGTCATGCCGGGGCTCAAGGTCTGATGCACCAGTAGATCGTGCAGGCCGAAAAAGATCGGTCGCAGCACCAGGGCAACCACCAGCATCCACGTCAGTTCGAGGGCGTGGTCGCTGAAGAAATTCGGGTTCGGTGTGCCTTGGGCCAGGTCGATGATGCGGCTCAGGTAACTGAACAGTGCCACTTCGATCAGCGCGGCGAACAGGCCAACGACGAGCAGGGCGGCAAAACTCGGCCAGACCTGCTTGAGGTAATAGGTGTAGAAGGGGAGAACGCGGTCCGGCGGAGACGCCGTCGGGGCTTCACGGAATATGTCGATCAGTTGTTCGAAACGGCGATAGAGCATCAGATAACCGCCCGGAGTACGGGCTCTCCTTTTATCGGTGTGAGCGGCGCGGGATCAGGCCGGCGCCGCTCGATACGCCCTGTACAGCTTAGTCGATGACTTTGGCCGACTTGATGATCACAGGGTCGGAAGGCACGTTTTGCATGCCTTGTCTTGTGGTGGTCGGCGAGTTGACGATGATGTCGACCACGTCCATGCCTTTGACCACTTTGGCGAACACTGCGTAACCGGCATCGCGGCCCGGGTCGAGGAAGTCGTTGTCCTTCACGTTGATGAAGAACTGGCTGGTGGCCGAGTTTGGATCGGAAGTACGTGCCATCGACAGGGTGCCACGAACGTTATGCAGACCATTGCTGGCTTCGTTCTTGATTGGCGCCTTGGTCTCTTTCTGCTGCATCTGTGGTGTGAAGCCGCCGCCCTGAGCCATAAAGCCCGGGATCACACGGTGGAAAATAGTGTTGGTATAGAAACCGCTGTTGACGTAATCCAGAAAGTTTTTGGTGCTGATTGGTGCCTTGACCGGATCCAGTTCGATTTCGATCTGGCCGTTGGTGGTGTCCAGCAGCACGTGCGGTGCTTTGACCGGCGTGGCAGCCATCAGGTTGGCGGCAAACAGCACAGTACCAGCGGCGAGGGCGAGTTTTTTCAACATGGGTCAGAGATCCTGAGATTGAATATCGGCTGCGGCGAGGAACTCCAGCAGCGTTTGATTGAAGCGTTCGGGTTGATCGAGCGGGGTGGCGTGGCGCGAATCGGCGATCACCACCAGCCGCGCATTCGGCAGTAGTTTTACATAGGTTTCTTTGAGTGCCACCGGTGTGTAGTCACGGTCGGCGCTGATGACGAGCGTTGGACAGGTCACTCGGGAAAGTCGTTCCTGAACGCCCCAGCCAACAATCGCATCGAAGCTGGCGAGATAAGCACGTTTGTCGTTTTTTGCCCAGCGTTCGGCCATTTTCTGCCGCAGATCGGCTTGTTCCGGTTTCGGAAAAAGTTTGCCGCCAAGGGCTTTGCCGATGGTCGCGAGACTGAGCACACGCATCAGGCTCCAGCGTTTGAACCACTGCCAGTAGTCGTCGCGGCTGCGTAGTTTGACCTCGGGCGCGCTGTTGACGATGGTCAGGCTCTTGAGCTGGTCAGGATGATCGACACCAAACTGGAAGCCGATCATCCCGCCCATCGACAGCCCGGCGTAGTGCACCGGGCCGAGGTTCAAGTGCTCGATCAGCGCCAGCAGGTCGGCGCTGAAACCGGCAATGCTGTAGCGCTCGCGGGGTTTGTCCGAACGTCCGTGGCCACGGATGTCCGGAACGATCACCCGATAGTGCGCGGCCAGTGCCGGGATCTGCATTTCCCAGTCCAGTGTGCTCGAACCGAGCCCGTGAACCAGCAGCAACGGCGTACCGTGGCCATATTCCTCGTAGTGCAGGTTGCAACCTTCGTGCTCGAAATACGCCATCGGTGAACTCCGTGTCAGGCTTGTTCAGGGGCGGCGAACGGTGCGTCCAGCGGCAAGGTGTCGAAGGTACGCAGCAGTTCGATGAGGATTTGCGTGGCCGGGCCCAGGGGTTTGTCCTTGTTCGAATACAGATAGAAGCTGGAATTGCGGTTGCCGCCTCTGTCCAACGGTAGCAGCTTGAGCGAGCCATCTTTCAGTTCGCGCTCGATCATGTGCCGGGGCAGCCAGGCAAAACCGAGGCCGCTGCTGACAAACGTGGCGGCCGTGGCAAGGCTACCAACGGTCCAGCGCTGCTCGGCGCCGAGCCAGCCGACATCCCGTGGTTGCTGGCGGCCGGAGTCGCGGATCACCACCTGCATCTGGGTTTCCAGATCCTGAAAGCTCAGCTCACGGTTGAGCCGGTGCAGCGGGTGATCGGGGTGGGCGACGGCGACAAACTCGACATCGCTCAGCTCCGCGCCGAGGTAGCCGGGAATGCTCAGGCCGGTGATGGCCAGATCGGCGACCCCTTCGAGCAGCACTTCCTCGACACCCGACAACACTTCCTCACGCAGACGCACGCGGCAACCGCGACTCTGCGGCATGAACGCGGTCAACGCGCGGACAATCCGCGCGCTTGGATAGGCGGCGTCGACCACCAGCCGTACTTCGGCTTCCCAACCTTGCTCCATGTGATGGGCAAGGTCTTCCAGTTGACTGGCCTGTTTCACCAACTGCCGCGAACGACGCAGCAGCACGCCGCCGGCTTCGGTGAGCACGGCTTTGCGCCCGTCGATGCGCAGCAACGGCACGCCGAGCTGGTCCTGCATGCGGGCGACGGTGTAACTCACCGACGATTGCGAACGGTGCAAGGCCTCGGCGGCCTGGGCAAAACCGCCGTGGTCGACCACGGCCTGCAATGTTCGCCATTGATCAAGGGTCACGCGGGGCGCTTTCATCAATAGCTCCTCTTGTCCTAAGCTGGCCGTCCCTCATGGAGACTGCCGAATGAAAAAATTCTGTTGTGTGCTGCTGGCGCTGCTTCCGCTGACTGCTTTTGCTTACCCGATCGATGTGCAGAAAAATCTCAACGGCATGAAGATCGATTACGAGACCTTCGACACCGATAACGACATCGGCTCGATTCGGGTGGCCAACTACGGTGATGTCGATGCGACCTGCAAAGCGAAATTCAGCAATGGCCCGGAAGCGCCGCGCATCCGCAGCATCGATGTCCCGGCGGGCAAACATAAAAACGCCACGGCCAAGTTCACTCGCGAGATCATCAAGCTGCGCATCGAGCTGACCTGCACCCCGAAATAACAGCGTATTTACTGTGGGAGCGAGCCTGCTCGCGAAGGCGTAGTGTCAGTCGACACATTTTCTGACCGATATACCGCCTTCGCGAGCAGGC
>NZ_JAMLFX010000001.1:853631-883567 GCF_023634765.1 Pseudomonas sp. AKS31
TCCCACAGGGTCCCAACTGCATCTAAACGAATTATTCGATGCTTTGCAGCAATTATTTGCGCTTTTTCATCGATTCGACTCTGTTTAACCTTCACTCCATCGACTTACAACATTCTCGGATGGAGGCTACACACCATGTCCCGCGTTCTGATCATCGAAAGCAGCGCCCGCCAGCAAGACTCGGTTTCCCGTCAACTGACCCAGACTTTCATCAGTCAGTGGAAAGCGGCGCATCCCATCGATCAGATCACTGTGCGTGACCTCGCCGCGAACCCGGTGCCCCACCTGGACAGCAACCTGCTGGGGGGCTGGATGAAGCCTGCCGAGCAGCGCAATGCCAACGAGCAATCGTCGCTGGATCGTTCCAACGAATTGACCGATGAGTTGCTCGCCGCCGACGTGCTGGTGATGGCCGCGCCGATGTACAACTTCGCCATACCTAGCACCCTCAAGGCCTGGCTCGACCACGTGCTGCGTGCCGGCGTGACCTTCAAGTACACCGAAACTGGCCCGCAAGGCTTGCTCAGCGGCAAACGTGCCTACGTGCTCACCGCTCGCGGTGGCATCTACGCCGGCGGCCCGGCCGATCATCAGGAACCGTACCTGCGTCAGGTCATGGGTTTCATCGGCATCAACGACGTGACGTTCATTCACGCCGAAGGCATGAACCTCGGTGGTGACTTCCAGGAGAAGGGCCTGAATCAGGCCAACGCCAAACTGTCTCAGGTCGCTTGATAGCTTAATCGCCAGATAATCGCCGATTGTTTAAGTGACCTGGCGCAACCCCTTCAAGGCTTTACGCGCATCGAACCTCCCTTTGCACTTGTTGCTCCTGAGTGCTGTAGCCCGATTGAACGCATTAGCGAGATCGGGCTTTTTTTGCCTGCGATATTTTCTGGTTCAAACAATCCCTCTGTAGGAGCTGCCGCAGGCTGCGATCTTTTGATTTTAAAAAACAAGATCAAAAGATCGCAGCCTGCGGCAGCTCCTACATGGGGATTTGTGTTGGTTCCAGAAAGTAAAAACCGCTATCGTCGCCGCCATTCGATTTCGAGGCGAGCATGGGCTATCTACTTTTTGTCACGCTGATCCAGGCGTTTTCCTTCAGTCTGATCGGCGAATACCTGGCCGGTCACGTCGACAGTTATTTCGCGGTGCTGGTGCGCGTAGTGCTGGCCGGGCTGGTGTTCATTCCGCTGACCCGCTGGCGCTCGGTGGAACCGGCGTTTATGCGCGGCATGCTGCTGATCGGTGCGCTGCAGTTCGGCGTGACCTACGTCTGCCTGTACCTGAGCTTCCGCGTGCTGACGGTGCCGGAGGTGTTGTTGTTCACTATCCTCACGCCGCTGCACGTGACCCTGATCGAAGACGCACTGAACCGGCGCTTCAACCCTTGGGCGCTGATCGCCGCGTTGGTCGCCGTAAGTGGGGCAGCCGTGATTCGTTTCGACAGCATCAGTCCGGACTTCTTCATGGGCTTTCTGCTGCTGCAACTGGCCAACTTCACCTACGCCGCCGGCCAGGTGATGTACAAGCATCTGGTGGCGAAGCACCCGAGTGACCTGCCGCATTACCGGCGTTTCGGCTTCTTCTACCTCGGCGCGCTGGCGGTGGTGTTGCCGGCATTCCTGATGTTCGGCAAAGCCAACTTCCTCCCGGAAGCACCGCTGCAGTGGGGCGTTTTGCTGTTTCTCGGTCTGGTCTCGACCGCGCTGGGCATGTACTGGTGGAACAAGGGTGCGTGCATGGTCAACGGCGGCACGCTGGCGGTGATGAACAATCTGCACGTGCCGGTGGGGTTGCTGTTGAATTTGCTGATCTGGAATCAGCATGAGGAGCTTGGAAGATTGTTCCTGGGTGGCAGCGTCATCCTTGCCGCCGTATGGATCAGTCGACTGGGTATCAGACGTACCGCATAACCCCTGCAGGAGCTGCCGCAGGCTGCGATCTTTTGATCTTTAAAGTCAAAAGATCGCAGCCTTCGGTAGCTCCTACACGGGAATTTTGGGTTACATCAGGTGTTTCTGTGGCTCGGGAATGCTGGCCGAGCCGAGCACCGCCGGCAGCAATCCCGAACGCAAATCCCCACCACTCGGCTGCTGATACAGGCTCAGCCCGAACTCCGGCAACACCGCCAGCAGATAATCGAAAATATCCCCCTGAATCCGCTCGTAATCGGCCCACGCCGTGGTGCGGGTAAAGCAGTAGATCTCCAGCGGAATACCCTGCGCCGTGGTTTGCATCTGCCGAACCATGCAGGTCATGTTCGGCTGAATCTCCGGATGACTCTTCAGGTACGCCAGTGCATAGGCGCGGAACGTGCCGATATTGGTCATGCGCCGGCGGTTCGCCGACATCGCCGCGACATTGCCCTGCGCCTCGTTCCACGCCTTGAGTTCGGCTTTCTTGCGGCTCATGTAGTCGGTCAGCAGATGCACCTGGGAGAGCTTTTCTTCTTCGTCGTCACGGATGAAACGCACGCCGCTGGCGTCGATGAACAGGCTGCGCTTGATCCGTCGCCCACCGGATTGCTGCATGCCGCGCCAGTTCTTGAACGACTCGGACATCAGGCGCCAGGTCGGGATCGAGACGATGGTCTTGTCAAAGTTCTGCACCTTGACCGTGTGCAGGGTGATGTCGACCACGTCGCCATCGGCGCCGACTTGCGGCATTTCGATCCAGTCGCCGACGCGCAGCATGTCGTTGCTGGTCAACTGCACGCTGGCAACGAACGACAGCAGCGTGTCCTTGTAGACCAACAGAATCACCGCCGACATCGCACCCAGACCCGAGAGCAGCAACAGCGGCGAACGGTCGATCAGTGTGGCGACGATGATGATTGCGCCAAACACGTACAGAACCATTTTCGCCAGTTGCACGTAGCCTTTGATCGAGCGCGTACGCGCATGTTCGGTACGCGCATAGATGTCGAGCAGGGCATTGAGCAGGGCACTGATCGAGAGCAGCAGGAACAGTATGGTGAACGAAAGCGCCACGTTGCCGAGAAAGGTCATCGCGGTTTTGCTCAGTTCCGGCACCAGGTGCAGGCCGAACTGGATCACCAGCGACGGCGTCATCTGCGCCAGACGCTGAAACACCTTGTTGTGGCGAAAATCATTGATCCAGTGCAGCGCCGGTTGGCGTCCGAGCATGCGGCTGGCGTGCAGGATCAGGTAACGCGCCACTCGTCCGAGCACCAGCGCGATGACCAATAACACCGTCAAAGCCAGACCGGCCTGCAACAGTGGATGTTGTTCGAGGGTGCCCCAGAGGTCCTGGGCGTTGTGCCAGAGCTGTTTGAAATCCATATGAGCAACGATTCTTCTGTAAGACGCGATGGGCGATTAGAGCATTTAAGACGCCGTGTATTACCGTTGGAGACAAATCGAGCAACAAAAAAGCCACTGATTACGTCCGTTTGTATAAAGAAACTCGGCCTGAGCGCTCGAAACCGGTAACCTATGCAGCTGTTTTTTTGCATATCTTCGAGGTAGCACCCGTGTTTTCCCAATTCGCCCTGCACGAACGCCTGCTAAAAGCTGTGGCCGAGCTGAAATTTGTCGAGCCAACGCCTGTGCAAGCCGCGGCCATCCCGCTGGCGCTCCAAGGGCGTGATCTGCGGGTGACGGCGCAAACCGGTAGCGGCAAAACCGCCGCTTTCGTTCTGCCAATCCTCAATCGCCTGATCGGCCCGGCCAAGGTTCGTGTCAGCATCAAGACGCTGATCCTGCTGCCGACCCGCGAGCTGGCCCAACAGACCCTGAAGGAAGTCGAACGCTTTTCGCAGTTCACTTTCATCAAGTCGGGCCTGATCACCGGCGGTGAAGACTTCAAGGTCCAGGCCGCCATGCTGCGCAAAGTGCCGGACATCCTCATCGGCACCCCGGGCCGGATGATCGAGCAACTCAACGCCGGTAACCTCGACCTCAAAGAAGTCGAAGTACTGGTGCTCGACGAAGCCGACCGCATGCTCGACATGGGCTTTGCCGAGGACGTGCAGCGTCTGGTCGACGAATGCCCTAACCGTCAGCAGACCATGCTGTTCTCCGCCACCACCGGCGGTTCCGGCCTGCGCGAAATGATCGCCAAGGTGCTGAACAACCCTGAGCACTTGCAGCTCAACGCGGTCAGCCAGTTGAACTCGACGACCCGTCAGCAGATCATCACCGCTGACCACAATCAGCACAAAGAGCAGATTGTGAACTGGCTGCTGGCCAACGAGACCTATCAGAAGGCTATCGTCTTCACCAACACCCGCGCCATGGCCGACCGCATCTACGGCCGCCTTGTGGCTCAGGAATACAAGGCGTTCGTGCTACACGGTGAGAAAGACCAGAAGGATCGCAAACTGGCGATCGACCGTCTGAAGCAGGGCGGCGTGAAGATTCTGGTCGCTACCGACGTCGCGGCCCGTGGTCTGGATGTTGATGGCCTGGATCTGGTGATCAACTTCGACATGCCTCGCAGCGGCGACGAATACGTACACCGCATCGGTCGTACCGGCCGTGCCGGTAACGACGGTCTGGCGATCTCGCTGATCTGCCACGGTGACTGGAACCTGATGTCGAGCATCGAGCGCTACCTGAAGCAGAGCTTCGAGCGCCGCACCATCAAGGAAGTCAAAGGCACCTACGGCGGACCGAAAAAGGTCAAGGCCTCGGGCAAAGCCGTCGGCGTGAAGAAGAAAAAGACCGACGCCAAGGGCGACAAGAAGAAAACCGCCGCCAAGACGCCGACCAAGCGCAAGAGCGTCAACCGTCCGAAGCCGGACTCGTTGGTGAGCAGCGATGGCATGGCCCCGCTGAAGCGTCGCAAGCCAGCAGAGCCTGCGGCTGAATAAGCTTCCAGGCGTGCATAAAAAAACCCGGACAGTGTCCGGGTTTTTTTTCGTCCATCAGTTGCCGAGCTGGCCACTGGTGTCGGCATCAAAGCGCCGTTTGGTCTGATCAGCCGCCGGTTTCAATGCTGCGAGCAAGGCTGCCTCGCTGTACAGCCGCGTGACCGCCAGCTCCTTCGGCGTCGGCGCGATCGGAATCAGCACATCCTCACCGTCGGCGTGCAGCCAGATCGCTACAACGTGCAGTGCCGAGACAAACAGCACACGCAGCTCAACGGTTTTACCCTGCAATTGCGGCGCTTGTTCCGCAAGTTTCAGCGCAGCCACCGTCGCGGCGGCGTGATCGCCGTGGTTCAGCGAGGCAAACTCGACATGCCCGCGCACCTCGGCCAGTTGCGCATCGGCAATCGTCACGCCGTCGGCAAACACCAGGTAATGCCAGTCGCCGAGGCGGGCATCTTTCAGGCCTTTGCCGTGGCTCAAGTCCTCCAGATTCAGCGAGTAGCCACGGTACGCCTCGCTGAGGCTGATTTTCGCAGGTACTGCATTGGCGAACTGGCGATTGGCGCCGAAACCCTGGGTTTGCAGCGCGGCTTGCAGCGCCGGGCGTAAGGTTTGTACGCCGTTGGAAGGCGCCTTTGGATAAGTCAGTTGCATGATGTCGCCCTCCTAGTTTTTTACGGTGAAGTAGGTGTGAGTCCAGTTACCGCCGCCGTTGTAGGCTCGCGGAAACGCGTTCAGCGCACGGGTCGAATAGCCGTAGATCGAGTCTGCAACCAATACGTAATCGCCGTTGGTGCCGTAGATCGTCAGAAAGTGCGCACCGCCGCCGTACCAGGCGCAGCGCAGACCGACTGGGCGGCCCATGCTGATCTGGTTACGGATGGCTGACATCTGCAGCGAGCCCTGATTCATGCCGTTGTAACTACGGGTGGTTTGCAGGGCCGAATCCAGATAGCCGTAGACGTTGCACGGCCCCGGCTGGTTGCAGCAATTGCGATCAAGCTGAGTGCTGGCCACGCCGCACTGGGTCCAGTTACCGGTGCCGTAATAATTGCCGACCGAGGCGGACACGGCGGCCCAGCACCAGTTGGTCTGGGTCTGTTTCTGCATACTGAAGTTGAGGCTGCCGGCAGCGAGGGCGCTGAGCTGTTCAGCGGCTTCGACTTCGACCAGTTGTGGGTCGAGCAGATGACTGGCCAGGCACCTTGGCAAAGATTCGCCGGTGAATTGCGTTGCTTCTGTGGTTAACATTTTTCAATCCTCCATGAGTGAAAACAAGCGTCCAGCTTGTGTGGGTGTTGCGGTCTCGCCGAGCGATCGGTGTTCACGGGTTGCCATGTCAGATGGCGGGTTCCGATCTCGTTGCTCGATGTAACCGTAGATGCGGGTATGCGTTAACGCAAATAATTAATGCATTGGTGCATTTTCAAGGGCGAAAGATCGCAGACTTCGGACGTTCCTACAGGGATCGGTGTAGGAGCTGCCGAAGGCTGCGATCTTTCGCTTTTAGCTTTCCGCTTTTTTCTCCGCCGTGCCTAACTCTTTCAACCGCTGATCAATCAACTGGCACTTGTCCGGCAAATCGGCACTCGCCGTGCCCAGGTCCATCTTCTGCAACTCTGCGTTGATCTCCTTGGCTTTGGCCGGGTTCTGTTCGGTGAGCTTGGCGACCTCCTTGGCCAGTTGTTCGCGTTTGGCGGTGGCTTCTTCCGGCGTACAAGCCCAGGCGGGTAGGGCGCAGGCGAGTGTGGCGGCGAGGGTGAGCTTGATCAGGGTTTTCATCGGGGCAGGCCTCAGGTCCGGTTAAGGCGGGTAACCGGTTGAGGCCTTGAACGCGGGAAAAGTTCAGTGCTTATCGCTCTTCGTGGCAGCAACTCGATTTAGCACCTTGCTCATAACGATCATGATGCCGTACCCACTCCATGATCTCGTCCTCATTCCTGCCCTTGGGCGTGAGGTCGAGATAGTTGTAGGCACCGACCAGCATGTCCAGACCGCGAGCGTAAGTTGAGTAGGTGTGGAAGATGTCGCCCTTTGCATCACGATAAAACACGCTCAGGCCGGGCATTTCTTCCTCGGCGCTGTCAGTCTTTTCGTAGTTGTATGTAGCTTTTCCAGCGGCGACATCTTCAGCCCGGGCACAAACGCCGAAGTCATAGTTGAAGTCGCAACCCTCTGACGACACCCAGTCAAACTTCCAGCCCATGCGCCGTTTAAAGTCCTGGAACTCGTTGAACGGCGCATGAGACACAGCAACCACCGCAATATCGTGATGCGCCAGATGCAGGTTGGCGCCATCAATGTGGTCACTGAGGAACGAGCAACCCTGGCAACCTTCCTCCCAGTCCTTGGCAAACATGAAGTGGTAGATCACCAGTTGGCTGTGCTTGCCAAACAGGTCAGCGAGTTTCAATTCACCGTTTGGACCCTGGAAGTGGTAGTCCTTGTCGACCTTCACCCATGGCAATGCGCGACGTTTGGCGCTGAGGCGGTCGCGTTCTTTGGTGAAAGCCTTTTCGTCAGCGAGATGCTGCTTACGCGCGGCGAGCCATTCTTCACGCGACACCACCGGATGATTCTCAACGTTCATGATGATTTCTCCTGCGGGGTTGAAACCGTCTGTTTCAGACTAGTCGTTTAACCCTGCTGCAAATCGACAGACCGCCGGTCGGTCGCTGCGGGAAATGCGGCTGAACGGCTGGGAACCGCTCAGGTCACAACCTATGAACGCGCCATAAATCACGCGCACCGGAGGTTGTATCAGGATGACGACTTATAACTGGGATTTGATTGAACGCTTGCTGCACGAAGTGCAGAACAGCGCCGGCCATAGTTTTGCCCCGCGGGCCTACGCCGAAGACTATGCAGCGGCGAAAGCCAGCGCCGGCGAGCCGATCGAGAATCTGGATCATCTGAAAACGCTGGCTTGCGAATATGAGAGGTTGCTGCTCCTGCGTGGCTACATTGCACCGCGTCCGGATGAGGAGGGCAGCACAGGTAACAACTTTATTCTGACGCCGCGTGGTTCGAGCCTGTTGAGCCTGATCGACAGCAGCATTCCCGGCAATGATCACCCGCGTCAGGTGCTGGATGAGCAAGAGGATGCGCTGGCTGAGGCGACTTTTGATGAAGTGGCGTCTAAAGCCCAGATCGCCTGAGATCAAAGATATCCCCATGTGGGAGCGAGCCTGCTCGCGAATACGGTCTGTCAGTGACATTTGAAGTAACTGATGCACCGCTTTCGCGAGCAGGCTCGCTCCCACATTGATCTTCGTTTTGTTCAGGTTTTTTGCGCGGCCTTGAGGCATTTGAGGTTGTTGAAATCTTTGCGTACGCCCTCAATCTTTTTCAACAACCGCTGCCGCTGTTGCGGCGTACTTTCGGCCATCAAGTCCACCGCCAGTGAGCGTCCCTGCGCTTCAGTTTCGGCGAAGGCCTTGCGGTAATCCGCTGTCCATAAACTCTCGCGATTGACCAGAAGCGTCTCGATTCTCTGTGGGAATTCGGGGCTTTTGCGTTGAGCGACGGCGGCACTGAATTGCCTTTGCCAGTGGGCCCGGTTGGCAATCCATTGGGTGTACTGATCGCCCAGCGCGGTCGACCAGGCCATGACTCGCTGTTCCTGGATGGCGCTCAAGGGGCCGAGCCAGTCATTCAAGCGTTTAACCATCCGTGCGCCACGCTCGGCAATTTGCTGATCAAGCGGCGGCTTGAGGTATTCCTGCTGACGCTTGCGCAAATCCTTGGCAAACGCGTCATTCATCTCGGCGGCCTGTTTGTCATCCAGCCCCTGCAGCAACTCGATCGCCGACGGGGTGATCTCTCGAGCGGTTTCGGCGATGGCCTGCTTGGCTTCCGTAGTGCGCGCCTGTAACGCGGCATCGGTGACCTGATTGGTTTCGACCATGGTCTGCAGGCGATCCAGCCAGTCCAGATAGCCCGGCAATTGCGTGGTGCAATGCCAGCTCAAATGATCCTTGAGGCGTTCGTTGAACCAGTCTTTCTGCTCGCCGTTCATGTCCAGATAGTCGCTGAGCGTCCATGGAATGATCACGTCGAGGTTGCGATAGGCCAGGCCGACACGGCTGCAAGCGCCGAGGGCGAGGGTGAAGATCAGTAGCGCGGCGATGTGTTTGAACCAGCGAGACATGGGCGAATCCTTGCGTGAGCCTGGCTTCGAGGGACTGATTCCTATGTGAACGCAGAATGAACCCGGCAGTTCAGCCGATCAATAGAACGCGCGCGCAGCCTTGAGGGTGACGAGGCCGTCGCACTCGCTGTTGTGCCCGGAATAGGCCGAGCAATCGCTGCCACTGAGACTGGAGTCGCTGTAGATCAGATCGAGGTCGACGCCCATGAACGGTCGGGACAATTTCACCGACCAATCAGTAAAACTGCCGACATAACCACCGTCCACTGCCACTGGCGTGTTCAGTTGGTGGGTGGTGTATTTCATGCTGACGCCGATGCCGAACGGCTGGTTGCCGCCAAGATCGGCAAACAAGGTGTTGTTCTGTTTATCCGGGTCGTTGCTGAAGGCCACGCCGAAACGACTGCCGAGCAGGGTCAGGCCACCAAACAGCTCCTGGCTGTCGAGGGTGTCGACCTTGGGATAGCTGTAGTGGATCATCCCGACTTCATAGCCGAGGGTCTGATCGAAAGGTTGTTTAAAACCGACGTAGGAATCGATTTCGAGGTTCTTGCCCGGGGAGATGCCCATGCTCGGTGCGTACTGGCCGACATAGAGGCCGCTGTCATGGCTAAGGTCGAGGCCGCCATGGAAGGAACCGACGGCCGCCGGTTTGACCAGGCCTTGAGCCATGCTACGCGTTGGCGTGGTGCCGAGTTTGAGATCAAAGTCGCCGAGTTCACGCTGGAAAATCTGCGCGTGCGCGGTCGCACTGGCCAGAAGGCCT
Organism: Pseudomonas sp. AKS31; assembly: GCF_023634765.1. Classification (GTDB taxonomy): domain Bacteria; phylum Pseudomonadota; class Gammaproteobacteria; order Pseudomonadales; family Pseudomonadaceae; genus Aquipseudomonas. Next base: position 863,388 of record NZ_JAMLFX010000001.1, read on the forward strand.
ACGATTAATAAACAGGATGTTTTGCGCATGCGTCACTCCATGAACAGCGAGCGCAGGAAGGCGGGCCTGCTGAAACGCTTGATCTAGACGCGTGCAAGGATACCGGCGAATGACCGGCATTGAAGGCCGTTCGTCGATTTACCAGGAATTTTGTTTAAAGCGGAGGGGGGTACGCGGTGCCAGTCCAGGCGCTTCGAAGCTCAAAGCGCCTCTGGACGGGTGTAAAACCGGTATTACTTCTTGCCCAGGCTGATCTGCTTGGACGGGCCGAATGTCTGGCCACTGACGCCTTTGGCAATTTGCTGGATCTCGCCACCAGACTTGAGGAACGCTGCGATCTGATCGTTGATCGATTCGCTGGTTTCAACGGCTGGAGCTGGCTTTGCTTTGCTGGTGGATGCTTTTACACGCATGGCGGCCATTAACCTGTAGAAAAGTAACTCGGCCAGGCATCGTACAGGAATAACTTGACAATTGCTTGGTAAATATCCCCCGGAATAACCCACCTCATTGCTGCATTATTCTCGATTAAATGCTCGAAATATCCGGCTAACCTACTGTTTTAAATAAAAACATTTATGTGCACGTGCATGGAATTATTCAGCCATGAGCGTTCCTGTCTGTCTGACGAGTGGCACCTCCGCCCATCTGCGGCCAAGAAAAATCAAGGTGTTGAGCCGGTTTCACACGCGTGCCGATCTGTCACCCGACGGCCACGGCAAAAACGGGTAGAATGCCGCCCACGCAATGAGGGTTCTGGAAATGGCTTTAGTCGGGCGTTACAACAGTTTGCAAGTGGTTAAACACACTAACTTCGGTTTATATCTGGACGGCGGTGCCGATGGCGAGATTCTTTTGCCCAACCGTTATATTCCGAAAGATATTTCCAGCGAAGATGAAGATTGGCTCAATGTTTTTGTTTATCTGGACAGCGAAGACAAACTTCTCGCCACCACGGAAAAACCAAAAGTTCAGGTCGGCGAATTTGCCAGTCTGAAAGTCGTTGAAGTCAACAGCATCGGTGTGTTCCTCGATTGGGGGCTGCCGAAGGATCTGTTGCTGCCGTATTCCGAAGAAAAGCGCCAGATGACCGCCGGCGAATACTGCGTAGTGCACGTCTACCTCGACAAGCACACCCGCCGTATCACCGCCACTGCACGACTGGACCGCTACCTCGACAAGACTCCGGCCAACTACAGCCAGGGCCAGGAAGTTGATCTGCTGGTTGCCGAAGCCACCGACATGGGCTTCAAGGCGATCATCAACAACAAGCACTGGGGTTTGATCCACAAGAATGAAATCTTCAAGTTCATGCGCGCCGGCATGATCGAGAAGGGCTACATCAAGGAAGTGCGGGCCGACGGCAAGATCGCCCTGAGCCTGCAGCCGGTTGGCCAGGAAGCAGCCAGCAGCCTGAACTCGAAGATTCTCGCCAGGTTGCGTGACAACAGCGGCACATTGCCGGTCAGCGACAAGAGCGATCCGGCGTTGATCAGCAGCCTGTTCGGCGTCAGCAAGGGCAACTTCAAGAAGGCCATCGGTTCGCTTTACAAGGAAGGCAAGATCGTTATTCATGCCGATCGCATTGAACTAACCTGAGACACCGCTGGCCCCATGTAGGCGCTGCCGAAGGCTGCGATCTTTTGACTTTGAAGATCAACAGATCGCAGCCTTCGGCAACTCCTACTTGAGGGCGGGTGTGATGAAGAAAACTCTGGTTGCATATGTTGCGACGCTGATTGCGTTCCTGCTGCTCGACGGTATCTGGCTCGGCCTGTTGATGGCGCCGACCTATCGCGAACTGCTCGGTTCGCTGATGCTCGAAAAACCGCTGCTGGTTCCGGCAGCGGTTTTTTATTGCCTGTATGTTTTTGGTTGTGTGGTGTTTGTGGTGCTGCCGGCGGCGACCTGGCAGTGGGCGGCGAAGCGGGGCGCATTGTTGGGGCTGGTGGCTTATGGCACTTATGACCTGACCAATTGGGCGACGTTGCGCGGCTGGTCGGTGCAGGTGACGTTGATGGATTGGGCGTGGGGAGCGTTTGCCACTGCGGTGGCTTGTAGCGTTGGTTTTTTGTTGGCTAAACGACTGCATTCAGATCCGTGAGCAGGGTTGATAGAACTGACGCCATCGCTGGCAAGCCAGGCTCCCACAGGGTTTTGTGTCGAACAGTGGAACAGCGGACAACCCTGTCATTGTGGGAGCGAGCCCGCTCGCGAATGGCGGCGCAGCCGACAGCCATTCCCCGCTGACGCCACTGAAGCACAAAGTGTCTTTTCCAGACGGCTTTTTCCGCCCGACTCATTGATAATCCTCGACACTGTTTTCTGACCATTGGATGGCCTGCCATGTTGTGTGTATTCGAGGTGTTGCGGTGAGTGTCGAGCGGCGCAATGCCGACAGATTTGCCCTACAAGTGATGATCGGCCTCTGTCTGATCTGGGGCGTGCAGCAGGTGATGATCAAGTGGGCGGCGGCGGATATTGCGCCAGTGATGCAAGCGGCGGGGCGCTCGGGGATTTCCGCGTTGCTGGTCGGCTTGCTGATCTGCTGGAAGGGCGGCTGGGGTCAGGTCGGCAACACTTGGCGCGGTGGTTTGCTGGCCGGTGCGCTGTTTGGTCTGGAGTTCTTTTTCATCGCCGAAGGCCTGCAACTGACCACCGCTGCGCACATGTCGGTGTTCCTCTACACTGCGCCGATTTTCACCGCGCTGGGCGTGCATTTTCTGTTGGCCAGTGAGCGCCTGCGGCCGTTACAGTGGCTGGGCATTCTGCTCGCGTTTATCGGCATCGCCATTGCCTTTGCCGGCGGTGTGTCGTGGGACAACCTCGACCGCCGTATGCTGCTCGGCGATGCCTTTGGTGTTCTGGCCGGTGCCTGTTGGGGCGCTACCACGGTGGTGGTGCGCGCCTCGCGTCTTTCGGAGGCGCCGGTGACACTGACCCTGTTCTATCAGTTGATCGTCGGCTTCCTTGGCCTGCTGCTGATCGCGCTGTTCAGCGGCCAGATCACTCACGTCAGCCTGACCCCCGTGGCGGTGGCCAGCGTGTTGTTCCAAGGGCTGGTCGTGTCGTTCTTCAGTTACCTGATCTGGTTCTGGCTGCTGCGCCGATATCTGGCGGCCAACCTCGCGGTGTTCTCGTTCATGACGCCGCTGTTCGGCGTGACCTTTGGCGTGGTGCTACTTGGCGAACCGTTGACTGCGAACTTCGTCATCGGAGCTGTGCTGGTTTTGCTCGGCATCACTTTTGTCAGCGCCGAGCAGTGGCTGCGTCGGCGTTTGCGCAAAGCGCTGGGCCAGCGCTAGGCGTCTGCATCGCCAAGCCGCCAGCCAGCAACAAACCGCTGCCGGCGATCACCAATGCCGGCTGCAAACCGCCGCTGAAATGGCTGCTCAATGCCGCCAGCAATGGGCCGCTGAGTTGGCCGACGGCGAAACAGGCTGTGAGCATGCCGGCATTGCGCTGAGTGGCATGCGGCGCCAGTTCCCGCGAGCGTTGCATGACCAGTTGCATGCACGCCAGGAATGGTGTGCCGCACAGCATCACCCCCAACGCGAGGCCAATGCCGCTGCCCAGCAGGCAAGCGAACACTCCGGCCGCCTGCAACCACAGCGTCGCCATCAACCAGTGACGAGTGGTTGCGGGATCGTGACGCCGCAAGCTCACCAGCAAGACCCCGAGCGCCGCGGCCAGGCCAAAGCACGGCCAGAACAGATCGGCCTGCCATTGCCCGTGAAATTGCGCAGTGGCCATCTGTGACAGGAAAGTCGCCGGAATGATGTAACCGACGCCATATAGCGCATAAATCATCGCCAACCGTCCGATGCCCCGATTCGATGGGCTGACCGCCGCCACAGCCACCGTAGCCGCTGCGACCGGCGTTGGCAGCAGTCGCCATACGCTCAGCATCATCACCAACGCAGCCGCTGCATAAATCAGCCACAACGTCGCGGACGTCTGGTTAAGCTGATGCGAGACCAGTGCCAACAACCCTGTCAGAAAAATCCCTAAACCCGGTCCGGCAAATACCAGAGCGCCCAAACGTGGACGACCCGCTGCCGCTGCCAAGGGTTGGCTTAAAGACGTGATCATCACCAGCACCCACGCACTTGCCACCCCGGTGCCGAAGCGCAGCACCAGGTGCGACCAAAAACCGTCGGCCCAGAATGATGCCAGGGTCAGCAGCACACACAGCCACAAGCCACCATGCAAGCGCCGCTGAACTTGCTGCGGGCGATGGGCGAACATCGCGTCCACCGCGCCGAGCAGGTAACCGAGGTAATTGGCCGCCGCAATCAGACCGGCGGCTGTCAGGTCGATCTGCCCCTCGCTGAGCAGGTGCGGCATTTGCGGGGTGAGGGCGAAACGTCCGATGCCCATGGCCATCATCAAGGCCACGAAGCAGGCGGATAAGCGAATGAGCGGCGACATGGTCGGCATTCCGTGAGGGCTTCAATGACCGTCAGGCTAGGACTGATTGACTTTCTTTAAAATTGAATAATAGTGAGTAACTTGTTCTGTTCTGGAGAATAGTTGTGGAGTTCAGCCAATTGCGGATCTTTCAGGCCGTGGCCGAGGAGGGTTCCATCACCCGCGCCGCCGAACGTCTGCATCGGGTGCCATCGAATCTGTCGACCCGGCTTAAACAACTTGAAGAGCAACTGGGTGTCGAGCTTTTCGTCCGTGAGCGTCAGCGTTTGCAGTTGTCGCCTGCGGGAAAAGTCCTGCTGGACTACACCGGCAAACTCTTCGCCCTGCGCGATCAGGCCAGTGCGGCGGTGATGGGCGGCAAACCCGCCGGTGACTTTGCTCTGGGCACCATGTACAGCACGGCGGCGATCCATTTGCCGGCGTTGCTGGCGCAGTACCACAAACACTATCCGGCGGTGAATCTGCAGGTGCAGTCGGCGCCGAGCGGTGAGTTGCTGGAAGGATTACTCACCGGGCGCCTTGATGCTGCGTTGGTCGATGGCCCGCTGGAACTGGCCGGGCTCGACGGCGTGCCGTTGTGCGAGGAGCGGTTGGTGCTGATCACTGAAATCGATCATCCGCCGGTGCACAGTGCGCGGGATGTCGAAGGGCGATCGGTGTTTACCTTTCGTCGCGGCTGTTCCTACCGCATGCGCCTGGAGGCGTGGTTTTCGCACTATCACGCGACCATGGGGCGGGCGATGGAGATCGAGTCGTATCAGGGCATGCTCGCCTGCGTGATTGCCGGCAGTGGCGTGGCGCTGATGTCGGAGTCGATGCTGGCCAGTCTGCCGGGGCGCGACAGCGTCGCGGTACATCCGTTGGCCGAGCCATTCGTGGGTGCGACAACATGGCTCATGTGGCGCAAGGGCATGGTCGGCGCCAACCTTAATGCATGGATCGAAGTGCAGCAGGCTGTCTATCCTGCGGCTCAGATCGAAACCCGCGAAACCGCCTGAACCAATGGCGGCACACTCTGTTCAATTCAGTAACAGATCATTGCGGATTTGGCCGAGCATTGCGTAGGACTTCGGACTATTATCAGTGCGAAGCGGCCTCAGAATTCCGGCCGCTCAGCACCACCCTGAAGGGGGCACGACGATGAAAGAGAAAATTCAAAACTGGCTGCACGACTTGGGTGTTGCCCTCGGCTTGATCGAACCGCCTCTGCAACCTGTACCGATCCGCACCGATGACGAGCAACGCCGCCGTCAACAACGGCGCCGGTAACGCCCCCGATCCGAGATCAAAGGATTCAGATCAAGAGATCGCAGCCTTTGGCAACTCCTACATCAATCCGTGTAGGAGCTGCCAAAGGCTGCGATCTTTTGCGTTTTCAGCGCCGTGAAATCTCCAGTAAAAACCGGCTCAAGTCATTCGCGGTCTTCGCGGTCTTGGCCGCGCAACCACTCGTCAATCATGGAGCGCAAATGCGCGCCGGAAAAACTGCCGAAATGCCCGCCATGCACCGTGCGGATCGGCAACGCCTGCAAACGCCGCAGACTCGCGGCGTAATCCGCAAGATTGGAGTGGTAGGCGTCTTCGATCAGCGGCCCGTCGTAGATGATGTCGCCGCTGAACAGGGTCTCAGTCGCCGCTTCATACAGGCTGATCCCGCCCGGTGAATGCCCCGGCGTGTGCAGCACTTGCAGCGTGCGGTTGCCCAGATCCAGCACATCACCGTCCTCGACAAACCCGGTGGCCGGCGCGGCTTTGACCCGGTATTCGGCGTAGCACAATGGGCAATCCGGATGCGCTTCGAACATGTCGTCACCGACGAAAGCGCGGCTCAAATCGTTTTCGCCATCCGGCGCGGCCAGAATGTCCGCTTCGGCCGGATGCACCAGCCGTTCAGCAAATTCGTGATGCCCGGCGATATGGTCGAAATGGCAATGACTGGCCACTGCCACCAACGGTCGCTCGGTGATCCACGGCAATTGTTCGCGCAGGCTGACCAGCCCCGAACCGCTGTCCAGCAGCAGATCTTTGTCGCGGCCCTGAACGTGCCACAGGTTGCAGCGGTAGAACGGGCGGATATACGGCTCATGAATCAGCCGAATGCCGTCACTCAGGTGCTGCACTTCAAACCACTGATCACGAGAAACTATTTTCATCAGCACTTTTCTCCAGGCGTAAAAAAACGGGTGTGGCAACCGACGCCACACCCGTCGAAGAAAGCATCAAGCCGTTACATCAAAGCTTAGATCGCACTGGCCGCGGTCGCCGGGCGAGGGGAGACCAGGCTGACCACCACAAAACTCACCAGACCCACAGCCAGGCTGTAGTAGATCGGCGTGTTCGCATCCAGACCGTCCTTGAACATGAACAGCAGCGCGGTGGCAAAACCCAGGCCCATGCTGGCGATGGCGCCGGCGGTGGTTGCGCGCTTCCAGAAGATTGCACCGATCAGCGGGACCAGCATGCCGCCCACCAACAGGTTGTACGCCAGCGTCAGGGCACTGATCACGTCATTCACCACCAGCGCGATACCCAGCACCACGACACCGGTCAGCAGGGTGAACAGGCGGTTGACGCCCAGGCTCGACTGTTTGCCGCCACGCAGTTTCGGCAGCAGGTCTTCAGTCAGCGTGGTGGCAGCGGCGAGCAGGCCGGCGCTGGCGGTGGACATCATTGCCGCGAGTGCCGCAGCGATCACCAGACCCCGGATGCCGTCCGGCAGCGACAGTTTGACGATGGCGGCGAAGGCGTTGTTGACGTTGTCCAGATCCGGGATCAGCACGTGCGCGGCCATGCCGATCAGCGCGCAGGCCAGGCCGTAGACGATGCAGTAGATGCCCGCGAGGCTGCCGGCGTATTGCGCGACTTTGGCAGTCTTGACGGTGAACACCCGTTGCCAGATGTCCTGACCGATCAGGATGCCGAAGAAGTAGATCATGAAGTAGGTGATGATCGTGTCCCAGCCGATCGTGGTGAAGCTGAAGGCAGTCGCCGGCAGTTTCAGCACCAGTTCGTCCCAACCGCCGACGCGGTACAGGCAGATCGGCAACAGGATGAACATCAGACCCACAGTCTTGATGATGAACTGGACGATGTCGGTCAGGGTCAGCGACCACATGCCGCCGATCGCCGAGTAGATCACCACCACGCCACCACCGACGAGTACCGAAACCCAGAATGGCAGGTCAAACAGCACTTGCAGCACGGTGCCGATGGCGAGGATCGAGGTCACGCCGATCATCAGTGCGTAGGCCAGCATGATCGCCGCGCTCGCCGAGCGGGCCATCGGGTTGTAGCGCTTTTCCAGGACCTGGGTAACGGTGTAGATCTTCAGTTTCAGCAGCGGTTTGGCGAGGAACAGGTTCAGCGCAACGATGCCGCAACCGAGTGCCGCGCACAGCCAGAAACCGGAAATGCCATGCACGTAACCCAGACGCACGGTGCCGACGGTGGACGCGCCACCGAGTACGGTCGCGGCCATGGTGCCCATGTACAGGCTTGGGCCGAGGTTACGACCGGCCACGAGAAAGTCCTCGTTGGTCTTGGCCTTGCGCATGCCGAAGTAGCCGAGCAAGAGCATGCCGGCGGCGTAGATGAGGACGACGAATAAATCCAAAGCCATGATGGCGTGTCTCCGATTGTCTTTTTTATGGTGAAACAAATTTGGTTCAGCAATGCTGCCCACTGTGGGAGCGGCGTCAGGCGGCCTGACGCAGTTGAGGTTTTACTGCGGCTTCACGCCGGGCATCCTTGGGGCCGAACACTTCGCGCGGTTCCGGGAACAGGCTCAGCAGCGTCAGGTACACCACCGAAGCCAGACCGAGGGTCACCGGCAAACTGATGTCGATGCCGCCGGCCATTTCACCCAGCGGGCCAACGAACTGCCCCGGCAGATTCACAAAGCACAAGCCAACCGCCGCGCTCGGGATCCACGCACCCAGACCACGCCAGTTCCAGCCGTGGCTGAACCAGTAGCGCCCGCCCTGTTCGCCGCGAGTGAACACTTGCAGGTCATCCGGGCAGTAGAAGCCGCGACGTACCAACAGGCCGATGATCATGATCACCATCCACGGCGTGGTGCAGGTGATGATCAGCACGGCGAAGGTCGACACGCTCTGCACCAGATTCGCCGCAAAGCGCCCGATGAAGATGAAGGCAATCGACAGCACGCCGATCAGCAGTGTCGCTTTCACACGCGACAGCACGCGCGGGAACACGCTGGACATGTCCAGCCCAGTGCCATACAGCGAAGTGGTGCCGGTGGACATGCCGCCGATCACCGCAATCAGGCACACCGGCAGGAAGAACCAGCTCGGCGACACCGCCAGCAAACCGCCCACGTAGTTGTTCGCCGCGATGTAGTCCGGTGCCTTGATCGCGACGATGGTCGCGGTGGTCAGGCCGAACAGGAACGGGATGAACGTGGCAATCTGCGACAGCACCACGGCCGCCATGATGCGTTGCTTGGAGGTTTCACGCGGGATGTAGCGCGACCAGTCGCCGAGGAACGCACCGAAGGAAATCGGGTTGCTCATCGCCACCAGCGCAGCACCGATGAACGCCGCCCAGAAGCCCGGCTGACCGAGGTTCACCGTACCGGCGTAGTTGACGTCGAACGGACCGGCGAAGGCGAAGATCCCCAGCAGGAACAACAGGCTGGCGCTCCACACCGCGATCTTGTTCACCCACAGCAAAAAGCGGAAGCCGTAGATGCACACGGTCAGCACCAGAATCGCGAACAGGCCGTAGGCCAGGCCCAGAGTCAGGTCGGTTTCCGGCAGACCGATCAGGCGTTTCGCTCCACCGATCAGCGCATCGCCCGAACTCCACACCGAGAGCGAGAAAAACGCGATAGCGGTCAACAGCGACAGGAACGAACCGACGATCCGCCCGTGCACGCCGAAATGCGCACCGGACGACACGGCATTGTTGGTGCCGTTGAGCGGGCCGAACAGGCCCATCGGGGCGAGGATCAGCGAGCCAAGCAGCACGCCCAGCACAATCGCCCAGACGCCGGCCTGAAAAGACAGACCGAACAGCACCGGGAAACTGCCGAGCACGGCGGTGGCAAAGGTGTTCGAACCACCGAAGATCATCCGGAACAAGTCCGTCGGGCCTGCGCTGCGTTCGTGGTCCGGGATCTGTTCGACCCCGTGGGTTTCAATCTGCGTAAGGCTTTGGTCGTTGTTGTTGTTATTCATGATCTGCTCCGATCATAAAGGCGCGCCTCATCGTGCGTGAGGCGTCACCTGTTTTGGCTAAGGGGATGGCAGCCCTTCCGGCATTGCGGACAAATGTTCGTGACAGGCCAGCCAAAGGCCTTGTTGTTCTAGGCTCGACGCGTGTTTCTTGAACACAATCGTCTCGCGCTCCTGGCTGAAGTGTTGCTCCCCTTGCATGCGCAGCTCGGTGGCTACGTCATGGATGAAAATCGCCACGTCACCTTGCAGGCTGACGAAGGCGTTGCTCGAGGTGCACGCAAGCACCTCGAAGCCATCCTCGGCGCGCCAGCGGTCCCACAAGGCCTGATAGGCATCGCGCGACAGCAGCGGCTGTTCGAGGGTGTAGAAGACGAAGCTCGCATCGGCGCTGAACGCGCCGAAGTAAGTTTCGCGATCGTTACGGGCGAAGGCGGCCACCAGTTCGGCGGCCGCTTGCAGAACCTGATCACGTTCGTTCATGACCCGATCCTCAGCGATGGACCACGCCAGGTAGTACGCAGAGCATTTCGTACAGCAGGTTGGCGGCCAGCAGCGAGGTGTTGCCGGTGGTGTCATAAGCGGGCGAGACTTCTACCAGATCGCAACCGATCAGGTCGAGGCCCTGGCAGCCACGGACGATTTCAATTGCCTGAATGGTCGTCAGACCACCGATTTCCGGGGTGCCGGTGCCGGGCGCCCAGGCCGGGTCGATGCCGTCGATGTCGAAACTCAGGTACACCGGACCGCCACCAACTTTTTCGCGCACTTCGGCCATCAGCGGTGCCAGCGACTTGTGCCAGCACTCTTCGGCCTGAACCACGCGGAAGCCCTGATCGCGGCTCCAGTTGAAGTCGTCAGCGGTGTAACCCTGCGCGCGCAGACCAATTTGCACCACGCGGTCGCAGTCCAGAAGGCCTTCTTCGACGGCGCGACGGAAAGTGGTGCCGTGGGCAATCTTCTCGCCGAACATGTGATCGTTGACGTCAGCGTGGGCATCGATGTGCACCAGACCGACCTTGCCGTGCTTTTTATGGATCGCGCGCAGGATCGGCAGGGTGATGGTGTGGTCGCCGCCCAGGGTCATCGGGATCACGTTGTGCTCGAGGATGTTGTCGTAGGCTTCTTCGATGATGCGTACGGCGTCGAGCAGGTTGAAAGTGTTGATCGCCACGTCACCGATATCGGCGACCGATAGCGAGTCGAACGGCGCAGCGCCGGTGGCCATGTTGTACGGGCGGATCATCACCGATTCGGTGCGGATGTCGCGTGGCCCGAAGCGGGTGCCGGGGCGCAGCGAAGTACCGATGTCCAGTGGCACGCCAACGAATGCAGCGTCCAGGCCGGCAGCGGTCGGTACATGGGGGAGTCGGAGCATGGTGGCGATGCCGCCGAAGCGCGGCATTTCGTTGCCGCCCAGTGGTTGGTGAAGAATCTTGTCCACGGGTAAGGCCTCATCGTCTTTGTTTTATTTATGTCGGCGCGCCGTTGAGCACGGGTTCGGACGCCGCTGTGGGGCCGATGATGCGAAATGTAGTGCGGCAGAAGAATCGCTACGGGCAAAAACTTAGTTCAGATTTTTCTAAACTAATGGCGGGGCTGGGATTAGACTTTGCGGTCTTGGGATTCTTGCCTGGCTGAACATTGCCGCCCCTCACCCCAGCCCTCTCCCAGAGGGAGAGGGGGCCGACCGAGTTGTTGGCGGAATCTACATCGACCTGAAAAATCGAGTCGAACTCAGGATTTGAAAGCCATGGAGATCAGCTCCCTCTCCCTCCGGGAGAGGGCTGGGGTGAGGGGCTTTTCCCACAGACACACAGTTGCAAAGCCCGGAGTAGACATGGCCAACGCTTTACCTGACCTGAAACTGTTGCGCATCTTCGTCAGCGTCGTGCGCCATCAGGGTTTTGCCAACGCGCAACAGGAACTCAACCTGTCGACCTCGGCCATCAGCACTTACATGAGCCAGCTCGAAGCCGCGCTCGGCCTGGTGCTGTGCCATCGCGGCCGCGGCGGGTTCAGCCTGACCAGCAAGGGTGAGCTGTTCCATCAGGAAACCCTGCGCCTGCTCGCCGAGCTCGAAGGTTTCGAGCAATACGCGGCAGCGCTCAAGGGCGAACTGCGCGGCACGCTCAACCTCGGCGTGATCGACTCCACGGTCAGCGACAAGGCCCTGCCGTTTGCCGAAGCCATTGGTGCCTACAGTCAGGAACACCCGGCGGTGCATTTGCATTTGTCGGTGATGAGCCCGTACGAACTGCAACTCGGCGTGCAGGACAATCGTCTCGATCTGGCCATCGGTGCGTTTTCCACGCGCATGAGCGGTCTGGTGTACATGCCGCTGTACCGCGAGCAGCACTGGTTGTATTGCAGCAGCCGCCATCCGTTGTTCAACGAGCGGCGCATTCCCGAGCAAGTCATCACCCAGCAACGCATGGTCGGGCGTGGTTACTGGAGTCAGGCGGAACTGGCCCGCCACGGCTTCAAGCACAGCGCCGCCACCGTGGAAAGTATGGAGGCGCAGCTGATTCTGGTACTGTCCGGCGCCTACATCGGTTATTTGCCGGAGCACTATGCTCAGGCGTGGGCCGACAAGGGCGATTTGCGCGTGTTGCTGCCGGCGACCTTCGGTTATCAGGCGCCGTTTTCGATGATCATGCGTCGCGGTCGTAGCCGTGAACCGCTGATCCAGACCTTCCGCGATTTGCTCAAAGCTCAGCTCAATCAGGCTTAGCTTGCAGGAACAAGAAGTATGTCCAGACCCCAATGCCCGCGCTGCCTGCGCCCCCAAACCCATTGCCTGTGCCCGCTGATCCCGAACCTCGACAGCCGCACGCGGGTGTTGCTGTTGCAGCATCCGAGCGAGGTTAACCATGCGTTGAATACCGCGCGGCTGGCGGCTCTGGGTTTACGCAGTGCCGAGCTGATTGTCGGTGAGGTATTCGAGGATTTGCCGACCCTGTTGAACCGCCCGGGGTATCGGGCTCGGTTGTTGTTCCCGGCGGACGATGCCCAACCGATGCAGGCTTACGACGAGTCCGATGAACCGCTGTTGCTGGTGGTGCCGGACGGTACGTGGCGCAAAGCGCGCAAGATGCTCCACCTCAATCCGCTGCTGGCGGCGTTGCCGCGGGTGACGCTGGCCGAGGGCGGGGTGTCGCGCTATCGGTTGCGCAAGGCGCCGGGGCCGGGGGCGTTGTCGACGATTGAGGCGATTGTGCAGGCGTTGCAGACACTGGAGGCTCCGGCGTCATTCGAGCCGATGCTCAAGCCGTTCGAAGCGTTGATCGAGGGGCAGATTGCGGCGATGGGTGCAGAGACGTTTCAGCGTAATCATGCTGAAAAATAGTCGGTGTTCTTGCTGGCCTCATCGCTGGCAAGCCAGCTCCCACAGGTTCTGAGTTGTTCACAGGTTTTGTGGCCGACACGGACACTGTGGGAGCTGGCTTGCCAGCGATGGGGCCAGTCAATTCACCACAAAATCCGGATATCTCTAGCGTTCGCGCATCGCCTCGGTCCGGGCTTTAAGCACCGGTTTCAGCAAGTAATCCAGCACACTTTTCTCCCCGGTAATAATGTCCACCGTCGCCACCATCCCCGGGATGATCAGCAGCGGTTTCACATCTCCGCCCAAATGGTTTTTATCGGTGCGCACCTGAATCAGGTAGAAGCTGTTGCCCTTGTCATCGGTAATCGTGTCCGCACCGATCAGCTCAAGTTTGGCACTCAGCCCGCCGTAAATCGTGTAGTCGTAAGCACTGAACTTGACCATGGCTTTCTGGCCCGGATGCAGGAACGCGACATCCTGCGGGCGCACCTTGGCTTCGATCAGCAGGTTGTCTTCCAGTGGCACGATTTCGACCATGTCACTGCCCGGTTGAACCACGCCGCCGATGGTGTTGACCTTCAATTGCTTGATCACCCCATGCACCGGTGAGGTCACCGTGGTGCGGGTGACGCGGTCGTCGATGGCGATGCTGGTGGCGGTGATTTTCGACAGATCGGTGCGTTTCTCATTCAGCTCTTTCGCCGCCTCGGAGCGGAAGGTTTGCTCCGACTCGTCGATCTTGCTGCGGATCTCGGCAATCGCCGATTCGGCGCGGGGAATGGCCAGCGTCGTCGCGTTCAAAGAGCCTCGGATTTCTACCGCACTGCGTTTGAGCCGGAGGATTTCCACGGGTGACACCGCACCGGTTTTGACCAGTGGCTCGGACATGTTCATCTCTTGCTGCAACAGCGCCAGGCTGGAACTGAACTGGCCCTGTTTGGAGCGAAACTCCGCCAGTTCCTGCGTTTTCTGCCGCAGTTGTTCGCTAAGCGTGCGCTGCTCGCTGGCCAACCGACGCTGGCGCTGTTCGTACAGCGAACGTTCGTCTTCGGCGACTTGCGGTGCTTTGGCGATGACTTCATCGGAGAGCTTGAACGGCCGGCCCTCGGCCTCCGCCGACAGCCGCTCGACCTGCGCCGTCAAGGCGTAACGATCGGCCTCGCTCTCGCCCTTGTTCGAGCGAAAGCGCGTGTCATCCAGACGCAGCAATGTGTCGCCCTTGTTCACCATTTGTCCTTCGCGCACAAAGATCTCGGTGACGATCCCGCCCTCAAGGTTCTGGATCACCTGAATCTTGCTCGACGGAATCGCCTTGCCTTCGCCCATGGTCACTTCTTCGAGCACGGCAAACCTGGCCCAGACCACCGCGCTGATCAGCAGCGCCGCCGCCAGCCACACAGTGATGCGCGACCAGCGCGGTGAATCCTGCAAGGAAGCACCGGCGGTTTCCGGCATGAACTCGGCTTCGGCGCTTCTGCCGAAGCTGTCGAAGTAGCCGCGCGATTTGCTATCGGAGGAAGCAGACATGGGGCAACTCCTAGACCGCCGCCGAGCCGACACGGCCCTTGCGCAGTGCATCGATGACCGCTTCTTTCGGACCGTCGGCGACGACCCGGCCGTTGTCCAGCACCAGCAGCCGATCCACCAGACTCAGCATCGAGGTGCGGTGGGTGACCAGCAGCAGTGTCTTGCCTTGCACCCAGCCATGCAGCTTTTGCCGCAATTGGTCTTCGCTGCTGTTGTCCATGGCACTGGTGGGTTCGTCGAGCAGCATGATCGGCGGGTCGAGCAACAAGGAGCGCGCCAGCAACACCGCCTGGCGTTGGCCGCCAGAAAGCAATTGCCCGCGTTCACCTACTGGCCGATCAAAGCCTTGCGGATGCTGACGAGCGAGTTCCGTAACGCCGGTCAGTTCGGCGACTTCGAGCATCCGCGAATCGCTGATGTAACGTGCGCCGAGGGTCAGGTTGTCGCGCAGGCTGCCGGCCAGCAGCGGCAGGTCGTGGGCGACGTAGCCGATCTGCTGGCGCAGGTCAGCGACATCGAGTTGGCGCAGGTCGAGGCCGTCGAGCAGCAACTGGCCTTCCTCGGGTTCATAGAAGCCCATGACCAAACGCGCCAAGGTGCTTTTGCCCGAACCGCTGCGACCGATGATGCCGACCCGTTCACCGGGTTTCAGGCTGAAGCTGACATTGCTCAGTGCCGGGGCATTCTGGCCGTTGTAATGAAAGGTCACGCCGTTGACGTCGAGCGCGCCTTGCAACTGCGTGCGCTCCAGCGGCCGCTGTTTGCCGTCGCGCTCTTGCGGCAGCGCCATCAGCGCGTCGGTGCTTTTCATGGTCAGTTGCGCTTGCTGATAGCGGGTGATCAGCCCGGCAATCTGCCCCAGCGGCGCGAGTACACGGCTGCCGAGCATGTAGCTGGCGACCAGCGCACCGACGCTGAGGTTGCCGGCGATGATGCTGTAGACCCCGGCAACAATCGTCGCCATTCCGGAAAACTGTTGAATGAATAACGTGCCGTTGGTGGCCAGCGCGGATAAGTTGCGCGCATGGCTGTCGAGACGGGTGAGGGCGCCGTGGGTGCTTTCCCATTTGTGCTGGCGCTCGCTTTCGGCGCTGCAGGCCTTGAGGGTTTCCAGACCGCCGAGGGTTTCGATCAGCACTGCCTGGCGTTCAGCGCCGAGGCTCAGGCTTTTCTGCACGGTGTCGCGCAGGCGCACCTGAATCGCCATGGCGAAGATGATAGTGATCGGAAACGCCAGCAGCGGAATCACCACCAGCCAGCCGCCGAGCAGGCCGATGACCACCAGCATCAGCACCACGAAGGGCAGGTCGATCAGGCTGGTCAGGGTTACCGCTGTGAGAAATTCACGCAGGCCCTGGAAGTCATGAATGCTCTGGGCGAAACCACCGATGGTTGCCGGCCGCGCCTTCATCGACATGCCGGTGATGCGTTCGAATAAAGTCGCGGAAAGGATCACGTCGGTTTTCTTGCCGGCAGTGTCGAGCAGGTGCGCACGCACCACCCGCAACACCAGTTCAAACCCAGTGCCGATCAACAGCCCGATCGACAGCACCCACAGGGTCGACGTGGCCTGATTCGGCACCACGCGATCGTAGGTCTGCATGACGAACAGCGGCACCATCAGGCCTAAAAGATTGATCAGGAAACTGGCGAGAATCGCATCGCTGTAGAGCCATTTCGACAGCTTCAGGGTGTCGCGAAACCACGCATGCACCCGTGGCACCAGCGGCGAGCGCAGGTCTTCGAGTTCGTGGCGCGGACGCGCAAACAGAGCCTGGCCGCTGTAGTGCTCGGCGAGTTCTTCACGGCTGATCCATTGTTCGCCGCCATCGGCTTCGCTGGGCAGGATCAGTGCTTTGCCGTCATCGCCGAAACGCCGCAATACGGCGGTGCGGCCGTCGTTGAGCAGCAGCAGAATCGGCAGGTTGAGCGGCGAGATGTCTTTCAGCTCACGCCGCAGAATCCGTGCCTGCAATCCGGCGCGGGCGGCAGCGCGGGGCAGCAGGTCGAGGCTCAGACGCTGTTTGTTCAGCGGCAGCCCGGCACTCAGGCTGGCACGGCTGACCGTCGCGCCATGCAGTTTGCAAAGGATCAACAGACCGTCGAGTAACGGATCATCGAAGCTCAGCCGCGGATCGACCCCGATGTTGCCGGGTTCCATGCTGGTCATATTGATCGCTCCCCTGAAACGGTGGCACTGGCTACACAAAACTGAACGGAACGCTTGATCGTCTATCACCCCAATCACGTGTAGGAGCTGCCGCAGGCTGCGATCTTTTGATCTTGATCGTAAAAAACAACGTCAAAAGATCGCAGCCCGCGGCAGCTCCTACAGGGAGTTGGTTATTTCAGCTCGGGCAGGCGCGCTTCGTTCTTCACTTCGGTCGCCGCAATCGCATCAGCCGGCAGCACCACCCGTTGCTTGCTCAGCAACTGGCCCATGTTCGCCAGCACGCGGTACATCGAATATTCCTCGGTGTAGCGGATTTCGGTGTAACGACGGTTGGCGTTGTAGAGCTCGTTTTCGCTGTCGAGCAAGTCGAGCAGGGTACGCTGGCCGAGGCCGAACTGATCCTGATACGCGGCGCGCACGCGTTTGGTGGTTTCGGCGTATTCGCGGGCGGTCGGGGTCTGTTTCTTCGCGTTTTCCATGGCGTTCCACGCCAGGCGAATGTTCTCGTTGAGTTGACGCAGGGCGTTGTTGCGGATGTCCATGGCCTGATTGATGTCGTGGGCATTGGCGGCCAGTCGCGCCTTGTCGCTGCCGCCACGGAACAGGTTGTAGTTCATCACCACGCCCACCCGCCATTCGTTGTCGTGGCCTTCATCGCCTTGCACGTTGTTATTCGCGCCGACGGCGGCTTCGGCATCGAAGCGTGGGTAGAACGGCGATTTGGCGACTTCGTACTGGCTCTCGGCCGACTGCACGTCAGCCTGGGCGGATTTCAGATACGGGTTGTTGTCGACCATGCTCTGCTGGGCTTCACGCAGTTCGGTCGGCAACTCGCCACGGGTCGAGGCCGGGGTTTCCAGTTCATCGGGCATGCGTCCGACCACGCTGTAGAAGTTGGCTTCGGCGTCAGACAGATCGACTTCGGCGGTGTCGAGGTTGTTCTGCGCCAGCGCTTTACGCGCAACCGATTGATCGGAGTCGGCGGTGCTGCCGACACCCCGCTCGGTGCGCAGGCCGATCTGATCGTTGACCCGCAAGTGCGCCTGCAGGTTGTTGCGCGCCAGCGTCACCAACTCGCGGCGTTTGAGCACTTCGAGGTAGACCTCGATGGTGCGCAAGGCCAGATCCTGAGCGGTGCCCTGCGCGTAGTACGCACGCGAATTGGACACGCCTTTGGTGCGCTCGACCTCGTTGGCGGTGTTGAAACCGTCGAACAGCATTTGCCGCAAACGCAGCTCGGACTGGGTGTAATTGAGGATTTCGGTGTGGTGATTACCGAAGGCCCGGGTGTTGGTGTTGTCGCTGTAGCCACGGCCATACGCGGCGTTCAGATCGACGGACGGATAGAAACCGCCCTTGGCCACTTTGACTTGCTCATCTGCCGACAGGCGGGCGTCCACGCGCGAGGCCAGTTCCGGATGAGTGGCGATGGTGCTTTGAATCGCCTCGGTGAGGTTCATGGCCTGAGCTTGAGAAGTGCAAGCCATGGCCAGCAAAACCGCGCTGCAGAGGGGGGTTAGAACGCGCATGGGTGCATCTCCCTGAGTCCTGATGGTGTGTTACTGTCGCCAAATATTTGACGATATTTTTAGGTGTATGCGTTTCACTCTTGTAACAACAGAGCTAAGAACATCCTGAAGCGTAGCTAAGAAAAAATTTTCATAAGGCTTATGCCGAAAAAAACTTATGCGCTTTGTAAAAACCGGCACATTGTTCAGCATGAAAGCCTTTGTTTTATGCGCTTTAGGGAGCGCAAAAAGGCTTGAGGAAAGTTCCACTCACTTTGCGACATACGGCGAAGTACTGCTGAAGGGGAGGGACGCGTAGCGGCTGATGAGCGACAGATTTTTGTCACTCGAGTGATTCACCACCGTTACGTAGCGTTAGTGGGCGTATGGCTTTGATCAGGATGCGGAAGTGCTTGATAGCACTGATGTTTCCGAAAGAGGCCGCCTGCGAAACGAACTGTTGAAGGTGCGAGCGTCACCTCCGACAACCCGATTGAGCCATGGGCTGCTTCGCTTACCAGTGCCGACGGTGGTCGGCAGCGGAGGATTTCACATGGCAACGCTCATCGGCACAGTCACTAAAGTCATTGGCCAGGTTTTCGCCCAGTCAGCCGACGGTATTAAACGCGCACTGGTTGAGGGGGATCGTTTGTTTGCAGGCGATCAACTGATCACTGGCGCGGAAGGCGCGGTGGCGGTGAAGCTGGACAACGGCAAAGAACTGACCCTTGGACGCGGCAGCAGCATGGCCATGACCAGTGAACTGTTGGCCGGTCAGGCTGCACACGTAAATGCTGCGGAGGCCGTGACCCCGAGCGACGCGCAACTCACCGACGTCGAGCAGATCCAGAAAGCCATCGCCGCCGGTGAAGACCCGAGCAAAACCGCTGAAGCCACTGCGGCCGGCCCGAATGCCCCGGGCGGTGCGCCAGGTGAGCTGGGCGGTGGCCACAGTTTTGTCTTGCTGACCGAAGTCGGCGGCCGGGTTGACCCGATCATCGGTTTCCCCACCGCCGGGTTCGGCGGTATTCCTGAATTCCCCGAAGAACGTCGTAACGCGGTGATCGACAACGGCGACAACACCCCGGCAGTCGTGGTGCCGCCTCCAGTCAACAATCCGGTGACCCTCAGCGGCCTGAACGTGGCTGGCGGCGAGCTGAACGTCAATGAAGCCAATCTGCCCGACGGCTCGGCGGCCAATCCAGGAGCACTGACGCAAAGCGGCAGCTTCACCGTGTCGGCGCCGGATGGTTTGACCAGTCTGAGCATCGGTGGCATCAACCTGATCAACGGCGGCGTAGCGGTCGGGTTCCCGCAATCGATCACCACGCAACTGGGCAACACCCTGACCATCACTGGTTACAACCCGGCGACGGGCGTGGTCAGTTACAGCTACACCCTCAACGGCAACGAAAGCCACGCAGCCGGCGATGGCGTGAACAACCTCAGCGAGCAGTTCACGGTGATTGCCAGCGACAGCAATGGCGACACCGCGACGGGCACGCTCGACGTCAATATCACTGACGACGTGCCGAAAGCGTTTGACGACGCCAACGGTACAGCCTCGGAAACCCTGCTGACCCTGACCGGCAACGTGCTGACCAACGATGTGCAAGGGGCTGACCGCGCCCCTACCGGACCGGTAACTCCGGGCACGTTCACCGGCACTTACGGCACCTTGGTTCTGAATGCTGACGGCACGTACACCTACACGCTGAACACCAGCGACGCCGATTTCAAAAACCTCCACGGTGGTGGCAACGGCACGGAAACCTTCGCCTACACCATCACAGATGCAGACGGCGATACCAGCACCGCCAACCTCGTGTTGCAGATCCACAACAACGACGATCCGGTGATCATCAATGGCCTCGACGTGAATGGCGGCGAACTCACCGTTTACGAGAAAAATCTCAGCGATGGCAGCGCACCGGATTCCACCGCGCTAACCCAAAGCGGCACGTTCACCATCACCGCACTCGATGGCGTCACAACCCTGACTGTCGGCGGCATCGCCG
>NZ_JAMLFX010000001.1:883577-890400 GCF_023634765.1 Pseudomonas sp. AKS31
CCCGCCGTCACCGTTGTCATCATCGCCGCCTGGGCGCGTCAGCTTGACCAGCACCTGCATCACTTCGGACGGTTCATCCTTGCTCGCGCCCAGTAGCCTGACGGAATAGGACACCGCAAACTCGCCATCGACCATGTGCCGGGGAGGCACGAACATGCGCAGTTGCGTCTTGACTTCGTCCTTGTTGACGGTCTCCACCCAGACGTTCTGCCCGGTGCCCCAAAAGACCGTCAACCTGTCGCCTTCGGCCATGTTGCCCCACGGCCCCGCCTGGCAAAGCAGGCCATGAAGCGGAAAGTTGTCCAGCGCCGCGGCGATGTTGATGCCCCAGACATCGGGATTCGTCGACACCGGGTCTTTGCTGCGACCGGGGATGCCGAGTTCTTCGAGGAGCATAGGTTCGATGGGGTTGGACATGGCGAGGACTCCGTGGCGGGAAGATGACGGAGTGATTGAACGGCTAAACGGCAGAATGCGCACCTGTCAGATCTGACAGGTGCGTAGGGCTTTCAGATGAACGGCATTAACGGGGCGCTGTTTTTTAGCCAGGCATTTACCGACGACTCAAGGCTTGTGCAGGGTTTTCTGCCGCAAAATGTAAACCGTCACCAACACCGCGCTGGTCAACATGAACGCCCGCGCCCACGGCAGTGGCACCAGGTAGCACGAGAACAGAATGCTCGCCCACATCAGCCCGATCGCGTAGACCTTGCCCTTGAGCGGAATGCCGTTGCCATCAAGGTAATCGCGGATCCATGGCCCGAGCCGTGGGTGCTCGACCAGCCATTGATAGAAACGCGGAGAACTGCGCGCGAAGCAGGCTGCGGCGAGCAGAAGGAAAGGGGTGGTGGGCAGGACGGGCAGGAAGATACCGATCACCCCCAATGCCACGCTGAGCCAGCCGATGGCCAGCAGGATGTAGCGCAACATCAGGGGGCGGTTGCCTATGGGGTTGTCCATAGGCCGGATCTTAGTGGTGACGTGGCTTGAGGATCGCCGGTTTTTCGTCAGGCGCTTGGCACAGCAGGTACAGCGCGGTCAGGGCTTCCGGGATCTGTACGATCATGTCGTCCATCAGGTTGGCGTCCTTGGCGATGTCTTCGAATTCCGGCTGTTCGTCGAACAGGCCCGAACCGACCATGATCGGCAGGAGCATTTCGCTGACTTCTTCTTCGGCGGTTTCGAACCAGGCGGCCTCACGCAGGAACACGCCTTCCATGAAGCCGATGCACCAGCCGCGCAGTTCCGAATCGTCCGGCTCGTCGCCCAGATCCAGTTCGCATGGCAGCTCGAACTCTTCATCCGAGGCCAGTTGACGGGCAATGTGGGCCTTGAGGCCGATCAGGGTGGCTTCGATCTCTTCGCGCTGGGCGTCGCTGCTGTAATGCGGCTCTTCGGCGAACAGGGCGTCGATCCACTCACGCTCCGGCACGTCTTCTGCGCAGATCGACAGCGCGGTCAGGTAGCCGTGAGCGGCCACGTAATCCAGCGCCTCGTCATGCAGCTCGTCGGCGTCGAGGAAAACTTGCAGGCGGGTCAGTTGCTCAGCGAAGGACATTACGGGGCTACCTTGGGGAATAAACAATGCGGGAATTCTAGGCCTTCTTGCGCGCTCAAGCCAGCCGCACGGCAGATTTGCCGCAATTGCCGGGCCACATGCCAAACCTGTGGGAGCGAGCCTGCTCGCGAAAGCGGCGTATCAGGCACCTTTATGTCGACTGACCCACCGTATTCGCGAGCAGGCTCGCTCCCCAGGGGATTTATGTGTGGCAGGTTCATCTGTGTCTTCTCAGCGGCACCCTGTGCAGGGAAGGGCTCGGGTATACTGCCGCGTTTTGCGATCCCTGCCCGCATTGCGGTTGTCGTGCAATGCGCTCTTACGTTTTGTTTAAGCAGCCGTGGCTGTTCTGAACCAGCCTGCGCAGGGATGTATCGGTAGATTTTTGGAGTTTTTATGCTCGAACAGGCTCAACGCGTCCTCAAGGACATCTTCGGCTACGACAGCTTCCGTGGCCGACAGGGTGCAATCATTGAGCGCGTGGCCAGCGGCGGTGATGCGCTGGTGCTGATGCCTACCGGTGGCGGTAAATCCCTGTGCTTCCAGGTGCCGGCGCTGTTGCGTGAAGGCCTGGCAGTGGTGGTGTCGCCGCTGATCGCGCTGATGGACGATCAGGTCGCCACCCTTGAAGAACTCGGTGTAGCCGCCGCTGCGCTGAACTCCACCCTGAGCGCCGAGCAGCAGCGTGACCTCGCCGCGCGGATCAAGCGCGGCGAAGTGAAGATGTTGTATCTGGCGCCCGAGCGCCTGGTGCAGCCGCGCATGCTGTCGTTCCTGCAAGGCCTGAACATCGCGCTGTTCGCCATCGACGAAGCGCACTGCGTGTCGCAATGGGGCCACGATTTCCGTCCGGAATACCTGCAACTGGGCCAACTGGCCGAGATGTTCCCCGACGTTCCGCGCATCGCCCTGACCGCCACCGCCGACAAGCGCACCCGCGAAGAAATCGTCACCCGCCTGCACCTGCAAAATGCCGAGCGCTTCCTGTCGAGCTTCGATCGCCCGAACATCTTTTACCGCATCGTGCCCAAAGAGCAGCCACGCAAGCAGTTGCTGGCGTTCCTCGCCGAGCGGCGCAGCGATGCCGGCATCGTCTATTGCCTGTCGCGCAAGAAAGTTGAAGAGGTCGCGGCGTTCCTCAGCGAGCAAGGCTTCCCGGCACTGCCTTACCACGCTGGCCTGCCCAACGACTTGCGCGCTTATCACCAGAAGCGCTTCCTTAACGAGGAAGGCCTGATCATGGTCGCTACCGTGGCGTTCGGCATGGGCATCGACAAGCCCAACGTGCGCTTCGTCGCCCACCTCGATCTGCCGAAATCCCTCGAGGCGTATTACCAGGAAACCGGGCGCGGCGGCCGTGACGGCCTGCCGGCAGATGCCTGGATGGCCTACGGTCTGCAAGACGTGGTGATGCTCAAGCAGATGCTGCAGAACTCCGAAGGCGACGAGCGACACAAGCGTCTGGAGCAACACAAGCTCGATGCAATGCTGTCGCTCTGCGAGGAGACCCGCTGCCGTCGCCAGACCCTGCTCGCGTACTTCGATGAGGACATGCCCGAGCCGTGCGGTCATTGCGACAACTGTGTCGACGGCGTGCAGACCTGGGACGCGACAGAGCCTGCGCGTCAGGCCTTGTCGGCGATTTTTCGCACCGGCCAGCGTTATGGCGTCGGTCATCTGGTCGACGTACTGCTGGGCAAGGACAACGAAAAAGTCCGCAGCTTCGGCCATCAGCATCTGTCGGTATACGGCGTCGGCAAAGCGTTGAGCGAAAGCGAGTGGCGCTCGCTGTTCCGCCAATTGGTCGCGCGCGGTCTGGCGGATGTCGATCACGAAGGCTATGGCGGCCTGCGTCTGAATGACAGTTGCCGGCCATTGCTCAAAGGCGAAGTCACGCTGGAGCTGCGCCGCGATCTCAAACCGCAGGTTACCGCCAAAACTGCGAGCAAGAGCCCGGCCAGTCAGCTGGTGCGCGGCGAAGAGCGCGAACAGTGGGAAGCCCTGCGCGCCCTGCGACGCAAACTGGCCGAAGAGCATGGTGTGCCGCCGTACGTCATCTTCCCCGACTCGACCTTGCTGGAAATGCTCCGCAGCCAGCCGACCTCGCTGGCGGAAATGGCCCGGGTCAGCGGCGTCGGCGCACGCAAGCTGGAACGCTATGGCGATGCCTTCCTCGAAGTGCTCGGTGGCGAGGCCGAGGCGCCGAAAGTGGTGGCCGATGTACGCCACGAACTGATCACCCTGGCACGCGCCGGCATGACCCCGCTGCAGATCGCCGGTCAGTTGCAGTGCTCGGAGAAGAACGTCTACACAATGCTCGCCGAGGCCATTGGCAAACAGCAGCTGTCGTTGGAGCAGGCGCTGGATTTGCCGGAAGAGCTGATGGGCGAAGTGCAGGACGCGTTCCTCGATGGCGAAGGCGAGTTGCCGTCGGTCGCCGAAGTGGCGGAGTTGTTTGCCGGTCGTGTTCCGGAGGGTGTGCTTTATTGCGTGCGGGCCGCGTTGCAGTCTGAATTCGAGATGTAATTTGGCTCCGGCCCTCACCCCAGCCCTCTCCCAGAGGGAGAGGGAGCCGACCGAGCTGTCTTGCGCTATACATCGACCTGAAAAACCGAGTCGATTATGGATTCAGCGCTGAGCTGTCACGTCGGCGTAATTCCCAAATATCCCCCATTCAGTCCCCTCTCCCTTTGGGAGAGGGTTAGGGTGAGGGGCTCTCGAGATGTAACGATTCAGTACAGACCGCCACTTGCCTATAACTGCAGCTCATGCTTAGCTGGCTAATAATTAGATTTTCTTTATTTTCAGTCTAACCGTGAGTGTTTTATGCCGTTAACCGATCAACACCGCTTTGGCATGCAACTGGCCCAGATGTCCCGTGGCTGGCGTGCCGAACTGGACCGCCGACTGGCCGGGCTGGGGCTGTCCCAGGCGCGCTGGCTGGTGCTGCTGCATCTGGCGCGTTTTGAAGACGCGCCGACCCAACGTGAGCTGGCGCAGAGCGTCGGCGTCGAAGGGCCGACTCTCGCGCGCTTGCTTGATAGTCTGGAAAGCCAGGGCCTGGTGCAACGCCAGTCCGTGATGGAAGACCGTCGGGCGAAAAAAATTGTCCTCTGTGCACCGGCCCTGCCGCTGATCGAACAGATCGAAACCATTGCCACACAACTGCGTCACGAACTGTTCGAAGGCGTCGACGAGGCGGATTTGAAGGTGTGCATGCGGGTTCACGGGCACATTCTGGGCAACCTGGAAAAATCTTGAGGCACATCCACGTGCCGTATCTTTGAGAGATCGCGCTGAGCCGACTATAAGAACTACTGGGCAATATCGTGTTCGTACCGGATGTGCGAACGCATAGAAGTCGGTTTTGCTTATTTAAGGGATGCTCATGCTCGCAAGTCGGCACGTGGTACTGCGCGGTGGCGCCAAATGGCTGCTGGTCGCCGGTGTATTCAGCTATTCGGCCTGGTCGATGGCGTTGGGGCTGGGTGATATCACCGTTCATTCCGGCCTCAATCAGCCGCTCAAGGCCGATATCACATTGGTCGATGTCGGCGGGCTGACGCCAAACGATCTGTCGGCGCGCCTGGCCACGGTGGATGAATTCGCCGAGGCCGGGGTCGAGCGAGTGTTCTTCCTCAACGACCTCAAGTTTGTCCCGATCCTGCATGGCAATCGCCAGATGATCCGGGTGACGTCAAGCAAACCGGTCAACGAACCCTTTCTGAATTTCCTCGTGCAGCTCGATCAGCCCAATGGCCGTTTGCTGCGTGAGTACACGGTATTGATCGATCCACCGGGTTCACCGGGTATCGTGCCGGCCACCGATGAGCCGGATCCGCGTGCGCAATCTTCCGCGTTTCCCACCGTCGAGCCTGTCGTGGCTGCGCCGCCGGCACCTCAGGCCAAACGCGACGCCGCGCCCGCGCCAACGCCTGCAAGTCCGCCCGCCAACGATGCATTGGCCGAGCAACTGGCTGCCAGTGTCTTGCTGAATCAGCAATTGCAAAAGACCATCGACGAACTGAACGCCAAACTGCAGACGCAGGATGTGCAGATTGCTGATGGCAAGAAGCAGATCACCGATTTGCAAACGCGTTTGGCCGAGCTTCAGAAAGCACCGCCACCGCCCGTTGTCACTCCGACACCTGCTCCGGTTGTGGCACCTGTTGAGTCCACAGGTGACGGTTTGAACTGGCCATTGCTTGGCGGCCTGTTGCTGTTTTTGGCGGCCTTGGCCGGGCTGTTTGTGCACCGTCGACGGCAACAGCCGCAACAGGATGATCAACAGCTGCCACTGTTGCCGCAGAGCGATGAACCTGACGTGGCGGAAGTCGAAAATGCAGAGCCTGTCAGGGCTCACACATCCGCCCAAAACCGTGAGGAACCAGCTGCGGGCGATGTGCTGGAGGCGGTGGGAATCTATCTGGCCTATGGCCGCTTGGGCGAAGCGGCCGGGTTGCTGCGCGATGCCCTGCATAAGGAACCGGAGCGGACGGATATCGGTTTGCAGTTGCTTGAAGTCCTGGGGCGTCAGGGTGACAGCGCCGCGTATGAGCAGCAGGAAAGTCAGTTGCGTGAACAGGGTGTGGACGTCCAGACGTTGCAGGATGTTCGTGTTCGCCATCCGAAACTGGCGGGCGCCGTACCGATGGCCGTGGTGTCGCCCGTTATTGCGGTAGCCCCTGTTGTCACCGCCCAACCGGCGCCTGAAGATGATTTCGAGTTGAACCTGGGCGAATTGTCGATGGATTCCAGTTGGGATCTGGAGGACAGCCGCACGGCCATCACTGAGCCAGCGGCAGATACCTCGGCGCTGGGTTCCAGTCTGCAAGTATTGCCTCAGGACTTTGACTTGCCGGAAGCGACCAGCGAAGAAACCGAACTTGAGTGGATCCCTGAGCCGGACGCCGAGCCGCTGGATGAAGATTTTCTCAATGAGTTTGCTGATGCCGAGCCGTCACTGGCGTTGCAACCGCTGGATTTGCAGGAACCTGAGCCGGTACACGACGAAAGCTGCGGAAAGCTCGAACAGGCGCAGACGTGTATCGATGACGGCGATATCGACAGTGCGATTGCGCTGCTCAACGAATTGCTCAAGGAAGGCGATGAGCCGTTGAAGCAAACGGCGCGAACGTTGCTGGCGGGGATTCGCTGATCGGAGTGTCAGCCACTGATGGATTGATTGTGCTGACGCCATCGCGGGCAAGCCCGCTCCCACAGTGATCTGTGGCGCTCACAAAACCTGTGGGAGCGGGCTTGCCC
>NZ_JAMLFX010000001.1:890410-909971 GCF_023634765.1 Pseudomonas sp. AKS31
GTCAGATCAGGCAATTACAATCAGAAGGTCTGCCCCAGATTCAGGTACACCGCCTGCTCATCCGCATCATTCAACCCATAACTGAAATTCAGCGGCCCCAGCGGCGTGTCAAAACCAATGAACACGCTGGCAGCGTTGATGTAGCCACTGTCGAACTCATTGTCGTTGTTCCACGCCCGCCCACGTTCCAGTGAGGCGCCGGCATACAGCGGGAAATCCAGTGGCAGATACGAGCGCGGCGTCAAACGGCGGTAGTACACCGCGCGCATCAGGCTGACGTTTTGCCCGGAAATCGCGTCTTCACGGAACCCCGACAACTGCCGCGCGCCGCCGAGCAGAAAGCTCGACGTCACCACGTTGGCATCGTTCAGCGTACGCCCGTAACGCCCGCCGAGAATCAAAGTGTCCGGGCCCCGGCTCATGGCTTTGTCGAGTTTGAATTCCCACTGTCGGTAGCGCGTGTCCGAACCCAGACCCGGTTCGAACTGCATCAGCGTCAGGCTGACGTCCTTGCCTTCGTGAGGGAAGTACACGTTATCCAGTGAGTCGTACGAATACTTCAGCGCATAGAAGCCTTCGTTGAAGTTTTCACTCGGCAGATCCTGATCGCCAATGCGCACATCAGCCTTGCCCCAGGCCTCGCCGACACCAAACCGCACCTCGCCGTTGTTGCCGATCTGGCGACCGAAGTTAAGGCCGAAACCGTAACGCTCGACGCGGTACTGCGCGATCGGATCGTTATCGAGCACCGCCTCGACGTTTTGCGCCTCGAATGACGCGTACGGCGCGACGAAGTAGCGCGATCCGACGTCCAGCGGTTGATAGAACTCGGTATACAGCTCCTGTTTGTCACCAATCTGCGCGCGGGTCAGCCATTCCGCGCCGAGCCGGTTGATGCCGTTGATGCGGTAACTGGCACCGAGGTTGAAGGCACTGTCGCCGCGCATGTCGTCGGACAGATTGAGGCCGACGCGCAAATAATCGGTACCGCTGCGCTTGCCCCGAGCGCTGATCACCAGGGTGTGATCCTGGCCCTTGTGCACCACGCGGTATTGCACCTGCTCGAAGTAGTCGAGGCCATACAAGGTGCCCATGTCCGAATGCAAACGCCCCAGATCCAGCGGCTCGCCGATGTGCTGGCGGATGTAGTAGCGGATCACGTCGTCATCGACTTTCGAGTCGTTCT
Source organism: Pseudomonas sp. AKS31 (assembly GCF_023634765.1). GTDB lineage: Bacteria > Pseudomonadota > Gammaproteobacteria > Pseudomonadales > Pseudomonadaceae > Aquipseudomonas. Next base: position 891,597 of record NZ_JAMLFX010000001.1, read on the forward strand.
CGACGCGGATCGCAGTGATGATCGGCGTGCGCTGGCCCGGCGAACGGGCAGCAGCGAGTTCGGCGTCTTGGGATTCCTTGGGTTTGAGCACGGCGAGGCGCGCATCGAGAATGCGGGTCGCGCGGTAACCGGCGTCGATCATGTCCTGGGCTTTACCGAAATCGGTGACACCGAATGCCGCCAGCGCTGGCTGGATCAGCACATCGGAGGATTTCAGCGCGGCCAGTTGTTCTTCGGAGTTACTGCGGGTCATCAGGGTGATCGACTGATTCAGCACATCGACCACGGTGGTCAGTTGCTTGCGGTTGCGCAGTGGTGTGCCGATGTCGACGACGATGGCCACATCGACGCCCATTTCCCGTGCGACATCCAGCGGGATGTTATCGGTCATGCCGCCGTCCACCAACAGCCGGCCGTCGAGCTCGACCGGGGCGAATACGGCCGGGATCGACATGCTGGCGCGGATCACCTGGGGCAAGTGGCCTTTGCGGAACACCACTTTTTCGCCATTGGCAATGTCAGTGGCCACGGCGCGGAACGGGATCGGCAGCTTGTCGAAATCCCGCGTGTCGCTGGTGTGGGCCAGCAGGCTTTCCAGCAGCAACGCCAGGTTCTGACCCTGAATCACCCCCAGTGGCAGGCCGAGACTGCCGTCGTCGCGAAAGCTCAGTTTCTGTTTCACCAGAAAGTCGCGGTCATCCTGTTTGCGCCGAAACGGTACGTCCTCACGCGGTGGGGCGTCGGACAGTGCGGCTTGCCAGTCGATGTTCAACGCGAGTTTTTCCAGCTCATCGATTTTGTAGCCCGAGGCGTACAGGCCGCCGACCACCGCGCCCATGCTGGTGCCGGCAATCGCATCGATCTTGATGCCTTGTTCTTCGAGGGCTTTGAGCACGCCGATGTGCGCCAGTCCGCGCGCGGCACCGCCGGACAGCACCAGGCCGACTTTCGGTCGCGGTGCGTCACTGGCGTGAACAAACAGTGGAAGCAATCCAAGCAGCAGGCAGAACAGCAGATGGCGCATTGTGAGTCTCGGGGCAAGCGATAAAGCCGGCTATTATAGCGGCGCCCTCTGTCTCAGGAGTTTCAGCGAACATGACTGTCGCAAAAGCAGAAGTTGTTATCACTTATTGCACCCAGTGCCAGTGGCTGCTGCGCGCGGCGTGGCTGGCGCAGGAGTTGCTCAGCACCTTCGGCGATGACCTCGGCAAAGTCTCGCTGGTGCCCGGCACCGGCGGGGTATTTCACATCACCTGCGACGGCGTGCAAATCTGGGAACGCAAGGCTGATGGCGGTTTTCCCGAGGCCAAAGTCTTGAAGCAGCGCGTTCGCGATCAGATCGATCCTGATCGCGACCTCGGTCACAACGACCGCACTCAGTGAGACGCGGCCTCTGCGGCGATGGCTTTCTTGTCGGCATGGCCTGACATCCGCGCCGACACCACGATGGCGACAATGATCAGCGCGCCGCCGAGCAACATCTTTGGCGTCGGGTTTTCATTGAATAGCAGCCAGGCGACGGTGATGCCGTAAACCGGCTCCATGGCAAACACCACCGCCGCCGTGCGTGCCTTGATCACCGCCAGACTGGCGACGAACAGGCTGTGGGCGACGCCGGTACAGAACACCCCGAGCAGGGCGATCCACAGCCAGTCGAGTGCGCGCACTTCGCTCAGCTGTGGCGCTGCGACCGGCAGCAGACACAACGCCACCACTACGTTTTGACACAGTGCCGCCTGCACTGCCGGGATGCGCCCGGAGCTGGCGCGGTTGGTCAGCGACAGCAAGGAGAACAGCAGCCCCGAAAGCACCGACCAGAGCAAACCGATGGTCGCGCCGCTGCCCAGGTCGAAGGCCGGGGTCACTAGAATCAGGCCAATGCTCACCAATACGACCAGCAGTATTTCATTGGCGCGGATGCGTTCGCGGAAGATCAGCCCTTCGAGAATCACCGTGAAAGCCGGGAAACTGGCGAAGCCCAAGGTGGCAATGGCGACGCCGGCGACTTTCACCGAAACGAAAAAACTCACCCAGTGCCCGGCCAGCAACACGCCGCTGAGGGCGAGGCGGCGCCAGTCCAGGGCCTGAAGTTTTTGCCAACCATGCTGGCTGGCGAAACGGGCGAAAAATGCCAGGGCGAGCACGGCGAAAGCCGCGCGGCCGAAGACGATCACGGCGGGGGAGGCGGCGGCGAGTTTGCCGAACACACCGGTGAGGCCGAACATCAAAGCACCGATATGCAGAGCGCCGAGGGCGGTACGCGGAGTCATTGCAATCCTTCTATCTCAAACACGATTATTGATCGTTCCCACGCTCTGCGTGGTAACGCCTCGGGACGCTCTGCGTCCAGTGACGCGGAGCGTCACGGGCTGCATTCCTTTGCTGCGCGTGGGAACGATCAGCAGCGGACACATGATGAGCCGGGGAAGGTCGAAAGTCTGTCGGCAGACTATCGTCTTTTGTCGCAGGAATCGCGCCGAAGCTGGCCGGGTGATGCACCGAACTCACGCAGGACGGCAGCCGAGAAAGCACTTTGCGAGCTGTAGCCGACGCGACTGGCAACTTCGCCGATCGGCAGTGCGGTGTCGCGCAGCATTTGCACTGCCAGATGCAAACGTCGGCTGCGGATGTAATCCATTGGCGTCTGCCCGCATTCGGCAATGAACCGCGCATGCAGACGGGCGCTGGACAATCCGGCCACCCGTGCCAGATCGGCGACTTGCAGCGGATACGCGGCGTTTTGCTTGATGTGCGCATCCAGCGCGGCGTAGGGCAAGCGGCGAGCCGCCAGTTCGGCAGGCTGCGCGTGATTGAGACTGGCCAACAGCAACACCGCGCCTTGCTGGGCGATCAACGGATCGCTGACCGGACTGTTTGCCAGCCAGCTGACCAACTGACTTTGCCCCGAATCCAGCGACAGGCGCGCCGGTTGATCGAGCAAGCGATGACTGGCATCGGCATGCGCGCCCAATGAATCCGTCAGCCACTGCCCGTCCGGGATATCCAGAACCAGACAGCGGCTGCCATTGGGACTGCCGCAGGCATGATGAGCGCCGGAAGGGATGACCACAAAACTCTGCTGACGCACCTGACTGCCACTGCCCTCGACCTCGAAATCCAGCGCACCGGACAGCCCGAACACCAGTTGCGCGTGATCGTGGCTGTGGACGATCAAATCGTGGGTGTAGTGACGCAGGGTGAGGATCGGTCGCATGTCAGGTTGTCTCCGAAGTGGTCGCCAGTCTACACCGGCGCACACCGGATGCGTTGTCACAGGACTGACTCACGCTTGTCATGGTCGATTAACCGGGCGCGCGCACAGTGGCGAAAACATCGCAGAGGGTTGCCCATGACCAGCGCCGAGCTCGCCCGACCCAGTCGCAAACAACGGGTGCGAACCCTGTGGATCTCCGACGTGCACCTGGGCACGCGGGATTGTCAGGCCGAGCACTTGTCGCAATTTCTCAAGGGCTACCATGCCGACAAGATTTACCTTGTTGGCGACATCATTGACGGCTGGAAACTGCGCGGTGGCATGTACTGGCCGCAGGCGCACACCAATGTAATCCGTCGCTTGCTGACCATGAGCAAGCGCGGCACCGAGGTGATTTACGTCACCGGCAACCACGACGAATTCCTGCGTCGGTATTCGAAGTTGATTCTGGGCAATATCCAACTGGTCGACGAAGCGGTGCATGTCACGGCGGACGGTCGGCATCTGCTGGTGATTCACGGCGATCAGTTCGATGTGATCACCCGATATCACCGCTGGCTGGCATTTCTCGGCGACTCGGCCTACGAATTCACCCTGACCCTCAATCGCTGGCTCAACCATTGGCGTGCGCGCTATGGCTACGGCTATTGGTCGCTGTCGGCGTACCTGAAACACAAGGTGAAGACCGCGGTGAGTTTCATCAGCGACTTTGAAGAAGCCATCGCCCATGAATGCGTCAAACGCGAATTGCATGGTGTGGTCTGCGGGCACATTCACCACGCCGAGATCCGCAAGGTCGGGGAGGTGGATTACCTCAATTGCGGCGATTGGGTGGAGTCGTGCACGGCATTGATCGAGCATTGGGACGGCACGATCGAGTTGTATCGGCTGGCGGATGCGCAGGCACGGGAGGCAGAGCTTAAAGCGGCCAAAGTCGCCGAACTCGCTTAACAGCAAAAGATCGCAGCCTCCGGCAGCTCCTACAGAGGTACTCATTCCAATGCAGGAGCTGCCGAAGGCTGCGATCTTTTGACTTAGGCCGGGCTGTGCTCTTCCATCGCGGCCTTGTAAATCGAGTGCTTCGGTTGCGCAAACAACCTTTCCATCATTGGCTCAAAGAAGCTTAACGGCAGCGTGTCATAGTCAGGATCAAACGCCGCCGCATCGTACTTGGCGCAAAACTCGGCGGTTGCCTGAAACTGCGGATGCTCCCTGAACTGCTCGCGCAGATGCCGATCCATGCCCAGATGATGAAAGAAGTAGTAACCCTGAAACACCCCGTGCTTCTCGACCATCCACAAGTTCTCGGCGCTGACGAACGGCTTGAGAATCGCCGCAGCAATGTCCGGATGGTTGTAAGAACCCAAGGTGTCGCCGATGTCATGCAGCAACGCACAAACCACATATTCCTCATCGCGGCCATCACGAAAGGCGCGGGTCGCGGTTTGCAGCGAGTGGGTCAGGCGATCCACCGGGAAGCCGCCGAAATCGCCTTCGAGCAGTTTCAAATGGGTCATGATCCGTGAGGGTAATTGTTTGGCGTAAGCACTGAAGTCGGCGGCGATGATTGCCCAGTCTTCCTGCGTGCCGTCCTGCATATGCGTGAAGCGCGCATTTGCGTTCATTGGTCGTCCCCTTGGTGAGAGTTCAGAACGCCACGCGACCCAGAATCATGTCGCGGTACATGACGAAGTCGCCGAGCAGGCTGTAGAGCGGATGCTGGAAAGTCGCCGGTCGATTCTTTTCAAAGAAGAAGTGCCCGACCCAGGCGAAGCTGTAGCCGGCCAGCGGCAAGGCCCATAACAGCAGCCAGGCACCTTTGGCGATGGTCAGCGCCAGAATGAAAATCACCAGGGTGGTGCCGATGAAATGCAGGCGCCGGCAGGTGCTGTTGCTGTGTTCGCTGAGGTAATACGGATAGAACTCAGCGAAGCTGTTGAAATGCTTGATGTTTTCCACGACCGCGTTCTCTGTGGTTGTTGTTCTGGCGACGAGTTGTTCTGCGGGTAGCTTATTTGAGTCTAGAGTGATCATTGGCGTGGGCCAGTGACAATCGGCGCCACTTTAGTATCCTTCGCAAATCGGGCCGTAACATGCGGCCCATCATGTAAAAGAAAAACGCCATGAGCGAACGAACGACTTCTGCAAGCTGGGCGATGGGGATTGTCAAAGCATTGGAGATGGACGGCCTGGATTGCCGGGTTCTGTTCAAACAACTGGGGCTTGATTACACGGCTCTGGATGATCCGGATGCGCGCTTCCCGCAAGATTCCATGACTCGTCTGTGGCAACGGGCGGTCGAGTTATCCGGCAACCCGGCGATCGGCCTGAACATGGGCAAGGTGGTGCGACCGGCGTCGTTTCATGTCGCCGGCTATGCACTGATGTCGAGCAATACGCTGGCCGAAGGCTTTCAACGGCTGGTGCGCTATCAGCGCATCATCGCCGAGAGCGCCGATCTGAGCTTCCGCCTGCTTGAGGAAGGCTATGCGCTGATTCTGACCGTGCACGGCGACCATCTGCCGCCGACCCGGCAAAGCGCCGAAGCCTCGCTGGCCTGTGCGCTGGGCCTGTGCGGCTGGTTGACTGGACGCACGTTGCACCCGGTCAAAGTGCTGGTGCAGGGCGCCGAGCCCGATGATCTGGAGCCCTACAAACAAGCCTTCCATGCGCCGCTGATGTTCAACGCGCCATATGACGCGCTGATTTTCGAACGGGCCGACATGGAAGCGCCGCTGCCCACCGCCAATGAGGCCATGGCGCTGCTGCATGACCGGTTTGCCGGGGAATACCTGGCGCGGTTTTCCGAGAGCCGCGTGACCCACAAGGCGCGGCAGGTGTTGTGCCGTCTGCTGCCGCAAGGTGAGCCGAAGCGCGATACCGTCGCGCAGACCCTGCATCTATCGCAGCGCACCTTGCAGCGCCGCTTGCAGGAGGAGGGCACGAGTTTTCAGCAACTGCTCGACGACACCCGCCGTGAACTGGCCGAGCAGTATCTGGCGCAGCCGAGCATGACCTTGCTGGAAATCGCTTATCTGTTGGGGTTTGCCGATCCGAGCAACTTCTTTCGCGCGTTCCGCCGCTGGTTCGACACCACGCCCGGCGATTACCGGACGCGGTTGTTGCAGGCGCCGGGTGCGGTCAGTGACGCCAAAAGGCCGGAATACACAGTACAAACACCGTAATGATCTCCAGTCGGCCAAGCAGCATGCCGAACGACAGGATCCACTTGGCCGCGTCCGGCAGAGTGGCGAAGTTGCCCGCCGGGCCGATGGTCTCGCCCAGGCCCGGGCCGACGCCGGACACGGTGCTGGCCGCGCCGGTCAGCGCGGTCATCCAGTCGACGCCGAGCAGCGACAGCAGCAGGGCAATCACGCAGATGGTAATGGCGAAGAAGAACGAAAAGGTCAGAATCGAACGGACGATTTCTTCGTCGAGACGGTGGCCGTTGTACTTCTGCTTGATCACCGCGCGCGGGTGAATCAACTGATTAAGGTTGGCCTTGAGCAAGATGTAGGCGACCTGGAAACGGAAGATCTTGATCCCGCCCGCCGTCGACCCGGAGCAGCCGCCGACAAAACCCAGATAGAAAAACAGCATCAGCGAGAAGTTGCCCCACAGGCTGTAATCGCCGAGGGCGAAACCGGTGGTGGTGACCACCGATGTCACGTTCAGCGCCACGTGGCGTAGCGCCTCCAGCCAATGCAGTTTGGTCGTCCACCAATACCAGGTGCCGAGCACCAGCCAGGTCACCAGCAGCATCGCCAGCAATCCCTGCACCTGCTGATCCTTGATCAACGCCCTGCGATTGCCGCGCAGCGTCGCCACGTACAGGGTGAACGGCAGGCTGCCGAGGATCATGATCACGATCGCGACCCAGTGCACCGCCGGTTGCGTCCACTTGGCCAGCGACTGGTCAGAGGTCGAAAAACCACCGGTGGAAATCGCTGACATCGCGTGGTTGATCGCGTCGAACGGGCTCATCCCGGCCCACCAGAACGCGAGGCTGCCGAGGATGGTGATGCCGACATACGCGGCAACGATCAGGCGCGCCACCATGTGCGAGCGCGGCATGACCTTTTCCGAGCGGTCCGAGGATTCAGTCTGGAACAGGCGCATGCCACCGATGCGCAACAGCGGCAGAATCGCCACCGCCATACCGATAAAGCCGATGCCGCCGATCCAGTGCAGCAACGAGCGCCACATCAGGATCCCGGGGGACATGTTGTCGAGGCCGTTGAGCACGGTCGAGCCGGTCGCGGTGATGCCGGACATGCTTTCGAAAAACGAGTCGGTGTAGCTGATGTGCTGGGTCAGCAGAAACGGCAGCGCAGCAAAAATGCACACCACCAGCCAACTGCTGACCGTCAGCAGGTACATGTCGCGCGGGCGCAGATGAATGTGCTCCGGGCGGCCGGGAATCACCAGCGCAAGGCCGGCGACAAAAGTGATCATGCTCGCCCAGAGGAACGACGGCAGATCACCGGTGCGATCAAAAATCACCAGGGTAGCCATGGGCACGACCATGGCGACAGCCAGGGTGATCAGGAAGATGCCGATGATGAAACCAATGATCCGTAAGGTCGGCAACGCCATGAAGTCCGCTCGGGCTGATGTGGGGAGGGCGCCATTCTACCCGTGGGGCAGGGCATGTAAACCGGCATCCTGTTGGCAGATACAGCTAGAATAGCCGCACATATTTTTCAGGAGGTGGCCGATGCAGGCTCTCGACGCGTTGCTCAACCGTGTTTCCGTTCCACGACTGGTCGAACCGGCCCCCACTGCCGAGCAGCGCGAAGCCCTGTTTGGCGCCGCGTTGCGCGCACCGGATCACGGGCATTTGCAGCCGTATCGCTTCCTGACGGTCGAGGGCGCGGCGCGTGAGCAAATGGGCGAGTTGCTGGCCGAAGCTGCGCAAATGCAGGAAGGCGAAGTCACCGAAGCGATGATCGACAAAGCCCGTAACGGGCCGCTGCGAGCGCCGTTGGTGGTTGTGGTGATCGCTAAATTGCAGGAACACGTTAAATATCCGAAGGCCGAGCAATTGCTGGCGGCCGGGTGTGCGGCGCACGGGATTTTGCTGGCGGCGTATGCGCAGGGGATCGGTGCGGTGTGGCGCACGGGGGATTTGGCTTATTCGCAGCACGTGGCCAAAGGTTTGGGGCTGGCGGAGGGTGAAGAGGTGATTGCGTTCTTGTACCTGGGCACCCCGCAAAAAGAGCCGCGTGTGGCGGAGAAGGTTGATCTGGCTGAGTTTGTTAGTGCCTGGCCTGGTAAAGCCTGAAGATCAAAAGCCCCTCACCCTAACCCTCTCCCGGAGGGAGAGGGGACTGATTGGGGGATGCTGTAGAGGTACGCCGACGTGGGCGATCTTCGTGGAATCCAGAATCGACTTCGGTTTGAGTTGATTTCGTGGAATCCAGAATCGACTTCGGTTTGAGTTGATTTCGGGGAATCCAGAATCGGCTTGGGTTTAAGTCGAATTCAAAGTTGATCAGGCTTGCGAATCCATAATCACTGCGGTTTTTCAGGTCGATGTCTGACGCAAAACACCTCGGTCGGCTCCCTCTCCCTCTGGGAGAGGGCTGGGGTGAGGGGCTTTTCTGGGGTGAGGGCGGCTCTCAGGGTTGCACCACCGCGCCCGGCACCAACGGCAATTCCAGACTGGCAATAAAACCGCCCTGCGGATGATTGGCCAGCGTCAAGCTCCCACCATGGCGCTCCGCCGCTCGCCGGGCGATCGCCAGGCCCAGACCATGTCCCGCCGTTGTCTGCCCCGGCGCCCGGTAAAACGGCTCGCCCAACTGGCTCAAATGTTCGGCCTGCACGCCCGGACCATGGTCGCGCACGCTGACAATAATTTTTTCACCCTGACGCGAGGCCTGCATTTCAATGGCCTGACCTTCCGGGTTGAAGCGCTGGGCATTGCGCAGCAGGTTATCGACGGCGCGCTCGATCATGGTCGGCCAGCCCTTCAGAGTCAGCTGCGGTTCGGCATCAAGACGCACGATCTGTTCGGGCGATGCAAGTTTCGCGTCCTTCTGCAACGTGCCGAGCAGCGCGTTCAGATCCACATCTTCGGCACTGGCGTTGTCGGCATCGACTCGCGCCAATACCAGAATTTCACTGATCAACGCTTCCAGCCGATCACACTCGCGGGTCAGCCGTGGCCAGAGTTTTTCCCGTTCTTCAGGATTGGCCCGTTCCGCCAACGCCAAGGCAATGCGCAACCGTGCCAACGGTGAGCGCAATTCATGGGAGACGTCGCGCAGCAACTGACGCTGGCTGCCAATCAGGCTTTGCAGGCGCGCACCCATGCGGTTGAAGTCGGTGGCCAGCACGCCGAATTCGTCGCGGCGGTTGGCCAGTTTCGCCAGGCTGTTCTGCTGATAGGTGGTCTGCCCCAGATCGTGCACGGCGCCGCGCAAACGGCTGAGCGGGCGGGTGATCGAGAAAGTCACCAGCAGACTGAACAGGGTCAGCACCACCAGCGCAATGCCCAGCGCGCTCAGCGGCCAGAGCAGGCTTTCACGGTGCCAGGCGTCGAGTTCCGGATGCGGGATGCGGTAGATGAACAGGTAAGTGTCACCGGTTTTTTCGCTGGTGAACTCATCGGTCAGGCGCCGCCATGGCAGGCGCCGGTCATCGTTGTTCTGCCGGGCCTCGAATGCGGCGGCGCGGCGCGGGAAGGTGCCACGCACTACCGGGTCGCCGGATTCGTTCAGCACCTGAACGTCGATGTGATATTGGCGTTTGCGCTGTTCAAGGATGTCCTGGGCCGCTTCTTCGCCCTGGGCTTCGTAGGTTTGCGTCCATTCGCCGGCGAGGGTGTTGAGGCCCGGATGGCGACTGAGGATCCACGCGTCCTGGTTGAGCATGTGCCCAAGCAGAATGGACAGCCCGGCCACCAGAGCGATGGCCAGCCAGAAGCTCGCGAGAATACGCCAGAACAATGAACGCACAGAAAATCCTCAGGACAACAAAAACCTCTGTAGGAGCTGCCGCAGGCTGCGATCTTTTGACTCTGTTTTCAAGATCAAGATCAAAAGATCGCAGCCTGCGGCAGCTCCTACAGGGATCGGATAAAAATAGACCCGACGGGGTTAACCGTCGGGTCCGGGGTTATTGCATTATTGCGCCTTTTGCTGCTGTTGCGCTTTCCACGCCTTGAACTCCGCCCATTCGGCGCGACGTTCGGCCTGTTTCTTCTGGATCTCGTCGAATTTCTTCTGTTGATCCGGTTTCAGCAGCGCGCGGACATCGGTCTCGGCTTTCTTGTGGTTGGCCGCCATCTCGTCCTTCATGGCTTTCTGGTCAGCCGGCGAGAGTTTTTCCAGGTACTTGTCGACGACTTGCTTACGCTCGTGCATCTGCTCGCCCATGATCTTGCGGATCTGCTCGCGTTGTTCGCGGGACAGGTCGAGTTGGCTGTACGGACCTTTGCCGTGCATGCCGTGCATCTGACCGCCGTGGCGTGGACCGTCAAGCGGGCCACCCATCGGGCCGCCATCTTGCGGCATGGCCATGGCGACGGTTGGCAGAGCGGCAGCGAACATCAGAGCGATAAGAGTCTTGCGCATGGTGTATCTCCTTGTCTCGTTCCCGGTACGTTCCGGATGAGTACAGATTACGGAGATCAAGGTCAGCGGCGGTCAGCACTGCGTAAAGCTTGGGTAAAGACGCTTCGCGTCCAACCTTACACATGCCCTGTGTAGGAGCTGCCGAAGGCTGCGATCTTTTGATCTGTCTTTTAAAAACAAGATCAAAAGATCGCAGCCTTCGGCAGCTCCTACAGTGGGAATGGGCGCGGCTCAGAGGCTATAGAAGTAACCGCGGCTGCGCAGGGCGACGATGCGCGGGCGGCCGTCCGGGTGCGGGCCGATCTTCCTGCGCAGGTTGCTGACGTGCATGTCGAGGCTGCGGTCATACAGAGTCAGCTTGCGGCCGAGGGCAATCTGCGCCAGTTCCTGTTTGTCCAGCGGCTCGCCCGGCTGTTTGAGCAGGGCTTCGAGCAGACGGCTTTCGGAAACGGTGAGGGTCAGTTCTTTCTCGTCGATGCTGACCACGCCGCGCACCGGGCTGAAACTCAGGTCACCCAGTTCCAGCTGCGTCGAGACGGCCGCCGGATGGCTGCGGCGCAGTACGGCGCGCAGGCGTGCGGTCAGTTCCCTTGGGTCACAGGGTTTGGCCAGATAATCGTCGGCACCCAGTTCCAGACCGAGGATGCGATCCAGCGGCTCACCCCGGGCCGAGAGCATCAGCACCGGCAGATCGGCGTGATCGCTGCGCAGTTGCTTGAGCAGTTCCAGACCGCTGCCATCGGGCAGCATCACGTCCAGCACCACTGCCGCCGGGGCCGTTTCGGCCAAGGCCTTGCGGGCGCTCTGGCCATCGTGGCAGGCACGCACGTGGAAGCCTTCCTGGCTCAGCCAGCTACTCAGGAGTTCGCACAACTCCTGGTCATCATCAATCAGTAACAGCTCGCTCATGACTCACTCAATTTAGCCATTGCCGACGTTTTCGGCTTGCTCCACTGGCAAAGATACCGCAGAGCAGCGCCAATAGCGCTACTCCGGCTCCGGTGACGAACCACTGCTGTTGATCCGTCAGCAGACGCGGCAGCGGACTGGCCTGGGCTTCCTTGAGTTGCAGCTTGAGACGCTGGTTCTCCTGGCGCAACCGGGCGAGCTGGGCGCTTTCGCGTGTGCTGTCGGCATTTTGCAGTTGTTTGCTCAGTTCTTCCCGCTGCTGCTCGCTGGCCTTGAGGCGTTGCTGCAACTCGGTGATCTGGCTGCCGGCGCTTAATGACAATGGCGTGGAGCTGCCGCCTTCGGTGGTTTCCTCACCATGGGCGGGTGCCATGATCGACAACGTGACCAACATCAGACACAACGGACCCTTGCGCATCGCGACACCTGTTTCCAAATGGATATTGGGCAGGTTGTCGGCAGGCAAACGAGAATAATGAGCGATTGAGAGCGCGATGAACCGAGAAGGTTCATCGCGTGGGGAAAGCGTTACGGCAGGACTTGCTTGAACGGCTTCACGACCACATTGGCGTAAACGCCAGCGGCAATGTATGGATCGGCGTCAGCCCATGCTTGCGCAGCGCTCAGGGAATCGAATTCGGCGACGATCAGGCTGCCGGTGAAACCCGCTGCGCCCGGATCATTGCTGTCGACGGCCGGGTGCGGACCGGCCAACACGATGCGGCCTTCGCCCTTGAGCGCTTGCAGGCGTTCCAGATGCGCCGGGCGCGCGGCCAGGCGCGCTTCCAGCGAGTTGGCGACGTCGGTGGCAATGATGGCGTAGAGCATGTCAGTCCTCGGTTTTTGGTGTTGTGGTATCGGCGTCGTGCAGGTGACGCGACAGGTAAATGCCCTGTGCGACCAGGAACAATACGGTCATGCCCAGGCTGCCGAATACCTTGAAGTCGACCCAGATGCTCTGGAAGGTGAAGGCGACGAACAGGTTGGCGGCCCCGCAGAACAGGAAAAAGCCGATCCAGGCGATATTCAGACGGGTCCAGACCGGATCCGGCAGGGTCAGCGCGTGGCCCATGATGCGTTTGATCAGCAGGCGGTCACCGATGAAGTGACTGCCGATGAAAGCAACGGCGAACAGCCAGTTGACCACCGGCGCTTTCCACTTGAGGAAAGTTTCGCTGTGGAAGGCCAGCGTCAGGCTGCCGAACACCAGGCAGGCGATCAGGGTCAGCCATTGGCTCTTTTCCAGCTTGCGCTGTTTGATGAACAACGCGCCGTACACCACCAGGGAACTGATGATCAGCATCGCCGTGGCGCTGTAAATACCGCCTACAGTCACTTCATGGCCAGCGATGTCGACGACCCGTGGATCAAGTTTGTAAACGATGAAGAACAGCAGAAGCGGGATGAAATCGATGAATTGTTTCACAGTGAGAGCCAGAAGCTGGATGTGGCGGCATAATAACAAACATATGGGCGCGCGATAGCGCCAGCTGATTTGAGGTTACAACTCCCCGTGAATGTTGATTTGCACTGCCATAGCACGGCCTCCGATGGCGCCCTGGCGCCTGCGGTTCTGGTTGCGCGTGCGTTCGAGAACGGCGTGCGAGTCCTGGCGTTGACCGACCACGACACCCTCGAAGGCCTCGCCGAAGCGCGCACGGCCGCCAACGAATTGGGCATGCAACTGGTCAACGGCGTCGAATTGTCCTGCACTTGGGGCGGCGCGACCATTCATGTGCTGGGCTACGGTTTCGACGTCAACGCCGCACCGTTGGTCGAAGCGATTGCCAAATTGCACGATGGCCGCTGGCTGCGGTCCGAAGAAATAAGCCGCAAGCTCGCCCTCAAGGGCATGCCCGGTGCCCTCGAGGGCGCCCGGCAGGTCCAGCAGGAACTGGGCGACAGCGGCAATGCCCCTGCCCGCCCGCATTTCGCTGACTGGATGGTGCGTGAAGGGTTTGTGAAGGATCGCGCCGAGGCATTCCGCAAGTGGCTTGGCGCCGGCAAGCTGGGTGACGTCAAGTTGCACTGGCCGACGCTGGAAGACACCGTTGGCACACTGCGCGCCGCCGGGGCCTGGGTCAGCCTGGCGCATCCGTGGCACTACGATTTCACCCGCAGCAAGCGCCGAAAGCTGATTGCCGACTATATTCAAGCAGGCGGGCATGCTATCGAGGTGGTCAATGGCCATCAGCCCGCAGAACAGGTGGGCAGCCTGGCGATCCTTGCCCGTGAGTTCGGTCTGCTGGTCAGCGCTGGCAGTGACTTCCATGGCCCTGGCGGCTGGTCCGAGATCGGCCAGTACCGGCCGGTTCCCGAGGACCTTCCACCCCTGTGGTGTCGGTTCAAACATGACACAGTTATTGCCGCCGTCTGAACAGGTAGAGAATGTGAGTCAATTTTTCCAGATACATCCGGAAAACCCGCAAGCGCGCCTGATCAAACAGGCCGTCGAGATCATCCGCAAGGGCGGCGTGGTGATTTATCCCACGGACTCTTCCTACGCGATCGGTTGCCAAATCGGCGACAAGACCGCGATCGAGCGCGTGCGACGCCTGCGTCAGCTCGATGAGAAGCACAACTTCGCGCTGATCTGCAGCGACCTGTCGCAACTGGGCAACTACGCCAAGATCGACACCGGCACCTTCCGCATTCTCAAGGCGCACCTGCCGGGGCCATACACCTTCATTCTCAACGCCACCCGCGAAGTGCCGCGTCTGTTGCTGCATCCGAAGAAGCGCACCATCGGTCTGCGCGTACCCAGCCATCCGATCGCGCTGGCGCTGCTGGCCGAACTGGGCGAGCCGCTGATGAGCGTGACCCTGATCATGCCCGGCGATGAAGACCCGCTCAGCGACCCATACGAAATGCGCCAACTGCTCGAACATCAGGTGGACTTGATCATCGACGGCGGTTTCGGCGGCATCAAAGCTTCCACCGTGATTGACCTGACCGGCGACGACCCGGAAGTGGTCCGCGTCGGTTGCGGCGATCCGACGCCGTTCATGGTCGAGGCCTGAATGTCCGCAGTGGAAACCGTTGCCGATCCCCAGGCTGGCGCTCAGCAGGAACTGCCGTTTGCCATGGTCTATGGCCAGGCGGTCATGGAAATGCCGCTGGACCTGTACATCCCGCCGGATGCCCTGGAAGTCTTCCTTGAGGCCTTTGAGGGCCCGCTCGACTTGCTGCTGTACCTGATCCGCAAACAGAACATCAACATCCTCGACATCCCGGTGGCGGAAATCACCCGCCAGTACATGGGCTATGTCGAGTTGATGCAGTCGGTGCGTCTGGAACTGGCCGCCGAGTATCTGGTGATGGCCGCGATGCTCGCCGAGATCAAGTCGCGCATGCTCCTGCCCCGGGCTGAAACTGTCGAAGACGAAGAAGACGACCCGCGCGCCGAACTGATCCGCCGCTTGCAGGAATACGAGCGCTTCAAGGCTGCCGCCGAAGGCATCGACGGTTTGAGTCGGGTCGGCCGTGATGTGATCGTGCCCAAGCTCGACGCCCCGGAAGCTCGTGCGCGCAAGTTGCTGCCGGATGTCGCGCTGGAAGAGATTTTGATGTGCATGGCCGAAGTGCTGCGCCGTGGCGATATGTTTGAAAGCCACCAGGTCAGCCGCGAAGCACTGTCCACCCGCGAACGCATGAGCGATGTACTGGAACGGCTCAAGGGCGGCGGTTTTGTGCCGTTCGTCGAGCTGTTTACGGCCGAAGAGGGCAGGCTGGGTGTGGTGGTGACCTTTATGGCGATCCTTGAACTGGTCAAGGAATCCTTGGTCGAGCTGGTGCAGAATGAGCCGTTCGCCGCGATCCACGTGCGAGCCCGAGCCGAATAACGAGTCGAAACATGAACCTGACTGAACCCCGCGAGCTGGCACCCCTGCTTGAAGCCTTTCTGTTGGCCTCGGGAAAGCCGCAATCCCTTGAGCGCCTGTTTGAACTGTTCGAAGAAGGCGAGCGGCCCGAGCCGGCGGTCTTCAAGAAAGCCCTGACCCTGCTGGGCAAGTCCTGCGAGGGCCGCGCGTTTGAGCTCAAGGAGGTCTCGTCGGGTTATCGCTTGCAGATCCGCGAGAAGTTTTCGCCGTGGGTCGGCCGCCTCTGGGAAGAACGCCCGCAGCGTTACTCCCGTGCCTTGCTCGAAACCATCGCGCTGATCGCCTACCGCCAGCCGATCACCCGTGGCGAGATCGAAGATGTGCGTGGCGTGGCGGTGAACAGCAACATCGTCAAAACCTTGCTGGAACGTGAGTGGATCCGCGTCGTTGGTTACCGCGACGTGCCGGGCAAACCGGCGATGTTTGCCACCACCAAGGCGTTTCTCGATCACTTCAATCTGAAGAACCTCGAAGACCTGCCCCCGCTGGCCGAACTGCGCGAAATGGAAGCCGACCCGGTGCTCGATTTCGACGACGCGCCGGTGCCGCAGGGCTTGCAAGAACTGGCCGATGCCAGCGCCGAGCCGGAGGAGGAGAAGGAAGAAACCAGTTTCCATTCCCTGCTGCTGGAGCTGGACAGCATGGAAGAGGGGATCAAGACCGATTTCGACGATTTGCTGCGCGATGCTGCCGATAGCGAAGCGCCGACAACCGAGCCCGAGACTGAGGTCGCCGAGCCCGCGATTGAAGTTGAACTTGAGGTCGAGCCTGAAGCCGAACCGGAGGAGGACGTGCTTGGCGTCGCCGAGGCTCGGGAAAAGCTCCTCGCTGCCGTCGCCGCTTTGGAGCAGTCCGCACCGGAACCTGAACTGAGCGAAGAAGAAGCCGAAGCCCGCGCCTTGGCCGAAGCCATCGAAGCCGAACGCCGCGAATTCGAAGACTGAGGCGCGCCGAAAAGATCGCAGCCTGCGGCAGCTCCTACAGGATTGGCTGTGCACATAGCCCCTGTAGGAGCTGCCGAAGGCTGCGATCTTTTGATCTTCAAGGGAGACCCCATGAGCTCAACCAAAGACCCGTGCATCAGCCTCTGCAAATTCACCGACGACATCTGTCTCGGCTGCGGCCGCAGCAAGCGCGAGATCAAGGCCTGGAAGAAACTCGACAAGGACGACAAGCGCACCGTGCTGGCCGAAGCCGCGCTGCGTCTGATCAAACTCGGTGGTGCCGGTCGGCGGAAAAAGAAATAACTGTCGATCGATCAGCTAGTCTCTGATGCGCGACGGCGCACATCCGCGTATGATTCGCGACCCTTCGGCGATCCCTTCGCCCGAAAACCCAGATTTCAATGCTTCAGGCGCCGCCTGAACAGACCACACCGGGAGGTGCCCAGATGAGCGACATCATTCAGAAAGACGACCAGGAAATCGGCCCAGCAGGCGAAAAGCTGCAGAAAGTCCTCGCCCGTATCGGCGTCGGCTCGCGCCGTGACGTGGAATCCTGGATCAGCCAGGGCCGGATCAAGGTCAATGGCAAAGACGCCACCCTCGGTCTGCGCGTCGACATGCACGACGCCATCACCATTGATGGCAAGGTGATCAAGCGCGAAGAGGCGGCCGAATCGGTACGCCGCGTGATCATGTACAACAAACCCGATGGCGAGATCTGCACCCGTGACGACCCGGAAGGCCGTCCGACCGTGTTCGACAAGCTGCCGCGTCCGAAAGAGGGCCGCTGGATCAACATCGGTCGTCTCGACATCAACACCACCGGTCTGCTGATGTTCACCACCGACGGTGAGCTGGCCAACCGCCTGATGCACCCGTCCTACGAGATGGACCGTGAGTACGCCGTGCGTGTACGCGGTGAAGTCGATGACGAAATGATCGAGCGCCTGAAGGCCGGCGTCGTGCTGGAAGACGGCCCGGCGAAGTTCACCGACATCAAGCAGGCGCCGGGCGGCGAAGGCTTCAACCACTGGTATCACTGCGTGGTGATGGAAGGTCGTAACCGTGAGGTTCGTCGTCTGTGGGAATCGCAAGGTCTGGTGGTCAGCCGTCTGAAGCGCGTGCGTTTCGGCCCGGTGTTCCTCAACTCCGACCTGCCGATGGGTCGCTGGCGCGAAATGAGCCAGTACGAAGTCGACATTCTCAGTGCTGAAGTCGGCCTGACGCCGGTGGCGATGCCGCAACTCAACGCCAAGAGCAAAGACAAGCTTGAGCGTATGCAGCGTAAATCGTCTCGACCAATGGCCAAGACCGAGCGCGTACGCACGCTGCGTCCAGCCGCTGGCGCGCCGACCGGCCCACGCCCAGGCCGCGAGCCGCAGATCGAAGGCGAGCGTCCGGGTCGCAAGCCAGTCGCCCGTGACGGCGAACGCGCTCCGCGTCCGGCCAACGGTCGCACCGAACGTGGCGAGCGCGGTGCACCTGCCGGTCGCGGTACGCCAGTGGCGGATCGTCCGGCGGACACCACCAACAAGCGCCCGGCCAAGCCAGCGCCGAAGCGTCCGGGGATCAAGCTGGTTGATGGCGACAAGCCGTCGGGCAAGCGCCGTGGCGCCCCGGCCGGTTCCGGTCAGCGCCCGGGTTTCGGTCGCAAAAAGCCGGAATAAGGCAGCTGTGCGCTGCTACCGGCAAGCTTCAATCTAAAGCAAAAACGCCAACCTCAGGGTTGGCGTTTTTTTTCGTCTGGCAGAAGTTATATAGCGACTGATTCGGCCTCTTCGCGAGCAGGCTCGCTCCCACATTGGAATTGCGTGGATCATAAATCCCCTATGGGAGCGAGCCTGCTC
>NZ_JAMLFX010000001.1:909981-982609 GCF_023634765.1 Pseudomonas sp. AKS31
AGGCGTCAGTCGCCTAGAACACAAAACGCCCGTCAAACACCGGCTTGTCATCCAGCGCCAAAACGCCGCCGGAAAAGATCAGGTCCAGGTGATGACTGCCCTTGGCGCCACCGCCCAAACCAAGGTGCAAGCCACAATGCCGCTCTTCAAACCCGGCATTGCGCGCATACAAATCCTTCACGCCTTCATTGGTGCCAATCCCCAGTTCTTCGATACGCCGGTTCGAAGGATTGGCGTCCAGGTATTTGTTGAAATCATGCTCCAGCCCCGGTACCTCAGTGGCGATGCGGCTGATGGTCGAGTTTTCGATCCACAACTCCAGCGGCGACTCCAGCACGCCGTACTTGCGCGCAAACGGGATGGTGCTGAGGAACGTACCCTTGAATTTCACATGGCCGTTGATGGCTTCACTGTGCGTGGCGATTTCGCCGGGCGCCAGGTCGAAGTTGCCGACGCCGTTGATGTCGGTCCACTTCTTGATGCTGCTCAGCGGCGTTTCGAACCATGAGCCGTCATCGTCCTTGAAGCTCAGCGTGGTCGCCTGGGACATGCGCTGGATCAGGTGACCGTTGAGCCCGGCGATGCGCTGCGGGGTGACGCTGAAGGTGTCGTAGAAATAATCGCCGTAATCCTTGAACAGCAGCGACTTCTTCCAGTTTTCCGCCATCACGCCTTGCAGCGCACGGACGAACTCCGGGCCATCGGGGCGCGGGTTGGGCAGGGTGGAAGAGTCGTAGAAGAAAATGTACAGATCGCTGTCGGTGATCGCCGAGGTCAGCGCTGCAGTGCTTTCCAGGTCCAGCCGTCGGGTGCTGAACCGGAAACGCGGATGATCGCCCGCCTGTTCGGCGATGGCGCCGGTCAGCGCTTGGTAATCAGCCGTGTGGCCGAGCAATACCTTCGCCGAGTCGAGGCCGGCAAGGGCAGGGTGGTGTTCGAGGTAGTAAAGGAAATGCGAGATCGCGCGGGGCTTATCCATGAGTCCTCCCTGACTGACCGTGAAGAAAGTGGCAGGCACGACCGGCCGGACCGTGCCTGCCCGGAGATGTCTTACAGAGGCCACATCGCCGTGCCGAACGGAACTACCGCGTCGGCTTGCATCATTTCCACAGCCGCCTCGTGGGTCGGTGCTTCAAACCATTCGTCCAGTTGCAGTTCGGTATCCAAGTCTTTTTCCAGTGCTTGCATGGTCGATCTCCTAGATGACTTTCACGGTTATGACTGGCCGGTCGAGGTGGCCGGCAAGACGTGAAGAACCTAGTTCACGGATTTTTGTAATGCAAAAAATTATTCATTTATTTTTTAAATAGACTTTTTGTTCTGTTTTTTTGTTCGGTTTTTCTTATTTAAAAACAAAAAACTAAGTGACGGTTTTAGTTAGCAAGCTAGCTACCGTCAATTTGCAGACGTCCGACAGAAATTTCTGAAACGGAAACTTTGCGTTACGTATCGTAAAGAAAAGTTTACGAAAAAACCCCTAATACAGGGTGAATTCGTCCTTTGGCGAGTGCTGTAAGGAAAAGCTGCCGAAGCCCGGTCCGCCGGGCGCGGGGCAAGGCTCTGGCGCGCTTGTTTCAGCGGCGTTTGCAAGGTGAGATGCGCCCCATGCCTGTCGTGCAGGTGCATAACAAGAAGGAGGCGCAATGAACGCCGTGACTGATCTTCACCTCTCTCCGTGGGACGGTTTTTTCCTCGTCCACGCCGATGGCCTGCAAAGGCCTGACTCAATTTTTGCAGCCGCTCGAGCATCTCGTGGCGGACACACGCAATCCCGGCAACCGCCACGCTGATCCAGCGGGGTCTGGCAGCAGGGGGTTAGCGGTGTACAATGCGCCGCGTTTTAACTGTGACCCTCTGCGTAATCGCGCAAATCTCAAGGCTATCCGCCTTGTTCACTCCGTGGCGCCACAAGCGTTTCGGGTTCGATTTCGTCACAGATAAAAACAAACAGGTGACGCATGACCGTTGTAAATAAGCTGAACTCCTGGTGCCTGCGCTGGGGTTTGATCGGGGCTGCCTGAAATCGCAACCTTGCAGCAACGTCTACTGAACATCATCAAACCTTGCGTGAGACCTTTTTCATGAGTGGACAACCCTCGCAATCAGGCGAGCTTAAACGCGGCCTGAAAAATCGCCATATTCAACTGATCGCCCTCGGTGGCGCGATCGGTACCGGATTGTTCCTCGGCTCGGCCGGGGTGCTGAAATCCGCCGGCCCGTCGATGATCCTCGGCTACGCCATCTGCGGCTTCATCGCCTTCATGATCATGCGCCAGCTCGGCGAAATGATTGTCGAAGAGCCGGTGGCCGGTTCCTTCAGCCATTTCGCGCACAAGTACTGGGGCGGCTTTGCCGGTTTCCTGTCGGGCTGGAACTGCTGGATTCTGTACATTCTGGTGGGCATGTCGGAGCTGACGGCGGTCGGCAAATACATTCATTACTGGGCGCCGGACATTCCGACCTGGGTCTCTGCGGCAGCCTTCTTCGTGCTGATCAATGTGATCAACCTGGCCAACGTCAAAGTCTTCGGTGAAGCCGAGTTCTGGTTCGCGATCATCAAGGTTGTGGCGATCGTCGGCATGATTGCGCTCGGCAGCTACCTGCTGGTCAGCGGCAACGGCGGCCCGCAAGCCTCGGTAAGCAACCTGTGGTCGCACGGTGGTTTCTTCCCGAACGGGGTGAGCGGTCTGGTGATGGCCATGGCGATCATCATGTTCTCCTTCGGCGGTCTGGAAATGCTCGGTTTCACCGCCGCTGAAGCCGACAAGCCGAAAACCGTGATCCCGAAAGCGATCAACCAGGTGATCTACCGGATCCTGATTTTCTACATCGGTGCGCTGGTCATCCTGCTGTCGCTGACCCCGTGGGACAGCCTGCTGGAAACCCTCAACGCGTCCGGCGATTCGTACAGCGGCAGCCCGTTCGTGCAAGTGTTCTCGATGCTCGGCAGCAACACCGCCGCGCACATCCTCAACTTTGTGGTGTTGACCGCCGCGTTGTCGGTGTACAACAGCGGCACCTACTGCAACAGCCGCATGCTGCTGGGCATGGCCGAGCAGGGTGATGCGCCGAAAGGTCTGGCGAAGATCGACAAGCGCGGCGTGCCGGTGCGTTCGATCCTTGCCTCCGCTGCGGTAACGCTGGTGGCTGTGCTGCTGAACTACCTGATGCCGCAACATGCACTGGAACTGTTGATGTCCCTCGTCGTGGCGACGCTGGTAATCAACTGGGCGATGATCAGTTTCTCGCACTTCAAGTTCCGCCAGCATATGAACAAGACCCAACAGACGCCGCTGTTCAAAGCGCTGTGGTATCCATATGGCAACTACATCTGCCTGGCGTTTGTTGCGTTCATCCTCGG
Organism: Pseudomonas sp. AKS31; assembly: GCF_023634765.1. GTDB lineage: Bacteria > Pseudomonadota > Gammaproteobacteria > Pseudomonadales > Pseudomonadaceae > Aquipseudomonas. Next base: position 913,343 of record NZ_JAMLFX010000001.1, read on the forward strand.
CGTGATGCTGCTGATCCCGGGCATTCAGATCTCGGTGTACGCGATTCCGGTGTGGGTGGTGTTCATGTGGGTCTGCTACGTGATCAAGAACAAGCGCGGTGCGCAGCAGGCCGTGCACGCGGCTGGTGCTGCCAAGTAAGCGCTGCCACAGAAACCCAAAACCCGGCCTGAGTGCCGGGTTTTTTTATGGGTGCAAATGCTGGGACTCTATTGATAGTCAGCGACGGGATAGTCCCTGCACAAGGTTTCGACCTCTGAGCGAAACTGCGCAAGGAGCAGGGGTTCCAGTGTGTAATCCTGTTCGCCGAGCGGTGCCACAGTAGCCAGAATCCGGCCAATCAAATCGACTATCTGCCGGCTGCCGGGGACATCGACCCGGCGCTGCGCCAGAGCGCCCGTACCGATACGCAGCCCGCTGGTAACAAGTGCAGAACGTGGGTCGCCGGGCAGGCGATGTTTATTGACGATGATCCCGCAGTGCCCCAGCGCCGCTTCCGCGATGGCGCCCGTGATGCCGCCACGCAAGCGAACCAGAACCGTATGGTTTTCACTGCAGCCGCCGACCACTTCATAGTCCCGTGCCTGGAATGCGCGGGCCATTTCATCCGCTGTGCTGCGGATCTGCGCCATGCAGGCATCGAATTCTGCCGACATCGCGTAGCCCAGCGCTGCAGCTTTGGCTGCGAGCATGTTGGCGGCGGGCGCGCCTTGCATTCGCGGGTAAACGGCTTGATCCAGCAGGCGACTGAAAGTAGTCCGCAAACCGGGAATCTTGGTGTTTGCATCAGTACCGCTGAGGATCACGCCACCCCGCGGCCCGGCGAGTTGCTTGTGCGTGCAGGTGACGGTGACGTGTGCAGCGTCGATCGGACTCGGATGTCGCCCGGTGGCGACAAGGCCGGCGATATGCGAAATGTCGGCGAGCACGATGGCCCCGGCTTCATCGGCAATTTCGCGAAACCGCTTGAAGTCCACTACTCGCGAATAGGCGGTGGCGCCGCAGAGGATGACGCGTGGGCGATGGGCGAGTGCAAGCAGGCGAACCTTGTCGTAATCGATGAGACCGTCGGATGTCGTGCCGTACTGGATCGCCTTGTAGTAGGCGCCGGAAAACGCGGCGAGGCTGCCATGCGTCAGATGACCACCGTGTTCCACCGCCATGCCCAACAGGGTATCGCCAGGCTCCAGGAGGGCGGTAAGCACTTGGTATATGGCGTTCGACGCTGAGTGTGGCTGCACGTTGGCGTATTGCGCGCCGAACAGCTCCCGCGCCCGGCGGATGGCCAGCGACTCGACCCGCTCGACGTTCTCGCACCCGGCGCTGTAGCGCTTGCCGGACATGCCCTCTGCCGTCACGTTGACCAGCACGGAAGCGCAGGCCAGCAACGTTCGCGGCTGGACTGCGCAAGAGGAGGAGACGAGTGAAAGCGTGTGCTGTTGACGCGTGACTTCGGCGTCGAGAATGGTCGCCAGTTCGGCATCTTCTGCACGCAGATCCGCCAGGCCGCGTCGCAGTAAGTCAGCCTGGTTCTGGAGCGGTTCGGTAGTGACTGCCATTGCTTGATTCCTTCCGTGTGTACTGTGCGCTGCGAACCGCAACGCGACTTCCCTGATTTGCGTGATGCGAACATCCTGCTTGCCGAATCTGTACCGGCGAATCCGTGTTCTGGCGGCGGTGCGCGCAAAACTTAACCGTGTACAGGCCCCCCGTTTTTCGGTTCTTTCTTGTTCGAAGATGAGAGGCCAGCTCGACGCATCATAGATTTTTCAGTGGGGAACGCCATCGAATTAATCAAAAAATTAAACATTCTTCAAATAAAATGATTCTTTTTGCCGGCGCTTCGGGTGTAAAACGGCAGAAGTTCCAGGAGGGTATTCAGGCGCCAGCGTCGATCGCCTCAGGAACCAAGCAGACAAAACGGGCGCTGAAATGCCCGTCCGGCTTGTCGAGGGCGGCGTTTTTTTAGTGGACTTTTTGTACCGAACCCAAGGAGGGAGAGTGCTATGATCTCGCGCGGCACTGACAGGGATAGAACTGCAATTTCCTACCTCACTTGTGTATGTCCGGAATGTTCATTCGGGACGTGACAATGATTGCAGTTAAAAATGGATGGCAAGCATGTGATGCACAGAAAAGAAAGATCGGAGAATCTGAAAAACAACATCAAATACCTGATCAAGAGTCGCGGGGAGACGCAGTTGTCCTTGTGTCACTCCAGTGGTTTGACGCGTACCACCATCTACAACATTCTTGAAGGCAAGGTGGTCAATGTACAACAGTCCACTGTGCGCAAGATTTCTGATTTCTTCGGCGTTTCCTATGAAGAAATAGAGACGATCGATTTTGAAGAGAAGGAAACAATCGAAAGTAGTATTTCTCCGCAGGGGAATATGAATCCGGCGGCTGTTCCGGTGATTAAAGAAAGTATGCTGCTGCAAAGTCTGGATAAAAGAATTGGTGAGTTGGCGACGATTTATCCACTGACTTACTATTTCGGTGCGTCCTTTAATCTGATTGGCGTGCTGCTGGAAAATGAAATCAGCGGCATGCATGAATCCGGTGATTTGTTGATCGTACAGAAAGGCGCGTCGAACAGCGATCGGGAAAAACTGGTTTATGACAAAGTAACGGCGAAGTTATCCATATGCCATGAGGGCAGCATTGATACGGAGCGTGTAGGTTTGATCGGGGATGTAATCGAGGAACGATTCAATGGACTGCAGTGTTGAAATGGAAAACAGCAAGTACAAATTGCTGGGGTTCGAAAATGGAAAAAGCCTGGCCGTTATCATGGTGATCGCCACAGGCAAGATAATTAAAATAAAACTGAGTGAAGTGTTGAATAGTGAGATTATGGATAATCTGAATAAAATCGAAGTGAAAAGCCTCTACAAAAAATTCTACTCCCAGGGTGGGGCGTTAACGGCTTACGAAATAAACGATCGGCATGAGAGTTCCTGGATGATCTACATTATCCTGAACCTGATGCTGTTCACGCTGTATATCTTCACCAGTATTGCGGCGACGAAGCCGATCTACCTGGATTATTTTGACATTGTCGTGACCCCGGGAACTTTTCTTTATCCGCTGACCTTTCTGATCGTTGACCTGTTGAACGAGACCTTTGGTCTGCGGCTGGCACGCAGGGCGATTCTCTTTGCGTTCATCAGCAATGCGGCGATTATCATTCTATTGGCGATTACCACGCATTTGCCGGGGCTGCCGGGGTGGAAGCTCGATGGACCTTACAATGACGTGATCAGTCAATTGTCTTCTGTTCTGGTAGCGTCTTCGATTTCGTTTCTGGTGTCCGAAAACATCAATTCATATCTGTTGTGCAAGATCAAGGAACTGACCAACTCCAGATTCCTGTTCTTGCGCGTGTTCTTGAGTACGTTGTTTGCAGTCATCATCGACAGCTTTCTGTTCTGCTACATCGCATTCTATGGAACGATGGAGAACAGTGCGATTTTGAGCATGATCTATGTGCAGATCGCGATCAAAGTGGGTTTTGCTTTCTTTAATATCATGCCCGCCTATGGTGCGCGGTCATTGTTCAAGAAGTACCTGACGGGGAGTCAGGCTTGATTGAATAGCAGAAACGCTCGCTTGGGTGTCCAGGCGAGCGTTTTTTTGTGCCTTAATTTAGTTTGAGTTTCAATTTCAAACTGTTGGTCACTTGCTCTTTGTTCTCCAGGAACTCGTTGAGTCCTTTTGCGCGAAGGTTGCACGCGTCGCAATTGGCGCAACCACTGCCGGCGATACCGTTGTAGCAAGTCAGGGTCTGATGGCGAATCAAGTCCAGTTGATTGTGGTAATCAGCCAGGGCCCAGGTTTCCGCTTTGTTCAGCCACATCAGTGGCGTTTCCAGACGTAATGTGTAATCCATGCCCAGTTCAAGCGCGTTGTTCAATGCCTTGACGAACTCATCCCGGCAATCCGGGTAACCCGAGAAGTCGGTTTCGCAAACCCCGGTAATAACTGTTCTGGCTTGAACCTGATACGCATAGATAGAGGCGAGGGTCAAAAACAGAATGTTTCTTCCCGGTACGAAAGTGCTCGGCAGGCTTTCTCCAGAGCTGTTGACCGTCGGCACCGGAATGTTGTCGCGGGTCAGGCTGCTGATCGCCAGTTCATTGAGCAGCGAAACATCCATTACCTTGTGTACGGTCACGCCAAGCTGTTTGCAAAGTTGCTGGGCAACTTCAATTTCCGCGTGGTGACGCTGACCATAATCAAAGGTAATGCAGTGCACTTCATCGTAGTGAGTCAGCGCATGGATCAGGCAGGTCGTAGAGTCCTGGCCACCACTGAAAACGATAACTGCCTTGTTGCTCATAAGTCTGCTTCCTGCATTAAACGGGTAAATTCAAAGGTCGCAATGGTAACTCGAAATGACACTCGACATAAGTGCGCGGGAAGTTGTGCCCGCAGGCCGCAGGTCGCTTTGCGGTTAATCGCGGTATCCTGTGCGCTCTGATTACGGATGCTTTTCCATGCTGGTGATTTCCAACAACGTGCATCTGCCGGATGCCGAGATCGAACTGACCGCCATCCGCGCGCAAGGTGCCGGAGGGCAGAACGTCAACAAGGTCTCCAGCGCCGTGCACCTGCGCTTCGATATTCCGGCCTCCTCGTTGCCCGAGTTCTACAAGGAACGGCTGCTGGCGCTGCGCGACAGTCGCATCACCAGCGATGGCGTGTTGATCATCAAGGCCCAGCAGTACCGCACGCAGGAAGCCAACCGTGCCGATGCGCTGGAGCGTCTGGTCGAGCTGATCCTCAGCGCGACCAAAGTCGAAAAGAAACGCCGCCCGACCAAGCCGACCCTCGGCTCGAAGAAGCGCCGGCTCGAATCGAAAACCAAGCGCGGCAGTATCAAGGCCGGGCGCGGCAAAGTGGATTTCTAGTCTTCGCGGTATTTGGCGGTGTGCTTGTACAGATAAATACTCAAGGCCAGTCCGCTCAATGCAGCGAGAGCGGCGAACAGGAAGATCGAAGCAAAACCGAAGCCTGCCGCAATCGCCCCGGCCAAAGGCCCGGTGATCCCCAGCGACAAGTCGATGAACAGCGAATAGGCGCCAACCGCTGCGCCGCGGCTTGACGCTGGCACCAGATTCACCGCTTCCACGCCCAGCGCCGGAAACACCAGCGAGAATCCGAAACCGCTCAACGCCGCACCGGCCAGCGCCCAATGTGCGTCTGGCGCGAGCCATAACAGCAGCAGGCCGAGGGTTTCCACCGACAGGCAGGCAATCGCCACACGAAAGCCGCCGAGGCGGTTGATCAGGTTGCCGAACAGCAGGCGTGCGCCGATGAAACTGGCACCGAACAGACTCAGACACAGCACGGCGTTTTCCCAATGCTGCGTGGCGTAATACAGGGTGATGAAGGTGGCGATGGTGCCGAAACCGATCGAGCCTAACGCCAGACCACAACCGTGCGGGAATACGCGGCCAAGTACATGCATGAACGGCAGACGTTCACCAGCGACAATCGGCGCGGCGGTTTTTGGCCACGCCAGCAGCAAGCCCAGCGCCGCTAGCAAGATGATGCTGACGCCCATGCTCCACAACCCCAACTGGCCGACCAGCCACACGCCAAACGGGGCGCCGACCGCCAGTGCGCCGTAACTGGCGATGCCGTTCCAGGAAATCACTTTGGCCGTGTTCGCCGCGCCAACGCGGCCGATGCCCCAGCCAATCGAACCGGAACCCACGAGGCTTTCAGCGCTGCCCAGCACCAGTCGACCGATCAACAGGCTGATCAGGCTGAGCATCGGCAGGTTCGGTGTCCACGCCGAAATCAGCATGAACACACCGCTCAAGCCGCACCCGGCCAGACCAATCATCACCGCCCGTTTGCTGCCCTGGTTGTCGATGATCTTGCCGGCATACGGGCGGCTGAGCAGGGTGGCGAGGTATTGCACGCTGATCACCAGGCCGGCGATCACCGCGCCGAAGCCCAGATCACTGTGCACATAACCGGGCAGCACCGCGAGCGGAATGCCGATGTTCAGGTAACCGATAAAGGTGAAGAGGACGATGGAAACGACTTGCAGCGTGACCGCCAGGGGGCGCTGGGGCTCGGACATAGAGGACGACATGGGTAACGATCCACGGCAACGGCAGATTAGATAGGCTGCTTATGATACCGGCGTGGACGGATCTGGGGCGGGAAAAGTAAAACTATTTGCCGGGTGAGTGCTTCAGGATTTGGCGGGGGCAACCAGTTGCGTGGTGACCAGCGCTGCGAGGGCATTTTCTTCGCTGCCGAAGCGGGCGAGCAGGGCGGCCTGTTTCTCGGGGGAGAGGCGGTTCCAGATCTCGATCATTTTCTCGGTGGCGCCGATGAGTACGGCAGCTTGGCTTTCGGAGAATTCGTCGGTCATGGCAGGCTCGGGGTTCAGGCAGTGTGGAAAGCGCATGTTAGCGCTTTCCACACGGTCTGTACGACGGGTCTTACTCTTCGTTGTCGGCCGGACGGCTTTCAACGGCTTCTTTCGGCTCGGGCTGTTGGGCACCGGCTTGTTGCGTGGTCGTCTGCTCAGGTACGTGCAGGCTTGGGAAGGGGAGATTAGGAATCTCGTGCATGGTTGCGCTCCTCGCTAAGTCTGTTGATAGATCTGGTAGATCCGCGCTTCTGGAAAGCCTGCGCAGGATACAGCAGGAAAAATGACAATCAGACTTTTAATTCAAATTAATGCGACAGATGGCCGCAGGGGAGGGCAAAACCCAAAGGTCACCACAAACAAATGTAGGAGCTGCCGAAGGCTGCGATCTTTTGATCCTGCTTTAGAAACAAGATCAAAAGATCGCAGCCTTCGGCAGCTCCTACAGGGGTACTGCGGTGCTTTGACTATTTGCAGACGCTGGCGATGGCTTCGGCCAGCAGGGCGAGGCGCGTGGCATCAATGCCGGCGACGTTCGCCCGACCGGAGCTGACCATGTACACGCTGTGATGCTCACGCAGTTGTTTCACTTGCTCCGGTGACAGCCCGGTGTAAGAGAACATCCCGCGTTGCACGCCAATGTGCGCAAAGCGTTCGCGCAAACCGTGCGGCTCCAGCGCTTCGACCAGGCCGCTGCGCAACTGCGCGATACGCAAACGCATGGCTTCCACTTCATCGGCCCAACGGGCTTTCAGTTCGGGATCGGCGAGGATGGTCGCGACCACCGCAGCGCCGTGATCCGGCGGTGTCGACCACAGGTTGCGGGCGATGTTGGCCAGTTGGCTGCGGATGTCGATCAGCTTGTCGGCGGTTTTCGCGCAGACGATCAGCGCACCGGTGCGGTCGCGGTACAGGCCGAAGTTCTTCGAGCAGGAACTGGTGATCAGCAGCTCTGGGACGTCAGTCGCGAACAGCCGCGTCGACCACGCATCCTGCTCCAGGCCGTCGCCAAAACCCTGGTAGGCAAAGTCGATCAGCGGCAACAAGTCGCGGCTGCGCACTACGTCGAGCACGCGCTGCCAGTCGTCATGGCTCAAGTCAAAACCGGTCGGGTTGTGGCAGCACGCGTGCAGCAGCACCACATCACCGTTCGGCACTTGGTTGAGCACGGCGAGCATGGCTTCGACATCGAGGCGGTTGTCGCTGCCCACGTACGGGTAGTGACTGACCTTGACCCCGGCCGCGGCGAAAATCGTTTCGTGGATCGGCCAGGTCGGATTGCTCAGCCACACGCCTTTGCCCGGCAGGCATTGGGCGATGAAGTCGGCGGCCAGACGCAGGGCACCGGTACCGCCCGGCGTCTGGGTGGCGCCGGCGCGTTGTTCGGCGATCAGCTTGGAGTCGGCGCCGAGCACCAGCTCATTGATGAGTTTGCCGAACAGCGGGTTGCCGTGACCACCGATGTAGGTCTTGGTGTCCTGGCTTTCGACCAGCCGCGCTTCGGCGATTTTCACCGCCTCCGGGATTGGCGTCAGGCCTTGGGCGTCCTTGTAGACGCCAACGCCCAGGTCGAATTTGCGCGGGTTGGTGTCCTGCGCATACGCCTCCATCAAGCCGAGGATCGGGTCGCCGGGTACCCGGCCGATGGCGTCGAAGTGCATTACTTGCGTCCTTCTGCGGTCTTGGCCACTTCGTCAGTGCGCGCGGCCATGATGAAGTCGTTGCGGTGCAGGCCTTTGATCGAGTGGCTCCACCAGGTCACGGTGACTTTGCCCCATTCGGTCAGCAGGCCCGGGTGATGACCTTCGGCCTCGGAGATCTCGCCGACCGCGTTGGTGAACGCCAGCGCGTGCTTGAAGTTCTTGAACAGGAAAACTTTTTCCAGCTGCATGATGCTGTCGCGTACTTCGATGTTCCAGTCAGGGATCTGCTTGATCAGGATCGGCAGTTCTTCGTCGCTGACTTGTGGCGCATCGGCGCGGCAGGCTTCGCAGTGGGCTTGGTTCAAAGTCGACATGGTGTATTCCTGAAATCGAGTGTGTTTTTTTTATTAAAGCGTTTGAGCCGTCAATGCCGTCACGCTAAACCAAAGTGGCGGCGACTGACAGGTTCAATTGTCAGCAAAAGTCGCGGTTCACGCGGCTTTCGGTTTCGGCGGAAATTTCGGTGCGTGCAGACCCAGCTGCATACCCTGGCGAACCATGGCCATGATGTCTTCATGGGCCACGTCGAACAGACGCTTGAGGTTCGGCAGGACAAAGTACAGCGGTTGCAGGATGTCGATGCGATACGGCGTGCGCATGGCTTCGAGCGGGTCGAACGCCTGATGCTCAGGTTCGTCCGACAGCGAGTAAACGGTTTCTTTTGGTGAGGACAGGATGCCGCCGCCATAGATGCGTTTGCCTTGCGGGGTGTCGACCAGGCCGAACTCGATGGTCATCCAGTACAGGCGCGCCAGATAAACACGTTCTTCCTTGGTGGCCTGCAAGCCGAGTTTGCCGTAGGTGTGGGTGAATTCGGCGAACCACGGGTTGGTCAGCAGCGGGCAGTGACCAAAGATCTCGTGGAAAATGTCCGGTTCTTGCAGGTAGTCCAGTTCTTCGCGGGTACGAATGAAGGTGGCCACCGGAAACTGCTTGCTGGCCAGCAGTTCAAAAAAAGTCTGGAAGGGGATCAGCGCCGGCACGCGGGCGACCTGCCATCCGGTGGTCTCGCCGAGCACCTTGTTGATCTCGCCCAGTTGCGGAATGCGGTCGTGGGGCAGACCGAGTTTTTCGATACCGTCCAGGTACTCCTGGCACGCACGCCCTTCGATCACTTTCAACTGGCGAGTGATCAGCGTGTTCCACACCGCGTGTTCTTCGGCGGGGTAGTCGATAAAACCTTGCGCATCGGGCTCGCGGGCCACGTATTGCGTCTGCTTCATACTGCTCTCCTGCTAGGGGAATTCGTTCTTGTTATGTCCAGCGATGGACTCAGGATTACCCGAGAGCGCGTTGATGTGCAGCAGGTTGAATCGCCTGTGCGTAGGAAATTTCTCTTTAAATCGTAAAATTATCGTTACGCTTTAGCGGATATCTCGCGTTTACGGTAATTCGCGGGTTTGAAAAGGCTGATGGCTGTCACATAATCTTGACAACTATCTGCGTGCCTCGGCAGAAAAGTCGTGGTGCTGACCCTTGTGGGAGCGAGCCTGCTCGCGAATGCGATCTGCCTGACACATTAATGTTGAATGTGCCGCCGTCTTCGCGAGCAGGCTCGCTCCCATAGGTTCTGTATTTAACTTAATGATTGGTTTGGCGGGTTTTCTCCTATGCGCATCAAAGTCCACTGCCAGAACCGCATCGGCATCCTGCGCGACATTCTCAACCTGCTGGTGGCCTACGGGATCAACGTGGCGCGCGGCGAAGTCGGAGGTGAGCATGGCAACGCGATCTACCTGCACTGTCCGAACCTGATCAATATCCAGTTCCAGGCGCTGCGGCCTAAGTTCGAAGCGATCGCCGGGGTGTTTGGCGTCAAGCGGGTAGGGCTGATGCCCAGCGAGCGGCGGCATATGGAATTGAATGCCTTGCTCGGCGCGCTGGAGTTTCCTGTGTTGTCGATCGACATGGGCGGCTCGATCGTCGCGGCCAACCGCGCGGCGGCGCAGTTGCTCGGTGTGCGCGTCGATGAGGTGCCGGGGATTCCGCTGTCGCGCTACGCCGAGGATTTCGATTTGCCGGAACTGGTGCGCGCCAATAAATCGCGGATCAATGGCATGCGCGTCAAGGTCAAGGGCGACGTCTTTCTGGCCGACATCGCGCCGCTGCAATCGGAACACGACGACAGCGAAGCCATGGCTGGTGCGGTGTTGACCTTGCACCGCGCCGATCGCGTCGGCGAGCGCATCTATAACGTGCGCAAGCAGGAATTGCGTGGCTTCGACAGTATCTTCCAGAGTTCGAAAGTGATGGCTGCCGTGGTGCGTGAAGCACGGCGCATGGCGCCACTCGACGCGCCGCTATTGATTGAAGGCGAAACCGGCACCGGCAAGGAATTGCTCGCGCGTGCCTGCCACCTCGCCAGCCCGCGCGGGCAGTCGCCGCTGATGGCGCTCAACTGCGCAGGGCTGCCGGAATCGATGGCCGAGACCGAGCTGTTCGGCTATGGCCCCGGCGCCTTCGAAGGCGCGCGGGCCGAAGGCAAGCTTGGACTGCTGGAATTGACCGCGGGCGGCACGCTGTTTCTCGATGGCGTCGGGGAAATGAGCCCGCGCCTGCAGGTGAAGTTGCTGCGCTTTCTGCAGGACGGTTGCTTCCGTCGCGTGGGCAGTGATGAAGAGGTTTATCTGGATGTGCGGGTCATCTGCGCGACGCAAGTGGACTTGTCCGAGTTGTGCGCGCGCGGCGAGTTTCGTCAGGACTTGTATCACCGCTTGAACGTGCTCTCGCTGCATATCCCGCCGCTGCGCGAATGCCTCGACGGGTTGACGCCGCTGGTCGAGCATTTCCTCGATCAGGCCAGTCGGCAGATCGGTTGTTCGCTGCCGAAACTGGCGCCGGCGGCGATGGATCGACTCAGTCATTACCATTGGCCGGGCAACGTGCGACAGCTGGAGAACGTACTGTTCCAGGCGGTTTCGCTGTGCGATGGCGGTACGGTGAAAGCTGAACATATTCGTCTGCCGGATTATGGCGTGCGTCAGCCGCTTGGCGATTTCTCGCTGGAAGGCGGGTTGGACGAAATTGTCGGGCGCTTCGAGAAAGCGGTGCTGGAGCGGCTGTATTCCGAGCACCCGAGCAGTCGACAGTTGGGCAAGCGGCTCGGTGTTTCGCACACCACCATTGCCAACAAGCTGCGTGAGTATGAAGTCGGCAAAGATCCCGAAGCTTAAGATCAAAAGATCGCAGCCTTCGGCAGCTCCTACAGGAATACGCATTTCAAATGTAGGAGCTGCGGCACGCTGCGATCTTTTGATCTTTTGCCGCCAAGCGGCATAACACCGCCGGTTTTTCGACTTCGATACATTTCAAATTTCCTCTCGCCATCCCTCAAGTCCTTTGTTTACCGGGCCTCTGTGCGCCAGAAAAAAGTTGGTCTGCAAATTGCTTATGGCTCAGCAGTAAAGCGGTGGGCGGCAAACGTCCGGCATGCAGAGGAAAGAGTGTGGACAAGTACCTTTATGTGGCAATGACCGGCGCCAGCCAGAACGCACTGGCGCAGAAGGCGCATGCCAACAACCTGGCGAACATCTCCACCAACGGTTTTCAGCGCGACCTGGAACAGGCGCGTTCGATGCCGGTGTTCGGTGACAGCTTTCCGGCGCGTGCCTTTGCCATGAGCGAACGCCCTGCCACGGATTTCACCCCGGGCTCGCTGGTGCAGACCGGTCGTGACCTCGATGTCGCCGTCACCGGCAATGGCTGGATCGCCGTGCAGAACCCCAACGGCGGCGAAAGCTACGTGCGCACCGGCAGCCTCAACGTTGACGCCCTCGGCGTGCTGCGCGCCGGCAACGGCATGCCGGTGATGGGCAATGGCGGGCCAATCGCCGTGCCGCCCGAGCAGCAGATCGAAGTCGGTGAAGACGGCACCATCAGTATTCGTGCGATGGGCGAAGGCCCGCGCGTCATGGCGGAAGTCGACCGGATCAAACTGGTCAATCCGGACATCAAGAACATGAACAAGGGCCTCGACGGTTCGATTTACACCAAGGACGGCCAACCGGCGCCGGCCGATGCCAACGTCAAACTGGTGTCGGGTTTCCTGGAGTCGAGCAACGTCAACGCCGTTGAAGAGATGACCTCGGTGCTGGCCCTGGCCAAGCAGTTCGAGTTGCACGTCAAGATGATGAACACCGCCAAAGACGACGACCAGGCCATGGCTCGGGTCTTGCAGATCAGCTAATTATCAGAACGTCGCGCCGAAAAACAGGCGCACGAGGAGAATCGAATGCTTCCGGCTCTATGGGTTGCCAAAACCGGTCTGTCCGCCCAGGACACCAACCTGACCACCATTTCCAACAACCTGGCGAACGTGTCGACCACGGGTTTCAAACGTGATCGTGCCGAGTTCCAGGACCTGCTCTATCAGATCAAGCGTCAGCCAGGCGCTCAGTCGACCCAGGACAGCGAACTGCCGTCGGGTCTGCAACTGGGTACCGGTGTGCGCATTGTCGGCACCCAGAAGAACTTCACCGCCGGCAGCCTGCAAACCACCGAGCAGCCGCTGGACATGGCCATCGACGGTCGCGGTTTCTTCCAGATCCTGCAGCCGGACGGCACCACGTCCTACACCCGTGACGGTACCTTCCACCTCGATTCCAACGGCCAGATCGTCAACGCCAGCGGTTTCGCTCTGGAACCGGCCATCGTTATCCCGAACGACGCCCAGACCTTCACCGTCGGCCGTGACGGTACTGTGTCGGTGACCATCGCCGGTAACCCGGCAGCGCAAGTGATCGGCAACCTGCAAACCGCCGACTTCATCAACCCGGCCGGTCTGCAAGCGGTGGGTAACAACCTGTTCCTGGAAACTGCCGCTTCCGGCGCGCCGCAAGTCGGCACTCCGGGTCTGGCCGGTTTCGGTACCACCCTGCAGAACACCCTGGAAACCTCCAACGTCAGCACTGTTGAAGAAATGGTCAACATGATCACCACTCAGCGCGCTTACGAGATGAACTCCAAGGTGATCTCCACCGCTGACCAGATGCTCTCGTTCGTAACGCAGAATCTGTAATCAAGTCTATGAGGCGGCCATTAGGTCGCCTGCAACACCGTGAGGTAGGGTCATGAATCGCTTTGTATCTGTTCTGGCATTGAGTGGGGTCGTCTCGCTCGCGGGCTGCGTCGCTCCGACGCCCAAGCCCAATGACCCTTATTACGCCCCGGTGTTGCCGCGCACGCCGCTGCCGGCTGCCGCCAATAACGGCTCGATCTATCAGGCCGGCTTCGAGCAGAACCTGTACAGCGACCGCAAGGCTTTCCGGGTTGGTGACATCATCACCATCACCCTCAACGAGCGCACACAGGCGAGCAAGAATGCCAACTCGCAGATGGACAAGAACAGCGATAACAAGGTCGGTCTGACCTCGTTGTTCGGCTCCAGCCTGACCACCAACAACCCGATCGGGGGCAACGACCTGAGTCTGAACGCCGGTTACAGTGCTGACCGTTCGACCAAGGGCGACGCCAAGTCGGGGCAGAGCAATAGCCTGACCGGTTCGATCACCGTGACCGTCGCTGACGTGCTGCCCAACGGCATCATCGCCGTGCGTGGCGAGAAGTGGCTGACGCTGAACACCGGTGACGAGCTGGTGCGCATTGCTGGTCTGGTGCGTGCCGATGACATCGCCACGGACAACACCGTGTCGTCGACTCGGGTCGCCGATGCACGCATCACCTACTCGGGTACTGGCGCCTTTGCCGATACGAGTCAGCCAGGCTGGTTCGACCGTTTCTTCCTCAGCCCGCTGTTCCCTTTCTAGGTGGCTACGTTGAATTTCAAGAGCCTCATGCTGGCTGCGGCGCTGATGTCCGCAGCCTTTGGTGCCCACGCCGAGCGGTTGAAAGATATCGCCAGCATTTCCGGCGTGCGTTCCAACCAGTTGATCGGTTACGGCCTGGTGGTCGGGCTTAACGGCACCGGTGACCAGACGACGCAAACCCCGTTCACCCTGCAGACCTTCAACAACATGCTCTCGCAGTTCGGCATCAAGGTGCCGCCGGGATCGGGCAACGTGCAGTTGAAAAACGTTGCGGCGGTGTCGATCAGTGCCGACCTGCCTGCGTTCGCCAAGCCGGGTCAGCAGGTCGACATCACCGTGTCCTCGATCGGTAACTCCAAGAGCCTGCGCGGCGGCACTTTGTTGCTGACCCCGCTCAAGGGTATCGACGGCAACGTTTATGCGGTCGCTCAGGGCAACCTGGTGGTTGGTGGTTTCGACGCCGAGGGCCGTGACGGTTCGAAGATTACCGTCAACGTTCCGTCGGCCGGTCGTATCCCCGGTGGTGCCTCTGTGGAGCGTTCGGTGCCGAGCGGATTCAACCAGGGCAACAGCCTGACGCTGAACCTCAACCGTTCCGACTTCACCACGGCCAAACGCATCGTCGACAAGATCAACGACATGCTTGGCCCTGGCGTTGCGCAAGCCATCGACGGCGGTTCGATCCGAGTTACTGCGCCGCTCGATCCGAGCCAGCGCGTTGACTACCTGTCGATCCTGGAAAACCTCGAAGTCGATCCGGGCCAGGCGGTGGCGAAAGTCATCATCAACTCGCGTACCGGCACCATCGTCATCGGCCAGAACGTCAAGGTTTCGCCAGCCGCCGTGACCCACGGCAGCCTGACCGTGACCATCACCGAAGACCCGATCGTCAGCCAGCCCGGCCCGCTGTCCAATGGGCAGACGGCTGTTGTGCCGCGCTCGCGGGTCAACGCCGAGCAGGAAGCCAAACCGATGTTCAAGTTCGGCCCGGGCACCACCCTCGACGAGATCGTGCGTGCGGTGAACCAGGTCGGCGCGGCGCCGGGTGACTTGATGGCGATCCTCGAAGCCCTGAAGCAGGCCGGCGCGTTGCAAGCCGACCTGATCGTGATCTGAGGCCGACCGTTATGGATATGCGCAAAAGCGGTCTGGTCAGCAGCAGCGATTCGGGTTCCTACTCGGACCTCAATCGCCTGAACCAACTCAAGGTCGGCGACAAGAACAGCGATGCGAACCTGCGCAAAGTGGCGCAGGAATTCGAATCGCTGTTCCTTGGTGAAATGCTTAAGTCGATGCGCTCGGCGACCAACGCCCTGGGTGAAGACAACCCGCTCAACACGCCGGCGGCCAAGCAGTATCAGGAAATGTACGACCAGCAACTGGCGGTTTCCATGTCCCGCGAGGGCGGTGGTATCGGTCTGGCTGACGTGCTGATGCGGCAGATGTCGAAGAACAAACCGCTGGCACCGGGCGAGGCTGCGGCCGCGTCCGCCGCCAAGCAGGAAGAAGCCAAGGCGAAAGCTGCTGCCGTGGCCACGCCGATTGCCGCCGGCACCGTTGCCACCAACGGCCCGTTGTCGCGGCTCAATGGCGAGCGCCCGTTGTGGGCCTCGCGTTCGGTGAACGCGCCGAACACGCAACTGGCTCATCGCAACGACATGGAGCTGATCAACCAGCGTCGTCTGGCCTTGCCGCCGAAACTCGCCGATCGTTTGCTCGCCGGGCTGGTGCCATCGGCCACGCCGGCAGCGGCAACGGCAATGGCATTGCCGCAGCGTGCGACAACCGCTGCCACCACTGGCGCCGGCCCGCTGTACAACGGCGACTGGCTGGCCCGCGCCGAGACCGAAAAGGCCTCGGGCGGACAGATGCAGATCTATGGTCGCGCCATGGCGCAGATTCCACTGGCGCCGGCGAAAAAAGCCTTCAGTTCTGCCGACGAATTCGTCAACACCATGCTGCCGATGGCCAAGGAAGCCGCCGACCGCATCGGCGTTGATCCGCGCTATCTGGTGGCACAGGCGGCGCTGGAAACCGGTTGGGGCAAGTCGGTCATGCGCGCCCAGGATGGCAGTAGCAGCCACAACCTGTTCGGTATCAAGGCGAGCAGCAACTGGAAGGGCGATTCGGCCCGGGCGATCACCAGCGAGTTCCGCAATGGCGAGATGGTTAAGGAGACGGCCGAGTTCCGTTCCTACGCCTCGTACAAGGACAGCTTCCACGATCTGGTGACGTTGCTGCAGAGCAACAATCGCTATCAAGAAGTGCTGAAGTCTGCCGATAACCCAGAACAGTTTGTACGCGAGTTGCAAAAGGCCGGTTACGCCACCGACCCGAACTACGCAAGCAAGATTTCGCAGATAGCCAAGCAGATGAACAGTTTCCAAAACTACGCTGCGGCGGGTGTATCCACCACGCCTTTATAAGGCACAAGGTATAAGGTCTGAACCATGAGTTTGCTCAATATCGGGATGTCGGGACTGTCGGCCAGCCAGTCCTCTTTGGCTACGACAGGCAACAACATTGCCAACGTCGACACCGCCGGTTATTCACGTCAGCAAACCGTGCAGGGCACCAAATCCTCGCAGCAGTTCGGCACCGTGTTTATCGGTACGGGCACGACCCTGGCCGACGTGCGCCGGGTGTACAACTCGTACCTGGAAAGCCAACTGCACACGGCCACGTCGCTCGATAGCGAGTCGGCCGCGTTTCTGGCCCAGGCCACGCCGCTGGACTCCATGCTGTCGGACACCAACACCGGCCTGACCGGTGTGCTGCAGAAGTTTTTCACCACGATGCAGGGCGTATCGACGTCGGCGACCGATGACACCTCGCGTCAATCGGTACTGACCGGTGCGCAGGCGCTGACCAGTCGCTTCAATACCATCGCCAAACAGCTCAACGACCAGAACACCACCCTCAATGGCAGCCTGGGCGACATGACGGCCCAGGTGAACAAACTGGCCACTTCGATTGCCAACCTGAACCAGAAGATTGGCGAGATCTCCACCAGTGGCGGTGCGCCGAACGATCTGCTCGACAGCCGCAACGAGGCCGTACGCCAGCTCTCCGAACTGACGGGTGCACAGGTCGTCGAGCGTGGCACCAGTTTCGACGTGTACATCGGCAGCGGTCAGCCGCTGGTGATCGGCAACACCACCAACACTTTGAGCATGGTCGCGAGCAAAACCGATCCGTCGCGCATGGCCATCCAGATGGATCGCGGGTCGAGCACGATCGACATCACCTCGGCGATGACCGGTGGCGAAATCGGCGGCCTGCTGACCTACCGCAAAGAAGTCCTCGACCCCTCGCTCAACGAGCTGGGCCGCGTGGCGCTGGTGATCGCTGATCAGGTCAACAGTCAGCAAGCCCAGGGCATCGACAAGAACGGTGACTTCGGCGCGGCCATTTTCAACAACATCAACAGTGCCGCGCTGATCAGTTCTCGCAGCATCGCGCAGTCGGGCAACAGCACCGGTTCGGGTAACCTCGATGTCACCATCAAGGACACCGGCAAGCTGACCACCAGCGATTATCAGGTGACGTTCACCAGCGCCACTGACTACACCGTCAAGCGCTCCGACGGCACCGATCTGGGTGCTTTCAGCACGACGACCAATCCACCTCCAGTGATCGACGGTTTCACCCTCGCGCTGAAGGGTGGTGCGTTGAGCGCCGGTGACAGTTTCAAAGTGACCCCGACCCGCAATGCGGCGGCGAGCATCCAGACGGTGCTCACCGATCCGAAGAAAATCGCTGCGGCCGGTCCGTTGACCGGTGTGGCCAGCGCTGCCGGTCTGGGGACTTACACGCAGCCGACGCTCAGCAACAAGATCGATATCTACAACCCGACTGCCCAGGCTGACATGCAAGCGGCGCTGAAGAACTCGACGCCGGTCAAGCTCGTGTTAGGTGCTGTCTCCGGGGGCAGCCAGGCTTACACCTTTGTGGATGCCAAGGGCGTCCTCATCAGCAGCGGCACTATCGTTCCTGGTCAATCGAACACGCTGGACCTGAAAGTCGGCATCGTCGATGCCAGCGGCAACCCGGTGCTGGACACCAGCGTCACGCCGAACGTACAGAAAACCTTCTCCGTGCAGACCACCGTTGGCGGCACGCCGAAGCCTGGCGAAACCTTCACCATGAACCTCACCGGTGCGGCGTCCTCGGACAACCGCAACGCGCAATCGCTGGTCGCCCTGCAAACGGCGCAGACCGTCGATACCGGTTCGGCGAGCAAGGGCATCAGCCTGACTGACGCCTACAACAAGCTGGTGACCAACGTCGGTACCAAGACTGCCCAAGGCAAGTCCGACAGCGCCGCGACCTCAGCGATTCTGGATAACGCCAAAGGTGCGCGCGATTCGCTGTCCGGGGTCAACCTGGATGAAGAAACCGGCAACCTGGTCAAATATCAGCAGTACTACACAGCGTCTTCGCAGATCATCAAAGCTGCGCAGGAAACTTTCGCCACGCTGATCAACAGCCTTTAAGGAGTCGTAATTCATGCGCATTTCCACCGCCCAGTATTACGGCACGCAAGCGTCGGACTATCAGCGTAACTTCAACAAGGCCGTCGCCACCGCCAGCGAGGCGAGCAGCCTGCAGCGTATCAATACCGCCGCCGATGATCCGATCGGTGCCGGGCGTTTGCTGCAGTTGGGCCAGCAGGCCGCGATGCTCGATCAGTACAAGACCAACGTCGACACCACCAAAAGTGCATTGAACGTGCAGGAATCCACCCTGGATTCGATCACCACCGCGTTGGCCCGCGCCAAGGAACTCGCCCTGGCCGCCAACAATGGCACGGCCACCGACAAGGACCGCCAGGCTTACGCTTCGGAAATGGGCCAGATCCAGCAACAAGTGCTGGGTCTGATGAACGCCAAGGATGCCAACGGCAACTACCTGTTCTCCGGTTCGAAGACCGACACTGCGCCGTATTCGCAAAATGCCGACGGCACCTACAGCTACAACGGTGACCAGACCACGATCAATCTGGGCATCGGCGATGGCATGACGATCGGCACCAACACCACCGGTTGGGACGCTTTCCAGCAGACCATCAATACCGCACGTACCAACGTCGCCATGACCGCGCCGGCAGTGGATGACGGTCGCGTCGTACTGTCCAACGGCACGATCGGTACCGTCGCCACTTACAACGCCAAGTTCACCGCTGGCCAGCCTTACACCGTCAGCTTCCTCAGCAGCACCCAGCTGAAAATCACCGATGCCTTGGGCAACGATGTGACCGCTGAGGCGAGCCAGAACGGTTTGGTCAGCAACAGCAGCGGTGCCAACCAGACGGTGAGCTTCCGTGGCGTCGACATGAAGCTGAACATCAACCTGAAGGCCGGTGACACCAATCCGGACGCGGTCATTGCCGGCCACAGCTTCCAGTTGACCACTGCGCCAGATTCGTTCACCACCACACGCAGCCCGGGTAACCCGTCGACCGCGGTGATCACCGGTTCGAGCATCACTGACCAGGCAGCGTACACTGCGGCATTCCCGCAGGGTGGCGCCGTTCTCAAGTTCACCAGCGCCACCGCATTCGATCTGTATGCAGCGCCAGTGACCGCAGACAGCAAACCGGTGTCCTCGGGCACCGTGACCGGGAGCAACGCCACGGCGGCAGGCGTGACCTTTGCCCTGGGCAGCGCACCGGCAGCGGGCGATCAGTTCTCGATCCGTCCAAACGATCATCAGACCCAGAACGTGCTCGACACCCTCGGTCAGATGATCACCGCACTGAACACGCCGATCGATGGTGATCCGGTGGCCAAGCAGAAATTCCAGGGCGCCATGGAGGCGGGCCTCGGCAACATCGACGCGGCCAACAATCAAATCGGCGCTGCGGTGACTGCGATTGGTGCCCGAGGCCAGGCACTGGACATGCAGGCCGTCACCAATGACAGTCTGAGCACCGCGAACACCACCACGCAAGGTTCCATTCGCGATTCGGATCCGGCTGAAGTGATGACGCGTCTGACCCTGCAACAGACCATGCTGCAAGCTTCGCAGCTTGCGTTCAGCAAGATCAGCCAGTTGGGTCTGTTCAACAAGATCTGATCCTCAACGGGCGCGTAAGCGCCCGTTTGCCCTGTTCCTCAGTCATGTTTTTTTGCGGTATCAAGGGCTCGCTTTTTCGAGCGGGCTCGCACCGCCTGTGAGCCCGCCGTGAATTCACTTCCCCTTGTCAGCCTTGTCATTCCTGCCTTCAATCCGCGCTTTTTCGAGCGGACGCTGAACAGCGCCGTCAGCCAGAATTACGCCAATCTTGAAATCATCGTGTGCGATGACAATCGCGGCAACGAGATCGAAGACATTGTCATGCAGGTGACAGAGCAGACCGGTTTCGCCGTGCGTTACGTGCGCAACCCGCGAACGCTGGGGCTGGTCGGTAACCTGAAGGCCTGTCTTGAGCAAGCGCGGGGCGAGTTCATCAAATTCCTGTGTGATGATGACCTGCTGTATTCGTCCTGTATCGAACAGCAAGCCCACGAACTGCGGCGCGACGAAGTCAGTCTGGTGGTAGCCCAACGGTTGTTGTGGGATGCCAACGACATCATCCTGCCCGCACGTCTGGAAAACAGTTCATTGTCGCCGGCCAGTGGCTTGCTCAAAGGCGACGATGTACTGAGCATCTTTGAAAAATTCCCGGTCAACGTACTGGGCGGATTCAGCAGTGCGCTGTTTCGCCGTAGCGATGTTGTGGAGCTTTTACCAGCCTTGACCGAGGAGGGTGCCTGCTTCGTTGCGACGCTGGACTTTGCCTTGTACGTCTGTCTGCTGCGGCGCGGCAATCTGGTGGTCTCCAACAACGTGCTGAGTGCCGAGCGTCTCTACCCCGAGCGTCTGAGCGCGCAGCAACCGATGAAAGACGCGGCCGAGATCGAGCGCGAGTGGATCTCGCAAATGCTCAAGGTTCGCAGCGGCGAGTCGGCACCGGCGCCGGGCTGGGTTCGTTATGTGCCGCTGACCAAGGCCGATGAGTCGCCTCGGGTCTGGGAAGAGCTGCCGCTGAGCCGTACCCTTGGCACCAAGCAGAGTCGTCAGGAGCTGGGGGTCGGAGTCGACAGCTTCAGTTTTGGCGAACTCTACGCACAATGGCTGGCGGTTCGGGTGTTGACCGAGGCGCAGCGCCAATGGCTGCCGGAAACCCTCGCTGGCTGGCCGCACCGGCCGCGCATCGTGCCGATCATCATTGATGCCCAAGGCAGTCGCGATGGCCTGGAGCGCACCCTTGAGGCACTCGCCGCTCAGGATTACCCGCCGGAGCTGGTTCTGGTGCTGTCCACGGCTTGCAGCGAAGCGAAGCTGGACGGTCGCGTGTTCCACATGCCGTTGCAGGGTGACGGCCTGGAGCAGGTCAACACTCTGCTGCCGCAACTGGAAGGCGCCGACTGGTTTTATCTGCTGCAGCCAGGTGACTGCCCGGTGGCGCCAGCGTTGTTGGTGATGGCTGATCGCATTGCGCACTCAAGCTCATTGACATGCCTGTACAGCGACGAAGGCAGCCTGCGCGACGGTGAGTCGGCCGAGCCTGCGTTCAAGCCGGATTTCAACCTCGACCTCATGCGCAGTTACCCTTACGTCGGGCGTGCGCTGGCGTTTCAGCGCGAACGGTTCCTGGCACTTGGCGGTTTCACCTCGACGTTCGCCGAACTCGCGCCCCACGATGTGCTGTGGCGTATGGTTGAAAGCGATGGCCTGCAAGTGGTCGGGCACATTGCTGAAGTGTTGCTGGAATCGAAATTCGATCTCTCGCAATGGCTCACTGATCCTGGCGTTGCGCAGCAAAGCCCGCGCATTCTCGAAGCGCATCTGCAACGCCTTGGCATTGCTCATGAAATCCGCGACGGTAACAGCGGGCTGCTCAATCGTGTCGACTATCACCATGCCCGGCGCCCACTGGTGTCGGTGGTCATTGTCACGCAGGACCAGACGGCTGCCTTGCAGCGCTGCGTCGAGACATTGCTGGAAAAGACCGCCTACACCGAGTACGAATTGCTCTTGGTCGATAACGGCAGCGAAAGCGCCGAAGCGTTGGCATGGCTGGACGGTATGGCGCAACTGGGCAGCGAGCGGATTCGCGTGCTGAGCTACCCGCAAAAGGGTAACGCGGCAGCGGTGCACAACTATGCCGTCAGCCAGGCGCGCGGTGAGTATGTGTTGATGCTCAACGCCTTTGCGGTGATCACCCAGAACGATTGGCTCGACGAATTGCTCAATCATGCGCAACGTCCGGAGGTCGGGGTGGTTGGCGCCAAGCTGTTCAACCCGGACGGCGGCGTGTTGCACGCCGGCCTGATTCTTGGCTTGAACGGGCCGGTCGGGTTGCCGTTCTATGGCCAACCGATGCAGTCGGAAGGGTACATGCATCGCCTGCAGGCGGTGCATGACCTGAGTGCCGTCGGCGGTGATTGCCTGATGATTCGCAAGTCGGTGTTCGAAGCCGCCGGCGGGCTGGACGAGCAGGACCTCAAGCAAACGCTCAATGTCGTCGATCTGTGTCTGCGTGTTGGCCGTGACGGTTATCTGGTGGTGCTGAATCCTCATGCGGTGCTGGCCGTCGGGGCACGGCCAAATGCAATGGCAACGCCTGAGGAAGAAGCGCAGCACATTGAGGAGAGGGAGACTTTTTACCAGCGCTGGCTGCCGCTGGTAGCGCGCGACCCGGCCTATAACGTCAACCTGACGTTGCAGGGCGTGGGCGCTACCAACTTCAGTCTGGAGCCGGGCCTGCGCACGGGGTGGAGTGCATTCTCCAAGGCACAGTTGCCCAATCTGCTGGTGGTGCCGATCAACGCTTCGGCCATCGGCCATTACCGCATGAGCCAGCCGATGATTGAGCTCGAAGCGGCCAATCGGGCAGAAGGGCGTATTTGCTACGGCTTGCCATCGATCATCGATATCGAGCGTCAGTCGCCTGATGTAATCGTCCTGCAAGGGCGCTACTCGGAACACGCCATTGATGAAATTCCACCGCTGAAGAAATACTTCAACGCTCGGCGCATTTTCGAACTCGACGACTATGTCATCGACGTTCCCCACCGCAACGCGCACATCCGCAACATGCCGAGCAAGCAGGACATGGAGCGTATGGTGCGGCGTGCGATCGGCCTGTGTGATCGCGCGGTCGTATCCACCGCGCCGCTGGCCAACGTGCTGTCGGACATGCACCACGACATTCGTGTCGTCCCCAACATGTTGGCCAAGGACTTGTGGGGCCACCTGCGCAGCCAGCGTAGGACCTCGAAGAAACCGCGGGTCGGCTGGGGCGGCGGCACCAGTCACCACGGTGATCTGGCGGTGATCGCCGAGGTCGTTCGTGAACTGGCCAATGAAGTCGACTGGGTGTTTTTCGGCATGTGCCCGGATGATCTGCGTCCTTACATGCATGAGTTCCACGGGGTCATCGGTCTGGACGTGTACCCGGCAAAACTGGCCAGTCTCAACCTCGATCTGGCACTGGCGCCGCTGGAATTCCATATCTTCAACGACTGCAAGAGCAACTTGCGGCTGCTGGAGTACGGCGCTTGCGGTTACCCGGTGATCTGCACGGATACCGAGGCCTATCGCGGTTACTTGCCATGCACCCGGATCAAGACCAACAGCACGGATGAATGGCTGCAAGCGATCCGCATGCACCTGGCCGATCCGGATGCCAGTTATCGCATGGGCGATGAATTGCGTGAGGTGGTGTTGCGCGATTACGTGTTGCGCGGCGATAACCTGCGCTACTGGGAATACGGCTGGCTGGCGGATTGATCGAGCCGCACATGACCTCCTGAAAAACAGGCGACTTTTACAGTCGCCTTTTTTTGCCTTTGAAAAGCCTGTTTGCATCAATCCCGATACATTTCTTTGCCGAGGCTCAAGCTTCGCCTTTGAGCTGTCGATACCCTTCTATTCGTTCATTCATCAGGCAGGGATCGCAGGCTTGAACGGTCTCTCTCTCTGCCGACAGAACCGCTTTCAACCACAACGCAAGGAAGACGTAAATGTCAGTAGTAAATGGAACGAGTGAAGCGGATGTACTTTCAGGCACCGACGGCAATGCCAGTGATCGCGAAATCATTGGCGGTGCCGGTAACGACTGGCTGTGGGGCGGCGATGGCGCCGATCATTTCGTCGGTGGCGAGGGTTACGATACCGTCAGCTACAGCAACAGCCTTGAGGGCGTGAGAGTCGAAGACTTCACCAATTACGGCGAGCTGACCGACGCTTATGGCGACACCTTCACCGGCATTGAAGCGATTCAGGGGTCGGGCTTCGATGACGTGATTTATCGTCATAAAGACTTTATGAGCATCGATGGCGCTGACGGCCATGACACCGTGAGTTATCGCAACGCTTTCGATCCGGTCAACATTTTGATCGGCGGCGGCTTCAACGCGGCGGGCGACACACTGATCAACGTAGAAGAGGTCATTGGGTCCGGCAGTGCCGACCACTTCACCGTCAATCACGGTGATGTGACCGTTGCCGGCGGTGGCGGTGGCGATGTCTACACGATCAACAGTGCCGGCGTGACGGTCGAGGAAATCGAGGGTTATATGGGCGGTACCGATCACGTGTACACCAGCCTGTCCGAGTTGAGGTTGAGCGCATTCGTTGAGAACCTGACCTATACCGGGACCGCTGACTTCATCGGCTACGGCAATGACGAGAACAACACCATCATCGCTGGGGCCGGTAATGATGTGCTGTTGGGCGGTGCAGGTGCCGACAACTTTGAGGGTGGCGCCGGTATCGACATCGTCAGCTACGACGACAGTACCGAAGGCTTGAGCGCTTCGCTGAAGTGGGGCGTGCAGAGTGGTATTGCGTTCCACGACGTTTACATCGATATCGAAGGCCTGCGCGGCAGCCAGTTCAATGACGTTCTGGAAGGCGATTGGGGCGATAACATGCTTGAGGGCGGCGCGGGCGACGATCAGATTCAGGGCGGCGATGGCAACGACCACATCTATGGTGGCCTGGCCTCCGGTCTCGATGTCGGAGGTCAGTCCGATAGTCTGTCGGGCGGTGCTGGTGATGACGTTATCGTTGGCGCGGCCAATGATCTGTTCACCTGGGCCAGTGGTGACGATGGCAATGACATCATCACCCTGGGCCGAGGGTTTGCTTTCGGTGGCGAGGGTAATGACATTCTGACCGCCACCGGCAGTGACTACATGCTGCAGGGCGATGGGGGGAATGATGTGTTGATTCTTAACCTTGCCGGTCAGTCGAATGCCGGCGGCCGTGCGTATGGCGGGCAGGGCGATGACACCTACGTGGTCAACACCACCGGGCTGGTGACCATCAAGGATGAGGGGCTGGATATCAGCGACACACTGATCCTGAACACGATCGCCAACGCCAGCCAATTAAGTGTGACCCGTATCGGCAACGATGCTTTTCTGCACAGTGCCAACGACGGTAGCAGTGGTGTGCCGGACAACGGTGTGAAACTGGCGGATTGGTATGCCGGGTTCAATACGATCGAGCACATTCAGACCGCCGATGGTCAGGCCTTTGAGCTGCCGGTGAGTGGTGATGCGTTTGCTATGTTTGGGTAATTGTTCGATCTGTTGATCTGGCTTGTGGAAGGGGATGAATCTTTGGGTTCATCCCTTTTTTTGTCTGGGGCTTGGCGGCCTTTGGGCCGACCAGGCTCTTGGGGTTTTGGGTGTGTATCCGTTGCTGCGGGTGTTGCTGATTAGGGTTCCGCCCTTACGGCGGGTCACTTTTTCCTGGCGCCGAAAAAGTAACCCAAAAGGCTTGCTCCTACGTACGGCCCGCTCGCTGGGGCTCGGGGTTCCTTCGCTCCGGGATCCATCCGCTCAGCCTTCCGACGTCGCTCGTGGATCAAGATCAAGAGCGGCAGCCGAGCTAACGCTCATCCTGTTGAGTGGTGAGGAGCGGGGCGTGGTCGGCTTTGGATTTGTGGTGGGTTTTCCCCTTGCTCCAGAGGGAGCCGATTTCGGGCTTTTCAAAACCTGAGTTCGACTCGGTATTGCACGTCGGCGTACTTCTTCCAAGCACCTCAATCAGTCCCCTCTCCCTTTGGGAGAGGGTTAGGGTGAGGGGGTTGTGGAGCTGGCGCGTTTCCTGCAAGTCCCCTGTAAATCGCCATAAAACGAGCGCTCGCGGTCACTTCAGCGGCGCCTGGAACGGCAAAAGGTTTAGCCAGACGGCCCGCAACGCTCAACAAAGCCATGCGCAGCCCGGTGAAGAACAAGAGGGGAGACGATGAAGGCAGTTATTTTGGCGGGTGGCCTCGGCACGCGCATCAGTGAAGAGTCGCACCTCAAGCCCAAGCCAATGATCGAGATCGGCGGCAAGCCAATTCTCTGGCACATCATGAAGCAGTATTCCGCCCACGGAATTCACGACTTTGTGATCTGCCTCGGCTACAAGGGCTATGCGATCAAGGACTTCTTCGCCAATTACTTCCTGCACACCTCTGACGTCACCTTCAACATGCGCGAAAACCGCATGGACGTGCACCAGAACTACAGCGAGCCGTGGAGTGTCACCCTCATCGACACTGGCGAAGAAACCATGACCGGTGGTCGCTTGCTGCGTGCCGGCCGTTATCTGAAGGATGAAGAGGCGTTCTGCTTCACCTACGGCGACGGCGTGTCCGATATCAACATTGCCCAACTCGTGGATTTCCACAAAGCCCACGGTCGTCTGGCGACCGTCACTGCCGTGCAGCCGCCGGGCCGCTACGGCGCGCTTGAGCGTCAGGGCGATCAAGTACTGGGTTTCACCGAAAAGCCTCGCGGTGACGGTGGCTGGATCAACGGTGGCTTCTTCGTGCTTTCGCCGAAAGTGCTGCCGTACATCGCCGATGACGCCACTACTTGGGAAGCCGAACCGCTGGCACGTCTGGCCGCAGACGAACAGTTGAAAGCCTTCGAACATGAAGGCTTCTGGCACCCGATGGACACCCTGCGCGACAAGAACCATCTCGAAGCGCTGTGGCAGAGCGGGGAGGCCCCATGGAAGCAATGGGCCTGAGTGCGGATTTCTGGCGTGGCAAACGCGTCCTCGTTACCGGACATACCGGTTTCAAGGGCAGTTGGCTGACCCTGTGGCTGCAAAGCCTCGGCGCGGAAGTCAGCGGTTTCTCCCTCGATCCGTCGACCGAGCCGAGCCTGTTCGAACTGGCGCGCGTGCACGAAGGCATCAACGATCAGCGCGGTGATCTGCGGGATCTCGGTGCCTTGCTGGAAATCATCGCCGACACCGAGCCTGAGATCGTTCTGCACCTGGCGGCTCAGCCATTGGTGCGCGAAGGCTATCGCGATCCACTCGGCACTTACTCCAGCAACGTCATGGGTACGTTGAACCTGCTTGAAGCGATTCGTCAGGTCGGCTGCGTGCGCGCCTGTGTGCTGGTGACCACCGACAAGGTCTACGCCAACAAGGAATGGCTGTGGCCGTACCGCGAGGACGAAGCCCTCGGTGGTCATGATCCTTACAGCAGCAGCAAGGCCTGCTGCGAACTGCTCGCACAATCTTATGCCGCGTCATTTTTCCCGGCCGACAAGTACGCCGAGCATGGTCTGGCCCTGGCCACCGCACGTGCCGGCAACGTCTTGGGCGGCGGTGATTTTGCCCCGGAGCGCCTGATTCCCGACGTGCTCAAAGCGTGGAGCGCCGACGAGCCGGTGACCTTGCGCTACCCGCAAGCCGTGCGCCCATGGCAGCACGCGCTGGAACCGCTGGCCGGTTACCTGCAACTGGCCGCCGGCCTCTACGAGCAAGGCCCGGAATACGCCGGGGCGTGGAACTTCGGCCCGGGTGAAGCGGACATGTGCAGCGTCGGCGAAGTGGTCGAACTGCTCGCCAGCCGCTGGCCGCAGGCGCGTGGTCTGCGCATTGAGAAAAGCGAATTGCACGAAGCCGGCCTGCTGCGTCTGGACAGCAGCCGCGCACGGCAGCTGCTGGGCTGGCAACCACGCTGGACCTTGCAGGCCTGCCTGACCCAGACCCTCGACTGGCATCTGGCGTGGCAGAACGGCGATGACATGCGCAACGTCACCCTCGGTCAACTGAACCTGTACCGAGGCGCGCTGTGAGCGAATTCTCCCTGAAGGCGTTGCCGCTGGCCGGGTTGTTCAGCGTCCAGCACAAACGCTTCGAAGACCAGCGCGGGCACTTCGCCCGGTTGTTTTGCGAAGGCAGCCTGAGTGCGTTCGGCAGTGAATTTCATATCCGCCAGATCAACCATTCCTGCACCCGCGAGAAGGGCAGTGTGCGCGGTCTGCATTATCAGAACGCCAACGCCCCGGAAGCCAAACTGATCACTTGCCTGCGCGGTGAAGTGTGGGACGTGGCGGTGGATCTGCGTCCTGACTCCAAAACTTTTCTGCACTGGCACGCCGAGCACCTGAAGGCCGGTGACGGTTGCAGTCTGTTGATTCCTGCTGGTTTCGCCCACGGTTTCCAGACGCTGACCGAGGACGCCGAACTGCTTTACCTGCACAGCGCCGATTACGCGCCGGAGCATGAGGGTGGTCTGTCGGTGAATGATCCACGGCTGGCGATTGCCTGGCCGTTGCCTGTCAATAATTTGTCAGCGCGTGATTCCAGCCATCCCGCGCTTGATCAACACTTTGCTGGAGTGCGTCTATGAACTGCCGTGGGTGCGCCGCACCGCTGAGCCTGCCGCTGATTGACCTCGGCACCTCCCCACCGTCCAACGCCTATGTGCACGCCGATCGCCTGGAGCAGGCCGAGCAGTGGGTGCCGTTGAAGGTCGCCGTGTGTCAGCAATGCTGGCTGGTGCAGACCGAGGACTACACCAGCGCTGACAGCCTGTTCGACGCCGAGTACGCCTACTTCAGTTCGTTCTCCAGCACCTGGCTGGCCCATGCCGAGCGCTATGTCGCCGAGATGGTCGAGCGCTTTGGCCTGACCGCCGACAGCCGTGTGGTTGAAGTCGCCGCTAACGACGGATACCTGCTGCAATACGTCGCCGCTCGCGGCATTGCCTGCCTGGGCGTTGAGCCGACGCGCAGCACTGCACAAGCCGCACGCGAAAAAGGCCTGGAGATTCGTGAGCTGTTCTTCGGCCGCGACACTGCTGCGCAATTGAAAAGCGAAGGCTGGGGCGCTGACTTGATGGCGGCCAACAACGTGCTCGCCCATGTGCCGGACATCAATGATTTCCTCGGCGGGTTCGCCACGCTGCTCAAGCCGACCGGCGTCGCCACGTTCGAGTTTCCGCAACTGCTGACACTGATGGCCGGCGCGCAGTTCGACACGCTGTATCACGAACACTATTCGTACCTGTCGCTGACTGCCGTGCAGACCCTGTGCGAGCGCAATGGTCTGGAAGTGTTCGACGTCAGCCAACTGACTACCCATGGCGGATCGCTGCGGGTATTCGTCCAGCGCAAGGACGGCGAGCGCCGTGCGGTACAAGCGGCGGTGCAACAGCAGCTGCAGGCCGAGCTGGAGGCCGGGGTGAAAACCGCCGAGTACTACGCCAGCCTCACGCCCGCCGCTGAACGCATCAAGCATGCACTGCTGCGCTTTCTGTTGCAGGCCAAGGCTGACGGCAAGCGGGTAGTCGGCTACGGCGCGGCCGCCAAGGGCAACACCTTGCTCAACTACGCCGGAGTCAAACCCGACCTGCTGGCCTGGGTCGCCGATGCCAACCCGCACAAGCAGGGAAAATTCCTGCCGGGCAGTCGCATTCCGATCGTTGCGCCCGCGCAGATCGACATCGAAAAACCGGACTACGTGCTGGTGCTGCCGTGGAACTTGCTGCACGAAGTCAGTCAGCAACTGGCGCAAGTGCGTCAGTGGGACGGCCACTTCGTGATCGCCGTGCCTGAGTTGAAAGTGCTGTGAAGGTACTCGTTACCGGCGCGACCGGTTTTGTCGGCCGCCATCTGGTTGCGGCGTTGCTGGCCCGTGGCTGCGAGATCCGCGCCGTGGCGCGCAACGCAGAAACCGCGCAAGGCATGCCGTGGATCAACGACGTCGAGTTCATCAGCGCAGATATCCACGCACCTGATCTGGATGTCGCAGCACTGGTAAAAGGCATCGATGCGCTGGCGCATCTGGCCTGGCCAGGCCTGCCGAACTATCGGGCGCTGTTCCATTTCGAGCACAACCTGATGGCCGATTACCGCTTTATCAAAAGCGCGGTCGAGGCAGGCGTGAAGCAGGTGCTCGTCACCGGCACCTGCTTCGAATACGGCATGCAAAGCGGCCCACTCAGCGAAAGCACCGCGCCGCAGCCGAGCAATCCTTACGGCCTGGCCAAGCACACGCTGCACCTGTTTTTGCAAAATCTGCAGCAGGAGCATCCGTTTACTTTGCAGTGGACGCGCCTGTTCTATCTGCATGGCGAAGGGCAAAACCCCAACAGTCTGTTGGCCGCGTTGGACCGGGCGATCAATGTCGGTGAAGCGTCGTTCAACATGTCCGCCGGTGAGCAGTTACGCGATTTTCTGCCGATTGAACGCGCTGCCGGTTACCTCGCCGCGATCCTGCAAAAAACCGACTTCAACGGCGTGATCAATTGCGCCAGCGGCCAACCGGTGTCCGTACGTGCGTTGGTCGAACAACGCCTGCGCGAACGCGGCGCAGCGCTGCATCTGAACCTCGGCCACTACCCGTATCCGACCCACGAACCGCTGGCGTTCTGGGCGGTGACCGAGCGCTTGCAACAGTTATTGGGAGAGCCGCAATGAGGCACGAGTTGTACCGGGTCACCGACCTGCCGGTGCTGCAGAACCGCACCTTTGCCGATCCCGCGTCGGCGCAGGTCTCGGCCAGTGCCGACATGCTGTTGGTGCAGGACGAGCGCAGCGGTCTGATCTTCAACGCGGCGTTCGACGCCGACAAGCTCAGCTACGACGCCGATTACCAGAACGAGCAGGCGCATTCCGGCCAGTTCCAGAAGCACTTGAGTGACGTCGAAGGCATCATCGCCAAGCACTTCAAGGGCCAGGAGCTGATCGAAGTCGGCTGCGGCAAAGGCTATTTCCTGGAATTGCTCAAGGGCCTCGGCTATTCGATCACCGGCATTGATCCGGCGTACGAAGGCGAGAATGCCGACGTGATCAAGGCACCATTCACTCGGGGCCTGGGTCTGGCGGCGGACGCCATCGTCCTGCGCCACGTGCTGGAGCACATTCAGGATCCGGTCAGCTTCCTCGCAGAAATGGCCAACGCCAATCAGGGCGGGCAGATCTACATCGAAGTGCCGTGCTTTGACTGGATCCTCGAGCACAAAGCCTGGTTCGACCTGTTCTACGAACACGTCAATTATTTCCGTCTCGATGACCTGCGCCGGATGTTCGGCACCGTGCACGAGGCCGGTCACCTGTTCGGTGGCCAATACCTGTACATCGTCGCCGATCTGTCGACCTTGCGCCTGACTCCGGATCAACCGGTGCCGCGCCTGAGCCTGCCTGACGGTTTCACCGCCAGCCTCGATCGTGCCGTGCAGATTATTCAGTCCGCCCCCGAACAGGGTTCGGCGATCTGGGGCGCCTCGTCCAAAGGCGTGATTTATTCGCTGTTCCTGCAACGTGCCGGTGTGGCGGTGGACCGTGTGGTGGATATCAACCCGGCCAAGCAGGGGCGTTATCTGCCGTTGAGCGGCGCGCGGGTGTCCTCGCCGCAAGAAGCGATGGATGCGCTGCCGGAAGGCGCCAACCTGTTTGTGATGAATTCCAATTACCTCGAAGAGATCAAGCGGATGACCGGTGGACGCTACGTCTATCACGCCGTCGACAGCGCTTCGTTTCAGTGACCCTTGAGATTATTAAAATGACCGACAACAGCATTAACCAAGCTTTCGAAGCCGAGTGCCGGGAACAGATCGCCCAGCAGGGTGACGACCAGAAACTGACGGGCCTGGCCCGCGATTTCTTCAACGAATCGGCCAAACACAAATACAGCTACCACTTCTCGTGGATGGGCCGTCCGATCATCCAGCTGCCACAAGACATGATGGCCATGCAGGAGATCATCTGGCAGGTCAAACCGGATCTGGTCATCGAGTGCGGCATCGCCCACGGCGGCTCGATCATCTACTACGCCTCGTTGCTGGAGCTGCAGGGCCACGGCGAAGTGCTGGGCATCGACCTCGACATTCGCCCGCACAACCGCGAAGCGATCGAAAGCCACCCGATGGCCAAGCGCATCAAGATGATCGAAGGCTCGAGCATCGACGCGGGCATTGCCGCCCAGGTGCAGGCGGCAGCCAAAGGCAAGAAAGTCATTCTGGTTCTCGACTCCAACCACACCCACGATCACGTGCTGGAAGAGCTGCGTCTGTACGCACCGCTGGTGTCGGTCGACAGCTACTGCGTGGTCATGGACACCGTGGTTGAAGACATGCCGGCCGATTTCTTCCCGGATCGTCCATGGGGCCCGGGCGACAACCCGAAAACCGCCGTGTGGAAATACCTCGAAGAAAACCAGGATTTCGAGATCGACCAGCAGTTGCAGAACAAGCTGTTGATCACCGTGGCGCCGGACGGCTATCTGCGTCGCGTCCGTTAATTCGCAACATCACCAAGCGTTGTTTCGGCGAGTCGCCGGTTGTGGAGAGAAGTTATGCAAGGCAAGTACAGTTCTGAACTGGCGCTACCGCTCGAAGAGCTATTGACCGTCGTCCTGATTACTCACAATCGGCCGGCGTTTTTGCGCCGGGCGGTCAAGTATTACAGCAGCTTGCCCTGCAGAATCATGGTGCTCGATTCGACACTCGAACGACCTGAAGGCGACTTTGACGCCGTCGATTACCACCAT
Organism: Pseudomonas sp. AKS31; assembly: GCF_023634765.1. GTDB lineage: Bacteria > Pseudomonadota > Gammaproteobacteria > Pseudomonadales > Pseudomonadaceae > Aquipseudomonas. Next base: position 945,989 of record NZ_JAMLFX010000001.1, read on the forward strand.
GTGCCGCAGTTCGCGTACTGGGGCATGCAGGCCAAACTGGCGTATGGCGTGGAGAAACTGACCACGCCATACATGGTGCTGGCGGCCGACGACGATTTCATCCTGCATGATTCGCTGGCAGAGTCCGTCGGTTTCCTGCATGCCAACCCTGATTACGGGATGTGTCACGGCTATTGCCTGATGTACCTGTCACTGGCTCATGGCGTGAACTACTACCGTCGCGACAAGAAAGTCCAGGAAGACTATGCGTCGGAGCGGGCGCAGGAGCGCGTCCTCGATTACATGAACCAGTACATCCCGCCGTTCTACGCGGTGACCCGTACTGATCTGATGAAAACCTGGCACTCGGCGTTGCCGCCGGGGACCAATTTCCAGTGGCAGGAAATCGGCCACGTCTATTTCCTGCTGGCCAGTGCCAAGGCCCGCATCCTGCCGATTCCGTACGTCGTGCGCGAGATCAACTACGGTGTCTCCGAGCACAATACCGATGTGTATCACTCGCTGACCTACGTCGACGCCAAATCGGTCGCCGAACGAGAGGCGTTTGCCGATTTCCTCGTCTCGCTGCCTACCGCTATCGAAGGGCTGGATGCCGGGCAGGCCAAGGCCTTTGCCCTGGAGAGTTTCGAGGCGATGGCTGACAGCCTGAAGTCCGGACGGGCGCTGACTGCCGAGCTGATTATCGAATCGACCTGGAACCAGGAACTGAAGGCGCCGGATCGTCGTTTTGGCCCGCTGCAGTACGTCGAGATGCCGTTCTACAACCAGGCATTCTTCGATCGTCTGGAACAGTTCGAATTCATGTTGCACACCCTGCCGGCCGGCCGTCTCCAGCTGGAAGGGCTGGAAGGTGTGTGGACGCGTCAGGCGCACCTGCTGCAGGCGCGCAACAACGATACGCCGGAAAGTGTGGTTGACCGCTTGTGGCAGGCCCATGACCTCAATGCGTTCAACCAGACCGTGGTCAAACGCCTGGCGGCGCAACTGGACATCCTCGGCGACGACAATGCCGCGCAAGCCATGCACGAGTGGATCGCCCGCCTCGAAGCGCTGACGGTCGAAGATCATCAGCCGGTCTTCGATAAGATGAAATCCGGTCGCCTGTTGCAGTGGCTGGCGGCTCGCGCGCCGGCGATCGAACAACTTGAGTCGATCGGCCAACATCTGGCGACTGAAGGCGGTGGCCCGCAATTCGGCATTTTCCTGCTCGATCTGGACAACGACATCGACAAGTTGCAGGTGTCGCTCGACAGCCTGCTGGAAGGTCACTGCAAAGCGTTCAGGATTGTCGTGTTCACTACCGGCGAAGCGCCGGCGGCGACGACCGCGCAAAACACCCTGCACTTTGTCCGTGTCACCCAAAGCAACTTTGTCGACAAGCTCAACCAGAGCGCTCAGCAGTCGCCAAGCGATTGGTTGCTGCTGGGTGAGGCGGGCGATCAATTCACCGCCAGCGGCCTGTTGCGCGCCAGCCTGGAGCTGATGTCTGCCGAAGGTGTGCGTGCGGTGGCCACCGATGAAATCCAGCGCAAGGACAATGGCGCGCTGGTTGACGTGTTCCGTCCCGGTTTCAATCTGGACCTGCTGCAAAGCGTGCCGGCACTGATGGCCCGCCACTGGTTGATCCGCCGCGAAGTGTTGCTTGAAGTTGGCGGATATCAGGCTGACTTCAGCAAAGCGCTGGAATTCGACCTGCTGTTGCGCATCATCGAGCAGGGTGGCCTCGACGGTCTGGCGCATCTCGACGAGCCGTTGCTGATCACGCAGGCAGCGGAACTTGAAGAAAACGCCCATGAACGTCAGGCGTTGCTGCGTCATCTGGGCAATCGCGGCTACAAGGCCAAGGTCACGTCGACGGCGCCGGGCACTTGGCAAATCGATTACCGTCACACCGAGCAACCACTGGTATCGATCATTCTGCCGGTCATCGATGATCTGCCGATGCTGCGTCGTTGCCTGGAAGGCGTGTTGCTCAGAACCCGTTACAGCCGTTATGAAGTATTGCTGGCGGCAAACGCCCATCAGTCGGCAGCGGTCAACGACTGGCTGGGCACCCTGCGCCACGCCAAGGTCAATGTGCTGCGTGCCGATCAACCACTGAGCGAGGTTGCGTTGTACAACGCCGCCAGCGAGCAGGCTCAGGGCGAGTACCTGGTGCTGTTGGCCGCAGACAGTGAAATCGTCAACCCGAACTGGATCGACTCGCTGCTCAACCACGCCCAGCGTCCGGAAGTGGGCATCGTCGGTGCGAAATTGGTCGACCGTGACGGCAAGGTGGCCCAGGCCGGTTTGATTCTTGGCCTGAACGACGGCGTGGGTTCGGCCTTCATCGGCGAAAGTCACGCAGCAGCCGGGTACATGCATCGCTTGGCCGTCGAGCAGAATTACTCGGCCGTGTCGAAGGTCTGCCTGATGGTGCGCAAAGAGCTGTTCAACGCCCTTGGCGGGCTGGATGAAGTGACGTTCGTCGAGGCTTATGCCGATGTCGATCTGTGCCTCAAGGCGAGTCAGGCCGGTTACCTCACCGTGTGGACGCCGTTGGTGCAGGTGCTGCATACCGGCGAGTTGCCGCAGGCGCCAGAAGCATTGGCGGCGCTGCGGGAGAAATGGAGCGGCGTCTTCGCGCAGGATCCGGCTTACAACGCCAACCTGGCGCTGAGCGGCAAAGGTTTCACCCTCGGTGACAATGCCTCGATCAACTGGGCACAGTTGCTCGCTTAAGCGCGCCGGACAGGAATCAGCCTATGTTCAACGGTAAATCGATTTTCATCTCTGGCGGCACCGGCTCGTTCGGGCGCAAATTCATCGCCCGTCTGCTGGAGCAATATCAGCCCAAGCGCGTGGTGGTGTTCTCCCGCGATGAGCTGAAGCAGTACGAAATGCAGCAGACGTTCAACGCGCCGTGCATGCGTTATTTCATCGGTGACGTGCGTGATGCTGACCGTCTGCGTCAGGCCATGCGCGGCATCGACTACGTGGTGCATGCCGCCGCGTTGAAGCAAGTGCCGGCGGCGGAATACAACCCGACCGAATGCATTCGCACCAACGTCAATGGCGCTGAGAACATCATTGCTGCCGCCATCGATAATGGTGTGAAAAAGGTTGTGGCGCTGTCGACCGATAAAGCCGCCAGCCCGATCAACCTGTACGGCGCGACCAAGTTGCTCTCGGACAAATTGTTCGTCGCCGCCAACAATATTGCCGGCGAGCAGGAAACCCGTTTTGCCGTGGTGCGCTACGGCAATGTGGCGGGTTCGCGCGGTTCGGTGGTGCCGTTCTTCAGCAAGCTGATCGCCGATGGCGCACAGGAACTGCCGATCACCGACGAACGCATGACGCGGTTCTGGATCACCCTCGACCACGGCGTGCAGTTCGTCCTCGACAGCTTCGCGCGGATGCATGGCGGTGAAGTGTTCGTGCCGAAGATTCCATCGATCCGCATTGTCGATCTGGCGCGCGGCATGGCTGCACAGCTGCCGCACAAGAATGTCGGCATTCGTCCCGGCGAGAAGCTCCATGAATTGATGGTGCCGCTGGACGATGCACGGATGACCCTCGAGTTCGAAGACCACTACACCATCCAGCCGTCGATTCGCTTTACCAGCGTCGATGTCGATTTTGCCGTCGACAGACTTGGCGAGCAGGGGCGTGCCGTGAGCGAGGATTTCGAGTATCGCTCCGACACCAATCCGCATTTCCTCTCGGTCGGGCAGATCGCTGATCTGCACGCGAAGCTCTCGGTATGATCCCCTACGGTCGGCAAAGCCTCGATCAGGCAGACATCGATGCCGTCGTCCAAGTGCTGCAGTCGGACTGGCTGACCCAAGGGCCGAGCATCGAGCGTTTCGAGCAGGCGATGGCCGAGCGTTGCCAGGCCGACTTCGCCGTCGCGGTGTGCAACGCCACCGCGGCGCTGCACATTGCCTGCCTGGCCGCAGGCCTGGGGCCGGGCGATCGGTTGTGGACGACGCCGAACACCTTTCTTGCCTCGGCCAACTGTGGACGCTATTGCGGTGCCGACGTTGATTTCGTCGACATCGACCCGCTGACCTGGAACCTCGATGCGTTCGCCCTCGAAGCGAAACTCGATCAGGCCGAGCAGGACGGCACTTTGCCAAAAGTGCTGGTGGCGGTGGCGTTCTCCGGGCAGAGCTGCGACATGCGCAAGATTGCCGAACTGGCCGAGCGCTACAACTTCACGGTGATCGAAGATGCGTCTCATGCGGTCGGTGCGTCCTATGCGGGACGCCCGGTCGGCTGCGGTCAATTCGCGGCGATGACGGTGTTCAGTTTTCACCCGGTGAAGATCATCACCAGCGCCGAGGGCGGCATGGTGTTGACCAATCGTCCGGAGCTGGCCGAACGCCTGCAACGCCTGCGCTGCCACGGCATGACCCGCGATCCGCAGCAGATGAGCGAGCCGAGCCACGGCCCGTGGTACTACCAACAGATCGAGCTGGGGTTCAATTACCGCATCACCGATCTGCAAGCCGCGCTGGGTCTGTCGCAACTGAGCAAACTCGACGAGTTCATCGCCCGGCGCCGCGAACTGGCGGCCCGTTACGATCGCCTGTTGACTTACTTGCCGGTGACGTTGCCCAGCCCTCAGCCGGAGGCGGAGTCGGCTTGGCATCTGTATGTGATTCGGCTGCAGACAGACCGCATCAGTCACAGCCACCGTCAGGTGTTTGAAGGCTTGCGTGCTGCCGGTGTTGGCGTGAATCTGCACTACATTCCTGTGCACCTGCAGCCGTACTATCGTGACCTGGGTTTCGCCGAGGGTGACTTCCCTGAAGCCGAGCGTTATTACGCCGAGGCGATCAGCCTGCCGCTGTTTCCGCTGTTGAGCGATGAACAACAGGATTACGTGGTCGAGCAATTGCGTCGGCTGACCGAATAATTGCCACCGAGGCAATGGATGAGTAGCTGCAATGCGGAATTTGAGTGAGCAGGAAAAGTTCTGGCAGGGCGACTTCGGTAACCAGTACGTTGCGCGCAATGTCGGGCAACCGCTGGTGGCGGCGAATCTGGCGTTGTTTGCCAAAGCGCTGAGCCGTGCCGCAGGCATCGAGAGCCTGGTCGAACTGGGCACCAACGTCGGCAACAATTTGCAGGCGTTGCATCAACTGCTGCCGCGTTGTGAACTGTTCGGCGTCGAGATCAATGAAAGCGCTTGTGCTCAGGCACGGGCGTTGGACATTGCACAGATCTGGCAAGGCTCGCTGTTCGATTTCCCGCGCGAGCGTCGCTATGACCTGACGTTGATCAAAGGCGTGCTGATTCACTTGGCCCCCGAGCTGTTGCCGACGGCTTATGCGCAGTTGTATGAGTTGAGCCAGCGCTACATCCTGATTGCCGAGTATTACAATCCGGCACCGGTGGAGGTGTCCTATCGTGGCAACAGCGGCAAGCTGTTCAAACGTGATTTCGCCGGTGAGATGCTCGATCGCTTTGCCGATCTGCATCTGCTGGATTATGGTTTCGTCTATCACCGCGATCCGCAATTTCCGGCGGACGACATCACCTGGTTCCTGCTGGAAAAGCGCCCTTGAGCAACGTCGCAATCATCCCGGCCCGAGGCGGTAGCAAACGCATTCCGCGCAAGAATCTGTCGCCGTTCGACGGCGTGCCGATGATTGTCCGTTCGATCCGCACTGCGCTCGAATCAGGCCTGTTCGACCAGGTGGTGGTCAGCACTGATGATGCCGAGATTGCTGAGGTGGCGCGAGCGCACGGTGCGCAGGTGCCATTCATGCGCCCGGCGGCGCTGGCCGATGATTTCACCGGCACTGCTGCGGTTATCGTGCATGCGCTGGAGCAACTGCCATCCTTCGATTTCGCTTGCTGCATTTACGCTACGGCACCGCTGTTGCAGGTGCGTTATCTACGTGAAGGCATGGAGTTGCTGGAACGGCATGCAGACAAGTCGTTTGCGTTCTCCGTTTGCGATTTCGGCTTTCCGGTGCAACGGGCATTGACGCTGGACGAGCAGGGCGCCTTGCGCGCGTTGTATCCCGAGTTCCGCAACACCCGCTCGCAGGATTTGCCCGAAGCCTTTCAGGATGCCGGTCAGTTCTATTGGGGCCGTCGTGAGGCCTGGCTGCGCGGCGAGGTGCTTTATTCGCCAGCCAGTCTGCCGGTGATTCTGCCTCGGCATCTGGTCCAGGACATCGACACGCCACAAGACTGGAAACGCGCCGAATACCTTTACGCCGCGCTCAAGGCTGGCGGAGAACTGCAATGAGAGTGCTGATTCGCGCCGACGCCTCGCCGACCATCGGCAGTGGTCACATTGCCCGTTGTCTGACGCTGGCGCGGGTGCTGCGTGCGCAAGGTAGCCATGTCGCGTTCGCCTGCCGACGCCTGCCAGGGCATCGCCTCGATGCGCTGGATGCCGAAGGCTTCGAAACCTTCGCGCTGCCTGATCGATACGTCGATGAAGATCCGCAGCAAGCCATTGAGTCGATGTTGCCGTGGCAAGCTGACATCGAAGCGCTGGGCCTGCTGCTCGAAGGCGAGGCCGAATACGACTGGATCATCGTCGACCACTACGGCCTCGATCATCACTGGCAGACCGCTGCACGGCGCTGGGCGCGTCGAATTGCAGCGGTGGATGATCTGGCCACCCGGCATTACCGCGTTGATCTGCTGCTCAATCAGAATCTGTCCGGTCTCAGCGAAAACTACGCACCATTGCTGCCCGAGGGCTGCCGCACGTTGCTGGGTCCGCGTTATGCGATGTTGCGCGAAGAATTCAATGGCCCGGCCATTGCGATCAAAGCCACGGCGCACCGGGTATTGGTGAATTTCGGCGGCTTCGACGCGGCCATGCAAACCCATCACGCGATGCTTGCTCTGGCGGATTTCACCGAGCTGCAAGTGGATTTTGTCGCCGGTGCCGACAACCCGGCGTGGGCGCAGATGCAAGCCTTGGCCGAGACGCGCCCGCATTGGCGCCTGCACAGTTTTGTCAGTGATTTCCACCAGCGCATGACCGAGGCCGATCTGTTTATCGGCGCCGGTGGCGGCACCAGTTGGGAGCGCGCAGCGATGGGGCTGCCGACGATCTGCATCGCCGTGTCGAACAATCAGCAGGCCAACGGCGAAGTCATGGCCGCAGCGGGAGCGCATGTGTTCATGGGCGCCCGTGAGCAGGTCAGTGTCGAACAGTTGCGCGACGCTATCGGCTTCGTCGCCGGCAATTATTATTTGCGCCAGAGCCTGGCGGAACGCTCGCGGCAATTGGTCGACGGGCGCGGCGCATTGCGCGTGGCTGCTGCGTTGTCCGGCGCAGTGCTGACTATCCGGCCCGCCACGCAGGAGGATGCGCAACTGTTGTTCGATGGCCGCAATGCCGAGACGGTACGCCGCTGGTCGCTGACAAACGCGGAAATTGACTGGGTGCAGCACGTCAATTGGCTGACTGCCAGTTTGCGCAACCCGCAGCGTTTGCTGCTGATCGCCGAGGCCGACGACGGCCCGGTCGGTGTTCTGCGTTACGACCTGCGCGGGTTTGTTGCCGAAGTGTCGATCTACCTGCTTGAGGGCCGTTTCGGGCTGGGTTGGGGCCGGTCGTTGCTGGCGCGCGGCGAAGCATTCGTCTCTCGTCACTGGCCGCAAGTGACCGCCATTACCGCTCAGGTATTGCCGGGCAATCGTGCCTCGTTGAATGTGTTTCGTGACGCCGGCTTCACTCAGAGTGCCTGTACGTTCACCCGTGTTTTGAAGGATCACCCTCATGACTAGTTTCAAGATCGGCAACCGCTTGATCGGTGCCGATGCGCCGCCCTTAATCATCGCCGAGATGAGCGGCAACCATAACCAGTCGCTGGACGTGGCCCTGCAAATCGTCGAAGCGGCGGCCAAGGCCGGCGCGCATGCCTTGAAGCTGCAAACCTACACCGCCGAGACCATGACCCTGGATCTGGCTGAAGGCGAATTCTTCATCAAGGATCCGGGTAGTCTGTGGGCGGGCACTTCGCTCTACGACTTGTATGAAAAAGCCCACACGCCTTGGGAATGGCACGCGCCGATTTTTGCCCGGGCCAAAGAGCTGGGCCTGCTCGCGTTCTCCACCCCGTTCGATGACAGCGCTGTCGACTTTCTCGAAAGCCTTGACGTGCCGGCGTACAAGATCGCCAGTTTCGAGAACACTGACTTGCCGTTGATTCGCCGCGTGGCCGCCACCGGCAAACCACTGATCATCTCCACGGGCATGGCCAGCATCGCCGAGCTGGATGAAACCGTGCGCGCCGCGCGCGAAGCCGGCTGCAAGGATCTGGTCTTGCTCAAATGCACCAGCACCTACCCGGCGACACCGCTCAACAGCAACGTGCGCACGATTCCTCACCTGCGTGAGTTGTTTGGTTGTGAGGTGGGGCTGTCGGATCACTCGATGGGTGTCGGCGTGTCGGTGGCGGCGGTGGCGCTGGGAGCAACGGTGGTGGAGAAGCACTTCACCCTCGACCGTTCAGCGGGTGGCGTCGATGCCAGTTTTTCCCTGGAGCCGGCAGAAATGGCCAGCCTGGTGGTGGAAACCGAGCGCGCCTGGCAAGCCATGGGCCAGGTGCATTACGGCGTTACCGAGGCCGAGCGCAAGTCGCTGGTCTATCGCCGCTCGCTGTACGTCACGGCCGACATGGCCGCCGGTGACACCTTTAGCGGGGACAATCTGCGCGCGATTCGCCCCGGTCTCGGCTTGCCGCCCAAGCACACCGACACCGTCCTCGGCCGCCGCGCGCGCGCGCCGATCAAGCGCGGCACGCCGCTGGACTGGTCGTTGGTCGAATAACCCGATCTGCGCCGATTCGGCAAAATAGCGTGACCTGCGAGTCATAACGCGCATCTTCACTGTATTGTATTGATCGGGGAGATGGCGCCTGGCTCGTTTTCGATGCCAGTGATAGCCCTTTGCGCTCCCCGTGGCTGCCCGTTGTGGCGGCCGTTTTCTGTTTGTCGGCGCCCCTCGAAATCCTTGCGAGCGGTGGTCTTGGGCTGTTTTTTATTGGGAAGCCGTAATGATTGGCATAAAAAGCATTGCGAGCTACGTTCCTGTAGCCGGCGTGGACAATTACGCACAAGGTGCAAAATTCGAGAAGGATGAAGAATTCATCCTTGGCAAGATCGGTTCGGCGTTCCTGCCGCGCAAAGACGCTGAACAAGAAACCTCCGATCTGTGCGTGGAAGCGGCCAATGCGCTGTTTGCCAGCAACCCGGATCTGAAACGTGAATCGATCGACGCGTTGATCGTCGTCACCCAGAACGGTGACGAAGAAGGCTTGCCACACACCGCTGCGATCGTGCAGGACAAACTCGGTCTGCCAACCAACGTGGCCGCCTTCGACATTTCCCTGGGCTGCTCCGGTTACGTCTACGGCATTTACGCGATCAAGGGCTTCATGGAAGCCGCCGGCCTGAAGAACGGCCTGCTGATCACCGCTGATCCGTATTCGAAAATCGTCGATCCGGAAGACCGCAACACCACCATGCTGTTTGGCGATGCCGCTACCGCTACGTGGATGGGTGAAGATCCGACCTGGGCGCTGGGCAAGGCCAAGTTCGGTACCGACGGTTCCGGCGCACCGCATTTGAAAGTCACCGATGGCGTGTTCTTCATGAACGGTCGTCAGGTCTTCAACTTCGCCCTGCTCAAAGTCCCGGCGCACTTGCACGAACTGCTGGATGATTCAGGTCTCAAGGCTGACGACATCGATGCGTTCTGCATTCACCAGGGCAGTGCGGCAATTGTCGATGCCGTGGCGCGGCGCTTTGAAGGCGAGCCCGAGAAGTTCATCAAGGACATGGTCGAGACCGGCAATACCGTGTCGTCGAGCATTCCGTTGCTACTGGAAAAACACGTCATCGATTCCGATTGGCAGCGTATTGCTCTGAGCGGTTTTGGTGTCGGTCTGTCGTGGGGCTCGGCGATCATCTATCGCCCTTGAGCCAGAGCAAAAACGGCGGATACAAAAATAGCGTTCAAGGTTAACCTTGAGCGCTATTTTTTTGCCTGAAACGGAGCGCGAGGCGCCATGAGCGAGTTTTTTCAAGCCAATGCCGAGGTGTTGCAACGGCGCTGGCCGGCGCTGTTCGAGCGACTGATAGCGGAAGACAGTGCGGCCGTCCCTGCTCAACTGGTTGAGGGGCTAGGCTCGACGCTGAGCATCAACGGCATTCAACTCACCAGTCGTCACGATCGCCTCCATGAAGCACAGATTCAGGCGACCAGTCTGCCCGACAAGGCGCAATTGCACGTCTATGGCACCGGCCTCGGCGATTTGCCCGCTGTGCTACTTGAGCGCGCCGGGCTGCAACGCTTGTACGTGCACATCCTCAATGGCGCGCTGTTTGCGCTGGTGGTGCAACTGCTCGATCAGCGTCAGTGGCTGGAAGATCCGCGCGTTGAGTTGTTCTACGCCGGCGATCATCAAGATTTTTTCACGCCGTTTTTTGCGCTGCCCGCCGAGATGCTGCTGGCCGACGACTTCAATGCGAAGATCCGTGATCGGCTGGTCAATGAAGTCCATCTGGCGTTCAACAATCGCGAATTCGATGCGCAGTCGCCGTTCATTCAGCAGCGCTTGCAGGACTGCCTGCCGGTACTGCTCGGTGATGAAGATGTGGCGCAGTTGTTCGGTACCTGCACCGATCGCGAGATCTACGTGATCGGTACCGGGCCGACTCTGGAGGGGCACTTTGAGCGATTGGCAGCGCTTCGGACCCAGGTTCAGCGCCCGCTGCTCATCTGTGTCGACACGGCGTATCGGCCGTTGATCGAGCACGGGATCGTCCCGGATCTGGTGGTGACCATTGATCAGCGCATCAGCTTCCGTCATCTGCCGTCCGAGGCGTCCGACGGAATTGCGCTGGTGTATCTGCCCATGAGCGATCCCGAAGTTCTGCGGGCCTGGAAGGGCAAGCGCTATGGCGGTTACTCGGCCAGTCCGGTGTACGCCGGGTTGCGTGAACAGCATCCGCGCGCACTGCTCCACGTCGGCGGCAGCGTGATTCATCCGGCGGTGGATCTGGCGGTAAAAATGGGCGCGACCCGCATCACCCTGTTTGGCGCCGATTTCGCCTTCCCGATGAACAAGACTCACGCCGGCTGGAGCGATGGCGATCTGGGGCCGGGGGTTGATCAGGCGCGGCACTGGGTGCGCGACGGGCATGGGCAGCGGGTCAGTACCCAGCTCAACTTCCGTGGTTATCTGTGTGTGCTGGAGCGCTACATCGCTGCGCATCCGCACGTTGAGTTTTTCAACAGCAGCAGGGCAGGCGCGCTGATCGCCGGGACGCAATTCAATCAGGAGTTTGTGCAATGACGGCGATGAAAAAGTGCATCGGTGAATGCTGTCAGTGTGCAGGTCTGTTTCGGCTGGGGCGGGATGTCGAGGCAGCGCTGAGCATGGTCGATGTATTCGAAGGTGCCCAGCAGTTGCTGCTATCGGGGTCTGCGGATGTCCAGCAGAGGTGGGCGCAGGTGCTCTCGCAAATGTTCGATTGTCAGGAGCGCCATGACTGGTTGGGGCTGGCTGATTACATGGAATACGAATTGATCGGGTTGCTGGAAAGTGTACCGGCCTGAGCAGGCCGACAGCACTGGCCCGCAGGTTTGCGCCGCAGTCGGTTTTATGACGTCATTTTTTCGCGGCTGACGTACTGCTAAGTCATTGTTTTCTCGGGGGTGGCAGGGTGATGGCAAATTTTTTTCAAAAAGCCCTCAAGCAACCTGCAAACCCGACGATAACTATTACGAAGGTTCTCTAGGCCATACCCGGCGGTTGCCAGGGCCGGAAGCCGCAGTACCCAACCAACGAGGAATTCGTCATGGCTTTAACAGTAAACACCAACACCACGTCGTTGAACGTTCAGAAGAACCTGAACCGCGCTTCCGACGCTCTGTCGACTTCGATGCAGCGCCTGTCTTCCGGCCTGAAAATCAACAGCGCTAAAGACGACGCCGCTGGCCTGCAGATCTCGAACCGTATGTCCTCGCAGATCCGTGGTAACACCCAAGCCATCCAGAACGCCAACGACGGTATCTCCGTTGCCCAGACCGCTGAAGGCGCTCTGCAAGCTACTACCGACATTCTGCAGCGTATGCGTGAACTGGCTGTTAAAGCACGTAACGGTACCAACGGCACTGCTGACCAGACCGCTACCAACGCTGAATTCGCTCAGATGTCCGACGAGATCACTCGTATCTCGGCTTCGACCAACCTGAACGGCAAAAACCTGCTGGACGGTTCGGCTGGTACTGTGACCCTGCAAGTGGGCGCAAACACCGGTTCGGCTAACCACATCGACCTGGTACTGAGCTCCAAGTTCGACGCAGTAAGCCTGTCGGTAGGTAGCGGTACTCTGTCCCTGACCGGTGCTACCGTAACTGGCGCTTCGCAGAACATCGACAACGCGATCACCGCGATCGACGCTGCAATCGCTGCCATCGGTGCAACCCGCGCCAGCCTGGGTGCTTCGCAAAACCGTCTGACCAGCACCATCCAGAACTTGCAGAACATCACTGAAAACACCACTGCTGCACAAGGTCGCGTACAAGATACCGACTTCGCCGCAGAGACTGCTAACCTGACCAAGCAGCAAACCCTGCAACAGGCTTCGACCTCGGTTCTGGCTCAAGCCAACCAACTGCCTTCCGCTGTACTGAAGCTGCTTCAGTAATTTCGGATCGAGTTTGGGCGGGGGAGTGCGCTGGTCGCGCTCTCTCGCCTTTTTACGTTAAGAGGTGATGGGCATGGACATGAGCGTGAAGCTTAACGTGTCTTATCCGGCTCCCAAGCCAGTAACGCCGGTTGCTGACAAACCGTCAGACACGCCTAAAGTTGCCAAGACTGAAGCGCCGGTCGCTGCGAAGAGTCAGGATTCGGACGACGCCAAATTGAAATTGGCGGTGCAGGAGATCGAAAAGTTTGTCCAGTCGATCAAGCGCAATCTGGAGTTCTCGATCGATGAGCATTCCGGGAAGGTCATCGTCAAGGTGATCGCAAGCGAGACGGGTGAGGTCGTTCGACAGATTCCCTCCGCCGAAGCCTTGAAGCTGGCAGACAGTCTGGCCAATGCCAGTCACGTATTGTTCGACGCGAAAGTCTGATAGCTGGCATGAATAGTGTTTGTTCGTTCCCAAGACGCTGGTAACGGTCAAAAGAATGGCAACAATCTGAAGGGAGATGCACATGGCAAGTCCAATTCTACCGGGTTCCGGACTGGGTTCCGGTCTGGACATCGGCGCGATCGTCACCGCGCTGGTCAACGCCGACAAGTCTGCCAAGCAGACGCAGATCGATTCTGCGACCAAAACCAACACGCTGAAGATTTCCGGTGTCGGTTCGTTGAAGAGTGCGCTGACCGCATTCCAGACGGCGATGACCAACCTGAGCAGCAAGACCAATCCTGCGTTTGCCGGCTTCACGGCGACCTCGGGCAACACGGATATCCTCAGCGCCACGTCCGACAGCACGGCGGTTGCGGGAAAATACAACGTGGTGGTGAACAAGCTGGCCACGGGCTCGAAAATTGCCAGTGCCTCTTTCGCCGGCGGCGCCGCCAGTGCCATTCCGAGTGGTACCCTGAAAATCAGTCAGAATGGCACTGATTACAACGTAGACATTCCGGCCAATGCCACCTTGCAGACTACCCGTGACGCCATCAACAAGGCGCAGGGCAGCAACGGCATTTCCGCCAACATCGTGACCGACAGCTCCGGGTCTTCGCGCCTGGTGATCAGTTCGAGCAAGACCGGCGCAGGTTCTGACATGACCGTCAGCGGTATTGCCGGCCTGGAAATCGATGGTACTCAGCCGATGGGCAGCAGTCCGGCAGCAGGCGCTTCGGGCGCCGTCAACGGCGTTGCGCAAAACGCCGAGCTGACCATCGACGGCCTGACAGTGACCAGCAAGAGCAACACGGTGAGCGGCGCAATCAGCGGTCTGACGCTGAATCTCACGTCGGTCACGCCAACCAATGGCGCACCTACTGTTGTCAGCGTTGATGCCAACACCAAAGGGTTGCAGACATCGATCCAGTCGTTTGTCGACGCTTACAACACGCTGAAGACGACCATCGATACCCTGTCCAAGGCGACACCGGACGAAGATGGCAAGCTGACTGTGCAGGCCGCATTCACGGGCGACTCGCTGCCGCGTTCGCTGATTGCCGATATTCGTAGTCAGTTGACGGCCCCGGGTGCCGGTGGTCCGCTGTCTGTGCTGTCGCAGTTGGGTGTGATGACCGACCGCAACAACGGTAACCTGACCTTTGATACAGCGGCGTTCAACAAGACTATGGATCAGCCGGGCATGACTGGCCAGGTTCAGCAGTTGTTCACCGGAACCAACGACACCAATGGTCTGCTGGCGCGGATGAAAAAGGCGGTTGATCCGTACCTCAATGCTCCGGCGGGCAGTAAGGTTACCAGCGGTTTGCTTGATCAGCGTCTGACCATTCTCAATAACAACACGCGCACCCTCACCAACCAGCAGCTGGCGCTGGACTTGCGTGTCGCCAACCTGACCAAGACGTTGACTGCCAAGTACAACGCCATGGACTTGCTGGTAGGGCAGATGAAGGCTACGGCGAGCAACATTACGTCGTTCTTCAGCTCGCTGAACGCTCAGCAGTCCGCGAAGTAACAGGCGGACACGACAAAAACCCGGCTACGCTTTATCGGCGTGCGCCGGGTTTTTGTCTTTTGATCTAAAGTTCTGTGATTCGTTGGCGATACACTGGTTATACGAGTCATTGTGGCAATGAGGTAGAACATGAATCCGATGTTAGCCCTTCGGCAGTATCAGAAAGTCGGCGCACACGCCCAGACATCCGAGGCGAGCCCGCACCGTCTGGTGCAAATGTTGATGGAAGGTGGACTGGCCCGAATCGCTCAGGCCAAAGGCGCCATCGAGCGCAAGGACATTCCTGGCAAATGCACTTCGATCAGCAAGGCGATCGGCATTGTCAGCGGTCTGCGTGAAGGCCTTGATCTGGAAAACAGCGCAGATACCCTGGCTGATCTGGATGGGTTGTATATCTACATGATGAAGCGCCTCGCCGAGGCGAACATCAGCAGCGACCCGCGCATTCTTGATGAGGTTGCCGGCTTGCTGAGCACGGTCAAGGAAGGCTGGGATGCTATTGCCCCTGTGCCTGCTCCGCAGTTCTGAAGGAGATCGTCATGAGTCTTGTATTGCAGCGAATCGCCGATACCCGAGAAGCGTTGGTCAGTGCCCTGGCCGAGCGCAATTGGGAAGCCATTGGCGAGCTGGATCTGGCTTGCCGTTCCTGCATGGAAGACGTCATGGCTGAGGCTGCACTGGATGAAGTCGCATTGCGCGACAACCTTGAGGAGTTGCTCCACGTCTACAAAGACCTTCTTGAGGTGGCCATGGGTGAGCGGCAAGCGATAGCCAACGAGATGTCGCAGATCACCCAAGCGCAAAAGGCGGCAAAGGTTTACCATCTGTTTGGTTAATTGACCTCCAGTTAATCCAGGCATGTGCGCCATAAATTTGACTGTGCACGGTTTTTTGACTTAACTAGTGGCTGTTTTCAGATTTCAGGCGTCTACAGGCACATGGTGTCCTGCAAGCGTCTCGCTTGCCCCTAATTTCGGGCATTGAGTTGACTAGGGAAGTTGCTATTGCATGTGGCGTGAAACCAAAATTCTGCTGATCGATGACGATAGCGTCCGCCGCCGCGACCTGGCGGTGATTCTAAATTTTCTCGGCGAAGAAAATTTACCCTGCGGCAGCCATGACTGGCAGCAGGCAGTCGGCTCTTTGTCGTCTAGTCGTGAGGTCATTTGCGTACTGATCGGGACCGTTAATGCTCCTGGTGCGCTTTTGGGCTTGTTAAAGACACTCTCGACCTGGGATGAGTTCCTTCCGGTTTTGTTAATGGGCGATAATTCTTCCGTTGACCTGCCTGAAGACCAGCGTCGCCGAGTGCTTTCGACCCTCGAAATGCCACCCAGCTACAGCAAATTGCTCGATTCGCTGCACCGTGCCCAGGTCTACCGCGAGATGTACGACCAGGCCCGCGAGCGCGGGCGTCATCGCGAACCCAACCTGTTCCGCAGCCTTGTCGGCACCAGTCGTGCGATCCAGCACGTGCGCCAGATGATGCAGCAAGTGGCCGACACCGACGCCAGCGTGCTGATCCTCGGTGAGTCCGGCACTGGCAAGGAAGTGGTTGCGCGCAACCTGCATTACCATTCCAAGCGCCGCGACGCACCGTTCGTGCCGGTCAACTGCGGGGCGATCCCTGCTGAGCTGCTCGAAAGCGAACTGTTCGGCCATGAGAAGGGCGCCTTCACCGGCGCGATCACCAGCCGTGCGGGCCGTTTCGAACTGGCCAACGGCGGTACGCTGTTCCTCGACGAAATCGGCGACATGCCGCTGCCGATGCAAGTCAAGCTGCTGCGCGTGCTGCAGGAGCGCACCTTCGAGCGCGTGGGCAGCAACAAGACCCAGAGCGTCGATGTGCGCATCATCGCCGCGACCCACAAGAATCTCGAAAGCATGATCGAGATCGGCACCTTCCGCGAAGACCTCTACTATCGCCTGAACGTGTTCCCGATCGAGATGGCGCCGCTGCGTGAGCGCGTCGAAGACATTCCGTTGCTGATGAACGAACTGATTTCGCGCATGGAGCACGAGAAGCGCGGTTCGATCCGCTTCAACTCGGCGGCCATCATGTCGCTGTGCCGTCACGGCTGGCCGGGCAACGTCCGCGAGCTCGCCAACCTGGTGGAGCGCATGGCGATCATGCATCCGTACGGGGTGATCGGCGTGGTCGAACTGCCGAAGAAATTCCGCTACGTCGACGACGAAGACGAGCAGATGGTCGACAGCCTGCGCAGCGATCTCGAAGAGCGCGTGGCGATCAATGGCCATACGCCGGACTTCACCGCCAACGCCATGCTGCCGCCGGAAGGCCTGGACCTCAAAGACTACCTCGGTGGTCTGGAGCAGGGCCTGATTCAGCAGGCGCTGGACGATGCCAATGGCATTGTGGCGCGTGCGGCTGAACGTCTGCGTATCCGTCGTACCACCCTGGTCGAGAAGATGCGCAAGTACGGCATGAGCCGACGCGATGGAGATGAACAGGCGGAGGATTGACGCCTGTTTTTCAACTGCTTCATTTATAAGCAGTTTTTTTTAGGCACGGGTATTGCTACAGCCCTCGCAACGTTCCGTTTAACTGACGGTCAGCCAAGCGAGAAAGCACAATGCCCCACGCCCAGATGTCTTCTGCCTCCAGTCCCGAGGGGCAGCCGTCCTCCGTAGAGCAGGCAAGCCGACAGGGCCTGGAGCAGGCATTCGAGCTGTTCAGCCAGATGTCCAGCCAACTGACGGACTCCTACAGCATGCTTGAAGCGCGGGTGACCGAGCTCAAGGGTGAACTCGCAGTCGTCAGTGCCCAGCGCATGCAGGAGCTGGCGGAAAAGGAACGCTTGGCCAACCGCCTGCAAAACCTCCTTGACCTGTTGCCCGGTGGCGTCATCGTCATCGACGGTCATGGCATGGTGCGCGAAGCCAATCCGGCCGCCACCGAACTGCTCGGCCTGCCGCTTGAGGGCGAGTTGTGGCGCCATGTGATTGCGCGTTGCTTTGCCCCGCGTGAAGACGACGGTCATGAAATTTCCCTGAAAAATGGTCGACGCCTGTCGATTGCCACCCGCTCGCTGGACGCCGAGCCGGGGCAATTGGTGTTGCTCAACGACCTGACAGAAACCCGTCATCTGCAGGATCAACTGGCGCGTCACGAGCGTTTGTCCTCGCTGGGGCGCATGGTCGCTTCGCTGGCCCATCAGATCCGCACGCCGCTGTCCGCCGCTTTGCTCTACGCCAGTCATTTGACTGAGCAGGAATTACCGGTCGCCACCCAGCAGCGTTTCGCCGGGCGCCTGAAAGAACGTCTACATGAACTCGAACACCAGGTGCGCGACATGCTGGTGTTCGCTCGCGGTGAGCTGCCGCTGACCGATCGCCTCACCCCGAACACCTTGATGCAGGCACTGCAAGCGGCGGCACTGACGCACGTGCAGGATCTGCCCATCCGCTGGCAGTGCGACAGTCATGCCGGCGAGCTGCTGTGCAACCGCGACACGTTGGTCGGAGCGCTGTTGAACCTGATCGAAAACGCCATTCAGGCCAGTGCCGCCGACGTCCGCCTGAAAGTCCATTGCTACACCCGCGACAACAACCTGCATCTGAGTATCAGCGACAGTGGCAGCGGCATCGAGCCGGCGGTGCTGGCGCGGCTCGGCGAGCCATTTTTTACCACCAAAGTCACCGGCACCGGTCTGGGCCTGACGGTGGTCAAGGCTGTGGCCCGGGCACATCAGGGAGAATTGCGGCTGCGTTCGCGAGTCGGGCGCGGCACATGCGCGCAGGTGATCCTGCCGCTGTTTTCCGCTGTACAGGGAGCTGAGTGAAAGACATGGGCATCAAGGTTTTGCTGGTCGAGGATGACCGCTCGTTGCGCGAGGCGCTGGCCGATACGTTGTTGCTGGCCGGCCACGATTACCACGCGGTCGGTTGCGCTGAAGATGCGCTGACGGCGGTGGCGCGCGAGGCGTTCAGTCTGGTGGTCAGTGACGTCAACATGCCCGGTATGGACGGCCATCAATTGCTCGGCCTGCTGCGTGCCCGCCAACCGCAATTGCCGGTGTTGCTGATGACCGCGCACGGCGCGGTCGAGCGTGCCGTCGATGCAATGCGTCAGGGCGCGGCCGACTATCTGGTCAAACCGTTTGAGCCCAAGGCGTTGCTGGATCTGGTGGCGCGGCATGCGCTGGGCAGCATTGGCACAAGCGACGGCGAAGGCCCGGTGGCAGTCGAGCCGGCCAGTGCGCAATTGCTGGAGTTGGCAGCGCGGGTGGCGCGCAGCGATTCGACAGTGCTGATCTCCGGTGAATCCGGCACCGGTAAAGAAGTGCTGGCGCGCTACATTCACCAGCAATCCCACCGCGCCAGCCAGCCGTTCATTGCGATCAACTGCGCGGCGATCCCGGACAACATGCTCGAAGCAACATTGTTCGGCCACGAAAAGGGTTCGTTCACCGGCGCCATTGCCGCGCAGGCTGGCAAGTTCGAACAAGCCGACGGCGGCACGCTGTTGCTCGACGAAATCTCCGAAATGCCCCTCGGTCTGCAAGCCAAATTGCTGCGCGTCTTGCAAGAGCGCGAGGTCGAGCGCGTCGGTGCACGTAAACCGATTGCTCTGGATATTCGCGTGGTCGCCACCACCAACCGCGATCTGGCGGGCGAAGTGGCGGCGGGGCGGTTCCGCGAAGATCTTTTTTACCGCCTGTCGGTTTTTCCCCTGGCCTGGCGTCCACTTCGCGAGCGCACTGCCGATATCCTGCCGCTGGCCGAAAGGTTGCTGGCCAAACACGTCAATAAAATGAAGCACGCAGCGGCGAAACTCTCGCCTGAGGCGCAAGTGTGCCTGACCGCTTACCCGTGGCCAGGCAATGTGCGTGAACTGGATAACGCCATTCAGCGTGCGTTGATCTTGCAGCAGGGCGGTTTGATTCAGCCGCAGGATTTCTGTCTGGCGGGTCCCGTGACGTACACCGCGATGCCCGTCGCCGCGCCAGTGTCAGCGGTGCTTCGCGAGGTGGAAATCGAAGCGGATTCGGCCGGCGCCCTGGGCGATGACCTGCGCCGCCGGGAGTTTCAGATGATCATCGATACCCTGCGCGCCGAGCGTGGACGACGCAAGGAAGCCGCAGAAAAGCTCGGCATCAGCCCGCGCACCCTGCGCTACAAACTGGCGCAAATGCGCGATGCCGGGATGGACGTCGAAGGCTATCTGTTCGCCACCTGACGTCTGACGCAACGATTTGAAAATGCTTTTCTGAAAGGGGTGCCCATGAGCTGGCACCCTTGTTGCTAATACCTGTGTACCCGCCGAGTGAGTGTCAAAAAATTGCGGGCCGCCCAAGAGAGTAGACCATGAGCCAAGGTATTGAATTTAATCGGTTGATGACAGACATGAAGGCCATGAAGCTGGATGCCATGTCTGCACCGAAATCGACGACCGCTGTCCCTGAACTGGCGGGCAGCAGCTTTTCCGACATGCTCGGTCAGGCGATCAACAAGGTCAGCGATACCCAGCAGGCGTCGACTCAGTTGGCCAACGCATTTGAAGTGGGCAAGAGCGGCGTCGACCTGACGGACGTGATGATCGCTTCGCAAAAAGCCAGCGTGTCGTTCCAGGCTCTGACCCAGGTGCGCAACAAGCTGGTTCAGGCTTACCAAGACATCATGCAGATGCCGGTTTAAGGACGAGATTGAGTCATGGCAGAAGCAGTCGCCGATAACGTTCCGGCCAAGGCCACCCCGATAGACGGCAAACCGCCGCTGTTCGGCCTGTCCTTCCTGGAAAACCTCTCCGAGATGACCATGCTGCGTCAGGTGGGCCTGTTGGTCGGCCTGGCTGCGAGCGTGGCGATTGGCTTTGCCGTGGTGCTGTGGTCGCAGCAGCCGGATTACCGTCCGTTGTACGGCAGCCTGGCCGGCATGGACGCCAAACAGGTCATGGACACCCTGGCCTCTGCCGACATTCCTTACACCGTCGAACCGAACTCCGGCGCCTTGCTGGTCAAGGCCGATGATCTGTCGCGCGCGCGCCTCAAGCTCGCAGCCGCTGGTGTCACTCCCAGCGACGGCAACATCGGTTTCGAAATCCTCGACAAGGAACAGGGTCTGGGCACCAGCCAGTTCATGGAAGCGACGCGTTATCGTCGCGGCCTGGAAGGTGAGCTGGCGCGGACCATCTCCAGCCTGAACAACGTCAAGGGTGCCCGCGTGCACCTGGCGATCCCGAAGAGTTCGGTGTTCGTGCGTGATGAACGCAAGCCAAGTGCTTCGGTTCTGGTCGAGCTGTACAGCGGTCGTTCGCTGGAGCCGGGGCAGGTGGTCGCGATCATCAACCTGGTGGCCACCTCCGTTCCTGAATTGAGCAAGTCGCAGATCACCGTCGTCGACCAGAAGGGCAACCTGCTCTCTGATCAGGCGGAAAACTCCGAAATGACCATGGCCGGCAAGCAGTTCGATTACAGCCGTCGCATGGAAAGCATGCTCACTCAACGCGTGCACAACATTCTGCAACCGGTACTGGGCAACGATCGCTACAAGGCTGAAGTCTCGGCCGACGTCGATTTCAGCGCCGTCGAATCGACCGCCGAACAGTTCAATCCGGATCAACCGGCGTTGCGCAGCGAGCAGTCGGTCAACGAACAACGCACCGCCAGCAATGGCCCGCAAGGTGTGCCGGGTGCCCTGAGCAACCAGCCACCGTCGCCGGCCTCGGCACCGCAAACCACTGGTGGCGCCGCAGCGCCGGCCGGCATGATTCAGCCGGGTCAGCCATTGGTGGATGCCAACGGTCAGCAGATCATGGACCCGGCCACCGGCCAGCCGATGCTCGCGCCGTACCCGGCCGACAAGCGTCAACAATCGACCAAGAACTTCGAGCTTGATCGTTCCATCAGCCACACCAAACAGCAGCAGGGTCGCCTGAATCGTCTGTCGGTGTCGGTGGTGGTCGATGATCAGGTCAAGGTCAACGCGGCCAACGGCGAAACCACCCGTGCACCGTGGAGCGCCGACGAATTGGCGCGCTTCACTCGTCTGGTTCAGGACGCGGTCGGTTTCGACGCCAGCCGTGGCGACAGCGTCAGCGTGATCAACATGCCGTTCTCCGCCGAGCGCGGCGAAGTGATTGCCGATATTCCGTTCTACTCCCAGCCATGGTTCTGGGACATCGTCAAACAAGTGCTGGGTGTGCTGTTCATCCTGGTGCTGGTGTTTGGTGTGCTGCGTCCGGTGCTCAATAACATCACCGGCGGCGGCAAAGGCAAGGAGCTGGCCGGTCTGGGCAGCGACGTGGAACTCGGTGGCATGGGCGGCCTGGACGGCGACCTGGCCAACGACCGCGTAAGCCTCGGTGGTCCGCAGAGCATTCTGTTGCCGAGCCCAAGTGAGGGTTATGACGCGCAACTGAATGCAATCAAGAGTCTGGTAGCTGAAGACCCGGGTCGCGTGGCTCAGGTCGTGAAAGAGTGGATTAACGCAGATGAGTGATAACCGAGCCGCTACCGTCAAACTGACCAAGGTCGACAAAGCCGCGATTCTGCTGCTGTCCCTGGGTTCGACCGATGCCGCACAAGTGCTGCGTCACATGGGCCCGAAAGAGGTTCAGCGGGTCGGTGTGGCCATGGCGCAGATGGGCAACGTCCATCGCGAGCAGGTTGAACAGGTGATGAGCGAGTTCGTCGACATCGTCGGCGACCAGACCAGCCTCGGCGTCGGTTCCGACGACTACGTGCGCAAAATGCTCACCCAGGCCCTGGGTGAAGACAAGGCCAACGGCCTGATCGACCGCATCCTGCTCGGCGGCAACACCAGCGGCCTCGACAGCCTGAAGTGGATGGAGCCGCGCGCCGTTGCCGACGTGATCCGTTACGAACACCCGCAGATTCAGGCGATCGTGGTCGCGTACCTCGACCCGGATCAGGCCGGTGAAGTGCTTGGCAACTTCGACCACAAGGTGCGTCTGGACATCATCCTGCGCGTGTCATCGTTGAACACCGTGCAGCCAGCAGCATTGAAAGAGCTCAACCAGATTCTCGAGAAGCAGTTCTCCGGCAACTCGAATGCCTCGCGCACCACCCTGGGTGGCATCAAGCGCGCGGCGGACATCATGAACTTCCTCGACAGCTCGATCGAAGGCCAGCTCATGGACTCGATCCGCGAAGTCGACGAAGACCTGTCCGGTCAGATCGAAGACCTCATGTTCGTGTTCAACAACCTCGCCGATGTTGACGACCGTGGTATTCAGGCGTTGCTGCGCGAAGTGTCCTCGGACGTGCTGGTACTGGCCCTCAAGGGCTCGGACGAAGGCGTCAAAGAGAAGATCTTCAAGAACATGTCCAAACGTGCCGCCGAACTGTTGCGCGACGACCTCGAGGCCAAAGGTCCGGTGCGCGTCAGCGACGTCGAAACGGCGCAGAAGGAAATCCTCACCATCGCCCGCCGTATGGCCGAAGCCGGAGAAATCGTTCTCGGTGGCAAGGGCGGCGAGGAAATGATCTAAGCCCATGGACAAGCACGACGACGATGTGACGGATCTGATCCGTGCCCGTGATGTCCGTGGTTTCGAATCCTGGGCCATGCCCAGCTTCGACCCGCCGAAGCCGGAACCCGAGCCTGAACCGGAACCTGAACCGCCGGAAATGGAAGAAGTGCCGCTGGAAGAAGTCCAGCCACTGACCCTGGAAGAACTCGAAAGCATCCGTCAGGAGGCTTACAACGAAGGCTTCGGCATCGGCGAGAAAGAAGGTTTTCACAGCGCCACGCTCAAGGTCCGTCAGGAAGCTGAAGTGGCGCTGGCGGCGAAGCTGGCCAGCCTCGAGCAGTTGATGGCGAACCTGTTCGAGCCGATCGCCGAGCAAGACACCCAGATCGAAAAGTCGCTGGTCGACCTCGTGCAGCACATCACCAAACAAGTGATCAAGCGCGAACTGGCCATCGATTCCAGCCAGATCGAACACGTCATGCGCGACGCCCTCAAGCTGTTGCCGCTGGGCGTCGACAACGTGCGCCTGTACGTCAATCCGCAGGACTTCGAACAGGCCAAAGCCCTGCGCGAGCGTCATGAGGAAACCTGGCGCATCGTCGAAGACGAAGCGCTGATGCCCGGCGGTTGCCGCGTGGAAACCGAGCACAGCCGTATCGATGCGAGCATCGAAACCCGCGTTGCTCAGGTCATGGCCAAACTGTTCGATCAATTGCACGAACAGGCTTTGCACCCGGCCGAGGCGGATCTGAGCCTGGACATTCCGGAAGACGTAAAACCGGCGGCCGCACCTGAAGAGCCGCTCGCGGACGACTCCGATGCGCCTTGAACGCACCAGTTTCGCCAAGCGTCTGAGCACTTACGCTGAGGCCACCGAGATTGCCGGCGCGCCGATTCTTGAAGGTCGCCTGCTGCGCATGGTCGGTCTCACCCTCGAAGCCGAAGGCCTGCGCGCCGCCATGGGCACGCGCTGCCTGGTGATCAACGACGACAGCTATCACCCGTCCCAGGTCGAAGCGGAAGTCATGGGGTTTTCCGGCGGCAAAGTCTTCCTGATGCCGGTCGGCAGTGTCGCCGGTATCGCTCCCGGTGCCCGCGTGGTGCCGCTGGCTGAAACCGGCCGCTTGCCGATGGGCATGAGCATGCTCGGGCGCGTCCTCGACGGCGCCGGTCGTGCGCTGGACGGCAAGGGCGGCATGAAGGCCGAAGACTGGGTGCCGATGGACGGCCCGACGATCAACCCGCTCAACCGTGACCCGATCAGCGTGCCGCTGGACGTCGGTATCCGTTGCATCAACGGTTTGCTGACGGTCGGTCGTGGTCAGCGTCTGGGCTTGTTCGCCGGTACCGGTGTCGGTAAATCCGTGCTGCTGGGCATGATGACCCGCTTCACCGAGGCTGACATTATCGTCGTTGGCCTGATCGGTGAGCGGGGTCGAGAAGTTAAGGAATTCATCGAGCACATCCTCGGTGAAGAAGGCCTCAAGCGCTCCGTGGTGGTCGCCTCGCCCGCGGACGATGCGCCGCTGATGCGTTTGCGCGCCGCCATGTATTGCACGCGAATCGCCGAGTACTTCCGCGACAAGGGCAAGAACGTCCTGCTGCTGATGGATTCGCTGACCCGTTTCGCTCAGGCGCAGCGGGAAATCGCCCTGGCCATCGGCGAACCGCCGGCAACCAAGGGTTATCCGCCGTCGGTGTTCGCCAAGTTGCCGAAACTGGTTGAACGTGCCGGTAACGCGGAGAAGGGAGGTGGTTCGATTACCGCGTTCTACACCGTGCTGTCTGAAGGTGATGACCAGCAGGACCCGATTGCCGACTCGGCCCGAGGCGTACTCGACGGTCACATCGTGCTGTCCCGGCGTCTGGCCGAGGAAGGGCACTATCCGGCCATCGACATCGAAGCGTCGATCAGCCGGGTGATGCCAGCGGTGGTTTCGCCCGAGCACATGCAGCGCGCGCAATACTTCAAACAGTTGTGGTCGCGCTATCAGCAGAGCCGCGATCTGATCAGCGTCGGTGCCTACGTTGCCGGCGGCGACCGCGAGACCGATCTGGCGATTTCCCTGCAACCGCAGTTGGTCCGCTACCAGCGTCAGGGCCTCAACGACAAAATCAACATGGGTGAAAGCCAGGCCTATCTCGAGACCTTGTTCGCCCCTGCGGCGGGCGGGTAACCGGCCATGGCCGTCAGCCGCGCTGCGCGCCTGGCACCGGTGGTGGACATGGCCGAAAAGGCCGAGAAGACCGCCGTGCAACGGCTGGGCTATTTTCAGGGCCAGGTCAAAGTCGCGGAAAGCAAACTGGCCGACCTCAATGCCTTCCGTCTGGATTACTCGCAGCAATGGATCGTGCGCGGCAGCACCGGCGTGACCGGGCAATGGCTGCTCGGTTTTCAGGGCTTTCTGGCGCAACTCGACACTGCGGTTGATCAGCAGCGGCAGAGCCTGGTCTGGCACCAGAACAAGCTCGACAAGGCCCGTGAGGAATGGCAGCAGGCCTTCGCCAAGGTCGAAGGTTTGCGCAAACTGGTGCAGCGCTATCGCGAAGAGGCGCAACGCCTCGAAGACAAACGCGAGCAGAAGCTGCTCGATGAGTTGTCGCAGCGCTTGCCCCGCCAGAATCCGTTCTAAAACAAGATCAAGAGATCGCAGCCTTCGGCAGCTCCTACAGGGGATCGGTGTAGGAGCTGCCGAAGGCTGCGATCTCTTGATCTGGTTTCTAACCTTGCTGCAACTCTGTGCAAGTGCTAAACCTTGTACAGGTTCGTCAATGACAAGGAAGCCAGTCAATGTCAGTCGTTACAGAAGTCTCTCCGGATGGTCAAAAACTCACGATCTCGGTCAAGGGGCGATTCGATTTCGGTCGCCATCAGGAGTTTCGCGAGTCCTATGAGCATCTTGCCAAGAAGCCCCACTCCATCGTGGTCGACCTGAAAGAGGCCACCTACCTCGACAGCTCCGCACTGGGCATGCTGCTCCTGCTGCGTGATCACGCCGGTGGCGATGAGTCGGATATCCGCGTCGTCAACAGCAGTTCCGATGTGAAGAAAATCCTCGCGATTTCCAATTTCGACAAACTCTTCGACATCAGATGACGCCCATGCTGGCGCAAGAGCCGCTGATTATCCTGATTGCTGAAGACAGCGCCGCCGATCGGCTGCTGTTGTCGACCATCGTCCGTCGCCAGGGCCATGAAGTGCTGACGGCGGCCAACGGTGCCGAAGCGGTCGATCTGTTTCGCCGGCAGCCACCCGATCTGGTGCTGATGGACGCGATGATGCCGGTGATGGACGGCTTCGAAGCGGCGCGGCAGATCAAGGCGCTGGCGGGCGAGACGCTGGTGCCGATCATCTTCCTCACCTCGCTGACGGAAAGCGAAGCGCTGGCCCGTTGTCTGGAGGCTGGGGGCGACGACTTTCTGGCGAAGCCCTACAACCAGGTGATCCTCGCCGCCAAAATCAAGGCGATGGATCGCTTGCGCCGCTTGCAGGCAACGGTCTTGCAACAGCGCGACCTGATCGCCAAACACCATGATTACCTGCTCAATGAACAACGCGTGGCCAAAGCGGTGTTCGACAAGGTCGCGCACTCTGGTTGCCTGAGTGCGGCGAATATCCGTTACCTGCAATCGCCCTATGCCTTGTTCAACGGCGATCTGTTGCTCGCGGCCTACACACCGGCGGGTGACATGCATGTGCTGTTGGGCGATTTCACCGGCCATGGCCTGCCGGCCGCAGTAGGCGCGATGCCGCTGGCCGAGGTGTTCTACGGCATGACCGCCAAGGGCTACGGCCTCGCCGAAACCCTGCGCGAGATGAATGCCAAGCTCAAACGCATCCTGCCGGTGGACATGTTCTGTTGTGCCACGTTGCTGTGCCTGAGTTTTCAGCGGCGTTCGGTCGAAGTGTGGAACGGCGGCATGCCTGACGGTTATCTGCACCGGATTGCCACGGGTGAGCGCGTGCCGTTGGCCGCACGGCACTTGCCGTTGGGGGTGTTGAGCGCGCAGGCGTTCGATGACCGTACGGAAGTCCATCCAATGGCCGTCGGTGATCGGGTGTTCGTGTTGTCCGACGGCGTGATCGACACCAGTGACGCCAGTGATCAACTGTTCGGCGTCGAGCGTTTGCAGCAGGTGTTCGCCGCCAATCGCGAGCCGGATCGCTTGTTCGAAGATATCGAACAGGCGCTGCGGGATTTTCGCGGCGAGGCGCGCGACGATGT
Organism: Pseudomonas sp. AKS31; assembly: GCF_023634765.1. Lineage (GTDB taxonomy): Bacteria > Pseudomonadota > Gammaproteobacteria > Pseudomonadales > Pseudomonadaceae > Aquipseudomonas. The sequence continues at coordinate 973,315 of NZ_JAMLFX010000001.1, forward strand.
CAGCATGGTCGAGGTCAGCCTGCTGGAGCCGGCGCAGGTTAATCCGTTGGCACCGGTGTATTCCGACAGCGGCCAATCGTGTCCGCTCGACTGGTCGGTGAGCTTCGAATTCCGTGGCGCCACGCTCAAGCGTTTCAATCCGTTGCCCTACTTGTTGCAGTTGCTGCTGGAGGTGCACGGGCTGCGGGGGCAGAGTGGCGCTTTGTACAGCGTACTGGCCGAGTTGTATTCCAATGCGCTGGAGCACGGCGTGCTGGGTCTGGATTCCAGTCTCAAGCGCGATGCGGCAGGTTTCGCTCGCTACTATCAGCAGCGCAACGATCGGCTGGAGGCGCTGCAGGATGGTTTTGTCCGGGTGCATCTGCAGGTGCAACCACAAGGCGAGGGTGGCCGGTTGGTGATTCGCGTCGAAGACAGCGGCAAGGGTTTTGATGTGGCGCGGGTCATGGAAAGGCCCCTTGACGGTGTCCGTTTGTCGGGGCGCGGCGTCAGTCTGGTCCGGCAATTGGGGCATAACGCCAGTTGGTCGGACGAAGGTCGTAGTGCCTGCGTGGAGTTTTCCTGGGAGGTTGAGGCATAATCCGGGCAATTCTTGATCAAGGAGTGAACAAGTGACTGACACACATATTGATCGCGAGGCGCTGAGCGTACTGCGCGAAGTCATGGAGGAGGGTTATCCGGAGCTTCTGGATACCTTTCTGGCGGATTCCGAAAATCGCTTGGTTGAGCTGCGAAAGGCAGACAACGCCAGGGTTTTGTCGGAAGTAGCTCACAGCTTCAAAGGCAGCGCGAGCAACATGGGCGCTGTCCGCCTGGCGGCGCTCTGCCAGGAGCTGGAATCGGAGGCCAAAGATAAAAGTCCTTCGGAAATCGTCAAACTGGTCGCCGAGATCAGCGGCGAATTTGCCGATGTGCGCCCTGTTTACGAAGATGAGCGACAGCACGCGTTGACTCATTGATCTCGCCGTCCGGCGCTTTTCTCAAGCGTCGGACAAAACTGGCCCGGCACTTGCAGTCAACTCCGCAACTGTACCTACGATCCCAGTGCAGCGGAGACCGTTTCATGCCTGCGACCCCCAACATCCTTCTTCAGAACGCCGCTCAGGCCAAGGCGCAAGCCGCCTCGGCCAAAACGTCGGCTATGGCCGTAGACACTGGGGATAAAGCCTCTAGCTTCGCCAAGGTGTTCGCCGATCAGGGGTCGAACAAGCCCGTCGTCACCGCTGATAATTCGCCAAAATCTTCGCGCGACAAAGTCGCTGACAACAGCGGCAAAAAGGACATCGGCAAAGATCCGTCTGCCGCTGCGCAGCCGGCGGTTGCCGATAGCGGCAACGACTTGCCTGCCTACAAAACCGCAGCGACCGATGACCGCAGCACCAGCAACGACGACACCAATGACACCGCTCAGACGCCAGTCGTAGATGCGGCGCCGGTTGATCCGACGCTCGATCCGGCGTTGGCAACCGCTGTGCAACCTGTAGCGACTGCGCCAGTGGTGCAGACTCCGACTGTTGTGGCCACTGCCGAGCCTGAAACCGAAACCCCTGCGCTCGCCGCACTGCCGGGTACGGTCAAAGATCCGGCACCGACCAGCGACAGCGATTTCGACCCTTCGGCCGACCCGCTCGACTCGATGCCGGCCGTGCGCATGGCGATGGAGCAGGGCGGGCACATTTCCGCCGCCAGCCAGGCGCAACCGAAAGCGTCGCCGGCTCAGGCGCAGGCCGACGGCGAATTGACTTCCGCGCAAACCTTCGCCGCCGGCATGGCCAGCATGCTCGACGTGCAAGCCGACAAGGACAGCACCAGCCAGGGTGGCGAGAAGGCATTCAGCGGCTTGATCGACGACGGCCTCAAAGATCTCAAGACAGCGACCAGCGATACCCGTGTCGATGACTTCGCCAACCGTCTGGCGGCGCTGACGCAAGCGGCCACGCCGAAGACTGCCAACGCCGTGCCAGTCAACCAGCCAATCGCCATGCATCAGAGCGGCTGGACCGAAGAAGTGGTCAACCGCGTCATGTATCTGTCGAGCGCCAATCTGAAGGCGGCGGACATTCAGTTGCAGCCGGCGGAACTGGGGCGATTGGACATTCGCGTCAACATGGTTCCGGATCAACAGACGCAAGTGACCTTCATGAGCGCGCATCCAAGCGTGCGTGAAGCACTGGACGGGCAGATGCACCGTCTGCGCGAGATGTTCAACCAGCAGGGCATGGGCCAGGTCGACGTCAATGTCTCCGACCAGAGCCGTGGCTGGCAGGGGCAGCAGGGTCAGGAGCAGGCGCAACAAGGCCAGAGCGGTCGCACCAGCGCGGCCGGCGGTCGCCTCGATTCGGCGGATGACGAATTGGCGCCTGCCGCCATTGCTGAAACCGCCGCTCAAACCACCAGCGTGATCGGCAGCAGCGCGGTCGACTATTACGCTTGAGCAAAATCAAGAGCCCCTCACCCTAGCCCTCTCCCAGAGGGAGAGGGGACTGATTGGGGGATGCTTGCGAAGTACGCCGACCGGATACTTCTGCAGTGAATCCATAATCGACTCGGTCTTTCAGGTCGATGTTTGACGTCTTGCACCTCGGTCAGCCCCCTGAAAACCCTCACCCTAGCCCTCTCCCAGAGGGCGAGGGGACTGATTGGGGGATGCTTGCGAAGTATGCCGACCGGATGCTTCTGCTGTGAATCCATAATCGACTCGGTCTTTCAGGTCGATGTTTGATGTCTTGCACCTCGGTCAGCCCCCTGAAAACCTTCACCCTAGCCCTCTCCCAGAGGGAGAGGGGACTGATTGGGGGGTGCTTGCGAAGTACGCCGACCGGATACTTCTGCAGTGAATCCATAATCGACTCGGTCTTTCAGGTCGATGTTTGACGTCTGACACCTCGGTCGGCCCCCTCTCCCTCCGGGAGAGGGCTGGGGTGAGGGTGCCTTTGACTTCAGCGTTGTCTCCACTACCACCGACACTTCTGGCATAACACTTGCTCTTGCCTTGCCGTGCGACTGTGAAAACCCGATTAGTGACGGATTATTGGCATGGCGAAGAGCGAAACAGCAGCAGTGAAAGACCCCGCAACCAAAGGCAAACTCAAGCTGATCATTGTGATCGTGCTGGCGTTGCTGTTGGCCATTGGTGCATCCGTGGGGGCGACCTGGTTCTTCATGCACAGCGCCCAGAGCAAGCCTGCCGAGGCCGCCGATGCGGCGCCTGTGGGCAAGCAGCCAGCGATCTTCGAGCCGATGGCGCCGGCCTTTGTTGCCAACTACAACCAGAACGGTCGTCAGCGCTACATGCAGGTGAGCATCACCATGCTGGCGCGTAATCAAGCCGATCTGGAAGCGCTCAAAGTGCACATGCCGGTGATCCGCAACAACCTGGTAATGCTTTTCTCCGGTCAGGATTTCGCCACCCTGGCGACCCCGGTCGGCCAAGAGATGTTGCGCCAGAAGGCCACCGCCAGCGTCCAGGAAGTGGCGCAGAAAGAGCTGGGCAAAGTGGTGATCGAACAGTTGCTTTTCACTAATTTCGTACTGCAGTAGGAACACGACATGGCCGTGCAGGATCTGCTGTCCCAGGATGAAATCGACGCGCTGTTGCATGGCGTCGACGATGGTCTGGTACAGACCGATAACGCTGCCGAACCCGGCAGTGTCAAAAGCTACGACCTGACCAGTCAGGACCGCATCGTCCGTGGACGCATGCCGACTCTGGAAATGATCAACGAGCGTTTTGCCCGTTACACCCGCATCAGCATGTTCAACATGTTGCGCCGTTCGGCGGACGTTGCCGTCGGTGGCGTGCAGGTGATGAAGTTCGGCGAATACGTGCACTCGCTGTACGTGCCGACCAGTCTCAACCTGGTCAAGATCAAACCGTTGCGCGGCACCGCGCTGTTCATCCTCGACGCCAAACTGGTGTTCAAACTGGTGGACAACTTCTTCGGCGGCGACGGCCGTCACGCCAAGATCGAAGGGCGTGAATTCACCCCGACCGAACTGCGTGTGGTGCGCATGGTGCTGGAGCAGGCTTTCGTCGATTTGAAAGAAGCGTGGCAGGCGATCATGGAAGTCAATTTCGAGTACATCAACTCGGAAGTGAACCCGGCCATGGCCAACATCGTCGGCCCGAGCGAAGCGATCGTGGTCTCCACCTTCCATATCGAACTCGATGGCGGTGGCGGTGACCTGCACGTGACCATGCCGTACTCGATGATCGAGCCGGTGCGCGAAATGCTCGACGCCGGTTTCCAGTCCGACCTCGACGATCAGGATGAGCGCTGGGTCAACGCGCTGCGTCAGGACGTGCTCGATGTCGACGTACCCATCGGCGCCACCGTGGCGCGCCGCCAGTTGAAACTGCGCGACATCCTGCACATGCAGCCGGGTGACGTGATCCCGGTCGAAATGCCGGAAGACATGATCATGCGCGCCAACGGCGTGCCGGCCTTCAAGGTCAAGATGGGCTCGCACAAAGGCAACCTCGCGTTGCAAGTGATCGAGCCGATCGAGCGTCGCTGAAGCGGCGCTCCAACCCCCAAGCATTTAACTGAATTTTTGCCCGCCGAGGACAAATGATGAACGACGATATGAACGCCCAGGACGACCAGGCACTGGCTGACGAATGGGCTGCAGCCCTGGAAGAAACCGGTGATGGCAGCCAGGCTGACATCGATGCGCTGCTGGCCGCCGACGCTGGCGCCGCAAGCTCCAACCGTCTGCCGATGGAAGAGTTCGGCAGCGTGCCGAAGAACAACGACCCGGTGACGCTGGACGGCCCGAACCTGGACGTGATTCTCGACATCCCGGTGTCGATCTCGATGGAAGTGGGCAGCACCGACATCAACATCCGCAACCTGCTGCAACTCAACCAGGGTTCGGTGATCGAGCTCGATCGCCTGGCCGGCGAGCCGCTGGACGTGCTGGTCAACGGCACCCTGATCGCGCACGGTGAAGTGGTGGTGGTCAACGAAAAGTTCGGCATCCGCCTGACCGACGTGATCAGCCCAAGCGAACGCATCAAGAAGCTGCGCTGAGTGAAGCGGTTTCTCTGGGCTTTGCTGGCATTGCCATTGAGCGTGCTGGCCGCCGAGCCGTCGACGGCGACCACCGTGCCCGCCGCCACCGCGCCGATGGTCAACAGTGGTGTGGCCGGGCAACTGACGCAGTTGGTGTTTGGCCTGTTGCTGGTGCTGGGGTTGATCTTCTTCCTCGCATGGCTCCTGCGCCGGGTGCAGCAGGCAGGTCCGGCCGGCAAGGGCCAGGTGATCGAGCTGATCGGTTCGCGCGCGCTCGGGCCGCGTGACCGGTTGCTGCTGGTGCAGGTTGGCAACGAGCAGATCCTGCTCGGCCTCAGCCCCGGCACCATCACAGCGCTGCATGTGCTCAAAGAGCCGGTCGAGGTGCCGAATACCAGCGAGAAAGCGACCCCGGAATTTGCCCAGCATCTGCTGAAGATTCTCGGCAAGGATCAGAAGGATACGAAGTAATGGGTGCGTTACGCATCGTCTTGACGCTGGCCCTGATGCTGGCCGCGCCGCTGGCGTTCGCCGCCGATCCGTTGTCGATCCCGGCGATCACGCTGGGCACCAACGCCGATGGCGCGCAGGAGTATTCGGTCAGTCTGCAGATCCTGCTGATCATGACCGCCCTGAGCTTCATTCCGGCGGCCGTGATTCTGATGACCAGTTTCACCCGGATCATCATCGTCTTCTCGATCCTGCGTCAGGCCCTCGGTCTGCAACAGACGCCGTCGAACCAGATCCTCACCGGCATGGCGCTGTTCCTCACCATGTTCATCATGGCCCCGGTGTTCGACCGGGTGAACAAGGACGCGCTGCAACCGTATCTGGCGGAAACGCTCACTGCGCAACAAGCCGTGGAAAAGGCTCAGGTGCCGATCAAGGACTTCATGCTCGCCCAGACCCGCACCAGTGATCTGGAGCTGTTCATGCGCCTGTCCAAGCGCACCGACATCGCCACCCCGGATCAGGCTCCGCTGACCATTCTGGTGCCGGCGTTCGTCACCTCCGAGCTCAAAACCGCGTTCCAGATCGGCTTCATGATCTTCATTCCGTTCCTGATCATCGACCTGGTCGTGGCCAGTGTGCTGATGGCGATGGGTATGATGATGCTGTCGCCGCTGATCATCTCGCTGCCGTTCAAAATCATGCTGTTCGTGCTGGTTGATGGCTGGGCGCTGATCATCGGCACCCTGGCCAGCAGTTTCGGAGGTGTCTCGCCATGACGCCGGAAGTCGCGGTCGATATCTTTCGTGAAGCGTTGTGGCTGACCACGTTAATGGTCGCGATTCTGGTGGTGCCGAGCCTGTTGGTCGGCCTGCTGGTGGCGATGTTCCAGGCCGCGACCCAGATCAACGAACAGACCCTGAGCTTCCTGCCGCGTCTGCTGGTGATGCTGGTGACCCTGATTGTCGGCGGTCCGTGGATCGTGCAGACCTTCATGGAATACATCATCCAGTTGTACAAAAACATCCCGATGGTCATCGGCTAAGCCATGCAATCGCTGCTTCAGCTGACCGACACCCAGATCAGTACCTGGGTGGCGTCGTTTATGTTGCCGCTGTTTCGCGTCGCTTCGATGCTGATGGTGATGCCGGTGTTCGGCACCACCCTGGTATCGCGCCGGGTGCGCCTGTATTTCGCCGTGGCCATCACCGTGTGCATTGCGCCGAGCCTGCCGCCGATGCCGGCGGTCAGCCCGCTGGATCTCAGTGGCTTGTTGCTGATTGCCGAGCAGATTCTCATCGGTGCGGTGCTGGGCTTTTCATTGCAGCTGTTTTTCCAGGCGTTTGCCGTGGCCGGGCAGATCGTCGCGATTCAGATGGGCATGGGCTTCGCCTCGATGGTCGACCCGGCCAACGGCGTCTCGGTGGCGGTGATCGGGCAATTCTTCACCATGCTCGTGACGCTGTTGTTCCTGTCGATGAACGGCCATCTGGTGGTGTTCGAAGTCCTTACCGAAAGCTTCACCACGCTACCGGTCGGCAGCGGTCTGATGACCGCGCATTACTGGGAACTGGCCGGCAAACTCGGTTGGGTATTGGGGGCGGCGTTGTTGCTGGTGTTGCCGGCGGTCACCGCGTTGCTGGTGGTCAACATCGCCTTTGGCGTGATGACCCGTGCCGCGCCGCAACTGAACATTTTCTCCATCGGTTTCCCGCTGACCCTGGTCCTCGGTCTGTTTATCGTCTGGGTCGGTCTGGCGGACATTCTCAATCAGTATCAGCCGCTGGCCACCGAGGCCTTGCAGCTGTTACGCGAACTGGCACGGGCGCGCTGAGTCATGGCAGAGAGCGAAAGCGGTCAGGACAAAACAGAAGACCCCACGGAGAAACGCAAAAAGGATTCCCGTGAGAAGGGTGAGATTGCCCGCTCCAAAGAGCTCAACACCCTCGCCGTGACCATGGCCGGTGCCGGTGCGCTGCTGGTGTTCGGCGGCATGCTGGCCGAAGACCTGATGGAGTTGATGCGCCTGAACTTCACGCTGTCGCGCGAGGTGATCATGGATCAGGGGTCCATGGGCGCATTTCTGTTGAAGTCGGGTCAGATGGCGCTGGTGGCCATTCAGCCGTTTATGATCACGTTGTTGCTTGCGGCGCTGATCGGGCCGATTTCCCTCGGTGGCTGGCTGTTTGCGGCCGGTTCCATGGCACCCAAGTTCAGTCGGATGAACCCGGCTGCGGGCTTGAAGCGGATGTTCTCCTTCAAGGCTGTGGTCGAACTGCTCAAGGCGCTGGCCAAGTTTCTGATTACCCTGGGTGTGGCGTTGGTGGTGTTGTCGTCGGACGTCGATGACTTGTTGCGTATCGCCCATGAGCCGCTGGAAATGGCGATCATTCACAGCGTCACGCTGGTGGGTTGGAGCACCTTGTGGCTGGCCTGCGGCTTGATCATTATCGCCGCCGTCGACGTGCCGGTGCAGCTCTGGGAAGCGCACAAGAAACTGCTGATGACCAAGCAGGAAGTGCGCGACGAGCACAAGGATCAGGAGGGGCGCCCGGAGGTCAAACAGCGCATTCGCCAGACCCAGCGCGAGATGTCCCAGCGGCGCATGATGGCGGCAATTCCCGACGCCGACGTGGTCATCACCAACCCGACCCACTACGCCGTCGCGCTCAAGTACGACTCGGAGAAGGGCGGGGCACCGGTGCTGCTAGCCAAGGGCAGCGACTTCCTTGCGTTGAAGATCCGCGAAATCGCTGTCGCCAATAACGTCATGCTCCTCGAATCGCCGGGGCTGGCGCGTTCGATCTACTACTCCACCGAACTGGAGCAGGAAATCCCCGGCGGCCTCTACCTGGCGGTTGCCCAGGTACTGGCCTACGTCTACCAGATCCGCCAGTACCGCGCCGGCAAGGGCAAGCGCCCGGATCCGCTCAAGGACGACTTGCCGATTCCGCCGGACCTGCGCCGCGATTCCTGACGTTGCTGTGCAGCCGTTTGTCTGAGATCTCCCATTACTGTCAACTCTGACAGGTGCAGTCGCCGTGATTTTGCAGTTTGATACAAGGTGCTGCCGCGTACCGGGCGCAGGCATGTGATCGAGTGCAAGGGAGCAAGGCAATGAAAGGTATTTTCAGCAGCTACGATGAAAAAACCGGAAGAGGCACCATCAAGCCGAAGCAATCGGGACGATCCCTATCCTTTGCCGAAGCCACGGGTTTTTTTCTGACCGCCAAAGAATACCGGTTCAGCATTCCATTGGCCGATGCCCGGCAGGCGAACGTCAAAGTGGGCGGCGAGGTCGAGTTCGAATTGCCCAGGAGCAAGAATGGAAAAGTAAAAATCCTCCGGTATTGAGCAACCGATCGCCCTCATCACAAACACGGCTGAAACGAAAAAACCGCCGCCCCGATTCAACGGTGCGGCGGTTTTTTTATGATCGTTCCCACGCAGGAGCGTGGGAACGATCATCGCGTGTCGCTACTGCGGTAATTCCAGATTATCCATCACCCGATTCACCGCCAACTCGCCGAGCATGATCGGCTGCGCGATCCCCATCAGCGTCCTGCGTTGCGACGCGGGGATGAGGTGGGCGAAGTCATGGGTTCTGGCTGAGGCGAGCGTTTCGCTGGCATCGGCCAGCAGCTCTTCATTTTTGAAGTCGGCGGTGACCGCGTACATCCGGCGGGTTTTGCGCGGTGGTGGAGTAGAGCCAGGTGGGCAGAGGTAGTGATCGAGGGCGCGTTCGGCGGCGTCGTTGAGCTTTTTTGAATCGAGGGATTCGTAGGGGGAGGCGAGGTCGGTTTCGGGTGGGTTGGGTGTTGGTTTGATCA
>NZ_JAMLFX010000001.1:982619-987712 GCF_023634765.1 Pseudomonas sp. AKS31
GCTCCTAGAGTCGATGAAGCCGCTACCTTTCGCTGCGATACGAAAAGGAGGTGGCAGCTATACGCGGGTCGCAGACCGGGACTCTAGAACCGGCAGACCCGAAGGTCTCCCACGTACAGCCGCCATAAAAAAAGCGGGTGTTGTGCGTCCAGAGATCGACGGGCTGCGAGAACCGATCGCTGATTCGTCAGCGACCGCACCACAATAGAACCCGACCCCAAGGCGCACAAGCCGGCGGATTCTGGCGTAGCTGTAGGCAATGGCGCAAGAATTTGTAGCCTTGAAGGAGTGTCTGGAGGTGTCTTTTAAGAACCAGGGTTTAAAAGGTGATGTGGGCGAAGATCTGGTTGTAATTGGTCTGTTCCTGCGGGATCCCCGCCGGATTTGCGCCGCGATTCCTGATGGTTACCGTCTGTCTGGAAAACCTCTGAACCTGTCAAGTCTGACAGTAGACGGCTGCGCCCGCCGGCGCTCTCATTGCCATGGGAATTCTCCCGGCATTTCCCTGCATTGGTCGCTCTGATCATCTGATACGAGTACCAGGGATCGGCGCCTGAATCGGGTTTCAGAGGAAGCAACCATGGCAGACCAGCCCTACATAAAGTTGCAAGGTATGGAGGTTGAATTCGTCTCGGGAGTGTTGGAACAACGTACAGCCGATCGCGCAATCGGTTACACCGTGACTTTCAAGTTGATGCTGGACTTCACCCATTTCAAGCAGATGGCCAACGTCTACAGCGCCAACTATCTGGAAGTGTCGAACAACGCGATTCGGCCGGAGCTGGAAGGTTTGGCGTACCACAATCACTACAGTGTGATTGGGGCTTCTGCCGGAAAAATCGTCAACAGTGCGATGCTTTTCGAACTCTTCACCGATCCGGATTTGTACCTGGATGCCTGGATCAACAATGAAATGGAGAGGCGATTTGGCAAGCCGGAATTTGTCATAGAGGGAAATGCGCTGTTGATGACGGCGCGGCAGGACTTTCGTTGGGAAAATCCGGAGCGCGAAATCAAGATCGAAGACCTCCCCGTCATTTGGTTTGATTGGGCTCTCACCCTCATTGAGCAGCGGACAAAAGTGTCTTGGGGGCTACCGGAGCGTACGACGCCGATATCGGTGGTGACGTTTATGTACACGCAAGACGAGGTCGTCGTTATCGAGGGTACGGAGATGCTCAAGGGCGCGCGCTATATCAACGGCAAGAGGCTCAGTTTCGGCCCGATTTCACCTGAACAGGTTTTAACGGCGTAGTGATCTGCAACCCGCCGCCCCGATTGAAACGGGGCGGCGTGTTTTTTCTGCCTCAAGGTTTTGTGTTGCGCCTTAGCCAGTATTCGCGCTCCCACTTTGGAAGCCGTTCAACGGTGGGAGCGAGCCTGCTCGCGAAGGCGTCAGAATTGACGCTGGATCAATCAGCTGGTGTCCCCAATGCCTGCGTCAACCCGGCACCTCCAGATTATCCATCACCCGATTCACCGCCAGTTCGCCGAGCATGATCAGTTGCGCAATCCCCAACAGCGTCCGGCGCTGCGACGCGGGGATTAGGTGGGCGAAGTCATGGGCGATGGTTCTGGCGGAGGCGAGGGTTTCGCTGGCATCGGCCAGCAGTTCTTCGTTTTTGAAGTCTGCGGTAACGGCGTACATCCGGCGGGTTTTACGCGGCGGTGGGGGGGAGCCGGGTGGGCAGAGGTAGTGATCGAGCGCGCGTTCGGCGGCGTCGTTGAGTTTTTTTGAATCGAGGGATTCGTAGGGGGAGGCGAGGTCGGTTTCGGGTGGGTTGGGTGTTGGTTTGATCATGGTGAAACTCCTACATGTGAGGCCACCAAAACCTGTCGCTAAACAAGAAAGGGTGGCGGCTGGACGCAGGTTAGCGAACCGGGTGTAGGCGCCCGGCAGACCCGAAGGTCTCCCGCGCACAGCCGCCATAACGTCGATTGCAGATAAGCATCCACAGTCGAGTTTGGAGCGCTGATGCGCCTACAAAGGTTCGGGTCGCTAAACCCGATCGCTGATTCGTCAGCGACCGACCCACAATAGAACCCGACCCCAAGGCGCACAAGCCGGCGGATTCTGGCGTAGCTGTAGGCAATGGCGCAAGGATGTGTAGCCTCAGAGGCGTGTCTGGAGGTGTCTTTTAAACATTTGGGTTTAAAAAGCAAAAGATAGGGCGATTGTCGGGGTGAAAACGTGGCCTGTCCCCGATCGCGCCCCGATAATCCTTGCGGCCATAGTCTTAAGTACTGCCCAACGATTGCTGTGAATTGAGATTAAATGAAAAAACCGCACTTCCTTTTACTAGGAGTGCGGCTTTCAGGGGGGGGGTGCAGGTTACGTCCCCTTTGCATCCTTTTGCACCACGGTATCTAAATTGGCGCGTTATTGATTCGGTAATAAACACCACGCGCCAAATTGAGAGTCATTTTCTATACCGCCAAATTGTATAGGGGAACCTCTATGGACAAATAAGTAATTATTTGGGAAGGTGCGGTGTGGTACGCCAGTCCAATACCAAGTTATCCTCGAGGGAGGAATGTATACTCTATTGACATTAGTCTCGAATATGCTGACTCCGGATGGTCCATCAATAATAAATGTTCCATTGACGGCAAGCACCCAAGATCTTGCTGCTGCGGCGGACATTAGTGTTGTATTTATTAGTAGTCGATGTGTGTTTGTAACGCGCACGTTAAAAGAAACTTCATTTTTTATTTGGTCTGTAACAAAAATAGTAGCGTCGCCATTACTGTTTCCAGTCACCTTTCCTTGTGGTGTGACGGAAGCAGTAGCTATGTTATTAGATCTGTAGTTATATGGTGGAACTCCACCCTGAGGCTGGCGAAATTCAGTATTGCCAATAGAGTCTTGACCTGTTTTTGGCCAACTAGGAATTTTTACCGAGAAACCATTCAGATTCATTTGACTTGCATTTATAGTTAACCGCGCCACTACTCTTATGGTTCTCGCCTCTGACGACGGCAGGCCAGTGCCGTACAACGGCTTGGCAGTAAAACTGTAGGACTTCACGTTCAATCCGGAAATGGTCAGGGTCCAGATGCCGGTTGTAACGTCGGCATCGGGCTGGCCTTTGGAATTTGTACCTTCGAGTACATCGATCTTCTGCCCCTTGGCGGCGGTGCCAGTGATGACCACCGACGTATCGGTTGTATCGCCACCTTCGGGAATATCCGCGCCACTCTGCGAACCCTTGATTGTCGTAATGGTGGGAGCCGTTGCAACGACCACCGATAATGTCCGTACATTGGAGTGGGTTGCACTGCTATGATAGAGCGATTCGGCATACAGTCGGTGAGCACCTGCAGCGACATTGAACGAATGCTCCCATTCACCAGTTACATCATCAGCCGTAGCGCTACCTTTGGACTCGGCATCCGGTTTTTCATCAAATATCTCGACTTTCTGACCCTTGCTGGCGGTGCCTTTGAGTTTCAGGGCGGTGCTCACGGTCGTTTTGCCGTCCGGCACTTCCACACCTTTGTCATCCAGTACATTGTCCAGCGTCGGCTTTAACAGCGCGACCACAACCACGTCGCGGAAATCGGAGAGGGTGCCGTCCTTGCGTCGGGCGCTCAGTTTGTAGGTATTCCCGGCCACCAGACCCGTCAGTTGAAATGTCCATTCCCCCTTTGAATCTACTTGAATTTCGGTATTCGGCATCACCGCGCCGTTATTGGCCAGATCGATTTTTTTGCCCGGGGTGGCCTTACCACTCAGTGTGACCGCTGTTTTTACTGTCGGGCTGCCGTGTGGGATTTCGTCCCCACCGGGCGACTCCTTGATTGACTCAATAGTCGGCAGCACCTCTACGACGTTTTTGACCGTATAGGTCCGCACCGGAAAACTCAGCGCGAGGTTTTCATCCGTGCTGCGGTCCGGCGTTGCCATGAAAGACACGTTGAGTGGGCTGAGATCCTTTAACGACTGCAGGTCAGCCAAAGGCAAGGATGCATCGAGATAACCTTGCGATATCCAGGTCCCGTTCACGGCGTTACTTGGGCCTCTCCACACGACGCGTTTGTACTCGGTATCATCTTTTTTGGTGCCCTGTACCTCCATCCAGACACGTTGGCCACTGGCAATGTGCGGCCAGAAACCGCCACGAAGAGTGGCCGCAGCAGTGAGCGTCGACACATCCAGCTCAGTGCCGTTACCACCGCCGGCCGCCTGCATGATCTTCGGTGAATGCGAAAGATCCACGCGCAGTTGCAACACCGCCAACGTACGAATCTGCGAGTCTTTCGGTTCCTGGGTGCCGCGTGTCATGGCGTAGTCAAGCGTGATTGACTTGTCGAGGTTGAAGGCGATCACCGAGACGTCCAGCGGAATTTCCTGCGGGCCGACGCGGGTGACCGGCCATGGATCCGTGGTGTGCGAACCGGCAGGCAGCGTTCCGGGGGCGCCGGTCCAGCGGACGCTGATCTTGTCGCCGACCAGCATGCCGTCATAGTCGATCACCGCGGTCAGTGTGTTCTGGGCATTGAGCGGGTCGAGACTGGTGTCATTGGGGGCTTCCTTGATCTTCGGCGCTTTCAGATCCAGCGCCACGCCGACACTGAACTTCAACGTATCCGAATAACTCGTCCCGCCCGCCGCGCGTTTGATCTCGTACTTGACCTCGACCGTGCCGCCTTCATTGCCCTTGATCATCGCGGCCGGGATGGTGAACGGCACTTCCTTGCCGGCGGTGAATTCGTTCAGCTTGATCGAGTCGGGGTATTCGCCGGTGATCGAGCCGAGCCAGGACATGAAAATTTCATCGTCTTTGACCGTTTCCTTGTAGATCACGGTCGCGGTGGTGCCGGCGGTGTCGGCTGGCAGGACGCCGTCCACCACGCCGGCCACGACCGGTTCGGGCAGTTCCTGGCGTGCTTCGCCGACGCGCAGGATGTCGCTGTGGATCGACTCGCGAATGGCGCGGGTGGCCTCGAATGCGTCCAGCGTGTTGAGCACTGCGCCCGGAATCAGCAGTTGGTAGTAGAACTCCGCCGTGCCGCCGTTGATCGGGGCCAGGTGTGTGCCCTCGATGTTGTACAACAGTGGTTCGGCCGCGACGATGTCGTTGTGGGTGATG
>NZ_JAMLFX010000001.1:987722-988950 GCF_023634765.1 Pseudomonas sp. AKS31
TTGGGCAGCACGCTGACCATCACCGGTTTCAACGCTGCTACCGGCGTGGTGAGTTACAGCTACACCCTGGCCGATAACGAAGCCCATCCGAACGCCAACGGCGCGAACAATCTGCCTGAGCAGTTCGCCGTCACGGTAGTCGACGATAACGGCACCACCGCCAATGGCACGCTGGACGTCAACATCGTCGACGACCTGCCAAAAGCCAACGACGACAGCAACGGAACCGCGTCAGAAAGCCAACTGACCCTGACCGGCAACGTCCTTACCAACGATGTGCAAGGTGCCGACCGCGTATCCACCGGGCCGGTAACCCCGGGCACATTCACCGGGACTTACGGCACCTTGGTACTCAACGCCAACGGCACGTACACCTACACGCTGAACACCAGCGATGCCGATTTCAAAAACCTCCACGGCGGTGGCAACGGCACAGAGACCTTCGCCTACACCATCACAGATGCAGACGGCGATACCAGCACCGCCAACCTCGTCCTGCAGATCCACAACAACGACGATCCGGTGATCATCAATGGCCTCGACGTGAATGGCGGCGAACTCACCGTTTACGAAAAAAATCTCACTGACGGCAGTGCACCAGATTCCACCGCACTGACCCAAAGCGGCACGTTCACCATCACCGCACTCGATGGCGTCACAACCCTGACTGTCGGCGGCATCGCCGTCGTCACCAACGGTGTAGCGGCAGGTTTCCCGCAATCGATCACCACGCCGCTGGGCAGCACGCTGACCATCACTGGTTTCAATGCTGCTACCGGCGTGGTGAGTTACAGCTACACCCTGGCCGATAACGAAGCCCATCCGAACGCCGACGGTGCGAACAATCTGCCTGAGCAGTTCGCCGTCACGGTAGTCGACGATAACGGCACCACCGCCAATGGCACGCTGGACGTCAACATCGTCGACGACCTGCCAAAAGCCAACGACGACAGCAACGGAACCGCGTCAGAAAGCCAACTGACCCTGACCGGCAACGTGCTAACCAACGATGTGCAAGGGGCTGACCGCGTCCCTACCGGACCGGTAACTCCGGGCACGTTCACCGGCACTTACGGCACCTTGGTTTTGAATGCTGACGGCACTTACACCTACACGCTCAATACCAGCGACGCCGATTTCAAAAACCTGCACGGTGGCGGCAACGGCACGGAAACCTTCGCCTACACCATCACAGATGCAGACGGCGATACCAGCACCGCCAACCTCG
>NZ_JAMLFX010000001.1:988960-994695 GCF_023634765.1 Pseudomonas sp. AKS31
CGGCCTCGACGTGAATGGCGGCGAACTCACCGTTTACGAAAAAAATCTCACTGACGGCAGTGCACCGGATTCCACCGCACTGACCCAAAGCGGCACGTTCACCATCACCGCACTCGATGGCGTCACAACCCTGACTGTCGGCGGCATCGCCGTCGTCACCAACGGTGTAGCGGCAGGTTTCCCGCAATCGATCACCACGCCGCTGGGCAGCACACTGACCATTACCGGTTTCAACGCTGCTACCGGCGTGGTGAGTTACAGCTACACCTTGGCCGATAACGAAGCCCATCCGAACGCCAACGGCGCGAACAATCTGCCTGAGCAGTTCGCCGTCACGGTGGTCGACGATAACGGCACCACCGCCAATGGCACGCTGGACGTCAACATCGTCGACGACCTGCCAAAAGCCAACGACGACAGCAACGGAACCGCGTCAGAAAGCCAACTGACGCTGACCGGCAACGTCCTGACCAACGATGTGCAAGGCGCTGACCGCGTACCCACCGGACCGGTAACCCCGGGCACATTCACCGGGACTTACGGCACCTTGGTCCTCAACGCCAACGGCACGTATACCTACACCCTGAACACCAGCGATGCCGATTTCAAAAACCTCCACGGCGGTGGCAACGGCACAGAGACCTTCGCCTACACCATTACCGATTCCGATGGCGACACCAGCACCGCGAACCTGGTGCTGAACATCCACAACAATGATGATCAGGTCTACCTCAACGGCCTTGACGTCAACGGTGGCGAACTGACGGTTTACGAGAAAAATCTGAGTGACGGCACCAGCCCCGACACCCCGGCGCTGACCCAGAGCGGCACTTTCACCGTCACCGCCCTCGACGGTCTGCAAACCCTGACTGTGGGCGGCATCAACGTGGTGAGCGGCGGTGTTGCCGCAGGCTTCCCGCAATCGATCGTCACGCCGCTCGGCAGCACGTTGACCATCACCGGTTACAACCCGGCGACTGGTGTGGTGAGTTACAGCTACACGCTGGTCGACAACGAAACCCATCCGAACGCCAACGGCGCCAACAGCATCACCGAGAACTTCAACGTCGTCGCCACGGACACCGATGGCAGCACCGCCAACGGCCAGATCAACGTCAACATCGTCGATGATTTGCCCAGCGCTCATCCTGATGCCGCGTCGGTGGCGGAGGGCGGCACGGTCAGCGGCAATGTGCTGAACAATGACATCGGCGGCGCCGACGGCCCGGCCGTGACCGGAGCGGTGGTCGGTGTGCGCGCCGGCGCCGATACGTCGACGTCGGCCATCGGCGGCCTCAACAGCAACATCAACGGCACCTACGGCTACCTGACCCTGGACGCCAATGGCAACGCGGTCTACCACAGCAATCCCAATACCGTGAGCGGCCCGGGTGCGGTGGATGTATTCACCTACACCGTGCGCGATTCCGACGGCGATGAAAGCACCACCACCATCACCATCGATGTCGCCAACAGCAAGCTGTGCGCGACCAGCGACACCGACGTCACCGTCTTCGAGAAAGCGCTGGACCTGACCAAGGACGGCGCGGATCTGGCGCCCGGTACGGTTACCGGCAGCGACCCGACCAGCACCGGCGAAACCGCGTCTGGCACGTTGGTCGGCTCGGTCACCGGGGCAGTCGGTGCTATCAGTTATGCGCTGGTTGGCAGCGCCACCGGCAACTACGGGCAAATCGTCCTCAACCCCAATGGCACTTACACCTACACGCTGACCTCGCCGGCGAGCACCACGCCGCATGCCGACGACGGCGCCAACACCCTGAGCGAAACCTTCACCTATCAGGCCACCGATTCGCTCGGCAATATCGTCACCAGCACCCTCGTCGTCAGCATCGTCGACGACGTGCCAAAAGCCGTGAACGACAGCAACGCCAACAGCGCCTCGGAAACCCAGCTGACCCTGACCGGCAATGTGCTGACCAACGATGTGCAAGGTGCCGATGTGGTTGCAACCGGACCGAATGCCGGGCCGATCACTCCCGCCACTATCGTCGGGACTTATGGCACCTTGGTGCTCAACGCCAACGGCACGTACACCTACACGCTGGACGGCAACGACGCCGACTTCAAAAACCTGCACGGCGGTGGCAACGGCACCGAAACCTTCACCTACACCCTGACCGATGCCGACGGCGACACCAGCACCGCCAACCTGGTGCTGAACATCCACAACAACGATGATCCGGTGCTGCTCAACGGCCTCGACGTCTATGGCGGCGAACTCACCGTCTACGAGAAAAACCTCAGCGACGGCACCAGCCCCGACACCCCGGCGCTGACCCAGAGTGGCACGTTCACCGTTACCGCTCTCGATGGTCTGCAAACCCTCACCGTTGGTGGCATTGCCGTGGTCACCAACGGTGTCGCCGCAGGCTTCCCGCAATCGGTGGTTTCGCCGCTGGGCAGCACCTTCACCGTCACCGGTTACAACCCGGCTACCGGCGTGGTCAGTTACAGCTACACCCTGGTCGACAACGAAACCCACCCGACCGCCAACGGTGCCAACAGCCTCACCGAGAACTTCAACGTGGTGGCGACGGATACCGATGGCAGCACTGCCAACGGTCAGATCAACGTCAACATCGTCGATGACCTGCCGACGGCCAAACCCGACACCGGCTCGGTGGCCGAGGGCGGTACGGTCAACGTCAGCGTGCTGGGCAATGACATCAGCGGTGCCGATGGCGCGGCGACGGTGGTTGGCGTGCGCGCGGGCAGCAATACCGGCACCTCGGCCATCGGCGGCCTCAACAGCAACATCAATGGCAACTTCGGTTACCTGACCCTCGATGCGGCCGGCAACGCCGTCTATCACAGCAACCCGAATTCGGTGAGCCCTCCGGGTGCCACCGACACCTTTACTTACACCGTCCGCGACAGCGACGGCGATGAAAGCACCACGACCATCACCATCAACGTCGCCGACAGCAAATTGGTCGCCTCGGTCGATCAGGACGTGACGGTGTACGAAAAAGCCCTCGACCTGAGCAAGGACGGAGCGGATCTGGCCCCCGGTACGGTCACCGGTAGCGATCCGACCAACACGGGTGAAACCGCCACCGGTACGCTGGTCGGCGCGGTCACCGGCGGCACGGGCGCGATCACCTACACCCTGGTTGGCAGCGCCACTGGCACTTACGGGCAGATCCAGCTCAACGCCGACGGCACCTACACCTACACGCTGACCTCGGCGCCGAAAACCTCGCCGGGCGCCAACGACGGCGCGAACACGCTAAGCGAAAGTTTCACCTACAAAGCCACTGACGCGCTGGGCAACAGCACCACCAGCACACTTGTCGTCAATATCGTCGATGACGTGCCAAAAGCGGTGGCGTCGGATCGTTCAGTGGCGGCGGTGGAGATCGATTCCAACCTGCTCATCGTTCTTGATATCTCCGGCAGTATGGCCGACGCCTCCGGTGTGCCGGGCCTGTCGCGACTGGCGCTGGCCAAGCAGGCAATCAGTGCCTTGCTCGACAAGTACGACGACCTCGGGGATGTCAAAGTCCAGCTCGTCACCTTCAGCAGCAACGCCACTGACCGAACCTCGGTGTGGGTCGATGTGGCAACCGCCAAAACCATTCTCGCCGGACTCACCGCAGGCGGTGGCACCAACTACGACGCCGCGGTGGCGGTGATGCAAACCGCGTTCAACACCTCGGGCAAGCTCACCGGGGCGCAGAACGTCGGTTACTTCTTCTCGGACGGCAAACCCAACGAAGGCGACATCAACGCTGCCGACGAAGCTGCGCTGAAAAACTTCCTTGATGCCAACAACATCAAGAACTACGCGATCGGTCTCGGCAGCGGTGTGAGCAACGCCAATCTCGATCCGCTGGCCTATGACGGCATCAGCCACACCAACACCAATGCGGTGGTGGTCACCGATCTCAACCAGCTCAACTCGGTGCTGTCCGGCACCGTGGAAGGCGCACCGGTCACCGGTTCGTTGCTGGGCGAGGGCGGTACGTTCGGCGCCGATGGCGGCTTCATCAAGTCCATCGTCGTTGACGGCACCACCTACACCTACGATCCGAAAGCCCTCAGCGGCCAGGGCTCGTTGACGGCTACCGGTGGCATCAACCACGGCACTTTCAACACCGTCAACAACACGTTGAGCATCGCCACCAACAACAGCGGCACCCTGGTGATCAACCTCGACACCGGCGACTACAGCTATACCTCACAGAAAACCACGGCGGTGGTGATTACCGAGAACATCGGCTTCACCCTCAGCGACAACGACGGTGACCTCGCCAGCTCGACGCTGACCGTGAAAGTGATCCCCAACGCGCCGCCGGTGGCCGTGGACGACCACGTCATCACCAACGTGCTCTCGGGCAACATCGTGGTGCCGGGCGAACTGTTGCTGGCCAACGACACCGATCCGAACGGCGATACGCTCAACGCTACGCCAACCAGCTTCAACACCGCCTGGGTCTCGAAAGCGGCGGACTTCACCGGTACCGGCGCCATCAGCTTCACCGGCACCAATGCCAACACCGCCGCCAACCAGAACCTGGCCAACGTGCGCAATGCGTTCTCGGCCAACGCGGCAACCATGACCGCCGTGCTGGTGGTCAGCGGCTACCTCGGTGGGGTGAGCAACAGCAACGCCAACGATGAAGATCGCATCACCGTCAATCTGCGCCAGGGCGAAACCCTCAACCTGGATCACAACCTGGCGGCCGCTAACGTCAGCATGGAGTACTCGATCAACGGTGGCGCGTACATTGCGCTGGCGGACGGGCAAACCCTCACCGCGACGTCGGACGGCGTTTACCAGATCCACATCACCAACATCACCAACCCAACAGGTGGTAACGCTAACGGGTCGGAAAACTACCAACTGACCATGACCCTCAACTACGCCGGGGCGCATGACATCACCCCGGACTACCACGGCACCTACACCGCCAATGACAACCACGGCGGCAGCGACACCGCCGCCGTGACCATCAGCTATCAGGATGGCCACACGCTCACCGGCACAGCGGGGGATGACGTGCTGGTGGCCGGCACCGGCAACAACATCCTCAACGCGGGCGATGGCAACGACGTGCTCACCGCAGGTTCCGGCAACAACGAGCTGCACGGCGGCGCCGGTAACGACTTGCTCTACAGCGGCCCGGGCAATGACCTGCTCGACGGCGGTACCGGCATCGACACCGCCAGCTACGCCCACGCCACGGCCGGGGTCACGGTCAACCTCGGCCTGCTCGGTGCGCAAAACACCCTCGGCGCCGGCACCGACACCCTGACAGGCATCGAAAACCTGGTCGGCTCGAACTTCAACGACACCCTGACCGGCGACAACAATAACAACGTGATCAACGGTGGCTTGGGTAATGACATCCTCAACGGTGGCGGCGGTGACGACTTGCTGATTGGCGGCATGGGTAACAACACCATGACCGGCGGGGCGGGGGCCGACACCTTCCAGTGGCTCAAAGGCAACAGCGGCCATGACCTGATCACCGACTTCACCCCCGGCACCGACAAGCTCGACCTGTCGCAACTGCTGCAGGGCGAAAACGGTTCCACCGCCTCGCTGGATGACTACCTGCACTTCACCGTCACCGGCAGCGGCGCCTCGGTGCTAACCAGCATCGACGTCAGTGCCATGGCCGGCGCCACGCCGAACCAGACCATCGACCTGGCCGGCGTCAACCTCGCCAGCCATTACGGCGTGACGCCGGGGGCGGGCGGGGGGG
>NZ_JAMLFX010000001.1:994705-1010227 GCF_023634765.1 Pseudomonas sp. AKS31
ATTCGTTGAAGGTGGATACCGTGTAAGCGGAGTCTGAAACGACAAAAACCGCCGACCCGTTCAACCGGGGCGGCGGTTTTTTTCTGCCTGAAGGTATGGAGTCGCTCTTTCGTCAGTCTTCGCGTGCTGGCTCGCTTCCACAGGTTGCGGCGTTGTAACAGGGCTTTGTGATCGGTGCAGATCCCTGTGGAAGCGCGCTTGCCCGCGAAGAGGCCGCAATTGACACCGCAGATCGAGGTATTCGCAGGGAGAAGTGGGGGGCGACGTCGGGCGGACGGTCAATTCCGACGAGTGGTAGCAATACCTGTAATTTCTGACAGTAGGCAGGGTCATCCCACCCGCATCTAATGAAGCCATCACCGCAGCGCGTGCACCGCGCAGCGACGTTACTTCATAGAGGTAGGCTGGAATGGCAAAGCGCGAAAAACCGGCCGGTCAGCCAGAACACAACACTACAGTGCTCTTGAGCAGGTCGGTCCAACCGACCGTACCGGCTGTCCTTGATCCCAACGATCCCAGAGGGCTTTTACCGCTCAAGGCACTGGGGGATGATCTGGTTGTGACGTTCCCGGAATTTGAACGAGGTGTCGCACCAGACGATGCAGATCTGGTTGAGTTGGGGTTCATGAGAAAAAACGGACCGTTCATCATGGTCGATGAGCGGTGGTATCCGACCAATGATCTCATTTCCTTCCCGCAAACCCTGAAAGTGCCTCGCGATTTACTGTCAGAAGGTGTCTACGAAGTCGCAATCCAGATCTCGATCTACGGAAACAACCCCAATGAAGGCCCTCGCAAAACCCTCACCATCGACACCACCAAACCCAACTTCGGAAACAAGCCGGGCGCGGCCGAGTTTCCCCCCGAGCTGAATGGCACCATCACCGAAACCTTCCTGGCTCAGGAGGGGGAGGTCAGTGTGCTGGTGCCTTGGTACGCCGATGTCGAGGCGCTGGATCGCGCACCCTATTACTGGACCAGCGAAGCCATCCCGCCGGACTCTGAAAAACCGATCCGCGAGCAGGAGTTCAGCGCTGAAGATGTCGCTGACCGACGTTTGCGCATCACCGTGTATGCCGACGAAATTCGCTCCTGGGGTTCTGGCACACGTTACTTTTATTACCATCTGAGGGACAGGGCGGGAAACGAAGGACCCAATTCCTATCTTTCGTCTATTGAAGTGGATTTGTCGCCTGCACCGGGGGCACTGCTGCCACCCCGAGTGCCGCTGTCACCCAGGGGGCTGGTCGATCGTCAGCAAGCCCGTGACGGTGTCGTTGTGGAAGTCGATGAATACGACTTTGCCAATCCCGGTCATTGGCTGGCGGTTTTCTGGGACGATACGCCCCTGCCTGAAGTCCCTGTTGACCCCTCCGCGTTTCCGCTGTCGGTCACTGTGCCGTGGTCGACCTTGCATGCAAAAGGCGATGGGCCTTTGCGGGCGAAGATCTATTACAAGATTCGCCAGGGAACAGCCTACGGGCCACCCTCGCCAGATATTTCGGTGGCAGTGAACCTGACACTCGCAGGTCAGGATCATGCCAAGGCGCCGGCGTTGATCAATGAAGATCTTGCGTTGGTCGAGGTGTTCGGCGAAAACAGCCAAACCCTGAACACCCTGAATACGGATGATTTTGGTCTGCCGGCCCGCGTGTTGCTGCCTCTCTACGATGCACCCGAACAGGGACAGCTACTGGAACTGTACTGGGGAAGTTACCCCGGCGTAGTTGCGTTTTATGAGGTGAAATCAGGCGATGTTGCCGGTAAACCTGTCGAATTTTCCGTGCCTTGGCATGTTATCGATTCCGACAAAGAGAACCCTGCTTTGCCGGTTTGGTACACCACCAGCAATGGCGTGAATCAGCAACAGTCGATGCCGACGCGGGTGGCTGTTTCCATTGTCGTGATCGAGGGTTTGCAGGAGCCGGTCTTTCCGCATGCGAACAGGAATGGCGTACTGGACTGCTGCGCACGTCCGAGGCTTTGGGAGGGCGTCACGGTAAGAATCAAAGCTGATCCGCTTATCGAGCAGGGCGACACGCTGACGCTGTTCTGGCAAGGCAGCACCGGACTGGCCGGTGCCGAGCCTATCGAAGGAACTTACGCGGAAATTGAAAAGGAACTCACAACACTGCGCCCGGGTGAAGACATCGATATCGTCGTAGAGGACTACGACCAATTGATCGCGCCTATGGTCGATGACGGTTCTGCGCTGGTTTATTACTGGCTGAAAAAAAGCACGGGCGGTCGGGGGAAATCCAAAAGGGAGTTGGTGATCATCAATCGCACCCAGCCCAGTGGCGAAGTCTGTTCGCCCACGAATGATTTTTGCGAAGAGAACTGAAAGATTTAACAGTTGTGCCATGAGGTAAATAGCCGGCATCACTCTGGAAGTTTCTAGTGGGAGTGGAGGGCCGGTGCGTCCATAATTCAGGAGAATTGAAAATGAATAACTTGAAAGTGCCTTCCAAGGCAGAGTTGGCTCGTAAAAAATTATTTGATTTGCGCCAAGCCCTGAGTACCCGATCGGGTACCCCCCCTGAAGTTGAAGACTTACTCCCGGCGCTACCGGGAGATAATGTAAAGAAACTGCACAAGTCGCGGCAGGGGACAGATTGCAAGGTAACTATTAACAACATGGTGGTTCCGGATGGGTCAAAACCCGGTGAAACATATGTTGCATTGAAAAAAGATGATGTAGTAGTGACGGATTGGAAGGCAGTGGATATTCCTGTTCCTCCTGTTTTTGAAATGACTCTGCCGGCGAAAGAGACTGCAACACCCGGTCCATTTCGCTTGACGTATGACGTTGATTACGGTGGCAACCATAATATTTCCGATGTTTTTGAGTTCTATATCGATACTGTCGCGCCTAATCACGGGACACCTGGAGATGAGGCGGTACCACCGATCGAAATTGTTAATGGCGTGTTGACACGGGAAATTCTGGAAGCTCTTGGTGAAATTACGATGATCATTCCGACGCCTGACGACGTCAAAGAGGGTGATATATATAAGGGCTACTATGGGAAAAGTGATCCCGCGGCACTTGTGGACACATTTACCGTTGAGATGGATTCTACTTGGCCGATTAAAATGGTTATCCCGAAAGCCACCATTGAACAGTGGGGCGAAGGAGCGTTCATCTTTTACTGCAAGTTTGAAGATCGCGTCGGAAACGTCGGACCCTCTTCAAAAGAATTTAAATTCGAAGTTCGACTGACAGCGGCGCCCAGTGGATTGCAACCACCTGAAGTACCGGAACACGATGACGACGTCGTCGATTTGAAGGATGCCTTTCCCGATGTCGCCGTGGTCATTCCGACATTCGATAATGGTCAG
Source organism: Pseudomonas sp. AKS31 (assembly GCF_023634765.1). Classification (GTDB taxonomy): domain Bacteria; phylum Pseudomonadota; class Gammaproteobacteria; order Pseudomonadales; family Pseudomonadaceae; genus Aquipseudomonas. Next base: position 998,048 of record NZ_JAMLFX010000001.1, read on the forward strand.
CCGAACGATGTGGCTCGAGTCACCTTCAACGGGAAGCTGCAACCCGACAAGCCGACAAATGGCACCACCCAGGTCATTGTCGACGTACCGTTCAGGGATGTCGCAGACGGCGGTGATGGTCCGAAGGATGTGACGGTGACTTACGCGATCATTCGAAACGGCAACCCGTTTCCGGAACCGACGGGGGCGACCATCAACGTCGATCTGTCGATCCCCGGGCCAGTCAATCCTGAACCCGATCCGGAGAAAGGAAATCCGAACCTCGTTGCTTTGGTCGTCAAAGGGTCAACCGGCGATAACACTTTGGTGGAGGCTGACGTTGGTAACTTGATCGACATCGACTTGACGATTCCTGATCCAACGACACTGAAGGTTGGAGATGTATTTGATTTGATTTATGACGGTGTAGTAGTTCCTCCTCCGGAGGGGCGTTACAGAGTAGACGGGACCGAGTCCGATGTTTTCAAGATACCGTTCAAACTACCGTCTGCTGTATTTGTGGCCGCTAAAAACGGCATAAAAATAGCCCGCTACGTCATCACCAATCCGTTAAATGGCAGCAACGAAAATCCATCCTTGCCAACCCCGGTTGATGCGTACGTTATTCCAGTGAATTTGCCCGATCCTGTCATTCAACATCTGTATACCAATCCGGGCGGTAATGTGTTTTTGAACTGTAATTCTCTTCGCGATATCCCGGTGGTGGGTAAGGCCGCGGTAGTCCGTATCCCGGGAGGTGGTTCACTCGTTGCTGATTTGAAACTGGACTTCGTATGGCAAGGAACACCACTTGCAGGAGGGGACCCTATTGATCCTTACCCGTTCAGCAAAACGTTGCAGGGTAATGAGCATACAGCGGGATTTGAGGTTTACCTGCCATTCAATGGCGCCCTCAGACCTATCAAGGATGGACGCGGAGTCATTTCATATGAAACCGTGATTGATGGTCGTACTCATAACTCCGGGGAACACGATGTCAGGGTAATTGTTGCTGATAATACAGGGACATACTGTCCAGGTACTCAGGAGGTCTGATAGTAGATAGAAGAAGACGGGGGTATCACCCTCGTCTTCTTTTGTTGCGACGTACGGTAAATAAATCCTGCAGAAAAACAGGAGTATTCCTACAGAATTAAATAATTTGGCCCTGTACCGTACCCGCGGACCAATCGTGTCTTGTTGAAAAAATCCGCTAAAAGTCGAAGGAGTTTGTATGGGCGTCTGTTCAGGTCGGTATCCTTTTATATTGTCAAGAAAGCACTTGGCGTGGCTGGCCTTCGCGCCGGTTTTCTCTACAAGCCCTTTGGTCTTTGCCTTGACGTCCATTGAGGCGGGGCAAACGTTGAACATTGATCAAACAACGGCACAGGACAACTATCGCGCTCGCGATGGTGGTGTATTGAACGCCAATGATGCGAATACTCATGAAGTCTTGATCACCACAGGTTCGCAATTGAATGTGGTGGGGGGGACTTATGCCGGGCGTTCGGGCAACGCGGGGATTACCCTGATCAATGCCAGTGCCAATGTGAGCGACGCCATTGTGACCGGCAGCCGAATGGGAATGTCGATCGCCCGGTTGAATGGTACAACCACCGGCTCGACTGCCGTGATCAGTGGCAGCCGGATTACCGGCCAGACTTCCGGGATCGAAACCGGTGGCGGTGCTGACATCCAGTTGACTGATACGCACCTGACCGGTACAGGTGCAAACAGCGTAGGCTTGAATTCGTTTGGTGCAGAAGTCAGGGCCAAGGGCGGTAGCATGACTGGAGGCATGAACGGTATTCGCTTGCGTCCCGACGGCCAGGGCATCGGCAGCGGCGCCAATGTGACACTGGACAACGTCGAGGTGCGAGGGATAGCGGGGCCTGCCATTCTTGCCAATGGGGGGGCTACGGCACAGATCAACGTGTTGAATTTCACCCGCCTGCTTGCCGGCAACGGTGTACTGCTTGATGTGCAAGGTACTTCCACTGCAACGATGACGGTGGCTGACAGCACGTTGGAAGGCAACATCAATGTCACCGATAACAGCCTCGCCAATCTGACTTTCAATCACGGCCACATGGTGGGTGATGTCATCGTCGATGGCAGTTCTACGGCGAATGTCACATTGGAAAATCATTCGCAGTTCACCGGCCGTCTTGACCAGGTCGACAGCGTGAACGTCAACAGCAACTCCAACTGGACACTCACCGGCAACGATTCGATCGGTGCACTGGGCATGAATGGTGGCACTGTCACCTTTGGCGGCACAACAGATGCTCCAGGTACGTATTACACGCTCAATGTCGGCTCGCTTTCCGGCAACGGGACGTTTGCGATGAAGGGCGATTTCGCCAGCGGTGAGCGTGATTTTCTCAATGTGCAGGGCGCTTCGGCAGGGAGCTTCACGCTGGCGGTTGCGGCCTCTGGCCTGGACGCCGCTTCGCCGCAGGCATTGACGCTGGTGCGTACCGGCACTTCCGACAGCGCAAACTTTGCCCTGGCCGGCGATCAGCGGGTTGATGTCGGCACCTGGTCCTACAGCCTGGCCAGTCGGGAGACTGAAGGTGGAGCGAAAGAGTGGTTTCTCGATCCGACCACCGAAGTCATCAGCCCCGGCGCGCGTTCGGTTCTGGCCTTGTTCAATACCGCACCGACTGTCTGGTACGGCGAGTTGTCATCGTTACGCAGCCGTATGGGTGAGCTGCGCTTGAACGGCGGGGAGGGTTTCTGGATCCGCACCAACGCCACCAAGCACAACGTCGCCGATGGATCGGGTGTCGGCTATCAGCAGACGCAACAGGGGTTGTCCCTTGGCGCCGATGCCCGGGTGGGCGATAGCCAGGTGCTGGTCGGGGTGCTTGCCGGCACGAGCGAGTCCGATCTGGATCTGAATCGCGGTACCTCGGGTACGGTGAAAAGCTACTACGTCGGCCCCTATGTCACCTGGCTCGACAGTGACACCGGTTACTACTTCGACGGCGTGCTCAAGTTCAACCGCTTTCGCAACGAGTCCAAGGTCAACCTGAGTGACGGCAGCCGCACCAAGGGCGACTACGACAACTGGGGCATGGGCGGTTCTGCCGAGTTCGGTCGGCATATCAAACTGGCTGACGACTACTTCGTCGAACCGTTCGCGCAACTGGCGGCAGTGCAGATCCAGGGCAAACACTACACGCTGAACAACGACATGGACGCCGACGGCGATCGCATGCGCTCACTGCTCGGCAAGGCCGGTGCCACGTTCGGGCGCAACTTCGGTTTCGGTAACGGCGCTGTCGCGCAGCCTTACGTGCGCGCGGCGATTGCTCATGAGTTCGCTTCGAACAACGAAGTGAAGGTCAACAACAACGTGTTCAACAACGACCTGTCAGGCTCCCGGGCGGAGTTTGGTGCGGGGGTGGCGGTGGCCCTGTCGGAGAAGTGGCAGGTGCATGTCGATCTGGACTATTCCAATGGGGAGCATATCGAGCAGCCGTTTGGGGTGAATGTGGGGGGGCGGTATAGCTTTTAACTACTGTGTGGTACAGGGAAGTTGTCTCGTAATCAGCGAGATACCTTAACGGCCGCTGTTCTGTCGATGAGCAGCGGCCTCGTCATTTCTGTCAGTCGGTTTGCCTGATGCCGAAGCCATCAGCTGTCCCGCCCCAGCGACACGAGTGCTAGTGGAACAGCTGATACTCCTCGATCAGGCGTTCACCCTCGTCAGCCATTGTTCAAGGTGTGATGCCCACTCCGGGCACCACATTCAGGTTCATAATCGCTTTTTCTTCCCCTGTAACCAGATTTCTACAGTGATAGAACGGGTTGGGGTTGGGCCAATAAAGGATCGACTCATTAGACCAATAGAATGAATTACCCAATGGCCAACGATTTCCAAAAGCACTGCTTATTGCCCGTAACTCGGCCATTGAAGGCAACCTCAAGCCTCGACTGTGTGCATCATCACGTACCCTGGCCAACCAGTTTGCGCTTAATCCGTAACATTGCGTCACCCCTGTTACCGACACCACATAGCTTTTCACCTGGCTCGCCGCATCCCTTACTGAAATCGTTGCACTGCCGTTACCTCGCGCAGTGACGAGCCCACTTGCCGAATCTACGAATGCGACGTTTCCATTACTAGAGCTATAAACGTAAGGAGGTTGGCCACCACTCGCCTGGTGCTGCACCGAAGTGCCTGGACCGAAGGCTGGCAATACTGCGCTCCCCGGAATGAGGTAAATCCTGCCGCTCAAGGTTTGGGAGTTGCTATTGAAGTTCAGCGGCGGTATCACCGGGAGTACCGTGAAGGTACGAGACGGCTGAGACTCCTGGCCGGTGCTGACAGCTTTTACTTTTAAGGAATGACCACCCACTCCCACCGCCAGTGTGGTACTCCATGCGTCGCCTACCGCTCTCACGGTGTGCTTTGGATTGTTGTAGTCGTAGACCTGCACTTCACGGTTGGGCGTAACGTTGCCACGCAAGGTGACCGAGGTCCTTTTTGTTGTTCCGCCGTTACCGATTTCACTGATGCCGTCATGCACAGACGTCAGCGTCGGCGCGATGTGGGCGGCGACGTTGAAGTTTCTCGCCGGGCTCTCTACCGGAACCGCGTCATACATGGCCTTGGCCGTCAGACTGTGGGAGCGGATGGCCAGACCGGTGACAGACGTTGTCCATTGTTTATCGGCATTGACGTTGACCGGCGTACCGACGGGGGCGCCATTGTCGTACATCTGGATCTGCTCACGCGGGGTGGCTTGGCCTTTGACAGTCACGACGCTGTCATAGGTCGTTTCATTCGGTCCCACCGTGCCGACCGAGTCGGTGACCGTGGTAATCGTCGGTGAAATAAAGGCTGCAACAGTAAAGACCCGGGGAGGGCTGGACTCCGGGTTACTGCCGTAATCGCCTCGCGCGGTCAGGCGATAAGTGGTCAGATTCAGGCTGCTGAAAACATATTGCCAGTCGCCGCTGGCGTTGACATTTACCGTATCGACGGTCGCGCCGGCATTGAGCAGAATGATCTTTTCGTTCGGGCTGGCTCTGCCTGTCAGATTGACAGTCCGGTAGTAGGTCGTACCATTGGCCACGACTTCACCGCGCAGGTCGCTCACCAAGGAGATCGTCGGCGTGACCGCTTGTGCCACGACGAAATCCCGTGGTGGGCTGGTCGCAGGATCAATCTCGTACAGCGCCTCGGCAGTGAGGCTGTAGCTGCGAACTTTCAGATCGTTGAGGCGGTGGTTCCAGTCACCCTTATCGTCGACGTCAAGGGTAATGAGCGGCAGTTTGTTCTCCAGCAATTTGATCTGCAGGTTTGGCGTCGCGCTGCCGGCCACCAGCACACTACTGTCATAGGTGGTTGTCCCATGGGCAACGTCCCCCCGTGAATCGCTGACCGCAAGAATTTCCGGGGTCTCTGCGAATTTCACGGTGAATGTTCGCGGATTGCTGGACACCGGGTCGGCGTCATAAAGGGCTTTGGCGCTTATGTGGTAAGACTTTTCGGTCAACGGGCCGATCTCACGCCGCCAGGTGCTGTCGGCGTCCACCCGTGCCGTGCCCATCGATGTCGTTGGCCCATCGAACAGCTCGACCGTTTCGCCGCGTGTGGCGGTACCGGTGACGGTGACTTTTTCGTCGCGGGTTTTGCCGTCCTCTTCCACTTCGCCCCGTGAGTCCGTCACCCCGGTGATGGCCGGTTGTACGTAGTCGTAGCGGGTTCTGATGGTCAGGGGCAACTGTGGAAATATGCAGGCAGTGTTCTCTTTTTCACTGCCATCGAACGCCACTTTGCAGATCAAGGTGGCGGGTGTGGAGTGGCCCAGTTTCATCAGATCGCTTCTGAGCAAGGTTTCGTTGAGGCCGTTGCTGACTTGGCTGGGGGTGATTTCCAGACCGGTGATTAGCGGGATCGTCAGGGGCGCGCCTGAAGTGGTTTGTCCTGCCAGGTAGAACCACAGACGCTGTTTCAGGGCAATGTAGGGCCAGATAGCGAGAACAGCTTTGGCATCGCCGCTGAATGTCATCAGATCCAGGACGTTGTTCTGTGCTTGAGGTACTTGCGGGTGGGGCAGTTCGCTTTCGGGGTCCTGAAAGTCTGAAACATACAAGTCGAGTGTTTGCGAAGGCGTTGCGAAGGTGTAGCGCTTTACTTCGTATTCAACCAACACTCTTTTCGCAATATTGGCGCCAATCACCGAAGGTGGTAAATGGAATTGAACGGTGCCAGTGGGACTGCCTGGCAGCTCCAGATCATCAGAGGTGCCCGCGCCGGGCGTTCCTGACCACTTCAAACGGATCATGTCCCAGTCAGGGTTCATGCTGGAGTAACTGGCGTTGATGTCTACGCCGCTCAACCCATCCATTGGGTTGAGCGTCTTGTCGGGTGCCTGTATCACCTCGGGCGGCGGTAACTCACCGACCAGTTCGCCTATGAGCAAATTGAGCGTGGCCGAGTGCTCGTATTGTTTGTTCGAGGCACGCAATAGCGAGTAGCGGACTTTCACGTACTGCGCGATGTTAGCCGTCACGAACCGTGCATCCACCCGAAACCGAAGCGGTTTACCAGCGGTTACTGTGGTGATGGGCAACCAGTCGCTGGTACAGGCAAGAGGATTGAGGCTACGCCAGTAATAAGTCAGTACATCATCCTTGAGGGTGTTCGCGTTGGCGATCAGTACATGGACACTATCGAACACCTTCGACGGATCCAGTACATCCCCCGGCGGATCGGCCTCTTCCACTTCGGGGGCCGGCAGTGTCGCCCGGACCTTCCCGACCTTGGCCAGCAGCCGCTCGGACTCTCTGATGTCGAGGAGGCCAGGTGCATCGTTCGCGACCACGTAAGAAAGGTCGAGCGTGCCGTTATCAAGCACACTGATGTGCTGGGAATCGATGTAGACCGTGACCAGGCCTTCCCTGGCTTCGTTGTCGCTGACGATATGCGGGACTTCATGCAGATAGTCGTCGCCATTGGACTTGATGCCAGACCATCTCAGGCAGATCAGGTCGCCATTTTTCATCGCGTAGCGCACGTCGACCGTGGCGTAGAGCTCGTCCGGTTCGAGGGTGTCGCCGAGCAGTTCGCGGATGCTCGGCTCGGGGAGCATGTTGACGTCGCCTTCTACCCTGGCAAGAGCGCGCCTGGAAGAGATCGGAGCGCCCCCGTCCTTTTTGTAGAGAATATAAGACGCATCGGCGTCCCCTTGGGCGATGGCCCTGATCAACTCATAGGGCACATCGATTTCCAGCACTGAAGGGATGTTATCGATGTCGCGGGTTTCACTGCAGATGAGCGGTTCAGCGTTATCCGGCGGCGTGCCGATAAAGGTCATTTTCACGCTGTCGCCCACAGCGAAGTATTGGCTGCTGACATGGATCTGAATCTTGACCGGCTGCTTGTTCAAATCCCTGATGGTAATGACGCCGTTGAGGGCTTCCCTGATGATCGGTGCCTCCAGTCGCCAGCCGCCCGCGTCCACGTCGATGTAGGTGCGTTTGGAGTGGCGGTCGGCCCAGTTCCAGACTTCGTCATTGATGAAATATTTGATTTCCCGTTTGAGGCCGTCACCGATACCGAGAATGGCATCCTGATCAATGAGGATCTCGATCGGTTGCTGGCCTTCGGCTTGCGCCTGCGTGATGCGGTGCGCAGGAAGCCAGTGCTCGCCCAGTTGTAAACGAACCTGATCGTTGCGTGTGCAATACACATACTGAGGGACTGTGGCCAGTATGCCTTTTTTGGCCCATTCGGCGTCTATCACGCCCTGATCGACCAGCTCGGGCGGCAGTTGCACGATGTTCAACTCTGAGTGGCCGTCGTCGTCGCCCGGCCTCCTGTCAAAGTTACCCGGCTTGTAAAGCTTGACCCATACCCGCAAGGCCACCGAGGGCGGATCGGCTTCGGTCTCGCCTGCGCGGGTCAGCACATAGTGGCAGTTTTCAAGCCACCCCGACTCGACAGGCGTCGGCAGATAAAAGAACACCCGCTGGTTGACTTCATCGGCCTCGACGAATCGTTCGCGCACTCTCGTGCCGTTGCAATAAATCTCGAGTTTGTCGCCCTCGCTCATGGGGCCAAGATAAGGATTGATGACGCACAGCACGCCGTTCTCATCATCGGTGGCGACCTTGATGTTGATCCCGCCATCGCCATCTTGCACCGGCTCGACCATCCCCGGAATCAGCAGGGGACGCAGCACCGCCAGTGGGTTGTTGCCTTCCGTCAGGGGAGGGAAGCGGAAACGCTTGTGAGAAGGCATCAGGCAAGTCCTCTTGAAGAGAGTTCAGGCGTTTTTGATGACGACCGGTGCAGTCTCACTCAGTGGGAATCAGCGGGGATTCCGGCTTGAGGTAGTTGACGAACACGGGAAGGCACTCCATTTGGGTGATGGAGTGATTGAACCTGTGCTGATGGGTTTGCGCACCTGTCAGATCTGACAGGTGCGTGGGGGTATCCGACGAGTGGTGTTATTTTTCTTGCTCGATCGATCGCTGGGGGGCTTTGAACATGCTTTCGCGAGCAGGCTCGCTCTCACAGATTCGGCGGTGTGAACACAGCCTTGTGATCGACACCGATCCCTGTGGGAGCGAGCGTGCTCCGTGCGGCGATCCGACGAAGACGTCGGCAGCCACAGCGCCTCACTCAAGACGTGTCACGGAGGCGCGCTACTGCGACACCTCCAGATTATCCATCACCCGATTCACCGCCAGCTCGCCGAGCATGATCAGCTGCGCGATCCCCAGCAGCGTTCTGCGCTGCGACGCCGGTATGAGGTGGGCGAAGTCATGGGCGATGGTTCTGGCTGAAGCGAGTGTTTCGCTGGCGTCGGCCAGCAGTTCTTCGTTTTTGAAGTCTGCGGTAACGGCGTACATGCGGCGGGTTTTGCGTGGCGTTGGGGGGGAGCCGGGTGGGCAAAGGTAGTGATCGAGGGCGCGTTCGGCGGCTTCGTGGAGCTTTTTTGAATCGAGGGATTCGTAGGGGGCGGTGGGGTCGGTTTCGGGTGGGTTGGGTGTTGGTTTGATCATGGTGAAGCTCCTACAAGGTGGAGCCGCTAAAACCCGTCGCTAAACAGGTAAGGTGGCGGCTGGACGCAGGTTAGCGAACCGGGTGTAGGCGCCCGGCAGACCCGAAGGTCTCCCGCGCACAGCCGCCATAACGCAAATTGTAGATAAGCATCCACAGTCGAGTTTGGAGCGCTGGTGCGCCTACAAAGATTCAGGTCGCTAAACCCGATCGCTGATTCGTCAGCGACCGCACCACAATAGAACCCGCCCCCAAGGCGCACAAGCCGGCGGATTCTGGCGTAGCTGTAGGCAATGGCGCAAGAATTTGTAGCCTGAAAGGCGTGTCTGGAGGTGTCTTTTAAACACTTCAGTTTAACAGACGAAAAGTCGGGCGATTGTCTGGGTAAAACGTGGCCTGCCCCGATAATCCTTGCGGTTATAGTCTTAAATACTGCCCAACGATTGCTGTGAATTGGATTAAATGAAAAAACCGCACTCCCTTTTGCCAAGAGTGCGGCTTTCAGCGAGGGTGGTTAATAAATGCGTCCCCTTTTCTCCTTTTTCACTGTCTCATATCCCCGTTTCTCAGTTTGGCTTTATTGGCGATCGTTGACATCTATTATCTGGTAAATGTGAAACTGTCTATATAGTAGCCATCCATTGAGGCTTCAAATATTATTTTATTGATGCGAGCTCCAGTGAATTTATGTTCGTGTACATCTATGTGAGACGCGCTTAGTAATCGGCGATCTAGTAACCTGTCGCTGTCGTCATAAATGGATACTCTGGGCTGCTGTCCTTGGTCTACTCTTGAATGCCAAAAGCTGACACTGGAACAAACAAAGTTAATTTGGAAGTTTACAGCTGATTCTCTAATCGTGAGATATCGCCCATGGACAGTGTGTGAGGGGTAGGCGGGTTCGGATGGATTGGGCTTATAAGTTCTTATGTAGGCGAATCCCGGGGAGTTTTTAGTAAATGTGCCGACAGGTGTTATGAGAGTAGTAAATATCTCTTGATCTTGGAGAGATTCAAAACCTTCAAATGGGATGAATGAAACTACGGTTAGCGTCCGGGGAGGCGTCGATTCTGCGCCCGGGGCATACAAGGCCTTTGCTTTGAAACTGTGCGCGGCCGCGCTCAGGCCTGAAACCGGCAGTTCCCATTTGCCTGTTGCGGGATCGGCAGTCGCTTTGCCTTTTGGGTTTGAACCGTCAAATACTTCGATTTGCTGACCCTTGGCGGCGACCCCGGACAGCGTTACGGCGGTTTCTACCGTGAACTTTGCGTTGGGGATTTCGACACCACTCGGCGAGCCCTTTACTGAGGTCAGCGTTGGAGCGGTGGCTGCAGTCACGGTCAACGTTCTTGCCGCCGACTCGGCACCCGCGCCATACAACGCCTTGGCTTTGAAACTGTGTGCAGCAACACTCAGACCTGTAACCGGCAGTACCCATATGCCCGTTGCGGGATCGGCAGTCGCTTTACCTTTTGGGTTTGAACCGTCAAATACTTCGATTTGCTGACCCTTGGCGGCGACCCCGGACAGCGTTACGGCGGTTTCTACCGTGAACTTTGCGTTGGGGATTTCGACACCACTCGGCGAGCCCTTAACTGAGGTCAGCGTTGGAACGGTGGCTTCCGTTACGGTCAGTGTGCGCACATTTGACCATTGCAGGGACGGAGTATAGAGCGATCCTGCGTATAACCTCCGGGCACCCACTGCAACAGTAATCGACAACTCCCATATGCCTGTTGTTGTCGAGGCTGTGGCCACCCCCTTGGAGGTGTGGCTCGGGCCGTTTCCTTCAAAAATTTCGACCTTCTGACCGTAGCTCGCTGTGCCTTTGAGTTTCAACTGGGTGCTGACGGTGAATTGACGATCAGGTACCTCGATGCCTTTGTCATCCAGCACATTGTCCAGCGTCGGCACTACCAGCGCGACCACAACAACATTGCGGGTATTCGAGGGTGTGCCGTCCTTGCGTTGGGCGCTAAGTTTGTAGGTATTCCCGACAACGAGTCCGGTCAGTTGGAATGTCCATTCCCCCTTTGAATCTACTTGAATTTCGGTATTCGGCATCACCGCGCCGTTATTGGCCAGATCGATTTTTTTGCCCGGGGTGGCCTTACCACTCAGCGTGACCGCTGTTTTTACTGTCGGGCTGCCGTGTGGGATTTCTTCCCCGCCGGGCGATTCCTTGATTGACTCAATAGTCGGCAGCACCTCTACGACGTTTTTGACCGTATAGGTCCGCACCGGAAAACTCAGCGCGAGGTTTTCATCCGTGCTGCGGTCCGGCGTTGCCATGAAAGACACGTTGAGTGGGCTGAGATCCTTTAACGACTGCAGGTCAGCCAAAGGCAAGGATGCATCGAGATAACCTTGCGATATCCAGGTCCCGTTCACGGCGTTACTTGGGCCTCTCCACACGACGCGTTTGTACTCGGTATCATCTTTTTTGGTGCCCTGTACCTCCATCCAGACACGTTGGCCACTGGCAATGTGCGGCCAGAAACCGCCACGAAGAGTGGCCGCAGCAGTGAGCGTCGACACATCCAGCTCAGTGCCGTTACCACCGGCGGCCGCCTGAATGATCTTCGGTGAGTGCGAAAGATCCACGCGCAGTTGCAACACCGCCAGCGTACGAGTCTGCGAGTCTTTCGGTTCCTGGGTGCCGCGTGTCATGGCGTAGTCAAGGGTGATTGACTTGTCGAGGTTGAAGGCGATCACCGAGACGTCCAGCGGAATTTCCTGCGGGCCGACGCGGGTGACCGGCCATGGATCCGTGGTGTGCGAACCGGCAGGCAGCGTTCCGGGGGCGCCGGTCCAGCGGACGCTGATCTTGTCGCCGACCAGCATGCCGTCATAGTCGATCACCGCGGTCAGTGTGTTCTGGGCATTGAGCGGGTCGAGACTGGTGTCATTGGGGGCTTCCTTGATCTTCGGCGCTTTCAGATCCAGCGCCACGCCGACACTGAACTTCAACGTATCCGAATAACTCGTCCCGCCCGCCGCGCGTTTGATCTCGTACTTGACCTCGACCGTGCCGCCTTCATTGCCTTTGATCATCGCGGCCGGGATGGTGAACGGCACTTCCTTGCCGGCGGTGAATTCGTTCAGTTTGATCGAGTCGGGGTATTCGCCGGTGATCGAGCCGAGCCAGGACATGAAAATTTCATCGTCTTTGACCG
>NZ_JAMLFX010000001.1:1010237-1010735 GCF_023634765.1 Pseudomonas sp. AKS31
CCGGGGCCAGGTGTGTGCCCTCGATGTTGTACAACAGTGGTTCGGCCGCGACGATGTCGTTGTGGGTGATGGGGCGCGTTGGTAGCTCAGGCAGGTACGGCTTGAGGCCGGGGGTGGTGCCGAGCATGACCGGCTGAAGGACCTGGCCTTCGACAAAGGATTTGTCGAAGGGGATTTCGAGACGGATTTGGGGCAGTGTCGGGTCCAGCGCTCCGGACTCCTCGTCCAGCACTTTCGGCGCGGCCAGGCGCTGGACTTCGCCGATGGCGCGGATGAATTGGCTTTTGGATTTCAGCTCGGCGGAGCCGTCGGCTTTTTTCAGGCGGTAAGACAAGGTGATCTGGGACTTGGCCAACTGGCGCAGCACGGCGTTGGGGGCCTTGATTTCAATAACGCTCGGCACGCTGGTCAAAGCAGTGCCTTCTACGTCCAGATCAATCGGCGCGCCTTCGACCGGCGTGCCCTTGATCTGGATGAACGGGATGTCGCCGATTTTGA
>NZ_JAMLFX010000001.1:1010745-1047322 GCF_023634765.1 Pseudomonas sp. AKS31
CCAGGCGGTAAGACAAGGTGATCTGGGACTTGGCCAACTGGCGCAGCACGGCGTTGGGGACCTTGATTTCAATAACGCTCGGCACGCTGGTCAAAGCAGTGCCTTTTACTTCCAGATCAATCGGCGCGCCTTCGACCGGCGTGCCCTTGATCTGGATGAACGGGATGTCGCCGATTTTGAACTTGCTCGTATCCGTGGCAATAACTTGCACGGTGCCGTTGGCGTCGCCCAGTTGGTCGACGTCCAGCACATTGTTTACTGTTTCCTTGAGCAACGGCGCACCCAGCCGGGTTGCATCCACCGCCACCTCTATGCGCTGCTCGGGGCTCCAGTCCCTGGAGCGGTTGAAGACGCAGTCGTACACCTCGAACACCACGGCCACGCCGGGCGCATCACCGGCCTCAACGATGATCTCTTTGGTGATGGTGATGATGATCGGCGCGTTGCCTTCGGCCTGCTCCTGAGTCAGCGGCTCGCTGAGTACGAAGATCCCACCCCAACTCACGCGACAAATATCGCCGGCCGCGGCGTAGGGATAGGGCGGTGTGCCATCGGCCTTGCCAATGCTGATCGGCACGCCGTCCTTGACGTTCTCCTCGTGGATGCCGCCGTCAACGATCTCCTGGGGAATGATCATGATCAGCTTGGAATGTCCGCCGTCACCGTTGTCATCATCGCCGCCCGGGCGCGTCAGCTTGACCAGCACCTGCATCACTTCGGACGGTTCATCCTTGCTCGCGCCCAGTAACCTGACGGAATAGGACACCGCAAACTCGCCATCGACCATGTGCCGGGGAGGCACGAACATGCGCAGTTGCGTCTTGACTTCGTCCTTGTTGACGGTCTCCACCCAGACGTTCTGCCCGGTGCCCCAAAAGACCGTCAACCTGTCGCCTTCGGCCATGTTGCCCCACGGCCCCGCCTGGCAAAGCAGGCCATGAAGCGGAAAGTTGTCCAGCGCCGCGGCGATGTTGATGCCCCAGACATCGGGATTCGTCGACACCGGGTCTTTGCTGCGACCGGGGATGCCGAGTTCTTCGAGGAGCATAGGTTCGATGGGGTTGGACATGGCGAGGACTCCGTGGCGGGAAGATGACGGAGTGATTGAACGGCTAAACGGCAGAATGCGCACCTGTCAGATCTGACAGGTGCGTAGGAGGATCCGACGAGCGGTTGTTTGTATCGCTGCTTGAGCGATGGGGAGTCTTTGAAGAAGCCTTCGCGAGCAGGCCATCCCGGTCAGCCGAAAACTCATGGTTGACCCCCTCTGTTTCAATCCTTGGCAAAAGTTGGAAAGCTTCTTGCAGTACCCGCCGTGAGCCCGCTCTGGGCGTCAAAAGTTTGCTTTAAAGGAACGGGGAAAACCGGTGGATCGCTCTCAGTTATTCAACACTGCTCGCACAAACGTTGCCGACCTCAGTCGAGGCAATCTGGGCGTGCCGTTGTTGCTGCTGGTCATGCTGGCGATGATGATGTTGCCGGTGCCGCCGTTCCTGCTCGACGTGTTCTTCACCTTCAACATTGCCCTGTCGATCGTCGTCCTGCTGGTTTGCGTGTACGCGCTGCGGCCGCTGGATTTCGCCGTGTTCCCGACGATTCTGCTGGTCGCGACGTTGCTGCGGCTGGCGTTGAACGTGGCCTCGACGCGGGTGGTGATGCTCCACGGTCAGGACGGCCACGCCGCCGCCGGTAAGGTGATTCAGGCCTTCGGTGAGGTGGTGATCGGCGGTAACTACGTGGTCGGTATCGTGGTCTTCGCGATTCTGATGATCATCAACTTCGTCGTAGTGACCAAGGGTGCCGGGCGGATTTCCGAGGTGAGCGCGCGCTTCACCCTCGATGCGATGCCCGGCAAACAAATGGCGATCGACGCTGACCTCAACGCCGGCCTGATCGACCAGAACCAGGCCAAGATGCGCCGTCAGGAAGTCGCCCAAGAGGCCGAGTTCTACGGTTCGATGGACGGTGCCAGCAAGTTCGTCCGCGGTGACGCCATCGCCGGCCTGCTGATTCTGTTCATCAACCTCATCGGCGGTATGGCCGTCGGTATCTTCCAGCACAACATGAGCTTCGGCGATGCGGGCAAGGTTTACGCCTTGCTGACCATCGGTGACGGTTTGGTGGCGCAATTGCCATCACTGTTGTTATCGACAGCGGCGGCGATCATGGTGACCCGTGCTTCCGGTTCGGAAGACATGGGCAAACAGATCAATCGTCAGATGTTCGCCTCGCCGAAAGCGCTGGCGGTGGCGGCTGGTCTGATGGCGGTCATGGGCCTGGTGCCGGGCATGCCGCACTTCTCGTTCCTGAGCATGGCTGCGCTGGCCGCTGGCGGCGCGTACCTGTTCTGGAAAAAGCAGAACGTCGCTAAAGTCGTGGCGTTGGAAGAGGTCAAGCGCCAGCAGGATTTGCTGCCGTCGCCGGCCCGCGCCATGGAAACCAAAGAGCTGGGCTGGGACGACGTGACGCCGATCGACATGATCGGTCTGGAAGTCGGTTATCGCCTGATTCCATTGGTCGATCGCAACCAGGGCGGGCAATTGCTGGCGCGGATCAAGGGCGTGCGCAAGAAGCTCTCGCAGGATCTGGGTTTCCTGATGCCGACCGTGCACATCCGCGACAACCTCGACCTGGCGCCAAGCGCCTATCGCCTAACGCTGATGGGGGTGATCCTCGCCGAAGCCGAGATCTATCCGGATCGCGAACTGGCGATCAACCCGGGCCAGGTGTACGGCACGCTCAACGGTATCAACGCCAAAGATCCGGCTTTCGGCCTGGAGGCGGTGTGGATCGAAATCAGCCAGCGTGCCCAGGCACAATCGCTCGGTTACACCGTGGTCGACGCCAGCACCGTGGTTGCGACCCACTTGAACCAGATTCTGTACAAGCACTCCAGCGAGCTGATCGGCCACGAAGAAGTGCAGCAACTCATGCAATTGCTGGCCAAAAGCTCGCCGAAACTGGCAGAAGAGCTGGTGCCGGGCGTGGTCACGTTGTCGCAGTTGCTCAAAGTGCTGCAAGCGCTGCTCGCCGAACACGTGCCGGTGCGCGATATCCGCAGCATTGCCGAAGCCATCGCCAACAACGCCGCGAAGAGTCAAGATACCGCCGCTTTGGTGGCTGCTGTGCGGGTCGGCGTATCGCGCGCCATCGTCCAAAGCATTGTAGGCACTGAGTCCGAGCTGCCTGTGATCACCTTGGAACCAAGGTTGGAACAAATATTGCTCAATAGTCTGCAGAAGGCAGGACAAGGCTCGGAAGAGGGCGTTCTGCTGGAGCCAAGCATGGCCGAGAAGCTGCAGCGTTCGCTCATCGAAGCGGCGCAGCGTCAGGAAATGCAAGGTCAGCCGGTGATCCTTTTGGTCGCTGGCCCGATCCGCGCGATGCTCTCGCGCTTTGGCCGCCTCGCCGTCCCTGGACTGCATGTGCTGGCCTACCAGGAAATACCGGACAACAAGCAAGTGACCATCGTTGCGACAGTAGGGCCCAACGGCTGAGGTAGTGGTTTATGCAAGTTAAGCGTTTCTTTGCCGCCGATATGCGTCAGGCCATGAAGCTGGTTCGTGATGAGCTGGGCGCTGATGCGGCCATCATTGGCAACCGCCGCATTGCCGGCGGTGTCGAGTTGACGGCGGCACTGGATTACAAATTGTCGGCGCTGGCGCCACGGGTTCCGAACATGGAACTCGAAGACGAGCTGCGCAAGACCCAGTCGCGCATCGTCACCGCCCAGGCTGAGCTGAGCCTGCGTGGCGAAGCCGACGGCAATAGCAATCGCCAGATCTTTGCCGGGCTGCCGTTGACCGCCGGCCTGCCGCTGACCGCCGCTGAACCGCTGACCGAACCGACTTACGCCGCTCCGG
Organism: Pseudomonas sp. AKS31; assembly: GCF_023634765.1. Classification (GTDB taxonomy): domain Bacteria; phylum Pseudomonadota; class Gammaproteobacteria; order Pseudomonadales; family Pseudomonadaceae; genus Aquipseudomonas. The sequence continues at coordinate 1,014,609 of NZ_JAMLFX010000001.1, forward strand.
CGCGCCCGGCTCCGGTCCCTGCGCAGTCCTCCGGCGGTGTCGATCCGCGTGCACTGGATTCGATGCGTTTTGAATTGAACAGCCTGCGCGAGCTGATGGAAGTTCAGCTCGGCACCCTGGCCTGGAATCAGCTGCAAGGCAGCCGTCCGGCGCAAGCCAACCTGTATCGCCGTCTGCAACGTATCGGCCTGTCCGGCCCGTTGTCGCGCGATCTGCTGGCGATGATCACCGATATCGAAGAACCGCGTCAGGCCTGGCGCATGCTGCTGGCGCACCTGGCACGGATGATTGCCGTACCGGAAGTCGAGCCACTGGAAGAGGGCGGTGTGATTGCCATGGTCGGCCCGGCCGGCATGGGCAAGACCACTACGCTGGCCAAACTTGCCGCGCGTTATGTGCTGAAATACGGCGCGCAGAACGTCGCGCTGGTGAGCATGGACAGCTTCCGCATCGGCGCTCAGGAACAACTGAAGACCCTGGGCCGCATTCTCAACGTGCCAGTGACCCACGTTGATCCGGGCCAATCGCTGGTGCAAGCGCTGGACCCATTGCTGCGCAAACGCGTGGTGCTGATCGATACCGCCGGCCTGCAAGCCAGCGATCCAGCCCTGCGCATGCAGCTCGAAAGTCTGGCCGGGCGCGGCATTCGTGCAAAAAATTATCTGGTCTTGGCAACCACCAGCCAGAAACAGGTTCTAACCGCCGCTTATCACAGTTACAAGCGTTGCGGGCTTGCCGGCTGCATCCTGACTAAACTGGATGAAACGGCCAGCCTTGGCGAAGTGTTGAGCCTGGCGATCAGTCATGAATTGCCGGTCGCGTACCTGACCGATGGCCCACGGATTCCGGATGATCTGCATCTGCCGCGCCGTCATCAACTGGTCAGCCGCGCCGTCAGCGTGCAAATGCAGGAAGAACCCAGCGAAGAAGCCATGGCTGACATGTTCGCTGATATCTATCACAGCCCGACCAAGCAGGTAGGCTGAGGTATTCATGAACAGTTTTTGTACCTACATCGATGGTCTGCCATGCATTGTTCCGATCGGGAACGCGCAGCCAGTAATGTGGCCTCCGTCTATGCAAGACAAGGTAAAGAAATAACATGGGCAGCATGCATCCCGTACAGGTGATCGCGGTGACCGGCGGCAAAGGTGGCGTCGGCAAGACTAACGTGTCAGTGAACTTGTCGCTGGCGCTGGCAGAGCTTGGCCGTCGGGTCATGCTGCTGGACGCCGACCTCGGTCTGGCGAACGTTGACGTATTGTTGGGGCTGACCCCTAAACGCACGCTGGCCGACGTCATCGAAGGTCGTTGCGAGTTGCGCGACGTGCTGTTGCAAGGCCCCGGTGGCATCCGCATCGTGCCGGCGGCGTCCGGCACGCAAAGCATGGTGCACCTGAGCCCGGCGCAACATGCCGGCCTGATTCAGGCGTTCAGCGACATCGGCGACAATCTCGACGTATTGGTGATCGACACCGCTGCGGGTATTGGTGACTCGGTAGTCAGTTTTGTGCGCGCCGCGCAAGAAGTGTTGCTGGTGGTCTGCGATGAGCCGACTTCCATTACCGACGCCTACGCGCTGATCAAATTGCTCAACCGCGATTACGGCATGAACCGCTTCCGCGTCCTCGCCAACATGGCGCAGAGCCCGCAGGAAGGGCGCAACCTGTTCGCCAAGTTGACCAAGGTCACGGATCGCTTCCTTGACGTGGCCCTACAATACGTCGGCGCCGTGCCTTACGACGAAAGCGTGCGTAAAGCGGTGCAGAAGCAGCGCGCGGTGTACGAAGCCTTTCCGCGTTCCAAGTGCGCGCTGGCGTTCAAGGCGATTGCGCAGAAGGTCGATACCTGGCCGCTGCCCGCCAACCCGCGTGGCCACCTTGAGTTTTTCGTCGAGCGCCTCGTGCAGCAAACGGCAGGGCCCGTGCTATGACCGCAAGCGGTATGAACTACTACAAGAAGTCGGCACGTGACGCGCAGTACGAGCTGATCGAGCGTTACGCGCCACTGGTCAAACGCATTGCCTACCACTTGCTGGCACGCTTGCCGGCGAGTGTGCAGGTCGAAGACCTGATCCAGGCCGGGATGATCGGCCTGCTCGAAGTCTCGACCAAATATGACGCCAGCAAAGGCGCCAGTTTCGAAACGTACGCGGGCATACGAATCCGCGGCGCGATGCTCGACGAAGTGCGCAAAGGGGATTGGGCGCCACGCTCGGTTCACCGCAATACCCGTATGGTCAGCGACGCAATTCGCTCAATTGAAGCTAAAACCGGCCGTGATGCTAAAGATCACGAGGTTGCGGCCGAACTCCAATTGAGTCTCGACGATTACTACGGGATTTTGAATGACACCTTGGGCAGTCGCCTGTTCAGTTTCGACGACCTGTTGCAGGACGGCGAACACGAAGGGCTGCACGAGGATGGCGCGAGTGCTCATATGGAGCCGTCACGCGATCTGGAAGATGAACGCTTCCAGGCAGCGCTGGCGGACGCGATTGCCAATTTGCCGGAGCGTGAGCGACTGGTGTTGGCGCTGTACTACGACGAAGAGCTGAACCTCAAGGAGATCGGTGAAGTCCTTGGCGTCAGTGAATCGCGGGTCAGCCAGTTACACAGCCAGTGCGCGGCCCGTTTGCGGGGGCGTTTGGGGGAGTGGCGAGCGCGCTGAAGGCAGTGTGGGGACACTGCGAACGAGGCTGGTGCGGTGATGAACGGCACCGGTCTTGCTCTGTTGTGCTCCAGACAGTCTTCGAGTGCTGCGCCGATTGATTGAAGTGGCGCGTCCAGGTGCTGGGCGCGTTTAAGACTGCTTGGAGGTCGAATTGAACAAAGACATGAAAATCCTCATCGTTGATGACTTCTCAACGATGCGGCGGATCATCAAGAACCTGCTGCGTGATCTTGGGTTCACCAACACCGTCGAGGCTGACGATGGCACCACTGCCATTCCAGTGCTCAACAGCGGCAGCATCGACTTTCTGGTAACGGACTGGAACATGCCGGGCATGACCGGTATCGACCTGCTGCGCCATGTGCGTGCCGATGAAAAACTCAAGCACCTGCCAGTCTTGATGGTCACGGCTGAAGCCAAGCGCGAGCAGATCATTGAAGCCGCCCAGGCCGGTGTAAACGGCTACGTAGTCAAACCTTTCACGGCTCAGGCGTTGAAAGACAAAATCGAGAAGATTTTCGAACGCATCGGCTGATGAACGCGCGGGGGAGCTATGGAGCATAACGAATCTTCACAGGGCGATTTCGAATCGACCCTGAAAAAACACGCGGTCGAACTGGTCGAAAGCCTTGAAAAAGGCAGGTTCGGCGACGCTGTGCAACTGATCCATGAGCTCAATCAGACCCGTGACCGCGGCCTGTACCAGGAAGTGGGCAAGCTCACACGTGAACTGCACAGTGCGATCGTCAACTTCCAGATCGATCCGCACATGCCACAGGCCGAGGAAGTGTCGCAAATCACCGACGCCACTGAACGCCTGGGCTATGTGGTCAAGCTGACGGAAGCCGCGGCCAACCGCACCATGGATCTGGTGGAAAGCGCCACGCCGGTGGTCAACAGTCTGGCTGATGAAGCGCAGACCTTGAGCGCCGATTGGGGGCGTTTCATGCGTCGCGAGGTCGGGGCTGAAGAGTTCCGCGAACTGGCGCGCCGGGTCGACGGTTTTCTGTCACGCAGCAGCACGGACAACCGTGCAGTGTCGAGCAATCTCAACGACATCCTGCTGGCCCAGGATTACCAGGACCTGACCGGTCAGGTGATCAAGCGGGTGACCCAACTGGTCACCGAAGTCGAAAGCAATTTGCTCAAACTCGTGCTCATGGCCAGTCAGGTCGACCGCTTTGCGGGCATCGAACATGACCGCGCCGCGATGCTTGCAGAAAAAGATCCACAAAAACATCTCTCGCAGGGTGAAGGTCCGCAGATTCATGCCGATAAACGAGAAGACGTTGTGTCCGGTCAGGACGATGTGGACGATTTGTTATCCAGCCTCGGATTCTAGTGTTTTGGAATTTTAGGTTTTTTGGGTTTTTAGACCTGTAGGAGCACCCCATTAATGAGCTTCGGCGCCGATGAAGAGATCCTTCAGGATTTCCTGGTTGAGGCCGGCGAGATTCTTGAGCAACTGTCCGAACAACTGGTCGAGCTGGAAAGCCGCCCGGATGACGCAGATCTGCTCAACGCAATTTTTCGCGGTTTCCACACTGTAAAAGGGGGCGCCGGCTTCCTTCAGCTCAACGAGCTGGTGGAGTGCTGTCACATCGCCGAAAACGTGTTCGACATCCTGCGCAAGGGTGAGCGTCGCGTTGATGCAGAACTGATGGACGTTGTCCTCGAAGCACTGGACGCGGTGAACAGCATGTTCAGCGAAGTCCGCGAGCGTGCGCCGATCACCGCCGCCACCCCGGAACTGCTGGCCGCCCTGGCGCGCCTGGCCGAACCGCAATCGGCGGACGAAGCCCCGGCTTCGCCAGTGGCCGAGATGATCGAAGAACTGGTCGTCGAAGGCGACGCGTCGGGCGACATCACCGATAACGAATTTGAACAGCTGCTGGACTCGCTGAACGCCGTCAAGGCTGAAGCCGAAGCCCCGGCCGTTGCTGCCCCTGTGCAAACGGCTGCTGAAGCTGCGAGCGATGAAATCACCGATGCCGAGTTCGAGTCGTTGCTCGATCAGTTGCACGGCAAAGGCCAGTTCGCGGCGGATGCCGTGGCACCGACCGCTGCGGCGCCGGCAGCGCCTGCGGCGGGCGACAGCTCCGATATCACCGACGACGAATTCGAAGCCCTGCTCGATCAACTGCATGGCAAGGGCAACTTTGCCGTTGAAGCGCTGGAGTCGGCGATTGCCTCGGCACCGGCTGCGCCAGCCGCACCGACCGCTGCGGCGGCCGGCAGCGATCTGATCAGCGATCACGAGTTCGAATCGCTGCTCGACGAATTGCACGGCAAAGGCAAGTTCACTGACGTTGGTGCCGCGACTGCTGGCGCCGCTTCGACGGTGGCTGCGCCTGCTGCCAAGGCTGCGGCCGCTCCGGCTGCTGCGCCGAAAGCCGCGCCCAAGCCTGAGCCGAAAGCCGAAACGCCAAAACCGGCTGCCGCTGCTGCACCGGCTCCGGCCCGTGCCGCCGCTGCGCCGCCACCGGAAAAACCGGCTAGCGAAGCCGAGACCACCGTGCGGGTCGACACCGCGCGTCTCGACGAAATCATGAACATGGTTGGCGAGTTGGTGCTGGTGCGTAACCGTCTGGTACGCCTAGGCCTCAACAGCGGCGACGAAGCCATGTCCAAAGCCGTGTCGAACCTCGACGTGGTCACGGCAGACTTGCAGACCGCGGTGATGAAGACCCGGATGCAGCCGATCAAGAAGGTCTTCGGGCGCTTCCCGCGTCTGGTTCGCGACCTGGCACGTCAGCTCAAGAAAGAGATCAACCTGGAACTGGTGGGTGAAGAAACCGACCTCGACAAAAACCTTGTCGAGGCCCTGGCCGACCCGCTGGTCCACTTGGTGCGCAACGCCGTCGACCACGGCATCGAGTCGCCGGAAGAACGCGAAGCCTCGGGCAAGGCCCGTGGCGGTCGTGTTGTCCTGGCCGCCGAGCAGGAAGGCGACCACATCCTGCTGTCGATCTCCGATGACGGTAAAGGCATGGATCCGAACGTCCTGCGTTCGATCGCGGTAAAACGCGGTGTGATGGACAAGGACGCGGCCGATCGCCTCAGCGATACCGAGTGCTACAACCTGATTTTCGCCCCGGGTTTCTCGACCAAGACCGAGATCTCCGACGTGTCCGGCCGCGGTGTCGGCATGGACGTGGTGAAGACCAAGATTTCCCAGCTCAACGGTTCGATCAACATTTACTCGACCAAGGGCCAGGGCTCGAAGATCGTCATCAAGGTGCCGCTGACCCTCGCGATCATGCCAACCCTGATGGTGATGCTCGGCAATCAGGCGTTTGCGTTCCCGTTGGTCAACGTCAACGAAATCTTCCACCTCGACCTGTCGACCACCAACGTCGTCGACGGTCAGGAAGTGGTGATCGTGCGGGACAAGGCCTTGCCATTGTTCTACCTCAAGCGCTGGCTGGTCAGCTCCGCCGCTCACGAAGAGCAGCGTGAAGGCCATGTGGTGATCCTTTCGGTGGGCACTCAGCGGATCGGCTTCGTCGTCGATCAACTGGTCGGCCAGGAAGAAGTGGTCATCAAGCCATTGGGCAAAATGCTGCAGGGCACTCCGGGCATGTCCGGCGCCACCATCACTGGTGACGGCCGCATCGCGCTGATTCTCGATGTTCCAAGCATGCTCAAGCGTTACGCCACGAAGCGTATTTGAATCCGGGGTGGCGGGGCGACAACGTCCCGCTGCACCTAATGGAGTGTTTATGGCAGTCAAAGTCCTGGTGGTGGACGATTCAGGTTTTTTCCGCCGCCGCGTCTCGGAAATTCTTTCAGCGGATCCGAGCATCCAGGTGGTCGGCACCGCCACCAACGGTAAAGAGGCGATCGATCAGGCTCTGGCGCTCAAGCCGGACGTGATCACCATGGACTACGAGATGCCGATGATGGACGGCATCACGGCAGTGCGGCACATCATGCAGCGCTGCCCGACCCCGGTGTTGATGTTCTCCTCACTGACGCACGAAGGCGCTCGGGTCACCCTCGATGCGCTGGATGCTGGTGCGGTGGATTTCCTGCCGAAGAATTTCGAAGACATCTCGCGTAATCCGGAGAAGGTCAAGCAACTGCTGTGCGAGAAGGTCCACAGCATCTCGCGCAGCAACCGTCGCTTCAGTGCCTACAGCGCGCCTGCGCCTGTGGCTGCGCCAGCCCCGACGCCTGCTCCGGCAGCGTCGAGCTTCAGCAGCCACAGCACCAGCGCGCCGGCACGTCCGGCCCCTGCGCCGGCACCGACTCGCGCGCTGGCGGCCAGTGCTTCGTCGCCAGCACCGAAACGCAAGGCCTACAAACTGGTTGCCATCGGGACATCGACCGGCGGCCCGGTGGCCCTGCAACGTGTGCTGACCCAGTTGCCGGCGAACTTCCCGGCGCCGATCGTGCTGATCCAGCACATGCCGGCAGCGTTCACCAAGGCCTTCGCCGAACGCCTCGACAAGCTCTGCCGCATCAGCGTCAAGGAAGCCGAGGATGGCGACATCCTGCGTCCGGGCCTGGCGCTGCTGGCACCGGGTGGCAAGCAAATGATGATCGACGGCCGTGGCGCGGTGAAAATCCTCCCGGGTGACGAGCGTCTGAACTACAAGCCGTGCGTGGACATCACCTTCGGTTCGGCGGCGAAATCCTACGGCGACAAAGTTCTGGCGGTAGTGCTGACCGGTATGGGCGCCGACGGCCGTGAAGGCGCGCGTCTGCTCAAGCAGGGCGGCAGCGCGGTGTGGGCGCAAGATGAGGCCAGCTGCGTGATCTACGGCATGCCGATGGCCATCGTCAAAGCCGACCTCGCCGATGCGGTGTACAGCCTCGACGACATCGGCAAGCACATTGTCGAGGCGTGCCTCTGATGGATGTTCTAAGCCTTATCGGGATCATCATGGCGTTCGTCGCCATCATCGGCGGCAACTACCTGGAAGGTGGACACCTCGGTGCGCTGGCCAACGGCCCGGCGGCGCTGATCGTACTGGGCGGCACCATCGGTGCCGCACTGCTGCAATCGCCGATGAGCGCGTTCAAGCGCGCCATGCAGATCCTCGCCTGGATTCTGTTTCCGCCACGGGTCGATCTGGCCGGCGGCATCGATCGCGTCGTCAACTGGAGCCTCACCGCGCGCAAGGAAGGCCTGCTGGGCCTGGAAGGCGTGGCCGATGCCGAACCCGACAACTACTCGCGCAAAGGCCTGCAATTGCTGGTCGACGGTGCTGAGCCGGAAGCGATCCGCAGCATCCTTGAAGTGGATTTCTACACCCAGGAAGCCCGCGACATCGAGGCCGCAAAAGTCTTTGAAAGCATGGGCGGCTACGCGCCAACCATCGGCATCATCGGTGCGGTGATGGGCCTGATCCACGTGATGGGTAACCTCGCCGATCCGACGCAATTGGGCAGCGGCATTGCCGTGGCCTTCGTCGCGACCATTTACGGCGTGGCCAGTGCCAACCTGGTGTTATTGCCCGTGGCGGCCAAGCTGAAGTCAATCGCGTTGCGGCAGTCGCGTTATCGCGAAATGTTGTTGGAAGGGATCTTGTCGATCGCCGAAGGTGAAAACCCTCGCTCCATTGAGTTGAAGCTGCAAGGCTTCATGGATTAAGGGAATAACCTCATGGCTCGTCGTCGCCACCAGGAAGAACACGTCAATCACGAGCGCTGGCTCGTGTCCTACGCGGATTTCATCACGCTGTTGTTCGCGTTCTTCGTGGTGATGTACTCGATTTCGTCGATCAACGAAGGCAAGTACAAAGTCATTTCCGAAGCGCTGATCGGGGTCTTCACCGACTCCGACCGCTCGCTCAAACCGATCCCGATTGGCGATGAACGACCGAAGACCGTGACCCCGGCCAAGCCGCTGGTCAAGGACGCCGAGCAGGTCGACGCCGGTATTGCCGGTGCCAGCGATCCGCTGAAAAGCATCGCCGATGACATCAGCGCCGCGTTCGGCGACTTGATCAGCTCCAACCAGATGACCGTGCGCGGCAACGAGTTGTGGGTCGAGATCGAACTCAATTCCAGCCTGTTGTTTGGCAGCGGCGATGCGATGCCGAGTGATATCGCGTTCAACATCATCGACAAGGTCGCGGCGATCCTCAAACCGTTCGACAACCCGATCCACGTCGAAGGTTTCACCGATGATCAGCCGATCCGCACCGCTCAGTACCCGACCAACTGGGAGCTGTCCTCGGCGCGTTCGGCGAGCATCGTGCGCATGCTGGCGATGCAGGGCGTCAACCCAGGTCGCCTGGCGTCGGTGGGTTACGGTGAATTTCAGCCGGTGGCCAATAACGCCACCGCTGAAGGCCGCGCGAAGAACCGTCGCGTGGTGCTGGTGGTGTCGCGCAATCTCGATGTGCGCCGCAGCCTCACGGGCACCGGAACCGCCCATGCGCAACCGGACGCTGCGTTGAAGCGTGCTGGCACACAAACTGCACCGACCCCGGTCAAGACGCCGGGACGCGAGAGTGCCGTCAATTCTCCGTCACCCGCATTAACACGCTGAGCTATGTCTCGGTCGAGCATATCGGCCGGGAGGAACGAACTGAATGAGAGTCTGGGCAGTCGCCAATCAAAAGGGTGGTGTCGGTAAAACCACATCTTCCATCGCTTTAGCCGGATTGCTGGCCGAGGCGGGCAAGCGCGTGGTTGTGGTCGATCTCGACCCGCACGGCTCGATGACCAGCTATTTCGGCTATGACCCCGACAGCCTGGAACACAGCAATTACGACCTGTTTCTGCACAAGGGCAGCGTGCCGCAAGGCCTGCCGGGGCAGTTATTGTTGTCGACCAGCGATGAACGTATTTCGCTGCTGCCGTCGAGTACCGCACTCGCCACCCTGGAGCGTCAGTCGCCGGGGCAGAGTGGTCTGGGCCTGGTGATCGCCAAGAGTCTGGCGCAGCTGTGGCAGGACTTCGATTATGCGGTGATCGACAGCCCGCCGTTGCTCGGCGTGCTGATGGTCAACGCCCTCGCGGCGAGCCAGCAACTGGTGATCCCGGTGCAGACCGAACACCTCGCCGTCAAAGGCCTGGAACGCATGGTCAACACCCTGGCGATGATCAACCGCTCGCGCAAACAGGCGTTGCCGTTCAGCATCGTGCCGACCCTGTTCGATCGCCGCACGCAAGCCTCGATGCATACCTTGCGCGTGCTGCGCGACAAATTCCCCGACGAGATCTGGCAGGGTTATATCCCGGTCGATACCCGTCTGCGCGACGCCAGCCGAGCCGGTGTCACGCCTTCGCAATTCGATGGCAAGAGTCGTGGCGTGCTGGCCTACCGTGCGCTGCTCAAGCATCTGTTGGCGCAACAACTTGTTCCGCAGGTGGCTTGAGATGAGGTTGAACCTTGTAGGAGCTGCCGCAGGCTGCGATCTTTTGATCCGGCTTTTTGGCGCTTCTGAAAAGATCAAAAGATCGCAGCCTGCGGCAGCTCCTACAGGGGACTGTGCATGAACCGGCCTTTGAAGTTGACGTCGAAGCCGCAATTGGCGCTGCAGTCTTATCTGGATAATTTGCTGCAGGAAATTCCTGAGGAGCTGCCGCCGGTCATTGAGCCGCAGCCTGAAGTTGTGGAAAGCAGCGAGGCGCTGGACGAGTTCCAGGCCGCGGTGCTGGAAGAGCAGGCGCGTGATGCACAGAAAGCGGCCAGGCCTGCCGCGCCGGTTATCGCGCCTGCCGTTGCGGCGGTGGCGAACGCACCGGTGGCATTGATCGAAGAGGCCGAGCCGGTTCGCGCGCCGGTCTCGACACTGGCGCCGTTGCTGCAAACCCAATTGCTGAAAACCGTGCCGGAACCCGCGGTGGTCGAACCAGCTCCGGCTCCAGTTGCGCCCGCGCCGATTGAGCAGACGCTGGTTCCGCCGCTGGTGGAAGTGCATCTGCCGCCGAACAACACGCCGCCACCGGTGGAAACCGATGGTCGCCCGGCCTGGGCCTCGGAAGCGTTCGAATGCCTGTTGTTCGACGTCGCCGGCCTGACCCTCGCCGTGCCGCTGGTGTGCCTTGGTTCAATCTATTCGCTGGCCGGCCACGAGCTGACACCGTTGTTCGGCCAGCCGGAATGGTTCCTCGGGATCCTGCCGAGCCAGGCCGGCAATCTGAAAGTGTTGGACACCGCGCGCTGGGTCATGCCCGATCGCTATCGCGATGACTTCCGTCAGGGCCTGCAGTACGTGATTTCGGTACAAGGTTACGAGTGGGGGCTGGCGGTGCATCAGGTCAGCCGCTCGTTGCGTCTGGACCCGAATGAAATCAAATGGAGAAGTCACCGGGGTCAGCGGCCATGGCTTGCCGGCACCGTGATTGAGCACATGTGTGCATTGCTTGATGTTTCCGCACTGGCCGAGTTGATCGCCAGCGGTGGGGCAAAGCACCTCGGCGGCCAAAAGCCGCTACATAAACCGACATAGCAGCCGACATAACAATCAGGCGACGGCATTTTTGAATGCCGCCACACAGAACACACACCGCCCAGAGCGGTTTTTTCGAGGGGTCAGGGTATGAGTAGTCAGGCGACGAATGCAAAAGGTTCTGAAGATCCGATCCTGCAATGGGTGACCTTCAAACTGGACAACGAGACCTACGGCATCAACGTGATGCGCGTGCAGGAAGTGTTGCGCTACACCGAGATCGCCCCGGTGCCGGGCGCGCCGAGCTACGTGCTGGGCATCATCAATCTGCGCGGTAACGTGGTCACCGTGATCGACACCCGTCAGCGCTTCGGCCTGCACAGCGGCGAGATCAGCGACAACACCCGTATCGTCATCATCGAAGCCGACAAGCAAGTCGTCGGCATCATGGTCGACAGCGTGGCCGAAGTGGTTTACCTGCGTCAGTCGGAAATCGAGACGGCGCCGAACGTCGGCAACGAAGAGTCGGCCAAGTTCATCCAGGGCGTGTGCAACAAGAACAACGAGTTGCTGATCCTGGTCGAGCTGGACAAGATGATGAGCGAAGAAGAATGGTCGGAACTGGAGAGCATCTGATTGATTCTCGAGGTCGCGGTCATTGTCCTGTTCCTCTTCTGGGCAGGCACACTGGCAATGTTTGTGTCGTACATCAAGGCGCAGCGAGTGATCGCTGCGCAACAGGCCCAGGGCGATGCGCTGCGTGATCAGCGCATCAAGGACCTGGCCAAGCGTGTCGACGATTACCAGAACGGCAACGTGCGCATGGGCGACGCCCTGCACGAGTTGCGCGCGGTGGTGAATCCGTTGCCGGACAAGATTGTTGCGCTTGAACAACGCGACCCGTCGAGCCTGTCATTCGCCCAGGCGGCGAAACTGGTGGGCATGGGCGCAAGCGTCGATGAACTGACTCAGTCCTGCGGGTTGACCCAGGCTGAGGCGGAGTTGATGCGCAAGCTTCACAAAAGCAGCTAGTAGCTTCGAGCTTTTAGCGGCAAGCAAGATCAAAAGATCGCAGCCTTCGGCAGCTCCTACAGAGATCTCATGTAGGAGCTGCCGAAGGCTGCGATCTTTTGCTTTTAAGGCTCAGTAATCATCCCCGCGATCGGTGATGTCCTTCTCGACCATCGGCGCATTCGGGTCCTGCCCTTCGGGGAATTTGCCCTTCAGATTCCACGCAAACGCGATGATCTCGGCGATGGTGCGATACAGCTCTTCGGGAATGCTGTCGCCCAGTTCCATGCGCGCCAGCAAGCGCACCAACTCAGCGTTTTCATAAATTGGCACTTCGCAATCGCGAGCAATGCGCAGGATTTCTTCGGCCAGTTCGTCATCCCCTTTGGCGGTGAGGGTCGGGGCGTGGTTGCCGTCGTATTTGAGGGCGATGGCCTGGCGTGGGGCAGTGGAATCGTTCATGCGGTTTCGTCGACCCAGCGGTGTTCGAGACGGGTTTGGTTGCCTTGCGGCGGGGTGCCGTGGTGGCAGTCGATATCGCCGACGTTGAGCCCGCGATCGAGCAGACGCTGGCGCAGGGCAAACAGGTTGTTTTCGATCAGGTCCGCAGTGTACGGGCGTTCGGCCCACAGTTGGCTGGACAGGCTGCCGGCGATCAGTTGCGCCTGAATCTGCAGCGGCCCGAGCGGTTCCATGTCGAACGCCAGATCGACGCGCCACAATTGTTGCCTGGGCTCGCGCTCATCGCGGCGCTCGTTCGGTTGCGGTTCTCGCTCCGGCGCTTCTTCACGCTGAAACTTGACCTGCAACGGCACGATGTCCTGCAGGTTGCGCATGGGGATTTCCAGCTGCCAGGTGCTGAGCAGGCGCCCGTCGTCGGTGACGCCGGTCTGTTCCAGGCTCGACAGCTGATGGCTTTGCAGGCGCGAAACAGCGGCAGCGGCGAGGCGCAGCAACTGTTCCAGATCGCCTTCGCCGTCCAGGCTTTGCAGCAAACGCTCGGGCAGCGGGAAGCTGCTGGGTAGCGGTTTCGCGCTGACCTGGCCAAGCATGCCTAGCGCGTTGCGGACGAAACTCGGCAGCGCTTGCGCCAGGGTGTTGGCGGCGATGATCGCGTTGAAACTGGTGTTGCTCGGCAGGCCCGGGGTCAGTTGTGCGATCAGCTTGAGCAGGTCGGCTTTCATGTCCGGGGCTAGCGTCGGGTTCTGCCCGGTCAGCAGTTTGGCTTCGAGGAACGCGCCGCTGTTGGCCAAGGCCAGTGCCACGCCTTTGGCGGTACTCAGTTGCTGCACGTCCGGCAGGCTGGCGAGCAGTTTGTCGACCACGGCACGCAAATCCTGCGAGGTCTGATCGGTATCGCTCGGCAGGTTTTGCAACGCGTTCAGCAACCCCGTCAGGGAGGCCTGACGACTTTGCTGGCCGAGCAGTTGCTGACTCACGGCCAGTTGTTCCTGGCGGCTGCTCATCGGCAGGAATTTCAGGGTTTGTGCGTCTTCGACCAATGCCGAAAGCAGGGTGCCGATGCGCAGCGGTTGCGGGCTGTCGATGGTCAGTGTGCTGCCGCTCTGTGCGGTGTTGAGCAGGCTGACCAAGGAGCGGAATACCGCCGCTTGCCCCGGCGTCTGCGGCAGCGCCTGCGAGGTCAGCACCTTGCCTTGCAGCAGTGTGCCGACCGGCAATTGCGCGGTGTCGATGCGGGTGAGGGCGGCGACGCTGCTGGCAATGGCTTGCTGCACGGTAATCGCCAGATTGCCCGCCGAGGGCTGGGTGATCGCCAGACTGGTGCCTTGGGGCAGCGGCAGATTGCTGGTCGCCTGCACGGTGGTCTGGCGTCCGCCGTCGACGGTCACCTTGAGCAATAACTGAAAGGTCTGGTCCGCCTGCTTGAGCGACAACACCTCGGCCTTGGCGCTTTGCCCGGCGCCGATCAAGCCTTCGACCGGGGTCAGCAGCTTGAGCAGCTCACCGACCTGCGGGCGAACGGTCGCCGGGGTGGTGGGCGGGAGCGGGAGGATGTTCATTTCGCCTGTCATACGCGGACACAACCTGAGGAAAATGCACTCTTGAGAGTAAGGCACGGCATGTATAATGCCGCCCGTCTTGCGCTTCGTTCAAAAAACATAGCAATTGTTTGACCCAGCTCTCTAGATCGAGCCGTCAATGCGTCTATGCTGCATCTCTTTAACGGCCGCGCCAGAGCCGACTTGAACCGTATAAGGCCCGTGATCCCTTGACCAGTCCTGTCCTGCAAACCGTTGCCCTCGCGTGTGAACGTGATCTCAGGTTGCTCTTCGAAAATCTCGAATTGAGACTGGCCAGTGGCGATATGGTGCAGATCAGCGGGCCCAACGGCAGCGGCAAAACCAGTTTGTTACGTTTGCTATCCGGGTTGATGCAGCCGACCGCCGGACAAGTCCTGCTCAATGGCCAGCCGCTGACCGAACAACGCAGCGAACTCGCACGCAACCTGCTGTGGATCGGCCACGCCGCCGGGATCAAGGATTTGCTCACCCCGGAAGAAAACCTCTCCTGGCTCTGTGCCCTGCATCATCCCGCCGAGCGCGACGCCATTTGGCAAGCGCTGGCAGCCGTAGGATTGCGCGGTTTCGAAGATGTTCCCTGCCACAGCCTGTCCGCCGGTCAGCAACGCCGCGTGGCGCTGGCGCGTTTGTATCTGGACAGCCCGCCGCTGTGGATTCTCGATGAGCCGTTTACCGCATTGGACAAGCAGGGCGTGGCGCAACTGGAAGAACACTTGGCCGGGCACTGCGAGCGCGGCGGTCTGGTGGTGTTGACCACGCACCACACGCTGAGCCGGATGCCGGCCGGTTATCGCGACATCGATCTGGGGAACTGGGCAGTATGAGTGTGTTTGGCCTGCTGGTTGCCCGTGAATCCCGACTGCTGTTTCGCCGCCCGGCGGAACTGGCCAATCCGCTGATTTTCTTTGCCATCGTCATCGCTTTGTTCCCGCTTGCCGTCGGCCCGGAAACTCAAGTGTTGCAAAACCTGTCTCCCGGGTTAGTCTGGGTGGCGGCGCTTTTGTCAGTCCTGCTCTCGCTGGACGGGCTTTTCCGCAGTGATTTCGAAGACGGATCCCTGGAACAGTGGGTCCTTTCGTCGCACCCGCTGCCACTTCTGGTCTTGGCCAAGGTGCTGGCACACTGGCTCTTCTCCGGTCTGGCACTGGTTTTGCTCTCACCGCTGCTGGCGTTGATGCTCGGTTTGCCTGCTGCCTGTCTGCCGGTTTTGCTGCTTTCGTTGCTGCTGGGAACACCGGTGCTGAGCTTGCTCGGCGCGGTGGGCGCGGCACTGACGGTCGGTCTGAAACGTGGCGGTCTGTTGCTGGCGCTGCTGATTCTGCCGTTGTACATCCCGGTGTTGATCCTTGGCAGTGGCGCCTTGCAGGCCGCGTTGCAAGGCATGCCGGCGACCGGGTATCTGCTGTGGCTTGGTAGCCTGACCGCTCTGGCGATCACCCTGACACCGTTTGCAATAGCTGCTGGCCTGAAGATCAGCGTCGGCGAATAATGAGGTCTGGTTAAAATTTAACCAGCAAAGACCCTGAGACTGCTCACACCGATGAGCGGCACCCGTGATGGAAACAGTATGAACTGGACCTGGTTTCACAAGCTCGGCTCGCCCAAGTGGTTCTACGGCATCAGCAGCAAGTTCTTGCCATGGCTGAGCATTGCAGCGTTGCTGTTGATTGGTGTCGGCGTCGTTTGGGGCCTGGCCTTCGCGCCGCCGGATTACCAGCAAGGCAACAGCTTTCGCATCATCTATATCCACGTACCCGCCGCGATGCTCGCTCAGTCGATCTACGTGATGCTGGCGGTGTGCGGCGTGGTCGGGCTGGTGTGGAAGATGAAACTGGCCGATGTCGCCCTGCAATGCGCCGCACCGATCGGCGCGTGGATGACCGCCGTAGCGCTGGTCACCGGGGCAATCTGGGGCAAACCGACGTGGGGTTCGTGGTGGGTGTGGGATGCGCGTCTGACCTCGATGCTGATTCTGCTGTTCCTGTATTTCGGCGTGATTGCGCTGGGCAATGCCATCAGCAACCGCGACAGCGCCGCCAAGGCCTGTGCGGTGTTGGCCATCGTCGGTGTGATCAACATTCCGATCATCAAATACTCGGTGGAGTGGTGGAATACCCTGCACCAGGGTGCGACCTTCACCCTCACTGAAAAACCGGCGATGCCTGCCGAGATGTGGCTGCCACTGCTGCTGACGGTGCTGGGTTTCTACTGCTTCTTCGGCGCCGTGCTGTTGTTGCGCATGCGTCTTGAAGTGCTCAAGCGTGAGGCTCGCGCCAGTTGGGTGAAAGAAGAAGTGCAGCACAGTCTGGAGGCCGCTCGATGAGTTTTGCTTCATTCGGCGACTTCCTCGCCATGGGCCATCATGGCCTGTATGTCTGGTCGGCCTACGGCATCTGTCTGGCGGTGCTGATCCTCAACGTGGTGGCGCCGATCGCGGCCCGCAAGCGTTATCTGCAACAAGAGGCGCGTCGTCTGCGCCGGGAGAACAGCAAGTGAATCCGCTGCGCAAGAAACGTCTGATCATCATTCTGGCCATTCTGGTCGGGGTCGGCGCTGCCGTCGGCCTGGCCCTCAGCGCCCTGCAGCAGAACATCAATCTGTTCTACACGCCGACCCAGATCGCCAATGGCGAAGCGCCGCAAGACACGCGCATCCGCGCCGGCGGCATGGTCGAGAAGGGCTCGCTGCAACGCTCGCCGGATTCGCTCGACGTCAAATTCGTCGTCACCGACTTCAACAAATCCGTGACCATCGCCTACCGTGGCATCCTCCCGGATCTGTTTCGCGAAGGGCAGGGCATCGTTGCCCTCGGCAAGCTCAACGCCGACGGCGTGGTGGTGGCCGATGAAGTGCTGGCCAAGCACGACGAGAAATACATGCCACCGGAAGTGACCAAAGCCTTGAAAGACAGCGGTCAATCCGCGCCAACGCCTGCGAAGGAGGGTTGATCGATGAGTTCGGCAATTTTTATTCCTGAGCTCGGCCATCTGGCGATGATTCTGGCCCTGTGTTTTGCCCTGGTGCAGGCCGTGGTGCCCTTGGTCGGTGCCTGGCGCGGCGACCGTTTCTGGATGAGTCTGGCCCAGCCGGCCGCGTGGGGGCAGTTTGCGTTTTTGCTGTTCGCGTTCGGCATTCTGACCTACGCGTTCATGACCGATGACTTCTCTGTCGCCTATGTCGCCAACAACTCCAACACCGCGTTGCCGTGGTACTACAAATTCAGCGCCGTATGGGGCGCCCACGAAGGTTCGTTGCTGCTCTGGGCACTGATTCTTGGCGGCTGGACCTTCGCCGTGTCGGTGTTCTCCCGGCAGTTGCCGCAGGTAATGCTGGCGCGGGTGCTGGCGGTGATGGGCATGATCAGCACCGGTTTCCTGCTGTTCCTGATCCTCACGTCCAACCCGTTCAAGCGCATCCTGCCGCAAATGCCCAGCAATGGCGCTGACCTCAATCCACTGTTGCAAGACATCGGCCTGATCGTTCATCCGCCGATGTTGTACATGGGTTACGTCGGCTTTTCGGTGGCGTTCGCCTTCGCCATCGCGGCGTTGATGGGCGGTCGTCTCGATGCGGCGTGGGCGCGCTGGTCGCGTCCGTGGACGATCGTCGCCTGGGCGTTCCTCGGTATTGGCATCACCCTCGGTTCGTGGTGGGCCTACTACGAACTCGGCTGGGGTGGCTGGTGGTTCTGGGACCCGGTGGAAAACGCCTCCTTCATGCCTTGGCTGGTCGGCACTGCGCTGATCCACTCGCTGGCGGTCACGGAAAAACGTGGCGTGTTCAAGAGCTGGACCGTGTTGCTGGCGATCGCCGCGTTCTCCCTGAGCCTGCTCGGCACCTTCCTCGTACGTTCCGGCGTGCTGACTTCGGTGCATGCGTTTGCCTCCGATCCGGAGCGCGGCGTGTTCATCCTGATCTTCCTGTTGTTTGTGGTCGGCGGCTCGCTGACGCTGTTCGCCCTGCGCGCGCCAGTGGTCAAGAGTCAGGTCGGGTTCAACCTGTGGTCGAGGGAAACCCTGCTGCTGGGCAATAACCTGGTGTTGGTGGTGGCGGCGTCGATGATCCTGCTTGGCACGCTGTACCCGCTGATTCTCGATGCCCTGAGCGGCGCGAAAATGTCGGTCGGCCCGCCGTACTTCAACGCGCTGTTCATCCCGTTGATGGGGTTGCTGATGGTGGTGATGGCGATCGGCGTGATCGTGCGCTGGAAGGACACCCCGGTGAAGTGGCTGGCCGGCATGCTCACGCCAGTGCTGCTCGGCAGCGTTGCGCTGGCAGTGGTGGCCGGTGTCGCTTACGGCGATTTCAACTGGGCGGTGATCGCGACTTTCCTGCTCGCTGCATGGGTGTTGCTCGCCGGTGTGCGTGACATCGTCGACAAGACTCGCCACAAAGGTCTGATCAAAGGTCTGCCAACCCTGACTCGCAGCTATTGGGGCATGCAGATTGCCCACCTCGGCATCGCCGTTTGTGCGTTGGGCGTGGTGTTGTCGAGCCAGAACAGTGCCGAACGCGACCTGCGTCTGGCGCCGGGCGAGTCGATGGACCTGGCCGGTTATCACTTCATCTTCGAAGGCGCCAAGCACTTCGAAGGGCCGAACTTTACGTCGGACAAAGGCACCATTCGGGTGATCCGCGACGGCAAGGAAATCAGCGTGCTGCACCCGGAAAAACGTCTGTACACCGTGCAAAGTTCGATGATGACCGAAGCCGGCATCGACGCTGGTTTCACCCGTGACCTTTACGTCGCCCTCGGTGAGCCGCTGGACAACGGCGCGTGGGCGGTGCGCGTGCACGTCAAACCGTTTGTGCGCTGGATCTGGTTCGGCGGTTTGCTCACAGGTCTGGGTGGTTTGCTGGCGGCGCTGGATCGACGTTATCGGGTCAAGGTGAAAGCCAAGGTGCGTGAAGCACTGGGCATGACGGGAGCGGCTGCATGAGACGTTGGTTGATGCTGGTGCCACTGGCGATTTTCCTGCTGGTGGCGGTGTTTCTTTATCGCGGTCTGTACCTTGATCCGGCGGAGCTGCCGTCGGCGATGATCAATAAGCCGTTCCCGGAGTTTTCCCTGCCCAACGTGCAGGGCGACAAGGCCCTGACCAAGGCTGACATTCTCGGTAAACCGGCGCTGGTCAACGTGTGGGGCACCTGGTGCATTTCCTGCCGGGTCGAGCATCCGGTGCTGAACAAACTCGCCGAGCGTGGCGTGGTGATCTACGGGATCAACTACAAGGACACCAACGCCGATGCCTTGAAGTGGCTGGCCGAATTCCACAATCCGTACGCGTTGGATATCCGTGACGAAGAGGGCTCGCTGGGCCTCAATCTGGGCGTCTATGGCGCACCGGAAACCTTCTTCATCGACGCCAAGGGCATCATCCGCGACAAGTACGTCGGGGTGATCGACGAGCAGGTCTGGCGCGAAAAACTCGCGGCCAAGTATCAGGCGCTGGTCGACGAGGCCAAGCCATGAAGCGTTTTCTCGCTGCCGTGGTTCTGGGCTTGAGTCTGGCCGGTGTCGCCCATGCTGCTATTGATACGTATGAGTTCGCCAAAGAAGGTGATCGCGAGCGTTTCCGTGAACTGACCAAGGAGCTGCGCTGCCCCAAGTGCCAGAACCAGGACATTGCCGACTCCAACGCACCAATTGCCGCGGACTTGCGCAAAGAGATTTTCCGTATGCTCGGCGAGGGCAAGGACAACCAGCAGATCATCGACTTCATGGTGGATCGCTACGGTGATTTCGTCCGCTACAAACCGGCACTCAATGCCAAGACCGCACTGCTGTGGTTCGGCCCGGCCGGGCTGCTGCTCGGTGGTGTTGTGGTGATCGCGGTGATTGTCCGCCGTCGTCGCGGCCAGCGCGCCGAGACCCCGCAAGCGCTGTCCAGTGAAGAGCGTCAGCGCCTCGACCAACTGTTGGATAAAAACCAAGAATGATTGATTTCTGGCTTGCCGCAGGGCTGTTGCTTCTGGTCGCCCTGAGTTTTCTGCTGATCCCGGTGCTGCGTGAACGACGCGCCCAGCGTGAAGAGGATCGTACTGCCCTGAACGTTGCGCTGTATCAGGAACGTGTCGCCGAGTTGCAGTCGCAACAGGCTGAAGGCGTGCTCGACGCGGCGCAAATGGACAGCGGCCGCGCCGAGGCTGCGCGTGAGCTGCTGGCGGATACCGAAGGCGTTGCCGCACCGCGTGTGTCGAAGCTGGGTAAACCCTTGCCGTTGCTGGCGGCAATATTGGTGCCGGTGTTGGGCCTGGGCCTGTATCTGCATTTCGGTGCGGCCGACAAGGTCGAACTGACCCGCGAATTCGCCCAGGCACCGCAGTCGATGGAAGAGATGACCCAACGTCTGGAGCGTGCCGTCGCGGCGCAACCGGATTCTGCCGAAGGCCTGTATTTCCTCGGCCGGACCTACATGGCGCAAGAGCGCCCGGCGGACGCGGCGAAGATGTTCGAACGTGCTGCCAATCTGGCCGGTCGTCAACCGGAACTCCTCGGCCAGTGGGCACAGGCGCAATACTTTGCTGACGGCAAGAAGTGGTCGGCGAAGATTCAGGCGCTGACTGACGAAGCGCTGAAGGCGGATCCGAAAGAAGTCACCAGCCTGGGTCTGCTCGGCATCGCCGCGTTTGAAGGCGAGCGTTATCAGGAAGCCATCGATTACTGGAACCGCTTGCTGGCGCAATTGCCGCCGGAGGATAGCTCCCGTGCCGCGCTGCAAGGCGGGATCACACGCGCCGCCGAGCGACTGCAAGCCAGCGGTGGCAAGGTCGCTCAGGCCCCCGTACCCGCGAAAGCTGCGCTGTTGAAAGTCAGCGTCGATCTGGCCAGCGAACTGAGAAGCAAAGTGCAGCCGGGCGACAGCGTGTTCATCTTTGCCCGCGCGACGTCCGGTCCGCCGGCACCGCTGGCGGCCAAACGCCTGACCGTGGCCGATCTGCCGGTGACCGTCGAACTGGGCGATGCCGACGCAATGATGCCGCAGTTGAAACTGTCGAACTTCCCTGAAGTCCAACTGGTTGCGCGCATCTCCCGCGCTGGCCAACCGACTGCCGGCGAGTGGGTCGGTCGCAGCGGCCCTCTGGCCAGCAGCACCACTGCGCTACAAAAACTGACCATCGACAGCCCGGACAAATAGCCGGACACAACAGGAAAGCACCGCCATGCACACCATCGCCCGAATCACAGTCCTCACACTGGCCCTGGGCTTGAGTGCATGTGCGGTGCAACGACCGGAACCGACCACCAACCTGCCGCCGATCCCGCCGTCTCAGCCAAGTCCGACGCCGTCGACCTCACCGACGCCGGGCAAAAGCATCCCGGCCAAGCCGTCGAAACCGGTCCCGCGCACCTCGGCCAGCTTCGCCCCGCCACCGGGCGGCAATAGCCACTGGGACCAGAAACTCGGCGTCTACGTCCTCGACGACCAGACCAACACCTTCTACCGCCAGCGCACCTACTACCGCTGGAACAACGGCTGGAGCCGCTCGGTCAGCCCCAACGGCCCTTGGGAAGACACCAACATCCACGGTGTGCCACCGGGGTTGGGCAAACAGTTCGGGCAGTGAATGAAAACGGCGATCTTCGGATCGCCGTTTTGCTGTGTGCCTGTTGGGTGCTCACAGAAGTTGCTCATGGAAGTGCTGCACAACGCTCAGCGTTTAGCGGTTTCAATCACACTCTGTAAAACAACCAGACGTCGTTCTGCCAATTTCTGTGCTTGAGTAAAGATAACTCTAGAGTTATTTTTGTGAGGCCAAGGCAAGGAGGCGGTTGGTGCAGAGCAGGCTATTGATCAAGGCGCTGGAGGAGGCGTGCTGGACGTTGGATCGGGTGACCGGCAGTCATCACATCTTCAGACACCGATACAATCCGAACACGATTCCCGTCCCTCATCCGAAAAAGGATTTGCCGTTGGGGACAGTCAAAAGCATCAGGCGGCGTGCCGGGTTGTACAACCCGCCAGCCAGTTTCGAAGGAGATCCATAATGCAATATCCAATCTGTATCGAGTGGGGAGACGAGAACACTGCCATCGGTATTCAGATCCCCGATATTCCCGGCGCCGTTACAGCAGGGGATAGCTTTGAAGATGCCTACAAGGCGGCGGTTGAAGTCGCCCACATCATGCTGCTGGAGATTGCGGCGGACGGGAAGTCGATTCCTATGCCGACTTCGGCATCCGCTC
Organism: Pseudomonas sp. AKS31; assembly: GCF_023634765.1. GTDB lineage: Bacteria > Pseudomonadota > Gammaproteobacteria > Pseudomonadales > Pseudomonadaceae > Aquipseudomonas. Next base: position 1,036,874 of record NZ_JAMLFX010000001.1, read on the forward strand.
ATCGCAGTAATCCGGAATTTGCCGACATGGGCTGGGGCATGCTTGAGCTGGATATTTCGCCGTATCTGGGCAAGACCGAGAAAGTCAACGTAACGCTGCCCGGTTACGTGATTCAGCGAATCGACCGTTACGTGCGCGAACACAACGTCAAAAGCCGCTCCTCCTTTCTGGCGGATGCGGCGATGGAGAAACTGGTTCGATATTGAAACTCATCGCTCCCCCAGGCTTAGTGAATAACCTGCGGGAGCGAGCCTGCTCGCGAAGCTTTTGACGCCTTACGCTGTCGCTAAGGAACCACGCTGCGAAACACTCAAAAACCGCAACAACGCCAACAGCGGGAACGCACTTCCCACAATCACGATCCACAACCAGCCGCCATGCTCGTACACCGCACTCGCCACCGACGAGCCGAAGGCGCCGCCGATGAAGATGCTGGTCATGTACAGCGCGTTCAAGCGGCCACGACTTTTTGCGTCCAGCGAGTACACCGCGCGTTGGCCGAGGACCATGTTCATCTGTACGCAGAAATCGAGCACCACGCCGGTCACGGCCAGGCCGATGACGCTGTAGGCCGGGTGGATGAAGGCGGGCAGGAAGCTCAGGCTGGCGAACAGCATGGCCAGCAGCGAGGCGATGCGGGTATGGCCGGCGTCGGCCAGGCGTCCGCTGATCGGCGCGGCGATGGCCCCGATGGCGCCGACCAGGGCGAATATCGCGATCTCGCTTTGCGACAGGCCATGGTTGCGCGCCAGTTCCAGCGGCACCGCCGTCCAGAACAGGCTGAAGGTGGCGAACATGCAGCCCTGATAAAACGCACGCTGACGCAGTACCGGTTGCTGGCGCAGTAACGTCCACAGTGAACCGATCAACTGGCCATACGTGGCGCTGTGATCAGGCTGGCGCTTGGGCACGGTGAGCGCGAGTACCACGCTGATCGCCGCCATCAATGCGGCGGCAATCATGAACATCGCCCGCCAGCCCAAGTGGTCGGCCACCACGCTCGACACTGGCCGCGCCAACAGTATGCCCAGCAGCAGGCCGCCCATGATCCCGCCGACCACCCGGCCACGAGACTCTTCCGGCGCCAGATGTGCCGCCAGCGGAATCAGGATCTGCACCGACACCGAACTGAAACCCACCAGCAGCGAGATCAGCAAAAACACATTCGGCTGATCGGTAAACGCCGCCGCCAACAGACTGGCAATCGCCACCACGGTGGTGATGATCATCAACCGGCGGTTTTCCAGCAGATCGGCCAGCGGCACCAGGAAGAACAGGCCCAGCGCATAACCGATTTGCGTCAGCGAGACGATGAAACTGGCCATGGTGTCGGAGAGACCGATGTCCGGCGCGATCAGGCCGATGATCGGCTGCGCGTAGTAGATGTTGGCAACGATGGCGCCGCAGCAGAAGGCGAACAGCAGCACCATGCCTCGGGTCATTGCGTGAGTGGTGGTGGTCATAAGGTTTCTCGATCCAGCGAAAGAATGCGCTAAGGCTATGGGGCAAACCGGATGGGCAGAAGACACCTTCGGTTGATATCAGTTATTCCGTTGCGCAATGACGGGGTGCTAGCAGCGTGCCATCCATCGGCGGACCTTGCGTCCGACCGTTGCGGGTCGATGATACATTCACTTACATCCTGTTCGATAGCGTGCTTATGTTTGCAGCAGCGTGTTCAACCTTGATGACCGGAGGATTGCAATGTTTCGTCAGACGCTTCGCCACACCGCAACGATTGCCCTGATCAGCCTGCTGGGCGCGATGAGCGCACAGGCCGCCGACGCACCGGGAATGCGCATCGGTGTGCGCGGCGAGATCACCGGGGTCAGCGCCGACAGGCTCAAAGTCCACGTCAACAGCGGCGAGAACGTGGTGATCCAGTTGACTGGTGACACCAAAGTTCGCGCGGTCACCCTGGCTAATATCGAGGACATCAAACCTGGCAGCTACATCGGTTCGGCGGCGATGCCGCAGGAGGACGGCACGCTCAAGGCGCTGGAGGTGCATGTCTTCCCGCCGGAGCTGGCGGGCAGCGGCGATGGCCATCGGCCGTTTGATCTGGCCAAGGGCAGCAGCATGACCAACGGCAGCGTCGGCGACCTGGTGGTGAGCAACGGGCGGGTGCTGACGGTGAACTACAAGGGTGGGCAGCAGAAGATTCTGGTGCCGGAAGATGTGCCGATCGTCAATCTGGTGCCCGGGGATCGGAGTTTGCTGAAGGTTGGGGTGAAGATTGTTACGTTTGTCACGCAGGGCGCGGACGGCACGCTGACGGCGCAATCGATTTCTGCGGGTAAGGATGGGGTGACGCCGCCGATGTAGAAGCCCCTCACCCTAACCCTCTCCCAGAGGGAGAGGGGACTGATTGGGGGATGCTGAAGGAATACGCCGACCTGAAACTGCGATGCCGAATCCATAATCGATAAGGTTTCTCAGGTCGATGTAACTCGCCAGACACCTCGGTCGGCCCCCTCTCCCTCCGGGAGAGGGCTGGGGTGAGGGTAAAGCGGCCACAAAAAAAGACGACCACTGTGGGTCGCCTTTTTATGTCAGCTCAAGCCTTACTGCCCGCTGTAAATCTGATCGAAAACCCCACCATCATTAAAGTGAGTCTTCTGCACCGTACGCCAGTCCCCAAAGGTCTTCTCAACCGAGAGGAAATCAACTTTCGGGAAGCGATCGGTGTACTTCGCCAGCACCGCCGGATCACGCGGACGCAGGTAATTTGCTGCAGCAATCTCCTGACCTTCCGGCGACCACAGGTACTTCAGGTACTCATCCGCCGCCGCACGCGAACCTTTCTTGTCGACGACTTTATCGACCACCGATACCGGTGGCTCAGCCTCAGCAGAAACACTCGGGTAGATCACTTCGAACTGATCACGACCAAACTCGCGGGCAATCATTTCCGCTTCGTTTTCGAAGGTCACCAGCACGTCGCCGATCTGGTTGGTCATAAAGGTCGTGGTGGCGGCGCGGCCACCGGTATCCAGCACTGGCGCTTGCTTGAACAGCTTGCCGACGAACGCCTTGGCCTTGTTCTCGTCGCCACCGTTCTTCAGCACATAACCCCACGCCGACAGATAGGTGTAGCGGCCGTTACCCGAAGTTTTCGGGTTTGGCACGATCACCTGCACGCCGTCCTTGAGCAGGTCCGGCCAGTCTTTCAGGGCTTTCGGGTTGCCTTTGCGGACGATGAACACCGTGGCCGAGGTGAATGGCGCGCTGTTGTTCGGCAGACGCGTGACCCAGTTGTCCGGGACCAGTTTGCCATTGTCGGCGAGGGCGTTGATGTCGGTGGCCATGTTCATGGTGATGACATCAGCCGGCAGGCCATCGATCACCGAACGCGCTTGCTTGCTCGAACCGCCGAAGGACATCTGCACGGTGATGTTTTCGTTGTGCTCGGCCTGCCAGTGTTTCTGGAACGCAGTGTTGTAGTCCTTGTAGAAATCGCGCATCACGTCGTAGGAAACGTTGAGCAGCGTCGGGGCTGCCTGAGCGATGTTGGCCAAGGCCAGGCCAGCGGCGAGAAGTGAGGCGCCAAAGAGTTTTTTCACTGCGCATTCCTTGTTGTCTATTTATGTAGGAGCTGCCGAAGGCTCGGGCCGCGTTCGGACGATCTTTTGATTTTGTTTTTACAACATCAAGATCAAAAGATCGCAGCCTGCGGCAGCTCCTACAGGTTCGGGGGTGATGTTCAATTGCCACTGACTATAACGGGGCGCGCATAGTCGTTTAAAGATTAAAAAGCTCTTTGCTTATTCCAGTTTCTTGAACAGCGCATTGCCACACCGCGAGCAAAACGCCGCGCCGTGTTCATGGCTGTTTTTCCTGCACACCGGGCAGTCGTGTTGCAATTGTTCACCGCGCATGGCGTTGGCCAGTTCGGCGGTGAAAATCCCCGTCGGCACGGCGATGATCGAGTAACCCGTAATCATCACCAGCGACGAAATCACCTGACCCAGCGGGGTCTTCGGTACGATGTCGCCGAAGCCCACGGTGGTCAACGTGACGATCGCCCAATAGATGCCTTTGGGAATGCTGGTGAAGCCATGCTCGGGGCCTTCGATCACGTACATCAAGGTGCCGAACACCGTCACCAGGGTGCAGACGCTGACCAGAAACACGACGATCTTCTGCTTGCTGCCGCGCAGCGCCGACATCAGGTAATTGGCTTGCTTGAGGTACGGGCTGAGCTTGAGCACGCGGAAAATCCGCAACATCCGAATGATCCGGATAATCAGCAGGTACTGTGCATCGCTGTAATACAGGGCGAGGATGCCCGGCACGATCGCCAGCAAATCCACCAGCCCGTAAAAGCTGAAGGCGTAGCGCAACGGCTTGGGCGAGCAGTACAGACGCAGGATGTACTCGCCGAGGAAGATCGCCGTGAAACCCCACTCGATGTAGGCCAGTACGTCGGCGTAATTACGGTGAATGCTGTCGATACTGTCGAGCATCACGATCACCAGACTGGCGAGGATGATCAACAGCAAAATGCCGTCGAAGCGACGCCCGGCGAGGGTGTCGCTCTGGAAAATCATGACGTAAAGCCGTTCGCGCCAACTGTTGCTGCTGTCCATGAATAACGCCTGAATCGAAGATCAGCGCAGCCTAGGTTGATTCTCCCCGTGAGCGCAAGGCGCACGCTCGACGACGGCTTTGCCGAGCATCTGAATCCCGGCGCGGATCAGCCAGCCCGCGAGGATGAATGGCGCGGTCAACGTGGCAAGGCCAACGGCTGCAAACAGCGGTGTGACCAGCAGCGCGAGGACGATACCCAGCAGCGGCAGCCACGGTTGTTGGCGTTGCGCTGAGAAGGCGAGGGCAGCGAGCACAGCGTTGTAACTGCCAAGGCCCAGCAATGCAGCGCTGCTTTCGTGGTGCAGCAGACTGGAGCCGAGACCGATCGCTGACGCCAGCAATGCCCAGCAAAACGCGCGGCGATCAGCGATCAGCAAACCGATCGCGATCAATGCGCCGGCCAGTGGATGACCGAGGAACATCACTTGGCCCAAACCGCGCAATTCAGCGGCGAGCAGGTTCAATGTGTTCATCTCGATGTGCGCGATCGGCGCCGACGGCTCGGCGAACAGCAGCAACACCCAGCTCATGGCCACGAACGGCGAGGTGTACGCCGGTATGGAGCGGCTGCGGTACACATGTTTCAGCCATTGCTGTGTGACCATCGCGCTCAAGCCACCAGCGGCGAGAATCAGCGGCGGCAGCATCGGCGACCACGGGAAATACAGGCTCAGCAGCAGGCCGAGCAAGATGCCGTTATAGCTGAACAGCCCGGCCTGGCGATCGGCCTTGGCGTAGTTGCGCCGTTGCGCGGTGAGCAATCCGGCAACGGCACCGAGCAGCGCGCCGGCGAACAGCACCGGCGCCGTCAGCAGAATCGCCAACAGGCACAACAGGCCGCACAACGGATGGCGCTGGAGGAATATCTGACTGAAACCGTTGAGCAAAGCCTCGGCCCAGTCGGGGCAGTGGGTGTTGAAGTGATTGGCAGGCATGGCAAGTCATTCGGTACTGATCGTTCCCACGCTCTGCGTGGGAATGCCTCAAAGGACGCTCTGCGTCTGCTCTTGGGACGCAGAGCGTCCCGGGCCGCATTCCCACGCGGAGCGTGGGAACGATCATGGTGGGCGGTTAGATCAACGTTTCGATACGCAGCGAGTTAGTCGAACCCGGCTGCCCGAACGGCACGCCAGCAGTGATCAGCAGCGTGTCGCCACGCTCGGCCATGCCTTGGGCCTGGGCGATTTCCAGCGCGGTTGAGCAAACCTCATCGACCTGACGCAGGCGATCGTTGACCACCGAATGAATGCCCCACGCCACGCTCAAGCGTCGTGCGGTCTGCAGGTTCGGCGTCAGATTGAGGATGGGTGCTTTTGGCCGTTCCCGCGATGCCCGCAAACTCGACGCACCGGACTCGCTGTAATTGACCAACACCGCCACCGGCAGCACGTTGCTGATACGCCGGATCGCGCAGCTGATCGCATCGGAAACGGTTGCTTCAGCTTTCGGCCGACTGACGTCGAGCTGGGTCTGATAATCCGGGCCGTTTTCCACTTGGCGAATGATCTTGCTCATCATCTGCACGGCTTCCAGCGGGTACTCGCCGGACGCAGTTTCCGCCGACAGCATCACCGCATCGGCGCCTTCGGCCACAGCATTGGCAACGTCAGTCACCTCAGCGCGGGTCGGCGCCGGGGAGAAGCGCATCGACTCGAGCATCTGCGTCGCCACCACCACCGGTTTGCCGAGTTCGCGGCAGGTGGTGATGATGTTTTTCTGGATCTGCGGCACGCTTTCGGCCGGCACTTCGACGCCCAGGTCACCGCGAGCGACCATGATCGCGTCGCTCAATTCAGCGATTTCGCGCAGTTGCTCAACGGCCGAAGGCTTTTCGATTTTCGCCATCAAAAAAGCTTTGTCGCCGATCAGTGCACGGGCTTCGATGATGTCTTGCGCACGCTGCACAAACGACAGCGCGACCCAATCCACACCCAACTCCAGACCGAAGCTCAGATCGCGGCGATCCTTGGCGGTCAGCGGGCTGAGGTCGAGTACCGCTTGCGGCACGTTGACGCCTTTGCGATCCGACAATTCGCCGCCGTTGAGCACGGTGGTATCGATTGCGTCAGCGTATTTGGTGACCACACGCAGACGCAGTTTGCCGTCGTCGAGCAGCAGATCCATGCCCGCTTCCAGCGCGGCAATGATCTCCGGATGCGGCAGATTGACCCGGCGCTCATCGCCCGGCGTCGCGTCCAGATCCAGGCGGAACGCCTGCCCGCGATGCAACTGCACCTTGCTGTCGGCGAACTTGCCGACGCGCAGTTTCGGCCCCTGCAAGTCCATCAGAATGCCCAGCGGGTAGTTGAGCTGGCGCTCGACTTCGCGGATCCATTGATAGCGCTTGGCGTGGTCGGCGTGATCGCCGTGGCTGAAGTTCAGGCGGAAGATATTCACCCCGGCCTCGACCAGTTCACGGATGTCTTCGATGCCATCGACAGCAGGCCCGAGGGTGGCGAGGATTTTGACCTTTTTATCAGGCGTCATGATTTGCAGTTCTCAAGGATCAGAATGGCGCGGAAGTCGTTGACGTTGGTGCGGGTCGGCTCGGTGACGATCAACGCGTCGAGCGCCGCGAAATAGCCGTAGCCGTTGTTGTTATCCAGCTCGTCGCTGGCGCTCAGGCCAAGAGCGGCGGCGCGGGTGTAGCTGTCCGGGGTCATGATCGCGCCGGCGTTGTCTTCCGAGCCGTCGATGCCGTCGGTGTCACCGGCCAAGGCGTAGACGCCGGGCTGGCCTTTGAGACTGTCAGTCAGGCTCAAGAGGAATTCGGCATTGCGGCCGCCACGGCCATTGCCGCGCACGGTCACGGTGGTTTCGCCGCCGGAGAGGATCACGCAAGGTGCGGCCAGTGGCTGACCGTGGTTGATGATCTGGCGGGCGATGCCGGCATGGACTTTCGCCACTTCGCGCGACTCACCTTCGAGGTCGCCGAGGATCAGCGTGCTGAAACCGGCCTGACGGCATTTCACCGCCGCAGCATCCAGCGATTGCTGAGGACGGGCGATCAACTGGAAGTGGCTGCGCGCCAGACTCGGATCGCCGGGTTTGACCGTTTCCGACTCAGGGCTTTGCAGCCAGTTACGCACGGAAGCGGGGATCTCGATGCCGTAGCGCTTGATGATCGCCAGCGCTTCGGCGGACGTGCTTGGATCGGCCACGGTCGGGCCGGACGCGATGACCGTGGCGAGGTCGCCCGGCACATCGGAAATCGCGTAGGTATAAACAGTGGCAGGCCAGCAGGCCTTGCCGAGGTGGCCGCCCTTGATTGCCGAGAGGTGCTTGCGCACGCAGTTCATCTCGCCGATGGTCGCGCCGGATTTGAGCAGGGCTTTGTTGATCGACTGCTTGTCGGCGAGGGTGATGCCTTCGGCCGGCAGCGCCAGCAGGGCAGAGCCGCCCCCGGAGAGCAGGAAGATCACGCGGTCGTCTTCGCTCAGGTTGCTGACCAGTTCCAGCACGCGTTTGGCCACGGCCAGGCCGGCAGCGTCCGGCACCGGATGCGCGGCTTCGACCACTTCGATTTTTTCGCACGGGGCGCCGTGACCGTAACGGGTCACTACCAGGCCAGACACTTCACCTTCCCAGCAGCGCTCGACCACTTGCGCCATGGCCGCAGCGGCTTTGCCGGCGCCGATGACGATGACGCGACCGCTGCGATCGGCAGGCAGATGGGCTTCGAGGACTTGGTTCGGATGGGCCGCGTCGATGGCTGTGGCAAACAGCTCGCGCAGCAGTTGTTGCGGATCGACCGACATGGCGGGCTCCCGGAATTCTTGTTATTCGAAAGGGCAACTCAGATCCCTTGTGGGAGCGAGCCTGCTCGCGAAGGCGGTGTGTCAGCCAACATGGATGTTGAATGTGCAACCGCTTTCGCGAGCAGGCTCGCTCCCACAGAGTTTGCGCAGGCTTTATTTGTTGTCGCGGATCGAGAAGTTGGCCATGTGTTCCAGGCCCTTGATCAGCGCCGAGTGGTCCCAGTTGCTGCCACCGATGGCCGCGCAGGTGCTGAATACTTGCTGAGCGTTGGCGGTGTTCGGCAGGTTGATGTTCAGCTCTTTGGCGCCTTGCAGGGCCAGGTTCAGGTCCTTCTGGTGCAGGCTGATGCGGAAGCCTGGATCGAAGGTGCCTTTGATCATGCGCTCGCCGTGTACTTCCAGAATCTTCGAGGAAGCGAAACCGCCCATCAGTGCTTCACGCACCTTGGCCGGATCAGCACCGTTTTTCGAAGCGAACAGCAGGGCTTCGGCAACGGCCTGAATGTTCAACGCCACGATGATCTGGTTCGCCACTTTGGCGGTCTGACCGTCGCCATTGCCACCGACCAGGGTGATGTTCTTGCCCATGGCCTGGAACAGCGGCAGGGCGCGTTCGAAGGCATCGGCATCGCCACCGACCATGATGCTCAGGGTCGCGGCTTTGGCGCCGACTTCACCGCCGGACACTGGCGCGTCGAGGTACTGCGCGCCTTTCTCGTTGATCTTCGCCGCGAAGGCTTTGGTGGCGGTCGGCGAAATCGAGCTCATGTCTATGACCACTTTGCCCTTGCCAATACCGGCGGCAACGCCGTCGGCGCGGAACAGCACGTCGTCGACCTGCGGGGTATCCGGCACCATGACGATGATGAATTCAGCTTCCTGCGCGACTTCGCGCGGGTTGGCCAGCGCGACGGCGCCAGCGGCCACCAGGTCGGCAGGGGCGGCGTCGTGGTGCGCCGACAGGAACAGGCTGTGACCGGCTTTCTGCAGGTTCGCCGCCATTGGGTGGCCCATGATGCCGGTGCCGATAAATCCGATTTTAGCCATGAGAAAATCCTCTTGTTTTTATAAACAGCCGTAGGAGCTGCCGCAGGCTGCGATCTTTTGATTTTGAATTTTGCTTTTGAAGGTCAAGATCAAAAGATCGCAGCCTTCGGCAGCTCCTACAGGTTATGTATGGGTCAGATTGCGTTGTGGGTTTTCAACCAGCCCAGACCCGCTTCAGTGGTGGTAAGCGGCTTGTATTCACAGCCGACCCAACCCTGATAACCGATGCGGTCCAGATGTTCGAACAGGAAGCGGTAGTTGATTTCACCGGTGCCGGGTTCGTTGCGCCCCGGGTTGTCCGCGAGCTGCACATGGTTGATCTCGCCCAGGTGCGATTGCAGGGTGCGGGCCAGATCGCCTTCCATGATTTGCATGTGGTAGATGTCGTATTGCAGGAACAGATTGGCGCTGCCGACCTGCTCGCGAATCGACAGGGCTTGCGCCGTGTTGTTCAGGTAGAAGCCCGGGATGTCGCGGGTGTTGATCGCTTCCATCACCAGTTTGATGCCCACTGCCTGCAGCTTGTCGGCGGCGTATTTCAGGTTGGCAACGAAGGTCTTTTCCACGGTGGCATCATCAACGCCTTGCGGACGAATACCGGCCAGGCAGTTGATCTGGGTGTTGCCCAGCACTTGTGCGTAAGCGATCGCCAGATCCACACCGGCGCGGAACTCTTCGACCCGATCCGGCAGGCACGCAATACCGCGCTCGCCTTTGGCCCAGTCACCGGCCGGCAGGTTGAACAGCACTTGAGTCAGCCCGTTGGCCTCGAGTTTTGCCTTGATTTCAGCCGAGCTGAAGTCGTACGGGAACAGGTATTCCACGCCACTGAAACCGGCCTTGGCGGCGGCGTCGAAACGGGCAAGGAAATCCTGTTCGGTGAACAGCATGGACAGGTTGGCTGCGAAACGCGGCATGGTGGTCTCCTAAAAACTGATGAGGCACGGTAGGTCAGACTGAGCGCGGTCAAGTCCCCTCTCCTGGGGGAGAGGGTTAGGGTGAGGGGGAATCCTGAGTCTGATCCCCATTGTGCGAACACCGCAAAATCTTTTTC
>NZ_JAMLFX010000001.1:1047332-1052387 GCF_023634765.1 Pseudomonas sp. AKS31
CTCCCAGAGGGAGAGGGAGCTAGTTACGTTCAATCAAGCAGCGAAATCGCCGTTGGCGCATCGTTGCCGACCAGCGCCAGGTCTTCGAATTCGTTGACGGCGTTGATCTCGGTGCCCATGGAGATGTTGGTCACACGCTCCAGAATGATCTCGACGATCACTGGCACCTTGAACTCTTCGATCATCTGTTCGGCCTTGCGCAGGGCAGGGGCGATTTCCGATGGTTCGAACACACGCAATGCCTTACAGCCGAGGCCTTCAGCCACTGCGATGTGGTCAACCCCGTAACCGTTGAGTTCCGGCGCGTTCAGGTTATCGAAGGACAGCTGCACGCAGTAGTCCATTTCGAACCCGCGCTGCGCCTGACGGATCAGACCCAGGTACGAGTTGTTCACCACGACGTGGATGTAAGGCAGTTTGAACTGAGCGCCGACCGCCAGTTCTTCGATCATGAACTGGAAGTCATAGTCCCCCGACAGGGCCACGACTTTACGGTTCGGATCGGCCTTTACCACGCCCAGCGCTGCCGGAATGGTCCAGCCCAACGGGCCGGCCTGGCCGCAGTTGATCCAGTGACGCGGCTTGTAGACGTGCAGGAACTGCGCGCCGGCAATCTGCGACAGACCAATGGTGCTGACGTAGCAGGTGTCCTTGCCGAACACCTGGTTCATTTCTTCGTAAACGCGCTGTGGTTTGACCGGCACGTTGTCGAAGTGAGTCTTGCGATGCAGGCTGGCCTTGCGTTGCTGGCAATCTTGCAGCCAGGCACTGCGGTTTTTCAGCTTGCCGGCGGCTTGCCATTCACGGGCTACTTCGATGAACACGGTCAGTGCTGCAGCGGCGTCGGAAACGATGCCCAGATCCGGGGTGAACACACGACCGATCTGCGTGCCTTCGATGTCGACGTGGATGAACTTGCGGCCTTCGGTGTAAACGTCAACTGAACCGGTGTGGCGGTTGGCCCAACGGTTACCGATACCCAGCACCACGTCGGATTTCAGCATGGTCGCGTTGCCGTAACGGTGCGACGTCTGCAGTCCGACCATGCCGACCATCAACGGGTGATCGTCCGGGATGGTGCCCCAGCCCATCAGGGTCGGGATCACCGGGATGCCGGTCAGCTCAGCGAATTCAACCAGCAGATCGCTGGCGTCGGCGTTGATGATGCCGCCGCCGGCCACCAGCAATGGACGCTCGGCCTGATCCAGCAGCGCCAAAGCCTTCTCGACCTGCACGCGGGTCGCAGTCGGCTTGGCCAATGGCAGCGGCTGGTAAGCGTCGATGTCGAATTCGATTTCGGCCATCTGCACGTCGAACGGCAGGTCGATCAGTACAGGGCCTGGACGGCCGGAGCGCATTTCAAAGAACGCTTTCTGGAACGCGTAAGGTACTTGGCCCGGCTCCAGAACAGTGGTCGCCCACTTGGTGACTGGCTTGACGATGCTGGTGATGTCGACAGCCTGGAAGTCTTCCTTGTGCATACGGGCGCGGGGTGCCTGACCGGTAATGCAGAGGATTGGAATCGAGTCGGCCGAGGCGCTGTAGAGCCCGGTGACCATGTCGGTACCGGCAGGGCCGGAAGTACCGATGCACACGCCGATGTTGCCGGCCTTGGTGCGGGTGTAGCCCTCGGCCATGTGCGAGGCGCCTTCAACGTGGCGAGCGAGGACGTGATCGATGCCACCGACTTTCTGCAAGGCGGAGTACAGCGGGTTGATGGCAGCGCCCGGGATGCCAAAAGCGGTATCAACCCCTTCACGGCGCATCACCAGAACGGCGGCTTCGATTGCTCTCATTTTGCTCATGGTTTTGTGCCTCTTTACGTTTTGTAATTGTATACAAGTGGCTTTGCGCAGAGTGTATTCACGGCGGACGGCGCAGGTCAATCCATTTTCTCAAGCGTCTGTTTCATTCGTCGGAAGCCAGTCTGACTGTGGCTTTTCGTCGCATGTGGCGCTTTTCGAGAATTATTGTATACAAAAAAATAACTCATTGTGTTCTATTTGTTGCATCGGGCTGCGGCAGAAAACCGCAGCCCCACGACTTTCCCTATAACAAAATGAGGACGGCACCATGAGCGCTTTAACCTTGAAAGTCGCAGTCAACCTGGTCAGCGAAGCCATCAATGCAGGGCGCGGCATCAACGCCGCGCCGCTGACCATCGCGGTACTCGATACCGGCGGCCACCTGATCACCCTGCAGCGCGAAGACGGTGCCAGCCTGCTGCGCCCGGATATCGCCATCGGCAAGGCCTGGGGCGCCATTGCCCTGGGTAAAGGCTCGCGCCTGCTGGCACTGGATGCACAACAACGCCCGGCGTTTATTGCCGCACTCAACAGCATGGGCCAGGGCAGCGTCGTGCCGGCACCGGGCGGTGTGTTGATTCGGGATCAGGCGGGGAACGTGCTGGGTGCGATCGGGATTAGCGGGGATTTGTCGGACATTGATGAGCAGGTGGCGATTAAAGCGGTGGAGGCGTTGGCGTTGCGGGCGGATGCGGGGGTGGCTGCTTGATCGGAGGCGTCTGAACAATGGTCATCGCTGGCAAGCTAGCTCCCACAGTTTTTGTCGAACGTAAATTTCGCGAATGACACAGAACCTTGTGGGAGCTGGCTTGCCAGCGATGGCGGCCTTACTGACACATCATGAAAAAAGACTAACCAGCCAAATGGATCACTGAAGTCTAGCCTTCTGATGAACTCATCATGAAGGGGCAATGGATTGCCTGATTTTCCTGCTTCACATCGTCTGCGAGCCGGCCGCTATGCCGAGCCGAATCGAATCTATCTCCTGACTACCAACACACTTGATCGCGAACCGATCTTTGCCGATTTCGTTCTGGGCAGATTGGTTGTTCATCAGTTTCGGCGGGCGCAAGATCTTGGGTTGGCAAAATCATTGGCATGGGTGGTCATGCCAGATCACTTTCATTGGCTCGTTGAGCTGGAAAACTGCTCACTTCGCAAACTGATGCGAGAGACCAAGTCACTGATTACGCGCGAAGTGAATCTATCCAGTGGTAGAAACGGGCCGCTTTGGCAGCAGGGGTTTCACGACCGCGCACTGCGGCGGGAAGAGGATCTAGTGAAAATGGCGCGATATGTCGTAGCTAACCCTTTACGGGCGGGATTGGTCGGAAGGATTGGCGACTATCCGCTGTGGGATGCAGTTTGGCTTTAACAATTTTGAATCGAGTTGCCTCTATCGCTGGCAAGCCAGCTCCCACAGGTTTCTCTGTCGAATTCAGATTTAGCAAACAACACAAATCCTGGTGGGAGCTGGCTTGCCAGCGATGGCACCACAGCAATACTTCAGTCCAGCTCACACCCCTTCAACACCAACCGGATAATCGTCTGCGCCGCGGCTTCATAATCTGCCTCGTCCAGCTTGTCCTTGCCGGTGACCGCAGAAATCTGCCAGTCGAAGTCGGCGTAGGTCTGGGTCGCGGCCCAGATGCTGAACATCAGGTGGTTGGGGTCGATCGGGGCGATCTGGCCGCGGTCGATCCAGCTCTGGATGCAGTCGATGTTGTGTTTGGCCTGGCCGTTGAGCTGCTCGACCAGATCGGCGCTCAAATGTGGCGCGCCGTGCATGATTTCGCTGGCGAATACTTTGGAAGCGAAGGGCAGGTCGCGGGAGATGCGGATCTTCGAGCGGATGTAGCCGCTCAGCACTTCGCTCGGTACACCGTCCGGATTGAACGGGGTCGAGGCCTGCAAAATCGGCACGATGATGCTTTCCAATACCTCGCGATAGAGGTTTTCCTTGGACTTGAAGTAGTAGTAGACGTTGGGCTTGGGCAATCCCGCCTTGGCGGCGATGTCGCTGGTTTTGGTCGCAGCGAAGCCCTTGTCGGCAAACTCCTCACTGGCGGCACGCAGGATCAGTTCTTTGTTGCGCTCGCGGATTGTGCTCATAAACCCGGTGGTTCCTTGCCTGTTCTGGCGGTTGCGCATGGTAGCACCGGCCTCGCGCAGCGCTCAAGAATGCCCCGTGTGGTCTGTGGTCGCGTTATGCTTCGCACCATTCATACATAAAAGGAAACAGGATTCATGGCAGGAAGCAGTTTGCTGGTGCTGGTCGACGATATTGCCACCGTGCTGGATGACGTGGCGTTGATGAGCAAAATGGCCGCCAAGAAGACCGCCGGCGTGCTCGGCGACGACCTGGCGCTCAATGCCCAGCAGGTCTCCGGTGTGCGTGCCGAGCGGGAAATTCCCGTGGTTTGGGCCGTAGCCAAAGGCTCGTTCGTCAATAAACTGATTCTGGTGCCGTCGGCGCTGGCGATCAGTGCGTTCGTGCCATGGCTGGTGACGCCGTTGTTGATGGTCGGCGGCGCGTATCTGTGCTTTGAGGGTTTCGAGAAGCTCGCGCACAAGTTTTTGCACAGCAAGGCTGAAGACGAGGCCGAGCATGCGCAACTGACTCAGGCGGTAGCCGATCCGGCGACTGATCTGGTGGCTTACGAGAAGGACAAGATCAAGGGTGCGATTCGCACTGACTTCATCCTCTCGGCAGAGATTATCGCGATCACCTTGGGCACCGTGGCGGATGCATCGCTGACTCAGCAAGTGATCGTGATGTCCGGCATCGCCATCGTCATGACTGTCGGCGTTTACGGGTTGGTGGCGGGTATCGTCAAACTCGACGACCTCGGGTTGTGGCTGACCCGGAAGCCTGGGCAGTTCGCCAGGAAAATCGGCAGCGCCATCCTCAGTGCTGCGCCGTACATGATGAAAACCTTGTCGGTGGTCGGTACGGCAGCGATGTTCCTGGTCGGCGGCGGCATCCTCACCCACGGTGTGCCGGTCGTGCATCACTGGATTGAAGGCGTTGGCGCAGCAGCGGGGAGTGCCGGGTTTGCGGTACCGATGTTGCTCAACGGCGTGGCGGGGATCATTGCTGGTGCGGTGGTGTTGGCGGTGGTTGCCGTTGTCGGCAAGATCTGGCGCGCCATCAAAGGCTGAACGCAGTATCCCTGTGGGAGCGAGCCTGCTCGCGAAGGCGTCGAGTCAGTCAGCTCTTCAGGCGCTGATGCACCGCATTCGCGAGCAG
>NZ_JAMLFX010000001.1:1052397-1064780 GCF_023634765.1 Pseudomonas sp. AKS31
CGCTCCCACATTGGATTTTGGTGATGCCATGAAAAAGGGCCATTCGACTCGCATCGAATGGCCCTTTTTCGTACCTGGCGAAATTACTCGGCGATCTGCAACTTGCGCGCTTCGGTGTAAACGTAACGCACTTTCTCGTACTCGAACGGCGAATTCATCTGGCCGTAACGGAAGCTGGTCTGGTAGCGCTTGTCGACCGCACGCAGGGCCCAGATTTCCGGGTGGTTGGAGCTGACTTCCGAGACGTTGAGGAAGTTGACCGCCGATTCGGCGGTGTAATCCACGGCAAGACCGGCGGTGTCACGGATGTTCGACGGGCCAAGGATCGGCAGTACGAAGTAGGCGCCTCCCGGTACACCGTAGAAGCCCAGGGTCTGGCCGAAGTCTTCGCTCTGACGCGGCAGGCCCATGGCGGTGGCCGGGTCCCACAGGCCGGCGATGCCGATGGTGGTGTTGAGCAGCAGGCGTGCGGTGGTTTCCATCGAGCGCTGGCCTTTGAACTGCAACAGGCTGTTGACCAGGTTCGGCACGTCACCGAGGTTGTTGAAGAAGTTGCTCACACCCGTACGCACGAAGCTTGGCGTGATGTAGCGATAGCCATCGACCACCGGCAGGAACACCCATTGATCGAAGCGGTAGTTGAAGTGGTAAACCCGGCGGTTCCACGATTCCAGCGGGTCGTAGACGTTCAGCGCGTTGAGCGTCGAACGCTCGAATTCGCGCTGATCCAGCCCTGGGTTGAACTTGAGTTTGGACAGCGGCTCCTTGAAGCCGTCGCTGTCGACGACGACCGGCGCGTTGGCTTTACTGTTGTCGGCCTGGGCCACGCCTGCGCAGAGGAGCGCTGCCATCAGCAGGAGATATTTAGCCACGGAAGAACTCCAGCATGGCGTCGCTGTTGACGCGGTAGTTAAGGTTGCCGCAATGGCCGCCCAGTGGGTAAACGGTCAGGCGATCACCGAATGTTTTACGCAGGAAACCGAGGTCGCCCGGGCCGAGGATCACGTCATCGGCGTTGTGCATGACGGCGATTTTCGGGCTGTCGTGCAGGTAATCCTTGAGCGCATACAGGCTGACCTGATCGATCAGTTGCAGCAGGCTGCCGCCGTCGGTGCGCGCGCGCCACATCGGAATCACTTGATCGGTCAGGTAGCAGTCGAAATCGCACTGCAGCGCACGCTTGAGGAAAGGCGTGAGGCTGGTGCCTTCGGTGATCGGAAATTTCGGCGGGGTGATCAGGCCGCGACGGTTGATCAGGTCGGAGGTGAAGGCAATGTCGGCCGCCGAGAAGCGGAACGAGGTGCCGATCAGCATCGCCATCTGTTCGTTGGTCAGGTGCTGCTTGGACTGCTGGAAGTCGTAGAGCAGCGCATCGTTGAGGTCGATGTAGCCTTTCTGCTGGAAGTAGCGGGTCAGCTTCGACAGCACCAGTTCATAGAAAGTGGTGCTGTTGTTGATGCCTTTCACCTCTGTTTGCACCAGCTTGTCGAGGTTGGTCACCGAGGTATAGAGGTTGACCGGCGGATTGAGCAGCAGGACTTTCTTGAAATTGAAGCTGCGGCGCGTTTCGTCCAGATGCGCGACAAACGCCGCGTCCAGGGCGCCCAGGCTGTAACCGGTCAGGTAGTACTCGGTCACCGGCAGTTTCGGGTTTTGCGCGCGCACGGCCTGCATTACCCGGTACATGTCTTCGGCGTCTTCCTTGGTCACGCCCGGGGTGGCGAAGCGTGAGGCAGCGCTGATGAAGTCGAAGCTGGTTGGCGACGACAACTGCACGACGTGGTAGCCGGCCTTGTAGTAGAGCTTTTTCAGGTATTCGTTGAGCGTGCTGTCATAGCGCGCGCCGGTGCCAGCGATCAGGAAGATCAGCGGTGCTGGCTTGTCCTGGGTGGCGATGCGGTAGGTGAGCTTTTTTACTGCCCAGAAGTTGTCCGGCAGGATGAACTCTCGCTCCGGGCGCAACGTCAGGCTGCGGTCCGACTGATTGATGTCGTCGTCCAGCGGCAATTCCGGGCGCAAGTCCGGCGGAGTCGTGGCGATAGTCGCCTCGAACGGGTTGGTCAGGGGGTAGCCATAACTGGCGGCATCGATATCCATCGCCAGTGCGGACGCACTCAGAATAAGGCCGCTGAACAGCGCGGCGAAGCGCAAGGAACGGAGCATGACTAGATCCCTTAGAGGAAGGTGCCGAATGAAGTTCGCAGGCTATGACCACCGGGGTTGCGCCAAAGTGCCATGCTGCGGCACCAAACAGGCAGAATTCGGGGTAATAGTAGCTGGACGATACACTTTGCACGCCCTGAATGAACAGTTAACAGTTGTTAGTTCTTGCACACGGCTGGCGGCAGATTAAGCTGGCCGCCGATTTCCGAAGATTGGAGTGTTTCATGTCCCGCCGTTTGCCCGTGATTTTGCTGCTCGTTCTGTTGCCGTTGTGGCTGGCCGCCAGTTATGGCGCGCGTTATGGCTTTATGGAAGACGGAAAATGGGTGGGCATCTGCGTCGACGAGGCCAGTCGCTGGGAATGTCAGGTGCGTTCGAACCTGGGCTTGATGATTCACTTCAAGGTATTGGGCTGGACGGCGTTGGGCGCGGCGTTGATCGGTTTTGTCTTGCCCGGGCGGGCAGGGTGGTGGCTGGCGGTGCTGGCGCTGGTGTTTGGGATGCCGGCACTGGCGTTGTACAACACCACGCTGGCGGTATTTGCGCTGGTGATTGCCGGGTTGCGGTTGGTCCGCGAGTCCCGTAGCGCCTGATGGAAAAGATCGCAGCCTTCGGCAGCTCCTACATTGAAATGGCGTACACCTTGTAGGAGCTGCCGAAGGCTGCGATCTTTTGATCTTGCTTTTGATCAGTCTTTTCGAACGCGCAGGCAGCGCCACAGAGCCGCCACCATCAACACACTCACCAACGCCCAACCCCATGCCTGCTGATTCTGCAAACCTTCCTGATACAGCTGCGGCGCAATCCCCGCGCCGACAATGAAGGTCAGCAAGGCAATTTCACGACGCGGCACGCTGACCGGCCGGCACAGATAAACCAGCGCCGGCAGCACAAACGCCATGCTTGCAAAGCTGCGATAACGCGGATCAAACACCATCTCCAGCATCATCACCGCTGCGGCAAAGCCTGCTGCCGCGACCAGCCATCCGGCGCGCCGCTCCAGCAGATTGAACACCCGTTCACGCCAGCCAGTCCGCTTGCTCAGCGTCAGTGCCGCGTGTGCCAGTACCAACAGATTCAGCGCCGTCAGCAAACCGACCCACAGCCACTCACTGGTGAACCGCGTGGTCACCCGCGCCAGATCACCCCAGGCGCCAATCGAGCAAGCGGCGAGGGCGCCCAGCAGCGGCAACACCAGCGCCGAGCGCGTCGTGCGAACGCGACCGCCAAGGATCAGCGTGCCAAGGAAAATCAACCCGCCGACCGCCAGCCATTCCTTCCAGAACGGCACATTGGTCACCGGCCCGGCGAGTACGCCTTTGTCCTGACGATCCGCATCGTACAGCCCCCAGTAACCGCCCACCGCGCCTTCACTGCCGCGTTTCCACGGCTGGTCGAAGGCTTCGATCAGGTTGTAATGCCAGCCTTCCTTCTCGGCCATTGCGACAAAACCACGAATGAACCTGGCCTCGTTGACCCGGCTCGGCAAAGCGGTCTCACGCTGGCGGCCTTCGCTCGGCCAGCCGGTTTCGCCAATCATCACGTCTTTCGGCGCGAATTTATTGCCGAACACCTGACGCACATCCGCGACATGTTGCAGGGCGACGTCAATGTTCGACGGATCATCCTCCCAGTACGGCAGCAAGTGGATGGTCAGAAAATCCACCGCCGGTGCGATTTCCGGATGCTTGAGCCAGAACTCCCAGACATCGGCATAGGTGACCGGTTGCTTGACCTGGCCCTTGACCTTGTTGATCAACCGGGCCAGTTGCGCGCCGGTGACTTCCTTGCGCAGCAAGGCTTCGTTGCCGACGATCACCGCGCTGACCACGTCCGGGTTGGCGTTGGCCGATTTGATCAGCAGGTCGACTTCTTTCTCGGTCTCCACCGGGTTGCTGTTGACCCAGGCGCCGATCATCAATTTCAAGCCGTGTTTGCGCGCCAGCTCCGGCAGCGCCTCAAGTCCCGCCATCGAATAGGTGCGAATGCACTCGAAACGTGTCGCCAGCAATTCGAGATCGGCGTCCATGCGCTCCGGGCGCAGTTTGAACGGCACATCGAACGGCGATTGGTCTTTATCGAACGGGGTGTAGGAGGCGCACTGCAATTTATGCGTCGGGGTCGCGGCGTCCGGCAGGATCACCGGTTGGCCGAGGCCGTACCAGAAGCCACCGAGGGCAAACAGCCCCAGCAGGCAGGCGAAGAGATAAGGCAGAAAAGGGAAACGGGAGGTCGCGGACATGGTCAGGCCGAGTGGCTGCAAAGCGACGCATGTTACCTGCATTTATACAGGGGTTGGTGGCCCGCATGATTTTGACATGCAAAGTTCGGGCGGATTATTTGGCGTCATTTATAGAGTCGCGATTAATGGCTTTCTGATGTCGTTTCTCGTTGCCTTGAGGTCGCTGGCAGAGCAGGTCGACTACCGCGTGAGGTTGATGATCAAGCCATCAGTACTCCGCTGATGTTCGAACGAGTTTGCGGTCAGGCGTGATGGGGGCGCCGTGCACCATAACAATACGTTGACGCCGCCCGTCATCCGTCGGGCGCAGCATTTCGGGGAAGTAACGATGAAGATGCGACGACTTTTAGGCGCAAGTGCTGCTCTGGTGCTTGCGATGAGTTCCACTTTCGCCAGTGCAGAAAAGCAGACCCTGAACATCGGTTACGTTGACGGCTGGTCCGACAGCGTCGCGACCACCCATGTGGCGGCCGAAGTGATCAAACAGAAACTCGGTTACGACGTGAAGCTGCAAGCCGTTGCCACCGGGATCATGTGGCAGGGCGTGGCCACCGGCAAACTCGACGCCATGCTGTCGGCCTGGCTGCCAGTGACCCACGGCGAATACTGGACGAAAAACAAGGATCAGGTTGTCGATTACGGCCCGAACTTCAAGGATGCGAAAATCGGCCTGATCGTGCCTGAATACGTCAAAGCCAAATCCATCGAAGACCTGAAGACCGACGACACCTTCAAAAACCGTATCGTCGGTATCGACGCCGGTTCAGGCGTCATGCTCAAGACCGATCAGGCGATCAAGGATTATGGCCTCGACAAGTACTCCCTCAAAGCCAGTTCCGGCGCCGGCATGATCGCCGAGCTGACCCGTGCCGAGAAGAAAAACGAATCCATCGCCGTCACCGGTTGGGTGCCGCACTGGATGTTCGCCAAGTGGAAACTGCGCTTCCTCGACGACCCGAAAGGCGTGTATGGCGCGGCTGAAACCGTGAACAGCATTGGCAGCAAGGAGCTCGCTACCAAAGCGCCGGAAGTGGCCAAGTTCCTGAAGAACTTCCAGTGGGCGTCGAAAGACGAAATCGGCGAAGTGATGCTGGCGATTCAGGACGGTGCCAAGCCTGACGCAGCGGCCAAGGATTGGGTCGCCAAGCACCCGGATCGCGTGGCTGACTGGACCAAATAACCGCCACACCGCCTAAACCTGTGGGAGCGAGCCTGCTCGCGAATGCGATCTGTCAGTTGATACATATTTCGACTGAACCGACGCTTTCGCGAGCAGGCTCGCTCCCACATTTATTTATGCATGCTTGAAATTGGCAAAAGTGTCATGGCGTTCTACTACTAAGGTCGTCTGTTCCCGCGCTCGCAGCCGCATACATTAGCTATGTTCCAACAATAATCTGTGCTGCGAGGATAAAAACAATGAACGACAGCATTTACCTCTCGATTCAAAACAGTCCCCGATTCAAGGAGCTGGTGCGAAAAAGGGAAAAGTTCGCCTGGATACTCTCGGCGATCATGCTCGGGCTTTACTCTGGCTTCATCCTGTTGATCGCTTACGGGCCGCACATTCTGGGCGCGAAACTCAGTCCGGAATCCTCGATTACCTGGGGAATTCCAATCGGTGTCGGACTCATTCTTTCTGCATTCATCCTCACCGCTATCTACGTGCGCCGCGCCAATGGCGAGTTCGACGACCTGAACAATGCGATTCTCAAGGAGGCTCAGCAATGATCCGGCGTCTACTGGCTCTTTTGAGCGTTGCTGCGGTCGCACCGAGTGTCTGGGCGGCTGATGCGTTGACCGGTGAAGTGGCCAAACAGCCACTGAACATTCCTGCGATCCTGATGTTCGTCGCGTTCGTTGGCGCGACCCTGTACATCACCTACTGGGCCTCGAAGAAAAACAACTCGGCGGCCGACTACTATGCGGCGGGCGGCAAGATCACCGGTTTCCAGAACGGTCTGGCGATTGCCGGTGACTACATGTCGGCGGCGTCCTTCCTGGGGATTTCCGCTCTGGTGTTCACCTCCGGCTACGATGGCCTGATCTACTCGATCGGCTTCCTGGTAGGCTGGCCGATCATTCTGTTCCTGATTGCCGAGCGCCTGCGTAACCTGGGTAAATACACCTTTGCCGACGTGGCGTCCTACCGCCTCGGGCAAACCCAGATCCGCACCCTGTCTGCCTGCGGTTCGCTGGTGGTGGTGGCGTTCTACCTGATCGCGCAAATGGTCGGTGCCGGCAAGTTGATCCAGCTGTTGTTCGGTCTGGACTACCACGTTGCGGTAATTCTGGTGGGTGTGCTGATGTGCATGTACGTGTTGTTCGGCGGCATGCTGGCGACCACTTGGGTGCAGATCATCAAGGCTGTATTGCTGCTGTCCGGCGCCTCGTTCATGGCGCTGATGGTCATGAAGCACGTAGGCTTCGACTTCAACACGCTGTTTTCCGAGGCGATCAAGGTTCACGCCAAGGGCGAGGCGATCATGAGTCCGGGCGGTCTGGTCAAGGATCCGATTTCAGCCTTCTCGCTGGGTCTGGCGCTGATGTTCGGTACCGCAGGCCTGCCACACATTCTGATGCGCTTCTTCACCGTGAGTGACGCAAAAGAAGCCCGCAAGAGCGTGCTCTACGCAACCGGCTTCATTGGCTACTTCTACATCCTGACGTTCATCATCGGCTTCGGCGCGATCCTGCTGGTCAGCACTAACCCGGCCTTCAAAGATGCTGCTGGCGCGCTGTTGGGCGGCAACAACATGGCGGCGGTGCACCTGGCCAACGCGGTCGGTGGCAGTATCTTCCTCGGCTTTATCTCGGCAGTGGCGTTCGCGACAATTCTGGCGGTTGTGGCGGGCCTGACGCTGGCCGGTGCTTCGGCGGTTTCTCACGACCTGTACGCCAGTGTGATCAAGAAGGGCAAGGCGAACGAGAAGGACGAGATTCGTGTCTCGAAGATCACCACCATTGCCTTGGCAGTACTGGCGATCGGTTTGGGTATCCTTTTCGAAAGCCAGAACATCGCGTTCATGGTTGGCCTGGCGTTCTCGATCGCGGCGAGCTGTAACTTCCCGGTGCTGTTGCTTTCGATGTACTGGAAGAAACTGACCACGCGCGGTGCGATGATCGGCGGCTGGCTGGGGCTGGTGAGTGCGGTGGGTCTGATGGTGCTTGGTCCGACCATCTGGGTGCAGATTCTGCATCACGAGAAGGCGATCTTCCCTTACGAATACCCGGCGCTGTTCTCGATGATCATTGCTTTCATCGGGATCTGGTTCTTCTCGATTACCGACAAGTCGGCGGCAGCGGATAACGAGCGGGCGCTGTTCTTCCCGCAGTTTGTGCGTTCGCAGACCGGGTTGGGGGCGAGTGGGGCGGTTTCGCACTAAGAGATCAGTTGTAAGCTTCAAGCTTCAAGCTTCAAGAAAACGCCCTGGTTGAGAGATTGGGGCGTTTTTTTGTGGGCGGTTATCGGTTGGTTTGGTGTGTATATCCGTTGCTGCGGTAACGGCGGCTTAGGGTTTCGCCCTTACGGCGAGTCACCTTTTCCAAACGCCGAAAAGGTAACCGAAAAGGCTTGCTCCTGCGTTCGGCCCTCGCAGGCTCGGGTTCCTTCGCTGCGGTATCGATCCGGGCGCAGCGGCTCCGGTTTGCTTCGCTGCACCTCCTTCCGCTGTGTCTGGCTGCGCCAGACGGTCGCTGCGCTCCCACCCCCGGATCAATCCCTCCACTCAGCCTTCCGACGTCGCCCGTGGATCAAGATCAAAAGCGGTACTTGAGCTAACGCTCATTGTGTTGAGTGGTGAGAAGCCGAAGCGATATAGGTTTGCCGGTTGGACTCAATCCCTGTGGGAGCTGGCTTGCCAGCGATGGCGGCCTGACAGCCGACCTGTTTCTTGCGGATGTACTCGATCCCTTGTAGGAGTGAGCCTGCTCGCGATGGCGGCCTGGGAGCCGACCAATTTCTGGCAGGCTGCACACGGTCCAAATGTGGGAGCGAGCCTGCTCGCGAAGGCACTCCCACAGTCACCTCATCTCTACTTGCCCGCCCCCGCATTGGCATACAAATAATCCGTCGCCAACGAGGCCAATGTCCTCACGCCCACCACCAACGCCGACTCATCGACAAAGAACCCCGGATTGTGATTCGGCGCGGCTTTGCTCATGTCCTGATCCCGTGGCGTCACGCCCAGAAAAACAAACAGCCCCGGTACTTCCTTGGCAAAAAACGAAAAGTCTTCTGCGCCTCCCACCAGCGGTGCATTCACCACGTCTTCCTTGGCCGCCCACTTCAAGGTCGGCAGCATTTTTTCCGTCAGCGCCGCGTTGTTGATGGTCGGGTCGTATTTTTCGATGATGGTCACGTCGGCTTTGGCGCCGCCGCTTTCGGCGATTTTCTCCACGGTCTGGCGGACGTCGGCATGCAGCTTCTGGCGGATGCCGTAGTCGTAGGAGCGGATCGTCCCGGTCATGTCGACGGATTCGGGAATGATGTTGTAGCGCGTTCCGCCGTTGATGGTGCCGATGCTGACTACTGACGGATAAGACGAAATATCGGTGCGGCGGCTGACTACGGTTTGCAGGCCGACGATGGTTTGCGCGCCGACGGTGATCGGATCGATGCCGTCCCAAGGGCGGCCAGCATGGGTTTGTTTGCCGAGGATTTTGATGCGCAGGTCGTCGGAGCTGGCCAGAGTGGCGCCTGGGCGGTAGGCGATCTGGCCGGCGGGGACACCGGCCCAGACGTGCAAACCGAAGACCGCGTCCGGTTTCGGTGATTTCATCACGCCTTCCTGCACCATCATTTTTGCGCCCCAGGTGTTTTTGCCGTCGGGGATGAAGTCGCTTGGGCCTTCTTCGGCGGGCTGGAAGTAGAACACCACGGTGCCGGGCAGGGTGTCGCGCATGCCTGTGAGAATTTTCGCCGTGCTCAGCAGGATCGCGGTGTGGGCGTCGTGGCCGCAGGCGTGCATGACATCGACTTCTTTATCGAGGTAGGTGCCTTTGGCTTTCGAGGCGAACGGCAGGTCGGCGACTTCCTTGACCGGCAGTGCGTCCATGTCGGCGCGCAGGGCCACGGTCGGGCCGGGCAGGCCACCCTTGAGGATGGCGACCACGCCGGTGCGGGCGACACCGGTTTTGACTTCCAGGCCCATGGCTTTGAGTTGTTTGGCGACCAGTTCGGCGGTGCGTTTTTCCGTGTTGCCGAGTTCTGGATGAGCGTGGATGTCGCGGCGGGTTTCCCGCAGTTCCGGTTCGAGTTTTTGCGCCTGTTCGGCGATCGTTGTGCGGGTGCTTTCCAACGTCGCGGCGCCAGCGTGGCTGGCGAACAGGCTGAGTAGAACGGCTTGGGCAATGCGCGTCAGTTGCATCGGTTTCTCCTTGATTATTGTTGTCGGGCTTCCCTGCCTGTGACTGCAACCGCGCGCTTGAGTGCTATTCCTTCGGCTCGCCGCCACCGGCAGTGATCACTTGCACACTCATGCGCGGCGTCGCCAGATCCAGTCCTGCCTCATCCAGATGCCGCTTGAGCGACAGGTTGAACGCCCGTGAAACTTCCCACTGTTTGATCGGCGCTGTCTTGAACCGCGCGCGCAAAATCGCGCTGCCGGACTCGAAACTTTCCACGCCTTGAATTTCCAGCGGCGACCAGATGTTGCGCCGTTGCAGCGGATCGCTGCGCATCTTCTGGCCGACGTCGCGCATCAGTTTGATCGCGTCGTCGATTTCCATGTTGTACGGCACCGCCACACGGAAGATCGCGTAGCCGAACTCCCGCGAGTAGTTCTTGATGCTTTTGATTTCGCTGAACGGGATGGTGTGGACGATACCGTCGATGTCGCGCAGGCGCACGGTGCGGATGGTCAGGCCTTCGACGGTGCCGAGGTGGCCGCCGACGTCGACGTAGTCATCGATGGCCAGCGAGTCTTCGATGATGATGAACAGGCCGGTGATCAGGTCCGCGACCAATGACTGCGCACCGAAACCGATGGCCAGACCGATCACACCGGCACCGGCCAGCAGTGGCGTAACGTTCATGCCCATGTTGGCCAGTGCGACGATCAGCGCAATGATGAAAATCGCCACGAACAGCACGTTGCGGATCAGCGGCATCATCGTTTGTGCGCGGGCGTTGGCCAGGCCTTTGCGCGAGCGGGTGAGAGCGTGGTGCACCGCGGTGTCGGCGAGGATCCAGATCAGCCAGGAGAAAATCAGCGTGCCGATCAGGCTGAACAGTTTGACGCTGACGTCATGCCCTTCACCCTCGGCGAAACCGATCAGCGACTGGCCCCAGACGCGCAGGCCGAGTTCGATAAAGACCAGCCAGACCAGCAGGTGCGCGAGGGTGTAGAAGAAGCTTTTCAGGCGCTCGGAATACAGCGCGTGACGTTTCGCCCCGCGTTGCGGTTTCAAGGAATGCCGGCGCACGAGGCCGTTGATCACCATGCACAGCACCAGCAGCACGGTGCAGATCAGCGACTGACGCAGTGCGGTGCTGGTGTCGCCGGCGGAGACGAAGGTGGCGAACAGCGAGATGCCGACCAGCACCAGCGCCGGCACGTACCAGAAGGTGCCGAGGATTTCGATGGTGTCGCTGAGCGCGCGGCGGGTCAGGCGTCGTGACAGCGGCTGGTTGCGGATCAGGTGCGCAATCGGGCGGCGGAACCGCAGGATAAACAGACCGGTCGACAGCGCCGCGAGAACATTGGCGATGGTCGCGGCGGTGTGGGCCAGGTGCACGCCGAGGCTTTCGATCAGGCGAGGGTCATTCAGCGCTTCACCAAACGCGGCGAAGCTGCCGATCAGCCACAGCGGCCGGAACGCCTGATGACGCAGGATGTACAGCGCGCGATGGCGGTGCGGGCCGTCGAGCAGGGAAAATGCGATCACGCAGATCGCCGAGAAACAGGTGCCGACCACCAGCGCATAGGCCAGCACCATCGCCAGGCTTTTACCCAGCGACGACGGCAAGGCGTAGCTCATATAAACGGTCATCACCAACGCGATCAGCCACGGTCCGAGCTTGCGCAAGGCAAAGCGCAGCATGTCGAGGGCTTTGGGGTGTTGCGGCAGTTCTTCGGTGAGGCCGAAACGCATGCGCACCCGGTGACCGAGCCAGATCAGTGCGGCGGCGAGCAGGCTCCACACCGCGAGGATCATGGCGAAACCGAAAATGATCGGCAGCCATTCGTTGGCCGGCAGCAGCATCGCGCTCAGTTCGTCTTTGGCCAGGTCGAACTCGTTGCCCCAGCGGTTGAGCGGGCTGTCGGCGCCGGTGAATTGCTTTTCGAAATTGGCGAGGGTGCCGCCGATCAAGCCCAGCACACCTTCTTCGGGGCTGGCCTGGGCTTTTTTGGTGGCGTCGCGCAGCTTCTTCAGATCGGTCAGCAATTGCGCGCGTTGCTTGTCGTTCTCCAGCGACTTGATGACTTCGTCGAGGGACTGGCCGAGCGGCTCCTGGGCTTCGGGCTGTGCCTTGTTGGTGTTGAGCAGGCCCGGCAGACCGACCGCGTGGGCGGGCGCCAGCGGCAACAGCGTCATCAGGCATACAAGAAGCAGACTGGGCAAAGCAAAAAGACGAGCGAACACTAGGCGGTCAACCTCGCAAGGGGCGGATTCGCTGGAGTGTACGAGGCCCACCCATTCAATGCGAGCCGGGGGCGGATTTATTCGTTGAGTTTGGCGAGGATCTTGTAGACCACGGTGGCGAGGATCATCAGCATGCCGATCCACATGGCAAACACACCGGCGTTCTTGTCACGGAAGTTGAAACCGATCGCCAGCAGGATCATCCCGCTCAGGATCGGGACGAGCATAGCGTGGAACGCAGACATCGAAATCATGGAGACTGCCTTGTCGAAATGAATGATGTAAGTCTAGGTCGAATTTGATGGAGCGGTATTGATCTGAGTAGGAGCTGCCGAAGGCTGCGATCTTTTGATCTTAAAAACAGAATCAAAAGATCGCAGCCTTCGGCAGC
>NZ_JAMLFX010000001.1:1064790-1066917 GCF_023634765.1 Pseudomonas sp. AKS31
AACAAGTGGTCCCGAATGGTTAAGGCAAATCGCGGCAGGCGTAGAACGCGCTCAGCACTTTGACCAGGTGCGCCAGGTCATGGCTGCCGCACAGTTCGCGGATCGAGTGCATGGC
This sequence comes from Pseudomonas sp. AKS31, assembly GCF_023634765.1. Taxonomy (GTDB): domain Bacteria; phylum Pseudomonadota; class Gammaproteobacteria; order Pseudomonadales; family Pseudomonadaceae; genus Aquipseudomonas. Next base: position 1,064,906 of record NZ_JAMLFX010000001.1, read on the forward strand.
GAAGGTCGGCAGGCCGATATCGACGGTGCGCACGCCGAGGTGGCTGGCGGTGATCGGGCCGATGGTCGAGCCGCAGCCCATGTCGCTGCGTACCACGAAGCTTTGCACCGGGACTTCTTCGGCCATGCACAGATGGCGGAAGAAGCCGGCGGTTTCGCTGTTGGTGGCGTAGCGCTGGTTGCTGTTGACCTTGATCACCGGGCCGGCGTTGAGTTTCGGGCCGTGGTTGGCGTCGTGCTTTTCCGCGTAGTTGGGGTGCACGCCGTGGGCGTTGTCGGCCGAGACCAGCAGGGATTTCTGGATGGTGCGGACGAACTCGTCACCTTCCGGCAGCAGACGTCGCAGGGTCTGTTCGAGCATCGGGCCATCGGCGCCGCACGCCGAGCAGGAGCCGACTTCTTCGTGGTCGTTGCACACCAGCACGCAGGTTTCGTCGGTTTCAGCGGTGAGCAAGGCTTGCAGGCCGGCGTAGCACGACAGCAGGTTGTCGAGGCGCGCGCCGGCAATGAAATCGCCGTTTAGGCCAATAACTGCAGCACTTTGTGTGTCGTAGAAGCTCAACTCGTAATCGAGCACGACGTCGGCGTTCAAGCCGTGTTCGCGGGCCAGTTGATCGGTGAGCACGGCGCGGAAATCGACGCGCTCGTCACCGGCAAATTGCGCGAGGATCGGTGGCAGTTCGGTCTGCGCGTTGATCGCCCAGCCCTGATTGGCTTCACGGTTGAGGTGAATGGCCAGATTGGGAATGATCGCGATCGGCGCCTTGAAGTCGATCAACTGGCTTTCGACTTTGCCGTCGCGGCGGAAGGTCACGCGGCCGGCCAGCGACAAATCGCGGTCGAACCACGGTGCCAGCAGCGCGCCGCCGTAGACTTCAACGCCCAGTTGCCAGAAGCCCTGGCGTTGCAGTTCCGGTTGCGGCTTGACCCGCAGGCACGGGCTGTCGGTGTGCGCGCCGACCAGACGGATGCCGCCGTGCAGTGGCGACGTGCGGCCCATTTTGATCGCGACGATCGAGGAGTCGTTACGGGTGACGTAATAGCGGCCGTTCGGCTCGGTGGTCCATGGCTCGCGCTCGTCGAGGCGCACGAAACCGGCGGCCTCCAGACGCTGCACCAGACTGGCGGTGGCGTGGAACGGGGTAGGGGAGGCCTTGAGAAAGTCGATCAGGCCTTGGTTCAACTCTTCGCGCATAAGAAACTCCAGACAGCAATGGGCGCGAGTTTAACGCATCGGCCGGGGAATTGAATCTGCACCGGATCCGTGTAGGAGCAGCCTTCGGCAGCTCCTACATGGTTTCGGCGGTGTCTGTCAGAACGGTGCAGGGCACTCGAAGCGCAGGCGTTCGCCGGTTTGCGGATGGGTGAAGCTGAGCATGCTCGCGTGCAGGCACAGGCGTGGCCATGCCGCCAGCGCCTGCTCGTGGGCGTAGAGCCCGTCACCAAGCAGCGGATGCCCGATCGACAGCATGTGCACGCGCAACTGATGCGAGCGGCCAGTGATCGGTGTCAGCTCAACGCGGCACCAGTCACCGCAACGCTCCAGCACACGCCAGAAGGTCAGCGCGTGTTTGCCGAATTCGTGGTCGACCACATGACGCGGCTTGGTCGGTGGGTCGTAACGCAGGGGCAGGTCGATGCTGCCACTGTCGAGTGCCGGCTGACCCCAGGCCATTGCGGTATAGGCCTTTTCGGTTTCGCGGTCGTGAAACTGGCGCGACAGTTCGCGATGCGTGTCGGCGTCACGCGCCAGCAGAATGATGCCGGAGGTTTCCCAGTCCAGGCGATGGACGATGCGCGCTTCCGGGTAGCCGTTTTCCTGCAGACGGGTAATCAGGCAATCCTTGTTGTCGTCGGCGCGACCGGGCACCGAGAGCAGTAACGTCGGTTTGTCGACCACCAGTACGGCGGCGTCCTGATGGATGATGCGGATGTTGGACAGCGGCATTAAAACAGCCTCGTAACAAATGCCAACGGCGGTTCAGGGCCATTCCCGTCTGGGATGGCCCTGAA
>NZ_JAMLFX010000001.1:1066927-1125427 GCF_023634765.1 Pseudomonas sp. AKS31
GCCCTGGCTTTCCAGTGCAACATGTACGTCGTCGTTGCCGATGTTGACGTACTTGCGGATCACGTCGACCAGTTCCTTCTGCAAGGCTGGCAAGTAATCCGGCGTGCTGCGCTGGCCGCGCTCATGCGCCACGATGATCTGTAGACGCTCTTTCGCTACCGAGGCGGTACTTGGCTTTTTGTTGGCACGAAAGAAGTCAAAAAGGTTCATTACCTACCTCCAAACAGGCGCTCGAAGAATCCCTTCTTCTCGACATCGAGGAAACGGTGGGCTTTTTCTTTGCCCAGCAAACGATCGACGGTATCGCTATACGCCTGACCGGCATCGCTTTGGTCGTCGAGAATCACCGGTACACCCTGGTTGGATGCCTTGAGCACCGCCTGGGACTCCGGGATCACGCCAAGCAGCGTTACCGAGAGGATTTCCTTGACGTCTTCAACGCCAAGCATTTCGCCCTTTTCAACACGCTCCGGGTGGTAGCGGGTGATCAGCAGGTGTTCCTTGATCGGGTCTTCGCCACGTTCGGCGCGACGCGATTTGCTCGCCAGCAGGCCGAGCATGCGGTCCGAATCTCGTACCGAAGACACTTCCGGGTTGGTCACGACGATCGCTTCGTCAGCGAAGTACATGGCCAGGTGTGCACCTTTTTCAATACCGGCCGGGGAGTCGCAGACGACGAACTCGAATTGTTCCTTGAGCTCCATCAGGACTTTTTCCACGCCTTCGACAGTCAGCGCGTCTTTGTCGCGGGTCTGACTGGCGGCGAGTACGTAGAGGTTTTCCAGGCGCTTGTCTTTGATCAGGGCCTGTTGCAGGTTGGCTTCGCCGTTGACCACGTTGACGAAGTCATACACCACGCGGCGCTCGCAACCCATGATCAGGTCAAGGTTACGCAAGCCCACGTCGAAGTCGACGATCACTGTTTTGTGGCCGCGCAGAGCGAGGCCGGTACCGATAGCGGCGCTGGTGGTGGTCTTACCCACACCACCCTTGCCGGATGTAACCACGAGAATCTTGGCCAAGGTGTTTCACCCCTAAGGAAGAAGGACTTTTTAGCCCCTGAAAAACATCTCTTGAAAACTACTGCAGTCGGACAGCCTTGGCTGGAATTCGGCTTTTGGCCTTTTTCCTACTTCGTTTGAGCCGTTTTCGCTACGTTTTAGAGATGCTTGGAAAATGCGGCAGTATCCGTTAAAGCCGAATGATGTTCAACACGTCGCCCGACAGGCTGACCTGTACGCCCGAGCCCCACATAGGGTCGCGACGCAAATCTTCGGAGACCTTGTAATGACCGGCGATGGAGATCAGTTCAGCGCTCAATTGCTGACAGAAAATCCGTGCCTTGGTATCACCCTTCACGCCGGCCAGCGCCCGACCACGCATCGGGCCGTATACATGGATGTTGCCATCGGCGAGAAGTTCCGCCCCCGGACTGACCGAGGACACCACGACCAGATCGCCACCCTGTGCGTATATCTGTTGGCCACCACGTACTGGCGTGGTGATGACGCGGGTCGGTTTGACGGTGGGTTCTGGCGGTTTTTCCGGTTTCTTTTTGACTTCCGGTTCCGGGGCTTCCAGTGGTCGCTCACGGGCGCCCGACGGTGGCAGCACCGGAATGTCGATGGCGATGGCGGCGGCGATGTCTTCGATGCGGCTGGCGCGAATCGCCAGAGTGCGCAGACCATGTTGACGGCACACACGCATCAGGCCCGGCAGATCGACGGCGCCTTCGCTCGGCGGCAGTTTGTCCAGCGCCAGAACCAGCGGCGCGTTGCTGAAGAAGTTCGGCGCCTGGGCGACTTTGGCGGCCAATTGCCGATCGAGGCTTTCGAGGTCGTTACGGGCCAGTTCCAGCACAGTAATGGCCAGCATGCTGCCCTTGAGCTGGAATACGGGATCTTGGTCTAACGGTTCGGTTTGGCTCATGTCGGCATACAACGGCTTGTCACTAAAAGTGCCGAGACTTATAACGAGAACGCCCGCAGGCCGCAAGCCGGGTCGAACGATGTAGAATGCGCGGCCACTGTATTTACGGAAGCTTTAATGGATCGCCCGCGTTTTCGAACAGCCTTTTTATCGCCACGCTTCTGGCCGCTCTGGTGCGGTCTGGGGCTTTTGTGGCTGATCGTCCAGTTGCCGTATCCGGTCTTGCTGACCATCGGTCGAGTTTTGGGCGCCTTGATGTATCGCGTGGCCGGCGACCGGCGGCGCATCGCCAAGCGCAATCTTGAACTGTGCTTCCCGGAAAAATCTGCCGCCGAGCGCAAACGCCTGCTCAAGGAAAACTTCGCCTCCACCGGCATCGCTTTCTTTGAAATGGCCATGAGTTGGTGGTGGTCGCGCGAACGTCTGGCCAGGCTGGCCCACGTTGAAGGCCTGGAGCATTTGCAAAAGGCCCAGCGCGAAGGCAAAGGCGTGATCCTGATGGCGGCGCATTTCACCACGCTGGAAATCGGCGCGGCGTTGCTCGGTCAGCAGCACACCATCGATGGCATGTACCGCGAACACAAAAACCCGCTGTTCGATTTCGTCCAGCGCCGGGGGCGCGAGCGGCACAATCTCGATTCGCTGGCAGTGGAGCGTGACGACGTGCGCGGCATGCTCAAACTGCTGCGCTCCGGGCGCGCGATCTGGTACGCACCGGATCAGGACTACGGCGCCAAACAAAGCATCTTTGTGCCGCTGTTCGGTATTCAGGCTGCGACCGTGACGGCGACGACCAAGTTTGCTCGTTTGGGTAAAGCGTTGGTGGTGCCGTTCACGCAGGAGCGTCTGGCTGACGGCAGCGGTTATCGCTTGGTGATTCATCCGCCGCTGGAAGATTTCCCCGGCGAAACCGAAGAGGCTGATTGCATTCGTATCAATCAGTGGGTCGAGAGTGCCTTGCGCGCCTGCCCCGAGCAATACTTGTGGGCGCATCGGCGCTTCAAGAGCCGTCCACCGGGCGAGCCGAAGCTGTACGCCAAACGCGGTTGATTCACCCATCCTTTCAAGCACCATGGAGTGTTGCGATGAGCCCAGCTGAACCGGTCACAGGTTTGATTCTTTCCGGCGGCGGGGCTCGGGCGGCGTATCAGGTGGGGGTGCTTGCGGCGATTGCCGAATTGCTGCCGTTGGGCGCGGACAATCCGTTTCCGGTGATCGTCGGCACCTCGGCCGGGGCGATCAACGCCGTCAGCCTGGCCAGTGGCGCTACCGACTTTCGCGCCGCCATCGAACGGCTGACCTTGTTCTGGCAGGGCTTTCGCAGCCATCGCGTGCTGCGCAGTGACTGGCCCGGGGTTATCCGTCAGGCCAGCCGCTTTGTCAGTCACAGCCTGCTCGGCCTCGGTCGGCAACTGCCGGTGGCGCTGCTCAACAGTTCGCCGCTGCGCGAACTGCTCAATGAAAAGCTGCACATGCCGGGCATCGCCGAATCCATCGCGCGCAAGCGATTGCACGCGGTGGCGGTGACCGCGTTCGGCTATGAGTCGGGGCAAGCGGTGACGTTCTATCAGGGCGGCGGCAAGATCGATGCGTGGTTACGTCATCGGCGAATTGGCGTGCCGACGCAGTTGTCGGTTGAGCATCTGTTGGCCAGTTCGGCGATTCCGTTGTTGTTCGCGCCGGTGAAAATCGGTGATGAATATTTCGGTGATGGCGCCGTGCGGCAATCAGCACCGATCAGCCCGGCATTGCATTTGGGCGCGAGCCGGGTGCTGGTGGTCGGTGTCAGCGGCAACCCGCGCGGGTTTGATCCGCAGCAGCCGCTGGAACGCGCCTATACCGGGCAACAGCCGACGCTGGCGCAGATTGGTGGGCACATGCTCAACAGCACGTTTATTGACAGCCTGGAGAGCGATATCGAATTGCTCCAGCGTCTCAACCAGTTCAGCCACTTGATGCCCGCCGGCACGCCGACGCGTGAATTGGGTGTAGCGCCAGTGGAGGTACTGGTGATTTCGCCGAGTCAGCCGATCGACGAGATTGCGGCACGGCATCGCCAGGAGTTGCCGGCGGCGTTGCGTTTGTTTCTGCGTGGGCCGGGGGCGACCAAGACCAGTGGGGCAGGGGTGTTGAGTTATCTGCTGTTCGAGGCGGGGTATTGCAGCGAGCTGATTGATCTGGGGCGGCGTGATGCGTTGGCCAAGCGCGAGGAGCTGAGCCGGTTTTTGGGATTGCCATTTTAAAGCAAAAGATCGCAGCCTTCGGCAGCTCCTACATTGGAATGCGCTATCCCTGTAGGAGCTGGCGAAGCCTGCGATCTTTTGATTTTTATCAGAAGTGGAACTTCACCAGGAAGCTCGTAGTGCTCTGATTGGTCTTGAACGCGCCGGTATCGTCGATGCCGTACTTGTCTTTCCAGTAGTCGTATTCCACACCGACATACAACTGTTTCTCGCCGAAACTCAGCGCCTTGCCCAAGTCATATTTGATCTGTGGGTTGAAGTGCAGGTTGGCGTGGTAATCGCCTTTGGAGTTGGAGTCGTTGTCGGTGACCCAGTCCATGAAGCCGTCGATCAGGATGTCCGATTTGCCAACCGGGATGGTGTAGGACCAGACCGGGGTGATCTGCCAGACGTTGTCGCCGGCGCGAGCACCTTGGGTGTGGCGCTGGTAGAAGTTCAACTGGAAGTAGTCGAAGCCCGGGATCGCCAGGTCGAAGCCTGGACCGATCAGGTACGACTCGGTGTCGCCTTCGCCGAACTCGTAAGTCATCGCCAACAGGACATCTTTGATCGGACCGAACTCGATCTTCTGGTCGAGCACCTTGCCCAGCGAGATGCGCGGGCTGAACTCGCCGTAGTAGGTATTAGGGCCGTTGCTGAAGTCCTTGCCACCGTTGTAGAAGATTTTGTCGAGGAAGAAGAAGTTGTCCCCGTACTTCCATGCATCGGCGTGTTCGAAGGTGACTGTCTGCTGGATGCGCGGGTTGACCTGGAAGTCCTTGCCATACAGGTAGGTCAGGCTGTTGTTCTGCCATTGCAGCAGGCCCTCGGCCATGGCTTGGCCGCCGGCCAACATCGATCCCGCGAGCATCAGGCTGGTGCACATACGTTTCATTCGGTTGCTCCCAAAGTAGGTGTTCCACGTTATTTTTTTAAGATCGGCGCTCTGGTGTGGCGCCTTTTTTCGTTACTGCAAAAACTCATCCGATCGGTCAGCTTCGTTGCTGTTAGCAAGAGCTGAGCCAAGGCTTTCGAAAAGCAAAAAAACACCCGCTCGGCTGCTGAAAAACAGTCGATTGAGTGTGTTTTCGGGATGCCTCGGTACTGACCGGGGCCGGGATAAGTTGGCTTTTCGGTCAGGAATTAAATCCGGGCTTTTTTTTAGACCGAATTCAGAAGGCCGCGGAGAATACTGACTCCTCGGCCCGCTCTCAAGTGCCCCGCAAAAGAGCACCGACGACAGGCATGGGGCACGGTTGCGGGCCATCCTAGAAATGCACCTTTGCCAGCAGGCTGGCGGTGTTCTGATGGGTGTCGAAGTTGTGCGTGTTTTCGACGCCGTATTTATTTTTCCAATAGCTGTACTCGGTACCGACATACAGCTGTTTGTGGCTCCAGCCCAAGGCTTTGCCCAGGTCGTATTTGATCTGCGGATTGATATGCAAATTGGCGTGGTAGGTGCCGCGCGAGTTCTCATCGTTGTCGACCACCCAGTCGAGGTAGCCGTCGATCAGCACATCGGAATTGCCCAAGGGAAAGCTGTAGGACCAGGCGGGCGTGATCTGCCAGACGCCGTCGCCGGGACGCGGGCCTTCGGTGTGGCGGCGGAAGATGTTCAGGGTGACGTAGTTGAAGCCCGGCACCTTGAGGTCGAAGCCGGGGCCGATCAGGTAGGCCTCGCTGTCGCCTTCGCCGTACTCGTAAGTCATGGCCAGCAGGACGTCTTTGATCGGGCCAAACTCGAGTTTCTGGTCGAAGATCTTGCCGAACGAGAAACGCGGGGTGAATTCACCGTAGAACGCGTGCGGGCCTTTGTTTGCGTCTTCCTTGCCGTTGTAGAAGATCTTGTCGACGAACAGGAAGTTGTCGCCGTACTTCCACTTGTCGGCGTGCTCGAAGGTCAGCGTTTGCTGGATCGATGGGTTGATCGCGAAGTTCTTGCCGTACAGGTAGCTGAGGCTGTTGGTCTGCCACAGCAGCAAATCGCCGGCCATGGCCTGACTCGCGGCCAGCAGGCCGCCACTCAACAGAACGTTGGTTTGCGTGCGAATCATCTGTTGCTCCCTCTTGTTTTTATTTTTAAGGCGCAGAGCTGTTGCGTGCCCTTGTAGGAGTGAGCCTGCTCGCGAAGAGGGCGTGTCAGTTGCCATCACAGTTGAATGACACAGCGCTTTCGCGAGCAGGCCCGCTCCCACATGGGAATATCGTGTTGTCAGTGCTGGTGTGCGTGGCAGTCGTTGATCGCTGCGCGCTCTTTGCCGCCGAGAATGTTGAACAACAGGTTCAGCGTCAGTGCGCTGAGTGTGGCCATGGCGATGCCGCTGTGGGTAATCGGGCTCATCCACATCGGCAGATGCGCGAAGAACTCCGGACGCACCACCGGGATCAGGCCCATGCCGATGCTCACCGCCACCAGCAACTGGTTGCGACGGTCGCCGATGTCGGCTTCCTGGAGAATCTTGATGCCGGTCGCGGCAACCATGCCGAACATCGCAATCGCCGCGCCACCGAGTACCGCCGGTGGAATCGACGCCACCAGAAACGCCGCTTTCGGCAGCAGGCTCAGGACGATCAACAAGCCACCGGCAACGATGGTCACCGAGCGGCAGCGCACGCCGGTCATCTGCACCAGACCGATGTTCTGCGCGAAAGAAGAGTGGGTGAAGGTGTTGAAGAAACCCGCCACAAACGAGGCACCGGCATCACACAGCAGGCCACGGCGCAGCATACGCGGGCAGACTTCCTGGCCGGTGATCTTGCCCAGGGCGAGGAACATCCCGGTGGACTCTACGAAGATGATCACCACCACCAGACACATCGACAGGATCGGTGCCAGATCGAATTTCGGCATGCCGAAATGCAGTGGGGTGACGAACTGAACCCATGGCGCGTTGGCCATGCCGCTCAGATCGACCATGCCGATCGCACCGCATAGCAAGTAGCCAAAGCACATGCCGATCAGCACGGAGATATTGACCCAGAAACCGCGCATGAAGCGGTGAACCAACAGAATGGTGCCCAGCACCAGAGCGGCGATGGCCAGATAAATCGGTGAGCCGAATTGCGCAGCAGCGGCGCCGCCACCGGCCCAGTTCACGGCCACGGGGAACAGCGACAAACCGATCGAGGTGATGACCGTGCCGGTCACCAGCGGCGGGAAGAAGCGCACGACCTTGGACATGAACGGCGCGATGAGCATGCCGAAGAAACCGGCGGCAATCGTTGCGCCGAAGATGCCTTGCAGGCCGATACCGGGCATGCCGGCCATGGCGACCATGCTGCCGACGGCAGCAAAACTGGCGCCCATCATCACCGGCATGCGGATGCCCATCGGGCCTATGCCCATGGACTGCACGATGGTGGCGATGCCGGCGACCAGCAGGTCGGCGTTGATCAGGAAGGCAATTTCTTCACGACTCAGGCCAGCGGCCTGTCCAATGATCAGCGGTACCGCGATGGCACCACCGTACATCAGCAGAACATGTTGCAAACCGACTAGGATCAGTTGCAAAAGGGGCAATCGCTGAATGGCGGGTGCGTCGGGGATGCGCGCTTTGGACAGCTCGGACATGCAACACCTCGGATCTTTTTTATTCTTGTGATTGAACAGCTGTCGGGTTGCTCACAGCTGTTTCTTTGCATCAGGTAAACCGCGTTGCGGTCAATCGCTGGCAAGCCAGCTCCCACACAGGCCGTACAAAACCCTGTGGGAGCTGGCTTGCCAGCGATGCTTTTACGGCTTAGTTGGTCTGTGCTCCCTGGGCGATCCATGCACCGATCAGGTCACGTTCCTGCTGGGTCATCTGCGTGATGTTGCCCAGTGGCATGATCTGCGTGGTGATGGCTTGCGCCTGGATGCGTGCCGCGTTCTGACGGATCTGCTCTGGGGTATCGAGCATCACACCCGCAGGTGCCGCACTGAACAACGGGCTGGTTGGTTTGGCCGAGTGGCAAACCGCGCAACGTTCTTGAATCACGTTGTGCACTTTGTCGAAGGCCGGACCTGCATTGGAGGCTTGCGCCGGTGCTGCTGCGGGTTCGGCAGGGGCTGCCGGTGCCGCTTCAGCCGGTTTCGCGCCACCGCCCAGTGCCGTTTCCGGCAGCGGTTGGTACTCGATTTTGGCGGGTGCCTTTGCCACTTCCGGCGCGGTCGACATCGGCATCGGGCCGGTGACGTACGCCAGACTGATCATGCCCACCGCCGCAACCGGCAGGGTCCAGGCAAACTTGTGGCTGTCGTGGCGGGTGTTGAAGTAGTGACGCACCAACACCGCCAACACCGCGATCCCGGCCAGGATCAACCAGTTGTACTGGCTGCCATAGGTGCTCGGGAAGTGGTTGCTGATCATGATGAACAGCACCGGCAGGGTGAAGTAGTTGTTGTGACGCGAACGCAGCAAGCCTTTGGCTGGCAGCGCCGGATCCGGCGTGCGGTTCTCGGCAATCGCGGCAACCAGTGCACGCTGCGCCGGCATGATGATGCGGAACACGTTACCGACCATGATGGTGCCGATGATCGCGCCGACGTGCAGGTACGCACCACGACCACTGAACACTTTGCTGAAGCCATACGCTGCGCCGATGATCAGCACAAACAGAATGAAGCCGAGCAGAGCAGGACGTTTGCCGAGCGCCGAGTCGCACAGGAAGGAGTAGATGAACCAGCCGAGGAACAGCGAGCCGATACCGATGGCCACGCCTTCAGGGCCGCTCAGGGTGCTGCCCGGAGCCAGCAGGTAGAGCGTCGGGTTGGAGTAGAACACCACGCACAGCAGCGCGATACCCGACATCCAGGTGAAGTAGGCTTCCCATTTGAACCAGTGCAGGTTCTCCGGCATCGCCGGCGGGGCCAGTTTGTATTTTTCCAGGTGATAGATACCGCCACCGTGGATCGCCCACAGGTCACCGGCCAGGCCGGTTTTCGGGTTGACGCGGTTGAGGTTGTTCTCCAGCCAGACGAAGTAGAACGACGCGCCGATCCAGGCCACGCCAGTGATCATGTGAACCCAGCGCACGCTCAGGTTCAGCCATTCCAACAGATGTGCTTCCACAGTCTTTACCTCTCGCCTGTCACTCTTGTTGTCGAGTGATCAGACCTTCTCTTATTGGTGGGGGGCGAGGATCAAACGCTCATCCTCTTTGAAAAAATGCTCATCGCAGTTATTGCCTGTGCCACTGCGATCAACCACCAGGAAGTCATCCCGCTTTTCGATCGTCAGCACCGGGTGGTGCCAGACGCCGCGATGGTAATTAATGCCCTGCCTGCCGTTGGTGACGAAGGCGCGGACCAAGCCTGATACAGGTTCATCGCCAACTGGCGCGACCACGATCAGAAAGGGGTTGCCGAGCAGCGGAATGAAAGCCTGGCTGCCCAGCGGATGGCGTTCCAGCATGCAAACGGTCAGCGGCATGTCCTGCGCGTCGGCGCGGAAGATGCTGATGATCGCGTTGTCCTCAGGCTGAGCGGTTTCGACCGTCGCCAGTTTATGGAAGCGCATGGTCGAACCGTTGTTGATCATGAAGTGATCGCTGCCGTCGGTTTCGATCACGTCACCGAAAGGGGCGAAGGCTTCTTTGGTCAGCGGTTCAATCTGTAGTGTGCGCATGCTGTTCTTCTTATCCGAATTTGTTGTCTGTTCACTGCATTTCCCTGTAGGAGCTGGCGAAGCCTGCGATCTTTTGACTTTGTTTTTAAGATCAAAAGATCGCAGCCTGCGGCAGCTCCTACAGGCTCAGCATTACTTCGCGACCTTGCCCAGAACGCGCAGGCGGCTCACACCACCATCCGGGAACACATTCAGGCGGATGTGGGTGATCGGGCCCAGTGCCTTGATCTGCTCGACGAAGGTGTGTTCGGCGTGCATTTCCAGCTTCTGGCTCGGCAGCAGTTCACGCCAGAACAGCGACTGGGTTTCGATCTGGCTGTCAGTACCGCCTTTCACGAACGCGCCCTGGATCGAGCAGGTGTCCGGGTAGTTGCCTTTGAAGTGCAGGGTGTCGACGACGATCTTCTCGATCTCGCCCGGATGACCCAACGCGACGATCACCCAGTCATTGCCCGGCGTGCGACGACGTGCGGTTTCCCAGCCGTCGCCCATGTTGATGCCACGGCCCGGGTTGAGGATGTTGCTCATGCGGCCGAAGTGTTCGTCGGAGCAGGCGAGGGCGCGGCCACCGTTCAGGGCTGCTGCCAGATCGACTTGCTCGTTGTCACCTACAGCGGACCAGTCGCGGAACGGAATGCCGTACACGCGCAGACGGGCTACACCGCCGTCCGGGTAGATGTTGAAGCGCAGGTGGCTGAACGCCTGGTCGTTGCTGATTTCGTGGTAGTGGTGGCTGTTGCCCTGCAACTCGACGGCCGACAGCACTTCAGTCCACTGGGTGTTTTCATCAGGCTCGCCCGAGGCCAGGAAGCACGCTTCCAGAGAGGCCGATGGCGGGAAGTTGCCGGTGAAGAATGAAGTGTCGATGTCCACGCCTTTGATCGAACCCGGTACGCCCAGACGGATCACTGCGCTGTCGAAGCCTTCGAAGCGCTTGCGGCGCGATTCCCAGCCGTCCATCCACTTGCCGTTATCATCGAACACGCCCTCCTTCCATACGGCCGGGGTCGGTTGGAACAGACGATTGGCGTCTGCGAACCAGTCATCGGTGACCGAGATGATTTTGGTGCCCAGACGGGCATCGGCCAGGTTGACGAATTTTTCGAAAGGTACGGCGTAAGCTTTCATTCTTCTTGTCTGCCTTTAATAAGTTGGCTGGGGATGCTTGCAAGACCCTGGGTGCTCTCCGCGTCTGATGCACTCGGGTCAGGCTTCGCTAAAGAGTCAGTAAACGGAACAGGGCGATCTTGTTGATCTCCGCCAGCGCGCATTTGAACTCGGTGTCGACCGAATTGTGAATGCGCGTTTCGAACGCCGCGAGGATCTGATGCCGGTTGCTGCCTTTTACCGCCATGATGAAGGGAAACTTGAACTTGGCTTTGTAGGCGTCGTTCAGCTCGGTGAAGCGCTGGAACTCTTCGGCCGTGCATTGGTGGATACCGGCGCCCGCCTGTTCATTGGTGCTGGCTTCGGTCAGTTGGCCCTGGACGGCGGCTTTGCCGGCCAGGTCCGGGTGAGCGTTGATCAGCGCCAGCTGGCTGGCGTGATCGGCGCTCAACAGGATGTCGCTCATGCGCTGGTGCAGGGTTTCAATCTCGTCGATCGAAGTGTCCGCGCCCAGGTCGTAGGCCTTCTCGGCCACCCATGGCGAATGTTCGTAGATGTCGGCGAAGGCGTTGACGAAAGCGTCTCGGCTCAGGCTCGACGGTTGCAGGGTTTGAAAGCGGCTCATTGGGCGGCCCCTTGGTACGGGTGGGTTTCGTGCCAGTGACGCGCGATGTCGACGCGACGGCTGAACCACACCTGTTCATGACTTTTGGCGTATTCGATAAAGCGTTTGAGCGAAGCGAGACGGCCCGGACGACCGATCAGGCGGCAGTGCAGACCGATCGAGAGCATTTTCGGCGCTTCGGCACCTTCGGCGTAGAGCACGTCGAAGGCGTCTTTGAGGTATTCGAAGAAATCGTCACCCTTGTTGAAACCCTGCACCTGGGTGAAGCGCATGTCGTTGGTGTCGAGGGTGTACGGGATCACCAGATGCGGCTTGCCGGTCGGGTTGTTCGGTTCCCAGTAGGGCAGGTCGTCGTCGTAGGTGTCGCAGTCGTAGAGGAAACCACCTTCTTCCATCACCAGACGACGGGTGTTCGGGCCAGTGCGGCCGGTGTACCAGCCCAGTGGGCGCTCGCCGGTGATTTCGGTGAGGACGCGGATCGCTTCGAGCATGTGCTCGCGTTCCTGCGCTTCGTCCATGTACTGATAGTCGATCCAGCGGTAGCCGTGGCTGCAGATCTCGTGGCCGGCATCGACCATCGCACGGATTACATCCGGGTGGCGCTGAGCGGCCATGGCGACGGCGAAAATGGTCAGCGGAATGTCGAATTCCTTGAACAGTTTCAGGATCCGCCAGACGCCGGCGCGGCTGCCATACTCGTAAAGCGATTCCATACTCATGTTGCGCGCGCCTTGCAGCGGCTGAGCGGCAACCATTTCGGAGAGGAAAGCTTCGGACTCTTTGTCGCCGTGCAGGATATTGCGCTCGCCGCCTTCTTCGTAATTGAGCACGAACGACAGGGCGATGCGGGCATTGCCCGGCCAATGTGGGTGAGGAGGGTTACTGCCGTAACCGATCAGGTCGCGTGGGTAGTCAGCGCTCACTGCAGTCTTCCTTCTTGTTCATGACTGTTTCAAAGTCGGGATTTTGTGGCGGCCTGGCGGTGAGTTAACAGGCTGGCGTCACAGCGATGGGCTGATTGTATACAACTTTATTCGCAATTTGTAAGCCTGAATTTTCGCATTTTTCACCGACTGTCATCTTTTGCTGCTATTGGCGTGAGCCTGCAAGAAACCTGCCTGACCAGTCAGCTAATGGATGGGACGTGCAATGAATAGGCGTGTTGCTGACAGAACGCGAGGAAACCCCCGAATGGCGGGGGTGATATGAAAAATGTCGTTTTTATTGTGTACAATTTTTTTGAAAAGTGTCTTAATCAGTCGCTCGCCGCAGCTTTTCGTGCTCCGAATCGGTGCGGTCTCCTTTTTATCTGACTTCGGGAGGCGCGAGGTCTGACTGCTTCCACGCAGGCAGGCGCGCAGAATCAATGGGACGTTTGACAACACACGTTTTGGACGCTGCACACGGTTGCCCGGGCAGTTCGATCAAGGTCGAGCTGTACCGCGTTGAAGGATCGCACCTGGAATTGGTCGCCAGTGCGGTTACCAACAGCGATGGCCGGGTCGATGCGCCGCTGCTGCAAGGCGATGACTACCGCACCGGGGTCTATCAGGTGCAGTTCCACGCCGGCGATTACTACCGCGCCCGCGGCGTGCAGTTGCCGGAGCCGGCATTCCTCGACGTGGTGGTGCTGCGCTTCGGCATCTCTGCCGAACAGGATCACTACCACGTGCCATTGCTGATTTCGCCTTACAGCTATTCCACCTACCGGGGCAGCTGACCCCCAAGCAGCTGCCCCCACCGGGAAGCGACTGCGCATATAGCTTCTTTGGTCTTTCGCCCGCTCACACTGCGGGCTTTTTTTATGCCAGGCGCTCAGCTGCCTGCCGTCCGGGGCCACGAGATCTGTTGATCGCCAAGGTGTCGGGCGAAGCAGGGCGGACTTTGGTCCTGGTGGGTTTGGTCATTGAAGTGTCTCTAAGCGGTTCATGTTTTTTGCTTCACTGTCCTGCGCGGTCATTGGTCTTTGAAAATGAACAGCGTTGTCTGTCCCAGAACATCTGTTTGGGTGCCGCCTAGCAGGTAACTGAGCTTTTTTTCTGTGCGGTAAGTCGACAGAGGTTTTGGTTCGCTGCCGGATGTTTGCAGCACGACTTCACTGTGCTCAAAACGCTCAGGCCGAAATCGCTGCAGGCGCCCGTCGATAAGAGGCGGCAGTTTCAGCACGAATGCGTGATCGATTTTCTTGCGGTGAAACAACAGTTCGTTTTCCGCAAGCATGCTTGTCGGGTTGCTCACGACGTAACCGTCATCCTCCAGAACCTGCCTGAACAGCCTTCGCAGATTGGCCGCAGTGGGCGTTGTGGCGTACTCGTTCCAGTGGCGAGAGAAGCGCCCGGGATCAAAATCCAGGCGCATCAGGCCTTCACCCAGCGAAGAGGGAATGGCCAGGGTTTGTTCAGGTCCGGACGCCGGGCGCAACATGAGTAGCGGGTCGGCCAGCTCTCGATTCGGTGCTCTGCGCCGATCTCTGTTGGCCCAGTAACGAAACACCTGGTTCATCAGCGCCAGACCGGGAGCAATGATGATTTCCGATCGGTTCGCCTGATTGAACATGGCCCGAGCGAGCGAGTTGACCGATTGATCCGACAAGTATTTGAAGGTTCTGGCGATGTACTGAGTGATCGGCATTTCGAAAGGCACGACATTGTCCATTACCGTCCATTGGTTGTTTCGTTTAACCGCCCACTTCGGCTGTAGCGACGGGTTGTCCCGCAGCATGTATTCGAAGGCGTCATACAGGGCGGGTGAGAACAACGGATGCTGCAGGTAAACCAGGCGCGGGTTGGCATTCAGGCCTTGTTGCATCACCCGGTAATACTGCCCGTCGATCTCGATATGCTGGCCCAGCGCTGGTCGGACACTGTGTCCCCAGTTTCGCCATAAGCCGAAGCTCAAGTTGATCGCGTCGGGGTTGTCCGAGAGCAGGCTTTCAGTCAGTGCCTGGGCGGCGTCTGTTCCTTCTTCCTGATGCAGGCGCTTGCTGTCGCGGGCCCTGGAGTCCGATATCTCGGTCGAGGCTTTGCGTTTTTCCTGCGATGATCGTTGCGCTGCAGAATCGGTTTGTCCGGTCTTGCGGCGCCACAGCCGCGTCCCGGGAATTTGTTCGAACAATAGAGTAGATACTTCGCGCGCCGTCGCGGAGGTCTGCTGGTACTCACCGTTGGCGTTTTTACGCACCATGACGGTTCCTTCTGCAGTATCGATATAGGTTTTGCGGTGCTTGTCGTAGCGAACGCCATCCGGTGTCTGCAGGCGCGGGGAGAGCAGGGCGGCTACATCGGGGGCGAGGTAGATCGGCTGTTCCCCGGGAAGACGCTCAGCGGCTGCAGTTGCCCCATCATTGTCTGGGTTGTGCGCCAGCCAACTGGGTCGTTCGAAGATCCAGACGGGCTGGCGCTCGGTTTTGATCAGGAAAGGACCCGCCAGATGCGGAGTGAAGTTGAAGGGAATCTGGTAGCGGCCATCGTGATGGATTTCGACCAGCAGATGCCCTTCGTTTTCAACGTGGGCGTACAGCTTTCCATCCGGACTGGTGAACAATCCGCTGTCGGGATCCAGCCGTTTTAACAGGTGTACTTGATCGGCAGGCCAGGTGATTGAACGCAGCGCGGCCTCTACCGACAAGGGGTGGACGACGGATGCGTTGTGAATCTGCACTGACGGTTGATGCCCGGAAGTGCTCGGCAGGTCTGCAAAGGATTGCGTGTTTTCGCCCAGCATTCTGGGGGAAGTGCCAGCGGTATTTGTACGTGTATCAGGCGCAGTAACACCGGCCACACGCTTGGGTGGTTTGACCATTAACTGAATCTCGTAATTTGAATTGTGGGGTGTGCAGGTGTTCGGACTTGCGCCGCACCGTTCAGGCGTTCGGCAGCGGCTCAGCCCTCTCTCACAATGAACAGCGTCGGGTTGTCAGCGGATAAATGTTGTATCCCCCCCACCAGATAGATGACTTCGGTATGAGCCAGCTGGCTCTCCAGCAACTGTTTTTGCGGCACGCTGAGCCTGGTCAGATAGGTGGGGTCGGTGAGTTCGGTCCCTGCGGGGGTGGTGCGAGGAACCTGATTGCCAGCGATGCGTGGCAGCTTCAATACGAATACAGCGGCAACGCCCGGGCGGTGAAAGAACAATGCGCCTTCACTGAGTCGGCGCGTGCTCGGATTAATGCTGTAGCCGTTGTGTTGCAGGAGGGTCACCAGCAATCCCCGCAGGTTTCCTGGTGTAGGCGCCGCTGCATAGTGGGCCCATTCCTGAGGAAACCGTTGTGGATCGAAATCCAGGCGCTGCAGCACGGCTGAGTTGTAAGCAGGCAACGTGAGCAAACCGCCGCCGGCCAGATGCCCAGGCGGCGTCGGCAGTATTGGCAGCATGACCAGAGGATCCGACAGGCTATGGAGAGGGGGCTCGTTATTCACCCTGTCCAGCCAGTGGCGGAAGGTCAGTGCCATCGCCGAAAGTCCATGAGCGTTGATGCCCTGAGGCAGTGAAACCCGATCGAATACCGCCCGCGCGAGGTTGCTGGTCGACTGCTCAGACAGGTAGTTGTAGGCGGCGGAAACATATTGGGTGGTGGACATTTCGAACGGTGGAGCGTTGTCCACAACCTTCCATTGGCCTTGGCGTTTAAGTGCCCATTTCGGTTGACGCGAAGGCTCATGACGCAGCATGGTTTCGAACGCGTCATAGCGGTCCGGTGAAAATCCCGGGTGTTGCAAATAGACCAGTTCGGTGGTGTCACTGACGCCTTGGGCGACAATCCGAAAGTATTGCCCGTCGATTTCTATCGACTCGCCGGAACCGGGTTTTGCGGCTTTTCCCCAGTTTCTCCATTGCCTGGCGGAAAGATCCAGAGCACCGCTCGGCTGGGCCAACAGATGTTCGATCAACGTGCTGGCACCGGTCGCGACATGAGTCTGTTCGTCCAGGCGTCGGCGCTGGCTCGGGCCGGGTACGGCATCGGTCGCTTCGGTGGGCAGTGGATTGATTTCGACCGGGTGGCCTTGCTGCGGCGCGTCGATTTCACGCCAGAGTTTTGTCCCCGGAATCTGTGCAACCCTTTGTCCCGTCGGTGTTGATTCCCCGGCATGTGTCTGACGCCAGCCTTCTGCTGTTTTACTCACCATGACCATGCCGCCGAGCATTTCGACATAGGTTTTTTTGCGCTTGTCGTAGCGAAAGCCTTCTGCGGTTCCAGGCTGCAGCTTCAGATGGTTTGCCGACTCGGGGTTGATATAGACCGGATGCGAGGGTCTTTCGCTGCTGTAAGTACCGGCCAGCGGAGACGGTCCGGCTTCGCTGGATTGCTGCCTCACCCAATCAGCGGTTCGCGCTTCGCTCAATTGGCGTTCCCGGGGGAGCGGGCGACTGACGATAACGCTGGGGCGGTCGGCGGGCGCTTCCGACAACGCGTCTGAGCGCGGATTGACGGTCATCATGCCCGGATCGGAGTAACCCGGTTCAACGGGAAGTGTTGCGAGTGAAGCAGGTAGAGGATTGGCGTCTGGGCCTGACGCCTCCGGTGACGCCTTGCGAGGAATTTTCCTGGGTGGTTTTGCCATTGACTTGCTCCGATGAATCGCTGATCAGTGGTGCGGCCGGATATTCGGGAAGCGGATTCGATGTGCAATTTCGCAGCATCGTGCTTGCCTGGCCCATTGGCTTCAAAGGAGTGATGTTCGGCAAAAAAACGCCACGGTGTGCGGTATATATGTATTGCGATGAGGGTAAATGCTGCAGGGTGTTGCGAGACTTACGAGGGCAATGCCAACTCGCGCTGGCAGGGCCGGCGCGAGTTGTAGCGGGCTCTCAGCGTTCCCTGATCACGAACACCGAATCCGGAGTCGACTCAACCTTCAATACGCCTCCGATGAGCCAGACCACTTTGTTTTCCAGGGTCGCGGTGGTCAGGGCGTGAAACGCCTCGTTGCCTATCCTGGCCGGCAAGCCGGGGTCTGCCAGTTCATTGCCCGGGGTATGGGACAGGCCGACATGATCCACCGCACCCAGTTTCATAAAATAAATCTGCTCACTGGTTCCGCGCCTGAATACCAGCGTTGGCATGCGGTGTTCGTATGTCAGGGGAAATATGTCATAGCCGCTGCGAACCAAAAGGGCGCCCAGCAGGCGTCTGAGGTTCAGATCGGTCGGGTAGGTTTTGTAGTGGGTCCACTCGACGGGAAAATGCTTGGGATCGAAGCTGAGCCGTTGCAGTTCGCTGTCGACCTGGGAGGGGATGCGGATGAGTTTTTTTCCGTTGAAATCGATGGCGGGTGCCACTGCCAGCATGTTCAGCGGGTCGGCATACGCCGGTGCCGTGGGAAATGGCCGTTGTTTCCACTGATGCAGGACTGCCTGAATGTTGACCAGCCCGGTGCCGGTAATCATCGGTGAGTTGTCCGCGAGTTCGAACAGCCTTCTGGCGACGGCCCGTGCAGTGTCGTCAGAGAAGTCGGGAAACGTCTTCGCAACCGAGTGCGATATCGGTTCATTAAAAAAGCGTTTTCCGGGGTGTATTTCGCCCGGATCGTTACCGATGCGGAACGTCGCAACAGGCTGCATCGAGGGCGCCGTATGGAGCATTTGTTCAAACGCCTCGAAGTGTGTCGGCACAAAGTCAGGATGTTGCACAAAGTAGACTTTGGGGGTGGGGGTGGAGCCAGTCGGCACAATCGGATAGTGAAGCCAGCCGAGCTGCACCGACTCCACCAGTGGTGGTTTGTTCAGATGGCCCCAGGGTAGCCAGAAAAACGGTGTTTGCTCGGCTGGGGCGCTGGCGTCCAGGGTTCTGGGGGGTAGTGGTTGCTCGGGGGCGTTGATCCGCGCGCGTTTGCTCGGGCCAGGTTGTGAGTCGTCTGTTTCGGCAATTGGCCGGGATCTGCCTGCTGCAGGATGTTCGGGGATTGGCAAGTGCGGATGCTTGCGGCGCCAGAGTACCGTTCCTGGAATCTGTTCAAAAAATACATCGGGCAAGTCTCTGCTGGTTGCCGAGGTCAGTTGATATTCACCTTGCTGGTTTTTCCGCACCATGACTGTGCCGTCTGCGGTATCGACGAAGGTATGTTTGAGTTTGTTGTATCGGATTCCACCCGATGAGAGTTCTGCTCTGGTCAGCGTTTTTGCGTCATCGGCCGCCAGGTAGGAGAGGGACAGCTGCGTGGCTGGGGGGGCTGGTCGAGACTGTGTTGATTGCCAGCCGGGGCGCTGGATGTGCCAACTGGCCTGACCTTCAATCCTGGTCAGTACCGGGCCGGGAACACCGGGTGCAAAGGTCAGCGGAACGTAATAGTTGCCTTGCAGATCCCGTTCGACAACGAACCGGCCTTCGTTGCCGATTTGTGCGTAGGTGCGCTGATCCGGACCGGTGAACAGACCCGTGTTTTCTCCGCTGGGTGTCAGCTCGTTCAATCGATCCTGTGGCCAGGCGATGGCACTGCGGGCGGCGCGGTAGGTATCGGGCATATTACTGACGATGACGGCGGGCGGGCGAGTGGTGGAGGTGCCGGGGGCAGAGGATCCCGTGGTCGAGTCGATGCCAGACAGCGCTGGGTCAGGCATGTTGGCAGTGACGCGAGTACCCGAGCCTGACTGTGCGGGTCTTGTTGTAACAGTGGTATCAGCTGCCGCCGTCACGGGAATTTTTTTGGGTGGTTTGGCCATGTGAAGTTACTCGTTGAGTGGTGATGCGCAGGCACGGAAGTGCCTCAGCGCATTTTTCAGGCGCACTCGTCCGCCTCCCGATGGAGAGGTTCGGCTGCTGCAACTTCGGAGTGCGCACGTGGTTACTTGTTTTCGACTGGCGTGTCGCGCGTCAAGCCGCAGGTACGCTTATCAACGGAGGTGGCGCAAAGAGGGTGAGGTCTTGATGGCTGCAACGATTGATCACGTGCAATGCTGAATATTCAACACGGGATTTGTCGCTGCGCAGAATCCAGCCATACGCCGGAAAGTTGTAACTCAGCGCCCCGGGACGGTTGTTGGCGAGAACGATGTTGCTCACTTTGATCTCTTTATTGGCCATCGATGCTAAGACTTCGGGCAAGGCTTTCGCCGGCTCGGGTTCTTCAAAGAAACGTGCATCCAGGCCGTCCTGGTAGATCCTGTCGAAGGAAAGATCGACGGTATGGACGACACCTTTTTCGGTAATCACGCGTACTTGATCTATCAGGTCTTCGCTTTCGTATTCGGGCAGATGAATAATGCAGGTGCCGACGTGCAACTGGTTGTTTTCCAGTTTGATCTCGACTTTGCCAAGTTTTGTCGCATCGAGGTCCCAGGTGGAGGAGTAAGGCAGTCTGGCAGGGGCGTTCGCAAGTGCTCCCGGGGTAGACAATCTGATCGCTATATCGGCAACCAGATGAATCAGGTAGGTGGAGCCAGTACCTTCAAGATTCTGGATCGAGGTTTGCTCCGGGTAGGAAAAAAGCGAACCGCATCCCGCCCTGTCGAACTTGAAGGGTTTGGTGTCAGGCAATTCAAAGGGGGTCTGGTCTGTGCGACGTGGCAGCGGCAGTGAAAGCTGCGTTGTCCAGCGATCAAAGCCATACGGATCATGTTTTTTAAGGGGGCAAACATCGGTTTCTGGAGTCAGTCCTGCATTGATGGTGACGCCGCCTTTAAAAATGAGCACGACTCTGTAGTTGGGACGTGCGGCCATGGTTCTCAAGATCCTGGTCATGTTTCTGGGATCAGTTCCTCCCTCCGCGTAGGCGAATTCTTTAAGCTTCACTGTGTTTTGGCCAAAGTGATAAAGCAGATTACATCCTACGAAGAATTCTCGATTTTCTTTCCACTCGCCTGAGCCAAAGCGCGCCTCGACTTTTGTCAATTCGTTGATGTCGTAATCCAGATGCAAGCGAATGACTGCCTCAGTACGTTTCACCGCCCAGAGTGTCGTGTATTTCCTTGATCTTGGCAGGTAGTAACTCACCTCACGCTGATGATTGATCGAGCACTCGGGAGCGTGGAGGATAAGTGGCCTTTCGGGTGTTCCTTTTTTTACTACGACGACTTCGATTTCGAGGTTGTGGCCATTTTCTAGTCTGTCGGGCAGGTCTGGGGCATCAGGCAGTCTTAACGAGTAGCCGTCGCCGGTGATGAACGTGAATTTATTATTCTGCAATGTGAAGTTGTTTTCGTTTTTCTTATATACATCTTGAATGATTACTACGCTTTTCGGGTTGTCCGCGAATGCGAAGCGGGACCTGATGATCAGTGCGCCATTCTCGATCGTCCAGCTTTCGATCAGTTCGTATTTCCAGTTGAGCAAAACAATACTGTCATCTGCGCCGTCTTCGATGATGGCGATGCGGCCTGGTTTGTGACCGATGATGTATTCGTCAATGCCCGCTTCACCCGAGGCTGTCGCGCCTGGATACGACAGATGAATCTGATCATTCCCCGGCCCCGCATTGATGGTGTCTTCGCCGCGCGAATTAATGATGTTGCGTTGATCCGAACCGGTCACAACACTATTCGCCCCGCTGACCGTTTCAACATTCTCGATACTTTCGAGGCGGCTGTGGAGGGTATGTTTCTTGCCTTCTCTGGCCGATGGGTCGGTTGCGATTATCTGCAGGGTTTGTGCGAGCAGATCAACGTCATAGCCTTTTTTATCGGTACGGCGGGTGTAATTGTTACCAGCCAGAACTAAGGTATCGGTGCCTGCACCGCCTTTCAGTGTCGAGTATTCGGAAACCTGGACATCCTGTACAAGAAGATCTCCAGCCGTCTCAAACACGAAGCGGTCGTCTTTTTCACCTCCGGTCAGCTGTTTTTTTCCTGTCCGATAATGAAAGCTGTTTGGTTTGTTCTCAACGCCCTCGATCGTGTCCTGACCATCGCTGATGAACCACAGAATGCCTTTGTTAGCGCCCGCTGTTCCCAACTCCGCACCGGGCGTGTCCTTGGTAACTCCGTTGCGAGCATCAATGACGTCGTCGCCTCCCTTGATCTGCGGGATTTGTATCGTTTCCCAATAATCCTGTTTGGTCCACCAATTGCGCTTGAATACACGGGTAGGTTTGAGGTGGACTTCGAACTTGCCATTAACGATGGCTTCGGTTGTGTCCTTTAATTGGCCAACCAGCAGTTTTCTGGCTGTTTCTTTCAATTGTTTCGCGTGTTGGAATCTGGTTTTTGCCAGTAAATAGCGGTTTTGCACAGCCTGATCAGGCGCCATCATGCAGAACGAAAACCAGCCTGTGCGCCAACGCTCGTCCAGAGTCAGTTCGATGTAGTCATCAATGTCGTCGACCACGCGCACCGCACCATAAACTTGCGATCCGATGGCCAGGATCGCTCCAGCCGCAAGCCCGACGGGCCCTGCAAATGAAAAACCTGCCAACGCTGCCGCGCCAAGGATGACCGTCATGGCTGCGCTGGTAATACTCAATCCAGCGCTCACGTAGTGATCCATGGCTTCTTTTCCGACGGCACTGTCAGCGGCATTGATCGATCTGACCGCGGTGAAGATATCGAACGGCAATGTCAGTGCGCCGCCGATCAAGCCGCCGGAGCGACCCAGCCTCAGTGCAAACCGGGTTTTGGCAAAATCCAGCAGGGCCCCTTGCCCGGCCGAAAGCATATTCGACGCAATTTTGCTGACGGCGATGTCCACAACGATGGACCCCACTTCCGTACCAATGCCCACGCTGTTGATGACAACCTCGGTGGTGTTGTTTGCTTTGATAGCATCCACCACACCGCGCAACCCCATGAATATGCCGAAACCCTGAATGCCGACACTCGAACCCAGCGCGGCGTAACTTTTTGTCAGTGACACCCAGCGAGGGTTATGTTTGGGCATACTTGCGTGATACAGGTCCAGTTTCTGTGCCGAGCCCAGTAGTTTTACCAATTTTCTACGGTAGTTACCTTCGTCTGTCGCGGCTTGCGAACTGTCTCTTATCAGGTGCGGTGCTGTCAGCGGGCGTTCGCTGGCCATTTCAAACAGTAATGCCGGCAATAAGTAACGGTCCTGCCCCGATGACGATTTCATGTGGTGTTCAATCGCGACAGCGTCGAATTGCAGCGAGTTGATAAACGATCGCCTGGGTACCCGGGAGAAAGTATTCCTGCCGTTCAGTGGCTGCCCCTCGAAAGTTGCGCCCAAGGCATCGAGGGAAACTCGTGTGATTGAAATGTTACCTATTTGCAGCGGGCCGAACACCGAGTCGGCGATATGCAACTGATCTGTTTTGCTTTTGCTTTTTGGACTTGTTGTTTCATCGGTGGTGCGTTTGAGATCAATGGTCGAGGCATGATGCTCATTGCTTTCAAAGCGCATGTCTGTAATGACGACAGCGTCGGTGATTTCCGCAGTTTCCAATAACGCGTTGCTTATCATGGTGGCCATCTGAACTTCCTTGTTCTGGCAGATTTTTGTTAATGCAAGTTGTGATAGTACGGTCGCTTTTATAACGA
Source organism: Pseudomonas sp. AKS31 (assembly GCF_023634765.1). Taxonomy (GTDB): domain Bacteria; phylum Pseudomonadota; class Gammaproteobacteria; order Pseudomonadales; family Pseudomonadaceae; genus Aquipseudomonas. Next base: position 1,089,841 of record NZ_JAMLFX010000001.1, read on the forward strand.
TGTACATCAACGGGTTGTTGCTGTGTATTGCGCGTCAGAGAGGCAATTGTTATGGCGGGGAGATGTAACGAGCAACACGCGAGGTTGCCGGGAATGCCATCCTCGACTTGAGTTTCTCAAGTCAGGATGGCGACAGATAGACAATAAACGCTGACTCGGTGATTCAGGTGTTTTAGTGGCTGCTGAGCAACGATGCCGCGCCCGCGCCACCGAACAAACCGGCACTGATGCGGTTGAACCAGCTCTGTCCTTTGCCGCTGCGCAAATAACGCGCTGCGCCGTGGGCGCCGAGTCCGTAGGCCAGCTTGCACAGCAGATCCAACAAGGTCCAAGTGGCAATCATCACCAGCAATTGCGGTAGGAAAGGCTGTTCGGCGCTGAGGAATTGCGGCAGGAAAGCGGCAAAAAACAGGATGTCTTTCGGGTTGCTGGCGCCCAATACAAAGGCGCGTCCGAACAACGCGCGAAAGCGTGGAACAGCGGCCGCTTGTGGCACGACGGCGCCCACCGATGGCTGACGCGATTGCTGCCAGCTCTGCCAGGCCAGGTAGAACAGGTACAACCCGCCGACGATTTTCAGGGCACTGAACAGTTGCTCCGATGCCAGCAACAAGGCGCCCAGCCCCAGCGCAGAAGCACTGAGCAGGCAGATCGAGGCGAATACACCACCGAGAAATGCCGGATAAGAACGGCGCAACCCAAAGTTCAGACTGTTGCTGATCATCAACAACGACAATGGCCCCGGAATCAGGATCACCACTAATGCAGCGCCGCTGAACAGCAGCCAGGTTTCCAGACTCATCACTTTCCTCCTTTTTTGTTGTACTCAAGAATGCGCAAAAGCCCCACCCGATCGGGTGAGGCCGTGTTGAAGCCAGAACCGCGTGACGCTTACAAGAAGATGAACTTGGCGATGAAGATCGCGCAGAGCACCCACAGGCTCACGGAAATTTCCTTGTACTTGCCGGTACCGGCCTTCAACGCCACGTAGGTGATGAAGCCCAGCGCGATGCCGTCGGCGACCGAGAAGGTCAGTGGCATCATGATCGCAGTCACGATCGCCGGGATGGCGTCAGTGGCTTCGTCCCATTCGATGTGGGCCATGCCGCCCATCATCAGCATCGCAACGTAGATCAGTGCACCGGCGGTGGCGTAAGCGGGAATCATGCCGGCCAGCGGTGCGAAAAACATCGCCGCTATAAATAGCACACCTACGGTGACTGCGGTAAGACCAGTCCGACCACCAGCGGCTACGCCAGCGGCACTTTCCACATAGCTTGTTACGGGAGGAACACCGACCACGGCACCGAAGACGCTGGAGGCACTGTCGGCTTTCATCGCGCGCGAGAGGTTTTCGATGCGGCCATCAGCGTTGACCAGATTGGCGCGCTGGGCGACGCCCATCAGGGTGCCGGCGGTGTCGAACATGTGTACAAAGAGGAAGGCCAGGACCACGCTGATCATGCTGACGTTAAACACGCCGGCGACGTTCATGGCCATGAAGGTCGGGGCCAGACTCGGCGGAGTCGACATGATCCCTTCGTAGTGCACGATGCCCAACCCCCAACCGGCCAAGGTCACGGTGATGATGCTGATGAGGATTGCGCCGAAGACTCGGTGATAGCTGAGGATCGCGATCATCAGAAAGCAGATGGCCGCGAGCAGCGGGCCTGGTTCGCGCAGGGAGCCGAGTTTGATCAATGTCGCTGGACTGTCGACGACGATACCCGCGGTTTTCAGGCCGATCAGGCCGAGAAACAAGCCCACACCCGCACCCATCGCAAAGCGCAGGCTGACCGGAATACTGTTGAGCAGCCATTCACGAATCCGCGAGAAAGTCAGGATCATGAACAACACACCGGAGACGAATACCGCACCCAGCGCGGTTTCCCAGTTGTAGCCCATGGTGCCGACCACGGTGTAGGTGAAGAAGGCGTTGAGGCCCATGCCCGGTGCCAGGCCTACCGGCCAGTTGGCGTACAGGCCCATCAACAGGCAGCCAAGTGCGGCGGCGATACAGGTGGCGACGAAGGCTGCACCGTGGTCGATTCCGGCATCGGCCATGATGTTCGGGTTGACGAAGATGATGTAAGCCATGGTGATGAAGGTTGTCAGACCGGCAATCAGCTCGGTCTTCACCGTGGTGCCATGCAAGCTGAGTTTAAACAGACGTTCCAGCAAGCCACTGCGTAATGGTGGCGCGAGGTCCAGCGTCGATGCTTCGGATTTGCGGCTTTCCACAGCGAGTACTCCTCAAGAGTTTTATTGTTATTTCCAGGGCCGGACCCATGAGGGGTGGCAGCGGCCCTTTGAGGCATACGCGAATTTGTTGACCATGCGGTCAGGAACTCGCACGCTGTGGATTATGCTTTTGTGTACAAATAAAGCAAATATTGTTTTTGATTTTGTTTACGAAAGTTCCGTCGATAGGGATATATCGCCCTTGATGGCCCCATCGCTGGCAAGCCAGCTCCCACAATGATCTCTGGTGTCCACAAAACCTGTGGAAGCTGGCTTGCCAGCGATGAGGCCCGAACAATCAATCGATAACTGTCTGGGTATTCCCCAGAGCCAAATTCACCGCCAACCACCCATTCACCGCCGCCTCGCCAGCCTCGGCAAACACTCGCTCCAGCAATTTCACCTGCTCACGCCGCAGCGCCTGTTCAAACTTCGCGCCTTCGGCCGTCAGCTCCAGCAGACGCTTTCGCTTGTCGGCCTCCGACGCGACGCTGTCGACCAGATGCATTTCCTGTAACTGCCGCAATGGCATGTTCAGCGCCTGCTTGCTCACACCGAGCAAGGCCAGCAGCTCTTTCACGCTCAAATTCGGATAACGCGCGATGAAAAACACAATGCGCTGATGCACCCGCGACAAGCCACGGCGTTCCAGCATTTCATCAGCCTTGGCGGTAAACGCCTGGTAGCCGAAGAAAAACGCTTCCATCGCCTGTTGTTGGCTGGCGGGGTTTTTAAGGTCAAGCATGTTGACGTACTCGCTCAAGCTGTCGTAATTTCAGTCAACCAGTTTGACTCAATTTTCCCATGCTTTGCTACCGGTGACTTCCATGGCTTTTTCCGAACGTGTCGCGCGCCTTAAAAGTTCTTTGATCCGTGAAATCCTTGCTGCCGCCCAACGTCCGGAGGTCATGTCGTTCGCGGGCGGCTTGCCGGCCGAAGCCATGCTGCCGAAGGTCGAGTGGGCCGACATGCCACTGTCGCTTGGCCAATACGGCATGAGCGAAGGTGAGCCGGCATTGCGCGAAGCGCTGGCAGCGGAGGCGAGGGCGCTTGGCCTGGCGTGCACGGCAAGTCAGGTGCTGGTGGTCAGCGGTTCGCAACAAACCCTCGATCTGGCGGCCAAGCTGTACATCGACAAGGGCACGGAAATTCTGCTTGAAGCGCCGACCTATCTCGCCGCACTGCAAATTTTCCAGCTGTTCGGCGCCGATTGCCTGACTGTGCCGCAAGAGGCCGACGGCCCGAACCTGACGCAATTGCGCAGTCGTCTTGAACAGCACCGGCCAGCATTCATCTACCTGATCCCGACGTTCCAGAATCCGTCCGCCGTGCGCTACAGCGAAGCCAAGCGTGCAGCCGTAGCGGCATTGCTCGATGAATTCGGTGTCACCCTGATCGAAGATGAACCCTACCGCGAACTGACATTCGATGGCGGTAGCGCGAAACCGATTGCCGGGCGTCTGCAGAGGGCGAGCTGGATCTACACCGGCACCGTGTCGAAAACCTTGTTGCCCGGTTTACGCGTCGGTTACTTGATCGCCAGTCCGGACCTGTTCCCGCATCTGCTCAAACTCAAGCAATCGGCAGATCTGCACACTAACCGCATCGGTCAGTGGCAGGCGTTGCAGTGGATCGGCAGCGACAAGTATCAGCAGCATCTGAGCGAGTTGCGCGGCTTCTATCGAGAGCGGCGCGATGCCTTTCAGGCGGCGCTGGAAACACACTTTTCTGATCTGGCCGACTGGAACATGCCACAGGGCGGGCTGTTTTTCTGGCTGACGTTGAAGCAGCCGCTGGACACGCGAACGTTGCTCAATGAAGCGTTGGCCAATGATGTGGCGTTCATGCCGGGGGAGCCGTTCTTTCCGGAACCGGATAACAACCTTGGGCATTTGCGCTTGAACTTCAGCCACATCGATCCGGCGCGACTGAATGAAGGATTGAAGCGATTGGCGGCAGTGGTGCGCCAGGCGCAGCTAGAGAAAGCGGCCTGAAAAAATAAACCGGCTCACAGGCCGGTTTATTTTTGACTGGGATTTGCCGTGGCTGAGAGGGCCTCATCGCTGGTGAGCCAGCTCCCACAGTGATCCGTGGCGTTCACAAAACCTGTGGGAGCTGGCTTGCCAGCGATGAGGCCATCAGCATCACCACATAATCATCAGACCGTCGCGAAGCGCTTATCCAGATAATCAATAATCACCTTGGACTCATACATCCACGTCGTCTGGCCATTCTCTTCAATGCGCAGGCAAGGCACTTTGATCCGGCCGCCCTGATCCAGCAGCGTCTGACGATCCTGCTCGTTGTTCTTCGCATCCTTGAGCGCTACCGGCACATTCAAACGGCGTAGCGTGCGGCGGGTTTTCACGCAGAACGGGCACGCATGGAACTGATACAGGGTCAGGCCTTTCGCGGCGGCATTGACCTGCGCCTGAGTTTCGGCAGGGCGCTGTTTCTTGCCCGGTCGAGTGATGAAGTCGATGAAGATAACCAGTTGGCCGAGGCCGACACGAAGCGCTTTGACGAACACGTTTAAAGCCTCACGGTGCAATTGAGAAAGGCGCGCAGCTTACCCGATTTTTCTCGGGCGAAAAAAAACCGGCGATGAATGCCGGTTTTCTTCACAGCGCAAATTACTTGATGAGGCTGAGGAATTCGCTGCGGGTCGCTGCGTTTTCACGGAACTCACCGAGCATCACCGAAGTGATCATCGACGAATTCTGCTTCTCGACACCGCGCATCATCATGCACATGTGCTTGGCCTCGATCACCACGGCTACGCCCAGCGCGCCGGTGACTTGCATCACCGCATCGGCGATCTGACGGCTGAGGTTTTCCTGGATCTGCAGACGGCGGGCGTACATGTCGACGATCCGTGCGACCTTCGACAGGCCCAGCACTTTGCCGCTCGGGATGTACGCAACATGCGCCTTGCCGATGAACGGCAGCAGATGGTGTTCGCACAACGAGTACAACTCGATGTCCTTGACCAGCACCATTTCGCTGTTGTCGGAGCTGAACAGGGCACCGTTGGTGACCTCTTCAAGCGTCTGTTCATAACCGCGGCAGAGGTACTGCATGGCTTTGGCGGCACGCTTCGGCGTGTCGAGCAGGCCCTCGCGGGACACGTCCTCGCCCAATTGGCCGAGAATCGCGGTGTAATTCTGTTCCAGGGACATGAAACTACCTGTGGGGGATTTTCGCAAAGGGCAAGGGTACGGTGGCGGACACAACCCTGCAAGTTCGGTGTAACGCGATTATTCGTCGCGGCCTTCCATCATGGTGCGTTTGAGCATCACGTAAACCGCGCCGGCGCCGCCGTGTTTCGCTTGGCACGAGCAGAAGCCCAGCACTTGGGCGTGCTGGCGCAACCAGGTGTTGACGTGGCTTTTGATCATTGGCCGCTTTCCGTCCAGGCGCACAGCCTTGCCATGGGTGACGCGCACGCAGCGGATTTCGAATCTGGTCGCTTCGGCGAGAAATGCCCAGAGCGTTTCCCGGGCCTTTTCCACGCTCATGCCATGCAGGTCGAGGCTGCCTTCGAACGGAATCTGGCCGACCTTGAGCTTGCGCATCTGACTTTCCTGCACGCCGTCGCGCGACCACATCAACTCGTCTTCCGGGCCGACGTCGATTACGAACTGATCAGACAGACCATCCACGGTAGCGGTGTCGGTGCGCACGGTGGCGGACTGGCGCAGCTTGGCGATCTGTGCGCGGTCAGCCTTGGGTTTGCCGGTGTCGGCGCGGTCATGCTTGATCGGCTTGACGCCTTGGATCGCACTTTTGAACAGGGAAAAATCGTCGTCTTGCATGTCAGCCTCCGCGAAGGGCGGCCAGTTTACCCAAGTCGAAACAAAACGGCCCGGCAAAAAGCCAGGCCGGTGATTCAGTCGTGTTTTTTCATCAGGTGCGGGGACATGTTCAGCTCCCGCGATTGCCGGGCGCGCCGGCGGCAGCGACGCCACAGGGCGACACCGAAATACAGAAACAGCAAGCCGACCGCCAGAATGATCGCCGACCCCACCGGCGTGGCATTCAAATCACCGAGCGCCGGCGGGCGCCCGAGCAGGCTGGCGGCCCCGGCCATCGCCAGCAGCACGCCGAACGTCGCCAGAATGGCGGCGATCGCCGCGCCGAAGCGAAAACGCCAGTTGCTTTGGCCTTTGGGCCGCAAGCGGCGTGCGTCAAATCCATCGGATAACTTCATTCCGACCTTCCTCAATGGGTATCGGCCCTTCGACCGGGAGTTGACCGGGTTGTTCCTGAGGCTATGGCATTTGCGGCAAATGAGAGGATTTTGCAGATGAGCGGCGCCGTGAGCCGCTCATCAGGGCAGATCAGATCAGGTCTTGAGTCAGCGCGAGGGTGGCGAAGTTGTCCGCCATGATCGCCATTTCGGCTTCCTGCACTACGGCGGCGCTGAGCACGCGGCCCTTGAACGGCAGGTCGCGGGTGGCGCAGGCGTCTTCGACCAGGGTGCAACGGAAGCCCAGATTCTTTGCCGCACGTACGGTGGTGCTGACGCTGGAGTGGCTCATGAAACCGCAGACGATCAGGTCCAGCGAGCCGAGGTTTTGCAAACGGTCCAACAACTCGGTGCCGTGGAACGCGCTCGGCAGCAGTTTGCCGATAATGGTTTCATCGCCCTGTGGCTCGAGGCCGGGGATGAATTCGCCGCGTTCGCCCTGCGGGTCGAACAGGCCGCCGACGGTGCCGAGGTGACGCACGTGCACGATCGGCCGACCGGCTGCACGGGCTGCGGCAACCACTTGCTTGATGTTCGCGACGGCCGCGTCCATGCCGCTCAGGGCCAGCGGGCCACTGAGATATTCTTTCTGGGCATCGATGATGACCACGGTGGCATGGCTCAGTGTGGCCGCTGCGTAACCGCGACCGCTGAGTTGAAACATCGTTTTTGGAACGGACATTCTGGGGCTCCTTGGGGTGGGGCTTTTGCGACATTGTCCTCTGGCTGAGCGGTTCTGTGAATCGCTACCATCGTAAGCACCGTCGTTATTGGCCTGCAGCCTTGTCAAGTTACACGTTCTGTTCAATAGCTGATGCAAAAAACAGAAAACTCCTACCGTTGCCGCGATGTTTTTCCTGCGTCGTCGTCACGCGTTTTGGCTGCTAGAATCGCCAGTCGTTTTTTCTGGAGTTCTGCCCCGTGATCACTTCCCGACTTCGTACCCTGCGCGACCACATCCGTTGGGCCGTCAGCCGCTTCCATGGGGAGGATCTGTTTTTCGGCCATGGCACCGACAATGCCTGGGACGAAGCCCGTCAACTCGTGCTCGGTGCATTGCACCTGCCATGGGAAATCGCCGACAGCTATCTCGATTGCGCGCTGGAAGACGACGAGCTGGTCAATTTGCAGCGTTTGCTCAAGCGCCGTATCGAAGAGCGCATTCCGACCGCTTACCTGTTGGGTGAGGCGTGGTTCTGCGGCATGTCGTTCATCGTCGATGAGCGTGTGTTGATCCCGCGTTCGCCGATTGGCGAGCTGATCGAAAACCGCTTTGCTCCGTGGATCGGCAACGAACCTGCTCGAATTCTCGACCTGTGCACCGGTTCCGGTTGCATCGGTATCGCCTGTGCCTACGAGTTCCAGAACGCCGAAGTGGTGCTGGCCGATCTGTCGTTCGAAGCGCTGGAAGTGGCCAACCAGAACATCGAGCGGCATGGCGTCGATGAGCGCGTCTACACCGTGCAGGGCGATGGTTTTGATGGCCTGCCGGGCCAGCGTTTCGACCTGATCGTGTCGAACCCGCCTTATGTGGATGCGGAAGATTTCGCTGACATGCCGGACGAATATCAGCATGAACCGGAGCTGGGCCTGGCCTGTGGCGACGATGGTTTGAATCTGGTGCGACGCATGCTCGCTGAAGCGGCCGATCATCTGACCGAGAAGGGGTTGTTGATTGTCGAGGTGGGCAACAGCCAGGTACACGTTGACGCGTTGTACCCGGAAGTCGATTTCGCCTGGCTGGAATTCGAGCGCGGCGGGCATGGTGTGTTCATGCTGACGGCCGAGCAGTGCCGCAACCATCAGGCGCTGTTCGCTTCCCGCGTCTAAAGCCTAAAAGCAAAGATCGCAGCCTTCGGCAGCTCCTACAGGTGTACACCAATCCCAATGTAGGAGCTGCCGAAGGCTGCGATCTTTTGATCTACCGGTGCGTAGCAATCCAGATCAGAAGCCCCGCCTGAAACACCGCAAACGCCACCAGACAGGTAATGGTGAAACGCAATCCGGCGTCTTCACGCTTGAACTTGCTGACCTTCTCTTCCTGCTTCTTCAGCTTCACTTCCTGCTCGGCCAGATTCTGTTCGGCCTGCTGAAGCATCTGCGCCGCTTCAAGAATCTCGACGATCTGCAGCTTCTCGCTGTTCCAGTCGCCGAGCAAATCGCCTACCAGCACATCCTTGACGCTGCCTTTCAAATGCTGGGCATCGGCGTACGCCACATCAAAACCATGCACCCGCAGGAAATGATCGCGACGCAGGCGCGTGTCTTCGTTCAGCGCGTCCTTGTTGTTCAAGTCCATGCCGTCGACGGTGTAGGTCGGCCAGCGTTTTTTCGCCCAGTTGATGCCTTGCGCGGCCATGTATCGGCCGATGCCACGGTTCATGGGTTCGATCTGCAAGCCGCTGTCGGGGCCGAAGTGCACACGCTTGCTGGCGTGATCGGCCCAGACATCCAGATGATTCTGTTCTTTGCGCACCCGCTGGCCGGGCAGTTTGATCGCCATGCGCAGCAGGCTTTTTTCTTTGCTGTTGCGCTCGGCATAGCCGAATTCAACGAAGCGCAAAGGGCGGCCGCCAGTGTTGCGATCGGTCTGCAGCGGGGCCAGGCGGAGCATCTTGTGGTGCTCGACGTGGACATCCGCCCACGGCAGCTCGACCGCTGGCGGTGCGTCTTTTTCAGCGGTGGTGTCGGGTGAAGTCTGGGTATCAGTCATAACGGCGAGATCCTGTCCAAGCCCTGCTTGTCGCCAGTCGTTGCGCTGGCGACAAAGGCTTATCGGCCGTTTTTTGCAGGACTGGAGGGTAAAACGCGCTTAACTGGAGCGAAGTCCGTCAATAAACTCGATGATCTTCGCGCCAAGTTCTGCGGCCAGCGGCAAATTTGGATCCTTGTACGAAGCCAATTGCCGCTTCATATCGTTGTGGACGATGCGCATGACGTGGTTCATGCCGTCGATCACTACAAGTTCGGCGTCCGGTTTGGCAACCTTGAGCAGCTTCGCGTCTTCGGTACCGACCTGGATGTCGTTGCTGCCCTGAACGATCAGTGCCGGCATCTTCAATTGCGCGAAGGCTTTCGCTGGATCCTGACGGAACAGCGAAATCAGATACGGCTGCACGCTCGGGCGGAAAATCACCTGCAACGGTTGCGGCACATTTTCATCAGTGTGGCCGGCCTTGAGGCTGTCGAGCAGTTCATTACTGCGCAACATCAGCGGTGGTGGCAGGCTGCGGGCCAGTTGCTCGCGGATCACTTGATCGACCGGTCGGGCGCTGCCGGACAGGGAAATCACCGCTGCGGCATCGACTTTCGGTGCAGCGAGGCTGGCAATCAACGCGCCTTCACTGTGGCCGAGCAGGATCAGCTTGCCGAAACGCGGGTCGGCCTTGAGCTTCTGCCCCCATGCCACCGCGTCCGCCGCATAGGCCTCGACCGACAAATTGCGCTCATCCGGCGTCGCCGCGAGGCTCGCCGCAACACCGCGTTTGTCGTAACGCACGCTGGCGATGTTGTGTTTGGCCAGCACCCACGCCAGCCGTTTCAAGCTGTCGTTGCGCCCGCCGTCAGGGTTGTTTCCGTCGCGATCCGTAGGGCCGGAGCCAGAAATGATCAGGACAACCGGCACCGGACTGTCGGACTTTGGCAGCAGCAGCGAGCCGAAAAGCTCGCCAGTGCCGGTATCCAGAGTTACCGGGCGTTGTAGGACCGTCGCTTGGGCAAAGCCCGTAAACAGGGTAAGACTCAAGATCAAAACTCGCAGCATCATCACGCCATCATTCGCCAAGGTGCCGGTTGGACTCGCCAGCACCACTAAGGTTCGAGGATGAACTACTCGGTTAGCCTGCGTATACTGGCGCGCATCACGAATTTGGGTTTGATTTCACGGAGCGTCCTGCATGTCCGGCAATACCTACGGCAAGTTGTTCACTGTCACCACCGCTGGCGAGAGCCATGGTCCGGCGTTGGTCGCCATTGTCGACGGCTGCCCGCCGGGCCTGGAGATCTCCCTCGAAGACTTGCAGCGCGACCTTGATCGCCGCAAGCCCGGCACCAGCCGCCACACCACCCAGCGTCAGGAAGCCGACGAAGTCGAAATCCTCTCCGGCGTGTTCGAAGGGCGTACCACTGGCTGCTCGATCGGCCTGTTGATCCGCAACACCGACCAGAAGTCCAAGGACTACTCGGCGATCAAGGATCTGTTCCGCCCGGCCCACGCCGACTACACCTACCACCACAAATACGGTGAGCGCGACTACCGTGGCGGCGGCCGCAGCTCCGCGCGCGAAACCGCGATGCGCGTGGCGGCGGGTGCGATTGCCAAGAAATACCTGGCAACCCAAGGCATCGTCATTCGTGGCTACATGAGCCAGCTCGGCCCGATCGAAATTCCGTTCAAGACCTGGGATTCGGTGGAAGAGAACGCCTTCTTCAGCCCGGACCCGGACAAGGTGCCGGAACTGGAAGCCTATATGGATCAGTTGCGTCGCGATCAGGACTCGGTCGGCGCGAAGATCACCGTGGTCGCCGAGGGCGTCATGCCGGGTCTGGGCGAGCCGATTTTCGACCGTCTCGACGCCGAACTGGCCCATGCGCTGATGAGCATCAACGCGGTCAAAGGCGTGGAAATCGGCGCCGGTTTCGCCTCGGTTGCCCAGCGCGGCACCGAGCACCGCGATGAAATGACCCCGCAAGGTTTCCTCAGCAACAACGCGGGCGGCATCCTCGGTGGCATCTCGTCCGGTCAGCCGATCGTTGCCCATCTGGCCTTGAAACCAACGTCGAGCATCACCACCCCGGGCCGTTCGATCGACATCCACGGCAACCCGGTCGATGTGATCACCAAGGGCCGTCACGATCCGTGTGTCGGTATCCGCGCCACGCCGATTGCCGAAGCGATGATGGCGATCGTGCTGATGGACCACCTGCTGCGTCACCGTGGCCAGAACGCCGATGTGCGCGTGAGCACGCCGGTGCTGGGTCAGCTTTGATGGTTGATCGCAAAGCCGTCGCGGCATAACCGGCGTGGCGGCGCTCCCTTACTGGCGGCTGTCCAGTTTCTATCTGTTCTATTTCGCCTTGCTCGGTTCGACAGCGCCGTTTCTGGCGCTGTACTTCGACCACCTCGGCTTCAGTCCGGCGCGGATTGGTGAGCTGGTCGCGATCCCGATGCTGATGCGCTGCGTGGCGCCGAACATCTGGGGCTGGCTCGGTGATTACACCGGCAAACGCCTGGCCATCGTGCGTTTCGGCGCGGTGTGCACGCTGCTGACTTTTTCGTTGATCTTCGTCAGCAAGACCTACGCCTGGCTGGCGATGGTCATGGCGCTGCACGCGTTCTTCTGGCATGCAGTGCTGCCGCAGTTCGAAGTCATCACCCTGGCGCATTTACAAGGCCAGACCTCACGTTACAGCCAGATCCGCTTGTGGGGCTCGATCGGCTTCATCATCACCGTGGTTGCACTGGGGAGGCTGTTCGAATGGCTGAGCCTCGACATCTATCCGGCGGCGCTGGTGCTGATCATGGCCGGCATCGTCCTCAGCAGTCTGTGGGTGCCAAACGCGCAACCGCCGCAAGGCAATCGGCCAGGCGGGGAGGGCTTCCTCAAACAACTGCGCAACCCCGGCGTGCTGGCGTTTTATGGCTGCGTCGCGCTGATGCAACTGAGCCATGGGCCTTATTACACCTTTCTGACCCTGCACCTTGAACGGCTCGGTTACAGCCGTGGCGTGATCGGCATGCTCTGGGCCGTGGGTGTCGTTGCCGAAGTGTTGATGTTCATGGCGATGAGCCGGATTCTCGCGCGGTTTTCGTTGCGTCGGGTGCTGATGGCGAGTTTTCTCCTGGCGGCGCTGCGCTGGGTGCTGCTAGGTTCGTTCGCCGAATTCCTGTGGGTGTTGTTGTTCGCGCAGGTCTTGCACGCGGCGACCTTCGGCAGTTTTCACGCCGCTGCCATCGCGTTTGTGCAACGTAGCTTCGGCGCGCGTCAGCAAGGGCAGGGCCAGGCGCTTTACGCCGCGTTGGCCGGCACCGGCGGTGCGCTCGGCGCGTTGTATGCCGGTTACAGCTGGAATGCCCTTGGCGCGACATTGACCTTTAGTATTGCCAGCCTCGCGGCGCTCGCTGCTGCCGTTATCATTGCCACACGTATGCAAGAGGACAGGCCATGAGCCTCGCTGCTGATCGAGGCCTTTGAATTTCTGTTTGAATGCGAGTTGAAAACCCGCAGCGCCATGAACCGCCAAGGCTGACTTCACCAGAAGCAGCACCTTTGCCTGATGAAATGCTGTGCCCGACCGGTCTGCAAGAGCCGGAAGGCAAGGCCGATACCGAGGAATTTCCCCAATGAGCAGCCTGTCCGTCTATCACGTCTCAAGTCCCGAGATTCCCAACAAGGTCCTGACCCACTTCGAAGACATCGCCTCGACTCTGGCCGAGCAGGGCGTGCGTTTCGACCGCTGGCAAGCGACTGCGAAGATCCAGCCGGGTGCAACCCAGGAAGAAGTGATCAGCGCGTATAAAGAGCAGATCGACACACTGATGACCGAGCGCGGTTACATCACTGTCGACGTGATCAGCCTGAACAGCGATCACCCGCAAAAAGCCGAGCTGCGCGCCAGGTTCCTTGAAGAACATCGCCATGGCGAAGACGAAGTACGCTTTTTCGTCGCCGGCCGTGGCTTGTTTACTCTGCACATCGACGATTACGTCTACGCCGTACTCTGCGAAAAGAACGATCTGATCTCGGTGCCGGCCGGCACCAAACACTGGTTCGACATGGGCGAGCATCCGCACTTCGTGGCGATTCGTCTGTTCAACAACCCGGAAGGCTGGGTCGCCAACTTCACCGGCGAAGACATCGCCGGCCGTTTCCCGCGGCTGGAGGACTGAGCCGGTGTCGATCAAATCGAGGCCGTGCGTCGTGACAGCAATGCGCCGCAAGCCGATTTGATCGGGTTGTTGAAATTCTCTGGAGCTGGATTGAGGAAGATCGCAAAGCCGCGCCGCTCAAGGCCTTGAAGCCACATGACCGTCGACACGTTCACCGGCATGGAACCGGAAGCCTTTTGATCACACCGATTTAGTGTGGGAGCGAGCCTGCTCCGCGCGGCGTTCCGACGAAAGTGTCCGTTCAGCCAGCCTTTTCAGTGGCTGACACACCCATTTGCGAGCAGGCTCGCTGCCAGAAGGTTGTGCGCAAGCCACAAAAAACCGGCCGTGAAGCGAAAGCTCCACGGCCGGTTTTGTTTAAAACGCTTTAAAAATTACAGCGAGTGATACGTCGGCAGAGCAAAACGCTGCTGGCTCTGCAGCATGGCAATTTGCGGCAACTCGCTGGCTTGTTCAGCCAGGTCGCGGCGAATTGCACTGATCGCCCACGACAGTTGGTCGCCGGCATGCAGTTGCTGGTAGGTCAGTGCGCGTTTAAATACTTTGCCGTCGCTGCTGCGCAGCGTCAGCAGGATCCCGCCATCGGGACGTGGCGCAGTGGTGACGTCGAAGTTGGAGAACAGGGAGGTAAATTTTTCTTGGATCAGGCTCATGTTTTTCAGCTCCGTATGCACTTGAATGGCAAGCATGCAGAGGAGGTTGCAGCGATTGTGCCAGCATTTGAAAATAAAAAAATCTTTGTAAATCAACGAGTTAAAAATAATCAAAATTCAGGTCGTCGTGCAAACTGCATGAATGGCCATCGTGCATCCTGCATTTTGCGTGATCGATGTCGAATCGATGGAACCAATCGCTGATCCGCAGATCACCTGCGCTCCGTAAAGATCAGCGGATACAAAACATTGCAAAAACCGCGTGTACAGCCCGAGAAGCGCTGACGTATTTTCGATCTCGACCCGCGCTCCAAGGCGCCGGTTGCTTCAAGCCAAAGCCCGAAAAATAAAAACATCGACCTGCATGCCAAGGTCGAACGGGGAGCTTCCATGAGTCACGCGCCAAGCGACACGATTACCTGGGGCATGATGCTCCGCAAACTGCCGATGATTGCCAAAGCCATCCCGCGGGTGGTCAAGGGCATGAAGGTGGCCAATGTCACGGATCCGACCCAAAGTTGTGGCCTTGGCTGGACATTCGAGCAAGCGACGCTGCGCAATCCCGAGGGGCCGGCGTTACTGCACGGCGATGTGCGATTGAGTTATGCGCAGGTCAACCAGTGGGCCAACCGCATCGCTCACTATCTGAACGGGCAGGGCATCGGCAAGGGCGACGTGGTCGCGGTGTTTATCGAAAACCGCCCTGAATTGCTGGTGACCATTCTGGCGCTGGCCAAGGTCGGCGCGGTCAGTGCGCTGCTCAATACCTCGCAAACCCGCGATACGCTCATCCACAGCGTGAATCTGGTGGCGCCGGTGGCGATCGTCGTGGGCGAAGAACTGTTGGCGGCGTATGCGGCGATTCGTGATCAAGTGGCAATCAGCGCACCACGCACCTGGTTTGTCGCCGATCAGGACACCTACAGCCATCCGGGCATTGCGCCCGACGGCTACGTCAATCTGATCAGCGCCAGCGCCGATGCGTCCAGTGATAATCCGCCGAGCAGCCAGCAGATCTTCTTCGACGACCCGTGTTTCTACATTTACACCTCCGGCACCACCGGCCTGCCTAAAGCCGGAGTTTTCAAACACGGGCGCTGGATGCGCAGCTCCGCCAGTTTCGGCATGATCGCGCTCAATATGGGCCCCGACGACGTCGTCTACTGCACCTTGCCGCTGTACCACGCCACCGGTCTGTGTGTGTGCTGGGGTTCGGCGGTCAACGGTGCTTCGGGTTTCGCGATCCGGCGCAAATTCAGCGCCAGTCAGTTCTGGAACGATGTGCGCCGCTATCGCGCGACCACCATCGGTTACGTCGGCGAGCTGTGCCGTTATCTGGTCGATCAACCGGCCAGTGCCGATGACAGTCGCCACGGCGTGCGCAAGATGATCGGCAACGGCTTGCGCCCCGGCGCCTGGGCCGAGTTCAAGACGCGCTTCGCGGTCGAACACATCTGTGAGCTGTACGCTGCGAGCGACGGCAACATTGGTTTCACCAATATTCTCAACTTCGACAACACCATCGGTTTTTCCCTGATGGCCTGGGAATTGGTGGCCTACGACCATGACAGTGGCGAACCGATCCGCAGCCCTGACGGATTCCTGCGCAAGGTCGGCAAAGGCGAGCAGGGTCTATTGTTGGCGCGGATCGACGAAAAAGCCCCGCTGGACGGCTACACCGATCCGCAGAAAACCGCCAAGGTTGTGCTGCACGATGTGTTTGCCAAAGGTGATCGTTTTTTCAACACCGGCGACCTGCTGCGTAACATCGGCTTCGGCCACGCCCAATTTGTTGATCGTCTCGGCGACACCTACCGCTGGAAGGGCGAGAACGTCTCGACCACCGAAGTCGAAAACCTGTTGCTGCAGCATCCGCATATCTCCGAGGCGGTGGCCTATGGCGTGGAAATCCGCAATACCAACGGCCGCGCCGGGATGGCGGCGATTACTCCGGCGGAATCCCTCGCGACCCTGGATTTCGCCGAGTTGCTGACCTTCGTCCGGGAACGCATGCCGGCCTATGCGGTGCCGTTGTTTCTGCGAGTCAAAGTTAAAATGGAAACCACCGGCACCTTCAAATACCAGAAAACCCGATTGAAAAATGAAGGCTTCGACCTCGGTCGGACAGGCGATGACCCGATTTATGCCTGGCTGCCCGGCACCCAGACTTACGTTCGCGTCACCGATGAAGTGTTGGCGGAGATTCATCAGGGCAAGCATCGTTATTGAATCCAACTATGAGCTGACTTGAGAAAAAGGGGGTGACAGCCTGCGTCTCGCTCGGGAAACTGTCGGCTTTCCGATTGACCGAAAGTGGAGTTGCCCCATGTCCGACCAAAGCCGCCAGATGACCCCTGAAGAAGCTGCCGAATTCACCGAGCAGGTTTTCAACAAGGCGCGCGAAGGTGATGCCGAGATGCTTGATCGCCTGGTCACGGCCGGTTTGCCGGTGAACCTGAAGAACAGCAAGGGCGACACGTTGTTGATGTTGGCCAGCTATTACGGCCATCTGGATGCGGTACAGGTGTTGCTTAAACACAAGGCCGACCCGGAAATGCGCAATGGCAACGGCCAGAGTCCGATTGCCGGCGCCGCATTCAAGGGCGATTTGCCGGTGGTCAAAGCGCTGGTTGAAGCGGGCGCCGAGATTGAAGGCTCGTCGTTTGATGGCCGTACGGCGCTGATGATGGCGGCGATGTTCAACCGCGTTGAAATCGTTGATTACCTGATCAGCAAAGGCGCAAATCCGCAAGCCAAGGATGCCAATGGCGTCACGGCGCTGGACGCGGCGCGCACGATGGGTGCAGTCGACACCACCGCGCAGCTGGAAAAACTGTCGGGTTGATAGGATCAATAGGTCGCAGCCTGCGGCAGCTCCTGCAATGATGCGTTCGCCGCCAGTTTCGCGGACGAATGTTGAGTCGGTAGGCGCTGCCGAAGGCTGCGATCTTTTGCTTTGTGCGCTATCCTCCGCGCCCTCGAAATTCACCTTCGCCACAGGATCCGCCCTCATGAAAGCCGCACTCGTCGAACTCATCAGCAAAATCAGCTCCGGCTGCATGGGCGAGGACGAGATCCTGAAAGTGGCCGACGAAGCCGCGCAGGCCTACGCCGATGCCGATACCTTTCTGGCAGCCAACCCGGACATCAACTTCGACGATACCTTCCCGATTCCGCTGGGCGAGTGGGTAGTGGTCGGCAGTCTGCCGGAAACCGTGTTGTTCCAGGCGGACACCTATGTCGACCTGTTCGCGCAGATCGTTGCCTCGTTCGGTCCGGGCGTGGATTTCAACCTCAAGCCCAAGCAACTGGCCAAGACCGAAGCACTGACTGCCCTTAACCGCATTCAGGTGCAGATGAGCAGCCTGAACAAGGAAAACGGCGGTTACACGCTGATGAACTTCAGCCAGTTGCTCGACGACGAACTGCAGGTGGTGCTGGTCTACGGCAACGACGTGCCACGGGTGCTGGAGCTGTGCGCCGAAGTCGGCATCGCCGCTGCGCCATCGCTTGAAGCGCTGAAGATCGCCGTTCACGTCTGAGCGAGTTCGCAATAAAAGGGAACCCTGCGCGCGACCGTCTATCCTAAAAGTGCATCCCACTATTCTGGAGCGACACCATGGGTTCCACGTTCAACGGTCTGATCGGCCTGATCATCCTCGCCCTCGACATCTGGGCCATCATCAATGTGCTGAAAAGCGGCGCGTCCACCGGGATGAAAATCGTCTGGGTGCTGCTGATCATCCTCCTGCCGGTGCTGGGCCTGATCATCTGGGCGATTGCCGGACCGCGGGGTAACGTGCGGATCTGACCCCGCTCTCATGGACAACCCATAACCTGTGGGAGCTGGCTGATGAGGTGAGGTTCCACTGGTCATCTTCGGCAACGTGCTGCAGGCGATCACCAAGCCAGGAAAGAACACTGCAACCCCCCTGTAGGAGCGATCTTGCTCGCGAAATCGGACTGTCAGCCAACATATTTGTTGAACGATAAACCGCCTTCGCGAGCAGGCTCGCTCCCACATTTGTCCGGCCAGTCTGAAGATGTCGCTTTTTTCATCTTTGCCCGCTGTAATCCTTTTGAACCAACCCCCGGCGTCCAAAGTCGAGATAGGTGTAAGCCCATTTGCGGGTTTGATCGAGGAGGCACTGATGCAAAAGTGGAAAGTCACTTTCGTGGATGATCACGGTGAAATTCTTGATGAAGTCTTCGAACGTGAGGAATGCCCGTCCGATGATGAAGCCGCGCGTCTGATCAAGGAGCGGCTGCTTCCGGTTGCCGCGAAGCTGGATCTGAACGATCTGGAAGGGCGCACCGCCGATGCCGGGGTGAAAAACCTCAAGACTCAGAACGGCATCGAAATCCGCAGCATCACACCTGTCTGAACACTTCCTGTCATCTCGTAAACCAGGCCTTGGCAGCAGCTCTATCTTGGGGCTACTCTGCAAGCGAGATCAGCGAACGGATCGCTAAGGTCTGGTCTTGTCAGCTACATGCTTGTTCCCGCGTGCAACCACGTTGCCGTCGTACTTTGGCCAAAGGCCCGGGGCGGGAATACGGAAAGTCTATCCATCTATGCGAGGGGGACGATTCATGAGCACAGCCTATCAAGAAGACATCAGCAGCAATGTTCTGCGCCGCATGAAAGAAGGCGGTTTCGATTTTTCCCGATTCCATCCCATCGAGTTCTACGCCATTTTCCCGGACGAGGAGCGGGCGCGCAGGGCGGCAGGCAAATTTCGCGGTGAGTCCATCAATGCCCAGGTCAGCCTGCGTGATGACGGTGCGTGGGCACTGGAATTGAGCAAAGTGATGTACGCGACGTATGACGATATCGGCGACTTCGAGCAGGGTTTTTCGGCCGTGGTCGAACCGTTGGGCGGCATCATCGAAGGCTGGGGCGTCAAGCAGGAGGTGCGCAACCGCCATCGTTTGAACTGATCTCTGTTTTCATTTATCGAGCAACGGCTGACCTTTGGGTCGGCCGTTGTTTTTTAAAGAGCAAAAGATCGCAGCCTCCGGCAGCTCCTACAGGTGATCGGTATAGGAGCTGCCGGAGGCTGCGATCTTTTGCTTTTGCTTTCAAAACATTTCCAAAAGGCAAAAAAAAGCCACCGGAGAGGGTGGCTAAAAGGGAAGACCGATAAGGAGAGGAAACCGGTCAGGGTTACAGCGGGGCGGGCTGCGCGGGCAGTCCGGATCAGTTGAGCTGCTGACTTCATGGCACGCTGGTCGGTGAAGTTTTGCAGCGGATGCGCGGATTATCCTTAGGCAGCGCCGGGCAGTGAAATCAACTCTGACTATGCTGGTGATAGGCGATGCAGTGCGTCGCAATGAAGCGGGGGCAATCCGGTTGGGGCAATTGCCGCACAGGAATGGTGCGGTGCCTGCGGCGTGTATTTCCAACCGATTGAAATCAAAGCGTTTATGCCGATGGCACGGGCCTTGCGAAGGCCTGTATGTCCGGGTGACAAGGAGTACGGCATGATCCGCACCTATTTTGATGAGATGTACGATGCCGGCGGCCAGGTTCGCCCGCATTATCGGGAGTTCGCCCGATGGCTGGCTGACACGCCAGACGAACTGCTGGCCCAGCGGCGACGCGAGGCCGATCTACTGTTCCATCGCGCCGGGATTACCTTCACGCTCTATGGGGACGAGCAGGGCACCGAGCGCCTGATTCCTTTCGACACCATTCCGCGCAGCATCCCCGCCAGCGAGTGGCGGATCGTCGAGCGCGGCTGCATCCAGCGGGTCAAGGCGCTGAACATGTTCCTCGCCGACCTCTATCACGAGCAGCGCATCATCAAGGCCGGGATCATTCCCGCCGAACAGGTACTGGCAAACGAGCAATATCAGTTGGCGATGCAGGGCCTGGATCTGCACCGCGATATCTATTCGCACATCTCCGGCGTCGATCTGGTACGCGATGGCGACGGCACTTATTACGTGCTCGAAGACAATCTGCGCACACCGAGCGGCGTGAGCTACATGCTCGAAGACCGCAAGATGATGATGCGCCTGTTCCCGGAGCTGTTCGCCGCGCAGCGCATTGCACCGATCGATCACTACCCGAACCTGTTGCTCGACACCCTGAAAAGCTCCAGTCCGATTGATAACCCCAGCGTAGTGGTGCTGACGCCGGGACGCTTCAACAGCGCCTTCTTCGAACACGCGTTCCTGGCCAGGGAAATGGGCGTGGAACTGGTCGAGGGCGCGGATCTGTTCGTGCGTGATGACAAGGTCTTCATGCGCACCACCGACGGCCCGAAAGCGGTGGACGTGATCTACCGCCGCCTCGACGACGCGTTCCTCGACCCGTTGGCCTTCAACCCCGACTCGATGCTTGGTGTGCCGGGCCTGCTGTCGTCCTACCGCTCCGGCAACGTAGTGCTGGCCAACGCCATCGGCACTGGCGTGGCGGACGACAAATCGGTGTATCCGTTTGTCACCGACATGATCCGGTTCTACCTCGACGAAGAGCCGATTCTGAAGAACGTACCCACCTGGCAATGCCGCAATCCGTCTGAACTTTCCCATGTGCTGGCCAATCTTCCAGATCTGGTGGTCAAGGAAACCCAAGGTTCCGGCGGTTACGGAATGCTGGTGGGGCCGGCGTCGACGAAGGCGGAAATCGATGCCTTCCGCGAGCGCATCAAAGCCAAACCCCACGCGTACATCGCGCAACCGACGCTGTCGCTGTCGACCTGTCCGACCTTTGTCGAAAACGGCATCGCGCCACGCCATATCGACTTGCGTCCGTTTGTCTTGTCCGGTCGCGAAACCCGGGTGGTGCCTGGCGGTTTGACCCGCGTTGCACTGCGCGAAGGCTCCCTGGTGGTGAATTCCTCCCAGGGCGGCGGAACCAAGGACACCTGGGTGGTCGAGGATTGAAGGAAGCTTGCCATGTTAAGTAGAACTGCCTCGGATCTGTATTGGATGTCGCGTTACCTGGAGCGGGCGGAAAACCTCGCACGGATGCTCGACATCAGTTATTCGCTGTCGCTGATGCCGCAGGACGGTCGCGGCGATGGTTTGCACGAATTGGCCATGCCGTTGCTGATCACCGGCACCCTCGATGATTATCTGGAGCGTCACGGTGCGCTGCATGCCGAACGTCTGTTGCACTTTTTCGCCCTCGATGCCGCCAATCCGGCGAGCATTTACAGTTGCCTCGGCGCGGCGCGTGCCAGTGCGCACGCCGTGCGCGGGCGGATCACGGCGGACATGTGGGAGAACATCAACGCGACGTGGCTGGAGATTCGCGGGATTGCTGAACAGGGCCTCAGCCGCTATGGCATGAGCCGTTTCTGTGAGTGGATCAAGGAGCGTTCACACCTGTTTCGTGGCGCGTCCTACGGCACGATCATGCGTAACGATGCGTTTCGTTTCATTCGCCTCGGTACGTTCATCGAACGCGCGGACAACACCCTGCGATTGCTCGATGCGCGCTATGAAATGGCTGGCGATCAGGCTGAAGCAGTCAGCGACGGTACGGCCCACGCCTATTACCAGTGGAGTGCCTTGCTGCGCGCCTTGTCGTCGTTCGAGGCCTACACCGAAATCTACCGCGATGCGCCCGGTGCCCGGCATGTCGCCGAGTTGCTGTTGTTGCGCGCCGATGTACCGCGTTCGCTACGGGCCTGCACCGAAGAGATCGACCAGATTCTCGCGCAGTTGCCAGGCGCCAATGGCCGGCCGGCACAACGTCTGGCGGCCGAAATGGACGCACGCCTGCGCTACACCGGCATCAACGAAATACTCGAGGAAGGCCTGCACGCCTGGCTGACCGAATTCATCCCGCTGGTGCGCCAGTTGGGTAACGCCATTCACAGTTCCTACCTGGAGGCTGCATGAGACTTTCCATTAGCCACGAGACCACCTATCACTACGAAGATCAGGTGCGGGCGAGCATCCAGTACCTGCGGCTGACCCCACACGACAGCGAACGTCAGCACGTGTTGAGCTGGCAGCTCGACCTGCCGCGCCCGGTGCGTGCGCAACTCGATCCGTTCGGCAATATCCTGCACGTGCTGACCATGGATGAACCGCACGAAGCGATCATCATCGGTGCGCGCGGGCAGGTCGATATCGACGAGCTGCGCGAGGCCGAGCATGAGAGCCAGTCGGCGCTGCCGTTCCTGCGCTTTACCCGGTTGACCGAGGCGGATGAGGCCTTGCGCGCGTTCGCCGAGAAGTCCTGCAAGCAGCGGCGTGATCGTACGGCGCTGATCGATCTGATGCATGGCTTGAATCAGCACATGACCTACACGCCGGGGTCCACCGAGGTTGATACCAGCGCCGCTGAGGCCTTTGCCGGGCGTGCGGGTGTCTGCCAGGATCATGCTCATGCGTTTCTGGCTTGCGCGCGTAGTCTCGGGATTCCGTCGCGTTATGTGTCGGGATATCTGTACAGCGAGGATTGTGAGCATCTGGCCAGCCATGCGTGGGCAGAAGCGTGGCTGGATGACGCTTGGTACAGCTTTGACGTGACCAACGAATTGGCGCGGCCGGAGCGGCACTTGAAACTGGCGGTGGGTCTGGATTATCTGGATGCCTGCCCGGTGCGCGGCATGCGCCGTGGCGGCGGATGTGAGCAGATGCATGCAAAAGTGTTCGTGTCGCCGACCCCGATCATCTCGGTCCAGCAACAATAAATTGCTTCATACAAACCCTGTGGGAGCGAGCCTGCTCGCGAAGGCGGTTTATCAGTCACTGATGCAGTGTTCTGACACGCCGCTTTCGCGAGCAGGCTCGCTCCCACAAGGGAAATGGCGTTACGGCTTAACCTTGCGCCCAGCCATGTGTTTCAGATAACCCACCAGCAATTCCAAATCCCCCTCCGGCAACACTTCTGCCGAAAAGCCCGGCATCTTCGCCTGCGGCCACTGACGCAAGCTCTGCGGATCACGAATGTAGCGCTTGAGGAAATCCGCGCCGAAATACTCGGTCGGGTTATACGGAATATTCAGATCCGGCCCGAATTGCGCATCCCCCGCACCGTTCAACCGATGACACGCCAGACAGTTTTTCTGAAACAGCGCAAAGCCTTGGTTCACCGGGTCATCCGCTTTCAATGCAGGATCCGGCAGCAGGGCCGGGAAGCGTTCGCTCACTGGCGCCATGCGCTTGATGCTCGCAACTTGAAATGGCCATTGCTCCGGACTGATATTGCCGGTCTGCGGATCGCTCCAGACCAGATAGAACGGCCCGGCGCTGTGCTTGCCTTCCGACAGCGGCGGCCACGGCTGAGCCGGATCTTCGATAGCCAGCCAAGCCCGCGCACCTGTTGTATTGAGCAACGGCGCCGCGGCCAATTCTGCGGCAAAGCCGTCCAGTGCCACCGCTTGCAGGTGATCTTGCGGTTTGATCCCGCTCAGCAGAGCGGCCACGGGCACGGCGCGATAGGTCATGTCCTTCTTGTAGGACACATCGTTTTTGATCGTCAGGGTTTGCACTTGAGGATGCTTGAGCAATTCCTCGGTCTGCCAGGTGCGGCTGTTTGCGCCCAGTTGCAGATCCAACTGTGCGGCAGACAAGGGCATGCTCAGCAGCATGGCCCCCAGAAGAGTGAGCGCTTTCAAATGATCGCCGTCCATGTCGTGGGAGTGCGCCAAGGTTGGCACAGCCACGCTGGCCCGGGTAGCGGGCCAGTCACATTTTCAGTGGCGATGAACAGCACCCGCCGCTCGACTCAACCGATGACCTTGGTCAGATTCGGCAAAATCAACAACAGCGTCGTGGCGAAAAGAATGAGCCCTGCTTGACGAACTTTCGGTTGTTTGAACATGGCTTGACCGCCTTTATTGTTATTTCCTGATGCTTGCCTGCATATCCATGACGGCAAGCGTTGCACTTCCTGTTGAAGAACGTCTGCCTCGGCAAAATCCGACGACACTGACGTACATGTTCTACATTAGGGGCCACGTCACGCTTGGCTTAGATCCATTTCATATGGAGCGCTCACCAGTTGCTATAAAAAAGGCATGAGGCTTATTGCCAGCTTCTTTGCCGCCCGCTGGCTAGACAACTCGCCGACCTGAACCGGTTCACCCGACAGTTAATGACCGTCCGTCTGAGCGTGTCCGTCAACCGCATTGAGCGCTGTGGTCATTGAATCCATGGCCGCTCGGGCCAAGAGTGGAGGTACAAGCAATCACTCCCCGCACAGGTTCGAGGACGTCATGACCCAAGCTTTGATATTCGATGCGTTACGCACGCCCCGTGGCAAAGGCAAGGCCGATGGTGCCCTGCACAGCGTCAAACCGGTGAATCTGGTGGCCGGTCTGCTGACCGCGCTGCAAGAACGCACCTCGCTGGACACCAGCCAGGTCGATGACGTGGTGCTCGGCTGCGTGACGCCAATTGGCGATCAAGGCTCGGACATCGCCAAAACCGCCGTGCAAGTAGCCGATTGGGACGTCAGTGTCGCGGGCGTGCAGATCAACCGGTTCTGCGCCTCGGGACTGGAAGCGGTCAACCTCGGCGCGATGAAAGTGCGCTCGGGTTTCGAAGACCTCGTAGTGGTCGGCGGCGTCGAGTCAATGTCGCGGGTGCCAATGGGCAGCGACGGTGGTGCCTGGGCGCTGGATCCGCAGACCAACCTGCACAGCCATTTCACCCCGCAAGGCGTCGGTGCCGATCTGATTGCTACGCTGGAAGGCTTCAGTCGTCAGGACGTCGATGCCTATGCGCTGCACTCGCAGCAGAAAGCCGCGCGGGCGCGGGCCGATGGCTCGTTCAACAAGTCGTTGGTGCCGGTGCAGGATCAGAACGGCATCATCCTGCTCGACCACGATGAGTTCATCCGCGCCGAATCGACCCTTGACGGCTTGGGCAAGCTCAAGCCGAGTTTCGAAATGATCGGCCAGATGGGTTTTGACGCCACGGCGCTGCGGGTCTACAGCCATGTCGAACGAATCAATCACGTGCACACACCGGGTAACAGTTCCGGGATCGTCGACGGTGCGGCGCTGATGCTGATCGGCTCCGAAGCCAAAGGTCGGGCACTGGGCCTGCAACCCCGGGCGCGCATTGTTGCCACGGCAGTCACCAGTACCGATCCGACCATCATGCTCACCGGCCCCGCGCCGGCAACGCGCAAGGCACTGGCCAAGGCCGGGCTGCGCGTTGAAGACATCGACCTGTTCGAGGTCAACGAAGCGTTTGCCTCGGTGGTGCTCAAGTTCATCAAGGACATGGCGGTCGACCCGGACAAGGTCAATGTCAACGGCGGTTCAATCGCCATGGGGCATCCGTTGGGTGCCACCGGTTGCGCGATCCTCGGCACCTTGCTCGATGAACTGGAAGCGCGGCGCCTGCGCTATGGCCTGGCGACGCTGTGCGTCGGCGGCGGCATGGGCATTGCCACCATCATCGAACGCCTCTGAACCCCGAATTCAAGGAACCTTGTTATGAGCGAAGCCATTCGTTACGAAAAAGGCCAGGACGCTATCGTCGTGCTGACCATCGATATGCCGGGCCAGAGCGCCAACACCATGAACGCCGTGTACCGCGAGGCCATGGCCGCCTGCGTCGCCCGGCTGGTAGCTGAAAAAGACAGCATTGCCGGCGTCATCATCACCTCAGCGAAGAAAACTTTTTTCGCCGGTGGCGACCTCAACGAACTGATCAAGGTCGGCAAGCCTGAAGCCAAAGCCTTCTACGACATGGTGCTGACCCTCAAGGCGCAGTTGCGCACTCTGGAAACCCTCGGCAAACCGGTGGTTGCGGCGATCAACGGCGCGGCGCTGGGCGGAGGCTGGGAAATCTGCCTCGCCTGCCACCACCGGGTGGCGCTGGGCGACGCGTCGGTGCAACTCGGCCTGCCGGAAGTGACCCTCGGTCTACTGCCGGGCGGTGGCGGGGTGGTGCGCATGGTGCGCATGCTCGGTCTCGAGAAAGCGCTGCCGTATCTGCTCGAAGGCAAGAAAGTGCGTCCACAGCAGGCGTTGCAGGCCGGTTTGATTGATGAGCTGGCGGCGGATCGCGACGAATTGCTGGCCAAGGCGCGCGCCTGGATCGTCGCCAATCCGAGCGCAGTGCAGCGTTGGGATGTGAAGGGCTATCAGATTCCCGGCGGCACGCCGTCGAATCCGAAAGTGGCGCAGATGCTGGCGATTGCGCCGTCGATTCTGCGCAGCAAGACCCAAGGCACTCTGCCAGCGCCGGAGAAAATCCTCTGCGCCGCAGTCGAGGGCGCTCAGGTCGATTTCGACACCGCGCACTTGATCGAAACCCGTTACTTCACCGAACTGACCACCGGGCAGATCTCGAAAAACCTGATCGGCACCTTCTGGTTTCAACTCAATGAGATCAACGCCGGCGGTTCGCGGCCGCAGGGTTTTGCACCTTATAAAACGCAGAAAGTCGGCGTGCTAGGTGCCGGAATGATGGGCGCCGGGATTGCTTTTGTCAGTGCATCAGCCGGAATTGAGGTGGTGCTCAAGGACATCAATCTCGCGGCCGCCGAGAAAGGCAAGGCTCACTCGGCAGCGTTACTGGACAAGAAAGTCGCCCGCGGGCAGATGGAGGCGTCGAAGCGTGAGGCAGTGCTGGCGCGGATTCACACTACTGAAAGTGATGCCGATCTGGCGGGTTGCGATCTGATCATCGAAGCGGTGTTTGAGGATCGCGATCTTAAGGCGAAAGTCTCTTCCGCAGCCCAGCAGGTTGTTGGCGCCGAAGCCGTCATCGCCTCCAACACGTCGACGCTGCCGATTACCGGTCTGGCGACTGCTGTTGCGGATCAAAGCAAATTCATCGGCCTGCATTTCTTCAGCCCGGTGGAAAAAATGCCGCTGGTGGAAATCATCAAGGGTGCGCAGACCAGCGATGAAACCCTCGCGCGCGGTTTTGATTTCGTTCTGCAAATCAAGAAGACCCCGATCGTCGTCAACGACAGTCGTGGCTTCTTTACTTCAAGGGTGTTCGGCACCTTCACCAACGAAGGTATCGCCATGCTCGGTGAAGGCGTGAGTGCGCCGATGATCGAGACCGAAGCGCGCAAGGCCGGGATGCCGGTCGGACCTCTGGCGATCTCTGACGAAGTTTCCCTCAGCCTGATGAGCCATATCCGCCAGCAAACTGCCAAGGACCTACAAGCAGAAGGGAAACCGCTGATTGAGCACCCGGCCTTCGCCGTGATTGACTTGCTGCTCAACGAATACAAGCGACCGGGTAAAGCGGCGGGTGGCGGTTTTTACGATTACCCGGCTGGTGGGCAGAAACATCTGTGGCCCGAACTGAAGGCGCGTTTCGAGAAGGCTGACGGGCAGATTTCGCCCAAAGACGTGCGCGATCGGCTGCTGTTTGTACAAGCCATTGAAACCGTCCGTTGTGTGGAGGAGGGCGTGCTGACCTCGACGGCAGATGCCAACGTCGGCTCGATCTTCGGCATCGGTTTTGCGCCGTGGACCGGCGGCGCGTTGCAGTTCATCAACCAATACGGCGTGAAGGATTTCGTCGCCCGCGCGCAGTATCTGGCCGAGCAATATGGCGAGCGTTTTGCGCCGCCTGCGTTGCTGCTGGATAAAGCAGCGAAAGGTGAAATGTTCTAAGGACAACGAGCATTCCGGGGCTTGCCTTGCCTGGGTGTTTCAGGGCAGGCTCTGGGGTGTTCATTATTCCCGTCATGTGTCAGGTATTTTTTATGTCGCTACGCATCTGCATTCTGGAAACCGACATCCTGCGTCCGGAACTGGTCGATCAATATCAGGGTTACGGGCAGATGTTCCAGCGCCTGTTCTCGCAGCAACCGATTGCCGCCGAGTTCACTGTCTACAACGTGATGCAGGGCGAATACCCGAGCGACGACCAGGCCTTCGACGCTTATCTGGTCACCGGCAGCAAGGCCGATTCGTTCGGCACTGACCCGTGGATTCAAACCCTCAAGAAATACCTGCTGAGCCGTTACGAGCGTGGCGACAAACTCCTCGGCGTGTGCTTCGGCCACCAACTGCTGGCGCTGCTGCTCGGTGGCAAGAGCGAGCGTGCGACTCAGGGTTGGGGCGTCGGCACCCACAACTACAAACTCGCGGCGAAGGCGCCGTGGATGAGCCCGGTACGCGAAGAGTTGACGCTGCTGATCAGTCACCAGGATCAGGTCACGGCGCTACCAGAGAATGCCACGGTCATTGCTTCGAGCGATTTTTGCCCGTTTGCGGCGTACCACATCAACGATCAGGTGCTGTGCTTCCAGGGCCACCCGGAGTTCATCCACGATTATTCGCGGGCGCTGCTGGATCTGCGTCAGGAAGCGCTGGGTTCGCATATCTACAGCAAAGGCGTGGCGAGCCTCGAGCAGGAGCACCATGGCACCACGGTTGCCGAATGGATGATGCGGTTTGTGGCGCACAAGCCAGAAACTGTCTAAGGCCAAAGCTTCGCGAGCAGGCTCGCTTCCACATTAGATCTTCGGTGCCGCCACCGATCAATGTGGGAGCGAGCCTGCTCGCGAATGTTCCAGACAACTCGGTTTGCTCTACAACCAGCCCGACTTCTTGAAACTTGCCCACAAACTCACACATCCCACGGTAATAAACCCCAGCACACCGAAATAGCCGTAGTGCCAGCTCAGCTCCGGCATGTTCTGGAAGTTCATCCCGTAAATCCCCGCCACCGCCGTCGGAAACGCCAGAATCGCCGCCCAGGCAGCGAACTTGCGTTGCACCACGCTTTGCCGTGATGCCTCAAGCAACACACCAATCTCGATGGTCTGGCTAGCTATGTCGGCGAGGGTGGTGAGGTCTTCCATTTGCCGTGTGACGTGAATCTGCACATCGCGGAAGTACGGGCGCATGTTCTTGTCGATAAACGGGAAACTCAACTTCTGCAGTTCCTCGCCAATCTCCACCATCGGCGCTGCATACCGACGCAGGCGCACGACATCGCGACGCAAGCCATGCAGCTTCTGAATGTCACGCTCATTCAACGCACTGCACAAAACATTGCGCTCAAGCTCATCGATCTCGGCATGGATCGCTTCGCCGACCGGCTGATAGTTTTCGATGACAAAATCGAGCAACGCATACAGTACGAAATCTTCCCCGTGCTCCAGCAATAGCGGACGCGCCTCACAACGTTGGCGAACATGGGCGTAGGACGCCGAGTGACCGTTACGCGCGGTGATGATGTAGCCCTTGCCCGCGAAGATGTGCGTTTCGATGAATTGCAGAACGCCGTTTTCACGGATGGGCGAGTAGGTGACGATAAACAAGGCGTCGCCAAAGGTTTCCAGCTTCGGTCGACTGTGTTTTTCCAGAGCATCTTCGATGGCCAGTTCGTGCAGGTTGAACTGACGTTGCAGATTGGACAGTTCCTGAGCGTCTGGCTCTTCCAGACCGATCCACACAAAGTGGCCGGTTTTCGCAGCCCAGGCAGCGCCTTCGTCAAGGGTAATATTGGTGACTTTCTTGCCTGCGCTGTACACCGCAGCAGCAACAACTCGACCCATGGTGGTGATTCACTTCTTCTTGGCAGGTGGCAGGGAATACAAGGCTTCAGCTTAGCCGTGTCGATGCTTGAGAGTCAGTGAAATCTGTACAGTTCACCGGGCAAAAGAAAACCCGCACAGGGCGGGTTGTCTTTTCAGGCTGCTTGCAGTTGCCGATCCATCGACTCAATGCACTCGCGCATCTGTTCGCGGCATTGATTGATGAGCATCGGCATGTCATCCATGGTCAATCCGGCTGTAGGAATTGCCGGCAACGAGCGTATAAGGATTTTCCCACTGCGCCAGCGATTCAGGCGCATGTGCTTGATGTAACTGCTGACGCAAACCGGAACGATGGGTACACCGGCAGCAATCGCCATCTGGAACGCACCCTTCTTGAAAGGCAGCAATTCTTCGCCGAGGTTGCGCGTGCCTTCCGGGAACACCCAGATCGAGGTGTCTTCGTTCTGCAAGGTATTGGTGGTGGTCAGCATCGATTGGCGCGCCTTGTGCGCATTGCCACGGTCGATCAACACATTGCCGGCCAGCCAGAACAATTGCCCGAACAGCGGTACCCACTTGAGGCTCTTCTTGCCAATGCACACGGTCCGGCGCGGCACTACGTTGCCGAACACGAACAAGTCATAGTTGGACTGATGGTTGGCGATGATCACGCAGCTGTCAGGTTTGTTCATTAAACCGCTGACATCGGACTTCACCCGTAAACGCAAAATACACATCGCCGGCAGCGCGTAGAGGCGGGCGCACAAACGGCTGTTGTCCGGATTGAACGGGCGGCAGATCCCGAGGATCACCCCGAGCACACCTGCCAGAATAAAGTGCAGGCCCATCAATAACATACGAAACACGAACAGCATTTTCAGGCCCCACCGGGACAAAAGGTGGCGCAGTGTACGGATGTGCACTGTTTTCGGCAATTGCCGCTATAGAGTGCGGAGATAGCCGATGTTTAAGCGCATGTTTCCGAATGGAGGGTCAGACCTGTCCTAGAGCTGTCGCAGCCTTTTAAACCGTGCGCGCAAGAAAAAGCCCGACACGACGGTCGGGCTTATCTTTTGCGCATCGACCGGGCTCAGCCCAGATGCTCCTGATCCTGGATGATCGCGTTATCCAGAGCTTCCAGCAGTGCTTTACGCACCTTCAACTTGGTGTTCTTGTGCGCGAGCATGTTGATCTTCTTCAGCTGACGCGCAGCGGCGAGGGCGGCGCCTTGCAGTTCCTCGGCGGCCACCACCTTGTCGAGGAAACCTGCATCCACAGCGCTTTTTGGATCGAACATCTCGCCGTTGATCACCGAGCGGTGGAACGCCGAGCGACGCAGGCGATCGCGAGCCAGCTCGATACCGGCGTGGTGCATGGTCATGCCGATCTGCACCTCATTCAGACCGATGCTGAACGGGCCATCGACACCGATGCGGTAATCAGCAGACAACAGAATGAAGGCTCCCTTGGCCACAGCATGACCTGGGCAGGCGACGATGACCGGGAACGGGTGAGAGAGCAGACGACGCGCCAACGTCGAACCGGCGGTTACCAGCGACACAGCTTCTTTAGGGCCAGCGGTCATGACTTTCAGGTCATAGCCGCCAGACAGAATTCCAGGCTGACCGGTAATGATCACGATGGCGCGATCAGTCACCGCTTGATCCAGCGCCGCGTTGAATGCCGCAATCACGTCCGGAGAAATGGCATTGACCTTGCCGTTACTCAAGGTCAGGGTCGCGATACCGTCTTCGAGGTGGTAGGAAATCAACTCACTCATGACGCTATTCCTTGTAAGAAAGATGGGCAGACGTTACCCACCGCCGCAGGCCAGGTAAAGCGCCGTGACTGACCCGCCGGTCACCGTTTCCCCGCCCACCCGGCGTGGCGAGGCGTTCTGCTTCTATATAGAAGCGCTGCACCCACCGAAGATTGGCCGGTTTGCCATGGCCTGCCTGTGGGCGAAACGACTTTTTCTCTTAACCGCATGAAAATTCTGAAAAAAAGTTTGCCATCGGAAAAGCTTTCGACTACATTAGCGCGCCTCGACAGACAGAACATGTTTGAAGAGATACGGTGAAGTGTCCGAGTGGCTTAAGGAGCACGCCTGGAAAGTGTGTATACAGGAAACTGTATCGAGAGTTCGAATCTCTCCTTCACCGCCATATTCAGTACACAAAACCCCTGATTTCGAAAGAAGTCAGGGGTTTTGTGGTTTCTGGCGTCTGCATTTTTATTGCCGCGCCGTGAAGTCCGCTTTGTGCGATTACAATCGCGCATTTATTCATTGGTACAGAGACGACTTCCATGATCATTTCCACCACTCACACCATTGAAGGCCGGCAGATCACGGCTTACCTGGACATCGTCAGTGCCGAGTCGGTGCAGGGCGTCAATGTGATCCGCGATATGTTCGCCGGTATGCGCGATTTTTTCGGCGGACGCTCGCAAACCCTGGAGCGCGCGTTGAAGGAGGCTCGTATTCAGGCGACCGATGAGATCAAGGAACGCGCACACGCTTTGCAGGCGGATGCGGTGGTCGGGGTGGATTTCGAGATCAGCATGCCGGCGGGGAAGGGTGGCATGGTGGTGGTGTTTGCGACCGGGACCGCCGTCAAGTTGCGCTGATCATTGAGCCGACGTTTGCGCCTGGTAGATTTCGATATTGCCGTGTTTAACCTGTTGATAGGCGGTGTAAGGCAATACCAGCGTATCCGTGACGCCGGAGACCGCGAGGTCGAGCAATACCAAGGGTGCAGCGGGGCGGCCGGTGCCGAAAGCTTTCATCGGTAATTCTGGCGCGTGCAATACGCAGAAGTCGTAACCGACGCCGCTGTAGATCCGGGAGATCGAATCACAGTAAGTCTGGCGCTGTTTCAGGTCATTGCCTGCGACGGTGTCTTCCTGAAAAACACTGCTGATCGTCCCGCAGCCGCTGATCATCAGAGCTGAAAGTAGTAGAGCGCTGGCATTTCTGAGCATGTTCGCGATTCCTTCGCAATGAGATTGGGGTGCCAGATTAGCTTGGTGGCAATGCGGATGCCTCTTCATTTTGTTCATTTTTTGTAGGCCATTCGTCGGGCGTAAGGCAGCCTGAATAACAAGTCCAAGAGTGACCGACTAGTCTCAAAGGCATGGAGGTCGATATTTTTTCAGGCAGAAAGGTTTTTTGCCGGTGTCGATCTGTTGCGAAGGGGCGAACGTATGACTGATCCGTATATCGAAGACGATGGCGCTGAATTTTCCTTCAATAACTGCGTCCGGTGCGGCCAGAGCGAATATCAGGCAGGTTTTGGCGAGGATCCTGTGCAGATCGGGAAGATCAAATCCGCGGCACCCAAAGGACCAAAGGCGAAATTCCTCCCCAAGGTCACCACGCGATCCAGAAAATGATTGTTCTCTGAGTAACCCCGTATTGAGCGGGGTTTTTTATGTCAGTGCGTGTGAAGAATTTTCTTACGGGCGACGACGACAAATCAGTTTGCTTTCACAAACTTTTCACGTCTGTCGCAGTAGGGTGAAGCCATCCGTTAGAAAGCAAGTCTCCAGCCCGTCTCCCCAGCGGGCTTTTTTTTGCCTGTCATAAAACCTTTTGCAGAATTGCTGTCCAATCGGCGCCGAGTACGCGGGCACCTCTGATTTCGGCTGGACTTTCGCGTGACGACGGCATTAAATCCCGGCCCTTTTAGTCATCCCAATTGTTGAGGTTTTCGTCATGCGTTTAACACTGCCTGCCCTGGTTCTGGGGCTTCTGGTTGCTCAAGGTGCAATGGCCGCAGGTGATGGCACCGCTGCGCTGGGCGGTGGTCTGGGTGGTGCACTGGGTAATGTCGTCGGCCAGAAAATGGGCGGCAGCACTGGCGCGGCCATTGGTGCCGGTGTAGCAGGCGCGGCGGGCAGCGCAATGGCGGCGCGCAAGGGGAGCCGAACCAAAGCGGCGATTGGCGGCGGCGTTGGCGCAGCCGGTGGTTCAGTGATCGGTAACAGCCTTGGCGGCAAGACTGGCGCAACCATCGGTGCAGGCCTGGGTGGCGCGGCTGGCGGCGCAGTGGGTAGCAACTTGTCCAAAGGTCACAAGCGTCACTAAGACTCATCCCTGTCAGAAGAAGCCCGGCCCGATGTCGGGCTTTTTCATGGCTGAACGTTTTCCCCGTTCGACTCTCCAAGCTTACATAGGCCCATGTCTGGGCGGACTGTCCCGCTTCGGGAACTGTGAGGTTGATATGCGCTTGTCATTATCTGCACTGTTTTTCGGTTTGCTGGTAGCACAAGGGGCGATGGCCGCCGGTGATGGCACCGCCGCTGTGGGTGGCGGCCTGGGTGGCGCGCTCGGCAATGTGGTCGGTGGACAACTCGGTGGCAGTACTGGCGCGGCGGTAGGTGCAGGCGTTGGCGGCGCGGCCGGCAGTGCCGTCGGGGCGAATAAACGCAATCGAACCGAAGCCGCCATTGGCGGTGGTCTCGGCGCGGCCGGTGGCTCGGTCGTCGGCAACAGTCTCGGCGGGTCTACCGGTTCGACCATCGGCGCAGGGTTGGGCGGCGCGGCCGGTGGTGCGGTCGGCAACAACCTCGGTGACGATGGTGGCTCTCATTCCGGCGGCGGTCACAAACACAAGAACAAACATAAAAACCGCCATCATTGATGGAGGGGTAAACGGAAACCCGGCGATGTGCCGGGTTTTTCGTTTTTGCTGATCCGAAGCTGGAACGATTGGCTGTAGGGCTTTTCGAACGTCATACACTCCCTGAAACGACGAGGTTTGCCATGACTCCTGAAACCGAAGGCAAGGAAGAGAAAGGTTCGAGTGGACTGCCGTTTATCAATGATCCGGGGAATGAGGATCCGGGGTCGTTGATGGATGATGCGACGGTGCCGTTGAATGATTCGGATGAGGCGGATATGGAGTATGAAGAGGAGGATGAGCAGTGAGGGGGAGTAGGGTGGATTGAGAGTTTGGAATTGGTTTTAAGGGCCTGAGTGAACAGGCCCTTTTTGTGGTCGTGTCTAATCGGTTTCTTTTGAGTCAGTCAATACATACAGGTTACTGATGGCTGACATTTTTTTGATTTTTTTTAGCTTTAGATATTCTTCGAGTTCTTTTTTAATGGTTTCTTCATTGCAATATTTTTTATGTTTAGATGGTCTTTCACGGGCAAAGTTGTATAGGCGCCAAGTATCAAACCCATTTATTTCACCGTTAGGGCCATAGTCAAAATCTACGCTTCCTGTTGATAAATTGATGCGGCAGCCAATACCATGCAATTCATATTTAACGCCTCTGGTGACTCTTCCGCATCGCTTTATTGCCTTGGTGCGCCAAAGCCTTCGAATGTCACGAGTGCCAAATTTGCATTCAAATATCAGCGTGCTGGACTCCACCATGGAGATAAAGTCATTTATCAGGATGTCCAAAGTTTCATTTTGATCGCTCATCTTCTTCTTCGATGCTCCAATCTGTCTAAACCTACGTTGTTTGCTGACTCTATTACATCTTCAATGCTGTTTAGAGTTTTGTCGTACTTTATGAGATCGGTTATGAGTCTAATTGTCACATTTGTCGAGGTTTGCCGTGCAGCTGCTGCGCGATGGTGTCCGTCCAGAATATATAGGTTGCCGTCATGTTCCATGACGTCGATGGGATCTACTGGCTCGTATCCGTTGCGCATTTTATTTTTATAATCCTCGACCGTCTTGGTTGAGTTTTTTCCCTCTATTGTATGTATTCGTTTCAAAGTTTTTGGATCTATATTGTGAGCAATATTCGGTAGTTTCGGTTCACCCTCATCAACCTTAGCCCCACCAATCCCACCCGGCACCTCACACCCAGGCTTATTCGGCGGTGGACAGTTGGAACTCAACCCCAACGGATCCACCCACCCCGTCGGATTCGGCACGTACTGGTACTGATTCAACCCACCGGCCAACTTGATCGGATCCGGCGTCAGATACCGCCCCAGTCGCGGGTCGTAATACCGATGGCGGTTGTAATGCAGGCCGCTTTCCCCGTCGAAGTACTGCCCCTGAAAACGCAGCGGCTGGTTCAGGTAGTCCTCGCCGGCCAGGGTCAGTGCGGCGACTTTGCCGTAGGCGTCGTATTGCGCGGACCAGACGATGTCGC
>NZ_JAMLFX010000001.1:1125446-1169303 GCF_023634765.1 Pseudomonas sp. AKS31
AGCGACGAGGTGATCGCCTTGCCAGAAGAACTCGGTGGTTTGGCCATTGACGGTTTTGCGGATGCGCCGGCCGAAGGCGTCGTATTGGTAGGACGCGGTCTGGCCGTCCGGGCGGGTCAGGCCGATCAGGCGGTGCTGGCAGTCGTAGCGGTATTCGGTGACGAGTGTCTGCGCGCGGCCGCGACGTTCGCGGATCAGGTTGCCGAAGGCGTCGTAGTCGTAATGGCGGTCGCCCTGCATCAGCAGGCGGTTGCCCTTGATCTGGCTCGGGCCGGGACGATCCTGCATCAGCAGGTTGCCGGCCGGGTCGTGGGCGAAGGATTCCGGCAGTTCGTCGCGTGAGTGGCGTACGCGGATCAGCCGGTCGAGGGCGTCGTAGCCGTAGGTGCGTTGGCCGTGGCGGCTATCGGCGATGTGCGCGAGATTGCCGTTGGCGTTGTAGGCATAATCGCGGCGGTACAACGCATCGCGCTGATGGCCTACGGCGTGGGCGAGTAATCGTCCCTGATCGTCGTAGGAGTATTCGCTGAGCAGCAGGCCTTGCTGACGTTGCAGTTCGCGACCGGACTGGTAGACGTGACGGGTCAGCGGCGCGCCGTTGAGGTCGATGCCGCTCAGCGCGCCACCCTTGGCGTGGTGGTAGTCGAGCACGCTGCTGTCCGGCAGACGCATGCGCTTGAGCTGGCCGCAGGCGTCGTAGCGGTAACGCAGGGTGCCCCAGCCCTGATGCTCGGTGATCAGCCGGTCCTGACGGTCGTACTCGAAGGCCAAAGGATGTTGCTGGCCGTCGTCGACACCGATCAGTCGGCCGAGGCGGTCGTATTGGTAGGAAACCTTGATCCCGTCGGGCAGGGTTTTGGTCAGAAGACGCCCGGCAGCATCGCGCTCATAAGCGGTGACCAAACAAGAGCCGTCATCACCAAACTCGGTCTTCTCCAGCAGATGGCCATTGAGGTCATAGGCATACGCAGTACGGCGGCCGTCAAAACCGACTTCCTGACGAATCAGCCCGGTCGGCGTGTAGTCCAGCCGATACTTTTCCCCGGACTCGTTTTCGATCTCGGTGAGCAATAACTGCGCATGGTCGTAGCGGTACTGCACCCGCGTGCCGTCGGGGTTGATTCGCCGCGAGACCAGGTGCAGATCGTCGTCGTATTCGTAGCGGGTGATGCGCCCCAGTTCATCGCGCTCGGCGGTGACCTGACCGTAGGCGCCGTAGCTGTAGGCACGGGTGCTGCCGGTAGGAAACGTCGTCTGGAGCAGTCGGCCAACGGCGTCCCAATGTTGCCGAGTGACGGCACCGTGTTCGTCGGCGGTTGTGGTCCGTCGCCCCAGCGCATCGTAGGAAAAACGCCGCACGCCACCGTCGGGCAGCGTTTCCTCGGTCAACTGGCCAAGGTTGTTCCAGACCAAGCGATGCCGACTGCTGTCCGGATAGCGGATCGACAGCAATTGCCCGCGGGTGTCGTAGTAGTAATGGGTGACCTGGCCGTCGGGGTCGACCGCTTCGGTGACATCGCCCTCGGCATTGCGCCGATAGATCCACACCGCGTCGCCGCGCGAACGCCGGTGCAGGAAACCGTTGCGATACTCGTAGGACGTTGGCGCCTCAGCCGGCGGAATCAGCGCGATCAGCCGTCCGACTTCGTCGTAGCGGTATTCGGTGACCGCACCCAAGGCATCCTGCTCGGCGATTAACCGCCCCGAAGAGTCATACGCCTTGAGCTGTTCACCACCATCCGCCTCGACCTTGCGCACCATCCGCGCACGCTCGTCGTGGACGTAAGTCTCTTCGGTGCCATCGACGTAATGCACCGCGACACTACCGTCGTCGTTCCAGACGTAACGGGTGTCCATCTGCGAAAACGACGCCCAATGGCGCACGCAACGGGCGGCTTTCCCCGAGCGTTCCCACTCCCAGAAGAAGCTCGCGCCCCCAGCGAGTTGCCGCTGCAAAATCACATGGGCGTCGTCGTAGTCGTAACGCTCGCTGTCGCCGACGGCGTTGGTTGCTTCGATCAGGTGCGGGTAGGCGTCGTAGCGGTAACTGACCAGCGTCTGTTCGCTGTCCCAGGCACCGTCGCGAAACACTTGGTAATCGACCCCGACCAACTGCGCCCGCTCATAGCGCAACAGCAGTGAACGCCCGGCGCCGTTGTCCAGTCGCTGCACCCGGTCAGAGCGATCGCGTTGCACTGTCAGACGATTGCCATAGGCATCGCTGATCGCCGTCAGTCGTCCTGCGCGAAAGTGATAAAAGCGCGCTGTGTCCCCGGCCAGCGCGAGGATCAGCTCTTCCGGTTCATCGCCAAGAAAGATCGCCGCTCGCGACAGGCTGTTGTGAATCGCCGGCCGCTCGCTACTCGGTAATGGAAAGCGGGTGCGGCGGTTTTCGTGGTCGACCCAGACAACAACGTCGCCCTCAAACGCCAGCCGATGCGCCAGCGAATGGCTCCAGCCGAAGCCCAGGCCGACATCAATCTCCGCCGCGCTGCTGCGATACAACCGCGCGAACTCGAACGGCAACACCCCATCGAGCACCGCATCGGTCAGGGTCAGCAGTTCTTCGCCAGTGACCATCGACACCGGGCAGCCGTTGGTGCAGGTGCGGGGTACGCAATCGGCGCTGTCGCCGTTGGGGTTTTTCGCCTGATCCGGCGAGTCGTCGTGGGGCTCATGCCGTTCCATCCGGCTCGAACCGCCAGGCTTGTCTCGCGCAAGAGGCGCCGGATTCGGCACCGTCAACACCAGCGAATCGGCCTGACGAATGTTCAGCGGAATCGACGGCGTGGGTTTCAACTCAACTTCACGGGCGTGAAGCATCAGCGGCCGCAAAGCGCTCGCGTGTTTGTTCAGTTGCGGTGCCGACGTCAGTTCCGCCAGGCGCAACGCTGACGCCGCCAGCCATTCCCGCGCCCGCGGCGACTTGATCTTCGCCAGCACCTTGCTGCTCAAGCGCAGCGGCACGCCGACGCCACCCGACACGCGCATCAGCAGAAAACTGATCAGCAGTTCGACACGAACCTCGGCCACCACTTCAGCCAGGTATTGCGGCGGCAGCATCTTCAGCCAACTGGTGAACGCGGCCAGATGAATAAACAGCAGCGGTTCGTCACTGAGGATCAGCAGGCCATTGGCAATGGCCTCGCTGGAGGCTTGCAGCAGCGCTTCGAGTTCGACGTCGCTCAGGTACGCCAGCAGTTTTTCGCTGTTGGCCTGCAAGTCGGCGAGCAGGGCGAATACCTGTTTGATGTCGTCCCAGACGCCATTCAGGGCTTTCTCGAACCCGCGCCAATCGGCTTGTTGCAACTGACCGTAACGGTCAAGAAACCCGGAGTTGGAAAACTCCGTCCACTGCGGCTGAAATCCGGCCCATTCAGCGCGCAACCAGCCCTCCAGGCCCGCAATGACACCTTCATAAGAGGCATACAGAGCACGCACATGGTCGGTGGATACATCGGGAAAAAAGGTGATGCGATAACGCTGGCCCCGATCGCAATCGGTCACTTGCAGAATGCCGCTTGGGCCGATGGTGTGGTGCAACGGTTCGCCGAAGGTCAGCACACCGCCGACATCGGCAAGCACCGGTTCAAGGGTTACCGGGGTGTTGCCAATCGGCACGAACCGCGCGGCCTCGAACATGTGCACCAGCGTCAACGCCCCGCTGGCCGAGCACATGACCACCGATGAACTGAGCGGTTGGCGCGACTTGATCGGCGCGCTGAGGCGCACGTCGTTGCCGACGGTGAAGACCTGCTCGACATCCAGCGCGGTTCCGGTCCAGAACTGCTCGGCCCAGGCGTCGTAGTTGTTCAGGCACAGGCGAAACTCGCTGATCAGGTTGTCAAAATCCGGCTCGTCGGGATTCAGGGCGGCAACAATGAGCAGGCCGATGCTGTTGTTCAGGGCCAGAAGCCGATCGGGTTGAAGCATGGGCAAGCACTCGCGCACATGAAGAAAAAGGTGCGCGGACTTTGCGGGGGATCAATCAGGAAAGAAGTCGGGCGAGTAGGTGATGCCTGTAGGATGTTTCGCTAATTTGTTGCGAGTCGTTCATCGCAGCAACGGACATTGCCCGTTGCTCAATGTCCGCCGCGCTCGTTATGCTGCTGAACCCTTTAATCAGATCCGAGCAGCGGTTCACCTGCCGCCTGGGATGTCTTTGTTAACGGATCCGATGATGAATGCACCGCTGAAGGCGTTCGGCCCGATCAAGGCCGTGATTTTCGATATGGACGGTTTGTTGCTGGACACCGAAGGCATTTACACCGAAGTCACTTCGCTGATTGCCCAGCGCTACGGGCGCACCTTCGACTGGAGCGTCAAGCAGAACATCATTGGTCGCGGGGCCAACGATCTGGCGAATTATGTGGTGCAGGCGTTGGATCTGCCGATCACCGCCGAAGAGTTTCTGGTGATCCGCGAGCCGCTGATGCGTGAGCGTTTTCCCACCGCACAAGCGATGCCCGGTGCCGAGGAACTGATTCGCCACCTCAAGGCGCACAATATTCCCATTGCCGTGGGCACCAGTTCGTCGCGGCAATCGTTCGGGCAGAAAACCACCCTGCACCGCGACTGGTTCGCGCTGTTCGACTTCATCGTCACGGCAGACGATCCGGAAGTCGGCGCGGCGAAACCGGCACCGGATATCTTCCTGACCGCTGCCCGCCGTCTGGGTGTGGCACCAGAGGATTGCCTGGTGTTCGAGGATTCGCCGTTTGGCGTGACTGCAGCAAAAGCGGCGGGCATGACGGCCATCGCCATCCCCGATGCCGCCATGGCCGATGAAAAGTACGCACACGCTGACGGGATTCTTCGCTCGCTAAAAGCGTTCACCCCGAGTGCCTGTGGTTTGCCGGCGCTGGAATGGGCCTGAGTACCTGAGAAGAAAAACGCCGCCCCTCTGTGAAAAGAGGGGCGGCGTTTTTCGTTCAAGCGACGCGGAATATCAGGCGCCGAAACCACCGTCGATGGTCAGGCTGGCACCGGTGATGTAACCGGCTTCCGGGCCTGCCAGGTAGGCGACGAAACTGGCGATTTCTTCGGCTTTGCCGTAACGACCGACTGCCATCAGCGGGATCAGGCTTTCGGCGAAGTCACCGTGCGCCGGGTTCATGTCGGTATCGACCGGGCCAGGCTGGACGTTGTTGATGGTGATGCCGCGTGGGCCGAGGTCGCGGGCCAGACCTTTGGTCAAACCGACCAGCGCCGATTTGCTCATGGCATATACACCGCCACCGGCGAAGGGCATACGGTCAGCGTTGGTGCTGCCGATGTTGATGATGCGCGAACCTTCGCCCATGTGCTTGGCGGCTTCTTGCGAAGCGATGAACACGCTGCGCACGTTGATGGCCAGGGTCTGGTCGAAATCTTCCAGGGTGAAATCTTCCAGCGGTGCGACGGCCAGCACACCCGCGTTGTTGACCAGAATGTCGAGGCGGCCAAAGGCTTTGACCGCGGAGCTGACCGCGTGACGAATGGCGTCGGCGTCGGCGCTGTCGGCCTTGATCGCCAGGGCTTTGCCACCGCTGGCAGTGATGCTGTTCTGCAATTCTTCGGCTTTCGCCGCGGAGCTGACGTAAGTGAAGGCTACTGCAGCGCCTTCAGCAGCGAGGCGTTTGACGATGGCTGCGCCGATACCACGGGAACCGCCTTGAATCAGAGCGACTTTGCCGCCGAGGTGTTGAGTGGTCATGTTCGATCTCCAGACTGTTCAAGGCGGAATGCCTTGGTGTTGGCGCCGATTATCGGCGTGGTATCGACAACTGTGTAGACCATGATTGCTATAGTCTGTGTAAACCAAAAGTTTATAGTGACGATCATGGAAACCTTCAGCAGTATCGAATGCTTCGTGCGCAGTGCCGAAGTCGGCAGCTTCGCCGAAGCGGCACGACGCTTGAGTCTGACCCCGGCGGCCGTTGGCAAAAGTGTCGCCAAACTCGAGGGGCGGCTAGGCGTACGGCTGTTCCAGCGTAGTACACGTAGCCTGACGCTGACCGAGGCGGGGCAGCTTTTCCTGGATCAGGTCAGTGGCAGTCTGACGACGATTCAGAATGCCGTGGCCAATCTGTCCAGTGTCGAAGGGCTTCCGGCCGGGACGCTGAAAGTCAGCATGGGTGCCGCGTTTGGCTGTTTGCACATCGTGCCGATGCTCGGTGAGTTTCTGCGGCGATATCCCGCGATCAGTCCGGACTGGCATTTCGATAACCGACAGGTCGATCTGATCGCCCAGGGCTTTGATGCGGCCATCGGTGGCGGTTTCGAGCTTCCGCAAGGCGTGATCGCGCGCAAGTTGAGCCCGGCGCACCGGGTATTGGTGGCCTCCACCGACTATTTACAGGCCCATCCCCTGATCCTCGATCCGGACGACCTCAGCCATCACGACGGCATTTTGATTCGCTCACCGCAAACCGGGCGCGTGCGTTCCTGGCAATTGGTCGGACGCAATCCGCAAAACTGTCGGCCGTTGATGCTAAAGGCACGGATGACCATGAGTGATTCCGAGGCCGCTTGCAGGACGGCAGCACAAGGTTTGGGCATCGCGCTGGTGAGCATGCCGTTTGCTGTGGGGTATCTGCAGGCGGGGACGTTGCAGCGGGTGCTACCGGACTGGTTTGTCGATGACGGCAACATTTCGATCTATTACGCCGAACATAAACTGCTGCCGGGCAAGACCCGGGCGTTTGTTGATTATGTGATTGAGCAGTTTGCGGAGCAGGGGTTGGCGCGGCGGTTCAGTGCGATTTGATCAGGGCTTGATACCGAGTTGCATCCTTCGCGAGCAGGCTCGCTCCCATATTTGGAATACTTTTCCGCTGTGGGAGCGAGCCTGCCTGCGAATGGGTCGAATCGGTTTCCGAAGAGGGTCTCAGCGCGCAAACCGCGCCGGCCAGCCAATGATGTTCTTCGGCCGTGGCGTCGCATAAGTCCGCACCTTCGATGTCGACAAGCGCAAGCGCACCAGCGATTCCGCAATCGTTACTGCCGCCGTCACCCCATCCACCACCGGCACGCCGGTACGCCGACGAATCTGCTCGTCCAGCCCGGCCATGCCGCCGCAACCCAGGCAGATCACCTCGGCCTTATCCTGAGTCACCGCCAGTTCAGCCTGATGCACGATAGCTTCCAAGGCGCGCTGCGGCTCATGTTCCAGTTCCAGAACGGCCAGACCACTGGCCCGCACCGATGCACACCGATCCCACAGACCGGACAATTTCAGCCGATCCTCGATCAGCGGCACGGTGCGATCCAGCGTGGTCACCACCGAATAGGCGTGGCCGAGAAACATCGCCGTGCTCGCCGCCGCATCAGTGATATCCACCACCGGCACGTTGAGCAATTCCTGCAGGCCTTCGCGACCATGCTCACCGTAACCGGCCTGAATGACTGCATCGAACGGTTGATCGTAGGCCATCACCCGATCCATGACCGCGATGGCGGCCAGATAGCTTTCGAAGTTGCCTTCAATCGAATCGGCGCCGAAGTACGGCGTCAAACCGACGATTTCAGTGCCGGGCGAGGCGACAGCCTGCGCCGAGCGGGCAATGGCCTCGGTGATGGATTCGGTGGTGTTGACGTTGACCACGAGAATACGCATGGGTAAATCCTTATAGCGGGCAGTTCGGCGGCCCGAAATCCGGGCCGCAGGGAGTTAGTGGCAGACGTTGTCGACAGCGATCGATTCGCCGCTGATGTCGGCGTAGTGCGGTTGGCGTTTGGCGATGATCAGGTAGAGCATCCCGGCAATCCCCGCGCCGATCAGCCAGGAGAACGGCGAGACGCTGTGGAAACCCGGCACCAGCGCCAGGACGATGGCGATCAGCGCCGCAGGAATAAACGCCGCCACCGCACGGAAATTCACTCCACGGCTGTAGTAATAGGCGCCGTCGGGATCTTCGCTGTAAAGCTGCGGGACGTTGATCCGGCCTTTGCGGATCAGCCAGTAGTCGACCATGATCACCCCGTACAACGGGCCGAGCAGGGCGCCCAGACCGGACAGGAAGTACACGATCACCAGCGGGCTGTTGTAGAGATTCCACGGCAGGATAAGCACGGCGATGGTCGCGCTGATCAGCCCGGCACGACGGAAGGTCAGGTACTTCGGCGCCAGGTTGCTCAGCACGAACGCCGGGGCGACGAAGTTGGCCATGATGTTTACTGCGACAGTAACGATCAGGAACGCCAGGCAACCGAGCACCAGAAAGAAGGTGTTGGGGATCGAGGCGATGATCTCGGTCGGGCTCTCGATGATGCGGCCGTTGATCTGAAATTGCGCACCACAGAGCAGGACGGTAATCGCGGCGAACAGCAGAATATTCACCGGCAAACCCCAGAAATTTCCGACC
The DNA here is from genome assembly GCF_023634765.1 of Pseudomonas sp. AKS31. Taxonomy (GTDB): domain Bacteria; phylum Pseudomonadota; class Gammaproteobacteria; order Pseudomonadales; family Pseudomonadaceae; genus Aquipseudomonas. The sequence continues at coordinate 1,133,792 of NZ_JAMLFX010000001.1, forward strand.
TTGATGGTTTTGCGGCACGGCGAAGAGCGGGCGAAGTCGCAGAAGTTGAGGATCAGCGTGCCGTAGATCGCCAGCCACAGTGCGCCGCCGGCAAAGATGTTGCGCCACATCTCGCCACCGGTCAGCGGCTCGCGGATCGACCAAGCGATGGTCGCGTTGGCCTGGAAGTACATCCACGCGGCGAGGGCGGCAACGGTCAACAGAATCACTGGCCCGGCAAACGCCTCATAACGGCGAACCATTTCCATGCCGTAAGCGAGGATCACCAGTTGCACGAACCAGATCGCCACAAAGCACACCCAGCCCAGCGTCGACAGACCAAGAATCGAGTTGTGGTCGTATTCGGCGAAGCCCGGATGCACGGCGGTGAGCAACACGCGGAACACCACTGACGCCAGGTACGTCTGAATGCCGAACCAGGCGATGGCGATAACCGCCCGGATCAGTGCAGGAATTTGCGCGCCGTGAATGCCGAAACTGATCCGGCTGATCACCGGAAACGGCACCCCGGTCTTCTGCCCCATGTAACCGGACAGGTTCATGAAGAAATACACCAGCGCCGCGCCGATCCCCAACGACAGCAGAATCTGCCAGCCACCCAGGCCCAGCGCGTACAAGCCAATGGCGAACGAGTAGTTGGCGATGTTGTGCACATCGTTGGTCCACAGGGCAAAGATGCTGTATTTGCCCCAGCGTCGACCTTCGGCCTTGGTTGGCGCCAGGTCGCTGTTGTGCAGGCGCGGGCTCAGTTGTAAAGGCTCGGCCAGTCCGTCATGGGGTAACGGTTGATCGAGGGCAGAGGCGGGCAGATTCAGCGCGATGTTATTGGAGAGACTTGTACGCATTCCGGCAGGCTCCTGATGTTCAGGGCCGCGATGACTGTGCATGAGCCGTCAGGCTCGACAAATCTTCGTCGCGGCCAGCAAACATCACTGGTTACGGGGCATCTGCAGCCTGTACGGGATAGGGCGCTTCAGGCTTGCGGATCGAAAGTGGTTTTATGTTTTGCAGTTTTGTATACAAAACATGTATGCACTAAAGCCAGATTTGTGCCAATCGCGAATCTATAGGCGGTGTTACTCATTTCGAAAAGTTATCGATGAACACTAACTCTTTGAAAATTGGTGGTTAAAAATTGACCGTTCGAACAGCAATTTATTTTTGGCGGAGGAATTTGGCGGCAGGCGAGGACGAGGTTTTTTCTGGCGGGATGTAACTTTTCAGGGCGTGCAAACAAAAAAGTGCACACATAAATGGCACCGATAGTGACATTCGTGCGTACACATTTTTAAGGTCGTGCAGGTGCAAAATGTGGGAGCGAGCCTGCTCGCGAATGCGTTGGATCAGTCAATGAAGATGTCGACTGAGAATACGCATTCGCGAGCAGGCTCGCTCCCACAGGGGATGTCGCTGGAATTGGAGATCAGGCCTTGCTAATGATATTCCCCGCATGCAACCCGCATTCTTTCTGCGTCGCTTCTTCCCACCACCAGCGGCCTTCACGCTCGTGCTGGTTCGGTAGCACCGGACGGGTGCATGGTTCGCAGCCGATGCTGATAAAACCGCGCTCGTGCAGGCTGTTGTACGGCAGTTCGAGCATACGGATGTAGCCCCAGATCTCCTCGCTGGTCATCTGCGCCAACGGGTTGAACTTGTACAATGTGCGCTCAGGGGTAGAAAACGCCGTATCGATTTCCATCACTGCCACAGCACTGCGGGTGCCCGGGCTCTGGTCACGGCGCTGGCCCGTGGCCCAGGCTTTGACGTCAGACAGCTTGCGGCGCAGCGGCTCGATCTTGCGGATGCCGCAGCACTCGCCGTGGCCGTCCTTGTAGAAACTGAACAGGCCTTTTTCCTTCACGAACGGTTCGAGTTTCGTGTAGTCCGGCGACACCAGTTCGATGTCGATCTTGTAGTGCTCGCGCACCTGATCGATGAAGCGGTAGGTCTCCGGGTGCAGACGGCCGGTGTCGAGGCTGAACACCTTGACGTTCTTGTTGAGCTTCCAGGCCATGTCCACCAGCACCACATCCTCGGCACCGCTGAAAGATATCCACAAGTCATCGCCGAACTCGGCAAATGCGAGTTTGAGGATGTCCTGGGCGGATTTATTGGCATAGGTCGTGGCGAGTTCCACGACGTCGAACGTTGCACTCATCAGGGCGGCTTCCTACAGGTCGGTGGCGCTGGGCGCTCTATATGGGGCTGATGGTAACAAAAAGCTGCGCGAGTCGGGGCGTGCTGTGCGTTGCGTGTCGGGATTCGAGTCGCTAGAGTTCGGCATCGCTCGACTCAAATAATCAATACAAACGGGAGTGTCTTGTGGAAATTGCTTGCCTGGATCTTGAAGGGGTGTTGGTGCCGGAAATCTGGATCGCCTTCGCCGAAAAAACCGGAATCGAATCCCTCAAGGCCACCACCCGGGACATTCCCGATTACGACGTGCTGATGAAGCAGCGTCTGCGCATTCTTGATGAGCATGGCTTGAAGCTGGCGGACATTCAGGAAGTGATCGCCACGTTGAAGCCGCTGGACGGCGCGGTGGAGTTCGTAAACTGGCTGCGCGAGCGCTTTCAGGTGGTGATTCTGTCGGACACGTTTTATGAGTTCTCGCAGCCGCTGATGCGTCAACTGGGCTTCCCAACCTTGCTTTGCCATCGCCTGATTACCGATGAAAGCGGGCGGGTGACCAGCTATCAGTTGCGTCAGAAAGATCCCAAGCGCCAATCGGTGCTGGCGTTCAAGAGCCTGTATTACCGGGTGATTGCGGCGGGGGATTCGTATAACGACACGACGATGCTGGGCGAGGCGGATGCGGGGATTTTGTTCCATGCGCCGGAGAATGTGATTCGCGAGTTCCCGCAGTTTCCAGCGGTGCATACGTTTGCCGAGTTGAAGCAGGAGTTCCTCAAAGCTTCTAACAGAGAATTGAGTTTGTAATGAATACCCCTGTAGGAGCTGCCGAAGGCTGCGATCTTTTGATCTGGTTTTTCAGGATCAAGATCAAAAGATCGCAGCCTTCGGCAGCTCCTACACGGGTTGTGTCATTCAGAGGTTCTGCAGGGTGTCGAGGAGGATTCTGACTTTGGTAATCGACTCCTGATACTCAGCCTGCCAGTCCGAATCGGCCACAATTCCGCCACCGCCCCAGCAGCACACCTGCCCGTCCTTGACCAACAGACTGCGAATCGCGATGGAGCTGTCCATCTCGCCGCGCACGTCCAGGTACAGCAGCGACCCGCAATACAACCCGCGCCGGGTCGGCTCCAGCTCATCGATGATCTGCATTGCGCGAATCTTCGGCGCGCCGGTGATCGAGCCGCCGGGGAAACTGCCGGCAATCAAATCCAGTGCGTCACGATCATTCGCCAGCTCACCGGTGACGCTGCTGACCAAGTGATGCACGTTCGGATAGCTTTCCAGACTGAACAGCTCCGGCACCCGCACCGAACCGATCCGGCAGGTACGGCCGAGGTCGTTGCGCAGCAGGTCGACGATCATCAGGTTTTCCGCGCGATCCTTGGGACTGGCCAGCAGTTCGGCGGCGTTCGCGGCATCTTCGGTCGGCGTCAGGCCGCGGGGGCGGGTGCCCTTGATCGGCCGGGTTTCCACCTGACGTTCGCTGACTTTGACGAAGCGCTCTGGCGACAGGCTCAACACCGCGCCGCCGTCGGGCAGGCTCTGGAAACCGGAGAACGGCGTCGGGCAGGCTTCACGTAATTTGCAGTACGCCAGCCACGGATCGCCCTGACATGAAGCGCGGAAGCGCTGGGCAAAGTTGACCTGATAGCAGTCGCCGGCCTGGATGTAATGCTGGATGCGTTCAAAGGCTTGACGGTAATCGTCGGCCGAAAGATCGGCGGTCATCGGCGCGTTCAGTTTGAACGGCGCCATCGATTCAATAGCCGGCTGGCTGAACAGCGCGATGAGCCGCTGTTTTTCGCTGTCGATCACGGACGGATGAAACACCAGTTGGCTGGTGGCGGTCTGGTGATCGCTGATCAGCGCCCAGTCGTACAGGCCAAAACGGGCATCCGGCAATTGCAGATCATCCAGCGCCTGGCTCGGCAGGTTTTCCAGATGCCGACCGAAGTCGTAGCTCAGGTAGCCGATCAAACCGCCGGCGAAGGGCAGGTCGAAACCCGTTGGCAAATCAGCCTCGCCCAGGCGGGTCAGATTATCCCGCAGGCGTTGTAGGAATACGCCGCCGCTTTCGTCGGGCAACACCGCCAGTTGTTCCAGCGGCCAGGCGCTGAGCAGGTCATAGCGGCCACGGTCGGCACTTGGTCGGCCGCTGTCGAGCAGCACGGCGCCGGGGGCGTTGCGGATGGCCGCGAAGTAGTCGGCGGGATTGGTGCGGTAGGGCAGCGGGTGTACGGAACAGGTCAACATGGTCGGGGCAGATCGGCCATTGAGGCGGGGAGGGGATTGTAGTCCTCTCCGATGCCAGATCAAAGTCAAAAGCCTCCCCCTCACCCCAACCCTCTCCCCCAAGGGGGCGAGGGGGAAAGGGAGCCGATCTTCATGCTTTTCAAAGCCGAGTTTGACTCGAAATTTCGGAAAGGGAGCCGATCTTCATGCTTTTCAAAGCCGAGTTTGACTCGAAATTTCGGGAAGGGCGCCGACCTTCATGTTTTTCAAAGCCTGAGTTCGACTCAAGACTTTCAAGTCGGCGTAGCTCCAATATCCACCTCGGTCAGTCCCCTCTCCCTCTGGGAGAGGGCTAGGGTGAGGGGCTTTTCAGCTTTTAGCCTTCGACCGCAGGAATATGCCCAAACATTTCCTGAGTAAACGCCACGCGCTCCTCAACCGTCTCCGTCACACCACGCGTCTTCAGCTCTTCCAGGCGCGCTTCCACCGCGTGCGTACGCAACGTCAGCCCACAGTCGTTGGCGATCTGGATATTCAAACCCGGCCGCGCATTCAATTCCAGAATCAGCGGGCCTTTCTCCTGATCCAGCACCATGTCCACACCGATATACCCCAACCCGCACAGCTCATAGCAGCCGGCCGCGAGTTTCATGAAACCGTCCCAGTAGGGCAGTTGCACGCCGTCCACCGCGTTGGTGGTGTCGGGGTGTTTGGTAATGATGTTGTTCAGCCAGGTGCCGCGCAGCGTCAGACCCGTGGCCAAGTCGACACCGACACCGATGGCGCCCTGGTGCAGGTTGGCCTTGCCGCCGGACTGCCGGGTCGGCAGGCGCAACATGGCCATCACCGGGTAGCCCATCAACACGATGATGCGGATGTCCGGCACACCTTCGTAGCTGATGCTTTTGAAGATTTGATCCGGAGTCACGCGGTATTCGATCAACGCGCGGTCGCGGTGCCCGCCCAGTGAATACAAACCGGTGAGGATGCTTGAGATGTGATGTTCCAGCTCTTCATGAGCAAGGATCTTGCCCGACACCGTGCGATAGCGGCCCTCGAAGCGGTCGGCAATCACGATGATGCCGTCGCCGCCAGCGCCCTGGGCCGGTTTGATCACGAAGTCGTTGCGGCCGCCGATGATCTCGTCGAGCTTGTCGATTTCCTTCTCTGTGGAAATAACGCCATACAGTTCCGGCACGTGAATGCCGGCCTCGATGGCGCGCTCCTTGGTGATGATCTTGTCATCGACGATCGGGTACAGGCTGCGCTTGTTGTACTTGAGCACGTAGTCGGCGTTACGCCGATTGATGCCCATGATGCCCCGCGCTTCCAGGGCCTTCCAGGTCTTCCAGAAACCGAACATCAGGCGTCAGCCTTCTTCAGGAAAGCCTTGAAACGCACCAGCTCGGTCAGGCGGTAGCCGCGATAACGCCCCATCGCCAGCATGAAACCGACCAGAATCAGCAGGATCGCCGGGAAGGTGAACACGAAGTAGACCAGCTCAGGCACGGTCATGATCAGGTGCGCCAGGGACGCCGCGAACAGCGTGCCGATCGCGACTTTCATCGCATGGCTGGCGCCGCGCTCTTCCCAGGTGATCGACAGGCGTTCGATGGTCATGGTCAGAATCACCATCGGGAACAGCGCCACCGAAAGCCCGCGCTCCAGGCCAAGCTTGTGGCTGAACAGGCTGATCGCCGCGATCAACACCACAACAAAGGTCAGCACCACCGAGAGGCGCGGCAGCATTTGCAGCTTCAGGTGTTCCAGATACGACCGTAACGACAGGCCCAGCGCGGTGATCACGGTAAACAGCAGAATGCCGAAGCCCAGTTGGGTTTCGCGGAAGGCGAGGGCGATCAGTACCGGGGTGAACGTGCCGAGGGTCTGCAGGCCGATCAGGTTGCGCAGAATCAGGATCACCAGCACGCCGATCGGGATCATCACCATGATCATGAAGGTCTGCTGAGTCTGCAGCGGCAAGCCGTACAGCGAGTATTCGAGGAAGTTGGCGTCGGTGTTTTCGTCCGTCAGCTTGGCCAGACGAATCGCGTTCATCTCGCTGTTGTTGAGGCTGAAGGTCACGTTGGCTTTCTTGCCGCCGTCGACGGTGATCAGGTTTTCATCGCCGGTCCACCACAACAGGCGGTCGGTCGGCAGGCCTTGTTCGCCGGTTTCCGGGTTGAAGTACAGCCAGTCGTTGCCGTTGAAGCTGCGCAGCCACAGTTCAGGCGTTTGCGGCTGGTCGGCGACGAGGCGGATGGTATGGACTTTTTCCACCGGCACGTGGGCGATGGACAGCAGCAGTTCGACGATTTTGGCTTTGTGCGGCGTCGACGGATCGCCGGCCAGCAGCAGTTTCACGTTGTCATCGTTGACGTTGTTGACGCGTTTGATCGCCTCGCCAATAAAGGTTTCGACGTCGGCAGAGTGCTGGCGGATCGGCGCGAGCAGGGCTTCGGCGGCGATTTTCTCAGGGCCTTCAATGGCGATGCTGTCGCGGAAGGTCGGGCCTTTGATCTTGGATTTTTCCGCGGTGTAACGCTTGGTCAGCACCAGACGGTAATAAAGGGTCTGGTTGCCCTTGGCCCGGCGCGCCGACCAGGTGACCTTGCGGTTGCCGTCGACGCGGTTGACGGCGACGCCGTAGTTATTGGAGATAAAACTCTCGTTAAGGCTGACGTAATCGCGGCTCAACGGTGGCACGAACATCTGGATCTTTACCGGATCCTTGGTGCTGGCGACGAACTCGACTTTGGCGTCGATGTTCCACAAGTCGTCGGTGGCGTCTTCGGTCACCGGGATGCCGAGCACGAAAATCTGATAGGCCGTAACCGAAACGCCCAGGAGCACCAGAATGGTAATCAGGATTTTCAGGTGGAAGGTTAGAGAACGCATGGAAATTACTCGGCGGTATGAGCGGCGATGGTGCAGGCGGGTTTGCCGGCAGCGTATTTAAGACTGGGGTCGACCAGCGCGTCGAAGCGTTTCAGCGCTTCGGAGCCGATCAAAAGCGGGTATTGGAACGCACTTCGGTCGGTCAGGTTCACTTCGATGCTGCGCATTGCTGTGCCCATGCAGATATCCAGCTCGATCACCGGACGGGCGGTGTACTTCTTGCCTTCTTCCGGGTCGTAGTCGCCGGCGCGGCGCTTGATCTTGCTGACCCGCGCCAGCGGCCGTTCGATCGGGTGCGAATGCGCGGCGTCGATGGCCAGGTAGAAACGTACCCAGGACTCACCGTTGCGTTTAAAGCGTTTGATGTCGCGGGCACTCAGTGAGGCGGTTTTCGCCCCGGTGTCGAGTTTGGCCGCCACTTCCAGATTGATGCCGTCAAGCGAAGCATATTCGTTGAGGCCGTACACGGTTTTTTCCCCCGCGGCGGCGAGGCCGGGCAGGCAAAACAGGGCGAAGAATGTGGGAAAAGGCTTGAGTCTCATAAATCCTGGTGCGCAGCGTTCCGTTTTCGGTTCAGGTCCTTGGCAAAAGTTGCGCAAGGCCCTTCGTGTGCCTATCAGCTTTTTATGACAAGCCGTACAAATGGCCAGCAAATGCGGGCGGCATTCTAGCACGGTGGTTTTATGGCGCCAGCGCTGGGGCCGGTCTATAAAAGATCAAAAGATCGCCGCCTTCGGCAGCTCCTGCATTGGGTTTGCGTGCGCCCTGCAGGAGCTGCCGAAGGCGGCGATCTTTTAAGGTTATTAGACGATTGTCGACAATGTCTATTTATCCTTTGACTGATGCCGGCGAATTGGCTAGTTTTTGCCACATTGGATTTAAAGGTGTCGACAATCATGCTGGATCAACTCGATCCCCCGGTCATCAACGGCGACGATTCCGAGACGCTTTCGGAAAACGTCTTCCGGCGCATTCAGGCGGCCATCGTCAAAGGCGAGATCGCCCCGGGCAGCAAGATCTCCGAGCCGGAGCTGGCGCGCACTTACGGCATCAGTCGCGGGCCGCTGCGTGAGGCGATTCATCGTCTGGAAGGCCAGCGCCTGCTGGTGCGCGTACCGCATGTCGGCGCGCGGGTGGTCTCACTCAGCCACGCCGAGCTGCTCGAACTCTACGAAATCCGCGAATCCCTCGAAGGCATGGCCTGCCGTCTGGCGGCCGAACGCATGAGCTTAGAAGAAATCGACGAACTGCGCCGGGTGCTGGAAACCCACGAACGCGACGCAGCGTTTCAGGCCGGTGTTGGCTATTACCAGCAGGAAGGCGATTTCGACTTCCACTACCGGATCATCCAGGGCAGCGGCAACCGCACGCTGACGCAGATGCTCTGCGGCGAGCTGTATCAACTGGTGCGCATGTACCGCATCCAGTTCTCCACCACGCCGAACCGCCCGCGCCAGGCCTTTGCCGAACACCACCGGATTCTCGATGCCATCGCCGACCGTGACGGCGAGCTCGCGGAATTATTGATGCGCCGTCACATCGGCGCCTCGAAACGCAACATCGCCCGTCATTACCAGGACGGCGCCCACAACAAGACAGCCACTGAACGAGGTGAGTCATGAGTTCCAACCTGAACACTCCAGGCCAGCGTTTCCGCGATGCGGTCGCCAGCGAGCACCCCTTGCAAGTGGTCGGCGCGATCAATGCCAACCATGCGCTGCTGGCCAAGCGTGCCGGTTTCAAGGCGATCTACCTGTCCGGTGGCGGGGTGGCCGCAGGTTCGCTCGGCGTGCCGGATCTTGGCATCACCGGTCTGGACGACGTGCTGACTGACGTTCGGCGCATCACCGACGTATGCGATCTGCCGCTGCTGGTCGACGTGGATACCGGTTTCGGCTCGTCGGCGTTCAACGTCGCGCGTACGGTCAAGTCGATGATCAAGTTTGGCGCGGCGGCGATTCACATCGAGGATCAGGTGGGTGCCAAGCGCTGCGGCCACCGTCCGAACAAAGAGATCGTCAGCCAGCAGGAAATGGTCGACCGCATCAAAGCTGCGGTCGATGCGCGTACCGATGACAGCTTCGTGATCATGGCGCGCACCGATGCGCTGGCGGTGGAAGGTCTGGAATCGGCACTTGATCGCGCAGCGGCATGCATCGAGGCCGGCGCCGACATGATCTTCCCGGAAGCCATCACGGAACTGGAGATGTACAAGCTGTTCGCCAACCGCGTGAAAGCGCCGATTCTGGCCAACATCACCGAGTTCGGTTCGACGCCGCTGTACACCACCGAGCAACTGGCCGGCGCCGACGTGTCGCTGGTGCTGTACCCGCTGTCGGCGTTCCGCGCGATGAACAAAGCGGCGGAAAACGTCTACACCGCGATCCGCCGCGACGGCACGCAACAGAATGTCATCGACACCATGCAGACTCGCATGGAGCTTTACGATCGCATCGACTACCACACCTTCGAGCAGAAGCTCGATGCGTTGTTTGCCGCGAAAAAATGATTGAAAGATCAAAAGATCGCAGCCTCGTTTCACTCGACAGCTCCTACAGGAGCGCGTTCGATGTAGGAGCTGCCGAAGGCTGCGATCTTTTGCGAACAACACCGTAATTGCAGATTCCCTAACAAATTCAAAAATTGGAGACAGCAATGGCCGAAGCAAAAGTACTCAGTGGCGCCGGGCTCCGTGGCCAGGTCGCCGGGCAAACCGCACTGTCCACCGTGGGCCAGGCCGGTGCCGGGCTGACCTATCGCGGCTACGACGTGCGCGAACTGGCAGCCGATGCACAATTTGAAGAAGTCGCTTACCTGCTGCTCTACGGCGAACTGCCGACCCAGGCGCAACTCGACGAATACCAAGGCAAACTGAGCAAACTGCGCGACCTGCCGCAAGCGCTGAAAGAAGTGCTCGAACGCATCCCCGCCGACGCCCACCCGATGGACGTGATGCGCACCGGTTGCTCGTTCCTCGGCAACCTCGAACCGGAGAAAGACTTCTCCGAGCAGCGCGACAAGACTGATCGCTTGCTGGCCGCGTTCCCGGCGATCATGTGCTACTGGTATCGCTTCAGCCACGACGGCAAACGCATCAATTGCGTCAGCGACGAGCCGACCATCGGCGGTCACTTCCTGCACCTGCTGCACGACAAGAAGCCAAGCGAACTGCACGTCAAAGTGATGAACGTTTCGCTGATCCTTTACGCCGAGCACGAATTCAACGCCTCGACCTTCACCGCACGGGTTTGCGCATCGACGCTGTCCGATCTGTATTCCTGCGTAACAGCCGCTATTGGTTCGCTGCGCGGCCCGTTGCACGGCGGCGCCAACGAAGCGGCGATGGAAATGATCGAGCGCTTCTCGTCGCCGGAAGACGCGATCAAAGGCACCCTCGGCATGCTCGAGCGCAAGGACAAGATCATGGGCTTCGGCCACGCGATCTATAAGGACAGCGACCCGCGCAACGAGGTGATCAAGGGCTGGTCGAAAAAACTCGCGGATGAAGTCGGTGACAAGGTGCTGTTCCCGGTTTCGGAAGCCATCGACAAGACCATGTGGGAGCAGAAAAAACTCTTCCCCAACGCCGATTTCTACCATGCCTCGGCGTACCACTTCATGGGTATCCCGACCAAGCTGTTCACGCCGATCTTCGTCTGCTCGCGCCTGACCGGCTGGGCCGCGCACGTGTTCGAACAGCGCGCCAACAACCGCATCATCCGTCCAAGCGCCGAGTACATCGGCGTTGAACAGCGCAAGTTCGTGCCAATCGAACGTCGCTGAAATGGTGAGTGCCGAATACTGATCTCGAAGCTCACCTAAATCCCTGTGGGAGCTGGCTTGCCAGCGATGACGGCGTCACATCCAACAATGATGCTGACTGACCCACCGCATCGCTGGCAAGCCAGCTCCCACAGGGTTCAGTGTGAATTTTGAGGTCGGTGTCTGGCCCCACCCTTTGAAACTACCGTGACCCGAGTCCTGACCCGATGAACACAGAATTCCGCAAAACCCTGCCCGGCAGTCCTCTGGATTATTTCGATGCCCGCGCGGCTGTCGAGGCGATCCAGCCCGGCAGTTACGACACCCTGCCGTACACCTCCCGCGTGCTGGCGGAAAACCTCGTGCGTCGCTGCGACCCGGCCACGCTCACCGATTCCCTCAAGCAACTGATCGAACGCAAACGCGACCTCGACTTCCCGTGGTTTCCGGCCCGTGTGGTCTGCCACGACATTCTCGGCCAGACCGCGCTGGTCGACCTCGCCGGCCTGCGTGACGCGATTGCGCAACAGGGCGGCGATCCGGCGCAGGTCAACCCGGTGGTGCCGACGCAATTGATCGTCGACCACTCGCTGGCGGTGGAGGCGGGCGGTTTCGACAAGCAGGCGTTCGAGAAGAACCGCGCCATTGAGGACCGTCGCAACGAAGACCGATTCCACTTCATCAACTGGACCAAAAAAGCCTTCAAGAACGTTGATGTAATCCCGCCGGGCAACGGCATCATGCACCAGATCAACCTGGAGAAAATGTCCCCGGTGATCCAGGTGCGCGACGGCGTGGCGTTCCCCGACACCTGCGTCGGCACCGACAGCCACACTCCGCATGTCGATGCGCTGGGCGTGATTGCCATCGGCGTCGGCGGTCTCGAAGCCGAGAGTGTGATGCTTGGCCGCGCGTCGTGGATGCGTCTGCCGGAAAGCGTCGGCGTCGAGCTGACCGGCAAGCTGCAACCGGGCATCACCGCCACCGACATGGTGCTGGCGCTGACCGAATACCTGCGCAAACAGAAAGTGGTTGGCGCGTGGCTGGAGTTCTTCGGCGAAGGGGCGGCGGCGCTGACCCTCGGCGACCGCGCGACCATCTCCAACATGGCCCCGGAATACGGCGCCACGGCGGCGATGTTCTACATCGACCAGCAAACCATCGATTACCTGAAACTCACCGGTCGTGAAGACCAGCAAGTGCAGCTCGTCGAGCAATACGCCAAGCTCACCGGCCTGTGGGCCGACAGCCTGAAAGGCGCGCAATACGAGCGCGGCCTGACCTTCGACCTGTCGTCGGTAGTGCGCAACATGGCCGGCCCAAGCAACCCGCACGCCCGCGTGGCGGTGTCGGACCTGGCCGCCAAAGGCATCTCCGGGCAGTGGGATGACGTGCCGGGGCAAATGCCCGACGGCGCGGTGATCATCGCTGCCATCACCAGTTGCACCAACACCAGCAACCCGCGCAACGTGATTGCTGCCGGACTGCTGGCGCGTAATGCCAACAAGCTTGGCCTGACCCGCAAACCGTGGGTCAAATCCTCGCTGGCGCCGGGCTCGAAAACCGTGGCGCTGTACCTCGACGAAGCAGGGTTGACCACGGAGCTGGAACAGCTCGGTTTCGGCGTCGTCGCGTTCGCCTGCACCACCTGCAACGGCATGTCCGGCGCACTCGATCCGGTGATCCAGCAAGAGATTATCGACCGCGATCTGTATGCGACTGCCGTGCTCTCGGGCAACCGCAACTTCGACGGCCGCATTCACCCGTACGCCAAGCAGGCGTTCCTCGCCTCGCCGCCGCTGGTGGTCGCTTACGCCATCGCCGGGACCATCCGTTTCGATATCGAGAAGGATGTCTTGGGCGTGGTCGACGGCAAGGAAATCCGCCTCAAGGACATCTGGCCGAGCGACGAAGAAATCGACGCGGTGGTGAAATCTTCGGTCAAGCCTGAGCAGTTCCGTCAGGTCTACATTCCGATGTTCGCCGTCCATGAAGACACCGGCCCGAAAGTCACGCCGCTGTACGACTGGCGTGAGATGAGCACCTACATTCGCCGTCCGCCGTATTGGGAAGGCGCGCTGGCCGGCGCACGTCCGCTTAAGGGTATGCGCCCGCTGGCGGTGCTGCCGGACAACATCACCACCGATCACCTGTCGCCGTCCAACGCGATCATGCTCAACAGCGCCGCCGGCGAATACCTGGCGAAAATGGGCCTGCCGGAAGAGGACTTCAACTCGTACGCCACCCACCGTGGCGACCACTTGACCGCGCAGCGCGCGACCTTCGCCAACCCGAAACTGTTCAATGAGATGGTCGTGGAAAACGGCAAGGTCAAACAGGGTTCGCTCGCGCGTGTCGAGCCGGAAGGCAAGGTCATGCGCATGTGGGAAGCCATCGAAACCTACATGGAACGCAAGCAGCCGCTGATCATCATTGCCGGCGCCGATTACGGTCAGGGTTCGTCCCGTGACTGGGCGGCGAAAGGCGTGCGTCTGGCCGGTGTCGAGGCGATTGCCGCTGAAGGTTTCGAGCGCATTCACCGCACCAACCTGGTGGGCATGGGCGTGTTGCCGCTGGAGTTCAAGCCGGGCACCGACCGTCACACGCTGGCCATCGACGGCAGCGAAACCTACGACGTGATCGGCGAGCGCAAACCGCGTGCGGACCTGACGCTGGTGATCCATCGCAAGAACGGCGAGCGCGTTGACGTGCCGGTGACTTGCCGTCTGGATACCGCTGAAGAAGTGTCGATCTACGAGGCTGGCGGCGTGTTGCAGCGCTTCGCTCAGGACTTCCTCGAAGAGTCGGCGGTTGCCGTTTAAAACAAGTTAAGTGACCAAGGGATGACGAATCCCTTGGTCCTTTGAGGAGCAACCATGGCTCACGCACCACAAATCAAAATCCCCGCCACCTACATGCGCGGCGGCACCAGCAAAGGCGTGTTCTTCAGCCTCAAGGACCTGCCCGAAGCCGCGCAGATTCCTGGCCCTGCTCGCGACGCTTTATTACTGCGCGTGATCGGCAGCCCTGACCCGTACGACAAGCAAATCGACGGCATGGGCGGCGCCACCTCCAGCACCAGCAAAACCGTGATTCTGTCGAAAAGCATCAAGGCCGATCACGACGTCGATTACCTGTTCGGTCAGGTCTCCATCGACAAGCCGTTCGTCGACTGGAGTGGCAACTGCGGCAACCTCTCGGCAGCCGTCGGTTCGTTCGCCATCAGCAACGGTCTGGTCGACGCCAGCCGCATTCCGTACAACGGTGTCGCGGTGGTGCGCGTGTGGCAGGCCAACATCGGCAAAACGATTATTGCCCACGTGCCGATCACCAACGGCGAAGTACAGGAAACCGGTGATTTCGAACTTGACGGCGTGACCTTTCCGGCCGCCGAAGTGCAGGTTGAATTCATGGATCCGGCGGCTGAAGAAGAGGGTGGCGGCGGTTCGATGTTCCCCACCGGCAACCTGATCGATGAGCTGGAGGTACCGGGTGTCGGCACGTTCAAGGCGACCATGATCAACGCCGGTATCCCGACGATTTTCGTCAACGCCGAAGACATTGGTTACACCGGCACCGAGCTGCAAAGCGCGATCAACAGCGATCCGAAAGCGTTGCAGATGTTCGAGACCATTCGTGCCTATGGCGCGCTGCGCATGGGCCTGATATCGAATCTGGATGAAGCGGCCAAGCGTCAGCACACGCCGAAAGTTGCGTTTGTCGCCAAGCCTGCGGCGTATGTGGCGTCCAGTGGCAAAGCGATCGGCGCGGGTGATGTGGATTTGCTGGTGCGGGCGTTGTCGATGGGCAAGTTGCACCACGCGATGATGGGCACGGCGGCCGTTGCGATTGGTACTGCGGCGGCCATTTCCGGCACCTTGGTAAACCTTGCGGCCGGTGGCGTTGAACGCAATGCCGTGCGCTTCGGGCATCCGTCCGGGACGTTGCGCGTTGGCGCTGAAGCCAGTCTGGAAAACGGTGAGTGGATCGTCAAAAAAGCAATCATGAGCCGCAGTGCGCGCGTGCTGATGGAAGGCTACGTACGCATTCCCGGGGATTCTTTCTGACTCGCGAACCTTTTCCCTCACCCCAGCCCTCTCCCGGAGGGAGAGGGGGCCGACCGAGGTGTCTGACGCTGTACATCGACCTGAAAGATCCAGTCGATTATGGATTCAGGGGGGGCGACCGAGGCGTCTGAAGGAGTGCACCGACCTGAAAGATCGATTCAGGGGCATCGAGGTGTTTGAAGTTGTGCATTGACCAGATCCATTATGGATTCAGCGCAGATCGCTCACGTCGGTGAACCTCTACTGCATCCCCCAATCGGTTCCCTCTCCCTCGGGAGAGGGCTAGGGTGAGGGGCCACCCACTGAAGAAACCCAAAACAAGCAGGCACCCCAGACCTGCAATCAACCAGACCAAACCCGCCAAGCCCTGAGGAAGACCGCACCCACTCATCATTCCCGCACAGGAGAACCGCAATGAGAGCCAACGTCGACCTGAACAACCGCCCCGACTACGACCGTGTCCTGCAGGACATCGCCGATTACGTCCTCACCTTCAAAGTCACCTCTGCCGAAGCTTTCGACACCGCCCGCAACTGCCTGATGGACACGCTGGGCTGCGGCCTGCTGGCCCTGCGCTTCCCCGAATGCACCAAGCATCTTGGCCCGATGGTCGAAGGCACCGTCGTGCCGTTTGGCGCGCGAGTCCCGGGCACGTCCTATCGCCTCGACCCGGTCAAAGCCGCATGGGACATCGGCTGCATCGTCCGCTGGCTCGACTACAACGACACCTGGCTCGCCGCCGAGTGGGGGCACCCGTCGGATAACCTCGGCGGCATTCTTGCGGTGGCCGATCACCTCTCGCAAAAGCGTCTGGCCAACGGTGAGTCGCCGCTGACGATTCGCGATGTGCTCGAAGCGATGATCATGGCCCACGAGATTCAAGGCGTGATGGCTCTGGAAAACTCCTTCAATCGCGTAGGACTTGATCACGTCATTCTGGTGAAAGTCGCCTCAACCGCCGTTACCGCCAAACTGATGGGCGCCAATCGTGAGCAACTGCTGTCGGCCTTGTCCCACGCGTTTGCCGATGGTCAGGCGTTGCGCACCTATCGTCATGCTCCGAACGCCGGTTCGCGAAAATCCTGGGCGGCGGGGGATGCGACGAGTCGTGGTGTGCGTCTGGCCGATATCGCCCTGCGCGGTGAAATGGGCATCCCCGGAGTTCTCAGCGCCAGGCAGTGGGGCTTTTATGACGTGCTGTTCAGCCACACCAACAGCGATCTGGCGCTGAAACCGGACGATAAACGTGCTTTCAGTTTTTCGCGGCCGTTTGGCAGTTACGTAATGGAAAATGTCCTGTTCAAGATCAGCTTTCCCGCCGAATTCCACGCGCAAACGGCTTGTGAAGCGGCGGTGACGTTGCATCCGCAAGTGCGCAATCGCCTGCACGAAATCGACAAGATCGTCATCACCACCCACGAATCGGCGATCCGCATCATTTCCAAGGTCGGGCCGTTGGCCAACGCCGCCGACCGTGACCACTGCATCCAGTACATGACCGCCGTGCCGCTGGCCTTCGGCAATCTGGTTGCGGAGCAGTACGAAGACGATTTTCACCGGGCGCATCCGATCATCGACGTACTGCGCGAGAAAATGGTCATCGTCGAAGAGCCGCGCTTCACCCGCGAATACCTTGAAGCCGACAAGCGCTCGATCGCCAACGCCGTGCAGGTGTTTTTCAAGGACGGCAGCAGCACCGACAACATCGTCGTGGAATACCCGATCGGCCATCGCCGCCGCCGTGCCGAGGGCATCCCATTACTCGAAGACAAGTTCAAAGCCAATCTGGCCACACGTTTCACCGGCCAGCGCAGCGGCGAAATCTTCGCATTGTGCAAGGATCCAGCGCTGCTTGAAGCCACCCCGGTAAACCGTTTCGTCGACCTGTTTGTGATCTGACGAAAACCTGTAGGAGCTGCCGCAGGCTGCGATCTTTTGACTCTGATTGTAAAAAACAGGATCAAAAGATCGCAGCCTTCGGCAGCTCCTAAATGGACGATTTGCGCCACTTTTCGATAGGCAATTTGGTGAGCGCAAACCCGCTGAGCAAAACCGCCGAATAGATCATCAGCTCCCGGGACAGGGTTTGCCCCTCGTACCAGGCGCCGATGATCACGGCGAACACCGGGAAAATGATAAACACGAACGACAGAATGATCGGGCTCAAGCGTTTAAGCAGCAAAAAGTAAACGATGAATCCACCGACCGACGCCACCAGCCCAAGGTAAAACAGCGCAGCCCAGGAGCGTACGCTGACGTCCCTGAACACCGGCGCCTCAACGCTCAAACCGACAATAAATAACATCAGCCCGGCGATACCGATCGGCAGGGTGTTGTAGGTGATCACGCTGATGGCGCTGCCGTGTTTCTTTGTCACCACGTAACACAGCGCGTGCATTACCGCCGCACATAGAATCGCCAGCACCCCAAGCCATTCGGCCTGATCCAGGTGCAGACCCTGGCTGCGAATAATCATGAACAGACTGCCAAAGCCGATGGCGATGCCGAGTATTTGCGACG
Organism: Pseudomonas sp. AKS31; assembly: GCF_023634765.1. Lineage (GTDB taxonomy): Bacteria > Pseudomonadota > Gammaproteobacteria > Pseudomonadales > Pseudomonadaceae > Aquipseudomonas. The sequence continues at coordinate 1,151,410 of NZ_JAMLFX010000001.1, forward strand.
GGTAGATTTTCTCGCGCAGAAACAGCGCGCAAAACAACAGGATAAACACCGGCATGCAACTGAACAGCAGCGCTGTCAGGCCCGACGAAACGTGCACTTCACCGTAGTTGAGCAGGTAGTAGGGCAGGCTGAAATATGACAGCGTGACGAACACGAAGAACCCGCGACTTTGCCGCGGAAACAATAGCGGTTCCTTGCGCAACAGCGCAAAGCTCAGAAACAGCGGAAAAGCGATCAGAAAGCGCAACCCGGCGGCCGTCAACGGCGGCACGCTTTCCACTGCAATCTTGATCCCCAGCCACGTCGTGCCCCAACTCAGACAGACGATCAGAAACAGCGTGCTGGTGATCAATCCGGCGAGCCAGGGTTTGCTGATGTGCATCGGTGTGCTGACGGCGGTCGACATGTGGCGTACTCCGAACGGTGGAATTGACCTGATCGCGGAAACGGTCTATTTCTGATTGAACCTGTTTTAAGCACGCTATTCGGGGCGAGAATGACTGTCAAAGTAAGTATTGCCATGGTGTCAATTCTCCGCGACGGCCTCGCCAATGGCGTTGGCGTGAAGTACAAACGCCTGGCGGACGCGGTCTCGCAGGCCATTGAGGAGGGTGTGATTGAGGCGGGATGCAAGTTGCCGCCGCACCGGCTGCTGGCCGACAGCCTCGGGGTGACCATCGGTACGATCAGCCGTGCCTACGGTGAATTGGAGCGGGTGGGATTGGTTGTCGCCCGCGTCGGAGATGGCACTTATGTGTGTCAGCGCGGGATGGAACGGCCGCAGGACAAAGGCTTTCGTAATGTCAGCGATGAGCCGTCGGCCTGTTTCGACATGAGCCGCAATCAACCGATCCCGGCGCAGGAAGCGGCATTCATGAGTCAGAGCCTGCAGGAATTGGCCAGTGATCCTCGGGTGTTGCAGCAATTGACCGGGTACACCGCAGAGGGCGGTCTGGCCCGGCACCGATTGGCCGGGGCAGTCTGGTTGCAGCATGCGACGTATGTCCCGCACGCTGACCAGGTGTTATGCGTCAACGGCGGCCAGCATGGTCTGTTGTGCACATTGATGGGCTTGCTCAAGGCCGGCGACACCGTTGTGACCGAGCATCTGTCCTACCCGGGATTGATCGGCGTCGCACGCCAGCTCGGGATAAAACTCATTGGCGCGGCGATGGATGACGAAGGGCTTTTACCGTCGGCGCTGGAGGATATCTGCCGTCAGCATCGTGTTTCTGCGCTGTATTGCACGCCGACGATCCAGAATCCTACGGCCGCCGTGATGTCGATCCCACGGCGCGAGGCGATTGCCGAAATCTGCCGCCAGCACAATCTGCTGATCATCGAAGACGAAGCCCATGCGGTGCTGGATCGCCAGCGCCCATTACCGCTGAGTTATTTCGCACCGGAGCGCGCGGTATTGATCGGCAGCCTCAGCAAGGCTGTTTCGGCGGGGTTGCGCGTCGGTTATCTGCATGCACCGCAAGCGTTGATCGGGCGTTTGAGTGCCGCCATTCGTGCAACGTGCTGGATGGCCAATCCGTTATCGATGGAAGTGGCCAGTCTGTGGATCGAAAGCGGCATGGCCGAGCGTTTGCTGGATGAGCAGATCAGCGAGATCGCTCGGCGCAAGGCCTTGGTGGCACCCTTGCTGCAGGGTTTGAACTACAAGACTCACCCTTACAGTCCGCATTTCTGGGTGGAAGTGCCCGAGCTGTGGCGGGCGTCGCAGATTGCGGCGGAGTTGAAAGAGAATAACTATCTGGTGGCCACCGCTGAGGCGTTTGCGGTGGGGCATGCTGCGGTGCCGCAATTTATTCGGGTGAGTGTGTGTAATTCGGTGGGGGATGACGGGTTGTTGCTTGGCGGCTTTGAAGCTTTGGCCAAGGCATTAACAGACACCGTGTGATCGTTCATCGCGGGCAAGCCCGCTCCCACAGGTTTATCAGGTGTTTGCGAAACTCACATTCACAACAAATCCCTGTGGGAGCTGGCTTGCCAGCGATGCCGTCAGCCAGGACACCGCAACTACTTGAACCGCCGCTCCACACCTTTCTCCACCAGAATCTTCGCCGAAATCTCTTCCACCGAAAAATGCGTGGAATTGATGTGCGGGATGTTCTCGCGGCGGAACAGGTTTTCCACTTCGCGCACTTCGAATTCGCACTGGGCGTAGCTCGAATAACGGCTGTTGGGCTTGCGCTCGTTGCGGATCGCGGTGAGACGGTCGGGGTCGATGGTCAGGCCGAACAGCTTGTGCTGATGGGCGCGCAGTGCCGTCGGCAGGGTCAGGCGTTCCATGTCGTCTTCGGTCAGCGGGTAGTTGGCCGCGCGGATGCCGAACTGCATGGCCATGTACAGACACGTCGGCGTTTTGCCGCATCGCGACACGCCCACTAGTATCAGGTCGGCTTTGTCGTAATAGTGGGTGCGCGCGCCGTCATCGTTATCGAGCGCGAAGTTCACCGCCTCGATCCGCTCCATGTAATTTGAGTTGTGCCCGATCGAGTGCGACTTGCCGACGGTGTAGGAAGAATGCTCGGTCAGTTCCTGCTCGAGCGGGGCGAGGAAGGTAGAGAAAATGTCGATCATGAAACCATTGGAGGTTGCGAGAATCTCACGGATGTCCTGATTGACGATGGTGTCGAAGATGATCGGGCGAAAGCCGTCGGTTTCAGCGGCTTTGTTGATTTGTTGTACCATGGCCCGCGCTTTTTCAACGCTGTCGATGTACGGTCGCGTGAATTTGCTGAAGGTAATGTTTTCGAACTGCGCCAGAAGGCTTTGCCCCAGGGTTTCGGCAGTGATGCCGGTGCCATCGGAGATGAAGAAAGCAGATCGTTTCATTTGCACCTTGGGCCTTAAGCTAATGAGCATTTCTGGATATGATAGGCGCGATTTGTCGGCCGCCATTGGCCCGCATTCTCACTTATTTTCCAGGTCCAGGCCATACAACCGGCCAAGGCTCCCCCGGGCCGCCGGTTTCTGAGCTTTTCCAACACAGTTAGTGGAGAGATCACCTTGGTAGAGTACGTAGTTTCCCTCGATAAGCTCGGCAAACACGATGTTGAGCATGTGGGGGGCAAGAACGCATCCCTGGGCGAGATGATCAGTAACCTGGCAGGCGCCGGTGTTTCGGTCCCCGGCGGCTTCGCCACGACGGCTCAGGCCTATCGTGATTTCCTCGAACTGAGCGGCCTCAACGACCAGATCCACAAGGCCCTCGACGCACTCGACGTTGACGACGTCAACGCCCTGGCCAAGACCGGCGCCCAGATCCGCCAATGGATCATGGAAGCCGAATTCCCGGAAAAACTGAATGCCGAGATCCGCACCGCGTTCGCCGCGCTGTCGGTCGGTAATCCTGATGTGGCCGTGGCCGTGCGTTCTTCCGCCACCGCCGAAGACTTGCCGGACGCGTCCTTCGCCGGTCAGCAGGAAACCTTCCTGAACATCCGTGGCGTGGAAAACGTTATCCGCGCCGCCAAAGAGGTGTTCGCTTCGCTGTTCAACGACCGTGCGATTTCCTACCGCGTGCACCAGGGCTTTGACCACAAACTGGTCGCCCTGTCGGCTGGCGTGCAGCGCATGGTGCGTTCGGAAACCGGCACCGCCGGCGTGATGTTCACCCTCGATACCGAATCCGGTTTCCGTGACGTGGTGTTTATCACCGGCGCCTACGGTCTGGGCGAAACCGTCGTACAAGGCGCGGTCAACCCGGACGAGTTCTACGTACACAAGGGCACGCTGGAGGCCGGTCGTCCGGCGATCCTGCGTCGCAATCTGGGCAGCAAAGCCATCAAGATGATCTACGGCGACGAAGCCAAGGCCGGTCGTTCGGTCAAGACTGTCGACGTCGACAAGGCTGACCGCGCGCGTTTCTGCCTGACCGACGCTGAAGTCAGCGAACTGGCCAAGCAAGCGATGATCATCGAGAAGCACTACGGCTGCCCGATGGACATCGAATGGGCCAAGGACGGTGACGACGGCAAGCTGTACATCGTGCAGGCGCGTCCGGAAACCGTGAAAAGCCGCACCCAGGCCAACGTCATGGAGCGTTACCTGCTGAAAGAAACCGGCACCGTGCTGGTTGAAGGTCGTGCGATTGGCCAGCGCATCGGCGCCGGTAAAGTGCGCATCATCAAAGACGTGTCCGAAATGGACAAAGTCCAGCCGGGCGACGTGCTCGTTTCCGACATGACCGACCCGGATTGGGAACCGGTGATGAAGCGCGCCAGCGCCATCGTCACCAACCGTGGTGGCCGTACCTGCCACGCGGCAATCATCGCCCGTGAGCTGGGTATCCCGGCAGTGGTCGGTTGCGGCAACGCCACCCAACTGCTGAAGGATGGCCAGGGCGTGACCGTGTCCTGCGCCGAAGGCGACACCGGTTACATCTTTGAAGGCGAACTGGGCTTCGATATCAAGAAGAACTCCGTCGACGCCATGCCGGAGCTGCCGTTCAAGATCATGATGAACGTCGGCAACCCGGACCGCGCTTTCGACTTCGCGCAACTGCCGAACGCCGGTGTCGGCCTGGCCCGTCTGGAATTCATCATCAACCGCATGATCGGCGTTCACCCGAAAGCGCTGTTGAACTACGACGGTCTGCCGCAGGAAATCAAGGAAAGCGTCGACAAGCGTATCGCCGGTTACGACGATCCGGTCGGTTTCTATGTCGAGAAACTGGTCGAAGGCATCAGCACCCTCGCTGCCGCGTTCGCACCGAAGAAAGTCATCGTGCGTCTGTCGGACTTCAAGTCCAACGAATACGCCAACTTGATCGGCGGCAAGCTCTACGAGCCGGAAGAAGAAAACCCGATGCTGGGCTTCCGTGGCGCTTCGCGTTACATCAGCGAATCGTTCCGTGACTGCTTCGAACTCGAGTGCCGCGCGCTGAAGCGTGTGCGCAACGAGATGGGCCTGACCAACGTCGAAATCATGGTGCCATTCGTCCGTACCCTGGGCGAAGCCAGCCAGGTGGTCGATCTGCTCGCCGAAAACGGCTTGAAGCGCGGCGAGAACGGTCTGCGCGTGATCATGATGTGCGAGCTGCCATCCAACGCGATCCTTGCTGAAGAATTCCTCGAATTCTTCGACGGTTTCTCGATCGGTTCCAACGACCTGACTCAGCTGACGCTGGGCCTGGACCGCGATTCCGGTATCATCGCGCACCTGTTCGACGAGCGTAATCCGGCGGTCAAAAAGTTGTTGGCCAACGCAATTGCCGCGTGCAACAAGGCCGGCAAGTACATCGGTATCTGCGGTCAGGGTCCTTCGGACCACCCGGATCTGGCCAAGTGGCTGATGGAGCAGGGCATCGAGAGCGTGTCGCTGAACCCGGACACGGTGCTGGAAACCTGGTTCTTCCTCGCAGAAGGCCAGGCGCAGGCCTGATCAATAGTGAACGGCCCGTTCCCTCTTTGGGGCGGGCCTTGAGATTCAAGTAGGGCGGGCTCCTGTAGATGCCGCCCTTTTTTGTGCAAGAGCATTATGCAAAGCAGCAGCAACCTATTTCCTGTCGCCCTGATCAGCGCCGAACGGCGTGGTGATCTGAGCGAAGACGTGTATCGCTTGAAACCCGGCAACAGTCCCGACTGGTCCGTGGAAATCGCTGTGACCCGTTTGGGCATGGCCGATGACTCGACGCCTCGCGGTGTGCCGGTGATCTTGCTGCACGGCAGTTTCTCCAATCGACGCTTCTGGTTTTCACCCAAAGGCCTGGGCTTGGGCGCGTATATGACGCGCCTGGGGTTCGACGTGTGGATTCCGGAGATGCGCGGCCACGGCTTGTCGGCGCGCAACGAAGAATACCGACGCAACCGTGTCGCCGACTATGCCCGCTACGATCTCCCGGCGATTGCCGCGTTCGTGCGTGAGCAGAGCGGTCAGGTGCCGCACTGGATCGGCCATTCGCTGGGCGGCATCACCCTGGCGGCGGCGCTCGGTGGCGAATACCTTGGCGAGCCTGCCGTGGCGTCGGCAGCGTTTTTCGGCACCCAGGTCAGCCGCACCTACTGGCCGCTGAAAATCCCGCCGGTGGAGTGGAGCGGGCGCTTCATTCTCAAGCGCTTTGCGCAATTGTCGGGTTCGCGTCTCAAACGTGGCCCGGAAGATGAGCCGATCGGTCTGGCGCTGGAAAGCATGCGCTGGTACGGCTTGTTCGGCCGTTTTGGCGACAAGGACAAGGATTGGTGGGCGGGGCTGGCCGATGTGCGAGTGCCAGTGCTGGCGGTCAGTGCAGCAGGCGATCATCAGGATCCGGCCTGGGCCTGTCGCAAGTTGTTCGAGCAGATCGGTTCGGAGCACAAGCAATTCATCAATCTGGGGCGTGAGCAGGGCTTCAACGATAATTTCGGCCATGTCGAGATGCTGGTGAGCAAAGCGGCGCAGACTGAGGTGTGGCCATTGGTGGCGCGTTGGTTGAACGATCAGCACACGCCGTTGCTGGGCGAGAAGCCGGACCTGGCCGCTGCGGTCTGAGAAGGAAGCCCTGAGAAGGGCATTTCGTTCGGGTTGGCTTGCGGCTAAGATATGACGCGTTGTGCGGTTCTGGTCATTTTTGGTGGCTGTTTAGCTATTACGTTTCAGGGTTTGTTCAGGTTCGTTCAGCGACCATGGGATGGACTAAGGTAAACAGCGACCGCCGGAGATCGTCTCAAAAGAATGCGTCATCCTTGATCGTCTTCCTTGTTACAGGAGTTTTTCGATGAACCATTACCTTACGCCTGACCTGTGCGACGCCTATCCGGAGCTGGTGCAGGTGCTGGAACCGATGTTCAGCAATTTCGGTGGCCGTGATTCCTTCGGCGGCGAAATCGTGACCATCAAATGCTTCGAAGACAACTCACTGGTCAAGGAACAGGCTGAGCTCAAGGGCAACGGCAAGGTACTGGTCGTCGATGGCGGCGGTTCCCTGCGTCGCGCGCTGCTGGGCGACCTGATCGCCGAGAAAGCCGCTAAAAACGGTTGGGAAGGGCTGGTGATCTACGGCTGCATCCGTGACGTCGACGTCATTGCCCAGACCGATCTGGGCGTGCAGGCGCTGGCCAGCCACCCGATGAAAACCGAAAAACGCGGCATTGGTGACCTTAACGTCCCGGTGACGTTTGCCGGCGTGACATTTTACCCGGGCCACTACATTTATGCGGACAACAACGGCGTGATCGTCTCGCCAAGCCCGCTGCAGATGCCTGAATAAGCTTTTCGACAAAGGGATGCGGATGTTCGAGGAAGAAAACGCGCAGTGGGGGCTGGTGCATGCCCTGGTGCTGGACGGAAAAGGCGGTGCGCGTTCGATAGCCCGGACTGAGCTCGACGATCTACAACTGCAGGCCCATGAAAGCCTGTGGCTGCATTGGGATCGCAGCCATCCGCAGACCCAGACCTGGCTGCGCAAATCCAGCGGTCTCAACGAATTCACCTGCGATCTGCTGCTGGAAGAGAACACCCGACCGCGCCTGTTGCCGCTGCCGGATGCCCAGCTGCTGCTGTTTCTGCGCGGGGTCAATCTCAACCCGGGCGCCGAGCCGGAAGACATGGTCTCGGTGCGGATTTTTGCTTCGGCCCAGCGGGTGATCTCCCTGCGTTTGCGCCCATTGCGCGCCACCGATGAGCTGCTGGCTCAACTGGCGGACGGCAAAGGCCCGAAAACGTCCTCAGAACTCATCCTTTATCTGGCGCAGTTCCTCACCAACAAGGTGCAGGATCTGGTCACTTGCCTCTCGGAAATCGCCGATGAGGAAGAAGAAAAGATGGATGCCGACGAACGGTATACGCCCGAGCATGGCGCCATTTTGCACATCCGTCGTCGGGCGGCCGGACTAAAGCGTTTTCTTGCACCGCAGCGGGATATTTTCGGACAACTCACGCGGATAAAACTGCCGTGGTTTGTCGATGACGATGCCGATTACTGGAACGAACTCAACAACAGCCTGACCCGCTATCTCGAAGAACTCGAATTGACCCGAGAGCGCGTGGGGCTTGTGCTGGAGGCCGAAGACCGGCGTTTGAGCGAGCGCATGAATCGCACGATGTACCGCTTCGGGATCATCACCTGCATCTTTTTGCCGATGAGTTTCATCACCGGTCTGCTGGGCATAAACGTCGGCGGTATCCCGTTCTCCAACAGCCCTTATGGTTTCCTGATTGCCTGTCTGACGGTACTCGCCCTGGCCTTCGGTCAGTGGTGGTTATTCCGTCGTTTGCGCTGGGTGTGAAGATGGCGCATGTGACCCGACCAAATCTGCCCGCGTCTTTCACAGACATCACGAGAGGTGCGTATGCACGATCCGTTTGAACAGTCTTTGCGCGACATGCTCAACGCTTCGCCGTCCAGCCGCGACGACGATGCGTGCCTGGGCCGCGTACTCAAAACCGCCAACCGCCAGGTTGGCGCCGGTGATCTGTTCAGCCTGCTGGGCCGTTGGCTGCCTGCGGTGATGATCGCCCTGAATAATGGATCGGCGCATGTCTCGCCGGTTTCCCGTCTTCGTAAACCTACCGCTCGTACTGCTGATAAGGCTGATTGAATATGGAACTTGATCTCTGGACTCAGAGCCTCGTCACTGCAATGACTGCGTTGTGGACCAAAGTCGCCAACTTCATCCCGAACCTGTTCGGCGCACTGGTCGTGCTGCTGTTGGGTTTCGTCGTGGCCAAGCTGCTCGATACCTTGCTCTCCAAGCTGCTCGCGAAACTGGGCCTCGATCGCCTGATGGGCGGTACCGGGTTGACCAAACTGATGTCGCGCGCAGGGTTGCAGGTTCCGATCTCGACCCTGATCGGCAAGATCGTTTACTGGTTCGTCCTGCTGATTTTTCTGGTTTCTGCAGCAGAATCTCTTGGCCTTGAGCGAGTTTCGGCTACGCTGGATATGTTGGCGCTCTATTTGCCGAAAGTATTCGGCGCGGCGCTGGTGTTGCTGGTAGGTGTTTTGCTCGCGCAGCTGGCCAACGGGCTGGTGCGCGGGGCGGCAGAAGGCGTGGGCCTGGACTACGCTTCGGGGCTGGGGCGAATTGCGCAAGGGCTGGTGATCATCATCAGTATCTCGGTCGCAATCAGTCAGCTTGAGGTCAAGACTGACCTGCTGAACCATGTGATCGTCATCGTTTTGATTACCGTTGGTCTGGCCGTTGCGCTGGCCATGGGTTTGGGAAGCCGGGAAATTGCCGGTCAGATTCTTGCGGGAATCTATGTGCGTGAGTTGTATCAGGTTGGGCAACAAGTGCGTGTTGGCGAGGTCGAAGGCCAGATCGAGGAGATCGGCACGGTTAAAACCACATTGCTGACCGATGAAGGTGAGCTAGTCTCACTTTCCAATCGGATCCTGCTGGAACAGCACGTGAGTAGCCGCTAATCCGGCAAACCCTGCTAATGTATGCCGCCGCAAAACGCCAGCTGATGCTGGTTGCGGTGGACATTGACCTGACTGTCGGCACGACTTGTTTTGAATAAAGCCCAAACGCTATCCACGCGCTACGACCCCCGCGAGCTCTCTGATGAGGAGTTGGTCGCGCGCTCGCATACCGAGCTTTTTCACGTAACGCGCGCCTATGAAGAACTGATGCGGCGTTACCAGCGAACATTATTTAACGTTTGTGCGAGATATCTTGGGAACGATCGCGACGCAGACGATGTCTGTCAGGAAGTCATGTTGAAGGTGCTGTATGGCCTGAAGAACTTCGAGGGGAAATCGAAGTTCAAAACGTGGCTCTACAGCATCACGTACAACGAATGTATTACGCAGTATCGGAAGGAACGGCGAAAGCGTCGCTTGATGGACGCATTGAGTCTTGACCCCCTCGAGGAAGCGTCCGAAGAAAAGGCGCCGAAACCCGAGGAGAAGGGCGGGCTTGATCGCTGGCTGGTGTATGTGAACCCGATTGACCGCGAAATTCTGGTGCTTCGATTTGTCGCAGAGCTGGAATTTCAGGAGATCGCAGACATCATGCACATGGGTTTGAGTGCGACAAAAATGCGTTACAAACGTGCTCTAGATAAATTGCGTGAGAAATTTGCAGGCATTGCTGAAACTTAGTTCAGCGCAAATATCTCTTACGTGTAGGCAAGTTCTGATAGACTTGCCGCCGAGTTGTCCCCCGGTTTGCGGGACTGCTTCACAATCACCAGATGGGGATTTAACGGATGAAACTGAAAAACACCTTGGGCTTGGCCATTGGTTCTCTGATTGCCGCCACTTCGTTCGGCGCTCTGGCACAAGGCCAAGGCGCAGTTGAAATCGAAGGCTTCGCAAAGAAAGAACAATTCGACAGCGCTCGTAACTTCAAGAACAACGGCAACCTGTTCGGCGGCTCGATCGGTTACTTCCTGACCGACGACGTTGAACTGCGTCTGGGCTACGACGAAGTGCACAACGTGCGTTCCGACGACGGTCGTAACATCAAGGGCGCTAACACCGCTCTGGACGCTCTGTACCACTTCAACAACCCAGGCGACATGCTGCGTCCATACGTATCGGCTGGTTTCTCCGATCAGAGCATCGGTCAGAACGGTTCCGGTGGTCGTGACCGCTCCACCTTCGCCAACGTTGGCGCTGGTGCCAAGCTGTACTTCACCGACAACTTCTACGCTCGTGCCGGCGTTGAAGCTCAGTACAACATCGACCAGGGCGACACCGAGTGGGCTCCTAGCGTTGGTATCGGTGTGAACTTCGGTGGCGGCTCCAAGCCTGCTGCTGCTCCAGTTCCAGCACCAGCTGAAGTCTGCTCCGACAGCGACAACGATGGCGTTTGCGACAACGTTGACAAGTGCCCGGACACCCCAGCCAACGTAACTGTTGACGCTGACGGCTGCCCAGCAGTTGCTGAAGTTGTTCGTGTTGAGCTGGACGTTAAGTTCGACTTCGACAAGTCGGTAGTCAAGCCTAACAGCTACGGCGACATCAAGAACCTGGCTGACTTCATGAAGCAGTACCCATCCACCACCACTACTGTTGAAGGTCACACTGACTCCGTCGGTCCTGACGCTTACAACCAGAAACTGTCCGAGCGTCGTGCAAACGCCGTTAAGCAAGTTCTGACCAACCAGTACGGTGTTGAATCGTCCCGCGTTCAGTCTGTTGGCTACGGCGAATCCCGCCCAGTTGCTGACAACAAAACTGAAGCTGGCCGCGCTGTAAACCGTCGCGTAGAAGCGCAGGTTGAAGCTCAAGCTAAGTAATTAGCTGCCGCTCTGAGAAAAGCCCGGCTTAGGCCGGGCTTTTCTTTGTCTGCGATTTGTCTTCCCAGGACTACGCAGTCCCTGTGCAGGACCTGCCGAAGGCTGCGATGTTTTGATTTTCAACAGCAGCCACCGCGCCGATCACCAGTATCGCAGGGCTCTTCAATTGAAATCTGTAGGCGGCTTCGTTCATTGCCGTCAGATCGCTCCGGCATTCCCGCTGCTCCGGCAACGACGCATTCTCGATCATCGCCACTGGCGTATCCGCAGCCATCCCGCCCGCCAACAACTGATCGCGAATCTCCCCCAGCTTGGCCACGCCCATATAAACCACCAGCGTCGTGCCGCCCTGCGCCAGTGCCTGCCAGTTCAACTGGCTGTCGTCCTGAGTGTGTGCAGTCACCAGTGTCACCCCGCGCGCCACACCGCGTAACGTCAGCGGAATATCGCACTGCGTCGCCCCGGCCAGTCCGGCGGTGATGCCATTGACCAACTCCACTTCGACTCCACGCTCACGAAGCCACTGCGCCTCTTCGCCACCACGGCCGAAAATGCACGGATCGCCGCCCTTGAGCCGCACCACGCACTTGCCTTGGCGGGTGTAGCGCAGCATCAGCCGATGGATAAAGGCTTGCGGTGTCGAACGGCAACCGCCGCGTTTACCCACCGCAATGATGCGTGCGCCAGAGCAATGCTCCAGTACCGCGTCGTTGACCAGATCATCGATCAGCACCACATCGGCCTCGCGCAGGGCGCGCACCGCTTTGAGGGTCAGCAGTTCCGGATCACCCGGTCCTGCACCGACCAGCCAGACTTTTGCGTTCATGGTGTTTTCCTCATCAGATGACGGCGACTGGCTGCGCGTCGGCCGCCAGCAAGCGTTTAATTTCCGGGACGCACGAGCCGCATTGCGTGCCGCAGCCCAGTTCGCTCTTCAAACCTTGCAGATCCAGCCCTTGGCGAATGCCGGCGCAGACCGCGTTGAGGCTGACGTTCTTGCAGTTGCACAGGGTTTTATCCACAGCCATCTGCGCTCCGGCACTGCCCGGCGGCGCACTCATTGGCGCCAGTAGCCAGCGCCGCAGTTGTTCATCCGCGCGGCCTTCCAGCCACAACCCTTGCAGCCAATGCTGAGCGAGGGTTTCTCCGGCCAACCGGATCGCAGTGATCCGGCCATTTTCAATGCGCACGCGTTTGCCAATGGCGCGGCGCGGATCGTCATAGGCCAATACCGGGCCGTCGATCAGTGACAGGCATCGGTCGATTTCACCGAGCAATTGCGCATTGGGGGCCTCGCTGCTGGCTGCTCGTATCAGCAATGCCGATCGTTCACGTCCGACAAGGCTGAGACTCACGTAGGAAAACGCCTCACAGAGCGGTCGTAGCGTCTCGAAATGCCGTTGAACATCGCCTTCGATCAGTGCGAAAAGTTGCCACGGCAGATTCACCGACTCGAGGCGCACACCGCTGTGTTTGAGTTCCGGTTGTTTCGACAGTGGATCAAAGGCCGCCAGGGTCAAGCTGTTTACGCCGCCCTTGAGAAAGCGATCACCCCAGTGCATCGGCAAAAATGCTTGCCCTGGACGCACGCTGTCATCGCTGGCGACTGCGACGATCACCGCGCCGCGCCGACTTTTCAGATTAACCAGGTCGCCCGGCTGCAAACGATGCCGACGCAATTCGTCTGGATGCAGGCTCAACACGGCTTCGCTGACATGCCCGAACAGCTGCGCCGCCGTGCCGGTGCGGCTCATACCGTGCCATTGATCGCGCAGGCGGCCGGTGATCAACGTCAATGGAAAGCGAGCGTCACGTTGTTCCTTGGCGGCGCGATACGGGTCGGCAATGAATTGCGCGCGGCCGTTGGCGGTCGGGAAAATGCCGTTCTCGTACAGTCGCGGCGTGCCTTCGCGAGCGCCGACAGGGAAGGGCCATTGCTGCGGGCCGATCTCGTCGATCAGCGCATGACTGATCCCGGACATATCCAGATCACGGCCGCGCGTCAGCCCCTTGAATTCATCGAACAACTGCGCAGGTTGGTTGAACCTAAACAGGCTCGGTTCATCGGCGCGAAGACGTTTCTCCAGACGTTGTGCGAAATCCACCGTGATCGCCCAGTCTGGCCGCGCTTCACCCGGTGGGAGGATGGCTTTGCGCACGTGGGAAATGCGTCGCTCGGAATTGGTTACCGAGCCTTCTTTCTCGCCCCAACTGGCGGCGGGCAGCAGCAGATCGGCGAATGCTGCGGTTTCTGTGGTGCGAAAGGCTTCTTGCAGAACTACAAACGGGCAGCCCTCCAGTGCTGCGCGCACAGCCTGTTGATCCGGCATCGATTGCGCTGGGTTGGTGCAGGCAATCCACAACGCCTTGATCTTGCCGCTGCGCACTTGCTCGAACAGTTCGATGGCACTGAGACCGGTACTGTCTGGCAACCGATCAACGCCCCAATAAGCCGCTACTTCGGCGCGGTGTTCAGGGTTGGCCGCGTCTCGATGGCCTGGCAACAGATTCGACAAACTGCCGGTTTCCCGTCCGCCCATGGCATTTGGCTGACCGGTGAGGGAGAAAGGTCCTGCACCCGGACGACCGATTTGCCCAGTGGCCAGGTGCAGATTGATCAAAGCGCTGTTTTTCGCGCTGCCGGCCGTGGACTGGTTCAGGCCCATGCACCACAGCGACAGAAAACTCGGCGAAGTGCCCACCCATTCGGCGCACTGCTGCAATTGCTCGACGCTGATTCCGCACAGCTGCGAAACCATTTGCGGGGTGTAATCGCGTACCAGGTTTTTCAGGTCGGGGAGACCGTCGGTGTGCGCCTTGATGAAGTCGCGGTCGATCCAGTCTTCCCACAACAACAGATGCAAAATCCCATGGAATAAAGCGACATCGGTGCCGGGCAGAATCGCCAGATGCAGGTCGGCGAGGTCGCAGGTGTCGGTGCGCCGCGGATCAATGACGATGACTTTCATCTGTGGGCGGCGGGATTTTGCCTCTTCCAGCCGACGAAAAAGTACCGGATGGGCGTAGGCCATGTTACTGCCGACGATCATCACGCAGTCGCTGAGTTCCAGATCCTCATAGCTGCACGGTGGAGCGTCGGCGCCAAGGCTGCGCTTGTAGCCGACCACCGCCGACGACATGCACAAGCGTGAGTTGCTGTCGATGTTGTTGGTGCCGACCAGTGCCCGTGCCAGCTTGTTGAAGGCGTAATAGTCCTCGGTCAACAACTGTCCGGAGATATAGAACGCCACGCTGTCCGGGCCGTGTTCGGCGATGGTTTCGGCGAACACGTTGGCGGCGTGTTCCAGCGCGGTGTCCCAGTCGGTGCGGCTGCGCGCCAGGCCTTTACCCAGACGCAATTCCGGATACAGCGCGCGAGCCGCAAGGTCGCCGGTCAGGTGCAGGGTCGAGCCTTTGCTGCACAGTTTGCCGTAGTTGGCCGGATGCGCCGGATCACCGCTAACGCCGAGGATGTGCTCGCCGTCATGCTCGATCAGCACGCCGCAGCCGACCCCGCAATAGCAGCAGGTCGAGGCGGTCGTCTGGCGGTTCATCAGATGGCGTCCCGCAGAGCCAACTGCACCCGACCATTCTCGACCCGCGCCAGGTGATGGTGTGCGCAACCAATGTCCGGGGCCTGAGCTTCTCCGGTTTGCAGGTCGATCTGCCAGTTGTGCAACGGACAGGCGACCCGTTTGCCGTAAATCAGACCTTGCGACAATGGCCCGCCCTTGTGCGGGCAGCGGTCGTCGAGGGCGAAAACTTCGTCGTCGCTTGTACGAAAAATCGCGATGTCACCTTTCGGCCCGGCAATGATTCGCGAACCGAGGGCATTGATCTCGTCGAGGGCACAGATATCCAGCCAGTTCATGCTGGCACCTCCAGATTTTTAACCGGGATCACGTCGAATTCTTTTTTTAGTTGCGGCTGCGCCAGACGCTCTTTCCACGGGTCTTGCTCGAACGACAGGGAGAATTGCAGGCGTTCGTTCAAGGTTTTGCGGCGCTCGGGGTCTTCCAGCACGGCTTTCTTGATGTGCTCCATGCCGACCCGTTGCAGGTAGTGCACGGTGCGTTCGAGGTAGAACGCTTCTTCGCGGTAGAGCTGCAGGAACGCGCCGTTGTATTCGCGGACTTCCTCGGCGGTTTTCAGCTTGACGAAGAACTCGGCGACCTCGGTTTTGATCCCGCCGTTGCCGCCGATGTACATCTCCCAGCCGGAGTCAACGCCGATGATTCCTACGTCTTTGATCCCCGCTTCCGAGCAGTTGCGTGGGCATCCGGAGACGGCCAGTTTGACTTTGTGCGGCGACCACATGTTGAAGAGGTCGTGCTCAAGCTCGATGCCCAACTGGGTCGAGTTCTGCGTGCCGAAGCGGCAGAACTCGCTGCCGACGCAGGTTTTCACGGTGCGGATGGATTTGCCGTAGGCATGGCCGGAGGGCATGTCGAGATCCTTCCAGACGCCGGGCAAGTCCTGCTTCTTGATGCCGAGCAAGTCGATGCGCTGACCGCCGGTGACCTTGACCATCGGCACGTTGTACTTGTCGGCCACGTCGGCAATCCGCCGCAGTTCCGAAGGATTGGTCACACCGCCCCACATGCGTGGCACCACCGAATAGGTACCGTCCTTCTGGATGTTGGCGTGGGCGCGTTCGTTGATCAGGCGTGATTGCGGATCGTCCTTGGCTTCGCCGGGCCAGGTGGAAATCAGGTAATAGTTGAGGGCCGGGCGGCACGTTGCGCAGCCGTTCGGCGTGCGCCAGTTGAGGTAGTTCATGGTCCCGGCGATGGTCAGCAGGTGCTGCTCGCGAATGGCCTGCCGGATCTGCCCGTGGTTGAGGTCGCTGCAACCGCAGATGGCTTTTTCGCTCTTCGGTTTGACGTCGGCTGCGCCGCCGACGGTGTTGATCAGGATCTGCTCGACCAACCCGGCGCACGAACCGCAGGAGCTGGCCGCTTTGGTATGTTTCTTCACCTCGTCGACGCTGAACAGGCCGTGTTCCTGAATGGCTTTGACGATGGTGCCTTTGCACACGCCGTTGCAACCGCAGACTTCGGCGCTGTCGGCCATGACCATGGCTTTGTCCTGGCCCTGATGTCCTACGTCTCCGAGTGCGTTTTCTCCGAACATCAGGTGATCGCGGATCTCGCCGATGGCGTGATTCTCACGAATCTGCCGGAAATACCAACCGCCATCTGCCGTATCGCCGTACAGACAGGCGCCGACCAACACGTCATCCTTGATCACCAGTTTTTTGTACACGCCGCCAATCGGGTCGGAGAGGGTGATGGTTTCCGTGCCTTCGCCGCCCATGAAGTCGCCGGCGGAAAACAGGTCGATGCCGGTGACTTTCAATTTGGTCGAGGTCACCGAACCCTGATAACGGGCAAAACCCAGTTGGGCGAGGTGGTTGGCGCAGACCTTGGCCTGTTCGAACAACGGTGCGACCAGACCGTAGGCAATGCCTCGGTGGCTGGCGCACTCGCCGATGGCATAGATGCGCGGGTCGTAGGTTTGCAGGGTGTCGTTGACCAGAATCCCGCGATTGCACGGGATGCCGGCCTTTTCCGCCAGTTCGGTGTTGGGACGGATACCGGCCGCCATTACCACCAGATCAGCCGGGATGATGTCGCCGTTCTTGAATTGCACCGAGCCGACCCGGCCATTGCCCGCATCGTGAAGGGCTTGGGTCTGTTCGCACAGACGGAAGTGCAGGCCACGGGATTCGAGGGCACTTTGCAGCAGTTGGCCGCTGGTTTTGTCGAGTTGGCGTTCCAGTAACCACTCACCGAGATGCACCACGGTGACGTGCATGCCGCGCAGCATCAGGCCGTTCGCCGCTTCGAGACCGAGCAGGCCACCGCCGATGACCACCGCGTGCTTGTGGGTTTTCGCGGTGTCGATCATCGCCTGGGTGTCGGCGATGTCGCGATAGCCGATCACGCCGTGCAGGGTGTTGCCGGGGATCGGCAGAATAAACGGCGTCGAACCGGTGGCGATCAGCAGGCGATCGTATTCGGCTTCGGTGCCATCCTCGGCGATCACCCGGCGTTTGACCCGGTCGATCTGCACCACCTTGCGGTTGAGCAACAGCTTGATGTTGTTTTCCAGGTACCAGTCGAGGTCGTTAAGCACGATTTCTTCGAAGGTCTGTTCACCGGCCAGCACCGGCGAGAGCAGGATGCGGTTGTAGTTGGTGTGCGGTTCGGCGCCGAAGACCGTGATGTCGTACAGCTCGTTACTCAGCTTGAGCAGTTCTTCGAGGGTGCGGACCCCGGCCATGCCATTGCCGATCATCACCAGTTTGAGTTTTTTCATCAGGTTCTCCGGGAGCTGCGGCTGGCCTCTTGTGGGGCAGTCAGGCCTTGCTCGACAAATTTTGCGCAAACAAAAAAAGGCGTCCCGCTAGTTGCCTAGCGAGGACGCCTTTGTCCTGGTCCCGTTCTCTCGGGAAGCGCAGCCTTCGTCGTTGAAGGTTGGGCTTTATGTGTGTGTTGGTTGGGGTAATGCAGTGGTTGTGCCAAGTGGGGGAATGGCGTGTTTATTAGGCGGGAGCGGTTATTGACGGGGATTTTTTGCACCGAATCGACGCGGGTCGCTCGTTCGTGGGGCATTCAGGCAGACAGAATTGTTGTGATTGGGCTGGCCGCTTCGCGAGCAGGCTCGCTCCCACAGGGGTTTTGTGAACGACTCCGATCCACTGTGGGAGCGAG
>NZ_JAMLFX010000001.1:1169313-1172819 GCF_023634765.1 Pseudomonas sp. AKS31
CGCGACGCGGTCTCAGCCGTGAAACAACAAAACCAGCAACACCAGATTCCCCAACAGAGCCAGCAACGCCATCGTCCGCCAGACCTTCAACGGCTCACGCTCCAGTAACGGCCGAGGCCGCACACTCAAACTCCGCCGCTCGCCCTGTTCCAACACCAACAACCACTCTTCAGCCGTTTCAAAACGCTGCTGCGGATCCACCGCAACACCGCGTTCCAGGCTCTGCGCCAGCCACTCCGGCAGATCCGGCCGATAACGACTGGCGCTTACCGGCAGACCAAAGCGCGGCCGCTGAAACGCTTCGATCTCGCCATGGGGGAAATGCCCGGTGAGCAGGAAATACAGGGTCACACCGACTGCATACAAATCCTGCTGTGCACTCGGCGGATCACCGCGAAACGCTTCCGGGGCGATATAGCTTGGCGTTCCCGGCAGCGTCGATGGCGCGTCTTCGGACAGTCCCGGGCAATACGCCAGGCCAAAATCCAGTAGGCGCAATTCGCCGTCGTCACCCAGGTGCAGATTTTCCGGTTTGATGTCCCGGTGCAAAATCTGCCGTCGGTGCAAAAGCCCCATAGCACGCAACAGACGCTCGGCGATGTCCTGCCACTGCGCCAGCGGCAATGGGCCGGACTGCTGGAACCACTGCGCCAGCGTCGTCCCTGAATATTCGCGCATCACGTAGTACAAATGCTGACGCTGCTGGCAGGCATGGACTTCGGGAAAATGGCGGCCGGCCACGCGTTTCAGGAACCATTCCTCGGACAGCAGCGCCTGCCCGGCGCGAGGGTCATCGGCGTTACGCGATGGCAGGGTTTTCAGTAACCACGTCTGACCTTGGCCATCGAGAACCCGATACAGCAGCGATTGCTGGCTCTGACTGACAATGCCGTGCACCTGCCAGCCCTCGAATGACTGGCCGGGTTTCAGCAGGGGCGGCAGAGGCCATTGCTGCAAATGAATCAATGCATCGCCAATATTCGCTTCACCCACCGCATCGACGCGCACCAGCAAAGCGCTGGCATTGTCCTGACTCCCCGCCAGATGCGCGGCGTTGACCAGCGTTTGCGCGGCGCTGTGCAGATCCGGTTGATCACGCAGAATCGCCGCAATCCCGGTATCGCCCAGCGTCGACCAGACCCCGTCACTGAGCAGCACAAAGCTTTCGCCTTCACGCAGTTCGCCGTCGAGAAAATCCAGCACCAGATGCTGATCCAGGCCCAGCGCGCGTTTGAGCACATGCTGCATGCCGGGCTGGTCCCAGACGTGATCTTCGGACATTCGCTGCAAACTATCGCCATGCCAGCGATACACCCGGCAATCGCCGACGTGGGCGAGGGTAAAGCGCCGGCCGCGCAGGACCAGAGCACTGACCGTGGTGAGCAACGGCTGGCCACCGCCATTGGCCTGCAACCAGCGATTTTGCGCGAGCAGCAGGCGATCGAGTGCCTGTGCCACGCTCCAGGTTTCCGGCGTGGCGTAGTAGTCGAGCGCCAGCGCCTGCAAGGTCGACCGCGCAGCCAGTCCGCCATCGGCACACTGGCTGACACCATCGGCGATGGCGAACAGATAACCTTTGCTCGCCGCCAGCGCCGGAGCGGGCGTGACCAGACGCAAAGCGTCCTGATTCTCCGCACGCGGGCCGGTGGCGCTGGCGTCGGCAAAGCTCAGTTGCAGGGCCATTGAAGGTTCAGACCCGCGCCGCCGTCACTGCCGCCGAACCCCAGGTGGTTCTCCAGCGACGCTTGACGCCGTGCAGGCCAAACCACGCCAATACGCCCAGGCTGGCGAACAACCACAAAGCCAGTTGATAGCTGCCGGTGCTCTGTTTGATCGCGCCCATGCCGGCCGCCAAGGCAAAACCACCGATGCCGCCGGCCATGCCGATCAGCCCGGTCATGACGCCGATTTCCAGACGAAAACGCTGCGGCACCAATTGGAACACTGCGCCATTGCCTGCCCCTAAACCGAGCATGGTGCAGACGAAAAGTGCCAGCGCCGCGTAGGAACTTGGCAGGTTGAAGCCGACGGCAGCAATACAAATGGCTGCCACCGTGTACATCGCCAGCAACGTACGAATACCACCGAAGCGATCCGCCAGGGCGCCACCCAATGGCCGCATCAAACTGCCGCCGAACACGCAGGCGGCGGTGTAGTAACCGGCGGTCACCGGGCTCAGACCGTACTGATCGTTGAAGTAGCCAGGCAGGGCGCTGGCCAGGCCGATGAAGCCGCCGAAGGTGACGCTGTAGAAAAACATGAACCACCAACTGTCACGGTCGCCCAAGGCTTTGAAGTAGTCGGCCATGGCTTTGGCTTTCGGCCGCTGCGGGGCATTTTTTGCCAGCCAGGCGAACAGCACCAGGGTCAGGATCAGCGGGATCAGGGCGAAGCCGAACACGTTACTCCAGCCGAACGCAGCGGCGAGGACTGGCGCAATCAATGCCGCGAACACCGTACCGGAGTTGCCCGCACCGGCGATGCCCATGGCTTTGCCCTGGTGCTCTGGTGGATACCACTGCGATGCCAGCGGCAGGGCCACGGCAAACGACGCACCGGCCATACCGAGGAACAGGCCGAGGATCAGCGCCTGCTCATAACTGTGAATGCCCAGTTTCCAGGCACCGAACAGCGCGCAGATCACAATGACCTGGCCGATCAGCCCGGCGGTTTTCGGCGACAGCCGATCAGCGAGCATGCCCATCACAAAACGCAGCACCGCACCGGCGAGGATCGGCGTGGCGACGACAAGGCCGCGTTGCTGCGTGGTCAGCTGCAAATCAGCGGCAATCTGCACGGCCAGCGGGCCGAGCAGGTACCAGACCATGAAGCTCAGGTCGAAATACAGAAAGGCCGCGAACAGGGTCGGGGTGTGGCCGGATTTCCAGAAGCTTGAATTCATCGCGCACCTCAGCTGAAAAGAGTCTCGAAAGGAGTCGTGCAACAGCAGGTGGGGCGCCGCCACGGCCGCACCACCGGCCCCGGTCTGTGGGGCCAAAACGCAAAAACGCCGCTACCTGATGCGCCGGTTGGGGCGAACGGGTGAGCGACGTCTTTGTCGTGGGTGGGGCAACCGCCGTTGGTTACCTGTGCGTTTTACGTAGCGAGATTTGTGCCAACAAGTAAAAGATCAAAAGCCCCTCACCCTAGCCCTCTCCCGGAGGGAGAGGGGACTGACCGAAGTGTCTGGCGCCAAACACCGACCTGAAAGACCGAGTCGATTATGGATTTACAGCAGAAAACTACAGGTCTGCGTACTTCGCGAGCATTTCCCCTCCTCTGAGAGAGGGGACTGACCGAAGTGTCTGGCGCCAAACACCGACCTGAAAGACCGAGTCGATTATGGATTTACAGCAGAAAACTACAGGTCTGCGTACTTCGCGAGCATTTCCCCCTCCTCTGGGAGAGGGGACTGACTGAGGTGTCTGGCGTCAAGCACCGACCTGAAAGACCGAGTCGATTATGGATTTACATCAGAAAACTACAGGTCTGCGTACTTCGCGAGC
>NZ_JAMLFX010000001.1:1172829-1194183 GCF_023634765.1 Pseudomonas sp. AKS31
CGTCGATTATGGATTTACAGCAGAAAACTACAGGTCTGCGTACTTCGCGAGCATTTCCCCTCCTCTGAGAGAGGGGAGTGACCGAAGTGTCTGGCGCCAAACACCGACCTGAAAGACCGAGTCGATTATGGATTCACAGCAGAAATCACAGGTCGGCGTACTTCGCGAGCATCCCCCAATCAGTCCCCTCTCCCTCCGGGAGAGGGCTAGGGTGAGGGGCTTTTCAAGCGGTCAGCGCTTTCACCCGAGCAACTCACTCATCGCGATAATCTGCTCCGCCACCTGAATCAGCTTCTGCTGCCGGCTCATGGCCTGGCGGCGCATCAGGGTGTAGGCCTCTTCCTCATTGCAGTCCTTCATCTTCATCAGCAGCCCTTTGGCCAGTTCGATGCGCTTGCGCTCGGCCAATTGCTGATCGCGCGCCTGCAACTGCGCGCGCAAGGCTTGATCACTTTCGAAGCGGGCCATCGCCACATCGAGAATAGGCTGCAAACGCTGGGCGTGAATGCCTTCGACAATGTAGGCGCTGACGCCAGACTTGATCGCTTGCCGCATCACCCCCGGATCATGCTCATCGGTAAACATCACGATTGGCCGTGGCTGGTCGCGGCTGACCAGCACCACTTGCTCCATGACATCGCGACTGGGTGACTCGGTATCGATCAGGATCACGTCCGGGCGCACCGTTTCGACGCGCGCGGGCAGGTCGATGGTCAGGCCGGATTCGTCGATCACTTCGAAACCGGCCTCGGTCAGTGCGGCTTTCAAGCGGCCGACTTTTTTCGCCGTGTCGTTGATCAACAGAATGCGCAACATGTTCGCGGTCTCCTGTCAGCGGCGGGCGAGAAGGGGGGCATCGTCGTTCAACGCGTGCAGTTTGAAACTGCGCGCGTAGCCGGCCGGGTCGCTGCCGTCCCAGATCTTGCCGTCGAGCAACTGGCTGCTGCGCATGTCGGTGCCCCACGCGGCGACGCCGACAGCGGTGGCGGCGTCGCGGTAGACGTCCAGACGCTGAACCTGGCGGGCAACGGCGAGGTAATCCGGATCCTCACGCAGCAAGCCCCAGCGGCGGAACTGGGTCATGAACCACATGCCGTCCGACAGATACGGCAGATTCACTTCGCCGTTACCGTGAAAGCGCAGCGCGTGCGGATCCTGCCAGCGATTGCCGAGGCCATCGGCATAGTCACCGAGAAAACGCGGTTCGATGCAGGAAACCGGTGCGTCGAGGTATTCCGGAGCGCTGAGCAACTGCGCGGTGCTACGACGGTTTTCCGGGCTTTCTTCGATGAAACGGCTGGCCTCGAGGATCGCCATCACCAGAGCCCGCGCGGTGTTGGGGTATTGCTCGACAAACTCACGGGTGCAGCCGAGGACTTTCTCCGGGTGATCGGGCCAGATGGTCTGGCTGGTGGCCAGGGTAAAACCCAGATCTTGCTGCACCGCGCTGGCCGCCCACGGTTCGCCGACGCAAAAACCATCAATGCGCCCGGCCTGCAAGTGCGCGACCATTTGCGGCGGCGGCACCACCACGCTGTCGACATCCTGCAATGGATGAATGCCCTGACTCGCCAGCCAGTAATACAACCACATCGCGTGAGTGCCGGTGGGGAAGGTCTGGGCGAAGGTGAGTTTTGCGCGGCTTTGGTGCACGTGGCGGTCCAGCGCTTCAGGACTGTTCACGCCGAGGTTTTGCAGGCCGTGGGAGAGGTTGAGGCTTTGACCGTTCTGGTTGAGGCCCATCAACACGGCCATATCAGTCGGGGCGACCCCGCCGATGCCCAGGTGCACGGCGTAGATCAGGCCGTACAGACTGTGCGCGGCATCCAGTTCACCGCTGACCAGTTTGTCGCGCAAGTTGGCCCAGGACGTCTGGCGCTTGAGGTTCAGCGTCAATCCGTAAGGCTGGGCGAAGCCCTGTGTGGCTGCGACCACCACCGAGGCGCAATCGCTCAGGGCCATGAAACCGAGGTTGATTGCGCTTTTTTCCGGGGCATCGCTGCCATTGACCCAGGCTAGTGGCCCTACCGAAGGTTCATTCATCCTGCGTACCTCGAAAAAAAAGCGCCGCCCCGGACTTTGCGCAGGCAAACCCCGAAGACGACGCCATTGTCCTTGCCCGCCTGCCGTCATTGGCCGACGCACTGATAGCCAGGAGGGTGCAAGGCATATGCCAGAGACAGCGATTTGCGCTTGCGCCTCGCGCCGCAGGTCGATGCCCGGCTATAATCGCCGCCTCTTTTCGCCGCCCGAGTCATCGCCGCCCATGTACACCCTGGCCCGTCAGCTGTTGTTCAAACTTTCCCCGGAAACCTCCCACGATCTGTCGCTGGATCTGATCGGCGCGGGTGGGCGTTTGGGCTTAAACGGCTTGCTGTGCAAGGCGCCGGCGAAGAAGCCAGTGACCGTCATGGGCCTCGAGTTCCCGAATCCGGTGGGTCTGGCGGCCGGTCTGGACAAGAACGGCGCGGCCATCGACGGTTTCGCACAGCTGGGTTTCGGTTTTGTCGAAATCGGTACCGTGACCCCGCGTCCGCAGCCGGGCAACCCGAAACCACGGATCTTCCGCCTGCCGGAAGCCGAGGCGATCATCAACCGGATGGGTTTCAACAACCTCGGTGTCGATAACCTGCTGGCGCGGGTGGCTGCGGCGAAATACAAAGGCGTGCTGGGCATCAACATCGGCAAGAACTTCGATACACCAGTTGAACGTGCGGTTGACGATTACCTGATCTGCCTGGAC
This sequence comes from Pseudomonas sp. AKS31, assembly GCF_023634765.1. Taxonomy (GTDB): domain Bacteria; phylum Pseudomonadota; class Gammaproteobacteria; order Pseudomonadales; family Pseudomonadaceae; genus Aquipseudomonas. The sequence goes on from NZ_JAMLFX010000001.1 coordinate 1,175,573, forward strand.
AAGGTGTACGCCCACGCCAGCTACGTGACGGTCAACGTCAGTTCGCCGAACACCCCGGGCCTGCGTAGCCTGCAGTTTGGTGATTCGCTCAAGCAATTGCTCGCCGATCTGGCCACACGCCGCGCTGAACTGGCCTTGCGTCACGGCAAGCATGTACCGCTGGCGATCAAGATCGCGCCGGACATGACCGATGAAGAAACCGCGCAGGTGGCCCAGGCACTGATCGAAACCGGCATGGATGCGGTGATCGCGACCAACACCACCCTCAGCCGTGTTGGCGTTGAAGGCATGGAGCATGGCGACGAGGCGGGCGGTTTGTCCGGCGCGCCGGTGCGTGAGAAGAGCACCCATACTGTGAAGGTGCTGGCCAGTGAATTGGCGGGGCGGTTGCCGATCATTGCGGCTGGCGGGATTACTGAAGGCAAGCATGCGGCCGAGAAGATTCTCGCCGGTGCGAGCCTGGTGCAGATCTACTCCGGCTTCATCTATAAAGGCCCGGCGCTGATTCGTGAGTCGGTAGACGCGATCGCCGCGCTGCGCACATGACCCCAGGCTGACCTGATGAATGTAGGAGCTGCCGAAGGCTGCGATCGTTTGATGTTGTTTTAGAATCAGAAGCAAGATCAAACGATCGCGGCAGCTCCTACACGAGATGTGTGTCAGCCAGACAGGCATAAAAAAGGGCTCCTCGAAGGAGCCCCTGGGCCGCAGCCCGCCGTCCGGGAAGGACGTGCATGGTAAGTCGTTACAAATTCAGATTGTCGTGTCGGAATAAATGCCCTGTGTCAGCCGACGGCGTGAAGTTCGTTGAGTCTGTGGATTCCCGCAGTGCCGGTCATACCGTCCCAGTTGTCGCCGCGTCCTTCTCGCCAGCCGTTGATCCAGGCTTGACGTACCGACGGTAGAGTAAATGGGCAAAGCTCACGGGATTTGCCACCAACGCCATATTGATATCCGCGCAAAAATGCTCTTTCCAACGGATCACGCTTAAGTCTTCTCATAGGGTGTTTCCCTCACTTGTTGACTGTTTTGTGTCGCGTTGACCTCAACCGAGGTCTGGCAGAAAAAACCTGCCATGGTGCGGCTCGCTGCCGGCGTGGCGAGCCAAGGTGTTGACGCCGTTGCGACGTCAACCTGTGCTCAGTTCTAACCAATGAGTCACATCGAGGGAATGATCGTTTTGTCATAAGGACGTAACGAAATTAGTGCTACAGCCATAAGTAACGACGGGTTTCATGCACGGTTTTTCAGCAAACCCCGGTATGATCGGCCCCGCGCTGGATGATGGGGTTAATTCTTTAGTGAGAATGACCCACGTTTGCGCTGGGTTATAAAGCGACGAAGGGTCGCTTTAAGACTTTTTGTTTCATCAACTTTTTTATCTGTCCCGGCATCTAAGCTCTTTTAACCCGAGCAGCGGGGATGGAACGGCACACCTTCGTGCCACGCGGGCGTTCTTTTAGAAAAGCGCCTGATTGAAAACCGGATCGGCAATGCGTTGCCGATTCACTAGCCAAAGGCTCTGGAAATACCATGTCCGACCGTTTCGAACTCTTCCTCACTTGCCCTAAAGGCCTTGAAGGCCTGCTCATCGAGGAAGCCGTCGGGCTTGGCCTTGAAGAAGCGCGCGAGCACACTTCCGCCGTGCGTGGCATGGCGACCATGGAAACCGCTTATCGCCTGTGCCTCTGGTCGCGTCTGGCCAACCGCGTGCTGCTGGTGCTCAAGCGCTTCCCGATGAAAGACGCTGAAGACCTGTACCACGGCGTGCTCGACATCGACTGGCAAGATCACATGCTCAGCGACGGCACTCTGGCCGTTGAATTCAGCGGCCACGGTTCCGGCATCGACAACACCCACTTCGGCGCCTTGAAAGTCAAAGACGCCATCGTCGACAAGCTGCGCACCCCACAGGGCGACCGTCCGTCGATCGACAAGCTCAACCCGGACCTGCGCATTCACCTGCGTCTGGATCGCGGCGAAGCGATTCTGTCCCTTGATCTGTCCGGCCACAGCCTGCATCAGCGCGGTTACCGTCTGCAGCAGGGCGCTGCACCGCTGAAGGAAAACCTCGCAGCGGCGATCCTGATCCGTTCCGGCTGGCCGCGCATTGCCGCTGAAGGCGGGGCGCTGGCTGACCCGATGTGCGGTGTCGGTACGTTCCTCGTTGAAGCGGGGATGATCGCCGCCGACATGGCGCCGAACCTGCGCCGTGAGCAGTGGGGCTTCACCGCGTGGCTGGGTCACGTGCCGGCGCTGTGGAAAAAACTCCATGAAGAAGCCGTCGAGCGTGCTGCTGCCGGTCTGGCCAAGCCACCGCTGTGGATTCGCGGCTATGAAGCCGACCCACGGCTGATTCAGCCGGGCCGCAACAACGTCGAGCGTGCGGGCCTGAGCGAGTGGATCAAGATCTACCAGGGCGAAGTCGCGACGTTCGAGCCACGTCCGGATCAGAACCAGAAAGGTCTGGTGATCTGCAACCCGCCATACGGCGAGCGTCTCGGTGACGAAGCCAGCCTGCTCTACCTCTACCAGAACCTCGGCGAGCGTCTGCGTCAGGCCTGCCTGAACTGGGAAGCGGCGGTGTTCACCGGCGCGCCGGACCTGGGCAAGCGCATGGGCATCCGCAGCCACAAACAGTATTCGTTCTGGAACGGCGCGTTGCCGTGCAAACTGCTGTTGATCAAAGTGCTGCCGGATCAGTTCGTCACCGGCGAGCGTCGCACCCCGGAACAGCGTCAGGCCGAGCGTGAGCAAGCGGCTTACGATCAAACCCCGGACGAGCCGCAAGAACGCAAGTTCAACAAGAACGGCAACCCGATCAAACCAACGCCTGCCCCGGCGCCGGTGATCGAGCAGCCGCGCTTGAGCGAAGGCGGGCAGATGTTTGCCAACCGGTTGCAGAAGAACCTCAAGGCGATGGGCAAGTGGGTCAAGCGCGAAGGCATCGATTGCTACCGCGTCTACGATGCCGACATGCCTGAGTACGCGATGGCCATCGACCTGTACCACGATTGGGTGCACGTCCAGGAATACGCCGCGCCGAAGTCGATCGACCCGGAAAAAGCCTCGGCGCGTATGTTCGACGCGTTGGCGGCCATTCCGCAGGCGCTGAACGTCGACAAGAGCCGCGTGGTGGTCAAACGCCGCGAGCGCCAGAGCGGCACCAAGCAGTACGAGCGTCAGGCGGCGCAAGGCAAGTTCAATGAAGTGAGCGAAGGCGGCGTGAAGTTGCTGGTCAATCTCACCGACTACCTCGACACCGGTCTGTTCCTCGATCACCGCCCGATGCGCATGCGCATTCAGAAAGAGGCCGCCGGCAAACGCTTCCTCAATCTGTTCTGCTACACCGCGACCGCCAGTGTGCACGCGGCCAAGGGCGGTGCGCGCAGCACCACCAGCGTCGACCTGTCGAAAACCTATCTCGACTGGGCACGCCGCAACCTGTCGCTGAACGGTTTCTCCGACAAGAACCGTCTGGAACAGGGCGATGTGATGGCGTGGCTGGAAAGCAGCCGGGACGAGTACGACCTGATCTTCATCGATCCGCCGACCTTCTCCAACTCCAAGCGCATGGAAGGCATCTTCGACGTGCAGCGTGATCAGGTGCAGTTGATCGACCTGGCCATGGCGCGTCTGGCAACCGGCGGTGTGCTGTATTTCTCCAACAACTTCCGCAAGTTCCAGTTGGAAGAAAACCTCGCCGAACGTTACGCGGTCGAGGAAATCAGCGCACAGACCATCGATCCGGATTTTGCCCGCAACACCAAGATCCACCGCGCCTGGAAAATCACGGCTCGTTGACGCTTTGCGCAATTGGATCCACAGAGCCTTGATTTTTAAAGGCTCCGTGGATCTGCCCGCGCTAGCTAAATTAGTGGCTAATAGCTATAACTCACACACGGTCAATGGGGTTTTCCCGTAAATGCTGGCGTAGTGAGTTGTCTTATGTCGTTGCACCCCGTGCGCCCAAAGATTCTGGGTTTCATCAGTGAAGACGTCTCGGCCTGGCTGGTCGCGCTGCTGGTATTGCTCGCCGGCGGGATTCTCACGGGGCTGCTCGCCTGGGCCACCCTCAATCAGTTTCAGCAACAGACCCGTCAGCGTTTCCAACTGCTGGCCAACGAACGTTACACCCGCATCGAAGAACGCTTTCAGGATCAGGAACAACGCCTTGACGGCCTGCGCCGCTTCTTCGCTAACTCCGAATCGGTGTCCCGCGCCGAGTTCGACGGCTACACCCAACCCCTATTGATGCGCACCCAGGCTTATTCGTTTGCCCGCAAGGTCAATGGCGCCGAGCGCGCCGAATTCGAGCAGCGAGTGCGTGACGAAGGCCTGACCCACTTCACGATCCGTGAGCTGAATGCACAGGGCGAGCTGCAACTGGCGGGCGTGCGCGATGAATACGTGCCGGTGCTCTATAGCCAGACGCAAAGTCGGCTTGGCTCACCGCTGGGCTATGACCTGCTGGCGCAGCCGTTGCGTCGGGACACCCTGCAACGTGCCGACAAACGCGGCGGGCTGGCGGTGTCGCAACCGATGCACCTGGTCAGCATCGAGCCGTCCTATGCGCGCGGCGTGCTGCTGGTGGCACCGGTAAGCCACAGTGGCGAGCGCCAGTCGTTTGGCTATGTGATGGCGGTGATCAGCATGCGTCAGTTGCTGGCCGACGGTTTGCCGGATGCCTTCCATGATTATCTGTCGGTGCGCATTCTCGACATGTCGACCAATGATCAGCACGAAGTGTTGTTCGAGTCGACCAACGAGCCAGCACCAAGTGACCTGTCGGCCACGCGCTTGTTGCGCATGGCCGATCACGACTATCAGGTCGATATTATGCCGAGCGACGCCTTCGCACAGGCCAACCATTCCTCGGTTGGCAGCGTGATCATTCTGGGTGGATTGCTCAGTCTGCTGCTCAGCGCTTTGCTCTACGTGCTGGTCAGTCAGCGTCAGCGCGCCTTGCGCATGGTCGAGCTGCGCACGCAGGAGCTGCACGCCAGCGAACAGGAATTGCGCGGCACCCACGGACAGTTGCGCGGCGTGCTGAATGCGGCGACGCAAGTGGCGATCATCGCCACCGACTTGCGCGGTGTGATCAATACCTTCAACCCTGGCGCCGAACAAATGCTCGGTTACAGCAGTGCCGAGGTGGTCGGCCACATGACCCTGGAAAACCTGCACCTGTCCCGTGAGCTGACCAGCCGCGCTGCCGAGCTGAGCGCGCGCTACGGCAAAACCATCCCGACCTGCCACGCGATGCTGGTCGAAGGCGGCGAAGTTGGCGGCCACGAGGCCCGTGAATGGACGCTGGTGCGCAGCGATGGCAGTCATCTACCGGTGAACATGCTCGCCACCCCGGTACTGGATGAGCAGGGCTTGTGGGTCGGCCATCTGGCGATTTGCATCGACATCACCGAGCGTAAGCGCGTGCATGAGGTGCTGGCGGCGCGGGACGTGTTGCTGAAGAAACTCAGCGCGCATGTGCCTGGTGGCATCTATCAGTTCAAGATGGAATTCGACGGGCGTTTCAGCGTGATCTACGCCAGCGACGGCATCCGCGAGATCTACGAGCTGGAGCCGGACGTGCTGCTGTTGAATGCCGAGGCGATCTTCACGCGCATTCATCCACAAGACGTTTCCCGGGTGCGCTCGTCGATTCGCGCCTCGGCCGACAGCCTCAGCCCATGGCGCGAGGAATACCGCGTGCAACTGCCCGAGCGCGGCCTGCGCTGGGTGCGCGGCGAGGCGACGCCGGAAGAACTGCCGGGCGGCGGCGTACTCTGGCACGGCTATATCTCGGACATTTCCGACCTGAAACGTGTGGAAGAAGAATTGCGCGCGCTGTCAGTGACTGACTCGCTGACCGGCATTCACAACCGTCGCTACTTCCAGGAGCGCCTGACCACAGAAATGGCCCGGGTCGAGCGCGGCGGCGGCGAGTTGTCGGTGATCATGCTCGACATCGACCATTTCAAACGTATCAACGATCAGTACGGCCACGCTGTGGGCGACCGGGTGCTGCAAGCGGTGTGCGAGCGCATCGGCCATCGTCTGCGGCGTACCGATGTGTTTTGTCGGTTGGGCGGCGAAGAGTTCATGGTGCTGTGCCCGGACATCGACGGCGAGCATGCGCACACGCTGGCGATCGAGCTCTGGCAGGGCTTGCGCAGTGCGCCGGTGGATGTGGTCGGCGTGGTCACGGCGAGTTTCGGTATCGCCAGTTGGCGACTGGGGGAGGGCGCGGATGCGCTGTTGCTGAGGGCGGATTCGGGTGTGTATATGGCAAAGCAGCGCGGGCGCGATCGCGTCGAGCAGATGAGCTGACATTCAATACCACAAACCCTGTGGGAGCTGGCTTGCCAGCGATGGCGTCATTTCAGTCAGCATATTCAGTGACTGACATCCCGCAATCGCTGGCAAGCCAGCTCCCACAAGTTTTTGTGGTGTTTTCTGACTGCGTTACAGGACCGAAGCGGTCTGCGGCAGTTTCGGCTGCTTGTACAGATCCAGCAGCACCTGATCCAGCACCGACGACGCGCCAAACGGTGCCTTGTCATTGAGGATCGCCACCACCGCCCAAGTGTTGCCATTCACGTCACGGCTGAAGCCGGCAATCGCGCGCACGGTGTTCAGGGTGCCGGTCTTGACGTGAGCCTCACCGCGCATCGCGGTAGTCTTCAGGCGTTTACGCATGGTGCCGTCGGTACCGGCAATCGGCAGCGAGCTGATGTATTCCGCGGCATACGGGCTGTGCCACGCCGCCTGCAGCATGCTCGCCATCTCGCGGGCGCTGACCCGTTCGGCACGGGACAGACCGGAGCCGTTCTCCATCACCAGATGTGGCGCGGTGATGCCTTTCTTCGCCATCCACTGACGCACTACGCGCTGCGCTGCCTTGGCGTCGTCACCATCGGCGTCGTTGCGGAAGCGCTGGCCGAGGCTGAGGAACAGCTGCTGGGCCATGGTGTTGTTACTGTATTTGTTGATGTCGCGGATGATCTCTGCCAGATCCGGCGAGTAGGCACGAGCCAGCAGTTTGGCGTTGCTCGGCGTCGAGGCCAGACGATCCTTGCCTTGAATGCTGCCGCCCAGCTCTTTCCAGATCGCGCGTACGGCGCCGGCGGTGTAAGTCGCGTGGTCGAGCAGCGACAGATACGTCTGCGAACTGCAGCCTTCGCCCAACTGGCCGGCCACGGTCACGGTCACGCTGCCATCGGCCTGCGGCACCGGGTTGTAGCGCACGCCGCCGGTGCACTGTTTGGAGGGCAGCGCTTTGACAGTGTTTTCGATGCGCACGCTGGCAATCGGCGGCTCAACCGAGATCAGTACCCGGCCGTTATCGTTACGGGCGACAAAGCGCAGGGCCTTGAGGTTGACCAGCAAAGAGTCGGGTTTGACCAGGAACGGCTTGTTCTCGTCATTACCGTCATCGTTGAACTCCGGCAGCACTGGCTGCACGAAGAAGTTGCGGTCGAGGATCAGATCACCGGTGATTTGCGTCACACCGTTGGCGCGCAGGTCGCGCATCAACAGCCAGAGCTTCTCCATGTTCAGCTTTGGATCGCCACCGCCCTTGAGGTAGAGATTGCCGTTGAGGATGCCGCCGTTCAGATCGCCATCGGTATAGAACTCGGTTTTCCACTGATGGTTGGGGCCGAGCATTTCCAGCGCCGCGTAAGTGGTCACCAGTTTCATGGTCGAGGCCGGGTTGACCGAGACGTCGGCGTTGAACACGGTCGGCGTGCCCGGGCCGTCCAGTGGCACCATCACCAGCGACAGGGCGCTGGGCTGCAGCTTGCTGGCCTTGAGGGCTTTTTCGACGTTGGGGGTGAGGGCAGTGTTAATGGTGGCAGCGGAAACAGGCAGGGCCAAGGGTAGAAGAAGGCCGGCGAGCAATAGAGGACGCAACGATTTGATCATATGAAATAAAACCCTACAGTCGAGGGGAAAATAACGAGGACATGGATGAAAAAGCCCTCAGTGGTCATGAAAGTGTCGGCATTATGCCCCAAGGTGTTACAGCTTGTGCCTTGTCGGGGCCGGCCAATACGTTATTTTTTTACAGGCGGTCGGCTTCCGGGGCCAGAGAGTCGGGCAATCGGCGGCTTAAACTGGTAAAGTGCCGGCCGTTAATACTTAAGAGGATTGTTCCAATGGCGACTAACCGTTCCCAGCGTCTGCGCAAAAAACTGTGCGTTGATGAATTTCAAGAGCTGGGTTTCGAACTGAACCTGGACTTCAAAGAAGACTTGTCCGAAGAAGCCATTGACGCTTTCCTCGAAGCCTTCATCAAAGAAGCCATGGAAGCCAATGGTCTGGGTTATGTGGGCGGCGACGACTTCGGTCTGGTATGCCTGCAGAAGCGTGGCTCGGTCAACGAAGAGCAGCGCGCTGCCGTTGAAGCCTGGCTGAAAAACCGTTCCGAGCTGACCAAGGCTGAAATCAGCCCGCTGCTGGACGTTTGGTATCCGGAAAAGCCGATCAACGCGGCTAAGTGATACTGAAAAAAACGGCGACCTTCGGGTCGCCGTTTTTTTTTGTCTGGGGTTTGGCTGTTCGGTTTGGGATTTGCGGTGGAGCTGCCCCTCACCCCAGCCCTCTCGCGAGGGAGAGGGGGCCGATTTGTAGGCTTTTCAAAATTTGAGTTCGACTCGGTATCCCACGTCGGCGTATGTCTTCCAAACACCTCGGTCAGTCCCCTCTCCCTCCGGGAGAGGGTTAGGGTGAGGGGCTTTTGATCCTAAGCTTTACGCCAATTCAGAATCACCAGCGTCAAAACCCCCGCCACAATCCCCCAAAACGCCGAACCAATGGAAAACAGCGTCAGCCCCGACGCCGTGACCATGAAGGTGATCAGCGCCGCTTCACGTTCCTTCACTTCGGTCATGGCAATGCTCAGGCCGTTGATGATCGAGCCGAACAGCGCCAGCGCAGCAATCGACAGCACCAGTTCTTTCGGCAACGCGGCAAACAGCGCCGCCAACGTAGCGCCGAACACCCCGGCAATCCCGTAGAAAATCCCGCACCAGACTGCAGCCGTGTAGCGCTTGTTGCGATCTTCATGGGCGTGTGGCCCGGTGCAGATTGCCGCGCTGATTGCTGCGAGGTTGATGCCGTGGGAGCCGAACGGCGCCAGCAGCAGTGAGGCGATGCCGGTGGTGGTGATCAGCGGCGACGCCGGCACGTTGTAGCCGTCGGCGCGCAGCACGGCGATGCCGGGCATGTTCTGCGAAGTCATCGCCACCACGAACAGCGGTATGCCGATGCTGATGGTCGCCGCCAGCGAGAAGTGCGGCGTGGTCCATACCGGCGTCGCCACTTCCAGGTGAAAACCGCTGAAATCCAGCAGGCCCATGAAGCCCGACAGCGCGGTGCCGATCAGCAATGCCGCGAGCACCGCGTAACGTGGCGACAGGCGTTTGACCACCAGATAAGTGAAGAACATCCCCAGTACCAGCCCGGTGCGGTGTTGCGCAGCGACGAAGATTTCGCTGCCGATCTTGAACAGAATCCCTGCCAGCAACGCCGCCGCCAGCGAAGCCGGAATCTTTTTCACCAGGCGTTCGAAGCTGCCGGTCAGCCCGCAAATCGTCACCAGTACTGCGCAGGTAATGTAGGCGCCGATGGCCTCGCCATACGTGACGCCGCCCAGGCTGGTGATCAGCAGGGCCGCACCCGGGGTCGACCAGGCGATGGTGATCGGCGTGCGGTAGCGCAGCGACAGACCGATCGAGCACACCGCCATGCCGATGGAAATCGCCCAGATCCACGAGGAAATCTGCCCGCTGCTCAGGCCCGCCGCTTGCCCGGCCTGAAACATCAGCACCAGTGAGCTGGTGTAGCCGGTCATCATCGCAATGAAACCGGCAACGATGGCCGACGGCGAGGTGTCGGCCAAGGGGCGGAGCTGGGTGTGGGTGGCGTCGTTCATGACGGCGGTGTTCCTTATACAGATGAAGATGTCTGCTACAACACATCCCCTGTAGGAGCTGCCGAAGGCTGCGATCTTTTGACTTTGATTTTAAGAAGCAAGATCAAGAGATCGCAGCCTTCGGCAGCTCCTACATAAGTGGATTGTGCGCTGAAGGCGGATTCTGCGATCAAGCCTAAACTCAAACGTAACGGATCGTTGCAATACAGCCGAAGTCACAAACAGCCGTACAGTCGTGTTGCCACCATCCATTGTGTACAATCGCGCTGTTTTTTACGCGATACTTGCCAGCGACCTACTCTGCCGTATTACAGTCACGGTCTATTCGCCGCAGTTCTCCCGACTCGAGTGCCCATGAACGAACAGTTGCAACCCCTCAAGAAACAACCGCGAGCAGGCAAAGCCGGCCGCAGCGGAACCCAGGACGATATTGTCTACGCGCATATCTTCGAGGCCATCCTCGAACAGCGTCTGGCGCCCGGCACAAAATTGAGCGAAGAAGCGCTGGGGGAAATCTTCGGGGTCAGCCGCACCATCATTCGCCGCGCGCTGTCGCGTCTGGCCCATGAAGGCGTGGTGCTGTTGCGGCCGAACCGTGGCGCCGTGGTCGCCAGCCCGAGTGTTGAAGAAGCCCGTCAGGTGTTTCTCGCTCGCCGTCTGGTCGAACGTGCGATCACTGAATTGGCGGTGCAACACGCGACGGCCGAGCAGATCGCCGAATTGCGGCAGATGGTCAACGACGAGCGCGACAGTTTTTCCCGTGGCGATCGCGGCGCCGGTATTCGTCTGTCGGGCGAATTCCACCTGAAACTCGCGGAAGCGGCGATGAACGCACCGTTGATCAGCTTCCAGCGCAGCTTGGTTTCGCAGACATCGCTGATCATTGCCCAATATGAAAGCGGCAACCGCTCGCACTGCTCGTATGACGAACACACCCAGTTGATCGACGCGATCGAGAAGCGCGACGGTGAGCTGGCGGTGAATCTGATGATGCATCACATGGATCACATCGACAGCAAGCTCAACCTCGACGAGGAAGGCGCGTCGGATGATCTGCATGCGGTGTTCTCGCATTTGTTGCAGACCAAGAAGCCGGGGCGCCCTGCGGCCAAGCTCTAAGTCAGACCGAGTTGTCCCCAATCGCTGGCAAGCCAGCTCCCACAGGTTTCTCGGTGTATCGCAGATTTGGTAAACCCCAAAAAGCCCTGTGGGAGCTGGCTTGCCAGCGATAGCAATCTGACAGGCAATAAAAATCCCCCGGACTGAAAAGTACCGGGGGATTTTTTTGTGCCTGCCTGATCGTTCCCACGCAGAGCGTGGGAACGATCATGGGGCGGGGGAAAATTAGCGTTGATGCACCAAAGCACCCGCCGCATACGTCTGCTGCACTGTGCGGTCATCGCCCAGCGTCATCAATACAAACAACGTTTCGGCAATGTTGTTGGCCTGCTTCAAGCGGTAGCTCAGCAGCGGCGTGGCGTTGTAATCCAGCACCAGGAAGTCAGCGTCGGAACCCGGTTGCAGGTTGCCGATCTTGTCTTCCAGACGCAGCGCCCGCGCGCCGCCCAATGTCGCCAGGTACAGCGACTTGAACGGACTCAGCCGCGCACCTTGCAACTGCATCACTTTGTACGCTTCGTTCAACGTCTGCAGCAGGGAGAAACTGGTGCCGCCGCCGACGTCAGTGCCCAGGCCGACGTTCAGTTTATGCTTCTCGGCCATCGGCAAGTTGAACAAACCGCTGCCGAGGAAGAAGTTTGAGGTCGGGCAGAACGAGATCGCCGAACCGGTTTCCGCCAGTCGTGCGCATTCGTCGTCGCACAGGTGCACGCCGTGAGCGAACACCGAGCGCTCGCCGAGCAATTTGTAGTGGTCGTAAACGTCGAGGTAGCCCTTGCGCTCCGGGAACAGCTCCTTGACCCACTCGATTTCCTTGAGGTTTTCGCTGATGTGGGTCTGCATGTACAGATCCGGGTATTCGGTCAGCAGTTGCCCGGCGAGGGTCAGTTGTTCCGGGGTGCTGGTCGGGGCGAAGCGCGGAGTGACCGCGTAGTGCAGACGACCCTTGCCGTGCCAGCGTTCGATCAGCGCTTTGCTCTCGATGTAGCTCGATTCAGCAGTGTCGGTCAGGTAATCCGGGGCGTTGCGGTCCATCATCACCTTACCGGCGATCATCCGCAGGTCGAGCTTCTCGGCTGCTTCAAAGAGCGAGTTCACCGATTGCGGGTGCACGCTGCCGAACACCAGCGCGGTGGTGGTGCCGTTGCGCAGCAGTTCCTTGACGAAAATGTCAGCGACTTCGTCGGCGTGGGCCTTGTCGCCGAACTGGCTTTCGCACGGGAAGGTGTAGGTGTTCAGCCAGTCGAGCAGTTGCTCGCCGTAGGCGCCGACCATGCCGGTTTGCGGAAAGTGAATGTGGGTGTCGATGAAGCCCGGGGTGATCAGCGCATCCTGGTAGTGCTCGATTTCGATGTCCGCCGGCAGGGTCGGCAGCAGCTCACTGGCGTGGCCGAGGGCGCTGATCTTGCCGCCGTCGACCACCAGCAGGCCGTCCTCGAAATATTCGTAGGAGGCTTCAATCCCGACTTCGGCGGGGTCGGCGATGCTGTGCAGGATGGCGGCGCGGTAGGCTTTGCGAGTCAGAGGCATGAGGGTTCTCTAATCAGTTTGAGGCTTTGAGTTTGGCGGCCTGACTGCGCCGCGAAACCGGCAGCAGTCTGGCAATCGGTTCGGCGCTGGCAGTCTGCTGGCCGAAGTTAGCGTTGTAGGTGGCGATGATTTCGCCGGCGATGGAGATGGCGATTTCCACAGGCAGTTTGCCTTTGACTTCGCTGATGCCCATCGGGCAGCGCATGCGTTGCACGACGCTGCTGTCGAAACCGCGATCGCGCAAACGGTGTTCGAACTTCGCCCGTTTGGTCTTCGAGCCGATCAGGCCGAACCAGGCGAAGTCGTTGCGTTTGAGGATCGCGGCAGTGAGTTCCAGGTCGAGCTGATGGTTGTGGGTCATGACGATGCAGTAACTGCCGGCGGGCAGGTCATCGATTTCATCCACAGGCTCTTCGGCGACGATTTTACGCACGCCGTGGGGGATGTGTTCGGGGAATTCGGCCTCGCGCGAATCGATCCAGCGCACCCGGCAGGGCAGGCTGGCGAGCAATGGCACCAAGGCGCGGCCAACGTGACCGGCACCGAACACAGCGATCTGCGCCTGCACCTGGCCCATCGGTTCGAACAGCAACACGGTGGCGCCGCCGCAGCACTGGCCCAGGCTGGCGCCGAGGCTGAAGCGCTCCAGATGGGTGTCCTGCTTGCCGCTGGCGAGCATCTCGCGGGCGATCTGCATGGCTTTGTATTCCAGGTGCCCGCCACCGATGGTGTCGAAGCTCTGGTGCGCGCTGACGACCATTTTCGAGCCGGCATTGCGCGGGGTCGAGCCGAGTTCTTCGATGATCGTCACCAGCACACAGGGTTCGCCCTGGTTCTGCAGGTCGGCGAGGGCGTCGATCCAGTTGTACATAGTTCACCCCTACAACATCGTTGTCTGTTCGGGCCTCATCGCTGGCAAGCCAGCTCCCACAGGATCTGCGGTGTAACGCCTATCGGTTAAACACCACAAAAACCTGTGGGAGCTGGCTTGCCAGCGATTGGCCGCGCCTCGGTCGTTAGAGCGGAGCCAATTCGGTTTCAGCCTCGACCGCTTTCACAGTCTTGAGCTGACGCATCTGCTCACACCCCCACAACACCCGCTCCGGCGTCGCCGGCGCATCAATCTGCGGTTGATGCTGGTAATCACCGAGGCTCGCCACCGCATCCTTGATTGCGCACCACGAGGCAATCCCGAGCATGAACGGCGGCTCACCGACCGCCTTGGAATGGAACACCGTGTCTTCCGGGTTCTTGCGGTTTTCCACCAGCTTCACCCGCAGGTCGAGTGGCATGTCCGCCACGGCCGGGATCTTGTAGCTGGCCGGGCCGTTGGTCATCAGCTTGCCTTTGTTGTTCCAGACCAGCTCTTCCATGGTCAGCCAGCCCATGCCCTGAATGAAACCACCCTCAACCTGACCGATGTCGATGGACGGGTTCAGCGAGGCGCCGACGTCGTGAAGAATGTCGGTACGCAGCATCTTGTACTCGCCGGTCAGGGTGTCGACGATCACTTCGCAGCACGCCGCGCCGAAGGCGAAGTAATAGAACGGACGGCCACGGGCCTGGCTGCGGTCGTAATAGATTTTCGGGGTCTTGTAGAAGCCGGTGCTCGACAGCGACACCTGATTGAAATACGCCTGCTGGATCAGCGCTTCAAAGGTCAGGATGTGATCGCGCACGCGCACATGGCCATTGTGGAATTCGACGTCTTCTTCAGTGACTTTGTAGTGACGCGCAGCAAATTCGATCAGGCGTTTCTTGATGATTTCCGCCGCGTTCTGCGCCGCTTTACCGTTCAAGTCGGCACCGCTGGAGGCCGCCGTCGGCGAGGTATTCGGCACCTTGTCGGTGTTGGTCGCGGTGATTTGCACGCGGTCGATTTCCACCTGGAACACTTCGGCCACGACCTGCGCGACTTTGGTGTTCAAACCCTGGCCCATTTCCGTGCCGCCATGGTTCAGGTGAATGCTGCCGTCGGTGTAGATGTGGATCAGCGCGCCGGCCTGGTTCAAGAAACTGGCGGTGAAGGAAATGCCGAATTTCACCGGGGTCAGCGCCAGGCCTTTTTTCAGGATCGGGCTGTTGGCGTTGTAGCGACGGATCGCTTCGCGGCGTTCGTGGTACTGGCTGCTTTCTTCCAGCTCGGCGGTCATTTCCTCGAGCATGTTGTGCTCGACGGTCTGGTAGTAGTGGGTGACGTTGCGCTCGGTCTTGCCGTAGTAGTTGGCCTTGCGCACCGCAAGTGGGTCGAGGTGCAGGTGACGGGCAATCGCGTCCATTACTTCTTCGATCGCGACCATGCCTTGCGGGCCACCGAAACCACGGTAAGCAGTGTTCGACGCGGTGTTGGTCTTGCAGCGGTGACCGTTGATGGTCGCATCGCCGAGGTAGTACGAGTTGTCGGAGTGGAACATCGCCCGGTCAACGATCGACGCGGACAAGTCCGGCGAGCAGCCGCAGTTGCCGGCCAGATCCATGTTGATCCCGTGCAGACGCCCGGTGCTGTCGAAGCCGACGTCGTACTCGACGTAGAACGGGTGCCGCTTGCCGGTCATCAGCATGTCTTCGACGCGCGGCAGACGCATCTTGGTCGGTTGGCCGGTCAGGTGCGCCACCACCGCGCACAGGCACGCCGGACTCGCAGCTTGAGTTTCCTTGCCGCCGAAACCACCGCCCATGCGGCGCATGTCGACGACGATTTTGTTCATCGACACGTCGAGCACTTCGGCGACCAGTTTTTGCACTTCGGTCGGGTTCTGCGTCGAGCAGTAAACGATCATGCCGCCGTCTTCGGTCGGCATCACCGAGGAGATTTGCGTCTCCAGGTAGAAGTGCTCCTGACCGCCGATGTGCAGCGTGCCCTGGATGCGGTGTTCAGCGGTCGCCAGAGCGGAAACCGAATCGCCGCGCTGGTGGGTGTGACTGTCGAGGACGAAGTGGCGTTTGCGCAGGGCTTCGACCACGTCGAGTACAGGTTCGAGATCTTCGTATTCGATGATCGCCGCCATCGCTGCTTTGCGCGCGGTTTCCAGATCTTTCGCGGCAACGGCGAGCACCGGTTGACCGACGAATTGCACGTCATCGATGGCCAGCAGTGGATCGCCCGGCAGCAACGGGCCGATGTCTTTCAGGCCCGGCACGTCTTCGTGGGTGATCGCGATGCGCACGCCTTCGAAGGCGTAGCACGGCGAGGTGTCGATGCTGATGATTTTCGCGTGGGCGCGGTCCGACAGGCGTGCATACAGATGCAGCTGGTTGGGGAATTCCAGGCGATCATCGATGTACTGCGCTTCACCGGACACGTGCTTGGCGGCGCTGTCGTGCTTGACGCTGCGGCCGACGCCCGAGGTCAGATCCTTGGCGAACAGTTCAGCCAGTTCAGCCTGGGTTTTTTCTACGCCGTGATGGTTAGACATAAGCGGTCACCCGAGTCTCGATATGCGGTGTTTGCAGTTCGATGAAGTATTTGCGCAGCAGGTTCTGCGCGCTGAGCAGGCGATATTCCTTGCTGGCGCGGAAATCCGAGAGTGGCGTGAAATCTTCGGCCAGCGCGGCGCAGGCGCGCTCGATCACGGCGTTGTTGAACGGCTGGCCGAGCAACACGGCTTCGCAATGGGCGGCGCGTTTCGGGATCGCGGCCATACCGCCGAAAGCCATGCGCGCATCGCTGATCACGCCGTTTTCCACGCGCAGGTTGAACGCGGCGCAGACTGCAGAGATGTCGTCGTCCAGACGCTTGGAGACTTTGTAGGCGCGGAACATCTGCTCGGCGCTGGCGCGTGGGACGATGATTTTCTCGATGAATTCACTTTCCTGACGGGCCGTGACTTTGTAATCGATGAAGTAATCTTCGAGGTTCAAGGTGCGGCGGGTTTCGCCTTTGCACAGTACGACCTGCGCGCCGAGGGCGATCAGCAGCGGTGGCGAGTCACCAATCGGCGAGGCGTTGCCGATGTTGCCGCCGAGGGTGCCCTGGTTGCGGATTTGCAGCGAGGCGAAGCGGTGCAGCAATTCGCCGAAGTCCGGGTACTCGGCGTTCAACGCTTCGTAGCAGTCGGAGAGGGCGGTGGCGGCGCCGATTTCGATGCGGTCTTCGAAGGTGTCGATGCGCTTCATTTCGGCGACGTTTCCGACGTAGATCATCACCGGCAGGGTGCGGTGGAACTGGGTGACTTCCAGGGCCAGATCGGTGCCGCCGGCGAGCAGGCGCGCTTGTGGGTAAGCGTCGTAGAGGTCGGCCAGATCGGCGACGGTCAGCGGCACCAGGCAGCGCTTGTCGCCGCTGTTGAGTTCGCCGATATCAGTCGGGGTGATGGCTTTCAAGCGGGCGATGGTCTCGGCTTCACGAGCATCGAATTGATCCGGTTGTTTGCCGCAGCACGATTGTTCGGCGGCGGCCAGAATCGGCCGGTAGCCGGTGCAGCGGCAGAGGTTGCCGGCCAGCGCTTCGTGGGCCTTGGCGTGATCCGGTGCATCGCTGTTCTTTTGCAGGGCGAACAGCGACATGACGAAGCCGGGGGTGCAGAAACCGCACTGCGAGCCGTGGCACTCGACCATGGCTTTCTGCACGCTGTGCAGTTCGCCTTTGTGTTTGAGGTCTTCGACGCTGATCAGTTGTTTGCCGTGCAGCGACGAAACGAAGGTCAGGCACGAATTGAGGCTGCGATAGCGAATGTGCTCGCGACCGTCGTCATCCGTTTGCAACTCGCCGACCACCACGGTGCAGGCGCCGCAGTCACCGCTGGCGCAGCCTTCTTTGGTGCCGGACTTGCCCACGTGTTCACGCAGGTAATTGAGCACAGTCAGATTCGGGTCCAGGGCGTGCTCGCTACGGAGTTCCTGGTTAAGTAAAAACTGGATCACGGAAGGCCTCGCAGACTCATTATTGTTGTTAACCGACGTGAACCGAATTTAGCAGGTCTGACTTTTCGGTCAATGGTTTTCTGACTTAAAGGTCAGGAAAATGCATTTCGTCGATCAACTACGTGTCTATTCAGTATTGACCCTCATCGGATCCCCTGCTTTTTTGCGGGATTCGTGCCAAAAACCGCTGAGTGGGCACTCCGCCATGACCGTGCATTTGCGCTACACTGCGCCGCTTGTGCAGATCGATAGAGTTTGAAGGACAACCATGACGTTCAAGGCGCCGGACAGCCTCGCCGAGCAAATCGCTCACCACCTCGCCGAACGCATCATTCGTGGCGAAATGAAGCCGGGAGAGCGCATCCAGGAACAGAAGGTCACGCTGGCGCTCAATGTCAGCCGCGGTTCGGTCCGCGAAGCCTTGCTGATCCTCGAACGCCGCCACCTGATCGCGATCCTGCCGCGCCGTGGTGCGCACGTCACCGAGCTGACACCGCACAAGGTGCAGAGCCTGTGCACGCTGATGAGCGAGCTGTACATCCTGCTCGGCAACGCGGTGGCCAATGGCTGGCAAGTGCAATCGGACATGGCGCCGTTCGTGCAGATCCAGCAGCGCCTGACCGCCAGCTACGAGCGTCAGGACATTCGCAGCTTCGTCGACGACAGCTTCGCCGTGATGCGCGCCGCCTATCCGTTCGCCAACAACCCGTATCTGCAAGAAACGGTCGAGAACCTGCAGCCGGCCATGAGCCGCGCCTACTTCCTCGCCCTCGAACAGCGCAAGGCGGAAATGAGCGAGTTCCTTGAACTGTTCGAACGCTTGCTCGCCGCCGTGCTCGCCCGTGATTTGCCGCAGATCCGCATCGTGCTGACGGCTTACGCCCAGCGCAGCTGTGATCTGGTGGTTTCCGCCCTGACGGTTGCCTAAGCGTGCGGCTCAAGTGCATCAAACTGGCGGGATTCAAATCCTTCGTCGACCCGACCACGGTGAACTTCCCCAGTAACATGGCGGCGGTCGTCGGGCCGAACGGTTGCGGCAAGTCGAACATCATCGACGCCGTGCGCTGGGTGATGGGCGAAAGTTCGGCGAAGAACCTCCGTGGCGAGTCGATGACCGACGTCATCTTCAACGGCTCGACCAGCCGTAAGCCGGTGAGTCAGG
>NZ_JAMLFX010000001.1:1194193-1247990 GCF_023634765.1 Pseudomonas sp. AKS31
GGTCTTCGACAACTCCGACGGCACCTTGCTCGGCGAATACGCGGCCTACGCGGAGATTTCCATCCGCCGTAAAGTCACCCGCGACAGCCAGACTACTTATTACCTCAACGGCACCAAATGCCGTCGTCGCGACATCACCGATATCTTCCTCGGCACCGGCCTCGGCCCGCGCAGCTACTCGATCATCGAGCAGGGGATGATCTCCAAGCTGATCGAATCCAAGCCCGAAGACCTGCGTAACTTCATCGAAGAAGCTGCCGGCATCTCGAAATATAAAGAGCGCCGCCGCGAGACTGAAAACCGTATCCGCCGCACGCACGAAAACCTCGCGCGTCTGACTGACCTGCGCGAAGAGCTCGAACGGCAACTCGAACGTCTGCACCGCCAGGCCGAAGCGGCGAAGAAGTACCAGGAATTCAAAGCCGAAGAACGCCAGCTCAAGGCGCAACTGTCGGCCTTGCGCTGGCAGGATCTCAACGATCAGGTCGGTCAGCGCGAGTCGATCATCGGTACCCAGGAAATCAGCTTCGAAGCGCTGGTCGCTGAGCAGCGCAATGCGGATGCGGCCATCGAACGTCTGCGCGACGGTCACCATGACCTGTCCGAACGCTTCAATCTGGTGCAGGGGCGCTTCTATTCGGTCGGCGGCGACATCGCCCGGGTCGAGCAAAGTATCCAGCATGGCCAGCAACGTCTGCGGCAGTTGCAGGACGATTTGAAAGAAGCCGAGCGCGCGCGTCTGGAAACCGAATCCCATCTGGGCCACGACCGCACGTTGCTGCTGACCCTCGGCGAAGAGCTGGACCTGCTCACCCCCGAGCAGGAAGTCACCAGCGCCGCCGCCGAAGAGGCCGCCGCTGCGCTGGAAGATTCCGAAAGCGTCATGCACGGCTGGCAGGAGCAGTGGGACGCCTTCAACCTGACCGCCGCCGAACCGCGCCGGCAGGCCGAAGTGCAGCAGTCGCGCATCCAGCAGTTGGAAACCAGCATGGAACGCCTCGCTGATCGACAAAAGCGTCTCGGCGAAGAGCGCGCGTTGCTCTCGGCTGACCCGGAAGACGCGGCGATCATGGAGCTCAATGAGCAGCTCGCCGAGTCCGAAGCGACCCTCGAAGATTTGCAGACCAGCGAAGAAGCGCAGGTCGAAAAGCTTGAACAACTGCGCCAGGAATTGCAGCAAGCGCTGACCGCGCAGCAACAGGCGCAGGGCGATTTGCAGCGCCTCAACGGTCGCCTGGCTTCTCTGGAAGCTTTGCAGCAAGCCGCGCTCGATCCGGGCACCGGCACCGCCGAATGGCTGAAGGAACACAACCTCGCCGAGCGCCCGCGTCTGGCCGAAGGCCTGAAGGTCGAGGCCGGTTGGGAGCTGGCGGTGGAAACCGTGCTCGGTGCCGATCTGCAAGCGGTGCTGGTCGACGATTTCAACGGTTTTGATTTATCCGGTTTCACTCAAGGCGATCTGCGCCTGCTCAGCCCGGCCAGCGATGGCGTGCGGATTGCGGGCAGTTTGCTCGACAAGGTCGACGCGCAGATCGATCTGTCGCCGTGGCTCGGTCAGGTCAAGCCGGTCGACAGCCTTGAGCAGGCCTTGGCCTTGCGCGGGCAGTTGAGCGCTGGCGAGAGCCTGATCAGCCGCGACGGTTACTGGGTCGGCCGGCACTTCCTGCGCGTGCGCCGGGCCAGCGAAGCGGAGAGCGGCATGCTCGCTCGTGGTCAGGAAATCGAAGCGCTGCACCTTGAGCGCGAAGAGAAAGAAGCTACGGTCGAGGCCATGGAAACTCGTCTGCAAACCCTGCGTGCGCAACAGCGCCAGCAGGAAAACGGTCGCGAGCATTTGCGCCGTTTGCTGCAAGACGAAGCGCGTCAGCAAGGTGAGCTGAAAGCTCAGTTGTCCGCCGGCAAAGCCAAGGCCGAACAGCTGACTTTGCGTCGTACGCGCCTCGATGAGGAGCTGGTCGAGCTCGGCGAACAACGCGAACTCGAGCACGAACAGATCGGCGAAGCGCGCATGCAATTGCAGGAAGCGCTGGATGCCATGGCGCTGGACACCGAGCAGCGCGAGTTACTGCTGGCTCAGCGCGACAGCCTGCGCGAACGCCTCGACCGCGTGCGTCAGGAAGCGCGGCAGCACAAGGATCATGCCCACCAATTGGCCGTGCGTCTTGGCTCGTTGCGCGCGCAGCACGACTCCACGCGCCAGGCGCTGGAACGTCTGGAAATGCAGGCCGAGCGCCTGACCGAAAAGCGCGAGCAGTTGAGTCTGAATCTGGAGGAGGGCGAGGCACCGCTGGAAGAGCTGCGCCTGAAACTCGAAGAACTGCTCGACAAGCGCATGACCGTCGACGAAGAACTGAAAACCGCGCAGATCGCGCTGGAAGATGCCGACCGTGAACTGCGCGACGCAGAAAAACGCCGGACTCAGGCCGAGCAGCAGTCGCAACTGATTCGCGGCCAACTCGAACAGCAACGCATGGAATGGCAAGCCCTGACCGTGCGCCGCAAGGCGTTGCAGGATCAATTGCTCGAAGACGGCTACGATCTCAACGGCGTGCTCGCGACCTTGACAGCTCAAGCCAGTGAACGCGAAGCCGAGGAAGAACTCGAACGCATCAATGCGCGGATTCAGCGCCTGGGCGCGATCAACCTCGCGGCCATCGACGAATACACGCAACAGTCCGAGCGTAAACGTTATCTGGATGCGCAGGACGCCGATCTGGTCGAAGCGCTGGAGACCCTGGAAAACGTCATTCGCAAGATCGACAAGGAAACCCGCAACCGCTTCAAAGATACCTTTGATCAGATCAATGGCGGTTTACAGGCGCTTTTCCCGAAAGTTTTCGGTGGTGGGCGCGCGTATTTGGAACTGACGGGCGAAGATCTACTCGATACAGGGGTAACGATCATGGCGCAGCCGCCCGGGAAGAAGAACAGCACCATCCATTTGCTCTCCGGCGGGGAGAAAGCCCTGACCGCACTGGCACTGGTTTTTGCCATCTTCAAATTGAACCCGGCGCCGTTCTGCATGCTCGATGAGGTTGACGCGCCACTGGATGACGCTAACGTTGGACGCTACGCACGCTTGGTCAAAGAGATGTCGCAGACCGTGCAGTTCATCTACATCACCCATAACAAGATCGCCATGGAAATGGCCGAGCAGTTGATGGGCGTAACGATGCATGAACCGGGTTGTTCGCGACTGGTAGCGGTGGATGTCGAGGAGGCGATGGCGATGGTGGACGCCTGAGCCAGCGTGGTGTCGGAAAGGTAATTGGGGGTTGTAGGACTTTTTTACCGGGGCTCGACTTGCTGGCCAATCGACATATTCGCGCAAGCCAATGAGACAGACGGTGTAAAGTTGTCTTTGGTCGTGCTAGTTTAATGTCAATTTTTCGTATACGTGGGCAAAACGCCTGTCAGAACATAGAGTTGGCGCCACGTTTTAAAGCGGTTTGCACAATGTAAACCCCTTATTTTTCAGCATTTTTTATAGAGGCACGGGATTACATGGAAATCGGTCTGCGCGAGTGGCTGATCGTCATCGGCATCATTGTGATAGCCGGTATTCTTTTCGATGGCTGGCGCCGTATGCGCGGCGGCAAGGGAAAACTGAAATTCCGTCTTGACCGAAGTCTGTCCAACCTGCCGGACGAGGACACCAGCGCTGAGCTGTTGGGCCCGGCTCGCGTGCTGGACACTCATAAAGAGCCGCAATTGGATGAACACGATCTGCCGTCGGTGAGCATGCCGGACCGCGAAGCACGCGAGCCTCGCGAATCGGGTTCGAAACGTGGCAAGCGTGGCAGCAACGGCCCGGCTCAGGGCGACCTGAACCTCGACCTGGATCTGGACGGCGGCCCGAGCTTCAGCAGCCGTGACGACGATTTTGTTGAAGGCAGCAAGCCTGCGCCAGCGGTGGCCGACAAGGATCAGCCACAAGCTGAGGAAGTCCTGGTGATCAGCGTGATTTGCCGTGACGCCGCTGGCTTCAAAGGCCCGGCGCTGTTGCAGAACATTCTCGAAAGCGGTCTGCGTTTCGGCGAGATGGATATTTTCCACCGTCACGAAAGCATGGCCGGCAACGGTGAAGTGCTGTTCTCCATGGCCAATGCGGTCAAGCCGGGCATCTTCGATCTGGACGACATCGACCATTTCAGCACCCCGGCGGTGAGCTTCTTCCTCGGCCTGCCAGGCCCGCGTCATCCGAAGCAAGCCTTCGACGTGATGGTGGCCGCCGCTCGCAAGCTGTCGCAGGAGCTGAACGGCGAACTGAAAGATGACCAGCGCAGCGTCCTCACCGCGCAGACCATCGAACACTACCGTCAGCGCATTGTTGAATTCGAACGCCGCGCATTGACCCAGAAGCGCTAAGGCCTGATCAAAAGATCGCAGCCTTCGGCAGCTCCTACAGAGGATCGCGATCCTGTAGGAACTCTCGAGTGCAACGAGGCTGCGATCTTTTAAGGATGAAACTGGAGCAGCCTCGGCTGCTCTTTTGCTTTATGAGAGAACACCCATGACCGCCGCCAAAAACCGCATTCTAGAGCTGCGCGCTGAACTCGATCAGCACAACTACCGTTATCACGTCCTCGACGAGCCGAGTATTCCGGACGCCGAGTACGATCGGTTGTTCCACGAGCTCAAAGCGCTGGAAGCGGCCAATCCTGAACTGATCACCAGCGACTCGCCGACCCAGCGCGTCGGCAGCGTGGCGCTGACCGCGTTCACCCAGGTGCGTCACGAAGTGCCGATGCTCAGCCTCGGCAACGCCTTCGAAGAAACCGACATGCGCGAATTCGATCGCCGGGTGACCGAAGGTCTGGACCTGCCGGCCGGCGATCTGTTCGGTGGCGGTGCGGCGGTGGAATATAGCTGTGAGCCGAAACTCGATGGCCTGGCGGTCAGCCTGCTGTATCAGGACGGCGTGCTGGTGCGCGGCGCCACACGCGGCGATGGCACCACTGGCGAAGACATCAGCGTCAACGTGCGCACCGTGCGCAACATTCCGCTGAAGCTGCACGGCGAAGGCTGGCCGGCGACTCTGGAAGTGCGCGGTGAAGTATTCATGTCCAAGGCCGGTTTCGAGCGGCTCAACGCCTCGCAACTGGAAGTCGGCGGCAAGACCTTCGCCAACCCGCGCAACGCCGCAGCCGGCAGCTTGCGTCAGCTCGATTCGAAGATCACCGCCAACCGTCCGCTGGAATTCTGCTGCTACGGCATCGGTCAGGTCTCCCACGATATTTCCGATACCCACATCGGCAACCTCAAACAGTTGCAGAAGTGGGGCCTGCCGATCAGCCACGAACTGAAGCTGGCCAAGGGCATCGGCGAATGCCTGGAGTACTACCGTGACATCGGCGAGCGCCGTAACGCGCTGGCCTATGAAATCGACGGCGTGGTGTTCAAGGTCAACAGCATTGCCGACCAGCGCGAACTGGGCTTCCGCGCCCGCGAACCGCGTTGGGCGATTGCGCATAAATTCCCGGCGATGGAAGAACTCACCGAGCTGCTCGATGTGGAATTCCAGGTAGGCCGCACTGGCGCCGTTACGCCGGTGGCACGACTGAAACCGGTGAAAGTTGCCGGTGTCACCGTGGCCAACGCCACGTTGCACAACATGGATGAAGTTGCGCGTCTGGGCCTGATGATCGGCGACACCGTGATCATCCGCCGCGCCGGTGATGTGATTCCGCAAGTGGTGCAAGTGGTCATGGATCGCCGCCCGGAAAACGCGCGCGCGGTGCAGATTCCAGAGAGCTGCCCGGTGTGTGGTTCGCACGTTGAGCGCACGCAACTGATCAAGCGCAGCAAGGGCAAGGAAACCGTCAGCGAAGGCGCGGTGTACCGCTGCGTGGGTCGACTGGCCTGTGGCGCGCAACTGAAGCAGGCGATCATTCATTTCGTCTCGCGTCGGGCGATGGACATCGAAGGCTTGGGCGACAAGAGTGTCGAGCAATTGGTGGACGAAGGTCTGGTCAGTTCGCCGGCCGATCTGTATGCGCTGAAGTTCGACGACATCGTCGATCTGGAAGGCTTTGCCGAGGTGTCGAGCAACAAACTGCTGGCGGCCATCGAAGACAGCAAGAAACCGGGGCTGGCGCGTTTCATCTATGCGCTGGGGATCCCCGATGTCGGCGAAGAGACCGCCAAGGTGCTGGCCCGCTCGCTGGGTTCGCTGGAGCGCGTGCAGCAGGCGTTGCCGCAGGTGCTGACCTACCTGCCGGATGTCGGGCTGGAAGTGGCGCACGAGATTCACAGCTTCTTTGAAGATGCGCATAACCGGCAGGTCATCGCTGAGTTGCTGGGCCATGGTCTGCAGATTCAGGATCAGGGTGAGCTGGGCGCCGAGTTTGCTGCCAGCACCACGCTGGGCGGCTTCCTCGACAAGCTGCACATTCCTTCGGTCGGCCCGGGCGGCGCGCAGAAACTCGCGGACAAGTTTGGTTCGCTGGAAGCGGTGATGACTGCTGACTGGCTGGACATGCGTCAGGCCTTGCCGGAGAAGCAGGCGAATTCGGTTCGCGAGTTTTTTGCGTCGGCTGAGCATCGGCAACTGGCTGAGCAATCCGAGAAGCAACTGCGCGATTTCGGCATGCACTGGCAGAGCGAGAAGAAAGTCGTTGAAGGGTTGCCATTGTCCGGCGAGACCTGGGTGCTGACCGGTAAGGTTGAGTTGATGAGTCGTGATGTCGCCAAGGAGCATCTGGAAAGCCTTGGCGCGAAAGTCGCAGGGTCGGTGTCGGCGAAGACCCATTGCGTGGTCGCAGGCCCCGGCGCCGGCTCCAAATTGACCAAGGCCAATGAGCTGGGCGTGAAGGTGATGGACGAAGAAACCTTCATCGCCTTCCTCAAAACCCACGGCGTCGCCGTTTAAGATCAAAAGATCGCAGCCTGCGGCAGCTCCTACAGGGTTAATGTTCCACCACGATAACGCGGGTGTTCACTGATCTCCTGTAGGAGCTGCCGAAGGCTGCGATCTTTTGATTTTTCCACGCAGAGCGTTGGAACGATCAACCCGCGAGAATGATCTAGTCTTGGCAAGCCCCAGGGAGAGATCGCCATGCACCGCTTTTTCGAGCAGCTCAGTTCCCGCATCATCGCGCCGTTTATGGGCGAGTCCTCACGCAACAGCAAAGTCTGGCCGTGCCGCTGCGGCCAGTCGCTGTTCTTTCGCAACAGCCAGTGCCTGGCCTGCAACGCATTGCTTGGTTATCAACCCGAAGAAAGTCGCCTGACTTCGCTGCAACCGGGGCCATACGAGGGCACCTGGACGCTCGACGCTGACCCCGAGGCCGGGCTGTTCCGCCGCTGCGCCAACCTCGATACAGCTGCCGCGTGCAACT
The DNA here is from genome assembly GCF_023634765.1 of Pseudomonas sp. AKS31. GTDB lineage: Bacteria > Pseudomonadota > Gammaproteobacteria > Pseudomonadales > Pseudomonadaceae > Aquipseudomonas. The sequence continues at coordinate 1,201,534 of NZ_JAMLFX010000001.1, forward strand.
GGCTGCTGCCGGCCAACGATCACGACAGCCTGTGCATCGCTTGCAGCCTCAACCGCACCATCCCCGACCTGTCCACCCCGGACAACCCCGAGCGTTGGCGCAAAGTCGAAATCGCCAAGCGCCGCCTCGTTGCGCAATTGATCACCCTCGGCCTGCAAGTCATCCCGAAAACCGTCGATGAAGACACCGGGCTGGCGTTCGACTTCATTGGCGTCGACCTCGAAGGCAACGCGCCGATGACCGGCCACGCCAATGGCCTGATCACCCTAGACATCAAGGAAGCCGACGACGCCCATCGCGAGCAGGTGAGGGCGGCGATGCACGAACCCTACCGCACACTGCTCGGGCATTTTCGTCATGAGGTCGGGCATTACTACTGGGATCGCCTGATCGCCAACGGCCCCTGGCTCGATTCATTCCGCAGTCTGTTCGGCGATGAACGCGCCAGTTACGCCGAAGCGCTCGATCGTCACTATCAACAAGGCGCACCGCTGGACTGGCCGCAGCATTACGTCAGCGCCTACGCAACCATGCATCCGTGGGAAGACTGGGCGGAAACCTGGGCGCATTACCTGCACATGATGGACGCGGTGGACACGGCGCTGGGCTTTGGCATGAGCGCGCGGGAAATGGATTTTGATTACCAGCCGTTTCCCACCAGCACGCTGTACGACCCGGAGCATCCCGGCGGCGCGGCTTTTTTGTCGTTCGTCAACGCATGGATTGAACTGGCCGGGATGCTCAATGAGTTGTCACGGAGCATGGGCCAGCCGGATTTCTATCCGTTCGTATTGCCGGCGCCGGCGATTGCCAAACTGCACTTTATTCATCTGGTGATCCAGCAGGCGGGCGGCAGGGCGGATGAAGTTCTGGCCCTGTAGGCGCTGGCACAGGCTGCGATCTTTATGTCCTTGAACCCGTTCATATTTTTATTCTGCAACCAACGGTTGTAACTTCGTCTCAGATAGGTACAATGGCGCGGCTCGCCGACAGGCAAGCGTCGTTATGGTGACCCCATCGGTCCCCCCGCAACGATTACCCGTGAACCTGGTCAGAGCCGGAAGGCAGCAGCCACAGCGGGAACATTGTGTGCCGGGGTGTGGCTGGTGGGGTTACCACCTTAACGAACAATCGAACGCTTCAAACAGAACTGCATGGGTTTCGCCCACTGCGGTTTTTTTGTGCCTGCGATTTACCAAATCGACACAAATCCCATCCGTTGATTAGGAATCTGTGGGAGCTGGCTTGCCAGCGATAGCGGTGGGTCAGGTTCATCTATTTGACTGAAAATCTGCAATCGCTGGCAAGCCAGCTCCCACAAGGTTATGGGGCGTTGTCGGAGTGGCCGGTGTAGAGCCGGATAATCTCATCAATCTCCCCCGACATTTTCATCCGCAGTAACGTGCGCAGTATCCGTTGCACCGGCACCTGCGGATCATTCCTCACATAACAACCGACCTTCTGCTCCTGCAACACCGCTACCCCTTGCAGTTGTTGCTCCGGCATCAATCGCTGATTGAACCAGTCCAGCGTCCACTGGTTGCTCACCGCATAGCGATAACGCCCGGCCAGCAGTTTTTCCAGCACCTGCTCCTGATTACGCGCATCTTCGCGTTGTAGTCGGTCGGCATCGAACAGCGGTTGCAGAGTCGGGTAGGTGTAGCCAAGAACGGTGCCGATGGCTTGGCGGGGCAGGTGCGCGGGGTTGGCGCTGGCGGGTTGATCTTTGCGGCTGACCAGCAGATCACGCTGAAACAGCAGCGGAATGCTCCAGATGTAATCCCCCGACTGATTCGGCAGCCACGACTGCGCGGCATAGCAGCGCACGTCGATATCGCCGTGTTCCATGGCGGTCTGCACGCGGGCGCGGGGCAGGACGCTAAATTCGGCCGGAACGCCGACCTGGGTGGCCAGGCTGAGCATCAGGTCGTAGAGGATGCCCTGGGTCGGGCGCCCGCGTTCGAATTGCACCATCGGCATCGCCCAGCTGTCGGGCATGGCGAAGCGCAACGGGGCTTCCGCTGCCGTTACGCTCAGACTGATTCCCAGCAACGCCCCCACGGCCCACCGCATAAACGCTCCGGTAATTCCCGATCCCGAGCCGATAAAAGCCTCTGCTCATGCAGCTTAGCCATATTAGACGAGGACACCGGATGCAATTTTGCCCTTGCTCCGCTAGCATTAGCCGCTTCAGCTTCCTTCGTTGCGACGGTTTTCGATGAGTTATCAGGTTCTTGCACGTAAATGGCGTCCGCGCTCGTTCCGCGAAATGGTCGGCCAGACCCATGTGCTCAAGGCTCTGATCAATGCCTTGGACAGCCAGCGGCTGCACCACGCGTACCTGTTCACCGGTACGCGCGGGGTGGGTAAAACCACGATTGCGCGGATCATTGCCAAATGCCTGAACTGTGAGACAGGTATCACTTCCAGCCCCTGCGGCGAGTGCTCGGTGTGCCGTGAGATTGACGAAGGGCGCTTTGTCGACCTGATCGAGATCGACGCCGCGAGCCGCACCAAGGTCGAAGACACTCGCGAACTGCTCGACAACGTGCAGTACGCCCCAAGCCGTGGGCGCTTCAAGGTCTACCTGATCGACGAAGTGCACATGCTTTCCAGCCATTCCTTCAATGCGCTGCTGAAAACCCTCGAAGAGCCGCCGCCGTACGTCAAGTTCATCCTGGCGACCACGGATCCGCAGAAACTTCCGGCAACGATTTTGTCGCGCTGCCTGCAGTTCTCGCTGAAGAACATGACGCCGGAGCGTGTGGTCGAGCATTTGACCCACGTACTGACCGCCGAAAACGTGCCGTTCGAAGACGATGCACTGTGGTTGCTCGGTCGCGCCGCTGACGGTTCGATGCGTGATGCCATGAGCCTCACCGATCAGGCGATTGCCTTCGGTGAAGGCAAGGTTCTGGCCACCGACGTGCGAGCAATGCTTGGCACGCTGGATCATGGTCAGGTCTATGACGTCCTGCATTCATTGATCGAAGGTGACGCCAAGGCGTTGCTCGAAGCCGTGCGTCACCTGGCCGAACAAGGTCCGGACTGGAACGGCGTGCTCTCGGAAATTCTCAACGTGCTGCACCGCGTGGCGATCGCTCAGGCGTTGCCGGAAGGTGTCGACAATGGCCATGGCGACCGCGATCGCGTGTTGGCACTGGCGCAGGCCTTGCCGGCCGAAGACGTGCAGTTCTATTACCAGATGGGCCTGATCGGCCGCCGCGATTTGCCGCTGGCGCCGGATCCGCGCGGTGGCTTCGAAATGGTCCTGCTGCGGATGCTCGCGTTCCGGCCCGCCGATACCGCGGACGCCCCGAGGCAACCGCTAAAGCCAGTGGGGATCAGCCAGGCCACAGTTGATTCCGCAAACTCCGTGGCTGCCGCGCCTGAACCTGCGCCGGTAGTCGCTGCGGCGGTTGCGCCGGCTCCAGCGCCGGCACCTGTTGCAACCCCTGCACCGGCTCCCGAGCCGGCGCCGGTTGCTCCCGTTGCTGCACCAGAACCTGAACCTGAACCTGCGCCAGTCGTTGCCGAGGCCGTCGTCGACCTGCCGTGGAATGACCCGGTAGAGCCCGAGGCTGACCCCGAACCTGCACAGCAACCCGCCGTCGAACCGGTTCTGGAAACCACCGCCGAGCAGCCCGAGTTGCCGCCGATGCCGCTGCCGACCCCGGACAGCGTCGTGCCGGAGGCTCCAGAATGGGCCGCCGCACCGATTCCCGAGCCGTCGGTCGCCGACGTTGATGCCGCCACACCGGGCATTGACCTGGACGACGAACCGCCGCTGGATGAGGATTACATCGAGCCGGACATCGATTCGGCCTACAGCTACCTCGACGAACTGGCCAGCGAACACGCCGCCGAACCAGCCCCGGAGCCCGAGCCAGAACCGGCTGCGGCGCCGGCCACAGGTCTGGCCTTGCAATGGCTGGAACTGTTCCCGAAACTGCCGATCTCCGGCATGACCGGCAGCATCGCCGCCAACTGCACGTTGATCGCGGTCGATGGCGACCATTGGCTGATGCACCTCGATCCGGCGCATAGCGCTTTGTTCAACGCCACGCAGCAGCGACGTCTGAACGACGCGTTGAACCAGTTCCACGGTCGTACGCTGAGCCTGACCATCGAGCTGATCAAGCCCGAGCAGGAAACCCCGGCGCAAGCCGCCTCCCGCCGGCGCGCCAACCGTCAGCGCGAGGCGGAAGAGTCGATCCACGGCGATCCGTTCATCCAGCAGATGGTTCAGCAGTTCGGCGCGGTGGTGCGACACGATACTATTGAACCTGTCGACGCCTTGGTCGCCCAAGGCTAATAACTGAAGGTGCCCGGCCTCGCTGGCCGGACGCTGTTTTGATCCAAGTACTTTTGAGGTGATTCCCATGATGAAAGGTGGCATGGCCGGCCTGATGAAGCAGGCGCAGCAGATGCAGGAAAAAATGGCCAAGATGCAGGAAGAACTGGCCAACGCCGAAGTCACCGGTAAGGCCGGCGGCGATATGGTCACCGTGGTGATGACCGGTCGTCACGACGTCAAAAGCGTGAGCATCGACCCAAGCCTGGTCGAAGGCATGAGCGAAGACGACAAAGAGATGCTGGAAGCGGTCATTGCCTCTGCCGTCAACGACGCTGTGCGCAAGATCGAAAAGAACAGCCAGGACAAAATGGGCAACATGACCGCCGGCATGAACCTGCCGGCCGGTATGAAACTGCCATTCTGATTCGCCATTCGGCGGCAGATGAGCTACACAAAATGCCAGGCATTGCGCCTGGCATTTTTGTTTCTGACTCTTGGAAGTGCGGTGTCTTTGAGGTCGCCTTCGCGAGCAGGCTCGCTCCCACAGGGAAATGCATTCCAAAGGTGGGAGCGAGCCTGCTCGCGAATGAACTCACCTCGTTACAACTGAATAAACATCGAACGCGCAAAAGCCTCAACGGTCTGCTCCCTATACCCGCTGAATTCACACTTCACAGGAGACGCTGACATGTCCGATCCTCTCACCCTCAATCAACGCTTTGTCCTCGCCTCGCGTCCGGTTGGCGCGCCGACCCCGGAAAACTTCCGCCTCGAACGCGAAGCCTTGCCGGATCTGCAGGATGGCCAGGTGCTGCTGAAAACCCTCTACCTGTCCCTTGATCCCTACATGCGCGGGCGCATGAGTGACGCACCGTCCTACGCCGCACCGGTGCAAATCGGCGAAGTGATGACCGGCGGCGCGGTCAGCCGTGTCGAAGATTCGCGTCATCCAAAATTCCACAAAGGCGATCTGGTGGTCGGCGCTACCGGTTGGCAGAGCCATAGCATCAGCGATGGCCGGGATATCATCCCGATTCCTGCCGGGCTGCCGAGCCCGTCGATGGCGCTGGGTGTGTTGGGCATGCCCGGTATGACCGCGTACATGGGGCTGATGGACATCGGTCAGCCTAAAGAAGGCGAAACGCTGGTGGTGGCGGCTGCATCCGGCGCGGTCGGCTCGGTGGTCGGCCAAGTGGCCAAGATCAAAGGCCTGCGCGCAGTCGGTGTGGCCGGCGGTGCCGAGAAGTGCAAATACGTAGTCGAAGAGTTGGGTTTTGATGCCTGTATCGATCACAAGGCGCCCGATTTTGCCGAGCAATTGGCCAAGGCCTGCCCGAATGGCATCGACATCTATTACGAGAACGTCGGCGGGCATGTGTTCGATGCCGTGGTGCCGTTGCTCAACCCCAAGGCGCGCATTCCGCTGTGCGGCCTGATCGCCGGTTACAACGCTTCCGAAGCGCCGCAAGGCCCGGATCGTCTGCCAATGCTGCAACGCACACTGTTGACCAAACGCGTGCGCATTCAGGGCTTCATCGTGTTCGATGATTATGGTGATCGGCAGCCGGAATTCATCAGCCACATGGTGCCGTGGGTGCGCGATGGCAAGGTGAAATTCCGCGAGGACGTGGTGGAAGGCCTAGAGCAGGCGCCCGAGGCGTTTATCGGTCTGCTCGAGGGGCGCAACTTCGGCAAACTGGTGGTGAAGGTCGCCCAGGACTGAGTATTTGACGCTGGCCAGAGGCGCGGGTATAAACCGCGTCTCGTTGTTTTGTCGGACTTTTTACCCATGAGCTTCAGCCCTTTGATTCGCCAACTGATCGACGCCTTGCGCACCTTGCCGGGCGTGGGTCAGAAAACTGCCCAGCGCATGGCGTTGCAGATGCTCGAGCGTGACCGCAGTGGCGGCTTGCGCCTGGCCCAGGCCCTCAGCCAGGCCATGGAAGGGGTCGGTCATTGCCGCCAGTGCCGTACGCTGACCGAAGACGATCTGTGCCCGCAATGCGCCGATACCCGCCGTGACGACACCTTGCTGTGCGTGGTGGAAGGGCCAATGGATGTGTATGCGGTCGAGCAGACCGGTTTCCGTGGGCGCTACTTTGTGCTCAAGGGGCATTTGTCGCCGCTCGATGGCCTGGGGCCGGAGGCAATCGGTATTCCGCAGCTAATGGCGCGGATTGAAGAGGCGGGTACGTTTACCGAGGTCATCCTCGCGACCAACCCGACCGTGGAAGGTGAGGCGACGGCGCATTACATTGCTCAGCTGTTGAGCAACAAAGGCCTGATCGCCTCGCGGATTGCTCACGGCGTGCCGTTGGGCGGTGAGCTGGAGCTGGTCGATGGCGGCACGCTGGCGCATTCGTTTGCCGGGCGTAAACCGATTTCCCTCTAATAAAAATCAAAAGATCGCAGCCTTCGGCAGCTCCTACCTTGGAACGCGTTTCCCTGTAGGAGCTGCCGAAGGCTGCGATCTTTTGATCTTCTGTACCTTGTAAACCAAGCAAGCGCTCGGTTAAGTTCGGTGAACCCTTCCGTGGAGCTCGCCCATGCCTGCCTTTCAGGAATACTTCGACCCCAGCCATCAATTGGTCCGCGACAGCGTCAGGCGTTTCGTCGAACGCGAGATCCTGCCGGACATCGATCAGTGGGAAGAGGCCGAAAGCTTTCCCCGTGAGTTGTATCTGAAGGCTGGCGCGGCGGGCATCCTCGGCATCGGTTACCCGGAAGCGCTGGGAGGCAGCCATGAAGGCGATCTGTTCGCCAAGGTCGCCGCCAGTGAGGAGTTGATGCGTTGCGGCTCTGGCGGCGTGGTAGCGGGGCTGGGCTCGCTGGATATCGGCCTGCCGCCGATCGTCAAATGGTCTCGCCCCGAAGTGCGCGAGCGCGTCGTGCCGCAAGTACTCCGTGGCGAGAAGATCAGCGCCCTGGCGGTCACCGAACCGGGCGGCGGCTCCGACGTCGCCAACCTGCAAACCCGTGCCGTGCGCGACGGCGATGTCTATCGCGTCAGCGGCAGCAAAACCTTTATCACCAGTGGCGTGCGCGCGGATTTCTACACCGTCGCGGTGCGTACCGGTGCGCCGGGGTTTGGCGGCATCAGCCTGCTGCTGATCGAGAAGGGTACGCCGGGCTTCACCGTTGGCCGTCAGTTGAAAAAAATGGGTTGGTGGGCGTCGGACACGGCTGAGTTGTTCCTCGACGATTGCCGTGTGCCTGCAGGAAACCTGATCGGCGCCGAGAACATGGGCTTCGCCTGCATCATGGGCAACTTCCAGAGCGAACGGTTGGCGTTGGCGCTGATGGCCAACATGACCTCACAGCTTGCGCTGGAGCAAAGCCTGAAGTGGGCACGCGAGCGCGAAGCGTTTGGCAAGCCGATCGGCAAGTTTCAGGTGATCAAGCATCGCCTCGCCGAGATGGCCACAGCGCTTGAGGTATCGCGGGAATTCACTTACCGGCAAGCGGCGAAGATGGCGGCGGGGCAGAGTGTGATCAAGGAGATTTCGATGGCGAAGAACTTTGCCACGGACACCTCGGACCGGATCACCACCGAGGCGGTGCAGATTCTTGGCGGGCTTGGTTACATGCGCGAGAGTCTGGTGGAGCGGCTGTATCGGGATAATCGCATTCTGTCGATTGGCGGCGGGACGCGAGAGGTGATGAACGAGATCATCAGCAAGCAGATGGGGCTTTAGAAGCAAAAGATCGCAGCCTTCGGCAGCTCCTACATAGGGATGTGTGTTTCCCTGTAGGAGCTGCCGAAGGCTGCGATCTTTTGATCTTTACTATTTATCGGTCAGGGCAAACTGCGTCAGGCAGAAGCTAGGAATGCCCATGTCCTCAAGCCGCTGCGACCCGCCCAGCTCCGGCAAATCAATAATCGCCGCCGCCTCATGCACCCGCGCGCCCATGCGGCGAATCAGGTTGGCTGCTGCAATCAACGTCCCGCCGGTGGCGATCAAATCATCGAACATCACCACCGAATCGCCTTCACACAGGCTGTCGGCGTGCACTTCCAGGAACGCTTCGCCGTATTCGGTCGCGTAACCTTCGGCCAGCACGTCCGCCGGCAGTTTGCCTTGCTTGCGGAACAGCACCAGTGGTTTGTTCAACTGATAGGCCAACACCGAGCCGATCAGAAAACCTCGGGCATCCATCGCGCCGATATGGGTGAAATCAGCTTCGACGTAACGGTGGGCGAAGCTGTCCATCACCAGGCGCAGGGCCGTTGGCGATTGAAACAGCGGGGTGATGTCGCGGAAGATCACGCCCGGTTTCGGGAAGTCGATCACAGGGCGGATAAGCGATTTGATGTCGAAGGAGTCGAAGACCATCGTCGAGGTGTCCTGGCAGGGCTGCAAACGGCGCAGTATACCCGCGGCTGAAACGCTTCGCTCAACCGCGGATCGAGATCAGCCTTCGATCGAGCCACCGGCCAGCGCACAGAGCTGAATCGGGTCGAGGATGTGAATCTCCTTGCCCTCGGCGGCAATCAGTTCGTTCTGCTGGAAACGCGTGAACACACGAGACACGGTTTCCACGGCCAGACCGAGGTAATTACCGATTTCATTGCGCGACATGCTCAGACGGAACTGGTTGGCGGAGAAACCGCGAGCGCGGAAGCGTGCCGACAGGTTGACCAGAAATGTGGCGATGCGCTCGTCAGCGGTTTTCTTCGACAGCAGCAACATCATCTGTTGGTCGTCGCGGATTTCGCGGCTCATCACGCGCATCAACTGGCGGCGCAGTTGCGGCAGTTGCAGGGCCAGTTCGTCGAGGCGTTCAAAGGGAATTTCGCAGACCGAGGTGGTTTCCAGCGCCTGGGCCGACACCGGGTGTTTCTCGGTGTCCATGCCGGACAGACCGACCAGTTCGCTCGGCAGGTGGAAACCGGTGAGCTGTTCTTCGCCGCCGTCGCTCAGGCTGAATGTCTTCAGGGCGCCGGAGCGTACTGCATAAACGGAATCGAACGTGTCGCCCTGGCGGAACAGGAACTCGCCTTTTTTCAGCGGGCGGCCGCGTTTAACGATCTCGTCCAGCGCATCCATGTCTTCCAGATTCAGAGAAAGTGGCAGGCAGAGAGGGGCCAGGCTGCAATCCTTGCAATGGGCCTGGTTGTGAGCGCGCAGTTTAACTGGCTCGGACATTTCTTAGATCCTTGTGGGAAAACACACATAAGCCGTAAGGGTAACCCACGGGAGGACATTCAGGCCAGTCTGGGGCGACTTTGCCCTACGGGCGTAAAGCCGCAGGGCCAGCAGCCGATAAACAGGTATCAACGTGCATACAAGGAACGATTCGATGGCCGCCATTGGTACGCTGGGCCCCGGTAGCAGCGACATTGCGGCAACGCCGGAAGCGTTTAAAGTTGCGTCCGGCAATGCGCGCGATCCCGGTTTGTCCGAAGAGGCAACCCCGACCTTGGTCGAGGGCGTCAAAGTGTCGCTGTCCGGTGCATCGATTGCAAAATCCGCCAGTGTCGGGGGCGAAAACAGCGATATCGAGAACAGCGGCCTCCCCGAGAACATCCAGCAATTGCTGAAGATGATCCGCAAATTGCAAAAACAGATTGCCGAGAAAAAGGCACTCATCGAAGCGATCATGGCCGACAAGCGCCTTTCCAACGAAGAAAAAATCATCAAGGCTGCTGCACTGCGCGGCGCCATCGCCGCGTTGAATACCGGTCTGATCACGGCCAATCTGGCTTTGTCCAAAGTGGTCGGGCAGTCCGGGCTGACCGCGGATCAGAATCTGAGCGTTGGTTCGTTGCTGACAAAAAACTAGATTACCCGCGAAAAACGCTGACGGTTCTGCTGTTCCAGGTATGCATCGAACACCATGCACACCGAGCGCACCAGCAGACGTCCTGCCGGCAACACGACGATCCGCTCGCGATCCAGTTCAATCAGGCCATCGCTGGCCATGCCTTGCAGCTGCGGCCACAGCGCGCCGAAATAACCCTGAAAATCGATGTTGAACTGCTGCTCGATCGCGGCGAACTCCAGGCTGAAATTGCAGATCAACTGCTGGATCACCGCGCGACGCAAGCGATCATCGGCATTGCACACCAGGCCCCGGCTGGTCGCCAGTTGAGCAGCGGCGAGGGTGTTCTGGTATTGGCTGAGATCGCTGTTGTTCTGACAGTACAGATCACCGATCTGGCTAATTGCAGAAACCCCCAGACCAATCAAGTCGCAATGGCCGTGAGTGGTGTAACCCTGGAAGTTGCGCTGCAGGGTTCCTTCTTCCTGAGCAATGGCCAGCTCATCATCGGGCAGGGCGAAATGATCCATGCCGATGTAACGATAGCCGGCGGCGGTCAGTTGCTCGATGGTGCGCTCAAGCATTTCCAGTTTTTGCGCGGGCGCAGGCAGTTCATTGCTGTTGATCCGCCGCTGCGGCATGAAACGCTCCGGCAGGTGCGCATAGTTGAACACCGAGAGTCGGTCCGGTTGCAGGCTGATGACTTCCTCAACGGTGCGGGCGAAGTTTTCCGGGGTCTGCTTGGGCAAGCCGTAGATCAAGTCGATATTGATCGAGCGAAACTGCAGGGTGCGCGCCGCATCGATCACCGCGCGGGTTTCCTCCAGACTTTGCAGGCGATTGACCGCACGCTGCACCGCCGGATCGAGGTCTTGCAGGCCGATGCTGACCCGATTGAAGCCGAGTTCGCGCAGCAGGCCCATGGTCGACCAGTCGGCTTCACGCGGGTCGATCTCGATGCCGTAATCGCCGGAATCGTCATCCAGCAGATTGAAATGCTTGCGCAGGTGCGCCATCAACTGGCGCAGTTCGTCATGACTGAGAAAAGTCGGCGTGCCACCGCCAAAGTGCAGTTGCTCGACTTTCTGGGCCGGGTCGAGGTGACAGGCGATCAACTGGATTTCCTGCTCCAGCCGCTGCAGGTAGGGCAGGGCGCGACCACGATCCTTGGTGATGACCTTGTTGCAGGCGCAGTAGTAGCAAATGTTCGCGCAGAACGGCACGTGCACGTACAGCGACAACGGGCGCAGGGCCTTGCGGCTGTCGCGCAGGGCATGGAACAGGTCGAACGTACCGACCTGACTGTGAAATTGCACGGCCGTCGGATACGAGGTGTAGCGCGGCCCCGCCAGGTCGTAGCGGCGGATCAGATCAGAGTCCCAACGAATGGCGTCGAGCATGCGGGCATTCCCCCGGATAGGCTGGCAGTGTGGCGAGTCTATCGGGGGGCGGTGGTGGGGCTCTTGATTTGCATCAACAGCATAAGATCAAAAGATCGCAGCCTTCGGCAGCTACAGGGAAACGCATTCCAAAGGTAGGAGCTGCCGAAGGCTGCGATCTTTTGATCTTAATGGCCCATGAGCCAATGCTGATGCGGGCCGGGCAATGTCCAGATGCCGAACAGAATGACCAGCAATCCACCGGCCATGCGCACGCTGCGTTTACGCAAAATGGCAGTGACGCGTTCCGCCGCAAGGCCTGTGGCGAGCAGCACCGGCCAGGTGCCGAGGCCGAACGCGAGCATCAACAACGCACTGTCCAGTGCATTGCCCTGACTCGCTGACCACAGCAGTGTGCTGTAAACCAGCCCGCACGGCAGCCAGCCCCATAACGCGCCAAGCAATAGCGCCCGGGGCAGGCTCGACACTGGCAGCAGGCGGTTGGCAACCGGTTGAATGTAGCGCCACAGACCGCGTCCAAGGCTTTCAATGCGGGTCAGCCCGCTCCACCAACCGGCCAGATACAAACCCATGGCGATCAGCAACAACCCGGCCAGCACGCGCATGAACAATGCCGCTGGGCTATTCGCGACCGCCCAGCCTGCAAGGCCAATCAGCAATCCGGCCGTGGCATAACTGAGGATTCGCCCCAGGTTGTACGCCAGCAACAAGCGAAAGCGCCGGCTGCGCTGTTCCTTGGGAATCGCCAGGGTCAGCGCGCCCATCAAGCCGCCGCACATGCCCAGGCAATGGCCACCACCAAGCAAGCCGAGGATCAATGCCGATACCAGCAGTGGCGCCAGTTCAAGCATGGGGTGGGGCCTTGTCGTCCGGTTTGTTGGGGTTGGCTTCGTCGACCGCCGCGGTGTGGTTAGGATCCTGATCGTCGAAGAGGATGCTGTGCGCCGGGCCGTCGAGGTCGTCGTACTGGCCGCTGTCCACCGCCCAGAAGAAGATGTAAACGGCGATGGCCACGATCAGCAGGGCGGCCGGGATCATCACGTAGAGAGCTGGCATCGGTACTCCAGGTGCCCGTGCGGCTCAGGCCGGCAGCGGGCGGGTGTGCGATCGGGTGCTGGCCGGCGGCGGACTCGGCAGACGAGTCAGGCGCAGGGCATTGAGCACCACGGTCAACGAACTGATCGACATGCCGACGGCAGCCCATACCGGGGTGATCCAGCCGAGGGCGGCGAACGGCAACATGAGGCCATTGTACAGCGCCGCCCACAGCAGGTTCTCGATGATTACCCGACGGGTCCGCCGCGCCAGCGTGAAGGCCTGCACCAAGGCGTCGAGGCGGTTGGACAGCAACACCGCATCGGCACTGGTTTTCGCCAGATCGGTGGCCGAACCCATCGCCACGCTGATGTCCGCCGCCGCGAGCACGGGCACATCGTTGACGCCGTCGCCGAGCATCAGCACTTTGCGACCTTCCTTGTGCAACTGTCGCAGGACTTGCAGTTTGTCGTCCGGGCGCAAGCCACCGCGGGCCTCATCAATGCCGAGTTCTGCCGCCACACTGGCGACCATCGGCGAACTGTCGCCGGACAGCAGCAATGTGCGCCAGCCACGCGCCTTGCAAGCGGCGAGCAGCGCCGGGGCGTCGTCACGCAAGCGGTCGTCAAGAACGAACCAAGCCAGCGGCCCCTGAGTGTCACCGAGCAGCAGCCATTGGCCGGCCTCGTTCGGCATGTCGGGCGCGCTCGCACCGCTGAGGGCGCAGACAAAATCCGCCTGACCAATGCGCAAACGCTGTCCATTGACCAAGCCTTCGAGGCCAAGCCCCGGGCTGCTATGAACTTCTTCAGCGGCCAACGGCGCACGGCCGAAGGCGCGGGCAATCGGATGTTCCGAGCGGTTTTCCAGTGCGGCGGCAAGGCTCAGGCATTCATCGCTGTCGCGCGCGCCAAGTGGGCGAATCGAGCGCAGCACCAGTCGGCCTTCGGTGAGGGTGCCGGTCTTGTCGAAGATCACCGTGTCGATTTGATTCAAGCCTTCCAGCACATGACCACGGGTCAGCAGCAAGCCGAGTTTGTGCAGGGTGCCGGTGGCGGCGGTAAGCGCGGTCGGCGTTGCCAGTGAGAGCGCGCAGGGGCAGGTGGCAACGAGCATGGCGAGGACAATCCAGAACGCCCGCGACGAATCCAGCTCCCACCAGAGCAAGCCGATGACCGCTGCGGCAATCAGCGACAGCAGCAAAAACCATTGCGCGGCGCGGTCGGCGATTTCCGCCAGTCGCGGTTTTTCTGCTTGGGCGCGGTCGAGCAGACGGACAATGGCCGACAGGCGCGTGTCCTGGCCCAGCGCCTGAACTTCCACGGTCAACGCGCCTTCGACATTGAGCGTGCCAGCGGTGACGCTGTCGCCGAGGCTGCGCGGTTGCGGCAGGTATTCGCCGGTGAGCAGCGATTCGTCGATGCTCGATTGGCCGTCGATGATCTTGCCGTCCGCCGGCAGAATCGAGCCGGCCTGCACCAGAATCCGCTCGCCGAGGCGCAGTTCGCTGAGCAGGATGCGTTCGCTCTGACCGTCGTTGTCCAGGCGCAGGCACGAGGCGGGCAACAGGTTCACAAGTTGTGCCGTGGCGGCGGCGGTGCGCTCGCGGGCACGGCGTTCGAGATAGCGGCCGGCAAGCAGGAACAGCGCAAACATTCCCACCGCGTCGAAATACAACTCGCCGACCCCGGTGATCGAGGTCCAGATCCCGGCAATGTAAGCACTGCCGATCGCCAGCGACACCGAGACATCCATGGTCAGGTGGCGTGTGCGCAGATCGCGCATCGCGCCTTTGAAGAACGGCGCGCAGCTGTAGAACACGATCGGCGTGGTCAGGAACAGCGCCACCCAACGCAGGATCGTGTGTAACTCCGGGCTGAGGTCGATATTGAATTCCGGCCAGGTGGCCATGGTCGCCATCATTGCCTGAAACCACAACAGCCCCGCCACGCCGAGCTGGCGCAGGGCCAGGCGGTTTTCGCTGGCCAGTTGTTCGCTGGCGCGATCGGCCTGATACGGGTGGGCGGCGTAACCGATATGGCGCAGTTCGGCGAGCACTTGGCTCAGCGGCAATTGCGCGTCTGCCCAGCGTACATGCAAGCGATGGTTGGACAGGTTCAGCCTTGCTTCGGCCACGGCGGGCAACGTGCGCAGGTGTTTTTCGATCAGCCAGCCGCAGGCGGCACAACTGATGCCTTCCATCAATAGCGTGGTTTCGGCCAGATCGCCTTCATGACGAACGAAGGGTTGCTGGACGTCAGCGCGGTCGTAGAGCGCCAGTTCATCGGTCAGCTGCACTGGCAGCGCTTCGGGGTTGGCCGAGGCTTCGCTGCGGTGTTGGTAATAGCTTTCCAGGCCGCCGGCGACGATGGTTTCGGCCACAGCCTGACAGCCCGGGCAGCAGAACTCGCGGGGTTGCCCGAGTACGACAGCGGTGAAGCGGCTGCCGGACGGGACGGGCAGGGCGCAGTGGTAGCAGGGGAGTGGAGTGGTCATGGCATCGTTGAGGGAGTAAGCCCTTGCATTGGAGTTGTCCGCTTGCCCTCACCCCAGCCCTCTCCCGGAGGGAGGGGGAGCCGATCGGTGTAAGCCGGAAAAAACAGGTTCAGTCGCCTGGATTTTCACTGTCATACACAAAACGTGCAAACGCTCGAGATCAGTCCCCTCTCCCGGAGGGAGAAGGAGCCGATCGGTGTGAGCCTGAAAACAGGCTCAGTCGCCTGGATTTTCACTGTCATACACAAAACGTGCAAACGCTCGAGATCAGTCCCCTCTCCTGGGGGAGAGGGCTAGGGTGAGGGGGCTTTTGAAGTTGTTTACTTCTTCAAGTCTTCGGCACCTTGCAGCGGCTCATCACCCAACAACAGCTCCTTGTCATGGTTGACCAGCTCTTCCTCGAACATACGCCAGACGTGATCATCCTGACTACCGAGCAGTTCAACAAACCGGCGACCTTCAACCTTGTCACCCAACTGACCGATGTAACGCCCGGTTTCGGTCTCGCTGCGGGTCAGGACAATCTTGCGATCCTTCTCCGGCTGCGTCGGCGAAATCAGGTTCAACTCCAGCGTTTTCGGTTGACTGTCACCGCTCAGGCGCAGATCAACTTCGCCGGTCACGTCATCCAGATGCACCGCCGCGCGCATCTTCAGATTCTGCGCCAACAGCTCACGGTCCAGCGAACGGTTGATGCCTTTGCCGGCCTCGTAGTAGTTGTCGTTGACCAGGTTGTCCGGGTTGTTCACCGCGATGGTTACCATGGACAGGGTCAGGGTCACCGAACAGGCCAGAATCGCGATGATGATCCATGGCCAAAGGTGCTTGTACCAGGGACTTGCGGCGTTTGCTGCGGGCATGTTCAGTTCTCTCAACGGATTTGTGGGCCGATGAATCGGCTCTTGGCTTCAACGTGGACGCTGTCGTCATCGGCATCCTTGAGGATGAATTTCACCTCGTTGGTGCTCGATGGCAGTTGTTCCGGTGCGCTCGACAACTCGACGGGCATGCTGACGATGTCGCCGGCTGCGACTTTGATCTCGCGCTTGCCTTGCAGGCGCAGGTCCGGCAGACCGGCGGCTTCCAGCACATAGGTGTGGTCGCGCTGATCCTTGTTCATGATCTTCAGGCTGTAGACGTTTTCGATCCGGCCTTCGGCGTTCTCGCGATACAGCACGCGGTCCTTGCTGACGTCGAAACCGACCAGCGAGCGCATGAAGAACGCGGTGACCAACAGGCTGATCATCGCCAGCAACACCACGGCATAGCCGATCAGGCGCGGGCGCAGTTTATGGGTTTTCTGGCCCGAGAGGTTGTGTTCGGTGGTGTAGCTGATCAGCCCGCGCGGGTAATCCATCTTGTCCATGATGCTGTCGCAGGCATCGATGCACGCGGCGCAGCCGATGCACTCGATTTGCAGACCGTCACGGATGTCGATACCGGTCGGGCAGACCTGAACGCACATGGTGCAATCGATGCAGTCGCCCAGGCCCAAGGCCTTGTAATCGACGCCTTTCTTGCGTGGACCACGGCTTTCACCGCGACGCGGGTCGTAGGAAACAATCAGTGTGTCCTTGTCGAACATCACGCTCTGGAAGCGTGCGTACGGACACATGTAGATGCACACCTGCTCGCGCAGCCAACCGGCGTTGCCATAGGTGGCGAGGGTGAAGAAACCGACCCAGAAATACGACCAGCCATCGGCCTGGCCGGTGAAGAACTCAAAGACCAGTTCACGGATCGGTGAGAAATAGCCGACGAAGGTCATGCCGGTGACGAAACCGATCAGCAGCCACAGCGCGTGCTTGGCGAATTTGCGCAGAAACTTGTTGCCGCTCATCGGCGCCTTGTCGAGCTTGATGCGCTGGTTGCGGTCGCCTTCGGTGACCTTCTCGCACCACATGAAAATCCACGTCCACACACTTTGCGGACAGGTGTAGCCGCACCAGACTCGCCCGGCATACACGGTAATGAAGAACAGCCCGAACGCGGCAATGATCAACAGGCCCGAGAGCAGAATGAAATCCTGTGGCCAGAAGGTCGCACCGAAAATGAAGAACTTGCGCTCCGGCAGGTTCCACCAAACGGCCTGATGACCGCCCCAGTTCAACCACACCGTCCCGAAGTACAGCAGGAACAATGCCGCGCCGCCCATCATCCGCAGGTTGCGGAACAGGCCGGTGAAAGCACGGGTGTAGATTTTTTCTCGAGAGGCGTAAAGATCAACGCTGTTGTTCGCGTTTTTACTCGGTGGTGTGACGTCGTGTACCGGAATCTGGTTGCTCATCATTGCATCCCACGGCAGTGGAAAAATGCCTCGGTCGATACGTGCCAACCCAGGTCAAAAAGGGGTGTTGCAGTGGCGCAATGATACGCCGGTCGCTCTGGTTCAAGGGTGCGACCTTTGGTCGCGTTGGGTAAAAAACCTGAATGGTGTAGCGAATGCAGCAAAGCATGATGCAGGTCAATTGACTTGTTGAGTATGGACGGTTTTGGCCTGAGGGCTACTTCATTGTTTCCATGGGAGAGCAATCCGCTGTCACTGCCATCGCGATCCTGCGAAAAAACCTGGTTCAATCTGGCGCGCGTACGAATGGCGTCATGTTCAGGAACGCTTGCACCACTCGACGCTTGCCTGTTTTAAACGAGGCTTTGAAGGTTGTTTGCGCGGCGCCAGGTCGTGCAGATTTTCATGTTTGATGTAAGTGTTTTGCTGGTTGTTCAAGTTGTAGGTTCTCTGTGTCTGAAATATATCTAATTGATTGTTCTTCGTGAGTGCTTTGAAGTTTTCTGTTTTTTCGAATAAGTTCTGTTTTCGCGAAACGTCTTTCGCGTGTAAATAATTAGTTTGAATGGAATTCAATGTATGACTTTTAACAAGTTGGCAAGTGTAGTGCTGGGTGTTTGTTTATTGGCGGCGGTTGCCTCGGCGCAGGCTATAACCGGAACGCCGAAACACATGGTGTTTGCCTCGGATACTCAATATCCCTGGACCGACAAGACCGACGACCGCGACCCCGAATCCGATGCCGAATTCGGTGTCCGCTCGAAATGGCTGGTTGATACTCAGCTAGGGAGTATTGCCGAATTCAGAAATCAGCACGGCTCTCAAGCGCAAGTACCTTTAATGATCAATGGCGATATCACCGCGTTTGGTCATGGCTGGCAGCGTTCGTTCATGAAGGACTTACTGAATAAACACTTCAAAGGTGATTACTTGTACGGCTTGGGTAATCACGATTATGAAAATAATGTTGATGATTGTTTTACCAATAGTTGTGCCGCGGGAAGTATCGTCGAGTTCAAAGAGCATCATGAGGGAAAAGTCGACAGCTTTGATCTGAAAATCACCAGTGGCCTTCTCAGCAAGAAGTACTCCGGCAGTCTCGCCTATTCAAAAAACATCGGCGAAGTTCATATGGTTCAGCTCAATAACGAACCGACGTATACCAACCGGATTGCTCATCCACTGAACCCGACGACGTTTGAAATCAACGATGCGCTGGACTGGCTCGAAACGGATCTGAGACTGGCGCGAGTCTCGGGGTACGCGATCATCATCAATATGCATAAACCGTTCAACCACAAGGGGACCCAGGCGCAAAAGAAGCGCTTCCACGACATGGTCAATAAATACCAAGTGACGGCGATCTTTGCTGGCCATTTGCATAAGGAGGGAGGCGATTCCTATTGGGAGGGTAACGTGCCCATGTACCTGAGCGGCAGTACGTCTCAACAAACCTATCTGATTGCCAGTTTTACCGAAGACCGCAAGCAGTTGCAGGTCTATCTGGTGAAGGACAACCAGTGGCGCAATCGAACGCTGATCGATACCACGGCGGTGCATTCGATCTTTGCCAATCGCCCATGAAAAAAGCCCCGCCAGTGATCTGGCGGGGCTTTTATGATCAGTGATTGGCAGCGGTCCATGGGTTGATCAGATGAACGCCGCTGAGTTGGAAGTCGGCAACATTACGGGTGACCAGCGTCAGTCCATGTACAAGTGCGGTGGCGGCGATCAAGGCGTCGCATTCGTTGCTGCGATCAGGTACATGCAGCTGTGCGCAACGGGTAGCGACGGCGGTATCGACCGAGAGGATTCTTCCGGAAAATGCGGGTTTGACGTGATGCTCGAGCCAGTGACGCAGCTTCCCTCCTTGTGGCGGGTCGCGGCGTTCAATACGCAGAATGCCGGTTTCCAGCTCCAGCACAGTGATTGCCGATAAATAAAGGCTGGCCGGGGCGACGCTGTGTGCCCATGTCACCACCTGCTTGTCGGCCTGGGGTTTTCGCAGTTCGGAAACTACATTGGTATCCAGTAGAAACATCAGGACAGATCCACGCTGCGAGGAGTGATGACGGCGCGCTCGGGTTCGAATTCGATGTCAGGCGCATTCGGCATCACCAGCAGATCGACGATGCTGGTCTGGCTACCGGTCAGCTTCTGGTATTCCTCGATGCTCAGCAGTACATGGGCAGGCTTGCCACGATCGGTAATGATGACCGGGCCCTGATGCGCGGCTTTTTTGGCGGCACTGGTGTCCTGGTTGAACTCGCGGCTGGAAATGGTCGTGATGGCCATCATTTTCGGCCTCCAGTGATTCGGGTGTAGAAACGTTACTACGTTGGCGTTTGCCCAGCAATCGGAAAGGTGGGTTGCGGACGATCGGTTTATCACTGTCATAACGGCACCGGCGAAAGCGCCCCAGCCAGAGGGCTGGGGCGCAGGATATTGGACGTATATTCGCTGTGTTTTGCTGCCACCTGTCAGGGCAATCGGCCGCCGCCGAGACCGTCCAGACCGCCCTCGTTACGTGGATGGCCCACGGTGTCTGGCGATGGTGAGCGTGCGGGTGCCATGGGCGTTTTTACCGGCGTTGCCTCATGATCAGGGCGAGGTTGCAACCGTTTTGGCAGTGTATTTTCGTGATTTTTTGACATGTGGGCTTCATCCTTGAAGGTTGTCCCGATGCTGCTCATCGGCGTGAGAAAAACCTACAGGGCAGCTTTCCTCAGGTCTATTGAGCAAACGTTTCAAGTCATGAATGCCGGCACGAAAAAAGGCCCCGTCAATCAACATTGGCGGGGCCTTTTTTGCTTCAAGCGTTGGCCTTACTCGGCGTTCGCTTCCGGTGCTTTTTCACCGTGGGACAGGCTGTAAACATACGCCGCCAGCAAGTGCACCTTGTCGTTGCCTTGCAGTTGTTCCTGCGCAGGCATCTGGCCCTGACGGCCGTAACGAATGGTCTGCTGCAGTTGCGCGAAGCTCGAACCGTAGATGAACGCACCCGGGTGGGTCAGGTCAGGCGCGCCCATGGCGGGTGTGCCTTTGCCAGCCGGACCGTGGCAGGCCACGCAGTTGGCCGCAAACAGTTTGCCGCCGTTGGCCGGGTCTGCCTTGGTGCCTTCGGGCAATTTGCGCCCATCCAGGTTGGTCACCACGAAGGCTGCCACGTCGGCAACGCCTTGCTCGCCAATCACTTCCGCCCAGGCCGGCATCACCGCGTGACGACCGCCCATGATGGTGGTCTTGATGGTTTCCGGCTCGCCGCCCCAGCGCCAGTCGGCGTCGGTCAGGTTAGGGAAACCATAAGCGCCCTTGGCGTCGGAGCCGTGGCACACCGAGCAGTTGGAGGCGAACAGGCGGCCACCCATCTTCAGTGCTTGCGGATCCTTGGCGACTTCTTCGATTGGCATCGCGGCGAACTTGGCGAAGATCGGACCGAACTTGGCGTCCGAGCGGGCCATTTCCTTTTCCCACTCGTGCACGCCGGTCCAGCCGGTCTGGCCGTTGGCGAACGCGGTCTGCTTGTCGTTATCGAGGTAGTTGTAGCCCGGCAGCAGGCCTTTCCAGTTGCCCAGGCCGGGGTACAGCACCAGGTAACCCAAGGCAAAAACGATGGTGCCGACAAACAGCATGAACCACCATTTCGGCAGCGGGTTGTCGTACTCCTCAATCCCGTCGAAAGAGTGCCCGACGGTCTCGTCCGTCTGTTCGCTGCGCTGGCCCTTGCGGGTCGACAGCAGCAGCCAGGTCAGGGAAAAGATCGTACCGAGACTGAGGACTGTGACGTACAGACTCCAGAATGTAGTCATTCTTTGTTACTCCTAGAAGCTTGCTCGACGTGCTTGATGGCTTCGGGATCATCCGCAAAAGGCAACAAGGTCGCGTCTTCAAACTCCGACTTGCGCTTGGGGCTGAACACCCACAGCGCCAGACCGATGAAGGCCACCATCACGACAACGGTGCCCAGGCCACGAATCATCCCGATATCCATCTAATTCACCGTTTGCTTTTGATGATGGTGCCCAGGCCTTGCAGATAGGCCACCAGCGCGTCCATTTCGGTTTTGCCCTTCACGGCATCCTTGGCCCCGGCGATGTCTTCGTCGGTGTAAGGGACGCCGAGCGTGCGCAACACTTCCATTTTCTTGGCGGTGTCTTTGCCGTCGAGCTTGTTTTCTACGAGGAACGGGTAAGCCGGCATTTTCGACTCAGGCACCACGTTGCGCGGGTTGTACAAGTGCGCACGCTGCCAGTCATCGGAGTAACGACCGCCAACACGCGCCAAGTCCGGACCGGTGCGTTTGGAACCCCACAGGAACGGGTGGTCCCAGACGCTTTCACCGGCCACCGAGTAGTGACCATAGCGTTCGGTTTCGGCACGGAACGGACGGATCATCTGCGAGTGGCAGCCGACACAGCCGTTGGCGATGTAAACGTCGCGGCCTTCCAGTTCAAGGGCGGTGCGCGGCTTCATGCCTTCCACCGGCTTGTTGGTCACGTCCTGGAAAAACAGCGGAACGATTTGGGTCAGGCCGCCAACGCTGACGGCGATGACCATGAAGAAGGCCAGCAGGCCAATATTCTTCTCGACAGCTTCATGCTTCATCAGTGAGCTCCAACGACAGCGATCTGGGCAGCGGCTTCGGCTTCAGCCGGGTTCGAGGCGCGCACGGTGCGCCAGACGTTGTAAGCCATCAGGAACATGCCGCTGGCGAAGAACGCACCGCCCAGGGCACGAACGATGTAACCCGGGTGGCTGGCTTGCAGCGCCTCAACGAACGAGTAGGTGAGGGTGCCGTCGTCGTTGATTGCACGCCACATCAGGCCCTGAGTGATGCCGTTGACCCACATCGACGCGATATACAGCACGGTGCCGATGGTCGCGAGCCAGAAGTGCGCGTTGATCAGGCCAACGCTGTGCATCTGCGCACGGCCGAACAGTTTCGGGATCATGTGGTAGATCGCGCCGATCGAAATCATTGCCACCCAGCCCAGAGCGCCGGCGTGTACGTGGCCGATGGTCCAGTCGGTGTAGTGCGAGAGCGAGTTGACGGTCTTGATCGCCATCATCGGACCTTCGAAGGTCGACATGCCGTAGAACGCCAGCGAGACCACGAGGAAGCGCAGGATCGGGTCGGTGCGCAGCTTATGCCAGGCGCCCGAGAGGGTCATCATGCCGTTGATCATGCCGCCCCAGCTTGGTGCCAGGAGGATGATCGACATCGCCATGCCCAGCGACTGTGCCCAGTCCGGCAGTGCGGTGTAGTGCAGGTGGTGCGGGCCGGCCCAGATGTACAGGGTGATCAGTGCCCAGAAGTGCACGATCGACAGGCGATAGGAGTAGATCGGACGTTCGGCCTGTTTTGGCACGAAGTAGTACATCATCCCGAGGAAACCGGTGGTGAGGAAGAAACCCACCGCGTTGTGGCCGTACCACCACTGGATCATCGCGTCGGTCGCGCCCGAATAGGCGGAGTAGGACTTGAAGAAGCTCACCGGCAGGGAGGCGTGGTTGACGATGTGCAGCATCGCCGTGACGACGATGAACGCGCCGTAGAACCAGTTACCCACATAGATGTGCTTGGTTTTGCGCTTGGTGATGGTGCCGAAGAACACCAGACCGTAGGTGACCCAGACAATCGCCAGCAAAATAGCCAGTGGCCATTCCAGTTCCGCGTATTCCTTGGTGGTCGTGTAACCCAGCGGCAAGGTAATGATCGCGCCGACGATCACCGCTTGCCAGCCCCAGAAGGTGAAGGCCGCGAGGCTGTCGGAAATCAGTCGCGTCTGGCAGGTTCGCTGCACGACATAGTAGGAAGTGGCAAACAGTGCACAACCACCGAAGGCGAAAATCACCAGGTTTGTGTGCAACGGGCGCAGGCGTCCAAAGCTCGTCCACGGCAGACCGAAGTTCAATTCCGGCCAGACCAGTTGCGAGGCGATGAAGACACCGAGCCCCATGCCAAGGATCCCCCAGACCACCGTCATGATGGCGAACTGGCGGACTACCTTATAGTTATAAGCAGTCGGACTGATTGCTGTGCTCATTCTAAGGTTCCACGGTTTGGGTGTTTTATTAGGATTAAAATCGGCCGCAAGTATGCAGAGAGCAGGGGGTCATTGCAACGCGCCATGACCTGGGTCAATGCTTTCCAACGCTGATTCTGCGGCCTTTCCATGCGCCGCGTAAGGACAAAATCGGCCTCGGACAAAATGTCGCAGCGGACGAAAAAAGCGAGGGGTTCAGGTCGCTTGTAACGGGGTGTGTTCAAACGCCCGGTTCGGGTGACGGACGGTATATGGCACGACAGCCGGTATCTACCGGCGTTTGCGGCCACATCAGTCAGCCGGTTCGCAGAACACAGCAGTCAACGTTGACCTGGAACCGGCACAAGCCAGCCCGCATCGAGCAAGCGTAGACCCGATTCAGAGGAACCGAAAGGAGAGGGTGTGAAGGGGTGCGACAATGCGTCGCAAAGAGGCGGGATGCTGCCGCACCGAGAATGGTGCGGCAGAGGTGTACGCAATGATTACTTCTTGTTGTCTTCAGTAATCAGTTTTTCTGTATTCAATCCATGCGACAGGCTGTACACATAAGCGGCGAGCAATTGCACTTTATCGTTACCCAGCAGTTCGTTCTGCGCTGGCATGTGACCCTGGCGACCATGGCGAATGGTCTGCTCGAGTTGAGTCAGGCTGGTGCCATAGATAAACCCGGCCGGGTGCGTCAGATTCGGCGCCCCCATGGCTTCAGTCCCTTGGCCGGTCGCCCCATGACAGGCCACGCAAGTAGTGCTGAACGCCTGCTGTCCGGCTTGCAGGTCAGCCTTGTTATCGGCTGGCAATGGCAGACCGGCCAGTTCGTGACGGACGTACGCCGCGACGTTTTTCACCCCGGCTTCGCCCAACACTTCGCCCCACGCCGGCATCGCCGCCATCCGGCCACCCATGATGGTGGTCTTGATGGTGTTGGCGTCGCCGCCCCAGCGCCAGTTGCTGTCGGCGAGGTTAGGGAAACCGAACGCGCCTTTGGCGTCGGAGCCGTGGCACACCGAGCAGTTGGAAGCGAACAGCCGACCACCCATTTTCAGCGCCTGCGGATCCTTCGCCACTTCTTCCACCGGCATCGCGGCAAATTTGGCGAAGATCGGCCCGAACCTGGCGTCGGCCTTGTTCATTTCCTTTTCCCACTCGTGCACGCCGGTCCAGCCATCCTCGTAACCCGGCAGGATGCCTTTCCAGTTGCCCAGCCCCGGATAGAGGATCAGATAGCCCACGGAAAACACCAGCGTGCCGGCGAACAGCATGAACCACCACTGCGGCAGCGGGTTGTCGTACTCCTCGATGCCGTCGAAGCTGTGGCCCATGGTCTGGTCGACGCTGCCCTTGGTTTCGCCCCGGCGGGTGCCGATCAGCAGCCACGTCAGGCCGATCAGGCTGCCGATGGTCAGTACGCAGATCCACGTACTCCAGAAGGTGGTCATGGCCGGGTACTCCTTGTTTCAGATGCGGGGGTAGTGTCGGGTTGCGGCTCGTCGGCGAACGGCAGCAGACGTGCTTCGGCAAACTCCGGGGTGCGTTTGCGGTTGAACACCCAAAGCGTCAGCCCAACGAAGGCGACGAACACCACGACTGTGCCGAGGCCGCGAATCAGGCCTGCACTCATTTCAATGATCATCGTGCTCACCTCTTGCTCTTGATCGCAGTGCCGAGCACTTGCAGGTAGGAGACGAGGGCGTCCATTTCGGTCTTGCCCTTGAGGCTGGCCACCGCGCCGCTGATGTCGTCGTCGGTGTACGGCACGCCGAGGGTGCGCATGGTCTTGAGCTTGGTTTCGGTGTGGCTGCTGTCGACCGCTTGTGTGACCAGCCACGGGTAGGCCGGCATTTTCGATTCCGGTACGACGTTGCGCGGGTTGTACAAGTGCGCGCGGTGCCAGTCATCCGAGTAGCGCGCGCCAACCCGGGCGAGGTCCGGACCGGTACGCTTCGAACCCCACAGGAACGGGTGATCCCAGACGCTTTCACCGGCCACCGAGTAGTGCCCGTAGCGTTCGGTTTCGGCGCGGAACGGCCGGATCATCTGCGAGTGGCAACCGACGCAGCCTTCGCGGATGTAAATGTCGCGGCCTTCCAGTTGCAGCGCGGTGTAGGGCTTCATGCCTTCCACCGGTTTGTTGGTGACGTCCTGGAAGAACAGCGGGACGATCTGGGTCAGGCCGCCGATGCTCACGGCGAATACCATGAGCAACATTAACAGGCCGACGTTCTTTTCAATCGTTTCGTGTTTCATGGCGGACTCCTCAGGCCATCTGCGCGGCAGCAACGACGTCAGCAGGCTGCGAGGCCCGCACGGTGCGCCAGGTGTTGTAAGCCATCAGGAACATGCCGCTGAGGAAGATCGCCCCACCAATCAGCCGCACGACGAAGCCTGGGTGGCTGGCCACCAGGGTTTCGACGAAGGAGTAGGTCAGCGTGCCGTCCTCGTTGACCGCGCGCCACATCAGGCCCTGGGCGATGCCGTTGACCCACATCGAGGCGATGTAGAGCACGGTGCCGATGGTGGCGAGCCAGAAGTGCGCGTTGATCAAGCCGACGCTGTGCATCTGCTCTTTGCCGAAGACTTTCGGGATCATGTGGTACAGCGCGCCGATGGAAATCATCGCCACCCAGCCGAGGGCGCCAGCGTGTACGTGGCCAATGGTCCAGTCGGTGTAGTGGGAGAGGGCGTTGACGGTTTTGATCGCCATCATCGGACCTTCGAAGGTCGACATGCCGTAGAACGCCAGCGAGACCACGAGGAAACGCAGGATCGGGTCGCTGCGCAACTTATGCCACGCGCCCGAGAGGGTCATCATGCCGTTGATCATGCCGCCCCAGCTCGGTGCCAGCAGGATCAGCGACATCACCATGCCCAGCGACTGTGCCCAGTCCGGCAGCGCGGTGTAGTGCAAGTGGTGCGGGCCGGCCCAGATATACAGGGTGATCAAAGCCCAGAAGTGCACGATCGACAGGCGATACGAATACACCGGACGTTCGGCCTGTTTCGGCACGAAGTAGTACATCATCCCGAGGAAACCGGCGGTGAGGAAAAAGCCCACGGCGTTGTGGCCGTACCACCATTGCACCATCGCGTCGGTTGCACCGGCATACACCGAGTAGGACTTGGTGAAACTCACCGGCAACTCAAGGTTGTTGACGATGTGCAGGATCGCCACGGTGATGATGAACGCGCCGAAGAACCAGTTACCGACATAAATGTGCTTGGTCTTGCGCTGCATGATCGTGCCGAAGAACACGATGGCGTAGGCGACCCAGACGATGGTGATCAGGATGTCGATCGGCCATTCCAGTTCGGCGTATTCCTTGGAACTGGTGTAACCCAGTGGCAGGCTGATCGCCGCCAACAGGATCACCAGTTGCCAGCCCCAGAAGCAGAATGCGGCGATTTTCGGCGCAAACAGCTGAGTCTGGCAGGTGCGTTGCACCGAGTAGAACGAACTGGCGAACAGCGCACAGCCACCAAACGCGAAGATCACCGCGTTGGTGTGCAGCGGGCGCAGACGGCCGAAACTGGTCCAGGGCAAATTGAAGTTGAGTTCGGGCCAGACCAATTGAGCCGCGAGAAAAACCCCGAGGCCCATGCCGACGATGCCCCACACCACCGTCATAATGGCGAATTGGCGGACCACCTTGTAGTTGTAGGCGGTACTGATAGAAGTGTTCATGGTTCCCCATCCACGGTTCAGCCGAAGTGAGCGCGCGCGAGAACGCCGCGAATCCTTCGTCTGGAGTTATAGGCAGACTAAAAGCGAGGCAAGCATGGACAAACAGCACAAGGCCAGTATTGACGGGGATCAATGGGCGCAGTGTGTGCTCGATCATGGATGGCTTTGGGACGCCGCCAGTGGTGACGCTTCCGCGACGTTGATCCTCGCCCACGGTGCTGGTGCGCCGATGGATAGCGAGTGGATGACTGATATGGCTGGGCGCCTTGCCGGGCTTGGGGTGAATGTGTTGCGGTTTGAGTTTCCTTATATGGCGCAGCGGCGGGTTGATGGGGTGAAGCGGCCGCCGAATCCTGCGGGGAAATTGCAGGAATGTTGGCGTGAGGTGTATGCCGAGGTGCGGCGTCATGTCACTGGGGTTTTGGCCATTGGCGGGAAGTCGATGGGCGGGCGGATGGCGAGTCTGCTGGCTGATGAGTTGGGGGCTGATGCGCTGGTGTGTCTGGGGTATCCGTTTTATGCGGTGGGGAAACCGGAGAAGCCTCGGGTTGAGCATTTGGCTGGTTTGCAGACTCGGACGTTGATTGTGCAAGGCGAGCGGGATGCGCTGGGGAATCAGGACGCCGTTGAGGCTTACGATCTATCGCCGAGGATTGAAGTGTATTGGTTGGCGGCGGGGGACCATGATTTGAAGCCGCTCAAGGTTTCCGGGTTTACCCATGAGCAGCATTTGGCTAACGCCGCGCAGAAGGTGGCTGCGTTTCTTCAGTATTGACTGAGCCGAGATGAAATTTTGAAACTCATGAAGATCGGCTCCCTTTCTCCCTCGCCCCCTTGGAGGAGAGGGCTAAATAGCCAGCTTCTTGGCGTCCGTAGTCACGGGACAGGCCCAGCATCCCCCTTAACGATATAACCAGCCCCCCCTTCAGCAGAACGGCCCGCCCTGTGCATAGCAATGCCCTGGGGCGGGCTACGCAGCGCCATTTACATTGGTTTTTGCCAATCAGAGGTGGCGTAACGGTACCGGGGGTTTTGAACCTTCGGGCTGCCAAATTTTTCTTCGTCGATGACGAACGATTTGGCCATGAGGTCTCGAACACCACCGAGCCGTTCCATAGACGTCAGCTCAGATGTAATGTCCTTGACGACGGTCGTGAACGCCTTGGTCGACTGCGACTTCATGAACTCAGGGGTGGACAGGGCAAACTCACGATCCGGTAAGCCCGGAATGCCGGCCCATCCAATGGTGGTATTTACCGCTTTGATCAGGAAGCTTCCCTGGATGCCTTGGGCCGAGGGCACACCGTATTTGCGTTTAAGGTCGCCGCAAATCTTGTCGACGTCGCCTATCAGTTTGGTCACCAACTTGTTGCCGTCACCGAGGCCCTTTTCATCGAACGCTACCCGTATTTCCTTCAGGGTCTGTCGGATGGTGACGAAATGGTCTTCGTTGCGAATCTGCTTGGCAGCCATGATCGCGTTCGGCACGCTGCCGGAGACTTGGGTCATCCAGGCGGAGAAAAGTGGCAGGTCGAGAGCGACAGTCTGTGCCCCCCCGTGAGACTTGATTTCAGCGATGCTCGTCTGTGTTTTGCTGGAAAGGTTGGCTAAGAGGCGAGACGTAAAGTCGTGACCAAAGAAGCCGCTTTTTTTCAGCCAGTGCAGCTGATAGGCATGACGTATCGGATGAATGAACGAGTCAGCCTTGAGGTGCTTGGCTGCCATGGAATAGTAGATGGACTTGTAGGCCAGCCAGTTCAGGGAAGCGATGAACATTTCCAGCTGCTTTGTGGCGCCACCGAAGTCTTCGGGCTTCTTCCTGGCGAAGTCTTGCTCGGTGAAGACGTGGCCATCGGAGCCAACCAGTTTCACTTCTTGCGACCAGCGTCCCCGTGTGTCGCTCACGTCTGCCAATTCGGCAAATATTGCAGCGCTCAAGGCGCTGTACTTGCCGTAGGCATCAGTGGCCTGGTGCCCGAGCATTCTCATGGTCAGGTAGTACACGCTGGAAGATTTATCCCAGGTGCAGACCATGTTCATTTTCAGCTGCTCTAGGAGAGCGGCGAAGTCCTCATCGACGAACTCACCGCCGCGAATCTCGGGGCGGATCAGCGCGGCTTCTCGTTGTGCAACCTCGTCGACCGTCTGCAGTTCGAACTGAGTTGGGTCAACGAAGCGCAGATACGGGAACTGCTTTTTCCGCGCTTCTCGGTGCTGAGGCTTGTAGTTGTCGATTCACAACAGGTCATCGTAAAAAAGAATGCCCTGGAGAAAATTCTCCACAGCGCATAGGTCTCCATTGATAGTATCGGTGTTTTGTACCGTGACAGCTCCAGTGGCACGTTGGACAGCTGTGAGAGTGGCATTGTCAATCAGTGCGTAGGTCATGAGCTCGTTGCCATGTCGTGTTGTGGCTACGATGATAACCAGTCCGGGCCAGAAACTGGACAGGCCGAAAAGCATCGGTGGCCGTTTCTGTCACGAGGCCGACTCGTGCTAACTAGCGGGTGTAGAGCGGCGCGTGGTCTCATCGGCCCGTCATGTGGATGATTTCGCTCCGGTGATCAAGAGCGCTTCGAGAACGCGTGGGAGGTATTTGCTCCGACCCGCGAGGCGCCTAGCCTCGACAATATTGAAGCTACATAGCGCAGCGTCTAGCGTTTTCGACCCCGCACTCATCGTCCGAATTTGGGGCTTTGTGCCGCTATTCGTGCTGTGGTGTAAGCGTCGGCGAACTCGGACTGGTCAGTCGTGCCCTTCGTTAGGCTCTCATTGAGCTCTGTAAAGATTCGCAACCCTTCGCCAGCCGCTACGGATTCCAACTGAGCACATTTCGAACCGAGCAACCGGATCGCAACATTCTCAAGACGCTCATCCATATGGTCACCATGGTGAGACTCGACCAACAATCTGTAAACCGCCCAGAGTCGTTTGGCGCAAGCCTCCTGCAAATGCCCCAGAAGTGCGGCGGTGATGATCAAAATGACTATGGTCTCAAGGGCCTGATCAGGGGCATCATTTTTCATGGCTGCTTTGACATGCCAGTGTCGCATCAACGCAGCTAGCCCAATTTCAGGAAGTAGAGCCTGCTCCATCAATGCACGTAGCACCGATGCAGCATGCTCCAAAGCTTTATCAAAGGGCGCGCGGAAATCCCAGACCGCCGAGATAACCGAAATGAACTTAGGTTCTGCGTCAAGGATTTCTACGCCTTGACGTACGGTTCGTGCAGTAAAGGCTGCCGGAGGGAGTAACTGCACAATTTCGGGTAGCTGTACGATGACTCCGACCCGCCATTCGCATAGCTGCGCAATTTTGCCCGCTTTTTCAAGTGGTGAGAGCCGCCCCACCTCTGTCAGTGCGGCCAAGACGTCAAGCGTGCAGAAGCCATCGACCTCGGAACCTGCGGCACAAAATATGCGCAGCGCTTCGTCATCAGAATAGAGTCTGTAACGTTCTGGCTCTTTTGCGCATATCTCCGCCATTTCGCTGTTGCTTCGCCCAATGACTTTAGAGGGCGGTGTTTCGCTTGCTTCCTCTGGAGCGGAGGGTTGGAGGATCGAAGCGAGGTGGGGTTTCAAGGCGTTTTGTAGGTCCAAACATTTGCTTCGCATTGGACTTCCGAATATAGGATTCGTGAACTCGGCAAGCTCCTCCATCGTGGCTCTGGCCACTGCGATTTGACCGAAGAAAGTGATGGCAGCGTCGATCAGCCCCAAGTCGTTGAGGACTAACAGCGCTGTCCAATCCAGCAAAGGCACTCGCTTGCGCAGGGCATCGGCACCGGTCGGTTGCCAACCAATATCGTTAACCATCACTAGGTGATACTGGCGATCATCCCGGCTGGACACCTTGGCAACTTCCCACAGATGTACGATATCGGAAATGCAGGACAGGACCAGTCGCGGGCGCCATGAGAAAGGGATGGTGTTTAATCCCTGCTGTAAGGACCGCTCCAGCCGTTTCTGGAACGCTTCTCTGCCGGGCGTCAGTCCAATAAGTGCTTTC
The DNA here is from genome assembly GCF_023634765.1 of Pseudomonas sp. AKS31. Classification (GTDB taxonomy): domain Bacteria; phylum Pseudomonadota; class Gammaproteobacteria; order Pseudomonadales; family Pseudomonadaceae; genus Aquipseudomonas. Next base: position 1,232,546 of record NZ_JAMLFX010000001.1, read on the forward strand.
AGACTTTCAACCAACTCTTTGCCAGAGGCACCCTCTCGAACCTCGCCTTTCCAGAGCATCCGGGAATTTGGGAAGTTTCTGAAGAATGCATCGGCGCGTGTTCGGAATTGCTCTCTATCCTTTGCAAGGTCGATGTCACTGCGTCCACCCAGAGTGCCACTCAGATGCATCATCAAGTAGGTACCTTCCTGGCTCTCTACGCTCTGATCCACCAGTTCGCCTGCTCGCAAGGCCAACTCCAATAGCCTGTCGCTCGTTGGGTCGGAAAACTGAATGAGAAAAAACAGTAACTTCACGAACTCCAACTGTTCCCCTTTGGACTTCGCTGTTTCGAGAGCCCTTTCCGCCGCCTCTACTGCGTCATCGACGTAGCCGCAACGAGTGGCGATCGTGACATAGGTGTTTAGAGCTAGTGGGTCGTCGGATCCTGTAGCTACAATTTTCAACAACCGATCGCGGGCTTTTTCCGTTTCGCCTAGATGATCAAGTGCCAATGCCTCGAAGGCTCCCATTCGATCACCAGATTCAACGCGGACTCTATTGCTTTGACACAGTTCTACGAGGCCCTGCCAATCTTTCAAAGTCACTAACGCCATCCCGAGGCGCGCAGCCATCGCAGGCGAGAGTACATAGTGCTCAGTTATTTTTTCGGAGAGTCGAACACACTCCATCGCACTTTCCGGGTCGGTAGGATCAAGCTCGTGGATGAGTGTGAGTGCAATGCTCACGGGCCGATCCAGTTCCTCATACCTGGCCTGCAGCGACCTCAAAGCCTCATCTTTGGCCAACCTGCTGATTTCCAACTGGAGATAAAAATGTGCGAGGGCGGCTTGGGGGGCTAGATCAGGATCTGATTCGAGCAGGCCCATCCACTGTTTTACGTGGCCAGGCTGAACTGATTTGTGAGCAGAAATAGAGGCTGCGGTGACAGCCGACCCAAACAGGGAATGGCTGCGATCCACGTTGTCGATGTATGCGCTGAAGCTTTGGTAGCATGCCCGGAATTTACGGGTCTCATAGAGCAAAAGCGTGTTCCAGATATGCTTGTCTGGTGAGTCGGGCAACTGATCATTTGCCGACAACGCGAGGGTGAAGTCCGACAACTGACCCGCAATGCCCCGTAAGACCTCATGGATATGGGGCAAGTCCGGACGTTTCTGCGCAGCATCCTTCAGGTCTGCAAGTATCGACTCTGCCTTGCCGAGTGCCGAAGCTGTAGCCCCCCATATGTCGACGAGCTGCTCTATGTTGGAACCCCAGCCTGATGCCTTTATGAACAAGACAGCGTCGTTAATCGCAGCCCAAGCCTCTTCAAGCTTTTGAAGGTCTACACCCGGAAGACCTGCTGGTGGGATAGATTCACGTCGCTGCGTAGTGGCGGTGGCCACCGCGAGGGCAAATTTGGCTCGGGCTCTAAGCAAAAGCAATAGTTCGCGTATGTCAGCGGACCCCTCGCAGGATTCAAGGCCCGCCTCGCAGTCCGCCAAGGCATTTGCAGGCTCGTCAGACAACCAATGTGCAAACGCTCTGGCGAAAGACCGTTGAGGCTCTGGAAGTAAATCAGCCAGCTCAACTGCCAGCTCGTAATGCCCTTGCACCGCGTGTAGCCGGGAACGAACGGCAATGAATATTGGGTCTTCACCCTCCAGTAGATCATGCAGTTCTGCAAGGGATTCGCTATCGTTTTCAAATCTGATGCGGATCTCTGCTTCTACCCAAGCGGCTCGGTACTTGGGCAAAGGCGTTGCCTGATACGCGTTCTGGTATGAAGATGCAGCCGCTTGGTTATCCCCTGTTTGAACCTGCCAGTTGCCACGTAGACGCCAATATTCTGCGCGCTCAAGGGTGGTCGATTCTTCGAGCTTGGGCTCTGCCTCGTCGAGCTGTATCTTTGCTCGATCCAGCGCAGTTACCCGTAGATCTGCCTTGGCCTGAGTCAGATTCCAGGCAAGCGTGTCCCGAGCTGGGTTGACCCAGTAGTCTTCGGTTGAGCCTGCTAAGGCGTTCATCAGGGCAGCCCCCCTTGCAGCCACGCCTTTTACCACACCCTGAACCAAGGTTAAGCGGTCATCTGCTTGCATCCCAGGGTGGGTTTGCTCCGCGCGCTGGCTCAGGATGTGCCCCACGTGAGACAGTTCGTTCTGGTGGCGAATGCTCTCGGAAAGATCTGTAGTTCTTTTCAGAATGTTCTTTGTTGGCGCGCGAAGATTGACGTATTTCTGTTCGGGAGACAGATCATCGACGGTGATGCGGATCAGCTCATCCCTGAGCCAGACGTAGTAAAGGGGGCAGTCAACAGGATCTTCGTTTACCGAAAGGTCGCAGATTACTAAGAGCACTGGTTCAACGGCTCGGGCGTAATAGCGGACAGTGGTGGCTTTCAGAGTGACCGAAATGTAATCGCCATCCTCCGTCAGGTTTGGAGAGCGGGTGCCTTTAAGTTGGATACGGAAAATATCCGTCGCGCGTTGATTGGGCGTGGTCTGCACTTGGAAGTCATAGCCATAGTCGTCCGTCCCTTCCAGGCTTTGCAATCTCCAATCCTTGGGATGACGAGCCATCAGGCAACGTGTTGCGTCGGCATTGATGTCGTGCTGATCCCCCGTCCCAGGTAAAGGCCCGTCAACTGGCATGGTGCTTCCTCGGCATAATCTAAAAGGGCGCTGATGGCGTAAAGATGCGTTTCTCGGTGCATTTTTTTCAGGAGTATACAGCCCTCTAAACAGGGCTTGGGATCAGACTACGGGATCAATATCTTTGTATTTGGGCTAAGAGACAGGTTGGGCGCATACCAGTCTTGCACGAGACTGTCCAAGGTTATCCGAGCTCCCGCCTTTCCAGAGCACCTGGTAATGGCTTCTTGATGCCAGTCCGGTTACGCTGATGTTTATCAGGGAGGACGAGCGATGAGTCAGTACCTTTTAAGTTTTGCAAGGCAGAACCTTGAGGGGCGCACTGATGCTTACTTGGTGCTTCTCTGGTGTATCTATCAGGCTGACCAAAACAAAGGCCGCTACTCCGACCACATCAAATCACAAATCACCACGGCGTCGAATCAGCTGCTGGGTCGCAACTACCAACGTGTCGCTGCTCGCTTCAAGAAAGTGCTCGATAAAAGGCCGGAACTGGATCGAATACCACCCTCGGGCTTGGGGGCGTTGGATAACCTTCGCGTCAAGAATTTCCGTGGCTTTGGGGAGTTTGGCGCCGACGATAAGGGCACGTTTATTCGATTCAGTAAACGGAAAAACATTTTCTACGCGCCCAATGGTGGCGGTAAATCATCGCTCTGCGAAGCCATCGAAATTTGCACCACTGGGGACATCAAGGAAGCAGCCAGGCGCAAGACCAAGGTCAAACAGTACATTGCACGTGGGGAAAACAAGCCTCAGCTCGCCCTCATAGGAACGAATAAGCTCAAAATTACGCCTAGTATCAGTTGGTCGAGTTGTTTCATTGATCGCAATCGCCTTCAGGAATTTTCGCTCTTGGGCTCCAAGGACACAGGCAGTGGCGAAAGTGATGTTTTGGCCACCTTGTTCGGCTTAGAAGAGCTCCAAGAAGTCATTTCTCGTTTCGTCCGCCCTGAAAGCTTTACACTCAAAGCATTTATGCGTGCCGACCAAGCCGAGGCACTGACGAACCTTGAACGCGCTCAAACAGAACTAGGTCAACAGCGGAGCAAGCACAGGGCAGATCTTCAAGCCGCGATTTCGGAAATCTGTAAGCTCTTGGGACTGCGGCCTGATCAGGATTTCGAAATTCGTCCAAAGGTACAGCGGCTGCGCAAAACGATAGACATTCACATCCGTGGGGCCGAGCGACTGCGAGCGGCCAAAGCACCAGTGGTCATTCCTATAAAAGGTGTTGCACGTACTTCTGCCATCGCCAAGCGGTTGCTCAACCGCAGAGCTCAGATCGAAACAATTTTTCTGCAAAGGGCCAGTGACGTTAACTATCGCGCTGTTTTTGAAGCCTTGGAAGCCATTGAACAACAGTCTGAGCAGACCTGTCCTGCCTGTTTGACGCCACTTGACCATGTCACGGTGAACCCGTTTGAAAGAGCTCGCGACCAGATCAAAACGCTCGGAGCATTGGAGGCCCTGAAGCAATCCAAGCTGAGAAATGATGCTCAAGTTGTCCTGTGGGCTTCAAGGATCGCTACTGAGATCAGTTCCTTGAAAGGTAATGTTTACGCTGGTGTACCTTGTCCACTGGCGATGGAAGCGTTGGAAACGGTGCTCACAGAATTCCATACGGCTACTGATCGCTCTACAGTGGCGGCGTCTGTCCTCAATGCTTTCATCGCGCTCTGTGCTGACAGTACAACCCAAATCCAGGCCTATCTGCGCACATGCGAGCGTAAGCGGAGAGAGGTTGACCAGGCAGAAGTTCAAGCGGCCCGTCTCGATGAACTCATCGAACACCTCAAGAAGGTAGATGAATCGTTAAAGCGGCAGTTCGATATCAAAACCCGTGCAGAAAACGAATTCAAAACCGCCAATAACAGGATGCTTGCCTTTATGGGGCAGAGAACGGTTTTGCTCAACGATTCTGTGGATAACAGTCACTACAACCAGTTGCTCAAGGATCTTGAGGTTGAATACCGGACACTGTATGGCGATCTGCTGGGTTATAAGTTAGAGCTCGAAAAAGCGCGCATTACAGGGATCGAAGCCAAGGCTGCCGAGTACTACCGAGCGATCAATAACCATGACGATGACCATGAGCAGATACGGACACTGGCCTTTGAAAAGCTCACGGAGAGCTACCGGATCAGGATCACCAACGTGGACGGATCTCCGCTGGATGCGTTTGCTGTGCTCAGCGAGGGGCATCTGAGGGCATTGGGCTTATCGATTCTTCTGGCGATGGCGGAAAAAAACAATTTTCCGCTCATCGTCTTTGATGACGTCGTCAATGCGATCGACACGGATCACCGATCCAACATCATTGATCTGTTTTTCAATGATACTTACCTGCGTCGGATCCAGATGGTGGTGACCACCCATGATCGCCTCTTCTGGGAGCGCTTTTGCATCATCGCTGACCGTCATCCTCAATGCGACCAGCACGCAAACCATGTGCTTAGCTACACGAACAAAGGCATCGTGGTCATTGATCACGCAGGTGGTTTTCAGAAAAAGGTGCATCTGGCGCTGACGGTCTTCGACGTTCGGCAAGCATTGCTGTATTGCCGGATCTGGTTCGAGTCCATGGTGCTGGAGTTCTGCATTGAAAACGGCGTCCAGGTCACCGCGAACTTCAACAAATCTCAGCTCAAGAAGAGTATGTACCTGCAGGTGAGCCTGGAGCACACCTTCAAGCTGGTGGAGCCCTTCATTGACTATGACCTATCGTATTTCAATTTCATCAAGAATGATCTGGTGAACTGGGGTGGCCAAAACCAAGAACACCATGCCTTTGATGAAGGAAGCCTGAACTTTGTGCACTCCAAGACCAGTGGTGAGGTTTCGAAAATCTACGACGCGATCCGTTTCCTGGAATGTCAGCTTTTCATGGACAAAAAGAAGGAGTCCGGAGAAAGGTACCTTGCAGAGGTGAATGAGAAAGTCGAGAAGGGCCGCAGGAAATTAGCAGGACTCGCCAGAGCACCTGAAGAGGTGCAGAAAGAACATCAGGCAGGGTTGAAGGCGCTGGAAAAGCGCGCCCTTGAGCTCACCCAGGAGCTTCAGTTCATCGAGCGCTGTGTAGTGAGCATGGCTGACCGCGAGCGAGCAGGGGAGCTGCCCGCTGAGTTGCCGCCTGCCTAGTGCCCTGAAAGGTTAGTTCGTTTATCTAGCTAATTCGATTCTCCCTGAGATTCCAGGGGGCTTTAGCTCAATAAGTCTCCTCTCCCACGGGAGGAGAGCTCGGGTGAGGGGGAAGATCTCACTGACACGCCACAAAAACTGAAAGCTCCCCAATCCCAGCATTTCCAGCGCATAAACATGATCGCGCGACCACGTTTAAAGTACACGAACCGTTACGCCATAAGGGCTACAACACCTTGCGTCGTTGCCTACGCGTACGCCAGAATCCGCCTGCTTACGCGGCTATGAGGTGGGTTGTATCGTTTCCCTGTCACTGGAAAACAGTGATCGGGTTTGGTAGCCCGCTTCGAAACCGTATGGTGTCACCGTATGCAGTCCCTTTTTTGGGGGCTCAGATTTTTATGGTGGACATGCGTGGGGCTCATTCGTGAGCGCCGGGTTTCCCGTTTCGACCGGTCTACCAACCCACGTATGGCCACCACCCACTCGTTTGGTAGCGAGGGTGATGGCTCCTAATATTCGAAACTGGAGTTACACCTATGTTCAAAATCACGCCAAATCCGCCCGTTAACGATCCAATCCCTCACGACCCCGCGCTCAGCCCGAAAAAGGTCAAAGAAGCAATCGACCGCGCCCTCGACTACTACCTCAAACCCGAAGACCTGGCGGCCCCGCCAAGCTCACCCAAGTTTCGCCCCGTCTATCTCGTCGATCCCACGCTGGATGACGAAACCCTGCTGGTCGAGGCGAGCGAGTCGCTTTCATACGCCCATGCCATGGCCGGCAATATCGCCAACTCAATCGGCGGCCCGGAGCGCAAACCGCTGCTGGCGCTGCAACAGGTGATCATGCTCAACGAATTGTTGGTTAATCGGCTGCTGGATAAGCTGAAGTTGCCTCAATAATTTCGCTGGCTGTTATTGCCTCTTCGCGAGCAGGCTCACTCCCACAGGAGATTGTCGTCGGACACAAATCTGTGATCCCACTACGTTCCAAAGTGGGAGCGAGCCTGCTCGCGAAAGCGCTCTGCCAAGCACCATCACTTTCAGACAAGCAACAAAAAACCCGGAAGCTTTCGCCGTCCGGGCTTTGAAGATCAAAGGATCGCAGCCTTCGGCAGCTCCTACATTGGAATGCATGTTCCTGTAGGAGCTGCCGAAGGCTGCGATCTTTTTGATTTACTAGGTAATGGTTAGCCTGCCAGTGATCACAAATTTATCGAACACTTTCTGACCATCACGCGCAGCTTGTCGAACATCATGGAATGTCAGCTCATCACGAACTTTCTGTTTTGCGGGTTTTCGGGCGGGGGTTGTATTCATGCTGGCCGGTCTGCGTGGTTGAGTAGCTACCGGCAAACGATAGAACCTGGCTTCATCAAGCACCAGTCGGCGCATTCTGGCGCAGTTGTAGGCAGTGTCTGCATTGCTTGAGCGAGATCGTCGTTGGCAGAGATGTCCTCATCGCGAGCAGGCTCGCTCCCACAGGGGATTGTCGTCGGACACATAATCTGTGATCACCACAGATCCAATGTAGGAGCGAGCCTGCTCGCGAAAGCGGTCTGCCAAGCACCATCACTTTCAGACAAGCAACAAAAAACCCGGAAGCTTTCGCCGTCCGGGCTTTGAAGATCAAAGGATCGCAGCCTTCGGCAGCTCCTACATTGGAATGCATGTTCCTGTAGGCGCTGCCGAAGGCTGCGATCTTTTGCTTTTAGCGGTTAAACCGCTCCACCAACGAGTACTGCGTATTCGCCGTCTTCGTCAGTTCTTCACTCAACAACGCCGAGTTATGCGCCTGCTCGGAGGTCTGATCCGCCAGTTCCGAAATATTGCTGATGTTGCGGCTGATCTCTTCAGCCACCGCACTTTGCTCTTCCGTCGCCGCAGCAATCTGCGTGGTCATGTCGGTGATGTTGGCCACCGCTTCACTGATCCCGACCAACGCCTGATCCGCTTCCAGCACCCGCGCTACACCTTCTTCAGCCTGACGATGCCCGGCTTCCATGGTCTGCACGGCGCTTGAAGCTGTCTGCTGCAACTTGGCGATCAGGGCATGAATCTGCCCGGTCGATTCGCTGGTGCGTTGCGCCAGTTGGCGAACTTCATCGGCCACTACCGCGAAACCACGGCCCATTTCGCCGGCACGCGCGGCTTCAATCGCAGCGTTCAGTGCGAGCAGGTTGGTCTGGTCGGCGATGCCTTTGATCACGTCAACCACGCCGCCGATTTCGTCGCTGTCCTTGGCCAGTTGAGTGACGGTCAGGCCGGTTTCACCCACGACGACGGACAGACGCTGAATGGCTTCGCGGGTTTCCCCAGCGATGTCACGACCGCGACCGGTCAGGCGATTGGCTTCCTGAGTCGCGTCGGCGGTGCGCTGCACGTGGCTGGCGACTTCCTGAGTCGTCGCGGCCATCTGGTTGACGGCGGTGGCGACCTGTTCGGTTTCCACCCGCTGACGTTCCAGGCCGGTCGAGCTGCTGTGTGCCAGTCGGTCGGACTGCTTGGCCTGATCGGTCAAGTGTTCGGCAGTGTCCTGCAGACGGGTTAGGCAGGTTTTCAGGCGCGCTTCCTGGCTGAGGATGGACATTTCCAGACGCGCCTGGGCGCCACGGCTGTCGGTGTACATTTGTGCGATCAGCGGGTCGGAGGTGGTCTGTTCGGCCAGGCGCAGCAGGCGCTTGAGCCCGCGTTGCTGCCATTGCAGGCCCATCAGGCCCAGTGGCACCGACAAACCGGCCGCGAGGGCGAAGCCCCAGTGCGAGTTGAGGGTCGCGCCGATCACGAAGCTCAGTTGGCTGACCAGAATGAACGGCAGCCAGTCCTGAAGCACTGGCAGCCATTTATCGCTGGAAGGGATCGCCGACTTGCCTTGGTTGATGCGTTGGTAGAGCGCTTCGGCACGGCGGATCTGTTCGGCGGTGGGTTTGATCCGCACCGACTCGTAACCGATCACCTGACTGCCATCGAACACCGGAGTCACGTAGGCGTTCACCCAGTAGTGGTCACCGGATTTGCAGCGATTCTTGACAATGCCCATCCATGGCAAGCCTTGTTTCAGTGTGCCCCACATGTGCGAAAACACCGCCGCCGGAACGTCTGGGTGACGGACCAGGTTGTGCGGCGCACGGATCAGTTCTTCACGCGAAAACCCGCTGATTTCGACGAAAGCGTCGTTGCAGTAGGTGATCACGCCCTTGGCATCGGTTGTGGAAATCAACCGCTGCTGAGCCGGGAAAGTCCGTTCGCGTTGTGTAATGGGCTGGTTGTTACGCATGTTTTTCAATCCGCAAGGCTTTGAAAGGTTGTCGGCGGTGACAGCTTTTTATTGAAATTTTTTTTCAATAATCAGCACAGCGTCGCAAAACGGCGCTTGCTTCAGCCAGCGAGCATCGGATAAGTGAACAGGCCGAAGTGCAGCAGGTTCAGCCCGAAATGCGTGGCGATCGCCGCGCCGAGCCCGCCAAAACGGTAGGCCAGACCATAGCCGACACCCGCCAGACCCGCCAGTAACACCCAGGTCCAGCCTGCGCCTGCGTGCACCAGGCCAAACAGCAACGAGGCCAACAGCAGGGCGAGGTTTTCGCCGTAAGGCAGGTGTTTGAAGCGCTGACTCAGACCGCCCTGTATATATCCGCGAAACAGCGCTTCCTCGACCAAGGTCACCAGCAGCAGATTGTTCAGCACCCACAACCACGCCTGATCCGGCCACTTCGGTGCCCAGGCGATCACGCCCAGCAACAGCGCGCCGCCGAGGGCGAGAACCGCGCACAAGGTCAGGGCGAGGGCGGTGGCGTAGACGCTCAGGCGCAACGAACGTCGCCCGACAATCCACGGACACACCAGTAACAGCCAGAAGCCAACCAGCGGTTTGTCGAGGTTCAGGTACATCGCGAACGGCACGGCGTTGTCGGTGAAGCGCTGCGGATCAATCGCTCTACCGTTGGCGAACCCCGGCAGCCAGTGCAGAGCCAGCGCCACGGCCAGCACGATAAACAGACCATGGCCTAGAAAACGTGCGACCGGCACCTGTTGTTGGCGCACCGCAAAACCGGCGAACACCAGCAGCCCAATGGAAATCAGCGCCAGCCAGCCGAGGTGGCCATAACTCAGCGCCCATCCATAACCGAGGCTGAGAAGCGCCAGATAGAGCCATGGCAAAGCCTTCATCGAAAGTCCCTGTGCAAATTTTGTGGAAGGGCTTTCTACACGGACGAGCGGCGGGGGACAAGTGAAGGTGAGGCGGGAAGTGGGGACGACAAACAAACCTGTGGTCAACCCCGTTACCTGTGGGAGCTGGCTTGCCAGCGATGAGGCCTGTTCAGCCGACATCTTTATAGACTGGTCCACCGCTATCGCTGGCAAGCCAGCTCCCACAGGGTTTTGTGGATGGCTGGAAATCAGTGCAAGTTGAGTTTCACGGCCGCACGCTCGGTGATTTCCGTGCGCAACTTCAGCGATGGCGCGGCACGCAGGCGAGCCTCATCGACAATCGCACTCGGCGCAGTCTCCGGGCTGCCCGAGTTGAACGGCGGCGCTGGTGCATATTCCAGCTGCAACTGCACCAGTTGCGCCGTGTCGGCATCGAACAATTCCGCCGCCAGCACCAGAGCAAAGTCGATCCCCGCCGTAATCCCGCCACCGGTAAACAGATTGCCGTCACGCACCACCCGATCCTTCACCGCGATCGCGCCCAGTGTTGGCAGCAGATCGTGATACGCCCAATGCGTGGTCGCGCGTTTGCCTTGCAGCAGACCCGCCGCGCCGAGTACCAGCGAGCCGGTGCACACCGATGTCACGTACTTCGCCTGAAGGGCCTGGCGTTTGATGAAGTCCAGCGTCTGCGCGTCTTCCATCAACGGCCCGACACCGCCGCCACCGGGAATGCAGATCACATCAAGAGCCGGGCAATCCTCGAACGTGGTCGTCGGCTTCAGCAACAGACCGGTACTGGCGGTAACCGGCATCAAATCTTTCCAGATCAGATGCACCTGCACGCCCGGCAACGAGGCGAGCACGTCGTACGGTCCGGTCAGGTCGAGTTGCTGAACTTGCGGGAACAACAGAAAACCGATCTGCAGCGTCATTGTTCTTGCTCCATGAAAAAGGGGTGGACGGCTTCACTGTAGGCGCGTAGGTTCTGGCGCATACGCCAATATCCCCACGAATTACGCCAAATGCCCAAAACCATTCATGTCCTCGCGTTTGCCAACATGCAGATTCTCGACGTCACCGGGCCGTTGCAGGTGTTTGCTTCGGCCAACGACATCGCCCGCCAGCGCGGTTTGCCGATCCCGTACGCGCCGAGCGTGATTGCCAGCGGCGGCGGGGCGGTGATGTCCTCGGCGGGTCTGGCGGTATTAGCCGAACCGTTGCCAGAAGCGCCCAGCGATACGTTGATCATCGCCGGTGGCTGGGGCATTTATCCTGCCGCTGAAGACGTGCTTCTGGTGGATTGGGTACGCGAACATGGAGCGAAATGCCGACGCGTGGCCTCGGTGTGCACAGGGGCTTTTTTGCTGGCGGCCAGTGGCTGGCTCGATGGCCGCCGCGTGGTTACCCACTGGACTCGTTGCGAGCAACTGGCGCAGCAACATCCGAATTTGCGCGTCGAGGCCAATCCGATCTTCATCAACGACGGCCCGGTATGGACCTCTGCGGGGGTGACCGCTGGCATCGATCTGGCGCTGGCGATGGTTGAAGAGGATCTGGGCAGCGACATCGCCCTGGACGTCGCCCGCCATCTGGTGGTGTTCCTCAAACGCCCGGGCGGGCAATCGCAATTCAGCGTGACTTTGTCGTTGCAGAATCAGGGCAATCGCTTTGATGAACTGCACGCGTGGATCGCCGAGAATCTCACTTGCGACCTCGGCGTTCCGACCCTGGCCGAGCAGGCCGGCATGAGCGAACGCAGTTTCGTCCGCCACTACCGCGCCGACACCGGCCAGACCCCGGCGCGGGCGATTGAATTGATCCGCGTCGAAACCGCCCGGCGATTGCTCAGTGACACAGGTTTGCCGGTCAAACGCATCGCCGCCAATTGCGGGTTTGGCAGTGAAGAGACGTTGCGCCGAAGTTTTCTGCGAGCGATTGGCGTAACGCCGCAGGCTTATCGGGAGCGGTTTTCGGTCAGCGCTGCTACAGATCCAGTAATGCCTTGAGTTAAACCTCGGCTTCCGCCACCTGATTGAAATACTTGCTCCGATCCGGGGTAAACGTCACCCGCATCTTCGTCCGCGAGCACGTCAGCGAACGCTCTTCACTCAAAGCAATATCCAGATCCTCACCGCGCAAGCCTTGCCACTGCGCCAGATACTTCAGCGAGCCGAATTTTTCGTTTTTCTTCAGGCTGCGACTGACGCCGCCTTTCCAGCCGAGCACGGGCAGTTCGCCGGCAAGGCATTTTTGCGCGAGGTCGGGGAAGCGGGTGGCGCGCTGGCGGCCGATTTCCCAGCATTTGATCAGGCCTTTGTCCGCGGCTTCCCAGAGTTGGTCGCGGGTCAGGCCGCTACGAAGGGGCGTGTCGATGGTGCGGTGGACATGCTGGGTCATTCTGGTTCCTTGAATTCGGGTTTTATTGGACAGCTCCGCTGTGCCCGTTGCGGTGGATGGTAGGGGTGGATGTAACAGCTGGCAACAGGGTATTACCGGGTGTGACTGCGAGTTGCAGCGTATGCACGGGTCAGAGAATGTTGACCGCTTGTAGTCTTCTGGCGAGTGAAAACTGTGGCGAGGGGCTTGCTCCCGCTCGGCTGCGCAGCAGACGCAAAGTCAGGCAACCCGGTGCTTCAATGGGATTGGGGAGGCAGGTTTCAGGGCCGCTTCGCGACCCGGCGAGAGCAAGCTCCCTCGCCATAGGGGGTGGGAGTGAGCCTGCTTTTGCGTAGGTGTCAGTCCTACAATTGGCTGTTGATGCGGACTATTTCCTACAGAGCTTGGTGACAATTACGGCTGCCAATAACTCTTTTCCCCACTCAACTTGCGGTCGAGAAAACTCGCCGCGCTGATCAACGCCAGATGCGTCAAGGCCTGCGGGGTGTTGCCCAAGTGCCGGCCATGGGCGTCGAATTCTTCGGCGTAAAGGCCCAGCGGATTGGCATAACGCAGCAATTGCTCAAACTCCAGATGCGCTTTTTCAATTTGCCCGGCGCGAGCCAGACATTCGACATACCAGAACGAACATGCGGCGAAGGCGCCTTCGGTGCCGGCCAGGCCATCGATATTGCTGTCGTCATTGCGATAGCGGTAAACCATGCCGTCGCGCACCAGGGTCTTTTCGATCGCCTCAAGAGTGGAGAGCCAGCGCGGATCCTTGGCGCTGACGAAGCGCACCAACGGCATCAACAACATCGAGCCATCCAGCGCCGTGCCGCCCTTGTACTGGACGAAGTGCCCGCGTTCTTCATCCCAGAAGTTGTCCCAGATATCCGCGTAGATTGCCTGCCGGGTCGTGTCCCATTGCGCAAACGGTGCCGGCAGCGAGCGCTTCGAAGCCAGTCGAATGGCCCGGTCCAGCGCCACCCAGCACATCAGCCGCGAATGCAGAAAGTGGTGTTGCTCGCCGCGCATTTCCCAGATGCCGACGTCCTTGGTCTGCCAGGTCTCGCAGACTTGATCGACCACTTCGCGCACGTGTTGCCAACCTTCGTGGGAAATTGCGTCGCCGTATTTGTTGACCAGATACACGGCGTCCATCAACTCGCCAAAGATGTCGAGCTGGACCTGGTCGTACGCGCCGTTGCCGATGCGCACCGGTTTTGCGTCGCCGTGTCCCGACAAGTGATCAAGTTCGGTTTCCGGTAATTCCTGACGGCCATCGATGGCGTAGAGAATGTTCAACTTCATCGGCTTGCCGCAGCAATCGCTGACCCGTCCGCGCAACCAGCGCATGTAGTCATTGGCTTCGCCGACAAAGCCCAGGCGCATAAAGGCATACACCGTGAACGAGGCATCTCGGATCCACGTGTAACGGTAATCCCAGTTGCGCTCGCCGCCCGGGGTTTCCGGCAGACCGAAGGTGGCGGCGGCGAGAATCGCGCCGTGTTTGCGCGAGGTCAGCAGCTTGAGGGCGAGGGCGGAGCGGTGGACCATTTCCCGCCAGCGTCCACGGTAAATCGACTGGCCGATCCAGTCGCGCCAGAACTTCAATGTGCGTTCCATGCACAAGTGTCCGGCGCCTTCGGCGAATCGTGGATCATCAGTCGCCCCGAGCATGAACGCCGCCGTTTCATTTTGCTTGAGCGTGAATTGTGCCACCGCCGCTTGCGCGTCGATCTGCATCGGCTGGTCCGAAGCCAGGCGCAGTGACGGTTGGCCGGAGGCGCTAAATGTCACGTCTTGTTGATCCATCTGAGCTCGGGTGTCGGCTCGGGCGTAATCGTGGCGCACGGCGCAGCGCATCGTGAAAGTCGCTTCGCCGCTGACCACGCGCACCCGACGCATCAACAGTGGCAGGTCATCGGCGTTGTCCGCCACCGGCAGCAGATCGGTGACTTCGACGACGGCGCGTTCACTCAGCCAGCGGGTTTGCAGAACGTTGGTGTCGGGCAGGTAAATCTGTTCGCGGCGGGCGTCGGGCAAGTCCGGCGCCAACTGGAAAATCCCCGCGTCCGGGGTGTCCAGCAACGAACAGAAAATCGATGGACTGTCGAACTCCGGCCAGCAGAAAAAATCCACGCTGCCCCGGTCGTTGACCAGTGCCGCACTGCGCATGTCGCCGATGATGCCGTGGGCGTCGATCGGGCTTTGTCGTTCCAGGTGATGCTCAGCCATTGCCGCGAAACTCCGGATAGAGGCTCATGCCGCCGTCGATGAACAGGGTGGTGCCAACGATGTAATCGGAGGCATCCGAGGCGAGAAACACCACGGCGTTGGCGACGTCTTCCGCGTCGCCGATGCGCCCGTAGGGAATCAGATCAAGCAGCTTCTCGCCGGCTGCGCCTTCTGTAGCATCTTGATTGATCGCCGTGCGAATCGCCCCCGGCGCGACGCCGTTGATACGAATGCGTTGGTGGCTGACTTCCTGCGCGAGGGTCTGCATCAACTGATCGACGCCACCCTTGGACGCGGCGTAATTGACGTGCCCGGCCCAGGGAATGCGCTGGTGCACCGAACTCATGTGGATGATCTTGCCGGCCGCGCGCGATACACCTTCGCGAACGCCCTGGCGATTGAAAATCCGCAGGGCAGCGCGGGCGCAGAGGAACTGTCCGGTGAGGTTGACGCCAATCACCGTGTTCCAGTCGTCCAGTGACATATCCACAACGGCAGCATCTTTTTGCATACCCGAGTTGGCCACCAGAATATCCAGCGAACCAAAGGCATCGATGGCCGCCGAGAACAGTTGCTCCACCTCGTCTTCCTTGGAGACATCAGCGCGAATGGCGATGGCCTGCCCACCGTCAGCGATGATTTGCCGGGCCAGTGCTTCGGCAGGTTCGGCCTGGCGGTTGTAGTTGATGACCACTGCCGCGCCGGCATCGGCCAGGGCTTTGGCGCACGCCTGGCCGATGCCGGAGCTGGCGCCGGTGATCAGGGCTGTTTGTCGGGCGAGGGAAATATGCATGCAAAATCGCGCCTTGAGTGAGGGCCTACATAGCTGACCGGTTGCCAATAGTGAGAGTTCATTCGGCAGAAAAGGCTGTGGTGATTTCGCCGACGGTTTCGCCA
>NZ_JAMLFX010000001.1:1248000-1276038 GCF_023634765.1 Pseudomonas sp. AKS31
AGGGGCCTTCACATTCCACCAACAATTCCCTGCTTCCACGCCATCCGACCCTATGGCAACTTGGCGGCCCTTGATGAGGCTGCAGTCCATGGCAAACCCCTACCGCGAATTGTTCAATGCCCCCGGCGCACGGAATTTTGTCCTGGCCGGAATGATCGCGCGCATGCCGATCTCCATGACCGGTATCGGCGTGATCACCATGCTCTCGCAGTTGAAGGGCGGGTATGCGCTGGCCGGCGCGGTGGCGGCAACTTTTGCCCTGGCCACAGCGTTTTGCGCGCCGCAGGTATCGCGTCTGGTTGACCGTTATGGGCAGCGACGCATTCTGCCGGTATCGGCATTGATCGGCGGCGGGGCACTGCTGATGTTGCTGCTGTGCACGCGGTTGCAGGCGCCGAACTGGACGCTGTTTATCTTTGCCGCGCTGGCCGGGTGCATGCCGAGCATGTCGGCGATGGTGCGGGCGCGCTGGACGGAAATCTATCGCGGTCAGCCGCAATTGCAGACGGCGTATGCGCTGGAGTCGGTGCTTGATGAAGTCTGCTTTATCGTCGGTGCACCGCTGTCGGTGGGGCTGTGCGTGACGCTGTTTCCCGAGGCCGGACCACTGGCGGGGCTGTTGATGCTGGCGGTCGGCGTCACCGCGTTTGTCGCCCAGCGCAGCACCGAGCCTTCGGTGCATCCGCATGAGCCACACCATCAAGGCTCGATCATTCGCTCCACGGACATGCAATGGCTGCTGTTGTTGATGACGGCCATGGGCGTCATCGTCGGTGTGATCGATGTGGTCAGCGTCGCGTTCGCCCAGCAACAGGGGCAACCGGCGGCGGCGAGTATCGTGTTGTCGGTGTACGGCATCGGTTCTTTCCTGTCCGGTATCGCGTTCGGTGCGATGCGCTCGAAGCTGCCGTTGCCGAGGCTGTTTTTGTACGGTGGGGTGGCGACGGCGGTGACCACATTGCCGCTCTTGCTGGCGAGCAATATTGTTGGATTGTCGGTGGCGGTGTTCGTCGCCGGGCTGTTTTTCTCACCGACGCTGATTGTGGCGATGGCGTTGATCGAACGCATCGTACCGCCGGCCAAACTCACCGAAGGCCTGACCTGGCTGGTGACCGGTTTGAGTATCGGCGTGGCGGTGGGGGCTGCCGGCGCCGGTGCGCTGGTCGATGCCTTCGGCGCGCGCAGCGGCTTCTGGCTGGCGATTGCTGCCGGGGCGGTAGTCCTCGCATCGGCGGTGCAGAGTTTCCGTCATCTGAAGTGATCGGCTCACCGACTAATTCCCGCGTCACCTCATCCGTTCTCTTTTACAGATAACCCTATTGAGGTAAACGCGGTGACAAAGCTGACACTGCTGTGCCTGCCCTATTCGGGCGCCAGCGCCATGGTCTACAGCCGCTGGCGGCGCCAACTGCCGTCGTGGCTGCACCTGCAACCGGTGGAATTGCCCGGGCGCGGTGCCCGTTTCGACGAACCCCTGCAAATCGACATGCGCGCGCTGGCCCGGCAATTGGCCGGCGAGCACAAGCCCGGCTTGCAGACACCTTACGCGCTGTTCGGACATAGCCTCGGCGCGCTGCTGGCGTGCGAGATGGCACATGCCTTGCGCGAGCTCGGAGTGCCGGAGCCGGTCGCATTGTTCGCTTCCGGCACGGCCGCGCCGACGATGCGCAGTGACTACGATCGCGGCTTTGCCGATGCGCGCAGCGATGAAGAATTGATCGAGCAACTGCGCACCTTCCAGGGCACCAGCGAGGAAGTATTGGCCAACAAAGAACTGATGAGCCTGACCCTGCCGGTGTTGCGCGCTGACTTCATGATGTGCGGGCGCTTCACCCCGGCGCAGCGGCCGTTGCTCAATTGCCCGGTGCACGTGCTGGGCGGCAAGGAAGACCGCGCGACCACCGAACAACTGATCGGCTGGAGCAAGGAAACCCTGGGCAGCTTTTCCGTGGACATGATGACCGGTGGGCATTTCTTCATTCATGAGCATGAAGCGCGGGTCATTCGCACGATCAAGACCCATCTGGAAGTCCATCACCGCCGTCATGCGCAGGCAGTGGCGCCGGCCTTTTAGCGCGGTTCACCTATCGAGTGATTACAGGAGGCCAGTCATGGCTGTTGCTGTGGGATTTTCCGTTCGGCCACTCTTGCCGCAACGGGGGCGCTTGCCGTTGTTGGTGGAAGCGACCGATGCGGACACTGACCTGTTGGCGGTGTTCGATGAATTGAAAGAATTGGTGGACGAACACCTGCTGCGCGACGGTGGGGTGCTGTTCCGTGGCTTTCGGTTGAACGGTGCCGAGCAGTTCCGTCAGTTCGCCGCCAGTTTCGGCCATCCGCTGTTGAACTATGAATTCGGTTCGACGCCGCGCACCAACGTGACGCAGGGCGTGTACACCTCCACCGAATACCCGGCGCACCAGAGCATTCCGCTGCACAACGAGCAGGCTTATTCCCGCGACTGGCCGATGAAGATCTGGTTCTACAGCATGATCGCCGCGAAGTCGGGTGGCGAGACGCCGATTGCCGACAGCCGTGAAGTCTATCGGCGCATTCCGGCGGCGATTCGCGAGCGCTTCGTCAGCAAAGGGCTGATGTATGTGCGCAACTTTGGCAACGGGTTGGATGTGGCCTGGGAAGATGTGTTCAACACCGAAGATCGCGAAGTTGTCGAAGCCTACTGCAAGGCTCACGGCATCGTCTGCGAATGGAAGGACGACGGTGAATTGCGCACCCGCCAGACCTGTCAGGCGGTGGCGGTGCATCCGGTGACCGGCGACAACGTCTGGTTCAATCAGGCGCACCTGTTCCACATTTCCAACCTGCAAGCGGAAGTGCGCGAAAGCCTGCTGGACATCGTCGACGAAGAAGATTTGCCGCGTAACGTCTATTACGGCGATGGCTCGGCGATTGAAGATGAGGTGTTGGCGCAGATTCGTGCGGTACTCGATGAATGCGCGATCAGTTTCCCCTGGCAGGAAGGTGATGTGCTGATGCTCGACAACATGCTCTCGGCGCACGCGCGTTCGCCATTCGAGGGACCGCGCAAAGTGATTGTTGCCATGGCCGAGGGGCATTCACAGGGCCCGCTCTGAGCCAACTCCGCGCCTGTTGGTAAAGCTGCCGAAGCCGGTCTCGTACCGGCTTCGGCATTTGTGTGTCTACCGTCGAGCCGCTGTTGCGTCAGCGCGCTAAATCATCGCGTTTGTCATTCGTTCTTGTTGATACGACCGGGTCTCCTGGTCACGCCGCCGATCAGCAAGGACCCCATGCATGAATGCCGCAGACGCCCAGAAACTAGCCCGTCGCTTTATCGAACTGCCACAGGACAAACGCCGTTTGTTCCTCGCCGGCATGGCCCGTGAGGGCATCGATTTTGCGCAGTTGCCCATGACTGCCTGTGACGGGATCGCCGAGCGAGACGGGCTTTCGTATGCCCAGCAGCGGATGTGGTTTCTCTGGCAACTGGACCCGCACAGTGCCGCATACAACTTGCCGATGGCGGTGCGCCTGACCGGCGATCTGCATGTGCAGGCGCTGGAGCAGGCGTTCAGTCTGCTGGCGGCGCGGCACGAGTGCTTGCGAACCACGTTCGGTCAGGAAGGTGAGCGCGCGTTCCAGCGCGTCGCCGCACCGCAGCCGTTGAAACTGCCGATCACCGATCTCAGTGCATTGCCTGAAGCCCAGCGCTGGCCGCTGGCGCAGCAGCACATGATGGCGGAGGCCGGTCAGGCCTTCGATCTGGAGAACGGCCCGCTGCTCAGCCTGCGCCTATTGCGTCTGGCCGAGCAGGAGCATGTGTTGCTGCTGACCTTGCACCACATCATCGCCGATGGCTGGTCGATGAACATTCTCATTGATGAATTCATGCGCGCTTACGATGCTCTGGTGGCGGGGCGCGAGCCATCGTTGCCGACGCTGACCGTGCACTACCGCGATTACGCCCTGTGGCAACGCAGTTGGCTGGAGGCCGGTGAGCGCGAGCGGCAGCTGGATTACTGGCGCGCACAACTTGGCGACGAGCATCCGCTGCTTGAACTGCCGACCGATCGTGCCTATCCGGCGCAATCCAGCCATCAGGGCGCGCGCCTGGAAACGGTCATCGATGCAGCGCTGCGCCAAGAGCTGAAAAGCCTTGCCCAGCGTCAGGGCGTGACGCTGTTCGTGGTGTTGTTGGCAGCGTTCAAAACGTTGCTGCATCGCTACAGCGGTCAGACCGACATCCGCGTTGGCGGGCTGATTGCCAACCGCACGCGCAGCGAAACCGAAGGGCTGATCGGCTTCTTCGTCAACACGCAGATCCTGCGCAGCGAAGTCACTGCGCAGACCCGTTTTGCCGATCTGTTGCAGAACCTGCGTCAGGCCGCGCTCGGTGCTCAGGTTCATCAGGATCTGCCGTTCGACGCTTTGATCGAAGCCCTGCAACCGGCGCGCAGCCAAAGCCACAATCCGTTGTTCCAGGTGATGTTCAACCACCAGCCGCTGGTGACCGATTTGCACGATGTGCAACTGAAGTCGGGTTTGCAGGTGGGCTATTTGACGGAAGCGCAACTGGCCGGCAGCGGTCGCCAACATGCCGCCACCAGTGACCTGATGCTCGACACCCGCGAGGAGGGTGAGCAGTTGTTCGCGGCGTTCACTTACGCCACCGATATTTTCGATGCCGCGACCATCGCCGCGATGGCCGGGCATTGGCGCAATATCCTCGCCTCCGTGTGCCGCGATCCGCAGCAAATCGTCGGCGAAGTCGAGCTGCTGGCGGCGGCCGAACGTGCGCAACTGATCCAGGCCACCGAGGCAGAACCTGTTTTCGCTAGCGTGCAGACCCTGTTCGAAGCGCAAGTAGCGCGCACGCCACAGGCATCGGCAGTGATTCTGGCGAGCGAGCCGTCGCCGTCACTCAGCTATGCCGAGTTGAACAGCCGCAGCAATCGTCTGGCCCATCAGTTGCGCGCTCGGGGTGTAGGCCCTGACGTGCTGGTCGGCGTGGCGCTGGGGCGCTCGCTGGAATTGGCAGTGGCGCTGCTGGCGGTGCTCAAGGCTGGCGGCGCTTACGTGCCTCTGGATCCACAAACCCCGGCCGAACGCTTGCGCCATGTGCTTGATGACAGTGGCTTGAAACTGTTGCTGAGCGATCACGCCAGCCTCGCCAGCCTGCCGGATCTGGATGACGTCGATTGCCTGTGCCTGGAGCAACTGGCCGACAGTGATCCTGCCGACAATCTGCCTGTGACGGTCGCCGCGCAAAACCTCGCCTATGTGATTTACACCTCCGGTTCCACCGGGCGCCCTAAAGGCGTCGCGGTCAGTCACGGCGCGCTGAGCGAGTTCATCGCCCGCGCCATTGATTACAGCGATCTGCGCGAAGGCGATCGCGTTCTGCAGTTCGCCACCAGCAGCTTTGACGGTTTCGTCGAGCAGTTTTTCCCACCGTTGTGCCATGGTGCCGCAGTCGTCCTGCGCGATGCGCGGTTGTGGGACAGCGCGGCGTTGCATCAAGTGATTGTCGATCACGGCATCACCCTGGCCGACTTGCCGGCCGCCTACTGGTACTGGCTGGTGCAGGAATATGCCGCCAATCCCCCGGGGGGATTCGCGGCGTTACGGCAGATTCACGTCGGCGGCGAGGCGATGGCGGTGGACGGTTTGCGCCTGTGGCAACAGGCCGGTTTGGGCCATGTGCGCTTGCTCAATACCTACGGGCCGACCGAGGCCACCGTGGTCTCGACCATTCATGATTGCACGGCGCTGACGGCGGATGCCGTGTCGTGGCGCGGCATCCCGATCGGCCATGGTCTCGACGCGCGGCGTTTGTACGTGCTGGACGATGATTTGAACCTGCTGCCGCAAGGTGCGGTGGGCGAGTTGTACATCGGTGGTCCGGGCCTGGCGCGGGGTTATCACCGCCAGCCGATGCTCAGCGCCGAGCGTTTTATCGCCGACCCGTTTGCCGATGGCCAGCGCCTGTACCGCACCGGCGACCGTGCCCGACTGCGCGCCGATGGTGCCGTGGAGTACATCGGTCGGGTCGATCATCAAGTGAAGATTCGCGGTTTCCGCATCGAGCTGGGCGAAATCGAGTCGCGCCTGCAGCAATGCCCTGGCGTTCGCGAAGCCGTGGTGCTGGCGGTGCCGCTCAGTGGCGGCCAGCAACTGGTGGCCTACGTAGTCGCCGATCAGGCCACGCTCGAAAACGCCGCGACGCAAGCGGCGTTCCGTCAGCAAATTCGCGCTGCCCTGCAAGCCCATTTGCCGGACTACATGGTGCCGGGTCATTTGCTGTTGCTGGCGAACCTGCCGCTGACACCCAGCGGCAAGCTCGATCGCAAGGCGTTGCCGGCACCGGATCCGAGTCAGCTGCAAGGCGACTATCGCCCGCCGCAAACCGATACCGAACAACAACTGGCGCAGATCTGGGCAGAGGTTCTGCAAGTGGCGCAGGTCGGTCTGGATGATCACTTCTTTGAACTGGGCGGCCATTCGTTGCTGGCGGCGCAAGTGATCGCGCGCATCAAAACCCGATTGGGCGTGGTGTTGCCGCTGCGCAGCCTGTTCGAAAAACCGCTGCTGGGTGAACTGGCGGGGGTGCTGGCGCAACTGGCTGACAGCGCAACGGACGACGACTGGTCCGACATGGATCAGTTCATCAATGCTTTGGAAGGAGAGGAAGTATGAGCGGCACTATGGCGGAGCGCATCGCGAAAAGGTTCGTCGGCTTGCCGCTGGAGCAGCGACGGCTGTTTCTGGCCAAGCTGCGCGCAGACGGCAAGGACTTCAGCCTGTTGCCGCTGCCGGTCAGTCGGCACGATGTCGCGCCGATTCCGTTGTCGTTCGCTCAGCAGCGGCTGCTGTTTCTCTGGCAACTTGAACCGCAGAGCGCCGCCTACAACATGGCCGCCGGCCTGCGTCTGAACGGGCGCCTCGACGAAGCGGCGCTGCAGTGTTCCTTCGATCATCTGCTGGCGCGCCATGAAGTGTTGCGCACGGTGTTCCAGACTGACGGCGATCAACCGCATCAGGTGATTCTGGCGCAGCAACCGCTGACCGTGGAGCGCATCGACCTGACGGATTTGCCGACAGCAGAACGCGAGCAAGCGTTGGCGCTGCAGGTGCAGACCGTCACCGCAAGGCCTTTCGATTTGCGTCACGGGCCGCTGCTGCGCGCGAGTCTGTTTGCCTTGGCCGACGAGGAATTCGTGCTGGTGGTGAGCATGCACCACATCGTCTCTGACGGCTGGTCGATGGACGTGATGGTCAAGGAATTCGTCCAGTGCTATCAGGCGTTCAGCCTCGAACGCGAACCGCAATTGCCGGCGCTGGCGCTGCAATACGCCGACTATGCGATCTGGCAGCGCCGCTGGCTGGAAGCCGGCGAGGGCGAGCGTCAACTCGATTACTGGCGCCAGCAACTGGGTGAGGAGCATCCGCTGCTGGAAGTGGCGCCTGACTTCACCCGGCCACTGACGCAAAGCTTCGAAGGCCAGACCCTCAGTTTTGATTTCGGTGCGCCGCTGTCCCTGCAGCTCAACGCGTTTGCCCGCAGCCAGGGCATCAGTCTGTTCATGCTGGTGCTGGCCGGGTTCTCGCTGTTTCTGTCGCGGCAGGCCGGGCAGCGCGACATTCGCATTGGCGTGCCGAATGCCAACCGTGGCCGTGCTGAAGTCGAAGGGTTGATCGGCTTTTTCGTCAACACCCAAGTGCTGCGCTGCGAAGTGGATGAGCGCGGCAGTTTTGAAGATTTGCTGGCGCGGGTACGTGAAGCTTCGTTCGGTGCCCAGGCGCATCAGGAGTTGCCGTTCGAGCAACTGGTGGACGAGTTGGTCGCTGAGCGCACCCTTGGCCACAACCCGCTGTTCCAGGCCAAGTTCAACCAGAATGTCGGCATGCAGAAACAGCGCGCGATGGCTCTGCCGGGGCTGACGGTTGCCGAATATCCGCTGGACAAGGATGGCACTCACTTCGATCTGGCGCTGGACATTACCGATGACGGCACGCTGATTCATGGCCAGATGACCTATGCCAGTGATCTCTATCGTGCGCAGACCGTGGAAGCGTTTGTGCCGGCCCTGCTTGGTTTGTTCAGCGCGTTGCTGAAAGCGCCGCAAGCGCCGTTGCACAGCGTTGCGCCGATCTCACCAGCGCCGCTCCCGGCACCTTTGCAGCCTGCGTTGTCGGTGTTGCAGCACTGGGATCGGGAAGTCGCCCGCCAGCCCGAAGCACTGGCTGCGCGCGACCTGAATCAGGCCTTGAGTTACCAGGCGCTGAATCAGGCGGCCAATCGGCTGGCCCACTATTTGCGCGCCCAAGGCGTGCGCGACGGCCAACCGGTAGCGGTGCTGATGGAGCGTTCGCTGGACTGGCTGACCTGTGTGCTGGCGATCTTCAAGGCGGGCGCGGTGTACATGCCGCTGGACGTCAAAGCGCCGGACGCACGTTTGCAGCAGATGCTCGGCGCTGCGAAAGCACGGCTGCTGTTGTGCGCCGAAGGCGATGCACGGGTGTCCGCGCTGGCGGTCGATGGCTGTCAGGGTATCGCCTTTGCAGCGCAGCAGTGGCAGTCAATGCCGGACACTTGCCCAGCCGTGACGCTGTGCGCGCAATCACCGGCGTACGTGATTCACACCTCCGGTTCCACCGGGCAACCGAAAGGCGTGCTGGTCAGCCACGGCGCGTTGGGCAGTTATGTACGCGGTGTGCTGGAGCGGATGGCGCCGACGGCGGACAGCAGCATGGCGCTGGTCTCGACCATCGCCGCTGACCTTGGTTTTACCGTGCTGTTCGGCGCGCTGTGTTCCGGGCGCTTGTTGCATGTTTTGCCGGAAGAGTTGGGCTTCGATCCGGACCGCTTTGCCGAGTACATGGCCACCCATCAAGTGGGCATGCTGAAAATCGTTCCCGGCCATCTGGCGGCGCTGTTGCAGGCCGCGCGGCCGGCGGACGTGCTGCCGGAACACGCGCTGATTGTCGGCGGTGAAGCGTGCTCGCCGGCGCTGGTCGAGCGCGTGCGCCAGCTCAAACCGGGCTGCCGCCTCATCAACCACTATGGGCCGAGTGAAACCACGGTGGGCGTGTTGGCCCATGAAGTCGGTGATCTGACCCTGACGCGCAGCGTACCGGTCGGTAGCGCGCTGGCCGGCGCTCACGTTTACGTGCTCGACGATGTGCTGAACAACGTTGCGGATCAGGTGGCTGGCGAGTTGTATATCGGTGGCGACAGCGTCGCGCTGGGCTACCTCAATCAGCCGGGGCTGACCGCCGAGCGCTTCCTGCCGGACCCGTTCGGTGCGCCGGGTGCGCGGGTCTATCGCAGCGGTGATCGGGTGCGACGCAATCGTCAGCAAACGGTGGAGTTCATCGGCCGTGCCGACGATCAGGTCAAGGTGCGCGGTTATCGCGTGGAGCCGGCGGAAGTCGCGCGGGTGTTGCTGGGCCTGGACGGTGTCAGTGAAGCGGCGGTGCTGGCGCTGGCACTGGATGACGACCCGGCGCGTCTGCAACTGGTGGCGTGGTGCGTGCCGGCGGCGGGTCTGACCTTGCAGGCGCAGGCGCTGCGCGAGCAATTGCAGGCGTGCCTGCCGGATTACATGGTGCCGGCGCAGATTGTGCTGCTGGAAACATTGCCGCTGACGGCCAACGGCAAGCTCGACAAGCGTGCTTTGCCGGTGCCGGGCGTGGTCACTCAGCACTTCGTCGCGCCGCAAGGTGAAGTTGAAGAGAAACTCGCGGCGATCTGGGCCGATGTGCTCAAGCTTGAACGCGTGGGCAGTAGCGACAACTTCTTCGAACTGGGCGGTGATTCGATCCTCAGCTTGCAGATCATTGCCCGGGCCAAACGCCAGGGCATCAAGCTGAGCCCCAAGCAATTGTTCGAAAAACAGACCATCGGCCAACTGGCAGCGGTGGCCAAGCTGATCGAAGCCAAACCCGTCGCGGCGGCACCGGCCACTCGCGGGCCGTTGCCATTGTTGCCGATTCAGGCACGGTTCTTCGAAACCGCGATTGCCCAGCGTCAGCACTGGAACCAGTCGGTGATGTTGCAGCCGACCACACCGCTCGACGCCGCGCATCTGCGCACAGCGCTGGCGGCGCTGATCGAACAGCACGACGCATTGGCGCTGAGCTTCCAGGCGTCCGCCGACGTCTGGCAGGCAATGCCGCAGGCTCAGCGTGATCCGGAGCTTTTGTGGGTGCGTGAGCTGGACAGCCTGGACGCCTTGCCGGCATTGGCCGATGTGGCCCAGCGCAGTCTGAATCTGCAACAAGGGCACTTGGTGCGAGCGGTGTTGGTGAACCTGCCGAATGCTGAACAACGCCTGTTGCTGGTCATCCATCACCTGGTGGTCGACGGGGTGTCGTGGCGCATTCTGCTGGAAGATCTGCAGCACGCTTACACCGCGTTGGCGGCAGGTACGCCGCTGGTTCTGCCGGGCAAAAGCAGCTCGCTGCACAGCTGGGCCGAGCATCTGCAGCGTTACGCGCAGAGCGAAGCGCTGGCCGTTGAAAGCGCTTACTGGCGGCAAACCCTGGAGGCGGGCGACGCGCAACTGCCACGGGACTTCCCGCAGGACACCCAGACCCGCGCCCAAGCAGCCCGGGCCAGCACGCGCTTGAGTCAGGCGCTGACCCACAAGCTGCTGAAAGTGGCGCCAGCGGCGTATCGCACGCAGATCAACGACCTGTTGCTGACGGCATTGGCGCGGGTGTTGTGCGACTGGAGCGAACAGCCTTCGGTACTGATACAACTCGAAGGACATGGTCGCGAAGATCTGTTCGACGACATCGACCTGAGCCGCACCGTGGGCTGGTTCAGTAGCTTGTTCCCGGTACGCCTGACGCCTGAATCGACGCCGGGTGCGTCGCTGTGCGCGATCAAGGAGCAACTGCGTGCGGTGCCGGGCAAGGGCATCGGTTTTGGTGTGCTGCGTTATCTGAGCCGATCCGCCGAGTTGCAGGCATTGCCGCAGCCGCGCGTAACCTTCAACTACCTCGGCCAGTTCGACGGCGCATTCAATGCCGACGCTGGCGCGTTGTTCGTGCCGAGCGGTGAAAGCACCGGCGCCAATCAGGACGCGGCCGCGCCGCTGGGTAACTGGCTGAGCGTTGACGGTCAGGTCTACGGCGGTGAGCTGGAATTGACCTGGACCTTCGGCACCGGCATGTACCGCGTAGAAACCGTCGAGGCGCTGGCCGAGGCCTACCGCCGCGAACTGGAGCGGCTGATCGAGCATTGCTGCGACAGTGGCGAGGCGGCTGTGACGCCGTCGGACTTCACGTTGGCGCGATTGACCCAGGCACAACTGTCGGCATTGCCGATCCCGGCCCGCGACATCGTCGACCTCTATCCGCTGTCACCGATGCAGCAGGGCATTCTGTTCCACAGCGTCAACGATCCGGACAGCCCGGCCTACACCAATCAATTGCGTGTGGATGTGCAACAACTCGACGCCGAGCGCTTCCGTCTAGCCTGGCAGCAAACCGTTGATGCCCACGAGATCCTGCGCACCGCATTTGTCTGGCCACAAGACGCTGCCGCCGCAGTACAAGTGGTGCGTCAAAGTGCGCAGATGCCATGGCGCGTGCAGGATTGGCGCGGTCGTGCAGACCTCGACACGGCGCTGGAGCAACTGGCCGGCGACGACCTCGCCAGCGGGTTCGACCTGACCGGCGCGCCGCTGTTGCGGGTGACGCTGGTGCGCACCGACGAGGCCACGTATCACCTGATTTACACCTGCCATCACATCCTTATGGACGGCTGGAGTACCTCGCAGCTGTTCGGCGAAGTGCTGCAGCGTTACGCCGGCATGACCCCGGCGGTCGGGCAAGGGCGCTACCGCGATTACATCGAATGGCTGGGCCAGCGCGATCAGCAGGCCAGCCGTGATTTCTGGACGGCGGCCCTCGCTGATCTTGATGAGCCGACGCGTCTGGCCAGTGCCTTGTCGGGCGGGCAACAGCTGGCTGAGGGTTACGCCGATCACGAGCACGTATTCAGCGAAACCTTGACGGCGGACTTGAACCGCTTCGCCCGCGAGCAGAAAGTCACCCTCAACACCTTGGTGCAAGCGGCGTGGCTGGTGCTGTTGCAGCGTTATACCGGGCAGGACCATGTGGCCTTCGGCGCCACGGTTGCCGGGCGTCCGACGGATTTGCCGGGTGTCGAGCAGCAGATCGGTCTGTTCATCAACACCTTGCCGGTGGTCGCGGCGCCGTCCGCCGAGATCGTCGTCAGCCAGTGGCTGCAACAGGTGCAGGACGTCAATCTGGCCCTGCGTGAACACGAGCACACGCCGCTCTACGACATTCAGCGTTGGGCCGGTGCGGGTAACGGCGCGTTGTTCGACAGCATTCTGGTGTTCGAAAACTATCCGATGGCCGAAGCGCTGCAACAAGGCCCGGCCACCGGTCTGACGTTCTCGGCAATTCGTCGTCAGGAACAGACCAACTACCCATTGACGCTGGTGGCGGTCACCGGGCGTGCGCTGAGCCTGGGGATCAGTTACGACCGGGCCAGTTTCGATGCAACCGCAATCAGCGGTTTGAGCGCGCAACTGGAGAGCCTGCTGACGCAGTTCCTCGCCGATGCCACACAGTCGCTCGGTGCCCTGCAATTGCTCGCAGAACCGCAGCGTCAACAGGCCATTGCTTGGGGCAAGGCCGACGTCGCGGCAACCGATGCGCGCACGGTGCTGGAACACCTCGCCGCGCAAGTGCAGCGCCAACCGCAAGCGCATGCGGTGCTGTTCGCCGAACAACAGATCGATTACCAAAGCCTCGATGCTCGGGCCAATCGTCTGGCGCACAAGCTGCAGGCACTGGGTGTCGGACCGGAGGTGCGCGTCGGCGTGTGTATGCGACGCACGCCAGATATGCTCGTGGCGTTGTTGGCGATCCTCAAGGCCGGTGGCGCGTATGTGCCGCTGGATCCGGACTACCCGCAGGAACGCTTGCTGCACATGCTCGAGGACAGCCGCGCCGCCGTGCTGATCACCGAGCCGGCCGCGCTGGCGCTGTTGCCTGAGACACTGAGTGCGCAGGTGCTGTTGCTGGAAGAGGGTGCGTTGAGCGCGTTCCCGGCCAGCGCACCGCTGGCGAATATCACTGCGCAGAACTTGGCGTACGTCATCTACACCTCCGGTTCCACCGGCAAACCGAAAGGCGTAGCCATCACCCACGGCAACCTGTCGGCGCTGATTCAGTGGTCGGCCGGGGTCTATCACGAAGAACAATTGCGTGGCGTGCTGGCGTCGACGTCGATCTGCTTCGACCTGTCGGTCTGGGAAATCTTTGTCACCCTGGCCTGCGGTGGTTGCCTGGTGCTGGCGGACAATGCGCTGGCGCTGGCCGATTTGCCGGCCCGCGAACAGGTCACCCTGATCAACACGGTGCCGTCGGCGATTGCCGCGCTGCAACGGGCCGGGCAGATTCCGCATTCGGTGGCGACCATCAATCTGGCCGGCGAACCGCTCAAGCAAAGCCTGGTCGACACGTTGTACGCGAGCACGTCGGTGCAGCAGGTCTACGACCTCTACGGGCCGTCGGAAGACACCACCTATTCGACCTTCACCCTGCGCACACCTCAGGGGCAGGCGAACATCGGCCGGCCGTTGCCGAACACCGAGGCCTATTTGCTCGACAGCCAGTTGCAAGTGCTGCCGAGTGGCGTTCCCGCCGAGTTGTATCTGGGCGGTGCCGGTGTGACCCGGGGTTACCTGCTGCGCGCGGCACTGACCGCCGAACGTTTTGTGCCGAACCCGTACGCCAGCAACGGCGAACGCCTGTACCGCACTGGCGATCTGGTGCGCCAGGGCCACGACGACAACATCGAGTACATCGGCCGGGCCGACCATCAGGTGAAGATTCGCGGCTTCCGTATCGAACTCAGCGAAATCGAAGCGCGGCTGCTGGAGCAGGACGAGATCCGTGAAGCGGTGGTACTCGCTCAGGACGGTGCCGCCGGCAAACACTTGCACGCCTACGTGGTGGCGGCGCAGGCAGTGGTCGATCAAACGGTGTGGGCAGAACGCTTGCGCAATGCCCTGGCCAGTCGCTTGCCAGCGCACATGGTGCCGGGCCACTTGCACCTGGTCGACGCCATCCCGCTGACCCCCAACGGCAAGCTCGATCGCAAGGCACTGATGGCGTTGGGTGACGGCCCGACGCAGCAGCATTACCAACCGCCGCAAAGCGATTTGCAGTGGGAAGTGGCGACGATCTGGCAGGAAGTGCTGGAGGTTGAGCAGGTGGGCCTCGCGGACAACTTCTTCCAGCGCGGCGGGCACTCGTTGCTGGCCACGCTGGTGGTGACCCGGATCAAGGAGCGTCTGGGCGACAAGGTGCCGCTCAAGGAGCTGTTCGAAACCGATACCCTCAAGGCGTTCTGTGCGCGAATCGAGGCCCTGCGCGTCGAAATGTCGCCCGTTCAGGATGAATTGGCTAAATCCCTGGAGGCCCTCAAACGTCTATCCCTCGATGATCTGGAAAAACTGATTTCTTGAGAGGGAAAAACGCGTGCAAGAGTTAATCGAGTCGGTAGGACAACTTTCGGCTAAGCAAAGAAAGGCTCTGGCGGTTCTGCTCAAGCAGAAAGGCGTCAACCTCTTTGACATTGCCCCGGTTTTCAAGCGCACGGCTGAAGAGCCGTTGCTGCTGTCCTACGCTCAGCAGCGCCAGTGGTTTCTCTGGCAGTGGGCGCCGCACAGTGCGGCCTACAACATTCCGACGGCCCTGCGTTTGCAGGGCCCGCTGGATGTCAGCGCGCTGGAGCGCAGCGTTCAGGCGCTGATCGACCGACACGAAACCTTGCGCACGGTGTTCTCCCAGGAAACCGCGCAACCCTTGCAAGTGGTCCTGCCCGCAGGGCCCTTTGCACTGGAGATCCATCAACTGAGCGCTGAGCTGACGAACGACGCGGATGCCTCGATCCAGGCGTTTGTGCAGACCCAGAGTCAGAAAACTTTCGACCTGCAGCACGGCCCGCTCTTGCGCGCAGCGCTGCTGCAAGTCACCCCCAATGACCATGTGCTGGTGCTGACCCTGCACCACATCGTCTCCGATGGCTGGTCGCTGCAAGTGATGATCGAGGAACTGGTGCAGCTCTACGCCGGTTTCAACCTCGGTCACGACGCCGGTCTGCCGGCCCTGCCGATTCAGTACGCCGACTACGCCTTGTGGCAACGGCAGTGGATGGAGGCCGGTGAGCAGGAGCGGCAACTGGCCTACTGGCAAGAGAAACTCGGCGGCGAGCAACCGGTGCTGGAACTGCCGATGGATCGCCCGCGCTCCATCGAGCAAAGCTTCGCCGGCGCCAGCCACAACCTGATTCTCGACCCGGCACTGAGCAACGC
The DNA here is from genome assembly GCF_023634765.1 of Pseudomonas sp. AKS31. Lineage (GTDB taxonomy): Bacteria > Pseudomonadota > Gammaproteobacteria > Pseudomonadales > Pseudomonadaceae > Aquipseudomonas. The sequence goes on from NZ_JAMLFX010000001.1 coordinate 1,263,345, forward strand.
GCTCAAAGCCTTCGCCCGGCAAGAAAACGTCACCCTGTTCGTGGTCTTGCTGGCCTCGTTCCAGGCTTTGTTGCACCGCTACAGCGGTCAGGCCGACATCCGAGTTGGTGTGCCGAATGCCAACCGCGGCCGGGTAGAGATCGAACGGCTGATCGGCTTCTTCGTCAACACCCAGGTGCTCAAGGCCGACATCGACGGGCAGATGTCCTTTGTCGATCTGCTGCGTCAGGTCAAACAGACCGCGCAAGAAGCGCAAGCCCATCAGGACTTGCCCTTCGAGCAACTGGTCGAAGCGCTGGAGCCGGGCCGCAGCCTCAGTCACAGCCCGCTGTTCCAGGTGATGTTCAACCATCAGGCCGAGCGCCGCGCGAGCGTCGAAACCCGTTTGAATGGCCTGAGCATCGAGCCACTGGAATGGCAGAGCCAGACCGCGCAGTTCGACCTGACGCTCAACACCACCGAACAGGCCCATGGCATCGAAGCCGTGCTCAAGTACGCCACCGATCTGTTCGATGCAGCGACCATCGAACGTCTGGCGCAACACTGGAACGCGCTGTTGCAGGCCATCGTTGCCGAGCCGACTCAGCGCATCGGTCAGTTGCCGATGCTCGATGCCGGCCAGCAGCAACAATTGCTGGCGCAGTGGAACCCTGAGCGCATCGAACAACCGCTCGGACAGTGCATTCACCAAGCCATTGAAGCGCAGGCCGAGCGTTATCCCGATGCGATCGCTGTGACCTGCGACGGGCAACGCCTGACGTACGCTGAACTCAATCGCCGCGCCAATCAGTGGGCGCATGCGTTGATCGCCCGTGGCGTCGGCCCGGACGTGCGCGTTGGCGTGGCGGTCGAGCGTTCGCTGGACATGATTGTCGCCATCCTCGCCGTGCTCAAGGCCGGTGGCGCTTATGTGCCGCTGGATCCGGGCTACCCGGATGATCGCTTGAGCTACATGATCGCGGACAGTGGCATCGAGCTGCTGCTGACCCAAGGCCATCTGCTTGCGCAACTGCCGGTACCACCGGGGCTGGCGTGCCTCGATCTGAATCAGGCGCCAGAACCCGGCATTGAAACCAACCCGCTGTGCCTGACCACGCCAGACAGCCTGGCGTACGTCATTTACACCTCCGGTTCCACCGGCAAGCCGAAAGGCGCATTGCTGCCGCACGGCAACGTCATGCGGTTGTTCAGCGCCACCGAACACTGGTTCGATTTCGGTCCGCAGGACAGTTGGACGCTGTTCCATTCCTACGCCTTCGACTTCTCGGTCTGGGAGATTTTCGGCGCGTTGCTGTATGGCGGCAAACTGGTGGTGGTGCCCCATGACATCAGCCGTTCTCCGGAAGATTTCTACACGCTGCTGTGCGATGAAAACGTCACCGTGCTGAACCAGACGCCGTCGGCGTTCAAGCCCTTGATGCAGGTCGCCAGCGAATCGACGCGCAATAACTCTCTACGCTACGTGGTGTTCGGCGGCGAGGCGCTGGAAGTGCAGAGCCTGCGTCCGTGGTTCGAGCGTTTCGGTGACCGTGCGCCCACGCTGATCAACATGTACGGCATCACTGAAACCACGGTGCACGTGACCTACCGGCCGTTGTCGATGGCCGATCTGCAGCAAAACCACAGCAGCCCGATCGGCGAACCGATTGTCGACCTCTCGTGGTATTTGCTCGATGGCTCGCTGAACCTGGTGCCACAAGGTTGCATCGGTGAGTTGTACATCGCCGGTGCCGGTCTGGCCCGGGGTTATCTGAATCAGGCCGGCATGACCGCCACGCGATTCGTTCCCGACCCCTTCAATCCGCAGGCCGGCGAGCGCCTTTATCGCACCGGCGACCTGGCGCGGCTGCGTGGCGATGGGGTGATCGAGTACATCGGCCGTATCGACCATCAGGTGAAGATTCGCGGCTTCCGTATCGAGCTGGGTGAAATCGAAGCGCAACTGCTCAAGCATGCCGAGGTGCGCGAAGCTGTGGTACTGGCGGTCGACGGTATCAGCGGCCAGCAACTGGCAACCTGGATCGTCGCGAACGAAGTGCCGGACGGCGAAGGGCAGGCTGCGCTGCGCGATTCGATCAAGGCGCATTTGCGCGAGTCCCTGCCGGACTACATGGTTCCGGTCAGTTGGGCGTTCCTTGAACGTCTGCCGCTGACCGCTAACGGCAAGCTGGATCGCAAGCAACTGCCGCATCCGGAAGTTGCCCAGGTGCAGGAAGTCTATGCCGCGCCGCGCAACGAACTGGAACAGCGTCTGGCCGAGATCTGGCAGGACGTGTTGAAGGTCGAGCGGGTCGGGCTCAACGACAACTTCTTCGAGCTGGGCGGCGACTCGATCATTTCGATTCAGGTGGTCAGCCGCGCGCGTCAGGCCGGCATTCGCTTCACCCCCAAAGACATCTTTCAGCATCAGACCGTGCAGCGTCTGGCGACCGTCGCGCAACAGAGCGACGCGGTGCAGATGCAGCAGGGCGAAGTGCTCGGCGACGCAGTGCTGACACCGATCCAGCATTACTTTTTCAACAGCGACATTCCGGCGCGGCATCACTGGAACCAGTCGATCCTGCTGACCCCGGCCACCGTACTGCACGCGGCGCCGCTGGAGCAGGCGCTGGTGCAGCTGCAACGCCACCACGATGCCTTGCGCCTGCGTTACCGGCCAACCAACGACGCTTGGCAGCAAAGCCACGCGCCTGCGGATCAGGCGCAAGCCTTGCTGCGCACGGTCACACTGGACGACAGCGCAGCATTGCCAGCGCTGTGCCTGGAGTTGCAGCGCAGCCTCGATCTGCTCGATGGCCCGTTGATTCGCGCGGTGTTGGTCGACTTGCCGGACGCCAGTCAGCGTCTGCTGCTGGTGATTCATCACCTGGTGGTCGATGGCGTGTCGTGGCGGATTCTGCTGGAAGATCTGCAAAGCGCTTATCAACAACTGAGCAGCGGTCAGGTTGTGCGTCTGCCGGCCAAGACCAGCGCGTTCAAGGATTGGGGCAAGCGTCTGCAGGCGCATGCCCGCAGCGCTGAACTGGAAAGCGAACTGGATTACTGGCGCGGGCAACTGCGCGAGGTCTCGGTCGAACTGCCGCTGGATAATCCGCAAGGCCAGTTGAGCAACCGTTTCGAACGCAGCGTCGATACGCGTCTCGACGCCGAACGCACTCGCCAGTTGCTGCAACAGGCACCTGCGGTTTATCGCACCCAGGTCAACGACCTGCTGCTGACCGCGCTGGGCCGCGTGCTGTGCCAGTGGACGAACACCGACAGCGCCCTGGTGCAGCTTGAGGGGCACGGTCGGGAAGACCTGTTCGACGACATCGACCTCAGCCGCACGGTGGGTTGGTTCACCAGTATGTTCCCGGTGCGCCTGACCCCGGACGCCAGTCTGGAAACCTCGATCAAAGGCATCAAGGAGCAACTGCGCGCGATCCCGAACAAAGGCATTGGCTATGGCTTGCTGCGTCATCTGGGCAGCGCCGAGTCGCAAGCGGCTTTGAACGAACTGGCGCAACCGAAGGTGACGTTCAACTACCTCGGCCAGTTCGACAACAACTTCGATGAACACGCCCTGTGGGTGCCGGCCACCGAAGACAAGGGCGCCGGCCAGGACGAAAACGCGCCGATGGCCAACTGGCTGACCATCGACGGCCGGGTTTATCAGGGCCAGTTGAGCCTGACCTGGACCTACAGCGGTGATGTCTTCGAAGAGAGCACCATCAACGCGTTAGCCCGCGCGTATGAAGTGGCGCTGGGTGAATTGATCGACCACTGCCTGAGCCATCCGAGCGGTGGTTTGACACCATCGGATGTGCCGTTGGCCGGGTTGTCCCAGGCGCATCTGGACAGCCTGCCGATCGCTGCCCAGCGCATTGAGGACATCTATCCGCTGGCGCCGATGCAGCAAGGCATTCTGTTCCACAGCCTGTACGACGCCGATGCCAGCGCCTATGTCTATCAGATGCTGCTGGATATCGACGGCCTCGACGTGGCGCGTTTCCAGCAAGCCTGGCAGCGCGTGGTGGATCGCCATGAAGTGCTGCGCGCCGGTTTTATCTGGGGCCGCGATGGCCTCGATGCGCCGCTGCAAGTGATCAATCGCCAGTTGACCCTGGAAATGCCCGAAGTCGATGTGCGCGGTGTGGCGGACTTGCCGGCCGTGCTCGAAGCGCGGGCGCAGGCTGATCGCGAACGCGGTTTCGATCTGCAGAACCCGCCGCTGTTACGTCTGTGCCTGTTGCGCACGGCTGATGATCGCCATCGGCTGATTTTCACCTGCCACCACATCCTCATGGATGGCTGGAGCAACTCGCGGATGTTCGGCGAGGTGTTGCAGGACTACGCCGGTCAGCCGGTGCCGAGCGCGCAGGGCCGCTACCGCGACTTTCTGGTCTGGCTGCAAGGTCAGGACAAAGCCGCCGCACAGGATTTCTGGCGCGGACAACTGGCCGCACTGGACGAACCGACCCGACTCGCCTCGGCCTGCCACGGGCGAACCGTGCCGGGGCCGGGCAAACAGATGCATCGCCTGCATTTCGACGCAGCCTTCACTCAACGCCTGAACGGTTTCTCCCGCCAGCAGCAAGTGACCCTCAACAGTCTCGTGCAAGCCGCGTGGTTGCTGGTGTTGCAGCGCTACACCGGCCAGGCCACGGTAGCCTTTGGCGCAACCGTGTCCGGGCGCCCGGTGGATCTGCCGGGCATCGAGCAGCAATTGGGCCTGTTCATCAACACCTTGCCGGTGATCGCCAGCCCGCAAGCCACGCTCAGCGTCGGCGACTGGGTGCGCAGCGTGCAGGACAAAAACCTGCTGCTGCGCGACTACGAACAGACGCCGTTGCAGGACATTCAGCGTCTGGCCCAACTGAGTGGCGAAGCGCTGTTCGACACCTTGCTGGTGTTTGAAAACTATCCGGTGTCCGAAGCGCTGGAAGCCAACCCGGGTGGTCTGCGTTTTGGCGGCCTGGAGCACCGCGAGCAAACCAACTACGGTCTGACCCTGATCGCCGGGGCCAGCGATGTCCTGAATCTGGACTTCAACTACCTCACCGAACACTTTGCCGAGCGCAGCGTGCTGAGTCTGGCAGGGCATCTGGAAGAAGTGCTGCGTCAGTTCATCGAGGCGCCGCAGCGTCTGCTCGGTGAAATCGGCCTGTTGCCACTCGCCGAACGCCAGACCCTGGCGCAATGGAACGACCATCAGGCCGCGTATCCGGCTGAGCGACTGATCCCGCAGAGTTTCGAGCTGCGCGTCGCGGCGCATCCGCAGGCACTGGCGCTGAGTCATGCCGGTGTTGCCCTGAGCTATGCCGAACTCAATCAACGCGCCAACCAGTTGGCGCATCATCTTGTGGCACTGGGTGTCGGCGCGGAAATCCGTGTGGGTGTGGCGATGCCGCGTTCGGCGGAGCTGGTCATCGCCCTGATGGCGGTGCTCAAGGCCGGTGGTACCTATGTGCCGCTGGACCCGGATTACCCGGCGGATCGCGTGGCCTACATGCTCGACGACAGTCAGGCGAAAGTCTTGCTGACGCAGCAGTCGCTGCTGGCACAACTGCCGCAGACCGATGCGCAGGTGGTGCTGGTCGAGGCCGGAGGTGCGGCGTTTGCCGAGCAACCTGCGGACAATCTTCCGGCGCGCGCTGATTCGGCCAATCTGGCCTACGTGATCTACACCTCCGGTTCCACCGGCAAGCCGAAAGGCGTGGCCATTGCCCACCGCAACGTACAGGCGCTGATTCACTGGTCCGCCGAGGTCTACAGCGAAGACGATCTGCAGGGTGTGCTGGCATCGACGTCGGTGTGCTTCGACCTGTCGGTGTGGGAGATTTTCGTCACCCTCGCACGCGGCGGTTCAATCGTCATGGCACGCAATGCCCTGGAACTGCCGGACTTGCCCGAGCGCGATCAGGTGCGCCTGATCAACAGCGTGCCGTCGGCGATTGCCGCGCTGCAACGCACCGGGCAAATTCCGCCGGGCGTGCGCATCATCAACCTCGCCGGTGAGCCGTTGAAGCAGAGCCTGGTCGACACGCTCTACCGCGAGACGGCGGTGGCGCACGTCTACGACCTGTACGGGCCGTCGGAAGACACCACCTATTCGACCTGCACCCGCCGCGAACTGGGTGGTCAGGCGAACATCGGCCGGCCGCTGGTCAACACCACGGCGTACCTGCTCGATGAGCAATTGCAGCAAGCACCGATTGGCGTGGCGGCCGAGCTGTATCTGGCCGGCGACGGCATCACCCGTGGCTACCTGTTCCGCCCGGGCCTGACTGCCGAGCGTTTCCTGCCCAATCCATTCTCGAGCAGCGGCGAGCGCATGTACCGCACCGGCGACCTGACCCGCTTCAGCGAAGACGGTCGGATCGAATACGTCGGCCGCATCGACCATCAGGTCAAGGTGCGCGGCTTCCGTATCGAGCTGGGTGAAATCGAAGCGCGCCTGCTCGCTCAGGACAGCGTGCGCGAAGGCGTGGTGCTGGCGGTGGACAGCCACAGTGGTCAGCAACTGGTGGCGTATGTGGTGCCGAGCGACAGCAGCCTCAGCCTCGAACAACTGGACGATTTGAATGAAACGCTGCAGGCCGCGTTGAAGGCGCATCTGCCGGAATACATGGTGCCGGCGCAGTGGCTGTTCCTCGAACAGTTGCCGCTGACACCGAACGGCAAACTTGACCGCAAAGCCTTGCCGGCAGCGGACCTCAGCCAGTCGCAACGCGAATACGTGGCGCCTTCGACGCCGCTGGAGCAGCAACTGGCCGAGGTCTGGCAGGACATTCTGAAGATCGAGCGGGTCGGCGTGACCGATAACTACTTTGCGCTGGGCGGTGACTCGATCATCTCGATTCAACTGGTCAGCCGTGCGCGTCAGCAGGGGATTCGCTTCACCCCCAAAGACCTGTTCCAGCAACAGACCGTGCAGAAACTCGCCGCTGTGGTTGCGCTCGAGTCGTCGGCCGACGAGGTGCCGGTGGATTATCCGCTGGCCCGACTCGATCAGGCGCAACTCGATGCGTTGCCGGTGCCGGCAGACCAGATCGAGGATGTTTACCCGCTGTCGCCGATGCAGGAAGGCATGCTCTTCCACACGCTGTCGGATAACGGCAGCAGCCTGTACGTGCAACAGGTCAGCCTGCCGATCAAGGGTCTGGACGTGGAGCGCTTCCGTCAGGCGTGGGAATTTGTCATCGCCCGTCAGGCGATTCTGCGCACCAGTTTCCATTGGCAGGACGGCCTGGCCAAACCGTTGCAGGTGGTGCATCGCCATGCGCCGTTGCAAATGCAGGTGCTCGATTGGCGTGAGCGCGAAACCAGTGAAGAACTGATTGCCGAGTTTGCCAGCGCTGACCGTGCGCTCGGTTTCAATCTGGCCGATGCGCGTTTGTTGCGGGTGACCCTGCTGCGCCTGAGCGACGATCAGTACCAGATGATCTGGACCAGCCACCACATCCTCATGGACGGCTGGAGCAGTTCGCGGCTGTTCGGCGAGGTGCTGCAGTATTACGCCAAGGGCGAAGTCAGCGGCGAGAACGGTCGTTACCGCGACTTTATCGCCTGGTTGCAGGCGCAGGATCAGGACGCCCAAGAGCTGTTCTGGAAAGCGCGGCTGGCGGTGGTCAATGAGCCGACGGCACTGAGCCAGGCGATGCACCCGCGTCACAGCGCCGATGTCGCCGGTCACGATGCGATCTATTCGAACTGGGATAAAGCGCAGACCGCGCGCCTGTTGCAGTTCTGCCGCGACCTGCGCATCACCCCCAACACGCTGATTCAGGGCGCATGGCTGCTGCTGTTGCAACGCTACACCGGGCAGCAGACGGTGACCTTTGGCGCCACGGTGTCGGGGCGTCCGGAAAGTCTGGCGAATGTCGGCAACATGCTCGGTCTGTTCATCAACACCTTGCCGATCATTCAGACGCCGCAAGCCGATCAGCGTCTGGCTGACTGGCTGGGCGAAGTGCAGGCCTACAACCTCGACATTCGCGATTATTCCCAGGCGCCGCTGGCCGATGTACAGCGCTGGTCCAATCTCGGTGGGCAGGCGCTGTTCGACAGCATCGTGGTGTTCGAAAACTTCCCGATCGACGATCGCTTGCAGGAAGAAAACGACACCGACCTGACCTTCGGCAAATCCATCGGCCATGGCGTGACCAACGTGCCGATGGACCTCGCGGTGATGCTCGGCGACGAGTTGTCGATCGAATACCTGTACCTGCGCAGTCATTTCAGCGCCGAGGCGGTTGTCGGTATTCGCCAGACCATGGAAAACACCCTCGCCGCGATGCTGGCGGCGCCGTACGAACGCCTCGGCAATCTGCAGCGTCTGAGCCACGAACAATGGCAAGCCGCGCAGGCCTGGAGCGCCGAGCCGACGCACACCCATCAAGCGGTGCTGTTGCCGGAACTGATCAGCCGTCACGCGCAACAGCAGCCGCAGGCCATCGCCCTGCAATGCGCCGGAATGAACCTGACCTACGCCGAACTCGAGCAACGCGCCAACCGACTGGCGCACTGCCTGATCGAACACGGTGCCGGAGCGGAAGTGGTGATCGGCGTGGCCTTGCCACGCTCGCTGGAAATGGTCGTGAGCTTCCTCGCCGTGCTCAAGAGCGGGGCGGCGTACGTGCCGCTGGACATCGATTATCCGCCGGAGCGTCTGGCGTACATGATCGAAGATTCCGGCATGGCGCTGTTGCTGACCCAGAGCAGCCTGCGCAGCACGTTGCCAGCGCCACAAGGCCTGCTGCGTCTGGAAATCGATCACCTCGACGAAAGCCGCTACGCCGACCACGCCCCCGAACGCCGCGTGCAGGAGCAGGGCCTGGCGTATCTGGTCTACACCTCGGGTTCCACCGGGCGACCGAAAGGTGTTGCCGTGACCCAAGGCCCGCTGAGCATGCACTGTCAGGCCATCGCCGAGTTGTACGAAATGGACGCCAGCAGTTGCGAGCTGCACTTCATGTCGTTCGCCTTCGACGGGGCCCATGAACGCTGGTTGAGCACCTTGTACAGTGGCGGTCGTCTGGTGATTCGCGACGGTTGCCTGTGGACGCCGGAGCAGACCTATCAGGCGCTGCACGATTACGGCATCACCATTGCCTGCTTCCCGCCGGCCTATCTCAAGCAACTGGCCGAGTACGCGGCGGCCAGCGGTATTGCGCCGCCAGCGGTGCGCATCTATTGCTTCGGCGGTGATGCGGTGCCGGATCAGACCTTCGAGCAGGTCAAGGCTGCGCTGCGTCCGCAGTACTTCACCAACGGCTACGGCCCGACCGAAACCGTGGTCACGCCGATGCTCTGGAAAGTTCCGGTCAGCCAGCATTGCGAAGCGGCGTACGCGCCAATCGGCCGCGCTGTGGGCGCACGCTCGCTGTACGTGCTGGACGAAGACCTGAACCCGCTGCCGCCGGGCTTTGCCGGCGAGCTGTACATTGGCGGCTATGGCGTCGCCCGGGGGTATCACGGCCGTCCGGATCTGACTTGCGAGCGCTTCGTGCCCAACCCGTTCGCGGCGGGCGAGCGTCTGTATCGCAGCGGCGATCTGGTGCGTTTGCGCGCCGACGGTGTGGTCGATTACGTCGGCCGTATCGACCATCAGGTCAAGGTGCGCGGTTTCCGCATCGAACTGGGTGAAGTCGAGGCCAGTCTGCGCCAGTTGCCGTCGGTCACCGATGCACTGGTGATCGCCCGCGACAATGCCTCGGGCAAGCAACTGATCGGTTATGTGGTCACCGCGAGCGGTGCAGACATCGGCGATGAACTCAAGGCGGGCCTGCGCACCTCGTTGCCGGAATACATGGTGCCGGCGCAGATCGTTTGCCTGAGTGCTTTCCCGGTGACACCGAACGGCAAGCTTGATCGCAAGGCACTGCCGGAGCCTGAGTTCAAAACCGAACAATACCTGGCTCCGCGCAACGAGCAGGAAAGCCTGCTCGCGGACATCTGGGCGCAGGTGCTGCAGGTCGAACAAGTGGGCATCAGCGATAACTTCTTCGAACTGGGCGGCGATTCGATTTTGAGTTTGCAGGTGATCTCCCGCGTCAGAAACCACCCGACGTTGCAGATGGATCTCAAGCTGCGCGACCTGATGCGTTATCAGACCATCGCCGGCATCGTCGAGCAGGAAGCGGTGAAGGAGGGCACCGCACTGCCGCAGGCGGACGTCACGCACGTCGCCGCCGAGGGCTTGTTCAATCTCTTGCCGATTCAGGAGTGGTTCTTTGCCGAAGGCATGGCCGAGGCGCATCACTACAACCAGTCATTGCTGTTGAGCGCGCGCCAGCCGCTGGACCTCGATGCGCTGGAGCAGGCACTGGGCTGGATCGAGCAACATCACGACTCGCTGCGCCTGCGTTTCTCTCACGAAGGCGGGCGCTGGTTGCAGCGTTACTGCGACCTCAGTGAACAGGGCGAAGCGTTGCTCTGGCGCCGCGAGGCGGACAACAGCGAGCAGGTCGAAGCCTTGGCCAACCTCGCCCAGCGCAGTTTGAAACTCGACGACGGGCCGGTATGGCGGGTGATGCATGTCGCCTTGCCGGATGGCCAGGCGCGCCTGCTGGTGGTGATTCACCACTTGGTGGTCGACACCGTGTCGTGGCGAATTCTGCTCGACGATTTGAAGGTGGCTTACGAGGCCTGCGTGCAAGGGATCGAGCCGAAACTGCCGATTCGCACCAGCAGTTACCGATCCTTCGCCGAAGCCTTGCAGGCGCAGGCGCCGGTGATTGCCGAGCAGGAACTGGGGTATTGGCTGGAGCAACTGGATCAGCCGGGCGTCGATTTGCCATGCGACAACCTGCGCGGCAAAAACCTCGTGCGTCAGCAGGCACAGGCGCGGCTCAAACTGTCCCGCGAGCACACGGAACAACTGCTCAAACAGGCCCCGGCGGTATATGGCACGCAGATCAACGACCTGCTGTTGTCGGCGCTCAGCCGTGCCCTGTGCCGCTGGAGCCAACAACCGTCGGCGTTGATCCTGCTCGAAGGGCATGGTCGTGAAGACCTGTTCGAGTCCATCGACCTGAGCCGCAGCCTGGGCTGGTTCACCAGCATGTTTCCGGTGCGCTTGCGCCCCGACAGCGACGACATCGGTCAGTCGATCATCAATGTGCAAGCGCAGTTGGCGGCAGTCCCGCAGAAAGGCATCGGCTATGGCGTATTGCGTCATCTGGCTGGGGCTGAGGTGGCGCGGCAACTGGCCGAACTGCCGCAAGCACGGGTCACGTTCAACTACCTGGGGCAATTCGATCAGAGCTTCGACGAGCAGGCGCTGCTGGTGCCGGCGCTGGAAGAAACCGGTGACAACTACAGCCTCAAAGCCAATTTGGGCAACTGGCTGGAAATTGTCGGCCAGGTCTATGACGGTCAGTTGGCCTTGCGTTGCATCTACAGCAGCCAGCGTTATCGCGCCGGCACCATGGATGCCTTGATGAGCGATTACCAGCGTGAGCTGGAGGCGTTGATCGAGCATTGCATGGCCCGCGCGGGCTGATCGCTACGCGTTCAGTCATCTCTAGGGGCGCTGCCGAGGCGCGCCCCTTTTTTTGCCGATACAAGGATTTTAGCGATGTCGTTACACCCTGATCTGGAAGCCTTTCTCGACCTGGCCCAAGACAGCCAGGACGCCGGCCTGCCGGCCATGCACCAAATGACCCCGAGCGAAGCCCGCGCGAGCTTCGAACAGACCACGGCGCAATTGCGCTGGGCGGCACCGCAAGACCTGTTGGTCAGCGAAATAGACACGTTGGCACGCGATGGTGCATCGCTGGCACTGCGTCTGTATCGACCCAATGCTGCGGTTTCGCCGATGCCGGTGCTGGTGTATTTCCACGGTGGCGGTTTCGTCGTCGGCAGCCTCGATTCCCACGATGGCGTGTGCCGCGAGTTTTGCCAGCGCACGCCTTGTGCGGTGTTGTCGGTCGGCTATCGACTGGCCCCGGAGCATCGTTTTCCAACGGCGCTGGAGGATGGCGAAGACGCTTTGTCGTGGTTAGCGGAAAACGCGGTGAGCCTTGGCCTTGATACCTCGCGTGTGGCGTTTGGTGGTGACAGTGCTGGTGCGACCCTGGCCACGGTGCTGGCGATTCAGGCGGTGGTGCAACCGCATACTGTGGCCATCGCGCCGAAGGCGCAGTTGTTGTGCTATCCGGTGACCGATGCTTCGCGTGTGCACGATTCGCGGTTGTTGTTCAGCGAGGGGTATTTGTTGGAGAGCGATACGCTTGACTGGTTTTATCAGCATTACGCTCGCAGTCCGCAAGATTATCTGGACTGGCGTTTTTCGCCGTTGTTGGCGGAGGATCTGCGGGGTGTGGCGCCGGCGATTGTGTTGTTGGCGGGTTTTGATCCGTTGCTTGATGAGGGGCAGGCTTATGCTGACAAATTGCGGGGGCAGGGGGTGAGTGTTGAGGTTGAGCAATGTCTGGGGCTGACGCATGATTTGCTGCGGATGGCTTCGGTGATGCCTGATGTATTGCGGGTGCATGAGAGGTTGAGTCGGGCGTTGGCGCGGGTGTTGGGGTGATTGGGGTTTTGTTGGTTTTTGGGTGAATATCCGTTGCTGCGGTCACGGCTGATTAGGGTTCCGCCCTGACGTACGGCACTTCGCTGGGGCTCGGGGTTCCTTCGCTGCGGGATCGATCCGGGCGCAGCGCCTACGGTTTGCTTCGCTGCACCTCCTCTCGCTGTGTTTGGCTGCGCC
>NZ_JAMLFX010000001.1:1276048-1276152 GCF_023634765.1 Pseudomonas sp. AKS31
GCGCCGAAAAAGTAACCAAAAAGGCTTGCTCCTGCGTGCGGCCCGCTCGCTAAAGCTCGGGGTTCCTTCGCTCCGGGATCGATCCGGGCGCAGCGCCTACGGTT
>NZ_JAMLFX010000001.1:1276162-1303575 GCF_023634765.1 Pseudomonas sp. AKS31
CCACTCAGCCTTCCGACGTCGCCTTAAAGATCAAAAGCTGCAGCCGAGCTAACGCTCATCCTGTTGAGTGGTGGAAAAGCGTGCGGTCGGCTTTGGGTTTGCGTTGTTGCTGCCCCTCACCCCAGCCCTCTCCCGAGGGAGAGGGAGCCGATTTTTGGGCTTTTCAGAAGTCGAGTTCGACTCGGTATTGCACGTCGCGTAGCTCACCCAAACACCCCGGTCAGTCCCTCTCTCTGGAAGGATGAAAGACCGAGTTGTGCGCTTTTCAAAGCCTGAGTTCAACGCGGTATTGCATGTCGGCGTAGCTCACCCAAACACCTCGATCAGTCCCCTCTCTCTCCGAGAGGGTGAGGGCCCGATTTGTTTGCTTTTTAGGGCCTGAGTTCAACTCGGTATCGCACGTCGGCGTATCTCTCCAAAACACCTCGATCAGTCCCCCTCTCCCTCCGGGAGAGGGCTAGGGTGAGGGGCTTTTGATTTGGCTTGTGATCTTGCTTTGGCTTTGGTTTTGGCTTTGGCTTTTGATTTTTTGCCCCTTCGGCAGGCCGAGCGGAGGTGTTCATCCGGGGGGGGAGGCGCGCAGCGCCGTGTGGCGAAGCCGCATTCATCGAGAGTAGGTGCAGCGAAGCAAACCGTAGGCGATGCCCCCGGATGGACACCGTAGCGAGGGAACGCTGAGCCTCAGCGAAGTGCCGTACGCCAGGGGCAAAGCCTTTTGCTTACTTTTCGGCGTTTGGAAAAGTGAGTCGCTGTAAGAGCGAAACCGCCAGCGGCAGCACCCGCAGCAACGGATATGCACCCAACCTCAAAGCCAAAAAAAGCCCCGCCAAAGCGGGGCTCTCTCACATCACACCCAATCAGAAGTCAGCCTTGACCGACATCACGAAGTTACGCGGATCCCCATAAAAGTTACCGAACCCTTCGGTACCAATGGTCGAGTAGTAACGCTTGTCAAACAGGTTGTTCCCGTTAAGCGCCACCGACCAGGTGTCATCGATACGATAGCCAATGCGACCGTTCCAGACCGCATAACCGGCACCGTCAATGTTGTCACCGCCAATCGGCGAAGTGCGGTAGTTGCCCGTCTGCGCGTTGACCCCCGCACCGATCGTCACGCGATCCAGCGGCCCGCTCAGGCTGTAGTCACCCCACACACGCAGCAAATGGCGCGGCACGTAGGAGTTGTAGACCACGCCATCCTGCGTGGCGTCGGCATCTTCCAGCACTTTGGTCTGGGTGTAGGTGTAACCGGCGAGCAATTGCAGGCGATCAATCACCTCACCGCTGACTTCAGCTTCGAAGCCCTGGGCGCGAACCTTGCCGGAGTTGATCGAGCAAGAACTGTCTTCGCAGCGCGGGTCATCCTGAGCGGCATCTTTCTGAATAGTGCGGAACAGGTTGAAGGAGCTGTTCAGACGACCGTCGAACCACTCACCCTTGATTCCCAGCTCGTAGCTCTGGCCAACCAGTGGCTTGAGGGTGCTGCCATCGATGGTCTTGTAGGCGCCTTGCGGGGTGAAGATGTCGGTGTAACTGGCGTAGGCGGTCAGGTTGTCGTTGAGGTCGAACAGTACGCCGGCGAACGGCGTGACCTGGCCGGTTTCGGTGGACTTGGTGTCGACCTGGGTGCCTTCGCCACGGAAGTACTGCACCGAATCGGTGTCGGATTTGTACCAGCTGACGCGGCTGCCCAGTACCAGGGTCAGCGGATCAGCCAGTTTCAGGCGGGCGATGGAGTAGGCGCCGTATTGCTTGATGTGCATGTCCACCGGGCCGCCACGGGAGGCATTGGCCAGGTAGTAGCTTTCGTCCGGTTGCGGGATGTGGTGGTTCGGGTCGAGCACGTTCTGCCGTTGTGGCAGCGCGGCGACGGCGTAGAAGTCATCCTTGTGCGAACGGCTGGCGTTGGCACCGATGGTCAGTTCATGTTGCTGGCCGAAGGCGTCGAATTTGCCGTCGACATAGGCATCGAAACCGTAGTCGCGCTGGTCGTAGTCGTAAATGCTGCCCAGCATCAGGGTGTTCGACGCGGTGGCACCGACCGGTACCGCGCCGCTCGGGAAGGCGTATTCCATGTCCTGGGTGTTGCGCGAGTACACGCCGGCGACTTTCAGCGACCAGTCGTCGTTGAACTGGTGTTTCAGGTCGGCGAAGTAGGTGGCGCGTTTGCTGCGCTGGTTGTTCCACGCGGTGTTCAGGCAGGTGGAGCGCTTGAGGTGCAGGTCGGAGCCGTCGGCGTAACGCGGCAGGCCGCCCCAGCACGGGGTGGCGTCGACGTCTTCCCAGGCGAAGCCCAGACCCAGGGTGGTGTCGGGGCTGAGGTCGAAGTCCAGCGCACCGTAGTAGATCTGGTCTTTGCGGCTGGCCACGTCGTAGAAATATTGACGGGTCTGTTCGGTGACCACGGCGCGACCACGGATGGTCCCGGAATCGTTCAGCGGGCCGCCGGTGTCGACCTGACCGCGATAGTTGTCCCAGGTGCCTGCCGACAGCGAGAGCTGCGTGTGCGCAGTGTCCTGGCCGCGTTTGCGCACGAAGTTGACGCCACCGGCGGTGCCGCCTGCGCCTTTCATCATCCCGGCCGCGCCGCGCAGGACTTCCACGCGGTCGTAGATGGCCATGTCGCTGTTGAAGCTGTCGGCCTGCACGTAGCTGCTGCCGATATCCAGCGGCACGCCGTCGTACTGGTACTGGCCAGTCATACGGAAGCCGCGGGAGTAGAAATACTTGCCACCCATGGGCGAGTCGTAAACGGTGATGCCCGGGGTCTTCTCCATCACCTGCTCGATGGTGTTGAGGTTCTGGTCATCAAGCATCTTGCGGGTCATCACCGTGACCGACTGCGGGGTTTCCTTCAGCGAGTGCTCGCCCTTGCCAATGGTCACGCCGCCGGTGGTGTAGGAGTTGCTGCCCTCAGTGGTGGCGCCGAGGCGGCTGGCGTTGACGTTGGTCGGGGCCAGTTCCATTGCGCTGCCGGTGGCCGGGCCGAGCACGGTCACGGTGTTGCCGTCACGCTGGTAGCGGATGCCGGTGCCGTTGAGCATCGCCTTGAGCGACTCGTCATCCTGGTAGCGGCCGTTGAGCGCGCTGGAGCGCAGACCTTGCAGGCTTTCCGGGCTGTAGATGATTTGCAGACTGGTCTGCTGGCCAAGGGTTTGCAGCGCCTGCGCCAGTGGCTGCGACGGGATGTTCAGGGTCCATTCCTGGGCCTGGACATACGGGGCTGCCGTGAGTGTCAGTGCCAGACCAAGGCCGGTGCCGGCCAGTCGAGTGCGTGTCGCGCCGTGCATCAGCAGGGCTCGAGTCAGAGGGCGAAGCATGAAACGGGATGCGGACATGAGGTTAAGACCTTGGCAGGTATAGTTGTTAATGGTTCTTATTCATCTCATTAAGACGAGGAAGCCGCGGCAAACCGGAAAATTATTTTTCCGGCCTGGCCACGGCCTCGTCGATCAAGCGGTTTGCAGTTCGCTTCTGACCTTGCCGGCCTCCATGCGCACCAGTTGATCGGCGACGTCGAAGTAACGGTCATCGTGGGAAATGACGATGATGGTCTTGCCCAGACGCTTCAGGTCAGGCAGCAGCTCGGTGTAGAAAATTCGCCGGAAGGTCGGGTCCTGGTCGGCGGCCCATTCATCGAACACCAGCACCGGCCGCTCTTCGAGCCAGGCATTGACCAGTGCCAGGCGCTTGCGCTGGCCGGTGGACAAATCGGTGGTGCTGAACGCGCCGTCGCGCACGCTGACCTTGTGCGCGATCTCCAGACGTTCGAGGTAGCGGGTCGCGTCCTGCGGGACTTCGCGGTCGCCCTGAATCAGATCGTCGAACAGGTAGTAGTCGGCAAAAATCGTCGTGAAATTCTGCCGGTAGTCATCGCGATTAAGCGCGGTGATCGGCTGATCGTTGACGCGGATTTCGCCTTCGGTTGGCGCGTACAAGCCCAGCAGCAGTTTGATCAGCGTGGTCTTGCCGCAACCGTTTTCCCCGACGATAAACACGATGTCGCCCTGTTCGATGCGCAGGTTCACCGGCCCCAGACGGAACGGTTCGCTGCCTTCCACGGGTGGGAAGGCGTAACGCACGTTGTGCAGTTCCAGGCTGTTGACCGCACCGGGTTTCTTGCCCTGATCCTCCAGCAGCAGATGCGGTTCGGGCGAGGAGAATTGTTCGCTGAGTTCGGCGATGCGGCGGAAGGCAATCTGCGCACGGCTGATGATCGGCAACGTGCTGACCAGATGCTCCAGTGGCCCCTTCATGTACAGCAGCACCAGGACGAAGCCGCTCATCACTGCTTTGTCGCCGCTGGGCCAGAAGGATTGCAGGGCCAGGGCCATGCCGATGACCACGAAGAACAGCATCGAACCGAAGGACTTGGCGATGACGAAGGTGTTGATGGATTTGATCTGGGTGTCGCAGATCTTCTCGGCGGTTTTCTGAATACCGGCGACAAACATGCGCTGGCGACGCGGACGGTGAATGCGCAGTTCCTTGGCGCCCTCGGCAATCGCGTTGTAGTGCTTTTGCAGTTCATCCTCAGAGTCGCGTGCGGCGTAGAAACCGCGCATGCCCTTGGCCCGGGCAATCGCCTGAATGGTCGTACCGATCGCAATCGCCACCAACATCATCAGGAACATCGGCCAGGACAGCAGCGCCAGATAGCCGAGGCAGCCGAGGGTAACGGTCATGGAAATCGCCAGCGGGGCGAAGGCGAAGGCGAAGTCGCTGATGGTGTCGACGTCGTGGGTCAGCACCGGGATCAAGCGATGGCTGCGGTAGCGTTCGATCTGGTCGATCGGCGCCGACAGGACTTTCTCCCCCAGTTCCTTGCGCAGCCTGGCGATGATGTGCTGGCCGACGTAGTTGGTGCCGATGTCGGACAGAATCGTCGTCAGCAAGGCCAGCGCACAGAGGCCGGCGAAGATCATCACCACGGTGCGGGTCAGGCCGTCGTCGGAATGCAGGGCATTGTTGATGGTCGCCAGCAGCACAGTGACGCTCAGGCCGCCGATCATGCCGAGCACGATGGACACAGAGACGATCAGGCGGAAGGGCTTGAGCAAGGCGAACAATTCGTTGATCGCCCCACGCGTAGGCTTGGTCATGGAGGATTCCTGCTTCGGTGCGGAGGGAGTGCCGGTACTTAAGGAAAACGAATGGTCACGGACTTTCTTTAAACGACCGCAGGCGGGGCTGCGGTCGGGATGGGCAGGATCAGAGGTCGCGCACTACGCGAAACCCGAGCCAGTCGCCTTTGCTGGTCGGCCAGCTGCTGTTGCGGTTGCCGGAGCGCGAGAACACCGGCGCCTCGCCCCAATCGTTGCCGCGCATGACCTGACGTTCGCAGTTTTCCTGGGTCCAGGGGCGCCCGTCGTTGGGTACGCCGGAGTAATCCTTGTGATAGCAGTCGGCGGTCCATTCGTAGACGTTGCCGTGGGCGTCGTAAACGCCGAAGGCGTTGGCCGGGAAAGTGCCGGCCGGCGAGGTGAAGTTGTAACCGTCGGCGGCGCCATAGGTGTTGGCGTGTCTGGAGATCTGGTAGTTGTTGCCTTCATCGAACGGGAAAGGGAAGGGCCCGGTGCTGCCGCCGCGTGCGGCGTACTCGCGGATCGATTCGCTTTGCAGGCGATAGGCATGGCCGGTCTTTTTCGACAGCCAGTCGATGTAGCCCTGGGCTTCGGCGACATTCATGCACACGGCCGGGTCGCGGGCAGTCTGCTTGAACTCGGGTTTGCCGGCGGTGCAGCGGCGGCCCGGGCGGTCATCGAAGTCGTAAGGTTTGTTGCCGGTTTCGCGCACATACGCATCCCACTCGCCGACCAGCACCTGGAAGCGGCTGATGGCGAACGGTTTGCTGAAGGTCACGTCGTGGCGCGGGCCTTCGTCCGGCTCGCGGCCGACTTCGTCTTCCGGCGTGCCCATGGTGAAAGTGCCGGTCGGCAGCACGACCATTTCCGGACAGTCCTTGCAGTCCTTGAACACTTTGCCCGGCGCCGGCGGTGTCGCCGCGTGAGCAGTACCGGGCAGCAGGCCGGCGCACAGCGCGGTCAGGGCCAGCGCCGGCAGGGCCTTGAAGGTAAAAGAGGCGTGAGGCTTTTTCATGAGTCGTCTCTGTGAAAGGGAAACTGGAGTCGAGGGATCAGGCGCGCCGCTGTCGACCGAGAATGGCCATGAAACGGTCCACTTCGGTTTCGTCGTTGAGCAGGCCGGGCGCCGTGCGAATCACCGGGCCGACATCGCGGCTGACCGCATCGCAGATCACCCGGTTTTGCATCAGGTAGGCGGCGACTGCATCGCTGTCCTGATCCTTGACCCGGAAGAAGGTGAAACCGGCGGAAAACTGCGGATCGAGCGGGGTCACCAGTTCGATGTTTGCGTGTTCCCGCAGGCGCTGCTTCAGATAGTTGTTGAGCTGATGAATGCGCGCCTCAACGTCAGCCTTGCCCAGTTGCAGGTGCAACTTGAACGCTTCGTCCACCGCCCAGCGATGCTCGAAAGCGTGGTAACCGCCCGGGGTCATGATCGTGGCGAAAGAGGTGGCGTCGGAGAACGTCGGCACGCTCGGGCTGACGTATTTCAGCTCTTCGCTGCGGCTGCACACGATGCCGGTGCCGCGCGGGCCGAACATCCACTTGTGGGTGCCGGCTATAAAGAAGTCGCAGTTCATCTGCGGGAAACTCAGGTCGTCGACACCGAAACCGTGCACGCCGTCGACCACGTAAATCAGCCGATCCTTGTCGTCGCGTTGACGGTTGTGTTCATCGACCAGCCGCGAGATAGCGCTGATCGGCAATTTGACGCCGCTGCCCGAATGCACCCAGGTCATGCCGAGTACGCGGGTCTCAGGGCGAATGTTGCGGTTGATCGTGTCGAGCACCTGATCCAGGGAAATGCTTTGCGGGTTGTCGAACAGCCTGAGTTTGCGCACCCGGGTGCCATCGCGGCGGCTGCGGAAATCGAGGATGTTGCGGGTGGAATAGTGCTCGTGCTCGGTGGTGAGGATTTCCTGATCCGCGCGCACTTGCACGCTGCCATAAATCATCGCCAGGCCTTCGGTGGTGCTGCCGGTGAGAGCGATCTGACCGGGCCTGGCTTGCAGGTATTGGCCGGCCCAGACCCGCACGTTGTGCTGCAATTGTTCGTAGCTGCCCAGATCCCAATCCATCGCCAGTCCCGGATTGCGGTCGAGGGCGGCGCGATGGCGTTCGATGGCTTCGCGCACGGGTTTGGGGTGCGAGGTGATCAGGAAGTTAGCGAAGTGAATCGCCTGCGGGTCCTGATCGAACAGCTGGCGCAATTGCGTCCATTTGTTCGCGGAGGCCACGGGCGCGGTCGCGGCCATTGCCGGCGCTGTGAGGCTGGCGCCGAACGGCAGAGCGGCCGCCATCACACCGACCTGTTTCAGAAAGGTCCGGCGGTCAGTCATGGCTTGGCAGTGTCCTGACGGGAAATCAGTGCCGGTTTCGCGGCTTTCTGCACCTGATCCCAGACGCGCATAAAGTTGCCGCCCCACAGCTTGGCGATGTCCGCTTCGGAGTAGCCGCGCTGGATCAATTCGGCGGTGACGTTGCGGATTTCGCCAACGTTTTCCCAACCCTTGATGCCGCCGCCGTCGTTGAAGTCGGAAGAAATGCCGACATGGTCGATACCGATTTTGCGCACGGTGTAATCGATGGCGTCGCCGAGATCCTTGAGGGTGGCTTTCGGCTCTTCTTCAAGGATGCCGTAGAGGCCGCTGGCGTACTGGCCGAGCTTCTGTTCCGACCATGCCGTGATGATCGGGTCGCCCGGCATCAGCGCCATGGCCAGGTTTGGCAAGGGCGGCAGATCGAAGCGTGCGCGCAGGGCATTGAGTTTGTCCTGCGTGCCCTGAGTCAGCGGTTTCAGGTACTGCGAGAAGCCGACCACCTGAACCACGCCGCCGCTGTTTTTGATCAGTTGCAATTCCTTGTCGCTGAGGTTGCGCGGAATATCCACCGCCGCACGCGGCGCCGAGTGCGAGGCCACCAACGGTGTGCGGCTCAGTTGCGCAACCTGTTCCAGGCCTTTGGTCGACATCTGCGAAACGTCGATGATCACGCCCAGATCGTTCAAGCGCTGCACGGCTTGCTTGCCGATATCGGAGAGGCCGTCGAGGGCATCCGGCGAGTCATTGAAGAACGGTAGCGGGCGCGACGAGTCGGCCCAGCTGTTGTTGCCGATGTAGCTGAAGCCGAACATGCGCATGCCGCGCCCGGCCCACAGGTCCAGTTTGCTCAGGTCGTTGCCCAGCGGATAGGCGTTGAGCATGCTGATGAAAATCGCAAACTTGCCTTCGCCATGCAGGCGGCGGAAATCATCCGGGGTGTAGGCGATGCCGACCTGATTGGGGAAGTCGCGGACCATGCCGGTGATGATCTTGTAACGGACTTCCTGTTGGTTGCGGGCTTCTTCGACAAAACCTTCGGTGGGGCGATGCGGAGCGTTCGGGCCGTTCCACATTTCCGGCCAGCCGAACACCGTCAGCGCAGCGCCCGACAAGCGCCCGCGATTGGCCTTGATCAGGTCGAACTGGCCGGCGCCGTCCTTGTCGGCTTCGTTGCCGTGAGCGCCGAAGTTCAGCGGTACGGTGATGTGGCTGTCGAACGAGAGGATGCGATCCTGCAACTCGGTCGCCTGCTTCATCACTTTTACCGGGTAGCCAGGGTTGTCCCGAAACCAGTAATCCCAAACCAGAAACCCTGCGCCGGCGCTGATCGCCAAGGCCAGCGGCAGGCCGATAAATAGAGCCTTTTTCGAACGCGGTTTTGTCATTGCCATCTCATTCAGGTTCGCCGTCGAGGTGCAGGCGCAGGGGCCTTTGCTATCTGGGAAGAACGAGTGGCCGGGCGGCTAATTTAGTCGCGCGCAGGAAAAGCGCTGACGGCGCACAGCGATCTTTTGCCGGGGCCATAAATTTCCCCGGCGAACAAACGTTCTAGCTTGGATAAAGCCTGCTTCATGGCTGACACAGGTAGGGCAATGACGATCTCTCGACGCTGGTTCATGGCGGGCATGGCACTCACGGGCGCCGCGCTGCCTGCCGCTTTTTATGCACATCGTGAGCTGACCCGTGAGGAGTTTCCGATCACCCCGGGCGAGGCCACGGTCGACCTGGCCGATACCGCCGGTCAACAGTTGGCGGACAACCTGCGCGGCGTCTGGGATATCCGTTTCAGCGGATCGGCGGCCGGGCTTGATGGCTTGCCACGCGACGGCCTCGAGTTGTTTCTCGACATTGCCCACCGGGGGCGCGGTTTGCGCGGGTTTCTCGATACCGGTGCCAACCTGCGCTCAGAAGCGCTTGCGCGTTACCAAGTGATCGGCGATCTGGCGCCGGGCAACGGCGCCGAAATGTACTGGCGGCTGATGCGCACCGATGCGCCGCAAGCGCCGCCGGTCTACGAATTTAAAGTCAAACTCGACGAAGTCTGGGCGGCGTTCGGCAATGCCGGCAGCGCCACGTTCACCGGGCAAGTGTTGCGCCTGGATCGGCCGTTGGCGCTGCCTGAACTGGACAATCATTTCATCGCCATCAAGCGACGTTTTCCCGAGGCCCGCGAACGCACCGGTTTGAACCCGACGCTGTTGGCGTGGCTGGTGGCGCCGGAACATCGCCTGTTCCACCAGCTCTGGCACGCCAGCCGCGACAAGTGGCACAAGCTCTCGGAGAAAAAACGCGACGCCCTGCGCGGTATCGGCTGGCAACCCGGCCCCCGTGACAAGGAGCGCGATGCCCGTGGGCCGAGCAAGGATCGCAACGGCTCGGGCGTTGATTTCTTCTTCATGCACCGGCACATGCTCGGCAAGGCCCGCTCGATGCAGGACTTGCCGTCCTGGCAAGCCTTCCCGATGCCGCAGCCGGAACTGGAACGTGACCGCCAGGGCTTCGCCCGCTACTTCGACAATCACGACGGCGACGCACTGCCGCCCACCTGGCTGACCGAAGGTGACGACGAGTACACCAAGTGGGTCAGCGACATCAAAGCGGCCGAGACCTACCACAGCAATTTCCAGGTGTGGGAATCGCAGTATCGCGATCCGCGCTATTTGTCGAAACTCACCCTCGGCCAGTTCGGCTCGGAAGTCGAACTGGGCCTGCACGACTGGCTGCACATGCGCTGGGCGTCGGTGGCGCGGGATCCGTCCAACGACATTCCGGTGCCGATGGCACGCGATCAGGCGGATTTTGCCGCGCGCTGGTACGCCCCGGAAAACGACTTTCTCGGCGACCCGTTTTCCTCCCATGTGAACCCGGTGTTCTGGCGTTTCCACGGCTGGATCGATGACCGTATCGAAGACTGGTTTCGCGCCCACGAGCGTTTCCACCCGGGCGAGGTCAGTCGGCTGCAAGTCAACGGCGTGCCGTGGTTCGCGCCGGGGCGCTGGGTTGAGGTCGATGACCCGTGGCTGGGCCCGGACACCCATGGCTGCAGCACCGTGCCCGGTCTGCAGGTCGGGCGCTCGGTAGAGATGGATCCGGAGACCATGAAGCTGGCGTTGCGCATCACCTTTGGCGATGAAGACAACATGGCCGACCTGTTCCGCAAAGTGCCGCAGCGACCGTGGTACGCGCGGCATCTGAAAGTGAAAGGGCGGCAACTCTAGCCGCAAAAAAATCGCAGCCTGGTGCTGCGATTTTTTTTGCCCTGAGAACTCACTCAGTCACGACACGATCCCCGTGTAGGAGCTGCCGAAGGCTGCGATCTTTTGATCTTGACGCTTAAAAGCAAGATCAAAAGATCGCAGCCTCGTTGCACTCGACAGCTCCTACAGGAGCTGCTGCCGTCAGATGACTTGCCACCCCCCGCCCAGCGCCTTGTACAAGGCAATGCTCGCCTGCAGTCGCGACAAACGCAGTTGCACATTCATATCCTGCGCCGCATACAGGGTGCGCTGGGTTTGCAGCACCGTCAGCAAGTCTTCGGCACCGGCCTGATAGCGGCTCTGGGCGATGTCGAACGCAGTCTGCGCCTGGCTCAGTTCTTCGCTTTGCCACTGGCGTTGTTCATCGAGGCCGCGAATGCTGCTGAGGGCTTTTTCCACGTCGGCGAAGCCATTGATGATCGCCCCTCGATAGGTTTCCAGCAGTTCGTCCTGACGCGCCTTGGCCTTGTCGCGTTCGGCGCTCAGGCGACCGTTGTTGAAAATCGGCGCAGTCAATCCGGAGGACAGGTTGTAGAACGTGGTGCGCAGCAGGTCCGCCGCCAGATCGGCACCGGTGCCGAGGCTGGCGGTGAGGGTTATTTTCGGCAGCATGGCGGCGCGGGCCACGCTGATGTCAGCCTGAGCGGCCGCCAGTCTGGCTTCGGCGCTGGCGATATCTGGACGCCGGCTCAGCAGATCGCTGGGCACGCCAGTGGCGATGTTCGGCCACTGCAACTTTTCGAACGACTGTTGCGGTGCGGACAATGCCTGCACCGGTTGGCCGAGCAGGGCGGCGAGGGTGATCAAGGCTTCGCGGGCCTGTTGCTGCACCAGCGGCAGTTTGCGCTGTTGTTCGGCGACCAGACTTTTTTGCTGGGCCAGTTCCAGTGCGGTGGCGCTGCCGGCGTCGAAACGGGTTTGCACCAGGTGCAGGACGTTTTGCGCGTTGGTCAGATTGAGCTCGGCAATGCGCGCCTGTTCGCGCAACGCCAAGGCCTGGGTGTAACTGTTGGCGACGCCGCTTTGCAGGGTCAGTTCGACGGTGGCGCGGTCGAATTCGCTGGCCTGTACGCCGAACACGGCGCTGTCGCGCGCCGCGCGTTTACCGCCCCAGAAATCGATTTCGTAACTGGCGCTCAGCTCGGCGTCGTAGTAATCCAGCGAGCGATTATCCGGGCTGACGTCGAGTTGGCTGTAGCCTTTGCCGTGCAACAGTTTCTGCCGATTGGCGTTCAGTCCGGCCTTGATTTCCGGCAGCAGCGGGGCGCCGGCAATCGTCGCACTGGCCTGGGCTTGCCGGACCCTGGCGACAGCGGCGCCGAGGTCATGGCTGCCCAGTCGCGCCTGTTCGACCAGTCGATCCAGCTCGGGGCTGCCAAACTGCGTCCACCATTGGCGGTTGATTTGCACGGCGCCGGCATGCTCAGGCGATTGCCATGCGGCGGGTGGCTGCACGCCGCTGTCGGGGCGCGGCGCGGGGCTGTTGCAGGCCGCCAGCAACACGCTGGCGGCAAGAATGGTCAGTGGCGCTTTCATAGATCGTTCATTCACTGGTAAGGGCCGTGACCGGGTCGAGCCGGGCAGCCTTGCGGGCAGGCATGAAGCCGAAGAGGACGCCGGTGACCAGCGCGCAGGCAAAGGCGCCGATGACGGCCAGCCATTGAAACGCGATCGCCACGCCGCTGAGCAACAGCACGCCACCGACCAGCATCGCCAGGCTGATGCCGGCAAGGCCGCCGACCACCGAAAGCATCACCGCTTCAGTGAGAAACTGGCGCAGGATGTCGCGCTGGCGTGCACCCGTGGCCATGCGGATACCGATTTCCCGGGTGCGTTCGCGCACGGTCATGAGCATGATGTTCATCACCCCGATACCGCCGACCAGCAACGAGATCGCCGCGATGGCGCCGAGCATCAGCGACAGCGTGCCTTGGGTGCGTGCTTCGGCCTGAATCATCGCGGCGTTGTTGGTCAGTTCGAAATCCTTTTTGCCGTTGTGCCGCCGCAGCATCGCCTGCTCGATCGCCTGCTCGGCGTCTTTGACCTTGCGCGCATCCTTGGCGGCGATCACCACGTATTCCGGATTGCGGCTGCCGAACAGGCGCGTGCTGGCCGCCGAGTAGGGCACGGCGATGCGATTGTCGCTGTCGGAATCGCCGGAGCTTGAACCCTTTTCCGCGAGAACGCCGAGCACCTGAAACGGCACGTTTTCGATCAGGATGTATTGGCCGATCGGGTCGGCGACATCCTTGAGCAGCTTGTCGCGCACCTTGGTGCCGATCACCGCCACGGCGGCGGCGCTGTCTTCATCGGCCTGGGTGAAGTAACTGCCCTGAACCACCGGCCAGTTGAAAATGGTTGGAAAATTGGTGTCGTTGCCACCGACGTAACTGCTGTGGTCGGCATTGCCGAAACGCACGCCGGCGGTCGAGCCGTTGACCGGCATGATCCGCTCGACCTGGGGCAGGGCGGCCAGTTCGGCAACGTCATCGAGGGTGATGATGCCCGGTGGCGTACGCGGGTTGGGCGCCGCACCGCTGAGGTAAATGATGTTGGAGCCGAAGGCACCCATCTGTGCCATCACCTGGCGTTTGCTGCCTTCGCCCACCGCGAGCATCACCACCACTGAGGCGACGCCGATGACGATGCCGAGCAATGTCAGCGCGGTGCGAAAGCGATTGATCCACATGACCCGCCACGCCGCTTGCACGGCGTCGACCAGTTCACCTTTCCAGGCGCCGGTCTGGGTGCTGCCGCTGCTCAGGCGCTGGCGCAGATCCACCGCTTGCAGGGCGCCGGGGTTGGCGCTGCGCGGTGGGGCTGACGGGTGTTCGGCGGTGTCGCTGATGATCAGGCCGTCACGGATTTCGATGATGCGCTTGGCCCGCTGCGCGACTTCGCGGTCGTGGGTGATGAGAATCACCACATGGCCCTGACTGGCGAGTTCGTCGAGCAGGGTCATGACCTCGGCGCCGCTGTGGCTGTCGAGGGCGCCGGTGGGTTCGTCGGCGAGGATGATGTGGCCGCCGTTCATCAACGCCCGGGCAATCGACACCCGTTGTTGTTGACCGCCGGAAAGCTGATGCGGGCGGTTGCCGGTGCGGCTGCCCAGGCCGAGCCGCTCCAGCAAGGCGCTGGCCCGGGCGTGACGTTCGGCGGCCGGGGTGCCGGCGTAGATGGCCGGCATCTCGACGTTTTCCTGGGCGGAGCCGGACGGAATCAGGTGATACCCCTGGAACACAAAACCGAATGCTTCACGGCGCAGCCAGGCCAGTTCATCGCTGTCGAGTCGGGCGACATCTTCTCCGGCGAAGCGATATTCGCCACTCGTGGGGCGGTCGAGACAACCGAGAATATTCATCAGTGTCGATTTGCCGGAGCCGGATGCGCCAACGATCGCGACGAACTCACCGGCATGAATCGACAGATCAATGCCGCGTAATACTTCCACTAGCGGGCTGTCATTGCCGCCGTAGGCTTTGCGGATCTGCCGCAGGTCAATCAGGGGCGTTTGCATTCAGCCTCCGCTGCCGGTGGCCGGCGCGCTGAGGATGTGATCGCCTTCGGCCAGGCCTTCAAGCACTTGTGTGCGCAAGCGGTCGCTGATGCCGGTGCGCACGTCGCGGGACTGGATGTCGCCATTGGCGGCGACGATCTGCGCCCGTTGCCACTGTGGGCGTGAGCCGGGTTGCAGGGCGGCGCTGGGTACGGTGAGGGTGTCTTGCGCCTGTTGCGCCACAAAGAACACCTGCGCAGTCATGTCGGTCATCAGGCTGTTGTCGGCGTTGTCGACGTCGAGCAATACGGTGTAGAGCACCACGCGTTCGCTGCCGCTGCGACCGCTGGTGGGGCTGCCACCCTGATTCTGTTCGAGCGGGCGCGGCGGCACCGGCAGAATCTGCCGGACGGTGCTGCTCCAGCGCCTACTGCCGCCGCTGAGCGTGGTGAAGTAGGCGGTCATGCCGGGTTTGACGTGGCCGATGTCCGCTTCGGAAACCTCGGCCCACACGGTCATCGGCGAAAGCCGGGCGATGCGCAGAATCAGCGGGGTTTGCTGTTGCGCGTTGAGCGTCTGGCCTTCGCGGGCGCCGACGGCGACGACCGTGCCGCTCATCGGTGCATAAATGCGCGTGTAGCCCAGCTCCGCTTCGTCACTGCGCAGGCTGGCTTGAGCCTGCCGGATCTGCGCCTGGAACATGTCGATGCGCGCCTGTGTCGCGCGGACTTCGGCGCGGGCCGTCTGCACGTCTTCTTCACGGGTGGCGCCACCGGCGGCGAGCTTCTGCTGGCGCTGGTATTTCTGTTGCGCGAGGTCGTGCTGGGCGCGTTGCTCCTGCAACTGCGCCTTGAGGTTTTCGATGGAAAACCGCCCGGCATCGAGTTTGGCCTTTTGCGTGGACGGATCGATCTCAACCAGTAATTGGCCTTCCTTGACCGTGTCGCCAGCCTCGACATGAATCTTCTGGATCTGCCCGGACGCTTGCGCACCAACGTCCACATAACGACGTGGCTGCAACGTGCCCAGTGCGGTCACGCTGTTTTCGATATTGCTGCGCGTCACCTGCACCGTGGCAAGGGCGTCGCGCCCGGGCGGCAGGACTTGCCACGCGGCAACGGCGATCACGGGAATCAGGCATAGGGCGGCGAACAAGGCGCGTCGGGCGGGGCGGGGACGTTTCATGCAGGGTTCCGGCCAGTGGAATCGGCCCGTCATTCAGCCAGTACACAGGCGTGCAGGGGCGTTGAACGCTGTCGCACGGCACGACAGATACGGGGAGCTGTCCTGTAAACGATGAATGCACAAGGGAATTTAAGCGCCGTACACATCAAGTGACAGGTAGCCGAACGCGACTATTTGGGGCGGATGTGGAAACAACTCTTTAAATCTATATGAGAATTACTATAAATTACGCACCTCAAGTTGCCACTATCTTGCTACTGCGTTTACGGCGGCTGGATCAGTGTGCTCAAGGACAGGAACTGCATCGATGCGGTCGGGAGTCATGTTGGAAAACTACTATCGCGAGCTGGTGTGTTTCCTTAACGCCAAGCTGGGCAACCGTCAGGTGGCCGAAGATGTGGTGCATGACGCTTATGTGCGGGTACTGGAGCGTTCCAGCGACACGCCGATCGAACAACCGCGAGCCTTCCTCTATCGCACGGCGTTGAACCTGGTCATCGACGATCATCGGCGCAACGCCTTGCGCCAGGTCGAATCGCTCGACGTGCTGGACAGCGAAGAGCGCTATTTCAGCCCCTCACCCCACGGCACCCTCGATCATGGCCAGCGTCTGGAGATGCTCCAGCGCGCACTGGCCGAGTTGCCGCCGCGCTGCCGCGAGAGTTTTCTGCTGCGCAAGATCGAAGGTCTGTCCCATCCGGAAATTGCCGAGCACCTGGGGATTTCCAAGGCGTTGGTGGAAAAGCACATCGTCAACGCCATGAAACATTGCCGCTTGCGGATCAGACAATGGGACGCCCATTGAGCCTCGCTGGTTAAATTTCCGTTCATCGTCCTCGTTCCTACTCAACAGACGACCTGCTGACCTGATTCAGGCCGGTCAGGCCACCCAGGCTTTATCCCCGCGTTGAGGGGTTCATCCAGAGGACACTGGAAATGACACAGGCAATTGCATCGCCCATCGTTCACGACCTGATCGGCGTCGGTTTCGGCCCTTCGAACCTGGCGCTGGCCATCGCTCTGCAAGAGCGCGGCCCGACCCAGGGCGAGCTGGATGTGCTGTTTCTCGACAAGCAGGCCAACTACAGCTGGCACGGCAATACGCTGTCGACGCAGAGCGAATTGCAGATTTCCTTCCTCAAGGATCTGGTGACCCTGCGCAATCCGACCAGCCCGTACTCGTTCGTCAATTACCTCAAGTATCACGGTCGTCTGGTCGACTTCATCAACCTCGGCACCTTCTACCCGTGCCGCATGGAGTACAACGACTACCTGCGCTGGGTCGCCGGACAGTTCACCGAGCAGAGCCGGTACGGCGAAGAAGTGCTGACCATCGAGCCAGTGCTGCACAACCATCAGGTTGAAGCACTGCGCGTCATTTCCCGCGACAGCCAGGGCCTGCAACATGTGCGCACCACCCGTTCGGTGGTGGTCAGCGCCGGTGGCACACCGCGTATTCCAGAGGCGTTCAAAGCGCTGAAGGGCGACAGCCGCGTGTTCCACCACTCGCAATACCTGGCGCAAATGGCCAATCAGCCGTGTGTGAACAATCAGCCGATGAGCATCGCGATCATCGGTGGCGGGCAGAGTGCGGCGGAAGCCTTTATCGACCTGAACGATTCGTTCCCCTCGGTGCAGGTCGACATGATCCTGCGCGGCTCGGCCTTGAAGCCTGCCGATGACAGCCCGTTCGTCAACGAAGTGTTTTCGCCGGAGTTCACCGATCTGGTGTTCCAGCAGAACAGCGCCGAGCGTGAGCGCCTGGTCAACGAGTACCACAACACCAACTACTCGGTGGTCGACATCGACCTGATCGAGCGCATCTACGGCATCTTCTATCGCCAGAAGGTGTCCGGAATTGCCCGCCACGCGTTCCGCACCCTGACCACCGTCGAGAAAGCCACAGCTACCGAAAACGGTATCGAACTGGCCCTGCGCAACAACGCCACCGGCGAAGTCAGCGTGCGCAACTACGATGCGGTAGTGCTGGCCACCGGTTACGAGCGGCAGATGCACCGCAAACTGCTGGCGCCGCTGGAAGAATACCTGGGTGACTTCGAGGTCGATCGCAACTACAAACTGATCACCGACGAGCGCTGCAAGGCCGGCATCTACATGCAGGGCTTCTGTCAGGCCAGTCATGGTCTGAGCGATACGCTGCTGTCGGTGCTGCCGATTCGTGCGGACGAGATTGCCGGTTCTTTGTATGACCATGGCAAGAACCGTGGGCATCGTTCGATGGCGGATCTGTTGTTAGCAACCGCCAGCTAACTCAGTATTTCCTGATACACCGCCATCGCTGGCAAGCCAGCTCCCACAGGATCTGTGTTGGACACAAAATTTGTGTTCACTGAAGATCCCTGTAGGAGCTGGCTTGCCAGCGATGGGGTCCTTATGGCTAACAAAAATCTGATTTCTGAACCCTTCCTGAACATCCCCCACATTCCCCGACACACTGCCTTTTGCGGGTTTACTCTCCAGACATCGGGGCGTAAGCTTCGCGCGTTTTCATCAATAGCGGAGACCCACAGTGGGTACTTGTTCGAGTGACAGTTGTCGGCCGGTCTCGGAAACCGGCAGATTCTCGGCAAGATAACGCGCAGCCTTTCTCTGCCGTTGTCTCGCCGTAACAGCGAGCAGCGGCATCCCGTGCATGACCCGTCCTGGGCCATGTCTGGACGTTCCTTCTCTTCGACGCTGAACAGAGCGTGATTTCGACTGCACCGTCGTGATCGCAGCCCTATCGACACGCCTGTCGTTTCTGACCGGCGCGCCAGGCCTTGCCGTGCCGGTTGTTCCGGCGGACGAGGCGCGGCCGTACCTGCTTGACGGTTTCCCGGCTGACCATAGGGGCAACAGCCATGAAACTTACGCTCAAGGAATTTTTCGCAGGCTTCCTGCGGACCCGCCACATCGCCCGGCACTTCCGTCGTCTGGCGCTGCTGGAATCGATCAACGACACCACGGTCAGCCGTGAAGTCCCGCCTACCCTGGCCAACACTTTGGTCGACGCTGCGCATTGCGACAGCGGCGAATTGCTGTCGTCACTCGGCACGCATTCCGATGGCCTGACCGATTTCGAAGTCGATGCCCTGCGTGCGCAATACGGCCTCAACGAAGTCGAACACGAGCAGCCGCTGCCATGGTGGATTCACCTGTGGCACTGCTACAAAAACCCGTTCAACCTGCTGCTGACCCTGTTGGCGGTGATCTCGTGGCTGACCGAAGACCTCAAGGCTGCCGTGGTGATTTTCTCCATGGTGGTGCTGTCGACGCTGCTGCGTTTCTGGCAGGAAAGTAAATCCAACCAAGCCGCCGATGCGCTGAAAGCCATGGTCAGCAACACCGCCACGGTGATGCGCCGTGACGCGCCGCGCAGCGAATTGCCGATCAAGCAACTGGTGCCGGGCGATCTGATCGTGCTCTCGGCCGGGGACATGATTCCCGCCGATTGCCGGGTGCTCAGCGCCAAGGATCTGTTCGTCAGCCAGGCGGCGATGACCGGCGAATCGATGCCGGTGGAAAAATTTCCGCGTCAGGCTGATCGCGACACGCGCAATCCGCTGGAGCTGGACAACATCCTGTTCATGGGCACCAACGTCGTCTCCGGCACAGCGGTGGCGGTGATTCTCACCACGGGCAACAG
Source organism: Pseudomonas sp. AKS31 (assembly GCF_023634765.1). Lineage (GTDB taxonomy): Bacteria > Pseudomonadota > Gammaproteobacteria > Pseudomonadales > Pseudomonadaceae > Aquipseudomonas. The sequence continues at coordinate 1,295,152 of NZ_JAMLFX010000001.1, forward strand.
CACCTATTTCGGTGCGCTGGCCCAGCGAGTTGGCGCAACCGATCGCGCAGTGACTTCGTTCCAGCAAGGCGTGAATAAAGTCAGCTGGCTGTTGATCCGTTTTATGTTCGTGATGGCGCCGCTTGTGCTGTTCATCAACGGTTTCACCAAGGGTGACTGGACCGAAGCGTTGCTGTTCGCGTTGTCGATTGCCGTCGGTCTGACCCCGGAAATGCTGCCGATGATCGTCACCTCGACGCTGGCCAAAGGCGCGGTGTTCCTGTCGCGTAAAAAAGTCATCGTCAAACGCCTCGATGCGATCCAGAACTTCGGCGCCATGGACGTGCTGTGCACCGACAAGACCGGCACCCTGACCCAGGACAAGATCTTCCTCGCGCGCAATGTCGACGTCTGGGGCGAAGACTCTGACGACGTGCTGGAAATGGCTTATCTGAACAGCTACTACCAGACCGGCCTGAAAAACCTGCTCGATGTCGCTGTGCTGGAACACGTGGAAATTCACCGTGAACTGAAAGTCGGCACGGCATTTCGCAAGGTCGACGAGATCCCGTTCGACTTCAATCGTCGGCGCATGTCGGTGGTGGTCGAAGGTCGCGGCCAACCGCATCAACTGATCTGCAAAGGTGCGGTGGAAGAAGTCTTGGCGGTGTGCAGCCGCGTGCGTCACGGCGACGTCGATGAAGCCTTGAGCGATGAATTGCTGACCAGGATTCGTCAGGTCACCGCAGCATTCAACGCTGAAGGCTTGCGCGTGGTGGCGGTGGCTGCCCGCTCGATGCCCGAAGGTCGCGACACTTATAGCTTGGCTGATGAAAATGAACTGACGCTGATTGGTTACGTGGCGTTCCTCGATCCACCGAAAGAAAGCACCGCGCCCGCGCTGAAAGCCCTGGCCGAACATGGCGTGGCGGTGAAAGTGCTGACCGGCGACAACGAACTGGTGACCGCGAAGATATGCCGCGAAGTGGGTCTGGCGCAACAAGGTCTGTTGCTGGGCAACGACGTTGAGCGCATGAGTGATGCCGAACTGGCGGTGGCCGTGGAGACCACCAATGTCTTCGCCAAACTGACGCCGTCACACAAGGAGCGCATCGTGCGCATCCTCAAAGGCAACGGTCACGTGGTCGGTTTCATGGGCGATGGCATCAACGATGCGCCAGCGCTGCGTACCGCCGACATCGGTATTTCCGTGGACAGCGCGGTGGACATCGCCAAAGAGGCGGCTGACATCATCCTCCTGGAAAAAAGCCTGATGGTGCTGGAGGAGGGCGTGCTCGAAGGGCGGCGCACCTTCGCCAACATGCTCAAGTACATCAAGATGACCGCCAGCTCCAACTTCGGCAACGTGTTCTCGGTGCTGGTCGCCAGTGCGTTCATTCCGTTCCTGCCGATGCTGCCGATGCACCTGCTGGTACAGAACCTGCTCTACGACATTTCGCAGATTGCGATTCCATTCGATAACGTCGATGAGGACATGCTGAAAAAGCCACAACGCTGGCAGCCGGGTGACGTCGGGCGCTTCATGCTGTTCTTCGGCCCGATCAGTTCGATCTTTGACATCACTACGTTCGCCTTGATGTGGTACGTGTTTGATGCCAACACCCCGGATCATCAGACGCTGTTCCAGTCCGGCTGGTTCGTGGTCGGGTTGCTGACCCAGACGCTGATCGTGCACATGATCCGCACGCCGAAGATACCGTTTCTGCAAAGCCGCGCCGCCATGCCGTTGCTGGTGATGACCGGGATCATCATGGCGGTCGGCATCTTCTTGCCGATGGGGCCGCTGGCGCACTACTTCAAACTGCAGGCGCTGCCATCGCTGTACTTCGTGTTCCTGCCGGTGATCCTGCTGGCGTACATGGCGCTGACCCAGGCGGTGAAAGGGTTCTACATCCGCCGGTTCGGCTGGCAATAACAGCAACACCGCTGCCCCTCTGCAGGCGCTGTCGAAGGCTGCGATCTCTTGAATCTGCTTTTTTAGATCAAAAGATCGCAGCCTTCGGCAGCTCCTACAGGAGTGTTCGTTTCACCTGGATTTCAAGCAAACCCTACCAAAGGGATTGTTGTGTTTTTAAGAGATTTGACTATGCAAGCCATCAACAACCTCAACCTCGATTCGCTGCTCGACACCCTCGTCAGCCTCAGCGCCGCCTTCATCCTCGGTGGCCTGATCGGTTTCGAGCGTCAGTACCGGCAGCGCACGGCGGGCCTGCGCACCAATGTGCTGGTCGCCGTCGGCGCAGCGATTTTCGTCGACATGGCCAACCGTCTCGCCGGCGCCGAAGGCGCGGTGCGTGTGGTCGCCTACGTGGTGTCCGGCATCGGCTTTCTCGGCGCCGGGGTGATCATGCGCGAAGAAGGCAATGTGCGCGGCCTCAACACCGCCGCGACCCTGTGGACCTCCGCAGCAGTGGGCGCCTGCGCCGGTGCCGACCTGCTCGCCGAAGCCGTGCTCGGCACATTGTTCATCCTCGCCGCCAACACGCTGCTGCGGCCGATCGTCAACAACATCAACCGCCAGCCACTGGACGTGGTCTCGGCAGAAGTCACCAACATCGTCTACGTCATCGCCCGGCGCTCACAGCAAACCGCCGTGTTCGCCTTGCTTGAGGCCGAACTGGAACGCAGCAATTACCCGGCCAGCGATGTCGATGTGCACGCGTTCGGTGCCGATGAAATCGAAATCGAAGCGACGCTGGCGACGACGTCGGTCGATGGTGACGAGCTGGATGCGCTGGTCGCAAGAATCTCGACTTCGGCGCTGGTGGTGCAGGCGTTCTGGAGTCCGAGTACCACGGAATGAACAGCTCTCCTCGGTTCAGAACATGGCTACAGCAGGTCATGCCGATTTGCCCGCTGCACCTTCGATGAATGATCGTATTTTTCAGAATATTCCTACAGAACCCGCCCCAGGGCTTGCGTAGTCTTGCCGCACCCAGCAACCGTGACCCCGGGAGATTGACCATGATCAATAAAGCCCTGCGTATCCTGATCGCCGACTCGCAGCATTTCCACCGGATGAAAATCGAGCGTCTGTTCAATAGCCTCGATTACTACCGCGTGGCGCCGGCACAAAGTCTCACTGAGCTGTTGACGCTGGTGGACTATGGGTGCGAACCGTTTGATGTGGTGGTCGTCAATGCCGAGCTGGCGTCAGGTTCGCTGGATCTGCTCGGATTCTTTCTCGATAACCCACAGGTTCGGCAGGCGTTGATCTACAACGAAGCCACGGCGCCGTTGCACCCGGTCTCGGGATTCGCCCAGGAAAATGTGCAGATCAACCATTTGGCGCTGCCCTCAAAGCACTCGATCAGCCAGTTGATGACGGTGGCCGATGCACCCGCAAGGCCAGAAAAACCGGCCGCGCACATGCCGCGCCCGCAGATGCAATACGCTGCATATGCATAAACTGACGCTGGCCGCAACTGTCAGGTCTGACAGGTGATTTGCTCCCTGTTCCATGTAACAGTCCCTGCGCAGCCACAAAGTCTGAATCAGCCTGCGCCAGTGGTCTGTTCGTCAGATTTGGCACCGGGAGTGGCCATGAAGTCAGCGCTGATCGTCGACGATCATCCGGTGGTGCGCGCCGCCATCCGGATCGTGTTGCAAACCGAAGGATTCAAGCAGATATACGAGGCCTCACAAGGCAACGAGGTGGTCTCGCTCATCCGTGAACACTCACCCAGACTGGTCATACTCGATCTGCATTTGCCCGTGCTCGGCGGGCTGGAAGTTCTTGCCAGGATCAAAGCCAATGGTTTTCGTTGCCGGGTGCTGGTGTTCAGTACGCACGAACCGATGTTCTATCAGGAGCGCTGTGTGCGCGCCGGAGCCATGGCCTATGTGACCAAAACCAATCAACTGGAGCAGTTGCGCGAAGCCATACGAGCGGTGACGTCGGGACACACCTATTTTTCTGCATTCCCGGCCCATTTCAGCGTGCTGAATGCCGTGCAAACCACGGAAAAACAGATGATCGAGCAGCTCTCTGACCGAGAACTGAGTATTTTCGAGCAACTGGGGCAGGGCAAGTCCAACAAGGCGATTGCCGAGGACATGGCCCTGAGCCACAAAACCGTCAGCACCTATAAAACCCGGCTGATGAAAAAACTCGGGGTCACTTCAGCGGTGCACTTGCGCGATTTCGCCAAGCGCAATCATGTGATCTGAGCGAACCGACATGAGGCACGGACGCTGGGTTGCCTGGCTGTGGTTGAGCCTGATGGCTACCTGCTGGGCGAGTGATACGCCGCAGGTGCTGCAAGTGCTAAGCCGTACCGGGCTGGACAACGTCCAGTTGCGTCTGGACGAACAGGACCGGCAATGGCTGCACCAGCACCCGGTGTTGCGCCTGGGAATTTCCGGTGCGGATTACCCGCCGTTCGAGATATCCCGCAATCAACAGGAGCTTGAGGGGCTGACTGCCGATTACGCCGATCTGCTGGCGCAGCTGCTCGGTGTACGCATCGAAGTTCACCGTTTTGCCAACCGCGATACGGTAATGGCAGCACTCAAGCGCGGCGATCTCGATCTGCTGGGCACCTCCAACAGTTTTGAAACCGCTGACCCGGACTTCATCCTGTCCCGGGCCTACGCCGAAGATCAGCCGATGCTGGTGACACGGGTCGAAGAGTCGTTGCCGAGCGATCTGGCCGGCAAACGCCTGGCCATGGTCGAGGACTATCTACCGCTGGCGAGTGTGCAAGCGTTTTATCCCCAGGCCAGTGTGCGGCGTTACCCCTCGGCCATGGACGCGCTTGGGGCGGTGGCCTTCGGTGCGGATGACGTTTATCTGGGCGACTTCATCAGTGCCAACTACCTGATCAACACCAATTATCGCAACGACCTGCAATTGGCCGGGCCGTCGCGGCTGGATGCCAACGCGTTCGGCTTTGCCCTGTTGCGCAGCAATGAGCACCTCAAACGCATGGTCGACAAGGCGTTGACGGCCATTCCCAAGGAACGTCGCCAACGCATCGAGCAGCGCTGGAGCGTTGGCCTCGCCGAGATGGCGAAGCAGTCGCGGGTGCAACTGAGTGCCAGTGAACAGGCGTGGCTGGACCGGCACCCGCTGGTTCGCGTTGGCGCCATCGAGGACTTCGCGCCGCTGACGTTTTTCGACGCCGATGGCCGTTTCAGCGGACTGTCGGCACAACTGCTGAGTTTGATCAGCCAGCGCAGCGGGCTGAACTTCGAGATTGTGCGCGGGACGTCGCTGGATCGGCAGATCGAGCAGCTCAAGGCCGGTGAACTGGATGTATTGCCGGTGGTGACGCCGAGCAGCGAGCGCGAAACCGAACTGCAATTTACCCGGGCTTACCTGAACAATCCGTTTGTGCTGGTCAGCGCAATCACCGCGCAGGGGCCGCTCAACCTTGATGATCTGGCCGGTAAACGGCTGGCAATCTATCGCGGTCATCCGTTGCGCGCTTACCTGTTGGGTCGCGTGCCGCGCATCCGTCTGGTCGAAGTCAAAAGCCCCGCAGAGGGCATGGCGTTGATTGCCAAGGGCCAGGTCGACGTCACCGTGAGTTCGTTGCTGGTGGCGCGTTTTCTGATCGCACGTCACTACCGCGAACGCTTGCGCGTTACCGGCACGATCGGCGACCAACCGGCGCGCATTGCGTTGGCGACGGCCCCGCAGATGCCGGCCCTGCATTCGATCCTGAACAAGGCGCTGCTGAGCATCGCCCCGCAACAGATGGACGAACTGGTTGAACGCTGGAGCCACGACGTGGTGGTGGAAGACAGTTATTGGTTACGCCATCGTCACGAGATTCTGCTGGGGTTTGCCGTAGCGGCGGCGTTGCTGGTGCTCGCGCTGGCCTGGATCGTTTTTCAGCGGCAACAGATTCGCCGGCGCCAGCAATGGTTGCAGCAATTGCAGGAAGCCAAGGACGCGGCGGACGACGCCAATCGGGCCAAGACCACGTTTCTGGCGACCATGAGTCACGAGATCCGCACGCCGATGAATGCCTTGATCGGCATGCTCGAACTGGCCTTGAAGCGCGCTGAGGAAGGTGTGACCGATCGTTTGGCGATTCAGGTGGCGTCCAATGCCGGGCAACAATTGCTCGCGCTGATTGGCGACATCCTCGATATCGCGCGGATCGAGACCGGGCATTTGTCGCTGGCGCCCGAACGCGCCAACCTGCGTGAGCTGGTGGTGTCGGTGTGCCGGGTGTTCGAGGGGCTGGCGCGGCAGAAGCGGTTGTTTTGGCACATCGAACTTGATGCCCGCAGCAACGTCGATGTGCTGATTGATCCGACGCGCTTCAAACAGGTGCTGTCGAATCTGCTGAGCAACGCAATCAAGTTCACCGAAGAGGGCGAGGTCAATCTGCGGCTGGTGGTAACCGCCGCGACGTCCGAGCGCCTGGCCGTGAAAGTAGTGATTGAAGACAGCGGGGTGGGGATCAGCCAGGACGATCGACAACGGCTGTTCAGCCCGTTCGTGCAGGCGAGCAATCACACGCAGTCGGCCCGCAGCGGTTCCGGACTGGGCCTGGTCATCAGTCGCAGCCTCTGCGAAATGATGGGCGGCACGCTGCGGCTCGACAGCGCGCCGGGTGAAGGCACGCAAGTCGAGGTCAGTCTCGAACTGCCGTTGTTGGCTGTCCTCACTCAGATGCCAACCCCGGAAAATAAACTCGCCGCGACCTGTTCACTGAGTGTGCTGGTGGTCGACGATCACCCGGTGAACCGTTTGCTGTTGTGCTGGCAATTGACCGAACTCGGCCATCACACGGTCGACACCGAGAATGGTGATGAGGGCCTGCAACGCTGGCGCACTCAGGCGTTCGATGTGGTGATCACCGATTGCAACATGCCACGGCGCAACGGCTATCAACTGGCACGGGCGATCCGCGAAGAAGAAGCGAATTCCGGCCGGCAAGCGTGTCTGATTCTCGGTTTTACTGCCAATGCGCAGGCCGAAGAGCGCACGCGGTGCCTGAATGCCGGCATGGACGAATGCCTGTTCAAACCGATCCGCTTGCACGACCTGGCGCGGGCGTTAACGGCTGCCAGTCATTGCGACGAGGCGGCGAACCCCGGCCAGATGCCGACGCTGGCGGAAATCGACCTGAGCACGCTGGAGCAAATGGCCGGGGACAACCGTGCGCTGATCGAACAGTTGCGCAAAGAGGTGTTGAACAGCCTGCACCTCGATCTGCAACGTCTGGAGGTTTTGCAGCAGGCGCAGGATCGGCCAGGGCTGGGCGAACTGGCGCATCACATCAAGGGCGGGGCGCAGATGGTCGGTGCGGCGCGGGTCGTGGCGGCGTGTGTTGCGCTGGAACAGGCGTGTCGCGAAACGCACGCGGCGCCGCTGGGCGTTGCGAGTGAAACGTTGCGCGAGGCCATGGTCGGCCTCGCGCAACGCCTGCAAGTCTGACGGGCGGCGGGTCAGTCCCAGTGCGGCGCGATGCCTTTCGGGCTGGTCAGGCGATGGCCGCGGTCTAGCGTGGCAATCAGCGCCATGTCGGCGTCGCTCAACGTCAGTGCGGTAGCGGCAAGGTTGCTTTGCAGGTTGGCGCGTTTGGTCGACGACGGAATCACCGCGTAGCCCGACTGCATGGCCCAGGCCAGCGTGACTTGCGCCGGGGTGGCTTGCAGGCGCTGGGCAATCTGCTGGATCAGCGGATCTTTCAGCACTTCACCGTAGGCGAGGGTCATGTACGAGGTGATGTGGATGCCTTGGCTGCGGGCAAACTCGACCACTTTGCGGTTCTGCAGGTACGGGTGCAGTTCGATCTGATTGGTCGCGATGTTTTCTGCGCCGACAGCTTTGATGGCTTGCTGCATCAGGTCGATGGTGAAGTTGGACACACCGATCTGCCGGGTCAGGCCCAGGCGCTTGGCTTCGAGCAGGGCACCCATGAATTCTTCGATCGGCACCTGATTTTCCGGCGACGGCCAGTGAATCAGCGTCAGGTCGAGGTAGTCGGTCTGCAGTTTTTCCAGACTCTCCTTGAGGCTGTCGATCAGGCGATCCTGGGCGAAGTTGGCGACCCAGATCTTGCTGGTGATGAACAGCTCATCGCGTGGAATGCCGCTGGCCGCAATGGCCTCGCCGACGTCGGCTTCGTTTTCGTAGATTTGCGCGGTGTCGATGACCCGGTAGCCGAGTTCGAGAGCGGTGCTCACCGAGTCGATGACCACCTGGCCTTGCAAACGAAACGTGCCAAGACCGAAAGCGGGAACAGACATGAAAGACTCCAGGGTTGCAGTGGGAATGGCCCCGAGTATCCGCGTCTGCATCGTGGAGAAAAACCGTGGGTAAGGCAAAGCACTGTTGACTACAAGTCATGAATCTTTCCCAAGACGTGTGTTGTCAGGGCTGGCCCCTTCGCGAGCAGGCTCGCTCCCACAGGAGATCTGTGGTGTTAACAAATCCTCTGTGGGAGCGAGCCTGCTCGCGAA
>NZ_JAMLFX010000001.1:1303585-1360967 GCF_023634765.1 Pseudomonas sp. AKS31
GTCACCCGCAGCAATGGATATGCCCCCAAGCCCCAAAAAACCAGTCGGCCCTCAGGACGCTGAGGCCACACAAACAAAAACGGCCCCTATATAAATAGAGGCCGTTCCCGGTACAACTTCAAGACATTATCGCAAGACACGTCTTATTTGCGGTCTTCCAGCTTGGTAATGTCACGCGACTCGTAGCCGGTGTACAACTGGCGCGGACGGCCAATCTTGTACGGGCTGGAGAGCATCTCTTTCCAGTGGGAGATCCAGCCAACAGTACGTGCCAGCGCGAAAATCACGGTGAACATGCTGGTCGGAATGCCGATCGCCTTGAGGATGATCCCCGAGTAGAAGTCGACGTTCGGGTACAGCGAGCGTTCGATGAAGTACGGGTCGGTCAGCGCGATCTCTTCCAGGCGCATGGCCAGTTCGAGTTGCGGATCGTTGTTGATGCCCAGTTCCTTCAGCACTTCGTCGCAGGTCTGCTTCATTACAGTCGCACGAGGGTCGCGGTTCTTGTAAACGCGGTGACCGAAGCCCATCAGTTTGAACGGATCGTTCTTGTCCTTGGCTTTGGCGATGAACTTGTCGATGTTCGAAACATCGCCAATCTCGTCAAGCATGGTCAATACGGCTTCGTTCGCACCGCCGTGGGCAGGGCCCCACAGTGCGGCGATACCGGCGGCGATACAGGCGAACGGGTTGGCACCCGAAGAGCCGGCCAGACGCACGGTGGAAGTCGAGGCGTTCTGCTCGTGGTCGGCGTGGAGGATGAAGATCCGGTCCATGGCCTTGGCGAGCACCGGGCTGATCGGTTTGATCTCGCACGGGGTGTTGAACATCATGTGCAGGAAGTTTTCCGCGTACGTCAGGTCGTTGCGCGGGTACATCATGGGCTGGCCCATGGAGTACTTGTAAACCATCGCTGCCAGGGTCGGCATCTTGGCAACCAGACGGATCGCGGAAATTTCGCGATGCTGCGGGTTATTGATGTCCAGGGAGTCGTGGTAGAAGGCCGAGAGGGCGCCGACTACACCGCACATGACGGCCATCGGGTGGGCGTCGCGACGGAAACCGTTGAAGAAGGTTTTCAACTGCTCGTGAACCATCGTGTGGTTTTTCACGGTGCTGACGAACTGGGCCTTCTGTTCTGCGGTCGGCAATTCGCCGTTGAGCAGCAGGTAGCAGGTTTCCAGGTAGTCCGACTTTTCAGCCAGTTGTTCGATCGGGTAGCCGCGGTGCAACAGAATGCCGTTGTCGCCGTCGATATAGGTGATCTTCGACTCGCACGAGGCGGTCGACATGAAGCCTGGGTCGAAAGTGAAGCGGCCCGTGGCCGTCAGGCCCCGAACATCGATTACATCGGGACCAACGGTGCCGGTTAAAATGGGCAGCTCGACGGGGGCTGCGCCCTCGATGATCAACTGCGCTTTTTTGTCAGCCATGTGGCCTCCTATTTATGCTTGAACCATCAGACAGACCCCCCACGCAGGGCCCGCACCACTATAGTGAGATAAATTCGAATGTCAATTTGCCTAAAGTCTTGCTCCAGAAGGCTTTAAGCGTACTTTTTCCTCGAAATTGACTGCCATTTACGCCTTTTATACGACTTGTGCAATCAGCTATTTGGGGTAGGTGATTGCGTTGTCATTAGTAGCCTAACTGTCTATACTCGGCCACCGACCGCCAAGGGCTTTTGGGCTTGCTTTCATTGGGGGTCGCATCCCTGGGTGGTGGTTACCTGACCAGTGCACTCCCCAACAACTTTGCCCTGATTGTTAGGGGCTCTTCAGTGTGAAAAAAAAGCCGTGAAAAGCCAACGACCTGTAAACCTAGACCTAAGGACCATCAAACTCCCAGTCACTGCTTACACGTCCATTCTTCACCGTATCTCCGGTGTCATCCTCTTCGTGTGCCTTGCCATCATGCTTTATGCATTGGACAAGTCGCTCAGCTCCGAGGAAGGCTTCGGTCAGGTGAAAGCGTGTCTGACCAGTCCGCTAGCCAAGCTAGTGATTTGGGGCATCCTGTCCGCTCTGCTGTATCACCTGGTAGCCGGTGTGCGCCATTTGATCATGGACATGGGCATCGGTGAGACGCTGGAAGGCGGCAAGCTGGGCTCGAAAATCGTTATCGCCGTTTCCGTGGTGGTAATCGTTCTGGCAGGAGTTTGGATATGGTAACTAACGTCACGAACCTGTCGCGTTCGGGCCTCTATGACTGGATGGCGCAACGTGTGTCTGCGGTCGTTCTCGCGGCTTACTTCATCTTTCTGATCGGATACGTCGTGGCCCACCCCGGCCTCGAGTATGCCCAGTGGCATGAACTGTTCGCCCACAACGGAATGCGTATTTTCAGCCTCCTGGCCCTTGTTGCTCTCGGCGCTCACGCCTGGGTCGGCATGTGGACCATCGCGACTGACTACCTGACGCCCATGGCGTTCGGCAAGTCCGCAACGGCGATACGTTTCCTTTTCCAGGCAGTATGCGGCGTTGCGATGTTCGCTTACTTCGTCTGGGGTGTGCAGATTCTCTGGGGTATCTGAGTCATGGCTAACATTCCAACGATTTCTTTCGACGCCATCATTATTGGTGGTGGCGGTGCCGGCATGCGCGCTGCGCTGCAACTGGCGCAGGGCGGTCACAAAACTGCTGTGATCACCAAGGTTTTCCCGACCCGTTCGCACACTGTATCCGCTCAGGGCGGCATCACGTGCGCAATCGCGTCCGCTGACCCGAACGATGACTGGCGCTGGCACATGTACGATACCGTCAAGGGTTCCGACTACATCGGTGACCAGGACGCTATCGAATACATGTGTCAGGAAGGCCCGGCTGCCGTGTTCGAGCTGGACCACATGGGTCTGCCGTTCTCGCGTACCGAGCAAGGCCGTATCTACCAGCGTCCGTTCGGTGGTCAGTCCAAGGACTACGGTAAAGGTGGCCAGGCTGCCCGTACTTGCGCGGCTTCCGACCGTACCGGTCACGCACTGCTGCACACCCTTTATCAGGGCAACCTGAAAGCCGGTACCACGTTCCTGAACGAGTACTACGCTGTCGATCTGGTGAAAAACCAGGAAGGCGACTTTGTCGGTGTGATCGCGATCTGCATTGAAACCGGCGAAACCTCCTACATCCGCGCTAAAGCCACCGTATTGGCTACCGGCGGTGCAGGTCGTATCTACGCTTCCACCACTAACGCCCTGATCAACACCGGTGACGGCGTTGGTATGGCTCTGCGTGCTGGCGTACCGGTCCAGGACATCGAAATGTGGCAGTTCCACCCGACCGGCATCGCCGGCGCCGGTGTACTGGTTACAGAAGGTTGCCGTGGTGAAGGTGGTTACCTGATCAACAAGCACGGCGAGCGTTTCATGGAGCGTTATGCTCCGAACGCCAAAGACCTTGCCGGTCGTGACGTGGTTGCTCGTTCGATGGTTAAGGAAATCATCGCCGGCAACGGTTGCGGTCCGAATGGCGACCACGTAATGCTCAAACTCGACCACTTGGGCGAGGAAGTGCTGCACAGTCGTCTGCCAGGCATCTGCGAACTGTCGAAGACTTTCGCTCACGTTGACCCGGTTGTTGCGCCGGTTCCGGTTGTTCCGACTTGCCACTATATGATGGGCGGCGTTGCCACCAACATTCATGGCCAGGCGATCACCCAGGACGCCGATGGCGTGGATAAGATCATCCCGGGTCTGTTCGCGGTCGGTGAAGTGGCTTGCGTATCGGTGCACGGTGCCAACCGTCTGGGCGGCAACTCGCTGCTCGACCTGGTGGTATTCGGCCGCGCTGCCGGCCTGCACCTGGAAAAAGCACTGACCGACGGCATCGAATACGACGACGCTACCGAAGCCGATATCGAAGCTGCCCTGTCGCGCCTGAACGCACTGAACAACCGTACCGACGGCGAAGACGTCGCTACCCTGCGTCGCGAGCTGCAGAGCTGCATGCAGAACTACTTCGGTGTATTCCGTACTGGCGAATACATGCAGAAGGGTATCGCTCAGCTGGCCGATCTGCGCAAGCGTATCGCCAACGTGAAGATCAACGATAAGTCGCAGGCCTTCAACACTGCACGTATCGAAGCGCTGGAACTGCAAAACCTGCTGGAAGTGGCTGAAGCTACCGCCATCGCGGCCGAAGTACGTAAAGAGTCCCGCGGCGCACACGCCCGTGAAGACTTTGAAGATCGTGATGACGAAAACTGGCTGTGCCACACCCTGTACTTCCCGGGTGACAAGCGCGTCACCAAGCGTGCCGTGAACTTCTCGCCGAAGACTGTTCCGACTTTCGAACCTAAAGTCCGGACTTATTAAGGGTGACCGCCATGTTGAATGTCAGTGTTTATCGCTACAACCCTGATCAGGACGCTGCGCCGTTCATGCAGGAATTCCAGGTCGATACCGGTGGTAAAGACCTGATGGTGCTGGACGTGCTGGCGCTGATCAAAGAGCAGGACGAGGGTTTCTCCTATCGTCGCTCTTGCCGTGAAGGCGTCTGCGGCTCCGACGGCATGAACATCAACGGCAAGAACGGTCTGGCATGCATCACGCCGCTGTCCGCCGTTGTAAAAGGTAACAAGCTGATCGTTCGTCCGTTGCCAGGTTTGCCGGTTATCCGTGACCTGGTCGTCGATATGAGCATCTTCTACAAGCAATACGAGAAGGTGAAGCCTTACCTGCAGAACGACACGCCGGCTCCGGCCATCGAGCGTCTGCAGTCGCCAGAAGAGCGCGAAAAGCTCGACGGTCTGTACGAGTGCATCCTGTGCGCTTGCTGCTCGACCTCTTGCCCGTCCTTCTGGTGGAACCCGGACAAGTTCCTGGGTCCAGCTGCACTGCTGCAAGCCTACCGCTTCCTGGCAGACAGTCGTGACACCAAGACCAACGAGCGTCTGGCTTCGCTCGATGACCCGTTCAGCGTCTTCCGCTGCCGGGGCATCATGAACTGCGTCAACGTATGTCCGAAAGGCCTGAACCCGACTAAGGCCATCGGTCACATCCGTAACATGCTGCTTTCGAGTGGCGTGTGATTCAGCTGCTGTAACCGCTGTACCGTAGAGGCTGTGGCGCGGGCTTCAACCCGCGTCATGGCTATAACCAGAGCAGTAGCCACAAGCTGCCGCTCTTATTTTGAAGAAATGAGACAAGCAGGGGCATCCGGGCTGGTACCCGGACTATCAGTGTGATCCTAAGTGGCTTGTTTTAGTCGCTGCATTCGGACTTCTGCAAGTTTGCTCGGTGTCGACACCGATGGTGTTCCCCTAACCGAGGGTGACCAAGCATGCAAGAAAGCGTGATGCAGCGCATGTGGAACAGCGCCTACCTTTCAGGTGGAAACGCTGCCTATGTGGAAGAGCTTTATGAGCTCTACCTGCACGACCCTAACGCTGTGCCAGAAGAGTGGCGCACCTACTTTCAGAAGTTGCCTGCCGACGGCAACTCTGCCACTGATGTTTCGCACTCCACGATTCGCGATCATTTCGTGCTGCTGGCAAAGAACCAGCGCCGCGCCCAACCGGTTTCCGCCGGCAGCGTGAGCAGTGAGCACGAGAAGAAGCAAGTTGAAGTGTTGCGATTGATCCAGGCCTACCGTATGCGTGGCCACCAGGCAGCCCAGCTTGACCCGCTGGGACTGTGGCAGCGTCCTGCACCTGCAGACCTGTCGATCAATCATTACGGCTTGACCAATGCCGATCTTGATACGACCTTCCGTGCCGGCGACCTGTTCATCGGCAAAGAGGAAGCGAGCCTACGCGAAATTCACGAAGCGTTGCAGCAGACATATTGCCGCACCATCGGCGCTGAATTTACGCACATCACCGATTCCGAGCAGCGCCAGTGGTTCCAGCAGCGTCTGGAAAGCGTGCGTGGTCGTCCGACGTACTCCGCCGACATCAAGAGTCACCTGCTTGAGCGCGTGACTGCCGGTGAAGGCCTGGAAAAATACCTGGGCACCAAATACCCGGGCACCAAGCGTTTCGGTCTGGAAGGCGGCGAAAGCCTGATTCCGATGCTCGACGAACTGATCCAGCGTTCCGGTTCCTACGGCACCAAGGAAGTCGTCATCGGCATGGCCCACCGTGGCCGTCTGAACGTGCTGGTCAACACCTTCGGCAAGAACCCGCGCGAGCTGTTCGACGAGTTCGAAGGCAAGAAGAAGGTCGAGCTGGGTTCCGGTGACGTTAAATACCACCAGGGCTTCTCGTCCAACGTAATGACCACCGGCGGTGAAGTTCACCTGGCCATGGCATTCAACCCGTCCCACCTGGAAATTGTTTCCCCGGTGGTAGAAGGTTCGGTGCGCGCCCGTCAGGATCGTCGTAACGACCCGACCGGTGAGAAGGTTCTGCCGATCTCCATCCACGGTGACGCTGCATTCGCAGGTCAGGGCGTGGTCATGGAAACCTTCCAGATGTCGCAGACCCGCGGTTTCAAGACCGGCGGCACCGTGCACATCGTCATCAACAACCAGGTTGGTTTCACCATCAGCAACCCGCTGGACTCGCGTTCCACCGAGTACGCCACCGACGTTGCGAAGATGATCCAGGCGCCGATCCTCCATGTGAATGGTGATGATCCGGAAGCCGTGTTGTTCGTGACCCAGCTGGCCATCGACTACCGCATGCAGTTCAAGCGTGACGTGGTGATCGACCTGGTCTGCTACCGTCGTCGCGGCCACAACGAGGCCGACGAGCCAAGCGGTACCCAGCCTCTGATGTATCAGCAGATCACCAAACAGCGCACCACCCGTGAGCTGTACGCTGATCGTCTGACCCAGGGCGGTGTACTGGACGCAGAGCGTGTTCAGGCGAAAGTCGACGAATACCGCAACGCGCTGGACAACGGTCTGCACGTGGTGAAATCGCTGGTCAAAGAGCCGAACAAAGAGCTGTTCGTGGACTGGCGTCCGTATCTGGGCCACGCCTGGACTGCTCGTCACGACACTCGTTTCGATCTGAAGACCCTGCAAGAACTGTCCGCCAAGCTGCTGGAAATTCCGGAAGGCTTCGTGGTTCAGCGTCAGGTCGCGAAGATCTACGAAGACCGTCAGAAGATGCAAGCCGGCGGCCTGCCGATCAACTGGGGTTACGCCGAAACCATGGCGTACGCGACCCTGGCGTTCGAAGGTCACCCGATCCGCATGACCGGTCAGGACATCGGCCGCGGTACGTTCTCGCACCGTCACGCTGTGCTGCACAACCAGAAAGACGCGGGCACCTACATTCCGCTGCAGAACCTGTACGACGGTCAGCCACGTTTTGACCTGTACGACTCGTTCCTGTCGGAAGAAGCAGTACTGGCCTTCGAATACGGTTACTCGACCACCACGCCAAACGCGCTGGTGATCTGGGAAGCCCAGTTCGGCGACTTCGCCAACGGTGCACAGGTTGTTATCGACCAGTTCATCACCAGCGGCGAGCACAAGTGGGGCCGTCTCTGCGGTCTGACCATGCTGCTGCCACACGGCTACGAAGGTCAGGGCCCTGAGCACAGCTCGGCACGTCTTGAGCGTTACCTGCAGCTGTGCGCCGAGCACAACATTCAGGTGTGCATGCCGACCACCCCGGCCCAGATCTACCACTTGCTGCGCCGTCAGGTGATTCGCCCGCTGCGCAAGCCGCTGGTAGTGCTGACGCCGAAGTCGCTGTTGCGCCACAAACTGGCTATCTCGACCCTGGAAGATCTGGCCGAAGGTTCGTTCCAGACCGTGATCCCGGAAATCGATGCACTGGACCCGAAAAAGGTCGAGCGCGTTGTTCTGTGTAGCGGCAAGGTCTACTACGACCTGCTGGAAAAACGCCGTGCCGAAGGCCGTGACGATATCGCCATCGTGCGTATCGAGCAGTTGTACCCATTCCCTGAGGACGACTTGAAAGAAGTCCTGGCGCCTTATACCAACGTCAAGCATGCCGTCTGGTGTCAGGAAGAGCCGATGAACCAGGGCGCCTGGTACTGCAGCCAGCACCACTTGCGTCGCAGCATCGCTAACCTCGACAAGTCTCTCGTACTTGAGTACGCGGGCCGCGAGGCTTCTGCTGCACCTGCTTGTGGTTACGCATCGATGCACGCCGAGCAGCAGGAAAAACTCCTGCAAGACGCGTTTACTGTTTAACGCCTTCGCGCACCTGAAACCGAATTTAAGGAACCACAGATAATGGCTATCGAGATCAAAGCCCCCACTTTCCCGGAATCGGTTGCCGATGGCACCGTTGCCACCTGGCACAAAAAACCGGGCGACGCTGTCAAGCGCGACGATCTGATCGTCGACATCGAAACCGACAAAGTCGTACTGGAAGTGCTGGCTACCGCTGATGGCGTGCTGGGCGCAATCGTCAAGAACGAAGGCGACACCGTTCTGTCCGACGAAGTGCTGGGCTCCATCGAAGCGGGTGGCGCTGCTGCCGCTGCGCCAGCCGCCGCTGCTGCTCCGGCCGCTGCTGCCGCTGCTCCGGCTGCTGCCGAAGGCGAAGACGATCCTGTTGCTGCACCGGCTGCGCGCAAGCTGGCTGAAGAAAACGGCATCAACATCGCTTCCGTTGCCGGCACCGGCAAGGGCGGTCGTGTGACCAAGGAAGACGTGGTGGCTGCTGTTGCTGCCAAGAAAGCTGCTCCGGCTGCTGCACCTGCCAAGGCTGCTGCTCCTTCGGCTGCCGCTCCAGTGTTCGCCGCTGGCGACCGCATCGAGAAGCGCGTGCCGATGACCCGCGTTCGTGCCACCGTGGCCAAGCGTCTGGTTGAAGCACAGTCGAACATGGCGATGCTGACCACGTTCAACGAAGTCGACATGACCGAAGTCATGGCCCTGCGTTCGAAGTACAAGGACCTGTTCGAGAAGTCCCACAACGGCGTACGCCTGGGCTTCATGTCGTTCTTCGTCAAAGCGGCTACCGAAGCGCTGAAACGCTTCCCGGCTGTCAACGCGTCGATCGACGGTGGCGACATCGTTTACCACGGCTACGCCGACATCGGTGTTGCTGTTTCCAGCGACCGCGGTCTGGTGGTTCCGGTTCTGCGTAACGCCGAACTGATGAGCCTGGCTGAAATCGAAGGCGGCATCGCCACTTTCGGCAAGAAAGCCCGTGACGGCAAATTGTCGATGGACGAGATGACCGGTGGTACCTTCACCATCACCAACGGTGGTACCTTCGGTTCGATGATGTCGACCCCGATCGTCAACCCGCCGCAGGCAGCGATTCTGGGCATGCACAACATCATCCAGCGTCCTATGGCCATCAACGGTCAGGTCGTTATTCGTCCGATGATGTACTTGGCGCTGTCCTACGATCACCGTCTGATCGATGGCAAAGAAGCTGTAACCTTCCTGGTGACCATCAAGAACCTGCTGGAAGATCCGGCTCGTCTGTTGCTGGATATCTGATAGAAGCAGCTGCGGGCTTCAAGTTTCAAGCTGCAGGAAAAGGCAGCTTGGCTTGGAGCGCGCGGCTTGAAGCTTTTCGCTAAAGAGGATTTTTTGAATGTCGCAGAAATTTGACGTAGTAGTGATCGGTGCCGGCCCTGGCGGTTACGTAGCTGCCATCAAGGCCGCGCAGCTGGGTCTGACCACTGCCTGCATCGAGAAGTACACCGACGCTGAAGGCAAGCAAGCCCTGGGCGGCACCTGCCTGAACGTCGGCTGCATTCCTTCCAAGGCGCTGCTCGACAGCTCCTGGAAATACAAGGAAGCGAAAGAAAGCTTCAACGTTCACGGTATCTCGACTGGCGAAGTCAAAATGGACGTCGCTGCGATGGTTGGCCGCAAGGCTGGCATCGTCAAGAACCTGACCGGCGGCGTTGCCACCCTGTTCAAGGCCAACGGCGTTACTTCGATCCAGGGCCACGGCAAACTGCTGGCTGGCAAGAAAGTCGAAGTCACCAAGCCAGACGGCTCGGTTGAAGTCATCGAAGCTGAAAACGTCATCCTCGCTCCAGGTTCGCGTCCGATCGACATTCCACCGGCTCCGGTTGATCAGAAAGTCATCGTTGATTCGACTGGCGCACTGGAATTCCAGTCCGTACCAAAACGTCTGGGCGTGATCGGCGCTGGCGTGATCGGTCTGGAACTGGGTTCGGTATGGTCGCGTCTGGGTGCAGAAGTGACTGTCCTCGAAGCGCTGGACACTTTCCTGATGGCAGCGGACACCGCTGTTTCCAAGGAAGCGCTGAAAACCCTGACCAAACAGGGTCTGGACATCAAGCTGGGCGCTCGCGTCACCGGCTCGAAAGTGAACGGCGACGAAGTCGTTGTGAACTACACCGATGCCAACGGCGAACAGACCATCACGTTCGACAAGCTGATCGTGGCCGTTGGTCGCCGTCCGGTGACCACTGATCTGCTGGCTGCCGACAGCGGCGTGACCCTCGACGAGCGCGGTTTCGTGCACGTTGACGATCACTGCGCGACCACCGTACCGGGCGTTTTCGCCATCGGTGACGTGGTTCGCGGCATGATGCTGGCTCACAAAGCTTCGGAAGAAGGCATCATGGTTGTCGAGCGCATCAAGGGCCACAAAGCCCAGATGAACTATGACCTGATCCCTTCGGTTATTTATACTCACCCGGAAATCGCGTGGGTTGGCAAAACCGAGCAGGCCTTGAAAGCTGAAGGCGTTGAAGTTAACGTCGGCACCTTCCCGTTCGCCGCTTCCGGCCGTGCCATGGCCGCCAACGATACCGGTGGTTTCGTCAAGGTCATCGCTGATGCCAAGACCGACCGCGTATTGGGCGTGCACGTGATTGGCCCGAGCGCTGCAGAACTCGTTCAGCAGGGCGCGATCGGTATGGAATTCGGCACCAGCGCTGAAGACCTGGGCATGATGGTTTTCTCCCATCCGACCCTGTCTGAAGCCTTGCACGAAGCTGCTCTGGCTGTGAATGGCGGCGCCATCCACATTGCCAACCGCAAGAAGCGTTAATAGACAATAAGAAACCACGGCGGTAACGGCCCGTCGTGAGCCTTGCGAGCAAGTCTCACCGCGGAATGTCCGCTGGACGCAGTCTTGCGTAGCTGCACCGGGTATCCGGAAAGGCTACGCAAGCAGCAGTCACAGGTGGCGCGGCACTCAAACGAGCGCAGCGCCGAATGCGCAGTACCTAACGAAGACGGTAAAAAGCATGAATCTTCACGAGTATCAGGGTAAGCAGCTGTTCGCTGAATACGGCCTGCCAGTTTCCACTGGTTACGCAGTAGACACCCCGGAAGCAGCAGCAGAAGCTTGCGACAAAATCGGCGGCAGCGAGTGGGTTGTCAAAGCCCAGGTCCACGCCGGTGGTCGCGGTAAAGCGGGCGGCGTCAAGCTGGTTCGCAGCAAAGAAGACGCCAAAGCCTTCGCACAGCAGTGGCTGGGCAAGCGTCTGGTGACTTACCAGACTGACGCCAATGGCCAGCCAGTCACCAAGATCCTGGTTGAATCGTGCACTGATATCGCTAAAGAGCTGTACCTGGGCGCTGTCGTTGACCGTTCGAGCCGTCGCATCGTGTTCATGGCTTCCACCGAAGGTGGCGTGGACATCGAGAAAATCGCTCACGACACTCCAGAAAAAATTCTGAAAGCCACTATCGATCCACTGGTTGGCGCTCAGCCATTCCAGGGTCGCGAGCTGGCATTCCAGCTGGGTCTGGAAGGCAAGCAGGTTGCTCAGTTCGCCAAGATCTTCGTAGGTCTGGCCAAACTGTTCAAGGATCACGACCTGGCTCTGCTGGAAGTGAACCCGCTGGTGATCAAGGCTGACGGCGATCTGCACTGCCTGGACGCCAAGATCAACATCGACGCCAACGCAATGTACCGTCAGCCTAAGCTGAAGACTTTCCACGATCCGTCGCAAGACGATCCGCGCGAAGCGCACGCTGCCAAGTTCGAACTGAACTACGTAGCACTGGAAGGCAACATCGGCTGCATGGTCAACGGTGCTGGCCTGGCCATGGGTACCATGGACATCGTCAACCTGCATGGCGGCAAGCCAGCCAACTTCCTCGACGTAGGTGGTGGCGCTACCAAAGAACGCGTAACTGAAGCGTTCAAGATCATTCTGTCCGACACCAACGTCGCTGCAGTACTGGTCAACATCTTCGGCGGCATCGTTCGCTGCGACATGATTGCCGAAGGCATCATCGGCGCTGTGAAAGAAGTCGGCGTGAAAATCCCGGTTGTTGTTCGCCTTGAAGGCAACAACGCTGAGCTGGGCGCTAAAGTACTGGCAGAAAGCGGTTTGAACATCATCGCTGCTACCAGCCTGACCGACGCTGCTCAACAAGTTGTCAAAGCTGCGGAGGGCAAATAATGAGCGTCCTGATCAATAAAGACACCAAAGTTATCTGCCAGGGTATTACCGGTTCGCAAGGTAGTTTCCACACCCAGCAAGCCATCGAATACGGCACCAAGATGGTTGGCGGCGTAACTCCGGGCAAAGGCGGCACCGAGCACCTGGGTCTGCCAGTGTTCAACACCGTTAAAGACGCAGTAGCGGCCACTGGCGCTACCGCCAGCGTGATCTACGTTCCGGCTCCTTTCTGCAAAGATTCGATCCTGGAAGCGGCATTCGGCGGCATCAAGCTGATCGTCTGCATCACCGAAGGCATTCCTACCCTGGACATGCTGGACGCCAAAGTTAAGTGCGACGAGCTGGGCGTAGTCCTGATCGGCCCTAACTGCCCTGGCGTGATCACCCCAGGCGAATGCAAGATCGGCATCATGCCAGGTCACATTCACTTGCCAGGCAAGGTTGGTATCGTTTCGCGTTCCGGCACCCTGACCTACGAAGCTGTGAAGCAGACTACTGACGCTGGTTTCGGTCAGTCGACTTGCGTCGGCATCGGTGGTGACCCGATCCCGGGTTCGAACTTCATCGACATCCTGAAGCTGTTCCAGGAAGACCCGAAGACCGAAGCGATCGTAATGATCGGTGAGATCGGCGGTTCGGCTGAAGAAGAAGCGGCTGCCTACATCAAGGCACACGTGACCAAGCCGGTTGTTTCCTACATCGCTGGTGTGACTGCTCCTCCGGGCAAGCGCATGGGCCATGCTGGCGCAATCATCTCTGGCGGCAAAGGCACTGCAGACGAGAAATTCGCTGCGCTGCAAGACGCAGGCGTGAAAACCGTGCGTTCGCTGGCAGACATCGGCAAGGCCCTGGCCGAGCTGACCGGTTGGGCTGTCAAGTAAGCCTCGCGCTTAGCTGACGCTTCACCAAACAAAGGCCACCTTCGGGTGGCCTTTGTCGTTCAAGAGCAGCTACAAGCTACAAGTTTCAGGCGACAAGCTTTTTTCTTGCAGTTTGAAACTTGTAGCTTGCAGCTGCTTTTCATACATAAACGCGACACGGAAACGTCGCGTATCGGATAGTTCGCCCTCTAACAGTGCGTTCGCAGGCCAAATTCGTTAGGCTAGCAGCCATTTTTGCGTCTGCCGCCCACAAGGCATGCAACGCGCTTTAAGGGTCAGTCCCATACGGATCGACAGCATTTCCCTAATTACACAGGGCAATCCCCCTCTAAATTCCGATTCAGTAGTGTGGTATTACCTTAATGAAAGTTTTGAAAGGTCAGGACATCCTGGCACTTGGCTTTATGACATTTGCCCTGTTCGTTGGGGCTGGCAACATCATCTTCCCGCCGATCGTTGGCTTGCAGGCCGGACCTCACGTCTGGATGGCTGCACTGGGCTTCCTGATCACCGCGGTCGGTCTGCCGGTGATCACCGTCGTCGCACTGGCCAAGGTTGGTGGGGCGATGGATGCGCTGAGCAGCCCGATCGGCAAGATCGCTGGCGGCATTCTGGCTGCAGCGTGCTACCTGGCGGTCGGCCCGTTGTTCGCCACCCCGCGTACCGCGACCGTATCCTTCGAAGTGGGTCTGGCGCCGTTGACCGGCGAAAGCCCGCTGGCGCTGTTCCTCTACAGCTCGGTGTACTTCCTGCTGGTGTTCTTCATCTCGCTCTACCCTGGGCGTTTGCTGGACACCGTTGGCCGCTTCCTTGCACCATTGAAGATCATCGCGCTGGCGGTGCTCGGTATCGCGGCATTTGCCTTGCCGGCGGGTGACATCGGCCATGGCACTCCTGAGTACGTAGCGGCACCGTTCTCCCAGGGTTTCATCAATGGTTACCTGACCATGGATACCCTCGGTGCACTGGTGTTCGGCATCGTCATCGTTAACGCGATCCGCTCCCGTGGCGTCGAGTCGCCGGCGCTGATCACCCGTTACGCGATTATCGCCGGCCTGATCGCCGGTGTCGGTCTGGCGCTGGTGTATGTCAGCCTGTTCCGCCTCGGTTCCGGCAGCCATGAAGTGGCCGTAGGCGCGACCAACGGCGCAGCGGTATTGCACGCCTATGTGCAACACACCTTCGGTTCGCTGGGCAGCGGTTTCCTCGCGGTGCTGATCTCGCTCGCCTGTCTGGTGACAGCGGTTGGTCTGACGTGTGCTTGCGCTGAATACTTCAGCCGTGTGCTGCCACTGTCCTACAAGACCCTGGTGATCATTCTGGCGGCGTTCTCGCTGCTGGTGTCCAACCTGGGCCTGACCAAGCTGATCGCGTTTTCGATTCCGGTGCTCACTGCGATCTATCCGCCGTGCATCGTGCTGGTCGCACTGAGCTTCTGCAAAGACTTCTGGCATGAGCACGGCCGCATTCTCGGTCCGGTGATGCTGGTGTCGTTCGTGTTCGGCACCATCGACGCGCTGAAAGGTGCGGGTCTGGCCGACTGGATGCCGTCGCAGTTGTCCCACCTGCCGCTGAGCGAGCAGGGCCTGGCATGGCTGGTGCCGTGTGTGATGACCCTGGTGGTCGCGGTGGTTTGCGATCGCCTGCTGGGCAAGCGCAGCGAAGCGGTTGCCTGATGTTGTCTGACCCGCCACAAGCGGGTCTTCAACGCTTAAACAGAAATGCCCCGTATCAATCGATACGGGGCATTTTTTATGCGCGTCAGGCAGTGTCTTTTTCCCTGAGCTAACGTCGAAAGGTTGCCGAAATCTTAATGTGGGAGCGAGCCTGCTCGCGAAAGCGGCGTATCACGCAACATTGATGGCGGCAGACACAACTCTTTCGCGAGCAGGCTCGCTCCCACAAGTAATCAGTGCCGTGTACACACCTCACAAGGAATTGCATGTCGTTCATCCAAGCCAACCTGATCCACCTGCTCGCCGCCGTCTGGTTTGTCATCTGCTGGGGTGGTTATACCCGTTATGCCTCTTGGAAGGGGCGCGATACAGCGTGTCTGGCCAGCGTGCTGCACCTGTACCGCGAAGACTGGATGCGCCGCATGCTGCTGCGCGACAACCGCATTGCCGATGCCAGTGTGATCGGCAACCTGGAACGCAATGCCTCATTCTTCGCTTCCAGCACGCTGATCATCCTCGCCGGTATTCTCACCGTGCTTGGCGCGTCCGAGCGGGCAGTGTCGTTGCTGGCAGACATCCCGATGGTGCAGCAGGCGTCGCAGGGCATGTCGGAAATCAAGTTGCTGTGTCTGGCGATGGTGTTCGTCTACGCGTTCTTCACCTTCAGTTGGTGCATGCGTCAGTACAACTTCGCGGCCGTGCTGGTTGGCTCGGCGCCGATGATCGGTGAACGACATGTTTCCGAACAGGAGCGCAAGGCCTTCGCTGCGCGGGCGGCGCGGGTGATTTCGATGGCAGCCAACCAGTTCAACTTCGGGCTGCGCTCTTACTACTTCGGCATGACCATGCTGGCCTGGTTCGTCAGCCCGTGGCTGTTCATGCTGATGAGCGCCGGGGTGGTATTGGTCTTGTATCGGCGCGAGTTTCATTCCGACGTTCTCGATGTAATGGTCTATACCCCTACAGAGGCGCCCATCCCCGAGGCGAACAAAGAGGCTGCTTGATGAGTATTCCGTTCTGGTGTGTGTTTATCAGTGCACTGATGATCTATATCGCGCGTATGCCGGTGGGCAAAGCGATGAAAGAGCAGGGCGGTTACAACAACCACTTGCCGCGACAGCAACAGGCGCAACTGACCGGCTACGGCGCGCGGGCGCTGGCGGCTCACCAGAACAGTATCGAAGCATTCATCTTGTTCGCAGTCGGTGTGTTGATGGCGCACACCACGCAAACGGCAGGCTGGCTGATCGATACATTGGCGATCATCTTCGTGATCGCGCGAATCCTCTACCTGTGGTTCTATCTGGCCGATCTGCCCAAGCTGCGCAGTCTGGTCTGGCTAGTTGGTTTAGTCTGTTCGCTGTTGCTTATGATTAGTCCGACTTTTAGAACTGTCTTGCTCTAAGGCGAGCACGACCCTAAATGACAGGCAAAAGAAAACCCGCACTTGGCGGGTTTTCTTTTTCTGCAGCAAAAAGCAAATTATTGCTTCTTGGCAGCTTCTTCTTGTGCAGCAGCGTTAGATTCGGCCTGAGCTTTGGCAGCTTCGGCGTTTTCTTTCGCAGCGTCGTTCACTTTATCCTGAGCTTTGTTCATGTCTTGCTGAGCTTGTTCAGCATGTTGGTTTGCATCTTGAGCTTTGTCCTCGGATTTTTTATCGCAGGCAGCGAGACCGAGGGAAGCGGTCAACATCAAGGCAATAGCTAAAGTCTTACGCATGGGGTGTTTCTCCTTATGGAAAATAACTACTGGCCTTAAGAACCTGGCGCTACAGGTTAAGTTCCTCATTTCTTTCAGATATATAAGTTTGTTTTTATACGGAACTTTTGCTGTTTTGCTCACTACTGGCAAAAGGCTCTAACGAGAGTAATTATCAAATGGCTGAAAACACCGTTTTTGAGCGTGCAACGCGGTTTCTTTCTGCGTTGCGACACTGCCAGGTCCTTGGTTTACAGGTGCACGGCGCCTCCAGCGAAGGGCTCACGGTGATTCTGCCGTACAGCCCGAAAATCGTCGGAAATCCGGAAACCGGTGTCATCCATGGTGGTGCGATCACTTCATTGATGGACACGGCCTGCGGGATGTCGACCCTGTGCGTATTGCCGGAATTCGAGGTCTGCCCGACCCTCGATCTGCGCATCGACTACATGCACGCGGCCGAGCCGAACAAGGATGTGTATGGCTTCGCCCAGTGCTATCGGGTGACCCCTGATGTGATTTTTGCCCGTGGTTTCGCTTATCAGGACGACCCCGAACAGCCTATCGCACATGTGGTCGGCACCTTTATGCGCATGGGCAAGGGTCTCAAAGGCACCAAAGGTTTCGGCGGCGCGATAAAGGGAGAGCGGCAGTGAGCGATGATCTCAAGCAGCAACTGCAGCAGGCCCATGCACAAGGTGATTACGCGCCGTTGCTGAAGTTGATTCCCTACGCCGGGCTGATCGGCATCGAGTGTTCGCGTGTCGGTGATGAGCTGCTGTTCAAGCTGCCGGCTAACAAGGACAACATTGGTAACCCTTTATTGCCAGCGATCCACGGCGGGGTGATTGCCGGGTTCATGGAGCTGGCAGCCGCGCTGCACCTGCTGATTTTCACTGGCGCACCAGGGGTGCCGAAGATTATCGAC
The DNA here is from genome assembly GCF_023634765.1 of Pseudomonas sp. AKS31. Taxonomy (GTDB): domain Bacteria; phylum Pseudomonadota; class Gammaproteobacteria; order Pseudomonadales; family Pseudomonadaceae; genus Aquipseudomonas. The sequence continues at coordinate 1,321,043 of NZ_JAMLFX010000001.1, forward strand.
TTCTCCCTCGATTACCTGCGCGCCGGGCAGTTCCGCGATACCTGGGCCAAATGTCAGGTGTGCCGTCAGGGGCGTCGCGTGGCCAACGTCGCCATCACCGCCTGGCAAAGCACCGAAAGCGAACCGATTGCCACCGCTCGTGCGCACTTCAAAATCGATGAGCCCTTGAAATCCTGAACAGCGCCCCAAACTCACAAGACAACCCGCCGCCGACCATTTCGGGTCGCGGCCACTGCCATCTGATTGGAGTTTGATGACCATGAGTGTGGAAACTCAAAAGGAAACCCTGGGCTTCCAGACCGAGGTAAAGCAGCTGCTGCACCTCATGATCCATTCGCTGTATTCCAACAAGGAAATCTTCCTTCGCGAATTGATCTCGAACGCCTCTGACGCTGTCGACAAACTGCGCTTCGAAGCCCTGGCCAAGCCAGAGTTGCTTGAGGGCGGCGCTGATCTGAAAATCCGTGTGAGCTTCGACAAGGACGCCAAGACCGTCACCCTCGAAGACAACGGTATCGGCATGAACCGTGACGATGTGATCACCCACCTGGGCACCATCGCCAAATCGGGCACCGCCGATTTCATGAAGAATCTCTCGGGCGATCAGAAGAAGGATTCGCACCTGATCGGCCAGTTCGGTGTCGGCTTCTACTCTGCCTTCATCGTTGCCGACAAAGTTGACGTGTACAGCCGTCGTGCCGGCACTCCGGCCAGCGAAGGCGTGCACTGGTCGTCGAAAGGCGAGGGCGAGTTCGAAGTCGCCACCATCGACAAGCCAGAGCGCGGTACCCGCATCGTTCTGCACCTGAAATCCGGTGAAGACGAATTCGCCGATGGCTGGCGTCTGCGCAACATCATCAAGAAGTACTCCGACCACATCGCGTTGCCGATCGAGCTGCCTAAAGAAGCTGCAGCTGCCGAAGGCGAAGAGACTCCGGCCGTTGAATGGGAAACCGTCAACCGCGCCAGCGCCCTGTGGACCCGTCCGCGCACTGAAGTGAAGGACGAGGAATACCAGGAGTTCTACAAGCACATCGCGCACGACTTTGAAAACCCGCTGGCCTGGAGCCACAACAAGGTTGAAGGCAAGCTTGAGTACAGCTCGCTGCTGTACGTGCCGGCCCGCGCGCCGTTCGATCTGTACCAGCGTGAAGCGCCGAAAGGCCTGAAGCTGTATGTGCAACGCGTGTTCGTCATGGATCAGGCCGAGTCGTTCCTGCCGTTGTACCTGCGCTTCATCAAAGGCGTGGTCGACTCCAACGACCTGTCGCTGAACGTGTCGCGTGAGATCCTGCAGAAAGACCCGATCATCGATTCGATGAAAACCGCGCTGACCAAGCGCGTGCTCGACATGCTGGAAAAACTGGCGAAAAACGAGCCTGAGCAATACAAAGGCTTCTGGAAGAACTTCGGTCAGGTCATGAAAGAAGGCCCGGCAGAAGATTTCGCCAACAAAGAGAAAATTGCCGGTCTGCTGCGTTTCGCATCGACCAATGGCGACGACGGCGAGCAGATCGTCGGTCTGGCCGACTACCTGGCACGCGCCAAGGAAGGTCAGGACAAGATCTACTACCTCACCGGCGAAACCTACGCGCAGGTCAAGAACAGCCCGCACCTGGAAGTCTTCCGCAAGAAAGGCATCGAAGTGCTGCTGCTGACGGATCGCATCGACGAGTGGCTGATGAGCTACCTCAGCGAATTCGACGGCAAGACTTTCGTTGACGTGGCACGTGGTGATCTCGATCTGGGCAACCTGGACTCGGAAGAGGACAAGAAAGCCGCAGAAGAGGTCGCCAAGTCCAAAGAAGGTCTGGTTGAGCGTCTGAAAACCGCGCTGGGCGATTCCGTGGCTGAAGTCCGCGTATCCCATCGTCTGACTGATTCGCCGGCCATCCTGGCCATTGGCGAGCAGGATCTGGGTCTGCAAATGCGTCAGATCCTCGAAGCCAGTGGGCAGAAAGTGCCGGACTCGAAGCCGATCTTCGAATTCAACCCAAGCCACCCGCTGATCGAGAAACTCGACGGCGAGCAGAACGAAGGGCGTTTTGGCGACCTGTCGCACATCCTCTTCGATCAGGCCGCCCTCGCGGCTGGCGAAAGCTTGAAAGACCCGGCCGCTTACGTGACCCGTCTGAACAAGCTGTTGGTTGAACTGTCGGTTTAACCAAGCTGTTGAAAAACCCGCTTCGGCGGGTTTTTTCATTCTGGTGTTTAACCAATCAGGAGTCAGAAATGAGCCAAGTCACTGTACGTTCCGTGGTCTATCAGATCGACGGCCAGCCTTATGAAGGTCGTCTGGCGTTCGACGCCGAGCACAAAGACGCGCGTCCGGGTTTGTTGATGGCGCCGAACTGGATGGGCGTCAGCGCCGGTGCCGAAGAGATCGCCAGGTCGGTTGCGGCCAAGGGCTACGTGGTGTTGATTGCTGACGTTTACGGCCAGGCTGTGCGTCCACAAAACGCTGATCAGGCGGGTGCCGCGATGATGCCACTGAAGGATGATCGCGCGCTCCTGCGCAAGCGTATGCAAGCGGCGTTCGAGCAATTGCAGAAGCAGGGCGAAGCGGCGGTCGATACGTCGAAGCTGGCGGTGTTCGGTTTCTGCTTCGGCGGTTGCTGTGCGTTGGATCTGGCGCGCACCGGTGCGCCGGTGAAGGCGGCGGTATCGTTCCACGGCACGCTGGATTCGCCGAATCCTGCCGACGCGCAGAACATCAAAGGTTCGGTGCTGGTACTGCACGGCGCTGCCGATCCGTTGGTGCCGAAAGAGCAATTGCCGGCGTTTGAAGACGAGATGAACGCGGCGAAGGTGGATTGGCAGTTGCTCAGCTACGGCGGTGCGGTGCACTCGTTTACTGATCCGCATGCCAATGTACCGGGCAAGATGATGTACGACGCGAAGACCGCCAAGCGTGCCTTCAAGTCGATGCATGATTTGCTGGATGAAGTGTTCAAGGGCTGAAAAGCGAAGAGCGAAAAGCCCCTCACCCTAACCCTCTCCCGGAGGGAGAGGGGACTGATTGGGGGATATTTCAGAGGTCCGCCGACCTGAAAATGCTTATGTGAATCCGAAATCGTCTGCTGTGTTTAGCTGACCCCCTAATCGACGCTATATTTCAGGTCGGTGTATGACTTAAGACACCTCGGTCGGCCCCTCTCCCTCCGGGAGAGGGCTGGAGGGTAGCTTTTCAGCGCGGCAACTCGATCCGCTCAACTTCCCCCGGCACCGTCGGCCAGTCCCCGGCCGCCCATTTGCGCCGCGCTTCATCGATCGCCGCCGGATCGCTCGCCACAAAATTCCAGTTGATCCGCCGAGGCCCGTCCAAGGGCGCGCCGCCGAACACCACCGCGTGCACATCGCTTTCGGCAAACAGGCTCATTTCTTCCCCGGCCGGCAACACCACCAGCGCATGCGTTTCAATGGTTTCGCCATTCAGCTGCGCATCGCCACTCAACACATACAACGCCCGCTCTTCATGCTCGGTCGGAATCAGCAGAGTGGTCGCCGTTTGCATCTTCACTTCCGCATACAGCGTAGGAGAAAGCACCGGCACCGGCGATTCCAGGCAAAAGCCTGACCCGGCAATCATCCGAATCTGTACGCCAAGGTTATCGCTCACCGGCAAGGTTGCTGCCGGGTGGTGGCTGTAATGCCCCGGGCCTTGCTCGTGATCCTTGGGCGACGCCAGCCAGATCTGCAAGCCGTGCATCGTGAAGCTTTGGTCCCACAACGGCTCAGGCGTGCGTTCAACGTGGGCAATCGCGCTGCCAGCGGTCATCCAGCTGACATCGCCGGCGCAGACCACCTGGTCCGAGCCAAGGCTGTCCTTGTGCTGGATCTGCCCCTCAAACAGATAGGTGAGCGTCGACAGACCGATGTGTGGGTGCTGTCGGATGTTCATGCCTTTGCCCGTCGGATAAACCGTCTCGAGCATGTGATCAAAAAACACGAAAGGCCCGACACTGCGGCATTTGGCTGACGGCAGCGGACGCAGAATCGGCTGGCCTTCGACGTCTTCGGCGCGCGGGCGGATGATCAGAGGTTGCGTGTCCATGGTGCATTCCAGGCTGAGCGGGTGATGCCAGAAGCATAACCCGCCGCTGGCGTGAGGAGGATTACTGGCTATCGAAGCCTTGCGGGGCGTGGGTTTCGATGCTGACGTCGGTCGTGGTCATCAGTTTGTGAATCGGGCAGCGGTCGGCGACGCGCAGCAGTTCCTCACGCTGGGCATCGGTGAGTACACCTTTGAGGGTGAGGGTGACGTGCAGCACGTATTTGCCTTTTTGTTCTTCGCTGTTATCGCGTTTGACGTCGACCCCGACGCCGGTCAGCGGGATGTCTTTCTTCTTCGCGTACATCTTCAGGGTCAGCGCTTTGCAGGCGCCAAGGGCGGCATCGAAGTAGTCGTGTGGCTCAGGGGCGGAGCCTTCGCCGCCGGCGGATTTCGGCACGTCGGCAAACAGTTCGTGGTCATCAATCTGTACGGTGTGACGAAAACCTTCAGCGGAGACGGTATTGACGGTAACAGTCATGGGAACCTCACAGGCAGTAGGAAAAGTCGTTTCGATCAAAAAAGACCTTGCAGTTATAGAGCATTCCCACCGGCACGCGTTCCACTTTCCTGCGGGATGAACCCTTGTCGTCAGGGCGGGGTCTAGGCTATGCCTACTTCTCGGAGATTACTTGTGTCCCTGTATCGTTTGAGTCTCGCCTGCCTTCTGCTGCTTGCCGGCAATGTCAGCGCCCGCGAATACACCTACAGCGATGCGCACCTGCATTACGTGGATTTTTTCCAGGAAAGCGCAGGCATGGCGAAACTGCTGGCGGCGATGAAGGACGGTTCTGTCGAACACGTGATGATTTCCGGTATCCCGGTAGCGAAGAAATGGCACGAAGACGAACCCAAGCGTCCGCGTTATTACGCCGGCGACGACGCCGACGCTTATTGGTATAGCGCCACTGACGTGATCGTCGCTGATGCCGTACAAAGGCTTTCGCCCGAGCAGCGCCCGTACTTTCATCCGTTCCTGTCGGGCTTCAATCCCAACGACAAGAACTCCGCCGCACACATCCAGCGCATGCTCGACCTGTACCCGGGGCTGTGGCAGGGCATCGGCGAGGTGTTCACCCGGCATGACGACCTCACTGCGCTGACGTCCGGCGACACGCCACGGGCCAATAACGAAGCGATGACCAAGATTTATCACTTGGCGGCCGAGAATGATCTGCCGGTGATGCTGCATTCGAACATCACCTCCAAGCGTGAGAAAAATCCGCTGTACCTGAAGGAAATCGAAGAGCCGCTGCGTAATCATCCGCACACGCGATTCATCTGGGCTCATGCCGGTACCAGCGCTGAAATCCATCGGCATCAGACGCAACTGAGTTTCTTGCTGCCCACCCTAACGCGCATGCTTGAGGCGTATCCCAACCTGTTTATCGACCTGTCCTGGAGCATGCTCACGCCTTATCTGCTGGACGAGCAGGGTACGCCGCGCGCGGAGTGGCTGGCGCTGGTGGAGAAATACCCGGAACGCTTCATGCTCGGCTCGGATGTGGTCGGACGCTTCAACAAGCTCGGTGAGGAAATGCACAGCTTTAAGCCATTCCTCGACGCCTTGCCTGAAGGCGTTGCGAAAAAAGTCGCTCGGGATAACTTCCTGGCGATCTTGCCGCGAACGGGGCTCAAGTCCGGCAAAAGTACGCGGAATCGTTAATGCCAACGGTTCGAACGATCAAGGCCTTTTGATATCGCCTTTTCGTCTTACGCAAATTTTCGCCGGGCCGATACCTTCTAGAGCAACCAGCTGCAGGGTCGATGCAGCGCTTTTGGAAGGAACCAGAGCAATGAGTATCCGTAGTCTCAATATTGCCCCGCGCGCCGGCCTGGGGTTTGGTTTGTTGGCGTTGATGGTGTTTGCCCTCGGCGCGTTCGCCCTGCTACAAATGTCGAACATGCGCGCGCAGTCCGATGAGGTCGATAACAACTGGCTACCGAGTGTGATGGCCGTCGGCGAGATGAGTCAGGACATGCTGCGCCTGCGCGCGTTGACCATGCGCCTGTTGCTCAATCGTGATCCGCAGGCGCTGGAGCAGAATATCGCCAAGCTCAATGACGTGCGCGGTGTGCTGAGTGAGGCCCAGCAGCGTTATGACGTGCTGATCGTATTACCAGAAGAGCGCAAGTTGTTTGATCGCTTCAAAGTCGCCGAGCACCAGTATCTGGAGTTTCAGGCGCAAGTCATGCAGTTGTCGGCGCAGAATCGGGTGGAAGAGGCTGCGACCATTCTCAACGGCCAGATGAGTCCGTTGGCCGATGAAATCGCGGTCATCCTGCGCGAACTGGTCGAGCTGAATAAACACAACGCCAATCTCGCCACAGAAGCGGCGCGACTGGTGTTTATCAATTCGCGGGTGTGGGTCGGGGTGATGATCGGCGTGACCGCGCTGATCACCATCGGCCTCGCCCTATTGCTGACGCGCAGCATCGTGTTGCCGCTGGCGCAGTCGTTGGGCGTAGCCGAGGTGGTGGCCGGTGGTGATCTGACCGGTGATATCAGCATCAGCGGCAAGGACGAACCGGCGCGGCTGCTTCAGGCGCTCAAGAGCATGCAGCACAACTTGCGCGATACGATTCGGCAAATCTCGGAGTCCTCCAGCCAATTGGCCTCGGCCTCGGAGGAGCTGAGTTGCGTCACGGAAGACGCTACCCGCGGGTTGCACCAGCAGAGCCTGGAAATCGAGCAAGCCGCCACGGCGGTCAATCAGATGACGGCGGCGGTGGAGGAGGTGGCCAGCAATGCAGTGGCGACCTCGGAGGCGTCGCGTGAATCCGACCGCATCGCCCAGCATGGTCGCGAACAAGTGCAGCAAACCGTTTCGTCGATTGAGTTCCTCGCCGAAGACGTGACCAACAATGCATCGCAGGTCGAAGATCTGGCGCAGAAGGTTCATGGCATCAGCAAGGTACTGGACGTGATTCGTTCGATTGCCGAGCAGACCAATCTGCTCGCTTTGAACGCCGCGATTGAAGCCGCGCGGGCCGGTGATGCCGGACGCGGATTCGCGGTAGTGGCCGATGAGGTGCGGGCCTTGGCGCATCGTACCCAGCAGTCGACGCAAGAGATTGAACAGATGATCGGCGGCATCCAACAGGGCACCGATTCGGCGGTCAATTCGATGCAGCAAAGCAATGTGCGTGCGCGTTCGACGCTCGAGTTGGCCAAGGCCGCCGGGACTGCGCTTGAAGAGATCGCCTCGGCGTTCACGCTGATCAATGAGCGCAATCTGGTGATCGCCAGTGCCTCGGAAGAGCAGGCGGCGGTGGCGCGGGAGGTGGATCGCAATCTGATGAATATTCGTGATCTGGCGATGCAGACCTCGACGGGGGCCAATCAGACGAGTGCGGCGAGTCAGGAGTTGTCGCGGCTGGCGGTGGATTTGAACAGCATGGTGGCGAAGTTTTCGGTTTGAGGCTTGCCTTCAAAAGCCCCTCACCCTAGCCCTCTCCCAAGGGGAGAGGGGACTGACCGTGGGAGATTAGAGAATTACGCCGACCTGATCTTGCTTTGGAGAATCCGTAATCGACTGGGTCTTGCAGGTCGATGTAGCTGGTCAGACATCTCGGTCGGCTCCCTCTCACTAGGGAGAGGGCTGGGGTGAGGGGCGAAGGTGGCACAAAAAGCCGGGTTAAACGCAGACGAAAAAAAGCCCCGCATTTCGCGGGGCTCTTTGCTGTAGCGGTGGATCAGCTGCCTTTAACGGTTTTGCCGTTGACCGTGCCGTCCTGGAGCATGATGTTGTACTCCTTGCCGTCGGTTTCAACCTGTTGCAGACGAACCAGCAGGTAATCCCAATCCTTGGCGAACCAGAGGACGGTGATGCGCTTGCTTTGTGTCGGATCGCGTACGCGCTCGACCTTGATCGCATCGATCTGGCCGGCCTTGGTTTCGACTTTTTCCGAACCGAGCACGCGGAAGTCATAGGTATCGACTTCACCGTCATCGACCACTTGATAGCTCATGGTCTTCTTGCCGGCAGCGACATCATGCTGCAGCGCCAGTTGGTAGGTGGACTTGTCGACCATGCCGCGGTTCAGCGGGATTTTCACCGCGTCGCCACGGTCGGTGCCGGTGACCATTTTGCTGTTCCAGTCGAAATCCAGATCAGCCTTTTTCGCTTTGCCCAGACCGCCACGTTCAAAGTGGTAGGACTGCGGCAGCAGGGTGTCCTTGTCCAGGGTCAGGGTGCTTTCTTCAGTCAGGCTGGCGATCATCATCGAGGCCTTGAAGCTGAGCTTCCAGACGCCGTTGGCTTCCTTGACCAGACTGCGCTCGGCGGTGCCGCTCATAGGCAACTGCTTCCAGTCGGCGGTGTAGCTGGCGGAGAACGGTTGAAGTTCGGCTGCCTGCGCGAAGGGCAGGGCGAGCAGAGCGCAAGCGAAGAGCAGGGCGCGACGCATAATATCTCCTAGTTTCGAATCAAGTGGCCGCTGGCCGCGAGTAACTGGCCGTCCAGTAAAGCACCGTGTTCACCGAGTGCCAGCCTGCCTTCGGCAAACCAGCGTACTGCCATCGGGTAGATCAGGTGTTCCTGAACGTGGACTCGCTGCGCGAGACTCTGCGGCGTGTCGTGCAACTCTACCGGTAATACTGCCTGTACGACCAGTGGTCCGCCATCGAGTTCCTCGGTGACGAAGTGCACGGAGCAGCCGTGCTCAGTGTCGCCGGCCTCCAGCGCGCGCTGATGAGTGTGTAACCCTTTGTATTTGGGCAGCAGCGACGGGTGGATGTTGAGCAGGCGACCTTGGTAGTGGCGAACGAAATCAGCGCTGAGAATGCGCATGAAACCGGCCAGCACCACGAGTTTCGGATTGAATTCGTCGATCAGTTCGATCAGGGCAGCATCGAAGGCCTCGCGACCTTCGAATGCCTTGTGATCCAGCGAGCGGGTGGCGATACCCGCGTCGCTGGCGCGTTGCAGGCCGTAGGCGTCGGCGCGATTGGAAATCACTGCAGCGATGCGGACCGGGCTATCGCCGGTCCGCGTGCTGTCGATCAGAGCCTGCAAGTTACTGCCGGTGCCGGACAACAGCACCACGACATCACAGGTTGCGGACATTAATGAGCCTTAAGGTTCTGCAGATCAACCTGAGCAGCGCCTTCGGCAGCGGCAGCGATCTGACCGATGACCCAAGGCTGTTCGCCGGCGTCACGCAGGGTGTTCAGTGCAACTTCTACGTGTTCCTGAGCTACGCAGATAACCATGCCAACGCCGCAGTTCAGCACGCGGTGCATCTCGGTCTCGTCAACGTTGCCTTTTTCTTGCAGCCAGTCGAACACGGCAGGGCGAGTCCAGCTAGCTACGTCAACCACGGCCTGTGCGCCTTTTGGCAGAACGCGCGGGATGTTGTCGAGCAGGCCACCACCGGTGATGTGGGCCATGGCTTTGACGGCGCCGGTGTCTTTGATCAGCTTGAGCAACGGCTTCACGTAGATGCGGGTCGGGGCCATCAGCAGATCGGTCAGCGGTTTGCCGTCGAGCTGAGTGTTTTCGATGTCAGCGCCGGAGACTTCGATGATCTTGCGGATCAGCGAGTAGCCGTTGGAGTGCGGGCCGGACGATGGCAGGGCGATCAAGGCGTCACCGGTGGCCACTTTCGAGCCGTCGATGATTTCCGATTTTTCCACGACGCCGACGCAGAAGCCGGCCAGGTCGTAGTCTTCGCCTTCGTACATGCCAGGCATTTCAGCAGTTTCGCCGCCAACCAGCGAGCAACCCGACAGTTCGCAGCCAGCGCCGATGCCGGTTACCACCTGGGCAGCGGTGTCGACATTGAGTTTGCCGGTGGCGTAGTAGTCGAGGAAGAACAGTGGCTCAGCGCCGCAAACCACGAGGTCGTTCACGCACATGGCAACCAGGTCGATGCCGATGCTGTCGTGCTTGTTCAGGTTCAGCGCCAGACGCAGTTTGGTGCCGACGCCGTCGGTGCCGGACACCAGCACAGGCTGCTTGTAGCCGGCCGGGATTTCGCAGAGGGCGCCGAAACCGCCCAGGCCGCCCATGACTTCCGGGCGCGCAGTGCGCTTGGCGACGCTCTTGATGCGTTCGACCAATGCTTCACCGGCGTCGATGTCTACACCGGCGTCCTTGTAGCTCAGGGAGGGTTGCTTGCTCATGATCCAGGCCTTTAGGGGAGGGGATTCAGGGGTAACGACCGAGTTCAGCGGGAACTTCGAAATCGAGGGGGCGATGGCCTCACGCGAGTTTCGAGGTGCCCGGCTGTTGCCGGTCTGCGAAGGCGCGCGATTTTATCAGGCTTGAGGGGCAGCGGCCATCCTCGCACCGACGGGCAGAGCCATATCCACGGAAATTTTTTGCAATTGAGCCGTATGAACGCCTGTATAAGGTGGGGCGATTAACCGTCTATCGTTATCACTGTGCAAAAACTTACCGCTGCCGTGTGAATGTTTTGCGATGGCAGATTGTCACAGCCTTGCTTAACCGGTTCACGCGGCCTGTTCCAGCCGCTCCTGTCGACGGGAATTCTCCATGCGTTTTTGTAAATTGTTGTTTGTGGGTTGTTTGTCTCTCATCAGCCTGGCGAGTCACGCCGAAAACCTCAAAGGCCTTTATCAGGTACGTGAGCCGGTCAATGGCCAGGCACCGGAAGAGCGTGATCGCGCCACGCAAGCGGCGCTCGATACGCTGGTGTTGCGCCTTACCGGCGACCCGAAAGCCCCGCAGAATCCGGGGCTGGCGGCGATTCGCAAGGATCCGCAGCAAATCATCAGTCAGTTCGGTTTCGATGCCGGGCCGCCGGAGGTGCTCAAGGTCGATTTCGATCCGGCGACCACCGAGCAGGCGCTGCGTCGGGCCGGGTTGTCGGTGTGGGGCGCCAGTCGCCCGTCGATTCTGAGCTGGTGGCTGAACGATTCGACTGAAGGCTCAAGTCTGGTCGGTGACGGTCAGGCCGCTGCCGCGCCTTTACGCACGGCCGCTCAACATCGCGGCTTGCCATTGCGTTTGCCGTTGGCGGACTTGAGCGAGCAATTGGTTGCCACGGCGCCAGCGCTGGAAGGCACGGATCCGGCACCGTTGCGTGGCGCCTCTGAACGCTACAACGCTGACGCCTTGCTGGCGGTGCATGCCCGCGAAGAAGGTGGGCAGTGGCAAGCCAAGTGGCATTTGTGGCTGGGCGACCAGAAAGAGGCGGGCAGCGTGCAGGGCGTCGATCAGGCTGCAGTCGCTGATGCGGTGATGCTGGCGGTGGCTGAGCGGCTGGCGCCACGTTTTGTGGCCAAGCCCGGTGCTTCGGGCCAGCAGACCCTGGAAGTGCAGGGCATGACTCTGGAGCATTACGCGGCGCTGTTGCGGTTACTCGAACCGTTTGGCGTGCGTCTGCAAAGTGTTGATGGCGATCGCATCGTTTATCGGGTCAATGGCAGTGCCGACCAGATGCGTGCGCAGTTGTCGCTGGCGAAGTTGCAGGAGTTGCCGGCCGAAACGCCTGCTCCGGTGGCAGCGCCGCAGCCTGGGGTGGTGGGGGCAGCGCCTGTCGCCGCACCGGCCCCGGCGCTGCGGTTTCGCTGGTAGGTCTTTCCTTATATAGAAGAAGCAGGAGTGGTACATGGCCGATACTCGGCGTTGGTTCTGGCTCGGTGGGGTAATCCTGCTTTGCGCGTTTGTCTGGTTGCTGCATCCGATCCTCACGCCGTTTCTGGTGGCGCTGCTGCTGGCGTATCTGTTCGATCCACTGGTGGATCGCCTGGAACGGCTTGGTTTGTCGCGCACCTGGGGCGTGATCGCGGTGTTTGCCCTGTTCACCCTGATCGTCACGGCGCTGATGCTGGTGCTGGTGCCGATGCTCGCCAAGCAGTTGCTGCGACTGTACGAACTGGCACCGCAGATGCTTGACTGGTTGCAGCACACGGCAGTGCCGTGGGCGCAGTCGAAGCTGGGGCTGTCGGACGGTTTCTGGAAGTTCGACAAGGTCAAGGCCGCAATCAGCGAGCACATGGGCCAGACCACCGACATCGTCGGCGTGGTGCTGAGTCAGGCAACGGCCTCCAGTCTGGCGTTGATCGGCTGGCTGGCCAATCTGGTACTGATCCCGGTGGTGAGTTTCTACCTGCTGCGCGACTGGGACGTGATGATGGCCAAGATCCGCAGCCTGCTGCCGCGTGATCGCGAAGAACGTGTGGTCGCGCTGGCCGGCGAATGCCATGAAGTGCTGGGCGCGTTCGTTCGCGGTCAGTTGTTGGTGATGCTGGCGCTGGGCGTGATTTACGCGGCGGGTCTGATGATTGTCGGCCTCGAGCTGGGGCTGTTGATCGGTCTGATCGCGGGGCTGGCGGCGATCGTGCCGTACATGGGCTTCGTGATCGGCATTGGCGCAGCGCTGATTGCCGGGTTGTTCCAGTTCGGTGGTGATCTGTACCCGATGGTCGGCATTGTCGCCGTGTTCATGGTCGGTCAGGCGCTTGAGGGCATGGTGTTGACGCCGTTGCTGGTGGGCGATCGTATCGGTCTGCACCCGGTGGCGGTGATCTTCGCGATTCTGGCTGGCGGCGAGTTGTTCGGTTTCACCGGTGTGCTGCTGGCGTTGCCGGTGGCCGCGGTGATCATGGTGCTGGTGCGCCATGTGCATGACTTGTACAAGGACTCCGACATCTATAGTGGCGTTGACGATCCGCAGCTGTAGTGGCGCAGGGCGGCCCGGCGAATAGCCGGGTTGGCCCATGTCCTGCAGGTGCTGGCGCCAAAGAATCTGTCATAAAACCAGCGTGTTAACGCAAACCTTTGATTTTGCTTGGACTCTGTCGCATTGTGCGCTCAGCTTCACGGGTATAAACTTCGCAAACTTTACACAGAGGCCACTAACGGTTCCTTGAGAACTGTTCAGTCAGCATGAAACCGATTCAGCTGCCCCTAGGTGTGCGTCTGCGTGACGACGCCACCTTCATCAACTACTACCCAGGCGCCAATGCCGCTGCACTCGGCTATGTCGAGCGTCTATGCGAAGCCGACGCTGGCTGGACAGAAAGCCTGATCTACCTGTGGGGCAAACACGGCGTAGGGCGTACGCATCTGTTGCAGGCTGCATGTTTGCGTTTCGAACAGATGGGCGAGCCGGCGGTGTATTTGCCGTTGGCCGAGTTGATGGATCGCGGTGTCGAAATCCTCGACAACCTTGAACAGTACGAGCTGGTTTGCCTGGATGACTTGCAGGTAATTGCCGGCAAGGCTGACTGGGAAGAGGCGATGTTTCATCTGTTCAACCGTCTGCGGGACAGCGGTCGGCGTCTGCTGATCGCCGCTTCCACCTCTCCGCGTGAATTGCCGGTCAAACTGGCTGACTTGAAGTCGCGCCTGACTCTGGCGCTGATTTTCCAGATGCGCCCACTTTCCGATGAAGACAAGCTGCGCGCCTTGCAATTGCGCGCATCTCGTCGCGGTTTGCACCTCACCGACGAAGTCGGGCATTTTATTTTGACTCGCGGCACCCGCAGCATGAGTGCGTTGTTCGACTTGCTCGAACAGCTCGATCAGGCCTCGTTGCAGGCTCAGCGCAAGCTGACCATCCCCTTCCTGAAAGAAACGCTGGGCTGGTAACGGCGCGGCTTTCAGCGAGTTTTGGCATATTTCAGGCGCCAGAAAATCCGCTTTCCTGCACGGTGTACAGGCCGCGTATCGGTTCAAATGGGCTTAAGCGCTTAGATGTAAACGAGAAACCGAGAAGTCACAAAAAGATCGATTGAATTTGCAAATGAGGTTGATAGCGGGCATAGTCTCGGCTTCTTTACAACTATCAGCCACGGTCGTGCCCATGCTAAAGCGCTTCGCACCCCTCGTGCCTCTCGCACTCGTCACCCTGTTGTACGGTTGCGCTGCTCATTCTCCAGTTCAAGAGCAGCCTCAACAGGTTAAAAATTCTGCAACGGCCCAGTCTTCCGTTATTTATCAGGAAGAGCTGGACACCGAAAAAGAACTCAACGAATTCAATGGCAAGAAGCCTTATCAGCTTCCTGTTCTGGCCGACAGCATCCTCGAACGCGGCATGTCCCTGATCGGTACCCGTTACCGTTTCGGCGGGACCTCTGAAGCCGGTTTCGATTGCAGCGGTTTCATCGGTTACCTGTTTCGCGAAGAAGCTGGCATGAACCTGCCACGCTCGACCCGCGAAATGATCAACGTTGATGCGCCGCTGGTGTCGCGCAGCAACCTTGAGCCGGGCGATCTGCTGTTCTTCGCCACCAACGGTCGTCGCGGTCGTGTCAGTCACGCCGGGATCTACCTCGGTGACAACCAGTTCATCCACTCCAGCAGTCGTCGCAGCGGCGGTGTTCGCATCGACAGCCTGGGTGACAGCTACTGGAGCAAGACCTTCATCGAAGCGAAACGCGCTCTGGCCAACGCTCCGACGGTAGTCACTGCTCGCAAGTAATTCCCCGATGTCGCTGCGCTCGCGGCGACAATCAGGCTCCCGCTAACGGAGTAGACCTAGACTTTACAAGGTGAAGTTAAAGTCTTACTTGAAGTTTGCCGCGTAGCCGCTAGAATCCTGAATCTATATTGATGGCAAACCGCCTGCGTGCTTACGCAGGCGGTTTTGTTTTCTGTCCATCGGCAGAAAAAGCCGCAGCCAGATCAGGATGTTCTGCTTATGACGATGTCGGCCCGCCTCACCTTGATGCTCTTCGCAGCGCTGCTCAGCGGCTGTGCCAGTCGTACACCGCCACCTGCGCCGGTGGTTCGCGCTCCGGTCGTATTCGGGCCCTCCCAAGCTTTTTCGCCTGCTGCTGAAGACGTGCTGTTTCGCGCGCTTGGCCTGGTCGGCACGCCGTATCGCTGGGGCGGCAATACGCCAGATTCGGGATTCGATTGCAGCGGCTTGATCGGTTTTGTCTACCGTGACGCGGCGGGCATTTCGCTGCCGCGCTCCACGCGCGAGCTGATCGTCATGCAGGCGCCGAATGTCGGCAAGGAAGGTCTGCAGACCGGCGACCTGATCTTCTTCGCCACCAATGGCGGCTCGCAGGTCAGTCATGCGGGGATTTACGTCGGGGAGGGGCGCTTTGTACACGCGCCGGCCACGGGGGGCACGGTGAAGCTGGACAGCCTGTCGAAGGCGTATTGGCAGAAGGCGTATCTGAGTGCGAAGCGGGTGTTGCAGCCTGAGCATCTGGCGCATAACCCATAGTAAAAATCGCAGCAATCCTAATGTGGGAGCGAGCCTGCTCGCGAAAGCGGTGTATCAGTCAACTCAATGGAGGCTGACACTCCGCATTCGCGAGCAGGCTTGCTCCCACAGTTGTTTCAGGTCACATTCAGCATCACTTCGTGGCCGACACTCGCCACACCTTATTGCCAACATCATCCGCCACCAGCAAGCCACCTTGCTGATCGATCACCACGCCCACCGGGCGGCCGAGTGCATTCTCGTCCTTGTCGAGGAACCCGGTCAGCACATCCACCGGTTTGCCACTCGGCTTGCCACCGGTAAACGGCACGAAAATCACTTTGTAGCCACTGTGCGGTTTGCGGTTCCATGAGCCGTGCTGGCCGATGAATGCACCTTCCTTGAACTGCGCCGGCAAGCTGTTGCCCTCGGCAAAACTCAGGCCGAGCGAGGCGGTGTGCGGCCCGACCGCGTAATCCGGGGCGATCGCTTTGGCCACCAGGTCCGGGTTTTGCGGTGTAACGCGCACATCGACATGCTGACCGTAATAACTGAAAGGCCAGCCATAAAAGCCACCGTCCTTCACGGAAGTGATGTAGTCCGGCACCAGATCGCTGCCGATCTCGTCGCGCTCGTTGACCGCTGTCCACAACGCGCCACTGGTAGGCTCCCACGCCAGGCCGTTGGGGTTGCGGATGCCCGAGGCGAAGATGCGGTGATTGCCGGTCGCCCGATCGACTTCCCAGATCGCCGCGCGGCCTTCTTCCTTGTCCAGACCATTTTCGCCGACGTTGCTGTTCGAGCCGACCGTGACGTACAGCTTGCTGCCGTCCTTGCTGGCAATGACGTTTTTGGTCCAATGGTGATTCAGCGTCCCGCCCGGCAGATCAACAACCTTGATCGGCTGCGACTTGATCTCGGTCGCGCCGGGTTCGTAGTTGAAGCGCAGCAGGCGATCGGTATCGGCGACGTACAGGTCGTTGCCGACCAGAGTCATGCCGAACGGCGAGTTGAGGTTCTGCAGAAACACTGTGCGGGTCTCGGCGACGCCATCATGATCGGCGTCGCGTAGCAGGGTGATGCGGTTCGGGCTCGGCACGCCAGCGCCGGCCTTGCCCATGACCTTCTTCATCACCCAGCCACGAATGCCGCTGCTGTCATCAGGCTTCGGCGGGGCATTGGTTTCCGCCACCAGCACATCGCCGTTGGGCAGCACATAGAGCCAGCGTGGGTGATCGAGGCCTTCGGCGAATGCTGCGACTTGGGTGCCGGCTGCGGCGGTCGGTTTGCCGCCCTCGGGCCAGCCGATCGCCGGGGCGATGTTCACTGTCGGGATCAGGGTCTTGTTCGGTTCGGGCAGTTTCGGTGACGGGCCGGTGCCGTCGGAGACTTGCAGGCTGGAGGATTCACCGCAAGCGGCGAGACCTCCGGCGAAGGCGATGACAAAAACGAGCTGGGGCTTGCGCATTGCTGATCTTCCCTATGAATGCATTCCTAATCATAGAGGAGGGCGCAAGCCCGATGGTTCAACTGCTCAGCCGCGGGCTTCCTTGAACAGCACGGCGATGCCCGGGTGATAGTTGCCGGCTTCGCTGCGTAATTTGCGGTAGGCATAGGGGAAATACCAGGCGACGGCGCAGGTGTGTTCCTTTTGCAGGTCGTCGACCATGTCTTGCAGCTCTTCGGGGCTGGCGCTGTGCTGGGCTTTCTGCGGCGCGACAAACAGGCAGCCGAGCTTGAGGTCGCTGGCGTAGCTGATGCGTTTGGCGTCGTTGGTGATGTCCAGCAGCGCTTGGGTCAGATTGAGATTCGTGACCCGTGGCCAGCGTTGCGTGGCCTGAATGAAGGCGCGATCTTCGGCGCCGGCGATAAACAGGTCGGCGCGGGCATTGCGTTCGCCTTCTTCGTTCTGCTTGCGCGTGGCAGTGTCGTTCAACGTGACCAGCTCGGCCATCCAGGCTGCGGCCGAGAGCAATCCGAGATTGGCTTTCTCGTCGTGCCAGTAAGGGGTGTCGCTGTCGCCGCGCACGGCGTTGTAGCGGTCGATACAGTCAAACCAGCGTTCGAGCACCGGGCGCAGGAATTCCAGGCGCGGGTTGCTGATGATCATGCCTTGCATCGTCATCATCCTTTATTGTTGTCGTGGGCTTTTCGAGAAAAGCATGGCTCTTTGATATCATTTGTATCAGTGTGGCACAAGATTGGCGTCAGATAATTGATCGACGGCAGTTATTCGCCCTGTGGCGGCCTCTTTAATTGACGCTCCACCCCCAACCCTCTAACCTTCGCGGCTTGTTTCAGGTGCTCTGTGACCGGTGTCGACAGAGTGAAACAGGGAAGCCGGTGAGGGTTGTCTTCATGCGAAGAACCACCACGATCCCGGCGCTGCCCCCGCAACGGTAAATGAGTGAAAACTGCGTCGAATGCCACTGCTCAACAGCGGGAAGGCGCGCGGTCCGGCATACGCCACTCATGAGCCCGGAGACCGGCCTGATTCATCCAGCGGCATCACGGTGGGCGATGCCAGGCTTTTTGCCGTCTATTCTTGTGCCTGCCCGCCGTTATCCAGCCTCAACGGAGAGCTCCCCCATGACTGATTCCCCCGAGCGCGACGAGCGCCATCTGGCGCGTATGCAGCGCAAAAAAGCCGTGATCGACGAACGCATTGCCAACTCGCCCGACGAGTGCGGCCTGGTGCTGGTGCTGACCGGCAACGGCAAAGGCAAAAGCAGCTCGGCGTTCGGCATGCTTGCGCGCGCCATGGGCCACGGTATGCAGTGCGGCGTGGTGCAGTTCATCAAGGGGCGCAACAGCACTGGCGAAGAGTTGTTCTTCCGCCGCTTCCCCGAGCAAGTGCGTTTTCACGTGATGGGCGAGGGCTTCACTTGGGAAACCCAGGATCGCCAGCGTGACATTGCTGCCGCCGAAGCCGCGTGGGCCGTCTCCCGCGAATTGCTGCGCGATCCGTCGATCGGTCTGGTGGTGCTCGACGAATTGAACATCGCCCTCAAGCACGGTTATCTCGATCTCGATCAGGTGCTCAGCGATTTGCAGGCGCGTCCGCCGATGCAGCACGTTGTTGTTACCGGTCGTGGGGCCAAGCCGGAAATGATCGAGATGGGTGACACAGTCACCGAAATGGGCATGCTCAAGCACGCCTTTCAGGCCGGCATCAAAGCGCAGAAAGGCGTCGAACTTTGAATCAACCACGTCACTGCCCGGCGGTCCTCATCGCCGCGCCGGCCTCCGGTCAGGGCAAGACCACCGTCACCGCCGCGCTCGCCCGTTTGCATCGCAATCAGGGGCGCAAGGTGCGCGTGTTCAAATGCGGGCCGGACTTTCTCGATCCGATGATTCTTGAGCGCGCCAGCGGTGCGCCGGTGTATCAACTGGACATGTGGATGGTCGGCGAGCAGGAAAGTCGCCGTCTGTTGTGGGAAGCCGCCGCCGAGGCGGACCTGATTCTGATCGAAGGCGTGATGGGCCTGTTCGATGGCACGCCGTCCAGCGCTGATCTGGCGCGGCATTTTGGTGTGCCGGTGCTTGGCGTGATTGATGGGACGGCGATGGCGCAGACCTTTGGTGCGTTGGCGCTGGGACTGGCGAAGTATCAGCCGGATCTGCCGTTTGCCGGCGTGCTGGCCAATCGTGTCGGCACCTTGCGTCATGCGCAGTTGCTCGAAGGCAGCCTCACCGAAGGTTTGCGTTGGTATGGCGCGTTGTCCCGTGAGACGGGCATCGAGCTGCCGAGTCGTCATCTCGGCCTGGTGCAGGCCAGCGAATTGAATGATCTGGATGTGCGTCTCGACGCCGCCGCCGATGCATTGGCCAGCAGTTGCGAGGTAGCGCTGCCACCGGCCGTGGAGTTCGCCGCGCCGGACATCATCGCTGTCGAGCCGCTGCTGCAGAATGTGCGAATTGCCGTCGCCCGCGATGAGGCGTTTGCCTTCACCTACGGCGCGAGCCTCGATCTGTTGCGCGCGATGGGCGCCGAGTTGAGTTTCTTCTCGCCGATCCGCGACACGCAATTGCCGGAGGCGGACAGTCTGTATCTGCCCGGTGGTTATCCGGAATTGCACCACGCTGCACTGGCGCAAAACACCGCGATGCTTGAGGCGATTCGCGCGCACCACGCGGCGGGCAAACCGTTGCTCGCCGAGTGTGGCGGCATGTTGTATCTGCTCGATTCTTTGACTGACGTTGAGGGCACTCGCGCCGAACTGGTCGGGCTGCTGAAGGGCGATGCGGTGATGCAGAAGCGTTTGGCGGCGTTAGCGCTGCAAGCGGTCGATCTGCCGGAAGGTTCGTTGCGCGGGCACACTTATCACCATTCGCTGACCACCACTGAGCTGACGCCGATTGCCCGTGGCTTGAGCCCGAATGGTGGGCGGGGTGCCGAGGCGGTTTATCGTGAGGGGCGGATGACGGCTTCTTATGTGCACTTCTATTTTCCGTCGAATCCTGTGGCTGTCGCTGCGTTGTTTGCGCCTGTCCTTGAGGCCGTCATCGCTGGCAAGCCAGCTCCCACAGGGAATTGCATTTCGTCAGGCATTACACCGCCCACTGTGGGAGCTGGCTTGCCAGCGATGGGGCCATGACCGACAACGCATTCTCCGAAGCCGAGCGCCAAGCCGTCTATAAAGCCATCGCCGAACGTCGCGACATGCGCCACTTCACCGGTGGCACCGTCGAGCCGCAACTGCTGCGCCGTCTGCTCGAAGCTGCCCACCAAGCGCCAAGCGTCGGCCTGATGCAGCCATGGCGTTTCATCCGCATCAGCGACCGAAGCCTGCGCGGGCAGATCCGGAATCTGGTGGAAGAAGAGCGCATCCGCACCGCTGAAGCCCTCGGCGAGCGCAGCGACGAGTTCATGAAACTCAAGGTTGAAGGCATCAATGATTGCGCCGAAGTACTGGTCGCCGCGCTGATGGATGATCGCGAAAAGCACATTTTCGGTCGCCGTACATTGCCGGAAATGGACATGGCCTCACTGTCCTGCGCGATCCAGAATCTGTGGCTGGCTTCGCGCGCCGAAGGCCTGGGCATGGGCTGGGTCTCGCTGTTCGAGCCGCAAGCGCTGGCGGATCTGCTGAAGCTGCCCGAGGGCGCCAAGCCACTGGCGGTTTTATGCTTGGGCCCGGTCAAGGAATTCTATCCGGCGCCGATGCTGGTACTCGAAGGGTGGGCGCAGGCGCGTCCGCTCAATGAGTTGCTGTTTGAGAATTATTGGGGAGTGAGTCAATGAGTGTGGCGTTGTTGAGTGTCGCCGCCGTGGCGCTGGATGCGCTGCTCGGTGAACCGAAACGCTGGCATCCGCTGGTGGCGTTCGGCAACTTTGCCGGGCGCATCGAGCAACGCTTCAACGCTGGTGGCCGTGGCTGGCGCAGCCACGGCGTCACTGCGTGGGTGATCGCGGTGCTGCCGCTGACCTTGCTCGCCACGGCGTTTTCCTGGGCGCCATACGTGGGCTGGATCGTCGAGATTCTCGCGCTGTATTGCGCCCTCGGCATGCGCAGCCTTGGTGAGCATGTCGCTCCGGTGGCCGCCGCATTGCGCGCGGATGATCTGGACGAGGCGCGCAAGCGTGTCGGCTATCTGGTCAGCCGCCAGACCGATGAACTCGACAGCACCGCCGTCGCCCGCGCCGCCACTGAGTCGGTGCTCGAAAACGGCAGTGATGCGGTGTTTGCCGCGTTGTTCTGGTTTGTCGTGGCCGGCGCACCGGGCGTGGTTCTTTATCGTCTGAGCAACACGCTGGATGCGATGTGGGGTTATCGCAACGAACGCTTTGAGCGTTTCGGTTGGGCGGCGGCGAAAATCGACGATGTGCTGAACTACATTCCTGCGCGTCTGGTGGCATTGACCTACGCTCTGCTGGGCAAAACCCGACTCGCGTTGAAGTGCTGGCGCACCCAGGCGCCGCAGTGGGACAGCCCCAACGCCGGGCCGGTGATGGCTGCCGGGGCCGGTGCGCTGGGCGTGGAATTGGGGGGGGCGGCGATTTATCACGGTGAGCTTCACGACCGTCCGCAACTCGGCGAAGGCGTTCCAGCGGATGCCGATTCCATCGACCGTGGCTGGCAATTGGTCCAGCGCGGGGTATGGTTATGGCTGCTGATTCTCTGCGTGGGGGCTGAATTCTATGCTTGAACACGGTGGCCGGCTGCGCAAGGCTGCACTCGATTACGGCATTGCCGAGGCTGATTGGCTGGACTTGTCCAGCGGCCTCGCACCGTGGCCGTTCCCGATCCCGGACATCCCGCTGCGCGCCTGGGCGCGTTTGCCGGAAACCGATGACGGTCTGGAGCAAGCCGCGTGCGATTACTACGGCGCCGCGCAGGTGCTGCCGGTGGCCGGTTCACAGATGGCCATCCAGTTGCTGCCGCGTTTGCGCCGCGCTGGCAAGGTCGGCGTGTTGTCGCCGTGTTATGCCGAACACGCCGAAGCCTGGCGCCGTAGCGGTTACATCGTGCGCGAAGTGCTGGAGCAGGAAGTCGAGTTCTTTCTCGACAGCCTCGACGTGCTGGTGGTGGTCAACCCGAACAACCCGACCGGCCTGAGTCTGACCCCGGCACGCCTGCTCGACTGGCACGCGCGACTCGCTCGGCGCGGTGGCTGGCTGGTGGTCGATGAGGCCTTTATGGACAACACGCCGCAGTTGAGTCTGGCGCCCCATGCACATCAAGTCGGGCTGATCGTATTGCGCTCATTCGGCAAGTTTTTCGGGCTGGCCGGGGTGCGACTGGGATTTGTGCTGGCCGAGCGCAAGTTACTCAAACTGCTCGCCGAACAGGTCGGGCCATGGGCGGTGAGTGGGCCGACGCGTGTGCTGGGCCAGGCGTGTCTGCAAGACACCGACGGTCACACCCGCCAACGGATTCGCAGCGATGAAGCCAGTGAGCGGCTGGCGGCGCTGCTGGAGCGTTATGGCTTCAAGTCCCAGGGCGGTTGCGCGCTGTTCCAGTGGCTGATCACCGAGCACGCCGAAGCGTTGCACGAGTTCATGGCCCGTCGCGGCATTCTCCTGCGCATTTTCACTCATAACAGCAGCCTGCGTTTTGGCCTGCCCGCCGATGCGGCCGAAGAGGCGCGTCTTGAACAGGCTTTGATAGCCTTCGCCAAGGACCACCCATGACCACCCTGATGGTGCAAGGCACCACTTCCGACGCCGGCAAAAGCACACTGGTGACGGCACTGTGCCGCTGGGCAACTCGTCAGGGTGTGGCGGTCGTACCGTTCAAGCCGCAGAACATGGCGCTCAACAGTGCCGTGACCGCTGATGGCGGTGAGATTGGCCGCGCGCAAGCGGTGCAGGCGCAAGCCGCTCATCTCGAACCGCACACCGACATGAACCCGGTGCTGCTCAAGCCCAATAGCGACACTGGCGCGCAAGTGATCATCCATGGTCGTGCCGTCACCACGATGAACGCCGTTGCCTACCACGACTACAAAACCATCGCGATGCAAGCGGTGCTGGTTTCTCATGAACGACTCAGTGCCGCGTATCCGCTGGTGATGGTCGAAGGTGCGGGCTCACCCGCCGAGATCAATCTGCGTGCTGGCGACATCGCCAACATGGGCTTTGCCGAGGCGGTAGATTGCCCGGTGTTGCTGATTGCCGACATCAATCGCGGCGGGGTTTTTGCCCATCTGGTCGGCACCCTTGAGCTGCTGTCGCCAAGCGAACAGGCGCGGGTCAAAGGTTTTATCATCAATCGGTTTCGCGGCGACATCGCCTTGTTGCAACCGGGCCTCGACTGGCTCGAACAGCGCACCGGCAAACCGGTGGTCGGCGTGTTGCCGTACGTGATGGACCTGCATCTGGAGGCCGAGGACGGCATCGATCAGCGCCAGACCGACAAGGCCGAACAAGTGCTGAAAGTGGTGGTGCCGGTGCTGCCGCGCATCAGCAACCACACCGACTTCGATCCGCTGCGCCTGCATCCGCAGGTTGATCTGCAATTCGTCGGCCCGGGGCAGGCGATTCCTGCTGCCGACCTGATCATCCTGCCGGGCTCGAAAAGCGTGCGCAGCGATCTGGCCTATTTGCGCGCCAATGGCTGGGATGCCGCGATCAATCGGCATCTGCGTTACGGCGGCAAAGTGCTGGGGATTTGCGGCGGTCTGCAGATGCTCGGTGAGCAGGTGCATGACCCGCTTGGCCTTGAAGGTGCTCCCGGCTCCAGTGCCGGTCTGGGCTTGCTGACGTTCGACACCACGCTTGAAGCCGAAAAGCAGTTGCGCAATGTACGTGGACGGCTGGCGCTGGAAGATGCCGAAGTCAGTGGCTATGAAATTCATGCCGGCGTGACCACGGGGCCGGCGCTGGAAAACCCAGCGGTGCATCTTGATGACGGTCGTTGCGACGGCGCGCTGAGTGCTGACGGACAGGTGTTCGGCACCTATCTGCATGGCGTGTTCGAATCGCCGGCGGCGAGTGCGGCGCTGTTGCGCTGGGCCGGGTTGAGCGATGTACAGCAGGTGGATTATCACGGCTTGCGCGAGCGCGATATCGAGCGCTTGGCGGATCTGGTGGAAAGGCATCTGGATACCGGATTATTGCGTCAGCTCTGTGGGATTTGAGGTGGCTGTATGGGCCTCTTCGCGAGCAGGCTCGCTCCCACAGTGAATGCGGTTAGCCATAAAATTTGAGCACCACTCATAACCCTGTGGGAGCGAGCCTGCTCGCGAAGGCGGCGGCCGCCTCACTAGACATCTTTCTGGATGAACCCATGCTCCAACTGATCCTCGGCGGCGCCCGCTCCGGCAAAAGTCGCTTGGCGGAAAAACTCGCCAGCGACAGCCAACTCGCCGTGACCTACATCGCCACCAGTCAACCCCTTGATGGCGAGATGAACGACCGCGTCGCCCACCACCGCGCGCGCCGTCCCGTCGAATGGGCGCTCATCGAAGAGCCGCTCGAGCTGGCCCGCGTCCTGCGCGAATCCGCCAGCGCCGAGCGTTGCCTGCTGGTCGACTGCCTGACACTGTGGCTGACCAACCTGCTGATGCTCGATGACGCCGAACGCCTGGCCGCCGAGCGTGAGGCCTTGCTGGACTGCCTGGCGTCCTTGCCGGGGGAAATCATTTTTGTCAGCAACGAGACCGGAATGGGTGTCGTGCCGCTGGGCGAATTGACTCGCCGCTACGTCGACGCAGCCGGTTGGCTGCATCAAGCTCTGGCCGAGCGCTGTCAGCGTGTTGTCCTGACCGTCGCCGGCCTGCCCCTGACTCTGAAAGGACCTGCGTTATGACTCAAACCTGGTGGCTGAACCCGTGTAAGCCGGTCGATCTCAACGTCGTTGAACAAGCGACGGCGCGGCAACAGCAACTGACCAAACCGGCGGGTTCGCTGGGGCGTCTGGAATCGGTCGCGGTGCAACTGGCCGGTCTGCAAGGCCAGGTCAAACCGACGTTGGCGCAGGTCTGGATTGCGATTTTTGCCGGTGATCACGGCGTGGTCGCTGAAGGTGTTTCGGCGTTCCCGCAGGAAGTCACCGGGCAGATGCTGCTCAACTTTGTCAGCGGCGGTGCGGCGATCAGCGTGCTGGCGCGGCAGCTCGGTGCGCAGCTGGAAGTGGTTGATCTGGGCACGGTGCATCCGGCGCTGAACCTGGCGGGTGTGCGTCACCTGAACATCGGCCCGGGCACGGCCAACTTCGTCCAGGGTGCGGCGATGACCCAGGCGCAAGGCGAGCAGGCATTGCAGGCCGGTCGCGAAAGTCTGCTGCGGGCGAAAGCTGCAGGCGCACAGTTGTTCATCGGTGGCGAAATGGGCATTGGCAACACCACCGCCGCGAGCGCCTTGGCCTGTGCCTTGCTCGATTGCCCGGTGGTACACCTGACCGGTCCCGGCACCGGGCTGAATGCCGAAGGCGTCAGCCATAAAGCGCAAGTGATCGAGCGCGCATTGGCGTTGCACGCCGCGCAACGTGGCGATGCCTTGCAGACCCTGTTCAATCTCGGCGGTTTTGAAATCGCTGCGCTGGTCGGCGCGTATCTGGCGGCGGCTCAAGAAGGTGTTGCGGTATTGGTCGACGGCTTTATCTGCACGGTCGCTGCGCTGGTTGCGGTGCGCTTGAATCCGGACTGCCACGAGTGGTTGTTGTTCGGTCACCGGGGCGCCGAGCCGGGCCATCGCCATGTGCTGGAAACGCTGAAAGCTGAGCCGTTGCTGGAACTCGGTCTGCGTTTGGGCGAGGGCAGTGGCGCCGCGTTGGCGGTGCCGCTGTTGCGTCTGGCCTGTGATCTGCACGGGCAGATGGCGACGTTCGCCGAAGCGGCAGTGGCGGATCGTCCGGCATGACGCTGCACCTGGATCTGCTGCGTCATGGTGAAACTGAACTCGGCGGTGGCCTGCGCGGCAGCCTCGACGATGCACTGACCGAACAGGGCTGGGCGCAGATGCGTGCGGCGGTGGGAGAGGGCGGGCCGTGGGATCGAATCGTCAGCTCGCCGTTGCAGCGTTGTGCGCGCTTCGCCGCCGAGCTGGGCGAACATCTGAATCTCGCGGTGCAACTGGACAAGGATCTGCAGGAGCTGCATTTCGGCGCATGGGAAGGGCAGAGCGCAGCGGCGTTGATGGAGACGGACGCCGAGGCCTTGGGGCTGTTCTGGGCCGATCCGTATTCGTTCACGCCGCCGCAGGGTGAGCCGGTCAGCGAGTTTTCCGCTCGGGTGTTGGCAGCGGTTGCACGCCTGCACCGCGCCTATGCCGGCGAGCGGGTGTTGCTGATCAGTCACGGCGGTGTGATGCGCTTGTTGCTGGCGCGGGCGCGAGGGTTGCCGCGCGAACAGTTGCTCAATGTCGAAGTTGCCCACGGCGCGTTGTTTGCGCTGACGGTCGAGGCTGACGCTTCACTCAAGGAAGGTCACTGACATGTTGCCGCTGTGGATCGCCCTGCAATTTCTCAGCAGTCTGCCGATTCGCCTGCCGGGGATGCCTGAGCCGGAACAGCTTGGGCGATCGCTGCTGTTTTATCCGCTGGTGGGGTTGCTGTTTGGCCTGATCCTGTGGGCGCTGAATCTGGCGTTGGCGGGGGCGCCGTTGCTGCTGCATGCAGCGTTGTTGCTGACGGTGTGGGTGTTGCTCAGCGGTGCACTTCACCTGGATGGTCTGGCCGACAGCGCCGATGCCTGGCTCGGCGGTTTTGGTGATCGCGAGCGTACGTTGACGATCATGAAAGACCCGCGCAGCGGGCCGATTGCGGTAGTGACGCTGGTGTTGGTGTTGCTGCTCAAGTTTGCGGCGTTGCTGGCGCTGATCGAGCAAGGGCAAGAATTGGCGTTGATCATTGTGCCGCTGCTTGGGCGGGCGGCGTTGCTCGGACTTTTTCTGACCACGCCGTATGTGCGTGCAGGTGGGTTGGGGCAGGCGTTGGCGGATCATTTGCCGCGCAAGGCCGGCTGGTGGGTGCTGGGCGCTAGTGCGCTGGCCTGCTTGCTGATCACCGGTTTCGGGGCTGTCGTTGCGTTGCTGATTTCGGTTGTTGTGTTTGTCTGGTTGCGGCAGGTGATGATGCGGCGGTTGGGCGGGACAACCGGCGATACGGCGGGGGCGTTGCTGGAATTGCTGGAGATGGTGGTGTTGGTTGGATGGGTTTTGATCTGAGAGATTGTCGCTGGATGTGCTGGCCTTATCGCTGGCAAGCCAGCTCCCACAGGTTTTGCATTGGATCGTAGATTTTGTGGGCGCTATTGAACCCTGTGGGAGCTGGCTTGCCAGCGATAGCGGTTTGTCAGGCATCACAAATGTTACGGGTAAACTCATCTGTAACTTGATTTAACACAGTCGCGGGTATATACACGCATCATGCTTCCTTCTCAGTGTTTGTGCACCAACCTGCGTCGCGCCGCGCGTGGCGTCAGCAGGCATTACGACGGCGCTCTCGACGGCTTCGGGATCAACGTTGCCCAGTATTCTTTGCTGTGCAATCTGCAGCGTCTGGATCAACCGAGTATTTCCGAACTCGCCGAGGCGATGGGTCTGGACCGCAGCACCCTCGGGCGCAATCTGCGCGTGCTCGAAGGCGAGGGGCTGGTGGCGCTGGCCGAAGGCGAGGACATGCGCAACCGCATCGTCAAACTTACCGAGACCGGTGTGCAACGCCTGGCTGCGGCACTGCCGGCCTGGGAAGCGGCGCAGCAGCGGTTGATCGACCGACTGGGCGCCGAGAAGCGTGAAACCTTGCTCAGATTGCTGGATGAACTGGCCTGAGGCCGGTTTTTTCCAGATTCAAGCGGGTATATACCCGCAAGCGGAGAATAACAATGACATCGATGTGGCGTACGTGCGGTTGGGTGTTGCTGGGGAGTGCGCTGATTCTGGCGTTGTCATTGGGCGTGCGGCACGGTTTCGGCCTGTTTCTGTCACCGATGAGCGCGCAGTTCGGTTGGGGGCGTGAGGTGTTTGCTTTCGCGATCGCCCTGCAGAACTTGATCTGGGGCCTGGCGCAGCCGTTCACCGGGGCGCTCGCTGACCGATTTGGTGCGGCGAAAGTGGTGCTCGTCGGTGGGGTCCTCTACGCGGCGGGTTTGGTGTGCATGGGCTTGTCGGATTCGGCGGTGACGTTGTCGCTGAGCGCCGGTCTGCTCATCGGTATCGGTCTGTCCGGCACCTCGTTCTCGGTGATCCTCGGCGTTGTCGGCCGCGCGGTGCCGCCGGAAAAACGCAGCATGGGCATGGGCATTGCCAGCGCCGCCGGCTCTTTCGGCCAGTTCGCCATGTTGCCGGGCACGCTCGGTCTGATTGGCTGGCTCGGCTGGTCGGCGGCGTTGTTGGTCCTGGGCCTGCTGGTGGCGCTGATCGTGCCGCTGGTAAGCATGCTCAAGGACAAGCCGCTGCCGGTGCTCGGCCATGAACAAACCCTCTCCGAAGCCCTGCGTGAAGCCTGTTCGCATTCCGGCTTCTGGCTGCTGGCATTTGGCTTTTTCGTCTGCGGTTTTCAAGTGGTGTTCATCGGTGTGCACCTGCCTGCGTATCTGGTCGATCAGCATCTGCCGGCCAGTGTCGGTACCACGGTGCTGGCGTTGATCGGGCTGTTCAATATCTTCGGCACTTATACCGCCGGCTGGCTCGGCGGGCGCATGTCCAAACCACGCTTGCTGACGGGCTTGTACCTGTTGCGCGCAGTGGTGATCGTGCTGTTTCTGTGGCTGCCGGTGACGACTACCTCGGCGTACCTGTTCGGCATGGCCATGGGCTTCTTGTGGCTGTCGACGGTGCCGTTGACCAACGGTACGGTGGCGACCTTGTTCGGGGTGCGAAACCTGTCCATGCTGGGTGGCATCGTATTCCTCTTCCACCAGTTGGGGTCGTTTCTTGGTGGCTGGCTGGGCGGGGTGGTGTATGACCGAACCGGGAGTTATGACTTGATCTGGCAAGTGGCAATTCTGCTGAGCCTGCTGGCGGCCGCGCTGAACTGGCCGGTGCGTGAGCGTCCGGTCGCGCGGCTGCAAGCCGCAGCGAGCGGCGCATGAGTCGATTCTGGCCACGATTGGCCATCACTGCACTCGGCGCCGCTTTGCTGGCGCTGGTGTGGTGGGGCTGGCAGCAGGGCGGGCTGGCGTTGATGCAGTTGGGCATGAGCATTTGCTAGAAGCGGGCATGACGCGTAACGTCGAATTCTGAACGACTGCTAAAGGATGCTCGACATGCTGATGCGCTGGTGTGCTGTTCCCGCGTTGCTGATGGCGTTGACTGGTTTGGCTCAAGCCGCTGACTGTCCCGAATTGCTGCAAGGCTCGCTGCCCAAGTTGCGCGCCAAGGAGTCCATTGACCTGTGCAAGCAGTACGCCGACAAACCGTTGGTGGTGGTCAATACCGCAAGTTTCTGCGGTTTCGCGCCGCAATTCGAAGGCCTTGAGGCGCTGCATAAACGCTACGAAGGGCAAGGGTTGCAAATGCTCGGGGTGCCTTCCAATGACTTCAAACAGGAGTCCAAGGACAGCGCCGAGACTGCCAAGGTCTGCTACGCCAACTATGGCGTGACGTTCGCCATGACCGAGCCGCAGAAGGTTCGCGGTGATGACGCTACGCATCTGTTCCAGGTGCTGGCCGCACAGAGCAGCGCACCGAAGTGGAATTTCTATAAATATGTGGTCGATCGCCAGGGCAAGGTGATCGCCAATTTTTCCAGCCTGACCAAGCCGGATGATCCGGAGTTTATTGCCGCGATCGAAAAGGCGATCGCCTCGAAACCGCTGAAGCCCTGATGCGCTGAACTTTTTGTGGGAGCGAGCCTGCTCGCGAAAGCGGTCAGCCAGTCGACATGTGTATTGATTGATACACCGCCTTCGCGAGCAGGCTCGCTCCCACATGGGAAGTGTGTTGTGGTGGTGAGCAAACTCAAGGCAATAAAAAGCCCCGCTTTCTGCAAAGAGAACGGGGCTTTTTTGTGGGCGAGGGAACAGCCTCGCCGTGCAGCATCAGAAGCGGTAGGTCGCGCCGACACCGAAACCGTTTGCCGAGTTTTCATACTTGGCGTCGTAGGTCTGGCCACGATTGTTTTCGTTGCGGATCTTGACCGACTCTTCCTTCAGGTAGGAGTAGGCGACGTCGATGGTCAGGTCGTCAGTCGGGCTCCAGCCGGCACCGATACTGAAGATGGTGCGGTCGCCAGTCGGAATGCGTGGCGAACGGTCTTCGTTATTGGTTGGCGACTGGTCGAATGTCAGGCCGGTACGCAGTACCCATTCCTTGTTCAACTGGTACGAAGTACCCACGGCGTAGGCCCAGGAGTCATGCCAGTTCTGGTCTTCGTTGATCGAACCGAACTGACCGGCCAGCAGTGGCTGTACCCCGGAGTTCTTCACGGTGATTTTTTCCAGCTGGCTCCAGCGGGTCCAGGTGGTACCGGCATACACGTTCCAGCGATCGTTGATGGCCTGGGTGACCGACAGGTCCACGGATTCCGGCGTGGTGATCTTCAGCGAAGCATCGTACTTCTGGCTGGCGCCCAGACCGACTGCGGCCAGCGCACCGTAGTTGACCTTGGTGTTGCCTTCGAGCTTGTAGTCGACTTTCGAGTGGTAGGTCAGGCCGACGCGAGTGGTGTCGGTGGCTTGTACGAGCAAGCCGACGTTGTAACCCAGTGCAGTGTCGTCACCCTTGATCTTGACCTTGCCATCCGGCAAAGCTTGGGTGATCGACAGATTGGATTCCAGCGAACCGTCGATGCGGTTGATGGTTGGGCCGAAACCGATCGACACTTTGTCGTTGAACGCGTAGCTGACGGTCGGTTGGAAGGTAATGACTTGTACTTCGGACTTGCTGCCGAAGTAACGGCCGGCAAAGCCGTTTTCATAATCAGTGATCAGACCGAACGGCACATAAACGCCGAGGCCGAATGCCCAGTGCTCATCAATTGGTTTGACGTAGAAGCCCATAGGTACAGCGGTCAAAGGCACCATGTCGCCTTTGTTGCTGCCGCCGTTGGGGCTGGAGCTGGTATTGCTGATATCGGTATGAGCATCGACAACGGCTACACCGCCGGTGACTTGTTCGCGCTTGATGCGCGACATGCCGGCAGGGTTGCCATAAACAGTACTTGCGTCGTCTGCAGAAGAAGATCGCCCGGCAAAACCAGTCCCCATCCCACTGATGCTTTGTTCGTTGAGGGCAAAGCCGGCCGCGAAAATTTGAGTGGAGGCAAGGGTAACGGCGAGGCTAAGGGTGGTTTTGAGCATGACTTTTTTCATTATTAGAACTCCTGGTGATCACCGGGGCGAAAATTACCAACATTTTCGCCCTAGCGCTATAGCTCGTATGCCTTGATTTAGAGCGGTTTTGTAGGACAATCCGACCAGATTCGCAGCCTGTTGGCAGATCTTTTAAAACCGGACGGTCAGCAAGCGACCTGATTCACCGTTGAAACACAGGTGTGCCAGGCGTAAGTGAAGTCGCGCAGACGACCTTGGGGTTGGAAGGTCTGGCGCCAGATGCGCGCCATTCCCAGCAAATCGCTGGAATCGGGGAGGATGGGGTTTTGTTCTTCTACCAGCAGCCAGGCAATGGCCGTGGCGTAACGCAGATTGACCGTCAGTTCCAGGTGCGGACCGGTCAGGAAAGCATGCTGACTGGCGAGGCCGCGAACCAGGCTGGCGCGTTCCGGATCGAGCGCCAGATAATCATCCCAAAGGGCCTGGTGGCGATGCTCGGCGATACGGTAGAGGCCGTGACCACGGCGGTCATGCAGGGCGGAACCCAGGGCTGACTGGCTGGCGGCAATGCCCAGCAACAGAGATTCGGCAGTCGCGCTGTGGCGTCCCAGATAAATCAGCGTGGGACGGATCACGTAGCGGCACAGTTCGCTGGCAGCGATACCCATATAACCCTCGGTTCTTGTTATTGATGGCGAGTCCTGAAGGGGGGGCTTGGCAGCTGTGGATCGGTTCAGGCTCGCCGCAAGCGGATCACGCCGCTTGAGTTGAAGTGTAGTGTCATATTCGCGACGTAAAGGCCTGTTTTTAAAATATTTCCGGCTTCGAGTTATAACCGTTATATCGGTTGGTGCTTAAGCGCTGGAGGCCAAAAGTGAAACATCGGGCAATAAAAAGCCCCGCATTGTGTGCGGGGCTTTTGCTTTTGCAGCCTTTTCGGCTCTCAGGCAATCAATGCCTGACGGGTACGGTCGATCACGGCCTGCAGCGGTTCGGCGCTGGAGTATTGATCGGGGTACAGACGCTCGCTGTGGCGGGCGATCCCGTGTTCATTGACGACGGTGAAGCTGAAGCAGCCTTTGCGAGCGGCCATGATCAGGCAGTTCATCGGTGCAAAAGCGTTGGTTAGGGTGCGAATGGCATCCT
The DNA here is from genome assembly GCF_023634765.1 of Pseudomonas sp. AKS31. Taxonomy (GTDB): domain Bacteria; phylum Pseudomonadota; class Gammaproteobacteria; order Pseudomonadales; family Pseudomonadaceae; genus Aquipseudomonas. The sequence goes on from NZ_JAMLFX010000001.1 coordinate 1,353,030, forward strand.
GAGTGTGGATTTGAGTAGACATAGTTATTAGGTGTTCCTACAAATGACACGGATAAGAACCGTGCAACGTTAAAACGTTCCAGTAACGTCGACCACCATTGGTCGAACGAAGAACCCGACTGGAACAAAGCAGCCAGTTTGAAGCGCAATTAAGTTGGCGCGCTTGGGCTGGCAGGTAGGTACTTAGGAGGGCAGGCATCACAACGAGGGCAAAGGTTCTGGGCCCGGGGTGAAGATCCTGATCAATTTGCAGGTTGGTTCGGTCAGAGTAAGTGCTCTTCGCAACACCCTTCACATCATTGGAAGGCTGTGTTGTCGCAAGATTTACCTGGAAACCATCGAGGGGTCGTTCCCGCTTTTTTCGGTAGGGCTTCTTGGTAGAAGGTTGACCGTGGGGATGTGTTCGACCGGAATTGACTTTCAGCTTGGTACTAACGCCGCGGATACTAACGGATCGAAACGGCTAAAGCAAACTTCGCGTAGAAAAAGATTGCAGACGCCTGTTGAGTCTGCTTTGAGGTTCGCAGAATTGCCCGCATTTGGCGCAGCTATTGACCGTCGGTCGGTGACGGTGTGTTCATCAAGCCGCGCGCCAGACCGGTTTATCCCCGGACCGGTTAGCAAAACGACCCGAAAAAGCGCATCGATATAACCGGGTAACAGGTACTTGTGCACATTAGTTGCGCAAGCTGTAACGGCACTGTCATACCGATCCTGACTCCACTGGCTGCCTGTATCGAAAGTTTAAGTCAATGAAAAACATCGCTTTTTTTTGTTGGTGAAAAAATCGTCAGTTTGACTGCGAGCCCCATTCCATAAGGCTTTGCGGCGGTTGGAGGACGGTTGTCCACTGAGTTATCCACAGCTTCTGTGGATTGTCCCGAGCGCTTGCTCTAGGACGGGCGTGCCGGGTTGTTTTTCGACTTTACCTGTAAGAAAAAGAGAGTAGAGTGGCGCGCCTTCCGATTCGTCCCACAGTGCTTTATGAAGTTTCGCTCAGTATCAGACTCTGTTACCTCACAACCTTCTCCTGTCACCCCGCCCAAGCGATTTTCCGTTCGCGTCGCAGAATGGCTGCTCGACAGCCCGCGCCTGAGCGACAGTCACAATGCCAAACATCTCGCTGGCCGCTTGCTCAAACAACCTGCGCGTGAAGGCGTGGTGGCTGCACAAAGCCGTCTCGGTCTGTTGATGTGCCGCGAGTGCGGTAACGCTCGGGATCGGCGCATCGGTCAGGATCTGCTGCGCCAGGCCGCCCGCGCCGGCGACCGTCGTGCGCAGCAGGAACTCGGTCTGCTCGAAGACTGAGCTGTCCAAGACCTGACACCTTGGTTAACCTTCAGGCTTTATAAGATCGGCGGGAGTGGCTATGGCGATTGACTTGACCAGCGTATTGCTGGGGCTTGCAGGGGCGGGGGTGCCGCTGCTGGCGCTGGCCTGGCAACTGCAACGCCGGGCGAGCAACGGCCAGGCCGAGGTCGCCCTGCTCGAAGAACGGCTGGCCATGGCGCAATTGGCACAGGACGGACTCAACGCGCAGCTCGACGCCAGCCGCGATGAAGTTGCCGATCTTGGCCAGGCTAACGCCGCCAAGCAGGCTGACCTGGCGGCGCTGCGCCGGGAGGTCGAACTGCTGCAGATCGAGCGTGATGACGCCCGCGATGCCTCCCACGCCTGGAACCTCGAACGGGCGAACAAGGAAGCTGAGCTGCGCCGCCTCGACGCGCAGGCCGCGTCACTGAACGCCGAACTGCGCGAGCAACAGGAAAGCCACCAGCAACGCCTCAACGACCTGCAAGGCTCGCGCGATGAACTGCGTGCGCAGTTTGCCGAACTGGCCGGGAAGATCTTCGATGAGCGCGAGCAGCGCTTTGCCGAGACCAGTCAGCAACGGCTCGGGCAGTTACTCGATCCGCTCAAGGAGCGCATTCAATCCTTCGAAAAACGCGTGGAAGAAAGTTATCAGGCCGAGGCCCGCGAGCGCTTCTCGCTGGCCAAGGAACTGGAACGCTTGCAGGCGCTCAATCTGCGCCTGAGCGACGAAGCCACCAACCTCACCCGCGCCCTCAAAGGCCAGAAAACCCAAGGCAACTGGGGCGAGCTGATTCTCGAACGTGTGCTCGAACACGCTGGTCTGGAGAAGGGTCGCGAGTACCAGACCCAGGTCAATCTCAAGGGCCCGGATGGCGAGCGCTTCCAGCCCGATGTGATCATCTATTTGCCGGGCGACAAGCAAGTGGTGGTGGACTCCAAGGTGAGTCTCACCGCCTATCAGCAATACGTTGCTGCCGACGACGACAGCCTCGGGCAGGTCGCGATCAAACAGCACGTGCTGTCGTTGCGTAATCACGTCAAAGGCTTGGCCGGCAAGGATTACAAGCGTCTGGAAGGGCTGCACAGCCTCGACTTCGTTTTGCTCTTCGTGCCGATCGAGGCCGCATTTTCGGCGGCATTGCAGGCTGAGCCAGCGCTGTTTCAGGAAGCCTTCGACCGCAACATCGTCATCGTCAGTCCAACGACGTTGCTGGCGACTTTGCGGGTGATCGACAGTCTGTGGAAGCAGGAACGCCAGAGCCAGAACGCCCGGGAAATCGCCGAGCGCGCCGGATGGCTGTACGACAAGTTCGTGCTGTTCATTCAGGATCTCGACGAGGTCGGCAATCGCCTGCAACAGCTGGATAAAGCCTACAGTTCAGCACGCAACAAGCTGACAGAAGGGCGCGGTAATCTGGTCAGTCGCAGTGAACAGCTCAAATTGCTCGGCGCACGGGCGAGCAAGAGCTTGCCGGCGGACTTGCTGGAGCGGGCGATGACCGATGTCGATGGCCTCGTCGAACTTCCTGAGTAAAGATCAAAAGATCGCAGCCTCCGGCAGCTCCTACAGGATGTACGCCATCCCAATGCAGGAGCTGCCGGAGGCTGCGATCTTTTTACTTTTAAAGCGGCAGATACCGACTCAATAACGCCCGCAGCGCCGCCGGTTTCACCGGTTTGGCCAGATAATCCAGCCCCGCCGCATGCACCTGCGCAATCATCTCCGGTCGCCCGTCAGCACTGATCACCACCCCGGGTACCGGCTCACCGAGGCTCGTGCGCAACCACGCCATCAGCTCAGTGCCGGTATCGCCGTGGTCAAGGTGATAGTCGACCAGCGCCAGTTGCGGCCGCACGCCGTCATTTAACAGCGCTGCACATTCTTCACGATTGCGCGCCGTCCACACTTGGCAGCCCCAGCGACTGAGCAGACTGTTCATGCCGATCAGGATGCTGTCTTCATTGTCGATGCACAGGACCCGCGCGCCGCTAGGCAACTTGCCATTCAATTCGGCGGCGACGCTTGCCGGTATGGCTTGTGAGCGAGCCAGCGGCACGCTGACGCTGAACACGCTGCCGCGTCCCGGCCACGAGCGCACACGCAAGGTGTGGCCGAGCACCCGGCACAAGCCATCGGCAATCGCCAAACCCAGGCCCAGGCCTTTTTCGGCGCGGGTCTGATGACTGTCGAGGCGTTTGAATTCTTCGAAAATCACCTGCTGTTTATCTTTGGGAATCCCCGGCCCGCGATCCCACACTTCCAGGCACAGGTCGCCGCCACGTCGACGCACACCGAGCAACACCGGGCCCTTGGCATAACGGAAGGCGTTGGTGAGGAAGTTCTGCAGAATCCGTCGCAGCAATTTGATGTCGCTGTCGATACGCAAATGACTGCCGCGCACGCGGAAGGTCAGGCCTTGTTCCTGCGCCAGCGCCTTGAACTCGGCACCGAGAATGTCGAACAGCTCATTGACCGCAAACGGCTTGCGATCCGGGTTGATCTTGCCGTTTTCCAAGCGGGAAATATCCAGCAGATCGCTGATCAAGTCCTCGGCCGAGCGCAGCGAACTGTCGAGGTGTTGCACCAGTTGTTGTGCCTCGCTGCTCAAGCCGTCGTTCTGATGGGAGAGGGCGGCGGAAAACAGCCGCGCGGCGTTCAGCGGTTGCATCAAGTCGTGACTGACCGCCGCAAGGAAACGGGTTTTCGACTGGTTGGCGGCTTCTGCGGTGCCCTTGGCTTCGGTCAGCGCGACGTTGAGTTGCGACAGTTCCTGGGTGCGTTCGCTGACCCGTTGTTCCAGCCCTTCATTGGCTTCGGTCAGCGCCTGCTCGGCCTCGCGGAACGCGGTGATGTCGGTGAAACTCATGACGAAACCGCCACCCGGCATCGGGTTGCCGATCAGTTCGATCACCCGGCCGTTGGGGAACAGTCGTTCAGAGGTGTGCGCGCGGCCCTGACGCATCCAGTGCAAACGCCGGGCAACGTGCACTTCCGCTTCGCCGGGGCCACACAAACCCCGTTCGGCGTTGTAGCGAATGATGTCGGCAATCGGCCGGCCGACGCTGATCAGGCCGTCCGGGTAGTTGAACAGCTCCAGATAGCGCCGGTTCCAGGCCACCAGTTTCAGTGACTGGTCGACCACGCTGATGCCCTGGGTAATGTTCTCGATCGCACCTTGCAGCAGGGCGCGGTTGAACTGCAGCACCTCCGAGGCTTCGTCGGCGATGCGCACGACGTCTTCCAGCTGCATCTCCCGGCCTTCGATGGCGGCTTTTACGACAGCGCGCGTCGAAGATGCGCCGAGCACACCGGCCAGCAAACGCTCGGTATGGGCGATCCATTCGCCATCGGCATTCTGGTTCGGGTTGAAGCCTTTGCCCTGACGGTAGGCGAAACGGATAAAGCTCTGGCGTGCACGTTCTTCACCGACAAAGCGCGCGGCCAGTTGCAGCAAGTCGTCGATCTGCACCGCCAGCATTGAGCGTGCACTCGGCCGGGCACTGATTTCCTGACCAATGAAACGCCCGGCCTGCCAGTGCTCCGACACGCGCGTGCGCGACAGCACCGAGACCCAGGCAAACAGGGTGAAGTTACCCGCCAGCGACAGCACCACGCCTTGGGTCAGTGGGGTGATCGGCAGGTTCAGCGGATTGCTGTGCAGCCACGCCAGTCCCGGAAAACTGCTTAGCGACCAGCCGAGGCTGTGCGCGGCAATCGGCAGGATCAGCGTGTAAAACCACAGGAAAGTACCAGCGGCCAAACCGGCGAAAACGCCGCGACGGTTGGCCTGTTTCCAGTACAGCGCGCCGAGCATGGCAGGCGCCAATTGAGTCACGGCGGCGAACGCGATCTGGCCGATGGTCGCCAGGCTCGCGGTGGAGCCGAGCAAGCGATAGCTGACGTAGGCCAGCAACAGAATCACGACGATGCTGACGCGGCGCACCGAGAGCATCCACTGGCGGAACACTTCGAACGGGCGCTCGGCGTTATTGCGCCGCAGCAGCCACGGCAACAGCATGTCGTTGGAGACCATGGTCGACAACGCCACACTGGCGACAATCACCATACCGGTCGCCGCCGACGCACCACCGATAAACGCCAGCATGGCCAGCGCCGGATGGGCCTGCGCCAGTGGCAGGCTGATCACGAAGGAGTCGGGCAGTACGTCGCTCGGCAGCATCATCTGACCGGCCAGAGCGATCGGCACGACAAACAGCGCGGCCAGGGCCAGATAGGCCGGAAACACCCATTTCGCCAGGCGCAGATCCTGCGGGTCGATGTTCTCCACCACCGTAACGTGGAACTGCCGGGGCAGGCAGATGATCGCCATCATCGCCACGCCGGTCTGCACCACCATCGACGGCCAATTGATGGTTTCTTTCCAGTATTCCTCGAGGCGCGGGGCAAGCATGGCCTGGTTGAACAGGTCATCGAAACCGTCATAAAGGCCATAAGTGACGAAGGCGCCGACGGCGAGAAAAGCGAACAGTTTGACCAGCGATTCGAAAGCAATCGCCAGCACCATGCCGCGGTGGTGCTCGGTGGCATCGAGGTTGCGCGTACCGAAAACAATGGTGAACAACGCCAGCACCAGCGACACGATCAGCGCGGTGTCCTGGGCGCGGGTGCCCATGGCGTCGGCACCGGCGCCGATCAACAGGTTCACGCCGAGGACGATGCCTTTGAGTTGCAGGGCGATATAGGGGAGGACGCCGACCAGACAGATCAGCGCCACGACCACCGCCAGCGATTGCGATTTGCCGTAGCGCGCGGCGATAAAGTCAGCGATGGAGGTGATGTTCTCCTGTTTGCTGATCATCACCATTTTCTGCAGAACCCACGGCGCGCCGACCAGCAGCAGGATTGGCCCGAGGTAAATCGGCAGGAATGACCACAGTTGTTCCGCTGCCTGGCCGACTGCGCCGAAGAACGTCCAACTGGTGCAATAAACCGCCAGCGACAAGCTGTATACCCAGGCACGCACGCGCGGCGGCAACGGCGTGCTGCGGCGGTCGCCGTAGAAGGCGATGGCGAACATGATGGCCATATAGGCCAGGGCGACGGCGGCGATCAGCCCGGTGGACAGCGACATGCAACACTCCCGACAAAAGACTCCCCGGCAATCCTGCCCGGGCGGACAGTCTCGCATGCGCGGGGCGGTTAGTCAGTGTCGACCAAGGTCTTGGCGTGGCGGGGTGTCGCAGGCGGGGAGCCGGGTGGTTTTTGCGGTGACGTTGCCGAACACAAAACCCTGTAGGAGCTGTCGAGTGAAACGAGGCTGCGATCTTTTGATCTTTGCAATCAAGATCAAAAGATCGCAGCGTGCCGCAGCTCCTACATGGGCGGCGGCGTCAGCGCTGGTTCAACGCAATATCGATCAGCCGATGCAGTTCATCCACCTCCAGCGCCGCCGCCGAAAACAGAATGCGGAAGACGACCGGCGCGACCACCAGATTGATCAGCCGATCGACACTCGGTGCCGACTCATCCGGATGGCGGTCAATGATCGTCTGCAACTGCGCGCCAATGATCGTCACGCAATAACCCGGCGTAGCGCTCGCCTGCACGTCACGCATCATGTGGCGTCCGGGCTCGGAACTCATCTCGTCGAGATACTGCTCGGCCCATGCGCGAATATCGCTGCGCAAGCTGCCGGTCTGCGCCGGTTCGCTGTCCGGGCGCATGCGGGCGAGGGCGACGTCGGCCAATAACGCCGACAGATCACCCCAACGCCGGTAAATCGTCGACGGTGTAACGCCTGCGCGCGCGGCGATCTGCGGGACAGTCACGCTTGAGCGCTCCTGTTCTTGCAGGAGCGCACGGACTGCGGAATGAATTGCATCTTGCACCCGGGCGCTGCGGCCGCCGGGGCGTAAACCTTCTTTAATAGCCATGGGGGCAGACCTTAACACAAAGAATTTGCTTTAAGCGCGAGGCAGTAGCACACTCCGCAAAAGCAAAAAATTAGCTTTTGCGGAGTGTGCCCATGACCAGCCTTGCTTCCAATCGATCCAGCCTATGGTTTCTGGCGATCACTTTACTGAGTTTTCTCGCCGCTTCCACGGCGCCGACGCCGTTGTATCACCTGTATCAGGATCAGTTGCACTTCTCGGCGGCGGTGTTGACGCTGATCTTCGGCGTTTATGCACTCAGTCTGTTGGCGGCGCTATTGACCGTCGGCTCGCTGTCCGATCACCTGGGACGCAAACCGGTGATCTTCACCGCTGTGTTGCTCAATGCGTTGGCGATGCTGCTGTTTATCTACGCCGACAGCGTGGCGTGGCTGATCAGTGCGCGTGTTCTGCAAGGATTTGCCACCGGCATGGCTACCGCTGTTTTAAGCGCGACCCTGCTCGACACGGATCGTCAGCAAGGGCCGCTGATCAACAGTGTCGCGCCGTTGCTCGGCATGGCCCTGGGCAGCATGGGTTGCGGTTTACTGGCGGAGTTTGCTCCGGCACCGTTGCAACTGACCTACTGGCTGCTGCTCGCACTGTTTGTGTTGCAGGGCCTTTATGTCTGGCGCTTGCCGGAAAGCGTCACCCCGCAAGCCGGGGCGTGGGCCTCGTTGCGGCCGACCTTGCACGTGCCGACTCAAGCACGAGCCACTTTGTGGCGGGGGG
>NZ_JAMLFX010000001.1:1360977-1374143 GCF_023634765.1 Pseudomonas sp. AKS31
TCGCTGGCGCCGTCGCTGGTGCGCACCGCCACTGGCTCGGACTCGAATCTGATCGGCGGCGCCACCGTTGCAGCCCTGACGGTGACTGGTGCGCTGATGATTTTCACGATGCGCAATCGTCCTGCCGTCCGGGCCTTGCAGTTGGGCGCGAGCCTGCTGCCGATGGGGCTGGTATTGATTCTGCTGGGTGTGCACAGCGCCAGTCTGTCGCTGTTTTTCCTCGGCACGCTGGTGGCCGGTTGCGGCTTTGGCTCGGGGTTTCTCGGCGCCGTGCGCAGTCTGGTGCCGCTGGCTTTGCCCCATGAACGGGCGGGGTTGATGGCGGCGTATTACGTGCTCAGTTATCTGGCGTTCTGCCTGCCGGCATTGCTCGCCGGGCACTTGTCGCGCAACTACGGTTTGCTGGCGACCACCGACGGTTACGGGGCGATTTTGATCGTGTTGGCTGTCGGCGCGCTGTTGCTGAGCCTGCGTCCAGCGGCAGCCAAAGTCTGTCGCGTTCCATAAACGGCGCGCTTTCGGTTAGCCTTGGCCGGCCTTCTTCTCACGGATCGACCCATGAAGATTATCCGCAGCAAGACCTTCACTGCCGAGCGAGCCTGGGGTGCGCTGGACATCGCCAACATGAACGGCATCACCACGCGCCTGCACTGGACGGATCAGCCGTACAAATGGCACATCAACGATGGCGAGGAAGTGTTCGTGGTACTCGACGGCCAAGTGCTGATGCATTACCGCGAATTGGGCGTAGAAAAACAGGTGCAGCTCAATGTCGGTGACATCTTCCATGCGAGCGTCGGCACCGAGCACGTCGCCCATCCGCAAGGCGCCGCGCGGATTCTGGTGATCGAGAGCGAAGGCAGCGTCTGACTGCTTATTGGTAAAACAGATAACAGTTAGAGAAATTACCCGTTATATAGATATTCGATTCGGTTCTACCATGGACTCAACCTCAACAGAGGAGAGGATTCCATGATGACTTGCCCTAACACTGCCAAACCCGGCATCAAACCGTTCCGTCAGCTTCAGCATCCACGCGAAGTGATCCGCCAGTTCACCCCCAACTGGTTTGCCGCGACCATGGGCACCGGTGTGCTGGCGTTGGCGTTGGCGCAACTGCCATTGGCTATTCCAGGCCTGCACGCCATCGCTGAAGGTTTGTGGTTGTTCAACATATTGTTGTTCGCACTGTTTACGGGCGCCTACGCCGCGCGCTGGATTCTGTTCTTCGACGAGGCTCGGCGGATTTTCGGCCACTCCACGGTATCGATGTTCTTCGGCACGATTCCCATGGGCCTGGCGACGATCATCAATGGCTTTCTGCTGTTCGGCCTGCCGCGTTGGGGTGACGGTGTGATTCATCTCGCCGAAGTGTTGTGGTGGATCGATGTGGCCATGTCGCTGGCCTGCGGCGTATTGATTCCCTACATGATGTTTACCCGCCAGGAGCACAGCATCGATCAGATGACCGCCGTCTGGCTGCTGCCAGTCGTGGCAGCGGAAGTGGCGGCGGCCAGTGGTGGTCTGCTCGCACCGCATCTGACCGATGCCCACTCGCAACTGGTGGTGCTGACGACAAGCTACGTGCTCTGGGCCTTTTCCCTACCCGTAGCGTTCAGCATTCTGACGATCCTGCTGCTGCGCATGGCCCTGCACAAACTGCCCCACGAAAACATGGCAGCCTCGAGCTGGCTGGCCCTCGGCCCGATCGGCACCGGTGCGCTGGGCATGTTGCTGCTGGGTGGTGATGCGCCGGCGATATTCGCTGCCAACGGTCTGCCGGGCATGGGTGAAATCGCCTCGGGTCTGGGGCTTGTTGCCGGCATTACCCTGTGGGGTTTCGGGCTGTGGTGGATGCTGATGGCCCTGCTGATCACCGTGCGCTACTTGCGTGACGGCATCCCGTTCAATCTCGGCTGGTGGGGCTTTACCTTCCCGCTGGGCGTGTATTCGCTGGCCACCCTGAAACTGGCAAGCACCCTCAACCTGACGTTTTTCAGCGTCGTCGGCACCGTGCTGGTGATGTTGCTGGCGGTGATGTGGCTGATCGTCGGCAAGCGCACCGTGCAAGGCGCCTGGCGTGGTGAGCTGTTTGTCTCGCCGTGCATCGCAGGTTTGAAGAAATAACCTGAAAAGTTTAGGTAAGGTGTGGCCTGGATCGCGGTTCGAGAATCCAATAAGCAGTACCCAGGCCTCTCTACCTTAAACATCAGGGAAACACGGAAGATGAGTCACCCCTCACAGTTCAACCTGCTGCGCACCCGGCGCTTCCTGCCATTCTTCATCACGCAGTCCCTTGGCGCGTTCAACGACAACGTATTCAAGCAGTCGCTGATCCTCGCCATTCTTTATCGGCTGACCATCGAGGGTGACCGTTCGATCTGGGTCAACCTGTGTGCGTTGCTGTTTATCCTGCCGTTTTTTCTGTTCTCGGCGTTGGCCGGGCAGTTCGGCGAGAAATTCGCCAAGGACGCGCTGATCCGTCTGATCAAGCTCGCGGAAATTGCCATCATGGCCGTAGGCTCGGTCGGTTTTCTCTTCGATCATTTGTCGCTGATGCTGGTGGCGCTGTTCGCCATGGGCACCCATTCGGCGCTGTTCGGGCCGGTGAAGTATTCGATTCTGCCGCAGGCTTTGCGCGAGGAAGAACTGGTCGGCGGCAACGGCCTGGTGGAGATGGGGACGTTTCTGGCGATTCTCGCCGGGACGATCGGCGCCGGGGTCATCATGTCATCGACCCATTACGCGCCGCTGGTCTCGACTGCCATTGTCGGGATTTCCGTGCTGGGTTATCTGGCCAGCCGCAGCATCCCGCGCGCCGCAGCCGCATCCCCGGAAATGCGCCTGAACTGGAACATCTTCAGCCAGTCCTGGGCCACTTTGAAACTCGGTCTGGGGCAGACGCCAGCGGTGTCGCGCTCGATTGTCGGCAACTCGTGGTTCTGGTTTGTCGGGGCGATTTACCTGACGCAGATTCCCGCCTACGCCAAGGAGTGGATGCACGGCGATGAGACCGTGGTCACCCTGATTCTCACCGTGTTCTCGGTGGGGATCGCCCTCGGCTCGATGCTTTGCGAGAAGTTGTCCGGACGCAAGGTCGAGATCGGTCTGGTGCCGTTCGGTTCGTTCGGTCTGACCGTGTTCGGTTTGCTGCTGTGGTGGCATTCCGGCGGGATTCCCGACAGCGTCACTGGCCACAGCTGGATTGAAGTGCTGGGCTTCGTGCACACCTGGGCGGTGTTGGTCGACATCCTCGGCCTCGGCATATTCGGTGGTTTCTACATCGTGCCGCTGTATGCCTTGATCCAGTCGCGCACGGCCGAGAACGAGCGGGCAAGGGTGATTGCCGCCAACAATATTCTCAACGCGCTGTTTATGGTGGTCTCGGCCATCGTCTCGATCGTGCTGCTGAGCGTGGTCAAGCTGTCGATCCCGCAGTTGTTCCTCGTGGTGTCACTGCTGAATATCGGCGTCAACGCCTACATTTTCAAAATAGTCCCCGAATTCAGCATGCGTTTCATGATCTGGCTGCTCAGCCATTCCATGTACCGCGTCGAGCACCGCAACCTGGAGGCGATTCCCGATGAAGGCGCGGCATTGCTGGTGTGCAATCACGTGTCGTTCGTTGATGCGTTGCTGATTGGTGGCGCGGTGCGTCGGCCGATTCGCTTTGTCATGTACTACAAGATCTACAACCTGCCGGTGCTGAATTTTATCTTCCGCACGGCGGGGACGATTCCGATTGCCGGACGTAACGAAGACATCCAGATTTACGAAAAGGCTTTCACCCGGATTGCTCAGTATTTGAAGGACGGTGAGCTGGTGTGCATCTTCCCGGAAGGCAAGTTGACCGCCGATGGCGAGATGAATGAGTTCAAGGGCGGGCTGACGCGGATTCTCGAAGAGACACCGGTGCCGGTGATTCCGCTGGCGTTGCAGGGGTTGTGGGGGAGTTTCTTCAGTCGCGATCCGAACAAGGGTGTGTTCCGCCGGTTGTGGTCGCGGGTGACGCTGGTGGCGGGAGCACCGGTGGACGTTGATGCTGCTGAGCCGGCGAAGTTGCAGGCGTTGGTCGGGGAATTGCGCGGGGCAGTTAGATAGTCGGCGTTTTAAGGGCCTCTTCGCGAGCAGGCTAGCTCCCACAGTTGATCGTATTCCTCTGACGGAACGCGGTTGAATGTGGGAGCGAGTTTGCTCGCGAATGCGGCAGAGGCTTAGGCGCTGACCTTGAGGCCAATCAACCCGGTAATGATCAACGCCACACTCGCCAGGCGAATCAACGCCATCGATTCGCCAAACAGGATGATCCCGGCAATCACCGTGCCCACGGCACCGACACCGGTCCAGATCGCATAGGCGGTGCCCAACGGCAACTCCTTCATCGCAAGGCCCAGCAGGCCAAGGCTGATGGCCATGGCCGCAACGGTCAGAACGGTGGGGAGTGGGCGAGTGAAACCGTCGGTGTATTTCAGGCCGACGGCCCAGCCGACTTCGAACAGACCGGCGAAAAACAGAATGATCCAGGACATGAAAGACCTCCATCGATTGACGGGGTCGTCCCCAGATTAATAACTCGATCGAGCCGCAGGGTCGTCCCCGCGTTGCGCGATAGTTTGACGAGCATTAACCCGGGGATCAAGTTTGCGGGTCAGTCGGCCGCTTGCTGCGCCAGCGCCTCGCGATCCTGTTTCTCACTCATGCGCCGGAAGTACGTCGACAGCAACGCGCCGGAAATATTGTGCCAGACGCTGAACAGCGCGCTCGGCACCGCCGCCAAAGGCGAAAAGTGTGCACTGGCCAGCGCCGCACCCAATCCCGAATTCTGCATGCCGACCTCCAGCGCCAGCGACTTGCGCTGGGCCAGCGGCAGTTTGAACAGGCGCCCGGTGAAGTAGCCCAGCAAATAACCGAAGCTGTTGTGCAGCATCACCACGGCCATGATCAACAGGCCGGATTCAGCGATTTTCGCCTGACTGGCGGCCACCACCGCGGTGACGATGATCACGATGCTGACCACCGATACCAGCGGCAATACGTCCACGGCATGACGAACCTTGTCACCGAGCAAGCGCTGGGCAACCACGCCGAGAATGATCGGCAGCAGCACCACTTGCAGGATCGACCAGAACAGCTCCATGAACGACACCGGCAACCACGCCGAAGCCAGCAGCCAGATCAGCGCGGGGGTCAGCAGCGGAGCGAGGAGGGTGGTGACGGCAGCAATGGCCACCGACAACGCCAGATCGCCGCGGGCCAGCCAGGTCATGACGTTGGACGACGTGCCGCTCGGGCAGCAACCGACCAGAATCACCCCGACGGCGATTTCCGGCGGCAGATGAAAAACCTGGCAGAGCAACCACGCCACACCGGGCATGATCACGAAATGTGCAACCACGCCCAGCGCTACGCGCCAGGGATGGCGGGCGACAGCAGCGAAGTCGTCGAGTTTGAGGGTCAGGCCCATGCCGAACATCACCAGCCCGAGCAGCGGCACGATTGCGCCCTTGAGGCCGAGGAAACACGCCGGTTGCAGGAACGCAATTACAGCGAAAATCAGAACCCAGTAAGCGAAGGTATTGCCGACAAAGCGGCTGAGTGCAGCCAGTGCGCGCATGGCTTGTTCCTTATTATGGGAAAGCGTTAGGAAGCTAAGCATACGTCGCCAACAAAAAGATCGCAGCCTCCGGCAGCTCCTACAGGAAAAATGCATTCCAGATGTAGGAGTTGCCGAAGGCTGCGATCTTTTAAGCTTTCACACAAAAGGCAGGTCAGATCCCCTGCGGAGTCTCTTCCCCACCCAACGCTTCAACCAGCGCCGGCAGGAAATCGCCGAAGGTCAGCATCATCAGGGTGAAGCTGGCATCCAGCTGCCCCAGCGCTTCGTCGCCACCGTCCTGCTCCGCCTGATCCTGCAACAGATCTTCGAACTTCAGACGTTTGACGGTCATCTTGTCGTCGAGCATGAACGACAGTTTGTCCTGCCAAGCCAACGACAACTGAGTGACGACTTTACCAGTGCTCAGGTGGAGCTGGATTTCTTCGCTGGTCAGGTCCTGACGCTTGCAGCGGACAATGCCACCATCTTCGTGGGTGTCGCGCAGTTCGCACTCGTCCAGTACATAGAAGTCATCAGCGGCTTTTTGGGTGGTGACCCAATCAGTCATCACTGCAGTCGGTGCCATTTTCACGGTCAACGGACGGACGGGCAGGGTGCCGATCACTTCACGCAGGGTCGATAGCAGGTCTTCGGCACGTTTCGGACTGGCCGAGTTGACCAGGATCAGGCCCTGTTTCGGCGCGATGGCGGCGAAGGTCGACGAGCGACGGATAAAGGCGCGCGGCAGGAACGCCTGGATGATTTCATCCTTGATCTGATCGCGTTCCTTCTTATAGACCTTGCGCATCTGTTCGGCTTCGATCTCTTCGACCTTTTCCTTGACCGCGTCGCGTACGACACTGCCAGGCAGAATGCGTTCTTCTTTACGCGCAGCGATCAGCAGGAAATCACCGCTGACGTGCACCAGTGGAGCATCTTCGCCTTTGCCGAACGGCGCGACGAAACCGTAGGTGGTCAACTCCTGGCTTGCACATGGACGCGCCAGTTTGGTGGCCAGTGCAGTTTCCAGCGCCTCGGCATCGACAGGCAGGTCTTGGGTCAGGCGATAGATAAGCAGGTTTTTGAACCACATGGGGTGAGTCTCTCCTTTATACAAAGGGGGGCATTATTGTCTTCGCCGTCCCATAGGCCAACCCTTCTCTAAGCCTTTGGAAGGCCTGAGAAAATTATTTAAAAAAGTGCTTGCCAGAGGTTGGGTCGCTCCGTAGAATGCGCGCCACACCGAAGCGAAGGGTGATTAGCTCAGCTGGGAGAGCGTCTGCCTTACAAGCAGAATGTCGGCGGTTCGATCCCGTCATCACCCACCATTCGTTTCAAGTGTTTAGCGCAGCGGTAGTTCAGTCGGTTAGAATACCGGCCTGTCACGCCGGGGGTCGCGGGTTCGAGTCCCGTCCGCTGCGCCATATTCGGAATCTGGAACACTGAACGCCAGATTCCACAGAAAGCCCGCCTAGTGCGGGCTTTTTGCTGTCTGGGATTTGATGATTTCAAGTTTCCACGGGTGTTATGACAGCGTACTACTGCGCAGCATTCTGGCTGTGTCGATAGTCGCTCACTGCTTCATACACCGCTTTGCGCAAGCGGTTGATCCCGCCAATCGGCCGATGCGCCTCAAGCCCGAACCACGGATTAAACGAAAGGTTGTCACACGCCAGATTCAGCGCCGGGGTATCGAAATCCTGCGGCGGCAGGGTGATCCGTGCGACGGTTTCAAAGGGTGAGTCTTGTTCGCGCCATTCTATGCTGGTGTCCTCGATCGGCATGTACTTGTTGGCATCCTGGCGCTGGATCTGCAGCACGAAACAGGCTGGCACCCTATCCGTCGACAACTGCTGATTCAATGCGCTACGCAGGAAATTCGGCAGGTCATGGTTCTGCTTGGGCAGTGCATAGGCGGGACAATTGTCCGGATCGGGTGCGACGCGAAACTTTGCATTGGCCTCACCGAATTTGTAGGGCGAAACCGAAAAGTATGTGGTCGCTGTCGGGCTATCCGGTGGCGGCGATAACGTTGCCAGGGCAATAAACAAATGGCGGATCTGCCAGCTGCGCGGATCCCATTCGGGGAAAAACGCCATGACCTTCTTGCCATCAGCCTGCGCCGCCACATTCTGACGGTACTCGGCGACATCGCTGACAAAGAAGTTCGGGTGACTGAACATGACGAAATCCTGCTCAGGCTGTGACTGGCGGTTGCCGAGTAGCTGTTTTCCCGAAACATCCAGCAGTTTGATCGCCATCCCCCGGGCGTCGCGGAGGCTGTCGAACTGTGGATAGGCATTGCCATTGGACAGACGAATCATCGCTTGCCAGGTTTTACCAGGCTCACTGAACACGCCTTGTCGCAGCGACTGTGCCAGGTCCGGCAACACCTGCACCTGTGCCTTCACGCAGCCATGGGCCTTGGCATGGGCGTCGCGCAGATAACGGGTGCCTTCGCGATGCTGATCGACGATGCGCACGGCGGTCTGGATCACGTCCTGCGTCATCGCCGCTTCGCCGGGTGGAACCTGCTCCTGCGCCGACACCGGGCCGCGGTGATGCCAGGCAAACCAGGCTGTGGCAATGACCCAGCCGAGCAAGGCAATGGCGAGCACTACCAACAATGTCTTGCCGAGCAAACGTCCCAGCCACAACCACACCCGGGCCAGCAGCGGCAGTTCCTTTTTGAAGGTCGGCATGATCATGGCAGTTGCGCCTCCAGTGGGCCGCCTAGGACTTTCAGGTACTCGAGCAACGCCCAGCGTTCTTCGGGCTGCAACAGCCGGCCAATCACGCCGTTGCCGCGTTCGCCGGAGCGGAATTCATGGCCGCTGTTGTGGTTGCCGGTGATGCGCGTGTCGAACAGGAAGCCATTGGTAAACGCTTCGGTGCGATAACCCAGATGCCTTGGGTCGTATTCGAAACTGCCTTTGAAAAAGGTCGTGGCGCGTTCGTCCTGCGGCGACAGCAATTGATAAAGGCTTGGCACCGAACCGTTGTGCAGGAACGGCGCAGTGGCCCATACACCTGCCAGCGGGCGCGCCTTGTAGGCAACTTTTTCGCGCACGCCGATGGGCAGGCCAAAGCCGTCCAGTCGTGGTTTCTCCTGCGGGGTGACGTTGGCTTCGCGATAGGCGCGCTCTTCGACGAAGGCGGTGACGTAAGCCAGGCCCTTGGCCACCGACATTTGGCTCAGGTCCAGTGGCGCCCTGGGGGGCGGATGCAGTTTCACGTCCATTTTTTCCAGTTCTTTCAGATCCCACTGCAGGGCTGTCAGGTCGAAACGGTGATTGGCGATATTGTTGGCAGCGGTCGGGTCGGTGCCGATGACAGCGACCGGCAGCATGTGCAAATGCTGCACCCAACGCTCACCCTCCTGAGTCTGGCGTGGTACGTGGCAACCGGCGCAATTCTCGGCAAACAGCGCGCGCCCCTTGGCTGCCAGGGGTTTGTCGATGGCGCCAAACAGATCCTCTGGCCAGGCCGGCGGCTTGAGCTTTTGCAGGGTTTCTTCGATTTTGTGCAGATCACGCACGCGCACACTTGAGGCGTAGCGTGCTTCGCCTTGCAGTGGCTGGCCGTTGTCATCGAAAAAATTCAGGGTGGCGCCGACCCCCAACGCTTCACCGATATTGCGCGCCATCGGCTGCTGCGCCGAGCCGTTCCACTGCACCCAGTCGAATGTCCACATATCCCAGAGCTGCGGATAATCCACCGGGGCATTGGCCACGCGGTAGTTGGCAGGGGAAATCGCATCGCCAAACGTCGCATTGGCAATGCGTCCGAAGGCATCGGCGCGGCCGGGGCCTTCTTCGGTCGGGTAGAGGCCGCGATGGGTATCGTTCCAGGCAACTTTGAGGAATGTATTCAGTGAGGTTTTGAAGTCTTTGCGCAATTGCTCGTGGCGCGCGTCGTATTCGTCGCCCAGCACGGTTCTGGCAAAACGTTCGAATTTCCATGGGTTGTAGTAAGTCGCGGTCAGACTTGCCACCAATGCCTGTCCGAAACTGCCACCGCGCAAAGTAGGAACACTGGAAGGCAGCACATGTTGCGCGGTACCACCGTCAATTCGCACGGCCTGACCTTTGAAGCGCAATTCGCCGGTGTGGCAAGCGGCGCAAGTGATGTCCAGATATTGCTCGGTGCTGCCGGGATTCTGGTGTCGGGCAAAACCGACGGGGAGATTGCCGGGGTTGTTCACCGTGGCTTTCTGCTGCGGGTCGATCAGAAAACCGAAACGCGCCAGGTAATCAGGCGAGGCGAAACGTTGCGCCGAGAAGGGCAGTTCCAGCGCCTGGAACCACTCATATCGCAGGCCTTTGACCTGCGTACCCTGAGGCGTGAAATAGTAGGTTTGCCGGTCTTCGTCACTCCACTGATTGAGGTAATGCACCTGCTCAGCGGGGGTGTAGAAGGGCAATTTCGGGTTGGCGACGTAATACAGGACCACGGCGAGAACCAGTCCCAGCAGCACGACGATCAGGGTCAACATACGGAATAAAAGGCGCAAGATAAACATCCTTGTCAAATTGTTCCGCAGTTATGCCTGACCCTGGCCCTGTGCGGCAAGTGGCCATTACGCCAGATGATGCAAGCAGAGACGCCAGTCATTGTCGGGACAAGATGACAGAAGCTTCACCGTCGCTTCGCCCCAATGCGTTTTAATCCCTGAACTTATCGGAAGATTCCTGCTCTCATGCCGGTAGCCATTGGTCGTGGCGGCCTGATAAGCTCGCGGCTTTACTCGATTGCCCTTTCGGCGCATGAACAAGGAAATAGCATGAAACAGCATCGGTTGGCGGCGGCGGTTGCCCTGGTTAGCCTGGTCCTCGCGGGTTGTGATTCGCAGACCAGCGTAGAGCTGAAAACCCCGGCGCAAAAAGCTTCCTACGGTATCGGCCTGAACATGGGCAAGAGCCTGGCTCAGGAAGGCATGGATGATCTGGACTCCAAAGCGGTAGCCCAGGGCATCGAAGATGCCGTCGGTAAGAAAGAACAGAAGCTGAAAGATGAAGAACTGGTCGAAGCCTTCGCCGCGCTGCAAAAGCGTGCTGAAGAACGTATGGCCAAGATGAGCGAAGAGTCGGCAGCCGCCGGCAAGAAATTCCTCGAAGAAAACGGCAAGAAAGCAGGTGTGACGACCACCGCTTCCGGCCTGCAGTACGAAGTGGTCAAGAAAGCCGATGGCCCACAGCCTAAGCCAACTGACGTAGTGACCGTTCACTACACCGGCAAGCTGACCAACGGCACCGTCTTCGACAGCTCCGTCGAGCGCGGTAGCCCGATCGATCTGCCGGTTAGCGGCGTGATCCCGGGTTGGGTTGAAGGTCTGCAACTGATGCACGTTGGCGAGAAGTACAAACTGTACATCCCTAGCGATCTGGCTTACGGCGCTCAGTCGCCAAGCCCGGCAATCCCGGCCAACTCGGTTCTGGTCTTCGACCTGGAACTGCTGGCCATCAAGGATCCAGCCAAAGAAGCTGCTGCTGCCAAGTAATTGGCAAAGGCTTCAACAACAACGCCTCGCTTATGCGGGGCGTTGTTGCATCTGGAGTCTGGCAAGGGTAAACAGAGCGAACCGATGGCGGTCGGAAGAGTCATAGCCAATGAGACTGCCATCGCTAGCCGCCCTGAGCAGCCAAGTCAATGAAATATTGGGGTTTTTTATGTGAGTAAAAAACGCCCGATCTGAGCGCAGCCCTTATGAAACGGGGCTTTCAGCGCTGAAATGCAGCTCTGTTCACAAGGTTATCCACAATTTGTGTGGATAACATTTCAACGGGAGGAATAGATGAAAGCTCCGTGGAATTTCGCTCGATTCCTGCCCTTGGCCGGCCGCCTGCTGGCGCGTGGTCGTTTGCCGACCTTGCTGTTTGCGGTCGCCAGCAAAGGCGCCGCGCAAGGTAATCGCCTGGGTAGGCTCAAGGACGATTTACGCTTGCTCCAGGCATTGTGTCTGGCCTACTGGCGCGGCGAGTACCGCGCTATCAGTGGCAAGGCATTGGTTTCGGTGGTGGCGGGTTTGATGTACTTCCTCAGCCCGGTGGATGCAATTCCGGATTTCATTCCCGTGTTTGGCATGCTTGACGACATTGCCGTTCTCGCCTGGCTGATGAAAACCCTCGACGATGAACTCAATGCTTTTCGCCTGTGGCGCAACCGCCAGCAACCGGAAAAACTCGCCGTGGTCGAACGGCTGCCCGACACCCCTGAACAACTGCAACTTCAGGGACCGAAAAAAAACTGATTCTCGATCTCCTCCTACAGATAGATACCCCCCGCGACCTTGGCCGCTGTTAGGATTACACTTCTAGGGAAAAGTGCCGACTCGCTAAGTGTTGTTGTCCTACGGGGTAGTCATGGATATTCAGATAATTGCACGCAATGGCGAACCCGAATACGCGGTTCTGCCGTGGGCTCAGTATCAGGCTCTACTAAAAGCAGCAGGCATCAACGAAACACCGTCGCGTCCGGCAGCTACGCCGCTCGCGGCCACAGCAGACCCGATTTTTCCAGGTCTGGATCAACTACGCAGTTTGCGCGAAGGGAAGGGCATCGCCATTGAGGCGCTGGCCCGCACGGTAGGCATCAGCCCGTCTTATCTGGCCATGATCGAAAGTGGCGAGCGTCAGCCCGACGCCGCGATTCGCCGCAGCCTGGCCTGGGAATTGACGGTGCCAGGGTGGAGGGATGAATCGTGAGCGTACGCATCAGTCGTCAACATTGGGACGGATTGCTCGGAGAACTTGATCAGGCGCGTCGCCAGCGCCATCTGCTGACTTATCGGGCCTTGCTGGAACGGTTGCAATTGCCGACACCGGCCATGCAAACCCTGACGGCCGCGCTTGAGCATCTGGCTGCGCTGGATGCCAAGGCCGAACAACCGTTGCGCAGTTCGCTGGTGATCAGCCAGGGCGCCAGTCGCCTGCCACGCACAGGTTTCTTTGAGTGTGTTGAACGTCTGGGGCGTTTTTCCGGGCCGTCCGATGGCGTTGCCGCCGCCTCCTGGCATGCCTCGGAGGTGGTCAGGGTGTTCGAATACGAGTACCCCGAATCGGCAGAGGCCTGAGTGATTTTACGACTCAAGGCGCGGGCCAGTTACTGGCTGGCCCGTAGGCTGTTTCATTGGTCCTGGTTCGTTCGCCAACCGCGTGGCTGGCGCTGGCTCGAAGGTCAGTTTGCGCGCATGGCCAACCTTGGCGACGTCGGTGCGCAAAGCTTCTACGGGCATATCCTGACGTTTCGCGGTGTCGGCCTGGGTGCACGTGAAGAAGGTGTGCGCCTGTTGCGGCTGGCGGCGCTCGCAGGTGATGGCAAAGCGGCTTATCAGGTCGGCGTGATCAGCCTGGCCGGAACGCCGAGCACATCGCCGGATCCTGTCGAAGCCGCCCGCTGGTGGAGCATGGCGGCCAAAGCCGGACACCCGTTGGCTGAACTCAAATTGAAAGAGCTGAGCAGTCGGGATTCAACGCAGTAAATCCATTTGTGTCTACCCGAATAAACGCGGCGTGAGGTTTTCCTCACGCCGCGTTTGCATTTGCGCGCCTGTTTATCTGCGAGTGATTTA
>NZ_JAMLFX010000001.1:1374153-1375747 GCF_023634765.1 Pseudomonas sp. AKS31
AAGTCCTACAGCCATTGCCTACTCGCCTGACTTCTTTCCTGATTGATCCCCCGCACAGTTCCCGCGCCTAATTTTTTTGCGCGAGGGAACGCTCATGTTTGATCCGCTTATTCAGTCCACTTCGCCCACCCGTGTGCGTTGATGGAAGCCGTCACCCGCATCGAGCAAGCACTCGACAGCTTTCCCGGATCCCTCAGTCTTTACCGCGAACAGCTCAAGCATTGGGCCAGTCGAGCGGCGGACGAGATCAGCCACGCCGCAGATCTGCCGTCGCTGATGGGCATGGAGCGGATCATTCGCTTCGGCTCCGATAGCACGGCCGTCAGCAGCACTGACAACGAATTTTTCTCAGGTGTCGTCCAGTGCCCGAAGGGCGGGTTGATGCAGATCGAGAGCAAGTTCGAGTCGGTGTACGACATTCCGCTCGGCAACATCGTGGTCGATGTGATCGCCATGGACGGTGGCGCAACCACCCCCATCACCCTTGATGCGCAAGGCAAGGGCTCATTCAAAGGAATACCTGGCAAGTTCTACCGGGTGCAGGTGCACAGCGATGTCACTCCGGGTCAGGTCGAGGACCTTTTCAAAGCTTATGACGGCCTGACCGATGAGCTGGATGGCTGGCTGCGCAGTGAGTGGAAGGGTTTCAAACCGCAGTGGTCGCAGTCGGTGGCGACGGCGGCAGGCAACGGCATGCTCGCCGGGAGTTGGGCAGCTATCGAGGGGGTCTGGGACAGCATTGGCTTGCTCTCGGACATTCTCAAGGATCCCGGCCAGTTTGCTGAGCGCTTGGGCAGTGGCGCGGCGGATCTGATCGAGCTGGCGAAAACTGCGCCCGACGTCATGGAGAAGCTGCAACTGCTGGTCAGTGACGAGGCGGCGCTGTGCTTATTGCTGCGCACTGCCAGCCTTTGGCTGGAGATGCTGCCGCCCAGTGAAATCGCCGGCAAAACCGCGGAAGTGGCGTCGATGATGATGGTGCAACTGCTCATCGATGTGCTGATCAGCATGGTTTTAACGTTTGTCAGTGGCGGCGCAGGGATCGCTTATCTGACCCTGCGTCTGGCGGACCGCGCCGTGCAATTGCTGTCGGCGGTGAAACATCTGGTGAAGGCGATGTTCGGCATCGTCGCAGGCTTCATCAAATACGTCGATCAATACAAAACCGTTGCCGCCCGTGGTATCGCCGCCGGGGTGAAAAAGGGCCGGATGCAATTGCGCTGGGATGCGCAGCGCAACACCTTGTTGAAGAAAGACGAGCATCACGACGACTCGCCGGATCAGGCGAAAAACCCCAACGGCGACAGCGCTGATTGCGTGCCGCGCACCTGCACCAACGGTTGCCCGGTGTCGATGGTCACCGGTGAAGAACTGCTGACCCTGAGCGATGCGCTGCTCGATGGCGTGTTGCCATTTGAGTTCACCCGGTTATATCGCTCCAGTGCCGCCGAGATTGATGTCGGGCTTGGGTTTGGCTGGAGCCATTCGCTGGCGCATCGGCTGGAGTTTTTCGCTGATGAGGTGGTTTGGGTCGATCACGAAAACCGCCGCACCCGCTTTCCGTTGCCGAGTAGTGAGCGGCCAGCGATTCACA
>NZ_JAMLFX010000001.1:1390242-1390588 GCF_023634765.1 Pseudomonas sp. AKS31
AGCGCAGCGGTAGTTCAGTCGGTTAGAATACCGGCCTGTCACGCCGGGGGTCGCGGGTTCGAGTCCCGTCCGCTGCGCCATATTCGGTAACCTGGACCACTGAACGCCAGGTCACCACGGAAAAACCCGCCAAGGCGGGTTTTTTTCTGCTCCAAGGTTGTACATGCGAGATGTGTCGTTTTACCGGTTTTCGGATTTATTTGAAAAAAATTCAATTAAATCAACACTTTACGAAAACTTGTGGCATAATGCGTCCCGTAACGAAGCGAAGGGTGATTAGCTCAGCTGGGAGAGCGTCTGCCTTACAAGCAGAATGTCGGCGGTTCGATCCCGTCATCACCCACCA
>NZ_JAMLFX010000020.1 GCF_023634765.1 Pseudomonas sp. AKS31
AGTCATGAATAACTCCTCAATAGATGTATTTTCCACCTATCGAGGTGTCCGGGGAAATTAGACCACTGCATCGGTCTGTTCCCTCTCCCTCTGGGAGAGGGCTAGGGTGAGGGGGCTCTTGAACTTGCCGCATAAAATTTGATCAGTTCCTTACAGGTTCAGCCACGGGAGATCGGAGTTTTGGGCAAGTTCAGGATCGCCATTCTGCTGGGAGCACTGTTGTTTCTCGGCGCTAGTGAAATCGACGCCGCTGCATTGCCGGGTGTCCCGGCCACCGCCGAAGAGGCGGACAAACCTGAACCGATTGTGCAGGGCGGTCTGCTCGGCGCGATCAGTTCGAGCATCGACGATGTGCAGGACAAACTCGATATCAACGAACACCTGGTCGACGCCTGGCGTCTGCGCGCCGATCGCGCCGCCGATGAAGTCGACAAACTGGTCAACCAACCGTCGAACCGCTCGGGCTGGAGCGTTGCCGGGGACTTTCTTACGCTGTCGGGCGTCTGGCTGGGCAGTTTCGCGTTGTTGACCGTGCTTGGCAGCCTGTTGACCAAGCGTCTGCGGGAGGGCCGCTGGTTGCGCACCCGCCAGCGCAGTCAGGACCTGCTCGGTTACCTGCTGCCCTACACCGTACCGGCGCTGATCTGCCTGCCACTGACCCTGTACGTCAGCCATTTTCTGCAAGCTTCAGTCGGACGCGCGCTGGCGCTGTGTCTAGCTTACGCGACAAGCAGCGGCATTTTTTCCACCTCGATGTTGTTGTGTGTGGTGGTGATGTTCAACGTCGGCCATAAACGTCCGGCGGCGCGGATCATCCGCGATTATTGCCCACGACCGCTGTTCCTGATCGGTTTCCTCGCCGCCCTCAGCGATGCGCTGACCAGCCCGCAGATCGCCCGCCAACTGGGCGGCAATATCACCAGCAGCGTCGCGGTGTTTACCGGGCTGATCGCCTCGGTGATTTTTGGTCTGCTGGTGATTCGCCTGCGCCGCCCGGTGGCGCATCTGATCCGCAATCGTCCGTTGAGCCAGCGCCTGAAACAACCTTCTTTGCAGGAGTCGCTGCGGATTTTCTCGGGACTGTGGTATTGGCCGATTGTGTTGATGGTGCTGGTCTCGGCGGTCAATCTGATCGGCATCGGCGAGGACAATCAGAAGGCCCTGCGCTGCGCATTGTTCACCACGGTATTGCTGATCGGCACGGTGTTCCTCAGCACGATCCTGCAGCACCTGTTCAAGTCACGAAAAGCCGAAGCGATCCAGCGCAGCAGTGCCTACAAAGAACGTTTTCTCAGCCTGTTGCACGCCTTGCTGCGGATCGTCATCGCTATCGCCTTCATCGATATTCTCGGGCGGATCTGGGGCGTTTCGCTGCTCGATTTTGCCCAGAGCAGCACGGTCGGACGAGCCATCAGCAACGCGCTGAGCAGCATAGGCCTGATCTTCCTGGTCACGTGGTTGCTGTGGGTGGTGCTCGACACCGCGATTCAGGAAGCGCTGAAGCCGCCGCTCAGCAAACGCGCGGCGCGCCAGCCGAGTACGCGGGTGAAAACCATCCTGCCGCTGCTGCGCAACGCGATCAAAATCATCCTCGTGGTGATTTGCGCGATCACCACCATGGCCAATCTGGGGATCAACGTTGCGCCACTGCTGGCCGGTGCCGGGGTGGTCGGGCTGGCCATCGGTTTCGGTTCGCAGCAACTGGTGCAGGACGTGATTACCGGGCTATTCATCATTATTGAAGACACGCTGTCGATTGGCGATTGGGTGGTGCTTGATTCCGGGCATGCCGGCACCGTCGAAGGGCTGACCATTCGCACCCTGCGTTTGCGCGACGGCAAAGGGTTTGTGCACTCGGTGCCGTTCGGCCAGATCAAAGCAGTGACCAACCAATCGCGGCAGTTTGCCTTTGCGTTTTTCTCGGTGCAGTTCACCTATGACACCGACGTGGACAAGGCAATTGAGCTGATCCGCGAGACCGGTGATTCGATTCGCGAAGACCCTTTCCTCAAGTACAACCTGCAAGGGCCGCTGGATGTGTTTGGTGTGGACAGGATGGATTTGAATGGCGTGGTGTTGACCGCACAGTTCCGCACGGTCTCGGGTGGGCAGTATGCGGTGAGCCGGGCGTTCAACCAGCGCTTGAAAAAGCTTGTGGATAACACTGAGTCCGTACATTTCGCGCAGACTTATCCACAACAGGTTTTGCTGCCGAAGCGGTCGCAGCAAGAGGGGGCTGTGGTGGCGAGCGAGGTGCCGCAGGAATCGCGGACTTAACCGGTGGATTTTTTGGTGTTAGTGCTGACCTCATCGCTGGCAAGCCAGCTCCCACAGTGATTTGTGGTGTGCCTTCTATTCCAGCATCACCCAAAACCCTGTGGGAGCTGGCTTGCCAGCGATGAGGCCAGAACAGTCACCCTTAATGCCGGATCAGCTTGCTGCGCACCTGCTCCATGCCGACCTGATCCAGCTCCAGCCAGAACTGCTGCTTACCGGCAATCTCCGCAGCCGCTGGAATTCCATCCCGATACACCAACCGATTACTCACCAACGCCGGCACTTTCACCCCCGGCAACAACGTCCCGGCCAGGTTCAATGGATCGACCCCGCACACCACGACCAAACTGCCGTCATGCGGCCGCCGCCGTACTTCGCGCAACAGCGCAATCGCCTCGGGCAAGGCAAACTGTTCGCCCGCCAACCCACTGACAAACCGTCCGCCACGAATCTCGCCCCGCGCTTCCAGCCGATGAAACGTGCGCAGCAATTCACGCCAGCTCGGCAACCAGTCTGCCTCGCGCTCCAGTAAGCGCCAGAACACCACGCCGTAGCGGCGCAACAAGGTCATCGCGACATGCTCCAGGGTTTCGCTGTTATCCACAGCCGCTCCGCGCCGCAGCAATGCCCAGCGCCCGGCGTCATCCATCCCGACGACAAACGCCCCGCGCCCACGACGACTGCTGCGCTGTTGGCGCTTGCTCGGCGGCGTGATCAACGCGCGCAGGCCGGCGAAGCTGTCGGCGTTCACCAGGCCAGCGCCGACCAGTTCCTGCAAGGCGATTTCCAGCTCCGTGCGCAGCAGGTGCGCTTCATGACTCAGCTCGTCAAAAAACAGCGCGCCGTGCTGACTCAAGGCTTCAAAGACCTTCCGGGTTTTTGGCGACAGTTCGCTCACCGGCGTTTGTTCGGCCAGCGCACTCCACAAACCGACCTGACTGCGCGGCAGCAACACGATCGGCGTGCTGCGCAACGCCGTGCCGCTGACCTTCTGCCGGGCACTGAGGCGCGTCCACACCAGTTTGCCGTTGCGGCACAAGTCATCCAGCCAACTCGGTGAGTAGTCTTTGAGGCGTGCCGGAAGAATGTCGCTGTCCCACGCCGAAGCGGCCGCCGCGTAGCCTTCGAACTGGCCGACAATCGCTGGCAACACGGCGCTGCCCTGGCCGCGCGTCGCGGGCGACAGATGCTGCCAGTCGAACAGAAATCGCATGAAATCCTGCAACGCGACTGGTTCGATTTCCCGGCGCAGGCGCTTGACCGTGTAGCGATGAATGCGCGCGAGCAGATGGCGTTCGCACCATTCCTCGACCTTCAGCTTCGGTGTGAATGGGCCACGCAGCACATAACCTTCGCGCTCCAGTTGTGCGAGGGCTTGATGGACTTGAGCAGTCGGCAGCGCCAGTGGTTCGGCGATATCTGATAACGGCAGAGGGCCGAAGGCGCCGAGGCGTGCGCGGAGCACTTCAACCAGCGCTTCATCGAATGTCCAGGCCTGATCGAACCCCGGCAGCGGCTCCAGCTCGGCCTGCAATTCGCCCTGTGGATAGAGTGCCTGCAGGCAGCTCAGTCGTTCGCGGGCGAGCCATAAACAATGCTCGGCATCAATTTGTAAACGGCAGGCGCGACCGCTGCTGGCCAGGGTTTCCAGCCATGCACGCCAACCTTCGTTGGTTTGTACTTCTGCCTCGCTGATGCACGCCAGGCTCATCAGCGCCTCATGCATTTCATCCACAGCGTTCGGCGTCGGCCACGCTTCTTCACGCACGGCGGCAATCGCGTCCGCATCCAGCGCACCGAGATCATCGGTCGATTGCGGATCGCTCCAGCGCCGGTTGATCACCGCTTGGGTGCGACGTTCTTCCAGCGGTGCATCGTCGAGAAAGGTGTACGGCCGCGCACTGAGGATTTCCGCCGCGAGCGGTGAGGGCGCCGGCAGATCGCGGCTGATCAGACGCACCTCGCCACGCTCCATGCGTCGCAGCAGATTGAGCCAGCCTTCGCTGTCCATGGCCTCGTGCAGGCAATCGTCGAGGGTTTGCTCAATCAAGGGATGTTCGGGAATCTCGCGCTCGCCGGCGAGGTTTTCCAGGCAGGCAATCTGATCGGGAAATACGCTGGCAATCAGGTCTTCGCTTTTCATCCGCTGCAACTGCGGCGCAACTTTGCGCCCACCGGTAAAACGCGGCAGCGCCAACGCCACCCCGGCATTCCAGCGCCAGCGCACGCCGAACAGCGGCGCATCGAGCACCGCTTGAATGAGAATGTGCTCGGCGCTGTTGCTGTGCAGGTAACGCCAGACGTCATCGAGTTCAAAGCTGTGGCTGGTGGACAGCGACAGGACGATCGCGTCCTCGCTGGCGGCGGCCTGCAATTCGAAGTTGAAGGTGCGGCAGAAACGCTTGCGCAGGGCCAGACCCCAGGCGCGGTTGATGCGGCTGCCGAACGGCGAGTGGATGATCAATTGCGTGCCGCCGGACTCGTCGAAAAACCGCTCCATCAGCAGCGTGTCCTGCGAGGGCAGGGCGCCGAGGGTTTGGCGGGCGCGGGCCAGGTATTCGACCAGTTGCTCGGCGCTGGCGAGGTTGAGACCGAGGGTCTGCGTCAGCCAGTCGAGCGCCGGCTGCAGATTGCCGGGGCTGGCGCTGAGCAGTTCATCGAGCTGTGCTTGCAGGCGCGCCACGGCGGACGACAATTCATCGCTGCGCCCCGGCGCTTCGCCGAGCCAGAACTGGATCGTCGGCGGCTGGCCGTGGGCATCCTCGACGCGCACTTTGCCGGTTTCCACGCGCAGGATTCGATAGGACGTGTTGCCGAGCTGGAACACGTCGCCGGCAATGCTTTCCACCGCGAAGTCTTCGTTGACGCTGCCGATGTTCAAGCCTTGCGGCTCGAGCATGACGCTGTAATCGGCGTTATCGGGAATGGTGCCGCCGCTGGTCACGGCGGTCAGCTTTGAACCCCGACGGCCACGCAAGGTGCGGCTGACGGCGTCGCGGTGCAGGTAGGCGCTGCGGATGCCCTGGCGACCGTTGTAGCCCTCGGCAAGCATGCTCAGCAGGGCCTGGTAGTGTTTTTCGTCGAGATCGTGGTAGGGCGAGGCGCGGCGGAACATCGCCAGCAAGGCGTCCTCCGGCCATTCCTGACAACTGACCTCGGCGATGATCTGCTGCGCCAAAACATCCAGCGGCGCGACCGGGATGTGCAGGGTGTCGAGTTCGCCTCGGCGCACGCAGTCGAGCAGGGCGGTGCATTCGATCAGATCATCGCGGGTGGTGGCGAACAAACGGCCCTTGGGCGTGCCGCCCACCTGATGTCCGGACCGGCCGACGCGTTGCAGAAACCCGGCGATGGAGCGCGGCGAGGCAATCTGACAGACCAGATCGACTTCGCCGATATCGATGCCCAGTTCCAGCGAGGCAGTGGCGATCAACACCTGTAGCTCGCCGCGCTTGAGCCGTTGTTCGGCGTCGAGGCGAAACTCCTTGGCCAGGCTGCCGTGGTGCGCGGCTACCGCATGCTTGCCGAGGCGTTCGCTGAGGTGTCGGCTCAGGCGTTCGGCCAGGCGCCGGGTGTTGACGAAAATCAGCGTGGTGCGGTGCTCGCGGGCGAGTTCGGCGAGGCGGTCGTAGACCAGTTCCCAGACATCGTTGGCCATGACTGCCGACAACGCCACGGGCGGCACTTCGATACCCAGATCCCGAGGCCGTGCATGGCCGATGTCGATGATTTCGCAGGGACGCTCATGGCCGCCGAGAAATTGCGCCACGGCTTCGACCGGTTTCTGCGTGGCCGACAGGCCGATGCGGGTCAGCGGTTCGGCGCACAGCGCTTGTAGTCGCTCAAGACTCAGCGCCAGATGACTGCCGCGTTTGCCGGCGGCCATCGCGTGGATTTCATCGATGATCACCGTGCGCGTGGTGCCGAGCATTTTCCGTCCCGATTCCGAACCGAGCAGCACGTAGAGCGATTCCGGGGTGGTCACCAGAATATGTGGCGCGGTCTTGCGCATGGCCGCACGGTCTTTTTGCGGGGTGTCGCCCGTGCGCACGGCGGTGGTGATTGCCAGCTCGGGCAGATTCATCTGCCGCAGGTGTTCGGTGATTCCGGCCAACGGGTTTTGCAGGTTGATGCGAATGTCGTTGGACAGCGCTTTCAGTGGCGAGACGTAGACCACCAGAGTTTCGTCGGGCAGGCCGTCGGAATGTTCCAGGCCCCGGTGGACGAGGTCGTCGAGCACGGCGAGAAAAGCGGTGAGGGTCTTGCCGGAGCCGGTCGGCGCGGCGATCAGCGTCGAGCGGCGCTGGCGGATCAACGGCCATGCACGGGCCTGGGCGGCGGTGACCGTCGGGAAAGTCGTGCTGAACCAGGCGCTGACGGCGGGGTGAAAGCCTGCCAGGGCCGCGTCCGTGGGGATGGGCAGATTCATGGCTCAAGTTATGCGGGCGGGAGTGGGAAGATGCAAGTACCGCTTGGATCTTCACTGGCTAGCAGGGCCTCATCGCTGGCAAGCCAGCTCCCACAAGGATTGATGTCGTTCACAGAATTATAATCAGCGCTCAACCCTGTGGGAGCTGGCTTGCCAGCGATGGGGCCGGTCGGGACGACACAAATCCCGGCGATCTACACTTTACGGATGACGGTTGCGCACTAAACCCGCAAAATGCAACGATTCCGGCAATTATCGACGACGGTTTCACAAGAGCCGTCGCTAAAGCCATCGTTCCAATCAGACTGGGCCTGCTGACTCTATGCGAATGCGCCTTATGTTACTGGGCGGCGGAAATGCCCTTGGGCAGGCGCTGATTCGCCTCGGTGCAGAGGAAGACATCGGTTTCCTCGCCCCCCGCCCGCCCGAAAACGGCTGGGATGCCGCGAGCCTGACCCAATTGCTCGACGACACCCGTCCCGATGCATTGATCAACCTCGCCTACTATTTCGACTGGTTCCAGGCCGAAACCGTCAGCGAAAGCCGCATGGCCGGGCAGGAGCGTGCGATCGAGCGTCTGGCTGAACTGTGCCAGCACCACAACATCGTCCTCGTTCAGCCTTCCAGTTATCGGGTGTTCGATGGCTCGCGAGCCACGGCGTATAGCGAAAAAGACGAACCGGTGCCGCTGGGCCTGCGCGGTCAGGCGTTGTGGCGAATTGAACAAAGTGTGCGCGCCACGTGCCCGCAACACGTTTTGCTACGATTTGGCTGGTTGCTCGATGACAGCCCGGAGGGCACCCTCGGGCGCTTCCTCGCACGTGCCGAACAGCCGGATGAATTGCTCCTGGCCGATGATCGCCGGGGTAATCCGACGCCGGTCGATGACGCCGCTCGGGTGATCATTTCCGTGCTCAAGCAACTCGATTGCGCCGCGCCGCTGTGGGGCACTTATCACTACGCCGGCCACGAAGCGACCACACCATTGGCGCTGGGTCAGGCGATTCTCACCGAAGCGCGCAGCCTGCATGCCCTGGCCATCGAAGCCCCGACCGCCCAGGCTCATGCCGCGCGACCGGACGCTGCCGAAGAGCCGCAACACGCGGTGCTGGCCTGCAAGAAAATTCTGCACACTTTCGGGATCAAACCGCGCGCCTGGCGTGCCGCACTCCCGGGCTTACTGGATAGGTTTTACCGTCATGGCTGAAGGGACTGTTTTAATCACCGGCGGAGCCGGCTTCATTGGCTCGCACCTGACCGACGCTTTGCTCGCCAAGGGGCATTCGGTGCGCATCCTCGACGATTTGTCGACCGGCAAGCGCAGCAACCTGCCGCTGGATAACCCGAAGGTTGAGCTGATCGTCGGCGATGTCGCCGATGCGGCGCTGGTGGCCAAAGCCATGCAAGGTTGCAGCGCCGTCGCTCACCTGGCGGCCGTGGCGTCGGTGCAAGCCTCGGTGGACAATCCGGTGAAGACTCACCAGAGCAATTTCATCGGCACGCTGAATGTCTGCGAAGCCATGCGTCTGGCCGGGGTCAAGCGTGTGCTGTATGCGTCCAGTGCGGCGGTCTACGGCAACAATGGCGAGGGCGAGTCGATTGATGAAGACACGCCCAAAGCCCCGTTGACGCCGTACGCCTCGGACAAACTGGCGGGCGAACACTATTTCGATTTCTATCGCCGTCAGCATGGCCTGGAACCGGTGATTTTCCGCTTCTTCAATATCTTCGGCCCGCGTCAGGACCCGTCCTCGCCGTACTCCGGGGTGATCAGCATCTTCAGCGAGCGCGCGCAGAAAGGCCTGCCGATTACGGTGTTCGGCGATGGCGAGCAAACGCGTGATTTTCTGTATGTCGAAGACCTGGTCGATTTGCTGGTGCAGGGGATCGAAAAGCCTGAAGTGGAAGTCGGCCCGGTGAACGTCGGCTGGAATCAGGCAATGAGCCTCAAACAAATGCTGGAAGCACTGCAAGCGGTGGTCGGTGAACTGCCGCCGATCAGCTATGGCCCGGCGCGCTCCGGCGACATCCGTCATTCGCGGGCGAACAACGCTCGTTTGCTGGAGCGCTTCAAGCTGCCGCAGCAGACGCCGATGAGCGTCGGTTTGGCGCGGTTGTTGGGGCGTGCCTGAAAAGAGCCCCTCACCCTAACCCTCTCCCAGAGGGAGAGGGGACTGACCGAGGTGTTCTTTCGAGTTACACCGACCTGAAATATCGAGTCGAACTCAGGTTTTGAAAGGCACCCAAATCGGCTCCCTCTCCCGGGGGATAGGGGACTGACCGAGGTGTTTGGATGAGATACGCCGACCTGAAATATCGAGTCGAACTCAGATTTTGAAGAACACACAAATCGGCTCCCTTTCCCCCTCTCCCTGAGGGAGAGGGCTGGGGTGAGGGGGAAATCCAGCTCACGCCACAGGTTTCCAGCAGACATGAAAAAGGCGCCCTTTGACAGGCGCCTTTTTCACGGCCGGAATATGTCGCTACTCCTGTGGCGAGGGGATGTTATCCCCCGATCAACTGCGTACGGTCGCCGTCAGTTCTATGCCTGCTCACCACCAAGCCTCATTCACCACCACGTGAACGTTCGGTAACTCGACTTAGAACTTATAGCCCAAGCCAACCATGTAGATGAACGGATCGACATCCACGTTGACCCGAGCGCGGGTGCCCGGCGCAACGGCGTTGTTCTCGACGGTGGCGCGGGTATCGATGTCGATGTAACGCACTTGGGCGTTGACCATGATGTTGTCGGTCAGCATGTAGTCTGCGCCGACCTGCCAGGCCAGACCCCAGGAGTTTTTTGCCTTGAAGTTGCTGAAACCGTTGGCGCTGGCTTCGCTGCCGACGTGTTCGTCATAGATCCAGGTGTAGTTGATACCGCCACCGACATACGGCTGAAACGGCGACTTCGCATCCAGCGGGTAGTAGACGACGCTGAGGGTCGGCGGCAAGTGTTTCAGGGTGCCGAGCTTGCCATTGGCTGCTGGCAGGGCCGTGCCCTTGAGCTTGACGTCATGCTCGAACGGCGTGGCCGCGAGCAATTCGAGGCCGACGTGGTCGGTGAGCATGTAAGCGAAGTTCAGACCCAGTTGAGTGTCGCTGCTCATAGTCGCCTTGCCGCCCAGATTGGTGCCGCTCAACGGACCCTGATCGACCTTGACGCTGGAGCTGTCGGCCTTCGGATTGACGGTGATCGCACCGGCGCGGATGAGGATGTCACCGGCTTCGTGGGCGTGGGCGAGCGGGGCTGCGAGCGCGAGGGCAAACAGCGAGGCGCTGAGCAAGGACTTGTTCATGGGGGCTCCGAAAGGACGTTAGAAATGTCTGATGTCCTATGGTACGAAGCCAACTGATACGGTCTTTTGACTCAGCTCAATGAAACAGTGAAGGGGCGGGTTTCTGTGGGAACTTGGAGGGCCCCATCGCTGGCAAGCCAGCTCCCACAGTGATCGAGTCGTTCACAAATTTTGTGATCGCCAACGAAACCTGTGGGAGCTGGCTTGCCAGCGATTGGGCCCTAACAAACAGCACAAAACTACCGGGATTTACTCCGGCAGCTCATACACATAAATCTTGTCGGCATCCATCTGATACCCGGCATCCGCCAGTTCGCTGCTCGACGCCTTGACCTGCAACGGCCCCTCGACCCAGTACGGCTGATACAGCTCGTCAAGCTTCACGCCCAACTCGCTTTTCACATGCACAATCTGGTTCGACGGCGGGGGCGGCACATGGATGCAGGCGCCGAAATACGGCACCAGCAAAAAGTCCGTGGTGCGTCCCTCTTCATTGACTTCCAGCGGCACGATATAACCCGGCAAACGAATGTTCTGCCCGTCGAGTGCCTGCACCACCGGCGCGTTCGGCAGGTCCTGTTTGGCCGCGGGCGCCGACTCGGCGGACAGCGCATCACTCATCTTCGACAGGTCGTGCAGCGGCGTCATGTTCGGCACTTCCGGCGCGGCGTCCGGCGGGATCATTTCCGACCACGTCAGGTCTTTCGGCGCCGCTGCCCACACGGGCAGGGCGATCAGCAACAGCAGCGCAAGTGCAGCGCGGGGCATGGTGAACATCCTCATAAACGGATCGACAGGCCATCGGCCAAGGATTGGCGATAAGCGCGCCAGGCCGGCACGCTGCCCATTAGCAGCGCGGCCGCCAGAATGCCACCGAGCAGCGTCCATTCATACTCGCTCGGCCACGCCAGCGGCAGGAACAAACCGTAATTGGCCTGCACGTAACCCTGCGCGGCGGCGATGCCGATGTACAACAACGCTACCCCGGCAATCACCCCGGTCAGGGCCAGGGCAAACGCCTCCAGCACCAGCAGACTCGCGATATGCCACGGCCGCGCACCGACCGAACGCAGAATTGCCATCTCGCGTCGACGTTCGTTGAGGCTGGTGAGAATCGCCGTGAGCATGCCGATCAACCCGGTCAGCACCACGAACAGCGACACTACGAACAACGCTTTTTCAGCGGTGCTCATCAGGCTCCACAACTCCTGCAAGGCCACGCCCGGCAGAATCGCCAGCATCGGCTCGCCACGGAATTCATTGATCTCGCGTTGCAGGGCAAAGGTGGAAATCTTGCTGTTGAGACCGAGCATGAACGCGGTGATCGCTTGCGGCGTCAGGTCCATGTTGCGCGCCTGATCAGCGCTGATCCGGCCATTGCCACGCGCCGGCACGCCGTTGTGCCAGTCGATGTGAATCGCCTCCATGCCGCCGAGGCTGATGTGCAGCGTGCGATCGACCGGGGTGCCGGTGCGCTTGAGAATGCCGACCACGGTGAAGGGTTTGTCGTCGTGCTTGACCAGACTGATCGCCGCCACGCCATGGGCCAGCACCAGTTGATCGCCGAGTTTGTAATGCAGCGCATCGGCCACTTCAGCGCCAAGCACCACTTCAAACGGATCGGTGGCAAACGCGCGACCGTCAGCCAGTTCAAGATGCTGCTGGCGGCCGTACTGATAATGCTCGAAGTAGGCTTCGGTAGTACCCATCACGCGGTAGCCGCGATGGGAGTCGCCGAGGGACATCGGAATCGCCCACTTCACTTTCGGGTTGCTGGCGAAGTGTTCGAAGCTGTCCCAGCGGATGTTGTTGGTGGCGTTGCCGATGCGGAACACCGAGTACAGCAGCAGATTCACCGAGCCGGAGCGGGCGCCGACGATCAGGTCGGTGCCGCTGATGGTGCTGGCGAAACTGGCTTTGGCTTCGGTGCGCACCCGCTCGACGGCCAGCAGCAGACACACTGACAGGGCGATGGCGAACGCGGTGAGCAGGGCGGTGAAGCGGCGGTTGGCCAGGCTGGCCATGGCCAGACGAAACAGATACATCTCAGACCTCGGCAGACGTGGCGGCGCGATTGAGCTCGGCCAGGGACAGGTGACGGTCGAACAGCGGCGCCAGGCTCTGGTCGTGGCTGACAAACAGCAGACTGGAACCGGCTTCGCGGCATTCAGCGAACAGCAAGCGAATGAAGTTTTCCCGCGCGTCGTAGTCCAGTGCCGAGGTCGGTTCGTCGGCAATCACCAATTCAGGCTGGCCGATCAACGCACGTGCGGCAGCGACCCGTTGTTGCTGGCCGATCGACAGCGAGTCGGCACGGCGGCTGAGGATGCTTTCATCCTTCAAACCCAAGTGCGCCAGCAGGGTGGCGGCGGCTTGATCGATGCTGCCGTGGCGCTGTTTCGCCCGTTGCGCACGCAGCTTGGAAAAGTGGCACGGCAGCTCGACGTTCTCGCGTACCGAGAGAAACGGCAGCAGGTTGAACTGCTGGAAGATGTAGCCGGTGTGATCGACGCGGAAGGAATCGCGGGCGCCAGCGGAGAGTTCGGTGAGTTCCTGGCCGAGCAGGCGAATGCTGCCGCGCCCGGGCTTCTGCACGCCACCGAGCAGGCCGAGCAGGGTGGTCTTGCCGCTGCCACTCGGGCCTTTGAGGAACAGGGTTTCACCGGCTTCCAGACGAAACGCCGGGATGTCCAGCAGCGGCGGGTGACCGGGCCAGTTGAAGCCCAGGTCGGACAGTTCGATGAGTGCTTGGGTCATGGCACCGATTTCGTGGTTATAAACGGACCCCCGTAGGAGCTGCCGAAGGCTGCGATCTTTTGATCTTGCTTCAAAAGCCCAGGATCAAAAGATCGCAGCCTTCGGCAGCTCCTACAGGGGATTTTCAGGTTATTCAGAATTTCAGGG
Organism: Pseudomonas sp. AKS31; assembly: GCF_023634765.1. Taxonomy (GTDB): domain Bacteria; phylum Pseudomonadota; class Gammaproteobacteria; order Pseudomonadales; family Pseudomonadaceae; genus Aquipseudomonas. The sequence goes on from NZ_JAMLFX010000020.1 coordinate 12,910, forward strand.
CAGCCGCCTTGGCCGTCACTTCGGTGCCTTGCTGGCCGCTGGCGCTGATCAGTTGTACCTGAATTTTCTGGGTCGCCGGGAAGGTCTTGAAGACGTTCGCCAGATCAAGGGTCTTCAACGCACCCGGCGTGGCACAGTTGAATTGGTAGTGCGCGTGGATTTCGCTGTGGTCGTGGTGGTGCTCGTGGCCGTCCTTGTCCGCTTCATCATCGTCATGGTCGTCGGCATCCGGCTTGTCGCCGAACAACGGGCTTTCCAGTTCCTGACTGACCACTTTGCAACCGGCAGCGGCAGGCAGGCTGAACAGGGCCAGCGGTTTTTCCAACTGCGCACGGGCGGCGGCAACTTTGGCTTTATCGGCATCCGAAGTCGCAACGTGTTCGAAACCGACGAGGTTCATCGCCGGGCTTTCCAGCTCAAGCTCCAGGGTCTGGCCATCGAGCGCGGCATTCAGACGGCCAACACCATGTTCATGCGCACCGAGGCTACCGTGTTCATGGTCGTGATCGTGGTCATGCTCATCAGCCGCGTGGGCGATGGCCAGCGGCAACAGGGCAAACGGCAAAGCGAGCAGCAGACGACGCATGGCGGTCTCCGGGAAGTAAAGTGAAGAGTTTGTTATGTAATCTTATAACGAAAGTGCGCAGAGTTTGCCCGTGCGCTTGGCGTTGCACAAGTCCCGTGGGAGCATGCAGGTCAGAAAAGTGCGGGAGCGAACTGAATGTTGCGGATACGCGGAACCGTCGGCGATGTGCCGGTGGACTTGACGGTGGAACTGGATGACGGCGATTGGGCGAAGCTCGGTTCGGCACTGAATGGGCAGGCGCCGGTTGCTCAATCTGAAGCAGCAACGGTAGCCCCGGCGGCGAAACCGCTGAATCAGGACGATGCCTTGTGGCAACTGGCCAAGGACCTGTTGCGCAAGGCCGGGCAACTCAGCGGGCCGGATCTGCTCGATCAACTGGAAGGGTTGACCGGCAGTGCGGCAGCGGGCAAGCGCTTGCTGGTGCGTTTGCGTCATAGCTCGGACGTGAAAGTGGTGAGCGGCGGGGATACGCCGCTCTACAGCTGGATCGAGTGAGTTGCAAAAGATCGCAGCCTGCGGCAGCTCCTGCAAGGGTGTACACGATCCCAATGCAGGAGCTGCCGCAGGCTACGATCTTTTGATCTTAATAAAGCGCAGCAAACATCTTGCGGCGGTACATCGTCACCAACGGATGATCATTGCCCAGCAGCTCGAACACTTGCAGTAAGGTCTTGTGCGGCAGACCTTCGCCATAGTTGCGGTTGCGGATAAACAGCTTGAGCAAAGCATCCAGCGCCGCTTCGTACTGCTGACGCGCCAGTTGCTGGATCGCCAGTTGATACACCGCCTCATCGTCCTGCGGATCTTTCGCCAGGCGCGCTTTCAGGTCAGCGGCATCCGGCAGGTCACGCGCCAGACCGAGGAACTTGATCTGCGCCTTGGCCCCGGCCAGTGCGGCTTTGTGTTCATCGCTTTTGACTGCATCGAGCACGGTTTGCGCTTCGTCCAGTTCGCCGCGTTCGGTCAGGCAGCGTGCGTAGAGAATCAGCGCTTTGGCGTTTGTGTTGTCCTCAGTGAGCATCACCACCAGCGCCGCTTCGGCATCGGCGTAACGGCCCTCGTCGAACAACGCCTGAGCCTGTTCGAACGGATCGGTGGCGGCCGGTGGCGGCATCTGCACATGCGGTTCGAGCAGAGCGCGTACGGCGGATTCCGGTTGTGCACCGGCAAAGCCGTCGACTGGCTGACCATCCTTGAACAGCACCACGGTTGGCAGGCTGCGAATACCGAAGCGGGCGACGATGTCCTGCTCGATGTCGCAGTTGACCTTGGCCAGCAGCAATTCGCCCTGATAGCTCTCGGCAATGCCTTGCAGCATCGGCATCAGCGCCTTGCACGGCGCACACCATTCGGCCCAGAAATCCACCAGCACCGGTTTGTTGAAAGAAGCCTCAATCACCGACTGGTCGAAATCGGCCGTCGTGGCGTCGAAGATGTACGGCGTTTGCTCACTCATGGGGGATCTCGTAGAAGCGTTAATGAACGCACTATAAGCGGTGGCGCAAAAGATCGCAGCCTTCGGCAGCTCCTACAGGTTCAGCGTCCGCCCGCAATATGGACGATAAAGCCGATCACTGTAGGAGCTGCCGAAGGCTGCGATCTTTTAACGATTCCAATCACGACGCGCATGGTAAAGGCTGACATGCCGAAACTCTTCCGGCTCCGCCAGATCCGGCAAGGTCATCGCCTCGAGCATTTCAATGCGCTCATACAGCGGATGGCGAAAATCCCGAACCCGCGAATCCGCCACCAGCGCTTCACGGCCACGACTCAAGAACGCATCGAGCAACGGCAGATTCGCCCGGTCGTACAGCACGTCGGCGACCAGAATCAGATCAAAGCGATCGGCTTCGGCAAAGAAATCCGTCGAATAACTCATCTGCACATTATTGAGTTCGGCATTCGCCCGGCACGCGGCGATCGCCAGCGGATCGAGATCGCACGCCACCACTTCCAGCGCCCCGGCCTTGACTGCCGCGATCCCGGCAATCCCGGAACCGGCGCCGAAATCCAGCACGCGCTTGCCGCGCACCCAGTGCGGAAACTGCGCCAGATACCGCGCCACCGCCAGACCGCTGGCCCAGCAAAAGCTCCAGTACGGCGGCTCATGCAGGATTCGCTGGGTTTCTTGCTGGCTGAATTCGCGCGCCATGTTGTCGCCGTCGATCAGCCAGAGCTGTAAATCAGTCCCGGGCAACGCGCAGGCCTTGAGTCTGGCGTCGCCGAGCAATTCACCCAATGCCTGTTGCAGGTCGAGCGGTGCACTCATGGTGCTTTGACGAATTGCAGCTGGCCCAACGCCTGCGTGGTCGGCTGGGTAATGGTTTGCGACGGTAGATGCAGGATCAGTTGGCCGGACTGACTCGCCCGGCCACGCAGCTCAACCCGCGCCCCCGCCGGAAAGGCCTCGGGATTGAAACGCACGTGGAATGGCAGGATCTGGTTGTTGCCGATCAGGCTGGAACTGGCGAGCAGTTGTTGCGGGCGATCCTTTGCATCGATCACCAGCAGTGCCAGTTCGACTTCAGCACCGGCCGGCACACCTTGCAGGGTGCCGCTCAGTTCGCGTTGATGGGCTGGCAGCGGGCCGAGGGCGGCGGCCTGATTGGCTTTTTTCTGCGCCTGCTGCGGCGCCGGGCCTGGTGTGGGCGGTTGAGGCTTGGGCGCATCGCTGCCACAGGCCACCAGCAGGCTGAAAAGACTGAGCAAAACGAGCGGACGTAACGGCATTGGATGCTCCGGCAAAATGAAATCCATGGATCAAACGATCATGCCGTTCTGTATACCGCAAAGCCTATGGCTTGTCTTGCCACCGGGATGCGCTACCATGGCCCTCCCTTTTTTTGTTGCCAGCCACCATGCACTGTCCCTTCTGCGGTGCCAACGACACCAAGGTCATCGACTCGCGTCTGGTCGCCGAGGGCGAACAGGTGCGCCGCCGGCGTGAATGCCTGGCCTGCGGCGAACGTTTCACGACGTTCGAGACGGCCGAACTGGTGTTGCCGCGCCTGATCAAAACCGACGGCAGCCGCCAACCGTTCGACGAAGAAAAACTCCGCGCCGGCATGCAGCGCGCGCTGGAGAAACGCCCGGTGAGCGTCGAGCGCCTCGAATCCTCTCTGGTTCACATCAAGCACAAGCTGCGCGCCACCGGCGAACGCGAGGTCAAATCCCTCGTGGTCGGCGAACTGGTGATGGCCGAGCTGCAAAAGCTTGATGAAGTCGCCTACATCCGTTTCGCTTCGGTGTACAAGCGCTTCCAGGACCTCAACGAATTCCGCGAAGAAATCGACCGCCTCGCCCGCGAACCGGTGAAAGAATGACCAGCGCCAGCGAGCAGGCCATCCTCGACGCCCATTTCATGGCACGCGCGCTGGAACTGGCGCGCAAAGGTCACTACACCACCCATCCCAACCCTCGGGTCGGCTGCGTGGTGGTGCGCGACGGGCAGATTGTCGGCGAAGGCTGGCATGAGCGCGCCGGTGAGCCGCACGCTGAAGTTCACGCCCTGCGTGCCGCCGGTGATCTGGCCCGGGGCGCGACCGCTTATGTGACGCTGGAACCGTGCAGCCACCATGGCCGGACGCCGCCGTGCGCCGATGCGTTGGTGAATGCCGGTGTCGCTCGAGTGGTGGCGGCGATGCGTGATCCGAATCCGCAGGTCGCAGGTCGTGGCTTGCAGCGCCTGGCCGATGCCGGTATCGCCACCGAAAGCGGCGTGCTCGAAGGCGAGGCGCGCAAGCTCAACCAAGGTTTTCTGAAACGCATGGAGCACGGCTTGCCGTTCGTGCGGGTCAAGTTGGCCATGAGCCTCGACGGGCGCACGGCGATGGCAAGCGGCGAGAGCCAATGGATCACCGGCCCGGCCGCACGTTCGGCTGTCCAGCGTCTGCGCGCTCAGGCGGCGGTGGTGCTGACCGGCGCTGACACGGTGCTGGCCGACGGCGCGCGGTTGACCGTACGCGCTGACGAACTCGGTCTGGACAGCGAGCAAACCGCGCTGGCGATGAGCCGTCCGCCCTTGCGCGTGCTGATCGACGGACGCCTGCGCGTACCGCTGGATGCGCCGTTCTTCAAGGCCGGTCCGGCGCTGGTCGCCACCTGCGTCGCGATCGAAGAGCAATACGCCCACGGCCCCGAGTGCCTGATCGTGCCGGGTGAAGATGGCCAGGTCGACCTGCATCAATTACTGATCGAACTGGCCAAGCGTGGCACCAACGAAGTATTGGTCGAGGCTGGCCCACGCCTGGCCGGTGCCTTTGCTCAGCTCGGTCTGGTCGATGAGTTCGTGATCTTCATCGCCGGCACGTTCCTTGGTTCCACGGCGCGTCCGCTGCTGGACTGGCCGCTGGCTTATATGAAGGATGCACCGGAGCTGAAAATCACTGAAATTCGCGCGGTGGGCGATGACTGGCGAGTCACTGCCATCCCTGTCCTTTCAGCGAGCGTATAATTCTCGGCCATCGCGTTAGCGCTGGCCCAGTTCTCAAGGAGAACCCCATGTTTACCGGCATCATCGAATCCATCGGCAGTATCCGCGCACTGACCCCAAAGGGCGGTGATGTGCGGGTACACGTCGCCACCGGCAAGCTCGACCTGAGCGACGTCAAACTCGGCGACAGCATCGCCGTCAACGGCGTCTGCCTGACGGCCGTTGAGCTGCCGGGCGACGGCTTTGCCGCTGACGTCAGCCGCGAAACCCTCGACTGCACCGCCATGAACGACCTGAAAAGCGGCAGCCCGGTCAATCTGGAAAAAGCCCTGACCCCGACCACCCGTCTCGGCGGGCATCTGGTCAGCGGCCACGTCGACGGTGTCGGCGAAATCGTCTCGCGCAGCGACAATGCCCGTGCTGTGGAATTTCGCATTCGCGCGCCGAAGGAGTTGGCCAAGTACATCGCCCATAAAGGCTCGATCACCGTCGACGGCACCAGCCTGACCGTGAACGCAGTCGATGGCGCCGAATTCATGCTGACAATCATCCCGCACACCCTGAGCGAAACCATCATGGCGTCGTACAAGCCTGGTCGCCGGGTGAATCTGGAAGTCGACTTGCTGGCACGTTATCTGGAGCGTCTGCTCCTCGGCGACAAGGCCGCAGAGCCGAGCGCTGGCGGTATTACTGAAAGCTTTCTGGCCGCCAACGGCTACCTCAAATCCTGACTGAAGGGGGTGCCTTGTGGCGCTCAATAGCATCGAAGAACTGGTTGAAGACATCCGCCAAGGCAAGATGGTCATCCTCATGGATGACGAAGACCGCGAGAACGAAGGCGACCTGATCATGGCCGCCGAATGCTGCCAGGCCGAACACATCAACTTCATGGCCAAGCACGCCCGTGGCCTGATCTGCATGCCGATGAGCCGCGAGCGCTGCGAACTGTTGAAGCTGCCATTGATGGCACCGCGCAACGGTTCCGGTTTCGGCACCAAGTTCACCGTGTCGATCGAAGCCGCCGAAGGCGTCACCACCGGCATCTCCGCCGCTGACCGTGCGCGCACCGTGCAAGCGGCTGCCGCCAAAGACGCCAAGGCTGAAGATATCGTCAGTCCGGGCCACATCTTCCCGCTGATGGCGCAGGCCGGCGGCACCCTCGCTCGCGCCGGCCACACCGAAGCGGCTTGCGACCTCGCGCGCATGGCCGGTTTCGAGCCGAGCGGCGTGATCTGCGAAGTAATGAACGACGACGGCACCATGTCCCGTCGCGCCGAACTGGAAGCTTTCGCCGCTGAACACAACATCAAGATCGGCACCATCGCCGACCTGATTCACTACCGGATGATCCACGAACGTACCGTTCAGCGGATTGCCGAACAGCCACTGGACAGCGAACTGGGCCAATTCAACCTGGTGACCTATCGTGATTCGGTGGAAGGCGACGTGCACATGGCACTGACCCTGGGCACTGTTTGCGCCGAAGAGCCGACCCTGGTTCGCGTGCACAACATGGACCCGCTGCGCGACCTGTTGATGGTCAAGCAACCGGGCCGCTGGAGCCTGCGTGCCGCCATGGCCGCGGTCGCCGAGGCGGGTAGCGGTGTGGTGCTGTTGCTCGGTCACCCGCTCGATGGCGACGTGTTGCTGGCGCACATCCGCGAAACCGGTGAGCAGGCAGCGCCGAAAAAGCCGACCACCTACAGCATCGTCGGTGCCGGTTCGCAGATCCTGCGTGACCTCGGTGTACGCAAAATGCGCCTGATGTCTGCACCAATGAAATTTAATGCGATATCCGGTTTCGATCTGGAAGTTGTAGAATACGTGCCCTCCGAATAATGACCGGTTGTTTCCTGTCTCCGATTCGCGGCAAATAAATCACTGAGGGACGCGTAGCAGACGCGTCCCGGCTCTTTAAGAGAACTGACGAATGACCCTGAAGACCATCGAAGGTACCTTCATCGCCCCTAAAGGCCGCTACGCTTTGGTAGTGGGCCGCTTCAACAGCTTCGTCGTTGAAAGCCTGGTCAGCGGTGCAGTTGATGCCCTGGTTCGCCACGGCGTGAGCGAAAGCGACATCACCATCATCCGCGCACCTGGCGCCTTCGAAATCCCGCTGGTTGCGCAGAAAGTCGCCCAGAAAGGTGAATTCGCAGCCATCATCGCCCTCGGCGCGGTCATTCGTGGCGGCACTCCGCACTTCGAATACGTGGCAGGCGAGTGCACCAAGGGTCTGGCCCAGGTGTCCATGGAGTTCGGCGTTCCGGTTGCCTTCGGCGTCCTGACCGTTGATTCCATCGAGCAAGCCATCGAACGTTCCGGCACCAAGGCCGGTAACAAAGGTGCCGAAGCTGCGCTGTCCGCTCTGGAAATGGTCAGCCTGCTGGCGCAGTTGGAGGCCAAGTGATTAGCGACGAAAGCGATCGTTTCAACCCGCGCGATCCGAAACCTGCGGATGCCGGCAAGCCCTCGAAAAGCGTCAAGCGTCGCGAAGCCCGTCAGCTCGCGACCCAGGCGCTGTACCAGTGGCACATGGCCAAGCAATCGCTGAACGAGATCGAAGCGCAGTTTCGCGTTGATAACGATTTCACCGATGTCGACGGTGCCTACTTCCGCGAAATCCTCCACGGGGTTCCGCAGTTCAAGACCGAAATCGACAACGCCCTGACGCCTTGCCTGGACCTGGCGATCGAAGAGCTGGACCCGGTTGAACTGGCCGTGCTACGCCTGTCGACCTGGGAACTGCTCAAGCGCGTCGACGTGCCGTACCGCGTGGTGATCAACGAAGGCATCGAGCTGGCGAAAGTCTTCGGTTCGACCGACGGCCACAAGTTCGTCAACGGTGTGCTCGACAAGCTGGCCCCGCGCCTGCGTGAAGCTGAAGTGAAGGCGTTCAAGCGCTGATCGGCGCTTGAGCACTTTGTCTCAGCCATGGGCGAGTTTGAGCTGATCCGCAATTTCTTCGCCGCCGCGCCTTGTGCGCAGGGCGGCGAAGGCGTTGCGCTGGGGATCGGCGACGACTGCGCCTTGCTCGCTGTTCCTTCCGGGGAGCAGTTGGCGATTTCTACCGATACGCTGGTGGCCGGTGTGCACTTCGCCGACCCCTGCGATCCGTTTCTTCTCGGTCAGCGCTCGCTGGCCGTGGCGGTCAGCGATCTGGCCGCCATGGGCGCCACGCCCGTTGCCTTTACCCTTGCCCTGACTGTACCGACGGTGACCGCCGATTGGCTGCAAGCCTATGCCCGCGGTTTGAACCGCATGGCGCAGAACTGCGGCGTGGCGCTGGTGGGCGGCGATACCACGCGTGGGCCGTTGAGCCTGACGGTAACGGTGTTCGGTCGTGTTCCGGCCGGTCAGGCGTTGACCCGCAGCGGCGCGCAACCGGGCGATTTGCTCTGCGTCGGCGGTGAGCTGGGCAATGCCGCCGGCGCCTTGCCGCTGGTGCTGGGGCAGCGTGAGGCCGAAGCGCATATCGCCCAACCGCTGCTCGATCATTACTGGTCGCCGCAGCCGCAACTCGCCCTTGGCCAGGCTTTGCGCGGCAAAGCCACGTCTGCGCTGGATATCTCCGATGGCCTCCTTGCTGACTGCGGCCACATTGCGCTGGCGTCGAAGGTGCGACTTGAGATTGAACGCGAGCGCGTACCGCTGTCGGATGCATTAGTGGCGTATCTCGGTCAGCGCGGCGCCGAGCGTGCCGCGCTGAGCGGTGGCGATGATTACGTGCTGGCCTTTACCCTGCCGTCCGTCGAGTTGCCGGCGCTGCTGGCCAATGGCTGGCCGATCCATGTGATCGGTCGCGTATCAGAAGGTCAGGGCGTGGTTCTGCTGGATCGCGAAGGGCACGACATCACCCCGCAAATCCGGGGTTATCAACATTTTCAGGAGACACCGTGACAGATCACCCGAAACAGGTTCCGGCCGAATTCGTTCCGCCGTCGGTCTGGCGCAATCCCTGGCATTTCCTCGCGTTCGGTTTTGGTTCCGGCACCTTGCCGAAAGCGCCGGGCACGTGGGGCTCGTTGGTTGCGCTACCCTTTATCCCGTTGTGGCAGATGTTGCCCGACTGGGGTTACTGGCTGATGCTCGGGATCACCATGCTGTTCGGCTTCTGGCTGTGCGGCAAAGTCGCCGACGATTTGCGGGTACACGACCACGAAGGCATCGTCTGGGACGAGATGGTCGGGATGTGGATCACTCTGTGGCTGGTGCCGGAAGGCTGGTACTGGTTGCTCGCGGGTTTTCTGGTGTTCCGTTTCTTCGACATTCTCAAGCCGTGGCCGATTCGCTGGATCGACCGGCATGTGCATGGCGGTGTCGGCATCATGCTCGACGACGTGCTGGCCGGTGTGTTTGCCTGGCTGGCGATGCAGGGGCTGGTGTGGATTTTCGCCTGATTCCAAGGGATATCAGGGGCAAGTGAGGGGACTAGGGATGGCTCGGCGCTGGTTGGCACTCGTGGTTTTGGCTTTGCTGAGCACTGTGACTGGTGCGCAGGAAGCTGCGCCGACGCCTGCGGTCATCCATCTGGCCAGCGAAGACTGGGAAGATTACACCGCTGCCGACGGCCATGGCCTGGGCTGGGACGTGTTGCGCAAGGTGTTCGAACCGGCCGGGGTCAAGCTGGATATCCGCAGCGTGCCTTACACCCGTTCGGTCGGGCTGGTGCAGTTGAAGGAGGTCGACGCGCTGGTCGGCTCCTACCGCGACGAAGCCGAGCAAGTCCTGTACCCGCGCTGGAATTTCGATTCCGACCACATTTACGCACTGGGCCTGGCGAGTAATCCGGTGCCCACCGAAGCGACGCTGGGCAAGTATCGCCTGGCCTGGGTGCGCGGTTATCGCTACGAAAACTACCTGCCCAACATCAAACGCTACAACCAGATCGAGCGGCGTACCGGGATTCTGTCGATGCTCAAGCAGGGGCGGGCGGATTACTACATCGACGCGCTGACCGAGATTGAAGCCGTGGTGAAAATCGCAGCCGATCCGGCGCAGTATCGCTATTCACACCTGGCCGAGCTGCCGCTGTATCTCGGCTTTGCCGACACCCCGCAGGCGCGGGCGCTGATGGCACTGTATGACCAGCGTATGGAGCAGTTGGTGAAGAGCGGCGAGTTGAAGTCGATCTTCGAGAAGTGGAAGCAGCCGTATCCGTTCACTACGGGCGCGACGAATCCCCTGTAGGAGCTGCGGCACGCTGCGATCTTTTGATCTTGATTCTAAAACCAGATCAAAAGATCGCAGCCTCGTTTCACTCGACAGCTCCTGCAGGGATCCATGTCGACCGGGTAGTTATCAAACTTTTTGATCGTTATGCCCGATAATTCAGCCTAAGCGCCGGTAGGAAGCTGCTGTTACAATGCCGGCCTGCGAATTTTCAGACTCTTTAGATCAGGAGCACACCGGTGCCTGTCGTCTTTGTCGCCGCTTCCAAGCTGCCAACGCCTTTTGCGCAATTCACCATGCACGGTTTTCTCGATGAAGCCACCGGCCGCGAGCACGTCGTGCTGAGCCTGGGTGAAATTGCCGACGGTGCCCCGGTACTCGGCCGGTTGCACTCCGAATGCCTGACCGGCGATGCCTTGTTCAGCCAGCGTTGCGACTGCGGCTCGCAACTGGAAGGCGCGCTTAAGGCCATCGCCCGTGAAGGCCGTGGTGTGTTGCTGTACCTGCGTCAGGAAGGTCGTGGCATCGGCTTGTTGAACAAGATCCGTGCCTACGAGTTGCAGGATGGCGGCGCCGACACCGTTGAAGCCAACGAGCGTCTGGGCTTTGCCGCTGACCAGCGCGACTACGCCATGTGCCTGCCGATGCTCGAGCATCTGGGCGTCAAGTCCCTGCGTCTGATGACCAACAACCCACGCAAAGTCAAAGCCCTGACCGACATGGGCATCACCGTCGCCGAGCGCGTGCCGTTGCACACCGGTCACAACCCGCATAACAAACTCTATCTGGCGACCAAGGCCAGCAAGCTCGACCACATGATGGGCAACGAGCATCAAGGCGAGGTTGATCGCGCGTGACACGGGGTCAGGTGCGGCGCCGATTGTCGGTTGATTGGTGGAAATACCTCGCGCTGGCGTTGGTGCCGCTGTTCGTGCTCAACGCGTTGTTTGGTCAGGGCAAAGGGGTTCTGCCGGTACTGGCGATGCCGTTCTTTATTGCCGGCGTGGCATCAATGTTTGTCAGCCTGAAGTTTTTCGGCCGTTACAAACATGCGCTGATCGCTACGCAAAAAGCCCTTGATACCCCAGATGAGCCCGCCGCGTGGATTGCTCTCGCAGCCCGTCGTCGTGCGGCGTTTCTGGCGGCAGCTTTGCCGGCGTGGATCGGCGCACTGGCGGTGTTTGTCGGTCTTGAAGCCGTACCGTTGATGCTGCTGGCGTTGTCCACGGCGGTACTGTTTTATCTCTACCGTATCCCGCGTCAACTCGGCTGATGCGTCGTCTCTGGCTGGCGCTGCTGGTGCTGGCCGTCAGTGGCTCTGCGTTGGCGCAACTGCGGGTTGTCAGCCTCGCCCCGTCGCTTTCTGAAATTGTCGTTGAGCTGAATTCGGCTGATCTGCTGGTCGGGGTGCTGGATGCCGGTGAGCGGCCAGCGGCGATTGCCAGCGTTCCTTCTGTCGGCCGCTATGGCCAGCTCGATATGGAGCAGTTGCTGAGCCTCAAACCTGATTTATTGCTGCTGTGGCCCGGCAGTGTCGGCCCGGCGCAGCGTGATCAGCTCAAGCGCCTGGGCATCCCGACCTTCGTCGCCGAACCGCATTCTCTTGAGCAACTCGCCACCCAGATTGAAGCCATTGCCGCGCGATTGGGGCGACCTGCGCGTGGGGTGGTGCGAGCGACCGAACTGCGCCAACAACTCGCGGAGCTACGCCAGCGCTATCGCCGGGAAGTGCCGTTGCGGGTGTTTTATCAGGTGTGGGACAAGCCCCTGTATACCGTCGGTGGCGGGCAAATCATCAGTGATGCGCTGGAGGTGTGCGGGGCGCGGAATGTGTTTCGCGACCTGAGTCTGCCGGCGCCGCAGGTGAGTATCGAGGCGGTGTTGCAGCGCGATCCTGAGGTGATTTTGGCGGGTAATCAGGCGCAGTTGAATGCATGGAGCGCCTGGCCGCAGGTGGCGGCTGTAAAACAGCAGCAATTACTGTTGGTCACCGACAAAGGCCTCGAACGCCCAAGTGGTCAAATGATCAGTGCCACCGCCAAGCTCTGCCAGTTGATCGCGCCGGACAGGTAACCCTGTAGGAGCCGCCGAAGGCTGCGATCTGTTGATTTTGCTTTATGACGGAATCGGACTCGCCGAAGATCAAGATCAAAAGATCGCAGCCTTCGGCAGCTCCTACAGTGGATTTCTGTGGATTTCGGGAGTCCAGGTGACGCCAAACATCCACACGCGACCTTCCTCGCGATAACCATACTGGCTGCCGTCATAGCTGTAATTCGCCCGGCTGTAGCCTTTGTCGAAAACGTTATCGACCTTCAGATCCAGCTTGATCTCGCGATTCAGCGCCCAACTGCTGCGCAAGCCGAACAGCGCATAGCCACCCAGCGGCTGCTCGTTTTTCAGATCGTCATAACTGCTGCTGACCGCCTGCCAACTGGCGCCGAGGCTGGCCTGGTCAAACTGACGATCGAGATCCCAGCTCAACGTGCGCCGCGCACGCCGGGCCAACGTGTGCCCGGTATCGCGATCACGCGGATCGATGATCGAAACGCCAAGGTTGCTCTGCCAGCCGAACAACTCCTGCTTCAGTGCCGCTTCAAAACCGTTGATCCGCGCCGAAGCGACGTTCTCCGGCCGTGAATTGCTGCCGAAGATGATCGCGTCTTGCAAATCCGTACGATAGATCGACGCCTCCAGACGGCTGCTGTCAGTCAACTGACTGCGCCACTGCAGCTCATAGCTTTTCGAGGTTTCCGGTTTCAAATCCGGGTTGCTGAAATCCGGGTAGTACAGATCGTTGAAAGTCGGTGCGCGGAAGCCTTCGCTGTAGCTCAGCAACAGATCGTTGTCCGGGTTCAGCGGCAATGTAAAGGTGCCGCTCCAGGTGTTCTGACTGCCGAACTGCTGGTTGTCGTCGTGACGCAAGCCCAGTTCTGTGGAGAAACTGTCGGCCTGATAACGATGCTGAATGAATGCGGCGCGGTTCCAGCGGCTGTCTTCGTCGAACGCGGTGCTGCTGTTGACCCGGTCTTCGTACCAGTCGCCGCCGAGGATCAGGCTGTTACGCGCATCCAGCGTCAGATCGTTCTGCCAATTCACCGAGTCGCGGTAGGTGTTGAAAACGGTGCGTTCGTCGCTGAGCTTGTCGAGGCTCTTTTCGCGGTTCTCGGTGTGGCCGAATTCGACGCGGGTTTTCCAGGTTTCGTTGACCCGTGCATCGACATAGCTGCTGACGCTGCTGACATTGAAGTCGCTGTACGGCTGCTGTTGGACTGATTCGAACGTATTCATGTCGAAGCGGCCGAACGGGTTGTCGAACTCGTTCTTGCCCCGGTTATCCAGCAGATTGGCGCCGATTTCGATGTCATCGGTCAGCGCATGGCTGAGGCTCAGGCTGACGGATTTATTGCGATAGGCGTCTTCATCCGCATCGCTTGGGTACGACGCGTGAGTGCGGTCACCCCCGGCGGTTTCATCAAGGCTGGCGCCGAGGTTGAAGCGGGTTTTCTCATCGCCGCCGGACAAGCCGAGGCTGCGCTCCCAAGTCTGGTTGCTGCCGAATCCGACGTGCATCCGTGGCTGCAAACCTTGCTCCGTGCCGCGCCGGGTAAAGATCTGAATCACCCCGCCAATCGCATCGCTGCCGTAAATCACCGATCGCGAACCGCGCAGCACTTCCACCCGTTCGATCTGCTCGATGTTCAGATGCTGCAGGTTGCTGTCGCCGGAAGTGGAACTGCCGATGCGCTGACCATCGACCAGCACCAGACTCTGCGCCGACTGCGTACCGCGAATGTAGATCCCCGGCAGGCTGCCGCGCCCGCCGGCCTGCGCCACTTGCACGCCGGGGACGCGGCGCAGCAGGTCCGGCACGTCGCTCGGTTGCAGGCGATCGATGTCTTCGCGGGTGAACACGGTATTGGCGGCGCTGCTGTCGTTGCGGGCTTCGACCTGGCGGTTGGCGCTGATCAGCGTGTCGGGCAGCTTCAGGGCTTGGTCGCGTTCGAAGGTGTCGGCGAGAGCGTCCGCGGCTGGCAGCAGGAGGAAGGGCAGGGCGAGGCGCGAGAGGTTCATCGGTGGTCCGTTGGGTATTTCTGACGTACACAAATCAAATGTGGGAGCGAGCCTGCTCGCGAATGCGGTGCATCAGTCAACACTGCGTTGATTGACGGTCCACTTTCGCGAGCAGGCTCGCTCCCACAGGGGTATTGCGTGTTACTTGTTGAGCAATTCCAGACGCTCACGAATCGACGCTTCGATCCCCGCCTCATCCAGCCCGCACTCGGCCAGCATTTGCGCAGGCTTGGCGTGTTCGACGTAGATATCCGGCAAGCCCAGATGCAGCATCGACTTGAGGATGTTCTCCCGCGCCAGGAACTCGCTGACCGCGCCGCCGGCGCCGCCCATGATCGCGTTCTCTTCGATCGTCACCAGCAATTCGTGGCGCTCGGCAATCTCGCGGACCAGCGCTTCATCAAGCGGTTTGACGAAGCGCATGTCGACCACGGTGGCCTCGAGTTTTTCAGCGACCTTCAGTGCCTCGGCCAGTTGCACGCCGAACACCAGCAGAGCGACTTTGCTGCCCTGACGACGGACGACGCCCTTGCCGATTTCGATCGGTTCGAGGTCTTTGTCGATGGTCGCGTTCGGACCGGTGCCGCGTGGGTAACGCACCGCCGCCGGGCCGTTGTACAAGTGGCCGGTGGTGAGCATCTTGCGCAGTTCGTTTTCATCGCTCGGGGTCATGATGACCATGCCCGGGATGCAGCGCAGGTACGACAGATCGAAGCTGCCGGCGTGGGTCGGGCCGTCTTCGCCGACCAGACCGGCACGGTCGATGGCGAACAGCACGTCGAGGTTCTGCACCGCGACGTCATGGACGAGTTGGTCATAACCGCGCTGGAGGAACGTCGAATAGATCGCCACCACCGGTTTTGCGCCTTCGCAGGCCATGCCGGCGGCGAACGTCACCGCGTGTTGCTCGGCAATCGCCACGTCGAAGTAGCGCAGCGGGAAGCGTTCGCTGAACGCCACCAGATCCGAGCCTTCCTTCATCGCCGGGGTAATCCCGACCAGACGCGGGTCAGCCGCCGCCATGTCGCACAGCCATTCGCCAAACACCGCCGAATACTTCGGACCGCCGGCCTTCTTCGGCGCGGCGGCCGGAGCGTCCAGTGGTTCGAGTTTGGTGATGGCGTGGTAACCGATCGGGTCGACTTCCGCCGGGGCGAAGCCTTTGCCTTTCTTGGTGACGATATGCAGGAACTGCGGGCCTTTCAGATCGCGCATGTTGCGCAGGGTGGCGATCAGCGTTGGCAGGTCGTGGCCGTCGATCGGACCGATGTAGTTCCAGCCCAGCTCCTCGAACAGGGTGCCGGGGACCAGCATGCCCTTGGCGTATTCTTCGGTGCGCCGGGCGATTTCCCAGGCGCCGGGCAGGCGCGACAGGACTTTCTTGCTGCCCTCACGCATGCTCGCGTAGGTGCGGCTGGAGAGGATCTTCGCCAGATAATTCGACAGGCCGCCGACATTGCGCGAGATCGACATGTCGTTGTCGTTGAGGATCACCAGCATGTTGGCGTTGACTTCCGGCGCGTGGTTCAGCGCCTCGAAAGCCATGCCGGCGGTCAATGCGCCGTCACCAATCACCGCGATTGCCTTGCGATCACTGTTCTGCAGGCGGGCGGCGATGGCCATGCCCAGTGCTGCGCTGATCGATGTGCTGGAGTGGCCGACGCCAAAGGTGTCGTACTCGCTCTCGGAGCGACGCGGGAAAGCGGCAATGCCGTCCTTCTGGCGCAGGGTGCCCATGCGCTCGCGGCGACCGGTGAGGATCTTGTGCGGATACGCCTGATGCCCGACGTCCCACAGCAGACGGTCGTCCGGCGTGTCGAAGACGTAATGCAACGCGATGGTCAGCTCGATCACGCCCAGGCCGGCACCGAAATGCCCACCGGTCTGACCGACCGTGTAGAGCAATTCCAGGCGCAACTCATCGGCCAGGGTTTCCAGCTCGGCTTCGCCTAACCGGCGCAGGCCGTCCGGCGTATTCGCGCGGTCGAGCAGGGGCGTGGTCGGGCGCTTGCGGGGAATCTCATGAAACGTCGTGGGCATCAGGCGAATCGTTATAGGTATAAAAGATGCGGCAGTTTACCTGATGCATCGCCCCCTGCCCACGCGTTGGTCTTTTTTGGCGGATACGCCGTCAGTTGCGCCGCTCGACGATATACCGGGCCAGCTCGCGCAATGGCTCGGCCGCCGCGTCAAACGGTCGCAGGGTGTGCAGGGCCTGATCGCGCAGCTCCAGCGCGTAAGCCTTGGCAGCGTCGAGACCGAGTAGCGCCGGGTAGGTCGGCTTGTCGCGGGCGATGTCGGCGCCCTGGCGTTTACCGAGGGTTTCGGTATCGCTTTCGACGTCGAGGATGTCGTCCTGCACCTGAAAGGCCAGACCGATGGCCTGTGCATAAGTCTGCAGGGCCTTGAGTTCATCCGGTTCGGCACGGCCGCTGGCCAGCGCGCCGAGTCTGACGCTGACTTCGATCAGCGCGCCGGTCTTGTGCCGGTGCATTTGTTCGAGGGCTTTCTGATCGAGTTTGAGGCCGACCGAACCAAGGTCGATGGCCTGACCGCCGACCATGCCTGCCGGGCCGGCGGCGTTAGCCAGGGCAGTGACCATTTGCAGGCGGATATCGCTGCTGCAGTCGCTCAGGCGCGGGTCGAGGAGGGCGCTGAAGGCCAGACTCTGCAAACCGTCACCGGCAAGAATCGCGCAGGCTTCATCGAATTTTTTGTGAGTGGTTGGCTGGCCGCGACGCAAATCGTCGTCGTCCATCGCCGGCAAATCATCGTGCACCAGCGAATAGGCATGGATCAGCTCAACCGCGCAGGCCGCGCCGTTGGCTTGCTCGGCATTGCCGCCCAGTGCTTCGCATGCCGCGTAGGCGAGCAGCGGACGCACGCGCTTGCCACCGTTCATCACGCTGTAGCGCATGGCTTCGTAAAGCCGCGCCAACTCTGGCAACGGCGCGTTGAACAGGGTTTCCAGCGCCGCGTTAACCCGGGTCTGGCTACTCGCCGTATACGCCGCAATCATTCTGGCTGTTCCGCGTCGAAGGGTTCCTCGGCGAGTTCGCCATCGCGCTCCAGCAGCACTTGCACCTTCTGCTCGGCTTGCGCCAGCGCTGCCTGGCAGTCACGGGTCAGGCCGATGCCCTGCTCGAAAGCGGTCAGCGAGTCTTCCAGCGACAATTCACCGTTCTCCAGACGCTCGACCAATGTTTGCAGGTCGGCGAGGGACTGTTCGAAATCCAGTGCAGCTTTTTTGCGGGCCATGGCGGCAGTTTCCGGTTGACGTTAAACCGGCGCGACACTAGCAGATAGGGGGTTTATGGGCAAATGAGCGGGTCACCCCCGCAAGGGTAAGAATGGTTCTGTGCTGAGTGGAATTAATGTGCAGCTCTGTCGGGATAGTTGACCTGATAGCGCGTGCTCCGACCACCTCCCGGCAGACGTTGCAGGCAACCTTTCTCCAGCAACTCCGCAAGATGTCGTGTCGCCGTGGCCTTCGACACTTTAGCCACCGCTTGATATTGTCCGGCGCTGATGCCGTGTTCAAAGCCCCGCTCGCCGCCGTCTAGCAGGCGGTTAAGCACTTTGATCTGCTCCGCCGAAAGTTCAGACTCTCGGTGTGCCTGCCAGAAACGCGTCTTGCCCAGCACGCTTTCAATTCGAGTGATGGCTTGTTGCAAACTGCTTAGCAACGTTTGCAGAAACCATGTGAGCCACTCCGTGATATCCAGTGTGGCTTTTTGGCTTGACTCCAGAATCCGATAGTAGCCGGAACGATTCTCCAGAATGCTCGCCGACATGGCGTAGAAACGGATGGCTTGCGCTTCGCCCTGTGCCAGCGCCAGATCAGTGATGGTACGTGTCAGGCGGCCGTTACCATCGTCGAACGGATGCAGGGTGACAAACCAGAAATGGGCGATGCCCGCGCGTAGCATCGGGTCAAGAGCTGTCTGATGCTGGCTGGCCTCGAACCATTGGAGAAATTGCTCGAGCTGCTGTTCAAGACCTTGGCGTGGTGGGGCTTCGAAATGAACGGTCGGGCGATCAATGCGACCCGAAACCACCTGCATTGGCTCGTCACCGCGTAGCGCACCCACATGCATTGAGCGCGCAGTAAGGTCAGCCTCTTGATCGGGAAACAGCCACTGATGCCATTCCAGCAAGCGTTCCAGCGTCAACGGTTCGGCAAATCGGCGGGTGGCATCAAGCATAAGCTGCGCCAGACCTTCACTGCGTTGGCTGACTTTATCGCCGTCGATAAACTTCAGGCCCAAACGTCGCGCCAAGGATGACCGTACGGAGCCGACATTCAGTTGCTCACCTTCGATGGCCGAAGACGTCACGATATTCTGCAAAAGGGCATCCAGTTCGGTCTGAGCCCCCAAAGAGTCACCTACTGAACCAGCCATACCCATCAACTGACCTTGTGCCTGTACACACTCGCGCAACAACGGCGTCAGGCGTTCTGCCTGCCAGTTGAAGTCGGGCCAATCGGGCTGCTGCCAGATCCAGTGAGTTGCCATTCGTTGCCTGCCTTGAGTCCGTGAGCCGAATAGAAAAGCTATTCGGCTCATTTTGTGAGCCGAATATGACGGCTATTCGGCTCACCGTCCACCGGATTGGCGTGATTCCTACAGTAAAAGCACATGTATCCGATTGTTAAAAAACCGCCGAATCGCTAATCTTCGCGCCTTCTACGACCCCATATTCATGGGTCTTTCAGACGAAACGCAGTTTTCACCGCTGTGAAGTACCGAGGATCGGGTGCAAGGTTTCGTTCAGGCATGGCAGGAGGCATTACATGCGTTCAATTCTTTGGTTGCTGATCGGCCTGGCCTGCGCGCCCGCGCTGCTGGCTGCGCCGACGGCCGAGTTGTCGGAGCCGGTCGGTGGCTGGCGCTATCACGGCTTGCTCGATCGCACGGAAAACCCGCAAGTCGCCTACCCGACGCCGCCGATCGATCGCGGCATCCAGCGCAATCGCACGATGATTCAGGGCCAGCTCAAGGCCCTCGGCCCTATGCGCCCGCCGCACAGCCTCGCCGTCAACGGCAATCCATTGAATCTGTACACCGACGACCAGGGCCGTTTCGCCCGGCCGTATGCCTTTGGCGCTGGCTCCAACAGCGTCGAGGTGATCAGCGCCGAAGGCCAGTCGCTCAAGCGCGTGCAATTTTATGAAGCAAATAACTCGCGCACGCCGGCGCGGATTCGTCTTGTCTTGGGCTGGGACGATCCGAAAGCCGAGCTTGATCTGCACATTGTCACGCCCGACGGTCAGCATGCCTTCTGGGCGCGGCCGGCGTTGAGCAATGGCGGTGGTCTCGACCCGGATGGCGTCGATGGCCCCGGCCCGGAAATGTTCACCATGACCGCGCCGCTGCACGGCACCTATCTGGTTTACGTCAACTATTGGGGCAACTTCGGCAACGGCGGCTATAACTTCGAGGAGGCCAGCAACCAGAACGAGGTGATCACCTCGCAAATCACGCTGGTGCTCAACGAAAACACCGTCGACGAAAAACGCGAAACGTTCATCGTGCCCCTGCGGGCGATCGGTGATCTGCTGCTGGTCAAGACTTTCAACTATTAAGCATTCCGCCACGGATGAAATCCTGAGCTTTGGGAAATGAGCGAGAAGATGAGCGATAACACTGTGACTTCGGCTGCCGACACGCCAGCGGCCAAACCTTCGCGGCGCTGGCCGTTGCTGCTGGCCGGGTTGTGCCTGGTGGCCGGGGTGGCGGGCGGTTTTGGCTGGCTGCTGCTCAAGCCCAAGGCGCCGCCGGCGGAGTTGGCCAGCGACAAGCTCGGCCTCAGTCGTCCGGATGCGTTGCTGGAGACCCGCTCGCTGAGCCAGTTGCCCAAGGACCTGCTGACGGTGCCGTTCCTCAAGGCCACGCTGACCGAAGATTTCGTCTTTTATTACGAAACCCACGCCGACCGCCTGGGGCTGATTGGCAGTCTGCGGCGGATCATCTACGAGCATGACCTGAAATTGCAGGACAGCCTGATCGAGCAGCTTTTCGATCAACCGGCCGACGTTGCGCTGTGGCGTGGCGCGGATGGTCGCTTGAAGGATTTTCTGTTGGTGATGGATCGTGGTGGACTGGCGAAACTGCTCGAGCCGCTGGCGAAAGTAGCGCTGGATGACACGCAGCTCAGTCAGATGAGCGAACTCAAAGTGGGCGGCGATAGCGTGCCGCTGTACCAACTGACCTACAACGCCAGCAAAGCGCTGCTGTTCGCCTCCCACGGCGACAAACTGGTGGTGCTGTCGAACCCGGCCAAGTATTACGACCCGGAAAGCGGCGCCTCCGAGGAATCCGGCCACGTTTCGCCACAGGCGCTGGCGGCGCTGCTCAACGGCGAAAAACTGTTCCCCGAAGCGTTCGGTCTGCCGGCGAAAACCCCGGAAACCAAGCAGCGCCTGTCGGTCAACTCCAGCGTTCTCGCCATGGGTTATCAGCGTTTCATCCCGAACTTCGCCGGGCTGCGTTTCGACATGGACGACAAGGGCTGGCACAGCTACCTCGCCATGGACGAACTGGACAACCAGCCCGACTTCGATTTGAAACCGGTCTGGCAAGCCATGCCACTCGGCGCCAGTGCCTGCGTGACCCTGCCGGTCGCGGCCGAACCGCAAAAACCATTGCTGGTGAAACTCGGCGCTGAAGAAACCGTGGCGCAAACCCTCACCGAACACGTGGCCGGCGCGGCAGGTCTGTGCTGGTACGCCGATTCGCGGTTGTACACGCCGTTGCTGGTGGCCAGTCTGAAAGACGAAGACAGCAGCAAACTCGATGGCGACCTCGGCAAACTGTTTGGCTCGATGGTTGGTGCGTTCGAAGCCAATGTCGACGAAAACGTGTTCCCGGTGGTTGAGAAGCAAGAAGGCCAAAACCACGTCTGGCAGCGTCAGGTCAGCTCCAACTTCGGCCCATATGCGGCGAAGACTGCCGAGAACCCGGACGCAATCAGCGGCAAGGCGTTCATGAAAGTCAGCCTCGCCCGTCACGGCTCGACGCTGTTGTTTTCCCTCGATGACAAACTGGTCGACAAGGCCCTCGGCACCCTCGATAAACGCTTCCCGCCGATGGCGGACGTGTTGCCCAAAGACGTGCTGATGCCGATCTACTTCGGCCCGGATTCGATGGCGCAACTGATGCAGCAGGAAACCCTCGACAGCCTGCCCCAGGACATGGAACCGGTGTTTTACAACGCCGCGCAAACCTACCTGATCCCGAAACTGCGCACCCTCGGTGGCTACGGCAAATATGCGCTGACCCTGCCGGAAGGCAGCGAGCCTGACGGCCACTGGCAATGGCTGCCGCTGGAATGGAAAGCGCTGTGACCGCATTGATCCGCAGCCTCGGCTTGCTCGCACTGTTGCTCAGTGCTGGCGCCCGCGCCGTTGAAGCGCCGGCACTGGATCCGGCGCAGTCCCAGGTGTTTCGCGCCTGGTTCGTGCGCATCGCCCAGGAACAACTGAGCCAGGGCCCGAGCCCGCGCTGGTATCAGCAGGATTGTGCCGGCCTGGTGCGTTTTGCCGCCAACGAAGCGCTGAAGGTCCACGACGACAAATGGCTGCGCAGCAATGGCCTGTCCAATCGCTACCTGCCGCCAGAGCTGTCACTCAGCGATGAGCAGCGCAAGCTCGCTCAGCAATGGCAGCAGGGCGGCGGCAAGGTCGGGCCGTACGTCAACGCGATCAAACTGATTCAGTTCAACAGCCATCTGGTCAGCCGCGACGTGTCGCAGGCGCGGCCCGGTGACTTGATGTTTTTCGATCAGGGTGACGACCAGCACCTGATGATCTGGATGGGCCGCTACATCGCCTATCACACCGGCACCACTACCCCCACAGACAACGGCATGCGTTCGGCAAGCCTGCAGCAACTCATGACATGGAAGGACACCCGATGGATACCCGACGCAGCCAATCCCAACTTCATCGGCGTCTATCGACTGAACTTTCTCTCCCAATGACCGGTGCCCGCATGTTGCGACTCTGCTCCCGAATTCCTCTGCTGCTGGCGCTGTTGTTGCCAGTGGCCATCGTCAGCGCCGAAGATTCGGTCGAGCCGAGCGGTTATACGCCGGTCGCCGGTGAAAGCTTCTTCCTGCTCGCCGACAGCAGTTTCGCGGCGGACGAGCAGGCGATGGTGCGTCTTGAAGCGCCGGGTCGTGACTACCGCCGTTTCCGCATGGAGCCTTACGGCGGCGCCGACATCCGCGTGTACCGCATCGACAAGCCGCTGGATTTCCTCAAACGGCAGAAGAACCTGCATCGCGTGGTCAGCGACGGCCAGTTCAAGGGCGAAGGGCTGTCCAACACCCTCGCGTACTTGTGGGACAACTGGTACCGCAAATCCCGTCGGGTGATGCAGCGCGCGTTCTCCTATGAATCGCGTAAACAGGTCACCGAAGAAGTGCCGGAACTGAAGATGGGCAACGCCATCGCCGCGCCGACCGCGTACGACGCGCAGCCGCAATTTGCGCTGATCCCGGGTCTGCCGGTGGTCAGCCAGTTCCGTTATCCGCTGTGGCAGGCCAAGCCGATTCAGCCACCGGCCGGGGTTAATCTGGCCGGATCTTCCAGTGATTTCGTCAGTGTCGCGCCGGG
Organism: Pseudomonas sp. AKS31; assembly: GCF_023634765.1. Classification (GTDB taxonomy): domain Bacteria; phylum Pseudomonadota; class Gammaproteobacteria; order Pseudomonadales; family Pseudomonadaceae; genus Aquipseudomonas. The sequence continues at coordinate 35,791 of NZ_JAMLFX010000020.1, forward strand.
TAACGTTTATATCCCGCTGGGCAATCTGAAGCCGGGTCTGTACCTGGTCGAAGCGCTGATCGGCAAGTACCGCGCGACCACCATGGTGTTCGTTTCCAACACCGTCGCGGTGAGCAAGATTGCCGGTGATGAATTGCTGGTCTGGGCGGCGCGCAAACACGAAGGCAGTTCGGTGCCGAAGGTCAATGTGCTGTGGACTGACGGCCTCGGCGTGATGAGCAGCGGTGCCACCGATGCCGATGGTTTGCTGCGCCTGAAGCACGTCAGCCCGGAGCGATCGTTCGTGATTGGCGAGGACGAAGAGGGTGGGGTGTTCGTCTCCGAGAACTTCTATTACGACAGCGAAATCTACGATACCAAACTGTATGCCTTCACCGACCGACCGCTGTATCGCCCGGGTGATTGGGTGTCGCTGAAAATCGTTGGTCGCGAGTTCAAGAACGCACGGGATTCGGTGTTGCCCGGTGCGGCAGATGTCACGGTCAGCGTACTCGATGCCACCGGTACCGAGTTGCAACACCTCGACCTGAAGCTCGATTCGAAGGCCGGTACTCAGGGCCGCTTCCAGTTGCCGGACAACGCGGTGGCGGGCGGTTACGAGATTCGTTTCAACTACAAGGATCAGGCCTACAGCAGCGCTTTCCGAGTGGCGGAATACATCAAGCCGCACTTCGAGATTTCGCTGAACCTGGCCAAACAGGATTACCGAACCGGCGAACCGGTGAAAGGCAGTCTGGTGCTGCTGTACCCGGACGGCAAACCGGTGGCCAACGCCAAACTGAGCCTGAGCCTGCGCGCCCAGCAACTGTCGATGGTTGACAACGAGCTGCAATACCTCGGGCAATTCCCGGTGGAACTGACCAGCACCGAACTGACCACCGACAGCAAAGGCAACGCGACCCTTGATCTGCCGGCGGCCGATAAACCGAGCCGCTACATGCTCACCGTGTTCGCCAGCGATGGTGCGGCGTATCGGGTCAAGACCACCAAGGAAATCCTCATCGACCGTGGCGCGGCGAGTTTCCGCCTGAGCGCGCCGCAACGCTTCAGTGCAGTCGGTGACAAGGTTGCGTTCAGCTACGCCAACGAGGGCGGCACCGAGCAAAGCAAAGCGGTGACCCCAAGCACGTATGGTTGGGTGCGTCTGGAAGACCAGAGCACAGGCGAGGGCAAACTTGCGGCGAATGACAAAGGCTTCAGCATGGCCTTCGAACGCCCTGGCACTTACAACCTGACCTTGAAAGATCAACACGGTCGCGTCCTCGGCGCCACCGGGCATTCGGTCACTGGCGATGGCGTCAAAGCCGTGCCGGGCACTGTGGAAATCGTCCTCGACAAGCCTGAATACAAGGCTGGCGATGAAGCGCTGGCGCTGATCACCTTCCCGGAACCGGTCAGCGATGCATTGCTCTCGCTGGAACGCGACAAAGTCGAAGCCACCGCGCTGCTGGCCAAGGGTGGCGACTGGCTGAAACTGGAAAAACTCAGCGACACCCAATACCGCGCCCGAATTCCGGTGAAGGACAACTTTGCACCGAACCTGACCTTCTCCGTGCTGTACACCAAGGGCGGTCAGTACAGCTTCCAGAACGCCGGGATCAAGGTGGTTGCGCCGCAAATCGACGTGGCGATCAGCACCGACAAAACGGTGTATCTGCCGGGCGACACGGTCACGGTTGACCTGACTACGCAGTTCGCCGGCAAAGCGGTACCGGCGCATCTGACCGTCAGCGTCGTCGATGAAATGGTCTATGCGCTGCAACCAGAAGTCGCGCCGACCATCGACCAGTTTTTCTATCACCCGCGCCGTAACAACGTACGCACCAGTGCCAGCCTGTCGTTCATCAGTTACGACGTCGCGTTGCCGGGCAGCCCCGGTGCGCCGGGCAAAGCCAACCGCAGCGAGCGAGGGGTGAAAGTGCTGGAGCGTCCGCGTCGTGAAGACGTCGACACCGCCGCATGGCAGCCGGAGTTGTTGACCGGTGCCGACGGTAAAACCCGTTTCACCTTCAAGATGCCGGACTCGCTGACCCGCTGGCGCATCACCGCCCGCGCGATCGCCGATGATGGTCAGGTCGGGCAGAAGAAGCAGTTCGTCCGTTCGGAAAAACCGCTGTACCTGAAGTGGAGCGGGCCGAGCAAATTCCGTAAGGGTGATCAGCCGCAACTCGGCGTGTTCGCGTTCAGTCAGGCCGAGAAACCGCTCAAGGCTGAACTGGTCACTCACTATGCGGGCGCCGAACAGCGTCTGCCGGTGACCCTGAACAACGGCATCAATTATCTGCCGCTGCCGGCGTTCACATTGGCTTCCGGCGAATGGACGGCGGAGTTGGTGCAGGACGGCAAGACCGCCGACTCCCTCGCCGTGCGCCTGAGTGCGACCGGTGACGGCTGGCAAGTCACTCAGACTCAAAGCCTCGACGTGGCCAGCGGTGACACACCGTTGAGCCTGCCGGCCGACGCCAGCGATATTCGCCTGCGTCTGGATGACAGTCCGCAAGCGCTGTTCCGTTCCGCACTCGATGATCTGCTCAGCTATCCGTATGGCGGCGTCGAGCAGACCGCCAGCCGTTTGCTGCCGCTGAGCATTGCCTATCCATCGCTGGCATCGAATCCGCAGATCCGTGATCGCTTGCGTCTGATCATGCAGAACAGCCGTCTGCGTCTGGTGCAAATGGCCGGGCCGTCGGCGAGCTTCACCTGGTGGGGCTACGACGGTGAACCGGATGCATTCCTCACCGCCTACGCCTACTACGCCGACTGGAACGCCAGTCAGGTGCTGGAATTGACCTTGCCGCCGGAGCATTGGCAGCGAGTGCTGGAGGTCTACGCCAAGCAAGCGCCGAACACGCCATTGCTGCAACGCGCGCTGATTCTGTCGTTCGCCAAGCAGATGCATTTGCCGGTGAACACCTTGCTCAGCGGCTTGATGGAGGATCTCGCCAAGGCCGGTGAAGGCAACGCCGAAACCCTGATGGACGATGGCGAAGACAGTCTGGTGATGAGTGATCCGGATTCGGCGCTCGGTCTGGCGGCGGCGCGGGTGTTGACTGCTTCGTTGGCCACACAGTCGAAGGTTGCCTTGCCGGATGCGTTCAATCGTCAAGTGGCTGCGGCGCAACAGCGTCTGGCGGTCAGCTCGCAACCGTTCGCCGAGGCGCTGAACCTGTCGCTGCAACCGTTCGATCAGGCGCGTGCGCAAGCGCTGTTGCAGCGACTGTTGCCGCAGCAATCGACCCTCGAACGTGCGCTGGCGCTGACCTGGCTGCAACGCAGCATCGCCCAGGCTTCGCCGACCATTGCCCTGACGCCGGGTGAAGGCTGGAAGAAAAACTACGGCGCTACCGGTGAGATGTACTGGACTTGGCAAGGCGCCAATCCGGTGCCGAGCGTGTTGACGGTGTCCGGCACGCAAGAGCGCCCGCTACGCGCGGCACTGAGTTTTCAGACCCAGCAACCGGCGGTCGATCCGATGGCCGTGACCATCACCCGTCGCCTGTCGCGACTGGTGCCGGGTGATGAAGCGTTCACTTTCAAACTGGAGCCGGTCGGAACCAAGCCGCTGTCCAGTGACAGCCTGTACCTGGACGAAGTGATCCTCACCAGCAAAGCGCCGAAACCGCTGCGCTACGGCATGCTCGAAGTGCCGCTGCCACCGGGCGCCGATGTCGAGCGCACCACGTGGGGCATCAAGTTGCAGGGCAAGGACGGTACCGAGCCGACCGCGCTGGAGAAGGCGCGATTCGAACCGGGACAACTGGCCTACGCGGTGCCGGTCGATGCGCTGAGCGGCGAATTGCGCCTGCGCCATCTGGTGCGCTTCTCGCAGAAGGGCCAGTTCAGCCTGCCGCCGGTGCGTTTCAAACAGGTCTACGCGCCGCAGCATCAGGCCCAGGAAGCGAAAGCCGCCCTTGGTCAGGTCACGGTCAACTGACATGACCCGGCCGCTGCTGTGGCTGCTGATGTGTGTGATACCTGCGCTGGCGACGGCGCAGGATGAGCCGTTGCGTGTGGCCTATAAGGGCGAGTTGTTGTCGCTGAACCAGACGCAACTGATCGCTCGTGAACCGTTGCCGACGTCGCTGGATACGCCGCTTGGCAGTCTGTGGAAATTGTTTGTCTATGCGTGGCTGGTCGATACCGGTGCTCGCGAGCCGGCGTATGAATGTCGCGGGCAATCGAAGGAAGAGGTTTATTGCTGCTCGGCGGGTGGCAGGATCGAGCGTGATCAGGCGTTGGTGAAATCCTGCGGGTTGTATTTTGAGCCTGCGCGGTTGGGCATTTCTTCTGCCGATTGGCGCACGTATTGGCAGGCGCGGCGGGCGCCGTCGTGGTTGCTGGATTTACCCTCGGTGCAGCCAGCTCAACGGGTTTCCGTGGCTGAGTTGCTGAAGGTTTTGGCCTCGTTACCGGCGCAGGATCAGGCGCGTCGAGTGTTGCTCGATGTGGTACTGAATGCGGCGGATGGCAATGTCGTCGGCGAACTCGGCGGACGCCTGCGGGTGAAAACCTGGAGCTGGCTCGGCGATCAGGATCCGCAGTCGCGGCAGGGTGGTTTCGCCGGTTGGACGGCGGACGGCTCGCCGGTCTGGGCGGGTGGGCGAGGCACCAGTCAGATGGTCTTGCGCCATTATGGGCAGGCGTTGGCGACGGTGTTGCCCGCGGCATGGCCCGCTGAGACGGGGCGTTGTGTCGAAGTCAGCCTGTTTTCGAAGTACCCGGTTTCCAAGGTGTCAGCGGGTGATCGCGTCGCCACATCCGGTCCGTTGCAAGGCGACTACCGCGTCGAATTCGCCAATGGCAATGCGCTGGATATCCACAGCGCCGGTGAACTGTTTCTGCTCAACGACAAACTGGTCGCCAGGCTTGATCGCGAAGAGTACGTCGCCCGCGTACTGGAGCGCGAAGCCAAACCGGAACCTGCCGAAGCCGCCAAAGCCCTCGCCGTGGCGATTCGCACTTATCTGCTGCAAAACGCCACGCGCAACGGCGATTGCCTGAGCATCGACGACAGCAGCAATCGCCAACGCGTCGCACCGCGACCGGCTTCGGCCGAATCCCGCAACATCGCCGCATGGACGGCAGACCTCGTGCTGGCCGGCAGCACCGTCACCTATCACTCCGATCAACCCGGCCCGGACAAACTCGCCTGGCAACAAGCCGTCGAGCAAGCTAATGCCGGTCAGCGTTACGACGCGATTCTGCTGCACGCCTATCCGCGCGCCAGCCTCAGTCGCTGGGACAATCCGGTCGCCTCCTGCGAGGCACTGCCCGCCGCGCAAGACTGGCTGCAGAAACAACGACGCGGCTGGCGCCCGAAACTGGAAAGCGAAACCGGCTACAACGAAGTCAGCACTTTCGCCGTGTGCAAACTGGCGTTCGGCAGGCCCTTCGTCGACCGCGAACGCCAACGTATCTACGTGCGCGGCGTACTGACCCTGCAGGATCGCCTCGACCTGACCCACGAATATCTGCACCTGGCCTTTGAAGCTCACCCCAACGGCCAGGATGAAACCTACATCGAAGGGCTCGCCCGTCATCTTTTGCTGGAATAGACCATGACACTCCGTTATCCACAGGTCTTGCTGCTGCTCTGCACCTTGACTGCGCTCTCGCCAGCCATCGCTGCCGACGGCGTCAAACTCGACACCCCGATCGGAGGTTGGCGCAGCGGCGCGCCGGAAGGCGAGGGCGAAAGCTTCCGCCAAACCGTCAACTACCCGGCTTCATCGGTCAACACCCCGCTCGGCCAGGCCAACACCGCCCGTATCAGCGGTGAGATCAAAGCTGCGCGGAAGGACAACGAACCCGGCCGCCTGATCGTCAACGGCGTGAGCATGCCGCTGAAAATCGACGACAGTGGCCGCTTCGACCGCCCGTTCTCCTTCCCCAACGGCAGCAACAGCGTCGAAGTGCGCAGTCCCGACGGCCAGCAACGGCACCGCACACAATTCCTCAACACCAGCGGCGGCGCTACTCCGGCCAAGTTGCGCGTACTGCTGGCATGGGACAGCGACGGCACCGACCTCGACCTGCACTTGATCACTCCCGACGGTGCGCACATCTGGTACGGCAACCGCAGCGCCGCCAACGGCGGCGCACTCGATGTCGACGTCACCACCGGCTACGGCCCGGAAATCTTCGCCATGCCGGCGCCGATCAAGGGGCAGTATCTGGTGTATGTGAATTACTACGGCGGTGGGTATCGCGGGGATGACGAGGGTGGGGATGATGCCGTGCAGGCGCTGACCACGGCGCAGGTGACGGTGATTACTGAGGAAGGGACGCCGAGCGAGAAGATGGAGACGTTCTTGATCCCGATGCGGGCGGTGGGTGAGCTGACGTTGGTTAAGGCGTTCAGTTATCCGTGAATTTACTCTCGACGGTGTGAGGCCAGGCGCCGCCATGAGCGGGCAGCGCCTGCCTCGGGCTCATACTTTGAAACGACCAACCAGAGCTTCCAGTTCATGCCCCAGCCGCGCCAGTTCAATACTCGACGACGCGGTTTCTTCACAGGTACTTGCCGTCTGATCTGAAATGTCGCGAACGTTGATCACGCTGCGATTGATTTCCTCGGTTACGGCACTTTGTTGATCCGCCGCGGTGGCTATCTGCTGATTCATGGACTGGATAATGGATACCTTGGCGGTAATGTTTTCCAGAGCGTTGACGGCGCGATGGGTAAAGTCCACGCTGCTTTCGCTCAGGAGCAGGCTGCTGTCCATGCCTGAAGCGACGGCATGAGTGCCGCTTTGCACACCGGCGACCAGATTTTCAATTTCTTCAGTGGAGCGCTGGGTGCGCAAGGCCAGATTACGCACTTCATCGGCAACCACTGCAAAACCGCGACCAGCCTCCCCTGCGCGAGCCGCTTCAATGGCGGCATTCAGCGCCAGCAAGTTGGTTTGCTGGGCCACGGCCTTGATCACATCCAGCACACCGCCTATTTTGTCGCTTTGTTCCTGAAGGTGGCGCACAGCCTCTGCCGAGCAGTTGAGTTCCTCCGCCAGACGCTTGATCTGAGCGATGGCGTCACCGACGATCTGCTCCCCCTCGCAGGCTTGCTGATCTGCGACAGTTGCGGCAGCCGACGCTTCTTCGGCATTGCGTGCGACGTTTTGCACAGTGGCGGTCATTTCGTTCATTGCAGTGGCAACGTGATCAGTCTCGACCTTCTGATTGTTCACGCCTGTATTCGTTTGCTCGGTAATGGCCGATAGCTGTTCTGCAGCGCTTGCTACCTGGATGACACCGGCGCGAATACCATCGATCAGCTCGTGCAGGTTGAGCGTCATCCGCTGTAGACCCGATTGCAACAGGCCCAACTCATCACGCCGATCAACCTGAATCTGGTGGCTTAAATCACCTTCGGCAATACGATTGACCGCCTCAAGTGTGCCTCTTAGCGGGGTGACGATCTGTCGAGTAATAACCCATGCCGCCAGTGTGCCGAGCAGCAAAGCCAGGGCGGCTACAAGGCTCAGCAGGGTTTTGGCGGACTCGGCATCGGTAGCGCGCTTGGTGTTTTGCGAATCAATGAGTTTTTGCGTGGTGTCGAGCAACTGATCGCCCAACTGCGCCATTCGTTTGAACATGGGGGCCTGATCAATGTTGGGCTTGACCAGTTCTTGCAGCAGTTGTCCATATTCCGTCGCTGCGCTGATCTGTTGCTGAATCAGCTCGTGATCTACCGGTACGATGAATTCTCCTTTGATACTGGTCAGGTGGGCCAGCAGGCTATCCAGCGTTTGCTGCAAGGGTCGATAGGCATCCGGTTGAGGATTGCCACCTATGCGTAAACGAATGATTCGCAAGTCTTTCGTGTAATTACTGACTTGAGCAATTTTCTCAATCTTGATGCCGCGCTCGGTCAGTGCGTTAACGGTATACCAGCCAGAGGCTGCGATTAACAACGTAAGTCCTAATACCAGTCCAAACCCCAGACTAAGTTTAGCGCTGACACGGATATCGCTGATCCAGCCGAACATAAGGACTCCAGGTAATAATGGGTTTAGATTGATCTTGGTGCTCTGATGTCGACCATGAGTCGTGAATCTTTAACTTTGCGGCTGCTATTAATTGCGGGTGAGTAATTTTTAGTCTGTTGCTCAGAAAAATATTCAGCACCGCTGCTATATGATGCCGGCTAACTGAAAGGTTACAGCTTAAAGCCCGCCTGAGTTGTGAGCGCTCTTCGGCGGTTGGCCACAGACATCAAAGGAAGATAAAACAACATGCTTCATTCTTTAGTCGAATAGGCAGAGTTGTCGTGATCTGGATAGCCCGGATCCACGGACTTTTCTGCGGGTGCAGTTGCTGTATGAACTGCAAAGCTTAGAGGTGAACCAGCTGCTTCAGGTAAAAGAACAGTTGGTCCTGACAAGTTCTGTACTGGCCTTCGAGCTTTTCCACTTCCCACATTCGAGCCAGCCACACGTCATCACATGCTGCGTTTATTTGATTGACTGCAGTTTTCCAAGCGATGCGCGCGCTGTCTATAGCGTGGAGGAATTGCAGTAGTTTCTCATCTATCGGTATCGTACCCAGCGGGTATTGGCTCAAAGACATTTTAGTTCCAGAACTAACTGGTGGTCGGATTGGCTTTTGTGGTGGGTACTATAATCGCCGGTGTCAACGGGCCAGTATTCGACTAATGGCGAAGAGGCTTTATAAATATTGAGTTTTCTTGGTTTCAGTTATTCATAGGTCTTATTTTTGTTTGTGGGCCATCTGGATGCGCGGTGCCTTTTAGAAGTTGACCGGCGATGGAAAATTGCCTGATTCGTTTCAGCGCGGTCAGCCAGGTATAAAACCCGTGCTGGATGTACTTCGCGTTTATTTATCCATGCAACAGATCGGGGGGGGCATGCCAGAAGGTTCTGATCATCGGAAGCACCTGACCTGGTTTTTCTACAGGCATTAAAAAGCCGGCTTGTGGCCGGCTTCTCGGGGACTGGCTTGGTTTATTTTTGGTAAACCGCGCCAGCCTTCAAAACGTACATCCGGATCTGCGTCCGGCTGTGGGACTTGGTCAGACGTTGGTCTGCCGCGTCGGGCGCTCTCTGAGCCGCAGGGCGGGTCGATGCGCAAATGTGGGGCGCAGGATACTGAGTTTTGTTGTGGATTCCCAGCCTGAAGTGCGGGTTAGAGCGACTTCTTCGCCAGAAATCCGGGATTTGTACCGATTGTCCGGGCCTCTTCGCGAGCAGGCTCGCTCCCACAGGGTTCAGTGCAAACTTGAAAAACCGCATCAAGTCATAGAAACGGCACCACCGGCCGCCGCTTGCTCACCGTAGACCACCAGAACACCCAGCCCAATATATGAATCCGTTGCTCCTCGATCTGTGCCGGGCGGAACACTTCGTCCGGGTATTCGGCGTTGTTGTGGCTGCGCAGGCGCAAGCCGTTGCCGGGCATGCGATGCAGGTATTTGATGCGCAGCATGCCGTCGTGTTCGATGGCGTAGATCTCGCCGTCGACGACCTGGGTCAGGCTGCGGTCGATGGCAACGATGGAGCCGTCTTCGATGCGTTCGGCCATGCTGTTGCCGATCATGTGCGCGCAGATGGCGTCGGCATGGCGGATTTCCAGTTGATCCAGTGGGGCGCGCAGCAGTCGGATGGACAGGTCCGGGTCCTGGATGACGTGAGTTTTGTCGGAGCCGTTGGTCAGTGGCGTTTCTTTGAAGAAAGCCAGTTCGATGTCGTTGGGATGGATGAATCGGTAGGTGCCCCGAGGATCGTGGACGTCGAAGCTGTCGCCGTTGCTGGCAGGGGGAGTCAGGCTCGGCAACTCTTTTGTGCCTTCGCCGGTTTTCAGCCATTCGCTGTTGACGGACAGCAGGCGTGAGACTTCTTCCATGCGATACGCCGGGACGCCCCGGGTGTACCAGTTGTGGACATTTTGGGCTTCCGTGCCCCAGAACTTTGCGAAACCCGTCGTCGAGATGTTCGCAGCTTCCAGGAGTGCCTTGAATCTTGGACCGCTAGTGTTCTTTCTCATAAACACGGAGTCTACGGCCGTGCCAGAGCGGTTTGAATAAACCGGACGTTCAAAAACGGGCTGAATTTTGCGACGGGATGTAAGACGTTCTTGTGGGAAATTACACATGGCAAAACTTTTCTGTGGTCCGCCATAAACACTCTGTTTAATACGGCTTTTGCCAGGCACAAAAAACCCCGGATCAACCGGGGTTTTCTTCAAGCCTCACGCTTAGCGCAGGTGCTTAGCCCTTGTAGGCGGCAACCGACTTGGTGATCGCGTCGCGGGCGGCGTCTGCACCGGCCCAGCCTTCGATCTTGACCCACTTGCCTTTTTCGAGATCTTTGTAGTTCGCGAAGAAGTGCTCGATCTGCTGGATCAGCAGTGGCGGCAGGTCGGTGTATTCCTTCACATCGACGTACAGCTGGGACAGCTTGTCGTGTGGCACTGCGATGACTTTGGCATCGCCGCCGCCGTCGTCGGTCATGTTCAGGATGCCGACTGGACGCGCGCGGATCACCGAGCCTGGAGCAACCGGGTAAGGGGTCACAACCAGTACGTCGAGGGGATCACCGTCGTCAGCCAGGGTGTTCGGGATGTAACCGTAGTTGGCCGGGTAGAACATTGGGGTGGCCATGAAACGGTCAACGAACAGGCAATCGCTGTCTTTGTCGATTTCGTATTTGATCGGCGCGTGGTTGGCCGGGATCTCGATCGCGACGTAGATGTCGTTCGGCAGGTCTTTGCCAGCCGGAATCTTGCTGTAGCTCATTGGGCGTTGCCCCCGTAGTTGACCAAAAACACTTGGCCGGATTGACCAAAAAGTGGCGGCGATTATAGGCATATTCTGCCGTCGACGCCATGTACCGAAAGTCGTGCAGACCTTAGTCGTGCGCCTGATAGACCGGGTCTGTGGCCTGAAGTTGCCGCAACCGGCTCAACGGATCCTGCCGGTAGAAAAGCTTCAGTTGCAAGTAGACCTGTGGATAAGCCTCGTGCAGCAGATCCGGGGCGCTGAAGAAGTATTCGCTGGTGACCGCGAAGAATTCCGCCGGGTTTTCGGCGGCGTAGGGATCGATGGCGGTTTCGGCGTCCGGGTCGTGGTCAAGCTGACGGTTGAGATCGTCGTAGGCTTTTTGCATCACTTCGGCCCAGTCGCTGACCCGCATGTCCGCATGCAGCGGCGGCAGACCATTGGCGTCGCCGTTGAGCATGTCGAGTTTGTGCGCCAGTTCGTGGATCACCAGGTTGTAGCCTTCCCAGCCGCCACTGGCCATCACGCCCGGCCAGGCGAGGATGATCGGCCCTTGTTGCCAGGCTTCGCCGCTGTGCTCGCCATCCCACTCATGCTCGACGCCGCTGGCGTCACGATGGCGTTGCGGGCTGAGAAAGTCGTCGGGGTAGAGGACGATCTCGTGGAAACCCTGATACCAGTTCAAATCGCCGAGATGCAGCAGCGGCAACTGCGCCTGAGCGGCGAGCAGCAGGCGTTGTTCCTGATGCAGTTCGACACCGGGCAGGGCGCTCAGGTGTTTGTCTTCGAGGAACAGCACGCAGGCTTCGCGCAGCCACTGATCTTCAGCGGCACTGATACCGTCAAGAAAACTCAGGTGATGGCGCACCCGTTGCCACATGTCGTCGGCAATCGGGTGCTTCGCCAGAATGCGCCGGCGACGCCAGGCGCTTAGCGACCACATCGGCTTAGTGCGATTGGGCTTTGGTGCCGCCGAAACGGCTGCGAACCACGCCGAGAATCATCGGCACCAGCGATAGCAGAATGATCGCTACCACGAGTAACGACAGGTTTTTCTTGATGAACGGTACGTTGCCGAAGAAGTAGCCCAGGGTTACCAGTCCACCGACCCAGAGGATGGTGCCCAACACGCTGAAACCGAAAAAGCGTGCGTACGGCATCTTCGCAACACCGGCGACGAACGGTGCAAAGGTGCGGATGATCGGCAGGAAGCGCGCCAGGGTTACGGTCTTGCCGCCATGCTTGTCATAGAAATCGTGGGTTTTCTGCAGGTAATCGCGACGGAAGATTTTCGAGTTCGGGTTGCTGAACAACTTCTCGCCGGCCGTTCGTCCGATCACATAGTTGGTGCTGTCACCGAGTATGGCCGCGAGCATCAGCAGACCGCCCAACAGGACCGGATCCATGCCACCGCCCGCCGCCACGGCACCGGCAATGAACAACAGCGAGTCGCCCGGCAGGAAGGGCATCACCACCAGACCGGTTTCACAGAAGATCACCAGAAACAGGATGGCGTAGATCCATGGCCCATAGTTGTTCACCAGCAAATCGAGGTAGACGTCGAGATGCAGGATAAGGTCGAGCGGGTTGAAATCCATGGGGGCACCTGTATGGCGGCCCGACTCGGCAGGCCTGTGCGGATGACTTCGTGTAAGCCTACAGCGGGGTGTAGTTTTTCTTACAAGCCGGAAAGATCGGGATTATACGGTCTGAAGGATGAAAAGCGCGTTGGTTTTGTAGCGGGGGATGTCGGGGTGTGAACAATTGTCAGGCTGCATTCGGCGTGGCTGAGGGAGCAGGCTCCCTCATCACAGGTGGCGTGCGCAATCAGAGTTCTTCACTGATCGGCAGCACGTAGTTCTTGAACTCGGTGTCTTCCTTGAACCCGATGGATTCGTAGGTTTTCTGCGCGACCTCATTATTGCTGCTCGTGGAAACACGCATGCGCACGGCCTGGGTTTCCTTGGCCATTTTTTTCGCCGTGCGGATCAGGTTGTCAGCGACCAGTTGCCGGCGCGCGTCTTCAGCGACGTAGATATCGTTGAGGATCCACACGCGTTTGAGCGACAGCGAAGAGAAGCTTGGATAGAGCTGACAGAAACCCATCAGTTTCTTGTCGTCATCGTCGGCCAGAGCCAGATAGATCACCGATTCCTTGCGGCGCAGACGCTTTTCAAGGAAGGCACGGGAGGAATCCGGGTAAGGCAGGGAACCGTAGAACTCGCGATATTTGACGAACAACGGGGTCAACAAATCCAGATGTTCGAGGGTCGCTTGAATAATCCGCATGATAGGTCTCGTCTTCAAGTGGCTGTCTTCAACTGCTCTGACGGCGATGGGAAACCCGTGCGGCCGTGCATCGATCCTGCCTTAAAGCAGCGCAGAAACGCAATGCGGAAACGGTTCAGGTTGTGGGCGGATCCAGTAGGAAATTACCTTTCATGTCTACACCGGCGTCCGACTCCAGCGTCTGAACCTGTGCTTCGTCCTTCAGGTTGACCCCCGACAACTGCCGCCGACAGGCTTCGCGCATCAGATAAAGCAAGCGGTGCGCCGCCATGCCGTAGCTCAAGCCTTCGAGCCGTACATTGGAAATGCAGTTGCGGTAGGCGTCGGTCAGGCCGACCTTTGGATTGTAGGTGAAATATAAACCGAGGCTGTCTGGCGAACTGAGGCCTGGGCGTTCGCCGATCAGCATCACCAGCATTTTTGCGCCGAGCAATTGACCAATTTCATCGCCGACCGCAACGCGACCCTGTTCCACCAGAACGACCGGCGCTGTTGACCAGCCCTCAGCGTTCATCTGCTCCTCCAGTCGGGTCAGAAACGGCAAAGTATGCCGATGCACTGCCAATGCCGACAAACCGTCAGCCACGACAATCGCCAGATCGACGCCGCCCGGATGCGCCGCGGCATATTCGCGCAAGGCCTGCGCCGATTCATCGCTGAGCTTGCGCCCCAGATCCGGGCGTTGCAGATAGCTGTTGCGATCCGCAGCGGCGCTGTGGAGCAGCAGGCTTTCGCGGCCACGTTCCGTCAGTTGCGCGCTGAGCGCGGCGTGATCGAACGGCAGGTGCACGGCGTCGCGTGCCTGCGCGTGGGCGAACTGAAAGTCCAGTTGTGCGTTGGTCGGCAGGCTGGTGCCGGTGCGGCCGAGGGCGATCCGCGCCGGGGTCAGGCGACGCAGTTCCAGCCAAGGGTTTTGCGGGTCGACGGGCGGTTTTTCCATGTGACTCATCCCAGTTGCGCCAGCGCCTGGCGAAAGGCCGGCGGCAAGTTGTTACCGAAACGAACCTTGCCGTCCGCTTGGGTGAAGATGCCCATGTTCGCCAGCCACTGCTCAAACTCCGGCGCCGGTTTCAGGCCCAGGGTCTGGCGGGCGTAGAGCGCGTCGTGGAACGAGGTGGTCTGGTAGTTGAGCATGATGTCGTCGGAGCCGGGGATGCCCATGATGAAATTGATCCCGGCCACACCCAAGAGGGTCAGCAGGGTGTCCATGTCGTCCTGATCGGCTTCGGCGTGGTTGGTGTAGCAGATATCGCAACCCATCGGCACGCCGAGCAACTTGCCGCAGAAATGGTCTTCGAGGCCGGCGCGGATGATCTGTTTGCCGTTGTACAGGTACTCCGGGCCGATAAATCCTACGACGGTGTTCACCAGAAACGGTTTGAAATGTCGTGCCACAGCGTAGGCCCGCGTCTCGCAGGTCTGTTGGTCGACACCGTGGTGGGCGTTGGCCGACAGCGCGCTGCCTTGACCTGTTTCGAAATACATCAGGTTTTGCCCGAGAGTGCCGCGATTCAGGCTCAGGCCAGCGTCGTAGCCTTCCTGCAAGACATTCAGGTTGATGCCGAAACTGGCGTTGGCCGCTTCGGTGCCGGCAATCGACTGAAACACCAGATCCAGCGGCACGCCGCGATTGATCGCTTCGATGGAGGTGGTGACGTGGGTCAGCACGCAGGCCTGAGTCGGGATGTCGTAGCGCTGGATGATCGCGTCGAGCATTTCCAGCATCGCGCAGATCGAGGCGATGCTGTCGGTGGCCGGGTTGATCCCGATCATCGCGTCGCCGTTGCCGTAGAGCAGACCGTCGAGAATGCTTGCAGCGATGCCGGAAGGCTCGTCGGTTGGATGATTGGGTTGCAGGCGCGTCGACAAACGCCCGCGCAGGCCGAGGGTGCCGCGAAATTTTGTGACCACGCGGATCTTTTGCGCCACCAGCACCAGATCCTGCACGCGCATGATCTTCGACACCGCGGCGACCATTTCCGGGGTCAGGCCGGGGGCGAGGTTGCGCAGGCTGGTTTCGTCGGCGGCGTCGCTGAGCAGCCAGTCGCGAAAGCCGCCGACGGTGAGGTGGCTGACCACGGCGAAGGCTTGCTTGTCGTGGGTGTCGATGATCAGCCGGGTGACTTCATCGGACTCGTAGGGAATCAGCGCTTCCTGCAGGAAATGCGTGAGCGGGATGTCGGCCAGGGCCATTTGTGCGGCTACGCGCTCGCCGTCGTTGAGCGCGGCGACGCCGGCAAGAAAGTCCCCGGAACGCGCCGGGCTGGCCTTGGCCATGACGTCCTTGAGGCTGTCGAAGCGATAGGTCTGGGCGCCGACCGTGTGAGCGAAACTCGCCATACAGAATTCTCCGTGACGGCGCAGGTCAGACCCGCGCCGTGGTTTTCGGCAGTCAGTGCAGGGCTTTTTCAGCGTTCTGAATCGCCGCGAATTCTTCTTCCGGCGTACCTGCTACCAAGTGATGTCGACTGTAGAAAGCAAAGTAAGCAATTAACACTCCATAGATGATAGCGGCGCCGATCACGACCCGTGGGTCAACCAGAAACCCCGCAATTACGGCGATGCAAGCCAGCACCAGCGCCACACCGGAGGTGAAAATGCCGCCAGGCGTGCGGTACGGCCGATCCATTTTGGGGCGGCGGATGCGCAGCGTGATATGCGCCGCCATCATCAGCACGTAGGAAATGGTCGCGCCGAACACCGCTACCAGAATCAGCAGGTCGCCCTGGCCGGTCAGTGACAGACCAAAACCGATGATCCCTGGAATGATCAGGGCCAGCACTGGCGCCTTGCTTTTGTTGGTCTCGGAGAGTTTTCGCGGCAGGTAGCCTGCACGCGACAAGGCGAAAATCTGTCGCGAGTAGGCATAGATGATCGAGAAGAAACTGGCGATCAACCCGGCCAGGCCCACGAGATTGACGAAGCTGCCCATCCAGGTCGAGCCACCATAGGCTTTGCTCAACGCTTCAACCAACGGGTTACCGGAGGTCAGCAGCGAGTTGGCGCCCGCACCGCCGGGGCCGACGATCAGAATCAACAGGGCAAACATGAGCAGCACCAACATGGCGCCGATCAAGCCACGTGGCAGGTCACGTTTGGGGTTCTTGGTTTCCTCGGCGGCCAGCGGCACGCCTTCAACGGCAAGGAAGAACCAGATCGCATAGGGAATCGCCGCCCAGACGCCGACATAGCCAAATGGCAGAAACGGACTGGCGCCCGCCGCGGCAGTGACCGGAATGTCGAGCAGGTTGGCGACGTCGAAGTGCGGCACCATTGCCACCAGAAACACCCCCAGCGCCAACGCGGCGACGGCGGTGATGACAAACATCAGCTTGAGCGCTTCGCCGACCCCGAAAATATGGATGGCAATGAAAATGATGTAGAACGCCAGATAAATCATCCAGCCGCCGATGCCGAACAGCGATTCGCAGTAGGCACCGATGAACACCGCGATAGCCGCAGGGGCAATGGCGTATTCGATGAGGATCGCGGTGCCGGTGAGAAACCCGCCCCAAGGCCCGAATGCACTGCGCGCAAAACCGTAGCCACCGCCGGCGGTGGGGATCATCGAAGACAACTCGGCCAGAGAAAAGCACATGCACAGGTACATGGTGGCCATCAGCAGCGTCGCCAGGAACATGCCGCCCCAGCCACCCTGAGCGAGGCCGAAGTTCCAGCCGGCATAGTCACCGGAAATCACGTAGGCCACGCCCAGCCCCACCAGCAGTACCCAGCCGGCAGCACCTTTTTTCAGTTCGCGTTGTTGAAAGTAATCCGATCCGACTTTTTCAAAGTCGACGGAGGCGCCGGTCGCCGGAGCGCCAGCCGGGGATTCGCTAGGCATAGGTTTCACCGTTCTTATTGTTTTATTGGCCCGGCTTTTTTGCCGGTGGGTAGCATGATCGTCCCCACGCTCTGCGTGGGGATGCCTCAACGGACGCTCTGCGTTCGGCTTTGGTGAGACGCGGAGCGTCCCGGGCTGCATTCCCACGCAGAGCGTGGGAACGATCAGTGCTGCAGGTTTAGAAGAACCCCAACGGATTGATGTCGTAGCTCACCAGCAGGTTTTTGGTCTGCTGATAGTGGTCAAGCATCATCTTGTGGGTTTCACGACCAACGCCGGATTTCTTGTACCCGCCGAACGCGGCATGCGCCGGATACAGGTGGTAGCAGTTGGTCCACACGCGACCGGCCTTGATCGCGCGGCCCATGCGGTAGGCGCGGTTGATGTCGCGAGTCCACAGCCCGGCGCCGAGGCCGAACTCGGTGTCGTTGGCAATTGCCAGGGCTTCGGCTTCGTCCTTGAAGGTGGTGATGCTGACCACCGGGCCGAAGATTTCTTCCTGGAACACGCGCATCTTGTTGGTGCCCTTGAGCAGGGTCGGCTGGATGTAGTAGCCGGTTGCGAGACTGCCCTCGAGTTTTTCCACCTTGCCGCCGGTCAACAGCTCGGCACCTTCGCCCTTGGCGATTTCCAGGTACGACAGGATCTTGTCGAATTGCTGCTCGGACGCCTGCGCGCCAACCATGGTGTCGGTGTCCAGTGGGTCGCCACGCTTGATCTGGCTGACTTTCTTCATCACTGCTTGCATGAATTCGTCGTAGATCGATTCCTGCACCAGCGCGCGGGAAGGGCAGGTGCACACTTCGCCCTGGTTGAAAAACGCCAGTACCAGACCTTCAGCGGCTTTTTCGATGAAGCTCGGTTCGGCCTGCATGATGTCTTCGAAGAAGATGTTCGGCGATTTGCCGCCCAGTTCCACGGTGGACGGAATGATGTTCTCGGCCGCGCACTTCATGATGTGCGAGCCGACCGGGGTCGAGCCGGTGAACGCAATCTTGGCGATGCGCTTGCTGGTGGCCAGGGCTTCGCCGGCCTCTTTGCCGAACCCTTGCACCACGTTGAGCACGCCCGGCGGCAGCAGATCGCCGATCAACTCCATCAGTACACAGATGCCCAGCGGGGTTTGCTCGGCAGGCTTGAGCACCACGCAGTTACCGGCAGCCAGTGCCGGAGCGAGTTTCCAGGCAGCCATCAGTAGCGGGAAGTTCCACGGGATGATCTGGCCGACCACGCCCAGCGGTTCATGGATGTGATAAGCCACGGTGTTGCCGTCGATTTCGGCAGCGCTGCCTTCCTGGGCGCGCAGGCACCCGGCGAAGTAGCGGAAATGGTCGGCGGCCAGCGGGATGTCGGCGTTGAGGGTTTCGCGGATGGCTTTGCCGTTGTCCCAGGTTTCGGTGATCGCCAGCAGTTCGAGGTTCGCTTCGATGCGGTCGGCGATTTTCAGCAGGATCAGCGAGCGCGCCTGCACGGAGGTCGCGCCCCACGCATCGGCAGCGGCGTGGGCGGCGTCCAGTGCCTTGTCGATGTCTTCGGCAGTGGAGCGGGGGAATTCGGCAATCGGTTGGCCATTCACTGGCGAGGTGTTGGTGAAGTACTGACCTTTGACAGGCGCGACGAACTCGCCGCCGATGTAGTTACCGTACTTGCTCTTGAACGAGACTTTGGCGCCTTCAGTTCCGGGGTGAGCGTAACGCATGATGATGTTCTCCTTGGCTTTGTACTTATTAGAGAAACGCGCAAGTGCGCTTGCTATAAGCGTAGAGCAAAGGTCGGGCCACTGCCGTGCAGGGCAGGTAGATCAAGGCCTTGCGTGATTTTTGTCGGACGAGTGGATCGCGCCTGTGATGGTTTCGGTACAGAGGGGGTGACAGTTTGTACCGCTTTTGGCACAGCCAGTGACCGGGCAGTCTTGCCAGCATTGCAATGCGTCGATGGCTGGAGGATGCTGGGCGTCACCTCAGCATTGGGCCGTCGAACCCCGGGGAGAACAATAAGAAATGCACGACAACCATTTGAGTCGCCATGCCCGACAGGTTCTCACCGTGACCCAGGGCAAACCGCATCTGCACGGGCCCGGTGCCGACCCGTCGATTGCCCGTTCCTGGCTGCGCTGTCTGGAGGACTATCACCTCGACCCGGCGCTGAGCATGGCGCCGACGGTACTTGAGCACGGCCGTGTGCTGGAGAGCCGCGAACGTCTGCAGCAAGTGTTGCAGATCGCCGGCAATGAAATGAGCAGCCTGCATCAACAACTCTCCGGCGCCGGCCACGCGGTGCTGCTGACCGATGCTCGCGGGGTGATCCTCAACTGCGTCACCGCGCCGGCCGAACGCAAGATTTTCGAACGTGCCGGCCTCTGGCTCGGCGCTGACTGGAGCGAAGCCTGCGAAGGCACCAACGGCATCGGCACCTGCCTGGTCGAGCGGCAGGCGCTGACCATTCATCAGGACGAACACTTTCGCGGCCGCCACACCGGCCTGACCTGCTCGGCCAGTCCGGTGTTCGACCCGCATGGCGAACTGCTCGCGGTACTCGACGTGTCCTCGGCGCGCCACGATGTCTCGCGGCAAAGCCAGTTTCACACCATGGCGCTGGTCAACCTCTCGGCGAAGATGATCGAGAGTTGCTACTTCCTGCGTTGTTTCGATAACCAATGGTTGCTGCGTTTCCACTTGCAGGCAGAATCGGTCGGTTTGTTCAGCGAAGGGCTGCTGGCGTTTGACGGCGAAGGGCGGATCAGTGCGGTCAACCAGAGTGCGCTGAACCTGCTCGGGCATATTCGCGGTGGCTTGCTGGGCAAACCGGTCGAGGCGTTTTTCGATTGTTCGCTGGATGAATTGCTTGGCCGCGCCAGTGCCCATGCCAGCGCCAGTTGGCCGTTGCGCACCCGCGACGGTCGGCATCTGTTTGCCGTGTTGCGCGGCGAATCGCGCAGGCCGACGCCGATCATGCCTGCGCCGGTCATTCCGGCACCCGCGCGCTTGTCGGGCATTTGTCTCGGTGATGAGGCCTTGCAGGCAGACTTCCGCAAAGCGCTGCGCGTCTTCGAGCGAGATGTGCCGTTGTTGATCAATGGCGAAACCGGCTCCGGCAAGGAAGCCTTCGCCAAGGCTGTGCACCAGGCCAGCCAGCGATCGAACAAAGCCTTCGTCGCGCTCAATTGCGCGGCGATTCCTGAGAGCCTGATTGAAAGCGAACTGTTCGGCTATCGCGGCGGCAGCTTCACCGGCGCGCGCAAGGATGGCATGCGCGGCAAGTTGCAGCAGGCCGATGGCGGTACGTTGTTCCTCGATGAAATCGGCGATATGCCGCTGGCCTTGCAGACCCGGTTGTTGCGGGTGCTTGAAGACCGGCAAGTGGTGCCGATTGGCGGCGAGCCGGAGTCGGTCAATGTGCGGATCATCAGCGCCACCCACCGCAATTTGCTGGAGCGGGTTGCGGACGGCAGCTTCCGCGAGGATTTGTATTACCGGCTCAACGGGCTGGAAGTGGCACTGCCGGCACTCCGCGAGCGCAGTGATAAATCGCAGCTGCTGGATTTCCTGTTGGCCGAGGAGGCGGGTGGAGAAACGATCCTGATCAACGAGTCGGCGCGTCAGGCGTTGCTGGCCTTCAACTGGCCGGGCAACGTGCGCCAGTTGCGCAATGTGCTGCGCACGTTGGCGGCGTTGTGTGATGAAGGGCGGATCGGGCTGGAGGATTTGCCGGTGATGATTCGGCAGGGACGGGTGCCGATTTTGCAGCCTGATTCGTCTGAACATCCCCTGGAAGACGCCGAGCGGATTGCGCTGCTTAAAACGCTGGAGCAGACGCGGTGGCACATGACGCATACAGCGGAACAGCTTGGGGTCAGCCGTAATACGCTCTATAGAAAACTGCGTAAGCATGGCATTGAGCGTCGAGTCAGTTAGAAGGCCCTCACCCTAGCCCTCTCCCAGAGGGAGAGGGGACTGACCGGGTCGCTCTACTGATTTACGCCGACCTGAAATATCGAGCTGAACTCAGGATTTGAAGGCAACCGAGATCGGCTCCCTCTCCCGGGGGGGGGGCGAGGGGACTGACCGCGGTGTTTTGGCGATTTACGCCGACCTGAAATATTGAGCCTAACTCAGGA
>NZ_JAMLFX010000021.1:0-16466 GCF_023634765.1 Pseudomonas sp. AKS31
GTATTCTCTGACATGATCGCGCGCCTTTCGCCGGGGCCTTCGGCCGATAAGTCTTGTTTTTACAGAACACACGGATACCTGGACACCTGTAAAATCTGACAGTCCCGACGAACGGTAAACCCTTCTGCAGAGCAGACTGAAAGCGTGCTGCAACAGCAGACATATCGCTGGTTATTGGCAAAGCACGCTGGATAGGGAGTGGACGAATGCCACTCTCTGACATGGATGCAGGCGCATCCGTAACGACGCTTTCACATGCAGGCCCGCCCTCACAGGATTTGCGCAAAGCACAAATCGAAGGTGAAGCGAACCTGCTCGCGAAGCTTTTAGCGGGTTTGAATCAGGCAGAAGCCGGCAACGGCTGAAAACTGAAATAACGCTGCAACGCCTGCACCAGTTGGGCAAACTCCGGCGGTGCGCGTTGCAGGACGAAGCCGGCGTCGTAGTGCAGCGGCGTGGCGTCTTCATGGCACCACACGCAGCACGCGGTGAAGTCGATCACCTGTTGGCAGCCATCGCTGGCGGGGATTTTCAGGCGTAACTGAAAGTCCACGCCGACCATCATGGGCAATTGGCTGATCAGCATCAGCCCGTCTTCGGAGAGGTTGCCGAGAAAACCGATGGGCTTGTCGGTGACGCTGTTGAACACTCTGAGGAAATACGGCAATTGATGCCGTTCGATCCGTTGGGTAAACATGCGCAGTTCGCCATGCAAGGCTCCGTCACAGAGCCGCACCTTTGCTTCGGAACGTGCCTGTGTCGCAGGCCCGCTCTCCCCGCTTCCGGTGTAACGGTCGCTACGTCGCCGTCACCTTACAACTGCCAGTCGCAGGTGTTGCTCCGGATTCAGAATGCGGTGCTGAATCCGGGTTATTCGACTATAGCTCAGCTTGTACACACGGCCAGATTTTGTATGACAACTGTCATCAGAAACGGGTCGGGCGCACCACGGCAGCGGCGCTGCGCGTCGGGTAATGGCCCAGACTCTGCAAGGTTTCCAGGCGGGCGCGGGCGCGGTAGGCGTATTCGCTATTGGGGTACGAGGCGATGATGAACTGGTAGGTCTGCGCCGCATCGACAAACATTTTCTGCCGTTCCAGGCACTGGCCGCGCATCATCGACACTTCCGGCCACACGTACGGGCGGGCACGGCTGGCGCGTTCGACCTTGGACAGTTCGAGCATGACCTGCTCGCAGTTGCCGCGATCATAGGCGCTGTAGGCGTTATTCAAATGATGGTTCATCGACCAACGGGTGCAGCCCGTCACGGCGAGGACGCTGAGGGCAAGGGCGGCAATGGGCAACAATCGCATGGGGGTTCTCCTGTCTTGTGCTCTGTATCGACCCCTGCCGGGAAATCTTCAGAAGTGTTTACGCCGGTTGTCGTGTTCAATAAAGAAAGTATTAAGTAGTGCAAACGAACAATGACTACACCCGTCGAGCATAGTAGCCTTCGCTAGCGCTTGAACTCAGGAGTCTTTGCATGTCCGTCCGTCGTACCAAAATCGTCGCTACCCTTGGCCCGGCCAGTAACTCGCCGGAAGTTCTCGAACAGCTGATTCTGGCTGGTCTGGACGTTGCCCGTCTGAACTTCTCCCACGGCACCCCCGACGAGCACAAGGCTCGCGCGAAGCTGGTGCGTGACCTCGCTGCCAAGCACGGTCGCTTCGTCGCCCTGCTCGGTGACCTGCAAGGCCCGAAAATCCGTATCGCCAAATTCGCCAACAAGAAGATCGAGCTGAAGATCGGTGACAAGTTCACCTTCTCCACCAGCCATCCGTTGACCGAAGGCAACCAGCAAGTGGTCGGCATCGACTACCCGGATCTGGTCAAGGACTGCGGCGTGGGCGACGAGCTGCTGCTCGACGACGGCCGCGTGGTGATGCGCGTTGATACCGCCACCGCAACAGAACTGCATTGCACCGTGACCATCGGCGGTCCGCTGTCCGACCACAAAGGCATCAACCGTCGTGGTGGCGGCCTGACTGCCCCGGCCCTGACTGAAAAAGACAAGGCCGACATCAAGCTCGCGGCGGAAATGGAAGTCGACTACCTCGCGGTGTCCTTCCCGCGTGACGCTGCCGACATGGAATACGCCCGTCAACTGCGCGACGAAGCCGGCGGCACTGCCTGGCTGGTGGCGAAGATCGAACGCGCCGAAGCCGTGGCCGACGACGAAACCCTCGACGGCCTGATCAAGGCGTCCGACGCAGTGATGGTTGCCCGTGGTGACCTCGGAGTGGAAATCGGCGACGCCGAACTGGTGGGCATTCAGAAGAAAATCATTCTGCACGCACGTCGCCACAACAAGGCAGTGATCGTCGCGACCCAGATGATGGAGTCGATGATCCAGAACCCGATGCCGACCCGCGCCGAAGTGTCCGACGTGGCCAACGCCGTGCTCGACTACACCGACGCCGTGATGCTCTCGGCCGAATCCGCCGCTGGCCAGTACCCGCTGGAAGCTGTTCAGGCGATGGCGCGCATCTGCGTCGGCGCTGAAAAACACCCGACCGGCAAGACTTCCAGCCACCGTATCGGCAAGGAATTCACCCGCTGCGACGAAAGCATCGCGCTGGCGACCATGTACACCGCCAACCACTTCCCGGGCGTCAAAGCGATCATCGCGTTGACTGAAAGCGGCTTCACCCCGCTGATCATGTCGCGTATCCGTTCTTCGGTGCCGATCTACGCGTTCACCCCGCACCGCGAAGCCCAGGCCCGCGCGGCGATGTTCCGTGGCGTGTACACCATTCCGTTCGATCCGGCCTCGCTGGAACCGCACGAAGTCAGCCAGAAAGCCATTGATGAGCTGACCAAACGCGGCGTTGTGGAAAAAGGCGACTGGGTCATTCTGACCAAGGGCGACAGCTACCACACCACCGGCGGCACCAACGGCATGAAGATCCTGCACGTGGGCGATCCGCAGGTCTGAGTGACGCGCTGAAAAACAAAGCCCCGCTGTTATAACAGCGGGGCTTTTTTATGCCTAATGGATTGGTTCGACTGTCAGTTCTGTCAGTAGTCCGTCGATTTTTTCCTCGTTAACGTTGAGATGCGTAACCCACTCACGAAGAACTGGACACATTGCGTGGTCAGGGAGGATGCATCGATGAACTTACAGCAGACACCAATAACCGTTTCCCAGGGCGAACTGGATCCGGCGTTCGGCGAGAACGGCAAGGTTTTTCTGAAGACGCCAGATCCACTGGATCAGTCATTCGATATGCGGGGACTTTTAGTAGATGAAGAGGGCAACACCTACATTACTGGAGATATTCTTCGCTCGACCCGTCGCACTGACTATTGCTGCGTAAAGCTGGATGCCCGAGGCAACCTCGATAAAGCGTTTGGCACGGCAGGTTACGTCGCCGGCCGTTTTGACAGTGACAATGGCGGAATGACGCATTCACACGCCCACGAAATAGTGAAACTGGGCGATGGAAAGCTGCTCTTGATTGGCAGTTTCTTTGACGGCAGTTTGAAAAAGTCCAAGGCACTTGTCCGCCTGAACGCCGACGGCAGCCTGGATCTTGGATTTGGCGAACAAGGCAAAGTCATCATTGACCTTGGAGACGAAAGCAAGCTCCTGCGCAAGTCACGCGGGCCTTCCAGGTTTGCCGCGCAATCACAGGGTGAAAACTCCCGTTCGACTGTATTGGCAGATGGCAGGATAGTTCTGCATGAAACGGTAGGTTGGAGCTTTGCCAAAACGACTAGCGCAGTCATTCGACTCTCGGCGACGGGTGATCTGGATGACAGTTTCGGCAAACACGGAATCGTTCAGATTTCCCACCCGGATTTTTCTCACACAGAGCTGAATGATCTGTTAGCCAAAAAGGACGGTACTTATGTACTGGCAGGCCACGCCTACAATGACGACTTTAACTCTGTCTCGGCCCTGTTGACTCGATTGACTGACGCGGGTGAGATCGACACCTCATTCGCCGATGATGGTTACCGATTAGTAACGCCAGAACAGAATGACTTGGATTTCCTCATCGGAAAACTTGTCGCTCAAACCAACCGGCGCCTTCTTGCCGTGGGGTGGACTTATGGCGGCGGCGTGGCGGGTTTGCTGATCAGCCGGGAAGCAGACGGCAGTAAAAATATCCAGTTCAACGGTGGCGAGCCGTTGCAGACCAGACTGGACGGATACCAAACCACCTGGCATTGCGCGTCAATCAAGCACGATGGAAAAATTCTGGTTTTCGGGCTAGTACAGACATCCGATACACCCAGCTATGTTGTAGCCAGATTCATCGATGACGGCACTCTCGACACTTCATACGCGAACGGCAAGGGTTGGCGGACGTTCCCCATTGGCGAGGCGTTCCTGGATGCAGCCAGTTTCACCGAGGACAAAGTGACGTTTCTCGGCCAGGTCATTGTTGCAGGAAGGCCTGCCTATTGCGTTGCCCGTGGACTGATCGGGTGAACTCATCACGAGGACGCCAGGAAGTCCAATGACTGATAGCAGCTGAAAAACCAAAGCCCCGGCCCGGGGCTTTTTTATTGGCAACGCACAAAGCGGACAATGACGTCCACTGTCAGACCTGACAGTGGACCGGGAACGTTGTTCGGTAGCTAATCGAAGCGTAACCATCCCCTCAAGGAGAGTGGCATGCAGGCACCTTCTTACCCCATGAGTGGTTGACTCAATCAATAGAGGTGAAAGGCAGGCTGACATCGGGGACCCATTAAAAAGCGACCGTTCGTCGAGACTGTAATTTCTGACAGTAGCCCCTTTCCCACCGCACGCGGCCCAATAGGCACGACACCGTTCAGGGCGTTTGCAGTCGGACGGCACCGCAAACAACGAAGCTTCATGGAGCAAACTGATGAACCTGAAAAAAGCTCGTCCCGGTGATCTGGATCCAGATTTTGGCGACAACGGGCAGGTGATTTTTACTTCGCCTGACGTCTCGCAGTTCACCCCTTGGGCAATTAACGTCGACTCCGAACAGCGGATCTACGTCGCAGGCCAGGCACTGCGAGCCGGCGTTGGCAATCAGTATTTCTGCTTGCGATTAACCTCAAATGGCGAACCCGATAAAGATTTTGGGCAGGCTGGCTACGTATTCGGCACATTTGGCGGCGATATTTCCCATCGGCTCAGGGAGGTGCTGGTTCAAAAGAACGACAACAAGCCCCTGTTGATCAGCACCTCTGGCCAGACGAAAGCCGTCATGCGCCTGAATCTCGACGGCAACCGTGATCTTTCCTACGGCAAGGACGGTGTGGCGATCATCCCTACAGGCGCCAACATGCGTTCTGACGAGGTTGAAACCGCAGCTTCAGGCACTGGGGGCACCAGCCATTCAACGCTGTTGAGCGACGGCAAACTATTGCTGATAGCAGAGGTTTGGGTGGGCTCGAGTGTGCATCACTCTTTAGTCGTTCGACTCAATACCGATGGCACACTTGATAACCAGTTCGGTGAACAGGGGATCACGCGCGTCCGCCATCCGGATTTCGATGGCACGCTCCTGCTCGGCTCGCTTGAGCTGGAGCTTGAGAATGAAAGGAAGTACTTATTGTCCGGCGCCGTGCTCAAGCAAGGACAGCACGACAGAGCACTGTTCATGCGGCTGCTGCCATCGGGAAAGCTCGACACATCCTTTGCCGACGAGGGTTACAAAGTGGTGCTGTCAGAGTTCAGGACCGGGTTCTACCCTGACAAGCTCATCCTGCAGACCAATCATCGCCTTTTGGGCGTCGGCCATACCTACGACGCAAGAGACGCGGGATTGTTGATCAGTCGCGAAATGGACGGCAGCGAAAACATTCAGTTCAACGGCGGCCGGCCCCTCTTGGAGTCAAACGGTGCGCTGCGCAACAAATGGACGAATGCACTGATTCAGAATGACGGCAAAATCCTGGTTCACGGCAGCACTCTGAACGCTCAAACGGGAGAAGATAAAAATGCCGTCGCCCGCTATACCGACGACGGTCAGCTAGACACAAGCTTTGGTATTTCTTTTCCGGTCAGGCAAGCCTACCGCCCAGCGGCCTGGTTTACCGGCAACACCGTATTGTTTCTGGGAACCATCCAGGTCGACGAAACGAAATATGTGCACTGCATCGCACGCGGTGTAATCGCCTGAAACGTTGAAAGCCCCGGCATGTGAGTGCCGGGATCTTTTTGGTACCAACGCACAAAGCCGTTGCCACAGTTTTTGTATTCAGCACTGGCCCGTGTGGGAGCGAGCCTGCTCGCGAAGAGGCCGGCACAGTCAGCGAAAATCTCAATGTCGTTTGATGAATCCGGTCAACGCCGCCATTGCTTCTGACGAACGAAGGCGTTGGGTGAACAATGCGCCCTCCTCCTCGATCACCTTACGCATCAACTCGCGATCCGGCGCTCGCATCAATTGCTTGCTGATACGCACTGCTTCGGCCGGCAGCTCGTCGAAACGCAACGCCACTTCCCGCGCCTTGCTCAACGCCGCAGCACCGCTGCCCAGCGCTTCGGTGGCAATGCCCCACGCCGCTGCTTGTTCACCGGTAAAGCCTTCGCCCAATAACAAAAGCTCTGCCGCTTTGGCCTGCCCGAGCAGACGCGGCAGGATCAGGCTGGAACCGAACTCCGGGCATAACCCAAGGTTGACGAACGGCATGTGCAAACGCGCATCGCGGGCCACGTAAACCAGATCACAGTGCAGCAACAACGTCGTACCGATGCCCACCGCGGCGCCGGCCACCGCGGCGATCACCGGCTTGCGGCATTCGAGCAGGTTGAGCATGAAGTGAAACACCGGGCTGTCGAGATCGCTCGGCGGTTGCTGGATGAAGTCGGCGATGTCGTTGCCGGCGGTGAAGCACTCGGCGCTGCCAGTGATCAGCACCGCGTTGATCTCCGGGTCGCCATCGGCCTGTTTCAGCGCCTCGGCGAGGCGGCTGTACATGGCGCGGGTCAGGGCGTTTTTCTTGTCCGGGCGGTTGAGCCGCAGGGTCAGCAAACCGTGTTCGCGTTCCAGCAGGATGGCATCAGTCATGGCGTGTCTCGCGTCTGAAATTCAGCGCTCAACCACGGCTCAAAAATACGTCAGCCAGCAGTTGGTTGCGCGGCAATCCGGCCAGGTAAAGCCGCCGGGCGAAGGCGTCGACACTGGCCGTCGAGCCGCAGACTAAGGCCAGGGTTTGCCGGGAAACAAGGCGCAGT
The DNA here is from genome assembly GCF_023634765.1 of Pseudomonas sp. AKS31. Lineage (GTDB taxonomy): Bacteria > Pseudomonadota > Gammaproteobacteria > Pseudomonadales > Pseudomonadaceae > Aquipseudomonas. Next base: position 7,166 of record NZ_JAMLFX010000021.1, read on the forward strand.
TGCGCCAAAGCGGCGGCTGACTCGGCCGCTGTCCACAGCTCGATGCTGAGGTTGTCCCGCTGCGCAGCCAGCGCTGCCAGAGGTTTGGCCAGATAATGCTGCTCGGCATCATGGGCCACGTGAATGACGCGGATCGCGCCTTGGTGATCCTGACGCAAGGCTTCGCGCAGCACACCGAACAACGGGCCTAACCCCGTACCGGCAGCCAAAAGCCACAACGGCCGGCTGTGCCAGTCCAGGTCGTAGTGCAAGGCGCCACCACGCAGTTCGCCGAGGCGGATCGGGTCGCCGATCTGCAAGCGCCGCGCGGCATCACAGAATTCGCCGGGCTGGCGACAATCGAGATGGAATTCGAGAAAGCGGTCTTCTTCCGGCAGGCTCGCCAGCGAATACGGCCGCGCAATGTGCCCGATCCACAACACCAGGTGTTGCCCGGCGCTGTAGCGCAACGGCCGTTGCGGGGTCAGACGCAAGCGCAGCACGCTGTCGCTGAGCCAGTCCAGCGCTTCGACCACTGCCGGGCGACCATCGGTGAGCGGGTCGAAGGTGTGCACTTGCAAGTCTTCGACGACCTGACACTGACAGGCCAGGCGCCAGCCCTCCTGCCGCTGCTCGGCGCTCAAGGCGTCTGGTCGATTGTCGGCGGGCAGACCTTGCACGCATTGCACCAGACAGGCGTGGCAACTGCCGGCGCGGCAGCTGTAAGGCACGGCGACGCCATGCTGATTGAGGGCATCGAGCAGATTGCTGCCCGCGGCCACTGACCAATGTCGTTCACCGACGCGAAGTTCAGGCATCGACGTTCTCCCACGCGGCCGCACACCGATTGCGCCCGTCACGCTTGGCCCGATACAAGGCCTGATCGGCGCGCTGCAAGGCGTCGTCCAGATCATCGCCCAACGCCAACAGCGTCATGCCGGCCGACAGGCTGAGGTTGCGCACATTCAGGCCAACCAGTTCAACGTCGGTAAAGGCAATACGCAGACGTTCACAGCAAGCCGTCAGCCGTTCGGCGTCGCAATCGGGCAGCAACACGACGAATTCCTCTCCACCATAACGCGCCAGCACATCGCCGTCGCGCAGACACGCCTGGGCAACCCCGGCGAAGGCCTGCAGCACCTGATCGCCGGCGGCATGGCCATGCAGGTCGTTGATGCGTTTGAAGTGGTCGAGGTCAATCAGCGCCAGGCCGTGCACGACATCGTTGTCCATTTCATCCAGCTCTCGCGTGGCCAGACGCAGAAAATGCCGACGATTGAACAGCCCGGTCAATTCATCGGTGGCGACCAGATCTTCCAGCTGCCGCATCATCCCGCGCAGGGTGTCCTGATGCGCCTGCAAGGCAAACCGGCGCTGGCGCTGGCGCTGCCGCGAAACCTGGACGAAGCGCGCGTATAGCACCAGCCACGCCAGCACCATTGCCAGAATGCACACCTGCAAAGCGGCAAGCGCCGGCTCGCGCAAGCGGAAGTGGTAGCCGTCCCACAGCGTGATGGCACAGAAACTGAAGAACACCAGCAATGCGCAGCGGATGAACGCTCGTCGACTGAGATGGAACAGACCGAACAACAGGATCAGCACGTAGAACACCAGAAAGGCGCCGCGGGCTTCGTCCAGATGGGCGATCAGCCAGGTCTGCCAGCCGAGACCGATCAACACCTGCGCTTCGGTCAGGCTGGGATCGGCAAAGCGCAGATTGCGCCCACTCCAGAACAGCGCAAACAGTACCGACTGGCTGATCACCACCAGCCCACTGCCGATGGTCACAGAATTCAGGGTTTGCTCGTAATGCCCCGTGAAAAACGCCAGCCACAGCAGCAGCAAAGCCAATCCATAGGTGGCCGCAGCGAGGGCAAAGCGTTTGAGCAAAAGACGTTGAATGGCGTTATGGGTCAATCGTTGACTCACCGTGCGATAAGAGGCTGACCGAGTGTCCTACTCTACAGACCGGCTGCCACTTTAGAGGCGTAGTCGATAAATGACCACCGATTTTCGGGCCCGAAATTTGACGTCAAAAGTGCGGCTGCAAAAGCCCCTCACCCTAGCCCTCTCCCAGAGGGAGAGGGGACTGACCGAGTCGATTGCTGGCAATACGCCGACCTGAAATACCGAGACGAACTCAGGTTTGAACAACATGAAGATCGGCGCTCTTTCCTGAGCCGAACCCAGATTTTGAACAGCACGCAGATCGGCTCCCTTTCCTGAGTCGGACCCAGATTTTGAACAGCATGCAGATCGGCTCCCTTTCCTGAGTCGAACCCAGATTTTGAACAGCATGCAGATCGGCTCCCTTTCCTGAGTCGAACCCAGATTTTGAACAGCACGCAGATCGGCTCCCTTTCCTGAGTCGAACCCAGATTTTGAACAGCATGCAGATCGGCTCCCTTTCCCCCTCGCCCCCTTGGGGGAGAGGGCTGGGGTGAGGGGGTAAATCTTGAAGTGCAAACCCGCTGTCCGATATTCGCCCACCCATGCGACCAACGAATGACTGCCGGCGCGTGTACGCCCCACCGAGGCGCGGTATACTGCCGCGCCTTTTTAGCGTCGCGCCAGCAGCCCCGGCGTGCCTTGAAAGGTGCTTGCGACCGACCGATGCACCCAAGCCGCAGGCACCTTATTGAATGTTCCCGTCTTTTAGAGGAGCGCGACTCATGACCGTGATCAAGCAAGACGACCTGATTCAGAGCGTTGCCGACGCCCTGCAGTTCATTTCCTACTACCACCCCGTGGATTTCATCCAGGCGATGCACGAAGCCTACCTGCGCGAAGAATCGCCAGCGGCCCGTGACTCGATGGCGCAGATCCTGATCAACTCGCGCATGTGCGCCACCGGCCATCGCCCGATCTGCCAGGACACCGGTATCGTCACCGTGTTCGTGCGCGTCGGCATGGACGTACGTTGGGATGGCGCCACCATGGGCCTGGACGACATGATCAACGAAGGCGTGCGTCGCGCCTACAACCTGCCGGAAAACGTCCTGCGTGCCTCGATCCTCGCCGACCCGGCGGGCGCTCGGAAAAACACCAAGGACAACACCCCGGCCGTGATTCACTACTCCATCGTCCCGGGCAACACCGTGGAAGTGGACGTGGCGGCCAAGGGCGGCGGTTCCGAGAACAAGTCGAAAATGGCCATGCTCAACCCGTCCGACTCGATCGTTGACTGGGTACTCAAGACCGTTCCGACCATGGGCGCCGGCTGGTGCCCACCGGGCATGCTGGGCATCGGCATCGGCGGCACCGCCGAGAAAGCCGCTGTCATGGCTAAAGAAGTGTTGATGGAATCCATCGACATCCACGAACTGAAGGCCCGTGGCCCGCAGAACCGCATCGAAGAAATGCGTCTGGAGCTGTTCGAGAAGGTCAACCAGCTGGGCATCGGCGCCCAGGGCCTCGGTGGCCTGACCACCGTGCTCGACGTGAAGATCATGGATTACCCGACTCACGCAGCATCGCTGCCGGTGTGCATGATCCCCAACTGCGCCGCCACCCGTCACGCCCACTTCGTGCTCGACGGTTCCGGCCCGGCCTCGCTGGAAGCGCCACCGCTGGACGCCTACCCGGAAATCGTCTGGGAAGCCGGCCCGTCGGCCCGTCGCGTCAACCTCGACACCCTGACCCCGGAAGACGTGCAGAGCTGGAAGCCGGGCGAAACCGTCCTGCTCAACGGCAAAATGCTCACCGGTCGCGACGCGGCGCACAAGCGCATGGTCGAGATGCTGAACAAGGGTGAAACCCTGCCGGTAGACCTGAAGGGTCGCTTCATCTACTACGTCGGCCCGGTTGATCCGGTCGGTGACGAAGTGGTTGGCCCGGCGGGTCCTACCACCGCAACGCGGATGGACAAGTTCACCCGTCAGATCCTTGAGCAAACCGGTCTGCTGGGCATGATCGGCAAATCCGAGCGCGGCCCGACTGCGATCGAAGCGATCAAGGACAACAAAGCCGTGTACCTGATGGCTGTCGGCGGCGCGGCCTACCTGGTGGCTCAGGCGATCAAGAAGTCGAAAGTGCTGGCGTTCGCCGAACTGGGCATGGAAGCGATCTACGAGTTCGAGGTCAAGGACATGCCGGTCACCGTTGCGGTGGACAGCAAAGGCGAGTCGGTGCACATCACCGGCCCTGCGATCTGGCAACAGAAGATCAGCGAAAGCCTGGCGGTAGAAGTGCAGTAAGCCCTTCACCGCCATGAAAACGGCCGGTTCATCCGCAGGGATGACCCGGCCGTTTTTGCATGCGCAAACCGATCGCGATAAAAAAACTGCCAATGCATACAAAATGATCTTGCGCACCTGTCAGATCTGACAGGTTCAATTCAACGCCATTCTTGTTAGCGTCAGTCCATTCACGCCCACCCCGCGCGCAATGGATGCGACCATGCCTGATCAACAAGAACTGAGCATCACCACTCCCTCCATCGCCAAAAGCGCATCAATCGCCACTATCGGCAAAAGCTGGGGCGCAGTGGGGCCGACCGGGGCCGCTTCGTTCGAATTGCCGATTCCGACATCCGCCGGACGCGGCTGGGATCCGCAGCTCTCGCTGAGCTATAGCAGTCAGAGTGGCAACGGCCCATTCGGTCTTTCCTGGCACTTGGCCGGCGCGGGTCAGATCAGCCGCCGTACCCATAAAGGCGTGCCGCGTTACACCGAACACGACGAGATCGTCGGTGTCGATGGCGAAGTATGGATGCCGGAGCTGGATGAGCACGGTGAAATCAAGTTCCGTGAGGAAAGCGTCTACAACGGCGTCGACATTGGCCCACACAGAGTTGTGCGTTACTGGCCGCAAATCGAAAGCGACTTTGCCTTGCGCGAGTGCTGGCAGCGGCAGACCCGAGAAGCCAACCCTCCGATATTCTGGCTGATACATGGCGCTGACGGCTCGCTGCACCTTTACGGCAAAACCGAAGCCACGCGAATCGCCGATCCCGACGCTCCTGGACGAATCGCCACCTGGCTGCTGTGCGAAAGCATGAACGCGCGCGGCGAACACATCTGTTTCGAATACAAGGCCGATGATCAGGATCCCGACCCGCTGCATGACTACCGCGCCCAGCGCTATCTGCGCCGCGTGTGCTACGGCAACTTCACGGCCAGCCGCAATCTGTACAGCTGGACCACGGACACCCCCGCCGACCTGAACTGGCACTTTCATCTGCTGTTCGATTACGGCGAACGCAGCACCTCACTCACCGACATCCCGGCGTATGACGGTGACACCCTGAAACCCTGGACGATCCGCCCCGACCGCTTTTCAACCCATGGTCAGGGTTTTGAGCTGGGCACTCGGCGACTCTGCCGGCAAGCACTGCTGTTTCATCACTTCCCCGAGCAATCGACTGACCAACCGAAACTGGTACGCCGTCTGCTACTGGAGTATCGCCAACCGCAAAATATCGCGCAGTGGGCCTACAGCCAGATCAGCGCGGCGCACTATCAGGCATTCGATGCCAGCGGCGTGGTCGAAAACACGCCGCCGATCGAGTTCGACTACGCGCCTTTCGACATCAATAAAACCCCGACCCGATTCTTCGAATTCGAGGTTCAGCCGGGTATCGAAGATGGTGGTTTTTACCAGTGCGTCGATCTCTATGGCGAAGGCGTACCGGGTTTTCTGTGTCGCTACGATCAGGCCTGGTACTACCGCGAACCGCTGCGCGCGACCAAGGGCACCGATGAAATCGGCTATGGACCATGGACCGCGCTGGACAAGATTCCAGTCGCCGACCGCAACCGTCCGGTCCAGCAACTGCTGACCGACCTGACGGGCGACGGGCGGCTCGACTGGGTCACCGCGCAACCGGGTATCAGTGGTTTTCGCACGCTGACAGAGCAACGCGAGTTTGCCGACTTCGTGCCCTTCGGCAAATTCCCGCCGGAGTTTTTCAACACCCTCTCGACACTTGGCGACTTGAGCGGTGACGGCCTGAGTAGCCTGGCGTTGATCGGACCGAATTCCGTGCGGTTGTATGCCAACGTGCGTGAACAAGGCTTCGCCGCGCCTGAAGAGGTCGCTCACCAACCCGACGACGACCGCTTGCCACTGTTCAGCAATTCACGCACGGAACTGGTGCTGTTGGGCAACCTGCTGGGCAGCGACATGCCCGATCTGTGCCGGATTCGCCACGACGAAATCCGCTGCTGGCCGAACCTGGGCCATGGCCGCTTTGGCAAGGGGCGCAAGATCAGCGAGTTGCCCTTCAACTACGAACAATTCGATTCGTCACGCGTGCGCCTTGCCGACCTCGACGGCTCCGGTGCCGCGTCGCTGATTTATCTGCAATCGGAGTCCTTCGAGATCTACCTGAATCGCGGCGGCAACGGCCTGCAGCAGACACCGATCAGCGTGCCGTGGCCCGACGGCGTGCGCTACGACCGGCTCAGTCGAGTGAGTTTTGCCGACTTGCAAGGCCTGGGTTGCGCCAGCCTGATCCTGACGGTGACGCACATGCAGCCGCAGCACTGGCGCTACGATTTCGTCTCGGCCAAACCGTATCTGCTGACCAGCAGCAACAACAACATGGGTTGCAGTGCCAGTGTGGTCTACCGCAGCTCGGCCCAGGAATGGCTGGATGAAAAACACCGTTTGCTCACCCTCAAGCGTTTACCGGTCTGTCACCTGCCCTTCCCGGTGGCGGTGGTTAACAAACAGCAGCAACTGGATGAGATCACTGGCAACTGTCTGACGCAGACGTTCGCGTGGCGCGAAGGTTTCTACGACAGCCGTGAGCGCGAGTTCCGCGGTTTCGGCCTGTTGCAGCAAACCGACAGCGAGAGCGCCGGCAGCGATGAGGGCGAAGGTTTCAGCGAGACGATGCGGGTCTTCACCTGGTTTCATACCGGGCAATCGATGGACCGGCCGCGCGAGGCCTATTTCCATGAAGATGCGCAAGCTGTCGCGCTGGGCAACACCCTGTTCAGTCGCCATCACCCGGAAGACGACGTCGATCAGATCATTCCTCCGCACACCGATGACACCGGGTATCAATGCGCCCGGGCACTGGTCGGCCGGCCTGCACGCATCGAAACCTATGCCGATGCAGAAGTGGACGGCCCCGGAATCGCCACGCCTTACGCAGTCGAAGAGTTTCGATATCTGGTGCGCGAGGTGCGCGAGCAAGGGACTTATGCTGCCGCTGTACTGCTGCCATTGATGGTGGAACAGATCAGCTATCAGTACGACGGTTTCGTCGAAGATCCACTCTGCCGCAATGAAGTAGTCCTGCGGTGGAATGACTATGGCCAGCCGACGCACACCATCACAGTGAGCTACGCACGACGGCTCACCGAAAAGGACACGCCACCGTTCGACGATCCCGATGAACAGCAATGGTGGTACGACGCCCATGACCAGGCGCAACAAAGCAGCTACCTGAATGAAAGTCGCGCTACGTTCATTGATCTGGACAAGGACCTGCAGCATTGGCGCCTGGGGCTGCCTTATCAACAGCGCGGCAATGCTTTGGTTTTGCCCAAAGGCGCCCTGCCCACCGGGCTTGCGCCTGCTCAGGTGTCCTATGAGTGTCTGTTGGAGCACGAGGATTCGGCGCACTGGAACGCCGAGCGCGTGCTGACCATCCAATCCGTGCAGCGTTACCTGGATATAGAAGGACGGACGCTGGACGATGGCGACGCCGGATTTGAAGCGCTGGTCGGTCCATTGGAAGTGGCACAACTGGACAAGACCGCGCTGGACGCCTACAGCGTGCTGTCGAATTTCGACGTGAGAAGTGAACTGACAAAAATCGGTTATACGCCGATGCCGTTTCTGTTCGGGAGTCAGCCGTTGGGCAGTACAGAACAAGACCTGTGGTCGGCGAATTTTGGCTACGCCGAATACGCCGGACTCGACGGGTTCTACAAGGTACTGCGCTATCGCGAAACGCTCAGCTATGGCTTCACCCGCGCCGAATACGACACCTATGCGCTGGCCATCACCCTCGTGGAACTGGCGGATGGCTGCACGACGCGCGTCAAGTACGACTACCACGCACTGCAGCCGCTGGAAATCATTGATGCCAACGACAACATTCAGGAGGCGATGTACGAACCGTCAGGGCAACCGCTGGTCACCGGTTTTCATGGCACCGAGAACGATAAGGTTGTGGGTTTCAGGCCCCTGAGCGAATACACACCTCCCGAGGACCGGAGCCCGGCAACAGCGATAGCCCAGCCGGTCGACGCCGTGCAAAAAGCCGCGAGTACCCTGCGCAAGGATCTGTTCAGCTGGATGGGGCAGATCGCCAACGACACCCGTGCCGGCCAGGCATGGATCGCTCAGGGTTATCTGCTGCCCAGCGGCCACATCAGGGCCAGCACACGCCGCCGACTGGCCCGGCGCAGCGGCGCCTTGACGCCTGATGAGCGGGCACTGCACGAAGCCATCGCAGCGGTGCATCGCGAACCGGTGCACAGTGTGATCCTCAGTGCCGACCGTTACCCTGACGACGATGCGCAGATCCAGATCACCAAAGCCTGCGTCGACGGTTTTGGCCGGGCTCTGCAAACCCAGCAATTGGTCGATCCGGGCAAGGCGTATGCCGTGGACGACGAGGGCTCGCTGATTGTCGAGGATGGCCAGATCAAAGAGGTTGATGCCAACCCGCGCTGGCGCATCAGTGAGCGTGTCGAATACAACAACAAAGGCTTGCCCGTTCGTCAGTACCGCGCGTTTTTCGCCAACACCCATACCTACGTCAACGATCAGTCCCTGCGCACACTGGGCCATCACGATCAGCTTCGCTATGACGTCAAGAGTCGGCAGGTCCAATTGATCAATGCCAAGGGCGACTTTTCCCGCGAGACGTACCACCCTTGGTATCACACCAGCGAAGACTTCAACGACACCGCCGAACCGACATTGCTAACCAAGGCACCGCAGCCATGACAGCCAATGTGCATTGGCGTACACCCGCACTGGCGGTGAGCGATGCGCGGGGCTTGCCAGTGCGGCAGGTCGCGTACTTGCGTAGCGCGGCCGATGACACACCCCTTGCGCTCGTCACTCGCCAACGCCACGACCCTGCCGGGCGTCTGATCGAGCAATGGGACCCGCGCCTGCCCGTACCCTGCCTGACCACGGTTTACAGCCTGGACGGCTCGCCATTGAAATCCGACAGCGTCGACGCCGGCTGGCGTCTGACCTTGCAGGGGTTGGCCGGTGAACCTTCTCGGCGCTGGGACCAGCGCGGCAGCCATTGGCAGACGACCTTCGATGAGCAACTGCGGGTGATCGCGGTCGAGGAAAATGGCCAACCCGATGTCGATGTTTTCATTTACGCCGACGCATCGGCCGAGGC
>NZ_JAMLFX010000021.1:16493-19361 GCF_023634765.1 Pseudomonas sp. AKS31
CTGAGCCGTTCACCACTCACCATGCGTTCAACCCGCTCGGCGCGCTGCTGGAACAGACCGACGCCGGCGGCCATCGCCGACGCTCGCGCTACGGCCTGGCCGGGCAACTCAAGCACGTCGAGCTGCTGATCAGTGGCGCGTCTGACTGGCAAACAGTGTTAGAGAACGCGCAGTACAACGCCAACGACCAGATCATCGAACAACTGGCCGGCAATCGCGTCCTCAGTCAGTGGACGTATGACCCGGCGGACGGCCGTTTGCATACTCAGTCCAGCCGCAAGGACGGCGGCGCAGTCCTGCAGAACCTCGAATATTTCTATGACCGCGTCGGCAATATCACCCGCATTGAAGACCACGCGTTTCAGCCACGTTACTTCGCCAACCAGTTGATCGATGGCCACCGCGATTTCACCTACGACTCGCTCTATCGGTTGACCAGCGCCACCGGCTACGACGACGCCCCGCCGCCGGACATTCCCGGCCTGCCGCAACCGGGCGACCCGAACAATCGCCTCAACTACACCCAGACCTATCGGTACGACAACGGCGGCAACCTGTTCGAACTGAGTCATGTGCGGGCGGGCAACAACTCGACCCGGCAAATGTTCATCGACCCGAAGAGCAATCGCGGGGTGCGCTGGAAAACCGGCGACGAGCCGCCGGATTTCGATGAGCTGTTCGACAGTCACGGTAACCAGAAAGCGATGCACCCCGGCAAGCCGCTGACCTGGAATGCCCGCGATGAGCTGGAAAGCGTGACCCTGGTCCAGCGCGAGGACGGTTCCAATGATGCCGAGTACTACCGTTACAGCCAGGGCATGCGCGTGTTCAAACGCCACGAAACCTTCGCGGCCAACGCCGAGCATTTTCATCAGGTGCGCTACCTGCCGGGGCTGGAAATCCGCACCCGCGACAACGGCGAAGAACTGCACGTCATCACGCTCGGCAACGCCCGCTGCCTGCATTGGGCAGCGAAAAAACCCGATGCAATCGCCAATGACCAAATGCGTTACAACCTCGAAGATCATCTCCGCTCCAGCGTGATGGAACTGGATCAAGCTGCCGTGATGGTCAGTCAGGAAGGCTATTACCCCTTTGGCGAAACCGCGTGGATGGCACCGGATTCGGAAACCACGTATCGCTTCATCCGTTATTCGGGCAAGGAGATGGACGTCAGCGGTTTGTATTACTACGGCGCACGCTATTACGCAGCGTGGTTGCAGCGCTGGATCAGTGCCGATCCGGCGGGGGATGTGGATGGGCTGAATCTGTACGGATTCGTCGGCAACAACCCGTTAACTTTTGTGGATGAGCAAGGCAACAGCAAAGAGAAATTCGATATCGTCAATTTCTCAAACTTCGTGACCACTCTGGGTGATTACTCCGCCACAACGCTTGACCAGATGCTGAAAGTTTCAAGTGGACAGTACGGCACTGAATTGCTGTCGAATGTTGTTGCAGAATCACTGATAGGCACTGCCGGCTTCTTCGCTGGTTATTTCGGCGGCGGGTTCGCAGGCTCAACACTTGCCACCGGCATGCCCGCCGCCGTCGGCTACTTGTCCGAGATGATTGCCATGCACGTCAGCGGCGATATCGGCGAGGCGATCGCCAGCAAATACACGTCCTTTGCAAATATGACAGTCCCATTGATTCCACAAACTTCGGCAATGAGCGTCGCAGCCATTGATCAAAAGGTCGGCATCACAGAGCGTTCATCGAGTTTCACGCCGGCCGATGCAGCCAACACCTTATTGGCCCGCGGCGTCGGATCATATCTTCCAGGCGTGGGCGCGGCGCTTAATATCGGTTCGCGGGTGCAGGAGGTGGAGGACATTAGACAGGGTCTCGATCCGGTCAAGATTGAAAAAATCGAAACGATGCTCGCCGACTGGAAACAAGCCCTCACTTCGCGAATGGCCGATATCGAGAAAGCCTTCAGACGCGTAGGACAAAACACGATCAATTCGGCTGACGTGCTACCTGACAAGAGCCGCTTAATGGGCGCCAAGACCATTCGGCTCAATACCTTGCGAGAGCAGACCAGTGCGATCCTGGGATATATCGAAAGCAGCCAGACCACCCTGAGGTGGTACAAAGAGGACTTGCTGACAGACAACAGATTTTTGCGTGAACAAGCGAAACCCGTGTCGAAATTTCAGACATTTGTTAAGCCCTTCACCAAACACAAATTCACATGAAATACGACCCCGTTTATAGACGCACTCCAACTGTGGCAGTGATCGATGGCCGGGGCTCGCCGATCCGTCAGGTCAGTTACTTGCGCACTCAGGCAGACGACACACCAAAAGCACTCGTGTCACGTCAGCAACACGATGTGGCCGGCCGTCTGGTAGCGCAGCAGGATCCACGTCTGGCCACTGCGAACCTCACTAACGTCTACTCACTGAACGGTGATGTGGTATTGACCGACAGCGTCGACGCCGGTTGGCGCCTGACCCTGCCGGGGCTTGCCGCTGAGCCATTGCAACGCTGGGATCAGCGCCGCAGCCATTGGCAGACGACCTTCGATGAGCAACTGCGGATGATCGCGGTCGAGGAAAATGGCCAACCCGATGTCGATGTTTTCATTTACGCCGACGCATCGGCCGAGGCCGGGTACAACCGCCGCGGCCAGTTGCTGGAACAAAAAGACCGTTCCGGTTCGCTGCTCACGGACAGTTTTTCCCTGGCCGGCCAGCCGCTGCGGGAAACCCGCACGTTCCACGACGGTGAGCCGTTCACCACTCACCATGCGTTCAACCCGCTCCGTGCGCTGCTGGAACAGACCGATGCCAGCGGCCATCGCCGACGCTCGCGCTACGGCCTGGCCGGGCAACTCAAGCACGTCGAGCTGCTGATCAGTGG
>NZ_JAMLFX010000021.1:19399-41268 GCF_023634765.1 Pseudomonas sp. AKS31
CACTCAGTCCAGCCGCAAGGACGGCGGCGCAGTCCTGCAGAACCTCGAATATTTCTACGACCGCGTCGGCAATATCACCCGCATTGAAGACCACGCGTTTCAGCCACGTTACTTCGCCAACCAGTTGATCGATGGCCACCGCGATTTCACCTACGACTCGCTCTATCGGTTGACCAGCGCCACCGGCTACGACGACGCCCCGCCGCCGGACATTCCCGGCCTGCCGCAACCGGGCGACCCGAACAATCGCCTCAACTACACCCAGACCTATCGGTACGACAACGGCGGCAACCTGTTCGAACTGAGTCATGTGCGGGCGGGCAACAACTCGACCCGGCACATGTTCATCGACCCGAAGAGCAATCGCGGGGTGCGCTGGAAAACCGGTGACGAGCCGCCGGATTTCGACACTTTGTTCGATCGCCACGGCAATCAACTGACCGTGCAACCGGGCCAACCGTTGCTCTGGAATGCCCGCGATGAGCTGGAAAGCGTGACCCTGGTCCAGCGCGAGGACGGTTCCAATGATGCCGAGTACTACCGTTACAGCCAGGGCATGCGCGTGTTCAAACGCCACGAAACCTTCGCGGCCAACGCCGAGCATTTTCATCAGGTGCGCTACCTGCCGGGGCTGGAAATCCGCACCCGCGACAACGGCGAAGAACTGCACGTCATCGCGCTCGGCAACGCCCGTTGCCTGCATTGGGCAGAAAACAAGCCCAATGGAATAGACGGCGATCAATTGCGCTACAGCCTCGAAGACCACCTCGGTTCCTGTGTGATGGAACTGGATCAGCAGGCACAACTGATCAGCGAGGAAGGCTATTACCCGTTTGGCGCCACGGCGTGGATGACCCCACCTCCGGAGACAGAGGTCAGCTATAAATTCATCCGCTATTCGGGCAAGGAGATGGATGTCAGCGGGTTGTATTACTACGGCGCGCGGTATTACGCGCCGTGGTTGCAGCGCTGGATCAGTCCTGATCCGGCGGGGACCGTGGACGGGCTGAATCTGTATGTGTTTGTCGGCAATAATCCGCTGATTTTCATTGATGGCAATGGCACCAATAAAGATCTCGCCAGTGATAAGCAGCAGATCGAAGAGTTCTCCAATGTATTGGAAACCCTGGGAAGCGAATTGCAATCGCTGGACAAGCAATTGAACAGTCTTTTCACGACTCGCGACATCGTAAAACGGGCAGGGATCAATATTGGTTTTCAAATGACAAAAGGCGCTGTGGGGATCGCTGCGTCCAGAACAACAGAATCTTTGACAGGCATTTCTCTGCTTGGCTCGCTTGCCAGTTTTATCTCAGGACAAATCATGGACAAAGTGGGTTCAGAGACAATGCTCTCGACTCCGGTCCTGCCCAACGCTCAAAAGCTCGATCCGCAAGCTATCTACAACGAAGCTAACGTCAGCGTGCTTTCCAGCCCTTTGCAGTTCATGAAAAAAACTGCCATGTCCTATGACCTTCGAACCGCGGCAGGCGCGAAAAAAGTGTCTGATACCATTGAGTCATTTGTACTTGGCAAAGCAGGCGTTCCCGCTGCAAGTGAACTTCTGGCCACCCGCCAAACGATACTGGATGCAGGGTCGGCATTGGCCGGTATACCGGGCATGGATATCGATGCCCTGGACAACGGCCTGATTCTGATAACCGAACTCCTGGAACGGGATCGCAGCTACGTGAATGCTGCATACGCCAACCTTGAGATCAACGAATTCTATTCCGAAGGCGTGATAGGCACTCTCAAGCTGGCCTTTGACCTGGCCAATGACAACGTGGGCACCGACAAAGCCCGCACAATAAGCCGCGAACAGATACAGAAGGACATAACGCTGCGTCTGGCTCAAGCCAATCGAGGCCGCGAACTGCTGGCAAGGTATCGCCAATACAGCAAGGAAAAAGCCGCTTAGTCCATAACGAGACATGCGCATGAGCAGATTCGACATTCATGACCTTGAGGGTCGACGCATGAATAAATCAATGCATTTGCGTACACCTGACCTGGTTGCAAACGACGCTCGTGGATTGCCGGTGCGACAGGTCGCCTATTTGCGGAGTATTGACGAAGACACTCCAGTGCCGCTCTCATCCCGTCAGCATTACGATGCGAGTGGACATCTGGTGAAGCAGTGGGACCCGCGTCTGGTGGTGCCCAGCCTGACAACGATTTACCGCCTCGACGGCGAAGCATTGAAAACCGACAGCGTCGACGCCGGCTGGCGCCTGCACTTGCCAGGTCTGGCCGGCGAACCGCTGCAACGCTGGGGCAAGGGCGACAACCATTGGCGCACGACCTTCGACACTCAGCTGCGCGTGGTGGCGGTAGCAGAAAACGGCGAGGCCGATGTCGATCTGTTCACCTACGCCGACGCCAGCGCCGACGCTGGTCACAACCAGCGCGGCCAGTTGCTGGAACAGAGCGATCGCGCCGGCACGCTGCGCACCGACAGCTTCGCCCTCAGCGGCGAGCCGCTGTGCGAAACCCGCACCTTCCTCGATGGCCAGGCCTTCACCAGTCGGCGTCTGTTCAGTCCGCTGGGCGCGGTGCTGGAGCAGACCGATGCCGGTGGTCATCGCCAGCAATCTCGCTATGGTCTGGCTGGCCAGCTCAGGCACCTACAGTTGTTGATCAAAGGCGATACCGACTGGCGAACCGTGTTGCGCGACGCTCATTACAACGCCACTGATCAGCTCATCGAACAACACGCCGGCAACGGCGTGCGCAGTCAGTGGACGTATGATCCGGCCGATGGTCGATTGCACACCCAGTCCAGTCGCAAGGACAACGGCGAAGTGCTGCAGGACTTCGAATATGTTTACGACCGCGTCGGCAACATCACCCGCATCGAAGACCACGCCTTTGCGCCAAGCTGGTTTGCCAACCAGAGGGTCGATGGCCATCGCAATTTCAGCTATGACTCGCTGTACCGCCTGATCAGCGCGACCGGCTACGACGACGGCCCGCTGTCGGATATTCCCGGTCTGCCCAAGCCGACCGATCCGGAAGACCGGCGCAATTACACCCAGACCTTCACCTACGACTACGGCGGCAATCTGAAGAAACTGGTGCACGTGCGCGCCGGCGCCGATCACACCGTGCAGATGTGCATCGATTCACTCAGCAACCGCGGCGTGCGCTGCAAACCGGGGGATCCGCCACCGGAGTTCGACAACCTGTTCGACCGCCACGGCAACCTGCTGGCCGTGCAACCGGGCCAGCCGTTGCACTGAAATGCGCGCGACGAGTTGCAGGAAGTCACGCTGGTGACCCGGGACGATGGCCGCAACGACGCCGAGTATTACGCCTACAGTCAGGGCGAGCGGGTGTTCAAACGCCACGAATGGTATGGCGAAAACATCCTGCACTTTCATCAGGTGCGCTACCTGCCGGGTCTGGAAATCCGCAGCAAGGACAACGGCGAAGAACTGCACATCATCCAGCTGGGCAATGCGCGCTGTCTGCATTGGATCACGCCGCCGCCCGCGGCTGTCGAGAACAATCAACTGCGCTACAGCCTCGACGACCACCTCGGCTCGTGCACGCTGGAGCTGGATCAGAACGCGCACATGATCAGCCACGAAGGCTATTACCCGTTCGGTGCGACGGCGTGGATGGCTGAAAAACCGGAGACCGGAATCAGCTACAAATTCATCCGTTATTCGGGCAAGGAAATGGACGTCAGCGGCTTGTATTACTACGGCGCACGCTATTACGCGCCTTGGTTGCAGCGCTGGGTCAGTGCCGACCCGGCGGGGGATGTGGATGGGTTGAATCTGTATGCAATGGTGTCGAACAACCCGATGATTTATGTCGATACCGATGGGCGCGGACGGTTCGATTTCTCGCAGCTCGTCGGTGTCTTACGCACCACTGCCAACGTCGCCAGCCAGGCCCATGATGCAGCGACTGAATTTGATGGTCCCGATGACGAAGCCAATGTCAGCCAGGAAACCCGGGAGGGTATGACCTTCCGCCGCTACCTCTTCAACAAAAACGGGATGGCAGCCTTCAGCCTGGGATTCGGAGTCGGATTAGCTGTTGGTGGGGCGGCCGGATCATTCGCGCCGGGAATTGGCAACACGATTGGCGGAATTGTCGGCGGTCTGCTTGGCGGATTAGGAGCTGCCTATATTCGTTATCGCTTTTTCAAGCGCGGCATTCGCGTAACCGAAGCGCTGCACACGGCTGAAGTCCGCGACGCCACACAAACCATTGCGCAGGGTGCAAATGATCTGGCCAATGGCACGCTGCCACAGTCCATTCAGGACGGAATCAACCAGCTCCGGCAAACAGCCACAGAGGCCATTTTGCAAGAGGTTCAGATGATGGCCCCCCTCGATCAGCTTGATTTCGCAAAAATGGTGGACGAGGGCACTTCCGTCGCTGACGCTTACCGCACGGTAATGGCTCAAACCACCGCGCTCATCAACAACACCCGGAACGCACTGGAAACCACTCAAGACATGCTTGATAACCTAAGTGAAGCCGACGGTGTGACTGAACGCCTGCAACAACTGGCACAGTCAATTGCTGACGAGCCACGTCCCAGACCCGTGCCGAAACCACGGCTGAATCTACAGCGTCGACATCAGGTGCAGGAAACGGCCGTATGACCAACGTGGCCGGCGCGAACAGCACGCCGGGCCACCTCGGCCCATGCTATCGTGCCCCCCCGTCCTGCCGACCCTTCGCCCAGCATGCTGCCGACTTCCCGTACCTTGCGTCTGTCGTTGTATACCCTGCTGATCATCGCCGGCGCGGCGCTTGCCGCCACGCTTGCGATCCGCCACGCCGAACGTCAGGCGCTGGAGGAAGACGCCGCCCGTGCCAACCAGCAACTGGCGTTGTACGCCAATTCCCTGCACACCCTGATCGACCGCTACCGTGCCCTGCCCGCCGTGCTGGCGCTCGATCCGCAATTGCGCGCGGCGCTGGCCGGCCCGGTCGATGCCGACGAACAAGCGGCGCTGAACCTCAAGCTGGAAAAGATCAACGGCGCGGCGCAATCCTCGACCCTTGAATTGCTCGACCACACGGGCCTCGCCGTGGCGGCGAGCAACTGGCGCCTGCCCAGCAGTTACGTCGGCCATAACTACGGCTTCCGCCCCTACTTCAGCCAGACCCGCACCCAAGGCACCGGGCGTTTTTACGCGGTGGGCGTGACCAGCGGCATTCCCGGCTACTTCCTCTCCAGCGCGGTGCTCGGCGACCACAACGAGTTTCTCGGCGCGATGGTGGTCAAGCTGGAATTCCCCGAGCTGGAACGCGAGTGGAGTCAGGGCAACGACACGCTACTGGTCAGCGATGCGCGCGGGATCATCTTCATCGCCAACCAACCCGGCTGGCGGTATCGCTCGCTGCGGCCACTGAGCGCCCGCGACATGGATGAAATCAAAGCCACCCGGCAGTACGACAAGCAGTCGCTGCAGCCCTTGACTCATTTGTCGCTGCGCAGCTTCGATGACAACAGCGATCTGCGCCGCGTCGAAGGCCCGCAAGGCACGGCGGATTATCTGTGGGAATCGCTGCCCCTGAGCGCTGAAGGCTGGACCCTGCACCTGCTGCGCCATCCGCAAGTGGCGTTCGAAGACCTGCGCAACGCCGGGCTGGCCGCTGCCGGGGTGTGGCTGGCGCTGGTGTTTCTGTTGCTGTTTCTCAACCAGCGCTGGCGCCTGTCGAAAATCCGCCAGCGCAACCGCGAAGAACTTGAACAATTGGTGGAAGAACGCACCCGCGACTTGCGCACCGCGCAGGACGGTCTGG
Source organism: Pseudomonas sp. AKS31 (assembly GCF_023634765.1). Lineage (GTDB taxonomy): Bacteria > Pseudomonadota > Gammaproteobacteria > Pseudomonadales > Pseudomonadaceae > Aquipseudomonas. The sequence goes on from NZ_JAMLFX010000021.1 coordinate 25,175, forward strand.
TGCAATCGGCCAAACTCGCCGCGCTCGGCCAGATGTCCGCTGCACTGGCCCATGAAATCAATCAACCCCTGACCGCTCAGCGCATGCAACTGGCGACCTTGCGCTTGCTCCTCGAACATGGCCGTGTCGACGATGCCTATAGAGCGTTGAAACCGGTGGACGAGATGCTCACGCGCATGGCTGCCCTCACCGGCCACCTCAAGACCTTCGCGCGCAAGAGTCCCAGCGGCTTGCGCGAACGGCTGGATCTGGCAACCGTGGTCGATCAGTCGTTACAGTTACTCGATGCACGCCTGCGTGACGAGCAGGTCAGTCTGGTGTTGCACCTGACCCGTCCGGCGTGGGTACGCGGTGATGCGATTCGTCTCGAACAGGTGCTGATCAACCTGCTGCGCAACGCCCTCGATGCGATGCAGGGCAAACCGTGCAAGCGCCTGGAAATCCGCCTGGAAGCCGATGAACAACTGTGGCGCCTGAGCGTCAGCGACAATGGCGGCGGGATTGCCGAAGACCATTTGGGCCAGGTGTTCGACCCGTTCTTCACCACCAAACCGGTGGGCGACGGTTTGGGTCTCGGCCTGGCGGTATCCTTTGCCATCGTGCATGAATCCGGCGGGCGCCTGAGCGCCGAAAATGGCGACAGCGGCGCCGTGTTCAGCCTGACTTTGCCGATCGATCTGGAGGCACACATCTGATGCTCAATTCAGTGATGGTGGTCGATGACGAAAGCAGCATTCGCAGCGCCGTCGAGCAGTGGCTGAGCCTGTCCGGCTTCGAGGTGCAGTTGTTCAGCCGCGCCGAAGAATGCCTCGCCGCCCTGCCCGCGCACTTTGCCGGGGTGATCCTCAGCGACGTGCGCATGCCCGGCATGGGCGGCTTGGCGTTATTGGCCGAAGTGCAGAAACGCGATGCCGATCTGCCGGTGATTCTGCTCACCGGCCATGGCGATGTACCCATGGCCGTCGAGGCGATGCGCGACGGGGCCTACGACTTTCTGGAAAAACCATTCAGCCCGGAAACCCTGCTCGGCAGCTTGCGCCGGGCGCTGGACAAACGCCGGCTGATTCTGGAAAACCGTGCGCTGCACGAGCAGGCCGACAACCGCGCGAAACTCGATGCGACGTTGCTCGGTGTGTCCCGTGGTTTGCAGACGTTGCGTCGGCAAGTGCTGGACCTGGCGGCGTTGCCGGTCAATGTGTTGATCCGTGGCGAAACCGGCAGCGGCAAAGAGCTGGTCGCCCGTTGCCTGCATGATTTCGGCCCGCGCGCAGCCAAGCCGTTTGTGGCGCTGAACTGCGCGGCGATTCCTGAGCAGTTGTTCGAAGCGGAGTTGTTCGGTCATGAAAGCGGTGCGTTTACCGGTGCCTCGGGCAAGCGCATCGGCAAGCTGGAATATGCCGATGGCGGCACCTTGTTTCTCGACGAAATCGAAAGCATGCCGCTGGCGCAACAAGTGAAACTGCTGCGCGTGTTGCAGGAGCAGAAGCTTGAACGGCTGGGGTCGAACCAGAGCATTCGCGTCGACCTGCGCATTGTCGCAGCGACCAAACCCGACCTGCTCGATGAGGCCCGGGCCGGACGTTTCCGCGAGGATCTGGCCTATCGCCTGAACGTCGCCGAACTGCGTTTGCCGCCGCTGCGCGATCGCCGCGAAGACATTCCATTGCTGTTCGAAACCTTCGCCCACAATGCCGCTGAACGCCTGGGCCGTACCTTTCCCCCCTTGAGTGGCGCGCAATTGAGTCATCTGCTCAGTCACGACTGGCCGGGCAACGTACGTGAACTGGCGAACGTCGCCGAGCGTCAGGTGTTGGGCCTGGATGAACCGGCGCCGGGGATTGATCCGGGGCAATCGCTCGCAGCGCAGCAGGAAGCGTTTGAGGCGCAATGCCTGCGCGCGGCGCTGACCCGGCACAAGGGCGATGTGAAAGCGGTGCTGGAAGAACTGCAACTGCCGCGCCGCACCTTCAATGAAAAGATGCAGCGGCATGGGTTGAGTCGGGAGATGTTTCTGAGCGAGTGAGTCGGGCTTGGGATTTTCGGTGTGGCTGAGATCTTTCCCCCTCACCCCAGCCCTCTCCCCCAAGGGGTAGAGGGGGAAGGGAGCCGATCTTCGTGCCATTCAAAACCTGAGTTCGACTCAATGTCTCAGGTCGGTGCAACTCGAACAATCCACTCGGTCAGTCCCCTCTCCCCTTGGGAGAGGGTTAGAGTGAGGGGCTTTTGATCTTCGCTCCAATAAGCGGAAATCCGCTCATCAAACCAAATCCTTCGGCGATATTCCGCTCACCCAATCCCGTCTCCCCCTCTAAACCGGCCCTCCCCCCGTTGGCACACCTCCTGCTATAGCCCTCGCAGGCTGCGTTTCGACGCGCTCCACAAAAACAATTAAACGAAGGATCCTTCAATGGATAACTCCAACGCCCTGCCACTTGGGTCGGCTGCTGCGCCGGCCAAAGAAAGAACCACCGCCAGCCGGATCAAATCGATCTTCAGCGGTTCCGTCGGCAACATGGTCGAGTGGTACGACTGGTACGTGTATGCCGCCTTCTCCCTGTATTTCGCAAAAACCTTCTTCCCCGCCGGTTCCACCACCGCCCAACTGATGAACACCGCCGCGATTTTCGCCGTCGGCTTTCTGATGCGTCCGATCGGCGGCTGGCTGATGGGCATGTACGCCGACAAGGTCGGCCGTAAAAAAGCCTTGATGGCGTCGGTCTACCTGATGTGCTTCGGCTCGCTGCTGATCGCCCTCAGCCCGAACTACGAAACCATCGGCATCGGCGCGCCGATCCTGCTGGTCTTCGCCCGTCTGCTGCAGGGCCTGTCGGTCGGTGGCGAATACGGCACCTCGGCGACCTATCTTTCGGAGATGGCGACCAAGGAACGTCGCGGCTTCTTCTCCAGCTTCCAGTACGTGACCCTGATCTCCGGCCAGCTCATCGCGCTGGGCGTCCTGATCGTGCTGCAGAACGTGCTGACCACTGAACAACTGTACGCGTGGGGCTGGCGTATTCCGTTCGCCATCGGCGCGCTGTGTGCGGTCGTGGCGCTGTATCTGCGTCGCGGCATGGAAGAAACCGAGTCGTTCACCAAGAAAGAGAAGTCCAAGGAAAGCGCCATGCGCACCTTGATGCGCCACCCCAAAGAGCTGTTGACCGTGGTCGGCCTGACCATGGGCGGCACCCTGGCGTTCTACACCTATACCACCTACATGCAGAAGTACCTGGTGAACACCGTCGGCATGAGCATCTCCGACTCGACCACCATTTCTGCCGCCACGCTGTTCCTGTTCATGTGCCTGCAACCGATCATCGGCGGCCTCTCGGACAAGATCGGTCGTCGTCCGATCCTGATCGCCTTCGGCGTGCTGGGGACGATCTTTACCGTGCCGATCCTGATGACCCTGCACACCATCCAGACCTGGTGGGGCGCGTTCTTCCTGATCATGGCAGCGCTGATCATCGTCAGCGGCTACACCTCGATCAACGCGGTGGTAAAAGCTGAACTGTTCCCGACTGAAATCCGCGCGCTGGGCGTTGGCCTGCCGTATGCACTGACCGTGTCGATCTTTGGCGGCACTGCCGAATACATCGCGCTGTGGTTCAAGAGCATCGGCATGGAAACCGGTTACTACTGGTATGTGACGGCGTGCATCGCGGTGTCGTTGCTGGTGTACATCACCATGAAAGACACCCAGAAGCATTCGCGGATCGTCACGGACTGATCGCGTTTCACAGCCACTGCAACGGTGGCTGTTCCGGCCCTATCGCTGGCAAGCCAGCTCCCACAGGTTTCGCGTCGTACCCAAGGTCTGTAAACGGCGCTGTCATTGTGGGAGCTGGTTTGCCAGCGATTGGGTCACCGCGTTATCCAGACCTGCATGAAAAATTCCTCACCTGCGCCGCACAGCGATTAATCGCTAATTAATGCTGCCCCCTCATCCTGCAATCACCTGATCGATGACCTGCGCGACGCTCGCTCCGACGACGAAAGCGAATATTTGGCGCCGCCCTTAACATCAAGTTAATCGATTGTTTTTAGCATTAATTTGCGCTTTTTAATCAATTTAATTGGCGTAGCATGAAACCCATGCAAGAAACACCCGCCAACGAATCCGGAGTAACCGCCATGAAAACCAAACTGATCCTCGCCCTGACCCTGTCCGTACTGGCCGCCAACACCTTCGCCGCCGATGGCTCGGACAAGACCAGATCCGCCGACTTCATCAATGGCGCCAGCGCCGCCATCGAAACCAGCCACTCAAGCGCTTATGCCGCTGACGGTTTTGATAAAACCAGCCTGGGCAAAGCTGTTGCTGCTGATGGTTTCGACAAAACCAACCTGGGTAAAACCGTCGCAGCTGACGGCTTCGATAAAACCGGTACTGCCGCTGCCATCAGCTGAATATCAGCAGCCTTCTCACAGCCCGGCCTCGGCCGGGCTTAGTCATTTCCGGGGGGGAATAATTTTTTTGAAACCCACGCAAAACCCTGTGGGAGCTGGCTTGCCAGCGATGACATTTTGTCATTCAAAATCATTGTCGACTGACAGGCCGCCATCGCTGGCAAGCCAGCTCTCACAGGTTTTCCATTGGATGGAATATCAGTGACTGACTGGAAATTGTTTGACTGCACTTGCACTATTGCCCACTGACTCATGCCCTCCAGGAACTTCAGACATGCCCGATGACATCCACTTCTACGAACCCGCCAACGGCCACGGTCTGCCCCACGATCCGTTCAACGCCATCGTCGGCCCGCGCCCGATCGGCTGGATTTCCTCGCAGGATGCCAACGGCCAGTTGAACCTGGCGCCGTACAGTTTTTTCAACGCCTTCAACTACATTCCGCCGATCATTGGTTTTTCCAGCGTCGGGCGCAAAGACAGCCTGAACAACATCGAGCAGACCGGCGAATTCGTCTGGAACCTCGCCACTCGCCCGCTGGCCGAGCAGATGAATCAGAGCTGCGCGATGGTCGCACCTGAGGTCAACGAATTTGAATTGGCGGGATTGACGACGGTGGCGTCAAAAGTGATTTCGGTGCCACGGGTGGCCGAAAGCCCGGTGTCCTTCGAGTGCAAGGTCACGCAGATCATTCAATTGCAGCGCGCCGATGGCGAGACGGTGCCGAGCTGGCTGGTCCTCGGCGAAGTGGTCGCCGTGCACATTGCCAAGTGGCTGTTGAAGGACGGCATCTACGACACCGCCGCGGCAGAACCGATTCTGCGCGGCGGCGGGCCGGCGGATTACTTCCAGCTGGGGCCTGAGGCCCTGTTCAAGATGTGGCGTCCGGGCGCCAGCAAGTAACGCGTTACCAGATCAACTCGGCGTCTTCAGTGACGCCCTTGAGGTTATCCAGCTCATTGATGGCCGCTTCATCGGCGGCGATGGCGCCGGGGAAGACCTGATCATTCAGCAGTTTGTGAAAGCGTGGTGCACCGCCATCGACCAAGGCCTTGACCGCGATTGCCGCGTGATAGCCCTTGTTGCCGCCCAACTCGACGGGGACGACTGCGGAAACTGCTTCGAAGTGTTCGAACTCTTTACGTGCCATGTCACATATCCCGGCTCAGACAAACAAGCCGGACATTAAACCCTCAACCGACGAGTTTGTGTACCGGCGCCGGGCATTGGCCGAGGGCTTGCGCCGCCGACACGTCCTTGAAAGTGTGGAAGTCGAGGCTGTTGACCACCAGCTCCTGCACCAGCTCGGCGAAGATTTCCATCGCCGGGCTGTTGAAATAGTTGGTCATCATTTGCTGGCTGCTCCAGAACCCGCAGACCAGCCACAACTCGGGATCACACTGCGAATGCTGCAAGGCAAAGCTCAGGCAACCGGGGGCGGCGCGGGACGGCTCGATCAACGCGCTCAGGCGTATACCGAGTTCCGCCGAACGCCCGGCGCGCGCTCGAACGAAGGCCATATGACTGACGGGAATCTGCTTGGACATGTTCAACCCTCCCAGGGAGTCGCGTGGCAGCCGGGGGACGGGCTGCGACAGGATCAAAGGTTAAGGGCCGGACACAATGCGCCGTTAGTCGATTCCTGCCGCCGCGTTGCACAATCCTGCGAGACTGCGCAGAAGACCTGTAACAACCTGTAAAACTGCGTCACACGGTTGTCATACGCGTTTTGTGTAGGAGCTGCCGAAGGCTGCGATCTTTTGATTTTGCCTTGAAGATCAACAGATCGCAGCCTTCGGCAGCTCCTACAGGGTTGGATCGCGACAGGCGCGGAAACACCCCCGGGCAGAATCAGGCAAGCATTTCGCAGGATGTGTCTACCGCTGGCGCTTGCACAAACATATGCTCTGCTCCATTCCACCTCCCCTGCCGAGGATGCCGTGCATGACGTCATTCGATCGTTTTCAAGCCGAACCCACCGCTGACATGGAAAAACAGCGCGCGGAACTGGCGGCGATCATCCGCCGCAACACCACCGACGATGGCAGCTACGAGACCGCCATCGGCTCGCTGTTCATGTCGCGCCACACCCGATCCCACGACTTTGCCCCGGTGCTCGCGCAACCAGCGCTGTGCATCATGGCGCAGGGACGCAAAGAGGTGCGGCTGGCCGACGAGTTCTTCAATTACGATCCGCTGAATTATCTGGTGGTCTCGGTTTCGATGCCGCTGAGCGGGCGCGTGGTCAATGTCTCGCCGGAGGAGCCGATCCTCGCTGTGCGCCTGGATATCGACCCGACAGAAATCACCGCGCTGATCGCTGACGCCGGCCCCATGGGCGTACCGACGCGGCCGACCGGGCGTGGTTTGTATGTCGAGCAGATCGACAGTTCCATGCTCGATGCCGTGTTGCGTCTGGCACGTTTGCTCGATGCGCCGAAAGACATCGCCATGCTCGCACCGCTGATTCGCCGGGAGATTCTCTATCGTTTGCTGCGCAGCCCGCAGGGCCATCGCTTGTATGAAATCGCGATTGCCAACAGTCAGAGCCATCGCATCAGCCAGGCAATCAAATGGCTCAACGGCAACTTCGAACAGCCGCTGCGCATCGATGATCTGGCGAAAGAAGTGAACCTCAGCGTCTCGACCTTGCATCACCGTTTCAAGGCGATGACGGCGATGAGCCCGCTGCAGTATCAGAAGCAATTGCGCCTGCAAGAGGCGCGGCGCCTGATGCTGACCGAAGGGCTGGAAGCGTCGGCGGCAGGGTATCGGGTGGGATATGAAAGTCCGTCGCAGTTCAGCCGTGAGTACAGCCGGTTGTTTGGTGCGCCGCCGTTAAGGGATTTGGCGCGATTGAGACTTTCGGTGTGAACTTCAAGAGCCCCTCACCCTAACCCTCTCCCAGAGGGAGAGGGGACTGAATGGGGAATATTGGAGAGGTTCACCGACCTGAAAGTGCTTTACCGAATCCATAATCGACTCGATCTCTCAGGTCGATGGATAGCGCCAGACACCTCGGTCGGCTCCCTCTCCCTCTGGGAGAGGGCTGGGGTGAGGGTTTCTAAGCCCCCAACACCCGACAAGCCTGCGCCGGTAACGTCACCGACACCGGATGGCCAATCCCCAACCCGATCCCCTGACATGGCGTACTCAACGCCGTAAACGTCACTCCGGAACACTCCACCGTCGTCTCGATGGTCGCGCCGATATCACGCACAAACGTCACTTTGCCGAGCAATCGATTGCCCGCCGTCGCTTGCGGTGCGGACAGTTGCAGGTCTTCCGGGCGAATCAGCATCTTCACTTTCTGCCCCACAACAATGCTGCTGCAGATCGGCACTTGCAGCGCGTCGCCGCCCGGCAGGCTGACCTTGCCGTCGCCCAGTGCCGTGGCCGGGAAGATGTTGCCCGAGCCAATGAAGTCAGCGACAAACTCGTTGGCCGGATGCCGATAGATTTCGATCGGCGTACCGACCTGCTGCACCTTGTGTTCGCCCAGCACCACGACAATATCCGCCATGGTCATCGCTTCGCGCTGATCGTGGGTGACCATGATCGTGGTGATGTTCAGGCGCTGTTGCAGTTGGCGGATTTCCACCTGCATCGATTCGCGCAGCTTGGCGTCGAGCGCCGACAGCGGCTCATCGAGCAGGAGGATTTTCGGGTGCGCGGCAATCGCCCGGGCAATCGCCACGCGCTGCCGCTGGCCGCCGGAAAGTTTCGCCACCGGGCGATCGATCATCGCTTGCAGCTGAATCAACTCCAGCAACTCCACCACGCGTTTGTGCTGATCAGCCTTGCTGACGCCGCGCAGTTTCAGCGGGTAGGCGATGTTTTCGCCGACGGTCATGTGCGGGAACAGCGCCAGCGACTGGAACACCATGCCGAAGTTGCGCAGGTGCGCCGGGGTCTGGCCGATGTCTTCGCCGTCCAGGCGAATCTCACCGCCAGTGAGGGTTTCCAGCCCGGCGATCATCCGCAGCAAGGTGGTTTTTCCGCAGCCGGACGGGCCGAGGAAACACACCAGTTTGCCTTCCGGCAAATGCAGGTTGACGTCGTGTACCGCGCACGCCGAGCCATAGAATTTCTCGACGTTTTCCAGAATCAGACCAGTCATGTTGCACCTCAAATCAAAAGGAAACGCCGCCCTCGCCCACCAGCTTCTCCAGCGCCCAGATCAGGACGAAGTCGATCAGCACGATCAGCACGGCAAACGAGAACACGGTAGGGTCGAGCGATGACACGGTGCGGCTGTACATCCAGATCGGCACGGTCATGACGTCGATGGTGTAGAGGAAATAGGTCACGGTGAATTCGTTGAACGAGACGATGAACGCCAGCAGCATGCCCGCCAGAATCCCCGACTTCATCAACGGCACCACCACATCGACAATGGCCCGCAGCGGCGAGGCGCCGAGCATCCGCGCCGCTTCCTCGACTTCGCTGCCGATGGAAAGCATCGCCGCCGTGCAGTTTTTCACCACGAACGGCAGCGCCAGAATCACGTGGGCAATCACCAGCCGCGAGGTGGTCAGGTGGAACGGCAGGCTGTCGAACACCAGCAGCAAGGCCAGGCCCAACACCACCATCGGGAACACCAGCGGCAGCGACATCAGTTGCAGCGCCACAGCTTTGCCACGGAACTCGCAGCGGGTCAGCGCATAGGCTGCAGGCACCGCGATCAGCGTGGCAAAAACCATGGTCAGGCACGACACCAACAGGCTGGTGGCCATGGCCTGACCGAGGCTGAGCACGTCGCTGGCGTCCGGCGAAACAAAGGTGTGCCAGGCCGCTTTGTACCATTGCAGGCTGTAGCTGCTCGGCGGGAAGTCGAGGTTCGACGCACCGCTGAACGACATGACGATCATGGTCAGGATCGGCAACACCGCCAGCAGCAGAATGAACCCGGAGAGGATCCCGGCGAACTTGCCGGTTTCGCCGGGCAACAGCGCCATGCGCTTTTTGGTCAGGGCACTCATTGCGAAGCCTCCAGCAGACGCCGACGACGGCCAGTGATGTATTCGGACAAGGTCATGATCGCCAGCGTGGTGATAATCAGCACGACACCGGCAGCGGACGCGGCAGGCCAGTTCATCAGCGGCGCGATCTGGTCATGCACCATCACCGCCAGCATCGGCACGCGACGACCGCCGAGCAGCAACGGCACCACGAAGCTGCTGGCGTTGTAAGCGAACACCAGCGTTGCGCCAGTGATGATCCCGGGCAAACTCATCGGTAACACCACTTGGCGGAACACCTGAAAACGGCTGGCGCCGAGGGTCGCGGCGGCTTCCTCATAGGTGCGGGCAACGCCGCGCATGGCACTGGCGATCGGCAGCACGGCAAGCGGAAACGCGGTTTGCACCAGCCCCATCAATACGCCGTTCTGGTTGTACAGCAACATGATCGGGCGCTTGATCAGGCCGAGCCCCATCAGCGCCTGATTGAGCATGCCGGCCGGGCCGAGAATCACCAGCCAGCCGTAGCTTTGCAGCAACAGGTTGACCAGCAACGGCAGCAACACCGCGGCGAGGAAAATCCGTCGCAGGAACGGCGAGGTCAGCCGCGACATGGTGTACGCCACCGGGATCGCCAACACCACGGCAATCACCGCGCTGATCAGTGCCAGACGCAAGGTCAGCAGCAAGGATTTCAGGTAATACGGCTCGAGCAACTGGGCGTAACTGGCCAGGCTGAAACCGCTCCACTCCGCGCCTTTGGTGCCGACGCTCATGCGCAGCACCAGCAGGCTGGCGGCGATCAGCACGCCAAGAAACAGCATCGACGGCGTGAGGAAAAACCACGCCCGCGCGGTCGGCGAAACACCGCGCACCGGGCGCACGGCAGTGGCGCCGACCGGTTGGGTCAGGGATTGATGTTCCATAGCAATGATCTCGTCAATGGAAAGCCAAACAACACATCCCTGTAGGAGCTGCCGAAGGCTGCAATCTTTTGATCTTGCTGTTGATCCTCATCTGCTCAGAGAAGATCAAAGGCAAAAGATCGCAGCCTTCGGCAGCTCCTACAGGGGGAGTCCGGGTCAGGAAGAAAAGATTTCCGTATAGCGACGAATCCATTGGTCATGCACGGTGGCCAGGAAGGCGTTGTCGTGCATGATCGCCTTCTCGGCAATCTGCTCCGGCGTGAGGATGAACGGACTCTTGCGCGCTTCGGCGGAGATGATCGCCTTGGCGTTGACCGGGCCGTTGAAGATGTCTTCGGCCATCTTGCCCTGCACCAGCGGGTCGAGAGAGTGGTCGATAAACGCGTAGGCCAGATCGGTATCGCCCGGACGGTTCTTCGGCATCACCGAAAGCATCAGGTCGGTGTAGAACCCTTCCTTCATGCCGAACGTGGCACCGAGGCCGTAGTTCGGATCGCGAATCTGCTTGGGGAAAAATGCCGGCGCATACAAGCCGCCCATGTCCAGCGAACCGGTGCGGAACAGCTCGGCAATCTGGTTCGGGTTTTCGCCCAACGTCACCACGCGATCCTTGAGTTCGGCGAGCTTCTTGAAGCCCGGTTCGATGTTGTGTTCGTCACCGCCGGCCAGTTTCGCGGCGATGATGATCAGGTCCATCGCCTCGGTCCAGTTCGGCGGCGGCAGGAAAATATTTGGTGCCAGATCGGCATCCCACAACGCGGCGTAACTGTTCGGCGCTTCTTTCTGGGTGCGGGTGCTGTAGACCAGACTGTTGCACCACAACAGGTAGCCGATGCCGTGACCATTGGCGCCGGTGCGGTATTGTTCCGGGACGTCGATCAGGTTGGGAATGCGGTTGAGATCGGGTTTTTCCAGCAGCCCGGCGGCGGCCAGACCTTCGGCGCCGACGCCTGCCAAGGTGATGATGTCGTACTGCGGACGATCACCGCCGGCCTTGAGTTTGGCGACCATTTCCGAAGTGCTGCCGGTGCGGTCGGCAATGACCTTGGCGCCAGTCTTGGCTTCGAACGTTGCCGCGATGTTGCGCAGTGCCGCGAGGCCGGTGTCATCCGACCAGGTCAGCAAACGCAGGGTCTTGCCGGCGAACCGCGTGTCGCTGGCGCTGGCCCGGATGAAGGGCATGCTCAGGGCGGCCGCCGCCACCGAGGCGACGCCGACGGTTTTAATGAATTGACGCCTGTTCAGATCGTGCTCGCCCATGACGGACTCCCTTTGTTCTTTTAAGTATGAGGTTGGTCGCAACCGTTGCATCCGCGCGGCCGGATCCGCTGCAGGCCTTGTTTTCAAAGGCCTGCAGAGCTGCCGACGGGTTCATCCTGAGGTCGTGCAAAACACCTGACTATCGATAAAAACTCATTGAAGCCATGACGCCGACGCATGCCTCGTTGCGAGGCATGCGCTCACCTTTTTCGGGCGTTCAGAGCGCCCGGATCACGTGTTTGATTTCCTGAAACGCGGCCAGGCCCCACGGCCCCAATTCGCGGCCGATACTGCTCTGCTTGTAACCGCCCCACGCCGCCTGCGGGAAGATCACTTGCGGCGCGTTGAGCCACACCAGCCCCGCCTGCAGGGCATTGGCGACCCGCTCGGCGGTCTCGGCGTTACGCGTCACCACACTGGCGACCAGGCCAAATTGACTGTCGTTGGCCAAGGCGATTGCCTCGGCTTCGCTGCTGAAACTGCGCACGCATAGCACCGGGCCGAAAATCTCCTCGCACCACAGCGCACTGTCGAGGGGCACGTCGGTGAACACGGTTGGCTGCAAAAAATATCCGCGCGGCAGATCAGCCGGACGATTGCCGCCGCACACCAGCTTCGCGCCAGCGCTCAGACCCCGGTCGATGTGACCGAGCACACGCTGGTATTGCGCTTGATTGACCAGTGCGCCCATCTCCACATCCGGGTCGAACGGATCCGCCACACGAATCGCCCGCGCACGCTTTTGCAAACGTTCGAGAAATTCCTCCGCGAGTTCCTCGGCGACCAACACGCGACTGGTGGCCGAGCACATCTGTCCGGCGTTGAAGAAGCCGCCGCCGCAGGCCAGCTCGACCGCCAGTTGCAGATCGGCATCTTCGAGCACCAACAGCGAAGATTTGCCGCCCAATTCCAGGCTCACGCCCTTCACCGTTTCGGCGGCACGCTGCATCACCTGGACACCGACGGCGTTGCTACCGGTGAAGGAAATCCTGGCGATGCGCGGATCCGCCGATAGCGGCGCCCCCACCGCCAGACCGGTGCCGCAAACCACGTTGAACACGCCTTTGGGCAGGCCGGCTTCGGCGATGATCGCCGCCAGCTCCAGTTCCGGCAGCGGCGTGACTTCCGACGGTTTGAGCACCACGCAACATCCGGCGGCCAACGCCGGCGCGAGTTTCCACGCGGTGGTGACCATGGGGAAATTCCACGGCACGATCAGCCCGACCACACCACACGGTTCGCGGCGCAGACGTGCGCTGAAATCATCGCTGGGCAGCGGCACATTGCTGTCTTGGCTGGCGTCGAGGCCTTCGGCGAGTTCGGCGTAGTACTCGAATGTGGCGATCACATCGTCGACGTCGATGGCCGCTTCGAACTGCGGTTTGCCGTTGTTGCTCGACTGCAGTTTCATCAAGTGCTCGCGACCGTTGCGCACGCCATTGGCGATGTTGCGCAGCATCGCGCCGCGCTCGACACCGCTGGTTTGTGACCAGTGCTTGAACGCTGCGGTGGCCGCGGCGACGGCTTGATCGACGGCGTGCTCGTCACCGCCATTGACCGTGGTCAGCAGCGCTTCGGTGGCCGGGTTGATCACGCGCAGATGTTCACGGCCGGCCGACCATTGGCCGTTGATGTAGAGGCCGTCGAGTGTGGTTGGAAAATTGATCATTGGGCCACCGCCTGCATCCATTGGTTCTGGTCGATTTCGATCACGGTTGGGCCTTGGCGATCGGTGGCGGCACGCAGCGCAGAGCGCAGTTGGTCCACCGAACGGATCGCTTCGGCGGCGCAGCCGAGGGCCTTGGCCACACCGATGAAATCCGGGGTGTAGATGTCGACACCGACCGGCTCGATGGCGCGGTTAACCATGTATTTCTTGATCTCTTCGTAGCCCTGGTTATTCCACAGCAGGACGATCACCGGGGTACGCGCTTCGACGGCGCTGGCCAGTTCCGGCAGGGTGAATTGCAGACCGCCGTCGCCGATCAGGCACACCACCGGTGGCCGTGCACCTTTATCGGGTTGACCACCGAGCCATGCGCCAATCGCTGCCGGCAACGCATAGCCGAGCGTCCCGTAACCGGTCGACGAGTTGAACCAGCGACGCGGACGCTCCGGGTTAAAGGTGAGGTTGCCGGTGTACACCGGTTGCGTGGAGTCGCCGACGAACACCGCGTCAGGCAATTCGTGCAGCACGGTTTCGAGGAAACGGGTTTGCGCCAGGGTCGGTGCATCCCAGGTCGCGGCCAGATCATTACGCAGACGCGTGGCGCGCACCTGGCCCCAATCGTTACGGCGCTCGGCCAGCGCTGTGTGCGACAAAGCACTGAGCAGTGCTTGAGCGGCGTTGCGCGAATCGGCAACCAGCGCGATGTGTGGCGGATAGTTGCGCACGGTCTGATCGGCGTCGATGTCGATGCGCAGCAGCTTGCCGGGAATCTCGAAGCCACCGGCGAAGGTCACGTCGTAATCGGTTTCCGCCAGTTCGGTGCCGATCGCCAGTACCACATCGGCATCGGCGACCAATGCGCGGGTGGCGACCAGGCTTTGCGTCGAGCCGATCAACAGCGGATGCGTCGACGGCAACAGGCCTTTGGCGTTGATGGTCAGCGCCACGGGGGCGTCGAGCAGTTCGGCCAGCTCAGTGAGTTCGGCAGCAGCATCAATCGCACCGCCACCGGCGAGAATCAACGGACGCTGGGCGCCGGCCAGCAACTCACTCATGCGGCTCACGGCAGCGGGCGCGGCACCGGCGCGGTCGATGTTGACCGGAACGCTGGCGAGCAGCGCATCGGCGTCCTCCACCAACACGTCCAGCGGAATTTCGATGTGCACCGGACGCGGACGCCCGGCCTGGAACAAGGCAAATGCGCGAGCGAGCACGCCGGGCAATTCCGACGCCGACATCAGGGTGTGGGAGAACGCCGCGACGCCTGCGACCAGTGCGCTCTGGTTCGGCAACTCGTGCAGCTTGCCGCGCCCGCCGCCCAACTGGTTGCGGCTCTGCACGCTGGAGATCACCAGCATCGGGATCGAATCAGCGTAGGCCTGGCCCATCGCGGTGGTGATGTTGGTCATGCCCGGGCCGGTAATGATGAAGCACACACCCGGTTTGCCGCTGGTGCGCGCATAACCGTCAGCCATGAAACCGGCGCCCTGTTCATGCCGTGGGGTGACATGGTTGATGCTCGAACGGGCCAGCCCGCGATACAGCTCCACGGTGTGCACCCCGGGAATGCCGAACACCTGCTCGACGCCATAACCTTCGAGTAACTTGACCAGTACTTCGCCACACGTCGCCATGTCATTGCCCTTTTGTCAGCTAAAAACACAGATTCCTTGTGGGAGCGAACCTGCTCGCGGAAGCGCTGGATCAGCCAACATCAATGCTGAATGTGAAACAGCCTTCGCGAGCAGGCTCGCCCCCACATGACCTGAACATGGGCTCATTGAACGGTCGGCAGGTAGCGGCAACAATCGATTAAAAGTCATACTAGCCATGTCCTCACGTCATACCTTGGATCCACATGAAACGACTGCCTCCCCTGCCCGCCCTGCATACGTTTCTGATTACCGCGCAGTGCTGCAACTTCACCCGGGCCGCCGAGCAGTTGCACATCACTCAGGGCGCGGTGAGCCGGCAGATCGCCGGGCTGGAAGATCATCTGGGGTATGAACTGTTCATTCGTCTGGCACGCGGTCTGGAGCTGACGGCCGAAGGGCGGGAATGGTTGCCACGGGTGGAGAAGGTCTTTGGCCTGATCACTGAGGCCACCGAGCAGATCGGCCTCAAACGCGAAACCCTGCAACTCAAAGCGCCGAGCTGTGTGATGCGCTGGCTGGTGCCACGCCTGCTGCAATGGCAAAAAGAACGCCCGGACGTGCCGGTCAAACTGACCACAACGTTGGCCCATGGTGTCGACTTTCAGCGTGAGCAATTCGATGCGGCAGTGATCTACGGAACGGCGCCGGACAACTCCTCCACTGCACTGCACCTGTTCGATGAACAACTGACGCCGGTCTGCTCACCGGCACTGTTGAAAGGCCCGCCGACACTGTCCGAACCGGCTGATCTGCAACAGCATCTGTTGTTGCATCCGACCCGCGATATCCACGACTGGAGCGTGTGGCTGACGGCCGCTGAACTGCAATTGAACAACGTGAACATGGGCCAGCATTTCGAAACGCTGGATCAGGCGATGTCGATGGCGTCTCACGGCACGGGGGTGGCGATTGGTGATTGGTCGTTGATCGGCGACGACTTGCGTGCAGGACGGCTGGTGATGCCGTTTGAATTGAAGGTGAAGACGGGGCTGGCGTATTACGTGGTTATGCCGCCGGGAATTGAGGCATCGCCGCCGCTAGAGGAATTGATGATTTGGCTGGTAGAGCAGGCGCATTTGCGGTGAGGCTGTTTCCCCTCACCCTAACCCTCTCCCAGAGGGAGAGGGGACTGACCGGGTTGTTTGTGCAGTGGTCTAATTTCCCCGGACACCTCGATAGGTGGAAAATACATCTATTGAGGAGTTATTCATGACT
>NZ_JAMLFX010000022.1 GCF_023634765.1 Pseudomonas sp. AKS31
GCGAGAAGTACATCGACCTGAGTGTCCGGAGTCGAACTCAAACCCTGAAAACCCTGAAGATCAGCTCCCTTCCCCCTCGCCCCCTCTGGGGGAGAGGGTTGGGGTGAGGGGGAGCGCTTTTGATCTTCGCCTCAAGACGTGACCGTCCGTAACGCCATCGAAACTTTCGCGAACCGCCCGCAGTCATCAAAAGATACGGGCAACACGAGGACTTTTCGACGGAGGGCGGCATGGCAACGATTCACATCGGTATTTCCGGCTGGCGCTACGAACCGTGGCGCGGGGACTTCTACCCCAAGGGACTGGCGCAGAAACGCGAATTGCAGTTCGCGTCGCGAGCGGTCAACAGCATCGAAATCAATGGATCGTTCTACGCCCTGCAACGGCCCGAACGCTATGCGCAGTGGTACGCCGAGACGCCCGACGACTTTGTTTTCAGCGTCAAGGCGCCGCGCTTCATCACTCACATCCGCCGCTTGCGCGAGATCGAAAAACCTCTGGCGAACTTCTTTGCCTCCGGGGTGCTGGAACTCAAGGAAAAACTCGGGCCGATCCTTTGGCAATTCCCGCCGAACTTCAAATTCGAGCCTGAGCGTTTCGAACATTTCCTCGCGCTTTTGCCCCACGACACCGAAGCCGCCGCCACCCTCGCCCGGCAACATGATGCCCATCTGCACGGCCACGCGAGCATGAAAGCCTGGCGCAAAAAGCCGCTGCGCCATGCTGTGGAGATTCGCAACGAAAGCTTCATCGATCCGGAGTTCGTGCGCTTGTTGAAACGCTACAACACTGCACTGGTCATCGCCGACACCGCGAACAAATGGCCCTACCGCGAAGACCTCACCAGCGACTTTGTCTACCTGCGCCTGCACGGTGCCGAAGAACTTTACGCCAGCGGCTACACCGCGCCAGCCCTCAAGCGCTGGGCCGAACGGATCGACGCCTGGCACCACGGCCAGCAACCGAAAGACGCGCACTTGATCGCCCCACGCCTGAAACCGCGCGCACGCAAATCCCGTGAGGTGTTCTGCTATTTCGACAACGACATCAAAGTCCGCGCGCCCTATGACGCCCGCGAGTTGCTGCAGCGTTTCGAGCTGGATAAAAACCTCGCCACCGCTCCCGGTGAACCCGCTGGCGAAGGAGTGCTGCCATGAGCATTCCGGAACCGGTCGGTTTCACCGATGAAGGCTCGGTGGTCGCGCCGTCGGTGCGTACGTTCACCGTACTGACGGTCAATACCCACAAGGGTTTTACCGCCCTGAATCGGCGCTTCATCCTGCCGGAACTGCGCGAAGCGGTGCGCAGCGTCGCCGCCGACGTGGTGTTCCTGCAGGAAGTCCACGGCACCCACGAGCATCATCCCAAGCGCTACAGCAACTGGCCGACAATGCCGCAGTACGAGTTTCTCGCCGACAGCCTCTGGCCGCAGTTCGCCTATGGGCGCAACGCGGTGTACCCGGAGGGCGACCACGGCAACGCACTGCTGTCAAAATTCCAGATCATCCGTCACGACAACCTCGACGTGTCGATCAGCGGCCACGAGAACCGCGGCCTGTTGCATTGCGTGCTGCGCCTGCCCGGTGACGGCACCGAAGTGCATGCAATCTGCGTGCATCTGGGCCTGCGCGAAAGTCATCGCAACGCCCAACTGGATTTGCTTATGCAACGCTTGGCGGAGCTGCCTGACGACGCGCCGGTGATCGTCGCCGGCGACTTCAACGACTGGCGCCAGCGCGCCGATGCACAACTCAAGCCTTGCGGTCTGCGCGAAGTGTTCGCCGAGCACCAGGGCAAACCGGCGCGCAGTTTTCCGGCGCGCCTGCCGACGCTGCGGCTCGACCGTATCTATGTACGCAACCTCAAGGCCAGCCAACCGAAAGTCCTGGCCAACCGTCCCTGGTCGCACCTTTCCGACCATGTCCCGTTATCGGTGGAGATCGAATTATGAGCAGCGCGCCGCTGGAGAAATCCGCCGTGGAACCGATCGCCATCAACCCGCCGATACGCGAGCCCGGCCAGGTTGATGTCGAGTACCACTGGCAGGGCAACAACCATGTGCAATTGCTGGAAAACGGCGAGGAATATTTCCCCCGAGTATTCGAAGCGATGCGCGCGGCGAAGAGTGAAATCCTCCTTGAGACCTTTATCGTTTTCGAAGACAAGGTCGGTGCCGAGTTGCAGGAGATTCTGATCGACGCCGCCCGGCGCGGCGTGCGCACCACCGTCAGCCTCGACGGCTTTGGTTGCGGCGAATTGAGCACCGGTTATCTCGCCGCACTGAGCGAGGCCGGCGTGCATCTGCAAATCTTCGATCCGGCCCCGAAACACTTGGGCATCCGCACCAACTGGTTCCGCCGTTTGCACCGCAAGATCGTGGTGGTCGACGGTCTGATCGCGTTCATTGGCGGGATCAACTTTTCCGGCGATCACCTGGCCGATTTCGGCCCCGAAGCCAAGCAGGATTACTCGGTGGAAGTCCAGGGCCCGGTGGTCGCCGACATCCACCACTTTGCCCTGCTGCAAAGCGGTCGCCCCGGACGCGCACGCTTCTGGTGGCAACGCCGGCGCCAGCGTCGCGCAGAGATGGCCTTCGACGATCACGACGGTCAGGTGCGTCTGGTGTTCCGCGACAACGATCAACACAGCACCGATATCGAAGACATCTATTTACAGGCGCTGCGCCGCGCCAAGCGCCGAGTGGTGATTGCCAACGCCTACTTTTTCCCCGGTTACCGCTTGCTGCGGGAAATCCGTAATGCAGCACGTCGCGGGGTCGAGGTACGCCTGATTCTGCAGGGGCAACCGGACATGCTGGTAGCCAAACTGGCGGCGCGCATGACCTACGATTATTTGCTCAAGGCCGGGGTGCAGATCCACGAATACTGCCAGCGCCCGCTGCACGGCAAAGTCGCACTGGTCGATGACGAGTGGAGCACGGTCGGCTCAAGCAATCTCGACCCGCTGAGCCTCTCACTGAACCTGGAAGCCAACGTGCTGATTCGCGACCGCGCCTTCAATCAGCATCTGTTCGAGCGCCTTGAAGACCTCAGCCAGAACCACTGCAAAGCCATGGACCCGAGCAAGTCGCCACGTGGGCGGATCTGGCACATGACGGTGGGTTTTCTGGTGTTTCACTTTTTGCGGCATTTCCCGGCAATGGCCGGTTGGTTGCCGGCGCACAAACCACGGCTCAAGCCATTTCGAGGGAACACGCCATGAGCCATTCCGACGTGCATTCGAGCAGCCATGCAGCGCCAGCGTCCCCGTCGAAATGGAGCCGCTGGAAACGTCCGCTGACGCTGCTGTTTTTCCTCGCGCTGATCGTGTTGCTGACGATGTTCGCCACGCGCATTGAATGGGCCGAAGTGTTGGAAACCCTCGCCGACTTCAAGGTGCGCACGCTGATGATTGCCGCCGGCCTGACCTTGCTGAGTTTTTTGACCTACGCCAGTTTCGACCTGATCGGCCGCACCTACATCCGGCAGGATCTGACCTGGAAGCAGATCCTGCCGGTGGGAATCATCAGCTACGCGTTCAACCTCAATCTCAGCGCCTGGGTCGGCGGGATTGCCATGCGCTATCGGCTGTATTCGCGCCTGGGCGTGAGCAAAGGCAACATCGCCAAGATTCTTGGTTTGAGCCTGGCGACCAACTGGTTCGGCTACATGACCATTGCCGGCGTGGTATTCAGCAGCGGGCTGGTGAGCATGCCGCCGGGCTGGAAAATCAGCAGTGCTGCGTTGCAAGGCATCGGTGTGTTGTTGCTGCTGGCCAGCGCCGGCTATCTTGCGGCGTGTCAGTTTTCCAGGCGCCGCGAGTGGTCGATTCGCGGGGTGGAAATCAATCTGCCCTCCTTGCGTATGGCAGTGTTGCAACTGCTGCTGGGCGCGCTGAACTGGTCGCTGATGGCGGCGGTTATTTTCACCTTGTTGCCGAGCAAACTGGATTATCCGTTGGTGCTGGGAGTGTTGCTGATCAGCGCGATTGCCGGGGTCATCACGCATATTCCGGCGGGGCTTGGGGTGCTGGAAGCGGTGTTTGTCGCGCTGCTGCAACACGAGACTTCGCGCGGCAGTCTGGTGGCGGGGTTGCTGGCGTATCGGGCGATTTATTTTCTGTTGCCGCTGTTGATTACGGTGGTGATGTATCTGGTGGTGGAGGCCAAGGCCAAGGCGTTGCGGATCGAGAAGAAACCCAGACATTAGAATCAAGAACAAAAGATCGCAGCCTTCGGCAGCTCCTACACTTGGAATGTATTCTCCCTGTAGGAGCTGCCGAAGGCTGCGATCTTTTGATCTTCAGGATTGAATAATGCTCAACCGTTCACCCACGACCATCTCGGTGATCCAGTCCACCAGAATCGAGGTGTAAGCCTGCTGCGAAACCGGTTCGCTCAGCGCGTGATCGGCGCCGTCAATAATCCTGTGCGTCAATGAATGCGTCTGCTGGCACGCGGCGCGGTAACTCATGATCGTCGCATGGGGCACGTAATCGTCGGTTTCCGATTCCACCAGCAACACATCCCCGGTGAATTGCGAACACGCATGCAGCGCCCGATTGGTGTCGGCGCGGATCAGCGTATTGCGATAGTCACGCAGGTCCGCCTTGTCCAGCTCACGCTTGGGCGTGTGCCATTGCTCGTCGCGGTACAGCGCCGGCACGCGCAGCGCCAGCCAGCGCACCGGGCGCAGCGAGGTCAGGATCGAAGCCAGGTAACCGCCGTAACTGGTGCCGACCACCGCGATCGCCGAGGTGTCGAGCGCCGGATGCGCAAGGAGGCGATCATAGGCCGCGAGCAAGTCTCGCAGATTGTCTTCGCGAGTCACGCGGGTCAGCGGTATTCCGGTGCCACCGGTATGCCCGCGCAAGTCAAAGGTCAGACACACACAACCGAGACCGGCGATGCCCTTGGCGCGCTCAAGGTCGCGCTCCTGGCTCCCGCCCCACCCGTGGACAAACAACACCCCCGGCACTTTCGATTTGGGACTGAGAAACGTCCCGCTCATCTGTTCATCATCAATGTCGATTTGAATGCTTTCGCTTCTAGCCGTCATAGGATTTGACCGTTACGTATTTGAGAAGAAATTCACTGTTTTCAGCCGGGCCACGGTAGACCTCGATGGCGTCCGCCGGCAGCGGCTGATCGATATAGGTTTCCACCGATGAGACGCGGATCGCGCGCATCCCCGGATCGTTGACGAAGCTTTGCAGCGCCGCCACTTCGGCGCTGCTGGCGCCGCCCATGCGCCAGGATTGTTCGAGCACGCCGCTGCGGGATTTGCCATTACTGTCCAGGCCTTGGGCGATGTCGTAATTGCGCCGCGAAGCGTAAAAACGCGGATAGGCTTCATCCGCCGCACTGTCGAATACCTGTGCCTGCTCGATGGCCAGGCGCACATCGTCAGGCAACTCCAGCGCCAGCAGTTCCTCGTAACCACCCTGCACCACCAGCAAGTTCGAGCCACCGTAGACGTCTTCGCCGTGAGCATCCTTGGTCAAGTATTGATCGCCGCAGTAACTCAGCACCTTGCCGCCGATGAATGACTGGCCGACGCTGTGGGTGAAGACCTTGCTCAAGTCCTGCTCCAGCACCACGCCCTCGCTGAATTGTTTATCGATGCCGGGGCGGGCAAGGATTTCATCGAAGGCGTCGAGGCTTTTGATCACTTCCTGACCGCGACCGGCGCAGGCGTGCACCGGCTTCATGCGTATCGGGCCGCTGTACAGCAGGTGTTCGGCGGCGGGGCGCGCATCTTCCAGGGCAAACACGCTGAGACCATCCAGCACCACATTGCGCACGCGCTCGGAAAACAACGGCGACCAGCCTTGCGGCGCATGAGCCAGATGACTGCGCAGGCCGTGGCTGATGGCTTTGGTGCAGATGAAGTCGTGCTCGACAAAACCGCCCCACAGATCACCCGGGCCGTTGATGCCGAGTTCATGCGCGCGGGCGGCTCCGACAATGGTTTGCGTCGGCAGCAGATACAGATCACGGCCACGATGTTTGTCCGGATCGTAACTGCCGCCGAATTTGCATCCGAGAATCTGCGCCAGCCAGCGCGCCAGAGCCTTGTTGGTCTGCACTTCATGCTGTGGCGCGTGAGTGCGCACTGAGTGGGCGACGATCAGTTTTTTGCGGAGTGTCGGGGTCATGCGGTCCCCTTTAATCGGTTTGATGACTGTAGCGATGAGCGGTGCAGAGATCAGGCCAACGGTCGCTTTACGAAAATCCTAGCCCAATCAGAAGGTTGCCAGAAACGTGCTGGCACCACGCCTGTTTCAATCTGCACGAACGCGCGCAAAACTCCGGCAAATTGCACGATCTATCGTCCTATGGAGTTCAATGTGGGAGCGAGCCTGCTCGCGAAGGCGTCGTGTCGACCGACATCAAACATGCTGACCCACCGCTTTCGCGAGCAGGCTCGCTCCCACATTAGGCATTCGAAATTTTCGAAAACGGGGTCACACCAAACCGCGTCCGATAATCACTCGGCGCCAGCCCGGTGATCTTCTTGAAGATCGCGCGAAACGCGCCCGGATCCTGATAGCCCACCGTCCACGCAATGTGATCAATCGTGCCATTGCTGAATTCGAGCATTTCCCGTGCCTTGCCCACCCGCAGATGCTGGCAGTATTCGGTCGGTTTCAACCCGGTCGCCGCACGGAACCGGCGCAGAAAGGTGCGTTCCTCCAACCCGGCCCGCTGCGCCATCGCCGTCAGCGAAACATCGGTCGCGCCGGTGCTTTGCAACCAGTGCTGAACCTTGAGAATCGCCGCATCGCCATGACCGAGAATCGGCGCGAAGTTACTCCCGCACTCACTGGCGCTGTCACTGTGCTCTATCACCAGAAACCGCGCGGTGCCGGTGGCAATGCTCGGCCCGAGCAACCTGTCGACCAGGCGTAGTCCCAGTTCCGACCAAGCCATCAATCCGGCCGTCGTGATCAAATCGCCGTCGTCGACAATCGGGGTATCAGCCTTGAGCTTGATCTTTGGGTAACGCTCGGCAAAGGCCTTGGCCGACGTCCAGTGAGTGGTCGCGCTGCGACCGTCGAGCAGACCGCTTTCAGCCAACAGCAGCGAGCCTACACAGACCCCGCCCAGCGTCGCACCGCTGGCATGCTGGTCGCGTAACCATTGCATCAGGCTGGCCGGCGCTTGCCCCGTTGAGAACCCTGCGATCGATGGCGGAATCAGCACTGCCAGTAAAGCGCCGTCGTCCCCCGCGAGACTGTTGTAAATCCGCGTCGGTGGCTGATCACCTTCGACCTGCCAATGACTCACCCGCAGCAACGGCAACTGCGCCGCCTGATGTTCGCCGGCAATCCGGTTGGCCACCGCAAACAGATCGGTCAGACCATGCACCGCTGCCATCTGCGCACCGGGATAGATCAGCACGCCCAGCTCAGCGATGGCGGCCCTTTCTGCGCCCATTGTCAGTTTTCCCCTGTCTATTGTCGGTGCGGCCAATCCTCGAATCGCTGCTCAGCGCCAATACTGCAGCCACTTCCAGCCAATACATCGAGGACACACCCATGGCCAAGCAAGCGCTCATCGTAGTCGATATCCAGAACGACTACTTCCCCCAAGGCAAGTGGCCGCTGGCCGGTGCCGACGCCGCAGCCGACAACGCCGCCCGGCTGATTGCCGCGTTCCGCCAGGCCGGCGATTCGGTCGTGCACATTCGCCACGAATTCACCTCAGCGGACGCGCCGTTTTTCACCCCGGGATCGGACGGCGCCAAACTGCATCCGAAAGTGCTCAACCGCGCCGATGAACCAGTGGTGCTCAAGCACTTCGTCAACTCGTTCCGCGAAACCGAACTGCAAGCGATCCTTGACGAACAAGGCATCAAGGAACTGGTGGTGGTCGGCAGCATGAGCCACATGTGTGTTGACGGCATTACCCGTGCGGCGGCGGATCTGGGTTATACCGTCACGGTGATTCATGATGCCTGCGCCAGCCGTGACCTGGAGTTCAATGGCCTGACGGTGCCGGCCGCCCATGTCCACGCTGCGTTCATGTCAGCGCTGGGTTTCGCCTACGCCAGCGTGGTGTCCACGGACGAATTTCTCGCTGCCAAACGCTGAGTCACATTCTGCAGAACACCAGGCCCGCCTCGCTGCGGGCCTTTTTTCGTCTGTCATGAAAATCTCACGCGTGAGCCATTGATGGCACTTTGAATTGGTTGTAGTGTGGCTCACGCGTGAGATGTTCATAACCGAGCCATTGCCATGAAAAGCCGTTCCCCCACCGCGAAGTCAGAGAGCCCCAAGGGAGAGCGTGCGAAAGCGTCCACGAAAAAACCGTCGAGCTTCTATATGAAGCAGATGCGCGCGGGCCTCGCGGCGGCCGGTTATGTGAAACACGAAACTTGGGTGCTTCCCGAAAACCGAAGCTTGCTCAAGCAAATGGAGCAACAGCTACGCCAACCGATTCTGGCTGGCTCTTTCATGTCGGAGAATTACATGAGCGCAGGCAACAACTGGACCATCGATAGCCTCTTCAACGCCCTCAAGGCCCTGGACGAGGTGGCTTCGCAAGAGATCACGCTGTCGCTGATCCAGAGCTCCGAACCCAGCATCAAGCTGGAAATGAACGAATTCGGCGGTCTGCCGATTCACATCGCCCTGGCCGGCCAGCAGATCATCGTCGACACCGTACTGGTGGACATCGACTCGATCACTGACGTGCGCGCCTTCAACGATGCCGTGCTGCGCAGCCGGGAAATGTTCCCGCTGTCGTCGATCGGGATCGAGTCGATGCCGAACGGGCAGACCGTTTACAACATGTTTGGCGCCCTCAGCGCCGACTCGAGCCTGACCAACGTCGTCACCGAGGTGAAAACCTTGGTCGACAACGTGCAGCGCGCGAGCGAAGCCTTCGAACACTTCTTCAAGTAATCAACAGGGAATATCCAATGACTCAGTCCATCTGGAGCAAGTTGTTCACCGCACTGCGCGGCGGCGCCAATGAAGTCGGCGAAGCGATCGCTGACCAACAGGCCCTGCGCATTCTTGATCAGGAAATCCGCGATGCCGACAGCGCGCTGTCGAATGCTCGCCGCGAGCTGGTCACCATCATGGCCAAACACAAACTGGCCGCCGACCGCGTAAGCGAGTACGACGCCAAGATCAAGGATCTGGAAGCCAAAGCCGTCTCGGCACTGAATGCCGGCCGTGAAGACCTGGCACTGGAAGTGGCCGAAGCGATTTCGACCCTGACCAACGAGCTGGATGTTGAGAAAAAGCAGAGCGATGAGTTCGGCACTTACGCCGAAAACATGCGCAAAGACATCAGCAAGGCGGAGTCGCGCATCAAGAGCCTGCGCCAGCAAGTGGACATGGCCAAGGCCCGTGAAAGCGTGCAGAAAGCCCAGGTAAGCGCCTCCATCGCCAGCGGCGGCGCCAATGGCAAACTGGAAACCGCCGTCGGTACGCTGAACCGTCTGCAAGCCAAGCAGCAACAGCGCGCGGCTGAACTCAGCGCTGCGGACGAGTTGGCTGACGCCTCGACCGGCAACGATCTGGAACGCAAACTGCGCGACGCCGGCATCACGCCGAACGAAGGCAGCGCCAATGCGATTCTTGAGCGCCTGAAGCAAAAGTCCTCGCAGTAACGCAGGGCAAAAAATCTGTGGGAGCGAGCCTGCTCGCGAAAGCGTCGTATCAGTCGACATCAATATTGACTGGTATGCCCTCTTCGCGAGCAAGCTCGCTCCCACATGGTTTTGCGGCGTAAAAAACCTTCTGCTCGTTCACCGGTTCGCCCGGTACACTAGCGACGCTTTTTCGCCGACGAACACTTCCACCCGCTTCAAGGAACGTACCCATGGGATGGTTTAAAGACTTGCTGGGCACCAGCAACTGGCAGACCGCTGCGCCAACACCGACCGTTGCCAGTGGCCCACTCGGCCTGGCCCAAGGCAAGGCTGTCAGGTTCGATACGACCCTGGCGCTGTTGCTCGACGGTTCGACCACGGTGCGCGTGCCCTTCGATCAGGCGATCTGGAGCCACGGCTGGGTCGACCTCGGCCAGTCCAACAAACTGCACCGCTATTACATGAACGACGAGGATTTCTGGCTACAGATCCACGTCACCGGTGAAGATCAGATCGAATCGGTCACGCTGTTCAATTACCTCAGCTACGTAACGGTCAACAGTGACGCCGAACTGCAGCGTCTGGCTGGCCCCAACAGTCAGATCGGCCTGCCCGCCTACAGCCACGACGGCGTCGAATACACCCGCGAGTGGGGCACTGAACAAGGCCAGACCGAACTGGTGCCGATGACCGAACAAGTGGTCAATCCGGACGAAAGCTACACCATCGAACACCACTCCATGCTTTATGCGCGCGAGACCGGCCTGACCGATCGCCGCGAATTGCTGCTGTTCTCCGTCGAACAGGACGAAGAAGGCACCGTCAGCCTGAGCACCTCGCTGGGCATTTCGCTGTACACGACAGATCTGAGCACCATTTAAAAAAGGAAGTTTTTCATGCTGGAAGTGCTGGCCGTTTCCCTGAACAAAACCGCCCTGGTCGGTTTCGTCGTCTACCTGATCGGCGCCGTGCTGCTGTTCATGCTGTTTCAATTCGTCTACACGCGCATCACGCCGCACAAGGAGTTCGAGCTGATCCGCTCCGGCAACGTCGCCGCCGCCATCGCCCTGTCGGGCGCGATCATCGGCTTCGCGATTCCGGCCAGTAACGTGATTGCGTTTTCGGTCAACGTCCTCGACTTCGTGCTCTGGGCGGTGATTGCCGCCGTCGTGCAACTGCTGGCATTCCTCGCCACGGGCCTGGTGCTCAAAGGTACGTCCCAGCGCATCGCCAACGGCGAAGTGGCTTCCGGCATTTATGTCGCGGCGGTCGCGATCAGCGTCGGCATGCTCAACGCCGCGTGCATGACACCGTCCAACTGATCGGCAGGAAGCCTACGATGAAACGCAGCAAATACGTTCAGTTGTCCCTTGCCGCTTCGGTGGCCATGGCTATCTCCGGCCAGGCGACAGCCGCGGATCAACCGCACAATTTCCAGAATATGGAACAGTGTGTCGACGCCGAAGTGGCTGCCGATGTCTGCTCCAATGCTTACGTCGCCGCCCTGACCGAGCACCGGCGCATCGCGCCAGCGTACGACAACAAGGCCAAATGCGACGCGGACTTTGCCGCTGACTGGTGCCAGAAGAACTCCGATGGCCGCTTCGTGCCGAAACTCGGCGGCTTCAAAGTGCCTGCGAGCGGTGAACCGGCACAGAACCTCGACGCCATCGCCGATGCACAAATGCCCGCCGGTAATCCAGCGGCGCAGAATGTACAAAGCACTTCGCACGTCTCCAGCGGCGGTGGCGGTGGCGGCAACGGCTGGCTGACCGGCTGGCTGATCGGCAACGCGATGAGCAACAACGCCGAACGCACGGTTTACCGCGATCGCGAAACGCGCCAGCCGTACAACACCTCGACGCAGTACCGCAGAGCCGAAACCACGACGCGCAGCCAAACGGATTACGAAAGCAGCAAAAGCAAACCGGTCAACGTGGCTTCTTCGACGTCACGCGGCGGCTTCGGCAGCCAGTCCAGTGCCCGTAGTGGCTGGGGTGGTTGGGGCAGCAGTTCCGGTCGTTCGAGCAGCTGACGATGAAGAAAATCCTCTGCGCCGAGCGGCCTGACTGGAAACAGACTGCCGAAAGCCTTGGCTTCATGTTCCACACCATCGATGACGAGCCGTACTGGGACGAAAGCGCGTACTACCAGTTCACGCTCGCGCAAATCGAAAACGATCTGGAGGACCCGACCACCGAACTGCACGAGATGTGCATGGACCTGGTCGACCGCGTGGTGCACAGCGAAGAACTGCTGGATCGCCTGAGCATCCCGGTGCCGTACTACGACATGATCCGCACCTCCTGGCTGCAAGGTCATCCGCATCTGTACGGGCGCATGGACTTTTCCTACAGTGGCAACGGCCCGGCTAAACTGCTGGAGCTCAACTACGACACGCCGACCAGTCTTTACGAAGCGGCGGCGTTCCAGTGGGGCTGGCTGGAACAATGCATCGAGCGCGGCACACTGCCGCGCCATGCCGACCAGTTCAACAGCATTGATACCAAACTGCATCAGGCCTTCGCCGAGTTACAGCTGAAGCGACCGTTCTACTTCGCTTCGATGAAAGACTCGGTCGAAGACAAGGGCACCACGGATTACCTGCGCCTGATCGCCGAGAAGGTCGGCATCGAATCGCGGCACATCGATATCGAAGACATCGGCTTGACCGCTGAAGGGCGTTTCGTCGACCTGGAAGATCGCTGGATCCCGCACCTGTTCAAGTTGCATGCCTGGGAATTCATCTTTCACGAGCCCTTCGGCGCAGCGATTGCCGAGTGCGACACGCAGTTTTTCGAACCGGCGTGGAAGGCGATTCTGTCGAACAAGGGTGCGCTGCCGTTGCTGTGGGAACTGCACAAAGGACATCCGAATCTGTTGGCAGCGCATCTCGACCCGAACCCGGCCAGCGCCGTGCCCAAGGGCTGGGTGCGCAAGCCGTACTTTTCCCGCGAGGGCGCCAACATTGAACTGCAAACGGTAGAAGGGCTGATCGTCAAAGAGGATGGGCCCTACACAGATGCGCCATTTATCCTGCAGGAATTCGCGCCGTTGCCGAAGTTTGGCGATAGCTACACCCTGATTGGTTCCTGGGTGATTGGCGATCAGGCTGCAGGGATTGGGGTGCGGGAAGACAACAGTTTGATCACCAAGGATTCGAGCCGGTTCTTGCCGCACCTGATTCTCGACTAGACCACAGCTCCCACAGGGATTTGGGATAACCGCAGACGAAACAAATCCCACAAAAAAGGCCCGTCGCTTCAAGCGACGGGCCTTTTTAATTTGCAGCGGTTACAGCAGCGAATCAGAACGGAATATCGTCATCAAAGCTGTCGAAATCCGGAGCCGGTTGCGGTGCGGCCTGCTGTGGAGCCGGGGCCGAACGCTGCTGTGGAGCCGACTGCTGCGGGCGCGGAGCCTGCTGGCGTGGAGCCGGGGCCGACTGCTGGTAGTTGTTGCCACCGCCTTGTTGGTCGCCCTGTTGTGGACGGCCGCCGAGCAGTTGCATGGTGCCTTGCATGTCGACCACGATTTCGGTGGTGTAACGCTTGATACCGTCTTTTTCCCACTCACGGGTCTGCAGCTTGCCTTCGATGTAGACCTGCGAACCTTTACGCAGGTATTCGCCGGCGATTTCGGCAACCTTGCCGAACATCGAAACGCGGTGCCACTCGGTCTTCTCGACCTTCTGACCGGTTTGCTTGTCGGTCCATTGTTCGCTGGTGGCCAGACTCAGGTTGGTCACGGCGTTACCGTTAGGCAGGTAGCGAACTTCGGGATCCTGGCCGCAAGTGCCGACCAATATGACTTTGTTAACCCCACGGGCCATAACGTTCTCCTAGGCTTCGCAAGCAGCCCCGGCCGGGTTGTTCACCAGGCGTTCGAGGGTGTCGCGATCCACTAATTCTTTGTCCAGTTTGATGTAAACAGCCGCTTCATCAGCAACTATCACTGCATCGGTTACCCCTACGAGGGCCTTGAGGCGCTCGACCAGACCCGCTTCGCGGATCGCCTCGGGCGACAACGGCAAGCGCAGGCTCGTCACGTAGGGAGGTTCACGCATGGTAACAGCAAAGGCCAGCCAGATGGCAGCCAGACCCGCGCATCCAAGGAACACAACCGACAGACCGCCATGCTGAAACAGCCAGCCGCCGAGTATCCCGCCGAGTGCCGAACCGAGGAACTGGCTGGTGGAATACACGCCCATGGCCGTGCCCTTCCCGCCCGCCGGTGAAACCTTGCTGATCAGCGACGGCAATGAAGCCTCCAGCAAATTGAATGCGGTGAAGAACACCACCGTACCGATCACCAGAGCCCGCAGGCTGTCACCGAACTGCCAGAAGAATAGCTCAGTGAGCATCAGCGTCATGACGGCGCCGAGCAAAACTCGTTTCATTTTGCGTTTCTTCTCGCCATAGATGATGAACGGGATCATGGCGAAGAACGAAATCAGCAGCGCTGTGAGATAGACCCACCAGTGCTGTTCCTTGGGCAAACCGGCTTTTTCCACCAGCGCCAGAGGCAGTGCGACGAAGCTCGACATCAGCATCGCATGCAACACAAAGATACCTAAATCCAGGCGCAGCAAGTCTGGATGCTTGAGCGTCGGCATCAACGCCTGACGCGCCACGCCGGATTCACGATGCTGCAACGGCCCGGTGGAACGCGGCACCATGAACATGATGATGGCGATACCGACCAGTGCCATGGCACCGGTGGCGAGGAACAGTCCGGACAGGCCGAAAGCGCGGGTCAACAGCGGCCCGACAACCATGGCCACCGCAAACGACAAACCGATGGTCATGCCGATCATCGCCATTGCTTTGGTCCGGTGTTGTTCGCGGGTCAGGTCGGAAAGCAGCGCCATGACTGCAGCGGAAATAGCCCCGGCGCCCTGCAGGATCCGCCCGGCGATCACGCCCCAGATCGAGTCGGCCTGAGACGCCAGCACGCTGCCGAGGGCAAAAACGATCAGCCCGAGGTAAATCACCGGACGACGGCCAATGCGGTCGGAAATGATCCCGAAAGGAATCTGGAAAATCGCCTGGGTCAGACCGTAAGCGCCGATAGCCAAGCCGATCAGGGCCGGGGTCGCGCCTGCCAGGTCCATGCCGTAGGTCGCCAGCACCGGCAACACCATGAACATGCCAAGCATACGGAAGGCGAACACCAGGGCCAGACCGCTCGCCGCGCGGGTCTCGCTGCCACTCATGCGTTCGCTGTGGGGATCGTGCATGGAAAAACCTCGTGTGAACCGGCGGCGATTCTACCAGTCCCATCGAAAGACGGGGTATATCGCGACGCTATGACGCGTATAGATGAAACTCTCTTCATGTAAGGCAAAAAGCCCTTTGCTTGATAGTGTGCATCCATCCAGTATTTGCCCGTATACTCCTACGTTTTCGACGCCCGCCGAGCGAGGCCACTTTGGACAAGATCCTGATACGTGGGGCCCGTACCCACAACCTGAAGAACATCGACCTGACCCTGCCACGGGACAAATTGATCGTCATCACCGGCCTGTCCGGATCCGGCAAGTCGTCCCTGGCCTTCGATACGCTCTACGCCGAAGGTCAGCGCCGCTATGTCGAATCGCTGTCGGCCTATGCCCGCCAGTTCCTGTCGATGATGGAAAAGCCAGACGTCGACACCATCGAAGGCCTGTCGCCGGCGATTTCCATCGAACAGAAGTCGACCTCGCACAACCCACGCTCCACGGTCGGCACCATCACCGAAATCTACGACTACCTGCGTTTGCTTTATGCACGCGTGGGTACGCCGCGCTGCCCCGATCACGATATTCCACTGGAGGCGCAGACCGTCAGCCAGATGGTCGATCTGGTGCTGGCGCAGCCGGAAGGCAGCAAACTGATGCTGCTGGCCCCAGTGATCCGCGAACGCAAAGGTGAACATCTTTCAGTCTTCGAAGAGCTGCGTGCCCAAGGTTTCGTTCGCGCCCGGGTCAACGGGCGGATCTGCGAACTCGATGAACTGCCGAAACTGGATAAACAGAGGAAGCACTCGATCGATGTGATCGTCGACCGTTTCAAGGTTCGCGCCGATCTGCAGCAACGTCTGGCCGAATCCTTCGAGACCGCGCTGAAACTGGCGGATTGCATCGCCCTGGTCGCACCGATGGACGATGAGCCGGGCGAAGAGATGATCTTCTCCGCGCGCTTCGCTTGCCCGATCTGTGGCCACGCGATCAGCGAGCTGGAACCCAAGCTGTTCTCCTTCAACAACCCGGCCGGCGCTTGCCCGACCTGTGATGGCCTGGGGGTTAAGCAGTTCTTCGATATCAAGCGGCTGGTCAACGGCGACCTGACCTTGGCCGAAGGTGCGATTCGCGGCTGGGACCGGCGCAACGTCTATTACTTCCAGATGCTCGGCTCACTGGCCTCGCACTACGGTTTCAGCCTCGAAGTACCGTTCAACGAACTGCCGGCCGATCAGCAGAAATTCATCCTGCATGGCAGCGGTTCGCAGAACGTCGACTTCAAATACCTGAACGACCGTGGCGACATCGTCAAACGTTCGCACCCGTTCGAAGGCATCGTGCCGAACCTGGAGCGTCGCTACCGCGAGACCGAGTCGGCGAGCGTGCGCGAAGAGCTGGCCAAGTTCCTCAGCACCCAATCGTGCCCGGATTGCCGGGGTACCCGTCTGCGTCGCGAAGCACGGCATGTGTGGGTAGGCGAGAAAACGCTGCCAGCGGTGACCAACCTGCCGATCGGCGATGCCTGCGAATACTTCGGCGAGCTGAAGATGACCGGCCGCCGCGGCGAGATCGCTGACAAGATCCTCAAGGAGATTCGCGAGCGTCTGCAGTTCCTCGTCAATGTCGGTCTCGACTATCTCTCGCTGGACCGCAGTGCCGACACCCTGTCCGGTGGCGAGGCGCAACGGATTCGTCTGGCCAGCCAGATCGGTGCCGGTCTCGTCGGTGTTCTGTACATCCTCGATGA
The DNA here is from genome assembly GCF_023634765.1 of Pseudomonas sp. AKS31. GTDB lineage: Bacteria > Pseudomonadota > Gammaproteobacteria > Pseudomonadales > Pseudomonadaceae > Aquipseudomonas. Next base: position 16,574 of record NZ_JAMLFX010000022.1, read on the forward strand.
ACCGTCCATCGGCTTGCACCAACGCGATAACGATCGACTGCTCGGCACACTCAAGCACCTGCGCGATATCGGCAATACGGTAATCGTGGTCGAGCATGACGAAGACGCGATTCGCCTGGCCGACTACGTGGTGGATATCGGCCCGGGCGCCGGCGTGCATGGCGGACAAATCGTGGCCGAAGGCACACCGGCCGAAGTCATGGCGCACCCGGATTCCCTGACGGGTAAATACCTGTCGGGCCGTGTGAAGATTGAAGTGCCGGCCAAACGTACGCCGCGCAACAAGAAGCTGAATCTGTCGCTCAAAGGGGCGCGCGGGAACAACCTGCGCAATGTCGATCTGGACATCCCGATTGGTCTGCTGACGTGTGTGACCGGCGTGTCCGGCTCGGGCAAATCGACGCTGATCAACAATACGTTGTTCCCACTGAGCGCTACGGCTCTCAACGGCGCAACAACGCTGGAAGCGGCAGCGCACGACAGCATCAAAGGCCTGGAGCATCTCGACAAGGTGGTCGATATCGACCAAAGCCCGATTGGCCGTACACCGCGCTCCAACCCCGCGACCTATACCGGCCTGTTTACGCCTATCCGGGAACTGTTCGCCGGCGTACCGGAGTCACGTTCACGTGGTTACGGCCCTGGGCGTTTCTCGTTCAACGTCAAGGGCGGGCGCTGCGAAGCGTGTCAGGGCGATGGTCTGATCAAGGTAGAAATGCACTTCCTGCCAGACATCTACGTGCCGTGTGATGTGTGCAAGAGCAAGCGCTACAACCGTGAAACCCTTGAGATCAAATACAAGGGCAAGAGCATCCACGAAACCCTCGAGATGACCATCGAAGAGGCCCGGGAGTTCTTCGATGCGGTGCCGGCACTGGCGCGCAAGCTGCAGACGCTGATGGATGTTGGCCTGTCGTACATCAAGCTCGGCCAGTCGGCGACGACGTTGTCCGGCGGTGAGGCGCAGCGCGTGAAGCTGTCTCGCGAGCTGTCCAAGCGCGACACCGGCAAAACGCTGTACATCCTCGATGAGCCAACCACCGGTTTGCACTTCGCAGACATTCAGCAATTGCTCGATGTTCTGCATCGACTGCGCGACCACGGCAACACCGTGGTGGTGATCGAGCACAACCTCGACGTGATCAAGACGGCCGACTGGCTGGTCGATCTCGGGCCGGAGGGTGGTTCCAAAGGCGGGCAGATCATTGCCACCGGCACGCCTGAGGATGTCGCCGAGATGAAGCAATCTCACACCGGTCATTACCTCAAGCCACTGCTGATCCGCGACCGGGCCTAAACGCCAGGCATGAAAAAGCCCCTGTCACTTCAGCAGTGACAGGGGCTTCTTTATATCGGTTGCAATCAGGTCGCCTGGGATTGCAGGTAGTTCTGGAGACCGATTCGCTTGATCAGGCCCAACTGCTTTTCCAGCCAGTAGGTGTGATCTTCTTCGGTATCGTTGAGCTGAACCCGCAGGATCTCACGGCTGACATAGTCTTTGTGCTGCTCGCACAGCTCGATGCCTTTGCACAGGGCAGCGCGAACTTTGTATTCAAGACGCAGATCCGCCTCAAGCATCTCCGGCACAGTGGTACCGACATCCAGATCATCCGGACGCATGCGCGGCGTGCCTTCCAACATCAGAATCCGGCGCATCAACGCATCAGCGTGACCCGCTTCCTCTTCCATCTCGTGGTTGATTCGCTCGTAGAGCTTGGTGAACCCCCAGTCCTCATACATCCGCGAATGAACGAAATATTGATCACGAGCGGCCAGTTCGCCGGTCAGCAACGTGTTGAGGTAATCGATTACGTCTGGGTGGCCTTGCATCGCCCTACATCTCCCTACTTGAAAGTCTGTAGTTTGAACCAAGCTGACCGGAAGGTCACCCGATTCGCGCAATAAAAGCGAAGATATTCTTAGAAAAGCAGCCTAAATAACGCAAAAACCGCCCAGATGAGGGCGGTTCTGCTTCTCGTTTAGACTTCGTTAAGCTGTACGTTGAGCAGCTTTGCGATTGCTTCTCCATACGCTGGATCGGCTTTGTAGAAATGCTGCAACTGACGATCAACCACATCTGACGAAACACCGCTCATGGCGCCGGCGATATTGCTGACCAGCAAAGCTTTCTGCTCATCGTTCATCAGGCGGAACAGCGCACCTGCATGGCTGTAGTAATCGGTATCTTCGCGGTGATCGTAGCGATCGGCAGCACCGCTCAAGGCCAGTGCAGGTTCAGCGTAACGCGGAGCTTGTTTCGGCGCATCCGTGTAGCTGTTCGGCTCGTAGTTAGGTGCTGCACCACCGTTGCTGCCGAACGCCATCGAGCCATCACGCTGGTAGGTGCTAACCGGGTTGCGTGGTGCATTCACCGGCAACTGCTGGTGGTTTGTACCCACACGGTAGCGGTGGGCATCGGCGTAAGCGAATACACGACCTTGCAGCATGCGATCAGGCGACAGACCGACACCTGGCACCATATTGCTTGGGCCGAACGCGGCTTGCTCGACTTCAGCAAAGTAGTTCTGCGGGTTGCGGTTCAGCTCCAGCTCACCCACTTCGATCAGCGGGAATTCTTTCTGCGACCAGGTTTTGGTGACGTCGAAAGGGTTCTCGTAATGCGCCGCGGCCTGGGCTTCGGTCATGATCTGAATGCACACGCGCCATTTCGGGAAGTCACCGCGCTCGATGGCTTCGAACAGGTCGCGCTGAGCGTAGTCAGGATCAGTGCCCGCCAATCGCGCAGCATCGGCCGGTGCCAGATTCTTTATGCCTTGTTTGGTCTTGTAGTGCCACTTGACCCAGTGACGCTCACCTTGAGCGTTGATCAGGCTGTAGGTATGGCTGCCGAAGCCGTGCATGTGACGGTAGCCGTCGGGGATGCCTCGATCGGAGAACAGAATAGTGACCTGGTGCAGCGCTTCGGGCGAATGCGACCAGAAATCCCACATCATTTGCGCACTTTTCAGGTTGCTTTGCGGCAGGCGTTTTTGCGTGTGGATAAAGTCAGGAAACTTCAGCGGATCACGAATGAAGAACACTGGCGTGTTGTTACCGACGATGTCCCAGTTACCTTCTTCGGTATAGAACTTCAGAGCGAAGCCGCGCGGATCGCGCTCAGTGTCAGCCGAACCACGTTCACCACCAACAGTGGAGAATCGCAAAAAGGTCGGCGTCTGTTTTCCTACCGATTCGAACAGCTTGGCGCTGGTGTACTCGGTGATATCGCGGGTCACGGTGAATGTGCCGTAAGCACCCGAGCCTTTGGCGTGAACACGACGCTCAGGAATGTTTTCACGGTTGAAGTGGGCAAGCTTCTCGATCAGATGAAAGTCGTCGAGCAGCAGCGGGCCACGAGGGCCAGCGGAGCGAGAATTCTGGTTATCAGCGACAGGAGCGCCACTGGCGGTCGTAAGCGTTTTGATCTGGCTCATACGGTCTTCTTCCTCTGTCAGTCTTGAAACTGCCGGCTAATCGGCTTGGAGGGAAGTATCAATCATCCATGTGACAGCCACAAATTCATTAACTTGCGCACATCGATAGATAATTACTAATTATGTTTCCCTGCACATAGTGCCAACAGAGACATGTCAGAAGCTTGTATGAACAGCTCATTTTCTTGCGGGCACAAAAAACCGGGCACTAGGCCCGGTTCTTTGTTTCAGACTGACGTCTTACTCGGCGGATACAGCTTCGCCAGCAGTAGCACGATCAACCAACTCGACGTACGCCATAGGCGCGTTGTCGCCAGCGCGGAAACCGCACTTGAGGATGCGCAGGTAGCCACCCTCACGGGTAGCATAACGCTTGCCCAGGTCGTTAAAGAGCTTACCAACGATAGCTTTCGAACGAGTACGGTCGAAAGCCAGACGGCGGTTAGCCAGGCTGTCTGTCTTGGCCAGAGTGATCAGCGGCTCGGCAACGCGGCGCAGTTCTTTGGCTTTTGGCAGAGTAGTTTTGATCAGCTCGTGCTCGAACAGCGACACCGCCATGTTTTGGAACATGGCCTTGCGGTGCGAGCTGGTGCGGCTCAGGTGACGACCACTTTTACGATGACGCATGGTTCATTCCTTACCAAACACTACGTTCGGTGATTACGACGATCAGGCAGTCGCCTTGTCGTCCTTCTTAAGACTTGCAGGCGGCCAGTTGTCGAGGCGCATGCCGAGGGACAGACCGCGGGAGGCCAGAACGTCCTTGATTTCAGTCAAGGATTTCTTGCCCAGGTTCGGAGTCTTCAACAGCTCTACTTCGGTACGCTGAATCAGGTCACCGATGTAGTAGATGTTTTCCGCCTTAAGGCAGTTAGCCGAACGTACAGTCAGTTCCAGATCGTCAACCGGGCGAAGCAGGATCGGATCGATCTCGTCTTCCTGCTCGACAACCACTGGCTCACTGTCACCCTTGAGGTCGACGAACGCAGCCAACTGCTGTTGCAGGATGGTTGCAGCGCGGCGGATAGCCTCTTCAGGATCCAGAGTACCGTTGGTTTCCAGATCAATAACCAGCTTGTCCAGGTTGGTACGCTGCTCGACACGGGCGTTTTCCACCACGTATGCGATACGGCGAACCGGGCTGAACGAAGAGTCAAGCTGCAAGCGACCGATGCTGCGGCTTTCGTCTTCATCGCTCTGACGCGAGTCGGCTGGTTCATAACCACGACCACGAGCTACGGTGAGCTTCATGTTCAGGGCGCCGTTAGACGCCAGGTTAGCGATTACGTGATCGGGATTAACGATCTCGACATCATGATCCAGCTGAATATCGGCAGCGGTAACCACCCCCGAACCCTTCTTCGACAAGGTCAGCGTAACTTCGTCACGACCGTGCAGCTTGATGGCCAGACCTTTAAGGTTCAACAGGATTTCAATTACGTCTTCCTGTACACCTTCGATGGCGCTGTACTCGTGGAGCACACCGTCAATCTCGGCCTCGACTACTGCGCAGCCGGGCATTGAGGACAACAGGATGCGTCGCAGCGCGTTGCCCAGGGTGTGGCCAAAACCACGCTCGAGAGGCTCGAGAGTGATCTTGGCGCGGGTTGGACTGACAACCTGCACATCAATGTGGCGGGGTGTCAGGAACTCATTTACCGAAATCTGCATGGATGCACCTATTTTCTAGCCCTTACTTGGAGTAGAGCTCGACAATCAGGCTTTCGTTGATGTCGGCGGACAGATCACTGCGAGCAGGAACGTTCTTGAAAACGCCCGACTTCTTCTCAGTGTCTACTTCTACCCATTCTACGCGGCCACGTTGGGCACACAGATCGAGAGCTTGGACAATGCGAAGTTGGTTTTTTGCTTTCTCGCGAACTGCAACCACGTCACCAGCACGAACCTGATACGACGGAACGTTTACGGTCTGACCGTTAACGCTGATCGACTTGTGCGATACCAGCTGACGGGATTCGGCACGAGTCGAACCAAAGCCCATACGGTATACAACGTTGTCCAGACGGCATTCGAGCAGTTGCAGCAGGTTTTCACCGGTTGCACCTTTCTTGCCAGCAGCTTCTTTGTAGTAGCCGCTGAACTGACGCTCGAGAACGCCGTAGATACGACGGACCTTCTGCTTTTCACGCAGTTGGGTGCCGTAATCGGACTGGCGACCGCGGCGTTGGCCGTGGATACCAGGTGCTGCTTCAATGTTGCACTTCGATTCGATCGCGCGCACGCCGCTCTTCAGGAAGAGATCGGTGCCTTCGCGACGAGCGAGTTTGCATTTTGGACCAATGTAACGAGCCATTCTTTACAATCTCCTGGATTACACGCGGCGCTTCTTCGGCGGACGGCACCCGTTGTGCGGGATTGGCGTCACGTCGGTGATGCTGGCGATCTTGTAGCCACAGCCGTTCAAAGCGCGGACTGCGGATTCACGACCTGGACCTGGACCCTTGACGTTAACGTCGAGGTTTTTCAGGCCGTATTCCAGCGCAGCTTGACCAGCACGTTCAGCAGCTACTTGAGCAGCAAACGGGGTGGACTTGCGGGAACCGCGGAAACCCGAACCACCGGAGGTAGCCCAGGAAAGAGCGTTACCTTGACGGTCGGTAATGGTCACGATGGTGTTGTTAAAAGATGCATGGATGTGGGCGATGCCATCAACCACTGTCTTTTTAACTTTTTTACGAGGACGAGCAGCAGGTTTTGCCATGATTAAATTCCTGTCGATTCGCTGGGGCGATTACTTGCGGATCGGCTTACGCGGACCTTTACGGGTACGCGCGTTGGTCTTGGTACGCTGACCGCGTACTGGCAGACCACGACGATGACGCAGACCGCGATAGCAACCGAGGTCCATCAAGCGCTTGATTTTCATGTTGATTTCGCGACGCAGGTCACCTTCAGTGGTGAACTTCGCCACTTCGCCACGCAGCTGTTCAATTTGCTCGTCGCTCAGATCTTTGATCTTTGCTGCTGGGTTTACCCCAGTCACTGCACAGATCTTCTGCGCAGTTGTGCGACCAACACCATAGATGTAGGTCAGCGAGATAACAGTATGCTTGTTATCTGGAATGTTAACGCCTGCAATACGGGCCATTCAGTGGGACTCCAATTGACAGCTACCTACGCCCCGGAAGCCAAGAAATAGGGCGCGAGATAATATCGCTGTAATAACAAATAATCAACCCGGTAGCGCACTAGCTACCGGGCTTGAAGCACAATCACACTCAGCCTTGGCGCTGTTTGTGACGCGGTTCCGCGCTGCAAATTACTCGAACAACACCTTCGCGGCGAATAATCTTGCAGTTACGGCACAGCTTTTTCACCGATGCACGAACTTTCATCACCAACTCCTCGAACCTTATGGGTACTCAGCGCAACATGCCGCTGCCGTAACCCTTCAGGTTGGCTTTCTTCATCAGGGATTCGTACTGGTGCGAAACGAGGTGCGATTGTACTTGGGACATGAAGTCCATCACAACCACGACCACGATCAGCAACGAGGTCCCGCCAAGGTAGAACGGAACGTTTGCTGCAACCACCAGGAACTGGGGCAACAGGCACACGGCCGTCATGTAAAGAGCACCGAACATGGTCAAGCGGGTCAGAACGCCATCAATGTAGCGCGCCGACTGCTCACCTGGACGGATGCCCGGAATAAAGGCACCGGACTTCTTCAGGTTTTCCGCTACGTCTTTCGGATTGAACATCAACGCCGTATAGAAGAAGCAGAAGAAAATAATCCCTGCACTAAACAGCAGAATATTCAACGGCTGACCAGGAGCGATCGACTGCGAGATGTCCTGCAACCAGCCCATACCTTCAGACTGACCGAACCAGGCACCCAACGAAGCCGGGAACAGCAAAATGCTGCTCGCGAAAATAGCCGGAATAACACCGGCCATGTTCACCTTCAACGGTAGGTGGCTAGTCTGCGCAGCAAAAACCTTACGGCCCTGCTGACGCTTGGCGTAGTGAACAGCGATACGACGCTGACCACGCTCAATGAACACCACGAAACCGATAATCGCTACTGCCAGCAAACCGATGGCAACCAAGGCGAAGATGTTGATATCACCCTGACGCGCAGACTCGAAAGACTGCCCGATTGCTCTCGGAAGACCGGCGACGATACCCGAAAAAATCAACATCGAGATACCGTTGCCTACACCACGCTCAGTAATCTGCTCACCCAGCCACATCATGAACATCGCACCAGCCACAAAAGTGGATACCGCGACGAAATGGAAGCCAAAGTCACCAGTGAACGCAACGCCCTGCCCCGCCAGACCAATGGACATGCCAATAGCCTGAACGAGAGCGAGGACGACGGTGCCGTAGCGGGTGTACTGGCTGATCTTGCGACGGCCAGCTTCACCTTCCTTCTTCAACTGCTCCAGCTGCGGGCTGACGGCGGTCATCAGTTGCATGATGATCGATGCCGAAATGTACGGCATGATCCCCAGTGCAAAGATGCTCATCCGTTCCAGCGCGCCGCCGGAGAACATGTTGAACAAGCTAAGAATGGTCCCCTCATTCTGTCGAAACAGGTCTGCGAGTCGGTCCGGGTTGATACCTGGAACCGGGATGTGTGCGCCTATTCGGTAGACGATAATCGCCAGGAACAGAAAACGCAGACGAGCCCAGAGTTCAGACATACCGCCTTTGCCGAGCGCAGAGAGAGCACCTTGCTTAGCCATTTATTCCTCGAACTTGCCGCCAGCTGCTTCGATAGCCGCACGCGCACCTTTGGTGGCGCCGATTCCCTTGCCGATAGTGACAGCGCGAGTCACTTCACCGGACAGCATGATTTTCACACGCTGTACGTTGACGTTGATCACGTTGGCATCTTTCAGGGACTGCACGGTGACGATGTCGCCTTCCACTTTAGCCAGCTCGGACAGACGCACTTCTGCGCGGTCCATGGCTTTCAGGGAAACGAAACCGAACTTCGGCAGGCGACGATGCAGCGGCTGTTGACCGCCTTCAAAGCCTGGAGCAATGGTGCCACCGGAGCGGGAGGTCTGACCTTTGTGACCACGGCCACCAGTCTTACCCAAACCGCTACCGATACCACGGCCCGGACGATGCTTTTCGCGACGGGAACCCGGCGCTGGACTCAGATCATTGAGTTTCATCGATTAACCCTCGACACGCAGCATGTAGTAAGCCTTGTTGATCATCCCGCGATTCTCGGGAGTATCCTGGACTTCTACAGTGTGACCGATGCGACGCAGACCCAGACCCTTAACGCACAGTTTGTGGTTAGGGATGCGGCCGGTCATGCTTTTGATCAGCGTTACTTTAACGGTAGCCATGATCAGAAGATCTCCTTAACGCTTTTGCCACGCTTGGCGGCAATGGATTCAGGAGACTGCATAGCTTTCAAACCTTTGAAAGTGGCGTGAACCACGTTTACCGGGTTAGTCGAGCCGTAGCATTTGGCCAGAACGTTCTGAACGCCAGCAACTTCGAGGACAGCACGCATAGCGCCGCCAGCGATGATACCGGTACCTTCAGAAGCAGGCTGCATGTACACCTTCGAAGCGCCGTGAGCGGACTTCATTGCGTACTGCAGAGTGGTGCCGTTCAGATCAACTTGGATCATGTTGCGGCGAGCAGCTTCCATTGCCTTCTGGATCGCAGCAGGCACTTCACGCGACTTGCCACGGCCGAAGCCAACACGCCCTTTACCATCACCAACCACGGTCAACGCGGTGAAAGTGAAGATACGGCCGCCTTTAACGGTTTTGGCTACGCGGTTAACTTGAACCAGCTTCTCAATGTAGCCTTCGTCGCGCTTTTGGTCGTTATTTGACATAACTTAGAACTCCAGCCCAGCTTCACGAGCAGCATCAGCCAGCGCTTTAACGCGGCCGTGGTACTTGAAGCCAGAGCGGTCGAAAGCCACTTGCGAGACGCCAGCGGCCTTAGCACGCGTAGCGACCAGCTGGCCAACCTTTGTGGCCGCGTCGATGTTGCCAGTGGCGCCATCACGCAGTTCTTTATCCAAAGTCGAGGCGCTTGCCAGGACTTTGTTGCCGTCGGCCGAGATGACCTGGGCGTAGATGTGCTGCGACGAGCGGAACACGCAGAGACGCACGACTTCGAGTTCGTGCATTTTCAGGCGTGCTTTGCGAGCGCGACGCAGTCGAGTAACTTTTTTGTCGGTCATTTGCTATGCCCTACTTCTTCTTGGCTTCTTTACGACGGACGACTTCGTCCGCGTAGCGCACACCTTTGCCTTTGTACGGCTCTGGTGGACGGAAGTCGCGGATCTCAGCGGCCACTTGACCTACCAGCTGCTTGTCGATGCCCTTGATCAGGATATCGGTCTGGCTAGGAGTCTCAGCGGTGATGCCTTCCGGCAGTTCGTAATCCACTGGGTGCGAGAAGCCAAGGGCCAGGTTCAGAACCGTGCCTTTTGCTTGCGCCTTGTAACCAACACCGACCAGCTGGAGCTTGCGCTCGAAGCCTTGGCTTACGCCTTGGACCATATTGTTTACCAACGCACGCGTGGTACCGGCCATTGCGCGAGTTTGTTGATCGCCATTGCGAGCAGCGAAACGCAGCTCACCAGCTTCTTCAACGATCTCAACGGACGAATGGATGTTCAGTTCAAGAGTACCCTTGGCACCCTTCACCGAAAGCTGTTGGCCTGCGAATTTTACTTCGACACCGGCTGGCAGCTTAACGGGGTTCTTAGCGACGCGAGACATGCTTATCCCCCCTTAGAACACAGTGCAAAGAACTTCGCCGCCGACACCGGCAGCGCGCGCAGCACGATCCGTCATCACACCTTTGTTGGTGGAGACGATAGACACGCCAAGACCGCCACGAACTTTCGGCAGATCTTCAACGGACTTGTACTGACGCAGGCCTGGACGACTAACGCGCTTCACTTCTTCGATAACCGGACGGCCTTCGAAGTACTTCAGCTCGATGGACAACGACGGCTTAGCGTCGGTGGTGATCTGAAAATCCGCGATGTAACCTTCGTCCTTCAGGACTTTTGCTACAGCCACCTTCAGCGTGGAAGACGGCATGCTTACGACAGACTTTTCAGCCATCTGGGCATTACGGATTCGAGTTAGCATGTCCGCTAACGGGTCCTGCATACTCATGGGCTAGACGCTCCTAATACAGAAAAATTAGCCTTGCGGCTACTACTTTTCGCCGAGAACTTCCGGGCATGAAAAACACGGGCTCAGGCGAGCCGGTCATTCTAGACACACCCCAGAAATGAATCAAGCCCCAAAAGGGGCTTGATTCAGATTCAAGGCCACCGATGGTCAGGTTCTTGCGAACCCGAACATCGAGACTTTGACAGCAATTACCAGCTGGCTTTAACCAGACCTGGTACGTCACCACGCATTGCAGCTTCACGCAGCTTGTTACGGCCAAGGCCGAACTTGCGGTAAACGCCGTGCGGACGACCAGTCAGGCGGCAACGGTTACGCATGCGCGAGGCGCTTGCGTCACGTGGTTGCTTCTGCAGCGCTACGGTAGCTTCCCAACGCGCTTCTGGACTTGCGTTCAGATCAACGATGATAGCTTTCAGCGCTGCACGCTTGGTGGCGTACTTGGCAACAGTGAGCTGACGCTTCAGCTCACGGTTTTTCATGCTCTTCTTGGCCATTTTCCTACTCCAATCAGTTGCGGAACGGGAATTTGAAAGCACGCAGCAGAGCGCGGCCTTCATCATCGTTCTTGGCAGTGGTGGTCAGGGTAATGTCCAGACCGCGGAGAGCATCGATCTTGTCGTAGTCGATTTCCGGGAAAATGATCTGCTCTTTCACGCCCATGCTGTAGTTACCACGACCATCGAAGGACTTGGCATTCAGGCCGCGGAAGTCGCGAACCCGAGGCAGGGAGATCGACAGCAGACGATCCAGGAACTCATACATACGCTCACGGCGCAGGGTCACTTTGACGCCGATCGGCCATCCTTCGCGGACTTTAAAGCCAGCGATGGATTTCCGAGCGTAGGTCACAACGACTTTCTGGCCGGTGATCTTTTCCAGGTCAGCAACAGCGTGCTCGATGACTTTTTTGTCGCCGATCGCTTCGCCCAGACCCATGTTCAGGGTGATTTTTGTAACGCGCGGAACTTCCATCACGTTCGAAAGCTTAAGTTCTTCCTTAAGTTTCGGAGCGATTTCCTTCCGGTAAATCTCTTTTAGTCGTGCCATGGTCTTCTACCTAGCAGTGTTCAAGCATCAACCGCTTTTTGGGTCGACTTGAAGACACGAATTTTCTTACCGTCTTCTACTTTGAAACCAACGCGGTCAGCCTTGTTGGTTTCGCCGTTGAAGATGGCGACGTTGGAAGCGTGCAGTGGCGCTTCTTTCTCGACGATACCGCCCTGTACGCCCGACATCGGGTTAGGCTTGGTATGACGCTTGACCAGGTTCAGACCACCAACAACCAGACGGTTGTCAGCAAGAACCTTCAGCACCTTACCGCGCTTACCTTTGTCTTTGCCGGCGATCACGATGATCTCGTCGTCACGACGAATCTTTTGCATGTCGGATCTCCTTACAGCACTTCTGGGGCGAGCGAGACGATCTTCATGAACTTCTCAGTACGAAGTTCACGGGTCACTGGCCCAAAGATACGGGTGCCGATCGGCTCTTGCTTGTTGTTCAGAAGAACAGCAGCGTTGCCATCAAAGCGGATAATGGAGCCATCAGCACGACGTACGCCGTGACGAGTGCGGACTACAACAGCAGTCATCACTTGGCCTTTTTTCACTTTACCGCGAGGAATTGCTTCCTTAACGGTAACTTTGATGATGTCACCGATACCAGCGTAACGACGATGGGAGCCACCCAGCACCTTGATGCACATAACACGGCGAGCGCCGCTGTTATCGGCCACATCGAGCATGGATTGAGTCTGAATCATATAATTTCTCCGACCCCTAGCCCTTAGACTTCCACAGCGCGTTCGAGAACATCAACCAGCGCCCAAGACTTGGTCTTGGCCATCGGACGAGTTTCACGAATAGTGACTTTGTCGCCGATGTGGCACTGATTGGTTTCGTCGTGCGCGTGCAGCTTAGTCGAACGCTTAACGTATTTACCGTAGATCGGGTGCTTTACGCGACGCTCGATCAGAACGGTGATGGTTTTGTCCATCTTGTCGCTGACAACACGGCCAGTCAGCGTACGGACAGTTTTTTCGGCTTCAGCCATGATCACTTACCTGCCTGCTGGTTGAGCACAGTCTTCACGCGAGCGATGTCACGCTTAACTTGCGAGAGCAGATGAGACTGCCCCAACTGGCCAGTTGCTTTCTGCATGCGCAGATTGAACTGGTCGCGCAGCAAGCCGAGCAGTTGCTCGTTCAGCTGCTGTGCGGATTTTTCACGAAGTTCATTCGCTTTCATCACATCACCGTCCGTTTAACAAAGGAGGTGGCGAGCGGCAGCTTTGCAGCAGCCAGGGCGAAAGCCTCACGCGCCAGCTCTTCAGAAACACCCTCGATTTCATACAGGACTTTACCTGGCTGAATCTGGGCAACCCAGTACTCCACGTTACCCTTACCTTTACCCATACGAACCTCGAGAGGTTTTTTGGAGATCGGCTTGTCCGGGAATACACGGATCCAGATCTTGCCGCCACGTTTTACGTGACGGGTCAGAGCACGACGCGCTGACTCGATCTGACGAGCGGTGAGACGACCACGAGCAACAGACTTCAGCGCGAACTCGCCGAAGCTGACTTTGCTACCGCGCAGTGCCAGACCACGGTTGTGGCCGGTCATCTGCTTGCGGAACTTCGTACGCTTTGGTTGCAACATTTGGCGTACCCCTTACTTAGCAGCTTTTTTACGAGGCGCTGGTGCTTGTGGTTTCAGTTCTTCTTGGCGACCACCAATAACTTCGCCTTTGAAGATCCAAACCTTTACACCGATCACACCGTAAGTGGTGTGAGCTTCGTAGTTGGCATAGTCGATGTCGGCACGCAGGGTGTGCAATGGCACACGACCTTCGCGATACCATTCAGTACGTGCGATTTCAGCACCGCCGAGACGACCGCTCACTTGGATTTTGATGCCTTTGGCACCAATGCGCATGGCGTTCTGTACTGCGCGCTTCATAGCGCGACGGAACATTACGCGACGCTCCAGCTGCTGAGCTACGCTCTGCGCAACCAGCATACCGTCGAGCTCCGGCTTGCGGATCTCTTCGATATTGATGTGCACAGGCACACCCATTTGCTTGGTCAGGTCCTGACGCAGTTTCTCAACATCTTCACCTTTCTTCCCGATAACGATACCTGGACGAGCGGTGTGGATGGTGATGCGTGCAGTTTGGGCCGGACGATGGATATCGATACGGCTTACGGACGCGCTTTTTAGTTTGTCTTGGAGATACTCACGCACTTTCAGATCTGCGAACAAGTAGTCCGCATAAGTCCGACCGTCTGCGTACCAGACGGAGGTGTGCTCCTTGACGATTCCCAGGCGAATGCCAATGGGATGTACTTTCTGACCCATCTCTTCGACTCCGTTACTTGTCAGCAACCTTGACAGTGATATGGCAAGACCGCTTGACGATGCGATCAGCACGGCCTTTGGCACGTGGCATGATGCGCTTCAGCGAACGCCCTTCGTTGACGAAAACGGTGCTGACCTTCAGGTCATCAACGTCTGCGCCTTCGTTATGCTCGGCGTTGGCTACGGCCGACTCCAGCACTTTCTTCATGATCTCGGCGGCTTTCTTACTGCTGAAAGCCAACAGGTTGAGCGCTTCGCCCACCTTCTTCCCGCGGATCTGGTCGGCGACCAAGCGGGCTTTCTGGGCGGAGATTCGAGCGCCCGACAACTTAGCGGCTACTTCCATTTCCTTACCCCTTAACGCTTGGCTTTCTTGTCAGCCACGTGCCCGCGATAGTTGCGGGTACCGGCGAACTCGCCCAGTTTGTGGCCGACCATGTCTTCGTTAACGAGAACTGGGACGTGCTGACGACCGTTGTGTACTGCGATGGTCAGACCGACCATTTGTGGCAGGATCATCGAACGACGCGACCAGGTTTTAATTGGTTTGCGATCGTTCTTTTCCGCCGCCACTTCGATCTTCTTCAGTAGGTGAAGATCAATAAAAGGACCTTTTTTCAGAGAACGTGGCACTGTCGTATCCCTCTATTTACTTGCGACGACGGACGATCATTTTGTCGGTACGCTTATTACCACGAGTCTTCGCGCCCTTAGTCGGGAAGCCCCATGGCGATACCGGATGACGACCACCAGAGGTACGACCTTCACCACCACCATGTGGGTGGTCAACCGGGTTCATGGCAACACCACGAACGGTTGGGCGAACGCCACGCCAGCGTTTGGCACCAGCTTTACCCAGCGAACGCAGGCTGTGCTCGGAGTTCGAGACTTCACCCAGGGTCGCACGGCATTCAGCCAGGACTTTACGCATTTCACCGGAACGCAGACGCAGGGTCACGTAGACACCTTCACGAGCGATCAGCTGAGCCGAAGCACCAGCGGAACGAGCGATCTGTGCACCTTTACCTGGCTTCAATTCGATGCCGTGTACGGTAGAACCGACTGGAATGTTGCGCAGTTGCAGAGCGTTGCCTGGCTTGATTGGAGCCAGAGCGCCTGCGATCAGCTGGTCGCCAGCACTCACGCCTTTAGGGGCGATGATGTAGCGGCGCTCGCCGTCTGCGTAGCAGAGCAGTGCGATGTGAGCAGTACGGTTTGGATCGTATTCGATACGCTCGACAGTGGCGACGATGCCATCTTTGTCGTTACGACGAAAATCGACCATACGGTAATGCTGCTTATGACCACCACCGATGTGACGAGTGGTAATACGGCCATTGTTGTTACGACCACCAGTCTTCGATTTTTTCTCGAGCAGCGGTGCGTGAGGAGCGCCTTTATGCAGCTCCTGGTTGACCACCTTGACCACAAAACGGCGGCCAGGGGAAGTCGGTTTGCATTTAACGATTGCCATGATGCACCCCTTCCTTACTCAGCACTGCTGCTGAAATCGAGATCTTGGCCTGGCTGAAGGGAGATAACTGCCTTCTTCCAGTCATTACGCTTGCCCAGACCGCGAGCAGTGCGCTTGCTCTTACCCAGAACATTCAGGGTAGTGACGCGCTCTACTTTCACGCTGAACAGGCTTTCGACGGCCTTCTTGATTTCCAGCTTGGTTGCATCAGTAGCAACCTTGAAAACGAACTGGCCTTTCTTGTCTGCCAGAACCGTAGCCTTCTCGGAAACGTGCGGGCCAAGCAGAACTTTAAATACGCGTTCCTGGTTCATCCCAGCAGCTCCTCGAATTTCTTCACGGCCGACACAGTGATCAACACCTTGTCGTATGCGATCAGACTAACTGGATCGGAACCTTGAACGTCACGTACATCTACGTGCGGCAGGTTACGAGCAGCCAGGTACAGGTTCTGATCAACAGCGTCCGACACGATGAGAACATCGGTCAGGCTCATGTTGTTCAGCTTGCCCAGCAGATCTTTGGTTTTCGGAGTTTCAACAGCGAAATCCTGAACCACGACCAGACGATCAGTACGCACCAGCTCAGCAAGGATGGAACGCATTGCTGCGCGATACATCTTCTTGTTCAGCTTCTGGGAGTGATCCTGAGGACGAGCTGCGAAAGTGGTACCGCCGCCACGCCAGATTGGGCTACGGATAGTACCGGCACGAGCACGGCCAGTACCTTTCTGACGCCATGGGCGCTTGCCGCCACCACGAACGTCGGAACGGGTCTTCTGCTGCTTGCTACCTTGACGGCCGCCAGCCATGTAGGCCACGACTGCTTGGTGAACCAGCGTCTCGTTGAATTCGCCGCCAAATGTCAGTTCGGAAACTTCGATCGCTTGAGCGTCATTTACATTTAATTGCATGTCAGCTTCCCCTTAACCGCGAGCCTTGGCTGCTGGACGTACAACCAGGTTGCCGCCAGTAGCGCCAGGAACAGCGCCCTTGACCAACAACAGATTGCGTTCAGCGTCCACGCGCACTACTTCCAGGGACTGCACGGTCACGCGCTCAGCGCCCATATGACCGGACATTTTTTTGCCCTTGAATACACGACCAGGAGTCTGGCACTGGCCGATAGAGCCTGGGACGCGGTGGGATACGGAGTTACCGTGGGTGTTATCTTGCCCGCGGAAATTCCAACGCTTGATCGTACCCTGAAAGCCTTTACCTTTGGACTGACCGGTTACATCAACCAGTTGACCAGCGGCGAAGATTTCAGCGTTGATCAGATCGCCAGCCTGGTACTCGCCTTCTTCAAGACGGAATTCCATGGTGGTGCGACCAGCGGCAACGTTCGCCTTAGCGAAGTGGCCAGCTTGAGCTGCTGTTACACGCGAAGCACGACGCTCGCCGACAGTGACTTGCACTGCACGATAGCCATCGGTCTCTTCAGTTTTGAACTGGGTGACGCGATTCGGCTCGATCTCAATGACCGTGACCGGAATGGAGACACCTTCTTCGGTGAAAATACGGGTCATACCGCATTTACGACCGACTACACCAATAGTCATGTTGTAAACCTCATGAGTGTACGGGGCTTTCACCCGCTATGGCCGCCCATTTCAGAGCGTTACACGACTAAGACCGAGTCTTAGCCGAGGCTGATCTGCACTTCCACACCGGCCGCAAGATCAAGCTTCATAAGAGCATCAACGGTTTTATCCGTTGGCTGGACGATGTCCAGAACGCGCTTATGAGTGCGGATTTCGTACTGGTCACGCGCGTCTTTGTTGACGTGCGGGGAAACCAGAACGGTGAACCGCTCTTTACGGGTAGGCAGTGGAATTGGACCACGCACTTGAGCACCAGTACGTTTCGCGGTTTCCACGATTTCCTGGGTTGATTGGTCGATCAGGCGATGGTCGAAAGCCTTCAACCTGATACGGATTTGCTGATTTTGCATTGGATTTCAGACTCCGGCTGCTATTCCCACCGGGCGCAATACGCCCGTTAAAAGGAGGCGCAATTCTATAGACGCCCCAGATAGGTGTCAACCCAATAAAAAAGCCCCCGCTGAGCGGGGGCTTTTTCAATCCATCAAGCAGACTCTATAAAAGAGATTACTCAATGATTTTGGCTACGACGCCAGCGCCGACGGTACGACCGCCTTCACGGATAGCGAAACGCAGACCGTCTT
>NZ_JAMLFX010000023.1 GCF_023634765.1 Pseudomonas sp. AKS31
TCCCCGGTCTCAAACGTAAAGGATGTACCCGGTCTTTACCCACCCCAGCCCTCTCCCGGAGGGAGAGGGGGTCGACCGAGGTGTCTTGCGTCAGACATCGACCTGAAAGACCGAGTCGATTATGGATTGATTGCTGCGGTATATAGGGTCGTGAAATTTGGTTCGATCATGGATTCCCAACTGAGCTGTCAAGTCGGTGAACCTCTCCAATATCCCCCAATCAGTCCCCTCTCCCCCTGGGAGAGGGCTAGGGTGAGGGCAATTCCAGCGCCATGAGCCGCCCTTCAATAAACCGCCGCTCCGGCTCTTGTCGGGTCAACTCCAAAGCGCGCACATACGCCGCTCTCGCCTCCTCCACCCTGCCCAACTGCCGACAAAACTCCGCCCGCGCCGAGTGCGCCAAGTGGTAATCCTGCAACTCGCCGCGCGCCAAAATCCCCTCAATCAGATTCAATCCGTTCAGTGCCCCGTCGCGCTTGGCAACCGCCACCGCGCGGTTCAACTCAATCACCGGGGAAGGTACCGCGCGCAACAGCACGTCATACAAACCGACGATCTGCGCCCAATCCGTCTCCCCCGCCGTCGGCGCCTCGGCATGCACCGCGGCAATCGCCGCTTGCAAACAATACGGCCCGAAGCGCCGCGTGGTCAGCGCACGCTCAACCAGCGCGCAACCTTCGGCTATCAACTCGCGATCCCAGAGTGATCGATCCTGATCATCCAGCAGCACCAGTTCACCGTCCGGCGATGTCCGCGCCGGACGTCGCGATTCGTGCAACAGCATCATCGCCAGCAGCCCCATCACCTCCGGCTCCGGCAGCAACTCCATCAAAAGCCGCCCCAGCCGTATCGCCTCGCGGGTCAGATCTTCACGGATCAACTCAGCCCCTCCCGACGCCGAGTACCCTTCGTTGAACACCAGATAAATCACCCGCAACACGCTGTCGAGGCGCTCGGGCAATTCGCTCAGGCTTGGTACTTGATAGGGGATTTTCGCGTCACGGATCTTGGCTTTGGCGCGCACGATGCGCTGGGCAATCGCCGCCGGCGCGCAGAGAAAGGCGCGGGCGATTTCCTCGGTGGTCAGGTCGCAGACTTCGCGCAAGGTCAGCGGCACTTGCGCATCCGCCGCCAGCGCCGGGTGGCAACAGGTGAAGATCAGCCGCAGACGATCGTCTTCCACGTCTTCGCCACTCCAGTCGGCCTGCTCCAGTTCTTCCAGTTGCGCCAGCAACAGCGGCTGCGAGGCCTTGAACCGCGCACGACGGCGCAACACGTCAATCGCCTTGAAACGCCCGGTGGACACCAGCCAGGTGCGCGGGTTGTCCGGCACGCCGTCGCGCTGCCAGCGCTCGACCGCGACGAAGAACGCCTCGTGCAAGGCCTCTTCGGCGAGGTCGAAATCACCCAGCAAGCGAATCAGCGTCGCCAGGATCCGCCGCGACTCTTCGCGGTAGACCTGCTCGACCCGCGCCTTGACCTCAGACATTCAATTGCCGCACCGGTCGTACTTCCACGCTGCCCACCCGCGCCGCCGGAATATTGCCGGCAACCTGAATCGCTTCGTTGAGATCCTTGGCGTCGATCAGGTAGAAACCGGCCAATTGCTCCTTGGTTTCGGCGAACGGGCCATCGGTGATCGACAGTTTGCCGTTGCGCATCCGTACGGTGGTGGCGGTCTGCACCGACTCCAGCGCTTCGGCGGCAACCATCCGCCCGCTGCCCTGAATCGACTCGGCGTAGGCCCAGCACTCGGCGTCTTCCGGGCTGTCGGGTGATGAATGCAGCAGGCGTTCATCGCTGTAGACCAGGCATAAATACTTCATGGCGTTCTCCTGAAGCGGACGGATCAACTATGGCTGAAGATCAGGGCTGCACATCGAACAGGGTCGCGCCGCTCATCGGATCGAACGGCGCCGACCAGTGTTCGTGGACGATTTTCCACGCCCCGCCGACCTGCCGATAGCAGGCGGTGACGCGCATCCAGCAGCTCTGGGTTTCGCCCTTGTCGTTGGTGCCGCCGCAGTTCGCCACCCAGTGGGCGAAGGCGATGTTGTCGGCGCTTTCGATGGCGATTTCATGGAACTCGAAAATGTGCGGGCCGGGGCACATTTCCATGCACTCGACCCAGTGTGCGCGGTAGGCGGTTTTGCCTTTGAATTGCAGGGCCTTGATCGCGTCGAAAGAGACGATGTCGTCGGCGTACAACGCCATGACTTTCTCGACGTTCTTGGTCATGACGGCTTCGCGGTAAGTGTTGATCAGGGTCTGGATCTCGGTTTGTGCGCTCATGGTGTTCTCCGTGTTTTTTGTTGTGAAGACACCCTTAGTCGTCCGGCAAGCGGGCGGATCGACAGACGAAACAAAAAATTTCTGCAGAAGACAAAATCGCTAGAATCCGAGGCTCATCTTTGTAGGAAAAAGGAAATTCCCGTGTCAGCCCAACTCGTGCCGTACGACAGCCTGAACGCCTTGCAGCGTCAGCAAGTCGAGGCGATTGAAATCCATGCCGAGCAGATCAAGTTCTCCGGCGATATCCATGGCGCGTTGCACACGCTGCTGTCGAAACCCGGCCCCGGCGTGAAGGGTTTTGCGCTGCTGGCGGATGAAGTGCCCGTGGCGTTTCTGTTGCTCAAACGCCCGCCGGTGCTGCCGGACTGGGCCGATGAACACAGCGCCACCCTGCATGCGTTGCAGGTCGATCGCCGCGCCCAGGGCAAGGGTTACGGCAAGGCTTGCCTGCAAGCACTCCCCGAAGTTGCACGTCAGGCGTGGCCTGAGATCAAGGGGCTGGAATTGTCGGTGGACGCGGACAACGACGCAGCCATCGCGCTGTACGCCAAACACGGCTATGTCGACAGCGGTGAGGCGTACAAGGGCCGGATCGGTTACGAGCGGCGCATGGGCCTGTTTTTCTAAGTCATCGAGGGATGCAACGATGATCGATTCAATCGAAGCGCTGGAAGCGATTTACGGACGGCCGCACGAGCGGGCCGTGCGTAAGCAGATCGGTTTTCTCAACGAGGATTATCAGGCGATGGTGCGCCTGTCGCCGCTGGTGATCGTCAGCTCGGTGGGCGCCGATGGCCTGGATAATTCGCCGCGCGGTGACAAAGCAGGGTTTGTGCGGATCATTGACGAACGTACGCTGGCGTTGCCCGATCGCCCGGGCAACAACCGCATCGATACCTTGCGCAATGTGCTGCAGGATTCGCGGGTGTCGCTGCTGTTCATCATTCCGGGGATTGGTGAGACGTTGCGGGTCAATGGCACGGCGGTGATTAGTGCTGAGCCTGAGCTGTTGGAAAGCTTTGCGGTGAATGGCAAACCGGCGAAAACGGTGTTGCTGGTGACAGTGGAAGCGGCGTTCTTTCATTGTTCGAAAGCGTTTGTGCGTTCCGATGCCTGGAACCCGGAAACCCACCTGCCGCGCTCGGCCCTGCCCTCTGCCGGCGCCTTCCACAAACGTTTGAACGACGGTCAGTTCGACGCCGAGGCCTACGACCGGGAAGCGCCGAAGCGGGTAAGCGACAGCCTCTACTGACAGAACACAATCCCCTGTAGGAGCTGCCGAAGGCTGCGATCTTTTGACCTTGCTGTTAAAAAATCAAGATCAAAAGATCGCAGCCTTCGGCAGCTCCTACAGTGGAGATCGGGTTGGCCTCAGAGCGTAAGGATCATCTCGTGCCACGCCATGCCGCCGTGATCCGACTCCGAAGGTTTGATGTAGGCAAAACCAAACCCGGCGTACAGCGCAATGTGTTTTTCTTTGCACATCAGGTGAATCGTCGCTTTGTCCATCCCGCGCATACGCTCGATGAACTCACCCATCAAGCGCTTGGCCAGGCCCTGCCCCTGATAATCCGGGTGCACCACCACCGACATGATCACCACGTTCGGTCCTTGCGGGTCGTGGCCGATCAGTTCCTTGAACGCCTCGTCCGACATCTGCACATCAAACGCCGCGCCAGAATTGACGAAACCTGCCACCACGCCATCCACCTCAGCGACGATAAAACCCTCGGGCCAGGTGGCAATACGCGTGGCGATCTTCTCGCGGGTGGCCGCTTCGTCGCCTTCGTAGGCAACGGTTTCGATGGCGTAGCAGCGGTCCAAGTCGGCGGCGGTGACGTTGCGGATGAGGGTGTTCATGGCGGCTCGGAAATCAGCAGAAGAAAGTACCGAAAGCATAAAGGAATAAGGTCTGCATATCGATGTGCAGGGGCGGCGTAAAGCCTGCGTATAAGCGCTTTTCTTCGGGCGTTTGTCGGGCTATTTCTCAGGCGTGTCTCTGATCAACCTTGGGGGAAACCGCTTATGAGCAGCGTTGAAATCGGCCTGTTGATGGTGTTGGGCATCAGTACGTTCGGCTTTATCACTCTGGGTATCGATCTGTTGCGGGCGCGACGTAAACAGCGTTGAAAGCATGAGGCGGATCAGTGATCCGCCTCATGGTGTTGGGCTCAAACCTTGGTATCGACCGGCACGCAGATTTCCAGTTTGCCGGTGTGCAACCGCGGATTGAAATCGGCGCTGTAACGCTCCAGTTCCGGGGCGTTGAGTTCCACGTAGTGCGAGGTCGGCAGCCAGGTCTTGTAGATGTATTGCAGGGTTTGCGGCAGTTGTTCGAGCGGTCCCTTGTGCTCGAACACTGCGTATTGCCGAGGCAGCACTTCGACCCACTGGTAGACCTTCTGGTCGAGGTCATCGAGCTTGTCGATTTCCACCCCGGCGATGTAATCGAAGCCGCCCTTGCCGTCGAAATTGCTGCAGACTCCGTAAGTCACTTCGTTCTTTTGCCCTGGGATCTTTCCCAAGTGCGGCAAGAACTTTTCCCACAGCGCCGGGATGTCTTTGGCGGTGTCTTGGGTAAATCGACCGCGAAAACCTGCAATCAGCAGGAAGTGTCCATGTTCGAAGCGAGGCTCAGCCACTTCGACGCGTTTTTGCTCATCCATGACTCGACTCCTGGAACAAAAAAGGGGGTTCGGCTGGGAGTATAGAAAGCCCGATCCAATTCGCACGGTTACAGCGCGTGCAACTGCTCGACGGCGCCTGAACCGACAAATTCGTTGTAGCCAGATACGATCACGTAAACCGCGAAATAGCAGAAGATCGCTGCAGATGCCAGGTAGGAATAGCGCAACAGCTTGTCACCGAGGAGTTTGCCGCCATGGCTCGCGGCGAAGCACAAACCGGCCGACCACAGCAGTCCGGCGCAGAGAAAACCACCGAGGAACAGCGCCGAACTCAAAGGACCACCGCCACCGGAACGGGCAATCAAGGTGCCGCCCACCGCAGCGAACCAGAGGATCGCGCTCGGCGACGACATGGCGAGAAAAATCCCCCGGAAGAACTCTTTGCGATGGGAGTTCTGCCCCACTTCCGCCGTCGCCGCCAACTGCGCCTCGTGGTGAATCGCCGAATAGATCATCTTCGCCGCAAAGTAGATCAGCAGCGCCGAACCGCCGATCCACAGCACCCAGCGCACGGTTTCGTATTGCAGCAAAACGGTCATCCCGGCCAGCGCCAGCACCGCGTAAATCAGGTCGCCGACGCAGGTGCCAAGGCCCAGAGCGAAACCCTGAAAGTAACCGCGCTGCATCGCCAGGGTGATCATGGCGATGTTGGCCACGCCGATATCCAGGCACAGCGAAAGGCTCAGCAAGAAGCCGCTGGTGAATTCCATTAACCATTTTCCTTCGGAAAAAAATGTTTACAAACGGGCTGGACAGTATGCCATCAGCGCCCTTATCTTCCGCCACAGGTCACCGCAGTGACCAGCGTCGCTCGGACGGTTCCGGGCGCTTACGTTATCCGAGGCAACAATGGCCGAACAAGGTTCGCCGCGCCGCTTTGCGCGCATAGATCGACTCCCCCCTTACGTTTTCAACATCACCGCCGAGCTGAAGATGGCCGCCAGGCGTCGTGGTGAAGACATCATCGACTTGAGCATGGGCAACCCCGATGGCGCCACGCCGCCGCACATTGTCGAAAAACTCGTACAAGTCGCCCAACGCGAAGACACCCACGGTTACTCGACGTCCAAGGGCATTCCGCGCCTGCGCCGGGCGATTTCCAATTGGTACAAGGATCGCTACGCGGTCGATATCGACCCGGAAAGCGAAGCCATTGTCACTATCGGTTCCAAGGAAGGCCTGGCGCATTTGATGCTGGCCACCCTGGACCAGGGCGACACCGTGCTGGTGCCGAACCCGAGCTATCCGATTCACATCTACGGCGCGGTGATTGCCGGTGCCCAAGTGCGTTCGGTGCCGCTGGTGCCGGGCGTGGACTTCTTCGACGAACTGGAACGGGCCATTCGTGGCTCGATCCCGAAGCCGAAGATGATGATCCTCGGCTTCCCGTCCAACCCGACCGCGCAGTGCGTGGAACTGGATTTCTTCGAACGAGTGATCGCCCTCGCCAAGCAGTACGACGTATTGGTGATTCACGACCTGGCGTACGCTGACATTGTCTACGACGGCTGGAAAGCCCCGTCGATCATGCAGGTGCCGGGGGCCAAGGACATCGCGGTGGAGTTTTTCACCCTGTCCAAGAGCTACAACATGGCCGGCTGGCGCATCGGTTTCATGGTCGGTAACCCGGAACTGGTCAACGCGCTGGCGCGGATCAAGAGTTACCACGACTACGGCACCTTCACCCCGCTGCAAGTGGCGGCGATTGCCGCGCTGGAAGGCGATCAGCAGTGCGTGCGCGACATCGCCGAGCAGTACCGCCAGCGCCGCAACGTGCTGGTCAAAGGCCTGCATGAGCTGGGCTGGATGGTCGAGAATCCGAAGGCGTCGATGTATGTCTGGGCGAAGATTCCCGAGGCGTATGCACATCTGGGCTCGCTGGAATTCGCCAAGAAACTGCTGGCCGAGGCCAAGGTGTGCGTCTCGCCGGGGGTTGGCTTTGGTGAGTATGGCGACGACCATGTGCGCTTTGCGCTGATTGAAAACCAGGACCGGATTCGTCAGGCAGTGCGCGGAATTCGCGGGATGTTCCGGGCGGATGGCTTAGTTACGAAGTAACTGACACACCTCTGATCGTTCCCACGCAGAGCGTGGGAACGATCACCCACAAAAAAACCGCATCGCTGCGGTTTTTTTGTGTCTGCGTGAAGCCGCTTAAACGAACAGCGACAACAGCAGGATAAAGCCCAGCGCGACGATGGAGAGGATGGTTTCCATCGCCGTCCAGGTCTTGAACGTCTCGGCCACGGTCATGTTGAAGTACTGCTTCACCAGCCAGAAACCGGCGTCGTTCACGTGGGACAGAATCAACGAACCGGCACCGGTGGCCAACACCAACAGCTCACGGTTGACGCCCGGGATCATCCCCACCACTGGCACGACAATGCCCGCGCCGGTAATGGTCGCCACAGTCGCCGAACCGGTCGCAATCCGAATCACCGCCGCCACCAGCCACGCCAGCAGGATCGGCGAGATCTGCGCGCTGACCGCCATGTGGCCGATCACGTCGCCCACACCGCTGGTCACCAGCATCTGCTTGAAGCCACCACCGGCGCCGATGATCAGGATGATCGCGGCGGTTGGCGCCAGGCTCGCGTCGAGCCACTTGAGCATTTGCTGGGAACCGATGCCCTGCTTGTGCCCGAAGGTGTACAGCGACAGCAGCAACGCCAGCAGCAGGGCCGAGATCGGGTGGCCGATCATGTCCATCCAGGTGCGGAAGAAGTGACCGTCCGGCAGCGCCACGTCAGCGAAGGTTTTCAGCAGCATCAGGAACACCGGCAACAGCACGGTGATCAGGGTGATGGTGAAGCTCGGCAGCTTCGCCGAGTCGTCGTTTTCGCGGGCCAGTTGATCGACCAGCTCCTGATTCGGGTGACCCGGAATGTGCTTGGCGATGAAGGTACCGAAGATCGGACCGGCAATAATTGCGGTCGGCAGCGCAACGATCAGACCGTAAAGGATGGTCTTGCCGATGTCGGCACCGAACACGCCGATCGCCAGCAGCGGACCCGGGTGCGGTGGCACCAGACCGTGCACGGCGGACAGACCGGCGAGCAGCGGGATACCGATCTTGATGATCGACACGCCGGTGCGACGGGCAACGATGAACACCAACGGAATCAGCAGGACAAAGCCAATTTCGAAGAACAGCGGGATGCCGACAAGGAACGCAGCGAACATCATTGCCCACTGGACTTTGTCTTTACCGAACGCACGAATCAGGGTCTGGGCGATCTGATCGGCGCCGCCGGATTCGGCCATCATTTTGCCGAGCATGGTGCCCAACGCGAGGATGATGCCGACAAAACCGAGCACGCCACCGAAGCCGTCCTGGAACGCTTTGATGATGGTGCCGATCGGCATGCCCGACGTCAGGCCGAGGAACGCGGCGGCGATGGTCAGGGAAATGAACGGGTGAATCTTGAATTTGGTGATCAGGATAATCAGGCCGATTACCGTGACCACTGCATCGAGCAGCAGGTAGGCGTCGTGGGACATGCCAAACATTGGGGGTGTCTCCTGGATTGTTGTTGTTATTAAAACGGGTTAAACAGAAGTCGGGGGGACAGCGCTATCTCTTTCAACACACTCATACCGCCTGTTTCAGACCATGGGCCTGCCACCAGACGTGAGCCTGGGACGCCAGTTCTTCAACGCTGTGGATCGAAGCATTCAACGCCAACGTCAGCGGCTCGCCCTTCGGCGATTCGAGGGTGGCGAACTGGCTTTCGATCAACGTCGCCGGCATGAAGTGGCCCGGACGATGGGACACACGCTCAGCGGCGACTTCAGGGGTCAATTCAAGAAACACGAAGCCCAGGCCCGGCAAGGCGCTGCGCAACACTTCGCGATAACTGTGTTTAAGGGCCGAGCAGGTCAGCACCGGGCGTTCGCCCAGCGCGTCGACGCGACGCAGTTCATCGCACAGGCTGTCGAGCCAGCCGGCACGGTCGTCGTCGTTCAGGGGGATCCCCGCGCTCATCTTTTCGATGTTCGCGGCCGGATGGAAAGTATCGCCTTCAATGGCAGTGGCGCCGCTCAATTGGCACAGGGCCTCGCTGACGCACGTCTTGCCGCAACCGGCAACGCCCATGATGACCAGGGCGGTGATGGGATGACTCATATAACACCTCAGCGCGCAGACAGCGCTACCTTTGCTAGCTATGACTCTAGTGCACAGGCAGAAGTTGCCGACGCCTTCTTGTCGTTTTTTTGGGTTGCAGCAGGTTTGTTCCCAACGCCAAAAAGCGAAGATCAGGCAGGACCTCGCTTACGCATTTACAGCTGCATCAGGACAGCGCTACCTTAGTGCCTTGATTTTTGTTTGGCAAGCCGCCCGATGACCTCCCCTAAAAACGATAAAAACACGCGTACCACCGGCCGTCCCACCCTCAATGAAGTTGCCCGCCTGGCCGGTGTCAGCCCGATTACCGCCTCCCGCGCCTTGCGCGGTGTCAGCACCGTGGCCACAGACCTTGTGGAAAAAGTGCAGAAAGCTGCGCTCGAACTCAACTACGTGGTCAACCCTGCCGCCCGCGCTTTAGCCTCGGCGCAAAGCCATTCGGTCGTCGTATTAGTGCCTTCGCTGTCCAACCTTTTGTTCATCGATACGCTGGAAGCCATTCATCGGGTGCTCACGCCCAAAGGCTTCGAAGTGCTGATCGGCAACTTCCACTATTCACGCGATGAAGAAGAAAACCTGTTGCGCAATTACATGGCCTATCAGCCACGCGGGTTGCTGTTGACCGGGTTTGATCGCACGGAAAGTTCGCGGCGGATGATCGAGGCGAGCAACATTCCCTGCGTGTACATGATGGAACTGGACAGCGCCGCCGGGGTGAATTGCGTGGGATTCTCGCAACTCAGTGCCGGCGAAACAGCGGCCGAGCATTTGCTCTCTCGCGGGCGCAAGCGCCTGGCTTATATTGGCGCGCAGCTCGATCAGCGAACCTTGTTGCGCGGTGAAGGCTTTCGCAAAGCGTTGCAAAAGGCTGGGCGTTACGACCCGGATCTGGAAGTACTGACGCCTCGTTCTTCATCGGTGGGCTTGGGCGGGGAGTTGTTTTTGCAATTGCTCGCGGCGCATCCGGACGTTGATGCGATCTTCTTTGGTAACGACGATTTGGCGCAGGGTGCGTTGCTGGAGGCGCTGCGCAACGGCATCAAGATTCCTGAGCAGGTAGCGATTCTGGGTTTCAACGACTTGCCGATGTCCGAGCACATGGTGCCGCGCCTGAGCAGCATCAACACCCCGCGCGAAGCGATTGGCCGGCGCGCGGCGGAGCAGATGCTGACGTTGATGGCGGGTAACAGCGTGGCGCGTCCGGTTGAAGATATGGGCTTTGAACTGAAGATCCGCGAAAGCACCTGAAACTGTCGCAATCCCCTGTAGGAGCTGCCGAAGGCTGCGATCTTTTGATTTTGCTCTTAAAAACAAGATCAAAAGATCGCAGCCTTCGGCAGCTCCTACAGTTTTATGTGGTGCTCACAAATGCTGAGTTGAAACACAATCCCTGTGGGAGCGAGCCTGCTCGCGATAGCGGTGTGTCAGGCGACGCATGTGTTGAATGACACACCGCTATCGCGAGCAGGCTCACTCCTACAGGGGTTTTGTGTTGGGCTCAATGGCTGAGCAGGTCAACGAGGGCATGCGCGCCTTTCTGCAGTGGCTGGCTCTTGAGCCACACCGCGTGCACCGGCATCACCAGACCGTTTTCGATGTTGCGAAAATTCAGGCGTTTCAGCCGTCCGCTGTCCAGTCGCGGCTGCACCACCGACAGCGGAAAGTTACCCCAACCCAATCCCGCCTCGACCATTTCCATCGCCGTCTCAAGGCTGTCCGTGCGCCAGTACGACTCCGCCACCAAAGGCCGCGTTTCACTGATCGGCAAGTCGCGACTGGCGACGATGATCTGCCTTACGTGCACCAAGTCTTCGAGAAACAGATCCTGCCCCTGCAACAGCGGACTGTCCGCCGCCAGCGTGGCGATCATCCGTTCGCTGCCGACAAACTGAAAACGCTCCAGTACATTCATGCTCAGCCCAGCGAACGCCAGGCACACGCTGACGCGGCCGCTGTGCAGCATCGCCAGCACGTCGTCTTGCGGCGCGGTCAGCACTTCGATATCGAGCAGCGGATGGCGCTCGGCGATCACTTTGATCGCGGCCAGCAAACGGCGGCGATCGATGTCGGCGACCACGCCAATCGACAACTTGCTCTCCAGCCCCAGCGACAATTCAACGGCATGCACTTGCAGTTGCTTGAGCTGCTCGGCGATCAGCCGCGCGTGTGGCACCAGCGACAGCGCCATTGCCGTGGGCTGCGGTTCACGGTGGCTGCGGTCGAACAGCAAATAACCGAGTTCGGCCTCAAGGTTGCCAATACTCATGCTGACAGCGGAAGGCACTCGACCCAACGCCCGCGCCGCCGCCGAAAACGAGCCGCGTTCAATCACGGCAAGAAACAGCTCGATGCTGTCGCTGTTGAAATTCACCTTGTACACCTATCAATAGAACTGAAAGTAGCTGACTTTTTCTGTCAGCCCTATTGAAGCTATCTTTCGCCGTCTTCGCCAGTCCCGCTGGCCAACAAACGGCAAGAAAGAGGCAAATCCCCATGCAAGGCGTCAAACGCAAACTGGTCTATGTGTCGCTCTACGAAGTGATCGGCATGACCTTCTCCGCCCTCGGTCTGGCACTGCTGTCCGGCACGTCGCCAGGCAGCACCGGGCCATTGGCGGTGATCATCACCACCATTGCCGTGACCTGGAACTTCATTTACACCTCGTTGTTCGAGCACTGGGAAAGTCGGCAGGTGTCGCGCACGCGCACGGTGAAACGACGCATCGCCCACGCCGTCGGCTTTCAACTGACGCTGATCGTGTTTCTGATTCCGTTGATTGCGTGGTGGATGAACATCAGTCTGGTGCAGGCGTTTCTACTGGATCTGGCGCTGATCATTTTCATCCCGTGCTACACGTTCGCCTTCAACTGGTTGTTCGACCGGATCTTCGGCTTGCCAGCCTCAGCACTTGCCGATTCGGCGGCTGCGGCATAAATCGTTAATTGGTAAGCAGATATTGCAAGAAAACAGCGGTTTATCCGGTCAAACCGCCGATATTCACAATCCGCCAACTCCGATAGCAGGCTAAGCTTTTCCATCAATAAAAAATGGATCCGCCCATGACTGCACACGCCCCCGCCGCCGCGCACAGCGACGGCATCGACCCGATACGCGCCGCTCAGGTGTCCGCCCGCATCGATCGCCTTCCCGCAGTTGCGACGATCTGGCGGCTGGTGGCGCTGTTGTCGATTGGTGGATTTTTCGAACTCTATGACCTGTTCCAGACTGCTTACATCAGCCCCGGGCTGATCCGCGACGGCCTCTTTGCCACCGGCAATCAGGGTGTGTTCGGTTTCTCCGATCAAGCGGCGTTTGCCTCGGCGACCTTCCTCGGCCTGTTCCTCGGCGCCAGCCTGCTCAGCCCGTTGGCCGATCGCTTCGGCCGCCGCGCGATCTTCACTTTCGCGCTGGTCTGGTACACGGTGGCGACGGTGTTGATGGGGGTTCAGAGTTCGGCGCTGGGCATCATCTGCATGCGTTTTCTGGTGGGCATCGGCCTCGGTATCGAGCTGGTGACCATCGACGCCTACCTCTCGGAACTGGTGCCCAAACGCATGCGCAGCTCGGCGTTTGCCTTCGCGTTTTTCGTGCAGTTCCTCTCGGTGCCGGCGGTGGCATTGATGTCGTGGTGGCTGGTGCCGCAAGCGCCGTTCGGCGTGTCCGGCTGGCGCTGGGTGGTGTTGGCCAGCGCGGTGTTTGCGCTGTTTATCTGGTGGCTGCGCAAGCGTCTGCCGGAGTCGCCGCGCTGGCTCGCGCAGCATGGCCGCTTTGATGAAGCCAACCAGATTCTCGACACTATCGAGGCCCGTTGTGAGAAGGATCACGGTAGACCACTGGACGCCCCGGAAGCCGTTCCGGTCGATGTCGAAGGCAAGGGCCGTTTCGCTGATATCTGGCAGCCACCGTATCGCCGTCGCGCATTGATGCTGATCGTCTTTCACATTTTCCAGGCGATCGGGTTCTTCGGCTTTGGCAACTGGTTGCCGGCGCTGCTGTCCGGTCAAGGCGTCAGCGTCACCCACAGTTTGATGTACGCCTTCATCATCACCCTCGCCTACCCGCTCGGGCCGCTGCTGTTCGTGAAGTTCGCCAATCGATTTGAAAACAAATGGCAGATCGTCGGCTCGGCCCTCGGCGCCATGACCTTCGGCACCTTGTTCGCCCTGCAGACCAGCGCATTCGGGCTGATCTTCTGCGGGGTGATGATCACCTTCTGCAACGCCTGGCTAAGCTTCAGTTATCACTCGTACCAGAGCGAACTGTTCCCGACCAATATCCGCGCCCGCGCCGTGGGTTTCTGCTATTCGTTCAGCCGCTTGTCGACGGTGTTCAGCAGCCTGCTGATCGGCCTGTTTCTCGACAATTTCGGTACGCCGGGGGTATTGGCGTTTATCGTCAGCAGCATGCTGATCGTGATGTTGACCATCGGCTGGTTCGGTCCGCGCACACGCAATCTGGCGCTGGAGAACATTGCCCATCGCTGACGGGGACACGGTCATCCTCTGCCGCTTATCGGCAAGGGATGACCGCTCGCCCATCCACGCAGAATGCCAACCAACTGATATAAAAAGATTTTTTACACAGGCACGGTAATTGCTGCGAGACCCGAGTCTGCAATTACCTACAGGTCCATTCATCATGTTGGTCAGTGCCAAACACCAGCCAATCATTCACCTGCCCAAAGCGCTGAATGACGATGCCACCACCACGGCTGCCGCCGGTCTGCAAGGTGGCCTGCACGGCGCCATGCTGCAAACCCTGCAAAACCAGACCCAGGCGCAAACCGCCGAAGCCACTGCCAAAGTGCAGGACTCGGCCACGCAGATCGCCACCCAGCAAGTCAGCGAAGCCACGCGTATCAGCGACAATGTCGACGAAGCCTTCGCCAAGACCCGCGTCAACCTGCAAGCCACTGATGCCACCACGGCTTCGGCAAAATCTGCCACCGACGACTTCAAGGATTACATGAGCAAGACGCCGGAGCAGCGTCTGCGCGACAGTATCCTGCAGTCCATGGGGCTGACCGAGGACGACATCAAAGCCATGCCGCCGGAGAAACAACTGGCAATCGGCAAGGAGATCGCCGAGCGCTTGCAAGACAAGATTAAGTTGGCGCAGGCGGAAAAAGACAACGATGTGAAGGACAGCGACAAACAGGCGGGCAAGTTTCTCGCTGCGCTCTGAGACCACGGACTCCTAGCTACCGCACGGTATCCCTGTAGGAGCTGCCGAAGGCTGCGATCTTTTGATCTTGCTTCCAACAACGAATCAAAAGATCGCAGCCTCGTTCCACTCGACAGCTCCTACAGGCCACTTTGTGGAATCAGTTCAGTTGCAGGGTTTCATTGAACTGGCTGATCGCATCCACCACATGCCGCGATCCCTGCTGAATCTCCAGAATCACCTCCCCCGCCTCATTCGCCAGCTCAACCCCGAGCCCGGTACGGCTCAGGCTCGACTGCATGCTCGACACCGCACTCAGCGACAGGTCATGGTTCTTGCGCACTACTTCGACAATCTCTAGCGTCGCCTGACTGGTCCGCGCCGCGAGGCTGCGCACTTCATCCGCTACCACGGCAAAACCGCGCCCATGTTCACCGGCCCGCGCCGCTTCGATGGCGGCATTGAGCGCCAGCAGGTTGGTCTGATCGGCAATGCCGCGAATGGTCTGGACGATGGTGCCGATGATGTCCGACTGTTTGCTCACGGCATCGATGCTGGCGGCGGCTTCGTTGAGGTCGCGAGAAATGTCCTGGATGATCTGCACGGTCTGCTGCACGACCTGTGAGCCTTTTTGCGCGCAGGCGTCGTTTTGTACCGAGGTGCTGTGGGCCGATTCGGCAGCGTTCTGCAGCGTGGTCATCTGATGGGTGATGTCGCTGGCGAACTTGACCACTTTGTACAAGCGGCCCTTGGCGTCGAACAACGGGTTGTACGAGGCTTCGAGGTAAACCATCTGCCCCGACTTGTTCTTGCGCTCGAAACGATGGGAGTGATATTCGCCGCGGTTGAGCGAGGCCCAGAATGCCTTGTATTGCGCGGACTCGGCTTCGGCACGATGGCAGAACAGGCTGTGGTGATGGCCGACGATTTCGTTGAGCGAGTACTGCATGGTCTTGAGGAAGTTGTCGTTGGCGGCGATGACATTGCCTTGCGGGGTGAACTCGATCACCGCCATCGAGCGACTGATGGCCGCCAGCATGCTTTCCTCTTCGTTTTCCTTATTGACCCGAGCGGTGATGTCGGCTGCAACTTTGATCACACTCTGGACTTGCTTGTCCGGGCCATACACCGGCATGTAACTGGCTTCGAGCCAGACTTCCCTGCCCGCCTTGTTCAAGCGCAGAAAAGTGCCGCTGATCGGCTCACCGCGAGCCAGATCACGCCACAGTTTTGCGTACTCTTCGCTGCGATAAAAAACCTCTTCACAAAACACCCGATGGTGTTTGCCGCGCACTTCATCGGCGCTGTAACCCATGGTCTTGCAGAAGTTTTCATTGGCATCCAGAACGATGCCTTCAGGGGTGAACTCGATCATTGCCATTGAACGGCTGATCGCGGCCAACTTGGCATTGGCCTCGGTCAAGGCGCAGCTGAAACGCTCGATTTCCTGCAGGTCAGCCTTGTGATGTAGGTTGAACATGGTTGTATCACCTTCCGCGCGGACTTTTGATTTGATGAAAGTTCAGTTCTTTCAAGATCCACCACTACGTTCCACAGAACAGGCACACGCATTCCTCCACGGGAGGAAGTTGTCAGGTGATAAATGATGATCAATCGGAGCGTCCATGCAGCAACGCTCTAATCAAGACATCCTTCTCTTGATAGCCCGCACGCGGGCCAGCCCTAACGCGTAGAAGAACTTCCATGTAAGCGACGCTCCTTGTTGGTTCAGTGTCGGTGCCTTGGGTTGCGCACTCTGGCAGCATGAATTCACGGACCAACGATGTGTGTCCGGCATGTTTTGACATGACGGTCGACATAGTTAGTTAGAAGAAGCATAGCCAGCGCGAAGCCTTGCGCAAGGCCACTAGTCGGCCAGTATCTGGCACTTTTTGCACAAAAATCGGTTCAGCGCGGGGAGAAATGTTGTCGGAGCGGACGCTTTCGCGAGCAAGCTCGCTCCCACAGGGGAG
Organism: Pseudomonas sp. AKS31; assembly: GCF_023634765.1. Lineage (GTDB taxonomy): Bacteria > Pseudomonadota > Gammaproteobacteria > Pseudomonadales > Pseudomonadaceae > Aquipseudomonas. Next base: position 16,242 of record NZ_JAMLFX010000023.1, read on the forward strand.
CGGGTGTGTTTGGCAAGTCCTACCACGCAAGCCAGGGCAAGTCGTGGTGCTAAAGATGAAAATTCAGGCTCAGCAACAGCCAGGTCGGCCACTCTTCTGTGCAACGACGCGGTGCAATCTTGCAGATTATTTTCGGGTGCAGGCAGGAGCCCGAGAACCGGGCTCCGGAAGGCGTGATCAATGACCGAAGATGTCGACTTTCTTGGCTTTCTTCTCCGCGCGCTTTTCAATCGCGGTCTTGGCCGGTTTCTTCTTCGCGGCTTTCTTTGAATCCATACCTTTGGACATGATGCGTACTCCACTCACAGGGGATGTGAGGTCAGGTATACACCTATCCAGAGCCGTGCGTTCTTTTATAATCGCGCTTTTGACGCCGACAGTCCGATCCCATGCCCGACACCCAATACAGCCTGCTCGACGAGTCGTTATGGCCGTTGATGAACAAGTTTTACCGCAGCCACCAGTCCTCGATGAAAGCGGTTCGCGAGGCACAGTTATGGGTGGCGCGGCGCGGAGAGATTGTGGGCGCGTTGTGCTTGCGGCCAGTGTCCGGCGGGCATTGGTTGACCGGGTTGTTCGTTGATCCGGGGTGTCGTGAACAGGGCATTGCCGCAAAGCTGATTGCAGCGGCGGTGCAGGATGTGAGCGAGCCGGTATGGCTGTTCTGTCATCCGGATTTGCGCGAGTTTTATGAGCGACGCGGACTCACGTTCGACCCGGCGCTGCCCCAGGCGATGGCGGAGCGCTTGAGCCGGTATGCGCGGAGCAAGCCGATGATTGCGATGGAAAGGGTTCCCGCTCAATCCTGAAGGACATGCGAAAACCAATGTGGGAGCGAGCCTGCTCGCGAAAGCGGTGTGTCAGTCACAGAATCTGTCACTGATATTGCGCATTCGCGAGCAGGCTCGCTCCCACAGGGATATGTGCTGGGCACTGGATCAATCGTCGGCGGTTGGATCAAGATCCGGGAACATCACTTCGGTAAAACCGAACTTAGTGAAGTCGGTGATGCGCGACGGGTACAGCCGGCCGATCAGGTGATCGCATTCGTGCTGCACAACGCGGGCGTGGAAGCCCGAAGCAGTGCGCACAATCGGCTCGCCCTTCGGATCAAACCCTTCATAGCGAATCTGCTGATAACGCTCCACCGCGCCACGCAAACCCGGCACCGACAGACAGCCTTCAAAGCCCTCCTCCATCAACGGACTCAGCGGTGTGATCAGCGGATTGATCAGGATTGTCTGCGGCACCGCTTCAGCGTCCGGGTAACGTTCGCTGTGTTCGAAACCAAAGATCACCAGTTGCAGATCGACACCGATCTGCGGCGCGGCCAGGCCAACGCCACCGACGCTTTCCATGGTCTGGAACATGTCGTCGATCAGTTGCCACAGCTCAGGGCTGTCGAACATCTCGGCCGGCACTGGCGGGGCGATGCGCAGCAGGCGCTCGTCGCCCATTTTCAGAATTTCACGGATCATGATCAGACTTCGTCAGTGTCCGGCTTGAGCGAATGATCGCGACCCAGGCCCGAGACGTGTTGTTTGGGATGTTCATCGAGTTCGCCGGGGACTTTCTCACCCGAGTCCTTGCCCTCGCTGGACATGTGTTCGATCACCGCATTCATCTCGGCGCCGAGCAACAGCACCGCCGCGGAAATGTAGAAGTACAGCAACAGCACGATGATCGCCCCGATGCTGCCATACATCGCGTTGTAGTTGGCGAAGGTTTTCACGTAAAAGGCGAAGCCCAACGAGGCGATGATCCATACCACCACAGCCAGTACCGAGCCGGGTGTGATGAAACGGAATTCCTGTTTGACGTCCGGCATGACGTAGTAGATCAGTGCCACGGCGACCATCATCAGAATCACGATCACTGGCCAGCGCGCGATGGTCCACACGGTGACGATGAAGTCTTCCAGCCCCACCTGCGCGGCGATCCAGCCCATCACCTGCGGCCCGAGCACCATCAGCGCGGCGGCCACCAGCAGCATGCCGGCAATGCCGACGGTGTAGACAATCGACAGCGGAAAACGCTTCCAGATCGGCCGGCCTTCGACCACGTCATACGCGGCGTTCATCGCGCTCATCATCAAGCGTACGCCCGCGGAGGCGGTGTACAGGGCGATAACGATACCGACGGAAAGCAGGCCACCCTTGGACTGCTGTAACTGGTCGATCACCGGGTTGACCTGCTCCAGCGCCTGCGGTGGCAGGACCAGTTCCGATTGCAGGCGCAGCCAGGAGAAGAAGTCCGGCAGGTGCAGGAAACCGATCAGGGCGATCAGGAACAGGATGAACGGGAACAGCGAGAACAGCATCTGGTAGGCCAGTGCCGAGGCGTAGGTCGACATCTCGTCGTCGACGAATTCAGTGACCGTGCGCACCATCACCCGGTGCAGGGGCAGACCTTTCATGTCCGGAAATATCATTCGCGTCTCCTTTCGCCGCAATACAGGTTGAAGTCGTGGCGACTCAGGGGCCGTTTTTTACATCACGGTAGCCTGTTTGGCGAACCCCGTCGGGTCGCTGCAGGCTTTTGACACAAAAACGGCCATCCTTGGATGGCCGTTCGTGTCTTTCGTTCAAGGCTGAATTACGCCTTGTCGACGCCTTTTTTGATAGCGTCCTTGGCTTTACCGACCGCTTGCTGGGCCTCGCCTTTTTTCTCTTGGATCTTGCCTTCGGCTTGCAGCTTGCTGTTGTCGGTGGCTTTACCGACGCCTTGCTTGACGTTGCCGACCGCTTCGTTGGCCATGCCTTTTACTTTATCGCCAGTGCTACTCATGGTGTTTCTCCTTGATGCATTAAAGGGGAAAAGTCAGTACGTAATGATTGACTGGCCGGGTTTGCGCCAAGTTTCATTTATTTTCGGCGGCTCATTTCGTCGTGGCGTGCAGGTTGGGCTTTATGTTTGCGTGCGTTGCCCGGAGAATGCGCACCTATGGGCGTTGTGCGCCAATGAACCGATCCTCGCAGGAATGTTATGAAACTCGATAAAACGCAGGCCATCGCCCGACGCAACAAGGAACTGGGCGGTGCCGTGCTCGGCACCAACAACTGCCACTTCGCCGAACTGAACCGCAACCGCAACATCTGGTGGTTCGACCTGCCGGTGTCGCGTCTGGCCGTGGGTCAGTACGAGTGGATTCACTTGCTGATGCACACGCCGGCCACCGACGAACTGCTGCACCTGAAAGTGCCGACGGTGTTCCTGCGTGAAAAGCTTGAAGGTCTGGTGATTCGCAACGAAGGCAAGCGTAAAGCGGCATTGAGCCTGGAATTGAGTGCGGACAAGGATTCGTATCTGCAGGACATGCGCCCGGCGGGCACTAACGTGAATTTCGCGCCGTTCCGTCAATAGCCCTCACCCTAACCCTCTCCCAGAGGGAGAGGGGACTGACCGAGGTGTTTGGGCAAGGTACACCGACCTGAAATATCGAGTCGAACTCAGGTTCTGAACAGCATGAAGATCTGCTCCCTTTCCCCCTCTCCCATTGGGAGAGGGCTGGGGTGAGGGGCTGGTTTAACCGAACAACAGATATCTCAAACCCTGCGGCCCCAACAAAAAGCCCCGCATCTGCGGGGCTTCGTGTTTAGGCGGCGGACTTGGCCTTGATCTTCTTCAGCTCTTCATCCCGCAACTCGCGGCGCAGGATCTTGCCGACGTTGGTGGTCGGCAGCGCATCGCGGAACTCCACCGAACGCGGCACCTTGTAGCCAGTGACGTTGGCGCGCATATGCTCCATCACCTGCTCTTTGGTCAGGGTCACGCCCGGTTTGGCGACGATGAAAATCTTGATCGCCTCACCCGATTTCTCGTCCGGCACGCCGATGGCCGCGCACTGCAACACACCCGGCAGGGTCGCCAGCACGTCTTCCAGTTCGTTCGGGTAGACGTTGAAACCGGAGACCAGAATCATGTCTTTCTTGCGATCGACAATACGCATGTAACCGTCCGGCTGGATCAGCGCGATGTCACCGGTTTTCAGCCAGCCTTCGCTGTCGAGCATTTCATCGGTGGCTTCCTGACGCTGCCAGTAGCCCTTCATCACTTGCGGGCCCTTGACGCACAGCTCGCCGATTTCACCCAGCGGCTGCTCGACACCAGCATCGTCGATGACTTTGCACAGGGTCGAAGGCACTGGAATACCGATGGTGCCGATCTGGATGTTCTGGATCGGGTTGACCGTGGCCACCGGGCTGGTTTCGGTCATGCCGTAACCTTCGCAGATGGCGCAACCGGTGACCGCTTTCCAGCGCTCGGCAGCAGCCAGTTGCAGGGCCATGCCGCCGGACAAGGTGACTTTCAGCGCCGAGAAGTCCAGCTTGCGGAAACCTTCGTTGTTGCACAGCGCGACGAACAGCGTGTTCAGGCCGACGAAACCGCTGAACTTCCACTTCGACAGTTCCTTGACCATCGCCGGCAGGTCGCGCGGGTTGCTGATCAGGATGTTGTGGTTGCCGATCAGCATCATCGCCATGCAATGAAAGGTGAACGCGTAGATGTGGTACAGCGGCAGCGGCGTGATCAGGATCTCGCAACCTTCATTGAGGTTGGAACCCATCAGCGCTTTGCACTGCAGCATGTTGGCGACGAGGTTACGATGGGTGAGCATCGCGCCCTTGGCTACGCCCGTGGTGCCGCCGGTGTATTGCAGCACCGCGACATCGCCGCTGTCCGGATTGGCTTCGGCCACCGGTTGGCCCTGGCCCTTGCTCAGCACGTCGTTGAACTTGACGGCTTTGGGCAGGTGATAAGCCGGCACCATCTTCTTCACGTACTTGATGACGCTGTTGATCAGCAGGCGCTTGATCGGCGGCAGCAGGTCGGCAACTTCAGTGACGATTACGTGTTTGACGCCGGTTTTCGGCACCACGGCTTCGGCCAGATGCGCCATGTTGGCCAGGCAAACAAGGGCTTTGGCGCCGGAGTCGTTGAATTGGTGTTCCATTTCCCGCGCGGTGTACAGCGGGTTGGTGTTGACCACGATCAGCCCGGCGCGAATCGCACCGAAGACGGCCACCGGGTACTGCAGGACGTTGGGCAGTTGCACGGCGATTCGATCGCCAGGCTGCAAATCGGTATGCTGTTGCAGATACGCGGCAAACGCACCGGACAATTCGTACAACTCACCGTAGGTGATTGTCTTGCCCAGGTTGCTGAAAGCCGGTTTGTTGGCGAAGCGTTGGCAGGATTGCTTCAACACTGCCTGAATGTTCGGATACTCGTCCGGATTGATGTCGGCAGCAATTCCAGCCGGGTATTTATCCTTCCAAAAGTCTTCGATCATGGAAGCCCACTCCTCAGCAACGCGAATTCTTCACCGCATTTGATGCGATTATTATTGGTGTGTGTTTGGTATTGGTGAATCTGGCTTTTACAGAGGCCGAGAAGTCACAAAGCGCGCCGAGAGTAGCAGCTTTGCCAAGGGTCGACTAGAGCCAAAAGCGGCCCCTACAGTCATTATCATGACTCAAGACTAGCTAGCAGTCATTTTAGAGCAAAAATCCTAGAACAGCTTGAAAGCCCCGGTTTTCGGGGACTCAAAGCAAAAGATCGCAGCCTTCGGCAGCTTCTACTGGAAATGCATTCCAAGGTAGGCGCTGCCGAAGGCTGCGATCTTTGTGTTTTTGACCTTTAAGCGATATCGCGCAACTCGCGCCGCAGAATTTTCCCGACAGGCGTCATCGGCAATGACTCACGCAAGACGATGTGTTTCGGCACTTTGTACGCGGTGAAATTCTCTTTGCAGTAGGCCTTGAGTTCTTCGAGGCTGACCCCGCTTTCCCGCGCCACCACAAACAGCTTCACCGCCTCCCCCGAACGCTCGTCTGGCACGCCGATGACCGCGCAGTTGGCGACTTTCGGATGCGCCATCACCACGTCTTCGATTTCATTCGGGTACACGTTGAAACCGGAGACGATAATCATGTCTTTCTTGCGATCGACGATGCGCACAAACCCGTCCGGATCAATCACCGCAATGTCACCGGACTTGAACCAGCCCTCGGCATCCAGCACTTCGGCAGTGGCTTCGGGTTTGTGCCAGTAGCCCTTCATGATCTGCGGGCCTTTGATGCACAACTCGCCGCGCTCGCCCATCGGCTGCTCGACACCGTCATCGTTGATGACTTTGAGCAATGTACCCGGCACCGGCAAACCGACCGTGCCCAGCCGCGACTGGTCGCCGTACGGGTTGGTGCAGGCCACCGGTGAGGTTTCGGTGAGGCCGTAACCCTCGGTGATGCGGCAACCGGTGATCTGCTCCCAACGCTCGGCGGTGGCTTTGACCAGCGCAGTGCCGCCGGAGTTGGTGAGCTTCAGGCTGGAGAAATCGAGGGTCTTGAAATCCGGGTGATCCATCAGCGCCACGAACAAGGTGTTCAGGCCCAACAGCGCGGAGAAGCGCCAGTTCTTCAGCTCTTTGATGAAACCGGCAATGTCGCGGGGATTGGTGATCAGCACGTTGTGGTTGCCGGAAACCATCATGCACATGCAATTCGCGGTGAAAGCATAGATGTGATAAAGCGGCAGCGGCGCGATCATCACTTCCTGACCTTCGCGCAACAGCGGCTGGCCGTCCGGGCCGAGCTGCGCCAGGCAGGCGCGTACTTGCTGCATGTTCGCCACCAGATTGCCGTGGGTCAGCATCGCGCCTTTCGCCAGCCCGGTGGTGCCACCGGTGTATTGCAGCACGGCGATGTCGTCGAGGCTGACCTTCAGCGGCTTGATCCCCAGGCCACGGCCCATGCGCAGCGCACTCTTGAAGGAGATCGCCTGCGGCAACGAATACGCCGGGACCATTTTCTTCACTTTGCTGACTACGGTGTTGACCAGCCAGCCTTTGGCGGTGGGCATCAAGTCGCCCATCTTCGCTTCGATCAGGTATTGGATGTCGGTGTCAGCCAGCACTTCCTGGACCTTCTGGCCGAACATGTTCAGGTACACCAGTGCTCGTGCGCCGGAATCCTTGAATTGATGGCGCATCTCCCGCGCGGTGTACAGCGGGTTGGTATTGACCACGATCAGCCCGGCACGCAGTGCACCGAACACGGCAATCGGGTAATGCAGGACGTTGGGCATCTGCACGGCGATACGATCCCCCGGAACCAGATCGGTATGCACCTGCAGGTAACCGGCGAAGGCGGCGCTCTGGCGCTCGAGTTCGGCGTAGGTCAGGGTGATGCCCATATTGCTGAACGCCGGGCGATCAGCGAACTTCTTGCAGGAACGCTCGAACACCTCGATCACCGACTTGAACTCACCCATGTCGATGTCCAGCGGTACGCCGGCCGGGCGTTTGTCGTTCCAGAAATCAGGTTGCATTGTTCTTGTCCTCTTTACCTGAGCTGATCCGGGGCCGCTTTCTGTCATTTCTGAAAAAGCGGAGCTTCACGGACACTAGCAGCTATGGCCATTGAGGCAAATATGGACAAAGCCGTCATTGACCGTGTGAATCTTCCTGCCGTGGCGTGGGCTGATCAGACGCGCTATACAATGATCCGACTCTGAGCAAAGGAATCGCCATGATCCACGACACCTTATGGCTGGACGCGAGTGACCGCAGCCGCCTGTTCGTCAATCAATGGCTGCCGGCGGCGCCGTTGAAAGCGGTGATCCTGCTGGCCCATGGCATGGCGGAACACAGCGGCCGCTATGCGCGACTGGCCGACACGTTTTGCGACAAAGGATATGGCGTGTACGCGCCGGATTTACGCGGACATGGCAAAACCGCCAATCACGGCACCCTCGGCCACTTCGCCGATGACGACGGCTGGTGCAAAGTACTCGGCGATCTGGCCAGCCTCAATCAGCACATCGGTCAGCAGCACCCCGGCGTGCCGATCATCCTGCTGGGGCACAGCATGGGCAGCTACATCGCCCAGGGTTATTTGCTGCATCACAGCGCCAGCCTACACGGGGCGATTCTCAGTGGTTCCAACTTTCAGCCCGTTGCGCTGTACCGCGCTGCGCGGCAGATCGCTCGCCTGGAAAAACTGCGTCAGAGTGGCAAGGGACGCAGCGCGCTGATCGAGTGGCTGTCGTTCGGCTCGTTCAATAACAAATTCAAACCGGTGCGCACACGCTTCGACTGGCTGAGCCGCGATCCGGTGGAGGTCGACAAGTACGCTGCCGATCCGCTGTGCGGCTTTCGCTGCACCAATCAATTGTGGATCGACCTGCTCGGCGGCTTGCAGCAGATCAGCAAAGCGTCCAATCTCGCGCAGATCGATCCGGGCCTGCCGCTGCTGGTAATCGGCGGCGAATGTGATCCGGTGAGTGAAGGCAAGCGTCTGACAGATCTGGCCAATGCCTTGCGCACGGCCGGCAGCCAGCACCTGCAACTGAAGATCTACCCGCAGGCGCGGCACGAATTGTTCAACGAAACCAATCGCGACGAAGTGATCGCTGATGTGCTGGCCTGGATCGATCAGGCTTTGAGCCATCCGCGCCCTCAGCGCAGCGAATAATTTTTTGTGGATTCACTGAATCCGTCACAGGAATCGAGACCGATGACCCAGGTTACCAACATCCCTTACGAAGCCCTCGAAGTCGGCCAGACTGCCAGCTACAGCAAGACCGTCGAAGAGCGCGACATTCAGCTGTTCGCCGCGATGTCGGGCGACCACAACCCGGTGCACCTGGACGCCGAGTTTGCCGCTGCGAGCATGTTCAAGGAGCGTATCGCTCACGGTATGTTCAGTGGCGCGCTGATCAGTGCCGCTGTGGCCTGCGAGTTGCCTGGGCCGGGCACTATTTATATCGGTCAGCAGATGAGCTTTCAGAAGCCGGTGAAGATCGGTGACACGCTGACAGTGCGTCTGGAAATCCTCGAGAAGCTGCCGAAGTTTCGTGTGCGCATTGCCACGCGCGTGTTCAACCAGCGTGATGAGTTGGTGGTGGATGGCGAGGCGGAGATTCTGGCGCCGCGCAAGCAACAAACGGTGACGTTGCCGACACTGCCGGCGATTAGCATTGGCTGATTGATTGGTAGTGTGTCAGTGAGAGCTTTCCCCCTCACCCCAGCCCTCTCCCCCAGGGGCGAGGGGGAAAGGGAGCCGATCTCCGCTGATTTCAGATTTTGAGTTCGACTGAATATTTCAGGTCGATGTAGCTCGAAAGAACACCTCGGTCAGTCCCCTCTCCCTCCGGGAGAGGGCTAGGGTGGGTAAAGACCGGGTACATCCTTTACGTTTGAGACCGGGGACATGGTTTACAGG
>NZ_JAMLFX010000024.1 GCF_023634765.1 Pseudomonas sp. AKS31
CCTGTAAACCATGTCCCCGGTCTCAAACGTAAAGGATGTACCCGGTCTTTACCCACCCCAGCCCTCTCCCCGAGGGAGAGGGGGCCGACGGAGGTGTCTGGCGCTGTACATCGACCTGATCGAACGAGTCGATTATGGATCTTCAAGCTTGGCAGTTCCGGATTCGGCAAGGCCATTTCAGGTCGGCGTACCTCCCGAATATCCCCCAATCGGTCCCCTCTACCTCTGGGAGAGGGTTAGGGTGAGGGCACAAGGGTTTAATGATCCCCACACCCGCCAGACGGGCTGCCGTGACAGCCTGATTACGTTATACTCGCCGGCTTTCAAAAGTTCGCCAACGAGTGCTGCCCGTCATGGAAATCAACCCGATCCTGAACACCATCAAGGACCTGTCCGAGCGCTCCGAAACTATTCGGGGGTATCTTTGACTACGATCAAAAGCATGAGCGTCTGACCGAAGTCAATCGCGAGCTTGAAGATCCGAGTGTCTGGAACAAACCTGAATACGCCCAGGAACTGGGCCGCGAGCGCGCTGCGCTGGCGCAGATCGTCGATACCCTCGATGAACTGAACGGCGGTCTGGCCGATTGCCGTGACCTGCTGGACATGGCCGTCGAAGAAAACGACGAAGGCGCAGTGGGCGATGTCGTCGCCGAGCTGGCCCGTCTCGAGGAAAATCTGGCCAAGCTGGAATTCCGCCGCATGTTCAGCCATGAAATGGACCCGAACAACGCGTACCTGGACATCCAGGCCGGTTCCGGCGGCACCGAAGCCCAGGACTGGGCCAACATCCTGCTGCGCATGTACCTGCGCTGGGCGGATAAACGCGGTTTCGACGCGACCATCATGGAACTGTCGGCCGGTGAAGTCGCCGGTATCAAAGGTGCGACCGTGCACATCAAGGGCGAATACGCCTTTGGCTGGCTGCGTACCGAGATCGGCGTGCACCGTCTGGTGCGCAAGAGCCCGTTCGACTCCGGCAACCGTCGCCACACCTCGTTCTCCGCGGTGTTCGTCTCGCCAGAGATCGACGACAAGGTGGAAATCGAAATCAACCCGGCAGACCTGCGGATCGACACCTATCGTTCCTCCGGTGCCGGTGGTCAGCACGTAAACACCACCGACTCGGCCGTACGTATCACCCACGTACCGACCAACACCGTGGTCAGCTGCCAGAACGAACGTTCCCAGCACGCCAACAAAGACACCGCCATGAAAATGCTGCGGGCCAAGTTGTACGAGCAGGAAATGCAGAAACGCAACGCCGCGTCGCAAGCGCTGGAAGACACCAAGTCCGACATCGGCTGGGGTCACCAGATTCGCTCGTACGTGCTTGATGCGTCGCGGATCAAGGATCTGCGCACCAACATCGAACGCAGCGACTGCGACAAGGTACTCGACGGCGATATCGACGAATACCTGGAAGCCAGCCTGAAATCGGGGCTGTAAAAGACGCACACAGGATCGCTGCTGCAACGCGATCCCTGTAGGAGCCAGCTTGCTGGCGATCCCCGGGCTGCAAGGCCCGGGGGCAACGAACCTGATGGAATATCTAAAGACATGAGCGACCAACAACTCGACCCGCAAGCCCTGCAACAGGAAGAAAACTCCCTGATCGCGCTGCGCAAGGAAAAGCTGGCTGCCGAGCGCGCCAAGGGCAACGCCTTCCCGAACGACTTCCGCCGCGACAACTACTGCGATGCTCTGCAAAAACAGTACGCGGACAAGACCAAGGAAGAGCTGGCAGAGGCTGCAATCCCGGTCAAGGTTGCCGGTCGCATCATGCTCAACCGTGGCTCGTTCATGGTGATTCAGGACATGACCGGTCGCATCCAGGTCTACGTCAACCGTAAAACCCTGTCCGAAGACACCCTGGCCGCGGTGAAAACCTGGGACATGGGCGACATCATTGCCGCCGAAGGTACGTTGGCGCGTTCCGGCAAGGGCGACCTGTACGTTGAAATGACCAGCGTGCGCTTGCTGACCAAGTCGCTGCGCCCGCTGCCGGACAAGCACCACGGCCTGACCGACACCGAACAGCGCTATCGTCAGCGCTACGTTGACCTGATCGTCAACGAAGACGTGCGCCAGACCTTCCGCGTGCGTTCGCAAGTGATCGCGCACATCCGCAGCTTCCTGATGAAGCGCGACTTCCTTGAAGTCGAAACGCCGATGCTGCAGACCATTCCGGGCGGCGCCGCAGCCAAGCCGTTCGAAACCCACCACAACGCGCTGGACATGGAAATGTTCCTGCGTATCGCGCCAGAGCTGTACCTCAAGCGTCTGGTCGTTGGTGGTTTCGAGAAGGTCTTCGAGATCAACCGCAACTTCCGTAACGAAGGCGTTTCGACCCGTCACAACCCTGAATTCACCATGTTGGAGTTCTACCAGGCGTACGCCGACTACGAAGACAACATGGACCTGACCGAAGAACTGTTCCGCGAACTGGCGCAACTGGTGCTGGGCAGTACCGACGTGCCGTACGGCGACAAGGTGTTCCATTTCGGCGAGCCGTTCGTGCGTCTGTCGGTGTTCGACTCGATCCTCAAGTACAACCCTGAGCTGACCGCCGATGACCTGAACGACATCGACAAGGCCCGCGCCATCGCCAAGAAGGCCGGCGCCAAGGTGCTGGGCTTCGAAGGTCTGGGCAAGCTGCAGGTGATGATTTTCGAAGAGCTGGTCGAGCACAAGCTGGAGCAGCCGCACTTCATCACTCAGTACCCGTTCGAAGTGTCGCCGCTGGCCCGTCGCAACGACGACAACCCGAACGTCACCGACCGCTTCGAGCTGTTCATTGGCGGCCGTGAAATCGCCAACGCCTACTCCGAGTTGAACGACGCGGAAGACCAGGCCGAGCGCTTCATGGCGCAGGTGGCCGACAAGGACGCTGGCGACGACGAAGCCATGCACTACGACGCTGACTTCGTCCGTGCGCTGGAGTACGGCATGCCGCCAACGGCCGGTGAAGGTATCGGCATCGACCGTCTGGTGATGTTGCTGACCAACTCGCCGTCGATCCGCGATGTGATCCTGTTCCCGCACATGCGACCGCAAGCGTAAACGTTTCAGTTAAAAAGCCGCCTAAAACAGGCGGCTTTTTATTGCCTGTCTGGTACAAATGTATCAATTGGTTAATTTTGCAATAGCAGAGGAAGTTCTGTCGTGATGGGTGCAATAGCTCAAGAGGGTGCAGCGGGTATCGCCACTGCGGTCGCTGAAAGTGTTCAGTACCAGGGTCGCAAGGCCAGCCGACAGGGCAGTGAGCAGCGTCGACAGGACATTCTCGACGCGGCGATGCGCATTGTCGTGCGTGACGGCGTGCGTGCCGTGCGCCACCGCGCGGTGGCGGCCGAGGCCGGAGTGCCGCTGTCGGCGACCACCTATTACTTCAAGGATATCGACGATCTGCTCACCGATACCTTCGCCCAGTATGTCGAGCGCAGTGCGGCGTACATGGCCAAGCTGTGGATCAACAACGAAGGTCTGCTGCGCGAGATGGTGGTCAGCGGCGACGGCAGCCCCGAGTCGCGCTCGCAACTGGCCGACGACATTGCGCGGTTGATGGCCGACTACGTGCATCGTCAACTGGTCAACCGTCGCGAGCATTTGATGGCTGAGCAGGCGTTCCGTCAGGAAGCGTTGCTCAACCCGCGTCTGGCGATTCTGGTGCGTTCACATCAGCAGATTCTGTTGCAGGGCACTTGCCAGTTGTTTCAGGTATTGGGCTCGCGTGAACCGCAACAGGATGCCAAGGTGTTGACGGCGATTATCGGACGGATGGAATATCAGGGCCTGCTCAATGCCGAGCCTTTGGCCGAAGAGGACATGCTCGGCATCCTGACGCGCTATATGCACCTGGTGCTCGCGTCGGTGTAACGCAATCGTTGCCGCCTGACGCCGATCCCAATGTAGGAGCTGCCGAAGGCTGCGATCTTTTGATCTTGCTTTTAGAGACCAAGATCAAAAGATCGCAGCCTTCGGCAGCTCCTACAGGGGAAAGGTGTTTCAGATTCATAGGGAGTTTTGAATGAAAGCCTGGCGTGGCGTGCTGATCGCCTTGTCGTTCCTGCTGCTCAGTGGCTGTCTGGTGACCTTCAAGGAGCCATTGGCCGCCAGTGACCCGGCGCCCAAGGGCCTGCTCGGCAAATGGTCGAGCACCAATGCCTGGGGCGAGCCGATGAATCTCGAGCTGACGCGACTGGGCAATAGCCGCTACCAGGCCGTGACCTATTTCAAGGCCAAACCCCACGAACGCGAAGCCTATCCCTTCACCGTGTCGCGTCATGGCAGCCGCTGGTATCTGTCGGCGAAGGTGCCGGCGCGCTTCGGCGGCCACTTCACCATCGCCGGTTTCGAGCTCACCGATAAACGCGAACTGGTGGTCTACAACCTCGATCTCGAGCAGATCAATCAAGCAATCAAACAGAAAGCCCTCGACGGTCAGGCTTTCCAGACCGACGATGGCGACGGCGTGCAAGTCGACAGCAACCTCGACCAGGTCTTTGCTTACCTCGACGATCCGGCCAATTCCGATGTCTTCGTTGAAGCCGTGCGTTACCAGCGTCAGGCCAGCGGCAAATAATTCAGTTTTCTACAGGAGTTCCGGGTGGACGATTACCAGCAGACGATACGCATGTTGTCCGATCGCATTGTGCTGGCGCAGACACCGATTCGCGTCCTCGATGCGGTGAAGTGGGACGAGAGCATTCGCAAGGGCTTTCTCAAGGCCAAGGGCAAGGAAATGCCCGCCGTCGATCGCGACTACTACCTCAATCGGCCGCTGACCTTCGATTCGAGCAAGGTCAAACTGGAATTCCAGAACATCGAGCGCGACATTACTCGCCAGCTCGGCCAGTTCAACCCGGTCGGGCAGATCATGCGGCGCATGTGCAAGGAATACCGCATGGTGGTGCGCATGCTCGAAGCGCGCGGCACCGAGGATTTCGGCCTGATCTCGCAAGAACTGTACGGTGCTGCCTCCGATGCGTTTCACGCCGGTGACCCGACCCTGGCCGACCTCGGGCTGATGATGTCCGACTATTTGAACAACATCGACGGCCGTGGCGACCTGAAGGATGAGCCGAAAATCCTCACCGCCAAGGACGCCGTGCATCTGCTGCAAACCCGTCTGAACAAAGTCTTTGGCGAGGCCGAGGAAACCATCCGCGTCTTCGAGTCCGACGGCATCGTTGCCGACGCAGCGGCGGGCGCTGACTACATCAAGATCCGCACCGACGCGTTGTTCAACGATCGTGACGTTCGCGCGCTGGAAGTCCACGAAGGCCTGGTGCACGTCGGCACTACGCTCAACGGTTTGAACCAGCCGATCTGCACCTTCCTGTCCAAAGGCCCACCGTCGTCGACAGTGACTCAGGAAGGCCTGGCGATTTTGATGGAGATCATCACCTTCGCCTCCTACCCGAGCCGCCTGCGCAAACTGACCAACCGCACCCGCGCCATTCACATGGTCGAGGAGGGCGCCGACTTCCTGCAGATCTTCGAATTCTTCCGCGAGCAGGGCTTCGAGATGGCGGAAAGTTACGGCAACGCCAGTCGGGTTTTCCGTGGTTCGACGCCGACCGGTCTGCCATTCACCAAAGACTTGTCCTACCTCAAGGGCTTTATCATGGTTTACAACTACATTCAGTTGGCCGTGCGTAAGGGCAAGCTTGAGCAGATTCCGCTGTTGTTCTGCGGCAAGACCACGCTGGAAGACATGCGTACCTTGCGCCAGTTGGTGGATGAAGGACTGGTGGTGCCGCCGAAGTACCTGCCGGATCAGTTCCGCGATTTGAATGCGTTGTCGGCGTGGATGTGCTTCTCCAACTTCCTCAACCATTTGAGCCTGGACCGGATCGAAGCCGACTACTCCAATATCCTTTGACCCGAACACAATCCCCTGTGGGAGCTGGCTTGCCAGCGATTGCATTCTGTCAGTCAATATTGATGTTGGCTGACCCACCGCCATCGCTGGCAAGCCAGCTCCCACAGGGTTATTTGTTTTTCTCTGAATCGTTTGTTTGCCAATTTCCTTCGCGAGGTTTCACCGGATGAGAATCCTCGGCATCTTTTGCCTGCTCCTGACCCTTGGCGGTTGCAGTTCCCTGTTGTTCTACCCCGAACCCGGCCAGATTTTCACCCCGGAAAAAGCCAAACTCGAATACCGCACTGTCACCCTGGTCACGGCCGATGGCTTGAAGCTCAACGCTTGGTGGCTACCGGCTAAACCCGGCGTCGAGGTCAAAGGCACCGTCCTGCATTTGCACGGCAACGGCGGCAATCTGCCGATGCACTTGGGCGGCAGTTGGTGGCTGCCGAAAAGCGGCTATCAAGTGCTGCTGGTCGACTATCGCGGTTATGGCTTGTCCGAAGGCAAACCGAGCCTGCCGGCGATCTATCAGGACATCGACGCCGCGTTCGCCTGGCTGGACAAGGCGCCCGAGGTCAAAGGCAAGCCGCTGATTCTGCTCGGCCAGAGCCTTGGCGGTTCGATGGCGGTGCATTGGCTGGTGCAGCATCCCGAGCGACAGAAACAGCTCAAGGCCTTTGTGCTCGACGGCGTGCCCGCCAGTTACCGCAGCGTCGGCCAGTATGCGCTGAGCACCTCGTGGCTGACCTGGCCGTTTCAGGTGCCGCTGTCGTGGCTGGTGCCCGATGGCGACAGCGCGATCAACTCGATGCCGCAACTTAACGGTGTGCCGAAACTGATTTTTCACAGCATCGACGATCCGCTGGTGCCGCTGTCCAACGGCATTCGTTTGTATCAAGCGGCGCCGCCGCCGCGCGTGCTGCAACTGACCCGTGGCGGCCATGTGCAAACCTTCGGCGACCCGGTGTGGCGCCAAGTGATGCTGCGCTACCTCGACGATCCCGAGCACTTCAACGGCCTGCGCCGCCTCGGCGAAATCCCCAATTACCCGCAACCTCCGAATTCTGAAGACGAGAGTCCGCAATGACTGAAGAACGTAACGCCATCCCGCTGATCATCACCGGTATCTGCAGCATCCTCGGCACCGTCGGGGCGCTGTGGTACTACGGCTACCTGCACTTCGCCAAACCCGAGGATGCGTTGTTGCTCAACGAATTCACCATGCTCAAGACCGTGCCGGGCGAAGACTACAAAGTCACCCTCGACCCGGCGCCGCAAGTGGCGCAGTGCATTGATGGCGTGCTGGTATTGTTCGATACCGAGCAGAAAGGTTTGACCGGTGTGTTGATCAACGCACAGAAAAAAGCCGTGCGTTGCATGGGTGAGGAGACTCCGCAGAAGCTGGAGGAGTGATTCTGCAGGACCAGCCCTCACCCTAACCCTCTCCCAGAGGGAGAGGGGACTGATCGAGTTGTTCTTGCGAGTTACGCCGACCTGAAAGATTGCGTTGATTATGGATTCGGCGAAGTACTTTCAGGCCCCCTCTCCCTCGGGAGAGGGCTGGGGTGAGGGGCCGCGATTTCAGCCTGCACAAAAAAGCCCCGCCTGATCACTCAGGCGGGGCTTCTGTGTTACTGCGTGGGGCTTAGTTCGAGCTGACCGCCGAACGTGGCATCACTGGCTGGTTGTCGTTGGAAATGGTCACTTCCACACGACGGTTCATCGCACGGCCGGAAACGCTGCCGTTATCGGCAACCGGATATTCCTTGCCATAACCCTGGACCACGATGCGCGAAGGATCTACGCCCATCTTGATCAGCGCAACCTGCACCGAAGTCGCACGACGCTCAGAAAGCGATTGGTTGTACGAAGCAGCACCGGTGCTGTCGGTGTAACCCTCGACAATTACTTTGCGATCCGGGTTTTCCTGAAGGAACTGCGCCAGTTTGTTGATGTTCACCAGACCGCTGGATTTCAGGTCGGCCTTGTTGGTGGCGAACAGCACGTCACCAAAAGTCACCAGCGTACCGCGATCGGTCTGCTTGGCGTTCAGGCTGTCCTGCAGCTGTTTGATCTGCTGATCACGTGCATCCAGACGCGCCTGGGCACGTTGGGCGGCGGCGTTTTTCAGATTGTTTTCAGCGGTGCGCAGGGCGATGGTCTGCTTGGCCACCTCCACACGCTGGTTGGTCAGGTAAGCCAGTTGGTCAACCTTGGCCGCGTCTTGCTTGTCCAGGTAAGCCTTGTCGGCCTTATCCAGGTAATCGCTGGCGTCTTTGGTTTCCAGCGCCGCGACTTTGCTAGCTTGCGGGTTGGCTTGCAGGCCGGCGTAGTTGGTGCGCGCCTGCTCCAGGTTCGGGTTAGGCGGGGTGGAGCAGGCAGCCAGAGCAACGCTTGCGGCGAGGAGAGCGGGAATCATCAATTGCTTACGCATAATTTGTCGTCCTTTCTATCGGTAAGAGATTCAGCTTTGCGGTCGGGATGCGCGCTTACTGCACGGTGCGCTGACTTTCCTGACGCAGTTCCTGAACACCTTTCTGGGAATCCTTCACAGCCTGTTCGGCTTTTGCTGCCTGAGCCTTGCGTTCAGCGACGCGTGCGTCCCACTCGGCTTGCTCGGACAGGATGCGAGCTTCGTCATACTTCTTGTCGTGCATGGCGATTTCAGCTTGTTTCAATTTGTCCTGCGCTTGCTTCATCTCAACCGCTGCAAACTCGGTACCGCCGGCGCTGACGGCGCTGTTCACAGCCGACTGGGTCACGGCGTACTGCTCGGTTGGTGGGTTACCGGCGCAACCGGCCAGTACGAAGCTGGTGCCGATGGCCAGAGCGGCCAGTTTCAGACCGCGCAGGTGGGTAAACGAGGTTTGGTTTTTCATGGTCTTCAACTCCATTAGGCATCTCCTGAAAACAACTGAATCCATCCTGGTCGAGGAGCCGAAAGCATCGCTTGTCAACGCGAATTGAAACGCTCGTTCCAGGCGTGGTTACTGGTTCCGACCGGCGGGATTTTTCAAAAGTTCAGAAAAGATGGCCTATCGCCAAAAAAAACTTTGACCGAATGGACAAGGCTCTGGGACGGGAACTTTGGCGGGATGGAGTGGTACGCGCGGGTAAAAACAACGTGATTCTTGAGGGGAAATACGGTCCTGTGGGAGCTGGCTTGCCAGCGATGGGGCCGTCAGATTCAATACCACGGTGACTGAACTGACGCCATCGCTGGCAAGCCAGCTCCCACAGGTTTAAAGCAATTGGGTGTCAGTGTTTCTGTTTGTCGGCAGTGGCCGAGAGGTCATGCAAATGCCGGCGCGAAAGGGCCAGAAAACGCGGGGTCGGCCCGACATCTTCGTACAGCGGATCACCTTCTTCATCGGTCGCCACCACGGTCGACCCCTTCACATACGGCAGGCTCGCCTCAAACTCTTCAAGCGCCGCGCCAATCAGTTCGCCGAGCAGTTCTTCAACATGACGTTTGGGGTACATCTCGGTAATCGCTGCCAGACGCGCAGCGGCTTCAACGTCCAGATGAATCGCGTAGCCAGTGTCGGTCAGGCGACCCTTGGCGTTTTCTTCCCAATGCTGGGCGAGTTCACGAATTTTCATGATGACCTCATTTCGCACCTGCTCATGGCAGGTCTGGGTGAGTGTCCGGCAGTGCCGGCGACAAGCCGTTGTGCGGCTTACTGTTGAGACTAGCTTTCACGCACAAGGTTTAACGTCCCTTCGTCGGCTGCTTGTAAGAAGCGTCGTAGAGCGGCACTCTCTAGGTCATGCACTCGTTTCTAAGCCGTCCGGATTACTGCTGGGGAATTGCTGATGACCGATATTGATGCACGCTTGCGCGAAGACGTTCACCTGCTCGGAGAGCTGCTGGGCAACACCATTCGAGATCAATACGGCGAGGCCTTCCTCGACAAGATCGAGCAGATACGCAAGGGCGCCAAGGCTGACCGGCGTGGCTCGATGGACGCCGAACTGAGCGCCAGCCTCAATCAATTGAGCGAAGACGAATTGCTCCCGGTGGCGCGGGCGTTCAACCAGTTTCTCAATCTGGCGAACATCGCCGAGCAATACCAGTTGATTCATCGGCGCGAGGAGTCGCAACCGGCGCCGTTCGAATCCCGTGTACTGCCGCAATTGCTCGCGCGTTTGCGCAATGAAGGCCACAGCGCCGAATCATTGGCGCGGCAACTGGCGCGGCTGGAAATCGAGCTGGTGCTGACCGCGCACCCGACCGAAGTCGCGCGGCGCACGCTGATCCAGAAGTACGACGCCATCGCCGGGCAACTCGCCGCGCAGGACCATCGCGACCTGACCACAGCCGAACGCGAACAGATTCAAAACACCCTGCAACGTCTGATCGCCGAAGCCTGGCACACCGAAGAAATCCGCCGCACGCGCCCGACGCCAGTCGATGAAGCCAAGTGGGGTTTCGCGGTGATCGAACATTCGCTGTGGCAAGCGATCCCCAACCATATGCGCAAGGCCGACAAGGCGTTGTATGAAGCGACCGGCCTGCGCCTGCCGTTGGAAGCGGCGCCGATCCGCTTCGCGTCGTGGATGGGCGGCGACCGTGACGGCAACCCCAACGTCACCGCTGCAGTGACCCGCGAAGTGTTGCTGCTGGCGCGCTGGATGGCCGCCGATCTGTATTTGCGCGATGTCGATCATTTGGCTGCCGAACTGTCGATGCAACAGGCCAGCGACGCCCTCAAAGCCAAGGCCGGTAACAGCGCCGAACCGTATCGTGCGGTACTCAAGCAACTGCGTGAACGCCTGCGCGCCACGCGCAACTGGGCACACGCCGCGCTGACTGCACCGACGCCAGCGCCGGCAGACGTGCTGCACAACAACCGCGATCTGCTCGATCCGCTGGAGCTGTGCTTCAACTCGCTGCACGAGTGCGGCATGGGCGTGATCGCTGATGGTCCGCTGCTCGATTGCTTGCGTCGGGCGGTGACCTTCGGCCTGTTCCTTGTGCGTCTGGATGTGCGCCAGGATTCGTCGCGCCACAGTTCGGCGATGACTGAAATCACCGATTACCTCGGCCTTGGTCGCTATGAAGACTGGGATGAAGAGCAGCGCATCAGCTTCCTGACCCGCGAACTGAGCAACCGCCGGCCATTGCTGCCAGCACATTTCAAACCGTCCGCCGACACCGCCGAAGTGCTCAACACCTGCAAGGAAATCGCAGCCGCACCGGGCGCTTCGCTCGGTTCCTACGTGATCTCCATGGCCGGTGCAGCTTCCGATGTGCTCGCCGTACAACTGCTGCTCAAAGAGTCCGGCGTGCTGCGGCCGATGCGCGTGGTGCCGCTGTTTGAAACCCTCGCCGACCTCGATAACGCCGGGCCGGTGATGGAGCGCTTGTTGCTGCTGCCGGGTTACCGCGCACGGCTGCAAGGCCCGCAGGAAGTGATGATCGGTTATTCCGACTCGGCCAAGGATGCTGGCACCACGGCGGCGGCCTGGGCGCAATATCGTGCGCAGGAACGCTTGGTGGAAATCTGCCGCGAGCAACAAGTCGAACTGCTGCTGTTCCACGGTCGCGGCGGCACCGTGGGCCGTGGCGGTGGTCCGGCGCATGCGGCGATTCTGTCGCAACCGCCAGGTTCGGTGGCGGGACGATTCCGCACCACCGAGCAGGGGGAAATGATTCGATTCAAATTCGGCCTGCCGGACATCGCCGAGCAAAATCTCAATCTGTATCTGGCGGCGGTGCTTGAGGCGACATTGCTGCCGCCTCCACCGCCAACACCCGAATGGCGTCATCTGATGGATGAATTGGCAGCGGATGGTGTCAGCGCTTATCGCCAGGTCGTGCGGGAAAATCCGCAATTCGTCGAGTACTTCCGCCAGTCCACGCCGGAGCAGGAGTTGGGGCGTTTGCCACTGGGCAGTCGCCCAGCCAAACGCCGCGCCGGCGGCATTGAAAGCCTGCGAGCGATTCCGTGGATTTTCGGCTGGACACAAACGCGGCTGATGCTGCCGGCGTGGCTCGGCTGGGAATCGGCGTTGAGCAAAGCGCTGGAGCGCGGCGAAGGCGAGTTGCTCGGGCAGATGCGCGAACAGTGGCCGTTCTTCCGCACCCGTATCGACATGCTGGAGATGGTGCTGGCCAAGGCTGACGCGGATATTGCGCTGTCCTACGATCAGCGTCTGGTCGAACCAGATCTGTTGCCGTTGGGCGCGCAGTTACGCGACCTATTGTCGCAGGCGTGCACCGTGGTGCTCGGCCTGACCGGGCAGTCGCAGCTGCTGGCACATAGCCCTGACACCCTTGAATTCATCCGTTTGCGCAACACCTACCTCGACCCGCTGCATCTATTGCAGGCCGAACTGCTGGCCCGTTCGCGGCGGCAGGATGTCGAGCAGGGCAGCCCGGTGGAACAGGCGTTGCTGGTGTCTGTGGCGGGGATTGCCGCCGGTTTGCGAAATACCGGCTAACGTTTTTGTCGTGGCGCGCGGCACCGGCAACCTGCACCGGATGCCGCTTTGCCTGACGGCGGAAAGTGCCGCCAAGCGACAGTTAATGATGGGGTTGCGACTTGGGTTACCGCGTCGCAAGGTGGCGGGGGGCGCCGGTTTCTCCGACTTTTGGCGTCTTGTGTGGGCGCAGCCTGCTGTGTATCTTGATCAGCCTTTGGCCGTTTGTGCGGCCACGACCCGTATTTTCAGGATTCGTCCCAAGCGGCGAATCCCTTGTTTTGTAAAAGCTTTTTATAAAAAAATTGAGGAGCACATCTAATGCGCGTCATTCTGCTGGGAGCTCCCGGGGCCGGTAAAGGTACTCAGGCTAAGTTCATCACCGAAAAATTCGGCATTCCGCAAATCTCCACCGGCGACATGCTGCGTGCAGCGGTCAAGGCTGGCACGCCACTGGGCGTTCAAGCCAAGAGCATCATGGATGCCGGCGGCCTGGTGTCGGATGACCTGATCATCGCACTGGTAAAAGATCGTATCGCTCAGCCTGACTGCGCCAACGGCTTCCTGTTCGACGGCTTCCCGCGCACCATTCCGCAGGCTGAAGCACTGGTTACCGCCGGCGTCGAGCTGGACGCTGTGGTTGAAATCGCTGTTGAAGACGAAGAAATCGTTCAACGCATCGCCGGTCGTCGTGTTCACGAAGCCAGCGGCCGCGTTTACCACATCGTCTACAACCCGCCGAAAATCGCTGGCAAAGACGACATCACCGGCGAAGAGCTGGTACAGCGCAAGGACGATACTGAAGAAACCGTGCGTCATCGCCTGTCGGTTTACCATTCGCAGACCAAACCGCTGGTGGAGTTCTATCAGGACCTGTCCGCCA
Organism: Pseudomonas sp. AKS31; assembly: GCF_023634765.1. GTDB lineage: Bacteria > Pseudomonadota > Gammaproteobacteria > Pseudomonadales > Pseudomonadaceae > Aquipseudomonas. The sequence goes on from NZ_JAMLFX010000024.1 coordinate 13,182, forward strand.
ACAATGCTGGCAAGCCGAAGTACAGCCACATTCCAGGCGTTGGTTCGGTAGAAGCAATCACAGCCAAGGTGCTTGAAGCGCTGAGCTGAAAAAGCTGATTCGCTGCATCATCCACGGCCCGCTTGCGGGCCGTAGTTGTTTATACTGACGCCCTTTTTCCCACCCCTGTTTTGGAAACATCGATGAGCACCTTGCTGGCCCTGGACACCGCGACTGAAGCTTGCTCCGTTGCCTTGCTGCATGACGGCAAGGTCACGAGCCATTACGAGGTGATCCCGCGCCTGCACGCGCAGAAGCTGCTGCCGATGATCCAGCAATTGCTTGCAGACGCCGGCACCACGTTGCAGGCGGTCGATGCGATTGCTTTCGGTCGTGGGCCGGGTGCGTTTACCGGTGTGCGGATCGCCATTGGCGTGGTGCAGGGGCTGGCGTTTGCGCTCGATCGGCCGGTGTTGCCGGTGTCCAACCTCGCGGTGCTGGCCCAGCGTGCGTTGCGCGAGCACGGTGTGAGCCAGGTCGCAGCGGCCATCGATGCGCGGATGGATGAGGTGTATTGGGGCTGCTACCGCGAGACGGCAGGGGAGATGCGCCTCGTGGGTGCTGAAGCGGTGTTGCCACCGGAAGTCGCCGCGCTGCCGGCCGATGCCAGTGGCGACTGGTTCGGTGCTGGCACGGGTTGGGGCTATGGCGAGCGTATTGCGGTCAAACTGACGGGCTCCGACGCCGGCATGCTGCCCCACGCTGAAGACTTGCTGACTCTGGCGCGTTTTGCCTGGGAGCGCGGTGAGTCGATCCCGGCGGATGACGCGCAACCGGTTTACCTGCGCGACAAAGTCGCCACCCCCAAGGCCCGCTGAGCCTTTAAAAGATCGCAGCCTTCGGCAGCTCCTGCAGGGATCACATTCCAACTGCAGGAGCTGCCGAAGGCTGCGATCTTTTGATTTTCAAAACACCAATCGTCAGTTTCCTCCCCTCGCTTTAAACCTTTTGCGCTTTATGTGTTCTAGTTATCACTCGGCAGTTTGCTAAGTCGGTCAAGTGCCGCTAAATTGCCATCATCGATACCGAGCATGAAATTATGCGTATAGACGGCCTCTCCTCTCAGTCCTACCCCATCAAGCGCAAGCCTCGCAAAGGCAATGCAGCGCTGGATGAATCCGTCGACGATATCGACGGCGAGCTGGAATTCCCGACTGAAGCGCAATTGGCCGCCCGCGCTGCCAAAGCCTCGGCACAACGCCTGAGCAATCTGCCTGCCCGTCAGCAAGACATGATCTATCACCGTGCGATGAAAAAGAGTGTAGCGATGGCCCTCGCCAGCTACCTGAGCACTGCCGGTTTTGTCGATTGGGATGCAGACGTGCTGGGCCTCGATCTGTACATCTGATGGATCTGCCTTACTACCTTGGTTGTCCGTCCTGGAGCGAAAACGCCTGGCGCGAGTATCTGTACCCGGTAGATGCCAAAACCTCCGAATTCCTCGGTCTCTATTCGCAAGTATTCAACGCCGTTGAAGGCAACACGACCTTCTACGCCAGCCCGTCGCCCGCCACAGTGCAGCGTTGGGCCGAGGTCATGCCCGAGCACTTTCGTTTCACCGCCAAATTCCCTGGCGACATCAGCCACAGCGGTGATCTGCGCGATCAACTGACCGCCGCCGAGACCTTCCTGCAATTACTCAAGCCCCTCGGTGAGCGGGTCTCGCCGCTGTGGCTGCAACTGTCGAAAAGCTTTACGCCGCAGCGGCTGCCGGAACTGACGGCATTCATTGATGCGCTGGATTGCCCGTTGGCAGTGGAAGTGCGCCATGAACAGTTCTTTGCCAAGGGCGAGAGCGAACGTCTGCTTAATCGCCTGCTGCTGGACCGAGGCGTGGAACGCATCTGCCTCGACCCGCGTGCGCTGTTCAGTTGCCTGTCGACCGAATCCTCGGTGATCCACGCGCAATCGAAAAAGCCGCGAGTGCCGACGCGCCCTGCAGCGTTCACCCAGTTTCCGCAAGTGCGCTTCATTGGCCATCCTGAGCTCGAGGCCAACGACCCGTTCCTGCTGCCGTGGGTGGCGAAAATCGCCGAGTGGATCGAAGAGGGCCGCACGCCGTACATCTTCCTTCATACGGCCGACAACTTGTTGGCCGCAAAACTGGCGCAACGTTTCCACGCACAACTGATGCAACGTTTGCCTGGCCTGCCAGCGCTGCCTGAGCTATACAGAGAACCCGCTGCGGAGCAACTTGGCCTGCTCTGAAGCGGATTTTTATCCTGCCCAGGAGCCTGCCGATGGATGCCCAAGCCGTTAAAGCACACGCCTTCAAAGCCCTGCATGAACGTCCGGGGATTTTCGTGATTCCCAATCCGTGGGATGCCGGGTCAGCGAAAATGCTCGCCAGTCTGGGCTATCAGGCCCTGGCGACCACCAGTGCCGGTTATGCGTTTTCTCAGGGCAAGGCCGATGGCGCGTTAAGTCTCGAGGAGACCTTGGCCAATGTCCGCGCCATCGTCGCCGCTACCGATCTGCCGGTGGCGGTGGATCTGGAAAACGGTTTTGCCGATGACCCGGGCGAGGCCGCGAAAAGCTTGCTGCGTGCTGCCGAGGCCGGCGCAGTCGGCGGTTCGATCGAAGACGCCACGGGCCGCGCGGAGGCGCCGATCTATTGCTTCGAACACGCCGTGGCGCGCATCGAAGCCGCCGTCGCTGCGGTGCGCACGCTGCCATTTCCTTTCATCCTCACTGCGCGTGCGGAAAACTATCTGCACGGCAATCCCGATATCAACGACACCATTCGCCGCTTGCAGGCCTTCGCCGAGGCTGGCGCTGACGTGTTGTACGCGCCGGGTTTGCGCAACGCCGAAGAAGTACTCGCCGTGGTGCGCGCGGTGGCGCCGAAACCGGTCAACGTTTTGATGTCCGGCGGTTTGAAACTGACCGTGCAAGAGCTGCAAGAAATGGGGGTGCGGCGTATCAGCACCGGTTCGGCGCTGGCGTTGGCGGCGTTCGGTGAGTTCTTCCGCGCCGCTGAAGAGATCCAGCATTCCGGCACCTTCGGCTTTACCGCGCAGTCGATGCCGTACGCCAAGGCCAATCAATTCTTCAAGGGCTGAGCATGGGGCGGTGGATTGCGCTTACCGTGCTGCTGATCATTGGCGGTGCGTTGATCAGTGTCTGGCGCGGTTGGCTGGACGTGCCGCCCGAGTGGAATCCGTGGGCGCCGCTGGATGTGCAGGCCTCGCCCAACTGGCTGACCGGCTACAAACTGATGCGCTTACGCAGTGACCCCGAACTCTGTGCCCAGGCCTTGAGCAGTTCCGATCTGCGCGTTACACGGCAAGCCGATAGTCCCGACGCCAAGTGCCCGCTGATCGGCGCCTTGCGTGTGCAGGGCGGCGAGGTGGCGCTGAGCAGCAGTTTCCTCGCCAGTTGTCCGTTGGCGGTGGCTTACGCGATGTTTGAACAACACACGCTGCAACCCGCCGCACAATCCGTTTACGGGCAGAAGGTCGCGCGGATAGATCACCTCGGCAGCTTCGCCTGTCGCAATGTCTACAACCGCGAAAGCGGGGCGCTCAGTCGCCATGCCAGTGCCGCTGCGCTGGATATTGCCGGGTTTCGCCTGGCGGATGGCCGCACGGTCAGCGTGCTCAAGGACTGGCCGAAGCAAAATCAGGACGCGCAGTTTCTGCGTCAGCTGCGCGATGGCGCCTGCGAGGCGTTCAGTGTGGTACTGAGTCCGGATTACAACGCCGCCCATCGCAATCACTTTCATGTCGATGTCGGACGCTGGAGCGTGTGTCGCTGAGGGTCAGGCGGCGAGACGCAGGTTCTGCAGAACGATCGGGCGCGCCCAGCCGTTATCGAAGTCCAGGGCTTTCTGTTGCTCGACGATTTCTTCCGGCGGGAACGGCGGGTAAGGCTTCTGCAGCAGATCCAGATCGAATTCGGCAATCGGCAAGTACAGCGGCTTCTTCTGCGGCGCCGGGCCAGGCTCTGGAACGGGTTGACCATTGTTGATCACTACCGGGCGCACCCAGCTGCTGTCGAAATCCTGTTGGGCTTGCTGAGCCTTGAGTTCTTCTGGCGGGAACGGTGGGAATGGCTTGTCCAGCAATTCCATTTCAAATTCGGCGATCGGCAGGAACAATGGTTCTGGCGGACGCACTTCGGTTTCCATCACATCGCACTCGCGCTGGCTGACGATGTGCGCGTGCAGCTCGCTGCCGATGGTTGGTTCTTCCGGGCTGCTCAGGTCAACCGGCGGAAATGTACCGCAGGCAGGCACCACTTCACTCGTCTGTTCGGCTAGCGCCTGGGCAAAGAAATCCTGCCACAGGTGACTGACGCCGCTCAGTGCTTGAGTGTTGTGACGGCTAAAATCGCCATGGGGCGAGATGTAGCCAATCGATGTGGGAAGAATGCCTGACATTTTTTTCGGTTGACGCTCAGCTCTGGCAAAATGCGCGTTGAATGAATTATCGGCGGTTTTTGCCGATCCTTGAATTTTTGAGCGTGTTTTCCATGATCGAGCAACCTGCGGCCTGCCGCATCCATGTCGAAGCCCTCGGCGCGACGTTTGAAGCGCAAGCCGAGCAGTGGGCTGAACGCCTGGGATTGCCGCGTGAAGTGGCGGACGGCGAGTTTGCCTTGCAGGTTGGCGAGCAGGGTTTGCAGCTGCAGCAGCTCGGCCCGGACGCACCGGGGCCGGTGCGGGTCGACTTCGTTGAGGGCGGCGCGGCACATCGGCGTTTATACGGCGGCGGCAGTGGGCAGATGATCGCCAAGGCTGTCGGCATCGCTCAGGGTGTGCGCCCGCGAGTGCTGGATGCCACGGCGGGGTTGGGCAAGGATGCGTTCGTGCTGGCGAGCCTCGGTTGCGAGATGAGCCTGATCGAGCGCCAGCCGCTGATTGGCGCGTTGCTGGAGGATGGTCTGGCGCGGGCGGCGGAAGATTTCGACGTGGCGCCGATTGTGGCGCGGATGAAATTGCTCAAAGGCAATTCCATCGAGGTCATGCAGAACTGGGAAGGTGAGCCGCCGCAGGTGATCTATCTCGACCCGATGTTTCCGCATCGCGAGAAGACCGCACTGGTGAAGAAGGAAATGCGTTTGTTCCGCCCGCTGGTGGGCGATGATCCGGATGCGCCGGCGCTGTTGCAGGCTGCTTTGGCCCTGGCCACGCACCGAGTAGTGGTCAAGCGCCCGCGCAAGGCGCCGTGTATTGATGGGCCGAAACCGAGTCATGCGCTGGATGGCAAATCCAGCCGCTATGACATTTACCCGAAGAAAGCGCTCAAGGCTTAATACCGAATCGCGCCAATCGCTGGCAAGCCAGCTCCCACAGGGTTCAGTGGTGTGCACAGAATTTGTGATTACACCCGAATCCTTGTGGGAGCTGGCTTGCCAGCGATGGCGTCAGTGCCGACACCGCAGAAATCAGGGCCGATAGGCACGCATAAACAACGCTACAACTTCCTGCACATGGCTTTCCGCTGCCTCTTCAGTCAACGGCTCCCCACAGCCATACAACAAACGAAAATTCCCCGCACCCTTGATCAGGCAAAAGAAGTGCTCAGCGGCATTGCGCGGCAGATCGATGCTCAGCGCGCCGGTTTCGTGAATGCGCGTCAACAACCGCTCCATCCCTTGCACCATGCGCTGCGGACCCGCCTCGAAGAAGATCAGCGACAGCTTCGGATCCTGACTGCCCAGCGCCATGATCAAGCGGTGCAGATTCACCGATTCATCACTGTTGATCAGGTGATGAAAGCCGCGCGCAATGTTCAGCAACACATTTTCCACGGCAATGCCTTCGGGCAATTCGAAGAACAATGGCGGTAATTGCTCCTCGCATTTGGCCACCACGGCGGCGGAGAACAGCGTCTCCTTGTCGTTGAAATGGCTGTACACCGTCAGCTTCGACACGCCCGCCTCGCTGGCCACCGCGTCCATGCTGGTGTTGGCGTAGCCATGACTCAGAAAAAGGATTTTCGCCGCGTCGAGGATTGCCTGGCGCTTGGCCAGATCCTTGGGGCGGCCCGGGCCGTTTGGAGCTGAAAGATTGTTCGACATTCTTCGCTTTTAATACTGGACTGGTGAGTTTGCTATTAATAACATACCCGCCAGTATAATTATTCCAAGCACCATTAGCGAAAGGTCCGTCACCATGTTCCGCCATGCGTTGTTCCTCGCGTTGCCAGTGAGTCTGGCGTTCCTTTTGTCAGCGTGTGGTCAGGAAGAGGCGGCGCAAGTCACCGTACGACCGGCCATGGTGGTGCAGCCAGAGCCTTCGGCGCAGGCGATGGAAAGTTATCCGGGCGAGGTGCGCGCCCGCTACGAACCCGATCTGGCGTTTCGCATTGGCGGCAAAGTCAGCCGACGACTGGTCGATGAAGGCCAGCGTGTGAAGGCTGATCAACCACTCGCCGAGCTTGATCCGCAGGACGTGCGTCTGCAACTGGAAGCCACCCGCGCCCAGGTCGCCGCCGCCGAAGCCAATCTCAATCTGGTGCGTGCCGAGCGTGATCGCTACAAGACCTTGATGGATCGGCAGATGGTCAGCCGCTCGGCTTACGACAATGCCGAAAACCTTTACCGCTCCGGTGAAGCCCGCCTCAAACAAATCAAAGCTGAATTCAACGTGTCGACCAATCAGGCCAGTTACGCGGTGCTGCGTGCGCCGCAGGATGGCGTGGTGGCCAAGCGTTCAGTTGAGGTGGGACAAGTGGTTGCCGCCGGGCAAACCGTGTTCACTCTTGCCACCGACGGCGAGCGCGAAGTGCTGATCAGCCTGCCGGAACAAAGCTTCGGGCGCTTCAAGGTCGGTCAGCCAGTGACGGTCGAGCTGTGGACGCAACAGAACCAGCGCTTTGCCGGGCAGATCCGCGAACTGTCGCCCGCCGCCGATCCGCGCTCGCGCACCTTCGCCGCACGCATCTCCTTTACCAGCGGCAAAGTCCCGGCCGAACTGGGCCAGAGCGCCCGGGTGTTTGTGCAATCGGCCGACAGCGTTTCCCTCTCGGTGCCGCTCTCGGCACTCACTGCCGAAAACGGCGCGACCTACGTCTGGGTCGTCAGCGCCAACAATACTTTGAAGAAAACCCCGGTACGCATCGGCCCGTTCGGCGAGAAAACCGTGCCGGTGCTCGAAGGCTTGAACGCCAGCGACTGGGTGGTGGCTGCCGGCGTGCATGTGTTGCTCGAAGGTCAGCAGGTGCGTCCGGTGGATCGCTCCAATCGCGTGGTCAATCTGGCGAACAAGGAGTAAGCCCCGATGCGCTTCAACCTTTCCGAATGGGCGTTGCGTAATCGCCAGATCGTACTGTTCCTGATGCTTCTTCTGGCCATCGTCGGTGCGTTGTCCTACACAAAACTCGGCCAGAGTGAGGACCCACCGTTCACGTTCAAAGCCATGGTGATCCAGACTCGCTGGCCGGGGGCGACCGCGCAGGAAGTTTCGCGTCAGGTCACCGAACGCATCGAAAAGAAGCTGATGGAAACCGGCGAATACGAACGCATCGTGTCGTTCTCGCGCCCCGGTGAATCGCAGGTCACGTTCATTGCCCGCGACTCGATGCATTCCAAGCAAATCCCTGACCTCTGGTATCAAGTGCGCAAGAAGGTCAGTGATATTCGCCAGACCTTGCCGCCGGATATTCAGGGGCCGTTTTTCAACGATGAGTTCGGCACCACGTTCGGCAATATCTATGCGCTGACCGGTGACGGCTTCGATTACGCGGTGCTCAAGGATTATGCCGATCGCATCCAGATCCAGCTGCAACGGGTCAAGGATGTCGGCAAGGTCGACTTGCTCGGTTTGCAGGACGAGAAGATCTGGGTCGAACTGTCCAACGTCAAACTGGCGACCCTCGGCTTGCCGCTGGCGGCAGTGCAACAGGCGCTGCAAGAGCAGAACGCGGTCTCTACCGCCGGGTTCTTCGAAACCGGTAGCGAGCGCTTGCAGCTACGGGTCTCGGGGAATTTTCAGACAGTCGAGGAGATAAAGAACTTTCCGATCCGCGTCGGCGATCGTACGTTCCGTATCTCCGATGTCGCCGATGTGCGTCGCGGGTTCAACGATCCACCGGCGCCGCGCATGCGCTTCATGGGCGAAGACGCGATTGGTCTGGCCGTGGCGATGAAGGATGGCGGCGATATTCTGGTGCTCGGTAAAGCGCTGGAAGGCGAGTTCTCGCGCATCCAGAAAAACCTTCCGGCCGGTATGCAATTACGCAAGGTTTCCGATCAACCGGCGGCGGTGAAGACCGGGGTAGGGGAGTTCGTCCAGGTGCTGGTCGAGGCGCTGGCGATTGTCTTGCTGGTGAGCTTCTTCTCCCTCGGCGTGCGTACCGGCATGGTCGTGGCGCTGACCATTCCGCTGGTGCTGGCGATGACCTTTGCCTGCATGTATTACCTCGGCATCGGCCTGCACAAGATCTCCCTTGGCGCGTTGGTGTTGGCGTTGGGCTTGCTGGTGGATGACGCGATCATCGCCGTGGAAATGATGGCGATCAAAATGGAGCAGGGCTTTGATCGCATCCGAGCAGCGAGCTACGCCTGGACCAGCACCGCGTTCCCGATGCTCACCGGTACGTTGATCACCGCCGCCGGTTTTTTGCCGATTGCCACGGCGCAATCCGGCACTGGCGAATACACCCGTTCGATCTTCCAGGTGGTGACCATTGCCTTGCTCGCGTCCTGGGTGGCGGCGGTGATGTTCGTGCCGTATCTGGGGGAAAAACTCCTGCCGGATCTGGCGAAAATTCACGCGGCCAAACACGGTACCGGCGATGGTCAGGCTGATCCGTATGACACGCCGTTCTATCAGCGTGTTCGGCGGCTGGTGGAGTGGTGCGTGGCGCACCGCAAAACCGTGATTGTACTGACGGTGGGGCTGTTCATCGCTTCGGTGATGTTGTTCCGTTTCGTCCCGCAGCAGTTTTTCCCGGCCTCCAATCGACTGGAGTTGATGGTCGATCTGAAACTCGCCGAAGGCGCGTCGCTGGCCAATACCACTGGCGAGGTCAAACGTCTGGAAGCGATGCTCAAGGATCACGCCGGCATTGATAACTATGTGGCGTATGTCGGCACCGGATCACCGCGTTTTTATCTGCCGCTTGATCAGCAGTTGCCGGCGGCGAGCTTCGCGCAGTTTGTGGTGTTGGCGAAAACCATTGAGGAGCGTGAAGCGCTGCGCAGTTGGTTGATTGAAACCCTCAACGAGCAATTCCCGGCGCTGCGTTCGCGGGTTACGCGCCTGGAAAACGGTCCGCCGGTTGGTTATCCGGTGCAGTTCCGCGTCACCGGTGAACACATCGAAGAGGTCGGTGCTTTGGCGCGCCAAGTAGCGGCCAAGGTTCGCGAGAATCCGCACGTGGCCAATGTGCATCTGGATTGGGAAGAGCCGAGCAAGGTCGTGTACCTGAATATCGATCAGGATCGCGCGCGGGCGTTGGGTGTGAGTACGGCCAATCTGGCGAAATTCCTGCAGAGTTCGTTGACCGGGTCGAGTGTCAGCCAGTATCGCGAAGACAACGAATTGATCGAGATTCTGCTGCGCGGCACGGTGCATGAGCGTACCGAGTTGTCGTTGCTGCCGAGTCTGGCGGTGCCGACGGACAACGGCCGCAGTGTGGCGTTGTCGCAGATTGCCACGCTGGAATACGGCTTTGAGGAAGGCATTATCTGGCACCGCAATCGCCTGCCGAACGTGACCGTGCGGGCGGATATTTATGGCAAGGAGCAGCCGGCGACATTGGTGAAACAGATCATGCCGACGCTGGATTCGATTCGCGCCGAGTTGCCCGATGGTTATCTGTTGGATGTCGGCGGTACGGTGGAGGATTCCGAGCGTGGGCAGAAGTCGGTGAATGCCGGGGTGCCGATGTTCATCGTCGTGGTGCTGACGCTGTTGATGGTGCAGTTGCGCAGTTTTTCGCGCACGGCGATGGTGTTTTTGACGGCGCCGTTGGGGTTGATCGGGGTGACGCTGTTTTTGATGGTGTTCCGCCAGCCGTTCGGGTTTGTGGCGATGTTGGGGACCATCGCGTTGTCCGGGATGATCATGCGTAACTCGGTGATTCTGGTGGATCAGATCGAGCAGGATATTGCTTCGGGGCTTAAGCCTTGGCAGGCGATTATCGAGGCTACGGTTCGACGCTTCAGGCCGATTGTGTTGACGGCGCTGGCGGCGGTATTGGCGATGATTCCGTTGTCGCGCAGTGTGTTTTTCGGGCCGATGGCGGTGGCGATCATGGGGGGGTTGATTGTTGCGACCGCGTTGACGCTGTTGTTTTTGCCGGCGTTGTATGCGGCCTGGTTCAGGGTGCGTAAGGATGCTTGATTCTTTTGTGACGTGGCGGCCTTCGGGCCGACCATGTTCTTGGGGTTTGGGTGAATATCCGTTTGTGCGGGTGTTGCTGCTGGCGGTTTCGCCCTTACGGCGAGTCACCTTTTCCAAACGCCGAAAAGGTAACCCAAAAGGCTTTGCCCTGACGTTCGGCCCGCTCGCTGAGGCTCGGGGTTCCTTCGCTCCGGGATCGATCCGGGGGCATCGCCTACGGTTTGCTTCGCTGCACCTCCTCTCGATGTGTTCGACTTCGTCGAACGGTCGCTG
>NZ_JAMLFX010000025.1:0-20502 GCF_023634765.1 Pseudomonas sp. AKS31
CGGCCCACATCGTTTGGGGATCCCTGAATGAAATTTCAGCGATTTTACCGAAGACCTTGAAAGGGATGGCTGTAAGAGCGAAACCGCCAGTAGCAACCCCTGCAGCAACGGATATACACACAAGACCAGAACCCAAATCCCAGACAAACAAAAACGCCCGGCATAAACCGGGCGTTCTGTATTGACTTGATTAACGAGCGCGGTAAGTGATGCGCCCTTTGCTCAAGTCATAGGGCGTCAGCTCGACGCGCACTTTGTCACCGGTAAGAATACGAATGTAGTTCTTGCGCATCTTGCCGGAAATATGCGCGGTTACGACGTGCCCATTTTCCAACTCCACACGAAACATGGTGTTGGGCAGGGTGTCGACGACAGTGCCTTCCATTTCGAAGCTGTCTTCTTTCGACATGCAGTAAAGCCCTCGGTATCCAATGAATGGCCCGGTGCAACTGCGCCAGGCAAAAGCGGCGTGCATTGTGCCCGAAAAATGGTGTTTACGCCAAGGGGTTTACGGCTTGGGTTTAGTTGAGGATCACCCAGCGCTGATTAATCAGCAATTCGATGGGACGATATTGCGTCTTGTAGTTCATCTTTTTGCAGTTCTTGATCCAGTAACCGAGGTATACCGCCTCAAGCCCGAGGCGCTGGCTCTCGGCGATTTGCCAGAGGATGGCAAATCGGCCAAGGCTGCGGCGTTCTTCGGCGGGTTCGTAGAAGGTGTACACGGCTGACAAACCGTTCGGCAGCAAATCGGTGACCGCTACGGCGAGCAACCGTCCGTCGAGTCGGAACTCGTAAAAGCGCGAGAACGGCAAATCGCGGACCAGAAACGTCGCGAATTGATCACGGCTCGGAGGGTACATGTCGCCGTCGGCGTGACGTTGTTCGATGTAACGCTGGTACAGATCGAAATATTCTTCGCTGAACTGCGGCTTGGCCGGGCGCACCTGCAAATCCGTGTTGCGCTTGAAAATCCGCTTCTGCTGACGATTGGGCATGAACTGCGCCACGGGGATGCGCGCAGGAACGCACGCATTGCAGTTCTGGCAATGCGGGCGGTACAGATGATCGCCGCTGCGACGAAAGCCCATTTCCGACAGGTCTGCGTAGACATGCACATCCATGGGCTGGCTCGGATCGAGAAACAGGGTCGTGGCCTGCTCCTCGGGCAGATAACTGCAAGAGTGAGGCTGAGTGGCATAGAACTTCAAACGCGCCAACTCGGTCATGATCAACCCTCGGGATAAGCTGGTGAATTAAGTGTAAGCCACGCGCGCAAAAGTCGCTCAGCAAACCCAAGTGGCATGATTGGGTTGATCCAGGTGGCGAGCCAGATAGTCGGCGAATTCGTGGCGGGGAATCGCTCGGGCACCGAGGCTGTGCAGGTGATTGGTCGGCATCTGGCAGTCGATCAGCACGAATCCCGAGTCTTTCAGGTGACGCACCAGGGTGGCAAAGCCGAATTTCGAGGCGTTGTCGGCGCGGCTGAACATTGATTCACCAAAAAACAGTTGACCCATCGCCAGGCCGTACAGGCCACCGACCAGTTCGCCCTGATCCCAGACCTCCACCGAATGAGCAAAGCCGCGACGATGCAACTCAATGTACGCGTCCTGCATGGCTTCGGTGATCCAAGTGCCGTCCGCGTAATCCCGTGGTGCGGCGCAGGCGCGGATCACGGCATCGAAATCCTGATCGAAGGTCACTTGATAGCGTGCCTGGCGCAGCAGTTTGCCGAGGCTGCGCGAGACATGCAGTTCGTCGGGAAACAACACCGTGCGCGGATCCGGCGACCACCAGAGAATCGGTTGGCCCTCGGAAAACCACGGAAAGCAGCCGTGGCGATATGCCTGAATCAGCCGATCGGCCGACAGATCGCCACCGGCGGCGAGCAATCCGTTGGGGTCGCGCATGGCCTTTTCCAGCGGCGGAAACGTCAGGGAATTACGTTGTAACCAAGTCAGCATGGCATCCAGGCTTGCAGAAGGGGAGGGCGGTGCGGGCTGTATGGCCCGCGATAAAGTGTGCCGTTAAATGACAGGAATGTCGTCCAGATACTTCTCGGCGTCGAGTGCGGCCATGCAGCCAGCGCCCGCCGACGTCACCGCCTGACGGTAAACGTGGTCGGCTACATCACCGGCGGCAAACACCCCGGGGATCTCGGTGGCGGTAGCGTCGCCGTCGCTGCCGCCCTTGACCCGCAAATAGCCGTCGTGCATCGACAGTTGGCCCTGGAACAGATCGGTGTTGGGTTTGTGACCAATGGCGATGAATACCCCGGCCAGCGCCAGATCAAGGGTTTCACCGGTATGACTGTCACGCAGTCGCGCGCCGGTGACGCCGCTGGCATCGCCCAGCACTTCGTCGAGATTCTGGTTCCAGTGCAGGCGCACGTTGCCGTTGGCGGCTTTCTCGAACAGTTTGTCCTGAAGAATCTTCTCCGCGCGCAGTTTGTCGCGACGGTGGATCAGGTGTACTTCCTTGGCGATGTTCGACAGGTACAGTGCTTCCTCGACCGCCGTATTGCCGCCGCCGACCACGGCGACCACCTGATTGCGATAGAAAAAGCCGTCGCAGGTCGCACAGGCGGAAACACCTTTGCCGGCAAAGGCCTCTTCCGAGGGTAGTCCCAGGTATTGCGCCGAGGCGCCGGTGGCAATGATCAGGGCGTCGCAGGTGTAGGTGCCGCTGTCGCCGACAAGCTCGAACGGGCGTTGCTGCAACTTGGCGGTGTGGATGTGGTCGTAAACGATCTCTGTGGCAAAGCGTTCGGCGTGTTTCTGCATGCGCTCCATCAGCACCGGGCCGGTGAGGCCTTCGACGTCGCCGGGCCAGTTGTCGACCTCGACGGTGGTGGTGAGCTGGCCACCGGCCTGCAGGCCGGTGATGACCACGGGTTTGAGGTTGGCGCGGGCGGCATACACGGCAGCGCTGTAACCGGCCGGACCGGAGCCGAGGATGATCAGGCGTGAATGCTTCGCTACGTTCATCAAATACACCTCATAAGCCTTTGTCACAAAAGGTAATGCATGCTCAAATTGAGTCGCGGCTTCTGTGTGCTTGACTATGCTCAATCCTGGGGCTTGAAGCATGGCATCGCACGCACAAACCCGTACAATGCCGGGCTGTTACAGAATGTTCGCGGTGCGCTGTGTTTATAAAAGCGGTAGCACAGTGTTAAAAGTAGTCTCAGTTGTGCTCGTTAACTTTTTTACCTGCCTGGATTGGGCAGTTTTTTATCGTCATTCAATAGATGGACGCGCCTCGGGCGCAGGAAAAGAAGCGTTTTGAAGAAATCCACCGAAGCACCAAAAACAGTCGTTCCGCTCTGGCGTCAACAGTTGCACTACCGGCTCAAGGAAGGTGCATTGATCGCCATCGGTGCCTTGTGCCTGTTCCTGATGATGGCTTTGCTGACCTACGGCAAGGACGATCCGGGCTGGAGCCACAACAGCAAGATCGATGACGTACAGAATTTCGGCGGCCCGGCGGGTTCCTACAGCGCCGACATCCTGTTCATGGTGCTGGGTTACTTCGCCTACATCTTCCCGTTGTTGCTGGCGATCAAGGCGTACCAGATCTTCCGCCAGCGCCACGAGCCGTGGCAGTGGAGCGGCTGGCTGTTCTCCTGGCGCCTGATCGGTCTGGTGTTTCTGGTGCTGTCCGGCGCTGCGCTGGCGCATCTGCACTTCCACGCGGCCTCGGGCCTGCCGGCGGGCGCTGGTGGTGCGCTGGGCGAAAGCCTTGGCAATCTGGCGAAGAATGCGCTGAACATTCAGGGCAGCACGCTGTTGTTCATCGCGCTGTTCCTGTTTGGCCTGACGGTGTTTACCGACCTGTCGTGGTTCAAGGTGATGGACATCACCGGCAAGATCACCCTCGACCTGTTCGAACTGTTCCAGGGCGCGCTAAATCGTTGGTGGTCGGCGCGTACCGAACGCAAACAACTGGTCGCGCAACTGCGTGAAGTCGATGATCGCGTCCACGACGTGGTCGCGCCGACAGTCACCGACAAGCGTGAGCAGGCAAAAGTCAAAGAACGCCTGATCGAACGTGAGCAAGCCCTGAGCAAGCACATGTCCGACCGCGAGAAACAAGTGCCGCCGGTCATTGCGCCAGCTCCAGCCAAAGCGCCCGAGCCAAGCAAGCGCGTGCAGAAAGAGAAGCAAGTGCCGTTGTTCGTCGACAGCGCCGTGGAAGGCACCTTGCCGCCGATCTCGATTCTTGACCCTGCGGAAAAGAAACAACTCAATTACTCACCGGAATCCCTGGCGGCGGTCGGCCATTTGCTGGAGATCAAGCTCAAGGAGTTCGGTGTCGAGGTCACGGTGGATTCTATTCACCCGGGCCCGGTGATTACCCGTTACGAAATTCAGCCTGCCGCCGGCGTCAAAGTCAGCCGCATCGCCAACCTCGCCAAAGACCTTGCACGTTCGCTGGCCGTGACCAGTGTGCGTGTGGTCGAGGTGATTCCGGGCAAGACCACCGTCGGTATCGAGATCCCCAACGAAGACCGACAGATCGTGCGCTTCTCCGAGGTGCTGTCGACGCCTGAATACGACAACTTCAAGTCGCCGGTCACCCTGGCACTGGGTCACGACATCGGCGGCAAGCCGGTCATCACTGACCTGGCGAAGATGCCGCACTTGCTGGTGGCCGGTACGACCGGTTCCGGTAAGTCGGTGGGTGTCAACGCGATGATCCTTTCGATCCTGTTCAAGTCTGGCCCGGAAGACGCCAAGCTGATCATGATCGACCCGAAAATGTTGGAACTGTCGATCTACGAAGGCATTCCGCACCTGCTGTGCCCGGTCGTCACCGACATGAAAGACGCCGCCAACGCTCTGCGCTGGAGCGTTGCCGAGATGGAGCGCCGCTACAAGCTGATGGCGAAGATGGGGGTGCGCAACCTGTCCGGCTTCAACGCCAAGGTCAAGGAAGCCCAGGATGCCGGCGAGCCGTTGAGCGATCCGCTGTACAAGCGTGAAAGCATCCACGACGAAGCGCCGTTGCTGCAGAAGCTGCCGACCATCGTTGTGGTGGTCGACGAATTCGCCGACATGATGATGATCGTCGGCAAAAAAGTTGAAGAACTGATCGCCCGTATCGCCCAGAAGGCCCGTGCGGCAGGTATCCACCTGATCCTCGCGACCCAGCGGCCGTCGGTGGATGTGATCACCGGCCTGATCAAGGCGAACATTCCGACCCGTATGGCGTTCCAGGTGTCGAGCAAGATCGACTCCCGTACCATCATCGATCAGGGTGGCGCCGAACAACTGTTGGGCCACGGTGACATGCTCTACATGCCGCCGGGTACCAGCCTGCCGATCCGTGTTCACGGTGCATTCGTATCCGACGATGAAGTACACCGAGTGGTCGAAGCGTGGAAACTGCGCGGCGCACCGGAATACAACGACGACATCCTCAACGGTGTCGAAGAGGCGGGTAGCGGTTTTGAAGGCAGCAGCGGTGGTGGCGACGGCGATGATCCGGAAGCTGACGCGCTGTACGACGAAGCTGTACAGTTTGTCCTGGAAAGCCGTCGCGCCTCGATTTCCGCGGTACAGCGCAAGCTGAAGATCGGCTACAACCGCGCCGCACGGATGATCGAAGCCATGGAAATGGCCGGGGTCGTCACCTCGATGAACACCAACGGTTCCCGTGAAGTTCTGGCCCCTGGCCCGGTACGCGACTGATTGCAAACGCAAGAGGCGGGACAATGATGTGCCGCCGCTCTCCCAACGAGTATTCAAGAGGACTCCCATGCGTCTTATCCGCATGCTGCTGCCAGTACTGGCGCTGACCACGCTCACGGCCCACGCCGATGACAAGGACGTGGAGCGTTTGACCCAATTGCTGGAAACATCCAAGACCCTGAGCGCGAACTTCTCGCAGCTGACCCTCGACGGCAGCGGCACGCAGTTGCAGGAAACCACCGGCAACATGACCCTGCAGCGCCCGGGCCTGTTCTACTGGCACACCAATGCGCCGGCCGAGCAGACCATGGTTTCCGATGGCAAGAAGGTCACCCTGTGGGACCCGGATCTGGAACAGGCGACCATCAAGAAGCTCGACGAGCGTCTGACCCAGACCCCGGCGCTGCTGTTGTCCGGTGATGTGTCGAAGATCAGCCAGAGCTTTGATATCAGCGCGAAAGAAGCGGGCGGCGTGATCGACTTCACCCTCAAGCCGAAAACCAAAGACACCCTGTTCGACAACCTGCGCCTGTCGTTCCGCAACGGTCTGCTCAACGACATGCAACTGATCGACAGCGTCGGCCAGCGCACCAATATCCTGTTTACCGGGGTCAAGGCCAACGAACCGGTATCGGCATCGAAGTTCAAGTTCGACATCCCCAAGGGTGCGGACGTGATCCAGGAATAAACACGAAACCCTGTGGGAGCGAGCCTGCTCGCGAATGCGGTGTATCAGTCACCATTAATGTTGAATGGACCATTGCATTCGCGAGCAGGCTCGCTCCCACAGGGACAATGATCTGCTCCAGATCAAATAGAGGTTTCAACGCTACGTGATGGATCTGTTTCGCAGTGCACCGATTGCCCAGCCACTGGCCGCGCGTTTGCGTGCGACCAATCTGGATGAGTACGTCGGTCAGGAGCACGTGCTCGCTCGCGGCAAGCCTCTGCGTGAGGCGCTGGAGCAGGGTGCCCTGCATTCGATGATCTTCTGGGGGCCGCCGGGCGTGGGTAAGACCACTCTGGCGCGGTTGCTCGCGGAAGTCTCCGATGCGCACTTCGAAACGGTTTCGGCGGTGCTTGCCGGGGTCAAGGAGATCCGTCAGGCCGTTGAAATCGCCAAACAGCAGGCCGGCCAGTACGGCAAGCGCACGATTCTGTTCGTCGATGAAGTGCACCGTTTCAACAAATCCCAGCAGGACGCGTTCCTGCCGTACGTTGAAGACGGCACGCTGATCTTCATCGGCGCCACCACCGAAAACCCTTCGTTCGAACTCAACAACGCTCTGTTGTCGCGTGCCCGTGTCTACGTGCTGAAAAGCCTCGACGAAGCGGCGCTGCGCAAACTGGTGCACCGTGCACTGACCGAGGAGCGCGGTCTGGGCAAGCGCAACCTGACGCTCAACGACGAAGGCTTCCAGATGTTGCTGTCGGCTGCCGATGGTGATGGCCGGCGTCTGCTCAACCTGCTGGAAAACGCATCGGACCTGGCTGAAGACAACAGCGAGATCGGCACCGAGCTGCTGCAGAGCCTGCTCGGCGATACCCGTCGGCGTTTCGACAAGGGTGGCGAGGCGTTCTACGACCAGATATCGGCGCTGCACAAATCCGTGCGCGGCTCGAATCCTGACGGTGCGCTGTACTGGTTCGCACGCATGATCGATGGCGGTTGCGATCCGCTGTACCTGGCCCGGCGCGTGGTGCGCATGGCCAGCGAAGACATTGGTAACGCCGACCCGCGCGCACTCAGCCTGTGCCTCGCGGCGTGGGAAGTGCAGGAGCGTCTCGGCAGCCCGGAAGGCGAGTTGGCCGTAGCCCAGGCCATCACTTATCTGGCCTGTGCGCCGAAAAGCAACGCGGTGTACATGGGCTTCAAAACCGCCTTGCGCGCCGCCGCTGAAAACGGTTCGCTGGAAGTGCCGCTGCACCTGCGCAACGCGCCGACCAAACTGATGAAACAATTGGGCTACGGTGACGAATACCGTTATGCCCACGATGAGCCGGACGCTTACGCCGCCGGCGAAGACTATTTCCCGGAAGAGCTTGATCCCATCCCGTTCTACCAACCGGTGCCGCGCGGCCTGGAGTTGAAGATCGGCGAGAAGCTCAACCACCTCGCTCAACTTGATCGTTTAAGCCCTCGGCAACGGAGAAAATAGTGCTTCCATTGGTCATTGCGGTCTCCGCCGGCGGGGTTGCCGGCACCTTGTTGCGCTTCGCCACCGGTAATTGGGTCAACGCCAATTGGCCGCGGCACTTCTATACCGCGACGCTGGCCGTTAATATCGTGGGCTGTCTGCTGATTGGCGTGTTGTACGGCCTGTTTTTGATACGCCCGGAGGTGCCGATCGAGGTGCGGGCCGGGTTGATGGTCGGCTTCCTCGGGGGGCTGACGACTTTTTCATCCTTTTCACTGGATACGGTGCGCCTGCTGGAAAGCGGGCAGGTGCCGCTGGCCCTGGGCTATGCGGCACTCAGCGTATTCGGCGGGCTGCTCGCGACGTGGGCTGGCCTGTCCTTGACCAAACTTTGATAACGAGAAACCGACATGCTCGATTCCAAACTGTTACGTAGCAACCTTCAGGACGTAGCGGACCGCCTGGCTTCCCGTGGCTTTGCCCTGGACACCGCGCGCATCGAAGCGCTGGAAGAACAGCGCAAGACCGTCCAGACCCGCACCGAAGCACTGCAGGCTGAGCGTAACGCGCGTTCCAAATCCATCGGTCAGGCCAAGCAGCGCGGCGAAGACATCGCGCCATTGATGGCGGACGTCGAGCGCATGGCGGGCGAACTGAGTGCCGGTAAGGTCGAGCTGGACGCGATCCAGACCGAACTGGACTCGATCCTGCTCGGTATCCCGAACCTGCCACACGAATCCGTGCCGGTTGGCAAGGACGAAGACGACAACGTTGAAGTGCGCCGCTGGGGCACACCAACCGCGTTCGACTTCGAAGTGAAAGACCACGTTGCCCTGGGCGAGAAGTTCGGCTGGCTGGATTTCGAAACCGCCGCCAAGCTGTCCGGCGCCCGTTTCGCTCTGCTGCGCGGCCCGATCGCCCGTCTGCATCGCGCGCTGGCGCAGTTCATGATCAACCTGCACGTCAACGAACATGGCTACGAAGAGGCTTACACGCCTTATCTGGTTCAGGCCCCGGCGCTGCAAGGCACCGGTCAACTGCCGAAGTTCGAAGAAGACCTGTTCAAGATCGCTCGCGAAGGCGAAGCCGATCTGTACCTGATTCCGACGGCTGAAGTGTCGCTGACCAATATCGTGGCCGGCGAAATCGTCGACTCGAAACTGTTGCCGATCAAGTTCGTCGCGCACACTCCGTGCTTCCGCAGTGAAGCCGGTGCATCGGGCCGTGACACGCGCGGCATGATTCGTCAGCACCAGTTCGACAAAGTTGAAATGGTCCAGATCGTTGAGCCATCGCAATCGATGGAAGCGCTGGAAGGCCTGACTGCCAACGCCGAGAAAGTCCTGCAACTGCTTGGTCTGCCGTACCGCACCCTGGCGCTGTGCACTGGCGACATGGGCTTCAGCGCGGTCAAGACTTACGATCTGGAAGTGTGGATTCCGAGCCAGGACAAGTACCGCGAAATTTCGTCGTGCTCGAACTGCGGCGACTTCCAGGCCCGTCGTATGCAAGCGCGTTTCCGCAATCCGGAAACCGGCAAGCCTGAACTGGTGCACACCCTGAACGGTTCCGGTCTGGCGGTCGGTCGTACCCTGGTTGCCGTGCTGGAAAACTACCAGCAGGCCGACGGTTCGATCCGTGTGCCGGACGTACTCAAGCCGTATATGGGTGGCCTTGAGGTCATCGGCTAAATGAAATATCTGCCGCTGTTTCACAACCTGCGCGGCAGTCGTGT
Source organism: Pseudomonas sp. AKS31 (assembly GCF_023634765.1). Classification (GTDB taxonomy): domain Bacteria; phylum Pseudomonadota; class Gammaproteobacteria; order Pseudomonadales; family Pseudomonadaceae; genus Aquipseudomonas. The sequence continues at coordinate 9,570 of NZ_JAMLFX010000025.1, forward strand.
GTTGGTCGTCGGTGGGGGGGAAATTGCCTTGCGCAAATCCCGCCTGCTGGCCGATGCCGGTGCGCTGCTGCGGGTGGTCGCACCTGAAATCGAAACGCAACTGCGTGAGCTGGTCACCGCTTCTGGCGGTGAATGCCTGTTGCGCGGTTACGTCGAGGCGGATCTCGACGGTTGCGGGCTGATTATTGCCGCCACCGACGATGAGACGCTGAACGCACAAGTCTCCACCGATGCGCACAAGCGCTGCGTGCCGGTCAACGTGGTCGACGCGCCGGCCTTGTGCAGCGTGATCTTCCCGGCGATCGTCGATCGCTCACCGCTGATCGTTGCTATTTCCAGCGGCGGCGACGCGCCGGTACTGGCGCGTTTGATTCGGGCGAAGATCGAAACCTGGATTCCGTCGACCTACGGCCAATTGGCCGGACTCGCCGCACGTTTCCGCAATCAGGTGAAAAGCCTGTTTCCGGATGTGCAGCAGCGACGCGGATTCTGGGAGGACGTGTTCCAAGGCCCGATTGCCGACCGGCAACTGGCCGGGCAGGGCGCCGAAGCCGAGCGTCTGCTGCAAGCCAAGATCGATGGTGAAGCCATGGTCACGACCGGCGAGGTGTATCTGGTTGGCGCGGGCCCGGGCGATCCGGATCTGCTGACCTTTAAGGCTTTGCGTCTGATGCAGCAAGCCGATGTGGTGCTGTACGACCGTTTGGTCGCGCCAGCGATTCTTGAGCTGTGCCGTCGCGATGCCGAGCGGGTCTACGTTGGCAAGCGTCGTTCTGATCACGCCGTGCCACAGGATCAGATCAACCAGCAACTGGTCGACCTGGCCAAGGCCGGCAAGCGCGTGGTGCGCCTGAAGGGCGGTGATCCGTTTATCTTTGGCCGGGGCGGCGAAGAGATCGAAGAGCTGGCAGCCCACGGCATTCCGTTTCAGGTTGTGCCGGGGATTACGGCGGCCAGCGGTTGCGCGGCGTATGCCGGGATTCCGCTGACGCATCGTGATTACGCGCAGTCCGTGCGTTTTGTTACCGGGCATTTGAAGGACGGCTCCACCGATCTGCCATGGGTCGACCTCGTCGCGCCGGCGCAGACGTTGGTGTTCTACATGGGCCTGGTCGGGTTGCCGGTCATCTGCGAACAACTGATCAAACACGGTCGTTCAGCCGATACCCCGGCGGCATTGATCCAGCAGGGCACCACGGTCAATCAGCGGGTCTTTACCGGCACATTGGCTGACCTGCCGCGACTGGTGGCGGAGCATGAAGTACATGCGCCGACATTGGTCATCGTCGGTGAAGTGGTGCAACTGCGCGAGAAACTGGCGTGGTTCGAAGGGGCTCAGGCGCAGGTCTGAATCAGATCAAAAGATCGCAGCCTTCGGCAGCTCCTACAGAGGAACGCATTCTCAAGTAGGAGCTGCCGAAGGCTGCGATCTTTTGCTTCTGCTGTTAGCCCTTTAACCAAACCCCTTTCCCAGCCAACCGCGCCCGATCATGGGCCACGGTGAAATCCTGCTCCGGCCCCTTCGGCACAACCCCTGTCGGGTTGATGGTCTTGTGACTGCCGTAGTAGTGGTTCTTGATGTGCTGGAAGTCCACCGTCTCGGCGATCCCCGGCCACTGATAAAGCTCACGCAGCCAGTTCGACAGATTCGGATAATCGGCAATCCGTCGCAGGTTGCACTTGAAATGGCCGTGGTACACCGCGTCAAAACGAATCATCGTGGTGAACAAGCGGATATCCGCCTCCGTCAGGTACTCACCCGACAAGTAGCGATTGGCACCCAGCAGCTGCTCCAAATGATCCAGCTCGGCAAACACCTCATCGAACGCCTCTTCATAAGCCTGCTGCGACGTCGCAAAGCCTGCGCGATACACGCCGTTGTTCACGGCCGGATAAATCCGCTCGTTCAGCGCATCGATCTCGCCGCGTAATGGCGCCGGGTAGAAGTCCAGATCATTGCCGGTCAGATCATCAAACGCGCTGTTGAACATGCGGATGATTTCCGCCGATTCGTTACTGACGATGCGCTTGAGTTTCTTGTCCCACAGCACTGGCACCGTGACGCGGCCGGTGTAATCGGCAGTGTCGGCGGTATAGCGCTGGTGCATGAATTCAAAGCCATCGAGCCTGTCGCCGGTCGAGCCAAGCGCGGTGTCGAAGGTCCAGCCGTTCTCCAGCATCAACCAACTGACCACCGAGACGTCGATCAGACTTTCCAGGCCTTTGAGCTTGCGCAGAATCAGCGTGCGGTGCGCCCATGGGCAGGCGAGGGAAACATAGAGGTGATAACGCCCGGCTTCGGCGGCAAATCCGCCTTCACCACTGGGGCCGGGTTCGCCGTTGGCGGTTACCCAATTGCGGCGCTTGGCCTGTTCGCGCTGAAACGCGCCGTCCTTGCTGCTTTCGTACCACTTGTCCTGCCAGTGGCCGTCGACGAGTAAACCCATGATCAAGACTCCGTAAACCAATAATCGTTGGAGTCGAGTCTATTCCGATGAGTTCGAACAAAAAGCGCAAAGATCGGGCGCGAATGATCGGTTAAATCGATTTGTTCCGCGCGGCCCAGTATTGCTCGGCAGTTGCGAAGGCTTGCTCACGGCTCTGGCCGAGTCCACGCAGGGCCAGCGCCATGGTCGCAATCAAGGCCATTTGCGGGTAACTGTCGACCACATCACCACGCCAGACGGCTTTCAGATGTTCAATGTCCAGAGTCGCCGGTTTGACGTGGCGCTGCGCCGACAATTGTGGCCATTCCTCGTCCCAGCTGTCGCCGCCGGTGGTGCCGTAGAGGTGGCTGTCGGCATCCGGGTTGATCTCGATTTCGCCGCCATCGCCTTTGACTACAATCGCCGTATCGCCAAGCAATCCGCTGGCATCGCGATGCACTGCCTGGTAGCCAGGGTGAAAAATGCTTTGCAGGCCGCAGCGCGCGCCCAGCGGATTGAGGATCCGTGCCAGCGAATGGATCGGCGAGCGCAGGCCGAGGGTGTTGCGCAAATCGATCATTTTCTGCAACTGCGGCGCCCAGTCCACCAGCGGCATGAAGGCCAGGCCACCGTTGTCCAGCGCCGCGCCGACCTGTTGCCAGGTGCGGCACAAGGGAATGTTCAATTCGCCAAGCAATTGCTCGCTGTACAGACGCCCGGCGGTGTGTGCGCCGCCGCCGTGCATGAAGATGCGCACGCCGTTCTGCGCCAGGCACTTGGCCGCCAGCAGATACCACGGCAGATGGCGCTTCTTGCCGGCATAGGTTGGCCAGTCCAGGTCAACGTTCAGCTTCGGCGCCTGCAAGCGCTCGCGCAGCGCTTCAGTGAACCCGGCCATCTCCTCGGCGCTTTCTTCCTTGTGCCGCAGCAACATCAGGAACGCGCCGAGCTGGGTGTCTTCAACCGTGTCGTCGAGCACCATGCCCATGGCTTCCCGGGCTTCTTCGCGCGTCAGATCGCGAGCGCCACGTTTGCCTTTGCCGAGGATGCGCACGAATTGGGCGAACGGGTGTTCGGCAGGCGTTTCGAGGGTCAGTGCTGGAAAGTCGGTCATAGACAGTTCGTCGGTTTGGGCAGGCCCGCCAGTTTTGCGGCGAGTTTGGCGGGGGTGCCTTTGAACAATCGGTTCAGGTGCAGGCTGTTGCCTTTGTCCGGGCCGAGTTTCAATGCGGTGTACTTGATCAATGGTCGGGTGGCCGGGGACAGCTGGAATTCGGCGTAGAAGCTGCGCAGCAGTTCGAGGACTTCCCAGTGTTCGGGCGTCAACACGATGTCCTCGGCGGCGGCGAGGGCGCTGGCCACATCAGCCGACCAGTCGCTCAGGTCGACGAGAAAACCGTCCTTGTCCAGTTCGATGGCGCGGGCGCCGACGGTCATGGAATTCATAGCCAACTGTTGACCTTTTCGTGGTGGATCGACAGCTCGACAAAGGCTGGGTAATCGATGGTTTCGGCCCAGTCCGGGACTTCAATGGCGCGCGCCTGTGCATCCTCGGCCAGAACCCATAATTTGATCTGACGGCTTTGCAGGGTGGTGAACGGCACGGTGCCCGGTTGCAACGCATACACCGCATCGCCGCAGAGCAACAACGCATCAGCGCTGCCGATCAAGCGCAGGCAACTGGTCAGGCGATCGTCGCCGAAGGGGGAATGAGACAACACATGCAAAGTCGACATCAGAGGGTAATCACCTGGTCGTAACGGTCAATAAGGGCGGTGATTTGCTCGGCGGCGAGCGGCTGCGCTTCGTCCAGCGACAGATTACCGAGCCCGCGCGTGCTGGCGCTGTCGGCGCAGTAAAACAGTTCTTCGACGCCGAACATCGGCAGCGCCTGCAGGTTGGCGCTCAAGTCTTTCTGCTGCAGGGCCTTGGCGTTCTGCGCGGCGGCGAGTTGCAGCACGCCATCATCGAGAAACAACAAGCCGATCGGTAGATCGAAAGCGCCACCGGCCAGCACGATGTCCAAGGCCTCGCGGGCACCGGGGCCAGACCATGGCGATTGACGGCTGATGATCAACAGGGATTTGGCCATCTCACGCACCTCCGAAGCAGATCAGGCGGTCTGCGTCTTGTACCGCATCATGCAACTGACCGAGGCCGGACAATTCCCACGGCTCACTGATGGAGACGGCGTCACGCTGATAGCGCTTGGCTTCGTCAGCGTTCAGCGCGCCACGGCGCAGGGCGGCGGCGATGCACACCACGCCGTCCAGCTTCTGTTCGGTGATGAAGGTGCGCCATTGTTGGGGCAGGTTCAGTTCGTCCTGCGGGGTGACCACCGCATCCGAAGCGTTGTACACGCCATCCTGATAGAAAAACAGCCGGGCAATTTCATGCCCACCGGCCAGCGCGGCTTGCGCAAAGAGCAGGGCGCGGCGCGAGGAGGGTGCATGGGCGGCGGAAAACAGCGCAATGGCGAACTTCATGACGGACTCGATCAGCAAAACTGCGGCCATGATAAAGCTTTATCGAGGCAGCCGCGAAACCCAAGTTGCACACACCGCTTTTGGGCGAACAACTGTCCACCTGCTGCTGTTGGGTACAGCGAATTCATGTAGGAGCTGCGGCACGCTGCGATCTTTTGATCTTGATCTTTAAAAGCAAGATCAAAAGATCGCAGCCTCGTTTCACTCGACAGCTCCTACATGAGCGTTGGTTCAGGAATCCATTAGCGGGGCATGTAGCCCAGTTGCCAGCGCCGCGGGATTTTCAGTGAGAACAGCCCGATGATTGCAGCCAGCAAACCGCTGACAAACATTGCCTGGAGTCCCAAATGATGTTCCAGCACCGCCCCCAGAATCGCACCGAAAAACATCCCGCTCCAGGGCACCAGTTGCACCCGCCAGCCGCTGCGCCGTTCGCCGAGCATCCAGCGCCCCAACCCACGGCCGAACCGCGACAAGGCGCCGGTCACGTAAGTCAGCCCGACCGGCAAGCCGTTCACCTCTTCAACCGACGCGTTGAGCATGCCCATCGCAATAATGGCCGCCATCAGCGCCGGCAATTGGCTGTCGAATGGCCAGGCGGCTGCCGCGCACAGCAGGGTGGCGATGCACAGCAGCAACGGCAGCGCCCGGCGTCCACCGAAACGGGCAACGATAACGCCCAGGGCGTTCCCGGCTATAAAGGTGGCGACGAGGATCAGCAAACGCAGGGTCAGCCCGATATCGCCATCGCTGATCGCCACGGCAAGTCGGGTGGTGTTGCCGCTCATGAACGAGACAAAGTCGCCGCTGGCCATAAAACCGATGGCGTCGGTCATCCCGGCCAGGACCGAGAGGCTGGCCACCAGCGCCAGACCAATCCGTCCGCGCCACTTTTGTGTGTGCAGGTGGCCGGGGCTGGCGCGGTGAGTCGAGGCGGATGGCAGCATCGGTAGGGGTGTCCTTGGGCGCAGGTTACGGTTCTATGCCATACAGATCGCAATATTCCAGCCAGCCCATATGAGCCATTTCTGCGACTTCACGGTGTACCTCAAGGCGCTGGGCTTGGTATTCCTCAGGCGTTGAGGCCGTCAGTAGCAGTGTCAGCTCCCAGGCAAACAGACCTTGTTGTTCCGCCTCGGCCTCGAACGCTTCATGCAGTCGTTCTTCACGATACTGCGCTTGCGTTTCGCCCTTGGCCTGGGCCAGCAACGGGTTGAGATGGTCGAGGGTTTCGCGCAGTTCGGGACGCGCGTCGAGAAACACTTTCAGAGCATGTTCATGTCGCTGGTCGGTAGGCGCCATGTGTTTTCCTTGTGAGGCTGATGACCTTAGGTTGCCGCAGCGGCCTGCGCCTGTCGCGCTATAAATGCAGTAAAGCAGAACGATTCCTGCTGCTGCGATGATACAGTCCGCTTTTTTCTGAATGAGCGAATGCAATGCGAATTCTGATGGTAGCGCTGGCCGCAACACTGCTGGCCGGTTGCGCAGGCTCGGTGATGGACGATGCTCGCACGAAAACCCCGTACAAGGTGTTGACCTCGGACAAAGCCGAAAAAGACGTGGCGCGCTGTGTGCAATTCGGCTGGCAGGACGAAGCGGTGTTCGGGGTGGATGCGGCGGCGTATCTGGAACCCCGTAAATCGGGCGGGACGACCGTGTATACCCGTTCGGCAGAGTCGTTTGTCGACGTAATCACTGAAGCGTCGGGGACGACGCTGAATTACTACGCGCAGAAGGACGACTTTGTCGCCAAGCGCCGGTTGGCAGCGTTGGCGACCTGTCTGTAGAGCCAATGGTCGCGGTGAGGCTCAAGCCGCCTTCGCGAGCTTGCTCGCGAAGGGGCCAACGCAGTCAACTGATAAGCCGCTTTTGGAAGAAATGCCGCTTATGTCCCAGTGGGTAATCCAGAATCTCTCCGCATTCGCTAAATCCAAGCTTCTTGTAAAACTCAGGTGCCTGAAAGGAGAAGGTGTCGAGCCAGATGCCAACGCAGTTTTTTTCTCGCGCCAGATCCTCCGCCCTTTGCATCAACTGCGAACCAATGCCCTTTCCGCGGCCCTGTTCCGGCACCGCCAGTAACTCAATGAACAGCCAACGATAGAACGTGTGGCCATACAATCCACCGAGTATAGCGTCGTGTTCATCACGCACTAACAGAGCGATCGGCTCGAATGTCGAGGGTCCGGCTTTGGCAACGTTGTGCGCGCGCAGCGGCGCGAGGATGGCTGTGCGTTCTTCCTCGGTAGGGTTTTGTGACAGCTCGATGCGCAGGTTCATGCCCGACTTCCTTGTGATGTGAGCCCGCAGCCTATCCTGCCCGGCAGTGATTTTCCAAGCCCCTCTCAACCCGGTGGAACTGCCGCTCACGCGCCGGGGTCTAGCTTCTACAGCGTCATTCCAGCACGCGGTTGATAAGGATCCCCCATGAATATTTTCGAAGCCCTTCGCGAAAGCCACGACCGCCAGCGTACTTACGCCAAAACCCTGACCGAAACCAGCGGCGATACGCCGGAGCGGGTCGAAGCCTACAAACAGCTCAAGGCAGAGCTCCAGGCTCATGAAACTGCTGAGGAGCGCCATTTCTACATTCCGTTGATGGAGCTTGATGAGGGGGTCGATCTGAGCCGCCATGCCATCGCTGAACACCATGAAATGGACGAGATGATGGAAGAACTCGACGAGACCGAGATGTCCAGTCCGGCGTGGCTGGCGACCGCCAAGAAGCTGTCGGACAAGGTTCATCATCATTTGAAAGAAGAAGAGCAGAAGTTCTTCCAGATGGCTGGCAAATTGCTCAACGAAAAACAGAAAGTACAACTCGCCGGGCAGTACGAAAAGGAGTTCCAGGCACAGCTGTCGTGAGTACTGAATGGCAGTTTTTGCAGCATCGGCGTGTAATCTTTTGGCGCTATCTCGGGTGGGATTTATCGTAGACAGCTGTATATCCATCCAGTATTTGCGCTGTTTTGCTGACTTGCACTCACTGACTGCGACAAAACCGCCGATGGACAAAAAATTCGTCTCCGTTAGCTTGAAGGCCTCTCCTCGGAAAGGAGAGTTCTTAAATCAACGGAGTGAAAAACATGAATCAACCACAAGCCCAAACCCAACTGCGACACGGTCGTGTCATTTCCCCTGCAAGCCGCGGTGCGGTGGCGATTGAGCAAGGACTGCTCGGTGCCTGGCAGGTCAACGAGATGGAAGGCGGGAAGAATTTCCCGGCGCTGGCAGCGGGGCCGTTTCCGGCGCCTTATCAAAGCGACTCGGACAGTGTCACGCCTCCGGCCGACGGCTACATTCTCAGCGGTGGCAAGAGTGATGCCCGCGACTGCGTGAACTTCACCAATGAGGAAATGAGCAAGAAGCTCGCTCGTCCGTTCAACTGGCCGCTGCTCAATGTCTCCCCGGGCCAAACCCTCGAAATCAAGTGGGAATACACCGCGCCGCACACCACGCGCGGTTACCGCTGGCTGATTACCAAGGACGGTTGGGACCCGAAACAGCGCATTACCCGTGCGCAACTGGAAGCTCAACCGTTCTTCGAGGACTTCTACGCTCAGGTGCCGTATTACAGCTACCCGAATGAACTGAAGGCCAAGGTCAATCACGCGGTGAAACTGCCGGTCAACAAGAAAGGCCACCACGTAATCGTGCTGATGTGGATCGTCGCCAACACCGGCAACGCCTTCTATCAGGCCTTCGACGTCGACTTCAAATAACGGCGCTGCGTCGCCAAATCCACAGGTTCTGAAGGATTAGAACATGTCAAATATCGATTTCTCTTTAGTGCAAAACGCCGCGAGCGATGCCGCTTCGCTGATGCCGAGCATTGCCGGCAAAAAGATCCTCATGGGCTTCTGGCACAACTGGCCCGCAGGCCCGAGCGATGGTTACCGCCAGGGCCGCTTTGCCAGCCTTTCGCTGGAAGAAGTGCCCAAGGAGTACAACGTGGTCGCGGTGGCCTTTATGAAGGGCAGCGGGATTCCGACCTTCAAGCCGTTCAACGTTTCCGATGCCGAGTTCCGCCGTCAGGTTGGCGTACTCAACAGCCAAGGGCGGGCTGTGTTGATTTCCCTCGGCGGTGCCGATGCGCACATCGAGTTGCGCAGCGGTCAGGAACAACCGCTGGCCAATGAAATCATCCGCCTGGTGGAAACCTACGGCTTCGACGGGCTGGACATCGATCTTGAACAGAGCGCGATTGATTTCGCTGCCAACAAGACCGTCCTGCCGGCCGCACTGAAACTGGTCAAGGATCACTACGCAGGCCAAGGCAAGCACTTCATCATCAGCATGGCCCCGGAGTTTCCATACTTGACCAGCACTGGCAAGTACGTGAGCTACTTGCAGGCACTGGAAGGCTACTACGACTTCATCGCTCCGCAGTTCTACAACCAGGGCGGTGACGGAGTCTGGGTGCCGGAAGCCAACAACGGCGCGGGTGCGTGGATTGCGCAGAACAACGATGCGCTGAAGGAGGATTTCCTTTACTACCTGACTGAAAGCCTCGTGACCGGTACTCGCGGCTTCACGCGGATTCCGGCGGACAAGTTCGTCATCGGCCTGCCGGCCAACAACGATGCGGCGGCCACCGGTTATGTGATCGACAAAACCGTGGTCGGGAATGTCCTCAAACGTCTGGCGATTAAAGGTCTGCCGATCAAAGGCTTGATGACCTGGTCGGTGAACTGGGACAACGGCAGCAGCAAGGATGGCTTGCCGTACAACTGGGAGTTCAGCCGGCGTTATGGGCCGTTGATTCACGGGGTCTCTTTCACCGGGCAGGCTATCGATGACACGCGTTCACTCATCGCTCGGTAGTTGCAAATAAAGAAGCCCGGTAGCGCTGCCGGGCTTTTTTGTTGGTTTGGAATGCGTGTGGGTATGTTTTTATTCGGTTTTAACCAGGACATAAAGATTGTCATTGATCGACATCTTTTCGATTCTGTTTAAATAGATAAGCTCTTTGAATTCTTTTTCGAGTGTTTTCTTGTCGCAGTATTTTTCATATGTAATCGGCCTGTCCGAAGCGTAAATGTAAAGGCGCCATACGTCAAAGCCGTCGATTCTGCTGTTCGAGCCGTAATCGAAGTCCACTGATTCTGATGGGAAATGAATGGCGCACCCTACGCCGTGCAGTTCATATTGAATTTCATCAGTTATTTCACCGCAGCGTTCGATTTGCTTGCTCCGCCAGAGTCTTAAAATATTCCGAGTGCCAAATTTTTTTTGTAGTAGTTCTGTTCCGCTTTCAACTTTTGAAAGAAAGTCAGTTATTAGGTCCTCAAGATTTTTATCGACTGTTTTCATCTTCTTCTGTGATGCTCCAATCGGTCGTGTCCGACATTGTTAGCTGATTCAATGACTTCTTCGATCGTATTAAGTTGTCCTTTATGCTCTCTGATATTTGTGATCAATTTTATAGTTATTGGCGTTGCTGTTTGTTTGGCAGCTGCTGCACGGTGATGTCCATCTAGAATATAGAAGGTGCCCTGATGTTCTGCTACGTCTATGGGGTAGCTGACATCGTAGCCATCCGCTCGCATTTGATCCCTTATTTTTTCGACGTGTTTAGTTGATTTTTTTCCCATAATTGCATGCGTTCGCTTCACTGAATGTGGGTCAATGCCATGGGTTAAGTCAGGTAATTGTGGTTCACCCTCATCAACCTTGGCCCCGTCAATCCCACCCGGCACCTCACACCCAGGCTTTTTCGGCGGCGGGCAGTTAGAGCTCAACCCCAGCGGATCCACCCACCCCGTCGGATTCGGCACGTACTGGTACTGATTCAACCCACCGGCCAACTTGATCGGATCCGGCGTCAGATACCGCCCCAGCCGCGGGTCGTAATACCGATGGCGGTTGTAATGCAGGCCGCTTTCGCCGTCGAAATACTGCCCCTGAAAGCGCAGCGGCTGGTTCAGGTAGTCTTCGCCGGCCAGGGTCAGCGTGGCGACTTTGCCGTAGGCGTCGTATTGCGCGGACCAGACGATGTCGCCGCTGTAGTCGGTGAGTTCCTGC
>NZ_JAMLFX010000025.1:20512-20967 GCF_023634765.1 Pseudomonas sp. AKS31
GTTCGCTGCTTTCGGCGACGAGGTGGTCGCCTTGCCAGAAGAATTCGGTGGTTTGGCCATTGACGGTTTTGCTGATGCGTCGGCCGAAGGCGTCGTAGCGATAGCTGGCGGTCTGGCCGTCGGGGCGGGTCAGGCCGATCAGGCGGTGTTGACTGTCGTAGCGGTATTCGGTGACCAGTGTCTGCGCGCGGCCGCGACGTTCGCGGATCAGGTTGCCGAAGGCGTCGTAGTCGTAATGGCGGTCGCCCTGCATCAGCAGGCGGTTGCCCTGGATCTGGCTCGGGCCGGGACGATCCTGCATCAGCAGGTTGCCGGCCGGGTCGTGGGCGAAGCTTTCCGGCAGTTCGTCGCGCGAGTGATGTACGCGGATCAGCCGGTCGAGGGCGTCGTAGCCGTAGGTGCGCTGGCCGTGGCGGCTGTCGGCAATGTGCGCGAGATTGCCGTTGGCGCTGTAG
>NZ_JAMLFX010000025.1:20977-22552 GCF_023634765.1 Pseudomonas sp. AKS31
GCGCATCGCGCTGATGGCCTACGGCGTGGGCGAGTAATCGTCCTTGATCGTCGTACGAATATTCGCTGAGCAGCAGGCCCTGCTGACGTTGTTGTTCGCGTCCGGACTGGTAGACATGGCGGGTCAGCGGCGCGCCGTTGAGGTCGATGTCGGTCAGCGCGCCACCCTTGGCGTGGCGGTAGTCGAGTACGCTGTTGTCCGGCAGGCGCATGCGTTTGATCTGACCGCAGGCGTCGTAGCGGTAACGCAGGGTGCCCCAGCCCTGATGCTCGGTGATCAGCCGGTCCTGACGGTCGTACTCGAAGGCCAAAGGATGTTGCTGGCCGTCGTCGACACCGATCAGTCGGCCGAGGCGGTCGTATTGGTAGGAAACCTTGATCCCGTCGGGCAGGGTTTTGAGCAGAAGACGCCCGGCAGCATCGCGCTCATAAGCAGTGAGCAAACAAGAGCCGTCATCACCGAACTCGGTCTTCTCCAGCAGATGGCCGTTGAGGTCATAGGCGTACGCGGTGCGGCGGCCGTCAAAACCGACTTCCTGACGAATCAGCCCGGTCGGCGTGTAGTCCAGCCGGTACTTTTCCCCGGACTCGTTTTCGATCTCGGTGAGCAGCAGTTGCGCATGGTCGTAGCGGTACTGCACCTGCGTGCCGTCGGGATTGATCCGCCGCGAGACCAGGTGCAGATCGTCGTCGTATTCGTAGCGGGTGATGCGCCCCAGTTCATCGCGCTCGGCGGTGACCTGACCGTAAGCGCCGTAGCTGTAGGCGCGGGTACTGCCGGTAGGAACAGTCGTCTGAATCAGTCGGCCAACGGCATCCCAATGTTGCCGGGTGACCGCACCGTGTTCGTCGGCGGTTGTGGTCCGTCGCCCCAGTGCATCGTAGGAAAAGCGCCGTACGCCACCGTCTGGCAAGGTTTCTTCGGTCAACTGGCCGAGGCTGTTCCAGACCAAGCGATGCCGGCTGCTGTCCGGATAGCGGATCGACAGCAACTGCCCGCGGGTGTCGTAGTAGTAATGGGTGACCTGACCGTCGGGATCGACCGCTTCGGTGACATCGCCTTCGGCATTGCGCCGGTAGATCCACACCGCGTCACCGCGAGAGCGTTTATGCAGGAAACCGTTGCGATACTCGTAGGACGTTGGCGCGTCAGCCGGCGGAATCAGCGCGATCAGCCGTCCGACCTCGTCGTAGCGGTATTCGGTGACCGCGCCTAACGCATCCTGTTCGGCGATCAACCGTCCCGAGGCGTCATAAGCCTTGAGCTGTTCGCCACCGTCGGCCTCGACCTTGCGCACCAGCCGCGCACGCTCGTCGTGGACGTAGGTCTCTTCGGTGCCATCGACGTAATGCACCGCGACACTGCCGTCGTCATTCCAGACGTAGCGCGTGTCCATCTGCGAGAACGATGCCCAGTGCCTGACACACCGAGCGGCTTTCCCCGAGCGCTCCCACTCCCAGAAGAAACTCGCCCCACCAGCCAGTTGCCGCTGCAGGATCACGTGGGCGTCGTCGTAGTCGTAACGCTCGCTGTCGCCGACGGCGTTGGTCGCTTCGATCAGGTGCCGATAGGCGT
>NZ_JAMLFX010000026.1:0-250 GCF_023634765.1 Pseudomonas sp. AKS31
TGTGAGAGTAGGTCATCGTCAAGATTAAATTCCGAAACCCCAATTGCGAAAGCAGTTGGGGTTTTGTTTTAAGTAGAAACATCCGTTTTTTCTGGCTTGTTACCGTGTTGACGGGCCAGATACAGAATTTCTTGACGACCATAGAGCGTTGGAACCACCTGATCCCATCCCGAACTCAGAAGTGAAACGATGCATCGCCGATGGTAGTGTGGGGTTTCCCCATGTGAGAGTAGGTCATCGTCAAGATTAA
>NZ_JAMLFX010000026.1:22524-42160 GCF_023634765.1 Pseudomonas sp. AKS31
ATCGCCGATGGTAGTGTGGGGTTTCCCCATGTGAGAGTAGGTCATCGTCAAGATTAAATTCCGAAACCCCTGTCTGCTAACGCAGACGGGGGTTTTGTCATTTCAGGATCAGGTAAAGAAACGACAAAGCCAGCCCTTGAAACATCAGGGGCTGGCTTTTTTATGCACGGGAAAAAGGGTTACAGGATTCGAAACTGCTGCCGGAACATTGCTCCGGAGAAACACCGCGACGAAAGCTCTGGCACGCCGTTCGGCGGGAATCTGGCAGAAATACCATCCATTTCAAGCGTGGCCCTAAGATTTCTCCGACATGTGCCGACAGACTGATGAGACATGCGTGCACCAAAGTAGAGCGGCCAGAAGAACGCTGCCTGCGCTGTACATGGAATGTTGCATCCGGAACGCATCCCCACTTTTGGCATAAGAAGTCCCATGAAATGAATCTCAAGTTCAGCCATAAAATCCTGTTGGCCGCCTCGGGCGTCGTGGTCCTGGCGTTCGCGCTGTTCACCCTCTACAACGACTACCTGCAGCGAAACACCATTCGCCAGAACCTCCAGTCCTCCGTACAACAGGCCGGTGACTTGACCGCCAGCAGCGTGCAGAACTGGATGAGCGGGCGGATCCTGGTGCTGGAAAACCTCGCGCAGAACGTCGCCCATCAGGGCAAGGACGCCGACTTCCCGGGCCTCGTCGATCAGCCGGCCTTCACCTCGAACTTCCAGTTCACCTACGTCGGTCAGGCTAACGGTGTGTTCACCCAGCGCCCTGATGCGAAGATGCCGGACGGCTACGACCCGCGTCAGCGCCCGTGGTACAAGCAAGCCGTCGCGGCTGACAAAACCATGCTGACGCCGCCGTATATGGCTGCCGTCGGTGGACTGGTGGTGACCATCGCCATGCCGGTGAAAAAGAACGGCGAACTGCTCGGTGTGGTCGGTGGTGACCTGAGCCTGGAAACCTTGGTGAAGATCATCAATTCGGTGGACTTCGGTGGTCTCGGTCATGCGTTCCTGGTCAGCGCCGACGGTCAGGTGATCGTCAGCCCGGACAAAGATCAGGTCATGAAAAACCTGAAAGACATCTACCCGAACACCAGCGTACGCATCGAGAAGGGCAACCAGAACGTGGTGCTCAACGGTCAGGAGCGTATTTTGTCGTTTACTCCGGTCAGCGATCTGCCGAATGCGCAGTGGTACATCGGTCTGTCGATCGATCGCGACAAAGCCTACGCCGCACTCAGCCAATTCCGTACCTCGGCGCTGATCGCGATGTTTGTGGCTGTGGCCGCGATTGCCCTGCTGCTGAGCCTGTTGATCAACGTGTTGATGCGTCCGCTGACCACCATGGGCCGCGCGATGCAGGACATCGCTCAGGGCGAAGGCGACCTGACCCGTCGTCTGGTGGTCGAGAGCAAGGACGAGTTCGGTGAATTAGGCAGCGCCTTCAATCAGTTCGTTGAGCGGATTCACGCGTCGATTTCCGAAGTGTCTTCCGCCACCCGTCATGTGCACGACTTGTCGCAACGCGTAATGGCGTCGTCCAACGCTTCGATCATCGGTTCTGACGAGCAAAGTGCGCGCACCAACAGCGTCGCTGCCGCGATCAACGAATTGGGCGCGGCCACTCAGGAAATCGCCCGCAACGCTGCCGATGCTTCGCAGCACGCCAGCGGCGCCAGCGAGCAGGCCGATGACGGTCGTCAGGTGGTCGAGCAGACGATTCAGGCGATGACCGAGTTGTCGCAGAAGATCAGCCTGTCGTGCACGCAGATCGAAACCCTGAATGCCAGCACCGACAACATCGGCCACATCCTCGATGTGATCAAAGGCATCTCGCAACAGACCAACCTGCTGGCACTCAACGCTGCGATCGAAGCGGCGCGTGCCGGTGAAGCCGGACGTGGTTTTGCCGTGGTGGCGGACGAGGTGCGTAACCTGGCCCATCGCACCCAGGAATCGGCGGAAGAGATCCACAAGATGATCACGTCGTTGCAGATCGGTTCGCGCGAAGCGGTGACCACGATGAACGCCAGTCAGGCGTCCAGTGAGCAGAGCGTGGAAGTGGCCAATCAGGCCGGTTTGCGTCTGGTCAGCGTGACCCAGCGCATCGGTGAAATCGACGGCATGAACCAGTCGGTGGCCGCGGCCACGGAAGAGCAGACCGCCGTTGTGGAAACCCTCAACGTCGACGTCAATCAGATCAACCTGCTGAACCAGCAGAGCGTCGCTAACCTCAATGAAACGTTGAAGGATTGCGATGCGTTGTCGCAGCAGGCCAATCGCCTGAAGCAATTGGTCGACAGCTTCAAAATCTGACCGCGTTATTGTTCTTCGCGAGCAGGCTCGCTCCCACATTTGGAATGCATTTCTCTGTGGAAAAGAGCCTGCTCGCGAAAGCGGTCTAAAACTCACCGCAAAGCCGAAGCCTTAGACAAACAGCTTCAGCACATTCCCCATCGCATCATCCGCAAACCCCTGCACAAAATCCTTGAACCCCGGCAACGCCTCTTCACCGCCCGAAGCCGGCTCGGCAATGATCGTCCACGTCGCCCGAGACTTACCCGTGGCCAGCGATTCGACATTCATCGCCGCCCACAGATTCGCCACCCCCAACGTGTTGTAAATCGTCGTCCAGGTCATGCTTCGCGCCTGCTCATCGCGGGAGTTGAGTTGCTCGACCACCACATTGCCGTCCTTGAAAAATTTCTTGCGCAGCGAAGACACACCGTCGCCAGTCATTTCGATGTGCGACAGCGCCGGAATGAATCGGTCGAACCCGCCGAAGTTGCCGACCACCGCCCAGACTTGCGCTGCGTCCGTCGGTACTTCCACCGAAGAGACGACATGGCAGCCATGCGGGTTTTTGATCAGGGTATCGGGTTGCAGAGTGCTCATGGTGTTGCTCCTTTTTGATGGATCAGATGAAGTTGATTTCTTTCAGGTAGTCGCAGCCACGACGCAGCAGCGCCGGGGATTTCTGCGGGTAGTGCGCGCCCATCTGCTGCACGCCGGCCTCAGCGTTGGCGTGGCCGATCAGGGAGATGTCGCCGATGTCCTCTTCAAAGCCGTTGAGGTAGAAACCGAGCACACCGAACAGCGCGTTGTCGGCGTCGACGCGGTTCAGTTGCTGCTGCCAGTCGGCGACGCTGACCAGCGAGAACTCGCTGCCGGTTTCGCGGAACGACGCGACGTAGGCGTCCCAGCTCAAAGGCTCGGGGTTATGCAGATTGAACACCGCGCGGTCGGGCGAATAGCGGCTGGCGTGGAAGGCGATGAAGCGGGCGAGAAAGTCCACTGGCATCAGGTCGAAATTCAGCGCAAAGGCCGGCACCTGGCCGAGCTGGATCGAGCCTTTGAGCATCAGCATCAAACGGTTTTTGTGCGGCTGACAAACGCCGCTCAAGCTGTTGAAACTGATATTGCCGGGGCGATACAGATTGACCCGGACGCCGCGCTCCCGCGCCCGTTCAAGGATGCGCTCGCCGACCCACTTCGAGAGGTTGTAGCCGTTGCGAATGTAGATCGGTGGGGTCGTGGAGGCGGGCAGTTCCAGCACCCGTCCAGCATCGTCCACCGTGCTTGAAGCCGACAGCGTCGAGACGAAGTTGAAAACCTTTTTGCTCTGCCCTTCGCACAGGCGCAGCAGCGCGAAAACCGGTTCGACGTTGTCCGCCGCCAGCGACTCGTAATCAAGCACGTGATTGACGTTGGCGGCGTTGTGCACCAGCGCGCCGAAGTCGCGATCGAGGCGCTGATAATCGTCGTCATTCAGGCCCAACTGCGGACGCGTAATATCCGCCGCGTAAACCCGCACCCGGCTCAGATCCAGATGCTCCAGGCGGTTTTCCCGCAGTGACTCGGCGAAGCGTTGCGCTGCGGTTTTGCCGCCGCCATCGCGCACCAGACACGCCACTTCGCTGGCACCCCAACCGAGCAGCGCCTCAACGATGTGCACGCCGACAAAACTGTTGGCGCCGGTGACGATGACCTTGTGCACATCGCCCATGCGGCTGATCGGCAGCGGTTCGATTTCCAGCGCACGCTCGGCGTCGGCCATGGCCTGAGCGCTGAGTACGGCGCTGTCATCGGTGCCACGCACCAGCGTTGCCAGTTTGATGATGGTCGGCAGTTCGATGAAGCGGTTGATCGAGATGCTACGGCCGAACTCTTCACGCAAACGCAGCAACATGCGCGACAGCAGGATCGAGTGGCCGCCGAGATTGAAGAAGCTTTCGTCGGTGGATATGTCGCTGCTTGGCAGCTCCAGCAACTCCGCCCAGATCTCCAGCAGCAATGCTTCGTCGGCATTTGCCGGCAGGCATTTCGACCCGCTGTTCTGCACGCTCACCGGCAGCTCCAGCAGCGCTTTACGATCGACTTTGCCGTTGCTGGCGAATGGCATGCTCACCAGCTCGGTCCACGCCACCGGTTGCATGTAGTCCGGCAAAAACTGTCTGGCGTGAGCTTTCAGTGCTTCGCGCGCGGCTTCCGATTGCGGCTGGGCGAGGAACGCCAGAATGCGCCGCTGAGGGTCGATCACCACCGCCACTTGTCGGTACAACTGGCTCTCGCGCAGGCAGCGTTCGATTTCTTCCGGCTCGACCCGGAAGCCGCGGATTTTTACCTGATTGTCGCGGCGCCCGCACAGCTCGATACCGTGCTCACCCCACTTGGCCATGTCGCCGCTGCGGTAGGCGCGCAGCGTTTCGCCGTCCGGTAATTGCAGGGTCAGATAGCGCTCGGCGGTCTGCTGTGGATTGTTCAGATAACCGAGGCAGACGCCGGGCCCGACGATGAACAATTCACCGACGGTGTGCTCCGGTACCGGTTGCAAATCGTCATCGAGAATCAGCACCTGACTGTTGGCGATCGGCGCGCCGAGGCTGCGGTTGCTGTCACCGGGGACTAGCTGGCGGGCGGTGATCAGCACCGTGGCTTCGGTCGGGCCGTAGAGATTGTGCAGTGTGCCTTGGCGGGTCAGTTGCTCAATGACGAACGGCTCGCAGACGTCGCCACCGGTCATCACTTGCACACCTTCCAGTTGCTCCAGCGGCAGGATGCTCAACAGCGCCGGTGGCAGGAATGCGTGGGTCAGGTGTCGGCGGCGGATCAGCGCGATCAGTTGCAACGGATCTCGCCGTTGCGTGTCGTCGGGCACCACCAGTTCGGCACCTTCGAGCAGGGTCGGGAAGATGTCGATCAGCGACGAATCGAAGCTCAGCGACGAGAACTGCAAGACCCGACTTTCGCTCTGCAATTGCACGTAATCGGCGTACCACGCGGTGAAGTGCGCGAGGTTGGCCTGACTGAGCAGCACGCCCTTCGGATGCCCGGTGGTGCCCGAGGTGTAGAGCGCCATGCACGGCGCATCAAGTTCGGCGCGGCGGCGCATCAGCGGTTGGCGGAGATCTGCCTCGTCGCTATGAATGCGACTGACATCCAACCCCGCCATGGTTGCGCTGAGTGGATGCTCGCCGTCATGCAACAACAGCAGCGCACCGGCGTTTTGCAGAATGTATTGCTGGCGCTGCAGTGGATGACTCGGCTCCAGCGGCAGATATACCGCGCCGCTGCCGAGGATCGCCAGAATCGAGGCGAACAACGCCGGGCTTTTCGGCAGGCAGATGCCGACCACCCACGGTTGCGGATGTTGTTCGAGCAAGGGCAGCAAGCGCTGTTGAATCGCGCGGCTATGGGCGTGTAGCTGGCGATAGCTGATCGACTGTTCGGCGAGGTGCAGCGCCGGTCGCTCGGCGTGGCGAATCAAGCTTTGTTGCAGGCGCTCGATCACCGGGATTTGCGCCTGTCTCAGCAGCGCTGGATTGGCCGTTTCATTGAGGCGATGGACATAAGCCAGGCTGTCGAGAAACAGCAGGTTTTCCATTCGCTCGAAATCCGGCGCAGGCACTGACGCGGCCTGCTGCAGATAGTCAGCATCGCGGGAGACGCGGCTGACCAGCAACGCCACTTCATCGACCACCTGCGTCAGCACCCGTTGCCGCAGCGTCTGCCCGTTACCGCACGGCTCATCAGCAATCGGCACGCGGCTGATCAGTGACGAGCCGAGGAAGCACAGTAAATCGAGTGTCGGCAAACGGGCCGTTCGTTGCACGCCGACACCCAAACGCAGATGCAGGTGCGGGATCGAGCAGAAATCGCCGGCGCCGATAAAACCATCGTCGATGATCAGATCCACCGTCGCTGCACCGGCAGCGCTGCGTTGCAATGAGTGACCGTGTTGTTCCAGTTCCTGCGCCAGGTCGGTCATGGCCTGGCTGGTGCCAATCAGCAAAATGTCGAGACGTTTCATGTTGGCCTCCTCATCAAACCAGGTAGTCGCGCAGCGCTTGCTGCACGCAGGGCGTGTCGAGCAGCGAGCTGTTGTGGAAAAACTTGACGATGTTGCCTAGCAGCGGGTGATGGCGATTGATCGGGAACGCCAGCCCGGCCATCTCGTCCCTGAGAGAGCGGCGCGTGGCCTCGCTGACCGGCAGAGCGTCGATCAAGCGCAGGTCGAAGGATTTCTGGATGTCGTTGGTCAGGTAATGGCCGATGAACACCGGCAGAATCTGCGCGATGGTTTCGCGATCCGCCGCGTTGGCGGTGTGCCAATAGATGCGCACCATCCGCGCCCAGAAACTCGAATGGCGACCTTCGTCGAGCAAGTGATCGGCCATCAGGCCCTTGATCGACGGCTTGACCGTGTCATCGCGGGCGAACGCGGCAACATCACCGGTCACGGTGTTTTCGGCGATGGCCACGCAGATCAATTCCACCGCGCTGCGCAGGTGCTCCGGCGCCAGTGCGACGGCAGCGGGGATGGCCCGGCTCAGTTCGATCTGATCGGGCAACTGAATGGGTTCGATACCGGTCATCGCTACCGTTTGCTGCATGAAATCCATCGCCACCAGGGCGTGGTAGTCCTCGTCGACCACCACGGTCATCGCGTCGTAACGACAGGCAAACGGGAAGGCCACGGCGAAGCGATTCTTGGCGATGCTGCGCGCGGTCTTGTCGACGATCTCGGTCTCGAAAATCACCACGTCGTTGATGAACTTGTACAGCGTCTGCACCAAGGCGAAATCACGCTGTTGCGGGCACTCGCGCAGGAAGGTTTCGCTGAGCACTAGCGGCTGGCGGCTGAGCGGATAGATCAGGCGCTCGTCGTCTTCGAGCACGCGCCGCGGGCGGGTGCGGATGGTCGCGCGGTTCTCCCAGGCGTCGGCAAAGGATTGATAGTCGGCGGCGTTCATTGGGCCACCTCCGCCAGCGGCTCGCGCATGCTCACACGCAGGCCGTCCCACAGGGCGATGCGACTCTCCACGGCGGCGATGGCGCTGGCGTAGACCTCGGCCTCGCGCTGCGGATCGCCGTCGACCAGGCGTTCGAGCAGGTGTTCCGCCGCCGGGCCGTGGTCTTCGGAGTCGACCTCGATGTGGCGCTGCAGGTAATAGCGGAAGGTCGGCGCCTGTTCGATACCGATACCCCAGTCGTCAAGAATGCGCTGGAACATGGTCGGGATCACGCTTTCGCGGCCATGCAGAAACGCCGCCGCCACGCTGTGTCCCGGTGCATTCAGGGCGGTGCGCAGGGTGTCGCGGACAAACTGCGCGGCGGCCGGATCTACCTCGACGCTTTGCAGCGCGACGTCATAGCTCACGCCTTCCTGTTGCAGGGCCACAAAGCGCTCCACGGCCGTGGTGCTCGCGCCGATTTCGCGCATCGCATCCAGGTACAACTCGAAATGGCTGTAATGCCCTTCGGTCAGACGATCATCCGATTCTTCGCCGAGGACGATTTCGTTGATCAGCCGGGCGGCATGAGGATCGCGCGGCGGCAACCACGGCAATCGGGTACAGGTCAGTTCCTGCTGCAGGCGTTTGGTCAGCGACATGAAATCCCATACGGCAAATACGTGGGTTTCCATGAAACGACGCAACACCGACAACGAGGTGATCTCGGAAAAGATCGGGTGAATGCTAAGTTCGGCTTTTTTCAGGGCGAGTTGGTTCTTAGTGGGCATCATGATGTCCTTTATCGTTGATATGAAATGGAACTGCTCTGCAACTGCGCAATCAATGGAACTACGGCTTACTTGTTTTCTGTCGACAGACGACAGCCTTCCTTCCTGATAGGTAAGTGCGGGCCTGATATGCATGTGACATGGCGTCATGTCTGCCCATAAAGCGCTGCTGCTGTAACGCGGGCAATGGGCTGCTGCCGAGTTGAGGGGTGAAGTTCAAACTTGGCGAGGAAAAGCTAATACACCGACAAAGTATTTAACAAGTATATTTTTAATTATTTTAAGTTGGCTGTTTTTTGAAGTTGAGTAGTTCCGATAAAACTTCTGGGTGAAGTTTTATTTGGGCGTAGTTACTCCTTTCGGCGAATAACAGCCAAAATTGGTCAACAAGAGTGAATGCCTCACTCGAAGCAACTTTCCAATCAAAAGAATTGAATGATTAAGAGAGGCGGAAGTTGGCCGTGACCCCGCGCCATGACTTCCTTTTTCCCGTGGCAAGGCTCCTTCCGTAGGTTCCTGATGCGGGGACTGCGCCGGCAGCGCGACGCGTCGCCCGTTCTTTATAGGGTGGCGGTTCAAGAGTGCGGGTAAATTTGCGCCACGGCTATGACCGATTCATCAGCGGTAACGTGCAAATATCGGACTGAACGGCGCAGGGGAGGTTAGAGCGGGCATGCGGCCGCCCACCCGAGGGTTGGCGGATCGCTGGAGGATTTGTAAGCGGGTGATTCGCGAAGGATGTGGGCTCAGCGCGCGGCTTGGCGGCTTTGCGCGGCGGGAGTGGCAAGATAGCGGGTGATCACTTCGACGCCCCGATTGAGGTGCTGCTCAAGGCGTTTGATCGACAGCTCGGTGTCGCGATCCTGCACGGCTTGGAGCATCGCCCGGTGATCGTCCTGGGACAATTTGCCCAAGCCCATGGCCTCAAGGTTGAAGCGCAGAAAACGTTCTTCTTCGTTGAGCCCGTCTTCGACCAGGCGCAGCAAGCGTTGGTTGGGCGCCTTGCTGTACAGGGCCATGTGGAACAAACGGTTGAGCCGGCCGATTTCCGTGTAATCGTGCTGCGCCTCCAGCTCTTCGATGTAATCGGCTGCGCGTGCGTGGTCGGCAGCGGTCAGCAGCGGAATCGACTGACGCAGGGCTTCGGATTCGAGCAGGATGCGCAGCTCGTAGGTTTCGGTGGCATCCCCTTGAATCAACGGCGCGACCACTGCGCCTTTGTGCGTGGTCACGCTGAGCAGTTCCTGGGCTTCGAGCTGGCGCAACGCCTCGCGCACTGGCATGCGGCTGACGCCGAACAGATCGGCCAGATCCTGCTGACGCAGCGCCGTGCCGCAGGGCAGACGACCATCGAGGATTGCCGAGCGCAGGGTTTCTTCGATCACCGACCGGGCCAGATGAGCAGGAATCGGTCCATCGACTTTAATGCTGTGCAGCGGTTTGGGCTTCTGTGTCACGACTACGCACCCTGTAGGTCGGCCTGATTTGGATCCAAATGACACTAGTGATTGCTCTACAGCTTGTCAAACCTTGTAAAACATCGCTGTGCCAACTGAAGTTTAGCGCGCCAAGCATGATCTCATGGTGCCATTGTTTTTTGCCGGGCTAAGCTTCACCATCAAACGCTTTCCTTCCTGCCCCTGGAAACCTGCTGTGGCGGTACGTTTCGTGATCCCCCGGACCCTGCGCTGGCTTGGCTGCGCATTGCTGCTGGCCAGCCTTATGCTGGGCGGTCTGCATGCCGATTGGGATTTTTCCACGATCAGCCGCAAAGCCACGGCACTGTACGGGCCGCTGGGTGCCGGCCAGCAGCGTATCGATGCCTGGCAGAATCTGCTGGCCACGCAGAAACAGGTCAGCGAGATGGAAAAGCTCAAAGTGGTGAACCTGTTCTTCAACAAACAGGTGCGCTATGTGGAGGACATTGATCTGTGGCACGAGGTCGATTACTGGGAAACTCCGATCGAAGCCTTATGGAAAGGCGCCGGCGACTGCGAAGACTATGCGATCGCCAAGTATTTCAGCCTGCGTCACCTCGGGGTTTCCAGTGACAAGCTGCGCATTACCTATGTCAAAGCGTTGCGCCAGAACCGCGCGCACATGGTCCTGACTTACTATGCCACCCCCGATGCCATGCCGCTGGTGCTCGACAGCCTGATCGACCCGATTCAGCCGGCGTCGCAGCGAACCGATTTGCTGCCGGTCTACTCTTTCAATGCCGAAGGCCTTTATTTGCCGGGGGCCAAGGGCAACAAAAAGGTCGGTGATACCAAACGCCTGTCGCGCTGGCAGGATGTCTTGAAAAAAATGCAGGCCGAAGGTTTCCCGGTCGAGACGACTAACTAGGAGCATGCGCTCAGATGTCTTTGTTCAAACAGCTGTTGATCGCTATCTGTCTGTTCCTGGTGGTCGCCTTCACCGGCAGCTTCATGGTCAGTCTGGAGAGCTCGCGCACCCAGTACGTCAACCAGTTGCGCTCCCACGCCCAGGACGCTGCGACGGCGCTGGCCTTGTCGCTGACGCCGAATATCGACGACCCGGCCATGGTCGAGTTGCTGGTCAGCTCGATTTTCGACAGCGGTTATTACGCGAGCATCCGCGTGGTCGATCTGAAGACTGACCAGACGATTGTTGAGCGCAACGGCATTCCGGCCGTCACCAACGTGCCGGACTGGTTCGTCAAGCTGATCGGCCTGGAGCCGGCCGGTGGCGACGCGCTGGTCAGCCGTGGCTGGGAGCAGGCGGCGCGGGTCGAGGTGGTCAGCCACCCGATGTTCGCCGTCGCCAAGCTGTGGCAGAGCGCCTTGGGCAGCCTTGGCTGGCTGCTGATCTGCGGTGCGATCAGTGCGGCGCTCGGTGCGCTGCTGTTGCGCCGGCAGTTGAAGCCGCTGGATTACATGGTCAAGCAGTCCCATGCCATCGCCCGTCGCGAATTCCTCAGCCTGCCGGAATTGCCGCGCACCCCGGAGTTGCGCCGCGTGGTGCAAGCGATGAACCAGATGGTCGAGAAGCTCAAGGCGCTGTTCCAGGAGCAGGCCGAGCGCAGCGAGAAACTGCGCGCCGAGTCCTATCAGGACAACCTCACGGGGCTTGCCAACCGGCGCTATTTCGAAATGCAGTTGAACAACCGGGTGAGTAACCCGGAGCAGGCCAGTTCCGGTTATCTGCTGCTGTTGCGGGTCAAGGATCTGGCCGGACTCAACCAGCGTCTGGGTGGTCAGCGCACCGATGAATTGTTGAAAGCGGTCGGCGAGCAATTGTCTCGCGAATGCGCCAAATACCCGGAAACCCAGAACCTCGTCACCCGTATTCGTGGCGGTGAGTTTGCCGTGCTGGCGCCGGGGCTGGTCCGTGAGGAAGCGCTGCAACTGGCGCAGAACCTCGACAATGCTTTGAGCAGTCTGCACGCCACCGGGGCGACCGACGTGGCTGCCGTGGCGTCGATCGGCCTGGCACCGTTCACCCACGGCGATTCGCCGCAACAAGTACTGACACTCGGTGATCAGGCGCTGGCGCAGGCCGAAGGGCAAGGCGAGCAGAATTGGGCGTGCATCGATCAGAGTCTGACGGCGGATGTCGGTGACGATCACCACGCCTGGCACCGTTTGCTCGATCAGGCCTTGAGCCAGCAGCGTTTCGAACTGTATTTCCAGCCGGTGGTGGCTGCCGCCGACACGCAACTGGTGCTGCATTACAAAGTGCTTTCACGCCTGCTCGATGATCAGGGCCAGACCATCCCGGCCGGGCGCTTCCTGCCGTGGCTGGAACGCTTCGGCTGGACCGCACGCCTCGATCGCCTGATGCTCGAACGCGTGCTGGAGCAGATGAAAGAACATGAGGAGTCGCTGGCGCTGAACCTGTCCTCGGCGACCCTGGCTGACCCGCAGGCGTTGAACAAAGTCTTCGAAATTCTGCGTGCGGATTCCAATCTGGGCGAGCGCCTGACCCTGGAAATCGGCGAGGAGCAATTGCCCGAACAAGCGGTGCTGGAGCAGTTGACCCGACGCTTGCGTGAGCTGGGCTTCTCACTGAGCCTGCAACGCTTTGGTGGTCGCTTCAGCATGATCGGCAACCTGGCACGGTTGGGCCTGGCGTACCTGAAGATCGACGGCAGCTACATCCGCGCGATTGATCAGGAGAGTGACAAGCGCTTGTTTATCGAAGCGATCCAGCGCGCCGCGCACAGCATTGATCTGCCGCTGATTGCCGAGCGGGTCGAGACAGAAGGGGAATTGTCGGTGATTCGCGAGATGGGCTTGTATGGGGTTCAGGGGCAGTTGTTTGGTGAGCCGAAGCCTTGGCGGTGAGTCATTGCAAAAGCAACCCTCACCCTAGCCCTCTCCCAGAGGGAGAGGGGACTGATCGGGGGATATTCGCGAGATACGCCGATGTGAACGATTTGTTTTGAATCCATAATCGACCCGATTTCTCAGGTCGATGTGCGACGCCAGACACCTCGGTCAGCCCCTGCTGACTCTATAATCGACCCGGTTTTTCAGGTCGATGTATGACGCCAGACACCTCGGTCGGCCCCCTCTCCCGGAGGGAGAGGGCTGGGGTGAGGGTAGGCTTTTGATTACGGGGGATCAGATCAACCCGCCCTCATCCTCATCGATCAACTGGCTCAATCCGCCCAATGCTTCACGCGCCTGGGTCCGGTCCATCAGTTTGGCCTGGGCCGCCGGTGGCAGGTCGGTGACGCGGATCACGCCTTTCTGGGTCAGCACCTGAATCAGGTCGTCGAGTACCCGAATCATTTCGAAGTCGCTCTGCTTGAGCTGCTTCAGGCTTGTTTCCACCACTTCATTGGCGAACCAGGCCTGGATTTCATGGCTGTCGGCCGGCAGCGTTTCCGTGGCCTCGGCGTAGGCCGCGGCTTCCACGCGAATCAACAGACCTTGCGCATCGCGTTGCACGTAAAACATTGAGCATCCCTCAGAAATGAACCAGCGTCATGCTGTCAGCAGCATAGTCAACTGTGCGCGAGTATGCGGGGCGGCGACGCAATCGTCACCGCTGCGATAAGCACAAACGTGACGGCCGCCCCATCGGGGCGGCCGTTTTGTTCACGATCAGCTGTTGTTGTGATCGACCTTGATGGTCGGGTCGCTGCCGGCAATCAGGTTGTGAATGTTGGCGCTCGACCAGTTGTTGCCTTCCAGTTTGATCGTCACGTCCGGAGTCGCGGCAGCGGCGTCGCCGGAGTTGAACTTGCCCGCCGAGCTGACTTGCAGCGACGACGTGCCGTCGACCGTGGTGATCTTCAGGAAGTTGTCGATGGTGCTGCCGGTCTCGCCCTGCAAAAGATCGCGCAGATCGATACGGTCACCTTCGCTGGCGTTGAAATCCTTGATCACGTCGTTGCCGGTGTCGCCCGACTTCCAGACGAAGGTGTCGGCACCGGAACCGCCGATAAGGATGTCATTACCCTGGCCGCCGATCAGCGTGTCGTTGCCGGTGCCGCCGAGCAGGATGTCATTGCCTTTGCCGCCATCGAGCAGGTCGTTGCCGCCCGAGCCGAACAGAATGTCATTGCCCGCGCCACCCAACAGTGTGTCGTTGCCGTCATGCGCACCGGAGACATCGAACGCCTGATAGTGCTCGGTGATGTACTGGTGCACGTTGCTGGTGGTGACCTTACTGACGTCGACCCCGGTTTCCTTGGCGACGAACGCCTGCATCGCCTGATAACCCTCGCCGGCGATGCCGTTGAAGCTCACCAGATCGCCGAACAGGATGTCGTTGCCGTCGCCACCGCTGACGGTGTCGTTGCCCGGCATCGTCGCTTCGGTGTGGCCGATGATCGAGTTGGCCAGATCCTTCGGATCGATGTTGGTCTGCGGTGTTTTATCCGAATCGTAAGGCTTCAGATCGTTGAGGCTGACGCCGCTGTTGAGGCCGATGGCTTCGACGTTCGACAGGCCGCTGAGCAAGGTGAAGCTGCTGTTGGAGTTATCGGTGGTCGCTGATGTGGTGCTGTTACCAGTACCTGCCAGGCTCGATAACTCGTAGGTGCCATCGCCCTGAGCGTGAACGGTGCCCAGGTTGGTGGTGCTCCAGCCGCGGCCGTTGTAAGTCTGCAACTGGGCATAACCGCTGGCGGTGATGCTCAGGTAATGCGTGTTGTCGATGTACGTGCTGAAAGTGTCGCCCAGCTTGTAGTTGCTGGTCGTCACTACGCTGTCGAACTTCACGTTGCCGTACAGCGTCGGGTTGGTCGACTCGCCGGTCTGGTAGTAGGTCGGCTGGCCGTCGGTGATGAAGTACGTGAGGTTTTTCGCCCCGGTGTTGGCCACGGCTTCCGTGCTCTGGAAGAAGTTGGCCGTGGTCTTGAACACGTCTTCATAGTTGGTACCGCCGCCGGACGCCATCGAGTCCAGTACCGCTTTGAGCTTGGTCAGCGCGTTCGGGTCGTTGAGATTCACCGACACCGACTTGTTGACCTGGGTATCGAAGTCCACCAGGAAGATGTTCACCGTACCCGAGTTGCTGCCGCCCAGGCTCTGCTTGAGGGTGTTGAACACCGAGGTCAGCGAGTCCTTGGCCGCGTTGAGCGACGAGGTGCTCATACTGCCCGAGCTGTCGACCATGAAGGCGATGTTGTAGTTGGTGCCAGGCACCACGGTCAGGCCGCCAATGTCGGCGACGATGATGTCGTTGCCATCGGTACCGGTAACGGTGTCATCGGCCGAGGTGGCGACAATGGAGTTGTAGACCGCCGGCACCACCGTGACCGGAATGGTCGCGGTGCTGCTCGCCGAACCGCCGACCATCTCGGTGGAGGTCGAGGTCACGGTCAGGTTGAACTGGCCGTTGTAGTACGGCGGCGGTGTCACGGTCAGGCTGCCGAGGTTCCAGCCGGTGACGTTGGCGTCGCCGCTGCTGGCGGTGACGGTGAAAGTATGGCCCGCGCCATCGCTGAGCACCGAGCCGACTGGCGCGCCGCTGATCTTCACGCTCAGGATTTCCGAGCCGTCGGTGTCCGTCAGGGCGGTGGTGATCGCCGACAGTTTCACCGTGGTGCCTTCGGCGCCGGTGTTGAGTTTGTAGCCGTCGTAATAGCCTTCGCCATTGCTGCCGTGCAGATCGGAGACGGTCACGCCCGAGTTCACCAGATCCTGCACGCCGGTGTAGATCGGCACGCCGGCGCTGCTCAGGTCGATCGGCGTGCTGCCGTTGACCGACAGGTTGACGTCATAGCTGCCCGGGCCGCTCTGGTTGTGGTGGTAGATGTCCAGCGTGTAGTAACCGCTGGTGGTCGGGGTGAACGAACCGTTGATCGCACCGCCCGCGCCCCAGGTACCCGAAGCCACGCTCTTGCCGCCAATGGTGATCAGCAGACTGTCGTCAGCCACACCGCTGAAGGAGTAGGTCTTGCCGGCTTCCAGGTAGATCAGGCCCGAAGTTTTCGACGCCGTACCGGCAGTCACGCTGCCGTCCGACTGCACGTTGTTCACGTTGGTGCTGGTGTTCGGGGTGCCGGCGCCGTCGATCACGTTTTTCAGGGTGGTCGAATTCGCGCCGCTGCCGTCGGTGCCCAGACCCGCCAGGCCGGTCCAGACTTCCTTGACCAGGCCGGTCGACTTCACGCTGTTGTCGGCCACGCTCACGGTTGGCGCATCCGCCACCGGGGTGATGTCGATCTTCACGGTGCCGGTGTTGCCCAGCAGTTGGCCGTCGGTTGGCTGGAACTTGATCTGTGCGTAGTCCGCTTGATTGTTGCCCACACCGCTGCCGCCGTAACCGTTGACGCCCGACTCGTTGGCATCCGGCAGGAAGCGCAGCTTGCCGGCGTCGATGTCCGCCTTGCTGAAGGTCTGGTTGTTGGCGACGTCTTTCCAGGTCGAGCCGTCCAGGTACTGCAGTTTGCCTTCGCCCGGCAGCTGGGTGATTTTGATGCCAAGGCTGCTGGCCGGGCTGTCGACGTCGGTCACACCGAAAGTCGACCAGCCGAGTACCAGCGGGGTGTCTTCGGTGCCGGTGACATTGCTCGGTGCAGCGACCGGTGCGTCGTTGACCGCCACCACGTTGACCGTGGTGGTCGCGGTGTTGGAGTAGTTGCCGCCATCGGTCACGGTCACGGTAATGATCCGCGGCACGGTGCTCGGGTTTTCACTGCTGTTGGTGAAGCTGATGTTCTTGATGGCCTGCATGTAGTCGGCCAGCGTCGCGTTGCCCGACAGGGTCAGGGTCACGGTGCCGTTGGTGCTGTTGGCATTGATGGTGATGCCGTTGACGCTGTTGCCCAGGTTCAGCGCATCGCCGTCCTGACGGTTGGTCAGAACCACGGTAGCACCGGTGAGCATGGTGCTGTCCGGGTCGGTGATGCTGATGTCAGTGTCGGCAATCGACACACCTGCGCCCGGGGTGTTTTCGGTGAAGGTCACCTTGTAGTCGGCACCCGTCGCACCGCTGGAGTTGTTGGCGTCCAGGTCGAGCACAGGCGGCGCATCGTTGTCGATGATCGAAGTGCTGACGCTGCCATTGGTGCTGCTGACTGCGAGGTTCTCGAAGTTGCCGCCGGTGGCCGAATCGATCTTGACCACGAAGTTCTCGGTGCCTTCGGTGATCTTGTCATCGATGGTGGCGACGTTGAACTGCGCGCTGCTCGCACCTGCCGGGATCTTCACGGTGTACACGCCGGTGAAGTCCGAACCGTCGGCGGCGGTACCGCTGTAGACGATTTTCAGGGTCACTTCGGTTTGCGCCGGGTGGTTCAGGCTGACCGTGTAGCTGGCGGTCTGGCCTTCGGTCACCGAGCTGCTGCCAGTAATGCTGACCGTGGTGGTGTCGACCGTGTCGGTGACGTTGGTCACGGCTGGCGTGGTGCTGGTCACCAGATTTTCAAAGCTGCCGCCGCTGGTGCCGGTGATGGTCGCCTGCACGGTGCCGGCGTCTTTATAGACGTCGTCAGCTGGTGCCGGAACAGTCACGGTGCCGGTGGTTTTACCCGCTTCGATGGTGATCACCGAGCCGTTGCTCAGGGTCACGGTCACTGGACTGCCGGCCGCGTTGGTCAGGGTTGCGGTGTAGGTGATCTGGCCACCCTCAGCCACGGTGCCAGTCGCGGACAGCGACAGGTTGGTGGTGTCGACGGTGTCGGTCACGGTAGTGCTGACCGGGGTTTTGTCGGCGACCAGATTTTCGTAGTTGCCACCAGTGGCGTTGGTGATCGAGTTGGTCAGTGGCGCGTGGCCGGTCAACGCATCGTTCGGTGCGGTAGTGGTGGCGGTGCCAGTGGTCTGGCCAACACCGATGGTGATGGTCTGACCGTTGGCCAGCGTTACCACAACTGGCGAG
Organism: Pseudomonas sp. AKS31; assembly: GCF_023634765.1. GTDB lineage: Bacteria > Pseudomonadota > Gammaproteobacteria > Pseudomonadales > Pseudomonadaceae > Aquipseudomonas. The sequence continues at coordinate 39,850 of NZ_JAMLFX010000026.1, forward strand.
CCAGTCACTGGAGCACCGACCGTGGCGGTGTAGACGACGTTGCCGCCTTCTGCCGCCGTGGCCGTTGCCGTCAGTTTGACGGTGGTGGTGTCGATGGTGTCGGTGACGCTGGTCACGGCTGGCGTCGTGCTCGGCACCAGATTTTCGAAGTTGCCACCGGTGGCGTTGCTGATCGTTGCTTGCACGGTGCCGGCGTCTTTGTAGACGTCGTCAGCCGGTGCCGGAACAGTCACGGTGCCAGTGGTTTTGCCGGCGTCGATGGTGATCACGGCGCCGTTGGACAAAGTCACGGTCACTGGCGAGCCAGCGGCGTTGGTCAATGTTGCGGTGTAAACAATCGAACCGCCTTCAGCCACCGAGCCAGTCGCGCTCAGCGACAGGTTGGTGGTGTCGACGGTGTCGGTCACGTTAGTGCTGACTGGGGTCTTGTCGGCCACCAGATTCTCGTAGTTACCACCGGTCACGTTGGTGATCGAGTTGGTCAGCGGAGCGTGGCCAGTCAATGCGTCGTTTGGCGCCGTGGTGGTCGCGGTGCCTGTGGTCTGGCCAACACCGATGGTGATGGTCTGACCGTTGGCCAGCGTTACAACCACCGGTGAACCGGTCACCGGAGCACCGACGGTCGCGGTGTAGACGACGTTGCCGCCCTCTGCCGCTGTGCCGGTAGCCGTGAGTTTTACAGTCGTGGTGTCGATGGTGTCGGTAACGCTGGTGACGGCTGGAACAGTGCTCGGCACCAGGTTTTCGAAGTTGCCACCGGTGGCGGTGCTGATGGTCGCCTGCACGCTGCCGGCGTCTTTGTAGACGTCGTCGGCTGGCGCTGGAACGGTCACTGTGCCGGTGGTTTTGCCGGCGTCGATAGTGATCACGGCGCCGTTTGACAAGGTTACGGTCACTGGCGAACCAGCGGCGTTGGTCAGCGTGGCGGTGTAGATGATCGAGCCACCCTCAGCGACCGAGTTGGTAGCGCTCAGGGACAGGTTGGTGGTGTCGACGGTGTCGGTCACGTTGGTGCTGACCGGGGTTTTGTCGGCCACGAGGTTCTCGTAGTTGCCGCCCGTCACGTCGGTGATCGCGTTGGTCAGCGGTGCGTGACCGTTCAAGGCGTCGTTCGGTGCGGTGGTGGTCGCGGTCCCTGTGGTCTGGCCGACACCGATGGTGATGGTCTGACCGTTAGCCAGCGTTACCACAACTGGCGAGCCAGTCACTGGAGCACCGACCGTGGCGGTGTAGACGACGTTGCCGCCTTCTGCCGCAGTCGCCGTGGCCGTCAGTTTGACGGTGGTGGTGTCGATGGTGTCGGTGACGCTGGTCACGGCCGGCGTCGTGCTCGGCACGAGGTTTTCGAAGTTGCCACCCGTGGCGTTGCTGATCGTCGCCTGCACTGTACCGGCGTCTTTGTAGACATCGTCGGCTGGAGCTGGAACGGTCACTGTGCCGGTGGTTTTGCCAGCGTCGATGGTGATCACGGCGCCGTTCGACAGAGTCACGGTGACTGGCGAGCCAGCGGCGTTGGTCAGGGTCGCGGTGTAAACAATCGAACCGCCTTCAGCGACCGAATTGGTAGCGCTGAGCGACAGATTGGTCGTGTCGACAGTGTCGGTCACGGTAGTGCTGACCGGCGTTTTGTCAGCCACGAGGTTTTCGTAGTTACCGCCGCTGACGTCGGTGATCGCTTTGGTCAGCGGTGCGTGACCGTTCAAGACGTCGTTTGGAGCGGTAGTGGTTGCGGTGCCGGTGGTCTGGCCAACACCAATGGTGATGGTCTGACCGTTCGACAGGGTTACCACGACTGGCGAACCGGTTACTGGTGCGCCGACGGTTGCGGTGTAGACGACATTGCCGCCTTCTGCGGCAGTGGCGGTGGCGGTCAGTTTCACCGTGGTGGTGTCGATGGTATCGGTGACGCTGGTGATAGCCGGCGTCGTGCTTGGTACCAGGTTTTCGAAGTTGCCACCGGTGGCGGTGCTGATCGTCGCTTGTACGGTGCCGGCGTCTTTATAGACGTCATCAGCCGGGGCCGGGACAGTCACGGTGCCAGTGGTTTTGCCGGCGTCGATGGTGATCACGGCGCCGTTGGACAAAGTCACGGTCACTGGACTGCCGGCCGCGTTGGTCAGAGTTGCGGTGTAGGTGATCTGGCCACCCTCAGCCACGGTGCCAGTCGCGGACAGCGACAGGTTGGTGGTGTCGACGGTATCCGTGACGGTGGTCGATACCGGGGTCTTGTCGGCCACCAGATTCTCGTAGTTGCCGCCGGTCACGTTGGTGATCGAGTTGGTCAGTGGCGCATGACCGGTCAATGCATCGT
>NZ_JAMLFX010000027.1 GCF_023634765.1 Pseudomonas sp. AKS31
ACGCCTATCGGCACCTGATCGAAGCGACCAACGCCGTCGGCGACAGCGAGCGTTACGACTACGACGACGCTCACGTGATCCTGCAGCGGCAACTGGCTGGTGGGGCGAGTTTCTTTTGGGAGTGGGAGCGGTCGGGGAAAGCCGCTCGGTGTGTCAGGCACTGGGCATCGTTCTCGCAGATGGACACGCGTTACGTCTGGAACGACGACGGCAGTGTCGCGGTGCATTACGTCGATGGCACCGAAGAGACCTACGTCCACGACGAGCGTGCGCGGCTGGTGCGCAAGGTCGAGGCGGACGGTGGTGAACAGCTCAAGGCTTATGACTATGCCGGGCGGTTGATTGCCGAGCAGGATGCCTTGGGCGCGGTCACCGAATACCGCTACGACGAGGTCGGACGGCTGGTGGCGCTGATTCCACCGGACGAGGCGCCCACGTCCTACGAGTATCGCAACGGTTTCCTGCACAAGCGCTCTCGCGGCGAGGCGGTGTGGATTTACCGGCGCAATGCCGAAGGCGATGTCACCGAAGCGGTCGATCCCGACGGTCAGGTCACCCATTACTACTACGACACCCGGGGACAGTTGCTGTCGATCCGCTACCCGGACAGCAGCCGGCATCGTTTGGTCTGGAACAGCCTTGGCCAGTTGACCGAGGAAACCCTGCCCGACGGTGGCGTGCGGCGCTTTTCCTACGACGCGCTGGGGCGGCGGACCACAACCGCCGACGAACACGGTGCGGTCACCCGGCAACATTGGGACGCCGTTGGCCGACTGCTCCAGACGACGTTTCCTACCGGCAGCACCCGTGCCTACAGCTACGGCGCCTACGGTCAGGTCACCGCCGAGCGCGATGAACTGGGGCGCATCACCCGCTACGAATACGACGACGATCTGCACCTGGTCTCGCGGCGAATCAACCCCGACGGCACGCGGGTGCAGTACCGCTACGACCATGCGCAGTTATTGCTCACCGAGATCGAAAACGAATCCGGGGAAAAATATCGGCTGGACTACACGCCGACCGGGCTGATTCGTCAGGAGGTCGGTTTTGACGGTCGGCGCACCGCGTACGCCTATGACCTCAACGGCCATCTGCTGGAGAAGACCGAGTTCGGTGATGACGGCTCTTGTTTGCTCACTGCTTATGAGCGCGATGCTGCCGGGCGTCTTCTGCTCAAAACCCTGCCCGACGGGATCAAGGTTTCCTACCAATACGACCGCCTCGGCCGACTGATTGGGGTCGACGACGGCCAGCAACACCCGCTGGCCTTCGAGTACGACCGCCAGGACCGGCTGATCACCGAGCATCAGGGCTGGGGCACCCTGCGTTACCGCTACGACGCCTGCGGCCAACTCAAGCGCATGCGCCTGCCGGACAGCAGCGTGCTCGACTACCACCACGCCAAGGGTGGCGCGCTGAGCGGCATCGACCTCAACGGCACACCGCTGACCCACCACGTTTACCAGTCCGGTCGCGAACTGCAGCGCCAGCAGGGTTTGCTGCTCAGCGAATACTCTTACGACGATCAGGGACGCTTACTCGCCCACGCCGTAGGCCATCAGCGCGATGCGTTGTACCGCCGCGATTATGCCTACAGCGCCAACGGCAATCTCGCGCACATTGCCGACAGCCGCCACGGCCAGCGCACCTACGGCTACGACACCCTCGATCAGCTGATCCGCGTACGTCACTCACGCGACGAACTGCCGGAAAGCTTCGCCCACGACCCGGCCGGCAACCTGCTGATGCAGGACCGCCCCGGCCCGAGCCAGATCCAGGGCAACCGCCTGCTGATGCAGGGCGACCGCCACTACGACTACGACGCCTTCGGCAACCTGATACGCGAACGTCGAGGCCGCGCGCAGACACTGGTCACCGAATACCGCTACGACTGCCAGCACCGCCTGATCGGCCTGACCCGCCCGGATGGCCAGACTGCGTCTTACAAGTACGACGCCTTCGGCCGGCGCATCAGCAAAACCGTCAATGGCGAAACCACCGAGTTCTTCTGGCAAGGCGATCACCTCGTTGCCGAAAGCAGCGAAAGCGAATACCGCAGCTACGTCTACGAACCCGGCACCTTCCGCCCGCTGGCCCTGCTCGACGGCAAAGGCCCGAAAAAAGCCTGCCCGTTTTATTACCAACTCGACCATCTCGGCACCCCGCAGGAACTCACCGACTACAGCGGCGACATCGTCTGGTCCGCGCAATACGACGCCTACGGCAAAGTCGCCGCACTGACCCTGGCCGGCGAGGATTACCTGAACCAGCCGCTGCGCTTTCAGGGGCAGTATTTCGATGGGGAAAGCGGGCTGCATTACAACCGACACCGGTATTACGACCCGAGGCTGGGGCGGTATCTGACGCCGGATCCGATCAAGTTGGCCGGTGGGCTGAATCAGTACCAGTACGTGCCGAATCCGACGGGGTGGGTGGATCCGTTGGGGTTAGCTTGCACTCCGTGCCCTGGAGCGATACAGGCAGATGGGCCCTATAGTGAAATTGTTCCAGGTGGGGGATTAGAGGCCCACGAGTCTCGAGGTGGACATGCTATTGCAAGACATGTCAATAGATCGGAGGCTCAACTGAGAGCTAGACTAATGGCTGAGCCGAACATACCTATTGCGTCAACATTTCTTAATAGGGCAGAGGCTGAAGCTGCACTCTCGAATGTTATCAGGAACAACAAAGTCGATATTGATAATTTTCTAGCAGGTAACGCAAGTAAATTTGTGATCAATGAGCGAGTGTCTGCTCCTGCTGGTGTGGGTGTTCTGAGACAGAGTGGAACACTAGAACCGTTGTTTAGTATTAGATTAGTGCTGCGACGGGATGCAACTTCACCACTTGGTTACTTTATTTTGACGGGTTTTGTAAATGACAACTGAAGATTTTCCTAGCCTTTTCCAGTTTCTCGGAGCCTATTTTCATGAGGATTGGATGTGTGATTTTGCCTTCGCAGATGATGTTGTCAGATCTTTCTTAGTCGATTCAGACTGTAGCGCAGTGGAGAGAGTGATAACGGAAATCGATGCCTTGCTGGCGATGAATATGACAGAAAATAAGTTTCGAGATTTCTTACTGAAGGAAATTGGATGTTGTTACTGCTATTGGCATGACTGGCAAGACGGAAATGCGTGGTTAAAGCACATTTCTGTACTTTTCAGAGAAGCTTCACGCAGTAACATTTAGGTGTTCCTGGATGAGCCTTCATCATTTTTGATCTACAGAGATATTGGTTTGTAAGTTGTCACTTCGCTAGCAAGTCCGCTCCCACAGGGCGCAAGTCAACGTTGTCCGATTAACTGTGGTGAATGGACGTCGGGAGTGGCAAGACTATCAATCACATGCACGCTATACCCCGGAACATTCTTCGCATGATGCTTCGCCTGCGAGGCCATCTCAGCGAGTTGGCTAGCATCAAGGTGCGCGCAAGCTTCTGGGTGTAGATGAACGACACCAATGGACAGTGACAACAGCGGAAACTCCTGCCGCACCCCTTGGCGATTCGGCGCAATAAAACATCCCGCCTCAAGGTGTTCGGGACGATAGAAGCGCCGGCACTGGCTTTGAAAGTCGTCGAGCAACTGGTTGAGACGTTTGCGCCAGTCTTCCGGGCCGAGCACGAGCAGGAAATCGTCGCCGCCAATATGGCCGACGAAGTCGCGGCTCGGGTCGACGCGCTCGTTGAGGCATTGCGCCAGACACAGCAGCACTTCGTCGCCGCGCCCGTATCCGTAGATATCGTTGAAGGGTTTGAAGCTGTCGATGTCGACGTAACAGATGACCGACTCGCGGCCTTGTTGCAGCAAGCGCGTCAGGCATTGCTGAATCGGCACATTCCCCGGCAACAAAGTCAGCGGATTGGCATACCGCGCCTGTTGAATCTTCAACTCGGTGATCAGTTTAAGCACGTCGATCACCCGGCCAAGACCCAGGTAGCCGCCGTTAAGAGTAATGATGAAGTCTTCTTCAATGCGTTGGCGGGCGCGGCTGGTGATCAGGCGGCTGACTTGTTGCAGCGACTGGCTCATTTCCACCGCGAGGAAGTCGTCGTTCATCAGGCGGCTGATCGGTTTACGCGCGAACAGGTCGGTGGCGAACGGTTTGAGCAGCGCATCCGACAAGGAGTGGCGGTGGACGATGCCGCAGGGTTGGCCTTGTTCGTCGAGTACCGCCAATGAGTTGAGGTTGGCCTGGCGGCGGAAGGCTTCCAGTACGTTGGCGGTGGGTGTGTCGCGATGCACGGCCGGTTGGTCGTTGAGCAGGGCGCTGAGATCGCTGCCTTCGTCGTTCAGCGCAACGCTGCTGCTGTCATGTTTGGGCATCAAGGCGCGGGCGTCGCGGGGCGGATGTTCCTGGGGACGAGCGAGCAAGTAACCCTGCACCAGATCGACACCCATTTCAGTCAGCACCGCGAGTTCTTCTGGCAGTTCGATGCCTTCGGCGATGACTTGCGCGCGAGAGGCTTTGGCGATTTGCAGGATCGAGCCGACGAATTCACGCTTCAGCGCGTCCTGATGAATCCCGTCGATAAAGTGCCGATCGATCTTCACGTAGTCCGGGCGCAGTTCCGACCACAGGCGCAGGCTTGAATAGCCGGCACCGAGATCATCCAGTGCAATGGAAAACCCCATGGCCCGGTAGTGATGCAAGGCGGTTTGCAGCAACTGGAAATCGTCGATGGGCGTCTGTTCGGTCAGTTCGATGACCACCTGGCTGGGCGGAATGCCGAAATCCTGCAGCAACTGCAACGTGCGCCCCGGTTGATGCGCGGCTTCAAGCAGGGATTCCGGCGAGACGTTGAGGAACAGTTTGCCCGGCAGTTGTTGTTCGTTGAAACGGCGACAAGCGCTTTGGCGGCAGGCGATTTCCAGCTCGCTCAAACGCCCGGCCTGACGGGCCACGGCGAACAGCGCGATCGGCGAGTGAAGAGGGCTATTGGAAGGGCCGCGCGTGAGGGCCTCGTAGCCGAGAATACGGCGTTCGGAGAGGCAGATGATCGGTTGGAACAGGCTGTGTAAACCGCTTTGAGTCAGGATCGAGCTCAAGGCACTCAGCTGTTCGGTCGTGGTCATGGCAATCTCTGGCGATAAAAAAAGGACTGGGAGCGCTCTCGATGAAGAGAGTGGCTCCCAGTCCTTTATTGCACGACAGAATGATGACTGTTTGATGACGATCCGGGGATCATCAGCACTAAATTGCCATCATCTTACTTCTTGGCCACCTGATTGCTCAGCTTCAGGTAATCCAGCAGGACGCGCCCGGTTTCGCTCAGGTAGGCATCGTCTTCTGGTTTGACCTTGTCCGGGTCAGCAGCCGCAAGGGCGTCGTCGTCTTCTTTCTTCAGCTCTTTGAGCGGCTCTTCGCCTTTGGCCTTGCGACGGATGTTTTCCATCGTCAGCTGTTTGGCGTCGATGTCGGCGTGCTGGGCACGGCGTTCGGCTTCATTGAGGCTGACGGTTTTTTCTTCCATCAGTTTCTGCGCCAGCGTCAGCTTGTCACGGATGAACACGAACTCGGCATCCTTGGCGGTGCGAGCGTCATGTTCGGACTTGAGCTGGGCCAGGAACGGCTTGAACGGATCGGCCGCCGGTTTGATCGCCGCGCGGATGGTGTCCCACGGCATGGCTTCCGGCAGTGCGCTCTCGCCGATTTCCTTGGTGTCGATCAGCGACGGGTAGTCGATGTCCGGCAACACGCCTTGATGCTGGGTGCTCTGACCGGAGACCCGGTAGAACTTGGCCAGAGTCAGTTTCAGTTCGCCATGGTTCAGCGGCTGGATGGTCTGCACGGTGCCCTTACCGAAGGTCTGACCACCGATGATCAGCGCGCGGTGGTAGTCCTGCATGGCGCCGGCGAAGATCTCCGAAGCAGAGGCGGACAGGCGGTTGACCAGCAACGCCATCGGGCCTTTGTAGAACGCGCCCGGGTTTTCATCTTCGAGTACATCGACACGGCCATCGGCATTACGCACCAGTACGGTCGGACCCTTGTCGATGAACAGACTGGTCAGCTCGGTGGCTTCCTGCAGGGAACCGCCGCCGTTGTTGCGCAGGTCGATGACCACGCCGTCGACTTTGTCTTTCTGCAGTTCGGTCAGCAGTTTCTTGACGTCGCGAGTGGTGCTCTTGTAGTCCGGATCACCGGCACGGAACGCCTTGAAGTCAAGGTAGAAGGCCGGGATCTCGATCACGCCGAGTTTGTAGTCTTTGCCATCCTGTTTCAGGTTGAGCACGGACTTCTTCACGGCCTGGTCTTCAAGCTTCACCGCTTCACGGGTGATCGGCACGATCTTGGTGGTCTGGTCGTTCGGCGCATTGCTCGCCGGAATCACTTCCAGACGCACCACGGTGCCTTTCGGACCACGGATCAGCTTGACCACTTCGTCCAGACGCCAGCCGACCACGTCGACCATTTCTTTGTTGCCTTGGGCAACGCCGATGATCTTGTCAGCCGGAGCGACCTGTTTGGTCTTGTCGGCCGGGCCTGCCGGCACCAGACGCACGACCTTCACTTGGTCGTTGTCGCTCTGCAACACGGCACCGATGCCCTCGAGGGACAGGCTCATGTTGATGTCGAAGTTTTCCGCGTTATCCGGCGAGAGATAGTTGGTGTGCGGATCGTACGACATGGCGAAGGTGTTGATGTACGCCTGGAAGATGTCTTCCGGACGGGTCTGGTCCAGGCGCGCCAACTGGTTCTTGTAGCGCTTGGTCAGGGTTTCCTGGATCTGCTTCGGCTCTTTGCCGGCGATCTTCATCCGCAGCACTTCGTCCTTGACGCGTTTGCGCCACAGGTCGTCGAGTTCTGCGGTGGATTTGAGCCAAGGGGCGTCCTTGCGGTCGATCAGCAAGGTTTCCTTGGTGGTGAAGTCCATCTTGTCGACGCCTTTGTTCAGCTCGGCAAGGGCGAAGTCCAGACGCGCCTTGACGCGGTCCAGGTAGCGCTTGTAGATGGTGAACCCGGCGTTGAGGTCGCCGCTCTTGAGGAAGTCGTCGAACTGGGTCTTCCACTTGTCGAATTCGGCGATGTCGCTGGCCATGAAGTAGCTGCGCGAGGGATCCAGCAGCTTGAGGTAGCTGTCGTAGATGATCACCGAGCGCGCATCGTCGAGCGGCGGCTTGCTGTAGTGGTGACGCTTGAGCAACTCGACGACGTTCAGGCTGGCGATGACTTCATCGCGATCAGGCTGCAACTTGTCCCAGCTGTTGGCTGCGAATGTAGTGCCCGACACCGGCAACAAACCGATACCGATGAAAAGAGCGAGGGCGGTGCTGGGGAGCAAATGCTTCATGCTGATTCGACGCGGGGACAATTGATAACGCATATTAGGCCGTCTTTGAAGTCGCCGGTTCTACGAGAGCCGGTCGCATAATGCAAAAAGCCCGGCGCTACAGCTTCGGGCTCAGTCCAGACTCACTATGGAGGCACTGTGAAGGCATTGCAAGGCGTTGACGGTCAAGTGGCATGGGTTGAAGAGCCGAGCCCTACGTGCGATGTAGGACAAGTCCGCATCCGAGTGGCGGCAGCGGGCCTCAATCGCGCCGATTTATTACAGAAAGCAGGGCTCTATCCGCCCCCGCCAGGCGCCAGCCAAGTGCTCGGTCTTGAGTGCTCCGGGGTGATCAGCGAGGTCGGCGCGGGCAGTGCCTGGCAGGTCGGCGATCGGGTTTGCGCCTTGCTGGCCGGGGGCGGGATAGCCGAAGAGGTGGTTGTCGACGGACGGCACGTGCTGCCGGTTCCTGAAGGTGTGTCGCTGATAGAAGCCGCCGCATTGCCGGAGGTTTATGCAACAGTCTGGCTGAATGTGTTTCAACTTGCGGCGCTCAAACCGGGTGAGAAAGTTCTCCTGCATGCCGGCGCAAGTGGAATCGGTTCAGCCGCCATTCAGTTGTGCAAGGCGTTCGGCAATCCGTGTTGGGTCAGCGTCGGTTCGGCCGAGCGTTTGGCTTACTGCGAAGCGCTGGGCGCGCAGGGCGGGGTGGTGCGCACCGATGATCTGGAGAGCCTGCGTGATTTCGGGCCGTTCAATGTCATCCTCGATCCGGTCGGCGGTAATTATTCGGCATTGAACCTCAAGCTGATGGCGCTGGATGGGCGCTGGGTGTTGATCGGTTTGATGGGAGGCCGTGAGGCGCAGCTGGATCTGGCGCAGGTATTGGGCAAACGCGTGCAACTGCTGGGCTCGACATTGCGCAGTCGAGATGATCAGTTCAAGGCGGATCTGTTGAGTGATCTGGGTCAGCAGGTGTGGCCGTTGTTTGCGGAAGGGCGGTTGAGTCCGCAGTTGGCCAAGGCATTTGCGGTCAAGGACGCTGAGGCGGCGTTTGCGGAGCTGGCGAGTAATACCGTTTCTGGAAAACTGGTATTGGTGATTGACGAAAGCCTGAGCTGACCCAGGCCGAAGAAGCCCCTCACCCTAACCCTCTCCCAAAGGGAGAGGGGACTGACCGAGTTGTTCTGTCGAGGTCCATCGACCTGACACATGGTGTCGAACTCAGGTTCGGGATGTCAGCCTGCAATTGCAGATTAAATGTTTGTCATTTCCAGAGGTGGATTGGCCAGCCGGATTTTTCAGCGTGCTCCAGCAGCACCGGATCCGGGTTGACCACGTGCGGGAAATCCACCTTCAGCAGCAGGGGCAAATCATTGCGTGAGTCGGAATAGAAACTCGCGCCTTCCAGGTTTTCCTCTTCCGCATCCAGCCATTCCAGCAACCGGGTGATTTTGCCTTCGCGGTAAGTCAGCGTGCCTACGGTTTGACCGCTGTAAACGCCATGGGCGACTTCCAGTTCAATCCCCAGAATTTCATCAATGCCCAGTCGATCGGCAATCGGTTTGACCAGGTGCGTGCCCGACGCCGAGATCACCAGAATCCGGTCGCCGGCCTTGCGGTGGGCGGCGATGGTCTTGGTTGCGTCGCTGAAGATGATCGGTTCGATGACGTCTTCCACCCACGGCCCGACCAGATGATCGACTTCTTCCGGCGTGCGGCCGATCAGCGGTTCGAGGCTGAACGCCATGTACTCTTCCATGCGCAATTTGCCATGGCTGTAGGCGTCCATCAGTTCGTTGTTCTTGCGCATGAACGACTCGGGATCGACCCAGCCCAGGCGCCCCATCTGCTCGCTCCAGAGGGTGGCGCAGTCGCCGTGGATCAAGGTTTCGTCCAGATCAAAAATTGCCAGGGCCATCAGTGCAGTTCTCTCTTCAACGTCAGCAAAGTCATCAGGCTACCTCACACAGGGCCGTCGGATCGATGGAAAGTGCCAGACGCTGACCGTCGGGATGCAGATCGGCGGCGGAGCGGTTAAGCACATCCACCACCAGTTCCACACCGCGCGCTTCGATGCGGTAGCGGATGACGTTGCCGAGAAGGCTGTGGCTGCGGATCTGCGCGTCGAGTTCGCCGTCGAGGCTCAGTTCGATAGCCTCCGGGCGAATGGCGATGCGGTGGTTTATCGGCCGTTGCAACAGCTTCGACGCGTCGTCGGCATCAAGCAGGTTGTAGTTGCCGATGAAGCCGGCGGCGAACACATCGACCGGCGCGGTGTACAAGGTTTCGGCATCGCCGCTCTGGACGATTTTTCCCTGATTCATCAGGAAAATCCGGTCAGACATGGTCAGCGCTTCTTCCTGATCGTGGGTAACGAAAATCGTCGTCAGGCCGAGTTCGCGCTGAATCTGGCGGATCTGTTCACGCAAGTGTTTACGGATTCGTGCATCGAGGGCCGACAGCGGCTCATCCAGCAGCAGCAAGCGCGGACGAGTCACTAACGAACGGGCAAGGGCGACGCGCTGACATTGGCCTCCGGACAATTGATGCGGATAGCGGCTGGCGAAGTCGTTCAGTTCAACCAGTTTCAACACTTGCGACACGCGTTTATGACTGTCGTCGGCATTGACCTTTTGCATGCGCAGACCGAAGGCGACGTTTTGCTCGACGGTCATGTTGGGAAACAGCGCATAGCTCTGGAACACCATGCCGATCCCGCGTTTCTGTGGGCTTAACGGCACGATATCGACACCATCGAGCAGGATCTTGCCGCCATCCACGGGCGTCAGGCCGGCAATGCAGCGCAGCAGGGTGGATTTGCCGCAGCCGGACGGGCCGAGGAGGGTGACGAACTCGCCCTTGTTGATCTCGCAATTGATGTCGCTGAACACCGTGGTGCCTGCGTAGTTTTTCTGCAGGTGTTGGACGCTGACATAGCTCATTCGCTTTTGTCCTTGTTCAAGATGTTGGCGATCCAGGTCAGGACCAGCACGAAAAAGAAATACGAGATAACCAGCGCACTGGTGAAGTGACCGCTGCTGTTGCGCATGTTGTTCAGATAAACCTGCAGGGTTTCGTAGCGCGTGCCGACCAGAATATTGGCGAAGACGAACTCACCGAACAGGAACGAGAACGACAACAGCAACGCGACCATCAGGCCTTTGCGCAGGTTCGGCAGCACTACCAGAAACGCCGCCTGAAAGGTGCTGGCGCCGAGCAGTTGTGCGGCGTCCATCAGGTCGCGCAGGTTGATCGCTTGCAGGTTGTTGGTGATCGCCCGGTACATGAACGGCAGCGCCACAGTGAAGTAGCAACCGATCAGGATCCACGGCGTGCCGACCATCGCCATCGGCCCGGAACCATACAGCTGCAGTAACCCGACTGACGACACCACCGGCGGCACGGCGAAAGGCAGCAGGATGAGGATGTTCATCAGCGCATCGAGTTTCGGAAAGTGGTAATGCACCACGAACAGCAGCGGCAGGATCAGCACCACCGACAGCACCAGCGCGCCAACGCAGACCAGCAACGATTGACCGAACGCGTGCAGGAAACGCGGATCGCTCCACAACTGGATATACCACTTGAAGGTGAAACCGCTGGGCAGGATGGTCGCCGACCAACTGCTGGCGATCGAATAGATCAGCGTGCCCAAGAGTGGCAGCAAGAGGATGGCGAACAACAGGTACACCACGGCGCGGTGGTAGAGGCCGGCCGGGCCTGATTCAGCGCGAGACATGGTAGCTCCTCTTCAACAGCAGTTGATGTACGACGGTGACGATGGTCATCAGCGCCACCAGCACCACGGCCAAAGCGCTGGCCAGATTCGGGTCGAGGGAGATATCGCCGGAAACCATCGCCGCAATCCGTATCGGCAGCACGTTGAAGTTGCCGGTGGTCAACGCATACACCGTGGCATACGCGCCGAGGGCGTTGGCCAGCAGGATCACGAACGTGCCGAGCAGCGCCGGGGTCAACACCGGCAGACCGATGTGTCGCCAGAACTGCCAGCCGTTGGCACCGAGCAGTGCGGCGGACTCGCGCCAGTCTTCGCGCAAGGCGTCGAAGGCTGGGTAGAGCAGCAGCACGCCGAGGGGGATCTGGAAGTAGGTGTAGAGGATAATCAGGCCGGTTTTCGAGTACAGGTTGAAGTCCTGAATGATCCCCGACTGCTTGAGCATGATGGTGATGCTGCCGTTGAAACCGAGCAGGATGATGAACGCGAACGCCAAAGGCACACCGGCGAAGTTGCTGGTCATGTTGGCGAAGGCATTGACGAAATTGCGCAGTTTCGAGTCGACCCGGCGCAACGAGTACGCACCAAGTACGGCGATGATGATGCCGAATACGCTCGACCAGAAACTGATTTCGAGGCTGTACTGGATCGCCTGTAAATAGAACTTCGAGCTGAAGATCTTGCTGAAGTTGGCGAAGCCCCAGCCGAACTCTTCCGATTGCAGGCTGTTGATCATCACCCAGACCAGCGGGGCGATTTCAAAGACGATAAAGAACAGCGCGAAGGGCACCAGGCACAGCGCCGCCAGCCATTTGCCGCGAGTCATCGAGTTCACTTGAGCAACTCCCGGCACACTGGTTTGTCGTGGGGCACGCCGAGCAGTTCGCAGACGGTGCCGCAGATGTCGGTCTGCTTGGGTGCGGCGCCAGCGTCGAGGCTGAACGCGTCACCGAGGACAAACAGCGGCACCTGGCGTTCTTCCGGCAACAGGCCGTTGTGCGAGCGATCGTTGTTCATGCCGTGATCGGCGGTCACCACTACCTGATAGCCAGCGTCGAGCCAGCTTTGCAGATAGTCGGCGAGGATGATGTCGGCGAATCGCGCGCTGTTGCGGTATTGCGAAGAGTCGAGGCCGTGTTTGTGCCCGGCGTCGTCGACGTTCATCGGGTGGATCAGCAGAAAATCCGGCGCGTGACGCAGGCGCAGGTTTTCCGCGTCGGCGAACAGGTGCGAATCCGGGTAGTGATCGTTCCAGTAGAAATGCCCGTGCTGGATCGGCAGCGACAGGTTGTCGGTGTGACGGTCACGTGCCGCCACAAACGGTGAGCGGTTATACAACTCGCTGACCCAGTGATACGCCGCCGCAGCGGTTTTCAAACCGGCATCGCGGGCGTAGTGATAAATGCTGCGCTGGTTGGACAAGCGCGAGACGTCGTTGTGGACGATGCCGCTGTCGATCGGCGGCACGCCGGTGAGGATGCATTCATAAAGCGGTCGGGACAGGGCCGGCAGTTCGCACTCCAACTGATAGAGCGCGGCGCGTCCTGCGCCAACATAAGCCTGCAGATGCCCCATGGCGTGACGTGCGACCTCGTAGTTGAGGCCGTCGAGCACGACAAGGATGACGTTGTGCTTCATAGGGGCAAAAACTCCGCGAAACAAAAAAATTCAGATTCAGCCAGGATCACCTGTGGGAGCGAGCCTGCTCGCGAATGCGGCAGATCATTCAACATTAATGTCGACTGACACGACGCCTTCGCGAGCAGGCTCGCTCCCACATTTGGATCTTCAACAGATCACGCAGTAGTGATCAGCCGCGTTATTTCATCTCGACGATGACTTCTTCGTTCCACTTCTGTGGCAGGGCCTTGGAAGTCTTTTCCCACGCATCGGCGTCTTTGATCGGCGTGACCTTTTTGTACTGCTCGTTCGGCAGCAGCTTGGCCTTCACGTCTTCCGGCAGTTGCAGGTGCTCGGCGCGGATCGGGCGGGCGTTGCCGCGAGCGAGGTTGGTCTGGCCGGCGTCGCTGAAGATGTATTCGCGGGTCAGCTTGGCGGCGTTAGGGTTTTTCGCGTACTTGTTGATGATCGTGGTGTAGCCGGAAATCACCGAACCGTCGGACGGGATCAACACCACGTAGTCATCCGGGTTGGCCATCTTGGCTTTGTAGCTCAGGCCGTTGAAGTCCCAGACCACGCCGACTTCGATCTCGCCTTTTTCCATGGTGGCGATGGTCGGGTTGGCCATCGACAGGCGACCCTGTTTGGCGATGTCGGCGAACAGCAGCAGCGCAGGCTGGATGTTTTTCTCGTCGCCACCGTTGGCCAGTGCCGCAGCCAGAACGCCGTTGGCGGCTTGGGCGGCGGTGCTTACGTCACCGATGGACACCTTGTATTTGCCGCCCTTGAGGTCAGCCCATTTGGTTGGCACTTCGGAGCCATGCAGCAGCTTTTTGTTGACGATGAACGCGATGGTACCGGTGTAGGCCAGTGCCCAGTTGCCGTCCTTGTCTTTGGCCCAGTCCGGGACTTGATCCCAGGTGCTTGGCTTGTACGGTTGCACCACGCCTTGCTTGACCGCGATCGGGCCGAAGGCCGCACCGACGTCGCCGATATCGGCAGTGGCATTGTCTTTCTCGGCGGCGAACTTGGCGATTTCCTGGGCCGAGCTCATGTCGGTGTCGATGTGCTTCAGGCCATAGGTTTTGGCCAGGTCTTCCCAGGTGCCTTTCCAGTTGGCCCAGTCATCGGGCATGCCGACGCTGTTGACGGCGCCTTCCGCTTTCGCAGCGGCTTCGAGGGTTTTCAGATCGGTGCCGGCCGCCATGGCGGAGGTGCACATTGCAATGGTCGAGCCTAACAGTGTTGCCAGGAAAAGCTGTTTCATTCCGAAGCTCCTTGGTCGTGTTCAACGCTGCGATTGCGGTGTGTGTTGGTCTAGGTCAGCAATACCTGAGCCAATTTAAGGGGGCTGGATGACACTTTGATGTCGGCGGCCTTGTGTCAGGCCTTTTATTTGCCCGGTATTGGCGGGTGCCAGATAAGCGTAGACCATGCCCAAAGGCCCGTAGTGCAAGGGACTTGGCCGATGTATTGCAAGTCATGAAGACGACCGTTCGGTAGTTTTGTCATCTCTCGGTCATCTGCACTGCCTAGGCTTGCATCATCAGAAAACGGCTTGATCGCCGTGCGGTTTTGCCCCGAAACAGTGCTGGTCTAGTCCAGATAGGTAACGTTGATGCGCGATGAGGCAACAAAAGCGGTGACAGCGATTGGCCAGGTGTTGCAGGAGCAGCTCGATCACGGCTTGCTGGCGGCGGGCAGCAAGTTGCCGGCCGAGCGCAAGCTCAGTGAGTTGTTTGGCACGACGCGGATTACCGTGCGTGAGGCGCTCTTGCAGTTGGAGGCGCAGGGACAGATTTATCGCGAGGAGCGGCGGGGGTGGTTCGTTTCGCCGCCGCGTCTGGCGTACAACCTGATGCAGCGCAGTCACTTTCACGCGATGGTCAGTGCGCAGGGGCGGGAGCCGTCGACCGAGGTGATTTCGGCGCGGTTGCAGCCGGCTTCGGCGGCGGTTTGCGCGTGGTTGCAGTTGCCGGCGTTGTCGAGCGTGATTCAGATTTGTCGGTCGCGGCGCATTGACGGGCGTTTGGTGCTGTATGTGGAGCACTATCTGAATCCGCAGTTTTTTCCGGGGATTCTTGAGTTTGATTTGAATCAGTCGATGACCGAGTTGTATGCGCGGCATTACGATTTGCACTATGGGCGGGTGCGTTTTGAGATTGTGCCTACGTCACTGTCGGTGGATGCGGCGGCGGCTTTGCGAGTTTCTGTCGGGAGTCCGGGGTTGCGGATTGCTCGGGTTAATTATGATCAGCATGAGCGGTTGATTGATTGTGATCTGGAGTTTTGGCGGCATGATGCGATTCACGTATCGGTTGATGTGGTTTGATCGTTTTGGGTGTATATCCGTTGCTTCGGGTGTTGCTGATTAGGGTTCCGCCCTTACGGCCATCCCTTTCAAGGTCTTTTCGTTTTGGCAGCCTTGATTACCCGGTCCGTTGAAACATGCGCATGCA
>NZ_JAMLFX010000028.1:0-851 GCF_023634765.1 Pseudomonas sp. AKS31
TATTAAAATGTGTCCACCATGTCTCCGAACACCTGTCCACCATGTCTCCGGTACATACAGGGAGAGGGCTAGGGTGAGGGTTGGCTTTTGGCTGTTTAAATTTGTGTCAAATAACCAGAACCTTCCCACAAGGTTTTCAGGTTGTCCGTCGGACGTGCGCTCTCTAGGCTCTGGTTGTCGCTGAATGTTCAGTGATCGGGTGTGAGAACCCGCCGAGCTTGAAACTAGCACCAGTAAGACCATAATTGCGGCCGGCTTATTCGCTGTCGCAATGCCTTATGGCGGCTGTGTGCGGGCAGACTTCGGTCTGGCCGGTTTTCTGCTCACCGGTTTCTCACTCCGCACATAGCTGCCACCCTTTGCCACGTGAGAAATGGCTGAGGGCGGCTCGAATGACGAGCAGATTTTCATGAAAGATAAAATTGTCCCCGATCCACCCCTCGAATCCACAACCCCACTCGAAGACGCCATCCGCGCCGACGACCAGATCAAAACCCGCGAAGCCATCAAACGCGCCCTGGATTTCTACCTCAGCCCCGAGCCCCTCAAACCCCGGCAACCCAGCACAATGTTCCTGATCCAGCCGAACATCGACACCGAAAGTCTGCTGGCGCATGCCTGTGAGTCACTGGCATCGGCGAACACGTTAACCGGTAACTTTGCCGATCAGCTTGGCCGGCCCGAGCGTAATACGGCGTTGGCGATTCAGCAGATCATTATGCTGGCCGAGTTGGCGGTGAATCGGGCGCTGGATCGGGTTGATCCGCAGACCTGAGACCGCGTTATCGTTCTTCGCGAGCAGGCTCGCTCCCACATTGGAATGCGTTCAGCCTGTGGGTGCGAGCCTGCTC
>NZ_JAMLFX010000028.1:861-12914 GCF_023634765.1 Pseudomonas sp. AKS31
GGCGGATTGTTCGCTATAAATCCTAGGCACAAAAAAACCGCCGATCATTCACCGATCGGCGGTTTTTTATTCAGCCTAGATCAAATCACTGCATCAACACTTCAATCGAGCCATCAGCCGTCATGCTGACTTGGCTGGTGCCCGCTTCAACTTCCGGCGTAACCGGTGCCGAATCCATCGCCGCCGCTTTCATCATCATCGGTGCGCGCAGGTACGGCTGTGGATAACCGTTACTGTTGAGGTTCAGGTTGACGATTTTGTAACCCTTGCCGCCCAGTGCATCAGTGGCCAGTTGCGCGCGGGCCTTGAAGGCGGTTACGGCTTCTTTGAGCAGGGCGTCTTCACTGGATTTGCGGGTCGGGTCGGCGATGGCGAAGTCCATGCCGCCCATTTTCAGGTCGCCCAGCAGTTCGCCGGTGAGTTTGGACAGGGCGGCGAAGTCGGCGCTTTCCAGGCGCAGTTCGGCGCGTTCACGCCAGCCGGTGATCTTCTGGCCTTTGGTGTCGTAGATCGGGTAGCTGTTGCGGCTGCCTTGGCGCAGGGTGATGTCTTTGACTTGCTTGGCCTGGGCCAAGGCCTTGTTCATGGTGGTGCTGACGTCGGCGGCGAGTTTCGCCGGGTCGGTGTTTTGTTCTTCGGTGTAAAGGGTGACGATCATCAGGTCGCGAGCGACTTCCGTGCTGACTTCGGCGCGCAGGGAAATCTGGTTGTAGTGCAGCTCATCGGCGGCCAGCGCCGGAAGGCTGGCGATGCTGCCGACGGTCAGGGCGAGAAGGGCGGCGCTGCGGCGGAATGTGTGCATGAAAGCTCCTTGATGAGGGCGCAGGTGATGGTTCGGGGGCCTGCGTGAAACCATCAGACTCTAGCTTTTATGATCCGGTTCGCCCAGTTACAACTTCTATACAGATGACCGTAGCGGCTGCGAAGCCATTCGCGAGCAGGGGAATGCATTTCAAAGGTGGGAGCGAGCCTGCTCGCGAAGACGTCCTTATAGCCGCCGATAATGTTTTTGCCATGTGGTTGTTTGCCGCACTTTCGCCTCTCAAGCCCGCGGCTTGGTTATACTCCGTGCGATCCGCCTGGAGCGCTCATCAGGAGAGCTCATGCTCGCCCCCGTACAATTGACTTCCGCCACTCGCCAGAACCTCTGGCGACTGACTTTCATCCGCACCCTGGTGCTCGCCGCGCAGGCC
This sequence comes from Pseudomonas sp. AKS31, assembly GCF_023634765.1. GTDB lineage: Bacteria > Pseudomonadota > Gammaproteobacteria > Pseudomonadales > Pseudomonadaceae > Aquipseudomonas. Next base: position 2,055 of record NZ_JAMLFX010000028.1, read on the forward strand.
GGTTCTGTAGGCCTGGCCTACTGGCTGCAACTGCTGCCGTTGCCGTGGGTGCAACTGGCGATGACCCTTGGCTGCTCGACGTTGCTATGCGTGTTTACCGCGGTGCGTTTGCGTACCTCGTGGCCAGTGACCGAACTCGAATACGCGCTGCAACTGGCCTGTGATCTGGTGATCCACAGTGCGCTGCTGTACTTCTCCGGTGGTTCGACCAATCCCTTTGTTTCCTATTATCTGGTGCCGCTGACCATCGCCGCGGTGACGCTGCCGTGGCGTTATTCGGTGATCTTGTCCGGCATCGCGCTGGCGTTGTACACCGTGATGTTGACGCGGTTCTATCCGCTGGAAACCTTGCCGGTCGCCCGCGAAAACCTGCAGATCTACGGCATGTGGCTGAGCTTCGCGCTGGCCGCTGCGGTGATCACCTTCTTCGCGGCGCGCATGGCTGAAGAGTTGCGCCGTCAGGAAGAGTTGCGCGCGATTCGCCGTGAAGAAGGCCTGCGTGATCAGCAATTGCTCGCCGTCGCCACGCAAGCCGCTGGTGCCGCCCATGAACTGGGCACGCCGCTGGCGACCATGAGTGTGCTGCTCAAAGAGATGCAGCAGGATCACCACGACCCGATGTTGCAGGACGATCTGAAGGTGCTGCAGGATCAGGTCAAGTTGTGCAAAGAGACCTTGCAACAACTGGTGCGCGCCGCCGAGGCCAACCGGCGTCTGGCTGTCGAGATGCAGGACGTCACCGACTGGCTCGACGAAGCGCTGAACCGCTGGCACTTGATGCGTCCGGAAGCCAGTTACCGCTTCCACCGGCTCGGCCAAGGCACCGTTCCGCGCATGGCGCCGCCGCCGGATCTGACTCAGGCGCTGTTGAATCTGCTCAACAACGCCGCCGACGCCTGCCCGGAAAACCTCAAGGTGACCCTGGACTGGGACGCGGAAACCGTGACCATCAGCATTCGTGACCACGGCGCCGGTGTGCCGCTGGCCATCGCCGAACAGATCGGCAAACCGTTTTTTACCACCAAGGGCAAAGGTTTCGGCCTGGGCCTGTTTTTGAGCAAGGCCAGCGTGACACGCGCCGGCGGCTCAGTGAAACTCTATAGTCATGAGGAAGGCGGCACGCTCACCGAGCTGCGCCTGCCCCACGGCGCCCGAGGAGACCAACATGAGTGACGAAATCCAAGTCGAAGGCGAAGAACTGCCGCATTTGCTGCTGGTCGACGACGACGCAACGTTTACCAGAGTAATGGCCCGCGCGATGGCTCGCCGTGGCTTTCGCGTCAGCACCGCCGGTTCCGCCGAGGAAGGCCTGACCATCGCCCAGGCCGATCTGCCTGACTACGCCGCGCTGGACCTGAAAATGGACGGCGATTCCGGTCTGGTGCTGCTGCCCAAACTGCTGGAGCTGGACCCGGAAATGCGCGTGGTGATCCTCACCGGTTATTCGAGCATCGCCACCGCGGTCGAAGCGATCAAGCGCGGCGCCTGCAATTACCTGTGCAAACCGGCCGACGCCGACGATGTGCTGGCCGCGTTGCTCTCCGAGCATGCCGACCTCGACAGTCTGGTGCCGGAAAACCCGATGTCGGTCGACCGCTTGCAGTGGGAACACATCCAGCGCGTGCTCACCGAGCACGAAGGCAACATCTCCGCCACTGCCCGCGCCTTGGGCATGCACCGCCGCACCCTGCAGCGCAAACTGCAGAAACGCCCGGTTCGTCGCTGAACCTGTGCTGAACGACTATCGCCAGCCCTCGCGATAAAACGCACCGATCATCTATGATCGGTGCGTGTCTGTTCTTTTCTATATCGAGCCTTATCCATGAATCAGAACGCTGAATATTCCGCGGTCAACGATGCTGTGCGCGGGCAGTTTTTTCGCAAGGCGTGGGCGATGATCACGCCGTACTGGCGCAGCGAAGAGAAGGGCAAGGCCTGGATATTGCTGATTGCCGTGATCGCGCTGTCACTGTTCAGCGTGGCGATCTCGGTGTGGATCAACAGTTGGTACAAGGATTTTTACAACGCCCTGCAAAAGAAGGACGAAGCGGCGTTCTGGCAGTTGATTCTGTACTTCTGCGGCATTGCTACGGTGGCAATCCTTGGGGCGGTGTATCGCCTCTATCTGACGCAGATGCTGACCATCCGTTGGCGGGCATGGCTGACCGAAAACCACTTCAAGCGCTGGCTCGGTCACAAGAACTACTATCAGCTGGAGCAGGGCGGTTACACCGATAACCCCGACCAGCGGATTTCCGAAGACCTCAATACCTTTACCGCCAACACGCTGAGCCTGGGCCTCGGGCTGATTCGTACCGTGGTCAGTCTGGTGTCGTTCTCGATCATTTTGTGGGGCGTTTCCGGCAGTATCGAGGTGTTTGGCATCGAGATCCCCGGCTACATGTTCTGGTGTGCGCTGATTTATGCCGCTGTCGGTAGCTGGCTGACGCACCTGATCGGTCGACGCTTGATCGGCTTGAACAACCAACAACAACGCTTCGAAGCTGACCTGCGTTTCTCCATGGTGCGGGTGCGTGAGAACGCCGAGAGCATTGCTCTGTACAACGGTGAACCGAACGAAAATCGTCGTTTGAGCAGCCGTTTCGGGCTGGTCTGGCACAACTTCTGGGACATCATGCGCGTGTCCAAGCGTCTGACGTTCTTCACCTCGGGGTACGGCCAGATCGCGATCATTTTCCCGTTTATCGTCGCCGCGCCGCGTTACCTCTCGGGCAAGATCGAGCTGGGCGAACTGATGCAAATCAACTCGGCATTCGGCAACGTGCAGGAGAACTTCAGCTGGTTCATCGACGCCTATGCGTCCTTGGCGAACTGGAAGGCCACCACTGATCGTCTGCTGAGTTTCCGTCAGGCCATGACCGACAACGAAGAGCGTACGCCGGCCATCGATGTGCAGAATCAGGGCAGCGAATTGCAGGTGCACAACCTCGGGCTGGATCTGGCCGATGGTCGTCATCTGCTGACAAGCGCCGACATGACTGTGGAGCCGGGTGAACGCGTGATGCTCAGCGGTCGCTCTGGCAGCGGCAAGTCGACGTTACTGCGGGCGATGGGGCATTTGTGGCCGGCGGGGCACGGCAATATCCGTTTGCCGGCGGCGCGTTACCTGTTCCTGCCGCAGAAACCGTATCTGCCGATCGGCACCCTGCGTGAAGCCTTGAGTTATCCACAACCGGGCGACACCTACGCGCCGGAACGTTATGCACAAGTGTTGGAAACCTGTCGCTTGCCGCATCTGGTTGCGCGGCTGGACGAGGCCAATCACTGGCAACGCATGCTGTCGCCGGGCGAGCAGCAACGATTGGCCTTCGCTCGCGCACTGCTTTACGCGCCGCAATGGCTGTACATGGACGAAGCCACTTCGGCGATGGATGAGGAAGACGAAGCGACGCTGTATCAGGCGTTGATTGATCAGATACCGGGGCTGAGCATTGTCAGCGTCGGCCATCGCAGCAGTTTGAAACGCTTCCATCCACGGCATGTGCGGATCGACAGCGGGCATTTGGTTGAACAGACCGTAACTGCCTGATCAATACACATCCCATGTGGGAGCTGGCTTGCCAGCGATGGCGTTGGTTCAGTCGACATCTTCATCGACTGGTATGGCCTCATCGCTGGCAAGTCAGCTCCCACAGGATTTGTATGGAAAAGGAAAGTGATCGTACAACCCGCTTGAGCTATCATGCCCCCAAGCCGATTTTCGAGACTAGATGCACACCATGGAAAACCTGATCGACACCCCGCGTCTCCCGCGCAAGCGCCGCAGCCTGGCCCAGGAACTGGTGACGGTGCTGAGCGAGCAGATCCGCGATGGCCTGCTCAAGCGCGGTGACAAACTGCCTACCGAGTCGGCGATCATGGAAGCCCATGGCGTCAGCCGCACGGTGGTGCGCGAGGCGATTTCCCGTTTGCAGGCTGCAGGGCAAGTGGAGACTCGCCATGGCATCGGCACCTTTGTGCTCGACACGCCAAGCCCGAGCGGTTTTCGCATCGACCCGGCCACCGTTGTCACTCTGCGCGATGTGCTGGCCATTCTCGAACTGCGCATCAGCCTCGAAGTCGAATCTGCCGGCCTTGCCGCGCAACGTCGCAGCCCTGAGCAATTGGCGACCATGCGCGCCGCCCTCGATGCGCTCAACGAAAGTGCAGCCCACGCCAGTGATGCTGTCGCGTCCGACTTTGCCTTCCACCTGGAAATCGCGCTGTCCACCGGCAACCGCTACTTCACCGACATCATGACCCACCTGGGCACCAGCATCATTCCGCGTACGCGGTTGAATTCGGCGCGCTTGGCTCACGATGATCAACAGCACTACATGAGCCGCCTGAGCCGTGAGCACGAAGAAATCTACGACGCGATTGCCCGTCAGGATTCCGATGCGGCGCGTGCCGCGATGCGCCTGCACCTGACCAACAGCCGTGAAAGACTGCGCCAGGCCCATGAAGAGGCGCAGGCGCAGCGGGGTTAAGCCGTCAGGCCTCGATCCGCAACGTCAACGCCTGCGAGAACGGCTCCATACTCGACTCATCGACAAACTTGTAGCGCAATTCGACATCCGTGTTCAGGTACGGACGCAGTGCCTCTTTGGGGATCTGCAATTCGATCCCCATTAGTTTCTCCATCTCGTCTTCGGCATCGTCCCAGGTGCCAGTGTCCACTTCTTCGCCTGCCCATTCCGGCTCTTCCGGGTTGTCACCGAGAATCGGGTAAACGCTCCAGTTCGCCGGAAAATCGCTGGAATCCGGGACCTGCATGATCAATACATCGGGTAGCGCGGATAGCTGAAGGGTGAGGGTGTCAGAGGCAGAAGAAGCGATTTGCGCGAGGGTCGGTGCAGCATAATTCACAAACATTTCGGTTTCCTTCGAAGGTCCGCCACGATCCTTCGTGGCAGTCGTCGCACCTTACCCGGCGTTTCTCCAGCGCTCAGTAAACGAATCTTGACCAGACATTTCCGCGCTGGAACCCTTTAAACACGTGCTTTTGCGATGAGTCCTGCCAAGCCTTAAACACTTTTGTCCGACAAAAAAACACCCACAACGATGAAATGCAGTTGACGGTTATCTTTTAAGTTGTACGATGACCTACAACTTCAGCGAGTGCTGAACGATCCACTCACAAAAAACGTTGCTACCAGGGTGTTCGAATAATGAATCCACAAGAACTGAAGTCCATCCTCTCTGCCGGCCTGCTGTCCTTCCCGGTGACCGATTTCAACGCGCAGGGCGATTTCAACCGCGCGGGCTACATCAAACGCCTGGAATGGCTGGCCCCGTATGGCGCTTCAGCCTTGTTCGCCGCCGGCGGCACCGGTGAGTTCTTCTCCCTGGCCGCCAGCGAATATTCGGAAATCATCAAGACTGCCGTCGACACCTGCGCCACCAGCGTGCCGATTCTGGCCGGTGTCGGTGGTTCGACCCGTCAGGCCATCGAATACGCGCAGGAAGCCGAGCGTCTAGGCGCCAAAGGCCTGTTGCTGCTGCCGCACTACCTGACCGAAGCCAGCCAGGACGGTGTTGCCGCTCACGTTGAAGCGGTGTGTAAATCGGTCAACATCGGCGTGGTCGTCTACAACCGCAACGTTTGCCGCCTCAACGCGCCGCTGCTGGAACGTCTGGCCGAGCGCTGCCCGAACCTGATCGGCTACAAGGATGGTCTGGGTGATATCGAGTTGATGGTGTCGATCCGTCGCCGCCTCGGTGATCGCTTCAGCTATCTGGGTGGTCTGCCGACCGCCGAAGTCTACGCCGCTGCCTACAAGGCTTTGGGCGTGCCGGTCTACTCCTCGGCGGTGTTCAATTTCATCCCGAAAACCGCGATGGACTTCTACCACGCGATCGCCCGTGAAGATCACGCCACCGTCGGCAAGATCATCGACGACTTCTTCCTGCCGTACCTCGACATCCGCAACCGCAAGGCCGGTTATGCCGTGAGCATCGTCAAGGCAGGCGCGAAAATCGCCGGCTATGACGCAGGCCCGGTGCGGGCGCCGCTGACCGACCTGACCGGCGAAGAGTACGAAATGCTCGCCGCGCTGATCGACAAGCAAGGTGCGCAGTAATACCCGAGAAAAGCGAGGCCGCTGAGCAATCAGCGGCTTTTTGCGTGAAGGCTTTGAGAAGTGAGGGCTGCCCCTGTGACAACTGCAAAACGCTACGACAACTACATTAACGGTGAATGGGTTGCCGGTGCCGACTACTCGGCCAACATCAACCCGTCGGAACTGAGCGACACCATCGGTGATTACGCCAAGGCTGATCTGACTCAGGTTCACGCCGCCATCGACGCCGCCCGCGCGGCCTTCCCAGCGTGGTCGACTTCGGGCATTCAGGCCCGCCACGATTCGCTGGATAAAGTCGGCAGCGAAATCCTCGCCCGTCGCGAAGAACTCGGCACGTTGCTGGCCCGGGAAGAGGGCAAAACCCTGCCTGAAGCCATCGGCGAAGTGACCCGCGCCGGCAACATCTTCAAATTCTTCGCCGGTGAGTGCCTGCGTCTGTCCGGCGATTACGTGCCGTCGGTGCGTCCGGGCGTCAATGTTGAAGTCACCCGCGAAGCACTCGGCGTGGTCGGTCTGATCACCCCGTGGAACTTCCCGATTGCAATTCCGGCGTGGAAAATCGCGCCAGCCTTGGCCTACGGCAACTGCGTGGTATTGAAACCGGCCGATCTGGTGCCGGGTTGCGCCTGGGCACTGGCGGAAATCATCTCCCGCGCAGGCTTCCCGGCCGGCGTGTTCAACCTGGTGATGGGCAGCGGTCGCGTGGTTGGCGATGCGTTGGTGCAGAGCCCGAAAGTCGACGGTATCAGCTTCACCGGTTCGGTGGGTGTGGGTCGTCAGATCGCGGTCAACTGTGTGTCGCGCCAGGCCAAGGTTCAACTGGAAATGGGCGGCAAGAACCCGCAGATCATTCTCGACGACGCCGACCTCAAGCAAGCAGTCGAGCTGTCCGTGCAGAGCGCGTTCTACTCCACCGGCCAGCGTTGCACCGCGTCGAGCCGCTTGATTGTCACTGCCGGGATTCACGACAAGTTCGTTGAGGCCATGGCCGAGCGCATGAAGTCGATCAAGGTCGGCCACGCGTTGAAATCCGGCACTGATATTGGTCCGGTTGTTTCCCAGGCGCAGCTGGAACAGGACATGAAGTACATCGACATCGGCCAGTCCGAAGGTGCGCGTCTGGTCAGCGGCGGTGGTTTGGTGACCTGCGACACCGAAGGCTACTTCCTCGCGCCCACCCTGTTTGCCGACAGTGAAGCGTCGATGCGCATCAGTCGCGAAGAGATTTTCGGCCCGGTGGCCAACATCGTTCGCGTGGCCGATTACGACGCGGCGCTGGCGATGGCCAATGACACCGAATTCGGTCTGTCGGCGGGTATTGCAACCACCTCGTTGAAGTACGCCAACCACTTCAAGCGTCACTCCCAGGCCGGGATGGTCATGGTCAACCTGCCGACCGCTGGTGTGGATTACCACGTTCCGTTCGGTGGGCGTAAAGGTTCATCCTATGGCTCCCGCGAGCAAGGCCGCTATGCGCAAGAGTTCTATACCGTGGTGAAAACCGCCTACGTAGGCTCCTGATACACGCAATACCCCTGTAGGAGCTGCCGAAGGCTGCGATCTTTTGATCTTAAAAGATCGCAGCCTTCGGCAGCTCCTACAGGGAATAGATGCAAGACCAAAGAAGATTCACCCGCGCATAAAAATAATCAGTGGGAGTACCTCTACATGCAATCGTCCAAGCCGACTCACGTCCGCTATTTGATCCTGCTCATGCTGTTTCTGGTGACCACGATCAACTACGCCGACCGCGCCACGATCGCCATCGCCGGCTCCAGCCTGCAAAAAGATCTGGGCATCGACGCGGTTACCCTCGGCTATATCTTCTCTGCATTCGGTTGGGCCTACGTGGCCGGGCAAATCCCCGGTGGCTGGCTGCTCGATCGCTTCGGCTCGAAAAAAGTCTATGCCCTGAGCATCTTCACCTGGTCGCTGTTCACCGTGCTGCAAGGCTTTGTCGGTGAGTTCGGCATGTCCACCGCCATCGTGGCGCTGTTCATGCTGCGCTTCCTCGTCGGGCTGGCTGAAGCGCCTTCGTTCCCCGGTAACGCGCGCATTGTTGCGGCGTGGTTTCCAACCGCTGAACGCGGCACTGCCTCGGCGATCTTCAACTCGGCGCAATACTTTGCCACCGTGTTGTTCGCACCGCTGATGGGCTGGATCGTGTATTCCTTCGGTTGGGAGCACGTGTTTATCGTCATGGGCATCCTTGGCATCATCTTCTCGCTGGTCTGGCTGAAAGTGATCTACAGCCCGCGTGAACACCCGCGCATCAACGAGGCTGAGTTCAACCACATCGCTGAAAACGGCGGCATGGTCGACATGGATCAGAAGGGCAAAAAGTCCGACGGTCCGAAGTGGGACTACATCCGTCAGTTGCTGACCAACCGCATGATGCTTGGCGTGTATCTGGGCCAGTACTGCATCAACGGCATCACCTATTTCTTCCTGACCTGGTTCCCGGTGTACCTGGTGCAAGAGCGTGGCATGACCATTCTCAAGGCCGGTTTCATCGCCTCGTTGCCGGCCATCTGCGGCTTTATCGGTGGGGTGCTCGGCGGGGTGATTTCCGATTATCTGCTGCGCAAGGGCCACTCGCTGACCTTCGCCCGCAAAGCGCCGATCATTGCCGGTCTGCTGGTGTCGAGCAGCATCGTTGCCTGCAACTATGTTGATGTGGAATGGATGGTCGTCGGCTTCATGGCCCTGGCCTTCTTCGGCAAAGGCGTTGGTGCACTCGGTTGGGCGGTGGTCTCCGACACTTCGCCAAAACAGATCGCCGGTCTGAGCGGTGGCCTGTTCAACACTTTCGGCAACATCGCTTCGATCACCACGCCGATCGTGATTGGCTACATCATCAGCTCCACCGGTTCGTTCAAATGGGCACTGGTGTTCGTCGGTGCCAATGCACTGGTCGCGGTGTTCAGCTATCTGGTCATCGTTGGCCCGATCAAACGCGTGGTTCTTAAAGAGCCGCCAACCAATGGCGGTGCTGAAGCCGCCGGTAAATTGTCTCAAGCGCATTCCTGAGGAGCGGCGTCATGCAGTTGATTGAACATTCCGACTCGCCGCGCTACATCCGCCTGCACGAGCGGGACAATGTGGTGGTAGTGGTCAACGACCAGGGCGCCCCGGCCGGTACTGAGTTTGCCGATGGCCTGGTGACGCTGGAATTTGTGCCGCAGAGCCACAAGGTCACCCTCGAAGACATACCCGAGGGCGGCCCGGTGATTCGCTACGGTCAGGTGATCGGCTACGCATTACAGCCGATTCGCCGCGGCAGTTGGGTCAAGGAAGATCAACTGCGCATGCCGACCGCACCGCCGCTGGACAGCTTGCCGCTGTCCACCGACGTACCGGACGCGCAGACACCGCTGGAAGGTTTCACCTTCGAGGGTTATCGCAACGCCGACGGTACCGTCGGCACGCGCAACATTCTCGGGATCACCACCACGGTGCAGTGCGTTACCGGTGTACTCGATCACGCGGTCAAGCGCATCAAGGAAGAACTGCTGCCGAAGTACCCGCACGTCGATGACGTCATCGCGCTAACCCACAGTTATGGCTGCGGCGTGGCGATTACCGCCACCGATGCCTACATCCCGATTCGTACCGTGCGCAATCTGGCGCGCAACCCGAACCTCGGTGGCGAGGCGCTGGTGATCAGTCTGGGCTGCGAGAAACTGCAGGCCGGGCAGGTGATGCACAAGGACGATGCGTCGGTGGATCTCAGCGATCCATGGTTGTATCGCCTGCAGGACTCCAGTCACGGTTTCACCGAGATGATCGAGCAGATCATGGAACTGGCCGAAGTCCGCCTGAAGAAGCTCGACCAGCGCCGCCGCGAAACCGTGCCAGCGTCCGAGCTGATCCTCGGCATGCAGTGCGGCGGCAGCGATGCGTTTTCCGGGATCACTGCCAACCCGGCACTGGGCTACGCCTCGGACCTGCTGCTGCGGGCGGGGGCGACGGTGATGTTTTCCGAAGTCACCGAAGTGCGCGATGCGATTTACCTGCTGACTTCACGCGCCGAAAGTAAAACCGTCGCCGAGGAACTGGTGCGCGAGATGGATTGGTACGACCGTTATCTGGCCAAGGGTGAGGCGGATCGCAGCGCCAACACCACGCCGGGTAACAAGAAGGGCGGGCTGTCGAACATTGTCGAGAAGTCGCTGGGGTCGATCGTCAAATCCGGCTGCAGCGCGATCAATGGCGTGCTTGGCCCGGGCGAGCGTTTCAAGCACAAGGGTTTGATTTTCTGCGCGACGCCGGCGAGCGATTTTGTCTGCGGTACGTTGCAGTTGGCGGCGGGGATGAACCTGCATGTGTTCACCACCGGGCGTGGCACGCCGTATGGTCTGGCGATGGCCCCGGTGGTGAAGGTCTCGACGCGCACGGAATTGGCGCAGCGCTGGCCGGATCTGATCGATATCGACGCCGGGCGGATTGCCACTGGACGCGCGACCATCGAGGAATTGGGCTGGGAGTTGTTCCACTACTATCTGGATGTGGCGAGCGGCAAGCAGCAGACATGGGCGGAGAAGCACAAGCTGCATAACGACATTACGTTGTTCAACCCGGCGCCGATTACTTGATGGTTTGGGGGTGGGTCAAGAGCTACCCTCACCCCAGCCCTCTCCCTGAGGGAGAGGGGGCCGACCGAGTTGTCTTGCGCAATACATCGACCTGAAATACCGAGTTGATTATTGCAGTGGTCTAATTTCCCCGGACACCTCGATAGGTGGAAAATACATCTATTGAGGAGTTATTCATGACT
>NZ_JAMLFX010000002.1:0-27088 GCF_023634765.1 Pseudomonas sp. AKS31
TGTGAATCGCTGGCCGCTCACTACTCGGCAACGGAAAGCGGGTGCGGCGGTTTTCGTGATCGACCCAAACAACCTCATCAGCGAAAAATTCCAGCCGATGCGCCAGCGAATGACTCCAGCCAAACCCCAACCCAACATCGATCTCGGCGGCGCTGGAGCGGTACAACCGGGTGAACTCAAACGGCAAAACGCCATCGAGCAGCGCATCGTTCAGGGTCAGCAGTTCTTCGCCGGTGACCATCGACACCGGACAACCGTTGGTGCAGGTGAAGGGGACGCAATCAGCGCTGTCGCCGTTGGGGTTTTTCGCCTGATCCGGCGAGTCGTCGTGCGGCTCATGCCGTTCCAGCCGGCTCGAAGCGCCAGACTTGTCCCGCACAACAGGCGCCGGATTCGGCACCGTCAACATCACAGAATCAGCCTGACGAATGTTCAGCGGTATCGCCGGTGTCGGTTTCAACTCAACGTCACGCACATTGAGCATCAGCGGCTTCAAAACGCTGGCATGCCGCGTCAAATCCGCCGAGGACGTCAGTTCGGCCAAGCGCAAAGCCGACGCCGCCAGCCATTCCCGCGCCCGTGGCGACTTGACCTTCGCCAGCACCTTGCTGCTCAAACGCACCGGCACGCCGACGCCACCCGACAACCCCATCAGCAGAAAACTGATCAGCAGTTCGACCCGCACCTCGGCCACCACTTCGGCGAGGTATTGCGGCGGCAGCATTTTCAACCAACTGGTAAACGCGGCCAGATGAATGAACAGCAACGGTTCGTCACTGAGGATCAGCAAGCCGTTGGCGATGGACTCGCTGGAGGCATTCAATAACGCCTCAAGCTCGGCCTCGCTGAGGTATTCCAGCAGTTTTTCGCTGTTGGCCTGCAGGTCGGCGAGGAGGGCGAATACCTGTTTGATGTCATCCCAAACGCCATTCAGGGCTTTCTCGAATCCACGCCAGTCGGCCTGTTGCAACTGACCGTAACGCTGAAGAAATCCGGCGCTGGAAAACTCCGTCCACTGCGGCTGGAATTCGCGCCATTCCCCGCGCAGCCAGCCTTCCAGGCCTGCAATGACACCCTCATAAGAGGCATACAGCGCACGCACATGGTCGGTGGACACATCGGGAAAGAAGGTGATGCGATAACGCTGGCCCCGATCGCAGTCGGTCACCTGCAGAATGCCGCTGGGGCCGATGGTGTGGTGCAGCGCTTCGCCGAAAGTCAGCACACCGCCGACATCGGCAATCACCGGTTCAAGGGTTACCGGGGTGTTGCCGATCGGCACAAAACGCGCGGCCTCGAACATGTGCACCAGCGTCAACGCCCCGCTGGCCGAGCACATGACCACCGATGAACTGAGCGGTTGGCGCGACTTGATCGGCGCGCTGAGGCGCACGTCGTTGCCGACGGTGAAGACCTGCTCGACATCCAGCGCGGTTCCGGTCCAGAACTGCTCGGCCCAGGCGTCGTAGTTGTTCAGGCACAGGCGAAACTCGCTGATCAGGTTGTCAAAATCCGGCTCGTCGGGATTCAGGGCGGCAACAATGAGCAGGCCGATGCTGTTGTTCAGGGCCAGAAGCCGATCGGGTTGAAGCATGGGCAAGCACTCGCGCACATGAAGAAAAAGGTGCGCGGACTTTGCGGGGGATCAATCAGGAAAGAAGTCGGGCGAGTAGGCGATATCTGTAGGATGTTTCGACATGGTTTGTAGGGCGGTATAGGGTTTCGTATTTTCGTTCACAAAAAAGCACCTACCCGGGTGCCTTCAATGACAAAAGGATCAGGCGTCATGTCCAACACAGCCGAGCGGGTCAACATCGTCGACACTCAGGTGTTGTCCCATGACTGGTATCTGCTGAAGAAAATCACCTTCGACTATCACCGTAACAACGGCGAGTGGCAGCGTCAGACCCGTGAGGTCTACGACCGTGGTAACGGCGCAGCGATTCTGCTGTTCAACCGCGAGCAGCGCACGGTGGTGCTGACCCGGCAGTTCCGCTTGCCGGTGTTCGTCAATGGCCATGATGGCTTGCTGATCGAAGTGGCGGCCGGGTTGCTCGAAGGTGCTGCGCCGGAGCAACGGATTCGCGATGAAGCCGAGGAGGAAACCGGGTATCGCGTGCACGATGTGAAGAAGGTGTTCGAGGCCTACATGAGTCCCGGTTCGGTGACCGAGAAGCTGCACTTCTTCATTGCCGAATACGACGCGGCATCGAAGGTCAGCGAGGGCGGCGGTCTGGAAGAAGAGACTGAAGAACTGGAAGTGCTGGAGTGGAGCTTCGACGAAGCGCTGGCGGCGTTTCAGCGCGGTGAGATCTGCGACGCCAAGACCATCATGCTGTTGCAGTATGCGGCGATGAATAACCTTTTTGCCCAATAAATCAAAAGATCGCAACCTTCGGCAGCTCCTACAGGAAAACGCATTCCAGGTAGGAGCTGCCGAAGGCTGCGATCTCTTGATCTGTATTGACTGACTAAAACAAATCCCCGGTTTTGCCAATCTGCGACCAGTCGCCACTTTCAAGTGTCAGCAAGCGCTCTTTCGCCTCAAGTCCTCCGGCAAACCCGGTCAGCTTCCCTGACGCGCCGATCACCCGATGACACGGCGCGACAATGGAGATCGGATTGCGTCCGTTTGCTGCGCCCACTGCCCTTACGGCGCTGGGATTGCCTATTTGCTCGGCAATCTGGCTGTAGGTGCGCGTCTGGCCAAAGGGAATGGTCAGCAGCGCCGCCCATACCTTTTTCTGAAAATCGGTGCCGGCGAAATCCAGTTCCAGATCGAAGCAACTTCGAGTTCCGGAAAAATATTCTTCAAGTTGTCGAGCGGTTCGAATCAGGATCGGATTGTCGGGGGCCTCACTCATCGGCCCGAGGCGCACCCGTGTCGGTTTGTCGTTTTCCCAGAGGATGGCCGCCAGGCGTGAACCGTTCGCGACCAGCTTCAGCTCGCCGACGGGCGAGGGCAGGGTGATGAACGTGTAAGACATGACGGCAGACTCCGGATCAGGGCGGCAACAGCGCCCAGCATACTGCCTGATCGGGGAGGCGCAATACGCAAAGCCGACCATACTGCTTGATGCTCTTGAAGCGTTCCCCCTCTGTTCTGCACAGACCCTGAAAACAAAAAAGAGATCGACTCATGAAGTACGAACCTTTGGCCAAATCGCTGATAGCGACCTCACTGGCACTCAGCTGTCTCATGGCTCACGCGGCGTCGGTGGCACCGGTTGCTGCGGAAAACGGCATGGTGGTCACCGCGCAACATCTGGCCACCCATGTGGGTGTCGACGTATTGAAAAGTGGCGGCAACGCCGTCGATGCAGCGGTTGCCGTGGGGTACGCGCTGGCGGTGGTCTATCCCGCAGCCGGCAACCTCGGCGGAGGTGGCTTCATGACCATTCAACTGGCGGATGGGCGCAAAACCTTCCTCGATTTCCGTGAGAAAGCGCCGCTGGCGGCCACCGCTAACATGTACCTCGATAAGGAAGGCAATGTCATCCCCGACCTGAGTACGCGTGGCCACCTGGCAGTGGGCGTGCCCGGCACCGTGTCGGGCATGGAACTGGCGCTGAGCAAATACGGGACCAAGCCGCGCACGGAAATGATTGCGCCGGCGATCAAACTGGCGGAAGACGGTTTCGAACTGCAGCAAGGCGACGTCGAGCTGCTGGAGTACGCCACCGACGTGTTCAAAAAGGACATGCGCGACTCCGGTTCGATTTTCCTGCACAACGGCGAGCCGATGCAGGTCGGGCAGAAACTGGTGCAGAAAGATCTCGGCAAAACCCTGCGCACGATTTCCGAAAAAGGCGCCGACGGCTTCTATAAAGGCTGGGTCGCCGACGCCATCGTCACCTCCAGTCAGGCCAACAACGGCATCATCACCCAGGCTGACCTCGACAAATACAAGACCCGCGAACTGGCCCCGGTGGAGTGCGATTACCGTGGTTACCATGTGGTCTCGGCGCCACCGCCAAGCTCTGGCGGGGTGGTGATCTGCCAGATCATGAACATCCTCGAAGGCTACCCGATGAAGGATCTGGGCTTCCATTCGGCGCAGGGCATGCACTATCAGATCGAAGCCATGCGCCACGCGTATGTCGATCGCAACAGCTACCTGGGCGATCCGGATTTCGTCAAAAACCCGATCGAGCATCTGCTGGACAAGCACTACGCGACCAAACTGCGCGACGCCATTCAGCCGCAAAAGGCCGGCGTATCGGCTGAACTCAAGCCCGGCGTGGCGCCCCATGAAGGCAGCAACACCACCCACTATTCGATCGTCGACAAGTGGGGCAATGCAGTGTCGGTGACCTACACCCTCAACGACTGGTTCGGCGCGGGTGTGATGGCAAGCAAGACCGGAGTGATCCTTAACGACGAAATGGACGACTTCACCTCCAAGGTCGGCGTGCCGAACATGTACGGTCTGGTGCAGGGCGAAGCCAATGCCATCGCCCCTGGGAAGGCACCGCTGTCATCGATGAGCCCGACCATTGTCACCAAGGACGGTAAAGTGGTGATGGTCGTCGGTACACCGGGCGGCAGTCGCATCATCACCGCGACCTTGCTGACCATGCTCAACGTCATCGACTACGGCATGGGCCTGCAGGAGGCGGTCGATGCGCCACGTTTCCACCAGCAGTGGATGCCGGAGGAAACCAACCTCGAAGACTTCGCCGCCAGTCCCGACACGAGGAAAATCCTCGAGAGCTGGGGGCACAAGTTTGCCGGGCCGCAGGACGCCAATCACATCGCCGCGATTCTGGTCGGCGCGCCGTCGCTGGGCGGTAAACCGGTCGGCAAAAACCGCTTCTACGGCGCCAACGATCCACGTCGCAATACGGGCTTGTCACTGGGTTACTGAGGGGCGTAAAAAGGGGGCGGGCTCATGTCCGCCCCTGTCTCAAGGACTGATCAAGGAAGGCTCATCATGACCACCGCATTACTGATCATCGACGTCCAGCGCGCCCTCTGCTCGGGCGAATATCAGTGTCATGACATTCATCGCGTGATCGAAACCATCAACGGTTTAAGCGTCCGTGCGCGCAAGGCTGGCGTGCCGGTGGTGCTGATCCAGCATGAAGAAAAGGACAGTCCGTTGGCCTATGGCGCCGAAGGCTGGCATCTGGCCGAAGGGCTTGAGACATCGCCGAAAGACCTGCGCGTACGCAAGACCACCCCGGATTCGTTTTACCAGACTGACTTGGGTAAATTATTGCCAAGTGAAGACTTCGAACGACTGGTTATTTGCGGTCTGCAAACCGACTACTGCGTCAACGCCACCGTGCGCCAGGCTCATGAGCTGGGTTATGACGTGGTACTCGCCGCCGACGCGCATTCCACCGTTGACAACGGCAATATGAGCGCCGAAGACATCATCGCCGAACACAACAAGGATCTGGCGCACCTGACCGGCTCCGTGGCGCGTATCGATGTCAAGCCCGCAGCCGACATCACGTTCTGAAGCGTACACAAAACCTTGTGGGAGCGAGCCTGCTCGCGAAGGCAGTGTGTCAGTCGACATTGATAGTGGCTGATCCACCGCTTTCGCGAGCAGGCTCGCTCCCACAGTGATTGAACAATCCTGATTGCTATGTACATCAGGGATTTCCGCTGGCAGCACTGGCATACTGCGCGCCGTCCGAAGAATGGAATCTCTCGATGTTCGCGATCTCCCTGCGTCATGCCTTGGCGCTGATGTCCCTTGCGTTTACCTGTGTTACCCAAGCCAGCAGTTACGATTGCGCCACGGCCAACAGCAAAACTGAAAAAGCCATTTGTGGCGATCCGCAGATTTCGCTGCTCGACGAGAAGCTGGGCAAACTGTGGCAATCGACATTGACCAACGTTGCCGATCCCAAAGCCCTCAAGGCAGACCAGCGGCAGTGGCTGAAAAACCGCAACACCTGTGGCGATCAGACCGCCTGTTTGCGTCGCCAGTATTTAATGCGCCTGACCGAACTGGAACACGCCACCCAGCCCTTCAGTTGGGACGCGACCTGGCAGCTCATTCCGCCGGGTACTTCAACGTCGGCGACTGTGATAACCCAGCGCCGCGATCCCACGCACATCAGCATCGACATCACGGCGGCTGAGGGCGCCAACTCCGGTGATCTGGATGGCATCGCCACACTCAAGGACGGTAAGGCCGTTTACTCGGAAGACGAGTGCACCCTGTTGTTCACTCCCATCAACGGTGTGCTGGATATTTCGCTCGTGGGTGCAGGCGGATATTGCAGTGCCGGGTTGGGCGTCTACTACACCGGTCGTTTTGTCGCTTCGCAGCAACCGCTGACGCTGGATTACGACATGCTCAGCCTGGGGCTGGCGCAAACACCGGAAGAAAACCAGGCACTGCACACGTTGCTCAAGACCGATTATCAGACGCTGGTGGAAAAGTCCGGCTCCTTGATGACTGGCGAGCCAGGCACAGATGTGCCGGGCAGTCAGGTCTGGGAGATGTGGATGCGCGGCCTCGGCGGCACCGGCATTGTGATGCGTTCAGACGATGCCCGATTCTGGGTGTTGCTGGTGACTTACGACGATAGCGGTCAGTCACGCCTGCGCTATTACACCAACGCTTCAAACTGGAAAAACCGTCTACCTGAGGCCTTGCAAGCCTGGAATGAGCGCATGAAAGCTCAACTGGAACTACCCGTGGATTTCATGCCCTGATCCGCATTCAGTCTGCCCCGTGTACTAGCTCAGTGTCGCCGTTTTCCTTCGGCTACGTGCGCGACAGCCGTTAATAAACCGGCAATCTCGACTTGCAGCAGGGCTGAGCAAGTTTTTTTGCCGATTTGCCCGATTCAGGCTTTCGCCCGAAGGCCACTCTCTCTAGAATCCGCCCGGCCTTCGCAATGAAGGCTCTATGCCATCATTTGGTTTTGTACACATAGGGACGGACATCATGCAATTCGGGAAAATGCTGGCGCTGGGGCTGGTACTTGCGCTGGGCGGTTGTGCCAGTTTCACCAAAGACGAAGTCGCGCCGGTGACCATGCCGTCGGTGGCCAACTACACCAACAAGCCAAACGTCTACGTAGATTTCGACTTCTATCAGGGCGAGCCGAAAAGCGGCTCCGCCGTGGAAGTGCCGCAAGCACGTGATCAACTGAAACCACAGCTGCAAAAAATCCTCACTGACTCGGGTCTGTTCGGCCGTGTCACCCTGGACGAGTTCCAGAAGCAGCCGGGCGATTACAGCCTGCGTCTGAAAATGTACAACCATCCACCGAATGCCGGTTCCATGGTGCTGGCCTTCATCAGCGGCTTCAGCATGATGGTGATCCCGGCGTACGGCACCGATCAGTACACCTTGAGCCTGGAAGGCATGGACGGCCAAGGTCAGGCCCTGACCACCGCGAGCAACCACGATGCGATCGGTACCTGGATCGGCATCTGGTTCATCCCGCTGATGGCCAACACGCCTAAAGACGCGGTGAATGACACCTTCACCCGTCAGGTCAACGCGCTGCTCAAGCAGATGGTTGATAGCAAGAACCTGAAATACTCGGCACTCGAAACCCGCATTCCACGGGCCTGAAGCGAAAAAAAAGAGCCGCAATCGCGGCTCTTTTTTTTGCCCTTACTTCAGGGCCTGAATGAACTGTGGATCGCTGTACAGTTCCTTCAGCAGGTCACGCACCATCGGGTTGTAAGCGTTGACCGCATTCGGGATCGCAATGAACCCGAAGAAGCTGCTGCTCCACTGGCTGCTGACATTCTTGGTGGCGTCGTACACCACATCGTTGCCGTTGAGCAGGGTGAAGCGGGCGGCCAGTTTGCCGTCGCCGGTGCCCATGCCGGCGGACAGTTCGTTTTTCACCACCAGCACTTTCAACTGACGTTGAGCCTGCGGATCGAGCAGGCCGGCCTTGCGCAGTTCTTCGGTGATCGCGTCCTGAATGTGCGCCGGAATGCTGCCGGACGGCGAGCGAACCGGGTTGGCGCGGACCACCAGCGAACCTTCACCGGATTCGGCCGTGACCTGAGGGTTGCTGATCGCGTGCAGCGGCGGGGTGTGTTTGAGCTTTTGCACGTTCTCGAAGCTTGGCTCGTAACGGGTCATGGTCATGCCACAGCCTTGCAGCAGCAGGGCCAGCATCGGGATCAACAACAGCGACTTCTTCACGGCAGTTCCTTGCGTGGGAATAGAGGAGGGCGCGAATTATGGGCAGAGTGCCATCATTGAGCAACCTCGTTCGTTTGCGCGTTGAGCAATCGCTCGATCTGCGCCAACTCCCAGGTACTGAGCAAACTTACCGGATCGGTGCCATAACGCTGCCAACTGTCGAGCGCGCCTTCTTGTCCGTCGCTGTTGCGGGCATATTCACAGTGGTGTAACCGCCCACCTTCAACATCCAGTCGCAACTGCCAGCCCTCGATATCAACCGTCACCAGCCCGGCGGCGGCAGGCCATTCGCAGATTTTCAAAGCGAGCACGCCCAGCGCCGCTTCACGCAGACGCTGGCAGACCTCGCGGGCGCTCAGAAATGCAGACATATCGAACTCAATGGATACAGGAACGCGCCAGCATAAAGCCCGGATCGACAAGTGTCAGTGTTCACTGGCCCGATCCGCGACAATTCCGTAACATCCGCAACCCTCTTTTTTCCGAACATCTGCAGCCGCGCTCGACGGCTGCTCAATCAGGTAAGCCATGAAACCGATTCGTCTGCGCGCCGATGTCCTGGCCGGACTCACCACCTCGTTTGCCCTGTTGCCCGAATGCATTGCTTTCGCGCTGGTGGCTCACCTCAATCCGCTGATGGGGCTGTATGGCGCGTTCATCATTTGCACGCTGACGGCGTTGTTCGGCGGGCGGCCGGGCATGGTCTCCGGCGCGGCGGGTTCGATGGCCGTGGTCATCGTCGCGCTGGTGGTGCAACACGGCGTGCAGTATTTGCTGGCGACGGTGTTGCTCGGCGGTCTGATCATGATGGCGTTCGGGCTGCTGCGCTTGGGCAAACTGGTGCGCATGGTGCCGCACCCGGTGATGCTCGGCTTCGTCAACGGCCTGGCGATCATCATTGCGCTGGCACAACTGGAACATTTCAAGAGCGGTGAAGACTGGCTCAGCGGTACGCCGTTGTACCTGATGACCGGGCTGGTGGCGCTGACCATGGCCATCGTCTACATCCTGCCGCGCCTGACCCGCGCGGTGCCGCCGGCACTGGTGGCGATCCTCGGTGTCGGCCTGCTGGTCTACCTGTTCGGCCTACCGACCCGCACCCTTGGCGACATGGCACACATCGCCGGCGGCTTGCCGACGTTCGCCTTGCCGGACATCCCGTGGAATCTTGAAACCCTGCGCATCATTGCGCCCTACGCGATATTGATGGCCCTGGTCGGTCTGCTGGAAACCCTGCTGACCCTCAACCTCACCGACGAAATCACCGAAACCCGTGGCTACCCGGATCGCGAGTGCGTGGCGCTCGGTGCGGCCAACATGGTTTCGGGCGCATTCGGTGGCATGGGCGGTTGCGCGATGATCGGCCAGACCGTGATCAACCTCAGTTCCGGCGGGCGCGGGCGCTTGTCCGGTGTGGTCGCTGGCGTGCTGATTCTGTTGTTCATCCTGTTTCTGTCGCCGCTGATCGAGCGTATCCCGCTGGCGGCGCTGGTCGGCGTGATGTTCGTGGTGTCGCAGCAGACCTTCGCCTGGGCGTCGTTGCGGGTGGCCAACAAAGTGCCGCTCAACGATGTGCTGGTGATCATCGCCGTGACCACCATCACCGTGTTCACCGATCTGGCCACTGCGGTGCTGTGCGGCATCATCATCGCCGCGCTCAACTTTGCCTGGCAGCAGGCCCGTGAGCTGTACGCCGATGAACATCTGGAGGCCGACGGCAGCAAGCTTTATCGTCTGCATGGCACGTTGTTTTTTGCCTCGACCACACCGTTCCTCAACCAGTTCGACCCGGCCAACGATCCTGCGCGCGTGACGCTGGATTGCCGACATCTGAGTTTTGTCGATTACTCGGCAATTGCGGCGTTGAAGACTCTGCGCGAGCGCTATGCCAAGGCTGGTAAGCATTTGCAGGTGTTTCACCTGTCCGAGCGCTGCAAGAAATTACTCAAGCGCGCCGGTGTCGACCACGACTGAAGGCACTGTCGCTGACGTCTTGAGCCAGGTCTTGCCGAGAATCCGCGAGACCTGATCGGCCGAGTAGGGCTTGGCCAGAAACTCGAAACCCTCGTGACCGCAGCGCGCCAGTTCTTCACTGTAGCCGGATGTCAGTATCACGGGCAGATCCGGGCGGCGACGGCGCAATTCCCTGGCGAGCGCCACGCCCGTAATGCCGGGCATGACGACATCGGAAAACACGGCGTCGAAAGCCCTTGCGTCGTCACCAGCCAGTTGCAAGGCTTCTTCGGCGTTGGTAGCCCATGTCGTGTCATAGCCCAGATCCTGCAGGATCTGATTGGCGAAGCGGCCAACGTCCAGATTGTCCTCGACCACCAGCACCCGGCGCTTTTCATGCGGTGCCTGCAGTTCGCCTTCGTCCGACGTCTCGCCGGCCTGCGGCGCAACCGCCGGTACCTGGGGCAGGTACAGGGTGAACTCCGTTCCGTGACCGACCAGGCTGGACACATCGACATTGCCGCCCGATTGCTTGGCAAAGCCGAACACTTGCGATAACCCCAGCCCTGTGCCTTTGCCGACATCCTTAGTGGTGAAGAACGGTTCGAAAATATGCTCAAGGGTTTGCGCATCGATACCGCCGCCGGTGTCCGCCAGGGCGATGGACACAAACGGGCCGCTGGCGCCGGCATGGCCGCGAATCGCTGGCAGTGGCTGGTCGCACTCAAGGCGCAACTTCAGCTGGCCCTGGCCATTCATGGCATCACGGGCGTTGAGCGCAATATTGATCACTGCGGTTTCGAACTGACTCAGATCGACGCGGATATAGCAGGGGTGATCGGGCCGTTCGACGCTGACATGAATTTGCGCGCCCGTCACAGACTCGAGCATTTCACCGATATTCGCCAAACGTTCGCCCGCATCGACCACTTGCGGGTTGAGCGGCTGACGCCGGGCAAAAGCGAGTAACTGGCTGGTCAGCTTGGAGGCGCGCTCGACGGTGTCGGAAACCGCGCGCATATAGCGCTGGCGACGCTCCTGCGGCAGGTCGGGCTGGCGCAGGAAATCCACTGACGAGCGAATGATGGTCAGCAGATTGTTGAAATCATGGGCCACACCACCGGTCAACTGGCCGATGGCTTCAAGCTTTTGTGACTGGCGCAGCGCCGACTCCGTTTCGGCCAGCCGCAAGCTGCGTTCCTCGACCCGTTGTTCCAGCGTGGCATTCAGTTCCGCCAGCGCCAGCAGGCCTTCACGCACGTTGGCATCGGCGCGGACCCGTTCGATGTGCGCCCAGCAACGCTCGGTGACTTCGCTCAGCAGCGACTGTTCGAAGCGCGACCAGACTCGCGGCACATTGTCGTGCACCGCCATCAGTGCGGTCAGTCGTCCTTGCTTGATCAACGGCACGCAAATGGTGGCAGTGATGCCGATGGCCTGGAAGGTTGCCGATTCTTCAGGGGCCAGTTCGCTGCGGTTGTCATGGATGATCAGCGGTTCGCCGGCACGCAGCGAGGTCACGGCTTTCTCGCCGAAGTCACGCAGTTGATAGTGGCCGACGATGCTTGGCGAGCCGGGCGCCGCCCAATCGCCGCGAATGGTGAAACCGTCTTCATCGGCGTCCATGTCGGCGTAGGCGCAGTTGGACAGCTGCAGATGCTCGACCAT
Source organism: Pseudomonas sp. AKS31 (assembly GCF_023634765.1). GTDB lineage: Bacteria > Pseudomonadota > Gammaproteobacteria > Pseudomonadales > Pseudomonadaceae > Aquipseudomonas. Next base: position 11,759 of record NZ_JAMLFX010000002.1, read on the forward strand.
CAGGCGCGTGGTAATGGCGAGAATGGCTTGCGCATCGGTCGCGTTGGCAACGGCGTTGCCGAGCGCCTCAAGCACGGCCAGGCGCTGGTTGAGAAAAACCGTCTGGGTGGTTTCCGTAACGGTATCGAGCATGCCGACCACGTTGCCAAGCGAGTCGCGAATCGGGCTGTAGCAGAAGGTAAAAAACGCCTGCTCCGGTCCGCTGCCCCGTTCGATGGTCAGCGCAAAGTTTTCGATGTAAGTGGCTTGCCCGGCGTACGCCGCATCGGCAATCGGGCCGATCTCGCTCCAGGCTTCTTCCCAGATCTTGCTGAAAGGTCTTCCCAGGGCGTTCGGTTTATCGCCGAGAATCGGCACGAAGGCATCGTTGAACAGGGTGATCAGTTCCCGCCCCCAAACGATGGCTTGAGGGAAGTGCGAGGCAAGACTCAGCGAGACCGTAGTCTTGAGCACATCAGGCCAGTTTTGCAGCGGACCCAGCGGGGTGCTTGCCCAATCATGGCGTCGAATCTGCTCGGCCATCGCGCCGTTGTCTTGCAACCAGTCTGTCATGGGGATCGTGTCTTTCCGGGCGTCTGCGTGTGAAGAAAGACCTTTGCGCGCGGTGTTTGGTTTCAGCACGCCCGCTCGCAGTGAAACTGTTTTCTTCAGGTCTGCGCACATCATTGCACGATGCGTGAGACAAAACGATTTGTGACAAGGGCGCCGGCTCCCGCCGGAGACGATACGCCCCACACAATATTGAGGGGTTGCTGCGCATTCCGGCGGGAGCAAGCGCCCTCGCCACAGTGTTTGTTACCTTTTGATCAGGCATCGATGGCCGGGAAATCGATATCCGTCAGCGCCGCATTGTTCAGGTAGTTGGTCAGACTCTGCACGGCCACCAGCGCAATCACTTCAATGATTTTCACGTCGTCGATACCGGCAGCGCGGGCGGCGGCGATCTGTTCATCACTCAAGTGGCCGCGACTTTCAGTCAACTGGCGGGCGAGGGTGGCGTAGGCGTTGAGTTCGCCCTGACGTGCGGCGACGATGTCCTGTGCCGACAGCCCGGCCTTGCCGGCAAACAAAGTGTGCGCCGCCAGGCAGTAATCGCAACCGTTGACCTGCGAGGTGGCGAGGTAAACGGCTTCTTTTTCTTGGGCGCTCAACGAAGTCTTGCCGAGGATCGCCGAGGCTTGCACGTAGGTTTCGAGGGCCACCGGCGCTTTCGCCAGGGTGGTGAAGACGTTGGGCAGGAAACCGATTTTCTTTTTCACACCTTCCAGCACAGGGCGGCTGGCGTCGGCGGCGTTTTCGAGGCTGATAGCGTGGATGCGGCTCATGGTGATTCTCCGAAAGTCCGGTGCGAAGTGCGCCGGGGATGGAGGTCATGTTATTGAGCCGGGCTGGTGGATTGGCGGCAAATCGTCGACGATATGCGGCAGATCGTCCAGATATGCCCTTGGAGTCGACCATGGATCGTCTTTCAACACTGCTCAGCCATTTCGGCGTGAATGCCGGTACGTTCCACAGCGGCGCGTTTTGCGGCGTCAGCGTCCATGACAACGAACCGGTCGGGCACGTGCACTTATTGCAGGCCGGCGAGTTGCTGCTCAAACCGGGCAGCGAGCGGGAGATCCGCCTGAGCGAACCTTCGTTGATCTTTTTCCCCCGACCTTTCGCCCATCGCATGTCCGCCGACGAAGCCATGGACACCCGATTGGTCTGCGCATCGCTGACGTTTGACGGCGGCTCCGGTAATGCACTGGCGGCGGCGCTGCCGGATTATCTGGTGCTGAAACTGACGGACATTCCGGAGTTGGGCAACACCGTGGAATGGCTGTTCAAGGAAGCGTTCGAAGGTCATTGCGGACGGGTGGCGGTGATGGATCGCCTGTTCGAATTGCTGGTGATTCTGCTGTTGCGGCACTTGATCAGCAGTCGCGAACAACAACCGGGAATGATCGCCGGGCTGGCCGATCCACGCCTGTCCCGTGCCTTGAACCTGATGCACGAGCAACCGCAAAAACCGTGGAGCGTGGCGGATCTGGCGTCTGTCGCCAACCTGTCCCGCGCCGGGTTTGCCGAGCAGTTTCGCCGGGTCGTCGGGCAGACACCGGCCGATTATCTGCTGAGCTGGCGCGTCAGCCTGGCGCAGAAACGCTTGCGCGAAGGCAAGCCGATTGCGCTGATTGCCGAGGAGGTCGGTTACGAAAGTCCTTCGGCGCTGGCCCGGGCGTTTCGACGCAAGACCGGGCTCAGCCCGCGCGAGTGGAAGGCGGGCGCCTGAGGATCATTTGGCGAATTTCTTCGCCCCGGCCACACACAGGATCACCCCCAATGTCACCGCGAGCATGCCGACGCTGACGTGTTCATGCAGCAGGGTCGCCGCCAGTGCCAGACCGAAAAACGGCTGCAGTAATTGCAACTGACCCACCGCGGCAATCCCGCCCTGAGCCAGACCGCGATACCAGAACACAAAACCGATCAGCATGCTGAACAGCGACACGTAGCCCAGGCATAGCCACGCCGACAGACTGACCGTGCTGAACGAGGCGGGCGCCAGCCACAGACTCAATACCGCCATGAGCGGTAGCGCGAGCACCAGCGCCCAGCAAATTACCTGCCAGCCGCCGAGGGTTCGCGACAGCTTCGCGCCTTCGGCATAACCGAGGCCGCAGGCCAGAATAGCGGCGAGCATCAGCAGGTCACCGGTGGGCGAGGCCGTCAGCCCTTGCGCGAGGGCGAAGCCGACCACCAGCGCGCTGCCGAGCATCGAGAAAATCCAGAACACCGGTCGCGGCCGCTCACCGCCGCGCAGCACGGCAAAAATCGCCGTGGCCAGAGGCAGCAAGCCAACAAATACAATCGAATGGGCCGACGTCACGTGTTGCAGCGCCAGTGCGGTCAGCAGTGGAAAGCCGAGCACCACGCCCATCGCGACAATCAACAGCGACAACCACTGGTTGCGCGCCGGGCGCCGCTCGCGAAACAGCCACAACAGCGCCACTGCCAACACCCCGGCGATGGCGGCGCGGACCACGGTGAGAAACACCGGATCGAACTCCAGCACCGCCAGACGCGTGGCCGGCAGCGAACCGCTGAAGATCACCACGCCGATAAAGCCGTTGATCCAGCCACTGGTTTTTTCCAGTGCCGGGGTCGTCAGATTCGAAGTCCTTTCCATCACCGTTCACGCTCAGAGTGGGTTGCGTTGCGCTCATGCTAGAGCCGAGAATCAGCACAATCAAAAAATTGTCATGGATACATCCGGCATGCCACGTTCGCGCTACAAGACACTGGTTGACGCCTATGCGGCGGACATTCGTTCGGGGCAGTTGCCGCCGGGTACACGGCTGCCAACCCATCGGCAATTAGCGGCTCAGGAAGGGCTGGCGCTGGTCACGGCCTCGCGGGTGTACGCAGAACTGGAGGCCATGGGCCTGATCAGCGGCGAGACCGGGCGCGGTACGTTTGTTCGCGAAACCTCGTTGTCGCCGGGGCAGGGCATCGATCAGAAAGACGTGGCGGTCGGCATGATCGACCTCAATTTCAATTACCCGTCGTTGCCCGGTCAGGCGGATTTGTTGCGCAGCGCGTTGCGCCAGTTGGCGTTGTCCGGCGACCTGGAAGCCTTGCTGCGTTATCAGCCGCACGCTGGTCGTGCCCACGAGCGCGCGTCGGTCGCGCGGCACCTGCTGACGCGCGGCGTGCAGGTCGAGGCCGAGCAGGTGTTGATCGTCAACGGTGCCCAGCAAGGCCTGGCGGTGACGCTGATGGCGCTGCTCAAACCCGGTGATGTGATTGCCGCCGATGCGCTGACCTATTCCGGCTTCAAAGTGCTGGCCGAAGCACTGCATCTGGAAGTCGTGGCGATTCCGTTCAGTGCGCAGGGGCCGGATCTCGCAGCGTTGGACAAACTCTGTCGGAGCCGTTCGGTGCGTGCCGTGTACAGCATGCCGACGTTGCACAATCCATTGGGCTGGGTGATGCCTCTGGCGCAGCGCGAGCAGTTGGTTGCGATCGCCCGCCGGCATGATCTGACCCTTATCGAGGACGCGGCCTACGCGTTTCTGGTGGAAAACCCACCGCGTACGCTGATCGATCTGGCACCGGAGCGCACGGTGTACGTATCGGGTCTGTCGAAGAACATCGCCACAGGCCTGCGCGTCGGTTTCATCGCCGCCCCGACCGACGGGGTGCCAGCACTGGAACGCATCATCCGCGCCACGACCTGGAACACCCCGGGCGTCATGACTGCCATCGCCTGTGGCTGGCTCGACGACGGCACGGTGACGCTGCTCGAGGAACAGAAACGCAATGACGCCAAGGCGCGGCAAGCGCTGGCGACCGAAGTGTTGAAAGGACTGCCGGGCATTGGCCATCCGGCGTCGTATTTCCTGTGGTTACCGTTGCCGGAGGATGTGCGCGCCGATCAGATTGTCGTCGAGCTGATGCACGAGCAGATTTCGGTCACCACCGCTGAACCGTTTTCCGTGGCAAGCCATACGCCCCATGCAATTCGCCTGGCGTTGGGCTCGGTGGACATGGAGGTGTTGCGCCAGGCGTTGATGATGGTCAGGAAGATCATTGGTGCTTACCTGTAAAAACAAAATGCTACCCTTGCGCCGCCCGATGCAGATCGATCCGGAACTTTCGATGAAAAACACTGCTGCACTGTCACTCGCGCTGATGCTCGCCACCGGCCTGTTCAGCACGATCACCTCCGCCGCAGGCGACCCCGAAGCCGGTGCGAAGATCTTCCCGCGTCTGTGTGGCGGCTGCCATCAGGTCGGAGAATCGGCTCGCCCGGGTTTTGGTCCGCAGCTCAATGGCATTATTGGTCGGCCTGCCGGGACGTCGGCCAACTATGTGTATTCGGATGCGATGAAGAACTCGGGGGTGACCTGGGATCGCGAAACGCTGATCGCCTATCTGAAGGATCCGAAAGGTGTAGTGCCCGGTACGCGGATGATTTTCTGGGGGCTGAGTGATGAGGAGAAGCTCGATAATCTGTTGGCGTACCTCCAGACCTTCTCGCGATAACGGCAGCTCTTGCAGGGAGTTTGTGTGGTCGATCACTTGAAACAGTAATCGGCACAGAGCAATCTTGTTCGCGGAACGCTGCACTTGTCCACGGGTCGATAGGGTACTGATGCGTTATTGACCTATCGCCCGGTTCACCGTCGCACTTAAGGAGCCCACCATGAAATCTTTGCTACTGGCCGCGCCGTTGTTGCTCGTCACCGGACTCGCACACGCCGGCATCCCCCTGTTAAACGCCACATGCCCGGGCAAGATCGAAGTGCACGCCGATGAAGGCGGGCCGATCTACATCAATGGCAAGGAAGGCAAGTTGAAGAAATTCAATGAGAACTACTTCGAAGCCAAGGGGGCAGGCGTGACAATCTCCCTGAGTATCAATCCCGATGGTTCGCCTGCTGTGTCCTACACCGGGAAGAACAAGGCCAACGGGATTTGCGAAGTGAAGAAGGCCTGATCACGCCACTTGGTTACGACCCGCCGCTTTGGCTTGATAGAGCTGCTGATCGGCGCGTTTGATCAGTGCGTTGTGGCTGTTGTCTGCCGGGTCCGCGAGGCCGACGCCGATGCTCACCGTCACTTGCCCGATCACCGGGAAGTGAGCTTCGGCGACCGCCACGCGGATCTTCTCGGCGACGACTTCCGGGGTGTCGGGTTTGGCGATTTCCGGCAAGAGCACGGCGAATTCTTCGCCGCCGTAGCGGGCGACGAAATCGGTGGTGCGCAGGCTGCTCTGAATCAACTGCGCCAACTGCTGCAGCACATCGTCACCCACCGCGTGGCCGTGGCCGTCATTGATGCGCTTGAAGTGGTCGGCATCGATCAGCAGCAGGGCAAACGGCCGCCCGGTGCGGCGGAACAGCAGGGTGTATTCGGTCAGTTTCTCGTCGAAGCGACGACGGTTGTAAACGCCGGTCAAGCTGTCGTGGGTCGCCAGGCTCAGCAGTTCGGCGTTGGCTTGCGTCAGCGCCGCAGTGCGTTGCGCCACCGTGGCTTCCAGCGAGGCATTGGCCTCTTGCAGCTCGCGCTCCTTGCCGAGCAGTGATTGCGTCATCGCATCAATGGACTGGCCGAGCTGGGCGATTTCCAGCACCGGGTGTTGCAGCGGGAATTGTGCGCCGGGCTGCTGGTTCTGCACCTGCCGGGCCGAGCGCGCGAGTTGTTCGATCGGACGGCTCAGGTACAGCGCCAGGTAGTAGGCCACCAGGCCGAACAGCACCGCCGCGACCACGCCCAGGATCAGCAGTTTGTACATCAGCAGGCGCGCCGGTTGCAGTGCGGTTTCCAAAGGCTGGCGTACGGCAATCGACCATGACAGCGCGGTGCTTGATGGCGTCGGCACGTTGACCACGCTGGTGAGGAAGCCATTGCCCGCGGTCCAGCCTTGCCCCTTGGCGCCGGTTGCCAGTTGTTGCCCCATCAGCGCTTCCGGGTACAGCACCTTGCCATCGTGATCAATGATCAACGCTTCGATATCCGGCGTTGAATTTTTGTGCGAGAACGCCGCCGACTCGACAATGCGTGTCACCCAGCTCCAGTGCGCGTGGGCGCCCAGTACGCCAATCACCTGACCGTCGGCGTTGCGGATCGGCGCGGCGAAATCGATGAAGCGCAACGGTTCACCGTTCGGCAGGGCCGGCAGCTTTTTCGCCAGCAGCACTGCCTCATGGGGATCGCCGGTGTACTCACCGCGCATCCCGGCCTGGAACCACGGGCGTTGTTGCACCGATTGGCCGACCAGCAGGTCGTTCACCGCTTGATGCACCTTGCCCTCGGCATCAGTGACGCCCATCCACGCATACTCGGCGCGCGCCTGGGTGCGCAGTTGCATCGATTTCAAAATGGACGGGTTGTCCAGATCGCCACGCTCCAGATGCGGCGCACGGCTGAGCAGATACACCTCCAACTGGCGTTCACGCAGTTTCTCGCCCAACAACGATGCGGCCGAACGCGCGGTGTTGAGCAACGCATTGCCGCTGGCCTGCTTCATTTGTTCAGTGGCGATATGGCCGACATAGAAGCCCACGCTTAGCAGCGTCAGCAGGGACAAACCGGCGAACCAAAGGGTGAGGTGGCTACGCAGACTGGCTTTGAGCATGTGCTGTCGAGGTCTGTTTTGGAATTGTCGCCGCATGGTATGCGCAATGGGCCGTGGGTGGCCAGTCGGGGAATGGATGGCGGCGGACGTGAAAAAGCCCGGCTGATCAGGCCGGGCTTTTAGGGGATTGCGGTGAAATCAGTGATTTATGCGACGCGGCGTTCGATCAGACGATCAGAACCACCTTCGGCAACGCGGCGTTCGATCAGACGATCAGAACCACCTTCAGCAACGCGGCGTTCGATCAGACGATCGGAACCACCTTCAGCGACGCGGCGTTCGATCAGACGATCGGAACCACCTTCGGCAACGCGGCGTTCGATCAGACGATCAGAACCGCCCTCAGCAACACGACTTTCAATCAACTTGTCCGAGCCGCCTTCTGCGACTTGGGTGTGTGCCGGGGTGGCGGCAAAAGCGTTAATGGCGAAAACCGAGAAAGCGATGCTGAGAAGGGTCTGGCGTTTCATGATCGTGTGCTCCAAGGGGTAGTTGTTTGTCTGGAGCCGATGTTACGCCGTGGATTTTTTATGAGAACTTCATTGACGTGATGGTGAACATCGACCGCAATGATGGTTCACCAATCCCCTTGTAGGAGCTGCCGCAGGCTGCGATCTTTTGATCTGGCCGTTTTCTCAGAGCGACTTCGCCACCCGAACACACAGTTCACCAGTCGCCCGCGTCAAAGCCAGTTCATGCAGCGCATCGCGGGTCAGGCCACTGCGCGCCTTGGCCAGCCACGCCGGGCAATTAGCGTCATGGCGATACGGCGCGAAGGCGGCGTATTGCTGCAGCAGGCGGGTTTGCAACTCATCCAGACGCGGGCGAATCTGCTTGCCCAGGTCGGGACGCGGCGTGTCCGGTGCGGCACCGGCCGCCTGCCATTGCGCGAGCAACCCGTACTGCACCAATTTGTTAGCCTCCATTTGCGCCGCAATCAGTTGCGCCACGTCTTCAGGGTCAAGCTTGCGCTCGGTGGCCAGCGTTCGCGCATTGGCGATCACCTGCGCCTCACGAGGACTGTCCTGTACCGGCTTGCCGCTGTCCCATTTGGTCAGCGCGACGAGGTCGCCGATGTTCAGGCGTTCGTTCAGCGTTTCCAGTAGTGGCTTCAAGGTTTCGCCGGGCGCGGCGGCGTGAGCGCTGGTGGCGAGCACGGAGAGGAGGGCAGCGGTCAACAGATTGGCAACGTGCGGCATGAACAGAGCCTCAATGAGAGAAGTGAAAGTGGGCAATTGTTTACCACAGCTCTGAACGTGCACCTACAGAAGGGTGCCAGTTACACAAGCGCGGCCACCGGTCATAAACACCGATTTGAAATGTTAATTGCGCCCCGCATGCAACTCACCGAAGCTATCCTCCATCAGCCCTCCTGCCGTCGAGATGGACCTCTATTCAATGCAAGCCGTCGCCCAACGCCCACTCTGGCACACCTACCTGCTGTTCCTCGCGCCGATGGTGCTGTCGAACTTTCTGCAATCGATGTCGGGCACGGTCAACAGCATCTACATCGGCCAGATGCTCGGCACCCAGGCGCTGGCGGCGGTGTCGGGGATGTTTCCCATCGTGTTCTTCTTTATCGCACTGGTGATCGGCCTCGGCGCGGGCGCCGGTGTGTTGATCGGGCAGGCCTGGGGCGCGCGTGAGCCGCACATGGTCAAGGCGATTGCCGGGGCGACGCTGCTGCTCGGGGTGTTGATCGGTCTGGTGGCGGCGGTGCTGGGCAGTGTGTTCGCGCGCCAGGCGCTGACCGGGTTGGGGACGCCGGCGGATGTGCTCGACGATGCGGTGGCCTATGCCCATGTGATGATGTGGATCTTGCCGTCGCTGCTGGTGTTCGTGTTGTTCACGCAACTGCTGCGCGGGGTCAGCGATACGCTGTCGCCGTTGTTGGCACTGATGGTCTCTACCTGCGTCGGGCTGGCCCTGACGCCAGCGCTGATTCGCGGCTGGTTCGGCTTGCCGCAACTGGGTATTCAGAGTGCGGCGTATGCCGGGCTGGCCGGTAACCTGGCGGCGATGGCATGGCTGGCGTGGCGGCTGATTCGCAAGGGGCATCCGCTGGCGCCGGACCGCGAGTTCTTTGCTGCGCTGCGTCTCGACGGGGCAATTCTCGGCAAGGTGTTGCGCATCGGTCTGCCGACCGGCGTGCAGATGATCGTGCTGTCGCTGTCGGAGCTGGTGATTCTGGCGCTGGTCAACCAGCACGGTTCGCAAGCAACGGCGGCGTATGGCGCGGTGACGCAGATCGTCAACTACGTGCAGTTCCCGGCGTTGTCGATTGCGATCACCGCTTCGATCCTCGGTGCACAGGCCATCGGCGCCGGGCGACTCGAGCGCATGGGGCCGATTCTGCGCACCGGGCTGTTGATCAACGTGTGCCTGACCGGCGGTTTGATTGTGCTCGGTTACTTGTTGTCGCACTGGTTGCTCGGGCTGTTTTTGACCGAGGACTCAACCCGGGCGATGGCTGAGCATCTGCTGCACATCATGCTGTGGAGCCTGTTGGTGTTCGGCTTCCAGGCCATCATCGGCGGGATCATGCGCGCCAGCGGCACGGTGTTGGTGCCGGTGATCATTGCGATCATTTGTGTGGTCGGTGTGCAACTGCCGGCGGCGTACTGGCTGGACGGCCAATATGGTTTGCAGGGCGTGTGGATGGCGTTTCCGGTGGCGTACCTGGGCATGCTGGTGCTGCAGACCCTGTATTACAAACTGGTCTGGCAGCATCAGAAGATCGAGCGCTTGGTGTAGGCGCTGGCGTAACGCGTGGATGTTTGCTTAAGTCAATTGAGGCCCGCGACGGCCAGTCCCGCCCGGAGAATTCCATGTCGCTCCGATTGCTGCTGGCTGCAGCCTTTTCGCTGTGCGTCGTCTGTGCCGCGCAGGCGGTCGAATACACGCGGGTCAATACCAACGCCAGTCAGATCAGCTTCACCTACAACCAGATGGGCTCGCCGATGTACGGCACCTTTGGCAAGTTCGAGGCGACGCTGGACTTTGATACCGATAACCTCGCCTACGCCCGAACCACACTGCACATCGAGCTCAGCAGCATCGATGCCGGCAGCGAAGACGCCAACACCGAGCTGGTGAAACCGGCGTGGTTCGACACCGAAAAATTTCCCGTGGCGGTGTTCGAATCACTACGTTTCACCCAAGTGGCCGAGCGTCGCTATCTGATCGACGGACAACTCACCCTCAAGGGCATTACCCGCGCAGTGCAGGTGCCGGTGGAACTGAAACCGGGCAGTGACATTGGCATTTTTGACGGTGATATGGTGCTCAGGCGTGACGAGTTCGGCCTCGGCGCAGGGGAGTGGGCGGACACCGTGGTGTCCAAGGACATCGCCATCAAATTCAAAATGGTGGCGCCACAGCAGTGACGCCAACCGTAGCGATCAATACGCCCGCCAGTGCCCCGGCACCCAGCGCCATTGGTTGCCGCCCCAGCGATAGTGCCCGGCAACCCAGTGATAACCCGGCGCCGGCATCACCGGAACGACTTCGACCAGCGGCGGAGGCCGATGCGGACGGGCCGGCTCGACGACGCAACCGGACAACGTAACGGCCACCAGCGTGGCGGCCAGCAGTGCTTTAAAGGTTTTCGACATGGTGATGTTCTCGCAAGAAATGATGGCCAGGCTGTCGCGCATTCATCGCACCCAATGCCCCTCGACCCAGAACCAGTTTGGTCCGCGTGCCTGCCAGTGCCCGGGTTTCCAGCGCGCGCCGTATCTCACCGGTTGCCAGTGGCCGGGTATCCACACGTAACCGCGTCCTTGCCAGCGCCAATGACCTTGATCCCAGATATAACCGGGACGCGCGCCGGGCATCACTTCCATGCGCATCGGCGGTGGCGCTTGCTGGACGATCACTACCGGTTGCGCAAACACCGGGGCGCTGCTTAGCGCGGTCAGTGTCAACGACACCAGCAGCAGGGTTTTTCGCCATTTGGACAGGGAACGCAAAACGCTCATGACAACTCCTCAAGGCCTGCGTCGAAAAGTGAACGCAGCTGCAGAATTGGATGCCGGATTTGCCAAAGATCCCGTCTGAGGTCGATGAAATTTTTGTCAGGGAGGGCGATGCGAGAACGTCAGGATGGCGCCGCAGCAAGACGCCCGGCGCGCGTGATGGTTTTTGCCTGTGATTCTGAACTCAATAGAACCGGTCTTGCTCTTTCATTGCCTGAATCTGCCAGAACGTCCTGCCCGAGATCAGCAGAAACAGCAGTGCGAGCAACACACCGCCGGTCATGATGTAGAAGCTCGTACGGTAACTCTGCAACTGGCTGGCGATGCAGCTTTTATCTGGAATCCACGGCGACACCAGCAGGGTGATCGGGCCATCGACTTCGTACTGGGTATGCTCAACGTAGCGTTCGTCGGCGTGTTGCCCTTCATGGATCTGGCCTTGGACATCGGTGTATTGATAGTGAATGACCTTGCCATTGGCGTTCATTGGAATCTTTTCCAGTGCCGTGACGCTGCCGCGGGTTTCCACACCGTTGAAACTCAGCGCCCCATAAAGCATGCCCGACTTGTGCGCCATTGCAGCGAGCAGCAGAACCACGCAGCAAGCAACGGTCAGCATGACGATACGGTTGTAGAGGTGACCCTTGGCAGCTTCGCGCGGGTAGTACATGGCCGATCCCTGGTGGTGACATTTGTAGGAGACCGTTACATCGGCGCTCGGAACAGGAACTTTAGACGTCGAGCGGGCGCGTCACGGTATGATGTCGCGGCTCGTCGACCGCTGCGGCGGTCGGCAACGCTTTTTACCGTCGGAGTTCGTCATGCCACGCATCACCCACTACAAATCCCCATGCCCCGAGGGCGTTAACAGCCAGATTCTGCAGATGGTCGTCGACTACCTGACCGACATCAGCGCGGTCGGCCTTGGCCCGAGCAACCTGCTGTACAACGTCTATCAGTACGCGGTCGGTTATGAGGTGCATCTGTATCTGGAAGCGTTGAATGGCGAGAAGGGCACCGACGTCGAGTTGCTGGTCGCCACCGACGAGGATGATCCGGAGCAAGTGATCGGTTTTCTCTTGTACCTGCCGGTGCAGGGCGACTGGGAAGCCTGCAGCGTGGCTTACATGGCGGTGCGCGAAGGGCATCGGCGTCAGGGCGTGGCGCGGGCAATGATCGGTGAAATGGTCGGGCGTTATCCCCATGCGGAACTGGCCTGCACGGTCGGTAAAGTGCCGTACTTCGAAGCGTTGGGCTTTGAGGTGATTGGCCAGCGTGAAACCCAGGTGTTGATGAGCACCCGGCATTACCGCAGCAATGGCTTACGCGGTTTTATCGACACCACGCCGATTTACCGCTCGCTGGAAGTGCAGCAGATCCACACCTACTTGCTGCAGAAAAACGGCAAGCGGGCGATGCTCGACGCCGAGAAACAGCGCGACCGCCACCTCGATCAGACCACTCGCCATGTCGAGGCATTTGTCCGCCAACGCCTGACCGTGCACTGATCCGGCTTCGGCAAAAAGCCCTTGCTGTGCATCGTGCAGCAAGGGCTTTTTTCTGTCCGCGATTCAGCCGGGTTTGACGTTCATGGTAATGCGCGCCGTGAACACTTTTTTGCCCTCGGTATCGTGAATATCTACGTTGACGATTTTGTCGCCCTCGCTCTGCCAATCCACGCCTTCACCATTGGCCACCGCCGTCACATCGGTTTTTGCCTTGGCCAGGTATTCCACGGTCATGCCTTTGGGAATCCAGCGTGCGCCGGCCGGGATCGACACATCAGTCATCATCCCGGCCGCCAATTCTGCGGCGTTGCACATGGCAATCGCATGCAGGGTGCCGAGGTGATTGGTGATCTCGCGACGAAACGGCACTTGCACCGTCGCGGCGTTGGCGCGCAACTCGGTCACCAGCGGATTGATCGTGCTGAAGTAGGGGGCAAATTGACAGGCCATCTGACTGAAGGCCTGCGGACCCACACTATTGAACATGCTGAGAGATTGACTCATGGAAAGCCTCGCGGAGGATGATTTACCGAATGATGTTCCGTTACAGAATAAAGTTCTGTAACGGAACGGTATTCTGTCTGCGGGAAATCTGTCAACCTGTGCGTGTTTTTTCCATGGGCACGACGTGTGCCTTTCAATCCGATTTCAGGCAGTGAGCCGCATGGACACCGCAGATCTACTTGAACGCAGTCACCCCGGCCGCCGTGCCGAACTTAAACGCGAAATCTTTCGCAAGGCCCTGAGCCTGTTCAACGAGCAGGGGATCGAAGCCACCACCATCGACATGATTCGCGTCGAGTGCGATACCAGCGTTGGGGCGATCTATCACCATTTCGGCAACAAGGAAGGCTTGGTCGCTGCGCTGTTTTTTACCGCGCTGGAGGATCAGGCGCGCCTGCGCGATGCCTATCTGGATGCGGCGCAAACCACCGAAGAAGGGGTGCAGGCGTTGGTGTTCAGTTATGTCGATTGGGTCGAACGGCAACCGGAATGGGCGCGCTTCCAGTACCACGCGCGATTTGCGGTGACCAAGGGGCCGTTCAAGGACGAACTGGCGGAGCGCAACAAAACGCGCAATGCACGTCTGCGCGACTGGCTGGCCGAATCGGGGCGCGCCGCCGAACTCAAGGCGCTGCCCGCCGAACTGTTGCCGTCGTTGATCATTGGTCAGGCCGACAGTTACTGCCGTGCCTGGTTGGCCGGGCGGGTGAAGGGCAGTCCGGCGGACTATCGTGAGTTGCTGGCGCAGGCGGCCTGGCGCTCGATTCGTGCCGATTCACTTCCGGACAGCTGATTTGCGCAGACAAAAAAAGAGCCTCAAAGCTCTTTGATGGGGAGAAAGTAGAGCCCTCGAGGCTCACGAATGTTCACAGCCCCTCTGTAGGCGCTGCCGAAGGCTGCGATCTTTTAATTTTGCTTTTGAAAGACAAGATCAAAAGATCGCAGCCTTCGGCAGCTCCTACAGTGATTTCGGGGATTAGCGCGATCCGGGCCAGCCTGATTTTTCGAGGGCGGTGAGCAATGTTTGCGCATCCAGGCCCGGCACCGAATGCCCGTTACCTTCGGTGCTTTCGCTGGCCAGCAACGCATTGATGATCGCTTCCTCAACCGCCTCGGTCGCGGCCAGAAACAGCTCGCTGATATGGTCATTATTGACCATGCGCAAACCGTCGCAGGTCGGTGCGCCTTTGCCTTCGTAGGCGGCGGGCGGTACGTGATCATTACCCGTCGCGAAGGCGATGAAGATGTCGCCGCTGTGATCCTCGTTGCCACCGCCGGTGCGCGCCAGACCGAGGCTCGCGCGCTGTGCCAGACGCGTGCATTGATGCGGCAACAACGGCGCGTCGGTGGCCAGGCAGACGACGATCGAACCCATGCCCGGATGCGGCAGCGATGCGCGCAAGAACGGCGAATCCTTCTGTTCAATGTAACGCCCGACCGGGTAGCCATCGACCCGCAATTCACTGCGAATGCCATGATTGGCCTGGACGATCGCGCCGACCGTCCAGCCGCCTTGCGCAGCGCTCAAGCGCCGCGACGAAGTGCCGATGCCACCTTTGAATTCATGGCAGATCATGCCGCTGCCACCGCCGACGGCGCCTTCCACCACCGGGCCGTCGACCGCGTTTTTCAGGGCTTCAGCGACATGCTCGGGCTGCACGTGAAAACCGTTGATGTCGTTGAGCAAGCCGTCAAAGGTTTCCAGCACCACCGGCATGTTCCAGTAGAGACGACCGTCGTCGGGTTGCTGCTGGCGATCCAGGGCAACCAAGGCATCGCGCACCACGCCGAGGCTGTGGGTGTTGGTGAAGGCAATCGGGCTGGTCAGCAGACCCGCCTCGCGAATCCATTCAAGCCCGGTGGCGTCACCATTGCCGTTGAGCACATGCACGCCGGCAAAACACGGTTGCTGATTGGTCGAACCCGGACGCGGTTCGATCAATGTCACGCCGGTGCAGATGTCGCGTCCGGCGCTGCTGCGTCCGCGCACATTGCTGTGGCCGACGCGTACGCCGGGTACATCAGTGATGGCGTTGAGCGGGCCGGGATGCAGTTGGCCGATGCGGATGTTGAGGTCACGGGCACGAGGTTTCATCGATTGTTGTCTCTCTAAAAAATGCTGGGTTGTGCACGGCCCCTATGGGAGCGAGCCTGCTCGCGAATGCGTCGGCACTTTCAACACATCAGTGCCTGACCCACCGCTTTCGCGAGCAGGCTC
>NZ_JAMLFX010000002.1:27098-53283 GCF_023634765.1 Pseudomonas sp. AKS31
CCCACAGGGTTTTGTGGAATATTCAAAAGGGGTTATTGGCCGTTCTTGACCTTGCTCCATACCCGCGTGCGCACGCGTTCGGTGGCTTTGGGCAAAGGCTCAAGCGTGTACAGCGTGGCCATCGCCGTGGCCGATGGATAAACCGCCGGGTTGTCCCGTGTGGCGGCGGCCACCAGCGCTGTCGCCGCGCGATTGCCATTGGGGTAGGACAGATGATCACTGACCGGCGCGATCACCTCGGGGCGCAGCAGATAGTCGATAAAGGCCAGCCCTTGCGGCCGGTTCGGCGCGTCCTTGAGCAGTACCAGCGTGTCGAACCACACCGGCGCGCCTTCCTTGGGCAGGCTGTAGGCGATCTTCACGCCGTTGTTGGCTTGCTCGGCATTGGTCTTGGCTTCGAGCATCGCGCCCGACCAACCCACCGCCACGCAGATGTTGCCGTTGGACAGATCACTGATGAATTTCGACGAGTTGAAGTAGGCAATGTGCGGGCGCAGTTTCAGCAACAGCGCTTCGGCTTTTTTATAGTCTTCTGGATCGGTGCTGTTCGGTGGCAAGCCGAGATAGTGCAGGGCGACCGGCAGCATCTCCGATGGCGAATCAAGCATCGCCACACCGCACTGGTCGAGTCTGGCGAGGTTGTCTGCGTTGAACACCAGGTCCCACGAATCCACCGGCGCCTTGTCGCCTAACGCCGCGCGCACCTTGTCGACGTTGTAGCCGATGCCGTTGGTGCCCCACAGGTACGGCACCGCGTATTGATTGCCGGGGTCGTTGTTGGCCAGTTTCGCCAGCAGATCGGCATCGAGACTCTTCCAGCCCGGCAGTTGCTCGCGCGGCAGCGGCGCGAGGGCGCCGGCCTTGATCAGCGTCGGCAGGCTGAAGTTGCTCGCCACCACCACGTCGTAGCCGCTGCGGCTGGTCATCAGTTTGCCTTCGAGGACTTCGGCACTGTCGAAAGTGTCGTAGACCGGCTGGATACCGCTGTCGCGCTGGAAATCGTGGAGGGTGGTCGGGCCGATGTAGTCGTACCAGTTGTAGACGTGCACGCTCGGCGCGTCGGCGGCCATGGCGATTGAGCTGGCGCTGAAACCGGCCAGCAGGCCCAGTTTTATGCTGAGGTTGATACAGCCACGGTGACCACGCATGATGCGGCACTCCTGGCCTGTGCAGGCCGGTGATGAACAGGAGTGGTCAGCCTATCGGGCCGGTCACGCTTGACCCATTCCCATCATGGGTTACTCAAAAGGGGTAGTGCGTGGACGCGTTGCTGCAGGAACTGCCAGTGCATCAAAGCCTGGCGCGGGTATTTGCCGGAGTCGGTCAGGACGGTTTCTGGCGTGCGCTGGTGGACACGTTGCGGCTGCTGGTGCCGCTGGACAACGCGCTGGTGGCGCTGATGAAGGCCGGGCAGGCGCCGCAGTTGCTGATCGACTTCGACAGCAAGGGCCACGCGGACGAACAAGAGGAGCTGGCCGGTTACAGCGCCGGCATGTACCTGCTTGATCCGTTCTATCAAACCGCGTCGACCGGTATTGCCGACGGCTTGCACAGCCTGGCCTCGGTGGCCCCGGACCAGTTTCTGCACAGTGAGTATTACCAGAGTTACTTTCGTTCGGTGGTGGGCGAGGACGAGTTGCAGTTCATGATCAACGTCGAGGGCGGCGTGCTCGGTTTGTCATTGGGCCGTTCGACGCCGTTCGACATGGCCGAGCAGGGCCGGTTGCTGTGCGTGCGTGACTGGGTGTTGGCGGCGATGCGTCGGCATGCGCAATTGCTGCCGCCGCAAGGCGCGGTGGCGGAAACGCTGGTCGGTGATCTGGCGACCCTGCTTGACCGCTTCGATGCACGGCTGACGGTGCGCGAAGTCGACACCGCGCGGCTGATCTTGCAGGGCTTCTCCAGCAAGGCGATGGCCCAGCAGATGGGCATCTCGCCGGAGACGGTCAAGGTGCATCGGCGCAACCTGTATCACAAGCTCAATGTCACCGGGCATGGTGAGTTGTTTGCGCTGGTGTTGCGCCAAAACTGACCTTGCCCATTGCTCAGTGCACGATATCCAAATGTAGGAGCTGCCGAAGGCTGCGATCTTTTGATCTTGTTTTTAAAAGCAAAATCAAAAGATCGCAGCCTTCGGCAGCTCCTACAGGGGATCTTCGGGGTTTCAGGGGGTGCGCTGGAAGACTAAAGCCTTGAGGCCGCTTTCAGGGTCAATGTCCGGAAACTCCGGCGGATTCTCCAGCCGCTCTACAAAGCGCAGGCTCGGCGCTTCCTGGGTCACGCCATCAATCAGAAAGTCCGGACCAAACGCCGGATCATTCATGCACGCCAGCACGGTGCCTTGCGCCGTGAGCAATTCCGGCAAACGACGCAGCACGCGCTGGTAATCCTTGGTCAGCAGGAAACTGCCTTTCTGGAACGACGGCGGATCGATGATCACCAGGTCATACGGGCCGCTGTTGATCACCTTGCCCCAGGACTTGAACAGGTCGTGGCCGAGGAAGCTGACTTTACTCAGGTCATGGCCGTTCAGACGATGGTTGTCGCGGCCCCGGCTCAGGGCGGCGCGGGACATGTCCAGATTGACTACATGACTGGCGCCACCCTCGATGGCCGCCACGGAAAAACCGCAGGTGTAGGCAAACAGATTGAGCACGCGTTTGCCGCTGGCCTGTTCGCGCACCCAGTTGCGCCCGTAACGCATGTCGAGAAACAGTCCCGCGTTCTGTTTGCGCCCCAGGTCGACGCGGTACTGCAAGCCGCCCTCGACAATGCTCATTTCGTCGATCTCTTCACCGAGCAGCCATTCGGCAGTGCTCTGCGGCAAATAGCGATGCTGGATCAGCAACGTGTGTGCGCCAGACTGTTTCCATCCGGCGGAACCGGTGAGTTCCAGCAGCAACGCTTTGAGGTTTTCCAGTTGCTCAGGCGCCGGTTCCTTGAACAGCGACACCAGCAGCACGCCTTGCAGCCAGTCCACGGTCAACTGCTCCAGCCCGGCCCAGCAGCGGCCGCGCCCGTGAAACAGGCGACGGGTTTCGCTCGGTGCGGCCGCGAGGGCCGGCAGCAGGTGGGCGTGGAGGGTGGCGAGGGCTTCAGGGTTCATCGGTCGGGATCGGCAAGCAAAAGGGCCGGCATTTTAACCACAAATACGCCGTCGCGAACGATTGCCGCCGAGGGGCAAAAACCGCCTTTCGCAAAAGACCTGTATCAAAAATGAATTTCTGCAGAGCCCGCTGCTCATACCAGTTAAGCAGCGGATTCGAGCCGCTAAATTGTTAATGCAATTCAGGGAGTGTCAGTTCATGAGCCCAACACCGACGCCGAGCGCGCACCTTCCTGGCGGGTTGATTCTGGTGGTTGAGGACGATCCGTTGATTCTGGAGTTTCTTTGCGAAATTCTTCAGGAGGAAGGTTTTAAAGTCGAGCCCCATACCAGCGCAGATGAGGCCAAACTTTATCTCGACGAGCATGCGCAGGAAGTGGGGCTGCTGCTCACCGACATCACCATGCCTGGCAAAATAAACGGGGCCGGTCTGGCCAACCTGGTCGGCGACCGCTGGCCGGATAAACCGGTGATGGTCATGTCCGGCTATGAAACGCCCGAAACCTCAGGGGTCAAGCATCCGGTGGCGTTCATCAAAAAGCCTTGGGCCATTGGGCAGTTGCTCGACTGCGTTGACAGTGCTTTCAAGTCCAAGGCACCGCGCCTGCACTGACCCTGGGTGAATCGAGCGGGCAAGTGCTACATTGCCCGCCCGGTCTTTTGCCAGAGGATGCGACCCTTTGTCTGCTCACGACGCTTTATTCAATCGCGCGTTCGGCGCGTTTCTGTTCGACATGGACGGCACCGTCCTCAATTCCATCGCCGCCGCCGAGCGGATCTGGGCAGCCTGGGCCGTGCGCCATGGCGTCGATGTGGAAACCTTTCTGCCGACCATTCATGGTGCGCGCGCGATCGACACCATCACCCGCCTGAACCTGCCGGGGGTGGATGCCGAGGCACAAGCGGCGTTCATCACCGCGGCGGAAATCGAAGACGTTGAAGGCATTGTCGAGATTCCCGGCGCGGCGGCGTTTCTCAACAGCCTGCCCGCTGATCGCTGGGCGATGGTGACGTCGGCGCCACGGGATCTGGCGTTGCGGCGCATGGCGGCGGCAGGGATTCCGGAGCCCGCAGTGATGATCACCGCGGAAGATGTGAAGGCCGGCAAACCTGATCCGGCCGGTTATTTACTGGCGGCCAAACGCCTTGGTCTGGACGCGCGTGATTGCCTGATTTTCGAAGACGCCACGGTCGGTATTCAGGCTGCCGAAGCCGCCGGTGCGCCGTTGATGATCATCACCACGACGCATCAGCATCCGCTGGAAACAGCCCATGCGACGCTGGCCAGTTATGCTGCAGTGCAGGTCAAAGTCGACAGCGACGGCCAGCTTCACCTGCAAAAAAACTGACACAACACAGCCCCTGTGGGAGCTGGCTTGCCAGCGATGAGGCCCTGTCAGTCACTATAAATTTGACTGAACCACCGCTATCGCTGGCAAGCCAGCTCCCACAGGGGATGCGGTGGTTTTCGGTCAGTAAACACCAGGCACCAAACGCCAGCTCCGTGCGCAGTAAGCCTCGTACTCTGCGCCAAACTGCGCCCGCAGCAGGGCTTCTTCCGAATGAATCCGGGCAATCAACGGGATCAGCGTCAGCGCTGCCAGTATCAAGCCAACCACCGAACGAAATGCTAATGCCCAGCCCACGGCATTGATCACCAGCCCTAGATAACTCGGATTGCGCAGCCGTTGGTAAATGCCATCGGTCACCAAGCGATGCCCCGGTTGAATCGCCACCAGTCCGCTGAACCGCCGTCCCAGCACAAACACCGGCCACAACCGCAGCACGCCACCGATGATAAACAGCAGCGCGCCGAGCCAGCGCACGCCTTCTCCGCCCAGCGTCCAGAAGTTGACCCGGTCGCAATAGGCCGGCAGAAAACCACTGACCAGGCCGATCACACCAAACGCCGGAATCACCCAGCGATTGGCGCGGTCTTCACGCTCGCCAGCGCTGAGGTTGACCTCGCTGAACAGCGAAGCGATCACCATGGCCACTGTCGCCAGTGCGACAATTACCAGCGAACCGTGGGAAAAGAACATCGCCACACCGCCAATGCCCCACACCGCCAGGCCGAGGTAGGCGAGGGTGGCGAGTACCGCGACGACGGTCATTTGTGCGGACATTCTCATGGTCAACTCACGGCTGGGGGCGTATCCGATGAGTGTAGATCCACCGCAAAACCTGTGGGAGCGAGCCTGCTCGCGAAGGGGCCATGTCAGTCAGCAGATACCTTGTCGTCAGTCAGGACTTTGCGGAAGGTCTCGACCAACGGCCGCAAATTGATCCGGTGCCACGCCGCCCACAATGGCGTGGTCAAGGTCAGCCACGGCAGTTCGCGCAACACCACGCCCGGCGGTGAGTTATGGCTCAACCCCTTTTGAATCATCGCAATTCCCAGCCCCGACGCGACCAACCCCAGCGCGGTAAACGGTTCGGTGGCCTGCATGCGCACATCGGGGGTGAAGCCGGCGCGGATGCAGGCGCTGACAAACTCATCGTTGGCGTCCTGACGCGGCTGCACGCCGATCCATTCCTGATCGGCCAAGTCCTGCGGGCTCAAAACAGTTCGCTGCGCCAGCGGATGCTGTTCCGGCAACGCCAGCAGCATCGGGTCATCGAGCACCTGGAAACTCAACAGATCCGCATCGTCATCGGTCGGCGGCTCGCTCACCAGCGCGATATCGAGACTACGCTCTCGCAAGCCTTCCAATTGCTCGGTGGAACTGAGGTTGTACAGCGCGACGTGGACGTTGGGACGATCGGCGCGCAACACGCGCAAGGCATTGGGCAGAACCCCGGCGTGCATGGCGTTCTCGATATAGCCGATGCACAAACCGCCTTCTTCGCCACGGCCCAGACGTTTGCCGAGGGATTCCAGGCGATTGGCGTGGGTGAGCAGGGCGCGGGTTTCGGCGAGGAAAGTCTGGCCGTCGCGGGTCAGGCGAATGCGTTGCTGACTGCGCTCGAACAACGTCAGGCCCAGGCGCTCTTCGAGCTGGGCGATCTGTCGGCTCAGGGGCGACTGGGAAATATGCAGCCGTTCGGCGGCGCGGCCGACGTGTTCTTCCTCGGCGACCACGACGAAGTAGCGCAATTGGCGGATGTCGATCATGTCAGACCTATAGGGACTCAAGTGCTGCGCATTATGTCTTGGACGGTCTCGGTGTCGCCATCTAGGATCTGCTCAACGGTCACGCAGACCCCGAACCTATGAGGACAATCCAATGAGCTTGAAAGACAAACTGCCCGGGCAACTGGGCTTCGGCACTGCGCCACTGGGCAACATGTTCCGCGCCATTCCCGAAGAAGAAGCGCAAGCCACTGTGCATGCCGCGTGGGATGCCGGTGTGCGCTACTTCGACACTGCGCCGTTCTACGGCTCCGGTCTGTCGGAGATCCGCCTCGGCGAGGCTTTGAAGCAATACAAGCGCGACGACTACGTGCTGAGCAGCAAGGTCGGCCGGGTGATTCTCGATGAAGTGGAAGACGCTGCCGCCCGCGATCTCGGCGAAAAAAGTGGCGTATTCGAACACGGCCTCCCGAACAAGATCGTCAACGACTACAGCGCCGACGCCACCCTGCGCTCGATCGAAGACAGCCTCAAACGCCTGCAAACCGATCGCCTCGACATTGTCTGGGTGCACGACATCGCGCAGGACTTCTATGGCGATCAATGGCTGGAATACTTCAATCAGGCCCGCACCGGCGCCTTCAGAGTCCTCACCCGGTTGCGCGAAGAAGGCGTGATCAAAGGCTGGGGCCTGGGCGTGAATAAAGTCGAGCCGTGCGAGCTGACCCTCGACCTCAGCGAAGCGCAGCCGGATGGCTTCCTGTTGGCCGGGCGCTACACGCTGCTGGATCACGAGCGTCCGCTGCAACGGTTGATGGATGCGGCCCGTGCGCAGAACGTTGAAATCGTTGTCGGTGGCCCTTACAGCTCAGGCATTCTCGCTGGCGGCTCGCATTTCGAATACCAGCAGGCCAGCCCTGAGGTCATCGCCAAAGTGGAGCAGATCAAACGCGTCGCCGCCGCTTACAACGTCGATATCAAAGCCGCCGCGCTGCAGTTTTCGCTGGCCAACCCCGCAGTCGCTGCGGTGATTCCCGGGGCGAGCAAACCCGGTCGTATCGCTGAAGATGTCGCGGCGTTGTCGGCGATCATTCCTGCCGGTTTCTGGCAGGCGATGCGCGACGCCCAACTGGTTTCCGAACGTGCACCATTGCCAATCGATGAGGTGAAAGCATGAAGATTGATCTGAGTGGAAAACTGGCCATCGTCAGCGGCAGCACCGCCGGCATTGGTCTGGGCATCAGCCAGTCGCTGGCCGAATCCGGCGCCACCGTGGTGGTGATCGGCCGCGATACGGCCAAGGTCGAGCAGGCGCTGGCGAGCATTCGGCAGAAAGTGCCGGGGGCACAATTGCGTGGTTTGACTGCGGATCTGGGCACGGCCGAAGGCGCGCAAAAACTCTTCGCCGCTGAGCCGCGTGCCGACATTCTGGTGAACAACCTCGGCATCTTTAATGACGTCGATTTCTTCGATACGCCGGACAGCGAGTGGACGCGCTTCTATGAGGTCAATGTGATTTCCGGCGTGCGCCTGGCGCGGCATTACGTGCCAGCGATGGTCGAGCAGGGCTGGGGCCGGGTGATCTTCCTGTCTTCGGAATCCGGCGTGGCCACGCCAGCCGACATGATCAACTACGGCGTGACCAAAAGCGCCAATCTGGCGGTGTCCCACGGTCTGGCCAAACGTCTGGCTGGCACCGGGGTCACCGTCAATGCGATCCTGCCGGGGCCGACCTTCACCGACGGCCTGGAAGACATGCTCAAGGAGGCCGCCGCCGAATCCGGGCGCAACCTGCGCGATGAAGCCGACGCCTTTGTGCGCAAGGCCCGCCCGACCTCGATCATCCAGCGCGTGGCGGACGTTGAAGAAGTCGCGCACCTGGTGACCTACATCGCTTCGCCGCTGTCCTCGGCCACCACTGGCGCCGCGTTGCGCGTCGACGGCGGCGTGGTCGACAGCCTGACCATCTGAATTCTGGAGAGACGTTTATTTATGCCAACAGCATCTGCAACCATCGATATTCCGGCCTCGGCCGATCAGGTCTGGCAATTGATCGGCGGCTTCAACACGCTGCCCGATTGGCTGCCGTTTATTCCCAACAGTGAGCTGAGCGACGGCGGCCGTGTGCGCACCCTGCAAACCGCTGACGGCGCGGTGGTGATCGAGCGACTGCAAGCGTTCGACAACGCAGCGAAGACTTACAGCTATTCGATCGAACAGGCACCGTTCCCGGCGACTGATTACCTGGCGACGATCAAGGTCGAAGCCCAGGGGCAGGGCGCACGGGTCACGTGGTCGGGGCGTTTCAACGCCAAAGGCGTGAGCGATGAGGAAGTGGTGGCGTTGTTTAACGGCATCTATCAGGGTGGCCTTGAGGCACTTCGCGCCAATTACCCAGCTTAATCATCCACCACAATAACCTGTGGGAGCGAGCCTGCTCGCGAAGAGGGACTGTCAGGCAACATTTTTGTTGAATGACACACCGCTTTCGCGAGCAGGCTCGCTCCCACATTGATGGCTTTCCAGTGGGGAATCAGGAATTTTCGATCAGGCTCTGCCGGCAATCCAACACCAGTTTTGCCCCACCGAGATCACTGCTGCCGACTTCAAGACTGAAGCCATGCAAGCTGACAATCGCCGCCACAATCGACAGCCCCAAGCCAAAGCCACCTTGCGGCTGCCCACCCTCGGCGCGATAGAAACGCTGGAACACCGCCTCACGCTCAGCCTCTGGAATTCCCGGCCCTGAGTCGTGGACTTCAATCCGCGTCTGCCCACCGGCGTTCACCCCGCGCAGCATCACCGTGCCGCCCGGGGGGGTGAACTTGATCGAGTTGCTCAACAGATTCGCCAGCGCCTCGAACAGCAACGCTCGATCACCGTTGAGCGGCGGCAGGGTTTCCGGCATGTTCAGCTCGAAACGCAGCTCGCCTTCTTCGGCCAGTGGCAGATAAAACGCATGCAGTTCTTCCAGCAATTGCACCGGGTCGAGCTGGACAAAACCTGAACGGCGCTGGCGATCTTCCAGTTCGGAAATCCGCAACAACCCGCGAAACCGCGCCATCAGCGTGTCCGCTTCGGCCAGCACCAGATCCAGTTGCGCTGCTTCCTGCGAGCCTTCGCCGGCCTGTTGCTGCATGCGATACAACTGCGCGCGCAGGCGCGTCAGTGGCGTGCGCAGATCATGGGCAATGTTGTCGCAGACGCCTTTGACTTCATTCATCAAGCGCTCGATGCGCTCCAGCATGGCGTTGACGATGGCCGCGAGCATGTCCAGTTCATCGCGGCGATTGGACAGTGGCAAACGGTGGGTCAGGTCGCCGGCAACAATCGCCTGGGCGCTGTCCTGAATCGCCCGGATGCGTCGCAACGGCCGACGGCGCAGCAAATGCCAACCGGCAATCCCCGGCAGAATCGTCAGCGACACGCCCCAGAACAACGCATGCAAAATGATCCGCGTGACGGCGAACAGCGAGCCGTTGTCGCGCAGCAACACCAGCCAGCGACCGTCGCGGGTTTGCGTGGCCACCGCGTCGCAGCTGTCATTGGGCAGGGTCGGGTCATCGGAATCGGCGCATTCGGCGAGCATGTGGATCTTGCCGTCCAGCGGCAAGCCTTCGGGGATCTGCTGCAACGCGCCACCTAGATAGACGCCTTGCGCATCGAACAGGCCGTAGGCGTCGATGCCGCGAATGTCGAAGGTCATGCTGGCGGCGAGGGCGTCTTCCAGTTGTTCGCCGCGAAAGTGCGAAAACAGGTGCTGACGTTGCATCAGCGAGTGTTTGGCGAGGTTGTCGAGGTAGCCGGAGACCTCGTAATACATGACCCCCATGAGGATCGCGCTCCAGGCCACGAACAGCGAACTGTACAGCGCCAGCAAACGGCTGCTGGAGGAGCGCCAGCCGTCAGACGGGTTCGGCAATGACATAGCCCGAGCCCCGTACCGTGCGGATCAGCGGCACATGGCCGGCGGCGTCGATCTTCTTGCGCAGACGGCCGATATGCACGTCGATCAGGTTTGTGCCAGGGTCGAAGTGATAGCCCCAGACCTCTTCGAAAATCATCATCCGCGAGAGGATCTGGCCACTGTTGCGCATGAGGAATTCGAGCAGCTTGTACTCGGTCGGCAGCAGCGTCAGCACTTGTTCGGCGCGGCGCGCTTCGTGGCTGATCAAATCCAATTCGAGGTCGGCCACCTGCAGCGTTGTCGCCTGAGTGGCGCCGCTGTTCTGCCGGCGCAGCAACACTTCAACGCGCGCGGCCATTTCATCGGTGGCGAACGGTTTGGTCAGGTAATCATCACCGCCAGCGCGCAAGCCGCGCACGCGCTCATCGACATCGGAGAGGGCGCTGATCATCAGTATCGGCGTGGCCACGCCCATGGTGCGCAAGGTGGTGACGATGGCCAGGCCATCAAGTTCGGGCAACATGCGGTCGAGGGTAATCAGGTCGTAATTGCCGCTCACGGCGCGGTCGAGGCCTTCGCGGCCATTGTCGACCCAGTCGACCTCCAGTCCGTGGCTGCTCAGTTCGGCGACGATTTCCCGGGCGGTCACGGCGTCGTCTTCGATGGTCAAGATACGAGTCATAGGCAGGCCTGCTGATCGGTTCAAACGGAATGGCAGCATTTTGCCAAGAAATTCCGCTGACGCTTTAAATTAACTTTCATGTTCACCTGTCACAAACGCAGATTTGCAGCGCTATTGATACTTGGGGCCAATGCATAAAACCCGCTGTTATCCGGCCGTTGTTGCAATTTGCAAGGTCTGAGGAAGTTCATTCTTTCTAAATATCTGAAATATAAGGGTTTATTTAATTTGTTCGACTGGCACGGTCGCTGCAATTCCTCTGCTGACGAGTTGTAACACCATTTTTCATGCCTGGAGCAGAACAACAATGAATAGATCCTCTGATGGGTTTTATCCCGCCGTTGAAGAGTCGAGCAGCGTTTCGGGAGTGTCCTGGGGCGCGATCTTCGCCGGTGCTGCGGCTGCCGCGGCACTGTCGATGATTCTGGTCCTGCTCGGATTCGGTTTGGGTTTCTCTGCCGTTTCACCGTGGGCCGGAGAGGGCGTCAGCGCCAAGGGCCTGGGCATTTCGACGATTGTCTGGCTGGCACTGACGCAAATCATCGCTTCCGGCATGGGGGGCTACATCGCCGGTCGCCTGCGGGTGAAGTGGGCGAACATGCACGGTGACGAAGTGTATTTCCGCGACACCGCGCACGGCTTCCTTGCCTGGTGCGTGGCTACATTGGTTACCGCAGTGCTGGTGGTCGGTTCGGTCAGCAGTGTAATCAGCGGTGGTGTGCAGGCCGGTGCCAGTGTCGCTGGCGGCGCAGCCAGTGCCATGACCCAAGCGGCCGGTACGGCTGCGGCGAACACCGACAGCAATCAGTACGGTTACTACATCGACAGCCTGTTCCGCGATGACCGTCCGGCCTCCGTCAGCGATGATGCAGCCCATGGGGCCGTGGCCCGCATCTTCGCGCAAAGCCTGGCCAACGGTCAGTTGAGTGCCGAAGACCGTACCTACCTCGCGCAACTGGTCGCCCAACGCACCAACCTGACTCAGGCCGATGCCGAGCGTCGCGTCGATGAAATCTACGCCCGCACCCAGAAAGCCCTGGCCGACGCCAAAGTCAAAGCGCAACAAGCCGCCGACACCGCTGCGAAAGTCGCTGCCTGGACCTCGCTGTGGATGTTCGTCTCGCTGTTGGCCGGTGCCTTCTTCGCCAGCCTCGCGGCCACTTTCGGCGGTCGTCGTCGGGATGCCGTCGAGTACGTAGAAGTCGAGACTTACACCACGACCACTCCAGTCCGTTAAACAAGGAGCATGACCATGCGCTCACTACTGCTGTTTTTCCTCGGCGTACCGATCCCGATCATCATCCTGATCGCCCTGTTCGTACACTGATTGCTCGATTGAGGCGCATGCCTCGGCCGTTTCCACCTTCGGGTGGAAGCGGCTTTTTGCTTTCTGGCGACCTCGTTGGACAATCCAACCGCTTCACTGGCCTGGATCAATATTTCGTCGGGCGATATCGCCTAACGTAAATGTTCCAGGCCTTTGCTGAGGTATGAACTACAGTGCTTCTCGCGCACCTTGTTGCGCTGACGAAGTAGCTGCGTCGACGCATCAATCACAGCCACAATAAATGCGTCGACACGGAGTAGTGCAGCAAGGAGCTGACACCACCTCAACCGAACCCTCACGGATGAACATTGCAATGCACTGCCTAGAAAGAACCTTCGATATCCAGCCGTTGGCGCAGGCGGACATGACCGTCCACATCAACGGTCAAGCGGTCACCGCCGCCATCGGCGAAACCGTCCTCAGCGTTATCCAGTCCCTCGGCGTGCGCCAGGTCGCACGCAACGATCACAACCAGATCACCGGCGCCTATTGCGGCATGGGCGTGTGCCAGTGCTGTCTGGTGAAAATCAATGGCCGGCACAAACGCCGTGCCTGCCAGACCGTGGTGCGTGATGGCATGCAGATCGAAACCCAGGTCAATCGCATCACCCCGCAAGAGGGGGCTGTATGAGCCAGCAACCGGTAATCGTCGGCGGCGGCCCGGCGGGGATGGCGGCGGCCATTGAACTGGCGCGCCACGGTGTGCGCTGCACTTTGCTCGAAGAAGCTTCGCGCCTTGGCGGCGTGGTCTATCGCGGGCCACTGCGTGACGGCGTGCAGCTGGATTATCTCGGCCCGCGTTACTCCGAAGCACTGGGCAAACTGCACGGTGATTTTCAGGAGCAGGCCGGGCTGATCGATGTGCGCCTCAACCATCGCGTGGTCGGCGCCGAAGGCACTCGTGCGCTGGTGGTGCTGGATGGCGACGAACAATTGCACGAGATCGAGTATCCGCAGTTGCTCCTGGCTGCCGGTTGCCATGAACGCAGCGTGCCGTTTCCCGGCTGGACATTGCCGGGGGTGATCATGCTCGGCGGTCTGCAACTGCAAATCAAAAGTGGTGTGGTCAAGCCGCAGGGGCCGGTGATCATCGCCGGCACCGGGCCGTTGCTGCCGCTGGTGGCGACGCAGTTGCATGCCTCGGGCGTCAGCGTCGCGGGCGTGTATGAGGCCTGCGCGTTCGGCAAGATTGCCCGCGAAAGTCTGGCGTTGCTGAACAAGCCGCAGCTGTTTCTTGACGGTTTGAGCATGCTTGCCTACCTGAAATTGCACGGCATCCCGATGAATTACGGCTGGGGCGTAGTCGAAGCCCACGGCGAGGGCGAGCTGAAAAGCGTCAGCGTCGCGCCGTACTCGGCCACTTGGGAACCGGACATGAGCCGCGTCGAGCGCTTCGAAGCCAAGACCCTGGCGGTCGGTTACGGCTTTATTCCGCGCACCCAACTGAGCCAGCAAATGGGCCTGGATCACGGCTTCAGCGACGACGGTTATCTGCGCGCCAACTCGAATGTCTGGCAGCAAAGCAACGAACCCCACGTGCACCTGGCCGGCGATATGGGCGGGATTCGCGGCGGTGAAGCGGCGATGCTCGCCGGCAAGATCGCCGCCACCTCGATTCTGCTGCAACGTGGCGTGCTCGAAGAAGAATTGGCGCGTGTGCGTCGCGACCGCTACTTGAGCAAACTCAAAGCCATCGTGCGTTTCCGCGCGGCGGTGGATCGCTACACCGAACGTGGCGTCGGCCAGACCGCATTGCCCGCCGCCGACACGGTGATTTGCCGTTGCGAACACGCGACCCGCGCCGACATCGACCTGGCGCTGGAGCAGGGCGTGCAGGACATCGCCAGCCTGAAAATGCGCACCCGCGTGAGCATGGGCGATTGCCAGGGGCGCATGTGTGTCGGCTATTGCAGCGACCGTTTGCGTCAGGCCACCGGCCGCAAGGACGTCGGTTGGCTGCGTCCGCGTTTCCCGATCGATCCGATTCCTTTTTCCGCGTTCCAGTCCGTCGGCACGGAGGCCTCTGCCCATGAGTAAGTTTTATGACGTGATCATTGCCGGCGGCGGCGTGATCGGGGCGTCCTGCGCCTATCAATTGTCCAAGCGCAAAAACCTCAAGATCGCGCTGATCGATGCCAAACGTCCGGGCAACGCCACCCGTGCTTCGGCCGGTGGTTTGTGGGCGATCGGTGAGTCGGTCGGCCTCGGTTGCGGGGTGATTTTCTTCCGCATGATGTCAGCCAACCGTAAACGCGAAACCCAGGGCGCGGCGGTGGCCGTGGACGCGAGCACACCGCACATTCTGCCGGAGTCGTTCTTCGAGTTTGCCTTGCAGTCCAACGCGCTGTACCCGGCGCTGCACCGTGAGCTGAAAGACAACCACGGGATGGATTTCAAGTTCGAAAAGACCGGATTGAAATTCGTCATTTATGACGACGAAGACCGGCTCTACGCCGAGCATATCGTCGGTTGCATTCCGCACCTCGCTGATCAGGTGCGCTGGCTCGACCAAGCGGCGCTGCGTGAGTCAGAGCCGAGCGTCAGCCATGAAGCACGCGGGGCGCTGGAGTTTCTCTGCGACCATCAGGTCAGCCCGTTCCGCCTCGCCGATGCCTACATTGAAGGCGCGCGGCAGAATGGCGTCGACATCTTCGTCAACACCAATGTCACTGGCGTGTTGCATCACGGCAGCCGTGTGACCGGTGTGCAGACGGTCGAGGAGGGCGTGTTCCACTGCAAGACGCTGATCAACGCCGGCGGTGCCTGGGCGGCGGATCTGAGCGAATGGGCGACGGGTATTCGTATCCCGGTGAAGCCGGTGAAGGGCCAGATTCTGCTGACCGAGCGCATGCCGAAGATCCTCAACGGCTGCCTGACCACCAGCGACTGCTACGTGGCGCAAAAAGACAACGGCGAGATCCTGATCGGCAGCACCACCGAAGACAAAGGCTTCGACGTCACCACCACCTACCCGGAAATCGCCGGGCTGGTGCAGGGCGCAGTGCGGTGTCTGCCGGAGCTCAAGGATGTCAATTTGAAGCGCACGTGGGCGGGCTTGCGTCCGGGCTCACCGGATGAGTTGCCGATACTCGGGCCGATGCGTGGGGTGGAGGGGTATCTGAATGCCTGCGGGCACTTCCGCACCGGGATTCTGACCTCGGCGATTACTGGTGTGTTGCTGGACAAACTGGTCAACGATGAACCGCTGCCGCTGGATATCACGCCGTTCCTCGCGGATCGGTTTGCAGTGGCGCCGGTCAAGCAAGCGTCCGAACTCGAGCTGGCCTGACACGACCCCCAGTAGGCCGTCGCCTGCAAGGGTATTTTTGAGCTGACAAAATCAATGTAGGAGCTGCCGAAGGCTGCGATCTTTTGATCTTGTTTTTTAAGAGCAAAATCAAAAGATCGCAGCCTTCGGCAGCTCCTACAGGATTCCTATACATCAGGTGTTGCGTGATTCCTCTTCCAGTTGGTCGGATTCGAACAACCGCGCCAGTTCCGCCCGGGCTTCCTGGGCGGTTTGCAGGACTTTCGCCGCGTCGTCGTAGATCGCGTGTTGCGCCTCCAGCACCTGTTCGTCGTGGTGCTTGAAGCGCTTGATCCGCGCATCGGCCTGGGCCTGGGTCAAACCGAGGCCGACCAAGGTGCGCCGGCTCATTTCCAGGCTGGAGTAATAGGTCTCCCGAATCGCCTCCGCGCCAACATCGACCAAGCGGTGCACATGCTGACGGTTACGCGCCCGGGCGATGATCTTCATGTGCGGATACAGCTTGCGCACCACTTCGGCGGTCTTGATGTTGGTCTCCGGATCGTCCGTGGCAATCACGAAATATTCCGCCTCACCGGCCTTTGCCGCATGGAGGATTTCCGCGCGCATCGGGTCGCCGTAGAACACCGGCACACCGCCGAAACTGCGCGACAGCTCAATTGTTTCCACCGAGGTGTCCAGCGCGACAAATTTGATGTTCTGCGCCCGCAGGATCCGCGCCACGATCTGGCCCATCCGGCCCATGCCGGCGATCACCACACGCGGGGTGTCAGTGTCGATCTGACGGAATTTTTCCGGCACTTCCACCGGCTGCACTTTCGGGCTGACCAGCCGCGCGCAGATCAACAGCAGTAACGGCGTGACCGCCATCGACAGGGTAATGGTCAGCACCAGCAAGTCGTACAGACGCGGCTCGAACAGGCCCTGATCGCGACCGATCTTGAACACCACGAAGGCGAACTCACCACCGGCCGCCAATACGATACCGAGGCGAATCGCACTGACCTTGTTCAAGCCACCGGCCAGACGCCCGACGACAAACAGCAGCGGCAATTTCAAACCGATCAGCAACAGCGTCAGCCCCAACACAGTAATCGGCGCACTCAGCAGCAAGCTGAGGTTGGCGCCCATGCCGACGCTGATGAAAAACAGCCCGAGCAGCAGGCCCTTGAACGGTTCGATCTGCGCTTCCAGTTCATGGCGATATTCCGAATCCGCCAACAGCAAACCGGCAAGAAACGCCCCCAGCGCCATCGACACGCCGACCAGATCCATCAACCACGCCGTGCCGATCACCACCAACAACGCTGTGGCCGTCGACACTTCCGGCAGACCGGTTTTCGCCACCACGCGGAACACCGGACGCAGCAGATATCGGCCACCGACCACCACCACCGCAATGCCGCCAAGCACTTGCAATGCGTGATTCAGACTCTCGGCGTTGCTGGTGGCGTGCGCACCACCGGCCAGCATCGGCACCAGCGCAATCAACGGGATCGCGGCGATGTCCTGGAACAGCAGAATCGCAAACGCCAGCCGCCCGTGGGGGCTGGTCAGTTCCTTGCGTTCGGCCAGACTTTGCAGACCGAATGCCGTCGAGGACAGCGCCAGACCGAGGCCGAGCACAATCGCGCTGTTCAGCGGCTGACCAAACACCGACAACGCCAGCACGCCTATCACCGATGCGGTCAGCAGCACCTGCGCCAGCCCGACGCCGAACACCGATTTGCGCATCACCCACAAGCGTCGCGGCGACAGCTCAAGGCCAATGATGAACAGCAGCAACACCACACCGAGTTCGGAAATATGCGCCACGCTCTGCGGATTGCCGATCAGGCCCAGCACCGACGGGCCGATGATCACCCCGGCAAACAGATAACCGAGCACGGCACCCAATTGCAGACGTTTGGCCAAAGGCACGGTGAGCACGGCCGCGAACAGAAACACGACGGCGGCTTGCAACAGATTGCCTTCATGGGGCATGGGGGTTACTCCTGACAACGGTACGGCGGGGGCGACAAGGATAAGGGCTACAGCGACTTTTCATCCACCGAAGATCCCCTGTAGGAGCTGTCGAGTGCAACGAGGCTGCGATCTTTTGATCTTGCTTTTGCCCCCAAAGAATCAAGATCAAAAGATCGCAGCCTGCGGCAGTTCCTACAGGGGATCTTCATGTGGTCTGTAATAAGTTGCATCAATTGGTTACATTTATAACCTCTGCAAATCAATCCTCCGAGTCCCGCCATGGCCATCAACTTCGACCTCAACGACCTGCAAGCTTTTCGCGCCGTGGTCGAGCAGGGCAGTTTCCGCAAGGCCGCCGACACCGTGCGCCTGTCGCAACCAGCGCTGAGCCGGCGCATCGAAAAGCTCGAGGATGCCCTCGGCGTGAAACTGTTCGAACGCACCACGCGCAAGGTCAGCCTGACCCAGGCCGGGCGCGGATTCATGCCCAGTGTCGAACGCTTGCTTGATGATCTTGACGTGGCGTTGCTGGGTATCAGCGAAGTCGCATCGACGCGTTTGGGCCACGTCACCGTTGCCTGCGTGCCTTCGGCGGCCTACTACTTCATGCCCCGCGTGGTCGCGCGCTATCACCAGCAGTTTCCGCGGATCAAAGTCAAAGTGCTCGACTCCAGCGCGCACGATGTCTTGAGTGCGGTGGTCAATGGCGAGGCGGATTTCGGCTTGAGTTTTCTCGGCACGCAGGATGCCAAAGTCGAGTTCGAACCGCTTGTGCAGGAGTGCTACGTCGTCGCTTGTCGACGCGATCATCCGTTGGCCGGGCGCAGCAGCGTGACGTGGGATGAGTTCTATCAGCAGGATTACATCTCGCTGGACAAGACCTCCGGCAACCGCTTTCTGCTCGATCAGGCGTTGAGTAGCGTGGTGCCGCAGCGTTCGAGCATCTGCGAAACCCGGCATGTGACGACGATGATCGGTCTGGTGGAGGCGGGGCTGGGTGTGGCGGCGGTGCCGCTGATGGCGATGCCGGGGCCGGATCATCCGATCCTGACGCGGGTGCCGCTGACCGATCCGCAAGTGATGCGCAGTGTCGGCATCATCAAGCGCCGGGGTCGGACGTTGACCCCGGCGGCATTGGAACTGGAGCGGCTGGTGGTGGAAATGAAAGTCCAGCCGCCTACGATCAGCGCTTGACCGAGTCCAGTCCGGTGGCCTGCACATCAGCTTGCGCGGCAGGTGCGGCGAGGTAAGCGAGCAGCGCTTTGGCCTCTTCTGGATGCTGCGCGCCGACCGGAATCCCGGCGGCAAAACGCGTCACCGACTGCACCGATTCCGGAATCTTTGCCACGAAACTCACGCCCGGCACTGGCAGCAATTCGCTGACCTGCTGGAAGCCCAGTTGATAGTCGCCGGTAGCAACTACCGAACCTACGGGGACTTTCGGAATCATTTTGGACTTCGGCTTCAAATGCTCTTCGATGCCCAGTTTCTTGAACAATTGCTGCTCGATGTACACGCCGCTGGCGCTGTCGGAGTAGGCCACTGACTGCGCGTCGAGCAAGGTTTTTTTCAGGCCGTCGACGCTGCTGATGTCCGGTTTCGGCGCGCCTTCGCGCACCACCAGGCCGATCCGCGAATCGGCCAGCTCAACGCGCGAGGCCGGGTCGACCTTGCCTTGCTTGATCAGGTCATCGAGGGCGTAGCCGACCATGATCACCACGTCGGCGTGTTCACCGCGCGCGAGGCGATTGGGGATCGCTTCGGGGGCTTTGCCCATCGATGGGCCAAGGCTGGTGGTCAGGGTGTTGCCGCTGGCGGCAGCGAATTTCGGCCCGAGAATCTTGTAGGCGGCAGTGAAACCCCCGGAGGTCATCACGCTCAATTCTTCGGCCTGGGCCGCGAGGTTGAACGCAAGACCGGCGAGCAGGGCGGAGACAGTAAACAGTTTTTTCATGGCGAGTTTTCCTCAGGCCGCGACAGGTTGCAGACGACCACCGGCACGGCGGTACAGATAAAGAGTGGCGCACAAAGCGCAGAGCGCGCCGATGCTCATCCAGTAACCCGGTGCGGCTTTGTCGCCGGTGTACTGAATCAGGAAGGTCGACATCGCCGGGGTGAAACCACCGAAAATCGCCGTGGCCAGGCTGTAGGCGAGAGAGAAACCGGCAACCCGCACTTCCACCGGCATGATCTCGGTCAGCGCCGGAATCATCGCGCCGTTGTACAGGCCGTAGATAAACGACAGCCACAACAGCGACAGCAGCATGTGGCTGAAGCTTGGCGCCTGCACCAGGTACGACAGCGCCGGGTAGGTGGTGGCCAGGGCCAGCAGCGACATGGCGATCAGCACCGGGCGACGGCCGATACGGTCAGACAACAGGCCGCCAATCGGCAGCCAGAAGAAGTTCGACACACCGACCAGCAGGGTCACCAGCAGTGCATCGGAGGTGCTCAGGTGCAGCACGGTTTTGCCGAAGGTCGGTGCGTACACGGTGATCAGGTAGAACGCGGTGGTGGTCAGCGCGACCATCAACATGCCGCCGAGTACCACACCCCAGTTCTGGCCGAGGGTGCGGAACACTTCGCCCATGCTCGGACGGTGTTTGCGTGCGGCGAACTCTTCGGTTTCCGCCAGGTTACGGCGCAGGAAAAAGATGAACGGCACGATCATGCAACCGACGAAAAACGGAATCCGCCAGCCCCAATCGGCCACCACATCCGGCGCCATCCACTGGTTCAGCCCGTAGCCCAGCGCGGCAGCGACAATGATCGCCACTTGCTGACTGGCCGACTGCCAAGCAGTGAAGAAACCTTTGCGACCCGGCGTGGCGATCTCGGCGAGATACACCGACACACCGCCCAGTTCCGCGCCGGCCGAGAAGCCTTGCAGCAAGCGCCCGATCAACACCAGTGCGGGTGCAAACAGGCCGATGCTTTCGTAACCGGGCACCAACACAATCAAGATCGTGCCGCTGGCCATGATCGACAGCGTGACGATCAAACCTTTGCGCCGCCCGACATCATCGATGTACGCACCGAGCACGATGGCGCCCAGCGGACGCATCAAGAAACCTGCGCCGAACACCGCAAAGGTCATCATCAGGGAAGCGAACTCACTGCTCGCCGGGAAGAACACCGCCGCGATTTGCGTGGCGTAGAAGCCGAACAGGAAGAAGTCGAACTGCTCGAGGAAGTTGCCCGAGGTCACCCGGAAAATGGCGCCGGCCCGCGAGCCGTTGTGTGGGATTGAGGCTGTCATAGAAAAGTACTCCACCGCTTTTATGACGTGCGCGACGGGAGGGCGGCGCACGGTTTTTATTGAGGCGGATGGTGGCGCAGATGTAACAATCTGTTAATTGCATTGTTGGCATGGATTGATGTGCAAAGTGGATCAATCCGTCTATGCCGATACCGCAGACCATTGTGGGAGCGAGCCTGCTCGCGAAAGCGGTGGCCCAAGCAATGAAGATGTCGAATGTGCCGACGCCATCGCTGGCAAGCCAGCTCCCACATTTTCTACGGTGTGCCTACTGATTTTGCCGACACCACAAAACCCTGTGGGAGCTGGCTTGCCA
Source organism: Pseudomonas sp. AKS31 (assembly GCF_023634765.1). GTDB lineage: Bacteria > Pseudomonadota > Gammaproteobacteria > Pseudomonadales > Pseudomonadaceae > Aquipseudomonas. The sequence continues at coordinate 48,002 of NZ_JAMLFX010000002.1, forward strand.
GCGATGGCGGTTTGTCAGGCAATGAGATGTTGAATGTGCAGGCCCCATCGCTGGCAAGCCAGCTCCCACAGTTTCATCGGTGTGCCCACTGTTCCTGCAACACCACAAAACCTTGTGGGAGCTGGCTTGCCAGCGATGGCGGTTTGTCAGGCAATGAGATGTTGAATGTGCAGGCCCCATCGCTGGCAAGCCAGCTCCCACAGTTTCATCGGTGTGCCTACTGTTCCTGCAACACCAACAAACCCTGTGGGAGCTGGCTTGCCAGCGATAGCGGCCTCACAGACAACTACAATCCCCAGCCAGCACACGCAAAAAAACAAGGAATGTTTCCCGAACCCGGCAGTCCGAGTTCAGGTAGCACACATCTCAGGAGGTTCACCGATGAACAGCAAAACCCTAATCGCCAGCCTGGCCCTCGTCGCCGGCATTGCCGGGATCAGCCCACTTGTTCAAGCGGCGCAAACCTCGAATGAACAAGCCGTCCAATCCCCGACCAGCGACCGCGAACTGAAGGTCAACGACCGTGCGCCTGAAATGTATCAGCGCAAGGACAAGGCCCTGCAAAACTGGAAAGCCAAAGGCCTGAAAGCACCGATCGACCAGGCGCAGTGGGTGCAGATCAACGACAAGTACGTGATGGTGATGATCACCAACGGTACGATTGTCGAGATGAAACCGGTCGAGCGTTAAGAGCGGATCTCAAAGCCCTGCGCCTGCACCCGCGCGGGGCTTTCTCCACCCAATCGATACTGATTATTACCACTGCGCTTGGCCTCATACATCGCCAGATCGGCGATGTGCAGCAACCGATCCATCGCCGTCGCATGATCCGGAAACACCGCCACCCCAAGGCTGGTGCCGATGTGGCGCTGGTCGTTGCCGATGCTGATCGGTGGCGACAGTTCGATGAAGATTTTCTGGCAGATGCTGCGAGCTTCGTCCTGCAAACTCAGGCCTGGGGCCAGGTCTTGCAGGATCACCACGAACTCATCGCCGCCAATGCGCGCAACGGTATCGGTGGCGCGCAGGATGCGTTTCAGCCTAGTGGCCGTGGTGATCAGCACCCGGTCGCCGGCGGCATGGCCGTAGCGGTCGTTGATGGTTTTGAAACCGTTGAGGTCGACGAATACCAGCGCCACGCGAGTGTTGGTTTGTCGGGCGTGATCCAGTGCTTCGGACAAACGTTGTTCCAGCACCAGGCGATTGGGCAGGCCGGTCAGCGGATCGAAGTGGGCGAGGTGTTGCAGGTAGCTGGCCGAGGCTTTTTCTTCGGTGATGTCGCGCACCACACCCATCATTTTGACCACCGCGTCGTGGTCGTTGCGCACCACGTTGCCGGTTTCCCGCAGCCAGCGAATCGTGCCGTCGGGCCACACCACGCGGTATTCCTCATCGTGGTTTTCGCCGGTTTCGAGGCAACGCAGTTCGCCTTCGCGCACCTTGATGCGGTCATCGGGATGGACACAAGAACAGAACAACGCATAGCACGGTGTGATCTCGCCGATCTTGAAGCCGAACATGCCGTAAATCGCATCCGACCAGTACAGCCGATCCGTGTCGACTTCCCAGTCCCAGGTGCCAATGCGCGCAAAGTACTGGCTGCGCTTGAAGCGCTCGACGTCGCCGTCCTGATGAATGCGCTGACCGTCGGTGACCCGCGTCAGCAGATCCCGGTACTGCGCAAGCTGCCTGCGCAAATCGCGTTCGCGCCACAGCAGCAATGCGATGACGGCGAGCATGATCACGCCCACGGCAAGGCTGATCCAGAACAGAGTCATTCGGGCTTTGCCAGCATGGGAGATTGATCCGAGAAGTAGTGGCGGTTGGCTATGTTAATGCTTCAATGCTCGGTTCGGATACCACGTTGATCGTTGCTTGCAGGTTGCCAATCCACTGCATTTCTGGGAAAACGGCGGCCGGCTGAACAATAGAGTGAATGTTATGAATGATGAACTGCAGGTAATCGATCTTCAGATCGGCGAAGGCAAAGCCGCCGTCAAAGGCGCGCTGATCACCACCCAATACAGGGGTTGGCTGGAAGACGGCAGCGAGTTCGATTCTTCCTACAGCCGTGGCAAACCTTTTCAGTGTGTGATTGGCACGGGGCGGGTGATCAAGGGGTGGGATCAAGGTTTGATGGGGATGCAAGTGGGTGGCAAGCGTAAATTGCTGGTGCCGGCGCATCTGGGGTATGGCGAGCGAACGATGGGCAAGATCCCGCCGAATTCGAATCTGGTGTTTGAGATTGAGTTGTTGGAAGTGTTGACGCGGGAGGATTGAGATTTGGGGTGTCGATTTGGATGAAGTTCGTTACTTCATCCAAATGTAGTCAGGGGAGGTCAGGTGAATACGTCTATATCGTCAAGCGTGTCTTCGATGATCCCCTGCAAAGAAGGATGTGTTCGCCTAGCCGACTCAAGTGCCGAAAAAACAGTTTCTGTATCCACTTCGCCATGTCGGCGAGCGATGTGCCCGAGTGCAGTAGCCGCAGCGGCCACAATTGTTTCGGTTTTGCTGGTGAGGTATTTCAGGCAGATGTCCTGAGCCCAATTTCTATCGGTTTCATTCAGGCCAATGGATACGAGTGCGGCGATTACGTTTGCATCCGTGTCGCTGGCAAGGAGTCTTATGGCCTCGTCATGGCTTATGGATGGGTCTTGATAGATGAGGCTCACTTTGTATCTCCCAGGACTCTGCCTTTGTTGTCTACTTTTTTAGCCTTGATCAGCGCATTTTTCATATCTTGGTGAAGTTTATCCCATGGCCTTACGTGGCCGTGGTAGACATCTCCACCCGTGCGATCGAAGACGACTAGCTCATTTGTTTCTGGATCAATTCCGATTCTACGTGGTGATGTAGGTTTGACCTGAACCGAGTTTTCTAGCGCTTCCTGACCATTGGTTGGTCCTTTACTTTTTATGGATGTATCTGTTTTGCCGTGGTAGCTGGCTGCATCGAACTCAAGCGCCAAAACAATGTAAAGGGGTTTAATTCCCGAGTTTGCAGGAAAAACAAGGATGAAATCTCGGTACTCAGGCGGGTAAGCCGGATTAACGATGATCTTGTCTGCTTGCTCAGTCGGCGGGTAAATCCAGATCTGGGGTATTTGCGGTGCGCCTTCCAGCGGTGGAATTTTCGATGTACCGCTGGTGTCTACGGCGGGAGTCCAAATCAGTGTTGCCCCATTGCCGAAATCTGCGACTTGCTGGGTGCCTCGCTTCACGAACCGTACGACAGGAATCATCTCCCAATCGCTGCGCGTCTGGGTGTTGTACCCATATCCTTTCAAGGTGCCGTCTGCCTGTTGTTCTAAACGCAATCGGACACGAGTGCGACCTTTCTCAACTGATTTAAGTTGTTCTTCTGTGTATAGCGAACTGTCGCCCAAACTCGAAGGCCAAAGCAGAGCAACCATGCCGAGCAATGCACCAGCGACAACACCTCCCGTCACTGCACTTGCACCACTCACTGCACTTGCGCCTGGGCTTGCAGTGGTAGTCGTAGCTAATAAAAGCGTTCCTGCCGCAGCTGGAAAATTACGGCCTCCTACTTTTTTCAGCGGGATGTTGCCAGCAGTGTCTCGTTCGCGGCCGCCCAACAAAGACAACTCTCCAAAATCAGCCAACTTCTCGACCGGAATAAATCCGGTACTACTGACATGGTTGATTACACCATCCGGAAGTTGGCAGCTTTTAGCGAACACGCAACCTTTTGCATCGGGCATAGGCTGTTGTGGCTGTTTGATTTGGCTATTTTCGTAGGCTTGCTGTCTGGCAAGCATGTCGTCATAGGCGGTTTGTCTAGCTTCCCGCTCTGCCAACTCGCTGTCGGTCATGTAGCGGCTAGTGATGTGGTGTCCGTCACCGGCCGGTGGATTTTGAACCCGAGGTCTGTCTGTCTTTCGCGCCATGAGCGTCCTTGTTCTATCGTCAGAAAACGATGCGGACGCTAAATGAATGGGTATTTGATAGATGTAGGAACGGTCTGAAATTGCGACCGTTGTTACAAGTGTAAAAAATGAGGATTGATGCTTAAAAGGTACGCCAACTCGCTCGGGCCTTCCTATGGTCTGGTTTTCAGATATTTGTTAGCAGAAAGGAAGCCATCGCGAGCAGGCTCACTCCTACAGTTGATCGCGGATGCTCATGGGATTTGAGTGCACCGCAGATCCAGTGTGAGAGCGAGCCTGCTCGCGAAGAACGATCACGCGGTCAATCAGGCTGCGTGGGCCATTTCGGCCAGTGTGTCGGCCACGGTTTTTTGCAGTGAGGGGAACCGGCGGGTTACGCGGCGCAGTGCGGGTAGCACGGCGTCGATTTCCAATTCATCGAGTTGGGGAAGGACGGTGACGGCGGAGGCGACGATGGTTTCACGTTCGCTTTCGAACAGCACCAGGCAGGCGTTCTGTGCCCAGCGTCCGTCCCGTTCGTTGAAGCCCATGGCCACCAGTGCCGCGACGACTTGTGCATCTGTTTTGTTGGACATGGTTATTGCCTCAGGGCGGGTTCGATTTTGTCGAGGGCGCGGTTGACCGCGAGTTCGCCGAGCATGACCACTTGCTGGATGCCGAGCACGGTGTTGCGGTAGGGCGAGTCGAGCAGGGCGGCGAAGTCGCTGAGCATGACGCTGGCCGAGGCCATGGACTCGCAGGCGTGGGCCATGAGGTCTTCGGCGCCGGTGTTCGGGTCGACGAGGAACATCGTGCTGGGTTTGCGCGGTGGCGACGGCGGTGTGGGTTTCAGGTAATGATCGAGGGCGCGTTCGGCGGCTTCGTGGAGTTTTCTGGAGCCTGGTGTGGAATAGGGGGACGTTGGATTTGGATCGATTTCCGCGTCTGTTTCGGGCGGATTTGGCGTGATTTTGAACATGGTGTAGTTTTCCAAAGTGATGCTGACACCACCTCGCGACTAAACGAAAAGGTGGCAGCTATACGCAGGTTAGTCGACCGGGAACTCCACCAAAACCGGCGCACCCGAAGGCGCCCTGCGCACAGCTACCATTGAGTGAGGTATCGAAATACCTACTGTCTGGAACGTTGTGCAGTTTAAGTGGATTACCGAGCGACTAAACCCGATCACTGAACATTCAGTGACGCGAACCAAGTTACCGGCAGCCCCCAAGCCGCACAAGCCGGCGGATTCTGGCGTAGTTGTAGGCAAAGGCGCAAGGCGCTGTAGCCTTGTGGCTGATGTCTAAATGATGCTGCGTTTGACTGGACGCCTTCGCGAGCAGGCTCGCTCCCACCTTTGAAATGCGTACCCCTGTGGGAGCGAGCCTGCTCG
>NZ_JAMLFX010000002.1:53293-57308 GCF_023634765.1 Pseudomonas sp. AKS31
AAATCACCTCAGGATTCAACCCTAACACCCCGCCCAAACCGCTCCCGATACACCGACGGCGGCACGCCTACCACGCCGCGAAACGCCACACGAAAACTCTCCACCGACCGATACCCGCAACGCTCGGCAATCTGCTCGGTGTTATGCGGCGTACTCTCCAGCAACTCCCGCGCCCGCGCCAACCGTTCATGCTGCAACCACGCCTTGGGCGACTGCCCGCTGGCCTCGGTAAAACGCCGCAGAAACGTGCGCTCACTCATCGCCGCTTCGCTGGCCAGATCACGTACTTCCAGCGGTTCATGTAAACGCTCGCGCGCCCACTGCATCACCCGTGACAGGTCATTGCGCGGCGTCGGGCTGACCGGTGTCGGAATGAACTGCGCCTGACCGCCAGTACGCTGCGGCGACATCACCAGGCGCCGCGCCACCGAGTTGGCGACTTGCGTACCGAAGTCCCGCGCCACCAGATGCAGGCAAGCATCGATCCCGGCAGCGCTTCCTGCCGAGGTGATCAACTGACCGGAATCGACGTAAAGCACATCGGCATCAACGGCAATCGCCGGGAAGCGCTGCGCCAGTTCCGCCGTGTACCGCCAATGAGTGGTGGCGCCGTGCCCATCGAGCAGGCCGGTGGCCGCCAGCACAAATACACCGGAGCAGATCGACAGCAACCGCGCACCCCGGGCATGGGCCTGGCACAGCGCGTCGATCAATGCTGGAGGCACCGCCGCGTTGCGATCGCGCCAGCCGGGAATAATGATGGTGCGCGCCTCGGCCAACAATTCCAGGCCGCCATCGGCCAGCACCTGAATCCCGCCCAGGGCGCGCATCGGGCCTTGATCGACCGCCGCAATGGCGTGGGTGTACCACGGGAAATCGAACTCCGGCCGGGTCAGGCCAAAGACCTCCACGGCGATGCCGAACTCGAATGTGCAGAGGCCGTCGTAGGCCAGAATCGCGACCAGACCTGGTGATGTCGGCATTTGGCGGAAAATTCCCGGTGAGTGTCTTGTACGCCACTGTAGCCGCAAGCGGCCGCTCGATAAAGTCTGCTCACACCCGTTCAGACAAAGGAGCAACACCCATGACCAGCCTCGTTCGCGACATCCCTGCCGCTCCGTCGGCGATCGCCCTGATGCACTTCAGCAATCGTCTGACTTTCGAAACCGATTGTTCCGACGTCTTCAGCAGCCAAGAGGCCGGCGAGATCGATTTTGTCCTGGTCGACGTGCGCGGTCCTCTGGCCTTTGAGCGCGGGCATGTGCCGGGGGCGATCAATATTCCGAACCGTTTGCTGACGGCGGCAGAACTGGCGAGCTACCCGAAAACCACGCTGTTCGTGGTCTATTGCGCCGGCCCGCACTGCAACGGCGCGAACAAGGCAGCGGTGAAGCTGGCAGCGCTGGGTTATCCGGTTAAGGAGATGATCGGCGGCGTTACCGGATGGCTGGATGAAGGCTTTCAACTGAGCGTTGAGCAAGCCGCCAAAACCGCCATCGGCTGCGAATGCTGATCCTCATGTAGGAGCTGCCCCAGGCTGCGATCTTTTGATCTTGATATTTAAAAAGTCAGATCAAAAGATCGCAGCCTGCGGCAGCTCCTACAGGGAAATCAGCGTTTTTCTGCTCTGGAAATGCTCTTGTCCTACAGCTTTTGCACCACGACGGCGCACCCGTTGACCCCGGTCAATCGATGCGCCGATCTTTCGTAAGTATTTGTCGCTTAAAAACAATTTACCCTGTGCGCACCGCCATAGACTGCCGGCCACTTCGGTTTTTATAGCCATTTGGCCATGACCGAACGCTGAATCGAAAGCTGCCAATAAAAGCCTCCGCACGGGAGTAATAAATGAAAAAGCTAGTGATGTTCGGTGCCCTGGCACTGTCGATGTTGTCCTTGACCGCTGTGGCCGAAGACGCCAAGCCGATCCGCATCGGTATCGAAGCCGGGTACCCGCCATTCTCGATGAAAACCCCTGACGGCAAACTTGCCGGTTTCGACGTCGATATCGGCGATGCGCTGTGCGCGCAGATGAAAGTCAAATGCACCTGGGTCGAGCAAGAGTTCGACGGCCTGATCCCAGCACTGAAAGTGAAGAAAATCGACGCGATTCTGTCGTCGATGACCATCACCGACGACCGCAAAAAGAACGTCGACTTCACTATCAAGTACTACCACACCCCGGCGCGCTTCGTGATGAAGGAAGGCTCCGGTGTCAAAGACCCGCTGACCGAGCTTAAAGGCAAGAAAGTCGGTGTGCTGCGTGCCAGTACCCATGATCGCTACGCCACTGAAGTGCTGGTTCCGGCCGGGATCGACCTGGTGCGTTACGGCTCGCAGCAGGAAGCCAACCTCGACATGGTTTCCGGCCGTATCGACGCGATGCTGGCCGACTCGGTCAACCTGAGTGACGGTTTCTTGAAAACCGACGCCGGTAAAGGCTTCGAATTTGTTGGCCCAACCTATGAAGACGCCAAGTACTTCGGCGGCGGCGCCGGCATTGCGGTGCGCAAGGGCGATACCGCGCTGGCTGAGCAGTTCAACAAAGCCATCACCGAAATCCGCGCCAATGGCGAGTACAAGAAAGTCCAGGACAAGTACTTCGACTTTGACGTGTACGGCCATTAATACGCCGTAGAAAAAAGTGGCCCCGTTTGCGCGGTGGCCACTTTTTTTGCGCCCATGATTTATTCTGTTTCACACATTTCCCATGTAGGAGTTGCCGAAGGCTGCGATCTTTTGACTTTGCTTGTGAAAAAAAAGATCAAAAGATCGCAGCCTTCGGCAGCTCCTACAGAAACATCGGAGTTTTCCCATGCAACGCATCGACCATGTTCTGCCCTGGAGCCATTTGGGCAGCGAGCGCTCGCTCAGCGTGTTCCGCTATGGCGCGGGCACCCGCAAGGTATATATCCAGGCCAGCCTGCACGCCGATGAACTGCCGGGCATGCGCACCGCGTGGGAACTCAAGCAGCGCCTCAATGCGCTGGAACAGCAAGGCCGGTTGCAGGGCGTGATCGAGCTGGTGCCAGTGGCCAACCCGATCGGCCTCGATCAACACGTGCAAGGTGCGCACATGGGCCGCTTCGAACTGGGCAGCGGCAAGAACTTCAACCGCGCTTTCGTCGAACTCAGCGCGCCGGTTGGAGCGTTGATCGGTGAGCGTCTAGGCACGGATGCCGAGGCCAACGTCGCGCTGATCCGCCAGGCCATGGGCCAGGTTTTCGATGAGTTGCCGGCACCGGCCTCGCAACTGGAAGCGTTGCATCGTCTACTGTTGCGCCATGCCTGCGATGCCGACATCACCCTCGATCTGCATTGTGATTTCGACGCGGCGATTCACTTGTACGCGCTGCCGCAGCACTGGCCACAGTGGCAATCATTGGCGGCACGTCTGAAGGCCGGCGTGGCGCTGCTGTGTGAAGATTCCGGCGGCAGTTCGTTTGATGAGTCCTGCTCGACGCCGTGGCTGCGTCTGGCGCGGGCGTTCCCGCATGCCGCGATTCCGGCGGCGAACCTGGCGACCACGCTGGAACTGGGCAGCATGGGCGACACCCGCATCGATCAGGCGCAGGCCAATTGTGAGGCGATTCTGGGCTTCCTCGCCGAGCAGGGTTTCATCAGCGGCGAATGGCCGGCGGCGCCGAGCGAGTGCTGCGAAGGCCTGCCGTTCGAGGGCACCGAATACCTGTTCGCGCCGCACCATGGCGTGGTGAGTTTCCTGCGCAATGCCGGCGAGTGGGTGGAGCAGGGCGATGCGTTGTTCGAAGTGGTCGATCCATTGCAGGATCGCGTGACCACTGTGCGCGCCGGCACCAGTGGCGTGCTGTTTGCGCTTGATCGCGGGCGTTATACCGAGCCGGGGATCTGGCAGGCGAAAGTGGCGGGGCGGGTGGCGTTTCGGACAGGAAAATTGACCAACGACTGACAGATCTTCGTCGGATTCGCGGGCCCTTTCGCGAGCAGGCTCGCTCCCACCCTGGACATGCATTCCCCTGTGGGAGCGAGCCTGCTC
>NZ_JAMLFX010000002.1:57318-108670 GCF_023634765.1 Pseudomonas sp. AKS31
AGCAAACCCAATTTATAGACCTTCATTGGGGCTACTGGCCTCATCGCTGGCAAGCCAGCTCCCACAGTGATTGAAGGTGTTCACAAATATTGCGTTCACACAAATCCTGTGGGAGCTGGCTTGCCAGCGATGGCGGCATCAGCAGCACCACCGAATTTGGATCCTCGCCGCAGGATGTTAGGCTCCCCCCGAACCCGACACTCTGTGAAAGGAAGGCTCTATGTTGAAGGTGTTTGCTCTGTTGACCCTGCTGGCGTCCAGCGCCGTGCAGGCGCAAACGACGCTGCAATCCGATCTGCCGCTCAAGTACATCGAGCAGGTTCACGCCGATGCCGAGGCGCGTCCGCTGGTGATTTTTCTGCATGGCTATGGCAGTAACGAAGCCGATCTGATCGGCATGAAATTCCAGCTCCCGGCGCAATACAACTACCTGTCGGTGCAGGCGCCGTTGTCGTTGGGCGAAGGACGTTTCCAGTGGTTCCGCAAGAAAGGCGAAGGCGCCTACAACGGCGAGAGCGATGATCTGAAGGTCAGTGCCCAGAAGCTGCGCGACTTTATCGCGCAAGCGGCGCAGAAATATCACACCACCCCGAGCAAGGTGTACCTGATCGGCTTCAGCCAAGGCGCGATGATGACCTACGAAGTGGGGTTGCGGCCGCCAGTCGCTGTCGGCGGGATCGCCGCGTTGAGCGGGCGTTTATTGCCGGTCTTGAAGGCTGAACTCAAGGGCGAGCAGCAGCCGTTGCCGCTGAGCATCTTCATCGGCCACGGTACCGCCGATGATCCGGTGCCGTATAAGAACGGCACCGAGGCCAACGCTCAGTTACAGAAACTCGGTTATAAACCGCAGTTCCATGCCTACCCCGGCGTCGGCCACAGTATCAGTGCGGCCGAGCTGCGTGACTTGAGCGGCTGGTTGCAGCAGCTCAATCCTTGAGGATGGTTTTCACCAGTGCATCGTGACCTTTCTTGTCGCTGGCGCGGGAGATCACCTGCACCAGCGCCATTTTCGTCCCGGAGCCGGCCATCAACGTGGTGTTGAGGGTCTGGCCGCCGCCCTGGGTCGCGGTGCTGTCGACCTGACGCAAGCCAAGACCGGTGCCTTTCTGGGTCAGGCTTTTTTCACTGAGTTTGTTGAAGTCCGGCAGGGCCTTGCGTTGGTCTTCGATGAAGCTTGAGACGGTGCCGTCGAGGAACTGGCCGTCGTTGTCCTTGACGTGCTGGCCTTCGGGAATCTTGTTTTCAGCTGTAATGACCACGGTCTTCGTCGCTTCATTGGTGTACATCGTGCCCTTGGTCCCGCTCGGGCTGGGCGGCAGCGGGTCGGCGATGAAACCTTTAGGCAACACGAATGTGAACTTGCCATCAAGCATCGAGACTTTCTCGGCGCTGACTTTTTCCTTGGCCGCTTGGGCGTGGAGGGCGCCGAAACCGGCGAGGGCCGCCACCAGCAGGACGACGGCTTTTTTGCTCAACAGTGACATGTGAATCTCCGGTGGATGGTCGCGCGAGGCGGGCGATCATCCCACGGAGCGTGCCGGGCGTTCCAGCGCGAATCATCTGAGCGGTTGCTGCGCCTGCGCTTTCGCCAGCGGACGGGCCAACAATCGTTTGGTCACACCAAGCATCGCCACCGACACCGCCACACCCACGGCGAATCCACTCAGCCCCATGCTCGGCAAAGTCAGCGCCGAGACCAGACAAAACGCCGAAAACGAATACATGCCAGTCGCTGTCGCCCGTAACAATGCGGCGGTAAATGCCGGGCCGCGGGTCTGTTGCGAGAACACCGCCATCACACTGCCGAGCACCGGGAACACCGCGAGCAAACCGCTCCAGCGCTCGCCGACGGTGCTGGCGAGCATCGTCACCACCAGGGTCAGCGCGGCGCCAGCGATCATCCGCCAGATCAGCTTGTCCGACTTCGGCGCCGGGCCGCTGAGCACCGGTTGTACCGTGGGAAACAGATACGGCGATGCCAACAACGCAACTGCCGCCGCCGCCACTGAAAAAGGCAGCGATGCCGGGATCAGCGACAACACCCAAGCAATCACGGCCCACACCGACAGCGACGCCGCCAACGCCAACGGCCAGTTCGCCCGCTGCGCCACCTGCGCGTAGGTGATGCAGAACGCAATCATCGCGAACATCGCCGACAACGCGGCCACCGCTGACTGTGCGGCAAACGCCGGACCTTGCTCGATGGCGAGGAAAAACAGGATCGGCCCGACCACCACCGGCAATCCCGACAGCCACCCGGCCACGCTCGGCCCCCAGCGTTTGCCCGCCAGGGAAATCAGCAGCAGAAAACCGGGAATCAGCAGCAGTTTGAGGATCAGCACGCAGGTGTCTCCGTCCGTTGAGGGTAGGCCACGTTAGCATTGTCGATCGGCGATTGCTGCCTATGTGCGCAGTTTTTGTATACAAAGTATCGGGAGCGATACCCGGCTATGATGTGTGTATCAGGGTTTACCGGAGTCGATGCTGCGATGAAAAGAACACCGAAACTGGTGCGAGGATGCTGCGGTATTGGCTTGTGGGCGCTGTTGCTGACGCCGACCTGGGCCAACTGGCAGGATGCAGTGCCCGGCGCGCAGATCATCGGCACCGGTGATTTCAGCGTGTTCGGGTTCGATGTCTACAACGCGCGGCTGTGGAGCGCCGCGCGGCCCTTGGTCGACGGTCAGCCGTTTGCGCTGGAGCTGATCTACCGCCGCAACATTTCCCGCGACGACCTGGTCAAGGCCAGTGTCGACGAAATCAAACGCCTGGCCGGTGCCCGCGTCAGCCCGGCGCAATTGGCCGGGTGGCAGGTACAGATGCAGCAGTCATTCGTCGACGTGCAGGCCGGCACGCGGATTACCGGCGTGTACCTGCCGGGGCAGGGCGCGCGGTTTTTTGTTGGTCAGCAATTGCAGCACGAGATCAATGACCCGCTGTTTGCCCGGGCGTTTTTTGATATCTGGCTCGATCCGCGCACGCGCAATCCCGCTTTGCGCGAACAGTTGTTGGGGGGGAGTCGATAAGAGCAAAAGATCGCAGCCTTCGGCAGCTCCTACAGGAGAGTGCATTCCAATGTAGGAGCTGCCGAAGGCTCGGGCCGCGATCGGACGATCTTTTGCGCTTCAAGGCTGTGGCGGAAACCTCTAAGCTGCGCCTTTCCGACTTGTTTCTGGATGTGTGCGTGAAATTCAGTTTGCCCAAAATCGCCACCGCGCCGTTTTGCCCGCCGGAAGTGGCCGGCAGTGTTGCGGTGGATCCCAACGCCTCGTTCTTCAAACGCGTGCTGCGTTTCGCCGGCCCCGGTTTGCTGGTGTCGATCGGCTACATGGACCCGGGCAACTGGGCCACGGCCATCGAGGCCGGTTCACGCTTTGGTTACAGCCTGTTATTTGTGGTGTTGCTGGCGAGTCTGGCAGGCATGGTCGTGCAGTGCCTGTGCTCGAGGTTGGGCATTGCCACCGGGCGCGATCTGGCGCAATTGTCCCGCGAGCGCTACAGCACGCCCACTGCACGCCTGCAGTGGGTGCTGGCGGAAATCTCGATCATCGCCACTGATCTGGCCGAAGTGCTCGGCTGCGCGTTGGCGTTTCACTTGTTGCTTGGTTGTTCGCTGACCTTCGGCATTGCCTTGACGGCGTTCGACACCTTGCTCGTGCTGGCCTTGCAGAATCGTGGTTTCCGCCGTCTGGAAGCGATCATGCTGGTGCTGGTCGCGACGATCGGCGTGTGTTTTTTCGTTGAGTTGCTGCTGATTAAACCCTACTGGCCGGACGTCGCCCAAGGTTTCAAACCGTCGCTGGCGGCGATCAGCGAGGCGGCGCCGATGTACCTGGCGATCGGTATTCTCGGCGCGACGGTGATGCCGCATAACCTCTATCTGCACACCTCGATCGTGCAGACGCGGATGATCGGCAAGGATCTGGCGAGCAAGCGGGACGCGGTGAAACTGGCGCGCATCGACACCATCGGTTCGCTGGCCCTGGCGTTGCTGGTCAACGCGGCCATCCTGATTCTCGCCGCTGCGGCGTTTCACCAGTCCGGGCACACTGATGTGGTGGACATTCAGGACGCCTACCACTTGCTCGATCCGCTGGTGGGCGGCGCGCTGGCCAGCGTGTTGTTCGGCGTCGCGCTGCTCGCGTCGGGGCAGAGTTCGACCTTCACCGGCACCATCGCCGGCCAGGTGATCATGGAGGGGTATCTGAACCTGCGGATCCCGTGCTGGCAGCGGCGCTTGATTACTCGCGGACTGGCGTTGATTCCGGCGTTTATCGGCGTGTGGCTGATGGGCGATAACGCGATCGGCAAATTGCTGGTGTTGAGTCAGGTGGTGTTGAGTCTGCAATTGCCGTTTGCCTTGTATCCATTGATCCGCATGACCAATGATAAAAAGCTGATGGGGCCGTTTGTGAACCGTTGGCCAACCCGGGTGTTGGCGTGGGGCTTGTTTGTGGTGATCAGCGGCGCTAACAGTTGGCTGATTTTGCAGTGGGCGGCGTGAGCCAGAATTTGCAGTGACTGGGCTGGCCTCTTCGCGAGCAGGCGCGCTCCCACAGTTTTCAAGGTGATTTCAACAGTGTGTACACCCCGTAACCCTGTGGGAGCGAGTCTGCTCGCGAATGCGGAGTTTCAGGCGTCGACATCGCTAAATATTGGAATGCGCCCATTGAGCGAAGGCCGGTAGTGCCAGCTCAGGCGATTCAGGTCGATGTCGAGCCTGATTATTTCCCTGACCGTCGCCCCGGCAATACTCATCGCCAGCGCTTGCCCCGGACACTGATGCCGGCCACTGCCAAAACTGAAACTGCGGCGGTTGGCGCGCTGTGACAGAAACTGCTCCGGCCGGTCGTTGAACGCCGGATCACGATTGGCCGAGGCCAGCAGCACCAGAATCACATCGCCTGCTTCGACCCGCACACCGGCAATCTCACAGGACGCGGCGACAAAGCGCCGAGTGTTCTGCACCGGCGGGTCGAAACGCTGGACTTCGCTGAGCAGCGCTTCGACAGATTCGCCGCGCAACGCCGGCTGCCGACGTAGCGCCAACAGCGTATTGCCGATCAGGCCGGCGCAAGCTTCGAACGCCTGCGAACAGAGGCCGATCAGGTTGGCGATCATGGTGTCTTCATCGCCGGCAAAGCGCTGTTGGATCGCGCTGAGGAAGTCGCTGGCGGGTTCGGCGAGCAATTCGATGAAGTAACCGCGCATCTGCTCGGCCGCTGCATCTGCCGCTGCCAATTGCAGGTCATTGCTCAACGGCGACAGGCAGGCAACGAAGTCCGCCGTCAGCTCACTGATGACCCGCGCCTGCGCCGGGGTGAAGCCCAGCAGCGCCGCGACCACGCACACCGGGCCACGAAACATCGCCTTATACACACCGTCGGCGTCCGCTGTGATCAGCCGCGCGGCGACCAGTCTGTCGACGGCCTCAAGGTCGAGCGCGGCCAACTCAGGCTCAATCGCAGAACGCGGGCAGCGCTGGCGTTCACCGTCATTCATCCGCATCAGTTGGCCAAAGACCTTGCCGGCCATGCCATTTGCAAGGGCTTTGGGTACGGGCTCCTGCGCCGGACGCACCCGGCAATCGGCGTGGGCCAACACCGCACACACCGCTCGGGCGCTGCTGGCGACCCACAATTTCAGCTCGGGATGAAACGTCAGTCCACCTGCTGCGCGCAACTGGGCGTAGTAGGGATAAGGATCGGCGTGCGTTGCGGCGCTGATCGGGTTCATGGTTTGCATCCTTGTCGTCGGGGAAAGTGTTGCTACTATCTCCACTGCGCAGCGACGACGATTCGTCCGGGAGCGAACTATGCACGCAGAACATCAGGACATCGGCGTTTCCCAAGTGGCCGCCGCCATCGCCGAGCCGGCGCGAACGAAAATCCTCTGTTCGCTGATGGACGGCCACGCCCGTACCAGCACTGAGTTGGCGACGATCGCCGAAGTCAGCGCCTCGACCGCCAGTGTGCACCTGGCGAAACTCAAGGACCTGGCCCTGGTACGCCTGCATGTGCAGGGCCGCCATCGCTATTACAGCCTCGCCGATCAGCGGGTGGCACAAGCGCTGGAAGCGCTGATGGTGATCGGCCAGAACGCCGCGCCGACGTTCAAGGCGCACACCCCGGATCGCCTTCAATTCGCCCGCACTTGCTACGATCACATGGCCGGAACGCTGGCGGTGTTGCTGCACGACCGTTTGCTCGAGGCCGGTTGGCTGGTGGCAACCGACGAGCAGGCGTATCGCTTGAGTGCAAGCGGCGAGGCGTTGTTTCTCGGACTTGGAATTGAAGTGCAGGACTTGACCACCCTGCGCCGCAAGTTTGCCTGCCCGTGCCTGGACTGGAGCATGCGCCGGCCGCATCTCGGTGGCGCGCTGGGCGCGGCGCTGTTGCAAACGGCGTTGAAGCGCAAGTGGGTGACGCAGGATCTGGACAGTCGGGCGTTGGCGTTGACGGCGGCGGGGCGCAAGGAGATCGGTGCGCGGTTTGGTGTTGAGTGGCCGGTCGACGGGCAGATCAAAAGATCGCAGCCAGCCGTAAAGCGTGCCCACCCGATAAATTCCGACCGTACCGAATCCCTGTAGGAGCTGCCGAAGGCTGCGATCTTTTGATTTTCAGCTTCTGACCGACGAGGGGCGCATCTGCCACCTTGTATCACCGCAGACGACCCTATACTGTATATGCAAACAGTATAGAGCCCGCGCCATGCAAATCATCGACAAGCTGAGCATCCTCGCCGACGCCGCCAAGTACGACGCGTCCTGCGCGAGCAGCGGCGCGCCCAAGCGCAGCTCCGAGGGCAAGAGCGGGTTGGGCTCGACCGATGGCATGGGCATCTGCCACAGCTACACGCCGGACGGGCGCTGCGTGTCGCTGTTGAAGATTCTGCTGACCAACTTCTGCCTTTACGATTGCCAGTATTGCGTCAACCGCCGCTCCAGCGATGTCCCGCGTGCGCGCTTTACGCCTGAGGAGGTCGTGGCGCTGACCATGGATTTCTACCGGCGCAACTGCGTCAGCGGGCTGTTTCTCAGTTCCGGCATCATTCGCTCGGCGGACTACACCATGGAGCAATTGGTGCGGGTGGCGAAGCTGCTGCGCGAAGAACATGAGTTTCGCGGGTACATCCATCTCAAGACCATTCCCGAAGCCGATCCGGCGTTGATCGAAGAAGCGGGGCGCTACGCCGATCGCCTGAGCGTCAACATCGAACTGCCCACCGATGCCAGCCTGCAAGTGCTGGCGCCGGAGAAAGACATCACATCGATCAAACAGGCAATGAACACCATCTACACCGGCGTGCAGACCGTGTTGAACGAACCACGCTCGGCTAAGTTCGCCCCGGCCGGGCAGAGCACGCAATTGATTGTCGGCGCCGACGACACCGACGACAGCACCATCCTCCATAGCGCTCAGGCCTTGTACGGCAACTTCCGTTTGCGCCGGGTCTATTACTCGGCCTTCAGCCCCATCCCCGACAGCCCGAAAAGCGTACCGCTGGCCGCGCCGCCGCTGATGCGCGAACACCGTTTGTATCAGGCCGATTTTCTCCTGCGCAGCTACGGCTACAGCGCCGATGAATTGCTCAAGGGGCCGGGCAATCTGGCGCTGGACATCGACCCGAAACTGGCTTGGGCGCTGCAGAATCGCGAGGTGTTTCCGCTGGATCTGAACCGTGCCGAAGCATCGTTGATCGCGCGTATTCCCGGCATTGGTCTGCGCACCACCGAACGTCTGATGGAGCTGCGCCGCCAGCGGCGCATCCGTTACGAAGACGTCGCGCGCATGCGCTGCGTGCTGGCCAAGGCCAAGCCGTTCATCATCACCAGCGACTATCACCCGCAGCAGGCCGAGGTCACCAGCCATATGCTCTATCAGCAATTGCGCGACCGGCCGATGCCACAGCAGATGGGGCTGTGGGGATGATCAATCTTGATTGCGACGACCTGTTCGACACCTGGCGCCAGCAGGCGCGCTGGCTGCTGAGCCATGAAGTCGATCCGAGTCTGGTGAGCTGGGCCTCGCAAGGCGTGGGTGATCTGTTTGCCAATGATGATCCGGTGCCCGAAGGGCAGGGGCCGTTTCAGGCACGTATTCCGCGAGCGCTGCTCGACACCCTGGAACAGGCCTCGCGCTATCGCGGTGATCAACGCTGGAGTTTGTTGTATGAAGTGCTGTGGCGCGTCAGCCACGGCGACCGTACGGCAATGATGGCCGGGGACAAACTCGGCAGCGAGCTGCAGCGACGGATCAAGCAAGTGCATCGGGAGGCCCATCATCTGCATGCGTTTGTACGTTTCATCGAACGCCCATCCTCCAGCGCGGGTCCGCAGTACGTGGCGTGGCACGAACCGGCCCACGACATCCTGCACAGTGCCAGTGAGCATTTCATTGGACGGATGGGCCGCCATCGCTGGTTGATCGCCACCCCGCGTGACGGGGTCTATTACGATGGCGAACAACTGATCCATCAACGGCAATGCCCGCTGGAATGGCAGCAACTGGCGCAGAACGTCGACGATCCCCATGGGGATCTGTGGCTGACCTATTACAGCCACATCTTCAACCCGGCACGGTTGAACCCGAAGGTCATGCAGGGGCATTTGCCGGCGCGGTTCTGGAAGAACCTGCCGGAGGGGGAGTTGATCCCCGGGTTGATTACGCAGGCGCGGATGGGTAAGCAGCAGAATGGGCAGGCGAGCGGGATTGCCAACCGTGCAGGCAAACGGATTGCCTTGAAGAGCTAAAAGCTTACCCTCACCCCAGCCCTCTCCCGGAGGGAGAGGGGGCCGACCGAGGTGTTCTCCCGCACTACATCGACCTGAAAGCTCGCGTCGAACTCAGGTTTTGAAAAGCACAAAAATCGGCCCCCTTTCCCCCTCGCTCCCCTTGGGGGAGAGGGCTGGGGTGAGGGGGAAAAGATCTCCAGCCTTACACAAAAAAAACCAACAACCACAATCAAAAAAGCCCCCCACCAATCACTCGGTGGAGGGCTTTTGTGCATCAGCAGCCGTCAGATCAAACCTTGACGATCCAGCCCGCTGGCGCTTCGATGTCGCCGGTCTGCACGCCAGTCAGCTCTTTGTAGAGCTTCTGGGTCACTGGACCCACTTCGGTCTCGCTGTGGAACACGTGCAGGTGGTCGTTGTAGCTGATGCCGCCGATCGGGGTGATCACCGCAGCAGTACCGCAGGCACCGGCTTCCTTGAAGTCCGAGAGCTTGTCGATCAGCACATCACCTTCAACCACTTCCAGGCCCAGACGGGTCTTGGCCAGTTCGATCAGCGACAGGCGGGTGATGCCTGGCAGGACCGACGGCGAGTTCGGGGTGATGAACTTGTTGTCGTGGGTGATCCCGAAGAAGTTGGCCGAACCGACTTCCTCGATCTTCTTGTGGGTCAGCGGATCCAGGTAGATGGCGTCAGCGAAGTGCGCTTTCTTGGCCTGGGAGCCCGGCATCAGGCTGGCGGCGTAGTTGCCACCGACCTTGGCCGCACCGGTGCCTTGTGGAGCAGCGCGGTCGAAGCTGGAGATCTGGAAGTTGTGCGGGGTCAGGCCGCCCTTGAAATAGGCGCCGACCGGGATCGCGAACACCGAGAAGATGAACTCCGGCGCGGTGCGCACGCCGATGTTGTCACCCACGCCGATCACGAACGGACGCAGGTACAGCGCGCCGCCGGTGCCGTATGGCGGGATGAAGCGCTCGTTGGCGCGAACCACTTGCTTGCACGCTTCGATGAACTGCTCGGTGGACACGTGCGGCATCAGCAGGCGGGCGCAACTGCGTTGCATGCGCGCGGCGTTCTGATCCGGGCGGAACAGGTTGATCGAGCCGTCCTTGCAACGATAGGCCTTCAGGCCTTCGAAGCACTGCTGGCCATAGTGAAGGGCCGTCGAGCCTTCGCTGATGTGCAGCACGTTATCTTCGGTCAGGGTGCCTTTGTCCCACTCGCCATCGCGAAAGTACGACAGATAGCGTTTATCGGTCTTGATGTAGTCAAAACCCAGCTTGTCCCAATTGATGCTTTCGTTACCCATGACACCCTCTATCACTGAACAACCGCCGAAACGGTTCAAGGCTTCTGACGTTTTTTGGATGGGCACAACAATACTTCATTCTTGAGCGGTTTCGCAGCCCGGACTATCGGATGACACACAGATAAATCGTGTTGCCCTCAAGAATTCGCGAGCAGGCTCGCTCCCACAGGTGGAACGCATTTCAAATGTGGGAGCGAGCCTGCTCGCGAAGGGGCCGGTGTTGCCATCACCAGTTACAGGTGCAACGCATGCCCGAGGGCACGCAACGCCGCTTCCTGCACCGCTTCACCCAAGGTCGGGTGCGCATGGATGGTGCCGCCGATGTCTTCCAGGCGCGCGCCCATTTCCAGGCTTTGCGCGAATGCCGTCGACAACTCCGAAACACCCACGCCCACCGCTTGCCAGCCGACTATCACATGGTTATCCCGACGAGCGACCACGCGCACGAAGCCGCTTTTCGACTCCAGCGTCATCGCACGGCCATTGGCGGCGAACGGGAAACTCGAGACGATGCAGTCCAGCCCGGCAGCCTTGGCCTCGTCCGGCGTCTTGCCGACCACCACCAGTTCCGGGTCGGTGAAGCACACGGCGGCGATGGCGGTCGGGTTGAACTCGCGGGTTTTGCCGCTGATCAGCTCGGCGACCATTTCGCCCTGGGCCATGGCCCGGTGCGCGAGCATCGGTTCGCCGCTCAGGTCGCCGATGGCGTAGACGTTGCGCATGCTGGTCTGGCAGCGGTTGTCGATCTTGATGGCCGAGCCGTTCATGTCCAGATTCAGCGCTTCGAGGTTCCAGCCTTGCGTGTTCGGTTTGCGACCGACGGCGACCAGCACCTGATCGGTTTCCAGATTCAGGGTTTCGCCCTCGGGATCGCGCACCTGCAAAGTACCGTCGAAACCCAGCACGCTGTGCTTGAGGTACAGTTTCACACCCAGTTGCTTCAACGCGTCGTGCACCGGTTGCGTCAGCTCCGCATCGTAGGCCGGCAAGATGCGGTCCTGCGCCTCGACCACGCTGACCTCGGCGCCGAGCTTGCGGTAAGCGATGCCCAGTTCCAGACCAATGTAACCGCCGCCCACCACCACCAGACGTTTGGGCACGGATTTCGGTGCCAGCGCTTCGGTGGAGGAGATGATTGGCCCGCCAATCGGCAGGATCGGCAAGTTGACACTGGTCGAACCAGTGGCCAGAACCAAATGCTCGCACTGGATGCGCGTGTCGCCGACGTCGACGGTTTTGCCGTCGATGACTTTGGCCCAGCCATTGATGACCTGAACCTTGTTCTTTTTCAGCAGCGCCGCGACGCCAGTGGTCAGGCGATCAACGATGCCGTCTTTCCACTCGACGCTTTTGCTGATGTCCAGGCTCGGCGCGGAAACGCTGATGCCCAGCGCTGAATGCTGGCTGTGATACTGCGTCTGGTGAAACTGCTCAGCCACATGAATCAGCGCTTTCGACGGGATGCAGCCGATGTTCAGGCAGGTGCCGCCCAGCGACTGGCCTTCGACCAGAATCGTCGGGATGCCCAGTTGCCCGGCGCGAATCGCGGTCACATAACCGCCAGGACCGCCGCCGATGATCAGCAGCGTAGTGTTCAGAGATTGCATGCGCGCCTTACTCCACAAACAAAGTGGCAGGTTGTTCGATCAAGCCACGAATGGCCTGGATGAAGAGCGCTGCGTCCATGCCGTCGACCACACGGTGATCGAAGGAGCTGGAGAGGTTCATCATCTTGCGGATTACCACCTGGCCTTTGACGACCATTGGCCGTTCGACGATTTTGTTCACGCCGACAATCGCCACTTCCGGCAGGTTCAGCACCGGCGTGCTGACGATGCCGCCCAAGGCACCGAGGCTGGTCAGGGTGATGGTCGAGCCAGACAGCTCATCACGGCTGGCCTTGCCATTGCGCGCTGCGTTGGCCAAACGCGAGATCTCGGCGGCGCTGTCCCACAGGCTGCGCGCCTCGGCATGACGCACCACCGGCACCATCAGGCCGACATCGCTTTGCGTGGCGACGCCGACATGCACGGCGCCGAGGCGGGTGATGACCTGAGCTTCATCGTCGTAACGGGCGTTCATCTGCGGGAAGTCGCGCAGGGCGACGACCAGGGCGCGGACGAGGAATGGCAGCAAAGTCAACTTGCCACGGCTGGCGCCGTGTTTTTCATTCAGATGCGTGCGCAGTTCTTCGATGGCTGTAACGTCGATTTCCTCAACGTAGCTGAAGTGCGCAGCACGCTGAGTAGCGTCCTGCATGCGCTGGGCGATCTTGCGGCGCATGCCGATCACCTGAATCTGTTCTTCGTCGTTACGCTGGGCGTACGCGGCGGCAACCGGTGCCGAAGCGTTCGACTGACCTTGCGCCAGATAGGCTTCAAGGTCTTCGTGCAGCACACGACCGGCCGGGCCGGAACCGCGTACCAGACGCAATTGAATGCCCAGATCCAGCGCATGTTTGCGCACGGCCGGTGAGGCCAGTGGGCGCTCATCGGCTTCGCGGGCAACCATCGGGCCCTGGCAAACCGCAGCCGGACGTGGTGCGGCAGCCGGAGCGGGTTTGCTTTCGACAGCAGCTTCAACTTTCGGCGCAACCGGTGCTTCTTTGACGGGCGCGGGTGCGGCGGACTCTTTCAAGTTACCGGCACCTTCAACCTCAATGCTGATCAACACACTGCCAACGGCCATGACTTCACCCGGCTGACCGCCGAGGGCAATCACCTTGCCGTGCACCGGCGAGGGAATATCGACCATCGCCTTGTCGGTCATCACGTCCGCCAGCACCTGGTCTTCAACCACCAGATCGCCGACCTTGACGTGCCACTGCGACAGTTCTACTTCTGCGATGCCTTCGCCGATGTCCGGCATCTTGATAACGTGCGTGCCCATTCAGACCTCCATGACCCGTTTCAACGCCGCACCCACTCGGGACGGCCCAGGGAAATACGCCCACTCTTGCGCGTGCGGGTAGGGGGTGTCCCAACCGGTGACGCGTTCAATCGGCGCTTCCAGGTGATGGAAGCAATGCTCTTGCACCAGCGACACCAGTTCGGCGCCGAAACCACAGGTGCGGGTGGCCTCGTGAACCACCACGCAACGGCCGGTTTTCTTCACCGATTTGACGATGGTTTCCAGGTCCAGCGGCCACAGGCTGCGCAGGTCGATGACTTCGGCATCGACGCCGGATTCTTCGGCCGCGACTTGCGAGACGTAGACGGTGGTGCCGTAGGTCAGCACGGTGACGTCCTTGCCCGGACGGGTGATTGCGGCGACGTCCAGCGGTACGGTGTAGTAACCGTCCGGCACCTGGGCTTGCGGGTGTTTCGACCACGGCGTTACCGGGCGGTCGTGGTGGCCATCGAACGGGCCGTTGTACAGGCGTTTCGGCTCTAGGAAGATCACCGGGTCATCGTTTTCGATGGAGGCGATCAGCAAGCCTTTGGCGTCATACGGGTTGGACGGCATCACCGTGCGCAGACCACAGACCTGGGTGAACATCGCCTCGATGCTCTGGCTGTGGGTCTGGCCGCCGTAGATGCCGCCGCCGCATGGCATGCGCAGGGTCATTGGCGCGGTGAACTCGCCGGCCGAGCGATAGCGCAGGCGCGCCGCTTCGGAAATGATCTGGTCGGAAGCCGGGTAGACGTAGTCGGCGAACTGGATCTCGGCGACCGGACGCAAACCGTAGGCACCCATGCCGACGGCGACGCCGACGATGCCGCTTTCGGAGATCGGTGCGTCGAATACGCGGGAAGTGCCGTACTTGGTCTGCAGGCCTTCGGTGCAGCGGAACACGCCGCCGAAGTAGCCGACGTCCTGACCGAACACCACCACATTGTCATCACGCTCAAGCATCACATCCATGGCCGAGCGCAGGGCCTGGATCATGGTCATGGTGGTCGTGGTCATGGCGGTTTCCAACTGAATATTGTTGTTGTGATCGTTCATGTCAGATCCCCAACTGCTGACGCTGGCGCTTCAAGTGCTCCGGCATCTCTTTGTAGACGTCTTCGAACATGGTCGCGGCGCTTGGAATCTGGCCGCCGGCGAGGGTGCCGTACTGTTCGGCCTGTTTCTGTGCGGCAATCACTTCGGCCTCAAGTTCGGCGCTGACGGCGGTGTGCTCCTCTTCCGACCAGTGACCGACTTTGATCAGGTGCTGTTTGAGACGGGCGATCGGGTCGCCGAGCGGGAAATGGCTCCAGTCATCGGCCGGGCGGTATTTGGATGGATCGTCGGAGGTCGAGTGCGGGCCGGCGCGGTAGGTGACCCATTCGATCATGGTCGGGCCGAGGTTGCGGCGGGCGCGTTCGGCAGCCCAGGCAGATGCCGCATAGACCGCGTAGAAATCGTTGCCATCCACGCGCAGTGAAGCGATGCCGCAACCGACGCCGCGTCCGGCGAAGGTGGTGGCTTCACCACCGGCAATTGCCTGGAAGGTCGAAATCGCCCACTGGTTGTTCACCACGTTGAGGATCACCGGCGCGCGATAAACGTGGGCGAAGGTGAGGGCGGTGTGGAAGTCCGACTCGGCGGTAGCGCCGTCACCGATCCACGCCGAGGCGATTTTCGTGTCGCCCTTGATCGCCGAGGCCATGCCCCAGCCGACAGCCTGAATGAACTGAGTGGCGAGGTTGCCGGAAATGGTGAAGAAACCGGCGTCCTTGACCGAGTACATGATTGGCAACTGCCGGCCCTTGAGCGGATCGCGCTCGTTGGACAGCAGTTGGCAGATCAGGTCGACCAGCGGCACTTCGCGAGCCATCAGGATGCTTTGCTGGCGATAGGTCGGAAAGCACATGTCGTCGATGTTCAAGGCCAGGGCCTGAGCACTGCCGATGGCTTCTTCGCCGAGGCTCTGCATGTAGAACGACATTTTTTTCTGGCGCTGGGCGACCACCATGCGGTTGTCGTAGATGCGCGTCTTGAGCATGGCGCGCATGCCCTTGCGCAGGATCTCGACCGGCACGTTTTCAGCCCATGGGCCGAGGGCGTTGCCCTGATCGTCGAGCACGCGAATCAGCCCACGCGCCAGGTCGGCGGTGTCGGCAGGTTCGACGTCGATGGAAGGTTTGCGCACCGTACCGGCATCGGTCAGATGCAGATAGGAGAAGTCGGTTTTACAGCCGGGACGGCCCGAGGGTTCAGGGACGTGCAGGCGCAGCGGTTCATACG
This sequence comes from Pseudomonas sp. AKS31, assembly GCF_023634765.1. Lineage (GTDB taxonomy): Bacteria > Pseudomonadota > Gammaproteobacteria > Pseudomonadales > Pseudomonadaceae > Aquipseudomonas. The sequence continues at coordinate 72,537 of NZ_JAMLFX010000002.1, forward strand.
CTTGGGTCATGGCTTCTACGCTCGATCTTGTGAATTTCTTGTAGTGAGCTGGCAGTCATTCTTCGGTAGAAGAAATCTTGTCCTACAACAATCATAGGCCCGGCCAAGAAGAATATTTATCTCTGTTTCGTTGCGCTGAAGACGATTTGCAGATAGAAATTCTGCATAAACATAAAAAACAGGTGGTTTTGTCTCATGCGCAAACTGGACCGTACCGATATCGGCATTCTCAACAGCCTTCAGGAGAATGCGCGTATCACCAACGCCGACCTCGCGCGCTCGGTCAATCTGTCGCCGACACCGTGCTTCAACCGGGTCAAGGCGATGGAGGAATTGGGCCTGATTCGCGAGCAGGTGACGCTGCTGGATGCCGACCTGCTGGGGCTGCATGTGAACGTGTTCATCCATGTCAGTCTGGAAAAACAGGTCGAGGAGGCGTTGCAGCATTTCGAAGAGGCCATTTCCGATCGCCCGGAGGTGATGGAGTGCTACCTGATGGCCGGAGACCCGGATTACCTCATCCGGGTCCTGGTGCCGACGATTCAGTCGCTGGAACGCTTCATGATGGACTTCCTCACCAAGGTTCCCGGTGTGGCGAACATCCGGTCGAGCTTTGCGCTCAAGCAGGTGCGCTACAAGACTGCGTTGCCCCTGCCAGCGAACGGCCTGACGCTAGGTAACTGAACGTCAGATGTAGTCATACCGGTAATCGAGTTCTGCGGTATAGAGGGTTTGTTGGACGGTAAAGCTTTGCTCCCAGGGCGCCAGTTCATTGGCAGGATGAAAGACCAGAACGGTTTCATTCATGTCTGCCGAGCCAGCCTCATTGGTGAAGCCTGGAGTTCCAGCATGCTGATGTTTCCAGCGCTCCCACAGCAAGTCGAGGTAGCAGTGGTGCAGGAAGAATATCGGATCGTTGGGTGAGGAAGCTTGTGCCATGCTGCCGCCAATCCAGGTATGTACCGGATTGTGCAAAAGGCTTTCCGAGACGTTTTCCCAGCCGCTTTCATCCATCCAGTAAGGCGTTCTGTTGAGGGCCGAAATAACATCCAGCGGCGTGGGCAGTGCGCCGCTTGCCCCCAGATTTCGAAGAATGCCGGTGTTGCCAATGCCCTCGTCCCAGACCCTGACATCGAATTGTGAGTGCTCCCTGGAAAACGGGCCGCCAGTGACGCGTTGATCTTGCAGGTTGTCACCGTTTGGACCCATGAAGTCAGACGTGAAGGGGTTGTCGGCTCCGGTCAGTTGCCAGTTCCAGTAGGGCAGGGTGATGGTCGGATCATTGGTGGCGGACTGCAGGGCCAGTTCGAACTGGCGAAGCAGAATTCGATGCCACGGATAGAACAAAGGGCTGCGGTGCGGATTGGGTATCAGCGGATTGGCCCCACCCATCGAGTTTTTGTGGATCTGCACGAAGTCATCGTAGCGATTTTGCTGCCCGGGGCGCAGGACGCTGTCGACGTTGTTTTTCAGTATCAGGATCGCTTCGATGAACGCGGATTTCTGTTGCGGTGTCATGTCTCGGTGATTACGACGAATATCCATATTGCGAAAACTCCATTGAATGTTTGCCCAATGGAGTCTGATCGCTGAGGGGATTTTCACCAGTTCATCACTATCGCCAGCGTTCGTAGGAAAAATAATCTGGCGAGGGTTCGAGCGACTTTTTCCTATAGAGAATTGAGCGGAATCTTCAGGTACACCACGCCGTTTTCCTCGGCCGGCGGCAGATTCCCCGCCCGCACATTGACCTGAATCGCCGGCAGCAGCAGCGTCGGCATGCCCAGCCCGGCATCACGCTTCGTACGCATCTCGACAAACGCCGCCTCATCGATGCCGTCATGCACATGAATATTGCTTTTGCGCTGTTCGCCGACGGTGGTCTGGCACTGCGAGGCACGGCCGTCGGGCGGGTAGTCGTGGCAAACGTAGAGTTTCACGCTGGCCGGGAAGGCCAGCAGTTTGTGAATCGAGTTGAACAGCTGATGGGCGTTGCCACCGGGAAAGTCGCAACGCGCGGTGCCAACGTCGGGCATGAACAGCGTGTCGCCGACCAGAATCTGTTCGCCGTCGATCAAGTAGGCCATGTCCGCCGGGGTGTGCCCTGGAACATGCAGGGCAGTGGCTTTGAGGTTGCCGATGCGGAATGACTCGTTCGGCGCGAACAGGTGATCGAACTGCGAACCGTCGACGCAGAATTCCGGCTCCAGATTGAACAGCGCCTTGAACACGTTCTGCACTTTGCTGATCGATTCGCCGATGGCGATTTTCCCGCCCAGTTCGCGGCGCAAGTAAGGCGCGGCGGACAGGTGATCGGCGTGGGCATGGGTTTCCAGCAGCCACTGCACCTGCAGGTTGTGCGCGCGGACGAAGGCGATGATTTTGTCGGCCTGGGCGGTGCAGGTGCGTCCGGCGGCGCCGTCGTAATCGAGCACCGGGTCGACGATCGCACACTGCCCACCGTCGGTTTCATAGACCACATAGCTGTAGGTCGAGGAGGCGGGGTCGAGGAAAGCTTCAATCTGCGCGGGCATGGACACCAACCTGAACAAGGAAAATGGGTTGCAACACTTTATCTAAAAACATAATGTTCGCAGCTTAAGTGACCTTGAAGGCATCGTGCAAATGCAATCCAGTCTGACCGAATGTGAAGTCGCCCAACTGCGCGCCTCGGCCTCCAAGGCCTGCGCGTTGCTCAAGGCCTTGGCCAATGAGGATCGTCTGTTGATCCTGTGTCAATTGACCCAGGGCGAACGCAACGTGGGCGAACTGGAAAAAATGACCGGCGTACGCCAGCCGACGCTGTCGCAGCAACTGGGCATCCTGCGGGATGAAGGGCTGGTCGCGACCCGTCGTGAGGGCAAGTACATTTTTTATGGTCTGGCCAGTCCGGAAGTCATTCAGGTGATGAAGACCCTGTCCGGGCTGTATTGCGGAGCCGTGCTGAAAAGTCTGGGCCATCAATAAATGCCAGCCAATACATCACTTACCCTGTGGGAGCTGGCTTGCCAGCGATGAGGGCGTGTCAGCCAACATTGATGGCGACTGAAACTCCGCCATCGCTGGCAAGCCAGCTCCCACAGGGTTTTGTGTAGAGGCTGAGAAATCCTTGCGTGCAGTAAAAGGAACAAGCAATGAACGATCAACACTGGGGCCCATCCATCAGTGCAGACATCGTAGTCATCGGCGGCGGTACGGCCGGTATCGGGTTTGTCGCCAGTCTGCTCAAGCGTGATCCACACTTGAAGATCACAGTCATCGACCCGAGCACCCAGCATTACTACCAACCGGCGTGGACACTGGTCGGCGGTGGCGCCTACGACGTCAAAGACACCGCAAAACCGATGAACAAGGTCATGCCCAAGCAAGCGAACTGGTTGCAAGCGGCAGTCACCGCGATCGACCCGGACCAGCGCCAGCTCACCCTCAACGACCAACGCACGGTCAGCTATCAGAACCTGATCGTCTGCCCCGGTCTGCGCCTGGCCTGGGAGAAGATCGAAGGCTTGCAAGAGAGCCTTGGCAACCACGGCGTCACCTCCAATTACAGCTATCAGCACGCGCAGTACACCTGGGATCAGGTGCAGAAACTGCGCGGCGGCAATGCGCTGTTCACGCAACCGGCGATGCCGATCAAATGCGCCGGCGCGCCGCAAAAAGCGCTGTACCTGTCGTGCGATCACTGGCGTAAAAGCGCTGCGCTGAACAACATCCATGTCGAATTCAATCTGGCTGGCGCCGCGCTGTTCGGCGTGGCGACGTTCGTGCCGCCGTTGATGAAGTACATCGAGAAATACAACGCACAACTGGCGTTCAACTCCAACCTGGTCAAGGTCGACGGTCCGGCGAAAACTGCATGGTTCGAGGTCAAGGACGCGGACGGCAATGCCAGCCTCGAGGCGAAAACCTTCGATCTGCTCCACGTCGTGCCACCGCAGGTTTCGCCGGACTTCATCGCGCAAAGTCCTCTGGCTGACGCGGCTGGCTGGTGTGAGGTCAACCCACACAGCCTGCAGCATCCGCGCTATCCCGAGGTGTTCGCACTGGGTGACATCTGCGGCACCAGCAACGCGAAAACCGCCGCAGCAGTGCGCAAGCAAATCGTGGTGGTTGCGGAAAACCTGTTGGCTCTGCGCAAGCAGCAACCGCTGCCGCTGAAGTACGACGGCTACGGTTCCTGCCCGCTGACGGTGGAGAAGGGCAAGGTGATCCTCGCCGAGTTCGGCTATGCCGGCAAGTTGCTGCCGACCTTCCCGATGGACCCGACCGTGGCGCGGCGTTCGGCGTGGTTTCTCAAGGCAACCTTGCTGCCGTGGTTCTACTGGAACGGCATGCTCAAGGGCCGCGAGTGGCTGACAACTCTGTCCAGAGTCGACTGAGAAAACCCTATGTTGCTGGCAAGTCTGTTTGGTGTGGTGATGGGGTTGGTCCTCGGCTTGACCGGGGCCGGCGGCGGTATTCTCGCGGTGCCGGCGTTGGTCCTCGGCCTCGGCTGGACGATGACCCAGGCAGCGCCAGTGGCGTTGTTTGCGGTGGGCAGTGCGGCGGCGGTCGGGGCTATCGACGGTTTGCGTCATGGCCTGGTGCGCTATCGCGCCGCGTTGTTGATTGCCGCGTTGGGCGCCGTGTTTTCGCCATTGGGGATTTACTTCGCGCACCAGTTGCCGGAGAAAATCCTGATGATTCTGTTCAGTCTGCTGATGGTCATGGTGGCCTGGCGCATGCTGCGCCGCGAGCGTCAGCAGGAAGGGCCGAGCGATCACGGTCACGCCAGTTGGGGTCAGAAGAATTGCATGCTCAACGAAGAAACCGGGCGCTTCGACTGGACCGCCAAATGCACCGCAACGCTGGCTGCACTGGGCGCGATTACCGGCGTGGTGTCCGGTTTGCTCGGCGTCGGTGGCGGCTTCTTGATCGTGCCGGCGTTCAAGCAACTGACCGATGTGCAGATGCGCGGGATTGTCGCGACGTCGTTGATGGTGATCAGTCTGATTTCGGTGATAGGGGTGATCGGCTCGTTTCACGCCGGTGTGCGGATTGATGCGCAGGGTGCAGCGTTTATCGTGGCCAGCATTGTCGGCATGATCATCGGGCGCAAACTCAGTGCGCGGGTGCCGGCGCGGGCATTGCAGGTGGGGTTTGCCAGCGTGTGTCTGGTGGTGGCGGCCTACATGCTGTTTCGCGCCTGAGCGTGGGGAAGATCAAAAGATCGCAGCCTCGTTTCACTCGACAGCTCCTACATGGGAATGCGATTCATGCAGGAGCTGCCGAAGGCTCGGGCCGCGATCGGACGATCTTTTAGGGTGTTACAACACCAGATGCGGCAACCACAGCGAAATCGCCGGAACGTATGTGACCAGCATCAGCACCAGAAACAGCACCGCGTAAAACGGCAACAGCGCTTTCACGGTGCTCTCGATGCTGACCTTGCCCACCGCTGAACCGACAAACAGCACCGCGCCCACCGGCGGTGTTATCAGTCCGATCCCGAGGTTGACCAGCATGATCATGCCGAACTGCACCGGATCCACGCCGATGCCGAGAATCACCGGCATCAGGATCGGCGTGAGGATCAGGATCAGCGGCGCCATGTCCATCACCGTGCCGAGCAACAGCAGCATGACGTTGATGCACATCAGGATCACGTAGCGGTTGTCCGACAGGGTCAGGAACAGCGTAGTGATCTTCGCCGGGATCTGCATCAGGGTCATGATGTAGCCGAAGCTCGCGGCGAAACCGATCAGGATCATCACGATCGAAATCGTCCGCACGGTGCGGTGCATCAGTTTCGGCAGTTCGCTCCACTTGTAGTCGCGGTAGATGAACATGGTGACGAAGAACGACCACAGCACGGCGATGGCCGCCGACTCTGTAGCCGTGAAGATCCCCGAGAGGATGCCGCCGAGGATGATCACCATCGCCATCATGCCCCAGAGGGCTTCGCCGACGATTTTCAGCGCCTGGCGCATCGGGATGACTTCACCTTTGGGGTAGTTGCGCTTTTTCGCGAAGATCAGGCACAGCACCATCAGGCAGGCACTCATCATCAAGCCTGGCACGATGCCCGCCATGAACAGCGAGGCAATCGAAACCGTACCACCGGCGGCCAGGGAGTAGAGCACCGAGTTATGGCTTGGCGGAGTCAGCAGGGCTTGCACCGAGCCGCTGACGGTCACGGCGGTGGAGAACTCCCGTGGATAACCCTTGCGTTCCATTTCCGGAATCAGCACCGAACCCACCGATGCGGTGTCGGCCACCGACGAGCCGGAAATCGCGCCGAAAAAGGTCGAGGCGACAATGTTGACCAGTGACAGACCGCCGCGGACAAAACCCACCAGTACCCCGGCACACGCCACCAGCCGGCGCGACATGCCGCCCTCGGCCATGATCGCACCGGCCAGCACGAAGAACGGAATGGCCAGCAGCGAGAATTTGTTCACCCCTGACGCGACCTGGATCATCACCGCCTGGAACGGGATGTCGATCCACCATGCACCGATCAGCGCGGCGGCGCCCAGCGCGTAGGCGACGGGCATGCCGATCAGGATCAATACGATAAAACTGCCCAGCAGTATCAAAGCGTCCATTAAGCGGCACCTTCACTTTCTTCCACCAGGTCGAACTGCACGACCCGCCGTTTGCTCTGGTCACCGAGCAAGAGTTTTTCCAGAACAAAAACCAGCGTCAGCAAGCCGCCCACAGGAATCGGCAGATAGGTCACGCCCACCCGCAGATCGGGAAGGGCCGCCATGAACTGGTTCCAGGTGGACATGCACAGCTTGGCGCCCCAGATCGTCATGAAGATGCAGATCGCCGCCATGAGCAGTTGCGAGAATATCGCCGCCGCAGATCTCAGCTGTGGAGGCATGCGGTCGGTGAGCATGGCCACGGCCATGTGCGCACCGGCGCGGTAACTGGCGGCGGCGCCGATGAAGGTAAACACCATCATCAACAGAATCGCCGTGGGCTCGGGCCAGCTCGAGCCGGTGCCCAGCACGTAGCGGGCGAACACGCCCCAGGGAATCATCAGGGAAATCGCCAGGACCGAAAGACCGGCGACCCAGATACACGTCATGTAGATCTTGTCGTTGATACGCAGCAGCAGATTCTTCATCGGGTTCCACCGTAACCGGGCGCGCCTGAGTCATCAGATGCGCCGGGCCTTTTCTCATGAGTACGGAGCGGGAAGTGTTACTGGACGGCTTCGATTTTCTTGATCAGGTCGGCGTATTTCGCGCCGTATTTTTCCCGCACCGGAGCGGTGGCGTCGTAGAAGGGTTTCTTGTCGACCTCGATGAACTCGACGCCCGCGGCCTTGAGTTTTTCCTCACTGGCAGCGGACTTCTTGTCCCACAGCACACGCTCTTCAGCCTGGGCAGCCTTGGCGGCGGTCTTGACCAGCGTTTGTTGATCCGGGGTCAGTTTTTCCCAGGTGATTTTCGACATCACGATCGGCTCTGGCAGGATAAGGTGACCGGTCAGGCTGTAGTACTTGGCGTTCTGGAAGTGGTTATGTTCGAGCAGGGTTGGCGGGTTGTTTTCCGCGCCGTCGATCACGCCGGTCTGCAGGGCACTGAAGATTTCGCCGGTGTCCATGGCGATACCGTTGCCGCCCATGGCGTTCATCATGTCGATGAACATCGGGTTGCCTTGCACGCGGATTTTCATGCCCTTGAGGTCTTCGAGCTTGCGCACCGGTTTCTTGGTGTAGACGTTGCGCGTGCCGCCGTCCATCCAGGCCAGGGCCACCAGGCCGAATTCGGAGTGGGTGATTTTGTCGAGGATTTCGTCGCCCACCGGGCCGTCGATGACGTTACGCATGTGTTGATGGTCGCGGAAGATGAACGGCATGTTGAACACGTTCACGTCCGGTACCACCGGGCCGACGATACCCAGGCTGACGCGAGACAGCTGTACTGCGCCGACCTGCATCTGCTCGATGACTTCCTTTTCGGAACCCAGCACACCGCCGGGGAAGTACTGAAAGGTCAGCTCGCCGTTGGTTTCCTTGGTCAGGGTCTTGCCCATGTTTTCTTCGGCCACCACGGTTGGATAACCGGCGGGATGGATGTCAGCAAATTTGAGTTGCAGTGCCTGAGCGGCGCCAGTGAAGGTAAACATCAGCGGGAGTGCAGCGGCCAGCAAGGTGCGTTTGAAGTTCATGGGGGTGAGTCTCCAGTCTTGTTATTGTTGTGTTCAAGGCGCAGCGGTGCAGCAGAGGGTTTAAAGCAAATCGTTGAACAAGGGTTCCGCAAGGCCTTTGACGCCTGGCTTCAAGGCGAACACGCCACCGGCCAGGGAGTGCGGATCATGGTCGTCGCCGGGACGAATCGAAGTCACGAACAAGGTGTCCATCCGGTCACCGCCGAAGGCACACATGGTCGGTTTTTTCACCGGCACCTCCAGTGAGAAATCCAGACGACCGTCCGGCGCGAAGCGGTGAATCAGGCCGGCGTCGTTGGCGCAGATCCAGTAAAAACCTTCAGCATCCACGGCAGCGCCATCGGGCCGTCCGGGAAAGTGGTTCATGTCGACGAACACTCGACGATTCGACGGCGTGCCGGTCTCGGTGTCGTAATCGAACGCCCAGATCAGTTGCACGTCGGGGTGCGAATCGGACAGGTACATCGTCTTGCCGTCAGGGCTGAAACCGAGGCCGTTGGGCACGATGAAACCGTCGAGCTGCGCTTCGATCACGCCAGATTGCCCGGCGCCGTAGCGGTAGAGCCAGCCTTCGGGCGCATTCAGGCCCATGTTCAGCACCATGCTGCCGGCCCAGAAACGCCCTTGGCGGTCGCAGCGACCATCGTTCAGGCGCATGTCTGCGCGACTGTGCGCCACGGTGGCAAGCAACTCACTGTCGAGGCTGCCGTCGCTGTGCGGGTGCAGATGAAAAAAGCCGCTCTCCATGCCGGCTACCCAGCCGCCATCGCTGTGACGAGCGATGCAGGCGAGCATTTCCGGGGTTGTCCAGGCATGCACATGGCCGGTGTCAGCGCTCCAGCGTTGCAGCCCGCCGTTGGGAATATCCACCCAATACAGCGCGTTTTCCTGCGGCACCCAGACCGGGCTTTCGCCCACGGCGTTGCGGGCATCGACGATCAATTCGGCTTGCATACTCATTCCTTTGCGTCGTTGTCAGAGTGATCAGTCGCCGAACGGCCCTGCCGCGACGAACGCGCCGCCCTGGTAGATCCGCGCCGGGTCATCGGCGGCCGGCATGGGCTGTGCCTCGACTTTTTCGCGGAACACTTCGGAGCTGTCCTTCGCGGCAAAACCGAGGTGGCTGGCGAATTTGTTGTCCCACCAGACGTCCTTGTTGGCGGACATGCCGTAGACCACGGTGTGGCCGACGTTGGGTGTGTACAGCGCGCGTTCGAGCAGTTGCGTGAGGTCGTCGAAGCTCAGCCAGGTGTGCATCATCCGGCGGTTCTGCGGCTCGGGGAACGAGGAGCCGATGCGGATGCTGACGGTCTCGATGCCGTAGCGATCGAAATAGAAACTGGCCATGTCTTCGCCGTAGGACTTGGACAAACCGTAGTAACCATCGGGACGGCGCGCCGAGGTGGCGTCGAGTTTTTCGTCCTGTTTGTAGAAACCGATGACGTGGTTCGAGCTGGCGAAGATCACGCGCTTGACGCCATGCCGGCGCGCCGCTTCGTAAATGTGAAACACGCCGCTGATGTTGGCGCCGAGGATTTCTTCGAAGGGCCGTTCTACAGAGACGCCGCCAAAATGCAGGATCGCGTCGACGCCTTCGACCAGTTGGTGCACGGCGTGTTTGTCGGCCAGATCGCACGGGACGACTTCTTCGCGATCGTCGACGGCCGGGGCGAGGGCGGCAATGTCTGACAGGCGCAGGACATTGGCATAAGGGCGCATACGTTCGCGCAGGACTTTGCCCAGGCCCCCGGCGGCGCCGGTCAGCAGCAGGCGGTTGAAAGGGGCGCGGGGAGTAGAGGTAGACGTCATGGCAAGCCCTTACACGTTGTTATTAGGTTTGTTGTAGGTTGTCGTATGACTACGCTGAAGTATCGGTAGGGTTTCTGGAACTTGTCAACGCGACTTTCGGTGTAAATGACGGAAGGCCCAAAACACTTTTCGATCACCACAATGACTTCGTAGCTACGCAACCCCCTTGAGGGAGCGAGCCTGCTCGCGAAGGCGGTGTGTCAATCAACATCAATGGTGAATCTGCCGCCGCCATCGCTGGCAAGTCAGCTCCCACAGGGTGTTGTGGTGGACACAGACATCGAAAACAACTTCGATACCTGTGGGAGCTGGCTTGCCAGCGATGAGGCCGGTGCAGGCAACTCTTGCATCGCCTGACACGCCGCCTTCGCGAGCAGGCTCGCTTCCACAGGGAAGCTCGGTGTGGCGACTGGCTTTACAACAACGAAATCGGATAACTGATAAAGATCCGGTTCTCGTCAAACTCGTTGGTGCTGAAGTCGCGGCGTATCGTCGCGTTGCGCCATTTCACGTTGAGGTTTTTCAACGGGCCGCTCTGCACCGTGTAGGCCAGTTCCGACTCGCGGCCCCATTCCTTGCCATCAGTGGTGCTGGCTGTGTGCACGTTGTCACCGCTGATGTAGCGGTTCATCAGGGTCAGGCCGGGGATGCCGAGGGCGACGAAGTTGTAGTCGTGGCGCAACTGCCAGGAGCGCTCCTTGGCGTTGTCATAACTGGCGTTGTAACTGTCGTTGGCCAGGGTGCCGCCGCTCGTGCCGTTGACCCGCATCCACGCATCGTCGCCGCTGAGTTTTTGCAGGCCGACATAGAAGGTGTTGCCGCCGTATTTGGCCGAGAGCAGGGCGAACGCAGTCTTGTTGTCGAGGTCGCCGGCCTGGGCGCTGCCGTCTTCTTTGCCGGTGAAGAAACCGAGGTTGGCGCCCAGGGTCCAGTCGCCTAATGGCTGACTGTGGCTGAGGTTGAAATACTGCTGCTGGTAGATGTCGCTGAGCTCGGCGTACCACACGCCGACCAGCGTGCGCTTGTCGTTGAAGGTGTATTCGCCGCCGCCGAAGTTGAAGCGGTCGGAAGTGAACGCGCCACGGCCGTTCATTGACATGTCTTCCATGCTCGCGTCGTTGCGCGGGCTGTTGCCGCGGAACTGGCCGCCGTAGACAGTCAGACCGTTGATCTCGGTGGACGTGATCTGGCCGCCGCGAAAGGTCTGCGGCAGCGAACGGCCATCGTCGGAACGCAGGATCGGCAGCACCGGCATCCATTCGCCGACCTTCAGTTCAGTCTTCGAAACCTTGGCCTTCAGCGCCACACCGAGGCGACCGAAGTTGTCTGCCGGGCGCCCGTCATCGTGGATCGGCAACAGTTGCGTGCCGCCCGTGCCTTTGCCGCCATCGAGCTTTTGCGAGTACATGCCAAGGATGTCGAGCCCGAAGCCGACCGTGCCTTGGGTGAAGCCGGATTTGGCATCGAGGATGAAGTTTTGCGTCCACTCTTCAGCCTTGCCCTGCGGGTTGGCCGGGTTGACGAAGTTGCGGTTGAAGTAGGCATTGCGCAGGTTCAGCGTGGCTTTGCTGTCTTCGAGAAAGCCTTCGGCATCGGCGTTCATCGGCAAGGCCAGGGCCAGGCTGCTGCAGCCGATCAGGCCAAGGGTGGTGCGTGGTCGAAGCGTGGCAAAGCGGAAAGGGCGGACGGAACTGCAGACAAGTGTGCTCACTGTGACGCTCCCTGAATCGTTTGTTGTTTTTATTATTTGTCATACGTCGTCGTACAACATGGATGCGGATATTTCCTAGGTTTTACGGGAAAGTCAACTGCCAGTTATACGATGACCTTGTCGTGCCCGAATTTTCAACTTATCGCTAAAACCTGTGGGCGCTGGCTTGCCAGCGATTGCGTAGTGTCATTCAACAAGGATGCTGGATATGCCGGCCTCATCGCTGGCAAGCCAGCTCCCACAGGGTTTGGTGGATGACAGGGGATGAGTGTGTTGCCGGTGAATTTGCGGCAAACTTCACCCACCTTCCGCACAAGGCCTGTCCATGGATCAATACGCCCCGCGCAACTGGCAGCCCCACGAAAAGCCCAGTCTGCCCGGTTCCCCTTCGACGCCGTTGCACTCCAACCCCAAGCGCCTGGCCTATGCCTTGGTCGGCGTGCTGGTGGCGGTGACCGGTGGCTTGGGCAACTCGCTAGTGGTGGCCAACCTGCCTTACCTGCAAGGCGCACTGGGCGCGACCACGGCGGAAATGGCCTGGCTGCCGGCGGCGTTCGTGATGACCAACGTATCGATGAATCTGCTGCTGGTGAAGTTTCGTCAGCAGTTCGGTTTGCGTGCGTTCACCGAGGTGTTTCTGGTGTTGTATGCGCTGGTGACCTTCGGCCATTTGTTCGTCAATGACCTGAATTCGGCGGTGGCGGTGCGCGCGGCCCACGGCATGGTCGGCGCGGCACTGAGTTCGCTGGGTCTGTATTACATGGTCCAGGCGTTCCCGGCGAAGTGGCGCATGAAGGCCCTGGTGCTCGGCCTCGGCACTTCACAACTGGCGCTGCCATTGGCGCGATTATTCTCGGAAGATTTGCTGCAGATCGCCGAATGGCGCGGCCTCTACCTCTTCGAACTGGGCATGGCACTGCTGTCGCTGGGCTGCGTATTGCTGCTCAAGCTTCCGCCGGGCGACCGTTTCAAAACCTTCGAAAAACTCGACTTTCTCACCTTCGCCATTCTCGCCACGGGCGTGGCGCTGCTGTGTGCGGTGTTGTCGCTGGGGCGGATTGACTGGTGGCTGGAGGCCAACTGGATCGGCTATGCGCTGGCCGCCTCGATTGCTTTGATCCTCGCCGGCCTGGCCATCGAACATAATCGCAGCAACCCGCTGCTGATGACCCGTTGGCTTGGCAGCGGGACGATGATCCGCCTGGCGCTGGCGGTGACCCTGATTCGCATGGTCACCTCGGAGCAGTCGACCGGTGCGGTCGGTTTCATGCAGAACCTGAACATGGGCTATGAGCAACTGCACAGCCTCTACGTGGTGATGCTGATCGGCAGTGTCGCCGGGCTATTGACCAGTGCGCTGACCATCGACCCCAAACACCTGCTGATGCCATTGATCATCTCGCTGGGCCTGATGGCCACCGGGTCGGTGATGGACAGTTTTTCCAACAACCTGACCCGCCCGGAAAACCTCTACTTCAGTCAATTCCTGCTGGCGTTCGGCAGTACGTTTTTCCTCGGCCCGACCATGGTCTTCGGTACGCGCAATGTGCTGACCAATCCACGCAACCTGGTGAGTTTTTCTGTGCTGTTCGGGATCTGCAACAACCTCGGCGGCCTGCTGGGTGCGGCACTGCTGGGCACCTTTCAGATCGTCCGGGAAAAATTTCATTCCAGTCACATCGTTGAACACCTGACGCTGTCTGACCCGTTGGTGGCCGCGCGCGTGCAGAGCGGCGGCTCGGCGTACGGCTCGCTGTTGGCCGACCCGAGCCTGCGCAACCTGGCGGGGATTCGCAGCCTGTCCAACGCCGCGACCCGCGAGGCCAACGTGCTGGCCTATAACGATGTGTTCATGCTGATCGCCGTGATTGCGGTGCTGACCATGATCTGGCTGTCCATTCGTGCGCTGTGGCTGATGAGCACCACCAAAGCCGTCGCCCCTGCGCCATCCACACCTCCGAGCGGTGCCACTTCTTCATGACCGAACCGACCACCACAACCACCAATGCTATCGCTGCCACGCCTGAGGGCGTCGCGCCGCCGTCATCGCCGAACACCGAGCCACGCTCGCTGCGGGTGCGGATCATCTCGTCGCTGGGCTTTGCCGCGATTGCCATCGTCGGCGTATTGATCGTTTTGTATGCCTGGCAATTGCCGCCGTTCAGCAGTGCGGTCGAAACCACCGAAAACGCGTTGGTGCGCGGGCAGGTGACGATCATCGGCCCGCAACTCGCCGGCTATGTCTACGAGGTGCCGGTGCAGGATTTCCAGTACGTGAAGGCTGGGGATTTGCTGGTGCGTCTGGACGACCGTATCTATCAGCAACGCCTCGACCAGGCACTGGCGCAACTGGCAGTGCAGAAGGCCGCATTGGCCAATGTGGTGCAGCAACGCAACAGCGCCGAGGCGACGATCAAGTTGCGTCAGGCGGTGCAGGCCGACAGCGAAGCGCAGTTGCGTAAAAGCGAGGCGGATCTGCGCCGCAATCAGGAATTGGTGCGCGACGGTTCGGTGTCGAAACGCGAGATGGACGTCGCGCTGGCGGCCAATGCGCAAAGCATTGCGGCGGTCGCGCAAGCCAAGGCCAATCTGGAAATCGCCCGTCAGGATCTGCAAACGGTGATCGTCAATCGTGGCTCGCTGGAAGCAGCGGTGGCCAGCGCCGAAGCAGCGGTGCAACTGGCGCGGATCGACCTGTCGAATACGCGTATTGTCGCCCCGCGTGACGGTCAGCTCGGGCAGATCGGCGTGCGCCTCGGCGCTTACGTCAACTCCGGGGCGCAGTTGATGGCGTTGGTGCCGAACCAGAAATGGGTGATCGCCAACATGAAGGAAACCCAGATGGACAACGTCCGCGTCGGGCAACCGGTACGCTTCACAGTCGATGCGCTGAACCACCGCAAATTCACCGGACATGTGCAGCATATTTCCCCGGGCACCGGTTCTGAATTTGCCCTGTTGCAGGCGGACAACGCCACCGGCAACTTCGTGAAAATTGCCCAGCGGGTGCCGGTGCGGATCACCATCGATCCGGATCAGCAGGAAGAGGAGCGGTTGCGGCCGGGGATGTCGGTGGTGGTCAGCATCGACACCGCGGCGGGCGACACCCAGCCTCACTGACACAATGCATAACCCTGTGGGCTTGCCAGCGATGACGTCGGCATATCCGAAATATCTGTTCCTGACACACCGCCATCGCTGGCAAGCCAGCTCCCACAGGGGGATCGTGTTTCAGGTTGTGATCATCGGGGGCAGGGTGCCGAGCAGGGATACGGCGGCTACGGCACCAATGCCGAGCAACCACTCCAGCAGCACACTGCGCCTGAGCGTGCCAATCCGTTGTTCGCAATCCTCAATCCGCAAACGATTGAACAGCGCCAATCCAAGCATCCCCAGCACGGTCATCGCCTTGATCAACAGAATCAACGCAAACCCGCTGAACAATGGCGTCGGCCACCACTGGCCGGTCAGCACGCGTACGTTGATCAAACCCGTGATCAGCAACCCCGCGACCAGCGTATAACCGATCCCGCTGAAACGTCGCAAAACTTCATTCACCGGCTCCGTCGGCTGACGCAGAATCAGCACCAGCAATAACAGCCCGCCGAGCCACGCCGCTACGCAGGTCAGATGCACGATCTGGTTGAAAATCAGCAATTGCCCACTCAAACCATCGAGCATGGCGCCGTGTCCGACCGGAGCGAGAGTCGCCAGCAGCAGTGCACTCAAGCCAAGTCGCAACGGCATGTTTGAACGCCAAGGTGTGAACAACAGCGCCAACAGCACAGCATTGATCAGCAGATGCCAACGCCAGACCTGACCAAAAAACGTATGGCCCAGCACCCGCGCAACCGTGTCCGGATCAAACGCCGCTGTAGCCGAACCGGCCATGCTTGCAGTAATCAAAAGTGCCCAGGCAATCCCGCTGACCAGCGCCACTGCAGCCAGCCCGCGCGCCAGTCGCGCCAGGTACCGATCCACTTGCGGCGCTTCATCTTTGAGCAGTAACGGCCTGAACAGCCAGGCCCCGAACAGCATCAACACCACGATGAAATGCACGAAGCGGCACAGCACCAGCGCTTCACTCATGAATTACTGACCCACCTTGAACTGGTAGGCGCCTTCGCTTTTGTGCGTGTCCACCGACACCGCATGCCATTCGATTTTGTACTCGCCGGCGCTCAGCGGAGCGGCCGGTGTGACGATCAGGGTTTTCTTGTCGCCCTCGGTGGTTAGCGGCTTGACCGCGACCGGTGCGCCATCGCGAGTCAACGTGACTTTGGTGAAACTGGCCTCGACACCTTCGGAAAAGGTCAGGCGCAAATCGGCGGGAGCGGCGACGGTGCTGTCGGCGGCCGGGGTCTGGCTTTTCAGGTGGGCATGGGCAAACACGGAAGATGCGGCGAACAGCGAAGCGAGCAGGGCGGTGGTGGTCAGGACGTTCTTGAACAGCATCGCGGATACCTCTGAGGCAGGATCGAAGAAGCGTCAGTTTAGCCATCCGCTGACGCCAGTACGAAGTTTTGTTTGCAGCGGTCGCCCGCGGACCAGAGCGGATGCTAGTCTTGGGCAACGCTGTTGTCAGGGAGCCCTCATGGGCAATCACAAGATCGAGATTCGTCGCAGTAACGTCGAGAAAATCCTCCTCGCGGCGGAAAAAGTCTTCGCCGAAAAAGGCTTCGGCGGCACCGCCATGGCCGACATCGCAGCGGAGGTGCAACTGCCGCGCTCCAACCTGCATTACTACTTCAGCACCAAGAGCGAGCTGTACAGCGCGGTGCTGTTCGACCTGTTGGAAGTGTGGAAACAGGATGCGCTGTGCTTCGAGATGTTCGACGATCCGCGCGTGGTGCTGAGCAGCTATATCCGCGCCAAGATGAACCACTCGCGCAGCCGTCCGTATGGCTCGAAAGTCTGGGCCAACGAGATCATTCACGGTGCACCGACCTTGGGCGAGGCGCTGGATGTCAGCCTGTATGACTGGGCGAAGATGAAGGAAGCGAAGATTCGTCAGTGGGTCGAGGACAAGCGAATTTTGCCGGTGGAACCGTCGAGTCTGCTGTACATGATTTGGGCGTCGACCCAGCACTATGCCGACTTTGATCATCAGGTGAATATCCTCAATGATCACCAGCCGTTGTCGGACATGCAGTTTGAGCGGGCGGTGCAGACGGTGACGAGTGTGATTTTGCGTGGGATCGGTTTGGAACCCTGAAAGCAGACCCTCACCCCAGCCCTCTCCCGGAGGGAGAGGGGGCCGACCGAGGTGTATTTAGAGATACATCGACCTGAAAAATCCAGTCGATTATGGATTCAAAAAGCCGTCCGAGCCTTTGCCTGTTTCGATTAGCCGTCCGTGCCTGTGCATGTATCGATTATGGATTCAAAGCAAATCGTTCAGGTCGGTGGATTTCTGAAATATCCCCGGATCAGTCCCCTCTCCCTTTGGGAGAGGGTTAGGGTGAGGGGCTAGAGCGCAACGTGATACGGATTGCGCGGATCATGATTCCAATCGAGAAACGGCTTCCCAGTCTCAATCGGCACCATCTCGATGCAATCGGCCACCGGGCATGTGATCTGGCACAAATTACAACCCACACACTCCTCATCGATCACTTCATATTTATGCGTCCCGTCCGCCTGCTTCAGACTGCTGATCGCCTGGTGTGAGGTGTCCTCGCAAGCAATGTGGCAGCGCCCGCAACCAATGCACGCGTCCTGATCAATCTTCGCGATCACCTGATAGTTGATGTCGAGGTACTTCCAGTCCGTGGTATTGCCCACCGCGCGCCCGGAGAACTCGGCGATGTTGGCGTAGCCCTGACTGTCCATCCACCGCGACAAGCCGTCCTTCATCTCCTCGACAATGCGGAAGCCATGCAGCATCGCCGCCGTGCACACCTGCACCGCGCCGCTGCCCAACGCCATGAATTCCGCCGCGTCGCGCCAACTGCCGATGCCGCCAATGCCACAGATCGGCAAGCCCTGGGTCTGCGGATCGCGGGCAATCTCGGCGACCATGTTCAGCGCAATCGGTTTCACCGCCGAGCCGCAGTAACCGCCGTGGGTGCTTTTGCTGCCGACGGTGGGCAGGGCAACCATGTGTTCCAGGTCGACGCTGGTGATCGAGTTGATCGTATTGATCAGCGACACCGCGTCCGCACCACCGCGATGGGCCGCGCGGGCGGCGACGCGGATGTCGGTGATGTTCGGCGTCAGTTTGACGATCACCGGCAGCGAACAATAGGTCTTGCACCAGCGCGTGACCTGCTCGACGTACTCCGGCACCTGGCCGACCGCCGCACCCATGCCGCGCTCGGGCATGCCGTGGGGGCAGCCGAAGTTCAGTTCGATACCGTCAGCGCCAGTCGCTTCCACCAGCGGCAGAATGTGTTTCCACGACTCCTCGACACACGGCACCATCAACGAAACGATCAGCGCGCGATCCGGCCAGTCCTTCTTGACCTGAGTGATTTCGCGCAGGTTGATTTCCAGCGAACGGTCAGTGATCAGCTCGATATTGTTGATGCCCAACACTTCACGGTTATTGCCGTAGTGCGCCGAGTAGCGCGACGACACGTTGACCGCCGCCGGGTCCTCTCCGAGGGTTTTCCACACCACGCCACCCCAGCCTGCCTCAAAGGCACGGACGACGTTATAAGCTTTGTCGGTCGGTGGCGCAGAGGCCAGCCAGAACGGGTTAGGGGCTTTGATGCCAGCGAAGACAATCGACAGATCGGCCATTTACGCAGCCTCCACGTTAAGCATCAGTTGAGCGTTGATCGCCTCGGCGGCGCGTTTGCCGTGCTGCACGGCTTGTACGGTGAGGTCCTGATCGAGGCTGGTGCAGTCGCCGCCGGCATACACGTCGGGGATGCTGGTGCGCAGGTTCTCATCGACGTAGATGCGTTCGCCCTGACGCTTGAGTTCACGCGCCAACGGGTCGGCGAGGGCGCTGCCGTCGAAGGCCTGACCGATGGCTTTGAAGATCGCGTCAGCGGCCAGCTCGAAAGTTTCGCCAGTGGTTTGCAGGCGACCGTCGACCAGATCGGTGCGGGCGAAACGCATGCCGCGCACCTGGCCCTGATCGTCGAGCAGCACCTCTTCCGGTTGCGCCCAGGTCAGCAGGCGTACCTGATTGGCTTTGGCGATGTCCTGTTCATGACCGGTGGCGCCCATGTCGGCGGCGCCACGGCGATACACCAGATTGACGTCGCGGGCACCGAGGCGGGCCATTTGCACGGCCATGTCGATCGCCGTGTTGCCGGCGCCGAGCACGATGCAGCGTTCGGCCAGTGGCAGTTGCGTGAGGTCATCGGCCTGGCGCAGTTCGCGAATGTAATCGGTGGCGGCGAGCAGGCCCGGAGCATCTTCGTGAGGCAGGCCGAGTTGCTTGCTGGCGTTGAGACCGAGGCCGAGGAACACCGCGTCGAACTGTTGATGCAGTTCGCTCAGCGTCAGGTTGTCACCGAGTTTCTGCCCGTGACGAATCTCGATGCCGCCGATCTGCAGGAGGAAATCCAGTTCTTTCTGCGCGTAGTCGTCGACCAGTTTGTACTTGGCGATCCCGTATTCATTGAGGCCGCCAGCCTTCTCCCGCGCTTCGAAAATCACCACGTCATGCCCGTGCATGGCACTGCGGTGAGCGCAGGACAAACCGGCCGGCCCGGCACCGACCACGGCGATGCGTTTGCCAGTCGCGGCAGCACGCTGGAACGGGTGCTCGGTGAAGTGCGCATTGTCCACGGCGTAGCGTTGCAGCAGGCCGATCAGCACCGGCGCGCATTCCTGAGCGTTATTGCGTACGCAGGCTTGCTGGCAAAGGATTTCCGTCGGACAGACCCGCGCGCAACTGCCGCCGAGGATGTTCGCCGAAAGGATTTTCTGCGCCGCACCGGGCACGTTGTCTTGATGAATGTTGCGGATGAACGACGGGATGTCGATCTCGCTCGGGCACGCATTGACGCACGGGGCGTCGTAGCAATACAGGCAGCGCGAGGCTTCCAGATGCGCCTGCCGGGCGTTGAGCGGCGGCGCCAGATCGGTGAAATGCCCGGCGAGGGCGGCCGCGCTTTCGTGCGGGTGGGGGAGATGGTTCAGGGTCTCGATCACGGTTTTGTGCCTCACGGTTATTGAGGTTCTCTGCCTCTGATGGGCAGTGGTTTTTGTGGCGTTCGGGATGGCCTCATCGCTGGCAAGCCAGCTCCCACAAGGTTTTGTGAGCACCACAGATCCCTGTGGGAGCTGGCTTGCCAGCGATAGGCCGAAGGCCGCTTTCAGCGTTTCACAGCAGTCGGCTTATACAACTCAGCCCGCTTGCTCAGCAAATCAAACACCGCCGGGTACGCCGGCCGTTCGATATACCGTCCGGCACCACGCTCGGCACGCAGGTCGCCGTCGGCCCAAACCAGCCGGCCCTGGCTGATGGTATGGCTCGGCACGCCGCGCACGGTCTTGCCTTCGAAGATGTTGAAGTCCACCTGCTGATGGTGGGTCTTGGCGGAGATGGTGCGGGTGCCTTGCGGGTCCCACAGCACCAGGTCGGCATCGGCACCGACGCGAATCGCGCCTTTGCGCGGGTAGAGGTTGAAGATCTTCGCGGTGTTGGTAGAGGTGAGGGCGACGAAATCCTGCATCGAAAAACGCCCACTGTTGACGCCTTCATCCCACAACACCGCCATGCGATCTTCGATACCGGCCGTGCCGTTGGGAATCTTGCTAAAGTCATCGCGGCCGGCGGCTTTTTGCTCGGCGCAGAAGCAGCAGTGGTCCGTCGCGGTGGTGTGCAGATTGCCGTTTTGCAGCCCGTGCCACAGTGCCTCTTGATGCCCGCGCGGACGGAACGGCGGGCTCATCACGTAACCGGCAGCGGTCTGCCAGTCCGGGTGTTGATAGACGCTATCGTCGAGCAGCAAATGCCCGGCGAGGACTTCGCCGTACACCGGTTGGCCCTTGCTGCGCGCATAGGTGATTTCGTCGAGGGCTTCCTTGGTCGAAACGTGCACCAGGTACAACGGCGTGCCAATGGTTTCAGCGATACGAATCGCCCGACTCGCCGCTTCGCCTTCAACCTGCGAGGGCCGCGACAGCGGATGCGCTTCCGGCCCGGTGATGCCCTGGGCCATCAACTTGCGTTGCAGGTGATAGACCAGTTCGCCGTTTTCCGCGTGCACGGTCGGCACCGCGCCGAGTTCCAGGCAGCGCTCGAAACTCGCCACCAGCGTGTCGTCAGCGGCCATGATCGCGTTTTTGTACGCCATGAAATGCTTGAAGCTGTTGATGCCGTGATGGCTGACCAGCTCGGCCATTTCCTCACGCACCTGCTCGCTCCACCAGGTGATCGCGACGTGGAAGCCATAGTCGGAGGCGGACTTTTCCGCCCAGCCGCGCCACTGATGAAACGCTTCCATCAGCGACTGCTGAGGATTGGGAATCACAAAATCGATGATTGACGTGGTGCCGCCAGCCAGACCGGCCGCCGTGCCACTGTAGAAGTCCTCACTGGCCACGGTGCCCATGAAGGGGAGTTGCATGTGGGTGTGCGGATCGATGCCGCCGGGCATCAGGTACTGGCCGCTGCCGTCGAGGACTTCGGCGCCGGCGGGAACATCAAGGTTTTCACCGATGGCTTTGATCACGCCGTCGGCGCAATAGACGTCGGCGCGATAACTTTCATCATGGGTAACAACGGTGGCGCCACGGATCAACAGAGACATTCCGAGTTCCTCGCAGGCATTGACCGACTTGTGCCGGTTCTAGATGTTTTATTGATGTACGGCGATGAAGGGCGTATTCCTGTCAGCGCTGTCAGGAATAGAAGCTAGTCGCAGATTTGCAATAGAGCAAGATTATTTTTTATAAGCTTATGACTGTTTTAAGTGCATGAAAAATAACGATAAAAATACAAAATCACCAAAATGGTGAGGCTGTTCACCATTTTGACGCACTTGACAGGATGGAAATATGAGCAAGATTTCCTATGTGAAATCAGCCGCTTGAAGTTGAGCTGCGGTTGCTCGCTCACGATGAAAAAAAGTGCAGTGCACCAGATTGAGTCCTGACAGTTCGGACAACTTGCCAGACGTCTAGCCTGAGCGTTCAGACAAGTTTCCACGGGCTCAGCAGATAAATAATTAAAACTGATGAATATCAGAAAGTTGCACAGCGTTTAACCCTCGGCCCGATGCGCAAGCGGGGCACCCGGCACGTTTATTGATGCCGCCGCTGACACCATGGCCGGTGCACGAAAGTTGTCAGTTCCTCCGGCCATCGTCCGGCTCGCACCCTTGTGTGCCAGCCGCTTGATGAGCAAAAAAATAATCAGAAGAACAGTGGAGCGGCCATGCAACAGATCAGATCGCAAGTGACCGAGCGCGACGGCTTGTTCGAGCTTGAAGCCGGCAGCGACGTCCTCGACAGTCCCCGTTACAACCACGACATGGCACCGACCAAGGTGCATGAACGAACCTGGAACAAATGGCACATCACCGCGCTGTGGGTCGGCATGTCGATCTGCGTGCCGACCTACACCCTCGGCGGCGTACTCACCGCTTACTTTGGCCTGACCGTTGGTGAAGCGTTGCTGGCAATTCTGTTCGCCAACGTCATCGTCCTGATTCCACTCACGCTCAACGCCTTTCCCGGCACCAAGTACGGCATTCCCTTTCCGGTGTTGCTGCGCTCGTCGTTCGGCATTCTCGGTTCCAACGTGCCGTGTCTGATTCGCGCACTGGTGGCGTGTGGCTGGTTCGGCATTCAGACGATGTTTGGCGGGTTGGCGATTCACCTGTTTCTCGGCTCAGTGTTCGAGGGCTGGAAATCCCTCGGCGGTACGGGGGAGGTGATTGGTTTCATGATTTTCTGGGCGCTGAATCTGTGGGTGGTGATCCGCGGCGCCGAGTCGATCAAATGGCTGGAAACCTTGTCGGCGCCGTTGCTGGTGGCGGTCGGCATCGGCCTGCTGGTGTGGGCGATGCCCAATGTGTCGATGACCGAGCTGCTGGCGATTCCGGCCAAGCGTCCGGAGGGCGCCAGTGTGGTCAGTTACTTCGCCGCCGGGCTGACGGCGATGGTCGGTTTCTGGGCGACGTTGTCGCTGAACATTCCTGACTTCAGCCGTTACGCCAAGAGCCAGAAGGATCAGATTCTCGGGCAGATTTTTGGCCTGCCGCTGACGATGTTTCTGTTCGCTTCGCTCGGCGTGATCATGACGGCCGCGTCGGTGAAACTGGTCGGTGTCACCGTCTCCGATCCGGTCAGTCTGATCGGTCATATCCAGAGCCCGGTGTGGGTCGCGGTGGCGATGGCGCTGATCATCATCGCCACGCTGTCGACCAACACCGCCGCCAATATCGTTTCCCCGACCAACGACTTCCAGAACATCGCGCCCAAAGTGATCAACCGCACCAAAGCCGTGTTGCTGACAGGCTTTGTCGGACTGGTGTTGATGGCGCATGAGCTGTTGAAGAAGCTCGGTTTGATCGTCTCCGATGTCAGCCTCGAAACCGTGTATTCCAACTGGTTGCTGGGTTATTCGAGCCTGCTCGGGCCGATCGCCGGGATCATGGTGGTGGACTATTTCCTGATCAAGAAACAGCAACTGGACCTGGCCGGGTTGTACCGCGACGACGTCTATCCGGCATGGAACTGGGCCGGGTTTCTCGCGTTCGGTGTGCCGGTGGTGTTGACCTTGCTGTCGCTGGGCAGCGATGCGTTCAGCTGGTTCTACAGCTACGGCTGGTTCACCGGTTCGGCGCTGGGCGGGATTATTTATTACGGGTTGTGCGTGATGCGTGCGCAGCCTTCGGTCGTGAAAACAGCGGTGTGAATGAGGGCCCCATCGCTGGCAAGCCAGCTCCCACAGGGATCGAGTCGTACACAAATTGTGTGTTCACTCAAAAACCTGTGGGAGCTGGCTTGCCAGCGATAGCGGTCTACCCGACACCACAGCAATATCCATAAGAAAAGCAGCCTGAGGAGATCACCATGAACGCAGCCGTAGACGTTCTGCAATCGAGCCATCAGCACATCAACCGCGACCGACTGTGGGCGTCGCTCATGGAGCTGGCCAAGCTCGGCGCCACGGTCAAGGGTGGGGTCTGTCGCCTGGCCCTGACCGACCTCGATCGCCAGGCCCGCGACCTCTTCGTGCAATGGTGCAAGGACGCCGGGTGCAGCGTCACGGTCGATGCCGTCGGCAACATCTTCGCCCGGCGCCCGGGGCGCAATCCCGACCTGCCGCCGGTGATGACCGGCAGCCACATCGACACCCAGCCTACCGGCGGCAAGTTCGACGGCTGCTTCGGCGTGCTCGCCGGCGTCGAAGTCCTGCGCACCCTCAACGACCTGAAAGTGGAAACCGAAGCGCCGCTGGAAGTGGTGGTCTGGACCAACGAAGAAGGATCGCGCTTCGCCCCGTGCATGATGGGCTCCGGGGTGTTCGCGGAGAAATTCACCCTCGAAGAAACCCTGGCCAAAGTCGATGCCGATGGTGTGACCGTTGGCGAAGCGCTCAACGCCATCGGCTACGCTGGTTCGCGCAAGGTCAGCGGGCATAAGGTCGGCGCTTATTTCGAGGCGCACATCGAACAAGGCCCGATCCTCGAAGACGAGCAAAAAACCATCGGCGTCGTACTGGGCGCGCTGGGGCAGAAGTGGTTTGACCTCAAGCTGCGCGGCGTCGAAGCCCACGCCGGCCCGACGCCGATGCACCTGCGTAAAGACGCGCTGGTCGGCGCCTCGGTAATCGTCGGTGCGGTCAACCGCGCCGCCCTCGGCCATCAACCCCACGCCTGCGGCACGGTCGGTTGCCTGCAAGCCTATCCCGGCTCGCGCAACGTCATCCCCGGCGAGGTGCGCATGACCCTCGACTTTCGTCACCTGGAACCGGCGCGCCTCGACTCGATGATTGCCGAGGTGAAGCAAGTCATCGACGCCACTTGTGAAGAACATGGCCTTACCTACGAACTGACGCCTACTGCTGACTTCCCGCCGCTGTACTTCGAAAAAGGTTGTGTGGAAGCCGTGCGCGGTGCGGCAAAAGGCCTTGGCTTGTCGAATATGGACATCGTCAGCGGCGCCGGGCATGACGCGATTTTCCTTGCCGAACTCGGCCCGGCCGGGATGATTTTCGTGCCGTGTGAAGGCGGCATCAGCCACAACGAAATCGAAAACGCCGCGCCGGATGATCTGGCGGCGGGGTGTGCGGTGTTGTTGCGGGCGATGCTGGCGGCTTCGGCGATGGTGGCGGGCGGTCAGCGCGCGGCGTGAGCGCGTATTAAAAACGGGGTAACCGCTCAATAGCGGTTATCCCGTTGTCATTGTTCAGACGTCGAAATCTCTTCGCCTTGTCATATTTCCGTCATCAGAGTGTGCGACTTTGCCCCTGCCTGAAACATGATGTAACAGGTGCTGAGCGGGGTAACGCTCTGTTTTTAAAACGGAAAATGGATTCTAAGGAAGTCTGATGTCGACGTTTTGCCAGATTATGGATAAATCTGAGAGTGGCGGGTGCGGGTGCAAGATCCCATCCAGCGTGTTGAGCAGAATCTTGTCGGAAACCGCCGCGGCCAATACCGTTGCGGATGACAAAGTTGTTCTGGGTTTCGAGTCCTCCGATGATTGCGCCGTGTATGACAACGGCGACAATTACCTGTTGTTCACGACCGATTATTTCTCCCCGATCGTCAACGATCCTTATGTGTTCGGCCAATTGGCGGCGAGCAACGCGGTGAGCGATGTCTTTGCTTCTGGCGGTTATCCGTTGATTGCCAACTCGATCATGGCATTCGACCCCGAGCTGGTACCGGTGGAGCAGGTCACGCAGATGATCCTCGGCGCCCAGTCAGTCATGAACAAGTTCAATGTCAGTATCGTTGGCGGGCACACGATCAAGAACAGCCAACCGCTCTACGGCTTTTCAATCATCGGCCAGGTCGAAAAAAATCGTTTGAAAAAGAACAACACCGCCAAGGCCGGCGATGTGTTGGTGATGACGCGTCCGCTGGGCGTAGGCATCCTCGCCAGCGCGCTGAAGGCCGGGATTCTCGAACAAGCGGATATTGCTCCGCGCACCCTGGCGTTGATCACCGGTGACAACGAGTTTGGCCGCACCCTGAGCGCCAGTCCCGAGGTCAGCAGCCTGACCGACATTACCGGGTTCGGCTTGATCGGGCATATCAGTGAAATGGTCGGGCTGGGGCAGCTGGATGTCATGCTGGACAGCGCTGCACTGGCTTTTTATGACGGTGCCGAATCATTGGCGGTGGCGGTGACCTCATCTGAAAGCGGCGTTTTCGCCAACATCAGAAAGTACGCGCAGCACGTCGAATACCTCGGCGAGCTGTCACTGGCGCACAAGTTTCTGCTGCACGATCCGCAAACCAACGGCGGGTTGCTGTTTACCGTCAGCGAAGCGTGCCTGGCGGAAAACCGACAAGCGTGGCAATCGTTGTGCCCCGATCTGATGGTGATCGGCCGGGTGACGGACGGGGCGGGCAAGATCAAGGTGTGCTGAGATGACTGCCATGACGTTCTACCCGGTCATGACCGGTGTGGGAGTGATGGCCGGGTTCATGTCGGGCCTGTTCGGTATCGGTGGAGGCATCATTGTGACGCCTCTGCTGGTGCTGGTTTATCCGATGTTGGCCGGTCAGAAGTTACCGATTGAAGTGGTCACGGGGCTGTCTTCCGCGCAGGGCTTTTTCTCTTCGCTGGTTTCGTTTGCGCTGCACCGAGTCCGCTTTCAGCCGGATTGGCGAGTGATCAGAAACTTCGCGATACCGATGGCCGTTGCCAATTTCTTCGCCTCGGTCCATGCCGAAGCGTTCAGTGAGAACTTCATTCTGTTTGTCTTCGGACTGCTGGGATTGTTGTCGCTGCTGGTGACGTATCTGTTCCGCCAGCCGGTTGCCTTGTTGTGCAACTACCCGACGCTGTCGCTGCCGTTGACGGGGTTGGTGCTTGGGGTGTTGTGCGGGCTGGTTGGGCAGGGTGGCGGATTCATTTATCTGCCGGTGTTGATCAGCCTGTTCGGCCTGCCCATCAAACAAGCCATTTCGACCTCGGCGCTGATCGGCATCATCGGCGCCAGTGGGGCTTTGTTTGGCCGGCTGGGCTCGGCGGGGGAGTTTCTCGGTTACACCGGTGAACTGGTAATCGGGATTGTGCTGGGCGGTTTTTTTGGCGCTGCCTTGTCTCATCGACTGGAGGCCAGGCATTTGAAGCGCGCGCTCAATGCTTTTGTTCTGCTCTGTTCGATTCAGCTTATGGCGCGCTTGATCATCTGAATAACCACGACTGTCCGGGTATCTCGGGCAGCATCCTAATGACATAAAACAGAAAACTGGAAGTGTTTGATATGGATATCCCTGTGGATGCAATTTATGCCGATGTGTGTGGTTCGGCACCAGTCTCGACGGGTGTGAGCAACATGCTCCAGGCACTGTTCTCGAACCGCCAGTGTGCCAATCCCAATGCCAACCATGCCCTCGGTGTGCAGTTGCTGGAAAGGGTCGAGCGGGCAAGAGGCAGTGTCGCTCGCCTGTTAAATGTCGACACGCAATGCCTGATTTTCAATAGCGGTTCCAGCGAAGGTTGCGCGCAGGTCTTTCATGATTTTTTCGAGCGCTACAAGCACGAGCGGCCGGTGGTGCTTTACTCGGCCATTGAGCACGCCTGTACGCTGCAAAACATCAAGCGTTATTGCCTGGAAGGTCTGCACGCCATCGCCGTCGGTCATGACACAAACGGGTTGCTCGACCTCGAGCAGCTGCAGCGATTATTGATTGACCATGCCGGGCGACCGACGCTGGTCTGCGTCATGGCCGTGCATAACGAAACTGGGGTGATTCAACCCCTGGAAGCCATCGCCGGACTGGTCAAGGCGCAGGGCGGGTTGCTGTTTTCCGACATGACCCAGGCGATCGGCAAAATCCCTGTGGATCTACAGGCATCCGGCGTCGACTTCGCCATTGCCTCGGGACACAAGTTCGGCGCACTGCCCGGCGCGGGGTTTCTGTATGCGCGCAATCGTTATGACTTATCGCCGTTGATTGCAGGCGGTGGCCAGGAGGGCGGGCTGCGCGGTGGCACGCAGAATTACCCCGGGATTCTGTCAATCGAAACGGCTTTGCAAGAAAAGCACCTCAAGTATTCGCAAGGGAATGGCGAGGTGCAGCTCGCGAGGGAGTGGTTTGAAGGCAAGCTGCAAGGCTTGCTCGATGAAGTGGTTGTGATCGGACAGCAAGCGCCACGAGTGCCCTGCGTCAGCTTCGTCGCACTGCCGGGGATCAATACGAAAAAACTGCAGTGGGCATTGAACAACCAGGCGATCTACATCACGGGTGGATCAGCCTGTTCGGACAAGAAAAACAACCTGTCCAATACCGTCACGCAACTGGGCTACCCTGAGCGGATCGCCGCGAGCACCGTGCGAATTTCCATTGCCGAGGAACAGTGTCAGGTTGCCTACGAACGAATTTTCGCCGGCATCGCTCAGGCCTTGAATTTACCGCAGAGCGCAACGGCAGCACGGCTAGAGGAGCATGTTTTGTGAGAGTGGTGACGTCCGGTTCGGCTTACCTGGACATTGATGCCTACGCCTGCTGCATTGCGTATGCCGAACTGCTGAACTGCCAGGGCGTGACGGCCCGGGCGGTCAGCGGTGCGCCGCTCAATGCCAGCATTCCCCAACGACTCAAGGTTAATGGCGACTCGCTCGACGATTACCTGCCGACGGCAATGGATGAGTTTGTTCTGGTGGATGTCTCGGACTATCACCATTTCGACCCGCTGGTGGTGCTCGATCGGGTGGTGGAGATCATCGACCATCATCCCGGTTACGAGGATTACTGGGCGCAGAGACTCGGCTCTGCCGCCGATATCCGGCCGATCGGTGCTGCCGCCACGCAGGTCGTGCAGCGTTGGGATCGGGCTGACTTGTTGCCGAAAATAAGTCAGCAAAGCGCTGCGCTGTTGGCCACGGCGATACTCGACAACACCTTGAACTTCACCGGGCAAATGACCACGGCGCAGGATGTGCAGGCGTATGCGCTGCTCGCGCGGCTGGCGAATTTGTCGGCAGACTGGCCAGAGCAGTATTTCATCGAGTGCCAGGCTGCCGTCGAATCTGATGTTGCCGTCGCTTTGGCCGCCGATCTGAAACAGATGGCGCCCGAATCCGGTCTGCCGCAGATATTCGCGCAAATGACCGTGTGGGATGCCGACAACTTGCTGCAAAGGCATCGCTCAACGATCAATCGCTGGATGGCAGAGCAGGGCGATGACTGGCTGCTGAATGTGATCAGTATTCGCGACCGCAAAAGCTGTTTTCTGGCGCCAGCCGAGGTTAGCCAGGCAAAGCTCAATCATTTGTTGCCACTCGACTGGCAGGCCGGGCTGGCCGTTCGGGTGCCGTCAATGCTGCGCAAGGAATTGTTGAAATTGGGCCTTGACGCTACCAGTCACTGCGCGCCAAACACCATCGTCCAGTAAACCCCTTCATCACTGCGCGGCTCGCTGGCAAACCCGGCGCCGACCTGGGTAAACATCGGGTTCATCAGGTTGGCGCAATGCCCGGGGCTGGCCAGCCATCCGGCCATGGCCTTGCCCGGTGAACTTTGCCCGGCGGCAATGTTTTCGCCGATTTGCCGACCACGGTAGCCCGCCGCACGGGCACGATCGGCCGGCAGGTCGCCGTCCGGATCGCGGTGCGCGAAGTAGTTACCGTAAGCCATGGCTTTGCTGTGCCCCTGCGCGGCGGCGCCTAGCGCTGCGTTCCAGCTCAATGGCCGGGCGGCAGCGAAGCGCTGGCGTCCGCACATCCGTGGTCGCGCGCGTGCGGCGTTGACCTCCGCGAGCAGCGCCTTGCCGACGCTGCGGTTATCGCCGACGCGGCGGTCGAGCACCGGTTGTGCTAACACCACTTGCCATTCATTGCGCGAACGACTGACGCCGATGTCGGCGTAGCTCGCATCCAGCAGCGCGGTGCAGTGGTCGTTCTGCAGCAGGTCGAAGGCTTCTTCGGCGTCTTCGGCACCGACCACGCGAATACTGCGCACCGCGACGGCTGAATACCCTGATGACTTCAACGCCTCGCGCATGCCCCCGGCGTAGCGGTAACCGATCGGCAAGGCCAGGTTCGACTTCAGCGCCAACGGCGCCAGGCGCTGCGCCGGGCGTCGATCACAGCGCTGCGGATGGGCGCGATAGTCGTTGATGGCGGCCACCAGTTGTCGCTCCGCACCGGCATGGGCGGTTTCAGCGAACAGCGGCGCAAGGATCAGCAGGCACAGCGAAACGAAGCGAGACGAACGGACGGCGTGGCGCATGAGACGGACAGCTCTGAAGGAAAACAGCGCAAAAGTTGAGTGAACCGCAGAAAGCGGCGCGGGTAGGACTGGGCTTTTTGGACTTGGTTCAAGGGGCGGGGAGGGGTTTTATTGTGGGACGACGACTTGCTGTCAGTTTCAGGGAAATGGGCGGTGGCTGATCAGGCCTAATCGCTGGCAAGCCAGCTCCCACAGTTTTTGCGCTGAACACGATTTGTGTGAACGACTCCGTACCCTGTGGGAGCTGGCTCGCCAGCGATGGGGACGGTTCAGCCAATACAAAAAGACACAGGCAGACCACTATCACCGATTCAACACATCCCCCATCCACTGCAAATACTGCGCACGGTCCGAGATCGAGTTATGCCCCGAATCTGGTACCACCCGGAGCTCCGCCACACCCTGCGGGAAATTCTCCAGCAAACGCTGCGTGCTGGCGCGGGGAATCACCTCGTCGTCGCTTGCCGCCAGTAACAACGTCGGCACGCGGATATGCGCGGCGTACTTGCCGGATTCGAAGCGGTCCTTGAGCAACCACTGCACCGGCACCCACGGATACTGGCGTGCCGCGATTTCTTCGAGGCTGTTGTAAGGCGTCACCAGAATCAATTGCTGCACCGGCCGCTGACTGGCCAGACGCACGGCCACGCCGGAACCGAGACTGCGCCCGACCACCGCAATCTGCGGATGGCTGGCGTAGACCTGATCAAACAGCGCCAGCGCATCCTCGGCAATCGCCGCCTCGGACGGTGAGCCGCCGCTGCCACCGAAGCCGCGGTAGTTGAGCAAATACACCGCGTAACCGGGAAACGCCTCGGAAAACTCCGGCAGATTGCGCGACACGTCCTCGGCATTGCCGCCGAAGTAGATCAGTGCCCGTGGCCCGACGCGCTCGCGGGTGACCACTGATATCTGCGCGTCCGGCATCGACAGAGTCAGTTGTGAGTCGCTGCCGCTGACAGCATTGGGCTGCGGAAAATAGATCAGCGAGCGCTGAAAAAAGAACAGCGCCGCACACAGCACCAGGTACACGGCAACGATCAATGCGACGAGTGACACCAGGGTTCGGGACATTCGGCTACTTTTAACGGTGTGTGAAGGATGGCTGTCGCAGTGTAGTCCAGCCCTGCAACCGGGCCGCACACCCACACAACCGGCAACAGATCCACGCAGCAGGGGAACCAGCATGCGCCACACTGAGGGTTACTCCCGTCGCCGATTGCTCACGCTGGCTGCCGGGGTTTCGGCGGTCTTCACCTTTGATCGGGCGTTGGCCACAACCACCACGTCCGCGACCACCGGAGGCCAAACCATGCAGACCCGCGCCATCCCCTCCAGCGCCGAGTCGCTGCCCATCGTCGGCCTGGGCACCTATCGCGGTTTCGACGTCGGCCCCGGCGACCCGGCCTACCGGCAATTGCAGGCGGTGCTCGATGAGCTGTTCACCAAGGGCGGCACGCTGATCGACAGCTCACCGATGTACGGCCGCGCCGAACAAACCACCGGTGAACTGCTGTCGATCCACGAACCGCGTTCGCCGGCGTTTCTGGCCACCAAAGTGTGGACGCGCGGGCGCGAGGAGGGCATCGCGCAGATGGAGCAGTCGTTCAACCTGCTGCGCACCGAGCGCATCGACCTGATGCAGATCCACAACCTGCTCGACTGGCAGACCCACCTGCCGACCCTGCGCGAATGGAAAGCGCAGGGGCGCATCCGTTACATCGGCATCACCCATTACACGCCCTCGGCCTATGAGGAAGTCGAAGCGGTGCTGAAGGCCGAACCAGTGGATTTCCTGCAAATCAATTACGCCCTTGATGATCGAGGCGTAGAGAAACGTATTCTGCCGTTGTGTCGTGAGCGCGGCGTGGCGGTGATCTGCAATCGGCCTTTTGGTGGGGGAGGCTTGCTGGCGCGGCTCAAAGATAAACCGCTGCCGGGCTGGGTGTCGGATGTGCAAGTCAACAGTTGGCCACAATTGGCATTGAAGTTTCTGCTGTCACATTCGGCGGTGACTTGCGTGATCCCGGGCACGGGCAATCCGCGTTACATGGCTGATAACGCCAGGGCCGGGTTCGGTCCGATGCTCACCGATGCGCAGCGGCATCAGTTGATTGCGTTGGCAGGTTGAGCGAGCCGGGATCTTCCGTTTTCTTCTATGGCTGAGGGTTTTAATTTCCAAATGGTCTTTGAAACTGTCAGATCTGACAGTTGGAGGGGGTTTGTTAGCACGTAATCATGATGACACCTACTTCGCTCAGGAAGAATCAGCATGGATGTGCTAAGCCGTCGATTGGCCTGTTTTACCGGAGTTTGCCTCGTGTTCATTCTGTTTGCTGCCTACGCGCTTGATGAAAAATATGTGTGTATGGGACCGCAGCGTGGACAGTTTGCAACCGTGACTGCGAATTCTGTGAAAGAGGCGGTGACGTTAGCCAAGGCGTTGTGGGGGGCTGCGGGTTGTTATAAAAAATGACAAGCCCTCAACCGCGATAGCGCAACGCCTCCAGCAACAACGCAAACGCCGGCGCAGCCTGGCGTCGGCTCGGGTAGTAGAGGTGATAACCGGCAAACGCCGGGCACCAGTCTTCCAGCACTTGCCGCAAACGGCCGTCGGCCAGATACGGCGCGACGATGTTCTCCGGGATGTAGCTCAGGCCGAAACCGTCCAGCGCCGCGTCGAGCAACGGGTAGACGCCGTTCAGGGTGACCTGCCCGGACACCCGCACTTTCAGGCTTTCGCCATCCTTCTCGAACTCCCAACTGTACAAACCGCCGTTGGTGGGCAGGCGCAGATTGTTGCAGGCGTGGTCGGTCAGGTCGCGTGGCGTTTGCGGCGGGGGGCGTTTGGTGAAGTAGGCGGGCGAGCCAACCACCGCCATGCGCATGTCGGGGCCGATGCGGGTGGCGATCATGCCTTGCGCGACGTCTTCGCCCAGACGCACACCCGCGTCGAAACCCTGGCCGGCGATGTCGACGAAACCATAATCGCAGCTCACCTCGACGCTGATATCCGGGTATTTCGGCAAAAAGTCCTTGAGCACCGGGCGCAGCAGCCAGTCCAGCGAATGATCGGTGGCGTTGAGGCGGATCTTGCCTGCCGGGGTGTCGCGCAGGTTGCTCAGGGCGGCGAGCTCCAGTTCGATTTCTTCGAAGCGCGGGCCGATGGTTTGCAGCAGGTGTTCGCCGGCCTCGGTGGGCGAGACGCTGCGAGTCGTGCGGGTCAGCAGGCGCAAGCCAAAACGCGCTTCAAGCGCGCGAATCGTGTGACTGAGCGCCGATTGCGAAACGCCGAGTTTGGCCGCCGCTTTGGTGAAACTGCGCTCGCGGGCGACGGCGAGGAAGGCGAGCAGGTCGGTGGCGTTTTCCCGAAGCATTGATGAGTGTCCTGCATAAGTTTTTTCGAATTCTAGTCGATTATCTGAAGAGTTCGGATGGGTAAAGTAGTGGCATTGCTTATCTGGAGGAATTGCCATGAACCCGATTGCCGCTTCTGCGTTGACCCTTTCCCTGTTGGCGGGTGAGGTGCAGGCCAATGACAATCCGCGCGTGACCGTGACACCGAATGGTTCGCAACCTTCGGCCAGAGGCCCGGCAGATTGGTTCACTGGCACTGTGCGGGTCGATGCGCCGTTCAAAGGCTCCGACGCAGCGCGAGTCAGTGGCGCGACGGTGACGTTTGAGCCGGGCGCGCGCACCGCGTGGCATACGCATCCGTTGGGGCAGACCTTGATCGTCACGGCCGGTTCCGGTTTTGTGCAGGAATGGGGGCAGCCGGTTCGCAACATTCGTCCTGGCGATACGGTGTGGATCGCGCCGGGGACCAAGCATTGGCACGGGGCGGCGCCCGGCACGGCGATGACGCATATCGCGATTGCTGAAGTGCTCGATGGCAACGTCGCGGATTGGATGGAGCCGGTGAGTGCCGAGCAATATCCGCTTTCCGAGTGAAGCGCTTCCCTCACCCCAGCCCTCTCCCAGAGGGAGAGGGAGCCGACCGAGGTGTCTTGTGTCATACATCGACCGGAAAGACCGAGTCGATTATGGGTTCACAGCAAACGCGACCCATCGACCTGAAAATGCTCTATCGATTATGGATTCACAGCAAAACGTGATCCATCGACCTGAAAGTGCTGTATCGATTATGGATTCACAGCAAGACGTTCAAGTCGGTGTAACTCCCGAATATCCCCGGATCGGTTCCCTCTCCCTTTGGGAGAGGGCTAGGGTGAGGGGCTCTTTTCAGGCGTTTAGATCATCTCCGGCAGTGAAGAGAGGATTTTATCGAGGGTAATCGGATACTCCCGCACCCTAGCCCCGGTGGCGTTGTAGATCGCATTCGCCACCGCCGCACTGACCCCGCAAATCCCCAACTCACCAACCCCCTTGGCCTTCATCGGCGAAGACACCGGATCGGTCTCATCAAGGAAAATCACTTCCTGATGCGGAATGTCGGCATGCACCGGCACCTCATATCCGGCCAGGTCATGGTTGACGAAAAACCCAAGTTTCTTGTCCACCGCCAACTCTTCCATCAACGCCGCACCGACGCCCATGGTCATCGCACCGATCACCTGGCTGCGCGCCGAAGTCGGGTTGAGAATCCGTCCCGCCGCACACACCGCGAGCATGCGGCGCACGCGTACTTCACCGGTGGCAGCATCGACGGCAACTTCGACGAAATGCGCGCCGAAGGTCGACTGCTGATACTTCTCGGCCAGATCACCGAACTCGATGCTGTCCTCGCCGACCAGTGCGCCGCCTTCAGCCGCATTGCGCAATGGCACGCTCTTGCTGCCGACGCGTACCTGACCGTCGATGAACTCGGCCTGATCCGCCGCCAGCCCCAGTTTGCTCGCCACCGCTTCGCGCAGTTTTACGCACGCGGCATAGACGCCAGAGGTCGAGCAGTTGCCGCCGAACTGGCCGCCGGAGCCGGCCGACACCGGGAAGTCCGAATCACCCAGACGCACCACCACCGCGTCGAGGCCAACGCCCATCATCTCGGCGGCAGTCTGCGCGAGGATCGTATAGCTGCCGGTGCCGATATCGGTCATGTCGGTTTCCACAACAATCTTGCCGTCCCGCTCCAGGCGTACGCGGGCGCCGGACTTGACCAGCAGGTTGTTGCGAAACGCCGCCGCCACGCCCATGCCGATCAGCCAGCGGCCTTCACGACGGCTGCCCGGTTGAGCCTTGCGCTGATCCCAACCGAATTTCTCGGCGCCTGTCTGCAGGCACTTGATCAATTGGCGCTGGGAAAATGGCCGCTCGGTTTTGACCGGATCGACTTGCGTATCGTTGACAATGCGGAACTGCACCGGGTCCATCTTCAATTGCTCGGCCATCTCGTCCATGGCGATTTCCAGCACCATCAACCCCGGCGCTTCTCCCGGCGCGCGCATGGAGTTGCCCTCGGGCAAATCGAGCGGCGCGAGGCGCATGCTCACGCGACGGTTTTCGGCGGCGTACAGCAACTGGCTTGGTTGTGCGGCGAGTTCGACCTTGCCGTCTGCAAGGTTGCCCGACCAGCCTTCGTGGGCGATGGCGCTGAGCTTGCCGTCGGCTGTGGCGCCCATGCGGATGCGCTGAATCGTCGCCGGACGGTGTGTGGTGTTGTTGGCCATCTGCGGGCGGGCGAGGGCCACTTTCACTGGTCGGCCAGCCATGCGCGCACCGAGGGCGGCGAGGATAACGTCGGCGCGGATGAACAGCTTGCCGCCGAAACCGCCACCGATATACGGCGAGACCAGACGTACATTTTCCTTCGGTAGACCGAGGGTTTTCGCAATGTCACCGACACTCCAGGCGACCATCTGATTGGAGGTCCACACGGTCAGTTGATCACCTTTCCACGCCGCCAGGGTCGCGTGGGGTTCCATCATCGCGTGGGACTGGTCCGGGGTGGTGTACGTCTGATCGAACTGCACCGGAGCGGCGGCGAAGGCTTTGTCGAAGTCACCGTGATTGACGTCGGGCAACTCATCTTTTGGCTCGACGCCCAGCGCTTTCACGCTGGCCAGATCGAACTTGCCTTCGACGGTTTCGTAATCGACCTTGACCCGTTGCGCGGCGGCGCGGGCCTGCTCGAACGTCTCCGCAACGACCAGCGCGACGGCCTG
>NZ_JAMLFX010000002.1:108680-143513 GCF_023634765.1 Pseudomonas sp. AKS31
GGCGAGCAGGTGAGCGGCGTTGTACTGACCCTTGTCGAGCTTGCCGGCGTTTTCGGCGGTAACAATCGCCAGCACGCCCGGCGCGGCTTTCGCCTCGTCCAGATGAATGGCTTTGATCCGCCCCTTGGCGATGGCCGCATCGACCATGAAACCGTAAGCCTGATTGGCGGCCGCTTCATGTTGCTCGTAGGCATACGTGGCCTGGCCGCTGGTTTTCAACGGCCCTTCGATGCGTTCGGTGGGTTGGCCGACGACCTTCAACTGGTCGATCGGATTGGTGGTGGCGGGCGTGTCGAATTTCATGCGATTTCCCTCGCTTGCGCCAACACCGAGCCAAGCGTGCGCTCGACCAGGGTCAGTTTGAACTGGTTGTCTTGGGTCGGCGTGGCACCGTCCAGCAGGCGTTCGCTGACGGCTTTGGCACCTTTTGGCAGCAGCGCTTCGGCGGCTTCAATCCGCCACGGCTTCGGCGCGATGCCGCCAACGGCAACGCGACCGCTGCCGTCCTTTTGCAGGATCAGACCGACCGAGACCAAGGCAAATGCGTAGGACGAGCGATCACGCACCTTGTGATAAACGTGGGTGCCGCCGACGGGCGCGGGCAGTGTCACTGAGGTAATGAACTCGCCGGGCGTGAGGCTGGTTTCGATGTTTGGCGTGGTGCCGGGCAACTGGTGAAAGTCGGCCATGGCGATGCTGCGGGTGCTGCCGTCGGGTTTCACCGTTTCAATCTGCGCATCGAGGGCACGCATGGCAATCGCCATGTCACTCGGGTGCGTGGCGATGCAGCTGTCGCTGACACCGATGACGCCCAGTTGCCGGGTGACGCCACCGATGGCCGCGCAGCCGCTGCCGGGATTGCGTTTGTTGCAGGCCTGGTGGGTGTCGTAGAAGTACGGGCAGCGCGTGCGTTGCAGCAGGTTGCCGGCAGTGGTCGCCATGTTGCGCAACTGCCCGGACGCCCCGGCGAGCAGGGCGCGGGAGAGCAGAGCGTAGTCCTTGCGGACGCGCGCATCGGCCGCCAGATCGGTGTTGCGCACCAAGGCGCCGATGCGCAAACCGCCCTCGGGCGTGGCTTCGATCTGATCCAGGCCGAGGTGATTGACATCGATCAGGTGCAGCGGAGTTTCGATGTCGAGTTTCATCAAGTCCAGCAGGTTGGTGCCACCTGCAATGAAGCGTGCGCCTTCGACCTGTGCGGCCTGCGCAGCGGCAGCGGCGGGGGAGTCGGCGCGGCTGTAATTGAACGGTCTCATGCCGGTACCTCCGCAACTTCGCTGATGGCTTCGATGATGT
The DNA here is from genome assembly GCF_023634765.1 of Pseudomonas sp. AKS31. Classification (GTDB taxonomy): domain Bacteria; phylum Pseudomonadota; class Gammaproteobacteria; order Pseudomonadales; family Pseudomonadaceae; genus Aquipseudomonas. Next base: position 109,977 of record NZ_JAMLFX010000002.1, read on the forward strand.
TCGAGTAGGCGCCGCAGCGGCAGATATTGCCGCTCATGCGCTCCTGAAACTCTCTGGCGATCAACTGCGGCGGCTCGGTTAGGCTCTCACTGACGTGGCTGGGGATGCCGTCGCGGATTTCCTTGATCACTGACACCGCCGAGCAAATCTGCCCCGGTGTGCAATAGCCGCACTGATAGCCGTCATGCTTGATGAACGCGGCCTGCATCGGGTGCAGATTGTCGGGCATGCCGAGGCCTTCGATGGTGGTGATCTCGCTGCCTTCGTGCATCACCGCCAAGGTCAGGCAAGCGTTGATCCGGCGGCCATCGGCGATCACCGTGCAGGCGCCGCACTGGCCGTGGTCGCAACCTTTTTTACTGCCGGTCAGGTGCAGGTGCTCGCGCAAGGCATCGAGCAGGGTGGTGCGGGTGTCGACGTCAAGCGCACGCGGCTTGCCGTTGACGTTGATCGTCACTTTGCTCATGGCCGGTTGCTCCAGATTGGCCGCGTAGGCCTTGAGGCTGATAAACGGCGGCATCGCGAAGGCGGTGGCGGTCACGGCGCCGAGGATCAGAAATCCGCGTCGGGAAATCGTCATGGTTCGATTCCTTTTCTCTCTTCATCAGGGCAGCAGGGGCGTGGATGGCCCAAACGGGCAGCCAGCGTCATCGCCGGTCTCGTTAAGGAATGACTGCCGGAGAGAGGAAAAGGTTTTGTCGGATTTGCGCTATAGAGTTATGCGTGTGGCTCATTAATCTTTTATGCGACACGGAACCCCTGCAGGCGTGAGCCTGCTCGCGATGGCGCCTAGTCGGTCAACATGAGTGTTGAATGACAGGGCCCCATCGCTGGCAAGCCAGCTCCCACAGGTTCCCATTGTGTGAATGAAATCGCGTTTACAGCATGAGTCCCTGTGGGAGCTGGCTTGCCAGCGATGGGGCCAGATCATCCTGCCTCAATGCCCGCCGACCACCATCGAGGTAAACGGCGCCACATACGCCTGCAACGTCACCAGCCCACCGACCAGGATCGCCAGCACGATCGAGTGGAAGAACACGTAGCGCAAAATCTCGCCCTCATGCCCGTACCAGCGGGTCGCGGTGGAGGCGACCACGATCGATTGTGCATCGACCATTTTGCCCATCACCCCGCCGGAACTGTTCGCCGCCGCCATCAGTACCGGACTGATCCCGAGCTGTTCCGACGTGACCCGCTGCAAGCCGCCAAACAGCACGTTCGACGCGGTATCGGAACCGGTCAGCGCAACACCCAGCCAACCGAGCAACGTGCCAAACATCGGGTAGAAAATCCCTGTTGCGGCAAACGCCAGGCCCATGGTCGCGTCGAGTCCGGAGTAGCGCGTGAGAAACCCCAGCGCCAGCATCGCCGCAATGGTGATCAGCGAAAACCGCACCACCCATAACGTGCGCAGGTAGTGCTTGATCAGTTGCGGAATCGAATAGCCCATCAGCAAACCACCGACGATCGCCGCCAGCAAAATCCCGCTGCCGGTGGCGGTCAGCCAAGTGAATTTGTACACCGCTTCTTCCGCTTTCGGTGCCGCGACCACCGGCGGCACTTTTTCGATTTGCAGGTGCAAAGTGGTAAAAGTCACGGCCGGGGCGAAGACCGGGTTGGCTTCGCGCAGCGGCTTGCCCTGCGGGTCGAGCTTGGCCGAGTGGGTTACCGGATCAATGGCGGGCCGGGTGTCGAACATATTCTTGAAGCCCTGAGTACCCCAGGCAAACACGAACACGGTGAGGATGATCCATGGCATCCACGCACGCATCACCGCGGGCCGTGCCTGATCGCTGAATGCGGCGCTGGCGGTGACTGTTTCTTCCTCGACTTTGGAGTTGTCGACCCGCCCCGAAAGCGCTGCCGAGGTGTGAATGGTTGCCGGTTTCCACACCTTCAGGAACAGCGTCAGGCAGGCCATGGAAATCAGCGCGGCGATCACGTCCACCAGCATCGGCCCATGATAGTTCGACACCAGAAACTGCGGCACGGCAAAACTCACCCCGGCCACCAGAATCGCCGGCCAGATCTCCAGCATCTTGCGCCACCCGGCGAAGGCCCAGATCAGCCAGAACGGCACCAGTACCGAGAAGAATGGCAGTTGCCGACCGACCATCATCGACAGCTCCATCTCATCCAGCCCGGTGACTTTGGCCAGGGTGATGATCGGCGTGCCCAGTGCGCCGAACGCTACCGGCGCGGTGTTGGCGATCAGCGCCAGACCGGACGCGGCCAACGGCGAAAACCCCAGCCCGATCAGGATCGCTCCGGTTACCGCTACCGGCGTGCCGAACCCTGCCGCACCTTCGAAAAACGCACCAAAGCAAAAGGCGATCAGCAGCAACTGCAAGCGGCGGTCATCGGTGATCCGCGCAAGGGAATCCTGCAGCACTTTGAACGAGCCGTTTTCGGTGGTCAGGCGATGCAGAAAGATGATGTTGAGGACGATCCAGCCGATCGGCAGCAAGCCATTCGCTGCGCCGAACAGCGCGGCGGAACCGGCCATGCTCGCCGGCATGCCAAAGGCAAAAATCGAGATCAGCAGGGCGGACGCCAGCGCCAGCAGCGCCGCCAAGTGCGCCTTGACGTGGAAGAACGCCAGCGCCGCAAGCATCACCACCACCGGTACGGCGGCCATGAGCGTGGAGATCACCGGATTGCCGAACGGGTCATAGATTTGCTGCCAGACCATGGTTCACCTCTGCTTGTTGTTATTGAGGGCGCAGATCCATTGCGTCGGGCTAGGTTGCAAGGAGTATAGGGGGCATTTCGCCGCCGCTCGGGCTGCGCGGGCGGGGCGACAAACGGTCGATAGTGGCCACTGAATCAACGACGTTTTGCTCGGTCGTATTTGCGGCTGCGCGCACCGCGTCCTGAAGGGGCGGGCAGCGTGGCCGATTCCGTCGTCAAGACCTTGGTTTTAGGGAAGTGTTGAATGAAGCGCGCAACAACGATGCTGCTGACCGTGACCGCCGCCGTATTACTCGGCGGCTGTGTCGCGGATTTTGATGATGACCACCGCCATGGCCGGCATTACGACCGCGATCATGGCCGCTATTACGACCACGATCGGCGCTGGGATGATCGCGATGACCGCCGCGATGGGCGTCGCTACTACCGTGATCGGGATGATGATTGACCGAGTTCTGCGCGATCGATCAGCAGAACAGTCGCGCAGACATGAGGAGATGGACGCAATGATGGCAATTCAGTAGCATCGCCGTTTTTTTGCCCCTTCCCCCAAGGATGATCATGTCTGTTGCTTCTCGGTTGCGTCGTTTCCCCGTTGTTTTCGGTGCCGCTCTGTCAGCTCTGCTTTTGTCAGGCTGCACCCAGATGGGCACTTATCAGGATGCGGTTGAACCTGATGCTGCCAAGCTGCGCTTTGTCGCCAGCACCGATAATGCGTCGGTGGATTACTACGATGCAGAGCATTGCGATGGCCAGACCACGGGCTTGCTCAACAACCTGTTCATCGTCGATAGCACACGCCGGGTCGGCATGAGTGTTGCGCCACCGGAGAAAGCCAAGAGCTATCTGGAAATCAAGCTGCCGCCTGAAAAGGACATTTACCTGAAGGTCAACACCCAGGTCGGTTACGCCGTCTGCGGGTCCGGTTTCAGCTTCAAGCCTCAGCGCGGTAGCGAATATGAGCTGACCTTCGACCTCAAGGGCCGTCAGTGTTCGACGCTGATGCAGCGCGTGCAGCGCATCGATGGCAAGGACGTGCGCACGCCGATCCCGATGAAGCGCGAGGGGCTGGCGGCCTGTGCCGGGCGCAACCCGATCTTTCCCAAGCCGCCAGTGCTGCTGCCGGATACGCCGGAGCGGACGGTCATGATCGACCGCATCGTCAATGGCAGCCTTTTCGTGGTGTTGAAGTCCGACGCGAAGACGCGGGCCACGACGACGTTTACGCCGGAAAAACTCGATTCGCTGGTCAGCGAGCGCAAGGCGAAAATGGGCTTTGAACTGCCAGACGATTATTGGGCGCTGTACCGTCAGAATCTGGACGCGTTCAACATTGAGGGTTCCGCGATTGCCGACGAGGCGATCACCCGTTCCAGCGACGAGTACCGCAAGCGTCTGCGCAGTATCGACGACAAGCGCTTGAAAGAATGGTCGGCCGTCGACGTTACTTCTGGCAAGCGTGGCAATGCGGTGCAGTCCGACATGGAAACCGGCATGATCACGTACTACTTCCAATCGTCCAAGGAAGTCATGAGAGAAGCTGTCATACGCCACCTCGACCGCATGGCCAGTATGGATAAGCAGTACAACGTCTGCTCGCGTTACGCCGAGTGCTGGAAGCGCTGAACAGCGCAACCCTGATGTGAAAAAGCCCACTGCGCCGATACGGCCAGTGGGCTTTTTTGTGCGTGTTGCAATTAAAAACGAGCGCTCGCCCGGACGCTGGATCGCGCAGGCACGGAGGCCTCGATGTCCAGCAAATGGGTGGCGAGAATGTCGCTCAGAAAACGGAACTGATCGTTGATGCCGACCACTTCATTACTGAAGTGATTAGTGGCGGCGGGCATCAGCAGATCTTCGAAAGCTTCGTTGAACACCAGCGCCTGCGCCTTGTGCGACACGGCGTGCTGGTCGTAATAGTTGCTGCCGAACACCGGGAAACTCACGGAGAGTGTGACGTGGGTGTGAATCATGTTGTGAACTCCTCGTTGTGTTTCGGATGGCTTAATCGTGCCTTTCACGGACGGCGCGCGGAAGGCAATCGTGGCGATGGTGAATATCGATGGCAGTGATGGTTCGGGTTTTTGGGGTGTTGCTGATGGCCTTATCGCTGGCAAGCCAGCTCCCACAGGTTCTGAGGTGATCACAAAATCTGCGGCCGCTGGAAATCCTTGTGGGAGCTGGCTTGCCAGCGATGAGGCCGGTACTTCCAACATCAGGCTCAATTGCCCCACCTATACTCAAACCTGCCTCCCACTCATCTCAAGGAAACCGCCACCGTGAACCCGCGTGCGCTGCTCGTCGCCGCACTGTTGTTGCTGGCCGGCTGCGCCACCTCGGCGCGGGCGCCGGTGGCAGCGCCGCAGGCGGTGTTTGTCTCGCCGCAGACCTGGCAGCAGATCGACCGGGAAATCGTCAGCGCTTCGCAGCAAGCCACCGAGCAAGTCAAAGTCTTTGCCCGTGGCTCGATGGAACATTGGCGCACTCGGGTCTATCAGCAAACTGAAGAAAATTTCATTCCATGGTTCAGCAGCTACTGGACCCAGGAATGGCTATCGATGAAGGTCAGTTGGTACACGATCAATGCCGGCGGTGAGCAGGACGCGTCGGCCAAGCGCCTGGCGGCGTATCTGCTTGAGCAATATCAGGAAAGGGTGTTGGCGCCGGTCGCGGTGGAGATCGATCCGGACGCCATTCTCGGGCAGGCCACGGCGTTCTATGCGCAGTTGATGGCGCAGCAGATGCCGCTCATCGCCCAGCGCCATGGCGTGCCCGTTGGTCAGCTCAACGGGCGGTTGCAGAAAGTCCCCGCCATCGCACTGGGCCCGCCGCCAGCGCGGGATGCTTCGTTGTATCAAGTGATCAGCACGGAGCCGCTGAATACGCTGCCGGCGTACGCCGCGTTGATCGACAAGATCCACACTGACGGCGGCGCCAAGGGCATTGCCTCGACCGATGCCGGCATGGCTCCGGTGGCCAAACGCGCCAGTCAGCGGATGGAAGCGGAAATGGCCCCGCGCGGTGCCGCCAGTGCTGTTGCTGCCGCGGCAGGGAAACTGGCTGGTGGGCTGATCTCGGTCGGTGTCGCCGGCATCCGCGCGATCATTCAGGCCAATGACCGGCCCGACAGCGAAGCGTTGATCCGCAGCAGTCTGGGCGGCACCTTCGACAAGGCCTGGCTGAAACTGCTGCAGAACCCTACCACTGGCGTTATGGCCGGCACGCTGCACATCGCCGGGCAGGTCGAGCGCAATCTGGGTGGGGGCGATGAGCCGTCGGTCGGCTTGGGCGTGAATCGTGTCGAATGGCAGCCGCCGCAATCGACCAGTCAGCAGATCGAACCCAACGTGCAAGGAGAGTGATCATGGCTTACATCGATATTTTTGTCGCACCTGTGCCGAGCGCCAATCGCGAACAGTACAAAAAACACTGTGAGATCGCCGCAAAACTGTTCAGGGAATACGGTGCAAAAGACGTCGTTCAATGCTGGGGCGATGACGTGCCGGAGGGCAAAGTTACCTCATTCCCGATGGCGGTCAAACTCAAGGAGGGTGAGACGGTATCGGCCGGCTGGCTGATCTGGCCCGACAAGGCCACTCGCGACGCCGGTATGGGCAAAATGATGGAAGACCCGCGTATGCAACCGGACGTCAACCCGATGGGGTTCGATGGCCAACGCATGATTTTTGGCGGTTTCAAGAACATCCTTGAATCCTGAGGCCAACGCAAAATCTCTTGTAGGCTTTCGTCTACTCGCGATGGCGCCCGTACATTCAAAATCATCATTGCCTGACCTACCGCTATCGCTGGCAAGCCAGCTCCCACAGGTTTTGTGTGAAGCCAGCAATGGTGGGCGTACCGCACGACCCTGTGGGAGCTGGCTTGCCAGCGATGGCGTCTGCACATTCAACACCTCATTGGCAGACCTGCCGCTATCGTGAGCAGGCGAAGGCCTACAGGTACTGTGTTCACTCGGTTGAGGGGGTGATGCGGCAACTTTTGCGGGTGCGGATCTGCTCGTCAGTCGGGCGTTCACGGACGAATTCGAAGCGCGGCTCGCCCTCGCTGTAATGCACCAGCCAGCCCCATTCCAGCTCGCTTTCATCCTGCCCGGGATTCGGTGGCCGGGCCCACCACGGTTCTTTGCTGAGGATCTCGCGCATGGCGGCCTCCGGTTGATGGCAATCCTTGAACTATAGCTTCCTGTCACGAGTCGTCAGATCAGGCTGTGTACAATCCGGCGGATCACGATGAACAGGGGAGCAGGGCCGTGACCGAAGAAGCTAAGCGACTGTTTTTCGCCCTCGATTGTCCACCGGCGCAGCGCAAGGCCATTGCGCAATGGCGCGCCGGGCTGGGTTTACGAACCGGTAAACCGGTGCCAGCGGACAATTTTCATCTGACGCTGTTGTTTCTCGGGGCGGTGCCTTTGGCGCAAATCAATGAGGTCTGCGAAGCCGCTGGCAACGTGCGCACACCGGGTGAACCGCTGAAGATTGCACTGGATCGCCTGCAGGTCTTGCATCGCGCGGGGGGGTTGTCGCTCGCACCCGAGCAGGCACCGTCGGGGTTGCTTCGGCTGGTCTACGCGCTGGAACAGGCAATGTTGCCGTTCGGCTTCGATGAGACAACCCGCGAGTTTCGTCCGCATCTGACCCTGGCCCGAGACTACCGTGCGCCCGAGCCGGAATCCGCCACACCGCCGGAATTTTTCCTGCGGGCCGAGCGCTTTGCCTTGTTCGAATCGCACAAGGGCCGTTATCGGGTTTTGCAAGACTGGCCGCTGATCTGAGGCACAAAAAAAGGCGCCCGAGGGCGCCTGAAATTCACCTGAACCGAGGAAGCCAGGTGAGGCCGTTCATTGCAGGGTGCAGCGGTGGTAAGGCGCTGCGTGAACGGGAAATTTTTTACACTGATCGTTCCCACGCTCTGCGTGGGAATGCCTCTCGTGACGCTCCGCGTCACGCTTTGGGACGCAGAGCGTCCGGGGCTGCATTCCCACGCGGAGCGTGGGAACGATCATCGGGCGTATCAGTTACTTACCGAGTTTCACCCGGGTCCAGCCACGGGTCATGATCCGCTGGGTGGCAATCGGCTGATCCGGCACCGCATACAACGTTGCCATCACCGCTTGCGACGGGTACGAACCCGGGTCGTTGCGGATCGCTTCATCCACCAGCGGCGTGGCCGCCGCGTTGGCATTGCTGTAGCCATTGCTGTTGGTGATCTCGGCGATGATGTCCGGACGCATCAGGAAGTCCATGAACAGGTAAGCGTTCTCGACATTGGCGGCATCGCGCGGGATGGCGACCATGTCGTAGAAGCTGCCGGCGCCTTCCTTGGGAATGCTGTAGTCGATCACTACGTTGTTGCCCGATTCCACTGCGCGGGCCTTGGCCTGCAGCACGTCGCCGGAGTAACCGACCGCCACGCAGATGTTGCCGTTGGCCAAGTCAGAGATGTATTTCGAGGAGTGGAAGTACGCCACGTTCGGGCGGATCTTCATGAACAGCGCCTCGGCTTCCTTGATGTGCGCGGTGTCCTTGTCGTTCACCGGGTAGCCCAGGTAGTGCAGGGCAGCCGGGATCATTTCGGTTGGCGAGTCGAGGAAACTGATGCCGCAGGCTTTCAGTTTTTCGGCGTTTTCCGGCTTGAACAGCAAGTCCCAGGAGTTGGTCGGGGCGTTGGCGCCGAGCACTTCCTTGACCTTGGCCGGGTTGAAGCCGATGCCGATCGAGCCCCACATGTACGGGAACGCGTGGGCGTTGTCCGGATCACTGGCGGCGGCGTTTTTCAGCAGCACCGGGTTGAGATTCTTCCAGTTCGGCAGCTTCGATTTGTCCAGCGTCTGATAGACGCCGGCCTTGATCTGCTTCGCCAGAAAACTGTTCGACGGCACGACCAGGTCGTAGCCGGATTTGCCCGCCAGCAAGCGTGCCTCAAGGGTTTCGTTGCTGTCGAAGACGTCGTAGGTCACGCGGATGCCGGTCTCGTCTTCGAACTTCTTGACGGTGTCCGGCGCGATGTAATCGGACCAGTTGTAAACACGCAGCACCTTGTCGTTGGCCTGGGCGCCCATGACCATTGCGCCCATTAAGGACAGTGTCAGCAGAGTCCTGCCAAACATTTTCATCGGTACAACTCCATTCTTTTTATTCACATTACCTAAAGCCCCCTCACCCAGACCCTCTCCCAGAGGGAGAGGGGACTGACCGAGGGGCTGACTACATGTTTGTAGGAGCTGTCGAGTGAAACGAGGCTGCGATCTTTTGATCTTTCACATCAAGATCAGAAGATCGCAGCGTGCCGCAGCTCCTACAGGTCAAGCGGTGGCGGTTTGTTGCGGTTGCTGCCACGACTCGTTCGCCGTTTGATCCATCGCTTCCTGAATCGCTTTTTTGCGGTTGGCCTCTGCCTTGCGGCCGAAGTACCAGACCAGGAACGTCACCAACGAAACCGCCAGCAGAATCAGGCTGGCCACGGCGTTGATCTCAGGCTTCACGCCCAGACGCACTGCCGAGAACACTTCCATTGGCAGGGTGGTGGACCCTGGGCCGGACACGAAGCTGGCCAACACCAGGTCATCCAGCGACAAGGCAAACGACATCATCCCGCCTGCCGCCAGCGACGGCGCGATCATCGGAATGGTGATCAGGAAAAACACCTTGAACGGCTTCGCGCCGAGATCCATCGCCGCTTCTTCGATCGACAGATCCAGTTCACGCAAGCGCGCGGAGACTACCACCGCGACATAAGCGGCACAAAACGTGGTGTGGGCGATCCAGATCGTGACGATGCCACGTTCCTGCGGCCAGCCGATCAGTTGCGCCATGGCCACGAACAGCAGCAACAGCGACAGACCGGTGATCACTTCAGGCATCACCAGCGGCGCGGTGACCAGACCACCGAACAGGGTGCGACCCTTGAAGCGTGTGACACGAGTCAGCACAAAAGCGGCGAGGGTGCCCAACGCGACAGCGGCAATCGCGGTGTAGCAGGCGATTTCCAGCGAGCGCACCACCGAGCCCATCAGTTGCGTGTTGTCGAGCAGGCCGACGTACCACTTCACCGACCAGCCGCCCCACACCGTCACCAGTTTCGAAGCGTTGAACGAGTAGATCACCAGAATCAGCATCGGCAGATAAATGAACATCAGGCCGAAGATCAGCATGAACTTGGAAAAACCGAAGCGTTTCATCCCCGTGCCTCCATCTCTTTGGCCTGGCTGCGGTTGAACAGCAGAATCGGCACAATCAGGATCAACAGCATCACCACCGCCAGCGCAGATGCCACCGGCCAGTCGCGGTTATTGAAGAACTCTTGCCACAGCACGCGACCGATCATCAGCGTCTCCGGGCCACCCAGCAGTTCTGGTATCACGAACTCGCCAACTACCGGAATGAACACCAGCATGCAGCCGGCGATGATGCCGTTCTTGGCCAGCGGCACGGTGATTTTCCAGAAGTTGTTGAAGTTGCTCGATCCCAGATCCTGCGCGGCTTCCAGCAAGCTGCCGTCGTGCTTGACGAGGTTGGCGTACAGCGGCAGCACCATGAACGGCAGGTAGGCGTAGACCACACCGATATACACGGCGGTGTTGGTGTTGAGGATCTCGATCGGGTGATCGGTCAGCCCCGTCCACATCAGAAACGCGTTGAGCAGACCGTTGTTGCTGAGGATGCCCATCCACGCATACACGCGGATCAGGATCGCGGTCCAGGTTGGCATCATGATCAACAGCAGCAGGACATTTTGCGTTTCCTTGCCGGTCTTGGTGATCGCGTAGGCCATCGGAAAACCGATCACCAGGCACATCAGCGTGCTCAGCGCCGCAACCTTCAGCGAACCGAGGTACGCTGACAGATACAGCTCGTCTTCGCCGAGCAGGGTGTAGTTGCCGATGTTCAGCAGCAGCTGGAATTTCTGTTCGGCGTAGGTGTAGATCTCCGAGTACGGCGGGATCGACAGCGCGGCTTCCGAGAAACTGATCTTCATCACCAGAAAGAACGGCAACATGAAGAACAGGAACAGCCAGATGAACGGGATGCCGATCACCAGTTTTCGCCCGCTGGGCACCAGGCGCAGGAATTGCTGATTGAAGGTTTTCATGAGCGCAGTACCACGCCGCTGTCGTCTTCCCACCACACGTAGACTTTGTCGTCCCAGGTCGGGCGCGCGCCACGGCGTTCGGCGTTGGCCATGAACGACTGGACGATTTTGCCGCCGGGCAATTCGACGTAGAACACCGAGTGGCCGCCGAGGTAGGCAATGTCATGCACCTTGCCTTCGGACCAGTTGTAGCGGAACTCCGGTTGAGTGGTGCTGACGAGCATTTTTTCCGGACGGATCGCGTAGGTGACCGACTTGTCCTGTACCGAAGTGCTGACGCCGTGACCGACGTAGATCTTCTGCTGCAAGTCCGGGCTGTGGATGATCGCGTGACCTTCAAGGTCTTCCACCACGGTGCCGTCGAAGGCGTTCACGTTACCGATGAACTCGCAGACCATGCGGCTGACCGGTGCTTCATAGATGTCGACCGGGCTGCCGATTTGCGCGATCCAACCGAGGTGCATGATCGCGATGCGCTCGGCCATGGTCATGGCCTCTTCCTGGTCGTGGGTCACCATCACGCAGGTCACGCCGACGCGTTCGATGATCTGTACCAGCTCCAGTTGCATCTGCGAACGCAGCTTTTTATCCAGCGCGCCCATCGGTTCATCGAGCAGCAACAGCTTCGGACGCTTGGCCAGCGAGCGGGCGAGGGCGACGCGCTGACGCTGGCCGCCGGACAACTGGTGCGGGCGACGTTTGGCGTATTGGGTCATGTGCACCAGGCGCAGCATTTCATCGACACGGGCATCGATTTCACTGGCCGGCAAACGGTCCTGCTTGAGGCCGAAGGCGATGTTCTGCGCAACGGTCATGTGTGGGAACAGCGCGTAGGACTGGAACATCATGTTGATCGGCCGCTCATACGGCGGCATGTCGGTGATGTCCACGCCGTCGAGCAAAATCCGCCCTTCGGTCGGGCGCTCGAAACCGGCGAGCATGCGCAGCAGGGTCGATTTGCCCGAACCGGAGCCACCGAGCAGGGCGAAGATTTCGCCCTGATGGATCTCCAGGGACACGTCGTCCACTGCCACGGTTTCGTCGAACTTCTTGGTGACACGGTCGACTTTCACCAGAACCTTTTTCGGTTGCTGATGACCTTCAAGTGCCTTCCGGTAAGTGCTGGAGGCGTTTGCCATGTGAAACTCCCAACAGGTTTCGTTCGCCTGGCCAATGTGGCCTGGCTTAAGTGGATTGCAAGCCTGTAAGCGCTGCCCCGGTCGAATCGCCGCAATACCCTGTGGGAGCTGGCTTGCCAGCGATGGCGGTGGGTCACTCACCATTAATGTTGAAGGTGACGGCCTCATCGCTGGCAAGCCAGCTCCCACAGGGTTTTGCATTGTTCTGACAGGTATTGCACTTACCGATCCGGCTTGTTCGGCGCCGCCGTCCTGGCTGCCTGGGTCGTACTTGTTGTTATCACGGGTGTTGTTGTTCACGAATGACGGATGCGCGCAGGCACACCCGCCGTTCGAGGGGGCAGTAAATCGTTACGTGTTCTTTGCTTGAATCAGCGCTGGTTACGTCGCGCCGCCCGCTGCCGACAAGCCTCGCCGAACGCCTGGAAAATCTTCAGGTAGTTCGGGTTGTCCAGCACTTGCCATTCCGGGTGCCATTGCACGCCGAGGGCGAAGGTCGGACTGTGTTCGACCGAGACCGCCTCGATCAAGCCGTCCGGCGCCACCGCTTCGGCACGCAGGCCGGGGGCGAGGCGATCGATGCCCTGGCTGTGAATCGAGTTGACCTGGAACTCGCCGGGCAATCCCAGCGCTTCGAACACGCCGCCAGCGAGTACGGTCACGGCATGAGCCGGTGCGTATTGCACGGCCACGTCCGGGCTGTCGGCTTCGCGGTGATCGAGCATGCCCGGCAGCTCATGCACCTTCTGATGCAGGCTGCCGCCGAACGCTACGTTCATCTCCTGGAAGCCACGGCAAATGCCGAGCACCGGAACGCCCGCCGCGATGGCTGCACGCAATAAAGGAAGGGTGGTGGCATCCCGCGCCGGATCGTGATCCGTGCCGGGGGCGCTGGCCGGGCCTTGATAGTGGAAAGGCTCCACGTTCGAGGGCGAGCCGGTCAGCAGCAGACCGTCGAGTTGACCGAGCAGGTCTTCGATTTCAGTCAGGTTGCCAAGGGAAGGAATGACCACTGGCAGCCCGTTGGCGCCAACGCTGACAGCACGTACGTACTTGTCGCCGCTGATGTGATAGGGGTGCAGGCCAATCTGTTTGACGCACGCAGTAACGCCGATCAATGGCTTGAATGCCATTTTTATTCACCTCGAAGTTTGACACTTGAACGAGCTTTTCCGGAGCTTAGCCTCGTTGATTTTAATTAACAACTGCCATGTAAAAAATTCTAAACGCCGTTCATCAAATCTTCATGGTTTGCGTGCGTCTGGCGCCTGTGTTGGTACGTGAGTGTTAAAAAAAGCCCGAAAAATAAAGCCTGAGCGGTCATCTGTTCGCTATTGACTTCACTTTGCCGTTCGGGTTGACTGGCTCGGCGAAACAGCAGTGAACATAATAATTAACAGCTAAATAGGTGCATCATGTCGGTCCCTCTGCGTACCGTTCAACTCAACGAAGCAAACGCATTCCTTAAGAAATATCCTGAGGTTTTGTACGTCGACCTTCTGATTGCGGATATGAACGGTGTGGTGCGCGGCAAGCGCATCGAACGCACCAGTCTTCATAAGGTTTACGAGAAAGGCATCAACCTGCCGGCCTCGCTTTTCGCGCTCGACATCAATGGCTCCACGGTGGAAAGCACCGGCCTGGGTCTGGACATCGGCGACGCTGACCGCATCTGCTACCCGATCCCCGGCACCCTGAGCATCGAGCCGTGGCAGAAGCGCCCCACCGCACAACTTCTAATGACCATGCACGAGATCGAAGGTGAGCCGTTCTTCGCCGACCCGCGTGAAGTGCTGGCCAACGTCGTACGCAAATTTGATGAGATGGGTCTGACGATCTGCGCGGCGTTTGAACTCGAGTTCTATCTGATCGACCAGGACAACGTGAACGGTCGTCCGCAGTCGCCACGTTCGCCGGTGTCCGGCAAGCGTCCGGTATCGACTCAGGTGTACCTGATCGACGACCTCGACGAATACGTCGATTGCCTGCAAGACATCCTCGAAGGCGCGAAAGAGCAGGGCATTCCGGCTGACGCGATCGTCAAGGAAAGCGCCCCGGCGCAGTTCGAAGTCAACCTGCATCACGTGTCCGACCCGATCAAGGCGTGCGACTACGCCGTCCTGCTCAAGCGTCTGGTGAAGAACATCGCCTACGACCACGAGATGGACACCACCTTCATGGCCAAGCCGTATCCGGGCCAGGCCGGCAACGGTCTGCACGTGCACATTTCGATCCTGGACAAAGAAGGCAACAACATCTTCGCCAGCGAGGATCCCGAGCAGAACGCCGCACTGCGACATGCGATCGGCGGTGTGCTGGAGACCCTGCCCGCGCAAATGGCGTTCCTCTGCCCGAACGTCAACTCGTACCGCCGCTTCGGCGCACAGTTCTACGTACCGAACTCGCCGAGCTGGGGCATCGACAACCGCACTGTTGCGGTGCGCGTACCGACCGGCTCGCCGGACGCCGTGCGCATCGAGCACCGCGTCGCCGGTGCCGATGCCAACCCGTACTTGCTGATGGCTTCCGTTTTGGCCGGTATTCACCACGGTCTGACCAATCAGATCGAACCGGGTGCCCCGGTGGAAGGCAACAGCTACGAGCAGAACGAACAGAGCCTGCCGAACAACCTGCGCGATGCACTGCGCGAACTGGACGACAGCGAAGTCATGGCCCGCTACATCGACCCGATGTACATCGACGTGTTTGTCGCGTGCAAGGAAAGCGAGCTGGCCGAGTTCGAGAACTCGATCTCTGACCTTGAGTACAACTGGTATCTGCATACGGTTTGATTGGCTGAGGCCCTCAAAAGCTGAAGAGCCCCTCACCCTAACCCTCTCCCGGAGGGAGAGGGGACTGACCGGGTTGTATCGATATATCCGGCGACCTGAACGATCCAGTCGATTATGGATTCGGCAAAGATTTTTCAGGTCGGCGGAGATTCTGAGCATCCCCGAATCGGTCCCCTCTACCCCCGGGAGAGGGCTAGGGTGAGGGCAGCCATCTCAAGCCAGACCCAGCACCCCGACACCCCCAATCCCCCCTTGTCGAGCCACAACAATGACAACGACCCGCAACGACTGGGAACAACGCTTCCAGTCCCTGACCATCGAAGCCCGCGCGTTCATCAACGGTGAATACCGCCCGGCCATCAGTGGCGACACCTTCGAATGCCTGAGCCCCGTCGACGGCCGTTTCCTCGCCTCCGTGGCCAGCACCGATGAAGCCGACGCCAACCTCGCCGTTGAAGTCGCGCGCCAGTCTTTCGAATCCGGCATCTGGGCGAAAAAAGCCCCGGCCGAGCGCAAGCGCATCCTGATTCGCTTCGCCGATCTGATCCTCCAGAACCAGGAAGAACTGGCGCTGCTGGAAACCCTCGACATGGGTAAACCGATCAGCGATTCGATGAGCATCGACATCCCGGCGACCGCCAACGCGATCCGCTGGAGCGCCGAAGCCATCGACAAGATCTACGACGAAGTCGCCGCCACCCCGCACGATCAACTCGGCCTCGTGACGCGCGAGCCATCCGGTGTGGTTGCCGCGATCGTGCCGTGGAACTTCCCGCTGATCATGGCCAGCTGGAAATTCGGCCCGGCGCTGGCAGCGGGCAACTCGTTCATCCTCAAGCCTTCGGAAAAGTCGCCACTGACTGCAATCCGTATTGCGCAACTCGCGCTGGATGCCGGCATTCCGAAAGGCGTGTTCAACGTCCTGCCAGGCTTCGGCCACACCGTCGGCAAGGCGCTGGCGTTGCACATGGACGTCGATGTGCTGGCCTTCACCGGCTCCACGGCGATCGCCAAGCAACTGATGATTTATGCCGGGCAAAGCAACATGAAACGCGTCTGGCTCGAAGCCGGTGGCAAGAGCCCGAACGTGGTGTTTGCCGACGCACCGGACTTGCGCGCGGCAGCACAAGCAGCAGCCGGCGCGATTGCTTTCAACCAGGGCGAAGTCTGCACCGCGGGTTCGCGTCTGCTGGTCGAGCGTTCGATTCGCGAGCAATTCATTCCGCTGTTGGTGGAAGCGCTGCAAGCGTGGAAACCGGGTCATGCACTCGATCCGGCAACCACCGTCGGCGCCGTGGTCGATCAGCGTCAACTCGATAACGTGCTGCGCTACATCAGCATCGGTCGCGAGCAGGGTGCCGAGCTGATTGCCGGCGGCCAACGCACCCTCGAAGAAACCGGCGGCCTCTATGTGCAACCGGCGATCTTCGACGGTGTGACCAACGCAATGACCATCGCCAGGGAAGAAATCTTCGGCCCGGTGCTGTCGCTGATCACCTTCGACACCGCTGAAGAAGCGCTGCAGATCGCCAACGACAGCATCTTCGGCCTCGCCGCCGGCGTGTGGACCAGCAACCTCAGCAAGGCGCACACCTTCGCCCGTGGCCTGCGTGCCGGCAGCGTCTGGGTCAACCAGTACGACGGCGGCGACATGACCGCACCGTTCGGTGGCTTCAAACAGTCGGGCAACGGCCGCGATAAATCGCTGCACGCGTTCGACAAGTACACCGAGCTGAAAGCGACCTGGATCAAGCTCTGACTCTATTACAGCGGTGGTCGCCTTTTATTGGCGGCCCTCGGAGAAACGTATGAAACAGCAACACGTAAACAGCTACTACGCCGCCACCCGCAACGAAGTCATCGACTTCCCGACCCTCGAAGAGTCGGTCGAGTGCGACGTTTGCATCATCGGCGCCGGCTACACCGGCCTGTCCTCGGCACTGTTCCTCACCGAAGCCGGCTACAAAGTGGCGGTGCTCGAAGCAGCGAAAGTCGGCTACGGCGCCAGCGGTCGCAACGGCGGTCAACTGGTCAACTCCTATAGCCGCGACGTCGACGTGATCGAAGAGCGCTACGGCGACAAGACCGCAGAAATCCTCGGCAGCATGATCTTCGAAGGCGCCGACATCATCCGTTCGCGCATCAAGGAATACGACATCCAATGCGACTACCGCCCGGGCGGCATCTTCGCAGCGATGAACAAGAAACAACTCAACGGTCTGGCTGAGCAGAAGCGCAGTTGGGAACGTTACGGCAACCGCAATCTGAAGATGCTCGACGCGGCCGACATTCGTCGCGAAGTCGGCTCCGATGCTTACGTTGGCGGCCTGCTCGACATGCAGGGCGGCCACGTGCATCCGCTGAATCTGGCGCTGGGAGAAGCAGCGGCGATCACGCGTCTGGGCGGCAAGATTTACGAGCAATCGGCAGCCGTGGAAATCAAATACGGCGAGCCTAACGTCGTGCGCACCGCCAAAGGCCAGGTGCGCGCCAAGTACCTGCTGATCGCCGGCAACGCTTATCTGCCGCAAGGCCTCGACAACCGCGTGACCGCGAAAAGCATGCCGTGCGGCTCGCAGATCGTCGTCACCGAACCGTTGACTGAAAAGCAGGCGCGCAGCCTGATCACAAACAACTACTGCGTCGAAGACTGCAATTACCTGCTGGATTACTACCGCCTCACCGCCGACAACCGTCTGCTTTATGGCGGCGGCGTGGTCTACGGCGCGCGTGAACCGGACGACATCGAACAACTGATCCGCCCGAAGATTCTCAAGACCTTCCCGCAGCTCAAAGACGTGAAAATCGACTACCGCTGGACCGGCAATTTCCTGCTGACCATGTCACGCATGCCGCAATTCGGCCGCATCGAAAAGAACGCCTACTACATGCAAGGCTACAGCGGCCACGGCGTCACCTGCTCGCACCTGGCCGGCAAACTGATTTCGGAAATGATCCGTGGCGACGCCGAACGCTTCGACGCCTTCGCATCGCTGCCGCACATGCCAATGCTCGGCGGCCGCACGTTCTCGGCCCCACTGACCGCCCTCGGCGCCGTCTACTACTCGCTGCGCGACCGCTTCGGCATCTAGGTTACCTCCCCGGCGGCGGCCCCAAGACCCCGCCGGTTTTTCTTATCGCAACACTCCCTGATATCCAAATGTGGGAGCTGGCTTGCCAGCGATGAGGCCAGCAAACACAACATCAATCCGACTGAAACACTAAAGATCAAATTGTAGGAGTGAGTCTGCTCGCGATGAGGTTAGAAAAGACACCATCACTCCCGCTGACACACCACAAAACCTGTGGGAGCTGGCTTGCCAGCGATGGCGGTCTTTCAGCAAAAGGGATGTTGAATATGCCACCCAATCGCTGGCAAGCCAGCTCCCACAGGTTTTGTATTCAGCCCAGAATTACCACCGGCAGGTTCATTTCACCCACCGTCCATCGAACCTGCTGAGCAACACCGGCAAACGTGATTTAATAGCCGCCTTTCACGGTTCCGGGACACGGGAGCAACGTGATCCGCGCCCCTCGCGCGGCACCCGCCACCCACCCCCATTACCCTTAAGTACTACTCACATAAGGCTGTCATGGATACGGGTTCTCGACTCAAACTAGTACGCGAAAGCTACAAACTCTCCCAGCGCGAGCTGGCCCGGCGTAGCGGCGTGACCAATGCCACCATTTCCCTGATCGAACAGAATCGCGTCAGCCCCTCCGTCAGCTCCCTGAAAAAGCTGCTCGAAGGCATACCGATGTCCCTGGCCGACTTCTTCACCTTCGACCAACCCCCGCGCGAACACCAATACGTCTTCCGCGCCAACGAACAACCCGACCTCGGCCGCCACGGCCTGCGCCTGCTGCTGATCGGCGCCTCGGTGCCGAGTCGTCAGATGCGTCTGCTGCGTGAGCAATACGCACCGGGCGCGAGTTCGGGGGAAGAGCCGATTGTGCATGCGGAAGGCGAGGAGTGTGGGCTGGTGACGCGTGGCACGGTGGAGTTGACCGTGGATGGGTCGGTGAGTGTGTTGAATGCGGGGGATGGGTATTATTTTCCGACTACGCTGCCGCATAAGTTTCGGAATATCGGGGCGGATGAGGCTGAGATTATTAGTGCGAATACGCCGGCGAATTTTTGAGAGAAAAAGTTTTTTAGATATAAAAAAAACCGCAGAGATGCGGTTTTTTTTTACCCGTCGTTAGGGTTGGTAGTAAAACCCCTTGAGAGTGTTGCGCGTGATGCTGTTGTGCCATTACTCTATGCGTGTTGGAGATTGGCGAGTAGCTTATGAGGCGCTTCGGAAGGTTATGGGCGATATGTAGCATGGACGTCTTAATGGTGGATATATGTTTAGTTGCTCACTAGCTTGATGAGCTTTGTGTTTGTTTGAGTTATAAATGGCAGGGATTGGGATGGGCTATAAAGCTTTGCGGAAAGACCTTACGGAAACGACGCGAAAATGTGATTTTTGCGAGAATTATCTTACATCTTTAAAGGCATTTGTGCTTGAAGATGAAAGTACAGGCTCCATTGCGTATGCAGGTCCGACCTGTGCTAAAAAGAAATTGGGAAAAGGCTTTACTCTTTCAGGTGTTCCAGACCTTACAAGGTTTACACTCTCAGATAATATACGTGATACAAACTCAGGGGGCGGTAAAGGGGGAAGGCAGAGTTTAGATCCCGTTCGACTAGCGATTGAATATCTGACTCTTCGAGAGGAGAAACTAAAAGATGTCATGAAGACATCATATTCTGTATTGAGAGGGTATTATAATGTCTCGAAATCCAGGTCGCTCACTGAGTCCGAGGTTCTGCATATAAATAATATTGAGGCGAAGTCGCCGGATAGCTTAAAGCTTGCCAGCCTCCAGCGTTGCTATAATTATCTCTTTTGGATTGATGTCGGAATCAATAAGCTGCCTAGTGACAAGATTGATTTTTTAAGAAGCGTGAGGGAAGGCTTGATAAACAGTGGGCGAATTACTGAAGTACAAAGAAAGGCTGTGAATAGGTGGTTATCGAATATCGATGGAGTGCCGCAGCTTAAATGATTGTTTGTTTGAAATGTTGATGGGTTGTGTATTTTTTGTGAGGTATTGAATGCCATATCCAATAGAAAGGAAATTGGTGGTTGGGGTGGCGTCGAGTGCGCTATTTGATTTGTCCGAGTCTCATAGTGTTTATTTGGATAGTGGTGATGAGGAATATAGGCTTCATCAGGAAAAGAATCTTGATGTTCCCCTGTTAAAGGGAGTGGCCTTTCCTTTTATACGTCGATTTCTCAGTATCAACAAAGCTTTTCCTAAGCAGCTCCCTGTTGAAGTGGTTTTATTATCAAGAAACTCTCCTGAAACAGGTATGAGGGTGTTCAGGTCGATAAAGCACTATGGTTTGGATATCAGTCGAGCTGCCTTCATGACCGGACGTTCACCTCATGAATATGTTCCTGCTTTCAACGCTTCGTTATTTTTGAGTGCAAACGAAGGCGATGTTCAAAAAGCTATTGATGCTAACTATCCAGCGGGCGTGGTGTTGCCGTCCAAAGTCTATGATGACGAGCTGGACAAGGAATTACGAGTTGCGTTCGACTTTGACGGTGTTATCGCTGATGACGAAGCCGAATCGGTTTTTAAGAGAAATCACGATTTGGGTGAGTTTCAAGCTCATGAGTATGAACATCAATCGATCCCTCACCAACCCGGACCATTAGCGGATTTATTTAGAAAACTTTCATTTATGCAAAAATTGGAAGAAAAGCGAATGAAAGAGGATTCTGAATATGAAAAAATTCTTAGAATATCAATTGTGACGGCGCGAAATGCTCCTAGTCATGAGCGAGTTGTAACTACCCTAAAGGAATGGGGTGTTTCTGCTGATGAGTCATTTTTTTTAGGGGGTATGGATAAGTCTAGGGTGTTGTCGATATTAAGGCCACATATGTTTTTTGATGATCAGCGAAGTCATTTGGAGTCACCCGCAGGCAATATCCCTATGGTTCATGTTCCCTTTGGTGTTGCGAATAAAATATAAAAATTAATCTGAGGTTATTGGTCGACCTATTTCGGTAATTTGTTTGGTCATAGCGTGCTCGTAGCTCAAGCGGAAAATGTATCTGGTGAGAATTTTTTGTGCGGGGCGTGTGATGGAAGTTAAAGGAGGCTTTGGTTGTGGTGAAGGAGCGTTTGTTGATGTTTTTCAGTAAAGCAAAAAAATCGTACAAACTTAGGTTTTTTTTGATTTTCTTGGTGTTGATTGTCATCTTTTCGCCTATTCTGGCATATGCGTATACGTTTGGTTTTGGGATTTGGGCGTCGCATGACGAATGGTCGAAAATGGGCAGTGCCTTAGGTGGTATATATAGTCCGATTATCGCAGTTGCGACATTATGTTTTTTGTATCGTCAGCAGCGTTTTACTGAAATATCTCATGCCGAAAATAGAGAAGCTGATTTTAGACGGCATACGTTTGCAAAATGCGAGAATTATATAACATTGGCTTCACATCGAGTCGATAAACTTGATGAGAGTCAGATTCGTGGCTTGACCTGTCTATTAGAGATGTACGCTGACGCTGTGGACGAAAAAGAGAAAGAGGAGATTTTTGCAGCGTTGAATAAGTTTTACCAACCTCAAATTCTGAGTATTGGCAGAGTTAGTTCAACTCTTCATAAAATCAGGAATTTAGACATGGATGTCGATGGGATGGTCAGTGATTTGCGAATGTATGCTTCGAGCGTAATAAGCTTAGAGCTTTTGTTGGCGCACGACGTTTTTTATAGGGCTTACATGAATGATGGGTCTTATTTTTCATTCGAACCTTCCGAGGATGAAAAGATGCGCGTTGATGAGGCGTTCGATAAAATGAAGAAGAAAAAGTAACAGCTTAGCCGGAGGTTTGCTTTGTGGTTACTTGATAGGCTTGATTGGCCATTTGAGTAAAAGACTTGGCTTGTAATGAATAACGGTTATTTATAAGTTTGGGTGGTTAGCGTGTCATGAAGTTGTTCGTTTTTTTACAAAAAACTGCAGTTGTGCAGTTTTTTCTCAGTGAGGATTAATTACCGTTTGATAAGTGAAATCACCGCTGTTCAATCACCCGAAATACATCACTCACACCCTGCATCATGATTCTGGGGATGTTGGTGAGGGTGTTGATGTTGCGTTCAGTATGGTCAAGCAGGCAAGTGCAGGCATGAACCGAGGTATTTGAGGACGGCATTGATGCGCTCGGCGACGCAGTCGTCGTAATCCGGGGCGTGCGGTATGTCTGATGGAAACGGACTATCCGGTTTTGGCGCAGCTTCGCAGCCCAGCGGGAGCAAGCTCTCTCGCCACATGGGGTGTTTTCCTACGAAGTTTTCAGATATCGAAATTGGGCGAATCTACCGGGCGGTAGCCATTCGTCCGACACGCCGCACGTTCGCCGCACAGCTTCTTCCAATGTTGTAACTCACCGAGCAAAGGAAGAGCCACCATGCTGAACCATAAAATCGCGGTGTTAACCCTCGCGGCGTTGCTGTCCGGCAGTTCGCTGTACGCGATCGCGGCTGGCGAAACGCCGACTCCGACAGCCAACGACGGCAACAGCCAGACTCGTGAACCAGCGTCTCCAGCCACCAATGCCGATCCGGATGCCGATTCGCTGCCCAAGGGTGGAGATGGCGGGAAGACGGATAACGGACCGGTGCCTTCTGCCACCAAACCCAGTGGTGCTGGGCAATCAACCGGTAGCAGCAGTGGCGGGAGCGGCGGTGGTTGATGGATGTTGCGCACTAAAAGCCCGGTCTTTTTGAGCCGGGCTTTTCTTTGTCTGTCGCAAGCATGGATATCAGTCGTTTACTTGGTTTTCCAATGCCCGCCACCATTCTCACAATCAATCCGCGCCTGCGCCAAATGCTCCACGTCGTAGTAATACGTGGTCACTTGGGCGTTGTCGGGGATGTTCAATGCCTTGGCATTCTTGTCCTTGCTGGTGGAATGCGGGTTGGCCAGGGATTCCTGGGTGATCGTGGCGATACACGTAGCCTGATAGTGATCGGCGCAGTGCTCGACCTTTGTTTTGGTACTGTTGAGCATGTCTTTGCTTTCATTGCTGCACGACCAGTCGATGGAGTTGACCGGCATGCCTTCGTATTCATAACAACTGTGGGTTTCCACCGCCGGCACCGAGGCGCTGGAGGATTGGGTCTGCACGTCGCAGCCTTCGGCCATGACGCAGGTGGGGATGACGGCGAAGCTGGCGAGCAGAAGCAGGAAGCGGATGTTCATCGGGGTTTCCTCTTCAGGGGCGCCGTGTCTGATCGATGATGTTGGCGCTTTAAAGTTTCGAGACGGCGTGGAGGAGGGAGGTTCCATCGGGTTTTTGATTTGCTCCCGTGGCGTACACTGCGAAACAATCGGAAACATTCAGCGCCCAAGGATTGGAACATTGCCCATGATCGAAATCGGCAGCCGCAATAATGCGTCCCCCTCGCAGCATCCATTCCACGACATCTACCTGTTTCACATAGACCCTTCAAAGCCAGACACGCCTTTCTGTTTCGAGCAGTCGATGGCTGGCGGGCATATGGAACATGGCGGTGCCCGGTGGTTGGCGCTGGATGAGCTGGATGGCTGGCCGGGTGAGTGGCGTGAGCATCTGCAGAAGGCTGATTGCGCGTGGGTTGCCGAGTTGATCGATGCCAATCCAACAGCCGATCAGGCTACTTTGGTGTCGCTGATTCTTCAGCAGCATTGCGGGCCAGCGAAGCCCATCGGACGCCTGAGGGCAATCGGCAACTGGCTCAAACGCAACATCCACGTCGGCGGCCGCTACGGCGTTTAACCCACGGAGACTCCCATGACCCAGACCCTCGAACGCGCTATCGCCATCGCCGCCACGGCCCACGCCGGGCAGGTCGACAAGGGCGGTGCGCCGTACATTCTGCATCCGCTTAAAGTCATGTTGCGCATGAGCACGCTGGAAGAACGCATCGTCGCCGTGCTGCACGATGTGGTTGAGGATTGCGGTGTCAGCCTCGATGATTTGCGTAAGGAAGGCTTCAGCGAGGAAATTTTGAGCGCTATCGAATCGGTGACCAAAGTGCCGGGCGAACCCTATGAAGACTTCGTCGACCGCGCCGCGCAGAACCCGATCGGTCGAGTGGTGAAATTGGCGGATCTGGAAGAGAACAGCGACCTGTCGCGGATTGCCTCGCCGAGTTGGGAAGATCTCGAACGAATCGAAAAGTATCGGCGGGCGATTGCACGGCTGCGCGGCTGAGAACGAATACATCCCCTGTAGGAGCTGCCGAAGGCTGCGATCTTTTGATCTTGATCTTCAAAAACAAAGTCAAAAGATCGCAGCCTTCGGCAGCTCCTACATGGGGGTTGTGGTGTGTCAGGTAGATAGCCAGGAAGGCGACTATGAAATCTATTCTCTGTTTGTTGATTGCGGCCGGTTTCGGCGCGCTGTTGCAGTTCGAAGGCGTTCCCCACGGCCTGCTGTTGGGGTCGATTGTCGTCACCGCATTGTTCGCCAGTAAAACCGGTATCGCGCCGGCAACGCCTTATGGACTGGGCTACATCCAGGTCACGCTGGGCATCGCCACCGGGCTGATGTTCGAAGCGTGGGACAGCGAGACGGCTTCGACGATGTTGCCTAGCCTCGGCGTATTGCTGATTTGCCTGACAGTGCAGATCGCGTTGGCCGGATGGTGGCTGACGCGCGGTGCAGGCTGGAATCGTACTGATGCGCTGTTGGCGGTTTATCCCGGCGCATTGGCAGCGGTGTTCGATTTACTCGAGTCGGAGAAAGCGTCAAGCAAGGTCATCATCGTGCATCTGATGCGCTTGCTGCTGATCACGGTACTGGTGAGTTTCCTGATTCCCGGCCAGGCGGCTGCGGTGGCGGTTGCCGATGGTGATCCTTTAACGACAGGCATGGCGCTGACTGCGTTTTCGGTCATCGCGCTGAGCGTGCTGCTCGGGCGCTTGCTGCTGGTGATCGGCGTACCGGCGCCGTTCATGCTCACCGCGATCATCATCACTGCCGTGTTCGTCAAATCGGGATGGCTGCACGGTTTTCACATGCCGGACTGGAGTTTGAATCTCGCGGCACTGATTCTCGGTGTGCGGATCGGCTCAAGGTTTCAGGGGCTTGGCTTTGCGGAGCTTGGGCGTCACGGTCGTACGGCATTGGTCTCGGTCGGTTTGATGATCGTGGTGGCGGCGGTGTTTGCTGAAGTCGCGGCACGTTGGTTGGGCAGTGATCCGCTGTCGTTGTGGCTGGCGTATATGCCGGGGGCGATTGAGACGATTGCGATTGTCGCGTTTGGTGGCGGGCTGAATGTGGTGTTTATCTTGACTCATCATTTGAGCCGGATGGTGTTGCTGCACTTTGCGCCGGCGTTGTTGGTGCAGGTGCGGCGGGCACGCGAAGAAGCCTGACCGGAGCTACTGATGCCTGCATGTTGCGGCGTGTCAGTTAGATCCATCCCCCTCACCCCAGCCCTCTCCCCCAAGGGGGGCGAGGGGGAAGGGAGCCGATCTCGGTGTCTTTCAAAAGCTGAGTTCAACTCGAGATATCAGGTCGGCGTAGCTCGAAAAAACGACTCGGTCAGTCCCCTCTCTCCCAAGTGGGCGAGGGGGAAAGGGAGCCGATTGTGGGCTGTTCAAAACTTGAGTTCGGCTCGATATCCCAGGTCGGCGTAACTCGAAAAAACAACTCGGTCAGTCCCCTCTCTCCAGGAGGACGAGGGGGAAGGGAGCCGATCTCGGTGCCTTTCAAAAGCTGAGTTCAGCTCGAGATATCAGGTCGGCGTAGCTCGAAAAAACAACTCGGTCAGTCCTCTCTCCCTCTGGGAGAGGGTTAGGGTGAGGGGCTTTTGCTCTGCGAGGTCGATGCGGCACTAGCGGATGTGTGCGTCGAAGCCTTCGCTATCCGGCGCGATATCGCTCTTCAAGGTCAAAGCAGGAATCTCATACTCCCCACCATTCTGCTGCCGAAACCCAATCGGCCGTGCACTCCACAGCTCATCCAGCCGCCGCCCCAGCTCATCACAAGTCTCGGCATACCGCGCCGCATCCATCCGACTGGTCCGATACACCACAAACGGCGGCACCACTTCGAAACCTGGGTAATACAGAATCCCGTGCTGTATCGGAAACAGCAAATCATCCATCGGCCCATTGATCCCGCGCGGCGCATAGTGCGATTCCCAGCCGCCAGTGGTAACCATCAACATCGCCCGTTTGCCTTTCATTTTCCCTTCGCCATAACGCTCGCCCCAACGGCTGTCGGAGTGTTCGCCGACGCCATAGGCAAACCCGTAGGCGTATACGCGATCGACCCAGCCTTTGAGAATGGCGGGCATGGTGAACCACCACAGCGGAAACTGCAGGATCAGCGCGTCAGCCCACAGCAGTTTCTCCTGCTCACGGGCGATGTCGGCGGCCTGAATGCCTTCGGCGTACGCGACTTTCGAGTCGAGGGAGGCGTGGAACGGTTTCGTCGCATCGCGCTGCGGGGCGTCGTCGGTGTCTAGGGTGGCTTTCCAGTTCATCGCGTAGAGGTCGGAGACCTGCACGGAGTGGCCGGCGGCTTGCAGGCGCTGGACGCTGAAGTCGCGCAGCGAGCCGTTGAGGGACGTTGGTTCAGGATGGGCGTAGACCAGTAATACGTTCATGTTGAAGCTCCGTTGGCTGAGTGACTGCAGGATCGGCGTTCAACAGGTATATTGGAAATGAATGTCTGATATGTCTGGTATAGCCATGAATAATTTGAGACGGCTGGATATCAATCTGCTGCTGACCCTCGATGTGTTGCTGGCGGAGCACAACGTCACCCGAGCGGCGCAGCGTCTGAATCTGTCGCAGCCTTCGGTGAGTGTGCATCTGGCCAAGTTGCGCGACATCTTTGGCGATCCGCTGCTGTTGCCCGGACCGCGTGGCATGCGCCCGACGGCACGCGCCGATGAACTGCGAGAGCCGTTGCGCGAAGCACTTGAGGCGTTGGAAAGGGCGGTGGCGCCGGCCAGTGCGTTCGACCCGGCGCAGGCGACGCACACCTGGAAAATCGCCGCGACCGATTACGGCGAGTCGACGGTGGTGCTGCCGGCCCTGAGCCGCTTGCGTGAACAGGCACCGGGCACGCGTCTGGCGGTGATCGATCTGACCCCTGCGCATCTTGTCAAACAGGCCGAGCAGGGTGTGTTCGATCTGGCGCTGCACATCAGCGAAGACGCGCCGCCGGAGTTGCACCTCCGACCGCTGTTCACCGAGCGTTATGTGCTGGCGGGTCGAGTCGGCCATCCCGGATTAAAGTCTGCGCCCACGCGCAAACAATTCTGCACGCTTGAGCACGTGATGGTGTCGCGCGAGGGTGGGGGCTTTTTCGGGGTGACCGACCGTGCGCTTGCCGATGTCGGGCTGATGAGAAAAGTGGTGTTATCGGTGCCGCACTTTCTGATGGCGATGTCGGTGTTGGCCAGCACCGATCTGGTGGCGATGCTGCCGTCACGCCTGGTGCGCGGCAACCCGGCCTTGCAAGTGGTCGACGCGCCGCTGGAAGTACCAGGCTACGAGATGGCGATGTTCTGGGGTGAACGTTCGCACCGCGATCCGGCGCACAAATGGTTGCGCGAGCAATTGCTGGCGTCGGTCTGAGGCGCTGTCAGGCGTGGCCCAGGGCAATCGCAAACGACACGACGATCATGCACGCAAACGCAAAATTGAGATTCATGAGGTGTTCATCCTGAGCCTTTTGGAAGTGCGGCCATTCTGAACAGGTTGAAAGCAAAGAAAAAATTCGCCTTGTCGATTCCAATGATCGAAACGATTGATACCCCGTTGGTTTGTGTTTGCTCAGAGCTTTGGCTAAGCTCGCTAAACCTGCAACTACAAGCACAAACAGGCATAACCATGCACGACCATTCCGCAGCTGAACTGCCATCCCTGCGTCGACAGAAAATCCTTTTGCTTCTCGAACGTGACGGCAAAGTTATGGCGTCCGAGTTGAGTCAGCACTTCGCAGTCTCCGAAGACACCATCCGCCGCGACCTCGCCGAACTGGACACTGCCGGGCTGGTGCAGCGTGTCCACGGCGGCGCGTTGCCGCGTCCGAAAGATTCCGGCAAGGACTACTTCACCCGGCTGGACGAGACGGATGAGGTCAAGGTTCGTTTGGCGCAACGGGCGGCGCAGGAAGTTGAAGACGGGCAGATTGTGCTGTTCGATTCCGGCTCGACCACGTTGCAGGTGGCGCGCTCGTTGCGTGCAGATATCAGCATCACGGCAGTGACCGCTTCGCCGATGACGGCGATTGCCCTGTCTGAATTCAAGGGTGTGAAAGTGATTCTCGCTGGCGGCCAGCTGAACCCGCGAACGATGACGGCGGGTGGGCATGAGGCGCTGCGTTTGCTCGCGGGGATCAAGGCGGATCTGGCGATTACTGGCGTGTGTGCGATTCATCCGGAGGTGGGGATCACCTCGCTGCATTTCGATGAAGTGCCGGTGAAGCAGGCGATGCTCGATGGCGCCACGCGGGTGATTGCGGTGACCACGGCGGATAAGTTGGGGGCGGTGGAGCCGTTTGTGGTGGCGCCGTGTTCGCGCCTGCATACGCTGATTACCGAGCGGCATGTGGCGTCGGGGAGTGTCGAGGATTATCGGCGGTTGGGGATTGTGGTGGAGCAGTTGGCGGATTGAGGTTTTGTGGTGGAGCTGATGGCCTCATCGCTGGCAAGCCAGCTCCCACAGGTTTTTGCGGTGTACATGAAATTTGGGTACGCCACGGACACTGTGGGAGCTGGCTTGCCAGCGATGGGGTCAGCAGGATCAACACAGGCTTAGCGAAGTCGCTCAAGCATCTGGTAATACCACATCCCCGCCGCCAGCAACGGGTTGCCGAGCAAATCCCCCATCGGCACGCGAATGTGCTGGCACTGGGCAAACGTGTCGAACTGCTCCATTTGCCCGGTGATCGCGCGGCTCATGATTTCGCCCATGATGTGGGTGGTCGCGATGCCGTGCCCCGAGTAACCCTGGCAATACCAGACGTTGTCCGAGAGCTTGCCCAGTTGCGGGATGCGGTTGATGACGATGCCCATCGCGCAGCTCCACTGGTAATCGATCTGCACGCCTTTGAGCGCCGGGAATGTCTGCTCGATGCACGGGCGCAGTTCGGCGGCGATGTCCCGTGAATCCTTGCCGCTGTAGTTGGCGCCGCCACCGAACAACAAGCGGCCGTCTGCGGTGAGGCGGTAGTAGTCGAGGACGAAACGGCAGTCGTACACCGCAAGGTCTTCGGGGTTGATCTGTTTTGCCAGATCGCCCAGTGGCGCGGTGGTGACGATGCCGCCCATGGCCGGGAAAATCTTGCCCTTGAGCTGACCCGGTTCGAGCTTGTGGTAGACGTCGCCGGCGAGCATTACTTGATTAGCGTCGATCTGTCCGTGAGCCGTGCGCACACCCGGCGTAGCGCCGTGAATGATCTCCAGCACTTCGCTGTTTTCGAAGATCAGCGCACCGAGACTTTCCGCCGCTCGCGCTTCACCGATGCACAGGTTGAGCGGGTGCAAATGCATGTTGCGCGTATTCTTGATTGCGCCGTGGTAGAGGTCGCTTTGCAGCAGATCACGCACCTGACTGCGGTCGAGCAGGCTGACTTCATCGCCTAATCCGCGCCGTACGGCCTCTTCATAATCCTTACGCAAGTCGGTCATATGACTGGGCTTGTACGCGGCGTGCAAATGGCCGTGTTTGAGGTCGCACTGAATGGCGTATTTCTCGACGCGTTGCTGGATGATTTCATGCCCGCGCCAGCGCAGGTGCCAGATGAAATCATCGACGTCATCGCCGAGTTTCGCGCGCATCTGTTTGCGCATCGCACCGTCGCCGGAAAGGCTGCCGGTGACCTGACCGCCGTTGCGCCCGGTGGCGCCCCAGCCGATCTTGTGGCTTTCGACGATGGCGACTTTCAGGCCTTTTTCGGCGAGTTCGACAGCGGTGGCGACGCCGGTGAAACCGCCGCCGATAATCACCACGTCGACCTTGTGCCGGCCTTGCAGGGTCGGGTAGTTGGTGTCTTGGTTAAGGGTGGCGGTGTAGTAGGAATTGCAGCGTTCGGTCATGTCAGTGTCCACACAAAATTCGGGAGTCGGAGTGCAATCCCCTGTGGGAGCGAGCAAGCTCGCTCCCACAGGTTCGGTGTCGGATCGTTAAGCCTCGGTGAGATACCACCGCCAATCCTGCTCACCCACCTCGGCCATGAACTGCCGGTACTCGGCACGTTTCACCGCCAGATACACCCCGAGAAATTCCTGCCCCAAGGCATCCCGCGCCCACACCGAATTTTCCAGCGCCTGCAGCGAGGTCAGCCAATCCGTCGGCAACAATTCCTTCGCCTGCGCGTAGCCATTGCCTTCAACCGGCGCGCCCGGGTCGAGGTCTTCACGAATGCCGCGATGAATCCCGGCAAGGATCGCCGCCGCGGCCAGATACGGGTTGGCATCGGCGCCGCAGATGCGGTGTTCGATGTGCCGGGTGTTGGCCGGGCCACCGGGCACGCGCAGGCTCACGGTGCGGTTGTCGACGCCCCATGTCGGCGCCAGCGGCGCGTAGCTGTTGGCCTGAAAGCGTCGGTACGAGTTGGCGTTCGGGCAGAACAGCAACAACGAGTCGAGCAGCGAGGCAAGCATGCCGCCAATCGCCGTGCGCAGCAGCGGAGTGCCGGCCGGGTCTTCCGAGGCGAACAGATTGTGTCCCGCGCCATCGGCCAGACTCACATGCATGTGCATGCCGGTGCCGGCCAGATCATCGAACGGCTTGGCCATGAACGTTGCCTGCATGCCGTGCTGATGGGCGATGGCTTTGACCAGACGTTTGTAGCGCACGGCCTGATCCATCGCCTCCAGCGCATCACCGTGTTCAAGGGTGATTTCCACCTGGCCCGGGGCGTATTCGGAAATCGCCGTGCGCGCCGGAATGCCGTGCAGTTTGCAGGCGCTGTAGAGGTCGGCGAGGAACGGTTCGATCTGCTCCAGCTCACGCAAACCATAAACCTGGGTGTGTCGCGGTCGGCCACCATCAGCGTCCAGTGCCGGTTGCGGGCGGCCGTTGTGATCGCGTTTGGCGTCGAGCAGATAGAACTCCAGTTCGCAGGCCATCACCGGGTGATAACCCTCAGCCTTGAGGCCGTCGATCACCTTGATCAGCAAGTGTCGCGGGTCGGCGATGCTCGCGGGCATGCCTTCGGTCGGGTGCATGCTGACCTGCACGGCGGCAGTTGGAATCTTGCGCCACGGCAGGCGCACCAGACTGCCTTCCAGCGGATAGGCGCGGCAGTCGATATCGCCGACGTCCCAGACCAGGCCGGAGTTCTCGACGTCTTCACCCTGCACGGTCAGACCGAGAATGGTGCTCGGTAGCGGGCGACCGCTTTGGTACACGGCGAGCAGTTCTTCGCGGTGCAACAGCTTGCCGCGTGGCACGCCGTTGGCGTCGAGGATGAACAACTCGATCATGTCGATATCGGGGTTCTGTTCAAGGAACAGGCGTGCGTCTTCGATGGCTGCGAATTTCATAACGATCACTCACGATGGCGCCGCACAGGCGCGCAG
The DNA here is from genome assembly GCF_023634765.1 of Pseudomonas sp. AKS31. Classification (GTDB taxonomy): domain Bacteria; phylum Pseudomonadota; class Gammaproteobacteria; order Pseudomonadales; family Pseudomonadaceae; genus Aquipseudomonas. The sequence goes on from NZ_JAMLFX010000002.1 coordinate 141,309, forward strand.
ATTCGGGCCGGACACGACGCGGCAAAAAGGCGTGGGTGTCCTGGCAGGGATATCAAGAAGTAGGGGACTGTCGCGGTTCTTTAACGGACGCGATCAGACAGGCAGAGAGATATCCGGCGGGCGTGCGGAGTGACGCAGCTTGGAACGGCGCAGGGCCATGGGGAGATTGACGATACGATTCATACGCAGCCCCTGTGAGAGAGGGCGCGCAGGGCAGAGACGTTCAACGATTCTGGTTGTTGTGGTGACGTACTCATAACGCGTGTTTCCGTTGGCGGAAAACGTCGGTGGCGGGCTGACCCGCCGACCGGTGTGCCCGGATAGTAAGGGGGAATTCCCGGGCGTGTAAACGGGAGATTCGCAGGCCAGGGGTCAGCGCATCAGGTGAAAGCCCAGCCCGGCGAGGGCGCAAACGATCAACACACTGATCACGCCGCGTTTGAAAACGAACAGCGCCAGCGCTGCCACCACCGCCAGCATCAGCGAGAACAGGTCCAGCGCCCCGGCAAAACCGTTTGGCCAGAACACGTGATAGGAGAAAAAACACGCCAGATTCAGAATCACCCCGACCACGGCCGCGGTGATCGCCGTCAGCGGTGCGGTGAACTTCAGTTCGTTGTGCGTCGATTCCACCAACGGCCCGCCGGCGAGAATGAACAGAAACGAGGGCAGGAAGGTGAACCAGGTCACCAGCGTTGCCGCCAGTGCGCCGGCGGCAAAGGCGTGTTCAGGGCCGAACGCCGGTTGCACGTAGGCACCGACGAAACCGACAAACGCCACCACCATGATCAGTGGGCCGGGGGTGGTTTCGCCGAGTGCGAGGCCATCGATCATCTGCGTCGGCGTCAACCAGCCGTAATGCCCGACGGCACCCTGATAGACGTAAGGCAGCACCGCGTAGGCGCCGCCGAACGTGAGCAGGGCGGCTTTGGTGAAGAACCAGGCCATTTGCGTGAACGTGCCGTCCCAGCCGAACAACGCCGTCAACAACGCCATCGGTAAACACCAGAGCACCGCACCGATCAACGCCAGGCGCAGCAGCTTCGCCCTATTGAAACGGGCGTGTTCGGGCGCCGGCGTATCGTCATCGATCAACGCCGGGCCGAAGGATTTCTCGCTGTTGCGCGCACCGCCGTTGCTGAACCGCTGCGGTGCGAATCGTCCGCCCAGATAACCGATCAACGCGGCCCCGAGGACGATCAAGGGGAAGGGCACATTGAAAGCGAAAATCGCCACGAACGAGGCCCCGGCAATCGCCCACAGCCAGGCATTTTTCAGCGCGCGCGAGCCGATGCGATGCGCCGCGTGCAGCACAATCGCGGTGATTGCCGGTTTGATCCCGTAAAACACCCCGGCCACCGCCGGCACGTCACCGAACGCGACGTACAGCCACGACAAGCCAATCAGAATGAACAACGACGGCAGCACAAACAGCGCACCGGCAATCACACCGCCCCAGGTACGATGCAGCAACCAGCCGATGTACGTCGCCAATTGCTGAGCCTCGGGGCCGGGCAGCAACATGCAGTAGTTGAGGGCGTGCAGAAAACGCTTTTCAGAGATCCAGCGCCGGCGCTCGACCAGTTCCTGATGCATGATCGCGATCTGCCCGGCCGGCCCGCCGAAGCCGATGCAGCCGAGTTTCAGCCAGAAGCGCCAGGCCTGGCGCAGGGTGACGGGATCGGGACGGGGCGGGTTGTTCGGGACTGTGCTCAAGCGAGACTCCGGGTTGAATCCTGGCGGAGCGGCTATCTAACCAGACTTTCAACCCTCACCCCAGCCCTCTCCCAGAGGGAGAAGGAGCCGACCGAGGTGTTTGGCGTTATCCATCGACCTGAAAAATCGAGTCGATTATGGATTTGATGGTCACACGAAGGGGCCGACCGAGGTGTTTGGCGTTATCCATCGACCTGAAAGATCGAGTCGATTATGGATTTGATGGTCACCCGAAGGGGCCGGTCGAGGTGTCTGCCGTTCTCCATGACCGGAAAGATCCCATCGATTATGGATTCACCACAACTCCTTCACGTCGGCGTACTTCTGCAATATCCCCCAATCAGTCCCCTCTCCCTCGGGGAGAGGGCTAGGGTGAGGGGCTTTTGCTTTTCAGGCGTGCGCCAGACTCCTGCGCAACGCCGCACCTCGATCACTCGCGCGCGCCTCGACCCGATGCACAATCTGCACTCCTAACAGCGGCCCCCCCCC
>NZ_JAMLFX010000002.1:143523-196610 GCF_023634765.1 Pseudomonas sp. AKS31
CCCCAAACAACTTCCGCGCCTCGGCAAAACACTTCTCGGCAATCGCCGAACGCGGCTCGGTCTTGCGCATCACCAGGCCCAGCGGCGCGAGCACGCTGGCATCCGGCAACTGCATGAACGACAGGTGCTCGATCGGCTCTTCCAGGCCACTGTCCAGCGGCATGATCGCGCAGCAGAAGCCTTGGTGAATCGCCTGCAACAGCTGATAGGTCGAATCGCTTTCCATGATCGGCTGCGGACTGAGCCCACGGCTGCGGAAGCTCAAGTCGATGGATTTACGGTAATGCATGCCGGCGGTGATCATCCCCAGCGGTAGTTCGGCGACGTCTTCCCAGCTCATTTTCGAACCTTCGAACTGGAAGTGGCGGTTGTCGTAGAGCAGGCCGACGCGGGTCTCGCCGATCTCGAAAAACTCGAAATAGTTCGGGTTGACGTGATCCAGATAGCACACACCCAGATCAAGCTGATTGTTGCCCAGCCTGGCGATGATTTCGTCGGAACTGAGCGACGACAGGCTGAATTTCAACTCCGGATACGTCCCCGACAACCCCTGAATGTAATTGACCGGGTTGAAGCTGCTCAGCGGCACCAGACCCAGCCGCAAGCTACCCACCAGTTGCCCGCGACACGCAGCGGCTTCGGCGAACAAACCGTCATGGGCCGCGAGCAGGGTGCGCGCCCAGGCCAGCACGCGCTCGCCGGCCTGAGTGAAACCTTCAAAACGCTGGCCACGGTTGACCAGCACCAGATCCAGCTCGTCTTCCAGATTGCGCAGGCGCATCGACAACGTCGGTTGGGTGATGTGGCAGCGGGCGGCGGCCTGGCCGAAGTGGCGGGTTTCGTCCAGCGCGATCAGGAACTTGAGTTGTTTGATGTCCACGATGGCACCTGTTCGACGGATTGTATTTGAATGAGTCTTGACGCACCTGCGTGAGGCGCACGAAAAGTGCAGGGTGCGACGATCTCATCTGAACGCAAACTCGTCCAATCGGAAGTGTTCAAGAGGCCATCGATCGGCTCTATCAAGCCCGGTTCTGCTGGCGTTCAGCGAGGTGAAGAGCACCGATAGAGCGGGTCGATAATGTGGTTGGCCAGAGTGATTAGACAGTACTCATATGCGGCACATAGGCTGCTCGGCAATGTTGATTGACTGCTGCCGGAGAACTGCCATGAGCGCCAAAGCCGATGCCCTGTTTGTCCCCCTTAATATTGCCGTGCTGACGGTCAGCGATACTCGCGATTACGCCAGCGATACCTCCGGCCAGTTGCTGGTCAGTCGTTTGCTGGAAGCCGGGCACACCTTGAGCGAGCGCAACTTGCTCAAGGACGATCTGTACAAGATCCGCGCTCAGGTCGCCCAGTGGATCGCCGACGAAGGCATTCAGGTGGTGCTGATCACTGGCGGCACCGGGTTTACCGGTCGCGACAGCACGCCGGAAGCGGTGGCCTGCTTGTTTGATAAGCAGATTGACGGGTTTGGTGAACTGTTTCGGGCGATTTCGATTCTGGATATCGGCACGTCCACCGTGCAAAGCCGTGCGCTGGCCGGGTTTTCGAACGGTACGCTGGTGTGCTGCCTGCCGGGCTCGACCGGCGCTTGCCGCACGGCGTGGGAAGGCATTCTTGCCGAACAATTGGATAACCGTCATCGCCCGTGCAACTTCGTCCCGCACCTGAAAGCCGTGCAAGCCTGCGGGCCACGCGGATGAGCAAGCCACCGCTGATGCCGGTCGAGGACGCCCTCGACCAATTGCTCGGCATGGCCAATCAGCAACGTCTGGCCGACAGCGAACTGCTGGCGCTCGACGATGTGCGTGGGCGGGTGCTGGCCAGTGATCTGGTGGCGACACTCGACCTGCCGCCGTGGCTTCAATGCCAACTGACCTGCCACCATCGCTGGCAAGCCAGCTCCCACAGGTTCTGTGTACATACTCAATATCAAGCATCACCACAAATCATTGTGGGAGCTGGCTTGCCAGCGATGAGGCCGTGTCAGCCAACATCAATGCCAACTGACCCGCCACCATTGCTGGCAAGCCAGCTCCCACAGGGTTTCGGGGTGTCCGGACAGCTACGGATCAGCTCAGCACATAGTCCACCGGCATCAGCATCGGCGGCAGGTCGGTCACGCCCAGTTCGCTGAGGATGTCACGCTCGATGGTGCGCACCAGCGAGTCGGTGGCCAGGTCGTTTTCATCACGGCCGAACGGGTCTTCCAGTTCATCGGCAATCGCATCCAGGCCAAAAAACGTGTAGCTGACAATCGCAGTGAACAACGGTGTCAACCAGCCCAGCGGTTCGGCCATGGCGAACGGCAGCAGGATGCAGAAGAGGTAGATCGTTCGGTGTAGCAGCAGGGTGTAGGGGAAGGGCAGCGGGGTGTTCTTGATCCGCTCGCACACCGCTTGTGCCTGGGTCAGGCTGGTCAGGTGGTTGGCCAGCAGCATGTAGCGCCACTCGCTCAACTCGCCGCTCTGATGCAGGTCGGAGCACTGCTGGCCGACCTGCTGCAAAATCCGCCCGCTGTAATCCGGAACCCGCGCATCGTGTTTCGGCGTGATCCAGGCACTGCTGGCCGCCGCTTCGCTTTCCCGGCGCAACCGCGCATTCAGGGCATGGGCAAAGCCACACAAGTTAAGCAGCAAAGGCTTGCGCTCAGCGGATTCACGGATGACGTGGGTTTCGCGAATCACCGAACGAATGTGCACCAGCACATCGCCCCAGGCCTTGCGCGCCTCGTACCAGCGGTCATAACAGGCGTTGTTGCGAAAACTCATGAAGATCGACAGCGACAACCCGAGCAAGGTAAACGGCGTGGCATTGACCTTGGTGAAGTTGCTCGGATGGAGGATTTCCACCAGCACGATGGCCGAAGCCAGCAGGGTGACCATCAATGTGCGCAGGGCGATGCGTTTGGCGATCGAACCCTTGAGGGTGAAGAGGATGGCGAACTGGTTGACCTTGGGTCTGATGATCATGCTGTGCGGTTCCGATAACCGATGAAACTGGCGGGATCAGCCGCCCGTCATGTTCATGAAACGTACGACCTGAACATCGTCGTTCACTTCGAAGTTATGCCGATACGGCTTGAGTTTCATCGCCTCGATAATGGCTTTCTCCAGCCGTTGCGGTTGCCCCGGATGGGCGCGCAGCACCGCTTTCAGATCCACCGAATGCTCGTTACCCAGACACAGTAGCAGGCGACCTTCGACGGTGAGGCGTACGCGGTTGCAGGTGCCGCAAAAGTTGTGGCTGTGTGGCGAGATAAATCCCAGGCGAATCTCCGGCGCCTCGGCCAGCCGCCAGTAGCGCGACGGGCCTTGGGTCGATTCGGCCGAGTCGATCAGGGTATAGCGCTCGGCGATTTTTTCGCGCACCTGGGCGCTGGAGAAAAACGACTCGGCGCGGCTGTGTTCGCTGATGATCCCCAGCGGCATTTCCTCGATGAAAGAGACGTCGAGCTGGCGGTCAATGGCGAAGCTGACCAGATCGTTGATCTCCTCATCGTTGCGGCCCTGCATCACCACGACATTGAGTTTAGTGCGGGTGAAACCAGCCTTGCGCGCAGCATCGATGCCGTTGATCACCTGCGCCAGATCGCCGGTGCGGGTCATCTGCTGGAAGCGCTGTGGGTCGAGGCTGTCGAGGCTGATGTTCAGGCGTTTGACCCCGGCGTCGAACAGCGGCGCCGCGAGTTTGCCCAGCTGCGAGCCATTGGTGGTCATGCACAGTTCGCGCAGTCCGGGCAGGGCGGCAATCTGCTCGCACAACTTGACCACGCCCGGACGAATCAGCGGCTCGCCACCGGTGAGGCGAATCTTGCGCGTACCGAGCGCCACAAAGCTCTGCGCCAGTTGGTAGATTTCTTCCAGGGTCAGCACTTGCTGGCGCGGCAGAAACTGCATGTCTTCGGCCATGCAATAGACGCAGCGGAAGTCGCAACGGTCGGTCACCGACATGCGCAGATAGTCGACGCGGCGGTTGTAACCATCGATCAAGACACGCTCTGTCATGACAGCCTCGCAGGAATGAAAACCCCAGGTGAAGGGGGGCGATGCAGGTTATGGCTAACTTTCAGTGCCGTCCAATCACTGTTAATGAACAGTTGATTGATCCCGTCGATGAGGTTCTTTTTTTCGCCGAACGTTTATTCGCCAGTTAAGCGAGGTCTTGTATAGAAAGTAATGTTCTGCGCAGGGCGGGGGGGAGATTTATTGGGCGCCAAACATCGCGGTCCAGTAGATCCCCGCGCTGCTTTTCGGGTCGGTCGCGTAGGCGGCGCCGAGTTCCTGGTATTGCGGGTTCATCAGGTTGGCGCAGTGGCCGGGGCTGGCGAGCCAGCCTTCGACGACTTTGTGCACGGTGTCTTGGCCGGCGGCGATGTTTTCGCCGACCAGTTGCCCGCTGTAACCGGCGAGTTCTGCGCGATCGCCCGGGGTGCGGCCGTCGCGGTCCTTGTGGTCGAGGTAATTGTTGTTGGCCATGTCGCGGCTGTGATCCTGGGCGATCGTGCCCAATATCGCGTTCCAGGCCAGCGGTGCGGCAGCGGCGAACGCCTGACCGCCACACTGACGCGCCTGGCTACGGGCGACGTTGAGTTCGCCCAACAACTTCTGCCCCTCACTTTGCGCGTCCCCCAGCTTGGCCGACAGCAGCGGCCGCGCCAGCACGATGCGCCAGTCGCGGTCGTCGCGGCTGACACCGACATCGACGAACTGCGGATCAAGCACCACCTGACAGAAACTTTCCTGAATCGCCTTCATCGCCGACGCTGCATCGCGCGGGCCGTTGAGCGTGATCGCCTGCACATTGACCATCGGATAACTGGCGCTGGCCATGGCTTGTTGCAGATCGACAGCTCCGGTGGCGCGTAATCGCAGCCGTGGATCAGCCGACAGCGGTGGCAATTCATTCGATGCCTGCGAACCGCAACGCTGCGGCTGGCTGCGGTAGCTGTTGATCGACTCGATCAGTTGCAACTCATCGGCGGCGAGGGCCGGGATGGCAAACATAACGCCCACGGACAACGCGGCAAGACGCAAAACAGATGGCATGAAGCGCATGGAAATCTCCCTTGAGCTGAGTGCGCCCATGATGCGCGAAAGGCCCCCGGTGAGTGCAATGTCTTTTTTCTTCATTCAGCGGTTTTTCTGCGCAACTTTGCCGCCGGATTTGCCGTCTACACTCACCGAAGACCCCGCAAACCGGGTGTCTCCCTGACGTAACACCTTGCCCGCATCGGGCGCTGCCGGAAGAACAGACATGGGATTGAAAGGCTGGGCGGGTTGTCTCGTATTCACCCTGTTGGCAGGCTCTGTATGGGCCACCGATCAGGCCCCGATCAAAGCGCAGGCTGAAGAAAAAGCCCAAGTGCTGGAAGAAAAAGCGGCGGACAAAGTCAGCGCCGCCCCGGCCCCGAAAGCCGAAGCCATCACCCCGACCGAAGTGCAGGCGGTCGACCCGGTCGGTGCCGCGCCGCTGGACGATCCGATCACTTGCCTGGCGCGCAGTATCTATTGGGAAGCCAAAGGCAAGGACACGCCGGAAATGGAAGCCGTGGCCAGTGTGGTGATGAATCGCCTCGGCCACCAAGGCTTCCCCGACAATATTTGCGCCGTCGTCAAACAGGGTTCGGAAACCAAGAGCTGCCAGTTTTCCTGGTGGTGCGACGGGCGTCCGGATCAGGTCGAGGAAGATGCCGAATACACGCTGGCCAAGGATATCGCCCGCAAAGCGCTGAACCGCCAACTCAAGGATCGCACCCACGGCGCGTTGTATTTCCATGACCGCAATGTTCATCCGAGCTGGGCCAAGGAATACCGCAAGACCGCCAGAACCGGAAATTTCATCTTCTACAAACCGGCAAACGGCGACGCGCGTTAGGCGCAGACCTGTCGCACACAATCGCGCAACCAGCGATGCGCCGGGTCGGCGTCCATGCGCGGGTGCCAGAGCATCGACACGCTGATGTCCGGCATCGCGAAGGGCAGGGCGAAACTGTGCAGGCCCGTGCGCAGTTTGCTGGTATGGCGCTGCGGGACAGTCGCGATCAGATCTGATTCACGCACCAGCGTCAGCGCTGCCGAGAATCCGCCGAATGAAGTGACGATGTCCCGCGTCAGTCCGAACGTGAGTAACGCTTCGTCCACCGGGCCGCTGCTGCGCCCGCGTCGTGAGATCAGAATGTGCTGGCCACCGGCAAAGCGCTTGCTGGTGATTTTTCCCGAACTCAAGGGATGCCCCTCTCGCACCACACCGATCCACTGATCCTGAAACAGGATGCGGCTGTGCAGCGTCGGGTCGGTGCTGTCGTCGACCACGCCGGTTTCCAGATCGACGCGACCTTCGCGCAGCGGCGTGCTGTCCTTGTCGGCTTTCTGCACAAAACGCAGACGCACGTCGGGCGCCTCTTCGGCGATGCGCGCGAGCAGGGCGGCGGCGAAGGTTTCAACAAAGCCGTCGGTGTTGCGCAGAGTGAAGGTGCGTTGCAAGCGGCGCGGGTCGAGCACTTCGGCAGGGCGCAAAACCGCCTCGGCGTCTTGCACCAGATGGCTGACTCGTTCGCGTAATTCCAATGCGCGCGGCGTTGGCACCAAGCCACGACCCGCTCGCACCAGCAACGGATCCCCGGTGGTTTCGCGCAGACGGGCGAGGGCGCGGCTCATAGCTGACGGGCTCAGCCGCAGGCATTTGGCGGCGCGGGCGACGCTGCCTTCACGCAGTAACACGTCGAGGGTGATCAGCAGGTTCAGATCCGGTGCGGTCATGATATGGCGTTCCATGCAGGTATTGAGTGCAAAGCATGCGTCTTGCGCCGTATGTTGTCGAGGCTCAGGCTATGACGCATTACCTTTGCACTGCGAGCCTGCCATGCCCCAAGAACCCCTGAGCACTCCGGCCCGATGGGCGCTGACCAGTCTGGCCCTGTCGATGTTGATGCCGTCGCTGGACACCAGCATCGCCAACGCAGGATTGCCGATTCTGGCGGCGGCGTTCGAGGCGACGTTTCAACAGGTTCAATGGATCGTGCTCGCTTACCTGCTGGCGATCACCACATTGATTGTCAGCGTCGGGCGTCTGGGCGATGGTTTTGGTCGACGTCGATTGCTGTTGATCGGGATTGGTATTTTCACCAGCGCTTCACTGGCCTGCGCGCTGGCCCCGGGACTGGGTTGGCTGATTGGCGCGCGGGCGGTGCAAGGTGTGGGCGCGGCGATCATGTTCGCTTTGACGGTGGCGTTGGTTGCCGACGCGGTGCCCAAGGCGCGAGCGGGCAGTGCGATGGGTTTGTTGGCGACGATGTCAGCCACTGGCACCACCCTTGGGCCGTCGCTGGGCGGGGTGTTGATGGCGCATGTCGGCTGGCAGGCGATTTTTCTCCTCAACGTGCCGCTGGGTTTGCTCAATGCTTGGCTGGTGTACCGCTTTCTGCCGGCGGATCGGGCCGCCGGGCCGCGAGTCGCGTTCGATTATTCTGGCAGCGTGGTGCTGGTGTTGACGCTGGCGGCCTATGCGCTGGCAATGACCCTTGAAGGTTTCACCGTGCCGTTGCTGTTGGCCAGCCTGTGCGGCGCAGGATTGTTCATCGTGGTCGAGATGAAGGCCAAGTCGCCGCTGATTCGTTTGTCGCTGTTCAGCGACGCGCGACTGAGCAGCAGCCTGACGCTGACGTTGCTGGTGACAACGGTGATGATGACCACGCTGGTGGTGGGGCCGTTTTACCTGCACCGGGGTTTGGGTCTCAGCAGCACAATGGTCGGAGTGGCGTTATCGATCGGACCGTTGTTGTCCGCAATGAGTGGGGTACCGGCGGGACGTTTGGTGGATCGCTTCGGCGCGCGACGGATCGTGCCGGGCGCGTTGTTCGGGATGGCCGGCGGTTGCAGCTTGCTGGCAATCCTGCCCATGAGTATGGGACTGCCCGCGTACGTACTGCCGATCATGGTGATAGCTGTGGGTTACGCGTTGTTCCAGGCGGCCAACAATACCGGATTGATGGCCGGGGTCAGTCAGGATCACCGTGGCGTGGTTTCGGCGATGCTCGGGCTGGCGCGCAACCTTGGGTTGATCACCGGCGCGGCAGTAATGGGCGCGGTGTTTGCGCTGGCGGCGGGGGATCCGACGCAAGCGCCTGCAACATCGATTGCCAGCGGCTTGCACATCACCTTCGGCGTTGCCACAGCGCTGATGCTGACAGCCCTTATCATCAGCCGAGCCGAGATCAAGCTGTGGGAGCGACAGCGCGCCGATTCGACCTGCTCGCGGTAGCTGCGGGTCAGGGAAAGTTGATGTTGATCAAGCTGACCTCATCGCTGGCAAGCCAGCTCCCACAGGGTTTTGGGTTGGCCGGAGATCTGGATTCAGCGCCAATCATTGTCGGAGCTGGCTTGCCAGCGATGACGGCGGAAAAGTCGATGAAGGTGATTGCCGGGCGGGGAAAAACAGTTCGAAGCAGGTGATGCCATCGGCGCTGCTGGCGCTGTAGCGGCCTTGATGCAACTGCATGATGGTTGCCACGATCGACAGGCCCAAACCGTTGGATTGCGCCGAGCGCTCGCGTGACTGATCGACGCGGTAAAAGCGTTCGAACAGTCGTGCCATATGTTCCGGCGCAATGGTTGTGCCGTGGTTGCGTACCCGCAGATAGCTGCCATCCGCCTCGGCAATCGCTTCCACCTGCACGGTCGAATTCGCCGCACCGTACTTGATCGCATTGGCGCACAGGTTGGCCAGTGCGCGGCGCAGCAGCATCGGTTCGGCCCAAATCAAACCGTTGCCACGCGCTTCAATGCATACCCCGACATCAGCCGCCAATCCTTCAAAATAATCGGCAATGCGCTGCATCTCATCCGCCGCGTCCAGCTCCTGGCGCTGGCTCAAGGCGCTGGCCGGATCGGTGCGGGCAAGAAAGAGCATGTTGTCGAGCATCCGTGTCAGGCGCTCCAGCTCTTCGACGTTGGAGGCGAGCAACTGTTGATAGGCCTCCATGCTGCGGTTCTGCTGCAGCGCCACCTGGGTTTCGCCGAGCAGGTTGTTGATCGGCGTGCGCAGCTCATGAGCCATGTCGGTCGACACCTGACTCAACTGCGCAAAGCCCTTGGCGAGGCGGTCGAGCATGGCGTTGAACGCCTCGATCATCGGCTGCAATTCGCGCGGCGCACCGCTGCTGGCCAGGCGCTCCCCAAGGTTGCCGACACCAATGCCATGAGCGTGTTTCGCCAGTCGCCGCAACGGCAGCAAACCGCGATACACCAGCAGGCAGCCCACCACTGCCAGCAACAGTGCCGCCAGCGAGGCGAGGCCATAAACGCTCAAGCGGTAATTGGCGAGCATCGCCGTGCGCTCGCTCATCAACCGCCCGGTGGTGACTTGCAGATTGCCCAGTTCGCCGGAATCGATGCTCGCCGCCACCGCCGAAAACGGCACGCCGTCGACACTCGGCAGATGCTGCACATCGTTGAGCGTCATTGCGTGGTCGATGGGCACCGGCGGCAACGTTGGCGTGTGCAGATTGCCCGGGTTGACCACCAGCAGCGGCGGTTGCCCCGGCGCGCCGATGGTCAGCAGCGCTTCGCGATTGCCGAGCATGTTCTGGAACAATGCGGGTTTGTTCTTGATCAGCTCGAGGGTGTTGCTGTCATTGAGGAAAGTGCGCAACTGATCAACGCGACTGACCAGCGCGGTGTCATCACGACGGATCAACTGTTGCTCAAGTTCGTTGTACAGAGCGGCACCGAGGCCGGCCAGCGAAGCGAAGGCGAGCAGGGCGAACACCAGCGCCAGGCGCAGGGTCAGCGAGTACGGGCGGCTGTTCATGGCTGCGTATCAAAGCGATAGCCGATGCCGCGCACGCTGTGGATCAGCTTGAGCTGGAACGGATCATCGATCTTTGCCCGCAAGCGGCGCACGGCAACATCGACCACGTTGGTGTCGCTGTCGAAATTCATGTCCCAGACCCGCGAGGCGATCAGCGAGCGCGCCAACACTTGCCCGGTATGGCTGGCGAACAACTGCAGCAACGCGAACTCTTTATTGGTCAGGGTGATGCGCACCCCGGCGCGGCTCACGCGGCGTTTGAGCGCGTCAATCTGCAGGTCGGCGACTTGCAATTGTTCGTCTTCATGAATCGGCCCGCGCCGCGTCAGGGTGCGCAGACGCGCCACCAGTTCGGCGAAGGAAAACGGCTTGATCAGGTAATCGTCGGCACCCAGTTCCAGGCCTTTGACGCGGTCAGCGATATCGTCGCGGGCGGTGAGAAACAGCACCGGCGTGTCGGCTTCCTTGCGCAGGCGACGCAGGACTTCCCAGCCATCCATTTTCGGCATCATCACATCGAGCACGATCACATCGAAACTGTGTTCCAGCGCCAGGTGCAACCCGTCGGCACCATCGCGGGCGAGGCTGACGCTGTAACCCAGTTCCTGCAAACCGTTGAGCAGGTAGTTGCCCGCCTTGGGTTCGTCTTCGACAACCAGAATATTCATCGATCAGTCTCAATGGTCATTGATGCAGCCGCTGCCTTGTACCTGATAGTCCAGCACATGTTCGCGGCCCTGATGGTCGAGGTATTTCAATTGCGCCGGGACCACGCCACACGCTTGTGAAATATCGGTGCTGGACAGGACTTTGTCGACATCCAGATTCACGTAGAAGCCGGATTTGTCATGAATCACGGCAGTGTCGGGCATGTTCGCGGCGAACGTGCTGCCGGTGGCGAGGAGGGCGGTGAAGGCGAGCAGGAGGCTTTTCATGGTCAGTCACTCAGTGGTCAAAGTTGATCGGCATTGGCGCCGGGACAACTTCAGGCTACCGAGCGATCCGCACAGCAAACCGACAGCTGAATGACAAAGTTGTAATGAAAGTGACTGCGAATCTCCCTGTAGGAGCTGCCGAAGGCTGCGATCTTTTGATCTTGCTTCTAAAAGTCAAAGTCAAAAGATCGCAGCCTTCGGCAGCTCCTACAGGGGATTTGGTGTTCGGTCAGCTAGCGTGGGTATTGAGAATGCTCGCCACCTGCTGCGGCTGGCAGTTCAGGTACGGCGAAGACTTCAGCCAGCGCTGATCCGGGTACCACGAAAACATGAACTGGCCGTTCTTCAGACGATCAATCACCTGTTTGGCAATCTGCGGTCGCACTGCGGGGCAACCCTGGCTGCGGCCGATGCGCCCCTGTTTCTTGCTCCACAACGGATTCACATAACTGGCGGCGTGAATAACGATCGCGCGATCGCGGGCCATGTCATTGAAGCCCGGCTCCAGACCGTCCATGCGCAGCGAATAACCGTGGGTGCCGCTGTAGCTTTCCTGGGTGCGGAACAGGCCCAGGCTGGACTGGTAGCTGCCTTCGACATTGGAAAACTGCGTAGCGAAGTTTTCCCCGGAATTCGAACCGTGAGCGACCAGATCGCGCAGCACCAATTTCTGTTTGCTGAGGTCGAAGATCCACAAGCGGCGTTCGGTGGACGGCTGCGAATAGTCGATGATCGCCAGGTGGCGCGACGGTTTCGCACCGTTGTTTACCGCGCATTGCATGGCGTTCAACGCACCTTTCAGCGCTTGGGGATTGAGTTCTGGCGCGGCGTGCGCGAGGCTGGTGTAGAGAACCGGCGAGGGTTTGCCGGCGGCAAAAACGGGACTGGTCACGACGAGAGCGGTGGCAGTCAACAGAAGTCGGCGCAAAAACGTCAACATTTTATAAAGTGTCCTCAATTGCTACTTATCTGGCACTTTGGCTCCTGACTCCCAGTCGTTACCCGCAAGCCCGCAGATCGAGCCTGACTGTTCAGCGCACCTGATGTAAGGTTGGCCATCATCTGGACGGCCATGGATTGGAGTAAAGCAGTTGTTCAAAAAGTACGCATGCTACTTGAGCATTTGTTTGCTCGCTGCGCCGTTTGTCGCTTGTGCCGATGAGCCGCTGCCGCCGCTGGAAGCATTACCAACGCCCCCGGCAGAAATGCCGGTCGAGCCGCAAAGTCCGTTGCAGGCGGTTTTGATCAGCCTGGCGCAGTCATGCCCGGCGATTGCCGCACATCTAAACGGCCCGGCGCTCACGCAATTGCAGGCGTTCTACCAGCAGCAGGACTGGATGCCGGTGTGGGCCAGTGAATCGGCACGATTGCCGGCATTGCAGGCGCAATTGCAGCTGTTGGCCGACGATGGCCTTAATCCTAAGCGTTACCCGATCGCAACCACCGTGCCGCAGGATGGCGAGTTGTGCGCCGACATCGATATCAGCCGCAACTACCTTCAGGCCCTGCAGGATTTGCACTACGGTCGTCTGCTCCAATCACACTTCGAGCCGCTGTGGCACGCTGACGACACCCCGCGTGACCGTCAGGCGGAATTATTGGCCATCGCCGTACCGGGGATGCACGACATTCCCGCCGCGTTCGACCTGGCCCGTCCGCGTCTGGCGCAGTATCAGAACCTGCGCCAGCTCTACGCGGCGCAACGGCTCACTGTCTTGCCGCAATGGCAGTCGGTGGGCAGCGGGCCGCTGTTGCGCCCGGCCATGGAAGACAAACGTGTGCCGGAACTGGCCCAGCGTCTGTACAGCGAAGGCTATCTGACCGACGCCATCGGCACTCCCGGCATTGCTTATGACGGTGTGCTGGTCGACGCGGTGAAGAGTTTCCAGGCCAGCCATTCGTTGCAGGCTGACGGTGTGGTCGGGCCGGGAACGATTGCCGAACTCAACATCAGTCCGTTGAGCCGCCGTGAGCAACTGCGGGTCAACCTCGAACGTTTCCGCTGGATGGCCCAGGACATGGAACCCAATGTCTTGCTGGTCAACGTCGCCGCCGCTGAGCTGACGCTGTATCAGGGCGGTTTGCCGGTGTGGCAGACCCGCACTCAGGTGGGCCGCGCTGAGCGTCAGACGCCGCTGCTGAAATCCCGGGTGACGCGCCTGACCCTGAACCCGACCTGGACGGTGCCGCCGACCATCTGGAAAGAAGACAAGCTGCCGGAAATCCGCAAGGACCAGACCTTTCTGAGCCGGCAGAACCTGCAAGTGCTCGACGCCAACGGGCAGCCTCTGGCAGCGGCGGACATCGATTGGGACAACCCCGGCAACATCATGCTGCGCCAGGACGCCGGGCCGCGTAATCCGCTGGGGCAAATGGTCATCCGGTTCCCCAACCCCTTCTCGGTGTACCTGCACGACACGCCGAGCAAGGCGCTGTTCGAAAAAGGCCCGCGTGCCTTCAGTTCCGGCTGCGTGCGGGTCGAGCACCCAATGCAATTGCGTGATCTGCTGCTCACCCCGGCGGAAAAGGCCCGCACCGAAACCCTGCTGGCCACCGGCACCACCCACGAATTTCGTCTGTCGGCGCCGGTGCCGATCCTGATGACTTACTGGACGGCCCAGGTCGACAGCAACGGGCGCGTACGTTACGCGCCGGACATTTATAGCCACGACAGCGCCTTGCTCGCCGGACTTGATCGGGCGCATTGAGCTTCAGCGGGTGCTTCGGTTCCAGAACACCCGCGCCAGCCACGCATCGACACTCAACTTGCCGGCCCCGGCGAACACCAGCGGCAACAGCGCCGCGAGGTAAATCGCCGGCAGCTTGAAGTTGCCGAAACCTTTGTTGGTAATCGCATACCCCTGCGCCAGTTCGCTCAGTGACGACCAGTCAGCGGGCCAGTGCACGGCGGCGGTCGCCACCACGGTTACTACAATCAGCGAGATCGCCGAGATCCGTGTACCAAAACCGAGCAGAATCGCCACAGCGCAGATCAGCTCGGCCCACATCGACAGTTCCCAGTTCAGCGTTGCCGGCAGGTGATCGAACGGGAAGGGGAATTTCTCCTGAATGTCTTCGAACCAGTTCTGCCCGTTGAATTTTTCCAGCCCGGACTCGAAGAATTCCCAGGCGATGAACAGGCGCAGGGTCAGAGGGGCGAGCCAGGTGCCAGCGCGGTCGAGGTTCAGGTGCAGGGTTTTGACGGCGGTTGAAAGGGTGGTGAACATGGTGCAGCTCCGGTGAGTTGAATGAGATCGACCGGGGCATTTCAACGTTGGGGAGTATCGGGGATGTGTCGCCGAGGGTGGGGAATTGTGCTTTCGGTGTGTCTGCGGCTTCGGGATATACAGTGCGATACAGTCAAAGGCCCCTCACCCTAACCCTCTCCCAGAGGGTTAGGGGACTGACCGCGGGATATTGAAGAGGTACGCCGACGTGAGCTCCCCTCGTTGAATCCATAATCGACTCGGTTTTTCAGGTCGATGTATGACGCCAGACACCTCGGTCGGCTCCCTCTCCCTCCGGGAGAGGGTTGGGGTGAGGGCAGTCGATTATGGGTTTGAGAAGTCTTGGCCATCACGGATTCACAGACGCTATTTCAGGTCGGCGTAAATCTCCAATCTCCCCCAATCAGTCCCCTCTACCTTTGGGAGAGGGCTAGGGTGAGGGCAGCGGTTTAGGCACCCGCCACAAATACCACGCTGCCACCGTCCGAAAAGGACTCCATGCCAACCCAATCTCAACCATCTGCCTGCGCGTCGGCTGCACCTCCAGTCCCTTCAACCGTCGATACCCCTCGCGCACGCCGAAGTCATCCGCCGGCAAAATATCCATGCGCTCCAGGCTGTAGATCAGCAACATCTCCACCGTCCAGCGACCCACCCCGCGCAAACTGACCAGACGTTCGATCAGCGCCTCGTCATCCATCGCCAGGGCCGTGGCGTAATCCGGTACCACGCCATCCAGTGTCGCCTGAGCAATCCCTTGAATCGTCGCAATCTTGCCCGCGGAAAATCCGCAACTGCGCAGACGATCAAACCCTGTCGCAAGCATCTGCTCGGGACGAGGAAATGTCTGGCCGGGAAACAACCCCACCAAGCGCCCGACAATCGCATCGCCGGCCTTGGCATGCAGTTGCTGATAAGCAATCGCCCGCACCAGCGACTCGTACGGATCACGCGCCGGATGCGGTAGATGCAGGCACGGGCCGATGGCTGCGATATGGTGCTGCCAGTCCGGATCAAGTGCGGCCAGAAACGCGCTGGCCGCTTGATAATCTTCAGCCATGTTATTTCAGCAAGCCGTTGACTTCGCCGTAGGTAAACGCCTTGAGGTCATGGGTATCGAGTTTGCCGCTGGCCAGAAAGCTTTTCACCAGCCCGCCCATCGCGCCATAGAGGAATTCGGCAATGCCGGAGCCGGCGCTCAAGCGCCGTACGCCCAGCGCTTGCAGTTCTGCAGGCGACGGCAGGCAAGCGAAGCCGAGCACGTTGACCGGCAGCGCCGTGCCTGTGCAGATTGCCTCGATTTCATAGGCACCCGTGACGCCCGCGGCGAACAGGCCATCGGCACCGGCCGATTGATATAACGCAGCGCGACGCAGGGTTTCGGCGACGCGATCTTCGGCCGGCACCAGGCTTTTCAGGTACACGTCGGTGCGCGCATTGATGAACAGCTGCACGTTGCGCTTGTTGGCCACCTGACGTGCCACTTCGATCTTGCGCGCGAGCAACTCGGGATCCGCAGAACCGTCCTCGATATTGATGCCCACCGCGCCCGCCGCAATCACCGCATCCAGTACTTCGGCGACGCGCCCGAGGTCGTCGGAATAACCGGCCTCGACGTCCACGGTCAACGGCACGCTGATTACCCGGGCGATGGCTTGCACCGTCGACACCAGCCGTTCGAGGGGCAGGGCGTTGCCGTCCGGGTAGCCGTGGGCCCAGGCGACTGCCGCGCTGCTGGTGGCCACGGCTTTACCGCCCAGATGCTCGACCAGTCGCGCGCCGGTGGCGTCGCCGACGTTGGTCAGCATCAACAAGCCGTAAAGGTGCAACTGGTGAAACTGCGTAGCGAGCGCGTTCATCAAAAATCCTTCTTGTCCGTTGATTCGGTTGGTCAGAATGCCAGGGGTTGCGTGAGCTGCACGGCGGCGTTTTCCAGCCGCAGCAGGAATGCTTTGCGCGGCTGCCCACCACCATAGCCGGTCAACGCGCCATCCGCGCCGATCACCCGGTGACAGGGCACTACGATCGACAATCGGTTGTGCCCGTTGGCCAGACCCACTGCGCGACTGGCGCCGGGTTTGCCCAAACCGGCGGCGATCGCGCCGTAGGTGCTGGTGTGGCCGTAAGGGATTTGCAGCAACGCCGACCAGACCTGCCGGGCGAACTCGCTGCCGGGCAAATGCAGCGGCACGCTGAACTCACTGAGTTTGCCGGCGAAGTACGCCGCCAGTTGCTCTTCGATCTGCTGCAAATGCGCGTTGTGCCCCGGTGCGATCGCGTAGCCATAGCGACCCTGCAGTTCCTCGACTTCGCGGGTCAGCGCCGGGCGATCAAGAAACTCCAGCAACACCAGACCACGCCGCTCGGCCATGGCGATCATCGGCCCCAGCGGCGTGGTCAGCCGGGTAAACAGCAACGGCTCGCTGTGTTCGGCGCGGCCCGGAGTGATGTGGAAGGACTTCTGGAAGGCATCCCGAAAACCGCTGAGCGATTCATAACCGGAATCGAACGCAGCGTGATCAATCGAGGTGCCTTGCCTGATCCCGCCCAGCGCCATGCCCAGCCGACGCGTGCGCAGCCACGCATGGAAGGTCATGCCGAAATGCTGTTTGAACCAGCGCCGCAGCTTCAGCGGCTCGATGCCCTCAGCGAGCAATTGTGCGTCGCTCCAGCGCACCTCCGGATCTGCTTCCACGGCGTTGAGCAGGCGTTGCACCCAGTCCGGGGCGATGGCTGCGGCGTCCAGTGGTTTGCAGCGCAGGCAGGCGCGATAGCCCGCCGACAGGCAGTCGTCGGCGTGGGCGAAGAACTCGACGTTCTCCGGTTTCGGCTTGCGCGCCGTGCAACTGGGGCGGCAGAAAATCCCGGTGGTTTTCACCGCCGTGAAGAACACGCCTTCATAGGCAGTGTCGCGTTCGAGCATGGCGCGAACCATTTCGGCGTGGGGCGGCAGGACAGCGGTTTGTATGTTCATGGGCTGAGAGTAAAACCAGTTTGTCGATGGCTCCACCGAAAAATCGACAGTGAATTTTCAATCCCTCTGAACTACCGTGTAGGAGCTGCCGCAGGCTGCGATCTTTTGACTTTGCCTCTAAAGAACAAGATCAAAAGATCGCAGCCTTCGGCAGCTCCTACCGTTTGTTGAGGTGTGTCCGATGCATCCATTTTCCATTCAACATATCGATCACATCGTCCTGCGCGTCGCCGATCTGCAACGCAGCATCGACTTCTACGGCCAGGTGTTCGGCGCCGAAGTGGTCAAGCGCAACGAACCGCTGGGCCTGGTGCACCTGCGCGCCGGCACTTCAATGATCGACCTCGTTGACCTGCAAGGCGAACTCGGCCGCAAGGGCGGCGGGGCGGCCGGCAACGAACGGCGTAACGTCGACCACTTCTGTCTGCGCATCGAGCCGTTCGATGAAGAAGCGCTAAGCGCACACTTGCAATCCTTCGGTTTGAGCGTGGCCAAAGCCGAGTCACGTTTCGGCGCCGAAGGCAAAGGGCTGTCGCTGTATTGCTTCGACCCGGACGGCAATCAGGTCGAACTCAAAGGCCCGTCCGAGTCTTAAGCGCGTTTGGCCATCAACAGCACTGAAGCCGCCGCCGACAGCAGGCCCGCGCAGCAACGATTGAAGATCCGTTTGCCGCGCGGCTCGGCGAACCAGCGCCGCATGTGCAGGCCCATCCAGGCGTAGGCGCTGATGGCGATCCACTCCAGTAAAAGGAACAGCACGCCGAGTACGGCGAATTGCGCCGCCACCGGACGCGCCGGGTCGACAAACTGTGGCAGAAACGCGGTGAACAGAAGGATCGCCTTCGGATTGCCCGCCGCCACCAGAAACTCCTGCCGCGCCAACGCAAAGAAGCCAGCGGTCGCGCCCGTGACTGACTGCTCGGCCTCGGGACTGGCTCGCCACAACTGCCAGGCCAGGTACAACAGATACGCCCCACCGACGATCTTGATCGCATGGAACAGCCATTCCGAAGTCTGCAACACTACCGACAGGCCGGCACCGGCCAGTGCGATCATGCCGGCGAACGCTACAATTCGCCCGATACCCGCCGTGCAGGCGCGGCGAAAGCCATAGCGCGTGGCGTTGCTGACTGACAGCAGGTTGTTCGGCCCGGGGGCCATGTTCAGGGCGAAGCAGGCCGGGAGGAACAGGCTGAGCGTGGCGAGATCCATGACGGCACTCCAGAAACGAGAGCGATATTTTTAGCACAGGCCCCAGGCGCCCCGACCCATATAGTCGCGCAACGCTGTCGCGGTACAGCGCCCGCCGCGATTGGGCAACGCGGTCGAACTTTTTGCAGATGCCTTCACTCTGAATCAATCAGAGGGTGATGGTTTCGTCAGAAATAACTATCCGGCCGGTCAGAAACCGCGATAGCCGTGTAAAATTTCGCCGACGTTGCACTCACCCCGTTTGGCCCCAGGCGGCCCCACCAAGAGCGATCTACATGCAAGCAAAGGCCCGTGAAGTTTATGTGCCACCGGTGCTGCAAGATCTGCGAGCCGGCACTGCCGAACTGCACATCGCACTGGAAAAACGCCTTCCTTTTTTCTCCGATACCCTCGATACCCAGGCTTTTGTGCGCTTGATGCAGGCTTATTACGGCTTCTATCTGCCGCTGGAAAACGCTCTACTGCGCAGCGGTGTAATGCCTGCCGATTTTGAGCTGGCGCCTCGTCTCAAAGCGCCAACCTTGCGCGCTGATCTGCACGCGCTGGGCGTATCTGCTGACACGCTGCAAAACCTGCCGCAGTGCCAGCCGTTACCGATCATCGACTCAAGTGCAGCCTGCCTTGGCGTGCTCTACGTGCTCGAGGGCGCAACGCTGGGCGGGCAAATCCTGCGCCGCGAAATCTCTTCACGATTAGGCCTGGAAGCCGATAACGGCGCGGCCTTTCTCGATATTTACGGCGCCGCCACGGGCCGGCGCTGGCGCGACTTTATCGAATACCTCGGCAGTCGGCCGATGAGCGCCATTGAGCGCGCCGCTGTCGTCACGGCAGCACAAACCACATTCAGCTGTTTCGAGCGCTGGCTCGAAAGCCGGGAGGTACTGGCATGAACCCGCAAGACAAAGACGCCTTTGAAGAACTGCTGGCCAACTGTGCCGACGAGCCGATTCGTTTCCCCGGTGCGATCCAGCCCCACGGTTTGCTGCTGACCCTGAGCGAGCCTGCATTGGCGATCATTCAGGTCAGCGCCAACGTCGAAACCCTGCTGGCCCGGGAGCCGCAGAGCCTGATCGGCCAGCCACTGGAGCGCCTGCTCGGCGACGCAGAAGCGACACAAGTACGCGAAGCGTTGTTGCACCCGGCGCTCGCCGACGCGCCACCGCTGCACTTCAGACTCAACGGCACCGCGTTCGAGGGTTTGCTGCACCGGCATCAAGGTGTACTGATCCTGGAGCTGGAAATCCACGTGGAAAATTTCCAGCCGCGCAACGTCGCCGGCAATCAAACGCATCTGGGGCGCATGCTCCAGCGTCTGCAAGCGGCCACCACGTTGCAGGCGCTGTATGACATCAGCGTCAAGGAAATCCAGGCCATGACCGGTTACGACCGGGTGCTGATCTACCGTTTCGAGGAGGAGGGCCACGGTCAGGTCATCGCCGAAGCCTCCGACCCGTCGATGGAAGTGTTCAACGGCTTGTTCTTCCCGGCGTCGGACATCCCCGAACAGGCGCGCGAGCTGTATCGCACCAATTGGCTGCGGATCATCCCCAATGCCGATTACCAACCGGTGCCGCTGGTGCCGAAGTTGCGCCCGGACACGAACACGCCGCTGGACCTGAGTTTCGCCACGCTGCGCAGCGTGTCGCCGATCCACTGTCAGTACATGAAGAACATGGGCGTGTTGTCGTCGATGAGCATTTCCCTGCTCAAGGGCGACAAACTGTGGGGCCTGATCAGTTGCGGCAATCGCCAGCCACTGCACGTGCCGCACGAGTTGCGCGCGGCGTGTCAGACCATCGGCCAGGTGCTGTCGCTGCAGATCAGCGCCATGGAAGCGCTGGAAATCAGCCGTCAGCGCGAAGAGAAAGTCGAAGCTTTGGCGCTGCTCAATCAGGCAATGATCGACTCGCCGCAAAATGTCTTCGATGGCCTGGCCAATCAGCCGCAGGCCCTGATGGCGCTGACCAATGCCGGCGGCATTGCAATCATTGAAGACAAACAATTGCATCGCTACGGCAACTGCCCGGAGCCGGACGACATTCGCGCCTTGCACAAATGGCTGCAGGACAGCGGCGAGCCTGTGTTTGCCAGTCATCACCTGGCCAGTGTCTACCCGCCGGCCGCGCAGTATCAGCAGGTGGCCAGCGGTGTGCTTGCCATGAACCTGCCGAAACCGGTGGACAACGGCGTGTTCTGGTTCCGTCCGGAGGTCAAGGAGAACATCAATTGGAGCGGCGATCCACGCAAGCCGCTGGACCTGGAAAACTCCGACGCCGGCCTGCGTTTGCGCCCGCGTACCTCGTTCGAAATCTGGAAAGTCGAGATGGCCGGGATCTCCACCAAGTGGAGCCATGGCGATCTGTTCGCGGCCAACGATCTGCGCCGTTCGGCGCTGGAAAACGATCTGGCCCGGCAGGTGCGCCGTGAGCAGGAGGCGGTGCGTGCCCGCGACGAACTGGTGGCAGTGGTTTCCCACGATCTGCGCAACCCGATGACGGTGATCTCGATGCTTTGCGGCATGATGCAGAAGGCCTTCAGCTCGGACGGCCCGCACACTTCGCGGCGCATTTCTACGGCCATCGACACCATGCAACAGGCTGCGGGACGCATGAACACGCTGCTGGAGGACTTGCTCGACACCTCGAAAATCGACGCCGGGCGCTACTCCATCACCCCGCAGAAACTCGACGTCGGGCAGATGTTCGAGGAGGCGCAGGCGCTGCTCGCGCCGCTGGCGCTGGACAAGGACATCAGCATTTCCTTCGCCGCCGAACCCGATCTGCGTATCCATGCCGACCCCGAGCGGCTGTTCCAGGTGCTGTCCAATCTGGTCGGCAACGCGATCAAGTTCACCCCGCGCCTGGGCACGGTCGGCGTACATGCCACGTCTGTCGGCGATGAAATCGTCTTCACCGTACGCGACAGCGGCGAGGGGATTCCCAAGGAGCATCTGCCGCACGTGTTCGACCGCTACTGGACGGTGAAAGAGGGCAACCCGACCGGTACCGGTCTGGGCTTGTACATCACTCAAGGCATCGTCGAAGCCCATGGCGGGCGGATCTTCGCCGAGAGCGAACCAGGGCAGGGCAGCGAGTTCCGCTTCACCGTGCCGCGTCTGGACTGAGCGTAGATTTTAATGTGGGAGCGAGCCTGCTCGCGAAAGCGGTGGGTCATTCAAAGTCGCGTTGACTGAACTGACGCATTCGCGAGCAGGCTCGCTCCCACAGGGGATTTGTGTCGTCAGGGGCATTTTCTTCAATACCGAGGACAGGGTGCTCGCTACCGTGAGCACCTTGTTCCTCGATTTGAAGCAGGTGTGCGATGAGTCTGATTGTTTCGATGGCGGCGTTCGCGCTGGCGGCATCCATCACGCCGGGGCCGGTGAATATCGTGGCGTTGAGTGTCGGGGCGCAGTTCGGCTTTCGCGCCAGTCAACGGCATGTCGCCGGGGCCACGTTAGGGTTTGTGTTGCTGCTGGTGCTGATGGGGCTGGGTTTGCACGAGGTGCTGAAACTCTGGCCGTTCATGACCCGGGTGGTGCAACTGGCCGGCGTGGCGTTTCTGTTGTTCATGGCCTGGAAACTGGCCACCGATGATGGGCAATTGAATACGCGTGAGTCAGGGCGGGCGCCGTCGATGCTGTATGGCGCAGTGATGCAATGGCTCAACCCGAAAGCCTGGCTGGCCTGCGTCGCTGGCATGGGCGCGTTTGTCGCCGATGGCGACGCACGGCTGGTGTGGCAGTTTGCGGCGGTGTATCTGGTGATCTGTTATCTGTCGGTCGGCTGCTGGGCGTATGCCGGGACGTTTCTGCGTGGGTATCTGAGCAACGCGGCGGGGATGCGCTGGTTCAATCGGAGCATGGCGGGGTTGTTGGCGCTCAGCGCGATCTACCTGTTGTTCACATGACCCTGTGGGAGCGAGCCTGCTCGCGAATGCTGTGTGTCAGCCACTGGATATGCCGGCTGAACCACCGCTTTCGCGAGCAGCCTCGCTCCCACATTGATCGGCGTCACTGCCAGAGACTAGTTGAACGGCTGCGCAAAAGCGCCGCCCTCAATGTGATACACCTTCGGCTCTTCGGCAAAATATTCCTCCAGCCCCAGCATGAACAACCGATGGTCCTCACTCGCTTCAAACCCCGGCGTGTGATCCTCAAGTGATTGCCAGCGCACAATCAAATTGAACACCTCCGGCGTTTCAATTCCCTGCGCAAGCAAGTGCCCGCCGTAACCCTTGGCGCGCCTGAGCAGTGGCTCGACCTCGGCAAATGCTTGGCGGAAGGCTTCGGTTTTCCCTATGTGAACGGGCAGTAAAGCGATCTCATAAATCATGGTGTTCTCCTTGCGCTGAGTTCAGCGATTGGCGAGTTCGGAAGATGGCGCGACAGCAATCGCGATCTTCCCTTGAACACCATTGTTGGGCGTCTCCAGCAAGGCATGGGCGAGGCCGATGTCGGCCAGCGCATAGACCGCGCCAATGTGCGGGCGCAACTGCCCGTTCGCGATCAATGCGCTCAACTCATCGAGTTTGCCGCGGTTCTGCCGGGTGAACACGAAGTGATAACTGGCGTTCTTGCCCCAAGCCTGAATCAGGTTCTGTGGTTGGGCGATGTCGACAATCGACACCACGCGGCCCAGTTGTGCGAGGGCGTCGGCGCTACGTGCCAAGGTGTTGCCGCCGATGGTGTCGAACACCACATCGACACCGCGGCCGTCGGTTTCGCGCAGGATCGCGTCAACGTAATCCTCTTTTTCGTAATCAATCAGCACATCGGCGCCCATTCGTTGTGCGAACTCGAAATTGCCTTCACGCACGGTGGTGAACACCTTCGCGCCGATGGCTTTGGCCAACTGAATCGCAATGTGCCCGACACCGCCCGCGCCGCCGTGGACCAGAATGCTCTCGCCGACTCTGAGCGCCGCCCGCACGACCAGCGCTTCCCACGCCGTTCCGCCAACCAGGCTCAGGCTGGCCGCTTCAAGGTGACTCAGCGCGGGCGGCTTCTTGCCAATAATATTTTCGGCCGCGACGTGGTACTCGGCATAACTGCCTGGACCGCCAAAAATTTGCGGGGTGTACCAGACTTCGTCACCCGGCACGAACGCCTTCACCCCCGGCCCGACGGCTTCGACAACGCCGGAGACGTCATGCCCGGTGATGGCTGGAAGTGGTACCAGATCGGCGTAGTCGCCGCGGCGAACCTGATAATCCAGCGGATTGATGGAGGTGGCATGAACCCGCACCAGCACTTCTCCTGCGTGTGGCACTGGCTTGGGTACGTCGCAAAGTTCGAACGAATCCGCGCCACCAAATGATGTAAGGATCATGGCTTTCATTGCATTTCCTCGTTTCGGCAAAAAGGGATATCGGGAATTCTCGATATCTTGGGGCAAAAAATTACAGCTCGCTGCCGATGATCTCGGCCAGCGCGCTGATCGCTGCTTCGTTGCGTTTGTAGTAAGTCCACTGGCCGATACGCCTGACTTCGACCAGGCCGGCGCGTTGCAGCGTCGCCAGATAATCGGAAACCGTCGACTGCGACAGCCCGACGCCTTCCTGAATACTGCTGACGCAAACGCCCACCGTGTGCACGTCACCCTCATCCTGGGGAGGAAAGTGTTTCTCGGGATCCTTCAAGCCTTTGAGGATTTCCAGGCGTGTACGGTTCGAGAGGGCTTTGAAGATTTCGAGTAGGTCCATGCCGCGAAGATATCGGAATTTACCGATATGTCAATATCTCAATTCGAAGGTCATCAGCCGATGATGCTGGCATTTGACTTTGTGGGAGCGAGCCTGCTCGCGAATGCAGTGGCACAGTCAATATCCCGGTGACTGATACACCGCTTTCGCGAGCAGGCTCGCTCCCACAGGGGGCAGTGTTGAGTTTCAGATGAGGTGTCAGCCGCGATATTGGCCGGGTGTCGCGGCGAGATGCTGTTTGAACGCTCGCTGAAAATGCGCCTGATCGGCAAACCCTGCTTCCAGTGCCACGTCCGCGATCAACTCGCCGCTACGCAGACGCTCACGGGCGAACTGGATGCGCTGGTTGACCAGAAACGCGTGGGGCGTCATGCCGTAGTGCTGTTTGAAGGCACGGATCAGGTACGACGGTGACAGCTGCGCGGCGGCGCAGATGTCGTCGAGGTTCAGCACTTCGGTGCAGTGTTCGCGAATGAAATCGGCAACGCGTTCCAGTTTGAAATTCGGCTCGCGCAGAGAGGGGCCGGCGGGGTTCAAACGCAGTTGCAGGTCGCTGAAAAACTCCACCGCCGCGCTCTGCTTGCGCAGCACATCCTGTTGCGGGTCGACCAACGTTTGATACAGCCCGTTCAGTTCGTTGAACAGCGCAGTGTCATCAAGGTGTGTGGTGGAAAAACGCCGAAACTCAAGATCACCGGCAAAGCCCAACTGATGCTGCAAATCCGTTAGCCATGGCGTTTCCACGTAGAGCATCACGTACGACCAAGGCTGGTCATCGATCGGATTACACGCATGTACATCGCCGGGATTCATCAGCACCACGGTGCCCGCCGCGACCTCGAACTGCGCCTGCTCATGCACATAGGTGCTGCGCCCGGCGGTGATCGCGCCGATGGAAAAATGCGCGTGGGAATGCCGCGCATAGCAGACCTCGCGGCCATCGGCGATGGCCCGTGCTTCAATGAATGGCAGCGCCGCGTCGCGCCAGAAACGCGGGGCTTTTTCAGGTTGCTTGGCGGCAGCGTGTTTCATCGTTGTTATTCCCGGCAGGCCAGGGCACCAGTGTATTAGTTCTGGCCGGCAAACGCCCGTTCCAGTTCGGCAATGTCGAGCTTTTTCATCTGGAACATCGCCTGCATGGCGCGCTGCGATTTGCTTGTGTCGGCATCCAGCATCATGTGCATGAACGCCACCGGCACGATCTGCCACGACACGCCAAACTTGTCCTTGAGCCAGCCACATTGTTGGGCTTCGACTGGGCCACCCTCGGACAGGTTGCCCCAGAAATGGTCGACTTCTTCCTGATTCTGGCAATTGACCTGAAACGAAATCGCCTCGCTGAACGTGAACATCGGCCCACCGTTAAGGCCGGTAAAGGTCAGGCCATCGAGTTCGAAACTGACGGTCATCACCGCACCCTCCGGCTTGCCATGAAATTCCTGACCGACCTTGCTGTAGTGAGTCAGGCCGGTGATTTTCGCGTGATCGAAGATCGAGCAATAGAACTTCGCAGCGGCTTCGGCCTGATCGTCGAACCACAGGCAAGGGGTGAGTTTCTGAAAGCGTTGCATGGCAGTCATCCTCGGCAGGTTAGACAGCTGGATTTACAGCGTAGTCAGTCCTTGGTCGATTGCCGGTGCCGTAGATCGACAAGTGCGTGGCCATTCAATTGTCGATAGACTTGCCGCCCCTGATTTTGCCGCAAGGACGCCCCGCATCATGGTTGCCCCACGTTCACTGTTTTTTGTCTGCCTGTTCGCGACGGCATCGGCCAGCGCGGCTCCGCTGAGCTGCCAGTTGCAGGATCCGGCGCAGAAATACCTCATCGACGTGCAGGTCGAGCAAGCGCCAACAGACAGTTTCGATCCGGTGGCGGCACAGATCATCCTGCGCGACAAAGCCAGCGGCGAGGTGCTGCAAAAGATTGCCACCGCAGACGCTGCCGAACTGCTCACGACTGACGGCGCGGAGCAGAGCTTGCATTGCGACAATCAGCGTCTGTTGGTATTCGGCGACTTCAATTTCGACGATCAGCAGGATCTGGCCGTGCGTAATGGTAATGACGGTGGTTATGCCGCCGCCTCGTACGACGTTTACCTGGCTGATTCGAGCAATCCCGTGCTGATGCCGAACAAGGAATTCTCCGCACTGACCCGTGAGCCGAACCTGGGCATGTTTGAGGTCGATACAGCCGGCAAACGCCTGGTCACCCAATCAAAAAGCGGTTGCTGCTGGCGCCAGCGTGCGGGCTGGCAGGTGCAGGACAACCGGCCGGTGCGCGTGGCGGAAACCACCGAAGTGGCGCAAGCGCCGTCCGAAGCTAATCCATTCATGCCCAAAGGCTATACCGAAATCACCCAGCGCGATTTGCGCGGCAGTCAGTGGGTCGAGCAACGGCGTTTCGTAGGACCTGAGGGTGAGGCGCCCGTGATGTTGCGCGGCAAACTCGACGACAAGATTGCATTCGAGTTGTGGTGGCAAATGCAGGGCGCCGTCTACGTCGGCCAAGTGCGCTACACCGGCGGCAATGGCAAACCCATTCGCCTGGTGGGCGAACCTTACGACGATGGCGCTGTTGCCCTGCATGAGATCAGTGACGAGGGCGCGATCACGGGCAACTGGTTCATCGCCGGTGAACCCGATGAGAACGGCTTTCAGGGCGGGACGTGGCACAGCGGTGACCGCTCATATTCCTTTGACGCGCGGCCGACCGCGTTCCATATAGCGCCGCAGAAACTCGCCGCGGTGGCGGCAGATCAGCGCGAAGGGCGTTACGTCATGGCGACCGATGATCAGCGTTCGGCGTGGCTGATGTTGAAGATCATGCGCGACCCGCAAGGAAACGAAATAGCTTCCCTGCAAATGGCGGCAACGCAGCCGGACAAACCGGCCACTCAGGTGAGTGACCAATGGCCATTGCTGGCAGGCAATCTGCTGATCGCGCAGAAAAAAATCACTGAACCGCTTTACCGCGCGCGTCTGCTCGACGGTGCTGTCTGGGTGGAAGCGTATGGCGAGTACGACGCTTTGCGCGGCACCTATCTGAAACAGCCGTGAGTCGCGCGCGATCTCAGAAGTCCCACCGCGCGGTCAGTGGCAGGCTGCGCGGTTCGCCATAGAATCCGGTGCCGAAGTTGCCGAAGTTGCCGAAGCTGGTGTAGTGGGGTCCGACTCTGCTGACAATCGGTTATGTGATGCGCCTGCTGTCGCAATACTTCTTCCGCGCTCTGGTCAGCGCACGATCCTGTAGGAGTGTTCCGACCGAAGATTCGGCAAACACCTGGAAACCTGTGGAAGCTGGCAGTCCAGCCCCACAATGATTGGCCGTGTGTCCACATTCTGTGGTGACGAAACCCTGCAGGAATGGTGATTCCTGGAAGCTTTGTGCGGCAATGGCAAATTAATGGCAAAAAAGATTGGGAATTTTGGACACCGACGATTTCGCGATCTAGCCTTGGAACAATTACATCCAGCCAGGGACGGTTCGCTCATGCAAAGCTCCGTAGGATTACGCTCTTGCTTATTAGCCATACTGATACTCGGCGGTTGCACGAATCAACTGCCTCAAGAATGGCCTGAGAAATCCGATCCTGTCGTTCAAAACAGACCAACGCAACCCTTGACCCTTCCCATCATGCTGTTGGCTGACACCCAATTTCACGAAAGCAGGGGCACCGCCAGTCGATACTGGTCTCTTGCTGGAGACGAATTTGTTCCCGTAACGATTCGCACCGGTCAACAAGTCATAGGTGCCGGAGACCTTCTGCTCAGGGCTCTACAACAAGGCAGTCAGTACCCTTTGGCGTTGCATCTGGGGGACGGAATGGATGTGTCTTGCCAGACCGAGTGGGCACTCTTTAACGAGGTGATGCGCCAAGGCAGAGGGCACCCATCGTCGACCTCCTGGTTATTCACACCAGGTAATCACGATGGCTATCTTGTCGGTAACTTTTATCCCGGTAGAAAAGGCCTGTACAGGGAAGACTATTGGTCCAACGTATGCAACGTAGGCAGAAGCTATACGAAGGGTAAACCAAGTCACGATCGGATGCCGAAAGAGTTGGTCGTTAACGAGTATATAAATGCACTGAAGGGAAAGGCCTTTGGAAGTAAAAATCCCCAAAGCGACAGTTTTTGTCTGGAAAATAACAGGCTTTGCGTTGCCTATCGAATAGCATTCCGACCATGGGAGTCTTACATTGTTCAGTTAGTGAAATTACCAGCAGCCGACGCCACGCAAAAAAATATTTATGCGGTGTTGCTGGATACATCTGACTACCCTAAGCGCCCTTATATCAATTTTTCCGGTCCGGTAGCAGGCGTGGATGCGGGCATTTCGACCGAGCAAATCGACACTGTCATACGGCTTGTATCGAAGTTGCCTGAGTCTTCAAGGTTTTTTCTGGCGGGACATCATGCTTTCAAGGACTGGAAGTTTGCAGAGTGGGACAAGGCAAAGGCAGACAAGTTTGTCGCCCTCAACTCCAACAAGCATTCACTGGGCTTCATCATCACCGCTCATACCCACGAAGGAGGCTGGTATGAGCACCAATTGAATCAAACTATTCTCAAGGAGTTGAACACCGGAAGTTTGGCAGACGCACCACTTTATTTCAGGACTCTGGTATTTGAACAGGGTGAAAACGGTGCGATCGATGTCGTGTCGGATCGTTTTTTACTGGAAAGAAAACCACTTCCCTACTGTGCTGAGTACCACACGCCGGCGGACGGCAGTGGTTATTCCGTTAATGATCAACAGTCAGAAAACGAAAGGCTTTCCTCCGCACCTGCACTGCTCCGGCGTACCGGGGCGATGTTTCGGGCAGTTGGTCATTTTTTTGCCTTTTGGAAAGCCAAGCATGCCGAGTTAAAACCGCAACTCCTGGCTTATGCCGACGTGGTTGAAGCAACTATTCCCGAACAGACATCTTTCACCTATTACCCTTTCAGCTCTTCCTACGCCCTGACTATTTCAGGGGGGGGAATTCTAGCCGCTCATCTTCGTAGCCTTGCTAACTGCAATCATCCGGAACAATGCTCTGTCCAACAAAAAGGTAACTTGCTTTACGGTCTGGAGAAATATTTCTGGTTTTCGGATACTCCGGTCGCAGAGAAGAATGCCGCGCATGCTAGGAGATATTGTGCGGCATTAGTGAGTGCGCAAGAGGCAGGGAAAGGATCCGCCGTTGTTGCTGAAGTCATAAAGGACACTGTTACAAACAGAAGGTCGTTATCCTCATTTGAGCGTTGAAGCTGGCTGTACGCGTCACCTAACCTACTGTCGAGGTATACAAGAATGAAAGTGCTACTGCTGCCGATGGTTTACGCGCTCTTGGTGTCAGGGTGCAGCTGGTTCAACGACGTAAAGCAGTACGATGGATATGCTGTAAAGTCTGTAGATAAAGATGTCTTGAATAATTATGTGGATATCAAAGGGTTGTTGGTTACCACCGAATTGATCCCTGAGCAGTGCTTTGTCAGCCCGCTTGATAGTTCTTGGACAGATACATGCGGTGCTGCGAGAAATAGCGGCATTTCCGCGTTGATGCTGGCGTCCGAGACGCTTTGTGTCGAGCATCGAAAAACGATATACGGCAACGATGCAGCCTTCAATATCACGGCGGGGACGTTCACAAATTTATTTGCCGGTGCTTCCACCGTGGCAACCGCTCAGACCGGAAAAACCATTCTGTCTGCCCTGGCGCTGCTGTCCAATGCCGAGCGATCCCTGGTTAACGAAACGATATACAAGCAGATGTTGATAACTAGCGTAGACAAAAAAATAGTAGAACTTCGAGAGGGAAAAGCTGAGGAGATTTATACCAGTCTGGAGTCGAAGGATGCCAATGCCTATTCTGTCAATCGTGCACTGTTGGATTTCTACCGGTTTCATGACTCCTGCTCGTTCATGGACGGGCTTAGAGTCGCATTGGCGGAAGGCACAAATGAAAGTACATCGCATAAACTGGATCGTTTAAAAAATAATCTTGTCTTGTTGGCAAGAGAAGTTGAAGTTCAATGTAAAGGGGGCGCTGATACTGTTGTATGCAAAGAAACCGAGGATCGATTCAAAGCTTTATCTGGAAACGTAAAAACGATGGAAGCACAGTGATCAGACACAAAGAACTTTCTTTTGCCTTGATTTCATTGAAATTGATGATAAATAGGCACATTGATCCTGTCTCCGACAGGTGTGCGGAAATGTCCGTTTCGAAGAGAGGGGCCTTATTGAGTGGGGATCTGTCACTGTCCCGTTGCCGTGAACACCACGGAGCACCATTGATATATCGGCGATATCCCCGGAGGCGGCACCGAAGCGTTGTGGTGGGCGAGCACAATCATATTCCTCACTGGGAGCGAGACTGAACTGGTCAAAAGCGGTGAGTCAGTCTGCCGATATTGACTGACAGCTTGCTTTCGCGAGCAGGCTCACTCCTGCAAGGTGCATGTTATGCCCGCAGTTAGCGGCGCTCAGCCACCATCAGCAGAGACTGCGGCACCGGGCTTTGTGGGTGTTGTGGCTCTTGCAAAATCGTCAGCTGAAACCCGGCCATGTCCAGCGCATTCAGCCAGCTCGACAGCGTTCGAAAATACCAGGGCATCGGTTGCCATTGACCTGTGAAACCGGCGAAATTTTCCTCCCGCCAACCATCCTGATAATCGCCCCCCGCCACGGTCCAGGGGTGCAGTGTCTGGATCACCAATGCACCGCCCGGATTGAGCATGGCGTTCATCGCGGCAAGCAGCGGGATGATGTCCTGATGCAGCAATGAGAAATTGGCGCAGATCACATCGTAGTCGCAGCCAATGTCGACCAGTGCTTCGACCAGTGCTGCATAGCTCGCGACATGCACCTGCGCCGTCCCCGCCAGACGCGCCGCTTCGACCAGCCGCGGATCGCCATCCACACCGACAGCTTCAATCCCCCGATCTGCCAGCGCCCGCAACAACCAGCCTTCGCCGCAGCCAAGATCCAGCACACGTTGCGGCTGACGGCCCATGATCGCCCACAGAATGGCCTGATCGGTGACCTGCTGGCGGCTTTCGATGGCGCCGCTGCGGATCACTTCGATCCAGGCATCAGCGTTGTGATGCCAGCTCTGTAACAGGGTGGATTCGGGGGAGGGCATGTCGGTGTCCGCCGTATTGAAAAACCATAGTATGGACGCCGTGGCATGCTGTCGCTGGATTCAGAATCGCGGTAGCGGAGGGGGCCACCAAATCCCTCTACCTCCCGGAGAGAGTTAGGGTGAGGGCTGCCGATCTGGAGGATCTATAGTTTCAAGCCCTGAAGAGGAGGTACTACATGAATCGATTGACTGGCGGTTGCCTGTGCGGCGATGTCCGTTTCAAAGTGACCGGTCAACCCTACCGCGTCGGCATTTGTCACTGCCTCGACTGTCGCAAACGCCACGGTGCGCTGTTCGGCACGTCGGCAATATTCCCCGAGGAGGCGTTGAATGTTACTGGAGAAACCCGTGATTACAACGGGCGCTTTTTCTGCCCGCGCTGCGGCTCGCCGGTGTTCACACGTTCGGCAGATGAAGTCGAAGTCAATGTCGGTTCGCTGGATGAACCGAACCTGTTCAAACCCACTTATGAACTCTGGACCATTCGCCGCGAGTCGTGGCTACCGGCGCTGCCATTGGCTCACCACTACGAGCGTGATCGTGAAAACACTGGCCGAACCGAAGATTAATTGCAGCCCACAATCTGCCTGTGTAGGAGCTGCGGAACGCTGCGATCTTTTGACGTTGATTTTCAAGGCGCAAAATCAAAGGATCGCAGCGTTCCGCAGCTTCTACATTGTTCAGCCGCGAATAAAGGCTAACAGATCCGCGTTGATCGTCTCCGCCTCCGTCGTCGGCATCCCGTGCGGAAACCCCGGATACGACTTCAGCGAGCCATTGGGCAGCAACTTCGCCGACAACGGCCCAGAGTTCGCATACGGCACAATCTGGTCATCCTCGCCATGCATCACCAGCACCGGCACGGTGACCTTCTTCAGGTCTTCAGTGAAATCCGTCTGCGAAAACGCGACGATCCCGTCGTAATGCGCCTTCGCGCCACCGATCATGCCCTGACGCCACCAGTTGGCAATGATCCCCTCCGAAGGTGTGGCCCCCGGCCGGTTGTAGCCATAAAACGGCCCTGTCGGGATATCGCGATAGAACTGAGCCCGGTTCGCCGCCAGTTGCGCCTGAAAATCATCGAACACCGACTTCGGCAGACCACCCGGATTGCTCTCGGTCTGCACCATCAACGGTGGCACGGCACTGATCAACACACCTTTGGCGACGTTGGCCTGACCATGCCGGGCGATGTAATGAATCACCTCACCGCCACCGGTCGAGTGGCCGACATGCACCACGTTCTTCAGGCCCAGATGATTAACCACTGCCAGCGTATCGTCGGCGTAATGATCCATATCGTGGCCATCCCAGACCTGACTCGAACGCCCATGCCCACGCCGATCATGGGCAACCACCCGAAAGCCCTTGCCGAGAAAGAACAGCATCTGCGCATCCCAATCGTCCGAACTGAGCGGCCAGCCGTGGTGGAAGTGAATCACCGGCGCGTCTTTCGGGCCCCAGTCCTTGTAGAAGATTTCGACGCCGTCTTTGCTGGTGACAAATCCCATGTTCGCTACTCCAGAACAATGTGATGGGTAACCCGCGCAGTCAGCGCGGACCGGTTTGATTCATGGCGAGTTTTCCACTGCGATGGCTCGGTGAGAGCCGTTATCAACTGTAGGATTAAAGTCGACATCTGCATGACCGGTGGTCGCAACGTCTGGCTTGAAGCGCAAATTAGGCTTTGCTGAAAGGGATAAGCCGAGGCGCGCACAGGCTTTGCTGGCCACAGCGGCGCCCCTTCAGAACACCGTGAGTCTGAGGAAGTCCCCCGATGCTGACCTTGAATATCAATGGCAAGGATCAAGAGCTTGATGTCCCCGCGGACATGCCGTTGCTCTGGGTTCTGCGCGATGTCGCGCACCTGACCGGTACCAAATTCGGCTGCGGCATGGCCCAGTGCGGGGCCTGCACCGTACACGTTGACGGGGCGCCGTTGCGCGCCTGCATCACGCCCGCGACCGCCGTGGCCCATGGGCAGAAAATCCTCACCATCGAAGGCCTGTCCACCGACGGCTCGCACCCGGTGCAACAAGCCTGGGCCGAACTCGACGTGGTGCAGTGCGGTTACTGCCAGTCGGGGCAGATCATGTCTGCGGCGGCGCTCCTGGCGAAAATCCCCAAACCCACCGACAGCGATATCGATCAGGCGCTCTCCGGCAACATCTGCCGTTGCGGCACCTATCCACGGATCCGCGCCGCTGTGAAGCGTGCGTCGGAAATCGGCTGATGGCTTTTGTGGGAGGTAGACGATGAACAGTCCTGTATCGCGTCGGGGTTTTCTCAAGGGCAGCGCCGTGTTGGGCGGCGGTTTGGTGGTGGCATTTGTCGTCCCCGGCGGCCACAAGTTTGCCTATGCGGCGGAGAATGAAGGCAAGGTGTTTGCGCCGAATGCATTCTTGCGGATTGCGGCGGACAACAGCGTCACCGTGCTGCTCGGGCATTCGGAGATGGGCCAGGGCATCTGGACCGGCCTGACCATGTTGATTGCCGAGGAGCTGGACGCCGATTGGTCGAAAATCCGCGTTGAACATTCACCGGCGTCGGCGGCGGATTACGGCATGCCCGCGTTTGGCGGCATGCAGATTACCGGCGGCTCGACGTCAACGTGGATGGAGTTCGACCGTTATCGGCTGGCGGGCGCGACGGCGCGGCAGATGCTGGTGGAGGCGGCGGCGAAACGCTTTGAAGTGGCGCCGTCGGCGATTCGCACCGAATCGGGTGTGGTGATCGCTGGCGATAAACGGGCGACTTACGGCGAGCTGGCGGATGCCGCCGGGCAACTGCCAGTGCCGGATCCGAAGTCGATCACTTTCAAGGAAGCCAAGGACTGGAAGGTCATCGGCAAACCGACCAAACGCCTCGACACCCCGGAGAAAATCACCGGCCGCGCCAAGTTCGGCATGGACGTGCAGTTTGAAGGCCTGATGACCGCAATGGTCGCGCGCTCACCGGTATTCGGTGCCACTGTTAAATCTTTCGAAGGCGCTGAAGCGCTGGCGGTGCCCGGTGTGCACAAAGTGGTGCAGGTACCGACGGGCGTCGCAGTGATTGCCGAGCATTACTGGGCGGCGAAACTGGGGAGGGATGCGCTGAAGGTTGATTGGGATCTTGGCCCGCATGCAGACCTGAGCAGCGAGAAACTGCTGGCGAGCTTCCGCAAACTGGCCGCAACGCAAGGCACGTCGGCCAGTCAGGCTGGAGATGCCAAGGGCAGTTTCGGCAAAGCGGCGAAGAAGATCGATGTTGAGTACAGCGTTCCCTATCTGGCCCACGCGCCGATGGAACCGCTCAATTGCACGGTGAAAATCAGCGCGGAAAAGTGCGAGATCTGGACCGGCACACAATTCCAGACGCTGGACCAAATGGTCGCGGGCAAGATCACTGGCCTGAAGCCCGAGCAGGTCGAGATTCACACCGAATTCCTGGGTGGCGGTTTTGGGCGCCGGGCAAATCCGACGTCTGACTTCGTCGCCGAAGCGGTGCAAGTGGCGAAAGCCGCCGCCATGCCGGTGAAAACCGTATGGTCTCGTGAGGATGACATTCGCGGCGGTTACTACCGCTCAATGTTCCTGCATCAGGCGAAGATCGGTCTGGGTGCGGATGGTTTGCCGTCGAGCTGGCAGCACGTGCTGGTCGGGCAGTCGATCATGACCGGCACGTTGATGGAGGCGACGATGGTCAAGAACGGCATCGACCCGACTTCGGTCGAAGGCGTTTCAGACAGCCCTTACGTCAAAGGCCTGGCCAACCACCAGGTTGATCTGCATTCGCCGCAGACCGGAATCAACGTGCTGTGGCTGCGCTCGGTGGGCCATAGCCATACCGGTTTTGTCATGGAATCGCTGATCGATGAAATGGCCACGGCGGCGGGCAAGGATCCGGTGGAGTACCGACGGACCTTGCTCAAGGATCATCCTCGGCATTTGGGCGTGCTCAATCTGGCGGTGGAAAAAGCCAACTGGAAAGCGCCATTGCCGGACGGCCATGCGCTGGGCGTTGCGGTGCACGAGTCGTTCGGCAGTTATGTGGCGCAGGTGGCGGAAGTGTCGCAGGACAATCTGGCGATTCGCGTGCATCGCGTCGTTTGCGCTGTGGACTGCGGGATCGCGGTGAACCCGCAGAGCATCGCCGCGCAGATGGAGTCGTGCATCACCTTCGGCCTGGGCATGGCCCTGCACAGCAAACTGACGCTCAAGGACGGCGCGGTCGTGCAGTCCAACTATCACGACTATCAGGTGCTGCGGCTCAACGAGATGCCGGTGGTGGAAGTGCACATCGTGCCCAGCAGCGACAAACCCGGCGGCATCGGCGAGGCCGGTGTGCCGCCAACCGCACCAGCCGTGGCCAACGCGGTGTTCGCCCTGACCGGGCAACGCCTGCGCGAGTTGCCGCTGCAACTGTCGGGGGTGTGAGATGAAGCGACATCTAGTGTTGGGCACGGTGGTTCTACTGGGGCTGGGCGGTTATGCCTCGGATCTGTTCGCCGATGATCAGGAAGCCTTGAAAGCCTTCACCACGGTACAGAAAGTCTTCCAGAGTCCGCGCTGCCAGAATTGCCACATTCCCGGTGATGCGCCGTTGCAGTTCGACGCCGGCATCCCCCATGCGATGAACGTGGTGCGCGGCATGGACGGCAAGGGTGCGGCCGGTTTGCCCTGTGCAACCTGTCACGCAGAAAACAATCCGCCGGCCAGTTACGGCCCGAATGCACCGCCGGGCGCGCCGCACTGGAGCCTGCCGCCGGCGGCGCACAAAATGGCCTGGATCGGCCTGCCGCCGGACAAACTCTGCGCAATGATCAAGGATCGTTCGAGCAACGGCGATCGCGATTTCGCCGCGCTGATCAAACACGTCAGCGAAGACAAACTGGTGCTGTGGGGCTGGAATCCCGGGGCAGGGCGTGCGCCGGTGCCGGTGCCGCACGATATTTTTGTCACGCAATTCAAGCTCTGGGCCGACGCGGGCGGGCCGTGCCCGGTGGCGGGGATCTGATGAGAACCCCTCGGCGAATTAGCGCTACGCTTAACAGCATTGTTGCCAATGGAGTGTGCTGATGCTGGTTCCAGGAAAACCTGCGAATGAAACCGCGCGGGTTCAAGCGCTGCAAGGTCTCGAACTGCTCGATTCCGCCCCTGAAGAGCGTTTCGACCGACTGACACGCTTGGCGAAACGCTTGTTCAATGTGCCGATTGCACTGGTGACGCTGGTCGACAGCAATCGGCAGTGGTTCAAGTCGTGTGTGGGGCTTGATATCAATGAAACGTCGAGGGATATCTCGTTCTGCGGCCACGCGATTCTTAACGATGGTCTGCTGTTGGTGCCGGACGCCCGCGAGGATGTGCGCTTCCATGACAACCCGCTGGTGACGGGGGCGCCGAACATTCGCTTCTATGCCGGTTACCCGCTGACCGTGCCCAATGGCAACAAAATGGGCACGCTGTGCCTGATCGACACCAAGCCCCGCGACCTCGACGAGGAAGAGCGCGCGTTGTTGCGGGATCTGGCGGAAATGGCCGAGCAAGAACTGGCCGCTGTGCAGATCGCGAGCATGGATGAGTTGACCTTGCTGTCCAATCGCCGTGGTTTCAAGCAACTGGCACAGCATGCGCTGGACGCCTGCGCGCGGATAAAGCGGCCGGCGACCTTGCTGTTTTTCGACCTCAATGACTTCAAACAGATCAACGACCTGTATGGCCATGCCGAGGGCGACAGCGCGCTGAAGACCTTTGCCGACGTGCTGCGCATCGCCTTTCGCGAGAGTGATGTGGTCGGGCGTTTGGGCGGTGATGAGTTTGTCGCGTTGCTGACCGGCTCCAGCCATGTCGAAACCACCACGATCATGGCGCGCCTCAAGGATATTCTCGAAGAGCGCAATGCCACGTTGCACCGTGGCTACGCGATTCGCTTCAGCGTCGGCCAGATCGAATACGACGCTGAGCGCCATGAGACCGTGGATCGGCTGCTGGCGGATGCCGACAGCGCGATGTACGTGCACAAGCAGGCCTTGAAGCGTTGTTGATTCGGACCTCATCGCTGGCAAGCCAGCTCCCACTGGGATCTGCAGTGAACCGGGACTTTGTGAACACCCGAGAAACCTGTGGGTGCTGGCTTGCCAGCGATGGCGTCCGCACATTCAACATCGTCATCGGCTGACCCATCGCTATCGCGAGCAGGCTCACTCCCACAGGTTCCTTGGTTGCTCTCAAAATCCCGGCTCACCACAAGTTCTTTTGGGAGCAGGCCTGCAAGCAATGGCGAGTCCGTCACTCGGGAGGACTCAGGTCGGCGTAGAATTTCAGCCATTTCTTGTGGCTGGCTTCGGCATCCTTGAGTTCGGGGGCGACCAGCGCGTCTTGCAGGACTTGCGATTCATGGGCGTCGAACAGGTACCGGACAGCGGTCCTGGCGATGGCGTTGACCTTGTGGGAAGCAAAGGTATCGGGAACGGCCGCAGACGCCTTTTGCACCAGCGGCGCGCCTTCAATGTCGAGACGCTTGATCCTGGCGCGGCACGTGGCACTGGCCTTCGCGCTGGTTCCGTGGCGGTAGGCTTCGGCATCGAAGGGCAGCGATCGTGCCGCTTCGCCCGGAGCTGAAGGGGTCAGCCGTGCCAGGTCGATATCGCGTCGCAAGGTGACGATGCCCAAGCGGGTAAAGATCTCGAATACTCTGGGCGTCGAGCCTCGCAGGAGCGCGATGATGGCGAAAGGGGCGACGTCGTTGGCGGTTTCTTTTTCGCTAGCCGGGATGTGCAGGGCCAGCAATTCCAGCGAGTTGTCTTCGATGTCGAGCCGCTGCGCCAGTGGCAACTGGGTGAAGGCCTCTTTGATCATCGAAACACAGGCCTCCTTCATGCGCTTCAAGCGGGAGCTCAATGCCGCCTGGAATAACGTCGCGACAGGGTTGAGTCTGGCAAATTGCGCTGTCATGGACTCCAGCTTCACGTGCTCGCTGCTCGAACTCCAGCCGTGCAGATCGGCTGACAACCGGCCCGACAAATGCAGCTCGGTCAGCGAGTGATGAGGCTGTGTAGAGTGTCCGTTCGAAGGATCGGCGGGATCGTATAGAACCTTTTCCTCCAGGTGAAAATCTTCGGTAAAGATTTTGCGCAGATCCGCCAGGGCAACGGTGGCGGGCGTGGGGAATTGCCCGTGAAATGCGCGGCGCTGCAGCCGGCGCAGTTGTCGCTCGTGGTTGCGGAAAACCACCTTGGCCTGTTTCAGCGCAGGCTCATCATAGGTCGTGCTCGGGTGTTCGGGATCGCGCGCGATCACCCCCCTGGCCACCGCCCAGTCGAGGGCGGCTGAAGCGCAAGCGTTGTTGCGCAGGAACGTGCGAAGACTGCTTGTGTGCGGTCCTTTCATCAGCCTGTGCAGTTGCTCGAAGGTCATCAGGCGCGCCACACCGGGCGTTGAGTTTTCAATATAAAGAACGAGTTGTTTCAGCCTGACCCAATGGCTGGAACTCATGTAGTTGACGGTCGCGGGAATGTCACGGATCAGGAATTCCGGGGCGATGCCTGACAATAAAAGGTGAGTCGCCAGGGTCTTGCTCCTGACCCTGGCCAGATCGAATTGATGATCGATGAACCGTCGCGCCTCGTCACAGCGTTCCCCCCATAAAAAACTGTCGTTCAAGGGTTGGCCGATGATCCGGTCCAGATGTTCGCCCGCCAGCGGGTCCAGGTCGAGTATCAACGCGGCGAGCAACAGGCGCTCGCGATTGCTCGCCAGCAGTCCCTTGTTCTGGGCGGGCGGGGCAAGCTTTTTCAGCAACTGGTTGCCTAAAGCATGGGCGCGCGGAGTGATCAGGATCCGGCTGATCAGGTAGTCGGCCTTTGCCTTGAGGGTGGTCAGCGGTAGATCGGTGTCGACACCTTCACTGAGATAATCGATTAGCGGCTCCGCGTTCGCGGGCAAATACGTTTGGGTCGTGGCAATGATGAGCTGGCGTTGCGCGGCCGTGAAACGCTCGGTCTGTTTGCCGGGCTGACCCAGCAAGTACCAATGATTCATATGCCCGGGGCGCATGTGTAGTAGTGATTTCTCGTTGAGTGCGATGGTGCGGGCAGCCTCGACATTTTTCGGCGT
The DNA here is from genome assembly GCF_023634765.1 of Pseudomonas sp. AKS31. Taxonomy (GTDB): domain Bacteria; phylum Pseudomonadota; class Gammaproteobacteria; order Pseudomonadales; family Pseudomonadaceae; genus Aquipseudomonas. Next base: position 182,617 of record NZ_JAMLFX010000002.1, read on the forward strand.
CGCGATGTCGTAGAAGCGCAGCATTTGCTCAAGGCTGACCTTGCCGTTGCTGCGCAACGCGCCGCCGGCTTTGCGCACCATGGCTTTGAGGCGATCACGCTGGTTTTTCAGGGACGGGTGTTTTTCCACCTCCGCGGTCAGTGTGACCCAGCCGTTGGCGCCAGGTGCTCCTGTGTGTCCACTCTCGGTCACGAGTAGCCAGGTTTCGGCAGAGAGCTTGTGTGCGGTCAGAATGGCCTGAAAGGCCGGGTTGAGCCTGAATGTGTTCAGTTCGGTCTGGCCCTCTGCGATCAATTTACCCAGTGGCGACTCTGGATCGGCATCGTTGTGTTCCTCAAGATCGATTTTAGTGCTCGGCGCCTTGTTCCAGCTCAGGGCTTCGAGGCGCCGGATGATGTGCCGACAGTCCTCGATTTCAGCGAACCCCTTGCGATAGCGCCAGATGTGCTCGTTGGTTTGCACATATTCGCTGACATACGGCAGCGGCGGCCAGGTATGCGTTCGCAACTGCTGAGCGAGCGCCTGGGCATCCTTGATATTGTGTGGAAGCGGGAGTTCGTAGCGGCTGATGATCTGCTCGAACTTGAGGGGGCTGGTGCCAAGCGTGGCCAGCCAGGAGCCGGACGTGAGCGGCACGAGGGTGTCGGCAAGGCTTGATGGGTCAAAGTTTTTTTCGTCTGGTTCGTTGGTCAGCAGCGCGTCATCGATTGTCGCCGCCAGGCGCTGGTAGTCCTGGAGCTGCGCATGGCGTTCATTGACCACGGCCGAGGTGGTGTTAGCGTTTTCATCGAAGGCAGCGAGGCCCTTGAGCTTCAACTCGGCAACGATCACTTGAGCCTGAATCGCGTTTTGCGGTTCCGGGTAGCCATAGAAGGCCAGCACCACTTCACGGGGAAACTGGTAGCGCGGATTGGCGGACTTGCCGCCGATGTACGGCAAGCCGAATCCGGCAGGGTCGATACGCTGGGAAATCATCAACAGCATGGGTGCCATTTGCCACCAGCCGGAGTCGTCTTCCAGCTTGAACGTGCGTTGTCCGGAGGTGCCGTTTGACGAGGTTTGTACTTCCAGGGTGTCGCCTTTGAGGCGCAAGGTATCGATGTCAATGTCGAAGGTGCTGGCCCAGTCGAGAAATTCCGGGCGTTCAAGGGCGGTCCAGTAAAGCTCCATCCACTCGTGCAGCAGGCACGAACGAGGGACTTGCAGTGTGCGCGGTGGATTGGTGTCGTCGACCACGGGCACGGCGGTCAATTCGGTGATCAGGTTCTGGACCAGCGTCCGCTCGGGGCGGGGGGGCGAAGATATCCGGTTCATGTGCATTCTCTACGGCAACTGATAGGCAGTGAGCGCCGATTGTCGAATGCAGGGCAGTGGGGCTGGCGGTACATATGTAGTGCAGCAGCGATTTCTTGCAGGCATAAAAAACCCGTCTGAAAAGACGGGTTTTTTATCGGCTAGGCGAAGATCACTCTTCGATGTTGCCCATGGCGGTGGTGTTGAAGCCGCCGTCCACGTACATGATTTCACCGCTGATGCCCGACGCCAGGTCGGAGCACAGGAAGGCGCCGGCGTTGCCGACTTCTTCGATGGTGACGTTGCGACGCAGCGGGGTTTGCGCTTCGTTGGCGGCCAGCATCTTGCGGAAGTTCTTGATGCCGGAGGCTGCCAGGGTACGGATCGGGCCAGCCGATACGCAGTTGACACGGGTGCCGTCCGGGCCCAGGGAGCCGGCCAGGTAACGCACGCCAGCTTCCAGCGAAGCCTTGGCCATGCCCATGACGTTGTAGTTCGGCATGGTGCGCTCGGCGCCCAGGTACGACAGGGTCAGCAGGCTGCCGTTGCGGCCTTTCATCATTTCGCGGCCAGCCTTGGCCAGGGCCACGAAGCTGTAGGCGCTGATGTCGTGCGCGATGCGGAAACCTTCACGGGTGGTGGCTTCGGTGAAGTCGCCGTCCAGTTGGTCGCCCGGGGCGAAGCCAACGGAGTGGACGATGCAGTCCAGGCCGTCCCACTTCTTGCTCAGTGCTTCGAAGACCTTGGCGATTTCTTCATCGCTGGCCACGTCGCACGGGAAGCACAGCTCAGGGCTCGAACCCCAGCCTTGAGCGAATTCTTCAACACGACCTTTCAGTTTGTCGTTCTGATAAGTGAAGGCAAGCTCAGCGCCCTCGCGATGCATGGCGGCAGCGATGCCGGATGCGATGGACAGCTTGCTGGCGACACCGACGATCAGTACGCGCTTACCGGCGAGAAAACCCATGTGTTGCTCCTCTTTCAGGTTATTGCGCAGTGGCTGGTGCCAAAAAAGCGGCTTCCAGCAACTGCTGTGTATACGGATGTTGGGGGGCGGCAAAAATACTTTGCGCGTCTCCCTGTTCGACCACTTGGCCATGCTTGACCACCATCAGCTGGTGGCTCAGCGCTTTGACGACAGCCAGGTCATGGCTGATGAACAAATACGTCAGGTTGTACTTGGCTTGCAGTGAACGCAACAGCTCCACCACTTGCCGCTGCACCGTCCGGTCGAGCGCCGAAGTCGGCTCGTCCAGCAGGATCAGCGCCGGTTTCAGCACCAAAGCCCGGGCAATGGCGATTCGCTGCCGTTGCCCACCGGAAAATTCGTGGGGGTAGCGGTGCCGGGTTTCCGGATCCAGACCTACCTCCTTCAATGCCGCAATAATTGCCGCTTCCTGTTCGGCCGCGGTACCCATCTTGTGAATCCGCAGGCCTTCGCCGACGATGTCGCTGACGCACATGCGCGGGCTCAGGCTGCCAAACGGGTCCTGAAACACCACCTGCATCTCCCGACGCAACGGGCGAACCTCGTTCTGCGTCAGGCAGTCTAGCTGCTTGCCTTCAAAGCGGATCGCGCCTTTGCTGCCAATCAGCCGCAAAATCGCAAGACCCAGCGTGGATTTGCCGGAACCGCTTTCCCCCACGATCCCCAGGGTCTGGCCCTGAGGCAGGCTGAAATTGATGCCGTCCACTGCCTTGACGTGATCCACCGTGCGCTTGAGCAGGCCTTTCTTGATCGGGAACCAGACTTTCAGGTCCTCGACTTCCAGCAGCGGCGCGCCGATTTTATTGCTCGCCGGGCCTCCGCTGGGCTCCGCGCCGAGCAATTCCCGAGTGTACGGATGCTGCGGCGAACGGAACAGCTCTGCGCACGATGCCTGTTCGACGATGCAACCGCGCTGCATGACACATACGCGATGCGCAATTCTTCGCACCAGGTTCAAATCGTGACTGATCAGTAACAGCGACATGCCCAATCTGGCCTGTAATTCCTTGAGCAAATCGAGGATTTTCAGCTGAACGGTCACGTCCAGAGCCGTGGTCGGTTCGTCGGCAATCAGCAATTCCGGCTCGTTGGCCAGGGCCATGGCGATCATCACCCGTTGGCGCTGACCGCCGGAAAGTTCGTGGGGCAGGGCCTTGAGGCGCTTGTGCGGTTCCGGGATGCCGACCATCTCCAGCAGCTCCAGCGTACGCTTGGTCGCGACTTTGCCGGTCAGACCCTTGTGGATGCCGAGGACTTCGTTGATCTGCTTCTCGATCGAATGCAGCGGATTCAGCGACGTCATCGGCTCCTGAAAGATCATCGCGATGCGGTTGCCGCGAATGTGACGGATGGTCTTTTCACTCAGGCCCAGCAGGTTTTGCCCGGCGTAGTTGATGCTGCCGGCCGGATGGCGGGCCATCGGGTAGGGCAGCAGGCGCAGGATCGAGTGCGCGGTCACCGATTTGCCGGAGCCGGATTCACCCACCAGCGCCAGGGTTTCGCCGCGCTTGATGTCGAAACTCACGCCTTCGACGACCCGGTGCACGCGCTCGCCGAAACCGAACTCGACGGCGAGGTCACGCACTTCGATCAGATTGTCCTGATTCATTTCACTTCCTCGGGTCGAAGGCATCGCGAGCGGACTCGCCGATAAACACCAGCAAACTCAGCATCAACGCCAGCACGGCAAAGGCACTCATGCCCAGCCACGGCGCTTGCAGGTTGGATTTGCCCTGGGCGACCAGCTCACCCAGCGACGGACTGCCGGCCGGCAAGCCGAAACCGAGGAAGTCCAGCGCGGTGAGGGTGCCGATGGCGCCGGTGAGGATGAACGGCATGAAGGTCATGGTCGAGACCATGGCGTTGGGCAGGATGTGGCGGAACATGATCGCACCGTTCTGCATGCCCAGCGCCCGCGCCGCGCGCACGTACTCAAGGTTGCGGCCACGGAGGAACTCGGCGCGCACCACGTCGACCAGGCTCATCCACGAGAACAGCAGCATGATCCCCAGCAGCCACCAGAAATTCGGCTGGACGAAACTGGCGAGGATGATCAGCAGATAAAGCACCGGCAGCCCTGACCAGATCTCCAGAAAACGCTGCCCGGCCAGATCGACCCAGCCGCCATAGAAGCCCTGCAACGCACCGGCAATCACGCCGATGATCGAACTCAGCACGGTCAGCGTCAGTGCGAACAGCACCGAGATGCGGAAACCGTAGATCACCCGCGCCAGCACATCGCGGCCCTGATCGTCGGTGCCCAGCAGGTTGTCCGCCGAGGGGGGCGCCGGGGCCGGGACTTTCAGGTCGTAGTTGATGCTCTGGTAGCTGTAGGGAATCGGCGCCCACAACACCCACGCATCCTTGGCCTTGAGCAGTTCGCGGATGTACGGGCTCTTGTAGTTGGCCTCCAGCGGGAATTCGCCGCCGAAGGTGGTTTCCGGGTAACGCTTGATCGCCGGGAAGTACCAATTGTTGTCGTAATGCACCACCAGCGGCTTGTCGTTGGCGATCAGCTCGGCGCCGAGGCTCAGGCCGAACAGCACCAGAAACAGCCACAGCGACCACCAGCCGCGTTTGTTGGCCTTGAACAGTTCGAAGCGGCGGCGGTTGAGAGGGGACAGGTTCATCTCAATGCTCCCGGCTTTCGAAGTCGATGCGCGGATCGACAAAGGTGTAGGTCAGGTCGCCGATCAGTTTCACCACCAGCCCGAGCAGGGTGAAGATGAACAGGGTGCCGAACACCACCGGATAATCGCGGTTGATCGCCGCTTCAAAACTCATCAGACCGAGGCCGTCGAGGGAGAAGATCACTTCCACCAGCAGTGAGCCGGTGAAGAAGATGCCGATGAACGCCGACGGGAACCCGGCAATCACCAGCAGCATGGCGTTGCGGAACACGTGGCCATACAACACACGATGGCGCGTCAGGCCTTTGGCCTTGGCGGTGACCACGTATTGCTTGTTGATCTCGTCGAGGAAGCTGTTTTTGGTCAGCAGGGTCATGGTCGCGAAGTTGCCGATCACCAATGCAGTCACCGGCAACGCCAGGTGCCAGAAGTAATCGAGGATCTTGCCGCCGAAGCTCAGTTCATCGAAGTTGTTTGAGGTCAGGCCCCTTAGCGGGAACCAGTCGAGATAACTGCCGCCGGCAAACACCACAATCAGCAGGATCGCAAACAGGAACGCCGGGATCGCATAGCCGACGATGATCGCCGAACTGGTCCAGACGTCGAAATGGCTGCCGTGCCGCGTGGCTTTGGCGATCCCCAGCGGGATCGACACCAGGTACATGATCAGCGTGCTCCACAGCCCCAGCGAGATCGACACCGGCATCTTTTCCTTGATCAGGTCGATGACCTTGGCATCGCGGAAGAAACTGTCGCCGAAATCCAGCTGCGCGTAGTTCTTGACCATGATCCACAGGCGTTCCGGGGCCGATTTGTCGAACCCGTACATGTGCTCGATTTCCTTGATCAGCGCCGGGTCCAGACCCTGCGCGCCGCGATAGGACGAGCCGGCCACCGACACCTCGGCCCCGCCGCCGGCAATGCGGCTGGTGGCGCCTTCGAAGCCTTCGAGCTTGGCGATCATCTGTTCCACCGGGCCACCGGGCGCGGCCTGGATGATCACGAAGTTGATCAGCAGAATGCCGAACAGGGTCGGGATGATCAGCAGCAGTCGCCGAAAAATATACGCCAGCATCTGATTACTCCGTGCCCACAGGGTCGGCTTGCAGTTTGGTTTCGACTTCTATCGCCGGTTTCGCATCGGGCTTGACCCACCAGGTGTTAATCCCGATGTCGTACTTGGGCGAAACTTTCGGGTGACCGATGTGGTTCCAGTACGCCACGCGCCAGGTCTTGATGTGCCAGTTAGGGATCACGTAGTAACCCCATTGCAGCACGCGATCCAGCGCCCGGGCGTGGGCCACCAGGCTTTTACGCGAGTCGGCGTTGATCAGGTTCTCGACCAGTTGATCGACGATCGGATCCTTCAGGCCGATGGTGTTGCGGCTGCTCGGTTTGTCGGCGGCGGCGCTCATCCAGAATTCGCGCTGTTCGTTACCCGGCGAGTTGGACTGCGGGAAGCTGCCGACCATCATGTCGAAATCCCGCGAACGCACGCGGTTGATGTATTGCGAGACGTCGACGCGGCGGATCACCAGATCAATGCCAAGGTCGCTGAGGTTGCGCTTGAACGGCAGCAGCACACGTTCGAACTCGGTCTGTGCGAGCAGGAACTCGATCACCACCGGTTTGCCCGTGGCGTCGACCATTTTGTCGTCGACGATCTTCCAGCCAGCCTCTTGCAGCAGTTGATAAGCCTCGCGCTGCTGCGCGCGGATCATGCCACTGGCGTCGGTCTTCGGATTCTCGAACGCTTCGCTGAACACCTGCGCCGGCAGCTTGCTGCGAAACGGCTCGAGGATCGCCCGCTGATCGGCATCAGGCAGGCCGGTGGCGGCCATTTCCGAGTTCTCGAAATAGCTGCGGGTGCGGAAGTAGGCACTGTTGAACAGCTGTTTGTTGGTCCATTCGAAATCGAACAGCAGGCCGAGCGCCTGACGCACCCGCACATCCTGAAACACCGGGCGGCGCAGATTGAAGACGAAGCCCTGCATGCCGGTTGGGTTGCTGTTGGCGATCTGTTCCTTGATCAAGCGACCTTCGGTGACCGCCGGGATGTTGTAGGCATTGGCCCAATTCTTCGCGGTCATTTCCAGCCAGTAATCGAACTGCCCGGCCTTCAGCGCTTCGAGGGCGACGGTGTTGTCGCGGTAGTAATCGGTGGTCATCGTGTCGAAGTTGTAGAAACCACGGTTGACCGGCAGGTCCTTGCCCCAGTAATCCTTGACCCGCTCGTAACGCACCGAGCGTCCGGCCTTCACTTCGGCGACCTTGTAGGGGCCGCTGCCCAGCGGGATTTCCAGGTTGCCCTTGGTGAAATCGCGGTCGGCCCACCAGTGTTTGGGCAGCACCGGTAACTGGCCGAGGATCAGCGGCAGTTCGCGGTTATTGGTGTGCTTGAACTTGAACAGCACTTTCAGCGGATCTTCGGCGATCACTTCAGAAACGTCGCTGTAGTAGCCGCGAAACAGCGGTGAACCTTCTTTGGTCAGCGTATTGAAGCTGAACACCACGTCCTCGGCGCGCACCGGATGGCCGTCGTGGAAGCGTGCTTCAGGGCGCAGGTAAAAACGCACCCAGCTGTTGTCCGGCGCTCTTTCGATCTGCCGGGCGATCAGGCCGTATTCGGTGAACGGTTCGTCGAGGCTGTGTTTGGTCAAGGTGTCGTAGATCTGCCCGACGTCATCGGCCGGCACGCCTTTGCTGATGAACGGGTTGAGGCTGTCGAAGCCGCCGAAACCGGCCTGACGGAAAATGCCGCCCTTGGGCGCGTCGGGGTTCACATAATCGAAATGCTTGAAATCGGCCGGGTATTTCGGCGGCTCGTTGTACAGGGTCACGGCGTGTTGCGGGGCGGCCAAGGCCAGCCCGGCGAACAGCAAGCCGCTGGCCTGGACGAGCAGGGCGCGGATCGGTTTCATTGATCTTTCTCCGAAGACTTCAGCCACCATGCGCTCAGGCCCAGGGTGTAGGGCGGCGTGGTGACGTGGGCCAACCGGTTGCGGTAGGCCAGACGGTGATAATTGAGGTACCAGTTGGGAATGCTGTAGTGCTGCCAGAGCAGCACGCGGTCGAGCGCCTTGCCGGCGGCGACCTGCTCGTCGCGGGTGCGCGCGGCAAGCAATTGTTCGAGCAGGTGATCGACCACCGGATTGGCGATACCCGCGTAATTCTTGCTGCCCTTGACGTTCACCTGGCTGGAGTGGAAGTACTGCCACTGCTCAAGCCCTGGGCTGAGGGTCTGGTTGAGCGTCATCGAGATCATGTCGAAATCAAATTGATCAAGGCGCTGTTTGTACTGCGCCCGATCCACGGTGCGCAGGCGCGCGTCGATGCCGATGCTGTTGAGGTTCTCGATGTACGGCTGGTAGAGGCGCTCCAGGTTCGGATTGACCAGCAGCAGCTCAAACCGCAGCGGTTGGCCGGCAGCGTTTTGCAGGCGCTGACCGTTGAGCTTCCAGCCGGCTTCGGCGAGCAATGCCAATGCCTTGCGCATGGTTTCCCGGGGGATGCCGCGACCGTCGGTTTTCGGCAGGGTGAACGGCTCGGTGAACAGCTTGGCCGGCAGTTGCTCCTTGTACGGCTTGAGCATCAGCCATTCATGCCCGACCGGCAGGCCGGAGGTGGTGAATTCACTGTTGGGGTAGTAACTGGTCGTGCGTTTGTAGGCATCGCTGAACAGCGCGCGATTGGTCCATTCGAAGTCGAACATCAGGCCCAGCGCTTCGCGGGTTTTCACGTCGGCGAACGTGGCGCGGCGGGTGTTCATGAACAGGCCCTGACTCTGGGTCGGGATCTGATGCGGGATCTGCGCCTTGATCACGTCGCCACGGCGTATCGCCGGGAAGTTGTAGCCGTTGACCCAGTTCTTCGCCTGATGCTCGATGTAAATGTCGAACTCGCCAGCCTTGAACGCTTCGAACGCCACATCGCTGTCACGGTAGAACTCGACTTCCATGCGATCGAAGTTGTACTTGCCGCGATTGACCGGCAGGTCCTTGCCCCAGTAATCCTTGACCCGCTCGAAGATCAGTTGCCGGCCCGGCGTCACCGAAGTAATGCGATACGGGCCGCTGCCCAGTGGCGGTTCGAAGGTGGTTGCCTTGAAGTCGCGGCCCTTCCAGTAATGCTGCGGCAGCACTGGCAATTCGCCGAGGCGCAGGATCAGCAGCGGGTTGCCCGAGCGTTTGAGCACGAAGCGAATGCGTTGCTTGTTGAGAATGTCGACGCGCAGCACTTCCTGCAGGGCGGTGCGGTACAGCGGGTGGCCGTCCTTGAGCAGCGTGCGGTAGGAGAAGGCGACGTCGTAGGCGGTGATCGGCGTGCCATCGTGGAAACGCGCTTCCGGGCGCAGATTGAACACCACCCAGCTGCGATCTTCGCTGTACTCCACCGACTGCGCGATCAAGCCATAGCTCGACGCCGGTTCGTCACCGGACGGCGAATACTGGCCGGTGCCGACCATCAGCGGCTCGTTCAGCTCGTTGATGCCGTACTGGAGAAAATTCGCTGTGGTGACCGGGCTGGTGCCCTTGAACGTGTACGGGTTGACCGTATCGAAGGTGCCGAACGCCATCACCCGCAACGTACCGCCCTTGGGCGCTTGCGGGTTGACCCAGTCGAAGTGGGTAAATCTGGCCGGGTACTTGAGCGTGCCGAACTGCGCATAACCGTGGCTTTCGGTAATCGTCGCGCTTGCGGTTGAGCTCAAGGCCAGGCTGATCAGGAGCAGGAGGAGGGCACGCTTCAAGTCAGATCCGATCCAGCGGCTTGGGCTTTGTGGGCCGTACAGTAACAGCTTGTCTGGACAGGAAAAAGATGCGGGTTAATGTGCGGTTAATCGTTTGCGCGAAGAGCCCCTCACCCTAACCCTCTCCCAGGGGGAGAGGGGACTGATTGCGGTGTTTGCGAGAGCTACACCGACCTGAACTGTCGAGTCGAACTCACGTTTTGAAAAGACCCTCACCTAACCCTCTCCCGGAGGGAGAGGGGGCTGATTGCGGTGTTTGCGAGCTACACCGACCTGAACTGTCGAGTCGAACTCACGTTTTGAAAAGCCCCTCACCCTAACCCTCTCCCGGAGGGAGAGGGGACTGATCGTGGTGTTTGGACGAATTGCACCGACTTGCGATACCGAGTCGAACTCGGATTTTCAACAGCACGGAGATCGGCTCCCTTTCCCCCTCGCCCCCCGTGGGGGAGAGGGCTGGGGTGAGGGGGATCGATCTAAAGCACGCCACAAAATCCGGACCAAAAAAAGCCCCTGAAATCTCAGGGGCTCTTTTGTCAGTGCGGCTGATAAACCGTGAGCATCTGCCCCGGCTTCAACGCTTTACCCGCACCCGGGTTCCAGCGCTTGAGATGCTGCATCTCAACGTTGAAGCGCTTCGCCACGACGTACAGCGTGTCGCCGCGTTTGACCTTGTACTGGGTTTGCTGCGCGCTGTCGTCCTTGCCTTTGCTCTTGCTGTTGGCCGCAATCACGGTGTTGACGCGCCCGGACTTGCGAGCCGGAGCGCGCTTGGTGGTGTCCTGCATGACCAGGGTCTGGCCGACCTTGAGGTTCTTGCCGGTCAGCTTGTTCCAGCGTTGCAGATCCTTGACTTCGACCTTGTTGGCCTTGGCGATGGAGCCGAGGTTGTCGCCACGCTTCACTCGATAGGCACGCTTGAGCTGCGCCACTTCCGACGGATCGGCGCCTTCGAAGACTGGTTTCAGCGAACGCGGGCTGATCAACTCTTCCGGACGCATGGTCTGCAAACTGGCGGTCAGCAATTGCGCCTTCGACGTCGGCACCAGCAGATGCTGAGGGCCATCGATGGTGGTGCGTTGCTTGAACGCCGGGTTGAGCTGGAACAGTTCGTCTTCGTCGATATTGGCAACCGCTGCGACTTTGGACAGGTCCATGCGCTGGTTGATTTCGACGACCTGGAAGTACGGTTCGTTGGCGATCGGGTTGAGGTTCACGCCGTAGGCTTCCGGCGCCAGCACCACTTGCGACAGCGCCAGCAGCTTCGGCACGTAAGCCTGGGTTTCGGCCGGCAGCGGCAGGTTCCAGTAGTCGGTGGGCAGGCCGAGCTTTTCGTTACGCTCGATCGCACGGCTGACGGTGCCTTCACCAGCGTTGTAAGCCGCCAGTGCCAGCAGCCAGTCACCGTTGAACATGTCATGCAGGCGGGTCAGGTAATCCATCGCTGCCGTGGTCGAGGCGGTGATGTCGCGACGGCCATCGTAGAAGCGCGTCTGACGCAGGTTGAAGTAACGCCCGGTGGACGGAATGAATTGCCACAGCCCGACTGCATCGGCCCGGGAATAGGCCATCGGGTTGTAGGCGCTTTCAATCACTGGCAACAGGGCCAGTTCCAGCGGCATGTTGCGTTCTTCGAGGCGTTCGACGATGTAGTGAATATAGAGACTGCCGCGTTCGCCGGCGTTCTCGAGGAAAGAGGGATTGCTGGCGAACCACAGGCGCTGTTGCTCAATGCGCGGGTTTACGCCAAGACCTTCCTGCAGCTGAAAGCCCTGACGCATGCGTTCCCAGATGTCCTGGGGAACCTGTGGGCTGGGCTTTTCAGTCAGCCAGATCGGCTTCTGCTTGGCTCGCGCAGCAATGTTCGGCGTATGGGTCGCTTCAGTCTGCGGAGCATGGCTGGAACAGCCCGCCAGCGTGGCGGACACAGCCACCGCGATGGCTTGCGCCAGGCGGGTCAATGCGTCTGAATTGACGGACTTACGTATGGATGACGACATTGGCTGGAAGTAAGTTCCGGGCAAAAATGTCGGGCGATTCTAGAAAGCGCACCCCCCTAGGTCAACCATTCAGAATTTTTGTACCAAGTGGCGGGGCACTTAGAACTTATCTTTCCAGGCCCGCAGGGCCGCAAATACCTCACTCGGCGCCCGGTTTTGAGCGCCTGCCCGTTCGTCCACTTTTTGTGTAACCAATGTTTCAGTGGTGCGCAAAAATGGATTGGTGAGCTTTTCCAGGGCCAAGGTCGAGGGCAGGGTCATGACGCCGTTTTGCCGTTGCCGGGTGACTTTTTCCAGACGGGCGGCGATGTCCGGGTTGCCCGGCTCGACGGCGGCGGCAAACTTCAGATTGCTCAGGGTGTATTCATGGGTGCAGTAGACCAGCGTATCTTCGGGTAACGCGGCGAGACGGCTGAGCGAATGGTGCATCTGCTCCGGCGTGCCTTCGAACAGTCGACCGCAGCCGGCTGCGAACAGGGTGTCACCGCAGAACAGCAGGCCGTGGTGGTAATAGGCAATGTGTCCAAGGGTGTGACCGGGCACTGCGTAGACTGCGAAGTCCCAGCCGAGCACGCTGACGCTGTCGTTGTCCTTGAGCGCCACGTCGCGTCCCGGGATGCTTTCGCTGGCCGGGCCGTAAACTGTGGCGCCGGTTGCCGCTTTCAGGCGCTCGACGCCGCCGACGTGATCATGATGGTGGTGGGTGATCAGGATATCGCTCAATGCCCAGCCCGGATGCGCTTCAAGCCATGCCTGCACCGGCGCGGCGTCGCCCGGGTCGACCACGGCGCAGCGCTGGGTGCGGTGATCCTGTAACAACCAGATGTAGTTATCGGTGAACGCGGGCAGGGCACTGATCTGTATCATCGTCGGAATTCGCCAAGCGGAAAACATTGGCGCATCTTAGTAGTTCCTGGCGCTTTGGAGAATGCGATGAGTGATAAAGCGTTCGCACAGGCTGATCCTGACTGGCTGGCCCTGATCGGTGCAGCCCGAGAATGGCTGTCCGGTCCGCTCGGGCAATTTCTGCTCGATGAAGAGCGGCGCATGCTCGAAGACGAGCTGGGCCGTTTCTTCGGCGGTTATCTGGTGCATTACGGGCCTTCCGCCGAAACCCCGCCGGCAGCGCCGCAAGTGCAGCGCAATGTGCGCTTGGGTGCGCCGTTGCCCGGGGTCGAGATCGTCTGCGAGGAGCAGGCCTGGCCGCTGAGCGAGCATGCCGCCGACGTGGTGGTGATGCAGCACGGTCTGGATTTCTGCCTGTCGCCCCACGGTTTGCTGCGTGAAGCGGCGAGCAGCGTGCGCCCCGGCGGGCATTTGCTGATCATCGGCATCAACCCTTGGAGTACCTGGGGTCTGCGGCATGTGTTCGCCCACGACGCCTTGCGTCAGGCGCGCTGCATCTCGCCGTCGCGGGTCGCTGACTGGCTCAATCTGCTGGGTTTCGCGCTGGAGAAACGTCGCTTCGGGTGCTATCGTCCGCCGCTCGCGTCACCCAAGTGGCAGGCCCGTCTGGCCGGCTGGGAACGCAAGGCCGGTGACTGGCAACTGTCGGGTGGCGGCTTCTATTTACTGGTCGCGCGCAAGATCGTGGTCGGGCTGCGGCCGTTGCGTCAGGAGCGCCGCGAGCCGATGGGCAAGCTGATTCCGCTGCCGATGGCCAAGGTCAACCGCCGCCGCATCGAACCGTAAACCTTCTTTTATTTGTGGCCGGGTCTGTCCCGGCCTCGGTCATTGTCGGTCCGTGATCGGCAGGACAGGCATTTTTCTGGATAGAGTGGCATGAGCGAAAGCGTTGAAAGCGTCGACACCGTAGAGCTGTTTACTGACGGTGCCTGCAAGGGTAACCCCGGCCCTGGCGGCTGGGGCGCCTTACTGGTGTGCAAGGGCGTCGAAAAGGAGCTGTGGGGCGGCGAAGCCAACACCACCAACAACCGCATGGAACTGCTCGGCGCCATCCGTGGCCTCGAAGCTTTGAAGCGGCCGTGTGAAGTACTGCTGGTGACCGACTCGCAATACGTGATGAAGGGCATCAACGAGTGGATGGCCAACTGGAAGAAGCGCGGCTGGAAAACCGCAGCGAAGGAGCCGGTGAAAAACGCTGATCTGTGGAAAGAACTGGACGAGCAGGTCAACCGCCACAAAGTCACCTGGAAATGGGTGCGTGGGCACATCGGGCATCACGGTAACGAGCGGGCTGACCAGTTGGCTAACCGTGGCGTGGACGAGGTGCGCGGTTACAAGCAGAGCTGATTTTGCCGGTACATCGTGGCGCGGCCTTCGCGACCAGGCTCGCTCCCACATTGGAATGCGGTTCCTCTGTGGGAGCGAGC
>NZ_JAMLFX010000002.1:196620-202533 GCF_023634765.1 Pseudomonas sp. AKS31
GTCTGACTGAAACACCTCGCTGAGCGTGTTAACATCCGCGTTTTTTGCAAGATCGACCCGTTGAGAGCTGAACACTGATGGCCACCAGATCTGTTGTACTCGATACCGAAACCACCGGCATGCCGGTGACCGATGGTCACCGGATCATTGAAATCGGTTGCGTCGAACTGATCGGTCGGCGCCTGACGGGCCGGCATTTTCACGTTTACCTGCAACCGGATCGCGAGAGTGATGAAGGCGCCATCGGCGTTCACGGTATCACCAACGAGTTTCTGGTCGGCAAGCCGCGTTTTGCCGAAGTGGCCGATGAATTCTTCGAGTTCATCCAGGGCGCACAACTGATCATCCACAACGCGGCGTTCGACGTTGGCTTCATCAACAACGAATTCGCCTTGATGGGGCAGCACGATCGCGCTGACATCACGCAACACTGCTCTATCCTCGACACCCTGATGATGGCCCGGGAACGTCACCCGGGGCAGCGCAACAGCCTCGATGCGTTGTGCAAACGTTATGGTGTCGACAACTCCGGCCGTGAACTGCACGGCGCCTTGCTCGACTCGGAGATTCTCGCCGACGTCTACCTGACCATGACCGGCGGCCAGACCAGTCTGTCGCTGGCCGGCAATGCGTCTGATGGCAATGGCACGGGCGAGGGCGCGGACAACTCGGCGACCGAGATTCGGCGCTTGCCGGCCGATCGTCAGCCTGCACGGATCATTCGTGCGACGGAAGAAGAGCTGGCAGCGCACATGGCGCGGCTGGAAATCATTGCCAAGTCTGCCGGTGGTCCGGCGTTGTGGACGCAGATAGCGGAAGCCGACGCCCAGGCTTGAAGATCAAAGGATCGCAGCCTTCGGCAGCTTCTACATGAGAATGCGTTCCCTGTAGGAGCTGCCGGAGGCTGCGATCTTTTGCTATTACGGACATGAAGCCAACTGGCCACCCTCGCCACTTTCGCTGCAACCCTCTACCCTGAGTGCATTGGCAGATTCAAACCTGCCGCCTCAGGACACTGAGCCTCATGTACAAAGATTTGAAGTTTCCGGTGTTGATTGTCCATCGCGACATCAAGGCCGACACGGTTGCCGGTGATCGTATCCGTGGCATCGCCCGGGAGTTGGAGCAGGAAGGTTTCAATATCGTTTCGGCCATCGACTACGCCGAAGGGCGGTTGGTCGCGTCGACCCACCACGGCCTCGCGTGCATGCTGATTGCCGCCGAGGACGCGAGCACCAATTCGCATCTGTTGCAGAACATGGCCGAACTGATCGGTCTGGCGCGGGTGCGTGCACCGGATCTGCCGATCTTTGCCCTGGGCGAACAAGTCACTCTGGAAAATGCCCCGGCCGACGCCATGGCCGAGCTCAATCAATTGCGCGGCATTCTCTATCTGTTCGAAGACACCGTACCGTTCCTCGCCCGGCAAGTGGCCCGTGCGGCGCGCAAGTACCTGGACGGGTTGCTGCCGCCGTTTTTCAAGGCGCTGGTGCAGCACACCGCCGACTCCAATTATTCCTGGCACACCCCCGGCCATGGCGGCGGTGTGGCGTATCACAAGAGTCCGGTCGGGCAGGCGTTCCACCAGTTCTTCGGGGAAAATACCCTGCGTTCGGACTTGTCGGTGTCGGTGCCGGAGCTTGGTTCGCTGCTTGATCACACCGGGCCACTGGCCGAAGCCGAAGCGCGCGCCGCGCGCAATTTCGGCGCCGATCACACCTTTTTCGTGATCAATGGCACCTCGACGGCCAACAAGATTGTCTGGCACTCGATGGTCGGTCGCGATGATCTGGTACTCGTTGATCGCAACTGCCACAAATCGGTGTTGCACGCGATCATCATGACCGGAGCGATTCCGTTGTATCTGTGCCCGGAGCGTAATGAGCTGGGGATCATCGGTCCGATCCCGCTGAGCGAATTCAGCCGCGAATCGATTCAGGCCAAGATCGACGCCAGTCCGCTGACCAAGGGCCGCGCGCCGAAAGTCAAACTGGCCGTGGTCACCAACTCGACCTACGACGGCCTCTGCTACAACGCCGAGTTGATCAAGCAAAGCCTCGGCAACAGCGTCGAAGTGTTGCACTTCGACGAAGCCTGGTATGCCTACGCGGCGTTTCACGAATTCTTCGCCGGGCGCTATGGCATGGCCACCTCACGCACGGCCGACAGCCCGCTGGTGTTCACCACCCATTCCACGCACAAACTGCTCGCGGCGTTCAGTCAGGCCTCGATGATTCATGTGCAGGACGGCGGCGCGCGGCAACTGGATCGTGATCGTTTCAATGAAGCGTTCATGATGCACATCTCGACTTCGCCGCAATACAGCATCATTGCCTCGCTCGACGTTGCTTCGGCAATGATGGAAGGTCCGGCCGGGCGATCGCTGTTGCAAGAAACCTTTGATGAAGCGCTGAGCTTCCGTCGCGCTTTGGCCAATCTGCGTCAGCACATTGCCGCAGATGACTGGTGGTTTTCGATCTGGCAGCCGCCGGGTGTCGAGGGCATCGACCGCGTGCAGACCGAAGACTGGTTATTGCAACCGGACGCCGAATGGCATGGCTTCGGCGAGGTCAGTGATGATTACGTCTTGCTCGACCCGATCAAAGTCACGCTGGTGATGCCGGGGCTGAATGCCGGCGGTGCGCTGAGCGATAAGGGCATTCCGGCGGCGGTGGTCAGCAAATTCCTCTGGGAGCGTGGCCTGGTGGTGGAGAAGACCGGCCTGTATTCATTTCTGGTGCTGTTCTCCATGGGCATTACCAAAGGCAAATGGAGCACGCTGCTCACCGAGTTGCTGGAATTCAAGCGCAGCTACGATGCCAATGTGCGTCTCGACACCTGCCTGCCGTGCGTTGCCCAGCAAGACGTTGCGCGTTATCGCGGCATGGGGCTGCGCGACTTGTGTGATCAACTGCACACCTGTTATCGCAGCAACGCTACAGCCAAACACCTCAAACGCATGTACACCGTGCTGCCGGAAATTGCCATGAAACCGGCCCACGCCTACGATCATCTGGTGCGTGGCGAAGTCGAGGCGGTGCCCATCGATGACCTGGAAGGGCGCATCGCCGCGGTGATGCTGGTGCCGTATCCGCCGGGGATTCCGCTGATCATGCCCGGCGAACGCTTTACCGAATCGACCCGCTCGATCATTGATTACCTGAAATTTGCTCGCACGTTCGATAGCAGCTTCCCCGGTTTTGTCGCGGATGTGCATGGATTGCAGCATGAAGATGAAGGCAATGGACGGCTATACACCGTCGATTGCGTCAAGGAATGAGGACTTTTCCCAGTATGCAACCGGTCATGAATCCGAAATACCCAGGGTTGTCGGTGCGTGTCGCCGATGAAGGCTTTGCGCCGTATATCTGGGGCAGCGATTTCAGTTTCGAAGTCGCCGCTTATGGCGCGGCCGTGATCGGCCAGCCTGTCGAGCGCTGGCGGGTGACGCCGATCGTGCCGTACCGCAAGTGCTACGGCATCGATCCGGAAGAATTCAGCGCTTTTCACAACGCGCCGGACAGCGCGATTTTCATGGCGTATCTGGATGATGAGCCGGTCGGCCATCTGGTGATCAGTACCAACTGGAATGGCTTTGCCCATATCGATGAGCTGGCGGTGCATGCGCCGGCGCGGCGCCATGGCGTGGCCAAGGCGTTGCTGGATGTCGCGCAGTTCTGGAGTCGCAAGAAAAAGCTGCCGGGGATCATGCTTGAAACCCAGAACAACAACCTCGGCGCCTGTCGGTTGTATGAGCGTTGCGGCTATGTGATTGGCGGTATCGACCAGTTGCGCTACCGCGGCATTGATCCGAACACCGCCGAAGTGGCGCTGTTCTGGTATCGACTGTTCGATAACCCGCTGGAAAATCCCGTCAGCTCGCCAGCATCGCCTCGGCTTGTTCCGTGATGATCGCCAGCAGTGTCTGGATCGCCGATGCCGGCGCGGCGTGCTTGAACGTCAGGGCGTAGAGGCTGATCGGCACGGCCGGCGACAGTGGGCAGACATCCAGCCCGCTGGCGCGCGCGCCCAGTGCAGTGAACGGGTCAACGATGGCCAGGCCTTCGCCGGCCTCGACCATGCTGCGCATCATCTGGTGGGTTTGCACGCGGGTCTGGATGCTCGGCGCCGGGCGCAAGGCCTGAAGTTTGTTTTCCAGCGCCGGACTCAGCGGATCCTGGCCTTCGAGGCCGACCATGGCCTGACCGGCTAGATCCTGCAGGGAAATGTATTTCTGTTTCGGTTGCAGCCAGCCATGGGGCGCGAGCAGTTGCAGCTTGCCCTGGGCCAGTGGCCGGCAATCAATATCGGGATGTTCGGGATCGTGCAGGCTCAAGCCGAGATCGCTTTCGCGCAACAACAGGCTGCGGACGATATCGCGGGTCGGTGCGCTGAGCAGGCTGCACGGTGCATCGGGCAGGCGTCGACGCAGGGCGGCAAGGCTTTGTGGCAGTAATTGTTGCGCCAGCGGCGGGGTGCCGATGATGCGCAAGGGTGGGGCGAGGTATTGTTTGAGGCTGCTGGCCAGACGCTGCAGCGGTTCCAGCGCTTCATAAACGTGGGCGATTTCCACCTGCAACGCCCGCGCCTCGGGCGTCGATTGCAGGCGCCCGCGTACGCTGGCGAACAGCATGAACCCCAACTGACTCTCGGCTTCGCGCAAACGCTCTTCGACCTCGGCCACCGGCAACTGCAACCATTCGGCGGCGGTGCCCAGGTGACCGGTCTGCAAGAGCGCCTGAATCACTTCGATATGACGTAAACGCATGCGTGAAGTCCATGTTCAGCAGGTGGGGTCAGTGGCTGAATCCTACCCCAAGTCTGCGCATATGACTTCTGCTCATAACGGCCAGTTATGAAGCGACGGTTGTCTCAGGCTCGCGGGTCAGGGTGATGCCTGACTGAACCAGGAGAAACTCGGTCTCACTGACTTTGTTGACGCGATCGCCAATGGCCAGTTTGTAAATCGGCTCCGAGCCAGTGGAACCGTCTGCCGACGGGTTGGATTCCTGGAACTCATGCACGGAATAAACGCGGCCTTCCGCATCTCTTGCATGGAACTGACCGACGAGTACTGCTGCCATCTGCTTAGAACCTCTGGAGATAAAACGCTTGATTTACGGCTTGGTAGACCGCCATCAAGGCCTGTAAGTTTTCCTACAGGAAAAAAATAATCAACACGCGGGAATTTCCCATCGGGTGCTGGTGGAATCGTCACCGGATCATCTATAACTACGGGCTCCTCCCACGGACCATCGAGAGTCTTCCATGAGCAATGTCTACAACGTCGCTGTAGTGGTCGGTAGCCTGCGCAAAGCATCGATCAATCGCAAAGTCGCCCTGGCACTGGCAGAGCTGGCCCCGGCGAACCTCAAGCTTGAGATTGTCGAAATTGGCGATCTGCCCCTTTATAACGAAGACATCGACGGTGATTCACCGCCGGCAGCCTACAGCACTTTCCGGGAAAAAGTGGGTTCATCCGACGCGGTGCTGTTTGTTACGCCCGAATACAACCGTTCGGTGCCGGCGCCGCTGAAGAACGCCATCGACGTTGGCTCGCGGCCGTATGGCAAGGCTGTCTGGAGTGGCAAGCCGGGAGCGGTGATCAGCGTGTCGCCGGGTGCGATCGGCGGTTTCGGGGCGAACCAGCACCTGCGACAGTCGTTCGTGTTTCTCAATGTGCCATGCATGCAGCAGCCGGAAGCGTACCTCGGCGGCGCGGGCTCGGCGTTTGACGAGGCGGGCAAGTTGAGCGATTCGGTGAAACCTTTTCTGCAAAGCTTTATCAATGCCTACGGACAGTTCGTAGAGCAACACAAGAAGTAACTTCACCGAATCCCCTGTGGGAGCGAGCCTGCTCGCGAAGGCGTCGTCAGCCGTTGCATCAACGGCGACTGACAGTGCGCTTTCGCG
>NZ_JAMLFX010000002.1:202543-292224 GCF_023634765.1 Pseudomonas sp. AKS31
TCGCTCCCACAGGTTATATTTCTGGCTCGGCACTCGTCGTGGCCTTTTTACCTCACTCTTTGAAGGCTGTTGCGGATGCTCGCTGCGTCACTGATTTTCCTGCTGACCATTACCCTTGTCATCTGGCAACCGAAAGGCCTCGGCGTCGGCTGGAGTGCGACGCTGGGCGCCGTGCTGGCGCTGATCTTCGGCGTTGTGCACCTGAGCGATATCCCGCTGGTCTGGCAGATCATCTGGAATGCCACCGGTACCTTTGTCGCGCTGATCATCATCAGCCTGCTGCTCGACGAGGCCGGGTTCTTCAACTGGGCCGCGTTGCATGTGGCACGTTGGGGGCGGGGCAGTGGGCGCAAGCTGTTTGCTTTTATGGTGCTGCTCGGCGCGCTGGTGTCAGCGTTGTTTGCCAATGACGGTGCAGCGTTGATCCTCACGCCGATCGTGATTTCGATGTTGCTGGCGCTACGGTTTTCACCGGCGGCGACCTTGGCGTTCGTCATGGGCGCGGGTTTTATTGCCGACACCGCAAGTTTGCCTTTGGTGGTGTCGAACCTGGTCAACATCGTCTCGGCGGACTTCTTTCACATCGGCTTCAACCGCTACGCAGCAGTGATGGTGCCGGTGAACTTCGTCAGTGTGGCGGCGACGCTGGGCATGTTGCTGTGGTTTTTCCGTCGCGACATTCCATCGGCGTACGACCCTGAGCAACTCGAGCATCCCGAAACCGCGATCCACGATAAAGCCACGTTCTATGCCGGTTGGGCAGTGCTGGTGATTCTGCTGATCGGTTGTTTTGCGCTGGAGCCGCTGGGCATTCCGATCAGTGCGATTTCCGCCGTGTGCGCCGCGCTGTTACTGGGCATCGCCGCCCGTGGCCACAAGATTTCCACGCGCAAGGTGATGAAAGAAGCGCCGTGGCAGATCGTGATTTTCTCGTTGGGCATGTATCTGGTGGTGTATGGCCTGCGCAATGCCGGGCTGACCGGGTATCTGGCCGGTTGGCTGGATGTCTTCGCCGGTCATGGCGTCTGGGGCGCGGCAATGGGCACCGGTGTGCTGACGGCGTTGCTGTCATCGATCATGAACAACTTGCCGACGGTGTTGATTGGTTTGTTGTCGATTGATGCCAGTCAGGCCAGCGGAGTGGTCAAGGAAGCGATGATTTATGCCAACGTGATTGGCAGTGACCTGGGGCCGAAGATTACGCCGATTGGCAGCCTGGCCACGTTGTTGTGGCTGCATGTGCTGGAGCGCAAAGGCATTCACATTGGCTGGGGGTATTACTTCCGGGTCGGGATTGTGCTGACGGTGCCGGTGTTGTTGGTGACGTTGGCGGCTTTGGCGGTGCGGCTTTCCTTCTAGACCCAGTCGGCCCCAATCGCTGGCAAGCCAGCTCCCACAGGGATTTTCTGTGTGTTCACTACCTGAGCCACACCACAAAGCCAGCTCCCATTAGCTTTGTGGTGTGTTCACTATCTGGGCCACACCACAAAACCTGTGGGAGCTGGCTTGCCAGCGATGGGGCCGGTACAGGCGACACAAAAAAATCAGGCCTGGCCGGGTACATTCGGCCAAAGGTCCGACACCAGAAACAACCGCTCCGCCTCTTCCCATTCCCCGCGCGCATTCTCGATCAGGCGCACCATCAATTGCGCCGGGGCCAGCGGTTCCAGATCCTCCAGCCAACTCTGCAAATGCTCGACGCTCCACGTCTGATCCGCCGGATAATGCGCCGGCGCCAGCCAGGCGTGGCGGGGCAGGGGTTGCCAGCGTCCTGCCGGACGTTGCGCGACGAATGCCGGCCAATCCTTCTGATGCAACCAACTGCCGCGCAAATGTTGCGGATGCGCACCGCTCGGTGATTCAGCCTGTCCCGGCCACGGGTACAGCAAATAGCCACCGAGCCACAGCTGCGCACTGAACACCTCGATATCCAGCGCCGCCAGCACTTCGCGGCTCTCCGGGCGCGCCGAGATCGGCAGTTGATGCTCGGCCAGATGCGCCAGTTTGCGATCCAGTCGATCATGACAGCCCGGCCCCAGCCACTGCGCCGGATCACGACCGTCGCCATGTTGCGGGCCGAGGTAAAGCTTGATCGCCAGTTCCAGGTGATGCACGCCGTCGCGGTCACGCAGCAGCATGTCCAGCTCGCCGAGGGTATGTCCCTCACGACGGATCGGCAGGTTGGCCGCAATCAGTTCGATGCCCGGCGCATGCTCTACGGCGAACTGCCAAAGACGCTCGTAATACAGGCCCAGACGCCGGGTGCGAGCCTGCGACAGCCAGTGCAACAAGCCATAACTGTCGCGGTCGAGCTCGCGCAACCAGTGTTCCAGTCGCTGCGGGTCATGCACCCAGTCGCTGCCGGCCAGCGGATGACGCTGCGGCCACGGTGTGGTGGCGAGCATCGGCGGGGCGAGGATCACCCACGCCAGATCCCGCACTTCCGGGTGGCGTAATTGGTGGGGCAGCTGAAGCAAATCGGGAAACAGGATCATCTTGCGAGCATAGCCTGAAACCTGAGCACACCCTTGAGGCTGAAAGGATTTTGTCTAACCGGCGCTTTCGCCCATAATCGTGGTTTTCGCGTTTTCGATTGTCCGCAGAGGTCCCATGGAGCAATTTCGTAATATCGGCATCATCGGTCGCCTGGGCAGTTCCCAGGTGCTGGATACCGTCCGCCGACTGAAACGCTTTCTGCTCGATCGTCACCTGCATGTGATCCTCGAAGACACCATCGCCGAAGTCCTGCCGGGCCACGGCCTGCAAACCTCGTCGCGCAAGATGCTCGGTGAAGTCTGCGACATGGTCATCGTCGTCGGCGGTGATGGCAGCCTGCTCGGCGCCGCGCGGGCGCTGGCCAAACACAATATTCCGGTGCTGGGGATCAACCGTGGCAGCCTCGGTTTCCTCACCGACATTCGCCCGGACGAGCTGGAAGTCGAAGTCGCCAAGGTGCTCGACGGCCACTATCTGGTGGAAAACCGCTTCCTGCTGCAAGCCGAAGTGCGCCGGCACGCCGAGGCCATTGGTCAGGGCGACGCGCTCAACGATGTGGTGCTGCACCCGGGCAAATCGACGCGGATGATCGAGTTCGAGCTGTACATCGACGGCCAGTTTGTCTGCAGCCAGAAGGCCGACGGCCTGATCGTCGCCACGCCAACCGGTTCCACCGCGTACGCACTGTCAGCCGGCGGACCGATCATGCATCCCAAGCTCGATGCCATTGTGATCGTGCCGATGTACCCCCATATGTTGTCGAGCCGGCCAATTGTGGTCGATGGCAACAGTGAGCTGAAAATCGTCGTGTCGAAAAACATGCAGATTTACCCGCAAGTCTCCTGCGACGGGCAGAACCATTTCACCTGCGCGCCGGGTGACACCATCACCGTCAGCAAAAAAGCCCAGAAGCTGCGGCTGATTCATCCGCTCGATCACAACTACTACGAAGTCTGCCGGACCAAGCTCGGCTGGGGCAGCAAGTTGGGCGGTGGAGGCGACTGATGCTCGATCCCGCGCGCAGTTATGACCTGATTGGTGACGTGCACGGATGCGCCTTGACCCTCGAACACTTGCTGGACCGTCTCGGTTATCACAAGCAGGGCGGGGTCTGGCGGCATCCATCGCGCATGGCCGTGTTTGTCGGCGACATCATCGACCGTGGCCCGCGCATCCGCGAGGCGCTGCACATTGTCCATGACATGGTCGAGGCCGGTCAGGCCTTGTGCATCATGGGCAACCACGAATTCAACGCATTGGGCTGGAGC
Source organism: Pseudomonas sp. AKS31 (assembly GCF_023634765.1). Lineage (GTDB taxonomy): Bacteria > Pseudomonadota > Gammaproteobacteria > Pseudomonadales > Pseudomonadaceae > Aquipseudomonas. The sequence goes on from NZ_JAMLFX010000002.1 coordinate 206,308, forward strand.
ACCCCGGCGCCGCCGGGCAGCGGCAAGCAGTTCGTTCGCGAACACACGCCGCGCCACGCGCGCCTGCTTCACGAAACCCTGACCCAGTTCGAAGACCATCCCGGCGACTGGCACGATTTCCAGCGCTGGTTCTACGAGCTGCCGCTGTTTGTCGATGCCGGACGCTTCCGCGTCGTGCATGCCTGTTGGGATGCTGGCCTGATCGAGCCGTTGCGCGCGCTGTTCCCCAACGGTTGCATCGACGAACACTTCCTGCAGGCCTCGGCCGTGCCGGACAGCTTCGCCTGCACCGTGTTCGATCGCTTGCTGCGCGGCACCGACATGCGCCTGCCGCACGGTTTGACCATGACCAGCGGCGACGGTCTGGTGCGTTCGTTCTTCCGCACCAAGTTCTGGGAAGATGACCCGAAAACCTACGGCGACATCGTCTTCCAGCCTGATGCACTGCCAGAGCCGGTCGCGCAGACACCGCTGACGTCCAGCGAAAAAAACAACCTGCTGCGCTACGGCGTCGACGAGCCATTGCTGTTCGTCGGCCATTACTGGCGCAGTGGCAAACCGGCGCCGATCCGTCCGAATCTCGCCTGCCTGGATTACAGCGCGGTGCTTTACGGCAAACTGGTCGCCTATCGTCTGGATCAGGAAACACGTCTGGATCCGCATAAATTTGTCTGGGTCGATGTCGAGCGACCGGAGGTGCTGCAATGAGTGCGGTAGCGGTATTGCGTCTGCCCCTGGCGGTGGACTTGAGCGGTTTTGTCACGCTGCTGCAACGCATGCAGGTGCCGCACCGGGTCAGTGAAGAGGCGGGCGAACAGGTGTTATGGGCGCCGGCGGAAATAAGCGAAGACGTACGTTCGTTGTACGAACGCTTTCCGGCGGGCGATCCCGAGCAAACCCTGGATATCCCGGTGGCGCAGACCTTCAAGCGTCCGGGTTTTGCCGAACAGCTGAAATACGCCAAGGCCACCGGGTTCATCCTGCTGCTGTGCCTGATCGTTGGCGGGCTGACCTATCTGGGTGAAAACCTGCAAACGCTGCGCTGGCTGACCTTCCTCGATTTTCAGGTGGTCGGCGAATACATTCATTTCACGCCGTTGGCGGACAGTCTGGCGGCGGGGCAGTGGTGGCGTCTGGTCACACCGATGCTGATCCACTTCGGCATCCTCCATCTGGCCATGAACGGCATGTGGTACTGGGAACTGGGGCGGCGCATCGAGTCGCGCCAGGGCAGCATCAACCTGATCGGCCTGACGCTGCTGTTCAGCCTGGTGTCCAACTACGCGCAATTTGCCTGGAGCGGCCCGACCTTGTTCGGCGGCCTGTCCGGCGTACTTTACGGCTTGCTCGGGCATTGCTGGATCTTCCAGCTGCTGGCGCCGAACCCGGCCTATCGCCTGCCGCGTGGCGTGCTGGTGATGATGCTGGTGTGGTTGCTGGTGTGCATGTCCGGGCTGATCTCGATGATCGGTTTCGGCGAAATTGCCAACGCCGCCCACGTCGGCGGGTTACTCATCGGATGCTTCACCGGTTTGTTGGGCGGTTTGTATAACCGCCGTAAACTGGCCGCCTGAAATTTCAGTAGATAAAGAGCACGGAGACCCTGATGTCCTCTTTTAACGACATGATCAACAACATTACCCCGGACATTTACGAGAGCCTGAAACTGGCCGTGGAAATCGGCAAATGGTCCGACGGTGGCAAACTCACCGCCGAACAGCGCGAGCTGTCGTTGCAGGCGATGATCGCCTGGGAAATCCAGAACCTGCCTGAAGACCAGCGCACCGGTTACATGGGCCCGCAGGAATGTGCATCGAAGTCGATCGAAGTGCCGAACATCCTGTTCAAGTCGGATGCCATCCATTGATCGAGATTGGCCGCGGTGCAATCAGCAAAATGTCGGCGCGCCTGGACGGGCCGAACGTGCAATACGCGTTTCGTCTGGATGACGTCGAGGTGCCGGTCAACCCGTTGATCGGCAGCACGGTGCGTCTGGAGTACCTGGGGGCGATCCACTGCACCCATTGCGGGCGCAAGACCAAAACCAGTTTCAGTCAGGGTTACTGCTACCCGTGCATGACCAAACTGGCGCAGTGCGACATCTGCATCATGAGCCCGGAGCGCTGCCACTATGAGGCCGGCACCTGCCGCGAGCCCGAGTGGGGCGAGAAATTCTGCATGACCGACCACGTGGTTTACCTGGCCAACTCGTCGGGGATCAAGGTTGGCATCACCCGTGCTACGCAATTGCCGACCCGTTGGCTCGATCAGGGCGCCAGTCAGGCGTTGCCGATCATGCGCGTTGCCACGCGGCAGCAGTCCGGTTTCGTCGAAGACCTGTTCCGCAGTCAGGTGGCCGACAAAACCAACTGGCGCGCGCTGCTCAAGGGCGATGCGGCGGCGGTCGATCTGGCACAAGTGCGCGCTCAACTGTTCGAGAGCTGTGCTGAAGGGCTGCAAGGCCTGCAGCAGCGATTCGGCCTGCAGGCCATTCAGACCATTGCCGATGTCGAACCGCTGGAAATCCGCTATCCGGTCGAGCAATACCCGGCCAAAATCGTCAGCTTCAACCTGGACAAGAACCCGATTGCCGAAGGCACGCTGCTGGGGATCAAGGGCCAGTACCTGATCTTCGACACCGGCGTGATCAACATTCGCAAGTACACGGCTTATCAGCTCGCCGTGCATCAATAAGGACACCAGCATGCGCACCGAACAACCGAAGATGATTTACCTGAAGGACTATCAGGCGCCCGAGTACCTGATCGACGAAACACACCTGACCTTCGAGTTGTTCGAGGATCACAGCCTGGTGCACGCGCAGTTGGTGATGCGCCGCAACCCGGCGCGTGGCCCGGGCCTGCCGCCGCTGGTGCTCGATGGCCAGCAGCTGGAATTGCTCTCGGTGACGCTGGCCGATCAGGAACTGTCTGACGGCCAATACCAGCTCACCGAAAACCACCTGACCCTGCAACCGGCCAGCGAAACCTTCACGGTCGACACCAGCGTCAGGATCCACCCGGAAACCAACACCGCTCTGGAAGGCCTGTACAAGTCCGGCACGATGTTCTGCACCCAGTGCGAGGCTGAAGGTTTCCGCAAGATCACTTATTACCTCGACCGCCCGGACGTGATGAGCAAGTTCACCACCACCGTGGTCGCCGAACAGCACAGCTATCCGGTATTGCTCTCCAACGGCAACCCGATTGCCTCGGGCCCTGGTGAAGACGGCCGGCACTGGGCGACGTGGGAAGACCCGTTCATGAAACCGGCGTACCTGTTCGCGCTGGTGGCCGGTGATTTGTGGTGCGTCGAAGACAGCTTCACCACCATGACCGACCGTAACGTTGCGCTGCGTATTTATGTCGAGCCGGAAAACATCGACAAGTGCCAGCACGCGATGAACAGCCTGAAGAAGTCGATGCGCTGGGACGAAGAGGTTTACGGTCGCGAGTACGATCTGGACATCTTCATGATCGTCGCCGTCAATGATTTCAACATGGGCGCGATGGAGAACAAGGGCCTCAACATTTTCAACTCCAGCGCCGTGCTGGCCCGTGCCGAAACCGCCACCGACGCCGCGCACCAGCGTGTTGAAGCAATCGTCGCCCACGAATATTTCCACAACTGGTCGGGCAACCGTGTGACCTGCCGCGACTGGTTCCAGCTGTCGCTGAAAGAAGGCTTCACCGTGTTCCGTGATTCCGGCTTCTCTGCCGACATGAACTCCGCCACGGTCAAGCGCATTCAGGACGTTGCGTATCTGCGGACCCACCAGTTCGCCGAAGACGCCGGCCCGATGGCTCACGCGGTGCGCCCGGACAGCTTTATCGAAATCTCCAACTTCTACACCCTGACCGTGTACGAAAAGGGCTCGGAAGTGGTCGGCATGATCCACACCTTGCTTGGCGCCGAAGGCTTCCGCAAGGGCAGCGATCTGTACTTCGAACGTCATGACGGCCAAGCGGTGACCTGCGACGATTTCATCAAGGCGATGGAAGATGCCAACGGCGTCGACCTGACCCAGTTCAAGCGCTGGTACAGCCAGGCCGGTACGCCGCGTCTGGCAGTGAGCGAGTCTTACGACGCCGCGGCGAAAACCTACAGGCTGACTTTCCGCCAAAGCTGCCCGGAAACCCCGGACAAAGTTGAAAAACTGCCGTTCGTGATTCCGGTCGAACTCGGCCTTTTGGACAGCAAAGGCAACGAGATTGCCCTGCGTCTGGCTGGCGAAGCGTCGGCGCAAGGCACCACTCGGGTGATCTCGGTCACCGAAGCCGAGCAGACCTTCACCTTCGTCGACATCGCCGAGCAGCCGCTGCCCTCGCTGCTGCGCGGTTTCTCCGCGCCGGTGAAACTGACCTTCCCGTACAACCGCGATCAGTTGATGTTCCTGATGCAGCACGACAGCGACGGCTTCAACCGCTGGGATGCCGGTCAGCAACTGTCGGTGCAAGTGCTGCAAGAGCTGATCGGCCAGCAGCAGAAAGGCGAGAGCCTGAAACTCGATCCGCGTCTGGTGTCGGCGCTGCGTACGGTGCTGTCGGACGAGTCGCTGGATCAGGCCATGGTCGCCGAAATGCTCTCGCTGCCGGGTGAGGCGTATCTCACTGAAATCAGCGAAGTGGCGGACGTCGACGCGATCCATATCGCCCGTGAGTTCGCTCGCCAGCAATTGGCCGAAGGTTTGTTCGAGGCACTGTGGCTGCGTTATCAGGCCAACCGTGACCTGTCGAAGAAAACCCCGTACGTGGCCGAAGCCGAGCACTTCGCCCGTCGTGCGTTGCAGAATATTGCGCTGTCGTACCTGATGCTCAGCGGCAAGCCGGAAGTACTGGCGGCGGCGCTGGAGCAGTTCGAAACGGCCGACAACATGACCGAGCGCCTGACCGCGCTGGCGGTATTGGTCAACTCGCCGTTCGAAGAGCAGAAAGCCTTGGCCCTGGCCAGTTTCGCCGAGCACTTCAAGGACAACCCGCTGGTCATGGATCAGTGGTTCAGCGTGCAGGCCGGCAGCACTTTGCCGGGCGGTCTGCAGCGCGTGAAAGCGCTGATGCAACACCCGGCGTTCAATATCAAGAACCCGAACAAGGTGCGTGCGCTGGTCGGCGCGTTTGCCGGGCAGAACCTGATCAACTTCCACGCGGCCGATGGCTCGGGTTATCGCTTCCTCGCCGATCTGGTGATCGAACTGAACGGCTTCAACCCGCAGATCGCTTCGCGCCAATTGGCGCCGCTGACTCGCTGGCGCAAATACGACAGCGCTCGTCAGGCGTTGATGAAGGGCGAGCTGGAGCGGATTCTGGCGTCGGGGCAGTTGTCGAGTGATGTGTATGAGGTGGTGAGCAAGAGCCTGGCTTGATGGGCCCCTCACCCTAACCCTCTCCCAGTGGGAGAGGGGACTGACCGAGGTGTCTTTGCGCTATACGCCGACCTGAAAGTCCGGAGTCGAACTCAGGCTTTGAACGGCCCCCGATCTGCTCCCTTTCCCTCTTTCATAGTGGGAGAGGGCACTGACCGAGGTGAATGTACGAGTTTCACATCTGAAAGTCTGGATTCGAACTCAGGTTTTGGATAGCACGAAGATCTGCTCCCTTTCCCCCTCGCCCCCTTGGGGGAGAGGGCTGGGGTGAGGGGGTAGGGTTTACGCATCACCATAAAACCCAAGCCGTACACACAAAAAACGCCGCATTGAAACAATGCGGCGTTTTCAATTCCCGAAAAATTACTTCAAATCAAATCGATCCAGATTCGTCACCTTCGTCCACGCCGCGACAAAGTCCTTCACAAACTGCTCCTTCGCATCCGAACTGGCATACACCTCAGCCAATGCCCGCAGTTGCGCATTCGAGCCGAACACCAGATCAACCCGCGTTGCCGTCCACTTCACGCTGCCGGTTTTACGGTCACGTCCCTCAAACTCATCCGCATCCCTTGAAGTCGGCTTCCACTCCACCCCCATGTCCAGCAGGTTGGTGAAGAAGTCATTGGTCAGTGCTTCCGTCTGCGAAGTGAACACGCCATGCCGGCTCTGCCCGACGTTGGTGTTCAACACCCGCAAACCACCGAGCAGCACAGTCATTTCCGGCGCGGTGAGGGTCAGCAGTTGTGCCTTGTCGATCAGAAGTGCTTCGGCCGAAACGGTGTATTTGCCTTTGCTGTAGTTGCGGAAACCATCGGCAATCGGCTCAAGGAAGCCAAAGGAGTCGACGTCGGTTTGCTCCTGAGTTGCATCCGTGCGTCCCGGTGTGAACGGCACCGTGACCGAATGGCCGGCGTTTTTCGCCGCCTGTTCGACCCCGGCATTCCCGGCCAATACGATCAAGTCCGCCAGCGAAACTTTCTTGCCAGCAGCGCGGCTGTTGAAGTCGTTCTGAATGCCCTCAAGGGTTTGCAGCACTTTGGCCAGTTGCTCAGGCTGGTTGGCCTGCCAGAACTTTTGCGGGGCCAGACGCAGACGACCGCCATTGGCGCCGCCGCGCTTGTCTGAACCGCGGAATGTCGAGGCAGCGGCCCATGCGGTCGAGACCAGTTGCGACACCGAAAGCCCCGACGCAAGGATTTTGCCTTTCAGCGCGGCCGCGTCGCTGTCGTCGATCAGCGGGTGAGTGACAGCGGGAATCGGATCCTGCCACAGCAGTTCTTCGTTTGGCAGTTCCGGGCCGAGGTAGCGCGACAGCGGGCCCATGTCGCGGTGAATGAGTTTGTACCAGGCGCGGGCGAAGGCGTCGGCCAACTGATCCGGATTGGCGAGGAAGCGCCGGGAGATCTGCTCGTAGGCTGGATCGAAACGCAGCGCCAGGTCAGAGGTAAGCATGGTGGGCGAGAGTTTCTTGTTCGGATCATGGGCGTGGGGAACGGTGCCGGCACCGGCGCCGTTTTTCGGAATCCACTGATGCGCCCCAGCGGGGCTTTTGGTCAGTTCCCACTCGAAGCCGAACAGGTTCTCCAGGTAGTTGTTGCTCCACTTGGTCGGTGTGGTGGTCCAGGTCACTTCCAGACCGCTGGTGATGGTGTCGGCACCCTTACCGGTGCCGAACGCGTTGCGCCAGCCGAGGCCCTGTTCTTCCAGGCCGGCCGCTTCCGGCTCAGGGCCGACGTTATCGGCAGGACCGGCACCGTGGGTTTTACCGAAGGCGTGACCGCCCGCGATCAACGCGACGGTTTCTTCATCGTTCATGGCCATGCGGCCAAAGGTCTCGCGGATGTCATGGGCCGAAGCGACCGGATCCGGATTGCCTTCCGGGCCTTCGGGGTTCACGTAGATCAGGCCCATTTGCACGGCGGCGAGCGGGTTTTCCAGATTGCGTTCGCCCTGATCGGTGCGGCTCTCTTCTTTGCCGTGCAGATCCGGCTCGGCAACCAGCGTGCCGTCACCCGGTTCCTGCATGGGTTCCTTGCTCTTGCCGTAACGGCTGTCGCCGCCCAGCCATTCGTTCTCCGAACCCCAGTAAACATCCTCATCCGGTTCCCAGACGTCGGGACGGCCACCGGAGAAACCGAAGGTTTTGAAACCCATGGATTCCAGCGCGACGTTACCGGTAAGAACAATCAGGTCGGCCCAGGAAATGTTGCGGCCATATTTCTGCTTGATCGGCCACAGCAGGCGTCGGGCCTTGTCGAGGCTGACGTTGTCCGGCCAGCTGTTCAGCGGCGCAAAACGTTGCTGACCGGAGCCGGCGCCACCACGGCCATCAGCGGTGCGATAGGTGCCGGCGCTGTGCCAGGCCATACGGATGAAGAGGGGGCCGTAATGGCCGAAGTCGGCCGGCCACCAGTCCTGGGAGTCGGTCATCAGCGCATTGAGGTCTTGTTTCAGGGCTTGAAAGTCCAGGCTCTTGAAGGCTTTGGCGTAGTCGAAATCCTTGCCCAGCGGGTCGGACTTGGGCGAATGCTGGCTGAGGATTTTCAGGTTGAGTTGATTCGGCCACCAGTCACGGTTCGTCGTACCACCACCGGCGGCGTGGTTGAACGGGCATTTCGATTCGTTTGCCATGTTCGGGTCCTTATCAGGTCTGCTACGGCCGGCTCGTGCCGACTTCGGACTAGTAAGGCTAGACCCGACTTGGAGAGTCAGCTAATAGGCCGACTGTTGGAGGCTGATAGGTAAAGTCTTTCGTGTGTTAACAAAATGTTATCGAGCGGTGCTTTTTTATTTCTTATTGATATAAAAAACTGTCATTTATGACAGTGGCCAATACGGAACGTGCCTGCCTAAGCTAACTGCGTTCCAAGCGAAAAATTAACTATGAAAAGTGCGTTAAGGAGAATATATGGACCGTAATCAGATTGAGGCACGTATGAAGTCGTTGTTGGAAACCAAAGGAAATGCTGGGGGGTTTATTTATGCGAAGGTAAGTAATGGGCTGGTTTATGCGACTGCCGATGTGGATTTTGAGGTCGCCGGAGACACTTATTCTATTCTCTCGGTTGCTGATTCCGAAAACAATGCGTGGATGGACTTTCCCCGTTCTGTAGTGGGTGCTGGACCTCATAGGCTAGAGTTGCCCTATAAGCATTGGCAGGTTAAGTCTGGCGGCGTTCATTATGTGTCCTTCCAAGGCTTCGCGATTTATACATTAAGTGAGGATCACAATGTCATTCACGGAGTTATTGATCTCAAACTCGGGGATGGCATAACAATGGAAGGCGGGTTCTATGTTACGAGAGCTTAGTTAGGAATGTGCGGGGTATCGTCATCTGGTACCCCGTTTTTATATGAGTTCTTTCAAGAAAAAAAATGATCAACTGGCTTGCTCTTCATCAATCTGCGGGGATTCATCCAAAGTATCCTCTTGCCCCGGCAATTCAGTAATCACACTGAAGTCCGTCACTTCAACCGCACCCAATCCATACCCCAGCAAATGGAAAGAAAACGCTTTGCGCTCTTGCGGGTTGTCGAAACTGAAGTTCATTTCCAGCGGCTGCTCGGCGGTCGCGATCATCTCTTGGGGCAGACCGATCTGCACGTCCTGTTCAAACTCCTTGGCCTTGAGCTGAATGTACGCCGCTTGTTGCGGATCGACCGAGCGTACGGTCAGGCGCACGCGGGTGTGCGAGCCTTTGGGCATCTCCAAGTACTGTGCGCCGATCAGGTTGTCGGCCCAGTCATCCTTGATCTGCGCTTGCAGCGGGATGACGTTGGTGCTGCCGAATTGATAGCGGTGATTGAGCGGCGTGCGCAGCAGCGACAGGTCGAGGGCGTTGGCGCGAGCGGCGATTTGTCGGGCCGGGTGACCGCTGTAGTTGCCTTTGTACGTGGCGCTTTCGGCGATGAAACCGGCGCTTTCGTAAAAGCGGCAACGGCGCGGCATGTCGCACTCGGAGAAGATCCCCTGACCGTTGTGATAACGCAGCTTGCCGTTGGTGAACGACATGATTTCGCGGCCGCTGTCGTAGTCGCGAAACAGCGAACGACCGCTCAGCGCTGAGGGGACCGGCAAGTCGAAATAGTCGAGGATGGAAGTGCTCAGATCGACGTGGCCATACACGCCTTTGTTCAGCCGTGGCAGTTGTTCATGCTCCGGCGCCAGGGTCAGATTGAAGCCCCACGACGAGGCCAGGCGCACGCCGTCGATGCCGTGGGATTCGTCCGATGTGATCACCACCAGCGTGTCTTTCAGAATGCCCTGACGTTCAAGACCGTTGAGAAACTGCTCCAGCGCATCGTCGAGATAACCGACGGCGGCCTGTTTCGGCGTTTCGTAGCGCTCCAGATATTCCTCGGGCGCGGAGTAGGGCTGATGGGTGCCGACGGTCAGCAGCGTCAGCATCCATGGCTGCTTCTGCTTGTTCAGTTGCCCGACATAGTCCAGCGCACCTTCGAAAAACGCCTTGTCATCTTTGCCCCACGGGAATTCCAGATAGTTGCTGTTGCTGAACCATTCCAGACCGTGCGTCGCATCGAAACCAATGTGCGGCATGATCTTGTCTTTGGCCATGAAGCGCAGCCCGGCACCCTGCAGATAGTGAGTGCTGAAGCCGTGTTCGCGCAGTTGCGCCGGCAGGCAGGCCTGATTGCGCTCGTTGAGGGTGAGCATTTCCACGCCTTTGGGCGTGCCGTTGTTGAGTTTGTCGTAATCGCCGCAGAGCATCGCGTACAGACCGCGAATGGTCTGGTGCGTGTGCAGCACGTAATCCGGGGTGTTCATGCCGCGCTCGGCCCAGCGGCTGAGGTTGGGCATCAGGTCTTCCTGATAGTGGCTGCCGATGGCCTCGCGGTTGGCGCGGATATAGGCGCCGGGAATGCCTTCGAGGGCGATGATCAGCACGTTGCGCGCTTGACCCGGTGCGGCCAGCAGTTTTTGCCCGTTGAGGTCGACGTCGGTGAGCCCGGCCATGGCTGGCGCAGGTTCTTCGACATCACCGTCCAGCCATTCCTCGGCCTGAATCTGCAGGTCGGCGGCCTCGCTGGCCAGCAACTGGTGCGGCAGGTTGTACTGGCGCCACGGATCGGCTTCGCTCGGCCACAGGTTCTGCGCGCCCCAGTGCGCGGCGAACAACACCAACGGCGCGCCCCAGGCCGCGAGGGGCAGGGGCGGACGCGGCAGGTCGCGGTTGGCAAACCGGGTCAGCAGCCAGAACAGCAGGGCCAGCAGCAAAGTGATGCCCAATGCCGGATGGGCCAGACCGCCACCCGTGGAGTTCTCCACGAACTGCGGATCGATCAGGTAATGAATGTCGGAAGGTGTCGGCAGACGACCGACCGCGCTGACCAGTTCAGCGGTCGCCACCGCCAGCAATCCCCAGAACAGCAGCACCGGCAAGGCCAGCCACCACGCCCGACGATGCAGCAACACCACCAACAGGCTGCCAATGGCCAGGTCCGACAGATAGCCCAACGGTGCCGACCAGCCCAGCGCCGCACGCAGGCCCACCGGCACCACCAGCACCAGAACAATCAGCGAAAAGAGGCGGGCATGCGGCTGCCGCAACCGGTTAAAAAGAGCGCTCACAAAAAAAGACCTTCCAGCCATTAAATCGTCATAAAAGTGTGGGCGATGATACCAAGGGTGGGCTGTCTGATCGCCCCTTTCCACGTGCAACTGATGTGCTGGCGCGGTCGCCTCTGAAGGTGATGGAGTGCCTGCAGGCCTGACCGGCCTTCGCGTGGCACGGCAATCGACGATATTGAGGCAGGTGGATTTATTGTTTCAGGCTGTTTAACCCGTCGAGCCGCCACCGGATTCCAATGTAGGAGATGCGGCACGCTGCGATCTTTTGATCTTGTTACCGGAACCTGGAATCAAAAGATCGCAGCCTCCTTTCGCTCAACAACCCGTGCTATCGATATGCAATAAAGATATTTAATTTATGTTTTTTATATCTATAAAGTCAGGCCTTTCAGCACAACACCCCCATGCTGCGAGGTTGTCATGGCCACACCGTTCAAACGTTCCGCACTGACTCTGTTGGCCGCTTCCCTGGTGGCGAGTGCGATGTTCAGCACCGGCGCTCAGGCCGAAGGCAAGATCAGCATCGCCCAGCAATTCGGCATCGGTTACCTGATTCTCGATGTGGTGCGCGACCAGAATCTCATCGAAAAACACGGTAAGGAGCAGGGCCTCGACATCAAGGTCGACTGGAACAGCATCTCCGGCGCCACGGCGATGAACGAAGCGTTGCTCACCGGATCGCTCGATGTGGTGTCCGCCGGTGTGCCGCCGATGCTCACCGTGTGGGATCGCACCAAAGGCAAACAGAACGTCAAAGCCATCGCCGCACTGGGTTCGATGCCCAACTATTTGCTGACCAACAACCCGAACATCAAAACGCTCAAGGACTTCACCGACAAGGACCGGATCGCCGTGCCGGCCGCCGGTGTCGGCTTCCAGTCGCGCACCTTGCAGATTGAAACCGCCAAAGAGTTCGGTGACGCGCAGTACAAGAAATTCGACGACATTTCAGTCAGCCTGCCGCACCCCGATGCGACGGCGGCGCTGATAGCCGGCGGCTCAGAGATCAACTCGCACTTCTCCAGCCCGCCGTTCCAGTACCAGGCGCTGCAGAACCCCAACGTGCACAAAGTGCTGAGTTCCTATGACGTGCTCGGCGGGCAGGCGACGTTCAACGTGCTCTACACCACAGAAAAATTCCACGACGAAAACCCGAAAACCTACAAGGCGTTCTACGACGCGTTGGCCGAAGCCGAGAAAATCATCAAGGCCGACAAACCGGCGGCGGCTCAGGCTTATATTCGGGTCGAGCAATCGAAGTTGCCGCTGGCCCTGGTCGAGCAAATCGTCAAAGACCCGGAAATCGACTTCACCGTGGTGCCGCAGCGTACGTTTATCTATGCCGAGAAGTTGCAGGAGTTGGGTGTGCAGAAGAACAAGGCCAACAGCTGGAAGGACTACTTCTTTGAAGAGGCGCATGGTGGCGCGGGGAGTTGAGTACGCCTTGTCGAGGGCCGGAACACCGTGGGTTGTTTCTGGACAGCGTAACAGCCACTCAGTAGCATTCGACCCCAACGGATTTTCCCTTCGCACGTCGTCAGACGTGGAACGCTCAAGGAATCGACATGCGCGACACTCCCAATGACCCGCAACGAACGGTCGTGACCCTGGTCAACGGCGAGATTCACTGTGAAACCCAGATCAGTTTCAGTTCCATGTCGCTGGTCGATGGCGAAATTCGGGTGCATCGTGCTGAAGGCAATCAGCTAGACGTTGCGGTGCCGGGGGCGGACTTCGCTTTGCGCTTTGATCTGGATGGAGTGCAGAAAATACCGGTGGCGCAGCAGACACCGGTCGAGCCGGACGAACCGGTACCTGCCGATGACAACTTGAAGTTATTCACCTCGAAGACTGTGTGGATCACCCTCGGGCTGTGGTTCTTCGTCAGTCTGGTTTTCGGTTGGCTGGGGATTGTGGCGGCAGGCGGATATGTTGGTTACCGCTGGCGTCAGGTGGCAAAGCGCAAGAAACCGTTGGCCAAGGCAGCCGTCGTTGAAACCGTGCCCCGTTCCGGCTCGGGGATGTCACGGGAAAGCGTGCGCAACGCATTGGCCCGCAAGCGTTAATACGGCGCAGATCAAATACAAAAAAGGGGGGCCTGATCATCGATCAGGCCCCCCTTTTTTTGTTATCGCTCAGTCAGATCAATGCATCTTGCTGTGATCGTGACCTTCCATGTTGGTCAGCGAGCGAACCGGCGCTTTGACCTCGATGGTTTCTTTCTCGCCCTTGGCGTTTTCCACGGTCAGGGTCAGCGGCACAGTTTCGCCTTCCTTGAGCTGGCCGTTCAGGCCCATCAGCATCACGTGATAGCCGTTCGGATCAAGCTTGACGGCTTTGCCGGCCGGCAGCTCGACGAACTTCACCGGGCCCATGCTCATGACGTCGTTTTTCATGGTCATTTCGTGGATCTGCACGTCTTTGGCCGCTGGCGTCGCGACGCTGAGCAACTTGCTGTCGCTGTCGGCGGTGAGGGTCATGAACGCGCCGCTGGCGGACTGGGTCGGCACGGTGGCACGGACCCAGGCGTCGTCGACCTTGGTCGCTGCGGTCGCCTGGAACGCCAGGCCCAGCAGAGACAGACCGATGACAGCGCGTTTGATGTGGTTCAGCACAGGTTGCATCAGCAAACCTCCATAACAGTAAGCAAATCTTCCGTGCATTGTTCTGCCGAAAGCGAGGTGGACAGACCCAGGCGCAAGCCGCCGTTGGAGTCGTAAACGTAACTGGTGGCAGTGTGCGAGATGGTATAGGTGTCGCCGGCCGGGACTTTCTCGTAGAACACGTCGAATTCCTTGGCCGTGGCCGCGGTTTCCTCGAGCGTGCCGTACAGCGCAACGAACGTCGGGTCGAAGGCTTTCATGTAGGCGTCGAGGATTTGCGGGGTGTCGCGCTCGGGATCGAGGGTGATGAAGATCACCTGCAAGCGATCACCATCGGCGCCCATCAGCTTCTTGATTTTCGCCGCGCGGGCGAGGGTGGTCGGGCAGACTGCCGGGCACTGGGTGAAGCCGAAGAAGACCATCGGCATCATGCCGCGAAAGCTCGACAGCGTCATGGTTTCGCCATCGGTGTTCTTCAGTTTGAAGGTGCGCCCCATGATCTTGTTACTCAGATCCTTGCCGTACTTGTACGACAGTTGGCCACGGGTGTCGCAGCCGGCGAGCAGGCCTAGCCCGAGCACGCCCATTCCCGCAAGCACCTTGCGGCGAGTCAACAAAGCCGTCATCTAATACCGCCTTTTGCAGCCCGTCAGTCAGCAGGACTGGCGGGGGGTTAACCGTAAAAGCGGCGCATGATACCAAACTGAAGGCAGGCGCCGGCCACGGATCGCCGCACGGCGCAGGATCGAGCGACAAAAGGTGTAAGAAAAAGTGACCACAGCTTACTGCACGCGTGATTCAGCGGCGCTCCAGCCCCCGCCCAGCGCGGTGTAAAGGTTGACCTCGGCGACCAGTTGCGCGAGGCGATCGGTGATCAGGCCTTGCTGCGAACTGAACAGCGAACGTTGCGCATCGAGGAACGTCAGGCTGCTGTCGACGCCATTCTGATAGCGGTTCTGCGCCAGGTTGTAATACGTCTGCGTGGCCGCGACGAGATCGCGCTGCGCCTGCAATTGCTGCTGATAGGTGCTACGCGCGGCGAGGCCGTCGGCAACTTCCTGAAACGCGGTCTGGATCGACTTTTCGTATTCGGCCACCGCGACATCTTTCTGTAATTTCGAATAATCCAGGCTGGCGCGCAGGCTGCCGGCGTTGAAAATCGGCAGGTTGATCTGCGGCTGAAAGGTCCAGGCGCCAGAGCCGCCGCCGAACAGTCCGGACAGATCGCGACTCGACGTGCCGGCATTCGCCGTCAGGCTGACACTGGGGAAAAACGCCGCCCGCGCCGCGCCGATATTGGCGTTGGCGGCTTTGAGTTTGTACTCCGCCTGAAGGATGTCCGGACGCCGTTGCAGCAGATCCGACGGCAGCCCGGCGGGCAGTTGCCGGACCAGATCGCTGGCCAGTGGGCGCGCGGGCAGCGACTCGGGCACCGGCGCGCCAACCAGCAAGGTCAGGCTGTTCAAGTCCTGAGCGACTTGACGCTGATAGCGCGCCAGATTGGCCCGGGAACTGTCGACGCTGGTCTTCGCCTGTGCCTGCTCCAGCGCCGACGATTTGCCGGCCTCACGGTTGCGGGTGGTCAAGTACAGGCTCCGTTCATCGGCGGCAAGAGTGTCGCGAGTCAGTTCCAGCAGTTCCTGATCGGCGCGCCAGGTCAGGTAGGCGTTGGCGACGTTGGCCACCAGACTCAGCTCGGCACTGCGCCGTGCCTCTTCAGTCGAGAGCCAGGTCTGCAAGGCTTCCTCGCTGAGGCTGCGCACGCGGCCGAAGAAGTCCAGCTCATAAGCGCTGATGCCGAGGTTGACCGAGTACGTCGAATTGATCAGCGCTTTGCCTTGGGTCACGCTCGGCGGCATGCGCTGGCGCAGTTCATTGGCATTGGCCGACACCGCCGGCAGCAGGTCGGCGCGCTGAATGCGGTATTGCGCCTGGAAGGCTTCGACATTGAGTGCGGCCACGCGCAGGTCGCGGTTGTTGATCAGGGCGCTGTCGATCAGCTGTTGCAGCGCCGGGTCATTGAACAGCGTGCGCCAGTCATCGCTGCTCGTTGCAGCCTGTGTCGCTGTCGGATACTGCGCGGCGGAGGGGGAAGCGGGGCGCTGATATTCGGGAATCAATGAACAACCGCCCATCAGCACCGCGATGGACAGCAGGGAAAGTCGCAACGTCAACATCGAACTGCCTCATGCATATAAAGAGCGTTGTGCTCAGGCCCCGGCCATCCATTTCGCCAGACCATGGCGACCACTGACCCCGAGTTTGGCCGTGGCGCGTTTCAGGTACGTCTCGATCGAGCTGTTCTTGACCCGCAGCTTTTCCGCCATTTGCGGCACGGTGCTGCCGGTCAGCAGGCCCAGGCAGACTTCTTTCTCGCGCACCGACAAGGCGATGTCGCTCAATGCCAAGCGCTCATCGAACACCTGCGCCAGTGGCGCCTGATCCAGTTCGGCCAACGGCTGGCGCGGTTGTCGGGCGAGGATTTGCCGACTGATCTGCGCGTGACGTTCAATCAGCGGCAGCAGGGTGTCGGACAGGCTCTTGAGAAACGATAACTCCGGCAGGGAAAACACCCGTTGGGTATGCGGTCGGTAAAACGAAATCACGCAACGACGGTTGGACGTGCGCGAAACCAGATTGCATTGATGGGCGCTGTGTTGCGGATGGCGAGGCTGGAGTGAGGCTCTCAGTTGAATCAGCAATGAGTCGTTCATCTCGATCATCTTCTGCAACAGCGGATGATCGTCGGGGCTTTCCAGCAGGTCGGGTGGGGCACAGGTCTGAGTCAGACCGGCGCTGCCCAGAGGCTTGATATCGACCACGCTGGCCTGACGTTCGTCCAGCGTCCATTCACTCAGGTCCACGCGGTTGACCGGCACCAGGGTGTCGACCAACTGGAACATGTTCGTGGCGAAGTGATCATCGCCGGTGCTGGCAATCAACTCACCCAGTTGCCAATAGAAATGCGGGTTTTCCATATTGCGAATACTGCCGGTCAGATTCATATCCTTGTCATCCCTGGTTCAGAACCCTCACTGAATCGTCTGCCGTCTATGCAAAAGCCGCCCACGCCGTCGTTTCTCCTTGAACACGATCTGGAGCGGAATTTAAGCCCATGGATTTGTCCTACGTCTGTAGGGGAAAACAGGGACACAAAGTGCCACTATTTCTGAATATTGGCGCCGGGGTTCTGACGGAGTCGAACACAGGTGAGTACGCATCCGTGACTGACTGGTCACGCCAACGCCCCGGAAATCCACGGGTTGCTGACGTCTGACGTTCAGCAGCCGGGCAAATGGCGGCGCTGGAGTGTGGTTTTTTTCCTACAAGCTTTTCAGTATTTCCTCTCCGAACTTTTAGGCATTGCCTGCGATAAACACCCCCGCAATGTCAGACAGGCGCATAGGAGCGTCGTGGTTGTCCGGGTTTCACGTGTCATGTCGGTGGCGGGGCCGATGCTTGAATACCGGCAAAATTTCATGAGATGGATCTTATGCAGTCTACTTCTGCCAACGTGGCGGACGATGTGTCCGTGCCTGTCGAGACTTTTGCGCTGACTGCCGCCCAACGGGATATCTGGCTGGATCAACTGAGCCGCGGAGATTCGCCGCTGTACAACATTGGCGGTTACGTCGAACTGAGCGGGCCGCTGGATCCGGCATTGCTGCATTCGGCGCTTGAGTCCCTGGTGGCGGCGAATGATGCCTTGCGCATTGTGCTGCTCGCAGAAGTGGGTCACGACGGGCTGCCGTTGCAAGGGTTTGCGCAGTCACTGCCGGTGGCCATGCCGCTGCATGATCTCAGCGGACAACCCGATTCACAGGCAGCGGCCCGGACGCTGGTTGCAGCGCAGATGGCGCAGGCCTTTGTGTTGAGCGGACACGCGTTGTTCCGCTTCAGCCTGATTCGCCTCGATCAGCAGCGTCACTGGCTGGCGGCGCAGGCCCATCACTTGATCATCGACGGCTGGGCATTCGCGCTGCTGTTCAAGTCGGTGGGCGACATCTACAGCGCGTTGTGCCGTGGCGAGCCCCCGCGTGTGGCGGCGCCGTCGTATGTCGGCTTTATCGAAGATGACGCGCGCTACCATCAGTCACTCCGCTATGAAGTCGATCAACACTACTGGCTGGACAAGTACCGTAGCCTGCCTGAGCCCTTGTTGATTCCCCGCCATCGCGAATCCCACAACGCTGAAACAGCGCCAAGTCGCATCCACGTCGAGGCTTTTCCAGCCGTGCTGCACCAGCGCATGAAGGACTGCGCGCGGCAACTCGGCGGTTCGGCCTTTCACGTGTTGCTGGCCGCACTGCATGTGTATTTCAGTCGCAGCGGGCAACGTGACGAGTGGGTGGTTGGCTTGCCGATTCTCAATCGCTGCGGTGCCCGCTTCAAAGGTACGTTGGGGTTGTTCACCCAGGTCAGTGCAATGCGCATGGGCTTTGGCCGAGCGTTGTCGTTCGCTGAATTGATCAAGGCGATCGGCGCTGACCTGAAGCAGGATTTCCGCCATCAACGCTACCCGCTGAGCGAGATGAACCGCGCGCTGGGCCTGTTGCGTGAAGACCGTGCGCAACTGTTCGAGTTGTCGGTGTCCTACGAGCAGGATGACTATGACTACCGTTACGGTGAGGCGTCGGGGCACTCGGTCAAGGTCTCCAACCAGCACGAGGCGACACCGCTGGCCATTCACCTGCGCAGTAACCGTTACACCGACAAGGCCTGGTTGCATTTGGTGTACTCGCCGGCCTATTTCACCGCTGACGAGATCACGGCGTTGACCGAGCGCTTGTCGCTGATTCTGCAGCAAGGCCTGGAGCGCCCGGCACTGGCGATCGCCGATTTCAACCTTAATAGCCCGGCAGAGCTGGCCCTGCTCAATGAGTGGAACGACACCCGGGTCAATTATCCGCAAGGCCAACTGATTCATCAGCGCTTCGAATCGCGAGTAGACGAACAACCGGACGCCGTGGTCGCGACGTATCAGGGACGAACCCTGAGTTATGCCGAGCTGAACCGGCAAGCCAACGCGCTGGCCCACCATCTGATCGGCCTCGGCGTGCGCCCTGATGATCGTGTGGCGATCGTTGCCCGCCGGGGGCTGGAAACGTTGGTCGGGCTGCTGGCGATTCTCAAGGCGGGCGCCGCTTATGTGCCGATTGACCCGGCACATCCGCCCGAGCGCCTGAGTTATCTGCTCAGCGACAGTGCGCCGGTGGCGCTGCTGACGCAAAGCGATCTGCGTGATCGTTTGTCCGCCACGGCGCTGCCGGTGGTCGAACTGGATCGGTGCGAGTGGTCGCTCGACAACGTGAACGATCCCGACGTGGCGGAGTTGAACACCTGCCACCTCGCTTATGTGATTTACACCTCCGGCTCCACCGGGTTGCCCAAAGGCGTGATGGTCGAGCACCGCACGTTGGGCAATCTGGTCGACTGGCATTGTGCGGCGTTTGGGCTTGGCCACGGGCAGCACACGTCGAGCCTCGCCGGGTTCGGGTTTGACGCGATGGCGTGGGAGGTGTGGCCGGCGTTGTGTGCCGGGGCGACGGTGCATTTTTCGCCCGCAAGCGAAGGCAATGAAGACATCGATGCGTTGCTCGCCTGGTGGCAGGCACAGCCGCTGGACGTCAGTTTCCTGCCTACGCCGGTCGCCGAATACGCCTTCAGCAAACAACTCGATCACCCGACCTTGCGCACCTTACTGATCGGCGGTGATCGTCTGCGCCAGTTCAACCGCGCGCAGTCTTTTGCGGTGGTCAACAACTATGGCCCGACCGAAGCCACGGTGGTCGCCACTTCGGGGCTGATCACCCCGGGGCAGGCGTTGCACATCGGCAAACCTGTGAGCAATGCCACGGCTTACCTGCTCGATGATCAGCAGCGCCCGGTGCCGATCGGCATCATCGGCGAGTTGTATGTCGGTGGCGCCGGGGTCGCTCGGGGCTATCTGAATCGCCCGGAATTGACCGCCGAACGCTTTCTCGACGACCCGTTCAGTGCGCAGCCGGATGCGCGCATGTACCGCACCGGCGACCTTGCCCGTTGGCGTGCTGACGGCAATCTTGAGTACATCGGTCGCAATGATGATCAGGTGAAAGTCCGTGGTGTGCGCGTCGAACTGGGCGAAATCGAAGCGGCACTGGCCAGCCATGATGCGGTGCAGGAAGCCGTGGTGCTGGTGCGCGACGGCCAACTGTTGGCGTGGTTCACCGAGCGTGAAACGCTGGACATCCTGCAACTGCACGCGCACATGACCTCGCGTTTGCCAGCCGCCATGCTGCCGGCTGCCTACATCCGCCTGGCGACGTTGCCGCTGACCGCCAACGGCAAGCTCGATCGCCATGCCTTGCCGGCACCGGGGCCGGAAGCGCTGATTCGTCGGCAGTACGAGGCGCCACAAGGTGACGTCGAAATCGCCCTGGCGCAGATCTGGGCCGAGGTTTTGCAGGTTGAGCGGGTAGGGCGCCACGACCATTTCTTTGAACTGGGCGGCCATTCCTTGCTGGCCGTGGGCCTGATCGAGCGCATGCGCCAGATCGGCATGAACAGCGATGTTCGCGTGCTGTTCAGCCAACCGACACTGGCCGCGTTGGCGGCAGCGGAGGGCAGCGGCCGCGAAGTCGAAGTGCCGGCCAATCGCATCCCGGTCGATTGCACGCACATCACTCCCGACCTGTTGCCGCTGGTGCAACTGGATCAAACGATGATCGAGCGTATCGTCGCGTCCGTGCCCGGCGGCGCTGCCAATGTGCAGGACATCTACCCGTTGGCGCCGTTGCAGGAAGGCATTCTCTATCACCACATCACCGCTGCGCAGGGCGATCCGTATCTGCTGCAATCACTGCTGGCGTTCGACAGCCTCGACCGGGTCGAGGCCTTCGCCGTGGCGCTGCGTCAGGTCATGGCGCGGCACGATATTTTGCGTACGGCGGTGGTCTGGGAAGGGCTGACGGCGCCAGTGCAGGTGGTGTGGCGCGAGGCGATTCTGCCGGTGCAAGCGGTCGAACTGGATCCTGCTCACGGCGCGATCCTCGATCAATTGCACGCGCGCTTCGATGCGCGGCGCTATCGCCTGGATGTCAGTCAGGCACCGCTGCTGCGCCTGATGTATGCCCCTGACCCCGCTCATGGCCGCGTGGTGGGCATCTTGCTGTTTCATCATTTGGCGATGGATCACATTGCGCTGGAGGCGATGCGCGAAGAAATTCACGCCAGCCTGTCCGGGCACGGCGAACCGCTGGCAGCACCGGTGCCGTACCGCAACTATGTGGCGCAGACGCGCCTGGGCGTCAGCGAGCAGGAGCATGAAGCGTTCTTCCGGCAGATGCTCGCCGACATCGACGAGCCGACCTTGCCGTTCGCTTTGCAGAACGTCCAGGGCGACGGCAGCAACATCGAAGAGGCCGAACAGGCGCTGACGAGCGATCTGTATCAGCGCCTGCAGCAGCAGGCGCGTGTGGCGGGCGTGAGCATCGCCAGCCTGATTCACCTCGCCTGGGCGCAAGTATTGGCTGTGACCTCGGCGCAGCAAAGTGTGGTATTCGGCACCGTGCTGATGGGGCGCATGCAGGGTGGCGCCGGTGCCGACCGGGCGCTGGGGGTATTCATCAACACCTTGCCGCTGCGGGTCGATGTCGGCGAGGGCGCGTGCGCAGCGGTGAAGTCCACTCATGCGCGCCTGACTGCGTTGCTGGCTCATGAACACGCGTCATTGGCGCTGGCCCAGCGTTGCAGCGGCGTTGCTGCGCCAGCGCCGCTGTTCAGCGCCTTGCTCAACTACCGGCACAGCGATGACGCCGAGCAAACAACCTCCCGGCAAACCTGGCAGGGCATCGAGACCCTGGCCAACGAGGAACGTACCAATTACCCGTTTACCCTGAGTGTTGATGACCTCGGCACGGGTTTGCGCTTGACTACCCGAACCCTGTCGAGCATCGGCGCGCAGCGAATTTGCACTTATGTGCAATCAGCCCTGAAAGGCTTGGTCGCGGCGCTGGAAACCGAGCCGCAGCAGCCGGTGAATCGCCTGCCGCTGTTGCCGCAAGAAGAACTGCAACGGCTGTTGATCGAGTTCAACGCCAGCGCCGTCGACTGCCCGATGGAGCAGCCACTGCAGGCGCTGTTCGAACAGCAGGTGCGGCGCAAACCGAATGCCATCGCCGTGCAGTTTGCCGAACAGCGCCTGAGCTATCGCGAGTTGAACGAGCAGGCCAACCGCTTGGCCCATCATCTGCGCGGGCTTGGTGTAAAGCCGGATTCGCGAGTCGCGATCTGCGTCGAGCGCGGGCCTGAGCTGGTGATCGGTCTGCTGGGCATTCTCAAGGCTGGCGGTGCTTATGTGCCGCTCGATCCGGATTATCCGCTGCAACGCCTGAACTACATGTTGCAAGACAGCACGCCGGTCGCGCTGCTGGTGCATGGCGCGACGCGTGATCTGCTTGGCGAACCCGGTGTGCCGCTGATCGATCTCGACCTCGGTACCTGGCAGGACCAGCCGCACGACAATCCGCAGGTGCCGGGCCTCGGCGCGACGAACCTGGCTTACATGATCTACACCTCCGGCTCCACCGGCACGCCGAAGGGCGTGATGATCGAGCACCGCAGCGCCTGCAACATGGTGCATTGGGGCTCGCAGCTTGCGCCGCCCACCGAGCATGGGGCGTTGCTGCAAAAGGCGCCGTACAGTTTCGACAGTTCGGTGTGGGAGATCTTCTGGCCGCTATGCTCGGGCATGCGCCTGGTGCTGGCGCGGGCCGATGGCAACCGCGATTCGGCGTATGTCACGCAAGTGATCCGCGAGCAGCACATAACCGTGGTCAAGTTCGTGCCGGCGTTGTTGCAGCAGTTCATTGAACAGGACGATGTCAGTCAGTGCACCAGCCTCACCGACGTGCTCAACGGCGGCGGCGAACTGACCGTCGCCTTGGCCCGGCAAGTGCGCGAACGCCTGCCGTGGGTGCGCCTGCATAACGTCTACGGGCCAACCGAAACCACGGTCGACAGCTGCGGCTGGACCCTGGAACCCGGCGCGCCGGTGCCGCAGAGCGTGGTGCCGATCGGCAAGGCCTTGAGCAACACGCGGCTGTACGTCCTCGATGCGTTTGATCAGCCAGTGCCGTTTGGCGTCAGTGGGCATTTGCACATTGGCGGAGTGGGGGTGGCGCGCGGGTATCTCGGATTGCCGGAACTGCAAGCCGAGCGCTTTATCGACAGTCCGTTCGTGGCCGGTGATCGCTTGTATCGCACCGGTGATCTGGTGCGTTACGGCGCTGATGGCAATCTTGTTTTCCTCGGGCGCAATGACTTTCAGGTCAAGCTGCGCGGGGTACGCCTTGAGCTGGGCGAGATCGAAGCGCGCCTGGTGGAACACCCGGCCATCCGCGAGGCGGTGGTGGTGGTGGTGGTGCGCGATGAGCGACTGGTGGCGTATTACACCCTGCGTACCGGGCTGACTGCACCGACGCTTGAGGCCTTGCGAGCGCATGTACTGGCGCAGTTGCCGGAATTCATGGTGCCCGGTGCCTACGTGATGCTGGCCGCATTGCCGTTGACACCTAACGACAAAATCGACCGCAAGGCCTTGCCGGAGCCGGGAGCGGAGGCGCTGCTCAGCCGTCCTTACGAGGCCCCGGAAGGCGACGTGGAAACGGCCTTGGCGCAGATCTGGGCGCAGGTGCTCAAAGTCGAGCAGGTGGGCCGGCACGACAACTTCTTCGAGCTGGGCGGGCATTCGCTGTTGGCGGTCAGTCTGGTGGCGCGCATGCGTCTGGCCGGCCTGCATGTCGACGCGCGCACGCTGTTCAGCCAGCCGACGCTGGCCGCGCTGGCTGCACAGACCTCGCGGCAGGCCAAGCGGGTCGAAATCGCCCAGACCACCATCCCGAGCCTCAACCGTAAACGCCGGCTCTGACGGCGACCACAATCCCTGTAGGAGCTGCCGAAGGCTGCGATCTGTTGATCTTGTTTTTAAAAGCAAAATCAAAAGATCGCAGCCTTCGGCAGCTCCTACAGAGACGAACAGCGGGCACGGCAGCTTGTCCCCGCTTCCCATGTCAGACACCCACGCCCCGATGTTTTAGTTTTTCCAGGCTGCGCGCCGCGTGCACGGACTCGCTGCTGCGCGCTCTTTTTTTCCGTATTTACAGCAGGTTACCTCATGCATTTCAGCGAACTGATGGCTGCCATTTCCACCCATGCGATCCGCCTTCAACAGGAAGATGAAGACCTGGTCATTCTGGGCGGCGACGACGCGCTGGATGACGCGTTGTGGGACAGCCTCGCGGCGCACAAGGCGCAACTGCTGGAGCTGGTCGCCCAACACGGCGGTGACTGGCTGAGCCCGGCCTTTCGCATCACCCCGGACATGCTGCCGCTGGTGAAGCTGAGTCAGGACACCCTTGACCGCATCGTCGCCACGGTGCCCGGTGGCGCCGCCAACGTGCAGGACATCTATCCGCTGTCCGCGTTGCAGGAGGGCATGCTCTATCACCACCTCTCGGCGGTTGCCGGCGATCCTTATATTTCGCAGGCGCGTTTCGTCTTCGACAGTCAGGAACGGCTGGACGCCTTCGCCGACGCGCTGCGCTGGGTGGTAAAACGTCACGACATCCTGCGTACTTCGTTTGTCTGGGAATACCTCGACGAAGCGCTGCAAGTGGTCTGGCGCGAGGCGCCGCTGGTGTGTGAGGAAGTCCCCGTCGACAGGGGCGCCGACGTGCTCACGCAACTGCTCGCACGCCACGACCCGCAGCACTTCCGTCTCGATATGCAGCAGGCACCGTTGCTGCGCCTGGTGTATGCGCAGGATCCGGCGCAGGGCCGCGTAGTCGCGCTGTTGCTGTTTCATCACATGATCATGGATCACGTCGCACTGGATGTGCTGCGCCGGGAAGTTCAAGCCTGCCTGCTCGGGCAGGCCGCGCAAGTGCCTGCGGCCGTGCCGTATCGCGATCACTTGGCCAGGGCACGCAATGCCGGCAATGAGCAGGCACATGAAGCGTTTTTCCGCGACATGCTCGCCGACATCGATGAGCCGACGCTGCCGTGTGGCTTGCAGGATGTGCAGGGCGAAGGCCACGCCATCGAAGAAGCCGCGTTGCTGCTCGACAGCCACCTGAGCCTGCAGTTGCGTGAGCAGGCGCGGCAGCTCGGCGTCAGCGTGGCGAGCCTGACGCATCTGGCCCTGGCGCGGGTGCTCGGGCAATTGTCCGGGCGCACGGCGGTGGTGTTCGGCACTGTGCTGCTGGGGCGGATGGACACGGGCGAGGGCGGCGAGCAAGCGTTGGGCATGTTCATCAACACCTTGCCGCTGCGCGTTGATGTCGGCGAGCAAAGCGTGCGCGCCGGCGTGCGTGCGACCCATCAACGCCTGACTGCGTTGCTGGCGCACGAGCAGGCCTCGCTAGCCCTGGCGCAACGCTGCAGCGCCGTTGCGGTGCCGACGCCACTGTTCAGCGCGATTCTGAACTACCGACACAGCAGCGTTGAGGAAGTGGCGGAAGTGGTCGACATTGCCCCCGGCGTGCAGGTGCTGGGTGCCCGCGAGCGCACCAACTATCCGCTGACCATCAACATCGATGACCTCGGCGCCGATTTGCGCATCACCGCGCTGGCGGATGCAGCGCTGGGGGCCGAGCGCATGGCCGCGTACCTGAACACGGCGCTGGAGAGTCTGCTCGCGGCCCTGCAAACCGGCGCCGATGTGCCGCTGCAAACGGTGCGCATCCTCCCGGCTAGCGAACGCGAACACCTGCTATACGGCGTCAATTCGCCGCTGGCACAGTTCCCGGAAACCCCGCTGATCCACCAGCAATTCGAAGCCCATGCCCAAGTGAGGCCTGACGCCACAGCGCTGATATTCGACGGACAAACCCTCAGTTACGGCGAACTCAATCGTCGCGCCAATCAGGTCGCCCACCATTTGCTGGCGCTGAACATTCGCCCTGACGACCGCGTGGCGATCTGCGTCGAGCGTGGCCCGCAAATGCTCATCGGCCTGCTCGGTGTACTCAAGGCAGGTGCCGGTTACGTGCCGATCGATCCGACCTATCCGCTCGACAGAATCAGCTTCACCTTGCAGGACAGCGCCCCGGCAGCGCTGCTGATGCAGGCGGCGACGCGTGATCGCGTGACCCATCTGAATGTGCCGCAGATCGATCTCGACAGCGCTCACCTCAAGGCCGAACTCGATAGCAATCCGCAGATCCCCGAGCTGAGCCCGGCGCATCTGGCGTACGTGATCTACACCTCCGGCTCCACCGGTCTGCCCAAAGGCGTGATGGTCGAACACCGCAACGTGGCACGGCTGTTCTCCTCCACCCACGATTGGTTCCAGTTCAACCAGCAAGACATCGGGGTGCTGTTCCATTCCTTCGCCTTCGACTTTTCGGTCTGGGAAATCTGGGCCGCTCTGGCGTTCGGCGGACAATTGCTGCTGATCCCGCAAGCCGTCAGCCGCTCGCCGGACGACTGCTATGCATTGCTTTGCCAGACCGGCGTGACTGTGCTCAACCAGACGCCGAGCGCGTTCCGCCAACTGATCGCCGCTCAGGGCCGCAGTCAGCTTCAACACTCGTTGCGGGAAGTGATCTTCGGCGGCGAAGCGCTGGAGCCGGGCTTGCTCAAGCCTTGGTATGCGCGGGTCGGCAATGCCGGAACGCGGCTGGTGAACATGTACGGCATCACCGAAACCACCGTGCACGTGACCTATCGACCGCTGCAAGCCGCCGACGCGCAGTTGCTCGGCGTCAGCCCGATTGGCGTGCGCATTCCCGACCTGCAGCTGTATGTCCTCGATGCGCAGCGTGAACCGGTTCCCGTCGGTGTGATTGGCGAGTTGTACGTCGGTGGCGCGGGTGTGGCGCGCGGTTATCTGAATCGCGAAGCACTGACTGCCGAGCGTTTTATCAATGATCCGTTCAGCGAAAACGCCCAGGCGTGTTTGTATAAAACCGGTGACCTTGCGCGCTGGGCCGCCGATGGCAGCCTCGAATACCTGGGACGCAACGACGACCAAGTGAAGATTCGCGGTTTCCGCATTGAGCTGGGCGAGATCGAAGCGCGCTTGTCTGGTTGCGCAGGCGTGCGTGAAGCCGTGGTGATCGCCCGTGAGGACAGCCCCGGTGATCAGCGGCTGGTCGCGTACTGGCTGGCCGACGAAGGCGCCGCGCCGGATGTGGCACAGTTGCGCGATCAACTGCTGGTTTCGCTGGCTGAGTACATGGTGCCGAGCGCCTTCGTGCGTCTCGAGACTTTCCCGCTGACCGCCAACGGCAAACTCGACCGCAAAGCCTTGCCGGCGCCGGACAGCGAAGCGTTTGCCCGGCGCGGTTTCGAAGCGCCGGTCGGTGCCGTGGAAAATCTGATCGCCGGTCTCTGGCAGACGTTGCTCGGTGTCGAGCAGGTCGGTCGCCACGACAATTTCTTCGAACTCGGCGGTCATTCGCTGCTGGCGGTGAAGCTGATCGAACGCATGCGCCAACAGGATCTGCACTGTGATGTGCGCGTGCTGTTCGGTCAGCCGAGCGTGGCAGCGCTGGCAGCGACCCTGAGCAGCGAACGCGGCATCGTCGTTCCAGACAACCTGATCGAGCCGGGTTGCACGCGCATCACCCCGGCCATGCTGCCGCTGGCCCGTCTCGATCAAGCCGCAATCGGCCGCGTTGTTGCCAGCGTGCCGGGCGGCATCGCCAACGTGCAGGACATCTATGGCCTGGCGCCGTTGCAGGCGGGGATTCTCTATCACCATCTGGCCACCGCTGACGGTGATCCGTATGTGTTGCAGGCGCAATTCGCCTTCGACGGTCTGGCGCAGATCAAAGCGTTCGTTCGAGCCTTGAACGGTGTGATCAAACGTCATGACATCCTGCGCACCGGCATCGTCTGGGAAGGGTTGGAAGAGGCGGTGCAAGTGGTCTGGCGCGAGGCGCCGCTGGCGCTGGAACGTGTCGATGCCGACGAACTCGATGGCGATGTGCTGGAACAGATGCAGGCGCGTTTCGATCCGCGCCACTATCGCCTGGACCTCAATCGCGCGCCGCTGATGCGCTTTGTCTACACCGAAGATCAGCCGCACAACCGCTGGATCGGCATTCTCCTGATGCACCATATCGTCCTCGACCACACCGCACTGGACGTGCTGGTCGCGGAAATGAACGACGTCATGCTTGGCCGCAGCGAGGATCTGCCGCCGCCGGTGCAATACCGCCACTTTGTCGCGCAGGCGCGGCTCGGCGTTGATGAACAGGCCCATGAGGCGTTTTTCCGCGAGATGCTTGGCGATATCGACGAGCCGACCGTGGCCTTCGGTCTGCAGGACGTGCACGGCGACGGCAGCGACATTCTCGACAGTCATTGCGAACTTGATGCCGGCCTCGGTCAACGTCTGCGTGAGCAGGCGCGGCGGCTCGGTGTCAGCGTCGCCAGTCTGGTGCATCAGGCCTGGGCTCAGGTGCTGGCGCAGGTGTCCGGCCAGCAGGACGTGGTGTTCGGCACGGTATTGCTCGGGCGCATGCAGGGCGGCGAAGGCGCAGACCGGGCGCTGGGCATGTTCATCAACACCTTGCCGCTGCGCGTCAGTGTCGGCGCGGATTCGGTAGAGAGCGGCGTGCGAGGCACCCATGCGCGGCTGGCGCAGTTGCTCGGCCACGAGCAAGCCTCGCTGGCACTGGCCCAGCGTTGCAGTGGTGTCGGTGGTGCGCAGGCGCTGTTCAGCACCTTGCTCAATTATCGCCACAGTGCGCCGGAGTCGGCCGCCGTAGCGTGGGACGGCGTGCAGATTCTCAGCTCCCGCGAGCGCAGCAATTATCCGTTGGTGGTCAGCGTCGACGATCTCGGCGAAGGTTTCCGCTTGAGTGTGCAAGCCGTGCCACAGGTGGATGGCGCGCGGGTCTGCGATTTCTTGCAAACCGCGTTGCACAGTCTGGTCACGGCGCTGGAGTACACGCCGAAGGCAGCGTTGCAGCAGCTGTCGATTGTCTCGCCGAGCGAGCGGCAACGGGTGCTGGTCGGCTTCAACATCAGCGGTCGTGAATACCCGCCGGCGCAGACCGTGCCGCGCCTGTTCGAAGCGCAAGTGGCCGCGCAGCCCGAGGCGCTGGCGGTGGTGCAGGGCGAGCAACAGCTCAGCTATGGCGAACTGAATCAGCGCGCCAATCGCCTGGCCCATCACTTGCTCGGCCTCGGCGTGCAGGTCGACGACCGTGTTGCGCTGTGCCTGCGTCGTGGCCCGGACATGCTCGTTGCGCTGCTGGCGATTCTCAAGGCCGGTGCCGGTTACGTGCCGATCGATCCGGATTACCCGGCAGAGCGCATCGCCTACCTGTTGCACGACAGCGATCCGATCGCGGTATTGGCGCAGGCTTCGACACGCGACCTGCTCGGCGTTGTCCCCGTCATCGATCTGGATGCCGGCGACTGGCAGCACTTGCCTGACAGCAACCCCACACTGTCCAGGCTGACCCCGGCGAATCTGGCCTACGTGATTTACACCTCCGGTTCCACCGGGCAACCGAAAGGCGTGATGGTCGAGCACCGCACCCTGGAAAACCTCGTGCACTGGCATGCCGAAGCTTTCGATCTGCAGGCCGGCAGCCACACCGCCAGCGTCGCCGGTTGCGGTTTCGATGCCATGGCCTGGGAAGTCTGGCCGGCGCTGTGCGTCGGCGCGACCGTGCATCTGCCACCGCCCGCGATCGGCAATGAACATCTCGATGAAATGCTCGAGTGGTGGCGTGGGCAGCCGTTGCAGGTGAGTTTCCTGCCGACCCCGGTGGCGGAATACGCCTTCAGCCGTGAACTGGGTCATCCGACCCTGCGCACATTGCTGATCGGTGGCGACAAGTTGCGCCAGTTGCCGCGTGATCAGGCGTTTGACGTGATCAATAACTACGGCCCGACCGAAGCCACGGTGGTGGCGACGTCCGGGCGCGTCGAGACTGGGCAAGTTCTGCACATCGGCCGGCCGATCGCCAATGCCCGGATTTATCTGCTCGACCGTCAGCAACAACCTGTGCCGACTGGCGTGCAAGGCGAGTTGTATGTCGGCGGCGCCGGGGTTGCGCGCGGTTATCTGAATCGCCCGGAACTGACCGCTGCGCACTTTCTCGACGACCCGTTCAGCGACGAGCCCCACGCACGGATGTACCGCACCGGCGACCTCGCGCGTTGGCTCGCGGACGGCAATATCGAATACCTGGGCCGCAACGACGATCAGGTGAAACTGCGCGGCGTGCGCATTGAACTCGGCGAAATCGAAGCAGCGCTGAGCGCTCACGACGCGGTGCGCGAATGCGTGGTGTTGGTGCGTGATGGACGTCTGGTCGCCTGGTTTACCACCATCGAATCCGTCGAGATCGGCGATTTGCACCAGCATCTGCAAGCGCGACTGCCGGATACTTTGGTGCCTGCGGCTTATGTGCGCCTGGACAGCTTGCCGCTGACCGCCCACGGCAAACTCGACCGCAAGGCCTTGCCCGAACCGGATCAGGATGCGTGGCTCAGCCGTGAATATGAAGCGCCACAAGGTCCGGTCGAAACAGCGTTGGCGCAGATCTGGGCCGACGTCCTCAACATCGAGCAGATCGGCCGTCACGACAATTTCTTCGAACTCGGCGGCCATTCGCTGTTGGCGGTGAGCCTGATCGAGCGCATGCGTCAGGCCGGTCTGAGCGCCGATGTGCGCGTGCTGTTCAACCAGCCGAGTCTGGCCGCACTGGCGCGAGCCTTGGGCAGTGGCCGGGAAATCGCAGTGCCGGCCAATCTGATTGCGGCCGATTGCACGCACATCACTCCGGACATGCTGACCCTGACCACGCTGGATCAGGCCAGTATCGAGCGTATCGTCGCGACGGTGCCGGGCGGTGCGGCCAACGTGCAGGACATTTATCCGCTGGCACCGTTGCAGGAAGGCATTCTTTATCACCACCTCAGTGCCAAACAGGGCGATCCGTACCTGCTGCAATCGCGTCTGGCCTTCGACAGCCTTGAACGTTTGCACAGCTTCGCCGAGCACTTGCAGCAGGTCATCGCCCGTCACGACATTCTGCGCACCAGTGTGGTCTGGGAAGGTTTGCCCAGCCCGCATCAGGTGGTCTGGCGCGTGGCGCAGATGGTTGTGCAGCAAGTGCTGCCGGATCCGCAGGACGGCGACATGCTTGAGCAGTTGCACGCGCGTTTCGACGCACGGCATTACCGCCTCGACCTGAGCGCTGCGCCGCTGATCCGCATGGTCTACGCCGAGGATCCGTTGCACCAGCAAGTGGTCGCCATCGTGCTGTTCCATCACTCGATTCTCGACCACACCGCCATGGACGTGATCGGTCGGGAAATGCACGCGTTGATGTTCGAACAACTCGACACGCTGACGCCGCCGATGCCGTATCGCAATTACGTGGCGCAGGCCTGCCTGGGCGCCGATGAGCAGGAACATGAAGCGTTCTTCCGCGACATGCTCGGCGATATCGACGAGCCGACCTTGCCCTTCGGTCTGCAGGATGTTCAGGGCGATGGGCGCGGCATCGAAGAAGCGCTGCAACCGCTCGATGCCGCGCTCAATCTACGTCTGCGCGAACAGGCGCGGCAGTTGGGCGTCAGCCCGGCGA
Organism: Pseudomonas sp. AKS31; assembly: GCF_023634765.1. Lineage (GTDB taxonomy): Bacteria > Pseudomonadota > Gammaproteobacteria > Pseudomonadales > Pseudomonadaceae > Aquipseudomonas. Next base: position 237,466 of record NZ_JAMLFX010000002.1, read on the forward strand.
GCCTGATGCACATGGCCTGGGCGCAGGTGCTGGGCGTGGTCTCCGGGCGTCGCGACGTGGTCTTCGGCACCGTGTTGATGGGGCGCATGCAGGGTGGCGAGGGCGCTGACCGCACGTTGGGCGTGTTCATCAATACTCTGCCGCTGCGGGTCGATCTCGCTGAAAGCGTGCGCGCCGGGGTGAAAACCACTCACGCACGGCTGACGGCGCTGCTCGCTCATGAACACGCGTCGCTGGCGCTGGCTCAACGCTGCAGCGGCATGTCGGGTTCCGCGCCGCTGTTCAGCGCCTTGCTCAATTACCGGCACAGCGCTGCTGAACAGCAGCCGCGCGACGGCCAGGGGATCTGGCAAGGCGTGCGCATGCTCGGCGGCGAGGAGCGCAGCAATTATCCGCTGACCCTGTCGGTGGATGATCTGGGCGACGGTTTTGCCCTGGACGTGCTGGCGCTCGCCGAGATCGGTGCACAGCGGATCTGCAACTACATGCACACCGCACTGGAACATCTGGTGCAAGCGCTGGAGCAGCAGCCCCGGACGCCACTCAATCAGCTGCCGATTCTGTCGCTGCCGGAGCAGACGCGACTGCTGGTGGATTTCAACCGGAGTGCTGTCGCGTTTCCCCGTGGCGCAACCCTTCATGCGCTGGTCGAGACTCAAGCGGCGCAACGCGCGGATGCGCTGGCCGTGGTGCAGGGCGGGCAAGCGTTGACCTACGGCCAGCTCAATCAACGCGCCAACCGTCTGGCCTACCATCTGCTCAGCCTTGGCGTGCAGCCTGACGACCGCATCGCCGTGTGCGTGCGGCGCAGTCCGCAGATGCTGGTGGCGCTGCTGGCGATCCTCAAGTCGGGCGCCGCTTATGTGCCGGTCGACCCGGCGTACCCGGCGGAGCGCATTGCTTACCTGCTTGCGGACAGCGCTCCGTTGGCGGTTCTGGCCGAGGCCTCGACGCGTGATTGTCTCGGTGCCGTGCCGGTGATCGATCTCGATAGCCGTGACTGGGCGCAGCTGCCGGACAGCAATCCGCGAGTACCGACGCTGACCCCGGCGCATCTGGCCTATGTGATCTACACCTCGGGTTCTACCGGCCAGCCGAAAGGCGTGATGGTCGAACACGCGACGCTGGAAAACCTCGTGCACTGGCACAACCGCGCTTTTGACCTGCACGCCGGCAGCCACACGGCGAGTGTCGCCGGCTTCGGTTTCGATGCGATGGCGTGGGAAGTCTGGCCGGCGCTGTGTGTCGGCGCGACCCTGCATCTGCCGCCGCAAACGGTGAGCAACGAGCATCTGGATGAGTTGCTGGCGTGGTGGCGTGCGCAGCCGTTGCAGGTGAGTTTCCTGCCGACGCCGGTCGCCGAATACGCCTTCAGTCGCGACCTCGGCCACCCGACCTTGCGCACGCTGTTGATCGGTGGTGACAAACTGCGGCAGTTCCCGCGTGAACAGACCTTCGCGGTGATCAATAACTACGGCCCGACCGAAGCCACGGTGGTTGCCACCTGCGGCGCGGTGGAGGTCGGGCAGGTGCTGCATATCGGTCGGCCGATGGCCAACGCGAAGATTTACCTGCTCGACGACCAGCAGCGTCCAGTGCCGGTCGGCGTCGCCGCTGAGTTGTATGTCGGTGGTGCCGGTGTGGCGCGCGGTTATCTGCATCGCCCCGAGCTGAGCGCCGAACGCTTCCTCGACGACCCGTTCAGCGACGCACCGCTGGCGCGCATGTACCGCACCGGCGACCTCGCACGCTGGCTTGCCGACGGCAACATCGAATACCTGGGGCGTAACGATGATCAGGTCAAGCTGCGCGGCGTGCGTATCGAACCGGGTGAAATCGAAGCGGCGTTGAGCGCTCACGAGGCTGTGCAGGATTGCGTGGTGCTGGTGCGCGACGGGCAGTTGCTGGCGTGGTTTACCGAACGTCTGAGCGTCGAGATCGAGGATTTGCGCCGTCATCTGCAAGCGCAGTTGCCGCAAGCCCTGGTGCCCGCCGCTTACGTGTGCCTGCCAGCACTGCCGCTGACCGCCAACGGCAAACTCGACCGCAAGGCCCTGCCGGAGCCGGATCAAACGGCGTGGCTGAGCCGCGAATACGCCGCGCCGCAAGGTTCGGTGGAAGTCGAGCTGGCACAGATCTGGTCGGACGTCCTCAAGGTCGAACAGGTCGGCCGTCACGACAACTTCTTCGAACTGGGCGGGCATTCCTTGCTGGCGGTGACGCTGATCGAACGCATGCGTCAGGCCGATCTGAGCACCGATGTGCGTGTGCTGTTCAGTCAACCGACGCTGGCCGCGCTGGCGGCGGCGGTGGGCAGCGGCCGCGAGGTCGTCGTGCCGGAGAACATTATTGCGGTCAACTGCACGCACATCACCCCGGACATGCTGCCGCTGGTGCAACTGGATCAGGCCAGCATCGAGCGTATCGTCGCCACGGTGCCGGGTGGCGCGGCCAACGTGCAGGACATTTATCCGTTGGCGCCGTTGCAGGAAGGGATTCTGTATCACCACCTCAGCGCCGCGCAGGGCGATCCGTACCTGCTGCAATCGTGTCTGGCGTTCGACAGCCTCGAGCGATTGCAAGGGTTCGCGGCGGCGTTGCGTCAGGTCATGACGCGCCACGACATCTTGCGCACTTCCGTGGTCTGGCAAGGCTTGACGACGCCAGTGCAGGTGGTTTGGCGCCGTGCCGAGCTGCCGGTTCAGGCTGTGGCGCTGGAGCCTGCGCAGGGTGAGGCCATCGATCAGTTGCGTGGGCGCTTCGACGCACGGCACTGGCGTCTGGACCTGGATCAGGCACCACTGCTGCGTCTGGTGTATGCCCTCGATCCGGCCAATCAACGCGTGGTTGCCATGCTGTTGTTCCACCACATCGCCATGGACCACACCGCGATGGCGGTGGTCAGTGAAGAAATGCAGGCGATTTTGCAGGGCGGTGAGCAGTTGCCGGAGGCAGCGGTGCCATACCGCAATTATGTTGCGCAGACTCGTCTTGGCGTCAGCGAACAGGAGCACGAAGTGTTCTTCCGCGAGATGCTCGGCGACATTGACGAACCGACACTGCCGTTTGGCCTGCAGGATGTGCACGGCGACGGCAATGACATCGAGGAAGTCTGCCAGCCACTGCCGGCCTTGGTGGCGCAGCGTTTGCGCAGTCAGGCGCGGTTGCTCGGCGTCAGCGTCGCCAGCCTGTTCCATCTCGCTTGGGCACAGGTGCTGGCGGCAACGTCGGGTCAGGAGCGGGTGGTGTTCGGTACGGTGCTGTTGGGTCGCATGCAGGGCGGCGCGGGCGCGGATCGCGGTCTGGGCATGTTCATCAACACCTTGCCATTGCGCGTGGATGTCGACGAAACCACCGTGCGCGCCGGGGTCAAGGCGACCCATGCGCGACTCAGTGCGTTGTTGGCTCACGAACATGCGTCGCTGGCATTGGCCCAGCGTTGCAGCGGTGTCGCGGCGCCGTCACCACTGTTCAGCGCAATGCTCAATTACCGTCATAGCGACAGCGAAGCTCAGCAAAAGACCAAGCGTGAGGCCTGGCAGGGCATCGAATCCCTGGCCGGCGAGGAGCGCACCAATTACCCGTTGACCCTCAACGTCGACGATCTGGGCAGCGGCTTCCAACTGACAGTGATGACACCGTCGCGCATTGGTGCGGCACGCCTCGGCCAGTACATGCACAACGCGCTGATCGCGCTGGTTGAAGCGTTGGAGCAAACACCTCAGCAAGCGTTGAATCGCCTGACGGTGTTGGCGGACGAGGAGCGGCAGGCGTTGCTGTTCGGCCTCAACGACACCGCCGTCGATTACGACTTGCAGCAAACGCTGCACGGCCTGTTCGAAGCGCAGGTGCAGCGCACGCCGCAGGCTGTGGCCGTTGTCGCCGGTGATCAGGCATTGAGCTACACGCAGCTGAACGAGCGCGCCAACCGTTTGGCCGGGCATTTGATCAGCCTTGGCGTGCAGGTGGATGCGCGGGTGGCGATCTGCGTCGAACGCAGCCTGGAAATGGTCATCGGCCTGCTGGCGATCAACAAGGCCGGTGCCGCGTATGTGCCGCTGGACCCGGCCTATCCGTCGGAGCGCCTCGCTTACATGCTCGAGGACAGTGCGCCGGCCGTGGTGCTGGTGCACGGGGCGACTCGCGCGTTGCTGGGGGACATCGCCGCACCCGTGGTCGATCTTGACCAGGACACTTGGCAATCGTTGTCTGCCGACAATCCACAAATCCCGGCGCTGACGCCACAACACAGCGCCTACGTGATCTACACCTCCGGCTCGACCGGCCAGCCGAAAGGCGTGGTCAACGAACACACCGGGGTGGTCAACCGTTTGCTATGGATGCAGGACGCCTATCGCCTGAACGCTGCCGATTCGGTGCTGCAGAAAACCCCGTTCAGTTTCGACGTGTCGGTGTGGGAATTCTTCTGGCCGCTGATGACCGGCGCGCGCCTGGTCATGGCGCAGCCCGGCGGGCACAAGGATCCGCACTACCTGAGCGAAGTGATCGAGCGCGAACACATCACTACGCTGCACTTTGTGCCGTCGATGCTCGATGTGTTCCTCGCCAACAGCGACACCACACGCTGCGATAGCCTGCGGCAGGTGATGTGCAGCGGTGAGGCGTTGCCGGGCAGTCTGGTGCGGCGCTTCAAGCTGCAATTGCCGGGTTGCGTGTTGCATAACCTGTACGGCCCGACCGAAGCCGCCGTCGACGTAACCGCGTGGGCCTGCGCCGGCTCCATCGAGCAGACCCCGGACAACACGCCAATCGGCAAACCGATCGCCAACACCCGCATGTACATCCTCGATGCGCAGCAGCAACCGGTGCCGCAAGGCGTGATCGGCGAGCTGTACATCGCCGGTGTGCAGGTGGCGCGCGGTTATCTGAACCGGCCGCAACTGATGGCCGAACGCTTCCTCGAGGATCCGTTTCATCCGCACGGGCGCATGTACCGCACCGGTGACGTCGCGCGCTATCGGCCGGACGGCAATATCGAATACCTGGGGCGTAACGATGATCAGGTGAAGATCCGTGGCTTGCGCATCGAATTGGGCGAAATTCAGGCGCGCCTGGCCCAGATCCATGGTGTGCAGGAAGCCGTGGTGCTGGCCCGTGAAGACGCGCCCGGCGACAAACGTCTGGTCGCGTACTACACCGGCGAACGGCTGGAAATCGACCTGCTGCGCAGTCAACTGCTCGAGCATTTGCCGGATTACATGGTGCCTGCGGTGTTCGTGCATCTCGATCGTTTGCCGCTGAGCCCGAACGGCAAACTCGACCGCAAGGCCTTGCCGGCACCGGATCAGCAATCGCTGAAAACCCGCGAATACGAAGCCCCGGTCGGCGAAGTCGAAATCACCCTGGCACGGCTCTGGGCGGAACTGCTCAACGTCGAGCGGGTAGGGCGTCAGGACCATTTCTTTGAGTTGGGTGGTCACTCGCTGCTGGCGGTCAGTCTGATCGGCCGGTTGCGTCAGGAAGGCATGGAAGCCGATGTCAGGTCGCTGTTCGAACATCCGACCCTGGCCGGCTACGCCGCAATTACGGAAAGAATGGAGATCGTCCTGTGAACGTGATCGAACTGTTGGCCACATTGAAGGCTAAAGACATCCAACTGGCGGTCACCGATGATCAGCTGCTGGTGAACGGCAACAAACAGGCGTTGAGCGATCCGGCGCTGCTGGCTGCGCTACGCGAACACAAACCGGCGCTGATCGAACTGATCAAGGCCGGGCACTACTCGGCGACCAAGGCCGGTCAGGTCGAGGTGCCAGCCAACGGCATCGCAGCCGACGCCACGCAGATCAACCCGTCGATGCTGACCCTGGTCGAACTGGATCAGACCAGCATCGACCACCTCGTGGCGCAAGTGCCCGGCGGCGCGGCGAATGTCCAGGACATCTACCCGCTGGCGCCGTTGCAGGAAGGCATTCTTTATCACCACGTCAGTGGCGGCGAAGGCGATCCGTATGTGATGCAGTCACAATTCGCCTTTGCCAGCCGCGAACGCTTTCAGGCGTTCGCGCAAGCGTTGCAAACGGTGATCGATCGCCATGACATCCTCCGCACCTCTGTGCACTGGCAGGGCCTGGATGCCCCGGTGCAGGTGGTCTGGCGCCGCGCCGAGCTGCCAGTGGAAGAGGTCATCGTCCCTGACGCCGACAGCGACGTGCTGGCGTACCTGCACCAGCGGTTCGACGCCCGACACTTTCGCCTCGAAGTCAGCCGTGCGCCGCTCATGCGTCTGGCCCATGCCTGGGATGACGCCGGGCAACGGGTGATTGCGACGCTGCTGTTCCATCACATGGCCCTCGACCACTCGGCCCTCGACGTGGTGCGGCATGAAATGCGCGCCTGCCTCAGCGGGCAGCGCGAGTTGTTGGGGCGGCCGGTGCCGTTTCGCAATTACGTGGCACAGGCGCGGCTGGGTGTCAGCGAAGCCGAGCATGAGGTGTTTTTCCGCGAGATGCTCAGCGACATCGATGAGCCGACGTTGCCGTACGGTTTGCAGGATGTGCAGGGTGACGGCAGCGAAATTGCCGAACTGAGCCAGCCGATCGAACCGCTGTTGGGCCAGCGTTTGCGCGCCCAGGCACGCCAGCTCGGGGTCAGTGCCGCGAGCCTGTTTCACCTCGGTTGGGCGCAGGTGTTGGCCGCGTTGACCGGCAAGCAACACGTGGTGTTCGGCACGGTGCTGATGGGGCGCATGCAAGGCGCCGAGGCGGTCGACCGGGCGCTGGGAATTTTCATCAACACCTTGCCGTTGCGGGTGAATGTCGACAGCGCTGATGTGCGCGCCGCCGTCAACGCCACCCACGCGCGGCTGACCACGCTGATGCGCCATGAATACGCGCCGCTGGCCCTGGCCCAGCGCTGCAGCAACGTGGTCGCGCCGACGCCGCTGTTCAGCACGCTGCTCAATTATCGCCACAGCCACAACGTCACCACGGCCAGCGCTGAAACGCTGGCGGCGTGGGAGGGCATTGCCACCCTGCACTCCGAGGAACGTACCAACTATCCGCTGACCCTGAGCGTCGATGACCTCGGCGACGCGTTCAGTCTGACGTTGCTGGCGAGCACGCAGATCGACCCGCAGCGGATCTGCGCCTACATGCACTGTGCACTCGAAAACCTGCTGCTGGCACTCGAGCAGGCGCCGCAAACGCCGGTCAATCAACTGTCGGTTCTGCCGGCCGTGGAGCTTGAGCAAGTGCTGGTCGGCTTCAACGCTACGCACATGAATTTCCCGCCGACCCAGCCCCTGCAACAACGCTTTGAAGCTCAAGTTGCGCAGCGGCCGGAAGCGCTGGCGGCAGTGTTTGCCGATGCGCAATTGACCTACGCCGAGCTCAACCGTCACGCCAATGCCCTGGCGCATCATCTGATCGAGCGCGGCGTCAAACCCGATGATCGGGTGGCCATCGTCGCCCGCCGCGGTCTCGATACGCTGATCGGGCTGGTCGCCATTCTCAAGGCCGGCGCCGCTTACGTGCCGGTCGATCCGGCGCACCCTGCCGAGCGCTTGCACTATCTGCTCAGCGACAGCACTCCGGTTTTGGTCCTCACCCAAACCGATCTGCGTGCGCGCTTGCCGGCGCTGGACGTACCGGTGATCGACCTCGACCGTTGTACCTGGCCACTGACCTGCACCTTCGACCCGCAGGTGCCGGGCCTGACCGCTTCACACCTCGCGTATGTGATCTACACCTCCGGCTCCACCGGCCTGCCCAAAGGCGTGATGGTCGAGCATCAGACCCTGAACAATCTGGTCGATTGGCACTGCACGGCCTTCGACCTGTGTGCCGGTCGCCACACCTCAAGCCTCGCCGGTTTCGGGTTCGACGCGATGGCCTGGGAAGTCTGGCCGGCCCTGTGCGCAGGTGCGACCTTGCACCTGGCGCCGAACCACGATGGCAACGAAGACATCGATGCGCTGCTGGCGTGGTGGTGCGCACAACCGCTGGACGTGAGTTTTCTGCCGACGCCGGTGGCCGAATACGCTTTCAGCCAGAACCTCGAACACCCGACCCTGCGCACGCTGCTGATCGGCGGCGACCGCTTGCGCCAGTTCAATCGCAACCAGCATTTCGACGTGATCAACAACTATGGTCCGACGGAGGCCACGGTGGTCGCAACATCGGGTCGAGTCGACAGCGGCGACGCGTTGCACATCGGTAAACCGGTAAGCAACGCCACGGTGTACTTGCTCGATGAACACCTGCGCCCGGTGCCGTTGGGCGTGGCGGGCGAACTCTACGTCGGCGGCGCCGGCGTCGCCCGTGGCTATTTGAACCGCCCGCAAATGACTGCCGAGCGCTTTCTGCGTGACCCGTTCAGCCGTTTGCCGAGCGCGCGCATGTACCGCACTGGTGACCTCGCACGCTGGCGCGAAGACGGTACGCTCGAGTACCTGGGGCGCAACGACGATCAGGTGAAAATCCGTGGCGTGCGAATCGAACTGGGCGAAATCGAAACCTGCCTCAATCAGTTGCCGGGGATTCAGGAAGCCGTGCTGCTGGCCCGTGAAGACCAACCCGGCCAGCCGCGTCTGGTGGCGTACTTCACCGAGCAGGCGCAGGTCGAAACGCTGCCGGTCGGCGAGCTGCGTGCGCAATTATTGAGCCGCTTGCCGGAGTACATGGTGCCGGTGGCGTTCGTCAAACTCGCCGCGTTGCCGTTGACCGCCAATGGCAAGGTCGACCGCAAAGCCTTGCCGGCGCCGGAGCTGTCGGCGTTGTTCACCCGCGAATACGCGGCGCCCGAAGGCGAGGTGGAAAACGCGCTGGCACAGATCTGGGCCGAGGTGCTGCAGGTCGAGCGGGTCGGGCGTCAGGATCACTTTTTCGAACTCGGCGGCCATTCGCTGCTGGCGATGCGCATGGTTTCGCAAGTGCGGCAACGGCTCGGCGTCGAACTGGCACTGACTGAACTGTTCGCCAACGCCGAACTGGCGGCGGTCGCGGCGGTACTGAGTGCGGCCGGGCGCTGCACGCAACCGGAGATTGTGCCGGTGCCGCGTGACGGCGCCTTGCCGCTGTCGTTCGCCCAGCAACGCCTGTGGTTTCTGGCGCAAATGGAAGGCGCCAACACCGCGTACAACATTCCCGTGGCCCTGCGTTTGCGTGGCCGCCTCGACGACGCTGCGCTTCAGCGTGCACTGGCGCGGATCGTTGCCCGTCATGAAACCCTGCGCAGCCGTTTCGCCCAGTTCAATGATCAGGCACAGGTGCTGATTGCCCCGGTCGACAGCGGCCTGTTGCTGCGCGTCGAAGACCTGCGCCAACATTCGCAACCCGAGCAAGCCTTGCAGGCGCTGATTCAGGGCGAAGCGTCCGGGCCGTTCGATTTGCAGGATGACGCGCTGATTCGCGGACGCCTGGTGCGGCTGGCCGACGATCATCATGTGCTGTTGTTGACCCTGCACCACATCATCTCCGATGGCTGGTCGATGGGCGTGCTGACCCGTGAACTGATGGCGTTGTATCAGGCGTTCAGCCATGGCCAGCCGGATCCACTGCCGCCGCTGACCCTGCAATACAGCGATTACGCGGTGTGGCAGCGGCGCTGGCTCAGTGGCGAGGTGTTGCAGCGCCAGAGCGAATACTGGCAGCAGACGCTGGCGGGCGCTCCGGCGCTGTTGACGCTGCCGACTGACCGTGTGCGCCCGGCACAGCAGGATTACGCCGGCAGCACCGTCGAGGTGGTGCTCGACGAACGCCTGAGCGCCGGGCTCAAGGCCTTGGCCCAGCGTCACGGCGTGACCATGTACATGCTTATGCTAGGTGCCTGGGCGAGCCTGTTGAGTCGTTTGTCCGGGCAAGCCGAAGTGATCATCGGTTCGCCGGTGGCCAATCGCACGCGGGCCGAGATCGAAGGTCTGATCGGCATGTTCGTCAATACTCTGGCCCTGCGTATCGATACCTCGGGCGCGTTGAGCAGCGAAGCGCTGCTGGCGCAGGTCAAAGCGCGAACACTGCAAGCCCAGGCGCATCAGGATCTGCCGTTCGAACAGGTGGTGGAAATCACCCGGCCTGCGCGAAGCATGGCGCACAGCCCGTTGTTCCAGGCCATGTTCAGTTGGGACAGTGGCCACGGTGCCAGCCTGAGTCTCGGCGAGCTGACGCTGCAAAGCGTTGCCGAACCCAGCCACTTTGCCAAATTCGATCTGTCACTGACGCTGGCAGAGGCGCCGGACGGGATTCGAGGTGTGCTGGAGTACGCCATTGCCTTGTTCGATGAGTCGACCATTCAACGTTACGTCGGCTACTTCCGGTGCCTGTTGCAGGCGATGGTCAGCAATGATCAAGCGGTGTTGGAGCAGGTGACGTTGTTGGCCGACGACGAGCGTCAGCACTTGCTGGTTGATCTGAACGCCACCGCTGTCACCCACGATCTTGAGCAGACCGTTCATGGCCGCTTCGAGACGCAGGTGTTGCGCACGCCAGACGCGGATGCCGTGGTGGCCGGTGAGTTGCGTTTGAGTTACGCCGAGTTGAACCGTCGCGCCAACCAGCTCGCCCATCACCTGCGCCAGTGCGGTGTGGACAGTGATGCGCGGGTGGCGATCTGCGTCGAGCGCGGGCCGGAGTTGCTGGTCGGTCTGCTGGCGATTCTCAAGGCCGGCGGCGCTTATGTGCCGCTCGATCCGGGTTATCCCGCCGAACGTCTGGCCTACATGCTTGAGGACAGCGCGCCCGTGACGGTGCTGGTGCATGCGCCGACGCGTGCGCTGATCGGCAAGTGGGCCGGCGTGCGGGTCGATTTCGACGAGTGCAACTGGCAAGACCTTGCGCAGAGCAATCCGCAGGTGCCAGGCCTGAGCGCGGCAAATCTGGCCTATGTGATTTACACCTCCGGCTCCACCGGCAAGCCGAAAGGCGTGATGGTCGAGCACCGCAACCTGGGCAATCTGCTGCACTGGAGCGCCAGCCTATGCCCACTTTCAACCGGCGCCGCGCTGCTGCAGAAAACCCCGTTCAGTTTCGACGCCTCGGTGTGGGAGCTGTTCTGGCCGTTGAGTTGCGGCATGCGTCTGGTCCTCGCAGGCCCGGACGACCACCGCGATCCGGCCGCGCTGGTGCAGCTGATTCGTGAGCAACAGGTCAATGTCATCCAGTTCGTACCGGCGCTGTTGCAGCAATTCCTTGAAGTGGAAGAAGTATGTGAATGCAGCAGCCTGACCGATGTGTTCTGTGGCGGCGGTGAGCTGACGGCTGCGTTGGTGCGCAGCGTCCGCGAGCGTCTGCCGCAGGTGCGCCTGCACAACGTTTATGGCCCGACCGAAGCCACCGTCGACAGCACCGTGTGGACGCTGGAGCCTCATTCGCCGGTACCGCAAGGCGCGCCACCGATTGGCAAACCGCTGTGCAATACCCGCGTGTATATCCTTGACGCTCACCAGCAACCGACGCCGCTGGGTGTGGTCGGCGAGATGTATCTGGGTGGCGTGCAAGTGACGCGGGGTTATCTGAATCGGCCTGAGCTGACGGCCGAACGCTTCCTCGACGATCCGTTCAGTGATCAGCCTGGCGCGCGTATGTACCGCACCGGCGACGTCGTACGCTATCTCGCCGATGGCAATATCGAGTACCTGGGGCGCAACGACGATCAGGTCAAGATCCGTGGTTTGCGTATCGAACTGGGCGAGATTCAGGCGCATCTGGCGCAGGTCGACGGTGTGCGCGAAGCGGCCGTGCTGGCCCGTGAAGACGTGCCGGGCGATCAGCGGCTGGTGGCGTATTACAGCGGCGAGCTACTGGAAACAGATCAGCTACGCAGTCAATTACTCACACATCTGCCGGATTACATGGTGCCTGCCGTGTTTGTGCATGTGCAGGCCTTGCCGCTGAGTCCCAACGGTAAACTGGATCGCCAGGCCTTGCCGGCTCCCGACCAGTCGGCGCTACTGACCCGCGAGTACGAAGCCCCGATCGGTGAAGTCGAAACCGTCATAGCCGGTCTCTGGGCCGAGCTGCTTAAGGTCGAGCGAGTAGGGCGCTTTGATCATTTCTTCGAACTGGGCGGCCACTCGTTGATGGCGGTCAATCTGGTGGCGCGCATGCGTCGGGCCGGTCTGTCGGCGGATACTCGTGTGCTGTTCGGCCAGCCGACCTTGGCCGCGCTCGCAGCGGCAGTGGGTGGAGAACCCGAAGCGGCGGTGCCGGCGAATCTTGTTCCGGCGGACTGCACGCGCATCACGCCTGATTTGTTGCCACTGGTGGCGCTGGACCAAACGACGATTGACCGCATCGTCGCGAGTGTCCCCGGCGGTGCGCGCAACGTGCAGGACATCTACCCGCTGGCGCCGTTGCAGACCGGCATCCTGTTCCATCACCTGTCGGCCGCGCAGGGCGATCCGTATGTGCTGCAGGCGCAGTTTGCCTTTGCTGACGAACAGCGTTTGCAGGTATTCACCGATGCACTGCAACGGGTGATCGAACGCCATGACATTCTGCGCACTTCGCTGTTCTGGGAGGGGCTGGATGAGCCGGTGCAAGTGGTCTGGCGTGAGGCTTCGCTGAGCTGCGAGGCATTGCAGCTGGACGGCGAAGCGGGTGATGCGCTGAGCCAGTTGCGGCGCCGCTTCACCATCGATAACTACCGCATGCCCGTCACCGAGGCGCCGCTGATGCGCGTGGTGTACAGCCGCGATGAGCCCCATCAACGCATCGTGGCGTTGCTGCTGTTCCATCACCTGGTGATGGATCACGTGGCGCTGGAGGTGTTGCAGCACGAGATGCAGGCGTTCCTGCTCGGCAACGCCGGACAACTGAGCGAGCCAGTGCCGTACCGCAATTACGTGGCGCACACCCGTTGCGGCCTGACCGAGCACGAGCACGCCAGTTTCTTCGGCGAGATGCTCGGCGCTGTTGATGAGCCGACCTTGCCCTACGGGCACAATCTGGCCAGCGACGGCCCCGCACAAGAGGCGCAACTGGACCTGGAAAGCGCACTGAGCCACAGCGTACGTCAGCAGGCTCGGCGCCTGGGTGTCAGCGCCGCCAGCTTGATGCACCTCGCCTGGGCGCAGGTGCTGGGGCAATTGTCTGGACGCGACGCCGTCGTATTCGGCACGGTGTTGCTCGGCAGATTGCAGGGCGGTGAAGGGTCGGAGCGCGCGCTCGGTGTGTTCATCAACACCTTGCCGCTGTGCATTGAACTCCGTGCACACAGCGTCAAAGGGGCGGCGCTGGCTACCCATGAACGCCTGAGTCAGTTGCTGGTCCATGAACATGCGCAACTGGCGCAGGTGCAACAGTGCAGCGCCATGCCCTCGGGTACGCCGCTGTTCAGCACGCTGCTCAACTATCGTCACAGCGCTCCGGTCGGGCCGATATCCGCCGAGGTGCAAGCGGCGTGGCAGGGCATGCAACTGCTCGATGCCGAGGAACACACCAACTATCGCCTGACCCTCAGCGTTGATGATCTCGGTGAAGACTTCCGCCTCAAGGTATTGGCCGGGGCTGGCATGGATGCGCAGCGTATCTGCGGGTACATGCAGGGGGCGTTGAGTACTTTGCTGGATGCGCTGGAGCACACGCCGCACGCGGGGTTTGACCGGTTGTCGATCCTGCCGGCGACAGAACGTCAGCAGTTGCTGGTGGATTTCAATTCGACCGAGGCCGTTTTCCCGCGTGGGCTGACGATTGCCCAGCGCTTCGAGTCGCAGGTTGCCGAGCGTCCGCAGGCTATTGCAGCGGTGTTTGCCGGGCAGCCACTGACTTACTTGCAGCTCAATCGACAGGCCAATGCCCTGGCTCATCACTTGATCGCCATGGGGGTGAAAGCCGACGACCGTGTGGCCATCGTCGCCCGCCGGGGGCTGGATACATTGGTCGGGCTGGTCGCCATCCTCAAGGCAGGCGCTGGTTATGTGCCGATTGATCCGGCGCATCCCGCCGAGCGGATCCGTTATTTGCTCAGCGACAGCGCACCGGTCGCGGTGCTCACGCAAAGCGATCTGCACCAGAGACTGCCGCTGTTGAGCGTGCCAGTGATCGATGTCGACCTGTGTGCATGGCCGGCGCAGGCGCAGCACAACCCTGCGGTGCCGGGCCTGACCGCTGCGCATCTGGCGTACGTGATCTACACCTCCGGTTCGACCGGCCTGCCCAAAGGGGTCATGGTCGAGCATCAGACGCTGTCGAACCTGGTCGACTGGCACTGTGAGGCATTCAACCTGCGCGCCGGCAGCCACACCTCAAGCCTTGCCGGGTTTGGCTTCGATGCGATGGCGTGGGAAGTCTGGCCGGCCCTGTGTGTGGGCGCGACCGTGTTTCTGGCACCCACTCACGACGGCGCGGAAGACGTCGATGGCTTGCTCGACTGGTGGCGCGCGCAACCTCTGGATGTGAGCTTTTTGCCGACGCCGGTCGCTGAGTACGCATTCAGTCAAAACCTTGATCATCCGACCGTGCACACCCTGCTGATCGGTGGCGATCGCTTGCGTCAGTTCAGCCGCGACCAGCGCTTCGCGGTGATCAACAACTACGGCCCGACCGAGGCCACTGTGGTCGCCACGTCGGGCCGCATTGAAGTCGGTGAGGCGTTGCACATCGGCAAACCGGTGGCGAACGCGGCGGTTTACCTGCTCGATGAGCAGCAACGGCCGGTTCCAATGGGCGTGATGGGCGAGTTGTACGTCGGTGGCGCGGGGGTGGCCCGGGGTTATCTGAACCGCGCCGACCTGACCGCCGAGCGCTTCCTGCACGACCCGTTCAGCCGCACGCCGAATGCGCGTATGTACCGCACCGGTGACCTTGCCCGCTGGCGCGACGACGGCTCGCTTGAGTATCTGGGGCGTAACGACGACCAGGTAAAAATTCGCGGCATGCGCATTGAACTCGGTGAAATCGAAACCCGCCTCAATCAGCTTCCCGGTGTCAACGAAGCGGTGCTGCTGGCCCGCGAGGACCAACCCGGCCAGCCGCGCCTGGTGGCCTATTTCACCGAACAGGCGGGGGCTGAGCCGCTGGAGCTGGGCGAGTTGCGCGCACAGCTGCTGACGCAGTTGCCGGACTACATGGTGCCGGCCGCGTTTGTCCGGCTTGAGGCTTTGCCGCTGACTGCCAATGGCAAGGTTGACCGCAAGGCGTTGCCGAAACCTGATCTGGCCGCGCTGCCGACCCGCGAATATGCGGTGCCCCAAGGCGAGCTGGAAATCGCGTTGGCGCAGATCTGGGCCGAGGTGCTGCAAGTCGAGCAGGTCGGCCGTCACGATCACTTCTTCGAACTCGGCGGCCATTCGCTGTTGGCGATGCGCATGGTCTCGCTGATCCGTCAGCGCCTCGGCGTCGAACTGGCGTTGAGTGATCTGTTTGCCGATGCGCAACTGAGCGCAGTCGCTGAAGTATTGAATCGTGCCGGGCGCAGCGCGTTACCGGAGATCTTGCCGGCACCGCGTGATCAGGCGCTGCCGATGTCTTTCGCCCAGCAACGTCTGTGGTTCCTCGCGCAAATGGCGGGTGGCAACTCGGCGTACAACATTCCTCTCGGCCTGCGCCTGCGCGGCCACCTCGACGTCGATGCCCTGCAATCGGCGCTGGCGCGGATCGTCGCCCGCCACGAAACCCTGCGCAGCCGTTTCATCCGCCTCGACGACAGCGCACAGGTGTCGATTGCCCCGGTCGATAACGGTTGGCTGCTGCGCGTAGAAGATCTGCGCCAACAGCCGCAGGCCGAGCACACCTTGCAAATATTGATGGCGCAGGAAGCCTCGACAGCGTTTGATCTGCAGAATGATTCGCTGATTCGTGGGCGACTGGTGCGCTTGGCCGACGATCACCATGTGCTGTTACTGACCGTGCACCACATTGTCGCTGACGGCTGGTCGATGGGCGTGCTGACGGCTGAATTGATGGCGTTGTATCAGGCCTTCAGCCAGGGACAGTCTGACCCGTTGCCAGTCCTGACGTTGCAATACGGCGACTATGCCGTGTGGCAACGGCGTTGGCTCAGCGGAGAGGTGCTGCAGCGGCAAAGCGAGTACTGGCAGCAAACCCTCGAAGGTGCGCCGGCCTTGTTGACGCTGCCCACCGATCGCCCGCGACCGGCCCAACAGGATTACACCGGCGGCAACGTCGAAGTGCTGCTGGACCAGCGTTTGAGTGCGGCGCTCAAGGCCTTGAGCCAACGTCACGGCGTGACCCTGTTCATGACCGTGATGAGCGCCTGGGCGTTGCTGATGAGTCGACTGTCCGGGCAAACCGATGTGGTGATCGGCGCGCCGGTGGCCAACCGCAGCCGCGCTGAAGTCGAAGGCTTGATTGGCATGTTCGTCAATACGCTCGCCGTGCGCATCGACACCTCGGGCGCACCGAGCGTCGAAGCGCTGCTGGCAAGGGTCAAGGCGCGGACACTTGAGGCGCAGGCGCATCAGGATCTGCCGTTCGAGCAGGTAGTGGAAATCACCCGGCCGGTGCGCAGCCTGGCTCATAGCCCGCTGTTCCAGACCACGCTGAGCTGGGACAGCAGCGTCGGCCCGCAACTGGCGCTGGGCGAGCTGACACTGGAGGGCGTCGCCGGGCCGGGCGAGGTCGCCAAGTTTGACCTGACGCTGACACTGGGCGAAGTCAACGGAGTGATTCGCGGCTCGCTGAACTACGCCACGGCGCTGTTCGATGCGCTGACGATCAAGCGCTATATCGGCTACTTCGAGCGTCTGCTCGAAGCGATGATCAGCGGTGAGCAAACGGTACTGGAGCAGGTGCCGCTGCTGGCGACGGACGAGCTTCAGCACTTGCTGCACGACTTCAACGCCACTGCGCGTGACTACCCGCAAACGCTGACCGTGCACGGCATTTTCCAACAGCAGGCTGCGGCGCATCCCAAAGCTGTGGCAGCGGTGCATGGCGCACATTCACTGAGCTACTTTGAGCTGAACGCCCAAGCCAACCGCCTGGCCCATCACCTGATCGCTCACGGCGTGCAGCCGGGTGACCACGTGGCGATCCTGCTGCCACGTTCGCTGGAGTTGCTGGTGGCGCAACTGGCTGTTGCCAAATGCGCGGCGGCCTATGTGCCGCTGGACATCAATGCACCTGGCGAGCGCCAGGCGTTCATGGTCGAGGATTGCCGGGCGGTGGCGCTGCTGACCCTCAGCAGCGAAGTCATCGACTACGTCGCACCGCGCATCGATCTGGACACGCTGACCCTCAACGGCCAGCCGACGCATAACCCGAACCTTGTGCAGTCTTCCGAGGCGCTGGCGTACATCATGTACACCTCCGGCTCTACCGGCACGCCGAAAGGAGTGATGGTGCCGCACCGCGGCATCGGCCGCTTGGTGCTCAACAACGGTTACGCCGATTTCAATGCACAGGATCGTGTGGTCTTCGCTTCGAACCCGGCGTTCGATGCGAGCACCATGGACATCTGGGGGCCGCTGCTCAATGGCGGTCGTGTGGTGATCATCGACCATCAAACCTTGCTCGATCCGAATGCCTTCGGCCGTGAACTGAACGCCAGTGGCGCGACGATCCTGTTCGTCACCACTGCGCTGTTCAATCAATACGTGCAACTGATTCCGCAGTCACTCAAGGGCCTGCGGATTCTGCTGTGTGGCGGTGAACGTGGTGATCCAGCGGCGTTCCGTCGCCTGTTGGCCGAGGCCCCGGCATTGCGCATCGTGCACTGCTACGGTCCGACCGAAACCACCACCTACGCCACAACCTTTGAAGTGCGCGAAGTGGCGGAAAACGCCGAGAGCGTGCCGATTGGCGGGCCGATCGCTAACACGCAGGTTTACGTGCTCGATGCGTATCAGCAACCGGTGCCGATGGGCGTGACCGGCGAGCTGTACATCGGCGGGCAGGGCGTGGCGCTGGGTTATCTGAACCGGCCAGATCTGACTGCCGAGAAATTCCTCTGCGATCCGTTCAGCGAGATGCCGGGCGCGTTGCTTTACCGCACCGGTGACCTCGCGCGCTGGCTGGCGTCGGGACAACTCGATTGCATCGGTCGCAACGACGATCAGGTGAAGATTCGTGGTTTCCGCATCGAGCTGGGGGAAATCGAAAATCGTCTGCTGAATTGCCCGGGGATCAGGGAAGCTGTGGTGCTGGCGCGCCGCGACGCTCAGGACGCTACGCGTCTGGTGGCGTATTACACGGCGCACGATGGCGTCTTGGACAGCGCTGAACTGCACGCTCAGTTGCACGCACGACTGCCGGAATACATGCTGCCCTCTGCGTGGGTGCAACTCGATGTATTACCACTGAACAACAACGGCAAGGTCGACCGCAAGGCGCTGCCGGCACCGACGCAGGAAACGCTGCTCAGTCGGGTCTACGAGGCGCCGGCCAATTCACTGGAAATCAGCCTCGCACAGGTCTGGGCCGAGGTGTTGCAGGTCGAACAGGTCGGCCGCCACGACAATTTCTTCGAACTCGGCGGCCATTCATTGCTGGCCATGCGCATGCTGTCCCAGGTGCGAGAGCAATTGGACGTGGAGCTGGCGCTGGCCGATCTGTTTGCCAACCCGGAACTGGCGGCGGTCGCCGAGGTGTTAAGTCAGGCCGAACGCAGCAGCTTGCCGGCGATTCTGCCGGCGCCGCGCGATCAGGCGCTGCCGTTGTCGTTCGCCCAGCAGCGCTTGTGGTTCCTGGCGCAGATGGACGGCGGCAATACTGCCTACAACATTCCTTTGGGCCTGCACCTGCGGGGTCGACTTGACGCCGTGGCCCTGCAACGGGCATTGGCGCGGATCGTCGAGCGGCACGAAACCCTGCGCAGCCGTTTCGCGCAATTGAACGATCAAGCGCAGGTGCTGATTGCCCCTGTCGACAGTGGCCTGCCGCTGATTGCGGAAGACTGGCGGCAACAGCCGCAGACCGATGAGACCTTGCGCGCGCTGATCGAAACTGAAGCGCGCGGACCGTTCAATCTGCAGTACGGTCCGTTGATTCGCGGACGACTGGTGCAACTGGCCGATGAGCACCATGTGCTGTTGCTGACGATGCACCACATCATCTCCGACGGCTGGTCGATGGGCGTGCTGACCCGCGAACTGATGGCGCTGTATCAGGCGTTCAGCCGTGGCGAGGACGATCCGCTGCCACCGCTGGCCTTGCAATACACCGACTACGCGGTATGGCAACGGCGCTGGCTGAGCGGCGAGGTGTTGCAGCGCCAGAGTGATTACTGGCAGCAGACGCTGGCGGGCGCGCCGGCCTTGTTGAGTCTGCCGACCGACCGTCCGCGTCCGGCGCAACAGGATCACCACGGCGGCAGTGTCGAGATCGTGCTGGACGAGCAGACCAGCGCCGGTCTCAAGACGCTGTGTCAGCGTCACGCCGTGACGCCGTACATGGTGATCATGAGCGCCTGGGCGATGTTGCTGACTCGCCTGTCCGGACAGTCCGATGTGATCATCGGCTCGCCAGTGGCCAACCGTACCCGCGCGGAGATCGAAGGGCTGATCGGCATGTTCGTCAACACCCTGGCGCTGCGCATCGATACCTCGGGCGATCTGACGGGGGCAGCGTTGTTGGCGCGGGTCAAAGCGCAGACGCTGGCCGCGCAGGCGCATCAGGATCTGCCGTTTGAACACGTGGTGGAAATCACCCGGCCGCTGCGCAGCCTTTCCCACACACCGTTGTTCCAGACCCTGGTGAGTTGGGACAGCAGCGTGGCGCCGGCCCTGGCACTGGACGGTCTCACGCTGGAAGGCGTGGCCGGGGAAAATCATTTTGTGAAGTTCGACCTGTCGCTGAGTCTGGGCGAAAGCGAGCACGGGGTTCGCGGCTCGCTGCGCTACGCCACTGCGCTGTTCGACGAATCAACCGTGCGGCGTTTTGTCGGTTACTTGCAGCGCTTGCTGGTGGCGCTGGTCATTGATGATCAAGCGGTGTTGGCGCAGGTCAATCTGCTGGCGGCGGATGAGCAGCAGCGTGTGCTTGACGATTTCAACGCGACGGCGCTTGATTGCCCGGTCGAGCAACCTATCCAGAGCCTGTTCGAAGCGCAGGTGCAGCGTCAGCCGGACGCCATCGCAGTGCAGTCGGGCGAACACAGCCTGACCTATCGTGAACTGAATGCCCGTGCCAACCGCCTCGCGCATCACCTGCGCGAGCAGGGCGTGGGGCCGGATGCGCGGGTGGCGCTGTGCGTCGAGCGTGGACTCGATCTGGTGGTGGGGCTGCTCGGCATTCTCAAGGCCGGTGGTGCTTACGTGCCGCTGGATCCGGCTTATCCGGTGGAGCGCCTGGACTTTATGCTCAGGGATTGCGCGCCGGTGGCGGTGCTGGTGCAGACGGCGACTCGATCGCTGTTTGCCGGTAGCGACGTGGCAGTGATCGACTTCGACCAATGCAACTGGCACGACCAGTCAGAAAACGATCCGCAGGTGTCTGGCCTGAGTCCTTCGAATCTGGCGTACATGATCTACACCTCGGGCTCGACCGGTACACCGAAGGGCGTAATGCTCGAACACCGTGGCCTGTGCAATCTGGTGCATTGGGGTTCGCAGATTTGCCCGCCGACCCGGGACGGCGCGTTATTGCAAAAAGCACCGTTCAGTTTCGATGGTTCGGTGTGGGAATTCTTCTGGCCGCTGACCGCCGGTGTGCGTCTGGTGCTGGCACGGCCCGGCGGTCACCGTGAGCCGGCGTATCTGGCGCAGGTGATTCGTCAGCAAAGGGTTACGGTGGTCAAGTTTGTGCCGGCGCTGTTGCAGCAGTTTGTTGAACTGCAGCAGGTCAGTGAATGCACCAGCCTCACCGATATTTTCTGTGGTGGCGGCGAACTCACGGCGGCGCTGGCCGCTGCTGTGCGCCAGCATCTGCCGTGGGTGCGCCTGCATAACGTGTATGGCCCGACCGAAGCCACGGTCGACAGCACGGCGTGGACACTGGAACCGCACATGCCGGTGCCAACGTCGGAATTGCCGATCGGCAAAGCGATCTGCAATACGCGCCTGTATGTGCTCGATGCGCACGACCAAGCGGTGCCGCTGGGCGTCATTGGCCAGTTGCACATCGGCGGCATCGGCGTGGCGCGCGGTTACATGGGACTGCCGCAGATGCAGGCCGAGCGCTTTATCGACAGTCCGTTTGTTGCCGGTGATCGCTTGTACCGTACCGGCGATCTGGTGCGGTACCGCGCTGACGGCAACCTCGAATTCCTCGGGCGCAACGACTTCCAGGTCAAGCTGCACGGCTTGCGCCTGGAACTCGGTGAAATTGAAGCACGGTTGATCCAGCACCCGCAGGTGCGCGAGGTGGTGGTGCTGATGCGCGACGAGCGTCTGGTCGCGTATTTCACTTTGCGCGAGGGCAGCGCTGCACCGGCTATCGACACGCTGCGCGCGTTCATCCTCGAACAATTGCCCGAGTACATGGTGCCGGGTGCGTTTGTTGCGCTCGACGTTTTGCCGCTGAGTCCCAACGGCAAGATCGACCGTCAGGCGCTGCCGGCACCGGGCATCGATGCGGTGCTCAGCCGACACTACGAAGCGCCGCAAGGCGAGGTCGAAACCGTGTTGGCGCGGGTCTGGGCTGAAGTGCTGAATGTCGAGCAGGTCGGACGCCACGACAACTTCTTCGAATTGGGCGGGCATTCGCTGTTGGCAATTCGTCTGGTCAACCTGCTGCAACGTGCGGGGCAGCCAGTGACGCTGGCCGAGCTGTTCCAGCGGCCGAGTGTCGAGTCGCTGGCGGCGCTGCTCAGTCAGCGCAGCGCAGTGCCCGAACAGCCGGAAGGACTGGTCGTGGTGCGACCGGGCGAGGGTGGCGATGCGCTGTTCCTGATCCATGAGTTCAGCGGCCGGGATGTGTATTTTCCGGCATTGGCGATGCACATCGGCGGTCAGTTTCCGATTTACGGTTTGCCCGGTGTGCCGTTGGGACAACCGCAACTGCGCACCCTTGAATGCATGGCCACGCGGATGGTCGGGATTATCCGCGCGGTACAACCGCATGGCCCGTATCGTCTGGCCGGGTGGTCGTTTGGCGGCTTGCTGGCGTATGAAATCGCTCAGCAGTTGCTCGGCCTCGATGAGGCGGTGGCGTTTGTCGGCCTGCTCGATACCTACGCGCCGCATCCGGCCAGTCAGGATAAAACCCGATGGAGCGGCGAGCATCGCGACAAGCGTCAGTTGCTTGAGCACTGCCGCGCGCGTTCGCAGCTGCGTGGTGCAGAAGGGCAGGCAGCATTGGCTGACGTCGCCAGGCTGGAGGCTGAAGTCGAACTCATCGGGTTCGATGAACTGTTCCAGCGCTGCTGCGAACAGCAATTGCCCGACCCGGAGCTGGCCGCGCTGACAGCGGAGCAGGCCTGGAGCTACTTCGACCGTGAGGCCGCTCATGGCCTGGCGCTGGCGCATTACCGGGTCAGCCCGGCCAGTCAGCTGGTGCACTTGTTCCGCGCTCAGGCACTGATGCCGGGGCAGGCGCAGCCGAGTCCGACCCGAGGTTGGGAAAACACGATCAGTACCGGTTTGCTGCGCTGCATCGATGTCCCGGGGGATCACCGCAGCATGATGAAAGCCCCGGATATTCAGGCGCTCGGTCAGGCCTTGAGTCAGGCCATGGCCGCTGCGCAGGCTCCGGAGCCAGAGGCCTATCAACCGCTGTTGACCATTCAGAGCGGGCACGCCGGGCATGCGCCGATCTTCTGCGTGCCGGGGGCGGGCGACAGTGTCACCGGGTTCATTCACCTGACCGAAGCCTTGGGCCCGGAGTGGCCGATCATCGGCCTGCAACCGCGCGGGCTGGACGGCAGCAGTGTGCCGCACAGTCAGGTCGAGGCCGCTGCCGCGTTCTATCTGCAGGCGATCGCGCAGGTCTACCCGCATGGTCCGGTGCATTTGATCGGCCACTCTTTCGGGGGATGGGTCGCGCATGCCATGGCCGCGCAATTGCAGGCGGCCGGGCGTGAGGTGGCGTCGTTGACCCTGATCGACAGCGAGTCTCCCGGTGGCAACGGTACGGCGGGCAAGCCTTACACGACGACTGCCGCGCTGGAACGCTTGATCGAGACGCTGCAACTGTCCAGCGGCAAGTCGTTGGGCATCGATCCACTGGCGTTCGCCGAGGCTGACGACAGCACGCAAATGCGCCTGTTGCACGAGGGCATGGTGCGCGCCGGTGTGTTGTCGGCGCGTTCGTCAGCGCAGGCCATGCACGGCCCGGTACGCACCTTCGCCACAGCCTTGCGCACGGTCTATCAACCGCAACTGGCCTACACCGGGCCGGTGCGGCTGGCGCTGGTCGATGACCCGACGCTGGATGCGTGGGGCAATCAGCGCGAGCAAGCGGCGATGGTCGCAGGCTGGCAGCGCCAGGTGACGGATCTGGCGGTGTGGTACGGGCCGGGCAACCACTTCACGATTCTCAAGGCGCCCAACGTCTTCAGTCTCGCGGCGTGGTGGCATGACGGCCTGCAAGTGCCGGCCGGCCAAGTGCTGTCCTGATTGTTGTTTATCTATCAGAGCCCGGCCGCTGGCCGGGCTCACCCCTGAACGGACTTGTGGTTATTTATGGAAAAGTCGAAGTTGCGCAAAGTCGGTATGGGTTTGGCGTTGGTGGCAGTGGCGGGATTGGCGTTCTACGCGGTGCAGGCACCGGCCGAAGCGCCGCAGTACCTGACCGCCCCGGTGGAACGCAGTGATATAGAAAACGCGGTGCTCGCCACCGGGTTGCTCGAAGGCGTCAAGCAAGTGGACGTCGGTGCGCAAGTGTCGGGGCAATTGAAGTCGCTCAAGGTCAAGGTCGGCGACAAAGTCAAAAAGGGCCAATGGCTGGCGGAAATCGATCCGCTGGTGTTGCAGAACACCCTGCGTCAGGCCCAGGTCGACGAGGAAAACCTGCAAGCGCAAAAACGCGCCACCCAGGCCCAGCTCAGGCAGACCAAAGCAATTTACGAGCGCTACAAGAACTTGCAGGACGACGCGTCGATCTCGCGGCAGGACTTCGAAACCGCTGAGTCGAACTATCAGGTGCAGCAGGCCAATCTGATGTCGCTGGATGCGCAGATCAAAAGCGCGCACATCCAGATCGACACGGCCAAGGTCAATCTGGCGTACACGCGCATCGTCGCGCCGATCGATGGTGATGTGGTGGGCGTGGTGACCCAGGAAGGGCAAACGGTGATCGCCAGCCAACTGGCGCCGGTCCTGCTGAAACTGGCGGATCTGGACACCATGACGGTCAAGGCACAGGTGTCCGAAGCCGACGTGATTCACATTGCGCCGGGGCAAGAGGTGTATTTCACCATTCTCGGCGAGGACAAACGCTACTACGCGAAACTGCGCGGCACCGACCCGGCGCCACAGAACTTTCTTGAAACACCGCCCGCCGGCACGCCGAAGCAAAGCAGCGCGGTGTTCTACAACGCGTTGTTCGAGGTGCCCAATCCTGACCATCGTTTGCGCATTTCCATGACCGCGCAGGTACGCATTATCCTCGACACCGCCAAGTCGGTGCTGACCGTGCCGGTGGCGGCGCTCGGCCCGCGCAATGCCGATGGCAGTTTTCCGGTACGCGTACTCGACGCCAAGGGCCACGCGCAGTCGCGCAACGTGCAGACCGGGATCAACAACAACGTCAAAGTGCAGATCAACGCCGGTCTGGCAGAAGGCGACCGCGTGGTGATCGGTGATCCGGTGAACAATGTGGCGGGGGCCTGAGCATGACTGAGCCACTGCTCCAACTGACCGGCATCACCCGCAGTTTCACCGCCGGCGACCGCGAATTTCTCGCGCTGAAAAACATCAACCTGACGATCAATGCCGGAGAAATGGTCGCGATTATCGGCGCTTCCGGCTCCGGCAAATCTACCTTGATGAACATCCTCGGTTGCCTCGATTACGCCACCGCCGGCAGCTACAGGATCAACGGCCAGGAAACCCGCGATCTGGACAATCAGGCCCTGGCCGAGCTGCGTCGTGATTACTTTGGTTTCATCTTCCAGCGTTACCACTTGCTGCCGCATCTGAGCGCGATGCACAACGTCGAGATGCCGGCGATTTACGCCGGGACGCCGCAGCTTCAGCGCCATGCCCGCGCCCGCGAGTTGTTGGCGCGACTGGGTCTGGAAGGCCATTTAACGCATCGGCCGAGCCAGCTCTCTGGCGGTCAGCAGCAGCGCGTAAGTATCGCCCGGGCCTTGATGAACGGCGGCGAAGTGATCCTCGCCGACGAACCGACCGGCGCCCTCGACACGGCCAGCGGCAAAGAGGTGATGCGCATCCTGCTGGAGCTGCACGCAGCGGGGCACACGGTGATTCTGGTCACCCACGATCCGAAAGTGGCGGCCAACGCCGAGCGCATCATCGAAGTCAGCGACGGCGAAATCCTCAGCGACCGTGCCAACGAACGCGACACCACGCACCTGCTCAGCGAAGAACCAGTGGCCCCGAAAGCCACCGCCTCACGGCGCCTGGTCGCCAGTCTCGGGCTGTTCAAAGAGGCGTTTGCCATGGCGTGGTTGGCGTTGATTTCCCATCGCATGCGCACCTTGCTGACCATGCTCGGCATCGTCATTGGCATCACCTCGGTGGTGTCGATTTCGGCGGTCGGGGAGGGCGCGAAGAATTACGTGCTCAAGGACATCGCCGCCATTGGCAGCAACACCATCGATGTCTATCCGGGCAGCAGTTATGGTGACAAACGTGCCGCCGCCATCGAAACCCTGACACCGGCCGACGTCACTGCGCTGAATCAGCTGTATTACGTCGACAGCGCCACGCCGATGATCGGCCGCAGCCTGTTGTTGCGTTATCGCAATATCGACCTCGACGCCCAGGTCAACGGCGTCAGCGATCAGTACTTCAAGGTGCGCGGGATCAAAATGGCCGCCGGTATTGCGTTCAGTGAAAGCGATGCGCGGCGGCAGGCGCAGGTGGTGGTTATCGATCACAACACTCGGCAGCGTCTGTTCGGCCAGGATGTCGATCCGTTGGGTCAGGTGATCCTGATCGGCAACCTGCCGTGCACAGTGATCGGCGTGGCTGCCGAAGATAAAAGCCTGTTTGCCTCGGGCAAGACCCTTAACGTCTGGGTGCCCTACGAAACCGCCGCCGGGCGGGTGTTGGGCCAGCGTTATCTGGACAGCATCAGCGTGCGCATGAAGGATGGCCAGCCGAGCAAAGTGGTGGAACAGCACGTCACCCAACTGCTGCTGCAACGCCACGGCACCAAGGACTTCTTCACCAACAATCTCGACAGCGTCTTGCAGACCGTGCAGAAAACCAGCCGCTCGCTGGCGTTGCTGCTGTCGCTGATTGCGGTGATTTCTTTGGTGGTCGGCGGTATCGGGGTGATGAACATCATGCTGGTTTCGGTGACCGAGCGTACCCGCGAGATCGGTATTCGCATGGCGGTCGGGGCACGGCAGTCGGACATTCGTCAGCAGTTTCTGGTGGAGGCGGTGATGGTCTGTCTGTTAGGCGGGGCGATCGGCATTTCCCTGTCGTATGCGATCGGGCATTTGTTTTCGGTGTTTATCAAGGAGTGGGAGATGGTGTTCTCGCTGGCGTCGGTGTTGACGGCGGTGGTGTGCTCGACGTTGATCGGGGTGGTGTTTGGCTTTGTGCCGGCGCGCAATGCTTCGCGGCTTGATCCGATTGAGGCGTTGGCGCGGGATTAAAAGCGGCCCTCATCAAATCTGTTGGGGCATTGCTCAGGTCGTGATGTTGGGGGAATTGGCGGTGAATCAGGCTTTGGTGCGCGTCGCGGGATTGCCCTCACCCTAACCCTCTCCCAGAGGGAGAGGGGACTGACTGCAGTGTTTGCTGGAGATACGCCGACGTGGGATACCGAGTCGAACTCAGGTTTTGAACAGCACGAAGATTGGCTCCCAAGCCGAGCTCGGTTTCGAACTCAACCAAAATCGGCTCCCTTTCTCCCTCGCCCCCTTGGGGGAGAGGGCTGGGGTGAGGGGGTAGCGATCCAGAGCCGTGCACAAAAACCACCTCTGTCACGCCGCACTCGACGCCGACGCCTCCAACGGCGAATACATCCAGCGCATCAACGAATGCCGCCCGCTGATGCCCAACTTGATCGCCGCGCGTTTCAGATAACTCTCTACGGTGTTGACCTTCAACGCCAATTGCTCCGCCAGTTCCGGCGCCGTGCGGCCGGCGAGCAGGCCGACGCAGACTTCGGTTTCGCGGTTGGACAGGCTTAGCCCCAGTTGCTCCAGGCGCTCGTCAAAGCGCAGGCGCAAGGTTTCCAGGCCGCTGCCTTCGGCTGCTTCGGACGGGGTTTGCGGTTCAAGGGTGGCCGGTTGCAGGGCGTTGATGTGTTTTTCCACCATCGGCAGCAGCACCGGGGAGATGTCCTGCAACAGGCTGCGTTCCTGCGCGGAGAAGCGCTGCGACTCGCCGTTGCGGTACACCGAAATCACGTAGCGGTAGCCGTCCTTGCGCCGGGTCAGGTGCAGTTGCGAGGCGTCCGCGCTGGTCGCGGCCGGCGGATTCTGTAAATGGTGAGCCGCCGCACTGTGTTCGGAAAACACCGTTTCGGCGAGCAGGGCCGGCTCTTTCAGCGGCTCCGGCTCACTGCGGCTCGACGCGCGGCTCACCGGTTCGACACGCATCTGCCGGATGTGCGTGGCGTCTACCGCCAGTTGCGTCAGGATCAGGTCATGCAGCATGCGCGGAAAGTGCCGGCTGCCGGTGCTGGCGATGACCTTGCCGATGTGGGGGAACAAGTGTGAATTCATGTGCGTGTCATCCCTGAGAGGCGTTAATTCAAAAACATCTGCCGCACTGTCGACGATCTCCTTGGTCGACGAAATACCGCAGACTTGGATCCTATCCTAGTACAACGTTTGAGCGACTGTTTAATGAAGGTGTTATTAGCTAATAACCCTGATTTTACTGGCTTAAAGGTCACCGCGCGGAAAACTCCTTCGCCGATTGTCCTGTTGAGGTTGACGGTGAAACGCGTTTCAACCGATTTATCCCTTTTCGATGCGTCAGTAACCTGTACACAACTTGAACGCAACAACAACTTCCAACATTGAAAAGGGACGCCCACCATGACCACTCCAACCTACAACCGCCTCAACAAAGACGACGCTATCGTGCTGCTGGTAGACCACCAGACCGGTCTGATCTCTCTGGTGCAGGACTTCTCGCCAAACGAGTTCAAGAACAACGTGCTGGCCCTGGCGGATCTGGCCAAGTTCTTCGAACTGCCGACCATCCTCACCACCAGTTTCGAACAAGGCCCGAACGGCCCGCTGGTGCCAGAGCTGAAAGAGATGTTCCCGGACGCGCCGTACATCGCTCGTCCAGGCCAGATCAACGCCTGGGACAACGAAGATTTTGTGAAGGCGATCAAAGCCACCGGCCGCAAGCAGATCATCATTGCCGGTGTGGTAACGGATGTGTGCGTAGCGTTCCCGACCTTGTCGGCGCTGGCAGAAGGGTTTGAGGTGTTTGTGGTGACCGACGCTTCGGGCACTTTCAACACCACAGTGCAACAGGCCGCATGGAGTCGCATGACCCAGGCCGGTGCGCAGATGATGAACTGGTTCTCGGTAGCCTGTGAGCTGCACCGCGACTGGCGCAACGATATTGAAGGCTTGGGCAATCTGCTGTCGCAGCGCATCCCCAACTACCGCAACCTGATGAACAGCTACTCGGCGCTGACCGCTCAGCAGAAGTAAGCCGACGTGCTGCAAACGAAAAGCCTGCCCTGAAAAGCAGGCTTTTGGCGTGTCTGCACTTTAAAGCGCTGGCAGCGTTGCGATGGCGTTACTTCAGGTTATGGCTGAAGAACTCGGTCAATTTGGCGAAGGGAATCAGGTTGACCCGGTCGTACAAGTCGACATGGCCGGCCCCTGGAATGATCAGCAGCTCTTTGGGTTCGGCCGCGCGCTGGTACGCGTCTTCACTGAACTCGCGGGAGTGCGCCTGAGCACCGGCGATGAACAGCAGCGGGCGCGGGGAGATGCTCTCGATGTCATTGAACGGGTAGAAGTTCATGAACTTCACATTGCTGATCAGCGTCGGCATGGTGGTGGTCTGCGGCGAAGCACCGGCCGGAGTGACCTGGCCACGCGGGGTGCGGTAGAAATCGTAGAACTCGTCCCCCACGGCATTACCGGTGAGTTTGAGCGGTGTGCCGCCGGTGTAGCGGACCGGGCCGCCCCAGGACTGCGCGTCACGCTGCTGCGCCGCCTGTTCAATGATCGATTGGCGTTGCGCGGGCGTGAGCGAATGCTTGAGGCCGTTACGGTTGGCGGCGCCCATGTCGTACATGCTGACGGTGGCAATCGCCTTCAAACGTGGGTCGATCTTGGCGGCACTGATGGCGAAGCTGCCGCTGCCGCAAATACCGATAACGCCGATTCGCTCGCGATCGACCAGTGGGCGAGTGCCGAGAAAGTCCACCGCCGCGCTGAAGTCCTCGGCATAAATGTCCGGCGCAACCGACTGGCGTGGCAGGCCTTCGCTTTCGCCCCAGAAGGACAAGTCGAACGACAGCGTGACGAAACCCTGTTCCGCCATTTTGGTCGCGTAGAGATTGGCGCTTTGCTCTTTCACTGCGCCCATCGGGTGGCCGACGATGATCGCGGCATTTTTTGACTGCGGGTCAAGGTTCTTCAGGCTGAACAGATTGCCTGCGACCTTCATTCCGTACTGGTTCTTGAAGGTGACCTTTTCCACGGTCACTTTATCGCTGGTGTAGAAGTTGTCTGCGCCGTTCGACATATCGGCTCCCATGGCTGAAAAAGTACTGAAGAGCAGCCCGAAGGCCAAGCAAAAACCTTTCACTGGAATGTCCTTGCGATTGAGGGTTTATTCGTCTGAGCCTGTGCACGAACATTCTCTCGATCAGCGCCTCGGCGCCGAAGTGCATTCCTCTGGATTGCTTGCCTGATCCACTGAATCTGGATTGTTAACGCCGCGCAAACACGATAGGGCGATGAGAGGTCAGGGACGGGATATGGATTACGCTGAGGGTTCAGTTCTGGCGTCGACCGCCCCGGTCTCAACCTGGCGGCCACTGCGCTGGGTTTCCGGAACCCCGATCGCAAGCAACACAACCGCCACCGCCGCAATACCCGCCAGCGTCAGAAACGCCGCGCTGTAACCGGCCTCCTGCACAACGAGTCCGGCGAGGCCGTTGCTCAGTGCCGCGCCGAGTCCGAAGGCTGTCGTCAGTGCGCCGAGGCTGATGTTGAAGTGGCCGGTGCCTTGGGTGAGGTCTTTAACCATGATCGGAAACAACGCGCCGAACAGACCCGCGCCGACGCCGTCGAGCAATTGCACCGCGACCAGCCAATAGGCATCGTCCGACAGCGTGTAGAGCACGCCGCGCAAGGGCAGGATCAGGAATCCGGCCAGCAGCAGCGGTTTGCGTCCCCACAAATCGGCTTTCGCCCCGACCAGTAATGCCGCCGGCACCATCACCAGTTGCGCCGCGACGATGCAGGCCGAGGTCAGCGGAGTGGCCATCTGCAAATTGGCTTGCGCGAGTTTTTGGCTCACCAGCGGCAACATCGCCGCGTTGGCGAGGTGGAACAGCGCACAGCAAATGGCGAACAGCAACAGCGACCGGTTGCCCAGCAGCACCGATAAACCGGAAGGCTGGCGGTGGCTGGCGTCGGCGGGGTCCAGTCCGCGCGCCAGATCATGATCGATGGCTGCTGGAGAAACGCAAGCGATGGCAATGACACTGGCCAACGCCATGGCCGCCATCAAATAGAACACCGCCACCGGGCCGAACAGATAGGCGAACACACCGGCCAGCAGTGCGGCGCAGGCATTGCCGGCATGATTGAAGGTTTCGTTGCGCCCGGTTCGCCGAGTGAACGCCCGTGGCCCGGTCATACCCAGGGTAATCGCACAAATGGCCGGGGCGAATATCGACGCCGCCATTGCGCTCAAGGTTTGGGTCAGAGCCACCCACGTGAACGACGTCACGAACGGCAGCACCAGGCAGCTTCCGGTCACCACCAGCGCGGCGATCGCAATCAACGCACGTTTGCGCCGGCTGTTGTCGACCCAGGCGCCGGCGGGTGTCTGGGTGATCAGCGCGGCGACCCCGGCGATGGTCATTACCAGACCAATGCTCGCCGGTTCCCAGTGATGCACCGCCAACAGATAGATGGCCAGATAGGGGCCGAGGCCGTCGCGCACGTCGGCGAGGAAAAAGTTCAGGCTGTCCAGGGACAGGTTATTGCGGCGATCGAGGTCAGCGGCCACGGCGGTGTCTTCAATATTGGAGGTCTGCGGATGGATTCAACCTCAGCAAGCCTAATGACCTGCGGCCGTGAATATAAGTTGCAGGCCACTGCCGCGACGTTGCGAAACAACGCCAAAGTCCTGAAAACGACGTTCCGTCACGCGGTTGCTGCGCGTTCAACGCACTGCTTGTATCCTTGCGCCGGTCGAGGACATACGACTGCTGTTATTGCCTTGAATCAGTAACGGCCGGAACGGGAAACCGGACTTTCCATAAGGTGCTTTCGTGAAGCGTGATACCCACCTCGTCATTCTCTTGCTGCTGGTCATCGGCTGCTCTCTGGCGTCGCTGACCATCTGGAAAGTGCTGTCTTCGCGCGAGCGCGCGCTGGAGGAAGTCAACGTGCACGGGTTGAACCTGACTCAGGCACTGGAGACCTATTCCGAAGGCATTGTCCGGCAAAGTTCGCTGCTGTTGCTCGGGCTGGTCGAACGCCTGGAAACCGAAGGCAGTGGCCCCGCGCAGATCCAGCGCCTGAGTGCGCTGATTGACCGCCAGCAACCGTTGATGCCACAACTGAGCGGTATCACCATCTATGACCGCGAAGGTCATTGGCTGATGTCGTCGAACCGGCCGATTCCGGTGGGTGCCAGCAGCATTGATCGGGCCTATTTCATTCATCATCGCGATGATCCGAGCCGCGACCCCTTTATCGGGCCGCCCATCCGCAGCCGTTCCAATCAGGAATGGGTGATCACCGTCAGCCGCCGTTTCAATGATGACCGCGGCGAGTTCGCCGGGGTCGTGGCCGTGACCCTGGGTGTGGAAAACTTTCTGCGCCTGTTCGGCAAACTCGACATCGGTCAGGAGGGCGCCATCGGCTTGTCCTATACCGACGGCACGTTGCTGGTGCGCTACCCGTTCCGCGAGCAGGACATGGGCCGCAATTTTTCCAAGTCGCTGCTCTACGCCAAGTACCTGGTCGAGCAATCGGTGGGTACCGCGTCTTATACCTCCAGCCTGGATGGCGTCGAACGCCTCTACGCCTTCCGCAAAAGTGAAAAGTTGCCGCTGATCACCACGGTCGCCATCGGCAAGCATGAAGCGCTGACGGCGTGGCGAACCGAGGCTTTGCTGTCGGCGGTGGTGGTGGCGGGGCTGCTGGGGCTAACCGGGCTGATCGGCTGGTTCCTGATCCTCGACATCCGGCGCCGAACCCAGGTGGAAGGAGAACTGCGCATCGCTCAGCAACAGTTGCTCGGCTCCAATAGGCAACTGGAACTGTTGGCCATGAAGGATGCGCTGACGGGGCTGGCTAATCGGCGCTGCTTCGATGAAACCCTGGCGACAGAGGCGCGGCGGGCACAGCGCGACGGCTCTTCGCTGGCGTTGCTGATGATCGATATCGACTATTTCAAACGGTTCAATGATGCGTTCGGGCACGTTGCCGGTGACGCCTGCCTGCAAACCGTCGGTCACGTGCTGGATGAGTGTGTGCGGCGACCGTCGGACCTGGTGGCGCGCTACGGCGGCGAAGAGTTCGCGGTGATCATGCCCGACACCGATATTGATGGGGCGGCCGTGGTGGCGCAGCTGATGATTGAGCGCTTGCAGCAAGCCAACATCGCTCACCCGAGCAGTCCGTTGGCCCGGGTGAGCCTGAGCATCGGTATTGCCGCTGCGCGTGGCCCGCAGTTGGAGCCGGTGCAGGCGCTGATCAAGTGCGCCGATCAGGCGCTGTATCAAGCGAAGACAGCCGGGCGCAACCGGTTGATGAAATCCGCTGCGTGACCCTCATTCGATGTCGATGGACAGCAGGCCACCGACCCTTGACACCAGGGTGTCGACGGCAAACGGTTTGGTCAGCACCTGCATGCCGGGGCCGAGCTGACCGTTGCCGAGCACTGAGTTTTCCGCGTACCCGGTGATGAACAAGGTCTTGAGCTTCGGCCTGATTTCCCGGCCCGCGTCGGCCATCTGCCGGCCGTTCATGCCGCCCGGCAAGCCGACATCGGTGATCAGCAGATCGATGTGCGCGCTGGAGCGCAACACTTCCAGTCCCTCAACGCTGTCGCTCGCTTCGAGCAGGTTGTAGCCGAGGTCGTTCAGCACGTCTTTGAGCAGCGTGCGAACGGTGGGTTCGTCGTCGACAATCAGTATGGTCTCGCCGGCCTTTGCCTGCAGCGGGGCCGAGCGTTGCGCGTCGTCGTGATTGCGCTGCGTTTCGCCGCGGTAGCGCGGCAGGTAAATGCAGATGATGGTGCCTTGCCCCACAGTCGATTGCACCCGCACCTGCCCGCCGGATTGCTTGGTGAAGCCGTAGATCATCGACAGCCCCAGCCCTGTGCCCTGGCCCAGCGGTTTGGTGGTGAAAAACGGGTCGAAGGCCTTGGCCATGACTTCCGCACTCATGCCGGTACCGGTGTCGGCGACCGACAGGCACAGGTATTGCCCTTCGGGCATCTCCCTGATGCGCGCCGATTCAGCATCGAGGGTTCGATTGGCGGTTTCGACGGTGATGGTGCCGCCATCGGGCATCGCATCGCGGGCGTTGATGCACAGGTTGAGCAGGGCGTTTTCCAGTTGACTGGCATCGACCAGCGTCGGCCACAGATCGGCGGCGGCGACCGTCTTCAGGCGAATGCTCGGGCCGACGGTGCGCTGGATCAGTTCGGTCATGCCGGCAATGAGCGCGTTGATTTCGGTCGGCCGTGGATCGAGGGTCTGCCGGCGGGAGAACGCCAGCAGGCGATGGGTCAGGGCGGTGGCGCGTTTGGCCGCGTCCTGGGCGATCAGCATGTATTTGTCGATGTCCTTCAAACGACCTTGGGCGATGCGTTTTTCCATCAGCTCCAGGGAG
Source organism: Pseudomonas sp. AKS31 (assembly GCF_023634765.1). Classification (GTDB taxonomy): domain Bacteria; phylum Pseudomonadota; class Gammaproteobacteria; order Pseudomonadales; family Pseudomonadaceae; genus Aquipseudomonas. The sequence goes on from NZ_JAMLFX010000002.1 coordinate 271,468, forward strand.
GCGCAAATCCCTGCCAGCAGATTGTTGAAGTCATGGGCCAGACCGCCAGTGAGTTGCCCGACCGCTTCCATTTTCTGCGATTGGCGCAACTTTTCTTCGGCCTGCATCAGTTCTGCGGTACGCGCCGAGACCCGCTGTTCCAAGGTGTCGTTGAGCGCTTTTAAAGCGGCGGTGACCCGGTCGCGTTCGTCTTCGACATTGCGCCGCTCTTCGACATCGATCAGCACACCGGGAAAGCGCAAAGGCGTGCCGTCTCCGGCGCATTCGACGCGTCCGTTGGCTTCGATCCAGGTGAATTTGCCATCCGCGCCGCGCACTCGATATTGGTGCGAATACGCCCCGCCACGGGCAATGGCTTCATTGATTGCCGCTGTGAGCCCGTCGCGGTCATCGGGATGCACGCTCATCACCACTTGCTCCAGGCTCAGACCGTCACGGCCCAGCGCAGGGTCGAGGTTGAAGACCCGCGCGAAGGCTTCATCGACGTAGAAGCGATCGGTGGGCAAGTGCCAGTGCCAGGTGCCGATAATGGCGCCGGCGGCGAGGGCCAGTTGGACCCGTTCGATGTTTTCCCGAGCGATCGCCTCGCTGTTGCGCAAGCGCTCTTGTGCGTCGCGGCGCTCGGTGACGTCGCTGAAGAAAATCGCGATCTGCCGATCGGCCGGGTCGCCGACGCGAACGGCGCGCACATCGAACCAGCGTTCGAAGGTGTTGGCGTAGTTTTCGAAGTTGGCCGGCTCGCCGGTTTTGGCGACGTGGCCGTAGGTCTCGAACCAGAATTTTTCCAGGTTGGGCGCAAACTCGGTGACCCATTTGCCCCGCAGGTTGACCCCGGCCTGCCGTTCGAACGCCGGGTTGGCCTCGACAAAGTAGTAATCGATGGGGTGGTCGTCGGCGTCGAATTTGACTTTGACGATGGCGAACGCGGCTTCGATGGTTTCCAGAATGGTGCTGAAGCGCTCTTCACTTTGGCGCAGTGCGGTTTCGGCACTGCGCGAACGGGTCAGGTCGAGCATGGCCCCGATCATGCGTTCGGCCTGGCCATCGGCATTGCGAATCAGGTGGCCGCGATCAAGCACTTCGGCCCAGGAACCATCCTGACAGCGGAAGCGGTACTCGGCACTCCAGGTCGTGCCTGCGCCGTCGATTGCCGAGCGAATCGAAGTCTCTACCCGTGCGCGATCCTGCTGGTGGATCTGCGCAAAGCGCCAGTCAATCGTCGGGTCGATGGCCGCCGGGGCATAGCCGTACGCGTCTTGCAGCGCGTCGTTCCAGGCAATCTGATTGGTCGTCAGGTCCCAGTCCCAGACGGCGTCGCAGGTCGCCTTGACGGCCAGGCGCAGGCGCGTGACCTCGGACTCAAGCTCCTCGCGAGTAAGCTGTTTCAGGATATCCACCCCTCATGCCTTGGATTATTGGTCTGCGTTCAATAGGCGTGTTTCAAGCGAACACCCAGGTTGCTTCGTAAGCGTTGTGAGGCATTGACCCGGGACGGCCGGTTTAAGTTGCACGCGGACCAGCGGCGCAGGCGTTTTCATAACGATTGGCCGTTATCCAGCGCATCGAGCAAGTGTTGGCCGCGTTGCCACAGTGCCTGTTGCTTGTCTGGCGACATGCGATCAAGGTTTTTGTACATCATGGCCATGCGCTGATTACTCCTTAAAAGCTCGCCGTGGCGCATGAGGAAATGCCAGTACAAGGCGTTGAACGGGCAGGCGTTGTCAGCCGTGGTTTCGCGCACCGAGTAAGCACAGTCGCGACAATAGTCGGACATCCGGTTGATGTACTGGCCGCTGGCGCAATAAGGCTTGGACCCGAGGTAACCGCCATCGGCGTGCATGACCATACCGAGGGTGTTGGGCAGCTCGACCCAATCGAACGCGTCCATGTAAATCGCCAGATACCACTCACAGATCTGCTTCGGTGCGATGCCAGCGAGCAGGGCGAAATTGCCGGTCACCATCAGGCGCTGGATGTGATGCGCGTAGGCGTGTTTGAGGCTTTGGCCGATGGCCTGGCGCATGCAATTCATGTTGGTTGCGCCGGTCCAGTAGAACTCCGGCAGCGGCCGCTGGTTGGCAAATGCATTGCCCTCGCCGTACTCGGGCATGTGCAGCCAGTAAACGCCACGGACATATTCGCGCCAGCCGATCAGTTGGCGGATGAAACCTTCGGCCGCATTCAGCGCGATGCTGCCGGACCAGTAGGCCGACTCCACATCAGCGCAGAGCTGGCGCAGGTCGAGCAGGCCGATGTTCAGCGCCGCGCTGATGCGCGCATGGAACAGAAACGGCTCGCCGCTGGCCATGGCGTCCTGATAATCGCCGAACCCGGCCAGGGCGTAATCGAGAAAGTACGCCCAGAGCGCCTGGGCATCGGCGTGTGTCACCGGATAGTTGAAATCATCCAGACTGCCGTAGTGACTGGCGAAGCGTTGTTTGACCAGGGCGAGGACTTCGAGGGTGATTGCATCGTTGGTAAAACCGGCCGGGTAGGGCGCTTTGACGGTTTTCGGCAAGGCTTTGCGATTGTCGGCGTCAAAGTTCCACGCGCCGCCGACGGGCGTGCCGTCACCGTTGAGCAACAGGCGACTTTTGCGGCGCATCTCGCGGTAGAAGAACTCCATGCGCAACTGCTTTTTGCCTGCGGCCCAGGCGCGAAACTCATCGCGGCTGCACAGGAAGCGGCCGTCGGCGTGCCAGTGGATCGGCACACCACAGTCCTTGAGCGATTGCTCCAGGCGCCAGTCTCCGCACTCCGTCACATGCAACTCGCTGGCCTGCAACAAAGCTTGCCAGCGCTTCAACTCGCCGGGCACCGAGCCGCTGTTCTGCGGGTCGTCGAGGGCCACGTAATGCACGTGGATGCCCTGGCTTTCCAGCGCCTGAGCGAAGTGACGCATGGCGCTGAAAATCAGCGCGATCTTCTGCGGATGATGGGCGACATGGGTGGCTTCTTCCATGACCTCGACCATCAGCACACAGTCGTGTTCCCTATCCAGACCGGCCAATGACGCCAGATCAAAAGACAGCTGGTCACCCAGCACCAGGCACAGTCGACGGGTTTTGTTCATTTCACGAATTCAACGTAATGAGCAGCAGGCTGCTGAGTGGACGTTTAAGTATCAAGTCCAGATAGTTGTACAGATTGTAGTCTGTGTATAGGTTTTTTGTAGGAGGGATTGCGCAGTTCAGAGCGATTGCGAGGCGCGCTTGATGAACGCTCCCGCTGTTGCGGGAGCGCCTTACGCTGTCAGGAAGGATTTAGCCGGGATAAACGGGGTAGTCGGTATAGCCTTCGGCGTTGCCGCCATACACCGTCGCCGGGTTCAGTGCATTCAACGGCCAGTCATTGGCAATGCGCGCCGGCAGATCCGGGTTGGCCATGAACGGACGGCCGAAAGCGACCAGATCGGCCAGCCCGGAATCGAGCAATTGCGCCCCGGATTCCGCGGTGTAGCGCCCGGCGTAAATGATCGCGCCACTGAAGGTCTCGCGCACGGCCTGACGAAACGTCAACGGCATCGCCGGGGCGTTGTCCCAATCGGCTTCGGCGATCGACAGATAGGCGATGCCCACGTCCTGCAGTACTTTGATCGCTTCGATATAAGTGGTATGCGGGTCTTCCTCGACCATGCCCAAGTACGTGCGCGCTTCGTCGGTAGTGGTGAACAGCGGGGCGAAACGCACACCGACTTTTTCCTTGCCGATGCATTCGGCAACACCGGCGACCACTTCGCGCAGAAAACGCAGGCGATTGTCCAGCGAGCCGCCGTACTGATCGTCGCGCAGGTTGCTGTGGGCGGAGATGAACTGGTTGACCAGATAACCGTTGGCGCAATGCAATTCGATGCCGTCGAAGCCGGCGTCCATGGCGTTGCGCGCGGCCTGGATATACAGCTGCACCAGTTCCTGCACTTCATCGGTGCTCAGTGCGCGCGGTGCCGACGGGGTGACCAGTTCACCGGCGCCGGGCGCGGTTTCGATAAACACGCTGACGCGGTCGGTGGCCACCGCGGAGGCTGAAACCGGAGCTGCGCCGTCGGGCTGCAAAGCGGTATGCGAGACACGGCCGACATGCCACAACTGGGCGAAAATCACCCCGTCCACGGCATGCACGGCCTCAGTGACTTTGCGCCATCCGGCGATTTGTTCCGGCGTATGAATGCCCGGCGTCCACGCATAACCCTGGCCACGCGGTTCGATCTGCGTGCCTTCGGTGACCAGCAGACCGGCACCGGCGCGCTGTTGGTAATACTCGGCCATCAACTCATTGGCGATGTTGCCCGGTTGTGTGCTGCGCTGGCGGGTCAGGGGCGGCAGGACGATACGGTTTTTCAGGGTGTGGTGACCCAGTTTGACGGGGGTGAAGAAACTGCTGTGGTTCATGGATGACCTTGTTCGTGGCTTATTAGACCAGTCGTCTATTTGTTGAGCGAAAAAATAACGCCGGGCAGGACGCACCCGGCGTTTCTGAGGTTGTGCGAGGGTTTAGCCGAGCATCTTCAGCAGTTTCTCGGCGACGGCGGCGGAGCTGGCCGGATTCTGGCCGGTGACCAGTTGCCCGTCGGCGACCACATGAACCTGCCAGTCAGCGACTTTCGAGTAATGACCGCCGAGGCGCTGGAACTCGTCTTCGATCAGGAACGGCACCACGTCCGTCAAGCCAACTGCCGCTTCTTCGGCGTTGGTGAAACCGGTGACTTGGCGATGCTGCACCAGCGGTTTGCCGTCAGCGGTGAGGGCGTGACGCAACACACCCGGCGCATGGCAGACAAAACCGTGAGGCTTGTTGGCGCGGTCGAACGCTTCGATCAGCGCGATCGAGTGCTTGTCCTCGGCCAGATCCCACAGTGGGCCGTGGCCACCCGGATAAAACACGGCATCGAAATCCTCGGCGCTGACGTCGGCCAAACGACCGGTGTTGGCCAGTGCCTGTTGTGCCGCCGGGTCCTTGCGGAAGCGATCGGTCTCGGCGGTCTGGGCATCGGGTTCATCGCTTTTCGGGTCCAGCGGCGGCTGGCCACCGGCCGGCGAAACCAGGGTGATCTCGGCGCCGGCGTCTTTGAAGGCGTAGTAGGGCGCGGCGAACTCTTCCAGCCAGAAGCCGGTTTTCTTGCCGGTGTTGCCGAGTTGATCGTGGGAAGTCAGAACCATCAAGATTTTCATAGAGCACCTTGCTTAGGTCGGGTGTCTTCGATTGGGCGAAACATTCGCGCATCGGCCACACCGGTCGGAAAACGGTTGTCGGGGCGCAGCATAGATTCCAATTAGACCAGTCGTCTAGTAATTTTTTATCCTGGGGTTTTTCATCGACAGGTATGGCAAACTTCCGTTCCTCCGAAAATACGACTGGTCTATTGCCTGGTAATTCGCGCCCCATGAAACCGACCTATGACGACACCCGCCAACATTTGCTCGACACCGGCCACCGGATGATGGCCGAGAAGGGCTTCACCAGTGTCGGCCTCAACGAGATCCTGCAAACCGCCGGTGTGCCCAAGGGTTCGTTCTATCACTACTTCAAATCCAAAGAACTTTACGGCCAGGCATTGCTGGCGGATTACTTCGTTGACTACCTCGCCGACATGGAGCGGCGCCTGACGCTACCAGGCCTGAGCGCCTACGAGCGGTTGATGGATTACTGGCAGGGCTGGCAGAACCGCTGCACCCTCGAGGGCCATGGCGATGAGTGTCTGGTGGTGAAACTCAGCGCCGAAGTCGCCGACTTGTCGGAGTCGATGCGCCTCACCTTGCGCGATGGCGCCGAGCAAGTGGTGGCGCGCATTGCCCTGTGCATCGAGCAGGGCCAGGCTGAAAAAAGCCTGCCCGAGGGCGATGCCCGGCATCTGGCGGAAACCCTGTATCAGTTGTGGCTTGGCGCCAGCTTGCTGAACAAGTTGCAGCGTACCGGGCAATCGCTGCAGACATCGATGGCGATGACCCGGAGGCTCTTGCGCGTTTGAAACTGTTTCTTTGTGCGGCACTTAGGATGAAATGATCACCAGGAGCCTAGCGCTCAAATATACGAATGGGAATAAGTTTCAATAACGAAACGCTTGGTATACCATCGCCGCGTTTTGCTGGCGGTTTTACCCTTCGTTCTGGCCTATTCGTAAGGTTTTCATTTCATGCGTCGTACTCTGCTTTCAATTTGCGTGCTGCAGGCGTTGTCTTCTTCCTCATGGGCCGAACAGGCCGATTCGACATCTTCAGCGCTAGAGCTGGAGGCGACCGACGTGGTCGGTACAGCGGATTACGAACGGGCCGATGGCCCGGTGCAGGGTTACCGCGCCACACGTTCCGCCAGTGCTACCCGTACCGACACCTCGATTCATGAAACACCGCAATCGATCAGCGTCGTCACCAAGGATGCTGTCGAAGACCTCGGCGCCACGCGCCTGCAAGATGCACTCGACTACGCCGGCGGTGTGGGCCGGGCGAACAACTTCGGCGGCCAGGGACTGACGACGTTCACTGTGCGGGGATTCACCACCGGCGAGTTCTACCGTAACGGTTTCCCGATCAATCGCGGCTACCCGAACATGCCCGACGCCAACACCATCGAGCGTCTGGAAGTGTTGCGCGGGCCGGCAACCATGCTCTATGGCCGTGGCGATCCCGGCGGTACCTTCAATGTCGTGTCCAAGCAGCCGTTGGCCGAGCGTACGGTCACGTTGGGCAGCCAGTTGAACGATCAAGGCATGAAGCGCGGCACTCTGGACGCTTCCGGACCGCTGGATGAAGAGGGACGCCTGGCCTATCGATTGAACGTGGTGGGTGAGGGCGGTGATACCTTCCGCGATCACGTCGAGACCGAGCGCTACGGCATCACGCCAGTGCTGACCTGGCAGGCCAGCGATGCCACCCGGGTGATCTTCGAAGGTGATTTCATGCGCAACAATCATCCGCTGGATCGCGGCGTGACGCGTTACGCCAAGCAGATTGGCACCGCCTCGAGGGATACCTTCTTCGGCGAGAAAGACGCCGGCAAATTGCACAACGACAACAACATGGCGCAACTGCGCTTCGAACATTTGCTCAATGATGACTGGACGCTGGGCGGCGGGTTCCAGTGGCTCGACGGCTCGCTGCAGGGCAATGCGATCGAGGCCAACGGCATTGCCGCTGACGGTCGCACCCTGGGACGCAACTTCAACTACCGCAAACTGGAATGGACCGACAAGGACACGCAGCTCAATCTGACCGGGCATTTCAGCACTGGTGGTTTGCAGCACACCTTGTTGACCGGTATTGAGTATGAAGATTATGACTACAAGTCGATCATTCAACGCTCCAGCGGCGCGGTCGGCGCCTACCCGATCGACATCTTCGATCCGGTGTACGGTCAGCCGCGTCCGGCACTGACGCGCACGCCAACCCACGACAAGGAAAACCTCAAGACTTACGCCGCGTTTGTACAGGATCAGGTCGCGTTGACCGAGCGTTTGAAGGTCCTGGCCGGCGCACGTTTCGAGCGCTTCGAGCACGACTATGAAACCTATGTGCCGGGCGGCAAAAACTGGCAGGCCAGTGACAACGCGGTGACCCCGCGCATCGGCGTGACCTACGACCTGACCGAGACCCTGGCGATCTACGCCGACACCGCGCGCTCGTTCAAGCCCAACACCGGCGCGAGCCGCACGGGCGGAGGCTTCGCACCGGAGAAAGGCAAGTCTTACGAAATGGGCATCAAGTGGGAAGCGCTGGACCATCAGTTGAGCGTGGATGCCGCGATCTATCAGATCGAAAAGCGCAATGTGCTGACCACCGACCCGGTTGACTCGACCTTCAACGTCGCCGCCGGAGAAGTGCGCAGCCGTGGTTTCGACCTGAACGTCGCCGGCAACCTGACACCCGAGTGGCGGGTGATCGGCGGCTACGCCTACGTCGATGCTGAGGTGACCAAGGACAATGTGATCCGCTCTGGCACGCGCCTGATGAACATTCCGCAAAACAGCTTCAGCCTGCTCAACGTCTACGAGTTTCAGGACGGTGCACTGAAAGGCCTGGGCCTGGGCACTGGACTCAAGTACGTCGACGAGCGTGCCGGGCAAACCGCCAATACCGCGTTCTCGATGGACAGCTACACCGTGGTCGACCTGCTCGGCTTCTATAAGGTCAACGAGAAGGTGCGGCTCAACCTTGACCTGAGAAACCTGTTTGATCGCGATTATGAGGAGGGCGCGTTCGGTAACGTTTACGCCTATCCGGGCGCACCAAGAACCGTGCAGGTCGGCATTTCCTACACGTTGTAGGGCAAGTTCGACGCTGCAACGGCGGCCCCTCACCCCGGCCCTCCCGAAACGTCGGACCGCCCGGAGGGAGAGGGAGCCGACCGAGGTGTCTTGTGTTATGCATTGACCTGACAGATCGCGTCGATTACGGGTTCACCTCGTAGTGCTTGGCGGTATTGGATTCACCGGCGCTATTGCATTTCGGCGTTCATCGCCAATATCCCCCAATCGGTCCCCTTTCCTGAGGGAGAGGGCTAGGGTGAGGGCAGCTGCTTCGGCACATGCTCCTTAGTGAGCTGGTGCTCGAACGCAGGATGCACGAGGCACGCAGTTTCCTGCTCAACAGCGCGCGCTCGGTGGACGAGGTGGCGCGATTCTGGTCGATAGAGATTGTCCTTTTTGAGTTGACGGATAAACGCTTTTCAGCCGATTTATCCCGTTCCTGTGCGTCAGTAATCTGTACCCAACTTGAACGCAACAACAACTTCAAAAACTCAAAAGGGAAGCAAATCATGACCACTCCAACCTACAACCGCCTCAACAAAGACGACGCCATCGTGCTGCTGGTTGACCACCAGACCGGTCTGATCTCACTGGTGCAGGACTTCTCGCCAAACGAGTTCAAGAACAACGTGCTGGCCCTGGCGGATCTGGCCAAGTTCTTCGAACTGCCGACCATCCTCACCACCAGTTTCGAACAAGGCCCGAACGGCCCGCTGGTGCCAGAGCTGAAAGAGATGTTCCCGGACGCGCCGTACATCGCTCGTCCAGGCCAGATCAACGCCTGGGACAACGAAGATTTTGTGAAGGCGATCAAAGCCACCGGCCGCAAGCAGATCATCATTGCCGGTGTGGTAACGGATGTGTGCGTAGCGTTCCCGACCTTGTCGGCGCTGGCAGAAGGGTTTGACGTGTTTGTGGTAACCGACGCTTCCGGCACCTTCAACACCACCGTGCAGCAAGCCGCGTGGAGCCGCATGACCCAGGCCGGTGCGCAGATGATGAACTGGTTCTCGGTGGCCTGTGAACTGCACCGCGACTGGCGCAACGATATTGAAGGCTTGGGCAATCTGTTGTCGCAGCGCATCCCCAACTACCGCAACCTGATGAACAGCTACTCGGCGCTGACCGCTCAGCAGAAGTAAGCCTGCGCGATCCGGACAAAAGCCTGCCCTGAAAAGCAGGCTTTTGTTTGTTGTGAAGCCAGAACCCGGATTTCAACAGCTACGCCAAGGAGCGCGTTGATCATTCAAGGGGCATTGCTCGATACGCTTTATAAAGTCGCTGGACCTCAGGATCATCCAGGCTCTTATACGTAATCCCTTCCTTGTCGAGTCCGTCCAGACCCTTTATCCCGCTAATCATTGCCGGCCATTCATCGCGACTGGAGATGTCGATGACGAAGGGGGTCAGATAATCGTCCAGATGGCCTTTGAAAGGATCTCGAATCTCGTCGGCAAGTGCTCGCAAGTAATCGTCTTTATTGGTTTTTGACCAGTCAATGGCGAACCGGGTCCGATAGCTCAATTCCATGTAGATGAGCAGGATTGTGCGGCCATTGCCATCCAGAAACGGGTGGGCGGACGCCAACTGGCCCATTACTTCGCCGGGACGCTGACGAAAGCGTTTTTTATTTGCTGCGAGTTCAAAGGCGTATTCGACGGATCTTTTGATCAGGTCAGGACGTTCGAATATCGTGTGATGCGGATCATCTTTCGAGCCTTTGAAAACTGCGAGGTGGGGGACCAGTGCATTTCTGTCTTTTCCCGCCCACGGATAAAAACCGGAAAACAGGATTTCGTGAGTCTTGAGGACAGCTTTGTAGTCGATGGTTTTTTTCTTGGCGAGATAAGCAAGGGCATCTTCGATACTGGCTTCGAAGGAGAGGTGTTCGGACTCTTTGACTTCAAGAGGGTCTTTCAGTTTGAGCGAGTTTTGAAGATAACCTTCAGTCTAGAAATCGCCGAAGGGGTCGAAAGTCATGCGCTAAGCTGCCTCTTGCAACGCCTTTTTTCTTGAAGGTAGCGTCCTTGCAGGGCCATGATTTCTGCTTTGTTCAGTACACCTTTACGCTTGAGATTGACGAGCAATTGCTCAATGCCATCCAGCTCGACAGCATCACCTGCCAGGCGAGTAATGGTCGCTGCCATGCAGCTCATGCTGTCACGCTCAGCGGTAACCTTATGCTTTTGGGCGAGTTTGCGGACTTCGCTCGCAACGCCGCCAGGGGCTGAACCCGTCATATGAACCCCTCGTTTTCTCTTTCGAAGCATAGCATGGCGCCGGCCCTGTAGATTTTCCAGCAGCGCCCGGCTGTCAGCGCGAACAACTCCTTTTCCGGTTGATGGCGAACGCCTTTCAACCGATTTAACCCTTGTGCCGCGTTACGCCTGCGCCCACTCATCACGAAACTGCAGCAGAAAATCGACAAACGCCCGCACCCGTTGCGGCACATAGCGGCCGTGCGGGTACAGCAAGGTGTAAGGTCGCGAGCGCCCGGCGTACGGCTGGAGCACTTCGACGAGGCTGCCGTCGGCCAGTTCTTTTTCGACAATGAATTTATAGGTCTGAAAGACCCCGGCACCATGTTTGGCCAGTGTGACGCCACCCAGAACATCGTCGGAGCAGGAGTAGCCGCCGTCGGAAATCACTTCACGGTTCTCGCCGTTTTCCTGAAATAGCCAGGAGATCCGCCGCCCGCTGCTGGGCAGTTCGAACTGAATGCATTCGTGTTGCAGCAGATCTTCCAGCGTCTTCGGTGTGCCAGCCTTTTTCAGGTACTCGGGAGACGCAACCACCACCAGTTTTGCATCTTCCAGCAGGCGCGCAACCATGGTCGAATCCGGTTGGGCGCGGACGCGGATTGCCAGATCGTAGCCTTCGCCGACGAAGTCGATATTGCGGTTGCCCAAGTGGATGTCGACAGTCACGTCAGGATAGAGCGCACGGAACTTTGGCAGCAGCGGCAGGATGCGGTGATGGCCGTAAGTGGTGGGGAGGCTGATGCGCAACTGACCGGACGGTGAGGTCTGTGCGCCCATGACTTCCTGTTGCGCTTCGACCAGTTGGGTCAGGGCCTGGCTGCACTGCAGGAAAAAGTTTCTACCGGCTTCGGTCAAGCGAATGCTGCGGGTGGTGCGGGCAAACAGGCGTGAACCCAAACGCTTTTCCAGACGCAGAATCGACCGGCTCACGGCGGCCGGTGTAACCCCAGCGAGCTGGGCGGCAGCGGTGAAACTGCCGGCTTCAGCGGCGAGGCAAAACAGTTCGATACTGCCTAATTGCAAATCATCAAAGTGGCGCTTCATGTGAGTACACCGGGAATCGACTGACGGTCCATGCTCAGGGTTATCTCATGAAGCGACACCGCCGGTACACACCGGCGGCGCAGCAGGGCTTTATCAATGGCCAGCGCTCTGACCACCGTCGACATGGAGGATTTCGCCGGTGACGAAGTTCGCGCTGTCCAGGTAAAGGATCGCTTGCACGATGTCGTCGATTTCACCCATGTGGCCCACCGGGTGCAGGCTGCCGAGGGCGGCGTGCGTCTCTTCGCCGTGCATCGGCGTTTTGATGATGCCGGGCGATACCGCATTGACCCGAATGCCGCGCTTGGCGTACTCGATGGCGAGGGATTTGGTCGCCGCGTTGATGCCACCCTTGGTCAGCGATGCGAGCACCGATGGAACGCCGTCAATCGCGTGATCAACCAGACTGGTGGTGACGCTGACGATATGGCCGCTGGCGTTTTTTTCCATTTCGGCAATCGCCAGTTGCGAGATGTGGAAGAAGCCGCTCATGTTGGTCGCCACCACTTGTGCGTAGTCTTCGTTGCTGTATTCGGTGAAAGGCTTGGCGACGAATATCCCGGCATTGTTCACCAGCGTATCGATACGGCCGAAGCGTGCGACGGCTTCGCGAATCACGCGCTCGGCGGTCTGCGGGTCGGCGATGTCACCGGCGACGGCGAGAATGTCCGGGTCAGTGGACGGTTTGATCGAACGCGAGGTCGCCACAACCTGATAGCCGCGCTCGCGGAAACCTTTGACCAGGCCTGCGCCAATGCCTTGCGAGGCGCCGGTAATCACAACAACTTTTTTGGACGTGCTCATGATGTTTCCTCATGCAATCTGAATGGTTGAATAAAAGGATTTTGCTGGTCAGGCGTGAGCCGGAAGCTGCGCTGCCTGACGTAATGCTTGCTCGTAATAAGCAATGGACTGGGAACCGGGGATGACTTGTTTGTCATCGATCACCATGGCCGGAACCGAGTCGATGCCGCGCTGCTGGTAAAACCGTTCCAGTTCGCGCACGGCCTGGCTGAACTCAGCGTTGGCCAGAACCTCTCGCGCACGCTGACTGTCGAGCCCGACTGCGCCTGCCAGTGTCACCAGCGTGGCGTGGTCATTCGGGTTCTTGCCGTCAGTGAAGTAGGCCTTGAGCAACGCCTGCTTCAACTCACGCTGACGTCCTTGGGTGGCGGCCCAGAACAGCAGTCGATGGGCGTCGAAGGTGTTGTGGAAATGGCTGCGTTTTTCCAGGTCGAAGTGAAAACCGATCTGCTCGCCGCGCTCGATGATCATCGCGTTGCGGTCCGCCACTTGCTCGGCAGTGCGTCCGTATTTGCGCATCATGTGCTCGATGGCGTGTTCACCAGCGGCGGGCATGTCCGGATTCAGCTCGAACGGTTTGTAGGTCAGCTCCACGTTGACTTCGCCCACCAGATTCTCGATTGCCTGCTCCAGCGCGGTGACGCCCAAAGCACACCAAGGGCAAACGACGTCCGAGACGAAATCGATTTTCACGGCCCGGCTCATGACTGCGAGTCCGCCAATTGTTGGCGATATTCGGTGGTGGTGATGCCGGCATAACCCCAGTTATCGGTGTCGACTTCCTCGATCACGATGTGGGTGAGTTTCGGATCCTTGTGCAGAACCCGCTCCATCGTTTCGGTGATTTCCTTGATGACCTGAGCTTTTTGCTCACGGGTCACGCCGTCACGGGTGATGCGTACGCTGATGAAAGGCATGTGAGGACTCTCCAGGCGCTGGCCCGTCGGAATGATGGGCGGCTGTTGGAGAGAACTCTAAGAGGCAGGCAGGAATTGATAAATGGGGCTTGAGGTACATCATTTGTGATGTGATGTATCAAATGGCGGCGTAGAGATTCACCTGATCTCGGCGCCAAACGCTGGCGCTCAGGCCAGCAGCTCGCTAATCCAGCGGGTCTGTCGAGTAAGGTCGTGAAGTTTTTGCTCGGGCAGGTTGTGCTGCGTGCGGGCGAGATGGTTCAGCGTGTTTTGCTTGTGGCGAAGTCTGTGCTGCCACTTGGTCAGGAACGCGGGGCTGCGGGTCTGCAGATGCAAAGGGCCGAAGTACAGTTCCTGATCGGAATAACTCACCGCTTCGGCGCGTTCGGCGACGATGATTTCGTAGTCGAAGCGGTTTTCCCGCAGCACTTCTTCACTGAGGATGCGGTAGCCGTTTTCCATCAACCACTGGCGCAACGGCTGTTCGCCGCCATTGGGTTGCAGGATCAAACGTTCCTGGCCGCTAAGGTGAGCCTTGCCGCTGTCAAGGATGTCGCGGATGGTTTCGCCGCCCATGCCGCAGACGCTGACGGCGGTGATGCGGTCGCAGGCTTTGATTGCCGCCAGGCCATCAGCCAGGCGCACGCTGATGTGCTGTTGCAGATCATTTTCGCGCACAGTGCGCGAGGCCGCGTGGAACGGCGTCGACGCCACTTCACCCGCCACAGCTGAGGTGATCAGGCCACGGCGCATCAGCGCCACCGGCAGATAGCCGTGATCCGAGCCGATATCGGCCAGTCGCGCACCGGCAGGTACGTGGCCAGCCACGCGCTCGAGGCGCATGGACAATGTCTGTTCGTTCAACGGCAACCCCTTGATGGCAGGCAAAGGGGTGCGACTCTGGCGAGCAACGCCGGGCCTGTCAAATCCCGGCGACAGAATTCAATGGCCCATTGGCCGCGCTTAATGGCCAATGGGCGCTGAGGTTTAGCCGGCCAACGTTGCGTTATCGATCACGAAACGATACTTCACGTCACCCTTGAGCATGCGCTCGTAGGCGTCGTTGATCTGGTCGGCGCGGATCAGTTCGATGTCGGAGACGATGCCGTGCTTGGCGCAGAAGTCGAGCATCTCCTGGGTTTCAGGGATGCCGCCGATCATCGAACCGGCAATCGTGCGGCGCTTCATGATCAGGTTGAATACGTTCGGCGACGGATGCGAGGTGGCCGGCGCACCGACCAGGGTCAACGCACCATCGCGCTTGAGCAGTACGAGGAACGCATCGAGATCGTGCGGCGCGGCGACGGTGTTGAGGATCAGGTCGAAGCTCTTGGCGTGGGCGGCCATTTCTTCGGCATTGCGCGACACCACCACTTCATCGGCGCCCAAGGCTTTGGCCGCTTCGCGTTTGGATTCGGAGGTGGTGAACGCAACAACATGGGCGCCCAGGGCGTGGGCCAGTTTGATGCCCATGTGGCCAAGGCCACCGATGCCGACCACGCCGACTTTCTTGCCGGGGCCGGCGTTCCAGTGGCGCAGCGGCGAGTAAGTGGTGATGCCGGCACACAGCAGCGGTGCGACGGCGGCCAGTTGCGCTTCGGGATGTCGGATGCGCAGGACGTAGCGTTCATGCACAACGATGTTTTGCGAGTAGCCGCCCAGCGTCCAGCCCGGTGCATCCGGGGTCGGGAAGTTGTAGGTGCCGATCATGCCGTCGCAGTAGTTTTCCAGGCCGCTTTCGCAGTCAGCGCAGTGTTTGCAACTGTCGACGATGCAACCGACGCCGACCAGATCACCGACCTTGTAGTCCGCAACATGTGCGCCGACCGCTGAAACGCGACCGACGATTTCGTGCCCAGGTACGCACGGGAATTGCGTGCCGGCCCATTCCGCGCGCACCTGGTGCAGGTCTGAATGGCAAATGCCACAGAACGCGATATCGATCTGCACATCATGGGCGGCCGGCGCGCGGCGGTTGATCTGCATCGGCTCAAGGGGTTTGTCACCCGCGTGGGCACCGTAGGCTTGTACAAGCATGGGAACATCCTCGATCGGTTTGTCGTAGTGACATTCTTTCTGTTTCAGCGCTGCGGGCAGTAGTGCATTCCTGTGCAATCCTTGCCTGATTCTGTGCGTTGTTGTGACATTGCGCGGACAGACGCTCGTGATTTTTGCAGGTAATCTCCCGGTTCACTGACGACAACAAAATCAAAACAGGAGTCATTGATGCAACCAATCCGTCTCGGTCTGGTGGGCTACGGCAAGATCGCCCAGGATCAACACGTTCCGGCAATCCTCGCCAATCCCGCTTTTCACCTGGTCTCCGTCGCCACCCAAGGCAAACCCTGCGCGGGCGTGGAGAATTTCCAGTCCTTGAATGAATTGCTGGAAAACGGTCCGCCGGTGGATGCGATTGCCTTCTGCACGCCACCGCAAGGGCGCTTTGCGCTGGTGCAGCAAGCGCTGGCCGCCGGCAAACACGTGTTGGTGGAAAAGCCGCCGTGCGCCACGTTGGGCGAGGCGCTGGCCTTGGTCGATCAGGCCGCCGGGCAGGGCGTCAGCGCCTTGTTTGCCTGGCACTCCCGCTACGCACCCGGTATCGAAGCCGCCCGCGACTGGCTCGCCACGCGCACCCTGCAAAGCGTGCAGATCGACTGGAAAGAAGACGTGCGCAAATGGCACCCCGGTCAGACCTGGATCTGGCAGCCCGGCGGCCTCGGCGTGTTCGATCCGGGCATCAATGCCTTGTCGATCGTCACTCATCTGCTGGCGCTGCCGTTGTTTGTCGAATCCGCGGAACTGCGCGTGCCGAGCAACTGCCAGTCACCGATTGCCGCGTCGATCAAAATGTCCGACCCGCGCCGCCTCGATGTACGCGCGGAGTTTGATTTTGACCATGGGCATGATGAGCTGTGGAGTATCGAGATTCGTTGCGCTGAAGGCGTGTTGCGCCTGGATAACGGTGGTGCGCTGTTGAGTATTGACGGTGTGCGCCAGGCTGTGTCGGAGGAGGGTGAGTACGCGGCGGTGTATCGACATTTTCAGCAGCTGATTGGCGACAAGGCCAGTGATCTGGATGTGCAGCCGTTGCGCTTGGTGGCGGACAGTTTCTTTGTTGGGAGTCGGGTGTTGGTTGAGGCGTTTTACGACTAGTACGGTAGGCAACATATCCGGTCAATCGCTCTTTACTTGTTTTTCCTTGTCGGTGCTCTGTTGAAAGCAGATCTGCGGGAACTGAAAAGCTCCCGCGGTCTGAATTTCTACTCAGCGATTGGCTTCGGCCAGACCCGCCTCAATGAAACGTACTGAGCTCTCCATTGCCTGCTGACCTTCTGGCAGCATGGCAGAGTAGAAGTGCCAGGCGTGGAACATGGCAGGCCATACCTCGAGATTGACTCTGACACGGTTGTCCGCCAGATGGGTGGCAAGCCGCATCGCGTCACTCAGCATCAGCTCGTTCTCGCCAATCTGTACCAGAATGGGTGGGAGTCCAGTGACGTCCGCGAAAACTGGCGATGCCAGAGGATGGTTGGCGAGTGTCTCGCCAAGGAATGTTCTGGCAAGAATATCCAGAACAGGCTTGGAATTCAGCGGATCCAGGCCCTCACGGTTGCTCATAGAGGCGCCGGTGTGTTCGAGGTTTGCCCAAGGCGAGATCGAAGAACCCACCGCAGGTAACGCGAGCCCTTTGGATTTGGCAGCCACCATCACGCTTACAACCATTGCGCCGCCAGCCGACTCGCCGGAAAACGCGATTTTTTCAGCCGGGATTTTCTGCTCGAGCAACCACTCGTAGGCGCGCAGTGTGTCGTCGATGGATGCGGGGAATTTGTGCTCCGGGGCCAGGCGGTAGTCAGGCATGTATACACGAGCACCCAGCATTTTTGCGTAGTTGCCACCAATGCCGTGGTAGCCATCTGGACGGCCGACAATGTACGCCCCGCCATGGATGTACATCACAACTGCGTCGGTCCTGACTTCATCGGGTGTCACCAGGGTCCCTGGAACACCGCCCATGTCGACTGCTTCGAACCTGACGCCGGTGGGCGCTGGATTTTGCGCGAGCATTCCTGCGTAGGAGTCGCGGATATCGCTCATTTTCGTGGTGGTATCAATGCCTTTGAGGACAGGTACCAAATCGCTCAGGCTGTTGGCCCAGGTTTGAACGGCTGCTTTTACTTTCGTATTCATAGTGATCTCGATTGAAGGAGGGCATTGGATTAGCTAATCGAGATACTATTCTCTTGATTGGGGAATAGGTTTCCCCATAGCGGGTGCCGTGGCGCCCGAACGTTGAGCGAGTGAGGAAGTATGGAAATTCATAACCTGAACGACATCGCGGCTTTTGTGAGTTCTGTAAATGCCGGAAGCTTTACCGCAGCTGCCAAGCAATTAGGTCTGACTCGTTCGGCAGTGGGTAAATCGATTGTCAGGCTGGAAGCTCGATTGCAAGTGCGGTTACTCAACCGCACAACCCGCAGTCTGAGCCTGACGGACGACGGTCAGGTTCTCTACGAGCGCTGTGTTGGCATCCTTCAAGATCTAGACGATGTCGAGGATGCACTGGCGTTTCGTCGCTCGACACCCAGTGGGCGATTGCGTATGAGTCTGCCGGTCGCGCTGGGTAGGCTTCACGTTCTCCCTCACATCGAATGCTGTCTGAA
Source organism: Pseudomonas sp. AKS31 (assembly GCF_023634765.1). Taxonomy (GTDB): domain Bacteria; phylum Pseudomonadota; class Gammaproteobacteria; order Pseudomonadales; family Pseudomonadaceae; genus Aquipseudomonas. The sequence continues at coordinate 289,397 of NZ_JAMLFX010000002.1, forward strand.
GGAATGGCCTTCGCTAAGTGTCGACGTAACGTTTTCCGACCGACTTGTAGACCTCATTGATGAGGGGTTTGACCTGGCAATGCGTATTGGCCCGCCCAAAGAGGATTCTCGATTGCTGACGCGCACGGTGGCGTACCAGCAGATGATCACCTGTGCTTCACCCCACTATCTGGCGGAGCATCCACGGCCAAAAACTCCCGAAGAGTTGTCCGCGCACGAATGTCTGCATTTCGTCAGCGGGGGACGATTACTTCCATGGAATTTTCGAGTAGACGGCCAGGCGGTTGCCTTCACTCAAGGTGGGCGGCTACAGATGGACAGCGCGGAAGCACTGCATGAGTGCGCGATGGCGGGCTTGGGTATTGCGACACTGCCGTCGTATGTAGTGAGCCACCAACTACGCAGCGGCAAGCTTGTTCAACTGCTCGAAGAATACGCTGAGGCAGCAGAACCCATCCGGATCATCTATCCCAGCAAACGACACCTTTCTCCCAAGATCCGCCTGTTCATCGACAAGCTCTTAGACGCGTGGTCGCCTTGCCCCCCGTGGGAACAATCTCCGGTCGATGATATTTGCGTTGTATGAAAAAGGGGTTGATGTCCCCGGCGGAGCGGATAGTTGCAATGTCGTCAGGAGCGCTGAAAGAAGCATTGCAACCGATCACTTGAGTGCAGACGCGCAATCGCATCGGCACCCGCCGTTCAGAAACGATCGAGTCTGAAGAGTTCATCTGCCGTCAAATCAGTCGCCTGATTCGTCGTTGCCGGCCAAGCCATCCGCACCACCATCTCCGCCGTCACCGCCGCCTGCGTCAGCCCCAGATGCTGATGCCCAAACGCAAGCAACACCTTGCCTTCACAGACCTGATCAATCACCGGCAGCGAATCCGGCAACGACGGTCGAAAACCCATCCACGGCGTCGCCGCTTCAGCATTCAGATCCTTGCGAAACAAGCCCTGACTCAACCGGTGCAATTGCCACGCGCGCTGCATGCTCGGTGGTTTTTCCAGTCCGGCGAATTCAACCGTGCCGGCCAGGCGCAAGCCTTCGGACATCGGCGTCATGATGAATTTGCGCTCCAGCGAGGTCACGGGGAAGGGCAGGCGGTCGTGTTCCTGCGGCAGCATCAGGTGATAACCGCGCTCGGTGTCCAGCGGTACTTTTTTGCCGGTGAGGGCGGCGGTGAGTTTTGCCGAATGTGCGCCGCAGGCAATCAGCACGCGGCTTGCAGTCAGACGGCCATTGCCGGTGGTCAGCGTAACGCCGTGCTCCTGCACGTAGCCACCCTGGACCTGTTGCTGGACGAAATTCACACCGCTGGCTTTGGCCGCTTCGACCAGTTCACACACCACGCGATAGGGATCAATGAAGTGCCCGGTGCGCGGGAAGAACAGGCCGCCCTGAATCTGTTCATTGAGTTGCGGCGCGGTTTCGCGGATGACGCCGGCCTGCCAGTAATCGACCGGCACCTGTTGCTGATGCAGTCGAGCCTGTAACGCCTGAATGGCCTGACGCGATTCGGGGCGTTCGAACACCAGTAGCGAGCCATCGATCTTGAGCAAGTCCGGCCGCTGGATATCGGCGAGCAAGCGCTGCCAGGCGTCCAGACTGCTTTCATTCAGCGCGCGCAAGCCTGCCACGGTGTTCTGAAAAGGCGTCGGGCGCAGATTCAGCAACAACCGGGTGAACCATGGCAGCGCGCGCAGCAGGTACTTCCAGTCCAGTCGCAACGGTCCCATCGGGTCCATCAACATGGCCGGCAGACGCTTGAGGATGGACGCGTCGGCGATTGGAAACACCTGCTCGGTCGCCAGATGCCCGGCGTTGCCGAATGAGGCGCCGTGGCCGGGTTGCTGCTGATCAATCACGACCACGCGCAACCCTTGGCGAGCCAGACGCAGTGCGCAGGCGACACCGATGATGCCGGCGCCGACCACGGCGATGTCGTGGGAGCCGTTATTCGCCATGGCGCTGCGCTTCCCGTTGCCCATCGAGCAGACGCCGCAATTGCAGCGGATTGGCCTGTTTCAGCGCGGCAGGCAACAAGCTGTCGGGGAAGTCCTGATAGCACACCGGGCGCAGGAAACGCAGGATCGCCGCGGTCCCGACGGAGGTTGTGCGCGCGTCGGACGTGGCCGGGAAAGGCCCGCCATGCACCATCGCATCACACACCTCGACCCCGGTAGGCCAGCCGTTCACCAGCAAGCGACCGGCCTTGCGCTCCAGCGTCGGCAGCAATGTACGCGCCTGTTCCAGGTCTTGGTCATCCAGATGCAATGTCGTGGTCAATTGGCCCTCCAGATGTTCGGTCACCTGGCGAATTTCAGCTTCACTGCCGCATTGCACGATCAGCGCTGCCGCACCGAACGCTTCGGCTTGCAGGTGCTGATCGGCGAGAAAGTCGGCGGCCTCGGTCAGGAATACATGGGCCTGACATTGGTTCGGGCCGTTGCTGGCCTGGCCGATACCAGTGATGCGCGCAGCGGCATTCTCGGCCAGCGCGTTCACGGCCGATTCGTAAGCACTGAAGATGCCCGGTGTCAGCATCGTCTGCGCCGGGCTTCGTTGAATGATCTCGGCAGTGGCGGCGATAAACTTGTCCAGCGCCGGTCCTTTCAAGGCAATGACCAAACCCGGATTGGTGCAGAACTGACCTGCGCCCAGTGTCAGTGACGCGACGAATCCTTCAGCCAACGCCTGGGTGCGATTGCTCAGCGCCGCAGGAAACAGCAGCACCGGATTGATCGAACTCATTTCCGCGTACACTGGAATCGGCTCGGGCCGCGCTTGCGCCGCTTGCATCAGCGCCAGACCACCGCTGCGCGAG
>NZ_JAMLFX010000002.1:292234-337263 GCF_023634765.1 Pseudomonas sp. AKS31
GCTTTGATCCGTGGGTCAGTGACCAGCGCAATGCCCACGTCGCGGCCGGAACCGTACAGCAACGAGAACACACCTTCCGGCAAATCACAGGCTTTTACCGCCCGAGCGACCGCGCGGCCGACCAGTTCGCTGGTGCCGGGATGCGCACCGTGCGCCTTGACGATCACCGGGCAACCGGCGGCCAGCGCCGATGCGGTGTCACCGCCGGCCACCGAGAACGCCAGCGGGAAGTTGCTTGCGCCAAACACCGCGACCGGCCCCAGCGCAATCTGCCGCTGACGCAAATCAGCACGCGGCAGCGGTTGACGTTGCGGCTGCGCGCTATCGACACGCACATCCAGCCATTCGCCGGCGCGCACGGTGCGGGCGAACATTCTCAATTGTTGGCAAGTACGCCCGCGTTCTCCTAGCAGGCGTGCGCGTGGCAGGCCGGTTTCCGCGTGGGCCCGGTCAATCAGCGCATCGCCGAGGCCTTCAATTTCTTCGGCGATACCTTCCAGAAATTCGGCGCGGACATTCAGGGTTGTCTCGCGATACCCATCCAACGCAGCCCAGGCCAGCGCGCAGGCCTGTTCGACATGCTCGGCCGACCCACCGGCGTACGCCGGTTCCAGCGTTTCATTCGTGGCCGGATTGATCCCGCGAATGGCGCTGCGATTGCCGGCAATCGTGTGCTGTCCGATCAGCATGTGGCCCGTCAAAGTCATGGTGTCTTCCTGATAAAAAAGAGGGAGGCCTGCCGCGAATCACAAAGGTTTCGCGGCAGGTGAGGGGGACGTGATCAGGCGAAGTTCTGTTCCGCCGACCAGTTCTCGTACCAGTGACGGAACAGCGAATACTGCTTCTCGGCATAACGCCGTTGCGAATCGCTCAACGCATCGGTTTCGTTGAAGTGCAGGGTGTATTCCTTGTCGCCGTTGAGCACCATCAGGTGTTTGTAATACAGCACCAGATCGCAGCCCTCATCGAACGACGACAGCACCGCCAGTGCCGATTCCAGTTCCCGCGCCTGACGCCGGGCCTTGGCATCACCCTTGGCCGCTTGCTTGCTCAGCGCGACCAGTTGCAGCACCTCGCGGGGCAGGGCGTTGCCGATGCCGGTGATGGCGCCGGTGGCGTTGCAGTTGACGAAACCGTGTACCACTTGCGTGTCGACGCCGACCATCAAGGTCACGTCATCGTCCTTGCTGGTGATGTTTTCGGCGGCGTATCGCAGGTCGGCGCCACCGCCGAATTCCTTGAAGCCGATCAGGTTCGGGTACTCGCGGCGCAGTTCGAAAAACAGATCGGCGCGGGTGGCGAAGCCGTAGTAAGGGCTGTTGTAGATCACCGCCGGCAGGTTCGGCGCGGCTTGCAGAATCGCGGCAAAGTGGGCTTTTTGCGCAGTAGCCGAAGCACCACGGGACAGCACACGGGGAATCACCATCAAACCCTGCGCGCCGACTTTCGCCGCGTGCGCCGCATGGGCAACTGCCTCACGGGAGTTCACCGCACCAGTGCCCACGATCGTCGGGATGCCCGCCGCGACCAGGCGCGCCACGCCTTCCTGACGCTCGGCCTCGGTCAGCAGCGGCCAGTCACCCATCGAGCCGCAATAGACCACGGCGCTCATGCCGATATCGATCAGTTCGCGACCCTTGGCAACCAAAGCATCGAAGTCCGGTTTGCGCTGGGCGGTGCACGGGGTCATCAGGGCCGGCATGCAACCGGTGAAGATGTTGTCGCTCATTGTTTTAACTCCTTGGCACATCGTTCAAATTGAGGTGAAAAGTCAGCGTGGCGGTTCAGATGCCCCACGCGAACGGGTCTGCTTCGTCGATCAGCAACGTGCTGTCGGCGGTCATCCAGGCGCGGCCGGTGATGTACGGGCGGATGCGTTCGCCTTGCCATTCAAAGCGGCCTTCGAACTGGCTGCCGGTGATGCTTGCCTGCACCCAGGTCGCGCGGGGTTGCAGCTTGTCGTCGGCGGCCAGACAGGCCAGTTTGGCGCTGGTGCCGGTGCCGCACGGGGAGCGGTCGTAGGCTTTGCCGGGGCACATGACGAAGTTGCGGCTGTCGGCCTGATCGTCATCGGCGAACAGTTCGATGTGATCGATCACCGCGCCGTCCTCGCCGAAAATGCACTGGTCTTCAAGGGCTTTGAGCATCGCCCAGGTGTACGCCGTGAGGTGTTCGACGTTGTCCATCGTCAGCGTCTGGCCGTGCTCGGACACGAGGAAGAACCAGTTGCCGCCGTAGGCGATGTCGCCGAATACGCGGCCGAATCCCGGTACATCCACCGGCACCTGTTTGCGGTGGCGATAAGCAAGGACGTTGCCCAGGGTGACGGTTCCGTCGTCATGCAGCGTGGCACTGACCGGGCCGACCGGGGTGTCGATCTTGTGCACGCCCGGTTCGATTTTGCCCAGGTACTGCAGCGAGTTGATCAGGCCGATGGTGCCGTGGCCGCACATGCCCAGATAACCGGCGTTGTTGAAGAAAATCACCCCGCAAGTGGCGTCCGCCGAGACCGGCTCGCAATACAGGGCGCCGACCAGCACATCGTTGCCGCGGGGTTCCAGCAGGCACGCGCGGCGCCATTGATCATGTTGGGTGCGCAGCGCATCGCGTTTCTCGACCATGCTGTTGCCAGGCAGCTCGGGGAAGCCGTTCATCACCAGGCGCGTCGGTTCACCGCCGGTGTGGGAATCAATCACGTGTACTCGTTTCATGAACATGTCCTGTTGGATGATTTCAGTAGGCGCCGGCAGGGCGCGCAGACACGGTCGAAGCAGGGGCGGCAATCTCGCTTTCTTCGTCGTCCTCTTCCAGACGCAGCAGATGCGCCGGTACACCAGTCGCCGCGCCCCAGTAATAGATGCCGGTGGCGCATGCGGCGACGACAATCGTGTCGAACGGATGAGCGAGGATGCCCAGGCCACCAAAGGTGCCGAGTTTCGACAGCACGATGGTCACTGCGTAGAAGGCGATCAGCCACGCCGATGAGCGCACTTGGCGCGCCAGATTCAGGTGAGCGGTCGGCACAAAACGACCGCAGAGCAGGTACACCACGAACATCAGGATTTGCAGGCCGAGCAGCCACGACACGGTGTTCCAGCCCGACCAGTAGACGATCAGCGCTGCGATGATGAACGACACTGGCCCGAGCAGGCCCATGCACTTGACCCGGAACGGCCGCGGCATGTCTGGCGCATTGCGGCGCAGCGCAGCCACCGACACCGGCGCCACGGCGTAGCTCAACACCAGCGCAGCGGAGACCACGTTGATCAGCGCTTCCCACGACGGGAACGGCAAGGTCCAGAACACCGACAGGGCGAAGGTCAGCCACAGCGCCGGGCGCGGGATGCCGGATTTTTCGTCGATGTGGGTGAAGACCTTGAAGAAGGTCCCGGTCTGCGCCCAGCCATAGATCACCCGCGGGGTCGCGTTCATGTAGATGTTGCCGCAGCCGCTTGGCGAGATCACCGCATCGGCGACCACCAGATACGCCAGCCAGCCCACGCCCAGCGCCAAGGCGATGTCGCGATAGGGCAGAGCAAATTCCTTGCTGATTCCGGCCCAGCCGTTGGCGAGCATTTCCGTCGGGATGCTGCCGAGAAAGGCCATTTGCAGCAGCACGTAAATCAATGTCGACAGCAGCACCGAAAGGATCAGCGCGATGGGAATGGTGCGCTGTGGATTCTTCACTTCACTGGCCACCGAGATGATCGGCGTCAGCCCCAGATAGGCAAAGATGATCCCGCCCGCCGACACGGCCATCTCCACGCCGGACAAGCCGAACGGGGCGAAGCCTTGCACCTGGAAATTCGCCGGTTTGAAGAAGGTGAACAGCACGCCGATCACCAGCAACGGCACGATGAACTTGAACACGCTGACCAGATTGTTGGCCTTGGCGAAGGTCTTCACGCTGCGGTAGTTGAGCAGGAAGAACACACAGAGCAGGCCGAACTGCACCATCCAACCGAGAATCGTCGGATCACCGGTGCCAGCCTTGGTCAGGCCGGGAAACCATGCCGCTGCGTATTGGCGCGAGGCAACCACTTCGATTGCCACCAGACTGGAAAACGCAATCAAGGTGATAAAGCCCATCAGATAGCCGAGCAGCGGCCCGTGGGAGTAAACCGGATAACGCACGACGCCGCCGGCGCGCGGTAATGCAGCGCCCAGTTCGCAGTAAACGATGCCCAGCAACAATACGGCGAAGCCGCCCAGCAGCCAGGAAAAAATCCCCGCCGGACCGGCGATGGCGGACACGTGACTGGCCGCGAACAACCAGCCGGAACCGAAGATCGCCCCCAGCCCGATAAATGTGAGGTCGATCAGTGAAAGCTGTTTTTTGAACTTGCCTTGGCCTGACATGGCATCGCCTTCTTGTGAGTTATTGGATAGGCAGTTGTGTCACTGGGACGGCCAGACTTTGAACGCATCGCCCTCGCGGCGATTGATGCTTTTTGCCGGGTTCGATGACGAAATCGGCACAATGGCGCCGATGAAACAGGGCCCTCGACACGTCGTGACCGATGCTGCAATCTGCAGGGCGAACGGCGCATGGCGGGCACTTGGTCTGTCCACGTCACGAGGGGAATCTTCGATGCAGCAGGCGTTTTCGATCCTGGCTCAAGGCATGACTGGCCAGCGTCCGCAGACACTGGAGGAGCTGTTGGCCGGCGCGGCGCTGTTGTTGCCGATGCTCGATGTGATTCCCAACGCGGCGATTTTCATCAAGGATGTGCAGGCCCGTTACGTGCTCGCGAATCGCACGCTGGTGCAGCGCTGTGGCTTGAAGGATTTACGCCCGTTGCTCGGCAAAACCAGTGCGCAGGTGTTTCCGGCGCAACTCGGGCCGGGCTACACCGAGCAGGATCGCAAGGTACTGGAGGAGGGCCTTGTGCTGGAGGATCAGCTCGAACTGCATCTGTATGGCAGTCGCGAACCGGGTTGGTGCCTGACGCACAAGCAGCCGCTGTACAACCGTGACGGGGTGATCATTGGCCTGGCGGGAATCTCGGTTGACTTGCAATCGGCCAGCGAAACCCACCCGGCATTCGAGCGGCTGGCGGCTGTCGATGAGCATATTCGCGCGAATTTCAATCGCCGCGTCACCCTCGGTGAATTGACCCGCATCGCCGGTATTTCCGTGGCGCAACTGGAGCGTTACTGCAAACGGGTATTCCACCTGACACCACGGCAGATGATCCAGAAAGTGCGCCTTGAACACGCGCATCGATTGCTGCACACCGACTTGCCGATAACCGACGTGGCGCTGCAATGCGGCTACACCGATCACAGCGCCTTCACTCGCCAGTTCAAGGCCTCGACCGGGTTTACGCCGCGAGAGTATCGGCAGGCGACGTCAGCCTGATGAAGTGGTATCGAGGCGCAATGTAGGAGCTGCCGAAGGCTGCGATCTTTTGATCCTGTTTTTTGCAATCAACATCAAAAGATCGCAGCCTTCGGCAGCTCCTACAGTTAAACCAGGACGGTCAGCCATGCCGAGAGCAGCAGCAACAATGCCAGTGCTGTGTTCATCCGCTTGAACGCTTTCGGCGATCCCATCAACCGCGCACTGCCCACACCCAGCAATGCCCAGAACGTCATGCACGGCAATGACACCAGCAAAAACGCCAGCGACAGCACCAGCAGTCGCAAGGTCTTGTCACCACCGTCGACGAACACGCTGACCACCGCCACGGCCATCATCCACACCTTGGGGTTGACCAGTTGCAACATGGCGGCGCCCAGCACGCCGAAGCCTTCGTCTTGTACATTTGTGGGGGCCAGCGATGGCGGCGTGCTTCGAAAGATCTGCCACGCCAGCCAACTCAGCCAGAGTACACCGCCCCAGGCCATCGCTTGCTGCACACGCGGGTAGCGCAGCAAGGTTTCGCCGGCACCGAGGCCGACCACCAGCACAATCAGTGCCGCCGCCGCGCAGGCGCCAAAAATGATCGGCAGCGTGGCGCGCAAGCCTTGGCGCGAACTGTGGCTCAACACCAGAATATTGGTCGGCCCCGGTGTGATCGAAGCAACGAAAGCAAACAACAGAAAGGGCAGTAATGACGCCATGATCGGGATTCCCTGAATAGCAACACAGGTATCCATCATCGCCAGACGGCGTGCGTCAGTCTGGAAGGTTTGAGCAGCGTTTGCGGTAATCCGCTGGCGTCAGTTGATAGGCGCGCCGGAACCAGCGACCCAGGTGACTCTGATCGGCAAAACCGAGCACGCTGGCAACTTGTGCCGGCGTTTCACCGCGCGCCAGCAACTGCCGCGCCTTGGCCAGGCGCAACTGGATCAGGTACGCGTGCGGCGCAAGTCCGAAGGCAGACTTGAACGCCCGACTGAGACGGAAACGGTCGACGCCGCAGGCCCGCGCCAGGTCATCGAGACCGATATCTTCATAGGTGTGCGCGTGCAGATAATCCCGCGCCAGTTGCGCCACCAATGGCAGGCGCGGGTCGAAAGCCTGGCGCTTGCGCCAGTCGAGATGGCACGTTAGCGAACCCAGCAGAGCGTCGATGGTGGTCTGGCGGACGATGCGTAAATCACCGTCATGCAGCGCATGGAAGGCCTGATTGATCGCAGTAGCCAAACGCGGATCCTGACTCAGCGTGTCGGCAAAACCGGGCTGGCTGTCGGACGGTGCGTCTTCGAACAGCGCGTGCATTTCACGCTCAAGCCAATGCGGATCGAGGTAGAGCATCGAATAGGTAAAACCCTCCTCGGTCGGGGCTTGCCCATCGTGGATTTCCCCCGGCTCCAGCAGGAACACGTTGCCCGGCGTACTGCGATGGCGCATGCGGCGGCAATTGAACTGCTGCACACCTTGCTCGGTGACGCCGACGAGAAAACTGTCATGCCAGTGCGGATCGTAGGCATGGCCCTCGAAGTGAGCGCGAATCGACTCAATCCCGGTGTCAACATCCTGGGACAGCTCGATCCAGTTGCGTTTATCCACGAAGGCTCCAGAGTTCGCCATTGAAAGGTGCGGCCCCATAAAATACCGCGCAATAGTGAAGGGCGTTTAGAAGATTTGTGCAGGTGAGGGGGCTAGACTCTGTAGGTCACGGCCCCTTGGCAACAGGTGAAATGCGATGATTAACCAATGCTCGCGTGGGGTTTTGCTCACCGTGATCGGCTTGAGCCTGGCGCTGACCGTAGGCTGCTCCAGCCGAAAACACTATCCACCGTCGGGTGTTGGCGATGCCTGCTACGCGAAAGCCTTGCCGTCGGTCGGCGAGGGCGGTCTGGCTTGGGGCTCCAGTTTGAACATGGCCCGGCAGAAGTCGATGAACAACTGTATTCGCTATGCCGGTCGCTCCGGGGGTACGCCGGATACCTGTCAGGTGGTGTTGGCGAAGTGCCGATAGTTTATTTGTTGACATGGTTGCTTTTGGCAAATATATAGTTGCTTTAAGCAATTATCTGAGTGTTTGCCATGTCCAGCAGCCATCTCCTCGAGCAAGCCGACGTCGTGCGTGGTTTCAACCGCTTTTACACCCATCAGATCGGCGTTTTGCAGGAGCATCTGCTGCAAAGCGACTACTCGCTGACTGAACTGCGGATCCTCTATGAGCTGGCCTCGCGTGGCGACCTGACCAGCGCAGATCTGCGCCAGATGCTTGGCCTGGACGCCGGCTACATGAGCCGGATCATCAGCGGTTTCGAGAAGCGCGGACTGATCCAGAAAATCCCGTCGCCTACCGACGCCCGCGCTGCGCAATTACACCTTACCGACCTGGGCCGCGACATCCTGATCCCGCTGGAAAAGGCCTCCCGTGAACAGATCGTTGCCATGCTCGAACGATTGCCGGAGCCGCAGCAGAAGCAGCTGATCGGCGCCATGACGCTGATCCAGACCTTGTTGGAAGGCAGTAAGGACTCGACTTACGTGTTACGCGATCCGCAGCCCGGCGACATGGGTACGGTGATGCAGCAACAAGCCGCACTGTATAGCCGTGAATACGGCTGGAACTCGGAGTTCGAAACACTGGTGGCCGAGGTGGTCGCCAAGTACCTGCGTGATTACGACCCGACGAGCGAGCGCTGCTGGATTGCGGAAAAGGACGGCAAGGTCATCGGTTCCGTGTTCATCGTCCGCCAGGACGCCACCACTGCCAAACTGCGCATGCTGTACGTCGATGCCAGCGCACGGGGCCTGGGCATTGGCAGTCGTCTGGTCGAGGAGTGCCTGCGCTTTGCCCGGCAGATTGGCTACAAGCACATGACCTTGTGGACCACCAGCAACCTGACGGCTGCAGGCAAGATTTATCAGAAGGCCGGGTTTGAGTTGGTGGAGGAGGAAGCGATTCACAGCTTTGGCAAGGATCTGCTGAGTCAGACGTGGGCGCGGGCGTTGTGATGTGTTTTTCATCGGTGGGCGCAGTGAAAAGGCAGACGAAAAAAAACCGCCTTTGCGGGGCGGTTCTTTTGTAAACCCTGGTTTGCGACCGAGGTTTGTTGCTTCACTAGCTGCTATGACCGCGCCCATGGTATGAATTTTTACGACCCGTCGCAACACTAATATTTTGTTTCAGGCACCTGTTTCCGATATCCGATTTAGAAAGAAAAGGCTGACAGAAATAACGTTTTACAAAGCCGCTGAATGACTTCGTCAGGTATCGGCTGATTGAAGGTTATGATGCCGACGCTCACATGTCTGTGCAGCGATGGGGTTTGGCTGGCAACTCAACGGTTTCATTCCCTCTGACACGGTTTTGCACCCGTGCCGGGATGATACTTCGGAGGGCTTTCAACCGGCCGCCTCACTAGCTGCTATGACATGCCAGCTGAAGGCAAGCATGATCCGGTAAGTTTGCTGGAGGTTTGGCCCCCAGCCCTGGAGGCCAAAACGTATGAAGCTTTTGCTGCGTACGCTGAGCCTTGTATGGAGATTGTTTAAAGCATTGCGCTTTTACGAGTTCCTGCGAGACCATTTTGACGACCTGAAGTAACGGCCGTTGAGGTGGGATAAGCCCGTTTCAGTTTCGACTGGAACGGGCTTTTTTTGTTCTTTAAAGGCTGTCAAAAGTATGATTTTTATATATTTGATTTCTTGGTTGCGTAGGCCATTTCTTCGGCGAGTGTAGGCATAGTTTAAAGCCTTCACTCCAACCTTCTTCCGAAGGAAAAGGGGACTGACCGAGGTGATCTAAAACGCTACGCCGACCTGAACGATTTTTGCTGAATCCAGAATCAACGCGCTTTTTCAGGTCGATGTATAACGCAAGAAAACGTGGTCGGCGCCTTCTCCCTAAGGAGAGGGTTGGGTGAGGGAAATCATGCCACATACCCTCGACATCACCACATTGCCGGCGCTGGACCTGTCGCTGTTCGAAGGCACGGCGCAACAACGTTACGAATTCCTTGAAGACCTGCGCCACGCCGCCCGCGACGTCGGCTTTTTCTACCTGACCGGCCACGGTATCGACAGCGACTTGCTCAAGCAGGTGCAGGCCCACGCCCGGCAGTTCTTCGCATTGCCCGACAGCGAGAAAACCGCCGGCGGCATGATCAACTCACCGCACTTTCGCGGGTACAACCGTGCCGCTTCGGAGATCACCCGTGGCCAGCCCGATCTGCGTGAACAGTTCGATCTGGGCGCCGAGCGAGAGCGGTCACCTTGGAAACGCAGGCATCCAGGCGCTTGGGGAATAACCTGATTACGTCGTCCCGGCCGGTTTCGCCAACGCGATTCCCGCCGCTCCGAGGCGCTTGAGAATCTCGAACAACAAATCACTTTTGGTCACCCCGACAATCCTCGGGCTGCCCACATAACCGGTCACCGTCAAGGTAATCCCGTCCGGCGACAACTTACTGAAGCGCACGAACGGGGCCGGTTTGTCGAGGATGGTTTCGTTCTCCCGGTAAGTGTTGAGCAACAACTCCTTGACCTCTTCAGGATCGATATCCAGCGGGAACATCAACTCCAGTGACGCCACACCCTGCGCGCTGCCGCCCAGCGTCACGTTGCGCAGGTTCTGCGAGATCAGTTGCGAGTTCGGCACGATGACGATCGAGCGGTCGCTGAGCTGGATTTCCGTGGCGCGCACGTTGATGCGGCGAATGTCGCCTTCGACGCCGCTGATGCTGATCAGGTCGCCGACCTTCACCGGTCGTTCGGTGAGCAGAATCAGCCCTGAGACAAAGTTCTTCACGATCTCCTGCAAACCGAAGCCGATGCCCACCGACAATGCACTAACGATCCATGCCAGATTGGTCCACTGCACGCCGAGCGAGGACAGCGTCAGCAGAATCACGAACGCGTAACCGATGTTGGAAAACAGCGTGCTCAACGAGGCACACATGCCCGGGTCCATGTCGGTCTTGGGCAGGAACTCGTTGTCGAGCCAGCGACTCAAGGCGCGGATCAGCCAGATGCCGATCATCAGCGCCAGCACGGCATTGAGCAGGTGGCCGGGGACGATATTCAGCTTGCGCAACCCGGCGCCGCCGAGGATGGCCATGATGTTGCTCGCCAGTTGCCCGAGCGTGGTGCCGATGCCGCCGACAAACAGAGCGATCACCGCCAGCAGCATCAGTGCGGCCCGACTGAAGCCGGAGAGCAGGATCGAGATTTGATCGAGGCGGCGATCGCCGATGCCCAGTAGCTGTTTGAGTGCCTTGCCGCTCGCGTGCCGAGGAGAAAAAATGTGCTCGCAGGCGTCCTTGATCAACTGGATCAGCAGGTAGAAACCCGACAGAACGATGTACGCCCACACCAACTCGTAACTGATGAACCGCGCCAGCGACACGTAGCCGGCGAGCAGGGCAATCGCCGAGACAAACATCGAGACGCTGGCGATGGTGTAAATCACCCCGGCAACCGTGCTGTTTGCCGCTGCCGCATCATTCGCCGCGACCAGCGCCTTGCGCACCTTGCCGACGCGCAACAGCATGACCGTCACGATCACCAGCACGACGATCGAAATAACCCCGCGTCCGGCGATCACGATCTGGCTGCTCATGCCGGTGGCATTGCTCACCTGCACCAGCGTCACCAGCACCAGTAACGCGCAGGACAGAATGCGCGGGTAAGGTTTGAGCGCCAGCGCCACCGGATCGGCAATCGCCGGCAGGCGCCACGAAGGATGCTCGGTCGATAACAGCGCGCGGCTCAACCCAGTGAGCAGCACGCAGGCATACACGACTTTTTCGAACTCTTCGGAGAAGGTTTCCAGCACCGGCGGCAACGCTTGATGGCGGGTGCAGGCGTAGAACAGCAGTTGCAAAGCAATGGCGGTGGTGGCGATGGTCGCCAGCGCCGAGGCGAAAGCCAGCGCACTGCGCCGCAAACGCCCCTCCGGCATGCGGTAAATACACACCCAGGTCAGGCCCCGATCCGCGAGCCTGCGGCCGAATGTCCAGATGATCAGCGCCAATAACACCAGAATACTGGTGAAGAAGCGTTCGCCCGGCGCCCAAACCGTGGCCCAAGTGTCGCTCACGTGATCGACGAAAAATCGCAGACGCTGGCGATCATCGTCGCTCGGACTCACCAGCGGCGCCCAGAAGTGCGGACTCAATACGCTGTCAGTGCCCAGGGTCAACTCGCTCTCGAGCAACGTGCGGCGGATACCGGCGATCTGCGTAATCAAATCTGCCGCGCTCTGCTTCAGCGCCGCCAGGCTTTTCAGGGTTCCGTCAACCTTGCTTTTCTGCTCCGCCAGCGCCGCCCGTTGCGCGACGATATCCGCCTGTTCCGCCGCCAGATCCGTATCCGGCGCGGCCCCTAGCACTCCCAGCTGCACCGCCAGTTGTGCTTGCTGCGGCAACAACCCCGCCGACAATCGATCGACATCCAGAATGAACGCCTGCACCCGGTCCTGCGGGCCTTCGAGCTGGTTGTAATTGTTCGCGGCGGAAATCTGTTGCTTGAGACCGTCGAGGCGTTGTTGCAAGGCTTGCAGATCGCTTTGCGAAATCACCGGCAGCGGCGCGGCGGCGGTGGTTGCCGGCGCCGGCAAATCGGCTGCCCACAGCGTCGGACTGCCGCCAACCAGCAGCATGACCGCGACAAAAAACAACGACTTCAAGGGGTTGCGCATGGGTGGGCCAGCCCGAATTGATCACACAGTCTATGAGGTTAGGTGATCGAGACGATTGGCGAGGAAAAGTTTCCGGCAGGGCAGGGGCGGTGAGCAGAGCCTGCAGACGCAAAAAGCCCGACGGGTGAGGTCGGGCTTTTGTTCGGTGACGGCGCTGAAGCGCTGCATTCAGACGGCGCGGCGTTCAAGCAAACGGTCGGAACCACCTTCGGCAACAGCATCGCTGAACAGCGGGTCGGTTTCGGTGGCTGCGGCTACGGCGTCGCTGAACAATGGATCAGTTTGAGTCGCGGCGGCGACTGCATCACTGAACAGTGGATCGGTTTGAGTAGCAGCCGCAACGGTGCGCTGTTCCAGCAGACGATCAGCTCCGCCTTCGGCGACCAGAGGTTCGGCAGGGGCAGCGGCAAAAGCATTCAGGGCGAAGAACGAGAAAGCGATGCTGAGAAGGGCTTGGCGTTTCATGAGTGTGTGCTCCGTGATGCAGTGGTGGGGTCTGGAGCCGATCTTACGCCGCGCTATTGATAAGAGAACTTCATTGAGTCAATGGTTGTTATTGATGCGATTAATGGCTGTTTGTGAATGCGAGGATCTGCAGTTATTCATAGCCAATCCTCACCTGCGCACTGATCAGCTCAGCCAACATCCGCACAGGCTCGGTGAAGGTCTGGCGCGATCGGTGCACCAGCCCGATATCACGGTGGAACGTGTGCTGGCCGAGATCGAGCACTCTGACGCCGGCAGGCCATGCAAAGTCGGGCGCCGTCTGCGGCACCAGCGCGACACCGACACCGTTTTCGACCAGTTTGATAATCGCCTCCAGTTCATCCAGCTCGCAGACCTCGTGCAGGGTGAAATGCATCTGCCGCAGAAAACGATCGACCTGCCTGCCGCCGAAGGAGGAGCGGTCATATCGAATGAACGGCTGACTGCAAAGCAATTGGCTCCAGTCATCGCCCGGCACATCGCGGGGCACGATCAACCGGTAAGGCTCCAGCGCCAAGGTCGTCCAGCGCAGGTCACTCTGCAGTGAAAAGGGCGGGCGGATGATCACGGCCATGTCGATCTCGCCAGCATCCACCAGGTTGACCAGTTCCATCGACAGCCCCGGAACGATCCGGGATCTGCACTGCGGGCAGTGCTGGTGAAACTTCGCGAGCGCATCCGGTAGATAAGAGCGCTGCACCGACGCAATGGCGCCGATGTTGACCAGCACGCTGGGAGGCAGCCCCGTGGTTGTCGAGCCGAGACTGTCGTAGAGCCTGAGCAGTTCTTGCGCTTGCAGAAGTATCTGGTGGCCCATTCTGTTGAGGTGTGCCGAGCGCCCCTTTCTGTCGAAAAGCTCGAAGCCGAGTTCGGCTTCCAGGCGCTGGATTTGGGCGCTGACGGCAGCCTGCGTGAGGCCGATCCTGTTGCCGGCTGCAGCGAAAGTACCTTCGCGTGCTACGGCAATGAGTGTCTTGAGTTCTTTGATCATTCACAAATATTAATTGTGTTTCTAAGAAATATATATTGATTTTTATGTTTGGTTTTCCGTCCTAGGATGTTTTCCATCCCCGGCAGCGACTCAACCGAAAGCGCCAATGTCGGCAGGAATGTTCGCCAACCAACAAAAACATTATTGGAGTTCTGATGAGCCTCTCGCCTTTTCACCTCGCTATCCCCGTCTACGATCTGGCTGCGGCGCGCACCTTTTACGGTGAGGTCTTTGGTCTTGCAGAAGGACGCTCCAGCACCCAGTGGGTCGACTTCGACTTTTATGGCCACCAACTGGTCATTCACGAACACCCGAAAACCGCGTCTCAGGAAAGCGTTCACAGCAACCCGGTCGACGGTCACGACGTACCTGTTCCGCATTTCGGCATCATTTTGGGATGGCAACAGTGGGAAGCATTGGCCGAACGTCTGAAGTCCTTTGGCACCGAGTTTGTGATCGAACCGTACATTCGCTTTCAGGGGCAGGTGGGTGAGCAGGCCACCATGTTCCTCTTTGATCCTTGCGGTAACGCCCTTGAGTTCAAGGCGTTCAAGGATATGAGCCAGCTCTTCGCCAAGTGACAACCGTCATGGCACAACCCGGTTGTGCCATTCGTTCCCTAGTGAGCTGGAAGCTCATGACTCTAGCAACTGCCGCTGACGCAGACCTTTCCTTCCAACAAAAAGGCTAGACATGAAACGTATTCCCCTGGTGTGGCAAATCGTTGCCGGGCTGTTGCTTGGCGTGCTCGTCGGTTGGTATTTCAATACCCATCCGCAGTATCAAACGTGGGTCAGTGCGGAGATCCTCAAACCCCTCGGTGACATCTTTATCAAGATGATGAAGATGGTGGTTGTACCGATTGTCTTCTGTTGCATGATTCTGGGCATTGCCGGCGGTGGCGATAACAAGTCGTTTGGCCGCATGGGCATCAAGTCGCTGGGTTATTTCTTTGCGATTACCGCGCTGGCCATTGTCATTGGCTTGTGTTTCGCAAACCTCTTTGAACCGGGCACCGGCACCGATATTTCCGGCCTGTCCCACGGCACGGCATCGATCAACATGGAGCCGTCAAAAGGTGCGCTGGTGATCGTGCAGAACATCGTGCCGGACAATGTTCTGGTGGCGATGTCGGAAGCGAAATTGCTCTCGGTACTGTTCTTCGCCGTGCTGTTCGGCCTCGCCTTGAATGCGCTGCCAAGAGAAAAAAGTGCACCAGCCATTGCCCTGGTTCAAAGCATTTGCGATGCGATGTTCAAAGTGGTCTCAATCGTCATGGCTTACGCGCCGGTCGGTGTCTTCGGCATGATTGGCGCAACGGTTGCGACATTTGGTTTTGCCTCACTGTTGCCATTGCTCAAGTTGATCGGTGTGGTTTATCTGGCGCTGATTGTCTTCGCTCTGGTGATACTCGGCGGCATTTGCTACCTGATCGGCGAGAACATTTTCAAATTGATCCGCTACTTCCGCAGTGAACTGATTCTGGCATTTTCCAGCGCCGCTTCCGCCGCGGTCATGCCGCAATTGATGAGCCGGTTGGAGCGCTACGGCGTACCGCGGCGGATCGTCAGTTTCGTGGTGCCGGTGGGTTATGCATTCAACCTGGACGGCGCTTCGATCTTCCTCGGCGTCGCGACGATCTTCGTGGCGCAACTCTATGGAATCGACCTGTCACTGTCGCAGCAGATCTTGCTGGTGGTGACGATGGTCCTGACATCGAAAGGCGCGGCAGGGGTGCCCGGGTTTGCCATCATCATCCTCTCCGCGACGTTGGCGTCGGCCGGTCTGCCCCTGGAAGGCGTGGCATTGATCGCGGGTATTTTCAGGATCATCGACAGCGGTACGACCACGCTGAACGTATTGGGCAATGCCATCGCACCGCTGGTGATTGCCAAGTGGGAAAGAGCAGCGCTTGAACCGTCGCGTGTTCATTGCGCTGCTGAAGTCTGAGTCTTCAATCGTTCAAACCGCATCGAGAACGTGTGCACGCCCGCTGGCGCAGGGGCGTTTTTTTGGGGTTGTTTTACTAGACGACCAGTCTATTGATTTGGAGTGTTCATGATTGATAACGCTGTTGATACCGACCTTTTCTCGCCCATGCACATGGGCGCGCTGCAATTGGCCAATCGAATTGTCATGGCGCCCGTGACGCGCAGCCGGATGGCCGACGACGGCGTACCGAATGAAATGCACGCGACTTACTACGCTCAGCGCGCCAGTGCAGGTTTGATCATCGCCGAGGCGACGAACATCTCCGCTCAGGGACGTGGCTATGCGATGACACCGGGTATCTGGTCGCAAGCGCAGGTCGCCGGGTGGAAAAAAGTCACCGATGCGGTGCACGCGGCCGGCGGAAAGATCGTCTGCCAACTGTGGCACGTCGGGCGTTTTTCCAGTGTCGAGTTGCAGCCCAATGGCGAAGCACCGGTCGCACCCTCGGCGATCAAGGCTGAGGGCAGCACGTACACCGAGAAAGGTTTTGTCGAGGTATCGATGCCTCGCGCGCTTGAGACCGCGGAAATTCCCGGGATCATCGAGCAGTACAAACTCGCCGCCGAGAATGCCAGGCAAGCCGGGTTCGATGGCGTCGAAGTGCATTCGGCCAACAGCTATCTGCTCGACCAGTTTCTGCGCGACTCGACCAATCAGCGTACGGACCTCTATGGCGGCTCCATCGAGAACCGCGCCCGGCTGACGCTGGAAGTGACGAAAGCGGTGGCGTCCATCTGGGGCAGCGACCGTGTCGGTATCCGCCTGTCACCGGTAACGCCCGATGCCGGGAATACGCCGCCCGACAGCAACGTCATGGCGACTTACGGCTATCTGATCCAGCAACTCAATCGATTCAACCTGGCTTACCTGCATTTCGTCGAAGGTGCCACGGCTACTTCTCGCAGCGTTCCTGCGGGGGTGGATCTCGACGCCCTGAGTGCGCAGTTCGAAGGGCCGTTCATTGGCAACAACAACTATGACCTGGCGATGGCACTTGAGCGTCGGGCGCAGGGCCGTATCGATGCGGTGGCGTTTGGGCGTTTGTTTATTGCCAACCCCGACCTGGTCGAGCGCCTGCGCCACGGGCTCGAACTGACCATTGCCCCGCGTGAGAGTTACTACGGCGGTGGCGCCAAAGGCTACATCGATTGGCCAACCGCTAATGCCTGAATGGCAGCCCTGACATAAAACCTCACCGTCACCCATTTCATCATCTCGCCGACACGCCAGGATTGGTGAATGTCGGCAGCTCCTGCCGCCGTGTGCCCACCTTGGCTTCCGGTGGCCTCTGTAACTCACCTCCAACGAAAGGAAACAACCATGTCAAACAACATCAAGGCTGTACCGACCGCCGAATACACCGCTGTCATCGCCACTGCCAATCAATACGTTGAAGGTCTTCGGATCGGCGATGCCCAAGGCGTCGCTCAGGCCTTCCATAAAGAGGCGGTGATGTACGGTTTCACCAACGGCGAATTGCTCGGCGGCCCGATCAAGAACCTGTTTGATTTCGTCGAGAAAAACGGCGCGGCCCCGCACATCAGCACACGTCTTGACGTGCTGGCGATCACACCGACCACTGCAGTAGTGCGTGTGGACCTGGAAACCGATGCGATTGGTGCCGATTACAACGACTACCTGACCCTGATCAAAATTGGCGGCACCTGGAAGGTCATCGCCAAGGTTTATCACCAGTTCGAGGCCTGAGTATCGATCGATCCCGGTAGTCCGCTGCCGGGATCGGCGGATGATCAAGTGCAAGGGGAGACGAGATGTCGATGGCCGCATTCCCGCGAGGAATGCGGGGCATGAAGCGAATGAATTTTCCCTCTCGCGCTCTTCGGCGTAGCGTGCTCGAAAAACAAGGAGCATTGCCGTGAGCCCAACCTCGACCAGCCCCGCAGAAAAATTCGACACTTCCCGCGCCAGCGAATACGCCCGCCAAAGCCGCATCGCTCTGGCCGGCTACGACGCCTGTCACGACCTGGCGGCCTGCATGTTGGCGGCGAGTCTGGGTTCGCGCCCGGCCAGCATACTGGTGGTCGGCGCCGGCGGTACGGCGCAGGAAATCATTGCGATGGCGGCGCTGGAGCCGCAGTGGCGTTTCACCGCAGTCGACCCTTCCGTACCGATGCTGGAAACCGCGACTGCGCAGTTGCAAGCCAACGATTTACTGCACCGAACCCAAGTGCATCTCGGCCACGTCGAAGACCTGCCGGCCGCTGCCTCATTCGATGCAGCGACGTTGATCGGCGTGCTTCATCATCTGAATGGTGATGAGCCCAAGCGCCAGATCCTGCAAGCGATTCAGGCACGTCTCAAACCGGGCGCGCCGCTGATTGTCGCCGGCAACCATTACGCCTATGCCAGCCAACCGTTGTTACTCCAGGCGTGGGGACAGCGTTGGCGGCAGCAGGGCGCCAGTGCGGAGGAGGTGAAGGCCAAGTTGGGCAAGATTCTGCAAGGCGCCGACCCGCCGCATTCCGAAGCGGCGGTTCAGACGTTGTTGCATGAGGCCGGGTTTGGCGAGGCGACGCGGTTTTTCAGCAGTTTGTTCTGGGGGGGCTGGCTGGCGTGTAAAACGCTTTCTTGACGTATTCCCTGCTTCGCCCGCACCGAAAAGATGTAGCCGACGGAGCGAGGCGAGAGTGGCGCAGAACGACCTCCGTATCGAGCGGGCGCTGCTGAACATCTCCGCTCTCGTAGAGCAGGAATCAGCTCTCGCTGGTATCGGTTGGTTCCACCGCTGCCTCGGCCTCCAGTTTCGCCCGCTCAGCCTTGCTGATGTACTTGGGCTTTTTCGGTGCCAGTTTGGCGCTGGCCTTTTTGGCCTTTTCCTTGAACAGCTGCTGCAGTTTCTTTTGACGATTCATGTTTTCTATCCGGCCTGCTCTTGCGCTCAAAAAGGGGCGAATCCTGACGTAAGCGTCGGGCCAAGGCAATGCCCATTCCTCACATCGCGATAAAGTCACGCACAGGGATATCGCACAACCCTCAGGCAAACGCCGCCTCGACAAACGCCCCCAGCGCCTTCTCTTCGAGAATCTCGATCGAGAAATGCCCGAAACGTTTGGGCAACCAGATAATGCGGGCCCCGGAGGGCGATTGCAGGTTCTCGCGGGTCAACGGCTGGCCGTTCTCGTCTTCCGGCTGAACCCCGCTGGCGAGCAGTTCGTCGTAGGCCAACTCGATATCCGGGGTGGTGTAGCAATGGCGATAAATCATGCCTTCGCCCACGGTATCCAGCAGTTCCTTCAGATTCCCCGCCAGTGGCTGGACCAGCATGAACCGCTCCTGACCCATCAGCGCGACGGCATAGCGCACGTGGAGGCCACCACGATTCCAGATCTGCGTTGTGGAGGTTCGTGCCTTGAGGATTTGCGCATAGTAGGCGCATGCTTCTTCGAGGTCGTTGACCAATACGTCGATGTGGCTGAATTTCAAATCCATGAAATAGCTCCTGTCAGGCAGTGTCGATGGACTGGGTTGTAATCGACGAGCGGCTAGTCCGAATAAACTAAGCTGATGTGTAACGTCAAGATGACACAGGAGCAACCCACCATGAAGGCGCGCCGCATGATCAAGTCACGCACATTGATTGCAACGATTACTTCCCTTGCGCTGGTGGTCAGTTCGGCGATGGCATTGGCTGATCCCGGTAATGGAAAGGGCCAGGGCAATGGCAAGGGTAATTCGCAGAATGTGCAGGGCCACGGTAACCAGAAAGGTAACGGCAACAAGGGCAACAATTCTGGTGGTGACTGGAGTCATGGCCCCAGCATCGATCGCGGCAATGTGCTCGGGATTGTTGGCGGCTATCGCGATTACTGGAGCCCGGGCCCTTCGCTGCCACCGGGGGTTCAAAAGAACCTTGCGCGCGGAAAACCACTGCCGCCCGGTATCGCCAAAAAGCTCGATGGGCGCCTGGTTGGTCATCTGCCACATTACGATGGCTACGAATGGCAGCAGGCGGGCACGGACTTGATATTGGTCGCGCTGGCAACCGGTCTGATATACGAGGTGCTGAACGGGGCGTTTGATTAAGGCACCCTTATGAGATCTCGCCGTTGACCGTGGGGTTTTTGATGGCCAGCAGTGGTGTGTGCTGCTGGCGCGAGTGGCCGCAGATTTCCTGCCTGTACCACTGCGCGCCACTCACCTCGATCAGACGATTTTCAAAGCACTCAGCACGATCAACGATTGCTCGGCAAAGACTTGGGCCTGCTCGGTCAGCGCGGCGATGTTGGCTTCGGCAGTGGTCAGCGGTTGGCCGTCCTTGACCAGCACTTCGTTTTGTTCGGCGATGACGCTCCACGCCAGTTGCGCCCACTCCGCCGGGTGCTGTTTGCCCTGGCGGATTGCAATGAGGAACAGTTGCTGGAAGCGGCTCACCATGACGCCACCACCGGTGACCGGGCTGCTCAGCACCTGAATGTCGGCGTTGAACAGCGCGCGCTTGCACAGTTGCAGGTTAAACGCGGCGCAGCGTTCGTATACCCGCGCCTCGGCGGCTTCACTCTGGCAAGGGGCTACCGCGCCCATGCTGACCAGGATGGCGATGGCCTGTTCCAGATCGTCATAGGCGATTGGCGACACCGCATCGAGCAACTGTTGCATCGTTTGGGCTTCATACGTCTGGCCCGCGAGTGCATTGAGCAGCGGGCCGTAAATTTCCGCTTGCAAAGACGCTTCGCCAGCGGGGCCGGTGACGCTGGACGCTACGGTTTCTGCCGGTTGCATCAGGACAAATCGCGTATTGAGCATGCGCGACCGGCGCTCGGCGGCGCAGAGTCGGTTGGCACCACGCACGTACAGATCGCGGCGGAACGACTGATTGACGAAGTAGTCACGTGCCTGCTCGCGCATCACCGGGTGCTCGATGCTGTCGAGGAAGGTCAGGGCGTCGGCACTCAGATTGAGTACATCGACCGAATCCATCGGTACTGCTGTCGTCACGAAATCAAGCTTGGCCGGGGCCAGCGCATCCACCATGTCGGCGAAGTACATGCAGTTCCAGTCGCGATTGAAATATTCGTGAGCGACGTATTGGCGGTCCTGACCTTTGATGGTCTGCAGTCGGGCGCCCAGACTTGGCGCGGCAATGGCGTACTTGGGGTTGGCCGCCAGCAGCGCTTCGGAAAACTGCAGCGCGGCGTCAATGCGCTGATCCGCCCGCGTCGAGTGATTGGCGAAGCGGTCGTGCAGGCTGAACAATTGGCGCAACGGCGCGGCAGGCGACCAACCCGGGAATGCGTTGTAACTGACATACAGATGACCACCCGGTTTGAGGTGGCGCCGGGCGAACTCGACAATCAGCTTCTGGTTGTCACGGCTGACCCAGGTCCAGATGCCGTGCAGGCTGATGCTGTCGAACTGCGGCAAATCATGACGCGCCAGCAGTTGCTCGAAGCTGTCGTCATAGAGTTTTGCGCCGTTGTTGCTGAGTTCCGCCAGCTCAATGGCATGGGCCGCCTGACCGGGGTGGAAGTCCGTACCGACGAAGCCTGCAGGGCTCGCCGTGGCGTGGATATTGATCGACACACCCTGACCAAAACCCAGTTCGCAGTGATAACCGTCGGGATGGTCCAGACCGGCAACGCCGCGCAACAACAGGCAGTAACGCTGGAATACCGGATTGATTTCCCGGCTATAGCTGTAGGTGTAGCCTTCGTCGGTGAAATAACCTTCGTTCCAGGCATTGCTCATGGGTGCAGCCTCTTGAGTCGTAATGGAAAGTGGCCCTTAAAAAGGGATGGACGTGCGTCGTTCAGTCTTGCGCAGGCCACCAGCATGTTGTCGGCAGGATCCAACCATTCGATAGGGTTCATGCGGAAATTTCGCAGGGTTTACTCATGGTCGGCGTTGCCCGGTCCTTACAAACGCATGCCCATCTCAAAGGCGCGGGTCTCGAACCCGAACTCGGCATACATGCGCACCGCGCGCTCGTTGAAGGGCCATACCGTCAGGCGCAAATCCTGCGCATCGTGCGCGATGGCCCAGTCCTTGACGCGTTGAATCAGCGTACGACCGATACCTTTGCCCCAGAACGGTTCGGCGACACACACCGAACCGATGCGCACCACATTCTGCGGCTGCATCAACGGGCCGGAACTGGCGGACAGGTTGGCGGTAATGAACGCGACGGGCCGTTCACCGGTGCTGGCGATGAAGACGATCTGACCAGGCTTTTCGAATACGCCGGACCAGTGCGGCAAGTCGCGGGCAACGTCTTCGGTGGCGGCAGCGTAGATATCGGGGCGGGCGGCGTGGTGGACCGAGTTGAGCAATTGGCCCAGATCGCACATCGCCAGAGCATCGTTGGCGGTGGCGGTTCGGTAAGTAATGACTTCTTCCATGAATGGCGCTCCTGTGTTGTTCGGGAAACGTAGCGTTACGTCGGGATAAAGCTCAAATTGCGCGCTCACCCAAGCGCTCTACCAGTCTGACCAGATAACCATCCGGATCCTGAACGATGAATTCGCGCTGGCCGACTTCAACGTTGTCAGCGCGATACCAGGTGTCCTGGCAATCACGGTAAAGCGAAAAACCGGCCTGCCCGAGATGACCGATGATCGGCGCGACTGCCACAACGTCGATCTGCAGGTTGATACCTCGTCCGAAGGGCTTGCTCAGCGGTGCCGTCAACCATTGACCGGCGTGCGGATCAACCTGTTCGAGCATGACCTGCGCGCCATTCAGATCCAGATAGGCGAAACCGTCTTCGGGCCGCTGATAAGCAATGCTGAACCCCAGGCAAGACACCCAGAACACCAGGCTGTTTTGCAGGTCGGTCACCATCAATTCCGGGACCAGTTTGTTGCGTTCGAACATGAGGTGACTTCCGTTTCGAGTTGTAGCCCGAGATCAAAACTTATCGATTGGACTGTGCATGTACGTCGCATCCTGCGGTAACCGGCGAAATAATGCACCCCGGATCCTGTGTGCATTTCAACGAAGCAGGCCGCACCTGGGTCGCTTTTTCACGCAAATCTGTGCATTGAATGTTTTTACGTCAGGCGAATAATCGACCGCTCGAAACCTTTGGAATTGAGCACTGTATGGAAGATTTTCGCGTTGATTTCGACAACATTTGTTGTTTACGGACGGCTGTCTCAAGGAGCCGCCCATGAGCCAGCATACCCGCACCAAACGCCTGACCGTACCGCAATTGGTTGCCATGAAAGGCCAACAGAAAATCGTCTCGCTCACGGCGTATTCCAGCAGTATTGCCAAACTGATCGACCCGATCGTCGACTTCATTCTGGTCGGTGATTCCACGGCCATGGTCGGTTATGGCCGCCCCTCGACACTGAGCATGCAGCTCGAAGAAATCATCGGCCACACGCGGGCGGTGGTCGATAGCACGCGCCTGGCCTGTGTGGTGGCCGACATGCCGTTCGGCAGTTATCAGGAATCCAATGAGCAAGCCTTTCGAAATTGCGCTCAGGTGCTGGCGCGCACCGGTTGCGACGCGGTGAAGCTGGAGGCAAACAAGGCCTTGGCGTCCACTGTCGAATTTCTCGTGGCGCGCGGAATTCCGGTTATGGCGCATGTCGGGCTGATGCCGCAATTTGTCAATGTCATGGGCGGCTTCAAGGCCCAGGGCCTGACCGCTGAAACCGGCGCAGTGATTGCCGAAGATGCGCGAGCCAATCTCGACGCAGGCGCTTTCAGCCTGTTGCTCGAAGGTGTGGCCGAAGGCGTGGCACGGCAGATCACGCTGGACTCGCCAATGCCCACCATCGGCATTGGCGCCTCACCGGCCTGCGACGGGCAGGTGCTGGTCACCGAAGACGTGCTCGGCCTGGGCGGTGAGCATCAGCCGCGTTTCGTCAAACGGTACGCCGATGTCGGCGCGGTGATCAGCGAGGCGTGTGCGCAGTTTGCCGAGGATGTGCGCCATGGCCGGTTTCCTGAAGCACGGCATTGCTATGGACTTTAAGCGCGGTTTTCTTCGGTGATCGCCTGCGCCAGGCGTTTCACCGCGTGGCCGATGTCCTTGTCCCAGTCGAGGGTGTAACTCAGGCGCAGGTACTGCTTCCAGGCGCCTTGCTGGCTGAAGATTTCGCCGGGGGCGATGACGATTCGTTCGGCCAGCAGGCGCTCGAACACCCGTTGCATGTCGATCGGCCGCACAGCCTTGAGCCAGAAGCTCGCACCACCTTGCGGGACGACCACCTGCCACTGGCCGTTGCCGTGTTCTTCCAGCAAGATTTGCAGCTGTTGCATGCGCTTGAACAACATCGCTCGCAGGGTGGTCAGGTGCTGGTCGATGCGCCTGGAGCTGTAGAGTCTGGCAATTGCTTTCTGCCGAACGGGTGAGAGGCGAAATCCACGCTGCATAAATAATCGATGAAATTGCGATGCATGCTGACGGCACAGCACATAGCCGTACGGCGCTTCTCCGCCAATCAGTTTGTCGAATGTCGAGAGCACCAACAGCTTGTCCGGGTCGGCAAAATCGCGATAGCGCGCGGGTGAATCGGAGAAACTCAACTCGCCCCACGTATCGTTTTCAAACAACCAGATATCGCGCTCGGCCAGCCAGTCACAGATCTGCTGTTTATCCTGCGCCGGCATCAACTGGCCCTGGGGAATATTCACCGTGGAGGAGAGCACCGCCAGGCGTACCGGTTCGCGTGTGAGCAGTTCGTTCAGCGCGGGCAGGTTGAAGCAGCCGTCTTCGTCGAGGGGCATTTCGATGACGCGAATATTGGCCGCCTGCAATTGGCGCAGAATCGCCCATGAGCAGGGCGATTCCACCAGCGCTACGCTGCCGCCCAGGTTCAATGCGCTGAGCGACAATTCCAGCACGCTGCGCAGGTCCGCGCCGATATACACCTGGTCGGCCTGCCAGTGGCTGTGCGCGGAACGGGTGTAACGCTCCGCCAGGGCTTCGCGCAATTCAGGCTCGCCGAGCGGCTGATAGAGCGGCGTGTGGGCGTGCGGATATTGGCGGGTCAGTTCGCGCTCCATCAGCAACAACGGCGCCTGCAGCGACAGCAACATCGCCGGGGCATCGCTGCTCAGCGCCAGCATGGCGGGCTGACGGGCACTGGCGAAGACGCTGTCGAGAAGATTGCCGGAGCTGGCCGCCACAGGTGCCGCCGGCATCGACCGGGTGAAATAGCCAAACCTGGCTCTGGCGTGGATCCGGCCCTCGTCTTCGAGCAGTGCATAGGCGTATTTGGTTGTCGAGACCGAAACGCCAAGGCGCAGGGCCAGTTGTCGCAGGGACGGCAGTTTCTGCTCAGTCGTGCCACTGGCCGCCTCGATCAGGCCGAGGAGGTAGTGGTAGACCTCCTGATAGGCGAACGCGTCCTTGGGTGGCGTCGTCAATGCTGTTCTCCTTGATTGTCTGCCTTCGGAGCAAACGGACGATTGTGCCAAAGCAGTCAGCTGTCCGTCTGTGCCGCCGCCCAGTGCTTCATCTCTTCAGCAATGAAGTGATTGACCAGGTCGCGGTACATTTTCTCAATGGCGTCTGCATTCAAACCTTCGTTTTCGGCCCAGTCGCGACGGGTTGCCAACATCGCCTGAAAACGCTCCGGTGCCCGCACTGAGGTCGCCGAGGTTTTGAACTTCGAGGCCGCGAGTACGTATTGAAAACGCTTGCCCAGCAGTTTGATCACCGCTTGATCAAGTCGGTCGATTTCACTTCGAATATCTTGCATGTCCGCACAGTCGGCGGGTTGGATTCGCTGAGGCGCTTTCTGTTCCATTTCAACATTCCCTGTTGGCGACGGCTGATCGTGCAGCAGGGCGGGTGATTTGAGCAATCAGAAAAAACCCGGCCGAAGCCGGGCTTGGGCACGGGCAACGGTTTAAGCGGCCATATTTCCGGCAGCCATTTCTTTCTTGTAACTGGCCTTCATGGCTTCCATCTGCGCGCCTAACTCGTCCAGTTTGGCTTTGCCCAGGAGTTTTTTTGCTTGAGGAAACATTTCCGTTTCTTCCTCTTCGATATGGTGCTCGAGCAATTCCTTGACCACTTTTACCCGGCCGGAAAATTCCGGGGTGCCCGGATCGGTCTGGTTCAGATCAGGCAGCACCAGTGAGTCGACGGTGCGGTGCTCTTCCTTGGCCTCGAAATACATGATGTCCTGTTCCTTGCCGCCTACTTCCTTGAACGCGGGATAAAGAATTTCCTCTTCGAGCCGGGTATGGATGGTGATTTCCATTTCCAGTTTACCCAACAGTTCCACGCGTTTTTTCAGCGCCCGCTCCGTCGAGTCGCTGAGTTGGCTGAGGATGTCTTTGACTTTTACATGATCGGCTTTGAGAAGGTCGATGGCGTTCATTATGGTTCCTCGGCTGTCACGGAGTGAACACAGGCCGTTTTCTCACGGCGCTGTGAATGCTCTGAACCTGTGGCATTTGCCATGCCAATTTATCGATCCGGAAAAATGCTGCGGCTTCAAAGGCTTGCAGCGCCTTAGGCAAACTGCCTTCATGCAGCCTGCATGACGTGTGTCGTGCGACCATTGCAGTTCACAGCCGAGGCGCCGAAGCGGGGTATGCTGCTGTCACCGTTCTACCGCTGACCTCAAAAACAACGCGGGCAATCAATGCCCGCGCAGACTCAAGACTTGTCGTTGACGCTCACTGCGGTACCACGTGCTTGGGCCCCGCCAACGCCCAGGCAATCAACCCGAACAACGGCACAAACACGATCAGCACAATCCACACGCCTTTATTGCTCGCTTTGCCCTCGCTCTTGCGCACCCGATTGATGGCCCAGAGTTCAATAAGCAGAAGAACTGCCGCCAGTACGATCCACACGGTTTCGATTTGCATTGGCTACCTCCTGATGGTCTGTGCGTTAGGTGGCGTGGGGGGCGGCGGGTTCAT
This sequence comes from Pseudomonas sp. AKS31, assembly GCF_023634765.1. GTDB lineage: Bacteria > Pseudomonadota > Gammaproteobacteria > Pseudomonadales > Pseudomonadaceae > Aquipseudomonas. The sequence continues at coordinate 318,602 of NZ_JAMLFX010000002.1, forward strand.
TTATTTTTGTTCAGGGCATTGAGCTGGCGGGCCAGTTCCAGAGCGACCCGACCGCTGTTGAAGGTCGGCAGCAGGTGCGTGAAGGGGATGTCGATCATTCGGTTTTCCCGCACCGCGCGCAGTTGCGACAGTACCGGGTCGTGGCTCAGCAGATCGCGTTTGCGACTGGCGGGTGACCAGTCGGCGTCGGCCAGCAGGATCACGTCGGGATCGCTGGCCAGCAGGGTTTCGCTGTTCACGGTTACTCGATAAAGGTTGATGTCGGCGAACACATTGCGCGCACCGGCAGCGGCCAACAGCTGGGTGACAAAGCCGCGTTGACCTTCGCTGTCGAGGCCTTTGACCTCGCTGTCGAGATAGAACACCGACAGCGGTTGGCCAGTGGCGCCCAAGGCCCGGGCGCTGGCGAGATCGGCGTCCATGGCCTCGCTCAACTGCTGCGCCTGTGGCTGTTTGTGCAGCAATTTGCCCAAGGTCAGCAAGTCACTGCGAACTTGCGCGAAGTAATCCAGCGAATGCCCGTTGCAGGCCGACTCGAGCAAATAGGACGCGATGCCATTGCGCGCCAGCCCCGAACGCGAGGTCACACCGTCGCCGAACGCTGTGGCAAACCCGCCGATCACCAGATCCGGTTTTTGTGCATAAAGGACTTCGCTGGCCGGGTACTGCCGCGCGATCACCGGCACACCGAAATACTCGGATGGCTGCTGAGCGGCAGCGGTGTCATCCAGATAGGCCACGCCGACCAACGCTGGCCCGGCGCCCAGCACCAGGACGATATCGGCCGCATGCTGATTGAGCGCGACGATGCGCGAAGGCTTTACGGCGTCCCATTGCTCGCCGCAATTGCGGTAACTGTCGGCGAGTACGGGCATTGCGCAGAGCAGGGCGGCAAGCGCCACCAGGATCGATCTCATACCTGCGCCTTGATCAGCAAATCCGCAACCACTTCACCGCCCACCAGATGTCCCTCGACCAGCCGCTGCACATCTTCATGGCTGCGCACGCCATACCAGCAGCGCTCCGGGTACACCGTCACAATCGGCCCCAGATTGCACGGAAACTGGCAGTGCGTGCGGGTCAGCAAGACCCCGCACGGCGTCTCGATGTGATCGTGTGTCAGCAAATGCCGGCGCAAGGTTTTCCATAACTGCAAGGCGCCGCGCTGGGTGCAGCGCGGGCCGGTGCAGACGAATACATGGCGCGCATGCTCGGGCACTTGCGACCAGTCCGGGTGCGTGTCGACGCCGTCGACGGTTGTGATCTCACTCATCAGAAGCGGTACGTGTAGCGCACTTCGGAGGTGAACGGCCGGCCGAGGTTATCGACGTTGCTCGAACGGCTGGTGACGTAATCACGGTCGAAGAGGTTTTCCACCAGCAGGCTCACGCGGTGCTGGTGGGCATTGTCGAGGTAGCGATAAGCGTCGGCGTCGACCACGGAATAATTGCCGTATTCGACTTGCTTGGAACTCTTGATGTCGCGGATGTAACGGATCGCACCGCCGGCGCCCCACAGGCGGTTTTCCGATTCATAGCCCAGCCGCGAGCGGGCGAAGAAGCTCGGGATATCGTTGAGGGTCACACCGCTGCGCGATTCGGTGAGGTTGCGGGTCATGTCCGCTTGCAGGCTCCACCGATCGTTGAGCGCGAGCTTGGCGTCGGCCTCGAAACCACGCATGCGCACCAGGCCTTCACCGTTGACCCAGTGAATGTCGTCAAGGGTAATCAGGTCATCGATCTTGCGTTTGAACAGGGTCACGCTGGCGCTGAATTCACGGTCCAGCAAGAAGCCTTTGTAGTCGACACCGAGTTCAGCGTTGCGGCTTTTTTCCGGCTTCAGGTTGCGATTGCCGATCTCGTCGCCCGGCTCGTTGACGAACAGTTGCTCGGCGTTCGGCAGTTTGTAGGCGCTACCGTATTGGCCGCGCACCGACCAGTTGTCGTTGAGGTCATACAGCGAAGTGAGCATGCCGACCGTGGCGCCGTCGCCGCCGCTCATGGCTTCGTGACGTACGCCGATGCTCGGGTGCCAGTCGGGCAGGGCGTCGATTTGCGGCCGCAGTTGCGTGTAGAACGCGTGGGCTTCGGCCTTGTCGTTGTCGATGATCAACACATCGTCCTGACCCTTGAACCATTGATTGTCGGTGCCGAACACCAGCACATGGCCGCCGGGCAATTGAGCCTTGCCTTCGGCCTGCACACCCCAGTCGGTGAAGCCCCAATAGTCGTTGTGATTAATGACCCTGGTGCCGCTGCCATTGACGTTGTTGACGCGGGTATAACGTGTGTCCCAGTCGTTGATATGGCCTTTGACGAAGTAGCTCAGGCGTTCATTGAGGGTTTGTTCGAAGGTCGCTGTGGCGATCTGCTGCACGCGGTCGTTGTTGGTCTGGTGATTGTCCAGCGGGCGGGCGAAGTCGAGGTTGGCGTCGGCGTACTGGTAGAACAGTTCCAGCCGCGCATCATCCTCGAACGACTGAATCGCCTTGCCGCCGAACGTGGTGACTTCGTAGGCGCGCTTTTTCTCGCTGACGTTCTTCAGGTCGCGGTTGCGGTACGGCTGGTAACCGTCGGAGACGTTGTGGCTGACGTACGCCAGCAGACCGAGATCGCCAAAGCCGTTGGTGAAGATATTCTCGACGCGGGCGTCTTCGGTGGTGCCGCCAAAGCTGTCGACGCCTAGATTCACCTCGCCGGAGGCTTTGCGCGACTGCGGGCTGCGGGTGACGATATTGATCACGCCGGACACGGCCTGGGTGCCGAACAACAGGCTCTGGCCACCCTTGAGCACTTCGATGCGCTCGATGGCGTTGGCCGGCAGGGTGTCCAGATAGAGGCCGCCGTACAGGCGATTGTTCAGGCGCACGCCGTCGAGCAGGATCAGCGTGTCGTCGTTGCGCCCGCCGAGCAGCGAATAGGTGCCGTAGTCGAACGGGCCGTTTTTCGGCGCGACATACAAGCCGGGAATGAACATCTGCATCACGCGGCTGACATCGGCGCTGGGGCCGGCGCGTTCGATCTGCTCGCGGCTGACGATCTCGACCTTGCTGCCGAATCTGGCCATGTCGGCGACGGTGGTGGACTCCACCGACGGTGCAGAAACGATTTGCTGATTGAGTTGCAGTGGCGCGTCGTCGGCCAGCAGCACAGGGCTGAACAGGCAGCCGCACAAGAACGTTGGAGCCGAGGTGTAGAAAGGTCGAATCATTGTCTTCTCGAAAAGGATCTTCGCAGAAGAGCATGCAAGAGAAGGCATCGCGCACAGCCAATACCGGCCCATGCCCGCCCACCGCAGGATTTTGCCAAACACTTTCCAGGCCGGTCTCCGGGCTCGCGCGTATCGAGGCTTTCACCTTCCCATGGCTGTGTGGCCACAGTGGTGTATTGAAAGCATCACGCGCATACCGTTGCGGGGGCAGCACCGGACTTGTTCGAAAAGAACGTACCGGTTTCCCGTTTCACCCCATGCACGGCGGCATGGGACACCTGAAACTGGCCGGCATCTGAACATTCGACGAGCGTCTCGTCAATGTGTCAACCAACGGAGGAAGTCTATTGAATGCGTTCCAGAGCGACAAACTGGCCACTCAACCACGTATAAAGCTGAGACACCGCCGGGGTGATCTGCTTGCGATGCGGGCACACCAGGCTCAACGGTGAGGCATTGCCGGGAAAATCCTTCAGCAGCACGACCAGTCGTCCTGCGATCACGTCTGCACTGACGTCCAGCCAGGATTTGTTGGCGATGCCTTCGCCGCTCAACGCCCAGCGGCGCACGATGTCGGCGTCGTCGCTGAACAGCGGTCCCGAGACCTGGATCGTTTCACTGCCAAGGCTCCACTTGTCGTAGATCCGGCCACCTTGCTGGTAGAGCAGGCAAGGGTGGTTGTGCAGATCGACCGGCGTTTGCGGGTATCCGTGGCGCTCCACGTATTCCGGTGCGGCGACCAGCACTCGCCGGTTCCACGGTGCCAGCGGCAGCGCCACGTAGTTGGCATCTTCATTCGAGCCGTATCGAATCGCCACGTCTACCGGGTCACGAAACAAGTCGGCCATCTGGTCCGACAGGGAAAATCGCAAGGTCAGCTCCGGGTGCTGGCGGCGAAACAGCGTGAGCCACGGCAGCAAAATGTTGCGCCCCAGATCCGACGGCGCCGTCACTTGCAGCACGCCACGCAACGTGGCGGTTTCACCGCGCAGGTTTTCCTTGCCTTGCTTGAGCGCCTCCAGCACCGAGTGGGCGGTGGGCAAGTATTGCTCGCCCTCGGCGGTTAATCGCAGGCTGCGGGTGGTGCGCGCAAACAGGCGCACGTCCAGCTCACGCTCCAGTCGCTTGATCGCCGCGGCAACCTGACCGGGCAATAAATCCGCCTCAAGGGCGGCAGCGGTGAAGCTGCCCAGCGCGGCGCTGCGGGTGAACAAACCAAGATCATCAATGCGGATCATTTTCACTCCTGCAGTGAAAGTGTTGGCGCATTCTGCTGGTTTTTCTTTGTGCTTGGGAAGTCGAAGATGGCGACAAGCGAGCACATCAGCTCTTCAGACAGCGAGTTTCCATGAAAGCCATCACCTTCACACAACACGCCTTGCCCATTGAGGATCCGCAGTCGTTGCAGGACATCGACCTCCCGGTGCCGACGCCCGGCCCAAGGGATTTGCTCGTAGAGGTTCAAGCAGTGTCGGTCAATCCGGTCGATACCAAAGTGCGCGCCGGCACTTTCACCAAAGAACCGAAAATCCTCGGCTGGGATGCCGCCGGCATCGTCCGCGAGGTCGGCGCTGAAGTGACGCTGTTTCAGCCTGGCGACGAAGTGTTCTACGCAGGCTCCCTTGCCCGCACCGGCAGTTATAGCGAATTTCACCTGGTGGACGAGCGAATCGTCGGGCACAAACCGCGTTCATTAACTGCAGCGGATGCGGCGGCATTGCCGTTGACGTCGATCACCGCCTGGGAACTGTTGTTCGACCGTCTCGGTGTCACCGAGGGTTCAGGGCAGGGCAAGTGCCTGTTGATCACGGGTGCAGCGGGCGGCGTCGGTTCGATGCTGGTGCAACTGGCCCGACAGTTGACGCGACTTACCGTCATCGGCACCGCCTCGCGGCAGGAAACGGCTGACTGGGTCCGGCAATTGGGCGCGCATCACGTCATCGATCACAGTCAGCCGTTGATCGCACAGTTGCAGGCACTGGGCATCGACGAGGTCAGCCATGTCGCCAGCCTGACCCATACCGAGCAGCATTTTGCCCAGTTGATCGAAGTGCTTCGACCACAAGGGCGTCTGGGCGTGATCGACGATCCTGAGAGCCTCGACGTGATGCCGCTCAAGCGCAAGTCGCTGTCGCTGCACTGGGAGCTGATGTTCACCCGTTCGCTGTACGAAACCCCGGACATGATCGAGCAGCATCACCTGCTCAATCGCGTCAGCGATCTGATTGACCAAGGCATTTTGAAAACGACGGTCGGTGAACATTTTGGCGCGATCAACGCGGCAAACATGCGCCGTGCCCATGCCTTGGTCGAGAGCGGCAAGGCCCGAGGCAAACTGGTTCTCGAAGGTTTCTGATTTCACTCATTCAGACGGGCCTGCACGCGGGCCGGTCAGGAGCAGCTCATGCGTATGAAAAAGCTTTCTGCTGCATTGGCCATGGTCATGGCAGCGCCGTTCGCCCATGCAATCAGCGCCGTCGCGTTGCCGGCTGATGCCCCCGCCGACCGATCGTTCGGCAAGCTTGAACAGGTCCATGCGTTCTACGACGCGATGCCCACCGGCGTGACCGTCACCGAGACCGGGCGAATCTTCGTCAACTTCCCGCGTTGGGGCGACAACGTGCCGTTCACCGTGGGCGAGATCCGCGACGGCAAAGTCGTGGCTTACCCGAACGCGGCGATCAACCAGGAAAACCTCAACGATCCCAGTGATGGTCTGATCAGCGTACAAAGCGTGGTGGCCGACGGGCGGGGCCGTGTCTGGTTGCTCGATACCGCCGCACCGGGTTTCGCAGAGCCAAAACCCAAAGGCGCGAAGCTGATCGCGGTGGATCTGGTCAGCAACAAGATCGTCAAGCGTCTGGTGTTCCCGGACAACGTCATGTTGCCGAGTACCTACGTCAACGACATGCGTTTCGACTTTCGCAAAGGCCCAGAGGGTACGGTCTATCTCACTGACTCGTCCCTGCGCGGACCGGGCGCAATCATCGTCATGGACATCGCCAGCGGCAGTGCAATGCGCCGTTTGAGCGGTGTGCCGGCAACCTCGGTTGACCCGACTTTTGTTCCGGTGGTTGAAGGCCTGCCACTCACCGTTGAAAGTCCGGACGGCAAGCGCAAACCGCTGGGCGTGGCCTCGGACGGCATCGCGCTGTCGGCGGACGGCAAGACGCTGTATTTCACGCCGCTGTCGAGTCGGCACCTGTATTCGGTGTCCACCGCGTTGCTGCGTGATGCCAACTTCAGTGAACAGCAACTGACGGCCGCCGTGCAGGATCTGGGGGAGAAGGGCGCGTCCGATGGTCTGGAGGCTGACGCCGCCGGCGCCATCTATGCCGGCGATTACGAGCACAACGCGATCCGCAAACGCCTGCCGGACGGCCAATGGCAAACGCTGGTACACGACCCGCGCCTGCTCTGGCCAGACACATTGTCGATTGGCCCCGACGGCTATCTGTATTTCATCGCCAACCAGTTGCACCGCCAGGCGGCATTCCGTTCCGGGCAGGATCAGCGGCAAAAACCTTACAGCCTGATGCGTCTGAAGATCGACGCAGCGCCGGCACCGACGCGCTGATTTCCAAGCGGCATTGAGGTTTACGTTTTCACTTTTCAGATCAGGAGTTCAATCATGGATCTCGTTTCTCTGGCCAAGCGCCGATTCACCACAAAAGTTTTCGATGCCGACCGCAAGATTCCCAGGCACACACTGGAGTTACTGCTGGAACAACTGCGTAACAGTCCGTCGTCGGTCAACTCCCAGCCTTGGCATTTCGTGGTTGCCGAGAGTGATCAGAGCCGGGCCCGAATCGCCCACAGTACTCAGGGACCGTTCAGCTTCAATCAGCCGAAAATACTCAACGCGTCGCACGTCATCGTCTTTTGCACTCGCACGCATCTGCCGGAGGAATACCTGCAGGCGTTGCTGGCTCAGGAAGCCATGGACGGGCGTTTTCACAATGCCGAGGCGCGAGCAGGGCAGGAGCGTGGACGGCGCGGTTTTGTCGATCTGCATCGCTTCGATCAGAAAGACCTGCAGCACTGGATGGAAAAGCAGACCTACCTCGCGCTGGGCACATTGCTGCTGGGTGCCGCCTCGCTGGGTATCGACGCGACGCCGATGGAAGGTTTCGACAGCAAAGTCCTCGACAGTGAACTGGGCTTGCGCGAACAGGGGTTCACCAGTCTGGTCGTGGTGAGCCTCGGCTATCACAGCAGCGAAGACTTCAACGCAGGCCTGCCCAAGTCCCGCTTGCCGTCCCAGTCGCTGTTTACCTTTCTCTGAATGCAACCGGTCCCTGGAGTATTGAAGATGAGCCAGTCCACAGAAACATTGATCTCGATTGCCGTGCTCAAGGCCAGGTCAGGCCAGGAGCAGGCCTTGAAAGAAGGCTTGCTGGCGCTGGTTGAGCCGACACGCGCAGAGCCGGGCAATCTCGATTACGTGTTGTTTGAACTGCGCGACCAGCGCGGCACGTTCTACATGCGCGAGGCCTTCAAGGATCAGGCGGCACTGGATGCGCATTTCGCCATGCCTTACTTCAAGCGCTTTGCCGCCGTGGCGGATGACCTGCTGGAAGAGCCGCTGCAACTGATATTTCTCGAGCACGTCTCGAACTGATCCAGTCGTCCACGCAACCTGTCAGGATGTTCTGCCATGAAAGATAACGCGCAACGGCCAACCCACGTGACGCCGGTTTACGAAGACATCGATGCCATTGAAACCAATGAGTGGCTGGAAGCCTTGGCAGGTGTCGCGAAAGTAGGTGGCAGACCGCGCGTGCGGTTCTTGCTGCTGCGACTGGCCGAGCAGGCCAGCCGTCTCGGCGTGCAAACGACGGCGAGTGCGTATTCGCTGTACCAGAACACCATTGCGCTCGAACAGCAGCCGGTTTATCCCGGGGATCTGGTGATGGAGGAGCGCATCACTTCGATCATTCGCTGGAACGCCCTGGCCATGGTGGCGAAGGCGAACAAGGCCTATGGCGAATTGGGTGGTCACATTGCCAGTTATGCGTCGGCGGCGGAAATTTTCGAGGTCGGCTTCAATCACTTTTTCCGTGCGGACAGCGAAGCCGGGCGGGGTGATCTGGTTTACTTCCAGGCGCACTCTGCGCCCGGGGTGTACGCGCGGGCCTTTCTTGAAGGGCGTTTGCAGGCGTCGCAACTGGAGCGTTACCGGCAAGAAGTGAAGGGTGGCGGATTGTGTTCCTATCCGCATCCCTGGTTGATGCCCGACTTCTGGCAGTTTCCCACGGGCTCAATGGGTATTGGCCCGATCAATGCGATTTACCAGGCACGGTTCCTGCGGTATTTGCAGCACCGAGGGATTGCCTCGACGGAGGGGCGGCATGTCTGGGGCGTTTTTGGTGATGGCGAGATGGACGAGCCGGAGTCCATCGCTGCGCTTTCGCTGGCAGCGCGGGAGAATCTCGATAACGTCACCTTCGTGATCAACTGCAATCTGCAGCGTCTCGACGGACCCGTACGCGGCAACGGGCAAATCGTTCAGGAACTGGAGTCACTGTTCAGCGGCGCCGGCTGGAATGTGATCAAGGTGTTGTGGGGTTCGGACTGGGACCCATTGTTTGCCCGCGATGACGGCCATGCACTGTTGCGCCACTTCGCCGGGATGGTGGATGGCGAGTACCAGAATCTGGGGGCCAATGACGGTGCGTATAACCGCAGCCATTTCTTCGACCAGGACCCGCAGTTGCAGGCGTTGGTTGCAGACATGAGCCCGGAGCAGATCGACGCGTTGCGCCGGGGCGGTCACGACTTTCGTAAGTTGCATGCCGCGTTCGAGGCCGCGCGCAAGCATAAGGGCAGGCCGACCGTGGTGCTCGCCAAAACCAAGAAAGGTTTCGGCATGGGCCAGATCGGCGAGTCGCGCAATACCTCGCACCAGCAGAAAAAACTCGATATCGAGATGCTCAAGGCATTCCGTGATCGTTTCGCCTTGCCGCTGGATGATGAGGCCGTGGCACAAATGCGCTTCTACAAACCGGCCGACGACAGCCCCGAGTTGCGATACCTGCATCAGCAACGACGGGCACTCGGCGGTTACCTGCCCAAGCGCAACGGTGTGGCTGCACCAATAACAGTGCCACCGCTCGACAGCTATGGCTGTTTTGCGCTGAAGGCCGATGAGCGTGAAAATTCGACGACCATGGCGGTGGTGCGACTGTTCACCAATCTGATCAAGGACAAACAATTAGGGCCGCGCATTGTGCCGATTGTCGCCGATGAAGCGCGCACATTCGGTATGGCAAATCTGTTCCGGCAGATCGGGATTTATTCATCTGTCGGCCAGTTGTACGAGCCAGAAGATGCCGGCGCGCTGCTCTATTACAAGGAGTCCACCGATGGGCAACTGCTCGAAGAAGGCATCACCGAAGCCGGTGCGATTTCTTCCTGGATCGCTGCGGCCACGTCCTACAGCGTCAATGGCGAGCCGATGCTGCCGTTCTACATCTACTACTCGATGTTCGGTTTTCAGCGCATTGGCGATCTGATCTGGGCGGCGGCCGACCAGCGCGCCAGAGGCTTTTTGATCGGCGCCACTTCGGGGCGCACAACGCTGGCCGGTGAAGGACTGCAGCATCAGGACGGCTCCAGTCAGTTGATGGCGGCCACTGTGCCCAACTGCCGCGCCTACGATCCGGCATTTGCCAGCGAGGCGGCGGTCATCATCGACCATGGCTCCCGGCGCATGCTTGAGCAGCAAGAGGATGAGTTCTATTACCTGACGGTAACCAACGAGAACTACGTTCAGGCCTCACTTGAACCAGACGAACACGCGGACGTGATTCGCGGCATGCGCCTCTATGCCCGCTATGGCGAGGAGGTACCGGCGGTTCGTTTACTGGGTTCGGGAGCGATTCTGCGCGAGGTGATCGCCGCCGCGCACATGCTGGATCAAGAGTGGCAAGTCAGCAGCGAAGTGTGGAGTGTGACCAGCTTTTCCGAACTCGCCCGTGATGCCCGCGAGGTACAGCGCCAGCAAGTGTTCGGCGGCGATGTCGAGTGCCAGAGTCACCTGCTGCATTGTCTGCCCGGTAACGCTCCGGTCGTGGCGGTCAGTGATTACGTGCGTGCCTATGCACAATTGGTGGCGCCGTATTTACAGGCGCCGTGCATCTGCCTGGGCACCGACGGATTTGGACGCAGCGACACACGCTCGGCGTTGCGCAGCTTCTTTGAAGTGGATCGCTATCACATCGTTTTGGCGGCGCTGGCTTCGGTCGATCCGCAGGCACATGCCCAGGCTCGGGCGAAATACGCTATCGACGCCGACGCCGAAGCCCCCTGGAACTGCTGAGCTTTCACGTCGCGTGTTGCTTCTTTCATCAACCAACCTCAGAGGCAGATCCATGTCGTTCGGTACTTTTTTCGAATTCGGCGTCATGCCTGTAAAAGTCGCACGCGCCTCGTTATGTGGGCTGCTGCTCGCAGCCGTGCTGGCCGGGTGTGCAAGCCAGTCCCCGCAACCTCCGGTGCTGGAGGTTGCGTTGCAAAGCAACGAACAGATCTGGAACGCAGTGGCCCGTTTCGACGGTCAGACTTATGTTGCCGGTCCTCGCTGGACAGGCGGCAGTGGTTCGCAACTCAGCGTTTTCAATGCTCAGGGCCAGCGCTCGGCCTTCCCGGACCCGAGCTGGAATGCCTGGGGGCCGGGGCAAGATCCGCGCAAGGCGTTTGTGAATATCAATGCCTTGCGCCTGGAAAAGTCCGTGTTGTGGGTCGTGGACACCGGGGCGGCGGATTTTGGCGGAAATCCTGTACCCGGTGGCGCCAAACTTGTTGCCATCGATCTGGTTGAAAAGCGTGTGGTGCAAAGTTATTCGTTTTCTGCTGAAGTCGCCCGTCCTGGCAGTTACATCGATGACGTTCGTTTTGAGGGCCAGCATGCCTTTCTGACTGACGCCGGTAACGCGGGCATCATCGTCCTTGATCTCGTCAGCGGTGACGCCAGACGGGTGCTGAACGGGCATCGTTCGGTGACGGCCGGCCATGAGCGAAACATTGTGCTCGGCGGCCAAACGCTCAAGGCGCCGGACGGTACTGCGCTTCGTGTCAATGCCGATCCACTGGAGGTCAGTCCGAACGGCGAATGGCTGTATTTCGGGCCGCTGCAAGGCCCATGGTCCAAGGTTCGAATCGCTGATCTGACCGCTTCTGCACTGACGCCTGCGCAACTCGCCAGCCGCGTTGAACCCTTTGCTGACCTGCCACCCACCGGGGGCACCGTGATGGATGCCAGTGGCAATCTGTACTTCTCCGATCTGGCTCAAGACGCCATACGGGTTCGCCGGCCTGATGGGCGTATCGAGACGTTGATCGTCGACCCACGCTTGCATTGGGTCGATGCGCCGTTTCTTGATCGCGACGGCACACTCTGGCTGCCTGCTGCACAAATGGATCGTGTCGGTCTGTTCAATGACGGCACGACGCGGGTGCAATGGCCGATGACGGTGTTCCGTTTGTCCAAACGGTAGGGTGGCAGGTAACCGTACACCACTGGAGCAGGGTCACCGCTGTGCGCGCTGCTCGTGCAACAATCAGGACATACCTTGCGCACCCGGCAGTACCGAAAATGGGTGGCGATCAACTGATTGAATGGCTTGCCGACGTCCGGCCCTATATCCTTCCCGCCTGTTTGATGGATTGATTTAGGGAAGAATTGCATGCCGTTCAGGGTGATGGTGGTCGGTGGTTACGGAAACTTCGGCAGCATCGTGTGCCGGCATCTGGCGCTGATGCCGGACATCGGCCTGGTGCTCTCCGGCCGTGATCCGCGCAAGTTGCAGCGCAAACTCGATGAGCTGAACAGCCAATCGGGCAACGTCTGCGAAGGCTGGTGCGGCGATGCGATGGGCGCGGAGTTCGAAGCCGCTTTGCGTGCACTGAACATTCAGTTGGTCGTTCACACCGGCGGGCCGTTTCAGGGGCAATCCTATGCGGTGGCGCAGCGTTGCATCGACGCCGGCGTGAATTACTGCGACCTCGCGGACTGCCGCACCTTCGTCAACGGCATCGATGTGCTTGATGCCCAAGCGAAGCAAGCAGGCGTGGCGATCCTCAGTGGTTGCAGCTCGGTGCCAACCCTGTCGTCGGCGATCATTGATGAACAGCGCCAGCGCTTTTCGCGCATTGACTCGATCGAGCATGGCATTTCTTCCTCGGCGAAAATGCCGGGCCTGTCGACCATCGAAGGCGTACTCGCTTACGCCGGCAAACCGATCAAACAACTCAAGAACGGCAAGGTGCATGAAGTCTCCGGCTGGCTGGACCTGACCCTGCGCAAGATGCCGCAGATGGGCACCCGATTGCTGTCCAACGTTGATGTCCCGGACATGGACATCTTCGCCGCTCGTTATGGCGCGCAGACCTTGAGCTTCAAGGCAGGCGCCGGTCTTAAACTCGGCGGCATCGCCAACGGTCTGCTGGCTCAGGCACTGAAAGTCGGGCTGCTGCGCGACCATGCATTGTGGGCCGGAAGACTGCATCGCCTCGGCACGCGTTTCGAGCGTTTCGGCGATGGCAAAAGCGCGATGTACATCGACGTGCAGGGCCTTGGTGTTGACGGCAAAGCGCTGTCGATGACCGCGCAACTCACCGCCCTGAACGACAAAGGCCCAGAGATCCCCAGCTGCGCCGCCGTGGCCCTGGCCACGAAAATGGCCCAGGGCTACGTGCCGACCGCCGGCGCCCGACCATGCGTGGGCGAAATCAGCGTCGCCGAATACATGGCCGCGATCAACGACCCGGCCAACCTGAGCCTCGCCGTGCAGTTCTCGGACGGGCAGCACTGACATGCTCTATCTGTGCCTGAAGTACCTGCACATCATCGCGGCGATTTTCCTGTTCGGTTTCGGCATGGGCTCCTACCTCTACCTGATCGCCGCCAGCCGCACGCGCAACCCGCAAGTGATCGCGCACGTCGCGCGCATGGTCGTGGGCTTCGACACGTGGATTACCACGCCAGCGGGGTTTATGCAGATCATCACCGGTTATCTGCTGATGCGGCTTTCAGGGTTGTCGATGAGTACTGATTGGGTGCTGACCTCGCTGATCATCTTCTTCTGCGTTGGCTCGTTGTGGCTGCCGGTGTTGCTCCTGCAGAAGCGGCTTTACGTCATGGCGTCGAGTGCGAGCGCAGCGGGGGCGGGGCTTGATGAGCAATACCAGGGCGTATACCGCCAATGGTTGTGGATGGGCGTGCTCGGGTTTGCCGGGATGTTTGTCATCGTGCTGATGATGGTGACGAAGATGACACCGCTGCAGTTGTTCAGCTTGTTGACGTAGGTGCCGTTGTTTTCAGAAAACGCTGTTCATGATCCGGGGTGGGCAGCAGGCAGGTGTCGTACTTGCCGAACAATCGGTAGCGGTTAAGCGCGATGCGGTCGTAAGCCCAATCGCGCAGGCCACGCGGGAAGATGCGCAGCAACCGCAGTGGCTGCCAGCGAGCGGGTAGTTGGCTGATGACTTCGAAGAACGCGTCCGAGCGTTCCCAGTAGTGACGGTCACGGATGACGGCCATGGTGTCGAATTGATCGACCGGCAGGCCGGCCCACGCGAGCAAGGCCTGTCCCTCCGGCGATTGTACCGCTGCCAAACGCACGCGACGTTGATGATCGTGGCGGATGAGGAACCGTGCCCAGCCGTTGCAGAGTTTGCACACGCCATCGAACAGGACCACGGATTCGCCGGGGTTGAGGAGCGGGGCGGGGGTTGGGCGGGTTTTTGGGGTGGGCATTGGCGTTGTTCGGGATAGGCTGGAGTATTGCGATCATAGCCTCAGAAGGGGCTATCTGCGAAAGGCCGCTTGTGGCACAAACCGGATTGGGGCGTGAACCTCAGCGATCGGTAACAACGATCAAATCGGGCCAAGTCTCACGCCAGCCTTTGACACGAATGCGTTCCAGAAACATGGCATGTTTTTCGGTTCGGAATCGTTCTGTGGGCCGCACCACCCGCGAGAACAGATCTTCCAGTCCCAACGGCGCCAAAACTTCTATCTCATCGCGGTGATCAAGCCTGACAGCTACGGCCGTGGCAGTCTCAGGCCAGCAGGTCATTGCATCGGCCGCCGATCGATAAGGGACATCGGCATTGCGCAGGTGCATTCGCGCCTGATTTTTTACAGACCAGTTCACTTCACTACACAGGCCCGACAGTTTTCTGTCCAAAGCCGAATCCGTTGGTGTATCGGCATGTGCCGGGTCGTACCAGATGACATCAATGTCATCGGGCAGCGCGGAAGGCTTGCGTTGATGCAGGTGGTCCCATACCAGACTGCGCACGAAGCCGGCGGCGATCCAGCAGTCAGGCAAGTTCAGATCGCGAGCGATGCGCAGGATTTTCATCCTTACAGGGTCGTGAGTTAGCAGAGCCTTTAGTTGTGATTCGTGCTTCATCGCGTGTTCTCTATTACATCCAGTGACTGCTTGGGTGCGAGCGTGGACATCGACTACCCATATCTACCGATGATCAGCGCTGGCGTTCAAACCAGTATTGGGGTCATTCCCGAACTGCAAACTCAGTATCTGCCGAGCAGAATTCGGAGAGAACCCAACGGTCTATCCTTCAAGACTTGACTCAAATTGATCGGGGCGCTGATGTATGAACTCTCTCTGGATCGCACTGGCCATTTTTGCGTGCCTCGTTGCTGCCTCGCTTCTCATGATGCAGTGGTACCCGAAGCTGGCATCCCACCACAGGGATGACGAAACCAACGCCGTCATTCGTCTGGTAGCCAATATTTTTGTGGTTATGACATCGCTGGTCTTTGGCTTGATGATCAATTCTGCCAAAAACACTTTCGAGTCCATTGATGCAAACTTCCATGGGTATGCAACCAGCATGATCATTTTTGATCGGACACTGCGGGGCTATGGCGATGCGGCGCAAGATACGCGAAATCGTCTGATCACCTATCTTGAACGCGCTATCGAGACCCCGTATCGGGGAGACGAGGCGCTGCAGCATCGTAACAGCCAGGCGGCTAAATACCTGGATGATATAGGCAAGTCTTTGGCTCTTATCAAACCCCCGGACCGCTACCATGAAACGATGCTTCAGGATATTCGTCAGCAATATCATTCGCTCATCGAGCAACGCTGGAGGATCGTAGAGCAATCCGAGGGAGCGATTCCTGGCCCGCTTATTGGGATGCTAGTTGCCTGGTTGACGCTCATTTTCGCCAGTTTTGGATACCGCGCGCCCCGTAATTCGATGGTGATAGGAATGTTCATCATCTCGTCATTACTCATTGCGGCGTCCGTATACCTTGTTTTGGACATGGACGTGCCATTTCATGGTCCTATCCAGATATCCGACGAGCCCCTGCGCAGGGCGCTCGCAGTCATGCAGCTTTAGGGGCGCGTGGCGCGCTGGCGTTTTGCGTCGTAGTCTCGAAGCGGACCACAGGAAGTTCGCTTCTGGCCGAAACCGACGCAAAATGCAAATTCGATCCCTTTGTGACAGCAGCCAGACCGCCGCCACAAAGGGATTCCCCCTCAATCTACCGGCACGACATTATCCAGCGCTTGATTCACCGCCAATTCTCCCAGCATTACCACTTGCGCAATGCACTGAAGCGTCTTGCGCGCCGGACCTTCCACCATTGCGATCACATTGCCCAACATCACCGAAGCAGAGCCCAGCGACTCACTGGCGTTGACAAGTAATTCCTCTGTTGCGGTTTTCGGGTTGGCCTGGAACATCGTGCTGGGGCGGTACGGTGTGGCCATTATCTGGTCGGCGGGTTTGAGGTAGTGATCGAGTGCGCGTTCGGCGGCTTCGTGGAATTTCTTTGAGTCGGATGATTCATACGGGGAGGCCGGATCTGTTTCCGGCGGATTTGGCGTGATCTTGAACATTTCTTCTTTTTCCTGTTGGGTGGCCGCCGCTCCGAGCTACTAAACAGGGGGTGGCAGCTGTACGCAGGTTAGTAGACCGGGGAAAAGAAGAAAGCCGGCGCGCCCGAGGGCACCCTACGCACAGCCGCCATCAAGTGCAGGTAAGTGAATACCTTCCAATGGACGCTTGTGCACTTTCATTTACCACGGGCTACTAAACCCGATCACTGGGATTCAGTGACGCGAACCAAGTTACCGGTGGCCCTTGAGGCGCACAAGCCGGCGGATTCTGGCGTAGTCGTAGGTAATGACGCAAGACGTTGTAGCCTCAAGCAAGTAACGCGACGTGTCTTTTAAACAACTACGAAAAACGCCTAAACACGCCGCATCAACACGCCGTTCAAAATGACATTCGTCGGTCTACTTTCAAGCTCAGGCAATGGCCGGGAACCCTCACGACAGGGCACGCACCAACACTAGGTTGCAACCCAAAAAAGACGAGGAAGGATACCCATGTCAGTTCATCCGATTTTGTTCCTGGGCGGTTCCGGCGCCATTGGCCACCGTTCTGCCGAAGCGTTGCGTGCTGCTTATCCCGGCGTCCCGTTGCTGATCGGCGGCCGAGACCTGGCCAAGGCTGAGCAAGCCGCCGAGGAAATGGGCGGGGCGCAGGGCGTGGTCATTGACCTGGCTGCCGATGACCTGGGGCTGGGTGATCGACCGGTCAGTGCCGTGGCGGTTTTTTATATGGATCATTCTCTTGTCGGGCTGCGTTTCGCGCAGAGGCGCAAGGTGCCGCACCTGAGCATTTCTTCCGGCATTTTCGAGATAGCGCCGCAAATCGCGAGCTACATCCATCGCCCTGAGGCGGCGCCCATCGTGTTGGGTTATGAGTGGATGGTAGGCGCGACGACTGTGGCGGTGTTGCACCTTGCCGAGGCCTTTGCCCGGGTGCGCGATATTCGTATTGATGCGTTGGTCGACGAGCAGGACGGCGGCGGGCCCACCGTGGCCAAGGATTTCGAACACTTGAGCAAAATGTTGCCCGCCGCCCTGACTCGGCGCGAAGGCGATTACATCTGGCGCGAAGGGCAGGATAAGACAGTCAATTTCCGAGCGCTGGACGGTACGCCGATGCAAGCCAGCGGTTTCTCGTCCATCGATGTCGCTGGGCTGGCGGCGGCCACCGATGCACCGAATGTGCAGTTCAATCTCGCCAGCGGGGTGAGTTCTTCACGGCGCGCGGGACGGCCGATGTCGACCGAGATTCTTATCGAACTGCTGGGTGAGGATCGCCAAGGGCGCCCGTTGCACACCCGGCATGCCCTCGTTCACCCGGCAGGCGCTGCAGCGTTGACGGGCCTTAGCGTCGCCATGTTGCTCGAGCGATTGCTCGGTCTGGATGGTCAGCCGCCGACTCCGGCAGGTCTTTACTTTCCTTATCAGTTGCTTGACGCCGGTGCATATCTGCAGCGTCTGAGTGAAGAGGGTGGTGAACTGCTGGAACTGCGAGTGCAGTAACCGTTCTGCGCAGCACCGCCGACTTGCCGCTCATTCAGGTCGGCGGTGATGCGCATTCACTCAACGGTTGAAACGTAAAACCGTTTTGGTGCGCCTGAAAGACTCACCGAATTATTCCGAGAGCAACTTTTTACAGTCCAATAGCACGTCACCCAGGAATGGATGGATTTCCGTCGACTCCATTAAAACCAGCAACTCGGTGGCTCGTGTCCTGATGGGCATCCATTCTGCGTGATCAAAGATCAGGCGATCATTACAGTGAAATGCGGCCTCAGTAAGGCTATTGCATCGCTCCCAAATGTCTTCCAGCCGGCTCTTCACGTCCTCCGATAGCCCACTGCCGCAGATTGAAAGTACCTTTTCTATCGGGAGAATCATCTCGGACCAGACTTCACAGGCGGGGCAATCCGGGATAGTTGCCTGCTGTATGTCCGAAGCTTGAGCCAGAAACCCAAGCGCCTCGATGGCCTCGCACACGGCAAGAACCTGCTTGTACTCATTCTGGCCGTACCAAGCCCATAGCGTGGAGGAGAACCCCATATCAAACTCCAGAAAAATCCAGCCCCCGAGATCTCACATTTTCCATCGCTTCGAGAAGCTGGCCGTCGAAGTATTCGGAGCCATCTCTTTCCCGCACTTCGATGCGGTGTTTTGCCTCGATTAACAGGTGTTCGGGTGCGATATTCTGATTCAAAAAAGTAGCGACCATCAGATCGCTCAAATGCACTAGCGGTGTATCCCATGACTCCTTGCAGCGTTGCATCAGCCCGGTATGGGCATCCCCGCGCCATGGCCCTAAAAGATTCGAGACTGCCAATTCGGAGATCATTAACGTGCCTTACATGAATAGTCGAATTGCCGGACCGCCGGTGGCCAGCGCGAGACGCTACGTGGGCGTGTCGCTCGCGCATTCGGCCACAAAAAAGCATCAGGATGATAGCAAATAGATGGCGCTCCTCTTACGCTAGGTCTTCCGTTAGTCAGCCAGTAATCAGGTGCAGTCACCGTGCGTTAGGTCCTCGGCTTATACACCCCGGGTCATTTGCTTTGCTCGCTCGGGGGGGGGGG
>NZ_JAMLFX010000002.1:337273-346494 GCF_023634765.1 Pseudomonas sp. AKS31
AAAAGCTAAGTAACGATTTCAGTGGAGCACTCCGAACGTTCGCATACTTCATGGCCAGTGGAAGCCACTACATGCTCAAGGACGTGAAGTACCTCGATATGTATGGCTCAGAGCCCAGTGCGATTGAACAGGTCTTTGCGATATTTGCGAATGTCATAGAGATGGACGACGAAGGCAATGTCCTCAATTTCACTTACGCGCAAAGAAGGGCGACTGACTACCTACGGTCATACTGCGATCGGTCTTTCGAAGTAAAACCGCCTTTTGAGGACTGGGAAACCGAACTCTATGGGCCACCCAAAAGCACGAGCTAATGTCTAGTTTACGTGCCAGCCCGAGACATCCGCGGGATGCCCGGGTTTGTATCCGCCAGGCGTCGGCGTGGCGCTCGAGGATTCTCACGGCGACTGCCAAATCCCACCATCCAGCGTATTACCGATCTGTTTGAGTATGACTAAGCCTCCGTCCAGTCCACTGTCGCCGTTTCGCGCCATTTCACCTCGGTGATGCCAAACCGTTCGGCCTGGGGTTTGGAGATGACTTTCAACGGTGGCTTGCCGGGTTTTGGAATCGGCGCAATGCCGGCGTCGCAACTCGCCCAATGCCATGCGTCAGCGTTGCGCATGGTTTTTGCGCGGATGACGAATGACTTTGGCTGGCCGTGAAGTTTGTATTCGATGACGAAGATGTCGACGTTACTCATGCGCTCCTCCTTACGCTCATACGCAAATGAGTTTTGCCGACGAAAAAAATTCAAAGGATTTTCGGGAGTTCGTTTCAGGCCGCTGGTAAGTGTTTTGCTTTGAACGGTTGGAACCGGCGGCAGCCTAACGATCAAGCGTCTGCCAGGCAGGCAGAGGACGAAAAATCCCCACGATTTCAACCCCGGAGGTTAGCGGTGAACAAGACCATCAGCGCCAGGGATTTGAACATTCACCTTAAGCACAACGATGACGGTGGCTTGTTCAAATGGCTGCTCGCGAGCTTCTTGATGGGCAAGCGGATACAGGCTGAAATCGCCGCCGAAGCGTATCGGGTGATTGCCGATAAACACGGGCGCGATACGCCGCGCAAACTGGCTGCGTGCAGCCATCGTGAACTGGTCGCGATGCTAGGGGATGCGCATTACGTGCGTTACGACGAGACCACTGCCGAGCGGCTGCACGCCTTGGCACGCAAGCTTAACGACGAGTACGCGGGCAAGGTCAGCCATATGATCGAGGCAAGCCCTGATCGCCAGGCATTCGAGAAGCGACTGGCGGAGTTCGATGGCATCGGCCCGAAGACCGTGGAAATCTTCATGCGCGAAGCCAGCGCTGTAATCAGCCTTTGATCGCGGGCCGTAAAAAAACGGTCACCGCCCGCGTCGTGCAAAGCCTATTTGACTCGACGGCCAGAACGATTGATCGCCAACAAGCACAGCCCTACCAGCAATGCCGCGCCTGCAACCAACAGCGCAGAAGGTTGCATCGGCTGGCGGCCGGCTATTGTGTGCCGCTGCGATATCGTCAGTGGTCGGGTTTCAACGGTCACTTCGTCAAACGTCCGCAATGGTGAAACGGCTTCTGCCTGAAACGGCATTTCCTCGATGCTCAGACGCAACCCATCCGCCAGTTCCAGTGTCCGCGCGGTAATCGTGCCAACGATTCTGCCCGGATAAACCGGCTCGCCATTGGGATCGAGTTGGTCATACAGGAAATTCTGTCCTTCAAGCCAGCCGACGGCCGTTTGCAATTCGGGGCCCAGGTAATATTTTCCGTCGAGGAAAAATCCAGGAAATTGCGGCGCGCGCTCGACGCTTTCAATGCGGTAACGCTCACCCGGTTTCATACCGGTTTCAGGGGCAATCATGGTGAATCCCTCCTCGGTTGGTTTTGCGATAGAGAACGCAGATCCGGCAGGGTTCCATGCAATGGAGGAAAGGTCGGTGGCGCTGTGAAGCGCAGGATTAAAAGCCGAGCGATTTGCGCAAAAGCGCCAGCCTACGCGACGTGTGCCCAATAGAAGTAGTCTTGGTATCCGCAATTTACTCCGTGACTTCTCGCTGACTGATTGGTATCCATTGCGACCGCTCGGTTTTCTGATGTCGATATCAGACACAACCATGGCGCAATCAGGCTATTGAGTCCTCTGACAGGCCGGGTAAGGTGACGCGTCTTCACATCAAAATAATCCCATCCAGATCATGGGGTTGATAAGAACTGCGGCGGTTGAACGGACTTCTTTCGGGAGGTTCAGCAGGCAACGAACGTGCTCGGTTGCCCAGTCAACTTGCTTGAATGTCGTTCAGCAGAGAATAAAAAAACCAATGATCAGCCCGAACTCCATGGATTCGAGTAGCCAATTGGCGCAGGGCTTCAAGCCTCGTCACGTCACTATGTTGTCCATCGCCGGAATTATCGGCGCCGGATTGTTCGTAGGCTCTGGGCACGCCATTGCGGCGGCGGGGCCGGCGGTTCTGCTGGCTTATCTGTTCTCCGGTTTGCTCGTCGTGCTGGTCATGCGCATGCTCGGCGAGATGGCGGTGGCCAATCCCGATACTGGCTCATTCTCGACCTATGCCGACCAGGCCATCGGGCGCTGGGCCGGTTTCACCATCGGCTGGTTGTACTGGTGGTTCTGGGTGCTGGTGATTCCTATCGAAGCGCTGGCCGCCGGGCACGTGCTGAACCAATGGTTTCCGCAGGTCGATGCCTGGTTGTTTGCCTTGGGTTCGATCATTGCACTGGTGGTGACCAACCTGTTCAGCGTGTCCAAGTATGGTGAGTTCGAGTTCTGGTTCGCCATGGCCAAAGTCGTGGCGATCATCGGTTTTATCGGCGTCGGTTTTGCCGTGTTGATGGGCTGGGTGCCCGATCGTGAAGTCAGCGGCTTGAGCGGATTGATGGCCGAACACGGCGGATTTGCGCCCAACGGATTGTCGGCGGTGGTCGGTGCTTTCATCACCATCATGTTCAGCTTCATCGGTACCGAAGCGGTGACCATCGCCGCTGCCGAATCGAACGACCCGTCGCGCAACATTGCCAAAGCCACGCGCTCGGTGATCTGGCGTATCGGCGTGTTTTACCTGCTGTCGATCTTCGTGGTCATCTCCGTGGTGCCCTGGAATGATCCGCTGCTGGCTTCGGTCGGTTCTTACCAGCGCGCCCTGGAAATCATGAACATCCCGCACGCCAAGTTCATGGTCGACGTCGTCGTCCTGATCGCCGTGGCCAGTTGCATGAACTCCTCGATCTACATCGCCTCGCGCATGCTGTACTCGCTGGGCCGGCGTGGCGATGCGCCGAAAGCGTTGAAGGCGACTTCTTCGGAAGGCGTGCCTCGCGCCGCGGTTATCGCCAGCACCGTGCTGGGTGCGTCGATCACCGTGTGGAGCTACTTCATGCCCGCCGGGCTGTTTGAATTCCTGCTGGCCAGCTCCGGGGCGATTGCCTTGCTGGTGTATCTGGCGATTGCGGTGTCGCAGCTGCGCATGCGGCGGATATTGCAACAGCGCAACGTCGAACTGACCTTTCGCATGTGGCTGTTTCCGTGGCTGACGTGGCTGGTGATCGTGTTCATCTGCGCCGCGCTGGCGGTGATGATGATCACCCCGCAACACCGCACCGAAGTCACGACAACCATCGGCCTGGCGCTGGCGATTTCCTTTATTGGCCTGTTGACGTCGCGTCATCCTGCGCCGACGGCGAGGGTCTCGTCGGTTGGGTAGGCGTTTGCGCGGAACCTGATACTCCCTTCGCGAAGGCCGAAGGGAATGACAGACGCCTGCGTCTCAGACCCATTTTCATGAGGACATGATGTCATCGATCTCCTCCGTGGCCGACGGTGCGACCCAATCCGTCGGGTTTCTGCTGTTGGACAAATTCACCCTCATGTCGCTGGCGTCCGCCGTCGAGCCATTGCGCATGGCCAATCAACTGACGGGGCGAACGCTGTATCGCTGGCATGCCTTCAGCGCCAATGGCGCGGCGGTCTGGGCCAGCGACGGCGTGCCGATCACGCCGGATGGGTCGTGGAGCAATCCCTCCGTGGCGGACACGGTCATCGTCTGCGGTGGCGTCGGCATCCAGAGTTCGATCACTCGCGAGCACACGACGTGGCTGCAAGCCTTGGCGCGACAGTCCAAGCGCCTGGGCGGGGTCTGCACCGGTAGCTGGGCGCTCGCTAAGGCCGGGCTGCTTGATGGCTACGAGTGCAGCGTGCATTGGGAATTTCTGGCGGCCATGCAGGAAGCTTTCCCGCGTGTGAGCGTCAGCACCAGCCTCTTTACCCTCGATCGCAACCGCTTCACCAGCTCCGGAGGCACCGCGCCGCTGGACATGATGTTGCACCTGATTGCCCGCGATCATGGTCGTGAACTGGCCACCGCCATCTCGGAGATGTTCGTGTACGAACGCATCCGCAACGAGCAGGATCATCAGCGCGTTCCGCTCAAACATGTGGTCGGCACGCACCAGCCGAAGCTGCAAGAAGTGGTGGCGTTGATGGAGGCCAATCTTGAGGAACCGATCGACCTGGATAATTTGGCGGAGTACGTCGATCTGTCACGTCGACAACTTGAGCGGCTGTTCCAGAAATACCTGCAATGCACACCGTCGCGCTACTACTTGAGACTGCGGCTGATCCGGGCGCGACAACTGCTCAAGCAGACGTCCTTGTCGATCGTCGAGCTGGCGTACGTCTGCGGTTTCGTCTCCACGCCGCATTTTTCCAAGTGCTATCGCGAACACTTTGGCGTGCCGCCGAGTGACGAGCGATCCGGCTCTGAAATGAGCCGTAAATCGGTAGCGCAACCGTCTGCAATCAAACCGGCGACAACGCTCGATCAGGCGCGCAACGAATCGACGTTTGCCAGTGTTCGAATGATGGAGCGTGGCGATCTGGCGTCCACGGGATGAGCGGTCGATCCTGCTTCGACAGTTGATCACCGGAGATTCCGCATCCGTATAGTTCTTGCTCCATCAGGCGATTGCCAATAAACCCTCCCATTAAGCTCAATGAAGCCGGTGAGTCACCGGCACACGGAGGGACCATGGACGCCACCGCAATTCCCGAAGGTTTCACCACGTTTACCCGCAGCAGTCCGCTGCTCGATTTGCTGGGCCCGATCTACGCGAGGGGCAGCGGGCTCCAACTGGAGCTGGGCTTATTGACCGACTCACGCCATGCCAATGGCCGCGGCACCTTGCATGGCGGCGTATTGGCGACGTTGGCCGATGTCGGTATGGGCTACGCCATGGCCTTTTCCAGCGACCCTCCGCAGCCGTTGATCACGGCGAGCATGACTCTGGATTATCTCGGCGCCGTGCACATGAACGAGTGGCTGGAAGTGCGTTTGGAGTATTCGAAAAAGGGAAGGCAGCTGGCGTTTGCTGCTGTCAGTTTGCATGTTGGGGAGCGAAACGTTGCGCGGGCCAGTGCTGTATTTGCGGTGCCGGTGAGTTGAAAAAGTTGTGCATCAAGGCAACGGGCACACGAGCCCGAACCTGATCAAGTTCTATCCCCTCAGCACGAGAGACATGTCTGAATACCTGTCACACATGAAGTCGACGAATGCGCGGACCTTTGGCGCCGCGAGTCGCCGGGAGGTATGCAGGACCCAAAGCGCTGGTTCGGCATCTGCCACCGTCCCCCACTGAACCAGCTCACCACGGGAGAGCTGGTTCCAGGCGATGGACTGCGGGATGAGCGCTGCACCGCCGCCGGCGATAGCGGCATCGCGAACCATCAGTAGCGAAGAGAATTGCATCTTCGGGATTGGCTCCAAAACCAACTGCCCGCCATCAAGACTCCAGTGTGTTGGCTGGAAAGTCGACGTCACGATAGCGGGAACGGCGCTGATCGCGCCGGGCTCCGGCCTGAGCATTTCAGGCGCTGCCACCACGACCAGCCGGTCTTTGGCGAAGCACCGGCCGACCAGGCTGCTGTCCGGGCTCGGGTTGATTCGAATGGCGACGTCAAATTGTTCCTCCACCAGATCCACCCTGCGATCTTCCGAAACGACCTCGATGAATACATCCGGATAAGCGGCACAGAACTCGGCGCCGATACGTCCCATTGCGAGCTGCGAGAACAGAATCGGCGCAGCGACCCGCAGACGTCCGCGAGGCGTTGACACGCCTTCACCTGCTGCGGTCATGGCTTCGGTCACTTCACTGAGCGGGCCTTCGGTTCGGGAAATCAGAGCCTCACCCGCTTCGGTGAGCTTCAGACCGCGCGCGCTGCGCTCTATCAGCCGCACGCCGAGTTGATCTTCCAGTTCCGCGATCCGTCGCGACAACGTGGCTTTGGGAATGCCGCTCGCACGGCTCGCCTTTCCCAGCCCTGAATGAGTGCCGACGAGGATGAAATCCAGTAGCGCGTTAATGTTCATGGTGTTCCACATTTGAAACGAGGTATATGGATTTTGTGGTCTTCGTTTTGTCTGCGCAACGGATTAATTTCTTGTCATCGGAACACGAGATGAGGAATTCCCATGAATACACTTCAACGCGCCGTATTGATACGAGCCTACGGTGGTGTACAAGTCGCACAAGTTTCCAGGATCGAGAAACCAACACCCGAGCAAGGCCAGGTGCTGGTTCGGGTTCAAGCCGCGGGCGTAAATGGCATCGACTGGAAGATTCGCGAAGGACAGGTGCGCAATGCATTCGCGCTGCCACTGCCCATCGTGCTGGGCGCCGAAATGGCCGGAGTGATTGAAGCGGTGGGCCCCGGAGTCTCTCGTTTCAGTGTTGGCGACCGCGTCATGGCAGCGATGGGCGCATTGGGCGCTTACGCTGAGTTCGTGACCGTAAACGAAGCGAGTCTGTCCCTCACGCCTGAGGCCCTGGACGACATCCATGCGGCCGCCATGCCTGTAGCAGCCATTGCTGCATGGAACAGTCTTCATCACGCGGGGCCTATCCGCGCAGGGCAGCGAATCCTGATTCATGGCGCAGCAGGCGGGCTGGGCGCTTATGCCGTGCAGTACGCCAAGCGGGCGGGCGCCGAGGTCTTTGCAACGGCGGGGACTGCCGACCTCGATTACGTACGAAGCCTCGGCGCCGACTCTGTCATTGACTACCAATCTCAGCGTTTCGAAAACATCGTCCGCCATATCGAACTGGTGCTCGACTACGTCGGTGGTGAGGTCCTGGACCGGTCGTGGCAGGTGTTGGCGCAGGACGGTGTGGTTGTCGGCACTTCATCCCCCGACATCCTTTCCAGAACGCCGGCGAATCGCCGAGGCCTCTGGTTCATGAACAAGCCTGATCCTCACTTGCTGGAGAAACTGGCCAGGGAAGTCGCCAGCGGCACGCTTCAATCGAGGATCGGCGATGTCGTTGGTTTCTCTGATATTCCCGACGCGATCGAACGCAATCGCACCTCACGGACCGGCAAGGTCGTTGCGGATTTCACTCGCTGATCCACTTTGAATCCCACGCAGGAGTTTTAAACATGAGCATTTTGGTTATTGGCGCCACCGGCACCATTGGTTCACTGATCACTCAAGGCCTTGCTAGCGCGGGCGCCGAGGTCAAAGCCCTTGTGCGTCAAACGGGCAAGCGGGAATTTCCGGCTGGCGTCACTGAAGTGGTCGCCGACCTCACGGACGTAGCGTCGATGCGCGTTGCACTGGCCTCGGTGCGTACGCTGTTCCTGCTCAATGCTGTGACGCCCGATGAGGTCACTCAGGCGTTGATTACACTAAACCTGGCTCGCGAGGTGGGGATCGAACGCGTTGTCTATCTGTCGGTGATCCATGCCGACACATTCACCAATGTCCCGCACTTCACTGGCAAATATACGGTTGAGCGCATGATCGAGAGTTTCGACATGCCTGCCACGGTTCTGCGTCCGGCTTATTTCATGCAGAACGACCGGATGGTGCAACAGACTATCCAGAACCACTCGGTGTATCCAATGCCGATTGGCGCCGCCGGCGTGTCGATGATTGACGCGCGCGATATCGCTGATGTTGCGGTCGCAGAGCTGCTGCGACGTGACAAGGCACCCGCAGAGCTGGATCGTGTAACGCTGGAATTGGTTGGGCCGCAAGCACTCACCGGTGCGTCCGTGGCGAGTATCTGGAGTACTGCTCTGGGCCGCGAAGTCGCCTATGGTGGTGATGACGTCGCGGCTTTCGAAGGACAACTGGCTGCGTATGGCCCCACCTGGCTGGCTTATGACATGCGTCTGATGATGGCGGGCATCCAGAAATTCGGCATGCGCTCCGCTGAAGAAACGGTAAAACAGATTCAGGCCCTGATTGGGCACCCGCTGCGCACCTATGAGGATTTCGTGCGCGAGGCCGTTTCCGAAGCTTAAACCGTCAGGCCGGGGGCATAGGTGATTTTTGCCAGTGCAATGCCCCCATCCAAAACGTAAAGCAGTCGCTCACAAGCGACTGCTCCCCACTCAGTCCGAAACCCTCAAGCCTGATCCATCGCCGCCGCCACCCCCTGATCCTCACCCAGAAACCCACCACTCTGATGCTGCCAAAGCCGCGCATAAATACCGTTCCGGCTCAGCAACTCAGCGTGCGTCCCTTGCTCGATAATCCGCCCCTCATCCATGACAATCAGTCGATCCATCGCCGCAATCGTCGACAGTCGATGAGCAATAGCGATGACGGTCTTACCCTGCATCATTTCATCGAGGCTTTCCTGGATGGCCACTTCGACTTCCGAGTCCAGCGCGCTGGTGGCTTCGTCGAGCAGCAGGATTGGCGCGTTCTTCAGCATCACTCGGGCAATGGCGATGCGTTGGCGTTGGCCGCCGGACAGTTTGATGCCGCGTTCGCCGACCAGTGTGTCGTAGCCGCTGTGGCCTTGCTTGTCGCTCAATTGGCTGATGAAACCGTCGGCCTGCGCATTGGCGGCAGCCCGGCGGATATCTTCGTCGGTGGCGTCCGGGCGGCCGTAGGCGATGTTGTCGCGAATCGAGCGGTGCAGCAGGGACGTATCCTGGGTGACCATGCCGATCGCGCTGCGCAGACTGTCTTGGGTGACATGCGCGATGTTCTGGCCGTCGATGCGAATCTCGCCGCTGTCGACATCATAGAAGCGCAACAGCAGGTTGATCAGCGTCGATTTGCCCGCACCGGAGCGGCCGACCAGGCCGATTTTCTCGCCGGGGCGGATGTTCAGGCTCAGGTTATCGAGGACCTGACGTTCTCCGTTGTAGTTGAAATTCACCTTGTCGAACGTCACCGCGCCGCCCGCCGGCACCAGTACGCC
>NZ_JAMLFX010000002.1:346504-361963 GCF_023634765.1 Pseudomonas sp. AKS31
CGGGTGAGGGTGGCCATGCCGTCCTGCACGGTGCCGATGTTTTCGAACAGCGACGTCATCTGCCACATGATCCAGTGCGACATGCCGTTGATGCGCAGCGCCATGGCGGTGATCGCCGCCACCGCACCGGTACCGACCTGACCCAGATGCCAGAGCCACAGGGCATAGCCGCCGGCACCGATAATCAGCCCGACCACCAGCGCCTGATTGACGATCTCGAACTGGCTGACCAGACGCATCTGGCGGAAACCGGTGAGCTTGAAATCCTCCATCGCCGCGCGGGCGAAGTGCGCTTCACGCTTGGAGTGCGAGAACAGTTTCACTGTGGTGATGTTGGTGTAGGCGTCGGCGATGCGCCCGGTCATCGACGAACGCGCATCGGCCTGTTCTTGGCCGACCTGGCCAAGACGCGGCACGAAATACACCATGGCCAGCCCGAACAACGCGACCCAGATAATGAACGGCAGCATCAGTTTCAGGGCAAAGCCGCCGGCCAGGGCGATGATCGCAATGAAGTAAACGCCGATGCCCGGTGCAATTTCGATGAGGGTGAACAACACTTCGCGCACGGCCAGTGCGGTCTGCATGACCTTGGTCGTGACCCGTCCGGAGAACTCATCGGAGAAGAACGAAAGGCTTTGCCGCAGCATCAACCGATGGAAGTCCCAGCGCAGCCGCAACGGCAGATTGATGGCGAGGATCTGGTGCTGGACCATAGTGCGCAGCGCCACTAGCCCGATGCTGATGAACAAGACGATGCCGATGCCCCACAGCACACGACTTTCCTGCGCGTTGACTCCGCCGCCGGCCTGCCACGTCGAGAGCAGGTCCACGACTTGCCCAAGAAAGGAAAACAGCCAGGCTTCGTAGATCGACACGCCGGCACTGAGCAGCGCCAGCGCAAGGATATAACCGCGTGCACCGCGCGTGCAGGCCCACAGGAACCGCATCAGGCCGACGGGCGGAGGCGGTGCTTCGTCGGGAGGAAATGGGTCGAGCCGTTGTTCAAACACGCGCAGCATTGTGGTCTCCGAAATCATCAGGGTCTGTGGATTCTGCCATTGAATGGCGGTGTTGCGGGTTTGCATGTCACTGACTTGTCCCCACTAGTGTGATCGCCCGGGATCACTTCGGTGCAGAACACCACGGATTCCGGGGGCATGCCGATCAGCTAAGCTGTCTGCTCAGACGACTTGAGCAGCGCACGATGCAGCGAACAAAACCGGTTTCAGGTTGGGAGTCGATGGGCAAAGGAAATGTTTAATTTCTTTTTGACGTTTTTGTTCGTGTTGATCCCCACGGCGTCGCTTTCACTCGACAGTTACCTGCGCTACCGAGTCGCCAGAAACAAACCGGTGAGCAATGTCTGGAAGGGGTGCAATCATTTGCTTTCCATCCTGTTGCTCATGCAGTTGCTCGGCTTGGCGCTGTACTTCTTTTACATCGCCTGAATCTGGCGTGTTTCGATAGAGTGGATCGATATGGTGAGTTTCGCTTGCGCACTGTTGGTGATAGGCGCGGGGCTGATTTTGTATGTGTCCGATATGTTCGGCTATTCAAAGTCTGTAAAGGCAGAGAGGTCTCGCCTGATGTCCGCTGAGGAGCTCACAAAGGAGCAGAGAGATAAGCTCCGGTATTACCAATGGACAGGTGCAGCGAGGGTTGTTGGTTGGATTGCGATAGCCGTGGGCCTTTTGCTCTTGATGCTCCGTTGATGCAAAACAGTGTGGGACAGCGTTTCAGCATCTGGCCGGGCTGCCCGTTTTCAACCCCGCGGCGCGCCAGCCTCGATGTGCGCCGAAATCCACTTGCGACTGTAGGCCAGCACACCTTGAGCGATGGCCGTGGGAAAGTGGATAAAACCGTGGGGCGAGGAGGGCAGCAGGTACATCTCGACCGGCGCCGATTGCGCCCAGCGCTTGGCGATGTCGAGGGTGTCGTCGCGCAGCGGATCGAGTTCGCCGGCAAACAGCAGCGCGGGCGGGAAACCACTGAAGTCGCCATATAGCGGGGACAACGGTGGCTGACGGCGTTGCTCGTCAGTCAGGTCGGGTGTGAGCAGGCGCAACGCCTCGACCATGCCGGGGCCATCCAGCACCAGCGTGTCGGCGGGCGCGTTACGTACGCTGGATGTTCCGGTGAGGTCGTAGACGCCGTAATACAGCAATGCGCCGCTGATTCTTTGCAGCAGATCGGGCCATTGTTGCAGCGCCAATAGGGTCGCCGCCGCCAGATGGCCGCCCGCCGATTCACCGATCACCACGACGGGCAGGCCGGCAAACTCCTCCTCGTGCAATAACCAGCGAGTGGCGTTGAGGCAATCTTCCAGCAGTCCTTCGATGGGCGTGGACACCGCCAGTCGATAATCCACCGAGACCACGGTCACCTGGCAGCTGTCGACGATGGCCGCGTTGAAGTTGTCGTCCATTTGCGCATTGCCGATCACCCAGCCGCCACCGTGGAAGTCCAGCACCACGCCTTTCGCCGGGCCTTTGGGGCGGATGATCCGCACGGGCACGTTATCGATCAACTGGCGCTCAGCTGTCAGGCCAAACTTGCGCAACGCGCCCGAGCCGCCGATCTGACTGACGCGCAACAGCGCCTGAATCAAACGCGGCGTCAGGCGATTGCGGATTTTGAAACGCGGCAGCCAAGCCAGCTTCCTGTTGAAGGCGCGCACCTGCGCCAATTCGCGCTCGCCCTGCGGCCACGGTGTTGCATTACCCCAGTTGGCATTGGTCATCAGCGGTTCTTGATCAGGATGGAGAAATTCAACGCCGCCGCCACGCACAGCCACGCCAGATAAGGAAACAGGATCAAGCCAGTGATCAGGTCCAGTTGTATCGCCAGTACCACCATCGCCGCGACCACCAGCCACAACACGGTGAGAATCACCATCGCCGCCAACACCTGATGTGCGCCGAAGAACACCGGCGTCCACAGCGTGTTCAGCGCAATCTGCGCCGCCCACAACGCCAGCACGGTCTGGCTGCCGGGGATCAGGCTCAAGCGGTAACCGGCCCAGGCCAGCAGCAGATAGATAATCGTCCAGGCCACCGGGAACGCCCAATTGGGCGGGGTGAACCCGGGTTTGTTCAGCCCTTCGTACCACGGCCCCGGTTTGAACATCACACCGGTGGTTGCTGCGGCTGCGCAGGCCAGAAGAAAAATGAAGAAGGTCATCGCCAGTCCTTGGCTGAAATCAGCCGGTTGGGGGTTTAAGAAAGGGACGCCTCGGCAAGGAAAAAGTTTGCCATGAAATTCAGATTGGTCAGAGAGGCGATTCAATTTGAACTAAAAACTGACCATCGCGTCAGGATAATCAGTGCCTTTTCCTACTGACGCGGATGACCTCATGTACACCTATCACATCGAATACCGATTCAACGGCGAGCCTCGGACTTTTCTGCTGGAACTCAAGGAACAGCAGCTGGCCGAGCACGAGGCCGCGATGCATCTGCTTCAACTGCACTTGGGGGATGCGGAAAACGGTCTGATGATGCCCACTGCAGACTCAACACCCGAACAGATCCTCGAACGGGCCGAGCGGGTAGGGATTACGGACATCAAGGTTGTCAGCCAGACCAACTGAAGCGTGATGCAAATTTTGGCAACGGCGGGGATCAACGAAGACTATTCTCCCTGCCTTGGCGCTTAAACCGGCATCGCTGCTTCCTGCGCGTCGTGTTCAGCCATCATGTTCTTGCGCTCTTGATAGAACCGCAAAAACTCCGCCGCCGGCATCGCCTTGCCAAACAGCCAGCCCTGCCCAAACTGCACACCTTGACCGCGCAGGTAATCCCGTTGCGCTTCGGTCTCAATGCCTTCGGCGACGATTTGCAGGCGCAGACTCTTGGCCATTTCGATGATGTGGCCGGTCACGGATCCGGTCGCCGCGTCGTGGTCGATGTTGTCGACGAACGATTTGTCGATCTTCAGCACATCCAGCGGCAGTTGCTGCAAATGCTGGAGGCTGGAAAAACCGGTGCCGAAATCATCGATGGCCGCCAGATAACCCAGCTCGCGGGCACGATTGACGGTGGTGCGGGCTGCGTCAATCTCAACGAAACCGCGCTCAGTGGCTTCCAGCCAGATCTGCTTTTGCTGCACGTTGGCGCGGCGTAACGCAGTGTCGAGTACTGGCAGGAAACGGCCACTGCTGACGTCCTTCGCCGCCAGGTTGATTGCCACGTGCAGGCTGCGCTCTTTGACCAGCAACGGGCCGAGGTCCCGCAGTACATTGTCGATCACCTGATCGGTGATCGGCAGAATCAAACCGCTGTGTTCAGCCAGCGGAATAAACGCATCGGGACTCACCCGCGTGCCGTCCGGAAGTTGCCAGCGCACCAGAGCTTCCGCGCCGACACAGGCACCATCGCTGAGGCGGATGATCGGTTGATAGTGAACGATGAACTCGCGATTGCGCACTGCCAGTTGCAGTTCGGCCAGCGGTGACAGACGTTGGCGGGTACGGCGCACGATCAGCAGCACCAGCACGCCTGAGATTAAGCCACCGATCGGCAACAGCAACATCTCCCGGCGGATCAGGCCTTGCATCAATTCATGGCGCGACAGCGCCGCGATGGCGACCCAGTCACCGTTGTGGACGAGGGTGTAGAGGTAGCCGTCGGCAAGGCCCGAATGCGGGCCTGAATGCACGCGCGCCAAGAAGTGCTCCGCGCCCGGTCGCGAGGCGCTGACCAATTGTCCGGTCGCGGTGCCGACCGCCAAGTGCAGATCCTCTTCGAGCATCACATGCAGAAACTGCTCGGGATCGACCAGCACATTGAACGCCGCGTACTGCAACCCCATCATCGGCTTGGCCGGGACGATGCGCGATTGCACACCGAGCGAAACCCGCACGCCATCCGCCGTTGTGAAATCCTCACGCCACGGCGTCGCATGCTGCCCCACCGGCCCCCAGGAACCACAGGCGTAAATCTCTTCTTCGACATAACCGATCGACTTCACCGAAAGCGTGTTGATGGTCAGCAGACGCATCTCGTCGATGCTTTCCGGCGTGCACGGCACCAGCCGGGAACCGGCGATGGATTTCAGCGCGCCGGCCGCTTCATTGAAGGTGCCATGGGCACGACTGGAGGCGACGGATGCGAGGGTTTCCAGCCGTTGCTGAGCCGCGGCCAGATTCAACATCCAGGCGACGTAACCCATCAAAATAACCGGAAGCAAGACACACGGAAGGCCCAGGAGAATGCTCCCCCAGACAATGCGTTTTTTGTTCATGGCGCCACCTTGGCCTCAAGGCCTGTGACGTGCGCACAGCACGGCTGTTTTCAGCGATTGCAGATTACGGCTGCCGTGTGGGGTAAATACTGCTCCAGATCAATTTAACTGATTGCCCGGATTGATTGGTTTCTCTGCGTTCTGAGAACTGCGTGACCGGGCCTCTTTACTGGCAAGCCAGCTTCCACAAGGACGTGTTCAGAGTCTGTATCCCGCAAATCCGCGCAGTCTGTATCTATCGGCACAATTCCCTCGTTGATACCTTGCGCGCTTCGCGAACATCAACGAGGTAGCCATGGATCTCACCGCCATTCCTTTCGGTACCACCGATTGGTCAACCATAGAACCGGAGGCACATGCCGGGGTAACCGGCACGGCCTGGTGGCGAACCTGCCAGTTTGGCGCAACGCGCGTGCGGATGGTCGAGTACAGCCCCGGCTACCTCGCTGATCATTGGTGCTGGCGCGGCCATATCCTCCTGTGCCTGGAAGGGCAGTTGCAGACCGAACTGGAGGATGGCCGCCAGTTCACATTGACTCCCGGCATGAGTTACCAGGTAGGCAACGACGCCGAAGGCCATCGATCCTTCACCGCCACTGGCGCGAAACTGTTCATCGTCGATTGAGTTTGCGCTGATGCCTTCAGACCTTTTCTGTTCGTGATGGGGGCTTTTCAGCCAACACGCACCTCAGCTGGCCGGCCGCCATCGCGAGCAGGCTCACTGCTGCAATGGTTCTACGGTGGGTTCGGAACTGCCATCACCATTGCTTTTGCATGATGATCGTTCGCTCGGTGCCGTGATATTCGTCTCGAACCCAAGCGATCGATAAAAACCTTCAGCCGTTATCGAGGAGGGCACCATGTTCACGATGAGCTCACTGATCATGGCGGCATCTTCGTGTGTTGCCATTCGAATCAGATCTTCCATTTTCGTAATCCCTGAGACTTTCTCTGCCGGTGGATGGACCGATCACGCACCCCACGGCCCGATCGCGCAGCCATTTCCGTTGAAGCCGAAACTGTCATATCCAGTATCACTTGCCTACCCATAGTGACCAGCCCAACGCTTAAACAATGAGGCTGCACTGTGTTTCAACGTCTTCTGTGTTCGCTGTCCGTACTGAGCCTGTCCATCGCCGCCGCCCATGCTGCCGAGCCCGTGCCGCTCGACACACCGCGCCTGCAGGGCATCGACAACTTCCGTGATATCGCCGGTACCACCGCCGCGTACACCACGGCCCACGATGGCACGATGCGCAGCGGCGTGTTTTACCGCTCCAACGCGCTGACGCCGACGGCCAGCGATCTGGCGACCCTCAACAGTCTCGGCATCAAAGACATCTACGACCTGCGCACCCCCAGCGAAATCGCTGCGACCCCCGACACGATGCTAAGCGGGGCGACTTATCAGAACATCGACATCATCGGCAGCACCACGTCCGGCGCGAACATCACCAACATTTCTTTCAAAAGCGCCGCCGACGCTATCGCGATGATGGAGCAGACCAACCGCGCCTTCGTCAGCGACGCCGGCATGCGCGGCCAGTTCGGCGTGCTGTTCAATGAACTCGCCAGCGTCGATGCCGCGCAACTGTTCCACTGCACCGCCGGCAAGGACCGCACTGGCTGGACCGCCGCCGTTTTGCAGAGCATCGCCGGGGTCGACAACGCCACCATCATGGCCAACTACCTGGCGACCAACGACTACACCGCCGCCCGTGTCGCCGCCACGCTCAAAGCGCTACCGCCGAGCATGGCAGCCATTTACGAGCCGTTGCTCGGCGTGCAGGCCAGTTACCTGCAGGCCGGCCTCGACGAAGTCACCGCGCAATACGGCAGCATGGACAACTACCTCAAACAAGGTCTCGGTCTGTCGCAGGAAACCATTTACGTCCTGCGCGGCAAACTCGTCGAATACAACAGCCTGCCGGGTCAGGCCGGGCTGATCGGCAACGCCGCTGCCGGCGCCGAATTGCTCCGCGAGTTGCAGAACACCAACCTGTCCGGCACCTACAGCGCCTACAACTACTACCTGCAATCGGCCATAGATGCCGGCAACCTCGGCGGTGTTGAATCCCAGGTCGGCGGCCAGGTGCACGCCGACGCCGCCAGCTACCTTCTGCGCCAAAACGCGATGATCGAACAAGCTGCCGCACCGTTCGCCAGCGGCAGCGACCTCAAAGTCGGCCAGTACCGCCTCTGGACCACCGCGCTCGCCGGCTACCTCGGCACCGACGGCTCATCTCATGCAGAAAGCAGCAACGAACACAGCCAAGGTTTGATGGTTGGCATCACCCAACGCTTCAGCGATCAACTCAGCGCACGCGGCGGTTTTGGCTACAGCAAAGGCACTGTTGGCGGCGCAGGTGGCGAAGCCGACACCGACTTAACCTTCCTCAACGTCGGCGCCCGCTACGGCTTCACCAGCCTCGAACAAGGCCTGTTTCTCGACGCCAACGCCAGCGCCGGCTATGTCGACTACGACAGCAAACGCGACCTCGGTGGCGGCCTCGGCACCGCGAAAGGCAACAGCCACGGCAACCTCACCGGCGCCACGCTTGCGTTGGGCTATCGCGCCCCGGTCAACGGCATGACCTTCGAGCCGAGCCTCGGTTTTCGCGTCAGCCACCTCGACCTCAACGGCTTCAAAGAGAAGGGCAGCGAACTGGTGCTCGACGTCGACGACAACAGCGCCACCCGCCGCAGCGCAGTCGCCAACCTCAATGTCGCCTTCGCCCCGGTGGCGATGGGCAGTTGGCAACTGGTGCCGGGTGTGCAAGTGGGTTACGAACGCACACTGGGCGACAACCAGGTCGACAGCCAAAGTCACCTGCTGAGCCTGGATATCGAACAACGCGCCGCCTTCGACAACCGCGACCAATTCAGCGGCGGCGTCAACGTCATGGCCAGCCTCGGCGCCCTGAGCCTGGGCGCAGAAGTCGGCGCGAATGGCGGCGGTGACAGCCACGGCTTCAACGGCGGCCTCAAGGCCAGCTACGCGTTCTAAAAGAAGTGGGGTCAAGGATGACTCCAATCCAGCAAACACCACAGATTCTGTGGGTTGCTATCAATCTCAATCACACCACAAATCCCTGTGGGAGCTGGCCTGCTAGCGATAGCCCCTTGCAGCCACCATCACCCCAACTGACCCACATCCCTCAATCCCGCCCCCGCAATTCCGCCGGACTTAACCCATAAGCCCCCTGAAAATACCGACAAAACCGCCCCACATTACTAAACCCAAACCGCAACGCCACCTCAGTCACCGACCCCGAACCCCGCCGCTTCAAAACCTCATAAGCCCGCTCCAGCCGTACCTGCCGCTGATACGCCACAATCGACATCCCGACAAACCGCCGAAACCCCTCCTGCAACGCCCGCTGACTCACATGACTCAACCGCGCCAGATCCACACCACTGACCAACTGCTCCGGATGCGCCTGAATAAACTCCACCGCCAACTTCACGTGTCGCGGCGCAACCATCGCCGTCGGCCGCCGCAACGCCTCGGAGAAGTTATGCGGCCACGCCTCCAGCACCGCATCAATCAACATCTCGCGCAACCGTGATGGCATCAACGTCCCGCTGTTGAGCAACAGATCAAACTCCGTCCCCGTCGCCAGATCAATCAACGCCTTGATCCCCTGAAACGCTGCCGTCTCAAGATCCACGCTCGGCTCAAAAACGATCTTCTGCAGAATCGGTTTATCCAACAACGCCGACAGTCGCTCGGTGAGCTGGTGACGATTGATCGACATCCCGTGATGCGCGTGATCATCCAGAAAGCGCATCGAACGGATATCCGCCTTATCAATCGCCAGCCCAACGTGCGACACCCCGATAGACTCGGTGGCATGGTTGAAAACGATCTTGCCGGCAGTGGGAATGACGAAGGTGATCTCGTCCTGTGGATCGGGGAAAGCGACGGTGAAATCACCGTGATAATGCATCCGCCGAAAACTCACGCCATCGTGCCGACCGTAGACCCCGCCAATAATGATGTTGGATGGCGGGGGTGGAGTATCGGCGTAGCGGTTGCCGAACAATCTGGAAAACAGTGCACCGAAGTCATCCGAACGAAGGTTGTCGGAACGCAGGATGATTTGTTGGCGAACAGGAGTTGGAAACACCTTGGCGGCACCTTCGTTTGGGGGCTCTAGGACTGGGGTGTAGGGTAGGGCGTCGAGGAGAGTAGCAGAGGCAATATGACTTTTTTGCGACAGGCAGAAACATGTAGTTACAGCGCCGCACTACGTTTAAGCGAAGGACACTCGGCAGGTCATTGCCAACATGGCAACCTGCTCGCATCTGTACTCAGCAAACAAATAGCGGCGACGCATCCAGCGCTTGGCCCTGTTTGAAATGACCTGAAAGCATTCAAGTTAATTGGAGCGGCAATGCACGCCAACTCGCAAACACTCCCCATCACCCTGACCCCAGAACTCGACTTCGACCAAAACACCGCCAGTGCTTTCGGCGAATCGCTGACCAGCGAATACACCCAAGCCACGCCATTCCCGCACATCGTCATCGACAACTTCCTGCAAGCAGACGTCATCGCCAGCATCCGCGAACACTTCCCGGTCGTACCGACCGACAACGAACAGATCTACGAGCGCGGCTACAAAGGCCAACTCAAACGCCAGATCAGCCCCAACGCCTGCAGCCCGTACCTGAAGAACGTCTTCAACACCTTCAACTCCGCACCGATGCTGCAATTCCTCGAAAAACTCACCGGCATTCAAGGGCTGATTCCTGATCCCTATTTCACCGGCGGCGGCCTGCACGAAACCAAAACCGGCGGCTTCCTCGGCGTGCACTCGGATTTTCGGCTGAACAAGAAGCTCAATGTTGAGCGCCGGTTGAACGTCATCATTTACCTGACCGAGGATTGGCAGGAGGCGTACGGCGGCAACCTGGAGCTTTGGGATGTGGGGATGAAAAAGTGCCTGAAGAAGGTGCTGCCGATTTATAACCGGTGTGTGATTTTTAATACGGATAAGGACAGCAACCATGGGCATCCGGAGCCGTTGACTACGCCGGAACACATCACTCGGCGGTCGATTGCGCTTTATTACTACACGGCGAGTGGGGTGGGAGGGGAGCCGGGGCAGAGGAATAAAACGCACTATAAGCCGCGGCCGAAGGATCGGTGGAGCCTGAAGTACCACGTGAATAAATTGTTTAAGAGGAAAGGATGAGGAGTGGCGATTTAAGGGCGGAGACATGTTCATGCAACGGGCGGGGGAGTCATCATTGGATGAAGAGCTTGAGGAGTTCACGCATTGAGACATCTTCTGACTGAGCCACAACTGACAAAGGTCAGAGCGGCACTCTCCGAGCCATTTAACGATTTTCCCGTCGAATATGACTATCTGGCGAGGACGGTCAGAGGCGTCGACCCTAACATTCTTTACGAAATCCTCTATTCAGAGGTCGCACCGGTGTGTTTCATCAATCTTGTGGCTGCTGTACCCCCGGTATGGACAGGTTTCGATCCTGACATACTCAGAGAGTCGATAGAGGAAAGGTTGGCTGCGAGAAAAAGTAATTGGTTTCGTCGTCAGTTCGACAAGGTGCTGGTGCGTTGGTTGAAATACAGCTACGCCTACATCTGGAAGGAGATCGCCAGTCGGCTGTAGCTTGCAGAACAAGGTGGGTTCACAGAGGCAATATATCGATGCCAAACATAGTTAAGAAACGGTCCTGTTTCGAGTTTTCCGTATTTCATCTGTAGCTATTTTTTGATGTTATCGCTTTGCGCACGTTTCGATGTCGGCTTGGGTGGTTATTTTTGAGTCGATGCCTAATCTGTATTTACAATAATCGATGATGTCTTGTCGCTGCTCATTCGTGAGTGTTTCTATATGTCGATAATTTCCGTCATTCGCATGAATGTTGAAAAACTGCATTCGAAAGGTCGGATGTTTTTTGATGAAATATATTCGAGTGATTTCGCTGTCTGAAACTTCGTTATAGAAGCCTGTATTCAGAATAAGCAAAATCGAAATTAGAGAAGCGAACATCAAATATCTCATAACGGCCATGGCTTGAGTGGTGGTAATCATTCTGTCTTCGCGCGTATGTCTGATCAACCTCCATGACGGCATCCCGACCGTCATGGAGGGATTTTCGTTACTCCGTCGGCACTACGTTATCCAACGCCCGATTCACCGCCAACTCCCCAAGCATCACCACTTGCGCAATGCCTTGCAGTGTCTTGCGTGCCGGTCCCTGCACCAGCCCGATCACATCCCCAAGCATCACCGATGCCGAGCCGAGTGATTCACTGGCATTCACCAGCAATTCCTCAGTCTTGGTGTTCGGGTTGGCGATAAACATCTTGTTGGTTTGGTACGGGGTGAGCATGACTTCCGGGGCAGGGCCGAGGTAGTGGGAGAGGGCGCGGTCGACGGCTTCGTTGAATTTCTTTGCGTCTGGGGATTCGTCGCCCGCGATCGGATCGATTTCTGGCGGATTCGGCGTAATTTTGAACATAGATGAAACTCCTGGGAAACGATTAAGGAGCCATCACACTTCGCTACCAAACGAGGGGTGGCGGCCATGCACAGGTTGGTAGACCGGCCCAGGAGCCCGGCGCGTCCGAGGACGCCCTACGCATGGCCACCATAAAGCGGAGATCAGACAAACGATCTCTGCGAAAGGTGCGCAATGCGCCTGGGAAAGTCGGGCTACCAAACCCGATCACTGCTATTCAGTGACCGAACCACAATAGAACCCGCATCCAAGGCGCACAAGCCGGCGGATTCTGGCGTAGTCGTAGGCAACGGCGCAAGGCGTTGTAGGTTGGGATGACGTAACTTGGGGTGTCTTTAAACAAAGTCCAGGAATTGCTTCAACAGGGCAGTTAGAGCTGTTTTTGCGATGTCTTTGTGGAGTGGATGAGCGGGAACCGTTTCGCGATCCATCGGGGGCAAGTCCTCTCGCTATAGGTGGGAGTTAATTCGCCAGCGAAATCAGCATGTCGATGACATTGATGGGCACGTAGATTAGGGTAATCCCCGCATACGCTTTACGCGACCGAGCCACAAACGCGCCAATCGGCAACACAATCATGATCACATCCAGCAAACCCCAAAGCGCCACCGGCGATGCCTCAAACAACGTGACATTGACGATTAGCCCCAGGCACAGATACGTGGACAGCGACAGCAATGCATAGCGCCCATCCTGTTCGAAATACACGCGCAACCCGTTCTGCTCCCGATGCGCGCATGGTGTTTCACTACTTCGTCGAAGGCGAGGCGGTTTGGGGGACTTATGCGGGTGGGCATATTCGCATGGGTAACCAGGTCGGGCGGGTGACCGGGCCGGATAGTATCGAGCTGCTTTATCAGTGCATCACCACGGATGGCGAGATTCGCGCGGGTTGGTCGCGGAGTGTGGTGGGGGTTGATGAGGCGGGGCGGACGACGTTGAGTTTTGTGTGGGGGTGGTTGTCGGGGGCCGAGGGGGGCGGGGAGTCGAGTTATGTTGAGGTATCCCCGGACTGTGTTTCGGCATAGATCCGGTCTCGTTTAACCCGCTGATTTGGGCGTCTGTTCAGTAATAAAGCGCTGTGCCTCAGCCCGGCCAATGACATCATGCCTGTTTCCGGTGAGGGCATAGGGCCGACTGTCTGCAAGGAATAGAGGAGGGATATTTGATGAGCAAATTGTCAGCAATGATCGCGCAAGCGAGTGTGGGCCTTTCCGTGCAGCAGCGTATTTCGGATGAAAAGTGGACGGCAATTGCGCAGCAGTGTGGGGACGAAGAGGTTGCTGAAATACGCGGTCGAATTGACGCGCTGAGGGCTGAGTTGTCGACGGTGGAGGATTGGGATGGCGATACTCAGGATGAGATTCATCTGGCGATTGCTCAATTCACCAGGATGCTGGAGCTCGCGTCTAATGGCGTCTAGCAGGTGAATGTGCTGTTCTCATAACTTTTGTCTCGTCAGTACCCGTGATTGGCGTTTTTGAATTGAAATGAATGTCGTCAACGTCGGCAACCGGCCAGAAGCGTCTCATCTAAAACCGTGGCTTTGCAGCCATGTTATGGTCTCGAAACCAAAAGAAAACCCACGGAATTCAATCATGGAACTGGTTCGACTCACTCCCGCGGAATATCACACCAACGACAGCTACTGGCGACTTTTCAAGCTCGCAGATGGTTCTGTCTACATCCTCGTTGAATGTGAAGCGTCTTTTGTGGGGTACCAGTCCATGATCAAGCTCAACGCCGAGGAAATGCGCGACTACCACGGTTTGGGCTGGCTATCGATTCAGCACCTGGCGAACCGGATCAATTACTTTGTCAGTGATTACAACGGTCGCAG
The DNA here is from genome assembly GCF_023634765.1 of Pseudomonas sp. AKS31. Taxonomy (GTDB): domain Bacteria; phylum Pseudomonadota; class Gammaproteobacteria; order Pseudomonadales; family Pseudomonadaceae; genus Aquipseudomonas. The sequence continues at coordinate 360,087 of NZ_JAMLFX010000002.1, forward strand.
AATCACCGGGCCTTTGCTTGAGCAAGCCAATCAGCTTTCGACGCGCTAGTTCTATTGGCTCAGCCCCTTGGAATCCGCCAACCCGCCCTCATAACCATCGCTATACCCAACACCCCGAAGAGGAATGACACGCCATGACCACTCAAACCGAAACCGCCATCCTCGCCGGCGGCTGCTTCTGGGGCATGCAGGATCTGCTGCGGCGCTATCCCGGTGTGTTGCAGACCCGCGTCGGTTATACCGGCGGCGATGTGCCGAACGCTACGTATCGCAATCATGGTGACCACGCTGAAGCCATCGAGATCACCTTCGATCCTGCGGTGATCAGCTATCGGCAGATCCTTGAGTTTTTCTTCCAGATCCACGACCCGAGCACGCCAAACCGTCAGGGCAACGACCTTGGACGCAGCTATCGCTCGGCGATTTACTACCTCAGCGAAGAACAGCGCGATGTCGCTGAAGACACGGCTGCCGATGTCGACGCCTCAAAACTGTGGCCGGGTCGCGTGGTGACCGAAATCGAACCGGCGGGGCCGTTCTGGGAAGCGGAGCCGGAGCATCAGGATTACCTCGAGCGTATTCCGAATGGCTACACCTGCCATTTCATTCGTCCGAACTGGAAGCTGCCGAAGCGCGTGTGACGGCGCGCCACTCATTGAGCGCCGGCAAATAGGCGCTGCACATATCCGCCATGCCTTGCGTTATTGCGAAGCTTTTTATGCTTTCTGCGAATAATGATTGAAGTGCTACTCGCTCGACAGCCAGGCACTGAAATATCAGCGCCAATACCCGGCGAAGCCAGCCAGTTTCAAGCCACATGAAAAACCCCAGTAATCGGCAAATTTCTGGGGTTTTTCTTTACGGGGTAGGTACAACTGGCGAGCGACGCTCTGCAACTCGCTCGCTATTTCAAAGCCTCTTGCTCGCGAAGAAGTCGCAATGTATTGAAGATTCAGCCATTGACACACCGCGACCACAAACCGGGTTCATTCCTCTGCGTGTCAGAGCAAACTCCACGACACCCCGACATAAACCCCCATCCCTTCACCCGGCGTAGACCGCGCAGCATCCAGCCCTTTGTCGTCATACCCCGGCGTGACCGTTGCCGCATAGTGCTTGTTGGTCAAATTACGCATATCCACCCAACCCTGCCAGTCACCCTTCGGCGCGTTGTAGCCCAGTGTCGCGCCGAACAGGGCATAAGGATCGGCGTAGTAGCTGTTGGCGTAATCCACTGCAACTTTGGACACCAGTTGCGTATTCACTGCCGCAAAGAAACCCAGCGGCCAGTCGTAACGCAATTCGCCCTGGTAGTAATGCATCGGCAACCCCGGCAAACGGTTGTCACCAAAACGATCGTCATCGCGATAGTGGAAGTCACTGAAGGTATACGCTTGGCGCAGGCTCAACTGACGGCCATCAGCGGCCGTCCAGAGTTTGCTGTTCAGGCTCGCCTCAACACCTTGATGCACGGTCGGGCTGGCGTTGAGTTCGTAAGGGGTGACGGCATTGGCATCCGGCAACACCGAGAGCAATTCATGGCGCACCTGCGCGTAGTACCACGCCAGACTCCACTGGCCGACAGCGCTGTCGCCACGGCCACCCAGTTCCAGCGTGGTCGCGGTCTGGTTCTGCAGTTTGATCGGATCTTTCTGCGTTCCGGTCGCCGCGCCATTGCCGGCCGGGAAGCGCACGTTGGAGCTGTAGATCAGCGACCACGGGTGCGGCGCCTCAACCGAGCGGCTGAGGTTGCCGAACACTTGCAGATCCGGGCTGATCTGGTAACGCAGGCCGATGCGTGGCGCGTAGTCCCACTCGTTCAGGCTGGTTTTGCCGCCACTCTGCGGGTAGGTCACAGCGCTTTCGCGGCGGGGGGG
>NZ_JAMLFX010000002.1:361973-377915 GCF_023634765.1 Pseudomonas sp. AKS31
GGCCGGTGGTCAGCCACAGGTCGTCGGCAATTTCCAGGTCGTTGCCGAAGTGCAGAACGGTGTCCGATCCCTGATAGGTGAAGTTGCGCATGAGGGTGCCGGGCACGTAGCTGGCGGTGTTGGGCACGGTGGGAATGCGCACAAACTCGCTGGCGCCGTCGTTGGGCAGGTGCTTGGTCACGCGCAGGCCGACGTTGCTGCGGCTTTCCATGCCGAAAATCGTGTCACGGCGCTTGTAGTCGAAAGTGCCGCTGACGTCGGTGTAGGCGACTTTCAGACGGTTCGGGCCTTCGCGCAGGTCCATCGGGTAATCGTGATAGACGAGGCCGGTCTGGATGCTCGAATCGTCGTCGATGTACCAGGTGGTCTTGTTGCCGATGAAAGTGCTGCCCGGTTGCTTGCGGCTGTCATCGCGCGCCACGTAGGACGGGTTGGCCGCGCGAGGCGAGTGTTCGATGGAGTGCTTGGTCACGCGGCCGGCGAGGTCGTTGTCGGTCTCGCGGTAGCGGATATAGAAGCGGGTTTCCAGGTTCGGGTTGAAGCGATAGCCGAAGTTGGCGATCACGCCTTTGCTCTCGCTGGCGGTGTGATCCTGATAGCCGTCGGCGTTCGAGTCGGTGAGCGACACGTAGTAATCGAAGTCGCCCAGCACTTGCCCGGAGCTGACTTGACGCTGCTGATAGCCGTGGCTGCCGGTGGCGTAGCGCACTTGCAGTTTCGGCGCGGTGTAGCCGGTGTGGCTGACGTAATCAATGGCACCGCCGAGTGCCAGCGAACCGCGATCAAAGCCGTTGGCGCCGCGCAGTACTTCAACGTGATCGACCCACAGCGGTTCGAGCAATTCATACGGCGTGCCGCCCGGGCCGGTCAGCGGCAGGCCGTCGAGCATCGTATAAAGCCCCGAAGCATGGGCGCCCGGCGCGCGGTTGATGCCCGAGCCCCGCACCGAAATCTTCACGCCTTCGTTGCCCGCCGACTGCGCATAAACCCCTGGCTGATACGCCAGCACATCCTGATTGCTCGCCACGCGGCCCTGCAGCGGCTGGCGCATATCGACTACGTTGCTGCCGCCGGGGACCTGTTCGAGGCGTGTTTTGGCTTCTTCGACGCTCGCGTCTGATGTGCTTTGCGCGTCGGCCGAAATCAACACTTGCCCCAGTTCCAGACCTTGAGTCTCGGCCAGCGCCGGGCAGGCGAGGGCCAGGCCCAAGAGGGCGGCGGGCAGGGATTTGGACGCGGGCATCGAGAAAACTCCAGGCAGACAAGGGCAGGGCAATGAACAGTGCGACGCAGGAAAAGACGAACGAAACACATGGCAATTTGGCTTTTTGCCCGGCAATGGCAAACAGCACGTCATGAGCTAACCTCACGTGTCTGGTTCAACCCGTCAATCAACAGTCTGTTTCTGCATTTATTGGAGAGAGTTCGGTCATGGCAAAAGGCAAAAAGAAGGCCGCCACGGCGCCTGAAAGTCCGAAGCTGAAAAACAAGGATTATCTCGAGCAGTTGCGCAAGCTGCACGTCGAGCTGGTCAAGTTGCAGGAATGGGTGATCGCCAAGGGCGTCAAGGTCTGCATCGTCTTCGAAGGCCGCGACGGCGCAGGCAAGGGCGGCACGATCAAGGCATTGACCGAGCGCGTCAGCCCGCGAGTCTTTCGCGTGGTGGCATTGCCAGCGCCGACCGATCGCGAGAAAAGCCAGATGCATGTGCAGCGTTATCTGCCTTATTTACCGGCGGCGGGCGAAGTGGTGATCTTCGACCGCAGTTGGTACAACCGCGCAGGCGTCGAGCGGGTGATGGGCTTCTGCACCGACGAGCAGGCGGACAAATTCCTCAAATCGATTCCCTGGGTCGAACACGCGATCGTCCAGTCCGGGGTGATCCTGCTCAAGTATTGGCTGGAAGTCAGCCCCGAAGAGCAGACCCGCCGGCTCGAGGCGCGCATCAACGACGGTCGCAAGACCTGGAAACTGACACCGATGGACCTGAAATCCTACAGCCGCTGGTATGACTACTCACGCGCGCGGGATGAAATGTTCAAACACTCCGACACCGAACACGCACCGTGGCTGGTGGCCGACTCCAACGACAAGCGCCGTGCGCGGCTGAACATCATCACCGATGTGCTCAGCCGTATTCCGTATGAGGATGTGAAGCGCGAGAAAATAGAGCTGCCCAAACGGCAGAAACCGGGCAAGTACCGGGATCCGGATTATCCATACCGGCGCGTGGCCGAGAAGTTCTGACAAACTGCCCCAATCCCTGTAGGAGTGGCGTATCCAAAGCAAACAGTCCATCCGTCGTCTGCGCTGAACCACCGCGATCTCGTTTCTTTCTATTCAGGAGAGTCCTTAACGAGAGATGCCCGATGTTCGATCAGCGCAAACAAGAAAAACTGGCGGCATGGCGGAAACTGGCGACGCAATCGCAGATGCGTCTGGACCCGGAAGAACAGTACGACGAACTGCTCAAGGCAGCCGATGAAATGGAGAAGCAGGGGCTGATCACCAGCGCCGAATGGCGGCAACTGGTGCGTGATGCGGGCAATGTGTTTACCGGTGACCCGGTTCGGACACAACGTTAAAGACGCGGCGAACGGCTACAGCGGTCGATCCGCCCTGTAGCCGTTCAAGTTACACGACCTTTCTTCGACTTCTGCTGCTCGCCTCTGGAATCCCGCAGCAACCGCGCAAATGCTGCTTTGTCGATCGGCCGACTCATGAAGTAACCCTGCACTTCATTGCATTGATCCACCCCGAGAATATCCAGCTGCTCTTCGGTCTCGACACCTTCGGCGGTCACGGTCAGGCCCATGGCCTTGCCCAGGCCGATGATCGCCTGCACCACCGCTCGATCATTGGCGCCGCTGCTGATCGAGGCGATAAAGCGCTTGTCGATCTTGATCCCGTCGAACGGGTAGGCGCGCAAGTAACCGAGCGACGAATAACCGGTGCCGAAGTCGTCCATGTTCAGGCGCACACCGAGTTCCTTCAGGGCGTTCATGGTGGTCAGCGCGCCGTCGGTGTCGTTGAGCATTACGTTCTCGGTGATCTCCAGTTCCAGGCGACTGGCCGGGAAACGCGTTTGCACGAGCACCTCCCGTACGTCCTCGACCACGTCGCTGAGGGCAAACTGCGCGGGTGACAGATTGACTGACAGCAGAATGTCTTCCGGCCAGGCCAGCGCGGTTTCGCAGGCTTCACGCAACACCCAGCGCCCCAACGGCACGATCAGGTCGGTCTGCTCCGCCAACGGAATGAACAGATCCGGGCCCAGCAGGCCTTTGGCTGGATGTTGCCAGCGCACCAGCGCTTCGACCGAAACGATGTGTTTGCCATCGACCTTGTAGCGCGGTTGGTAGTGCAGGACGAACTCGTTGTGCTTGAGCGCATGCCGCAGGTCATCTTCCATCTGCCGGCGCGTCTGGATCTGGTCGCTCATGTGCGCTTCGAAATAGCACCAGGTGTTCTTGCCATCGGATTTGGCCTGATACAGCGCGATATCGGCGTAGCGGATCAGATCGCTGGCGACGAAACCGTGGCGACGGCTGAGCGCGATGCCGACGCTGGCACCGATGTGCAGCGGATGCTGTTCGTAAAGAATCGGCTGATGCAGGCTGCCGATCAACCGCGTGCAGAATTTGTCGATTTCGTTGTGGCTATCCATGCCATTGAGCACCACGACGAATTCATCACCCCCGAGACGCGCAACGATGTCGTGCTCGCGGGTGCATTCGCGCAGGCGTGTGGCGACTTCCTGCAGCACCGCGTCACCGGCCGGATGGCCGAGGGAATCGTTGATCGGTTTGAAATTGTCCAGATCGATCATCAGTAGCGACAGGGGTGGCGCGTGTTCTTTCAACAGCAGCACTTCCTCCAGATAACGCGCCAGTTTGTTGCGGTTCGGCAAACCGGTCAGGGCGTCGTGCATTGACAGGTGCTGGATCTGCGCATGGGCGGCGACCTCGTCGGTGATATCGCTGGCCGTGCCGCGATAACCGACGACGGTGTCCTTGGCGAAAATCGGCCGCGCGGAGAGCCGACAATGACGCGGCTGCCCGGAGTGGTCGCGGTAATTGCAGCGCAAATCACCGGCGCTGTTTGCGTCGCTGAGGTTGCGCAACCACAGCTCCAGCGGAGTGGTGTCGCACGTCAGCAACTCACCGATGCTCTGACTCAGCCAAAAGGCCTGCGGATAGCCGGTGACTTCGCTGAAACGGGCCGACAGATAGGTCAGCGATAGTTTCCCATCGACTTCCCAGATCCAGTCCGACGCCGCCTCGGCAACGGCGCGAAAGCGTTCTTCACTGGCTTCAAGCGCGTGGTTGGCCGCTTCGAGCGCGAGATTCGAGGCCTGCATCGCGTCAATGCTGTTGTCGACGTATTGCGACGAGCGCAGCGCGTGGCGGAAAAAGTAAGCAGTGAGCAGCATCAGTACCAGGAACGTCGCGCCGAGCGGCGGCACCAACGACCATAACAGTTGCTGGCCGGGTCGCTGCAGGTCGGCGACCAGACTGTAGCCTGTGCTGTCGAGCGGCACGCGGGGCTGACCGGTTTCGATGGTCTGGTCCGGCATCAGGGTGAGGTTTGTCAGGCCATAGCCACTGCCGATCTTGCGCAGTTTGGTCGGAGTCAGCTTATCGACGAACACCAGCACCGAGGTGTTTTTCAGTTCGTCGAGCGGACGTTCATCGTTGGGAATAATTGCCGCCGCAGTGATCAGTGCCGGCCAGCCTTCGAACAGCGAATAGCGGCTGACCGGTTTTGTGAGATCGGGCTGAGCCAGTACCTGTTCGACCAGCGCCGAGGCCGACGCTTGCAGCACTGTGGACACGTCGGAGTCGACCATTTCCCCGCGAATGACCGCGTATTTGGTGTGATTGCGATCAAGGACAAACACGCCGTCATAGCCGTCGCTGATGAACAGGGTCTTGCCCATGTTCTGTTCGGTGTAGGCCCAGTTGATATCGACCGGCCCGCTCAAGGCTTCATACGCGGTGGTCCAGTAGGCGTAACTGGTGATGTAGTTTTTTGACGTGGTGATGCGGTTTTCTACGGCGCGCGCGGAATAGAACTGGTTTTGCTGAAGATCCTTGGCGTCTAGAGAATTTGCGATACCGAGCAGGGTGCTGACCGCAGCGACGACCCCCGCGATAAACAGCGCAGCGATGGCAATCGCCAGGCGGCGTGTCACGGCGCGTTGTGGGGTGGGAATTGGCATCGCAGCGAGATTAACGGCCATGTGCTCGTCCTTGATCCGGTGTCTTCTGAATCTAGAACAATGGGGCGGCCACAATGTTCAGATTGGTGTTCTATGACATCGCCTAGATGTGTTCCAAGTGTAGCGAATCTGCCGCAATTTTCAGCATGGCCGGCCAGCGGCCAATCCCGAAAGGGCAAGACTTCCCGCGCAAAAACCGGATAATGGCCGCCATTCGTTTAGCCGTATTCTGGTAACCCCGCATGGAAATCAAAGTCAATTTTCTCGACAACCTTCGACTTGAAGCCAAGTTCGACGACTTCACGGTGATCGCCGATCAGCCCATTCGCTACAAGGGCGATGGCTCGGCACCGGGGCCGTTCGACTACTTTCTGGCGTCGTCGGCGTTGTGTGCGGCGTACTTTGTGAAGTTGTACTGCGACACGCGCAACATCCCCACGGAAAACATTCGCCTGTCGCAGAACAACATCGTTGACCCGGAAAACCGCTACAACCAGATCTTCAAGATCCAGGTCGAATTGCCGGCGGACATCTCCGAGAAAGATCGCTTGGGCATCCTGCGTTCCATCGACCGCTGTACGGTGAAGAAGGTGGTGCAGACCGGCCCGGAATTCATCATCGAAGAAGTCGACAACCTCGACGCCGATGCCCAGGCCCTGTTGATGCCGGTAGCCAGTTCAGACGCCGGCACGTTCATCGCCGGCAAGGACCTGCCGCTGGAGCAGACCATCGCCAACATGTCGGGCATCCTCGCCGACCTCGGGATGAAGATCGAAATCGCTTCGTGGCGCAACATCGTCCCCAATGTCTGGTCGCTGCACATCCGCGATGCGCACTCGCCCATGTGTTTCACCAACGGCAAGGGCGCGACCAAAGAGGGTGCACTGGCCTCGGCGCTGGGCGAGTTCATTGAGCGCCTGAACTGCAACTTCTTCTACAACGACCAGTTCTGGGGCGAAGAGATCGCCAACGCCGAGTTCGTGCATTACCCGGACGAGAAGTGGTTCAAGCCTGGGCCAAAAGACGAGTTGCCGAGCGAAATTCTCGACGAATACACCCTGAAGATTTACAACCGTGACGGCGAGTTGCGTGGCTCGAACCTGTTCGACACCAACTCCGGCAACACCCAGCGCGGCATCTGCTCGCTGCCGTTCGTGCGCCAGTCCGACAACGAAGTGGTGTACTTCCCGTCCAACCTGATCGAAAACCTCTACCTGAGCAACGGCATGAGCGCCGGTAACACCCTGGCTGAAGCGCAGGTGCAGTGCCTGTCGGAGATCTTCGAGCGCGCGGTCAAACGCGAAATCCTCGAAGGCGAAATGGCCCTGCCGGACGTGCCGCAAGAAGTGCTGGAGAAGTACCCGAGCATCCTCGCCGGCATCAAAGGCCTGGAAGAGCAGGGCTTCCCGGTGCTGGTCAAGGACGCGTCGCTGGGCGGTGAATTCCCGGTGATGTGCGTGACCCTGATGAACCCGCGCACCGGCGGCGTATTCGCCTCGTTCGGCGCGCACCCGAGCCTGGAAGTGGCGCTGGAGCGCAGCCTCACCGAACTGCTGCAGGGCCGCAGTTTCGAAGGCTTGAACGACTTGCCACAGCCGACCTTCTCCGGCCAGGCCGTGACCGAGCCGAACAACTTTGTCGAGCACTTCATCGATTCCAGCGGTGTGGTGTCGTGGCGCTTCTTCAGTGCCAAACCGGATTTTGAATTTGTCGAGTGGGACTTCTCCGGCCAAGGCGAAAACTCCAACGCCGAAGAAGCCGCGACGCTGTTCGGCATCCTCGAAGACATGGGCAAGGAAGTCTACATGGCGGTCTACGAGCACATCGGCGCCAAGGCCTGCCGCATCCTCGTGCCGGACTACTCGGAGATCTACCCGGTCGAAGACCTGATCTGGGACAACACCAACAAAGCCCTGCAGTTCCGCGCCGACATCCTCAATCTGCACAACCTCAGCAAAGTCGGCCTGCGCAACCTCGCCCAGGGCCTGGAGAACAGCGAGCAGGACGATTACACCGACATCACCACGCTGATCGGCATCGAGTTCGACGACAACACGCCGTGGGGCAAGTTGACCATTCTGGAACTGCGCCTGCTGATCTACCTCGCCCTGCAGAAGTACGAACAGGCCAAAGACCTGGTCGAAGCCTTCCTGCAATACAACGACAACACCGTCGAGCGCGGCTTGTTCTATCAGGCGGTCAACGTGGTGCTGGAGATGGAACTGGACGAGGATCTGGAACTGGAAGACTACGAAGCCAACTTCCGCCGGATGTTCGGCGACGAGCGCATGGACGCGGCGATTGGCTCGGTCAACGGCAGCGTGCGTTTCTACGGGTTGACGCCGACCAGCATGAAGCTGGAAGGGCTGGATCGGCATTTACGCTTGATTGAGAGCTATAAAAAGCTGCATACGGCGCGGGCGAATGTGAAACAGGTCTAAGCCAGGCTCACATCGGGCTCGGTGGTGAATTCACCCCTCACCCCAACCCTCTCCCCTAGGAGAGGGAGCTAATTTGTGGGCTTTTCAAGACCAGAGACCGGTTCGAAATCTCAGGTCGGCGTATTTCAACCAGACGCCTCGGTCAGTCTCCTTTCCCCAAGGAGAGGGCTGAGGTGAGGATTTTGCAAAACCCGAGTTCGGCTCGATATCTCAGGTCGGCGTATTTCAACCAGACGCCTCGGTCAGTCCCCTCTCCCTCTGGGAGAGGGCTAGGGTGAGGGGCTTTTGCTTTTTCGCCCGTGCGCGGAGTCCGCCAGTTGCCCTGTATCGACTCGCACAAACACCGAATCACCCACCGCCGTCAGCACATCCCCCGCATACACCTCACAGATCACCCGCGTCTTGCGCCCGACCTCACCCTCGACTTTCGCCCGTAAAACCAGCGGTACGCCCATGGGTGTCGGTTTGATGAATTTGATGCCGAGGTTGCCAGTGACGCAGTCGATGCGCGGCAGGCTGCCGGGTTCGCGGTTTTCGGTGCGGTAGTGGTAGGCCATGGCCGTCCAGTTGGAATGGCAGTCGACCAGCATCGCGAGCAGGCCGCCGTAGACCAGGTCCGGCCAGCCACAATATTTGGCGTCCGGCAGGTGTTCGGCAACCACGTGCACGCCGTCCTCGTGCCAGTGGCTTTTGACGTGCAGGCCGTGCGGGTTGCGGCCGCCGCAGCCATAGCAAACGCCTTCGGGCGCGGCGAGGTCTTGCAAAGGGATATCGAGGCTGGACATGGTTTTTATTATCCTGGAGTGGTGAGTCCGGTCAGGCGCAAGCGGTTGCGTCCGCTGCGTTTCGATTCGTAGAGGGCGGCGTCGCCTTGTTCGATCAGCGCGGTCAGGTTGGCAGGCGCTTTGTCGAACAGGCTGGCGCCGATGCTCAGGGTCACGGCGGCGGTGGTGGGGAATGTCTGGGAGGTCATGCTCAGAAACTGCTCGCGCAGCGCGTTGCCCAGTTCCATGACGCGCTCACTCGATGTGCTGCTGAGCAGGATGACAAACTCGTCACCGCCCAGGCGTGCGGTCAGGGCATTGCGCGGCAGTACCGAGCGGATCATCTCGCTCAGCGCGATTAGCAAACGGTCGCCGGCGGTATGGCCGTACTGGTCGTTGACCAGTTTGAAGTTGTCGATGTCGATCAGCAGCAAGGCGCCGGGATGCTCCGGCGAAACCTGTTCGAACAAGCGCGGTGCGCGCTTTTCCAGGGCACGGCGGTTGTACAGGGCGGTCAACGGGTCGCGCTCGGCGAGGCGGGCGATCTGTTTTTCCCGGCGGTAACGTTCAGTGCCGGTCATCGACAGGGCGATCAACATGATTGCCATCGCGCCCTCGACCAGGGAAATCTGAATGATCTCGCCACGAAACGCCGCCAGATCAATCAGCGTGCCGGGGATCACCACCGTCAGGGCTTTGGCCACGTAAAAAGCCCCGTGCCCGAGCAAAACATAACGCAACTGCACCGCGCCGACGCTCAACGACTTGCCGTGAGGGCGCAGCAGAGCGCTGGCCTTGAGGGTCGACAGGGCCACCAGCAGCGAATTGGCCGCCAGCATGACCTTCGACCACTGCGGCCCCTCCGGCAACAGCAGCAAGACCAGCCAGGTGACGAAGATCAGGTACCAGGCCGGCGACAGTCGGATCTGAGTGAAGCGCGCCACGCCGAGCAGAAACAGGAAATGCGCGGTCACCAGCAGACCGTTGGCGAACCAGATGCCGATCAGCAAAAAGCCGCTGATGCGCAGCAGGGCCAGGGTGGAGCCGACGGTGATGGTGGCAAAACCGGCGCTCCAGAACAGCAGCGAAGGCTCACGAATGCTGCGCCATTCGATCGCCAGGTACAGCGCGGCAGCGGCTGCGAGGGCGATGGAAAGGGTCAGCATCGTAGGTGGGTCGAGCGGCATTTCTTGATGAGCCTGTCTGAGTGGCAGTTTGACCGGCGATTGTAAGCGCTCGGGCGGCTTTTTCGCAGAGGTCGTGTTGCCGCGCAGACCATTGGCAGCGGGGAGGGCGCGGTCGCTAGCCGCCACCCTGACCACCGTGCCGATCAGTTATTGCTCGGGCGCGAGCCAGGTGTCGACGACTCGGCGATCCAGCTCTTCCCAGTAAGCCATGCCCAGCACGCGGGTGGTGTTGAGCCCGCGCAGGTAACCGCGCAACTGGTTGGCGGTGTCTTTGATGAGCTGTCGGTCGGTAATGCCTTTGTCCAGTAATACGCTTTCATACTGAACCAGATATTCGGCCACTCGCTCGCGGAAGTCGGGCAGAACGGCGTCACGGATCAGGTCAAACGTTCTCAAGGCGAACTCCTCATTGGCTGTTTTTCTCGTTGTGGTTGAGTGTGTATCAGTCTGCACGTCGCGCAACTATTGCTAGAAGTAATAGTGACCATCACGAAACGCAAGTTCTGCTTTGTCGGCAATCGGCGGAAAATCGCTTCCATCGAACACGCAGCTCAAGGAATTTGCGCGATGAACACCCTGACCCGACTGGCTTTGGTCGCCCTGCTGACAGGCGGCGCACTGTTTACAGCCCCGACTTACGCAGCCGACGCCGGGTCGTGTCACTTCCAGGCCATCGCGGGCAGCAGCGCCACGTTGCAGCATTCGCAAACCGTGGGTGTGTTGCTCAGCGAGAACACCCTGGACAACCTGCAATACCTTGAGCGTTACCACGACATGGCGGTCAACGGCGCGAAAGATGCGCTCGACTCGCGGATTCGTGATGCCTTTGTCAGCAGTTCCGATCCGGAACTGGCCATCGATTGGCTGGTGAGTTCGTTGCAACAGCAGTTCTTGTCGGTGACCGTTTACGACAACCTTGACGCCCTGGTGCAGGCGCATCCGGACGTCGTGGTGAAGCTCGACACCTTCAACCGCTTGCTGACCCAGCAGAACAGCCTGGTCGAAGCGCGTTTTACCGCACGCTTCTACGACGCCGACCTGCAGTACATCGGCAAGGCAGAAGGCGCGGTCGAGAAGCAGTTGCCTTCGGTCTGGGTGCATAACCAGGCGGCACCGGCCATCGCTGCGCAGATCGACAAGCAGCGTGACTTGCAACTTAACGCGTTGAAGCAATTCGATGTGTCGCTCAAGGCGCTGGTGGCGTCGAGCTGAACGCTTAAAACATAAGTGGCGACGGCGGCTCCGTGAGGCTGAACCGTTGCCGGTTGAACCGAACTTTTATTTTCAGGATGACACCGATGCGTCTTTTATTTGTGCTTGTTCTGGCCGTTGTCTCTTTGCTGCTCGCCGGTTGCGCTTCGGCGCCGAACAATCCGAGCCTGACGTTGCAGACCAGCAAGACGCCTGCGCAATACGCCGATTGTGTGGTGCCGAAGTTGCAGGGCAGTGCGTTGAAACCGACGGTTTCGCAGACTCAGCGTAGTTATCGGATTGTGGTGCCGAGCAAGGTTTCGGCTGACAACGTGCTGGAGGCTTACAAGGCTGGCAGTGGCGGCAAGGTGTTTATTTACGAGCGTCATTTGTTGGCTTCGAATCTTTTGCCTTCGAGTTTTGAGCGGGCGGCTCAGGATTGCATCTGATTTTGCCCGTTGTGCGTATTTGACTGAGCTCCTTTGGTTGGCCGCAACCAACCAATTTCTTGCCTCGTGCCGTTTATTCGGTTTGCGGGGCTTTTTTTTGTTTGTTTGTTTGGGCTTGGCGGCCTTTGGGCCGACCATGCTCGGGGTGTTTTTTGTGAATATCCGTTGCTTCGGGTGTTGCCGCTGGCGGTTTCGCTCTTACAGCGAGTCCCTTTGGCAAACGCCCCAAAGGAACCAAAGGTCTGGGCCCCGGCGTTCGGCCCGCTCGCTGGGGCTCGGGGTTCCTTCGCTCCGGGATCGATCCGGGGGCATCGCTTCCGGTTTGCTTCGCTGCACCTCCTTTCGATGTGTTCGACTGCGTCGAACGGTCGCTGCGCTCCCACCCCCGGATAAATCCCTCCACTCAGCCTGCCGAAGGGGCCAGCACGGCAAGATCAAGATCAAGAGCTGCAGTCGAGCTAACGCTCATCCTGTTGAGTGGTGGGAAGCAGGTGGTTGGATTTGGAGGGGGCGGGCTTTTCGGGGCTTGGATTCGGCTCGGTATTTCACATCGGCGTAGCTCTCGCAATCACCTCGGTCAGTTCCCTCTCCCTCCGGGAGAGGGCTAGGGCACGGCATGATCAAGAGCTGCAGCCGAGCTAACGCTCATTCTGTTGAGTGGTGGGAAGCTGGGTGTGGTTGGATTTGGAGGGGGCGGGCTTTTCGGGGCTTGGATTCGGCTCGGTATTTCATATCGGCGTAGCTCTCGCAATCACCTCGGTCAGTTCCCTCTCCCTCCGGGAGAGGGTTAGGGTGAGGGGCTTTTGATTTGGGGGTATGCAGAAAAATGGTTGCTCACTCGATGGTGACCTTCGCAGTGGTTGCTGACCCGTCCGGTATTGTCCCGTTGGGTCAGTCGTGTGGTCGGTTTTGGCGCGGCGATGCTGACGATGCGGCAGCGGGCGGCTTAAAGCCATTTGTACCGGGCGGGGAATCTTGCCACGAAGCAGGTTCCCGCCTCGGCGCTTGAGGTCACGCTCAAGATGCCGTTGTGTGCCATCGCGATCTGCGAGGCGATATACAGCCCCAGCCCCAGGCCCTCGCAACGTTGCCCGGCTTCGGCCCGGGAGAATGGTTCGAACAGCAGTGGCATCAGTTGCGCTGAAATCGGTGTGCCCTGATTGGTCAGCGAGATCACGATCTCCTCATTTTCTGCATACGCCTTGAGGGCGATTGGCGCGCTGTTCGAGCCATGGGTGGCCGCGTTGCCCAGCAGATTGGAAAGTAATTGGCTGATGCGCAGCGCATCGCAATAAATACCCGCCGGCACATTCAGCTCATGGATAAACACCGCTTGGGGATGGGACGCTTGTACCTCGGCAAGGGTCAATTGCAGGGTGTGCTGCAAGTCATCCACCAGCTTGCGCTGCACCGGAATTCCGCCGCCCAGGCGTCCTCGGGCAAAGTCGAGGATGTTTTCGATCAACACGCCCATGCGCACCGAGCTGTTGCGAATCGCCGCAATCAGATTGAGCGAACGTTTATCTTCGGTTTTGCTTTGCAGCAAGTCGGCGCTCATGCGCACCGCGCTCAGTGGGGTGCGCAGGTCATGGCCGAGTACGGCGATGAATTGCTCGCGCAGGCGCCCGAGTTCATTGGCGTTGTTCAGCTCGATTTGGGTCGCTTCCAGATGGCGTTGCGTGTCCAGGTTCATGGCGATCAACTGAGCGAACAGGGTCAGTGTTTTGGTAATGGTCGGTTCGTCGATATTGGCCGGGACCGAGTCGATGGCGCACAGCGTGCCGAAGAAGTCGCCATTGGCTTTGACGATGGGAATGGAAATGTAGCTTTCCAGCCCGTAGGTTTTCGGCGTGTGGTGCAACGAAAACACCGGGTGCGCACTGGCGTGCCCGAAGATCACCGGCTGCTGATGCTGGCGGATCTCGTGGCAGATGGTCGATTCAAGTACCAGCTCGCCACCGGGTTTGAGCCCGAAATCAATGGAGTCATCGACGGCGCACGCCACCCAGTTGGTTTCAGTGACCCGCGCCACTGCGGCGAAACGCATGCCCGTGAGGTGTTTGACCATGCTCAGGATGACCGGAACCGCGTCAATGCTGCGGATCGCGTCGATGTCGGGGGTGAATGCCGGATTGGTCATGGCGCGATGCTTCGTGAAGAGTTCGCTCAGAGACTAACGGTTATTGCTGCTCATGACTAATCAAGAGACCAGAAAGTACAAGGGCGCCGTGGATCTCCCCGGCGCCCTTGTTTTTTGCTGCTGGTTAGAACGTCAGCGACTCAGAACTTGTACTTGGCCGTCAGCATATAGCTGCGCGGAGTGCCGTAGTTGTCGTTGGAACCCCATGTGACGTTGGAGCCGATGGCGGAGTAATAGACGCGGTCAAAGATATTGTTTGCGTTGACCTGAAGATCCAGGTGTTTGTTGACCTCGTACCCGGCCATCAGGTCGGTGACCGCGTAGGCTCCCTGTTCGAGGCGGTAGCTACCGTTATTGGCCAGAGCGACGTCGTTGTACATGCGGCTCTGCCAGTAAACGTTGCCGCCCACGCGCAGGTGTTGCAGCGGACCCTGGAAGCGATAAACGGTGGAGACTTTGAACAGATGCTCTGGCGTGTCGGTTTTGAAACGCTGATTGTTGTTGGCCGGGTTTTCGTCCTTGAGGTAGTGCGCGCGGGTGTAGGTGTAACCGGCGCCGACCTGCCAGTTGTCGGTCAGCGCGCCTTGCAGCTCCATGTCCACGCCCTGGCTACGCACCTTGCCCGATGACCCGTAGCACGTCAGGACCGGGCAGCCGAACTGATTGTCGGCCAGGGTGGCGCGGCCGGTCTGGTCCATCTGGAACACCGCCAGACTGGCGTTGAGGGCGCCGTCGAAATACTCGCCCTTGATGCCCACTTCGTAGTTTTCACCGACGATCGGCTCGAGCACCTTGCCGCTCAGGTCCTTCTGGGTTTGCGGGGTGAAGATGTCGGTGTAGCTGGCATAGACCGAGTGATGGTCGTCGAGTTTGTAGATCAGCCCGGCATAACGGGTGACGTTACGGGTGACTTTGTAGTCGCCATCGCCGGAACGGTCATCGTAATCGTACCAGTCGAGACGGCCGCCGAGGATCAGCGTCAGCGGATCAGCCAGGCTCAGGCGCGTGGTCAGGTACACCGCGTCCTGGGTGGTGACGTTGCGGGTTTTGCCGTCACGGACGAAATCAGGCTTGGGCGCACCAATCGGCCAGGCCGTGGTGTACGGATCGTATTCCTTGGTGGTCGCGTCATACACACGGTTGCTGGCGCCGACCACCAATTCGTGGCTGCGGCCGAATGCTTCGAAGGGGCCGCTGGCGAACACGTCGAGCGAACGCTGCTTGTCGGTGTGATGGGATTGATAGGCCGTGGTTTCCAGCGGGCCGGCGTAGCGCGACAGGTAAGTCCCGGAGAACTCGCCGTCGAGGGTCGAGGACGAGCCGGCGACGTGGAGTTTCCAGTCGTTGTCGAAACGATGCTCGACTTCACCGAACACCGTGTCGATCTGCAGCTTGCGGTTTTCCCAGTCGGTGCCCGGGTAGGTAGAGCGGGGCAGATCGAGGTGGTGGCCGTTGGTGCCGATCGGCAAGCCGCCCCAGAAATAGTTGGTCTGCTCATTCTGGCGCGAAAAGCCGAGGGTCGCGGTGGTGCTGTCGCTCAGGTCGGCTTCACCGATGGCGTAGAACAGGCCATGGTCGTTTTCTTCCTTGTCGCGGAAGCTGTCGGCGCCCTGATAGGAACTGACCACTCGACCACGCAGGGTGCCGCTTTCGTTCAACGGACTGGAGGCGTCGATCTCGCCACGGTAGTCATCCCAACTGCCGGCGGCGCCGGTGAGGGTCACGCGCTGATCGGCAGTCGGGCGTTTGCGCACCAGGTTGATCGCCGCCGAAGGGTTGCCGGCGCCGGTGACCAGACCGGTCGCGCCACGGACAATTTCAACACGGTCGAACATCGCCAGGTTTGGTTGCACCGCCATCGAAAAGGGCGAATAGGAACTCGGCAGGCCGTCGTACATGATGGTGTCGATGTCGAAACCGCGCGAACTGTAGGTCTGCCGGCCCGGGCCGCTGGCCTGACTGAGGAACAGTCCCGGCGTGCCTTTCACCACGTCGTTGATGCTGGTCATGTTCTGGTCGTCCATGCGCTGGCGGGTGATCACCGTCACCGCTTGCGGCGTTTCGCGCATGGTCAGCGACAGCTTGGTCGCCGTCCGCATCGGGCCGGTGGTGTAGGACTGGGTGTCTTCGGTGGTGCTGCTCATCTGGGTCGCGCCGATTTCCGTTGCGTCCAGTTCCAGCGTGGCCGGTGCGGCGGCTTCAGGCGTGGCGGATGTTGCCTCGTCGGCCAGCGCCGATGTGACGCCGGCCATGCAGATGGCGAGTGCGAGCAGGTTCGGTGAACGGTTTGAGCGGCGGTGAATGGTGCGAAACGACATCAATCTGCTTCCCCAAATGATACGAAGACGAATCCAGTGCGAGTGCGTGTAGGAATTATTCGCATTAGTGTGTCAGATCATTCCGGGTGAAGAAAGCCGTACGGCTCAGTTAGTTAACGAATTTTTCACAATCGGCCGGGCGCTCTGCGTCGCGGGTTGGCGCAGAGTCGCGGTTTTTCGGGGGCGAGACAGAGGCAAAACGGGCCGATCACAAACGCTTGTGATCGGCCC
>NZ_JAMLFX010000002.1:377925-381824 GCF_023634765.1 Pseudomonas sp. AKS31
GCCTCGTGACGCTCGGGTACTTGGGTTGCTTCATCGCCCCAGGTGCGATTGACGCGTTGCCCACGAATGACCGCCGGGCGCAGGGCGATATCCTCGGCCCAGCGCTGTAAATGGGTGTATTCGTGAGCCGCGAGAAACTCGGCCGCCGAGTAAACGTTGTTGCGCACCAGTTGCCCGTACCACGGCCAGACCGCGATATCGGCGATGGTGTAGTGGTCGCCAGCCAGATAGGCACTTTCGGCCAGACGACGGTCGAGCACGTCCAGTTGCCGCTTGGCTTCCATGGTGAAACGGTTGATCGGATACTCCATTTTCTCTGGCGCATAGGCATAGAAATGTCCGAAACCGCCGCCAAGATACGGCGCCGAGCCCATCTGCCAGAACAGCCAGTTCAACGTTTCGGTACGGCCCGCCGGATCCTTCGGCAGGAAAGCATCGAACTTCTCGGCCAGATACAGCAGGATCGAACCCGATTCGAATACGCGAATCGGTGGCTCGACACTGCGATCGAGCAACGCCGGGATTTTCGAGTTCGGGTTGATCTCGACAAAGCCGCTGGAGAACTGGTCGCCCTCGCCAATGCGGATCAGCCACGCATCGTATTCGGCAGCGCTGTGCCCCAGCGCCAACAGCTCTTCGAGCAGAATGGTCACCTTCACGCCGTTGGGCGTGGCCAGCGAGTAGAGCTGCAACGGATGCTTGCCGACGGGCAGGGTTTTGTCATGGGTCGGCCCGGCAATCGGCCGGTTGATGCTGGCGAACTGGCCACCGGACGGGGCTTCGTTTTTCCAGACCTGGGGTGGAACGTACGGCGCTTTGCTCATGAAAGGGGCCTCATCGTTGGCGAGTGGAAAAATACCTGCTGAGAATAGACAGGACACCACAGAAACAGGGGCAGACTCAACGCTGCGGCCATTGATCCTTGATTTCAAACCATGGCGCCTTCGACGTCACTTCGACGTGTTGCTGTTTTTCCGTGGTGAACGTCGTGTCCAGCGTGCCCAGGGCTACCGAGATCCAGTCGCGGTACTCACCCTGATTGTTTGCCCAGAACAGCGACGAGCCGCAGTTCAGGCAAAACTGGCGTTGTACCGATTGCGAAGACTGATAGGCCTTGAGCTGTTCGGCGCCCTCCAACAGTTCCAGGTTCTGCCGCAGCACGCTGCCATAACTGGCAAACGCTGCGCCGTGGCTTTTGCGGCACTGGCTGCAGTGGCAGTGCGAAAGCGCTTTGGGCCGTGAACGGATCTGGTATTTCACCGCTCCGCACAGGCAACTGCCCCGGAAGGTCTGAGGGGAGGGCGTGAGCATTGTTATTGGGGTTCCTGGTAAGTAATGGCTGGTTTCAAGCGGTCAGGTGACGGCGCCAGAAACCCGCTGATCAGGGAAATCACCTGTTGCTGAATGACCGCACGCGGACGACCACCGTCGCCATCGGTGCAGATGATGCTGTCGCCCGGTACATCCTCGTCGAGCATGGCCACGGCGCCAGGTTTGCAGATTGCCATGAAACTGAAGTGACTGGCGTCGCTGATCTCGACGAAATGCGATGAGGTTTTTGGCAGACGTTTGGCGAGGTCGACGGACTCCAGTTCAGCGGGCAGTTCTTTCGACGGCACGCCGGCAGCGATCACCAGGATCGGCACGGGGTAGGCCGCGAGGCTGGCGTCGGTCATCCCGCGCGACAGGCCCAGGTCCAGTGAAACCACGGCAGTGACGCGCTTGTCACGCCAGTCGGCGGCCAATTGAGCTTTCGCTTGCGCGGTGTTTGCAGTGTTCATTTGTTGGTAAGCGGTGCAACTGGCCAGTTGTGGATGGACTTTGCAGTCGTCGGCAAAACGCTCGGGGTCGAAGCGTGCGCCGCCGGCTTCGAGGACCGTCCAGCCGCCGAGCGAATGGCCGACAATGGCAATTCGATCCTTGGCCACTGCGCCGAACTTTTCCGGTTGTGCCGTCACCGCATCGATAGCGCGGCTGAGGTCAACGGGGCGTTGCCACAACTGCGCCGCCGCTTGCGGGCTGCGGTCGCGGCTGGTGGTGCCGGGATGATTGACCGCCGCGACGATGTAACCCTCATGGGCCAGTGCACTGGCCAGCCACGTCTGGTTGATCCAGCTTCCGCCGTTGCCGTGGGAAAGCACCACCAATGGATGTTCGCCACTGCCTACCGGAGCATCGAGCACGGCGGGGGCGCCAACGAAGACCGGGTTGTCGCCGAACAATTGTGGCGTCGCAGAGGTGGGCGAACTTGGGTACCAGACGACCATTTCTACCGGGCGCTCATTTAGCGGATCCGCCAGCGTGGCGTACTGGAAACCGACGGGTTGGGTGTCCGCGAACACGGGGCTGCCCAAGCAGATCATGAGCAGAGCGCCGAGAGACTTTTTCATTGTTGTTATCTTCCGTGATGGGCCGAATGGGCGAGGTGGACTTTGCCCGAATTCGCGCGCTTGAGCGAGCCTCTATGAGCCCTGCCTCTTAAACATTTTCCATCGGCCAGCGCGTGGCCAGATGTGCTGTCAGATAATCCAGAAAGGCTTTGACCTTCGGCGTCATCGCCGCCCGTTCCTGCACGCAGGCGTAGATGTCCATCGGCTCGACAACGGAGTGAGCGGCGTCGCTATGTTCAAACAGCGGCACCAGTTGCCCGCTCGCGAGATACGGCGCGGCGACGAACTCCGCCAGTCGCGTGATTCCGGCACCGTGAACCGCCATTTGCGCCAGTGCATCAATGTCATCACTGATGGCGGTGGCATTGATGGGGGCGTCGAAACGCTGGCCGTCGCGGATAAAACTCCAGCGCAGAAACCGCCCGTCCAAGGGATAACGAAAGGCCAGGCAGGCGTGGTTCTGTAAATCATCCGGCGATTGCGGCCACCCGGCGCGCTGCAGATAGGCTGGCGCGGCGCACATGATGAAGGGCAGCGAAACGATCTTGCGCGCGACGATGCCGTCCTCCAGTTGCGGCTTGATCCGCAGGCTCAGATCAATGTCGTCCTGGATGTGGTTGATCTTGCCATTGGTGGTCGAGAGTTCGATGAGCAGGCGCGGATGCTGCGCAGCAAACCCGGCGATCAGCGCGGCCAGCACATGACGGCCGAACGCGGAGGTCGAGGCGATACTCAAACGGCCCTGTAACTCGCGCTCATCGCGGCTGATCGAGCTTTGCGCGGCTTCCAGGTCCGCCGCAATCCGGCGGACTTTCTCGTAGTACACCGCGCCGTTTTCGGTGAGCGCCATGCTGCGCGTGGTGCGTTGCAACAGGCGCACACCGAGGTGCGTTTCCAGCCGATTGAGTGTCTGGCTCACTGCTGCCGCACTGACGCCGAGAATCTTCGCGGCGCCGACAATCGAGCCTGATTCCACCACTTTGATAAAACAGGCAATCGCCGCTAACAGATTCATTCATCGTCACGCTGAGGGCTGATTCGTAAGTTCTGCTTTATAAAGTACCTGCGCTTGAGCGTCTAGTTGCTCGGGGGCGACCTTGCTAACGTGCGGTCTCCCTGTCACTGGATGGAAAAGCCATATGAATCAACCAACCCGCGCCGAAGCCCTGACCATCAACCGCCGCAAGCTGTCACCGCGCGCCACGCCGTATGTTTTCGCGCTGTACATGGCGACGATCATGGCGTTTCTGATGTCGCTGGTGATCACCGCCGCCAATTCGGGCATTGATAACGACTACCTGAGTAATGCCTTGCACGCCTACAAGCTGGCGATGCCCGTGGCGTTTCTGTGCATTCTCGTCGTGCGGCCGATCGTGATCAAACTGGTGGCGTTCACGGTGCATCCGCATCGTTGAAAGCCTCCGCGTCATCAGTGGCTGTTCTGACGTCTTCGCGAGCAGGCTCGCTCCCACATTTGCAACTCGATTCCCTGTGGGAGCGAGCCTGCTC
>NZ_JAMLFX010000002.1:381834-418330 GCF_023634765.1 Pseudomonas sp. AKS31
GACCGCGAGGTCTTGTGCTGTCCTGACAGTCTGGTTCGCAAACAAGAACCGGCTCAGGGAAATCCATCGAAACTTCGCCAACGTACCCAGTGTCCAGACCCTAACAGTGCCCGACGGATGTTCTGCCGGGGCAGCTCCATACAGCGGAGAAAGACGAGGATCGAGATGACGATGACAGTGGGAGATTTTCTGGTTGAGCGGCTCAGCCAATGGGGCGTCACGCGGATTTTTGGTTATCCGGGCGACGGTATCAACGGCGTGTTCGGCGCGCTCAGTCGGGCCAACGGAAAGATCGAGTTCGTCCAGGCCCGGCATGAAGAAATGGCCGCGTTCATGGCCTCGGCACATGCCAAGTTCACCGGCGAGTTAGGTGTGTGCATCGCCACCTCCGGCCCGGGCGCCTCGCACCTGATTACCGGCCTCTATGACGCGCGCATGGACCACATGCCGGTGTTGGCCATCGTCGGTCAGCAGGCACGCACGGCGCTGGGCAGTCACTATCAGCAAGAGCTGGATCTGGTGTCGATGTTCAAGGATGTCGCCGGGGCATTTGTGCAGCAGGCGTCGGCGCCTTCGCAGGTACGGCATTTGCTCGATCGTGCGGTGCGCACGGCGGTGGGTGAGCGCCGGGTCACCGCGCTGATTCTGCCCAACGATTTGCAGGAGCTGAAATACGAAGCTCCGGCGCGCGCCCATGGCACCGCGCATTCCGGGGTGGGTTACACCAAACCCAAAGTGCTGCCTTATGACGAGGATCTGCAGCGCGCCGCCGAGGTTTTGAACGCCGGAGAGAAGGTCGCGATTCTGGTTGGTGCGGGGGCTTTGCAGGCGACCGATCAAGTCATCGCGGTGGCGGAAAAACTCGGCGCCGGGGTCGCCAAGGCGCTCCTGGGCAAAGCCGTGTTGCCGGACGATCTGCCTTGGGTCACCGGCAGCATCGGCCTGCTCGGCACCGAGCCGAGCTATAAACTGATGAGCGAATGCGACACCTTGCTGATGATCGGCTCGGGGTTTCCGTATTCGGAGTTTCTGCCCAAGGAAGGCCAGGCGCGTGGCGTGCAGATCGATTTGCAGCCCGACATGCTCAGCCTGCGTTACCCGATGGAGGTCAATCTGGTCGGCGACTCGGCAGAAACCCTCGCCGCGTTATTGCCGCTGCTCGAACAGAAAACCTCCAACAAGTGGCGCAAGAAAGTCGAAGGCTGGCGCGGTAGCTGGGAGAAAACCCTGGAAAGACGCGCCATGGCCAAGGCTGATCCGGTGAACCCGCAACGGGTGGTGTACGAGTTGTCGCCGCGCTTGCCCGATGAGGCCATCATCACCAGCGACTCCGGCTCCTGCGCCAACTGGTTTGCCCGTGACCTGAAAATCCGCCGTGGCATGCAGTGCTCGCTGTCCGGTGGTCTGGCGTCCATGGGCGCCGCTGTGCCTTACGCGATTGCCGCCAAGTTTGCTTATCCCGAGCGTTCGGTGATTGCGCTGGTGGGTGATGGCGCGATGCAGATGAACAACATGGCCGAACTGATCACCGTCGCCAAATACTGGCGGCAATGGGCGAGTCCGAAATGGATCTGCGCGGTGTTCAACAACGAGGATCTTAATCAGGTCACGTGGGAGCAGCGGGTGATGGAGGGCGATCCGAAGTTCGAAGCCTCGCAAAGTATCCCGGACGTGCCTTATCACTTGTTCGCCATTTCCATTGGCCTGAAAGGCATTTTTGTCGATCGCGAAGAAGACGTTGCCGCAGCCTGGGAAAAGGCATTGGCCTCGGAAGTGCCGGTGGTGATCGAGTTCAAGACCGACCCGAACGTGCCACCCTTGCCGCCGCACATCAAGCTTGAGCAGGCGAAGAAATTCGCCACGACGCTGCTCAAGGGCGATCCGGATGAGGCCGGGGTAATCGTGCAAACCGCCAAGCAGGTGCTCGGCGCGGTGTTGCCCGGAAAAAAATAACCGATTAGCACACAGGTTTGATCGTTCCCACGCGGAACGAGGGAACGATCACCGAACGATCTGCGCCTACAGGTGAGGAGGTGTGTTTTTGATTTTCATTGGCTGTGCAGGCTGGAGTCTGGGTCGCGAGCATTGGCCGGCATTTGCGGTGGAAGGCTCGCACTTGCAGCGCTATGCCGCGCGCCTCAACTGCGCGGAAATCAATAGCTCGTTCTACCGTCCCCATCGCCGGCAAACCTACGAACGTTGGGCCGACGGTGTACCGGAGACCTTTCGCTTTTCGGTGAAAATGCCCAAACACATCACCCATGAATTGCGCCTTGCGGGGTGCGAGTCAGCGCTGGACAAGTTTCTGACTGAATGCGGTGGTCTGGGCGAGCGCCTCGGCTGCTTGCTTGTGCAATTGCCGCCATCACTGGCGTACAACGAAGCCATCGCCGAAGCCTTCTTCGTGATATTGCGTCAGCGCTTCTCTGGCCCTGTGGTGCTTGAGCCACGGCATGAATCGTGGGTCAGCGCTGAGCCAATATTGAAGACTTGTCAGATCGCCCAAGCGGTCGTCGATCCCTCGCGCATCAGCAGTGATGCAGCGCCCAGTGGCTGGGCGGGAATCCGTTACTGGCGTCTGCACGGCGCACCGCGCATTTACCACAGCGCCTACGATTCTCCTTACCTGCAAAGTCTCGTACAAGCCTTGCAATCAGTGGCTGCAGCAGGTGCGGCGACCTGGTGCATTTTCGACAACACTGCCAGTGGCGCAGCACTGGGCAATGCCTTGGCGCTGGCCACACTGACGGCCGAATGGGAGCAGATATGTGCGGCCGTGAAACTCAATCTGGCGAAGAAGCCCTCACCCTAGCCCTCTCCCAGGGGGAGAGGGGACTGACCGAGGTGTTTGTGCAAGTAACGCCGACTTGAAATACCGAGTTGAACGCAAGATTTGAAAAGCACACAAATCGGCTCCCTTTCCCCCTCGCCCCCTTGGGGGAGAGGGCTGGGGTGAGGGGGTAGATCCAGCAGGCTGTTGCGATCGCCTGCAAAACACTAATTACCATCGGCCACTTTGCGCTCTATCTCATCGATCTTGCGCTGTAGCGTCTCGGCGTCCTGTTCCTTCACGCGGGTGGATGAAGGCGTGATCACCTCGTCCACGGCTTCGGTGTCTTCGTCTCGGTCTTCAAGATCGCGCTCGACCACATTCACCGGTTCGCCGGACGTGTCGGTGGGTGGGGCGTTCGGGGTTTTATCGTCGCTGTTCATGTTGGTGACCTCCAGTGGTGTAAACATTGGAGGCAGGCAGTGCGGCAGGCGTTCGATATTTTTGCCGGGTTGTGCCGAATGGCGCCCTCCCGCGGTGGAGAGGGCGCGCTGACGGTTTTCAATCCTTGAGAATGTCGCGATCCTTGGTTTCCGGCAGGAAGAACGTGCCGAGTACCGCTGTCATCACCGCAATCACGATCGGGTACCACAAGCCGTAGTAGATATCCCCGGTCGCGGCGACCATGGCAAAAGCCACCGTCGGCAGGAAACCGCCGAACCAGCCGTTACCGATGTGATACGGCAGCGACATCGAGGTGTAGCGGATGCGGGTCGGGAACAGCTCGACCAGCCACGCCGCGATCGGGCCGTAGACCATGGTCACGTAGATCACCAGCACGGTCAGCAGGAGCAGCACCATCGGGTAATTGGTTTTCGCCGGGTCGGCTTTCTCCGGATAACCGGCCTCCTTGAGCGCGGTGCCGAGGGTTGCAGTAAACGCATCGTTACGGGTCTTGAAGTCGGCGGCTGGCAGGGCGCTGCCTTCGAAACTTTCGACCACTTTGTCGCCGATGCGCACTTGCGCGACGGTGCCCGGCTCTGCAATCACGTTTTCATACGGGATCGCCCGTTTTGCCAGCAGGGTCTTCGCCAGGTCGCAGGAGCTGGTGAATTTGGCCTTGCCCACCGGGTCGAACTGGAACGAGCACTGATCCGGGTTGGCGATCACTTTGACCGGGTTCTTCTCCTGGGCGACAAACACGTCAGGGTTACCGTACTGGGTCAGCGCGTGGAAGATCGGGAAGTAGGTCAACGCGGCCAGAATGCACCCGGCCATGATGATCGGCTTGCGCCCGATGCGGTCGGAGAGGCTGCCGAAGATCACGAAGAACGGCGTGCCGATCAACAGTGATCCGGCAATCAACAGATTGGCGGTCTGCGGGTCGATCTTCAATGTCTGCAGCAGGAAAAACAACGCATAGAACTGCCCGGTGTACCAGACCACCGCTTGCCCGGCCGTACCGCCGAGCAACGACATGATCACCACTTTGAGGTTGTCCCAGCGCGCGAAGGATTCGGTCAGCGGCGCTTTCGACGCTTTGCCTTCAGCCTTCATTTTCTGGAACACCGGCGACTCGCTCAATTGCAGGCGGATGTACACCGAGACGATCAGCAGCAGGATCGACAGCAGAAACGGAATCCGCCAGCCCCAGGCTTCGAAGGCTTCAGTGCCCAGCGCGGTGCGACAGGCGAGGATCACCAGCAGCGACATAAACAGGCCGAGGGTCGCGGTGGTTTGAATCCATGAAGTGAAGAAGCCGCGTTTGTTGCGCGGCGCGTGTTCGGCCACGTAGGTCGCGGCGCCGCCATACTCGCCACCCAGCGCCAAGCCTTGCAACAAGCGCAGGGTAATGAGAATGACCGGGGCAGCGACACCGATGGTCGCGTAACCGGGCAATATGCCGACAATCGCGGTGGAGACGCCCATGATGACGATGGTGATGAGGAAGGTGTGTTTGCGCCCGATCATGTCGCCGAGCCGGCCGAACACAATCGCTCCGAACGGCCGCACCGCAAACCCGGCGGCGAAGGCGAGGAGGGCGAAGATAAACGCGGTGGTTTCGTTAACGCCAGCGAAGAAGTGCTTGGCGATGATCGCCGCCAGTGAGCCGTAGAGATAAAAATCGTACCACTCGAAAACCGTGCCCAAGGATGAAGCGAAGATAACCTTGCGCTCCTCCTTGGTGATGCCGCCGCTGCGCGGTGGACTGCCGGTGGATGCTGTGTCGATTGTGGCCATGGGTGTTCTCCGTCGTGCTTATTGTTGTAGGCCGGAGTCCCCCGTTACTGCTTGTCGCACTCTGGCCTTGTGGCAAATGCTGCCATTGCTCCCGCGTGAAACCTGCACAGTCTGACCGCCTCGCATTGCTGCAAGTTTTCCTGAAGCATAATCAGCTTTTGTCAGATATCCACTCGCACGCCTGCGTACTAGGCCTTCACCCAGCGCTGGCGGCTCCAGGCGCTCAACCAGTCGACCACAAACACCAGCACCAACATGGCCAGAATCACTGTGCTGGCCTGGGCTTCCTGAAACAGGCTCAGGCTCACATAAAGCATCTGCCCAAGCCCGCCGGCACCGACAAAACCGAGCACGCTGGCCATGCGGATGTTGTTTTCCCAGCGGTACAGAACGTAGGCGAGCAGTTGTGGCGCAAGGTTCGGAAGGGTGCCGTAGCAGAAGGCCAGAATCGGGTTGCCGCCCTGCAAGCGAATGGCTTCGGCCGGTTGTGGCGGGGTATTTTCCAGTGCTTCGGCGAACAATCGACCGAGCACGCCAGTGGTGTGCAGGGCGAGGGCGAGGGTGCCGGCGTTCGGGCCGAGGCCAGCGGCAAGTACCATCAGCGCGGCCCAGACCAGTTCCGGTATTGCCCGCAAGGCATTAAGCAGCAGGCGCGAAGCACTTTGCAGTGGCCAGCCGAAACGCCCGGCGGCAGGCAGGGCGAGCACAATGCCGAACACGGCGGCGAGCAGGGTGCCGAGCGCCGACATGGCCAGGGTTTCCATCGACCCGTGCAAGATTGCTTTAAGATAATCCGCGCTCAGATCCGGGCTGAGAAAACGCTGCACATACGCGCCCATCTGCTTGAGGCTGGTGGCGCTGCCCAGTTCGCCGAGATCCAGTCCCAGATAAGCGAAGGACGCGATGACCGCCAACGCGATACCAGCGATCAGCAACAGGTTGATCAGACGGTTCATGTCAGCCTCCAGCGCAGCACGCGGCTGAGTTGGTCGGCGGCCAGAACCAGCACCAGGAAGCACAGCAGAATACTGGCGACTTCACCGCCAGCGAACATGCGGATCGACAGGTCGATCTGCTGACCGAGACCGCCGGCGCCGACAAACCCCATCACCACCGAGGCGCGGATTGCGCATTCCCAGCGATAGACCGTGTACGAGAGCAGGTCTGACGCGACGTTGGGCAACGTGCCGTAAGCAAACGCTGCCAGCCTTCCACTGCCAGCCTGCAACAGCGCGTGCGCCGGACGCTGATCGGTCGATTCGAAAATCTCCGCGTAGACCTTGCCGAGCATGCCGCTGTAAGTGATTGCGATCGCCAGCACACCGGCCGCCGGGCCCAATCCGACAGCGCGGACAAACAACAGCGCCCAGACGATTTCCGGCACGCTGCGCAAAAAAATCAGCAAGCCGCGCACCGGCCAGCGCAACAGACGGCCCAATCGACTGGGCACGCCACCGCGTGAAGCGGCGGACAGCGACAGCGAACGACTGGCAACCAGGCCCGCCGGTATCGCCAACACCAGCGCCAAAGCCATGCCGGCGGTGGCGATGGCCAGGGTTTGCAGGGTGGCTTTGAGCAATAGCTGCAGAAACGCTTCGTCGTGCGCAGGAGGCCAGAACTGCGCGACAAAACGGCCCATTTCATTCTGGCTGTCCGGGAGTAACACCCCCAGGTTCAACTCGCTGAGCTGAATGCCCGGCCACAGCAACGCAATCGCCAGCAACGTCAGCAGCAGCCGTGGCCATGCCGCGGGGTCTCGTGAATCCGCCTTCAGCATCGTGGAATCTGCACAGTCAAAGGCGCCACCGCAGCGGTCGGTGATTGCAGTTTTTCGTTGGCGTACAGCGCGTCGAGCATCGCGTGGCTGACTTGACCGGAAGGGCTGTCGAACAGAATCTGCCCGTCGCGCAGACCGATGATCCGTGGGAAGTGCGAAAGCGCCAGATCCACCGCATGCAAGCTCGCCACCAGTGTGACGTTGTGCTCGCGGGCATGCCGCGAGAGGATCGACAGTGTGTGCCCGGCCATGACCGGATCCATTGCCGACACCGGTTCGTCAGCCAAGAGGATTTCCGGCGCCTGATACAACACACGGGCAATGCCGACGCGTTGCAACTGGCCGCCAGACAATTGCTGGCAATGCGCAAACAGCTTGTCGCCCAGATCCAGTCGCGCCAACGCCGCGCGGGCACCGGCCACATCCAGTGGGTGCAACAGGTTCAAGAGACTTTTACCCAAGCTCCACTGGCCGAGCTTGCCGGCCAATACCGCCGTCACCACACGCTGACGCGGCGGCAGCGGCGGCGCTTGATGCACCAGACCGATCCGCGCGCGCAGACGCTGGCGTTGGCGGGCCGACAAGTGCCAGGCACGTTCGCCCAGCACTTCAATCTCTCCGCTGCTGGGCCGCAGGGCGGTGGCCAGCAGGTTGAGCAAACTCGACTTGCCGGCCCCGGACGGTCCAATGATCGCGACCTGTTCGCCGACGCCAATCTGCAAATCGACACCGCGCAGGGCGTCGACTCCATTGGCGTGGCGCAGGTTGCCCTGATTGAGGCGTAGGGTCATTTCAGCAGTTCGGCAGCGCGGGCGGCTTCCTCGATGCCCTTGTAGTTCTCGGGCTTGGTGTCGATGAAGCGGCTGGCCGCTTGCAGATCAAGAATCTTCTTCTGCTCAGGGTTGGCCGGGTCCAGATCAAGGAAGGCTTTCTTGATCTTCGCGGCCAGTGCCGGTTCGAGGGTGCCGCGCACGGTCCAGTTGTAATCGAAGTAGGTCGGGGTGGTGGCGAAGACTTTGACCTTGTTGGTGTCGACCTTGCCGGCATCGACCAGTTTCTGCCAGACACTGGCGTTCAGCACACCGGCATCGACCTTGCCGGCCTGCACCCAGGCCACAGTGGCATCGTGGGCGCCGGAGTAGGCGACACGGCTGAAATAACCTTCAGGCTTGATTCCGTCGTTTTTCAACATGAAGTATCGCGGCATCAGGCTGCCGGAAGTCGACGACACCGAACCGAAAGCGAAGGTCTTGCCCTTCAGGTCGGCGAGGCTATGCACATTCGGGTCGGCGGTGATGAATTTACTGGTGAACTGCGCGTCCTGTTCCCGCTGCACCAACGGAATGACCGGCGTGGTCGCATCGGTCTTCAAGCGCGCCTGCACGAACGTGAAGCCGCCAAGCCAGGCCATATCGAGGCGATCAGTCGCGAGAGCTTCAACCACCGCCGGATAGTCGGCCACCGGCACGAACTGCACCTTCATGCCCAATTGCTGTTCCAGATAAGCCCCCAGCGGTTCGAACTTGCGCAGCAGCTCGGTCGGGGCTTCATCGGGAATCGCGCTGACGCGCAAAACGTCGGCCGCCTGGGCCATGAATGCAGAAAAGGACAGGGCCAGGCCGGCGGTCAGTGCCAGTGTTCGTTTGAGCATGGAATTCTCCGTTTCGTGAGCGTCAAAAGTGTGAAGAGCTGAACCAGGGCGCTACGTGAGGGTAGACGAATCGGCGAGGTTATACGTATTCGCACGCGTAAAGGCCAGTGCCATCAGGGCAGGAACGGTCAAAAGCGTTCGTCGAGTATTGCCGGCAGGGTGAGTTCCTTGACATAGCTGGCCGAAGACAGACTCAGAATCATGCGCACAACCTGAACGACATCGTGAACTGGAATCAACTGACCCTCGCCACGCTGCGCAGCCAGATCTCGCGGCGTGCTCAGCCGATCCTCGGTGTTGAGATACCCCAGATTCAGGCAAGTCACCGCCAGACGCTGCTGTCGGTAGCCTTCGCGCAGCGTATCGGCAATCCCGCGCAGGGCGAATTTGGAGGCGCCGAAGGCGACTTCCGGACGCCCGCTTTGCGGCAGGCCTGAAGTCGATCCGGTGAGGATGATTCTGGGGTGGGTACTGTTCAGCAGCAAAGGGAGCAGGCGCTTGATCAGTAAAATAGTCGAGGTGATGTTGCAACTGACAATGGCTTGTACTTCGTCGTCCGGGCTGTCGAGAAAGTCATAGGCCGGATCGAAGGCCAATTCTTCCCAGATGCCGAGGTTGTAGATCAGCGTATCCAGCCCGTCGTCCGCGACGGCTTGCTCGATAGCATGCGCAGCACTAGCAGAATCCCTTAGATCGGCCTCCACCCAGCGTACAGATCGCTCGGCAACCGCTATCAATCCCTCGGGGCGTGAACGGGAAACGCCGGTCAGCGTGTCTCCCGCGTTGCCCAAACCTTCGATCAAAGCCCTGCCCAAACCTTTGCTGGCACCCACCACCAAAATATTCATCGATCGTCTCCCTGATCTGAATGCTGATTTCGCAGAGCATGCAAACAGACGACCTATGAAATGGCAAACGCTTGGGTGTGTCCGGATATTTACGAGCGACCAGGGTGACAACAGCTGTTGCGCGATGGTGTCGATGTCGTCACTGAGTTCGTTGCAAGGTCAGGTTCATGTCGATTCTTTCTTGAGTGTCGTGATCGATGAGTGCGCGCAGTGCGGCGAAAATCGGTGCGGCACTGGTGTGCTTCTTGCCGTAAGTCAGATTGAAGCGGTAGTCGAAATCGGCCGGGTTCTGGCCTTGATTGTGTTGCAGCAGAGTCTCAAGTTTGTCCAGTGCCTTGACCGCTTTGGCTTCGGCCGACCGGGCGTTTTCGTAGTCGTCCCACAACGCGAGAATGTCGTTTCTCAGGGGGTTATCGAGCGCGCGGGTGAGCAGCAGAAGGTCGTTGCGCTCTTGTTCGCCCTTATCGGGGAACGTGGCCTGATCGACCGCCGGGATGTCGCCGTTGATCGCTTCG
Organism: Pseudomonas sp. AKS31; assembly: GCF_023634765.1. Classification (GTDB taxonomy): domain Bacteria; phylum Pseudomonadota; class Gammaproteobacteria; order Pseudomonadales; family Pseudomonadaceae; genus Aquipseudomonas. The sequence continues at coordinate 391,637 of NZ_JAMLFX010000002.1, forward strand.
CCCAAGTCGTGAATCACGCACATCTTCAGCACTTTGAGCAGGTCGAGCCCGGCCAGCTCATCGGCGAAGACAATCGCCATCAGGCACAGGCGCCAGCTGTGTTCGGCGGTGCTTTCGGTGCGCCCACTGGATGTGTGTGCGCTTCTGAGAACGTCCTTGAGCTTTTCTGCTTCACGCAGGAATTCGAGGCGTGCGCTGATTTTTTCGAGGTCCATGAACTTGCCCGGTGGTGGAGCCGAGCAGCAAGCCTAGGGCCGATGCGGTTGAGCGTCCACGCATAAAATATGCGTTCAGAGCGTCTCGACCAGCCGCGCGGCAGTGCCGTCGGAGAGTGGAATGCGGGTCCAGCGGCACAGGCTCTGGCGGATCGGCACGAGGTCTGAGTCGTTGCTGCCGGTGACAAATTCCAGCGCCGGAGGTGCCTGCAATTCGCGCCAGCCCAGTGTGTCGAGCGCCCGTTCGTTGCTGGCGATTTCCGGCGTCACGAAGCGCCATAGAGATTGTCCGAGCAATTCGCTCAGCGGGCTGGCGAACTGCGCGGCGCGGGCCGAGGAACAGGCCAGCAAACGGTGGGTCAGGTCGCAGACCAGATGAACCGGTCGTGCGCTTTCGCACACCAACCGGGCGAGAGCCTGATCGGCCGCCGTGTCGAGGCGCGCGGCCAACAGTTGCTCAAGCTGTAGATGCGCAGCCGGATCCAGCGCCAGCACGCCGCTTTCCCAGCGGGAAATGGTCGATTGGGTGACGTTGAACATCTGCGCGGCGTGGCTTTGCTTGACGCGATGCAGCAAGCGCCAACGACGCAGGGCGATGCCGGGGAGGGCAGGTTTGAGCAATGAAACTGACATGACGGCTGTCGGAAAAGACTAAAGGGCCGCCAGTCTGAAGACTGCCGACCCTTGCTGCAAATCGATCTGACGATCAGGCCGCCTCAGGCAACCTGGCAATCACCTTGATCTCGAAATCAAACTCATACAGCCACGTCACGCCAACCGCCGTCACGGTCGGATGCGGCGCCTCGCCCCAGAACTCGGTCAGCACCACATTCCAGATCGTCTCGAATTTCGACTGGGGATCAACGATGAATACGGTGACATCAACCACGTCATCGAAGCTGGCACCGGCCTCTTCCAGGATTGCATTGAGGTTAGTGAACGCCTGACGCACCTGGTTTTTCAGGTCCGGCTCTGGCGTGCCGTCCTCGGTGCTGCCGACCTGTCCCGAGACAAACAGAAAACCGTTGGAACGAATGGCGGGCGAGTAACGGTGGCGTTCGTAAAGCGTGCGGCGTGCGGATGGAAAAACAACATCGCGCTGAGTCATGGAAGTGTCTCCTTCATTTGAGTTGATGGAGCCACTGTAGGTATTTGCAGGCCAGCGATAAACGCGCAAGCTTGGCGTTCACTGTTTGTGAAATCCAAACAATCGAGGGCGCACCTTGGACCGTTTTGACGCAATGCAGGCCTTTGCCCGGGTGGTCGAGGCCGGTAGTTTCACCAAAGCCGCCGAAACCCTGCACATGAGCAAGACCACGGTGACCCAACTGGTTCAGCAACTGGAGGCGCGCCTGCGGGTCAAGTTGCTCAATCGCACCACGCGCAAGGTCAACGTCACCGCTGATGGCGCGGTGTATTACCAACGCGTGATCCGCTTGCTCGCCGACCTCGATGATGCCGAAACCAGCCTGCCCGGCGCGGCGGCATCACCTTCGGGCCGGCTGCGCGTGGACGTCCCGAGCCCGTTCGCGCGGCTGATTCTGGTGCCGGCGCTGCCCGAGTTTCACGCGCGCTATCCGGATATCCAGATCGACATGGGCGTCAGTGACCGCATCGTCGACATCATTGATGAGAACGTCGATTGCGTGGTGCGCGGGGGCGAACTCATGGACTTGTCGTTGATGGCACGCAAGGTCGCTGATCTTCAGTTGGGAGTGTTTGCTGCACCGCAATATCTGGCGCGCGCTGGCATTCCCGCGCACCCGAGAGACCTGGAAGACAGCCACCATCGCGTGGTCGGTTTTCTCTGGGCACGCACCGGCAAACCGGTGCCGTATGCCTTGCACAACGCCAGTGAAAACCTGCAAATCAAAGGGCGTCACGTGCTGGCGGTCGATGACGGCAATGCCTATCTCGCGGCAGGTCTGGCGGGGATGGGCGTGCTGTGGTTGCCCACATACATGTCTGAAGAGCATGTGACACGCGGCGAGTTGGTGCCGTTGTTTGAAGACTGGCAGCTCGAGCCGATGCCGCTCTATCTGGCCTACCCACCCAATCGACATGTCAGCCTCAAGCTGCGCGTGTTCATCGATTGGGTCGTTGAGTTAATGGCGTAACAGCATTGTGGTGCAGTTATTGCTAGCCGGTGTGCCAGTGCCGTCAAAAAACCAACACAATCAGGCGACTTGAAAGACTGCAGTGATGAGATGCGTGGCTTTCAAGTCAAGGAGCTTCACCCGCATGAATATGTACATCGATATCGTCGGTGCGTGCAATCTGAGCTGCCCGTCTTGCCCAATGGGCAACTCGGAAAATCTCAATTTCAAAAAAGCCATGCAGCTCGACATGTTCAAGCAGATTGTCGATAAGGCCAAGACAGAGGGCGTCGACACCATCTACCTCTATAACTGGACCGAGCCGCTGATTCATCCAAAAATTGGCGAATTTATCGAGATCATTAACGCTGCCGGCATGGGCAGCGGCATCAGCACCAACCTTAATCTCGCCAAGAATATGGAAAAGGCCTTGATGGCCGAGCCAAGTTACTTCCGTATTTCGCTCTCGGGTTTTTACCAGGAGACCTACGAAAAGGGCCATGTCGGCGGCGATATCGAAGTTGTAAAACAAAACATGATTGCCCTGCACGAGATCAAACAACGCCTGGGTCTGAGAACCCGTGTGGATGTTTACTATCACCGCTACCTGGATAACATCGAAGAAGAATCACTGATGCGCGAGTTCAGTGAGCGTCTTGGCTTCATCTTCACCACCGGGTACTCGGTGATGATGCCGCTGGAGAAGACACTGGCCATTGTCGAGCGTGACCCGTCTGTCACGGCTACGGACCTTGACACCCTCAAGCGCCTCGCACTGCCGCCGTACGACGATCTCGTCAACGTTATCCAGCAATTTCCCAAGATGGCGTGCACGCTCAAGGATGACTGGCTGGTTATCGACTGCAATGGCAACACGGTGCTTTGCTGCACGATCTTCAATCAGACCGAGTATCAGGTTGGCAAGTACCTCGACATGCCGCTTGAAGAGCTGACGCGGCGTAAATCGACGCAGAAAAACTGTGTCGACATGTGCGACCGCTGCGCCAATAAAGGCCTGCATATCTACTCGATGCATCCCAATCAGGGTGTGTTGGAACGGCACGCGGTGAATCGCATCATCGATTTCGAGCACTTCGCCAGCCAGGGTCTCACCGTGGACAGCGAGCGGCTCGGGCGTGCCGGCGAAGTCAGCGCAGAAAACTTTGATGAAGCCCAGTACCTTCGATTGAATGACGATGTCAGGATTGCGATCTCCCAGGGGGCTTTCTCCAGCGGCTATCAGCACTACGTGTTGTGTGGGCGTCTTGAGGGGCGTTTGGGGGCCGGGTTTTTCTCGGCTGTTTGAGGCAGGGTTCGGATCGCTGCCATCGCCCAGTGGTGGCGCAGGTCACTGCGTCACCCGCCATCCACCGCTGGCGTGATTGACTCTTTGACGGACAAAGCCAACTATCGGCGCATAACAACACACCGATGGACCCGAACTTGATCGAACGACGCCAATTCAGCGGAGGCATGAAGGGGAAAAACCTCCGCTATCTGAACGAGCAAGGCGCGGATGACTCGCGCATGACCCGCACCGGTTTTCTGCTGCTCGAACACTTTTCACTGCCGGCCTTCACCCAGGCGCTGGACACCGTTGTCACCACCAATCTGTTGCGCCCGGGATTGTTTTCGTCGCGCACGTTTGGCCTGGGCGACGGCGAAGTCATCAGTGACTTGGGCCTGGTGATCCGGCCCGATGCACGTCTGGATTCGGCGGCACTTCAGGAGCTGGATCTGCTGGTGGTGTGCGGTGGTTATCGCACCGAATTGCGCGCGAGTGATGAGTTCATCGGCTTGCTCAGATCGGCAGCGGAGCGCGGCATCTCGCTCGCCGGGTTATGGAATGGCTCGTGGTTTCTCGGCCGCGCCGGGTTGCTCGATGGCTATCGCTGCGCGATCCACCCGGAGCATCGCCCGGCGCTGACCGAGATTGCCAAAGCTACCCATGTCAGCAGCGAACCCTATGTGATTGATCGCGATCGTCTCACGGCGTCGAGTCCGTCCGGCGCTTTTCATATGGCGCTGGACTGGATCAAGGGCTTGCACGGCAAAGCCTTGGTCGAGGGTATCGAAGACATCCTCGCGTTCGAGGAATCGCGCTACCGGCGGATCAAACCGGATGAAAACCTCTGCGTCAGTGCGCCGCTGCGTGAAGTGGTGAAGCTGATGGACGCCAATCTGGAGGAGCCGCTGGAGCTGGAGCAATTGGCGGTGTACGCCGGGCGCTCTCGCCGCCAGTTGGAGCGCTTGTTCAAGGAACAACTCGGCACCACGCCACAGCGCTATTACCTGGAACTGCGCATCACTGAAGCGCGACGCTTGCTGCAGCACACCGAGCTGTCGCAGGTGGAAGTGCTGGTGGCTTGCGGGTTCGTCTCGCCGAGTCATTTCAGCAAATGCTACAGCTCATATTTCGGCTACAGACCTTCCAAAGAAAAACGGCTGGTCAAATAACCCCAGCCATCACCCACCTGAATTCACCTCGATATCCCACGTCGGCGTACCACCCCCAAACACCACGGTAAATTCCCTCTCCCTCTGGGAGAGGGCCAGGGTGAGGGAATTTGCAGCACTAACCGCTTCGTCACCAGAATTCACCGCGATACCTCACGTCGGCGTACCTCGCCCAAACACCACGGTCAGTTCCCTCTACCTCTGGGAGAGGGCTAGGGTGAGGGGCTTTTAAACACCAGCACTAACATACGTTTAACCTACACGCACTGTTACGCCATAACGGCTACAACACCTTGCGCCGTTACCTACGCGTACGCCAGAATCCGCCGGCTTACGCGCCTTGAGGCGGGCTGTATCGTTTCCCTGTCACTGCAAAACAGTGATCGGGTTTGGTAGCCCGTTTTCTAAGCGTTATGCGCCGCTATATGCAGTCTCTTTTTGGGGCTCGGTTTTATATGGTGGCCATGCGTGGGGCTCCTTCGGGAGCGCCGGGGTTTACTCGCTTAGACCGGTCTACCAACCTGCGCAATGGTCACCACCTCGTTTGGTAGCGTGAGTGATGGCTCCTTATTTTTTTGTTAAGCGAGTGTCATCTATGTTCAAAATTACGCCAAACCCGCCAGCAACCGATCCAATCCCCTACGACGCCGCGCTCGAACCTCAAAACATCAAAGAGGCCACCGACCGCGCGATCAATTTCTACCTCAACCCTTCCGCGCTGAAGACCTCAATACCCACCCGCAAAACCGGCAAAATCTACCTGATCGACCCGTCGGTGGACAACGAAACCCTGCTCGTCGAAGCCACTGAAACCTTGTCCTGCGCCAATGACATGGCCCGAGATCTGGCTGATTCGATCGACCCTTCACAGCGCAAAAAGATGCTGATCCTGCAACAGGTGATCATGCTCAGCGAGCTGGTGGTCGGCCGAGTTCTGGATAACCAGCGTTTGCCGCAGTAGTAGCGATGCAGATAGGTGAGGGCGCGCGCCCCCTCATTTGCACAGAAGCGTCCGCGAACGCGACGCTTCACGCCTTCTATCAAAGAACCTGACGCGGTTCTTGTCTGGAGTTTCAACTGATGTCCCAGCCACCCGAACCACCGGTCACAGATCTGGTGTCGCCGTACGCATCACCCAATTCAAGAAAGCTCCACGAAGCGGCAGAACGTGCACTCGACCATTACCTGTTGCCTGCTGCGGTCATGGCCACAGCCTACACGCCCAACGCGCTGTTCATGGCCAACCCGCAAGCAGACACCGAGGAGTTGCTGACCAACGCTTGCGGATCTTTGGCGTCCGCCTCGGTCATGCTCGGCAATTTTGCTGGCGTGCTGGAGGGATCAAACCGCCATACCCTGTTGGGCATTGCGCAAGTGGTCATGTTGGGGGAGTTGGCGGTGAACAAAGCGTTGGATCTCGTTGTGCCAACTGAATAATCACGCACCTCAATGATCAAGCGGTCAGCCATCGCGGCTGGCTGCTTTTTTGTTTCTACAGGTGGTCGGCGTCGATCACAGCCTTGGCAAACGCCTGCGGATCTTCCTGCGGTAGGTTGTGGCCAATCCCACCATTGATCAAGCGGAACTGATACTTGCCGGTAAAGCGCTTGGCGTAATCTTCCGGCGCTGGGTGCGGCGCACCGTTGGCGTCGCCTTCAAGGGTAATGGTCGGCACGCTGATCGACGGTGCGGTGGCGAGTTTCTGCTCCAGCGCCGCGTATTTCGCCTCACCCTGCACCAGGCCCAGACGCCAGCGGTAGTTGAACACGGTGATGTCGACGTGATCGGGGTTCTGCAACGCCTTGGCGCTGCGGTCGAACGTGGCGTCGTCGAACTTCCACTGCGGCGAGGCCAGTTGCCAGATCAGCTTGGCGAAGTCGTGAGTGTTCTTTTCATAACCGGCACGACCACGGTCGGTGGCGAAGTAGAACTGATACCACCACTGCAATTCCGCCTTGGGCGGCAGCGGGTTTTGCCCGGCGGCCTGATTGCCGATCAGATAACCACTGACTGAAACCAGCGCTTTGACACGCTCCGGCCACAGCGCCGAAACGATGTCCGCCGAACGTGCGCCCCAGTCATAACCACCAAGCACCGCTTGTTTGATCTTCAGTGCATCCATGAAGTCGATGACATCACTGGCCAGCGCTGCCGGTTGACCATTGCGCAGCGTGTCCTTGGAGAGGAACTGCGTATCGCCATAACCCCGCGCATACGGCATCAACACGCGATAACCCTTGGCCGCGAGCAGCGGCGCGACTTCGTCGTAGCTGTGAATGTCGTAGGGCCAGCCGTGCAGCAGGATCACCACCGGGCCATTCGCGGGGCCGGTTTCGGCATAGGCGACGTCGAGCACGCCGGCCTTCACATGCTTCAGCGGGCCGAAGGGCGAGGGCGCGGAATAGCTGACGGCGGCCGGCTCAGTGGTTTGCGCCTGAGCGCTGCCAAAAGCGCCGAACAGCGCCACAGCCATAATCGACATGCCGAATGCAGTTTTGCGGGTGTGCAGTGCCATCTTCATGGTGACGTCTCCTTTGCGAGCCTTTGGCCAAGGGTTCTGAATGAACACCTGAAACCTTGAGTGCATTTGAGCGCGGAGACGTATCTGGCCTGTGTCGAAGAACGGCTTTGTTGAAAGTCGATGTGTCGCGGTGGGGTTCGTACACAGTGTGATACACGGCGGCGAAACCGACTCCCCCTGGACCTGATTCAGGCCAAAATAATAAGTCGCTGTTTTAAAACAAAAAATATTTCACTTCGCGCTTCCCAAAGCCAAAAAACCTTGGTAAATTGCGCCCCGTTCTCACAGCGAACCTAACGAAGTAGCTGGAAAGAGCAGTAGGGGCGTCGCCAAGCGGTAAGGCAGCAGGTTTTGATCCTGCCATGCGTTGGTTCGAATCCAGCCGCCCCTGCCATATTCGAAAAAACGCCAACTTCGCAAGAAGTTGGCGTTTTTTTATGCCTGCGATTTGGTGGGTTCGCAGAAGGGCGGGCAAGTACGGCGCCGAAGCGCCGCACTCGCCAACCACTCAGTGCGGTGCGCGCGGGATGGTTTTCATCAGGTCTTCGGGGCTGATGTGGCCGACCACGCTGCCCGGTTGCGGCAGGTTGAGGATGTGGCCTTTCATCTTGCCGATGATGTGCATTTCGCACGGCTTGCAATCGAACTTCAGCGTCAGCACTTCATCGCCGTGGATCAACTGCATCGGTGCGACCTTGGTGCGCACGCCGGTCACGCCTTTGGCCTGTTTCGGGCACAGGTTGAAGGAGAAACGCAGGCAGTGTTTGGTGATCATCACCGGCACTTCGCCTGGCTCTTCGTGCGCTTCATACGCGGCGTCGATCAGCTTCACGCCGTGACGGTGGTAGAAGTCGCGCGCCTTCTGGTTGTAGACGTTGGCGAGGAACGTCAGGTGCGAATCCGGGTACACCGGCGGCGGGCTGGTTTCGGCCTTGCGGCTGCCACGCGGGTGCGCGGCGACGCGAGCGGCGGTCAGGGCTTCGATCACTTCACGGCGCAGCGACTTGAGCTGCGAGTTCGGGATGAAGAACGCCTGTGGCGCATCCAGCTTGATGTCGGTGGCGTGATACTGCGTGGTGCCGAGCTGGCCGAGCAGATCGCGCAATTGTTCCAGCGCTTGCTCAGGCTTGTTGGCCACACCGAACGGACCAGCGAGGGTGACGCTGGCGCTGATGCCTTCTTCACTGGTGGCGGTCACTTCCAGCTGTTCTTCACGCAGGCGTGCGACCCAGCTCAGGGCCACGCGACGCTCGGAAGAAGTCTTTTGCAGCGCCTGTTGCCAGTTGTGGTCGAGGTTGCGATTCAACGGGTGGTTCGGGCGCAGCTTGAACAGGCCTTCCGGCATCTCGTTCGGCTCGACGCGGTAGCGGTAGCGCTTCTCGCCGTCTTCTTCGAACTCGCCTTTGGCTTCGGCGATGTTGGCGCGGAAACCGACCACTTCGCGTTTGACCAACACGTTGAGGCCGTCACCGTTGGACAGCGGCTCGTGGGTCACGACCTGCATGTCACGCTTACCGACTTTCTCGACGGTGCCCACCGGCAAACCGGTGAAGGTCGGCGAATCGAAAGCGCCGATGTCGATCTTGCGATCAGTGACGAAGTAATCGGTGCTGCCACGGTGGAAGGTCTTTTCCGGATCGGGCAGGAAGAAGTGCGCGGTGCGGCCGCTGGAAGCGCGGGCGAGGTCCGGGCGATCTTCGAGTACGTCGTCGAGGCGCTGGCGGTAATAGGCGGTGATGTTCTTCACATAGCCCATGTCCTTGTAGCGACCTTCGATCTTGAACGAACGCACACCGGCTTCGACCAAGGCGCGGATGTTGGCGCTCTGGTTGTTGTCTTTCATCGACAGCAGGTGTTTTTCGTAGGCGATCACGCCACCCTTTTCATCTTTGAGGGTGTACGGCAAGCGGCACGCCTGGGAGCAGTCGCCACGGTTGGCGCTGCGCCCGGTCTGCGCGTGGGAAATGTTGCACTGGCCGGAGAAGGCCACGCACAACGCGCCATGGATGAAGAACTCGATGGCGGCGTCGGTTTCGTCGGCGATCGCGCGGATTTCCTGCAGGTTCAGCTCGCGGGCCAGTACCAGTTGCGAGAAACCGGCCTGATCGAGGAACTTCGCCCGCTCCAGCGTCCGAATGTCGGTCTGGGTCGAGGCGTGCAGTTCGATCGGCGGAATGTCCAGCTCCATCACGCCCAGATCCTGAACGATCAGCGCATCGACGCCAGCGTCGTACAGCTGATGGATCAGCTTGCGCGCCGGCTCCAGTTCGTTGTCGTGCAGGATGGTGTTGATGGTGGTGAAGATGCGCGCGTGATACTTGCGGGCGAACTCCACCAGCTCGGCGATTTCGCTGACTTCGTTACAGGCGTTGTGGCGCGCGCCGAAGCTCGGGCCGCCGATGTATACGGCGTCAGCGCCGTGCAGGATCGCCTCACGGGCGATGGCGACATCGCGGGCAGGGCTGAGCAATTCCAGGTGATGCTTGGGCAAGGACATAGTTTTTTTAGTCAGGCTGTCACGGTTAGGCGCGCATTGTACCTGCGAAACGGCTGACCGGCACCCGTGTGCCGATATCAGGTAAGCAGCGCTTAACACAATTCAGGAGAGGGCGTAACTGTAAAGTCTGTCAGTTGTGCTGCCGGATTAGAAATATAAATATCAGGAGGCAACAGGAAAGGCACGCGAAGCAAAATGCAACATTCAAACGGAGATTCATTAAATGAAAAGTAATAGCGATTTTACTGCGCTTGGTCTCACTGATTTTGATCTGTTGAAATCGCGGCATGCGAACTCGGGCGAGGATTATTACAAAGCAATCATTTCTCCCCAGCACCCTGGCATTGGCGAGCCGATATTCTCTGCTACCCGGCATCTTTATTTCGGGTCTAAAACAACTTTTAGTGTTATTGGTCAATATATTACGCCCGAAGTGGCTGAAATCATTTCATTTGTAATAAGTCGCGACCTGAAAGACGGCACACATAAAATTGGCGGTGCCGGTAGTCCTGTGCAGGGGGTGATGACTATGTCGTCGCGAGTTTTATATGCAAGTACAGGAGAAATTACGTTCGTCCGCGACAAAGCGAACGATTCGATTACGGCAACATTCAATTTTGAGGTCGAGTTCGATCAACAAAAATATCAAGTAAAAGAAGGGAAGTTGTTTGTTGGAGCAACCGGCCCTCTGTAGGCTGCGTTGGAAACGAAAGTCAGCGCTTTGCAAGCGGCTCTATTAACGTGCCCGTCGTATTTGAATCGCTCCCTCGTTCATTTTTATCTGCGTTTGACGGCCCCCGCATTCGCGGGGGCCGCCTGCGATCACCTCGAAAAATCAGGCCTTGGCCGCCATCGCAGTCACTTCCACGCGCATGCCTTCAACCGCCAGCGAAGCAACGCCCACTGCCGCACGCACCGGCCATGGTTTGGCGAAGAAACGCTGGTAAACCTCGTTGAATGCCGCGCGGTCAGCCATGTCGGTCAGGTAAATGGTCAGGTGCATGACCCGATCCATCGAGCTGCCGGCTCGTTCCAGCGCAACTTTCAGCGCTTGCAGGGTGCATTCGCTTTGCGCGGTGATATCGCCCAGTTCCAGGCTGCCGTCGGCACGGGTCGGGATTTGCGTGGACATCATGATCCCGTTGAACGTGGTGACGTCCGAAGAAATCGAGTCGGCGTCCGGATCCGGAGTGAAGGTGATGTCTTGGTTAGCCATGCTGATCCTTTGATTGAGCGAGTGAAGATGGCCGCAGTTTACAGATACAGCATCGACATGGCCCGTTCCATGGCTACAGAAATCGGTCAGACAGGCTGTGTCGCCGCTTCCGCCGCGAGGGCTGCAAGGGCGCAGGGGCGGTCGCCGATGCGCTGCATATAGCGGGCAAGTGCCGGCCAGTCTTGTATGTCGATGGCAAAGGTCGGCAGCCACCTCAGTACCGTAAACAGATAAGCATCGGCGACGCCGAAGTTGCCCATCAGATAGTCCCGAGCCGACAGTTGCTGATTCAGGTAGTCGAGGCGCTTGAACAGTGTGTGTCGGAAAATCGTTTTGACCGATTCCGGAATCTGCGCATTGAACAGCGGTGCACTGCCACCGTGAATTTCCGTACTGATGAAGTTCAGATGTTCCTGCAGACGCGTGCGCTGCCACGAACCCTGGGGTGGCGCCAGCGTGTTGCCGGGCATTTGATCTACCAGAAACTGCAGGATCGCCGGCCCCTCCGTCAGCACTTCGCCGTTATCCAGAACCAGCGCGGCAACGTAGCCCTTCGGGTTGATCTCACGAAAGTCATGGCCATCAGCGGTGCGTTTACTCTGGTTATTGACGCGAACCAGTTCGAACGGCAAACCCAGTTCCCGCAGCACAATGTGCGGGGAAAGCGAACAGGTCATGGGGGCGAAATACAGTTTCATGGCGCTTCCTTGCTGAAAGAAGGCGCCAGATTCCATTGCCGAAGCGGCTTTCGCAAAGGTCATTTGCGGTGCTAGCGTATGACAAAATCTCATGAGCAATAAAACACCATGACCGTCCGACTTCCCTCGCTTAATGGATTGCGTGCCTTTGAAGCGGTCGCCCGGCACATGAGCTTCACCAAGGCAGCCGAAGAACTCAACGTCACCCAGACCGCCGTCAGTCATCAAATCCGCCGACTCGAAGCTGAACTGGGCGGGCCTTTGTTCTTGCGGCTCAACGAGGGCTTGGCACTGAGCGAGGACGGGCACGCCTACTTGCCGGGTGTGCGTGCGGCGTTTCAGGAACTGCGCTATTCGACTGAACAGTTGCTCGAGTCTCGCAATAAAAGCGTGCTGACGATCAGTACCCTGGTGTCGTTTGCATCGAAGTGGCTGTTGCCGCGCTTGCCGTCCTTTCAGCTGGCGTTTCCCGCTATCGATGTGCGAATCAGTGCGTCGACTGAATTAGTCGATTTTCGCAAAGGTGCTATCGATGCCGCCATTCGCTATGGGCGCGGCGATTGGAAAGGCTTGCGTGGCGATTTTTTGATGTCCGATGAAATTTTCCCGGTGTGCAGTCCGGCACTGGCGAAGACCTTGCGCACACCCGCCGACCTGGCCAATCAGACATTGCTGCAAGTCAGTGGCGCGACGGCCGGTGACTGGAGCGCCTGGCTACGTGCCGCGGGTCAGCCGCCGCAACTCGCCGAAGGCCCGCGCCTGACCTTCGATCTGGCGCTGATGGCGGTGCAGGCAGCGGTTGACGGGCAGGGCGTTTGTATCGGCCGATCCACCTATGTCGAGGACGATCTGCGGGCCGGGCGCCTGGTGGTGCCGTTCGATCTGCGCTTGAAGGATGAACTGGGTTTCTATCTGGTAGCGCCCCATGAAACGGCGGAAGCGAAAAAGATCGTCGCGTTCCGGACATGGCTGTTGGCACTGCCGCCCGGCAAAGATGCGTTTGTATAAGCGTGTATCAAGTTGCTGCGCAGACACACGCGAACAATAAACCCGGGGTTTACGACACATCCGCCACACACGCGGCTCCCAAAGTAGCGGTCACACCACCACTGCGTTTGAGAGGGCAACATCATGCATCGTCCACTGTTACTGACCAGCGCTGCGCTACTCGCTTCTATCATCGGCATCGCCCACGCGGCTGACGCGCCGGCCAAGAACTGGCAACAAGGCTTGAGCCGCACCGATCTGGTTCGCCAGGATCTGGGAGCTGCCGATCGCGAAGTGATTCAGGCGCGCGTCGATTTCGAACCCGGCGTGACCTCGCCTCGGCATGCGCACCCGGGTGTCGAGGTCGCTTACGTGATCAGCGGTACGTTCGAATATCAACTGGAGGGCCGGGCGACAGTGACATTGAAAGCCGGGGATTCGTTGTTCATTCCCGAAGGTGTGGCGCATGTGGCCAAGAATGTGGGGGCGGAGAAGGGCTCGGAGTTGGCTACTTATATCGTCAAGAAGGGTGAGCCAGTGCTGATACTCAAACCGTAGAGCTAACGAGCCGGGCCGTTATAAATCATATGCAGTATCAGTAATTCCGCAAAAGCGACCACCACGCAAAACCTGACGAACCCCGCAGTAAAGACTCTGCGGGGTTTTTCGTAGGTGAAGTCGAAACCGCATAACAACAGCAAAATGCCGAAGAAGGTTTTTATCGCACGCATCAGCGTTGATCCTTGGCCATACCGCGTTGGCACTGCTGATTCATGAGTCGGTTTCAGGTACCACTTTTCAGTGCAGTGTCACAACCCTGCGACTCTCGCCAATCCTGATTCTGTCCAGCGCCCGGTTCAACGCATCGAGCGCATCGAGCAGGGCTTTGGCCTCGGCCTCTCGACCTTCGCCCCAGAGGCGCTCGGCCATTTTGTTCAGGGCCTGAATCGAGCGCTCGATGTCGGCGGCGCTGGCGTTCTTTTCAGGCGCCGGTGGTTTCTTCGGCATTCAGGGTTCCTTTATAGCGCAATGGTGGATCGTCGTTTATGGCAGAGTTTTCGCTGACACGGGTTCGCCTAACGAATGCGTTTGCAGCTGATGTTTGAATAACCTTTGCTTTCCAGGGCCTGGCGAATTTTTGAGGTAGCTTTTTCTGTTCCAAAGCGCTCGACGTCCTCCAGATAGCTTTCGAATAACTCACTGCCAAAACGTTTGCTGTAGATCGACTCCGAAGCGCTATCTCGAGGGCATTTTTCGCACTTGCGTACGCCGTTGACGTCATAGCAGATTTCAAATTCAGCCTTCCTGGCCATACGAAACTCCTTGCCGCTCTGTTGTTGGTTCGGGACTGGTATTAGTCAAGGCGCTGTCCTGATCGGTGTCGCCCGAGCAAGCCTCGCGTTCCCGATCAAAACTCTTCATGTGGTTAAGATAGCTAGCGCTCCAACCGTTAAATGCAACATTTGCGTTTTTGATGGCTTCTTGTTGTGCCTGAGGTGTAGAGGCAATCAAGCCCAAGTAAATGGTCGAGCCGATTTGAACGGCGATTTTGTTCAGTTCCGGGGGGGCATAGGCTGTCAGCTCGAAAGCAGCTTTAATCACTTTTTGGCTGGACTCTTCAGGAAACTTTTTGGCCGTGCCAATTGCCCCTAAAAAACTGCCGACACTACCCAGCAGTTCCGCCGACTTTTGGCGTGCGATCATTTCACGCTCGTCGATTCTTTTCAGGCAGCTTTCAAGGCGAACCTTGTCAGCAGAGCCCATTGTTGCCTTGGCGGCGAGCAAAGCAGCAAAAATCAACGAAAAGGCGGTGATTATCGAGGTAAGAATATTGATGTTATGGGCTCGTTGGGCTGCAGATATTTTTTCGTTGTCAGTGTTTATATCCATATTTTCACTTTGCTCCTGCTTATTCCGGTGGCAAGCCTTGGCTGCTTTTTGTGGACAGTCGCCGACCAGCGAAGAATTCTGGAAATCTCAATCGCCAGAAACGACAAAGCCCTGAATAATCAGGGCTTTGTCGGTACAGAATATGGCGGAGGCGATGGGATTCGAACTCATGGACCTGTTACAGTCGACGGTTTTCAAGACCGTTGCCTTAAACCACTCGGCCACACCTCCGTTGCGTTGCGGGCGCCATAATACCTGAATGAAACACACTGTCAAACTCTCTGCATGGCTTGTTACAGAGCGTCTGTTATGATCTTTGCGACTGAACGTTTCAAACCAACAGGAGTGTCGCCATGCGCGAACAGGATTACGCAGTTAATAACAGCGTGCAGGCTGAGCAGCTAGAGGTTAGCCGCGTCCTGCGCAACACTTACGGCCTACTGGCTCTGACCCTCGCATTCAGCGGTGTGATGGCTTTCGTCGCGCAGCAGATGCGGGTTGGCTACCCGAACATTTTCGTGGTGCTGATCGGCTTCTACGGGCTGTTCTTCCTTACCAACAAACTGCGTGATTCCGCGTGGGGCCTGGTCTCTGCGTTTGCCCTGACCGGTTTCATGGGTTTCCTGCTTGGCCCGATCCTCAACCGTTACCTTGGCATGCAGGGCGGCGCTGAAGTGGTCAGCTCGGCGTTCGCCATGACCGCACTGGTGTTCGGTGGTCTGTCGGCCTATGTGCTGATCACCCGCAAGGACATGAGCTTCCTCGGTGGTTTCATCACCGCTGGTTTCTTCGTCCTGCTGGGTGCAACGCTGGCGAGCTTCTTCTTCCAGGTCAGCGGCCTGCAACTGGCGATCAGCGCAGGTTTCGTGCTGTTCTCGTCGGTGTGCATCCTGTTCCAGACCAGCGCCATCATCCACGGTGGTGAGCGTAACTACATCATGGCGACCATCAGCCTGTATGTATCGATCTACAACCTGTTCATCAGCCTGTTGCAGATCTTCGGCATCATGAGCCGCGACGACTGATCGTTAGTCGTTTCAACAAAAAACCCGCTTCGGCGGGTTTTTTGTTGCTCTCCGAAAAGCGTAGTGGCCTTTTACCTACAAAATGATCTGAAAATAGTGGCGTCTTTTTGGAAATCACCTACACCTAAATACCAAGGAAGAGCAGTAGCCTGATCGACAGGAGTCGGTAACCAGCACCCCACGTGTGATTCCTGCGTCCCTCGCATTCACTTCCCTTGCTGTTGATCGCCAGGCCTTTCGGTCGAGAGCGACTGTATTCATTCGTCCAGTGAAAACCGGGAGGTGAACCACGCCAAATTCCATGCACCGTGACCGTATCCCGGCGAACGACCGGGACCCTGATACCAGAAAAATAATGGAGGCCCTGCCATTGCAGGCGTTGTCCCAATCAAGGAGATCATCGATGAATCAGCCCCAAGGAAAACTGGCTGTACTGGCCGTCACCACCGCACTGTTCAGCGCGTCAACTCTGGCCGGCGTCTATCCTGACTTCGGCTATCAACCGCCTTCCAGCCAATACTCTGGCCCACTGTTTGAGTTGAGCCAGAATTACCCGGCAACAGCGCCGAAAGTACCGCTACCCGGTTTTTTCAAGAATCTGCCGACCAAGCCAGATAACAATTTTGAGACTTGGCGTGCGTACATGGAGGAAGTCAAAACCTATTGCCTCGAAGGCAACGTCGAGGCTGATTGGTACGTGCAGAACAATAAAAAGCGTCAGTGGTATCACATGCCGTGGCAGCACTACGGCCCGCTGGGGCGCGAAGGGATTCACGGCTTGACCAAAGAAGCGCAGATCCAGGTCAAGCAGTTGGCGGCGACACAAACCGCCACTGGCCAGACCTACGCGGTGGGTATCTATAACGACATCGGCGCCTATACGATTGGTCAAGTCTGGAAAGACCCGAACAATCCAGATCCCAAGTACACCTCGGCACCCAACAGTTTCCCTGACGGCACCGTCGTCTGCAAAGCACTGTTCGCCGATATCGATCGCAGCACCGTGCCGTTTCTGGTGAACCCGGTGTTGTGGAAGGGCTATGTCACCGAAACGTTCACGTCGGCCAATCGCAAGGTCAAAGACGTCGCATTGATCCAGATGGACATCGCCGTGCGTGATACGCGCATGAGCGACACCGGGTGGATCTTCGGTACCTTCCAGTACAACGGTGAGAAAACCGGCAAGCCTGGCTGGGACAATCTGGTGCCGGTGGGGATCATGTGGGGCAATGATCCGCAAAACACCGGGAATGATCACACCAATCCGCAACCGACGGTGACCAAGATCAACAGCGGACTGCAACAGACTGCGATCAACGCCAATACCAAGGAATTGCCGCCCACCCATTTGGGCTGGAATGGTCGCCTCAATGGTCCGGTGGACAACCCCAACAGTTCTTGCCTGAGCTGCCATGCGACCGCTGAAACGCCGCAAGTGGCGATCATGAATCCAACGTTCCAGGCCAATGCGCCGCAGCCGGGGTCGCCTGAATGGATGAAGTGGTTCCAGAACATACCGGCCGGCCATGCTTTCACGCCGGGCACTCAAAGCACTGACTACAGCCTGCAGTTGTCCGGCGGTCTGGTGAATTACTTCGAGTGGAAATGCGACATGAGTGGCATCTACGCTGACGGCAAGAATGCGTGCAGCAAAGCGTCGGACGTGAAACTGAAAATGCTCAATTCCACCAACAACGCCACGCCGAAGCCATTGCAGAAAGTCATTCGTGACCCGAGCCTGCAGCAACTGCTGGAGTAAGCAGCGAAAAGCCTGCGCACGTTTCGGCGTGCGCAGGCTTTTTCAGTTGATCAGGATGCTGCCATCAGTCTGCTGTCACAGCACCATTGCCCGAATTCTCATTACCGCCCATCCTTCGCCGGAAAAACCTCAATCTACGCCGAACGTGCAAAAAAACACATCAGGCCATCGGCGGCAAACGAGGCTTCACCGGAGTCTTCTTGACGATCGCAGTATTGGTTTCAGCCAGGGTATTGAGCCGGTCGAGCAGGGTATCCAGTTGTTCCATCGAGCGCACATGCAGTCGAGCGATAAAACAGTCCTCGCCCGTGACTTTGTCGCACTCGGTAAATTCCGGAATTGCCAGAATCTGCCGTTCCACCTCCTGCAACTGCCCCGGCAGCGGGCGAACCCGGACGATGGCCTGCAACTGATAGCCGAAGCACTTGGGGTCGATTTCGACGGTGTAGCCCTTGAGAACGCCGCGCTCTTCGAGTCGCCGCAAGCGCTCGGCCACACTCGGCGAAGACAAACCACTGATTTGCGCCAAGGCCTTGAGTGATCGCCGCGAATCCTCCATCAGGGCGCTGATAAGTATCTGATCAATATCGTCGGTCATGCGCAAACTCCAGGATTAGGCGATTTCAAGTTATCACCCTCGATAAAAAAGGCATTCATCGAGTTTAGCCTGCTTTTTGCGCTGGAGTGCTTTGCGGCTGGCTTGGCATACTTTTGCCACGCTTTCCCCACATGCTCAGGAGATGGATGATGGACAACACACTGCGTCGCGGCTCATTGGAAATGACCGCTGCCATGCTGATATCCGGGACGATCGGCTGGTTCGTGCTGGTATCCGGCCAGCCGGTGCTGGACGTGGTGTTCTGGCGCTGCGTGTTCGGCGCCGGCACCTTGCTGCTGATTTGCGCAGCATTCGGCTTTCTGCGGCCAGGCATTCTGACCCGCACCACCTTCCTGCTCGCGGTGCTCAGCGGGGTGGCGATTGTCGGTAACTGGGTGTTGTTGTTTGCCTCTTATTCAAGGGCTTCGATTGCCATCGGCACGGCGGTATACAACGTGCAGCCGTTCATGCTGGTCGGCTTGGCGGCGCTGTTTCTCGGCGAGAAAATCACCTTGCAAAAGCTGTTCTGGCTGGCGATTTCGTTCACGGGCATGTTGGCGATTGTCAGTGCCCACGGTACTCAGGGTGAGAGCGGCAATGACTATCTGATGGGCATTGCGCTGGCATTGGGTGCGGCGTTTCTGTATGCGATTGCGGCGTTGATCATCAAGCGCCTGACCGGCACGCCTCCGCATCTGATTGCGCTGATTCAGGTCTGCACCGGGGTTCTGCTGTTGGCGCCATTTGCGCACTTCAGCGCGTTGCCGCAAGCGCCGAGTGCCTGGGCCAGCCTGCTGACGTTAGGCATCGTCCACACCGGTCTGATGTATGTGCTGCTGTACGGCGCCATCCAGAAATTACCCACCGCATTGACCGGCGCGCTGTCGTTCATCTACCCGATTGCCGCGATATTCGTCGACTGGTTCGCCTTCGGCCATCGTCTGGAGATCCTGCAATGGGTTGGCGTGGCGGCGATCCTGCTGGCTGCCGCCGGGATGCAACAGGGCTGGGGCCTGAAGCCCCGGCGACTGGCTGCGCAGTAACCCTCAGATGTTCCAGCGCGGCGCGGTTTTCGCCAGGCGCTGGCGCATCTCGCCGATGTTCGCCGCCAATTGCCGGGTCAACAAACGATAGCCATCCAGCGCGCTGTAAACCGGCGCATCAAGACTGGTCTCCGGCAATTCCAAAGGCCTGTCCAGACGTTGCGAAGCGCCGGTTTTCAACGCCCGGGCCATGCCGATCAATTGCACGCGAATTTGCCGGTGCTCGGCTTTCAGCGCTGTTTGCAAATGCGCCATCGCCTCGGGGTCGTTAGCATCCGGTCGCGTGTTGCCAAGAATCTCCAGCGTGCTGATGCACATGCGCAAGTTGCGCTGGATCGCATCGAGTTCCGTCATGGACACCTTCACTTCCTTGGACACTGACGGCATCAGCGAACGCAACTGCACCATCACCGCGCCGAGCCGACCCATCAATTTCAAATGCTCATCGGCGCTGACCGGTTGGCCGCTGATGATCCGCCCGTACACCGTGGCGCAATCGCGCAGGGCATCGGCGAGGTTGTAGCGCCACGAATACACCGCGTAGAGCGGCAGGGCGAAAGAGAAGGCCAGGGCGAGGGCGATGCCGATCAGAATATCGACCCCGCGCCACAAACCATCGGTGATCGGGTTGTCGCCATGCCCGGCGACAATGAACACGGTAATCGCCGAGAGCAGCGCGGTGTAACCCCCCTTGCCGATGGCGTGATAAGAGAAGAAACCGCAGACCACCGCCATCGAAAAATACGTCAGCCACGGCATGCCGAGCCACGCGTGCTGCGCCACCAGCAACAAACCGACACCCGCGCCGATCAACGTGCCGGTGGCTCGCTCAGCGGCTTTCTTGCCGATGTTGCCGTGATGCTGCAAACCGCCGATCACTACCAGCATGGTCACCGAGGCCCATTCGCCGTGGGGCAGGTTGATGCCAGTGGTCAGCAGAATCGTCGCCAGCAAGCCGAGGGCAACGCGCACCGCATGGATCAGTCGCGCGTGCCGGTAACGTCGGTAGGGATCCAGCAACGGACGCAAGACACGGCGCAGCAAGGGCGGAAGTTGATGGGTGCTGTAAGTACTCAGTGCGGGCCTCTCGTGATTGGGCTTCAGGTCAATGGAAAGGGAAAATGTAATTCATCCATGCTGCCATACGCAGGAGGATTTTGCGCATCGTGCCAATGTGGTGGAAGTGCTGACTGTACAACGCGGCCTGCCCGTAAGCACCGCCGGGCATCAGTTTGCTGTATTGGGCGAAGGCCGGATCGGTGATTTCGATGATCACCGGCACACGCCCGGCCGGCGGCGAACCGGTATAGCCGATCAGCGTGCCGGAGGGTTGCACCTGACCTTCGGCAATCACCCCGATGACGTTTTTCACCCGGCCGGCGAACACCTTGCCGGGAATGCCGTCGAACGCGACTTCCGCCTCGTCCCCGACGGTCAGGCGCAGCAGGCTGTTCTGGCGCATCCACGCGGCAAAATATTGGCCCTCCTCGGGAATGAACACCATCGACGGGCGCAACGGCAACTTGCTCGCCATCATCCCCGGCCGCAGCGAAACATGGGTAACAAAGCCTTTGCTCGGCGCGCGGACGGTGGTGTTGTCCAGTTCGAATTGGGCGTTGTCCAGTTGCGCCTGCAGATCATCGGTGCGGGCGATCGCGGCATCCAGTTCGCGCTGGGTGCCGAAGTTGCGCCGGATCAACTCGGTAATGCGGTAGCGATCACCCTTGGCCGCCACCAGTTGCGCCTTGAGCGATTTCAGCCGGTTTTGAAACGGCGTGGGGTCGATGCGAAACAGCACATCGCCTTTTTCCAGCGGTTCATTACCCTTCACCGGCACTTCAATGACCTGGCCGCTGACGATGGGAATGACCGGCACGGAAACGAAGTAAGTGCGCGCCACCTCGGAGTAGGGATGGTTGTAGTTCATGGTGAAAATCAAGGCGCCGATCATGAGGATGCCGCCCAGTACGGCGGTGGGCACCGTCCATTTGTTCAGCGGGATGCGAAAGATCTTGAACACTGCGACGCAGATCGCGGCGTAAGTCAGGATAAGGAGCAGATCCATGGCGCTCAGCCCTCCCGGTTGTGAGGGGCAGTGGCATTCAGCGCTTCGAGTCGTTCGATGCGATCTTGCAGTTCGACGACCTGTTGCTCCAGGCGAGTGACATGGTTTTGCACGGATTTGCCGTCACCGAAGCCCCAGCCGCGATCTTCCCGATAGGCCATCGCCCAGATCCACAGGAAGGGCCAGAGCGCATGCAGGGTGAACAGACTGACCCAGCCAGTGGCATGGATCGCATCCTGATGCGGGTGGTTACGATGAACGGCAATTTCGTACGGAATGTCATGCAGCACGATGATCCCGTAAAACAGCACGAGCCCGGCAAACACCAACACGCCTAACGCGAAGTAATCGAGCATGATCAAGCTCCCGGCATCCAGCACAGTGCTGGCATCAGTGTAGACACTGATTTGCCGGGCGCTTGGCGACTTTGGATCAGAACCGCATGTGGTCGCCTTCTTGCTTATTCATGATGCGGGTGACAGTGATCAGAAGATGTAATCGGTGGTCAGGAAGCTCGAATCACGCCCGCGAATGATCTCGCTGATCAGGTCCTTGTTGCTGTCCTGGAACTTGGTTGCCACCAGCGTACGGATCGAGAACACCCGCAATGCATCGTGCACCGAGAGCGTACCTTCCGCGGAGTTCTTGCGGCCATTGAACGGGTAAGTGTCCGGCCCGCGCTGGCATTGCGCGTTGAGGTTGATCCGCCCGACCTGGTTGGCAAAGGTGTCGACCAGCCGGCCGACCGCCACCGGGTTGGTGCCGAAGATGCTCAACTGTTGGCCGAAATCCGACTCCAGCACATAGTCGATCACGGTATCGAGATGACGGTACGACACGATCGGCACGACCGGACCGAATTGCTCTTCCTGATAGACGCGCATCTGCGGATTCACCGGGTACAGCACCGCCGGGTAGAAGAACGACTCGCGGGATTCACCGCCATTGGGGTTGACCACTTCGGCGCCTTTGCTGCGTGCATCCGCCACCAGGCCGTGCAGGTAATCGACCTTGCCCGACTCCGGCAACGGCGTCAGCGACACGCCGCTGTCCCATGGCATGCCCGGTTTCAGCGTGGCCAGCCTGGTGTTGAATTTTTCGATGAAGCTGTCGACCACATCTTCGTGGACGAAGAGGATTTTCAGCGCGGTGCAGCGCTGACCATTGAACGACAGCGAACCGGTGACTGCTTCACTGACGGCGTTGTCGAGATCGACTTCCGGCAAGACGATGCCAGGATTCTTCGCGTCCAGACCCAGCGCGGCGCGCAAACGGTGAGGTTTGGGGTGGAGTTTCTTCAGGTCGCTGGCGGCTTTGTTGGTGCCGATGAAGGCGAAGATGTCGATCTTGCCGCTGGCCATCAGCGCGCTGACGGTTTCACGGCCGCTGCCGTAGATCACGTTGATTACGCCGGTGGGGAAGCTGTCGCGGAAGGCTTCGAGCAACGGACGGATCAGCAGTACGCCGAGTTTGGCCGGTTTGAATACCACGGTGTTGCCCATGATCAGCGCCGGGATCAGCGTGGTGAAGGTTTCATTCAGCGGGTAGTTGTAAGGGCCCATGCACAGGGCGACGCCGAGCGGTACGCGGCGGATCTGCCCGAGCGTGTCCTGTTCCAGCTCGAAACGGCTGGAGCGGCGGTCGAGTTCCTTGAGCGCATTGATGGTGTCGACGATGTAGTCACAGGTACGGTCGAACTCTTTTTCCGAATCCTTGAGGTTCTTGCCGATTTCCCACATCAGCAATTTCACCACGGCATCGCGCTGCTGGCGCATGCGGCCGAGGAAGGCCTCGACGTGCTGGATGCGTTCGGCCACGCGCATGGTCGGCCACAGGCCCTGACCACGGTCATAGGCGCGCACGGCGGCGTCGAGGGCAGTAAGGGCGGTGTCGGCATCGAGCAGCGGCGTGCTGCCGAGGATCACTTGTTCGTCGCCGTTGTCACCTTTCAGATAGACCGGGCTGCGCACCTGCGCGAGCGGGCCGTCCCAGCGACGCAACTGGCCGTCGACGAGGTATTCGCGTTGCTCGACCTGACCGTCGAGGCGGTATTTTTCCGGGATGTCGCTGACAGAAGGGAACAGGTTGCCAAGGATGTTTGCTGTGGTCATGTCGCTACCCCGTGTTGATGTCCGTATGCAGATCAAAAAGCCTTCACCGGTTATACGCCTGAATGCGCCGGAATTTAATCCCGCAAATGTCACCCGAATGTCACGCAAAGGCGCACAGCAGAGGGGCTGGCAACACCGCGAACTCTGTGGGAGCTGGCTTGCCAGCGATGTGGCCGGTACTTTCAACATCTTCATTGCCTGACACACCGCTATCGCTGGCAAGCCAGCTCCCACAGGGTTTTGTGTCTATAGCCGATCCCGAGGCGAGTCTTGGCTGGCCCCGTTTGCCCCCCTCGCTGTCCCGCAATGCCCTCAACCCGCTGAAGCCGCTGCCTTAATGTGTGAGCACAACAATAAGCGAGGCCGTTATGCGGGCAATCCGACTCACTCTACTGCTGGCGTTGACGATGGCGCTGCCTGGCTGCGGCGAAGACCCCAAACCTCCGGCCCCCACCAGCAACGCCATGCCCAAGGACCCGGCACTGGCGCAGATCTACGCCAACAGCTGCCAGCTCTGCCACGCCAATCCCGCCGCCAACGCACCCCTCACCGGTGATCGCAAAGCCTGGGAACCGCGCATCCGGCAAGGCACCGACACGCTGCTCGATCACGCCATCAACGGCTACAACGGTATGCCGCCGATGGGCCAATGCGTCGAGTGCAGCGAAGAACAATTCCTGCAACTGATCGGCTTCATGGCCGACCAGCCGCTCCCACAATAAGGTGGCCGGCATGACGATGGATCTGACACGGCGTCAGTTGTTGCAGCGGGCAAGCATCGTCGGCGCGTTCAGTGCGTTGGCGAGCCATCCGGCATTGGGTCAATTGCTGCGTGCGCCACGGTTGATTCCGTGGCGCAACTGGTCGGGCGGACAAAGTTGCCTGCCAGCGGCGCGACTGGCGCCGAAGAGTCTCGATGAACTGACAGCCGTCATCAAACAAGCACAAGGCAAGATCCGCCCGGTCGGCTCCGCGCATTCGTTCAGTGCGTTGGTGCCTACCGACGGCACGCTGTTGTCGCTGAGCTATTTCAGCGGTCTGCTCGATCACGATGCGAAAACCCTGCAAGCCGAATTCGCCGCCGGCACACCCATGTCACGCATGGGCCAGCCGCTGAAAGACATCGGCCAGGCCCTGCAGAACATGGCCGATATCGATTACCAGACCCTCGCCGGGGCCATTGCCACCTCGACCCACGGCACCGGGAAAAACTTCCAGTCGTACTCGGCGCATGTCTGCGGCATGCAACTGGTGACCGCCAGCGGCGAAGTGTTGGACTGCGACAGTCAGCGCCACCCGGAGGTGTTCAACGCCGCCCGCGTTTCACTCGGTGCGCTCGGTGTCGCCACGAAAATCCGCCTGCAAAACCGCCCGGCCTATCGCCTGCGCGAACGCCAGTGGATCGCCAAGACCGAGGAACTGCTTGAGGACATCGACAACAACACCCGCGAAAACCAGCACTGGGAAATGCTCGTCGTCACGCATTCCGACTACGCCTTGTCCATCGCCCTCAACGAAACCGAAGACCCGGCCACGCCACCGATTCCACCGGAAGAAGAGGGCGGTAACGAGTTCGTCACCCTGATCGAGAAGATCGACAAGTACGGCAGCGACTTTCCCGACCTGCGCCGCACACTGCTCAACAGCCTGCGTCATCTGGCCAGTTTCGATGAGCGCGTCGGCGACTCGTTCGACATCTACGCCAACGTGCGCACGGTGCGGTTCAACGAAATGGAGTATTCAGTGCCTGCCGAACACGGCCCGGCCTGTCTGCGCGAGATTCTCAAGCTGATTCAGGACAAGGACCTGCGCACCTGGTTTCCCATCGAGTATCGCTACGTCAAGGCTGACGACATTCCGCTGAGCATGTTCGAGGGCCGCGACAGTTGTTCGATCTCGGTGCATCAGCATTATCAGATGGATCATCACAACTTTTTTGCCGCGGTCGAGCCGATCTTCTGGAAGTACAACGGCCGACCGCACTGGGGCAAATTGCACACGCTCAATGCAAAGAATCTGCAACCGCTGTATCCGCGCTGGCGCGAGTTTGTCGATGTGCGCCAGGCGCTGGATCCGAGTGGACGGTTTCTCAATGCGCATCTGGCGTCGATTCTGGGGGTGAGCTGATGGCGGTCAATCGACGTAATTTCCTCCTCGGCACATTGGGTGTCGGTGCTTTGTTGGTCGGCGTTGGCGCGTGGTTGCGGCCGGGGGATCGTGGCGCGCCTTACAGCGAATACTTCCGGGCGCTGAACAAGGAATTGAAGGAAAAGGGGCCTATGCGCCCGGTGCTGCTGATCGATCTGGATCGCCTCGATCACAACATCGATGTGGTGCTGCAGTCGGTCAGACGCGGCGGCAAGCAGTTGCGTCTGGTGGAAAAGTCGCTGCCGTCACCGGGACTGTTGAGCTACATCGCGCAACGTGCCGGAACGCAGAAGCTGATGTCGTTTCATCAGCCGTTTCTCAATCACGATGCGCAGGTGTTTCCGCAGTCCGACATCTTGCTGGGCAAGCCATTGCCGGTGCGCTCGGCCGAGCTGTTTTATCAAACCCACAAAGGCCCGTTCGATCCCGCAAAGCAGTTGCAATGGTTGCTCGACGGGCCGCAGCGCCTGCAGCAATACCTCGCGCTCGCTCAGGGGTTGGGCACGCGGATGCGCATCAACATTGAACTGGATGTCGGCTTGCATCGCGGCGGGGTCAGCGACCTCACGGTGTTGGGGCAGATGCTCACGCTGATCAGCGCCAACCCCCAGCATCTGGAATTCGCCGGGTTCATGGGTTACGACCCGTTCGTGGGCATGGGCGTGCCGGGGATTCTTGGTTCGTCGGAAGAGTTGTTCGCCAGGGTCATGCTGATTTATCAGCGTTGCGTCGATTTCACCCGGCAGCAATTTCCGGCGTTGTGGCACGACGGGTTGTGCCTGAACACCGCCGGCAGCCCGAGCTACCGCATGCATGAAAACGAGAAACTGAGTACCGAGGTTTCCGTGGGCACGGCAATGCTCAAACCGACGCACTACGATTTGCCGTCGCTGACCGAGCATGTGCCCGCGACTTACATCGCCACGCCAGTCTTGAAAAGCACAGGCGCGGTGAATATTCCGGCGCTGGATGACAAGTCGAAGCTGTTGTCGTGGTGGGATCAGAATCAGCGCCAGACCTATTTCATCTACGGCGGTAACTGGATGGCCGAGTTTGAATCGCCCCAGGGTTTACAGAGCAACAGCGTCTACGGACGCAGCTCAAATCAAGAGATGGTCAATGGCTCCAACGCCGTGGGCCTGACCATCGAAGATCAAGTCTTCCTGCGCCCGACCCAGACCGAAGCCGTACTGCTGCAATTCGGCGATCTGCTCGCCTTGCGCAACGGCAAGATCGTCGACACCTGGCCCGTCTACACCTGACCCAAAATCACCTAAACACTGCAAAACCCTGTGGGAGCTGGCTTGCCAGCGATAGCGTCATGTCAGCAACCCTTTACTTCACTGACAGACCGCTATCGCTGGCAAG
>NZ_JAMLFX010000002.1:418340-427584 GCF_023634765.1 Pseudomonas sp. AKS31
GACAAAAGTTCGGTAGCACATCGCCAGTCCGGTCATGCCTATGTAACGCGCTTGAGGTGCCCTACGGGGCGCTTTTCACAAGCCGAGGCGGGACGCCGGGAGTGAGGCAATGGGGACTATGGAACGCTACTCGAAAGTGGGCATGCAGGAACTCGATCAACGCCTGTCGAAGATCGTCGAAGCGGCGCGCAAGAAGCCGGTTTCGGTGTATCGCTACGGCGCGCCGTGGGTCTGGATTGTCTCGCAGGATGACTGGCAGGGCGCCTTGAAAGAGGTCTCCAGCTACATTCCGCCGGGGCATTCGCTGGTGTTGCTGCGCCCGCAGATCGACGACTTGCTCGACGCCCACCGCGAACTCCTGCACGACCTCAATGCCGAGCCGGGCATGCTGATTCCCGCGCAAACGGTGATGCACATCCTGCTCCTGCAACTGCTGTATTCGGTGCCCAGCGAGCAGCAGCTCTACGAACAGCTCAATTACAACCTGCTGTTCCGCTGGTTCGTCGGCCTGGGCCTGAACCAGAAAGTCTGGAGCTTCAACGCCCTCAGTCGCGACATCGCCACGTTGCTCAACGAGCCACGGGCGGTGCTGCTCATTCAAAAAATCATCGGCGAAGTGTTCTGCGGCGCGTTGCTGCAAATGCCCGAGTTCTCCTTGAACTTTGCGCTTTTGCACACGTGGCTGGGCAAACACGCCTGCGCCTCGACAGCCAGCAATTGACGCCATACACGCGGCGTTCGAAACGCCAACAGGTCATCGCGAATTCAGGGGGTAGTGTGGAACCGATTTTCAAGTCACGGCTGGCGCTGTGGGGCTGGCTGCTGGTGACGGCGGGCGCGCAGCCGGCGTTGGCCGATGAAGCTGCCGAAAGCGCTGCGGCGCAGCGCCTGGTCGACGTCAATGAATACTTCGTGCGCGGCAACACCGTGCTCGATGCGCGGGCGATTGAAGAGGCGGTGTACCCGTTTCTCGGCCCGCAAAAAGCCCTCAGCGACATCGAAGGTGCGCGGGACGCGTTGCAAAAAGCCTATCAGGAGCGCGGTTATCAATCGGTGTTCGTCGAGCTGCCGGAGCAAGCCGTGGCCGACGGCATCGTTTATCTGCAAGTCAGCGAAACCAAGGTCGGCCGCGTGCGTGTAGTCGGCGCCAAGCACTATTCGCCGCTGGACATCCGCGACGACGTTCCGGCGCTGAAAGAAGGCGAGGTACCGGACTTCGCCAAGGTTCAGGGCGAACTGGCGCAGCTCAACAAAACCCCGGGCCGGCAAGTCATGCCGCTGGTGCGCGAAGGCCAGCGCCCCGGCACCATGGACGTCGATTTGCAGGTCGAAGACCAGAACCCGTGGACCGCCAGCGTCGGCCTCAACAACGACTACAGTGCCGACACCGAAAAGCTGCGCACCGTCACCAGTCTCGGCTACAACAACCTCTGGCAACTCGGCCACAGCATCAACCTGACCTACTTCACCGCGCCGCAGGAGACCGACAACGCCAAGGTCTGGTCGGGCTCCTACACCGCGCCGCTGAGCGAGCGCTGGAGCGTGCAGTTCTCCGGTTACCAGTCCGACAGCAACGTCGCCACCATCGGTGGCAGCAACGTGCTCGGTAAGGGCCACAGCTACGGCGTCTCGGCGATTTATACGCTGCCGTCGAGCGGCAACTGGTCGAACTCGCTGTCGGCCGGCATCGACTTCAAGGACTTCGACGAACGCCTGACCCTGTCCGGCGAGAGCGACAAAGTCCCCCTGCAGTACGCGCCATTCACCTTCGCTTACAACGGCTATCGCTACAGCGAAAAGAGCCAACTCGGCCTCGGCCTGAGCCTGGTGGCAGCCACCCGCAGCATTTTCGGCTACGGCAGTTCCGACGAAGATTTCGACTACAAGCGCTACCGCGCCAAGCCGAGTTTTGCCGTGCTCAAGGGCGACACCAATTACACCTGGACCTTCGACAGCGACTGGCAAAGCGCAAGCAAAGCGGCGTTCCAGTTAGCGTCGGGGCCACTGGTTTCCAACGAACAATTCTCCGCTGGCGGCGCGACTTCGGTGCGCGGTTATCTGGCCGCCGAACGCACCGGCGATGACGGCTTGCTGCTCAGCCAGGAACTGCGCACGCCGTCGCTGGCCAAGTACGCCGGCACGTGGATGCAGGACTGGCGCTTCTACGCCTTCGCCGAGGGCGCGCAACTGTATCTGCGCGACGAATTGCCGGATCAGGACGCCAATTACGCCCTGGCCAGCGTCGGCCTCGGCACCCGCGCTAGCCTGAGCAAATGGTTGTCCGGCAGCCTCGACTGGGGCTTTCCGCTACTCGAAGGGCCGAACACCTCGAAACAGGAATCGCGCCTGCACTTCAACCTTCAAGCCACTTTCTGACAAGGAGCACGTTCATGCAGCGCCTCTTCCTTTCGTTGTTGATCTGCCTGGGCTTCGTGCTCCCGGCCACGGCTCAGGCCTGGTGGCAGGACGACTGGCACTACCGCAAACAGATCGCCGTCGACACCACGCCGCAAGGTGCGGCGATCAATCAGGCTCTTGGCCGCACTGCGCTGCTGGTGCGCCTGCACACCGGCAACTTCACCTTCGATGGAGTGAAAGAGGACGGTTCGGACCTGCGTTTTGTCGCCGCCGATGACAAAACCGTGCTCAACCACCAGATCGAAAGCTTTGATGCGCTGATGGGCATGGCACTGATCTGGGTCGATGTGCCGAATGTCGAGGGCGGTCAGCGCCAGGACATCTGGATGTACTACGGCAATCAGAAGGCGCCGGCGACCGGCAACGGCCAACTGACCTTCGACCCGAATTACACCGCGCTCTATCACTTCGACGGCGCCACCGGCACCCCGGCCAAAGACACCACGGCCTACGGCAATACCGCACAAAGCGCGACCGGTGCGGCGATTGACGGCGTCGTCGGGCGCGCCTTGCAATTCAGCGGCCAGCCGTTGCTGCTGCCGGCCAGTCCTTCGCTGCAACACAACGCTGGTAGCGCATTCACCTTCAGTGCCTGGCTGCGACTTGATCAGGCCAGTGGCGAGCAACTGATTCTCGCCCGTCGCGAAGGCGCCAACAGTCTATTGATCGGAGCAAACCAAGGCGTGCCGTTTGTGGAGATCGATGGCCAACGTGCTGTCGCCACGCAAGCGCTGAATCCGGGCCAATGGCAACACGTTGCGCTGACTGCTGAAGGTTCCAAAGTGACCCTGTACATCAATGGTCGCGAAGCCGCCACGCTCGCCCAGGCGATGCCGGCCTTCAACTCGGTCATGGCGATCGGCGCCGATCTGCACGAGGGTTCACTCCAGCCCTTCGTGGGCGCTATCGACGAACTGCGTCTGTCGAAAGTTGCCCGTCCGGCGCCGCTGTTGCTGGCCGACGCCACCTCACAAGGCGCCGAGTCGAAACTGGTCGCTTACGGCGTCGATGAAGAGCAATCCGGTTTCGGTTTCGGCAGCCTGGGCTTCCTGCTCAACGCGGTGCCAATCGACGCCTGGGTAATCATCGCCGTGCTGGTGCTGATGATGTTCCAGTCGTGGATCATCATGCTGCGCAAAAACCGCAGCCTCAGCCGCGTCACTGCCGCCAACGAAGACTTCCGTGTGCAGTTCGCCAAGGTCGGCACACGTCTGGAGATGTTCGCCGACGACGCGCAACTCGCCCAGCGCTTGCAGCATTCGTCGCTGTGGCGCCTGTACCTGGTGGCGGTCAAAGAGATCCGCACCCGTCGCGAACAGGGCGCCGATACCTCGTCGGTGTCTGCGGCGACCATCGAAGCCATCCGCTGCTCCATGGACGGCGTGCGCACCCGTGAAAACCAGCAACTGAGCTCGAAGCTCTCGACCCTGTCCAACGCCATCGCCGGCGGCCCGTACATCGGTCTGCTCGGCACGGTGCTGGGGATCATGGTGGTGTTCCTCGGCACGGCGATGGCCGGTGACGTCAACATCAACGCCATCGCTCCCGGTATGGCCGCCGCTTTGCTCGCTACCGCCATGGGCCTGTTCGTCGCGATCCCGGCGCTGTTTGGCTACAACCGCTTGATTACCCGCAACAAGGAGGTCAGCGCCGACATGCGCGTGTTCGTCGACGAGTTCATCACCCGACTGGCGGAGATGCACGGCGAGAGCCAGTTCAGTGAGGCGGCGCATCGCGGCCATCACGCCAACCACTCCGTACCGGCCTGAGGAGCACTGACATGGCGTCTGTAAATGCCTCCCACGACGATGATGACGATGCCGCGGTGGACAGCATCAACATCACCCCGCTGGTCGACGTGCTGATGGTGGTGCTGGTGATGTTCATCCTCACCGCCACCGCACAGGTTTCCGGGATCCAGATCAACCTGCCCAAGGCCAGCGCATCCGTGTCGCTGTCCGAGGCCAAGACCAAGGCGATTTCGGTCAATGACGGCGGCCAGGTGTTTCTCGACGCTTACCCGGTGACCCTGGCCGAACTCGAAGAACGTCTGCGCATCGAGAAGGCGCAGAGCCCGGATTTCCCGGTGATCGTGCGCGGCGATGCGACCGTGCAGTACCAGAAAGTCATTGAAGTGCTGGATCTGTTGCGCCGGCTCGAACTGTCCCAGGTCGGTCTCGTCACCGGCAAACCGAGTCAGGGCTGAGTCATGACTGCACAACTCCCGATTGAGCCACTGCCGGTGAAAAAACCAGCGCTGCGTTACGCGAAGTGGGGCGCCGGATTGCTCATCGGTGCGCTCGCCGCATGGTTTCTGTGGCAGTGGGCCAATGACATGAGCGGCATCCGCCGCGAAGCGCCGAAGGTGCCGACGATCATTCCGTTGCCGCCACCGCCACCACCGCCGCCGGAAAAACCGCCAGAACCGGAAACCCCGGTGGAAGAAAAAGTCGTCGAGCCGGAGCCAACGCCGGAGCCGGAGGAGGTCAAGCCCGAGGAAGAAGCGCCGCCATCCCCGGCGGATGATCTGGCCAACCCGATGCAAATGGACGGCGATGCGCAGTCCGGCAACGACGCTTTCAACATCGGCGCGGGCAAGGGTGGCGGCATGGCTGGCACTGGTGGCGGGCGTCTGGGCACGGGCACGTACAGCCAGTTTCTGGCGTTCACCTTCCAGCGTTTGCTGCGTGAGAACCCTGAGCTGCGCAACCTCGCGTTCTCGCTGCAGGCCGATGTCTGGCTGAGCAGCGTCGGCGAGATCACCCGCGTCGAGCTGATCAAGTCCAGCGGCAACCCCGAAATTGATAAGCAAGTGCTGGCCGCGTTACGCGGTGCGCCGGCGCTGAGCGAACGGCCACCGGCCTCCATCACGTTGCCTGTGCGCCTGTCCCTGCAAGGACGGCGTCCGGGTTAATTCACTTATTTACGCTTTGGCAAAAGGAGTTGTGTGCAGATGATTTCCAACGTGAATCGATTGTCCCTGGCGGTCGGCATGGTCATTGCGACCCTGGTCGGTCAGGCCGTGGCAGCGCCTGCGCCCTCGGAGAACGCCACGATCAATCTGATCCGCTTGCTGGTCGAGCAGGGCATTCTGAAACAGGACAAGGCCGATGCGCTGATCGCTCAGGCGCAGAACGAAGCGGCGCAGGCTAAACAGGCTGCGGCATCCACCGCTGTGGCGGCGGGGCCAGTGGCGGCGCCGGGTGACGTCCGTGTGCAATACGTGCCGGCCGCGGTGCGCGACCAGATCCGTGATCAGGTCAAAGCCGAGGTCATGGCCACTGCCAAACAGGAAAACTGGGCCGCGCCCAACAGCTTCCCGGAATGGGCTGCGCGCATCAGTTTCGATGGCGACATTCGCTTGCGCAACGAATCGCGCTACTACTCGGACAGCAACAGCAACGAGATCGTCGACTTCGCCAAGCTCAACAACAACGGCCCGTACGACGTAAACCCGAACAGCAGCACCAATCTGCCGCCGCTGCTCAACACCCGCGAAGACCGCACCAATCAATTCCGTATCCGTGCGCGGCTGGGCATGAAAGCGGAGATCTCGCCGCAATGGACCGCTGGCATTCGTATCGGCACCGGTTCGGACAACAACCCGGTGTCGACCACACAAAACCTCGGCGGCGGTTTCGCCAAAAAGGACATCTGGCTCGATCAGGGCTATCTGAACTGGAAGCCTACGGATGAGCTGACCCTGACCGGCGGGCGCTTCGCCAACCCGTTCATGTCCACCGACATGCTCTATTCCAACGACTTGAACTTCGACGGCGTGGCGGCGATTTTCGACCACAAACTCAATCGCGATTGGGGCGTGTTCGGCACCGTCGGCGCGTTCCCGGTGGATTACACCAACGACACCGCCAGCAGCAACGGCTTTGACAAGGAAGAGAGCGACAACAAGTGGCTGTACGGCGCGCAGATCGGCGCCAGGTGGGCGATCAACAGCAACAACCGCTTGAAAGGTGCACTGGCTTACTACCGTTTCGACGACATTCAGGGCCAGCGTTCCAGCCCTTGCGAACCGTGGGCCGGCGCGCCGGGTTGCGACAGCGATGGCAGCCGTGCGGCGTTCATGCAGAAGGGCAACAGCGTGTTCTTGCTGCGCGACATCACGCCGAACCCGCTTAACCCGACCACC
This sequence comes from Pseudomonas sp. AKS31, assembly GCF_023634765.1. Classification (GTDB taxonomy): domain Bacteria; phylum Pseudomonadota; class Gammaproteobacteria; order Pseudomonadales; family Pseudomonadaceae; genus Aquipseudomonas. Next base: position 424,906 of record NZ_JAMLFX010000002.1, read on the forward strand.
ACACCGCAACCGCAGTTTGTTGGCCTTGCTTCGGAATTCAATCTGCTTGATCTGAACATGGTCTGGGATGCCGACTTGCCAGAAGACTTCAAACTGCGCAGCCAGGGCAATTACATCCACAACCTCGCGTACGACGAAGGCGACATGCGCAAACGTTCGGCTGGGCAAATCGTCAACAACCTCGACAGCAACGGCGACATCGAAAGCGGCGCCAATGCGTGGATGGTGCAGTTCACCCTCGGCAGCGCGCTGGACCTTAAAAAGCAGGGCGACTGGAACATGTTCGCTGGCTACAAATACATCCAGCCCGACGCCTTGCCGGACGGCTTCAACGACTCGTCGTTCCACCTCGGCGGCACCAACGCCAAGGGTTACTTCATCGGCGGCAACTACGGTCTGGCGAAGAACGTTTACGCCACCGGTCGCTGGATGAGCACCGAAGCGGTGTACGGAGCGCCGTTCGACATCGACGTCTTGCAGCTTGAGATCAACACGCGCTTCTAAGGCGCCGGGAGAGGGTTATGAAAACGCGATTTGTGTTGCTCGGGCTCGGGCTGTTGATTGCCACCGGGGTGCATGCCGAAGGCATGGAAGAGCGCCTGCGCACGCAATTGCGCAGCACCACGCAACAGTTGCAGGCCCTGCAAAGTCAGCAGGCCCAGGCCAGCGCCGCGCAACTGGCGGCGCAAAACGAAGCCAAGGCTGCGCAGGCGCAAATCAAGCAATTGAGCGCTGAACTGGCCAAGGCCAAAGGCGTCGCTGAGCAACTGGCCGGGCAGCAGCAGAGCCTGCACAGCCAGGCGCAGGCGCAAGTGGCGGCCAGCGCCGAGCAGACCGGCAAGTTCAAAAAAGCCTATGACGAGTTGCTGGTGCTGGCCCGTGCCAAAGAGGCAGAACGGTCTAAGCTTCAAGCGCAATTGGCTGAACGTGACACACAAGTGCAGCAATGTTCAGTCAAGAATCAGCAGATGTACGGCGTCGCCAAACAGATCCTCACTGCCTACGAAAACATCGACGTGGCCGAGGTGATGAAGATCCGCCAGCCCTTCGCGGGCAGCGCCCGGGTCAAGTTCGATGAACTTGCCCAGGGGTTTGGCGATGACCTCTACAAGACTCAATTCGACGCGCCGCAAGCCGCGCTCACGCACTGATAGACAAGGAAGAAGTAATGACTCAATTGATCAGCCACGTATCGCCAAAATCTCTGACCGAAGTCCTGCAAGCTGCGGGTTATCGCGTCAACGAAACCGAGCAGAACGGTATTGTTCAGTTGCTCAGCGCCAGTCAGGGCATCGGCTACGCCGTGCGTTTTGGTAATCCGGCGGTGGAGCAGGGCAGCTACGTCGATTTCACTTTCAGCTGTGCGCTGCGGGTGCAGGGGGAGTTGCCACAGGGTGTGGCCGAGCAGTGGAACGCCAGCCGTCGTTTTGCGCGTTTGTCGTTGCAGGGCGAGTTTCTGGTGATGGAAATGGATGTGGTGGTGGCGGCGGGCGTGAGCAACGATCACCTGCGCGGCAACCTGGAATTGTGGGATCGGCTGTTGCAGGAATTCATCGTTTATCTGCGTGATTTCACCCAGAACGGTAGCGCGCAGACCGCCAAAGTCGCCGTTGCCGAGCAAGAGGAAGTCGCGCTGTGAAAAAGCCTGCCATAGTGATCAGCGCCGCCGCTGTGGCGCTGTTGGTGGTGGCCGTGGCGCTGGTGGTGCGGCCGGGCAGTGACCCGGTCGCCGCCCAGCAATCGTCTTCTGTGGTGGCGGTTGCTGCGGGACCGGCGGTGGCGCGGTTGGGCAATCAGCAGGTGTCGCCTGATGAATTGCAGGCGTTGCTCGCGACAGTCCCGCCAGAGACCCGCGAACAATTGCGCGGCAACCGCGAGGCGCTGGAGCGCTGGATTCGCACGCGTCTGGCCGAGAAAGCGGTGCTGGAGCAGGCTGATGCGCAAGGCTGGGCACAGCGCCCGGAGGTTGCGCGGCAGACCCGTGCGGCGACTGAGCAGATCGTGTTCCGTGATTACTTGCGTTCGGTCAGCCAAGTGCCGGCGGATTATCCGAGTGCAGCGGAATTGCAGCAGGCTTATGACGCGGGCAAGGCAAGCTGGCAGACCCCGGCGTTGTATCGGGTCAGTCAGATTTTCCTCGGCGTCAATGATCCGCAGAATCTTGAATCGGTGCGCAAGCAGGCGCTTGAAGTGAGCAAGAAAGCTCAGGCAGCACCGGCGGAATTTGCCGCGCTGGCGACTCAATATTCGCAGGATCGCGTCACCGCTGAACGCGGCGGCGATAGCGGTCTGCAACCGTTGCAGCAATTGGTGCCGGAAGTGCGAAGCGCCGTGGCGCGGCTCAAGGTTGGCGCAGTCTCTGATCCCGTCCAAAGTGCCGCCGGGTTCCATGTGATCAAGCTCACCGAGCAACAGCCTGCACGCACCGCAACCCTCGATGAACTGCGCGATCAACTGACCCAGGCCTTGCGTGCGCAACGCCAGGAGCAAATCGCCCAAGCCTATCTGGACGGCATGCTCAACACCGCAACACTGAGCATCGACGGCGCTGAACTCAACAAAGTCCTAGAGGAAAAACACTGATTTCACCTACACCACAAACCCCCTGTAGGAGTGAGCCTGCTCGCGATAGCGGTGTGTCAGTTTAAGAAATGTCGACTGACACACCGCTATCGCGAG
>NZ_JAMLFX010000002.1:427594-436277 GCF_023634765.1 Pseudomonas sp. AKS31
CAGGGAGCTGCGTTAAGACAAATACAAAGATCGACAGGGAGTCATCGATGTCATTCACCGAACCCGCAGGACGACAGGGCAACCCCGATTACCACTGGCCACACGACAACAGCGAACCGTGGCTCGCACACGCCGCGACCATCGACGCCGACGTCGCCCAATACTTCCTGGTCAGCGCCCGCTGCGGCTGTTTCATGCAAGCCGCCCGCAGCCTCAACGTGCGCTCGACCTTGCTGCGCAAACAACTCGCGCAGCTTGAGCATGAACTGCAACACACGCTGTTCAGCTTTCAAGGCAGTGCCCTGAGCCTGACCCGCGAAGGCCAGCAACTGCAGGCCAAACTGGTGGCGCTGGCCAACGAACGCAAACTCCCGGTGATCGAACAACCATTGATTCGCCTGGCTGTCGCCGAATCGATCCTCCACGACATCCTCGGCCGCGACCTCATCGCACTGCTGCGCCGCAACGCCAGCGTACGCTTGGAAATCATCGCGCTGGACAGCGAACTGTCCCTGCGCGCCGTCAGCGCCGACATCGTCCTCTGGCTCGCCCACGGCGAAACCCCACATCCCGGCCCGACCTTCGCCACCAGCGAACCGCAACCGCTGGCGCGCCTCGACTACCTGCCGCACATCGCCAAACGCTACTCCCGCGTCACCGCGCGCCCGGACACGCCTGATGACCTTGCCGATTTCATGCTGGTGCAATGGCAGCACGACCGGCAGATCGACAGCTTTCGCCCATGGAATGAGTTGGTTGAACAGCGGTTGGCCGGGGTGGTACAGATGCAGTCGTATGAATTGATGCTGGAGATGATTCGTTGCAGCGCTTGCATTGGGTTGTTGCCAGCGTATATGAGCCGGTTCGACCGGGGCCTGATCGCACTGCCGGGGTTGTTCGAAGAGCCCATGCAATTGCAGGCATGGCTGGCCGTAAACACTGAATCGCAGAATGTGGCCGAAGTGCTGACCCTGACCGACCTCATTCACCACACCTTCAACGAACGCCGGGAATGGTTTCAGCCCTGACGCATTTTCCTGTGGGAGCGAGCTTGCTCGCGAAAGCGGTCTGGCCACCGGTATTGATATCAACTGATCCGCCGCCATCGCTGGCAAGCCAGCTCGCACAGGGATTTGTAATGAGTCCGGATTTTGTGAGCACCCTGGAAAACTGTAGGAGCTAACCTGCTAGCGAAACCGCCCGATCAACCGCTGCGAAACCTGAATGAAAGGGCGCAAGGTAGAATTCTCAGATCCAGCCTCAAACCCGCAACGGGATCCGCCGTCCAGTACCTTCTCATGCAGGTCTCTTCAAATATTCCAGCTTGTTAATTTTGTTCACGAAAAATCGGAGATCTCTCAGGGGGCGTCTTTGTCCAGCCAGCGTTTTCAGTCGGGGACGGTAATAATGCAAGTGCCCAAAGTTGACGGTGAAACGCAACCGCCCCACATCGACCCATCCAGGAGATACCATATGATTTGTCTTGTCGTAACACCATCGCATCCAGCAGGGTTAGGCTCGAATCCCGCATAAAAATTATGAATATCCTCGTATCCGTCATAATCGTCTATTGTGTTTGATGCGCGGAAGAACGGGGTAAATCCGGGGTTTGTTTTTGCCCATGCCAGGGCCTGTGCATGGGTCATCTGCGTTTTATTCCAAAGCACCCTGCGTCTCGGGTTGTCGACTGTAATATCGATCACCTTGGTTTGACCCACTGAATCCTGAACCGTGATCGTGGCAGTACCTGTGAGGAGTCCTCTGATGTCGCCATTACCATTGACCGTTGCAATTTCAGGCCTGGATGATGTGTAGGTGATAGGGGGTGTACCACCTGTAGCTTTTCTGACCGTCCGGGATAGAGAAGGTATTGCGCCGGTCGGTGTCCACGGTAATCCGGTGCCAGCGATCGACAGTGTTATCCAATATAATTTGATCGGGGAGACGTCCACTACGAGTTCGGGAACCCCGGTCAGTGATCTTGCTTCCGATTCTGCGCCCGAGCCGTTGGCTGTGGTATCGCCTATGACAACGGCTTTTTCTGATGTGGCTTCTAGCTGGCGAACTTCGATACCGTTGGGCAAAACTTTGGTCGACGTTAGCGTTAGTGCGACGGCAGATGTTTGCGGCTCATTGTTAGTCGTCATGTTCAAGCTCCTGCATTGTGTTTGGACAGGAACAATCAAAACGCGTTAAAGCGAAATGCGCACCTGTCAGATCTGACAGGTGCGAGCCGAAATCCGACGAGTGGTAAGGGAGTGAGGCGGTCACGTGTTTTTGTCATTTGATGAGTCGGCGACTGAAAAATCGCTTTCGCGAGCAGGCTCGCTCCCACCATTTTTGCTCTCGCCAGACGTGTCAGGTGCGGTTTAGAGTCATCAGCCACACATCGATCCAGGAAGGATCCGCCATGCCCGATCACAACACCGCCATTCATATTGAACGCTTCAGCGAGTCACACATCGAGGCTGTCACTGCGCTCTACAACGAGCGGGCCGTCACCCGGCAGGTGTTGCAGATGCCGTTTCAGTCCGTCGACGTCTGGCGCCAAAGGCTGCTGGCGGAGAATGAGCGGGTGTTGAAGCTGGTCGCGCTGCATCAGGGTCAGGTCATCGGCCATCTGGGGCTGGAAAACTATTCGCGGATTCGTCGCAGTCATGCCGGCAGCGTCGGTATGGCAGTCGCTGTGGCGTGGCAGGGCAAAGGCGTCGGTTCGAAGTTGCTGGCGGCGGCGCTGGACGTCGCCGACAACTGGATGAATCTGCACCGCGTTGAACTCTCGGTTTACGCCGACAACGAGGCCGCCATCGCGCTCTACCGCAAATTCGGGTTCGAGACCGAAGGCCTGTTTCGCGATTACGCGGTGCGCGACGGGCAATGGGTCGACACCCTGAGCATGGCCCGCCTGCGCAATCGCCCGAAAACCTGACTCAGTCGCCCAGCGCAAACGCCACCGCCGACTGTGCATGCAGTTCGGTGGTGTCGAGCAGGGGCAGGGCGCTGTGTTCGGGTTTGACCAACATGCCGATTTCGGTGCAGCCGAGGATAATTGCCTGAGCGCCGCGCGCGGTGAGGGATTCGATCACCCGCTGATAGATTTGCCGCGACTGATCGCTGATCACGCCGACGCAGAGTTCGTCGTAGATGATCCGGTGTACATCCTTGCGCTCTGTTTCGTCCGGCACTAACACGGTCAAACCCTTGGCGACCAGGCGTTGCTTGAGGAAATCCTGTTCCATGGTGAATGCGGTGCCGAGCAATCCGACCGTGCGTGCATCTATGTTCAGAGCCGCCTGCGCGGCCGGTTCGGCAATGTGCAGAAACGGAATGCTGATCGCCGCCTGAATCTGTTCGGCGACCTTGTGCATGGTGTTGGTACACAGCACGACGCATTCGGCGCCACCGGCTTCGAGCCTGCGCGCGGCGTCCACCAGAATCGCTGCGGCATCGTCCCAGCGCCCGGCGTGCTGGGCCTGTTCGACAGGGCCGAAATCGACGCTGTACATCAGCAATTGCGCGGAGCGCAACGGGCCGAGGTGATCACGGACTTGCTGATTGATGAGTCGATAGTATTCGGCGCTGGATTCCCAGCTCATGCCGCCGATCAGGCCGATGGTGCGCATTGGATGTCCTCAGGCAGATGCCAGTGTCGAGCGTTCAGGTCTGCCCGGAGTTTCCTGTTGTTCAGGCGCCGATGCCAGCAAACAAGTGACTGTACTGCTGAAGTTTCACCCAAGTGTCATGGTGCTTCATCGGGCTTGCAGCAGCTTAATCGTACGTAGCGGCTGGTATCTGCCACTATCGAGTATTGCAGGTCCTTTCCGAGGAACACCGCTATGGACGACGTACAACAACTGGGCGAGATGCTTCGTCATTACGCCGAGAGCGAAGCACACAAGAAGCAACTGTTCGAGACGCAATCGGCCGCTTGGGCCACGCGGATTACTGCGCTGTTCGGCGATATTCAGCAATGGCTGGAGCCGGTGCAGGCGCCGAATCTGCTGGAGGTGAGTCGCGAGGCGTATGTCGCGTTCGGGCCGAGTGCACCGGTGGAAACCTCGACCTTCAAAACCGAGAAGCTGAGCATTGTGATTGCCGGCAAACCGGTGGAGTTTGTGCCGGATGTGATGGGCAGTGCGGGGCAGATCTCGCTTGCGGTGATGGGGCTGACGGCGGCGCGCTACGGCAGCATTTCGCTGGTTGGCCTGCCAAATGGTGAGTGGCAGTGGCGCAAGACCAATGGTTTGAAGGATCCGGATACGTTTGCCTTTGACGCCAACTTTCTTGCCCAGCAGTTGCAGAGCCTGATTCCTCGCGACCGTAGTTAAGATCAAGAGCTTACCCCCTCACCCCAGCCCTCTCCCCCAAGGGGGCGAGGGGGAAAGGGAGCAGACCCAGTGCTGTTCAAAACTTGAGTTCGACTCGATATTTCAGGTCGACGTAGTTCGCATAAACCACGCGGTCAGTTCCCTCTCCCTCTGGGAGAGGGCTAGGGTGAGGGCAGCCCGACTGACACACCTCACATATCAAGATTCACCCACCCCGGCTTCGCCACCTCGGGCGCCACCGCTTTCACAGTCTTGCCAGTAGCCAGCTCCACCCGCCGCGCCACCTCCGGATCATCGGCAAACGGCACCATGCTCGCTTCCTCCAGACTGTCCGCCGTCTCCCGTCGCAAGCAGTACTCCACCGCCAGCCACAGAAACACCACGCCCAGCACATCAAAGAAAATCTCCATCACGAGCGGCTCCCTGCCTCAGGCGATCTGCGCTTCACTGCGCGCCAGTGCAACGTCGGCTACCCGCACCGTGCGCCACACGTTGTAAGCCATCAGCAACATCCCGGTAAGGAAGAACACCCCGCCGGCAAAGCGCACGATGAACCCCGGGTGACTGGCCTGCAGCGCCTCGACGAACGAATAAGTCAGCGTGCCGTCCTCGTTGATCGCCCGCCACATCAAGCCCTGGGTGATGCCGTTGACCCACATCGAAGCGATGTAGAGCACCGTGCCGATGGTCGCCAGCCAGAAGTGCAGGTTGATCAGCGGCGTGCTGTACATCTGCTCGCGACCAAACACTTTCGGCACCATGTGGTAGGTCGCGCCGAAGGTGATCATCGCCACCCAGCCCAACGCGCCGGCGTGGACGTGGCCGATGGTCCAGTCGGTGTAGTGGGAGAGGGCGTTGACGGTTTTGATCGCCATCATCGGCCCTTCAAATGTCGACATGCCGTAGAACGCCAGCGACAGCACGAGGAAGCGCAGGATCGGATCGGTGCGCAACTTATGCCAGGCACCGGACAAGGTCATCATGCCGTTGATCATCCCGCCCCAGCTCGGCGCCAGCAGGATCAGCGACATGGCCATGCCCAGCGACTGCGCCCAGTCCGGCAGCGCGGTGTAGTGCAAATGGTGCGGGCCGGCCCAGATGTACAGGGTGATCAGCGCCCAGAAATGCACGATCGACAACCGGTACGAATACACCGGCCGATTGACCTGTTTCGGCACGAAGTAATACATCATCCCGAGGAACCCGGTGGTCAGGAAGAAACCCACCGCGTTGTGCCCGTACCACCACTGCACCATCGCATCGGTGGCGCCGGAATACACCGGATACGACTTGAACCAGTCCACCGGAATCGACAGGTGATTGACCACGTGGAGCATGGCAATCACCAGAATGAACGCGCCGAAAAACCAGTTGCCGACGTAGATGTGCTTGGTCTTGCGCTGCACCACGGTGGTGAAAAACACGATCGCGTATGCGACCCAGACCACGGCCATCCACACCGCGCCGGAGAATTCGATCTCGGCGTATTCCTTGGTGGTGGTGTAGCCCAGCGGCAGGGTCACCAGCATGATCACGATCACCGATTGCCAACCCCAGAAAGTGAAGGCGGCGAGCTTGTCCGAGTACAGCCGCACCTGGCAGGTACGCTGTACCGCGTAGTAACTGGCGGCGAATTGCGCACTGCCGGCGAAACCGAAAATCACCAGGCTGGTGTGCAGCGGACGCAAGCGGCCGAAGGTGGTCCACGGCAGGTCCAGATTCATGTCCGGCCACACCAGTTGCGAGGCGATCAACACGCCCATCGCCATGCCCACCACACCCCAGAAAACCGTCGCAATGACGAATTGGCGGACGACCTTGTAGTTGTAAGCCTGTCCGATTGTTGCTGTGCTCATGGTCAGTTCATCCACGGTTGCAAAGTCTTGCCAGGCCACCCGGTCTGGCATGAGCTGCACTGTAGAAACCCCGTCAGAAACAAAACAGGCTCAGGAATCTTTCATTTGTGCGGATCAGATTGAGGGGCTGACTGCGGCGTTCTGCCGCGCCCTGATATGGTTTTTATGACTTCAGGTGAATCTGTAACGTGCTGCGCTGCTTCGTCATAGTGCTCTGAAGAAAACTGTGGGAGCGAGCAGGCTCGCTCCCACAGAAATAACTGATGGGGTGGCAAGCATGTATCAATACGATGATTACGACCGGGAGCTGGTGTTCGAGCGTGTTGCGCAGTTTCGCGATCAGGTCGAGCGCTTCATGGCCGGGGAATTGAGCGAAGAGGAGTTCCTGCCGCTGCGCCTGCAAAACGGCCTGTACCTGCAAAAGCACGCCTACATGCTGCGCGTGGCGATTCCTTACGGCACCTTGAGTGCCGAGCAGATGCGCACCTTGGCGAGCATCGCCAGTGATTACGATCGCGGCTACGGCCACTTCACCACACGGCAGAACCTGCAGTTCAATTGGATTGAATTGGCCGAAGTGCCGGACATCCTCGAACGTCTGGCGCAGGTCAACATGCATGCAATCCAGACCTCCGGCAACTGCGTGCGCAACATCACCACCGAGGCATTCGTCGGGGTCGCGGCGGACGAGTTGATCGACCCGCGCCCGTTGGCCGAAATCCTCCGGCAGTGGTCGACGATCAACCCGGAATTCCTCTTTCTGCCACGTAAATTCAAGATCGCTATCTGCTCGGCGAAGCAGGACCGCGCGGCAATCATGATGCACGACATCGGTCTGTACCTTTACCCCGGCCGCGACGGGCAGATGCTCCTGCGAGTGATCGTCGGTGGTGGTTTGGGGCGCACGCCGATCCTCGGTTTGCAGATCCGCGAGGGCTTGCCGTGGCAGCATTTGCTGTCATACGTCGAAGCCGTGTTGCGCGTGTACAACCGCCACGGCCGGCGCGACAACAAGTACAAGGCGCGGATCAAGATTCTGGTCAAGGCGCTGGGCATCGAGGCGTTCGCCAGGGAAGTCGAAGAGGAATGGCAACACCTCAAGGACGGCCCGGCGCAGTTGACCGAGGCCGAATACCAACGGGTCGCCAGCGCCTTCGTGCCCCCGGTTTATCATGCGCTGGCCGACACCGATCTGGACTTCGGCACGCGCCTGGCCGAAAGCCCGGCGTTCGCCCGTTGGGTCGCGCGCAATGTGCAGCCGCACAAAGTGCCGGGCTACACCAGCGTGGTGCTGTCGACCAAACCGGGCATGGCGTCGCCGCCGGGGGACGTCACCGCTGTGCAGATGCTCGCAGTCGCTGACTGGTCGCAGCGTTTCGGTTTTGGCGAGATTCGCATCGCCCATGAACAGAACATCGTCCTGCCCGACGTGGCTAAAACCGACCTCTATGCGCTGTGGCAACTGGCGTGCAAACACGATCTGGGCAGCGCCAACGTCGGCCTGTTGACCGACATCATCGCCTGCCCCGGAGGCGATTTCTGTGCGTTGGCCAACGCCAAATCGATTCCGGTCGCGCAGGCGATTCAGGCGCGTTTCGATAACCTTGATTACCTGCACGATTTAGGCGATATCAGCCTGAATATCTCTGGCTGCATGAACGCTTGCGGACATCACCACATCGGCAATATCGGCATCCTTGGCGTCGATAAGAACGGCAGCGAGTGGTATCAGATCACCCTCGGCGGCGCCCAGGGCAAAAACAGCGCATTGGGTAAAGTCATCGGCCCTTCGTTCAGCGCCGCCGAGGTGCCGCAGGTGATCGAGCGGATCATCGGCACGTTTGTGCGCTATCGCGAGCATGAGGAACAGTTTGTCGACACCGTCGCGCGGATTGGCCTGGAGCCGTTCAAGGAACGGGTCTATCCGAAAACGCTGGAGGTGTCGGCATGAACAACCTGTTGCGACTGGAGCAGGGTGTGGCGCGGATCGTGACGGACGATCCGTGGACGCTGGTGCGCGACCCGTCAACGCCGAGGCCCGACGGGTTGCTGATGCTGCCGCTGGCGCATTGGCTGCAATCACCGTCGACCCACGCCGTGTGGCTCGGCCCGGACGATGAGGTGGAAAGCCTGGTGCCGTGGCTGGGCTCGTTGCCGCTGATTGCGCTGGACTTCCCGAGTTTTCGTGATGGCCGCGCTTACAGTCAGGCGTATCTGTTGCGCAGTCGTTTTGGTTGGGCAGGGGAGTTGCGCGCGATTGGCGATGTGCTGCGTGATCAGCTCAGCCATATGCGCCAGTGCGGGTTCGACAGTTTTGCCGTGCGTGAGGACAAGTCAGCTGAGGATGCACTGAAAGGATTGGCCGGGATGAGCGTGCTGTATGGGCGCTCAGTCATCGAACCTCGTCCGCTTTTCCGTCGGCGTTGACGGTTAAAAAGATCGCAGCCTGCGGCAGCTCCTACACGGATTCCACGGTAGGAGCTGCCGCAGGCTGCGATC
>NZ_JAMLFX010000002.1:436287-441510 GCF_023634765.1 Pseudomonas sp. AKS31
CTTCGATGTACACCGGGGAAACCCCTAGAAACCTGATGAATCGGGCATTTTCCCTTGGGTCGATGGTGGCCTTTTGGTAGAGTCGCCGTCGCCAGCGGGTTTTCGGCTGGACGATGGAACCGAAGAAGGGAGTCTGATCAGTGAGTCCGGGCAAAAAAATCCTCGGCCTCACAGCGGTGCTTTTGATGCTGACGCTGTGGGCCAGTTACTTTTACGTATTCAAGGAAAACCGCGACGGCCAGCTCGGCGGTGTCGGCGAAAGCACGGCGTGGTGTGGCACGCCACCGTCCACGGAAGCGGCGTTGCTGGGCAAGGATCAACTGACCTTGCGCGTCACCAACAACCTGCGCGGCGAGTTCATGCTCAGCGGTTCCCTAGTGGTTTCGGAACGCACCTTCAACCGTTACGACCTGAGCCGCAACGAACTGCGCCTGCGTCTGGAGCCGTTGCAGTGGTCCTACGGCGTCACGCCGATCTTCCTTGAGCAGGTCAAGGTGCAGCCGCTGAGCCGCAACCTGTCGGCCACCAACAAAAGCGCCTACGCCGAACTTGAACCGCGCCCGATCGGTGTGCAGGGTCAGGTCACCGAATTCCCTTTCGACACCTATCGCTACGGCTATAAACCGGTGCTCTATTACCTCAAGGGCAGCGAACGCGTCGACCTGCGCTTCAAGAACATCACTACGCTGATGGAGATGTCCAACACCTTCACGCCGATCCAGAAGTACAACCGCGTCGACTACATCAACGAGAAAAACTCGATGATCCGCGACGAGGATTACAAGGCTTACGGGCCGCACGAGTGTGCCTTCAGCGTCGAGCGTAAGGGTTCGTTCAAGGTTGTCGTGTTATTGCTGCTGCTGGTGCTGTGCCTGCCGTTGCTGCTGGTGTTTTACCGTAATGAGCCGGGGATCGACTTCCTTGCCACGTTGTTGGGCGCTGCGATCGTGCGGGTGTTGCTGATCGGGCCGGTGCAGGACTTCCAGCTGTACAACATCGATTTTCTGTTGGGCGCAGCGATTCTGCTGGTGGGCACGGTGTCGCTGATCAAGGCGATGCACATCAACAGTCGGCGGGAGATGGCGTTGCGCAGTGGTGAGACTTCTTCCTGGTAATGGGGTGAACCCTGAAAAGCCCCTCACCCTAACCCTCTCCCGGAGGGAGAGGGGACTGACCGTGGGATATTGGAGAGATTGACCGACCTGAACGATTGGCTTTGAATCCATAGTCGACTCTATTTTTCAGGTCGATGTACCTCGCCAGACAACTCGGTCGGTCCCCTCTACCTCTGGGAGAGGGCTAGGGTGAGGGAAGACAATCTCCACCAATCACTTAAGCGCCGGACCCCCCATATTCATCTTCTTCCACCCCGCAACAGCACCTGCGGGCGTTCTCGCTCGGCTTGCTCCAGTGCAGCGGATTCTTGAAGCTCACGCAATGGCCGGGCGCTCGATGCTGCGGTGCCGAATGCTCGACAGCTGCCAAATCACGCTCGTCATCCGCCGCGCAGCCTTGCGTGAATATTGTGCTTTGCCATCGCAATTGCTGGGGTTTTAGCTATACCTGTATCTCCCCCGGGCAAAGTTTTTGGCCTTCTGACAGGAGTTACAGCATGAAGCTAGCAGTGATGATGGGCACTCTGTGCATTGCCACCGTCGCAATGGTGGGTTGTTCCAGCAAAACCGTCGACCCGAAAGAGTACTCAGGCTTCCTCAAAGACTACAGCCAGCTCAAGGAGGCCAAATCCCCGTCTGGTGCCGAGGTGATGCGCTGGATCGATCCGAAGGTCGACGTCAAGAAATTCACCAGTGTGTACATCGAGCCGACTCAGCTCTATCCGAAACCGCAACCAACCGCGAAAATCTCCCAGCAGACCCTCAATGGCATCACCTCCTACTACGATCAGGCGCTCAAGCGTGAGATCGGCAAGGACTTGCCGTTGGCCACCGGCCCCGGCCCGGGTGTGATTGTGGTGCGCGCGGCGATCACTGCCGTGAGCAGCTCGACCGAAGGCCTGCACGCTTATGAAGTGATTCCGATCGCCCTGGTCGCCGCAGCGGTCAGTACCGCCAGCGGTATCCGCGATCAGGAAACCACCCTGGCCACCGAAGCGGTTTTTCTCGATGGCGCGAATAACAAGGTCGTCGCGCAAGTGGTGCGCAAAGGCACCGGCAAGCCGCTGGAAAATGATTCGCAGGCAATGACCGCGAATGACGTCAAACCGGTGATCGATGGCTGGGCCTCGGACCTGCGTCAGTCGTATCTGAAGCTCAAGGCCGCCAAATAAGTGGCCCCGGCCGGATTGTCCGCGAGGACTGTCCGGCCGGTGCAGCTCTTCAGAAATTGGCGCGTGCCTGACGGTTGTAGTGGCTGAGCAGGGCGTCGTAACCACGGGTGACGGCGTAGTAGTCGTCGCTCAAACGTTGCGGTTCGGCGTGGTCCTGCCAGTCCTTGTGCAGGGTGTTCAGGGCGTCGAGATAGTGCTGCGCTGGCTCATTGATGTGTCGCCACAGCTCGCGCGCGTCATCGTCCTTGTTACGGAAACCCGGCTCACGCGGGCCGATGAAGGGCCCACGGCGATTCCACGCCAGTTGCAGATCGGCGGTGGTGTCGGCCACGGTTTGTGGGGTCAGGGTCCGTTGTTTCATCCGGTCTTCCAGCAATTCCAGTGTCTCTCGGGCTTGAATCATGTAGGCCAGCAGCGACCAGTGGATCTCCTTGCCCATGCGCGCATCCAGTCGTTTCAGTTGTTCGCTGCGCTGGGCCACATCGAGCGCCACCAGGTCGTGCCTCAGTGCAGTCGACGTCCGGAGATAGTCAGCGATGGCGCTCTGGTAGCGCTCCCGGTAGGCCCCCGACGGGTTCGGGAACACGGAAACGAAGCTTGCACTTCTATCGAATCGTGAGGGCATCGACACCGTTGCCACGCCTTGCAGCGCTTTCGCATAGTCACGGGAGCGTTGTGAGAGTTCCGGTTGATAGCCCAGCAGATCGAGCTTCAGGTTCATGTTGGAAAGACAGACATCCTTTTGGATGTCCTGCACGATGCGCGCATCGCTGTCTTCGAAGTCCCGTGGCTCGGGGACCCAATTAGCGGCGGAATAATCCTTGGGCGGTTTCGGGTTTTTGTATTGCTCATAGGCCACCTGCCAATGCACGTCGACACGGTTGACGCAGGTGATGATCGGACTAAGCGCGTTGGCCTGAGCCGTGACGGGCGCGTCGCGATTGTCCAGCCACAGATCGAGTTGCAGGAAGGGCGTGGTTGCCCCTGACAATCCCATCACCAGCAGCGCGATCAGCAGACCACTGACAAACATCGTTCTCGAACTCATGGTTTTGCCTCCGCGCCATACCACTGCTCACGGGTGGCTGGCGCACCGCAGTCGGCCGCGCTGGCGGGCAGGCGACTGCACAAACGCTCAGCCCAGGGTTGCAGTCCCTGATTGCGAGTCACCGTGTCTTGACTGGCGATCACATTGAGCACGCCGAGCAAGATCACCAGGGTGACAACGCCGAGTACCGCCAGACAAATTTTCAGCAGGGGATGGCGTTGCTCCCAGGATACGTGTGGTTCGATCTGGCGCCGCCGAACCAGACCGACGACCGCTAACGTAGTCGCATAGACCGCGCCGCCGACAGGGCCGAAAAGCCAACTGAGGCCGGTCACCATCAGCGAACAGGGAATCAGGTCACGAAGTACACCAAATGGCGCCACGATCCCCGGACACAGCCGCGCACTGAGCCAGTCATCCAGCAGCCAATAACGGTGCGCCAGATCGTGGGCCAGCCAATTGAGGCCGGCGGCAATTACGCCAAACACCACGATCGACACCATGAAAATATTGAACAGGCCGGTGACGCGCAGCCCCAGCGGGATGAAGTGAACAAAGGCCCCGATCAGGCAAGCCAGCACCACGCCAAGGTACGTCGGCCATTCGCCACGGCTCAGCTCCCAGTCGCGCCAGAAGAACGCGGTGCCACCGGGCAAGTCCGCGCAGACCTTTGGATGATTGGCATACAGCGCCGAACTCAACTGCCGGCATTGCGCCCAATCGTTCTCGCGCAGGCGCCGGGCCAATGCGCGACGCTGGCTGAACGGGGCGCTGCCGAGCAACAGGCGGGCGGCGCGGTGTTCGGCGGTGGCGGGCGGCTCTTCGGCGAGTTGGCGCTGCTGCGCGAGAAAAAGCGGTGCCTCGTAGCGAGCGGTCAGATGCTTCCATTCATCGGCAGGGCAGCGGTTGGCCGGGCCGGATTGCCAGCCCTGGCCGGCACACACCCGTTCGAAGATATCGGCGGACCAGTATTCGCTGTCCAGCAGCAAGCGGCTCAGGAACAGGTTGAACCACTGCCGGTGTACTTCAGCGTCAAGCCATAGGCATTGGCTGCACTTGGCGTAGGCCTGGAAAAAGGCTTCGCTGTCTTCGCATTCGAGAGCGTCAGCCAGCGGTCGAGTGATGCGCTGGCGTTGTTGCGTCAGCAAATGCTCGATCGATTCCTCGTCCAGTTCCAGGCGCTGCCAGGCACTGAACCAGTGATACGTCTGCACCGCCCAATCGACCATCGGCGTCGATGTATCCGGGTGCTCGATGCAATGCTGCAGCAGGGTCTCTTCGAGGATATGCGCGCAACCTTGCTCAACGGCGAGGGCATGGCGCTGTTGCAACTGCGCAAGGCTGGTGTCGGCCAGCGAGCGGGTCGCCTGTTGCAAGGCATCGACTTCGACCACGGTCAGGCCGGTCAAGTCCCAGGCCGGTTCATCAGCCTCGTGGTCCTCGCTGACCTGCGCCCATTCCTTGTAATGCAGGGCTTGCTCATAGGCGTCACGCAGGCGCTGGAAGCCTTCGGCGTCTTCGTCCGGGCGGGTCTGTTTGAGCAGGGCAGCGTATTGGCGTTTGATACTGCGCGTATCGGCGTCGGCCGTAAGGCCAAGGACGGTCCAGCAACTCATTGCGTGTACAACTCCATGAAAACCTGCGGCGCGGTCCGGTGATGGCACTTTGATTTTGCGCACCCTACCTGTTTCGCGTCGAAAAGTCCTCAGCTGTTGCTTAGTGGCCGACAAACCAGCGGCAGTACAGGGTGCCGGCGTTGCCGGGCATCACCCGCCAACTGACCCTGCAAGCGGACGGCGCACTGGCGACAAGAGCTGTCGAGTGAAACGAGGCTGCGATCCTTTGCCTTCGCTTTTCGAGATCAAAAGATCGCAGCCTCGTTTCACTC
>NZ_JAMLFX010000002.1:441520-455040 GCF_023634765.1 Pseudomonas sp. AKS31
CAGCTCCTATAGGGGACTGTGGATATCTACACCCTGTCAGGTTTGACAGTTGTCGGGGCGAGGGGGAGGGCGTTTGATGGTTGGGTGACGCGCAGAAATCCGGCATGCGCGAAATAAATGAAAGGAGAAGAATATGGTTACGGGAACAGTGAAGTGGTTCAGCGATGAAAAGGGGTTCGGCTTTATTACACCAGATGGGGGGGGCGAGGATTTGTTTGCGCACTTTTCTGCGATTAATTTCAGTGAAGTTAAAACGCTAAAAGAAGGCCAGAGGGTTTCGTTTGAGGTTACGCAGGGGGCCAAAGGACCGCAAGCTTCAAATATCCAGGCGATCTGAAAGTCACTGCTTTTGTAGGCGCTGCCGAAGGCAGCGATCTTTTGATGTTTGATCTGGAAAACAAGCTCAAAAGATCGCAGCCTTCGGCAGCTCCTACACGGGATACCCGGTTAGCTGTTTTTCTTGGCTTGTTCGCGGACACGTTCTTCCTGTTCCCGCGCTTCAGGGGTGAACTCGGCGCCGAAGTCTTCGGCAGAAAATATCTGGCGGATTTCGATTTCAGACTCGCCGGGCATTGGATTGGGGCAGCGCTTGACCCATTCGATGGCTTCTTCTTTGGATTTCACTTCCCAGATCCAGTAACCCGCCACCAGTTCTTTGGTCTCGATGAACGGCCCGTCGATCACCGTGCGTTTATCGCCGGAGAAGCGCACGCGGGCGCCTTTGCTGCTCGGGTGCAGGCCGTCGGCGTCGATGAGGATGCCGGCCTTGACCAGTTCTTCGTTGAAGTTGCCCATCGCGGTGATCAGTTCTTCGCTGGGCATGATGCCGGCTTCCGAGTCGGCGCTGGCTTTTACAAGGATCATGAAGCGCATGGCGGTTACTCCGTGGATTGTGGGGATTCGTTGTTTAGTCGAACGAGCCAGCGGTGAATCGACAGGGATCCTGAATAAAAGACCAGTAACACCACAGATTCTAATGTGGGAGCGAGCCTGCTCGCGAAGAGGTCGTCACATTGAACATTTATGCTGACTTATCCAGCGCTTTCGCGAGCAGGCTCGCTCCCACATGGGAATTGCGCTGGTTTTGTATACAATTTTTCGCGCAGGCACCCAACAATTTCAAAACAGGGCATAGGTCGTCGGACAATTTCGTGGTTAACTTCGGCCTCTTGCATGCTTTCCAATCAAAACATCAGAAGGACTCAAGTCATGGCTCAAGTCACCCTTAAAGGCAATCCGGTTCAAGTCAACGGCCAGTTGCCACAAGCCGGTTCCAAGGCGCCAGCCTTTTCTCTGGTTGCCGGCAATCTGTCCGACGTCACCCTGCAAGACTTCGCCGGCAAGCGCAAAGTCCTGAACATTTTCCCAAGCGTCGACACCCCGACTTGCGCCACTTCGGTACGCAAGTTCAACGCTCAGGCCAACGAAGTGGCAAACACCGTGGTGCTGTGCATCTCGGCTGACCTGCCGTTCGCCCAAGCGCGCTTCTGCGGCGCCGAAGGTCTGGAAAACGTACAGAACCTGTCGACCCTGCGCGGTGCCGAGTTCATCGAGAACTACGGCGTGGCCATCGCTGACGGCCCGCTGAAAGGCCTGACTGCTCGCGCCGTTGTGGTACTGGACGAAAACGACAACGTTCTGCACAGCGAACTGGTCAAGGAAATCGCTGAAGAGCCTAACTACGAAGCGGCCCTGTCCGTTCTCAAGTAAGCGCTTTTACAATTGTTAACGGCCTGGCCCTGTCCAGGCCGTTTTCATTTGTGTATCAGTGTTTTGCCTCACACCTTGAAACGTAAGGTGTAAGTAAATTGCCGGTAAAGCTGCTTTGCTAATTCCCCATCAGTGCTTATCGTTCAGCCTCCCGTAGAAGAAGCCCACGCGCCCAATGGTTAATCACTCCATGCAATCGTCCCCCCGTAACTCCCGTCGCTGGCTGATCAGCCTGCTGGTCTTGTTGGTGATCGCCGTTCTGTGCTGGAAATTCTGGCCCGCCGGTTCAGCCCACAAAGAGGGCGCTGACAAGGCGGCGGCCGGGCACACCGGGCGTTCGGGGATGATGCGGCCGGGCTTCGGTGGTGGTAGCGGGCCAATCCCGGTACGCGTGGCGCCAGCAGTCACCGGCGACTTCCCGCTGTATTACAAGGCGCTGGGTACAGTGACCGCTCTCAACACCATCAATGTGCGCAGCCGGGTGGGCGGCGAGCTGGTCAAGATCAATTTCGAAGAAGGGCAGATGGTCAAGGCCGGTGACCTGCTGGCCGAGATCGACCCACGCCCGTACCAGAACGCCTTGCTGCAGGCCGAAGGCACGTTGCTGCAGAATCAGGCACAACTGAAAAACGCTCAGGTCGACGTCGAGCGTTATCGCGGCCTGTACAAAGAGGACAGCATCGCCAAACAGACGCTGGACACCGCCGAAGCGCTGGTCGGTCAGTATCTGGGCACGGTCAAGACCAATCAGGCCGCAGTCAACGACGCCAAACTCAATCTCGAATTCACCAAGATCCGCGCGCCGATTGCCGGCCGTGTCGGTCTGCGCCAGGTGGACGTCGGCAACCTCGTCACCGCCAACGACACCACCGCCCTTGCGGTGATCACCCAGACCCAACCGATCAGCGTCGCTTTCACCTTGCCGGAAAACAGCCTCGACACCGTGCTCGCCCGCTATCGCAGCGGCGCCAAGCTGCCGGCCGAAGCCTGGGATCGCGGCGACACCAAACTGCAAGCCACCGGCGTACTGCAAAGCCTCGACAACCAGATCGACGTTGCCACCGGCACCCTGAAGTTCAAGGCGCGCTACGACAACCGTGATCAGGCGCTGTTCCCCAACCAGTTCGTCAACGTTCACTTGCTGGCTGACACACTGAAAGGCGTGGTGCTGGCGCCGTCGGCAGCCATCCAGTTCGGCACCAACGGCACCTTCGTCTATGCGCTGGACGGCGACAAGAAAGTCACCATTCGCCAACTGAAGATCGGCGCCAGTGATGGCGAAAACACCGTGGTCACCGAAGGCCTGGCCGCCGGCGACCGCGTGGTGCTGGAAGGCACCGACCGCTTGAAGGAAGGTAGCGAAGTGGAAGTGGTCAACGACAGCAATCAAGTGCCGACCACCCCGACCGAACACCTGCAAGGCAAGTCCGCCGCCCAGACGCCAGACGCTGCGGTCACTGACAAGGCCAAGAAGGGCGCATGAACATTTCGCGGCTGTTCATCCTCCGACCGGTAGCCACCACCCTGAGCATGCTGGCCATTGTTCTGGCCGGTCTGATCGCTTACCGCCTGTTGCCGGTGTCGGCATTGCCACAGGTCGATTACCCGACCATCCGCGTCATGACCCTGTATCCCGGCGCCAGCCCGGACGTCATGACCAGCGCCGTCACCGCACCGCTCGAACGCCAGTTCGGGCAGATGCCGGGCCTCACGCAAATGGCCTCGACCAGCTCCGGCGGTGCGTCGGTGCTGACCCTGCGTTTCAGCCTCGACATCAACATGGACGTCGCCGAACAGCAGGTGCAAGCCGCGATCAACGCCGCGACCAATCTGCTGCCGACCGATTTGCCGGCGCCGCCGGTGTACAACAAGGTCAACCCGGCGGACACCCCGGTACTGACCCTGGCCATCACCTCGAAAACCATGCTGCTGCCCAAGCTTAACGACCTGGTCGATACGCGCATGGCGCAGAAAATCGCCCAGATCAGTGGGGTCGGCATGGTCAGCATTGCCGGCGGTCAACGGCAGGCCGTGCGCATCAAGGTCAACCCGGAAGCGCTGGCTGCCAACAGCCTGAACCTGGCGGACGTGCGTACCTTGATCGGCGCCTCCAACGTCAACCAGCCGAAGGGTAACTTCGATGGCCCGACGCGGGTGTCGATGCTCGACGCCAACGACCAGCTGACCTCGCCCAAGGACTACGCCAACCTGATCCTCGCCTACAAGAACGGCGCGCCGTTGCGGCTCAAGGACGTGGCGGAAATCGTCGATGGCGCCGAGAACGAGCGCCTTGCTGCGTGGGCCAACCAGAATCAGGCGGTGTTGCTGAACATCCAGCGTCAACCGGGCGCCAACGTGATCGAGGTGGTCGACCGTATCAAGGCACTGCTGCCGAGCATCACCGACAACCTGCCGGCCGGCCTCGATGTCACCGTGCTGACCGACCGTACACAGACCATTCGCGCCTCGGTCACCGACGTGCAGCACGAATTGCTGATCGCCATCGCCCTGGTGGTGATGGTGACGTTCCTGTTCCTGCGCCGCGCCAGTGCCACGATCATTCCGTCGGTGGCCGTGCCGCTGTCGCTGATCGGCACCTTCGGCGTGATGTACCTGGCCGGCTTCTCGGTCAACAACCTGACCCTGATGGCGCTGACCATTGCTACCGGTTTCGTGGTCGACGATGCCATCGTCATGCTCGAGAACATCGCGCGCTTCATCGAAGAGGGCGACAGCCCGATGCAGGCTGCGCTCAAGGGCGCCAAGCAAATCGGCTTTACCCTGATTTCCCTGACGCTGTCGCTGATCGCGGTACTGATTCCGCTGTTGTTCATGGCCGACGTGGTCGGGCGGTTGTTCCGCGAATTCGCCATCACTCTGGCTGTGGCCATCCTGATTTCGCTGGTGGTCTCGCTGACCCTGACGCCGATGATGTGCGCGCGTCTGCTCAAGCGTGAACCGGAAGAACACGAGCAGGGCCGTTTCTACCGCGCCAGTGGTGCGGTGATTGACTGGATGATCGCCGAGTACGGGCGGATGCTGCGCTGGGTACTCAAGCACCAGCCACTGACCTTGCTGGTGGCCATCGCTACGCTGGGGTTGACCGTGTTCCTCTATATGGTCGTGCCGAAGGGCTTCTTCCCGGTGCAGGACACCGGGGTGATTCAGGGCATTTCCGAGGCGCCGCAGTCGATTTCCTTTGCCGCGATGGGCGAGCGTCAGCAGCAACTGGCGAAAATCATTCTTGAAGATCCGGCGGTGCAGAGCCTGTCGTCCTACATCGGTGTCGACGGCGATAACGCCACGCTCAACAGCGGCCGCTTGCTGATCAACCTCAAGCCCCACGGCGAGCGCGATCTGAGCGCCACGGAAGTGATTGCGCGCCTTCAGCCGCAACTGGACAAACTGGTCGGCATCCGGCTGTTCATGCAACCGGTGCAGGACCTGACCATCGAAGATCGTGTCAGCCGTACCCAATATCAGTTCAGCATGTCCTCGCCGGATTCCGAACTGCTCAGCCAGTGGAGCAGCCGTCTGGTCGAAGCGCTGGCCCAGCGGCCGGAACTGACCGACGTTGCCAGTGATTTGCAGGATAAAGGCTTGCAGGTTTATCTGGTGATCGACCGCGATGCCGCGTCACGCCTCGGCGTCTCGGTGGCGAACATCACCGATGCGTTGTACGACGCTTTCGGCCAGCGGCAGATCTCGACCATCTACACTCAGGCCAGCCAGTACCGCGTGGTGCTGCAAGCCCAGGCCGGAGAGAAGATCGGCCCGCAGGCGCTGGACCAGATTCATGTGAAGACCACTGACGGCGCGCAGGTGCGCCTGTCGAGTCTGGCCCATGTCGAAGAGCGGCAGGCGCAATTGGCGATCACCCATATCGGCCAGTTCCCGGCGGTGATGATGTCGTTCAACCTGGCGCCCGGGGTGGCGCTGGGGCATGCGGTCGACATTATCGAACAGGTGCAGAAGGACATCGGCATGCCGGTCGGCGTGCAGACCCAGTTCCAGGGCGCGGCCGAAGCCTTCCAGGCGTCGCTGTCGAGCACCTTGCTGCTGATTCTGGCGGCGGTGGTGACCATGTACATCGTGCTGGGCGTGCTCTACGAGAGCTACATCCACCCGATCACCATTCTCTCGACCTTGCCGTCGGCAGCGGTCGGCGCGTTGCTGGCGTTGCTGCTCAGCGGTAATGACCTGGGCATGATCGCGATCATCGGCATCATTCTGTTGATCGGCATCGTCAAGAAGAACGCGATCATGATGATCGACTTCGCCCTCGACGCTGAGCGCACGCAAGGCATGGCGCCGGAACAGGCGATCTATCAGGCGGCGCTGCTGCGCTTCCGGCCGATTCTGATGACCACGCTGGCCGCGCTGTTTGGTGCGGTGCCGTTGATGCTCGCCACCGGTTCCGGGGCGGAATTGCGTCAGCCACTGGGTCTGGTGATGGTCGGTGGTCTATTGGTGAGCCAGGTACTAACGCTGTTCACCACGCCAGTGATCTACCTGTATTTCGACCGCCTCGGACGGCGCTTTGGCAAGACCAATGCCGACCGCGAAGAGGTGGCGGTATGACTTTGCAAACAGCGCACATTCCTGGTGGGAGCGAGCCTGCTCGCGAAAGCGGCCTGTCAGGCACCATCATTGTTGAATACAAGATTGCATTCGCGAGCAGGCTCGCTCCCACAGGGATCTGCGGTGAAGGCGGAGATCGCGGTCAATGAACCTCTCCGGTCCTTTCATCAAGCGCCCGGTCGCCACAATGCTGCTGAGCCTGGCGATCATGCTGCTGGGCGGTGTCAGTTTCGGCCTGTTGCCGGTGTCGCCACTGCCGCAGATGGATTTCCCGGTGATCGTCGTGCAGGCCAGTCTGCCGGGCGCGAGTCCGGAGGTGATGGCCTCGACGGTGGCGACGCCGCTGGAGCGTTCCTTCGGTGCGATCGCCGGCGTCAACACCATGAGCAGCCGCTCCAGTCAGGGTTCGACCCGGGTCATTCTGCAATTTGATCTCGACCGCGACATCAACGGTGCCGCGCGGGAAGTGCAGGCGGCGATCAACGCTTCGCGCAATCTGCTGCCGAGCGGGATGCGCAGCATGCCGACCTACAAGAAGGTCAACCCGTCGCAGGCGCCGATCATGGTGCTGTCGCTGACCTCCGATGTCCTTGAAAAAGGCCAGCTCTACGATTTGGCCTCGACCATTCTTTCCCAGAGCCTGTCGCAAGTGCAGGGTGTCGGCGAAGTGCAGATCGGCGGCAGTTCGCTGCCAGCGGTGCGTATCGAACTCGAACCGCAGGCGCTGAACCAGTACGGCGTGGCGCTCGACGATGTGCGCAAGACCATCGCCGATGCCAACGTACGCCGGCCGAAGGGTTCGGTTGAGGACGGTCAACGCCTGTGGCAGATCCAGGCCAATGACCAGCTGGAAAAAGCCAAGGATTACGAATCACTGATCATCCACTACGCCGACGGCGCTGCGCTGCGCCTCAAGGACGTGGCCAAGGTCAGCGACGGCGTCGAAGACCGCTACAACAGCGGTTTCTTCAACGATGACGCGGCGGTGCTGCTGGTGATCAACCGCCAGGCTGGCGCCAACATCATCGAGACGGTCAACGAGATCAAGGCACAACTGCCGGCCTTGCAAGCGGTGTTGCCGGCCAGTGTGAAGCTCAATCTGGCCATGGACCGTTCACCAGTCATCAAAGCCACGCTGCACGAAGCCGAGATGACCCTGCTGATTGCCGTGGCGCTGGTGATTCTGGTGGTGTTCCTGTTCCTCGGTAACTTCCGCGCCTCGCTGATTCCGACATTGGCGGTGCCGGTGTCGCTGGTCGGCACCTTTGCGGTGATGTACCTCTACGGTTTTTCGCTGAACAACCTTTCGCTGATGGCCCTTATCCTCGCCACTGGCCTGGTGGTGGATGACGCGATTGTCGTGCTGGAGAACATTTCCCGGCACATCGACGAAGGCGTCAAACCGATGCAGGCCGCGTACCTCGGGGCCAAGGAAGTCGGTTTCACCTTGTTGTCGATGAACGTCTCGCTGGTGGCGGTGTTCCTCTCGATCCTGTTCATGGGCGGGATTGTCGAGAGCCTGTTTCGTGAGTTTTCCATCACCCTGGCGGCAGCCATCGTCGTGTCGCTGGTGGTTTCGCTGACGTTGACACCAATGCTCTGCGCCCGTTGGCTCAAGCCGCACACGCCGGGCCAGGAAAACCGCCTGCAACGCTGGAGCCGCCGCACCAACGACTGGATGGTCGGCAAATACGCCACCAGCCTCGACTGGGTGCTGCGCCACCGGCGTCTGACCTTGCTCAGTCTGCTGATCACCGTGGGCGTCAATGTCGCGTTGTATGTAGTGGTGCCGAAAACCTTCATGCCGCAGCAGGACACCGGCCAGTTGATCGGTTTTGTGCGCGGTGACGACGGCCTGTCGTTCAGCGTGATGCAGCCGAAAATGGAAACCTTCCGCCGCGCGGTGCTCAAGGACGACGCGGTGGAAAGTGTGGCCGGGTTCATTGGCGGCAATAACGGCACCAACAACGCGTTCATGATCGTGCGTCTGAAACCGATCAAGGAGCGTCAGCTGTCGGCGCAGAAAGTCATCGAGCGCCTGCGCAAGGAAATGCCCAAGGTGCCTGGTGCGCAGTTGATGCTGATGGCCGACCAGGATCTGCAATTTGGCGGCGGGCGCGAGCAGACCAGTTCGCAATACAGCTACATCCTGCAAAGCGGCGACCTCGGCGAGTTGCGTAAATGGTTTCCGAAAGTGGTCGCGGCACTGCGAGCCCTGCCCGAACTGACCGCCATCGATGCCCGTGAAGGCGCCGGGGCGCAACAAGTGACGCTGATTGTCGACCGTGACCAGGCCAAACGCCTCGGTGTCGACATGGACATGGTCACGGCCGTGCTGAACAACGCCTACAGCCAGCGGCAGATTTCGACGATCTACGACAGCCTCAACCAGTATCAGGTGGTGATGGAGGTCAATCCGAAATACGCCCAGGATCCGGTGACGCTCAAGCAAGTGCAGGTGATCACCGCTGACGGTGCGCGGGTGCCGCTGTCGACGTTCGCTCATTACGAAAACAGCCTGGAAGACGACCGCGTCAGCCACGAAGGCCAGTTCGCCTCCGAAGACATCTCCTTCGACATGGCCGAAGGCGTGACGGTGGAGCAGGGCAGTGCCGCGATAGAGCGGGCGATTGCCAAGCTCGGCTTGCCGGAAGACATCATCGCGAAAATGGCCGGTACTGCCGACGCCTTTGCCGCGACGCAGAAGAGCCAGCCGTTCATGATTCTCGGCGCGTTGCTGGCGGTGTATCTGGTGCTGGGCGTGTTGTATGAAAGCTACATTCATCCGCTGACGATTCTGTCGACCCTGCCGTCGGCCGGTGTCGGCGCGTTGCTGTCGATTTATGCGCTGGGCGGCGAGTTCAGCCTGATCTCGTTGCTAGGGTTGTTCCTGCTCATTGGCGTGGTAAAGAAAAACGCGATTCTGATGATCGACCTGGCTTTGCAACTGGAGCGTCATCAGGGCCTGTCGCCGCTGGAGTCGATCCGCAGCGCCTGTCTGCAACGGCTTCGGCCGATTCTGATGACCACACTGGCGGCGATTCTCGGTGCCTTGCCGTTGCTGCTCGGCCGGGCCGAGGGCGCGGAAATGCGCCAGCCGCTGGGCCTGACCATCATCGGCGGGCTGATTTTCAGCCAGGTGCTGACGCTTTACACCACACCTGTGGTTTACCTCTATCTCGACAAGCTGCGCCATCGTTTCAACAAATGGCGTGGCGTGCGTACTGATGCCGCTCTGGAAACTCCGCTATGACTGACCGTTCGCTAATCAATCTGGCCACTGCTCGGGGCTCGCGCTTGCTGAGCCTGTCACTGTGCGTGGCGATGCTCAGTGCCTGCGCCGTCGGCCCGGACTACCAACGCCCGCAAACTGCGCAAATTGCCCAGTACAAGGAGGCCGAGGGCTGGACTCAGGCCAACCCGAGCGATTCGCTGGCCCGTGGTGCCTGGTGGGAGTTGTACGGCGATCAGCAACTCAACGGGTTGATCGAAAAGCTCAACAATTCCAACCAGACCGTCGCGCAGTCGGAAGCCCAGTACCGTCAGGCTCAGGCCTTGGTGCGCAGTGCCCGTGGCGCGTTTTATCCCAAAGTGGATTTGAGCCTGGGCAAAACCCGCTCCAGTCAGGGCACTGGCAGCAGCAGTTCGAGCCTGAGCAGTTCATCCAGTGGCATCCGCGACACCTATAACGCCGAGCTGGGCGTCAGTTGGGAAGCCGACGTCTGGGGCAAATTGCGCCGTGGCCTGGAAGCCGATGAGGCCAGCGCCCAGGCCAGTTTTGCCGATCTGGCGGCCATGCGCCTGAGTCAGCAATCGGAGCTGGTGCAGAACTACCTGCAACTGCGCGTGATCGATCAGCAGAAACGTCTGCTCGAAGCCACGGTCGCCGCCTACGAACGCTCGCTGAAAATGACGCAGAACCAGTACCGCGCCGGGGTTTCCGGGCGCGATGCGGTGGCGCAGGCGCAGACGCAACTGAAAAGCACCCAGGCCGATCTGGTCGACCTGATCTGGCAGCGTGCGCAGTTCGAAAATGCGATTGCCGTACTGACCGGGCAAGCGCCGGCGGACTTCAACATTGCCGAAGTGCAGACCATCCCCAAGCTGCCGCAGGTGCCGTTGAGCCTGCCCTCGCAGTTGCTGGAGCGGCGCCCGGACATCGCTTCGGCGGAGCGTTCGGTGATTGCCGCCAACGCCAATATCGGCGTGGCCAAAGCGGCGTATTACCCCGACCTGACCCTGAGCCTGAGCGGCGGCTACAGCAGCAGTACCTCGCAGAACCTGGTCAGCCTGCCGAACCGTTTCTGGTCGGTCGGGCCGAAACTGGCGCTGCCGCTGTTTGACGGGGGCATTCGTTCGGCAGAAGTCGACCGCACCGAGGCGGTGTATGACCAGACCGTGGCCAAATACCGCCAGACCGTGCTCGACGGTTTCCGCGAGGTGGAAAACTATCTGGTGCAGCTCAAGGTGTACGAAGACGAAGCAGCGGTGCGCCAGGAAGCGCTGGATGCGGCCCGTGACTCCCTGCGCCTGACCGAAAACCAGTACAAGGCTGGTCTGATTGCTTACATCGATGTCGTGGTGGTGCAGGCCACGGCGCTGAGCAACGAGCGCAACGTGCTGAACATCTTGCAAAGCCGCTTGATTGCCAGCGTGCAGTTGATTGCCGCGCTGGGCGGCGGTTGGGATGGGAAACTGGATGTCAGCGATAACACCCGCTGAAGGTTGGCTTCACTGATCGTTCCCACACTCTGCGTGGGAATGCCTCAATGGACGCTCCGCGTTCGGCTTTGAAGGGACGCGGAGCGTCCCGGGCTGCATTCCCACGCGGAGCGTGGGAACGATCAAATGAGAGAGCCCATTCGCGAGCAGGCTCGCTCCCACAATGATCGCGCAAGGTTCAGAAAGCCCCCTTTCAGAGGCATCTCGAACGATCAAACAAGCGTTTCATCGGCTTGATGGCAATTTGATTACTTTGTCAGTGCGTTCTTCCGCGTAATCAGTACAATCGCCGCATTTGCCCGACCGAGAACGGACGCAAGTCGCGTCGGGTGGCCACGAGAAATCCCATGCTCATCGGTAGTTATTCCTCCACCCTGGTTTTCATTTCGTTGTGCGTGGCGATCCTCGCTTCCTACACCGCGCTCGACCTCACCGGTCGCATTGCCACGGCCAAGGGCCGGGCGGTGCATTTCTGGACCGCCGGCGGTGCATTTGCTATGGGCATCGGCGTCTGGTCGATGCATTTCATTGGCATGCTCGCCTTCAAACTGCCGATTGACCTTGGTTACGACATCACCCTGACCGCGCTCTCACTGTTGATTGCCGTGTTGTCCTGCGGCTTCGCCTTGTGGCTGGTCAGCCAGCCGAAACTGCCAATTCTGCAACTGGCTTTTGGCGCGTTGATCATGGGTGCCGGGATCAGTGCCATGCATTACACCGGCATGGCGGCGATGCGCATGACGCCGGGAATAGACTACGACCCGACGCTGTTTGGCGCCTCATTGCTGATTGCGGTCGGCGCGTCGGCTGCGGCGCTGTGGATTGCCTTCCGCCTGCGTCAGCACTCGCCGTACGTGCGCCTGATTCGTGCCGGCGCGGCGATCATCATGGGTATCGCCATTGTCGGCATGCACTACACCGGCATGGCCGCCGCGCAATTTCCTGACGGCAGTTTCTGCGGTGCCACCGTCAACGGTTTGAAGGGCAATGGCCTCGACAGTCTGGTGCTGATCACCACGCTGGCGGTGCTGTCGATTGCCCTGCTGACCTCGATTCTCGACGCACGCCTTGAAGCGCGCACTGCCGATCTGGCGCATTCGTTGACCGTGGCCAATCGCGAACTCACGCAACTGGCCCTGCACGACACCCTGACCGGTCTGCCGAACCGCATGCTGCTCGACGACCGGATCAATCAGGCGATGAAAAAGGTCCAGGAGCAGGGCGGCTGTTTTGCCTTGATGTTCATCGATCTGGACGGCTTCAAACCGGTCAACGATGCCTTCGGTCACCACATGGGCGATCAGTTGTTGCGCGAAGTGGGCGTGCGTCTGCGCGAAGACTTGCGCGGCCAGGACACCTTGGCGCGCATTGGTGGCGATGAGTTCGTGCTGCTCGTGCGCCTGACCGAACCCAATGACGCGCTGGGGCTGGCGGCACGTCAGGTCGGCCTGATCGCACAATCGTTCCGTGTCGCCGAGCATGACTTGCAGATCTCCGCCAGTGTCGGTATCGCCCTGTACCCGGGCAATGGCCAGACCGCGCAAGAATTGTTGATGAACGCCGACGCGGCGATGTACCACGCCAAGGGCGGCGGAAAAAACGGTTACAGCTTCTTCGATGCATCGATGAACAACAACGCCCGCAAGCAGTTGCAGTTGTTGCAGGACCTGCGCGCGGCGCTGGAACACAGCCAGTTCAGCTTGCATTACCAACCCAAATTCGACGCCGCCAACGGCCGCCCGGTCGGGGCTGAAGCGCTGCTGCGCTGGCAACACCCGATCCACGGCATGCTGATGCCGGACAAGTTTATCGACCTGGCCGAGAAATCCGGTCTGATCATTCCGATCGGTGACTGGGTGCTCAACGAAGCCTGTCGCCAGATGCGCGAATGGTACGTGCTCGGTTACACCGATTGGCGTATCGCGGTGAACCTGTCGGCGTTGCAGTTCTGCCACACGGGGCTGGTGCGCAGCGTGGCCAAGGCGCTGGCTACTCACCACTTGCCGGCCAACAGCCTGACCCTGGAAATCACCGAGACCACGGCCATGAGCGACGCCGATGCGAGCATGATGGTGTTGCAGGAACTCTCGGACATGGGCGTCGATCTGTCGATCGATGACTTTGGCACCGGTTACTCCAGCCTGATGTACCTCAAGCGCTTGCCGGCCAACGAGCTGAAGATTGATCGTGGGTTTGTGCGCGATCTGGAGCATGACAGCGACGATGCGGCGATTGTCTCGGCGATTGTCGCGTTGGGGCAGGCACTGGGTTTGCGGATTGTCGCTGAAGGTGTCGAGACCGGGGTGCAGCAGGCGTTTCTGACTGAACTGGGCTGTGATTCGTTGCAGGGTTATCTGCTCGGGCATCCGATGCCGGCTGACAAATTCATGCAGGATATTGCTCGAACTCAGCAGTCAGCGGCGGTCTGATCGACCGCGTTATCGTTCTTCGCGAGCAAGCTCGCTCCCACATTTGGAATGCATCCCCCTGTGGGAGCGAGCTTGCTC
>NZ_JAMLFX010000002.1:455050-527858 GCF_023634765.1 Pseudomonas sp. AKS31
CAGACACCACAGACTCCATGCAAAACCCGCCAATGGCGGTTATTCTTCCCCCCGACTGTTACGTGTGCATTTGGGGGAAAGGCCAGCATGGATAAAGTCATTGTGATCACCGGTGGCGGGCGCGGGATTGGCGCGGCCACGGCGCTGTTGGCTGCCGAGCAAGGCTATCGGATCTGCATCAACTATCAGTCGGATGAACAGGCCGCGCACAGCGTACTGGAGCAGGTCCGCGCATTGGGCGCCCAGGCCATCGCCGTACGTGCCGACGTCAGCATCGAAGACGAAGTGATCGCGCTGTTCCATCGGGTCGACACCGAGTTGGGCCGGGTCACGGCACTGGTGAACAACGCCGGCACCGTCGGACAAAAGTCGCGGGTCGACGAAATGTCCGAATTCCGTATCCTCAAAATCATGAAAACCAATGTCCTGGCGCCGATTCTTTGCGCCAAGCACGCGATCCTGCGCATGTCGCCCAAACACGGCGGGCAGGGCGGCAGCATCGTCAATGTGTCGTCGGTGGCCGCGCGTCTGGGCTCGCCGAACGAATACGTCGATTACGCGGCGTCCAAAGGTGCGCTCGACACCTTCACTATCGGTTTGTCCAAGGAAGTCGCGGGAGAGGGGATTCGGGTCAACGCGGTGCGCCCGGGTTACATCTATACCGATTTCCACGCCTTGAGCGGCGATCCGGATCGGGTCAGCAAGCTCGAGTCGGCGATTCCGATGGCCCGTGGCGGACGGCCGGATGAGGTGGCGGAAGCGATTGTCTGGTTGTTGTCGGATAAGGCTTCGTATGCGACGGGTACGTTTGTTGATTTGGGGGGTGGGCGCTGATCTTTGGGATTTGTGTTGCCTGATCCGGCCACATCGCTGGCAAGCCAGCTCCCACAGGTTTCTGTGTCGTACACAACCTATGCGGTGACAGAGATCACTGTGGGAGCTGGCTTGCCAGCGATGGCGCCAGCACAGGCAACATCCAACTGTCAGAACGACCGCACAATCCGCCCCAACGTTTCCATGGCTTTTTCCGAGTCCTCGGTCCAAGGGCTGCCATAGTTCAGCCGAATGCAATTCCTGAAGCGCTGCGTCGGCGAGAAAATCGGCCCCGGTGCAATGCTGATCCCCTGCGCCAGTGCCATCTGAAACAACTTCAATGAATCCATTTGCGGTGGCAGTTCCAGCCACAAAAAGTAGCCGCCCGCCGGTTGGCTGACCCGCGTCTGCGCCGGGAAGTAGCGGGCGATCGCCGCGAGCATTGCGCTCTGCTGTTCTTCCAGTGCGTAACGCAGTTTGCGCAGGTGGCGGTCATAACCGCCGTGTTGCAGGTAGTCGGCAATCGCTGCTTGTGCGGGCATCGAGGCGCACAGCGAAGTCATCAGTTTCAGACGTTCGATTTTCTGCGCGTAACGTCCGGCGGCGACCCAGCCGATGCGGTAGCCGGGGGCCAGGCTTTTGGCGAACGAACCGCAGTGCATCACCAGCCCTTCAGTGTCGAATGCCTTGGCCGGTTTCGGCGCCTGCTGGCCGTAATAGAGTTCGGCATAGACGTCGTCTTCGATCAGCGGCACTTGATGGTGGCGCAGCAGTTCGACCAGTTCCTGTTTCTTCGCCTCAGGCATGGTTGCGCCCATCGGGTTCTGGAAACTGGTCATGCACCAGCAGGCTTTGATCGGATGGCGTTCCAGGGTTTGCGCGAGCACGCCGAGGTCGATGCCGTCGCGCGGGTGCACGGGAATTTCCACGGCTTTGAGTTTCAGCCGTTCGAGCACTTGCAGGCTGGCGTAGAACGCCGGGGCTTCGATGGCCACCAGATCGCCCGGTTCGGTGACGGCTTGTAGGCACAGGTTCAGCGCTTCGAGGGCGCCGTTGGTGATCAGCAGTTCTTCCATCGGCAGCATCAGCCCGCCGACCATGTAGCGCAGGGCAATCTGCCGGCGCAGTTGCGGGTTGCCCGGTGACATGTCGGTGACAACCATGCGCGGGTCCATCTCGCGTGCGGCGCTGGCCAGCGAACGCGACAGGCGCTGCAACGGGAACAGGGTCGGGCTGGGGAACGCTGAGCCGAATGGCACGGTGCTCGGGTCCTTGATCGAATCGAGGACCGAGAACACCAGTTCGCTGACGTCGACTTCGGTGGAATCGTTGACGTGGCTGCTGATTACCGGCTCGGAAAACGGGCTCGGCGCGTGGGTGTTGACGAAATAGCCGGAGCGCGGACGCGCGCGGATCAGGCCGCGGCGTTCGAGCAGGTAATAGGCCTGGAACACCGTGGACGGGCTGACCCCGTAGGTCTGGCTGGCGTAACGCACCGAAGGCACGCGCTGGCCGGGGCCAAGGACGCCGGAGCGGATCAGTTCAGCGATGTCGTCGGCGAATTTTTCGTAGCGTTTCATCGAGTACCTTGGTGCTGGTGTTTTTGAGGTGTGTCAGGGAGGAAAAAGCCCTCACCCTAACCCTCTCCCAGAGGGAGAGGGGACTGATTGGGGGATGCTTGTGAACTACACCGACCTGAAAGTGCTTTGCTGAATCCATAGTCGATTCGGCCTGAAAATGCTTTGCTGAATCCACAATCGTTTCGTCTTGATAGTGTTTTGCTGAATCCATAATCGATTCAGCCTGAAAATGCTTTGCTGAATCCATAATCGACTCGGTCTGTCAGGTCGATGTATAGCGACAGACACCTCGGTCGGCCCCCTCTACCCCTGGGAGAGGGCTGGGGTGAGGGAGCGGATTCTAACGGCTCAACGATTCATCGGCGCAACAAACCTGCTCTTCGCCACGCTGTAAACCTCCGGCTCATCGCTGTCGGCAATCTTGAAACTCAAGGTCTGCGAACTGCTGGCCGGGCGTTCCGTGGTCATCGCCACCGACACTGGCACATCGACAATTTCCCCCGGGGCCAGGCTCAACTCGGTCTTGCCTTGCAACTGGAAGCCGTCACCGTCGACCAGGCTCAGGTTGTAGTCCTGGCGCTGCTGGGTTTTGTTAATGACTTTGAGGGTGTAGATGTTTTCAATCTGGCCCTGACCATTCTCGCGGAACAACCCGCGATCCTTGGTTACATCCAGCGAAACCATTGGCCGTTCGACCAGCGCCAGTGCCAATGCGCCGATCATCGCCACCAGCACCACGGTGTAGCCGATCAGACGCGGGCGCAGCAGGTGGGTTTTGCCACCCTGCAACTCGCGCTCGGAACTGTAGCGGATCAACCCGCGCGGGTAGTTCATTTTGTCCATGATCGAGTCACAGGCGTCGATGCACGCCGCGCAGCCGATGCACTCCATCTGCAAGCCGTCGCGGATGTCGATGCCGGTCGGGCAGACCTGCACGCACAACTGGCAATCGATGCAATCACCCAGGCCGGCTTCAAGCGGTTTCACATCGCGTTTGCGCGGGCCACGGTTTTCGCCACGGGCAACGTCATAGGAGATCGCCAGGGTGTCCTTGTCGAACATCACGCTCTGGAACCGCGCATACGGGCACATGTGCATGCAAACGGCTTCACGCAGCCAACCGGCGTTGATGTAAGTCGCAGCGGTGAAAAACAGCACCCAGAACAGGCTGACCCCGCCGATTTGCAGGGTCAGCAGTTCTTCGGCCAGTGGCCGGATCGGCGTGAAGTAACCGACAAAGGTCAGGCCGGTCAGCACGCTGATTGCCAGCCACAGGGTGTGCTTGGCCGCACGCCGCGCCAGTTTGTTCAGGCTCCACGGCGCAGCTTGCAGTTTGATGCGTTGGTTGCGCTCGCCTTCGGTGATCTTCTCGCACCACATGAAGATCCACGTCCACGAACTCTGCGGGCAGGTATAGCCGCACCAGACCCGGCCAGCGAACACGGTGATGGCGAACAGGCCGAACGCGGCGATGATCAGCAGCGCGGACAGCAGAATGAAATCCTGCGGCCAGAAGGTCGCGCCGAAGATGTGAAATTTGCTTTCGGAAAGATCCCAGAGCACCGCCTGACGTCCGCCCCAGTTCAGCCACACGGTGCCGAAAAACAGCACGAACAGAAAACCCGCGCCGCTCATGCGCAGGGTACGGAACAGGCCGGTGAAGCTGCGGGTGTGGATCTGGTTGTCGCTGGACCTGGCCGTCGCCTTCATTGGGCGTGCGGGCACCTTTTTTATATGAGGAGCTATGGTTGGGGATGCTTCTACGGTTCGGACGGGGATTTGTTCGCTCATGGTTATTCGCTCATCAGCCTCCATCAGGCCAGAGCACTATGAGCGTCGATCTGTTTGCATAACAGACTCAGCTATTTCAATAAAAAGCGGATCAGATGCGATTCTGTGCAACGCCTGCGACAACTTGAAGCAGCCCGCAAACAAAGGCGCAAACGCCTATATCAGGCGTTTGCGCGGGGTGTTGATCAAGGTCAGTCAAATCACCGAACCACTCTCGTCAGCCTTCAAGTGCTTGCGACCGTCCTTGGCACCCGCGACGGTCAATGCGTCAGCATCTGCTTCGGTGATGTACACGCGCCGGCCGTCTATTTCCACAAACGACATGGCCTTGTCGCTGTCCGTGAGCACTTCCAGGGTGTCGCAAATGCGGATTTCTTCGCCATTCTCGACAGTGAAAAAACATACTTTCTGTTCGGGATTGGATTCATCGACTCGAAGGAGCATGAGGGCAGTCCTTTTTTCAGGGGTGTCTGCAAGGTTAGGGCACAGGCTTCGCCGATCGTTCTGCGCAACTGATTAATGGTCGCCGCTGTCCATCGTCTATCGAGCCAATAACAAGGACTGCACGATGAACGCGTGGTGGCATGAAGTGTGGGAAACCCTGCAGGCGGAATTCGCCGACGTTGCGGATGCTTCGCAATTGACGCGCATTACCGTGCGCCTGCTGATGGCGGCGGTACTGGGCGGCATCCTCGGTTTTGAACGCGAGCACAAGGGCAAGGCTGCCGGGGTGCGCACGCATATGTTGGTGGCGCTCGGGGCCGCACTGTTTGTGTTGGTGCCGCAGACGTCGGGGGCGGAGTCGGATGCGATGAGCCGTGTGCTGCAAGGCGTGATTGCCGGGATCGGCTTTCTCGGCGCCGGGACTATCCTGAAAAACAAGGAAGGCGATGAAGGCCATGTCAAAGGCCTGACCACGGCTGCCGGGTTGTGGATGACCGCGGCCATTGGTGTGGCGGCCGGGTTGGGCCGGGAAGCGACGGCGCTGCTGAGTACCTTGCTGGCGCTGGGAATTTTCAGCGTGATGCCGCGAATTGTACGGCTGTTCGAAAACGACGATGAAAAGAACAGACATCTGTAGCCAATGATTGCTAACCCCTGTAGGAGCTGCCGAAGGCTGCGAGCTTTTGACTTTGATTGTCTAAAACCAAGATCAAAAGATCGCAGCCTGCGGCAGCTCCTACATGAGCTACATCGGTGATCAAACGATAACGGGCGGCATTGTGCTCGGCGGTTCTTCTTTCGGCGGTGGCGTGGTGCCGGGCGGTTCCTGCTCGGGAATCGGCTGCGGCTCGGTCTCTGGCAGCGTTGGGTTGTCGATGTTCGGATCGGGCGTTTCGGCCGGGATCGGGATGTTCATCTGATGACCTCCGTGTGGCACATGGCGTGAGAAGTGCTTAAGTGGATTGACCACCCTGCACGCGATTCGATCCGCTTTTCTGACACGGCAATTTCATCTGAACTTTTCCCGGCGCCGGCCGCTCGGAACCTAAGTGAGTTCATTTCGGGGCAGGTGCTTCGTTGTGAACACTGATCCGGCACAAGAGCGTCCTTGGGGCGTTAAGGAGAGATGCTCAATGACTGCTGAAAGACCTTCTGAACTGAGCTACAACCCGCACATGCCGCTGTCGCAGGCGTTGCTGCTGCCGCGCATTGTCATCGAAAACACCATGCCGACCCTCGATGGCGGGCAGTTCGCCGTGAAGTCGATTGCCGGCCGTGAAATTGTGGTCACCAGCAAAGTATTTGCCGACGGCCACGACAAACTCGCCGTGCGCATCCGCTGGCGCGAAGAGGGCGAGGAAACCTGGCAAACCGAGGTCATGGCTGATCAGGGCAACAATGGCTGGCAAGGCCAGTTCCGCCCTGAGCACCAAGGACGCTTCCTCTATTGCATCGAAGCGTGGATCGACCATTTCGCCAGTTTCCAATATGAACTGGAGAAGAAACACAGCGCCGCTGTGCCTGTTTCGCTGGAGTTGCAGGAAGGCCGAACCATGGTGCAACAGGCCGCCGAACGCAGCGAAGGCCAGCTCAGCGAACAGCTCGCCGCGTTGCATCACGAATTGTCCGGGTTGCTCGAAACCGAGCAGGTTGCGCTATTCCTGCACTCGCGCAGTGCGCAATTGATGGCTGAGGCCGATCACCGCGCTTACCTGAGCGTCAGTGCGGAGTTCCCGGTGGATGTCGAACGCGAACTGGCCGAGTTTGCCAGTTGGTACGAACTGTTTCCGCGCTCGATCACCGACGATCCCCACCGTCACGGCACCTTCAATGATGTGCACGCGCGTTTGCCGATGATTCAGGACATGGGCTTCGACGTCCTTTACTTCACGCCGATCCACCCGATTGGCCGCGCCCATCGCAAGGGCCGCAACAATTCCCTGACCGCCGGTCCCGATGATCCTGGCAGCCCTTATGCAATTGGCAGTGAGGAGGGTGGTCACGAGGCGATTCACTCGCAACTCGGCACCCGCGAGGATTTCCGTCGACTGGTGGCCGCTGCCGCCGATCACGGTCTGGAAATCGCCCTCGACTTCGCCATTCAGTGTTCCCAGGATCACCCGTGGCTCAAACAGCATCCGGGCTGGTTCAACTGGCGTCCCGACGGCACGATCAAATACGCCGAGAACCCACCAAAGAAATATCAGGACATCGTCAACGTCGACTTCTATGCGCCGGACGCGATTCCGAGCCTGTGGGTCGAGTTGCGCGACATCGTCATTGGTTGGGTCGAGGAGGGCGTGAAGATCTTTCGTGTCGACAATCCGCACACCAAGCCCCTGCCGTTCTGGCAATGGCTGATCGCCGACGTTCGCGCGCTGTACCCGGAAGTCATCTTCCTCGCCGAAGCTTTCACCACGCCAGCGATGATGGCGCGGCTGGGCAAGGTCGGGTACACCCAGAGCTATACCTATTTCACCTGGCGCAACAGCAAGACTGAGCTGGCGACGTATTTCACTGAGCTGAATGAATCGCCGTGGCGCGAATGCTACCGGCCGAACTTCTTCGTCAACACGCCGGATATCAACCCGGCGTTCCTGCACGAATCCGGGCGTCCGGGATTTCTCATCCGCGCCGCGCTGGCAACCATGGGTTCAGGCCTGTGGGGCATGTATTCGGGGTTCGAACTGTGCGAGTCGGCGCCGGTGCCGGGCAAAGAGGAATACCTCGACTCGGAGAAGTACGAGATCCGCGTCCGCGACTTCACCGAGCCCGGCAACATCATTGCCGAGATCGCCCAGCTCAACCGTATTCGCCGGCAGAACCCGGCGCTGCACACGCATCTGGGCCTGAAGGTCTACAACGCGTGGAACGACAACATCCTGTTTTTCGGCAAGCGCAGTTTTGACGGCAGCAATTTCATTCTGGTCGCGGTCAGCCTTGATCCGCACAACGTGCAGGAAGCGAATTTTGAACTGCCGCTGTGGGAAATGGGCCTGCCCGACGATGCGACCACCCACGGCGAAGACTTGATGAACGGGCATCGCTGGGACTGGCACGGCAAATACCAGTTCATGCGCATTGACCCGGCGTATCAGCCGTTCGGTATCTGGCGAATTACTGCCACCTAAGCATTGCCCAAACCCCTGTAGGAGCTGCCGAAGGCTGCGATCTTTTAGAAACAAGATCAAAAGATCGCAGCCTTCGGCAGCTCCTACAGGGGGATCAGCACAATCAGATTCTGTGCAGAAACGAATTTTTCAGGAGTTTCACATGGCGAAGAAACCCAAGGCAGCCACCTTTATCAAAGACCCGCTCTGGTACAAGGACGCGGTGATCTATCAAGTTCACGTCAAATCGTTTTTCGACTCCAATAACGACGGCATCGGTGACTTTCCCGGCCTGATCGCCAAACTCGATTACATCGCCGACCTCGGCGTCAACACCATCTGGCTGTTGCCGTTCTATCCTTCTCCACGCCGCGATGACGGCTACGACATTGCCGAATACCGAGGCGTGCACAGCGATTACGGGACCATGGCGGACGCCAAGCGTTTTATCGCCGAAGCGCACAAACGCGGTTTGCGGGTGATCACCGAGTTGGTCATCAATCACACCTCTGACCAGCACCCGTGGTTCCAGCGTGCGCGCAAGGCCAAACCAGGCTCGGCGGCGCGGGACTTTTACGTGTGGTCGGATGACGACCAGAAATACGACGGCACGCGGATCATTTTTCTCGACACGGAAAAATCCAACTGGACTTGGGACCCGGTCGCCGGCCAGTACTTCTGGCACCGTTTCTATTCGCACCAACCGGACCTGAATTTCGACAATCCGCAAGTGATGAAAGCCGTGTTGTCGGTGATGCGCTACTGGCTGGACATGGGCATTGATGGTCTGCGTCTCGACGCGATCCCGTACCTGATCGAGCGTGACGGCACCAACAACGAAAACCTTCCGGAAACCCACGACGTCCTCAAGCAGATCCGCGCCGAGATCGACGCCAATTATCCCGACCGTATGCTGCTTGCCGAGGCCAACCAATGGCCGGAAGACACGCAGCTTTACTTCGGTGATACCGATGCTGAGGGCGTTAATGGTGACGAATGTCACATGGCGTTCCACTTTCCGCTGATGCCGCGCATGTACATGGCTCTGGCTCAGGAAGATCGCTTCCCGATCACCGATATTTTGCGCCAGACCCCGGAAATTCCCGCCAATTGCCAATGGGCGATTTTCCTGCGCAATCACGATGAGCTGACCTTGGAGATGGTCACCGATAAAGAACGTGACTATCTGTGGAATTACTACGCCGCTGACCGTCGCGCGCGGATCAACCTCGGCATCCGCCGTCGTCTCGCGCCGTTGATGGAGCGTGATCGCCGCCGCATCGAGCTGCTTAACAGCCTGCTGCTGTCGATGCCCGGCACGCCGACCCTGTATTACGGCGACGAGATCGGCATGGGCGACAATATCTACCTGGGCGACCGCGACGGTGTGCGCACGCCGATGCAATGGTCGATCGACCGTAATGGCGGTTTCTCCCGCGCCGACCCGGCGAGTCTGGTGCTGCCGCCGATCATGGATCCGCAATACGGCTATCTGTCGGTGAACGTCGAAACCCAGTCTGGCGATCCGCATTCGCTGCTCAACTGGACCCGACGTCTTCTCGCTGTGCGCAAGCAGTCCAAGGCTTTCGGTCGCGGCACCTTGAAGATGCTCTCGCCGAACAACCGTCGCGTGCTGGCTTACACCCGCGAATTCACCGATGCCGATGGCAAGCACGAAATCATTCTGTGCGTGGCCAACGTTTCGCGCAGTGCGCAAGCGGTGGAGCTGGACCTGTCGGCCTACGTCGGCATGGTGCCGGTGGAGATGCTCGGCGGTAACGCATTCCCGCCGATTGGCCAGTTGAATTTCCTCCTGACCCTCGCGCCGTATGGTTTCTATTGGTTCGCCCTGGCGGCAGAAAACCAGATGCCGAGCTGGCACGTGGAACCGGCGCAAAGCCTGCCGGACTTCACCACGCTGGTGCTGAAAAAACGCATGGAAGAGCTGCTCGAAGCGCCGTCGCGTACGACGCTGGAGCAAAGCATCCTGCCGAGCTGGCTGCAGAATCGGCGCTGGTTCGCCGGCAAAGACGCGGCCATCGAAAAAGTGCATCTGGCTTATGGCGTGCGTTTCGGCGATGCGCAGCATCCGGTGTTGCTCAGCGAATTCGAAGTCACCAGCGGTGGGCAGACCAGTCGCTATCAACTGCCGTTCGGTTTCATTTCCGAGGATCAGGTCGGCCCGGCGCTGCCGCAGCAACTGGCCTTGTCCCGTGTACGCCGTGTACGACAGGTCGGCTTGATTACTGACGCGTTCAGCCTTGAAACCTTTGTTCGTGCGGTGCTGCAAGGCATGCAGAACAACACCGTACTGGAGTCGAGCGAGGGCGAAATCCGCTTTGCACCGACGGCGCATCTGGAAACGTTAGGCCTCGGAGCTGAGTCGGAAGTGCGTTATCTGTCCGCCGAACAATCGAACAGTTCGGTGGTGATCGGCAACAGCCTGGTGCTCAAGCTGATACGAAAAGTCGCTCCTGGCGTACACCCGGAACTGGAGATGAGCGCTTACCTGACCGAGGCCGGATTTGCCAATATCTCTCCGCTGCTCGGCTCGGTGATTCGCCGCGACGTCCAGGGCGAAGACAACCTGCTGATGATCGCCCAAGGCTATCTGAGCAATCAGGGCGACGCCTGGGAGTGGACGCAAAACAACCTCGAGCGGGCGCTGCGCGATGAACTGGCCGATGCCATGTCAGAGCAGGAACAGCATTACAACGCCCTCGGCGAGCTGAGGGATTTTGCCGGGATGCTCGGTCAGCGTCTGGGCGAGATGCACAAGGTGCTCGCCGCGCCCACCGACAATGCCGACTTCGCCCCGCAGGTGTCGACGGTCAAGGATATGCAGGCGACGGGCAAGGATGTCGTGGCCCAGGTCGAGCATGCTTTGAAACTGCTCAAGCAGCATCAGGGCGAACTCAGCGCAGCGGATCAGAGACTGGTGAATAGGCTGGTCGACGAGAAAAAAACCATCCTCGCCCACGTGCAGGATCTGGCGAAAAAAGCCGTCGGCGGTTTGCGCATTCGCGTCCACGGCGATCTGCATTTGGGCCAGGTGCTGGTGATCAAGGGCGATGCCTATCTGATCGACTTTGAGGGTGAACCGGCGCGGCCATTGAGCGAGCGGCGTGGCAAACACAGTCCGTACAAAGATGTCAGCGGCGTGCTGCGCTCGTTCGATTACG
Source organism: Pseudomonas sp. AKS31 (assembly GCF_023634765.1). Taxonomy (GTDB): domain Bacteria; phylum Pseudomonadota; class Gammaproteobacteria; order Pseudomonadales; family Pseudomonadaceae; genus Aquipseudomonas. Next base: position 465,971 of record NZ_JAMLFX010000002.1, read on the forward strand.
CGGCGGCGATGACCATCAACGTGCACAACGTTGACCACAGCGGCGAGTCTGAAACGGCGCGGCGTCTGGTGGCCGAGCGTTATCTGCGCGAGGCCCGCGAGGCATTTGTTCAGGCATATCGCCGTGCGGCAGCTAGTCTTGATCATGCCTGGCAAGATCCTGAAGGTGCCGACGCCGCGCTGGCGTTGTTCGGCCTGGAGAAGGCGGCCTATGAAGTGGCCTATGAAGCCGAAAATCGCCCCACGTGGTTGCCCGTGCCATTGCACGGTTTGTACGGGTTGTTGACGGGGCTTAAACCCTTTTCCGATCTTGGTGGAGAGTAGTCATGAGTTTCTCGAACAAGGAACAGGGTGTGGTTAAAGAGGCATTATTGCCGACCGCGAAGGACATCGACGCGCTGGTGCGGGCGGAACATCAAGACCCGTTTTCCATTCTCGGCCCGCACGGTGATGGTGCCGGCGGGCAATTTGTCCGCGCCTATCTACCCGGTGCGCTGAGTGTTGTCGTGCTGGACAAGGACTCCGGCGAAGAGCTTGGCCCGCTTCAGCAGGCTGATACGCCGGGGCTGTTTGTCGGTCATTTCGACCATGCACGGCCTTACCTGCTGCGCACGCGTTGGGCCGGTGGCGAGCAGGTGGCGGAAGATCCTTACAGCTTCGGCCAGTTGCTCGGCGAAATGGATTTGTATCTGTTCGCCGAAGGCAATCACCGTGACCTCAGCGCCTGCCTCGGCGCGCAGCTGAAAACCGTCGATGGTGTTGATGGTGTGCGTTTCGCCGTGTGGGCGCCGAATGCCCGGCGCGTGTCGGTGGTCGGCGACTTCAACGTCTGGGACGGGCGTCGCCATCCAATGCGCTTGCGTCATCCGTCCGGGGTCTGGGAGTTGTTTATTCCGCGCCTGCAAGCGGGTGAGTTGTACAAATACGAAATTCTCGGCGCCCACGGCATTCTGCCGCTCAAGGCCGACCCGATGGCACTGGCCACCAGCCTGCCGCCGGACACCGCGTCGAAAGTCGCCGAGCCGCTGCAAATCGACTGGCAGGATCACGAATGGATGAGCAGCCGCCGTGACCGTCAGAAACATTCGGCGCCGCTGTCAATCTATGAACTGCATGCCGGCTCATGGCAGTGCGAGCTGGATGATCTCGGCGAAGTCGCCCGCCAGTACACCTGGCCGGAGTTGGCTGAACGGCTGATTCCTTACGTCAAGGAATTGGGGTTCACCCATATCGAACTGATGCCGATCATGGAGCACCCGTTTGGCGGCTCCTGGGGTTATCAACTGCTGTCGCAATTCGCCCCGAGTGCGCGCTACGGCTCGCCAGCGCAGTTCGCCGAGTTCGTCGATGCCTGCCACCGGGCCGAGATCGGCGTGATTCTTGACTGGGTGCCGGCGCATTTTCCGACCGATACCCACGGTCTTGCCCAGTTCGACGGCACGGCGCTGTACGAGTACGGCAACCCGCTGGAAGGCTTCCATCAGGATTGGGACACGCTGATCTACAACCTCGGGCGCACTGAGGTGCACGGCTACATGCTGGCTTCCGGGCTGCACTGGTTGAAGCATTTCCACGTCGACGGCCTGCGCGTCGATGCGGTGGCGTCGATGTTGTACCGCGACTATTCGCGCAAGGCCGGCGAATGGGTGCCGAACCGCCATGGCGGCCGGGAAAATCTGGAGGCCATCGACTTCCTTCGCCATTTGAATGACGTGGTTGAGCTGGAAGCGCCGGGTGCGCTGGTGATCGCCGAAGAGTCCACGGCGTGGCCGGGTGTCAGCCAGAGCACGCAGCAGGGCGGTCTGGGTTTCGCCTACAAATGGAACATGGGCTGGATGCACGATTCGCTGCATTACATTCAGCAGGACCCGGTGTACCGCGCCCATCATCACAACGAGTTGAGTTTTGGTCTGGTTTACGCCTGGTCCGAGCGTTTCATCCTGCCGATCTCCCACGATGAAGTGGTGCACGGCAAGCATTCGCTGATCGACAAGATGCCCGGCGATCGCTGGCAGAAATTCGCCAACCTGCGCGCATATCTGAGTTTCATGTGGACGCACCCGGGCAAGAAGCTGTTGTTCATGGGCTGCGAGTTTGGCCAGTGGCGCGAGTGGAATCACGATCAACAGCTGGACTGGTATCTGCTGCAGTATTCCGAGCACAAAGGCGTGCAGAAACTGGTCGGCGATCTCAATCGGCTGTATCGCGAAGAGCCGGCGCTGCACGATCAAGACGACGCGCCGCAGGGTTTTCAGTGGTTGATCGGCGACGATGCAATCAACAGCGTTTATGCCTGGCTGCGCTGGAGCAAGGAGGGTAAACCGGTGCTGGTGGTGGCCAACTTCACGCCAGTGCCGCGTCAGGCTTATCGCGTCGGTGTGCCGTTTGCCGGGCGCTGGAGCGAATTGCTCAACAGCGATGCCGACACCTATGCCGGTTCCAATTACGGCAATGGCGGCGGGGCGTTTACCGAGGAGGTGCCGAGCCATGGTCAGTCGCTGTCGCTGGAGCTGAATCTGCCGCCGTTGGCGGTGTTGATCCTCAAACCTGAAGGTTGATCTAAAACCGTGTCGCTGCATTCGCGAGCAGGCTGGCTCCCACAGGGGAAATACATTCCAAATGTGGGAGCGGGCCTGCTCGCGAAGGCGCCGGTTCAGGCATCTTCAAAATCCGGCCCACCGCTCACCAACGCATCCTCACCCCAAGGCTGCCAATCAACCCGTTCAAATCATTGTCATCGACATCGCTGCTGTAATCGGCACTGACATACAGACTCACCACCGGCGTCACCCGCGCTACCAGTCCCAAGCCCAACTCAACGGTGGAGGACTTGCGGCTGCTACTGATCTTGTCGACCTGATCCAGCGTCACCGTGCTACCGGTGTAAACGGTGTGCCAGAGGTTCGTGCGCACATAGGGTTCGACCGGCAGACCATTCAAATCGTAACTGCCTTTCAAGCGTGCGCCGACGCGGCCACTCCACGCCGTCAGATCGGTGGAGGATGCATTGCCCGAGCCGGCGTAGGGTGTGTCGAGGGTAATGCGTTGATTGATCAACTGCGCCTGTGGTTCGACCACCCAGTTGTCACTCAAACCAATCGGAAAACCGCCTTCCACCGAGAAGGTCATGGCGCTGCCTTCGGTGGCTTGCCGGGCGCCTTGACCGTTGCGGCTGAAGCCGCTGACCCGGCCACCGCTGGCCGACAGGTCTACGTGCCAGCCTTGCGCACCGGTGAGGCTGTAGTAGGCGCCGAGGCTCTGGCCTTGGAGATTGAGGGTGTCGCTGTTCGGATCGGCCAAGGCGCGACTGGTGAGTACGCCGTTGCCATTGGCCTGAATCTGGTTGACACCGCCGATGAGGCCGAGGGTCTGGGTATGGTTGGCGCCTCGAACGGTCAGCACCGCCGGACCTTTGACGTCACCGCTGCCGGGTGTTGCGAAGCCTGAGGCAAGCACATCGGTTTGCGCTTGCCGGGCGCTGCGACCATAGAGCAGGTCCCACGCGCCGGGTGCAAGATCTTCTGTGATGAGGTCGGCGCCCTGCAAGTCTGGCCGTGGGCTCAGGCGGCGAGGCTCGGGCGTTATGACGGTGGTGGGCAGCGTCAGCACGGGGACATCCGCGCGATACCACGGGGTGGTTTCATCCGCCGCAGGACCGGCCTGCGCCTCCATGGATGAGCACAGCAAGATAGAACTCGACACTGTGCAGAAAGTGATTTTGATCTCGTGTGGGCCGATTGAAGTTCTCATGGAGGTCTACCTTGCAGGCGCATGCGGCATCTCGATGTGGCGTCTCTCCTACCCCGAACGAGGGGCGACCGAATGGAGCGGGGCGAACCGTGGCCGCTCGATTTCGCGAGTGTCCGGAGGTTCGTCCCGGTAGTGATTCCGGGGGTAGTAAGGTAGAGATAAGAAGAGTCGTGCCCGCACGTCAAGAAATTGAACGATGAGCGGTAGCCGTAAAACAGGATCTGCAAGCGTTTGTTTTTCTGCACATAACTAAGTGGTTGTTTGCATGGAAAAACGCAGTGAAAGCCCCGGCTTAGAGGGCTTCAGTTACCGACAGAAGGTCTGCCGGCACTGAAAGGGCACAAGGAGTGCGAATCTGCCACATAGGGTATTGCTGTCACTAATGCGTTTACAGGTGCACCTCGACCGCCAGCGGCAGGTGATCCGACAGATGCGTCCACGGCTTGTTGCCGAGGATTTGCGGGTCATGGCTGCTGGCATTGCGCAAATAAATACGGTCCAGCCGCAGCAACGGAAAGCGCGCCGGGTAGGTCTTGGCCGGGCGCCCGTGGTGGCGTTCGAAGGCTTCGTGCAGGTAGTCGCGACGGCCGAGGGCGACGTTGCCCTGAAGCTGCCAGTCGTTGAAATCACCGGCGATGATCACCGGGGCATCGTCGGGCAGGGATTCGAGCAACTGGCAGAGCAGTTGCAGCTGCAATTGCCGATGGCTTTCGAGCAGACTCAGATGCACGCAGATCGCATGGACTTCGGCGTGCCCCGGGACGTCGAGCACGCAGTGCAACAGGCCACGACGTTCGGGGCCGGTGATCGAAACGTCGAGGTTGCGGTACTCGCGTATCGGGTATTTCGACAGCAGCGCATTGCCGTGATGGCCGTCGGGATAAACGGCATTGCGCCCGTAAGCGAAATCGCTCCACATGCTGTCGGCGAGAAATTCGTACTGCGAGGTTTGTGGCCATTCGTTGTAACGGTTCGAATGCCGTTCGTGTTCACCCACCACTTCCTGCAGAAACACCAGGTCGGCCGAGGTACTGCGCACCGCTTCGCGCAGTTCCGGCAGAATGAATCGCCGGTTGAATGCGGTGAAACCCTTGTGGGTATTGACCGTCAGCACCCTGAGACGATGAATGACGGGCGCGTCGACAACATGACGCTTGGGATCGCTGGACACGTTCACTCCTCTGGATTGCGGGCCGCTTATTCATGCGACTGATGGGGAGGGGCGGCAGTTCCTTTTGCTTGGGGGCGCCATTCATCTGTAGGAGCTGTCGAGTGAAACGAGGCTGCGATCTTTTGAATCTGCTTCTGCAGATCAAGATCAAAAGATCGCAGCCTTCGGCAGCTCCTACAGGGTACTTGTCAGACGAAGACGATTTCGTAGGGCAGGCGCATTCTTTCCAGAATCACCGGCGGCAGCATCGGTGCAATACCAATCGCCGGTTCACCCTTCAGCTGGCTGGCGTAAGCGTGGGTGGCGTGGCTCTTGCGCGCCACGGTCCAGGTGTCGAGGCGCAGTTTGCGCGCACGCTCCCAAGGGATCATCTGCTGATCGCGTTCAGGCCAGTGCCAGGCCCACACCGGCACGTCATGGAAGGTCGCGCCGGCTTGTTCCGCCGCTTGCGCACTGGCCCGGCCCACCGCTTCGTGGTCGTCGTTGCCATCGCCGCGCCAGGTGCTGAACACCACGTCACCGGGACGCAGGTAGCGGCTGATGAACTCGGTTACTTGATCTTGCTGATCGCACAGGGCGCTGTCGGTGAAGCCGCCGCGCACCCATTTCAGGCTGTGCATCGGCAGGCCGAGACGGCGCAGGGCTTCGACGCTTTCCTGTGGGCGGAACACGCTCAGGCGCTTTTCCGACCATTGCCGCGAACCCGGGTGGCTGGCGCTGCCATCGGTGATCGACAGCAATAGCAGTGGATGACCGAGGCTTGATAGCAGTTGCAGCAGGCCGCCGCAGGTGACCACTTCATCACCCGGATGCGGGGCGATTATCACGGCGCGGGCGCCGGCGGGGACCAGGCTCAAGGTATTGATGACGGGAATGTTGTCCAGTTGCGCGGCGCTGTTCCAGATTTGCGCCGGCAGACTGCTGTCACTGAGGGATAACGGTTTCATGGTGTGACGTCCTTGTGTTGTTCGGCCCTCAGTCGTGCGATTGGCGGTGATTGCCAGACGCCAGCGACCCGTGAAGGCGGGTTGAATGCCTTGCGACGCTCCGAACCCTGGATTGCCGCGCAGCAGAGTATTGCTCATGAAGCGAAGTTCGTCGCGTCACAGATCAATCTGATCCGCTTTTTTTTGCTCCATCTGTGCCAGATTTCGCAGATAGTCACCGAAGCCGCCGCGCGCACGGCTGTCGAAGCGTGCGCTGGTGAGCACTTGCGGGCGATGGCTCCAGGCGATGTTGGCGCCGTCCAGTTCCAGCTCCCGCACCAACTGCACATCCTCGTCGCAGGCCAGCGGTTTAAAGCCTCCGGCCCAGCGATAGGCGTCGGCGCTGATGCCCAGATTGGCACCGTGGATATGCCGATGGCCATCGCAGGCCCGGTAATCCCGGTGATAGCGGATTTGCGCCGCTTCATCGAACGACTCGTGCCAGCGTTCGACGGTGACGGTACCGCATACCGCGTCGGCACCCAAACCCAGTTGCGCCACCAGCCAGTCGTCGGCCACTCGGCTGTCGGCATCCGAGCAAGAGATCCAGCGCGCGCCGCGCTCCAGCAATAGCTGCGCGCCGGCCGCCCGGGCCTGGCCGACATTGCGAGCGTCGATGTGCAGGCTCAGCACCGGATAGCGGCTGACAATCTGCGCCGAGCGGTCGGTGCAGCTGTCGAGCACCACCAGCACTTCAACCTTTTCACCGGCCAGCAAACCGTGGCGACTGGCGCGCATGGCCGCGCTCAGGCAGTCGCCGAGCAGATCCTCCTCATTGTGCGCCGGGATCAGAATGCCGATCATCGCAAGCCCTCCAGTGCTGCCACCGAGCGTGGTTCGCGGCTCCACACCTCAAGGATGAAGTCCGCTTCCTGATGCAGAACCAAGCGTGGCAGATGCAGTTTTTCGTGAATCAGGTCGTGAACCTGTCGCGCATTCAGCGGACAGCCATCGATGGGCGGGCGCCAGTGACAGGCCAGGAACTGGCCATCGGCAGTCAGGCATTCACTGGCCCGACGGATCACTTCTGTCAGATCCTTACTATCCAGGTAGTAGCCGATCTCGCTAAATACGATCAGGTCGAATTTTTCCTCCGGCCAGTCGCCGGGAAGACGGTTTTGTCGCACTTCGGCGTGATCGAACAGGCTCAAACGGGTGCGCGCCAATGTCACCGCCGCGCTGGCGGTGTCACAGCACAACAATCGATCGCAACGGGTGGCCAGTTCGGCGCTCAGCTCGCCGTTGGCGCAACCCGGCTCGAAGATTGCCCGATAGTGCGGACGCGGCAGGGCGGCGAGGGTGATTGCGCGTTTGCGCTGTTCGTACCAGCGCTCGCGGAACGCCCACGGGTCGTCGTTACCGGCGAACAAACCGTCGAAATAGCGATCCTCGACACTCATAGAAACACCACTTCGAAGGGCTGTAAGAGGCGATCGAGCACATACGGGGCGAGCACCGGACCGAGTCCGGCGTCAGCATCGCCTTCCAGTTGACTGGCGAACGCGTGCACCGCGTGGCGCTTGCGTGCGACTTGCGCCGGCGTCAGAAGAATCTTGCGCGCTCGCTGCCACGGTACGAAGGCGTCCTCCGGGGTTGCCCAGTGCCAGGTCCACACCGGCAGTTCATGGCAAGTCGCACCGACCCGTCGGGCAGCCTCGACACTGGCGCGGCCTACGGCCTCGTGGTCGCAATGACCGTCCTCGCTCCAGGTGGTGAAAAGCACATCATCGGGGCGCAGGTGCTGCTCGATGAAATCGACCAGCTCAGCTTCCTGAGCCGCGACCTGCGTGTCAGTGAAACCACCGCGCAGCCACTTCACCCGATGCATCGGCAAACCGAGGCGGCGCAGCGCTTCGGCTGACTCCTGCGGGCGCACTACGCTCAGACGTTCCACCGGCCAGCGACTGGAACCAGGGTGACTGGCACTGCCGTCAGTGACTGAAATCAGCTGCAGAGGCCGGCCGGCCTCGGCGAGCAATTGCAGCAAACCGCCACAACCAAGCACTTCGTCGTCCGGGTGCGGCGCGACAATCACCGCTCGCGCGCCCGGTGGCACCAGACTGAGGATGTCGATGCTGTCCAGCTCCGCCAGGTGCCGCGACGCCTGCCACTGATGCAGGCTGGTGCCCTGGCCGACAATCGGATTGGTTTTCATAGCGTCCATGCCTCCGAAGACTGCCCGGCCAGCAGTTGGCCGAGTGCGGCCAGATCCCGTTCGGCGTGACTCTGGCGCAGGAACACCGGCAGATCGGCGCTGAGCCGGGCAAAGTGGCGATCCTTGCAAAACGGCCCGGCGCCGAGGGCGCGGCCGACTTCACGCATGACCTGTTCGGCCGACTGCTCGACCACCGCACGGGCACGACGGGCGAGCAATTCGGCGTTGTCCTCGGGATGGGCATCGATGTGCAAAGCGCTGAAACGCAAGACATCCGCCGCTGCCTGCAAGGCGCTGTCGACTGCGCCGAGATGGGCGAGGGCGTGCGGTTCCGGGCGTTGCTCACACTGTGCGCGCAATGCGTCGGCGATTTGCCGCGCAGCACCGTACCAGCACGCGGCAATACCGATGCCGCCCTGCCAGAAACCCGGGCGTTGCAGATAATCGCCGGGATTGCCGATGGCCTGCGCTTCGGCACCGTCGAACAGCACCTCGACGCTGCCAGTAGCCGCCATGCCCACCGCTTGCCAGCCTTGCTCGGTGACGGTCACGCCCGGTTGGTCGAGAGCGACAGCCACCAGTTGTTGCTGATCATCGCTATCCCAAGCGGTGAGCAGGGCATGGCTGAGCACGGCGGCGCCGGAGCACCATGCCTTGCGTCCATGCAGCGCGACCATGTGCCCGGCCGGGCTGACGTTGACCCGTGCCTGCGGCGGTTCCGCTGCCCACATGCCCCAAGTGCTGCCCGGCGTAGGCGAGCCGCCGAGTTGCTCAATGATCGCCAGTGCGTCGGTGTGGCCCTCGAACAGTTTGCACAAACCCAGATCATGCCCGCCGACTTCCGCCAACCGCTGAAAACGCTCCAGCGTGCGCCCACTGCCCGGTAACGGCAGACGATCCAGCCCGGCCTCGACCAGTGCCCGCAGGCAATCGCCGAGGGCTGCGGTGTGTGGATAATCCGCTGGACGTCGGCTCAGATAGCGGTGCAGATCCATATCAGTCTTCTTCATCACGTTGCAGTTCGAACAGCAGCAGCGAGCGCCCGGTGACCGAGTATTCGTGGCCGAAATCGAAGCGTTCCTGACCACGGATTGACGGCTGATTGGTGTCGATCATGCAGGTCCAGAAGCTGCCCTCCGGCACTTCCGGCAAGGTGAAATTGACGATGTCGTGGTGGGCGTTGACCACCAGCAACAAGGTCGCATCCGCGCCTTTGCGGCGGATCCCGGTTTCCTGCGCGCGGCCGTCGAGCAGCATGCCCAGGCAGCGGTTGTGCGCATCGTGCCAATGCTCGGTGGTCATCTCGGTGGCGTCCGGTGCCAGCCATGTAACGTCCTTGACGCCGATGTCCTCGTTGTACTCGCCAACCAGGAAGCGTCCGCGACGCAGGATCGGGTAAGCCAGACGCAACTTGATCAGGCGTTTGACGAATTTCAGCAACGCCTTGCCGTCCTCGCTCAGGTCCCAGTTGACCCAACCGATCTCGCTGTCCTGGCAATAGGCATTGTTGTTGCCGTCCTGGGTGCGGGCGAATTCATCGCCGGCGACGATCATCGGCGTGCCTTGGGCGAGCAGCAGGGTGGCGAAGAAATTGCGCATCTGCCGATGGCGCAGCGCATTGATTTCCGGATCGTCAGTCGGGCCTTCGACGCCGTGGTTCCACGACAGGTTGTTGTTGCTGCCGTCCTGGTTGTTCTCGTCGTTGGCTTCGTTGTGCTTGTCGTTGTACGACACCAGATCGTTGAGGGTGAAACCGTCGTGGGCGGTGATGAAGTTCACCGAAGAGTACGGCCGCCGCCCGCGCTGGTTGAACATCTCGCCGGAGGCAGTCATGCGGCTGGCGAAATCGGCGACCTGGCCGTCGTCACCTTTCCAGAACGCACGCACGGTGTCGCGAAACTTGTCGTTCCACTCGACCCAACCCGGCGGGAAGTTACCGACCTGATAGCCGCCGGGGCCACAGTCCCACGGTTCGGCAATCATTTTCACCTGACGCAGTACCGGGTCCTGGCGGCAAGCCACGAGGAAGCTGTGACGCTCGTCGAAACCGTCGTGATAACGACCGAGAATCGTCGCCAGGTCGAAGCGGAAACCGTCGACGTGCATCTCACTGGCCCAGTAACGCAACGAGTCGGTGACCATTTGCAGCACGCACGGGTGGCTCAGGTCGAGGGTGTTGCCGGTGCCGGAATCGTTGATGTAGTAGCGTTTGTCATCGGGCATCAAGCGGTAGTACGAGGCGTTGTCGATACCGCGCATCGACAGGGTCGGACCTTGTTCGTTGCCCTCGGCGGTGTGGTTGTAGACCACGTCGAGGATCACTTCGAGATTGGCTTCGTGCAGGTGCGCGACCATCTCCTTGAACTCGGCAATCTTGCCGCTGGCGAGGTAGCGCGGGTCTGGGGCGAAAAACGCGATGCTGTTGTAACCCCAGTAGTTGGTCATGCCTTTGTGCAGCAGATGCTGATCGTTGACGAAGGCATGGATCGGCAGCAACTCGACGGTGGACACGCCGAGCTTGCGAATGTGTTCGAGGACATCGTCGACCATCAGCCCGGCAAAGGTGCCGCGCACGTTCTCCGGCACCGAAGGGTGACGCATGCTGATGCCGCGCACGTGGGTTTCATAAATGATGGTCTTGTCCCACGGCACGCTGACGCGGTGGTCATTGCCCCAGGTGTGCGCCGGGTCGATGACTTTGCACTTGGGCACAAATGGCGCGCTGTCGCGTTCATCGAAACTGAGATCAGCGTCAGGGTGGCCGATGGTGTAGCCGAACAGCGCTTCTGACCATTTCAGTTGGCCGACCAATTGCTTGGCGTACGGGTCGATGAGCAATTTGTTGTGGTTGAAGCGGTGACCGTTGGCCGGGTCGTACGGGCCATAGACGCGGTAGCCGTAGATCAGCCCCGGGTGCGCGTCGGGCAGGTAGCCATGGTAGATCTCGTCGGTGTATTCCGGCAGTTCGATGCGTTCGAGTTCGACTTCGCCGGCATCGTCGAAGATGCACAGTTCGACCTTGGTGGCGTTGGCGGAAAACAGAGCAAAGTTCACCCCCAGACCATCCCAGGTCGCACCAAGCGGGAAGGGCAGGCCTTCACGGATTCTCGACGGCTCGGCGTGTGCGGTGGGTTCGGCTTTCGTTGGACGGGTCATGATTGCTCCTGCAAAAATCGGGATGGTTCAGTTGACACTGATCCCCTGTGGGAGCGAGCCTGCTCGCGAAAGCGGTGGGTCAGCTGACAGAGATGTCGGATGTGCCAACGTCTTCGCGAGCAGGCTCGCTCCCACAGGGTTTTGTGTGTTTCTTAAGGGCGAGTCAGCCCTCGGTGGCGAGCGAACCCGCCACACAATCATTCAGTTCAATAATCCGGTTAGAGCGTCAGATCGCCGAAGGCTTCTTCGGCGCCCGAGGCTTTTTCTCGGCGGCTTTTTCGCCCGGCGGAATCACTTTCGCGGCGCCTGCCGGTTTGCCTTTGGCCGGTGGTTTCGGCTTGGTGAGCGGGGCCTTGGCCTCGGCCGTTTTGCCAGCCGCTTTGCTGCCGGCGGCTTTTGGCGGTTTCTTCGGTGCCAGGGCCTCAGCTTCAGCGAGCTTGCGCGCCATCTCCCAATGGCGCGCCTCCTGACCATCAGGCTGACCTTCCGATTCCCAGATTTGATAGGCGAATTCGCGAATGCGTTTATCGTCGGTACTCATCGCAATGCTCCTGAACTGAACTCATGCTTGTGTTAAGTGTTGGATAAAGAGATTGACCGGGACATCCCCCAGCGCGTCGCTGATATTCAGCTCCCTGTTTTTTGTGACTGCGCGGCTTGAAAAAAGTCCCTTCAGGTTTGTCGCAGAGGCGGCGAACGGTAAAACCACCCGCGTATCGCCCCAGCGCAGCGCATCGACCTGAGGTACAGCACCGTTTTCCAGCAGGGTGGCGCAACGGACCGGTACGATCACGATGGCCTGCTTGCCCTCGTGCTCACGGGCAAATGCGAGCACGTTGTGCGCCTGACTGCCGAGCACTTCCAGGGCCTGGTAAGTGCCCCGGCGGAACAGCTCGGCATGCTCGACCCGCAAGTTCAGCACTTCGGCGATCAAGGCTTGCTTGATGCGCCCGTCACGCCAGTTCGCCAGCAGTTCCACAGGTGGCAATGGCGCGTGCAAGGCCTGCTCGCGAGCGGGGTAATCCACCGGCCGGCGATTGTCCGGATCGACCAGGCTGAAGTCCCAGAACTCATTGCCTTGATACAGATCCGGCACCCCCGGCACGGTCATGCGCAGCAAGGTTTGCGCCAAGCCATTGAGCGCGCCGGCCGCAGCAATGCTGTTGACGGTCTTGCTCAGCGCGGCGCGCAGCAGCTCGCCTTCCTCTCCGGTGAGGAGCTTTTCGGTGAACGCTTGCGCGGCGTTTTCATAGCTTTCGCTCGGCGCGCTCCAACTGCTTTGCAGTTTCGCTTCACGCAAGGCTTTCTGTTGCCATTGCCAGATGCGCTTGGCGTAGTCGGCGAAACCCGCCTGATCGTCGTCACGCAATTGCAGCGGCCAACTGCCCAGCAAGGCTTGATAGAGAATCAGCTCATCGCCGCTCGACGGCATCTGATCGTCGACGCGCACCGGGCGGGCGAGGGCGCGCCACAACTCGATCTGCTCTGCGTACCAATGGCTGCGCTCGCTGAGCACGGCCAGACGTGCGCGGGTGTCTTCGCCGCGTTTGTGATCGTGGGTCGCGGTGGCCAGCAAGTTGTCGGGGAATTCACTCAGCCGTTGCTGATTGACCGCATGAAAATCGCTGAGCGGGGCGCTGAACTGCTCGGTGTTGTAGCCCACGTCATTGCGCGACAGCAGCACGGCCGAGCGATACAGCGCAGTGTCTTCCACGGCTTTGGCCGCTGCCGGTGAGGTCAGTTGCTGAAAGCGTACGCAGGCATGCTTGAGAATCTTCCGTGAGCGACCGCGCGGTTTGCGCCGCCACGGTGTGCCACCAAGCCACGCAGCGACGCAATCGAGCACCGGCCAGTCGCCTTCACCGAGTGTTTGCCGCGCACCGTCCATGGCGTGCTGGAAGAACTTTTCGTCCTGCTCGGAGCGGCCCATCGCGCTGATATAAGTGCGATACACCGGGAAGTGCACGATCAACGCCTGCAACACCCGGCGGATCGCACCGAGGGTCAGGTCGCGGGTCATCAGGTCATCTCGGGCGACTTGCAGCAGGGCCTGGGCGACGCTTTCGCAATCACTGGCCAACGAGCCGTTGAGGATCTGCTGACGCGCCAGTTGTGCTTCTTCGATGAACGCCGCCGGGCGTTCGGTTCGCCGTTGCCAGAGATCACCGAGCACGTGTTCGCCCTCCAGATCGTGTTGCAGCAGCGACAGCTGATTCATGAATTCATAACCGGTGGTGCCGTCCACCGCCCAGTCGCGGTGCAGGGTTTCGCCGGCGCCGAGGATTTTCTCGACGTAGATCGGCAAGTGCCTGCCCGGCGCCAGCAGATCAACCCGGCGCCGCAGTTTGCGGCAGTAACCGCGCGGATCGGCGAGGCCGTCGATATGGTCGATGCGCAAACCGTCGACCAGCCCTTCGGCAATCAACTGGAAAATCTTGCCGTGGGTGGCTTCGAACACCGCCGGACGCTCAACGCGCAGCCCGCCAAGCTCGTTGATGTCGAAAAAGCGCCGCCAGTTGATGTCGTCCGCCGCCGTGCGCCAACTCGCCAGGCGATAGCTCTGACGCTCCAACAGTTGATGCAGCTTGTGGAAGCCTTCTTCGCTGGTCGAATCGTAATGCTTGAGGTTGTTTTCGATGGCCTCGGCGATTGACGGATGACTCGCCAGTTGGCGCAATTCTTCTTTGAGCGGAATCGCCAGTGAATGGGCATCGGTCTGATAGCTGAGGGCGCTGAAACGATCGGCCAACGGCTTCAACGCTTCCTCGGCCCTCAGCAGCTCACCGTAATCATTCGGGCAGATCGGAAAGTGATGGTCGTAGTGCTCGACATGGAAGCCGCCAGTTTGCGCATTGAAGTGCAGTTTCAGCGTGCCTTCCTGCAAGGCCACGCCGTAATCGCTGCCGAGGAACGGCAGCAGCAACTGGCCTTCCATCAGCGGGTCCGGCGAGTGCCACTGAATGTCGAAGAACTCGCCGTAAGGGCTCAGACGTCCCCATTCCAACAGATCGAGCCACCACGGGTTGTCGCTGCCACCGACCGCCATGTGGTTGGAGACGATGTCGAGGATCAGGCCCATGTTGTGTTCGCGCAGGGTGCTGACCAAGCGCCGGAGCGCCGGCTCGCCGCCAAGCTCCGGGTTGACCTGGGTCGGGTCGACCACGTCGTAGCCGTGCATCGAACCGGCCCGCGCCGCGAGCAGCGGAGAGGCGTAGATGTGGCTGATGCCGAGCCGGGCGAAGTACGGCACCAATGGCACGGCGTGTTCGAGGGTGAAGCCTTTATGAAATTGCAGGCGCAATGTCGCGCGCAGGGGCTGGATGAGCGCTTGGTTCATTGGTCACGCTCGGCAGCCTGGAGCCTTGCGCAGGCGAGTAATTCCAGACGTCGCGCCGCGTCCGCGCCATCGAGCAGCGACTCACTGGTCCCGGGCAGACGCCGTGACCAGTTCGGATGGGTGTCGATGGTGCCCGGCAGATTGGATTGCTCATTGATGCCCAGCGCATCTTCCAGCGGCAACAGCACCAACGGCGCACGGGTGTGGCCGAGGAAACGCACCGCGGCATCGACCACCTGATCGGCCTCGTGGGATTCCTCGCGGAAGTTTTGCGGGTCCTGGCTCAATGCGCTGCGCAGGCCTTCGCGCTCCCGCTGACGGTGATGGCGCCATTCGATTTCGCCGTTGGCGTCGACGAAGCCCAGGCGGGCGTTCCAGTCGATATCGCGGCCATGCCACCAGCCGTTGAGCGTCGGCAGATCGTGGGTGCTGGTGGTTGCCAAGGCGTTGTCCGGCCAGTCGAGAATCGGTTTGAAAAAGGTGTTGTCCTGTTCGAATAGCAGCACGCGCATGCCGAGCATGGAGCGGGCGATAAGCTTTTCACGCAGGCCATCGGGTACGGTGCCAAGGTCTTCACCGAGGACGATGGCCTGGTGGCGATGGGACTCAAGGGTCAGCAGACGCAGCAAGTCATCGACCGGGTAATACAGGTACGCGCCATCGGCCGGCGCGGCGCCGTTGGGGATCACCCACAAACGTTGCAGGCCCATGACATGGTCGATGCGCAAGCCGCCGGCGTGGGCGAAGTTGGCGCGCAGCATGTCGATGAAAGCGCGGAAGCCATTGCGAATCAGGCCTTCGGGAGAGAATGCGGAAATCCCCCAGCCCTGGCCCGAGCGATTGAGGATGTCCGGCGGTGCGCCGACGGTCAGTGAGGCGAGCAGTTCATCCTGAAAGCTCCAGGCCTGACTGCCGGCGCCATCGGCGCCGACCGCCAGATCGGCGATCAGGCCAATGCCCATGCCGGCGCTGCGGGCGGCGGTTTGCGCGCGCTCCAGGCAACGGTGGATCAGCCATTGGCAAAAAGCGAAGTAGCCGATGCGTTCGGCGTATTCCTCGGCAAACGCTTCGAGCGCCGCACCGCGTGGGTCGTGCCAGTGTTCCGGCCATTGCCGCCAGTCGAGGTTTTCGCCCCGGGCGGCGCGCATTTCCTGAATCGCTTCGAAACGACAGTGGTTTTCCAGCGCTTCACCACCGGCATGGCGGAAACTGGCGAAGTCCGCGTGCAGCGGATGCTCACCGGCGATAAAACCCTCGTACAACGCCTGCAGGAGTTTTTGCTTGGCCTCGGCCGCGCTCGGCCAGTCGATCAGGGTCAGGTCTTCCAGTTGCGCAAACTGTTCGGCGAGGCCGGTCGCGTCGATCGCATCACGCAAGGCGCGCTCACCGAGAATTGCGCCGGGGGCGGCGTACAGGGGATTGAGGAACAGCCGACTGGACGGCGAATAAGGGCTGTAGCGCCCGTTGTCGGCGCTGAACATGGCGTGTAACGGGCTGATCGCCAGCGCATCGGCGCCGCGTTCACCGGCCACGCGAACCAGGTCTTCCAGCGCTTGAGTGTCGCCGAAGCCACCGTCGCCGGCGCGGCGCAGCGAATACAACTGCGCACTCAGGCCCCACGCCCGCGGAATCGGGTTATCGACCGCATCGCCGACGCTGAAGCAACGTTCCGGGGCCACGGCCAAGGTGAAATATTGATCGCCGATGTGCACCTGTTGATAGCCGACCGGAATCAGCCCCGGCAATATCGCTTCGGAATCGAGTTTCAGATTCAGCCGCGAGCCGTCTTCAAGGTGAATTTCACACGGGGTTTGCGGGGCGAAATACCGACCCAGATCAAGGCCGACGCCGACATCGCTGGTGAGTAATGGCGGGAGGTGGCGGTCTTGTTGCGCCGCTTGCAGTTCCAACAGGCTGGCGTCGATTTCCTGCGCCGTGCTGGCGGGGTGGCCAAGTCCGATCAGGACATTGCGCAGCACTGCCGGCGCGACTTTTTGCGGGCGACCGTTGGCGTCGATCCAGTCGACGGCAAGGCCGGCGCGGCTTGCAAGTATTTCCAGTTGCGCATCGCTCATAGGCGCTCTCCATCCAGAGGTTGCAAAGGGGTTGCGGCCGTGAGGCTGACAAGCGCGCAATACGCGGGCAGTTCGCCCGATTCCGATAGATCGATGCTGGATGGCTGTTGAAACAGCCATACGGCCTCGGTCTGTGGAGGGTTGACCACTGGCGTGTCGCTGAGGTTCAGGTCAATTCGCAGCTCGCTGCCATTGCCCAGACGCCAGCGCGCACTGACCGCGCCATAACCGAGCATATGGGCGCCGAGCGCTTGCGTGCCGGACAGATGGGGAATGATGTATTGATGGCGAAATTGCAGCAGCTTCTGGTACAGCGCGAGGGTTTCCTGCTGTTTCAGGTTGCCATTGCCGATCAACCTGGGTTGTGAGGCGTGGAAGGTTTTTTCGGCATTCGGGTCGGGAATCTGCTCGCGCTTGTGCGGATCGGTGAAGGCGCTGAATGCGGCGAATTCATTGCGGCGTCCCTCACGCACCAGTTCCGCCAGTTCGCCGTGGTGACTGGTGAAAAACAGGAACGGCTGCTCGGCGGCGAACTCATCGCCCATGAACATCAGCGGAATCATCGGTGACAGCAGCAACAACACGGTCGCTGCCTGCACGGCGCGCGGATCGGCCAGATGATGCAGGCGTTCGCCGAATGCGCGGTTGCCGATCTGATCGTGGTTTTGCAGGAACAGCACGAACGCCGTGGAGGGCAGGTGTTCGCTGGGCTCGCCGCGCGGTTCGCCGTGGCGGGTGATGTGCCCCTGGAAAACAAAACCCTGACTGAGGCAGCGCACCAATTGCTCGGTGGGTTGGGCGGCGTAGTCGGCGTAATAGGCGTCGGTTTCGCCGGTGAGCAGGACGTGCAGGGCGTTATGCCCGTCGTCATTCCACTGCGCGTCGTAGTCGTATTCCAGCAGGCTCGACTGGTTGAGTTCGTTTTCCACGGTCAGCCAGACATGCCGGGTGGGGTCGATCTGTTGACGGATGCGCTGGGCCATTTCGCTGAGAAAGTCCGGATCCTCGATGGCATGTACAGCGTCGAGGCGCAGGCCGTCGAAGCGGTATTCGAGCAGCCACATCAGCGCGTTTTCGATGAAGAACTCGCGCACTTCGCTACGGCGGAAATCGATCGCCGCGCCCCACGGCGTGTGCTTGTCCTCGCGGAAAAAGCCTTTTGCATAACGATGCAGGTAATTGCCGTCAGGGCCGAAGTGGTTGTAAACCACGTCGAGAATCACCGCCAGACCGTGACCGTGGGCGCTGTCGATCAGGTGTTTGAGTTGTTCCGGCGTGCCGTAGGAGGCTTGCGGGGCGTAGGGCAAAACACCGTCGTATCCCCAATTGCGTTCGCCGGGGAACTGCGCCAGCGGCATCAGTTCGATGGCGGTGACGCCCAAGCCTGCAAGGCGCGCCAGATGTTGTTCGACTTCCGCGAAGCCGCCGAGCGCACCGACGTGCAACTCGTAGATGACTGCTTCGCTCCATGGCCGGCCGTGCCAGGCAGTGTGTCGCCATTGATAGGCCAGCGGATCGACCACCACGCTGTGGCGGTCGAGGTCACCATCCTGGGCCCTGGAGGCCGGGTCCGGCACCTCCAGTTCGCCGTCGATGTTGTAGCGATAACGGGTGCCCGCCGGACAGCGGGCCTTGAGCACAAACCAGCCGTCTGCCTGAGACAGCATCGGCAGCGACTGGCCATTTTCAAGTTCGACACTCACGTAAAACGCATCCGGCGCCCATAGCGCAAACTGCGTGTGTTCGGCGTCCAGCATGATCGCGCCGTGGGGCCAGGTTTCAGTAGACCGTAACGGCATCGTGGTGAACCTCCCTGGTTATTTGTGGTGAGCTTTACCCAGCGCCTTGGCGACCAGTCGTTCGTAGAGGTCGGCGTACGGTTCAACCGCTTTGCACCAGTTGAACGGCGCAGCCATCGCCCGGCAGCGCATGGCATTGAGCAGTTCGGGAAAGGCGAACACCTTGAACGCGCGGCTCAGGGCCTCTTGATAGCTTTCAGCAGTGGACTCATCGAAAAGGAAACCGGTGACCCCGTTTTCAATGGTGTCGGCCAGACCGCCGGTATTGCGCGCCACCGGCAGCGAGCCGAAACGCTGCGCATACATCTGGCTCAGACCGCAAGGCTCGTAACGCGAAGGCATCAGCAGGAAATCGCTGCCGGCGAACATGCGTCGGGCGTCGGTTTCATTGAAGCCGATGCGCACGCCGATCTGCCCGGGAAAGCGCAACGCCAGTTCGCGCATGGCTTGTTCTTCTTCCGGCTCGCCGCGACCGATGATGGCGATCTGGCCGCCGTTCTGCACGATGTACTCGGACACCGCGATCGTCAGGTCGAGACCTTTTTGATAAACCAGTCGCGACACCACGGCGAACAGCGGGCCGGTGGAATCATTCAGGCCGAACAGTTCGCGCACATGGGCAGCGTTGACCGCTTTGCCGTCCCAGTCGCCGATGGCAAACGGTGCGAACAGGTGCGGGTCGGTGGCGGCGTCCCAGCTTTCATCAATGCCGTTGGGGATGCCGCTGAGCAAGCCTTGCTGGGTCTTGGCGGCGAGAAAACCGTCGAGGCCGCAGCCGAAATCCGGGGTGGTGATTTCCTGCGCGTAAGTGGCGCTGACCGTGGTGATGTGGCTCGAATACGCCATGCCGGCCTTGAGGAACGACATCTTGCCGTAGAACTCCATGCCTTCCTGTTGCAGGGCATGGGCGGGAATGCCCAGCTCAGGGCAGGAGCCGAGGCTGGTCACGCCTTGATAGGCGAGGTTGTGAATGGTGAACAGGGTCGGCGTGCGCTGCCCGCGCCAGTGCATATAGGCAGGCGCGAGACCGGCCGGCCAGTCATGGGCGTGCACCAGATCCGGGCACCAGTGAATCTGTGCAAGGTTGGCGGCGATGTCGGCGGCGGCCAGGCCGAGGCGGGCGAAACGGATGTGGTTGTCCGGCCAGTCGCGACCATTATTGGCGCCGTAAGGCGAGCCTTCGCGCTCGTAGAGTTCGGGGCAGATCAGCACGTAGATAACCAGACCGTCCGCCATGTCCATGCGCCCGATCTTGCACGGTGGCAGCGCTGCGTGGCCGCCCAGTTCGCCGATGATGTGGATCGGGTTTTCGCTGTGCATCACCTGCGGGTAACCGGGGATCAACACGCGCACGTCGTGCAGATGGGCCATGGCCCGGGGCAGGGCGGCGGAAACGTCACCCAGACCACCGGTCTTGACCAGATCGGCGATTTCCGAGGTGACGAACAATACTTTCTTCTTGTTGGGGTTCTGGCTCGCTACCGGAGTCAGCGTTTTGGTGCCGGGGACGTTGATCTGTCGGCTGCCAGGAACACTGATGGTGCTCGATTCACCAACCGCCTGCTGAGCACGCTCTCCCTGAATTTCCAATGCCGCACTGATCATGTGAATCTCCCGTCTCGTTGATCTGATTCTTGTCTTGAACAAGCGATGTCCGTAGCCAAGTCCTGTGGCCGGGCGCAAACGCGCCACGCATCGGTGAGCAAACGCTACCCAACACGCGCAAGCAGAATGGGTGAACGGGCCGTTGCAAGGATTGCACCAGTCGCTATGGCCCTGTCTTTCAGATGACCTGCCGCCGCGCGCAAAAGTTTCGACTTTTTTTCGGCAATGTGACCGGTCGGTTTTACCCCGCGAACGTCAGTCTAGGCCAGATCCTAGAGCGGGCCAGAGCAAATGGGTAAATTGTTCGACAATCGGTGGGTAGTCCGCGCCAAGCGTGCTTTTGAGGGGGAAACGCACCGACGAAGTGCAGGTTTTTTTGTGAGGGGGGGCGAAAACGGTGACTGATCGGTCACGAATTTGTGCTAGCGAGAGATGTGGCTGCACTGTTGTGGTGCGGGCAGTTTGTTGATGGGCTGACCCCAGACAAAACCTGTAGGAGCTGCCGAAGGCTGCGATCTTTTGATTTTGCCTTTAAAAGCGAAGATCAAAAGATCGCAGCCTTCGGCAGCTCCTACAGCGGGGTTAATTTAACGCACGGATTGGATTACCAGCCGCCCAAGCCTGAATATCCTCGATCATCTGCGAAAAGAACTGCTCATAATTCTGCCGGCTGACATACCCGACATGTGGGGTCGCCAACACATTGTCCAGTGTGCGAAACGGGTGCATCGCTGGCAGCGGCTCCTGTTCGAACACATCCAGCGCCGCCCCGCTGATCTGCTGTTTCTGCAACGCCTTGATCAGCGCCGCCTCATCGACAATCGGCCCGCGCGCGGTGTTGACCAGCAGCGCCGTCGGCTTCATCCAGCCCAGTGCCTGCGCATCGACCAGCCCGCGACTGCGCTCGCTGAGTACCAGATGCACCGACAGCACATCGGCCTGCTCGAACAGTGCCTGCTTGCTCACGTACGTCACGCCAGCCTGTTCAGCGCGTTCGGCCGTGAGGTTTTCGCTCCAGGCAATCACTCGCATGCCGAACACCTGAGCAAACTGCGCGACGCGCTGACCGATACTGCCCAGACCGAGAATCCCGAGGGTCTTGCCGTGCAGATCGCCGCCCAGCCCTTGTTGCCAATGACCGGCGCGAAGGGTGTTGGCCTCATTCACCAGATTGCGCGTGGCCGCCATGATCAGCGCCCAGGTCAATTCAGGCGCGGCGTGCTTGTAACTGTCGGTGCCGCAGACCTTGATGCCCAGCCTGGCGGCCGCTTGCATATCCAGCGCCGCGTTGCGCATGCCGCCGGTGACCAGCAATTTCAGGTTGGGCAAGCGCTTGAGCAAGTCTTCGTCGAAGCGCGTGCGCTCGCGCATCACGCAAATCACTTGATAGCGGCCCAGGCGCTCGGCCAGTGTGGCGTTGTCTGCCGGGTAATCGTGCTCGAACGTCACTTCACCCAGACTCTCGAGCACCGACCAGTCGACCACGTCGCGGGCCACGTCCTGCCAGTCATCGATCACTGCAATCTGCACCGCCATCAGCCTTACCTCATCAACGAACGGGATTGGATGTATTCAGCCAGTCGAGCAGGGCCTTGTGGAACTGCGCCGGCTCTTCCATTTGGGGCGCATGACCCATGCCGGGAAACTCCACCAGCGTCGACTGCGGGATCAGCTTGGCGACTTGTTTGCCGAGCACGTCGTAGTGGCCGATTTTTGCTTTCACCTCAGGCGATGCGAGGTCCTTGCCGATCGCCGTGGTGTCGGACGTGCCGATCAACAGCAGGGTCGGCATCTTCAGATCCTTGAACTCGTAGTACACCGGCTGGGTGAAAATCATGTCGTAGATCAGTGCCGAGTTCCACGCGACCTGAGTCTTGCCCGGGCCTTTGCTCAGCCCGGCGAGCATGTCCACCCAGCGATCGAATTCGGGTTTCCAGCGGCCATCGTAGTAAGTGGTTCGTTCGTAATCGCGAATGCCCTGGGCGCTGACTTTCAGTTCGCGCTGATACCACTGGTCCACGGTGCGATAGGGCACGCCGAGGGCTTTCCAGTCCTCCAGACCGATCGGGTTGACCAGCGCCAGTTGCTCGACCTGCTCAGGGAACAGCAAGGCGTAACGGGTGGCGAGCATGCCGCCGGTGGAGTGACCGAGCAGCGTGGCTTTTTGAATGCCCAGTGCTTTGAGCAACTGCTGGGTGTTGGTCGCCAGTTGCTGGAAGCTGTACTGATAGTGGTCGGGTTTGCTGGAGGTGCAGAAACCGATCTGGTCCGGCGCGATCACCCGGTAACCGGATTCGCTCAATGCCTTGATCGAACTGTCCCAGGTTGCGCCGCAAAAATTCTTGCCGTGCATCAGCACCACGGTGCGGCCATTGGCCTTGCCGTGAGCGGCGACATCCATGTAGCCCATCTGCAGGGATTTGCCCTGGGATTGAAAGGCAAAGTGTTTAAGCGTGTAAGGGTATTCGAAGCCTTGCAGTTCCGGGCCGTAGGCCGGGCCTTCCGGCGCGGCTTCGCCTGACGTCGCGGCTTGCGCTGACAGGGGCAGGGCGGCGCAGAGGAGCAGGCCGGGGAGCCAACGGGAAAACATGACAGACATAAGGTCAAACTCCGTTTGAAATCGGCCGATGCTGGAATGACTGGATTACGCCGACGTTAAACACAGGCAATGCCCGCACCCGATCGTTCAACCCAGCCAGCCCACCGTCAGCATGGCCAGCACGGCGTAACGCGCACTTTTGGCCAGGGTGACGATCAACAGAAACCGCCCGAGCGGTTCGCGCATCACGCCGGCAATCAGTGTCAGAGGGTCGCCAATGATTGGCAACCAGCTCAGTAGCAACGACCAGTGACCATAGCGCTCATAGTGTTTGCGCGCCCTGGCCATGTGCGCGGCGCTGACCGGAAACCAGCGCCGATCCTGAAAGCGCTCGAGGCCACGGCCCAGCCACCAGTTGACCAGCGAGCCGAGTACGTTGCCCAGCGTCGCCACCGCGAGCAGCCCCCACAGCCAATAACGCTCGCTGACGATCAGACCGACCAGCAACGCCTCGGACTGCAGCGGCAACAGGGTTGCCGCGCCGAATGCGGCGAGGAACAGCCCGCCGTATGCCGCGCCGATCAATGGGCCGGGTAATCCGCCACGACCACGTCAGCGCCATCCTTCTTCAGGCCGATAACCTGATAAGCATCGCTCATGCCGTCCATTTCCATGCCCGGCGACCCCATCGGCATGCCCGGTGCGGCGACGCCGAGCAGATCGTCACGCTTGCTCAGGGCCAACACCTGATCCGCCGGCACATGGCCTTCGACGAATTTGCCGTTGATGATCGCGGTATGGCACGAGGCCAGACGCGGTGGTACGCCATGTTGCTGCTTGAAGCTGCTCATATCGCTTTCGACGTGATCTTCGACTTTGAAGCCGTTGGCTTCGAGGTGGCTGATCCATTTCTTGCAGCAGCCGCAATTGGCGTCGCGGTGGACTTCGATCGGGATCAGATCGGCGGCCTGGGCCAGGGAGGAGATGAACAGGACGCTCAGGGCGGCCAGACGCAGATAGGTTCGCATAACGGATTCTCGGCTCGGGTGACGATCGGAAAGCAGGCATTTTGACCGGTTTTTCCCGCCGGGCATCAACGCAATGTTTCCAGTTGTTGCAAGGCGGACGGGCAGGATGATCGTAGATCAACGCTGACAGGTTGCTGAGCGCGAGATGACAATGTTGTCAGCCTACAATTGTATGAACCCCGTCGCCCCCTGTGGGAGCGGGCTTGCCCGCGATGGCGGCAGGTCAGTCAATGAGGTTGTGTCTGACCGGGCCCCATCGCTGGCAAGCCACACAGGGGTTATGTGACAGGCAGAAATCTCTGCTGGGATCAGCGTACTTTGAAACGTCCCATGATCGCGCTCACCCGGCTGTTGGCTTCAAGCAATTGATGGGTATTCAGTTCGCTGGCTTTGCCGCTCTGCACCAGCTCATCAACCATGTGGCGGATCTGCACCATGCTGCGGTTGATCTCCTCGGTCACCGCGCTTTGCTGCTCGGCAGCGGTGGCGATCTGCGTGCTGAGGCTGTTGATGTGGCTGACCGAACCGGCCATTTCATCCAGACCGGAGTTGACCCGTGCGGTGGCGTCGGCGGCGGACTGGCAACTGGCCTGGGTGTTTTCCATGGCGCTGACCGACGAACTCACACCTTGAGTCAAACGCGTCAACATCTCGTTGATTTCCGAGGTGCTGGCCTGGGTGCGCGCGGCGAGGGCGCGGACTTCATCGGCGACCACGGCGAAACCGCGGCCCTGTTCACCGGCGCGTGCCGCTTCGATGGCCGCGTTGAGCGCCAACAGGTTGGTCTGCCCGGCAATCGCGCCGATCACCCCGAGAATTTCGGTGATGCGCTGGGCGTCCTGCTGCATGTTTTCGACTTTGTGTGTGGCGCTGGCCACTTCATCGATCAGCGCCACGACACTGTTGGTCGCTTCACCCACCACCACGCGGGAACGGTCGGCGTTTTCGTTGGCGCGTTGGGTAAACGCGGCGGTTTCGGCGGCATTCTGCGCAACGCTTTCTGCCGTCGAACTCATCTCGGTGATGGCGGTAACGGTCTGATCGGTTTCCGAGGCGTGACGCAGCAGGATCTGGCTGGTGTGCGCCGAAGTGCGTTGCAGGTTGTCGAGGCTGGACGCCATGGCTCCGGTGGCCTGGGTGACTTCGCCGATCATGTTCTGCAGGTAGGCAATGAAGGTGTTGACCGAGTGGCCGATGGCGCCGAGTTCGTCTTCGGCGCGAATAGTGATGCGCCGGGTCAGATCGGCATCGCCACTGGACAGCAAATCGATGTCGGCCTTCAACGCTTTCATGCGTTGCACCAACTGGCGAATCGCGTAGACCTGCAACAAAACCAGCAGGATCACCAGCGGAATCTGCAACAGGCTCAGGGTGCTGAGGACGTCATCACGCTGGGCGGTGAGCATTTTCGTCGGCAGGGCGGTGGCGAGGAACCACGGCGTGCCTTCGATAGGACGCATGAAGAACGTGCTGGCTTCACCGTTGTTATCGAATTCGATGCGCTGCGCCTGATCGCGATTTTGCAGCCCGGCTTTGACCTGGCTGGCGAAGGTCGATGTGCCGGCCAGTTCGCTGATGTTCTTCAGCACGATCGGGCCACTGATGCGCGAGCTGTTGCTGATGATCTTGCCGTCGGCTTCGACGATCAGCATCTCGGCGTTAAGGTCTTTTTCCTTGCGCGCGACCAGATCGTTGAAGAAGCCAAGTGTGACGTCGATGGTCGACACGCCCCAGGCACTGCCGTTTTTCTGGATGGCCATGGCGCAGTTGGTGCGCGGCTCGGCGCTGGCGTCATCTTTGTACGCCGCCGCCCAGGCGCATTGACCGCGTGGTGTGGTCATGCCGCCCTTGTACCAGCTCTGGTCGTAATAGTTGGGGGCTGCGTCGCTGTTCCAGAACGTGTTCACGGCCAGTTTTCCCGACGCATCGCGGTGCCAGAACGTACTGAATTTGTTGCGCCCGGCTTCACGTTGCCCTGGCAGAGGCCAGATCCCGCCGCCGAATACTTTCAGCTCGCCGTACTGATCGACCAAACCTGGCAACACCGTGTCGATGGCGGCGCTGTCGAGCAACGGGATGGTCTGGGTGATGCTGCGCTGTTGCGCCTGCACTTTGTTCAACTCGCCCTGAATCTGCTCGGCCACTTCGGCGATGCGGTTGAGCACGACCTGTTCTTCGGTGTGACGCAGCTTGGGGGCGACCAATTGGCTTATGCCAACCACGGTCAGCACTGACAACAGCAGGATGAACAGAACCAGAAACAGCGTGTAGCGAGCCTGAATAGTGCGGAATGCGGGCATGGAGACCGGTCCTTGAGCAGCGTTTCTTATTAGGGGCAGGGTAAAAAAGTGCGGGTGTCGACAGCGTATCGTCGGCGCAGCAGGAAGCTTTAGGTACGCACGTGCTGAAAAGCAGTGATGCCGACGACTGGCCAGTATCGAGATCGATACACAAGCGCTGATCAGCGCACGCCAATAACTGAAAAAGCGATTTTCATGACGTTGTCATGACAGCTTTGGCGCAGATTCTGCGGGCCATGGAGCTTTTGTATCGAGAATGTACGAGAATTGTAAAAATGTGCAGAAAGAGGTTGGTGCCATCAGTTCGCCCGCCGATACTCGCGCCCATTAATGCCGTTCAACACGGATATTTTTTATGTTCATTTCACAGGGAGTCTTCTCATGACGATCGGTATTGTCGGCGGCTGGGAGAGCAAAGCAGGGGTTATGGTTCGTAACACCGGCGCGAAAAAACAAGTGGCCCAGAGCGTCAAGGTGCAGCAGATGCTCACTTTGGTCGGTACCAATCCCACCGCGCTGAATACCGCTGAAATGGACAAGCAGGGCATGCGCAAGGCGATCAAGGGCTTTGATCCTGCGAATGTTTCGGTAAAACAATTGGGCAATCTGAGCGAGATGCTGCGTAGCCGCGGTCTGATCTCCGAGATCACGTCCCTTACGTTGAAGAACGCCGGGGACAAGTTCGACCGTTTTGGCGTGGTCAAGGATATCGATGCCAAGTTCAACGCCCTGGAGTATTTCGCGACCCAACTGGATTCCATCCAGAACAATGGTCTCAATGGCAATGCCTATGGCAAGAGCCTGATTCCTGAGTTCAAGAAGGCGATCTATGTGCTGCAGAACCTCAAGACCTACGGTGAAGGCAACGCGCCGAAACCGGTCGACGAGGGCGTCAAAGCCAAGGCGTAAGCCTCGGTCGTATAGCCCGCTCAAGGCGTGAGCGGGCTGGTCGTGGTGTCGGCTTTGGTTCAGGAATGTGCTGACGTCTGACGGGCAATTTGCTGTTGTGCCTGATCATGCAGGCGCTGGATGTGCGGGCAGCGCAGCTCCAGCGTACGAGGCTGATAGCCGCGATGAAACAGCGCCAGCCACCCCTTGCTGCGATCATCCGGGGTGATCCCGGTGAACACGAAACCCATCGCCGACAGGCTGTCCACGGCCTCGGCAAAACCGCTTGCCAGCCTGAGCCGGATCGAGACCATCCAGTGCCGTGGCAGTTCTCGTAGCTGTTTAAGCAAACGGCTATCAACTTGTTTCAGCATTACGTCATAACGCCCGGAACATTGTTCGACACGCAGGGGCGGACCCACCCAGGGCGCGTCCTTTTCTTGCGTTCCGTATACGCTGCACAAATGCTCCATGAAGTCGCGACAGCTGTCTGGCCATGGCAGCGCCGGGAGTGGGCGGCAATAACCATCGATTGGCGTGTAGCCGATGACGATGGACTCCGGCAATGATTCACCAAACGGCGAGGGCACATAGTCGAGCATCAGTCCCGTGCTGCAGAAACCCAGTCGGTCGGCCATGCGTTGTGTGTAGGCATGCTGCGTCACTTGTTTGATCGTCACGCCATGGCAACCCAGCGCCTGTGCATGGATCAGCAGGCGAATGCCCAATTGCGTGGCGATGTTCTGCCCGCGAGTCGACGGGTGTACCACGCTCAATGCCAGTTCCGCCGTGTGCGATCCCGGATTCCTGCACAATGTCGCGTGGCCGAGGATTTTCTTGCCGGATTCCGCGACCAGCGAATGCCAGCGACCGTCGCCATGGTTCTGGTTGATCATCAACGGCAAATACACGTGCGGCTGCACGTAGTGGTCTCCATAGATTTGCCGAAACAGGCGGCTGACGGCCCTGGCGTCACAAGGGCGATAACTGCGCAGCGTCACCTTGTCCATGGACGTTGCTCCGCATGCGGGGGGACGTAGCTACGCTGGTCGACGACGCGTTGGTGTTTGCCGGAGCGCGGATGGCGAGTGAGTTCGTCGGGTGCGCAATCGGCGACCTGCAGTTCAAGTTGCTCATCAATGCAGAGTTGCGCGATCAGCGGGTACTGCTCGACCAGTGCCCGGTGCAGGGTTGCGTTGGTCTGGGCGGTTTCAGGACTGAGCACATCCGGAACCCATTTCAGGCACAAGATATCGACGCTGGCCGGTTGGCTGATGATCAGTTGCCAGTCGTCGCGGGCGGTGATGCGCTGAACGATTCCGGCAATGTCTTCGATCAACAGGGTCAGGCTGCTCACCCGCACCCGCTGACTGCTGGCGCTGCGGCCCAGCAAGGCGAACTTGCGCATCGCCGCGCCGGCCGGTTCGCGCCAGCAAGCGAGGTCACCCACGGGGTAGCGAATCAGCGGCATCAGCCGGCGGGTGAGGTTGGTGATCAGCAGTCGTCCGGTTCGGTCGCACTCTTCGATCACTTCACCGGTGTGTTCATCGACGATTTCCAGCACGCTGTGGCTGGCCAGCATCCGGTGCTCGCCGAGGGCGCAATCGCGGCTCGTGGCGCCGATGAAGCCGGCGTCGACACTCGCGTAGCCGATGGAGGCAATCCGCGCATTGGGGAACACCCGGCGCAACGCCTGCAATTGTCCGGTGAACAGGCTTTCTCCGCCGTAAAGGATTGTCTCGACTTCACCCAGGGTTCGCGCCTGACGCTCCAGCACGCCGGCGAATGTCAGCAATTGTGCGGGTACGCCGGCCAGCACATTGATCCGGTGTTGGCGGATCGAGTCGGCCAGCACCGCAGGGTCGACGTCACCGGTAAACGGATATTCGGTAACACCCGCTGTTTCGTGCGCCAATGCGTCGTGGATAAAAACGAAACTGGCGTACAGATCGCCGACAAAAAACAGATTCGCCACCCGATCGCCGGGACTGAGTTGCCCAGCGAGATGGCCGCCGAAGTCCCGCACAAGTGTCTGCCACTCTTCGCGGGTAAATACTGATAGTTTACCGGCGCTGGTTGTTCCGCCGGTCTTGAATACCAAGGCGCGTTCGACCGTTGAAGTCAATACTGGCCATTGTTCGAAGTTGTCGCTACTTGCCCAGTATTGTTGTGGATCGATCACCGGAAGTTCATCCAAAGTGCTTGTCTGCGGTGTAACTTTTTGCAAATGTCTGGCGTAATACTTTGAATGTTCGCGGGCAAAAGCAAACAACTTGTTCAGTTCAGGTATTGGATTCATGGTGTTCTCTTTAATTATTCGGGCCATCGCCGCCGATTGCTGTTAACGGCGCGCGTCGATTACTGGCGGTATCTTTCCGCTGTGTCTGTTTCTGTCGAAATGTTGTGGTTCGCAGGGTTGCGCTTGCACGGTGAGCAGTCGGGTGCGCACAAGTGTTGCAAGTGTCGAGTAGCCCTCGAGTCGGCTGAGAATGTCTGCGGGTTCACCAGGGCTGCGGATCAGCAGGCGCTCGAGGCCATCGGCAGCGTGATCGAGGTACAACTGAAACGGCGCTTGCAAGTGCCGGGCGAGTTCGTTCAGACAGATGAAATCGCTGCCGATGCGCAGCAGCCGGCCGTGTCGTTGCAGCAATTCGAAACGCGGCGAACTCAGCCCGCATGGGCAGGCGCCGGGCAGCCAGCGGCCGGTGTCGCCGACGTCATAACGTTGCACTTGCTGGCCTTCACGTGCTTTGGAAGTGAACAGCAAGCGGCCAACTTCATCGCCAGCGACAGGCACGTCCTGCTCCAGGTCGACGATTTCCAGATGCTGGATAGCGTCCATCAGATGAAACACACCGTCACCGGTAGCGGCGCAGGCATGTCCGAATGGTCCCGCATCGACACTGCCGTAAACCGCCGAACGGATGCTGGCGACGCCGCAGCTTTGCAGCAATTCGCGACACTGATCACTGATGTGCTCACCGCCGAGGAAGACTTTTTCAATCGCGCCATAACGACTCAGACGCGGCCCCTCGTTGAGAAACAATCGATGCAGCGTGCTGGGCATGCCGATCAACACAGTCACGCGCTGCTCGATGATCACTTGCGCAATGTCGCGGTAATCATCGTCGGCCGGCGCGCCCATGGGCAGGTGCGTCGCACCGAGCAACTCCAGCACCTTGGCAAAACTGAAGAAACCGCCGTACAGGCCGCCACTGAAGAACAGGTTCATCACCTTGTCGCGGCGCGGATCAAGGCCCGCGGCGAACAGCCCGTCGGCCGCCGCGCGCATTTGCCGTTGAAAATCGCGGTAACTGAAGCCCGACAGCGCCGGTGTGCCGCTGCTGCCGCCGGAACGGAAAAACAGTTGCGCCGCCGCGGTGGTCGGTTGCGCGATAAACGCTGCTTTGTCGGTGATCGGCAGCCCCGTCAGGGTCAGCGGGCAAGGTGCCTGGTCGAGGTTCATGTGGGCCGGCAACTGTGTCGGCGCGAGGCTGACCGACACGCGTCGGCTCAGGCGTTGCAGTGCGTAAACGCCGTCGTGGGGCTCGCCGTCGTAGCCGTCGTGGATCGCGTTGATCGGCGTAATCCGGCTGACACCCGCCGCAATCAATGTGCGCGCGAGTTCATTGATCTGCGCCTCACCGCAGACCAGCGCGCAACTCTGTAACACGTTGCGCCACGGCAGCAGCGTTTGACTCAGCTGCGCCCGTGGCAGCGGTTTGAGCAGCAACGTGCGAAACAGCGGTGAAGGCGCCAGCGACTGATCATGGTTCCAGATCAGCCGCCAGCCCGGCGCGCTCCAGACTTGCCCGGTGCTGCCGGAAAAGCTCTGGCCCAGACGGGCCATTTGAGTATGGCTGGTGATCTCGCTGGCTTCCTGAATGGTCGGGGTCAGCGCCGGCCACTGCCCGGCACGGCGCTCGAATGCCTTGGTCAATGCGCAGCCGATATCTTGCAGGGCGGCCGGATCGTCGCTGTCGACCAGCAACCATTGCGGGCTGGAACAGGCCTGTTGATCCAGTCGGCAGACCTCATCGACGATCGCCTCCAGTGCCGTCGGCGAGACCGCGTCCGGTGTCAGGTAGGCGAAACTGATGCGGTGCCCCCAATCGATCCAGCGGCATCCGGGTGGCAACTGTTGGCGGATCGCTTGCAGCGCCGCTTCGCCACCCCACGCCGATACGCCATTGGCCATTTTGCACAAACGACCGATCTGCGCCGTGGACACGGGTAACACCGCGACGTAATGGCGTAGTTGTCCGCTGGGGTCGCATTGCACCAATGCGTGCAGCAGGCGTGCGGTCAGGCCTTGGTCGCTGCGGCTGGGGCGTAGCCAGTTGAGGTTGCCGGCCAGCAGGCTTTCGAGCATGGCGCAGCAGGCCAGCAGTGGCGCGTTGGCCGGGGTGACGTGAACCACCAGGCCCAGGGGACTCCAGCGTTCAAAGCGCGACTGCTGATAATCAACGCGCCGCAACGAATCGGCCTGATCGCCCAGTTCGCGTTCAAGCTTGGTTTGCAGGGCGTGAGGCTGACAGAAGGCAATCAGCGCCTGGCGCTGTTCGTCATCCAGCGGCAGTTCGGCGCTGTGCAGTTGCTGCGCAAAGTTGGCCGCGGCGGCCAGAACGATGGCGCTGTCCAGCGGTGTGCTCAGGTGTTGCGGCAAAGTCTGATGCAGTTGCGCCAGTGCGTTGTCGAGGTCGATTTCGGCGAAAAGCTCTCCGTGGATCAGGTACATGTCAGTGCCTCCCCAACAATTCGGAGGCGGCCATCGCGCAGCTCCTGCCGGCGGTGGTGCCTGCACGGCCATGCAGTTCGAACCAGTCGCTGGCGAGGCCACAGCCGCAACTTGAGCCGGGGTGCAGCGTCGCCAGATCGCTCATCACGACCGCATGTGCCGGGCTGGACGAAATGTAGGGAGAGACGAATCCCAGCAAGCCTTGCTGACCATAGGGCTGAACGGAAAAATCCAGCGGATTGCGCACGTAAGCCTTGGCGTAAACCGGCACATGAAAATGATGCCGGTCACATTCGATGTACGGCACCGCGTGCTCGACCGCACCGTAACCGTCGCGGCACCGCGAGGTTTCGATGCCCAGTTGCCGGGCGATGCGTCCATACAATTGCTGTTTGGGGATTTCCTCGCTGGCCCGGGTTTTCCAGCCACCGCCAAAAAATGCCAGCGAACCTGCCGGCAGTTTCAACTCAGGCACGCCGGTGGCCTGCATGTGTTGCAGGGTCTGCCAAAGGAACGCCGGGAAACCGAAAATGCGCACGGGCAGACCTTCTTCGGCGAACGATTGCAGGGCCGTGATGACGCCGAACACATCGAATTGATGGCCGTCGCCGTTACTGCGCAACGCGTAGGCGACGCGGTTGACGGGAGCAAAGCGGCACAGAAACTGATCGGTGTACGACGTTCCCAAGGTGATCGCCCCCTGCGGTTCATAGCTCAGCAGCAGGTAGTTGCACGGCGTATCGGCCGAGTGCCAGCCGTAATGGTTGAAAATCCGCTCGACCATGAACTGAGCGCCCGCAAGGCTGCGCGGGTCATAACGCATGCGGCTTTTCTGGCCACTGGTGCCGGACGATGTCAGTTCCAGCGCGTGCTCCCCGGTCGGGCTGAGCAGCAATTGCTGTTTGAAAAAGTTGGCCAGGATCGGCGGCAGACGGGACCAGTCATCAAGGTTGTCCAGGTCCTGTTCGTCGAGGCCGTTGGCATTCAGCCAATGGCCGTAGCCGGGGGTGTGCCGGCAATGAAACCGACTGATCTCGGTCATGGCCTTATCGAACAGGCCTACCGGCACAGAATCCGGGCAATAGGGGTGTGGCAACGCGCAAAGTGCGTCGCTGGCGGGGAAGTGATTCATTCAATATTCCTTTACTGAGCAGAGGCGGAGTCGGAGGGGGGGCGTTGCAACAAACCCTGCAACAGTGGGAGACACATCAGTCCGCTGAAGGCGGCGCAAAGCGCGAAAAGCTCGAGGCGTGCGCCACCGCCGATGGTGGCAATCAGCAAGCCGCCGAGGCCCATCACAGCAATCGAAATCATCCCGACCAGGGCCGATACCAGACCTTTACTGTCATCACTGGCAAACAGCGCCAGGCGATACAGCGCGGCATTGCTCATACCCAGCCCGACTGCGTACAGCGCCAGACTGGCGACCACCGGGCCGAGTCCGGCGCCAGCCAGTGCGCAGACGATCAGGGTCAGAAGCCCCAGGCAAAAAGGCCAGAGCGCCAAGCGGATCAGTTGCGGCAAGGCGTGCGTGATCAGCAACCGGTCAAGGATCAGATTGCCGGCAATCACCGCAGAGAAAATCGGGATCTGCCACATGCCATATTCAAGCGGCGTGAGCCCGAGCAACTGGATCAGCAGCAACGGTGCAAGGCCGATCCAGGCAATCAGCGGCAGACTCATCAGCCCCAGTGCGAGGCTGGCGGCGAGGAATCGGCCATTGCCGAGCAGGGCGCGGTAACGTCGGCAGGTCTGCTGCCAGGAAAAACGTACGGCAGGTTGCATCTGACCGTCTCGACGGACGACGCCGACGGTTTCCGGCATCCACGCCAACAGCCCCAGCCAGACCATCGACGCGGCTAGGCCTAGGCCCAGAAACACTTCGCGCCAGGACAGCCATTGCAACAGCAGAATGCCCAGCAGCGGCCCCACCAACGGTGAAAGCAGTGCGATATTGCCGAGCAGCGCCATCAAACGCACCGCATCAGCCTCGCAAAACACTTCCTGAAGGGCCGGATAACTGACCGCGACAACAAAACCCAGGCCCATGCCTTGCAGCAATCGCAGCAGATTGAAAGCTTCAATGCTCTGGATGGTGAATGCCCCCGCGCAGGCCACCGCAAACAACGCGCAGCCGATCAACAATACTCGCCGTCGACCCCATTGATCGGAGAGCGGCCCGATCAGCCATTGCAGGCAGACACCGCCAAGCAGATAAAGATTGAAAGCGTTCGGTACATGCCGCACATCGGCCTCAAGTTCGGTAGTAACGCTTAACATCGCAGGCATGATCAAGTCGCTGGCCATATACGTCAGAAGTTCAAACGCGCTAATCGCCAAACAGAATCCGAGCGCTTGTCGCGGCCGGATCTGTATAAGAGTTCTCTGCATAAACGTTCCTGTTAGTGAGTGGAAGGAAGTTGCCAGAGACTAGTTGCACAGGCGCGCCCGACCTATTGTTTTGCTGCGACATTAGATTTCAAATGCTTGCAACTTATTTAGTGATTGGATTTGGCGCAGGCAGCGAGTTAGAGCGTTGTGCTCAATGCATTTGGCAAAAACAGAAAAGCCCGCAACGGGGCGGGCTTTGTTTGAAGTTGATCGGACTTGTTGTTTTCCTGCCACGGTCTGTTCATTGGCAAGCGGGCAGGGCGAACAATCCTGTTCTAGCGATGTTGGTAATAACCAGGGCCACCCTGGTAATAACGGTGGTGACCGTCATGCCAGCCGCCGTGGGGGAAGATGATGCAGCCACTCAGGGTCAGCAGGGCAAGAACGGGAATCAGCCAGGTGATTCGACGCAGCATTTTGAAAATTCCTCATGGTTACGCCGTCATGAAGCGAAAACTCTTCATCGGCTGTAACATAAGACCCCGATTGCATCGGCGCATCCCCGTAGAACGGTAAGTGCATGGCATGCAAGCGGATACAAACCGGATACATTTCAAAGTTTCAGGAAGCCGCAATGACCCACAAGCAACGCTTGATTTATTCGATTCTGATCGCCGTGTCGGTCCTGGCCATCATGCTCGGCCTGTCCTGGCTGCAAAATGCCGGCATGATTTCAGAGAAGACGTTTCAGTTCGTCGCCATTGGTGTGGCGGTGATCGTGGTGGTGATCAACGGCGTGATGCGCCGCAAGGTCAAGCCTTGACGGCGATGGCTGTACGCTTCAATCGTGGTTGAGGACGGCTGCGGCCTGTGGATGCAGGCTGTAGCTCTTGTCTTCATTGAAGGTGATCACGCCTTCGGCGCACAGGCGCTTGAGCACCTCGCGCACACTGAGGAAGGACAGCGGAATATCCAGATCCAGCAATTGGCTGTGGACACCGCGCACGCCGAGGCGCCGTTCGCTTTGTGCGGCGACCAGCAGGGCGTCGATGACTTTCAGACGAATCAGGCTGGTGCGCAGCCCGAAACTTTTCAGCAGCAGGCGGATGCGTTCGTTACCGTGACGCTCGACGCGCTGCCCGAAATCGCTCGCGTGTGGGCTCATGGAGACTCCTTTGGGGGCCTGGCTACCGTCC
The DNA here is from genome assembly GCF_023634765.1 of Pseudomonas sp. AKS31. Taxonomy (GTDB): domain Bacteria; phylum Pseudomonadota; class Gammaproteobacteria; order Pseudomonadales; family Pseudomonadaceae; genus Aquipseudomonas. The sequence continues at coordinate 501,024 of NZ_JAMLFX010000002.1, forward strand.
GTTGGTAGTTGCGAGTTGTACATGCGATTACTCCTTTTCAGAGTCTGATCGGGGTGGTTTTTTTGCGCTCTCTAGAACGAGACGTATCAGCACGACAAATCATGAAAGAAAAAATGTAGAAATTTTGTCGGGGATTTGTCTTTTCCTTGTGATTGGGGGGTGGCCTTGGCGGCCTTTGGGCCGACCAGGCTCTTTGGGTTTTGGGTGTATATCCGTTTTTTGGGTGTTGCGGCTGGCGGTTTCGCTCTTACAGCGAGTCCCTTTGGCAAACGCCCCAAAGGAACCAAAGGTCTGGGCCCCGGCGTTCGGCCCGCTCGCTGGGGCTCGGGGTTCCTTCGCTCCGGGATCGATCCGGGGGCATCGCTTCCGGTTTGCTTCGCTGCACCTCCTTTCGATGTGTTCGACTGCGTCGAACGGTCGCTGCGCTCCCACCCCCGGATCAATCCCTCCACTCAGCCTGCCGAAGGGGCCAGCACGGCAAGATCAAGAGCTGCAGCCGAGCTAACGCTCATCCTGTTGAGTGGTCAGGAGCGGGTGAGGGGCTTTTGATCTGCTTCAGTGTTTGAATTCGACTCGGTGTGCACGTCGGCGTAGCTCTCGCAATCACCTCGGTCAATTCCTTCTCCCTCTGGGAGAGGGCTAGGGTGAGGGGCTGTTGATCTGCTTCAGTGTTTGAATTCGACTCGGTGTGCACGTCGGCGTAGCTCTCACAATCACCTCGGTCAGTTCCTTCTCCATCTGGGAGAGGGCCAGGGTGAGGGGCTTTTGATTCTGCTTTGGGGGGTTGCGTGGAGAGCCTAAATTTTTTCCGCTGACTTCGTTTCTTCGACAGGCTCATTGCGCGTGGACGCGTGGGTGTTTCCAGAGCGGAGTCGTGCCAGCGCCGGTTTCGCTCTTTGGCATGTCGATCAGGAGCGAGCGTGATTATTTCCAGACAGTTAACCGGACTGACCTTGGCCGGCGTGTTTTTTGGGTTGAGTTGTTCAGCCCATGCGTTCAGCCCGGCCACGGATGTCAGCGCCGATATTCGCCGTACCGCTTTTGGGGTGCCGCATATTCGTGCGCAGGATGAGCGCGGGCTCGGGTTTGGCATCGGTTATGCCTATGCGCAAGACAACCTGTGCCTGCTGGCCAATGAGATCGTGACGGTCAACGGACAGCGTTCACGTTATTTCGGGCCGGAGCAGTTCACGGTCGAGCAACGCGAAAACCGTGTCAGCGATGTGTTTTTTACCTGGCTCAACACGCCGCAAGCGGTCGAGGCGTTCTGGCAGGCGCAGCCTGTGCAGGTGCGTGATCTGGTGGAAGGGTATGCGGCTGGCTACAACCGCTATCTGGGGGAGCGCCGGCAGCAAAGCTTGCCGCAACAATGTCAGGGCGAGTGGGTGCGTGAGATTACGCCGCAAGATCTGGTGAAGCTGACCCGTCGGCTGTTGGTCGAAGGCGGTGTTGGCCAGTTTGCCGAGGCGTTGGCTGGGGCGACGCCGCCGCAGGCGACCGCGGCGATCGCACATGATGTGCAGGCCTATCAGTTGGCCGATGCGCGTCAGCAACGCTTTGCTCTGGACCGTGGCAGTAACGCTGTTGCGGTGGGTAGCGAGCGTTCGTTCAACGGGCGCGGGATGCTGTTGGCCAACCCGCATTTCCCGTGGGTCGGTGGCATGCGTTTCTATCAGATGCACCTGACCATTCCCGGCAAGCTCGACGTCATGGGCGCAGCGTTGCCTGGGCTGCCGATGATCAACATCGGCTTCAATCAGCATCTGGCCTGGACGCACACGGTCGATTCGTCGAAACACTTCACCTTGTATCGTCTGCAACTCGATCCGAAGGATTCCACGCGCTATTTGCTCGATGGCCAATCCTTGCCGCTGAACAAGCAGACAGTCACTGTGCAGGTGAAACAGGCTGATGGGCAGGTCGTGCCGGTTTCGCGTGATGTCTACAGCTCGCAATTCGGGCCGATCGTGCAATGGCCGGGCAAGCTCGACTGGGACAATCAGTTCGCCTACAGCTTGCGTGATGCCAACCTCGACAACGATCGCGTGCTGAACCAGTGGTACACGATGAATCAGGCCTCCACGCTTCAGGCGTTGCAGGATTCGGTGCACAAGATTCAGGGCATCCCGTGGGTCAACACCCTGGCCGTGGATGACAAGGGTCAGACGTTGTACATGAACCTGTCGGTGGTGCCGAACGTCAACGCCGAGAAGCTGGCCAAGTGCAGTGACCCGCGTATCGGTACGCAAATGATTGTGCTGGACGGCTCCAACAGCGCCTGCGCGTGGGATATCGATCCGCAAGCAGCGCAGAAGGGCATTTATGCTGCCAGCCAATTGCCGCAACTGCTGCGCAAGGACTTCGTCCAGCACTCCAACGACTCGGCATGGCTGGCCAATCCGGCGCAACCGCTCACCGGTTTCTCGCCGCTGATCAGCCAGGAAGGTCAACCGTTGGGCTTGCGTTCACGGTTTGCTCTGGATCGCCTGAGTACGCTGAGCAAGAAAGGTCCGCTGGCAGTGAAGGATCTGCAGCAGATGGTGATGGATGATCAGGTGTATCTGGCGACTCAGGTGGTGCCGGACCTGCTGAAGTTCTGTGGCTCTGACCTGGGGGCCGACGCGCAGGCGCTGAAGCCGGTTTGCACCAGCCTCAAGGCATGGGATGGCCGCGCCAATCTGGATTCTGGCCTGGGCTTGATGCATTTTCACAACATCATGCAGGCCTTGCAGGCTTCACCGGATGTCTGGCGTGTCGCGTTCGATCCCAAGGATGCGCAACACACGCCGCGTGGTCTGGCAGTGGAGCAGCCGGCGGTGGCCAAGGTACTGCGTGAGGCAATGCTGGCGTCGGTCGAGTCGAGCGCGAAAATGGGCCTCAAGCCGCAAACCCGTTGGGGTGATATCCAGGTCGTCAGCAGCGGCGGGCAGCAGACGCCGATTCACGGCGGCCCGGGTACGTTGGGCATCTACAACGCCATCCAGAGCGTGCCGCGTGAAGACGGCAAACTCGAAGTGGTCAGTGGCACCAGCTACTTGCAAGTCGTGACCTTTGACGAAAACGGCCCGCACGCCCAAGGGCTGCTGGCGTTCTCGCTGTCGAGCGATCCGGCGTCGAAGTATTCGCGGGATCAGACCGAGGCGTTCTCGAAGAAACAATGGAGTGTGCTGCCGTTTACCGAACAGCAGATTCAGGCTGATCCGCAGTATCAGGTGCAGACTGTGCGCGAGACGCTGGACAAGGCAGGGAAGGTTGCCACGCAATAACCCGAGCGTTAATCGCGTCGAGCCTGAAGGCCGCATCCTGCAAGGGCTGCGGCCTTCAGCTTTTTGGTGGCTGTTGCGGTATCGGGTTGATCACCGGGTTACCTTCCTTGTTACGGGTCAGGTAGACCGGCAGTACCTTGGGCAGGCTGTTGGCGAAGTTGTTCAGCTCTTTGATGTTGTAGATACCACCCACGCGGATCGCACCGGTACTGTTGTCAGCCAGCTCCAATGGATTGTTCAGATAACGGTTGATCAGGGGCAGCGCTTCGCTCAATGCGAGGTTATCCAGCACCAGCTTGCCGTTGCGCCATGCCAATGACGTGTCACCGGCGTAGGTCTGGCTGATCTGCGGCATGTAGTCGCCCTGTTTGTAGCGCGCCTGCATCGACGGGCCGAGGCGCAAACCATCGCCTGGCAATGAGCGGTTGCTGGTGACCAGCACCGAACCTTCGATCAGATTCACCCGCACCTGGTCCTGATACATCCAGACATTGAAGCGCGTACCCGTGACGCGAATCCTGCCTTCGCCAGCGCGAACGACAAACGGGTGAGCCGTGTCGTGGCTGACCGTAAAGAACGCTTCACCTTTTTTCAGGGTGACGCGGCGTTCGTCCTTGTAATTGCTGAAGGTCAGGTCGGTGTTCAGGTTCAGTTCGAGTTGGCTGCCATCACTCAGCGTGACCTGGCGGACCGTATCGGTGGCGGCAAAATGCTGATAGCTGTCGGGCAGCCAGCCCAGACTCCAGCCGGTATACGCCGCCAGCGGCAACGCGAGCGCACAGACACCGGCAGCTACAGCGAATTGACGCCACGAGCGTGAAGGCTGAGGTGCAGGCATGACCGGAGCAGATGCCGGGCGCGGCAAATGTTCGGCCACGTCCCAGATTTCCAGCATGGCTTCATACTCGAATGCATGCAGGGGATGAGCGTCGTGCCATTGCTTGAATGCGCGACGTTCTTCTTCCGTACAGTCATCGGCGTGCACTCGCATGCACCAATGCGCGGCGGCATCGGTGATCGCATCGTATTCGGCTTCCGAGAGAGTGTCTTGGGTCATTGACTCGTCCTGATTTCGCCCATTCTAACCTTGTCGGGAAGTGACCGAGAACATCCGTCATGGCATTTACCCATCAAAGTGGAACTTATTTTTCCCTCAGGCACCCAAAAAGCAGGACGACAATGACCACTCTGTACAAATGGAGAAAAGAAATGATCAAGAAGACATTCGCAGCGTTGATTGCCACCGCCGGTTTGCTCAGCGCAGGCGCAGCGTTGGCCGATCGCCCGAGCGCTGGCTGGGTCACCATCGAAAAAGCCATCGAGATCGTCAAGACCAAGGCCGGTTACGTCGAGGTCTATGAGATCGAAGCCGACAACGACGGCTACTGGAAAGGCGAAGGACGCAAGGCTGATGGTAGTGTTTACGAGTTCCGCATCGACGGGGCATCGGGCAATGTTTTGCGCGACCAAAAGGATTGATCACGCTGTAAATACTTAGTGTGTTCGAAAAAAAGCGCCGGCCTCAGACCGGCGCTTTTTTTTGTGCCACTGGGCACGGTGACGCTTACCTGGAATTCGCCTGGCTTGATGTGGGCGCCGGCAACGGTATCGGTGCCGGTGGTGGATCCAGTTGCCTGCCCAATTCGCTGATAAGCAGCGCGATCGAGTCGGCGTTGGCCATCATCACGTCTATGCGCGCTTCATCAGCGAGCGGATTGCGAAACGCTTTGCGCGCCTCGGCAAGATTTCTGGTTTTGGTCAGGCTGAGCACTTTGTTGTAAGCCGTGGCTTGCTCCGGTAACTGACCCAGTTCCACCCACACTCCTTTCTGATTCTTGTCCGCGAATAACTGTGCCGGCGTGGTGGAGCGCGACAAAGACTTGCGATAGCGTTCCAGAACGGTTTTGAGCAGTTGACCGTCTGCAATGTTGGTATCGATAAGGTCCGGGTACGGACTCATTGCCTCTACGGAGACGAGGTCTTCGCTGTCGCAGATCAAATGCGACAGTTCGTGGAGCAGCGTGACCGCGCGAGCATGGGAGTCGACATTGAACCTGGGCGGCAAATAAGCGGTGTAGGTATCCAGTTTCGGATTGAAAAAATGTTCCGTGAAGTGCACGACCCTTCGCCTGTCTTCCTTAAACACAAAGGCCACCGTATCGTCGTCGTAGCGCGCATTGAGGCCCGCGAAAAAACGCTCGGTATAGAGCAAGTCATCTTTAGGGTCCGTCAGCTCCCGGCAAAGGGGCAGGATCACCTTCTCGATCTTCTTCAGCAACATGGGCGTCACCTGCGACACTTCGAAAAAGTCCCTCAGGACTCTTTCCACGCGAGTGCCGCCGAGATTGTCGCGGTGTACGACAAAGTTATGCAGGCAATTCAGCGCGTAAGTTCTCGCCCGCCCGACCGCCTGCTGGATCACGAACGCTCGGGCGGGGTACAAACGGTTGATTTCCGCCATTCCTCTGGCCTGGATAAGCATCAGAACTGAACAGTGCTGCTCAAGTCTGGTTTGCAGAGGCGCGCGCCTCTTCGATCGGCAGCGATGCACGGCCTGACCGACGGGGGCAAGCACCAGTCTTGTGTTTTTCTGTTCAAGCGCAGGTCCCAGCCCCCCGTCTTTCTTGCGCAAGTGCCACGTCTCTTCAGACAGGAGCACCGGATAGACCTTGCCGGCAATCGCCGCGTACTTGCGTGTATTCGACGCATCCGCATACACCAGTTTATTGGCTTCGAACTTGAGGTTTTCGAGTGCGGTGCTGGTTTCATAAGGCTGTAAGTTGGCGCGAGAGGGTGTAACCGGCGGGACTTTTGCCCAGCGGCTGGCGACTTTTTCCGTCGTATTCTCCAAGGCTTGCACAACCTTTGGTCCTGGCGCCGGCGTTTCAGCGGCAAACTCGGCCGTCTCCGATTCTGCCTCTGCTTCCCAGGACAGACGCCCCAGGCTAAACAGCGAGATCGCCCCGGCGATAAAGCTTTTCAGAGCGTTGGCCCAATGATGATCCTGCAGGTTTTCGGCGGACTCCTTGAAGTCGTTGTAGCTTTTCCACAGAAAAAACAAAGAGGCAATTTTCCCCGGCAAGAGATGGGGAACCAGACGCACACCGTGACAGAACAGAGACTTCGCGGTCTCCCAATCGGCTTGTGCATTGATCTGCGGCTGGCACCTGAGAAGTTGCGGCAGCAGACTGAGCGTGTCCTTGTGCAAATGCTCCAGCAGATTGCCGCTGATGGGCGTGCTGTGAATTTTGATTTCACTGGTTTTGCCAATCGTCGTTTGCAGCAGGTTCTTGAAAACGGCCTGTTGCCCGGAAGGCAGGCGCCGGATGATCAGGTCCTGAAAATGCCCCGGTGTATTCAAGGTCTCGACCAATTGCGCTTGGTTCTCGAATTCCCGAAATACGAAGCGCGAGTAGGGTGCGTAGAGCACGCGTGGCCCTGTATGTCCCGCGCCGGGGCCAATGACATAAAGTCCGAGGGTGTCAACGAAATCGGCACCGGAGGTCTTGATCAATGACAGCGGGCAAGCGATGGCGTGCGCACCCTGCACCGTGGCGCGCGCTATGCCGTCCGGCATATCCAGCACTTGGCAAATGTAGTCGTACCCGGTTTCCGATAGCTGCTGTTGCAACTTCAAGGCATGCGCGTGCTGCATCAATTGCCAGGGCAACTGACGGAGGAAACGCGCTTTGCTGGTGCGTGCCGACTCGCTGTTGGCTGACAGCGAGTCGGTGACTTTTCGCGTGTAGGTGGTGGTGATGTCGAGGGATTGCAGCAGTTGCTGCACCGCCGACTGATCAAGCTTTGCCGGCAATGCGCTGGCGATTGTCGAGGCAACCTTGAAACCGGTGCCCTGCACGATGTTGTAGTGATGCAAGGCAAAGTCGAGCAGGTTGCAAGGCGGGCCTGCCAGCGTGAGATTCGGGGTGATCTGGATTTCCTGTGGCTTGAGGTCGGTACCCGGGAATCGCGCGTCGAGCAGAGTCTTCAGCGTTTGCTCGACATGGGTGGCCAACGCGGGGACGTCGTGGAGAAAATCCTTGCCCTCGATAACACTGCGCCGCACCTCATCCAGCAGTGCCAGTTGTGTGCGTTGTTCCGTGTCCGGAGCCATGCGCAACCAGTCGGGGAAATCCTGTTGACGGACGAAAGTCCGGGTCAGTTCGATGGCGCGGCGCAGATTGGTATCGATGGTCGTGTTTGCCATTTGCGTGAGGGAGTTCGCGAGGACGGACTTGTCCGTGATGCAAACGCGTAACGCCTCACAACGGGCCAGGAAATGGTCAATGGCCGATTGCATGCGATCATTCAACACGTCGCCTTCAATCAGTTGTAACGGGCCCAGTGTGTATTGTTGATCCAGTCGATAGTGTGCCGTTGGCAAATTTTCCAGCAGCGTCTGAGACTGGTTGTTGTTGTCCAGGCGCCGTTGCAATTGCTTTTGCGCAATGGCGATGTCGTCGAACGATTCCAGGCCCATGGCTGGCGTCCAGAGGATCACCCGTCCGGAATGCTCGGCGTCCATGCCTCCGCGCTCGGTCAACAGCACGCAATGCGCAAGCGGCAGTGCATCGCTTTTGCCTGCGCAGGTGAGGATCAACGACCAGGCATCTGGCCGAAAACCATTGAACGCCAGGCGATCCCTGCGTGTCGCGTGTTTTGCATCGAACACGGTCTCGACTATTTTCCGTTCGACCGTCAGCCAGGAACCGCTGAGATTTCTCACGTGCGCCTCGGCGCGCACGCCATCCTCAAAAGCCTGCGCCAGTTTCCATCGAATGCCTTGGAGAAACACGCGTTGTTCGGCGCTGCTCGCGGTCGGCTGGTCCTTGAAGTGACGGCTCAGATTCTCCTCGTCGCGTTCGAGTGTTATCGCCAGTTGCGCAGCCTTGTCGGCCTGCACCCGTGATGAGAGCGGCGCACTGGCAAACAACGGTCGGGTACTCCAGCGCTCGTTGACGTCGAGCTTGAGCAGGCGCTCATGAATCATCGAACGGATATCCAGCGCCTTGTCGAACAGCGCATGGATATCGGTCGTGCGCTCACTCTGACGGAAGAGCTGCAAGGCGAATTCAACGTTCTGCCGCTGCTTGGTGAGGATCGCTTCAAGCAGCGTGGCGATGATGTCGCCGCCGATGTTTTCCCCGGACACTTGAACCTGGGTAAAGCCGAGATAGCGATTGCGTTCCTCCAGGCTCATCAGTCCATACAGCTCGTCTTCATGGCCGGCCGCACTGAGTTTGGCGATCAGCGTCTGTTTCAGATCGGAGTAGTCGGTGAGGACTTGCAAGCCTTGGGTCGGGGTGTAGAGATAAGCCTTGTCATGGTTGATCATCAGCGAGCCGGCCAGTTCGACATGGGCGGTCGCCTCACGCAAGCACACGGTTTCGAAGTTGGGCCGTCGGAACGCCACCTTCGGCTCCCGGATCACGCTGTGCAGGGCGTCGAATTCGCTGGCGCAGAGGATTTCCGTTTCGCGCTTGAGCATCAAATCGGCACGCATTTGATCCTTCAACGCCTGGCTGAAGCACAGGCGTCTGGGCGAACCCTCGAATGCAGCGGCGTTCCAGTAGGCCTCTAGCTGTCGAAACAGCAGCATGGTCAGTTTCCCTGACGCAGACTTGATCGCATCGGCCCAGGCAGCCTGATCTTCCTCCTGGCTTGCGCGGGCCGGGTGGGAGAATTGCGCTGTCTGGCCGCGTGGCCAGCCCTGACGGCGAAAGTGCAGCAACAGCGCTTCACTCAATGACATCGAACGGATCCATTGCCTGATATCTCCGGACAGCGGGGCGCTGTCGGGATAGAAATTGACGCGGGTGCGCGACTGCTGCAAACCGGCAAAATGCGCTTCGAGCAATTCGTCGAGAATCTTCTCCAGCAGGGTGGTGAGCGACGGCAGCTGTTTCAGTTCATCCAGCAGGTCGCGGGCGCAGGTGTCCTGAGACTGGCGGATCGTGGCGCTTTGATCGTCAAAGACATCGCCTGCGATGGTTTCGCGGGTGAGGGTAATGCCGCGTTTCTCTACCAGTTCCTTGCGCAGCGAAACACTGAGAAAGGCCAACAGATCATCCGTTTCGTCAGCGTTGTCGAGGCGTGTCTGCAGGGCATCTGTCAGCGCTTTTTCATCGCTGTACTTTTTCAGACCGTCGTAAGGGGTGTACAAAAACACGCCACTGTCATCCGGCCCGGCGCTGAGTACAAAACTGCCGGCCAGCGGTACAGCCAATTGCTTGTCGGCGTTAAGCAGAATGCGTTCGGCCAGCATGGGCGGTGTTTGTTCGCTGCGCAGGGTGTGGGTTGCCAGCTGCACATGCGCGAGCCAGCTGAAATCTTTGCTGTTGAGCCCGTGCGTTCGACCTGGGTCGTCATGCTCACCCTGGAATTTGAGTATGTCGGGGAATAGCAATGGGCTGGACATCTTCGCAACTCTGAACGGGGACGCCTTGGGCGGGGAGTTCAAGAGTAGGCAGGCAGGTCGCCGTGCAGGCGGTACATAGTTACCGCACACATCGAGTTGAAATGTGCCATGGACCAATGCCCGCCATCGCCAATCGAAGGGTTGACAGCCAATAGCTCCGGCATGGTTAATCGGCGGGCAAGTCGTCCGTACGCTGTTGTTCCCTCCAATAATCATTCTGGAGCTTCAGATGTCTGCGCCACACGATCATGTGTCCTCTGCCGTCTCGTCCTCGTTGTCACTCGAAGCGCTGACGCAACTGCTTGAAACGATTTTTCTGCGCCACGGCACCTCCGCCGAAGTCGCGCAAGTGCTGGCCGCCAACTGCGCCGGCGCCGAGCGCGACGGTGCCCACAGCCACGGCGTGTTCCGCATTCCCGGGTATGTCTCGACCTTGAACAGCGGCTGGGTCAACGGCCACGCGGTGCCGCAAGTGGAGGATGTCGCCTCGGGATTTGTCCGTGTCGATGCCGGCAACGGTTTCGCCCAACCGGCACTGGCCGCCGCCCGGCCGTTGCTGGTGGAGAAGGCGCGTAGTGCCGGGATTGCCGTGTTGGCCATTCGCAACTCGCATCACTTTGCCGCGCTGTGGCCGGACGTAGAGCCCTTCGCCGATGAAGGTCTGGTGGCGCTCAGCGTGGTCAACAGCATGACTTGCGTGGTGCCGCACGGCGCCGACCGCCCGCTGTTCGGCACCAATCCGATTGCATTCGCGGCACCACGGGCCGGTGCTGCGCCGATTGTTTTCGATCTGGCCACCAGTGCCATCGCCCATGGCGACGTGCAGATCGCTGCACGCAAAGGCGAGCGGCTGCCGGCCGGAATGGGCGTGGACAGCCTCGGGCAGCCGACGCAGGATCCCAAAGCGATTCTCGAGGGTGGGGCGTTGCTGCCGTTCGGCGGGCATAAAGGTTCGGCGCTGTCGATGATGGTCGAGTTGCTGGCGGCCGCATTAACGGGGGGGAATTTTTCTTTCGAGTTCGATTGGGCCAATCATCCCGGGGCGAAAACACCGTGGACCGGTCAATTGTTGATCGTCATCGACCCGAGCAAAGCCGCCGGGCAGAGTTTTGCCGAGCGCAGTGGTGAGCTGGTGCGGCAGATGCACAGTGTCGGCCTCAAGCGTTTGCCGGGCGATCGTCGGCATTGGCAACGGAGCAAGTCGCTGGCTGAGGGCATTGTGCTGGATGCGCAGACGCTGGCGCAGTTGCGTGAACTGGCAGGCGCTTAAGTTTTCGCCAGGCATAAAAAAGGCGAACCCAGCAGGGTTCGCCTTTTTTGTGTGCCTGACTCAGCGACGACCGAGCAGCAAACCGACCACCAGGCCGAAACCGGCGGAGATCGCCACGGTCTGCCATGGATGACCGCCGATGTAGCTTTCGGTGGCGTCGACCGCCGGTTTGGTGCGATCACGTACGCTCGACACGGAATCCAGCGCCTGCTGCAGTTTCAGGGCGATTTGTCCGCGCAGCGTTTCCGCTTCTTCGCCGACCAGTGAGGCGCTGCTCTTGAGCAGTTTGTCGGACTCTTCGATCAGAGCCTGAAGTTCGCTGAAGGCCTGATCCTTGATTTGATCTTCGGCGGCTTGCACGGCGGATTTGCGGGCCATTGGGTGACTCCTTGCAGTTGAATGGACAGTGATCAATGGAGTGTGGCGCTTGCTGAAAAGTTGCACTGAATTTAGGTCAGAAATAAAAACCTGCGCGGGAGATTTCCGTCGAGCGTGTAAGATGTCGCCATTTTACGCAGCAGGATAATTCCCCATGAGTTTCAATCTGGCCGACAAATCACTCGCAGAGCGCGCTGCGCTGGAAGACGAGAAATCCCGTCTGTTCGAACTCTGGCAGAACAATCTGGGCAAAGCCAAAGGCGAAGCCGCGCGTTTGTTCGGCGAGCGCGGCAAGCGCAAAGGCAAGTGGGCCGAGTGGGTCCGCGCGGAACTGGACGGCATGTCGCCGCCGGAGTTCGCCAACATGGTGCGCAGTGAAGTCAATCGCTTGATGGCCGCCAACAAGTAACACTTCAAGTGAACGTCGCAGCAATCGCCTCGCGGACTTTGACCACCACCGGATCGATCTGCGTGCTGGTGCGCCAGCCCAGTTCGATCGGGTAACGCGGCAGCTGCAGCGGGCAGGGCAGCAACGTCAGGCCGCTGAGCGCGGCGATACTTTCAGCGGCATGCGTCGGTATTGTCGCCACCGCCCGACTGCCCTTGAGCAGGTACGGCAGCGCGGCGAAATGCGTGGTCGAAGCGCACACCCGCCGACTCAGGCCCAGCGCCGCCAGGCCCTCATCGGTTATCCCGATAAAGCCGCCAGACGACACCAGAATGTGCTCGCGGGCGACAAATTCCTCAAGACTGAGTTGTTGCTGGCCGGGCGCCGCGCTCGCGGGATCGATTAGGCACGCATAACCACCTTCGCCCAACACCTGACGGCTGAGCAAGCGCTCGGCAAAGCCCCCGGCAGTGATCGCCAGGTCGATGCTGCGCTCCATCAGGGCGCGGGCGACGATCTGACTGTGGGTCTGACGAAAGATCAAGCGCAACTTCGGTGCGCTGCGGGCAATTTCCTCGATCAGGCGGCGACCGTAGGCAATCTCGAAGTCATCCGACAGGCCCACGGTGACTGAGCGACCGTCGTACTGATTGGCCGCCGGATCAACCATCGCCAGGCTTTGCCGGCACTTGTTAAGCGCTTCACTGACCACCGGTTTCAATTGATTGGCCTTGAGCGTCGGCGCCAGGCCGCGTCCGGTACGCACGAACAGTTGATCGCCATAGACTTCGCGCAACCTGCGCAGCGCGGCACTGACCGCCGATTGCGTCACGCCCAGACGCAACGCCGCGCGGCTGGCGCTGGACTCTTCATGCAGCGCTTCAAAGACTTTCAGCAGATTCAGGTCGACCGTTGCGATATTCATTTGGCTCATATCATTCAGCAGTGAATGGGGCTTTATTCATGATCGCGTGGCCCCGCAGAATCGGCAACCACTGAACCTGATGGAGTGATGGCGATGGCCAAATCAATTGTTGCTGCGTTGCAAATCGGCGCCTTGCCCGAAGGCAAAGGCGCGACCCTGGAGCAGATTCTGAGTTGGGAAGGCGCGATCATCGAGGCCGGCGCGGCGCTGGTGGTGATGCCGGAGGCGCTGTTGGGCGGTTATCCTAAAGGCGAGGGCTTTGGCACGCAGTTGGGTTATCGCCTGCCCGAGGGGCGCGAAGCCTATGCCCGTTATTTTGCCAATGCGATCGATGTGCCGGGCGCCGAAACGCAAGCGCTGGCCGGTCTGTCGGCGCGCACCGGAGCCAATCTGGTGCTTGGCGTGATCGAACGCGCGGGCAGCACGTTGTATTGCACGGCGTTGTATTTCGATCCGCAGGCAGGCCTGGTCGGCAAACACCGCAAACTGATGCCCACCGGCACCGAACGGCTGATCTGGGGCAAGGGCGATGGTTCGACCTTGCCGGTATTCGACACGCAGGTTGGCAAGCTCGGTGCGGTGGTGTGCTGGGAAAACATGATGCCGCTGCTGCGCACGGCAATGTATGCCAAAGGCATTGAAGTCTGGTGCGCGCCGACCGTGGATGAACGCGAGATGTGGCAGGTCAGCATGCGCCACATCGCCCATGAAGGCCGCTGCTTTGTGGTCAGTGCCTGTCAGGTGCAGGCCTCGCCGAATGACTTGGGCGTGGAAATTGCCAATTGGCCGGCGGATCGCCCATTGATTGCCGGAGGCAGTGTGATTGTCGGGCCGATGGGAGAGGTGCTGGCCGGTCCGTTGCGGGGTGAGGCGGGATTGCTCACAGCGGAAATTGACACCGATGAGCTGGTGCGTGCGCGCTACGACTACGATGTGGTCGGCCACTATGCGCGGCCGGATGTGTTTGAGTTGTCGGTTGATGAACGGGCCAAACCGGGCGTGCTTTTCAACGCATGACTCCAGCCTGATAAAGAACTTGTGGGAGCTGGCTTGCCAGCGATGAGGCGGTGTCAGTCGACTTTGATGGCGCCTGACACACCGCCATCGCGGGCAAGCCCGCTCCCACAGGGTTTTTCAGTGTTTTCGAAAGCGAATTTTTCAGTGGCGCTCCAGCCATTCCTCGCACGTGATCTCCCAGATTTCCCGAGGGAAACGCCCACCGACAAAATCATCTTTATCGGTCCGGATCAAGCGCATCCCCGCGCGCTCCGAGAGCCTGCGCGAGCAAATATTCGGCGCCGCTTTCGGTCTTCAAGAACGCCGCAGGCCAACGCATGTTCACCAGGTCGCGGCAGTGGCCTTGGGCAGGCTGAGTTTGCCGCTGTCGACGAAGCGCATGGTGCCAAACAGGCCGCCGGCGAGTTTTCCGCGCAGCACGTACGGCAGGTTATCGAGGGTTTGCGTCTGGCTCAGGCCCAGTGTCTGGCGCAGGACCGAGAATGCCGAGATGCTGACCGGCACGCTGACAATCGTTTCGGAAAAACGTGGGATCGAACCGCTCTGATCGCTGACACCGGACGCCAGCGAATGGCCGTTGACCTCCAGATCCAGCGCGATGCCGTTGTAGTCGATGGCCGTCTCATTGGGGTTCTGTACGCGCAACTTGATGGCGAAACGCACTTCCAGGTCCTGGCTTGGCAACGGCTCGAGGCCGACTACGTTGATGTTCACCGGATCACGGTTGGGGAACAGCGCACAGGCGCTGAGGGACAGCAGAAGCAGTGACAGAATGACGGCTTGGAAACGGCGCATAAACGGTCTCTCAACAAAAAAGGGCTGAACCGTCACCGGCGCAGCCCTTTCTATCAAAGGCCAGACGTCAGCGGTTCAACTGTGCGACAGCCGCCGCTGAGGCAGGTTCACCTTTGGCCGGCATGTCCGGGTTTTCCATGACCTGAAGAATAGAGGCTTCCGGGTCGAAATCGTCTTCTTCCAGCTCGATGAATTCTTCCGGCAGGAAGATGTTCAGCACGATAGCGCACAACGCGCCGACGGTGATTGGCGACTCGAAGATGTTGCGCAGTGCTTGCGGCAGCTCGCGCAACACGTCCGGCACCGCCGCGATGCCCAGGCCCATGCCCAGCGAAATCGCCACGATCAACATGTTGCGCCGATGCAGGCCGGCTTCGGCGAGGATCTTGATCCCGGCCACCGCCACGGTGCCGAACATCACCAGTTCGGCGCCGCCGAGGACCGGTTTCGGCATCAGTTGCAGCACCGCGCCGATCATCGGGAACAGCCCCAGCAGCACCAGCAAACCGGCAATGAAGAAGGCCACGTAACGGCTGGCCACGCCGGTCAGCTGAATCACGCCGTTGTTCTGCGCGAAGGTCACCATTGGCATGCTGTTGAACACTGCAGCCATGGCCGAATTGAGGCCGTCGGCGAGCAGGCCGGATTTGATCCGGCGGATGTACAGCGGGCCTTTGACCGGTTGCCGGGAAATCATCGAGTTGGCGGTCAGATCACCCGCAGCTTCCAGCGGCGACACGAGGAAGATCACCGCCACCGGCACGAACGCCACCCAGTCGAAGTTGAACCCGTACTTGAACGGCACCGGCACGCTGACCAGCGGCACTTCGGGCATCGAGGCAAAATCCACCGTGCCCATCAGCCAGGCGACCACGTAGCCGAAGGTCAGGCCGATAACGATCGCGCCCAAGCGCAAAAACGGCACGTCGACGCGGTTCAGCACGACGATGGTGCCGATCACCAGCGCCGCCAGAAACACATGACTGGCTGCGCCCAGATCAGGCGCGCCGAAACCGCCAGCGATGTCGGTCATCGCCACTTTGATCAGCGACAGGCCCATCAGCGTGATGATGGTGCCGGTGACTACCGGGGTGATCAGCATGCGCAGTTTGCCGATGAACTGGCTCAGCACCACTTCGATGAACGCGGCGAAAAAGCACACGCCGAAGATCGTCGAGAGGATTTCATCGGTGCCACCACCGCGCGCCTTGACCATGAAACCGGCGCTGAGAATCACGCTGATAAAGGAAAAACTGGTGCCTTGCAGGCACAACAAGCCTGAGCCGACCGGGCCGAAACGCTTGGCCTGGACAAAGGTGCCGAGCCCGGAGACGAACAACGCCATGCTGATCAGGTAGGGGATTTCACTGTGCAGACCGAGGGCGCCGCCCATGATCAGGGTCGGGGTGATGATGCCGACGAAGCTGGCCAGCACGTGTTGCAGCGCGGCAAATACGGTGGCGGTCAGGTGCGGACGGTCGTTGAGGCCGTAGATCAGGTCGTTGTTGCGCGGGGCTTTTTCAGAGGCGGTCATGGTGTTTTGCGCGCCGCGAGGCGGGGCCGGGTCAGAAAATGGAGGCGCAGAATGCCGGAAGAGGGCGGCGAGGGCAACGAGCAATAACTGCCTGAAAGGTCAGGTTTTATTGCTCGCTACCACCTTGCTCCTGCCATTTTCTGACACCAGCCTCTGCTAAGCTCGAACATCTTTTCCCTCCAGAGCCTGCCCATCGTGTCGCGTACCACTCGTCTTTTGACTTTGCTGCAAGTGCTGCGCGGCAAGAAGCGCCCGGTGACGGCGGCAACCCTGGCTGCCGAACTGGAAGTGTCCGAGCGCACGCTCTATCGCGATATCGCTGAACTGACTGCACTCGGCGCGCCGATCCATGGCGAGGCGGGGATCGGTTATGTGTTGCGCAGCGGCCTGTTTCTGCCGCCGCTGATGCTCAATGCCGACGAAACCGAAGCCATCGTCCTCGGTTTGCGTTACGTCGATCAGCGCGGTGACGAATTCCTCGGCAAAGCCGCGGCGGATGCGCTGGCGAAAATCGCCGCCGTGCTCGACCCGCAGGCCCAGGAAGCGCTGCGCAATCCCACCGTGATGCCGGGCCCGCCGGGCTATGGTTTTCCGCAAAACGCCGTGCCGCTGAACGTGTTCCGCCATGCCATCCGCGACCAGGCCAAACTGCACATCGATTACGCCGACGCGCAACAGGTGCCCAGCCAGCGGCTGATCTGGCCCTTGGCGCTGGGCTTTCTCAATGAGGTGCGGATCATCGTCGCGTGGTGCGAATTGCGCAGTGCCTACCGCACCTTTCGCACCGACCGCATCAGCGCGGCCAGCCGTCAGGGCGAGGGTTATCCGGGGCGCCGCAGCGATCTGTTGCGCACCTGGCGCGAGCAGATGCAACTGGACGAAAGCGGGCGTTTCACTCCTGACAAAAACTGACGCAACGCTGTTTTAGGATGCTCGCAGAACCACACAAAAAAGGAGCTGCAACCATGTCCCATCCCGTCTCTGCACTGGCGCCGGCGATCGCTGCGTATATTGATGCGGCCAACGCGCGCGATACCTCGCGGGTCGGCAGTTTTTTTGCCGAGGATGCCAACGTGTTCGACGAGGGCCAGCATCAGGTCGGCCCCCAAGCCATCGCGCAATGGATGCACGACACCGGGCAACGCTATCAGCCTCGGGTCGAAGTGCTGGACGTGCAACAGCGCACCGGCAAGGTGCTGGTGCACGGGCTGATTTCCGGAACCTTCCCCGGCAGCCCGGCGCAGTTGCGCTACACGTTTCGCCTGAACGAGCAGGGGAAAATCGCCCGACTGGATATATCCCTGTAACCGTCGTGGCATACTGCCGCGCATGACTTTCGACTCTCCTCTCCGCGCCTGGCAACACGCCGTGCAACACAAGGGCTTCATCCAGGATGAAGCCCAGGAACATGCAGTCTGGGCACTGCAAAAATGCCATGAAGCGCTGCACGCCGGAGCCGGTTCGGTCAGCGGCGTTTATCTGTGGGGGCCGGTCGGGCGCGGCAAGACCTGGTTGATGGATCAGTTCTATCAGAGCCTGCGGGTGCCGGCGCGACGCCAACACTTTCATCACTTCATGGGCTGGGTGCATCAGCGCTCGTTCCAGCTGACCGGGATTGCCGATCCGTTGCGCGCGCTGGCCAGGGAGCTGGCGGCCGAGGTGCGGGTGTTGTGCTTCGATGAGCTGTTCGTCAACGACATCGGTGACGCGATCATTCTCGGTCGGTTGTTTCAGGTGATGTTCGACGAAGGCGTGGTGATCGTCTGCACCTCCAATCTGCCGCCGGATGAGTTGTACGCCGACGGCTTCAATCGCGACCGCTTTGTACCGGCGATTGCCGCGATCAAGGCGCATATGCAGGTGGTTGCGGTGAATGGCGCCGAGGATCATCGCTTGCATCCGGGGACGGGCCTGCAACGCTACTTTGTCGCCACATCTGCAGTCAGTGCGCTGAACGAAGTCTTTCAGGCATTGACCGCCGGGCAAGCGGCCAGCGCCGAACCGGTGGCGGTCGGTCATCGCCAGTTGAACGTGGTGCAGGCCAGTGAAACGGTGTTGTGGTGCCGCTACGCCGATCTTTGCGAGCAGCCGTTCGCCGCCATGGACTTCATCGCACTGTGCGACCGCTACACGGCTATTCTGTTGAGCGAAGTACCCAATCTCAGCGCAAAGAAACGCGAAGGGCGCATTGCGCGCGGCACCGAAGACGCCGCGCAGCGGGTAGTTGCGGGTGACCGCGAGTTGCCGCAATTGTCGGTTCACGACGACGGCGTGCGGCGTTTCATTGCGCTGGTCGACGAGTGCTACGACCGCAAGGTGCCGCTGTACATCGAAGCGCAAGTACCCATGGATGTGCTGTACACCGAGGGTTATCTGGAATTCCCGTTCCGCCGCACCCTCAGTCGCTTGCAGGAGATGCAGCTGCAGCGCTTTGCCGAAGCTTGAGTGAAGAGGGCGCCGACATGAGCCAAGCGTTATCCCATCATTTGCTGACCATGGCTTACCAGAATGCCTGGGCCAATCATCGTTTGGCCAAGGCCTGGTCGCAGCTCGGCGCGGCAGAGCTGGCGGCACCGCGGGTGAGCTTTTTCCCGAGTATTCGTCTGACCCTCAATCACATCCTCACGTGCGACTGGTTCTACGTCGATGCGCTGGAGCGCGAATTGCGCGGGGCCGAGCCGCATCCCGACTGCTACGTGTTTTTCAATGTCGACGAGCCGTTTACCGGCGGCCTGCAACTGCGCGAAGAGCAGGCTCACGTTGATCGACGCCTGATCGCCTATTGCGAGCAATTGCGCGATGCCGATCTGGCCCGCATCGTCACCATCGCCCGCGATACGCCGCAGCATGACAGCCGTTTGCGCATGCTATCGCACCTGTTTGAACATCAGATTCATCACCGTGGGCAGGTGCATGCGATGCTCAGTGACACAGCGGTAAAGCCGCCGCAGCTGGATGAGTTTTTCTGTGTCGGTGAGAGCAGTCTACGCGCCGGGGACTTTGCCGAGCTGGGCTGGACTGAAGCGTTGATTTGGGGCCACTGACGAAGCAAAAAATCAAAAGATCGCAGCCTTCGGCAGCTCCTACACCCGATTATTTGTAGGAGCTGCCGAAGGCTGCGATCTTTTGATCTTTTGCATTTGCGGGTTGCCCGTCCGATCACCCCCGCGCTAAGGTCAGGCAGCCTTTCAGTGCGCACTTTGCGCGCCGGGGATTTTGTGTTCGGGGATGGAAATGGATTCCGCAGAGATTCTTGTACTTCAGGCCAGCTACAGCAATCCAACGCACGCCGAGGCCATCGGTATCGTGCTCAACCATTACGCAGAAGACCCGATGGGCGGCGGTCGTTCGCTCGACCCTGAGCTGCTGCGCCGGCTGCCCGAAGAACTGGCCCGGCGAGCGCATGCATTCAGCGTACTGGCCTTCGTCGGCGGTGAACCGGCCGGGCTGGTGAACTGCTTTGAAGGGTTTTCCACGTTTGCCTGCAAACCCTTGGTCAACATCCACGACGTGGCAGTGGTCGGCCAATTTCGCGGCCTCGGCCTCAGCCAGAAAATGCTGCAGAAAGTCGAGGAAATTTCTCGCCAGCGCGGTTGCTGCAAAATCACCCTCGAAGTGCTGGAAGGCAACGCCGTGGCGCAGAACGCTTACAGCAAATTCGGCTTTGCGCCGGGCATGTTCGACCCGGATTACGGGCGCATGCTGTTCTGGATCAAGAATCTGCAAGCCTAGAAGCCCCTCACCCTAACCCTCTCCCAGAGGGAGAGGGGACTGACCGAGGTGTTTGGGCGAGATACGCCGACCTGAAACATCAAGCCGAACTCAGGTTTTGAAAAGCACACAAAACAGCTCCTGTGTCTTGGGAGAGGGGACTGACCGAGGTGTTTGGGCAAGATACGCCGACCTGAGACATCGAGCCGAACGCAGGTTTTGAAAAGCATGAAAATCGGCTCCCTTTCCCCCTCGCCCCTTTGGGGAGAGGGCTGGGGTGAGGGGGTTGGATCTTGCTGACCCAACCCAATCTGCGAACTCGCGACAGCATAAGGTCGAACACCCCGCTCAATGCCCATAAAAAAGGCGCCCCAATCAGGGCGCCAAACTGTCTTCTTCCAGGCCAGAGCGGAGCCACGGAAGGTCCATCGGTTGCTCGGTAATTTCAGTCGCGATAGGACTCGGTCACCTGCGCCGTCTGATCGGCGGGAACGCGAATTTCTTTCGCGTTGGCGTCGCTCTTCTGCTCGCTCTGGGCGTGGTGAACCGGGAAATTGTCGTAGTAATAACGCATACGCTCAGCGCCGCCCTCGGCAAAAACGCTGGCAGAACCCAGGGCAAATAGCCCGGCAAGGATTACGGTGATGATTTTCATGGTGCCTCCTACTGAACAAGTGGGAGCCGTTCGTCCATGAAGCAGATCTCGGAAGAGAGTCTGGGAGGCCTGAATTAACGCGGGGTTAACGCCCGTTCAGTGTAGGTTTTGCAGCATGTTGCGGGGCGATATCAGACAGACGCGGCGCCCGTCAGGCGAAGGCACGCCGCGTCGAAGGGAAAGGCTTAGAGCTTCCAGTCGAGACTCACCGTTACCGTGCGCGGATCGCCCCAATACACGCCGTTATAGAAGCCGACGTTGTCGTAATACTTCTTGTCGAACAGGTTGTTGACGTTCAGCGACGCCGACAGGTGGCGATCGAACGCGTAGCGCGACATCAGGTTGACCACGGTGTAGGCGCTCTGGTTGATGCGTGCATCCTGAGTGTCGCCGCCCACCGGTCGGCTCGACGTGCCATACACATCGCTCTGCCAGTTCACCGCACCGCCTACGGTCAGCGCCTGCCATTCGCCCGGTAAACGGTACGCGGTGGAGACGCGCAGCAGATTCATCGGCTCACTGGTGTTGGTGCGCTCGCTGTCGCTGTCGCCGTCGACCGAGTGGGTATAGGTGTAACCGGCGGTCATGTTCCAGCCCTGCAGGATTTCCCCGGATACTTCAGCCTCAAAGCCGTTGAC
Organism: Pseudomonas sp. AKS31; assembly: GCF_023634765.1. Classification (GTDB taxonomy): domain Bacteria; phylum Pseudomonadota; class Gammaproteobacteria; order Pseudomonadales; family Pseudomonadaceae; genus Aquipseudomonas. The sequence continues at coordinate 522,019 of NZ_JAMLFX010000002.1, forward strand.
CTTGTTGCCCTTGCCGCCGGATTTGTAGAACTGCTCACGGGTCACCGGATCTGCCGGGGCCGAGTTGTCGAGTTCGGCGACGTTGTCCTGCTTGCTCCAGAACACCGCCGTGGACAGGTTCAGGCGTTCCTCGAGCAAACTGCCCTTGACGCCCACTTCATAGTTTTTGCCGACAACGGGGTCGATATATTTGCGGTTCTTGTCGCGGTTGCCCTGGGGTTTGAAGATGTCGGTGTAACTCACGTATGCCGTGTACTCCGGGGTCAAGTCGTACAGCAGACCGGCGTAAGGCGTCCAGACGTCGTTCTGTTTCTGGCTGGTGTAATCGACCTTGGTCAGTTGCCGGCTGGCGTCGTAACGGTTGCTGGTGCTGGACGCTTCCCAGCTGCCGTATCGGCTGCCGAGCACGGCGTGCAGATCATCAGCCAGGCTCAGGCGCGTGGCGATGTACCCGGCTTTCTGCCGGGTATCGTCCTTGGAGCCGGTGAGGTCGGTGACGGTGTCGCTGAATTTGGCGATATCACCCATGTACTTCCAGTCGCGGATTTTTCCGTAATCGCTGGGTTGTGCGCCGGCAATGGTGTACGGCGAGTTCGAGCGGCGTTCGGCCTCGCCATAGCCGAACATCATTTCGTGCTCACGGCCGAGCAGCGAGTAGGGGCCGGAGACATTGAAGTCATACGCCTGCATTTTCTGCGTGCCGATCATGTGCGAGGTGTAAGCGAGCATGCCGCTGCGGTCGGCCTCGGGGAAACCGCCACCGCCGTAATACACCTTGCCGTCGGTATTGTTCTCGCGTTGGGTGTACGCAGCTTTCAGGCGCCAGCCGCCGGCCAGTTGCTGATCGAGGGTGGCGAACGCGGTTTTGTCTTGCAGCGGCCAGGAACTCCACGACGTCGCCATGTTGGTCGAACGCCCTAGACCGGCCTTGCTGCCATCGGCATTCCAGTAGGGCACGGTGCCCCAGGATGAACCTTGCACATGCTTGTTCTGATAGTCGTAGCCGACCGCCAGCACGGTGGAATCGCTCAGATCCGCCTCAAGCACGCCATAACCGACCTCCCGTTGCAGCGCGTATTTGTCTTTGATCGACTGGTTGTCGCGATACGCCAACACAGTGCGCCCACGCAAGCGCCCGTCGAACGCCAGCGGCCCGCCGACGTCGACGTAGCTGTAGTAATTGTCGTAGCTGCCGCCACTGACCCCGGCCAGCGCCTGCCACTGCGCGGTCGGACGCTTGCGCACCATGTTGATGGTCGCCGATGGATCACCGGCCCCCGTGGTCAGGCCCGTGGCACCGCGCACCACCTCGATACGGTCGTAGATGATGGTGTCGGAGTCCGACTTCATGCGATCAAAGGTGTTGAGCATCCCGTCGATCTGGAAATTATTGATCGCATAACCGCGCGACGAATAACTGACCCGATCCGAATCCAGATGTTGCACCACAATGCCCGTGGTCTGGCGCATGGCCTCGGACAATGTATCGAGTTTGAAATCATCCATCTGCTGACGGGTGATTACCGACACCGATTGCGGGGTTTCCTTGATCGACAGGTTCAGGCGCGTCGCCGTGCTCATGGCGCCGGTGGTATAGGACTCGGTGTTCTCGGTGGTGGTGCCCAGGCCTTGCGCACTGACATTGGTCGCGGCCAGCTCAAGCGCTGTGTCATTGGGCTGCGGCGGTTTTTCGGCTTCGGTTTCAGCCAGCAGATCGGCGCTGAATGTAGCGCTGCACAGGCCGAGGGTGAGTGTCATGGAACGGGTAATGGGCGCGAACATCGCGGCCGACTCCTTGTCTTCGAGGGAAAAATTCCGTTTGTTCAAAGACGAAGGGTGGGACCGGGATTTAGTGTCAAACGAGAAATGTTGTTATTTGAAAGTGTTTAAGAGGTTTGACTCGACCTCGCTGAAAAAGCAAAAGATCGCAGCCTTCGGCAGCTCCTGTACCGATCGATGTAGGAGCTGCCGAAGGCTGCGATCTTTTGATCTTGCCGTTATCAGACGCGCAAACGAATCTGCCGGCCCAACACATCCATCACGTCACAGCCATCACGCAGCAACATCGCCGCCGCATGGGCCAGTTGCTGCACATCGGCACCTTTGGCGGACGAGATATCCAGGCTGGCCAGACTTTCCATCATCTACGTCACTGCCAAAAAACGGCTGGCTGCGCTGCTGTGCAAGACATCCAGCGGCGCTTCGCTGGAGACCAGCAAGACTGGAATGCTGTGTTCGTTGTGAGTCATCGAAATGTGCGAACTCATTCCTCACCTCCGGCCTGCGCGGCGTGCAGACCGGCGACGGATGCAAGGACCAACGCGCGGGCGGTGCCAAGCATTTGCTGGCTGGCCCATTGGAGTGATCCGCTGTGTTCCGGGCGGGTGGCAGTGGGGGCTTGGTGGGCGAGGGCTTCGGCGCAATTGAGGTAAACGGAAGCGTGTTCGAGGGCGTCGAGGAGAGGGATGTCGGGTTGAACGGTGAAGAGGTGGTGGGCGACGTGGTCGCAGGGGGCGAAGAGGGTGGGTTTTGTGGTTGGATCGGTCATGGGTGTAGCCTCTTGGAAGTCAGAGAACTGCCACTTCATCGCCGTCAAACGAATAGGTGGCAACTGTGTGCAGGTTGACGGACCGGTCCAAGACACCCGGCGCACCCGAAGATGCCCCGCACACAGTCACCATTGAGCAGTGCGTCGGACACAGGAGTGCACGCGCATTGGAGAGCAATGTGCGTCTTGGATTTTTCAGGCCGTCAAACCCGATCACGAATGAGTCGTGACAGGGCGCGAGGATAGGGAGTGAGGGCAGGGCAGTCAACCGCTGCACTTAACCGGAGTTTGCCGAGATTTTTTTAGGCGCGAGCTACGCGCGTGGACTAATCGTCAGTTCTCTCTGATGTAAAGATCGCATCCTTCGGCAACGCCGACACCGATCCATGAAGGAGCTGTCAAAGGTTGCGATCTTTTGAGCTACGTAGCTAAATTGACGATCGTGTGGATGGGAATCGTGGTCTGTTCACGTTTACTCCCCACCAACGTATTCGACACTACCGATAAACTCCTTAGGCACGGTTAAGTGGCCGGTATCCGAGACAGGGCAAACTTTGTGTCGGATCTGCGATATACCCATAGACATCAATTCCACTAATGGGTGGAATACTGGTCCAGTCTGCTGGTAGGTCTGAGGTGTGTGCAATAGGATAGCTTCCATTGGTTTGCACGTTCAGGCAGAACCATTTGTCGAGGGTGCTCCTACCCAGTTGGAACCCAAATCTGAGCGCTTCCACCTGTTGGATGTAAACCGGAATTCCTGTCCTGCTAAACCAATGCGCTCCTATACTTGCCAGCCAAGCGGAGGCTTGAGCATATGGCGTATGGGTTGCTCGATAGACTAATTCATATACATGGTCGCATTTAACATCATAACCGACGACTTTTCCCATAGAGTCTTGCACACTTATACGAGCGGTTCCGATACCTGTGGAGACAACGTGCCCAGTGGTTGGATCAACGGAGGCGACATTGGGTTTAGATGAGGAATATTGATAAGGCGGGTTACCGCCTCGAGCTATCCGAGTCAGGTGGGCTTTGTCTGGCAAGTATGCAGTCGTCTCATAGGGCGGGGTGTATGGCGCAAGCGCCGGGACTAGGTGGACTCCGTCCAAGACCATAGGAGTAGTGTCGATTTCAAATTCAGATGCCTCCTTGACCGTATATATTTTTATCGGAAAACTTACTGCCGTATTCGCATTAGCCGACTTATCAAAATTCACCTTGAGCGTAATCGCAAACGGACTTCCATCCTTAAGCTCCTGCAACCAAGCAACTTGCGCCGCCGTCACCAATCCCTCTACCTGCTGATGCGCTTCACCTGCACAGAGCACTTGTTCTACAGCGTTACCGTTCTTGTCAGTCCCGTCGTAACGCAGCCAGATGCACTGGCCCACAGCCTGCAACATCCATTTTTCAATCCGCAGTTGCGCACCTTCCTCCAGCCGTGTCACATCCAACTCATCGCCCACCGCACCATCAATGCTTGGCGTCGGTAAGTTCTTGTCACCATCAGCAATCGGCAACACAGTCAGGATTAACTCGTCCGAGTCTTGCGGCACACCATTGCGAATGACGGTGTAAATCACCTTGACCATTTTACCCAAGTTGAATGCAACCAGCGAATTGGGCAGGGGGATCTCCATATCCTGCTGCATGGTCACATTTACCGGACCCTCCGTTTTGCTGCCCTCTCCCGGAGTACCTGTCCACGTCACGCTCACCTGCGTACCGATCATGTCCGGATAAGCCCGGACAACAGCAGTCAATGTGTCTTTAGCGGCGATGGGTTGCAGAATGTTATTGGGCGCCTCTTTGATCTCGGGATCTTTAAGATCGAGTGCCACGCCGATCCGCAGTTTCAACTCCCGCGAATGCCCCAGCGTTTCTCCCCCCCGCTGAATACTGTAATCCGCCACCACTGTGCCGTTACGATTGGCAGTCACGTATGCCTTGCCCACCGTGAACTTCACCGGTTTGCCCACCGTGGCCGGGATCATGTCCAGATAGTCGCTGGTGCTGCCGCCGCTGGCCGAGCCGCGCCAGCGGTAGGTCACGCGGTCCTTGTTCTGGGTGCCAAGGAAGGGCACGACCAGTGTTGCGCCGGTCGGCGGCACCTTGTCCGGATCCAGCACGTCATTGGCGTCTGCCCCTTCGACCTCCGGGCGATCGAAGGTTGGCATTGGCACGCCCACCTGCATCATGAACGGCAGTGATTCGCGCACGCTGAACAGGGTGGTTTCGCTGTTGGTGACGACGTAGTAGACCTTGACGCTCAAACCATCGAAACGCTGGATATCGCTCTGGGCAACGGCGCGCAAGACGGGCTCGCCATCCGCGATGTTGCCGACCTGGCGCGGATCCTCGTAGTAAACGGTATCGCCCCCGGGCGTCTTTGCCTCCCAGATCACGTTAAGCAGATCACTAGCGTTGCGACCGACGTACCACGGAGCACTCACCGTCGCCCACGAAGTGTCGACTGGCAACGTCCCGCCCGGTGCCTCGACGACGCTAGGCGCGGGCAGTCGGCTGATATCGCCCACGACGCTGACACTGGCGTTTTTCGAGGGGCGGTCGGATTCAGCCTCGCGGCACCGGACAAAACCAACCGACGCACTGCCCTTGGCGATGGCGCGTACGGCTTCGTTGGGGATGATAAAGTCGAGCTGAAAGGGCACGGAATCCACCGTTTTCGATAACGGGCCGACGATGATTTGCGGACCTTGCGCGGGGGTACCGGTCCAGGTCAGGACGACCTCATCGTTCACGGCAAAGTCTTTAGCCGTCGTGTACACGCGAACGATGACATCGTCGTCACCCAGTGTTTCAAGGTCCACGCGATCGGTCGGCTGGCCTTTGACCAGCACCAGTGGAGAGTCCAGTCGATCACCGTTCATGTCCACCAGCACCGACTGCAGGGCTGACCATGGCGCGCGCTCGTCCGGGTAGTTGCCGCAGCGGTCGACGACCTGAAACGCCACCGCCACCGCGGAGCCATCGCCGGCGGCCTTGATCAGGTCGTAATCGAAAGTGATGTCGATGGGGTTTTTCACCGGATCCGCCGCTTGTTCCGGGCTGACCAGATGCATCACTTGCTGGCTGCCCCAGCGGGCGTGGATGCGGTCGTAGCGGGTCAGGTGTCGGTAGGGAACGATGCGCATCGTCACCACGTCGGTTTCCGAAAATTTCTGGTCGACTTCGTAGCGGTCGAGGGAAAAATTCAGGTCGGAGTGGCCGTCATCGCCGGGGATGTCATCGTATTCGCCGGGGCGGGTCAGTTTGACCAGCAGCT
>NZ_JAMLFX010000002.1:527965-559421 GCF_023634765.1 Pseudomonas sp. AKS31
AAGGGACTTCAGGGCATCCGGTGTTGGGTTGGTCATGGTGGCGAGCTCCGTTCGGTGAGGTAACGGAGTGATTGAAAGCGCATTGGTGGGATTGCGCACCTGTCAGATCTGACAGGTGCGGGTATGAAACCGATGAGCGGTAGCGCGTGAACCTGGATTACAGGAGGAGTGGAACGCTTTGTGCGGAGAGATTTTCACCCCTCAAGCGTTTGCACATCAGACCCGCAATCGAATCTGCCGCCCCAGCACATCCATCACGTCACAACCATCGCGGAGCAACATCGCGGCGGCATGGGCCAGTTGCTGTACATCAGCACCCTTTGCAGACGAGATATCCAGGCTGGCCAGACTTTCCATCATCTGCGTCACCGCCAGAAAGCGACTGGCCGCGCTGTTGTGCAAGACATCCAGCGGGGCTTCGCTGGAGACCAGTAATACTGGAATGCTGTCCTCGTTGTGGGTCATGGAAATGTGCGCACTCATGCTTCACCTCCGGTCTGCGCGGCCTGCAAACCGGCGACGGAAGCCAGCACCAATGCGCGGGCGGTGCCGAGCATTTGCTGGCTGGCCCAGTGCAGTGAGCCACAGTGTTCCGGGCGGGTGGCGGTGGGTGCTTGGTGGGCGAGGGCTTCGGCGCAGTTGAGGTAAACGGAGGCGTGTTCGAGGGCGTCGAGGAGGGGGATATCGGGTTGGGCGGTGAAGAGGTGGTGGGCGACGTGGTCGCAGGGGGCGAAGGGGGTGGGTTTTGTGGTTGGGTCGGTCATCGGTGTAGCTCCTTAGTCATCAAGAGCTGCCACCAGATCGCCGTCAAACGAATGGGTGGCAACTGTGCGCAGGTTGACGGACCGGTCTAAGGTACCCGGCGCACTCGAAAGTGCCCCGCACACAGTCACCATTTAGCTTTGTTTCGAGCACGCGAGCGCGCTAGCAAAGTTGGGGAACAATGCACACCTTAAAAACCGCCGAGCCGTCAAACCCGATCACGAATGAGTCGTGACAGGGCGCGAGGATAGGGAGTGAGGGCAGGGCAGTCAACCGCTGCAATCTACCGGCGTTTGGCGGGATTCTTTGTAGGGGCGACGCTATGCGCGTTGACAATCTGCCAGCTTTCTTCGATGAAAAAGATCGCAACCTCTGGTAATTCACACACTGACTATGTGGGTGCTACCAGAGGTTGGGCAGCTTCTAAAAATATACAGCAAACATAATCTGGCTCCGTTTGGCGCCTCGGTTATTCTTTGATGGCTAGAAAAGGTGCGATGTTTGGAAAAGGGTAGAACTGGACATTGAAATACGGATTCAACAACTCTTCAGTAGTAGTATTGCGCCGGATGGATACGTGATGCCATGTGGCATTTTTTTGACGATACAATGCACTGAGTACATGTCCTAAAAAACCATGAGGGATCACGTTCCCCCCAACTTTTCCTGCCCACTCAATAAATTCCTCTTGAGTGCCAGGGTGGGGAGAATACATGAGAGTCCAGTGAACTTGCATTGATGTAACTTCAAGCGTTTTGGTTTCGCCTGCATTGTCTTGCAGGGTAATGATGGTTTTTCCTTTGCCCACGGCCTTGATCCTGCCATACCGATCAACTGTGGCGACGCTTTCATTTGCTGATTTGAATGTGTAAGGAGGAACTCCTTCTTTGGCTCCCCTGTATAAGGCAATTGAAAAAGTATGTCCGATGATATCCCAGTCTGGACTGACCCCTTCAAATGAAGCGGTATGGTATGTCAGTGTTACTGGACTATCATCCCAGACGAGAGAGTTTGCAGTCTTGACGTTATAAATACGCTCTTTGAATTGTGTCCCTTGCCGTTCGTCCGCACTTCCTCCCAACCCTGTTTTAAATACCATTTTCAAGTCGCTGCCGTTCTTCAAACTTTTCAAATCGGCAAGCGGGATTGTGTGGGTCTGAAAGCCTTGGCTGATCCACGTGCTGTTGGTTTTCGAATCAGGTGGCTGCCAGAAAGTTTTTGCATACTCGCTGCCGTTCGTATCATTGAGTGTGCCTGTCACACGTAGCCAGACATATTGCTCCAGAGCAATGAAAGGGTAGCTGTTCACTCGCATCGTTGCGTTAGTGGTCAGCGCGCTGATATCGAGCGTAGGGCCGTTACCGCTATCTGCAGCTTCGATGATCAATGGCATGCCTAGTCTTGGATCGCCATCGGTGATCGGCAGCACGCCAAGAAGCAATTCATCCGAGCCCTGCGGTACTGAATTGCGGATCACGCTGTAAGTCACGCTGACCTGTTTGCCCAAATTGAACGGAACCACCGACCCGGACAATGTAACTTCCTTGTCCGCCTGCTCGGTGATATCGACGGGGTCCGTCGTTGCGCTGCCCTGACCGGGCGTGCCATGCCATGTCACGCGAACCTGGGTTCCGATCATGTTGTCATAGGCTGTCACGATGGCCGTCAGCGTGTCTTTTGCAGCAATCGGATCAAGAATGTCGTTCGGGGCTTCCTTGATTTTCGGCGCTTTCAGATCCAGCGCCACGCCGATCTGCAGTTTCAATTCCTGCGAATACCCCAACGTTTCTCCCCCTCGCTCAATCCGGTAATCCGCCACCACCGCGCCGTTGAGGTTGGCCGTGACGTACTGTTTCGGCACGGTCACCCGCACCGGCTTGCCAGCAGTGGCGGGGATCAGGTCGATATGGTCACTGAAGCTGCCGCCGCTGGCCGAACCCTTCCAGTTAAAGTTGAACCGGTCTTTGTCCCGGGTATCGGTGTGGGTCAAGACCAAGGTTGCGCCGGAGGGCGGCACCTTGTCCGGATCCAGCACGTCATTGGCGTCTGCTTCTTCGACTTCCGGGCGTTCAAAGATTGGCTTCGCCACGCCGACCTGCATGATGAATGGCAGCGATTCGCGCACGCTCAGCAGGGTAGTTTCGCTGTTGGTGACGACGTAGTAGACCTTGACGCCCAAACCATCGAAACGCTGGATATCGCTTTGGGCAACGGCGCGCAAGACGGGCTCGCCATCCGCGATGTTGCCGACCGGGCGCGGGTCCTCATAGTAAACCGTGTCGCCGCCGGGCGCCTTTGCCTCCCAGATCACGTTAAGCAGATCACTAGCGTTGCGACCGACGTACCACGGAGCACTCACCGTCGCCCAAGGCGTATCGACTGGCAACGTCCCGCCGGGTGCCTCGGCAACGGTAGGCGCGGGCAGTCGGCTGATGTCACCGACGACGCTGACGCTGGCGTTTTTCGAGGGGCGGTCGGACTCATTTTCGCGGCGCCGGATAAAGCCCACCGATGCGCTGCCCTTGGCGATGGCGCGCACGGCTTCGTTGGGGATGATGAACTCGAGATGAAAGTTCACGAACTTCACCGCCATCGATAATGGGCCGACGATAATTTGCGGGCCTTGGGCAGGCGTGCCGGTCCAGGTCAGGAGCACTTCATCGCCCACGTCAAAATCGGCATCTGGTGTGGATACGTGCACTTTGACGTCGTCGTCACCCAGTTCGTCGAGATCCACACGAGTGGTCGGCTGGCCTTTGACCAGCACCAGCGGTGGGTTCAGGCGGTCACCGTTCATATCGACCAGCACCGATTGCAGGGCCGACCACGGTGCGCGCTCGTCCGGGTAGTTGCCGCAGCGGTCGACCACCTGAAACGCCACCGCCACCGCTGAGCCATCGCCGGCGGCCTTGATCAGGTCGTAATCGAAAGTGATGTCGATCGGGTTTTTCAGCGGATCCGCGGCTTGTTCCGGGGTGACCAGATGCATCACTTGCTGGCTGCCCCAGCGGGCGTGGATGCGGTCGTAGCGGGTCAGGTTGCGGTAGGGAACGATGCGCATCGTCACCACGCCGTTTTGCGGAAAGTCCTGATCGACTTCGTAGCGGTCGAGGGAAAAGTTGAGGTCGGAGTGGCCGTCATCGCCGGGGATGTCATCGTATTCGCCGGGGCGGGTCAGTTTGACCAGCAGCTTCAAGCGGGGTCTGGATTCTTCGCCGGGATAGTTCTTGCCGGAAATCTTGTAGTAAACGTTGGTGGCATCACCGTCGAGCACAAAGTCCTTGGCCAGGGTGAAGATCACATCACGATTGAGTTCGGACTCGTATTGAATGGTCTTGCTCCACACCTCCTGCGTAGCGTTGTTCCAAAACACATCGACCCGGTCGCCGATGTCCATGTCGAGCCAGGCAGGCACAGTGCCTTGCAAACCGTTTTCCACGCCACGAATGGGGATGCCGCCATCGTAGTCCTCCGCTGGGTCGAGCGTGTTCAGGGCAGGGAAGTAGAGGGACTTCAGGGCATCCGGTGTTGGGTTGGGCATGGTGGCGAGCTCCGTTCGGTGAGGTAACGGAGTGATTGAAAGCGCATTGGTAAGATTGCGCACCTGTCAGATCTGACAGGTAAGGACTGAAATCCGACGTGTGGTAGGTGTTTGCACAGGGATCGTTCATTGAACGAACCGGATTTCTGAAGATAAAAAAAGCTCTGCATCTTTCGATACAGAGCTTTTCAAGGGATCAGACAAAGCGCTCTTCGTTTGCGTTCACCTCGGTAGATCCACCGCGGCTTTACTTCTGCGCAACATCCGCCGGCGCTGCGTCGGGTTTCTTCGGCTTCATCAAACTGAAATCGATCAACGCGCGCTGTTGAGTCTGGTACGGGTCGCCGATCAGTAGTGGGCGCGCCTTGAAGCTGTCGCTGACCAGGCTCTTGCTGTGGTCGAGTTCATCGAAACTCAAACCGGCCAGGTCGGCCCAGGTGTGGATCAGATGCGAGCTGCTGTAGGGGCGATCGAGGTCGCCGGCGAAGTTCCACTCGTGGTTGGCCTTCCACTTCGGTGACGCCCAGGCCATGAACGGGATGGTGTACATCGGCGCGGTCGGTTTGTTTTCGTTGCGCCCCAGAGTCTTGTGGCCCACCGAGTCGAACACGTCTTCACCGTGGTCCGAGAGGTACAGCAGGAAGCCGTTCGGATCGGTCTTGGCGTAATCCTTGATCAGGCTCGACACCACGAAGTCGTTGTACAGCACGGCGTTGTCGTAGCTGTTGTAGGTCGGGACCTGGTCGTCACGCACGCCGGCTGGCACGCCGGTGCGGTCCTGGAACTTGTCGAACGTCGGCGGGTAGCGGTACTGATAGCTCATGTGCGTGCCGAGCAAATGCACAACGATCAGCTTGCGCGGTGCCGCGTCTGCCAGGGCCTTGTTGAACGGCTCGATCACATCGCCATCGTATTGCGCGGCGTTCTGGTTACGGTTGTTGTTGAGGTACACCTGCTCGTCGGCCTGTTCGGAGAACGTGGTGAGCATGGTGTTGCGCTTGGTCATGGTCTGCTGGTTGGTGATCCAGAAGGTCTTGTAGCCAGCCTGTTTCATCATGCTGACCAGCGACGGTGTCGACAGGTACAGGTCTGGATGCTCTTCGTCAGCGAAGGTCAGCACTTGCTGCAACGCCTCGATGGTGTACGGGCGCGGGGTGACGACGTTGTCGAAGACCGCGAGTTGATCCTTGAGCTTGTCCAGTTCCGGCGTGGTGTTGCGCTGATAGCCGTAAAGACTCATGCGCTGACGGTTGGTCGACTCGCCGATGACCAGCACCAGGGTCTTCGGCTGATCGGCCGAGGCGTCCTTGAGGTTTTTCAGCGGCGGGATCTTGCTCACGTTGTGCAGCATGCCCTGCATATCGGCGAGGGTATCCAGATAACGGTGATAGGCCACGGCCATCTGCCATGGCACGGCCGGCTCGATACGGGTTTCGAACTTCTCGAAGCCTTGGGCGAAAGTACCCATGCGCAGGGTCTGTTTGACCAGCGGATAACCGACCACCGCGATGACGATCGCCGTAGCCGCGACCAGCGCACGACCACGGGGCATGTACACCGGGCGCAGGCGAGTCCACAGGAAATAAGCGAACGCGGTATGCGCGAGGAACGCCGGCACCATCCACCAGGCAAAGTACTGGGTCATGTACTCGCCGGCTTCGGAAACGTTCGACTCGAACATGATGAAGATGACGCTCTGCGAAAACTCCTGCTGATAGATGAAGAAATAGCCGAGACTGGCCATCGAGCAGGCCCACAGCACTACGCCGATCACGGCAGCGAGCAGTTTGGTGCGTTTGGGGAAGAGCAACATCGGCGCCAGCCACAGCGCGCTCATGAAGAACGCCTGACGGAATCCGCTGAAGCCGGAGGTGCCGGTCAGCTGAATCAGCAGTTGGGTGATGCCCGAGAAGTACCAGAAGAATACAAACAGCCAGATAAAACCGGCCCAATCGAAACCTGTCGCAGTCGTTTTGCTGCGTTTGAACAATGCCATTCGGCGCTCCAGCTCACTCGTTACAACCACCGCCGGAACATCCATGAAGCCGACGAACGAAGGCCGTACACACAGGTACGGCCAGAATGGGGCAGAGTATTACGAAGGGAATGTGAAAAGTTTGTGAGTTGCCGCTAGATCTGAAGAGACGCGAGCAGCGGTGCAGCATGTCGGGAACAGCGGCTGCCGTTCCCGAAACAGGGGGGATCAGGCGTGCGGGTGACGCTGAACGACCGGCAAAGGTTGCGGCTGCACACCTTGGGTCAATAGGCGCAGCTGCGCCAGCTCCTGCTTCAACTGGTCGCGTTCGTCTTTCAACTGGCGCAATTCATCGCGACGGATTGTCACGTACAGGGTTTGTGGCGGCATTGCTGTGTGTACTGTGCCCATTGCTCACCTCGCAAATGGCGTGCATCAACTGTAGGTCGTCCCCGCTTTGGGTACTGACTTACTATCGGCGCCGATTTTGATTTCTTTTGCCTGTGAATGGAACTTTTTTATTTTTCATGGTCGGTGTGTCTTCGGCAGGATTCGGGGCGTTATCAGTCTGGATCGGGCACAATGCCCGGAAACTTCATCGCAACGCTCTGGACTAACCTCCATCAGTCGCGTTGGGCTATAACCAATGACACACATTTATTTGTAGTAAGGAGCATCAGCACATGCAACTCGGGATTATTGGACTGGGCCGCATGGGCGGCAATATTGCGCGACGTCTGATGCTCAACGGGCACACCACCGTTGTTTACGACCGCAATACCGCTTTCATCGAGAACCTGGTCGCCGAGGGCTCCACCGGCGTCGCCGACTTGCCGGCACTGGTTGCCGGCCTGACCAAACCGCGTGCGGTCTGGGTCATGTTGCCGGCCGGCGCACCCACTGAAGACACCATCAACACCCTGAGCACGCTGCTCGAAGCCGGCGATACCATCATCGACGGCGGCAACACCAACTATAAGGATGACATTCGCCGGGCCAGGACTCTGGCCGAGAAGGGCCTGCACTACATCGACGTCGGCACCTCCGGCGGCGTCTGGGGCCTGGAGCGCGGCTATTGCATGATGATCGGCGGTGATGCTGAAACCGTGCAGCGCCTCGACCCGCTGTTCGCCGCTCTGGCACCAGGCATGGGCGACATCCCGCGCACCAAGGATCGCAAGTCCGATGACCACCGTGCCGAACATGGCTACATCCACGCCGGTCCAGCCGGTGCCGGGCACTTCGTGAAGATGATTCACAACGGCATCGAGTACGGCATGATGGCCGCGTTCGCCGAGGGTTTCGACATCCTCAAGACCAAGTCCAGCGAGCGCCTTCCGGAAGATCAGCGTTTCGACCTGAACGTGGCCGACATCGCTGAAGTGTGGCGCCGTGGCAGCGTGGTGTCCTCGTGGTTGCTCGACCTTACCGCTGATGCGCTCGCCAGCGATCCGAAGCTCGACGGTTTCTCCGGCTCCGTTGCCGACAGCGGCGAAGGGCAATGGACCATCGAAGCGGCCATGGAACAAGCGGTGCCGGTACCGGTGCTGTCGAACTCGCTGTTCTCGCGCTACCGTTCGCGCGGTCAGGGCACCTTTGGCGACAAGATTCTTTCGGCCCAGCGCTTCGGCTTCGGCGGCCACGTGGAGACACCGAAGAAATGACCCATACGATCCGCAGAAAATCCAAGGCAGAACCCGCACCACCGACCACGCTGTTTTTGTTCGGTGCCCACGGCGACCTGGTCAAGCGCTTGCTGATGCCGGCGCTGTACAACCTCAGTCGCGACGGTTTGCTTGACGACAATCTGCGGATCGTCGGCGTTGACCACAACGCCATTACCGATGAAGCCTTCGCGCAAAAGCTCGAAGACTTCATCCGAACCGAAGTGGCGGCGAAGGTCGGCAAGGGCGATCAGATGCTTGATCCGGCCTTGTGGGCCAAGCTTGCCAAAGGTATCAGCTACGTCCAGGGCGATTTCCTGGACGACAGCACTTATTCTGCGCTGGCGGCGAAAATCGCCGACAGCGGCACCGGCAATGCGGTGTTCTACCTGGCCACCGCGCCGCGTTTCTTCAGTGAAGTGGTGCGCCGACTGGGCAGCGCCGGTTTGCTTGAAGAAACTCCCGAAGCGTTCAGAAGGGTGGTGATCGAGAAGCCGTTCGGCTCCGATCTGCAAACCGCCGAAGCCTTGAACGCCTGCCTGCTCAAGGTGATGTCCGAGAAACAGATCTATCGGATCGACCATTACCTGGGCAAGGAAACCGTGCAGAACATTCTGGTCAGCCGGTTCTCCAACAGCCTGTTCGAAGCCTTCTGGAACAATCACTACATCGACCACGTGCAGATCACCGCCGCCGAAACCGTCGGCGTCGAAACCCGTGGCAGTTTTTACGAACACACCGGCGCACTGCGCGACATGGTGCCCAATCACCTGTTCCAGTTGCTCGCCATGGTGGCGATGGAACCGCCAGCCGCGTTCGGCGCCGATGCGGTGCGCGGCGAGAAGGCCAAGGTCGTCGGTGCGATCCGCCCTTGGACCACCGAGGAGGCGCGGGCCAACTCGGTGCGTGGCCAGTACAGCGCCGGTCAAGTCGATGGCAAGCCGCTGAACGGTTATCGCCAGGAACCCAACGTTTCGCCGGACAGCAGCACCGAAACCTACGTCGCGCTGAAGGTGATGATCGACAACTGGCGCTGGGTCGGCGTGCCGTTCTACCTGCGCACCGGCAAGCGCATGAGCGTGCGCGACACCGAGATCGTCATCTGTTTCAAACCGGCGCCGTACGCGCAATTCCGTGACACCGAAGTCGACGAGTTGCAGCCGACTTATCTGCGTATCCAGATCCAGCCCAACGAAGGCATGTGGTTCGACCTGTTGGCCAAACGGCCGGGGCCGGCGTTGAACATGGCCAATATCGAACTGGGTTTTGCCTACAAGGATTTTTTCGAGATGCAGCCGTCGACCGGTTACGAGACCCTGATCTACGACTGCCTGACCGGTGACCAGACGTTGTTCCAGCGTGCAGACAACATCGAAAACGGCTGGCGCGCGGTGCAGCCGTTCCTCGACGCCTGGCAACAGGATGCCACTGTGCAGACCTATGCCGCCGGAGAAGACGGCCCGCAAGCTGCCGAAGATCTACTGACTCGCGATGGTCGCGTCTGGCATGGCCTCGGATGAGTGACTTGCCGCAACAACCTATCCGTTTTCTGCTCAGTGACATGGACGGCACGCTGTTGCTGCCCGATCACAGCCTGAGCCAGCGCACCATTGAAGCCGTGCGTTCGCTGCGTGAGGCGGGCGTGTTGTTCAGCCTCGCCACCGGTCGACCACCCAAAGCCATGCTGCAGCAGATCGAAGCCTTGGGCGTCGATCTGCCAACCGCAGCGTTCAATGGCGGCACCATCGTCAATCCGGATGGCAGCCTGCTGGTGGCGCATTACTTGCCGGCCACCACCGCGCTGATTGCGCTGGCAACGTTCGCCGATCAACCGGATGTGGAAATCTGGGTGTTCAGCGGCGGCGATTGGCTGCTCAAGGATCCGCACGGGCCGATGGTGCCGCGCGAACAGCATGGCCTCGGTTATCCGCCGGTGGTGGTCGAGAGTTTCGAGCCGTACCTTGAGCGCATCAACAAGATCGTCGCGACCAGCAACAACACTGAGCTGTTGATCGAGCTGGAGGCGCAACTGCTGCAGAAGGTCAACGGCATGGCGCAAGTCTCACGCTCGCAACCGGTGTATCTGGACGTCACGGCGCTGGAGGCCAACAAAGGCACCGCACTGGCGACCCTGGCCGAGCATCTCGGGATTGCGCTTGAGCAGACAGCGGCCATCGGCGATGGCGGCAACGACCCGGCGATGTTCCATTGCGCCGGCCTGTCGATTGCCATGGGGCAGGCGGAGGAGGCGGTGAAGCGTCAGGCCAACGTAGTCACCGCGCCGAACACCGAAGACGGCGTGGCGCAAGCGATCGAGAAGTACATCCTCCCTCACTGATTCAGCGCAAATCTTGTAGGAGCTGCCGCAGGCTGCGATCTTTTGACCTTGATTGATAAAAACAGGATCAAAAGATCGCAGCCTCGTTTCACTCGACAGCTCCTACATGGACCGGGGCGGTTTGATCAGAGCCAGTAGCTCACGGCATACCAGCCCAGCAAACCCATCACAAAGGTGTACGGCAACGCCATCCACACCATCCGCCCATACGACAAACGCACCAGCGGTGCAATCGCCGAGGTCAGCAGGAACAGGAACGCGGCCTGGCCATTCGGCGTCGCCACGCTTGGCAGGTTGGTGCCGGTGTTGATCGCGATGGCCAGCGTCTCGAAATGCTCACGGCTCATGTGCCCGGCGAGGAACGCCTGTTTCACTTCGGTGATGTAGATCGTCGCCACAAACACGTTGTCACTGATCGCCGACAACACGCCGTTGGCAATAAACAGCATGCCCGGTTGTTGTTCGACCGGCAGGGCCAGTACCCACTCGATCAACGGCGCGAACAGCTGTTGATCGTGAATCACCGCGACCACCGCAAAAAACACCACCAGCAACGCCGTGAACGGCATGGCGTCCTTGAATGCGCTGCCCAGACGATGCTCGTCGGTGATGCCGGTAAATGCGGTGATCAACACAATCACCATCAAGCCGATCAAACCGACTTCGGCGATGTGCAAGGCCAGGCAGCCGATCAGGATCAATGCTGCCGCGCCTTGCACCAGTAGGGCTGCGCGTTGGCGCGCCGTGCGGTCGGCATTGTCTTCGGCGGCGTAGTTGGCCAGCACGGCGCGAACATTGTCCGGCAGCAGCGTGCCATAGCCGAACCAGCGCAGCTTCTCCAGCAACACGCAGGTGATCAGACCCGCTGCCAGCACCGGCAGCGACACCGGGGCGACTTTCTGGAAGAACTCGCCGAAGTGCCAGCCCATTTCGTGGCCGATCAACAGGTTCTGCGGTTCGCCCACCAATGTGCAGACACCGCCCAACGCCGTACCGACTGCGCCGTGCATCAGCAAGCTGCGCAAGAACGCACGGAATTGTTCCAGGTCGTCGTGATGCAGTTTCGGCAGGTTCCGGTCGTCAGCAAACTCGCTGTCCTGGCGCGGATCGTTGCCCGACGCGACGCGGTGATAAACGGAATAGAAACCGACCGCCGCACTGATGATCACAGCGGTCACCGTCAGCGCATCGAGAAACGCCGACAGGAACGCCGATAGAAAGCAGAACATCAAGGCCAGTACCGCTTTTGAACGCACGCCCAACAGCAGGCGCGAGAACAGAAACAGCAACAGATCCTTCATGAAGTAGATACCGGCCACCATGAACATCAGCAGCAGGATCACCGGGAAGTTGTGCACCAGTTCATCGTAAAGCGCCTGCGGGCTGGTCATCTTCAGCAGCAATGCTTCGATCAGCAACAAACCGCCGGGCATCAGCGGATAGCACTTGAGCGCCATCGCCAGGGTGAAGATGAATTCGATCACCAGCAACCAGCCGGCCGCAACCGGCCCGACGCTGAACAGCACGACGGCATTGAGGATGAGGAAACCGACGATGGTCGCCTTGTACCAGCGTGGCGAGTGCCCGAGAAAATTTTGCGCGAACGCCTGGGCCATTGAACCGGACATCGGCTGCTCCTTGTCTTTAGAAGCGCGCAAGTTGCCGGATGTGGCTGGCAAGTTCAAGGTGTTACTGGATTTAACCAAGGTCTTTTTTGAAAACCGGGCGTGCGCTTTGACGCTGGAACGACAAAGGCCCACCGGGTCATGACTCGGTGGGCCTTTTGTCTGCAGGAGGGAAGTGTTTATCGCAATTTCGACGAAACCACTCTGATTGCCCAAGGCGTCGAGATTCGAGCCAGATCAGATCTCAGCCTGAAGGTGTGAACGTGGTCTTCTTCCAGGTCCTTGATCGTTGCAAAGTAGACACCCTGGTCATTTGCAGCGAAGGGCACCAGGTCACGTTCATAGTCGACAATCCAGCCTGTTTCCCTTGGGTTTGCTGTGCCAACCAACGTCACCGATGTATCGGTCGTGGTTTTTTGATTGCCGATCAATTGAAAGCTTTCATTGCCCAGGACGAACTGAATACTGATCGGTGCAGGCTGCTTTACCAGGACCCGCCATGGCGATGATTGCTGCCCGTTTGTCTCGCGGGCAATGAAGTTTTGAGTACCTGTCTCAAGGCCTTTGACGTTGGCGCTCCAATTTCCGTTGGAATCAACATTCAGGAGTTTTACCACCGTACCGTTATTCATCAGTTCCACGACCTTGTCAGGTGTACCTGTGCCGGTAAAGTTCAGTTCGTCATGGAATGTGAATTCACCGTTTTTGATGACTAATCCATCAGGACCGGTGACCCAGGTGATCGATACCGTTTCGCTTACATTCACATCGACAGTCCATGTCGGGGACTCTTGGTTATCGGTGGTTTTCACATGGTAGACGTGACGCCCCCGTTTCTGATCAAGGAGGAGTGCACTGAAATGACCCTCAACGTCAACATTGACGGGAGGGTACGCCGGAGCACCGTTGTCCCATATTTCCGCCTGCTGATTCGGAGAGGCCGAACCGACGAAAGAAAGATGACCGTTTGTGGCAGTACCGCCATCTTGAACGGGGTTACCCTCACCATCGGTGACTGACAGGATCTTGGGAGCAATGGATTCGGCACTGCCTTGCAAAAGACCTACCGACGTAAAATGAGGTGACAGTTTCACTTGATCGTTCATATAAAAATTCCTTTTTCGCGACGGGCGTGCAGCGGTTCTGCACGCCCTGCAATCTGATGCGCGATCAAGGGTGCCGTCTACTGTCAGAAATTACAGGTTGGACGGTATTTGCGACGAACGGTAAATACTGACGGCCTACTGATTGAGATACCGCGCGACCATGGCCCGGTAGTTGCCATCCAGTGAATAACCACCGACAAGGATGGCGTTGTCCGGTTGCACGGCCAGCGAGTTGGCCGTGTCCAGGCTGCGTCCCAGGCGCGTGCGCAACCAGCCTTTGCCATCGCCGAAGCTGTGATCCAGGCCGCCGTCACTGAGGTAGCGGGCAACAACAAAGTCCGCTTCGAATCCGCCAATGGTTGCACCGACCGCGATGATGCGGCCATCCGCCATGGGTTGAGCAGCGCTCCATTGGCAGCCGCTGGGGCCGATCTCCAGCAGTTGTGGCTGGCCGCCATGGTTGTGCAGGTTCGGTCGACCATTGGTGTGCAGGCAGTACGCCATGCAACGGATCGGGTCGCGACTGCTGCCGAAACAATGCAGTGCCTCCGTCGATTCAAGGACCTGACTGACCTGAGCGCTTTGCCCGTGCGCCTTGAACGCCATGAAGCCGTCCACGGCAAAACGCTCGTCGAGGCAGCCGTTGGGCAGATAGCGCGCCAGCAAACCCTCCTGCGGAAAGTCGATGGAGCCGGCCACCACAATTCGCCCATCCTTTTGCAACAGCAGGCTGCTGAGCCAAGTGTTGAGCAGCAAGTGGCGAATCATCACGAAGCCGCGGCCGTTGAACGTCTCATCGAGGCTGCCGTCGGGTTTGAGGCGAATCAGCATGCCGGCATGGTCGGCGAGTTCGAAGTGATGATTGGCGATCAACAGAATGTGCCCGTCGTCCTGCACGACGAAGTCGCAGGCTTCGGCACCGGGTACGCCCGGAGGTAGCCAGGCATCCCGGCTGCCCATGGACAAGTCACCGGGCAGGCGCACTACCTGGCGACCGTTGTCACCGAAAGCCAAATCCGGCTCGCCCTGTGCGTCGAACAAGGCCAGCGCCGGCAGGGTGCGATGCGCGTTTTCATAATGCAGGCCGGCGAGCAGGATGCGCCCGCCGGAGAGTGCCTGGACCTTGCCGGCCGTGGCTTCAAACCCCGGAGCGAAGGTGTCGATCACGCTGCCTTGCTCTCCGAAGGTCAGATCGGCCGAGCCATCGGCCAGCATCCGCGCCAGGCCGAATCGACTGCCGCTGGCAACGCCGACCTTTGCCGCGACCAGAACGCGCCCCTGTGTATCGATGGCAATGTCCTCGGTCAGGCTGGACATACTGCCAGCGAAATACACTTGAGCGACGCCGGTGGTGGCAAACGTTCTGTCGAGTTGACCGGTTCGACTCAATAAAGTCGTCGATAGCGCCGGCAGCGCAAAAGTGTTCAGAGTGGACATGCACGCATCTCCTTGCGAGTTGACCTTGTACCGGGAACCGGGTGGGTAACTGCATGAGCGGAACATTCAATCCCTGAACCGGGAGAAGTACAACTGTTAGAACTAACAGGTGGAGGGTCGCACTGTGCCAGAACAGTGTCTTTTTGAACCAATAGCAAGCCGGCCAAGCATTAAGCCCGGTTACATTGCTATTAGTTGTACAGAAGTGCGCGGAGTTAAAAAGAAACCAACTAACAAAGGAGGGCGGATGACCTGAGCGTCATCCGCATGGCCCGGCTGTTAGTGTGGCATCGACCAGGATTGCAGGTTGTAACCTTCTTCACTGAGTTCGGCGCGAGCCTGCTGTAGCAGTTGCTCGAGTTGCGCCGGATCGGAGTAGGCGCTGCTTGGGATCTGTTTGCGACCGATGTGCGAATTGGTCCGGTCGATCACGGTCAGGCTCAGTTCGCCATTGCCGTCTTGTGGCGCCCAGGCCACGCACTGGAAAGGTTTGAACGCGTGGTTGGCAATCAAAAGAGCTTCGTTGATACGGAGCGGGGCGGTCATGGGTTTTTCTCTCTGTCGTGCCCAATCAAGTGATGTGCCGTCGGTTGGGCGTACCGTGCGGCTGGTACTTGTACTGATGCACCGAACCGGCTGGCAGGTCACACATTAAACAAAGAAATTTCAACTTTCTTTCCTGGCATTGCTTTTCGCACGGTCCTTGAAAGCTTCCTGAAAGGTTTAAGGCGGCTAGTTAGTCGATAGCTAACTAACAACTTGGCTTCTTATAACGTGTTTGCTTGCACACCTATAAGCAATCGATACAAGGCCCTGTCAAAATCTTGCTAGTGTTACAGTCGGGTCTGCCAAATGACTGTTTTTACAATCATTTCTAATAATTTGGCGCCAAGGAACAGTCATGAGCGAAGCGCCAGCGTTAAGACGTTTATTGGTGGTCGATCCGTGCGACGACTGCCACCGCTTATTGCCCGGATTACGCGCCGTAGGTTGGGATGTTGACAGTTGCACTCTGGAAAATGCCGCCGACCGCAGTTGCGATGTCGGCTTGTTGCGTTTACAGCCGTTTCATCTCGAACACCCCGAGGCGGTCAAGGAGCTGATCAGTCGTAGCGGCACTGAATGGATCGCCGTGCTCAATCAGGAAGTCCTGCGCTTACAAAACGTCGGTGACTTCGTCTGCGAATGGTTTTTCGATTTCCACACCTTGCCGTTTGACGTGTCGCGGGTGCAGGTCACCCTTGGCCGGGCATTCGGCATGGCGCGTCTGCGCGGGCAGGGCACGATTCACGTGGATCAGCCCGAACATGAGCTGCTCGGCGACAGCAAGCCGATCCGCGAATTGCGCAAACTGCTGAGCAAACTGGCGCCCACCGAATCGCCAGTGCTGATCCGTGGCGAAAGCGGCACCGGCAAAGAACTGGTCGCGCGCACGCTGCATCGGCAATCCCAGCGTCACAGCAAACCGTTTGTGGCGATCAATTGCGGGGCAATTCCCGAACATTTGATTCAGTCCGAGCTGTTCGGCCACGAGAAGGGCGCGTTTACCGGCGCGCATCAGCGCAAGGTCGGACGCATTGAAGCGGCCAATGGCGGCACGCTGTTTCTCGATGAAATCGGTGATCTGCCGCTGGAACTGCAGGCCAACCTCCTGCGCTTCCTGCAGGAAAAACACATCGAACGCGTCGGCGGCAGCCAGCCGATCCCGGTGGATGTGCGTGTGCTGGCGGCGACGCACGTCGATCTTGAGGCGGCCATCGAGAAGAAGCTTTTCCGTGAGGATCTGTATTACCGGCTCAATGTGCTGCAAGTGGTCACCGCGCCGTTGCGTGAACGCCATGGTGATCTGTCGATGCTGGCCAACCACTTTTCCCACTTCTACAGCCACGAAACCGGCCGCCGTCCACGCAGTTTCAGTGAAGACGCGCTGATTGCCATGGGCAAACATGACTGGCCGGGCAATGTCCGTGAACTGGCCAACCGTGTGCGCCGTGGGCTGGTGTTGGCTGAAGGCCGGCAGATCGAGGCCCGAGATCTGGGGTTGATCAGCCAGCACTCGATCGCCACCCCGATGGGCACGCTGGAAGACTACAAGACCCGCGCCGAGCGCCAGGCGTTGTGCGATGTGTTGAACCGGCACAGCGATAATCTCAGCGTGGCGGCAAAAGTACTGGGTGTGTCACGGCCGACGTTCTACCGTTTGCTGCACAAGCATCAAATCCGTTAGATCGCTGAAGATCAAAAGATCGCAGCCTGCGGCAGCTCCTACATTGGGTTGTGTAATCCCTGTAGGAGCTGCCGCAGGCTGCGATCTTTTGCTTTTGCCTAGAAGTAGTACGGGAATTTCAGGCTGAAGGAAAAGTCCGGGGCATCATCCGTCATGCCGATGGACAGGTTGGGCACGATGGTCAGGTTGTCGGTGGCCGCAATGGTCATACCGACGTTGAAGTAACCGGCGTTGGCGTCACTCGACACCACCGATTCCCAATCCCCGCCATCCTGTTTCAGCTTGCTCTTGCGTTGCACCAAGTCAGACACCGAAAACGACATACTCATCTTCTCGTTCAATGCGAACGCGATACCGGCACCAATCTGGAAACTGTCGCCAATGCGCACTTTGCCCGGGTTTTTCTGGTTGACGGTGGAACTGATATCGTCGAACGACTCCTCCAGGTTGTGGGTGTAGGACAAACTGCCGAACAGCACGGCCGGGTCAAACGTCTTGACCAGCGAGATACCCGGGGTGATCGACCAGACGCCGTTGCCGGTAGGCAGGGTGTCAGGCACGAACAGGTTGGAGTTGGCGTTGGTCTGGCGCAGCTTGATGCCGAACGGATCCTTGCCGGTTGGCGCCTTGACCCGCAGTGTGACCACCGCGTCCGGCGTATTGACCGACTCGTCGAGGAACTTGTAAGCGATGCCGAAGTTGACGTCGCCAATGGTTGGATCCTTGGTAACGGTTTCTTCGGTGGTGACCCCCGCCGCGCCCTCATTGCCGCCGCCCGACTGATAAGTCGATTCGCGATACACCACGGGCACGTTCAGGTCGAACTGCCAGCGATTATCGAAGTTGTAGCGGCCCGTCAGGTCGAGGGTCCAGGTGTCGGCCTTGATCCGGTCGAGATTGATGTTGCCGAGGAATATCGAATCCAGCGCGAGGAAACCGTTGAGAATCAACTGGCGCGTGTCATAGCGCGAATAGGTGATGCCGGTTTCGACGCTGAACTTGCCGCCGCCGAAGAAGCCACTGGCCTCGTCGTACAGATTGGAAACGCTCTGCGCCGGTTGTGAATCGTCAGCCAGCGATTGCCCATACGAAGCGCCACTGCCCCCGGCGGCGCCTCCTGATGCAGCAGCCGCACCGGTGCCGGTGGCGACGCGATTGCCTTTCATGTCCGATGGCGATTTGGCCAGCCGTTTTGGTGGTGGGGCGGCGGGTTGCTCTTCAACCTGGCGGACTCGTTGTTCAAGTACCGCCAGGGCTTTTTGTTGTACTTCGTATCTTTGCTTCAGCTCCAGAAGCTCTTGTTTCAGGGTTTCTACATCGGCGTCCGGTGCCGCTTGCAGCATCGCTGCAGGTAGAAGAGTGCTCAAACAAATAGCGGCACGCAGTGATACTGATCGATACATGAATAAGCCGTCCCTTTAAGCCCAATGATCGAGACTCAGCGTAGTTCAATATCCAATGGTGCGTAGTGCCCTGAGTTGACTCAGGTTGCAATCCAGTGCACCGGCACTCATGCCGTTATTGTTCAGGACGACGTTGAGTTGCGTCATGTTATTGACCACGTTGGCACTGCCGAGCAACCGGGTGTTCTGTAGCAAGCCACCCTGGGCGACTTGTTGCAGGGCTGTGCCCTGATTGCCGGCGGCCTGAATGGCCATCTGTACGCCGCCACCGTTGGCCGAAACGGCCACGCTGCCCGCGGCATTGCTGCCGCCGATGGTTTGCCCGGCCATCAATGCCTGGCCCTGCGCGGGCACCAGTGCGGGCGCCTGACTGGCTTCCGATACGTTGATGGCGACGTTGTTGTAGGCGGTATTGCTGTCGCCAGCGGCACGCACGCTTTGCGTTACGCCCTGGCTGCTGTTGAGGCCGGCGCCACCGGTGATCGTGCCGGTACCGGTTGAGAGGGGGTTGCCGTTGCCGTGTTCCTTGATGGTTTGCACGTAGAATTCGGGTTTTATCGTAGCTGCCTGAAGTTGCATCGAGGTGGCAGCCCCGATCAGATCGCCACTGGCGTTGCGCCAGGTGCTGCTCATGACAATGCCGAAGCTGATGATCCGCCCCGGCATGACGTAACGACCACGTAGTTCGGACAACTCTTTGTCCTGTATCTCGATAGGTTTGAATCCTGCATTGGCATAGCCTGACGCACTCGCTGCCAGGCAGGCGGCGGCCAGCCAGTATGAGGTTTTCATTTGCTGCTCCCGGGACATCCAGCCCCATTCTTTATAATCGGCGATTAAAAGAAGTCGCTCTGTATGAACCCGAAGTCCATCAATTCAGCATCTTTGACAGGGTTGAAACTATCCAGCTGGTTTTTGGCCGTCAGCGGTACAGGAGGACTGCGCAAGGCGTTGGCCTTGTCATATCCGGGACCGACGATGGCGAAAACGATGCCGTTCCAACCTTTGACAAAATCATCATGTTTGTAGCGTTTATGGCCGAGCACCGGGTCTCCGATGTAAACCCAATCCTTGTCCGAACGCTGTAACACGACGAAATGCTTGTAGCCGCGAATTTCCATCAGTACCACCACCGGGATCGTGACTGCTTCAAGCTTTTCCGGTGGAATCTTGTAACCCCTGGCGCGCATGCCGATGCTTTCTATATAGCGCTTCATGTCCAGCATGGAGAAACCTTGAGTACGTACAAGGTCCTGGTCAGCGTTGACCAGCATGCCTTTGATGATGTGCTCCTCATCGACGTCGAGCCAATAGGCCTGGCGTAACACCGTGGCCAGTGCAGCAGCGCCGCAGCTGAAATCGGTTTTCTGTTCGACGATGTCGGCAAACTTGCGCTCACGAATGCTTTGCACGTTCTTGTAGACGAGCGTGCCACCCGGCAGGGCGGCCACGGGCATCTGACCGGCCTGAGTCAGGCCACAGACACAAAGCAGAGCGAAGAGGGCAGCTTTACGCATGATCGATACGCCTTTGCGGACTGAGGAAAAGCCCCGTTTCCGGGGCTTTCGTTTCGATCGCGATTACATGCAGGCTTTGCAACCTGCAGCGATGGACAGCGAGTTGCTTTGTTGGTTGCCCACACCCGCCGAGACGTTGGCTCCGCCGTTGCCGGAGAAGTTGTTCATCGAGTTGGTCATGTTGGCATTGTTCACAACAGGTGCTTTCCAGCCATCTTTGGTCAGCACTTGCTGAGTGGTGACGCCAGCGAGGCCAAAGGTACCCACGGCTTCGAACTTGGCTTTCTGATCGTCGTTGCCGCCGTGGCCGCCACCACGATTGCCCCAACCGCCGTGATCATTATCGTCTTCGATGGTTGCGGTGCCTTTGGCTTTAAACACGCCAGCGGCAGCGTAGGTGCCGGTGAGGGTGTCGGTTTTGTAGGTCTGCACGCCTTTGTTGTCGACAACCAGGCCAGTCGAGGACTGGTTGGCAGAAGCAGCAGCCTGAGCTACGCGGCCACCGGATACGGCGATCGCCAGGTTGTTTTTCTGCTGGTTGAAGTTGCCGGCGGTGACGTTGATGCCGATGTTGCCGGAACCATTGTTGCCTGCATTGTTGAGCGTAGCGTTGTTGAAGGTGGACGAGTTTTTCACATAGTTGTTGTTGTTGACTTGAGTTGCACTCGAGGCAGCAACAGCGGTGCCGAAGATGAAGCTTTCGTCGGCGGTAGCCAGGGCGGCGGCGTTGTCTTGTTGGTTGCCGTCACCGGCTGCAACGTTGGCGCCCATGTTGCCGTTGGAACCATTGAGCGAGTCGCTGGCGTTGGCGTTGTTGACGGTGCCTTGGTTTTTCACCACGTTGCCGTCGCTGTCTTGCACGTCAAGCACAGCGGCGCCGGCGCCTGCGGTGATTTGCAGCAGTTGTTCCAGGGTCGGGCCTTTAGGCTGGTTATTACCATGCCCGTTGCCGTGTCCATTGCCATGCCCATTACCATGATCGTCATCACGACCGCCTGCCTGTGCTGCGATTGCCATCACTGCTGCAAGTGCGAAAACCAGTGGTTTGAGAGCCATTGTAGGTTTCATGGTGTTTCTCCATCGTGCTTATTAGTTGGTTAAGTGTTGGTACTTTTCTAATTGCACTGCTTTTGTTGTTTGGGTCAGTCAGCGACCCGGATGCTCAGGGTGTTAGCCATTCGGTTCCCCACCCCGGCACTCTGGTTCACCTGGATTACCCCGCGGCTGCCGGTGAAGGCCTGATCACTTGTCGTGACCTGGCGACTGCCGGAAGAGGTACCAGTTGCTCCTGAGCTCGGTAAAAGCGCCACGTTCTGTTGCGAAAGGGCACTGTCGTCAACGCTCTGCGGGGCAGCACTGATGCTGACGCGCGTCACGTTGGCCATCTGGTTGTTGGCCCCGGCGCCCTGGTTCACACCCAGGATCCCGTTGCCATTGCTGAAAGAGTTGCCGCCAATGTTGGCGCTGGCATTCATCGAGCGATCGGCTGGTGTGTCGATCCTCTGGATAACGCTGGTGGTGGCATGCGATTCGGTGCCGATGGCGATTGCCTTGGTGTTGGCTTGTTGCATCTGGTCACCGGCGGCCTGGTTGACGTTGAAGTTGCCGCGATACTGAGCCCCGGAATCCTGAAGGTTGGCGTTGTTCACTGACGCGGGGTCGTCAGCCATGGCAGTGGTGCAGCCAAGCAAGGCAAGCAAAAGGAATGAACGATTCATCTCATTGGCCTCCGGCCATACGGGTCAGAGGGGCAAGACCGGTGCTCATGGCCCGGTTGACCGTATTGGAGATCGATGTGCCAGAGCCGCCACCGTGGCCGGCACTCATGCCTGGCATACCGTTGGGATTGGTCAGCGTGTTCATGCCGGGCAGGTTCGAGTTCGGTGTGGTCATGTTGCCGCGAATCGAAGAACCACTGGCGACACTGGCAAAGTCACCGTCACTGAGTTCGGTGTTGCTCAGGGTCTGATTGATGCGAGCCGACGGGTTGGCATTGACGGTGGTCGGGTAGGGGTCTTTGCCACCATTGCGACCGATAGGAATAGGTTGAACGTCACGGTTGAGGACAATCACACCGTTGCCTTCCGCTTGCACGTTGAAGCTGATCAACGTACTGGCTGCTGATCCGATCAGCAGAAGGCTGGTCAAACCTTTTTTGATATTCCCCACGGCTGCAATTCCTTCTTCAGTGGGCTGGCCCTAGTCAGCGTTGTGAAGGAGAGAGCGAATGCTGTGCCGCTTTTTAAATGTTGTTTATTTTCAATGGTTTGCGAAATAAACGCAGAGGGCTGATACACAATCTGTTTCATGCTTGAAACAGGCACGGTCGCGCTGACCGGTCTATTGGCTGAACAAAGCTCTGGAACAGGGGGTTACGCCATGGTGTTTCAGTTGCTTTACAACTGCCATGACAAATCCGTGAATCGTGCTGAAACGGGCGCTTTGCACTCGGACGAGTGTTTCAGGAATGGACACTTTGCCCCCAAAACAGGGGGGAACACCGGGGAATCTGCCCCCGGTGAACGGGTCACTCGGCCAGCAGTTGCTCGACGGCAGCAAATGCGCGCAACTGGCGTTCGGCCCAATTGCCCCGGATAACCTGAAAACGCTGACGGTGGTTTTCCAGCCAGTTTTGCGTGGCCTGGTAAAACGCCAGTCTCTCGTGCAGGTCCGGTTGGCAGCGCTGACCGTCGTCGGTCCAGTCGATCTGTTCCGGGGACAAAAGAAGGTGCAGGTCGTAATGCCGCGCCAGCAACTCGGATTCCAGCCAGTGCGGACAATCGCCGAACAGTGTCTGGCTCCACAGGATATTGCTCAGCAAATGGGTGTCGAGAATCAGCAGCGCCGGCTGCTGCTGTCGCGCCTGATCTTCCCATTGCAGTTGGCCCCGGGCTATTTCAGGGATATCGGCCAGACAGGTATCGCGGGGATTGAGCTCGATAAACCGACGTACATATTCATCCACGCGCACCCCGCCAAAGCGTTGTTGCAGGCCCGCCGCCAGCCAGCTCTTGCCGGTGGATTCGGGGCCGGTCAGGACCACCACCTTCATGTGCGCAGCGCCGGGTCAGCGCGCCATTCGCGAAAGCCCTGAATCGCCAGCAGGGTAAACAGACCGTACAGCGCAGCAGTGAGGTACAGCCCCTTATAGATGAACAGCCCAACAAAAATCACATCGAGCACGAACCACAGCGCCCAGCATTGCAGGCGTTTCTGCGCCATCCACAGCTGCGCAACCAGGCTGAAACCGGTGAGAGCCGCATCCAGCCACGGTTGCGCGGCGTCGGTCCAGTGGGCCATGGCCGCGCCCAGCAGCAGACTGCCGACCGCCCCAACGCCGAGGCCGATCAGGATAGAGCGTTGATCGAGGCGCGTGACTTCGCGGCCATCGTGCATCGTCCCGGCGCGGGTCCATTGCCACCAGCCATAGACTTGCAGCGCGGCGTAGATCACTTGCAACAACATGTCCGAATACAGCTTCACTTCAAAGAAGATCCAGCTATAGAGCAACACCATGACCAGACCGATCGGCCAGCACCACGGATTCTGTTTGACCGTCAGCCATACGGCGATTACCCCGAGGGCGGCGGCAAACAGTTCGAGCCCGGACATGGAGGTTCCTTGGGGGAGAGAAAGAAGGGGCGGATTGTACTGCATTGGGCCAAACCCCTCACCCTAACCCTCTCCCGGAGGAAGAGGGGACTGACCGAGTTGGATGTTCGAGATACGCCGACCTGATCTTTCTGCGTTGATTCCATAATCGACTCGATTGTTCAGGTCCGTGTTGGACGCCAGACACCTCGGTCGGCCCCCTCTCCTCGGGGAGAGGGCTGGGGCGGGTTCACCAGGGTTACACGGGTCAGACGCGGAACTGGCGCAGGAGGGCGTTGAGTTGCTCGCTCAATTGGCCAAGTTTCAGGCTGGCCGCACTCGACTGTTCGGCCGCAATGGCCGTGCTGTGCGAGAGGCCGGCGGCCTGGGTGACGTTCTGATTGATGTCTTCGACCACATGCGCCTGTTGTAGCGTTGCGCTGGCAATCGACGCATTCAGCCCATTGAGATTACGCAGCGCCTGCCCAATCGCATTCAGACTCGCTCCGGCCAACCCCGCCTGTTCGATGGTCAACTGCGACGCCTTGCTGCTGTCGCTGATCACTTTTACGGCAGCTTCGGAATGGTTCTGCAGGCGCTCGATCATCGACTGGATTTCCGCCGTCGACTTCTGCGTCCGCTGTGCCAACAGGCGCACTTCATCCGCCACCACGGCAAACCCGCGACCTTGCTCACCGGCCCGCGCCGCTTCGATGGCAGCATTGAGGGCGAGCAGGTTGGTCTGTTCGGCAATCGAGCGAATCACTTCCAGTACGCTGCCGATCTGCGTGCTTTCGGCGGCGAGGGTGCGGATCACTTCAACCGCTTGATCAATCGTGCCGGACAGCTTGTCGATCTGCTGCAAGCTGCCGTCGATGTTGATCTGGCCCTGTTGCGCCTGCGCCTCGGCATCGCGCATTTCCGCGGCGGCGTGTTCGGCGTTTTTCGCCACGTCTTGGACGCCATAGGTCACTTCGTTGATCGCGGTGGCCACCAGTTCCATCTGCTGCGATTGCTGCTGGCTGCGTTGCTGCGCTTGCGCGGCGTCGTTGCCCAGTTCGCTGGAGGATTGGCCCAGCGCACTGGCCGACACTTGCAAGTCACCGATCACTCGACGCAGCTTGGCGGTAAAGGCGTTGAAGTGATGCGCCAGTTCAGTGACTTCATCCTTGCCGTGGGTATCGAGGCTGCGGGTCAGGTCGCTTTCGCCACTGGCGATGTTGGCCATGGCGTTCACGGTTTCCTGCAGCGGACGGACAATGCTGCGCGCGATGAGGATCACCAGCAGCGCCATGATCACGGCGATGGCCAAGCCGATGACCGTAGCCTTGATCACTTGAGCCCGGAATTCTGCCTGCACGTCGTCAACGTATACGCCGGAGCCGAGCACCCAGCCCCACGGCTCGAACAGTTTGACGTAGGAGGTCTTGGCCACTGGCTCACTGGCGCCAGGTTTCGGCCAGCGATAATCGACCATGCCGGCGCCCTTGGACTTGGCGATGGCGACCATTTCGTTGAACACCGCAAAGCCGTCCGGGTCGCGGATCGCCGAGAGGTTCTGGCCTTCCAGTTTCGGGTTGGTCGGGTGCATGACCATCACGGGCGTGAGGTCGTTGATCCAGAAATAATCGCTCTGGTCGTAGCGCAGGCCACGAATCGCCGTCAGGGCCTGTTTTTGCGCCGCTTCTTTGGTCAGAGTGCCAGCGGTTTCGAGGTCGTGGTAATAGGTCAGCAGGCCGCTGGCGGTCTGCACCACGTGTTGGGTTTTCTGGGCCTTGGCGTGGTAGAGATCGTCATGGATCTGCTTGAGCATCAACACGCCCAAGGTCAGCAACATGACCACCGCCACAATCAAGATGAGCCACAAGCGTCGGCTGATCGACACACTGCGCAAGCTGTTCATAACGCTGTCACTCCGGATTCTTTTTCTTGTAATAAACGACCGCCAGCATCCAACCACGATTCAGTGAGCGGGCATACGCGACCCAAGTCGTATAACGCGGCAGCGCTATTAAGGCTTGTCTGTTAGGATTTCGGCCCCGCGCGTGAAAACCTGAATCCAAATTGATATTTCACGGAATTTTGACCGTTTCGTGTGGATCCTGTGCGTGCGGAATCGGTACAGCCATTTGCAGCTACGCTGATCGCAGTGAACGCTAGAAAAATACTATCGGAGCATGCCCGCGCGCATCGCTCTTTGGGGGATTGATGGATCTTTGGACGGCCTTGCAGGCACTGATACTAGGAGTTGTAGAAGGGCTGACGGAGTTTTTGCCCATTTCCAGTACCGGACACCAGATCATTGTTGCCGACTTGCTCGAGTTCGGCGGCGAACGGGCCATGGCGTTCAACATCATCATCCAGCTCGGCGCGATCCTCGCGGTGGTCTGGGAGTTTCGGCGCAAGATTCTCGACGTGGTCATCGGCTTGCCGACCCAGCCGAGCGCACGGCGTTTTACCGCCAACCTGCTGATCGCGTTTCTGCCCGCCGTGGTACTCGGCGTGATCTTTGCCGACCTGATCCACGAATACCTGTTCAACCCGATTACCGTCGCGGCCGCGTTGGTGGTGGGCGGCATCATCATGTTGTGGGCGGAAAAGCGTCAGCATGAAGTGCACGCCGAAACGGTCGACGAGATCACCTGGAAAGATGCCCTCAAAGTCGGTTTCGCCCAGTGCCTGGCGATGATTCCCGGCACTTCGCGTTCCGGCTCGACGATCATAGGCGGGTTGCTGTTCGGCCTGTCGCGCAAGACCGCCACCGAGTTTTCCTTCTTCCTTGCGATGCCGACCATGGTCGGTGCGGCGGTCTACTCGGGCTACAAGTACCGCGACCTGTTTGTGCCTGCGGACTTCCCGGTGTTCGCCATCGGTTTTGTTACCGCGTTCATCTTCGCCATGATCGCCGTGCGCGGCTTGCTCAAGTTCATCGCCAGCCACAGCTATGCGGCGTTTGCCTGGTACCGGATTGTGTTCGGTCTGCTGATTCTGGCGACCTGGCAGTTTGGCTGGGTTGACTGGGCGGCGGCCAGGCCATGAGTGATTCCCGTGCACGCCGGCCCGAGGGGCGTCCTTCGGGCGGCAACAATATTCAGCATCTGAAGCTGAAACTGGTCGTTCTGCTGATCGTCTGCGCGTTGCCGTTGTTCGGCTCGGTGTCGATGTGGTTGCGCGGGATCTCTTTGGTGCCGCTGACGGCTTACGGCGTGGTCAGTGTGTTGGCGTTCTTCATGTACTGGGCGGACAAACGCAAGGCGCGCACCGATGTCTGGCGCACACCGGAAAACATCCTGCATGCCGTGGAACTGGCGGGCGGCTGGCCGGGTGCGTTGATCGCCCAGCAGGTGTTCCGGCACAAGACGCGCAAGGTGTCGTTCCAGATTCTGTTCTGGGTGATTGTGCTGCTGCATCAGGTGTTCTGGATCGACCAGTTGTTTCTTGGCTCGAACCTGCTAACCCTGTTTTGAACACACCGCAATTCCCTATGTAGGAGCTGCCGAAGGCTGCGATCTTTTGATCTTGCTTTTAAAAGATCAAAGTCAAAAGATCGCAGCCTTCGGCAGCTCCTACACAGGGGGATTGGGGTTACAGCAATAAACCGATTTGGGTCTTTTTCGGCAACTTGCTCACCACCAGTTGATGCGAGCGCTGCAGCAACCCTTGCAATTCCTCAGCCCCCAACGGGTAGGGCGGGTGCATGATGATCCACTGCGCCCGCGCCAGATACGGCGCCGGATGAATGCCGGGGCGGTCGCAATGACCGAGAAACAGATCCTTGTCGACCTTGAACGCCAGCGAGTCCCCGCGCAGCCCCTGCAAGGCAAACATCTTGTTGCCGGCAATCGAAAACACCCGCACGCCGCCCCACTTGTAATCTTCCCGAGCGCCCGGCAATGCCAGGCAGAACGCTGCCACGTCGGCTTCGCTCATCTTTCCCTTGCTCATAACAACCGCTCCCCACAGGCATTGAACGATTCGACCAGATGATCGATCCATGCGCGCACCGCTGGCATCACTCCGCGCCGATGCGGATACACCGCTTGCAGCCAGCCACCCGGCAGTGACCACTCTGGCAACATCTGCACCAGGGTGCCGCTTTCCAGCTCCGCTTCGCAATACATCATCGGCAACAGGGTAAACCCCTGACCGGCGAGGACGCAGGCCTTGCGCACGACAAAATCGTCGATGCCCAGGCGAGCCTCCATGTTCAGTTCGAAACTGTGGCCCTGCTGATCGAGCAGGCGCACATGCACCATACGATCCGCCTCCAGCGCGCCCAATACGGGCAGATGCTTCAGGTCTTGCGGATGGTTGATCGTTTTGCCTTGCAAAAACGCCGGACTGGCCACCACGACCATTTGCGCCTGACGCAAACGCCGGGTCACCAACAGCGGATCCTCGTCACCGTGTTCACGCACGCGCAGCGCGACGTCAAAACCTTCGCCGACCAGATCGACCCGGCGATTGAGCAACACCACTTCCAGTTGCACCTGAGGGAATTTGCCGAGGAAGTCGCTAATGACCCACGGCAACATTTCCCGGGCCAGACCGGTGGGGCAGGACACGCGCAGCCGACCGCGCGGCTCGCTCGACATGCTCGCCACCGCCTCATCGGCCATTTCCGCTTCCAGCAACATTGCCTGACAGTGACGCAAGTAACGTTCGCCAACCGCTGTGAGATTGAGTTGTCGGGTGGTGCGCTGCAGCAAGCGTGCGCCGAGGCGTTCTTCCAGTTCGGCAATGCGCCGTGACAAGCGGGACTTGGGAATCCCGAGCAATCGCCCGGCCGCCGCAAAACCGCCGGCCTCGACGACTTTGGCGAAATAGTAGAGATCGTTGAGGTCTTGCATCAGGGATATCCGACTGTTCTATCAGTGGGACAAACTATCGCATTTCAGGCGGCTAATCATCCATTGGTTTCTTGCGTAGGATTGTCTCCATTCCGTCGCCACCGGCGATTCCTTCCAGGAGATTCCACATGAAACTGCTGCATATCGATTCGAGCATTCTGGGCGACAACTCGGCTTCCCGTCAGTTGAGCGGCGAAGTCGTCAAAGCCTGGCAAGCCGCCGAGCCAAGCGCCGTGGTGACCTACCGCGACCTGGCCGCTGACGCCATCAGCCACTTCTCGTCGACCACCCTGGTGGCTGCCGGCACCACTGCTGAACTGCGTAACGCCGCACAACAGCACGAAGCCGAACTGAGCGCTTCGACCCTGGCCGAGTTCATCGCTGCCGATGCCGTGGTGATCGCCGCTCCGATGTACAACTTCACTGTTCCAACCCAGCTCAAGGCGTGGATCGATCGCGTGGCTGTTGCCGGTCAAACCTTCCGTTACACCGAAGCCGGCCCTGAAGGCCTGTGCGGCGGCAAGAAAGTGGTGATCGTTTCCACTTCCGGCGGCATTCATGCCGGTCAGGCCAGCGGCATCGCTCACGAAGAATACCTGAAGCTGGTACTGGGCTTCCTCGGCATCACCGACATCGAAATCGTCCGTGCCGAAGGCCTGGCGTATGGCGATGAAGTGCGCAACAACGCCATGACCGCTGCACAAGCGAAGATCAGCGAGCAACTGTTCGCCGCCGCGTAAGGCTTGCGTAAAGAACAGCTGATGTTCAGGTAATACCCAAAAAACTCTGTATTCTGGTTCCGCAAGGGCGAATACGGAGTTTTTTGTTTCTGGCTGTTACATAATCTGGCCCGGGTTATGCAGTCAGACAATCAGCGTCTGAGTGCATTGTCGTATCGGAACACCGCATCCCCGGGGTTCAGGCCCGCAACGTAACGGACCTTTCGATTGAGTAACAACAGGGTGGGGCATCCCATGATGCGTCTTTGTGCAACGTTACTGATTTGCCTGCTTGGCAGCCTTGACACAGTGCATGCCGCGCCTGGGCGACACCCGGTCTGGAGCGTCGGTTATCACGAGATGACCTTCCTCGATCCGCTGGACTTGCAACCGATGCGCGCCATCGCCTTCTATCCTTCCAGCGATCGCGAGCACATGAGCCTGCTCGAGGGTTATTCGGTCGAGGCCGGCGAAGACACCAAAGTCGCCATCGGCCGCTTTCCGATGCTGATGTTGTCCCACGGCAACACCGGCACGCCGCTCGCGCTGCACGACCTGGCGACATCGCTGGCGCGCAAAGGCTTTGTCGTGGTGGCGGTGATTCACCCCGGCGACAACTCCAAAGACCACAGCCGACTCGGCACCCTGAGCAACCTCTACGGGCGGCCGATCCAGATTTCCGAAGCCATCACCGCGACCCTGGGCGACCGCATGCTTGCGCCCTACGTCAACGCCGATCAGGTCGGGGTGATCGGTTATTCCGCGGGCGGCGAGACCGCGTTGATCCTGTCCGGGGCGCAACCGGATCTGGATCGCCTGCGTCGGTATTGCCAGGAGCGCCCGGACGATCGTGATGCCTGTAACACCCAAGGTGAGTTGATCGTTGATCGGGATGATCTGCAACCGGTGGCCGATCCGCGCGTGCATGCCTTGCTGTTGATGGCGCCGTTGAGTCTGAAGTTTGGCCGTCACACCCTGGCCGATGTGCATGTGCCGGTGCTGCTCTATAGCGGCGATGGCGACAAACTGGTGGCTTTCGACAAGAACGCCGCAGCGCTGGCGCGCAAACTGCCGACGGCGCCGGATTTCAAATTACTGGCCGGGGCAGGGCACTTCGTCTTTATGGCGCCGTGTAATGAAGAGCAGATTCGCGCGATGCCGGCGCTGTGCACCGATGCCGATGGTGTGGATCGTGAGGATATCCATCGCAACCTGATCTCGGAGGCTGGACGGTTCTTCTCGCACACCTTGGGTAAACCGACCCGGGCCGGCATGCAGACCGCGGATCAATGATCAAAAGATTAAAAGATCGCAGCCTTCGGCAGCTCCTACATGGGAATACCGTTCAACCTGTAGGAGCTGCCGAAGGCTGCGATCTTTTGACTTTGCTTTTCAGCTTGTTGCCCGGCGCTTTAGCAGCAAGGTCAGCCCCAAGCCGATCACTGACAACAGCGCCGCACTGAGGAATATCCACGCATATCCCAGATTCAACGCGACCGCACCCATCAACGGCCCGGCAATCGCCAGTGCCAGATCGAAGAACACCGCATAAGCGCCCAACCCGGAACCGCGGCTGGAACTGGGCACCTGCTTGATCGCCTCGACACCCAACGCCGGATACACCAGCGACAGGCCAAACCCCGCCAGTCCCGCGCCGATCAAGGCAAATGCGGTGGACGGTGCCAGCCACAACAGCACCAGCCCCACGGTTTCGATGGTCATGCAGGCGATGGCTGACCTGAAACCGCCGAAACGACTGATCGCCGAGATAAACATCAGCCGCGACAGGATGAAGCACACGCCAAACACCGTCAGGCAATACGCCGCGCCGGTCCAGCCGCGGTTGAGATAATACAGCGTGATGAAAGTGGTCAGCGTGCCGTAGCCGATCGAGGCCAGGGTCAGGCTGGCGCCATAGGGGGCGATTCGCCCGAACACTGCCCAGAACGGCAGCCGTTCGCCACGGATCACCGGCACTGACGGTTTATTGCGGATCAGCAGCAGTGCGCCAGCCGCGAGCACGGCTAGCGCGATGCCCAGACTGGTGTAGCCGTAATCGGCGACCATCACCACACCCAACGGCGCACCAATGGCAATTGCTCCATAGGAGGCGATGCCGTTCCAGCCGATCGATTTTGCCGTGTGCTCGACGCCGACCTGGCCCATGCACCAACTGATCGTGCCGACGCCAATCAAGCCCTGCGCGATGCCGAGCAGCAAACGGCCGATGATCAGAATAATCAGGCTGGCCAGCGCAAAGTCCTGCAGCAGCGTGGACACCAGCGTCAGCAAACCGCTGAGGACAATCCCCCACAAGCCATAGATGATTGCCCGTTTGGTCCCGAGCGTGTCCGACATGCGCCCGGCCATCGGCCGGCTGAGCAGGGTGGCCAGGTACTGCGAGCCAATCACCAGCCCGGCGATGACCGCGCTGAACCCCAGTTGCTCATGCACATAACCGGGCAACACCGCGATCGGCAGACCGATGCAGAGGAACGCAATAAAGGTGTAGAACACGATGGAGACGATCTGCAGGGTGATCGCCATGGAGCGTTGCGGTGGCTGTTGCTGCGCAGACATGAGGACTCGTTCGCGGGCGGCGGTGGGAGAGCTCGCATCATGGCGTGAGCGCCATATAAAAGAAAGCAGGCTAACTATCTTTCCTGAGGATTGATGTCGCCGCTGATGGCCCCTTCGCCGC
>NZ_JAMLFX010000002.1:559431-571729 GCF_023634765.1 Pseudomonas sp. AKS31
CCAAAAAATCCCTCACCCTGAAATGCAAAAAGCCCGGTCACATGGACAGGGCTTTGCTTGAAGCTAACAGCTCAACACTCGAAGCTGCTTTTAGAACACAACGCCCTGACTACGCAGGTAGTCATCGTAGGTGCCGCTGAAGTCAGTCACGCCATCCGGGCTCAGCTCGATGATGCGCGTGGCCAGGGACGATACGAACTCACGGTCGTGGCTGACGAAAATCAGCGTGCCCGGGTAGTTCTCCAGCGCCAGGTTCAGCGCCTCGATCGATTCCATGTCCAGGTGGTTGGTCGGTTCGTCCATCACCAGCACGTTCGGCTTTTGCAGGATCAGCTTGCCGAACAGCATGCGACCTTGCTCACCACCGGAAATCACTTTGACCGACTTGAGGATCTCGTCGTTGGAGAACAGCATGCGCCCCAACGTACCGCGAATCATCTGCTCGCCCTGTGTCCACTGACCCATCCAGTCGAACAGGGTGACATCGTCTTCGAAGTCGTGTGCGTGGTCCTGAGCGTAGTAGCCCAGTTCCGCGGCGTCGGTCCACTTGACGCTACCGGCATCCGGGGTCAATTCGTTGACCAGGGTGCGCAGCAGGGTGGTTTTACCGATACCGTTCGGGCCGATGATCGCTACGCGCTCGCCGGCTTCAACCTGGAAGCTGAAGTCTTTGAACAACGGCTTGCCGTCGAAACCCTTGGCCATTTTTTCGACCATGACCGCCTGACGGTGCAGCTTCTTGTTCTGCTCGAAGCGAATGAACGGGCTGACACGGCTCGAAGGCTTGACTTCGGCCAACTGGATCTTGTCGATCGCCTTGGCGCGGGAAGTGGCCTGCTTGGCTTTCGAGGCGTTGGCCGAGAAGCGGCTGACGAACGATTGCAGCTCGGAAATCTGCGCTTTCTTCTTGGCGTTGTCCGACAGCAGTTGCTCGCGGGACTGGGTCGCCACGGTCATGTACTCGTCGTAGTTGCCCGGGAACAGGCGCAGCTCGCCGTAATCCAGGTCAGCCATGTGCGTGCACACGCTGTTCAGGAAGTGACGGTCGTGGGAGATGATGATCATCAGGCTGTTACGCTGGGTCAGCACGTTTTCCAGCCAGCGGATGGTGTTGATGTCCAGGTGGTTGGTCGGTTCGTCGAGCAACAGCACTTCCGGATCGGAGAACAGCGCCTGCGCCAGCAGCACGCGCAGTTTCCAGCCTGGCGAAACTTCACTCATCGGGCCGAAGTGCTGCTCGATGCCAATACCCAGGCCCAGCAGCAGTTCACCGGCACGGGATTCGGCGGTGTAGCCATCCATCTCGGCGAATTCGGTTTCCAGCTCGGCCACGGCCATGCCGTCTTCTTCCGACATTTCCGCCAGCGAGTAGATGCGGTCGCGCTCGGCCTTGACCTTCCACAGCTCTTCGTGACCCATGATCACGGTGTCGATCACGGTGAATTCTTCGTAAGCGAACTGGTCCTGGCGCAGCTTGCCCAGACGCACGTTCGGCTCGAGCATGACTTGACCGCCGGACGGGTCGAGGTCGCCGCCGAGGATTTTCATGAAGGTCGACTTGCCGCAACCGTTGGCGCCGATCAGACCGTAGCGATTGCCCGCACCGAATTTGACCGAAACGTTTTCGAAGAGCGGCTTGGCGCCGAACTGCATCGTGATGTTAGCTGTAGAAATCAAGAGTTTTTCCTGCGAAGCATTCTGAGTAGCGAGGGTGCGGCTGGAGCGCTTGGCCCGAGTCAAAGTGCGCTGAAGCGGGAAAGTCCCGTCATCAACCAAGGGGGGCGCGTAAAGTTTGGCGGCGATTGTACTGGTCTGGCTCTTTAAACGATAGGGCGATCACGCCACGATCGCCGATTGGTGCATACGCCGGACAGTTTTTCACAGATGAACGCTCACCCTCAGTTACAAACTGTGGCTAAAATGCCACCTTTCACCGAGCGTCCGGTTACGGCGCGGGCCAAGGACGTGCCATGTGTATTCAGACCACTGCATAAGACGTTGGGCCACAGGCCGCCAAGCGCGCAGTTTGTTCACTTTTGACGTGTGACGATTTCCGTGAAACTCATCATTGCTGCTATTTATGTCATTTCCATTGCATACGTTCATCTGCGTGGGCGTGTGCGACACAAACTCGGTCGACAGCTGAGCGACCATTCGACGTTTCTCGCGCCGATCAACTGCTTCCTTTATCTGTTTTCAAAAAAGCCGAACAAGCCATACCTGGACCCGAGCGAGTTTCCTGACTTGAGCCCGTTACAGGCGCACTGGGAAGAAATCCGTGAAGAAGGGCAGAACCTGCTGCGTGCCGGCGAAATCAAGCGTTCTAACCAGTACGACGATGTCGGTTTCAACTCGTTCTTCAAAAGCGGCTGGAAGCGCTTCTACCTGAAGTGGTACGGCGAGAGCCATCCGTCGGCGATGAAGCTGTGCCCACGCACCACCGAACTGGTGCAGAGCATCGGTTCGATCAAAGCCGCGATGTTTGCCGAGCTGCCACCGGGTTCGAAACTGGTGCGTCACCGTGACCCGTACGCCGGTTCCTATCGCTATCACTTGGGCCTGGACACGCCGAACGACGCCGGCTGCTACATCAATGTCGACGGTGAGAACTACCACTGGCGTGACGGCGAAGCGGTGATGTTCGACGAGACGTTTATTCATTACGCCGAAAACACCACCGACAAGAACCGCATCATCCTGTTCTGCGACATTGAACGGCCGATGAAGTACCGCTGGGCCGCGGCGTTCAACGCCTGGTTCAGCCGCACGGTGATGTCGGCTGCCGGCGCGCCGAACGATGCAGGCGACCGCACGGGCGGGATCAACCGCTTGTTTACCCGGATCTACAAGATTCGTCTGCGTGGCAAAGAGCTTAAAAAGCGCAATCGCAAGCGCTACTACATGGAAAAGTGGGCGATCTTCGGTGGTTTGCTGGCGATCTTCATTCTGATTTGAATTTTTGCATTGCTTTGGCTGGCCCCTTCGAGAGCAGACTCGCTCCCACTTTAGTCTC
This sequence comes from Pseudomonas sp. AKS31, assembly GCF_023634765.1. Lineage (GTDB taxonomy): Bacteria > Pseudomonadota > Gammaproteobacteria > Pseudomonadales > Pseudomonadaceae > Aquipseudomonas. The sequence goes on from NZ_JAMLFX010000002.1 coordinate 562,445, forward strand.
GAGTGAAAGCAATTTTTGCATTCGACTCAGAACCCTGTGGGAGCTAGCCTGCTAGCGATAACTCTCTCAAATACAACCTGTCAGTTACCTGACGATTCTTGGATTGTCATTCGCCGGATGCCTTCTTTGTCCTCTTGGCTGGCGCTGCTTTGGTGGGGGCTTTCGCCTTCGGCTTGGCGGCTGCTTTCCCGCCCAGGCTGCGTTTAAGCAGCTCGGTCAGGTCGATAACATCGGCAGTCTTGCGCTCCTCCTCGCCACCGACCGTTTCAACATCCTCGATCTTGCCTTCATGGGCCTTTTTCTCGACCAGGGCCATGATCTTGTCTTCAAACTCGTCTTTATAGTCCTCTGGCTTCCAGTCCGCGCTCATGTCCTCAACCAGCCGCTTGGCCATGTCCAGTTCACCCTTGGCCAGTTGCGGCTTGGTCACCTCGCTGCCCAGTTCCAGTTCGTCGAGACCACGGACCTCCTGTGGCCAGCGCAACTTCACCAGCACCAGCGCCGATTCCAGCGGCATCAACGCCGCAAGGTATTGCCGTGTATGCAGCACCACCCGGGCGAGCGCGACCTTATTGGTTTTGCTCAAGGTTTCGCGCAGCAACGCGTAAACCTTGCCGCCACGCTTGTCCGGCGCCAAGTAATAAGGCGTGTCGATGTTTTGCAGGGGAATCTGTTCAGCGTCAACAAAGGAAAAGATGTCGATAGTCTGCGTCGAGACAGGGTGCGCCGAGCGGATTTCCTCTTCGCTGAGCACCACATAGCGGCCCTTTTCATAGGCCACGCCTTTGACGATGTGCTCCTTGGTGACTTCCTTGCCGGTGACCTTGTTCACCCGTTTATAACCCACGGGATCCATGCTGCGACTGTCGAGCCAATCGAAATCCACGCCCTGCGACGAAGTCGCCGAGACCAATGCGACAGGGATGTGCACCAGTCCGAAACTGATTGCGCCTTTCCAGATTGCCCGAGCCATGGGGAGTTCTCCGAGTGATGATCGGATGACCTGCGGCCGCGGCTGAAAGTTTCCCCGGAATGCGCGGGTCGCCAGCAACCTGGTCAAGCCGTGTTACATGTTGTTTAAGCCTGACGGGTTAACAAATCCGAACCCTCGGCGTAGCGTGGACTCGAAGGCTCTATTCCCGGCCCACCGTGAGGCAGCGTCATGAACCGAATTCTGCTTGGCATCGTCGTCCTGGCCCTCAGTGGCGGGCTGGTTCATGCCGACGTCCTGGTGGCGCAAAGCCCCACCGGCAACAGCAATAACCCCTACAACAGCCCGATCCGCCGGGCCAATCCGAACAGCATGCAGGGCACCCAGCCCAGCGCTCCGCCCATTCGCGGGCCGAACACGGTACCGACGCCGCGTCAGCCTACCGTCGAGAATCGAGGCATTGGCAACGGCCAGCCGATCCGTTCGGTGCCGAATAAATCACCCACCTTCATTCCCAATCCACCTTCGCGCAGCGGAGACGGCAACCGTTGAGCGGCAGGACTGCGGTTCTGTCGGCCCCTGAGACGAACAAAAGGAATCGTGCATGTTGCGTAAAACCCTCCTAGCCACACTGTGTGCCGGTGCGCTGATCAGTGCTCCGGCCTTTGCCGCCGCACCCAAGGAGCTGCAGAGCGAACAGGGCACTCTCGAAGTCACGACCATCACCGCAGGCCTCGAGCACCCCTGGGCGCTGGCGTTTTTGCCGGATCGTAAAGGCATGCTGGTCACCGAGCGTCCGGGCCATCTGCGCGTGGTGGCGGCCGACGGTACGCTGTCGGCGCCGATCTCCGGCGTGCCGCAGGTCTGGGCCAAGGGGCAGGGCGGGTTGCTGGATGTCGCGCTGTCGCCGGACTTCAAACAGGATCGTCTGGTCTATCTGTCCTATGCCGAAGGTGGCGGTGCCGGCGACAAGGCCGGCACTGCTGTGGGTCGCGGGCGACTCTCGGATGACTTGAAGACGCTGAAGGACTTCAAAGTGATCTTCCGTCAGGAACCGAAGCTTTCGGTCGGCAATCACTTCGGCTCGCGGCTGGTGTTTGATCGTGACGGCTATCTGTTTATTACCTTGGGTGAGAACAACGACCGGCCGACCGCGCAGGATCTCGACAAGCTGCAAGGCAAGGTCGTGCGCATCTACCCGGATGGCAAGGTGCCCGATGACAACCCCTTTGTCGGCCAGTCCGGCGTTCGCCCGGAAATCTGGGCCTACGGCATACGCAACCCGCAGGGCGCGGCGCTCAACCCCTGGACCGGAACGCTGTGGGAAAACGAACACGGCCCGCGCGGCGGTGATGAGGTGAACATCATCGAACGCGGCAAGAACTACGGCTGGCCACTGGCGACTCACGGTATCAATTACTCGATGCAGCCGATCCCCGAAGCTCAGGGTAAAACCGCCGAAGGCACCTTGGCCCCGCACCATGTGTGGGAGAAATCACCGGGCGTCACTGGCATGGCGTTTTACGATGCTGATCGTTTTAAACCGTGGCAACACAATGCGTTTATCGGCGCGCTGGTGACTCAGGAGCTGATTCGTTTGCAGTTCGATGGCGACAAGGTCGTGCATGAGGAGCGCTTGCTCGGCGAACTCAAGCAGCGGATCCGTGATGTGCGGCAAGGGCCGGACGGGTATTTGTATGTGCTGACGGATGAATCGAAAGGTTCGCTGTACAAAATCGGCCTGAAACCCGAACTTTAAAGAAGATTCCCCTGTAGGAGCTGTCGAGTGCAACGAGGCTGCGATCTTTTGATCTTGTTTTTCAGAATCAAAAGATCGCAGCCTTCGGCAGCTCCTACAGGTGGTTCTCACGTTTCGCGGGGGTATAAAACCACCGCCGCGCGCAATTTACCCCGGCCAAACCGGCACATTTTCTCGAATTCGCCATGGCTCACCGGCACATGCTGGCAGTCCATGGGTTGCCGATGCTGGCTGTGGTCGACATCCGGGTCATGCAGATACACGAAGTCCTCATCGCAATCGGTCACGATCACCCAGTGCGGGGACTTGGAGCGGGTCAGTCGATAGCTGCTGATCAACACCAATGGCTGCCCGCCGGCATCGAGTAAACGCGGCAGATCCAGTGGCGCACCGATTACACACTCGACATCGGTCTCCTGCAATTGCGCCGAGAACTCATCATGTACCAAACGCATGACGTCTTTTTTATGCGCATCCCGCACACCATCGAGGAATAACGGACCGCTCATGCTCAGCGCCATGCGCACCCGAAACCCGCGACGCCACGCCGCCAAAGCCAACCCCTGCGGGCTGCAACCGCCATGCCCGGAGGTCATGAACACCGTCGTCGCTTCCCGCCAGACCTGCAACTCTTCTCGACGCTCCAGTAACCGATCCGATTGCAATGCACCCATGGCCATCAACAGACACGCCGGGCCACAGGTGAAATCGGTGGTTTGCGGGTAATAAGGCACCTTGATGCTGCGCGAGTCGCGGTGCTGCAGAATGCGTTTCTCCAGGCGCAGCGCGTCGGCGTGGTCTTCGTAGTAATCATGAATCAGCGCAAAACGCCGGTAGCCATTGCGTTCATACAGGGCAATGGCCGCCGGGTTATCGATGCGCACCTCCAGGCGCAGGTACGCACAATCGTGCTCCAGCGCCATCGCTTCGATGCGTTGCAGCAGTTGCTTGCTCAGACCGGTCCCTCGCGCTTCAACGGCCAGTGCAATGGAATACAGCCGCGCGAGCGAAGTGCCGCGATGAAACAACACCAGCGCATAACCCAGCAATTGACCGTCGTATTCCGCCACCAGCAACTGTCCGTGAGCGCGGGTGATCATCCAGTGAAAGCTGCGACTGGTGAGCCGGTCCGTGGTGAAACATTGCATTTCCAGTGCCAGCAGCGCCGGCAAGTCTTCAACTACCGCCAAACGAAAAACAGCCTTCATATGACCACCGTAAAAGTTGCGTAACGAAACGAGACTTTCAAAAAACTTCGTGCTTAATAGAAAAGGTCTTGTTCTCCAACGGATCAATCTCTATGTCAGCGGTACAGGGTCATTGGCGCGAAGTATCCGAGCAAAGTTTGCCGGCGGCAACTTATTTAAGTTCATCGATCAAAGCCGCCAGTCAAGTATTGATAATTGTCGAGCGCAAGGAAGACTGGGCTTCATACTTCCCCAGCGAAGACATCCTGACGGCTCAGGAGTATCTCGAGCGCAGCCGTGACAGCGAACCGGGGAAACGCGTGCAGGTGATCAATCTGTGCCGTAGCTACAAGTATCTGGGCCACGGCTACTACTGCTCGTTGCTGGCCGAGGCGCGTGGGCACAAGGTGATTCCGTCAGTGCGCACCATCAGCGAGCTGACGAAAAAATCACTGTATGGCCTGGCGCTGGATGATCTCGATAAAACCCTTGAGAAGGCCCTCAGTCATCATCTTTACAGTGACACCGAAGGTTTCACCCTGACCCTGTATTTCGGCCGGACCCATATCGAGCCATTACAGGATCTGGCCCGACAGTTATTTGAAGTGTTTCCCTGTCCGATTTTGTTAGTAGAGTTTCGCCGAACTAACGGTTGGCACATCGAAGGTATAAAGTCCGGTGCTCTGCACAAGTTGCGTGATGATCAGGAAGATCAGTTTGCCAACGCGCTGGACGGTTTCAGTCGTAAAGTCTGGCGCGTGCCACGTTCACCGCAAGTGGCGCGCTACGATTTGGCGATACTGCACGATCCGCAGGAGGCCTTACCGCCGTCCAACGCCAAGGCACTGGCGAATTTTGTCCGGGTCGGCAAGGGCATGGGCATCGATGTTGAACTGATTGAGCGCAAGGATTACGCGCGTCTGGCCGAGTACGACGGCTTGCTGATCCGCGAGACCACCAGCGTCGACAACCATACCTATCGATTCGCCAAGAAGGCCGAAAGTGAAGGATTGGTGGTCATGGATGACCCGACGTCGATTCTGCGCTGCACCAACAAGGTCTACCTGACGGACTTGCTCAACAGTCATCAATTGGGCATGCCCGCCACCGAAATACTCTACAAGGAGCGACCCGAAGACTTCGAGCGTGTGGGCGAGCGCCTCGGCTTTCCGCTGGTGCTGAAAATCCCCGATGGCTGTTTTTCCCGTGGTGTGATCAAGGTCGAAAGCCAGCAGGCTTTGCTTGAAGCGACTGCCGAACTGTTCGAACACTCGGTGTTGTTGCTGGCGCAGGAGTTTTTCTACACCGAATACGACTGGCGCATTGGCGTGCTCAACCGCAAACCGATCTTCGCCTGCCAGTACTTCATGTCCAAGGGCCACTGGCAAATCTACAACCACAAGGCCAAGGGGCAGGACGTCAACGGCGAATGCCGGACCATGGCGATCCATGAGGCGCCGCGCGCGGTGGTGGAACTGGCGGTGAAGACCGCCAACCTGATCGGCGACGGGCTCTATGGTGTCGATCTGAAGCAGGCTGGCGACAAAGTGGTGGTGATTGAAGTCAACGATAACCCCAACCTCGACGCCGGTATCGAAGACGCTTACTTGCACGACGATCTCTATGCACTGGTGCTGGAAGAGTTCGTACGCCGCCTGGAACTCAAGCGTCGCGGTCAGGCCTGGTGAGGCGCCGATGATCAACAGCTTCGCACTCAGCCACGGCGCCCTGCAGCGGGTCGAACGACTGGACGCCGAGGTGATGCTGTTCAGCAACCCCGATGCCGCCGAGCGCGACTTGCTGCACAGCCATTTCAAGGTCGACGAGCATGCACTGGCGTCAGCGCTGGATCCGGACGAGGTGTCGCGCATCGAGTTCCATCCCGACCATTTGTTTCTGATCTGGAAACGCCCGGAAAACTATTCCGGGGGTGGCAGTCTGGCGTTTGAAGTGTCGTCCTGCGGGTTGCTGTTTGCGCCGGGGCAATTGTTGGTGATTGCCACCGACGACACGCCGCTGCACGGCCTCGGCACCCGCCAGCCGTTGAACACGCCGCTGGATGTGTTGCTCGACTTGCTGTTCAACAATATCCATCACTACCTCGGGCACCTGAAGGTGATCAAACTGGTCGCCCGCGAACTGCAGCAGAAATTCAACGCCTCGATGCAGAATCAGCATCTGGTGCAGATGTTCAACCTCAGCGAAAGCCTGATCTATTACATCAACGCGCTGCACAGCAACGGTGCGGTCCTCACGCGGCTACGCAATCACGCCGAGAAGCAGCATTTCGGCAGCGAAGCGCTCGGCCTGATCGACGACCTGATCATCGAAAACAACCAGTGCTACAAGCAGGCGGAAATCTACTCGACGGTGTTTTCCGGGCTGATCGACGCGCGTGGCAACCTGATGAACAACAGCATGAACAACCTGCTGCGCAAACTGACGTTGATCAACGTGGTGTTTCTGCCGTTGAACCTGATTGCCAGTATTGGCGGCATGTCGGAGTTCAGCATGATGACAGCGGGGACGCCGTGGTGGATTTCCTATCCGGCGTTTCTGGCGGTGATGTTGCTGGGAGCGGGCGGGATGTTGTTTGGGCTGCGGCGTTTGGCCAGATGAGTGGGGTTGTGCAATAACCCGGGTAGGAGCTGCCGAAGGCTGCGATCTTTTGATCTTGGCTCTTAAAAACAAAATCAAAAGATCGCAGCCTTCGGCAGTTCCTACAGGGGAGTAAGCACTGCAGTCCCGCATTTGGCCGAACCGCCACTGTGATGCCTTGTTATAGTTCGGGCCTCATTTTCAGCCCGGTAAAGGATCACTGCCATGACTCAATACTCCGCCTTCAGCGTCGAACTGGCCGACAACATCGCCCATGTGCAGATCAATCGTCCGGAAAAGATCAACTCGATGAACGCGGCGTTCTGGAGCGAGATCGTCGAGATCTTCCAGTGGATCGACGACACCGACGAAGTGCGCGTGGTGGTGCTCAGCGGCAACGGTAAACATTTCTCCTCCGGCATCGACCTGATGATGCTCGCCGGCGTCGCCAATGAACTGGGCAAGGACGTCGGCCGCAACGCGCGCCTGCTGCGCCGCAAGATCCTCACCCTGCAAGCCTCGTTCAACGCTGTCGACAACTGCCGCAAACCGGTGCTTGCCGCGATTCAGGGTTATTGCCTGGGGGGCGCCATCGACCTGATCGCCGCTTGCGACATGCGTTACGCCGCCGAAGACGCGCAATTCTCGATCAAGGAAATCGATATCGGCATGGCCGCCGATGTTGGCACTTTGCAACGGTTGCCACGGATCATCGGTGACGGCATGCTGCGTGAACTGGCTTACACCGGTCGCACCTTCGGCGCTGACGAGGCGCGCAGCATCGGCCTGGTCAATCGCGTCTACAGCGACAAAGACGCGCTGCTTGAAGGTGTTTTGGATATCGCCCGAGAGATCGCTGCGAAGTCGCCGATCGCGGTCACCGGCACCAAGGAAATGATCAGCTACATGCGCGACCATCGCATCGACGACGGTCTCGAATACGTTGCCACCTGGAACGCCGCCATGTTGCAATCCACCGACTTGCGCGTGGCCATGGCCGCCCATATGAGCAAACAGAAACCCGAATTTCTGGACTGAGAAACCATGACATCTCGCTGGACCACTGCAGTACTGGACACCGATCAACCCGGCGGCTGGGCCGTGGCACGCAGCCCGGAAGGCTTTCTGTTCGATGACAACGGCGCGCTGTTCCCTCGGGAATGGCTCAAGCGTCAGGACTTGTCGGTCCTCGCCGAGCACGGTATCGGCCATCTCGATGGCGAGCCGGTGTACTTGCTGGAATTGCGCAGTGCCAGCGAAGTGTCGGGTTGTAACTGGAAAGGTTTGCGGGCGTTCATGCTCGACGGCGATCACACCATCTACAAAGTGCTTGGGTATGCCGCACAGATCGGCACCTGGGCCCGTGAGCACCGTTTTTGCGGCAATTGCGGTCAGGCGATGACCCAGGTGCCGCGCGAGCGGGCGATGTACTGCCAGCCGTGCGAACTGCGCAGTTATCCGCGTATTTCGCCGAGCATGATCGTGCTGATCACCCGTGGCGACGAGATTCTGTTGGCGCGCTCACCGCGATTCGTCACCGGGGTTTACAGCACGCTGGCCGGGTTCGCCGAACCGGGCGAGTCGGCCGAGGACTGCCTGATTCGTGAAGTGCGCGAAGAAGTGCAGATCGAGGTGAAGAACATTCAGTACATGGGCAGCCAGTGCTGGCCGTTCCCGCATTCGATGATGCTCGGCTTCCATGCCGAGTACGCCGGTGGCGAGATCGTCTGTCAGGAAGACGAGATCGAAGACGCCCAATGGTTCAACGTGCACGATCTGCCGCCGCTGCCGGCGTCGAAATCGATTGCCCGTTACCTGATCGACGTCTACGTGGCGCGGCGTTTAGGCCACACTGAACCAGTGCTGCCAGGCTAGGCGCACGGTCAAACCCAGCACCACGGTGATGAACACCGGGCGAATGAACTTGGCGCCGCCGCTGATCGCGGTGCGCGCGCCGAAGAACGCGCCGACCATCACCGACAGGCCCATGCTCAGGCCGATGATCCAGTCTACCTGCCCGGAAAACACGAACACCGACAGCGCCGCAATGTTGCTGACGAAGTTCATGCTGCGCGCCACACCGCTGGCCTTGACCAGATCGATCGGGTAGAGCAACAGGCTGCTTACCGTCCAGAACGCACCCGTGCCGGGGCCGGCAACGCCATCGTAGAAACCGAGGCTGAAGCCTTGGGTCGATTGCCATTTCTTTTTGATCGGTGCGTCGCTGTCCAGCGGCGCTTTCGGTGTACCTCCGAACAACAGATACAAGCCGCAGGCGAACACAATCACCGGGAGCATTTTGTTCAACCATTCCGCCGGCAGGTAATGGGCGACGATAGCGCCGGTCAATGCACCGACCAACGTGCCGACGATGGCGTGGGTCCACTGTCGCGGGTGGAACAACTTGCGTTTGTAAAAGGTGAAACTGGCGGTGGCCGAACCGAACGTCGAGCTGAGTTTGTTGGTACCGAGCACCAGATGCGGTGGCAGGCCAGCGGTCAGCAGGGCGGGCGTGGTCAGCAGGCCGCCACCGCCAGCGATGGCATCGATGAAACCGGCAATGAAAGCGACAAAGGCCAGAATGGCGAGGGTGGTGAGGTCAACGCTGAGTTCGAAAGGCATGGAATCGGCTTATTCGGCAGGGCGCAGAACGTGAGCTGCGGGGAGGGCGGTCATGTTACCTGTATCCAACTGTTGCGGCGACCCGGTTGACGCCTGCGAGCAAGCACGCTCCTACATTTTGAATTGTGTTCCACCTATAGGCGTGTGCCTGCTCGTGAAAGTGACTGATACGACGCCTTCGCGAGCAG
>NZ_JAMLFX010000002.1:571739-580117 GCF_023634765.1 Pseudomonas sp. AKS31
CCTGTGAAATTAGAGGCCGAGTTCGGTCAGCCCCGGATGATCATCCGGACGCCGGCCCAGTGGCCAGTGGAACTTGCGTTCGCTCTCCTTGATCGGCATGTCGTTGATGCAGGCATAGCGCTGGAACATCAGGCCATGCTCATCGAATTCCCAGTTTTCATTGCCGTAAGAGCGGAACCAGTTACCCGAATCATCGTGCCACTCATAGGCATAACGCACGGCGATGCGGGTATCGGAGTAAGCCCAGAGTTCCTTGATCAAACGGTAATCCAGCTCTTTCGCCCATTTGCGGGTCAGGAAGGCCTTGGCTTCTTCGCGGTTGTTGGCGAATTCGGCGCGGTTGCGCCATTTGGTGTCGAGGGTGTAAGCCAGCGATACCCGTTCCGGGTCGCGGGAGTTCCAGCCATCCTCGGCCAGTCGAACTTTCTCGATGGCCGATTCACGGTTGAAGGGCGGCAATGGCGGACGTACCTGGGCTGCAGTAGACATATCAGTCTCCCGATCTAATTAATAAATAAACAACAAGTCCGGCTTATCAAGGCGTTACAGGTCCAATAACTTTCGCGCCATGCATTGCGCATTATCGGCGGCACTGTGATCACCCATCACAAGCGCTACGGTAATGGCACCGTCAATCAGGATCAGCAGCTGTTTGGCCAGCAGTTGCGGATCCTCGGCACCATGTTCGGTACACAGCTCGCACACGTAGTCGAGCAGCTTCTGTTTGTGTTCTTTCGCCACCTGCCGCACCGGGTCTTGCGGGTCACCGGTTTCGCCGCTGGTGTTGATGAAGGCGCAGCCGCGAAAGCCTTCCGAGGCAAACCAGCTCTTGAGCACGGTAAACAGGTTGAGCAGGCGATCGGCCGGGGTTTCGGCCTGATCGACAGCGCTTCTGTACCAGTGCATCCAGCGCACGTCACGGCGTTGCAGGGCGGCGACGGTCAGCGCGTCCTTGTCGGCAAAGTAACGGTAAATGCTTTTTCTGGAGACGCCTGCGGTTTTCACCAGAAGATCCATGCTGGTGGCAGCGATGCCACTTTTGTAGATCAACTTTTCGGTGACATCCAGAATGATGTCGCGTGTGTCATTGCTAGTGATTTCGTTCATGTGGCGAACAGTAGAACGATTGTTCTCCTTTGGCAAGGATATTTTAGGATCAAAAGATCGCAGCCTTCGGCAGCTCCTGCATTGGCCCGTGTAGGAGCTGCCGAAGGCTGCGATCTTTTGATCTCTTTATGGGCACTAACAAGACCCGAAGGATGCGATGGTGTAAGCTCTCGGGTTCTTCGGATTCGACCCATTGCGAGCCCTATGCCGTTGCTTTTCAAACGCTCCTTGCTGCCCAAATTGCGCAGCTTTCCGCTGACCGCCGAGGCCGTGACCATTCTGTCCGGTGCCGCCGAGTTCCGTCGTTGCCTGCTGGAGAAAATCGCCACGGCGACCCAGCGCATCTACATCGTCGCGCTGTATCTGCAGCAAGACGAAGCCGGTCAGGAAATCCTCGATGCTTTGCACGCCGCCAAGCTCAAGCGCCCCGAGCTGGAAATCGCCGTGGTCGTCGATTGGCTGCGCGCTCAGCGCGGGCTGATCGGCGCCGGCAAGCAGCCGGGCAATTCGGCGTGGTATCAGGAAATGACCCGCACGCACCAGAGCGAAGTGCCGGTGTACGGCGTGCCGGTGCAGACCCGCGAGTTGTTCGGTGTGCTGCATTTGAAAGGCTTTGTGATCGACGACTGCGTGGTCTACAGCGGCGCGAGCCTGAACAACGTTTATCTGCACAAATTCGACAAGTACCGCTTCGACCGTTACCACGTGCTGCAAAGCCACGAACTGGCTGACTCGATGCATCACCTGGTCAAGCACGGCCTGATCGAATCAAAAGCCGTGCATCGTCTCGATCTGCCGAACCTGCCGACCACGCGCAGCCTGCGCAACGACATCGGCGATCTGCGCAGCCGTCTCAAATATGCGACGTACGACACTGCCAACGGCAGCACCGCCCGAGAAGGCCTGTCGGTCAGCCCGCTGCTCGGCGTCGGCAAGAACAACCCGTTGAACCGGGCGATTCTCGAGCTGATCGCCAGTGCGCAAAAACAACTGACGATTTGCACGCCGTACTTCAACCTGCCGCTGGGCGTGATTCGCGAGATCAACCGCGCGCTGGCCCGTGGTGTGAAGATCGACATCGTGGTCGGCGACAAGACCGCCAACGACTTCTATATCCCGCCGAGTGAGCCGTTCAAGGTCATTGCAGCGTTGCCGTATCTGTACGAGATCAGCCTGCGCCGTTTTGCCAAGCGCCATCAGCGCAACATCGACAGCGGTCAGTTGAACCTGCACCTGTGGCGTGACGGCGACAACACCTATCACCTCAAGGGCATGTGGATCGACCAGCGCTATACGTTGCTGACCGGCAACAACCTCAATCCACGGGCATTCCGCCTGGATCTGGAAAACGCCTTGTTGATTGATGACCCGAAGGGCGAGTGGCTGGAGCCACGGGCGAAGGAGCTGGAAGATATCTTCCGCCATACCACGCGGATCGACAGCTTTCAGAGTCTGGAGACGCTGCCGGAGTACCCGGCCGGAGTGGCCAAGTTTCTCAAGCGCGTGAGTCGGGTGCGGATTGAGCGGTTGCTCTACCGGATTTTGTAGCGCTGCTGAAAATGCCATCGCTGGCAAGCCAGCTCCCACAGTGTCCTCGGTGATTCACAAATATTGCGTACGCCGAAGAACCTGTGGGAGCTGGCTTGCCAGCGATGGGGCCAGTCCAGACGCTACAAAAACCTAATTCAGACCCAACTTGCCACGCAACGTGGACAGGTCTTCCGCCAGGGTATTCACCGGCCCGACCAGCGCTTTACGGTCGTTATCCTTCACCTTGTCATACGTCTCGAACCCGCCATCCTTGGTCTTGTACTTGGCCAGAATCTTGTCGACCGTGGCAAAGTTCTTGTCGACCTTCGCTACAAACGCCTTGTCCTGCTGTTCGATCTGCGGACGGAACAGGTCGACGATTTTCTTTGCGCCGTCGATGTTGCCCTGGAAGTCGTACAGGTCGGTGTGGCTGTAGCGATCTTCTTCGCCGGAGATCTTGGTCGCGGCGACCTCTTCCAGCAGCGCGGCGGCACCGCCGACGACTTTCTCAGGCGGGAAGGTCAGGCCGGCCACGCGGGTCTGCAGATCTTTGACGTCGCTGTTGAGCTTGTCCGCCAGTTCGTTCAGGCCTTGGGTGCTCTTTTCCGAGAACAACGAGTACTCGATGCGGTGGAAACCGGTGAAGTCGTCCGCCTTCACGCCTTTCTCGTGGTCGTCGACGCGCGAGTCGATGGACGCGTCGAGGTCACTGAACAGCTCGGCAATCGGCTCGATCGACTCGTAGTACACGCGGGTCGGTGCGTAGAGCTTTTGCGCGGTGGCCAGATCACCTTTCTTCACGGCGTCGGTGAATTGTTGGGTGTGGCTGCCCAGTTCATCCAATTGCTCGGTGACGTAAATCTTGTAGTCCGAAACCGGCCCCACCAGATCCAGCGGTGCTGTGGCGGCAAACGCCGACAGCGGGGTGTTGAGCAAACCAAGGGTCAGCAATAACGCGAGTGGCGTCTTTTTCATCGGGGCGGCTCCAGTGTCGAGATTGTTTTATGCGGCTGTTTTCGGTTGTGTGGCGTTGAGCAGCGAGCGACCGATGAAGTCCTTGTCGCCCGTGACACCCGGCAGGGTGAAGAAGTAGCCGCCGCCGACCGGTTTGAGGTATTCCTCCAGCGGCTCGCCGTTGAGGCGGGTCTGCACGGTGATAAAGCCTTTTTCCAGGTCGGCCTGGTAACAGATGAACAGCAGGCCCATGTCGAGCTGACCGTTCTTGTTCACGCCATTGGAATAATTGAATGGCCGGCGCAGGATCAGGTTGGCCTGGGTTTCAGCCGTGCGCGGATTAGCCAGGCGAATGTGCGCGTCGAGCTTGGTCAACTTGCCGGCCGGGTCTGTGCTGTAATCCGGCACTTGGCTTTCGTGTTGGGCGCCCATCGGCGCGCCGGTGGTTTTGACCCGGCCGATGATGCTTTCCTGTTCCTGCAACGGTGTGCGATCCCAGCGCTCGACGAAGTTGCGGATGATCCGCACCGCTTGATAGCTGCCATGCGCGGCCCAGGCCGGTTCGTCGCTGCCCGGTTGCACCCAGACCAGGCGATCCATGGCTTTACTGTCGTTGGAGTCGGGGTTGGCCGAACCATCGCGGAAGCCGAGGAAGTTGCGCGCCGATTGCGCCGGCACACCCGGTTTCGCCGGGGCTTGCGGCGGCACGCTGCCTTCCTGCTTCCAGCGCACCAGCAGCAGGTCAGGGAGGTTTTTGACGATGTCGCGCAGGGCGTGAATGTTGGTGTCGGCGGTGTTCGAACAGAACTGCAAACTCAGGTCGCCATGGCAGCAATCGGCGTCCAGCGCATCGTTGGGAAACCCGACCATGCGGATCAGACGCTTGGGCTTGGCCTCGGCCAGACCGAAGCGCTCGTCGAACAGCGACTCGCCGACCGAAACCGTGATGGTCAGGTTGTCCGGGGTGACGTTCGGGCCAAGGATGCCGGAATCCGGTGGCGGCAGTTTCGGGTCGATTTGTGCGACCGGGCCGCCCTTCATCAGAAACGCAATGCGCTCGTTGAGCGTGCGGAACAGCCGCTCAAGGTCTTCGCGATCACTGGCCAATACGTCGAATGACACCAGCATGCCCGACGCCGGGCGCGGGGTGACGATGCCGGTCTGGTGCACGCCGTGGAAATCGTGGCGGTCTTCGGTCTTGTCGCTGCTCGGTGCTTCGGTGACTTGTGCCGGCGCGGCGGCCATGGCCGGGCAGCTCAGGGCGGATCCGGCGAGGGCGACACCGGCGGCGCCCATGCCCATCAGGACACGGCGACGTTGCAGGTTGAGCGTTTCTAGATCTTTCATCGGGAATGGGTCTTCTGCTTACAGGCCGGAGAGGCCGAGGGCGGGATCGATGCCATCCAGTGCGTTGGCCAGGGCCTGGGCCTTGTCGGCAATCTGTTTGCGTTGTTCGCCGCTGAGGGTGTCGTAGCTGGCGTAGCCGTCCTTGATCTTGTAGGCGTCGAGTTCACTGTCGAAATCCGCCAGTGCCTGGTCGATTTTCGGCAACAGCTCGGCTGCCGACTTGCTCAGCATCGGCCGCAGCAGATCGACCACTTTGTGGGCGGATTGCGCGTTGGCAGCGAACCCGTTGAGATCGCTGTGGCTGTAGCGCTCTTCTTCTCCGCTGGCTGCACGGACGTCGGCGAGGGTGTTGAGGTTGCGCACGATGATGTTGACCAGTTGTTCCGGTGGCAGGCTTTGCGCGAGCAACTGCTGTTTGAGCGTGGTGACATCGCTGAGCAAGCGCTGGGCAACGGGCGTCAGTTGGTCGAGATTGCGTTGCTGGAACAGTGCGTATTCGAGGCGGTGGAACCCGACGAAGGCCGGATCCTGCTCGCGTTTCTCGAAGTAATCGGCGCGGGCGTTGATGCTGTTGTCCAGTTCGGCGAGGCGTTGCGCGGCCGGCGCCAGACGTTGATACGCAGCACGCGCCGGCAGGTACAGCGCTTGAGCCTGACTCAGATCGCCACTTTCAATCGCTTGATCGAGCGCGGTCACGGCTTTGATCAACGCACTGCTCTGGCTGGCCAGGTACACGCGGAATTCCGACAGCGGCCCGACGAAGGCGACCATCGACGGTTTGGCTTTGGCCGCCGCATCAGACGCGGCAGTCGGCGTCACGTGCAGGGTGCCGCGTGGATTGCTCAGCAGGCCGCAGGTGATCGCGTAGTTGCCCGGTTGCAGGTTGGCGTTGATCACCTGGCTCAGCCCCGGCGCAATGTTTTCCCGCTCCTCAACGACGAGCACGCCGTCGAGAATTTCCCATTCCACCGCGCGATCAGAGCGGTTGACGATGCGGAAACTGGCGCGGCCGGCGGGTACCGTCAGTGCATTCGGCTCGCAACTACCCGGATGAATGTTCACCACCACTTCATCGTGGTTGTGCTGACGTTTGGCCGCGGCCATTTTCGAGGCGTAATAGAACAGACCACCGGCGGCGATCATCACCACCACCGAACCGGCCACCGCCCAACGCAAGGCGCGGGGAGGGGAGGCCTGGGGAGTATTAGGCTTTGACATGAATGCCCTTATTGGCTGGAAACGGAAGACGATTGCGTGGAGGGCTTGGGTGCGGGAGCCGGGTAAAAGAACATCACCAGCGCCACCAGCAGATAGATCAGATAGGCACCGAGGGTGCTGACGGTCGGCGCATCCTGATAGCCGAACATGCCGGCCAGCACCGAGCCCAACGGGCCATCCATCGGCAGCGTCGCGCTGAAGTCGAAGAGCACGGTTTGCAGGTGATTCCATAGCCCGGCTTCATGCAGGGCTTGCACCGAATTGGCGAGAATCCCGGCGGCGACCACCAGAATGAACAGGCCGGTCCACTTGAAGAACGCCGAAAGATTGAGGCGCATGCTGCCGCTGTAGATCAGGAAGCCGACGACAATCGCCAGAATCAGCCCGAGCAGGGCACCGACCGGCGCGCCCGGGCCTTCGCTTTGCTGGAACACCGCAAGCAGAAAGAACACTGTTTCCAGGCCTTCACGGGCGACGGCGAAAAAGACCATGGCGATCAACGCAACGACCTGATGCTTCGAAGAAGTCAGGGCGTGATCCAGCGAGGCTTGCAGCGAATGCTTGATCGAGCGCGCGACCTTGCGCATCCAGAACACCATGGAGCTGAGAATGCCCACGGCCACGAGTCCGACCACGCCTTCGAACAGTTCCTGCTGCTTTTGCGGGAACTCGGCACTGACCAGTTCCAGGCCTCCACCGACCAGCAGGGCGAGGGCCGCGGCGAGAAACACGCCGATCCAAACGGCGGGCATCCATTGGCCACGGCCGGTCTGTTGCAGGTAGCTGGCGATAATGCCAACGATCAGCGCGGCTTCAATGCCTTCGCGCAGCATGATCAGAAAGGGAACGAGCATTCGGTGTCCACTGGGTCATTCGAAGAGGTTACAAGTTGTAACATAATGAAAGTCATTCTCACATGACATTCATTGCCATAAACCTGAACACAAGCTGAACAAGTTAAAGAACAACCATTCTCATATGTACGCCGGAACCGGGTAGGAGCTGCCGATCTTTTTGATTTATAGAATCAAGATCAAAAGATCGCAGCCTTCGGCAGCTCCTACATGGGCATTTGTGTTGGCTGGGTTAAGATGCTCGCCACTCAAAAACAACAAGGTTCACCGGGCTCCATGTCGGAAAAAGACACCATCGCTGTCCAGCTCGTGCGTGAAGCGCTGCTGCAAAGTTGCGCCCCGGGCGCGGCCACCGCAGAGGTCTTGAACAAGGTCGGGATTGATCCGGCGTTGCTGCAAACCGAACACGGCCGGGTGCCGGCCTCGCAGTACGCGAAACTCTGGCGCTTATTGGCCCGGCGTGGCGATGACGAGTTTTTCGGCATGGACCCGCGCAAGCTCAAGTCCGGCAGCCTGGAGTTTCTGTGCCGCAGTGCGATGGCGCAACCGACGCTGGCGGCGGGTTTGAGCACAGGCCTGAGCTTTCTGTCGCTGATGCTCGAACGCCTGCCGGCGCAACTGGTGCACCAGCAAAGTCTCGCGGAAATCGTCTTGCTTGAAGACGACCCCGAACCACGCCGCGCCTTCAGCTATTTCACCTACTGGATGATCGTCCACGGCGTCGCCTGCTGGCTGGCCGGGCGGCGGATTCCGATTCTGGCGATTGAGTTGCGCTGCCCGGCGCCGGACTTCACCGATGACTACCGGGTGATGTTCTCGGAAAACCTGCGTTTCGAGCGGCCTCGTACGCGGATGATCTTCTCGGCCGATTGTCTCGACCTGCCGATCAAGCGCACGGCCGAGGAGCTGAAACGCTTTCTCGCTCATGCCCCGGCCAACATCCTGGTGAAGTACCGCGACCCGGAGAGCCTGGCCAGTCGGATCAAACAGGACTTGCGCCAATTGCCTGCCGAACGATGGCCGGAAACCGAGGCACTGGCCCAGCAACTGTGCATGTCCGCTTCGACGCTGCGCCGGCGTCTGGCCGAGGAAGGGCAGACCTATCAGGGCCTCAAGGACAGCGTGCGCAAAGAGCTGGCGATCACCTGGCTGGCGGAACCTTCGATCAGCTTTGTCGAGATTGCCAGCCGCTTGGGCTTTGCCGATGCGAGTTCGTTCTACAAAGCGTTTCGCAAATGGTCGGGGTCGAATCCGGGCCACTATCGGGCGCTGATCCTGAATGAGGTTGTCTGAACGGGCCTCTTCGCGAGCAAGCTCGCTCCCACATTTGGAATGCATTCCCCCTGTGGGAGCGAGCCTGCTCGCGAA
>NZ_JAMLFX010000002.1:580127-593061 GCF_023634765.1 Pseudomonas sp. AKS31
CAGGCGACACAAAACTTAAACCATGGCCAAACCAGTCAGCCACATTGATGGCTTTGACCATTGCCGCCACCGCCCCACAGCGCGATTATCCCCCTGTTGTTTACGGTTCCCAGCCTAATAAAAAACAGAGGGATTCAGGCAATGCGCGATTACTTGTCTGCCACCGCACAGTTCAACTATCAGCACACCGTGGATGCCGCGCTCAGCGGTTCGCTTGAGGCGCTCAACGCCTGCGTCGAATGTTGCGACCGGCATGCCTTGCCGGGGCGCATTGCGCTGTTCTGGGAGGGCCGCGACGGCGCCAGTGCAACGTACACGTTCAACGACCTGCAGGACAAAGCCGCGCGTTTCGCCAACTTCCTCCTCGCCCAAGGCGTGCAGAAGGGCGACAAGGTCGCTGGCCTGCTGCCGCGCAACATCGAATTGCTCATCACCGTGTTCGCCACCTGGCGCATTGGCGCGGTGTATCAACCGCTGTTTACCGCATTCGGCCCCAAGGCCCTCGAACATCGCCTGAACAGCTCCGGTGCCAAAGTCGTGGTCACCGATGCGGTCAACCGACCGAAACTCGCCGAAGTCGCCGATTGCCCGACCCTCGTCACCGTCGGCGGCGCGAAAGGCCAGGGCATCGTCCGTGGCGACTTCAGCTTCTGGGCCGAGCTGGGCAATTATTCCAATGTCTGCGAACCGGTATTGCTGACCGGCGAAGCCCCGTTCCTGCTGATGTTCACGTCCGGCACCACCGGGCCGTCGAAAGCCCTGTCGGTACCGCTTAAAGCCATCGTCGCGTTCCAGAGCTACACCCGCGATGCCGTCGATCTGCGCCCCGAAGATGCCTTCTGGAACGTCGCCGATCCGGGCTGGGCGTACGGCATCTATTTCGGCGTCACCGGCCCGTTGTCGATGGGCCATCCGATCACCTTCTACGATGGCCCGTTCACCCTCGAAAGCACATGCCGGGTGATCAACAAGTACGGCATCACCAACCTCACCGGCTCCCCAACTGCGTACCGCTTGCTGATCGCTGGCGGTGACGAATTCGCCAAGTCGATCAAGGGCAAGCTGCGCATCGTCAGCAGCGCCGGTGAGCCGCTGAATCCGGAGGTGATTCGCTGGTTCGCCGATAACCTCGGTGTGGTCATCCACGACCATTACGGTCAGACCGAACTGGGCATGGTCCTGTGCAACCACCACGGCCTCGATCACGCGGTGCACGTCGGTGCTGCCGGTTTCGCCTCGCCGGGCCATCGCATCGTAGTGCTCGACGAGCAGTACAACGAACTCGGCGTCGGCCAGCCGGGGATTCTCGCCATCGACCGGCCGCAATCGCCGATGTGCTGGTTTGGCGGCTATGAAGGCGCGCCGACCAAAGCCTTCGTCGGCAATTACTACTTGAGCGGCGACACCGTGGAATGGAACCCGGACGGCAGCATCAGCTTCGTCGGCCGTAGCGATGACGTGATTACCACGTCCGGCTACCGCGTCGGTCCGTTCGACGTGGAAAGCGCGCTGATCGAACACCCGGCAGTGGTCGAAGCGGCGGTGGTCGGCAAACCCGATCCGGAGCGCACCGAACTGGTCAAAGCCTTTGTTGTGCTGAGCGCGCAATACCGCGCCGCACCCGAGCTTGCCGAAGAGTTGCGCCAACACGTGCGCAAGCGTCTGGCCGCGCATTCGTACCCGCGTGAAATCGAATTTGTCAGCGAATTGCCCAAGACCCCAAGTGGCAAATTGCAGCGCTTTATCTTGCGCAACCAGGAAATCGCCAAGGCTCAAGAGGCCGCGGCGCACAACGTTTCAGCTTGAATCAGGAAGTACAGTCATGCAGATCGAAAACAAGGTTTTTATCGTCACCGGCGGCGCGTCCGGCCTGGGCGCCGCCACCGCTGAGTTGCTGGTCAGTGCCGGCGCCAAAGTCATGCTGGTCGACATGAATGCCGAAGCCGTGGCCGCTCAGGCGCAGCGTTTGGGTGCGCAAAGCGTGGTGGCCGATATCAGCAACGAGGCCGCCGCCGAAGCCGCCGTGCAGGCCACCGTCAAAGCCTTTGGCAGCCTCAACGGCCTGGTCAACTGCGCCGGTATCGTCCGTGGCGAGAAGATCCTCGGCAAGAATGGCCCGCATGCATTGAGCAGCTTTGCCCAAGTGATCAACGTCAACCTGATCGGCAGTTTCAACATGCTGCGCCTGGCTGCTGCGGCAATCGCAGAAGCCGAGGCCAATGCCGACGGTGAACGCGGTGTGATCATCAACACCGCTTCGGTGGCCGCGTTCGACGGGCAGATCGGCCAAGCGGCGTATTCCGCTTCGAAAGGCGCGATCGCCAGCCTGACCCTGCCGGCCGCCCGTGAACTGGCACGCTTCGGCATCCGTGTGATGACCATCGCCCCGGGCATTTTCGAAACGCCGATGATGGCCGGCATGACCCCGGAAGTCCGCGATTCGCTGGCCGCCGGCGTACCGTTCCCGCCACGTCTGGGCAAGCCTGCCGAGTACGCTGCGCTGGTTCGGCATATCATCGAAAACAGCATGCTCAACGGCGAGGTGATCCGTCTCGACGGTGCCTTGCGCATGGCCGCCAAGTAAGGAGGATTTGTCATGACTATTTCCAACGATCCGATTGTCATCGTCAGTGCCGTGCGCACGCCGATGGGCGGCTTTCAGGGCGAACTGAAAAGCCTCACCGCGCCGCAACTCGGTGCTGCTGCAATCAAGGCTGCGGTTGAACGGGCCGGTGTTGCCAGCGACGCGGTCGATGAAGTGCTGTTCGGTTGCGTATTGCCTGCAGGCCTCGGTCAGGCGCCTGCGCGTCAGGCCGCATTGGGCGCCGGGCTGGATAAATCGACCCGTTGCACCACGGTCAACAAGATGTGCGGCTCGGGCATGGAAACCACCATTCTCGCCCACGACATGCTGATTGCTGGCAGTGCCGATGTGGTGATCGCTGGCGGCATGGAAAGCATGTCCAACTCGCCGTATCTGCTGGATCGTGCCCGCGCCGGTTATCGCATGGGCCACGGCCGCGTGCTCGACTCGATGTTCCTCGACGGCCTCGAAGACGCCTACGACAAGGGCCGCCTGATGGGCACCTTCGCCGAAGACTGCGCCGAGACCAACCACTTCAGCCGCGAGGCGCAGGACGCCTTTGCCATTACCTCGACCACCCGCGCCCAGCAGGCGATCAAGGACGGCAGCTTCAAGGACGAAATCGTCCCGCTGACCGTGACCGTCGGCAAAGAACAGGTGCTGATCAGTAACGACGAACAGCCACCAAAAGCCAAACTGGACAAGATTGCCTCGCTGAAACCGGCGTTCCGCGAGGGCGGCACGGTGACGGCGGCCAACTCCAGCTCGATCTCTGACGGCGCGGCGGCATTGGTGTTGATGCGTCAGTCGCAGGCGCTGAAGCTCGGGCTGAAACCGTTAGCGGTGATCCATGGCCACGCTGCGTTCGCCGACACACCGGGCCTGTTCCCGGTGGCGCCGATTGGTGCAATCAAGAAACTGATCAAGAAAACCGGCTGGTCGCTGGGTGATGTCGATCTGTTCGAGGTCAACGAAGCGTTTGCCGTGGTGGGCATGGCGGCGATGACGCACCTGGAAATCCCGCATGACAAGCTGAATGTGCATGGCGGTGCCTGTGCGCTGGGCCATCCGATCGGCGCATCGGGTGCGCGGATTCTGGTGACGCTGCTCTCGGCCTTGCGCCAGAAGAACCTCAAACGCGGTGTGGCAGCCATCTGCATCGGCGGCGGTGAAGCGACGGCCATGGCCGTGGAATGCGTCTACTAAACACCTTAATCCTGTAGGAGCTGACGAGTGCAACGAGGCTGCGATCTTTTGATCTTGTTTTTAAATCAAGATCAAAAGATCGCAGCCTGCGGCAGCTCCTACAGGGGACCGTGTGTAAACCGGATTTAAGGATTCACCATGATTCCCAACGAAGACCAAACCCAGATCCGCGACATGGCCCGGCAGTTCGCCGAGGAACGCTTGAAACCGTTCGCCGCCGAGTGGGATCGCGAGCACCGTTTCCCCAAGGAAGCCATCGCTGAAATGGCCGAGCTGGGCTTCTTCGGCATGCTCGTGCCGGAACAGTGGGGCGGTTGCGACACCGGTTACCTGGCGTACGCCATGGCCCTTGAAGAAATCGCCGCCGGCGACGGCGCCTGCTCGACGATCATGAGCGTGCACAACTCGGTGGGTTGCGTGCCGATTCTCAAGTTCGGCAACGACGATCAACGTGAACGTTTCCTCAAACCGCTGGCCAGCGGCGCCATGCTCGGTGCCTTTGCCTTGACCGAACCGCAAGCCGGTTCCGACGCCAGCAGCCTGAAAACCCGCGCTCGCCTGGAAGGCGATCACTATGTGCTGAACGGCTGCAAACAGTTCATCACCTCCGGGCAGAACGCCGGGGTCGTGATTGTGTTTGCGGTCACTGATCCGAGTGCCGGCAAGCGCGGCATCAGCGCGTTTATCGTGCCGACCGATTCACCGGGCTACAAAGTCGCTCGCGTCGAAGACAAGCTCGGCCAGCACGCCTCTGACACCTGCCAGATCCTTTTCGAAGACGTCAAAGTACCGGTGATCAACCGATTGGGCGAGGAGGGCGAGGGCTACAAGATTGCCTTGGCCAACCTTGAAGGCGGCCGCGTCGGCATCGCATCGCAAGCTGTGGGCATGGCCCGCGCGGCGTTTGAAGCGGCGCGCGATTACGCCCGTGAGCGCGACACCTTCGGCAAGCCGATCATCGAGCATCAGGCCGTGGCCTTCCGCCTGGCCGACATGGCCACGCAAATCGCCGTCGCCCGGCAGATGGTGCATTACGCGGCGGCCCTGCGTGATAGCGGGCAACCGGCGCTGGTCGAGGCATCAATGGCCAAACTGTTCGCCTCGGAGATGGCCGAGAAGGTCTGTTCGATGGCGTTGCAAACCCTCGGCGGTTACGGTTACCTCAACGACTTCCCGCTGGAGCGCATCTACCGCGACGTGCGCGTCTGCCAGATCTATGAAGGCACCAGCGATATTCAGCGCATGGTCATTTCGCGCAATCTCTGACAAGGAATTTTATTCATGACTTACCAAACCATCCTGCTGGAAACCCATGGCCGTGTTGGCCTGATTACCCTCAACCGCCCGCAGGCGCTGAATGCCCTGAATGCGCAACTGGTCAGCGAAGTGAACCAGGCCCTGGATGCGCTGGAAGCCGATGCGAACATTGGTTGCATCGTCCTCACTGGCTCGAAAAAGGCCTTTGCCGCCGGTGCCGACATCAAGGAAATGGCTGAGCTGACCTACCCGCAGATCTACATGGACGATCTGTTCAGCGACAGTGATCGCGTGGCCAATCGCCGTAAACCGATCATCGCCGCCGTTAATGGTTTCGCCCTCGGCGGTGGTTGTGAGCTGGCGTTGATGTGCGACTTCATTCTGGCCGGCGACAACGCCAGATTCGGACAGCCGGAAATCAACCTGGGTGTGCTGCCGGGCATGGGCGGCACCCAGCGTCTGACCCGCGCCGTGGGCAAGGCCAAAGCCATGGAAATGTGTCTGAGCGGGCGCATGATCGATGCGGTGGAGGCCGAGCGTTGCGGCATCGTTGCGCGGATTGTGCCGAGTGATGAGTTGCTCGATGAAGCGCTGAAAGTGGCCGCAGTGATTGCCAGCAAGTCGTTGCCGATTGCGATGATGGTCAAGGAGAGCGTGAACCGTGCCTTTGAAGTGAACCTGACTGAAGGTGTGCGTTTTGAACGCCGGGTGTTCCATGCGGCGTTTGCCACGCAGGATCAGAAGGAAGGAATGGCGGCGTTTATTGCCAAGCGTGAGGCTGAGTTCAAAGGCAAATAAATGCGGTGCCTGAGCTGACGCCTTCGCGAGCAGGCTTGATTTAAATCAAAATCAAAAGCCCCTCACCCTAACCCTCTCCCGGAGGGAGAGGGGACTGATTGGGGGATATTTCAGATTTACGCCGACCTGGAAGTGCTTTATTGAATCCATAATCGACTCGATTTTTCAGGTCGATGCATGACGCCAGACACCTCGGTCAGCTCCCTCTGCCTCTGGGAGAGGAGACTGATTGGGGGATGTTTGGGAAGTACGCCGACCTGAAAGAACTTGCTGAATCCCTGATCGACCTGGTTTATCCAATCGATAATCGACTCGATTTTTCAGGTCGATGCATAACGCCAGACACCTCGGTCAGCTCCCTCTCCCTCTGGGAGAGGAGACTGATTGGGGGATGTTTGGGAGGTACGCCGACCTGAAAGAATTTGCTGAATCCCTGATCGACCTGGTTTATCCAATCGATAATCGACTCGATTTTTCAGGTCGATGCATAACGCCAGACACCCCGGTCAGCTCCCTCTCCCTCCGGGAGAGGGTTGGGGTGAGGGAAAGGGGCCAACACCGTTACAACTGATAGTTCTTCAACTCCCGCGCAATCACCATCCGCTGAATCTCGCTCGACCCTTCATAGATCTGGGTAATCCGCGCATCACGGTAATACTTCTCGACTGGATAATCTTCCAGATACCCATACCCGCCATGAATCTGAATCGCCGATGAACACACCTTCTCGGCCATTTCCGACGCAAACAGCTTGGCCTGTGACGCTTCGGACAAGCACGGTTTTCCCGCCGTACGCAGCCGCGCCGCATGCAGGATCATCAGCCGCGCCGCGTTGATTTGCATGTGCATGTCGGCCAGCAGGTTGGCGATGCTCTGGTGCTCGTTGATCGGTTTGCCGAACTGGATGCGATCGCGCGAATACACCAGCGCTGCTTCGAACGCGGCACGGGCAATGCCCAGTGCTTGCGCGGCGATGCCGATGCGTCCGCCTTCAAGGTTGGACAGAGCGATTGCCAGGCCTTTACCGCGTTCACCGAGCAGATTGGCCTCGGGAATGCTGCAGTTGTTCAACGTCACCGCGCAGGTGTCGGAGGCGCGAATGCCCATTTTGTGCTCGGTGCGATCAACGATAAACCCCGCTGTATCGGTCGGCACCAGAAACGCCGAAATACCTTTCTTGCCCAGATCCGGGTCAGTCACGGCAAAGACGATCGCCAGTTTCGCCCGTTTGCCGTTGCTGACAAATTGCTTGGCGCCGTTGATCACCCACTGGCCATCCCGCAGTTCGGCGCGGGTGCGCAGGTTGTGCGCTTCGGAACCGGCCTGCGGTTCGGTCAGGCAAAAACAGCCGATGGTTTGCCCACTGGCCAGATCCGCCAGCCAGGTCTGTTTCTGTGCTTCGCTGCCGTAGTTGAGCACCGGCCCGCAGCCGACCGAGTTATGAATGCTCATAAATGCGCCGGTCGCGCCGTCACCGGCGGAAATCTCTTCCACGGCCAAGGCGTAGGCAACGTAATCGACATAGGTGCCGCCCCATTCCTCGGGCACGACCATGCCGAGCAACCCGAGCTCACCCATCTTCGCGACGAGCGCGTCATCGATCCAGCCAGCCTTTTCCCAGGCCTGCGCGTGGGGCGCGATTTCGCCACGGGCAAAGTCCCGGGCCATGTCGCGGATCATCACTTGTTCTTCAGTCAGTTCGAGATCGTGCATGGCTCAGCTCCCGCTCTCAGCAAACCCGTGGAAGAAACTCGCGACATGCCCTGCGTCCAGCGCAGCGAGGGTCGGCGGGTTCCAGCGAGGTGTCTTGTCTTTGTCGATCAGCAGGGCGCGGACGCCTTCGATCAGGTCGCCACGGGAGAACCACTGACGATCCAGATGCAGCTCCAGCGCGAAGCACTGTTCCAGGCTCAAGTGGCGACCGCGACGCAGCATCTCCAGGGTCACCGCCATGGCCAGCGGCGAGCGGGTTTCCAGCAGATCTGCGGTGGTGGTGGCCCATTCGTGACTGTCGGCGACGGTCACTGCGCGTAACTGCTCAACCATGCTCGGCACGTCCGGCAGGGCGAAGAAATGGTCGATGGCCGGGCGCAAAGCCTCAAGTGGCGCATCGGGCAAGGTTTGCACGGCGTGTTTGGCCAGCAGGTTTTGCAGGGCTTTGAGCGGCGTGTCCTGCCATTCCATCTGATCGAGTTTTTCGTCGAGCAGCGCCAGTTTGCTGCTGTCCAGATACCAGTCGGCAAGGCCGCAATACAGCGCATCAGCGGCACGAATCTGCACGCCGCTGACCCCCAGATAAATCCCCAGCTCACCGGGAATGCGCGGCAGGAAGTAACTGCCGCCGACATCCGGGAAATAACCGATGGCCACTTCGGGCATCGCCAGACGGCTCTTCTCGGTGACCACGCGCAGATCGGCGCCTTGCACCAGGCCCATGCCGCCGCCGAGGACGAATCCGTCCATCAGCGCCAGTACTGGTTTGCGGTAGTGATGAATCGTCAGGTCGAGGGCGTATTCCTCGACGAAGAAATCTTCGTGCAGCGTGTCGCCGCTTTTGAAACTGTCGTATAGGGATCGGATATCGCCACCGGCGCAGAAGGCTTTTTCACCGGCACCGCGCAGGACAACGGCGTGGACATTGGCGTCAGTCGCCCAGGCATCGAGCTGGCGCTGCAGCAAACGCACCATGTCGAGGGTAATGGCATTGAGACCGGCGGGGCGGTTGAGGGTCAGGTGACCGATGTGGTTGCGAACGTCGGCCAGCACTTCGTTCTGCGTGGCATCCATGGACGGTGTCCGCGGGGATGAAGCCTGAGCTGTCATCAGTAACTCCCTGCTTTTATTGTCTTTATTCGAGAAGCTCGCGCGCGAGCGTTACCGGATCGTAACAGTGCAAATTTGCCGTGTACAACGGGGATATGTGCAGGGCCTGTCTGCGTTTTTACCTTGGTCGAAAATGTACGCGCTCATGTAGGAGCTGCCGAAGGCTGCGATCTGTTGACCTGAAAAATCAGTTCCAGAAGATCACAGCCTGGTTGTACTGGATAACCCTACATCAGATCCGTTTCAGAATCTGTTGACCGAGCACATCCATCACGTCGCACCCGTCGCGAAACAACATCCTTGCCGCATGGGGCCGTTGTTTAAGTTCCGTTCGTTCAGGAGCCATCAAAGATCAGGTAACATCCGCACCTCGTGGTATTAGAAGGAGACTAAACGATGGCAGGAAAGCCAGTCGCACGACTTGGAGATCCGGGCAGTCACGGTGGCAATATCACCACCGGATCAAGCCCGATTTTTGTTAACTCAATGCCCGTGGCGCTGGTAGGAGACATCTACTCTTGTCCAATTCACGGCAGCAATCCCATAACGACGGGCGCACCGCATGTTTTCGGTTTGGGCAAAGACGTTGCCCATGTTGGCTCCCAAACAGCATGCGGAGCGACGATTTCTGCAGGATCACCCGACACCTTCGTCGGTGAGTCTGGTGGTGGCGCTCCCACTAGCTTCTTCTCGCAGTTTCTGAAAGAAAAGACTTTTGTCGAGTTTCAGTTGCTTAACGAAAAAGATGAGCCTATCGCCAATGAGGCGTATGAACTGACGCTGCCGGATGGAACCTTGATGACTGGCGTCCTTGACGAAAATGGCTTTGTGCATGTTGCAAACATTCCTAGAGGGAGTTGCAGCATAAAGTTTCCGAAACTTGAAGATACGGAACGTCTTTAATGGTTCAGCCTACTAAAACTAACAGCACCACACAGGCAGCAAAAAATACAGGCGCATCAGGAAAAACTACCAAGACTAATCAGGTAGTCGTGTCAGGTGCCTATATGGAAATATTGGTAGGCGGCCCTTATAAGTGGGATGGGGTGGTTCACCCTTATGGGCACGCAGCCTTGCGCATTGTGGTAGGTAGCAAGGATGTTGTATATGATTTTGGCCGTTACGGACTAACGTGGGGCCCCTTTGATAGTGAGGGTGAAGGGCTGCTAAATGTTTGGACTTCTTTTAAAGGCTATATTTCTAACGAAAATCGTTATGGCAGGACAACTACTGGTTTCGTCTATTACTTGGAGAGTCAGAAGGCCGAGGCGGTGAATGCCCACTTCGCTGAAATTATTGCGTCAAGAAAGAAGGTGAAAGAGAAGTTTGCAACCTCGACGCGCTATCTTCTACCAAAAGACTATCATCCTACAACATACAACTGCACCACTATGACAATAGAGGGGGCGAAGGTTTCTGGGAAGTCAATCATTCAAAATCCGGGGCAGTATGCTGAGATGCGAGGGCTTTCATGGATAGAGAAGCAGGCTACACGCACTCAAAACCTTCCTGAAAATGGTATTTTCATGCCTGCGGATTTTCAGGCAATGCTTGAAGGAAACACGGAAGCGCACTATGACAAGAAAAACGTATATAAGAAGTAAGTTGGTTGCATCTTTGTTGGTTGTTTCAGTGTTTGTGAATATCGCAGTGCTGATGTTTGTCATATTTAATGGTTTTTCGAGGGCGCAAGGCATGAAAATGATTAAGACTAGAGAACCTATGTTGATTGGTGGGCAGAACGGTGATGAAAATTACTATGTGCTGCCTATGGGGGCTACTGTTTACTATGACAAAAGCTTCTCGGAAGGATTTAGTCGGTACATGGTTTATTTTAATCACCATGGTCCCATTGTTGGTGACGAGGTTCCAATGGAGCCAAAATATCAAGGTTCACTTGTTGATCCCCTTTGGTTGTCTGATGTTGATGCAGATACGTTGAAAGAAATTTTTAAGCGTTTCCCCCTTTCCAAAAAAGACATTGCCGCCGCTATTAAATCTAATGAAATAACCAAGGATGATCTGGCCGACATTATTCGCTCGATGCCAGATTGATCGACTATGAGCTGCCGAAGGCTGCGATCTTCTGATCTTCAATAGCAAAATCAAAAGATCGCAGCCTTTGGCAGCTCCACGGAGTCAGCGGAAGGTTTGGGTAATGCTCCGACGCTTGGCGTGCAGTTCGCTGGCGTGGATCAGTTGTTCGAGATCCTCGGGAGTGACATCGATGAACGCTTCCATGTCGGCCAACGCCCGCTTGAGGTCTTCGGCGGTGATCGCCTGACTGTCGACCGGCCCAAGCACCGGCGCCGGTTCTGCCGGGCGTTTCGGGTAACGGATCCGTGTCAGGTTGTTGTAGGCAAGCGCGCTGAGCAGCATGCACGCCGCGCCGAGCATCACCGGTTCCATGGCTTTCCAGTCCATGGCGATGGTCGCCGGATCGGCCAGCACCAGCGTCAGGGCCAACGCGCCAGCGGGCGGATGCAGGCAACGCAGCCAGCACATCAGGATCAGCGCCACACCCGCCGCCAGACAGGCGCTGCCTAGGGTTCGGCCAAGCACATGCGCCACCAGCAGTGCGACAACGCCGGCACATAAATAACCACCGAGAATCGACCACGGCTGAGCGAGGGCGCCAGAGGACACGGCGAACAGCAACACCGCCGACGCGCCCAGCGGGCCGATCAGGTGATAGGCCACTTCATGGCCGAACACCTGCGCGCACAACCACACACTGAACAACGTGCCCAACGCCATGCCGATCGCGGCGCGGCTCCATTCGGTGGGACGGGTGTTGATGGCGGCGGGCAACCAGCGAGCGAGCATGTGAAACCGATCCTTGCAGCAAATTCGAGACAAAAAAAAGGACTTGTCCGGTTATCCGGAAAGCCCTCGAAGGTTCCAACATTGGGGGAGGAACGCGCACAGTGTGCCGGGCAAAGTCGATGCTGACAAATTCATATTAATGAAGATTTAGTGCATTATTTTTGCATTGAGGCGGCGCGACGGCCACTGACGAAGCACAAATAGCCGCCCACAGCCGCCAGTGCGCTCAAGGCATAGAACATGCTCGGTGCCGGTGTGTGCATCAGCAGAAACCCGCACATGACCGGACTGAAAGCACCGCCAAGCGCGGCCAGGTTCTGCGCGCCGTAATAGCTACCGCGCAATTCTTCCGGGGCGAGGGTGTCGACAAACAGAAAGTCGGCCGGGTAAATGATCATCTCGCCCAAGGTGAAGATGAACATCGCCACGCACCAGCCGACCAGGCTGTCAGCCAGACTGAAGCCGATCAGCCCGACGATGAACAACGCGGTGCCGCCGGCAATCCAGTGGCGCAGATGCTCGCGGGTGAGTAATCGGCCGATCTGGTACTGCAACACAATTACCGTGATCGCGTTGCAGGCGAGCAGGGCGGCCATGGTGTCCAGCGTCTGTTGCTGGGTGTGGGTGACCAGCAGGTACTGCGACAGATACAGGGTGAAGCGCCCGTGCACCAGCGTGCTGAGCAGGCAGCCCAAGGTAAACAGGATCATCGTGCGGTCGTTTTTCAGGATGATCAGGGTTTTCAGAAAGCTGGGTGGCGCAGCGATTGCCGAGACCGGATTCACTTCACGCGTGGCACCGAGCAGCAGAAAGATGCTACCGATGGCAATCGCCCCCGCGACGATAAACGGCGCTGACGGCTGAACGCCGGCAATTACCACGCCGATCATCGGGCCGACGGCGTAACCGATGTTGGTCAGCGTGTAGTTGAGGGAAAACGCCTTGACCCGTTGGCCCACCGGCAGGTTTTCACTGAGGATGGCTTTGGAGCAGATCAGGAACAGCGCCGACGCCGTTTCGCTGATGATCAGCACCAGAGTGACCCAGTACAGATTCTGCGCGAAGGTCAGCAAAATCAGACCGACACCGCTCGAGAGCATCGTCAGGATCAGCAACTGGCGCTTGTCCAGCCGATCGATGATGTAACCACCGTAGAGCGACAACAACGTGGCGCTGAACACTGCAATGCCCAGCAGCAGACCGACGTCTTGCGGGTTGAGGCCGAGCTTGTTGCTGAGGAACAGCGTCAGTAGCGGGCTGATCAGCGCGCGGCTGATGACGACGGTCAGCGAACTGATCATCAACCGGCGGATGAGGCGCGAGTAGGTAGCCACGAAGGGTCAATGTCCTTATTTCAAATGCTGGGCGGGCGTACGCCATCCTTACCGGCCAGTCACCACCGGTCAAGCCGCCATAACACAATGCCTGTGGGAGCGAGCC
>NZ_JAMLFX010000002.1:593071-695852 GCF_023634765.1 Pseudomonas sp. AKS31
CGCTCCCACAAGGACCTTCATTGCTTTCAAATCAGGGGCAGGCGCATGGCGCAGCGGCGCTCTGCGGGAAAGCCGAAGAGGACTTCGGTTTGCAGCGCATCGCGTAAATGGCGATCAGCTTGCGCATGCGTCAACTCGACAAACCCCATCCTCTGATAAAACGGCGCATTCCACGGCAGATCGCGAAAGGTGGTCAGCGTCACTGAGTTCAACTGCATCACGCGCGCTTGTTCAATGACTGCCGCAACCAGTGCGCGACCCATGCCTTGTCCTTGAAAAGCCTGACTGACGGATAACTCCTCAATGTGTATGTGCTGATCAATGTCTACAGCACGAACAAATCCAGTCAGTTGCCCATCGCTATTTTCAGCAACCCACACGTACGCCTGTTTGATGGCCTGCAGATGTTGGCCAGCATCGGGCACCTCGGCATTAGCCAGCCACGCCAACGGCGGTTCAAGACGAAACAATTGCGCGGCCGAACGCTCGATCGCGGGGAGGGCAACCGCGTCAGCAGGGCTGGCGCGGCGTACGTCGAAGGTCATGTTGAGGCGTGTCCTGTCGGTCAAGAGCTCGACAGGTTACGGTTTCAGCCACAGCAATACATAGTCGTTTTTATCAAAACGCCCGTTCAACACCGGCTGCGCGCTTTCCAGCGGCATGCCCTTGAGAGATGGCAGATCACTGCGATCCATCATCAACCACGCCGGCCCTTTGAGCGCCTCCAGTTGCTGGATCGAGTCGCTGAACAGCGGTTGCAGATCTTGCTCGATATTGACCATGAACTTGATCGCCTTCGCATCCTTGCCCATGCCGTGCAGCACCAGCGGCGCCGGGTTTTGTTGAACCTGGGCGAATACCGCGCGACTGAATCCCTGGGTGTCGTACAAACGCCGCTCCACCGGCTCGAATACCGCCGCGTACACCGTCCACAGCGCCAACACCGCAGACAACGCCAATACCTCGACACGCCAACGTGGGAGCAACAATCGCGACAATGCCAAGAGTTGCAGCACGCCCAGCGCGATCAACACCCAAGACACGTCACTCAACGGCTCGGCAAAGCGCCGTTGCGCGACCAGCAACACCACCAGCAACAAGCCCGGCGTGACCAGCCACAAGCCCAGCATCAACCCGCGCAACCAACGAAACACCCGCCCATGCACGACCTGAAACGGATACGCCGCAATGATCGCCGCCATCGGCAACATCGGCAGCAGATACCGGGCCTTCTTCGCCTGGGGAATCGACAAACCGACCATCACAATCAGCCCTGCCGCCGCGCAGTACTGCACCAGGCGCAGCGCCGGGCCACGTTGCTGCGGTTTGCTCAGCCAGGCCGC
The DNA here is from genome assembly GCF_023634765.1 of Pseudomonas sp. AKS31. Taxonomy (GTDB): domain Bacteria; phylum Pseudomonadota; class Gammaproteobacteria; order Pseudomonadales; family Pseudomonadaceae; genus Aquipseudomonas. Next base: position 594,415 of record NZ_JAMLFX010000002.1, read on the forward strand.
CGCCAGCACCAACAACGCCAGCGGATAGGCCAGCGCATAGTTGCCGAACGAACTGGTGAAGTAATACAGCGAACCGCTGACACCTTCGCTGCCGTCCATGCGCCCCATGAACTGCATGCGGATCACGTCCTGTACAAAGGCCGGACCACCGCTGGCCTGTGCCAGCCACAACAGCAGGCCGACACAGGCTGCGAGCAGCAGCGAAGCAAGTACGCCGAACACCAGCAGTCGCGACCACTCACGGTTGAGCAGGTAATAGCTGCACAGCATGCCGGTCGGCACCACCAGCCCCATCGGCCCGCGAATGCCGAAACCGAGCAACAGCAACGCGAAGATCAGCGGCCAGTGACGCCTGCCGGCAAAATGCTCATGGGCATAACCCAGATAGAACACCGCGAAGGCCACCGCTGCGAGCATCAAGTCCTGCGACACCGCGCGCACTTCGGTGACGAAACCGCCGGTGAGCATCAGCAACGCAATACTGATCAACGCCCAGCGCCGTGAGTACGGCGCCAGCAGTCGATACATCAGCGTCACAATCAGCGCACCGGCGACGGCACTCGGCGCCCACGCGGTCAACGCATTTACCGCGCCAAACGGCAGCGACAGCAGCCAGATGAACAGCGTCGAAACCGCTGAATAATCCGCATACGGTTGACCGTAAGTCGTCGGAAACACCGTCGGCCCATGGCGCAGCATTTCTTGCGCGAACAACACGAACCGCGAATCGAAACCAATCGGGGCCTGCCCGTGGACCCCGGCCATGAACAATACAAACGCCAGCAGCCCTGCGATCAGGGACTGCCGGCGAATTTCAGGCGATAACCTGATCAAGCGACGTCGGACGCGTTCGGCCACTGTTGCAGCGGGATCGGCAACTTGCGCGATTCGCCACGGCCCATCGGGAAGTACTGGAAGCCGTTGCGTGCCAGACGTTCGGCGTCGTAAAGGTTACGGCCGTCGAAGATCACCGGGGTGTTGAGGCGCTGTTTGATCAGGTCAAAATCCGGCGCCTTGAACTGCTGCCACTCGGTGCAGATGATCAAGGCGTCAGCGCCGGGTAGTACCGATTCCGGCGTACCCATCAGCATCAGTTTCGATTCCTCCGGGTAAAGGTTCTGGGTTTCCTGCATGGCTTCCGGGTCGAAGGCTCGCACGCTGGCGCCGGCGGCCCATAGTTCCTCGAGCAGGACACGGCTCGGTGCATCACGCATGTCATCGGTGTTGGGTTTGAACGCCAGCCCCCACAGAGCGAAGGTCTTGCCGCGCAGGTCACCCTTGTAGAACGCGTTGATGCGCTCGAACAACTTGTGCTTCTGGCGTTGGTTGATCGCCTCGACCGCTTGCAGCAAATCGCTGGAGCACTGCGCTTGTTCGGCGCTGTGGATCAAGGCGCGCATGTCTTTCGGGAAGCACGAGCCGCCATAACCGCAGCCGGGGTAGATGAAGTGGTAACCGATGCGCGTGTCGGCGCCGATGCCCTGGCGTACCGATTCGATATCGGCGCCCAGGTGCTCGGCCAGCTCGGCAATCTGGTTGATGAAGCTGATCTTGGTCGCCAGCATGCAGTTGGCGGCGTACTTGGTCAGCTCGGCGCTGCGCAGGTCCATGAACATGATGCGGTCATGGTTACGGTTGAATGGCGAGTACAGATCGCGCATCACGTCGCGCACTTCATCGCCTTCGCAGCCGATGACGATACGGTCCGGACGGCGACAGTCGGCTACCGCCGAGCCTTCCTTGAGGAATTCCGGGTTGGAGACGATATCGAACTGCAGCAGGCGGCCGACCTTGATCAGGGCTTTTTCGATGTGCGTGCGCAGGGTGTCGCCAGTGCCCACCGGCACCGTGGATTTCTCCACGATGATCAACGCCTGCTCACGATGGCGGGCAATCGCATCGCCGACCGAAAGCACGTAGCGCAGATCTGCCGAACCGTCTTCACGCGATGGCGTACCCACGGCAATAAAAGCGACCCGACCGTGTTGCACGGCGAGTTTTTCATCGGTGGTGAATTGCAGGCGTTTTGAATCCAGACCTTCGCGCACCAGGCTGGCCAGCCCCGGTTCGAAAATGCTGACATGACCCTGGCGCAACAGGTCGACCTTCTTCTGGTCGACGTCCATGCACACGACATCATGGCCGACCTCGGCCAACACAGCCGCTTGCACCAGACCGACGTAACCGCTGCCAAATACTGTGATTTTCATGGAGCACTCCTGAATTCGGGCGCACGAGCCGGACGAGTGTTGATGGTGATGACCCCGAGCATGACCAGCGCCACGCCCAGTGATTTAGTGAAACTGAAGGATTCGTTGAACAGCGGCAGGCTGGCCGCCAGCAGATAAACCAGCGCATAGCTGATGCTCAGCAGCGAATACGCCCGGCCCAGCGGCAGATCGCGCAGGGCGGCGAGCCAGCAGAGCATCGACAGGGCGTAGGCAAAAATCGCCGCAATGACCACGGCCAGCGCCCGCCAATCGAGGCTGTCGAGGTGCAGCCATTGTTGTGGTTCGGGCAGGCGGGTCATGCTCCAGCGCATGCCCAGTTGCGCAGCGCTGACGAGAAATACGCTGCCCAGCGCGAATGTGATGCCGCGACGTTGATTCATGACGGTTGCCCCAGCAAAACCACGCCGCCGATGACCAATGCCACGCCAAGCCAATGCTGGCGGTCGATGGGTTCACGGAAGACGAAGCGCGCGATCAGGGTGATCAGCACGAAGTTGAGGCTGAGCATCGGGTAGGCGATGCCGACTTCCAGCCGCTGCAACACCAACAGCCAGACCAACAGACCTGAGCCGAGGGCGAGCAGGGCCAGCCACAACCACGGCGTACGCAGCTTTTCGGCCCAGCCCGACTCGACGCCGCGCCAGCTCTCCACGGCGTACTTCTGCGCGATCTGCCCGAGGCAGGTCAGCAGGCACGCGGCCAACAGCAGCAACAGGCTCATGACGCCTCCTTGGGCAGGATCATGATCACCAGGTTGCCCTGTTCGTAACGGAGGCCGTCCTTTGGCAATCTGTCGATTTCGTCCAGTTCGTCCTGCCCCTTGACGCGCATCACCACGCCGACTGAACCGCTGCGGCGCGCCTCGCGCATCCACTGTTGTACGTGTTCGGGATCGACCCGCTGTTGAATGCCGTCAGGATAGGCAAGGCCATATTTCAATTCGCCTATCGTGTTGTACAACGCCACTTGCGGCGTTTTCAGGCGCCAGGCCAGTGCGGACGCGGCACCGAGATCGTTACTCAGCAGGTGGGTGGTCTGCGCCAGTTCCGTGACGTGATGCTTGACGAACTGATCCGGCATCTTGTTGGCGACCACCGATTTGGGCAGTGCCGCCGGGAGCACCGCGATCAGCAGCAGGCTGCCGAGCGCCGGTGTTGCCCAGCATTGCAGCGGCAGAAAGGCTTGCAGCAGGTTGGCGATGATCCAGCCGATCAGCGCGATAAACACCAGCACCATGCTGTGCAGTTCGTGGTCGTAGACCGGTTTGGTCAGTTGCAGATAGACCAGCGCGATCAGTGTGACGACGCCCAGCAACAGATTGAGCAGACCATTGATGCTCAGCGCGCGACCGTGCTCCAGGCGCAAACGGTCGGCGAGCGCATTGCCCAACAGCAACGCCATCGGCAGCAGGCAGGGCAGGATGTAGGTCGGCAGCTTGCCGTTGCTCAGGCTGAAAAACGCCAGTGGCATCGCCAGCCAGAGCAGCATAAAGACCATTTTCGGCTGAGCGCGGCTTTGCCACGCTTGCTTGAACGCGGTCGGCAGCAACCCCGCCCACGGCAGACTGAACGCCACCAGCAGCGGCAGGTAGAACCACCACGGCGCATCGTGTTGCGCATCGTCACCGGCAAAGCGGCGGATGTGCTCGTGCCAGAAGAAGAACCGCCAGTAGTCCGGCTCCTGCCCATGCACCGCGAGCACCCACGGCAGGCTGATGATGATCGCGATGGCAATCGCCACCGGGCCGAACATCAGCAATTCACGCCAGCGTTTTTGCCAGAGCATCCACGGCAGGGCGATCAACACCGGCAGTAACCAGGCGAGAAATCCCTTGGTCATGAAACCCATGCCACACGCCAGGCCCAATACGAACCAGGCCGCCATGCGCTTGCCGTTTGTGTGGCTGTCGACGGCAAACCACAGCGCCACCAGACTCAGGTTGACCCAAAAGGTGAATTGCGGATCGAGGTTGGCGTAGCCGGCCTGACCGGCGACGATGGTGAAACTCATGTAGAGCAGGGCGCAGACGAAGCTTTTGCGCGGCTCGTTCCACAAACGCCGGGCGAGCAGATAGCACAGCAGCACGCTCAACCCGGTGCTCAGCGCCGAGGCAAAGCGCACGCCGAACAGGTTCTGCCCGAACACTTGCTGAGCCATCGCGATCATCCAGTAACCGGCAATCGGCTTCTCGAAGTAGCGCAGGCTCATGAAGTGCGGCGACACCCAGTTACCACTGAGCAGCATGTCCTGGCTGATCTGTGCGTAACGGGTCTCATCAGGAATCCACAAACCGTGCGTGCCTAGCGGCAGCAGATAGGCCAGCAGGCAAATACCCAGCAACAGCAGTGGCAGCGTCCAGCGTTTGATCATGCGCCTTGCACTCCCAGCCAGCCTTCACGGCCGTCGAGGGCGCCGCGCTGCACGCGACCTACGGACAAGGTATTGAAAAACTCGGGCAACAAATCGCCCAGCGGTTTGAAATCGATGTTGCGCTGGCGGGCCTCGGCCAGCAATTGACGAAAATCCTCAGCCATCAGAATCCCTTCTACTTCGGCGTGAATGGTGTAGACGTTGAGCTGTTGCGGGCGAAAGTGATCAAGGATGAAACCGTTGAAATCCCGCGCCGCGACGATGGGGCCGACGACTTCGTCGAAGGTCGGCAGGTCCACCGGAATCTGCGGCGTGCCCGGCGTGCCGTCGGCCAGCAACGGGCGAAACAGCCGCGTGCCACGACAATCGCTGTTATAGCGAAAGCCGAAGGCTTGCTTGGCCTCGATCACGCGCTCGTCGGCACGCCAACCGGCGGCGGCCGAACACTGGATTTTTTCGCCGAGGATGTCGCTCAAGGTGTCGACGCCCTGACGGATCTGCTCGATCAGTTGCGCATTGCTCCAGCGTCCGGCATTGGCCTGCCAGCCGTGGTGATCCCACGCATGCAGACCGACTTCATGACCGGCGTCGCGGGCCTGACGCATCAGGTGGCCGAGATCGCGACCAATCGGCTTGCCCGGCCACGCGGTGCCAGCCAGCAGAATGTCCCAGCCGTACAGGCCGGCGGCATTGGAGCGAAGCATTTTCCAGAGGAACTGCGGGCGGATCAGGCGCCACAGATGCCGGCCCATGTTGTCCGGGCCGACACTGAAGAAGAACGTTGCCTTGATCTGCGCCTCGTCGAGCATTTCCAGCAGGCGCGGCACACCTTCACGGGTGCCGCGGTAGGTGTCGACGTCGATGCGGAGACCGGCCTGCATTACTGCTTGTCCGCGATTTCGAGCATGGCCTCGCGCAAGAAGAAATCCAGCGTGTTGCCGATGGTCTCGCGCATTTCCACGGTTGGCGTCCAGTCGAGCAGACGCTTGGCGTTGGCGATGCTGGGTTTACGGTGTTCGACGTCCTGATAACCAGCGCCATAAAACGCCTTGCTTTCCACATCGCGGAAACCGGCGAACGGCGGGAAGTTATGGCGCAGCGGATGCGCTTCGAACTGACGCAGCAGCTCTTCACCCAATTGACGGATGCTGGCTTCGTTGTCCGGGTTGCCGATGTTGATGATCTGGCCGTTGCAGACGTCGTTGTCGTTATCGATGATCCGCGCCAGTGCTTCGACGCCGTCAGCGATGTCGGTGAAGCAGCGTTTCTGCTCGCCGCCGTCGAACAGGCGAATCGGCGTGCCTTCAACCAGGTTGAGAATCAACTGGGTGATGGCGCGGGAGCTGCCGATGCGTGCCGAGTCCAGGCGATCGAGACGCGGGCCCATCCAGTTGAACGGGCGGAACAGGGTGAAATTCAAGCCCTTGGCGCCGTAGGCCCAGATCACCCGGTCCAGCAGTTGCTTGGACACGGAGTAGATCCAGCGCTGCTTGTTGATCGGGCCGACCACCAGGTTGGAAGTGTCTTCATCGAAGTGTTTGTCCTGGCACATGCCATAGACTTCCGAGGTCGACGGGAAGATCACGCGCTTGTTGTACTTGACGCAGTAGCGCACCAGTTTGAGGTTTTCTTCGAAGTCGAGTTCGAACACGCGCAGCGGGTTGCGCGTGTACTCGATCGGCGTGGCGATGGCCACCAGCGGCAGGACCACGTCGCACTTCTTGATGTGGTACTCGATCCACTCGGAGTGAATGCTGATGTCGCCTTCGACGTAGTGGAAGTGCGGATGACTGCGCAGGCGGTCGATGGCGTCGGAACCGATGTCCAGGCCATAGACTTCGTAGCGGTCGTCACGCAGCAGGCGCTCGGACAAGTGATTGCCGATAAAGCCGTTGACGCCGAGGATCAGCACGCGAGTGCGACGCGGTGCACGCCCGGACTCGGCACCGCGCAGCAGCGAGCCGTCAACCAGACCGAGTTCACTGGCCAGTTGCTGACCGCTGAGGAACAAGCCGTTATCGTTGCGCTGGCCGGAGAGGATCACCAGCGAATCTTCACCGCAGGCAATGCGCAGCGGATCGACGCTGATCACCCGGCCCGGCGCCTGACCGTCGTTGCCTTTGACGACTTCGGCGCTCCAGACGATGAGTTTGTGCTCGCCGACCGCGCAGAACGCGCCCGGATACGGTTGGGTCACCGCACGCACCAGGTTGAACAGTTGCTCGGCAGGTTTCGCCCAGACCAGTTTGCCGTCCGCTGCGGTGCGACGCCCGAAAACAGTGGCTTTCGATTCGTCCTGCGGGGTTTCGCTGGTCTTGCCTTGCAGCATCGCCGGCAAAGTGTCGCGCAGCAGATCGGTCGCGGCGATGCGCAGCTTGCCGTGCAGGCTCAACGCGGTGTCGTTGCGTTCGATGGCGACACGTTGCTGGGCAACGATGGCGCCGGCATCGGCACGTTTGACCATGCGGTGCAGGGTCACGCCGGTTTCGCTTTCGCCGTTGACCAGCACCCAGTTCGCTGGCGCGCGGCCACGGTAGCTGGGCAACAGCGAACCGTGCAGGTTGAACGCGCCTTGTTTGGCCACGGCCAGCAGCGATTCGCTCAGCAGGTTGCGGTAGTAGAACGAGAACATGTACTCAGGTGCGAGCTTGGCAATCCGTTCGATCCACAGCGGGTGGTTGACGTCTTCCGGCGCGTGCACCGGGATGCCTTTGCTGGCACACAGTTGCGCAACCGATCCGTAGAACGCGTTCTCTTTCGGATCATCGGCGTGAGTGAACACCGCCGCGATGGCGTAGCCGCTGTCGAGCAGGGCCTGAATGCCGGCGCAGCCAATATCGTGATAAGCGAAGACAACAGTTTTTGCACTCATGAGAGAACCTGACCGGTAGTAGAAGTAGTGGTGGAGAGACCATCAACGGTGACCGCAGGCGCCGGGTTGGCGGCGTGGCTGCGCAAGACTTTTTCAATGAAGAAACGCGGGCGGGCGCGCACGTCGCTGTACATGCGCCCCAGGTATTCGCCGAGCAGGCCCATGCCGATGAACTGGCCACCGGTGAACACAAACAGCACCGCGAACAGCACGAACATGCCGTCACCGGCCCAACCGGCACCGAAAGCCAGACGCATGACGATCAACGCAAAGGCAAACAGCAATCCAAGCCCGGCCATGGTGAAACCGACGATGCTCAGCAGGCGCAGCGGCGTGGTGGTCATGCAGGTGATCAGGTCGAACATCAGGTTGATCAGGCGCATCGGGCTGTACTTCGAATCGCCGTGCTCACGTTCGGCATGGGCCACGACGATTTCGGTGGTGTGGCGGGCGAAGCTGTTGGCCAGAATCGGAATAAAAGTGCTGCGTTCACGACAGGCGAGCATCGCGTCGATGATCGTCCGGCGGTAAGCGCGGAGCATGCAGCCGTAGTCGCTCATGGCGACGCCGGTGGAGCGCTGCACGGCGAGGTTGATCAGCTTCGACGGATAGCGGCGCAGGGCCGAATCCTGACGATTGCCGCGCACGGTGCCGACCACGTCGTAACCCTTTTCCGCTTCGGCGACCAGGCGCGGAATTTCTTCCGGGGGGTTCTGCAGGTCGGCGTCGAGGGTGATGACGACATCGCCTTTGCATTGTTCGAAACCGGCCATGATTGCCGCGTGCTGGCCGTAGTTACGGTTGAGGATGACCGCCACGAACGGGCTGTCTTCACGGGTCGCGGCTTCTTCCAGAAGGTTGGCGGAGTCGTCACGGCTGCCGTCGTCGACGAGGACGATTTCATAGTCGTGACGCAGCATGCGGCAGGCCGCTTCAGTGCGGCGCAGCAGTTCCGGCAGGCTGTCCTCTTCGTTGTAGACCGGGATGACGATCGACACACAGCGGATCGGATAAGGTTTCACGGGCGTTTGTCCATAAGAGTGGCGATGGCACCGACCACGCGATCAAGGTCTTGATCGCTCATGTCGGGGAACAACGGAATCGAGCACAGCCGCGCCGAGTTCCATTCGGTGTCGGGCAGGTACAGGTCAGGGGCACGCTGGCGATACCAGGTGTGCAGGTGGGTGGCGATGAAATGGATACCGGTGCCGATGCCCTGGTCCTGCAAGCCTTTCATGAAGGCTTCGCGGTCGATGCCCCAGCGCTCGCTGTCGATGCGCAGGATGAACAGGTGCCAGGCGTGGGTTTGTGCGTAGGCAGGCAGGGCAAGCGGTTGCACCGGCAGGCCTTCGAGTTTTTGCCGGTAGGCGTCGGCCAGTTCCGTGCGGCGGGCGTTGATCGCGTCCAGACGCTGCAGTTGCACCAGGGCAATCGCCGCGTTGATGTCGGCGAGGTTGTATTTGAAACCCGGTTCCATCACTTGCGCCTGCGGCTTGCGGCCACCGGTCAGGCGATCGTAGGCGTCGACACCCAGACCGTGAAACTTGAGCATGCGCACGCGGCTCGCCAAGGCTTCGTCGTCAGTGACGAACATCGCGCCTTCGGCACAGGTCATGTTCTTGATCGCGTGGAAGGAGAAAATCGCCGTGCCTTGCGAGCCGACGTGGCGGCCCTTGTAACGGGTGCCAGCGGCGTGGGCGGCGTCTTCGATGACCGCGATGCCGTGTTTGTCGGCCAGCGCGTACAGCGGATCAAGATCAAATGCGGCGCCGGCGTAATGCACCGGAATGATGGCTTTGGTGCGTGGGGTGATCGCCGCTTCAATGCGCGCGGCGTCGGTCATCAGAGTGTCGCGATCAACATCGACGAACACCGGCGTGGCGCCGAGCAGGGAAATCATGTTGGCGGTCGAGACCCAGGTCTGCGACGGGGTGATGACTTCGTCGCCCGGGCCAATGCCCAGGGCCAACAAGGTGATGTGCATGCCGCCGGTGGCGGAGGAAAGTGCGACCGCGTGCTTGCAACCAACGTATTGCGCGAATTGTTCTTCGAGTGCCTGGTTTTTAGGGCCGGTAGTAATCCAGCCGGAACGTAATACTTGTTCGACGGCGGCTATTTCTTCATCGCCGATACTTGGACGGGAAAACGGCAGGAACGCTTGACTCATAAGAACCTCGGGGCGACAGCCATCCTTCAGCCGATTGTCTGAAAAACACGGGATTTCAACGGGTTGAGATACCGGCCGGGGAATGCCTGATTGACTTTTAAGTCCACGGACGGCAGGGTTGCAGGCCTTTCGGGGCAACCTGTTGTAACTAAGGTTATGCGCGTTTTTGTGAAAGGAACATGAAAAAACGGTCGGCGATTCGTCTATCTGTAAGCCATACAGCCACCGTTCAGACTTCTTCCGTTCATCGGCTCTTTTAATCGAAAAGTCCTACGGAAGAGTCGCTCTTTATATAAGTTTCGTTGCACTTTTAAGTTGTTTTGTTGAACTGTTTTCTATTCAAGGCCGTTTCGTTTGATTGACTTGTCGAGTACTGAATCCACCCCGTCCAACACTAATCCGCTGACGCTTTATCTGGCGCGACTGGCGCCTTCCAGCCAATTGACCATGCGGTATGTCTTGCAGGACGCCGCCGACCGTCTCGGTTTCGAAGACGTGGACATCGAGGAAATCCCCTGGCACGGGCTGCAACCGGAAGATGTCGTGGCGTTGGTCGCCGCATTGCGCGCCGACGGCTATGCGCCGAACACCTCGTCGTTGTACGTGAATGCCGTGCGCGGTGTGATGAATGAAGCCTGGCGCATGAGTCTGATCTCTCAGGATCATTTGTTGAAAATTCGCTCGGTAAAGGGTATTGCCGGCACGCGCTTGTCCCAAGGGCGCAACTTGAAGCGCACCTTGATCCACGAATTGATGGAAGTCTGCGCCGCCGATCCGCGTCCGCAAGGATTACGCGACGCGGCGGTGATTGCGTTGTTGTATGGCACCGGCATGCGTAAATCGGAGTCGGTGGACCTGGACTTGAATCAGGTCGACTTCACTGAGCGCAGCCTGACCGTTACCGGCAAAGGCAACAAACAGCTGATCAAGTACGCGCCGGCCTGGGCGTTCGCCAAACTCGATGCATGGCTGGAACTGCGCCGCTCACAACTCAAGGAAGGCGAGAGCGACGATGCCTTTCTGTTCAACCGCATCCGTCGTGGCAGCCATATCACCCGCGAGCGCATCACCAAACACGCGATCTATTACATCGCCCGCCAGCGTGGCACGCAGGTCGGGGTGAAGATCATGCCCCACGATTTCCGCCGTTCGTTTATCACGCGGGTGATCGAGGAACATGATCTGTCGATTGCGCAGAAGCTTGCGCACCACAGCAACATCCAGACCACCGCCAACTACGATGTGCGGGATGACAACGAGCGGCGGCGTGCGGTGGATCGTTTCGATCTGTAGGTCCGGTCAGGACGGGGAAGGGCAGGTGCGCGCGTTGCTGGTTGCCGCCCGACTGATCTGGTCGGCCAGACGTTTGACGTTGTGCTGCTGGGCGCCCACCAGATCATCGATGGTCGGGCCGGACGGTGTTTGCAGGGTCGAACGGCAGGTCAGCAAGCCATTGTCAGTGGCGCCGACGGGGCGCAAGCGCCATTTGGCGTCGATCAGGCCGTACTGACCGGGGATCGAGTCGAAGCGTTGCACTTCGATGCGCACCGAAACGTTGCCTTGCCCACTGGTATTGCTCAATTGATCGGCCAACGCACCGCGCAACTCATCCGCCAGTGTCGCGCCCCACCAATCAGTTTCCAGAATCGCCAGACCGCTGTTGCCCTGGCGGATAACGATTTGCGCACGGTCGACCTGCGGCGGCACGCTCAGCGCTTCAATCGGAATCTGCGCGCCGGTCCGTGTGTTGGCGATCTGCACCGGCGTCAGCGTGTGAAAACTGATCGGGTCGCTGCGACAGGCGCCCAGCAGCATGAACGCAGCGAGCATGGTGATTTTCAGCGGTACAGCCATGGTTCAGCTCCTGTGCTCAGTTGCGTGGCGGGCCTTTGAGATCGATAGGCGCGGCGTTATCGGGACGACCGCGAATCAGCGATTCCGGATGCCGGCCGAGGTAATCCGACAGCTCACGCAGCGAGCGCGACATCCGCCCGAGTTCGTCGAGGGTTTCCGTGAGTTTCTCGCGTTGTGGCGAATCTTCGGCCAGGGTCGAGCTGGCGGACTGCAAGGTCTTGCTGACGTCGGCGAGGGTGCTCTGCACGCCCGGCAGGGTCTTGGCATTGAACTGGGCCAGGCCTTTGCGCAGTTCGACCAGATTGCTGTCGAGGTTGCTGGCGATGCGATCGACCGGCAGCTTGTTGAGCTTGTCGACCACCGCTTCGAGTTTTTCCTGCAACTGTTCGAGGCTGCCCGGAACGGTCGGGATGACCACCGGACGCAGTGTCGGGTCAAACGCGACTTTCTCGGCTTTCGGGAAGAAGTCCAGCGCGATGTACAACTGCCCAGTGAGCAGATTGCCGCTGCGGGCCTGGGCGCGCAGGCCATTGTCGATGAAGGTGCCCATCAAGCGAATGCCGGCGGCTTCGTCGTTGGGGTCATGTTTGAACGCGGTGAGCATTTTGCCGTACGCCATTCCCAGTCGCTGCGGGTAAATGACGATGCCGACGTTAAGTGGGAAGGCGCGTTTCTGCGCGTCGAAATCCAGATTGATCGCCACGACACGGCCAATTTCCATGCCGAGGAATTCCACCGGTGCGCCGACCTTGAGGCCGCGCAGGGACTGGTCGAACCGCAGACTCAAGTATTGCGCCTTGCCGTTGGGTGGAGCGAGGGCCGTCTGTTGGTCTTCGAACAGTTCGAAGTCCTTGTCATCGGCGGCGGCCACATCGTTGGGGCTGTAGTCCGGAGCGCGGAAGGCGATACCGCCTACCAGCATGGACGACAACGATTCGGTTTTGACCTGGAAGCCGTTGGCGCCGACGTTGACGTCGATACCACTGGCGTTCCAGAAACGGGTGTTTTCGGTGACAAAAGCGTCGTTCGGTGCATGGATGAATACTTCGATGTTCACGCCTTTGCCATCAGGTGCCAGTTCGTAGGTGACGACCTGGCCGACAGGAATCTTGCGGTAATACACAGGTGAACCGATGTCCAGCGAACCGAGGTCCGGCGCGTGCAACATGAAGCGCTTGCCCGGTTCGCCGTAGGTAATGGGCGGAGGGTTCTCCAGCCCCTTGAATTGCTTGGCGCGGTTATTGGCCTGACCGATGTCGGCGCCGATGTAGTCGCCGGAAAGCAGAGTGTCGATGCCCGACACGCCACCAGCCCCGATGCGCGGGCGCACCACCCAGAACTGCGAATCTTCACGGGTAAAGCTTTCGGCCTGCTTGGCCAGTTTGATGGTCGCGTTGACGCTCTTCTGGTCATCGCTCAACTCGACATCGGTGACCTGACCGATCACCACGTTGCGGTACTTCACTTCAGTCTTGTTTGCCACCAGTCCGCTGCCGGTCTTGAAGTTGACGGTGATGCTGGGGCCTTCCTGCATGATGTTGTGCACCACCAGCGAGATACCCACCAGCACCGCAACAATCGGCACGATCCACACCAGCGAAATGCCGAACCGGCGGGTTTTGACGGGGGCTTGGCCTGGCGCTCGCGGCTCGTCGGTGGCTGACGACTTCATCCATGTCCTCCTCGATTGAATGGGCACTGAGCGTCAGGAACGCCAAAGCACCTCATCAATATAGAAGTGCTTGGCGATAGAGCAAATGTGTATAGCCCGCATCGTTGGCAGTTTCCATGTAGGAGCTGTCGAGTGAAACGAGGCTGCGATCTTTTGATCTTGCTTTTTTAAGATCAAAAGATCGCAGCCTTCGGCAGCTCCTACAGGGATTGGGGGTTATCCGAGCATTTCCCGCAGGCGATACCAGAACATGCCCAGTGCCAGCAGTGGCGAACGCAAGGCCGGGCCGCCGGGGAAGGTCATGTGCGGCACGCCGCTGAACACGTCCATGCCCTGACTGTGGCCGGCATTGATCGCCTCGCCGAGCAGTTTCGCGCACCAGTGCGTGACGTTCAGGCCATGGCCGGAATAGCCCTGGGCGTAGAACACGTTGGGGTGCTGCTTGAGCCGACCGACCTGCGGAAAGCGGTTGGCGGTGATGCCGATCTTGCCGCCCCATTGGTAATCGATGCGCACGCCCGCCAGTTGCGGGAAGACCTTGAGCATCTTCGGTCGCATATAAGCGGCAATGTCCGCCGGATCGCGTCCGGAATAGTGGCAGGCCCCGCCGAACAGCAGGCGCCGGTCCGCCGAAAGTCGGTAGTAATCGAGGCCGACTTTCTGGTCGCACACCGCCAGATTGTACGGAATCAATTGCGCGGCGCGGGCCTCGGACAACGGTTCGGTGGCGATGATGTAACTGCCGGCCGGCAGCACCTTGCCACTGAGTTGTGGTTCGAGGTCGTCCAGATGCGCATTGCAACCTAGCACCAGACTGCCGGCGCGCACCGTACCGTGGGCGCAGCGCACTTGTACGGTCGGGCCGTGGATGATTTCCAGCACTTCACTGTGCTCGAAGATCCGTACGCCCAGCGCGGCCGCCAACCGCGCTTCGCCTTGCACCAGATCGAGCGGATGCAGGTGACCGGACCCCATGTCCACCAGCCCACCGGCATAAATGTCGGAATTCACCACCTGCTGGCGCACCTGCTCCGGGCCGATCAGTCGGGTTTCGTGGGCATAACCGAGTTCGGCGAGGTCGACCAATTCATCCTTGAAGGCAGCGAACTGCGCGGGGGTATTGGCCAGATCGCAGAAGCCCCAGCGCAGGTCACACTCGATGCCGTTGGCGCCGATGCGCTGCCGCACCAGCTCGACCGAATCGATGCCGGCGCGCTGCAAGTAACGCACGCCTTCCTGACCGACATACTTGGCGAAGCCGGCAACCTCATGACCGATCCCGCGAATCAACTGACCGCCATTGCGCCCACTGGCGCCCCAGCCGATGCGCCGGGCTTCGATCAACACCACCGACAGTCCGCGCTGAGCCAGCTCGATGGCGGTGTTGACCCCGGTGAATCCGCCGCCGATCACGCAGACATCGGCGGTCAAGTCTCCTTCCAGCAGCGGATAGGGTGTGCTCGCCCGGGCCGAAGCGGCGTAGTAGGAGCGAGCGTGTTCCTCGGTGTACTGATTCATTTGTTCGACTTCACTTTGCTCCAGGACCGGGTCATCAGACGCATGATCGCCTGGGGCGGGGTAGAGGAGATGTAGAGCTTGTCGAGCACGGCCTGGGATGGGTAAACCTCAGGGTTGTTGACCAGCTCCTGATCCATGTATTGCTTGGCGGCAGGGTTCGGGTTGGCGTAACCGACCGATGCACTGACCTTGGCGATCACTTGTGGATCGAGCAGGTAATTGATGAAGGCGTGGGCTTCTTTGGTGTTACTGGCGTCGGCCGGGATGGCCAGCAGGTCGAACCAGAGGTTGGCGCCTTCCTTCGGAATGGCGTAAGCGATGTTGACGCCGTTCTTGGCTTCCTTGGCGCGGTTGGCGGCCTGAAACACGTCGCCGGAATAACCGAAGGCCACACAGATGTCGCCGTTGGCCAGATCCGAGACGTACTTCGAGGAATGGAAATAGGTGATGTACGGACGGATGCTGAGCAGTTTCGCTTCAGCCTTTTTATAGTCTTCCGGGTTTTCGCTGCGCGGGTCCATGCCCATGTAATTGAGCACAGCAGGGAAGACTTCGTCGGCGGAGTCCATCATCGACACGCCGCACTGGGTGAGTTTCTTCAGGTTTTCAGGTTCGAACAGCACGGCCCAGGAATCGATGTGGTCGATGCCCAGCACTTGTTTGACCTTGTCGACGTTGTAGCCAATGCCATTGGTACCCCACAGGTACGGCACCGAGTGCTGGTTGCCTGGATCGTTTTTCTCCAGCAGCTCGAGCAGTTTCGGATCGAGGTTTTTGAAGTTCGGCAGTTGCGAGCGATCCAGTTTGAGGAAGGCACCGGCCTTCACCTGACGCGCGAGGAAGTGGTTGGACGGCACCACCACGTCATAGCCGGTGCGACCGGCGAGGAGCTTGCCTTCCAGGGTTTCGTTGGAGTCGAAAACGTCGTAGATCACCTTGATCCCGGTTGTGCTCTGGAAGTCGGCGAGGGTGGTTTCGCCGATGTAGTCGGTCCAGTTGTAGACGCTGACCTGGGATTGGGCTTGGGCTACGACGCTGCACATCAGGGCCAGAGCGGCGGGAACCATGGTTTTCAATAGACGCATTTCGACACCTCTTAAATTATTGGATTTTTCAGGTGGTTCGCTAATCCCTTGTGGGAGCGAGCCTGCTCGCGAAGGCGTCGGCACAGTCACCATTGATGTTGCCTGACCCACCGCTTTCGCGAGCAGGCTCGCTCCCACAGGGATTTGTGCAGATTCGGGTTAGACGCTGAGCATCAGGAACTCACGC
Source organism: Pseudomonas sp. AKS31 (assembly GCF_023634765.1). Classification (GTDB taxonomy): domain Bacteria; phylum Pseudomonadota; class Gammaproteobacteria; order Pseudomonadales; family Pseudomonadaceae; genus Aquipseudomonas. The sequence goes on from NZ_JAMLFX010000002.1 coordinate 610,371, forward strand.
TCCCACGAGCTGATCACGCGCTTGAAGTTTTCATGCTCGGCACGTTTCACCGCGACGTAGCCACGGACAAACTTGTCGCCGAGGTATTGCGCAACGGCTTCGCACTCTTCCATTTGTGTCAGCGCGTCTTCGATGGTGATCGGCAGACGCAGGTTGCGGCGTTCGTAGGCGCGGCCTTGTACCGCAGCGCTCGGCGCGATGCCTTCGACCATGCCGATGTAACCGCAGAGCAGGCTCGCGGCGATTGCCAGGTACGGGTTGGCGTCGGCGCCCGGCAGACGGTTTTCCACGCGCATGGCTTCCGGGCTGGAGGTCGGCACACGCAGGCCGACGGTGCGGTTTTCTTCGCCCCATTCGACGTTGACCGGTGCCGAGGTGTCCGGCAGAAAGCGGCGGAACGAGTTGACGTTCGGCGCGAACATCGGCAGCACTTTCGGGATGTACTTCTGCAAACCGCCGATGTAATGCAGGAACAGTTCGCTCATCTGCCCGTCGGCGTTGGCGAAGATCGGTTTGCCGGTGGCGATGTCCACCACGCTCTGGTGAATGTGCATGGCGCTGCCCGGCTCGTCGCCGATCGGCTTGGCCATGAAGGTCGCGGCAACGTTGTGCTTGAGTGCAGCCTCACGCATGGTGCGCTTGAACACGGTGATCTGGTCGGCCAGATCGAGGGCGTCACCGTGACGGAAGTTGATTTCCATCTGCGCCGGGCCGTCTTCGTGGATCAGCGTGTCGAGGTCCAGACCTTGCAATTCACACCAGTCGTAAACGTCTTCGAACAACGGATCGAATTCGTTGGCGGCATCGATGGAGAACGACTGACGACCACTTTCGGCACGGCCCGAGCGGCCCAGCGGAGCCTTGAGCGGCAGGTCCGGGTCTTCGCAGCGTTGGGTCAGGTAGAACTCCATTTCCGGTGCCACAATCGGTTTCCAGCCTTTGTCGGTGTACAGCTGCAAGACTTTCTTCAGCACGTTGCGCGGCGACAGTTCGATCGGGTTGCCGAACTTGTCGAAGGTGTCGTGGATGACGATGGCGGTCGGTTCGATCGCCCATGGAATCACGTAGACCGCGTCAGCCACGGGCTTGCAGACCATGTCGATGTCGGCAGGATCGAGCAGGTCGTAGTAGATGTCATCGTCGACAAAATCCCCGGTTACCGTTTGCAGCAGCACACTTTCCGGCAGGCGCATGCCTCGCTCATGCAGGAACTTGTTGGTCGGTGCGATCTTGCCGCGGGCAATGCCGGTCAGGTCGCTGACCACACATTCGACTTCGGTAATCTTGTGATCTTTCAGCCACGTGAACAGCTGATCGAAAGGGGCATTCATAAAGACCTCGTTATTGGTTTTATAGACGCCGGGGAGGGCGGGTTTCATCTTCCGCCCCTTCCCCTGTGGCGCGTTGACGACTATCTTGGGCGAGCCTTGACGTTCCATCTATCCACTTTAAGCAGCACCAAAGCGCACCAAAAGAGTGCGCAAGGTCACCCCATGACAACGTGCAATTCGCTCCAGGTTCAAGCGTTCAACACCGCCGATGTGGCCGAGCAAGTCCGCGCCACACCGGGCTGGGTCCAGCATTACCAACAGATGTCGCCGGGCCATTTCGCCGGGCAGATCCGCTATCTGGATCTGCAGGGTGTCGAGGTCTATGAAGAGCAGATGAACACCCGGGTCGAGCAGAATTTCAGCGCGCCGTCGGGGGCTTTGGCGTTCTGTTTCGATCGCAGCGACAACGCGCTGTACCTGCTCAATGAAGAGAGCCGCAACATCTGGATCACCCCGGAGAACTACCAGGAAATCGCCGTGGTGTTCGGTCCGGAATTTGTCCGCCAGCACGGTCTGAATGTGGCGAAGCTCGAAGGGTTGTTCATGACTCAACTCAACTGCGGACAGAATGCCTTGTTCAGTCGCTGGTTAAGCTCGACTCTCACGAAGTTGTCGCAAGCCATTGATCCGCTTGATAAAGATGCGCTGACACAGCAGCTACTTGAAGATTGCCTGTTCATTCTCGACAACGCGCACACCAGCCTCGATCGCGGTAGCTTACAACGGCGCACCGAAGAACGGATGATCATGAAAAGGGTGGGAGAGTGGGCGGCGGATTCGCCGGAAGACACCGTTAATCTGCTCGAACTGTCGCACGTGGCTGGGGTGCCGTTGCGCCAATTGCAGCAGGCGTTCAAGGCCTACACCGGGATGACCCCGAGTCACTGGCTGCGCCTGCGCCGCTTGAACAGCGCACACCGTGAATTGCTCAAGCGCCGGCCGACGGAAACCACCGTGGCCGAGGTGGCCATGCGCTGGTCGTTCTGGCATTTGGGAAGGTTTTCCAGCAGTTACCGGGCGTTGTTCAAGGAGTTGCCGAGCGAGACCTTGAAGCGCTGATGAATGCCGTCGTGGATAAAAAGGCTTTGTGTCAGTGCGCAAGTTAAATAGAATCACTCTCATTTGAAACTGACTTCGCGCAGGACTCTTGAGATGACTGAAGCAGCGACGCCATCGCCGCAGCACCTGCACGAACTGTATCGCGATCACCGAGGCTGGCTGGAAACCTGGCTGCGGCGGCGCATGGGCAATGCCTGGGATGCGGCGGACCTGAGCCAGGACACCTTCTTGCGCGTGCTGTGCAGCGCGCAACCAATTGCCGACATGCGTGAGCCTCGGGCGTACTTGCTGACCGTGGGCAAACGCTTGCTGAGCAACTTCTACACCCGCCGCAGCCTGGAAAAAGCCTACCTCGAAGCCCTCGCGCAATTGCCTGAGGAGTGCGTGCCGTCGCCCGAACAGCGCTGGCTGTTGCTGGAAACCCTGCAAGCGCTGGATGAACTGCTTGATGGCTTGCCGCAACCGGTGCGTCGGGCGTTTTTGTGGAGTCAGCTCGAAGGCCTCGGTTACCGCGAAATTGCCGAGCGCTTGCAGGTCTCAGAACGCACAATAAAACGTTATATGGCGCAGGCTTACGAGCATTGCTTGATGTTGGATCTAGTATGCGCGTAGCACCCGATGCAGAGCTGCGGGAGGTGGCACGCGCCGCCGCGCAATGGCTGGCGCTGCTCGAATCGGGCGAGGCCACTGATGATGATCATGCGCGGCTGCTGCACTGGCGCAACAGTGACAGCCGTCACGAGAACGCCTGGCAGAAGATTCAACTGTTGCGCCAACGCTTTTCCGCGTTGCCGGCGGCGTTGGCCATGGCCACGCTGGATCGTCCGGATCTGGCACGACGTGCCGCGCTGAAACGGGCGCTCGGTTTGGCCGCGTTGGTGCCAGCAGCGTGGCTGATCAGTCGACAATTGCCGATGGATGCATGGCGTGCGGATCTGCACACCAGCACTGGAGAGCGCCAACGTTTGTCGTTGGGTGACGGCAGTTCGTTACAACTCAACACCGCCACTGCGGTAAATGTCGATCTGCCGGCGCGGCAGTTGACGCTGGTGCGTGGTGAGATAGCGCTCAACGTGCCGGGCAGTTCGGCGCTGACGATCAACGCGCCTTACGGCCGAATCCTCGTCAGTCGCAGCGAGGTCTGCGTGCGTCTCAATGCGCGTGACTGCAAAGTTTCGGTCGTCAGCGGCACGGTGCAGTTGCAGCCGTTGCACGGGCCGACGCTGATGGTGAATCAAGGGCAGCAGGTCAGCCTGCAAGCGTCTGGCGCGGGTTCCGTTAGCGCTTTCGATACGTTGATGCCGGGCTGGCGCGATGGTGTGTTGATGGCGCAGAACCAGCCGTTGGGGGATTTCTTGCGCGAGTTAAGTCGCTATCGTTCCGGGCTGCTGCGCTGGGATCCGGCCTTGGAAGCGCTGCGCATCACCGGTAGTTTCCGCCTCGACAACACCGATCAAATCCTCACATTGCTCGCGGCCAGCCTGCCGATCGACGTCCATACCCGTACGCGGTTCTGGGTGTCGCTCACGCCGCGAAACATTCCCCCTGCAGAAAAAACCGGCTGAAGCCTGTCCCTTTTTTTCGCCTCGCTGGTCATTCCAGGCAAGTGAACAAATCGAGAGCGTCTTCCAATGCCCGCCGTATTCCCAAGTCGTTTGCGTCCGTTGTTGCAGTTGAGCCTGCTGCTGAGCCTGAGTGCCAGTCCCGTATTGATCCAGTCGAGCTGGGCCGAAGACGCGCGGCGCAGTTATCAGGTGCCGGCCGGCAGCCTGAGTGCCGCGCTGACGCGGTTTGCCGGGTTGGCCGGGGTCAATCTGTCGGTGGATCCGGCGCTGGTCAGCGGGCGCAACAGTAATGGGTTGTCCGGCGAGTTTGGCGTGGAGGAGGGGTTCGCCCGGTTGCTGCTCGGCTCTGGTTTGCAACTGCAACCGCTGGGTGAGCACGCTTACACCTTGGTGCCAGCAGCGGAGGCCGGCAGCCTGCAACTGGCGCCGACTTCGATTCTGGGCGCGAGCGACTCGACCGGCGCCGATGTCTTTGCCGGAGGGCAGGTGGCGCGGCGCGGCTCGCAGGGGTTGCTGGGGTCGAAAGACTTCATGGAAACCCCGTTCAGCATGACCACCTACACCAGCGAAACCGCGAAAAACCAACAGGCACGCACGCTGGGCGATCTGATCGCCAGCGACCCGTCGGTGCGCGCGACCAACCCGGCCGGTGGCCGTTTCGAGCAGTTCACCATCCGTGGTTTCAGTCTGTTCAACAGTGACGTGGCCTATAACGGCCTCTATGGGGTTTTGCCGACTTACACGATCGACATGGAAATGGCCGATCGCGTCGACATTCTCAAAGGCCCGAGCCAACTCATCAACGGCATCTCGCCACGGGGCAGTGTGGGCGGAGGCATCAACGTCGTACCCAAGCGTGCCAGCGACAAACCGATCACCTCGCTGACGGCCAATTACGCGTCGAATAATCAGATCGGTGGCGCGGTGGATGTTGGCCGCCGTTTCGGTGAGGACAACCAGTTCGGCCTGCGTTTCAACGGCGTCAAACAGTCCGGCGACACCGAATGGGATCACCAGAGCGTCGACCGCGACATGGCCGTGCTGGGTCTGGATTTTCGCGGTGAGCGGCTGCGGCTTTCCACCGATATTGGCCACACAGAGCGCGATACCGACGCACCGCAAGAGCGCGTGCAAGTCGCCGCCAATGCCAAGGTGCCGAACGCCAACGATGTCCGCGATAACTACGCGCAACCGTGGAGCCAGGCGCGGACCAAAGATACGTTCGGTACAGTCAACGCCGAGTTTGATGTCAGTGATTCGGTGATGGTCTACGGCGGTGTTGGCGCTCGCAAGAGCAATCACGACTTCCTCCGCCATGCGGTTTCCGTGACCAACGATGCCGGTGATTTCAGCGTGCAACCGCGGGATTTCACCCGCGACGAAAACGTGCGCACGGCCACCGCCGGTGTGCGCAACTGGTTCCATACCGGGCCGGTGAGCCATGAGGTCAACCTGGCGGCCAGCTACTTTTATATGGATTTCGAGAATGGCGGCGCGCGTTATGCGGCCGGTCGCAGCAATCTGTACGACCCGATAGAAATCGCCAAACCCGGCACGCCGACGCGCTATGACGCCAAGGTCTACACGGAAAACCGCTTCAGCGGCGTGGCGTTGTCCGACACCCTGGGCTTGTTTGATGATCGATTGCTGCTGACCCTCGGCGCTCGCTGGCAACGGGTAAAAGTCGATGACTGGAGCGATGACGTCAAAGGCGACACCGCCTACGACGAGGAAAAGGTCTCGCCATCGGGCGGGATTCTGTTCAAGGCGACAGACAAGCTGTCGCTGTACGCCAACTACATGGAAGGCCTGAGCCAAGGCAAGATCGCGCCATCAACGTCAGTGAACGAAGACGAAATCTTCCCGCCGTTTATTAGCCGCCAGGTTGAGGTTGGTGCCAAATACGACGCTGGTGCGTATGCCGTGACGGCAGCGGTGTTCCGCATCAAACAGCCCGCTTATGAAACCAATGCCACAACTCGAGTTTTCGGCCCGAACGGCAAACGACAGAACAATGGCGTGGAGCTGAGTGTGTTTGGTGAACCGCTCAAAGGCGTCCGCTTGCTCGGTGGCGTGATGTACATCGACAGCGAGCTGACCCACACCACCAACGGCACGTTCGACGGCAATCGCGCGCCGGCGACGCCGAAATACAACGTCAATCTGGGTGCCGAGTGGGATGTGCCGACGGTGCAGGGGCTGACGTTGACCGGGCGGGGCATTTATTCCAGTTCGCAGTATCTGGATCAGTCCAACGACAAGGAAATCGATTCCTGGGAGCGCTTTGACGTAGGGACGCGATACGCCTTCAAGGTCGATAAGAAAACCATCACCCTGCGCGCCAATGTCGAGAACGTGCTGGATAAACGCTACTGGAGTTCGGCAGGCGCTTCGGATGACAGTGAGCCGGGGCTGACGTTGTCGACACCGAGGACTTATCTGCTTTCAGCGACGGTGGATTTCTGATTCCACTCGGCAAATCAAAGGCAATCGGGAGTGTTATCCGCGAACTGAGATCACTCTCATAGTGATGTCCTGACCACCAGTGGACAGTCAACTCGCTGAGTTCCCGATAGCTCAAGGGTCTCGATCAGATGCAGGGCAGCCTTACGACCAATCTCGTAGTACGGCAGTTGCACGGTGGTCAGCGGCGGGATGAACAACTCGGCGATGCCGATCATGTTGTCGTAGCCGAGGACGGCGACATCGGCGGGAATTTTCAGGCCGCGCCCCAACAACAACTGATAGGCACAAAAGGCAATGCGGTCGTTGCCGCAGATCAAAATATCAAATTGGGGACGACCATCAACGACATGCCGGTCGAGGATGGCGGCTGTTTCACTGTAGGCATCATGATCGGAAAGGTCGTACTGCAGAAGCGTTTCAGGCGCCAGTCCGAATGCCTGACAGGCACGCTGCAGGCCTTTTTGTCGCAGCCCCCATGCCAGACTCTGTTTCGGTAGATTGATACACAGAGGACGTTTGTAGCCGAGGCTCAACGCGTGGTGTACGGCGCGGTACTGACCCATTTCGTCGTCGGGCACGTAGCTGACGAGGTCGCTGTCATCTGCCAGACAATTGGCGAGCACCAGAGGCTTGCTCTTCAAGCGCTCGGGAATGCTTACCTGGCGAAATCCCATGGCGCTGAAGATCAAGCCGTCCGGACGGTGCGACAGCATCAGGTCGATGTTCTGGTCGGTGGGCGGGTTGCTCAGCAGGTTGAGGATAAAGACGTTCCAGCCGGCTTGCTGCGCGGTCTGCTCAATGGACAGCAGCAGCTCGACCGCGAAGGGTGTGGTCGCGGTGTCCAGCGCGAACACACCGATGGTTCGCGACTGCAGGTTGTCACCGCGCATCTTGCGCGCAGACAGGCTGGGTACGAATTGCAGTTCATCAATGGCGCGACGCACCCGTAGGAGGGTTTCGGGGCTCAGTTTTTCCGGACTATTGAGCGCTCGAGACACCGTCATCAGGGACACGCCGGCCAGCTGTGCAACGTCTTTCACTGAAGTCATGCGAAGTGCGGCCGGTCAGGTTGACGCAGAATCATGACACAGGGCCCGGGCTTCTCGCGACCCGAATGACGCCGCTCATGACCATCCAGAACCGAGCGGCCATGCCCGGGGAATCGAGACACGCCCGCCACTCCCGCTTGCCACCAGCTTCACGCCCAGACTGTCGGATCGCGGATAGAGACGACTGCTGAGGCTGAAGCGACCGTTTTCGTCGAACACCTCGATGGATGAGCGGTCGAGAAACACGCGCAGTTCCAGTCGCTCTTGTGTCGGATCTATCGCAACACTGCGCTGGCCTGTGACTTGTGTACCCGCGCGGCTGCGGTCGAGCACCAGGCGCTGCAGTGACGGATCATAGTAGAGCAGGGTTTCTTCACGGCCATCGTCGCTGCACCGCAAGGCGACGCCCAACTGGCCGTCAGTGCAGCCGAGCAGATCCAGATGCACATGGATTTCGAGCATGTCGCCGTTTACTTGCGGCACCCAGCGGGCTCCCGACTCGCCCCACCACGGCGTACCCGGTAATAGCGTCATTCGCAGCGCGCTGAGCTCCCGTGCCGGATACACGCAAAGGCGATCGGCGCACAGCTCAAGTTCGCGGGGCAGTCCGAGCATGCCGCACCAGTGATGGGCCTGGCTCGGCATCGGGCTTTCCCACATGTCCAGCCATGCCCATAGGAGGCGTCGACCATCGGCGGCCAATAGCGTCTGCGCGGCATAGAAATCGTGGCCGTTATCCAGCTCGATAAAAGGCCCGCCAGTGAAATTCCATTCGTTGTCCAGTCGACCCACGCGGTAACCGGTCTGGTACTTGTTGAGCCGTTCGTAACCTTGGGATGGCATGCCTTGAGGGGAGTACAGCAGCACATCGCGTCCGTTCAGTCGGAACAGATCCGGGCACTCCCACATATAACCATCGCCCTCCCTGCCGCCAGACACATAGTTCAGAAACTCCCAGGCGTGCAGATCCGTGGAACGGTACAGCGGCAGCAGCGGCAGATCGCCCAGACGTGCGCCGGCAATCAGGTACCAATAGTCATCCGCCTGCCAGACCTTGGGGTCACGGAAGTGCATGATGGTGTCTTGCGGCGCGCTGTCGATCACCGCGCCGTGTTTGACGAAGTGGATGCCATCGGTACTGGTCGCCAGGCACTGCACTTGACGGATGAAGCGCTCGTCACCCACTTCCCCCAGCCAGGTGTGCCCGGTGTAGATCAGGGCCAGGGTATCGCCACACACCACCGCGCTACCGGAAAAACAGCCGTCCCGGTCGCAGTCATCGCCGGGTGCCAGCGCAATGGGCAGGTGCTGCCAATGCACCAGATCGGCACTCTTGGCGTGGCCCCAATACATCGGGCCCCATTTCGCGTCGAAGGGGTGATGCTGATAGAACACGTGGTACTCGCCACGAAAGTACACCACCCCGTTAGGGTCGTTCATCCAGCCTGCCGGAGGGGCAATATGATAACCGGGTCGATAATCCTCGATGACGCGAGACTGGCTGTCAGCCAGTGCGCGCTGCGCAAGGTCAAGGGTCGAAGGCATGGGATCGCTCGGGGTATTCAAAGACACGGTCATAGGGCATGTGCTCGGATTGAGCGCGGAGAGAGGTCATCCGCCACGGATTCAATGGCTTGTGGTTGGCGCTTCAATGCCGTGCCGTCAGTGTCGAACAGGTGGATCTTGTCGATGTCCAGTTGCAGTTCGACCCGATCGCCTGTCTGCCATCCAGCGTTGACTTCACAACGACAGATCAATGGCTCGTCTTGACCTGTATCCAGGTGAACATAGGTTTCACTGCCCAGGTATTCGACCCCGGTCACGACGACGCCAGCGGTTCCTGGCGCCGCTTTGAGCGACAGGTGTTCCGGGCGGACGCCCAGGCTCAGCGAGGCGTCTGCCGCCAGGTTCGAGCTGTCGAAGGGCAGGGCGGTCATCCCCAAAACGGCAGCCTCAACCAGGCTGGTTTCGCCCGGCGCATGCAAGCGGGCCGGCAGGAAATTCATTCTCGGCGAACCGAGAAAACCGGCGACAAAACGGCTCGCCGGGCTTTCATAGAGTTCGCGCGGTGAGCCGACCTGCTCGACGTGACCGCCATTGAGCACAACAATTTTGTCAGCCAGGGTCATCGCTTCCACCTGATCGTGGGTGACGTAAATCATGGTTGAGCGCAGTCGGGCATGCAGCCGGGCGATTTCGTTGCGCATCTGTACCCGCAAGGACGCATCCAGATTGGAAAGCGGCTCATCGAACAACAAAATGTCCGGTTCCCGCGCCATGGCCCTGCCCATGGCCACGCGCTGACGCTGCCCCCCAGACAGTTCCTTTGGCTTGCGTTGCAGCAGTTTGTCCAATTGCAGGATTTGCGCAGTTTTCAGCACTCGCTCGCGCAGGCTGCTCTTTTCAGTCTTGGCCAGTTTGAGACCGAAACTGATGTTGTCGTAGACGCTCATGTGCGGGTATAGCGCATAGGACTGAAACACCATACCGACGCCACGTTCGCGTGGTTCCAGGTCGTTGACCCGCCGCCCGTCGATCAGCAGATCACCGGCGCAGATCGAATCCAGCCCGGCGATCAGGCGCAGCAGGGTTGACTTTCCGCAGCCCGAAGGGCCGACGAACACCACGAATTCACCCGCTGCGATTTCCAGGTTGATGTCGCGAAGAATCCGCGTGCCGCCCAGTTGTTTGTTGACGTTGTCCAGTTTCAATTTGATCACGATGCTGTTCCTTGTCTTTATTGGGCATCAACCCTTTAATGCGCCGGCAGTGAGACCGGAAACGATTCGGCGCTGGAAGATCAGCACCAGAATCACCAGTGGGACGGTGACCAGCACCGAGGCAGCCATCAACAAGCCCCAAGGCAACTCATGGGGGCTGCCGCCGGAAATCAAGGCGATGGCAACCGGCACGGTGCGTTGGCTGTCGGTGAGGGTGAACGTCAGGGCAAACAGGAACTCGTTCCACGCCGCGATGAAAGCCAACAAACCGGTGGTGACCAGTGCAGGCCAGAGCAGCGGCAACAGCACGCGGGTCAGCGTCACCCAGGGTGACGCACCATCCATGATTGCCGCTTCCTCCAGTTCATGGGGCAGTTGTCCCATGAAGGTGGTCAGCACCCAGACGGTGAAGGGCAGGGTGAAAATCGTGTAGCTGAGGATCAACGCCCAGGACGTGTTGTAAAGACCCAAGGCGCGGATCACTTCGAACAGCCCTGACAGCACCGCAACCTGGGGAAACATCGACACGCCAAGCACCATCATCAACACCGTGCCACGCCCACGGAATTTCACCCGGCCCAAGGCATAGGCAGCGGTCAGGCTGAGGAACAGCGCCAGTGTGACCACGCACAGCGCAACCACCAGCGAATTGCCAATCGCTCGCAGGAATGAGGCCTGGTGGAGTACCGCCGCGTAATTGGAGAAGTCGGGATTTTCGATCCAGTAGCTCACCTCGAACAAGGCGCTGGAGGGCTTCAGCGAGGTCACGATGGCGTAGTAGAACGGGAAAATCGCGTACAGCAGCAAAACCCCGATCAGGCACCAGAACCCGAGTCGCAACAGTGTTTTTTTCAGCAGGCGCGGGCTCATGCGCGGACCTCCAATTGACGGCGTCCGAGGTAGAGATAAAGCATGGCGATCACCGCGACCACCAGAAACAACAACGTCGACGCCGCGCTGCCGTACCCGACGTCCTGGAACTCCACCAGGTGCTGGCGGGCATACACCGACATGCTCATGGTGCTCGACGAGTTCGAGGTCAGCACATAGATGACGTCGAATACCCGCAGCGAATCGAGGATGCGGAAGATCGCCGCCACCAGCAGTGCAGGCATCAACAGTGGCAGCGTGACACGCCAGAACACTTTCAGTGGATGAATGCCATCGACCCTGGCCGCTTCGTAGCAATCGCTCGGTAACATCTGCAAGGCCGCCAGCATCAGCAGCGTGACGAAGGGCACGGTCTTCCAGACGTCAACGATGATCACCGCCCACATCGACAGGTCCGCATCTGCCGTCCAGGCCAAAGGTGCGTCAATCAGGCCGAGGCTGAGCATCAGGTGATTGATGATGCCGAACTGGTCGTTGAGCATCCATGACCAGATCTTCGCCGAGACAATCGTCGGAATCGCCCACGGAATCAGAATCAACGCTCGCACCAGAGAACGGCCGGTGAACTTGATGTTCAGCAGCAACGCCACCAACAGCCCCAGGACGACTTCCAGCCCCACCGAGACCACCGTGAAATACAGCGTGTTGCGCACCGCATTCCACCACTGTGGATCGACGAGGATGCCCGACCAGCCGGAACCGCTGCGCAATAGATAATTGCTCAAGCCGATGAAGGTTGCGCCACCGGTGTCCGCCAGGCTGGCGTCGGTCAGGCTGAACCAGAATGTGCGCAGCAGCGGCCAGGCTGCCACCAGGGCCAGGCAGACCAGCATCGGCGTCAAAAACAGCCAGGCAGCGCGCACCCGGCGACGTTGTACAGGCGTTTCCCTCGTGAGCAGAAGCTCTTCAAACGGGGCATGGGCAGTAGAGACAGACATGGTGATTTCCTTCCTTGTGGCTTACCAGTTCCGGCGTTTGATGCGCGTGAGTTCGCTTTCCAGTTCGGCCAGCGCCTGATCGACGGGCAACTCGCCCGCCAGCACGCCATGCACCCGATCGAAGAAGGCATTGGAGACCCGTGGATAACGGTCGGCGGTGATGGCGGCGGGGCGCATGACCCCAGCGTTGAGAATGCTGTGCAGCTGAGCGTAATAAGGCATGGCCGCGAGCAACTGGGGATCTTGATACAGCGACTCGATCACCGGGTTATAGCCGCCTTTCAGCGCTCGACGTTTTTGCTCTTGGGCACTGCTCAGGTAGCTCACCAGCTCGGCGGCAAGCTTGGGATGCGCGCTGTAACGCGAGACCGCCAGGCCCCAGCCACCGAGTGTGGAGGCATGCTCGCCGGTCTCGCCGCCGCGGGGCAGGGGAGCGACGCCAACCTTGTCCTTTACGGCACTGTCCTGGCCTTGCACCAAGGCCCAGACATAAGGCCAGTTGCGCATGAACAGCGCATTGCCGGACTGGAATACGCCACGTCCTTCTTCCTCGGTGTAATTGAGCACGCCACGCGGAGAGATGTCTCCGACCCAGCTTTTCGCCAGGGTCAACGCCGCTCTTGAGGCCTGACTGTTGACCACGATGTCGCCGCGTTGATTGATCAGTCCGCCTTGCGGTTGGCTGCTGATCCACTCCAGCGCATTACACGTCAACCCCTCGTAGGCACGTCCCTGAAAGATGTAACCCCAGAGATTGGCGTTCCCGGCGTTGCGTTCAGCCTGTTGCACATCCTTGGCGGTAGCGGTCATTTCCTCCCACGTCTGGGGAACCTGCTTGTTGTATTGCTCAAGCAAGTCTTTGCGGTAATACAGCAGACCCGAGTCGGTGAACCACGGCATCGTCACCAGCCGTCCGTTGACCGTGGCGTTATCGACCTGGGCCTGAAAGTAGCCTTGGGTCGCGTTGGCGGGAAGCACCTCACGCAGATCCATCAGGTGTTTGGCCAGCATCCCCGGCCAGACCATGTCGATTTGAATGATGTCGATGTCGGTGGACTGCGCACTGAGGATCTGCTGGTAGAACGACAACCTCTCGGTTGCCGAGTTAGGCGTGGAGACCACCTCGACGTTGTTGCCAGTCTGTTTCGACCATGTCTCGACGGCCTCCTTGCACAGTTGCAATTCCGCCCCCACCGCACCGCACGAGATCGTCAGATCGGTTGCGCTCGAGACGGATGGCAGTGCGGCAGACAGGGTGATCAATGCTACGGGCAGGAGCGATTTCAGGTGTTTCATCGAGCGTCCTTTATTTTTGTTTTTAGAAAAGTTAACGTTAACATCGGCAAATGTAGCAGCGTATTTGCGATGAGGCACCCTTTTTTTCGTCGATTGCGACAACTCGCAACGCACGGAAAAAACGGCGGTTTGCGTCAACCAACAATAAAAACAAAACAGGGATTTCATATGCACAAAGCAACAGGCTGGCTACTGGCAGGTGTGCTCGGCACATCCGCGGCGACCGCTCAGGCCGCAACACTGGAGGAGCGCATGGCCGCACTTGAAGCCCGTGCCAGCGCAGCGGAAAAACGTGCAGCCACGGCCGAACAGCAGACCCAAGTACTTGCCCGGGAATTGCAGCAGATCAAACTCGCGACGCCGCCCTTGCAGCCCGTTGCGTCTAACGCAACAGCCATTTCAGCGCCTGCTCTGGACACCCGACTGGCAAAACTCGAAGCCCGTCAGCAAAGCCTGGAGAAGGAGGGCAGTACCGGGAACCTCACCGATGGGTTCAGCTTCAACGGCTATGCGCGTTCCGGATTGCTGGTCGACGAGGGGCTGGGTGGCGGCCGTGGCGGCCCGTATACAACGCCGGCCGGCGCGGTGGGTGGTGCAGTCGGGCGACTCGGTAATGAAGACGACACCTACATGCGTATCGACCTGTCGAAAGAGATCTATGCGCAAAACGGCACCCGTTCCAAATTCACGGTTTCCATCGCTGACGGTGTGGAAAGCTCCAATGACTGGACGGCCGACGAAAGCAACCTCAACGTACGCCAAGTGTTCGCCACGCTCGATCATGTCGCTGCGTTCAAAGGCAATTCAGTCTTCGAGAACGCTACGCTGTGGGCAGGCAAGCGGTTCGATAGAGATAATTTCGACATCCACTGGCTGGACTCGGACGTCGTCTACCTGGCCGGCACCGGCGGTGGAATTTACGATGTGCAGATGAACCAGCACTGGCGTTCGAATTACTCGTTGATTGGGCGTAGCTACGGGGATTTCAGTCAGGGCGGTATTAATGCCGATGTGGAAAGCTACATCCTGACCTCCAACCAGTTCTTCGAGGATGGCCAGTGGCAGTGGATGTACAACGCCATCGGCGCCAAGAAAAACGATGTCGGCACCCGCACCAATAAAGCCGGTTTGACGCCTGCGGATAGCGGTTTGCACAGCATGCTGGCCAATCACCAGAAAACCTTTTTCGGCAGGGAAGGGTTCTTTAAAACGGCGCTGCTCTATGGGCAAGGCCTGGGGGCAGAGGTCAAGAACGTTGGCTCGGATGGTGAACTGATCGACGAGGCCCGCGCGCTGCGTCTGGCGCTTTACGGTGAGACCCCGCTGACCTCTGACTGGCGCATCGGCCCCAGCTTGCTGGCCGAACAGAGCAAGGATCGATACGTCAAAGGTGACGACTACCGCTGGCTGACCTTGAACGTGCGCCTGGCCAACACAATCAACAGCAACTTCGAAATGGCCTACGAAATGAGCTGGCAAACCATGAACCTCGACCCCAAGGGCTATCTACAACGTAATGCGGTCGATGGTAACTTCTGGAAATTCACTGTCGCCCCCACATTCAAACTGGACGTTGGCGATCTACTAACGCGTCCGGAATTGCGAGTGTTCGCCAGTTACATGAACTGGTCTTCGGATCTGGACAGGTTCAGCACTAAAGACGCCTTTGGCATGTCCGACTTCCAGGCGGGAGGGGTGTGGCAATACGGTATACAGATGGAAACCTGGTTTTAATCGTTGAACGTGTTCATGTTCTATCGTTGACATGGAAGGTTTGCTATAGAACCGCGACAGCTGAAAAGCTGTCGCGGTTGTTACGCGTTTTAGCGGTTAGCGTTGTCGATCGTCATTGACGTGGACATCGGCTTGTTTCCTGCAGATTAGTGTTGCTCGGCCATCATCTCGGGATTTTTATGGCTCGTTAATACGCTCTTGTTCGATTGGTAATGAATGCCGCACGTGTATTCGATAAATGAATGATCGGTATTTTCATGCTGGGCAATGTTGTATTTCTGAAAAGGCAACATGGCTCTGCGCACGGGTGACTGATCCAATATGTTCTTGAAGGTGGTATTTGAGTCGTCGGCAATCCAAAGGCGTCTTACTTTTCTTTTCATGGTGCCATCCACGAATTTATGGCGGGCATGCAGGACTCGCAGGTTGTCCATGACCAGAATGTCCCCCGGTTCAAGGCTGATATTGGTGATGTAGTTCTCGTTGGTGGAGTAGTGGTTCTGGATGTAGTTAAAGGCAGCATTGGCCCATTCAGGAATGAAGGCGGTGCTGTCATATCTATAGCGGATTCTTAATGTGTCGGTAGTCACCTGTTCGAATACTGCGCAATCTATGGACAGTAAATCGTCCCGGCAGTAGGCAACACTGCCGCGGGCCATCAATATCTTCAGTGTGTCAGCCTGATTGGCAAGCAGGTCATTGTAAATTTTCTGCCCATCCACCAGGAAGTTATCTCCGCCAAACTCAGGCTTGGAAATGCACTGGAGGATGACGAATTTGGGTGGGGTGACTTTTGTTGCCCGGCCATCAACATAAACCATCCCGTTCAGAAAAGATCCGTCGGTATGCGGGAAGAAATCGCTCGACAGCTCACCGTGGTAATCGTCCTTGAAAGTTTGCCAGTCTTTGTTTATCGGCTCGCCACCGCCGACCACACCATGTTCATCCGATTTCGTATGGAACTGAATCAGTCCAAACTTACCCGCCATCTCTCTAAAGGCTTCCACAGAGTGGTCTTGAGGCTTGATCACGCAATATCCATTTTCTTTAAGAAAAAGGGCGATTCCTTTGGTGTCAAAAAAATCAAACTTTTTGCTTGCAGTCATTTCACACTCCTTGTCTTGATGGGAAAGCTTTTACATGTCACTGAAAAAAATGATCGAAGACCATTTTCAAACCAAAAAACGTCACCCCTGCTTTTAAAAGCATGGCGCCTACACGCTGCGATATACGGTCTCTGAGAAAACCCCCCAAATACGATCCAAGCGTGGATGCGGTAATCATGATGATGATGAGATTTGCGTAATCCATGAACGCAAAACCGGCAATAACGAAGGCCGCCACTTTCAAGCCGTGGAGCACACTCATTTGCATGGCGTGGGTGACGATCACTTCATTCTTATTGATGTTCATCTTCATCAGGATCGGCTGTGATATCAGACCGGTCACTGCCACGAAGAGTGAAAGGAACGTTTGAAAGAAGCCCACGATTGCAAAGTTCTTAAATACAAACCCCAAGCGCGAGACGATCTTCGTCCAGGTAATGGCCAGAATAAAAAGGCCAAGGATCAGTGATAGATATTGCTCGGGGAATTTCCCGATAAAAAAATAACCTATGAAGGCACCGACAAGGCAGCCAATGACATATCTAGGCAGGATTTCTATTTTTGCGCTCTTGTAATCAAAGGCAAATCTGCTGCCATTGCTGACCATTTGAATCAAACCGTGAACCGGCACTACCGCAGATATGGGGATGAATTGAGGCATCACTGCAAGCAATCCAATACCACCACCAACACCAATGGCGGCAGTCATGAATGACGTGATAAAACTGACGCCCACCAACATATACAAGCCATCAGAGATTCCGAGCATTATCAATTCCTGTCCAATTTTTAAAGGTTAAGCGTGCATCTAGATGCGGTGGTTTTTTTTGCGAAGCAACTTGTCCTTGCACAAGCACCTATAAGTGTTCCGAGACAATCAGGTGTTGCAGGCTGGGTTAAGTCATTGCCTGCTTTAGGCACTTGGCCATGTCGAGTTTTTACATCGGTGGATGTCGCTTGGTTGTCAGGCGTATATCTTTTTCAACACGATAAGGTTTCCGCTCCTGTTGAAGGGGGCGTCGAGGCTAATAAATAAAGTCTGGTTGATGCGTGAGTAAGGGTTACGGTAGTTCGTAACCCCTTTACTCTTTATGGCGGAAAGTCAGTGCATTATCCAAATGGCTGCATCGTTGCGCTGACTAGTTTTCGGCCCGATGAACATCTCCCTCCTGAATATATTCAATCGTCCACCCCGTCACGTCCCGGCGATTAAAGGCGGGTCATAGTGTCGATAAGACTCATTAGTCTGTACGGGTAGTTATCGCCATTTAAATAAACCGAGAGACTGCCATGACTCACTTTCTTCGTCGGTCGCGAGGGTAGAAACAATTATATGTTTCTACCGTCCGACACTGTCATGGCAAGCCTTCTCAGACAAAACGCGACTTACTTCTCGGGTAGGGCCCAAGCAATGATGCTGTCACCCAGCTTGGTTGGAATTCGATCATGACCGCCAACTACGGCCACGACGTACTGTCGGCCTTGGCTCATGTAGGTCAAGGGTGAGGCCTGATTACCTGCAGGGAGGCGTTCTTCCCACAGCAGTTCGCCACTTTCGCTGTTGTAAGCGCGCATGAAACGATCGAGGGTGGCACCGATGAACGTCACGCCGCCGGCGGTCGTCACGCCCGTTGCGTCACTCGGTGTACCGATTTCGAAGCGCATCCGGGAGGCGATTCCCCAAGGCCCGCTGTCATATCCGGTACCGAATGGTCGGCTCCAGACGACGTCGCGTGTGCGCAGGTCGATGCCAGCAATGAAACCCCAGGGTGGCGCAATGCAAGGCTGGTCAAGGGAGGACATCCACGGATCCTTGATGGCGCCATAAGGCAGCCCGGCCTGGACGCGGAAGCCTTGGCTGTTGCCCGGCGATTCCTGGAACGACTTGGCATTGATTGCATCGAGTTGTTCGCGAGGAACCAGTCCCTGCATATAAGGGAGTCGCTGGTTATTGATGATCAGCAGTCCGCGCTTTAGATCGACCATCACACCTCCCCAGTTCAAGCCGCCGTGATGACCGGGGAAAATCAGGCTTTGTTGGCCGACGACCGGCGGGGTGAAGATCCCTTCATAGCGTGCCTGGCGAAATTCGAGGCGACATTGCATCTGATCGAAAGGGGTCAGGCCCCAGGCCTTGGCCTCGGTGAGTACTTCCGGGGTCTTCGATGGGCGCCCCATGGTGCTCGGCATATCCGGCGAAAGTGGCTGGGTGGCAGCGGTGTAGTCTCCGGGGGCGGTCCCCTGTGGCACAGGCGATTGCACGACATCCACCAGTGGTTCGCCGGTGGCGCGGTCAAGCACGAACAACTGGCCGGACTTGGTGGCTTGGATAACGGCCGGGCGTGACCCTGTGGCGGTTGGGAAATCAATCAGGCTGGGTTGTGGGCTCAGGTCGTAGTCCCATAGATCATGGTGAACGGTCTGGAAATGCCATTTGACCTTACCTGTCGCTGCATCGAGTGCAACCAGGGAAGAGCTGAACTTGTCCTCCTGTTCCGTGCGGGTACCGCCGTAGAAGTCGCCAGCTGCGTTGCCGGTGGTGACATACACCAACCCGAGCTCATCGTCGGCGGAAAGCGGTGCCCAGGAGTTGGGCGTGCTAAGCGTGTAGGTTTCGTCGTGGCGAGCGGGGGTATTGGTGTCTGGGCGGCCCAGGTCCCAGGCCCATTTCTGTTTGCCGGTCACTGCATCGTAGGCACGAACCACCCCCGAAGGGGCCGGGCGCACATCTGAGTCAAGGACTCGGCCTCCGGTGATGACGACCCCGCGAATGACGATGGGGGCAGAAGTGATACCCGTCGAGCCTTTTCTGAAGGTGCCTAACCCGTCTTTCAAATCCGCAAAACCTGCGTTGCCGAAGCCGGGGCACGCTTGGCCAGTCAGGGCGTCTACCGCGCCCAGGCGAATATCGTTGGTGCCCCAGATGATGCGCGAGGCGCATAGGCCACTGGCATTGGGTACTTCGAAATAGGAGACGCCACGGCAGTAGGCGCCGCCATTGGCGAAGTAGTCCGGGTCAACTTTGGAGTCGAACCGCCAGTTCTCCTTTCCGGTGGTGGCATTCAAGGAAATGATGATTTGCTTTGGCGTGCAGGTATAAAGCGAGTTACCGACCTTGATCGGCGTGGCCTCGTTCAAGTACTTGGTTTTTTCACCGGCTTGCTTCACGTCGCCGTGGTGGTATTCCCAGACTTTCACCAGGCCCGGCACATTCGAAGGCGTGATTTGTGATGCGGCGGAATAGTGATTGCCCAAGTTGGAACCTGCATAGGCAGTCCAGTTGGTCTCGTTGTGTGACGCGGCAATATTGCCGTCCGGGGAAGTCACCGTACTGCGGCTGAAGGGTTGTCCAGTGCGTGTTGTGGCGAGCGTCGAGTCGGCGAGGTGAACGGTTGTCGGGAAGAACAGGGGGACCAGGATTGTGCCCCCCATGAGCAGCGGCAGCCCACCCATAATGATGAAGTAATGACTTCGTTTGGCATTGGCAAAGTCACGACGCACCAAAGGCCAGAATGCCAGAAACGGAATGCTCAGAACGGCCAGCCAGGCCAGGCGTGGAATGAAAGCCCAGCCGTCGTATCCAGACTCCCAGATCGCCCAGGCGTAGGTGGCCAGAGAGGCTGCGCCATAAAGGTAGAGGCCGAGGGAATGTTTCAGGCCGATGAGGATGGCCGAGAGCAGCAGGGTGGTCCCCATCATGGCGTAATAGGGCGATCCGCCCGCCGCCACCAGGACACCGCCTTTGTAGGCCAGCGTCGCTCCAAGCAGGGCAACCAATATGTTGTACGCCCCGAACAGAAGGTTCGAGACTCCCGCTCCTCTACCCAACGTCCCTTCGTTCATTGCGATCATCCCTGTGTGATTCGATATGGCTCCTTCCGAGCGGCGCGCATGATTGCTCATTATTGTAACGAAATACAATATCCGACGAAAAAATTAACTATTCCGTACGGATTAGATGGTTTTTTTGTATTTTGTGCCTAGGATAGACAATCTGATAAGCTGCTTCGCGAATGGCTGTAGAGCACTCAGATGAAGCTTTGATCAGTACCAGGGAGTGGGTGACGCGCTCTATAGCCCTTCATCTTTTGGCATGACGTCCTGCCGGGTCTTGAGTCGGCCTACGTCGTCCAGGTGTCTCCAGAGAAATTGCGCAGCTTCTTCACGCCGGTCAGACTCGATGAGGTCGAGCAAATGGATGTGTTCCTGGCATTGCGCCATAAGACGAGTGCGATCGACGTTGGCCTTGTAGCTCATGAAGCGTCTGAGCTGATTTTGCTGGCGTATGGCATCAATGAAAAAGACATTGCCGGAGCACTGCACGATCAGTTCGTGAAACTGGGCGCCCACCTCGAACAGTTGGGCCCGGGACAAGGTATGGATATCCCCGTCGAGCATGGCCAGTTGCTGTTGCCGGGCTTGGGCAAATGCGGCGTGATTGATCTGATAACCGGGCTCAAGCAGGGCGGCCGGTTCGATGGCCATCCGAAAACGGTAGCTTTGGATGTGTGCCTGGGCGTTATGCACGAAGTCTTTGAGACTCCATCCTTGCCCCGGCTTGCGCTCTACCATGGCTTCGCTGGCCAGCCTGTTCAGTACCTTGAGCAACTGTCCTCGGGGTACTTCGTAACGGCGCAGCAGTTGCGCTTCAAAAAAGTCGGCAGGTATTTCTCCGCCAAGAATGTCGTCGACCACACGAAGGTAAAACTCTTCGAAGGGATCGCTGGCGAGAGGGAATGCTGCCTCCTGAATCTGCCCTGCATCTTTTTTCAGGAAGTAGCCACGATTGGGTTCCTGGATGGCAAGGTCCCATTCAGCGAGCAAGGCAAAAGCGCGCCGGACAGGCGAACGGGACACCCCAAGCGCTTGCGCAAACGTCTGCTCGCGCAACGGCTCACCGGCTTTCATCGACCTGGCTCGCACCATGTCGATGACGCGTGGAGCCAACTGCAGGGCGAGGTCTTTCTTGATCACAGGCTCTCTCTCGAATGGTTAACTTCAGTCCGTTCCCGTTGGGGCAGAGGCCCCCATCGGACTGGAGTGGGAAAATACCACACGAGGAGGACGAGGGTATCTGCACAAAGAGCGCTGGCGGACTTGTCGAACAACCTTGTCGAGGCATATGAGCATGAAGGCTCCGCGCATTTTTCTGATCCACGCGACCGCATTGGCGATCGATCCCGTCACGGTAGCTTTTGCCAGTCAATGGCCGCAGGCACAGATCGTCAATCTGCTTGAAGACTCGTTATCCCGAGATCGAGTGGAGGAGGGGGCACTAACCTCGAGTATGAAGGCGCGCTTTCTGGCACTGTCACATTACGCAGTACAAAGCGCCGCGGACGCCATTCTCTTCACTTGCTCGGCTTTTGGCGATGCCATAGACCTGTGCAAGCCTGAGATTGCCATTCCGGTACTCAAGCCGAACGAAGCCATGATCAACCAGGCAATCACGCAAGCATCGCGTATTGCTGTGCTGGCGACGTTCGAGCCGACCATCCCTTCGATAGTCGCCGAGTTCAAGCAAGTGGCTGAGCGTCGTGGTCGCGTGCTGGAGGTGGTGCCGTATTTTGTTTCCGGTGCGATGCAGAGGCTGAGTGAAGGCGACAAACAAGGTCACGATACCGCCATCGCAGAAATGGCCGGTCGGGTCGAGGCCTGCGATCTGATCTGTTTCGCCCAGTTTTCGATGACGAGCGCCGCCGGGCTGGCACAGGCTCGATCTGGTCTGCCCGTATTGACCACGCCCGACAGTGCAGTGCTGGAGTTGCGAAGGATGCTCCAGGCTAATGATTTCGTTTCTTCCCAGGATGGATGATTACCCAATGCTCAAGTTCAATGCTCATCTCGGCTTCCAATTCAATGAATTGCCTTTTCTGCAACGCATCGAAGCCGCCGCAGCCGCCGGTTTCCGGGCGGTGGAGTTCCCGTCGCCGTATGAATTCGACGCAAGTCTGCTTGCCGACCATCTAGCCCAATACAGTTTGCCGTTGATTCAGTTCGCCGCCCCGGCTGGCGTGACCAAAGGCATCGCCGCGTTACCGGGCATGGAAGTGGAGTTTCGCGACGGGTTGCGCCAGGCCGTCAGCTACGCAAAGGCGTTGGCGTGTTCGGATGTCCACATCATGTCGGGCGTTACAACGCAGAATGACGCTGAGCGTATCTACGCGGGCAACCTGGAATATGCCGTCAAGTACTTCGAAGACCAGGGGCTGCGGCCGCTTATCGAAGTGATCAGCGCGGAGGCGATGCCGGGCTATTACATGTCTGACTTCAGCAAGGCGCAACAGATTCTGGAAACCTTCCCGAGTGTCGGGCTGATTCTTGATCTTTACCATGCCCAGCTTTTGACCGGAGACGCAGCCGATGTGCTGGCGCGGTTTTATGCCAGAACCGTCCATGTGCAAATTGCTGATTGCCCGGGTCGTCACGAGCCGGGAACAGGGAATATCGACTTTGCTGCGTTGTTCGCGGCGCTGGAGCAGCGCGGCTATGCAGGATGGATCGGATGTGAATACCGTCCTTCTGGCTCTACCGTTGCGAGCCTTGAGTGGTTCAAGCAGTTGAGTGCTTAGGTTTTAGACTCAAGACATTGCGACGGTAGGTTTGTGATTCTGTGATGGAATGTAAAAGGAGGGCGATGATCGCTAAGATCTTCGATCGTCGCCCATCTACAGTTAACTACACTAAATGGTCGTTTAGTTGAGCTATCAAAAAGCCATCATTTAATCAATGGAGCAGGCGATGATTCAACGTAAAGCAAGCGCACAAGACGTGATCAATGGGTTGAATCTCGAGCCTCATCTCGAAGGCGGTTATTTTCGCAGAACCTATCAGTCAGACCATCGCGACTGGCTCGAAACCGCTGCAGGACCGCGCTACCTGATGACGTCGATCTACTATCTGCTGACCGAGCAATCACCCGTGGGCCAGTTTCATTTCAACCAGTCCGACATACTGCATTATTTCCATCTGGGCGACGCGCTCGAATACAGCCTGATCCATCCTGACGGATCATTGCAGACATTCGTCATGGGCAACGATGTTCTCGCAGGACAGCACCTGCAATTGCACGTACCGGGTGGCATCTGGAAAGCATCGCGGTTGCTGGATGGCTCAAACGGATTTGGTTTGATCAGTGAAGCGGTTTCACCAGGATTCGATTTCGCCGACATGGAGATGGGGAGTCGCGAGAAACTCACGGCGGTTTTTCCACAGCATCGAGTGCTGATTGAAAAGCTGACACGGGATGAGGATTGAGCGATGCAGATTAAAAGGATTATCAGATTGAAGGGAAAGCCGTTTTGAGGCTTCGCAGGAGAATGAAATCTCGTGGGCAACGAGGCTAACCTCGAAACATCTTGTTACGTGTAATGTATATTATGTTAAATGATGTCAGTTGCAACGCAGCCGCTTGAGCAACATCAACAAACCTCCACTTCAAATGGATTAACTTGACCTGACTTTCGCTGACCCAAGGATTCCCCATGCCTGCCGAAGTGGATGTCGCGATTATTGGCGGTGGCCAGTCCGCACTCGCCGTGGCTTACTTCCTGCGCCGTACCGGGCGCTCCTTTGTGATTATCGATGCCGAAGCTGCACCGGGTGGCGCGTGGCGGCATGGCTGGGATTCCCTGCGACTGTTTTCACCGTCGACCTGGAGCTCCATCGCCGGTTGGATGATGCCTCCGGTCACTGACGGCTACCCAACTCGCGACAACGTACTCGATTACCTGCGCCAGTATGAGCAACGCTACCAATTTCCTGTCGAACGGCCCTACTGGGTCAACGCTATCGAACGTCGGGGCAATCACCTCAACGTAAAAGCCCAGGGCCGCAGTTGGCTGGCCCGCACCGTGGTCAGCGCGACCGGCACCTGGCGCCATCCCTACCTGCCGCATTACCCCGGCAGCGAAATCTTTACCGGTCAGCAATTGCATTCGGCCCACTACGTTAATGCCAAGCCGTTTGCCGGAAAAAAAGTCCTGGTGGTCGGCGGTGGCAACTCCGGTGCACAGATCCTCGCTGAAGTCTCGCAAGTGGCCGATGCCACCTGGGTCACTGCGCAGCTGCCAGAGTTTCTTGCCGATGACGTTGATGGACGCGTGCTCTTCGAACGCGCCACCGAGCGCTGGAAAGCGCAGCTGGCCGGCATCGACATTGAGAGACCGGTTGGCGGCTTGGGCGATATCGTGATGGTGCCGCCAGTCGTCGAGGCTCGGGAGCGCGGCGTGCTGCACGCGGTTCGGCCCTTCCTGCGCTTCACCGAGACCGGCGTGACGTGGGCTGATGGCTCGCAAACGCCGGTCGACGCGGTGATCTGGTGCACCGGCTTCCGCCCTGCCCTCGGCTATCTGGAATCACTGGGCGTGTGTACCGCCGACGGGCGTGTGGCCGTCAAAGGTACGCATTCGATTCAGGAACCGCGTTTGTGGTTAGTGGGTTATGGCGACTGGACAGGCGCCGCTTCCGCGACACTGATCGGCGTGACCCGAACGGCGCGCAGTACCGTCGAGGAAATTGAGCGATTTTTGAAGGAGCAGTGAGTCGGCGCACCTCAGCTCAGTCAACGCTGATTGACATCAAAATCGACGTCCTTTATCAGCACTTCTGTTCAGGAGACGCAAAATGAGCATTGATTGGGTCAACTTTACGCCTTGGACATCCCTGGGCGGAGGAGCCTTGATTGGCCTGGCGGCTAGCATGTTCGTTCTGGCAAATGGTCGCATCGCAGGTATCAGTGGTTTGATTGGTAGCGTGATGCAATTTGGCAGTGAAGGTTGGAGCGAGAAGGCGCTATTTCTTCTTGGTCTGTCGCTTGCGCCATTGTTATGGGGGGCATTTAACGTGTTGCCGCACATCGAGATCAGGTCAGAGTGGCCCGCCCTGATTACTGCGGGGCTGCTCGTCGGCGTGGGAACCCGTTACGGCTCCGGCTGTACCAGCGGTCATGGTGTTTGTGGGATATCTCGACTGTCAGCCCGATCCATCACGGCAACGATGTGCTTTATGTTCGCCGGTTTCGCAACGGTGTACGTCATTCGTCATGTGGTGGGAGCATGAAATTGATCAAGTTGGCCGCATTTTTTTCGGGCCTGATCTTCGGTCTGGGTCTTCTCTTGGCAGGCATGACGAACCCCGCCAAAGTATTGGCTTTTCTTGATGTGGCCGGGGCCTGGGATCCGTCACTCGCACTGGTGATGGGAGGAGCCATCGCAGTGGCGGTTGTCCCCCTGAATTGGGCGCGCAAGAACAAGCAGTCCTTGCTAGGTGCCCCCATGCAGTTACCAATGAAAAGGGAGTTGGATGCCCGCTTGATTGGCGGCAGCCTGGTGTTCGGTATCGGTTGGGGCATCGCGGGGATCTGCCCTGGCCCCGCCGTCGCTATTCTGCTTACGGGGCACGGGCGGATCATCATATTCGTATTGGCGATGTTGGCCGGTATGTACTTGTTCTCTTTACTTGAACGTCTACGCACGACCTGATTACTCGCCGAGACCCAGGCGTCATCCAATCTGGTCCTCAATTGACTTAAATCAGAAGACTCAACGCGCAATGAATTAAACCTGCCTGGTCCCTTTTCCTTTAATTGCGCCTTTATCAGCGCATCAATCCGGACAGGCAGGTCTTCGATGTATCAGAACTTGGCGCTGCTTGCCGCTTTCCTTCTGACCTACAGCCTGTTTGCGGGGCGTTTCGAGTCACGCCTGCTGAATGGGCCTCTGATGTTCATGCTCGCCGGGCTGATTCTCGGCCCTGCGTTTCTGAATTTTCTGCAACTGCGGATTGACCGTGATGGACTCAAGATTCTTGCAGAACTGACATTGGCGATTGTTCTTTTCAGCGATGCAGCCAGGGCCGACCTCAAGGTTCTCAAAGTGCACGAAGGATTGCCGTTGCGCTTGTTGCTGATCGGGCTGCCGCTGACCATGCTGAGTGGCTGGCTGGCCGGTATGTGGCTGTTCCCGCAGATACCCTCGATAGAGTTGGCAATACTTGCAACCCTTCTGGCCCCCACCGACGCAGCACTGGGTAAGGCGGTGGTTAGCAATCCAAAGGTTGCGGCTTCCGTACGTGAAGGATTGAACGTGGAGAGCGGACTCAATGACGGCATCTGCGTGCCGGTGCTGTTGATGTTCCTCGCCCTGTTGATCGAAGAGCAAACGCAGTCTCCCGTCTCGCTGGCGCTGGAACTGGTGTTCGAGGAGCTTGGTATCGGCGCACTCATCGGCGGCGCCCTTACGTTCATTGCCTGGCTGCTGCAGCGCTACTCTGCAAAACATCATTGGCAAACACCCACGTGGTCGCAGTTGACGCTGCCAGGGTTAGCGGTGCTTTGCTTTGCTACCGCGCAAACACTAGGCGGTAGTGGGTTTATCGCCGCGTTCGTTGGCGGGCTGCTCGCCAGCTACCTGTTTACTGAACAAAAGCACGATCTGCTCAAGGCCAGCGAAGAGTTCGCCAGCTTGCTATCCGTCATAACCTGGATTGTATTCGGCGCGCTGGTGATCCCTTGGGCCTGGGGCAGTTTCACTCTGAATATCTGGCTGTATGCAGTCCTCAGCCTGACCGTGATTCGCATGCTGCCGGTACTCATTAGCCTGACAGGAACCGGGTTTGATTTCGAAACTCGCCTGTTCATTGGCTGGTTCGGGCCGCGGGGGCTGGCGAGCATAGTCTTCGCCGTCATGATATTGAACTACCCTCTGCAAGCCGGCCGTACGTTGGTGGCTGTAGCGGCCTGTACCGTTTTGCTCAGCGTGCTGCTACATGGTTTGAGTGCCAATCCATGGGTCGCACGGCTGGCATCAACCGTCAGCGAAAACCGACCATGAACACAGGGCACTGCGCCCGATGGCTGAGCGGCGATGCGTTTCGCAGATCAAGGGGATTCCGATGGCCGACTCAAGCAAGAAAATGAGCCTCATGGGGCTCACCACGCTGGTGACGGTGAACATGATGGGCTCAGGCATCATCATGTTGCCGACGAGCATGGCCCAACTCGGAGCTGTTTCATTATTGTCATGGATCGTCACGGCTGTCGGCTCCATGGCCATTGCGTATTGTTTTTCCCAGTGTGGCATCTACTGCCTGCGCTCAGGCGGGTTATCCGCCTACACCGAAGAGGCGCACGCAAAATCCGGTTTTTTCCTGTGCTCGTATTTGTATTTTCTCTCGCTGGCGATCGCCAACGTGGCGGTGGCCATCTCCGCTGTGGGCTACATGACTTCGTTCCTGCCATGGCTGGGAAGCGGCGCCATTCCATTGTTCATCGGAACGGTCGGCTTGCTCTGGTTGACCACCGCGGCTAATTTTGGCGGCCCTGGCATCACGGGCAGGATTGGTGCAGTGACTGTCTGGGGGGTGATCATTCCGGTCGCGGGCTTGAGCATCATCGGCTGGTTCTGGTTCAAACCCGATCTGATAATCGCCGCCTGGAACCCGAACGACCTGCCAATATCCGAAGCGATCAGCAAAGCGATTCCCCTGACCCTCTGGGCGTTTCTCGGCATGGAGTCGGCAGCCCAAGCCTCTGATGCGGTGGAAGACCCCAAGCGGACCGTGCCGCTGGCCTGCCTGTTCGGTACATTGGGGGCGGCAGCAGTCTATGTGCTATCGACGACGGTCATTCAGGGCATCATTCCCAATGCCGAACTGGCCAACTCATCAGCGCCCTTCGCGCTCGTTTATGCGCATATGTTCAACCCTGCCGTCGGTAACATCATCATGGCGCTCGCGGTGATGGCCTGTGTCGGCTCGCTGCTGGGCTGGCAGTTCACTTTGGCGCAAACCGCGAAAATGACTGCTGATCAGGGCATGTTCCCGAAACTGTTCAGCAAGGTCAGCGCGAGCAATGCCCCCATCGTCGGGATGCTGGTCTGTGGAGTACTGCAGACCTTGATGGCACTGTCGACCATTTCGCCGAATGCGAGTGAGCAGTTCGGGAAACTCGTCAGCCTTGCAGCAGTGACCAACCTGATCCCCTATGTGACGGCCGCTACCGGGCTGCTGGTCATGATGTACAAGGCCAAAGTCAGCGCAGGCGTATACACGCGCAACACCCTGTTGTTAGTGGTGGCCGTGGCCTACTCCCTGTACGCGCTGTATGCCTGCGGCAAAGACGCCGTGTTCGGCGGCATCCTTGTTCTGGTGTTCGGCTACCTGCTTTACGGTTTCCTCGCTAAACGTTTTGTCGCCGTCTCTGCGACCGCTCATCCCAAGCCCGACAGCCCTTGATCGCAGGCTTCAGAACAGCACAGAGATCTGAATTCGAGGACGCTCGCGCATGAACATGAAACTGACCAAAGCCAACCACCTGCTGCTCGTCTGCATGCTTGCGCTGCTCCCGCTAATGGCCCATGGCAATACGCTTGAGCGCATACGCGCGAGTCATGCTTTCACTCTCGGCTATTTGCCTGACTTCGCGCCCTTCAGTGATAAGGCAGCCGATAAAGCCAGCGGTTATGCCATCGATCTTTGTCTGAAAATAGCCGAAAAGGTCAAGGCCGACCTGGGCCTGCCCGAGTTGAACATTCACTACCAGCCTGTCTCTGTTGGCGACCCGATGAGTGCCGTCAGTACGGGCAAAGTCGACATTCTCTGTACCCCAACCCCACCCACGCTGGCACGGCGCAAGCAGGTCAGCTACTCGGTACCGGTCTACACCGCCGGGCTGTCGGCAGTGGTGCGCCGGGATGCATCCCAAGCGTTGCTCAATGTGCTGGACGGCAAGGTGGCTCATACCGGGCCGACATGGCGAGCCACCGTGAATCGCGGTCTGTCCAATCAGACGTATGCCGTCACCGCTGGCGGTGTCACCGAGACGTGGATACTCCAGCAAATGCGATTGCTCGGTGTTGTGGCGACGCTGGTCACCGTAGAGAACGCAGATGCTGGTCTCAAGTTGGTTGCCGAAGGTAAAGCCGACGCGTTCTTCGCTGAACGCATGATGCTCAAACATCTCCTGAGCAAAAATTACCCCACAGAAAACCTGTTGCTGCTGGAGCGGATTTTTGAGTACGCACCGACTGCAATGGCAGTGGATCGAGAGGATGAAGATTTCCGCCTGCTGGTCGACACTGCGCTGAGTGAAATGTATCGCTCCGGCGAGATAGAACAGGCATTCGACAAATACCTGGAGGGTGCCAGCGACACGGCGAAAAAACTGTTCAAGGTCTACGCGATACCCTAAGCGCCAAGCCTGGCATCCACTTCGACGTTCAACCCAAGCACCTCATAGATCTGAGAAACCACCAGCATCGTCGCCTCCTCAACCGTTCCTTCATTGCGGCACAACATCCAGCCGTGATCCTTGACCGCCTGCTCGAACATCTCGGTACACGCCACATGCGCGGCGTACTTCTGAATCACAGTGCCGCCCAGTCCCCGCGAGCGTGTCACCGCCCTCGCCCACGAAATATCCGGATCGGTGACGACGCCAACATGCAGATCTGGCACCTGGACTTCTCGCTCCATATTCAACTGAAGAATCTCGGCAAACGGGATGGTTTGGCGGAACGCGGCGTCCGAGGGATACCAGCGGTCGATCAGGATAATGCTGTCCAGCGGCTGCTTCGTCAGAACGTTCTGGGAAATCCAGCGACGGCTGTCCGCCAAGCGCTGACACACAGCCCACTCCAGATCCACAGAAGGATTTCTGGCCAGCGTGTTCACCAGGGCCATGGTTTCCCCCCTGAAAGGATCGCTTTTCCTCTCGCAAAGCCGGATGACTTTCTGGTTGCCTGCCCTCAGCACCTGCGTAACAGCTTCCAACAGTGTGGTTTTGCCGGTGCCCTTGGGCCCATCCAGAGAAACGAACAGCGGACGATTCATTGTTCACGCAACAATCAAGACATTGATGGCCACTCTAACCTCATTTCCGGTACTCCATCAGCGCATCCCTGCCCCTTGCTGATACTCGCGCGGCGTACAGCCAAACTCCCGCCGAAACACCGTGTGCAGATACTGCGCAGATTTGAAGCCACAACTGCGCGCCACGTCGGCAATCACTGAGTCGGTATTTTTCAGGCCGCTGGTGGCCGCTGCCAGTTTGAAACGCAGGATCTCGTCGTGCACGCTGCAGCCTCGCTCGGCGCGGAAATGCGCTTCGAGTGACGAGCGCGATACGCCAACATACGCCGCCACCTGCGCCGTTTTGATGCCCTGGCAAGCGTATTGGCGAATGAACAGCAGGGCTTGCATGACGTAGGGATTGCCCAACGGCTGGTGCAAGCTCGATACCTGCACGTTGACTGCATCGGGCGGAATCAGGATTTGCGTGCCGGTGGATGGCATGCCGTGGAGCATCTGATGGAGCAATTGCGCGGCGGTACGGCCCATGGTTTCGGTGCCCTGAATAACAGAACTCAGGGGGACTCGGGTCAGGCTGCGGGTCAGCGGGTCGTTGTCGATGCCGATCAAGGCCACTTGCTCCGGCACGGCAATGCCGGCGGTCAGGCAGGCTTGCAGCAACTGACGCGCGCGGGCGTCGCTGACGGCGATGATGCCGATGGGTTTAGGCAGGCTTTGCAGCCAGGCGATCAGTTGTTCAACGGCGCTGTCCCACAGCGGTGCGCTGGTGCCCATACCACGGTAGATTTCGCCGTGCAGGCCATCGCGCTTCATCAGTTTGCGAAAGGCTTTTTCCCGCTCTTGCGCCCAACGATTGGCTTGCGCTTCAGGCAAGCTGAAGCAGGCAAAACGCTGCAGTCCTGCCTCGATCAAATGCGTGTAAGCCAAGGTGATCAGCGCATTGTTATCGGTGGCGACATACGGAATCGCCTTTGGATAGGCGCGCTTATCTTCGTACGAGCCCCCTACCGCTACCACTGGCAACTGAATGTCGGCCAGCGCCTCGCCAATCAGCGGATCGTCGAAGTCGGCGATGATCCCGTCACCCTGCCAGCGCTCGATGCCTTTCAAACGACAGAGAAAATCCTCTTCCAGAAACAGGTCCCAGGAAGCACGGGTGCTGCTGAGGTAGTTGCCGATGCCGCTGATGATCCCACGGTCATAGATCTTGCTGCCGTTGAACAACAGGGCGATGCGGTGAACAGGCGGTACGGTTTTCATTGTTTTCAGGCTTGTCCCGAGCCCCTTGTCACAGAGGCGATTGGCACAGACTAGGCGCCTGGCCGAAGAAGCTCAATACGCAAAATCGCACCCGGTGTTGGTGTTTTTCATAATCAGCAGGCACGGGGCCGTTGCTAGTATCGAGACACCGCCAAGAACAACAAGGACAAGGTCCATGCAGTATTTCCCTGATGTCGAGCCGATTCGCTTCGAAGGTCCGGATAGCGATTCCCCCCTCTCCTTTCGTCACTACGACGCCGACAAACTGATCCTCGGCAAACCCATGCGCGAACACCTGCGCATGGCCGCCTGTTACTGGCACACGTTCGTCTGGCCGGGTTCCGATGTATTCGGCGCGGGGACGTTCAAGCGCCCATGGCAACACGCCGGCGACCCGATGGAGCTGGCCATAGGCAAAGCCGCTGCGGCCTTCGAATTCTTCTCCAAACTGGGTATCGACTATTACTGCTTCCATGACACGGATGTCGCCCCGGAAGGCCAGTCACTGAAGGAGTACCGCAACCACTTCGCGCAAATGGTCGATCACCTCGAGCGACATCAGGAACAAAGCGGAATCAAGCTGTTGTGGGGCACCGCCAATTGCTTCAGCAACCCGCGTTTCGCTGCCGGCGCCGCGAGCAATCCGGATCCCGAAGTGTTCGCCTGCGCCGCTGCCCAAGTGTTCAGCGCCATGAACGCGACCCATCGCCTGAAAGGCGCCAACTACGTGTTGTGGGGCGGTCGCGAAGGCTACGAAACCCTGCTCAACACAGACTTGAAACGGGAACGCGAACAACTGGGCCGCTTTATGCGCATGGTGGTCGAGCACAAGCACAAGATCGGTTTCACCGGCGACCTGCTGATCGAACCGAAGCCGCAG
This sequence comes from Pseudomonas sp. AKS31, assembly GCF_023634765.1. Classification (GTDB taxonomy): domain Bacteria; phylum Pseudomonadota; class Gammaproteobacteria; order Pseudomonadales; family Pseudomonadaceae; genus Aquipseudomonas. The sequence continues at coordinate 642,475 of NZ_JAMLFX010000002.1, forward strand.
GAGCCGACCAAGCACCAATACGATTACGACAGCGCCACCGTGTTCGGCTTTCTTCAGCAGTACGGGCTGGAGCACGAAATCAAGGTCAACATCGAGGCCAACCACGCGACCCTGGCCGGGCATAGCTTCCATCACGAGATTGCGACAGCCGTATCGCTGGGGATTTTCGGCAGCATCGACGCCAACCGTGGCGATCCGCAAAACGGCTGGGACACCGACCAATTCCCCAACAGCGTTGAAGAAATGACCCTGGCCACCTATGAAATCCTCAAGGCTGGCGGGTTCAAGAACGGCGGTTTCAACTTCGATTCCAAGGTTCGCCGGCAGAGCCTTGATCAGATTGATCTGTTCCATGGCCACGTCGGTGCCATGGATGTTCTCGCCCTGTCTCTGGAACGCGCAGCGGCCATGGTGCAGAACGACGAACTGCAACGGCTCAAGGATCAACGCTATGTCGGTTGGCAGCAGCCCTTCGGGCAGGCGGTGATGGCCGGTGACTTCAACCTTGAGTCGTTGGCCGAGCACGCATTCACCAACGAGTTGAACCCGCAAGCTGTCAGCGGCCGCCAGGAAATGCTCGAGAACATCGTCAACCGCTACCTCTATCGCTGATCGCTACGAGAATCTGCCGGCGCAACGACGCTGTGACAATTGCACGACAATTCTGTGCCTGCGGCGCCGGCGGATTCTCTACAGTTTACCAGCCCGATACTCATCGTCAGGCCGTGTCTTTCCAACAACAATAAAAGGACGCCCCACATGAAGAACGTAAAACGTACGCTATTGGCCACTGCTCTGGCCGTGCTGTCTCTGCCGGTGATGGCTGACGCAGCCCACCCGAAAATCGGTTTTTCCATTGACGACTTGCGCCTGGAACGCTGGTCGCGTGACCGTGACTACTTCGTTGCGGCGGCAGAAAAAATGGACGCCAAGGTCTTCGTGCAGTCGGCGGATGCCAACGAGCAGAAGCAGATTTCCCAGATCGAGAACCTGATTTCCCGAGGCGTCGACGTCATCGTCATCGTGCCGTTCAACGCCACGGTGCTGACCAACGCGGTGGCCGAAGCGAAGAAGGCCGGGATCAAGGTCGTGTCCTATGACCGGCTCATTCTCAATGCCGATGTCGACGCCTATATTTCCTTCGATAACGAAAAAGTCGGCGAGATGCAGGCCAGCGGCGTGCTGAAAGCGGCGCCCAAGGGCAATTACTTTTTGCTCGGTGGTGCGCCCACCGACAACAACGCCAAGATCCTCCGTGAAGGTCAGATGAAAGTTCTGCAACCGGCCATCGACAAGGGTGATATCAAGATCGTCGGCCAGCAGTGGGTGAAGGAATGGAACCCGACCGAGGCGCTGAGCATTGTTGAAAACGCCCTGACCCGCAACGACAACAAAATCGACGGCATCGTCGCTTCCAACGACGCCACGGCCGGTGGCGCCATTCAGGCTTTGGCGGCGCAGCAACTGGCCGGCAAAGTGCCGATTTCCGGGCAGGACGCTGACCTCGCAGCGGTCAAGCGCGTGATCGCCGGCACACAAACCATGACCGTGTACAAGCCGTTGAAACTCATCGCCTCCGAAGCAGCCAAGCTCTCGGTGCAACTGGCGCGCAACGAAAAACCTGCATTCAGCTCGCAGTACGACAACGGCAGCAAAAAAGTCGACACCATCCTGCTCACGCCAACCCCGTTGACCAAGGACAACATCGACCTGCTCGAACAGGACGGCTTCTACACCAAGGCGCAAATTGCCGGGAAGTGACCGGATCGTAAATCTCTGGTCAACCCTGTGGGAGCGAGCCTGCTCGCGAAGACGGCAGCACATTCGGAATCGATGCTGGCTGAACCACCGCTTTCGCGAGCAGGCTCGCTCCCACACAGGTTGGGTGATGTCTGAGTCCTTGTTATACGAGCCCTCTCCATGTCCGACTATCTGCTGCAAATGAACGGCATCGTCAAAACTTTCGGCGGTGTCAAAGCGCTCAACGGCATCGACATCAAGGTCAGGCCTGGTGAATGCGTTGGCCTGTGCGGCGAGAATGGCGCCGGCAAGTCGACGCTGATGAAGATCCTTTCGGCGGTCTACCCGCACGGCACCTGGGACGGTGAAATCCTCTGGGACGGGCAACCGCTCCGGGCGCAATCGATCAGTGAAACGGAAGCTGCCGGCATCGTCATCATTCACCAGGAACTGACGCTGGTGCCCGACCTGTCGGTGGCCGAAAACATTTTCATGGGCCATGAATTGACCCTGCCCGGCGGGCGCATGAACTACCCGGCGATGATCCACCGCGCCGAAGCCCTGATGCGCGAATTGAAAGTCCCCGACATGAACGTGTCGCTGCCGGTTTCGCAGTACGGCGGCGGCTATCAGCAACTGGTGGAAATCGCCAAGGCCCTGAACAAAAAGGCCCGCTTGCTGATCCTCGACGAGCCCTCCTCGGCCTTGAGCCGTTCGGAAATCGAGGTGTTGCTGGACATCATCCGCGACCTCAAAGCCAAAGGCGTTGCCTGCGTCTACATCTCGCACAAACTCGATGAAGTGGCCGCCGTGTGCGACACCATTTCGGTGATCCGCGACGGCAAACACATCGCCACCACCGCCATGGCCGACATGGACATTGCACAGATCATCACCCAGATGGTCGGGCGGGAAATGAGCAACCTCTACCCCAGCGAACCACACGACATTGGCGAAGTGATTTTCGAGGCTCGTCACATCACTTGCTACGACGTCGATAACCCCAAGCGCAAACGGGTCGACGATATTTCCTTCGTCCTCAAACGCGGCGAGATCCTTGGCATCGCCGGTCTGGTCGGTGCCGGCCGTACCGAACTGGTGACCGCGCTGTTCGGCGCCTATCCCGGCCGCAACGAGGGCGAAGTCTGGCTCGATGGCCAACCCATCGACACCCGCACGCCGCTCAAATCAATCCGCGCCGGCCTGTGTCTGGTGCCGGAAGACCGCAAGCGCCAAGGCATCATTCCGGACTTGGGCGTCGGCCAGAACATCACCCTCGCCGTGCTGGACAACTACTCGAAACTGACCCGTATCGATGCCGAAGCCGAACTGGGCTGCATCGATCAGGAAATCTCGCGCCTGCACCTCAAGACCGCCAGCCCATTCCTGCCGATCACCAGCCTGTCGGGTGGCAATCAACAAAAAGCCGTGCTGGCGAAGATGCTGCTGGCTAAACCCCGGGTGCTGATTCTCGACGAGCCGACCCGAGGCGTGGACGTCGGCGCCAAATACGAGATCTACAAATTGATGGCCGCGCTGGCCGCCGCAGGCGTGTCGATCATCATGGTGTCGTCGGAGCTGGCCGAAGTGCTCGGCGTATCCGACCGCGTGCTGGTGATCGGCGAGGGCCAGTTGCGTGGAGACTTCGTCAACCATGAACTCACCCAGGAACAGGTGCTCGCCGCCGCCCTCAGCCAGCCTGGCAGCCATAACAATAATGATCGGAAAACCGCGTAAATGAATCAGGTCAAACAACTGTTCACCCGCTACAAAATGCTCGCGCTGGTGTTTGCCGTGGTGCTGATCTGGCTGTTCTTCAGCTGGCAGACCGAGGGCGGATTCCTCACTCCGCGCAACCTGTCCAATCTGCTGCGGCAAATGTCGATTACCGGGATTCTCGCCTGCGGCATGGTGCTGGTGATCATCAGCGGCGAGATCGATTTATCGGTCGGCTCATTGCTCGGTCTGCTCGGTGGCCTCGCGGCGATTCTCGATGTGGTCTACCACATTCCCCTGCTGGCCAACCTGAGCCTGGTCGCCCTCTGCGGGCTGATGATCGGTCTCGCCAATGGCTACATGGCGGCTTACCTGCGCATACCCTCGTTCATCGTGGGTCTGGGCGGCATGCTGGCGTTTCGCGGGATTCTGCTGGGGATTACCGGTGGCACGACCATCGCGCCGGTATCGCCGGAACTGGTTTACATCGGCCAGGGTTACTTGCCCCACGCAATCGGCACCGGCCTGGGCATTCTGTTGTTCGCGCTGACCGTTTTCCTCACCTGGAAACAACGGCGCAATCGCGCCCTTCACGGCCTCGCGGCGCATTCGTTAATGCGTGACGTCATCCGCGTGTTGGTGATCGGCGCCGTACTCGCCGGTTTCGTCCAGACGCTCAACAGTTACGATGGCATTCCGGTGCCGGTCCTGTTGCTGCTGATTCTGCTGGGTGTGTTCAGCTACGTGACCAGTCAGACCGTGTTCGGCCGACGCGTGTACGCCGTGGGCAGCAACATGGAAGCGACGCGCTTGTCCGGCATCAATGTGCAGGCCGTGAAGTTGTGGATTTTCGGGATCATGGGCGTGATGTGCGCCCTCGCCGGCGTGGTCAACACCGCGCGCCTGGCCGCCGGTTCGCCTTCGGCCGGGAGCATGGGCGAACTCGATGCCATCGCCGCGTGCTTTATCGGCGGCACCTCCATGCGCGGCGGTTCCGGTACGGTGTACGGCGCCCTCCTCGGCGCGCTGGTCATCACCAGCCTCGACAACGGCATGTCGATGCTCGACGTCGACAGCTATTGGCAGATGATCGTCAAGGGCAGCATTCTGGTGTTGGCTGTCTGGGTTGATGTCAGTACGCGAACCGGGCGCCGTTGAGCCCCAGGGATCACGCGGCGGGCGTGGTCGCGGGCGCCGGGCCGAGAATTTCCATCAGGAAATCGATAAACACATTGATCCGGCTGGAGCCACGGTGATTGGGTAAATACAACGCGTTGATGCACGTGCTGGCACTGCCGGGATTGACCTCGTACTGCTCAAGCAAGCGGGTCAGCCGGCCGGCTGCGACGTCGTCGCGTACCAGCCAGTCAGCCAACAGCGTCACCCCGCCGCCGCCGATGGCGGCTTCGCGCAGGATGTCGGCGTTATTGCTTTGCAGGCGCCCATGGACGTTGAGCTGAATGGGCGCGTCTTCATTCTGAAAGGTCCAGTGCTGGTGGGTGCCGCCGTAATCGAAACGCAGGCATTGGTGCTCCAGCAAATCCCGTGGGTGACAGAGCGCCGCGCTACGCGCCAGATACGCCGGACTGGCCACCACCCAGCGCTCGAAATGCCCCACCCGTTTGCTGACGATGTCTTCACTGACCACCGACGACCCCAGCCGCACCGAAACATCGATCTGCTCGCTGAGCAGGTCGCTGACCTGATCGCTCAGCGACAGACTGATCTCCAGCCCCGGATGCCGCTCGAGCAAGCGGCTCAGGTGCGGCGCGATCAGGCGCCGCCCGAACTCCACCGGTACGCTGACACGCAGACGGCCCTGCGCTTCGGCGCCACGATCGGCGACAACAGCATCGGCTTCGTCGATTGCGTCGAGAATCGCCACGGCTTTTTCGAAATAGGTCTGGCCGGCAACGGTCACGCTGGTGTTGCGCGTAGTGCGATTGAGCAGGCTCGCGCCCAGCTCGTGTTCCAGCCCCGCGACTTGCCGTGTCACTGACGACGTTGATATCCCGAGTTTGCGCGCTGCCGAGGAGTAGCCCCCGCAGCGCACGGTTTCCACAAACATCTTCAGTGCCAGCAACTTGTCCATAAGCGGGGTCCGGTCGATAGGGAACGCGGATGATTGTGCATCACTGTTCCCGCGTCGTCTTGTACCGCCGTGCTTGAACACGCTCGCCGGTTGTTCAGACATCGGCCTGGCGACTCAGGAACAAGCCGAGCGCAAGCGCTGGCAACAGCGCCACCGCGACGGCGGACAGGTTCCAGCCGAAATGCTCGTACAGCGGACTCGCGACCAGCGACCCCAGCGCGCCGCCGACGAAAATACTGGTCATGTACACGGCGTTAAGGCGCGCACGGCTGTGCGGATCGAGAGCGTAAACCTCACGCTGGCCGAGCACCATGTTCAATTGCACGGCGAAATCCAGCAGCACCGCGCACACCACCAGCCAGACATAGCCGCTGCCGGGTAGCGCGGCGATCAACAGCGAAACCGGCGCCAGCAACAACGCGACCAGTGTGCCGCGCCGAGCATACCCGGCATCGGCCAGACGCCCGGCAATCGGCGCTGCAATGGCACCCACCGCACCGACCAGGGCGAAGATCGCCACCTGTGCTTGAGTGAAGCCGTGGTGACGCATCAGTTCAATCGGTGCGAGGGTCCAGAACAGGCTGAAACTGGCAAACAGCAGCCCTTGATACAGCGAGCGCTGTCGCAACACTGAATAGCGCCGGGCCAAGGCAAACACCGAACCGATCAGCGCGGCATACGTGGCTTTATGCGTCGGCAGCCGACGCGGCAGTGCCACCGCAGTGATCAGCGCGATGACGGCCATCAGGGCCGCCGCGCTGTAAAACACTCCGCGCCAACCAAACACTTCAACCAACAGACTCGACAGTGGTCGTGACAACAGAATGCCCAGCAGCAGACCGCTCATGATATTGCCGACAACGCGGCCACGGCTGGCCTCGGGCGCCAGGTGCGCCGCCAGCGGCACAAGGATCTGCACCGCCACCGAGGTCAGGCCGATCAGCAAGGACAACACGAGGAACATCGACGGTGAATGGGTCAGTCCGGCGCACAACAGCGTAACGCTCGCCGCAAGAGTGAAGCCGACCACCAGCCGGCGGTTTTCCATCAGGTCGGCGAGCGGCACCAGCAGCAACAGGCCCAGGGCGTAGCCAAACTGCGTCAGCGAAACGATCAGGCTGGCATTGGCGCTGGACAGTCCGACCTGCGGTGCAATCAGTTCGACGATCGGCTGCGCGTAATAAAGATTGGCCACGACCGCGCCACAGCAAAATGCCAGGAACGCGACCATCAGGCCGGACAGTGAAGTTGGCTGTTCGGCATTCGCCGCAACGGCCGGATTGCCTGTGAGCATGATGACACCTCATTGAGTTCAGGAAAGTGCTGCCAAGGCTACGGCTCTGTGGCGACGCGCAGAATCCACGCGGCGGGCAACGCAGTGATGCGTCCGGCGCAACGGCGCAGGCGTTGCTTGTCGCGCAACGCGCTGTTGCGTGCCCCGGTGATTCTCCCGCGCTTGCGGTTTCTCTACGCTTTGGCCCTGGCGCTGTCGTCCCCCGCGGCGCCCTTCCCCGGCTGTCACAAGGAGCGTTGTCATGACCCGTATCCCATCCGTTCTGCCATTGCCTGCCACGTTGTTCTCTGTCCCATGAACCGCCACTTTCTGAAGTCCAGAACGCTTTGGATCAGCGTGGCAGTCGTCGCCGTGCTCGGCCTGATCGGCGCCGTTTCGCTGATGTGGCGCCCGGCAATTGCACCGATCGAACGCCCGACCACCTTCGATACTGCACAGTTGCAACGCGGGGCGCGGGTGGTCGAGGCCGGCGATTGTGCGGTCTGCCACACCCGTCCCGGCGGTGAATACCTGGCCGGTGGACTGCCGTTGGTGACACCGTTCGGCACGCTGTACAGCACCAACATCACCCCGGACGCAGAGACCGGTATCGGCCAATGGTCACTGCCGGCCTTCGAGCGGGCGATGCGTCAGGGCATCGCTCGCGACGGTCACTTCCTCTATCCGGCGTTCCCCTACGTGCACTACCGGCGCATGAGCGCAGCCGACATTGCCGACGCCTATGCCTACTTGATGAGCGGCCCCGCCGTGCACGCGCCGGCCGCGCAGAATCAGATGAATTTCCCGATGAACATTCGCCCGTTGGTGTCGTTCTGGAACCTGCTGTTCCTGCACGGTGAACCACTGACGCCGCTGGCACAGCGCAGCGAAGCGTGGAATCGCGGGCGTTATCTGGTCGACGGCCCGGGCCATTGCGCCGGCTGCCATTCGCCGCTGAACCTGATCGGCGCGGAAAAATCCTCGGAATATCTACAGGGCGGCAGCGTTGACGGCTGGCTCGCGCCGGCGCTGGTCGGTATGGGTCAACGCAGCAACCCGTGGAGTCGCGAGCAACTGGTGGGCTATCTGCGCGCCGGGATCGTCGATGGCCACGGCACACCCGCCGGGCCGATGCGTCCGGTCAGCTTGAGTCTGGCCCGCTTGCCCGCCAGTGAAGCCGAGGCGATTGCCGAGTATTTGCTCAGCCTGGAAAACCCGCCTTCGGTGACAGAGACAACGCCGAAGACGCCGGCCAGTGAACCGGCAGACCACTCGAGCGGCGCCCTGCTCTTCAGCAGCGCCTGCGCCGGTTGCCATGGCCCGGCAGCGCCGATGCGCGCCATCGATGGTCGCCCGGGGCTGCAAAACACCTCGGCGCTGCAAGCGGCCAGTTCGCGCAACTTCCTCAAAACCGTGCTTGAAGGCCTGCCCGCCACACCCGGATCGCCCGGCCCGGTGATGCCTGCGTTCGCCGCCAGCCTGGACAACGCGCAACTCGGCGCACTGGCCGCGTATCTGCGTCAGCAAGCCAGCCCCGATCAACCGTGGGCCGACCTCTCTTCCACTATTGAAGCGTTACGTCAGGAGACGAAATGAGCCAGATCACCCTCAACGTCAACGGAGCCGCACAACCGCTTGAGCTGGAGCCGGACATGCCGCTGCTGTATGCGCTGCGCAATCACTTGAACCTCAACGGCGCCAAATACGGCTGCGGTCTCGGTCAGTGCGGCGCCTGCACGGTGATCGTCGACGATCAACCGGTGTTCGCCTGCCTGACGCCCTGCGCCGGCCTCGAAGGCAAAAAAATCCGCACCGTGGAAAGCCTCGGCAGCGCGCAAGAGCCGGGCCCTCTGCAAGCAGCATTCATCGAAAAACAGGCCGCGCAATGCGGCTATTGCATTGCCGGCATGCTGATGCGCGCGCAGGCGTTGCTTGAGCGTAATCGACACCCGGATGAGGCGACCATTCGCGAGCACATGGCCGGCAACCTGTGCCGCTGCGGTACGCACTTGCGGATCATTGAGGCGATCAAACAGGTGGCCGGGCACAACGGGAGCCTGACATGAGTGAGTCGAATGAATTGAACCCGAGTCGACGCGCCTTCCTGCGCGGTGGTGCGTTGCTGATGGCATTCACCCTGCTGCCGGTGACGCGACGTGTGTTGGCAGATACGGAAGTCGATACGCTCGGCACCGTGGTCCTCGCGCCCGACCTCCCCGGAAGCCTGCGCACCAACCCGTTTCTCGATGCCTGGATCCGCATCGGCGCCGACGGCATCACCGTCTACACCGGCAAAGTCGAATTGGGCACCGGGGTGAAAACTGCGCTGCTGCAGATCGCCGCCGAGCGTTTGCAGGTGCCGGCAACCGCGATCAACCTACTCACCGCCGACACCGCGCTGACGCCCAACGAAGGCTACACCGCCGGCAGCCACAGCATTTTCGACAGCGGTACCGCGTTGTATAACGCCGCCGCGCAGGTGCGCGAAATGCTCGTCGATGCCGCCGCGCGCCATTGGCAGGTTGATGCGGCGCTGCTCAGCACTCACAACGGCGTGATCGAAGGCCCGGCCGCTCAGCGGATGAGTTACGCCGATGCGGTCAGACATGTCGATGTGCATCAATATGCCAAGGCTCAGTCACCGGCGATGGCCGCCGCTGATTTCAAACTCATCGGGCATTCGTTGCCGCGCCTCGACATCCCGGCGAAAGTCAGCGGTGGTGCAGCATTCGTCCAGGACATGCGCCTGCCGGGCATGTTGCATGCGCGGGTGATCCGCCCGCCCCGTCCGGGCTGCACGTTGCAAGCATTCGATGCGGCATCCATCGAAGCGCTGGCTGGCGTGGTCAAGGTGATCCGCGACGGCAACTATCTCGCCGTGGTCGCCCGTGATGAGTGGCAAGCGATAAAAGCCATGCGCCGTGCCAGCGAGGTGACGCAATGGCGCGGCGGCGAGGCGATTCCCGAGGCGGCCGAGATTCATGGCTTGCTCAAACGCCTGCCCTCCCGGCGCTATCCGATCAGCAACAACGGCACGCCGAGCGGCGCGGCCGACACGCGTTTTCAGGCGCGGGTCACCAAGCAATATCTGATGCACGGCTCGATCGGTCCGTCTTGCGCGGTGGCCTGGTTCAAGGACGGCACGCTTACCGTCTGGACCCACACCCAAGGTGTTTACCCGCTGCGCGCCGGCATTGCCGAAATGCTCGGTCTGCCACCTGAGCGGGTGCGCTGTATTCATACCGAAGGCTCAGGGTGTTACGGCCACAACGGCGCCGATGATGCCGCCGCCGATGCAGCATTGATTGCTGTGCGTGTGCCCGGTACGCCGGTGCGTGTGCAGTGGATGCGCGAGCAGGAAAATCTTTGGGAGCCGTACAGCTCGGCGATGGTCACCGAGGTCGACGCCGGTCTCACTCAGGGCCGCCTGCAGGACTGGGCCTACGAACTCTGGACCACGCCGCACAACGAACGCATCGTCAACGCCGGGCGCCTGTTGCCGGCACGCTTGCTCGCGCGGCCCTTCGCCTCGGCGCCATCCGTGCCGATCGCCCAGCCCGAAGGCGATGGTGATCGCAACGCGGTGCCGCTGTATGACGTCAACTCGACGCGCATCAACATGACCTTCGTCACCCAGATGCCCTTTCGCACCTCGGCCATGCGTTCGCTGGGGGCGCACATCAACATCTTCGCCATCGAGGCGAGTATCGACGAACTGGCGATCAAGGCCGGCATCGACGCGGTCGCGTTGCGTCTGGCCCATCTCAGCGATCCGCGTGCTCGCGCGGTCGTGGAACGTGTGCGTGATGAGATCGGCTGGCCGCAAAAAAACAGCGAGCCCGGCGCCGGTATCGGTTTCGCCTTTGCCCGCTACAAAAACATCATGGGTTACTGCGCCATCGCGGTGAAACTGCGGGTGCATCCGCAGACCGGCGAGATTCGCATCGATCACGTGGTGACGGCGGTGGACGTCGGCCAGATCGTCAGCCCCGACGGCCTGCGCAATCAGGTCGAGGGTGGCATCGTGCAGTCCGCGAGCTGGACCCTCTACGAAAAAGTCGCCTACGACGCGGGCGGCATCCGCAGTTACGACTGGAGCGGTTATCCGATTCTGCGTTTCACGCAACTGCCGAAAAAAGTCGATGTGCATTTGCTCGACCAGCCGGGAGAACCCTTCCTCGGTGCCGCTGAAATCGTTCAGGGGCCGATGGCTGCCGCCCTTGGCAACGCCGTCGCCAACGCCACCGGTCGGCGCTGGCTGAACCTGCCGCTGACGCGCTCAAACCAACCCGTCTGAGCCACACCCGTGTTCATCGCTGATGAGCACGGGCGCCGTTGCGCGCTGCGCAAAACAGCGTAGCGCCGGTCACCGATTATCACCCCCGCTACACCCGGTTAAGTTAGCGGCACTGGTTCGCGGCCCCGCTGCCGCGCTTGATTGCCTTCTATTGATCTCTGGAGCTACCCATGACCCGTCGCCTGTTCCAACCCCTCGCACTTGGTCCTTATACCCTCGCCCATCGCGTGGCGATGGCGCCGTTGACGCGCTCACGCGCCGGCCAACCGGGCGATGTGCCGACGCCAATGAACGCCGAGTACTACCGCCAACGGGCCAGCGCTGCGCTGATCATCACCGAGGCCACGCAAATCTCCCGGCAGGCTCAGGGTTACGCCTGGACGCCGGGCATCTACAGCCCTGAGCAGGTCCGCGCATGGCGTGATGTCAGCGCAGCGGTGCACGAGGCCGGTGGCCTGATCTTCATGCAACTGTGGCACGTCGGCCGGGTGTCCCACCCCAGTTTTCAACCCGATGCTGGCCTGCCGGTTGCGCCCAGCGCGCTGCCGGTGCCTGGCAAAACGTTTATCGTCGACGACAACGGTAACGGCGTCTGGAGTGATGTGCCGGTGCCGCGAGCGCTGGAAACGGCGGAAATCGCCGGGATCGTCGAGGACTACCGCGTGGCCGCGCGCAACGCATTGCTGGCGGGCATGGACGGTGTAGAGATTCATGCCGGCAACGGTTACCTGCTCGACCAGTTTCTTAACAGCAACAGCAATCAGCGTGACGATGCCTATGGTGGCAGCGTGGAGAATCGCGCGCGGTTTCTGCTGGAGGTGGTCGCGGCCGTGGCTGAAGAAGTCGGTGCCGAACGGGTCGGCGTACGCCTGACGCCGATGGGGCGCTTCATGGGCATGGGCGATGACACCCCGGAGGCCACCTTCGGCCACCTCGTCGAAGCGCTCAACCAATGGAATCTGGCCTACCTGCATCTGGTCGAGCCAGCGATGGTCGGCACCGTCAAAGATGAGAACTTCGACCCGCGCTGGGACGCGATCATTGCCCAGTTGCGCAAGACCTGGAACGGCGTGCTGATCCTGGCGGGCGGCTACGATGCGCAATCCGCCGAACAGGCGCTGATCGCTGATCGGGCCGACGTCATTGCGTTTGGCCGCCCGTTCCTGGCCAACCCTGACTTGCCGCGTCGACTGCACGATGGCCTGGCGCTCAACACGCCGGACCCGAGCAGCTTTTTCGGCGGGGATCAGCGTGGGTACGTTGATTATCCGTTTCATGCCTGAGCAGAAGCAGGCGACCCGCCTCTCATGAATGTGTAAATCCCTGGAAGCAGGGGCCGATGGGCCCCTGCCTTATCAAGTCATACGATCTCTTCACTCAATCAAAGGCGTGAAAAATCCAGCATAAAGCCAAACATATGCGTGGTTGTGCGCTTTCAGGTCTATTGCCCGACGTCGGCGAATGCGATAAAACGGGCTAGTTGTACGACAACACAATAAAAACCAAGTCGTTCGAACGGCTAACAATCCTGAGATCTGCCATGCCTCGCCCTACCGCTACGCAAACCATCCCGCCGCCCTACCCCCGTTATCTGGCTGTGATCATTCTGTTGTGCATGGGCTGTGCGTTTGCCGGCAATCATGTGGCGGCGCGAGTCGCATTTGATGATGGTGCGGGAGTGTTGCTGGCGATTCTGATGCGTTCCGGCGGGACCTTGCTGGTGCTCGGCATTCTGGTGCTGTGGCAAAGACAAAGCCTGCGCTTGTCGGCGGGTGCCTGGCGCTGGCAACTATTGCTGGGCCTGCTGATTGCTGCGCAAAGTCTGTGTCTGTACTCCGCTGTCGCGCGGGTTCCGGTGGCGCTGGCCCTGCTGGTGGCGAACGTGTTCCCTATTCTGCTGGCATTGCTCACCTGGTTGCTGGGTGGCCAGCGACCGAGCGCACGCACCGCGACCTTGATGGGTTTGATTCTAATGGGGCTGGTGTTTGTACTGGATGTCCCCGGGCGTCTCTCAGCCACGACACAGGTCAGTACGCAATGGCTGACGGGCGTCGCACTCGCGTTCTGCGCTGCCAGCGTGTTCGCCTGCGCGCTGTGGATCACCGACCACAAACTGTCTCAGGTACGTGGCTCGGTACGCAGTCTGCTGACCATTTTCATCGTGTTCAGCAGCGTCAACCTGGCAGGGCTGACGGGCGCCCTTCCCGGCGGATTGAACCTGCCCGCCACCTCGACCGGATGGCTGGCCCTTGCCACCCTGATGGTGCTGTACGGCACGGGTTTTATTGTCCTGTTCATTTCAGTCCCTCGGCTGGACATGCCGCGCAATGCCCCGGTGATGAACATCGAGCCATTGGCAACGCTGCTGATGGGCTGGATTGTGCTGGACCAGATGCTCAGTAATGGACAGATTGTCGGTGGGGTGATTGTGGTCACGGGCATCGTTTTGCTGACCTACCGTAAAGCAGTCGTCAAGGCAGAGGTCAAAGCCGGTGCGTGAAGGGTGAAAGGCGGGTAATCAACCCAAGGCAGTATCGAGCCTCTCAATGAAACTGCAGATCGCGCCACTCGTCCCAGCTGAAAGCTTGTCGTTAGGTCTCAGCCTTTTTATGCCTGCGTCCAAGCGTCGCAGCAAACAACCATTGGCAAATCCTGCACAAGCCTTAGAATCCCGCGCGCTCTTGCTGTCGCCAGAGACGGCGACCGCGGCGTAACTGACGGACTAGTCACACCTCGCTGATGGGTGTCCGACCCTACAGCCCTGCCCGCTCGGCGGGCACTCGCACCACACACTTTTTCGGCTTGGCAATCGCCTGCGCAGAGGCGCACGTTGCGCTGTTCGATCTTCAGAGGTTTTTATGTCTCCGCGTTTGCTGGCCATGGCGCTGGCGCCCCTGCTCGGGCTGTTCATTGTTGCGCTGGGCAACGGTTTCCTGTCGTCCCTGACCACCCTTCGCCTCGACGCTGCCGGTGCCTCGACCACGATGATCGGCATCGTTTCATCCGCCTACTTCATCGGCCTGACTTTGGGGGCGGTGTTCAATGACCGTTTGATTCTGCGCATCGGCCATATCCGCGCCTACGGCAGCTTTGCCTCGCTGATTGCCGTGACCATTCTGCTGCAGGGTCTGTTCTATGACACGTGGGGCTGGTTCGCCCTGCGCCTGATCAACGGCTGGGCCACGGTCGGCGTGTTTCTGGTGATCGAAAGCTGGCTGCTGCTGGCGGGCGACGCGAAGATTCGCGGGCGCTTGCTCGCGCTGTACATGATCGTCTTGTACGGCGCCGGTGTGCTGGGCCAGGCAACGCTGGGGAAAATCACCGGGTTGAGCGACAGCGCACCGTTCATGGTGGCCGGCATGCTCGCCTCGTTGTCGGTGTTGCCGATCGTGATCCTGCCGCGCGTGTCGCCGCTGCTCGATCAGGTTGAACCGCTCAAGCCACGGCAATTGTTGGGCGTGACGCCGACCGGGCTGGTCGGCTGTTTCGGCTCGGGTGTCAGCATCGCGGCGATTTACACCTTGCTGCCGCTGTATCTGCAGCGCAGCGGTCTGAATGTCGGAGAAGTCGGCAGCATGATGGCCTGGACGATCCTCGGCGCCATGCTCCTGCAGTACCCGGTCGGACGCTGGTCCGACCGCAAGGATCGCTTGCAGGTGCTGACGATTCTGACGGTGGCGTGCACGGTGTTGTCGCTGGTGATCGTCCTGCTGCCGTTGTCCTCGACGCTGCTCGCAGTGATGTTGTTTCTGCTCGGCGGCGGTGTGTTCGCGCTTTACCCGGTTGCCGTCAGCCACGCCGCCGACCGCGCCCCTGCCGAAGCCTTGGTGCCGATGATTCAGGGCTTGCTGCTGATCAACTCACTGGGCTCGGCGCTCAGTCCGATGATGATCTCGCCGGTGATGAATTCGTTCGGCGCCAATGGTCTGTTCTGGGTCTTTGCGCTGGTCAATCTGTGCATGGTCAGCTTCTTCCTGTGGCGCCGGGGCAAACGCCCGGTTCCGGCCAATCCCGCACCTTTTGCGGCGGCAGCAACGTTCTCGCCGACGGGTGCTGAGCTGCGGGTGACCGAAGATTTGCGTCAGGCGGTGCAGGAGCATCCGCCGATGGTGGATGCGCTGAGCGGCGAGCCTGCGACGCAATGTGAATCACGCTGATTCACTTGCACAATTCAATCAGCTCATCCCTGCCCTTTGCCTACACTTGCTTGCCAATGATGTTTCCTCTCTGCCGAAGGAGTCACCCATGTCCAAGCTCTATCCCAGTGTCGATCCCGAGGGGCTGATCGAGTACTCGGTTGTCTACACCGACCGCTCGCTCAACCACATGTCGCAGTCCTTCCAAGGCGTGATGAAGAACATTTCCAAGACCCTCAAACAGGTCTACAACGCCGAGGCGGTTGCGGTGGTTCCGGGCAGCGGCACATTCGGCATGGAAGCGGTGGCGCGGCAGTTCGCCACCGGCCAGCAATGCCTGGTGATCCGCAATGGCTGGTTCAGTTATCGCTGGAGCCAGATTCTTGAGATGGGCAATATCCCGGCGGCGACCACGGTGCTCAAGGCCCGGCCGGTCGAGCCGGGTCGCCAGGCAGCCTACGCCCCGCCGCCGCTGGACGAAGTGCTGGCAGCCATTGCCACGCACAAGCCGCAGGTGGTCTTCGCACCCCACGTTGAAACGTCATCCGGAATCATCCTGCCCGACGACTACCTGCGGGCGGTCGGCGACGCCGTGCATGCGGTGGGTGGCTTGTTTGTGCTGGACTGCATCGCCTCCGGCACGATTTGGGTAGATATGCACAGATGCGCAGTCGACCTGCTGATCAGCGCACCGCAGAAAGGCTGGAGCGCCTCCCCTTGCTGCGCCCTGGTGATGTTCAGTGCTGCGGCGCTCGAGCGCATCGAACAGACGCAAAGCAGCAGCTTCGCCTGCGACCTGAAAAAGTGGCTGCAGATCATGCAGGCCTACGAACAGGGCGGACATGCCTACCACGCGACCATGCCCAGCGATTCCCTCGCGCGCTTCAACGACGTGATGAAAGAGACCCAGGCTTACGGCTTCGACAAGATCCGCGACCAACAACAGGCACTGGGTGATCGGGTGCGCGCCCTGTTGACCGGCAAAGGCATCAAGAGCGTGGCCGCAGTCGGCTTTCAGGCCCCTGGCGTTGTGGTGAGCTACACCGATGATGCCGACATCAAGAACGGCAGGAAATTTGCCGAGCACGGCCTGCAGATCGCCGCCGGCGTGCCGTTGCAATGCGACGAACCGGCCGACTTCCAGACCTTCCGCCTCGGGCTGTTCGGACTCGAGAAACTGCAGAATATCGAGCGCACGGTGAGCATGCTGGAACAGGCACTGGATGAGGTTATTTAGCTACCCGGCCGTCGGGCACAGGCTTCACGACATAACCGTCAACTGGTGGTTGATGTCGCGGTGTTGCACGTCCCGACGTCCCGAGCGTTCAACCTTTTGGGGTATTTGCTGAACCAGTCGTACGCTCTGCTCTTTCGATATGTGGTCAGTCCGGGCACAATGCGCATCCTTTTTTGGCTGGCCTTGCCGGAGGCCTCGAAATGATCAAGACACCGTACTACCTCATCGACAAACAGAAACTGCTGACCAACATGCAGAAGATCGCCTATGTGCGCGAACAGTCCGGGGCCAAAGCCCTGCTCGCGCTCAAGTGCTTCGCGACCTGGTCGGTGTTCGACTTGATGCAGCAATACATGGATGGCACCACGTCGTCGTCGCTGTATGAACTCAAGCTCGGCCGCCAGAAATTCGAAGGCGAAACCCATGCCTACAGCGTGGCCTGGGCCGACGACGAGATCGAAGAGATGCTCGCCAATTGCGACAAGATCATCTTCAACTCCATCAGCCAGCTGCAACGCTTTGCCGAGCGCTCTGAGGGCAAAGTCCGTGGCCTGCGCGTCAACCCGCAAGTCAGCAGTTCCGATTATCTGCTGGCCGACCCGGCGCGTCCGTTCAGTCGTCTTGGCGAATGGGACCCGGTGAAGATCGAAGGCGTTATCAGCCAGATCTCCGGCTTCATGTTCCACAATAACTGTGAGAACGGCGACTTCGGCCTGTTCGACCAAATGCTCTGCACCATCGAAGAACGCTTCGGTGAGCTGCTGCACAAAGTGAGCTGGGTCAGCCTCGGCGGCGGCATTCACTTCACCGGTGAAGGCTATGCGCTGGATGCGTTCTGCGCTCGTCTCAAGGCGTTCTCGCAAAAGTACGGCGTGCAGGTCTATCTGGAGCCTGGCGAAGCGGCGATCACTAACAGTGCCTCGCTGGAAGTCACCGTGCTCGACACCCTCTACAACGGCAAGCACCTGGCCGTCGTGGACAGCTCCATTGAAGCCCACTTGCTCGACCTGTTGATCTATCGCCTGAACGCCAAGCTGGCGCCGAGCGAGGGTGAGCATACCTACATGGTGTGCGGCAAATCGTGCCTGGCCGGAGACATCTTCGGCGAGTACCAGTTTGACCGTCCGCTGGCCATCGGTGATCGACTGTCCTTCATCGATACCGCCGGCTACACCATGGTCAAGAAGAACTGGTTCAACGGCCTGAAAATGCCATCCATCGTAGTGAAACAACTCGATGGTACCGTCGAAGTGGTTCGCCAATTCGGTTACGAAGACTACCTGTCCAGCCTTTCTTGAAACGGACAGATAAAGGAGAGAAAAAGCAATTGAAAAAGAACGTTCTTATCATTGGTGCAGGAGGTGTCGCTAAGGTGGTGGCCCACAAGTGCGCGCAGCATAACGATGAACTCGGTCGTATCGCTATCGCGTCGCGCAACATCTCCAAATGCCAGGCCATCATCGACAGCGTCAAGGCCAAGGGTAGCCTCAAACAACCCGCCGATATCAAAGCCTTCTCGCTCAATGCGCTGGATGTCGAAGCGACCAAAGCGCTGATCCGCGAAACCGGATCCGAGATCGTCATCAACGTCGGCTCCGCGTTCCTCAACATGTCGGTGCTGCGTGCCTGCATCGATACCGGCGTCGCTTATCTCGACACCGCCATTCACGAAGAACCGGGCAAGATCTGCGAAACCCCGCCGTGGTATGGCAACTATGAGTGGAAGCACCTCGCAGAGTGCCAAGAGAAGAACATCACCGCCATTCTCGGCGTGGGCTTCGACCCGGGTGTGGTCAACGCCTATGCAGCACTGGCGCAACAACAGTATTTCGACCGCATTGATTCGATCGACATTCTCGACGTCAATGCCGGTTCCCACGGCAAATATTTCGCCACCAATTTCGACCCGGAAATCAATTTCCGTGAATTCACCGGACAGGTGTGGAGCTGGCAGAACAGTCAGTGGACCAGCAACACCATGTTCGAAGTCAAACGCACCGACGACCTGCCGGTCGTGGGCTCGCAGAACCTGTACCTGACCGGCCACGATGAAGTGCACTCGCTGTCGAAGAATCTGGACGTGCCCAACGTACGTTTCTGGATGAGTTTCGGCGAGCACTACATCAACGTGTTCACGGTCCTCAGGAACCTCGGCCTGCTGTCCGAACAACCGGTCAAGACCGCCGAAGGCCTGGAAGTCGTGCCACTGAAAGTGGTCAAGGCCGTGCTGCCTGATCCGAGCTCGCTGGCGCCCGGCTACACCGGCAAGACCTGCATCGGTGATCTGGTCAAGGGCACCAAGGATGGCCAGTCGCGCGAAGTGTTCATCTACAACGTGGCCGACCACGAGGAAGCCTTTGCCGAAACCGACAGCCAGGGCATTTCCTACACCGCCGGCGTACCGCCTGTTGCCGCTGCCCTGCTGGTCGCCCGCGGCGAGTGGGATGTGCAGCGCATGGCCAACGTCGAGGAACTGCCGGCTGAGCCGTTCCTCAAAGCGCTGGACGTAATGGGTCTGCCGACCCGCATCAAGGACGAAAACGGAGATCGTCCCTGGAACGGCGTAGCCTGAGGCTCGCAATAACCTGCGACGCGTCACTGCCCGCTACAAAAAACGCCGCTCATTGAGCGGCGTTTTTGTATGTACTGAAATTCAGGGCACGACTCGCTGGGTCAATATCTCCAGAAAACCGGGGTTACGAGCACCAACACAGTCAGAATTTCCAACCTTCCCAGCAGCATGCCGACGGTGAGTAGCCATTTCGCCGCATCCGGCAGTGATGAGAAATTACCTGCCGGCCCAATGATTGTGCCCAAGCCGGGTCCGACGTTACACACCGCCGTAGCGGCACCGCTTAATGCGGTTATCCAATCAAGCCCAATCAAAGCCAGGCCCAAAGCGATGGCGGCAATCGTGATGGTGAAAAAAAACGAGAAGGTCAACAGCGAGCGTAAGATCTCCTCATCGATGGGATGGCCGTTGTATTTTTTCTGAATCACGGCTCGAGGATGGATCAACTGCTTCAAACTGCTGACCAGAAGCGCGGCAGCCACCTGAAAACGGAAGATTTTGAGCCCGCCTGCCGTTGATCCGGAACAGCCACCGACGAAGGTCAGATAGAAAAACAGCAAAACAGCGAAGCTGCCCCACAAGGTGTAATCGCCAACCGCAATACCAGTGGTCGTGACGACCGAGGTCACATTAACCGCCACGATACGAAACGCCTCCCACCATCCGTAGTCGCTGTGAAAATACAGCCAGGTACCTACAGCCAACGATGTGACGAGCAGGAATCCAATAAACCCGCGGACCTGGTGATCCTTGATCAGCGCACGCCGATTACCCCGACATGTTGCAACGTACAAGGTGAATGGCAGGCTGCCCAGAATCATGATGACTACCGCCACCCAGTGAATTGCTGGTTGTTTCCAATGCCCAAGAGAGGAGTCCGAAGTTGAGAACCCGCCGGTTGAGATCAACGACATTGCGTGGTTGACCGCTTCAAATGGCGTCATTCCTGCGAGCCAGAGCAACAAAGTGCCGATACCCGTCAGGCCCAGATAGAGCAAAAGAATGTACTTGGCTGCCATATGAGAGCGCGGTGTCACTTTCTCCGACCAATCCGAGGACTCTGTCTGGAAAAGACGCATGCCACCGACTCGCAAGAGTGGAAGAATTGCCACCGCCATGCCGATAAAACCGATGCCGCCCAACCAATGGAGCATGGAACGCCATATCAGCAAACCAGGAGATGAACTATCCAAACCGGTGAGTACAGTCGAGCCAGTGGTTGTGATGCCCGACATCGTTTCGAAGAATGCATCGGTGTAGCTGATATCGCTGATGAAAACCATGGGTAAAGCTGCGAAGGCACACACAACGACCCAGCTCGCGGTAGTCAGCAAGTACATGTCCCTCGGGCGGAGATTGCCCGTGTCCGGACGCCCTCGCACGATCAACAGCAGACCACAGATGAAGGTAATCAGGCTCGACCCGAGGAAGGCCGACAGATCGTCGCTACGCTCATAAAACACCAGCGTAATCATGGGGATAGCCATGCTTACCGCCAGGGTAATCAAAAATATACCCAGGATGAAGCCTATAAGCCGAATTGCTGCGTGGGACATCACAATAGCGTTCCAAATTAGCACCGCGCAGTATCGGATGCCCATCCTGAAGACTCCGTAAATTCTTCGTAAAATTTGTACCTGCAATCAGTCAGGCTGCGTGAGTCAAAGGGTAGTCATGAGTTCGAATCCCATCGCCTGCGTTATCTCAGGTCCGGCAAAGCCCTGACTATGCCGGCTTTTTCGTTCACGGGATTTGGCAATCGAATCTTCTTGCGCGCAGGTTGTCCTTATTCCCGGATTGCATGCCGTCACTCGCCAAGCATCACTTTCCAACGCTACTTTGCCTCCACCGCCATGGCCCAAAAAAGGAAATGGCGTTAGCATTTCATCCATCCGGCTTAACAAGCCTGTTTTTTCAGATCAGGGTCGCATAGTGGAAAAGCTAAAACGCCTTCAAAGCGGAATCGAAGGGCTCGACGCGCTGCTGCAGGGAGGCCTGGTCGCGGGTGCTTCGTACATCATTCAAGGCCGCCCCGGTTCCGGCAAGACCATCCTCGCCAATCAGCTCGGCTTCCATCATGCCCGCAATGGCGGTCGCGTCCTGGTTGCCACGTTGCTGGCCGAGTCCCACGACCGGCTGTTTCAGTTTCTGTCGACCATGAGTTTTTTCGACGCCTCGCGAGTGGGCGCCGAAATACAGTTTGTCAGCGCTTTCGATACGCTGGAAAACGAAGGCCTCGATGAAGTAGTGAAACTGCTGCGGCGCGAAATCAGCCGGCAGAAAGCGACGGTCATGGTCGTCGACGGTTTGCTCAACGCGCGCTCCAAGGCCGACTCACCGATCGACACCAAAAAATTCATCTCCGAACTGCAAGGCCACGCGGCATTCGCCGGTTGCACCGTGCTGTTTCTCACCAGCTCGCGCCTGGACGACGGCAGCCCGGAACACACAATGGTCGACGGCGTCATCGAAATGGGCGAAGAGCTGTTCGGCACGCGATCGGTGCGACGCATTCACCTGCGCAAGACCCGTGGCAGCGGCGCGTTGACCGGTGTTCACGAATGCGAGATCACCGATCACGGCCTGGTGGTCTATCCGCGCCTGGAAAGTCTGTACAAACGCCCTTCCGCCCCCGACAGCGCAGACATGACACGGATTCCCAGCGGCATCGTTTCGCTGGATGACATCCTCGGTGGCGGCTTGCACAGCTCCAGCGTCACGCTCGTCATGGGGCCTTCCGGGATCGGCAAAACCACGCTGGGTCTGAAGTTTCTCGCGCAGTCGACGGCCGAGGCGCCGGGCCTGCATTTCGGTTTCTATGAGAGCCCGCAACGGCTGCGACTCAAAGGCCGTTCGCTGGGCATCGACATTGAACAAATGGAACACAGCGGTGCGCTGAGCATTGCCTGGCAGCCTACCACCGAGGGCTTGCTGGACGGCCTCGGTGCGCGCCTGCTGAGCCTGGTCGATGAAAAAGGTATCAAGCGCCTGTTCATCGACAGCCTCAGCGGCATGACTCGGGTTTCAACCACACCGGGACGCATCACCGACTTTTTCAGTGCGCTGATGAACGAGCTGCGGTCGCGAGGCGTTACGGTCTTCGCCTCCTGGGAAATGCGCGATCTGTTCGGCTCCGAGGTCAGCGCACCGAACTCCGACCTGTCGAGTATTGTCGACAACCTGATTCTCATGCGTTTCTTTGAAAATCACGCTGAACTTCGCAGGACGCTTTCCATTCTCAAGATACGTGATAGCTCTTATAACCCTTCGCGGTTCGAGGTGGTTATCCGTGATCAAGATGTGTTCCTGGAAAAGGCTTTGAGAAATGAACCTTCCGTCTCATCTGAGTCATTGCCTGGTTCAATATCGTAAGTCTTCGAGCGGGTTGAAATAACATGACCACCATCCTGGTAGTCGACGACGAGTATCTGATTGCTGACATTCTTGGCTTTGCGCTGGAGGATGAGGGTTTCATGACGGTGACGGCCAGCAATGGCAAGAAAGCCCTCGAAGTGCTGGAGAGAGAACGGCCAGCACTGATCATCACTGATTTCATGATGCCGGTCATGGACGGCCTCGAATTCGCCGAAGCCGTGCGTGCTCAGCCTTCCGTCAAACACTTGCCGATCATTCTCATGAGTGGAGCGCAGGCGCACATCGGCATGCAGCGTTCGGATCTGTTTGACGTGGTGCTGCCCAAGCCGTTCGACATTGCGGTGATTGTGGCTGAAGTAAAGAAGCTGTTGGCCTCATAGATACTCAACGACAAAGGCAATTTCGGCATTGGCATTGCCCGCTCTCATTTGTGAATTGGCGGGTTCAATGCCCCTTCCTGCGTCTCTAGAGGGGCAGCACCACGCCAATCGAGCGTGGTTTCTAACCTGTTACGACCAAAAACCCTTGTGCGGCTCAGCCGCCTCCCCCTCCAGCATCGGCCCCAACACACTGACCTTGCGCTGCCCTTTGGCGAATACTTCGCGGCATGGCAGCGAGAACGTCGGGTTCTCCGGATGGTCACCCGTCAAGCCCAGCAAGGCATGTTCTGACAAGGCATAAACCACCCGCCCGATCCCGGTCCAATACACCGCGCCGGCGCACATGCAGCAAGGTTCGGCGCTGGTGTACAACGTGCACTGTTCCAGCTCTTGCGGTGACAGCAGTTTTGCCGCTGCTGCGGCCGCCACCAACTCGGCGTGCTGAGTCGGATCGCCTTCCGGTGGCATCGAATTGTTCCCCGCTTCGACAATCACCTTGCCGTTGCGGTCGGCCACCAATGCCGCGAACGGATGGCGACCGCGTTGCTTCGATGCCTCGGACAGGGCGATGGTCTGGCGCAGCAACGTCAGATCAAGTTCGCTGACGCCGGCCGGGATGAGCTGAGTGAATTGATTCATGGGTGACTCCTGGGCAGTGGAAAACAAACAGTCAGTCGGCCAGTTCAGCGCCGATGGTTTCAGTGGGTTTTTTGTCGTTGTTGAGCAGGATGTTGAGGACGATGGCGGTGATCGCTCCGAGGAAAATCCCGCTGTCGAGCACCAGTTTCAGGGTTGGGCCGACGTGTTCGAACAATGCCGGAAACGACATCGGCAGCACGCCGACACTCACCGACACGGCGACGATGATGCCGTTGCGCGTCCCCTCGAATTGCACCCGTGACAGTTCCTGAATCCCCGCCACGGTGGTCATGCCGAACATCACGATCGCGCAGCCACCGAGCACCGGCGTTGGCACTGCGGCGATCAACGCGCCGAGTTTCGGGAACAGGCCCATCAGCACCATGATTGCCCCGGCAGCGGCCACGACGAAGCGGCTTTTCACGTTCGAAAGCGCAATCAAACCGGTATTTTGGGTGAAGGCGTTGTAAGGAAAGCTGTTGAACAAGCCCCCGAGCATGGTCGACAAGCCGTCGGCGCGAAACGCGTTGCCGAGGGTTTGTTGCGTGGTCGGTTTGCCGGTCAATTTGCCGATCGCCAGGCAGTTGCCGGTGGTCTCGGCCATGATCACCAGCATCGCCAGGGTCATGATCAGAATCGGCACCGGCGCGAATTCAGGGGCGCCGAATGCCATCGGTGCGCTTAGTTCGAACCACGCCGCTTCGCTGACCCGATTGAAGTGAGTCATGCCGCAGGCCGCTGCGATCAGGCTGCCGACGAACAGGCCGATCAGTACGCTGAGGTTGCCGAGGAAGCCCTTGCATTTGGCGTAGATCACCAGTGTCACGCTGACGGTGGCCAAACCGAGTAACAGGTTCGCGGGATTGCCAAAATCCGCCGAGTCGGGATTGCCACCGCCCAGCCAGATCGCCGCTGCCGGCATCAGCGAGATGCCGATAATGGTGATCAGGCTGCCAATCACCACAGGCGGAAAAAACCGCAGCAAGCGGCTGAACACCGGCGCCAGGGCAATGGTGATAAAGCCTGCGGCGATCACCGCGCCGAAAATCTGACTGAGACCGAATTCCTTGCCGATCATGATCATCGGCGCCAGGGCAATGAATGAGCAGCCCTGAATCAGCGGCAGCCGTGCGCCGAATTTCCAGAAACCGAGGGTTTGAATCAACGTCGCCACACCCGAGGTCAACAGGTTGGCGTTGATCAGCAACACCACCTGCGCCGAGGTCAGCCCCATCGCACTGCCAAGAATCAGCGGTACCGCCACCGCCCCCGCGTACATCACCAGAACATGCTGCAAGCCAAACGTGAACAACTGTCGCAGTGGCAAAACCTCGTCCACCGGATGAATGCGTTGTGTAGTCATTTCACACGCTCCTGAAGGTGCGGCATCTGTTGAGATCGCGGGCATGCTCAGGGGCGCTTGAAAGTCAGATCCGCCCCGGAGATCGTTTGACGCGGGGTCATATTTGAACGTTTATTACGATGAAACAAATTAGCAACCATCGCTTTTTTCGATGGCAAAATCAGGCATTCGTGATCTGCTTCCAATTCTTATCCTCGACCCGGGAGTCCACCTTTTGCGCTTCTCACTCGATCAACTGTTGATGTTTGTCCAAGTGGTCAAAAGCGGATCGTTTTCTGCCGCCGGGCGCAAACTGGGCAAGACCCAATCGACCATCAGCGCGGCGATTGCCAACCTCGAAACCGACCTGGGCGTCGACCTGTTCGACCGCAGTAACCGCAGCCCTGCCCTCACCGCCAGTGGCCAAAAATTGTTGGTGCAGGCCGAAGCCGTGCTCGAACGCTGCATGACCTTCGAAGCCCACGCCGATTGCCTTTCGGACAACGTCGAAACCAGCCTGACGCTCGCCATTGAAACGCCGTACGGCCCGATCATGCCCGTGCTCAAAGCCTTCGAAGCCGCATTCCCTTTCGTCGACCTGATCATCCGCCATCCGGTGTACGGCGACGTCAGCGAACTGGTCAGCAGCGGCGAAGCGGTACTCGGCGTGGCGTTCTCGCAGCCCGGTTACCCCAAGGAACTGGCGTTCCAGCAACTGGGCAAACTGATCATGCTGCACGTCTGCCACCCCGAGCATCCATTGGCGCAACTCGACAACGTCACCTTCGACGACCTGCACGTTCATCGGCGCCTGGCCTTCAGCGCTCACGCGAGCAAACTGCCGAGCAGCGAATACCTGCGCTCGACCCAGTTGTGGCAAGCGGAAAGTTATCTGGCGTTATTGGAAATGGTCCGCGCCGGGCTTGGCTGGGCCACCCTGCCCCGGCAACTGGTTCAGCGAGAACTGGCCAAAGGTGAGCTGGTGGAACTGCAGCTCTCGGCGTATCCGCATACCGACTGGCAGATTGGTGTCGATTTGCTCTGGGCGCGGCAGCGGCCGTTGGGCAAGGCGGAGCGTTGGCTGAAGGAGAAATTGCAGGGCTACAAGGTGTATGAGCTGGATCGCAATGGGCAGATCACGACGCTTTGATTAGGCTGTTCACGGCGGTGAAAAAGAGGCCCGCCAAAACGGGCCTCGATCAAGGGCTTTTGTAACTACGCCAGCTCGGCTGTTTCAGGCTGACCGGAGCTTGTCACACCACCGCCGCTTCAACCGTTCTGGAACGCCACGCAAACGCCAACACCATCAGCAGTCCCAGACCCGCCATTGCCGCGCCGGCCAGGGAAATCGCCGGATAACCCAACCCGCTGCTGATCACCGCACCGCCCAGCGCTGCGCCAATCGCGTTGCCGAAGTTGAAGGCGCCGATGTTCACCGCCGAGGCCAGATTGGGCGCGTCCTTGGCCGCTTCCATCACACGCATCTGTAGCGGCGGCACCAAGGCAAAACTGGCGATGCCCCAAATCAGGATGGCCACGGCGGCCGGCAGCGGCCAGCGCATCAGTACGGTGAACGCCAACAGGACGACAATCAGTACGCTCAGCGAGACGATCAGGGTGCGATCGATCGAGCGGTCAGCAGCCTTGCCGCCCCACATGTTGCCCAGCGTCAACCCGACACCGTAAAGCATCAGCATGGCGGTGATGTAAGCGGTGGACGCATGGGTCTCGCTGCTGAGGATCGGTGCGATGTAGGTGAACACGGTAAACATGGCGCTTGAGCCGACGACAGTCAGGGCCAGCGCGGCTAGCACCGGGCCGCGGCCCAATACGCGGATTTCCGCCATGACACCGACGCTTTGCGGCGCTCGCACGTTGGGCAAGGCGAACCACAACGCGGCCATCGTCACCACGCCCAGGCCGGTAATCCCCCAGAAAGCCGTGCGCCAGCCGAACAGTTCGCCAAACCAGGCGGCCAGCGGCACACCGCCAATGGTCGCCAGGGTCAGGCCCATGAACATTGCCGCAACCGCCCCGGCACGTTTCTCCGGGGCGACCAGGGTGGCGGCGACGATCGAGCCAACGCCAAAAAAGGCACCGTGGTTCAGTGAGGTCACCACCCTGGCGACCATGAGGCTGTAGTAATCGGTGGCCAAGGCTGACATCAGATTACCCAGGGTAAAAATCGCCATGAGCCCGATCAGCAGAGAGCGCCGGGGAATCTTGCCCGTGGTCAGGGTCATCAGCGGTGCGCCGAGCAAAACGCCCAGCGCATAAGCGCTGACCAGCAAACCGGCAGCGGGAATGGATACGCCCAGATCCGCGGCGATACCCGGCAACATGCCCATGGGGGCAAATTCTGTAACGCCGATGCCGAAGGCACCAATGGCGAGTGCGACAAGTGGTGGATTGATACGCATGGAAAGCTCCTTATCTATGCCGCCAATGCTACGATCCCGTCTTTTCAGGCGGTAGATAGCATTTTCGGCAATCACCTTTGCGCAGGAGGCACAAGTGGATTTCAACGGCAGGTCAGGTGAAATGAGCGTGTTCACCACCGTGGCGCAGGAAGGCAGCCTGTCGGCCGCCGCGCGTGCACTGGGCCTGACGCCCTCGGCGGTCAGTCGGATCATCGCGCGCACCGAGCAACGGCTGGGCACCCGCCTGCTGTTGCGCACCACCCGAGCGATCACCTTCACAGCCGAGGGCGAAGCGTTTTTGCGCGGTGCCCGGCGGATCCTCGCCGACATGGACGAGGTCGAAGAAGCCATCGCCGATCAAGGCGTGCCCAAGGGGCGATTACGGGTCAGTGCCGCCCTTGTCCATGGACGCCTGGCCATCGTTCCGTTGGTCGCAGCCTTCAGCGCCCGTTACCCGAACATCGTCGTCGACCTCACCCTCGGCGACGAAGTGGTCGACATTCTTGGCGGGCAAGCCGACGTCGCGGTGCGCTTCGGCCATCTTCCCGACAGCCCGCTGACCGCACGCAGGATCGGCACCACCGGCCAGGTCGTGGTGGCATCGCCCGAGTTTCTGCAGCGCCACGGCATCCCGCAGGAACCGGAAGACCTGCTACAACACAACTGCCTGCGCTTCAATTTCAAGCGTGCCGAACCCAACTGGCCATTCATTCGCGATGGCAAAGCGTTTTCCCTGAAGGTCAGCGGCAACATCGAATGCAGCAGCGGTGAAGCGCTGGCACAACTCGCGCGAGTGGGTGCCGGGATTGCACGCATCGGCGAATTCAGCGTGAGCGAGGATCTGCAGCGCGGCGATCTGATTGCGCTTTTGCAAGACTGGAACCCCGGTGACCAGGAACCGATTCATGCGGTGTTCGTCGGCGGCGCGGCAATGCCGGCGCGGGTGCGGTTGTTCGTCGACTTCTTGGTGGAGAATCATCGGATGTCAGCTGAGACGTAAGCTGATATTTGCGGATACTGGTGATGTTGAAGTGGCCATGGCTTTTTTGGACGTTTTACCGAATCCCTCCACCGCCCGGACATGCTCCGGCGTAGCCCCCCCCATAAAGCCCCTGATTCACACAACAGCCCTCATGTAACCCAAAAACACGCCGATACCGTCCAGCAGCACGGAAGCACCGCAGCAGCATGACTCCCTAGAAGGCAGGAACCCGATCAATGTTGGAACACCTCTGGCGCAGCATCCATTCCCCGGACTACCTGCCCAACGTACTGGAATGGATGCTCTATATTCTCCTCAGCCCGTTCATGGTGATCATGTGCCTGATGGTCGGAGCGCTGGCCGGCAAATGGTGGAGAGCGCTGCCCTACGGCAGCCTGACTTGTTATGTGGTCTTCCTGAGCCGGTCTTCTTTCTATCGCTGGGAAAGCATTTTCCCCGTAGCCGGCCTGCCAGCGCTGGCGATAGGTGGCGCACTGCTTGCGCTCCTGGGTTTTTATTTGAAAGGCCTACTCAGAACCCGCTCTGAAGCACAACCCGAAGGCCATTGGCTGCGCAGGCTTTATCAAGGCCTCAAGGTCGTCATGCGGACAGTCATGGTGATGTTCTGGGCAGTCGTCGTGCTGTTTGTTGTGATCTTCACTGTCTCGGTCGCGAGCCAACCGTCATTGGCGCACTGAGCAGCTTCCTGCTTGATCAGACAATTGGGACCCAGCTTCGCCGGAAACAGCGCTCGAATGAGCTGCAGGTTCGACAAGATGAACCTCCGTGGCGTTGCGCCCCGCCAACCAGGCCAGCACTGACGCGACAACCAACACTGCGGCACTAAGCTCAAACGTAGCTTTGTAACCGCTCAGATCAAAAGCCAGACCGCCAACGATTGCGCCGCCGGCGATCGCCAGTTGGACAATGGCCACGAGCAAGCCGCCTCCGGCTTCCGCATCATCCGGCAGCGTTTGCGCCAGCCATGTCCACCAGCCGACCGGCGCAGCGGTGGCCACCAGTCCCCAGAGGCCGAGCAACACGGCGGTCAGCACCGGTGAATGGCCGAAGCTGACCAACGCCAGCGCGATGGCCGCCATGATCAGCGGGATGACGGTCAAGGTTCGATAGAGACCGCGCCCCATAAACCGTTCGATCAGAAAGGTGCCGATAAAACCGGCCAGTCCCAGCCCCAGCAGCATCAAGGACAACGTTGAGACGCTGACGCCGGTCACGCCCTCAAGAAAGGGACGCAGGTAAGTGAACAGCATGAACTGGCCCATGAAAAACACGCTGACAGCGACCATGCCCAAGGCCACTGGCAATTGCTTCATCAGCCGCAGCACGTTGCCGCTACCGGCCTGGCGCTCGGCCTTAAACGACGGCAGGCTGATCAGCAGCCACACAGCGGCAAGCACCGCAACCGGAACCACACAGAAGAATGCGCCGCGCCAGCCGATCAGCGAGCCGAGAAAGCTTCCCGCCGGAGCAGCGATGACCGTCGCCAAAGCGTTACCACCATTGACGATGGCCAGTGCTCGCGAAACCTGTTCCGGCTTGACCATGCGCATCGCAGTCGCCGCCGAGAGTGACCAGAAACCGCCGATTGCAATTCCGATCAAGGCACGTCCAAACATGAACGACGGATAACCCGGCGCGACCGCGACAACCGTACCGGAGACGATCATCAGCAAGGTCAGCCCCAGTAGCAATGTCTTGCGTTCGATGCGCGCGGCGACCGAGGCAATCAGCAGGCTGGTGATCAAGGCAAAGGCACCGGACACGGAAATCCCCTGGCCTGCCTGGCCTTCGGTGATGTGCAGGTCGGCCGCAATCGGCGTCAGCAGACTGACGGGCATGAATTCTGAAGCGACCAGGGCGAATGCGGCCAGCGACATCGCCAGCACGGCGCTCCAGCCACCTGTTCTTGTAGAAGGATCTGTAGAAGGAAACGTCATGGGAACTACCTGTGGTGCGAAAAACCTGTGGATGTGATGCGCAGGGGCACGCAGCTTGAAGCCCATTCGGGCGCTGCCCCTGTAACAGATAGACACATTCTCCCGGTCAATCCGGCCCTTCCCTAGTGCATTCCTCTTGAATGCTTGCCTGATCCTCTGGCGATGCAGGGTGATGGATAGGAAACGTCTCGTGCGCGGATTAGAGTTCGGTCAACAGGAGTGACCCGACATGATCCCTACCCCCCTGCCCCAGGCATCGCCTTTGGCGTTGAACATCGACCCGCGCGTGAGCGCACCGGGCGACTTCGCCACGGCCATACCCGGCTTGTCGCTGTTTCGTCGCGACCAACCAGCGCCGCCCGTGGTGTGCATGATCGAACCGAGCCTGATTCTCGTGGGCCGCGGCGAAAAGCGCTTGTGGGTCGGTGGTGAAGGCTACAGCTACGACCCGTCACGGTTTCTGGTGACGTCGCTGGACTTGCCCGCCAACTCCGAAGTGATGCTCGCCAGCCCCGAACAGCCCTGTGTCGGGCTGGTGCTGAAACTGGATGTGAGCATGCTCGCCGAAGTCATCACCAAGAGCGGCCTGCCGGCCAAGCGCCAGCCAGCAACGGGCACGGGCGCCGCGATTGGCAGCCTGTCGTCTGCGCTGGAGGGCGCGCTCGATCGCCTGCTGGCATTGCTCGATGAACCCGAGGCAATCCCGGTGCTGGCGCCGCTGATTTTGCGCGAAATCCACTATCGGTTGCTGCATACCGACCAAGGCGCACGGCTGCGACAGATCACGGCCGTCGATGGTCAGGGTTATCGCATCGCCAAGGCCATTGACTGGCTCAAGGTCAACTACAGCGATGCCCTGCGCATCGACGATCTGGCCGCCCGGGTACAGATGAGCGCGCCAACCTTTCACCATCATTTCCGCCAACTCACTGGCATGAGCCCGCTGCAGTACCAGAAATGGCTGCGGCTCAACGAGGCACGCCGACTGATGCTGGTAGAACGCCTGGACGTTTCGCGGGCGGCGTTTGCGGTCGGCTATGAAAGCCCTTCGCAGTTCAGCCGCGAATACGGCCGGCTGTTCGGCACTGCGCCGAGTCGTGACATCGCCCTCCTGCGCGGGCAGCCATACGAGGCAGAAGCGCTCGGCACAGTCGCGAACTAAACGAAACCCGGTGATGCGCCTCGCCGCGCGTCACCGCTGATAACAATGCACGTCAACCGATGATCAGCGGGTGAATCATGGAACTACGAATCAACCAGAAGACCTATCAGGTCGATGCCGACGCCGATACACCCTTGTTGTGGGTGATCCGCGATGATCTGGGCATGACCGGGACCAAGTACGGCTGCGGACTGGCGCAATGCGGCGCCTGTTCGGTGCTGGTGGACGGCAATGTCGTGCGCTCGTGCGTCACGCCGGTGGCCGGTGTGGTCGGCCGCGAGGTGACCACGATTGAGGCCATCGAAAACGATGACGTGGGCAAACAGGTGGTCGCGACCTGGGTCGATCTGCAGGTCGCTCAGTGTGGCTACTGCCAGTCCGGGCAAGTGATGGCCGCCACCGCGCTGCTCAAACAGAACCCCAGGCCGAGTGATGCGCAAATCGAGGCGGCGATGGTCAACCTGTGCCGCTGCGGGACTTACAACGCCATTCATGCCGCCGTGCATGAACTGGCCGGCAAGGGAGACGCGTGATGAACGTTCGTATCGACCCTTCACTGCAAGCCTCAGCACTGGATCTGCACGAACCGATCAATGTTTCGCGCAGACGTTTTCTGACCGGCACTGCCGTCGGCGCACTGGTCCTCGGCTTCGGCCTGCCGCTGGGGGCGACACGCGTGCAAGCTGCCGTTGCAGCGGCGACCGCCGAACGCGGCACACAGGTGCCGGCGTTTCTCGAAATCCGTCCGGACAACCGCGTGCGTCTGCTCTGCCCGTTCATGGAGGGCGGACAAGGTACGTTTACGGCGATGGCGCAGATTGTCGGCGAAGAGCTAGATGCTGATCCGTCGACCTTTCTGGTCGAGGCCGCCCCGCCCGGCGAAGCCTATGTGGTGTTGGAAAACGGCATGCGCATCACCGGCGGCAGCATGTCGGTGCGCCTGAGTTACCCGGTCATGCGCCGCCTCGGCGCCCTTGCCCGCGCCATGCTGTTGCAGGCGGGCGCGCAGCAACTTGGCGTGCCGGTGAGCGAGTTGAGCACTGAGCCTGGCAAAGTCGTGCATGCCAAGTCGGGCCGCTCGCTGGCCTACGGTGAACTGGCCGAGCGTGCGATGGATCTGCCGGTTCCCGATCCGGCCTCCGTGAAGCTGCGTGATCCGAGCCAGTTCCGCTGGATCGGCAAACCGGTGAAACGCCTCGATGCCTACGACAAGTCCACGGGTAAAGCGCTGTACAGCATTGATCTGAAGGTCGACGACATGCTCCATGCCGCCGTGCAACATGCGCCGCGCCTGGGCATGACGGTGGGCAACCTGCGCAACGAAGACCAGGTCAAGGCCATGAAAGGCGTGCACTCCGTGCATCGTCTGCCGGGCGCCGTGGCGGTGGTCGCCGAGCGCTGGTGGCACGCCAAACGTGCGGTCGAGGCGATCCAGGTCGACTGGCAAGAACCCACGGCCGAGAGCAAAGTGCGGCCGATGCCCGCCGATTTTTCCAGCGATGCCTGGTTCAAACGCCTCGCTGAAGATAAAGGCCCGGCCAAGGATGATGAACATGAAGGTGATGTGGCTTCGATCCTCAAGGATTCCAAGACCCGGATCGACGCCACTTACCACAACCAATACCTGAACCACGGCCAACTGGAGCCGCCGTCAGCATTGGCCCGATTCAATCCGGACGGTTCGCTGGAAGTCTGGCTGCCGAATCAGGCACCGGACATGTTCCGCGCCGACATCGCCAAGCGCACTGGGCTGGATCCGTCGCGCATCACCTTGCATTCGCCGCTGCTGGGTGGCTTCTTCGGCCGGCATTTTCTCTACGACTCGGCCAGTCCCTATCCGCAGGCGATCGCGCTGGCGAAAGCGGTGGGCCGTCCGGTCAAGCTGATCTGGAGTCGCGAAGAAGAGTTCCTGCGTGACGTGCTCCGTCCGGTTGCTGCGGTGAATTTCCGCGCTGCGCTGGACAGCGACGGCTGGCCGCTGGCAATCGAGGCGATCAGTGCCACCGAAGGCCCGACCGAAGCCCTCGCCGGCAAGCAGGGTGAGAAGCTCGATCCGACGGCGCTTGAAGGGTTGTCGGGCAAGTCCTACGCAATCGCCAACAAACGCATCGCGCAGATCTACGTCAAAGGCCCGGCGATGCTCGGTTACTGGCGTTCGGTGGGCAACTCGCTCAACGACTTCTTCTATGAATCGTTCCTTGATGAGCTGGCCGACAAGGGCGGCAAAGACCCGTTCGACCTGCGTCTGCATTTGCTGCGTGACAACAAACGGCTGACGACATTGCTGCAAGCGGTAGGTGAACTGTCGGGTGGCTGGAAGCGCGGCCCGTTTACCGCCGAGGACGGCAGCAAACGTGCGCGCGGCGTGGCCATGGCTTCGCCGTTCGGTACGGAGACAGCGGTGATCGCCGAAGTGTCCATCGAGAACGGTCAGGTCAAGGTGCACGACATCTGGCAAGCGATTGACCCGGGCAGCATCGTCAACCCGGCGATTGTCGAAGCGCAGGTCAACGGCGCCGTGGCGCTGGGACTGTCGCAAACCTTGGTCGAAGAAGCCGTGTGGGTGGATGGCAAACCCCGGGCGCGCAACTACGACTTGTACCCGATCCTGCCGCCTGCGCGGATGGCACGGGTGCATGTGCGTGTGGTCGAGAGCGGGGAAAAAATGGGTGGCATCGGTGAACCGCCATTGCCTGCGGTCGCGCCCGCCATCGCTAACGCGGTGGCGACGCTAACCGGTCAGCGGGTGCGCAGCCTGCCCATGAGCCGACACACCTTCACTTGATCAGCGCCGGAGCGTCCATGAATAACCGCCGATTCGCAAGAACCGCTGGCTGGCTGGCAGTGCCGTGCCTGGTCGCGGCAGGCCTGCTGGCCTGGTATGTCACCCGCGAGCCCGTCTCGCGCCTGGAAAACCATCAGATCGCCGTGGCCGACATCAACCCGGCGCTGGTCACCCGTGGCGAATACGTCGCCCGGCTCAGCGATTGCGTCGCCTGCCACAGTGTGCCGGGCGGCGCGCCGTTCGCCGGCGGCCTGGAAATGGCCACGCCGCTGGGCGCGATCCACGCGACCAATATCACCCCGGACACGGAAACCGGCATCGGCCACTACAGCCTCGCGGACTTCGACCGAGCGGTGCGCCACGGCGTGGCGCCGGACAGTCGCCGTCTGTATCCGGCGATGCCCTACCCGTCCTACGCCAAGCTCAGTGATGACGATGTGCGGGCGCTGTATGCGTTCTTCATGAAAGGCGTGGCGCCGGTCAAACAGGCGAATATTCCGGGTTCGATTCCGTTTCCGCTGAACCTGCGCTGGCCGATTGCGCTGTGGAACGGCGTGTTTGTCGACGCCGAGCCTTATGCGGCCAAACCTTCGCAGGATGAACAGTGGAACCGTGGCGCTTACCTCGTTCAAGGCGCCGGGCACTGCGGCAGTTGCCACACGCCGCGCGGGCTGGCGTTCAACGAGAAGGCACTGGATGAGGCCGGTAAGCCGTACCTCGCCGGCGCCTTGCTCGATGGCTGGTATGCACCGAGCCTGCGTGATGATCACAACACCGGGCTGGGCCGCTGGAGCGAACCGGAAATCGTGCAGTTCCTCAAGACCGGGCGCAATCAACACGCGGTGGTCTACGGCTCGATGACCGAGGCGTTCAACAACTCCACGCAGTTCATGACCGATGAGGATCTGGCCGCGATTGCCCACTACCTGAAGTCGCTTCCCGGGGATCGCGAACGGGATGGCGCGCCTTGGCAGTATCAAGCGGTATCCGCAGCGGAACGTCTGGACTCGCCCGGTGCTCATACTTACGTCACGCGCTGTGCTTCGTGCCACGGTCTGGACGGCAAGGGCCAGTCCGAATGGATGCCGCCGCTGGCCGGCGCGACCTCGGCATTGGCCAAGGAAAGCGCCTCGGCGATCAACATCACCCTCAACGGTTCGCAACGTGTGGTGGCGGCCGGTGTGCCGGATGCCTATCGCATGCCGGCCTTCCGTGAGCAGTTGTCGGATCAGCAGATCGCCGACGTGCTGACCTTCATGCGCAGCACTTGGGGCAATCAGGGCGGTGCGGTGGATGCGCAGACGGTGGGCAAGTTGCGTGAACACACTGATCCGGCCAGCAGCAGCCCGATCATTTTGCAGATGCGCTAAGAGGATATTTTGATGGAAAGCATCGACTTGCTGGTCCTGCGCACGGCGCGGGACTGGCTTGCCGCTGGCGAGCGTGTGTTGCTCGCCACGGTGGCGCGCACCTGGGGTTCTTCACCACGGCCGACGGGTTCGATGATGGCTTTGCGTGACGACGGTCGCGGAGTGGGCAGCGTGTCCGGCGGCTGCATCGAAGACGATCTGATCCATCGCTACACCACGGCCCATGGCGGCCCCGCTTTTAGCGACGGCGCACCGCAAGTGGTGCGCTATGGCGTCAGCGCCGATGAGGCGCATCGCTTCGGCTTGCCGTGCGGTGGCACGCTTGAGCTGATCCTTGAGTTCAACCCGGCGTGGCAGTCACTTGATGAACTGCTGACGCAACTGGACGCCGGGCAACTGGTTCGTCGTCGCCTGACGCTGGAGTCCGGTCGGGTCATGCTTGAACCGACCGCGACGCCGGAACAGTTCAACTTCGACGGCGCGCAGATGCTCAACACCTTGGGGCCGGGCTATCGAATGCTGATGATCGGTGCCGGTGCGCTGGCCGAGTATCTGGCGACCATGGCCTTGTTCAACGGTTTCAGGGTGGCGGTGTGCGATCCGCGTCCCGAGTACATCGAGACTTGGGCGGTGAATGGCGTGGAGCGCATCGTCGGCATGCCGGACGACGTGGTCCGCGACTTCGCGGTGGATCTGCGCACCTGCATCGTCGCTTTGAGCCATGACCCCAAACTTGACGATCTGGCCTTGCTCGAAGCGCTGCACAGCCCGGCGTTCTATATTGGCGCCATCGGCTCGCGACGCAACAGCCAGTTGCGCCGCGAACGCCTGATCGAGCATTTTGGTGAGACCGAGGCGTCGCTTGAGCGCCTGCACGGGCCGATCGGCCTGTACATTGGCAGCAAGACGCCTGCGGAAATCGCCGTTAGCGTGATGGCCGAGATTCTTGCCGCCAAAAATGGCGCAAGCCTGCCGCAAGCGTTTTCAATTGCGAGGGCCAAAGCGCTCGCGGAATGAGCTGTGCTTCTACTCTGCGTCGGCGTTATCGGCCGGCAACGAAGCGACGTGGTGTTGAACAGCCTCGGCGCCGATGTCCTGGAGAAGACACGGCGTTCTTCGACAGGTCATAGAACCCCTCCCGGCAAGAAGGGTCTGCTCTCTTATAACCTCTCAGGAATACCCCCATGTCCGCGCAACGCAACCTCGTCCTCCTCGCTCGGGGAGGCTATGCCGCCCGAGGAATGCTGTATCTGATCATCGGTATCTTTGCGTTGCTGGCAGCCCAGGATTCGACTAAACCGAAGGACAGCCACAAGAGTCTGGAAGCCTTGTTAGGCCAGCCATTCGGCTATTTTCTGGTTGGACTTGTCGTGGCGGGACTGCTCGCATTTGCCGCTTGGCGTGTCCTGCAGGCAACGCGTGATGTCGATCATCACGGCACAAAACTCAAAGGTCTGGTGATCCGCACAGGGTTGTTTGTGGGAGGTCTGGTCAACGGTGCTCTGGCGTTCTTTGCATTGGGCCTGCTCATCAGCGGGATTAAAAGCTCGGGCAATTCCGCAGGACAAACCAAAGACTGGCTGGCGCATCTTTTGTCCTGGGAACACTCGAACTGGCTGGTGTACCTGATCGCCCTCGTTCCACTTGGCGTGGGCATTGCACACATCATCAAGGGCTGGAAAGCCTCGTTCGAGAAGTATTTCGAGGCTGACGAAGAGGTCATGCGCTACGTCCGCCCGGTCTCGCGGTTTGGCCTGATCGCGCGTGGCGTGGTGTTTATCGAGATTGCATTGCTGCTGGCAATCAGCGGTTCCACCTATCAGGCCATGGATCCACCGGGTATGAAGGAAGCACTCGATGCGCTGCAGAATCTGCCAGCCGGCTGGCTGATTTTGATGGTGATGGCGTTGGGACTGATTGCCTTCTCGGCCTACAGTTTGTCGGAAGCGTTCTGGCGCAAGATCAACATGGATGTGCCGGGAGTGGCGAGAACGTAGGGTGTAAATGAGGTGGTCAAGTACCACGGCCCGAACCTTTCCCCCGAAAACACCGTCCGAGCTAACGCGTTAACGCTTACCGCTCACCTCGAGGTTTTCCGTTTGAAAGCTGCCATCGTCAGAAAATACCGTTTGATCATCAAGACTCTGGGCTATGTCGGCTGGGCGTTGTTCTGGCTGCTGCTCTGGGACATCGCCGTCACCGTCGACTTCATGCTGTTCCTCAACGCTAAGCTGAATCTGCCATTGATGCCCCTGACGTTATTGGGTTCGGCATTGATCGTGCTGATCAGTTTCCGCAACAGCAGCGCTTACAACCGCTGGTGGGAAGCGCGGACGCTGTGGGGTTCGATGATCAACAACTCACGCAGCTTCGCCCGGCAGGTGCTGACGCTGCTGGATGACACCGGCAGCGAGGTCAATCCGGTCAAGTCGACCCTTCTGCGTCGTCACGTCGCCTATGTGAACTGTCTGGCGGCCCATCTGCAAGGCCAGCCTTGTCCCGAGGAAGTGCGAGCGTTTATTCCCGCCGATGAGTTCGCCCGCAGTGGCACCACCAATAACTTTGCCAACGATATCCTCACCGGCTCGGCGACGTTGCTCGCACGGGAATACAAGGCCGGGCGCCTGGACAGCATTCGCCTGGCGCGGCTGGAATCGACTCTGGTGGACCTGTCCAACAGCCAGGGCGGCATGGAGCGGATTGCAAATACGCCGCTGCCTTACCCTTATGTGTATTTTCCGCGGCTGTTTATTTCGCTGTTCTGCCTGATTGTGCCGGTCGGTCTGGTGGAGTCCTTGGGCTGGTTCACGCCGCTGGCCTCGACCGTCGTCGGTTTTATGCTGCTGGCCATCGAACGCATCGGCACGGATCTGCAAAGTCCGTTTCGCCACAGCGAACACCAGATTCAAATGGAAGCGCTGTGCGAAACCATCGAGAAGAACCTGCAGTCGATGCAGCGTGATTCCTTGGGTGACGTGCGCAGGCTTGAAGAGAACGCTTGAGATGCCGGAATCGGCAATCTGACGGCTCCGGAATCGATCAGGACGCTTGCCCACCATCGTCGTAGTTTCCCACCGCGCTTGCGCTTGTCCCGGAGCGCTCGCGGTCCCCTCTCTGTCCTCCGCCATTTGCGCAACCTCACATTTTTGCGATGTGAGGTTTTCGCATCTGCATAAAAAAGATTGCCGACTCATTGTCAGGTGATTTTTTTCAGCCTATCTTCAATAATACCTATACAAAGCACTTCATTGCGTACAACTCTTTCGCTATGGATTGGCTTCACGCACAGCACCACCGCGAGCACCTTGAATGAACCCATTATTAGCCAGTCATTACCGTGAAATTCTCGTCGGCGTCGGTGAAAACCCCGAGCGCGAGGGTCTGTTGGACACGCCCAAGCGCGCCGCCAAAGCGATGCAGTATCTGTGCAATGGCTACACGATGAGCCTGGAAGACGTCACCAACGGTGCCCTGTTCGAATCGCAGAGCGATGAAATGGTGATCGTCAGCGACATTGAGCTGTATTCCCTCTGCGAGCACCACATGCTGCCCTTTATCGGCAAGGCGCATGTGGCGTACATCCCCACCGGCAGGGTGCTGGGGCTGTCGAAGGTCGCGCGGGTGGTGGACATGTTCGCCCGTCGCCTGCAGATCCAGGAAAACCTCACCCGGCAGATTGCCGAGGCCATCCAGCAGATCACCGATGCCGCCGGAGTGGCGGTGGTCATTGAAGCCAGGCACATGTGCATGATGATGCGCGGCGTAGAGAAGCAGAATTCGGTCATGACCTCCTCCGTGATGCTGGGCGCCTTCCGTGACAGCTCGACGACGCGGCAAGAGTTTCTGCAACTGATCGGACGCCGATAAAGCTATACAGCACCTATTCACTGTACAAGCCAATAACTGGACATTTCACATCACCTGTGTGCTTCAGGGAGTAAGGCCATGACCCGATTTCTGCTGTTACTGGCACTGGTACTCAGCATCGCAAGCTGCGGCAGTGTCGATGTCGCTCGTTATGCCGATCAGCAACCGGCCCTCGACCTGCAGCGCTTTTTCAGCCAGCCCGTCAAAGCCTGGGGGATGTTTCAGAAGCGCAGCGGTGAGGTGGTCAAGCGTTTCGAGGTCGACATCGTCAGCCGGCGTGAGGGCAACAATCTGATTCTCGACGAGCGCTTCCTGTACAGCGATGGCACCCGCCAGCGCCGCGTCTGGACCCTCACGCCCGAAGGCCAAGGCCGCTGGAGCGGTCGCGCGGCTGACGTGGTGGGTGTCGCCGAGGGTCAGGTCGCTGGCAACGCATTGCACTGGCGTTATCGCCTGAACCTGCCGGTCGACGACTCGACCTACGAAATGAGCATGGACGACTGGATGTACTTGATGGACGAGGACACGCTGATCAACCGCACCAGCATGTCCAAATTCGGGGTAGAGGTTGGCCAGGTGACGTTGTTCTTCCGTCGCCAGGCTGCCGGAGTCAACGAATGAACCGCGCATTGACCCTGGCCTCGCTCGGCGACGGTTATCGCGCGCTGGTGATCGGCGCCAGTGGCGCCCTCGGCACAGCCTTTTGCGAACTGTTGAAACAGGATCCGCGCTGTGCCGGGGTGCGCGCGCTGGGGCGCCGTACCCTCCCCGCGCTGGATCTTGAGCGGCCAGAAACCATA
Source organism: Pseudomonas sp. AKS31 (assembly GCF_023634765.1). Taxonomy (GTDB): domain Bacteria; phylum Pseudomonadota; class Gammaproteobacteria; order Pseudomonadales; family Pseudomonadaceae; genus Aquipseudomonas. The sequence continues at coordinate 682,618 of NZ_JAMLFX010000002.1, forward strand.
GCCAGCGCCGCCGCCGAACTGGCAAGCGAAGCGCCGTATCAACTGATCATCCACGCGGCCGGGCTGCTCCATCGTGAGGGGATCAAGCCGGAAAAAAGCTTCAACGCGATCGAACCGGAAGCGCTGCAAGCCGTGTTTCAAGTGAACACGCTGGGGCCGGCATTGGTGTTGCGTCATTTTCTGCCGCTGCTCGACCCTCGGGGGGCGATGGCAATGCTGTCGGCCAAGGTCGGGAGCATCGGCGACAACCGTTTGGGTGGCTGGTACACCTATCGCGCCTCCAAGGCTGCGCTGAACATGCTGATCAAGACCGCCGCCATCGAACTGGCACGCACGCGCCCGCAGAGCCGCTTGCTCAGTCTGCACCCGGGCACGGTGGTGTCGGGCTTGTCGCAACCTTTTCGCGGCGCCTCCAGCGCCCGTCCGGCAGACGTTGCCGCCGACCAGTTACTGACCTTGATTGACCAGTTGACGCCGGCCGACAGCGGCCATTTCTTTGCCTACGATGGAGAACGCCTACCCTGGTAGGCAAGGAGTGAAGCATGAACCTGCAAACCCTTACCGAACGTGCGGCCAACAGCGAAATACGCGAACTCGAACTGCTGTCGCTCGAAGGTGGTTTTTATCTGGCGCGGATCCGCCTGGATCACGGCCAGTTCACCCTGCTGGATGATGCGGCCAAGCCGATGCACCTGCGCTCGATCACCCACCTGCGTGACTTGCTGCAGACCGTACCGGCGTTTCCGTGCGTGCTGGTGCAGCAATGCGTTCACGATGAAATGTGCGGCCGCGACACAGGCCCGGTCGAAGAGCTGCGCATTCCGTTTTCGCTCACCACGCCTGCATGAGTCGGACCAGGCCCGGCTTCATTCAATCCAGGCAACCCAGACCTGCCAGCGTTACTTCGACAGCCTCATCCAGCGGCGTGTGCGGCTCACCTCCCAATGTCGCCTGCAAGCGTGCGCCGCTCAAACGCACCGGCTCGTTCCACAGGTAGCGCATCTCCTGCATTTCGCGAAAGGTTTCGACAACGGGTGACAGCATGTTGATCAACCACCACGGGAAGGCTTTGATCTTCGGTGCCTTGCCGCTGCGTTTTGCGACAACGCGGCGGATGGCTTCGGCCATTTGCCGACCGTCCGCATCCCAATGACCCGCCATATGAAAGGTCGCAAAGGGATCAAGGGTCTGGCGACGCTCCAGCAGTTGCACCATGGTGTTGGCGACATCGGGCAAATAGGCCCACTGGTTGCCGATGCCCTTGGCGCTTGGCAGGAGCACGCGGGCCACCGCCCTGCCCGGTTTGATCAAGCCTTGGGAAAACCAGTTATTGCCCGGTACCGGCCCGAAAAAATTGCCGGCGCGCACAATGATCACGCGGCAGCCTTGAGTGCTGGCGTCGCCCAGTCGTCGCTCAAGTTCCACTCGCAAGGCGCCTTTGCGGGTTAACGGTTGTTGGGGCGAATCCTCGTGCAGCAGTGGAAAGGCATCCGGCCCGTAGTTGTAAACAGTGCCCGGCAGGACAATCGTCGCGCCTTGCGCAATGGCGGCGGCGATGGTGTTGTCGAGCATGGGCAACACCTGCTGGTCCCAGCCACGATACCCCGGCGGATTGACCGCATGGACGATGGCCGAGCATCCCTGCGCAGCGGCCATGACCTGCTGACGATTCATCGCGTCACCGTCGAACCAAGTGATGCCTTCCGCCCCTTGGTTTTGCGGGCGGCCACCGCGACGCAATGCACATACTTCCCAACCGGATTCGCGCAACTGGCGCGCCACCTCACCGCCAATGCCACCGGTTGCACCCAGAACCAAAACGCGCCGATTTGTGATCATGTTACCGCCCTCTCGATGGAATGAGAGAAGTCTGAAGGCGCTCGTCACTCAATGAAATTGCCTAATTTCGGCGACCCGCTATACATTTATGCATGGACAATAACATTAGCTGGGAACTGTACCGCTCCTACCTGAGCGTGCTGCAGGAAGGATCATTGTCGGCCGCCGCGCGGGCACTGGGTGTTGCCCAGCCCACGGTCGGGCGCCACATCGATACGCTTGAGCAGCAACTGGGCGTGAGCCTGTTTACTCGCTCACAACAAGGCCTGTTGGCGACAGAAGCCGCGCTGGCACTCAAGCCTTTCGCCGAAGCCATGCGCGCCAATGCCGCTGCACTGTTGCGCGCCGCCGAGGCGCAAGGGAGCGCGGTCAGAGGAACGGTGCGCATCAGCACCAGCGAGGTGGTCGGCGCGGAAGTGCTGCCCCCGATGATTGCCGGACTGCAAAGCCGCTACCCGGAACTGAGGGTGGAGCTGGTGCTGACCAATCGCGTGCAAGACCTGTTGCATCGTGAGGCCGATATCGCCGTGCGCATGGTCGCCCCCGAACAGGGTTCGCTCATTGCCCGACGGATCGGCGACATCGAACTGGGCCTGCATGCCCACCGCCGCTACCTCGATGCGTGCGGCACACCGCAGACACTGGAAGCACTCACCGATCACGCACTGATCGGGTTCGACCAGGAAACGCCCTTTCTGCGCAGCGCCAGGTACTGGTTGCCGCAATGGCGCCGCGAACACTTCACCTTGCGCACTGACAGCGATCTGGCCCAACTGGCGATGATCCGCGCTGGTGTGGGCATCGGCGTGTGCCAGGTGCGAGTGGCGCAACGTAACCCCGAACTGGTGCGCGTACTCGCCCAAGCCTTCAAACCCGGACTGACCACCTGGCTGACCATGCACGAAGATTTACGCAGCAGCCCGCGCTGCAGAGTGACCTTCGAAGCCCTGCTCGCAGGGCTTGAGCAATATGTGGGCTAAGCTGGTTTTACTGCCGTGTGTCGGCTGATCTTTAAGGCCAGGCTGAACACGGCACAACGGAAGAGCTGTCATAACCGGCATTTTTTCTGACACAAACTCGTTTTTTGCAGCCATTCAAAAGCTCCGCTGAACCCCATGAGAGTGCCTGTTAGGGCTCAGGCGCGTTATCAAAGAGCCAACAACGCTTTATTACTGAATTAGTGATTTAACTAGGTAGTTACCTAACTATATAATGCCCTCCTCATTTCAACGGGACATTCAACGTGAAGCAGAGTCAACGCCTCTCGGGCATATCAAAATTCATTCTGGTCGGGCTCGGGGTGATCATCGCCCTGCTCGGCTTGGCGCTCGCTGCTGGCGGCGTGAAGTTGGTCAGCCTGGGAGGGTCTTGGTACTTCCTGGTGGGTGGTCTGGTGATGGCCCTCTCCGGTCTGCTGATCGCCCGATTCAAAACTGCCGGTGCCTGGCTGTTTGCGGCGTTTCTGGTCGGCACCGCCATCTGGGCCGTGAGCGATGCCGGACTGGTGTTCTGGCCGGTGTTCTCGCGCCTGTTCATGTTCAGTGTGATCGGCCTGGTCGTGGCGCTGGTTTATCCGCTACTCAAGCGTGCCAACGGTGGCGTTGCGGGTCGCGGCGCTTACGCTGTGGCTGCTGTGCTGGCGGTCGGCGTTGTTGTGGCGGCTGGCAATATGTTTGTCGCCCATCCAACCGTGGCGGCAACCGGCACTGGCCCGGGCCTTACCCCGGTCGAGCCGGACAAGGCGCAAAAAGACTGGGCGCACTACGGTAATACCGAAGGTGGCAGCCGCTTCGCCGCGCTGGACCAGATCAATCGCACCAACGTCGACAAATTGAAAGTGGCGTGGACCTATCACACCGGCGACGTCGCCGAGAGCGATGGCAACGGCGCCGAAGACCAGCTCACCCCGCTGCAAATCGGCAACAAGGTGTTCATCTGCACCCCGCACAACAACCTGATCGCGCTGGATGCCGACACCGGCAAGGAACTGTGGAAGAACGCAATCAACGCCCAGTCGAAAGTCTGGCAGCGTTGCCGTGGCATGGCCTACTTTGACGCCAGCGCTGCCATTGCTCAGCCGGCCAATTCGACAATCATCGAAGCCAAACCGGCGCCGGCCGCCAATTGCCAACGTCGCTTGCTCACCAACACCATTGATGCCCGCCTGATCGCGGTCGATGCGGACACCGGCGAGTTCTGCCAGGGTTTCGGCAACAATGGCCAGGTAGATCTGAAGGCCGGTCTGGGTGATGTCCCGGACAGCTACTATCAGTTGTCCTCGGCGCCGCTGATGGCCGGCACCACTGTGGTGGTTGGCGGTCGTGTGGCTGACAACGTGCAGACCGACATGCCCGGCGGCGTCATCCGTGGTTTCGACGTGATCACCGGCGCCATGCGTTGGGCCTTCGACCCGGGCAACCCGCAGGACAAAAAGGCACCGGCAGACGGCAGCACCTATGTGCGCAGCACGCCGAACAGCTGGGCACCGATGTCCTACGACCCGGCGACCAACACCGTGTTCCTGCCGATGGGCAGCTCGTCCACCGACATCTATGGTGTCGAGCGCAGCAAACTCGATCACACCTACGGCGCTTCGATCCTCGCGCTGGACGCCACCAGCGGTGAAGAGCGTTGGGTGTTCCAGACCGTGCACAACGATCTGTGGGACTTCGACCTGCCGATGCAGCCAAGCCTGATCGACTTCACCAAGGACGGCAAAACCGTACCGGCCGTGGTTATCGGCACCAAGGCCGGGCAGATCTACGTGCTCGACCGTGCCACCGGCAAACCGCTGACCGACGTTAAAGAAGTTCCGGTCAAAGCGGCGAATATCCCGAACGAACCGTACTCGCCAACTCAGCCAAAGTCGCTGGGCATGCCGCAAATCGGCGCGCAGCACCTGACTGAATCGGACATGTGGGGCGCGACTCCGTACGATCAGCTCCTCTGCCGCATCGACTTCAAAGGCATGCGCTACGACGGTCTGTACACCGCACCGGGCACCGATAAATCGCTGAGTTTCCCGGGTTCGCTGGGCGGCATGAACTGGGGCAGCATCTCCACTGACCCGGTACACGGCTTCATCTTCGTCAACGACATGCGCCTGGGCCTGTGGATTCAGATGATCCCGTCGCAGAACAAAGGCCAGGCTGCTGGCGGTGGCGAAGCGTTGAACACCGGCATGGGCGCCGTGCCGCTGAAAGGCACGCCGTACGCCGTAAACAAAAACCGCTTCCTGTCGGTGGCCGGCATTCCGTGCCAGGCGCCACCGTTCGGCACGCTGACCGCAATCGACATGAAGACGCAGAAAGTCGCCTGGCAGGTTCCGGTCGGCACCGTTGAAGACACCGGTCCGCTGGGCATCCGCATGCACCTGCCGATCAAGATCGGTCTGCCAACCCTCGGCGGCACGCTGTCGACCCAAGGTGGTTTGATCTTCATCGCCGGCACCCAGGACTTCTACCTGCGCGCCTTCAACAGCGGCAACGGTGAAGAAGTCTGGAAAGCACGTCTGCCAGTCGGCAGTCAGGGCGGCCCGATGACCTATGTTTCGCCGAAAACCGGCAAGCAATACATCGTCATCACCGCCGGTGGCGCGCGTCAGTCGACCGATCGCGGCGACTACGTGATGGCTTACGCCCTGCCGTAAACCACGCTGTTCACGTAAAGCGCGGCACCTTCGGGTGCCGCGCTGCTTTCCCCTATTGCTCAAGTTTTCAGCAGGAAGATTTACATGCTATCGGCTGTTCGTTTTTCCCGTTCCGACCTGTTCAAAGGCCTGTTGCTGGGCCTGACCTGCACCACCGCCCTCCCCGCGCTGGCCGACAACGATTCCGATCTGTTGACCCGCAGCACCCTCACCGGTGACTGGGGTGGCTTGCGTCACCAGATGGATGAACAAGGCATCAAATTCACCGGCGACTACAGCGGTGAAATGGCATACAACGCCGATGGTGGTTTGCATCGTTCGGCGCGCTACTCGCAGAACATCAAGCTCGGCGTGCAGTTCGACCTGAGCAAACTGTATGGCGTCGACAATGCCGGCAAAGTCCAGTTGACCATCAACGACCGCCGCGGCAACAGCGCTTCGCAAGACCTTGTCGGCAACCGTCTGCCGATCCAGGAAAACTACGGCGGCCTGTACACGCGCCTGACCGAACTGAGTTACGAGCGCAGCCTGTTCACTCCGGCGCTCAATGTGAAACTCGGCTACATGGCCATGGGCAACGACCTCGGCGGCCTCGACAGCGGTATTCTGTGCAACTTCATGAACGCCGGGTTCTGTGGCCATCCGCTGAACATGTCCGGCGGCAGCGGCTGGACCAACTACCCCAACGCCCATTTGGGTGTACGGGTGAAATACGACCTGTCGTCCTCGTGGCAACTGCGCGTGGCCGCGTTCAACGTCGATCCGGAAAGCAACGGCAACTCCAGCCGTGCCTGGCACCTTGGCCCTAAACACACCACCGGCACCGTGGTACCGATCGAGCTGGTGTACAAGCACGCGGGTGAGCTGCCCGGCGAATATAAGCTCGGCTACTACTACGACAGCTCTGACGTAAAACGCATCGGCAGCGACGACGAAGTCTCCGGTCGTGGCGGTCATTACCTGCTGGTCGACCAGGCCGTGTGGCGCTCGCCGACGTCCGAAGGCCGCAGCCTGCATGCCTTCGGCCAATACTCCGCGGCCAGCGAAGCAGCTTCGCCATTCAGCAAGTGGTATGGCACCGGTGTGGTGTTGTACAAACCGTTCGAAGGTCGCCCGCGTGACACCATCGCGCTGGGTTATGGCCGTGCCGTGCCGAACCCGCGTAGCCGTGACGTTTTGCAGGACGCCGCATTGAACAACGGCACAGCGTTCCCGAACCTGGACAGCGCCGAGCAATTGATCGAACTTGGCTACGGTTATCAGGCCACGCCTTGGCTGAGCCTGCGCCCGAATGTGCAGTACATCATCGAGCCGGGCGCGTTTTCCGGGCAGGACATCGACAATGCGCTGGTGTTTGGTTTGCAGGTGAAAGCGGCGCTCTGAGCCCCCGAATGGCAGGCAATAAAAAACCCGGCTCCAATTGCCGGGTTTTTTATTGCCTTCAAGCTCACTTTTTCTTTTTAGCCGGCTTATCAGCCTTCTTTGAATCCTTGGCCTTCTCAGGCTTGCTATCGGCTTTTTTCGCAGATTTCTTCGGCTCGGCGTCTTTTTTCTTGTCTTTCTTGTCGGAAGACTTGGAAAGCGCCGAGGCTGCCGCTGATTTCTTCTCAGGGGATGACTTTTTGTCTTTCAAATCCTTGCTGGCTTTCGAAGCGTCACCTTTGTCTTTGCTTTTCTTTTCGTCTTTAGCCACGTTGACCACCTCTCGGGAGTGTGCCGTTATTGACACATCGCCTGTGCGATTGACCACAAGCTAATCATTAGGCGAGCAGGTTCCGAGGCCGTTCAGATTATTTTCAGGCGTCGAAACAGGCCAAAGAATGGTTGAGTGGCTGTTATTGATGGTCAAGAACAGCCAAGGTCAGGATGACAAAAGGACAATCGCGGCGAACCGCATCGTCTGGCCCGCTCAGTTGATCTCAATGTCGGTCCAACCGGGGGCAACACTGCCCCGCGCATACGCCAGACCGAGTGACGTCCTCACATCTGTCTGCCGTTACGCGCAGCGATCGCCACGGTGGTCGGCGAATCAGCAAGTGAAACGAAGCGTCGCGTTGCGCCATCGAGCGCATCGATGCAACCTGCCTCGATGTCGTAGACCCAGCCGTGTAGATTCATGCGACCCTGCTCGAGTGCAAGGGCTACCGATGGGTGCGTCCGCAGGTTCGCCAGTTGTGCGATCACGTTCTCGCGCACGAGGCCATCGAGCTTGTCCCGTGGCGTATCGAACTCGTGTGCAGCGTTAATCGCTTTCGCCGCGTCGGCATGACGTAACCAGTTAGCGACCGCCGGAAGATGATCCAGACACGTGCAACGCGAAATCGCGCCCATCGCTCCGCAGTCCGAGTGGCCGCAAATCACGATGTCCTGGACCCCGAGCACTGCGACCGCGTATTCAACGGTGGCCGAGACTCCGCCCGGTTCCGGACCATACGACGGCACAATGTTGCCGGCGTTGCGAATCACGAATAATTCGCCCGGTTCGCGCTGCGTAAGGAGTTCGGGCACCACACGACTGTCCGAGCAGGTGACGAACAACGCCTTGGGATTTTGTTCCGTCGCGAGCTGCTTGAAAAGCTCGACGCGTTGCGGATAAACCTCGCGCTGAAAGCGCAGAAAGCCGTCAATGATGTCACGCATGGAATCCTCCAGAACCGAATGTCGAATGCCGGCACGAGCAATCGAACTGCAATCATGCCTTTGTGGCCGCCATTATCTCAGACGTCGCGCACATCGGCTTCACTCAATCAACGATAGTGATTTTACTTGTGGAAAAATGTATAGCCGACGATGTAGCTACCGATTCTGCTTGCTCGGGCCCTCACCCACACGGCATTCGTGCCTTGCTTTAGCTTTTCATTCAAGTCTGCTTTATTCGTGCAAAGCTCAATCTTGCGGTGCGTGTGTGAATCTACGATCCATAGACCTGCCTCGCAATGACCAAACCTTGAAGAGGAAGGCCCAGGATAAGTTATTTCATAAACGGATTCATATTCAATGATCTCGCCTGGCAGAAGGTAGGCGGCGGCATCATAACTATTTATGGAAAAAATAATCCCTACGCAAAACCAACCAACAAAAGCGTTTAACACTTTTCTGGCAGTCTTACCGTCAGGATGTCCGAAAAATTTTCGACCCGCCGCAACAAGCCCGGCAATAGCGCTGATCAGCAGATACGTCTGCCACTCGGGGACTCCAGGCATTAAAACTGTTCGCGCTGAAATTCCAACAGTCCAAAATGCATAAGTAATCCACGCACCAAAAAGCAAAAGCACGATCACCCTGACAACTATTGTTTTTGGTTTTTCCTCAGGTGCGCCGAGTTTCATCTATGTATGCTCTGCCATGTAAATAGCTTGAATATTTTTTTCAAAACTTCATTGGAGTGAGAGACGTATTTCAGGGACAGACCACCTCACGAACACATGAGGACAGCGCCTCAGCGGCTGACGGCCTCTGCCCCTGTGCTTAAGCGTCCTGCGCAGGACTGGCCCACTGCCCGATAAAGTTGCCAATTTTGCGCTCAATGTCACTCTCAACTGTCCGCAGCCGCAGAATGGGAATGCCACTTTTAGCCAGAATCTCATTTTTCATGGCGTCCCGAGCGGCCTGCTCGGGTCGGTCGTGGTACCCGCCATCGACCTCGATCACCCCTATCGGTTGCTTGCCCACTTTGAAATAGATCACGAAATCGCAACTGGCGCGCCGCATGAACGCCCGCTGCGGCTCCGTCCAGTCGAGGCCGGTCGGTGATGCAAGCTTATCCAGCTGGATCTGCGTGTGGTACTTCAATGCCTGGCACGCCGGGGCAGACAGCGCTTCGCGCAGCAACTGGGCCACGATCTGTTCGGACTTGTAGCGTGAATCCTCGGGCCGCAGCCGGGCATCCAGACGCGCCAGAGACTGGTCGAACTCGCGGTAGAGCAAGTCGAATGCCGACACCACTGGCGCGCGTATGATCTGCTCGTCCTGCGCGTAATAGCTGATGTAGCGGATCAGCGCGGCGATGTGGCCATTGTTGTCCGTGAACACCTCGTCGCCGGTCACCAGGGTGAAACGGTGTTTAGCCCGCGAAACGGCCACGTTGATCATGCGTGGGTCGTCGACGAAATCCAGGCGTGTCCGCGCCTGGTTGTAGCGCTTCTTGTCCAGCACGGTGGAGAACACGATCTCGTCGCATTCGCGCCCCTGAAACTTGTGCACGGTGTCCTTGACGAAATCCGTCGGCAAGTGCGTGCCGGACAGGTTGACTTGTGCTCTGAACGGGGCAATGTAACCGCGGCCTTCGCCGTCCACTCCGACGGGTTGCCCCTCCTCCTCAAGCACTTTCAGCAGGGAGTCCAGTTCCCGAAGGTTGGTGTTCTTCCTGGCGTGGTTGCCCTTGGCGGTCACCACCAGACGCAGAGGGGCTTCGCCGTTATCCTCGGTCATCGGCACCAGTGCGTTGTCGTAGAACTGCTGGTTGCAGAACTGGATGATCCTGGGATGGCAGCGGTAATGCTCTTTGAGCAGGGTTCGGGGCAGCACGTCCTGAAACACGGCAATGCACGAGTCCAGCAAGCTGTAGCGCTCGCAATCGTAGGCCTCGGCCGGCGCTTGAAGCCCCAGAACCACGGGGATATGCGGCAACTGGCGGTTGTCACCCACGACGATCAGGTTCTTGGCGCAGCCCAGTGGCAGGATGCCCGGCACGATGTCCTGCAAAGAGGCTTCGTCGATGATTACGTAGTCGAGAACCGCTCCCGGCGCGATCGAATTGACGATAGAGTGCGTGCCGCTGCCCAGGATCGGGAAGCGCTGCAGGAAGGCATCGAAATGCCGGCAGTAAGTTTTGACATCAAAGCTGTCCGACGGCGGTACCTGAAGTTGCAGATGGCGCTTGAGATGCTGCATCGATGCAGTTGTCAGTTCTTTGAGCAGGGCCGTGAAATTCGCGCGTGCCAACGAATCGCGGCACGCCCGCAGCTGCGCTTCCTTGTCCCGTATCGACTGGTCGTAATAATGCATTTGCAGCGCATGGAAAACGGCCATGCGCGCCTCGCCTTCGGCGAATGGCGTGGTGCGAAAGATCCTGAATTTGAACAGTAGCTCGATACGGTCTCTGAGATGAATGCGCTGCTCGCCGAGGTAAGCCAGGTAGGCCAAGAGGTCCGCAGTCTTGCGCGGTGTCAGGCCATACTTGTCGAGCGAGCCGGTGGCCTGCACAGCGCTTTCTGCCTGCCACTGCTGCAGGTAGCGCCGCTCGATGACCAGCTCGTCCAGCTCGATTTGCAGTTGCGCCGCCCTGTTATGGTCTTGCAGGTGCTGCTTCAAGCGGGCCAGCAACGCCTGGATCTCATCGAGTGATGGCGCCGGCTCGGGTGGGCTTGAAGGCCACGCAGGCAGGTCGGCGAAGAAGGCCTTGCGTTTGTCCTGGTTGCCAAGTTTGGCGACCACATGGCCCAGGCCGTATTTCTCCAGCTTTTCGTAGACATTTTCCACGGCAGCATTGTTGTTGGACAACACCGCTACGGTCTGCCCACGTAACAGAATATTGGCGAGGATGTTGAGAATCGTCTGGGTCTTGCCGGTCCCTGGCGGGCCTTCGATCACGCTGACTTGCGCGCTGAACGCCCGCTCGACGGCCTGAAGCTGACTCTCGTTGAGCCCGAACGGATAGATGAGCCCCTGCCCCGGCGCCAGCGTGCCGTTGCGCCCCGTACAGTAGGCTTGCAAGGCAGTGCCAGCGATGGCGGGCAGTGTTTCGAGCTGACGCACCACATTGTCGGCAATTTCACGATCAGTTTGCGACTTGGCGTGATTCTGTCGGGCTTTCGCCACGGTAGTGAAATAGCTGAAGACCGGCGTGCCCTTCATCGGTGTCGGAGCGGTAAAGCCGATGCCGTCCATCTTGTAGACATAGGGCTTTTTGCTGCCCGGGTAGCGCACAACGGCATAGCGCTCACCGTAAATCGTAGCGCTGGCAATGGGCTTGGTGCTGCCGCATGTGTGCAGCAAGACATTGGTCAACTCGCGGGTGGGCGAAACCAGGCAATTACTGAGCGGGCGGGTGTATTTTTTTTTGGAGGGGTAGTGACAGGTCAGCTCCAGAAATTCGTCCTTGTCGCTCCAGCGAATCGCCCAGTCGCTGATCTTTGTGGTCTTGTCCTCACCATCCATTTGAATCGAAGCCATATTCCTCATCCCTAAACGCATGACATCCGGCTTCGCCTCGCGCCGAATGCTACCTCTCCAAGAGGAGCCATATTGCCATCATTGCGTACAAGGTCGATAGCCCGGCCGTTAACGCCCACGCAGCGCCGGACGCAGTGACGAGTCGCCGAGCAGATGCAGGGCTTCGTCAAGGACGTCGACGTCGGCGATGAGGCTGGCGAAATCCCAGTAGCGGTTGAACGTATCGGATGTGCGGTGGTAGGTGTTCGAGTCATAGAACTCATGCCGCTTCATGCCTTCCTCGACCCCTCCTTTGAGCAAATCGTCGCCAGTGCTCACCTGCACCGCGGGGATATCAATCTTGGCGAAACTCGCCTGATCTGAGCGAAAAAAATATCCCGCCGAAGGCTCTTCATCGAGGCTGATTTTGCGCCCGAGGGTGTGGGCAGCGCTGACAAGCACCTCGGACAAATCGGACTGATCGCCGTCCACCAGAAACAGGTCACGGGTTTTGCCGATCGGTACGAAACCATCGATATTGAGCGCCGCCACCACATCCAGCCCCGTCTCGCGGATCAACTGTGCGACCCGTGCGGAACCATGCATGCCGACCTCCTCGGCAGACGTCCAGGCAAAGAGCACCGTGCGCCGCAGCGGCGGCGTGTCGGCCAGACGCCTGGCCAGCTCAAGCAAGACCGCCACACCGATCGCGTTATCGACAGCGCCGGGGTAATAGCCTCCGCCGTCGGCGGTTTTTCCGAGGTGATCCAGGTGCGCGCAGAACAGGACACACTGGCGGGGAAACAGTCGGCCCTTTTTCATCGCCAGCACATTCCGGCAATGCCGAATGACAATGTCGCAATCAAGCCGCAGTTGCAGGTGTGCATCGAGGCCGTACGGGCGTCCTGCCATTGGCCTGGGGGCAGCGATGAATGCATCAAGGTCAACACCGCCGTCGGCTAACAATCGTCGGGCAAACCGTTCGCTGCAGAACCCTTCGAAATCCAGCCGACTGCGCACAGCATGCGGAAGAAAGCGAAACGGCCGGCGCATTTCGTCCTGCACAAGGTGAAACGCGCTGCCGAACAGTTCATCGGTGTGGACGATAATGACGCCCGCCGCACCCTGGCGGGCCGCTTCCTCGTACTTGTATTCCCAGCGCCCGTAGTAACTCATGCGCTGGCCGAGGAACAGTTCGCCTCCCGGGCTGTTGCGTCCGGGATCGTTGGGTAACACCACGACCACTTTGCCAACGACGTCCAGTCCGGCGTAATCGTCCCAGTCGAACTGTGTTGCGACAATGCCATAACCGACAAAGACCAAAGGCGCGTGCTCGAGCCAAACCCTGGATTGCTGTGAGCGAATCAGCAGTTCATCGTCCTGTTCGAGGTCGTAGCGGGTATCACCCTGGATGATCGTCCGGCAGCTTTCGGCGCCGGATCGCGCCGTGGCGCAACCGAGGGGTACGGACTGGAACAGGCGCCGGCGGCCCTGCCAGGGCGTCAACCCCAGTGCCCGTACTTTTCGCGCAATCCACAGGGAGGCTCGCCACGCACCGGGTTCCCCTGCCCCGCGCCCGGCAAAACGGGCGCCG
>NZ_JAMLFX010000002.1:695862-767509 GCF_023634765.1 Pseudomonas sp. AKS31
TTGTTTTTCAGGTAACCGCGAAACACCGGAGCACGAAAGTTTTTTTGCCTGGTTTTTTTCAGGAGCGCGCGTCGCATGTCGGCTCCCCTTCGCCCGGCCACTTGAACAGTCGTGCGGCGTTGTCAAAGAACACTTGCCGGTGATACTGCTCGTCGATGGCACTGGCGCACGCGGCCACGTAGCCAGGGTAGTCGACGCTGGGCCAGCCCGAACCGAAGAGGAACCGCTCCGGTTTGCCGGTGTAATCGAGCATCCAGCGGATCGGTTCGACCATCAATCGGCCAAGCGTGGCTTGCGAAACGTCGTTTAGCGATCCTTCGATGATCGAGCTGAGTTCGAGCCAGACATTGTGGTTTTTCGCCGCCAGCACAGCGGCATCGGTAAACCACGGGTTACCGCTGTGAACCAGAACGAAGTTCACGTCCGGGTGGTCCACGATGACCTCGTCCAGGCTGAGTGGGTGGGCATACTTGAGCTTGGAGCGATGCCAGCCAGTGTCGCCACTGTGGAATAGCACAGGAACATCAAACGCACGCGCCAGAGCATACAGCGGCATGAGCCTGGGATCGTCAGCATGCACATGCATAAATCCCAGATTGATTTTGATGGCCCCATAGATGCCGCGCGCCAGTCCCTGCGCCAGCGACTCTGGCGACCACTCAGGTTGAGCGATGACCGCGCACCTGGCCACGCCCAGCGCCTGCAACTGCCCGGCATCGCAACCGGGGTTATGCGAATCCGTTACGGATGCGCGGATGTCGAAGCGTGCCTGCAGCGCCTTGAATGCTTGCAGACTGTCAGTTCGCGCAAATTCGGTATGCACATGCGCGTCGAAAACAGGCCCGGAATAACGACTCATCGAAGACTTCCCTGTGTAGACGATCCTCATTGCCGCGCATCCAGTTGCGCGGTTTCTCAAGTGCTAGCTGCTGGCACTGCTGTAAGAGCGCAGCGCAAACAGCCAGAACACCCGTGACAGACAAACAAACGCGACGGCAAAAAGCAGCGCGCCCATGACTTCCTGCCAGCCGACCATGCCCATCGCCGCCGCTACCGGGACATTGGAAACGAAATACACCGGGACCAGAAACGTCAGGACCATGCGGACCGTCTGCGGAAACGCCGTAACCGGAAACCGCGCGATCTCCATGAGCGTGTAACTGATGATCCAGACATCACCAATCTTCACAAACCAGATCGACAAGGTGCAGGTAATCAGGAACAACGAGTAGAAGATCGCCACCCCTGCCGCCATCAACCCCAGAAACGCCGCGAGATTGCCCAGCCCTAGCGCACTTTCGCTGTGCATCGCATACACAACGACCGCGAGCCCGATCAATACGCGAGGCAGTTCCCAAAGGCTGATTTTCGAGCATGACACCAGAAACTGGCTGTCGACCGGGCGCACCAGCATGTAGTCCAGATCCCCGGTGCGCACTTGCTCCGACAACGCATGCAGGCTCGGAAACAGCCAGACCTCAAGCAAACCTTCCAGCACCAGAGCCACGCCGAACAGCGCCAGTACCTGATGCAGGTTCCAGCCGCCCAGACTTCCGACTTCGCTGAACATGGCATCAAGGAAGTACAGCGCCAGGAGCATCCCGACCACCGTGTTCAGGGCATTGGTGACGGCATTGATACGAAACTCCAGTTCCGCAAGCATCGAATGCCTGATCAGGGCCAGCAGCACTTTCAACGGTCGCAGGTTCATATGCCGGCCCCCGAAAAACGCTTCAACCCTTGGCGCCACAGCCCCCGACGCAGCCCCACCAGCAGCACCACCCAGAACAGTTGCACCGCAAACCCCAGCAGCAGATCGCCGTCGGCGGCCTTGCCGATCAGCACCTTGACCGGAAAATCCAGTGAGGCGGAAAACGGCAGCAGCGCCACCAGATGACGGGTCGCTTCGGGAAACAGGTCAACCGGAATCAGCATGCCGCCCAGCACCGTGTACATCGACCAGACCATTGCATCCAGTGCCAGCGAATTGGCCATCCAGAACGCAAGCAGGCCGACGCAGTAATAGATGTGGAAAATAATGATCCAGGCCAGCACCAGCGAGACGAGGAACAACGGTAATCGCCAGGCCACAGCTGCCAGGTCGATGGCAAACAACGAGGCCCCGACACAGAACACGGTGATGACGATCGGTGCGCGCACCACCATCTGCCCCAAATGCTCTGCCACGTGAAACCAGAAAGGTGCGACCGGTTTCAGCAGTCGGCCGGACAGCGTACCTTGGCGGATTTCGTCGTTCAGAACGAAGATGACCCATACGGCAGTCAGCTGTCTGACCAGATAGATGCCGAGGAAATACGCCACGAAATCACTGGGCGCATAACCGCCGATGACCTTGTCTCGTGACAGCTCCCACCAGATCATCATCATGAACAACGGTGCGACGCCGCTGATCAACCAGACAAACAACTGCGCCCGGTAGACCACGGTTACCAGCACGCTTGTGCGCAGCAGGCGTCCGGCAATGCCGGGCCACGAAGCCAGAGCAACCATTACGCGTGCTCCTTTGGCAGCAGCAGGCGCGGAAACGCCTGCTCCAGGGAGGGCGTCTGGATCGAGATGTCTGTCACCGGAAAGTTCGCCAGCAGTTGCTCCACGGTGCCGGCGAATTGCTCTTCAGGCACCAACAACTCGGCACTTTCACTGTCCAGGCTGAGCAGAGTGCCGTAAACGCTCAGTTCGTCGCTGCCCACTTGCGAGGAAAAGCGCAAGCTGACCTGGCGTTCATTGACGTGTGCCTTGACCAGTGCCTGACGTGCGCCATCGAACACCACGCGTCCCTGGTCCAGCACAATGACGCGGTTGGCCAATGCCTCGATGTCCGCCATGTAATGGGAGGTGAGAATAATCGTGGCGCCGGACTCGCGGTTGTACTCAAGGAGGAATTTGCGGATGGCGACCTGCATCTCCAGGTCGAGGCCGATGGTCGGCTCGTCGAGAAACAGGATACTCGGGCGATGCAGCAGTGACAGGATGAGCTCACATTTCATCCGCTCGCCCAGCGACAGCTTCCTGACTGGACGCCGAATGATGTCACCGGCCGACAGCAACTGGCACAGCTCATCGATCCGGCGCCTGCATTCGACAGGCGCAATGTCGTACAGCGCACCATGAAGATGAAAGGACTCCAGCGCCGGCAGGTCCCATGTGAGTTGCTGCTTTTGCCCCATCACCAGGGCAATCGACTTGAGGAACTCCGCGCGCCGCTTGAACGGGTCATGGCCCAATACCGAAAGATGCCCGCCGCTCGGTCGCACGATACCCGAGAGCATTTTCAGCGTGGTGGTCTTGCCCGCGCCATTACCGCCGAGAAAGCCGACCACTTCACCCGCGTCTATGGAGAAAGAAACATCCGTAACAGCCGGCACGTACGTCTTCTCGCGACGAAAGTAACGCAGCAGGCTGCGCGACTGGTCGTCACGGGCCCGGTAAACCTCGTAAACCTTGCTGATACCACACAGCTCGATTGCTTTTGACATACCTATCCTTGAAATCCCGCATCCTTCACTTCAGTCAACACGCCAGCATGCAACGGTGGCGATCCCTGTATGTTGGCGTACTCAGCCGCGGCGAGCCAGCAGTTGATCGTGATGGGCTTGCACAGACAAACCGTCGTCGATCACCAGGCAAACCGCGGGCACCAGACTCGATTGGGCCAACAGGCCGAGACCGAGTACTTCTTGCAATTTGAAACCGGCCGCCTGCAGCAACGCCTTCGTCCGATCGACGTCGACCGTGATCAGGTGCACCAGACACGGCACCGCCTTCAGAGCGGTCGACGCGTTGCCGGGTAACGCCTGACGATCAAGAAAGGCCAGACGCTGCTGGCCAATCATCAAGCGTCCCGGCTCCATTGCGATGCTGACCCGGTCATCCAGGTGAGTGAAGTAATGGTGTTGTTCCTGCTTCGGCCGGGCACAGAGCAATGACACCCCGCCGAGCGCAAACAAACCGTTATCCGAGACTTGAGTGGCAAGGTCGCCACCAATACCGCGCACGTACTCGATGAGCGACACACTGACATCGCCCGTATCACCGGCGGGTAAGTTGGCGATCAGCCAGGCCGGCGCCGTCTCCCCCGCCGGAGCCTTGGCCGTCAGAGCCAGGGCTGCGCGCTGCGACGGCAAAAGGCACGCCAGATGTGCCACCAGATCCGTTGAAGACAGCCAGATTGAACAGCCTCGAACGCTCCCCGCCGCATTGCCCGTGCAGAACTCCAGATACCCGCCGCTCAACCGGAAAAATGCGCTGACGCGGCCATCATCGTGACGCACTTGTCGCGTATGCGCCGTGAAGCCTGCACGGGTGAACTGACCGATGACCTCATCGAACAGGCCTTGCGACACGGGGTAGACGACGTGATCCAGATGGGAAATCACCGACGCCTTCCCTGCAAAGCGCATCGCTCATCCGCTACACCTGGCGACTGTCGCAATGGTTTTTTGCACTGCGTCACGCGGCTACGCCTGTCGAGGCTTTTGTGCCTCGGGTGCAGAGCGTTACGCCATTCTCCCGCACGCCACCACGTTTTTCCTCCTGGCTGACGGCTTGCAGGCCAGCTGCTTTGAAGGCTTCGAGGAATCGGTTGCGTGACCAGCGTGTCAGCTTGACCTCCAGTTCTTGCTCCCATCCCTGCGACTCTTCGCTTTCTTCGTAATAGTCCACCATGACAATCAGCTCGCCACCGGGCGCCAGCAGGCTGGCAGCTTTTTCGATAGCGGCGGTGACGTCTTCAAAGTAATAGAACACCTCCATGGAAAAAATCAGCTCAAACTGCATGCCCGCCGGTGGGCGCCAGTTCATGAAACTCTCGACATCGATGTCGACATTGTTGCAATCCTGGACTCTGGTTCTGCACATGCGCGCCATTTCCTGACTGAGCTCCACAGCCCGGCAATAGCCGTTGGCAAACTTCGAGCGAGCCATGTACTCCAGGGCATATCCGTTGCCCGGACCGATCTCCAGGTAGCGACCTGTAGACGATTCAAGCGCGGACAATACCGGCTCGACCCGCGCCCAATGCTCGCGCGCCATGTCCACCGCGCCATCCTCGATGGCCCATTCGTCGAAGAGCGTCTCGACTTGCAGTTCGTGACTCATCCAACACTCCTGTTTACTGCCGGGGTTCGATCCACGCTAGCGGATCCATTGATAAAAATGTACAGCGTTACGGTGCGAGCCAATCACCAGGTGCCCATCATCAGTGAGCAACGGCGAGGAATGAAATCCCGTGTCGTGCTCCAGTTGCCACAAGGTTTGTCCGCTATGTTGCGCCAGGCAGTGCAAACGCTCGTCGGTGCCGACGAACAACGCGTCGCCGCTTGGCAGCACGGTAAAGGGTGTGTAACGGAATTCGCAGGCGAGATTGACCCGCCACAACATTTTCAGGCTGTGCAGATCGATGCCGTACACGTGACCGTCATTGCTGCCGACGTACGCCACACCTTCCGGTGACAGACTCGGACAGGACACCACGAAACCGTCGGTGTGAAATTGCTGCAGCACGCTACCGTTGGCAGCATCGAAGACAATGATCTTGCCGTCGACTTCGGTGCCGATGATCCCGCGCCCCGAGGCATGATCGATCGCAGCAGTGCCTTCAAACCGGCTGGTTTCGGTAATTCTCCAGCGCTCCTCGCCTTCGGGACTGAAGCACATCAGCACATTGTCTGTGCCGACGATGACATTGCCGTTCCCGTCCAGTGCCGGCGAGCTATAGAGGTCATCCTCAACCCGCTCGTCGAAGGATTGCTTCCACAGCAACGTGCCCGAAGCGTGGTCGACGGCGTAGAGCGTATGGTCGTAGCTGCCGGCGTAGACGATATGTCTGGCGGAGTCGATGGTCGGGCTGGCGTGAAACGGCCCTTGCGCATGAAACGTCCACAGGCATTCGCCGTCACAGGTGATGCGACGTAGCAGATGGTCCTCGCAGCCCACGACGAAACTGCCGTCCGCCGACACGGCAGGCGAGCTGTAGACCGGTCCCTGAGTCGCAAACCGCCACTGCGGCTCGCCGTCACTCAAACGTACGCACTGCAAGCTGTTGTCCCAGCAGCCGAACAGAATCCGGTCATCAGCGATCCTGCCGGGAATGCTCCATACCCTCTCGTCGCAGGAAACCGTGCGTTGAAAAGCAGGAGGAGCCTGCCAGTCCTTGTGCGAGGTTTCGCGCCAGGGTCTGTGGCTGCGCAGCGCCTGGTTGTTTTTGTACCAGGTGCTTTGCAGGTGCAGCGCATACGCCGTTCCGGGTCCGTTCAGCATGAGGTGTGCCTGGCACTTTCGATACCGCCGCCGTACTTCTCGGAGATTTCGACCTTGTAACCGTTAGGATCAATAAAATAAACGGAACGTGAAGAATGGTATTGAACTTCATAGTCCGGCAGCAACTTGACGCCGTGATCGCGAAGTTGCGTCAGCACCCGATCGAAGTCTTCCACTAAAATCCCGAAGTGGGTAATTTCCAGTCCGTCGTTTTTTACGCCACGGCCTTCTGCATATTCATGCATGCATAAGTAAAGTGTTTCATTGGCACCGATCGTCATCCAGCGGGTAAATGCGCGAATGCCCACTTCCTTGACTTCGAAGCCAAACACGCGTGCATAGAAATCGCGACTCTCTTCAATGTCAGCGACGTCCAGTTGAATATGATCCACAGCCACTATCTTGATCTTGTCGAGTGCAGCGCTCATTGGACTAACCCTCGATATTCGTCGGGCAATATACCGTCAGCTTGCCAACGGTCGATGCAGGACGTGAAGAAAGGCAATTGTTCTGGAAGGTGCTGTAAGGCGACCTCATAACCGGCGACGCCTGCGGATATATTGGTCGTGTCCAGCGACAAGGTGTCTTTGAATGCCACCAGTGCCTGATCGAAGTTACCCATTTGCTGATGACAGGCACCGATCATGTACTGCGAATACGTCACGCGTGGAAAACCGATATCGTAAGCTTGCTGGTAACGTTGCAACGCACGCTGCCACTGCTGATCCTTGACTTCGATCTCGGCAGCCTCGTGGTAGGAAATGCTCCAGTGCGGATCGTAGGCGATCAACTCGTCGGCCACCTGGCGAGCGCTCTCGATGTCGCGGGCGACATAAAGCATTTCCTTGAGCTTGGATTCGTAAACAGTCTTGCGCGCTTCCCTTGCCGGGATACTCGCGCCTTTTTCTCCACGGATGACCGCATCGGCATATTCTTCGGCCAGCAGCATGTATTGCCGCGTGGTTGCCACATCGCCCCGGGCTGCCGGCACCATGGCCAGTCCGCGATAGAACGATGACAGCGAAACCAGATCCACCGGCGCGTCGCTCGAGGCAATCTGCCGGGCGGCCTTTTCGCCAGCGTCGATGAACCATTTGTTCAACTCATCATCGATGGAATCGCCTTTCAGTTTCCAGACAATCGCCTGCGAGCAAACGTCCAGAACCCTGGACGGTGGCATACATTGAGCCTGTAGCAATGCCTTGAGCGCAGTGAAGTCCTGCTGATGCGAAGTGGTCATTTCAAGACGGTTCTGAATGGCAAACCGGGTCAGATGAAATGTCACACGCTGGTCGGGAAACAGTGCCTCGTAAGGTATTCTGGTCAATACCTGATTGGCGTAACGGTACCTGCAACTGGCGGCCAGACACTGTGCGAGGCTCAATTTCTGCACCGGTGGGGCCCATTCCAGCATGTCGGCCAACCACTTGACCTTGGTCACCGGGCCATCCATCGGGTAAGAAAAAAACTCCAGTTCGTCGACACCGATTGCGTGGCGCTGCGCCACTTCAATCAGCGTTGAGGGCTCAAGCAGTTGAGGCACCCGGTAAGGCACCTCATCAAAGTTCTGCTCCGCCAGCCCCGCACACACGGAGCGCGACCAATTCGTCGGATGGGCGCCTGAGTCATCATAGAAAAACACGGCGCGCGAAAACGCATCGTCCAATTTGCTGTGCATATCACTTTCCCTAATGACATGTAGAAACTGCGCTGTCGAGATTAAATACGGCCGAAGCAATGCTTCGGCCGTACCTCACAAGACACCGGTATCTTGTGTACAGCGGACAATCAGAGGATGAACAGTGCCGAAAGGATTCGGTTCTGTACGCTATTGAACTTAATCATGTTGAAGCTCCTTTTTTAAAGTATGCATGGCGAATCCATGCGATTCCGTTACTTCATTCACGGCCGAATCTTTCAATGCGGCCGAAATAGAAGTTACTGCTTCTCAGAGGATGAACAGCGCTGACAGCATCCGATTTTGTACGCTTTGATATTTGATCATTTCACTGTCTCCATGTGATTTAAAGTTTGCTGCAAATTGCAGCGACGTAAGATTTAGCTGTCGTCCGAAGATACGTCAAGGAAGTTTGTGAAAGGCACGCGCCAGGGCCAAACGAACCTTCTAGTTAGTTCCGGCGGCGTTTTTCAACGTGTATCAATGGTTTAAATGAAAAATAACCCGATCATGTTTTTTTGCGATGCGCGACGATGCACGGAAAGTTACCCGCCGTCGCGCCTCGCGATTTCGGCACCTTCAGCGTTGAAAGCGCTAGTAGAAACAAATTGCAACAATCCGTGGTGAATTGACGCCCCTACAAACCTCAACTAGTTTAAACAACCGTCACCGGTGGTAACTGGATGTATCCGCCGTAGGACAGCGCATTCGAATGGAGTTCGACCGGCCGACACCCGCCTCGTCAGCCGTATGATCAGGAGCGATCAACCATGAAGTCCCTTAATCTGGGAATCCTCGCGCACGTCGATGCCGGCAAGACCAGCCTGACCGAACGGATCCTGTTCGATGCCGGTGCGCGTTTGCGCCTGGGCAGTGTGGATTCGGGCAACACCTGCACCGACAGCCTGCTGCTGGAACGCGAGCGCGGCATCACGATCAAATCCGCCGTGGCCTCGTTCGAGCTCAACCACCTGCTGATCAATCTGCTGGACACCCCCGGACACCCGGATTTCATTGCCGAGGTGGAGCGTACCCTCGCCTTGCTCGACCTCGCCGTCGTCGTGGTTTCGGCCGTCGAGGGGGTTCAGGCGCAAACCCGGGTGCTGGTCAACGCCCTGCAACGAATGGCGATACCTCATGTGTTCTTCATCAACAAGGTTGATCGTAAAGGCGCCGATTTCCTGCGCACCCTGGAGGCTCTCCAGCT
Source organism: Pseudomonas sp. AKS31 (assembly GCF_023634765.1). Taxonomy (GTDB): domain Bacteria; phylum Pseudomonadota; class Gammaproteobacteria; order Pseudomonadales; family Pseudomonadaceae; genus Aquipseudomonas. The sequence goes on from NZ_JAMLFX010000002.1 coordinate 705,027, forward strand.
ACAGCTCAAGAGTCGCCCGTTGGCCTTGTGCACTGTGCGAGACGCCGGCACGGCGCAGGCCACGGTCGAACGCATTGATCAGGCGTCAGCCGAGGTCACGTCACAGTGGCTGGACGTGCTGTGCGAACACGATGAGACGTTGTTGCACGACTATGTGACGGCGGCGCAAACAATCGACAGTTCGCGCCTTGAGCAAGCGGTGCGCGAGCAACTGGGCAGAGGCTTGGTCAATCCGGTGTTTGCCGGGTCAGCCATTACCGGTGTTGGCGTCGCACAGATGATCGAGACGCTCACACGGTTGGCCCCGGCCAGATGTCACGATGCCGAGGCGCCTGTGCTCGCCTCGGTATTCAAGATCGACCGGGGCTGGGGCGGGCACCGGCGTTTTCATGTCTGTGTCCAGGCTGGCACGCTGCACGTCCGCCAATCGATCGAGACGCCGCAAGGCACCAGCCGGATCACCGCCATTCAAGTCTCCGAAAGCGGCGGTCTGCAACCGGCAACCCTCGCCCGCGCAGGCCAGATCGCTTGCATCACCGGGCTTGAAGGCGTGCGCATCGGCGATCGGATCGGCGCGTGCAGAGAACGCAACACAGCCGCGCACACTTTTACCCCGCCGGCGATCGAAACCCATGTTTCTGCCGCTTTGCCAGCGCAGACAAAAGCCCTCTGGGAAGCATTGAGCCTGCTGGCCGAACAGGATCCGCTGATCGATTTGCGCCGAAACCCGGCGGGGCAAATGTTCGTTTCGCTGTACGGCGAGGTGCAAAAGGAAATCATCCAGGCCACGCTGCAAGAGGAGTACGCCATCGAGGCGGTCTTCGAGGAAAGCTCGGCGATCTGCGTTGAAACCTTGCAAGCGTCTGGTCAGGCCCAGGAATCAATCGATGAGCCCGACAATCCGTTTCTCGCCACCGTCGGTATTCGTGTCAGTCCCGGGGCGGCAGGATCGGGACTCACGTTCATTCGTCAAGCCCATGCCGGGCTGATGCCGACGAGCTTCTACAAAGCGATCGAAGAATCGGTCTTCGAGAGTCTCAAGGAAGGCCCGTGCGGCTGGATGGTTCACGATTGCGAGGTGATATTGACCACCGTCGACTATGCATCGCCCTCAAGCACTGCGGCTGATTTTCGACACCTCACACCGCTGGTACTGGCTGCAGCGATCAGCCGCGCCGGCACCGCGGTCTGCGAGCCGCGCAGCCAGTTCAACATCGAAGTGCCGGCGGCCTTGAGCAGCGCGGTTCATGGTTTGCTGGCCAAGGCCGGGGCCACAATCCATGGCACCACGCTAGATGCAGAGACCGCGCGGATCGAAGGCTCGATCGTCACCACGCGAATCTACAAGTTGCAGCACCAGATACCCGATGTCACCAGCGGCCTTGGTTTTATGGAAAGCCAACTGGCCACGTATACGCCGGTCGCGGGTACTGCGCCTCGCCGGGAGCGCACCCTGGCCAACCCTTACAATCGCCAGGATTACCTGCGGCAAGTCAGACTGGGCTTGCGCACCGGACGGCCGGCAAGCAGTGCTTGATGGCTATTGAACCGGCGGCTGGCTGATCTGGTTTAGATGACTGACATCGGCGGCCGGCAGGTGCAGTTGTGGCGCCGCCATGATCTCGCGCAATTGCTCGACAGTACTGGCCCCCACCACGGGTGCCACCACCGCAGGTTGCGCCAGCAACCAGGCGAGTGCGACTTGCGTACAGGAACTGTCGCAGTCCCGGGCAATCCGGCGCAGTGATTCAAGGATCTGCCAGTTGCGCTCGTTGAAGTAGTCTCTCTGTACACCCGGCGCGCGCGGAGAACCCGGCAATCCTGCCTGCGGGTGGTACAGGCCAGACAAAAAGCCCTTGGCGAGCGGGTTGTACGGCAAGAGTCCGACGCCCTCTTCCACGCACAATGGCTGCAGTTCGGTTTCGACACGACGCCGTTCGAGCAGGTTGTAGCGTTCTTGAACACTGACGTAGCCGACCAGTGCGTTGCGCTCGCTGATCGCCAGTGATTTCATCAGGCGCCAGGCCTTGAAGTTGGAGCAACCGACGTAACGCACCATCCCCCGCTGCACCAGATGTTCGAAGGCGCGCAAGGTTTCTTCGACCGGAACATCATCGTAGTCATCATGGGCCTGATACAAATCGATGCAGTCGACTTGCAAACGCTCCAGTGAACCCTCCACAGCCTTGACGATGTGCCGCCAGGAAAGCCCCTCGTCATTGGGCCCGGGCCCCATGCGCCCGGACACCTTCGTTGCCAGCAATACCTGGTTGCGTCTGGCCGTGGTTTTCAACCAGCGCCCGACGAACTCCTCCGAATCCTTGCCACCGACACCGTCACCCAGAACCGGGTAGACATCCGCCGTGTCGATCAGGTTACCGCCCGCTTCGACATAGGTATCGAACAAGCGGCGTGAGGTAGGCTCGTCGACCCACCAGTTGCATTGCGCGGTTCCCATCGCAATCGCGGAAACCTTGAGTCCCGATCGTCCCAGTCGTCTGTAGTTCATGATCGATATCGCCGTCCCTGTTACGAAGCTTCCATGATGTCGCGGGGCAGTATAGTGGAGTCTCGGCGCCTGCCCCGTTCAAGGCTGACTGCTTTGCAGGTGTCACAAATACCACCGATACTCCCGCGCCCCAATCTCCTGCATAAACGCCAAATGATCCTGGCGTTTATTCTCGCAATACACATCAACAAACTCCGCGCCCAGACCCTCACGCAACTGCGGCTGATGCTGCATCGCACGCACGGCCTCGAACATCTCCTTGGGAAAATCAATCCCGCTGCTGCGGTCTTCGTTCAGCGGTGCGATCGGTTCTTTGCCCGACGCCAGCCCATGCTCCAGCCCCACTAGAATCGCCGCCAGCACCAGATACGGATTGGCATCCGCGCCCGCCAGGCGATATTCAACCCGCAGGTTCTTCGCGTCCGACTCGGGGATGCGCAGGCACGCATCGCGATCCTCAAAGCCCCAACTGGCTTTGCTCGCAGTGTTCACCGTGCCGCCCAAGCGGCGCATCGAGTTCTGGTTTGGCGCGAAGATCGGCATGCTGTGCGGCAGCAATTCCAGGCACCCGGCGACCGCATGGCGTAGCGGCTGCTGCTCATTGGCCGCCAACAGATTATTACCGGCTGCGTCGTACAAACTGACATGCACATGCATGCCGCTGCCCGGATGCTGCAAGTACGGCTTGGCCATGAAACTCGCGCGATAACCGTGTTTAAGCGCGACGCCGCGCGTGCTGCGGCAGAACAACGCCGCCCAATCCGCCGCACGCAAACCGTCGTCGAGATGGCCGAAGTTGATTTCAAACTGTCCGGGCCCAAGTTCCGCGGTAATCACCGTGGCGTCGATGCCCTGCGCCCGCGTCGCTTCGACCATTTCATCCAGCACCGGCGCGAAACGTGAGAGACGTTCGATGTGCAGGTTCGGTTGATCATCGACATCGTCGGTCAGGTCGTCGCGGGGGAATTGCGGCAGACCGTCGCGCAGCTTTTTATCGAACAGGTAGAACTCCAGCTCGAACGCCACCACCGGGTGAATGCCTTTGCGCGCCAAACGCCTGAGCACCTGTGCGAGCACTTCACGCGGTTCGAATTCGATCGGTTTTTCGGTGCCGTCCGACGTGATCAACATCTGCCCCAGCGGCTGCGCCTCCCAGGTCACCGGCTTCAAGGTGCCCGGCACGAGGCGGCGCACGGCATCCGGGTCGCCGTCGTTGAAGCAGTAATCGCCAATCTCAAATAAACCACCCTGCACACCCAGCAATACGCAGTTCTGCGGCAGTTTCAGCACGCTGCCGGCGGCGACTTTTTCGAGCATGTCTACCGGATAACGCTTGCCGTAAAAGTGCCCGGGAATGTCCAGGGAAATCAGGTCGACATAACGCACCTCGGGGTAACGTTGGCGAAACGCACGCACTTCGGCGAGCAGGTCAGCGCAGACAGCGTCCATCGTGTTCATCCTTTGTTGTGATCAGGTGTAGACCCAGAGCACGCGAGTCAACTGCTCGGTGAGGTTGCCATAGCGGCAGCGGGTATGACTGTCGAACTGAAAGCTGTCGCCGGCTTTCAACGTGGTCGGTTCTTCGTTGTCGCCCAGCCACAGCGTCAGTTCGCCTTCGAGGACGTAGCCGCCCTGCTCCGAGCTGTCAGTCAGATGGCGATCACCGCTGCTCGCACCGGCTTCCAGATGGCTTTCGAGCATGGAGAACGAGGCGCGCATCTGCGGCGACACCAGAATGTCGGTGATGCCGTTGGCGTAATACAGCGTGCGGCGCTCGTCCGGGCGCGTCACCCATGGCAATTCCTTGGGTTTGGGCAGGCTGTAGAAATAGGTGGTCGGCACGCCGAAGGTTTCGCTGATCGCGGTCAAGTCCGCGACAGTGGGCCGCGACAAGCCGCGCTCGACCTGCGACAGAAACCCGACCGAACGGCCGATCTTGTCGGCCAGCTCCTTCAGGGTCCATTTCTTGTGCTTGCGCAGGTCATGGATGAGGATCGCCAGCGCGGCGATTTCTTCTTGCTTGTTCATGGCTGCAATTCCGAAAGATGTTTCATCAAATACTGTCGCGCAGTCGATACCAGGCCTTGCCGATCGCCTCCAGCGGCGCCGCGAAGTGCTTGCCGCCGGGGAAGCGGCCATTGCTCAGGCCCTGGTACAACGCCAATTCATCGCCATCGCCGAGAATCGCATCGGACACCGCGCGCGCGGCGGCCAGCGTCGGCAGGACGCCGTGGCCCGAGTAGCCTTGCAGCCAATAACGGTTTCCCTCGCCGCCCACGTCCGGCGTGCGATTGATTGTCAGGTCGATATGCCCGCCCCAGGCAAACTCGATGCCGACACCTTTGAGCTGCGGGAACACCCGTTCCAGAAACGGCCGCGTCGCCGCCGCAATGTCCTTGGGCATACCGCCTAGATAGGTGCAGCCGCCGCCGAACAACAGGCGGTTATCCGGCGTGCGACGAAAGTAATCGAGGACGAATTGGTTGTCGGTCACGCACACATTGCGCGGCAACAGCGCATTGGCCTGTTCAGGCGCAAGCGGTGCAGTGGCGACCTGATAAGTGCCCACCGGCAGAATGCAGCTGGACAGTTGCGGGTCGAGTTCATCGAGATAAGCGTTGCACGCCAGCACCAGCACATCGGCGCGAACCATACCGCGCGCGGTGTTGACCCGAAAACCGCCGCCCTGCGCCTGATAACTCAGCGCCTTGCTTTGTTCATGGATTCGCCCGCCGGCCCGCTCGATGGCGGCCGCCAGGCCTAACGCCAGTTTCAGCGGATTGAGGTGTGCGCCTTCAGGGTCGTAAAGCCCGGCCTGATAGCGATCAGTGGCCACCCACTCGGGCAGTTGTTCACGAGCAATCAACTGCAACCCATCGTGGCCCCACTTGTGGCTCGCCTCGTGTTGCCATTCGCTGAGCAGGCTGACCCGGCGCGGCATCACCGAGGTCCACAAATGCCCCGGCCGATAGTCGCAATCGAAACCATGGCGCCCCGGCAATTCGCGCAGCTCGTCGGCAGCCCAACGCATGCCGTCCCAAAGCCGCCTGGCCCGTTCATGGCCCAGCGCAGCTTCCAGCGGTGGCATATCGCACGACCAGCCAAGAATCGCCTGCCCGCCATTACGCCCCGAGGCCGCCCAGGCCACGCGACTGGCTTCCAGCACGATCACGCGTTTGCCTGCCAAGGCCAGACGCAACGCCGTGTGCAGGCCGCTGAATCCAGCGCCGATGATCACCACGTCGGCATCATGCTCACCTTCTAGAACAGCGCGCTGGCTCAGAAGATCGGCGCAACTGTGGGCGTAATAGCTGTCGACGTGCTGGCTGGATTGCTGAAACATTCGCGGCCTCATGAAATTTGTTTCTTATAATTTCATGAAAATCTACAGAATAAATTTCACACAGGCAACTCGACTTTCGCGATCAGCCCTGCGCTCTTGCGATTGCTCAGCGTCAATTCACCGCCCTGCTCACGGACGATCGCTCGCGCGGCGGAAAGACCCAGGCCCACGCCGCCGGTATCGCGATTGCGCGAAGCTTCCAGACGAAAGAACGGATCGAACACCTGCTCCAACGCCGACTCGGGAATACCGGGGCCTTCGTCGCTGACCTCGATGCAGATCGCATGCTCATCACGTCTCAATGCAATGCCCGGACACTGCGCATATTTCAGCGCATTCTCCAGCAGATTGACGACCACCCGCTTGATACCCAGCGGTCGTCCTTCGTACACCAGATGCGCTGGACCTTCGAAGTCGACATTGATGTGCTGATCGCGGTAATCGTCGACGATGGTCTGCAGCAACTCTGACAGATCGAACGCTGTGGTCTGCTCGCGGTGCGTGTCTTCGCGGAAGAACGCCAGCGCGGCGTTGATCATCGATTGCATCTCTTCAACGTCGCGAATCAGTTTGCCCTGGTGATCGAGGTCTTCCATGAACTCGCTGCGCAAGCGCATGCGCGTCAGCGGTGCGCGCAGATCGTGGGAGATCGACGCGAGTATGTGCGTGCGCTCGGCGATGAAGTGCTGGATCTGCGCCTGCATGGTGTTGAAGGCGATAATCGCCTGACGGATTTCGTCAGGGCCTTCGAGCTTGATCGGCGGTGCGCGCAGGTCGGTGCCGAATCGTCTGGCAGCGCGGGCGAAGCGCTGCAAGGGGTTGGCCAATTGGCGGGTGGCAACCCAGGCGACCAGCAACGTGGCAATCAATCCCAAAGCGATAACGATCGCGATACGCGCGCCAAACTCCAGGCCCCAACTGCGCTCCGGCGGGACAAATGACAACCAGCTGCCGTCGACCAATTGCACGACGGCGGCGTAATGCGCCTGAGGACTGCCGTTCGGCCAGTCGCCTGGGCTGAACACCTCGATTTTTCGATCTTTGCCCAGCAGTTGCTGCAGCACCGGCACCCGGCTCGCTGGCAGGCGAAGCCCGTCACTGGGCAGGTCGAAGTCGGCGCGTTGTGCTTGCCACGACACCTGCAGCATGGCGCTGCTCGCTGCCGTGGCCAGTTGCGGGCGCAGGCTGGCCGGGGCGGCTTCGATCACCCGCGAGGTCGCGGCGATCTGCTCCAGCAGGCCGGTGCGCTCAATCGGTGGCCGCGCCCAGATCCCGGCGACTTGCACGAACAGTGCATTCAACGCCAGCGAGGCGACCATCGCGGCAATGATGGTCAGGGCGATGCGTCGGCGCAGGGTGTCGCCACGCCATAGTCGGCGGATCACGAGCGACTGACCTTGGCGGTGAACAGATAACCACCGTTGCGCACGGTTCGAATCAGGTCCGGGCGCTTGCTGTCCGGCTCGATCTTGCGCCGCAAGCGGCTGACTTGCACATCGATGCTGCGATCAATGGCGTCATGGCCATGGCCGTGAGTCAGGTCGATCAACTGCTCGCGGGTAAGGATTCGCTGCGGATGATCGAGGAACACCACGAGCAAATCGAACTCGCCGCCGGACAGCGGAATCATCACGTTTTCCGGGGAGCGCAGTTCGCGGCAGGTGATGTCCAGACGCCAACCGGCGAACGCAATCACCGGGCGCGACGGCTCCACCGGGCTGCGCTGTTCAGCGGCGCGACGCTGCAAGGCACGTACGCGAGCGAGCAGTTCCTGCGGGGCAAATGGTTTGGTCAGGTAATCGTCGGCGCCCAGTTCCAGCCCGACAATGCGATCACTCAGTTCGGCCATGGCGGTGAGCATGATGATCGGAATGCCCAATTGCGCGCGCACCTTCTGGCACAGGCTCAGGCCGCTTTCGCCGGGCATCATCAGATCAAGAATGATCGTGTCCGGACGGTTCTGCGCGATTGCCGCCCACATGGCTTCGCCGTGGGACGCCACGTCGACTTCATAGGCGTGCTGCACGAAGAACTTCTTCAGCAGCGCGAGGATTTCCACGTCGTCGTCGACGAACAGCAGTCTGCTCACAGTTACAGATCCATGCGGCGAAAAAACGCCAATCTAAAGCCATTTCGCCGCCCGGGTCATTTATTTCAATCGAGCAACATTTCTACGCGCCAGACATCAAGCGGACATCCTCCGGCAAAACCGCGCTGGCATTCTGCGGCCATTCCAATCCAGGGGGTTCGCATGAAGCTATTGAACGACAACCACTGCGCCGAGGGGCACAGCAGCAACCGGCCCTTGATCCTCAGCCAGCGCACCGCCGCACTCGGCCCTGATACGCCGATTGTGTTTCAGGAGTCGTGCCTGGGCGTGTCCAGCGATCAGAGCCGGATCGTCCTGCGCCGCTATTTCGAGCAGTTCAGCCCGACCAATGCGCACTGGGTCGAGTACGTCCACAGCATTGCCGCTGCCGACCTCATCCAATGGATCATGACCCACGGCCAGTTGCACATCGAGTGCTCGGACAGCATCGCCACGCAACCTCACAAGGAAACCCGTTAATGACCCGCACGCGTTCGCTGTCGCTGGCCCTCGCCGCCACCCTGAGCCTGGCGGCCTGCACCAATAACAAGGTCGAGCACAGCGGCTTTCTGCGTGACTACAGCGTGTTGACCGAGCGCCAGTCGCCGTCCGGCGAGTCTGTGCTGGCGTGGGTCAGCCCGGCGCTCGCCCGGGGCCGATACACCCAGGTTTACCTGGCGCCAAGCCAGTTTTACCCAAGTGCCGAGCCGACGCCGCGGATTCCGCTGAGCACACTGTCCGGCGTCACTGACTACTACGATGCGGCGCTGCGGCTGGAGTTGGGTAAAGTCATGCATCTGGTCAACCAACCGGGGCCGAACACCCTGGTGGTGCGCCCCGCCATCACTCAAGTGGCGACCAGCACACAGGGTTTGCGCTTTTATGAGTGGCTGCCGGTCACCCTCGTCGCTGCCGGCGTGAGCACGGCGGCCGGTATTCGCGATCAGGACAGCCAAGTCGCCACCGAGGTGTCGTTCGAGGACGGTTCGACCGGCGAAGTGATTGCCGAAGTGGTACGCAAAGGCACCGGCGTGCCGCTGGAGAACGACAAGCAGGTGTTGACCGCCGACGACGTCAAAGTGGTGCTGGATGGCTGGGCCAGCGACCTTGGCAAATCCTACGCAACCCTGCGCCGGTAACTACATTCCCCTGTAGGAGCTGCCGAAGGCTGCGATCTTGTTGGGACGCGGAGCGTCCCCGGCTGCATTCCCACGCAGAGCGTGGGAACGATCACTCGCAGCCTTCGGCAGCTCCTACACAGATGCGTCAGGAAAAAAAGCGCCGGGCAGTGAATTATTTCGTGTCCTCATGTATCTGAGCCAAAGAGTACGCGCCATCAAAAAGATGGCATCTACGCGGCACGATGGATCAGCAAAGAGAAGACCCGGATGAAATCACGCAAGAAAACCGTCAAGCCGATCGGCCTGAACGACATCACCATTGTCGACGACGCCAAGATGCGCAAGGCGATCACCGCTGCCGCGCTGGGCAATGCCATGGAATGGTTCGACTTTGGTGTCTACGGCTTCGTCGCCTATGTGCTCGGCAAAGTGTTCTTCCCCGGCGCCGACCCCGGCACCCAGATGATCGCCGCGCTGGCGACGTTCTCGGTGCCCTTCCTGATCCGACCGCTGGGCGGCTTGTTCTTCGGCGCCTTGGGCGACAAATACGGGCGACAGAAAGTCCTCGCCGCGACCATCGTGATCATGTCGCTGAGCACTTTCGCCATTGGCCTGATTCCGTCCTATGCCTCGATCGGCATCTGGGCGCCGATCCTGCTGTTGTTGGCGAAAATGGCTCAGGGCTTCTCGGTAGGCGGTGAATACACCGGCGCGTCGATCTTCGTCGCCGAATATGCGCCGGACCGCAAGCGCGGCTTCCTCGGCAGTTGGCTGGATTTCGGCTCGATTGCCGGTTTCGTCCTCGGCGCCGGCGTTGTCGTGTTGATCTCGACGACCCTGGGCGAAGCGAAGTTCGAGGAATGGGGCTGGCGTCTGCCGTTCTTCCTTGCGTTGCCGCTGGGCATGATCGGCCTCTATCTGCGTCACGCCCTGGAAGAAACCCCGGCGTTCCAGCAGCACGTCGAAAAGCTTGAGCAAGGTGACCGCGAAGGCTTGGCCGGTGGCCCGAAAGTCTCGTTCAAGGAGGTCGCGACCAAACACTGGCGCAGCTTGATGACCTGCATCGGCGTGGTGGCGGTGACCAACGTCACCTACTACATGCTGCTCACCTACATGCCGAGTTACCTGTCGCACAACCTGCATTACAGCGAAAACCGTGGCGTGCTGATCATCATCGCGATCATGGTCGGCATGCTCTTCGTACAACCGGCGATTGGCTTTATCAGCGACAAGATCGGCCGCAAGCCTTTCATCGTGGTTGGCAGCATCGGTTTGTTCATTCTGGCCATTCCGGCGTTCATGCTGATCAACAGCGGCAAGATCGGTTTGATCTTCGCCGGCCTGCTGATGCTGGCCGTGCTGCTGAACTTCTTTATCGGGGTCATGGCCTCCACCCTGCCAGCGATGTTCCCCACGCACATTCGCTATAGCGCACTGGCCGCTGCGTTCAACGTCTCGGTATTGATTGCCGGCCTGACCCCGACCGTGGTCGCCTGGCTGGTCGAGAGCACCAATAATCTGTACATGCCGGCGTATTACCTGATGGTCATCGCCGTGGTCGGTCTGGTCACTGGTGTGACGATGAAAGAAACCGCGAACAAACCGTTGCGTGGCGCCGCGCCGGCAGCCTCGGACCTTGAGGAAGCCAAGGAACTGCTACAGGAACATCACGACAACATCGAGCAGAAAATCGAAGACATCGACGCCGAAATCGCCGCGCTGGAAGCCAAGCGCAAGGAACTGGCGCAGCAGCATCCAAGGATTGACTGACTCCGCGCAACAACCACAAACCCGGCACTCGCCGGGTTTGTGCCATCTGAAGCACGGGCGATGCGCGGGCCAGTGGAGAAGTTGTTGCCGATTTTCAAAGGCTATGACGTGGCGGGCGTGACATGCTCGCGCAGATACAAGGGTGTGTACCGAAAGCCTTAAGCCGCTCAGTCAAGGCGCGTTGACCACCACATACGTCACATCACTGCCCTGATACTGCGGCTGGTACCAGGTCGAGCCGCATTGCATGTAGGCGACGTTGTACTGAATCACCTGCACGCAACTGCTGGGCATTTGCGCCGGGGTAAAGATCGCCCCTACCACCGCCGCAGTGGCCGCGACGGTTGCCGTTACCGCCACTGCGGCCGCCACCGGATGGTAGTGATCGTCGTAGCCATAACGGCCATGGCCGTCGACATCAATATCGACATCGCGACTGTTGTCGATGATGACGTTGCGGTTGCCGTTATTGACGTTCGTGCGGTTACCCACGTTGTTGCCGGCATTGACCCGATTGCCCGAATTGACCCGATTGCCGGCACTGACATTGTTGGTGCGCTGCGGCGCATTGATCCGCTGCGCCCGTTGCGCATTCGGCGCCGGGGCGCGGTTGACGTTGGCGCGGGCATGTCCTTGGGCGCGTTGCCCCCGGGCATCGGCTTCGGCGACATAACCGGCGGTCAGCAGTGTGGCGGCGGCCAGCGACAACAACAGACTCCACGTCATCGACTTGCTCATGTCACTGCCCTCCCTGATCGCTGGCCTGTTTAAACGCAATTGCCACATCGCCTTTGCCCGGTTTGAAGGTGAACTGCGTATCCGGGATGGTCGGCTTGAGGTTCCACCGATACACCGCGCTGTACTCGGGAAAGCTCTTCTCGTCCGTGGTGGTGATCACCAGTTTGCACGGCAAGGGTTTATCGGAACGGGTCAGCCACAATTGCCAGTCGATGCCCTCCTGGCGAAACGCCAAATGGTCGCAGAGCTGGCCCTTGATGATCGACGGGCCGACATACAGCGCGGCTTTCAAGGCGTCGATCTGCGCCTGATCACTGCCGAACAGAAACAGATCCTCCATCGGTACCTGCACACCGTAGAAGTTCTCGACCTTGTGCAGGGTTTCCGCCACGGTGGCCGGGGCGTCGACAGTGGTGTAGTACTTCAGGTACGGCGAATACTGGGTGAGTTTTTTGCCGTTATAGAAAAACTCGCGGGTGCGCACATCGCCTTCGCTTTTCGCATACAAACGATCGTGGCCGACCACTTTCAGGGTATTGGCGGACTCGGTCTTGATCTTCTGCCCGGATTCCAGAACCGTGTCGCGCGAGACTTCGGCATCGACCTGGAATTTCGGCAGGCTGCGCAGGTAGTTGCCCATATCGATGAGCTTGTCGACCACGTGCGGGTTGATCAGCGGCGCATCGTCGGTGGCCTCCGGAGGCGGCGCGGCCGGTGGGTCTTCAGCGCGGGCTCCCGGCGCGAGAACCAGTGTGAACATCAGGCAGACGATACTGGCTGGGGCTTTCATCGGTTCCGCTCCTGTCCCTGCGTGGGCGTTGCGCCCGAAGGGCGACTGACTGACCAGCCTAGACGTCCGCTCAGGTGTACGCCAATGCGTCAGCGATTGGGGTGAGTGTCACGGCAGGTTTTCTTTGCGCTGGCTCTCCAGAAGCTCGGTGATATCGGCCGGTTGATACACCCAGCCGATGAACAATTCATAGCCAACCGCCAGAATCACCGGCCCGGTGAACAAACCGATAATGCCGCTGGTGACCATGCCCCCGAGCGCGCCGATCAGTACGACCGGCATCGGCACCGCGACGCCGCGTCCCAGCAGCATCGGTTTGAGCACGTTGTCGGCAAGCCCGGCAATCGCCATCCACACCGCAAAGATAATTGTGCTGGCGCTGACCCCGTCCACGGCGAAGACATAAATCACGATGGGCAGCGTGATCAGCAACACCGGCAATTGGGTGATGCCCAGCAGCAACACCATCAAAGCGAGAATGCCGGCAGCCGGTACGCCCATGACCACCAACGCCACGCCCACCAGCAACATCTGAATAAACGCGATGCCAACCACGCCCTGCGCCACGGCGCGGATGGTTGCCGTGCACAGTTCGGCGATCTGCGGGCCACGCACGGGGCCGGAAATGCGTGTGGTGATAGCCACCGCTGTCCGGTGGCCGCGCTCGCCGTGGTGCATGATCAACCCGGCGACGATCAAGGCAATCACAAACACCACGATGCCTGCGCCGACGCCGGCAGCTTGATGCAACACCACTTTGCTCCAGTCCTTGAGGTGCGGCGCCAATTCCTGAAACGCCCAGCTCAGGTCTTGCGAAGCGTGCATCCAGATGCCGTAAAGCGGCGCGCCAATCAGCGGCCAGTCTTCGATACTGGCCGGTGGCGGCGGTATTTCGAACTGCCCCGCCTCGAACGTGTGCATGCTGCCCTTGATCGAATCGGCGATCGAAGCACCCAGCAGGCTCAACGGCAGCATCAGAATCACCAGGCCCACCAGCACCAGAATGATTGCCGCCCAGCCGTAGCGATTACCGAGTTTTGCACCCAGCAGCTGATTCAGCGGATACAGCGTGACGGCCAGGATCAGCGCCCAGAGCATGACATTCAGAAACGGATGGAAAATGTCGTAGCAGAACAGCACCAGAATGGTGATCAGACCCGCGCGTATGAGTACGTCAAGCAACGCTCTGGAACTCTGAAACGCTATCAGCGGTTTGTCTTCCATGTCGGCGCTCCTGGGTGGGCCATCGATGAACCGCTGTGAGCCTAGTTCACTTCCGGCACATCGTCTTTTGCCTTAGCGCTCCAACATGCCGTGACACAACAGATTCAGAACCCCGCGCATGTGCATGGCGTGCGCGGTGCGGTCTGGCAATTCCTGCGTGGCCAGGCGAATAAACGCCATGTTCGCGTACTGGTTGAACAGCGTCGCCACCACGTCGAGATCGATCGATTCGCGCACTTTGCCGACCTGCTGGAAATGCAGGAGCAGCGCTTTCGTCTCTTCGATCACCGCGGCATTCCACGGGCTCATCGCCTCGGCCAACTCACCGGTCAGCAGAAACGGCGCCAGTTCCCGCCACAGCGAAGCCGGCATCGCTTGTAGCTGGTAATCGGTCATCAAGCCTTCGAACTCGCACAACGCCTCCAGCGGATCGCTGTTCTCGTCCAGATTCGCCCGCGCCTCGCGCATGGCTTGCTCGTCGGGTTGCTTGAGCAAGGCCAGCAGAATCTCCTGCTTGCCGCCGAAATAGTTGACCACGGTGGGCGCAGAAACCCCCGCCTGCACGGCGATCTGGTCCAGCGTGGTGGCCGCAAAGCCATTGCGTTTGAACAACTCGAGCGCCGCCTCGGCAATCACCTGCCGGCGCTGTTCCTTCTGCCGCTCTCTGAGTCCGCTCATGTTGCCTCTGATGATCCTTGCCAATGGCCCTCAGCCTACGGATATCTTTTTTCATCGACAAATATTTTCTTTACAAAAATATTTTTAGATGACAAAACTTTATCCGTGCCGCGCTGCGACGAGCGCACCCACTTGCCCTTTGCTCTGGAGATCCGCCATGTCCGCCGAATTCGATTCGACCCGCAGTACCCGCGATTACCAAGCTTCTGACGCCGCTCACCACATCCACGCGTTCGTTGATCAGAAGGCCCTCAACGAGGAAGGCCCGCGAGTGATGGTCAGCGGCGATCGTCTGGCGTTATGGGACAACGACGGCAATCGTTACCTGGACGGCATGTCCGGTCTGTGGTGCACCAACCTCGGTTACGGGCGCAAGGATCTCGCCGCTGCCGCGACCGCGCAGCTGGAACAACTGCCCTACTACAACATGTTCTTCCACACCACTCATCCGGCGGTGATCGAGCTGTCCGAACTGCTCTTCAGCCTGCTGCCCAAACACTACAGCCACGCGATCTACACCAACTCCGGCTCCGAAGCCAACGAAGTGCTGATCCGCACCGTGCGCAAGTTCTGGCAGGTGATGGGCAAGCCCGAGAAGAAAATCATGATCGGCCGCTGGAACGGTTACCACGGCTCGACCCTGGCGGCGACGGCGTTGGGCGGGATGAAGTTCATGCATGAGATGGGTGGCACCATTCCTGATGTGGCGCACATCGATGAGCCGTACTGGTTTGCCCATGAAGGCAACCTGAGTCCGGAAGAATTCGGCCTGCTTGCCGCGCGACAACTGGAAGACAAGATTCTCGAGCTGGGCGCCGACAAGGTTGCCGCGTTCGTCGCCGAGCCGTTCCAGGGTGCGGGCGGCATGATTATTCCGCCGGCGACTTACTGGCCAGAGATTCAGCGCATCTGCCGTCAATACGATGTGCTGCTGTGTGCTGACGAAGTGATTGGCGGTTTTGGCCGTACCGGTGAATGGTTCGCCCATCAGGCGTTCGGTTTTGAGCCCGACACGCTGTCGATCGCCAAAGGCCTGACCTCCGGTTACATCCCCATGGGCGGGTTGATTCTGTCGCGGCGCATGGCCGAGGCGCTGGTGGAAAAAGGTGGCGTGTTTGCCCACGGCCTGACCTATTCCGGCCACCCGGTCGCGGCCGCCGTGGCGATTGCCAACCTCAAGGCCCTGCGCGATGAGGGCGTGGTGAATCAGGTGAAAACCGACACTGGGCCTTATCTGCAGAACTGCCTGCGCGAAGTGTTTGGCAATCACCCGTTGGTGGGTGAGATTCAGGGCGTTGGCCTGGTGGCGGCTCTGCAGTTCGCTGAAGACAAGGCCAGCCGCAAGCGCTTTATCAATGAAAACGACATTGCCTGGCGTTGCCGCACGATCGGCTTTGAGGAAGGCTTGATCATTCGCTCGACATTGGGTCGGATGATCATGGCCCCGGCGTTGATTGCCACGCGCACGGAGCTGGATGAGTTGATCGACAAGACGCGGATTGCAGTGGATCGAACGGCGCGGGAGTACGGGGTGCTGTGATCGGCCAAGGTCATGCCTGCCTTCTGAGAACTCCATAAATCCCTGTGGGAGCTGGCTTGCCAGCGATGGCGATAGTTCAGGAACATCATTATCGAATGTGCAGGCCTCATCGCTGGCAAGCCAGCTCCCACATGGATCTTCAGCGGACACGAATTCTGCATTCGTCGCAGATCCCCCGGGGGGGGGCCAGTCGGGTAGAAAATCGGTTGGAGATCAATCCCGCCGATTACTCCGCACGCCGCTTGGTGTTAAATAGGCGCCAGTCTTAACCTTGTCGCTTATAGCTGTGCAACGAGAACCGATATGAACACCCACTCCAGGAAAAACACCCAAATTCAAACAGCGGTGAGCGCATGATCGAAGTCACCGAAGTTTCCATTGCCCAACTGCGCGCCGCGCTCGAGTCCGGGCAGACCAGCGCAGTCGAACTGGTGCAGGCGTATCTGGCCCGCATCGATGCCTACGACGGCGCCGACACCCCCACCGCGCTGAATGCCGTGGTCGTGCGCAACCCTGAAGCGCTGAACGAAGCCCGGGCCTCCGATGCCCGCCGTGCCAAAGGTGAAACCCTCGGCCCGCTCGACGGCATTCCTTACACCGCGAAAGACAGCTATCTGGTCAAGGGCCTGACCGCCGCCTCCGGCAGCCCGGCTTTCGCCGATCTGATCGCTTATCGCGATGCCTTCACCATCGAACGTCTACGCGCCGCCGGGGCAATATGCCTGGGCAAAACCAATATGCCGCCGATGGCCAATGGCGGCATGCAACGCGGCGTCTACGGCCGCGCCGAAAGTCCTTACAACGCCAACTACCTCACCGCGCCGTTTGCCTCCGGCTCTTCGAACGGTGCCGGCACCGCCACCGCAGCGAGTTTCGCCGCGTTCGGCCTGGCTGAAGAAACCTGGTCGAGCGGGCGTGGCCCGGCGTCGAACAATGGTTTGTGCGCCTACACGCCGTCGCGCGGGGTGATCTCGGTGCGCGGCAACTGGCCGTTGACGCCGACCATGGACGTGGTCGTGCCTTACGCGCGGACCATGGCCGATCTGCTCGAAGTCCTCGACATCGTCGTGGCCGAAGACCCGGACACCCGTGGCGACCTCTGGCGTCTGCAACCGTGGGTGCCGATCCCGAGCGTCAGCGAAGTGCGCCCCGCCGCTTACGCCGATCTGGCCGCCGACGCCAAAGCGCTGGCCGGCAAGCGTTTCGCCGTGCCGCGTATGTTCATCAATGCCGACCCTGAAGCCGGCACCAGCGAAGCCCCGGGCATCGGTGGCCCGACCGGCCAACGCATCAACACCCGCGCCTCCGTGATCGACTTGTGGAAGCAGGCGCGTCAGGCTCTGGAAGCCGCCGGTGCGGAAGTCATCGAAACCGATTTCCCGCTGGTCTCCAACTGCGAAGGCGACCGCCCCGGCGCGCCAACCGTATTCACCCGTGGTCTGGTCTCGAAAGAGTTCTTGCACCATGAGCTGTGGGATCTGACCGCGTGGGCGTTCGACGACTTCCTGCAAGCCAACGGCGATCCGAAACTCAATCGTCTGGTCGACGTCGACGGGCCGAAAATCTTCCCGCACGATCCGGGCACCCTGCCCAACCGTGAAGGCGATCTGGCTGCCGGCATGGATGAATACGTGCGCATGGCCGAGCGCGGCATCACGCCGTGGAATGAAATCAGCACCGTGCCCGACGGCCTGCGCGGCCTCGAACAGACCCGGCGCATCGACCTCGAAGACTGGATGGATAAGCTGGGCCTCGACGCCGTGCTGTTCCCGACGGTCGCAGACGTTGGCCCGGCGGACGCGGACGTCAATCCGGAGTCGGCAGACATCGCCTGGAGCAACGGCATCTGGGTGGCCAACGGCAACCTCGCGATCCGCCACCTCGGCGTACCGACCGTCACCGTACCGATGGGCGTGATGGCCGACATCGGCATGCCGGTCGGTTTGACTTTCGCTGGCCGCGCCTACGACGACTCGAATCTGCTGCGTTTCGCCGCTGCGTTTGAATCGACCGGCAGCAAACGCCAGATCCCGCCACGCACGCCGCCGCTGTCTTAACGCGGTGAAAAGGTGTGTCAGCCAACAAAAATGTTGCCTGACACACCGCTATCGCTGGCAAGCCAGCTCCCACAGGTTCTGCTGCCGCCACAAAATCCTCATTCACCCCAAAACCCTGTGGGAGCGAGCAGGCTCGCTCCCACATTTTTTTGTGTGATGCCAAGATCGGTGGGTACACCATAGCCCCCTGTGGGAGCTGGCTTGCCAGCGATGGCGTCAGCACTATCACAACCTATTGACCTGACAACCACAGCAATTCAGCACACCCACTCAATCCCCAGCCCTGCAAACACTCGATCATCGCGGTCACCTTCATTGCCGCTGGCCACTGACCATGATCGACTGCGCCCCCTCGCGTTTCACCCTGCTCGCGCTGCTCTGCGGTCTGACCACCAGCGCCCACGCCAGCGGTTTCTTCGACGACGCCAAAAGCGAAGTGCTCAGCCGCAACTTCTACCTGAGCAACGACTACCGTTCGCCCTCAGCGTCCGGCAAGAACTATAAACAAGAGTGGGCTCAGGGCTTTATCGGCACTTTCTCATCCGGTTTCACCCAAGGCACAGTCGGTTTCGGCATCGATGCCCACGCCTTCGCCGGGCTCAAACTCGACGGTGGCAAAGGCCATTCCGGGACCGGTCTGCTGCCGGTCGACAGCGATGGCCGCAGCGAAAACGACTACTCCAGCGCAGGCGGCGCGCTCAAATTGAAAGCCTCGCGCACCACCCTTGCCTTTGGTGAAATGACCGTGGAAACACCGGTGTTCGATACCTCCGACAAACGCTTGCAACCGGAGTACGCCACAGGTTTCCTGCTCAACAGCGCCGAGTTCGACCACGTCAATCTGGTGGCCGGGCATTTCACCGCGTTCAAGAATCAGGACAGCTCATCGGGCAAAGGCGATTTCTATGGCTATGGCGCCAATACTGAAGCGGGCGGGATCAGTTTTCTCGGCGCCGACCTGTTCACCGACAGCCCGATTGGCGGCGCGTTGTACGCCTCGGACCTGAGCGACACCTGGCATCAGTACTACGGCAACCTGCACTTCAAGCAGTCCGGCGTGCTGCTCGACGCCAACCTCTACCACACCCGCGACACCGGCCGAGCACTGGCCGGCGCCATCGACAACACTGCGTTCAGCCTTTCCGGCAAATACACCTTCGGCGCGCACGCGGTGCTGCTCGGCTGGCAAAAGATCAATGGCGACACGCCGTTCGATTTCGTCGGTGGCGACTCGATCTACCTCGCCAACTCGATCAAATACGCCGACTTCAACGGCGCCAACGAACGCTCCTGGCAGGCGCGCTACGACCTCGACCTCGGCGCCTTCGGCATCCCAGGCCTGAAGTTCATGACCCGCTACGTCAGCGGCAGCCACATCGACGGCACCCACGCGCCCAAGGGCGGCGCTTACAACCCGTTCGATCCTGACAGCGGCGGTTACCAACCGCAGCAAGGTGACGGCGGCAAGCACTGGGAGCGGGATATCGATTTGAAATACGTCGTGCAATCGGGCGCGGCGAAGGATTTGTCGGTGCAGGTTTCGCATGTTTCACACCGGGCCAATGAGGCGCAGGCCGGCGATGACATTGACCGCATCTACGTGGTGATCCAGTACCCGTTGGGCTTCTGACGCACCACGGTCAACCTTCTTGGAGTGATTCAAATGTGGGAGCGAGCTTGCTCGCGGAGGGGCCCGTGAAGTCAATACAAAGTGCCTTTTAAACTCTGGCGTTTAAAAGACACCTCCAGACACGCCTTCGAGGCTACACATTCTTGCGCCATTGCCTACAGCTACGCCAGAATCCGCCGGCTTGTGCGCCTTGGGGGTGGGTTTTATTGTGGTGCGGTCGCTGACGGATCAGCGATCGGGTTTAGCAGCTCGGCTAATTTCAAGGCACGCGAGTTTCGCCATTATGTTATGGCGGCTTTGCGTGGGGCACTTCGGTGCGCCGGGATCCTTGAGCCTGGTCTGCTAACCCGCGTACAGCCGCCACCCTATCCGTTTAGCAGCGATGGATGACGGCTCCAAATCTCAAGGAGCTACACCATGATCAAACTAACACTAAACCCACCCGAAACCGACCTTGCCTCCCCCTACGAATCCCTCGATTCCAAAAAACTCAACGACGCCGCCGAACGCGCCCTCGATCACTACCTCTGCCCACCTGGCGCCACACCGCCGCCCCGTAAAACCCGCCGGATGTACGCCGTCACCGCAGACTTCAAAAACGAGGAACTACTGGCCGATGCCAGCGAAACCCTCGCCTCCGCCAGAACCATCGCCCATGACTTCGCCCATCTCATACCAGCATCGCAACGCAGAACGCTGCTGGGCATCGCGCAACTGATCATGCTCGGCGAGCTGGCGGTGAATCGGGTGATGGATAATCTGGAGCTGCCGCAGTAGCGACCCTCGATGATCGTTCCCACGCTCTGCGTGGGAATGCAGCCCTTGACGCTCTGCGTCAAATTCGCAAACTGGAACGCGGAGCGTCCCTTGAGGCATTCCCACGCAGAGCGTGGGAACGATCGACCGACCTGGAGTTGTCGAAGGCTGCGATCTTTTGCTTTGGGAAAACTGGCGGAAGGCAGCCGGAGTCGAACCTGCCCGGGAACGGATGCCGTCCCCAACCGGGTTTGAAGCCCGGCCGCGCCACCGGGCGCGATTGCCTTCCTTGAACTCATTGTGCGTCGGCATGGGCCAGCGCGCTGTCGGGGCGGATCTGGCGGGATTCGCCGAGGCGTCGGGTCAGGCCGACGCGGTCGAAATATTCGAGGTACTGAATACAGCGTTTGCGTCCCAAGCCTAGCGCATCGCGGAAGCTTGTCACCTGGATCTGCGGATTTTCCCTGGCGAGTTTGAGCAACACGTCGGCCATTTGCCGCAGTTGCACGTCACTCAAGAACAGGTCGCGCACGATTTGATGCATCAGGCCGAGCCGCGCCAGTTTGCGCAGCAGCAGGCGCACAGCGGCATCGTCTTGCCCCAGCAATTTGGCCACATCACGCACCCACGGCGGGTCGAAACCTCTCTGTTCGAACAACGGCTTTAATTGCAGCCAGAGACTTTCGTCTTCAGCATTCAAGCGCACCTGATGATCCGGCAGGTGCAGCCATGGCCCGCTCGCCTGAATCGAGCCGGCCGCGAGCAATTCATCCAGCAAACTGACAAACGTCGAACGCTCCAGCGTCAGGCCACTGAAGCGGCGCAAGCGATCGCGATCGGGGCCCATCTGGTCGGGTTCCAGTTCATGGAACTGCGCGAGTTGTTCCAGCAGGGTGAACTTCAGTTGCGCCCAGCGCTGCACATTGAACAGCACCGGGCCTTGGCGGGTGTCGATCAGGCGTACGTTTGCCGCTAACGCCCAGGTTGAGCGCGGGCGATTGAACTGACGTTCCAGACGCAGCGGGTCGAGGCCGCCAGCGCTGTAGTTGAGCAGCACGGGCAAGAGTTGTTCGAGTTTGTCGTCAGAGTTCAGGGCGCGCAGTTGCGCCAAACGTTCAGGGCTGCGGCGTTGTCGTGCCGGGGCGAACGGATCGAGCACTTGTCCGCCACCGAGGGTGCGTTGCGCACTTTGATCGCGCAGGATCAGTCGATCCCCCTTCACCGCGTGCACCGGCGCATTGATCAGCAGTTGCGCGAACATGCGCTCGCCGGGATTCAAGCGTGGGCCTTCGAGCAACGCCACCCGGGCGATGACATCTTGCGTGCCAAGGTGCACGTGCACCGGGTGAAAGTGTTCGAAGGTGCGTTCGCCGGGCAATAAATGAAAGTCGATGTCGACCCGTTGCGTCGGCGCGTGCAGCCATTCGCTCAGCAGCCACTGGCCGCGATGGATCTGCGCCAGTTCGAGGCGTTCACCGCTCAGGTTCAACGCCACGCGCTGGCCGGCGACGGCGTGTTCGGCGGGTTGATTCTGCGCGTGCAGGCCGCGCACCCGCACCGATTTGCCCGAAGGCCCGAGGCTGAGTTTGTCGCCGACAACCACCATGCCCGACAATGCCGTCCCGGTCACCACAATGCCCGCACCGGCCACGCTGAAAGCGCGGTCGATGGCTAAGCGAAAACCACCTTCACGGCTGCGTTCAAGCACTTCACTTTGCGTCTGCAGCAACACCTCGCGCAACGCCTCAATGCCCTGCCCGCTCAGGCTCGACACGGTCAGGATCGGCGCCTCGGCAAACGGCCCCGGGGCAAGCAGATCCAGCACCTGACGTTGCACCTCTTCCACTCTGCCCGCCTCTGCGCGATCACATTTGGTGATCGCCACCAGCGCGCGCGGGATGCCGAGCAATTGGACAATCGCCAGATGCTCGCGGGTCTGCGGCATCACGCCGTCATCGGCGGCGACCACCAGCAACACCAGATCAATGCCCTGCGCGCCGGCAAGCATGTTGTGGGTGAATTTCTCGTGGCCGGGGACGTCGATAAACCCGGTCAGCCCGGCGCCGGGCTCAAGTTCAGCATAGAGATAACCGAGGTCGATGGTCATCCCGCGTTGGCGCTCCTGCGGGCGGCGGTCGCCGGTTTGTCCGGTCAGCGCTTGCAGCAGCGAGGTCTTGCCGTGGTCGATGTGCCCCGCCGTGCCGACGATCACGGATCGACCTGCAACTGTGGCAACTGCGCGAGCCACGCCGCTTCATCGTCGAGCTGACGCAAATCCAGCCACAGGGCATCGTCGTCAATCCGTCCGAGCACCGGAATCGGCAAGGCACGCAGCGCCGCTTCCAGCTTCAACAGGCAGCGCCCGCGCAGACGCTTCGACACTTGCGGGCGACAACACAGCGCCGCACTCGGCAAACGCGCCACCGGTTGGCTGCCGCTACCGATCATGCCCAGGGCCTCGACTGCACTGACCTGCCACAGCGAACCCAAGACTTCAGCCAGCGCCGGTTGCAACCGTGCAGCCTGCGCGAAGATCTCAGCCTGCGGGCGGGTCAACAAACGCAAACTCGGCAGACGTTCAGCGAGGCGATCGGGATCGCGATACAACCCCAGCACCGCCTCCAGCGCCGCCAAGGTCAACTTGTCCACCCGCAGCGCGCGTTTCAGTGGGTTCTTCTTGATCTTCGCGATCAGCTCTTTGCGCCCGACGATCAACCCGGCCTGCGGGCCACCGAGCAATTTGTCGCCGCTGAACGTGACGATATCCGCGCCATCCAGCAGCGCCTGACGCACTGTCGGTTCGGCCGGCAAACCCCAACGGGTCAAATCCAAGAGGCTGCCACTGCCCAGATCTTCCAGCAGCGGCAAACCGTGACGATGGGCCAACTCAGCCAGTTCAGCGGTCGGCACGCGGGCGGTAAAACCTTCGATGCTGTAGTTGCTCGCATGCACACGCATGATCAAACCGCTGCGCGGGTTGATCGCCGCTTCATAGTCGCGGACATGGGTGCGATTGGTCGTGCCGACTTCGTGCAGGCGCACGCCAGCGCGGGCCATGATGTCGGGGATGCGGAAGGCGCCGCCGATTTCAATCAGCTCGCCACGGGAAATGATGCCTTCCTTGCGTGCGCCAAGACTGTTGAGCGTCAGCAGCACGGCGGCGGCATTGTTGTTAACCACGGTGACGGCTTCGGCGCCGGTCAATTCGCGGATCAGGCCCTCAATCAGATCATCGCGATCACCGCGTTTGCCGCTGGCCAGATCGAATTCCAGATTGAGCGGGTAACGCGCGGCCATTTGCACCGCGTCGATGGCTTCGTCTGGCAATAAGGCGCGACCAAGGTTGGTGTGCAGCACCGTGCCGGTCAGGTTGAACACCCGGCGCACGTGGCTGCGCTGTTGCTGGGCCAGGCGTTCACTGACGCGGCCGGCGAGTACTTCAGGGCTGATTTCCACGGCTGACAATTGCCCGTTCAACACGCCGGGGCGCAGTTCATCGAGCAACTGGCGCAAACCCGCGAGCAGCGACTCACGCCCGTGACGCTCAAGCAAAGGCCCACACGCAGGGTGACGCAACACACCATCAATGGAAGGTAACCGCAGGGACATCAGCCACTCCTGGAAACAGATCACTGGGCTACGCAGTGAAAAACAAGAGTGTAGACCTTGATGTCATTCGTCTCCCGGTGCCAGTAACAGATTCGGCGCCAGCCGCTGATAACCGTCCTGGGCCAGACGCATATCGAGCAGCAAAGTGCTGAGATCCGCTGACAACGCCTCGGCATCGGCGTCGTTCTCCAGATACACCAGTTTCAGATAGCTGTTGCAGCCCGGACAGACTTCGGCACGCAACGGCGCCTGATTGGCAGCATGGCGATCGTCCTCAAGGCTCAGATAATCCAGGCCTTTGCTCGACTCGCAATACACGCACTTGACCCGCACCACGTGCCATTCGCAGGCACACAGCGAACACACCAGATAACGCAAACCGTTGTGCTTGCCGCGATGGCGAATCACACCCGCCATGGCCGGTGAACCGCACGCTGGGCATTGGCTGAGGCTGTCGCCGGGTTTCAGTTGCAGATTCGCCGCGCTGAGCAGCCAGTGACTCCAGGCCACTTGCAGCGCCGCGCCAAGAAAAGGCACCAACTGCGCCGGCACCATCGAATATTGACCGCTGACCAACGCCACGGCCCATGCACGTAACTGACCGGGACTGGCGACCCGCAACGTCGTCACCGCCTCAATGACGGCAGGCTGTTCATCAGGTTCATAACGCTGCAGCAAAGCTTCGAGATAAGCCTGCCAACCCTCTTCACGCACCAACGTGTCAGCCGCAAATGGCGGCAAACCATGCTGCTGACAGGCCTCGATCCGTTGCTGATCAAACGGCGCCGTCAGCGGCGGATCGTCAAACACCTGCTGCTGCACCCGGCACAGTCCGGCAATCAGCCGCAGGTATTCAGCCAGTGCATGCCCCTCGGCCAATTGCTCCAGTCGAGCGGCGCGCAGCGCAAACAGGTTGTGCGGTGGCAGATGCAGAAACGGCGGCGAACTGGCCGCGGCTTCGATTTCCCCGGGTTCAAGAATGGTTGGCAAACGTCAGCCCTTTTTGGTGATCGGTCGCTCCGGCACGTCGGGATGACGCTCGTCGCGGGTCACCTCGCGATACCAGAGTTCATGGTGTTTCTTCGCCCAGGCGCGGCTGACCCAGCCGTGCATCATTGCGTCCACCGAGCCCTTGATCCACAGCCCGGCGTAGATGTGGATGATGATGCTCAGCACCAGAATAAACCCGGCCAACGCATGCAGCAGCATTGCCCAGCGAATCACGGTGATGCCGAAATACGCACTGAACCAGGCCCGCCAGATCACCAGCCCGGTGAACAGCAACGCGAGCATGCACAGGAGTAAAGTCCAGAACAGCAGCTTCTGCCCGGCGTTGTATTTACCTACCGGCGGCACGCTTTCTTCATCGTTGACCATCACCCGATTGATCCGCCGCAACCACCGCCGGTCATTGGCGATGAAGAAATTGCTGCGCCAGAAACTGAACACCAGGCCAAGGAACAACACGAACATGGCGATGCCCATGTACGGATGCAGAATCCGCGTCCACGGCCCGCCGCCGAACAGGTGGGTCAACCAGAACAGCGACGGATGAAACAACGCCAGCCCGGACAGCCCAGCCATGAAAAACAGGATCGCCACCAGCCAGTGATTGGTGCGCTGGTTGGGGGTGTAACGCAGGATCGTCTTGTTGCTCATGGCCGGTCCTCCCCGCGTGGATCGAAGGTGTGCACCGCCGGATCGACGACGTGCACCGAGGTGTCGGGTGGCGTTGGATGTTCGTCCTCTTCAACCCGGTTCGGCCCGATGCGCACGTAGTGGAAGAACCCGGCCAGCACCGCCGCGCCCATGGCCAGCAGGCCCAAGGGTTTGCTGATGCCTTTCCACAAGCCCACCAACGGACTGATCGCCGGATCCTGCGGCAGGTTGGCGTAGATGGTTGGCGTGTCGGCGTGATGCAGCACGTACATCACGTGCGTACCGCCGACACCGGCCGGGTCATACAGACCGGCGTTTTCGAAGCCACGACTTTTCAGGTCAACGATGCGCTCGGCGGCGTGTTCCTTCATGTCTTCCTTGGTGCCGAAGACGATGGCGCCGGTCGGGCAGGTTTTCACGCAGGCCGGTTCCAGCCCTACCGCGACCCGGTCCGAGCACAAGGTGCATTTGTAGGCTTTGTGATCCTTCTGCGAAATGCGCGGAATGTTGAACGGGCAACCGGTGATGCAGTAACCGCAACCGATGCAGTGATCCTGATCGAAATCGACGATGCCATTGGCATGCTTGATGATTGCGCCGGGACTCGGGCACGCCGCCAGGCAACCGGGCTCGGCACAGTGCATGCAGCCGTCCTTGCGGATCAGCCATTCGAGGTTACCGGCGTCGGTTTCGTGCTCGGTGAAGCGCATCAACGTCCAGGTTTCCGCGCTCAGGTCTTGCGGGTTGTCGTAGGTGCCGTGGTTGTGGCCGACCTCGTCGCGCAGCTCGTTCCATTCCGAGCAGGCCACCTGACAGGCCTTGCAGCCGATGCATTTGGTGGTGTCGATCAGCTTGGCCACCGCCTCCTGATTCCTCACCGACGGCGGCACGGTTGTGGTGGCCGAGCGGGCAATAATGTCTTGGCTGGCCATTTACAGTTTCTCCACGTTGACCAGGAATGACTTGGATTCCGGGGTCTGTGTATTGCCATCGCCGAGGAACGGCACCAGGGTGTTGGTCAGGTAACCGTGACGTGTCAGGCCGGTGAACCCCCAGTGCAGCGGGATGCCGATCTGATGCACGATCTGGCCGTTGACCTGCAGCGGCCGGATCCGTTTCGTCACCACTGCCACCGCTTCGATAAAGCCACGCTTGCAAGTGACGCGCACGCGATCCCCGGCGGCAATGCCCTTCTCTTTCGCCAGCACTTCACCGATTTCCACGAACTGCTCGGGTTGGGCAATTGCGTTCAACTTGCAATGCTTGCTCCAGAAGTGGAAATGCTCGGTGAGCCGGTAACTGGTGCCGGCATACGGGAAGTCCTTGGCCTCGCCAAGGGTTTCCCAGACCGAATCGAAGATCCGCGCTGCCGGGTTGCTGGTGGCTTTCTTGTTTTGCGGGTGCAATGGATTGATGCCGATGGGCGTTTCGAACGGCTCGTAGTGCTCGGGGAATGGGCCTTCGTTCATCTTGTCGACGGCGAAGAACCGCGCCACGCCTTCGGGATTCATGATGAACGGATTCATCCCGG
This sequence comes from Pseudomonas sp. AKS31, assembly GCF_023634765.1. Classification (GTDB taxonomy): domain Bacteria; phylum Pseudomonadota; class Gammaproteobacteria; order Pseudomonadales; family Pseudomonadaceae; genus Aquipseudomonas. Next base: position 732,071 of record NZ_JAMLFX010000002.1, read on the forward strand.
CTTCCGGCGGCACGTCGGCTTTGTAGTCCGGCACATCGGTGCCGGTCCAGGCCTTACCGTTCCACCACACCAGACGTTTTTTCGGGTCCCACGGTTTGCCGGCGACGTCCGCCGAAGCGCGGTTGTAGAGAATCCGCCGGTTGGCCGGCCAGGCCCACGCCCAGCCCTGATGCTGATGCATGCCGTACGGATCGGCGTTGTCGCGGCGGGCCATCTGGTTGCCGGCCTCGGTCCAGCTGCCGGCGAAGATCCAGCAGCCAGACGCGGTGCTGCCGTCATCCTTGAGCAAGCCGAATCCGGCCAATTGCGAGCCGGCTTTGACCGCGACGCCAGCGGCATCGGTGAAATCCGCCACAGCGCTGCCGTTGATTTCCTTGGCCAGCTCCTCCGGCGAAGGCTCGTCGGGGATCTTGTACGGCCACGTCAGCTTCAGCAGTGGATCGGGGAATTTACCGCCCTCGGCCTGATAACGTTTGCGCAGGCGCAGGAACAATTCGCTCATGATGCGGATGTCGGTCTGCGCTTCGCCCGGGCCATCGGCGCCTTTCCAGTGCCATTGCAGCCAGCGGCTGCTGTTGACCAGTGAGCCATCCTCTTCAGCAAAACAGGTGGTTGGCAGGCGAATGACTTCGGTCTGGATTTCGGCGCTTTTCACGTCGTTGTAAGGCCCGACGTTGTGCCAGAACTCCGAGGTTTCGGTGGCCAGCGGGTCCATCACCACCAGCCATTTCAGCTTGGCCAGCGCGCCCATCACGCGGTTCTTGTCCGGTAGCGCCGCGATCGGGTTGAAGCCCTGGCAGAAGTAGCCGTTGACCTTGCCCTGGCTCATCAGGTCGAACATTTTCAGAACGTCGTAGTTGGGGATGTCGAGTTTTGGCAAATGGTCGTAGCACCAATTGTTCTCGACGGTGGCATTGGCGCCGTACCACGACTTCATCAGGCTGACGTGGAATTTGCTGTAGTTCTGCCAGTAGGACAATTGTCCCGGCCGCAGCGGAACTTGCGTGCGTTTGTGGATGAAGGCGTTGTAGTCCTGCTCGGCGTCGGTGCCCAGCGTCAGGTAGCCCGGCAGCGCATTGGAGAGCAAGCCAAGGTCGGTCAGGCCCTGAATGTTCGAGTGGCCGCGCAAGGCGTTGACCCCGCCGCCGGGCATACCGACGTTGCCCAGCAGCAATTGCACCATCGCCGCGCTGCGGATGATCTGCGCGCCGATCGAGTGCTGCGTCCAGCCGAGGGCGTAGAGAATCGTCATGGTCTTGCCCGGTGTCGAGCAGGTGGCGATCTCTTCCCAGATTTTCTGCATGGCATCGACCGGCATGCCGCAGATCTGGCTGGCGAGGTCGATGGTGTAGCGGCTGTAATGCTGCTTCATCAGTTGATAGACGCAGCGCGGGTCTTGCAGGGTCGGGTCGACTCTGACGAAACCGTCGTCGCCCATCTCGTAACCCCAGCCGGATTTGTCGGTGTAGCTGCGTTTCTCCGCGTCGTAGCCGCTGAAGATCCCGTCTTCGAAGCCATAGCCTGCTCTGACGATGAACGACATGTCGGTGTAGTTGCGCACGTATTCGTGCTGGATCTTGTCCTCGGTCAGCAGGTAATTGATCAACCCGCCCATGAAGGCGATGTCAGTGCCGGTGCGGATCGGCGCGTAATAGTCGGCCACGGACGCGGTCCGGGTAAAACGCGGATCAACCACGATCAGCCGCGCAGCGTTGTGCGCCTTGGCCTCGGTCACCCATTTGAAGCCGCACGGATGCGCTTCTGCGGCGTTGCCACCCATCACCAGAATCAGATTCGCGTTGGCGATATCGGTCCAGGTATTGGTCATGGCACCACGGCCGTACGTCGGGGCAAGACTTGCCACCGTCGGGCCGTGTCAGACACGCGCCTGGTTATCGAACCCCAGCATGCCGAGACTGCGAATCACCTTCTGGGTGATGTAACCGGCTTCGTTGGACGCCGCCGACGCCGCGAGGAACCCGGTGCTCAGCCAGCGATTCACCGTTTGCCCGTTGGCATTTTTCTCGATGAAGTTGGCGTCGCGGTCGGCTTTCATCAGGTCGACGATGCGGTCGAGCGCTTCGTCCCAACTGATCCGCGTCCATTCGCTGCTGCCCGGCTTGCGCGTTTGCGGGTAGAGCAAACGGCCGGGGCTGTGAATGAAGTCGAGAAGGCCTGCGCCTTTCGGGCAGAGGGTGCCGCGATTGACCGGGTGGTCGGCGTCGCCCTCGATGTGAATGATGCTTTGCGCGACGTTCTTCGCGGCATCGCCCTGGCTGTACATGATCAAGCCGCACCCGACCGAGCAATACGGGCAGGTGTTGCGGGTTTCATGGGTGTGGGCAAGCTTGAAGTGGCGCACCTGCTCGGCGAAGGCTGGCGTCGGGGCCATGCCCAACGCGCCCAGGCTCGAGCCTGCAAGGCCGATACCGGCGACCTTGAAGAACTGACGACGGCTGAGATCCATCGTGCACTCCTGATCAGGTGGAACCCGGTACTTGAGCCGGGTTTTATCTGGACAATCACGGTTGCGGCAAACGTGTGCCGACTTTTTCACTGTAGACAATGACCACACTATCTGTGTGAAAACCGACCGTCGGCCGTTTGTCGGCACTCCTGCTAACAACCGCAATCCCTGTGGGAGCTGGCTTGCCAGCGATCGCGGTGGGTCAGTCAGCTACATTGTTGGATATGCCGACGCCATCGCTGGCAAGCCAGCTCCCACAAGGTTTTGGGTGTTCCCGCAGGGTCATGGGTTTATCATGCCCGGCAGGACCATTCCCGCCTTCACGAGACCGCGCATGACTTTCGATTTTGATCAGGTATTCGACCGCCACAACACTGGCAGCACCAAGTGGAGCCGCTATTCGGCCGATGTGTTGCCGATGTGGGTCGCTGATATGGATTTCGCCGCGCCGCCGGTGGTGATCGAGGCGTTGCAGCAACGCTTGCTGCACCCGCTGGTGGGCTACAGCGTGGCGCAGGACAACTTGCGCGAAGCCATCGTCGCCGACCTCTGGAACAAATTTTCCTGGAAGGTCAAACCGCAGGAGCTGATTTTCCTGCCCGGCGTCGAATCAGGCTTCAACATGGCTTTGAAAGCGCTGGTGCAGCCGCAACAGAACGTCGTGGTGCAAGTGCCCAACTACCCACCTCTGCGCCATGCGCCGGGGCACTGGGGGTTGAACAAGGTTGAACTGGAATTCGTTGCGCAGGCTGACGGCACTTACCTGACGCCGTTGGACGTGTTGCGGGAATCGCTGAACGGCGGCGGCGCGCTGCTGCTGAGCAACCCGCACAACCCGATCGGCAAAGTGTTTGGCCGTGACGAGCTGCAAGCCGTGGCCGACATCTGTGCGGCGCAGGACGCCTGGATCATCTCCGACGAAATCCACGCCGAGTTGTGCTTCGACGGTCGCGTGCACATTCCGACCGCGTCGCTGAGCGCGGAGATTGCCGAGCGCACCATCACCCTGATGTCGGCGAGCAAGGCCTACAACATCGCCGGTCTCAAGACCTCGTTCATGATCATCCAGAACGCCGCCCTGCGCGAACGCGTCAACCACGCCCGTTGCGGCATGGTCGACAGCGTCAACCCGCTGGGCATGGAAGCCACCCGCGTCGCTTACAGCGAGGGTGCGCCGTGGTTGGCCGAGCTGAAAACCTACCTGCAAGCCAACCGCGACTGGCTGGTTGAAGCGGTGCGCAGCCGCTTGCCCGGCGTGACCATCAATGTGCCGCAGGGCACCTATCTGGCGTGGCTGGATTGCTCGGCGCTGGATCTGGACAACCCGCAGCAGTTCTTCCTTGAGCAGGCCAAAGTGGGGCTGAGCGCCGGTCTGGACTTCGGCGATCAACACCAGCAGTTCGTACGCCTGAACTTCGGCTGCCCGCGCTCGCTGCTCGAAGAAGGTATCGCCCGCATGGAGCATGCACTGGCAAAACGCAACACCTGAAACCACCACTAAACCCTGTGGGAGCTGGCTTGCCAGCGATAACAATGTATCAGTCGACATTAATGTTGAATGTCAGACCGCTATCGCTGGCAAGCCAGCTCCCACAGGTTCTTTATTCAGTCTGAAAACCGTTGGAAATCCGATCGAACTCACGGCAAACGCACCGGGTCAACCGCCCATACCAGCCATGAAACCTCGGAGACCCGCGATGACCGACTATCCAAAACCACCCTTCCCCGCACAAGCCCAAGCCGTACCCGGTTCGCAACGCAAAATGGAGCCCTATCCTGATTGTGGCGAGCAAAGCTACGTCGGTTCCGGGCGACTGGCCGGCAAGATCGCCCTGATCACGGGCGCCGACAGCGGCATAGGCCGCGCCGTGGCTATTGCGTTCGCCCGTGAAGGCGCCGATGTGGCGGTGGCGTATCTGGATGAACACGACGACGCCAAGGAAACCGCGCGCTGGGTCGAACAGGCCGGGCGCCAGTGCCTGCTGTTACCGGGCGATATCGCGCAAAAGGCCCATTGCCAGGCCTTGGTCGACAAGACCGTCGAACGCTTCGGCCGCATCGATGTGCTGGTCAACAACGCGGCGTTCCAGATGACTCACGAAAACTTCGAAGATATCCCCGACGACGAATGGGTGATGACCTTCGACGTCAACATCACCGCGATTTTCCGGCTGTGTCAGGCGGCGATCAAACACATGCGTGCCGGCGCGTCGATCATCAACACCAGCTCGATCAACTCGGACATGCCCAAACCCACCCTGCTCGCCTACGCCACCACCAAAGGCGCGATCGCCAATTTCACCGGTGGTCTGGCGCAGATGCTTGGGCCGAAGGAAATCCGCGTGAACTGTGTGGCACCGGGGCCGATCTGGACGCCGCTGATCGTCTCGACCATGCCCGATGAAGAAGTGCAGAACTTCGGCGGCAACACCCCGCTCGGCCGCCCCGGTCAACCGGTGGAAGTGGCGCCGATCTATGTGCTGCTCGCCTCGGACGAAGCCAGCTATATCACCGGCCAGCGCTATGGCGTGACCGGTGGTAAACCGATGTTGTGATGACGCCTTCGCCAACGCCTACAGTACAACTGAAGGCCCATTGAACACGGTGCGATTGCCGTCAGATCAAACATTTGAGGGCGGCAGATCATGAGTTTTATCGTGTGGGTCGCCGTACTCGGCGCCGTCCTGCTGACCCTGGCACTGACCTCGTCGTATCTGCGGTGGATGCCGGTGACCACCTCGGCGGTTTGCTTGCTGCTGGGGATAGGCATCGGCCCCAGTGGCCTCGATCTGCTGAAGCTATCCCTGGAAGACGCCTCGCTGTGGATGGAGCACTTGACGGAAGTTGCGGTGCTCTTCTCCCTGTTCGTCTGCGGCCTGAAGCTGCGTCTGCCGCTGCGCGACAAGCGTTGGCGAATCGCCTTTGGCCTCGCCGGGCCGGTGATGGTGCTGACCATCGCCGGAGTTTGTCTGCTGCTGCATTTTGCATTGCGTTTGCCGTGGGGGCCGTCGCTGTTGATCGGCGCGATTCTGGCGCCGACCGACCCGGTGCTGGCGGCGCTGGTGCAGGTCAACGATGCGCGGGATGTGGACAGCGTGCGTTTCGGCCTGTCGGGTGAGGCCGGGCTCAATGACGGCGTGGCCTTTCCGTTCGTGATTCTCGGCTTGTTGTTGATCCACGGCGATGGCTCTGCCGCCGAGTGGCAGGGTTGGGTCTTGCGCAGCTTGTTGTGGGCGGTGCCCGCAGGACTGCTGACCGGGTACTGGATGGGCCGTGGCATTGGCCGTGTAACCCTGTCGCTGCGCATCCACAACGACGACAGCACGCTCAGCCCGAATGATTATCTGGCGTTGTCGTTGATTGCCCTGGCCTACGTCGTTGCCGAAGCGATTGGCGGCTATGGCTTTCTGTCGGTATTCGCTGCCGGGTTGGGCCTGCGTCAGGTCGAAGTCAAATCCACCGGCGCCGGGCAGCCGCCCGCCGAACACTTGGTGCAACCGGTGGTCGGCCATCAGAACGTCGAACCGCAGCAGGCGGTGCATGGCGACACCGAACGGCTGGAAAGCAGCCAGGTTGCCGCCGGGATCATGATGGGCGACATGCTGTCGTTCGGCAGTCTGGTCGAACGCGCCATGGAAGTGTTTCTGGTGACCCTGCTTGGCGTGGTGCTGGTGGCGCACTGGGATTGGCGGGCGTTGCTGGTGGGCGGCGTGCTGTTCTGCCTGATCCGTCCGGCCTGCGTTGCGCTGATGCCTTGGGGCACGCTGCTTGAAGGACGGCAACGGTTTTTGATCGGCTGGTTTGGCATTCGCGGGATCGGCAGCCTGTTCTATCTGTTTTATGCCTTGAACCACGGGCTGACAGACTCACTGGCCAGCCTGTGTACCGACCTGACCTTGTCGGTGGTGGCGCTGAGCATTTTGCTCCACGGCATCAGCACGCAACCGATCCTCGCTCGTTACGAACGGCGAAAAAAACGAAAAGCCTGATTCTTCTCCGCGATTTTCTAAAGGCAATTGATCGAATTTTTTTCTGTAAAAAAATGGATCCCTGATTAATGGCCGGCAGTCACAAGCATAACCCCTCGCCGGATATGCCCGGCCGGGCCCGGCAGGTTCGGTTCCCCTGCGGCGCTACGCCTATGAAACGGAATCCTTGAAGATTAAGGTCACGGTCATGAAAGAATGCTCGACTCCTGCGCAAATCAAGGCTTGCAGAGCACTGGCTCTGGAACGCAATCGTCAATTGTTCGATAACGCCCACACCCTCAACCGCGCAGCCAATGCGCTGCTCGACGTGGCCGATCTGGACATTGAGCAGTTTGAGCGCTACCGCGCACTGCGCAAGAAAGCCGACTCGATGTTTGAAGACGCCATCGACCATTTGTGCGTCCTGAACGAGGACTTCCCACCGATCCCGATGTCCTCGCAGAACTCGGTGGCGTTGCGTCGAGAGCTTGAAACTGTGGAGTGAGGCAGAAAAGCCCCTCACCCTAGCGCTCTCCCAAAGGGAGAGGGAACTGACCGAGGTGGATGGTCGGGATACGCCGACTTGAGATACCGAGTCGAATGCAGATTTTGACCGCAACCGAGATCGCCTCCCTTCCGAGTGAACCCCGACAGCCCCTCACCCTAGCCCTCTCCCAAGGGAGAGGGAACTGACCGAGGTGGATGGTCGGGATACGCTGACCTGAGATACCGAGTCGAACGCAGATTTTGAGTACAACGAAGATCTGCTCCCTTCCCCCCTCGCCCCTTTGGGGGAGAGGGCTGGGGTGAGGGGGATCGATCTAAAGTGCGCCACAACAATCCAGACGAATAAAAAAGCCCGGCCACATAAGCCGGGCTTTTCTGAACTTGGCCATCACCCCCCCGGATTGGTCACCTGAATAAACACCGCATAACTCCCCAGCAACACCCAGAACGTCGCAAAGATCCACGGCGTGCGCACCGAAAACAGCAGGGACTTGCGATAGCCCTTGTGGCTCGATTCCATTTCACTGAACAGCGGCGATTCGTCATACGCCAGGCCCATCAGCGGCTCGCTGTGCAGCAAGTGGCTCTGCTTGAAATGCCAGTGATCGATGATGTCATACGCGGCACGAATCCCCGGCCAGGCATTCAGCGAGCTGAGCAGCCCGAGCAGGGCCAGAAACGGTGGCACCACCAGGGTGAACAACTTGCCCCACTCCGGGTTGAGGTTGGCCATGCACGAGGCAAAGGCAATCACCAGAAACGACTGGGCCGCCAGATAGGCGTCGGTGCGGTTGGCGAGGATGCTGGTTTCGTACTGGATCTCCCGCCGATAGAAATCCAGCCGTTCCTTGGGTGAGCCGAACATTTTGGCGTCATGTTCGGTCAGGGTTTCTTCAGCGGTTGGCTCGGTCAGTATGCGAGACACAAGATGCACGCTCCGGGGTGGGGAAAGCCTTTAGAAGTCCCGGTTGGTGCGCAAGTTCAGACGGATTGACCGACGTCTTGTTTCATCGATTGGGCAATGATCGCCACCAGATTCATTTGCGTGAATGGCTTGGGCAGCCGTGGCAGTTGCGCGGCAAAACCTTCCAGACGCTCGGCGTAACCGGTGGCCAGAATGATCGGCAGATCCGGTTTGAGCACGCGCACGGCATGGGCCAGTTGCGCGCCGCTCATCTTCGGCATGGCCATGTCGGTGATCATCAGGTCGATGACTTCGCCCTGATCGAACAGCGCCAGCGCCTGCGCACCGGAGGTCGCACTGACCACCCGATGACCAAGGTCTTCGAGCAGCAGGCTGGTGCTGGTCAACACCAATGAGTCGTCATCCACCACCAGCACGCTGAGTCTTGGCACCACCACGGGCTCGGCGTATGGCTGCAACGGCTTGCTGACCGTACCCTCGCCAGCCACCGGAATCCACAGTTCTGCCGTGGTGCCCTGAGCCTTTTCGCTTTTGAGGACGAAACGCCCACCGAGTTGTTCCATAAAGCCGTGGACCATCGACAAACCCAGCCCGGTGCCCTTGCCAAGACCTTTGGTGGTGAAAAACGGATCCCTGGCCGACGCCAGTGTGTGCTCATCCATGCCCTCCCCGGTGTCGATGACGCTGAGGCAGACGTAACGCCCCGCCAGCAGGTCCGAATGCCCCAGCTCAAGCACCACTTGCGGTTCAGCGGTGATGCTTACCGTACCGCCGTCGGGCATCGCGTCGCGGGCGTTGGTCGCCAGATTGAGCAAGGCCAGTTCCAACTGATTGGTGTCCGCCAGCACCGGTTCGAGATCGTCGGGAAACTGCGTGTCGACACGGATGCCCGGCCCGAGGGAGCTGCGCAGCAAACCGGTGATGCCCTGAACCAATTGCGCGATATCCACCGATTCGGTCTTCAGCTCCTGACGGCGGGCGAACGCCAGCATACGCTGGGTCAGCGACACGCCGCGCAAGGCGCCCTGGGTGGCGTTTTCCAGCAGGCGGCTGATTTTCGGATCGTCGCCCACTCGTTTGTGCACGATCTCCAGGTTACCGAGAATCACTGTCAGCAGATTATTGAAGTCATGGGCGACGCCGCCGCTGAGTTGGCCGATGGCCTGCATCTTCTGCGCCTGGAACAGCGCTTCACGGGTTTTCTCCAGCGCCTGCTGTGCCTGATGGGCTTCGGTAATGTCGCGGGTGATCTTGGCAAAACCGAGCAATGTGCCGGTGTCGCCACGAATCGCATCGACCACCACGTGAGCGAGAAAGCGCGTGCCATCCTTACGCATCCGCCAGCTCTTGTTCTCGAAGCGGCCTTCGCGGGTGGCGATTTCCAGCGCCCGTTGCGGCTCGCCGAGTTCGCGGTCTTCAGGGGTATAGAAGATCGAAAAGTGCTGGCCGATGATTTCTTCCGGCAGATAGCCCTTGATCCGCTGAGCGCCCTGGTTCCAGTTGCTGACCCGGCCTTCGGGGCTGAGCATGTAGATCGCATAATCGGTGACGCCCTGCACCAGCAAGCGGAACTGCTGTTCGCTTTGCTTGAGGGTTTCCTCGGCCATCTTGCGGTCGGTCAGGTCGCGGGTGATCTTGGCGTAACCGAGCAACTTGCCGCTGGGATCAATGATCGGATCGATCACCACGTGTGACCAGAAATTGGTGCCGTCCTTGCGCACCCGCCAGCCCTCGCCTTCGAAACGTCCTTCACGGATCGCGGTATCGAGCGCGCGTTGCGGCAGGCCGGCGGCGCGATCATCAGCGGTATAGAAGCGGGAAAAATGTTCGCCGAGGATTTCCGCTTCTTCGTAGCCCTTGAAGCGTTTGGCGCCGGAGTTCCAACTGGTGATGATGCCGTCGGGATCGATCATGTAGATCGCATAGTCGACCACCGCATCGATCAATAGACGAAAACGCATCTCTTCGATCGCCGCGGTCTTGTTTTTCTCGCTCATCACACTCACCAGCCATTGTCATGAGCAGAAGTATGCGGCAATCCAGCGAATTGGGAAGCGGCCATCTCATGCTTGATCGCCCACCAGCGCGGCAGCAGCTGTTTGATCCGGCTCTCGGCAAAGCGGTCGTCAATCAGCATGACCACGCCGCGGTCCTCGCGGGTCCGGATGACTCGTCCGGCGGCCTGCACCACTTTCTGTACGCCGGGGTACAGGTAGGTGTAGTCGTAACCGGCGCCGAAAATGGCCGCCATGCGGTTTTTGAGTTGTTCATTGACCGGATTGAATTGCGCCAGCCCCAGCGTGGCAATGAACGCGCCGATCAGCCGCGCACCGGGTAAATCGATGCCTTCGCCGAACGCACCGCCCAATACGGCAAAGCCGACGCCCTGACTGTGGGCAGTGAACTGATCGAGAAAGGCCTGCCGCGCCCCTTCGAGCATCCCGCGCGATTGCTGCCACAGGGTAATGTGCGGGTGACGCTCAGCCAGTAACGACGCCACTTGCTGCAGATAATCGAAGCTGCTGAAAAACGCCAGGTAGTTGCCCGGACGTTCGCTGAACTGCCGCGCGATCAATTCGACGATCGGCTCCAGCGAGGCCTGACGATGGTTGAAGCGTGTCGAGATGCGGCTGACGATCTGCACCTGCAACTGCTCGGCGCAAAACGGCGATTCGACGTCGATCCACACGGTGTCGGCGGGCGTGCCGAGCAAATCCGCGTAATAGTGGCGCGGGCTGAGGGTCGCGGAAAACAGCACGCTGCTGCGCGCCGCTTTCAGGCGCGGGCCAATGAACGCGGCCGGCACCACGTTGCGCAGGCACAATTGCGACAGCGGCTTTTTGCGGTCGAGGTCGCGCTTGCTGATATCGAACAGGTAATGCTCGTCGTACAGCTCCGCCACCCGGGCGAACTGCAGCAGGTCGAAGTAGAAGTTCTGCAAGGCGCTGTCGAGACCCTGCGGATGGTCATTGAGGTAATCACCAATGGCCGCGCAGCACAGCGAGATCGCGTGCAGAAGTTTTTCCGGGGCCTTGTCGTAAGCCTGATACGCCGCCAGTTGCGGCGCATGCAGCGCGTTCCATTCACGGTTGATTCGTTGCAACGGGTTTTTCAGCGGTGCCGGCGCGGTTTTGCGCACGCTGCCCAGGGTGAACTGATCAAGACTGGCGCTGTACATCTGCCGCCCGCGCTCGACAAGGTTGTGCGCCTCGTCCGCCAGTACCGCGACTTTCCATTGATTGAGCTGGGCCAGACCGAACAGTAACGCGCTGAAGTCGAAGTAATAGTTGTAGTCGGCGATCACCACGTCCACCCAACGGGCCATCTCCTGACTCAGGTAATACGGGCACACCGCGTGTTGCGCAGCGACCTCGCGCATGGCGGCTTGATCGAGCAGGCGGATTCGACTGGCCGCTTCCCGCGCGGCGGGCAAGCGATCATAAAAGCCTTGGGCCAACGGGCAGGATTCGCCGTGACAGGCTTTGTCCGGGTGTTCGCAGGCCTTGTCCCGGGCGACCATTTCCAGCACGCGCAAGGGCAAGGCTGGTGACTGATCGAACAACACCTGACTGGCATCCAGCGCCAATTTGCGCCCCGGCGTTTTGGCGGTGAGGAAGAACACCTTGTCCAGTTGCTGCGGCGCCAGCGCTTTGAGCATCGGGAACAGCGTGCCGAGGGTTTTGCCAATGCCGGTGGGGGCCTGAGCCATCAGGCAACGGCCAGTGCTGACGGCCTTGAACACTGATTCCGCCAAGTGCCGCTGGCCGGGACGAAAGTCCGCATGGGGAAACGCCAGTTGTTGCGCGGCCAGATTGCGCGCCTCGCGATGGGCCATTTCCTGTTCGGCCCATTGCAGGAACAGCGTGCATTGCTGCTCGAAAAAGGCCTGGAGGCTGTCGGCGCTGTGGGCCTCGACCAGGCAGGTTTCCTTCTCGCTGACGATATCGAAGTACACCAGCGCCAGATTGATCTGCTCGAGTTCGAGTTTGCGGCACATCAACCAGCCGTAGATCTTCGCCTGCGCCCAGTGCAACTGGCGATGATTGGCCGGTTGCTTGCTCAGGTCGCCACGGTACGTTTTGACTTCTTCCAGGCAGGTCTGCGCCGGGTCGTAGCCATCCGCCCTGCCCTTGACCTTCAATTGCCGGAATTCGCCTTCCAGCGCCACTTCGCTTTGATATTTCTCGCTGCGCCGCGAGGCCACGGTGCGGTGACCGGCGATGCCTTCCAGGGCCGTGGGTGATGGAGTGAAGCGCAGGTCGAGGTCGCCGGTCTTGGCGGTGAACTCACACAGTGCGCGCACCGCGATGCTGTAGCTCAAGCGCTCTGCTCCGCCCATTGCACATAACACACCGCCACCGGCATCTGGTGTTGGTGGCAGAACTCCAGCCAGCGCAATTGATTGTCCTGCAGGCGATCGCCGGGGCCTTTCACTTCAATCATCCGGTAGGTTTTGTGCTGCGGCCAGAACTGGATCAGGTCGGGCATGCCGGCGCGGTTGGCCTTGATGTCGAGTAGCAAACGGTTGAACCAGTGTTTGAGATGTTCGGCGGGCAGACAGGCCAACGCCTGCTCCAGCAGTTGTTCATTCATGGCGCCCCAGAACACGAACGGCGACTGAATGCCCCATTTGTCGACAAAGCGCTGGCGAATGGTCGCGGCATAGCGACCGTCGTCGAGTTCGCTCAGGCACGCCTGAAACAGCTCGGCGCGGCGTTGCTGGAAGTCTTCATTGAGCAGGTCCACCGGGCCACGCTGGAACGGGTGGAAGAACGCGCCGGGCAACGGCGCAAAAATCGCCGGCCAGCACAGCAGGCCGAACAGCGAGTTGATCAGGCTGTTTTCCACGTAATGCACCGGGCCATCGTCATCGTGCAGATGCGCCTGCACGTAATACTCCACGGACAACGCGGGATCGCTGCGCGGCAATTGCAGGTCCAGCCGCTCGACCGGTTTTGCCGCTGTGCGCTTGAGTGGCGGGCCACCAAGTTTGCGCCGCACCCTTGGCAGAATCCGTTGCAGGCCCTGCTGCTCGGCAGCGCTTTCCGGCGCCTGCTCGGCCAGCGTGGCGAGTTCCAGCGCCAATGGGTATTCGCCGCTGCGCTCCAGCACACGGATCATGCGCAAGCGGGCGCCGGGATAGGCGCAGTCGCGGTAAATGCTCAGGGCCAGGGCAAATTCGCCGATGCGCTCGCAATACTGGCCGATCTGGAACAACACCTTGCCACGCCGGCGTTGCAGCCACGGGTTGTCGAAGTGCAAGGCGCTGACCTGCTCGACGATGGTTGCCAGCGGCTCGCCGGCCTCGAAACGCAATTGGCAATTGTGCAGGAACAGGCAGGCGTCGACGTCTTCGCGACTGCGCAGGCCCCGCGAGTCGGCGCAGAATTCGACTTTTTCATAAGTGAAGATGCCAAGGTCGGCGAGGACGAATTCCGACCAGTCCTGATACAGGTTGCCGAAGAACATCAGCCGCAAGCGATCGCACAGGTCCATGATGGTCAGGCTGAACAAGCGATCATCGAGCAGCGGCGCCCAGTCGCGCAGGCTGCGAGGGTCGTTGAACTGCTCAAGCAGCAGCGGAAGCCAGTCATCCTTGCGGCCCTTGGGCTGCTCGATGAAGGTTGCAAACGCTTGCAGGATCTCGGCCTTGAGCAACACGTCGAACAATTCGGCGAGGGCCAGCGGCGCGTGTTCGTCGATCCAGCCGTGCCCCAGCAACGGCTGCGCGGCCTCGGCGATGTCACCGATTTCAGCGTAATTGAGTTTGCCGGCACGAAAATGCACGCCCTTGCGCATGACCATCCGCACCAGCAAACCCTGCGACGCTCGGGGCAAGGCCTTGAAGTCGCGAATGAACGTGTGTTCCGTTTCACTCATCACATCGGCATAGCGAAGCTCAAGCCAATCAAGCACTTGCCGGAAGTTGTTGAGGTAATAAAACGGGTCGTCAAGGGGATTGGCAGTCACGGGAATTCTGGGCCATGGCGAACAAATACTGGTTATGCGTACAGATACCAGCTGTGCCCCGCCCGGTGCAAACGGAAAATGATCAATGGCATTTTTTCGCCGGGCCATCGAACTTTTGTCCCGGGGATGGCACCAACCGCGTTAGAAGGCCGACAATGCTCGGCATCACATCGAATGAGGATTTAGAGGTGGGTATGAAAATCAAGTCGCTGGGCATCCCTTTCGCCGTCGTTGCCGCGCTGGCACTGGCTGGTTGCTCGACCCCGACGGTGGTCACTCTGCAGAACGGCACCCAGTATCTGACCAAAGACATGCCGAAGACCAAAACCAAGGACGGTTTCTATGAGTTCGAAGACATTTCCGGGGCCAAGGTGAAGGTCCGCGCTGATGAAGTGGCGACCGTTCGCGAAGAAGACTGACACCCTGTGCACTGTGTAGGAGTTGCCGAAGGCTGCGATCTTTTGATCCGGATCTTGAAAATCAACGTCAAAAGATCGCAGCCTTCGGCAGCTCCTACACAGGAATTTCGTGCTATTCGAAAGCAGGCATGCCCGGGAGGCTGCCGTCGCAAGGCATGTACTTACCACCCCGCTTGACTACTTCACCCTGCACGCGCCGGCAGCGTTCCAGATCCTGCTGCGCCATGCGATCAATGCTCAGATTACCGGTGGTTTGCGGCTGCTTGCCGTCACCCAAGCGCAGAGTCACGAACGGTTGTTCGGGTTGAATCTGAAAACGGCTCTTCTCTTCGACCGGTTCAACCGTCTCGCTTTCCGGCGGGCTCGGTAGTTGATCGGTGGTGACGCCGTAACGGCTCAGAATCGAGCTTTGAGGCAGATCGGCACAAGCATTGGCCGAACACAGCGCCAGTGCGACGAAGCCGACATACCCCTTGAAACCTTTCACGTTTGAATCTCCTGTACTCAATGGCGGCTAGCTATAGAACGTGTGTGCACGTGCTGGCTTTAGGCCGCATTTCCTGTTTTTGCAGGGGTTTGAGTCAGGGAGTGGCTGTCGAGTCACTTTTGAAACCGAGTTATCGTTCTTCGCGAGCAGGCTCGCTCCCACAGGGGATTTATAAACGACACAGATCCAGTGTGGGAGCCAGCCTGCTGGCGAAGAGGCCCTTACCGGCGCCCCATCAACCTCAGGCGATCACAACGCCGTCAGCACTCAAGCTATTGAGCGATACCCCCACCAGCGTCACCGAATCGTTGCCAAACGTCAGCACCGTATCCTGCCCGACAGAGGCGGCATGGGCGCGGAAGTCCTCCGCCGGCAAAACACCCTGCACGCCAAGAAACACCAGTTTGTCATTGGAGGTATAGCCGACCACCCGGTCCTGGCCGAACGCGCCGTTGAACAGGAACGTATCCGCCCCGCCCCCCGACTCCATCAGGTCGTTGCCGGTGCCGCCGACGAACACGTCATTGCCCGCGCCGCCAATCAGGTGATCGTTGCCGTCCAGGCCGAACAACCAGTCGCCACCGGCATGCGCCTTCAACGTATCGGCGCCGCCAGTGCCTTTGACACTGGATTCGTACGCGGTGACGTTGTTGCCGACCTTCAAACCGCTGGCCGTGACGCTGTGGGTCACGTCGTCCTTGAACAACCCCCAAAGAAAGCCCGGTTCCTTGGTGACAATGCTGCCGATGTCGCGGGTGATGCTGATCCCGCCGTTGGCATCGCGGATGTATAGATTGCCGGCGCCGTCATTGGCGAAGTCGAAGTTCTTCACCGCGCTTTGCAAGTCGAGGGTATTGCTGCCCTGCCCGCCAAGGATGACGTTGTAGCCGCCGCCGTCACGGAAGGTGTCGTTGCCGGCGCGGCCTTCCAGGTAATCGTTGCCGCTGCCACCCTGGATCAGGTCATTGGCATCGCTGCCGATGATGAACGTGCTGCCCTTGTGGGTTTCGGCGTTGCGGTTGAGGTCTTGTACCCAAGTGTTGGCCCGCGCCGGGTCCGAGAGGTTGGCGACGATGATCGTCGAGTCGCGGCTGGTCAGGTCGTAGAATTTTGATTCGATCACCCGGTTCATGCCGTCGCCATACGCGGTCGGCAAGTGCGAGATCCAGGTGGGAATATTGAGGATCGAGTACGGCAGCAGATTCCACGCGGTCGAGGCGTAGTGATCGTTGAAGCTGACGATGTTGTCGGTAGCCGATACTTTGGACGCATCGTGCACGCCGATCGAAGCACCGGTGAAGGTCGAGCCGTCGAGGGCGCGGAACACCGGGTCGTTTTCGTAGCCGACGTTGAGCACTTTGTCGGTGCTGCTCTGGGTGGGCGAGGCGTAGGCGATGTAGTTGGAATCGGCGAAGAAACCGCCCCACTTGCCGCTGCTCAAGTCGGCCATGCTGTTGACCGCCAAACCACCGAGGCTGTGGCCGCTGACCAGCACGTCCTTGCCGCTGAGGCCGTTGGCCTTGGCGAACGCCACCACATCATTGAGCAGATTGCCGAAGGCTTCGCCGACGTAGTTCTTGGCGTAATCCTTGGGACCGAAGGCGGCGAGCAGGTCGTTGATCACGTCGCCGATGGAGTCGATGATCAGGTTTTCCCGTGGACCGCTGGTGCCGCGAAAGGCAATACCGATTTCCGTGAGATGGCCCTGGGCGTCGTACTTGCCGAGGATTTCCACTTGGGCGGTGGTGTAACCGGCCTTCTCGCCGAAGAAGGTTCCGCGAGCATCGGTTTTGCCGTCGTAGCCCAGTTGCGAGGCAGTGATCGGCGTCCAGCCGGCCTTTTTCACGGCGTCGAGGGCGAGCTTTTCCGAGTCGGGGTTCCACGGAATGCCGGGGATCACCCCCTGGGAATCGGTACCGCCGAGCAGCGCCGTGACCAGCGTGGCAGGCAGGCCGAGGCCGAAACCGTTGTGCTGATAACCGGCGGCAAAGCCGTTATCGAGGTTGTGGTAGGAATACAGCGTGATCGCCATGGCATCGCTGAACAACGCCTTGGAATCGGCTGTGCCGAAGTTCTTGTAGTCATACACACCCATTGCTATTGCCTCTCTCTTGTTGGAATTGTTAGAGATAGCTCACAGCCAGGGCGCCCCACGGGGACGCCCCGGAGCATTTCGATACAACACTTCTTTAACGCGACATTTGCAGGAGCTGCCGAAGGCTTCGATCTTTTGACTTTGCTCTTAAAAGCAAGATCAAAAGATCGCAGCCTCGTTTCACTCGACAGCTCCTACAGGATTACTGTTTAGGCGAAAACGAACGCCGAGTCCGACATGTTAGCCACTCCCACCCCGATCAGGGTCACGGCATAGTCGCCAATCTTCAGCACGGTATCGTTGCCGGCCTGCGCCGCGTGCTGCTTGTAGTCGTAGCCCTGCCCCGCGCCTTCAACGCCCATGAACACCAGTTTGTCGTTGCCCTGATAACCATTAATGGCATCGAAACCGAACGCGCCGCTGAACAGGAAGGTGTTGTTGCCACCCACTGCGCTCATCAGGTCATTGCCGGCGCCACCGACGAAGGTTACGTGGCCCTTGTCGCTGATCAGTTTGTCGTCGCCACCGAGGCCGAACAGCCAGTCACCGTCAGCGGTGGCGTGCAGGGCATTGCCGTAGCCATCGCCGCTGAGCGAGTGGTTGTACTGGGTCAGTTCGTTGCCATTGGTCAAGCCTTTGGCCGTGACGCTCCAAGTGATTTCCTTGCTGCCCCACCACGAACCCGACTCCTTGCTCACCAGCGCGCCGATGTCGCGGGTCATGCTGATACCGCCGTAGGCGTCGCGCACGTACAGCGTGCCGTCACCGTCGTTGGCGAAGCTGAAGTTCTGCAACGGTTTCTGCAGTTCGAAGGTGTTGTGGCCCTGGCCACCGAGCAGGATGTTGTAGCCGCCGTCATCACGGAAACGGTCATCGCCGCCGAGGCCTTCAAGGAAGTCGTTGCCCGCCCCGCCCTTGAGCCAGTCGTTGCTCTGGGTGCCGATGATGAAGGTGCTGCCGGTGTGCGGCTCGCCGCTGCGGCCGAGGTCTTCGACCCAGGTCTTGCCGCGAGAAGCCTCTTCCAGATTGGAGACGATGATCGTCGAGTCTTTATGCGTCAGGTTGTAGAACTTCGAATCGATGACTCGATTCAAGCCATCGGCATAGCCCAACGAGCTGTGGGCCGACCAGTTCAGCGGATTGACGATGCTGAACGGCACCAGGTTCTGCGCGGTGGACGCGTAGTTATCGTTGAAGTTGACGATGTTGTCGGTGGTCGAATCGTGCGGCTTGTCGTGCTTGCCCATCGAAGCAGTGCTGAACGTGGTGCCATCGAGTACGCGGAACACCGGATCGTTCTCGAAACCGATGTTCAGCACGTTATTGCCCGTGCTGCTTTGGGTTGGCGAGGCGAAGGTGATGTAGTTGGCATCCTTGAAGAAGCCGCCCCAGTTGCTCGCGCTCAACTCGGCCACGCTGTTGACGCCGAGCCCGCCGAGGCTGTGGCCGCTAAGCAGCACGTCCTTGGCGGCGATGCCGTTGGCAATGGCGAATGCCGCGACTGCCTTGAGCAAATTGTCGAAGGCATTCTTCGCGTAGTTGCTCGCGTAATCCGACGGCCCGATGGCGGCCAGCAGGTTGTTTTTCAGGTCACCGAAAGTGTCGCTGTAACCCAGCCCGCCGGTGCCACGAAAAGCAACGCCGATGCCGATCAGCCTGCCGGCGGCGTCGTATTTACCGAGCACTTCGGCCTCGGCACTGGTGAAGCCGTCCTTCTCGCCGAAGAACGTGCCCTGCGGCCCGACCTTGCCCTGATAGCCCAGCGCCGTCGCCGTGAGCGGCGCCCAAGCGGTGGCCGGCAGAGGCTTGCCGGTCGGCGTGTAGGCATACAGCGTCAGCGCGATGGCGTCGCTGTACAACGCTTTGCCATCGGTATTTTTATAATCGAACAGTCCCATGTTGTGCTCTCTCTTCCTTCAGAAACCGGCAGCTCTGTGCAGAGCTGCCGGTACGCTTTAGAACTGCCAGTCGAGGGTTAGACCCACACCGTGGTCCTTCTCGTTCGAGCCGATCAGGCCGTTGTAATCCAGGTTCACCCGCACATCGCGGTTGAGCGCCAGACCTGCCCGCACACCGACCACCGCTGCATCGCGATCCATCGACACGCCCTGCACGGTGAACGCGCTGTTGCCATTGGCAAACGCCAGGTGGCTGTCAGCATCGACGTTGTTCAGGTTGTGCTGCCAGCCGAGGCTCGCGCCCAGTTCCAGCTGATGCTGATCCGACAAGGCGAACGAACGCTTGGCGCGCACACCGAGGGTCGACAACACCACATCGCGGTTGTCCTCACCGCCCTTCAATGCCGCGGCGTCACCCTTCTCGGTGAAGCTTTCGGTATTGAGGTGCACGTAGGACAGGTTGGCGAACGGCTCCAGGTTCATCGGTTGCAGCCCCAGATCATAGGCGGCTTCGGTGAACACTTGAGTGGTTGCGGCATCGTGCTTGGTCTTTTGTTTACCGCTGACGTCCCCGAACTGCAGGTCACGTTTGACGTCGACACGGTGCCAGCTATAGGCGCCACCGACGGTCAGACGCAGCGCATCGATCTGATGCCCCAGGTACGCACCCAAGTGATAGCTGTCGACCGAAGCCGACGAATGCGTGCCGCTGCCCATGCTCAACGAGCTGTCGCTATAACCGGTAACGAAACCGAGACGGGTATCTTCAGCGATCAAGCCGTCGACACCGGCCAGCAGGCCGCCAATGGAGCTGTTGGAGTCGGCGTTGTCATGCCCGCCATCGCTCTTGCCCCACGAACCCAAGACCTTGACCCACGCATTGCTACGGTCGTCAGTCGGTGCGCCAGCGTTGAACAGGTCACGCTCACGCAGACGCTCGCCCACGGCTTCGCGCAGGTAACGGCTGTCGTTGATCAGCATCGTGCCAATGGCCGGATGGATCTCGCCGGACAGTTGCTGGAACGCTTGCTGCGCCGACGCCGCATTCGGCGACAGTAACAGGGTTTCGAACAGCGCATTGCCGGCGCCCAGACGTTCAGCCGCCGCACCGACGGCGCGCTGGTTGGGCGTCAGGCCGACGCTGGCGAACGAAGCCTCGTTGCGCCCGACCGCCAACTGGATACCATCCGCCGAGTACGCCAGCGTGCCGCCGAGGAACGCGTAATCCGGCAACACCTGACCGAAGCGCCCTTCGATGCCGCCCGCCGCTTGCAGGATGTTGTAGCGCGTGCCGAGCAGGCTTTGCACTTGGTTGGTGGTCAACAGTGTCGGGCTGTTTTCCAGCGACATGCTCACCGTCGCGCCTTCGATGACTGCTTTACCCGTGGCGATGATCTGATCGCTGCTGGTCGGCGACAGCTCTACCGCGTAGGTCGAACCCGGTGCAAAGGTCACGTCACCGGCCACGTTCATGGTGCCGATGGAGTTACCCGGCGCCACCGTACCGCCGCTGTTCACCGACAGCGTGCCGATGTTGCCGTTGCCGCCGAGGATACCGCCGTCATTCACCGTCACCGCCGATTGCAGCGAACCGTTGATGGCCAGTCGGCCCTGATTGACCAGGGTCGGGCCGCTGTAAGTGTTGTTGCCGGTCAGCACCAGCGTGCCGAGGCCTTGCTTGGTCAAACCGCCGTGACCGGAGATGTCGTTGCGCCAGGTGTCGAGGCCGCAGGTGATGTCGGTGCACACGCGTTCGGTCGGTTTGCCCTGATCGATGATCGCGCCGATGCCCGGCAGATCCGCGACAAACTGCCCGGAGCCATACGCGCCGTCGATGCGGAATTCGGCCGGGATGTCCTGCTCGGTGACGAACATCGACGGGCCGTCGATGCCCTTGCGCAAGTTGATCATGCCCCAGCCGTACAAGGCGTCGATGCCCGGTGCTCCGAGGTCGGTGGCGGTGGTGCGCAAGACCGTGGCGACTTGATCACCGCTCATGTACGGGAAGCGTTCCATCAGCACCGCCATGGAGCCGGCCACATGCGGCGCGGCCATCGAGGTGCCGTTGTAGTTTTTGTAACCGGTGGTCAGGTTGTCGGCGTTGGTGCCTTCGATGATCGCGCTGAAGATCTTCGTGCCCGGCGCCGAGACGCAGAAACTCGCGGTGTAGCCGCAGCGCGACGAGAACGTACTCATGATGTACGGGTTGGCGCTGGCCAGGTCCGGGTTTTTCTGCAACGCGGCAACAGTGATCCAGTTCGGCGCGATGTCCGGGACGAAATAGCCGAGGCCGGCGATGGCGTCCGGATTGTTGAGGTTGTAGTCGTTGCCGGCGGCGAAGATCGTCACGATGCCGCTACGTGCGGCGGCAATCGCGCCGTCGTAGGCGCCGCCCGGTTTGGTGCCGAGCAGTGTGCGGATTTCGTTGAACTGCAGCTGCGCGTCATTGACGGTGAAATGCGGGTAAGCCGGATCTCGGCCACCGAGGTCGAACCGGTCGGTGATGCCGATGCCCCAACTGTTGTTGATGATCCGCGCGCCGCTGGCGATCAATGCGTCCCAGCCGGCCTTGTACACCGCGCCGTCGTTACCGCGAACGATGCCGTCTTCCGGGCCCGGGTCACCGTTGTCGGCGCTGATGATCTGCGCACCGAACGCCACGCCGTGCATCGGCCCGCCGTCACGACTGCCTGCGGCGATGCCGCCAACGTGGGTGCCGTGGGCGCCGAGTTTGCCGTCGGAGCCGACCGAGGGCGAACCATCATAGCGGAACGCATCCCCGGCTTTGACCGGGATGTACGGATCGGTGTATTCGCGGATCCCGCTGGTGACCAGGGTGACGACTTTATTGCTGCCGGAAAACTCCGGGTGCGCGGCGTACACCGGCTGGTCAAAGATCCCCAGTTTCACGCCTTTGCCGGCGTAGCCAGCGGCGTAGGCGTGATCGGCCCCAATCGCGCCCAGACCCCAATCGGCCTGAAACTCGGCGCTGCGCCAACTCGACGGATCGCCCGTGCGACCGCTCTCCACGTAGGGCGCGGCATGGGCTGTGCCAATGGCACAAAGCACGGCGAGCGTGAGGGTTTTCAGGGCAAAGCGGCCACCCGTTTGCGCGGGGGTATTGTTGTTATTCATCCAGCGACCTTCCTTAGTGATGTTGCGAAAAATCCGTCTCTTCAGCTGTAAACACGCTGCACGCTGGTGTTCACATAACCTGTAGGAGCTGCCGCAGGCTGCGATCTTTTGCCTTTGCTTTTTAAAGGCAAGATCAAAAGATCGCAGCCTGCGGCAGCTCCTACAGGGACCGGGTTATCTTGCTTAGAACTGCCAGTTCAGGCTCAAGCCAACGCCATGAAGCTTTTCGCGATTGGCCAGTTGTCCGTTGTAATCAAGGTTGACCCGCACGTCGCGGCTCAGCGCGAGGCTGGCCTTTACACCGACCAGCGCGGCATCACGCACCAGCGCTGAACTCTCCACCGCGTAGGGCGTGCCGCCACTGGCAAAGCGCAAATGCTGCGCGGAATCGATGTCGCTGAGGCTGTGCTGCCAGCCGAGATGGCCACTCACGTCGAGTGATTGCGCCGGCGAAAGATTGAAGGTCTTGACCGCCCGCACACCGAGGGTACTCAGCACCGCGTCACGTTGGTCGCCGGCGCTTTTCAACGCCGCAGCGTCGCCCTTCTCGGTCAAACCTTCAGTGTCCAGATGCACGTAGGCCAGGTTGGCAAAAGGCTCCAGCGCCAGCGGTTGCAGGTGCAGGCGATAAGCCGCTTCGCCGAACACTTGCGTGGTCGCCGCGTCGATCTTGGCTTTCTGTTTGCCACTGACGTCGCCGTATTGCAGGTCGCGTTTCACATCGGCGCGATGCCAGCTGTAAGCCGCGCCCGTGCTCAAGCGCCAGGCGCCAACTTCACGGCCGGCGTATGCGCCAAGGTGATAGCTGTCGACCTTGGCCGAGGAATGCGTGCCCGAACCCATGCTCAGCGAACTGTCGCTGTAACCGCTGACCAGACCGATGCGCGTCTGCTCGTCCAGCGCGCCATCGACACCGGCCAGTAGCCCGCCGATCGACGTGTTGTAGCCTGCCGTATCGTGGCCCGAATCAGTCGTGCCCCAGGCGCCGAGGGCCTTGATCCAGCCATTGCTTTGCGCTGCATTGGTGTCGTGCAGACGCTCGCCCACCGCGTCGCGCAACTGGCGGCTGTCGTTGATCAGCATTGAACTCAACGCTGGGTAGATCTCGCCGCTCAACTGCTGGAACGCCTGTTGCGCGGAACTCGCATCGGGTGAACGCAACAGGCTTTCGTACACCGAATTGCCTGCGCCCAAGCCTTCGACGGCAGCAGCCACCGAGCGTTGATTCGGTGTTTGCCCGACGCTGGCGAAGCTGGTCGCATTACGTACGATATCGAGCTGAATGCCATTGGCGGCGTAGTCGAGACTGCCGCCGATAAACAGGTAATTCGGCAGCACCGCACCGAACTGGCCCTGAATGCCGCCGGCCGCTTGCAGGATGTCGTACTGGCGACCGAGCAGGCTTTGCGCCTCGGTGGTGCTGAGCAGCGTCGGGCTGTTTTCCAGCGACAGGCTGACGGTGGCGCCGCTGATAGTGGCGGTGCCGCCGGCAACGATGCGGTCGCTGCTGGTCGGCGACAGTTCAACAGCGTAAGTCGAACCAGGCGCGAAGGTCACGTCCCCGGCCACGTTCAAGGTGCCGATGGAGTTGCCCGGCGCCACGCGAGCGCCGCTGTTGGCGGTCAACGCGCCGATCCGCCCGGAACCGCCGAGGGTGCCGCTGTCATTCACCGTCACAGCGGAAGTCAGCGAGCCGTTAACCGTGAGCAAGCCGCCATTGACCGTGGTCGCACCGCGATAGGTGTTGTCGCCGGTGAGGATCAACTGCCCGCCGCCGGACTTGATCAGACTGCCCTGATACACCCGATTCGCCGCTGCCGCATCACGGGCAGTGCCGACCGCGTAATCGGTCTGATCCTGTTGGCTGGCACCTGTTGGAACACCGTTCTGCCAGCCTTTGTCTTGCAGGGTTTGCTGCCAGGCGCTGTGCTCGGCGAGGTCTTCGGTCTGGCGCTGGATCAGCGCCTTGTCGGAGATGTCATTGCTCCAGACATCGCGCTGCCCGGCCGCCAGACTGGCGTCAAACGCACCGAGTAATTGCCCTGGCCCGCGCATCGCCCGGTTCAGGTTGGCCACGCCCCAGCCAACCCGCTCGGTCGGCGCATCAGTGACTGAGCCATCCAGTTGCGTCGCGGTAGTCAGCAGCACTTCGAGGGCCTGCTGATTGGTCATGTACGGGTAGCGCTCCATCACCAGTGCCAGTGCGCCGGTCGCATGTGGCGCCGACATCGAGGTGCCGGACTTGATCGCATAACCGCCGCCGGGAATGGTGCTGTCGATCTTCGCCCCCGGCGTGGTGATGCACCAGTATTTGGCGAGGCCGCACTGGTTGTACTTTTGCTGATTGCTTTGATCGAGGCCCGATACGGCCAGCCAGTGCCCTTCCAGATCCGGCTGAAAGTACGGCAGCGCCGAGCGCACGCTGGCATTCGGATAGCCGCTGTTGCCGGCGCTGAACACGTTGATCACGCCGCGTCGGGACACATCCGCTGCTGCGTCGAGCCAGGTGCCTTTGTTCCAGTGCTGCGCATACGCGGCGTGCAGGTCGGCCAGTGTGCGGTAGCTGACATCCGGCGGCTGGCTGCCCCAACTGTTGTTGATTGCGCGCACGCCGGCATCGGTCAGGGCGTCGTATACCGCTTTGAAATAGCGCGGGTCGGGGTTGGGGCCAAACAGGAAGCTGTCGTTCTTGTTGGTGTTGCCGACGTAGATCTGCGCGTTGTACGCCACGCCGTGCATGCCGGCACCGTCGCGCAAGGCGCCCATGGTGCCGACGACGTGAGTGCCGTGGGAGTCGTTGTTGGGGTTGAGGGTGCCGTTGACGTTGAACAGTGAGCCGTCGATGTAGCTGCCGCTGGCCATTACCGGGTGATAACGGTCGCTGGCGAATTCCGGGTGGGCGGCATCGAAGCCGGAGTCGAGGGCACCGATTTTTACGCCTTGGCCGGTAATGCCGGCGGCGTAGGCTTGCTCGGCCTGCATCCGGCTCAGCCCCCAGTCGCGGAGGAATTCGGCGCTGCGCCAACTGCCGGGATCACCGGGTTGGCCGGCTTCGAGGTATTGCGCCTGGGCCTGGGTTGCGGAAATCACAAGCAGCAGGGTGCCGACCGAAATCGGCTTGATGCGTACGTCCATGTTCACCACTCACTTTTATTGTTTTATGCAGGTTTTTCTGCGCTGTTGCCTGTTCCCCTCACCCCAGCCCTCTCCCCCAGGAGAGGGAGCTGACCGAGGTGTCTTGCGTCATTCATCGACCTGAAAAACCGGGTCGATGTTGGATTCGGTAGAGCATTTCCCTCACCCCAGCCCTCTCCCCGAGGGAGAGGGAGCTGACCGAGGTGTCTTGCGTCATTCATCGACCTGAAAAACCGGATCGATGTTGGATTCGGTGGTGCTCGGTCAGGTCGGTGTACTTCTAAAATATCCCCCAATCAGTCCCCTCTCCCTCTGGGAGAGGGTTAGGGTGAGGGCTGGTGAGCGACCACAAATGCTTCATCCACCCGCGCCAGATCCTGCTCACTCAAGGTCCCGGCGTAGTAATGCAACTTGGTCCAGGCCATCAGATAGTCGTACCGCGCCTGCGCCAGATCACGGCGGGTGGTGAACAGTTGTTGCTCGGCGTTCAACGCGTCGAGGTTGGTTCGTTCGCCACCGAGAATGCTCTGTTTGGTCGAGACCACCAGCGCTTCCGCCGAGCTCAGCGCTTTCTGATAAGCGCGCAGTTTGCTCACCCCGGACAAACAGGCACTGAACTGGCGACGCAGTTCGATCAGCGTCTCGCGCGTCTTGCCGTCGAGTTCGTACTCAGCCTGCTCCATGGTACGGCTGGCCTGACGCGTCGACGCCGACACACCGCCACCGGCATACAACGGCACGCTGACTTCAAAACCGATAGTGTTGGTTTCGTAGCGCTGGTTGTAGGTGTTGCCGCTTTCCGACTCGTTCTGGCGCATCGAGGCGTAGGCGCTGACTTTCGGCAGATGCCCGGCACGATTGCGCTCCACTTCATAGCGCGCGACTTCCACAGCCTGGCGTTGCGACGCCAGATTGGGGTTATTGCTCACCGCCAGCTCGTGCCAGGTGTCGTAATTGGCCGGTTGCAGGGTGAAGGTCTGGAAGTTCTGATCGAGCGGCGCCAGATCACCGATGTCCACCGCCGGCACGCCGACCAGTGCCCCCAGTTCGCGCAGCGCAGCGTCCTGTTCGTTGCGCGCCTCGATCTCCTCGGCAGTCGCCAGCTCATAGCGCGACTCCGCCTCGAGAATATCGGTACGCGTGCCCTCGCCTTGCTTGAACATGTGCTCGTTCTGCTGAAACTGCTGCTCGTACGCCTTCTTCTTCGCCTGAGCGATATCAATCTGGTCCTGCGCAAACAACGCCTTGGTGTAGTTGTCCAGAACGCGAACCAGCAACTCCTGGCTCTTGCCGCGAAAATTCTCGTCGGCAAACAACGACTGTGCGACACCTTTGCGGTACGCGGCATAAGCCTCGTAATCGAGCAGCGGTTGCTGCAGGGTCAGGGCCGAGCCGTAACTGCTGTAGTTACGGTCGTCGGTTCGGTTACGCGCGCGCTCATCGAGGGAGGTGGCTTTCGACGAGTTGCGGCCCTTGTTGTAGGTGTAACCGATTCGCGGCAGCAGACCGGCGCGGCCAATCGCACGGTTTTCCAGACCCGCATCACGTTCCTTGATCGCCCCGAGGAACACCGGGTCATTGCGCAATGCCTGTTCGTAGATCTCGAACGGCCCCATGGCCGCTACTGCTGAGTGACTCGCGAACAGCATCATTGCCGCCGCGAGCATGGAAAGCTTATTCATACAGCCGAACATCCTTATTCCTCGGTCAACGCGGAGCCGGCCCGGTCGAGCAGCGGTTTGAACAGATAGTTGAGGAGTGAACGTTCGCCGGTACGCACGAACATTTCTGCCGGCATGCCGGGCTTGATCACCAGACCATTGAGCTTTTCCATGGCCTGATCGCTGACGCTGCTGCGCAACACGTAGTACGGCACGCCGGTTTTCTCGTCGACCATCTGGTCGGCGGAAATCAGGCTGACTTCGCCCGGTACACGCGGGGTTTTGCTCTGGTTGAACGCGGTAAACAGGATGTCCACCGGCAAGTGCGCGCCGACCTTGTCTATCAGGTTGATCGGCAAATGCCCTTCCACTTCCAGCGTGGTGCCTTGCGGGACGATCTCCAGCAACGTTTCGCCTTGACGCACTACGGCGCCTTCGGTGTGCACGCCGAGGTTGACCGCCACGCCATCAGCGGTGGCGACAATTTCGCTGTGTTGCAGGTCGAATCCGGCGGAGGTCAGTTGTTCGGACAGCGTGACGCTTTTCAGTTGTGCGTCGGCCAGTTGCGTGCGCACTTCCTTCTGATACTCCTCGCTGTGCTGTTGCAGCTTCAGGCGCGATTCGAGAATGCCCTGCTCGACCCGACCGCTTTCGCCGGTGTTTTCCGCCAGTTGCTGCTGCACCTGCGACAGTTGACGCTGGTATTCCATCAAGCGGTTGCGCGGGATGTAGCCGTTGTCGGCCAGCGGTTGCAGGTTGCTCAACTGCTGTTGCAGCGAGTCGGCCTGGGCATTGAGGTCGGTACGGGCGCGGCGCATGCCGGCCAGTTGCGCGGTGGCGCCTTCGATGCTCGCACGCAGTCCGGCCTGCTCGCGGTAGTAAGCCTCGCGACGACTGCTGAACAATTGCCGCTGGCCTTCCAGCACCAGCGCCAGGCGTGGATCCGGGTCATTGCTCAGCTCGGCGGGAAAGGTCACTTGCTTGAGGTTGTCACGCTCGGCCTGCCAACGCGCAAGGCTGGCCCAGGCCATACGGTATTGCGCCTGCAGCGACTGCACGTCAGCGGCGACTTGCGTCTGATCGAGGCGGAACAGCGGCTGGCCCTGCTTCACGATCTCGCCTTCGCGCACCAGAATCCGGCTGACCACGCCGCTGCTCATCGACTGCACGGCTTTGCGTTTACCCGACACGACGACCGTGCCTTGCACCGGAATGCCTTGATCCAGCGGCGCCAACGCCGCCCAGGTGAAGAAACTGCCGGCGCCGACGATTGCCAGAATCCAGCCCATGCGCGCAAAGAATTTAGCGTCGCGTTCCGGACGTTCGGTGATGTAGGCGTGTTCCATGCTCGCTTCGTTTTCAGTGTTCATGCTTGCGCTGCTCATACACCCGAATTCCTTGTCGAGGGCTGGTACTGTCGGCTCATGCTGAGCCCGCCCGGTGTCGGTGCAGCTTTTTCCCGTTGTTGTTCTTGCTGGCCGGAGAGTGCCTTGAGTACGTCCTGACTCGGGCCGAAGGCTTGCAGACGCCCGTCATTGAGAACCAGCAGCTTGTCAGCCTGTGCCAGCACCGAAGAGCGATGCGTCACCAGCACCACCGTGGTGCCTTGCGCTTTGAGCGCGGCGATGGCGCTGGCCAGTGCGGCTTCGCCGACGGTGTCGAGGTTGGAGTTCGGCTCGTCCAGCACCACCAGACTCGGCGTGCCGTACATCGAACGCGCCAAGGCCACGCGCTGCTTCTGGCCGCCGGACAAACCACTGCCGTCCTCGCCCAGTTGCGTGTCGTAGCCTTGCGGCAGACGCAGGATCATTTCGTGGACGCCGGCCTGTTGCGCGGCGGCGACAACCTTCTGCGGATCGGCCTCGCTGAAACGGGCGATGTTCTCGGCGATGCTGCCGCTGAACAGTTCGATGTCTTGCGGCAGATAACCGATGTACGGGCCCAACTGGTCGCGGTTCCAGCGATGAATATCCGCGCCATCGAGACGCACGGTGCCGCCTAGGGTCGGCCAGACACCCACCAGCACGCGGGCCAGGGTCGATTTACCGGAACCGGAAGCCCCGAGCACGCCGAGCACTTCGCCGGCATTCAGATTGAAATTGACCATCTGCAAAGTCGCGGCACGTTGCCCCGGTGGGCCGGCGCTGACCTGCTCGAAAGTGATCTGGCCTTTCGGCGGCGGCAGCGCCATGGCGTCGTCGCTGGGCGGGAACGCTTGCAGCAAGGCATCGAGACGGCGGTAAGCCAGCTTCGCCCCGCTCCACTGCTTCCACACCGCAATCAACTGGTCGATCGGGCTGAGCACGCGGCCCATCAGAATGGAACCGGCAATCATCATCCCGGCGGTCATGTCGCCCTTGATCACCAGCAAAGCACCCAGGCCCAGGACCAACGATTGCAGGCACAGGCGCAGGGTTTTGCTCAGCGAGCTGATCACCGCACCGGTGTCACTGGCCTGGTTTTGCAAACCGAGGAAGCGCGAGTGCACCTGGAACCAGCGCTTGCGCAGGGAACCGAGCATGCCCATCGCCTGAATGGTTTCGGCGTTGTGCAAATGGCTGGTGGCCAACTGGCTGGATTTCTGCGAAAAACCGGCCGCTTCGCCCAGCGGCTTTTTGGTCATGTATTCGTTGAGACAGGCCAGGCCGATCAGCAACAGCGCGCCCGCCGTGGCGAGTACACCGAGCCAGACATTGAACAGGTAAATCACGAACAGATAGACCGGGAACCACGGCGCATCGAAAAACGCGAACAGCGCCGGCCCGGTGACGAATTGGCGAATGTGCGTCAGATCGCCCAGCGATTGCCCGGCATTGCCCTCGCCCTTGAACAGGTTGCGCTCGAACGCCGCTTGGTAAACACGCAGGTTGAAGCGGCGCTCCAACTGGCTGCCGATGCGAATCACGATAAAGCTGCGCACCACTTCCAGCAGGCCGATAAAGGCGAAGAAGCCGACCACCATCAGCGACAGCATCGCCAGGGTTGTTTCGTTCTGCGACGACAGCACCCGGTCATAGACCTGGAGCATATAGATGGAGGGCACCAGCATCAGCACGTTAATCAGCGCGGTAAAGCAGCCGACGCTGATCAGGATACTTTTATAGTCACCCAAAGCCTTGAATAAGGGAGCGGTGGCTGGGGCCTTCGCCATCTTCATTGATTCTTCCTGAAATGATTGAACCCGCCACACTTGGGCGAGGCGTCAATTAATGTTCCGGTCACCTGCGAAAGATCACTTGCAAGTACCCGCTTACACTTTCATAACAACTTGAGCAAATAACTGCGGTGCAGTTGTCATTTGGCAGTTTTTATAACCAACTCGTAGCGCTTTATATTAAAACGCGGTCGCCGATTCGATAATCAAGGCTGTTTCACTGTGTGCGTCAGCGTGATCACCAAACCCGACTTCAAAGTGGTCAGATAAAGCCCGTCACGTTGTCGGCTGAAGAACTGGATTCTTGAGCCTTCCTTGCCGGTAATCGAAAGGCCGTCAGGATCGGCAAACCAGCCGATCGGGGTTTGCTCAAGCCATGCCCCAAGACATTCGGCTCCCTTGCCCAATGTCTGGTTGGGTTCAAGATCAAGCAGGCATGTATTCGAGGGTTTGTCCTGCAACGCCTGCGCCTGTGGGGCGTCGTCACGTGCAGTCAAAACAGCTTGCCACTGCCCGGCAAAAAACGATGGATCTTCGAGTCTGAGGCTGCTTGCCATGCTTGTTTCTCCAGTCATCATCAGCGCCGCTGTTATCCACGCCACGGTCTTGTAGGTAAAAACGTTTCGACTCATAGGAAATTTCACTCCGACTCGTAGCCTTGCCCACCAGACAAGACGATGCAAGAAAAGAAAGCGGCGCATCACACGCCGCTTCCCGTTTCTACATCACGCCACGATGTCGCTGGTGGCTGCCTGGCCAACGGTGCTGACCTGGAAATCAGCCACGCCGTGCCCGGAGAAGTCCACCGACAACAGGCTGTTGCCGCCCGACGAGGTGAGGATCGCGTCACCGACAGCACCGGTGAAGCTGCTGACAAAGTGCAGACCGGAACCTTTGGTGATGCCGGTCAGGTCGATTTTGTCCAGACCGCTGACGAAATCGAGGATCTGATCGATCGCACCCGGCTTGGAGTCAGAACTGGCAGCAAACACGAAGGTGTCCGAACCGGCGCCGCCCCACAGCTTGTCGGCACCACCAGCGCCGTAGAGGATGTCGTTGCCGGCACCACCCTTGAGCTCGTTGGCCACGCTGTTACCGATCAACAGGTCGCTGCCCGAGCCACCGATGGCGTTCTCGATGATCGCGCCCTTGGCGATGGACACGTTGCCCACCAGGCCGCCAACGTCGGAGAACGAGGCGTCATTGAGGTTGATCTTCTGGTTCTGGGTGAAGCCAGAGAAGTCCAGCGTATCCTTGCCACCGGCATCCCACACCGAGAACACCACTTTGTCACTCGACGACGAAGCACTCAGGAAATCGCGACCGGTGTTGGAGTTGAAACCGTAGGTGGTGTCACCGGTACGGGTGTTCATGTTGGCACCGTAGAGCTTCTGGATGGCAGCGATATCGTCCATCAGCGGGCCGGACGAATACGCTTCGACGCCGC
This sequence comes from Pseudomonas sp. AKS31, assembly GCF_023634765.1. Taxonomy (GTDB): domain Bacteria; phylum Pseudomonadota; class Gammaproteobacteria; order Pseudomonadales; family Pseudomonadaceae; genus Aquipseudomonas. The sequence continues at coordinate 763,339 of NZ_JAMLFX010000002.1, forward strand.
CCTTGCTGAAGTTCTGATTGGTGTTGCTTTCGCTCCAGTAGCTCATGACGCTGTAGCCGCGGGTGTCTTGCCCGTAGGAAGCGTCGTTGTAGGTCGGGTTGCCGTTCCCGGCGTTGTAGTCGCCAGGGTGAGCGAGGCCCAGGCTGTGGCCGATTTCGTGAGTCAGGGTCTGACGACCGTAGTTGTTCAGGTCCGGATTCTTGTTCTGCGTGTAGCCACTGTTGATCAAGTACCACGAGGTGCCGTCATAACCGGCGCCGGTGCCTGGCAGATACGCGAACGCTGCAGCGCCATCCTGGCCACCGCTGTAGTTACCGAAGGTCATGTGGCCGTCGCCGCCCGAGGCTTTCTCGGTGAAGGTCACGTTGGCCACGTCAGCCCAGGATTGCATGGCGAGCTTGGCCTGGGCCTGTTGTTGTGCACTGAACTGACTGAACCCAGTGATCCCGTGCTTGTTCATCGTACTGGACGATGCCGAGGTCAGGAACGTATAGGTGAGTTCGATCTTGCCGCTGCCATCCTTGTCCTGGTAGGCAGCGCCGTCGCGCAGCAACTGGGTTGCGGCCTGGTCGACGGAAAAGGAGGGTTTGCCATTGACCGTGAGGTTGCCGCCACGATCGTATTGATGGCTGAAGCTATTGATCTGGTTGTACGCCGAGCTGGCTGCGGCCAGTGGTTGTGGCGCTGCGGACAGCAGAAAGGCCTGTTCGGCGGTATCAATAGCATTCGCTTTAACTTTCGACATAAACACACTTCCTTGTTTAGCAATGGAACAGTTTTTATCCGACAGGACTCTCTCTGGCGAGATCGTCCTATCACTCGCCCAATGAAGGCGTAAGAAACCTGACACAATTTGAAATCTGCCGTAAAGGATTTTTTTGAGATCAAATCGGGCTGTTTCGCAAAACTGCCGTAAACAAAGCGCGCGGGGGCGAAAGAATGTTTTAGTTGCGGAGCTTTTGCCTAATTGTCTGACGATTTTCTATTTAAATATTAAATATGAGTAAGTTGTTTTTTGTTAGGTGCTTCTCACTTTCCTGCACTTGATTAGTGCGATGACATTGTATTGATATCAACCGGACAGCTTACTCAAACTTCAGCAGCTGCCGGGTGAAACGAGGCTGCGATCTTTTGACCGTCACTGGCAGAGTCAAAAGTCGCAACCCGGGAGGTTTATTCAAGCGGGCCGCGGTCGAAGATCACGTCGACTTCGTAGCTGTCGTCTCCGACGGCTTCAGTGGTGAACTGCAATCGACCGTTGATACGCACCCCTGAATGCTGAAGCGTCACGAAGCCCGGCTTTTTCTTGTCCGCGTAAAAAAAACCAGGGTGCTCATATGAGTAGTAACGAGTGTAAGCAATCAAAAGAACGCGCGGATCATCTAGCGGGATCTCCGTGCCAGAATCTGCTTTGTCCCTGAGATTCACTGCGATGACTGAAAGATGAAAGCCGTCATCGATTTCTGGATCGAACATCGTGCCGTGAAACCTGAGTGTTCCCTGCTGTTCGTCGCGATGGGTTTCTTTGGCATCGAATTTGAATTCCTTGCCGGTACGCAGGTTTTTCACCGTACCCTTCAAGACATCCTTGAGATCCTCTTTATCGCTCATCATCAAAATCCTCGATAGGGAAAGGCGATATTTCGCCCTTCTGCCAAGGCATTAAATCTGCTTTCGATCGAGGTGAGACCTGTCAACATTGACAGGTGTAATCGCTGATTTTAAGTGCTAACACCCGCTAAGACAGGAATGCCGGGTGCGACAGCACCCGGTCGACGTTCCTCAACTTCCCGTGCGGATCTTGTTCCACACCCGCGTGCGGATCCGGTCAATGTTCAACGGCATCGCCTCCAGCGCGAACAGCTTGCCCATCATTTCCGGGCTCGGATACACCTTGGTGTCGTTCTTGATCGCCGGGTCGATCAGGCTGTCCGCCTGCTCATTGCCATTGGCGTAGTGCACATAGTTGCTGATGCCGGCCATTACGTCCGGGCGCAGCAGATAGTTCATGAACGCATAACCGGCCTTCTCGTCCGGCGCATCGACAGGCATGGCGACCATGTCGAACCAGATCGCCGCGCCTTCCTTGGGAATCGCGTAGCCGATATCGACGCCATTCTTCGCTTCTTTGGCGCGGTTCTCGGCTTGCAGGATGTCACCGGAGAAACCGACTGCCACGCAGATATCGCCGTTGGCCAGGTCGCTGGTGTATTTCGAGGAGTGGAAGTAGCTGACGTACGGCCGCACTTTCATCAACAGTGCTTCAGCCTTTTTATAGTCCTCGGGATTCTTGCTGTGGTGCGGCAGGCCCAGGTAGTTGAGCGCCGCCGGCAGCAATTCCGGGCCGTTGTCGAGGATCGCTACGCCGCACTTCTGCAGTTTTTCCATGTACTCGGGCTTGAAGATCAGGTCCCAGGAGTCCACGGGTGCGCTCTCGCCCAGCACCGCTTTGACCTTGGCGATGTTGTAGCCGATGCCGGTGCTGCCCCACAGATAGGGGAAGCCGTGCTCGTTGTTCGGGTCGTTGGTTTGCAGTGCTTTGAGCAGCACCGGATTGAGGTTCTTCCAGTTCGGCAACTGGCTCTTGTCGAGTTTCTTCAGCGCCCCGCCCTGAATCTGCCGGGCCATGAAGTGGTTGGACGGAAACACCACGTCGTAACCGGATTTACCGGTCATCAACTTGCCGTCGAGGGTTTCATTGCTGTCGTAGACGTCATAGGTGACACCCACGCCCGTCTCTTTCTCGAAGTTCTTGGTGGTGTCCGGCGCAATGTAGTCGGACCAGTTGTAAACCTTGACCGTTTCCGCTGCCTGAGCAAGGGAAACGGCGAGCATCAGCGGTGCCAGAGCGAGGGTTTTGCGGATCATGGATCGATTCCTGTGTGGGTTTTCTTTTTTGTTGGCAGGCAATCAAAGGATCAAACAATCAGAAAATCAGCACGTAGCTCTTGCGCACGGTTTCCTGGACGTCCCAGATTCCGAGCGTGTTGGCCGGCAACATCAGTGCGTCGCCACCTTGTATGTGCAGGGTTTCGCCGCCACCGTCGGGGGTGAACGTGCAGCGCCCGGAAATGAAATGGCAGAACTCCTGCGCGGTGATCTGCCGGCGCCAGCGCCCGGGGGTGCACTCCCAGACGCCGGTTTCGACGCCGTCGTCGCGCTCGACGCTGGTGGTCGAGGCGATCGCCACCGGCTCACCGAGGGGCACGGCCACCGGATTGGATTCGTCGAGTGGCAGGGTTGCGGTGTTTTTGAACTGGGTAATGTTCATGGTCTGACCTGTCTTTTGGGCTTTCTTAAAGTAAATCGGCGCTCAGTGCATGAAACCTTCCATGAAGCCCGCGACCTGGCTGGCAAGTTTGCGTCGCCATGGTGCGGTCGCCGGGTTGGCCAGGGTCTGGTCTTCGTGGACGAAACTTTTGATGATCGCGTTGTAACCGAGCCAGCGACACGGCTCCGGCTCCCACGCGCGCAGCGCATGAATGCCGCCGTCCGGCAGCACCCACGGCTGCTGAGTCAGTTCGGTGTCGCGCTCAAGAATCAGGTCGGCCAGGGTGCGCCCACCGAGATTGCTCGCGCCGACGCCCTCCCCGCCATAACCGCCGGAAAGCGCGATGCCATTGGCGCGATCGCAAAGCATGTGCGGCTTGAAATGCCGGGACATGCCGAGGTTGCCGCCCCAAGCGTGGGTGATCTGCACGTTTTTCAGTTGCGGAAACAGTTCGCCAAACAGATAGCGGCGCAGCTCGACCTCATCGCGGGTCAGATCAAAGTTGTGACGCAACTTGCCGGCGAACTGATATCCGCCCCGCGCGCCGAAGATCAGACGATTGTCGGCAGTGCGCTGGCCATAAGTGACCTGGCGGCTGAATTCGCTGAATGCCTGGCCACGGCTGAGGCCGATTTCGTCCCAGGTCGCGGCAGACAATGGCTTGGTGGCAACGATCAGGCTTTGCACCGGCAACTGATAGCGGCCCAGTGGCGGCAAGGTCACCGAATAACCTTCAACGGCCGGCACGATCCAGCGACTGCGCACGCTGGCTTTCGCCGTGCGTAGACTGCCCGACTGCCAATGGGTGACCGGGCTGTTTTCGTAGATCTGCACGCCCATGTTCTGCACGGTGCGCGCCAGACCGCGCACCAGTTTCGCAGGGTGGATGGTCGCTACATG
>NZ_JAMLFX010000002.1:767519-837626 GCF_023634765.1 Pseudomonas sp. AKS31
GGTAATCGGCGTCAGTCAGGCCTTGGGCGTGCAGTTTGCCCAAATACTCACGCAGCGAGGTTTCCTGCTCCGGGTAACGCGCCGCGCAATAAAGCACGCCGCCCTTGCGATAATCGCAGTCGATACCTTCACGTTCGAGGACGACTTCCACTTCATCAGGAATGCTGTGCAGCAGATCAAAAGAAGCGCGGCGCTGCTCGGGCGATAGCCCGGCCAGCAAGCGATCTTCGCCAAGCAGATTGCCCATCAGCCAGCCGCCATTGCGTCCGGAGGCGCCGAAACCGGCCGTTTGCGCCTCGACAATGGCGATATCCAGACCGGGGGCGAGCTTCTTCAGGTAGTACGCCGCCCACAGCCCGGTGTACCCGGCGCCGATGATTGCCACGTCGACGTCCAGATCTCGCTCCAGCTCGGGCCGCGCGGTCAGCGGCTCATCGAGTTGATCCATCCATAAACTGATAGTGCGCCACGCCGGCATGCAAGACTCCGCCACTGAAATTCTTCGATGGCGTCGATCCTAGTGGCTGTGCTCAGTGGATGTCTTGCGCGCGTGTCCGCAAAGAAATTTGTTTCGCGTAAGCCTTGGGTGACTGGCCGGTGTGCTGACGGAAACAGCTATAGAACGCCGACAGCGAATTGAAACCGGCGGCGAAGGCCAGCTCATCGATGCGCACCGGCGGCGTGGCGTTGTCCAGCGAACGCAACAGATGTTGCAGGCGCGCCTGATTGACGTAGCGATAGAAGCTTTGCCCGAGCACCTGATTGAGCAGATAGGAAATCTGATTGCGGCTGTACCCGCACTCCTTCGCCACCCGCTGCAGGTCGAGTTCGGGGTCAAGGTACGGTTGCTGTTTTTCGAAATACTGCTGCAGATCTTCGGCCATAAAACTCAACTGGCGCGGCGACAGACCCAGGCGACTGACTGCCGGGCGCTGACTTGACGAGGGCGTGCCCGCCGTTTGCGTGCGCACCAGCGAGGCGTACTCGTTGACGCGCCAGATCAGCCCTTCCTTGACCGTGAGCGCCTCACTGGAGCGAAACGACACCAGACCGTCACCGCCGCGCAAGGTGACTTCGTATTGAATGAACGCGGTGTTGCCGTCGACGCGAATACGGTCGCAATGCTCAAGCAGTTCGTCGGATTCTCGCGGCATGCTGACGCGCACGTACTCGCGCAACTCGTCGAGTCCAAGCACGCGGTTCTGGAAGAAATCGTTGTACTGGATGTCCGGGTGATACAGCGCCATGACGCTGTCCAGGTCACGGTGCTTCCAGCTCAGGTGATAGCGCATGACCGTAGCCGCCGTGGCTTGGGTCTGGTCTGGGCCGTCATCGTCGGCGTGCATAAAGGGCTCGGCGCAAAAGAACCGAGCTTGCCCAAGTTCGCTACAGGCTTCAACGATTAATCCGTAGTGGCGTTTTGGCGATGATTGCGTAGGCCGTGACTTACATCAAAAAATGCGAAGCAATCGCAAAATGAACTGAAAAATCTCACAGAAAATTCACATGCGGATGCTACTTTTAACGTCAGTCACCGGTTGAGCCAATGAAGGCTCTTCCCACCTAACATGAGCAAACGGAAGCGCTCGATGAAGAAGGCGGGCAACACATGAATAAAGGGTCGAGCAAAGTCACGTTCCCCAACGCATGCCAGTTGATGCGTTGGCATTTTCATCCGATGGGTTTCGAGGCAACGATGGACGCGCCAGGCAGCATGATCGCCCGTCTGTTCGATCGCGCCAGCGGCGAAACCATGATCGCCATCGCTGGCATCCCGTGCGCGACGGTGATGAATGCGGCAGATGTCGAACGAATCATCGAGGCTGTGGAGGATGAGCTGGAAGCGTTTATTCCTCCGGAGACTCTCAAGAGTTACGCATAAGCCTATGATTTAAAACGAAAAGCCCGCAGCGATGCGGGCTTTTTTGTGCTTACGCGGTTTGCTTTGCGGTGCGGTGATCAACGAAGAACGGCTTGTCTTTGACCACTCGGTCGGACGCCCGGGGCATGTTCACTGCTTGCGCATCCTGTGGTTCGACATACCAGTAGCAATGGCTGACCGCCCGCGTGATGCCGACATAGGCCAGGCGCAGGATCTCGTCCTTTTGCGCGCTGTCATAGGGCTCGCTGTCGCCCGACTTGCCTAGCCCGGCCATGCGATAGACCTGATTTTTGTAAGGCGAACTGGTCATGTGCTGACAGTCACCGAGCAAAAACACCGCATCCGCCTGCAAGCCTTTGGCGCTGTGGTAGGTCAATTGCTTCAGGCGGCGCGCTTCATACGGCAAGCTCGAATCCACATTAACTACAGACTGAATATGCTCTTCAATCAATAACTTATCGCTGCTTTTTCGATAAAGCATCAAGATCGAATGACCTTGACGATAGTGTTCGGCGAGGCGCTGGCCCAAGGCCTGATCGTCGCGCTCCAGCACATTGACCGGTTGCAACGGCTTCGGTGCGCCACTGGCCTTGGCTTTTTTCCCCGGGATTGCCGGCGCCGCGCGAACGATGTGTTCGGCGGCATCAATGATGTACTGGTGGCTGCGGTAGTTATCACTGAGCATCACCCGCGTGGTGCTCGGCGACGGAAACTCCTTGTCGAACGCCATGAAATAACTCGGCGAACTGCCACGCCAACCATAAATCGACTGCCAGTCATCGCCGACGCACAGCAGCGAGGAACGCTGCGCGCCCCGCCCGACGTGCATGGCTGGGCCGCGGCTGCGGATTTCCGTAAGGCTGGCGCGAATCCACGAGACGATCTGCGGTGAAACGTCCTGAAATTCGTCGATCATCAGGTGCGACAGCGGCCTGAGTAACGCGTCGCTCAACAGCTTTAGATTTTCCGGTGAATGCTCGCTGAACAGCGCGAACATGCGGTTGTAGGTCATGATCGGCGGTTTCTGATCGAGCAGATGATCTTCAAAGGCGCGCCAGAACAGACTCAGGGCCTCAAAGAAGAAACGGTCTGGATCGTCTTTGGCAAAGCTCATGCGACCGACTGCGTCAGGCACGTCCAGGCCGAGGTTCTCGATAAAGCCTGCCGCCGCCACGAAACAATCGAGCAACGGCGCGGAAGCCAGTTCACCTTTGACCTTGTAATCGAAGCCCGGCCCGGCACTGGCATCGCCCGCCAGCGTTGCCAGAACGCGTTTTGACGACTCGTAACTATCCAGCCAAATCAATGGCTTACGGCAGAAAGCTTGAAACAGTGTGCGTTTGACAGCCCACTCTGCGCGCACGCTCAGCTTGGCGTTTGGCCGACTCGTTTGCGGGTTTTCCCGTGGATCGAAGCCGAGCACCACCCAGGCATCCAGGCTCGGAATGTAGCCGTGGCAATGAAACTTCGCGCCGTTGATATCGAAACTCTGCCGGTTCGGTTCTATGCCCTTGATCGGCCACGCGCCAGCGCGGAACCACAGATCTTCAATGACGTCGCACAACTCCTCGTCGCGCCGCGCCGCCAGCTCCGTTACCGCGACGCGTTTCTGCACATCCGGGTGATCACGCTCCAGCTCCTTGAGCTGCAAACCGGCGCGGGACAGTGGCTGAATCAAATGTCGAAACCGCTCGTCCTCGTTGAACAAGCGGTGATAGCAGGCGTTGAGTTGCTGACGTTGCGCGTCGTTGATGCGCAGATCGAACGGGTTACTGTCGACCTCCTGCTCATCACCTTGTGCGCGGTGACTGAGGTTTTCAAAAGCCTGCAAGCGCTCGAAACCCGGCAAGCTGCGCACCATCGGCAGAATGCGCGAGTGGAATGTGCGCACCAGTTCACGTGCCTGAAGCAGGTTCAGCGCCTGCCCCCAGAGCGCGAACAGCTCGATCAGTTTGTTGATGAAATCCTTGCGCGACTCGCGGGTGAAGGTCACCACGGTCATCGAATCCAGCTCAAAACCCAGATAGTGGTTGAGCAACAGGATACGCAGGACCAGCGTGGTGGACTTGCCTGCGCCAGCGCCGGCGACCACTGAGGTTGACGGGGTTTCGCTGAAAATCATCTTCCATTGCGCGGTGCTTGGCTGTGCATGTTCAGGCAATAAACGGGCGACATCGGCCTTCATGCGCTTTTTCAGCTCGGCCGTCAGCGGCAGGCGCCAATCGTCGAACAGATGATTATCGACGCCAGGCGGGCGATGCTCAGTGCTGCGGCTGTCACGAATCAGCAGCACCTGACGGCCCTCTTCCAGCCCCTCAAGCTTGCCTTCCTTGAAACCATATTCAACACCAGCGGTGTGGCCGCTGCGGAAGCCGTCGGCCTGACCGTGCAACCACGAGGCTCGGTGCTGCGCGCGCAGACGGGTCAAGCCGTGGCCGAACAAGCGTGCAGCCAGGCGTTTGAACCAGGGCATCTCGGCCAAGGGGCGAAGTTCGGGAGGAAGATCGGGGGTGTGTTGCGCCACGCTGACGGGCTCCAGTGTGTGAGGCTGTTGCGGCTATGGTGTCTGTATTTGCCGTTCAGTTCTAGCGAAATGCTTACAGGTCATTGGTTTAGGCGATGAACTGAAGGTCAGATGAGACGCTTTCGAGTGTTTTTCTTATCGGGCATTTCGATCATAATGCCGCACTTTTTACGCTTTTTATCGATTATTAACTGATAGATGATCGCCGTCATAAACCACCGGTCTCGCGTTGGGTGCAACCACTCACACCCCATGACGAACCTTTTGAGGAGACGATCATGCTTGAACTCAGACCTTTCAGCTCGCTGGGCGGCGCCCATCACGGCTGGCTGGATGCCCATCACCACTTTTCGTTCGCCGAGTACTACGACCCACAGCGCATGAGCTGGGGCAACCTGCGGGTGTGGAACGATGACGTGATCGCTGCCGGCACTGGCTTCCCGCAGCATCCGCATCGCGACATGGAAATCATCACGTATGTCCGTGAAGGTGCGATTACTCACCAGGACAACCTGGGCAACAAGGGCCGCACCGAGGCTGGCGACGTCCAGGTGATGAGTGCCGGCACCGGCATCGCACACAGCGAATACAACCTGGAAGCGAAGGACACCAAGATCTTTCAGATCTGGATCCTGCCAACGGAAACCGGCGCACCGCCATCGTGGGGCGCCAAACCGTTCCCCAAAGGCCTGCGCGAAGGTTTTGTCACGCTGGCCAGCGGCAAGCAAGGTGATGACCAGAGCCTGCGGATTCGCGCGGATGCAAGGTTGGTCGCGGCCAATCTCAAGGCTGGGGAAACTGCGGAATATCATCTGGATGAAAAGCGTCGCGCGTATCTGGTACCGGCCACCGGCGCAATTGAAGTGAACGGTTTGCGCGCACTAGCTCGAGACGGCGTGGCGGTAGCGCATGAACGAGTGCTGAGCGTCACAGCCATTGAGGACAGTGAAATTGTCCTGGTGGATCTGGCCTGATCGCTCGAATGGCAGGCAAAAAAAGGGGCAACCATATGGTTGCCCTTTTTCATGCGCTCGCCAACAACATCAGCCGGAAATGGCGCCATCCACCAGCGCCTGTGCCTCTACGACCAATTGCTTGAGGTGGTCGTCACTGATGAAGCTTTCGGCGTAGATCTTGTAGATGTCTTCCGTGCCCGACGGACGCGCTGCGAACCAGCCGTTTTCCGTCATCACTTTCAGACCGCCAATCGCCTGATCGTTGCCTGGTGCATGGCTGAGAATGCTCTGGATTTTCTCGCCGGCCAGCTCAGTCGAAGTGACCTGTGCAGGCGACAACTTGCTCAGCAGCGCTTTCTGCTCAGGGTTGGCCTTGGCGTCGACGCGTACCGAGAACGGCTCGCCCAACTCATCGGTCAATGCCTTGTAGGCCTGGCTCGGATCGCGACCGGTGCGCGCGGTCATTTCTGCCGCCAACAACGCCGGGATCAGACCGTCCTTGTCGGTGCTCCACACACCGCCGTCCTTGCGCAGGAACGAGGCACCCGCACTCTCCTCGCCGCCGAAACCCAGTGAGCCATCGAACAGGCCGTCTGCGAACCATTTGAAACCAACCGGGACTTCGTACAGACGACGACCCAGGCGTTTGGCAACGCGATCGATCAGACCGCTGCTGACCACGGTTTTACCCACGCCGGCATCCGCGCGCCATTGCGGGCGGTTCTGGAACAGGTAATCGATCGAAACGGCCAGATAGTTGTTCGGCGCGAGCAGACCACCGGACGGCGTGACGATGCCGTGGCGGTCGTGATCAGGGTCGCAAGCGAAGGCAACGTCGAAACGCTCTTTCAGGCCGATCAGGCCCTGCATCGCGTGGCTCGACGACGGATCCATACGAATCTGGCCATCCCAGTCAACGGTCATGAACCGGAACGTCGCATCGACTTCCTTGTTGACCACTTGCAGATCCAGGCGGTAATGCTCGGCAATCGCCGACCAGTAGCGCACCCCTGCTCCGCCCAGCGGATCAACGCCCAGACGCAGTTTGGCGTCACGGATGGCATCGAAGTCGATCACGTTGATCAGGTCAGCCACGTAAGTGTTCACGTAGTCGTGACGGTGCGTGGTACTGGCCTTGAGCGCCTGCTCGTAGCTGACGCGCTTCACACCTGCCAGCTTGTTGGCCAGCAATTCATTGGCCTTGGCTTCGATCCACTTGGTGATGTGGGTGTCGGCCGGCCCGCCGTTGGTGGGGTTGTATTTGTAACCACCGCTTTGTGGCGGGTTGTGCGACGGCGTGATGACGATGCCGTCCGCCAGGCCCGAGGTGCGGCCACGGTTGTAGCAGAGAATGGCGTGGGAAATGGCGGGTGTCGGCGTGTACTCGTCACCTTCGGCGATCATCACGGTCACACCGTTGGCGGCCAGGACTTCCAGCGCGCTGGCGCCGGCCGGGGTCGACAGTGCATGCGTGTCGATGCCGACAAACAGCGGCCCGGTGATCCCTTGTGCTTCGCGGTACAGGCAGATCGCCTGGCTGATGGCCAGAACGTGCCACTCGTTGAAACTCAAGTCGAACGAGCTGCCCCGGTGCCCGGATGTACCGAACGCCACACGCTGAGTGGAAATCGAGGCGTCGGGCTGTCCGGTGTAGTAAGCCGTTACCAGTCGCGGGATATCGACCAACAATTCTGCCGGTGCCGGTTTGCCCGCAAAAGGACTGAGTGTCATGCAAAACCTCTGAAATAGAGTGGTTCAGGAATAGGGCGCAGTTTACTGGCAGTTTGACCGCAGTGCGATGGGATCTATCCGGGCGTCTCCCGATGTTTTTTAACGTTAGTCTGCTGGCGCAAGGCGCAAGGCGTCACCGATCAGCCCGACCACACTGGCCAGGTCATGGTCACCATGGCTCAGGGGGCTCAACCGCAGGTGGTGCGCATACAGGCCGTGCAGGCTGAACAGCTCGCCAGGTGCAATAACGATCTGCTGCCTCAGCAGGCACTGGAAGACCTGCGCCATGTTCACCGGTCGCAGTGAATGCACCCACACGGTCGCGCCACCCTGGGGTTCGACAACCTGCATCGCATCGCCAAGACGCTCGCGCAACAACTCGATCAATTGCGTACGACGCTCCTTGAGCATTCGCCGCAATACCAATAGATGCTGATCCAGCCGACCTCCCCCCAACAACCTGGCAATGGCTTTCTGGCGAATCGGTGACAGCCGAAACGCGCGCAAGAGGAAATGGCGCTGCAGCTCATTGCGCCAATGACGCGACAGCACATAACCGAAAGGCGCCTCGGCCCCGACGAACTTCTCGAATGTGGAAAACACCAGTAACCGATCGGGGTTCAGCCAGTCGCGCAACCGTTGCGCATCAGTGGCTTCATGGAGTTCGCTGTAACAATCGTTTTCCAGCACCCAGATACCATGACGCCCAAGCAAATGCGCGACTGCCTGTTGGTTGTTCAGCGGCTGAAGACTGCCCCGGGGCATGCTCAACACTGACGACAAAAGCATCAAACGCACTGTCTCGCTGTTGAGCAACGATTCCAGCCGCTGCAGATCAATCACGCCGTCGGGCAGCAGCGGCAGCTCGATAACCCTAACCTCAGCGGCTTCCAGCAGACGCAAGATCACCCAGTCACAGGGCGATTCGACGACCACAGTGGCCCGACGCAACTCGAGCACGGAAACCAGAATCTCCAATACACCGCGCAGGTCTGCGCCGATGTAGACGTCATCCGCACGCCAGTAATTGGCCGTGGACGAGGTGTAACGGGCGGCCAGCACCGTCCGCAATTCCAGCTCCCCACAAGGTTGCACCAACGCGTGCGGCTGACGGGGATACTGACGCAGCAGTTCCCGCTCCAGCATCAGTAACGGGCTGTCCAGCGGTTGTAGCGAGGCCGGTTCATCGGCGCTCAGCACGCACATGCCCGGGCGCCTGGCATTGACGTAAACGGTTTCCAGCAAATCACTGCCGCTGTCCGGCGAATCCATCATGTGCAGCGCTTGCGCGTAATACCCGGACTTGGCAATTGAATAGACTCGACCTTCCTTTTCCAGCAGCGAGTAGGCGTACTGGACAGTCGAGATCGACACATTGAGCCGGTCAGACAATTGTCGGAGTGAGGGCAGGCGCACCGCCGCGCTAGTCCCCGCCTCTTCTATCAGCAGCGTCAGATATCGATAAACCGCCTGATAAACGAAGTCATTCTCCTTTGTCGGCTTCACGAGCCCGTATCCGTGGGCATGGGGTCATCTCCAGGCAAACAGATCACGATCAACCTTCCGCCGAGCGATCAGCAGCAGCCGGAGCGAGGCTCTGCGCAGCCGCTTCTCCAGGTGCAGACATACGAACCGGCCCCATTGCATACAGACGCACAATCAACCTGACCGGCAGCCCACTGACATCCGTCATCCATTTCATGACCTGTTCCGGCGCATGCAGGCCCTGCATGGCCCGGTGCAGATCCGGCAATGCCACCAGCATACCGGGGTGACAATTGCGCAAGAATCGCTCTAGTCCGGCACCCGCATTAATGAAGGGTGAAAACAACAGGCACGTCAGCTGGATTTCATTCAGTTCAAAATTGGTCAACAGAGCGCTTTCTGCCTGCGCGCGCAGATGCCCGGGCTCCTGCAGATTGTCGAAGCTGGCGAGCAACTGTTCGCATACCGGTTCGGGGACCTGTTTTTGCCGCATCGTCGTCAGACTGCTTTGCAGGTAATCGCCGACGCCGTCCTCATAGGTCCGCCCCTCGATGAATTGCGCCTGCAAACCTCGTAAATGCCCAGCCACCACAGGCTCTACGTGCTCGCCATCACCCTGATAAAGCGTCAGGTCGTCAGCCTGAAACCCCAGAAAATCACTCAGCAAGGGCCAGCGCTCTTCGAGCTTGCCGACAATCATGTCGTTGATGCTGATAAAGCTGGTACGCCGACACGCCTCGAATTGATCTTCGGGACGCCAGGCCACCCGCTCCTCTTCGGGATAGAACTCACGGTAATAATCACCGCCCAGCCCATCGAGCAGCGTAAACAGCATTTCAAAGCCGAACGGACTCACCTGCGGCGCGGTAATTGCGGCCTTCTGCACTGCACGGCCGAGTCCTTCGAGGAAGTGGTTTTGCCGACGCGGGGACTCACTGCCAACCATGGCGTCGACACCGTTGTTCCAGCGGGCAACCTGGCCATAAAACTCGGCAGTGGCCAGATAAGCGTCATCCCATAATTCGAGCGTTTCGTTCCAGGTTCGTCGATGGCCGATCAACAGCAGGTTGATACGGTTGGCCTCGCGACCAGCTGCGCTTATGGGAAGCTGATGATCAAACGGCAACACCTCGCGATGATCGACCATCACCAGCTCTACCCGGGGATCGTCATACAGAAACAGTGCGCTGTAGCTGCGGTGCATGTTTTGCAGGGATGTCTGGCTGCTGCCGTTCCAGCGCAGGTTGGCCACCCGCAACTGAAAGGTCGCGGGCGAACGGCCAGCGATGGTCAACTGCGCAGCCCGTAGCAGGGCCAGCGTGTAACAACTGTCGCGCGACCCTGACTGGTTCACCAGCACCTTGAAATGACCGATGTTCTCCATGCCGCCGGCGGCCACTGCCAGTCGCTGGATCAGCAGCTGCAGCGCCGTGCGTTCTGCGCGCGAGAAGAAACTCAGCAAACGTTGCAAAACTTGCTGGTAGACATAATTCATTGCCTGATCATGGATAGTGCTCATCGGTATTTACCCGGTATCGAAAGTTTCATGGCGCGCGGACTGACGCATCAGTCAGGCGACAATTGATCAATAAGTAATAGACGCTCAGATGCTAACACTTACAAGTTTGAAGTTATTTGAAACACTTGAACTGAAAAACCACCCTTAATCGTCGAATAACAGCCTCAAAGCCCTGTATTTGCTGAGATATTTTTTCTGAAACTCGATCCTAGGAAATTTCCCACAGCATCCCACGCCAAGTGAGTACAAGAAAAAGAGAAGCAGTTTCCGAATAGCCCTACAACAATTAAACAGAAGTTGGCGCGACAAACGGTTTTAGCCGTTTTATATCGAACAGGACAAATTGAATGCACAGCCATGGCTCATTCCTTGAGATGAAAGTAATCATTCAATTATCAGGGCTTACATTGTGATTAGAAGATACAGATGGTGAGCAAAAACCAGTTCAGTTGCTGAACGGTCCCGGGCGCAGCCCCAGCAAGCTCTGCTTTTCAGGTGGGAAGGTAAACGCACAAGAGTCCGTGGGGCCACGGACTCTGATTGAAAGGCTTACGCCGGTTCGACTTGCAGGGCAACCCGCTCGCGGCATGGGCATTCGTCCATGTAGCGATGCGCTTCGACAAACTCGTTGAACGGGAATACACGGGTTTTGAGCGGCAGCAGCACGCGGTCAGCGGTCAGCTGGTTGATGTCACGCAAGGCACGTTGCAAGGCGACGTGATCCTGAGTGATGCCCAGTTCCGGTTTGCCGGTGAAGTTGCCGATGCAGTGCACGAAGAACTGGATGTTCTTCTGGAACGCTGCGCAGGCCGGGAACGGTGTCTGGTTGCCGCCTTGCAAACCGTACAACACCAGGCTGCCACGCGGCGCCAGCACATCGCCCAACAGCGACATCTGCGGGCCACCGAGACCGTCGAACACCACGTCGACACCACGGTTGTCAGTGATCTTGTTGATTCGCATCAACAGATCTTCCTCTTCGGTAACGATGACCTTTTCTGCGCCCAGGGACAAAAGGTACTCGCGCTCTTCGGCTTCTTTGGTCGCGGCAATCACCCGCACGCCCATCGCCTTGCCCAGCTGGACAAACGAAGGACCGGCGCAATGGCTGGCGTCAGTGACCAGCGCGAACTGGCCCGGCTTGACCCTTGCCAAATCGGCGTAGGCAAAGTAGGCGATCAGCAGCGGCGTGTAGTGCACGCTGGCTTCGATCGGGCTGAGTACATCCGGATAGCGGGTCAGCGCGGTACGCGGCAGTACGATCGACTCGCCGTAAACCGGGTAGTCGTTCGGGCTTTCAGCCGGGAAACTGGCAACCTTGTCACCGACGGACAGGTCCTCGACATCGGCACCGACTGCAGTGACGACACCGGCCATTTCATGGCCGAGACCCGATGGCAGACGCGCCTGGGACGACGCCAGGTTCTGACGCCACAGGGTGTCGTACCAGCTGATGCCGATTGCCTCGACACGCACCTGCACTTCGCCAGGACCTGGCTGAGCGGCCGCATGCTCTTCGCATTTGAGCACCTCGGCCGGACCAAACTTGTGAAAACGGATCGTGCGGGACATCGCAAACCTCGTCAAAGTAACCTCTAATGCCCTGAACTCTATCTGGGCTTTTGACCCAAGACTATCAGTGGCTATTAATAGTCGACATGCCTGTCATTGATTCCGCACCAGGGGCGGCATTGGCTAAATCCATGAAAAAACTGCTGCCAACGTCTCACTCAAGCTGAATTTTCCGGTGCAGAGTACCAGCCTTTCCCCGTAAGATTCATGCCGGCCATTGTTCTCATATGGCCGCTCTCGTCAAGCTTGATGACTCTGCCAGGACTCCAGATGAATCGTAATGACCTGCGTCGTGTCGACCTGAACCTGTTGATCGTGTTCGAAACATTGATGCACGAACGCAGTGTGACCCGGGCCGCTGAAAAGCTCTTTCTCGGTCAGCCAGCGATCAGTGCGGCACTGTCGCGGCTGCGCAGCCTGTTCGATGACCCGTTGTTTGTTCGCACCGGGCGCAGCATGGAACCGTCCGCCCGCGCGGTGGAAATCTTCGCCCTGCTCTCACCGGCCCTCGATTCGATTTCGACCGCTGTCAGCCGTGCAGCCGAATTCGACCCGGCGACCAGCACCTCGGTATTCCGGATCGGTTTGTCCGATGACGTCGAATTCGCCCTGCTGCCGATGCTGCTCAAACGCCTGCGCGCGGAGGCGCCGGGAATCGTGCTGGTGATCCGTCGCGTCAACTACATATTGATGCCCGGCCTGCTGGCTTCCGGCGAGATATCCATTGGTGTCAGCTACACCACAGACCTGCCGGCCAATGCCAAGCGCAAGGTCCTGCGCCGCAGCGCGCCAAAATTGCTGCGCGCCGATACCGTGCCGGGGCCGTTGAGCCTGGACGACTACTGCGCCCGCCCGCATGCGCTGGTGTCGTTCGCGGGCGACCTCAGTGGCTTTATTGATGAGGAACTGGAGAAACTGGGGCGCAAGCGCCATGTGGTACTGGCGGTGCCGCAGTTCAATGGCTTGAGCACGTTGCTCGCCGGCACGGACATCGTGGCGACCGTGCCGGATTACACGGCAGATGCGTTGACGGCGGCCGGCGGCGTTCGCGCGGAGGATCCGCCATTGCCGACGCGCACGTTTGAACTGCACATGGCCTGGCGTGGATCGCAGGACAATGATCCGGGTGAGCGTTGGTTGCGGTCGCGGATTCAGATGTTTTTTGGCGATCCTGACAGTCTCTAGCCTCCGACAGCCTGACTGTTTATCCGATCACTTCTGCGGTCGTTCAGAATCAGGCACAGCGATGTGCATGCCGTTACGCATCGCCCCACGCCGGTCGTTTTTGCCGAGGAACCGTTCTTCCCTGAATTGACTTTTATCAAACACAGACATGACGTTCTGACCGAGATTGAGCCTCGAGACCTGCACAACCGTGTTTGCGGTCGATGCAGAAAACCTGCTCTCGTGGAGGCTCGTCATGGCTACTCACCTGCAAGACGTTCAACCCGTCGTCCCCCCTTCCAGGCCTCAGCCGCTGCCGCTGAGTCTGCGCAAGGCCGAACCAAGGCGTTTGTCCTTGAGCCTGTTGATCGCGCTGGTGATTGGTTCGATGATCGGCAGTGGCATTTTCAGTCTGCCTCAGAACATGGCCGCCAGCGCTGGCGCTGGAGCGATTCTGATTGGCTGGCTGATTACCGGTGTCGGCATGCTGTCGCTGGCGTGGGTTTATCAGGCGCTGTCCAACCGCCAGCCGACAATGGACAACGGGGTATTTGCTTATGCCCGCGCATTGGGGGGTGACTTTCTGGGTTTCAACTCAGCCTGGGGCTACTGGATCAGTGCCTGGATCGGCAACGTCAGTTATCTGGTCATTCTGTTCGCAGCTCTGAGCTATTTCTTTCCGCTGTTTGGCGAAGGCAATAACAAAGCGGCAATTGCCGGGGCTTCCGTGGTGCTGTGGTCACTGCACTGGATGATTCTGCGGGGGATGCGCACGGCGGCGCGGGCCAACGCCATCACGACCGTGGCCAAGGTCGTTCCACTGCTGCTATTTATTGGTGTGCTGATTGCAGCATTCCAGCGCGAAACCTTCATGGTTGATTTCTGGGGCACACCTGCGCTGGGCAGTACCCTGGATCAAGTCAAAAGCACGATGCTGGTCACCGTCTGGGTCTTCATCGGCATCGAAGGCGCCAGCGTGTTTTCCGCTCGCGCCGCAGAACGTGCCAACGTCGGCCGGGCCACGATCATCGGCTTTGTCATCACGCTGATCCTGCTGATCGCCGTTTCATTGCTTTCACTGGGCATTCTCAGACAACCCGAGCTCGCCGCCCTGAAAAACCCCTCGATGGCGGGCGTGCTGGAAGCTGCTGCCGGGCCGTGGGGCGCGGTGCTGATCAGCATCGGCCTGATCATTTCGGTCGGTGGCGCCCTGCTCGCCTGGACGTTGCTCGCCGCTGAGTCGCTGTTCACACCGGCAAAGGAAAAGGTCATGCCGGTGACGCTTGGCGAGGAAACCGTCCGGGGCGTGCCCGCCAATGCGTTGTGGCTCACCAATGGCTGCATCCAGTTGTTCCTGCTTCTGACGCTGTACTCGAGCGCCAGCTACCTGGCGCTGATATCCCTTGCGACATCAATGATCCTGCTGCCTTACCTGTTCAGCAGTGTCTATGCGTTGAAATTGACCTGGCAGGGCGACACCTACGGCGGCAATCGCGCGCTTCAGATCCGCGACATGGCCATCGCCACTGTCGCCGCGCTCTATTGTGGATGGCTGTTGTATGCCGCCGGCCCGAAATACCTGCTGCTCAGTGCTTTGCTATACGCCCCCGGCTCGTTGATTTACCTGGGCACTCTGAAAACCCGTCAGGGCCAGCCACTCAGCGGTCCCGAAACGGGTGTGTTGATCATCATCTGGGCCGCTGCGATCTACGCCGGCCGGATGTTGTGGGCCGGGACGCTGACGTTGTAAGGCGACTCAGCGATCAGGCCTATGCCCTGTACAAAGAGCCATTTCCCCCGCAAACCAGGTGTTTTGAAGCCAGAAAACACACCGCCGAGAAGGATCGACACGCCTGGTTGGAGTGGCGGTACTGACTCGGCGGGCTCAGTCACAGAGCCGAGCCTGCGCCGAGTTCGACACAGTCGCGGTACTCCGGCACAGACACTGACCAGCCCAGCTCTATGCTGATGCGCCGGCGCAGGACGTCCGAGGCATTGGGTTCACCGTGTACCACATAGGTGTGTTTTGGCGCGCGTTTGAAGCCACGCAGCCACTCGATGATTTCATCGGCGTCGGCATGCGCGGACAGGCTCTGCATCGGCACCACTTCGGCGTGAATTGGTACCTCTTGCCCATGGATGCGCACGGACGGAGCACCCGCGACAATTTGCGCACCGCGCGTGCCGCCGGCCTGAAAACCCGGCATCAAGAGTGAGTTCAATGGGTTCGGCGCCAACGCCTTGAGGTGATGCAGCACTCGCCCCCCGGTGGCCATGCCGCTGGCAGCGATGATGACGGCCGGGGTACGCTGCTGATCCAGGTCGATGGATTCTTGGGTCGAGCGTACAAACCGAGTGCCCCGGCACATCCCCTCGCAATCTTCCAGTGACAAGCGGTGCTCACTGCGAAAGCGTTGATACAGGCGTGTGACATCGGTGGCCATGGGGCTGTTGAGGTACACCGGTAAATCCGGGATCGCATGCTGCTGTTTAAGCCGGTAGAGGTAGTACATCAGCAGTTGCGCACGTCCGACGGCGAACGAAGGTACAAGCGTGATGCCATGGCGCAGTGCCGTGCGATTGATCACCTCGGCCAGTTGCTTCTCTGGTGCGTCGTCTGGATGGAGGCGATCGCCGTAAGTCGACTCCACCAGCAGATAGTCGGCCTGCTCGATGAATTCCGGAGCGAACATCAACGGATCGTGGGGCCGGCCAAGGTCACCTGAGCACACCAGCGTGGTGCCATCGGCGCTGACCTCGACGGTGCTGGCACCCAGAATATGCCCCGCGCCACGCAGCAAAATGCTCAGTCCCGGAATGACCTCGACCCGGTGATGCAATTCGATCGGTTGCAGGAGTTTCAATGCCTGCACGGCGTCCTGCTCGGTGTACAAGGGCAACGCCGGCGAGTGCTTGGAGAAACCGTGCTTGTTGGCAAAACCCGCCTCCTCTTCCTGCAGACGACCACTGTCGAGCAGGAGGATTCTGACCAGTTCACAAGTGGCCGGCGTGGCGTACACCGGGCCGCGATAACCATTGCGAACCAACACAGGCAGATAGCCGCTGTGATCCAGATGGGCATGGCTCAGCACAATGGCGTCGAGATCACGCATGGGCAACTGAAACGGGTCCCAATTGTGCAAGCGCAATTGCTTGTAGCCCTGGAACAGACCGCAATCAATCAGGACATGCCGACCGTGATGCTCCAGCAGATATTTGCTACCGGTAACGGTGCCGGCAGCGCCGAGAAATGTCAGTTGCATGGCCGTCTCCTTGAACCCACAAGTGAGCGCTATTAATCGCTCCTCTTGATCCCGGCGCAGTTGACTTTTATCAACTGCGGCGCGAACCGGTCAGGCTGCAAAAGGTGGCGGCTTGACCATCATCAAGCTACACGGCGCACGGTTTACCAGGCATTGCGCTGTGCCACCGATGAAACCGTCGAGGCCAGGATGGTAGGACGTGCCCAGCACCATCAGGTCAAACGCATGCTCGCGGGCAAAGCGTTCGACCACCCGGTAAGGGATTCCGGTCAGCAAGTGTCGGTGTTTTTCATCGACACCATAGCGCTCGGCCAGGGTATCGAACGCCTCTTGCTGAGTATCGGTGATCGCCTCGCGCAGGCTGTGATCCAGACTCAGGTTCGGCACACTCATCGCGGCATCACCGACTACGGACCAATCGCTTACATTCAACAGATGCAACGACGCAGCGCATTCGGATGCCAATGTCGATGCCAGCTCGAGTATCCGGTCATTGAGGCCTTGGGTCAGGTCCTCAAGGTGGGACAGGTCTATGGCCGCCAGAATCTTCAACGGCTTCGGGTTCGCGGCGTCGGTGACCAGGTGCAGACAGGCCGGGCAATCGCGCAGCAACATCCAGTCCAGTGGTTGATGGAATGCCCAATCAAGGGCCGGAATATGGTGGGCGTCTTTGATCACCAGATCGGCGCGGAAGTCATTGACGTACTCGAGCACATGCGCCGGTGTGGATCTGGCCCAGACCACTTCGGTTGTCACTTGCACCTCCGCACTGCGTTGAAACCGGGCTTGCTGTTCCAGCCACTGGCGATGCATCTGCAAGTAGCCTTCGCGCGCCTGCGCCATGGCGTTGTGGTCAAACAGACCGGCCAGCGCCAAGGCCTGGACATAATCGAACGCCACGATGTGCAACAACGCACCGCTGGCCCGGGCCAATGCCTGCGCGCGGTCAAACGCCGGCGTGCGGGTCATTTCAGCGGGTGCAATCAACAGAATCCGTTTAAGCCTGAACATCACGTCATTCTCCTGGCAATGCTTCGCCGGCCTGATTGCCAGCCCGACATCCGTGTCCGCTTTGATCTCATCGCCGACTACTTGCGCGTGGCCTTTTCGGTCGTCCGCTTGGCGCGCTCATTGGCTTCATTAGCTGCTCGTTGTGCCTGTTCAGCTTTCAATAGCGCTTCGTCGGCCCGTAAACGTGCGGTTGCCGCGTTGTTTTCCGCAGACTCAAGTCGCGCATCGATTTCCTCGGCATGGCGGTGGCTGCATCCGGTGGCTGTCGCCATCAGGACACTCAGCACAATGATGGACAAGCGCATGTTCATGATTTCCCCTTGGTTAATCGCTGCACTGCTGAATCGATGATCCGAGTATCTGACGATGTCCGCTATCGACTCTGATTTTTGTCAATTAATAACGCCGCCAACGGGCGGCCGTGCAAATGGGCGTTGTTGATCTATCTCAATGAATTTTCGCCGTTCAAGCGTAGAAAAAGCATGAGCGGCATTCGCCGAACGTGAGCAACCATTGAGAAGAGAGACCGCCGTCATGAGTGATCTGGATCTGCGCAAAGCCATTCTGGAAGAGCTCGAATTCCAGCCAGAGATCAACGCCGCGAACATCGGTGTCAGCGTGGACAACGGCGTGGTCACGCTGTCCGGGCACGTCAACACCCTCGCCCAAAAAGTCAGTGCAGAACGGGCGGTAAAAAGCATCAAGGGTGTGCGTGCGCTGGCCGAAGAACTCGAGGTCAGACTCAATAACAATGGTGGAACCGGGGACGACACCATCGCCCAGCGTGCCTTGAGAATCATCCTGTGGAGTTCCGATGTTGCCGAAGGCGATGTCAAAGTCACCGTGCAACACGGACGGGTCACGCTGGAAGGTGAAGTGGACTGGCAATACCAGAAGGAAACCGTTGAAAGCTCAGTGCGCAAGCTGTCCGGCGTAACGGCCGTTAACAATCGCCTGATCCTGCGCCCACGACTGGACGTTTTCGATATTCAGGAGCGCATCGAGGCGGCACTCAAACGCAACGCCGAACTGCACGCCCACAAGATTCGCGTCAAAGTCGAAGGCGATGTGGTGACCCTCGAAGGCCGGGTTCACTTGTGGCGTGAACGTCAGATCGCAGAACGCGCGGCCTGGTCGGTGCCGGGCGTGAGCAAAGTCGAAGATCATCTGATGCTGGCGTGAACTCAAGTATCCAGTCACCCCCGGCTTTGCTTGCCACCTGACGCTGGAGAGTCGCGATGCTGATCGTGACGCTGATCAACACCCTCGTGGTGGTCGCTGCGGTGTTGATTCATTACGAGTGTTTGTTACGCCTGAACGACTGGCTGCCGAAACTGAAAAACTGGCGCCGGTTCCGCATCGTCGTCGGCGTATTTGGCGGACTGCTGGCCCATGCCATCGAGGTCTGGTGCTTCGCCCTGGTCTATTTTCTGATGTCGCGGACCGGCGAGTGGGGGCGCCTGACAGGCAGCTTCGACGGCTCTTACATGGATTGCGTGTACTTCTCCTTCACGACTTACACCACCATCGGTTTTGGTGACATTTCTCCAGTCGGCAATCTCAAGTATCTCACTGGGCTGGAGGCCCTGACGGGCCTGGTGCTGATCACCTGGACGGCCTCCTTCCTGTTTCTCGAAATGCAAAAATACTGGAAGAGCAAGTAAGCAGTCAGTGGACAATGGGCGGCGTCCACTGCCAGTTCCGGACTTCGGGCAGATCCTCGCCATGCTCAATGAGGTACAGCTTGTGTTTCTCCATCATTGACCAATAGCGCGCCCTCGCAGCCGGCACTTGCTCGTGCAGCCGAGGAACGCGCTCGATCACATCCAGGGCCAATTGATAACGGTCCAGATTATTGATGACCGCCATGTCGAACGGCGTGGTGGTGGCGCCCTCCTCCTTGAAACCACGCACGTGGAAATTATCGTGATTGCGACGTTTGTACAGCAGGCGATGGATCAACGCCGGGTAACCGTGGAAGGCAAAGATCACGGGCGTGTCGAGGGTAAACAATTCATCGAACGCGCTGTCGGGCAAGCCATGGGGGTGTTGGTATTCAGGCTGCAGCACCATCAGATCCACGACATTCACCACCCTCACCCGCAAGTCCGGAACATAGCCACGCAACAGGGTCACGGCAGCCAGGGTTTCCAGGGTTGGCACGTCGCCGGCGCAGGCCATGACGACGTCAGGTTGTGCGTCGTTGTGACCGGCCCATTCCCAGCGGCCAATCCCGGCCTGGCAATGACGCAACGCTGCATCGACGTCCAGCCACTGCCATTCCGGCTGTTTGCCGGCGACGATGACATTGATGTAGTCACGGCTCTTGAGGCAATGCTCGGCCACTGACAGCAGGCAATTGGCATCGGGCGGCAGGTAGATACGAACGATGTCGGATTTCTTGTTCGCTACCAGATCGATGAACCCCGGATCCTGATGAGAAAACCCGTTGTGATCCTGGCGCCAGACGTGTGAGGTGAGCAGCAAGTTCAGCGACGCGACGGGTTTGCGCCACGGCACTTCGGCAGCGGTCTTCAACCATTTGGCGTGCTGATTGACCATAGAATCGACGATATGGATAAAGGCCTCATAACACGACAGCAAGCCATGGCGACCGCTCAGTAGATAGCCCTCAAGCCAACCCTCACACACTTGCTCGCTGAGAATTTCCATGACCCGGCCGTCAGGGGCCAGATTGATGTCCTCTGCTTGTAACGGCTCCATCCAGGCCTTGGCGGTGACCTCGTACACCGCGTCCAGTCGGTTGGAGGCGGTTTCGTCAGGGCCGAACAAACGGAAGTTGCTCGATGTTCGATTGCCCTTCATGACATCGCGCAAGTATGTCCCGAGAATGCGGGTAGCTTCAGCGCGCAAAGCACCTGGCGCTGGCAGACTCACGGCATAGTCGGTAAAGCGTGGCAGGTTCAGCGGCTGTAACAGCTGACCACCGTTGCCGTGGGGATTGGCACCCATGCGCCGCTGACCGGTTGGCGCTAACGCGGCTATTTCCGGGGCCAGAGCGCCATTGTCGTCAAACAGTTCGTGAGGGCGATAGCTGTTCAACCAGTCTTCCAGTTGCCGTACGTGCAGCGGTTGCTGGAAATCCGCCAATGGCACTTGATGGGCGCGCCAGGTCCCCTCGACGCGATGACCGTCGACAAATTCAGGGCCTGTCCATCCTTTGGGGGTGCGCAGTATCAGCACTGGCCATAATGGCCGTTCCACAGAGGCCGAAGGCTGACGCGCGCGTTGCTGGATGTCGCGAATCTTGCGGATGATGGTGTCGAGGGTTCTGGCAAGGTCTTGGTGCACACGCTGCGGCTCGTTGCCTTCGACAAAGTAAGGATCGTAACCATAGCCGTACATGAGGGCCGACAGTTCGTCCTCGCTGATGCAGGACAGGATCGTCGGGTTGGCGATCTTGTAGCCGTTCAGGTGCAGTATCGGCAGCACCGCGCCGTCACGCGCAGGATTGAGAAACTTGTTGGAATGCCAACTGGCGGCCAGTGTGCCGGTTTCGGCCTCGCCATCGCCAATCACACAGGCCACGATCAAATCCGGATTATCGAACGCCGCCCCGTAGGCATGAGCCAGGCTGTATCCCAACTCGCCACCTTCGTGGATCGACCCGGGCACCTGCGCGGACACATGACTGGAGATCCCGTAGGGCCAGGAAAACTGCCGAAACAGGCGTTGCAAACCGTTGATATTGCGCTCCACCGAGGGGTAGCACTCGGTGTAAGTGCCTTCCAGCCAAGTCTGCGCGACCACCGCAGGCCCGCCATGCCCGGGGCCTGCGACGAACAACATGTTCAGATCGTATTGATTGATCACATGATTGAGGTGGGTATAGATCAGGTTCAGCCCCGGCGTGGTCCCCCAATGCCCCAAGAGTCGCGGCTTGATATGAGCCAGCGTCAATGGCTCGCGCAACAGCGGGTTGTCCTTGAGGTAAATCTGCCCCACGGCGAGGTAGTTGGAAGCACGCCAGTAGGCGTCCAACCCTTCCAGTTGCTCAGCATTCAGAAAATCACTCATGAGGGGGAACGCTCCGCAAAAGACTGATAGACCTTTGTCATTTCGTCGATTCTGCAAGCCTGCTAACCCCTGGACTTGATTTACATCAAGTTTCACCCCCCACGTTGAAGCTCAATAGAAGCGAAGTTGCCAGGGCCTCGGTAAACCGGGCACCCCGTTCGTCCGTAATCAAGGTGGAAGGCCAAATGAAAAGCGTGTGCGTCGCTACGACACCTATGCTTATCACACACCTCAAAGGTACCTTTCCCATGCTTGAAGTTTCTTCCCCGCGCCCGCCCCTGCCTCTCAAGGCTGCGTGTTCCAACTGCAGTGTGGTGGAGTTGTGCCTGCCAATCGGCCTGACTGGACCGGATGTCGATCGCCTCGACACGCTGATCGTGCAACGCCACAAGGTCAAAAAAGGCACTGCACTTTATCGCGCAGGCGACCCGCTACGCTCGCTGTTCGCTGTGCGCACAGGCTCATTCAAAACCAGCGTGTTGTCCGTCGATGGCCGCGAACAAGTCACCGGCTTTCACATCCCCGGCGAAATGCTTGGCCTGGACGCCATCAGTGCCGACCAACATGCTTGCACTGCATATGCGCTGGAAGACAGCGAAGTCTGCCCGATTCACTTCGCCCAACTGGAAAAACTGGCGCAAAGCCTTCCGTCCTTGCAACACAATCTCAACAAGCTGCTGAGCCGGGAGATCGTGCGCGATCACGGCATGTTGATGCTGATGGGCAACATGAATTCCGATGAGCGCCTGGCGGCGTTTCTGCTCAATCTCTCGCACCGTCTGAGCTCGCGAGGCTATTCCTCCAAAGAGTTCGTGCTGAAAATGCGCCGTGAAGAAATCGGCTCCTACCTTGGCCTGCGACTGGAGACCATCTGCCGCGGCATTGCGCACCTGCGTGATCAGGGCTTGGTCGAGATCAGTGGGCGCGACGTGAAGATCCAGAACATGGACGGCCTCAGGCAGATGGTGTCTGGCTGTAATCGCCAGACCCACTGAACACGTCTGCAATGGAGCTTTGAACATGCGCGCCATGGTTCTACATGCTCCCGGCCAGCCGTTGCAATGCGAAGAGCGCTCTGTTCCCACAGCCGCCCCCGATCAGATCCTCCTCAAAGTACTGGCCTGCGGGGTGTGCCGCACTGACCTGCATTTGCTCGATGGTGAATTGCCCCAAGCTGTGTACCCAAGGGTGCCGGGCCATGAAATCGTTGGTGAAGTCACGGCGGTGGGCCAAGACATCACGCCTGACTGGATCGGCCGACGAGTCGGCGTGCCCTGGCTGGGCTGGACGTGCGGCGTGTGCGAGTTCTGTCGTTCGGGTCGGGAGAACCTGTGCGATCAGGCGCGGTTCACCGGTTGTCATCTGGACGGTGGCTACGCTGAATACACGGTTGCCGATCCGCGCTTTTGCTTTGCCCTTCCCGAGTCCCTTTCAGACCAGCAAGCCGCGCCCCTGTTGTGTGCCGGGCTGATCGGCTTTCGCGCACTGCAAATGGCTCGCGGCGCTGAGCATCTGGGGCTCTACGGGTTCGGCGCGGCGGCGCACCTGGCGATTCAGGTCGCGCTCGGGCGTGGTCAGAAGGTCTACGCGTTTACCCGCCCCGAGGACGACATCGGACAAGCCTATGCCCGTTCATTGGGTGCCGAATGGGCGGGGCCTTCCGACCAGCCGCCACCACACTTGCTCGACGCCAGCCTGATATTCGCCCCGGTGGGCGCACTGGTGCCGGCAGCGCTGGCAGTGACGGCCAAGGGCGGCTGTGTGGTCTGCGCCGGGATCCACATGAGCGACATCCCGGCGTTCCCGTATCGTTTGTTGTGGGGTGAGCGCAGTGTCCGCTCGGTCGCCAACCTGACCCGCGAAGACGGCACTGCGTTTTTCCAGGAGCTACGCCACACCCCCGTGCACTGCGACATCACCCGATTTGCCCTGGAGGACGCCAACCAGGCCCTGGCGGTTTTACGAGCCGGGCAATTCAACGGTGCAATCGTGCTCACGCCGTGACGGCTGGTCTGACCGCCAGAATGCTCCCCGGCATCGAATACCGCGCACACTCGGCCCCGGCGCTGAGGGCCGGCAAGGTTCAGGACTGCAATGTCTGTTGCGGTTTGATCGCCAGCACACTGCACGGCGCTCGATGCAGCAACTGTTCGGCGGTGGTACCCAGTAACTTGCTCAGCCCGTGGTGCTGCACCGTGCCCATCACGATGACGTCAATCTGCTGCTCGACGGCGAACTCGCAAATACTCGGTACCGGCGCGCCCTCGATAAAATGCCGGCGCGAGTCCGGTACGCCGTGACGTTCAGCCAGCGCCGCAAATGCCTCATGCTGCGCGCTGCCCTGCGCTTCATAGATACCGGTCGCTAACGGCAAGGCGCCGAACCCCATATCCGTGGCGTAAACCGCCGCCCAGTCATACACATGCACCAGTTCGAGCCTGGCATTACATTGCTCAGCCAGCCGGGTGGCGGCATTGAGGATCTGGTCGTTGAACAGGCAATCCTGTTCTTCGCTACGCATGACATCGACGATGGCCAGTACATTGCGTGGCCGTGGATGCGTGTCGTCGGTCACCAAGTGCACCGGCACGGGGCAGTCGCGCAACAGCTGCCAATCCAGTGGTGTGTAAAAAATCCGCTCCAGCGCGGACTCGTGCCGGGCATCCTTGATGATCAACATCACCGGCATTTCGTTGACGAACTGCAGAATCTCGGCAAACGGATCATGAACCCAGACCACCTCAGTGGTGACCTTGATGTGATGCCTTTCAAGCAGTGACGCCTGCTCTGTGAGCCACTGACGATGGGTGTGCAGATAACCATCGCGGGCCAGGCGGATTTGCTCAGGGGCAAACAGGCCTGCCACCGCCAGCGCTTGCACATAGTCAAAGGCCACGATGTGCAGCGGCAGTTGCATCGCCTGCGCCAGTGCAGCGGCGCGCTCAAACGCCGGCGTGCGCTCCATGGCTGGAGGAGCGATCAACAGTAAACGCTGAGTTTGCGACATGGGGCACCTCGGCACGCGGCCAACAGAAGGAATAGGCCTTCAGCGTGAACGATGCGGCCGCCAGCCAATTGATTTTTGTCAGCAACAGTCCGGATTGTGACCCGAGCCAAAATACCTGCCGCTTCAACCTTTTGGAGCAAGGTTGCGCGCCGGTCTGCGATCAGAGCAACAAGGTGCCCGCCCACATCGCCAGCGTCAGCAATAGCTGGCCCGGGATCACATAGGCGGCGAAGCGTTTGCCGCCACTGATCCAGGCCACCACACACTTGCTCACCGAGTTACTGCTGACGGCAATCAGTGCGGGCGCGGCTATGGCGTCATAGGGCAACTGCCCCGCCTTGGCCAGGCTCGCCACAGAAGCCGTAGCGGAGTGCGCATCGGCAAAGCCTGTGAGTGTCGCTGTGAGCATCACACCCACCTCACCAAAGTGGCTGAGCATTGCCGATGACAGCACCGTGATGCTGGTGATAGTCAGGGTCACGATCAAGGCGAGTTTGAGGTTGAACGCTTTGGCCGTCTTGATCGGTTCACGTTGAGTGCCCCGCGTCGGGTCGGGAAACATCAGGCAGGCGCCATACAACGCTGTTGCCACCAGTCCGAAACACAACGGCGCCCACAGGCTGCGCAACAAGCCCGGATCAACCGTGGCGAGGATCAGCCCGACCTGAATCACCGTGGCGAGATTGGACAGAATAGCGGCGGCGCTGAGGATTCTAATGTTGTCCGGTTCATGGGCAACCCGCTGGCCCATGGTGGCGATCGTCAAGGTACTGGAAGCGAACCCGGAGGCTATCGCACTGATGACATAGCCATAGCGTGAGCCCAGCGCTCGCACGGCGATATGACCCGTCGCGCCCACCAGCATCAGCAACACCGTCAGGGTGCAAACAGTGCGTAAATTGATCGCCGCATACGGGCCGACGTAACGATCCGGTGCCAATGGCAGCACCACCAGGGCTGCGATCAGCAAGACCAGGCCGTCGCGCATTTCAGCCTCGCTCAACTGGCTATTGGCAAAGTGATGGAGTTTTTCGCGATACGTCAGCAGCCCCGCAATCACCACCGCGAGGGCGATCGCCAGCGCCGGCGCGCTGGCGCACAACGCGCCCAAGACCAACACCGTGAGTAACGCCACCTCGCTGGTCACGCCGGGGTCATCACTGAGACTGCGCCAGTACGCGACGCTGATCAGCAACGTCACACAGACCGCCATGATCCCCAACAACAGGCCGCCGCCGACCTGCAGCGCCACATACCCCAGCAACGCGGTAATGGCGAACGTGCGCAAGCCCGCGCAATGTCGCGCGTCGCCGGTGCCCTTGTGCCGTTCACGCTCAAGCCCGATGAGCATGCCGATCCCCAGTGCCATCGCGGCACCCGACAGATCGAATACTTCACTCATGACGTGGCCTGTCCTGCAGGGCTTTTACGCACTGCTCTGTGCTTGACTCAACGGGTTCACACAAGGCTTGCGACGCCCACACGACGAGCCCTGAATGGCTCCGTCAACAACGTCTGGCCTAAGGTGGCGGGCCAGACATGCGGCGCGTCGATACGAGCCTGAAGCCGATCGACGAAGTCTTGTGCAGTTTGCTGATGCTTGAAGCTCACTTCCCAGTCATCCAGATGCACGACCCAGCCATGGGGTGCCTGTCTCTCGGTAATCTTGATGTTCATGGAAAGCCTCGGTAGAAACGGCTGACGAATGAAACGACAACCCATCAAGCCCAATTCAGATCACGACTTGCAGAGTGGCCATGGTGACTTTTCCCTGCGCCAGCGGCGCAGGTGAGTTCAGCACAGGTCAGAGTGTGGGCCGGGACTGCAGGCCGGAAGTTGATAATCGTCAACTATCCGCGCAAGAACGGCAGCGCCCGAGGCTGCCTGCCCGGGCTTTTTCATTTGTGCGCCGCTTTTGCGTTTTTGTGCGACAGATCTCTTTCTGAACTCCCGCAAGGCTCTGGCACGGTGTTAGTTTGTAAATGTATGTGTATCAACGTTGAGACACACCTTTCTAAACTGCCCTGCAAAGGAATGCCCTTCGTAATGAATGTCCCTTTCAAGCAATTGGCTGCCACCACCTTGATGCTGGCCGGTCTTTCCGTGTTCACGGCGCCCGCGCAAGCCAATATCACCCCACAACAGAGCGCTGAAATCCTCAAGACCTACAGCGCCGACAAAACCACCGATTTCCGCCAGTTCCTCGGCAATCTGGGCAAGAACGATCTGGCAAAAACTGCCGACATCGGCCCGGCCATTAGTGCTTTTCTCGACAGCAAGACGTTGAACGCCGACCAGCAGAACGAAATCTATCGATTGCTGGGGATCTACACGCGTGCGAAGTACAGCGCTGCCGCCACTGAAACCCTGCGCGAACTGGTGGAAATCCCGACTTATCGCAAGGACGGCGTTGAGCAGCACGACAACCCGGAATTCATCAAGATCGCGGCAAAGATCCAGAGCATGGCCGAGTCGTTCAATCTGAAATTCCGCAACATCGACAATCGCGTCTACGAGATCTCCCTCGACGGCAGCGGTGATGAAGTCGTGGGCATTCATGCGCACGCCGACGTGGTGCCGGTGACGCCGGAAAACTGGGTGCTCAAGGATGGCACCCGCCTCGACCCGTTCAAGATCACCCTGATCGGCGATCGCATGTACGGTCGCGGCACCGAGGATGACAAGAACGGTATCGTCGTTACGCTCTATGCGATGAAAGTCATCAAGGAAGAAAAACTGCCGCTGGTGCGCAACTTCAAGCTGCTGGTCGACACCACCGAAGAAACAACAGGCGATGCGATTCCGTACTACTTCGAACGCAATCCGACACCGAACTACAACCTCGCACTGGATGGTGGCTACCCGGTGGTGATTGCCGAGAAAGGCTACGGCACCGTCATGGCTAACTTTGCCAAGCGCAAAGGTGAAGGCAAAGGTGCGGAAATCATCGCGATGACCGGTGGTCTGGCGACCAACCAGATTCCCTCGGCGTCAGTCGCCACGCTGGTGACCGACAAGCCAGCCGAACTGGCTGCCGGTTTGCAGAAAGCCGGCGCCGAATACGCCAAGCGCAACGGTGGCAACTTCGAAGTGAGCGCCAAGGTCGATGGCCAGGACGTCAAGCTGACGGTGACCGGTGTGTCCGCGCACTCCTCCGAGCCCGAGTCCGGGGTCAATCCGGTGGCGCGCATGCTCGACTTCATCAATAGCGTTGATGGCAAGGTCGCGCTCAAGCACAACCACATCACCGATGCCGCGCGTTATGTCGCCGATAACTGGGGTCTGGATTACCTCGGCAACAAACTGGGTGTCGGTTTCTCCGATGCGTTCATGGGGCCGCTGACAACATCGCCGACCTACGTCGGCATGGACGAAAAAGCCTTCAAACTCGCGGTCAACCTGCGCGTTCCGAAGGGCAAGTCGCCGGAGAAGCTCAAGGCTGAAATTGCTGAGAAACTGGCGGCGTGGAGCAAGAAGAGCGACGTAGTCGTTGCCTTCGACTATTCGATCGCCGAGCCGATGTACCGCAACCCTGAGGGTGAGTGGGTCAAGGCGCTGTTGGCGGTGTCGACTGAAAACCTCGGCATGAAACACGAATTTGGCACCTCTGCTGGCGCCACCTCGGTGCATGAACTGCCGAACGGCGTGCAATTCGGTCTGGCCATGCCAGATGTGAAGTACACCGGTCACACCGATGGCGAGTTCAAGACTGTCGAGCAATTCCAGCTGGATCTGCAGATCGTGACTGAAATGATCGGACGCATCGGCCAGTTGCCGAAACTCTGAAGCTTGTGTGGCGAGGGTGCCAGCTCCCTCGCCACAGTTATTAATCCCCGCGTAATCCTCGCCGCGCAGCCTCGCTCCTGACTTTTGCACATCGGGCAACACAGAATTGCCCCGAAGAGATTGATAGCCACCTAACGAAAGGTGCATGCTAGAGGGCTCGTTCGGGTCTTATATCATTCCGAATGATAGTTACCTTTGCTTCATTCGATTCGTGCCATCACACCCCGCCGAGCATCATCCGCCCATCTTCAATACATTGGCGGATGCATCCATGGAACAGTCACTCAAACATTTGCGCTTCCCGTTGGCCATGTTGGCCGTACTGGTGATGAGCGCCTGCGGCAAGACTCCGGAGACTGCCGCCACCCTGCCTGCTGCGAAAGTCAGCGTGGCCAAGGTGTTGGAACAACCGGTCAACGAGTGGGACGAATTCACCGGGCGCCTCGAAGCGCCGGAAACCGTTGAAATCCGTCCACGGGTCTCCGGCCAGATTGACGCGGTGGCTTTCACTGAAGGCGCTCTGGTCAAGAAAGGCGACCTGCTGTTCCAGATCGATCCGCGTCCGTTCCAGGCTGAGGTACGCCGCCTCGAAGCCCTGGTTGCCCAGTCCCGCGCCAATGCCACCCGCAGTGAAAACGAAGCCGGTCGTGGTGAACGTCTGCGCGCCAGCAATGCCATTTCCGCCGAACTGGCCGACTCGCGCACCAGCGCTGCACAAGAAGCCCGCGCCGCCGTCGGCGCCCTGCAAGCGCAACTGGACCTGGCCAAACTGAACCTCAGCTTCACCCGCGTGACCGCGCCGATCAGCGGCCGCGTCAGCCGTGCCGAGATCACCGCCGGTAACCTGGTGACCGCCGACACCACCCCGCTGACCAGTGTGGTTTCCACCGACCGTGTTTATGCCTACTTCGACGCCGACGAGCGTGTATTCCTCAAATACACCCAACTCGCCCGTAACGGTCAGCGCGGTGCCACCACCCCGGTGTACATGGGCCTGTCCAACGAAGACGGCAACCCGCACCTCGGTCAGATGAACTTCGTCGACAACCAGGTCAACCCGAAGACCGGCACCATCCGTGGTCGCGCAGTGTTCGACAACAGCGCCGGCACCTACACCCCGGGCCTGTATGCACGCCTGAAACTGGTCGGCAGCGGCACCTACAACGCCATGCTGATCAATGACGAAGCGGTCGGCACAGACCTGGGCAAGAAGTTCGTACTGGTGATGGATGCTGACAACAAAACCGCGTACCGCGCCGTTGAACTGGGTCCGAAAATCGAAGGCCTGCGCATCGTCCGTACCGGCCTGAACAAGGACGACACGATCATCGTCAAGGGTCTGCAACGGGTTCGTCCTGGCTCCCCGGTCACCCCTGAAGTGGTGCCGATGGCCAGTGAACAGACCATCGCGGCACTCGCTCAACAACGTCAAGCGCTGGAAGCCAGCAACCTGCCCAAAGTCGCCCCTGCCAAAGGCGCGTCCGGTTCGGTTGTGAAGCTGGCTGCTACGACCCCACGCGGTTAAGGGACGACAACTCCGATGAATTTTTCCCAATTCTTCATTTCACGGCCGATCTTCGCAGCGGTGCTGTCGCTGTTGATCCTGATCGCCGGTGCGATCTCGCTGTTCCAGCTGCCGATCAGCGAATACCCGGAAGTCGTGCCGCCAACCGTGGTGGTACGTGCCAACTTCCCGGGCGCCAACCCTAAAGTCATCGGTGAAACCGTGGCCGCTCCGCTGGAGCAGGCCATCACCGGCGTCGAGAACATGCTGTACATGTCCTCGCAATCGACCGCCGACGGCAAGATCACCCTGACCATCACCTTCGCCCTGGGCACTGACCTGGACAACGCGCAGGTGCAGGTGCAAAACCGGGTGACCCGTACCGAGCCGAAGCTTCCCGAGGAAGTGACGCGCATCGGTATCACCGTCGACAAAGCCTCGCCCGACCTGACCATGGTTGTGCACTTGACCTCCCCGGACAAGCGCTACGACATGCTCTACCTGTCCAACTACGCGATCCTCAACATCAAGGATGAGCTGGCTCGTCTGAACGGTGTTGGTGATGTGCAGTTGTTTGGTATGGGCGATTACTCGCTGCGGGTCTGGCTTGATCCGAACAAGACTGCTTCGCGCAATCTGACTGCGACGGATGTGGTCACCGCAATTCGTGAACAGAACCGTCAGGTCGCTGCCGGTCAATTGGGTGCGCCCCCTGCCCCCAATGCCCAAAGCTTCCAGCTGTCGGTCAACACGCAGGGCCGTCTGGTCAGCGAGGAAGAATTCGAGAACATCGTCATTCGCGCAGGCGACAACGGTGAAATCACTCGCCTCAAAGACATCGCTCGCGTCGAGCTGGGCTCCAGCCAATACGCCCTGCGTTCGTTGCTGGACAATCAGCCGGCAGTGGCCATTCCGATCTTCCAGCGTCCAGGCTCCAATGCCATCGACATCTCGAACGATGTTCGCGGAAAAATGGACGAGCTGAAGAAAAACTTCCCGCAAGGCATGGACTACAGCATTGTCTATGACCCGACGATCTTCGTACGCGGTTCGATCGAGGCGGTGGTTCACACCCTCTTCGAAGCGCTGATCCTCGTGGTACTGGTGGTGATCCTGTTCCTGCAGACCTGGCGCGCCTCGATCATTCCGTTGGTGGCGGTGCCGGTATCGCTGATCGGTACGTTTGCGGTCATGCACCTGTTTGGCTTCTCGCTCAACGCGTTGTCACTGTTCGGCCTGGTACTGGCCATCGGTATCGTGGTGGACGACGCCATCGTGGTGGTGGAGAACGTCGAACGGAACATCGAACTCGGACTGACACCGGTCGAAGCGACCAAACGGGCGATGCGAGAAGTGACCGGCCCGATCATCGCAACGGCACTGGTGCTGTGTGCGGTGTTTGTTCCGGCGGCGTTCATCTCCGGCCTCACCGGGCAGTTCTACAAGCAGTTCGCACTGACCATCGCTATTTCGACCGTGATCTCGGCGTTCAACTCGCTGACCCTGTCGCCAGCGCTGGCCGCCGTGTTGCTGAAAAGCCATGACGCACCGAAAGACCGCTTCTCCAAGGTGCTCGACAAGATCTTTGGTGGCTGGTTGTTCCGTCCGTTCAACCGTTTCTTCGATCGTGCCAGCCATGGCTACGTCGGCACCGTGCGCCGGGTTATCCGTGGCAGTGGCATCGCCCTGCTGCTGTACGCAGGCCTGATGGTGCTGACCTTCTTCGGTTTCTCCAGCACGCCGACCGGTTTCGTACCTGGCCAGGACAAGCAATACCTGGTGGCCTTCGCGCAACTGCCGGACGCCGCGAGCCTGGATCGCACCGAAGAAGTCATCAAGCGCATGTCCGACATGGCGCTGAAACAGCCAGGCGTGGAAAGCGCCGTTGCGTTCCCGGGTCTGTCGATCAACGGCTTCACCAACAGCCCGAACGCCGGCATCGTGTTCGTGACCCTGAAACCGTTCGACGAGCGTAAAGACCCGAGCATGTCCGCCGGTGCAATTGCCGGTGCCTTGAACGGCCAATACGCGAACATTCAAGAGGCGTACATGGCGATCTTCCCGCCACCGCCGGTACAAGGTCTGGGCACCATTGGTGGTTTCCGCCTGCAAATCGAAGACCGGGGCAACCTGGGCTACGACGAGCTGTACAAAGAAACCATGAACATCATCAACAAGAGCCACAGCGTGCCGGAACTGGCAGGCCTGTTCACCAGCTACACCGTGAACGTGCCGCAGGTCGATGCCGCCATCGACCGTGAGAAAGCCAAGACCCACGGCGTGGCCGTCAGCGACATCTTCGACACCCTGCAGATCTATCTGGGTTCGTTGTATGCCAACGACTTCAACCGCTTCGGGCGCACCTATCAGGTCAACGTTCAGGCCGAGCAACAATTCCGCCTTGAATCCGACCAGATCGGTCAACTGAAAGTGCGTAACAACAAAGGCGAAATGATCCCGCTGGCGACCTTCATCAAGGTCAGCGACACCTCCGGCCCGGATCGTGTAATGCACTACAACGGCTTCATCACCGCAGAAATCAACGGCGCCGCAGCCCCCGGCTACAGCTCCGGTCAGGCTGAGAAAGCCATCGAGAAACTGCTGAAAGATGAACTGCCGAACGGCATGACCTACGAATGGACCGACCTGACCTACCAGCAGATTCTGTCCGGCAACACCGCGCTGTTCGTGTTCCCGCTCTGCGTACTGCTGGCGTTCCTGGTGCTCGCCGCTCAATACGAAAGCTGGAGCCTGCCACTGGCGGTGATCCTGATCGTACCGATGACCCTGCTGTCGGCCATTACCGGCGTGATCATCTCGGGCGGTGACAACAACATCTTCACCCAGATCGGTTTGATCGTACTGGTGGGACTTGCCTGTAAGAACGCGATTCTGATCGTCGAGTTCGCCAAGGATAAACAGGAAGAAGGCCTCGACCCGCTCGCGGCGGTACTGGAAGCCTGCCGTCTGCGTCTGCGGCCGATCCTGATGACCTCCTTCGCGTTCATCATGGGTGTGGTGCCACTGGTGTTCTCCAGCGGTGCCGGTGCCGAGATGCGTCACGCCATGGGTGTGGCGGTGTTCTCCGGGATGCTCGGGGTGACCTTCTTCGGTCTGTTGCTGACGCCAGTGTTCTACGTACTGATCCGTAACTTCGTTGAACGCAGTGAGGCCCGCAAAGCGGCCAAGGCCATGAAACTGGAGGCGCAACAATGAGTCTGAAAGTCTTCCTGCCGAGTCTGCTGGTGCTGGCACTCAGTGCCTGCGCCGTCGGCCCCGACTACAAGACCCCAGCCACGGAGGCGGCCAATATCACGGCCGCCACCGACGGCGCCGCCGGGCAAAAGAACTTCGACCGTTCGAAATTCGAAGGGATCTGGTGGCAGCAATTCGACGATCCGACCCTAAACCAGTTGGTGACCCAATCGCTGCAAGGCAACCGTGAACTGCGCGTGGCATTTGCCCGCTGGAAAGCCGCCCGGGCGATCCGCGACGACGCCAGCAACGATGCAATGCCAACCATCACCAGCCGCGCCAGCAGTGACCTGGCCAAGGGCCAAATCCCCGGCCAGACCACCGACCGGGTCAATAGCGAGCGCTATGACCTCGGTCTGGACATGGCCTGGGAACTGGATTTGTTCGGGCGCATCCAGCGCAATCTGGAAGCCAGCGACGCCGACCAGCAATCCGCCGAAGCCGATCTGTATCAGCTGCAAGTCACCATGATTGCCGAACTGGTGGACGCTTACGGTCAACTGCGTGGCGCACAATTGCGCGAAAAGATTGCCGTGGCCAACCTGAACAACCAGCAGGAATCGCGCAAGATCACCATCAGCCTGCGTGATGCCGGTGTGGGCGATCAGCTTGATGTCGAACGGGCCGATGCGCGTCTGGCCAACGTTGAAGCCACTGTGCCGCAGTTGCAGGCGGAACAGGTTCGGCAGAAAAACCGTATCGCCACCCTTCTGGGTGAGCGTCCGGACAAACTGACCGTCGATCTGAGTCCAAAAGACTTGCCGGCGATTGCCAAGGCCTTGCCGATCGGTGACCCAGGTGAGCTGCTACAGCGTCGCCCGGACATCCTCAGCGCTGAACGCAAACTG
Organism: Pseudomonas sp. AKS31; assembly: GCF_023634765.1. Taxonomy (GTDB): domain Bacteria; phylum Pseudomonadota; class Gammaproteobacteria; order Pseudomonadales; family Pseudomonadaceae; genus Aquipseudomonas. The sequence continues at coordinate 801,065 of NZ_JAMLFX010000002.1, forward strand.
GCTTCGGCCACGGCGCGCATCGGCGTGGCAAAAGCCGATCTGTTCCCACGGGTCAGCCTCAGTGGCTTCCTCGGCTGGACAGCCGGACGGGGCTCGCAGATCGGTTCCTCGGCGGCCAACGCCTGGGCACTCGGCCCGAGCATCACGTGGGCAGCGTTCGACCTAGGCAGCGTGCGTGCCCGTTTGCGCGGCGCCGATGCGGATGCCGAAGGCGCACTGGCGACTTACGAGCAACAAGTGCTGCTGGCGCTGGAAGAGTCGGAAAACGCTTTCAGCGATTACGGCAAACGCCAGCAACGCCTGATCTCGCTGATCCGTCAAAGCGAATCGAGCCGCAAGGCTGCCGACCTGGCTGAAATTCGCTATCGCGAAGGCACGACTGACTTCCTCGTGCTGCTCGACGCTCAGCGTGAACGGTTGAACGCCGAAGACAGCCAGGCCCAGGCCGAAGTCGACCTGTATCGCGGCATTGTCGCGATCTACAAAGCCCTTGGCGGCGGCTGGCAACCGGAGACAGTCGCCAGCAAGTAAACGATTGTTAAAGAGCTCCTTTGGTTGGCCGCAACCAACCAAATTTTTTGCCCCGCGTATCATTCGGTCGCGGGGTTTTTTTATGCCTCGCCACATCACCCGAACGCCACTGTTCCCCTGTAGGAGCTGCCGAAGGCTGCGATCTTTTGACTTGCCTTTAAAAGAGCAGATCAAAAGATCGCAGCCTTCGGCAGCTCCTACATGGATCAGTTTTCCAGCACAGTGACGGTGGCCGTGGTGCCCGCTCGCAGGCGATTTTTGCCGGCGTAGTCGCCATCGATTTCGATCCGCACCGGCACCCGCTGCGCAAGTTTCACCCAGGTGTAACTCGGATTGATGTTGGCCAGCAGGCGGCTGCCCGGCGCGTTCTCGCGGTCGGCAATGGCGAAGGCAATGCTTTGCACCGTGCCACCGAACGTCTCCCCGCTCATCAGTTGCACCCTTACCCTGTCGCCCTCATCGATGCGCGGCAGTTTGGTTTCTTCGAAGTAACCACTGACGTAGAACGAATCACTGTCGACCAAGGCCAATAACGCGCCACCGGCCACCGCGTAATCGCCCTGACGGGTCAGCAGGTTTGTGACATAGCCACTGACCGGGGACTCGACGCGGGTGCGCTGCAAGTCCAGTTCGGCCTGGGTCAATGCAGCAATTGCCAGTTGCACGTTGGCCTCGGCCAGGCCCAGATTGGCTTGATTGCGTAACAGGTCCGCCTGGGCCACCGCCACATCGGTACTGGATTTCTCCCACTCCTCACCGGAAATCGCAAAACCCTGCTTGAGCGTACGTCGCCGCCGCTCTTCGCTCTGCCGCTGCTTGAGCAAGGCTTCACTGGCCACAATTGCCGCCTGCGACTGGCCCAGCGTGGCTTTCGCCACTTCCACCGAACGCCGAGAATGCTCCACGGCGAGGCGGTAGCGCGCCGGGTCGATCTCCATCAACAGCTGTCCTTTATCAACATGCTGGTTGTCCTGCACGACCAGACTGACAATGCGCCCCGAAACATCTGCCGACAGCGTCACCACATCGGCCCTGACCCGGGCGTCACGAGTCCACGGCGCGCGGGTGTAATGCTCCCAGGCAAACCAGCCGAGCACGATCGCCAGCAACACCACCGCCAATGTGACCAATCGCGTGAATAGCACTCTCAAGGCATCAGGCTCCCATCAGCAAAATCAGCGTGGCACACACGCAGGCATACAAGGCGCCTTCGAACAGCGCTTCATGCCAGACCAGACGTAATACGCCGAGGCGCCGCAATCCCCAGTCCAGCACCATGAATATCGGGATGGCTAACAATAACGCCTGGGCAATGGGCGGCAGATAGACACCGCCGATTTCAAAATCAATGGGCAAGGGCTGCTTCTCCTTCCGGAACAGAACGCTGAATCGCGTCACCGTGGCGCTGCAGGAATGACACGATGATCAGCAGCGCCACACGCATACGAAACAGTGACCAGACATGCTCATGACTGGCGACGTGCAGTTCGTCCAGTTCGTCGCCCAATGTGTTCAGGGAGGCCATTAATGGCGCCAGTTGCACATCCTGCCGCCCGGCGACATAGCGCCCGGTCTTGCGCACGGCCGAAGCCAGGCGTTGATTGAAGGCGTCCGACAGCAGCGCATTGTTGCGTGCCTGCTGCCGCAGCTGATGCATCGCCACACCCAAAGCCACGCAAGCGAGGCTGATTTCATACAGTTGCTGCATGGCGCGGCTATTCGCTGCCGGCAGCAGACCGAGCATGCTGGTCAGGCGATCAACCATGCGACTTTCAAAGGCGAACTGTTGTTCATCGGTCGCGGGAGTTTTGGTCAGCGCATAAACCTGCTCGCGCGCTTCGTTATACAAACGGCGAAGTCGCCATGCCGGGCGAAACGGGAAAATCCACGCATAAACGATCAGCGCAAGCATTGCCGCGCTGACATAGGCGCCGGCGAATTCGAACCATTGAATCGCCGTGTTCTGCCCGGTACCGACATTCTGCGGGCCGAGCATCAGGAAACTCGATAACCCCAGCCCCATGCCGATCCCCGCTGTCGCCGGACTGGCCAGACCGATTGCGATCACATACAGCAGCGGCGCCAGCAGCAATGCCAGCAGCTCGAAATCACTGATGGCCGGCACCAGCATGAATTGATAGAACGCTGAAACCACCAGCGCCAGCCCCAGACCTCGGGCGTAACTTTGCGCGGCCATCAGCGGACGCGGGAATGTGGCCATCAGCGAACAGAGGATTCCCACCAGAATCATCCCGCCCCGCGCGCCGTCCCACGCGGTTTCGATCCAGATCAACCCGGCGACCAGCAACGCCGTGAACGCCCGGATCGCATTCATCGACGCCAGGGTGAAATCCAGATGCAGCGGGCTGGCCTGACCGCGATAAAGACAACTGGCCTCGCGCCCTTCCTGAATGGCATCGCTCAGTTCAAGAATCTGCTCCAGTTGCTGTAGCAGCCGCGCCTGTTCCCAGCGCAGCGCCCAGGCCAGCGAGCGCAAGGTGGCGCTCATGTTTTCAGTCAACTGCTCGGCCTGATACGCCAACGCCTCGAACTGTTGCTGCAGTTTGATTAAGTGCTGACGTGCGGGTTCGGGCAGCGCTCGCCCCTGCTCCGCCAACTGGTCGAGTAGCGAAAGCTCTTCGGCGCGCAAGCGCTGGATGTCCAGCGGCAGATCACCCTCCCAGCGCTCGGTAAGCAGCTCGCGCTGATGACGCAACGCGGTCAATCGTGAGGTCAACAGCATCAGTTGATTGCCTAACAGCAGCACCAGATGGTTGGCGCTGCGCAAGCGTGGCGCATCGAAATACAAGTGCCGCCGCAGGCCTTCAAGGGCGCTGATCTCGCCGAGCAGTTGCATTTGCCGGGCCTGGAACCCGGCTTCGCTTTCTTCCGTGCGCAGCACCGCCGCGGCGTGGCTGGCGGCCAGTTTGATCACCTGATCGACTTTGGCGAAATAGCCCTTGGCAACCGCTTGCGGGCGCGCCGTCAGCAGGCTGACCACACACACGCACGCCACGGCCAGCAAGGTTTCGGTGACGCGGGTAACCGCCAACAGAAACGTGCCGTCCTGATCGGGAATTGCCAATAACGCCACGACTACAGCGGTGTAGCCGCTGAGCACAAACGCTTGCGAACTGGTGTAACGCAGCAATGTGCCGCCGGCTGTACACAGCGCCAGCCACAGGGCCAGGGTGGTGATGAATGGCAGCGGAGCCTGGGGAAAGATCGCCATGATCAACACCGCAACCGCCGCCCCGAGCGTCGTGCCGATCACCTGACCGAAACTGCGTGCCAGCGCCATCCCGGCCAGCGGCTGACTGACAATGACCACCGCCATGATCGACCACTTGGGTTGATCGAGATCGAACAAAAACGCCAGATACAACGTCAGCAACCCCGCCGCGATGGTTCGCAGAGCAAACAGCAGGACCGCCTGACCGGGATGGATCACGGCCTTGAAGTAATTGAACAGGGCTTGCATGGGCACTCTCATCGAAGCAACTTGTGCAAGCGTAGACACTGCATCGAAAAACTGACGGGTAACTGAGTCGACGCAGTTTGTAGGGCGATTCGCATGCAAGGGTTTGACTCATGGCCCGAGCTGACCGAAGCTTGCCGCTCTGCTCAAGAACGCCTGTTTCGGAAACCTGCATGCCTCAGTCTCGCCGCTACTTGCCTATCAGCCTGGGCCTTGTGCTTGTCGTCCTCGTGGCGTGGTTGTCACTGCGCAGCACCGCCCCGGTCATCCCCGATGCAATCAAGCACGGCTACAGCGAAGCGCTCGATGCTGCGCGCAAGGGGCAACCGGGCGCGGCGCGCCAGTTGTATCAACAGTTGGGCCGGCCGGACATCTCGGTCAAACGCCGCGTATGGCTGCATGGTGAGTTGCCCAATTACCCAAGCCCCCAGGCGTTGAAACTCGCTGATACGGACCTGCAGAACGAATCCCCCGCCGTGCGGCTGGCGGCGATCAAAAGCGTGGTGGGACTGGTGCCGGGCGGGCAGCGCAGCCTGTTGCTCGGGCCGATGCTCGAGGATGAGGATCAGAACGTGCGTTTTGCCGCGATCAACGCCCTGCTCGGTTTGACACCGGATGAGCTGGGTCTGTATTTCGCACCGCTGCAACAGGCGATTGACGGTTGGGAACAAACGCTCAAGGCGCAGCCGGAAAGTGCCGCCAACTACGCGCAACTGGCCCGCCTGCATCTGCACAACGCCGAACTCAAAGACGCGCAGGTTGCACTCGACAATACCCTGCGCATGGAGCCCGGCAATCTGCAGGCGCTGGTGATGCAGATCGATGTCCTTGATCGCCAGGGCCAAACCGACGCCGCCCGGCAACTGCTGGGGCAACAACTCAAGGCCCAACCTGATTCGGCGTATCTGCAACACGCCTTGGGGCTTTGGCTGTTGCACCATGATCAGCGCGAATACGCCCTGCTCGGCTTGTCCAAAGCCGTCGAGCTTGAGCCGGACAACAAGGATTACCGTTACGACCTCGCTACCACGCTGCACAGCGCCGAAGAACTGGAAGCGGCGCAGAAGCAGTTGCAGGAAATCGTCCAGCGCCACCCCGCCGACCGCAAGGCGCGGGTGTTGCTGATCAACTACTGGAAGGAAAGCGGGCAACTGCAGAACGTACAGATTCTGTTGGCGCAACTGGAACAGCTCAACCCGGATGATCCGGCCCTGCAGCAGGGTCTCTGAGCCATTTTTCACCGCTCAAACGACACATCCGGCAAGGAATTTCGGAACTGCCATCACGGCGCAAGGTCAAGTTAATCAGGCCGCTCATTTGAGATGGCGGCCTCGCTTCCCTTAGTCATGAGAGGGCATTTTTTGTCTACTTCTAACGAGTTGATCAGTGCGAAAGCCGCTACCGGCATTGGGGGTCTGGACGACATCCTGGCCGGTGGTCTGTCTCGCGGTCATGTATTTTTGCTGGAGGGTGAGCCCGGAACCGGCAAAACCACGGTCGCTTTGCATTTTCTCCTGGCCGGCGCGAAAGCCGGCGAACGCTCGTTGTACATCACGCTCTCGGAAACCGAGCGCGAACTAAGGCAAGGGGCGTCGTCCCATGGCTGGACGCTGGATGACAACATCAAGATCTTCGAGCTGACGCCCCCGGAAAGCCTGCTCAACGCCGAGCACCAGCAGAGCCTGCTCTACTCCTCCGACCTGGAACTGGGCGAAGCCACCAAGCAGATTTTCGAAGCGGTCGAACGCTTCAAACCTACGCGTGTGGTGCTCGACAGCCTGTCGGAAATTCGTTTGCTGGCGCAGAGTTCTTTGCGTTATCGCCGACAGATTCTCGCCATCAAGCATTACTTTGTGCGCTACAACGCCACGGTTCTGCTGCTTGACGACCTCACCACCGAATCCCTCGACAAAACCGTGCACAGCGTGGCGCACGGGGTGATTCGTCTCGAAGAGCTGACGCCCAACTACGGCGCTGAACGGCGACGCGTGCGGGTGGTCAAGTATCGCGGCCAGAAATATCGCGGCGGTTTCCACGACTTCACCATCATGGGCGACGGCGTGCATGTATTCCCCCGTCTGGTGGCGGCTGAACACCGTGGCGACTATGCGCGCCTGCAACTGTCCAGCGGCATCCCGGAAATGGACGCCCTGCTCGGCGGCGGCATCGAGACGGGTTCCAGTACGCTGATTCTCGGTCCGGCCGGTACCGGTAAATCGCTGATCTCGATGATCTTCGCCGCCGCTGCCGTGGGCCGTGGCGAGAAAGCCGCGCTGTTTATCTTCGATGAAGAACTGGGCCTGCTGTTTGAGCGCATGAAAAACATCGGCATCGATCTCAAGGCCCTGCAGGCCACCGGAAATCTGTTGATCGAACAGGTCGACGCCGCCGAACTGTCGCCGGGCGAGTTCTCCCATCGCGTACGGCGCTGCGTCGATGAAGGTCAAATCAAAACCGTGGTCATCGACAGCATCAACGGCTATCAGGCGGCAATGCCGGAAGAAAACGCGCTGGTGCTGCACATGCACGAACTGTTGCTGTACCTGAACCGCAAAGGCGCGGCGACGTTCATGACGGTCGCCCAGCATGGTCTGGTCGGCGACATGCAAGCGCCGGTCGACATTACTTATCTGGCTGACACGGTGATTCTGTTGCGTTACTTCGAAGCACTGGGCAAGGTCCGCCGCGCGATCTCGATCATCAAGAAACGCACCGGCAGCCACGAATCGACCATTCGTGAATACCGCATTTCCACGCAAGGCATGACCATCGGTGCACCGCTGGAAGCCTTTCAGGGCGTACTGCGCGGCGTTCCCACCTACCTCGGCGCAAGTAATCCTTTGCTGCAGGAAGAGCGCTTGTGACGGTTCAAGTGCCGCTGGCCGAACGCGCGCTGATTCTCGCGCCCGTGGGTCGCGACAGCCAGATTGCGCTGATGATCCTCAACGAGGCCGGTTACGGCGGAGTCGTCACACCCACGCTGGGTGCGCTGTGCTCGGAAATCGAAGTGGGTGCCGGCCTGGTGCTGGTCGCCGCCGAAGCCTTGCGCGGGCCGGAACTGGAAGCACTGTTCCATTATCTGGAACAGCAACCTGCCTGGTCGGATCTGCCGATTGTGCTGTTGACTCATCACGGTGGTCAGGAACAAGGCCCTTCCTCGCGCTTGAGCGATCTGTTGGGCAACGTGACGTTCCTTGAACGCCCGTTTCATCCCGCAACACTGGTCAGTATGGTTTCCGCCGCATTGCGCGGCCGCCGACGACAGTACGAGGCACGCGATCGGCTGATCGATCTGAGTGAAAGTGAACGGCGCCTGCAATCGACCCTGGAAACCCTTGAGCAACAGGTCGAAGAGCGCACCGCACAACTGCGTCACAACGAAGAGGCGCTGCGCCAATCGCAGAAAATGGAAGCGGTCGGCCAGCTCACTGGTGGTATTGCCCACGACTTCAACAATATGCTCACCGGCATCATCGGTAGCCTCGAGTTGTTGCGCCGCCGATTGGCCCGTGGTCGCACCGATGACCTCGACAGCCTGATCGACCTGGGCGTGACCTCGGCCAATCGTGCCGCCGGTCTGACCCATCGTTTGCTGGCGTTTTCCCGTCGGCAGTCGCTCGATTCCAAAGCCGTGCAGATGAACACCCTGGTGCTGTCCATGGGTGAGCTGCTGCAACGCAGCCTTAACGAAAGCATTCAGTTGGACATGCGTCTGAACGACAAACTGTGGGTGGCGGAGGCGGATCCCAACCAACTGGAAAGCGCCCTGCTCAACCTGGTGATCAATGCCCGCGATGCCATGCCCGACGGCGGCAAATTGGTGGTCGAGACCAGCAATCAGGTACTCACGCGCGAATTCACTGAAGCCTACAGCAACCTAGAACCCGGTGATTACGTGATGCTCAGCGTCACCGACAACGGCAGCGGCATGCCGCAGAGTGTCATCAATCGTGCGTTCGACCCTTTCTTCACCACCAAACCGATCGGCCAGGGCACCGGGCTGGGCCTGTCGATGATCTACGGGTTCAGCAAGCAGTCACGCGGCCATGTCTCGATCAACAGCGAGATCGATGAAGGCACCACGGTCAGGCTCTACCTGCCGCGTTTTCGCGGTGAAGAACTGGAAAGCCCCGATGCCGACATTCAACAGGCACCCGATGCGCTGGACGGCGAAACCGTGCTGATCGTCGAAGACGACCCGGCGGTGCGCGTGCTGGTCTGCGCGGTGCTCGGTGAATTGGGCTACGCCTTTGTCGAAGCCTGGGATGCCGACAGCGCCGTGCCGATTCTGAACTCGACGCAGCGCATCGATCTGCTGATCAGTGATGTCGGTCTGCCGGGCATGAACGGCCGGCAACTGGCGGAGGTTGGCCGTCAATACCGGCCTGGCTTGAAGGTCTTGTTTATCACCGGATACGCCGAGCACGCGGCTGTGCGTGGCGGGTTCCTCGATTCGGGGATGCAGATGATCACCAAACCGTTCACGTTTGACCTGCTGACCGCCAAGGTGCGGGAGATGATCAAAAGCTGAAAGCGCTGAAACTGCAGGAGCTGCCGCAGGCTGCAATCTTTTGATGAACAAGATCAGAAGATCGCAGTCTGCGGCAGCTCCTACGCAGATATCAGGCGAGCAATTCCTGAATCTTTTCCTGCAACACATCCAGGTCGAACGGCTTCTCCAGGATCGGCGCCTTGCGCGTGATCGGGCTGCCGGTTTCGCGGATTTCCTGCGGATAACCGCTGATGAAAATCACTTTAAGGTCCGGGCGCAGCTTGACGGCCGGCTCGGCGATCTGCACGCCGGAAATCCCGCCGGGCAAACGGAAATCGGTGATCAACATGTCCAGATGTGGCTTGCTCGCAAGAATTTCGAACGCCTGCTCGCCGTTTTCGGCCTGCAACACGCGATACCCCTGCCCTGACAGGTAATCCGTCAGGATCATCAAGATAACCGGTTCGTCCTCGACGACGAGTACTACATCTTGTGCATCTACGCTCATGGGAAGCCTTTGTTCGGTCAATAGCTGCTGATACGACCGTACGGTCAATCAGAGGTTGCGTCGGATTTGCCGTTTTCCTGGATTGGCAGACAAACGCGAAACAGGGCGCCTTCGTTGATTTCACTCTCGACGACGATGGAACCGCCATGGGCGGCGACGATCTGCTCGGAAATGAACAGACCCAGCCCGAGCCCGGCCACTACCGTCTTGGCGGAAACCCGTTCGAACTGTTGGAAAATACGCTTCTGATTCTCTTGGCTGATGCCGATGCCGCGGTCCTGAACCTCGACCCGCGCCTCATCACCTTCACAGTAAACCCGCACCTGGATCGGGCTGCGACCACCATAGCGCAGAGCGTTGGTCAGCAGGTTGGTGACTACCTGCTCGATGCGGAACTCGTCCCAATGGCCTTCTACCGGGGATGGTGCGGTAAACGACACTTCGGTTTCAGCGGCTTCGATCTGTTGTGCGAAGTTTTGCAGCAGGTTGCTCACCAATTGCACCAGATCGAAACGACTCGGTCGGATCGACAATTTGCCGGTGCGAATGCGCGAGACGTCGAGCATGTCTTCGATCAAGCGGATCAGGCTTTTGATCTGCCGCTCATCGCGGTCGACCATGGCGTGCATCTTGTCGAGGGTGAACGCGGCGGCGTTGTCACGGGCCAGGTGCATCTTGCGCAACTGGGTTTCGAGGATCAGGCCGTTGAGCGGTGTACGCACTTCATGGGCAACGATGGACATGAAGTCATCACGCATGCGCACGGCCTGCTCCAGCTCCAGCTGGGTGTTTTGCAGTTGCTGCAACAGCGCTTCCTGTTCGCGACGGGCCTGCTCCAGCGCTTCGAGCTGTTGCTTGAGCGCTTTGCTCTGGCGGTACAGATCGACGAAGACATTGACCTTGCTCTTGACCGCATGGATGTCCAGCGGTTTGTGCAGAAAGTCCACCGCCCCGCTTTCGTAACCCTTGAACGCGTAATTGAGTTCACGGCCGGCAGCGCTGACGAAAATGATCGGGATGTTCTTGGTTTTCTCGGTGCCGCGCATCAACTCGGCAAGTTCGAAGCCGTTCATGCCCGGCATCTGCACATCGAGGATGGCCATGGCGAACTCGTGCTGCAACAGCAACGACAGCGCTTCATCCGCCGACAACGCTTTGTAGACGGTACGGTCTTCGCGCTTGATCAGCGCTTCGAGCGCCAGCAGGTTCTCCGGCAGATCGTCGACGATCAGCAGTTTGGCTTGGATATTACTCAGCATGCGATTCGTTCCAGCTCGACAAGCAGACGGCCGATGCCGTGAATGGGTAGGACATGGTCCGGCTGCTGAATCTTCAGTGCAGCCAAGGGCATGGTGGCGACTTGCGCTTCTTCGGGGTCCTGGACGATGGTCAGACCACCGCGGCGTTTGACGTGCGCCAGCCCGCGCGCGCCATCGTGATTGGCACCGGTCAGCAGTACGGCGGCCAGCGACTCGCCGTAGGCGTCCGCCGCCGATTCAAACAGATAATCGATCGATGGCCGGGAATAATGCACGCGCTCCTCGAGGCTCAGCGAGAGGCTGCGATCCTGCTCCACCGACAGGTGATAACCCGGCGTGGCGAAGTACACATTGCCGGCAACGATGTCCTGCTTGTCGGCAGCCTCGTGCACCGGCATCTCCACACGCCGGGAGAAGACCTCGGCCAATTGGCTGCGGCGCTCTTCGGGCAGGTGCAGGACCACAATGATCGGCAACCCGTAGCCGCGGCGCAGCGGCCCGAACAGGCTCAGCAGCGCCTCGACGCCACCGGCGGAAGCCCCGACCACAATTGCCTCGACGCGAGGTAAATCCACGGCCTCGTTCATGTTTTGCGGTAAATCCGTTCTTGTTTGACCAGCGCTTCGAACTGGTTCGCGTAACCGGAGAAATCCAGCGTTTCCTTGCTGCCCAGCACTAGAAAGCCGCGGTGGCACAGCGATTCATGAAACAGACCAAAGGCACGGTCCTGAAGTTTCTTGTTGAAGTAAATCAGTACGTTGCGACAGGAAATCAATTGAGTTTCGGAGAACACGCTGTCCGTCGCCAGACTGTGGTCGGCGAAGGTCACGTTCTCGCACAGGCTCTTGTCGAAGATCGCGTAACCGTACGCTGCAGTGTAGTAGTCGGCAAACGAGCGCTGACCACCGGCCTGCTGATAGTTGGCCGTGTATGCCCGAACATTCTCCATCGAGAAAATCCCCTGCTTGGCCTTGTCCAGCGAGCGCGGGTTGATATCGGTGGCGTAGATGATCGTGCGATCGAGCAAGCCTTCTTCGCGTAACAGAATCGCCATCGAATAGACCTCCTCGCCCGTGCTGCACCCGGCGATCCAGATCTTGATCGACGGATAGGTGCGCAGCAGCGGCACTACTTCCCGGCGGATCGCGAGAAAGTGCGACGGGTCGCGAAACATCTCACTGACCGGAATCGTCAGCAATTGCAGCAACTGCATGAACGCCGTCGGGTCATGCAGGACCTTTTCCTGCAAGGCCGAAATGGTCGCGCACTCGAACTGGCTCAGCGCGTGCTGCACCCGGCGCTTGATCGAAGCGCCGGAATAATCGCGAAAATCGTAGCTGTACTTGAGGTAGATCGCCTCGATCAACAAGCGCAGTTCGATTTCACTGTTTCGTTCGGCTGGCGTACTGCGTTCCACTAAATGCGTTCCATTTTTGGTAACCACACGCGAATCAGCGAGAACAAGCGATCCAGGTCGATGGGCTTGGCCAGGTAATCATTGGCGCCCGCCTGCAGGCAGCGCTCCTGATCGTCCTTCATGGCCTTGGCCGTCACCGCGATGATCGGCAGCTTGCGCCAGCGCGGATCCTTGCGGATTTCAATGGTGGCTTCGAAACCGTCCATTTCCGGCATCATCACGTCCATCAACACCAGATCGATGTCCTCGACCTCATTGAGTCTTTCAATCGCCTCACGGCCGTTTCGGCCGATAACCACGACTGCGCCTTTGGTCTCCAGGGCGCTGGTGAGGGCGAAAATGTTCCGCACATCGTCGTCCACCAGCAGCACCTTGCGGCCCTCGAAGACCTTGTCGCGGCTGCGCGCGGTCTTGAGCATCTTCTGCCGTTCATGGGACAACTGCGATTCGACTTTGTGCAGAAAGAGTGTGACCTCGTCCAGCAAGCGCTCTGGCGAGCGTGCGCCCTTGATGATGATCGAGCGCGAGTACTTGCGCAGTTCGGCCTCTTCATCGCGGGTCAGGTTGCGCCCGGTATAAACGATGACCGGCGGGAACGAGCAGATGTCTTCGGTCGACATGCGCTTGAGCAGGTCATTGCCGAGCATGTCCGGCAACTTCAGGTCGATGACCATGCAGTCGTAGATCGTCGTGCGCAGCAGCTCCAGGGCATCCTGCGCAAGGCCGACGGCGGTGATTTCGATGTCTTCGTCGCCGATCAGCCGTGCAATGCTTTCGCGCTGCAAATCGTCGTCCTCGACCAACAGCACGCGTTTGACCTTCTGGGTCAGCTTGGCTTCGAGACGGGCGAACACATCCTTGAGCTCTTCGCGAGTGGTCGGTTTGACCGCGTAACCGATCGCGCCCATGTGCATCGCCGCTTCGACGCGGTCCTCGACGGAAATCACATGCACCGGGATGTGCCGGGTTCCGGCGTGTTCCTTCAGGCGTTGCAGCACGGTGAGGCCTGAGTGATCCGGCAGACGCATGTCGAGCAGGATGGCATCCGGCACGAACTCTTTGGCGAGGTCGTAACCTTCGTCCGCGCCATGGGCCACCAGGCACTGATAGCCCAGTTCGTGCGCCAGATCGTAGAGGATGTGCGCAAAGTTCGGCTCGTCTTCCACTACCAGAATGCAGCGCGTGGCGAATGGAGCCTTGTTGCGGTCATCGGCGAAGCGCGGAATGTGCACCGGCGCCAACGGCGAAACCACTGGCGGCAATGGCGCGCTGACCACCGCCGCTGGCGGTGTGAAGGTCAACGGTTCGAAGTGCGTTTCGCTGGACTCGTCGAAATTCTGCGGCATCACCAACGTAAACACGCTGCCCTGTCCCGGCGTGCTGCTGACGCTGATCGAACCACCGAGCAAGGTCGCCAGATCCCGCGAAATCGACAGGCCCAGCCCCGTGCCACCGTACTTGCGGTTGGTGGTGCCGTCGGCCTGGCGGAAGGCTTCGAAAATGCTCTCTTGTTGATCGGCGGCTATACCGATACCCGAATCGCGCACGATGAACGCGACCCGATCATCCGGCTGGCCAGCGATGGTCAGGCTGACCGCGCCCTTCTCGGTGAACTTCACGGCGTTGGACAGCAGGTTCTTGATCACCTGCTCCAGACGCTGACGGTCGGTGTAGAGCATGCCCGGCGCGCCAGGTTGCAAGTCGACGCTGAAGTTCAGCTGTTTGTCTGCCGCCAAAGGTTCGAACACACTGCGCAGGCCATCGGCCAGACGGGCAACACTGGTGTTCTCCGGAATCACTTCAAGCTTGCCGGCCTCGACCTTGGAGATGTCCAGAATGTCGTTGATCAGGTTGAGCAGATCGTTGCCGGCGGAGTAGATCGATTCGGCAAACTTGACCTGCTCGGCGCTGAGGTTGTCCTGCGGGTTCTCCGCGAGCAACTTGGCCAGAATCAGCGAACTGTTCAGCGGCGTGCGCAGTTCGTGGGACATGTTGGCGAGGAATTCGGACTTGTACTTGCTTGAGCGCTGCAATTCTTCGGCGCGCTCTTCGAGCTGCACCTGGGCCTGATTGAGTTCGGTGTTCTTCAGGTCCATGGCGTCGCGTTGCTCGGCCAGGGTCTGCGCCTGTTCGGCAAGTTGCTCGTTGGTCTGTTCCAGTTCGACTTGCTGGGTTTCCAGATGCGCCTGGGATTCCTTGAGAATCCGCGACTGTTCTTCCAGCTCTTCGTTGGCGGTTTTCAGCTCTTCCTGCTGCACCTGCAACTCTTCGTTGAGTTGCTGGGTTTCGGCCAGCACTTCCTGCAGCCGCTGGCGATAGCGCGCGGCTTCGATGGAGGTGCCGATGTTGCCGGCAATCAGTTCCAGCAGTTCGATATCGCGATCGGTGAGCGGACGCAGGAAACCCAGTTCGATCACGCCATTGACGCGGTCGTCATCGCTGGTCGGCACCACCAGCACACTGTGCGGCAAGCCCTCGCCCAGCCCGGAGCTGACTTTGAAGTAGTCCGACGGCACCGAATCCAGACGAATCAGCCGCGCCTGCTGCGCCACTTGGCCAACGATGCCTTCGCCGCTATAGATCGACTGGTCCTGCTCTTCCTGCTCGCGGGAGAAGCCGTAAGTGGCCACCCGCTTGAGGCCGCCATGTTCTTCACGCACATAGAGCGCGGCCACGGCGGTACCCATGTATTGCGCGCAGAACTGCAGAATATTGCGCCCAAGCAGATTCAGGGTCAGTTGCCCCAGCACCTGCTCGGCGAGTTCGGTCTGACCATTGCGCAACCAGGCCTGTTGTTCCAGACGCTCGGCACTGGCTTGTTGTGCGGCAAGGTTGGCGCCGTAGTTGGTCGATAGATTGACCAGATCACGCCGGCCGATATAGGCCAGCAAGCCACTGATACCGGCGATGAAAATCAGGTAGAGACTGATGCTCCAGATCGTGGTGCGGCGCACGTCTTCATTGCGCGTGGTGCGCAGGACCTGTTCGGTCTCGATGACGTCTTCGAATTGCTTGCGGATCTCGTCTGTCAGGCGTTTGCCGCGTCCGGCCTTGACCGCGCCCCGGTAGTCGCCACTGGAGCGCTGCAGATCGATCATCGACTGCGCGTAATTGGCCCACTCGATCTGCAAGGCTTGCAGACGGCGCAGGCGATCGGTCTGCACCGGGTTGTCAGCGGTCAGTTCGAGCAAGGTATTGAGGGCCACCGCGATGCGTGGCTTGGCCGTTTCGTACGGGTCGAGGAAATGCTCGTCACCGCTGAGCAGGAAGCCGCGCATGCCGGTTTCCAGATCCACGGTGAGCTTCACTGCTTCGTTGGCGTTATTGATCACCCGGTCGGTGTGCTCCACCCACTGGATAACCGACAGCAGATAAGTGATCAGCGACACGAAGAACACGGCACTGAGCGCACCGACGCCCAAGGGCAGACTGATGTTGCGGCTCAGGAGTTTGCGAAACCGTTGTTCATCAACCGTAGACGGAGAGGACATGGGGCAGCCTTGTCGAACTGTTGAAAAACAGGGAGTTTGCCCCAAAACGACGGCGTGGATCCATTTTTCTCACACCTTTCACAGCAAATTCCTACGTACAACGGCACGTTTACAGCCTTGAACAGTTATCCTTGCGCCCCCGTCAGCGGCTATGCTTTTTTTGTTGCAGGCAGGGAACTTGTGGCACTGCGCCACTTACTGATGCAAGAGCCCGGCACTTTTGATCGACCGGCGACCCTGAACTGACTTTCGAGAGCCTTAATATGTCTACCCCCGCCCCCACCATCCTTGTCGTAGAAGACGATGACATCGTGCGCATGCTGATCGTCGATGTGCTGGAGGAGTTGGAGTTCAAGGTACTCGAAGCGGATGATGGCGAGCCTGCGCTGGCGATTCTCGCAGACGCGGGCAACTCGATCGATTTGATGATGACCGACTTCGGCCTGCCAGGCATGGACGGCCGTGAACTGGCAAACAAAGCTCGCGAACTGCGCCCCGCCCTGCCGATTCTGTTTGCCAGTGGTTATGCCGAAAATATTGATGTACCAGCAGACATGCATGTTATCGGCAAGCCATTTTCGATTGATCAATTACGCGACAAAGTTAAAAGCATTATCCAGTAACACAACACTATACTACGCCCCTTCCAATAATGACGAAGGGGCAGCACTGCACACCCCAGCAAAAATTCAACTTTATTAAAAACTGAATAACGCACTTACACAGCAGCACTTGATGAACAACAAATAACAAATGAGGATATCCGGCACATTAGACAAACGGATCTCCCATGAACATAACAAACATAAACTGGACAATTCATAACGACTTTTCGAATCCAGCCCGCCGCACTCAACTTGACCACGCCGAACGCCTGGAAGTTATCTACAAATTAACAGAGCGCAAAAAAACATTAAGCCCTTCGCAAGCGATCTCGCTGGCTGGCGCAACCATTACGCTCGAGTCCGGCTCGACGCTTGACAGTGCTTTGCAACCTGGCAGAAAAATGTTGCAGAACTGGTGCGATCAAGAGCCCTTCAAAAAGCTCATGGTCACGTTGAACCTCCCTGATCACTCACAGTTTGCAGTGACGAGCGAAGAAAAAATATACGCAAGATATTCAGGCAAAACATTGCAACTTGCCAACGCACTGAAACTTGCACCAAGCCTCAAAGATGACTTCCTGATACTTGTTGAAATGGCGGAACTGACCGGGGGAAGCATTTCCCTGGCTGAACAAATCGATCTGGAACAATGGCTCAAGTTTCATGATTTTTTGATCCCCACAACCGCCGCTGAATGTACCAGACTGACAACATTCATGACGCAACCACCGATAGCGGCCCCGTTACTCGGTAACTATTGGGAAATGATCAAGTCTGGAGTCGACAACTCGGTCACTCTTTCTGCAGATCAACGTAATGAGTTGCGTCGAATCATGACCAGTTACGTGGCAGATCGCTCGCTACTGGAGCAACTCTCGCAGAGCATCTTTGGCGGGCACGTGGCGCCTTTCGAACGCTCGGAGGCCGAAGATATTATTCAACGACTTGTTTCCAGCCCCATAGCGCTTACATGGGCCCGCGCCTTTGTCCGGGATCTGGGCTGGTATGGCACGCAAGATAATCAGCCGCAATCAGATGAATCGCTCAAGCAGATGCTGCTGACTGCCCTGCTGCTCGACCTTCATCCTCGAGTCGGTGAACCAGAGCCGCGTAATCAGGTGGCAGGTTTCGATTTATACGCCGTCGAGCATATCGAGAAGTCCTTCGCCGATGTTCAGACGGCATTAGAAAATCACCTCATCCAGCATCACCGGATCTCTGAAAAAAATGCGGCTTTGGCCGCTCACTTGCTGCTCGCAGAGGCTGCACCGGAATTTCTGGTGAAAGATTTGCCTGCGACAGTGGCGTTGGGCACCCCGCAATGGGTCGAGTTCTGCCGAATCGTGGCAGTGCAGGAAACCGTCGCACCGGGATCGACGCGGTCAATGACCTATGCCCGATTGCACCAACTGTCGAAGTTGGGTCCGGTGTCCGGATTCCACAAGACCCTCGACGCATTGGCAGCGGGAGACGCCGTGATTGACTGGGCGTTACTCAACAAAATCATCACCCTGGATGAGGTAGAGAAATCGATCACGGATGCCCTTGCAAAAGCGTCCGGTGCTTACGCCCGATTTGCCGGGACACTTGCCGAGACGGCCGACACACTGGTCCGCCCTTTACCTACCCGCAAAAGTGTTGCACTGGACATCCTCAAGCAGGTCGCCAAAGGCTGCAGCTATCTGGAACATGACGTCATGTATCAGAAGAAAAACCATGCGCTGGAAGACGCCTACGGCGACCGGATGTCTCTATCGCCCGTGGAGTTGCACATGTCCAACGACCTGGCGACCGAGGACTGGGACCTGAAGACCGGAGAAAGCATCTACACAGCGTTTCCTGACATGCTGCCCAATCTGATTTCCCCTGACGGTGAGTTTTACCGACAGTTCAATCGTGATTACCTCAAGCATATGAAGGCGATGGGCACGCACTTGAAGCAAGCGTTTTGCACACTGCCCATTGCGGATAGAGCGCGCTTGCTGAAAGGCAAAGTGACGATTTTCAGCCTCAGGCCCTCCGTCGCGAAACTCCAGATGCCCGCCAATCTGCCAACCAATCCCCTGTCGTCGACCCTTCACGCGATCCTGTGGGCGACATCAAGCAAACCGACGGAAAGCCATAAAGAAATAGAGGGAGCAAAGGGCCGTTATGGTGTAGTCCTGTGCTCCGAGTTCGAAGGCCGGATGACGTGTTACGAACTTTTCACTCTGCACGGGACCTGTCGCGAAAATCCACGGCTGGCAGCGCTGATTGAACAAGAAGGTCTGCTGAGCACAAGCGTGCGCAGCGACGAAAGAGGCTACTCGCTTCCTGCGACAGTGCATTCATTGCCGACGAATATCGAGTGTTATACCCATGGAGTACCGCCCGGTCTCATTGCGGCAAGTTCGGGCGTGATCGATAAAATCGGTGAGTTGCCAGCGTCTCCGGTCCCCAAGGAGATCAACGGTTATTACCAGAGTTTCTACTCGAGCGAATTCGACTCGTTGACGAATTTCGTACTCAAGCACCGGCCGATCGCTACCTATGATGAGCTGGTCAGAGAATGTTGGGGGCAGACTCGCCTGGAGGCTCTGCGCGCAAAACGGGAAGCGGATCTGGACACTTTTCTGAATTTCGTAGTGCCCTTCAAATCCTGTATCGAAGACTTGAGCTCCGACGATGTCGAGCGACAAGCTCAAGGGGCCGGAGCGTGTGCCCTTGAAGCTGCGATGACTATCCTGCTGGTAGTCGGCGCTGTTGCACAGGTTGTGAGCATCGTTGCCAAAACCATGACCGTTGCCACCAAAGCCAGCGCACTGGCCAAAGTGGGTCTGGGGTTGGTCAATAATGTGTTCAACCCGCTGGACGGCGTACCGGATCTGCTGTTCAAGGGGAGCAAACTGCTGCGCAAGGGATTCAACAGCGGTTTCGCCCAGCTGGAAAATGTGCTTTCCGACGCGCGCAAATGGTCGGGCACCACCTCCCATCGGCACTTGGCCGCGACGATTGATCCCGACACTATTCGCCTCGCGGAGTGGCGACCTGCACAAGCGTCTCAGGACATCTTTCAGGTGTGGGCGACACGACACAACGATGAATGGTTCGCGCTGAACTTGCGGGGCCACGCCTGGGGGCCGGCCCTGAAAAACATCAAGCCGCGAGAAAAATTTTCATTCTTCAGGTTATTCAAGCGATCGACGCCTTTCAGCTACACAAAAGCCTACTTGAAAAAAGCCACCCCCCTTGCTCAGAGCAAACTGGACAACACACTCCAGCTACTGTCGGAAATCGAAAATGACGACGTTCGTTCTATCGTCAAATACGTTTTCGGCACCGACTCGGACGAAGCCATCAACTACGTGAGCAAGAACCTGCGAGCCATGCGCAAGGATCTCGGAGTATTGGGGCAGCACCACATGTCTTTCCGCCAACGTGGAACCGATACCCTCGCTGCATTAAAAACCACAACCTATAAACACTGGAAAGCCAGTGTCGACGCGGGTACACACCTGGATGACGGCGCAACGAAATTCCTTGCGATCTATCCTGACAACCTGGATGAGTGGTACCAGGTGGCCAAGTACGACGATGCCCGGATTGGCGATGTTCTTGTCCACGAAATGTCGCATGGCGCGCCAGGCACACTTGATTTCTACTACGGAGAAGTTTTGGCCGGTATTACCCCGGCAGAATACGATGCGGCAGGCCTGATGGAATTCGCTCGAAATGCTCGCAAGGCGCACCCGAAGAATCTGGCCAACCCTCACCACACTTTTGCGAATCTCAAAGACTTCGAAGAATTTGAGGCGACCCTCGGCAACTGGCCGAAACTCGTGCAGGACCATCCGGCATTGATCAATGCCGAATCCTATTCAGTGGCGGTCTCGCTGATCGATCAGTACCGCACCCATCCGGACATCTTTGTGTCTAACCTGGCCACCCTCCGGCATGCCATAGACGGTACCGACGCGGGGAAATTTCTGAAGGGGCCGCTCTTGCTGAATCTGACACACCCACCGGTCTGAAGGCGGTTTGCGCAGGATGCCAAGCGGCGGTATTGAGGGATATTTTTGACAATCGGGCGCATACCCCACCCCTGTGGTTTAATTGCGCCCTTTTTTTACCCCCTCGTTCGCCGTGAAGGAAAGTTGTCCATGATTCAAGCCGCCGCTACCAAAGTCCTGGTCATCGGTTACGTCTGGCCAGAGCCGCGCTCCTCAGCGGCGAGCGGGCACGTCATGCAGATCCTCGAAACATTCCTGCAGCAAGGCTGGGACATCACCTTCAGCAGTCCGGCCGGGCCTGGCGAGCACAAAGCAGATCTGGCCGCACTGGGCATCCGCGAAGTCGCCATCGAACTCAACAACAGCAGCTTTGATCACTTCATCAGTGAACTGGCACCGGACATTGTGTTGTTCGACCAGTTCATGATGGAGGAACAGTTCGGCTGGCGAGTTGAAAAACACTGCCCTCAGGCACTGCGCGTGCTGGAGACTTCCGACCTGCAAAGTCTGCGGCATGCGCGTCACCAGCGGCTCAAGTCTCGCCTCAAGGTCAATCCGGACCAGAATGATTTCAGTGATGTATTTGCTCCGGCACTGCGCGACGAGTTCGCGTTGATGGCCGAGACCGATCTGGCCAAACGCGAAATCGCCGCGCTGTATCGCTGTGATCTGAACCTGATGATCTCCGAAGTGGAAATTGAACTGCTGATCGAGCAGTTCGGCCTGCCCCGGCAATTGCTGCACTGGTGTCCGTTGATGATCGACCCGCCTGCGGCCACACCTGCGATATTTGCAGAACGGGCACACTTCCTGAGCATCGGCAACTTCCGCCATGCGCCCAACTGGGATGCCGTGCTGTGGATGAAGAGCACGATCTGGCCGCTGATTCGCCAACAGTTGCCCCAGGCCCAATTGCACATCTACGGCGCTTATACGCCGCCCAAAGCCACGGCGCTGCATAACGCCAGCGAAGGTTTCCACATCATGAACTGGGCCGAAGATGCCTTGCAGGTCATGTCTGCCGCACGGGTTTGTCTGGCGCCCCTGCGCTTTGGTGCCGGGATCAAGGGCAAACTGGTCGACGCCATGCTCTGTGGCACTCCCAGCGTCACGACTCCGGTGGGCGCCGAGGGCATGCAGGGCGATCATGCCTGGCCCGGCGCCGTTACGAGCAGCGCTGTTGAGTTGGCCAACAGTGCCGTGGCGTTATACAAGGACGAGATGCTTTGGCAGGAGGCCAGTCACGCGGGATATACGCTGCTCAATGAACGCTACTCGCAATCCGTACACGGTTTGGCGCTTATCGAAAAACTGCGTTATTGCCAACAGAACTTGCATGACCTGAGAGCCAGCAACTTCACAGGAAGTATGCTTCGCCATCACTCGCATAAAAGTACGCAATACATGTCGCAATGGATCGAAGCAAAAAACCGCCATATCGGGCAAGACAAAGACTCTTGATAAAAGCCAATAACAGCATGCAGACAACAACACCAAACAAACCGCATCAATTTCCAGATTGCCTATAAATAACATCCCCCTTATAAAAACCTGCAAGCGCTACTTATAAACCCTTTCGGTAGCGCCTTTCCCTAAAACAAGTTAATGCAGGTTTAAACAATGGACATTCAATACAGTAATCATCAATGGATGACTGCGACCCCCGCTATCGACAGCCTGTCGCTTTTCGAACTGACACTGCCCGGCACACACAACGCCGGCAGCGACTGGCAAGCCTCTTATCCCTTTTTCGGCCCGCCGCGCCATTGGCTGGCGTGTCAGCACAATACGTTCTACCACCAGCTCCAGCACGGCTCCAGAGTACTTGACATACGTTTGACCTACGATGAAAAAGCCGAAGGTCTTGGCAAGTTCCGAATGCATCACAATGGTCACCGCAACTCCAGGACGCTGGGACATCTGGTGAGCGACATCAATGACTTTCTCGCCAGAAACCCCGACGAGTTCATTATCGTGGACTTTCACGAGCTGACCGGTGACAACTTCGATTACAAGTTCTTCAACGACATGATCATTCATCTATTGGGTCATCGACTGATTCCACGAAACAACCGAACGCTTAATCTGGAACAACTAAAGCGTATCAGCCCTGCTCAGCGAGTCTTGGTCGCGGCGCGCTCTCACCAGCAACTTCACAGCGGTATATTTATCGATTCGATCCAGCACGAGTGGTCGGGCAATGGAATTACCAGTGCCAGTGAGTTACAACAATTCATTGGCAATTTAATGAAGAACTCGTTCAACGTCTGGACTCCTTGGTCGCTGTCTGCCACCAGCTACAGCGCGGTCGGTGGCCCGGTGGATATTCATGCCGAGCTCGACGCCTGGTTTGATCCAGCCAAAAGTGACTGGGCGCGGAAGTGCAATATCATCAATGTCGATTTCATCGAAGAGTCGCGAATCGTTGAGTTTTGCCGCGCAGCCAACCTGCTCAAGGTGCGTCAGCCTAACGCCTGACCGGCACGTTTTCAGACACTGGCACACAACAACCGGAAGAGGCATGATCGGCCGGGAGAACAACAAAAGTGCCCCGCCATGACCCGAACCGCCCGCGTGACCGACCCTTCGTACGAGTTGATGGATGACCACAACGGCCTGTCCATCATCTATCGCCAGCACGGTTTTCCATGCCCGCTGGTGCGTTGGCACTTTCACAAGGAATACGAACTGCACCTGATCGTTGCCAGTTCCGGCAAGGTGTTCATTGGCGACTATATCGGCAACTTTTATCCCGAAACCCTGTTCCTCACCGGCCCCAACCTGCCGCATAACTGGATCAGTCAAGTCGCCGAGGACGAGGTCGTGGAAAAGCGCGACATGCTGGTCAACTTCACCGACGAGTTGTTCGAGAGTGGCCACCAGGTATTCGCCGAATTAAAAACCCTGGCGCCCTTGCTGGAGCGCGCGCAGTACGGCATCGAGTTTCGCTGCAAGCGCACCATTCGCCAGGCCATGACGCTGATGCAGCGTATCGCCGACAGCAAGGGCATCACCCGCCTCGGGCACTTCTTCATCCTGATGGAGTTGCTCGCGGCGAGCGATGATTTCCAATTGCTGTCCGGTGCGACCACGCCGCAACTGGCCGATGAACACAATATCGACCGCACTAACCGCGCGGTCGATTACATCTTCAGCCACTACGCCCGCGACATTTCCCTGGAGGAAGTGGCCGAGCATCTGGGCATGACGCCGACCTATTTCAGCCGCGTGTTCAAACAGGCCACCGGGCGCAATTTCATCGAGTTCGTCAATCGGCTGCGTATCAGTAAATCCTGCGAGTTGCTGGCCGACGGCGACAAACCGGTGACCGAAGTGTGTTTTGAATCGGGCTTCAACAATATTTCCAATTTCAATCGACGCTTTCAGCAGCTCAAGGGGATGACGCCGTCGCACTATCGCCGACTCGCGGTGCAGCGCCTGACTGAACAGAACCACCACTGACACTCCGGACTAATGTGGGAGCTGGCTTGCCAGCGATGGGGCCCTCACTGCCGACATCTTCATTGACTGCCCCACCGCTATCGCTGGCAAGCCAGCTCCCACAGGTTTGCGCATTTGCTGCTGAAACCAATACGCTATCGAAAGCCACACCGCTCTGAAAACCCCTTCCTTGCGTTTTCTCCGCCAAACCCCAGTGCAAAAAAGTATCGATCAAAGTGCTAGGGATGATTTGTCAGCCCTGCGATTGAAGGCTGTAATCAGCGCACATTCTTCCTGCACAGGAAGACACAAAAACAATAACTGTCCTTCTGTAACCCGCCGGGTGCAGAAAAGGAGTGCACGATGCAACCCACTGCAAAAGCTCTGCTTGCCCTCACCTGCATGACCCTCAGTAGCGTCAGCCTTGGCGCCCAGACCCTGACCATCGCCACCGTCAACAACAGCGACATGATCCGCATGCAAAAGCTCTCGAAAACCTTCGAGACCGAGCATCCGGACATCAAGCTCAATTGGGTGGTGCTCGAAGAAAACGTCCTGCGCCAACGCCTGACCACCGACATCGCCACTCAGGGCGGTCAGTTCGACGTGTTGACCATCGGCATGTACGAAGCGGCACTGTGGGGCGCCAAAGGCTGGCTGGAACCGATGAAGGATCTGCCGGCCAGTTACGCCCTCGACGACGTGTTTCCGTCGGTGCGTGAAGGCCTGTCGGTCAAGGGTTCGCTGTACGCCCTGCCGTTCTACGCGGAAAGCTCGATCACCTATTACCGCACCGACCTGTTCAAGAATGCGGGCCTGAGCATGCCCGAGCGTCCGACCTGGGAACAGATTGCCGGTTTCGCCGAAAAACTCACGAATAAGGATAAGGAACAGTACGGCATCTGCCTGCGCGGCAAGGCCGGCTGGGGCGAGAACATGGCGCTGATCACCACGGTTGCCAACGCCTATGGCGCGCGCTGGTTCGATGAGAAGTGGCAGCCGGAATTCACCGGGCCGGAATGGAAAAACGCGCTGAATTTCTACGTCGACACCATGAAGAAATCCGGCCCGCCGGGCGCTTCCAGCAACGGTTTCAACGAAAACCTTGCACTGTTCAACAGCGGCAAATGCGCGATCTGGGTCGATGCCAGCGTCGCCGGCTCGTTCGTCACCGACAAGACCCAGAGCAAAGTCGCCGATCACGTCGGCTTCACCTTCGCCCCGCATCAGGTCACCGACAAAGGCTCGGCCTGGCTCTACTCGTGGGCGCTGGCGATCCCGACCAGCTCCAAAGCCAAAGACGCCGCGAAACAATTCAGCGCCTGGGCGACCTCCAAAGAATACGGCGAGCTGGTGGCCAAAACCGACGGCATCGCCAACGTACCGCCCGGCACCCGCGCTTCGACCTACAGCGACGCTTACATGAGCGCCGCACCGTTCGCCAAGGTCACGCTGGAATCGCTGAAAGCGGCTGACCCAAGCAAACCGACGCTGAAACCAGTGCCGTACATCGGCATACAACTGGTGACCATTCCTGAGTTCCAGGCGGTGGGCACCCAGGTCGGCAAGCTGTTCTCGGCAGCGCTGATCGGCCAGACCACGGTGGATCAAGCCTTGGCTGCCGCTCAGCAAACCACTGAACGCGAGATGAAGCGCGCCGGTTATCCCAAGTAATCGTCACTAAACCTGTGGGAGCTGGCTTGCCAGCGATGAGGTCGGCACATTCAACATTGCTGTCGGCTGAACTGTCGCTATCGCTGGCAAGCCAGCTCCCACAGGGTCCGCGCCGATGTCAGGAATGTTGTCTTTCCTGAACATGTTTCTGCACCCAATTGGTTGTGATCACCATGAATACTTCAACTGCCAAAGCCCACCTCGACCTGTCGCAACCTGCGCGCAAGGTCCGCGTACGCAATCCCGGCTGGTTTCTGGTCAGCCCTTCGGTGGCCCTGTTGCTGCTGTGGATGATCGTGCCGCTGGGCATGACCATCTACTTTTCGATGATCCGCTACAACCTGCTCTACCCCGGTGAAAACCAGTTCGTCGGGCTGGAGAACTTCACCTATTTCCTGACCGACTCGGGCTTCATGCCCGGTGCCACCAACACGCTGCTGCTGGTCGGTAGCGTGTTGCTGATCAGCGTGGTCTTCGGCGTGCTGATCAGTGCCTTGCTGGAGGCCAGTGAGTTCCTCGGTCGCGGCATCGTGCGGGTCATGCTGATTTCGCCGTTCTTCATCATGCCCACGGTCGGTGCGCTGATCTGGAAGAACCTGATTTTCCATCCGGTCTCGGGGATCCTCGCCTACATCTGGAAGCTGTTCGGCGCGCAACCGGTGGACTGGCTGGCGCACTACCCGCTGCTGTCGATCATCATCATTGTCTCGTGGCAATGGCTGCCCTTCGCCATTCTGATTCTGATGACGGCCATGCAGTCCCTCGATCAGGAACAGAAAGAAGCCGCGCGCCTCGACGGTGCGGGGCCGATCGCAATCTTCTGGCACCTGACCCTGCCGCATCTGGCACGGCCGATTGCCGTGGTGGTGATGATCGAAACGATCTTCCTGCTGTCGGTGTTCGCCGAGATTTTCACCACCACCAACGGCGGCCCCGGATACGCCTCGACCAACCTCGCTTACCTGATCTACAACCAGGCGCTGGTGCAGTTCGACGTCGGCATGGCCTCGGCGGGCGGCTTGATTGCCGTGGTCATCGCCAATATTGCCGCGATCATTCTGGTACGGATGATCGGCAAAAACCTGACTGACAAAGCCTGAGGCCTGCCATGACTCTTCAACAATCCCGCCGGCTGCAAAGCCTGCTGCTCGGCACCCTGGCCTGGGCCATCGCGATCATGATTTTCTTCCCGATCTTCTGGATGGTGATGACCAGTTTCAAAACCGAAATCGACGCCTTCGCCACGCCGCCGCAGTTCATCTTCACGCCGACGCTGGAGAACTACCTGCACATCAACGAGCGCAGCGACTACTTCAGTTTCGCCTGGAACTCAGTGGTGATCTCGTTCAGCGCCACGGCCCTGTGCCTGTTGATCGCGGTGCCAGCGGCGTACTCGATGGCGTTCTACGAAACCCAGCGCACCAAAGGCACGCTCCTGTGGATGCTCTCGACCAAGATGCTGCCGCCGGTGGGCGTGCTGATGCCGATCTACCTGCTGGCGAAGAGCTTCGGCCTGCTCGACACGCGCATCGCGCTGATCGTGATCTACACGATGATCAACCTGCCGATTGTGGTCTGGATGGTTTACACCTACTTCAAGGACATCCCCAAAGACATCCTCGAAGCCGCCCGCCTCGACGGCGCCACGCTGTGGCAGGAAATGGTCCGCGTGCTGCTGCCGATCGCCAAAGGTGGCCTCGCCTCGACCGTGCTGCTGTCGCTGATCCTGTGCTGGAACGAGGCCTTCTGGTCGCTGAACCTGACCTCCTCAAAAGCCGCGCCGCTGACCGCGCTGATTGCCTCGTATTCAAGCCCGGAAGGCTTGTTCTGGGCCAAGTTGTCGGCGGTCTCGACGCTGGCCTGTGCGCCGATCCTGATCTTCGGCTGGATCAGCCAGAAGCAACTGGTGCGCGGCCTCTCGTTCGGCGCCGTGAAATGAAGATTGAAAAGCAAAAGATCGCAGCCTTCGGCAGCTCCTACTCGGAATGTCGTATCGGCATAACTCTCCTGTAGGAGCTGCCGCAGGCTGCGATCTTTTGATCTTAAAAAAACAACAATGCGGAGGCCCATCATCATGGCCAACCTGAAAATCAAGAATCTGCAAAAAGGCTTCGAAGGTTTTTCCATCATCAAAGGCATCGACCTGGAAGTGAACGACAAGGAATTCGTGGTCTTCGTTGGCCCTTCGGGCTGCGGCAAATCCACCCTGCTGCGGCTGATCGCCGGCCTCGAAGAAGTGAGCGACGGCACCATCGAACTCGATGGCCGCGACATCACCGAAGTCAGCCCGGCCAAGCGCGATCTGGCGATGGTGTTCCAGACCTACGCGCTGTACCCGCACATGACGGTGAAAAAGAACATGTCGTTCGCCCTCGATCTGGCCGGCGTGCCGAAAGCCGAAGTCGAGAAGAAAGTCGGCGAAGCGGCGCGCATTCTCGAACTCGGGCCGATGCTAGAGCGCAAACCGAAGCAGCTCTCCGGTGGCCAGCGCCAGCGCGTGGCGATTGGTCGCGCCATCGTGCGCAATCCGAAGATTTTCCTCTTCGACGAACCGTTGTCCAACCTTGATGCTGCACTGCGGGTGCAGATGCGCCTGGAACTGCTGCGCCTGCACAAAGACCTGCAAGCGACGATGATCTACGTGACCCACGATCAGGTCGAAGCGATGACCATGGCCGACAAGGTCGTGGTGCTCAATGGCGGCAAGATCGAGCAAGTCGGCTCGCCACTGGACCTGTATCACAACCCGGCGAACCTCTTCGTTGCCGGGTTCCTCGGCACGCCGAAAATGGGCTTCCTCAAGGGCAAGATCGCCCGTGTCGACGGCCAGAGCTGCGAAGTCTCGCTGGACGCCGGCACGCGCATCACCCTGCCCTTCAACGCCGCCAATCTGAGTGTCGGCAGCGCCGTGACCCTGGGCATTCGCCCGGAGCATCTGGAGCTGGCGCAACCGGGCGACTGCACGCTGCAGGTCACCGCAGACGTCAGCGAACGCCTGGGCAGCGATACCTTCTGCCACGTCAAAACCACTGCCGGCGAAGCCCTGACCATGCGCGCGCGCGGTGATCTGGCCAGCCGTTACGGCGAACAACTGAATCTGCACCTCGACCCGGCGCACTGCCATTTATTCGATGCCGAAGGTGTCGCGTTGACCCGTCCGCTGCGCGCTGCGGCCTGATTTCGAGAATCCCCGATGAAACTCAACCAACAGAACCTCCATCGTCTGGCCGCTGAAGTACAACTGCCGGCCTACAGCCTCAGCGACACCCGCCAGGGCATCGCGCACATTGGTGTCGGCGGCTTCCATCGCGCGCATCAGGCGTATTACACCGATGCGCTGATGAACACCGGCGAAGCCCTCGACTGGGCCATTTGCGGCGTTGGCCTGCGCGCCGAGGACCGCCGCGCCCGCGACGACCTCAAGGAGCAGGATTACCTGTTCACCCTGTTCGAACTCGGCGACAGCGACGACACCGAAGTCCGCGTGATCGGTGCGATTCGCGACATGTTGCTGGCCGAGGATAGCGCTCAGGCGTTGATCGACAAACTCGCCGACCCACAGATTCGCATCGTCTCGCTGACCATCACCGAGGGCGGTTACTGCATCGATGACAGTAACGGCGAATTCATGGCCCACCTGCCGCAGATCCAGCATGACCTGGCCCATCCCGAGGCACCGAAAACCGTGTTCGGCTTCTTGTGTGCCGCCCTGGAAAAACGCCGTGCGGCGGGCATTCCGGCGTTTACCGTGATGTCTTGCGATAACCTGCCGCACAATGGCGCCGTGACGCGCAAGGCGCTGCTGGCGTTTGCCACATTGCGCGATAGCAATCTGTGCAGCTGGATCGACGCCAACGTCAGTTTCCCCAACGCCATGGTCGATCGCATCACACCGATGACCAGCACTGCCCATCGCCTGCAACTGGCCGACAAACACGGCGTCGACGATGCCTGGCCGGTGGTCTGCGAGCCATTCGTGCAATGGGTGCTGGAGGACAAATTCGTCAACGGTCGCCCTGCCTGGGAAAAGGTCGGCGTGCAGTTCACCGACGATGTTTCGCCCTATGAAGAAATGAAGATCAAACTGCTCAACGGCAGCCACTTGGCGCTGACGTATCTGGGCTTTTTGAAGGGTTATCGGTTTGTTCACGAAACCATGAACGACCCGCTGTTCGTGCGTTACATGCGCGCTTATATGGATCTGGACGTGACCCCGCAGTTGGCGCCGGTGCCGGGCATCGACCTGACGGATTACAAAAACACGCTGGTGGCGCGCTTCTCCAATCAGGCGATTGCCGATCAACTGGAGCGGGTCTGCTCAGACGGCTCGTCGAAGTTTCCCAAGTTCACCATTCCTACCATCAACCGGTTGATTGCCGATGGGCAGGAAACCAAGCGCGCGGCGTTGGTGGTGGCGGCGTGGGCGTTGTATTTGAAAGGTGTGGACGAGAATGGTGACACCTATTCGATCCCCGATCCGCGCGCGGCGTTTTGTCAGGCGTTGGTGGCAGACGATGCTTTAATCACCCAGCGGTTGTTGGCGGTCGAGGAGATTTTCGGCACGGCGATCCCGCGTTCGGCGGAGTTTGTCGCGGCGCTTGAGTGGTGCTGCAACAGCTTGCGTGAAGAGGGTGTGACGCGGACTTTGCAGCGGATTCTGGATTGAAAAGCCCCTAACCCTAGCCCTCTCCCGGAGGGAGAGGGAACTGACCGAGTGTTTTGTACAAGTTACATCGACCTGAAAGTCTGGAGTCAAACTCAGATTTTGAACAGCCCCCGATCGGCTCCCTTTCCCCCTCGCCCCCTTGGGGGAGAGGGCTGGGGTGAGGGGGTAAGCTCTTGATCTTCACCACACCCGAGTGGTTCACACATGACAACACAACAACTGTTCCTCGGCATCGACTGCGGCACCCAAGGCACCAAAGCCATCATCCTTGACGCCGTCAGCGGTCAAGTCCTCGGCCAGGGCGCCGCTGCGCACACGATGATCAGCGGCGCCAACGGCCGCCGCGAACAAGACACCCAGCAATGGCTGGAAGCCTTCGCCCTCGCCACCCGCCGCGCATTGCTGGCGGCGAATGTCGACGGTCAGTCGATCCTCGCCATCGGCGTCTCTGGCCAGCAACACGGCCTGGTCCTGCTCGATGATCAAGGTGAAGTCCTGCGCCCGGCCAAGCTCTGGTGCGACACCGAGACCAGCGCCGAAAACGACCGCCTGCTGGTTCATCTGGGCGGCGAAAAAGGCTCGCTGGAACGCCTCGGCGTGGTCATCGCGCCGGGCTACACCGTGTCGAAACTGCTCTGGACCAAAGAACAACACCCCGTGGTGTTCTCGCGCATCGCACGCATCCTGCTGCCGCACGACTATCTGAATTTCTGGCTCACCGGCCGCGCCTGCAGCGAATACGGCGACGCCTCGGGCACTGGCTATTTCAACGTGCGCACCCGCCAGTGGGACTTGCAACTGCTGCGCGACATCGACGCCAGCGGACGCCTGCAAGCGGCACTGCCTGAGTTGATCGATGCACATCAATCAGTCGGCACAATCCTCCCAGCCATCGCCGAACACCTCGGCATCAACCCTGACGCGCTGGTATCGAGCGGTGGCGGCGACAACATGATGGGCGCCATCGGCACCGGCAACATTCAGCCCGGCGCGATCACCATGAGCCTCGGTTCTTCCGGCACGGTGTACGCCTATTCCGAGGTGCCGAAAGTCAGCCCGGACGCCTCGGTCGCGACGTTCTGCTCGTCGAGTGGCGGCTGGCTGCCGCTGATCTGCACCATGAACCTGACCAACGCCACCGGCGCGATTCGCGAGCTGTTTGACCTCGATCTTGAGCAGTTCAACCACCTCGTCGCCGAGGCCCCCATCGGCGCCGACGGCGTGAGCATGCTGCCGTTCCTCAACGGCGAGCGTGTTCCCGCCCTGCCCCACGCCACCGGCAGTCTGCACGGTTTGACGCTGGACAACCTGACCCAGGCCAATCTGTGCCGCGCCGCCGTCGAAGGCACGACCTTCGGGCTGCGTTACGGACTGGATTTGCTCCGCCAGAATGGTTTACAAAGCCGCAGCATTTGCCTGATCGGCGGCGGTTCGAAAAGCGCGGTGTGGCGGCAGATCGTCGCCGACATCATGAACACCCCGGTGATCTGCACCGAACAAAGCGAAGCCGCCGCCCTCGGCGCAGCGATTCAAGCGGCGTGGTGCAAATCCTGGTCGAACGGCCACGAAGACACCCTCGCCGACCTGTGCCAGCGCTGCGTGAAACTCGATTCAAGCAGTGAAACCCTGCCGATTGCCGCCAACGTCGCGGCGTTCCAGCAGGCCTATGAACGCTATCAACAGCATGTCGCAACCCTATAAAGAGCAAACAATTATGTATTTGGTGTGTGGCGAAGCCCTGTTTGATTTTTTCAGTGAAGACGACGCCAGCGGTCTGGCCTCGAAAGTGAATTTCAAGGCGATTGCCGGCGGCTCGCCGTTCAACGTCGCCGTCGGTTTGCGCCGTCTGGGCGTGGACTCGGCCTTGTTTGGCGGGCTGTCCACCGATTACCTCGGCCGCCGCTTGCAGCGAGTGCTGCAGGATGAAGGTGTGTGCCCGGACTATCTGGTGGACTTCGCCGCACCGACCACGTTGGCCATGGTCGCCGTCGGTGCCAATGGCTCGCCGCACTACAGCTTTCGTGGTGAAGGCTGCGCGGACCGGCAGTTGAGTCTGGCGCATCTGCCGGTGCTGGGACCGGATGTTCGCGGCTTGCACATCGGCTCGTTCTCGCTGGTGGTGCAGCCGATCGCCGATACCTTGCTCGCACTGGTGCAGCGTGAAAGCGGCAAACGCCTGATCACCCTCGACCCGAACGTACGCCTCAACCCTGAGCCGAACATCGACCTGTGGCGCGAACGCATCGCGACGCTGGTGCCACTGGCCGATCTGATCAAGGTCAGCGACGAAGACCTGAGCCTGCTTTACCCCGAACAGGACCCGCAACGCGTAATCGAAGGCTGGCTCGAACACCGCTGCCAGATCGTCTTCCTCACCCGGGGCGGCGACGGTGCCAGCGTGTTCAGCCGCCGCCATGGCAGCTGGTCGGTACCGGCGGCCTCGGTGAAGATCGCCGACACCGTTGGCGCGGGCGATACCTTCCAGACCGCGCTGATCACCTGGCTGACCGAGCACGGTCTGGATTCAGTCGAAGGCGTTCAGCAACTCGCTCGCGAGCAGATCGACGCCATGCTCAAGTTCGCCGTGCAAGCCGCCGCGCTGACCTGCAGCAAGACCGGCCCGGATCTGCCCTATCGTCACCAATTGAGCTGAGCGCGTAGACTGTCGGCCTTTTTGCGCACGACGGGATAACGGCTTTTGAATTACAGGCAGACGCTTGGACTACTGACACTGGCAACGCTACTGAGCGGGTGCGGCACCTCGCCGCCCCGCTCGCCGGAAGACATCTGCGAAATCTTCCGCGAAAAAAGCGACTGGTACGACGCTGCGCAAGTCACGCAAAAACGCTGGGGCGTGCCGATTCAAGTGCCCTTCGCGATCATGTATCAGGAATCCGGCTACCGCTACGACGCCAAGACCCCGCGCAAATACTTGCTCTGGGTGATCCCGTGGGGCCGCGTCTCGACCGCTTCAGGTTATGCGCAAGCCAAAGACGAAGTCTGGGCCGACTACCAGAAAAGCACCGGCCGCAACTGGGCCGACCGCGAAGACTTCGACGACGCCATCGACTTTGTCGGCTGGTACATGGACAAAACCTATTCGATCAATGGCGTCTACAAGTACGACGCCTACAACCAGTACCTCAACTACCACGAAGGCTGGGGCGGGTTCCGCAACAAGACCTACGCGAGCAAGGCCTGGCTGATGCCAACGGCGCGCAAAGTGCAGAACCGCTCGGACGTGTATGCGCGGCAATATGGCGGATGCAAAGAGGATCTGAATCGGGGGTTCTGGAGCCGGTTCTGGCATTGGTTGTAGTCGTCCCGGGATCCCGTGCAGGAGCTGCCGAAGGCTGCGATCTTTTGATTCTGATCTTGATGCAAGCTCCAAAGATCGCAGCCTTCGGTACCTCCTGCATCGACGACATTGGTGGCTCTCTATACGAAAAAAACTCCCCTGCCTAGCTGTCAACTCTGACAGCTAGGCAGGGGAGTTTTTTGTTTGTCTACTGGATGCAGGAGAGTGCTGGCGCTCCTTCATTACTCATGGAAGAAAATCTTATGAACGCGTTCGTGAAACCACTTATCGCCGTCGCCTCATTGCTACCCATGTTCACCTTGATAAACAACGTACAGGCCAGCCAACCGGTACCTGTTGGTCCTGACACAGGAGAGTGCCGGGCGTCTGGCGTGTTGGAAACAACCCGAGCTTTGGGCTTTTGCGTCGAAAACGGAGTGAAAAAGGCCTGGTTCAGAAATGCAAATCCGACCAAGCTGATTAACCTCAAACCTTTGCAGGCCAATCGGTCCTGCGACAGTAGCTTTCTGACACAGAACATCATGACAGGAACCTGTGATCAGCTTCTGGGACCTGTCTTGGGCAAGGTACCAGTGTTCTGGCCCGTTGCCTTCCCCAACGAGGAGCCCAAACGTCTGCAACCCTTGCCGCTTGATACCGGAGCAGAACTACGCGCCGCGACGCTCTTTGGCAATGTGGCGGGCCAAAGTATTACCCTTTTGGGTAACACCGCCGTGGTGTGGCCCTTTGAAAAAAGAGGTGAACCGGTCCAGGTCTCAGTCCGAAATGACAATTGTCGGGTCGCCGCTATTATTGATTCCAATGTCGATAGCACCACGCTCGTGGCACTCAATTGTCCACACCTGTTGGGAAACCCGAAGGCCACAATCGCCACGTTCAACGGCACAAAGTACGTCATGAAAGCGCTGAAACTCCCCCCAGCGGCGACGTATTGCGAAGTGGTGGGCATCAATAGCCAGAGTCAGGCTGCAGGCACTTGCCATTACGCCAACAACTTTACCGCTGCAACCTACTGGTCAGGACCTGATGCAGAGGCGAAAACACTGGTGTCCACCCAAAACTATCCGGTGGAAGTCGTACATTTCAATAACAACGGCTCCGCCATCGTTAAAGTCCTCCCAGCACAGAACCAAGAAATCCCGGCCTTCTGGCGCACTTCAACAGACGATGCAGACCCGCTGCCAACGCCGCAAAACTTCAATAACTGCCGTGTTGACGCCTTGGCCGTGAGTGTTGATACAGCACTCATGACTTGCGCCTCCGAGCACCTCTCCATACCCAATACTGTCTTTACCTGGAGCCCGAATGGTGGCTTGAACAGTATTCAACCTGCCGCTGGCACTGACGAATACGTGGGAGAAGCGATATCAAGCTCGGCACTGGAAGCGGTCGGCTCGTTTCAGGCAGGCTCGAAAATCAGAGCCTTCATAAGCACACTGCCCTGACCTGATAATGGGCCAGGGCAGCATCGCCCCTGGCCCTTTTACAAGACCGAAAAGCTATAACTCACAATCAACCGGGTCTCATCCACATCCCGGGCAAACTTCTCGTAGTTGGTGCGATACGTCGCATTGCGCAAACGCAGACTCACATCCTTGAACGTGCCCGTCTGAATCACATACTTCAACTCGCTGTCGCGTTCCCACTCCTTCCCTTCCTGATCACTGCCCAACACCTTGATGTGATCACCGTTCACATAGCGCGTCAGGAAACTCAAACCATTAATGCCAATAACCTTGAAGTCATAGTCATAACGCAACTGCCACGAGCGTTCCTGCGCGGCGGCGAAGTCGTTGACCTGCACGTAGTTGACCAGATACGGGTTGCTGCCATCGAGGTACGGCATCGAGTTGTCGCCGTTCATGCGCTGCCAACCGGCGCTGAAGGTATGACCGCTGTGCGCGTAAGAGAGCATGCCGCTCAGCGCACGGTTATCGATAGAACCGGCCTTGGCATCACCGCTGTCAGCACTTTTCAGCACCCGCAGATCCGCCTTAAGTACACCGCCACCTAACGGTTGATTACCCAATAGCCCGACAAAGTGCTGACGATAAATGTCTTCCAGTTCGGCGTAGTGATACTGCGCGGTCAGGCGATCATTGATCTTGTAATCAAAGCCGTACATGTCGAAATGGTCGGCGGTGGTGTTGCACGCATAACGCTTGTTCTTGCAGTGCACGCGGATGTCTTGCGAATCGGTGGAGTCACGCGCGGTGTACTTGTCCAGGCGCGCGGCCATGAAGGTCAGGTCTTTGACCTCTTTAGAGGTGAGCATGGCGCCATTGAACATCGTCGGCAGCAAACGACCGTCGTTGTATTTCAGCAACGGCAGATCCGGCAGCAGCGCGCCGTACTTCAGCACCGTGTCCGAGACCTTGACCTTGGCGGTCAGGCCCATTTTCGCGTACTGACCTTTCGAGCCGCGCGGGTCGTTGCCGCTGGAGGGCAGCAAGCCGCTGTTGCTGCGGTCCGGGCTGGAATCGAGTTGAAAACCGAGCATGCCCAGCGCATCGATACCAAACCCCACCGCACCTTCGGTGTAGCCCGATTGCAGATTGAGAATAAAGCCCTGAGCCGACTCTTCACGCTTGGAGGCGCCCTGATCGTTCGCGGTGTGCCCATCACGGAAATCGCGGTTGAAGTACACCGTGCGCGATTCGATTTTCGCCGTGGTGTCTTCAAAAAATCCGCTGGCCTGAACCTGCGCGGTAAAACCTGCGCACAGCACGAAGGCTCCGAAGCCAAACGACTGGCGCGGGGTGATGAGGGGAAATGGGGGACGCATGAAAAACTCCAACAATGCAGCGTTTGCGCAGCGCGCAACAAGCCAGAAAATAGCTCCCGTCCCAGGTCGGAATGAGCCGGGAGGAAGTGGACACGCAAGGGTGAACGGCAATGATGGCAGATGGCTTTGACGTGCTACAGGCGACTTTAGTCTGTATCTGACTGATGATTCTTCAACCCGGGGTCGTGGGAAAAGTCGCCGGCAATGAGCGCCAATTCGTGACAAGCGCCCGATTTCATTGGACGAAACACCTCACCTAAGGGTTTTCCCTATACCGCAAACCTGCCAGACCTACGGCTTTTGCGCCTTGAACGAGGCCGCTTAATCCTCCATCATCCGTCCCCTGCTTATTCAACGGACGGAATTCAAGGCATGCTGGACGCCAACGCAACCCACATTACCCTCACGCTTGAAGGCGCCAACGCCGACCTGCAAGTCCTCAGCTTCACCGGTCGCGAAGCCCTCAACGAACCGTTCCGTTTCGACCTCGAACTCGTCAGCGCCCGCCCCGACCTCAAGCTCGAAGAGCTGCTGCACAAGCCCGGCGTCCTGACCTTCGGCCCGACCGGCGAAGGCAAGATCCACGGTCTGGTCTATCGCATCGAGCAAGGCGATTCCGGCAAAACCCTGACCCGTTACAGCCTCAGCCTGGTGCCACAACTGGCCTACCTGCGGCACAACCACGATCAGCAGATTTTCCAGCAACTGACTGTGCCGAAGATCATCGCCCAGGTCCTGGAAGATCGCGGCATCCTCGCCGACGCCTACAGCTTCCAGCTCGGTGCCGAATACCCGCAACGCGAATACTGCGTGCAGTACGACGAATCCGACCTGCACTTCATCCAGCGCCTGTGCGAAGAGGAAGGCATTCACTTCCACTTCCAGCACAGCAGCAGCGGCCACAAAC
>NZ_JAMLFX010000002.1:837636-860086 GCF_023634765.1 Pseudomonas sp. AKS31
GCTGAAGCCGGTGAGCTACCAGCAAGACTCCGGCATGGCCGCCGAAAAACCGGTGATCAAACGCTTCAACCTGCGCCTGGAAACCCGCACCACCCGCGTCAGCCGCCGCGATTACGACTTCGAAAAACCGAAAATCCTCCCCGAAGGCGCGGTCAAAACCGAGTTCGCCCCGGACCTCGAGGACTACGACTACCCCGGCCGCTTCACCACCCGCGAGCGCGGCAAGTTCCTTTCCACCCGCGCCCTCGAACGCCACCGCAGCGACTACAAACTCGCCGAAGGCAAAGGTGACGAACCGACCCTCACCAGCGGCCATTTCCTCACGCTGACCGAACACCCGCGCGCCGAATGGAACGACCTGTGGCTGCTGCTGGAAGTCTTCCACGAAGGCAAACAACCGCAAGTGCTCGGCGAAAACGTCACCAGCGACGTCACCGACAACAAAAGCGATTTCCACCAGGGCTACCGCAACAGCTTCCTCGCCACCCCATGGGACGCGCATTACCGCCCTGCCCTCGAGCACCCGAAACCGAAAGTCCTCGGCAGCCAGACCGCCGTCGTCACCGGCCCCGCAGGCGAAGAAATCCACTGCGACCAATACGGCCGCATCAAAGTGCAATTCCACTGGGACCGCGACGGCCAGGGCGACGACAAAACCACCTGCTGGATGCGCGTCGCCAGCGGCTGGGCCGGCGCAGCGTACGGCGGCATCGCCATCCCGCGCATCGGCATGGAAGTCCTCGTCACCTTCCTCGAAGGCGATCCCGACCAGCCCTTGGTCACCGGTTGCCTGTACCACAAGGAAAACGTCGTCCCTTACGACCTGCCGGCCAACAAGACCCGCAGCACCTTCAAAACCCTGAGTTCACCGGGTGGCAAGGGCTACAACGAATTCCGCATCGAGGACAAGAAAGGTGTAGAGCAGATCTACATCCACGCCCAACGCGATTGGGACGAAAACATCGAGCACGACCAGAAGATTCGGGTGGGTAACGAACGGCATGACACCGTTGAAGCCAACACGCTGAGTGAGTTCAAGGTTGAAGAGCACCGGATTACGCATCTGGATCGCATCAGCGAGATGCGTGCGGATGATCACCTGACCGTG
The DNA here is from genome assembly GCF_023634765.1 of Pseudomonas sp. AKS31. Taxonomy (GTDB): domain Bacteria; phylum Pseudomonadota; class Gammaproteobacteria; order Pseudomonadales; family Pseudomonadaceae; genus Aquipseudomonas. The sequence goes on from NZ_JAMLFX010000002.1 coordinate 838,745, forward strand.
GGTGTGACACAGCATTTGAAGGTGGGGACTGCGCAGTTTGTCGAGGCCGGGTCAGAAATCCATTACTACGCCGGCCAGAAGGTTGTGGTCGAAGGCGCCATGGAACTCACGGCCAAGGCTGGCGGGAGTTTCGTCAAGGTCGACGCGGGTGGCGTGACCATCAGCGGTGCCGAAGTGAAGGTCAACACTGGCGGCTCGCCTGGGGTTGGGACGCCTGCGGCACCATTGCTGCCGGGACCGATGAAAGTGGCGGATGCGGACAAGGCTGGAAAAGTACTCATCCCGCTTCCAAAGCGTCTGAACGAGTCAGGTATCACGCCGTTGTGCGGAAAACAAAGCAACGGCGCCTGCAGCCGTAAGGATTGCACATGCATGTAAAAGCGCTGACCGCCCTCCTCGAAGCGCCACGTCATGGGTTCGAGGAACTGCCGAGAGAAAGCTCCGACCTGACCCTGTGTTTCATCATCGATCGCGTCCGCCAGCCGGGAGCCATGAGCCGCTTATACCGTGTCGGCGAGCCCGTAGACACCCAAGGTCTGTTTCTCAACACCGACTTCGCTGAAATCGCCGCTGAAGGCCCTCTCTGGCTGGTCGCCCCGTGGGGCAGTCGACTCGCAGCCGAAGCGGCAAAGCTTTGCGAAGAAAATTTCTCCGGCATTGCCCTCTCCACAGCAGATCCAGCCAAGGCACTGGCACATGCCCGCTGGCTCCTGCGTGCCAACGATGGCTCCGGTGGCCAAAGCCTGTTGAGCTATCACAAGCCAAGCTTGTGGGCCGCGCTGGCCTACTCCGCCGGTGAAAGTTCGCATCAGCTTTTCGGCCCTTGGCAACACGTTTACAGCCCGGCACCGGTCCACTTCGGGCGCAATCGCGGTCGCTGGCTCAGTTGGCGCCCCGTTTCGGAACTTGAATGGCTGGGCGACGTCTCAGCGTTCAACCTGCCGCCAACAGCGCCAAAGGTTCAGGAGCATCTGGGTTGGGTTTACTGGGCAGACGAGCAATACGCTGCCTACGGTGAACCCACCGACGAACAACTGCCCAACCTCGTGGAAAACCTCAACGTGCTGGTTGCCCACAACATTTACGAAGGTCGTCATTTACTGAAACTGGGCCAAATCACCAACGGCCCGCTGCTCGAAACGCAACCTCAGGCAATGGCCATCCTGCAATCCAGGGAAGAGTCGTTCATCAAAGTGCAACAGTTGCAGCAACTGACTACCAGCGCTGCTTGATGACCCGCCCGTAAAGAATGAATGGAAGCGAAATGGAAACTGATATCTCGGAAGCACCCAAGGTAGATTTCAATAAACCAGCTGCGACCCCATCGACTTCAGCGGTACCGGTCGAGAGCAAGCCTGCCCTGGAACTTGATCCCCAGCCTGAAGCGCCTGACAGTTGTTCCAACGCGTTCGACCAGGTAAAGACGGCCTGCTCGACGGAATATGGCGAAGTGATCTACGCCACCAAAGAAAAAATGTTTTACCTGTTGCCTAAGCGTGCGGCCAGCTCGATCAAAGAGGCGATGAATGAACTCGAGCAACATATCAGCGCCAGCAAGTCTCCAGAAGAACGACTCAAGGGGATGAACACCGCGGGGCTTCTGGAATACTTCCTGGAGCCGAAGCTGAGTAATTTCCTGCAAGGCGAGCAAAAAAGCCGAATGCTCGAAATCGAGGCTCAGGAACCCGATATCGCGCAGCCCACCATGGCTATGCGATTGAAGGCTGTCAGCCGAGAGGCTAGAAACTCCGCAGCGCTGGACAAACTGCCGGACCAAAGCGAATACGCTCGCAATCGGGAGCTTGCCAATCAACAGCAAGCGAGCCTGCTTGAAGCCAACTCTGATGGGCAGAAACTGCAGCGCCTTTACAACGAATGGAAAAAGCTGAAAGCGGTTGCAGTCGCACAGGCAAAAACTGCTGGCTACACCTACGAAAGCGGCAACCTGTTTTCCCCAGGGGCGATCGAAGCAAGAAATCGCGTGCAGACTTACTTGAAGGCCCGCGCTGCGCTCACTAAGAGTGGCAAGTTGACGACTCTGAAAGAGGCAGACTTTCAGAAAAACAAAAAGGCCTATCTGGACGCCACAAACTGCGTCATCGATGGCAAAGCCCGGATGTGTGGTTATTTAAAGGAAGTCGCCAACGAGCGCGAAAAAGTCGAAAAAGACTTTGCTGCTTATATCGATGCGATTTTGAAAGTTGCCGACTATGGGCTGGCCCTACCGGAATTTGCGCTTATTCCTGACACTGGCGACATCAGCGCAGGTATCGAGAAATTCAAGACATATCTCGAGATGGAACAGCGGCAGATCAAGCTCACGGAGCAGATCCGCACGAAATATAAAGCCTGGATTGACGCCAGCGGACAAAACGTCGCGGCACCTGCAGGTATCGTGGAGGCAGAACAGGCAGAATGGCAGCGCATACAGCAAGATCGCCTGCAACTTCGCGATGACGCAGAGGCTGCAGTGGCCGCAGCCCTGCCGCTGCGACATCTGCTGTGGGAGCCCGAGCAATTTCAGCCGAAACCGGAAGAACGCTTGGTCAAAGCTGGCTTTCCTTTGCGCGAAGTAGCACTTTTCAATAGCCCCAACAGTCCAGTCAAACACCTGAGCCTGCTCAATCTCGAAGGCATCACAAAGGTATTGAAAAAGGACGCGAGTGAAATCGGCGCCAAGGCAAGTAAAGACTTGCAGAAACTTCCGGGGAACAGCACCGGGAAAGCAACGTCGGACACTGACGACAATCCTTTCCATGAGTGGCTGCGGCTTGAAGGTGCACTCGCCATCAAAGATCAGCAGAGTGACTGGTTTGATGAGAAAGGCTGGTTTGATGTGGAAATGTTCCACTCTTACCTGAAATCGAAGAACTACAAGGTCGAAACCTTTGAGGATGCCGGAGCCCGCAAGGATTGGGGACTTCGTCTTCGTCAGTTGCTGTTCAAGGAAGAAGTCAGAAGCTCCTTGCGCCTGTTCGACAATAGCCCTCAAGCTCAACTCGTGCGTTGCCTCACACCGCCACAGCCATCAATCCACACCGGCGCCAAGATAACCGGCCCGACATTCAGTGTGGCGGATAACTTCAAAGCCTCCGCGAAGGCAGAAGTGAGTCTGGGCATTGACCTCGCCCGTGGCGAAGTTGAATTGATGAAAATGGATCTACCGGGCAGAGATCAGGCCAAAGACATCCTGATCCCTTACCTCGACTATGAGAAAAACCGCAAAAACCTGAATCTAGGTCGGTTCTCGATCCACCTGGGCGCTAGAGCCTGGGGATACACCGGCGCCACCCTCCTCCTTTCCTCCAGCGTGCAGTTGGGACGTGCAAACGTACAAGGCGGCCTGAACCTACCGGCAATCACCGACGCAGAACGACCGGGTACGACACATGCAACCGCTGCAACCGCGAGAAGTGAACCGGTGCTGGAAGGTAACGCGGCAAAAGTTCGAGTAGAGGACGGAGCCAAAGCCCAGTTCAACCTCTTTGCGGGAGTGCAGGCAGGGATTCTACTCACAGGCGCCTTGAACTGGGCGCCGCCAAAAGAAATCGCAGCATTGCGCACCGCGCCTTCACCAGGAATGGCCAATAGTGTCAACAGCACCAAAGCCAGCCAATGGTCGAGTCTGGCGCGACTGACCGCCGGTTTCACCGCCGCATACGGCCTCGGTGCATCAGCAGACATCGGTATTTCCTTGCACGAAGGCCGCTTCATCATGCGGTTCAAGGCATCCGTCATTGTCGGTGCCGGAGCCGGCGGCGAATTCCAGTTCGAAGTCGGTTATGACGGCGTCATTGACCTGATTAACCTCCTGCGCCGTGAGATGCACAAAAATCAGGATAAATCGCTGATTTTTGTAACCGATGATGCAGCTAATTACATAGACAAACTTAACTTCCTCGGCGCTGCGGGCATGGAAGTGGCGATATTTTATATGCAAGGTGTGGATATGGTGATGTCTTTATATGAGGCGTTAACTGGCGGAGGTAGAGGAGCCATCATTGCCCACACGATTATGACTTATCGCAATCAGAATGAGTTGGAGCAGTGGTTTTTGAATGCTACACCCAATGCACTCGGCCCTATGTTAATGACATTAACTTCAGCAGCTGAAAGCTCTAACATCACGGATGTTTCAGCAGATAGTGCTTCTCGAGAGAAAAAATATACTTACGACAGATCGCAGACCCACCTTATTCAACAACAAGCAGTTGAAAGGATATTGGGTTGGATTCTGAGTAACGCAAAAAAAACAAATACCTTGACGCAAGCTCAAGCACAATTTGAAGAAGCGTGCATCAGCATGAATAGATTTGGTACCAAAGATCTCGACAAAGGCCAAATTTATTGCGAGCAACGCCTAGCCATGGATAACTTCATGTCCGAAGCGATACTCCGCTTAGTTGACCAGAGAAACGACCAAATGAGAGCCAGATACAAAAAACATGTTGAGGAGCTTGGCGCGAGACTAGACGGATTTTGTCAACGATTTACGCATTATGGCCGGACATACCTTCCTGGCGGAAGAGCAACATATAACGGCCCAGAAAAAATAAATGAGTAAAACACAATCATGACAATACTTAAAGCAATTGCCGTAGCGATAATCATCGCACTACCAACATGTGTTTCTGCGACGCTTAGCTCTCAGCAGCAATCAGCGAAAGAACGCGGAATAATACTATTCAATCAGTATAAGACTGCCGAACCCGAATTACGAATAGCGGCAGAAGCAGGAGACGCTGAAGCGCAGTTTTTTTTAGCAGAGGAAATACGCCAGAACAAACAATACATCACTGATGAAGCTTATAAATGGTATGAGGCCGCAGCCACCCAAGGCGACCTTTATTCGATGATTCGAATCGGCCGAAGCAATAATGACCTATGTTTAACAATGAAGAATTGTCCAACAGGAAAAAAAGAACCAAAGGAATGGTTGGCTGAAGCCACGAGAATCGCGAAAGACAAATCCGATCGCGGTGATGCGGAAGCCCTTTACATAATGTATGAGTTGACCGCAGAGAGAGAGTGGTTAAAGAAATCAGCACTCGCAGGAGATGCAATCGCCCAATATCGAATGGCAATTGGTGATCGTCAAGGAGAAGGTTTTATTCTTCCATGGAAGCGCCAAGAGATAGTCGAACATTGGTTTTTACTTTCTGCGAAAGCAGGAAACCCTAAAGCAATGATGCAACTTTTTGGTATATATAGAGAAAAAGGCGAACTGCAACAAGCCCGCTATTGGGTAGAAAAAGCGGCGTCGATTGGATATGAGGCCGGCGTATATAACTATGGATATTTTTTAGCCGTCGACCCTAAAGCACTCGGGTTTACGGAAGATAAAATCAAAGGATATGCATTAATTTCTCTGCTGAAAGAGCTAGACGGCGGTGGAGCAGCACAAACAGATGTTGAGGAGACACTTCCACAAATTTCAGAAAAAATGACCCCGACGCAGATTCAAGAAGCAGAAGACTTTGCTACCAAATGGAAGACTACACACCCCCCTCTGTCTTTCTTCCCTGAAAAAATAGGCTTTTAATCTTGCATCAGCCTCTACAATTAAAACCAAGCTCAACTGCGAGACAAAGTTACTTTGAGCTACTCAAAGTTTCGACTCTAAGCTTGGCGTTTGCATGCATACTGTTTAGCAAACATGCACATTCCGAGCTCTCCACCCAACAACAAAAATCAAAAACCGAGGGGATAAAACTCTACAACCAATACAAAGCTGCTGAGATGCAGTTACGTATCGCTGCAGAAGCTGGAGATGCAGAGGCCCAATTTTACCTAGCGGAAGAACTTCGCAAAAAGAAGCGCTATAGTAATAAAGAAGAAAAAAAATGGTATGAGGCTTCAGCCTCCCAGGGCGATTACTATGCAATGTTCAAACTTGCAACGACTTCAGGAGATCTTTGCTCCGTCATCAATCAATGTCCTCCAGGAAGCAAAAAACCGAGTGAATGGTTAGACCTATTGATAAAAACCGCAACTCCTCGCGCCGTAAGTGGAGATGCCGAAGCAATGGCGATTTTGTACAATGCAACTGCAGAGTTAAAGTGGTTGGAAAAGTCAGCGGCAGCTGGATATGCACCTTCACAGTGGTTACTCGCCAATCGTTATGCCGAGGGCGAAGGCACATTTATACTTCCTTGGAAGAGGAAGAACGCTGAGGAGGAGTTGCTAAAATCCGCCTCAGAAGGTGGCTACCCCCCAGCGATGATTGAATATATATCGATCCTTTTCCAACGGAACGATTTAGAAAGTGTTCGATATTGGTGGGAAGTGGCGGCAAAAACCGGTTACCAAGCCGCCGTTGCAAGTTATGGTGCGTATCTATCCCATACTCCCGACAAGGTTGGCTATTCCATAGATCTAGTTAAAGGCTACGCACTTGTATCCTTGCTTAAAGAACTGGATGGCGGTGGAAATATTCAAGCTTATGTCGAAGGCAAGTTACCTCAAATAGCGGAGAAAATGACGCCCGCTCAAATTGAGGAAGCAAAAAAATATGCGATTGAATGGAAGGCTACTCACCCGCCTCTTTCTTTCTTCCCTGAAAAAATAGGCTTTTGATCTTGCATCAGTCTCTACAATTAAAAACAAGCTTAATTGCGAGACCAAGTTACTTTAAACCACTCAAAATCTTGACTCTAAGCTTGGCGTTTGCATGCATACTGCTTAGCAAACATGCAAACTCCGAGCTATCCAACCAACAACAAAAATCAAAAAACGAGGGGATAAAACTCTACAATCAATACAAAGCCACTTCTGCGATTAAGTTCTTGAAGATCGCCGCTGATGGTGGCGATGATGAGGCACTCTATTACCTAGGTGAATCAATAAGGAAAAACAACAGATACTTGACTCTGGAAGCACAAAAAGCTTACGAGGCGTCAGCAAAAAAAGGCAATATTTATTCTATGATTCGGCTCGGAGGAGCGGATCAAGACTTGTGCGTAACTATGAAAAATTGTTCCCCCTCTGAGCGATCGCCTGAAGGCTGGATAAATGAAGCTAAGAAGCTAGCGACTGATCAGGCATCTCATGGAAATGCTGAGTCTATGTACTTGTTATGGGAAATAACAGGGAACGATGAATGGTTAGAAAAATCTGCAGAAAAAGGTTTCGCATTGGCACAATATCGTTTAGCGACTAAATATCAAGAAGGTGGCGGAGTATTCCTACTGCCCTCCAGAAGATCAGATGAAATCGAAAAGTGGATGAAAGCGTCTGCAGAGAATGGCTATCCTCCAGCTATGATGGGATTTGCCGCTGTCAGGATTGAAAAAGGCGACTCTTCATCGTTTAGAACCTGGAATGAAAAAGCTGCAGATTCAGGCTACGTATCAGCAGTTTTTGGTTATGCATCCTATATAGGCGACGTTGAACCAAAATACGGATTCACCTCAGACCCAGTGACGTCATATGCGCTACTATCAAATCTACTAGAGCTTGATGGTGGTGGAAACGTAATAAACAATGTTAACGATGTTTTGCCAGAAGTGGAAAAAAACCTGTCAAAAGAGCAGATAGAGAAAGCAAAAGAACTCGCAAAAACGTGGAAGGCCAACCACCCACCTCTTTCGTTTTTCCCTGACAAGCTAGGATATTAACGCCAGTGAGGCAATTTAGATATTTTATTATCGCGACACTATTAACAAGTGCCACGCCTACTTTTGCGTCGCTGCCAGCGCACGAAGTATCTGCAGGCATTACTTTATACAACCAGTTAAAGCTTGATGCAGCCTTTCCTGTATTAGAAAAAGAAGCGCAATCTGGAAACGTGGAATCGCAATACTACCTAGGTGAAGCGCTAAGAAAGCGCAACCGATATATGACACCCGAAGCACAGCACTGGTATGAAACGGCTGCGATGAATGGCTCCATATACGCGATGATTCAACTTGGCCGAAGCGGAAATGACCTCTGCAAAACGATGAGTAACTGCCCCGAGACCGAGCAAACTCCTTCCGACTGGCTACGCAATGTAGAAACGTTAGCAAAACCCAAAGCAGAACAAGGCGATGAAGAAGCCATGTACATCATGTACGAGGTGACGCTGAACCGAGACTGGCTAGAAAAATCCGCTAATGCTGGCAATGCTGAAGCGCAATACTGGATGGCCATAGGTGACCGCCAAGGAGAAGGCTTTTTACTTCCCTGGAAGCGTAATGAATCCGTAGGCAAATGGTTCAGGGCATCAGCAGAAGGCGGCAACCCGCGAGCCATGATGGATTACGCCGCCTATTTGCATGAAAACGATGGTGATCTCAAAGAAGCTCGCCATTGGATAAAAATGGCTGCGGAGAAAGGGTACAAAAGTGGCGTAAGCAGCTATGGCGCCTATTTAGCACATGCTCCCGATCGATTCGGGTTCGAGCTCGATTTGGTGAAGGGGTATGCAATCACTTCATTATTGAAGGATCTTGATGGAGGGGGCAACGTGCAAGTCTATGTTGAAGAAGTGCTTCCAGAAATTGCAGCGAAAATGACCCCGAGCCAGATAAAGGAAGCAGACGAATTCGCAGCCCAGTGGAAAAAATCACACCCACCCCTCTCATTTTTCCCTGACAAACTGGGAAACTGACCGTGGTCTCGGTTGTTAATCGCACAACAACCGACCGTTATTAACCGGCAGCAAGCGAATCAGCCAGCGTAAATTCAGCTGTTCACCCCTGCCGATTTCACTAGCCCATCAAACCGGCGCCTTCCAACTCAACATCTCCTGCTGCGCCACCTGCAGCAGATCATTGCCATCCTGCGTCAGCAGGTAAAGCGCATGGGTGATGTGGGGAATGTCCTGCACATCAGCGTGCTTGAAGCACAGGCAATGCAGGGTTTCGAGCAGGTCGGCGGCGGCGCGGATGCGCTGGACGGCGGCTTCGAGGATGTCTTTCGGGTTGGCTTGGGTGTCGATGAGTAGCGTCGGGGTTTCGGTGACGTTGCTGCTTAGGGGGAGATAGCGGTTTTGTAGCAGTTTGATTATTGGCATGTTGATTACTCGATTGTTTCAAAAGTAACCGCCGACACCGTGACCAAACGGTGGGAGGCGGACCGTGTACAGGCTTGGTCAACCGAGAACAATCAACTCAGCTCGCCCGAAGGCGTCCTGCACACGGCCGCCACAGCTATGCACTTCACGGTCAAAGAACTCCGCGGTGCAAATGATGGCACATATGCAATCGATTATTCCCAGGTGACCAAACCCGAACCACTGATTTTGCAGCGGCAACCGACAGTAACCGCCCCGCTCCAGCCGCCGAAAGCAGACAAGGCACCAGCCTTTGTAGGAATTCGCCAAACATCCCTAAGAAAACCACCCACTCCCTGACAGCCGGCGTTCAGCCCGGTTAACCATCCCTTAACGCCGTGGTCAAAAACTCTACTGAACCGCACGCCCTCAGCCGTTTTGGCTGTTGCCCGGTGCGGCAGGTTCGGGTGAATCACGCCGAACGCTAGAACCGCCACTCGGGAGTCCTTTCATGAACATTCGTCCTTTATTGCTCACCGCCGCCCTCGCCTGCACCGCGTTTGCCGGGCTGGCCCAGGCCAATGACACTTCTGCCACGTCCAAAGCCGTGCCGTATGAGTACGGCATGCCACTGCATGTGGCCAAAGTGGTGTCGTTGACCGAGCCGCCAACGCAACTGTGCAAGGTGGTCACGGCCGACATGAAGTACATCGACAACGCCGGTAGACCTGAGGAAGTCAGCTACCGGAAATTGTCTGACGCGTGCAACTTCCAGAACTGACAGAAACGTCTGATTTGCGGGTTGGCGGTAGGCGTGGGGAGTTTCGGCGGTTATGCTCGGAGCCCTCCTCACTGCCGCAAGGATTCGCCATGCAGTTGTCGTTTCGCACGTTGTCGGGCTTAACTTGTTCGTTGTGTTTTTTGCTGGCGTTGGCCTGGGGCATTTTCCCGGAGAGTCTGCTGGCGATCTGGAGCATCGAGTATTCCGACGCAGCAGGATTTGTCGCGCGGCGCAGTGCGGTGCTGTTTGCGGCGTTGGGGGTGATGTTTTATCTGGTGCGCAACGCGCCGCCGTCGCTGGGGCGCAATGCGCTGAGCAACGGGTTTATCGTCGGTTGTTTTGGTTTGGCGGTGCTGGGCTTTGCGGAATGGCTCAACGGTCATGCCGGCCCCGGGATTTTGCTCGCGGTGCTGGTCGAGTTCGCGCTGGGCCTTGGTTTTGTGCAGGCCCGGCGCGTGACGGTCGAACTGGGTGAAACGGTGCGTTAGACGACTCTGGAGCGTGGGCTGTAGTGATGTTGCACAGTTTGCTGGTTCAGATCCGATCGCAGCCCGGCGATCAGTTCGTTGATTTCACGACAGCCATTGAGGTGGCTGGCGTCGATGCCACTGACCAACAGATCGACCTGATCGGTCTGGTGATCGCCGAAAACCTTGACGGTCATCGACAAGTCCGGCGACAGCGTGCACTGGCAGCGTTTCGGCAAAAAACTGCTTTCAATGATGTTGCGTAGTTCCAAGGCAGACAGAAACATGGCGAAACCCTCTCCTTACTGTGAAATGCCAATCAAGTATTCACGCTGACCGTTGCTGACCCTGCACGGGTGTTTCCCCGCTGTTTCCCTGGGTACGACAAGCGGTGGTACTGCGAAATGCCCATTGGAGTGTAGGCGCCCAAGTCCGGTGCGCCGCACTGAAAAGACGCATAAAGCGTGCCTTTCATCGGCTAATTTTCACCCTCATGAAATCAAGCACTTGGCGGCGGTGCCAGTATTTGGCTATTTGCAAATTGCAAGAATCGCCCCTGCCAGCACTGCAATTTGCAACTCGACACTGGTTTGCAATCACGGCCCATGACGGTAAGAATGCCCGTCATCTACCCTACACCCGCACGGAGGCTTCCATGGGTTCTTTACGCGTCTACGCGACCACCGGCTTGTTCATCGCCAGCCTGTCCACCCTCGCCCACGCCGCCAAGCTTGAAGACGTTGCGCCGTATCCGAAGGCTGAAGCCGGGTTCACCCGCCAGGTCATTCACTTGCCCAAGCAGGAGCAGGAAGAAAACTTCCAGGTGGAAATTCTCGCCGGCAAAACGTTGGAAGTGGATTGCAATCGCCAGCGTTTGGGCGGCGTTCTCGATGAGAAGAATCTTGAAGGCTGGGGTTATCCGTTCTATCGCCTGGAAAAAGTCATCGGGCCGATGAGCACGATGATGGCCTGCCCGCCCGGCAGCCAGAAGAAGCGCGCCTTCGTGCCTGTCGTCGGTGACGGCTTCATGCTGCGGTACAACAGCAAGTTGCCGGTCGTGGTGTATGCGCCGTCGGACGTCGAGGTGCGTTATCGCATCTGGTCGGCCTCGGACAAAGTCGGTACAGCCCTGCAGGAATAACCCGAACAAGGAGTCCGTTGCGTGATTACCTGCCACGTCAGATATGTCATTGATCCATACCAGTTGCCCGAGTTCGAGGCCTATGCCAAAGCCTGGCTCGGCATCATCGAGCGCTTGGGCGGCACTCATCATGGCTATTTTTTGCCGTCCGAAGGCGCCAGCAATATCGCCTATTGCCTGTTCAGTTTTCCGTCGCTGGCGGATTACGAAAGCTATCGGCACATCGCCATGACCGACCCGGAGAGCACCGCACTGGTTGCCAGCCTGGTCGAGAAGAAGTTCATCGTCAGCTACGAGCGCAGCTTCCTGCGCCCGTTGCTGCCGTAAACCTCATCATGCCGAGACGCCGCACATCGCGGCGCGCTCGGCGACATGGCGCAGGCTGTCGAAGTTGATATTGGCGCCCGAGTCGATCGCCACGAATGTCTGCTCGCGCACCCCGGTTCGCGCTACGTACTGCTTGATCCCGGCCACGGCCAGGGCGCCGGAGGGTTCGGTGATCGAGCGGGTATCGTCGTAGATATTCTTGATCGCTGCGCAGAGGTCGTCGTTGCTAACGGTGATGACTTCGTCGACGCAAAAGCGGCAAACCTCAAATCCGAACGCGCCGACCTGCGCTACCGCCACGCCATCGGCGAAGGTGCCGACGCTCGGCAGCACCACGCGCTGATCCGCTTCCAGCGCGGCTTTCAGGCACGCCGAATGTTCGGATTCAACGCCGATGATCCGCACTTCCGGGCGCAGGTATTTGACGTAGGCCGCGATGCCGGCGATCAGACCGCCGCCGCCCACCGGGATAAAAATCGCATCCAGCGCACCTTGATGCTGACGAAGAATTTCCATTGCCACGGTGCCCTGCCCGGCGATCACCTCCGGGTCATCGAACGGCGACACGAATGTGCGTCCGCTCTGTTCTGCCAGTTGCAGCGCATGGGCCAGTGCGAACGGGAAACTCTCGCCATGCAACAGCGCTTCAGCGCCACGACTGCGCACACCCAGCACTTTCAGTTCCGGCGTCGTCGCTGGCATGACGATGGTCGCTGCGATGCCCAGCTCGCGCGCTGCCAGCGCCACGCCTTGCGCGTGATTGCCAGCCGATGCCGTGATTACCCCCCGCGCCTTTTGCTCATCACTGAGTTGCACCAGTTTGTTGTAGGCGCCACGGATCTTGAAGGAGAACGTTGGTTGCAGGTCTTCGCGCTTGAGCAGAATCCGGTTGCCCAGCGCCTCAGACAACGCCGGCGCCGCTTGCAAAGGCGTGCGCACCGCGAGGTCGTACACCGGCGCGGCGAGGATCTTTTTCACGTAATGCTCAAGCAGGGTTTGCTGATCGTATGTGTAACTCATGAACATCTCCTTGGCAGAATTCACACGGTCCCTGTAGGAGCTGCCGAAGGCTGCGATCTTTTGATTTTGTTTTAGAAAAATCAAAGTCAAAAGATCGCAGCCTTCGGCAGCTCCTACATGAGCCACATTTCAAAAACCCCGGAGACAGAAAGTAAAAACCCGCCTCTAGGGCGGGTTGGGTGCTGCAGTCGTGAGCTAGCCCGCCAAATGAGGAATGGCGGTAATAATGCTTGGCTGGCAGCGCAATACGGTGGAAGTCATGGGCTGGAAATTAGCCTGTGCGCAACGGGCAAGTCAATGACAAATATTTAGCGTCGACGTTAGTCTGGCGACGCTCTCATCACACCAGGGAAGGCTGCTCGCGATAGCGGAGGTCAGCCAAAGATGAGGTGACTGACACTCCGCTATCGCGAGCAGGCTCACTCCTACACTGGAATGTCGTGGGATTCAGCCCTTTTTTACGGCGAAAAATGCGGCGGTTTCGTAAGGCACCGTCACCACATCCCTGCCGCGCAGTTCAGGCTCTGCGGCGATCAACGCACGAATCTGCTCATCGACCTTCGCCCGCTGCGCTTCCGGCAGCGCGGCGATGAAACTGGTGGAGCGCACCCGATTGAAAATCACGTCTTCCGGTGAGCCGGTGTGTCCATGGTGAAACCGCTCGACCTGCAGTGGCGCAAATGCCGGGTGCGGAAACGCTGTGCGCCAGGCCCCGGTGTAGTAGCGCGGCGCGTCCCCTTCCAGCGCGTTGACGATGGCATCCAGTTTCGGCACCCAACTGGCTTTGGTGTCACGCAGGTTCCAGATCAACCCTAACTTGCCACCGGGCTTGAGCACCCGGGCGATTTCGCTCAGCGCCTCGGCGCTGGCGAACCAGTGAAACGCCTGCGCGCAAATCACCACATCCACTGAGGCGTCCGGCAACGGCAGATCGGTCGCGGTGCCGCTTACGGCCAGCACATCGGGCCAGGCGTCAGACAGCTTTTCGAGCATCTGCGCCACCGGTTCAACGGCGATCACTTGCGCGCCGGTCGCCACCAGACGCCCGGTGAACTTGCCGGTGCCGGCGCCCAGATCGATCACGGTTTTATGCCTGTCCAGCCCCAGCGTCGCGCTTAACCATTGACTGACCTGCGGCGGATAGTCCGGCCGCCCTTTCACATAGGTGTCGGCAGCCGTTTTGTAACCGGCAGCGGCTGAGTGATGGACGTGATCGGTCATGGCAACGCTCCTTACGGCAAAACATCGGATCGACGGCAGACGCTCCCGAGCATAGCGCTTGAATTTACGCTTACCTTGAACAGTCACTGACAATGCAATGAATAAAAATTCACCCTGTGGTGTTCAAAGTGAAACATAACCTTCTGTGGAGCCTTGCCCATGACTATCCGTTCCGTTATGTTCGCCGCCCCGTTGCTGCTGGTCGCGGCGATGTCCAGCCAATTGGCCCTGGCCAATGGTGACGAAGAAGACCCCGTCCAGAAACCCGAATGCCCGAAAGGCCAGGTCTGGGACAGCAAAACGCAGAAGTGTGTGCTGCAAACCAGCAGTCTGCTGCCGGACGCTGACCGTACTGATTACGCCTATCGCCTCGCCAAGGCCGGTCGCTACGAAGAAGCACTGGCGCTGCTCGACACGCTGAAGCAGCCGAACACCGCCAAGGCCCTCAACTATCGCGGTTACGCCACGCGCAAGCTGGGGCGCACCGACGAAGGCATCGGTTATTACCTGCAATCGGTGAAGCTCGATCCGCAGTATGCGCAAGTGCGCGAATACCTCGGCGAGGCCTATGTGATCAAGGGCCGCGTCGACCTGGCGCAGGAACAGTTGCAGCAGATCCAATCGATTTGCGGCACCTCTTGCGAGGAATACCAGGACCTGGCTGAGGCCATCAACGATTCATCGAAAACCTGAGCACTTATAAGGGCCGCCATCATTTTCAACGATCAGGCATTCAGAGCAGAACTCGGACAGCACCTGGCGCGACTGTGGCGCTACGGTCTGTTGCTGTCGCGCAATCGGCACGTGGCCGAGGATCTGGTGCAAGCCACCTGTGTGCGAGCGCTGGAGCGCGCCAGTCAGTACATCGCCGGCACGCGCATGGATCGCTGGTTGCTGAGTATTCTGCATTCGATCTGGCTCAATGAAGTTCGGGCTCGGCGCGTGCGTCAGGGGACGGGACAGGTCGATGCCGATGGTCAACTGGCGTTCGATGGTGAATACGCGGCGCAAACGCACGTGATGGCGGCGCAAGTGATTCGCCGCGTCGATGCGCTGCCTGAAATCCAGCGGGAAACGGTCTACCTCGCCTACGTCGAAGGTTTGTCCTACCGCGAAGTCGCTGAAATCCTGCAAGTGCCGATCGGCACCGTCATGAGCCGTCTGGCCACCGCCCGCCTCAAACTCGCCGAATACCCGCCACTGCAGGCAGTGCCGAAACCCACCGAAGGAGACCGCTCATGAACACACCTTCGGATGAGCAACTGGTCGCCTACCTGGATGGCGAACTCGACGGCGACGATCGCCAACAACTCGACAATGCCATTGCCGAAGACTCGTTGCTCAGTCTGCGCGTGCAATGGCTCAGCCGCAGCAATCTGCCGTACAAGAACGCCTATGACGAGCTCGCGCAACAGGCACCGCTCGATCGTCTGCAAGCGCGGCTGGATGCCATTCCTTCGCCAGAAAAGCCTGGGCTGAGTCGCCGCTGGTTTATCGGTGGCGCGGCCGCAGCGCTGTTGGCCGGAGGCGTGTTGGCCGACCGGTTGTTCCTCGGCTGGCACGCCGCGCAATCGAACAACTGGCGCGCATTGGTGGCCGATTACATGGCGCTGTATGTGCCGCAAACGCTTGATCACCTGCCCACCGACGAAGCCTCCCAACGCGCGCAACTGCGCACGGTTGATGTGCGTCTGGGCCTGAATCTCTCACCCGCCACGTTGAAACTGCCGGGTGCCGAATTCAAACGCGCACAAGTGCTCGAATACGACGGTGTGCCGATCGCACAGATCATGTACCTCGATGCCAGGCATGGGCCTCTGGCGTTATGCGTCACGCGCTCGAACCAGGGTAGCCGAGCGCTTGAGCATGAACGTCGACACGAGATGAACGTAGTGTTCTGGACAGAGCATGAACATGCCTGGATGTTGATCGGACACGTTCCGGCGGCTGCACTTGAGCAGAGCGCAACGCTGTTGAAATCGCGATCCATCGGCTAGTGCCTTGACCGCAAGTTCAAGTTGGCGGAACTGGTCTGACGGCACTAGGCATCCACTTTAAAGGAGTCAAGGGAAAACCAGTCAGGTTTCGGACTATGGAACTCAAGTCGTGCGATCCCCGGTGCATCAAAGGCAACATTGACCGGTGTGCCGTAGGACGAACCTAACGCCTGACGCCCCAAGAGCTCCCCGTTGCTGGTGTAGTAAGCCACGGTGCTGTCCTCATAGTTAACGCTTAAATGAAAAAAACTGATTCGCGAGCAGGCATTCTTCAGTTTTATTTCCACTACCTGCACAGCCTCGCCAAAGGCGTCGCGGCCGATGCTCAGTACCTGACCATCGATTCGACCGGGAAAGGATTGACCGATGTCGGAACGAGGCATGATCGCGCATTCGCCGTCACCGGATTTGAACGTGATCTGCATAGTGGGCGTTTCCATGATTGCGCCTTGTCGTGCCGTCTGATTCGGCACGCCGGTGAAATCTTCCATTAACGTCGCGGGAGAATTCAGCACGGTGAATGTCGGCGATTTGAACACCACTGCAGTGGTTTCGTCATTGAGCCCGTCATAGGCAACTTTCAACTCCATGCGCACGGACGTACCCGGTTTGAGTTTCCGGAGTTCGCTGCGAGGCAACGCATTATCCAGCCCGCTGTCTTTTTCCGGCGCTGTCACTGGAGCAGCCTCGGCGAGGACAATCGTGTAACTGTCACCGTTGATATCTGTGCCGTGCAAACGAAACCAACGCAATTGCCCTTCCGCCATCAATGGCCACACCGCACATTGCGCCTGCGCACCACCGGTAAAATCACCCAGATCAAGTATCCCGTTGCTGGCCTGAGGGATATCGGGTGTGGGCAGCCGTCGATCCCGATCCTCGATCCGCTTGATCACCACGTCACGGTGCGCGGAGGGTTGAGGGGCCGCACCTCGCAGCAACTCCCATGACAGCTGGATTGTCTTGCCATGACTGGCCGCCAGCACTGAAGACTCGATCAGAAAGTTGGCCCGGTGGTTCTTGTTGAAGGCGATTGGAACAAAGACTGGCGAGCCCGGCCCGGTTATGCCTTGGACCAACAGCCGCGCTTTGTCCCCGGGTTGATCCTCCAGGTATTCGACTCGGGCTGTCACACCGTTGGGCAAATCCAGAGGATCGATCAGGTAACCGGAGCCCACCAGTGCAGGTGGTAAAAGGGGCGCAGCGGGCTCGCCAGTGATACTGGTTTTCAGGACATAGGAGCGGTCGAGTTCGACCCCCTGGCTGACGCGCTGATACGAAAACACTGCATGTCCCTTCGCGGCAGCAGCAAACGCTGCGTAAGGCACAGGGATCGAGTAGGAAAACGGTGCATTCTTCACTTTTTCGGTCAGCGTCAAATGTTCCAGTAACGCTCCGTCCTTGGCATAGAAGCGCCCCGTCAAACGGATTTCATCGTCTCTGAGCCAACTGCGCGATACATAGATTTGTGCAATTGCCGGTTCGCCAGCCAGTTTTTCCAGTTCGACGCTGCTGGCATCATCGTCAGGATCATCGGGGTCCTCGCTGAGGATCGGCGGGTCATACCAAGTGCCATCCAGGTTGACGTACAGATACTGGCTGGCCGAGTTCGGACTGTTGACATCGGGACTGTTACCCACACGATCAAATACCGTGTAACGCACTTCAAAGTGCGCACTGTCCCCGGCCGCGCGAAAGGCCGCCTCATCGATGGTCATCTGGATGGGCCGCTGCTGATCCGCCGCTTCCTCACTGACCACATGACTGAAGGTTTTACCATTGCAATACAACACGATGGTGTCGAACGCTCTCATTATCGGGTAGGTAACGCTGATGCTTACGCCTGTTCGCGCACGCTCGGCGTCTACACCTTCGTCCAGCGCATCCGGAGCCACTTCAAACACCAGTTCGGAATGGCCTTCCTCCTCAGGAAAACGGTCCACGTTACCCGGACGCTTGTCGTGATAAATAACCGTCAACGGCGCCGAAGCTTCGAGCTCCACGCCATCTCGCTCTATCCCGTAATCAAGAACATTCAGCGGACTCTTCCATTTGTCCGCAGCCACATAGACGATTACCCGTTGAGAGGCCTCGCCGGTGGCGATGGGTTTCTCCGCAACCCGTTCTCCGTTCAAACGCACGGCATAGACGTCATTGTCCTGCGCGGTAGTGGCGGGTTCGATGAACACCTTCACCCCTTCCGGGTACAGATAAGTCAGTGCCAGAGGCAGCCCTGCATCTGCATTTTCTGGCCCGGGGACCGGCTGACTCATGCCGGCAATTCGCGGTTTTTCAAGGGTCTTGACGTCCATAGTGATCATCCTTTGGGAACAGAGTCCGATACGATCGGAAGCAGGGGTTCTCGTCCTGCGCATGAAACACCCATCGCCCGCGGTTGCCTACTGTCAGATCTGACAGGTGACCCCTGTAAAACCGGTAAAAACGCTACCATTGGTCGGAGTGACCGCAAAAGGCGAACGAAAGCCGGCGCCATTCGCAGCAATCGTAGAGCGACTTATCCCACGTCTGAATTCGTTGAGCAGTCGTTTTGCGCCAAGAGAAACGTTACTTCCACGCCGAAGAAAAAGTCATATTCCAGGAGTACTCCCCCGATGGCGATTTCGTCTCGCACTGCCTTACTGGTGATCGACGTTCAAAACGACTTCACCCCCGGTGGCCAATTAGCGGTACCGGAAGGTGATCTGATTGTGCCGCTGATCAACCGACTCGCCCGTCAGTTCACGCAGGTGGTCATGGCCCAGGACTGGCACCCGACCGGCCACGCGTCATTCGCCTCCAGTCATCCCGGTCACCAGCCCTACGATGTCATTCAGTTGCCATACGGCGAGCAGACACTCTGGCCCGACCACTGTGTGCAATCGACAGCGGGAGCCGAGTTTCACCGGGGACTCGACTTGCCTCATGCCCAACTGATCATCCGCAAGGGCTGTAACCCTGATATCGACAGCTATTCAGCCTTTCTGGAAGCCGATCGCCGCACCACCACGGGGCTGGCCGGCTACCTGAAAGAGCGCGGGATCGATACGGTTTACATGGTGGGGCTGGCACTGGATTTTTGCGTGATGTTTTCGGCGCTGGATGCACGGGCGGCGGGGTTCAATACTTATGTAGTGCTGGATGCGTGCCGGGCGATCGATCTGAATGGATCACTGGCGACAGCGATTGAGCGGATGCAGGACGCCGGCGTCGGGTTGATTCAATCGACTGAACTGATCTGAACAACCACAGTCCCCTGTGGGAGCGAGCAAGCTCGCTCCCACAGGTATATTTTCAGCGTCATGAAGCTCAGACGTTAGTGGGCAACCACAACCGAAAACGTGCCCCGCCCAACGGCGACGACTCTACGGTCAACGTGCCACCCTGTGCTTCCAGTGCCCGACGGCTGATCGCCAGGCCGAGGCCAAAACCGCCGGTGGCGCGATCACGGCTGCGGTCGAGTCGATAGAACGGCTCGAAAATCCGCTCACGCTCGTCATCGGGGATACCGATGCCGTCATCATCGACCCAGATCTCACAGCCCTCGGCATTGACCTGCACGCCTATCTGAATGCGCTTTTCGCAATAGCGCATGGCGTTGCGCAGCAGATTCTGGATCGCCCGCGCGGTCAGGCGCGGATCGAGGGAAAAGCGTTCCAGTTGACCGTGCAGCAGCACGTCGATGACGATCTCCGGCGACTCCAGCTCATCATCGACACTGCCCAGAATGCTGTCGATGAACTCATCCAGCGACACCTCGACCTGCTCCGGCAGTTGCGCCGGATTCTGCAAGCGGCTGTAGGAAAGCAACTCCAACACCAGTTCATCCAGCTCACGAATGTGCGCGACCAGTCCCAGCAGGCGCTCGCGGCTGGCGGCCGGCAAGTCATCGGACAGGGCCAGGGCTAGGCCGAAATCCAGGCGCGTCAACGGTGTGCGCAGTTCATGGGACACGGCGTTGAGCAGGTCACGTTGCTGATTGAGCAGGTTTTCGATATCGCCCGCCATGGTGTCGAAGACGTTGGCGAGGCTGCCGATGTTGGAACTCGGGGCGATCTTCGTGCGCTCGCTCAAGTGACCTTTACCGAAGCGTTCGGCGGTGCCTTTGAGGCGTTCCAGATCACGCCAGTGCGGGCGCAGCCACATCAACAGGCAGGCCAGCAACGTCGCACCGATCAGCACGTTGATGCTCCAGTACAACAGATCGACGTCCATCGGATCCGGCGGCACGACCATTTGCACGGCAGTGGTGTCATCCAGCGGCGTCACCGCCAGCGTGCGCCAGCCCCAATCGCCAATGCGCACGACGTTTTCACCGCGACGCAGGCGCTCCTGCTCGATGGCGGTGAACGTGGCATCGTCGATCCGCGCGAGGACGATATGCAGCGGCTGGAAATCCTTGTCCATCGACGCCGCCAGCGCCGGCCATTGCGCTTGCGGCACGGCGTGAAACTGACGGGTGATCAGCGACTGCAATCCGCGCGAATAGTCGAGGTTGTAAGTGACGAAGCGATCGCGGAACGCCATGACCACCAGATCCGGCACCAGATAGATCGCCGCGCTGTAGGAAACGATCGTCACCAGATACAGGCGAAACAGGATGCGAAACATCAGTTCAGCATTCCCACTCAGAACGGCTGAACAGATAACCCTTGCCCCACACGGTCTTGATCTTGCGCGCCTCGCCCGCGTGGTCGTCGAACTTGCGGCGCAGCTTGGAAATGGCCACGTCCACCGAGCGGTCGGTGCCGTTGAATTCGATACCGCGCAGGCGTTGCAGGATCTGGTCGCGGCTCAACACTTCGCCGGCATGGCGAGCCAGCACTACCAGCAAGTTGTACTCACCGCTGGACAGCTCCACCGGTTGATCGCGCCAGGTGACGGTGCGCTCGGACAGGTCGATACACAGATTGCCCATGAGAATGCGGTCATTGGCGGTCAGCGGTTCGCCGAGGCTGCTACGGCGCAACAAGGTGCGCACCCGAGCCAGCAACACGCGCGGCTCGCAGGGTTTGGTGACGTAATCGTCGGCGCCCATTTCCAGGCCCAAGACTTGATCATGGCTGTCGTCGCGCGCCGTCAGCATCAGGATCGGCAGCGTCGCCGAATCGGCGCGCAGCAAACGGCAGACTTGCAGGCCGTCGAGGCCGGGCAGCATCAGGTCGAGGATCACCAGATCCGGCGGATTGACTCGCGCCCGCTCGCGCACATGGTCGCCACGGCCGATCACGCTGACGGAATAACCGTTGCGTTCCAGGTAGCTGGAAATCAGTTCGGCGAGGGCGGTGTCGTCTTCGACCAGGAGGATGTTGGGCATGGGGTGATCCAGAAAGTGCTGTGGCGAACGATGAGGCACATTCGCGAGCAGGCTCGCTCCCACACTTGGAATGCGATCCCATGTGGAAGCGAGCCTGCTC
>NZ_JAMLFX010000002.1:860096-959737 GCF_023634765.1 Pseudomonas sp. AKS31
CTGTCGCAATAAATTTCAAGACCTGAAGGATATACGCCCTCGCCCATCCCTGAGCAAAACCCTTACACAATTTCACACAGCGCCTACAAAGCTTCACCGCTAATCTCGGCGTCTGCCCGTAGGATGCGGGCATCAATATTGGGGGTTGTACATGTCGAAGAAACTGCTGGCCGGGCTCGGCCTGATCGCGATGGCGCTGACGCTGAGCGCCTGTGATTCATCCTCGAAGGCTGAGGAACAGGCGCCACCGGCCACGGTGCGCATCGAGACGATCGAAGCGCATCCCCTGACGCTCAGCAGCGAACTCAGCGGCCGCATCGCCGCGCCACGAATCGCCGAAGTGCGGGCACGGGTGGCCGGTGTGGTCTTGCAGCGCACCTTCCGCGAAGGCAGCGACGTGAAAAAGGGCGACGTGCTGTTCCGCATCGATCCTGCACCGTTCAAGGCTGACCTCGACAGCGCTGAAGCCGCGCTGCGCAAGGCAGAAGCCAATGCCTTTCAAGCGAAACTGCAAGAGCAGCGCTACGCCCAGTTGATCGACGACAAAGCCATCAGCGCTCAGGACTACGACAACGCCCGCGCCAATGCCCGGCAAACCGCCGCTGACGTTGCGGCCAACAAGGCTGCCGTCGAACGGGCGAAACTGAATCTGGGTTATGCCACCGTTACCGCGCCGATTTCCGGTCGCGTCGGCCGTGCGCTGGTCACCGAAGGCGCATTGGTCGGGCAGAACGAAACCACACCGCTGGCACTGATTCAGCAGCTCAATCCGATTCACGCTGACCTCACCCAGTCGACCCGTGAGCTCAACGAATTGCGCCGCGCGTTCCGCTCCGGGCAGTTGCAGGAAGTCGGTCAGGATCAGGTCAAAGCCACGCTGATTCAGGATGACGGCAGCCTGTATCCACTGCCGGGCAAATTGCTCTTCAGCGACATCACCGTCGACCCGGGTACCGGCCAGATCATCCTGCGCAGCGAATTCCCCAACCCGGATCTGGATTTGCTGCCGGGTAGCTTCATTCGTGTGCGTCTGGAGCAGGCGACCATTCAGAACGGCATTACCGTGCCGCAGCGTGCCGTGCAGCGTGACAGCGCCGGCATTGCTCAGGTGCTGACCGTCGATGAGCAGATGCGCGTCGCTGAGCAACCGGTGCAACTGGGCGCGGTGCAGAACAATCGCTGGATCGTCACCGGCGGCCTCAAGCCCGGCGACCGCATCGTCATCGAAGGCCTGCAACACGCCCGTCCCGGCGAAACCGTACAGATCGACGACACCCCTCTTCCACTTGCCCAGACCTCTGGTCAGTAAGCAGGACGCTTTTCTATGCCGCAGTTCTTTATCGACCGCCCGGTGTTTGCCTGGGTCGTCGCGCTGTTCATCCTGTTGGCCGGTGCGCTGGCCATCCCGCAGTTGCCGGTGGCGCAATACCCCGACGTCGCCCCGCCGCAGATCGAGATCTACGCCGTGTACCCGGGCGCCTCGGCGCAGACAATCGACGAAAGCGTGGTCAGCCTGATCGAGGAAGAGCTTAACGGCGCCGATCACTTGCTGTACTTCGAATCGCAAAGCAGTCTCGGCAGCGCGACGATCAAAGCCACGTTCCAGCCGGGCACCAACCCGGAGCTGGCGCAGGTCGACGTGCAAAACCGCCTCAAGGTGGTCGAATCGCGCCTTCCGCAAGCGGTCAATCAGCAGGGCTTGCAGGTCGAAAAAGTCTCGTCCGGTTTTCTCTTGCTAATCACCCTGACCTCCAGCGACGGCAAGCTCGATGACGTGGCGCTCAGCGATTATCTGGCGCGTAACGTGATGAACGAGATCAAGCGCCTGGAGGGCGTCGGCAAGGCGCAGTTGTATGGTGCCGAACGGGCCATGCGCATCTGGATCGATCCGCAGAAGCTGATCGCGTTCAACCTGACACCGGCTGACGTCAATGAAGCCATCGTGGCGCAGAACGCCCAGGTTTCAGCGGGTAGCATCGGTGATCTGCCGTCACCTTCGACGCAGGAAATAACCGCGACCATTCTGGTGAAAGGCCAATTGGCGACACCGCAGGAATTCGCCGACATCGTGCTCAAGGCCAATCGCGATGGCTCCACGGTGCGCATCGGTGACGTCGCGCGGGTCGAGATCGGCAGTCAGGAATACCAGTTCGGTACGCGCCTCAATGGCAAACCGTCGACCGCTGTCGGCGTGCAGTTGTCGCCGGGCGCCAACGCACTGAACACCGCGACGTTGGTGCGGGCGAAGATGGATGAGCTGTCGCGCTACTTCCCGGCGGGTGTGGAATACAAGATCCCGTACGACACCTCGCCGTTCGTCAAAGTCTCGATCACCAAAGTGATTTACACCTTGGGCGAAGCGATGCTGCTGGTGTTCGCGGTGATGTTCCTGTTTCTGCAGAACGTGCGTTACACGCTGATCCCGACGCTGGTGGTGCCGGTGGCGCTGATGGGCACGTTCGCGACCATGCTGGCATTGGGGTTCTCGATCAACGTGCTGACCATGTTCGGCATGGTGCTGGCCATCGGCATTCTGGTGGACGATGCCATTGTTGTAGTGGAGAACGTCGAACGGATCATGGCCACCGAGGGCTTGTCGCCCAAGGAAGCCACGCGCAAGGCGATGACACAGATTACTGGCGCGATCATCGGCATCACGTTGGTGCTGGTCGCCGTGTTTATTCCGATGGCGTTCATGCAGGGCTCGGTCGGAGTGATCTACCAGCAGTTCTCGCTGTCGATGGCGACGTCGATTCTGTTCTCGGCGTTCCTCGCCCTGACCCTGACGCCGGCATTGTGCGCGACGCTGCTCAAACCGATTGCCAAGGGCGAGCATCACGAGAAGTCCGGGTTCTTCGGCTGGTTCAACCGCCGCTTCGAGCACCTGACCGATCGTTATCAGGGCTGGGTCGGCTATGCGCTGAAACGCAGCGGCCGTTACCTGCTGATTTACGCTGTGCTGCTGGTTGGGCTGGGCCTGTGCTTTGCGCGTCTGCCCTCCTCGTTCCTGCCGGTGGAAGATCAGGGCTACACCATCACGGATATTCAACTGCCGCCCGGCGCCACCAAGAATCGTACGGTGGCGGTGGCCGAGCAACTTGAAGCGCATAACGCCGGCGAGCCGGGGATCAGTGACACCGTGGTGATTCTCGGTTTCAGCTTCTCCGGTAGCGGCCAGAACGCAGCCTTGGCGTTCTCGACGCTGAAGGACTGGTCGCAGCGCAGCGGTGATGATGCCGCCAGCTCGATTGCCGATCGCGCCAACATCGCGCTAAGTGAAATCAAGGACGCCATGGCGTTCTCGGTGCTGCCACCGCCCGTGGATGGTCTCGGCACGTCGAGCGGTTTCGAGTTCCGCTTGCAGGATCGCGGCGGCCTCGGCCATGCGACCTTGATGCAGGCGCGCAGCGAACTGCTCGCGGCTGCCGAGAAAAGCCCGGTATTGATGAATGTGCGCGAAAGCGCGCTGGCCGAAGCGCCGCAGGTGCAACTGGTGGTCGACCGCAAGCAGGCCAATGCCCTCGGCGTCTCGTTCGCCGACATTGGTAATGTGCTGTCCACTGCCGTCGGCTCCAGCTACATCAACGACTTCCCCAATCAAGGGCGCATGCAACGCGTTGTCGTGCAAGCCGAAGGCGATCAACGCAGCCAGGTGGCCGATCTGCTGAAAATGCATGTGCGCAACAACACCGGGCATATGGTGCCGCTGTCGGCATTTGTGCAGGCCAACTGGATTCAAGGCCCGGCGCAATTAACCCGTTACAACGGCTATCCGGCGATTGCGATTTCCGGCGAACCGTCTCCGGGGCACAGTACCGGTGAGGCCATGGCGGAAATCGAACGTCTGGTGGCGCAGGGGCCGAAAGGCCTGGGTCAGGAATGGACCGGGTTGTCGTTGCAGGAACGCTTGTCTGGCAATCAGGCGCCGATCCTCCTCGGTCTGTCGTTGCTGGTGGTGTTCCTGTGTCTGGCGGCGCTGTACGAGAGCTGGTCGATTCCGACTTCGGTGTTGCTGGTGGTGCCCCTGGGCGTCCTCGGCGCGGTGCTGGCGGTGACATTGCGCGGCATGCCCAATGATGTGTTCTTCAAGGTTGGCCTGATCACCATCATCGGTCTGTCGGCGAAGAACGCGATCCTGATCATCGAGTTCGCCAAGAGCCTGTATGACGAAGGCCACGATCTGATCGATGCGACGTTGCAGGCAGCGCGTTTGCGTCTGCGACCGATCGTGATGACTTCGCTGGCGTTCATTCTCGGCGTGGTGCCGTTGGCCATTGCCACTGGCGCCAGTTCCGCAAGCCAACAGGCGATCGGCACCGGGGTGATCGGCGGGATGATTACCGCGACACTGGCGGTGATCTTCGTCCCGGTGTTCTTCGTCGTCGTCATGAAACTCGTACAACGATTCACCAAACCCCACTGATCCAACTGTAGGAGCTGCCGCAGGCTGCGATCTTTTGACTTTGCTTTTAGAAGATCAAAAGATCGCAGCCTGCGGCAGCTCCTACAAAAGCGGGGTTGCGTACGCTATGGTGCAGAGACAGTTCACCAACGTGAGTCCCCATGCGCTTCCTCGCCCGCACCCACCCTCGCCTGTCCGCCGCCGCCCTGTTCGGCCTCGCCACCGGCCTGTTGGTCCCCGCCGATTCCATCGCCAGCAAAATCCTCATCGGCTGGAACGCCGGTGTCTGGACTTATCTGATCCTGATGTTCTGGCTGACCGCGCGCGCCAAAGCCCCGGACGTCAAACGCATCGCTGAAGTCGAAGACGAAAATGCCGGGCTGGTGCTGTTCGTGGTGTGCATCGCCGCGCTGGCGAGCCTGGCGACCATCACCTTCGAGCTTGCCGGCAGCAAGGACCTGGAAACCACGCGCAAACTGCTGCACTACGGTTTTACCGCACTGACCGTGATCGGTTCATGGCTGCTGATCGGGGTGATTTTCTGCGTGCACTACGCCAGGTTGTATTACACCTGGGATGGCAAGGAGCCGGCGTTACGTTTCGCCGAGGGGCTGACGACCCCTAACTATTGGGACTTCTTGTACTTCTCCTTCACCATCGGCGTCGCCGTGCAGACGGCAGATGTCGGTGTTGCCACGCGCGATATCCGCAAAATCGTATTGGCACAATCGTTGATCGGATTCGTGTTCAACACCGCGATTCTGGGCTTTTCGATCAATATCGCTGCCGGTTTGTTCGGCTGACGGCATTCCGCCCGTCGGCAACAAGTCGAAGGCAAGTGATCATTCACTTGACGAAATATTTGTTTTTGGTGTTTCCTGAAACCGGTTTCAGCACTGTTCGCAGACGCTGAACCTATAAATCCAATAATAAGGTTTCAGACCGTGAACGACTTCTCCGCCGCCCAGCGCAGCCGCGTGACCATGCTTGATGTCGCCGAACGCGCTGGGGTATCCAAAGCCAGCGTCTCGCGCTTCATCGGCGATGATCGCGCCCTGCTCTCCGATGCCATTGCGCTGCGCATCGAGCAGGCCATCAGCGAACTCGGCTATCGTCCCAATCAAATGGCCCGAGGCCTGAAACGTGGGCGTACACGCCTGATCGGCATGCTGGTGGCCGATATCCGTAACCCTTATTCGATTGCCGTCATGCACGGGGTGGAGACCGCTTGCCGTGCCCACGGCTACAGCCTGGTGGTGTGCAACACCGATCGCGATGACGAGCAGGAACGCCAGCACCTGGCGCTGTTGCGTTCGTACAACATCGAAGGGCTGATCGTGAACACGCTGGGCCATCACCGTGACGAATTGCACGAGCTGCGCCGCGAGATGCCGCTGGTGCTGGTGGATCGCAAGGTCGAAGGGCTGGACAGCGACATGGTCGGACTGAACAACCCACAAGCGGTGGAGATGGCGCTCACGCATCTGGAGCAGCGCGGTTATCGGGATCTGGTGCTGGTCACTGAACCGTATGACGGCACCAGTTCGCGGATCGAGCGGGTCAGCAGTTTTCAGGCACAGATTGCTCAGCGCTCGGTCCTGGCGGGTGCGGTGCTGGAAACCGGCGACGATCTCAACGCTCAACTTCAAACCTTTCTGAACACCCCCGGTAATGCCCCGAAAGCGCTGTTTTGCGCCAATGGTGTGGCGGCGTTGGCGGCCACGTCGGTATTGCGAGTATTGGGTGTTCGGTTGTTCGAGGATGTCGGGCTGATAGCCCTGGATGATCTGGATTGGTATCCGTTGGTGGGCAGCGGGATTACCGCGCTGGCTCAGCCGACGGCAGAGATTGGCGCGCGGGCGTTTGAGTGTTTGCTCAAGCGCTTGCGTGGGGATGACGACGAGGCGCGGGTGGTGGATTTTGCGCCGGTGCTGGTGGAGCGTGGGTCGACCCGTGAAGTAGGCGGTGTCTGATCTGACGCTATCGCTGGCAAGCCAGCTCCCACAGGTTCAGAGGTGTACCAAGCCTTTGTGTACGACCCGAACACTGTGGAAGCTGGCTTGCCAGCGATGAGACCCGAAAGGACAACACAGAAGCACCTGATATTTTTTTGAACAAAAATGAAACCGGTTTCAGAGGTCAATAACAATGAATAAACCCGCCGTTTCCATCAGTCTGTCCAGCTACGGCGCCGAACTTGTGCGCCAACGCGGGCAGGATGCTTTCATCGATGTTCTGGCTGCGGCCGGGGCCAATCGCATCGAGTGGCGTGAAGAGCTGCTGACGCGTGAAGACCCTGCGCAACTGGCGCAGGCCACACAGGCGCTGGGCTTGCTAAGCATCTATTCCTCACCGACCGAACTGTGGCTGGCCGGTCAGGCGCAGCCCAATCCCGAGTTGATCACCGCACTGCAACAAGCCGAAGCGTTCGGCTCGAAATGGCTGAAAGTCTCCCTCGGCTACTTCACCGACACCAACGATCTGCAAGCCCTGGCCGAACGCCTGAAGCACACTTCAGTGCAACTGCTGGTGGAAAACGACCAGACCCTGCACGGCGGACGCATCGAACCGTTTCAGCGCTTCTTCGCGGCCGTCGAGCAGCACAACCTGCCGATCAGAATGACCTTCGACATCGGCAACTGGCAGTGGCAGGACCAATCCGCCGCCAGCGCCGCACGCCTGCTCGGCCGGCATGTCGGTTACGTGCACTGCAAAGCCGTGGCCCGGCGCGCCGACGGCAAACTGGTCGCGGTGCCGCCGGCCGTCAGTGACCTGCATCTGTGGGAACAACTGCTGCGGCACATGGCCCAAGGCGTTATGCGCGCCGCCGAATATCCATTACAGGGCGAGGACCTGGTGCAGCTGACCACCGAGCACGTCGCCGCCCTCGCCCGCCTCGGCCAATCGCGTCTGGAGCCAGCTCATGTCTGAGATCGATATTCTCTCGTTCGGCGAAACCATGGCGATGCTGGTCGCCGAGCAGACCGGTGATCTGGCGGCAGTCGAACACTTTCACAAGCGCATCGCCGGGGCCGACAGCAATGTTGCGATCGGGCTGTCGCGCCTGGGTTTCAACGTCGCGTGGCTGAGCCGCGTCGGTAATGATTCGCTCGGGCGTTTTGTGGTCGAAACCTTGATCAAGGAAGGTCTGGATTGCAGCCACGTCGATGTCGATAAACAGCACCCGACCGGTTTCCAGTTCAAATCCCGCAACGATGACGGCAGCGACCCGCAGGTCGAGTATTTCCGACGCGGTTCGGCGGCCAGTCATCTGTCGTCCCAGTCGATCACGGCCAGTCTATTGAGCGCCCGCCATCTGCATGCGACTGGCATTCCTCCGGCGCTCTCGGCGTCGGCGCGGGAGATGTCCTTTGAGCTGATGACACGCATGCGCAATGCCGGGCGCAGCGTGTCGTTCGACCCCAATCTGCGTCCGAGCCTGTGGGCCAGCGAGGGCGAAATGATCCGCGAGATCAACCGTCTCGCCGCCCTCGCCCATTGGGTGCTGCCGGGGTTGAGTGAGGGTCGTTTGCTCACCGGTTTCGAAGACCCGGCGGACATTGCTGCGTTTTATCTTGATCAAGGTGCCGAAGCGGTGGCGATCAAGCTTGGCCCGCAAGGCGCTTATTACCGAACGCAGCTGGATCAGGGTTTTGTTGCCGGCGTGCCGGTGACCAATGTCGTCGATACGGTCGGTGCCGGTGACGGCTTTGCAGTGGGGATGATCAGTGCCCTGCTGGAGCATCAGAGTTTTGCCGAGGCAGTGCAGCGTGCGAACTGGATTGGCAGTCGCGCGGTGCAGAGTCGGGGGGATATGGAAGGCCTTCCGACCCGGGCTGAACTCTTCAGCGAATTTGAGGCCGCCATCGCTGGCAAGCCAGCTCCCACAAGGGTTGATGTTGGCAATGCAATCTTTGACATACCCGAGATCCCTGTGGGAGCTGGCTTGCCAGCGATGAGGCCCTGACAGGCAACCGATTCATTGAACCTGCTGCGACAAAAACAACAAGCTCAGGAGCAAGACCCATGAAAACCGCAACCCTCGCCACCCGCCGCTGGTGGTACATCATGCCCATCGTGTTCATCACCTACAGCCTGGCGTATCTGGATCGCGCCAACTACGGCTTTGCCGCTGCCTCGGGCATGGCCGAAGACCTGATGATCACCCCGGGCCTGTCATCGCTGCTCGGTGCGCTGTTCTTCCTCGGGTACTTTTTCTTCCAGGTGCCGGGTGCGATCTACGCGCAAAAACACAGCGTGAAGAAACTGATTTTCGTCAGCCTGATTCTCTGGGGCGGCCTCGCCACGTTGACCGGCGTGGTCTCCAACGCCTATTGGCTGATCGTCATCCGCTTCATGCTCGGCGTGGTCGAAGCCGCTGTAATGCCGGCGATGCTGGTGTATCTGTGCCATTGGTTTACCCGTGCCGAACGCTCGCGGGCCAATACCTTTCTGATCCTTGGCAACCCGGTGACGATGCTGTGGATGTCGGTGGTTTCGGGTTATCTGGTGCAGCATTTCAGCTGGCGCTGGATGTTCATCATCGAGGGCCTGCCGGCGGTGCTCTGGGCGTTTATCTGGTGGCGTCTGGCCGATGATCGTCCGGCGCAGGCCAAGTGGCTCAACGAGCAGGAAAAGCAGGATCTGGAAAGCGCACTGGCTGCTGAACAGGTCGGTATCAAAGCAGTGAAGAACTACGCCGAGGCGTTCCGTTCGCCGAAGGTGATCATTCTCGCGCTGCAGTTTTTCTGCTGGAGCATCGGCGTTTACGGCTTCGTACTGTGGCTGCCGTCGATCCTCAAGGCCGGCGCGCAAATGGACATGATCGAGGCCGGCTGGCTGTCGGCGCTGCCGTATCTGGCGGCGGTGATTGGCATGCTTGTGGTGTCGTGGGGTTCGGACAAGTTGCAGAAGCGCAAACGCTTCGTCTGGCCGCCACTGCTGATCGCATCGATCGCGTTTTACGGCTCCTACGCGCTGGGCGCAGAGCACTTCTGGTGGTCGTACACGCTGCTGGTGATTGCCGGCGCGTGCATGTACGCACCTTACGGGCCGTTCTTTGCCATCGTCCCGGAGATTCTCCCGGCCAACGTTGCCGGCGGCGCGATGGCGCTGATCAACAGCATGGGCGCACTTGGTTCATTCGGCGGCTCGTATCTGGTCGGTTACCTGAACAGCTCCACCGGTTCGCCCGGCGCTTCGTACCTGTTGATGAGCGGCGCGTTGCTGCTGTCGGTGGTGCTGACAATTTTTCTCAAGCCCGGCGCCAGTGATCGCGTCGTCGCCAAAGCCGTCGCCACGCGTGCCGTGCCGGCGCATTCCTGAAGAGACTTTTGCCATGAAAAAACAGGTCGTGTTGTACAAGAAACTTTCACCCGCGTTGATGGCTCGTCTGCAAGAGCAGTGTGAGGTGACGCTGATCAACAGCCTCGACGCCGACGGCCTCATGCAACTGCGCGATGCCCTGCCCCGCGCCCACGGTTTGCTCGGCGCCAGCCTGAAACTCGACGCAGCGTTGCTCGATCTCGCGCCGCAACTCGAAGCCATCGCCAGCGTCTCGGTCGGGGTCGATAACTACGACATCGATTACCTGAGTCAGCGCAAGATCCTCCTGAGCAACACCCCGGACGTGCTCACCGAAACCACCGCTGACACCGGTTTTGCGCTGATCCTCGCTGCCGCCCGGCGTGTAGTGGAACTGGCGAACATGGTGCGCAGCGGCCAATGGAACCGCAACATCGGCCCAGTGCATTTCGGCACCGATGTGCATGGCAAGACGCTGGGGATTATCGGCATGGGCCGTATCGGCGAAGCGCTGGCGCAGCGTGGGCATTTCGGATTCGGCATGCCGGTGATCTATCACAGCCAGTCGCGCAAACCGGCGGTCGAGGCGCGATTCGATGCGCAATACCGCAGCCTGGAAGATCTGCTCAAGCAGGCCGACTTCATTTGCCTGACCTTGCCGCTGACGGCGCAGACCGAAGGCTTGATCGGCGCCGAGCAGTTCGCGCTGATGCGCCCGGAAAGCATTTTCATCAACATCTCGCGGGGCAAGGTGGTCGATGAAGCGGCGATGATCGAGGCGCTGCGTCATCAGCGGATTCGTGCCGCGGGGCTGGATGTGTTCGAACGTGAGCCGCTGAATCATGATTCGCCGCTGTTGCAACTGAACAATGTGGTGGCGACACCGCACATGGGCTCGGCGACGCATGAGACGCGCGAGGCGATGGCGCGCTGTGCGGTGGAGAATCTGTTGGCGGCGCTGAAGGGAGAGAAACCGGCGAATCTGGTGAATCCATCGGCCTGGCAGGGCTGAAATTTTCATTGCCTGTTCTGGCCCCTTCGCTGGCAAGCCAGCTCCCACAGGGTTCTCGAGCGGACACAAATATCATGTCCACCTCAAATCACTGTGGGAGCTGGCTTGCCAGCGATGGGGCCAGTGCATGCAACACAAAGTCATCAAGCACTACGCACCTGTAAAAGCTGCGCCGCACACAAGGCAATCCGCGCACAGGCATCCGCGAGTTTCACCCGATCGACCACCAAACCAATACGGATATGCCCCGCCGCACTCGGCCCGAATGCCTCACCGGCCAGCACCGACACGCCGTAACCCTCCAGCAACTGCTCGGCAAACGCCTGGGCATCCAGCCCCGTTTGGCGCACATCGACCATCACGAACATGCCGCCATCAGGACGAATCGGATAAAGCCCCGGACAACCGTGCAGACGCTCGCAGACCAGATCCCGGCGCAGGCGATACTCCTCGCGCATCTGCGTCACTTCCGGCAAATCGGTCTCCAGCGCAATCTGCGCGGCTTTCTGCACAAAATCCGGCAACCCGAACAACATGCTCAGCGACAAATTGACCAAATGCTCGGCCAGCGACTTCGGCCCGATCATCCAGCCGATGCGCCACCCGGTCATGGCGTGGGATTTCGACAGGCTGTTGATGGTTGCCGTGCGTTCGGCCATGCCCGGCAAACTCGCCGGGCTGACGTGCTGACCTTCGTAAAGCAGTTCGCTGTAGACCTCGTCGCTGATCAGCCACAAGTCATGGCGGATACACAGCGCCGCCAGTTCTTGCCAGATCAGCAGTGACAGGCTCGCGCCGCTGGGGTTGTTCGGACTGTTGAGCAGCATGGCGCGGGTTTTCGGGGTGATGCGCGCGGCGACGTCGAGCGGGTCGACGCGAAAGCCGTTTTCCGGACGCACCGGCACCGGCACCACCGTTGCGCCGCACGCGCCAAACACGCCTTCGTAGGTGACGTACATGGGTTCGGCGACGATCACTTCATCGCCGGGATCGAGCAGACATTGCGCCACCGAATACACCGCGCATTGCGCGCCGGGCATGATGATCACGTGGTCGGCATCCACCGCCTGCCCGCTGCGCCGCCGATGGCGTTCGGCAATCAGCGTGCGCAGCGCCAAACGACCTCGCACTTCGGAGTAATGGGTATCGCCTGCCAGCAAGCTGTCGATCGCACCGTGGACAATCGGCAGCGGTGTATCGAAATCCGGGTCGCCAACGCTCAGCAGCAGGATATCGACTCCCTCGGCGCGCAACTCCAGCGCTCGGTCATGAATCTGCCAGGCCGCTGCTCCCTCCCCGGCGATTCGTTGGGTCAAGGCTGAATAGCGCATGTACGTCTCCTGATTGCGCGGTCTCCAGCCTTCACCGTATCTCAAATCACGAAACGCGCCACCATGGCATTCAAATCCACCGCCAGACGCGACAGTTCGTGAGTCGCGGCGCTGGTCTGGTTGGCCCCGGCAGCCGATTGCGTGGCCAGATCGCGGATGTTGACCAGGTTGCGGTCGACCTCGCGCGAGACTTGCGCCTGTTCTTCCGAAGCGCTCGCGATCACCAGGTTGCGTTCGTTGATCTGATGGATCGACTGGGTGATCTGCTCCAGCGCCACGCCGGCCGCGCGGGCCATTTCCAGGGTGGTCTGGGTGCGCTGATTGCTTTGCTGCATCGACGACACCGCTTCGCCGGTGCCGTTCTGGATACCGGCGACCATTTTCTCAATCTCTTGGGTCGATTGCGCGGTGCGATGGGCCAATGCCCGAACCTCGTCCGCGACCACGGCAAAACCACGCCCGGCCTCACCGGCGCGTGCGGCTTCGATTGCGGCGTTGAGCGCCAGCAGGTTGGTCTGTTCGGCGATGGCGCGGATCACATCGAGCACTTTGCCGATATCACGGCCCTGCGCGGCCAGGCCTTCGATCATGTGCGCGGTGTTCTGCACGTCATGGGTCATGGTCTGGATCGCGTCGACGGTTTTCACCACTTGATCGCGACCTTCGCGGGCGGCGTGGGTCGATTGATTCGAGGCCTCGGAGGTCGACACGGCGTTGCGCGCGACCTCTTCGACCGCGGCGGTCATCTCGTTGACCGCGGTGGCGGCTTGCTCGATTTCATTGTTCTGCTGCTGCAGGCCCCGGGAGGCTTCTTCGGTTACCGCGCTGAGTTCTTCGGCAGCGGCGCCCAGTTGGGTGGCGGAGCCGGCGATCTGTTCGATGGTTTTGCGCAGGTTGCTCTGCATGGTGGCCAGTGCCTGCAGCAACTGCGTCGCTTCATCCTTGCCGTCGATTTCGATGGTTTTGCTCAGGTTGCCGTCGGCAATGGTTTGCGCAGCCAGTACGGCACGGTTCAGCGGGGTGACGATGCTGCGAGTCAGCAGCCAGGCCAGTAGCACGGTGGCCAGCGCTGCGATCACGGCAACGATGATGATCCCGGTCACGGCGCTGTCGTAGTGTTCACCCGCCTTGGTGGCCGCCGTTTTCGCATCGGTCGTGTTGATTGCAATCAGCTTGTTGAGCTGCTCGCCCATCTGGTCGGTACCCTCCTTGATCCGCGTGTTGATCAGGGTGCGCATCTCGTCGAGTTTGTCCTGACGCGACAGCTCAATCATCTGACTCTGCGCTTGCAGGTAGTTGTCCAGGGTGGTTGAGAAGGTCTGGTAGATTGCACGTTCTTCAGGGCCTGCCGGCAGCGCGGCATAGCTGGCCTGAGCCTTGCGCGCCTTGTCGACCAGCACGGCAATGCGCGTTTGCGCCTCTTGCAGGCTGGCCGGCTCGCGATTGACCAGTACACGGAACGACAGGATGCGCATGCGCAGGACGTTTTCCGTTACCGCACTGAGGTGAGTGACGCTGGGCAATTGCGTCGAGTCCATGTCGATCGAAGCCTGACGGATGATCGACATGCGATTGACGGCGAACACACCGAGCACGATCACCAGCAAGGCGATAAAGGCAAAACCGAGAAAGGCACGGGGCGCGATATTCAGGTTAAGCAGGGACATAGTTGAGCTCTCGAAAGATAGAAACTACGAGCGTCCATGCGTCATCACTGGCCCGAGGGGCGGGCTCAGTCCGGCGTCACTGTTTTTTAGGAAGTTTGGTGCGCGCCTGTTGGTTGTATCGGCCAGGCTTTAGGAAGATTGCGGGTCAAGAGCAACTATTTTTCCGGGTGTTACAACAATGAAACACTGGAGGATCGCTTTGTGTAGGAGCTGCCGAAGGCTGCGATCTTTTGATTTGAGCTTTTAAAAGAAAAATCAAAAGATCGCAGCCTTCGGCAGCTCCTACAGGGGTAGATCCCGATCTGGCTCAGCGCTTGGCGGCGAGCTGCCAGACGCGGGCGATGTCCGTGGCGCGTTCACGCAGCAGGCGCGGTGCTTCGGCGCAGGCCTGTTCCAACGTCATCGGCCCGCTAGTCACGGCGAATGCCGCATCGATGCCGTGTTCGTAGAGTTCTTGGTAACCCTCGCCCAAGGTACCGGCAATGACAACCACTGGCACATCATGCCGTTTGGCAATCCGCGCAACACCGAATGGGGTCTTGCCGCGCAAGGTCTGCGCATCGAATCGCCCTTCTCCGGTGATAACCAGATCGGCACCTTTGACCGCTTCGGCGAGGCCGACCAGTTCGGCGACCACTTCCACCCCGGCCTGGAATTGCGCGCCGAGAAAGGCCTTGGCTGCGAACCCCAAACCACCCGCCGCACCGCTGCCCGGTTCGTCTCGAACGTCTTTACCCAAGGCTTGCGCACACAGTTCGGCGAAGTGCGCCAACGCCTGATCGAGTTGCTGCACCTGCGTCGGCGACGCGCCTTTCTGCGGGCCGAAAATCGCTGAAGCACCGTGCGGGCCGCACAGGGGATTGTTCACGTCCGCAGCAATATCGAAACGCACCTGCGCCAGACGCGGGTCGAGTTCGCTCAGGTCCAAGCGTGCCAATTGCGCCAGTGCCAAGCCACCGGGCACCAACGCTTGATGCTGTGCATCGAACAACTTCACGCCCAGCGCCTGCATCGCCCCGGCGCCACCATCGTTGGTGGCACTGCCGCCAATTGCCAGAATCACCCGTTGCGCGCCGGCCTCCAGTGCCGCGCGAATCAATTCGCCGGTGCCGAAAGTGCTGCTGATGCAGGCATCGCGTTGCCCCGGCGGCACCAATTGCAAGCCGCTGGCTTCAGCCATTTCAATGATTGCGGTGTGGTTGTGCGGCAACCAGCCCCACGCGGCGTCGACGGCTGTGCCCAGCGGGCCACGCACACGGGTGCGGCGCAGTTCGCCTTCGCAGGCAGCCAGAATCGATTCGACCGTGCCTTCGCCGCCATCAGCCATCGGGCATTTGATCATCGTTGCCCGCGGCCAGACCTGAGCCAGGCCGAGGGCGATGGCTTCGGAGACACCTTGGGCACTCAGGCTGTCCTTGAACGAGTCGGGGGCGATGACGATTTTCATGGAAATTCTCCGTTTGCAATGCCCCTCATGCTGCCAGTCGGCCTGCGCCTTGACGCCTGTCCGCTGCACAAGTGGCGGGGGCGTTTATTGTTCATTTTCACAAAGACAGGGAAAGTGGCGGTGAATGTTCGGCCGCCATCGCTGGCAAGCCAGCTCCCACAGGGATTGTCGGTAAACACAAATGTTGTGAACACCATCAACCTTTGTGGGAGCTGGCTTGCCAGCGATGGCGGCCTCAAAAACACCTCATGCCGAAATGTCAGTCTGGGGCAGCAGCTGCACCCCCAGATACAGCGCCAGCATCCCATCAAGCCGCAACGGATCAACCCCACTCAACTCGGCAATCCGCTCCATCCGATACCGCAAACTGTTGCGATGAATCCCCAGCGCATCGGCACACGCCTGACTCTGGCCATCGTGCTCACACCAACTGCGCAACGTCGCCAGCAATTGGCCGTTGCCGTCCTTGGCGATCACTTTACGCAACGGTTTGAGCAATTCGTCCAGCGCATCGTCATTGCGATGCCGCCACAACATCACCGGCAATCGATAGCGGTTCAGCGTCAGCAATCGCGAATGCGGTAACACTTCGCGGCCATAGGCGAGCAAGTCGCCCACACGCCGATAGCAACGACGCAGCCCGGCGAGTCCATCGGCCTGCCCGCCCACGGCGATACGCAGAATCTTCCAGCCGAGGCCGTCGAGTTTTTCCAGCAAGCGATCATGCTCGACGTTTTGACTCGCCGGCCGGCACCACAACAGCGATGACTTCGCCGAACTCACGCACCAGCTATCGGGATAACGCGACGTCAGCCAGGCACTCAGCGCCTCGACGGTTTGCCCCGGCCCATGCTCAAGGCCCAGCTCGAACAGATACGGCACCCGCGTCAATTGCGGCTTGAGGCCAAGTTGTTGCGCCTCATCGACCAGACGCGGCGAATCCCCCGCCTCGCTCAGCAGCAGCGCCAGCAAATCATCACAACGCTGACGCCGCCATTGCTGCTCGGCCTGCTGATTGCGCTGGCCGACGAGCATTTCGGCGGTCATGCGCACCAGTTCGGCGTAGGTTCGCAATTGTTCCGGTTCGCCAGTGATGCCGAGTACTCCGATCAAGCGCTGATCGAGCAACAGCGGCAGGTTGATCCCCGGTTGCACGCCCTTCAAATGCACAGCGGTCTGCGCGTCGATCTCGACCACGCGACCGTTGGCCAACACCAGTTGCGCGCCTTCGTGACGGGTGTTGATGCGCTCCGGTTCGCCGCTGCCGAGGATCAGCCCCTGGCTGTCCATGACGTTGACGTTGTAGGGCAAAATGGCCATGGCCCGGTCGACGATGTCCTGGGCGAGGTCGTGATCGAGTTCGAACATAGCGGCGGCAATCCTTGATTTATGGCACTGGCGGTTGTTCACCCGCACAGGGTCTGACGGCAAACCCTGTGCGCAGGCACAAAGACAATCCAGCCAAAGGTGGCCGAGACTCTCGGGGCGATCAACGTTACCCTTTGCATCGCAAAAAATCATAATAAAGAGAGAGCCGCTATGTCGCAGAGCGCCGCAGCTACCCAGACCATCGATGACGGTAAAAACGCCGTTTATAAACGCATCACCCTGCGTTTGATCCCCTTCATTTTCATCTGCTACCTGTTCAACTACCTCGACCGGGTCAACGTTGGATTCGCCAAACTGCAGATGCTTGATGCCCTGAAATTCAGCGAAACCGTGTACGGCCTCGGGGCCGGTATCTTCTTCATCGGCTACGTGCTGTGCGGCGTTCCGAGCAATCTCGCATTGACCAAATTCGGCCCACGGCGCTGGATTGCGCTGATGATGATCACTTGGGGCACGCTGTCGACCTGCCTGCTGTTCGTCACCACCCCGACCGGGTTCTACACCCTGCGCCTGTTCACCGGTGCGGCTGAAGCCGGGTTCTTCCCGGGCGTCGTGTTGTACCTCTCGCAGTGGTTCCCGACCTTCCGCCGTGGCCGGATCATGGCGTTGTTCATGTCGGCGATCCCGGTGTCCGGCCTGCTCGGCAGCCCGTTCTCCGGCTGGATTCTCAATCACTTTGCGGCAGGCCAGGGTGGTCTGGCCGGCTGGCAATGGATGTTCCTGCTGCAAGGCATTCCCACGGTGATCCTCGGCGCCCTCGCCTGGTTCCTGCTGAGCGACAGCTTCGCCAATGCCAAATGGCTGAGTCCGCATGAGCGTGCGGTGCTTGAAGCGGATCAGGCTGAAGACCTGGCGAACAAGCCGAAATCCACCTCCGACTCGTTGCTGGCAGTGTTCAAGAACCCGACGATCTGGGCGTTCGGCCTGATCTACTTCTGCATCCAGAGCGGCGTGTACGCGATCAACTTCTGGCTGCCGTCGATCATCAAGAACCTTGGCTTCAGCGATAACCTGGTGATTGGCTGGCTGAGTGCGATTCCGTATCTGCTGGCGGCGGTGTTCATGCTGGTGGTCGGGCGTTCGGCGGACCTGCGTCAAGAGCGCCGCTGGCACTTGGTGGTGCCGATGTTGATGGGCGCGATCGGTCTGCTGATTGCGGTGAATTTCGCGGCCAACCCGGCCATAGCGATTCTGGGTTTGACCATTGCCACCATGGGCGCGCTGACTGGCCTGCCGATGTTCTGGCCGGTGCCGACGGCCATGTTGAGCGCCGGTGCTGCGGCCGGTGGGCTGGCGTTGATCAACTCGATGGGGCAGATGGCCGGGTTTCTTAGCCCGTACCTGGTGGGTTGGGTCAAGGACAGCACCGGTTCAACGGATGCGGCGTTGTATCTGCTGGCAGGCGTGATTGTGGGCGGGAGTCTGCTGGCGCTGCGCATGACGCGGGCATTGCGCGCTTGAGGTTTTGATGCACGGAAGAACGGCCCTTTTCAGGGTCGTTTTTTATTGGGAGTTTCGGCTTGGGTTTGTGTGGTGTTCTGAAGATCTTTTCCCCCTCACCCCAGCCCTCTCCCCCAAGGGGGCGAGGGGGAAAGGGAGCCGATTGCCGTGCTTTTCAAGATTTGAGTCCGACTCGGGAGAAGGGAACCGATTTTGGTGCTTTTCACGACCTGAGTTCGACTCGGTATTGCACGTCGACGTATCTCGCTCAAACACCTCGGTCAGTCCCCTCTCCCTCTGGGAGAGGGTGAGGGCTGTGCTTCGGCATCCAGTTCAATCACCAGACCACCGGGCATTTGCACGAATATCTGCGCAATCCCCTCGCCCGGCACCTGCGCCAGTTGATACGGCAAACCGCTGTCGCGCACCCGCTGCAATACCGTTTCCGCCAGTTCATCGGTACGAAAAGCAATGTGGCTCAATTCAGTGTTATCCGGCAGTGGCCGCTCAATCACATGCACCACGGCGTGCTCATCCTGATACAGCCAACGCCCGGGAAACGGAAACGGCGGTCGACGGCCCGGCTTCAGCCCGAGCAACCGGGCGAAATCGTCCTGCAAGGTCTGGCCGTCAGCGGTATTGAACGCCAGATGATCGAATGTCCAGGTCATACGCCTCTCCTGCGATTGTTGATGAATTGCAGTATCTGCCCTTGCCAATCGCGGAAAAATCCCGCAAAAACGCAAAGATCTTTAAAGGATTTTTAGTAATGAGCTCGATTCTCGATCTGGAGATCTTCGTCCGTGTCGCCGATGCCGGCAGCATTTCTGCCGCCGCCCGCGCCCTGGAGCTGACCCCGGCCGCCGCCAGTATTGCGTTGAAGCGCCTGGAAACCCGCCTCGGGATCCGTTTATTCGCACGCTCCACGCGCAGCATTCGGCTGACCGAGGAAGGTCGGCGTTATCTTGAAAGCGTGCGTCTGGCGCTGGCGGCACTCGCCGAGGGCGAGCAGGCCCTCAGGCAGCAAAGCGCAGGGTTGAGCGGCGTGTTGCAACTGGCTGCGCCGTCGGACTTCGGACGCAACGTGCTGTTGCCTTGGCTCGACGATTTCAAGCGCGAGCACCCTAATATTCAACTGCAGCTGTTGCTCAACGACCGGCATGCCGATCTGTTCCGCGAGACTGTCGATGTGGCGTTGCGCTTCGGCGTGCCGAGCGATTCGACGCTGGTGGCGTTACCGATTCTGCCGCAACACCGGCGCGTTGCCTGTGCCAGTCCTGACTATCTGGCGCGCCACGGCACCCCGCAACATCCCGGCGAACTCAGCGAGCACAGCGCCCTGCTCTATCTGCGCAATGGCCGCCCCTACAACAGCTGGCGTTTCAGTCGCGGCGATGAAACGCTGGAAGTGGAAGTCCACGGCGACTATCTGAGCGATGACGGTGATGTCGCCCGACGCTGGGCGCTGGCCGGGCATGGCATCGCTTACAAAGCCTGGCTCGACATCGCTGAAGATGTCCGTGCCGGAAGGTTGCTGACGCTGTTCGATGGCTGGCGAGGTGAAAGTGCGCCGTTCAATTTGCTGTGCCCGCATCGGGTGCAGGTGTCGGAACGAGTCAGGGTGTTGCAGGGGTTTCTGCAACAGCGCTGCGCAGAGCTGAATCGACAAATCACTTTGCCCCGTAGCTTGCTTTGATCGTTTCCGACCGGGAGGACGATCAAAGCAATACTGAACTACAGAGGTAGGAGGCACCACGATGTGAGTACATTACGCCCCGGAGAACCAAAAAAGCTCATATCTGGCCGCATATAAATATAGTTGCTACCGGCTAAATAACACGTATTTACATGCTCAGGGATGGATGGAAAATAGACACGTCGTATGTCTCTAGTGAAGGTTGAACTATAAACATGCATCCCACCTAGCGTATGCATCCAAGCAATTGCATCATCCGCCCGAAGCTTTTCAGCACTGATCCGCAATTGAAAAACATTCGTAACCCCCACCAGGTAACTAACTGTCTCACCCTCCTGATCCGTAACATATATTGTCGCCACACCCTGCTTGAGTCCAGTCACCTTACCTGTCGCAGTCACCGGCACAGTCAACGGATCCGAAGACGCATAGTCATACGGCGGAACCCCACCCGTCGGCACACGAAAACCCGTATTGCCAATCGAATCCTCACCGGTTTTCGGCCACTGAGGAATCTTCACCGAGAACCCGTCCAGCTTCATCTGTGTCCGGTCGATGCTGAGCGCCAACCGTTGAAACCGCCATGGATCCGACTCAAATTGATTCCCGGTTTTTTCCTTTACCGTAAAGCTGTGCTGCCCCACCGCAATCGGTAGCAATTTGCTCTGCCACTTATAATTCGATCCGGTTTGAATCTCCTCAATAAACGCCTCGCCATTAAAAACCCGCAACACCATCCCCGCCAGCGCAGAACCCGACAACATCACTTTATTGTCCGAAACCGTGCCGCCGTTCTGCACGTCCGCTCCGGACGAGTTCTTAACTTCCAAAATAACGGGCTTCACAATCACCCGTGCCCGTGCAACTTTCGATGTTGCAATAACGACTCCCCCTCGTACTTGCTCATACAGCACAGCGACCACACTGTCGCCGATGACCTTCGCATTGGGAATCATCAACCGGTGCACAAAAGGAAGCCTGCCGACCAACTGGTCAACCGTATGTGCGACAACGGGTCCGCTACTCGGCGTCGCGGTGTATTTCACGCGGACAGTGTCGTTGGTGGCCCAAAGAGGTTCCAGGACATGCACCTGGACGGTCAGATCCTTATTGCCCAGTTTGTTCAGGTCAATGGTCTCCGGCGCGTCGTACGGGTCATCCGGGTCTTCGGCAATATCGGGAGCGGCCATCCGTGTGCCCTTGAGATCGACAACAACGCGGATCGCCGCCGACCATGGTGAATTCAAATCGGCACCGTTGCCAATCTGGTCGAACACCGTATAGGTGAAAGAGAACTGGGGATGATCGCCTGCCGCCTCCAGATCGGCTTTTTCCAATAGACGCCCAATGCGGGTCGGAATACTGGTCGGTGTGGACGGAGCTTCGTCCGGATGTACCTCCCACCCAACATCATGACCGTTACAGTTGAGCACAATCCGGTCGTACGGCCGGCAATAGGGATAGGAGAACCAGACCTGCACGCCCTGTGCTGCACGATCGGCATCGATACCGTTTTCCAGCACATCCCGAGGCAGTCCCAACTCGAGTTCGGAGTGTCCTTCATCGCCGTTCTGGTCTTCCATCCCCGGGCGAACGGCGTTGT
Source organism: Pseudomonas sp. AKS31 (assembly GCF_023634765.1). Lineage (GTDB taxonomy): Bacteria > Pseudomonadota > Gammaproteobacteria > Pseudomonadales > Pseudomonadaceae > Aquipseudomonas. Next base: position 881,388 of record NZ_JAMLFX010000002.1, read on the forward strand.
ACAGAATCGTCACTGGCGGCTCGTAGGTTTCTTCAGGGCTGGTCGTGCGCTCGACGGAGTAATTGAGCTTATTGACGAATCCCGGATCGGATCTCAGCAGGTTTTTGGGAATATGCAGGGTTACTGCGTCATCCGTGGATTGGGATTGCTGGCTGTCGACCCGCATGATGCCGTTCACATGAATTCTGAAAGTAGTGCCTGGCTGCTGACCAAGAACCGGATTGATAATGACTGTCGCACCATTCGGTCGCAGATCATAAAACGCCTTGGCGATACCGCAGTCGGCACCGGCCACAGATGTATTGCTGTCCGGAAGCTGCGGCGCGTAGAGGGTTACCACGGCGTCCTCGGGCAAAACCTCATCGAAAGACTGTGTGTTCATGAAAGCGCTCCTGATTTCAAGAAAAGACAGAGCCTTTTTCGACAAGGCTCCCGTCGAGGATCAGGCCTGAGCGGCCACTGATCTGCCTACTGTCAGATCTGACAGTCACGACGAATGGTCACCTTTCGCTGGGGTTGAGAAAGGCAGTTTCTGGACAAAACGGTTGGCCGTATTCAGCACTTCTGGTATTTGATTACCCCTTCCCACCGACAAAAGGATTTCGGCATGAGCTTTCGCACACTCGGGCACTCGGGGTTGCAGGTATCTACCCTCACCCTCGGTACGATGATGTTTGGCGAGCAGACCAGCGCAGACGACTCCGTGCGTATCATCAATAAGGCCTGGGATCAGGGCATCAACTTCATCGATACCGCCGATGTCTACACCAACGGCCGTTCCGAAGAGATTGTCGGTGAGGCGATTGCCCGGCATCGGCATGAATGGGTGCTGGCGACCAAGGTCGGTTTCGGCCCGGTGGACGGCGTGCCGAACCGCAGCGGCTTGAGCCGCAAACATATCTTCAATGGCATCGATGCCAGCCTGACCCGGCTCGGCACCGACTATCTCGACATTTATTACCTGCACCGCGAAGACCACAACACTCCGCTGGAAGTGAGTGTGTCGGCGATTGGCGATCTGATCCGTCAGGGCAAGATTCGCTATTGGGGTTTGTCGAACTATCGCGGCTGGCGGATTGCCGAGGTGATCCGCATCGCCGATAAACTCGGCGTTGATCGTCCGGTGATCAGCCAGCCGCTGTACAACATCGTTAACCGTCAGGCCGAGACCGAGCAGATCACAGCGGCGCAAAGCTATGGCCTTGGCGTGGTGCCTTACAGCCCGCTGGCCCGCGGCGTGCTCAGTGGCAAGTACGCGCCAGATGTCCAACCGGACGCCAACAGCCGCGCCGGGCGTCAGGACAAGCGCATTCTGGAAACCGAGTGGCGCGTCGAGTCACTGCGCATTGCCCAGCAGATTCAGCAGTACACCGAGCAGCGCGGTGTCGGGATTGTAGAGTTTGCGATCGCTTGGGTATTGAACAACACTGCCGTGACGTCGGCGATCGTCGGCCCGCGGACAGAGCAACAATGGGATGCGTACACCAAGGCGCAGGCCGTGAAGATCACCGCTGAAGATGAGGCATTTATCGATTCGCTGGTCACGCCGGGGCACTCATCGACACCGGGGTTCAACGATGTGAGTCATTTTGTGTCGGGGCGTAAACCGCACCAGGCCTGATCTTGCCCGTCTCCCTTCAACAGCCGACACCCTCGGCTGTTTTTCCATCGGATCAAGCGCGATCAAACGGAATGAAAGATTGATCGTTCAGAAATAACCAAGGACTGATAAATGCTCAATCGCCCCGTTGAGGTATCCAGCAAGCCTTTGCGCGGGCTGCTGTTCAAATGGCTTGGCGATAAAAAGCCGGGCGAGGCCACAGCGTCGGAAACGAACGCGACGACCGGCGAGCGCAAACCATCGATTGCCTACCGTGCGGATATTGACGGCCTGCGCGCAATCGCCGTGTTGCTGGTGTTGATTTTCCACGGCGGCCTGGCGTTTTTCCCGTCAGGTTTTATTGGCGTCGATATCTTCTTCGTGATCTCGGGTTATCTGACGACCGCAATCATCATGAAATCGCTGAACAACGGCACGTTCACGTTCTCGGGTTTCTACACGCGGCGGATCTGGCGCTTGCAACCGGCCGTGATTGCGCTGCTGCTCGTCACGCTGATAGTCACCACGCTGCTGTATTTGCCCGATGACTATGTCGACTTTCTCAAAAGCGAAAAGTACACGTCGTTAATCATCTCCAACCAATACTTTTCAAAAGTGACAACAGGTTACGCCACGCCCGATGCGGCGAGTCTGCCACTGCTGCACACCTGGTCGCTGGCCATCGAATGGCAGTGGTATCTGGCCCTGCCGCTGGGCCTCTGGTTGCTTCACCGCTATCTGGCAAAACATCTTTTCAAAACGGCAGTGCTCGGCTTGACCCTGGCGGCAATGGCACTCGCGCTGTACCTGTCTTACGCCGTTCCGGATAAAAACTACTACTTCTTCACCGCGCGAATTTTCGAGTTGATGATCGGCTCCTGTGCGGTCATCTTCAGTTCGGAGAAGTTCAGATTCAATCGCCTGAGCGCTACGCTGCTCTGTGCACTTGCGCTGGCGACGATCATCTACTGCGCCACTCGGGACGATATCCTGTCGGGGTTTCCGCAATACCATGCCATTGCCGTGTGCCTCGCCACGGCTGCGTTGCTGTTCCAGGGTATTGGCGATGCGAGCATTACCTCGAAACTGCTGGCCTTCAAACCGCTGGTGTTTATCGGCACGCTCTCGTATTCCTTGTACCTGTGGCACTGGCCGATCCTGGCGATGATGAACTACATGGGTGTCGCGCTTACGCCGCCGATGATACTGGTTTACTTCGTATCCACATTCCTCACGGCCTGGCTCTGCTATGCGCTGATTGAAAACCGCTTTCGAAAGGCCAGGCTCGGCTTTGCCAAAACGCTGCTTGTGCTGATGATCGTGCCGGCTATCGGCCTGTCGTTGCTCCACGCTGCCAGCGTCAGGCATGAAGGCTGGCCGAACCGCTTCAACCAGGCCTACAACAGCGTGTTCGATGGATTGAAAGCGTCTGTTCCGGCCAATCGAGAGGGATGCCTGGGTGTCAGCGATGGCGCCGACCCCCGCTGTCTATCGGGCGCCGCGCAGGCTGCCCCACAAATCTTGCTGATGGGCGATTCGTTTTCGAACCACTACTGGGGCTTTGTTGAAACACTGGCCAGGGATGCCAACCTTACAGTACTCACGCAGGGCTACCCGGCGTGCCTGGCCTTGCCCGGGATCTACCTCTATGACGAGAGTAAATACACGAACGGGCTGTATCAAAAATGCCACAACGCCACTCAACGCTATTACGACATGATCGCGAAGCTGCATTTCAAGTATGTGATCGTGGGTCAATTCTGGGAGGCTTATCTGGACGATGACATCGTCACCAGACTGGACGACCCTCGCAGCCCGGAACTGTCGCAACAACGCCTCGGCGTAGCGATCCGCAAGGCGCTGGACAAGATTATCGAGTCAGGTGCTACGCCGGTCTTTCTGGAAAACACATTGCCCATGCCTGCCGGGATCAATACCTGCCTGCTGCAACAGGTCAAATTGCGCGGTTTGATGGGCAGTGCCGAGCAAAGCAGCCTCTGCGCCACCGCGCCTTGGTCAGGGACAAAAGAGCCGGTACTGGAAAAACTCTTCAATGAACTGAAGCGTGAATATCCTTCGTTGATCGTCATTGATCCGAAAATCGTGCAATGCAAAGACGATGCGTGCATGACCACCGTCGACGGTTTGCCGGTCTATCGTGACATTGGTCATGTCACCGATTACGCCTCCTACAAGTTCGGCGAGATGTACCTCATGCGCTTCGGTAATCCGTTGAAGGCGGGTCAGTGATGTTTTACGCACACTGACTACGCTTGTGCTGACGTTGCGTATGCGAGGATGTGGGAAATATTGAGCATCTGCCCAATATTCAGCACAAAAACCACGTATCCTTCGCGCCCCGTTTGACCATCAACCCGCGAGGACAGTTTGTCTAAAGGTATCGCTCTATCGGTTTCGGCCTCGGTGCTGTTTGCCGTCATGTATTACTACACCTCGTTGCTCACACCGTTGAGCGGCGTGGAAATCTTTGGCTGGCGGATGCTCCTGACCGTGCCGTGCATGACGGTGTTCATGCTGGTATCCGGGGAATGGCGGCGGGTGCTCGAGCTGGTTCGATTGATGGCGGCAAAGCCGAAATTGATCGCAGGCCTGCTTGTTTCCGCTGCCCTGCTCGGCGTGCAACTGTGGCTGTTCATGTGGGCGCCACTCAACGGCTACAGCCTCGACGTGTCACTGGGCTACTTCCTGCTGCCACTGGCGATGGTGCTGACCGGGCGGATTGCCTACGGCGAGAGCCTGTCGCACCTGCAAAAGATCGCGGTGTTCTTCGCCACGCTGGGCGTTTTGAACGAGCTGTATCAGGTCGGCGGGTTTTCCTGGGCAACACTGGTGGTCGTGGTTGGTTACCCGCTGTACTTCGTGCTGCGCAAATACCTGAAGACCGACAACCTCGGCGGCTTGTGGGTGGACATGAGCCTGATGCTGCCGGTGGCGTACTGGTTTGTGCAGGGTGGCGAGCAAGGCTTCGGCGTGTTCGATCAGTACCCGGGGCTGATGTGGCTGATTCCGTTGCTGGGGTTGATCAGTGCGTCGGCATTGGTGGTGTACATCATTGCCAGCCGTTTGCTGCCGTTCAGTCTGTTTGGCTTGTTGAGTTATGTTGAGCCGGTGTTGTTGCTCGGCGTGGCGTTGTTGCTCGGTGAGAGCATCAAGTCCGGGGAGTGGCTGACGTATATTCCGATCTGGCTGGCGGTTGTGGTGCTGATCTTCGAAGGCTTCAAACACCTGACGCGGCAACGCCGTCCTTAAAAGCAAAAGATCGCAGCCTGCGGCAGCTCCTACATTTGGAATGCGTTTTTCCTGTAGGAGCTGCCGCAGGCTGCGATCTTTTGATCTTGAAAAAAATCCCGGCCCTGCATCTCTGCAGGCCGGGATTTTTCATTTCAGTGGCGGATTACTCAGTGGCAAGCACACCACGGCGCACCTGATCGCGCTCGATCGACTCGAACAGGGCCTTGAAGTTACCCTCGCCGAAACCATCATCGCCTTTACGCTGGATGAATTCGAAGAACACAGGGCCCATCAGGGTTTCCGAGAAGATCTGCAGCAGCAGGCGCTTGTCGCCCTGCTCCGAGGCACCGTCAAGCAGGATGCCGCGCGATTGCAGTTGATCAACCGGCTCGCCGTGGTTCGGCAAACGACCTTCGAGCATTTCGTAGTAGGTATCTGGCGGCGCGGTCATGAAGCGCATGCCGATCTTCTTCAACTGATCCCAGGTCTTGATCAGGTCGTCGGTGAGGAAAGCGACGTGCTGGATGCCCTCGCCGTTGAACTGCATCAGGAATTCTTCGATCTGGCCCGCGCCCTTGGACGACTCTTCGTTCAACGGGATGCGGATCATGCCGTCCGGAGCGGTCATCGCTTTCGAGGTCAGGCCGGTGTACTCGCCCTTGATGTCGAAGTAACGGATTTCGCGGAAGTTGAACAGTTTCTCGTAGAAGTTTGCCCAATAGGCCATGCGACCGCGATAGACGTTGTGGGTCAGGTGATCGATGATCTTCAGGCCGGCACCGACCGGGTTGCGATCAACACCTTCGATAAACACGAAGTCGATGTCATAGATCGAGCTGCCTTCGCCGAAACGGTCGATCAGGTACAGCGGCGCGCCGCCAATGCCTTTGATCGCCGGCAGGTTCAGCTCCATCGGACCGGTTTCGATATGGATCGGCTGGGCGCCAAGTTCCAGTGCGCGCTTGTAGGCTTTCTGCGAATCCTTGACGCGGAACGCCATGCCACACACGGACGGGCCGTGCTCGGCGGCGAAGTACGAGGCCACGCTGTTCGGTTCGTTGTTGAGGATCAGGTTGATCGCGCCCTGACGGTACAGGTGCACGTTCTTGGAGCGGTGGGTCGCGACTTTGGTGAAGCCCATGATCTCGAAGATCGGCTCCAGGGTGCCCGGCACCGGCGATGCGAGCTCGATGAATTCAAAGCCCATCAGGCCCATTGGGTTTTCGTATAAATCTGCCATGGTGGCGCCTCATCATTTTTTGTCAATTAACCAGGGTTATTTGTCAGTCATGCGAGGACAGCGGGTGGCGCACAGGAGATGCCACGCACACTGCGGGCGAGGAAGTCACCGTAGATCAGTTGAAACCCGAATATCTTCATTGTCGACCCAAGGCTCTTGCGGGCGAGGCTTCTGCTGCCAGAAGACGATTATTATTGTATGCGTAACCCGATTCTACACAGCGTAAATAGGCTTGTCTGCCCTCCCTATAAAATCCGCTTTTTCGCGCCCGGCGCAAGGGCTTTGTTGCACAGGCAAATGCCGCTCAGGACCAACCCGCCCCCGACGTAGATGGCCGGCGTCAATTGCTCGCCCAGCAGCAACGCGCCAAGGATCACCGCCGTCAACGGATTGAGCGCGATAAACACGCCGCTGCGCGTCGCGCCGATTTTGCGGATGCCGTCGTAGTAACCGATGTAGGCCAGCGCCGAGCCGAGCACACCGAGGTAGATCAGGCTCAGCCATTGCGCCAGACCCAGATCATTCAGCACCTGCCAGCTCAGCTCCCCGCGTACAGCCGCCAGAATCCACAACATGACGGTGCCGATCAGGATCGAGAACATAACGGTCTGCACAGGCCCCAGCGTCTGGTTCAGTTCACGGGAAAACAGTGAGTAAACGCCCCAGCCCAGCACGCAGCCGAGGATCAACAGGTCACCGATCCATGCATCGGGTGTTGCGGCCAGTAATTGCGGATTGCGACTGACGATTACCAGAGCGGCGCCGACGATACAGATGGCGATGCCAGCGATTTTCACCCGGCCCAGACGCTCCTTGAACAGCCACCACGAGGCAAGACCGATCACTGCCGGATTCAACGCGACAATCAACGAAGCACGCGACGCGTTTATGTATTGCAGGCCATAAAAGAAGCACAGGTTGTAGAAGAAAATCCCGAAGAACCCCAGCAACGCCAATTGCAGCCATTGCTTTGGCGTCGGCCGCGCCAAGGGGATGCGCGCCAGCCACAGGAAGCCGAGCAGTGCCGTACTGGCCAGCAAGAAGCGCAGGCTCGCCGCGAATATAGGGCTCAGGCTACCGGCCAGAAAACGTCCGGCAACGAAGGTCCCACCCCAGATCATGGTGACCGCTGCCAGCGTCAGATAGACCGGAATGTCCGAGGTGGTTGTATGTAGAGGCTCAACGTTATGCATGACGCTCCAGACCCGAGAACTTGACGAATGCCTTATCATTCACCTCATTCCCTATCATCGTAAAATGAGCAAATACTCATGACCCTCACGCAACTGGAAATCTTCTCGCTGGTCGCCGAACTGCGCGGATTCACCCTCGCCGCGCATCGGTTGGGGATTTCGCAGTCGGCGGTGTCCCACGCGATGAAGTCGCTGGAACAGGAGCTGGGGGTCGAGTTACTGCGGCGGCATCAGTCAAGCGTGGAACTCAGCGACATCGGCGAGCAATTGTTGCTGCGCGCGCGTGCGATGCTTGGTCTGGCCAACACCTTGCGCCAGGAAGCCGCCGATGCGCGGGGCATGAAGACCGGCACCCTGCGCATTGGCTCGTTCGGGCCAACCTCGTCGATCAAGCTGTTGCCCACGATACTGCGGCGCTATCAAGAGGCGCATCCAGGCATCGAAGTGCACATCGATGAAGGACCGGATCGACAAGTGACACAATGGCTCGAAGAGCGGCGGATCGACATCGGCTTTGTGGTGCTGCCCGAAGAGCGTTTCGACACGTTTGCCCTGATCGAGGACCAGATGGTTGCCTTGCTCCCCATGGGCCATCCCTTGGCAGCACGGTCAGCATTGAACCTCAAGGATCTGTGCGACAGCCCGTTCGTGCTCACCGAGGCGGGTTCTTCAGAACTGGTGTCGCGACTGTTCATGGCAGCGCGCCTGCAACCCAATATCCGCTATCGCTGCTCGCAACTGCTGAGCACCCTCGATACCGTCAGCCGTGGCGATGGCATCACGCTTGTTGCCGAAGGGTCGTTGCCCGACGAGGCAACACCGCGCTACGTGAAAAAGCCGTTGTTGCCCGCCGTGCAGCGTCAGGTCGGGCTCGCCGTGCTCGATCGGCGTCAGGCGTCACCCGCCACCCTGGCCTTTATCGAGTTGGCAATGCGGATGAATCACGGATGAGCGGCGCAAGCGCCTTCCGCCATCTATCCTCCGCTCTGGCTGATATGTTTTTCAGCGGCGCGCCGTTCTCCGGCCTGCATTCAAGAGCCCCACTCCACCGCGACAGGATGCGCCCATGCCGTTGACCGTCAGACCCCGCCGCAAGCGCAGCACCCGCCGCGTCGTCACGCTGATCAGCGGTTTGCTTCCCGTGCTGCTGGGCAGCACCATTCTTTATATGCAGGCCGAACGCACGCTGGAACAAAGCTCACAACAGACCGCCGAAGAGGCGCTGCGCCAGTTCGAGTTGATGCTCGACAACACCGCCCAAGCGGCCCGCGAGCTGCTGCCATTGGCCGGTCAGAACTGCGAAAACGTCAAACTGGCCCTGCGCGAGCAAGTGACCCGCCGTCCGTTTGTGCGCTCGACCAATCTGGTGTGGGACGACAACCTCTATTGCAGTTCGTTGTTTGGCGACTTCAAGGAAATTGTCAACGCGGGTGACTACAACCAGGGCAAGTTGTGGCTGATGAATGGCAACCCGGTCACCCCCGACACTGCCTTGTTGGTCTATCGGCTCAGCGAAGGTCGGGGCGGCGCTCTGACGACTCTCGACGGTTACCATCTAAGCAACATGTTGCGGCTGATCGGCCGGCACATGTTGCTGGTGCTGCAAGTGGGCGATAACTGGCTGTCGGCCGACGGCAAAGTCCACACCGGCGCCCTGCCCGCGTTGCCGATAGCGCAACACACGCTGGACTCGTCGCGTTATGCATTCAGTGTTTCTGCCGGTTTTCCCGAGGGCGAAACCTGGCGCTACATGGCCGATGAATATCCGCCGCTGTTCAGTCTGCTGATCTTTTTTGGCGTGGTGTCGGGGGCAATCGGCCATGTCTTGCAAAAGCGCTCCACTTCACCGAGCCACGAGATGCTCCGCGCATTAGAAGCCGGCGAGTTCATTCCTTACTTCCAGCCCGTGGTACACGGTGACAGCAAAAAATGGTCAGGGGCTGAAGTGTTGATGCGCTGGAAACACCCCAAAGAAGGCCTGGTGCGCCCTGATCTGTTTATTCCGTTCGCCGAGCATTCGGGGCTCATCGTGCCGATGACCCGCGCACTGATGCAACAGACCGCTGCCTTGCTGGGGCCGCTGTCAGCAACGTTTACCGCACCCTTTCATATTGGCATCAATATCACTGCCAGCCATTGCAAGGACCTGGAGCTAGTGGAGGATTGCCGAACGTTTCTCGCCGCATTCGCTCCCGACAGCATCAATCTGGTGCTGGAGTTGACCGAGCGCGAATTGATCGAGCCAACCGACATCTCCCGGCAACTGTTCGAGCAACTGCATGCACTGGGCATTAAAATCGCGATTGACGACTTCGGCACCGGTCACTCGAGCCTGGGCTACTTGCGCCAATTCAACGTGGATTTCCTCAAGATCGATCAGAGTTTCGTCGCGATGATCGGCATCGATGCGTTGTCGCGGCACATCCTCGACACCATTATCGAACTGTCGGCCAAGCTTGATCTGGGTATTGTTGCCGAAGGTGTCGAAACTCAGGCGCAAGCCGACTATCTGACCGCACATCACGTCAACTTCCTGCAAGGCTACCTGTTCGGCAAACCGATGCCGGCCGCGGAGTTCATCAGCGCATTAACTCATCATTAACTAACGGTGGACCGAAACGAGCGTACCGACCAAGCGCACCAAATTGATACAAAAGACCGCTGTTGTTACATGAAGACAACATCAGGATTTACTCTTGGCGCATTAACTACTACAATTTTTTCAACCTGAGCAAGATGGGCAGGTGAGCCATTTATCACCGAGTCGCTTCAAGGCTCTTGGCTTACAGCTTTGTTTGCGGTTGGTATCAGCCAAATACACTATTGGAGTAAAGATATTGTCCAGACTCGCTGAATTTCGTGCAGCTGAAAAGGCCCTTCAGGAACAGCTGAAACAGCTGGAATCGCTGAAGAATGATGCCGGGCTCAAGAAAGAAATCGAATTCGAAGAAAAGCTCCAGGGGCTGATGAAGCAATACGGCAAAGGCCTCAAAGAGATCATCGCCATTCTCGATCCGAACCCGGGCAAATCCGGTCTGCAGACCACTGCAGCCCCTAAAACCCGCCGCGCTCGCGTGGTCAAGGTTTATCAGAACCCGCACACGGGTGAACTGATTGAAACCAAAGGCGGCAACCACCGTGGCCTGAAAGCCTGGAAGGAACAATACGGTGCAGCCACCGTTGATTCCTGGTTGCGCGGTTAATCAAGCGCCAACAACAAAGCCCTGCATGATGCAGGGCTTTTTTATTGACAATATCTAACAAATGAAATGAATTTCATCGAAAAAGTTGCGACTTTTCTGTAACGTTGATGAGCCAGATGGCCAAACATTTTGCTGCGCAATGTTGCGATTCGGAACCACCGTTAAACTTTGTGCTTAATTCCTTCGGGTATCTAACCCTCGCGTGAAGAGTACAGCGACTTAAAGTTTCAAGCTGTTTCTCAGCGCCACTATCTCGTCTGCGCTCGCTTTATAAACGTCGGCCTGCCCGGCGTAGGAAAGAACATAAGCCTTGTCCGCCGCCACAGCCATCACGAGGGTTTGCGACAACACATGTCGACCGTTTTCGGTGATCGTGCAAGTGGTTTCCAGCGCCGACAAAGTGCCCAACGTGGCCGGATGCACTTTGTTGCAGACACTCTGGTAGCCACCCTGGAAGAAGTCCTTCTGGATCGATTTACGCATCTCCAGCAACACGCCCTGCAAATTGACTTGATGGTCCTTTTCAACCTGAGTCATGGTCAATTCCACCACCATCACCTGATTGCCACCGGCATCATTCTTCACCGCTCGCTGACGGGAAACTTCAGGCGTTGTCTTTGGCAGAGCCTCGACTTCCCAGCCTGCCGGCCAGGTAATGCTCGGTTCATCCGCTGACGCGCAGACTGCCAAAAGCGACAAAACAGAAACAACAAACACGGATTTGAACAGTCGGATCATTGCCGGACGCACTCGCAGATTGAGCCTGAAGTCTGAGGCTCGCCCGCACGCAGGGCAAGCCTGCCCTTTCATTTGGCGATGCCGGCAGGCATGCGTATCATTGCGTCCATTCACTCGCCCATAGTTATTGGAGGGCCCATGAGCCTGCACGAACTCAACACTTTCCCCGGCGTAACCGCCACCCCAGACAGCGCAACCCGCAACTTCGTTTTCAACCACACTATGTTGCGTGTGAAAGACATCACTAAATCCCTGGATTTCTACACCCGCGTTTTGGGTTTCTCGCTGGTCGAGAAGCGCGACTTCCCGGAAGCCGAGTTCAGCCTGTACTTCCTCGCACTGGTCGACAAAGCGCAGATCCCGGCCGACGCAGCGGCCCGCACCGAGTGGATGAAGTCGATTCCGGGCATCCTCGAGCTGACCCATAACCACGGCACCGAAAACGACGCGGATTTCGCCTATCACAACGGCAATACCGATCCGCGTGGTTTTGGCCATATCTGCATTTCGGTGCCGGATATCGTCGCGGCCTGCGCGCGCTTTGAAGAGCTGGGCTGCGACTTCCAGAAGCGCCTGACCGATGGCCGCATGAAGAGCCTGGCGTTTATCAAGGACCCGGATGGTTACTGGGTCGAGATCATTCAGCCTGCGCCGCTGTAAAAGCTGAAAAGCCCCTCACCCTAGCCCTCTCCCATAGGGAGAGGGGACTGATTGGGGGATATTGGAGAATTACGCCGACTTGAACGAATGGCACTGAATCCATAATCGACTGGATCTTTCAGGTCGACGGAAAACGCCAGACACCTCGGTCGGCTCCCTCTCCCTAGGAGGGGACTGATTGGGGGATATTGGAGAGTTACGCCGACTTGAACGATTGGCACTGAATCCATAATCGACTGGATCTTTCAGGTCGACGGATAACGCCGGACACCTCGGTCGGCTCCCTCTCCTTCGGGAGAGGGCTGGGGTGAGGGGCAGCATTGCACGCGCAATAAAAAAACCCGTGATCGCTCACGGGTTTTTTTTCATTTCTGGTCTGACAGTTATGCCGGCGCCGAAGTGCGGATCAAGTGATCAAATGCACTCAACGAAGCCTTGGCGCCCTCGCCCACCGCAATAACGATCTGCTTGTACGGCACAGTGGTCACGTCGCCGGCAGCGAAGATGCCCGCAATCGACGTCTCACCCCGGTTGTCGACAATGATCTCGCCACGCGGCGACAACTCGATGGTGCCCTTGAGCCAGTCAGTGTTCGGCAGCAAACCGATCTGCACGAAAATCCCTTCCAGCTCGACAGTGCGCAGCTCGTCAGTAGTTCGATCTTTGTAGCGCAAGCCATTAACTTTCTCACCATTGCCAGTGACTTCAGTGGTTTGCGCACTGGTGATCACAGTGACGTTCGGCAGGCTGTGCAGTTTTCGCTGCAATACGGCGTCGGCGCGCAGCTGTACGTCGAACTCCAGCAATGTCACATGCGACACGATGCCGGCCAGGTCGATGGCCGCTTCAACGCCGGAGTTACCGCCGCCGATCACCGCGACGCGCTTGCCTTTGAACAGCGGACCGTCGCAGTGCGGGCAGTACGCCACGCCTTTGTTGCGGTATTCCTGCTCGCCCGGCACGTTCATTTCACGCCACCGCGCACCGGTTGCGAGAATTACGCTCTTGGCTTTGAGGGTCGCGCCGCTGGCGAAGTGGACTTCATGCAGCTCGCCGTTTTTGCCCGGGATCAGCTTGTCGGCACGTTGCAGGTTCATAATGTCGACGTCGTACTGCTTGACGTGTTCTTCCAGCGCCGTAGCCAGTTTTGGCCCTTCGGTTTCCTGTACGGAAATGAAGTTTTCGATGGCCATGGTGTCGAGCACCTGACCGCCGAAGCGCTCAGCGGCAACACCGGTGCGAATGCCTTTACGTGCAGCATAAATCGCTGCCGACGCACCGGCCGGGCCACCGCCAACCACCAACACATCAAACGCTTCTTTGGCGCTGATTTTCTCGGCCTGACGCTCGATCGCGCCGGTGTCGAGTTTGGCCAGGATCTCTTCCAGACCCATACGGCCCTGACCGAAGTTTTCGCCGTTCAAGTAGATGCTCGGCACGGCCATGATCTTGCGATCGTTGACTTCGTCCTGGAACAACGCGCCGTCGATGGCGACGTGGCGGATGTTCGGGTTAAGCACAGCCATCAGGTTCAGCGCCTGGACCACGTCCGGGCAATTCTGGCAGGACAGCGAGAAATAAGTCTCGAAGCTGAACTGGCCTTTGAGCGAGCGAATCTGCTCGATCACTTCGGCACTGGCTTTCGATGGGTGACCGCCGACTTGCAGCAAGGCCAGCACCAGCGAAGTGAACTCGTGGCCCGTCGGGATGCCGGCGAAACGCAGACTGATGTCAGCGCCCGGGCGATTGATCGAGAACGATGGCTTGCGCGCATCGTCACCGCTGTCGATCAAAGTAATTTGGCTCGAAAGACTGGCAACGTCTTTCAGCAGTTCCAGCATTTCACGGGATTTCGCACCGTCGTCGAGGGAGGCAACGATCTCGATCGGCTGGGTGACCCGTTCCAGGTACGATTTCAACTGGGCTTTAAGATTGGCGTCCAACATACGGGCGATTTCCTTTATTTGAGGCGAAAAAAAGCCCGAGCGAAACTCGCCCGGGCATTTTTATTGGGCGGTGCAGCGTACTTAAGAAGGTGCGGCGTACCGCCCTGCATTGCGTGTCACAGACTTAGATCTTGCCGACCAGGTCCAGGGACGGAGCCAGAGTGGCCTCGCCTTCTTTCCACTTGGCTGGGCAAACTTCGCCTGGGTGAGCAGCAACGTACTGAGCAGCCTTGATCTTACGCAGCAGCTCGGAAGCGTCACGGCCAACGCCGCCATCGTTCAGCTCAACGATTTTGATCTGGCCTTCAGGGTTGATCACAAAGGTGCCACGGTCAGCCAGGCCAGCTTCTTCGATCAGCACGTCGAAGTTGCGGGAGATGGCGTGGGTCGGGTCGCCGATCATGGTGTATTCGATTTTGCCGATGGCTGGCGAAGTGTTGTGCCAGGCAGCGTGGGCAAAGTGGGTGTCGGTGGAAACGCTGTAGATCTCTACGCCCAGTTTCTGGAAGGCAGCGTAGTTGTCAGCCAGGTCTTCCAGCTCGGTTGGGCAAACGAAGGTGAAGTCGGCTGGGTAGAAGAATACAACCGACCACTTGCCTTTCAGGTCAGCGTCCGAGACTTGAACGAAGTCGCCGTTTTTGAACGCGGTAGCTTTGAACGGTTTTACTTGGCTGTTGATGATAGGCATTGATGACTCTCCGTCAGGGGTTATGAAGTTGATGGGTGAATCCTACCCACTCACTCGACGGATGGCTCATTGGCAAACCTGATGCTGCTGATTTGTTTTCGCTATTAGCTGACTGTATTAATAGAAGAAAACGATATCTACGACGAAGCCGGGTTATCCGTAATCCGAGCCATCCCCTGGAATGGGCTGACTTCAACATAGCGCATGGCGGACTTCATATCCTTCCAGCCGACGTAACTCATCAACGATTTCAGATCCCAGCCACTTTGATGCGCCCACGTGGCAAAGCCGCGACGCAGGGAATGGCTGGTGTAGTTTTCGGCGGCAATGCCCGCGCGCTGCAATGCCTGGCGCAGCAGAGGAATGATGCTGTTGGCGTGCAGCCCCTCCTCATTCAGATTGCCCCAGCGATCGATACTGCGGAAAACCGGGCCACGCACCAGTGCGGCTTCGGTGATCCAGTCGATGTAGGCCTGCACCGGGCACAGTTTCAGCAGTGCAGGCGCCTGATAGGTCTGACCGAGGTTCTCGCGATCACCTTTGCTGCGCGGTAGATACAGGGTGATGCCTTTACCGGCGTGCGCTTGAACGTGCTCGATTTGCAAACGGCACAGCTCATCGCTGCGGAAGCCGCGCCAGAAGCCCAGCAGAATCAAGGCGCGATCACGGTAAGCCTTGAGCAGTAACGGGCGGTCCTGCTGCTCTTTTGCGGTTTGCGCCTCATGCTCCAGCCAGTCGATGACGCGCTGCAAATCCTGCAACTGCAGCGGCTCGGCTTGCTTTTCCTGTGCCGGGTGCAACGCGCGGATGCCCTTGAAGACCTTGCGCACCACTGGCGCCTTGGTCGGATCGGCAAACCCTTGACTGTTGTGCCATTGCGCCAGCGCCGACAGACGCAGCTTCAACGTATTGATCGACAGCTCTTCAGCGTGCGCTACCAGATACCGCGCGACGCTGTCGGCTGTCGCGGGCAAGAAACCGCCCCACTTCACTTCGAAATGCTCGATGGCCGCGCGATAGCTGCGGCGCGTGTTGTCACGGGTGGCGGCTTGCAGATAGCGATCCAGATCGCTCATGGGCTGTGTTCTCGCTGGCGTACTGATGCAGGGATACGAAGGCGCATTTTGCCGCCTGACACTGGGTAATACCAGTATATCCCGTGTCTTTATTATCAAAGGTTTATCTTTATTTTTGAGATGGTACACTGCGTACTTTAGTGGCATGTACCACAGTACGTAACCGTAGGAGTTCACATGGCCCGTGGCGGCATTACCAAAGCACTGGTGCAGATCGCGCGCACAGCGATCCTCGCCCGTGGCGAACACCCGAGCATCGATGCAGTACGCATCGAAATGGGCAACACCGGCTCGAAAACCACGATCCATCGTTATCTGAAAGAACTGGATGACGGCGCTCAGCCCATTGAAGCCTCGGCAGAGCCTATCGATGACGAGTTGACCGCCCTCGTCTCGCGCCTCGCCCAACGCCTTAAAGAGCAGGCGCAAGAGCCTATCGAGCAGGCCCGCGAGCAGTTTGAGGAACAGCGCGAGGCACTGGAGTCGGAGCTGAAACAGACGCGTCAGACGCTGGAAAAGCTCGAACACGAGCACGATATTCAAGGCGCAGCACTGGCGCGCGAATCCGAAGCGCTGAACAACACGCGCTCGATGCTGCAGACCGAGCAGACCCGCAACGCCGGGCTGAATCAGGCACTGGCAGACTTTGAATTGCGCTTGCAGGACAAGGACGAGCAGATCCGCTCGCTGGAAGAAAAACACCTGCACGCCCGTGACGCACTTGAGCACTATCGCAACGCCACCAAGGAGCAACGCGAACAGGAACAGAGCCGTCACGAAGCGCAGGTGCAGCAGATTCAGGCCGAGCTGCGTCAGGCGCAGCAAAGTGCGCTGGTTCGTCAGGACGAAATCACGCAACTGCACCGCGACAACGAACGCCTGCTCACGGAAAACCGTGGCACCCAGCGCGAACTGAGCCTGCTGCAAGATCAGCTCAAGCAGAGCAATCAGCGTCAAGACCAGTTGCTGGAACAAGCGACCCGCGTCGACAGCGAACGCACCCTCCTCCAGGAACGCCTGCGTGTAGCGACACTGGAAAGCCAGACACTCAAACAGAGCGTCGAGGAGCAGACGCTGCTCAACCAGTCACTGGAAAAGGAATTGAACAAGGTTCAGGCGAGCCTGGAACAAAGCCAGCGTCTGGCAGCTACCGTTGCGGCAGCGCCAGACTCGGCCAAACCGAAAGGCGCTTAAGCGCCGACCGGCGTACGCATGGTGACGAATTCTTCGGCGGCCGTCGGGTGCACCCCGATTGTGTCGTCGAAGTCACGCTTGGTCGCGCCAGCCTTCAACGCAATCGCCAGACCCTGCACGATCTCGCCAGCGTCCGGGCCGACCATATGGCAACCGAGGACCTTGTCGGTTTTGCCGTCAACCACCAGCTTCATCAAGGTCTTTTCCTGACACTCGGTGAGCGTCAGCTTCATCGGTCGGAAACGGCTTTCGAAAATCACCACGTCGTGGCCAGCCTCGTGCGCTTCTTCTTCGGTCAAACCGACCGTGCCGATGTTCGGCAGGCTGAACACCGCCGTCGGGATCATCTTGTAATCCACCGGACGGTATTGGTCCGGCTTGAACAGACGTCGCGCCACGGCCATGCCTTCGGCCAACGCTACAGGCGTCAGCTGCACACGACCGATGACATCGCCCAGCGCGAGAATCGATGGCTCGCTGGTCTGGTACTGCTCGTCGACTTTGATGAAGCCTTTGTCGGTGAGTTGCACGTCGGTGTTTTCCAGCCCCAGATTGTCGAGCATCGGACGGCGACCGGTGGCGTAGAAAATGCAGTCCGCCTCCAGCACACGACCATCCTTGAGGGTGGCTTTCAAGCTGCCATCGGCCTGCTTGTCGATACGCGCGATGTCGGCATTGAACTGCAGATCCAGGCCACGCTTGGTCAGTTCTTCCTGCAAATGCTTGCGCACCGAACCATCGAAGCCACGCAGGAACAGATCACCGCGATACAACAACGTCGTATTGGCGCCGAGGCCGTGGAAAATCCCGGCAAACTCGACGGCGATGTAACCACCGCCAACCACCAGCACTCGTTTTGGCAGCTCTTTGAGGAAGAATGCCTCATTCGAGCCGATCGCATGTTCGCGCCCCGGAATCTCCGGAATCTGCGGCCAGCCGCCAGTGGCGATCAGAATGTTTTTGGCAGTGAAACGCTCGCCGCCCACTTCAACCTCATGCGGGCCAACGATCCTCGCGTGCGCTTCATGCAGGGTCACACCGCTGTTGACCAGCAGATTGCGATAGATGCCGTTGAGGCGATTGATCTCGCGATCCTTGTTTGCGATCAACGTCGCCCAATCGAAATTCGCTTCGTCCAGGCTCCAGCCAAAACCGGACGCCTGCTCAAAGTCTTCGGCGAAATGCGCGCCGTACACCAGCAACTTTTTCGGCACACAGCCGACATTGACGCAGGTCCCGCCCAGATAGCGGCTCTCCGCCACCGCCACTTTCGCGCCAAAACCGGCCGCAAAACGCGCAGCGCGCACACCGCCGGAACCGGCACCAATCACATAAAGGTCAAAATCGTAGGCCATTTCTATCTCCTCGGCAGGGGATCAGCATACCTGCAGCCACCCATTGGGCAAGCACTGCCAATCATATGGGGGCGCAAAATGAAAAAACCCGCCGAAGCGGGTTTTTCTTACAAACCAATCAAGCGCTATTAATAAGCCTTGCCAGTCTTGTAGAAGTTCTCGAAGCAGAAGTTGGTTGCTTCGATGTAGCCTTCAGCGCCACCGCAGTCGAAACGCTTGCCTTTGAACTTGTAGGCCATGACGCAGCCGTTCTGGGCTTGTTTCATCAGGGCGTCGGTGATCTGGATTTCGCCGCCCTTGCCTGGCTCGGTCTGCTCGATCAGGTCGAAGATGTCCGGGGTCAGGATGTAACGGCCGATGATCGCCAGGTTCGAAGGCGCGTCTTCCGGCTTTGGCTTCTCAACCATGCTGTGAACGCGGTAGATGTCGTCGCGGATCATCTCACCGGCGATAACGCCGTACTTGCTGGTTTCCTGCGGATCGACTTCCTGGATGGCGATGATCGAGCAGCGGAACTGCTTGTACAGCTTGACCATCTGGGTCAGTACGCCGTCACCTTCGAGGTTGACGCACAGGTCGTCCGCCAGTACCACGGCGAACGGTTCGTCACCGATCAGCGGGCGACCGGTCAGGATCGCGTGGCCCAAACCTTTCATTTCGGTCTGACGGGTGTAGGAGAACGAGCACTCGTCGAGCAGTTTGCGGATACCGACAAGGTATTTCTCTTTGTCGGTGCCTTTGATCTGGTTTTCCAGCTCGTAGCTGATGTCGAAGTGGTCTTCCAGAGCACGCTTGCCACGACCGGTGACGATGGAGATTTCCGTCAGGCCAGCGTCCAGAGCTTCTTCAACGCCGTACTGGATCAGTGGCTTGTTTACCACCGGCAGCATTTCTTTGGGCATGGCTTTAGTCGCTGGCAGGAAGCGAGTACCGTAACCGGCTGCTGGGAACAAGCATTTCTTGATCATATAAGTCCTTGAAAGGGCTGTGTGTACGAGTTTCGGCGCAGTCTAATCAGGCGGCGTGCACCTTACAATGCCCCGCACTGGCTAACCGATGCCAACATAGAGAAATATTCTCGCCGATAGTTCCATCGACATCCTGGCGCAGCCAGATCAGCGTAGCTCAAAGCGGCCGACAAACTGAATCACCATACGCTCATCGCCCCCCAATGCGAGCATTTGCCGGTATCATGGCGCCTTTGAACCAGCGAACGAGACAGATAGATGGCCGCGGTAAAAATCGTCAACGGGTATGTGATCGACAAGAAAGATGGCAAGTGGACGCTGACCACCACCAACGGCGAGCACATCGCCGGGCCTTTCGACAGCGAGCAAATGGCGACCGATGTAGCCGCAGTGTTTACTGACACTCCAGCATCAGCCAAACGCCGTGGCAAAGATCAGGACTGATCTTGCGCGTTACGCCTCCCGGCCCTGCTCTCAAGCAGGGCTTTTTTGTGCCCACCTACAAACAAGTGGCCAAACGCTATAACCTTTTCACACCGGCGCTGTCAGAGCGTCTAGTCCCCCTCGCTGAAGACCACAAACATGAATCTGAAAAAATGGCTGCCCCTGATTGCGGTATTGGCACTGGCCGGCTGCGCAACTTCTCAACCCACATACCTGAACAACGGTGAACAGGGGCTGTCGATCGATTGCTCCGGCGAAGCCAATTCCTGGGCGACCTGCTATGAAAAAGCCGATGCGTCCTGCGCGGGCACCGGTTATCGCATCGTTGGCACGGACGGCACGCCTCAGTCCAAGGAAAGCGACAAAACCCTGGGCGTCGATGTCGGCAACTACAAGAACCGCAGCGTTGTCGTGGTCTGCAAATAGGGCTTACATGTGAATTTCGGCGAATTTGATGCCGAGTCCACGGACGACATCGATCAGATCGTCGAGACGGTTGAAGGATTCGACCTCGTCGTTATCGTCGACCAGAAAGTAGCTGCGACCGGCGCTCTTCTTGAAAAACACAATCCACTCACCCGGATTCGCCGGGTTCTGGATGACATGGGTGGCAGAGATCAGGCCCTCTGCATGGCGCTCCCGTACTTGCTCTCGCTTCATCGCGACTCCAGAAATGAAAATGCCGTCACAGCATGACTGCGACGGCATCGGTGCTGATGACCAGTAGTCTATCAGCCGGAAATGCACGCATTGGCGGCCTTTTGCACATCACGTGGACGCACCGGCACATTAGACATGCGCTCATGCAGCTTGATGCTGCTGCCGCCGGAGCGATCTTCGATATCAAATACCGCTGCCGCGCCAGTGGACAATTTCCCCGGCACGATGACCCGAACCCCATCCTTGTGCGGCTGCATTTGCAGTGCGCCACGGCTGTTTGCCAGCTTCTCGGCCAGGCATTGGGCATATTCATGGGGTTTCTTGCCGGAGATCACGCTCATGGTCGGCAACGTTTCATTGATTTCGGAAACACTCGCACAACCACCTACAGCCAGAATCAACGGCAGACACACCACACCCCACTTCATATAAAACCTCCGTTAAAGACCGTCCGACAGCACAAATGCCGTTTTTCTCCGGGGCCTTCTGCATTTAACCCGCATCCGTTTGCGAATATCTGTTCAAAATTGTCAAACCAACGCCCGACGGCCAGATAATAACCCGTGCGGGCTGATAAACTGCGCCAATCGACAAGCTATCGTTTTGATTTTGTAGAAAAAGCCCTTCTGGAGGCGCCCATGAAATTCATTCACCAGCGCGAACACCTCAACGAAGACGACATCGTCGTCATTCAATGCTCGCAAATGTGCAACATCCGTCTGATGAACGACGCCAACTTCCGCAGCTTCAAGAATGGCGGCCGTCACACTTACCACGGCGGCGCCTTCGACACCTTCCCGGCCCGTATCACCGCACCAAGCACCGGTTTCTGGAACATCACCATCGACACCGTCAACCGCCGCGCGATCAGCGTGACCCGCAAGCCGACGCTGACTCACTCGATCAAGATCATCCGTCGCTCCAGCAGCAAACTCAGCTGAGACACGCCGCTCAACCAGAAAGGAATGCATGACCGTGGCCCAAACAACCAAATACGTCATCAAGTACAAACTCAACGGTGAACGCCGCTTCGAGTTCGCGCAGCTGGAAAACGGCACCGAAGAAGAAGCCAAGGCTGAACTGGACAAGCTTCATGGCCAGGACGAAAAGATCAGCGAAATCGCCGTCAGCAAAGCGCTTTAAGCAACGACAAGGATTTGACCGCAAGCGACGGAGTGTTCCGTCGCCAGGCCTGACCCAGACTGGCTGCCTCGACCGTGAGTCAAGGAGTCAGCATGTCGATGTCACCCTCGCGTCTGGAGTCGCTCGAGTGGGCAAGCCTTGTCCAGCAACTGGATCTGGACGGCTTCGCGATCATCCGTTCGCTGTTGCTGGCCGACACCTGCGATCACCTGAGTGCACTGTATCCGCAGACCGAACCGTTTCGATCGCAGGTCATCATGGCCCGTCACGGCTTCGGTCGCGGTGAATACAAATATTTCCGCTACCCCCTGCCAACTCCGGTAGAACGCCTTCGCTGCGCGCTGTATCCGCGCCTGGCCCCCTTGGCCAATCGCTGGTATGAACGCATGAACCTGCCCGAACGTTTTCCGCCGACCCACGCCGAATTTCTTCAGCGCTGCCATGCTGCAGGCCAGATACGCCCTACCCCTCTGCTGTTGCAATACGGCCCGCAGGACTACAACTGTCTGCATCAGGACCTGTATGGCGAATCGGTTTTTCCGCTGCAAGTGGCGATTCTTCTGTCAGAACCCGGGCAAGACTTCAGCGGTGGAGAGTTCGTTCTCACCGAGCAGCGCCCGCGCATGCAATCTCGCCCGCACGTGCTCGATCTGACGAAAGGTGATGCGGTGATCTTTGCTGTGAACCAGCGCCCTGTCAAAGGCGTGCGCGGTGATTATCGGGTGACTCTGCGTCATGGCGTCAGTCGCCTGCACAGTGGAAAAAGGCATACCCTAGGCATCATCTTTCACGACGCTACCTGACCACCATGCAACCGAATACTTTCGATCTGTTCGCCGATCATGAACCCGAACAACGCCCGCGCGCCGAGCAGATTGGCGAGCAGTCCTGGGTGCTGCATGGCTTTGCCCTGCCGCTGATCGAGCAGATTCTTCCGGCGCTGGATGCAATTCTTGCCGCCGCCCCCTTGCGCCACATGGTCACGCCGGGTGGTTTCAGCATGTCGGTGGGCACCAGCAGTTGTGGTGAGTGGGGCTGGATCACTGATCGCAGCGGCTATCGTTATTCGGGTGTCGACCCGCTCAACGGTCTGCCTTGGCCGCAGATGCCGAATTCGTTCGCTGCTCTGGCGCATTCGGCAGCCGAGCGGGCAGGTTTTTCTGGCTTCAACGCAGATTCCTGCCTGATCAATCGCTATGTCCCCGGCGCTAAAATGTCTTTGCATCAGGATAAAGACGAAAAGGACTACGCCCCGCCGATCGTTTCCTTGTCACTCGGATTGCCGGCCATATTCCTGTTCGGTGGTTTTGCGCGCAGCGACAAGACCCGGCGAATCCCGCTGCTGCACGGTGACATGGTGGTCTGGGGCGGCGTTGACCGATTGCGCTACCACGGCGTATTGCCAATCAAGCAAGGTCAGCATCCGCGCTTGGGTCAACAGCGGATCAATCTGACGTTTCGGGTTGCTCGCTGAACCCGAAAAATTTGACCGCAAGGCCCGGAGTGTTGAGCCAGGCGAGGCTGGTTAACCTGAATCAAACAGGTCAACGGATTACTCATCATGAAGACGCTTTCGACCCCGCTTGATACCGCAAACGATCCACGCTGGGCCGCTGTGGTTGCGCGAGATTCCCGCGCGGACGGGCAGTTTGTCTATGCAGTGAAAACCACCGGTATCTACTGCCGCCCAAGCAGCCTTTCACGTTTGCCGAAACCGCAGAACGTCGAGTTTTTCGATACCGCCGAACAGGCCGAAGCCGCCGGCTATCGGCCGAGCAAGCGCGCCAGCAAGGATCAGAGTGATGTGGCCGTGCAGCATGCCGCGACCGTCGCCATTGCCTGCCGCCATATCGAATCTGCCGAAACATTGCCGGCGCTCAACGAACTGGCGCAAACCGCTGGCCTGAGTCCGTTTCATTTTCATCGTGTGTTCAAAGCCGCGACAGGGTTGACGCCCAGGGGCTACGCAGCGGCCCATCGCTCGCGCAAAGTCCGTGAGCGCTTGGCAGACGGCGGTTCGGTGACGGATGCGCTGTACGACGCAGGCTTCAATTCCAACAGCCGTTTTTATGAATCAGCAGATCACGTGCTGGGGATGAAACCCGGCGACTATCGCGCTGCCGGAAAGAACAACGACATCCGATTCGCCGTTGGCCAATGCTCGCTGGGAGCAATTCTGGTGGCGCAAAGTGAGCGAGGGGTGTGCGCGATTCTGCTAGGTGACGATCCGCATCAACTGGTGTGCGATCTGCAGGATCAGTTTCGCCAAGCCAACCTGATCGGTGCCGATGCCGGCTTCGAGCAACTGATCGCCAGGGTCGTGGGATTTATCGAAGCCCCGGCGCTCGGTCTGGACCTGCCGCTGGACGTTCGCGGCACGGCGTTTCAGGAACGGGTGTGGCAGGCGCTGCGGGGAATCCCGGCGGGGCAGACGGCGAGTTACGCCGAAATTGCCCAGCGCATCGGCGCACCGACGTCCATGCGCGCGGTGGCCCAGGCGTGCGGAGCCAACCGTCTGGCGGTGGCGATCCCTTGCCACCGCGTAGTGCGCAGCGATGGCAATCTTTCCGGCTATCGCTGGGGCGTCGAACGCAAGCGTCTGTTGCTTGAGCGCGAGACGCCGGTTTGAAGGATGAGTAGATGCTAGTCAGCGCGAAAACCGGTCAGCGATTAACGTCCACCACAACCCGTCCGCGAAGTTGCCCGGCGAGCAGTTTCGGTGCCGCATCGATGGCTTCACTCAAGCCGATCTCATGGCTGATCAACGCCAGCAACGAGAAATCCAGATCCTTGGCCAGGCGCTCCCACGCTTCCAGGCGGCGGACCTTTGGCTGAGTCACGCTATTGATGCCTGCGAGGGTCACGCCACGCAAAATGAACGGCGCCACCGACGCCGGGAAGTCCATGCCTTGGGCCAGACCACAGGCGGCGACAGTGCCTTCGGCGCGGGTGCTCGCGCAGGCATTGGCCAGTGTGTGACTGCCAACCGAATCGATCACCGCTGCCCAACGCTCTTTGGCCAGTGGCTTGCCGGGCGCTGACAATGTCGCGCGATCAATGATTTCGCCAGCGCCCAACTGGTGCAGATATTCATGCTCGGAAACCCGGCCAGTCGATGCGACGACGCGATAACCGAGCTTGCTCAGCAGGGCGATGGCAAAACTGCCGACTCCGCCGTTGGCTCCCGTGACCAACACCTCACCCTGCTCTGGGGTCACGCCATTGCGCTCAAGCGCCAGAATGCACAGCATCGCCGTATACCCGGCCGTACCGATGGCCATCGCTTGCGCTGCCGTAAAGGCCTTGGGCAACGGAATCAGCCAGTCGCCATTGAGTCGCGCCTTCTGCGCCAGACCGCCCCAATGGCTCTCACCGACACCCCAGCCGTTGAGCAGCACCTGATCACCCACCTTATAGTCGGGATGCGAACTGGTTTCCACGGTGCCCGAAAGATCGATCCCCGGCACCATCGGAAACTTGCGCACCACCGGACTGCTGCCGGTAATCGCCAGGCCATCCTTGAAGTTCAGCGTGCTGTACGCAACAGCCACGGTGACATCGCCTTCAGGCAACTGCTCCTCGTTGACCTGTTGCAGGTTGGCGCGGTAACCGCTGTCGTCTTTGTCGATCACAATGGCGTTGAACATGACTGCCTCGCAGGATTGTTTTCAAAATGTCGTGCCTTGAAATACCACATCGCAACACCCTGCCACATTCAACTTTGCGCCAATCGGCAAATCGGCCGGGTGTTTCCATAACGCGAGACTATGCTTTTTCGACGGTCGTGGTTTCGCCAAAATGGCTAAAGAGTCCGCCATTGCCGCGACCACCGGCATACCAGCATTTTTCATCACTCTTTTGGCAGCCGAAATAACAGCAGACTTCATCGACGCTGAAAAACTGCATGGGTTGTTCTTGATTTCGAACTGGCCGCGAGTCCGCTTTTGCTGCTAAAAACCGGGTTTGCCGCCCCTGCCCGCTACACCGTTCGGAGAACCGCCCTCATGAGCCAATGGCCAGATACCCGCATTCTTGACCTTCTCGGCATTGAGCTGCCGATCATCCAGGGCCCGATGGCCGGCGCGACGAATTCGTCCATGGTCATCGCCGTGTGCAATGCCGGTGGCCTGGGTTCGATGCCGGCGGCGATGCTGAGCATCGAGCAATTGCGCGAAGAGCTGAAAACCATTCGCCAGCACACCGACAAGCCTTTCAACGTGAACTTCTTCTGCCATCAGCCACCGGCCGCCGATGAGCAACGCGCACGTGACTGGAAGCATCTGCTGGAGCCGTACTACCGCGAACTCGGCGCCGATTTCGCTGCACCGACGCCGGTGTCCAACCGCGCGCCGTTCGATGCGGCAGCCTGTGAAGTGCTGGAAGAATTTCGGCCTGAAGTCGTGAGTTTCCATTTCGGCCTGCCAGAGAAATCCTTGCTTGATCGGGTCAAGGCCACCGGGGCGAAAATCCTCTCCTCGGCGACGACGGTCGATGAAGCGATCTGGCTGGAGCAGAACGGCTGCGACGCGATTATCGCCATGGGCTACGAGGCCGGCGGCCATCGCGGCATGTTTCTCAGCGATGACCTGAGCAGTCAGGTCGGCACGTTTGCCTTGGTGCCTCAAGTGGTCGATGCGGTGAACGTACCGGTGATTGCCGCCGGGGCGATTGCCGACGCGCGCGGCGTGGCGGCGGCATTTATGTTGGGGGCCTCAGCGGTACAGGTCGGCACCGCCTATCTGTTCACGCCGGAGGCAAAAGTCAGCGCCGCTCACCACAAGGCGCTGCGTACCGCCAAGGAAAGCGAAACAGCGATCACCAATATTTTTACCGGGCGGCCGGCGCGGGGCATACTCAACCGCGTCATGCGTGAGCTCGGTCCGATGTCGCCAAAAGCTCCGGCGTTTCCCTTGGCCGGTGGTGCACTGATGCCACTGCGAGCGATCAACGAGGCAGAATTTGCCAACCTCTGGGCCGGTCAGGCCTTCACCTTGGGCAACGAAATCGGCAGCGCTGAACTGACCCGACAATTGGCCGAAGGTGCACTGGCAAAGCTTGCTCGCCATTGAAGCTTTACAGCGTGAGGATTTTGAACGTCCTCAAGCCGCATTTAACCAGTACTTCCTGTTTGGCAGCGTTTCGCTATATATTTCCTTATATAGCGAATCCAACCTCGCATCGGCGCAGACCACCTCCTGCAATAGCTGCCCTTTGCACTCGCCAATATCGGAGCTGTTACATGACCCTTCGCGTATCACGTTGTGCCCCCGCTTGCCTGGCCTCTTTGCTCGCCGTTTTCGCCATCGGCACGGTACAGGCTGATGAAGTGCAGGTGGCTGTAGCAGCCAACTTCACCGCGCCGATCCAGGCGATTACGGCGGATTTCGAGAAGGACACCGGGCACAAACTGGTCGCAGCCTACGGTGCCACCGGCCAGTTCTACACGCAGATCAAGAATGGCGCGCCGTTCGAAGTGTTCCTCTCCGCTGACGACACCACCCCGGAAAAACTCGAAAAAGAAGGCGACACCGTCAAAGGTTCGCGCTTCACCTACGCCATCGGCACGCTGGCGTTGTGGTCGGCGAAAGCAGGTTATGTCGATGCGCAAGGCGAGGTGCTGAAAAACAACGAATACCAGCACCTGTCCATCGCCAACCCGAAAGCCGCGCCCTATGGTCTGGCCGCCACGCAAGTACTGGAAAAACTCAAACTGACCGACGCCACCAAAGCCAAGATTGTTGAAGGCCAGAACATCACCCAGGCATACCAGTTCGTCTCGACCGGCAACGCTGAGCTTGGCTTTGTTGCCCTGTCGCAGATCTACAAGGACGGCAAAGTCAGCAGCGGTTCGGCATGGATCGTCCCGGCCAGCATGCACGACCCGATCAAACAGGACGCAGTGATTCTGAACAAAGGCAAAGACAACGCCGCTGCCAAAGCCTTGGTCGAATACCTCAAAGGCCCGAAAGCCGCTGCGGTGATCAAGTCCTACGGTTACCAGCTCTAAAATGTCGCTGACGAGTGCCGATTTCGCGGCGATCTGGCTGACACTGAAACTGGCGTCCCTGACTACCGCGATCCTGCTGGTGGTCGGCACTCCGATTGCCCTGTGGCTGTCGCGCACCGATTCGTGGCTGCGCGGCCCGATCGGGGCGATCGTCGCCCTGCCCCTCGTGTTGCCACCGACTGTGATCGGTTTCTATCTGTTACTGATGATGGGACCGCATGGTTTTCTCGGCCAGTTTACCCAATGGCTGGGCCTGGGCACTTTGACCTTCAGCTTCACCGGACTGGTGATCGGTTCGGTGATCTATTCCATGCCGTTCGTGGTGCAACCGTTGCAAAACGCGTTTTCGGCGATCGGTACCCGCCCTCTGGAAGTCGCCGCGACCTTGCGCGCCAATCCGTGGGACACGTTTTTCAGCGTGATTGTGCCGCTGGCGCGTCCTGGTTTTATCACTGCGGCGATCCTCGGCTTCGCACATACCGTCGGTGAGTTCGGCGTGGTGCTGATGATCGGCGGCAATATTCCCGACAAGACCCGCGTGGTTTCACTGCAAATCTACGACCACGTCGAAGCGATGGAATACGCTCAGGCCCATTGGCTGGCCGGGGCGATGCTGGTGTTTTCGTTTCTGGTGTTGCTGGCGTTGTACTCCAGCCGCAAGACCCGCGCAGGCTGGAGTTGATTGATGATTGATGTGCGTCTGAAACGGATCTATACGGGCTTCAGCCTCGATATCGACCTGAACTTGCCGGGCCGTGGCGTGACTGCGCTTTATGGTCATTCCGGCTCGGGTAAAACCACCTGCCTGCGCTGTATCGCCGGACTTGAACGCGCCGAACAGGGCTTTATCCAGATCAACGATGAAGTCTGGCAGGACAGCGAAAACGGCATTTTCGTCCCGCCCCACAAACGCGCGCTCGGCTACGTGTTTCAGGAGGCCAGCCTGTTTCCACACCTGTCGGTGCTGGCCAATCTGCAATTCGGCCTCAAGCGCATCGCCAAGTCCCAACGTCGCGTCGACATGGCGCAGGCCACTGAACTGTTGGGCATCGGCCATTTGCTCGAACGTCATCCGCAGCATTTGTCGGGAGGCGAACGCCAGCGCGTCGGCATCGCCCGTGCGCTGCTGACCAGCCCGAAACTGCTGCTGATGGACGAGCCACTGGCCGCGCTCGACAGCCAGCGCAAACGTGAAATCCTGCCGTACCTGCAACGCCTGCACGACGAACTGGACATTCCGGTGCTGTACGTCAGCCATGCCCAGGATGAAGTGGCGCGACTGGCCGATCACCTGGTGTTGCTCAGCGAAGGCAAAGCGCTGGCCAGCGGCCCGATTGGCGAAACCCTCGCACGTCTTGACCTGCCGATGGCGATGGGCGATGACGCCGGGGTGATCATTGAGGGCCAGGTCAGCGCCTACGATGCGCAATATCAGCTGCTGAGCCTGCAACTGCCGGCCACCGAGATGAGCATCAGGGTGACGCACGCGCCGATGGAACCGGGTCAGGCCCTGCGCTGCAAAATCCACGCGCGGGACATCAGCCTGAGTCTGCAGAACAGCGAGTTCAGCAGCATCCTCAATCGACTGCCGGTGACGGTGGTCAGCGAACAATCGGCCGACAACGCCGCCCACGTGCTGATTCGCCTGGATGCTGGCGGCACCCCGCTGCTCGCGCGCATCACCCGCTATTCCCGGGACCAGTTGGGCGTGCATCCGGGCCAGCATTTATGGGCGCAGATCAAAGCGGTCGCAGTCCTCGCCTAAATCATTCGGCACCACGGCAACGGCGTGCGGTCAATCGTTTTACAGACCGCCGCGCCATCAAAGGAAACTGCCATGCCCGACACCGTGCTGACTGCCGACCTGCCATCCGACTTGCATTACGTCGACGACACCCAGCCCGGTATCACTCGCAAAAAGCTGCGCGGCAAGTTCAGCTATTTCGAACCGTCAGGCCAGCGCATCAGTGATCCGGATGAAATCAAACGCATCAATGCCCTTGCCGTACCACCCGCCTATACCGACGTGTGGATCTGCCCCGACCCGCGCGGTCATCTGCAAGCCACCGGCCGTGATGCCCGTGGCCGCAAGCAATATCGTTATCACGCGCGCTGGCGCGAGGTGCGCGATGCCGACAAGTATTCGCGATTGCGTGAGTTCGGTCTGGCGTTGCCGAAATTGCGCAAGCAACTGGAGGCGCTATTGGCGGCGCCCGGTTTCAGTCGCGACAAGGTCATGGCCACGGTCATCACCCTGCTCGACGCCACACTGATTCGGGTCGGCAACACACAATACGCCCGAGACAATCGCTCCTACGGCCTGACCACCCTGCGCAGCCGACATGTCGAAGTCAACGGCAGCGCTATCCTGTTCCAGTTTCGCGGCAAGAGCGGCATCGAACACCAGATCACCGTCAAGGATCGACGGCTGGCGGGCATCATCAAGCGCTGCCTGGAGATTCCCGGCCAGAACCTGTTTCAGTATCTGGATGAAAACGGTGAGCGGCACACCGTCAGCTCTTCCGACGTCAACGCCTACCTGCAAACCCTGACCGGCGCCGATTTCACCGCCAAGGATTACCGCACGTGGGCGGGCAGTGCCTTGGCGCTGGCGGTGTTGCGCGAGTTGCAATGGGAGTCCGAGACCGAGGCCAAGCGGCATGTGGTGGAGATGGTCAAAGGCGTCGCCAAGCAGTTAGGCAACACCCCGGCGGTGTGCCGCAAGTGCTATATCCACCCGGCCGTAGTCGAGAAATTCATGCTCGGCGCCCTCGCTGAACTACCTCGCCCGCGCGTGCGTAAAGGCCTGCGTGCCGAGGAAGTGGCGCTGGCAATGTTTCTCGAGCAAATGAGCGAGATGACCGACGCACCTTGATCCGCGCATGAGCGTCATCTAGGCTAGCCACCTCTCCCTCCTTCGGACGACCGCAGAAGTGAACAACCCGGCCTTCTAAAAATGTACTCGCGACACGCCATTCACGGCGCTTGTCAGTTTTCACGACATTTTCTGGAGGTGCCGATGACTCACGTCTCGCGTACACCCGCACTCGTTTCCCTGAATCAACTGGGCTTTCAGTTCGCCAATGGCGCAACCCTGTTCGAAGACCTGAACCTGACTTTCGATGATCAACCGACCGCGATCGTCGGACGCAACGGTGTTGGCAAAAGCGTACTCGCACGTTTGATTGCCGGGCAATTGCCCCCCGGCACCGGCAGCGTGGCACGCTCGGTTTGCGTGCATTACGTCGCTCAAACGTTCATCACTACACCCGGGCAAACCGTAGCCGATGCAACAGGGACGGCCTCGGTGCTCAACGCACTGGAGCGACTGAAGCTCGGGGGTGCCACGGCCGACGACTTCGACCTCATCGACGAACGCTGGGATC
Organism: Pseudomonas sp. AKS31; assembly: GCF_023634765.1. Lineage (GTDB taxonomy): Bacteria > Pseudomonadota > Gammaproteobacteria > Pseudomonadales > Pseudomonadaceae > Aquipseudomonas. The sequence continues at coordinate 912,141 of NZ_JAMLFX010000002.1, forward strand.
TGGCGGAGTGCTTGCGGCAGATGCTCGATGAGGCTGGGCTGGCCGACATCTCTGGGTCGGATCTGACGGAGCACCTCAGCGGTGGTCAGCAAGCCAGAATTGCCCTGATCGGCGCACTGCTGAGCCAGGCGCCATTGCTGGTGCTCGACGAACCCACCAATCACCTCGACAGCGCCGGTCGGCAATGGCTGATGTGTTTACTTGAGCGCTGGCGTGGCGGCCTGATCGTCGTCAGTCACGACCGTCAATTGCTGGAGCAGATGCCGCGAACTGTCGAACTTACGCCTGCGGGAGCCACTGTTTTCAGCGGACGTTTTGCGGATTTCACTGAACAACGCCGGATACATCAACAGGCAGCCCGGGCACAACTCGATCAGGCCCGTATCGAACGTCAGCGCGAACGCACGCGGCTGCAACGCGAGCACGACACCATCCAGCGCCATGCCGCCGGCAGCCGTCGTAACGCACAAAATGCCAACGTTTCGGGCTTCGAGCGGGCGGCACTGAAAGCCGCCGCGAGGGACATCATGGGACAGGTAAAAGTCGGCCAACAGGCACGCAAGGCCGATCTGGATCAGCGTGTTCGCGAGGCATACGAAAACGTCCTGCCCGACGACGGCGTGCTGATCAATCTGCCGGGGAGCGTGGTGCCGAGCAATCGGCAGGTGTGCACGCTGATCGACGCGTGCTTGCCATGGTTACCGGCAGATGCGCCCACCAGCCGCCTTGACCTCGCCATTCAAGGGCCGATGCGCATCGCTGTCAGTGGTCCTAACGGTTGTGGCAAATCGACGCTGTTGAAACTGCTGGCAGATGAAGGGGCGCCGGTGAGTGGCGAGTGCATCACGCATGTGCCCTTTGCTTTTCTCGATCAACAGCTGAAGCTGCTGGATGAGCACACTTCGATTGTCGATCAGTTGCAGGCACAGCAAACGCCTTTGAGCGAAGGTGAGTTGCGCAGCTTGCTCGCCCATCTGCAACTGGACGCGCAGCGTGTTACCCGGCCCTGTGCCTCACTCAGTGGCGGCGAACGCTTGAAAGCAGCCCTTGCGCTGGCGTTGTGGCGCCAGACACCCGCGCAATTACTGCTGCTGGATGAGCCGACCAATCATCTGGACCTGGCGTCGGTGCAAGCTTTCGAACAAGCCTTGCAGACATTTCCCGGGGCGATAGTTGTGGTTTCCCACGATCAGGCGTTTCTACAAACGTTGAATCCAAGCCATCACCTGATCTGGCACATCGAAGGCTGGCGTTGGCAACCGACGAGCTGAGCTGTGTATTTTTTGCACGATTGCCGGGGGCTTCTATAGTTGATCTGACACGAATCAGCTGCGGTGACGCCATGGAAGACATTTTCGTCGTGAAGCGTTGCAACAAGATCATTATTCACGGTCGACGTGCCGAAGACAGCCAGCATGATCCCGCCGAAGCCACTGGTTGGTTTCGCATCTGCGACACACGTACTGGCGGTTTCATCGGTGATGGCTACGACACGGAGGGCGAAGCTCGACGTGAATGCACGCGCCTCAACGCAGTCAGTTCCCCACTACCGGCCCGCGAATCGTCCGGCTGATGCCGATCAGAAGCGGGTCTATACTGAAACCAGCTGAAGGAGCAGCACCCCACGGCAGAAGGCTCGCAACACGCGGGCTTTTTGCTGCAGCTCAGGTTTCATAGAACGGAGGTGTTCCATGTCCGAAAAAGAGTCCATCACCACCCTCCTTACCCTGCTTGACGCTCGACAAGCGCGCCTCGCCGCCGCGTGCAAAGAGATCGCCGACTGGGTCGATCACCAAGGCGGGCACCCCACCGCCCTGCGCATCCGGGACCGACTGAATGACATCGAGAAGGATGCTCCGCTGATTCGCAATACGCTGTCGGCGCTAAAGCCTGTTGATCGGCCACTGCCTCGGTTCAGATGACCTCGACCAGGCCAGGGTTTCAGGAATTTGCTCATTAGCGGTGACCCTAAGTCACCGCATTTGCAAAGTAACGCCCTCACCCGCCCGCATGCGGGTGTTTTTTTGCCTGCGTCCAAACGGCGAACGCTTGCTGTCCGCGAGTTGTCATAACTTATACATGTCGCTCAGGAGACAGTTATGGTTATCCATTTCAACGTCGACGGCCATCTGGCTTGCGGCCATAAAGGCAAACAACTGTCGGCAAGCCGCGAACTCAATCGCGTGAAGTGCCGCAGTTGCCGCAATACCGATGCATACAAGCAGGCACGAAAGGATCAGCGCAACGCCAGCCGCCGCATGGCCCGTCAGGCCAAAACCTCGCACGATGCAACAAACTGGCGCGCAGAATGGATCGAGCGCCTGACCGCCATGGCCGGCCTTCAGCGCTTGCCTCGCGGGTTTAGCGGACAGGCTTTCGTCTAGTACCGCGTGTTGGCAAGCCACCAAAAAGGCCTGCATGAGAAAACTCATGCAGGCCTTTGATATTCATGGAGTAGCGTGCTGGTGCGGGAAATTGCTCTACGAGCGAAATTTCCATCAACCAGCCAACTCACGCGGTTTTCCAGATTGCTCGCTGATTTCCAGATCCCACCAATCCGGTGAGCCTTGCTGTAGCACAAATGAGGCACAGAAGGATGAACATACGTTCATCGAAAACATGGCTCGATGCGTCTAGGCTGCGGGTTCCGACATAGTGACTACAGGAGTAACCCACCATGTTCTCGCACGAAAGCATCCCGCTTGTTGCCATCTTCATCATCATGTTCATAGGCGTGCTTGCCGCCTTCCTGCACCCGGTGCACGCGTTCTTCAGCTGGCTTCGCAGACGGAGTCAAAGATCTTCCTCTCGCTCTTCGAAAGGAGTGGGTTCGCGCTGAATTTTTCCCCGACGAGCCCGGATACATCCGGGCTTCTTTTCGTAACGCCTACAAACTGCCGATAGCAGCCAAGGAACTCCGCATCCCTTTGCCTGTAAGCCCAGGGGAAGGGATTGCGCCAACTTCGGCGCGCTTATGACCTGGATTGCGACCCAGAAACGAACAAGGGCTTGCATCAGCTTTCGCCTGCAAACCCTTGATTAAAGATGGTGCCCGAAGCCGGAATCGAACCGGCACGCCCTTACGAGCGGGGGATTTTAAGTCCCATGCGTCTACCAGTTTCGCCATTCGGGCGGTAGCGCGGTGCTGCTGTCTTCTGCTGCACAGTCGCGATCCTGACAGGATCCAACCTTGAACAACAGTGCGGGAAATATATACATCACTTCCCAGTGAAGCAAGTTGGCAATGACCGTTTTTCAAGACTAAATCTTGCGGTACTTTGCAAATAAAAAAGCTCCGTAAATCATGGATCTACGGAGCTTATTCATAGTGGAGGCCGAGGTCGGAATCGAACCGGCGTAGGTGGATTTGCAATCCACTGCATAACCATTTTGCTACTCGGCCTCAAAGTATCTGCTGTCAGTAGCACAACAACAAACACTGTACAAATTGGAGCGGGAAACGAGACTCGAACTCGCGACCCCGACCTTGGCAAGGTCGTGCTCTACCAACTGAGCTATTCCCGCTTGGTGATGCGCATTCTATAGAATTAAGAAGCTCCGTCAACCCCTTGATTCAAAAAAGTTTTATTTCTTTTCAACATCGGTCTTCAGGTGCGGCCAGGCGGCGCGCAGGTACTGCACCATCGACCACAAGGTCAGGCCGGCAGAGACCATCAGCAAGGCATAACCGAGGATAACCCAGAAGCTGAAATCCTTTGGATTAGCCAACAGAATGACCAGCGCGAGCATCTGCGCTGCGGTCTTCCATTTGCCCAGATTGGAAACGGCTACATGGGCACGGGCACCGAGTTCGGCCATCCACTCACGCAAGGCCGACACCACAATTTCGCGACCAATGATGACAGCCGCAGGCAGTGTGAGCCAGAGATTGCCATGTTCCTGGACCAGAAGCACCAGTGCGACTGCAACCATGAGCTTGTCAGCGACCGGATCGAGAAACGCCCCGAACGGAGTGCTTTGCTCCAGACGGCGAGCCAGATAACCGTCCAGCCAGTCCGTCGCTGCCGCAAAGGCGAACACCGAGGCGGAGGCCATGTAACTCCACTGATAAGGCAGATAGAACAGCAAAATGAAGATTGGAATGAGCAGGACGCGTAGAACGGTAATCAGATTAGGGATATTCATCGGCACAACTGGCTACGAGGTGAAGGGGCATTCTACTCGCTATGCAGGTTCGCATAAATCGACTCTGCGAGCTTTTTACTGATCCCCGGGGCTTTGGCGATCTCTTCGATGCTTGCACGAGACAGCTCCTGCAATCCACCAAAATGTTTCAACAAGTCGCGACGTCGGGTCGGCCCAACGCCGGCAACGCCTTCCAGCGTTGACGTACGACGGGTTTTACCTCGACGTGCGCGGTGTCCTGTAATTGCGAAACGGTGCGCTTCATCGCGAATCTGTTGAATCAGGTGCAGCGCCGGCGAGTCGCCACGCAAGGTAAACTCGTGCGCCGCATCATTTAGATACAACGTTTCGAAGCCGGCCTTGCGCGTAGCACCTTTGGCAACACCGAGGAGGATCAGGTCCGGCACGGCCAATTCGTTGAGAACATCCCGTGCCATCGACAGCTGGCCCTTGCCACCGTCGACCAACAAGATGTCCGGCAGTTTGCCCTCGCCTTCCTTGAGTTTGCTGAAGCGTCGCGTCAGGGCCTGATGCATGGCGGCATAGTCGTCACCCGCCGTGACCCCTTCGATGTTATAGCGCCGGTAATCCGACTTGATCGCGCCTTCAGGGCCGAACACCACACAGGACGCGACCGTCGCCTCACCGCTGGAATGACTGATGTCATAGCATTCCAGACGCTGCGGCGGTTCATCCAGGTTCAATACTTCGGCCAAGGCCTCGAACCGCGCGGCGGTGTGTTGGCGGTTGGCCAGGCGCGCGCCCAATGCCTGCTCGGCGTTGGTCACTGCCAGTTGCTGCCAGCGCGCGCGCGTACCACGCACCCGATGACTGATGGCCAGCTCGCGACCACGCAGCTCATGGATCGCTTCAACCAATGCTGGAAAGTCTTCGTGCACCACATTGACGATCAGCTCGCTCGGCAAATCTCGCTCGGGGCTGCTGATAAAGTAGTGGCCAAGAAACGCGGCCATGACTTCCGACACGTCCTCTTCGATACCGACTTGCGGAAAGAAATTCTTGCTGCCCAACACACGTCCGCCACGGACGCTTATCAGGTGCACGCAAGCGCCGCCCGGGTTGACGAATGCCGCGATGACATCGATATCCCCTGTACCACCTTCCATGCTCTGTTGATCCTGGACCCGACGCAGCAGTGCGATCTGATCACGCAGTTCGGCGGCACGCTCGAACTCCAGGTTGATCGCCGCCTCCTCCATCGCCGTGGACAGCTCGTTGGTCAACGCGTGACTACGCCCCTCAAGAAACATCACCGAGTGACGCACGTCTTCGGCATACACTTCAGGCTCGACCAGTCCGACGCAAGGCGCTTTGCAGCGCTTGATCTGATACTGCAGGCACGGGCGGGTACGGTTCTTGTAGTAGCTGTCTTCACACTGGCGAACGAAGAAGGTCTTTTGCAGCAGGCTCAGGCTTTCACGTATGGCGCCGGCACTCGGATAGGGGCCGAAGTACTTGCCCTTGGCCTTTTTGGCCCCGCGATGAATGCTCAGGCGCGGGAATTGGCCGTCGGACAGAAACACGTAGGGGTAGGATTTGTCGTCGCGCAACAGAATGTTGTACGGCGGACGCCATTCTTTGATCAGCGTCTGCTCCAGCAGCAGCGCCTCGGTTTCGTTGGCGGTGATGGTCGTTTCGACCTGCGCAATGCGCCCCACCAACGCGGCAGTCTTGGGCGCCAGGCCGGTTTTGCGAAAGTAGCTGGCCAGGCGTTTTTTCAGGTTCTTGGCCTTGCCCACGTACAACAGGCGTGCATCGCTGTCGAACATGCGATAGACGCCCGGGCGCCCGCTGACTGTCGACAGAAACGCGCCGGAATCGAATGTTTCAGTCATGGTCAGAGGCTGGCATCAACCATACCGTGCCGCACCGCCAGCAGAGTCAACTCGACGTCACTGCTGATCGAAAGCTTCTCGAAAATACGATAGCGATAGGTGTTCACGGTTTTCGGTGACAGGCACAATTTGTCGGAAATGATCTGTATCTTCTGACAGCCGACGATCATCAAGGCGATCTGAATTTCGCGTTCGGACAAGGCATCGAAGGGAGAATCATTGGAAGGCTGAAACGACTTGATTGCCAATTGCTGGGCAATTTGCGGACTGATGTAGCGCTGACCGGCAAAAACCAGGCGAATCGCCTGAACCATTTCCGGCAAACCCGCGCCCTTGGTCAGATAACCCGCAGCACCAGCCTGCAACAAGCGTGTCGGAAAAGGATCCTCTTCACACACCGTAACCGCGACCACCTTGATGTCCGGATGACTGCGCAACAGTTTGCGCGTGGCTTCCAGGCCGCCGATGCCAGGCATCTTGACGTCCATCAGCACCACATCGGGCTTCAACTCTCGGGCCTTGATCAGGGACTCTTCCCCGGATTCAGCCTGGCCAACCACTTGCAAGCCATCGATATCGGCCAGCATACGTGTAATGCCTGTGCGAACGAGATCATGGTCATCGACCACTAGCACCCTAATCAAGCAGACACCTCGCGATATGGTCTTATTGGGATGCCGGACACCTTAGCAAAAAGTACCCCGCAGACCTAGCGGAAAGCGTCATTTAAAAAGTTTCAATTCATCATTGAAGGCTTGCCGGCCGTGGGTTTCAGAGCACATGTGTACTGATATCAAGCTGCATTCGCAGAAAACACTCGTCCGCGCCTTGAACTTGTAGTCCTTTTCTCTCATACAAGTTTCTCGCCGGATTATTTTCAAATACGGTCAGCCGCAGCGCCGGGCGTCTTTCTCTACGCACCATGTCGATAACCTGATCGATCGCCCAAGAACCAGCACCCTGCCCCTGATACGTTTCAGCAATCTGCAGCTCACGAATGTATAGCGCGCGCATATCCCGACTGAGACTGAGAAAGCCCACTGGCACATCACCCTTCACTATCAGCCAGTTTTGCCGCCCCAACCATGCCACGTCGAACGCTTCGTCCTGCCATAGCAGGTCATGGCGAATGTAGTAGCGCAGCATGTTCTGACAGGTGAGATCGCGGGCAAACGCCAGATCTTCTGGAACCGCCAATCGTAAGTGGAATGTCATCAGGCTTGCACAACAGGAACAATTCGCCCCAGCCATGCACCCACGACGCGCTCGGCCATGACCAACAGATCACCTGCCCCGGCCGCTGCGGCCTCGATAAAGCGACAGTGTGAAAGCTCACCGGCAATGTGCGGAGACTGGGCAGCAGCAATGGTTTGTGTCGACACGGTTCACCCTTGGTCATCAAGCGAAGTGCAGAATGTCACAACTCCTGCGCGACGCTAGCAATAGATGTTTTGTTGATTACGCGATAGCAATTTCTGATTGCTGTGGCGTAGCGGCCTCTAGTAAGCTCGGCCCATTCATCGGAGACAGACCATGTTCAACGCCCTCTCACAGCTTTGCACCACCAGCGCCCTGCGCTCGGTTGCGGCTGCCCGGGTGAATGACGTTTGCGCTCCGGTCAGCTTTTATTTTGGGTATTGGTTTAGCCACTGGCGCGCCTGATACCCAAACGGCGCCCATAACAACGGGTCGCCTACCAGAGAATTCTCAACCCCCGGTCGGCCTCCCGACCGGGGGTTTTGTTTTTTCAGCCCCACATTTTTCAGCAACACACTAGACACTTTGAGGAATCACGAAATGAACTACGCCACTTATTACCGTCACGACAGCTTCAGCGCCTGGCGATTTACCAGCCTCCGCTCGGGACAGCCTGCCGCCTCCGATCGGTCACCTACAGGTGGCAAGCACACACACGTAGCCACTACGGCCAACTGTCGAACACCCCAGTAGGGCCGAGCGAGCGGGAAGCACCCGCCGCCAGCCCAGGAAGACCGAATATGAACTCGTCCGTTTCTGCTCTGCCGCTGTCCACCCTGAACCCTGCCAACGAAGCATTGACCCTGCGTCTGCCCAGCTCGTTGCAACTCAAACAGCAATTGCCCCTGAGCAATGCCTTGAGCCTGCAAGTCACCGCGCACCGCCAGGCGGTTCGCGCCATTCTCAATGGCCAGGATCAACGCCTGCTGGTCATCGTCGGGCCCTGCTCTATCCATGATCCGCATTCCGCACTCGAATACGCCGGCAAGCTCGCTCGACTGGCTGAAGAAGTCAGCGGCGAAATGCTGTTGGTGATGCGAGCCTACGTCGAGAAACCGCGTACCACGGTCGGCTGGAAAGGTCTGGCCTACGACCCGCAACTGGATGGCAGTGACGACATGGCTGGCGGCCTTACGCTTTCGCGCGAGCTGATGCTGGAAATGATCCGCCTCGGCCTGCCAGTGGCCACAGAATTGCTGCAGCCCATGGCTGCCGGTTACTTCGACGATCTGTTGAGCTGGGTGGCCATTGGCGCGCGCACCACTGAATCGCAGATCCACCGGGAGATGGCCAGTGGATTGGGCATGCCAGTCGGGTTCAAGAACGGCACCGACGGCGGTGCCGCCATTGCAGTTGACGCCATGCGTTCTGCAGCCCATCCGCACCGGCATTTCGGCGTCGATAGTCAGGGCCATCCGGCCATCATTCAAACACCAGGCAACCCCGACACCCACCTGGTTCTGCGCGGTGGCCATAAAGGGCCGAACCATGATCGCGAGAGCGTTGCGAAAATCCATGCAGACCTGAATCGCCTGAAGATTCCGAGCCGGATCATGGTCGATTGCAGCCACGCCAACAGTGGCAAGGACCCGCTACGCCAGCCCGGCGTCTTCAACGAAGTGCTTGAGCAACGCCTGCAAGGTGACCGCTCTTTGATCGGCATGATGATTGAGTCTCACCTGTTCGAAGGCTGCCAACCGCTGAGCGAATCCCTGCGCTATGGGGTGTCGATTACCGACGGTTGCCTCGGTTTCAGCGCAACGGAGCGCTTGCTGCTTGACGCCTGCCAGCGCCTTGCCGCACACGCCAAAGGCTGATTGCCAGGCTCACCCTCCGGTTTATCGCAAGCCGGAGGGCCGGCCATATTCCCGTTACGCCTCTACCTGCACGTGCGTCACCGCGGACTCCTGACTGACATCGTCCAGACGTTCAATCGTGTAGGCCACCCGCACGGTCGTGCCATGGTGCTCACGCCAGAATCGGTGCGGCACAATGAAGATCAGCGGCTTCCCCGCCGTCTCCCGAGTGATTTCACGGTCATCGCGATGATTGAACAGATCTCCGTCGCACTTGAGGTACGCCAACTCACCTTCCTGCGTTTGAGCGTTACCGATCACGACGGTGACGCCATCGATCGAGTCGTCTCTCGACAACACGCCATCTTGCGCTTCAAGCACATCGGGTGCGTCCAGTTCACCCCGTTGGATCGGGGTGACGAGAACTCGCGCCGCCTCGGATTCGCGAACGACGCCGCCCGCCTGTTCGACCTGGTAGCGCACTACCACCTCGCCGCCGAGATGGGCTGCGATGTGCACCCCTTCAACCCAGAATGACAGGACATCTGCGACCGCAAAGGTTTCGACCTTCAAGCTGTCGCTGAACGTTGCAGACGATGCGTCAGCGCCCCACAGCAACGTGACCCGATCCCCCGCCGCCATTCGGGAATAAGGCTGGAGCGCGACAAGCGTGCCGTCCGGCACTCGTGCCGGATCCAGCGTTCCTCCGATCGCCCCCTCGACAATCGGCGCAAGCAATTGCGGCCGGGCATCCCCCACAGACAATTGCACGCGCGCAGACAACGCGGGTTCAACCGAGCCCGCGCTGAGCCGTTTCCAGTAGATCTCCAGAGAACCGCCATCCAGCGCCGCGATATGCATGCCCTTGATCACGAACACGACATCCTTGCCGATCTGGCCTTCGCTGACATAGCGAACCATTTCGTGCTGATAGGCAAAGCCTTCTATATCCAGTCCGTCCCAGCTCAACAACAACTGATCGCCGCAAGCCATGTTGGCATAAGGGGCAATGCGGACAACAACTTTGCTCAGCGCGGGATCCAGCACTGCTCCCTCATGGGAATCAAGGGTTGGCGCAGGCAGCAGTTCGTCCGAAACACAGGGACTGACAGGGTGGCGCATCCGGTAGCAAAACTCGACTTCGTGCGTGTGCATTAGTGGCTCCATTCCTTGGAAAAAACGCCGCTTTCATGGACGGCGTCGACAGCCAACATTCAACGCCATTGCGTACACTTTCGATGTCAGCCTCATCCGCCGCGAACAACCGGCAAAGGCCTCCTGCCGGGTAGGCAAACCACGCAAAATTGCCATCAACCTAGCGAAAGATGTCTTCAACTTCCGATTCGGATTTCATAAGTATCTGAAAATTCTTACAAGCACTAGTCCAGATTCAACGGCCAAGAGAAGCCCCTTCTTACTTCTTCAACAGGATGAGTGTTTTAGAGTGGCCTCCAGATTCCCCGATGAACTTCTGTGAAAAAGGTAAGAACATGCAACGGAATGCTTCAACTCGCTATCCCGTCCTGTTGGTACACGGCCTGTTCGGATTCGAGCGTATAGGTCATTTCGAGCTGTTCCATGATGTAAAGGACGCTCTGAAAACGACTGGCAGCCGAGTGTTTGTTCCACACCTTTCTGCCACCCATAAAAACGAAACAAGGGGTGAACAATTGCTTGCACAGATTGATCGTGTCTTGCGAGGCACAGGTGCAGACAAAGTCAACCTCATAGGACACAGTCAAGGCGCATTGGCTGCTCGATACGCTGCAGCGTTGGCGCCACACGCCGTCGCTTCCGTCACCTCCGTCAGCGGCCCGAACCACGGCTCGGAACTGGCTGATTTTCTGCGCAAGGCACTGATACCCGGGCGACTGCCGGAGGTCGTCGCCCAGAACGTAGCGACGCTATTTGCCAATTTTCTATCGTTGCTCAGTGGCAGTGCCGCCTTGCCGCAGAACGCACTGGCGGCGCTCAATGCACTGACGACTGAAGGCGTAGGCGAGTTCAACGACAAGTTTCCGCAGGGATTGCCCAGCACTTGGGGCGGACAAGGCCCGGAACAGGTCAACGGCGTACGCTATTACTCGTGGAGCGGCGTTCTGCCGGCCAGCAGCCCGTCGCCACTCGATCCGACCCAAAGCATTTGCCATGCGCTATCGCAGTACTTCATGACCGAAACGCTGCAGAATGACGGTTTCGTCGGCCGCTTCAGTTCTCACTTGGGGCAGGTGATCCGCTCCGACTACCCACTGGACCATCTGGGCAGCCTGCGCCGCACAGCCGGCGCCATACCCGACCCGATTGAGCTGTACGTCAAGCACGCCGAACGTCTGCGAGCCGCGAATCTCTGATCAAGGCCACGGACAACCGAACGGAACTTTGCCGAGAATTCGCCCACTGAATCCGGTAGGCTCCACACTTTACTGAAATAGATTGGAGAGTTTCCCCATGGCTCAAGCCACTGCCCGCCACATCCTGGTTGCCAGCGAAGACAAGTGCAACGAACTCAAGGCCCAGATCGAAGGCGGCGCCGATTTCGCCGAAGTCGCCAAGGCCAACTCCACCTGCCCGTCCAGCCGTCAGGGCGGTGATCTGGGTAAGTTCGGTCCTGGCCAGATGGTCAAGGAATTCGACACCGTGGTCTTCAGTGCGCCAATCAATGTCGTGCAAGGTCCGGTGAAAACCCAGTTCGGTTATCACCTACTGGAAGTCACCAGCCGTCAGGACTGATCCGTCGCCTGATTGCTTGCCAACGGCCCGCCTTCTGGTGGGCCGTTGTGTTTCAGTTACATATACGGCTGGCGACTGACGCGCCTCTCGCGTACAACTTGCGCTTATCGATTTCCCGGTTCCAAGGCTGACAATGCGACTGGTTTTTCCCACATTGATGCTCACCGCCCTCGCCCTGCTGACGGGCGCCGCCGGCGCGAACGCTGCGCCGCAACACGCGCTGACCGTTTATGGCGAACCCGCCAAGTACCCCGCCGGCTTCAGCCACTTCGACTACACCAATCTGCAAGCGCCCAAGGGCGGGACGATGCGCCGCTCGGCCATCGAGATCGGCCACTTTGACCACGTCCTTCCTTATATAGACAAAGGTATCGGCGTCACGCAGATCGATGGTTTGCTCTATTCGCCACTGGCCCAGCGTTCGCTGGACGAGCCGTACACCGTCTACGGTCTCGTCGCGCAAAAGATGGAGCGCTCGGACGATGGCCTTTCACTGCGGTTCTTCATCAACCCCAAGGCACGCTTCGCCGATGGCAAAGCGATCACTGCCGAAGACGTGCGTTACACCTACGATTTATTGATGACCCAGGGCAGCCTGCGTTATCGCACCCAGTTTGCCGACGTCAAAGGCGTCGAAGTCGAAGCACCGCTGACCGTACGCTTCGACTTCAAGAGCAATGAAAACCGCACCCTGCCACTGGACATCGCGACCCTGCCGGTATTCCCCGAGCACTGGTGGAAGAGTCGCGATTTCGCCGGCGGCGGCGGTTATGAAGCCCCCCTGGGCAGCGGCCCGTATCGAGTCGGCAAGGTCGATTCGGGGCGCAGTATCACGTTTGAACGCAACGCCGACTGGTGGGGCAAGGATCTGCCGGTCAGTCGTGGCTTGTACAATTTCGATCATTTCAGCATCGAGTACTTCGGTGATACCGATGTCGCCCGCCAAGTGCTGCGCGGTGGCGCCTATGACTACAACCGCGAGTTTTCGGCCACTGGCTACTCGATCGGCTATGACAGCCCGGCACTGAGCGACGGACGCCTGCAAAAGGCGCATCTGGCCACCGAGGCGCCACAGTCAGCCCAGGGTTTTGTCTTCAACCTGCAGAAACCCATGTTCACCGATCGCCGCGTACGCCAGGCCTTGGCGATGCTCTGGGATTTCGAGTGGAGCAACCGGCAGATGATGCGCGGCATGTATATCCGCCAGCAGAGCTACTTCTCCAACACGCAACTGGCGGCAAGTGAACTGCCCGATGCACAGGAGCTGAAAATCCTTGAACCGCTGCGTGGCCAGGTTCCCGACGAAGTTTTCAGCAAAGTCTTCGAAGCGCCGAAAACCGACGGCAGCGGCGTCATCCGTGACAAACAGTTGCAAGCCCTCGACCTGCTCGAACAGGCGGGCTGGAAACCGGATGGCGATCAGTTGGTGAATGCTCAGGGCGAGCCATTGAGCTTCACCTTCCTGGTCAGCCAGAACGGCATGGATCGCTTGCTGCTGCCCTACAAGCGCACGCTGAAGCAGATAGGTATCGACCTGAACATCCGCCGCATCGACTCTTCGCAATACGTCAATCGCCTGATGAGCCGCGACTACGACATGATCGTCACCGGCTACCCGGTCAGCACTTCACCGGGGGGCGAGTTGCTCAATTACTTCGGTTCCGCATCGGCCAACGACCCGGGCGCGAACAACTACATGGTGTTGAAAAACCCTGCCGTGGATACGCTGATCAACGGCCTGATCCGCGCGTCCACGCAGTCCGACATGCTGCATTACGCCCATGCTCTGGATCGGGTGCTGCAATGGAATTACTACTGGATTCCCAACTACTATCCACCGGGCACTTCAACCGTCTGGTGGAACCGCTTCGGCATACCGTCGGTGCAAGCCAGCAATGACGAAGCCATCGAGAGCTGGTGGGAAATCAGCCGCACACCATTGACCAATCAGCAGATGACCGCCGAGAAAATCGCTCGTGGCAGACCCGGAGGGCCGCACTGATGTGGGGTTACATACTGCGGCGTCTGCTGCTGATCATCCCGACGCTGGTGATCATTCTGCTGGTCAATTTCGTGATCATTCAGGCCGCGCCCGGCGGTCCGGTAGAACAGGCCATTGCCCACCTGCAAGGGATCGGCGGCGCCAGTGTCGGTGGCGGCGCCAGCGAAACCATGAGCGGTACTTCCCGCGCCAGTCGCGGTCTCGATCCGCAACTGATCAAGGACATCGAAAAACAGTACGGTTTCGACAAACCGGCCCATGAGCGCCTGTGGTTGATGCTGAAGAACTACGCACAACTGGATTTCGGCAAAAGCTTTTTCCGTGGCGCGACAGTCACCGACCTGATCCTGGAAAAAATGCCGGTGACCATTTCCCTCGGGCTATGGGCGACGCTGATCACCTATCTGGTGTCGATCCCGCTGGGGATCCGCAAGGCCGTGCACCATGGCAGTCATTTCGATATCTGGAGCAGCACGGCGATCATCATCGGCTACGCGATGCCGGCGTTTCTGTTTGCGATGTTCCTGATCGTGGTGTTTGCCGGCGGCACGTCATTGAACTGGTTTCCGGTGCGTGGTCTGGTCTCGGACAACTTCGAATCACTGTCGACTCTCGGCAAGATTGCCGACTACTTCTGGCATCTGGTGCTGCCGGTGACGGCGCTGGTGATCGGCGGTTTCGCCACACTGACCATCCTGACGAAAAACTCGTTTCTCAATGAAATCACCCGCCAGTATGTGGTGACCGCTCGCGCCAAAGGTCTGAGCGAGCGTCGCGTGCTGTACGGGCATGTGTTCCGCAACGCGATGCTGCTGGTGGTGTCCGGCATCCCTCAGGCGTTCATCAGTGTGTTCTTCGCCGGTTCCTTGCTGATCGAAGTGATCTTCTCCCTCGACGGCCTCGGGCGTATGAGCTACGAAGCCGCGGTTTCACGGGACTACCCGGTGGTGTTTGGTTCGCTGTTCATCTTCACGCTCTTCGGCCTGCTGATAAAACTGGTGGGCGACCTGTGCTACACGCTGGTCGACCCGCGCATAGACTTCGCCGCGAGGAACGCCTGATGTTCAAGCTCTCGCCTCTGGGCCGTCGGCGCTTCGAGCGCTTCAGGAAAAACCGCCGTGGCTGGTGGTCGCTATGGCTGTTTATCGGCCTGTTCGTGGTGACACTGGGCGGTGAATTGATCGCCAATGACAAGCCTTTGGTCGTCAGTTATCAGGGCCAGTGGTACTTCCCGGTGTTCAAGCGCCACACCGAGCAGGAATTCGGCGGGCAACTGCCGTTCCAGGCCGATTATCGCAGCGACTATGTGCAGAACCTGATTCGCAAGGACGGTGGCTGGCTGCTGTTCCCGCCCATTCCGTTCAGCGACGACACGCCGAATTACGACCTCAACAAACCGGCCCCGAGCCCGCCGACGTCGGTCAACTGGCTGGGCACTGACGATCAGGCGCGGGATGTGCTGGCGCGGGTGATTTTCGGCGCACGGGTGTCGATCCTGTTTGCCTTGATGCTGACCTTTGTCAGCGCTCTGATCGGCATTGCCGCCGGTGCATTGCAGGGCTACTACGGCGGCTGGGTCGACCTGCTCGGGCAACGTTTACTGGAAGTCTGGTCGGGGCTGCCGGTGTTGTACCTGCTGATCATCCTCTCGGGTTTCGTCGAGCCGAATTTCTGGTGGCTGCTGGGGATCATGGCGCTGTTTTCATGGCTGGCGCTGGTGGATGTGGTGCGCGCCGAGTTCCTGCGTGGGCGCAACCTGGAGTACGTCAAAGCCGCCCGCGCGTTGGGCCTGAGCGATCGCAAGGTGATCTTTCGGCACATTCTGCCCAACGCCATGAACGCAACACTGAGCTACTTGCCGTTCATTCTGACCGGGGCGATTTCCACCCTCACCGCGCTGGATTTTCTCGGTTTCGGCATGCCCGCCGGCAGCGCCTCGTTGGGTGAATTGATCGGTCAGGGTAAACAGAATCTGCAAGCACCGTGGCTCGGGTTGACGGCGTTTTTCACCCTGGCGCTGATCCTTTCTTTATTGGTGTTCATCGGCGAAGCGTTACGTGACGCGTTCGACCCTCGATCCTGAAGCGTGGCCATGACTGACAACCTGATTGAAATCCGTAATCTCAACGTTGCCTTCCATGACCAGACCGTGGTGCGCGACCTGTGCCTGGACATCCGCCCCGGCGAGTGCCTGGCGCTGGTCGGTGAATCGGGCTCGGGCAAATCGGTGACCGCCCATTCGATCCTGCAATTGCTGCCCGAAAGCGAAGCGCAAACCACAGGCAGCATTCGCTATCGCGGACAGGAACTGATCGGCGCCGACCCGAAGGTCTTGCGCGAACTGCGTGGCAACCGCATCGCCATGATCTTTCAGGAACCGATGACCTCGCTGAATCCGCTGCACACCATCGAAAAACAGATCGGCGAAACCCTGCTGCTCCACCGCGGCCTCGGCGGCAAAGCGGCGCAGGCGCGGATCCTCGAACTGCTCGGACTGGTGGGCATCCAGAAACCCAAGGAACGCCTCAAGGCTTACCCGCATCAGCTCTCTGGCGGACAACGACAACGGGTGATGATCGCCATGGCCCTGGCCTGCGAACCGGAATTGTTGATTGCCGACGAACCGACTACCGCGCTCGACGTGACGGTGCAGCGCAAAATCCTGCTGCTGCTCAAATCCCTGCAACAACGTCTGGGCATGTCGCTGCTGCTGATCAGCCATGACCTCAATCTGGTGCGCAGCATTGCCCAACGGGTATGCGTGATGAAGGCCGGGGAAATCGTCGAGCAGGCGCCCTGCGAAACCCTGTTCACCGAACCGAAACATCCTTACAGCTGCGTGCTGCTCAACGCTGAACCCGAAGGCGAAGCCCTGCCCCGGGATGAGCGCGAAAACGTGCTGGAGGTCGATAACCTGAAGGTTGAGTTTGTCGTCGGCGGCGGTTTGTTTCAGCGCAAGCAATACCTGCGGGCGGTGGATGGCATCAGCCTCAGTATCCAGCGTGGCAAGACATTGGGCATCGTCGGCGAGTCGGGTTCGGGCAAGTCGACGCTGGGTCAGGCGATCCTGCGGCTGCTCGATTCCGAAGGCAGTATCCGCTTCCAGGGCGAAGCGCTCGACGGTCTCAATCAGAAGCAAATGCGCCCGTGGCGCCGCCAGATGCAAGTGGTCTTTCAGGATCCGTTCGGCAGCCTCAGCCCGCGCATGTCGGTCGCGCAGATCATCAGCGAAGGTCTGGAAGTGCACTGCGACTCGACGGCTGACGAATGCGATGAGCAAGTGATCCGCGTGCTGAAAGAGGTCGGCCTCGATCCGCAAAGTCGCCATCGCTATCCCCACGAATTCTCCGGTGGTCAGCGCCAACGCATCGCCATCGCCCGGGCTCTGGTACTGAAACCGGCGCTGATTCTGCTCGACGAACCGACGTCGGCGCTGGACCGCACGGTGCAGAAACAAGTGGTCGCCCTGCTCCGCCAGCTTCAGGAAAAACACGGTTTGACCTATCTGTTCATCAGCCACGACCTGGCGGTGGTACGCGCGCTGGCCCACGACATGATCGTGATCAAGGACGGCAAAGTGGTCGAGCGTGGCGCCAGCCATGATGTGTTTGATGCGCCGCAGCATCCGTACACCAAAGAGCTGTTGGCGGCGGCGCATCCGGGGTAGGCATAATCGGGGATCGACGTGGAGCCGAGTCACGGCCATCGCTGGCAAGCCAGCTCCCACAAGGGGCTGCGGCGTCCACGACATGTGTATACGACCGAGAACCCTGTGGGAGCTGGCTTGCCAGCGAAGAGGCCCGCATCAACTACTCAAATTCCGGACCAGCCGCCAGATGAACACCACCGAAAGCCTCAAGGACTACCAACGGGTTCGCACCCTGGCGATCCGTTCGCTGTTCGAGATCATTGAACAATCCAGCGAAGGCACGGTGATTGTCGACCGCGACGCCAACATCGTCTGGATGAACGAGCGTTACGCCCGGCGCTTCGGTCTTGAATCGGCGGCAGGCGCGATCGGCAAGCCGTGTGAGAGCGTGATCCCCGGCAGTCTGTTACGCGAGGTTGTGCGTACCGGGCGGCCCATTCTTCTCGATATGCAGGACACCCCGAAAGAGCCTTTGGTGGTGATGCGTCTGCCGATTCACGATGACGCCGGCACGGTAATCGGCGCGATCGGTTTTGCCCTGTTCGACGAGTTGCGCACCCTGTCGCCGATGCTCAAACGCTACTTGAGCATGCAGGAAGAACTGGCTTCGACCCGCTCTCTGTTGCGCGCCCGGCAGACCAAATACAACTTTGCCCATTTCATCGGCACCAGCGCCGCCAGCCTCGAAGTCAAACGCCGTGCCCGGCGCAGTGCCAGCGCCGAGTCGCCGGTGTTGCTGCTCGGCGAAACCGGCACCGGCAAAGAGCTGCTGGCCCAGGCGATTCACAGTGCCTCGCCACGGGCACACAAAGCATTCGTCAGCATCAACAGCGCGGCGATTCCCGAGGCACTGCTGGAGGCGGAATTTTTCGGCACCGCGCCGGGCGCGTTCACCGGCGCCGACCGCAAGGGGCGCACCGGCAAATTGCAGATCGCCCAGGGCGGCACGCTGTTTCTTGACGAGATTGGCGACATGCCGCTGCCCTTGCAGAGCAAACTGCTGCGCGTGTTGCAGGAAAAGGAATTCGAACCGGTTGGCTCCAACGAGGTGATTCAAAGCGATGTCCGCGTGATTGCCGCCACCTCGACCGATCTGCAAGCGGCGATCAAACGCGGCGAGTTCCGCGCCGACTTGTACTACCGCCTCAATGTGCTGCCGATTCAGGTACCGCCGTTACGTGAACGCCTCGATGATTTACCGGCGCTCAGCGAAGCGATTCTGGAGGAGCTGCGCAGCCAGCACGAGCTGCACCGGGATGCACTGGCGTTACTCGGTCAGCACGCCTGGCCGGGGAACATTCGCGAACTGCGTAATGTGCTCGAACGGGCGGCGTTGCTCAGTGATGACTTGATGCTGACCGAGCAGGATATTCGTGCAGCGATTGGCACATTGACGCCGGTTGAGCGTGCCTCGGTGCCGACGATAGAGGCGCTGGCTGACGAGACGTTTGCCCAAGCGCGGGAGCGGTTTGATCGGCAGTTGATTCAGTCTGTGCTTGCGCAGTGTGCGGGGAACGTGCCGGAGGCGGCGGCTCGGCTGGGGCTGGGGCGGTCGACGCTGTACAAGAAAATGGTGGCGTTGGGAATCGCCTGAATCTCTAAATAGAGACAAGGATCTCTTTCTGTGGATGGATTGCTTGAAGATCAAAAGATCGCAGCCTTCGGCAGCTCCTACAGGGAAATTTTCGTCTTCGCACTGTAGGAGCTGCCGAAGGCTGCGATCTTTTCGGCCCAACTCGGTCTCCAAAACGAGACAGAACATCTGAAAACTTTTCGCCATAGCCAATAATATTCATATATTTCAAAAGCTTAGATATCTGGCACAGATCTCGCTATAGCCTCTCCACACCCGTTTCACCCACAAAAATAACAATTCTGGAGAGACACACCATGAGTGTGATCATTGCCTTGGCAGCCCTGGCGCTGCTGATGCTCGCCGCCTACCGTGGCTACAGCGTTATCCTCTTCGCCCCGATTGCCGCCCTCGGCGCAGTCCTGCTCACCGACCCTTCCGCCGTCGCCCCCGCGTTCACCGGGGTGTTCATGGAGAAAATGGTCGGCTTCATCAAACTGTATTTTCCTGTGTTTCTGCTTGGCGCCGTGTTCGGCAAGTTGATCGAACTGTCCGGATTCTCCCGTTCGATTGTCGCGGCGGCCATTCGCCTGCTCGGTACCAAGCAAGCGATGCTGGTGATCGTGCTGGTCTGTGCCCTGCTCACTTATGGCGGCGTGTCGCTGTTCGTGGTGGTCTTCGCGGTTTATCCGTTTGCCGCCGAGATGTTCCGCCAGAGCAATATCCCCAAGCGCTTGATCCCGGCGACCATTGCCCTCGGCGCTTTCTCGTTCACCATGGACGCCCTGCCCGGCACGCCGCAGATCCAGAACATCATCCCCAGTACCTTTTTCAACACCACCGCGTGGGCGGCGCCGTGGCTGGGGGTGATCGGCACGATTTTCGTGTTCTGCGCCGGCATGCTGTTTCTGCAGCGTCAACGCAACAAGGCCCAGCGTGCTGGCGAAGGCTACGGCACCGAATTGCGCAACGAACCGGAAACCGCCGAGGATCTGAAGCTGCCGAACCCATGGATTGCGCTGTCGCCGTTGCTGGCGGTGGGCATCATGAACCTGCTGTTCACCCAATGGATTCCGCAGTGGTACGGCAAGACCCACAGCCTCGCGTTGCCGGGCATGGCGGCTCCGGTCACCACCGAGATCGCCAAACTGACGGCGATCTGGGCGGTGCAGGCGGCGTTGCTGGTCGGCATTCTGATGGTGCTGGCATTCGGCTTTAAGGCGATTCGCAGCAAGCTTGCCGAAGGCAGCAAAAGCGCGGTGAGCGGCGCGTTGCTGGCGGCGATGAACACCGCTTCCGAGTACGGCTTCGGCGCGGTGATCGCGTCGCTGCCAGGCTTTCTGGTGCTGGCGGACTGGCTCAAGCAGATTCCCGATCCGCTGGTCAACGAAGCTATCACCGTGACCCTGCTTGCCGGTATCACCGGTTCCGCGTCGGGCGGCATGAGCATTGCGCTGGCGGCGATGTCCGAGCAGTTCATCAGTGCAGCCCACGCGGCGAATATTCCGCTGGAAGTGCTGCACCGCGTCGCCGCAATGGCCAGCGGCGGCATGGACACCCTGCCGCACAACGGCGCGGTCATCACCTTGCTCGCGGTCACGGGCCTGACCCACCGCGAAGCCTATAAAGACATTTTCTGTATTACGCTGATCAAGACCCTGGCGGTTTTCGTAGTGATCGGCACTTTCTACGCCACTGGCATTGTGTGAGGTATTCATGACGACTCTTTCCGGCAAGACCGCGCTGGTGACCGGTTCCACCAGCGGCATTGGTCTGGGCATCGCACTGAGCCTGGCCAAGGCTGGCGCGAATCTGATTCTCAACGGGTTTGGCGATGCGTCTCAAGTCATCGCCGAAGTCGCGCAGTTCGGCGGCAAGGTCGGCCATCATCCTGCCGATGTCAGTGATCCGGCACAGATTGCCGACATGATTGCTTACGCCGAGCGCGAGTTCGGCGGTGTCGACATTCTGGTCAACAACGCCGGCATCCAGCATGTCGCCGCCGTGGAAGAATTCCCCATCGAGCGCTGGGATTCGATCATTGCCATCAACCTGTCTTCGGTGTTTCACAGCACGCGCCTGAGCCTGCCGGGGATGCGCGCCAAGGGCTGGGGGCGGATCATCAATATTGCGTCGGTGCATGGCCAGGTCGGTTCGACCGGCAAAGCGGCGTATGTCGCCGCCAAGCACGGCGTGATCGGCCTGACCAAAGTGGTCGGCCTGGAAACCGCGACCAGCAACGTCACCTGCAACGCGATCTGCCCGGGCTGGGTGCTGACGCCGCTGGTGCAGAAGCAGATCGATGACCGTGCGGCCAAAGGCGTCGACCCGCAACAGGCGCAGCATGATCTGCTGGCCGAGAAGCAACCGTCGCTGGAGTTCGTGACGCCGCAGCATCTGGGCGAACTGGTGCTGTTCCTGTGCAGCGAGGCCGGCAGCCAGGTGCGCGGGGCGGCGTGGAATATTGATGGTGGCTGGCTGGCCCAATAGCACAGCCATTCCCCCTCTGTGGGTGCGCTCGACCTTGTGCATGAATAAAACAAGAGGCAAACAATGTCCGATATTCTCTGGCAACCCGACGCCAACCGTATCGCTCAGTCGCGCATGGACACCTTCCGTCGCGCGGTCAATCAACGTCATTCACTGAACCTCGACGACTACCCTGCCCTGCACCAATGGAGCGTCGAGCAGCGCGAGGCGTTCTGGCAGGCGATCGTCGAGTTCTTCGATATCCGCTTTCACACGCAGCCGGATGCGGTGCTGCGAGAAGGCCCGAAGATGCCCGACGCCGAGTGGTTTCCCGGCGCCACGTTGAACTTCGCCGAACACCTGCTGCGCCGGCGTGACGATGCGGTGGCGGTGATCAGCGTGGCGGAGAACGGTCAACGCGAACAGTTGACCTGGGCCGCACTCGCTGAGCATGTCGCCGGATTTCAAGCGAGCTTGCAGGCAGCAGGCGTTGGTCTCGGCGATCGTGTCGCCGCGTGCATGCCCAATACCTGGCAGACCCTGGTGGCAATGCTCGCCACCACCAGCCTCGGTGCGATCTGGTCGTGTTCCTCGCCGGATTTCGGCACCCACGGGGTGATCGACCGCTTCGGTCAGATCGAACCCAAGGTGCTGCTCACCTGTGCCGGTTATCGCTATGCCGGCAAAGCCATCGATCAGACTGACAAGATCAACGGAATACTCGAGCAACTGCCAACGCTGAGACAGTTGATCATCGTGCCTTACGCCCGGCCGCAGGCTCGTGTCGAGGCTTACAGGACTCACGCCGAAGTGACGTTGTGGGATGACTTTTATCAGGTCGGCGGTGAACCGGACTTTATCCCGGTGCCGTTCAATCATCCGCTGTACGTGCTGTATTCCAGCGGCACCACCGGCGTGCCGAAATGCATTGTCCACGGCACCGGCGGTGTGTTGGTGCAACACGTAAAGGAACACGGCCTGCACTGCGATCTCGGCCCGGGCGATCGACTTTTCTACTACACCACCTGCGGCTGGATGATGTGGAACTGGCTGGTTTCGGCACTCGCGGTCGGCAGCGCCGTGGTGCTGTACGACGGCTCGCCGTTTCACCCGGACAACCAGCGTTTGCTGGATTTGATCGACGACGAGCGCATCAGTGTATTCGGCACCAGCCCCAAGTTTCTCGCCACCCTGGAAAGCAGCGGCGCCAAGCCCCGCGAATCCCACGACCTGGGTAGCCTGAAGACGCTGTTGTGTACCGGCTCGGCGCTGTCGCCGCAGAGCTACGATTTTGTCTATCGCGACCTGAAACCGGATGTATGCCTGGCGTCGATGTCAGGCGGCACCGATATCGTTTCGTGCTTCGTTAACGCCAATCCGCTGTCCTCCGTGCGGCGCGGCGAGATCATGGGCAAGAGCCTGGGCATGGCCGTTGAAGTCTGGAACGACGCCGGTCAGCCGGTGGTTGGTGAAAAAGGCGAACTGGTCTGCACCCGGCATTTCCCGGCCATGCCGATCGGCCTGTGGAATGACCCGGATGGAGCAAAACTGCAGCAATCGTATTTCAGCCTGTTTCCCGGGGTCTGGGCCCAGGGCGATTACGCCGAACAACGGCCTCACGGCGGGATGCTGATCCATGGCCGTTCAGACGCCGTGCTCAATCCGGGTGGCGTGCGCATTGGCACGGCGGAGATTTATCGTCAGGTCGAGAAAGTCGCCGACGTGCTGGACAGCGTCGCCATCGGTCAGCAGTGGCAGGAGGACGTGCGGGTGGTGCTGTTTGTGAAGTTGCGCGAAGGCGTGGCACTGGATGAGGCGCTGGAGCAGCGCATCCGTCAGGTGATCCGCGCCAATACCACCCCTAGGCATGTACCGGCGAAGATCGTGGCGGTGAAGGACATTCCACGCACCATCAGCGGCAAGATTGTCGAACTGGCCGTGCGCGAGGTGGTACACGGAAGGCCGGTGAAAAACACCGATGCGCTGGCCAACCCCGAAGCGCTGGAGCAATTTCGGGATCGGCCGGAACTGAACGTTTGAACCCGGTGCTGACGCGTTGACAACAAGCGTCAGCGCCTGGCGTCAGAGGGGCTTGTTCAGCGTGATCACAACCGGTTGAACAATCGCGTTCCCCCCGCTGGCTTCGAGTGCGCTGCGAATGATCGTCATGTTGCCGTCAAAGGCAGGTTTGTCCGTAGCCATCTGACTCAGCAAGGAGGTGGCTATTGCCAAAGAGTCAGCATTCTCGAAAGCCTCGGACACCGCATGGTAATTCGCGATCGAATCCGCCACCGGCAAGTTGCCGGACGCCAGATTCAGCAGTGGCGCCACGTCCAGTCGCTGCCCGCTATCGCTTGTATGCTCGGTGTCAGTGGCGTAGCCAACATCGGCAGTCTGCGCACTGCCATGGAACAGTTCATGGATCAGGTCATCTGCCACCACGTCATGGTTGAAGCCCAGGTTGACGAAGTGTTTGTTGAGGTTCTGAGTATAAATCTCGACAAACGCAATGCCATTCGCGTCGCTGGAAGTGGCACTTTTCCAACGTTTGTAATTGTTCACATCAAACGAGGCGATCGTCTCGTTTTGCTTCACTGCATCGAGAATTGTGTTGCTCATCGAGAAGCCAGCGAAATCAAAGCGAATCAGGCGCAGATAATTCACCAGTCGATCAGTGGCGACCGATGAGGTGTTACCGAACAATGCCTTCATCAGCAGATCGCCATCTCGCTTGAATTCGTGTCGACTGATGACGTCGATGGCGTTGTCAATCTTCGCCCGAGCCCGGGGCAGACTTTTTTCGATGAAGTTACGCGTATAGCTCGACGGTAGTGTCCTGGGTGAATACGGCAACTGCAGAGGTGCCTGATAGGTGAAGCCTGTCAGTGGTTTACCCCAGAGATTGCCACGGCGGTTCAAGGCGTACCAATTGTTGCCACTGCGTGCAGCCAGCACGGCGGCGGCATTGCCGGGGGTGCCATGTGGCTGCCAGTGCCCTACGCCCAGATGTTTACTCTCTGAAGCACTGATCAGATCATAGGATTGCCGACGACCACTGAGTTTGTGCAGCTGGCTGTTCGCCTTGGCAACAATGTCATGGCTGTTCTTGCTGAAACGCAAAAAGCCCTTGTTCACCAGTCTGCCGCCCGCCTGTATGCCGGAAGGCACACCATCCAACGGGTTAAAGAGGGAAACGGCCGAGGTGAATGCCAATCTGGTAAAACGCGCAGCTTTGGAAGTCGCTGAAATCGCCTTGGCCGAAATGCTCAACACTTTGGAAGCGGCGCCCGCCACCGTTCCGACAAGACCGATGCCATCCATCAAACATCCGTAAATGCCATCCACTACTTTGTCATGTTCACCCGAGGCAATATCTTCGATGCATCTTTTGAAAGGCACCACCAAGTCGATGAAATAAGTCACCAGCCGCTCGCCCTCCTCCCGGGAGAGTTCAAGTGGAGTCGGTACGCGGACTATTTCTCTGAGCTCGTTTTTATTCAGGTAGGGTCGGTTTTCAACCAGAAACCCGGCAATACGTTTGATATTCGGGTCGTTGAATTTTTGATAGAACCCTGATTTTTGCGGCGCAGGCGTTTGCGGCCCCTCCAGCACGCCAAAATAATCGAGGATGGCCATGCTGCTGGTGATCGAAAAATCTTGCGCTGCGGCATGGGTATAGCGTTTGACATCAAGCGGGAGGCTTTGGGTCTCTGTGATACTCAGTGGAAGCGTCATATTCGCTGCCGCGCTCATTCGTGAACGTTGTTGCAGTTTATTCTCTCGCTTGATGAAAGCCGCCAAGGCGTCATTTTTTCGGGTTTCTCCCCGCGATGTAAACAGCTCATAGCAGACGTCGGCATTCGCGTGGGACGCATACATCACAATGCCAAAACGTCCCGTGGCGGCGTCTCTGCTTTGTCGTGTTTCCTGTGGAAGATCGATGTTCAGGGGGCCACTCAAGCGACGCGACTTAGAATAAACGGCGGACTCGCGCACCGTCAGGAAGTGAATATCGGCATTCATGAAGATTTGCAGATCCGCCTCTGGCATCTGCGCCAAAGCCAGTTTTACGGTGGACAACATGGCGCTGTTCAAATCATCGAAATGCACGGCCAGCTGACGATCCATCTCCTCATCACAGGAGCCAAGTTTCAACAGGTTCGGATAACGCGTGTAAAGGCTGACGCCGGACGGGTTGTAGTTGATGGGCGGGCTGGCAATACCGTTAGTGATCAGGCGCACAGTGCGTCGGTCCCACTCGCCGGTGACCAGATCACCTGACTGATGCAAGTCGACCATGGACATGACCTGCTGCCCGCCTTTTTCGGACAGTGCTTTTTCGTCCAGGGTGTCGCAACCCGGTGCCGCGATTTGCAAAGCCGTACGTGCAATCTTCGCTCTGTCGGGTAACGGCGTCGAAAAAGCCTTGGCGATTTGAGCAAACGTGTCCGAGTGTTGTTCGAACGCCTCAATCGCACGTCGGCTCGCGGTTTCCTCGTTTTGCTCAAGTTCCGCAGTTGTCACGATCTGATTGATCAGCGCCCAATCGACGATCGGGTCGATCATGGCCAGGTCGCGCTTGTGTTGCTGTGACTCGCTGACCGGTTCAAGTTCGCCATAAGCCATGATCTGCGCATAGGTCAATAACCGCGTGGCGCCGGTCTTGAAAGACTCGATCAGCATGACGGCACGACAGAAATTGACCCAGCCAATCGAGCCGAGGGTAATCGACGGTGGAATTTCCCTGACCAGAAACTCTGGCGCGTTGCGTGCCAGTAACAGGTGAGCCAGCAACGGTTCCAACCCCGCTTCGACCCATTTCCGGGTTTGCAGAAAAGCGGTCAGCTCGTCACGAACGACCGCCGGGTGACGGTCAACATTGCCCGGCGCATAAAGATCAATTCCGGCAACGTGGTTGCGCTGTATGTCATGCCCGATCGACGCATCCAGATCAAGCAGCATCGCCGTCATCAGCAATTGCGCGAGGATGTCAGCAGACACCTCCTGCTCCATGTTCGCACCGAACCAGCCCAGCTCTTTCAGATATTTGCCGGCAAGAATCTGCGCCACCGGATGATTGACGAATTCGACAACAAGTTGCGCCGCATTTTCATGCGAGACAGTAGCGCGACCGGTAACATTGTACAAAGCTGTCAGCAGCTTATTCCACGGCATCAACTTCGCCGTCGCATTGCGAATAGCTGAGAACTGCTCTTCAGACAATATGACAAGTGCCTGATTTTCTGTCTGGAAATGCTCCCAGTAGTCGCCTGGCTCTTTCACTTGAGGATCAAACTTGAACAAGGCGATCAGTTCGCGGGTTTTCGCCTTGTTATCGGGCAACCTTATGTCATGAAAGCGAAACCATTGATCGAGTGTTATATCGCTGTCAGGCCATATATAACCGCCGGCCACCCGAGCGATATCCGAAATCAACGCCAAGGTGGTCTGTGTCGGCTCGCTGAATTCAAAGTGACGGGCCGCGACCAGATCCACCCAGCCCGCTGCGACACGGACTTCCATCTTGCCGTCAGCCGTGACGCGTATGAGTCCGTTATGGTCGCGCGCGTTTTCACGGGCAAGCGCACCGATGACCGGGCCGGTATCAAGCAGACCGTTGAGCTGAAGCTGGCCGGGGTTATACATTTCGTACAAAGAGGATCCGGCCTGCAGTTCTATTTCATGCGCGTACCAATTGATCTTTTGACCATCTGTGTATTTGTTTAACGCTGCTTCCAGCTCGGCCAGGACCAATTGGCGTTCAACAGCATCGGCTTCAGTTCTGTGCTTCCATTCGGAAAGAGCAACAGCCGACGACCAGAATATCTTACCCCTGGTTTTATCATTCATTATTAGAACCTCATCAAGTTAGTTCGCTGACAACTTCAGCGCGATGACGTTCTACGTTCTTTGATATAAGCAATCCATTTAAAAAATATGAGCCATTATTTCTTGCCAGACGTTTACAAGAAAAATACCCGACATTCAATCCATGAGCCCCCAACCCTCTGACAGTGAATCATTACTATCACTTGCCTCCCCCGCAAGTTTTATCCGCAACTTCAGATTATTAACCGAATCTGCATTTTTCAAAGCTTCCTGCGCACTTATCGCACCCTCGGCGACCAATGTGAACAGCGCTGCATCAAAGGTCTGCATGCCCAGTTCAGTGGACTTTTCCATTATCGGTTTGAGTTCCTCGAACTGCCCGCGCCGAACCACGTCAGCGATGGTTGGCGTGCCCAATAACACCTCGACAGCGGCTCTTCGTTGGCCATCGACAGTGCGCACCAAGCGCTGTGAGATAAATGCTTTCAGGTTATTACCCAGCGTCTGCAACAACTGCGGCCGCCGCTCTTCCGGGAACATGTTGATGATCCGGTCCAGTGCTTGATTGGCATTAGTGGCGTGCAGTGTGGAGAGCACCAGATGCCCGGTGTCGGCGAACGCCAAAGCATGTTCCATGGTTTCGCGGTCACGGATTTCGCCGATCAGCACCACATCCGGTGCCTGGCGCAGGGTGTTTTTCAGGGCCGCGTGGAAGCTGCGCGTATCGACGCCGACTTCCCGCTGATTGATGATCGAACGTTGGTGGCGATGGATGTACTCGATCGGATCCTCGATGGTGATGATGTGCCCGCTGCTGTGGCGGTTGCGATGGTCGATCAGCGCGGCCAGCGACGTCGATTTACCCGAGTCGGTGGCGCCGACAAAGAGGATCAACCCCTGCTTGAGCATGACGCTGTCGAGCAGCACTGGCGGCAATTTCAGATCGGCAAAACGCGGGATGTCGAGTTTGACATTGCGAATGACGATCGATACATCGTTGCGCTGCTTGAAGATGTTGACGCGGAAACGCCCGATGCCCGCTCGCGAAATCGCCAGGTTCATTTCCAGATCCCGGTCGAACTCCCGCCGTTGCTCGGCGTCCATCAGGGAGGCAGCAATGGCGGCGGTTTCACCGTTCTTGAACGGGCGTTCGCTCAGCGCTGTGAGTACGCCGTCGACACGCGCACTGGGCGGTGCTCCCGTGGAGAGAAACAGGTCCGAACCGTTTTTATTGGACAAAACTGACAACAGCGCATCGATTTCCATGGCAAAAAACACCCGCGAAGCATTCAATGAACAGACAATGGCCTGCGCCTGGCGCAGATCAACTGCAACAATGATAGACGGCGCCTCACCGAACCACGCTCAGGACTGATGTAATGAATGCTGTACCGAACACCGATGACGCGCAGGCACTGATCGCCCGCACCGACTGGAGCCGCAGCCCGCTGGGCGCTGCCGGCAACTGGCCGCAGAGCCTGCGCACCGCGGTGGACATCGTGATTCACTCGCCAATGCCGATGCTGTTGTTGTGGGGCCCGCAACTCACGCAGATCTACAACAATGGCTTCGCCCTGCTCGCCGGCCACAAGCATCCGCACGCTTTCGGACAGCCTGCGCACCAGATATGGCCAGAACTTCGCGACTTTACCGACCCGATTTACAGCGCCGTCCTACAAGGCCAGGTGCGCACCTACAGCGAAAGGCGCTTCACCCTGCAACGGGACGGCCAAGAGTCTGACTTTTGGCTGGATCTGACCTACAGCCCGATCCGCGATGAAACCGCGCAAGTCGCCGGAATACTGGTCACCGCCATCGAAACCAACGAACGCCGCCGCATCGCTCTGGAACTGCAGCGCCGCTCCGACGAAAGCCTCAAGGCCCAGCGGGAAACCGAGGAGCGCCTGCAACTGGCCCTGGCCGCGACCGATGCCGTCGGTACCTGGGATTGGGACATCGGCGAAGACCGCTTTATTGCCGATGCGCATTTCGCCCAATTGCATGGCGTCGATCCCGCCCTCGCCAGCCAGTTGCCGATCAGCGATTACTTGCAGGGCGTGCACCCCGAAGACCGCGCGATGATTGCGCGCAGCATCAAACACTGCATCACCCACGGCACCGAATACGCTGAGGAATATCGCTTGCAGCAAGGCGATGGCGAGGTGCGCTGGGTGTTCGCCCGCGGGCGCTGCTACAAGGATCATCACGGACGGCCCATACGTTTTCTCGGCGCGGCGCTGGATCTGACCGAGCGTAAACACACCGAACAGGCGTTGCGCCAAAGTCAGACCGAACTGCAACTGATCATCAACGCCATGCCGATCCTGATCAGTTATGTCGACTGTGAAGAGCGCTTCCGCTTGAACAACGCGGCCTATCTGGACTGGTACGGCCTCACGCCCCAGGAACTCTACGGACGCACCATTCGCGAAGTCATCGGTGAAGAAGCCTACTTCCTGCGCCTGCCCTACATTGCCGAGGCGCTGGCCGGCAGACCCTGTTCGTTCAGCCTGTACACCCCGCACCGCGATGGCAGCAATCGCCACGCGCTGATGAATTACTTGCCGCGCTACGCCGCCGACGGCGCGATCAGCGGTTTCTATATCTTTGTGATCGACGAGACCGAGCGCAAGAAAACCGAAGAAGCACTGCGCAATCTCAACGAAACCCTGGAAGAACGGGTCAGCGCCCGTACCGAACAATTGGCCCAGGCCAACCAGCGTTTGCAGAACGAGATGTTCGAACGCGAGCGCGCCGAAGATGCCCTGCGCCACGCGCAAAAAATGGAGGCTGTCGGCCAGCTCACCGGCGGTATCGCCCACGACTTCAACAACATGCTCACCGGGATCATCGGCAGTCTGGATTTGATGCAGCGCTACATCGCCGATGGTCGGGCTGACGAGATTGGCCGTTTCACCGAAGCCGCCGTGTCATCGGCCAACCGTGCGGCGGCGCTGACCCATCGTTTGCTGGCTTTCTCGCGGCGCCAGTCACTGGATCGCAAAACCCTCGATGTCAATGAACTGGTGCATTCGCTGGAAGACCTGATCCGCCGCACCAAAGGCGATCCAATCGAACTTACCCTGCGTCTGGCCGAAAATGTGTGGCCGGTCAGCACCGACGTCAGCCAACTGGAAAACGCCCTGCTCAACCTGGTCATCAATGCCCGCGACGCGATGCCCGATGGCGGCGAGCTGCTGATCGAGACGGCCAACGTCTATCTCGACGGCAGCGATATCACCACGCTAGAACCGGTCAAGGCCGGTGATTATCTGATGCTGGCGGTCAGCGACAACGGCACCGGCATGACGCCCTCGGTGCGTTCCAAGGCTTTTGATCCGTTCTTCACCACCAAGCCGATCGGCCAGGGCACCGGGCTGGGGCTGTCGATGATTTATGGTTTTGCCCAGCAGTCGGGTGGCCATGTCAGCCTCGACAGCCTGCCGGGCCAGGGCACGTGTGTGCGCTTGTACTTGCCGCGCTTGTTCGGCGTCGAACCGGAACGGCCGGCCATCGTGGCCGTTGAACAACCGTCGGCGACGGCGACCGGTGAAACCGTGATGGTGGTCGAGGATGACCCGGCGGTGCGCATGCTGGTGCTCGATCTGCTCCGGGAGTTGGGTTATCAGGCCCACGAAGCCGAAGATGCCAAGACCGCCCTGCCGCTGCTGGAGTCCGATCTACGGGTCGATCTGCTGGTCACCGACGTCGGCCTGCCGGGCATGAATGGCCGGCAACTGGCGGAAATTGCTCGTCAGCATCGGCCGGGTCTCAAGGTGCTGTTCATGACCGGTTACGCGCAGAAAGCCGCCGAGCGTCAGGGCTTTCTCGAGGACGGCATGGACATGGTCGCCAAACCCTTTGCCATTGAGCTGCTGGCCAGCAAGATCCGCACGATGATCAGCCAAACCCTGTGACTTGAGGCATAATCCGCGCCCCGCCGTCACCCCGTAATCAGGTACCGCACGATGAAAGCCCAAGCCCGCCACATTCTGGTGAAAACCGCCGAAGAGGCCGAACAGCTCAAACAACGTATCGCCAAGGGTGAGGCGTTTGATGTGCTGGCCAAGAAATTCTCGACCTGCCCGTCCGGCAAGCGCGGCGGCGATCTGGGTGAAGTGCGGCCGGGGCAGATGGTCGGGGCGATTGATGCGGTGATTTTCAAAAAGCCGTTGCGCACGGTGCATGGGCCGATCAAGAGCAAGTTCGGCTACCACCTGGTGCAGGTGTTTTACCGCGATTAATACTTTCCTCACAGGAGCTGTGTAGGGGCTGTGTAGGAGCTGTCGAGTGAAACGAGGCTGCGATCTTTTGATCTTGATCTTGATCTTGATCTCGATCTTGAAAAACAAGATCAAAAGATCGCGGCCTTCGGCAGCTCCTACAGGGATTGCATTTCAGGTTCTGGGAATCAGTGCTCCCGGCACCTGAATCACCTTGCTGGCCAGCAGGTGCCCGGCCTCGGCAGCCTCCGCCGGACTCCCTCCCGATAGTCGGTTGGCCAGATACGCCGCACTGAACGAATCCCCCGCCGCCGTGGTGTCCACGACTTTCTCGACCTTCTGCGCCGGCACCTCAAAAGCCTCGCCATCACAGCGAATCAGACACGCCTCAGCCCCCCGCTTGAGCACCACTTCCGGCGTGCCGAACTGCGTATAAGCGGCAAACACTGCCTCGCAATCGGCAAAACCGAACAGCGCCTGTTCGTCATCCACCGTGAGCAACGCCAGATCAACGTAAGGCAATACGCTGCGATACGCCGCGCGCGCCTCTTCGACCGAGGCCCACAAGCGCGGCCGGTAATTGTTGTCGAAGACGATGCGCGCATCACGCTGACGCGCTTCGATCAGCGTCTGGATCAGCTTTTCCCGGCCCGACGCACCGAGCACTGCCAGAGTTATGCCGCTGAAATACAGCACATCGTAATCCGGCAACGCGGCCAGAATCGGCGCGGCAGCCGGCGTGGTGAAACAGTCACGGACAGCGGCTTCATTGCGCCAATAGAGGAAGCGCCGTTCGCCGTTGGCATCGGTTTGAATGCAGTACAGGCCCGGCAAGCGCCCCGGCAGGCGCTGCACCCGATCGAGGCCGATGCCTTCGCTGGTCCAGATCCGGCACATGGCATCGCTGAAGCTGTCGTCGCCCAGTGCGGTGACGTAATCGACCTGCGCCTTGTCACCCATCGCGCGGGACAGGTACACCGCGGTGTTCAAGGTGTCGCCGCCGAAGCTTTGCTGCAGGCTGCCGTCGGCGCGTTGCTGCAGTTCGATCATGCATTCGCCGATCAGGGCGATGCGCGGGGTGTTCGGGCCGAGGGGGCTGAGGGTGTGCATTTTGTGCTGTCTCTGTTGATTCGCGGATGTCTGGTCTGGCCTCATCGCTGGCAAGCCAGCTCCCACAGGGCTCAGTGTTGATTAAAAGATCTGTTAACGACATGAATCCTTGTGGGAGCTGGCTTGCCAGCGATTGGCCGCAACTCGGTCTCAAGCTTTAGAAACAGGTCTCCATGCTCTCGATCACCGACAACTGTTCATCCACCAACAACCCCACACGCCACTTGTCGAACGTCAGGCACGGGTGCGACGTACCAAAGGAAATGATGTCACCCACGCGCAACTCAACGCCCGGCGCCACGGTCATGAACGCATGCTGATCCATCACCGCGGTAACCTTGCACGCCCCGACGTCATCGCCCAGCGCCGGCACCACACCCGCCTTGTAGCGCAGCAACGGCACCGGCAACCCGGCATCGAACGCAACATCACGCTTGCCCAGTGCGATCACCGCAAAACCCGGCTCCGGCAGCGACTGCACATGCGCCCAGACTTCCAGCGCCGGGCGCAGACCTTCGTGCAGATCACTGCGGCGGTCGAGCACGCAGCACTGCGCTTCCTTGTAAATGCCGTGGTCATGGGCGACGTAACTGCCGGGACGCAACACGCTGAGAAAACGCCCGGCGGCGTTCTGCGCTTCGAACGATTCGGCAATCAAGTCGTACCACGCTGAGCCCGAGGCAGTGATGATCGGCTTGGCAATGGCAAACGCGCCGCTGTCCTGCAACTGCACCGCCAGACGCACCAGCGATGCGGCGAATTCACGAATCCCGCTGACCGCGTGATCGCCGTGAATCACCCCTTCGTAACCCTCGATGCCGGTCAGGGCCAGCGCCGGTTGTGCGTTGATCGCCTTGGCCAGCTCGATGACTTCCTGCTCGCTGCGGCAGCCGCAACGGCCGCCGACCACGCCGTATTCGATCATCACGTTCAACTTCACCCCGCGCGAGGCGAAGTACGCGCCGAGATCGGCAACGTTATCCGGGTGATCGACCATGCAATAGAAATCGAACGACGGATCGACGAGCAGATCGGCGATCAATGCCATGTTCGGGGTGCCGACCAATTGGTTGGCCATCAGCACTCGACGCACGCCATGGGCATAAGCCGCACGGGTCTGGGTCGCGCTGGCGAGGGTGATGCCCCACGCGCCGGCGTCGAGCTGACGCTTGAACAGTGCCGGAGTCATGCTGGTTTTGCCGTGGGGCGCCAGTTCGGCACCGCTGTCGCTGACGAACTTCTGCATCCAGCGGATGTTGTGTTCCAGCGCTGCGCGATGCAGCACCAGCGCCGGCAGGCTGACGTCACGCGCCAGGTGTGCGCCGATGGCAGCGTCGCCCTTTTCCCCAGCAGTATTGATGGCAGTCGTCATGGTCGAACTCCTCACATTCGCAGCCGCAGGCAGCCGCGGTTATTCGTTGATTCGCCGGGCG
Organism: Pseudomonas sp. AKS31; assembly: GCF_023634765.1. Classification (GTDB taxonomy): domain Bacteria; phylum Pseudomonadota; class Gammaproteobacteria; order Pseudomonadales; family Pseudomonadaceae; genus Aquipseudomonas. The sequence continues at coordinate 946,214 of NZ_JAMLFX010000002.1, forward strand.
AGGCTGTTGGCGCTCTCGATCAGCACCCGGCGATAGTCGTCGTAATTGTTTTTCGCATCGGCCCGTGGCGCGACGATGCACAAGGTGCAAATGGCCACGCCTTGCGCGTCTTTGACCGGCGCGGCGAAGCAATGGGTAAAGGTGTCGGCAACACTGTCGAAGGAGAAGAAACCGTCGATGCCGGCCTGACGGATCTCCGCGAGAAAGCGTTCCAGCGGCAGACGTTCGCCGTCGGGCAGGATGAAGTCGTCTTCGTCGATCAGGTCGATGATCTGTTGATCGCTCAAGTGCGCGAGCAGCAGGCGCCCGGAAGCCGTCCACGGGATTGGCGCGTTTTCGCCGATGTCGGAGGAAATACGGAAATGCCGCTCGCCATCCTTCATCAGTGCCACCGTGTATTTACGCCCGTTGAGCAGGCACATCTGCGCGGTTTCATGGGTCTGGCTGACGATCTCCTGCAAGGCGTGATCGGCCTCGCGGCTGAGGTCGAAATGACGCAAATGCGCCTGACCGAGAAAGTACAACTGCCGCCCCAGATAGACATGACCGTCCTTGCCTACCGGCTCCAGAATCCGCCGTTCCAGCAACGAAGCGACCAGTTCGTAAACCGTGGATTTCGGGCTGCCGATGCCGTTGGCGATGTCGTTGGGGCGCAGCGGCTGGCCGATCTCCTTGAGGAAATCGAGAATATCGAACGCCCGGTCCAGACCGCGAGCCCGGCGTTTGATGGTGTCTTCGGTCATTTCAGTGGTTCCCATTCAAAGTCGCCGGATGGTAACTGGCCCTTGGTGTTGTGTCAGTTGGATTGCTGCCCTCACCCCCCGCCCTCTCCCTGAGGGAGAGGGAGCCTGACTGGATCGATGCACATGTTGTGGTCAGCCGCCAAAATCTGCATCGATGGAGATCAGTCCCCTCTCCCAGAGAGAAAGAGCCTGGCCGTATCGATGTAAATGTAAGCGTCATACGCAAAATCCACATCGATACAGATCAGTCCCCTCTCCCTTGGGAGAGGGTTAGGGTGAGGGGCTGCGGCCTAAGCAACACAGCAATTTTCAAGCCTTCTTCTTGTAGGCGATGCAGTCGATCTCGACCTTGCAATCGACCATCATGCTCGCCTGCACACAGGCCCGCGCCGGTGCGTGTTCAGGCTTGAAATACTCGCCGAAAACCTTGTTGAAACTGCTGAAATCCCGTGGATCATCCAGCCACACCCCGGCACGCACGACATCTTCCAGGCCATAACCGGCCTCTTCGAGAATCGCGATCAGGTTCTTCATGGTCTGGTGAGTCTGCTCGACGATGCCGCCGACAATGATCTCGCCATCCACCGCCGGTACCTGGCCGGACACATGCAGCCAGCCATCCGCTTCAACGGCGCGAGCGAAGGGACGGGGCTGGCCGCCCGCGGCGGTGCTGCCGGTGCCGTAACGGGTAATGCTCATGGGTACTTCTCCTGATTCAAAACGAAAGTTAAAACCGCGTGCTCTTGAGAAACTCAGCCAGACGCGGCGATTGCGGGCGTTCGAACAGTTCCTTGGGAGGCCCCTGCTCTTCGATCCGCCCCTGATTCATGAAAACGATTTTGTCCGAGACCTCGAACGCAAAACGCATCTCGTGGGTCACCAGCAACATGGTCATGCCATCTTCGGCCAGGCCCTTGATCACGTTGAGCACTTCGCCAACCAGTTCCGGGTCGAGGGCCGAAGTGACTTCATCAAACAGCATCAGGCTCGGGTTCATCGCAATCGCCCGAGCAATCGCCACGCGCTGTTGCTGACCGCCGGACAACTGGCCGGGAAAGTGATTGCGCCGCTCCAGCAAGCCGACGCGCTCCAGCCATTTTTCCGCGAGGACGACGGCTTCGTCCTTGTGCATCTTCTTCACCTTGAGCAGGCCCAGGGTAACGTTCTGCAACGCAGTCAGATGCGGGAACAGGTTGAACTGCTGGAACGCCATGCCGGTCATTGCACGATGGCGGGCGATGACTTTTTCTGCATGCCGGACACGCTTGCCGTTGACCTCGTCATAGCCGATGGATTCGCCGTCGAGCAGGATCTGCCCGCCCTGGAATTCTTCGAGCATGTTCACGCAACGCAGCAGCGTGGTCTTGCCCGAACCGCTGGAACCGATCAGCGTCACCACGTTGCCGCGCTGCATGCTCAGGTCGACACCCTTGAGCACTTCGACCGCGCCGTACTGTTTGTGTAGGCCACGTATGTCCAGCAACGCCTGATTCTGTGGGGAAACTTGAGCTTGAGTCATGGCAAGGCCACCCGCTTTTCAATGTGCCGGCCGAGTAATTCGATGCCGTAGTTGATGACGAAGAACAGAAAACCGGCGAACAGGTAGAACTCCAGAGTCATGAAGTTCCGGGCGATGATCTGTTGCGTGCTGAGCAGCAATTCGGCGACGCCGATCACCGAGAGCAAGGTCGAAGCCTTGACGATTTCCGTGGACGAGTTGACCCAGGTCGGCAGGATCTGCCGCAGCGCCTGTGGCAACAATACGTAGCCAAGGGATTGATAGAACGTCAGGCCGATGGCCTGGCTCGCCTCCATCTGCCCGCGCGGCAACGCTTGCAGCGCACCGCGAACAATCTCGGCAACGTGGGAACCGCAGAACAGCGTCAGGCCCAAGGCCCCGGCCTGAAACGCGCTGATCTGCCAGCCGAGTGCCGGCGCCATATAGAAGCAGGCCAGCACCAGCACGAACACCGGTGTGCCGCGAATCAGGTCAACGTAAAAACGGAACGGTGCGCGCATCCAGAACTTGCCATACGTCAGCACCAGACCGGTGACCACGCCGAGGATCGTGCCGAACAGGATCGCCAGCGCCGACACTTGCACACTGGTCAAAAAGCCCTGCCAGAGCGGCTCGCGCGCCACCCACAACTCATGTAACCAACTGGGCGATTCGTACATCGCAGCCTCCTATCGGCGGATCGCCAGACGCTGCTCGAGGTAACGCAGCAGCATGGCAATGAGGTAACAGGCCGCGACATACAACGCCGTGGTCACCAGCCAGGTTTCAATCACCCGGTAGCTCTCGACGTTGATCTTGCGCGCGTAATAGGTCAGCTCCGGCACCGCAATCGCGGCGGCCAGCGAGGTGTCCTTGAACAGCGAAATGAAGTTGTTCGACAGCGCCGGCAAGACATTGCGCAACATCACCGGCACGGTGACGTAGGCCTTGACCTGCCACTCGCCGAGACCGATGGCCAGCCCGGCTTCGCGCTGCCCTTTGGGGATACTCAGCAAGCCACCACGGAAGACTTCGGTCAGGTACGCCCCGGCATACAACGACAGCGTAATGATGAACGAGGGAATCTTGTCCAGACGAATGCCCAGGCTTGGCAACGCAAAGTAGATCAACAGAATCAACACCAGAATCGGCGTGTTACGCACCACCGTGACGTACACCGAAGCCAGCATCCGCAAGGCGCGATGCTTGGAGAGCAAGGCAAACGCCATCAGCAGGCCGATCACACAGCCGATCGCGATCGACACCAGCGCCAGTTCAAGACCCAGACCGAGCCCCGCCAGCAAGGTGTCGAAATCGCGCCACACGGCGGCAAAGTTCAACTGATAGTTCATGGTCAGCAGTACCTTGAGCGGGGCGACTTTAATCGCCCCACTCTCACGGGATCATTTGAATTCGACAGGGAAACCGATGGCTGGGGACGGCAGATCTACACCGAACCATTGTTTGAATGACGCCGCGTAGGTCGGGAATTCAACGCCGGTCATGGCTTCATGCAATGCGGTGTTGACGAAGTTCAGCCAGTCCTGATCGCCGCGTTTCACCGCGCACGCGTAGGTTTGCGGACTCCACGCGTAGCTTGGGCTGCGGTAGCGGCCAGGGTTCTGCACCATCAGGTATTTGACCGAGGACTGGTCGGTGGCGGCGGCATCGGCGCGACCGGAGTTCACCGCCTGATACATCAGATCGACACTGTCGTACTGATCGACCTTAGCTTTTGGCAACGCCTGATGCACCAGCTCTTCGGCATAGACGTTTTGCAGCACGGCCACGGTGACGCTGTCGCCGGCGGCTTGCAGGTCTTCGATTTCCTTGTACTTGCTGTTGTTCGGCAGCAGGAGGCCAACGCCTTCGCGGTAGTACGGCAGGGTGAACGCCACTTGCTGCGCGCGGCTGGCGGTGACGGTGATGAACTGGCAGCTCATGTCGACCTTGTCGGTGAGCAGGTTGGGAATCCGCGCATCGGACGACTGCACCACGAACTCGACTTTGCTCGGGTCGTTGAACAGACCTTTGGCGACGATCCGCGCGATGTCGATATCGAAGCCCTGCAACTTGCCGTCCGCGCCCTGAAAGTGCCACGGCGCATTGGTGCTGCCGGTGCCCACGATCAACTTGCCACGGGCCAGAACACTGTCGAGCTTGCTGTCGGCTGCCTGGGCCATACCCATGACAGCGGACGAAGCCGCAAGAACAAGAACACACACTTTGAACAACGAAGGACGGCGATGCATGGCAAGCACTCCAGGATGGTGTTTATTCCGCTATACCGGAACACGGTTTGTTACTACGGAATAGACAGCAGAAAGTGTGCCATAGCTTTGGCGGAAAAACCCGGTTACCGGGAAAAATTAATTGGCTCAAAGACTTAGCTGGCGGATCACCGCGCGACTATTCCCAATAGCAGGGTGGCCTTCGCTACTGAAGGCAATCAATTGGGAAGTAACGTCACATTCAAGGGCATGTGCGCGACCAATTGATGCACACATAGAGCAATGAATCGGACTTGAAAAACGGACTGAGTGCAGGTGACCGTTCATCGGATTTGCGGCTCGACCTGTCAGAGTTGACAGTTGTTGACCGGTGAGTTGATAGGCCTACTGGTTTGGACCGAACGGGTCAGGAATCGAACTCAAAATCTCAATAAGGACTTTTGAAATGGCCAATCTGATTAAAAACGGTGATTTCGCCAATCAAGGCGACCACTGGACCGCAACAAATCCAACAAACGTCAGTTATGTGAATGGTCACTGCATTATCGCCACACCTGACTCCATCAGTCAGGACGTTAAGCTGGGCAACGGAGGTGGCGGGCTATTTATGGTGTTTGCAAGAATGAAAACACTACGTGGTTATGCTGGCCGTATCACTGTTCAGCCCATTCCGACAGGAGATCCGGTTTACCTTGAGGTCGGCGGGCAACAGCAGGAATGGACACTCCAATGGCAAATCTTCACTGCGCCGCTTGCAACACTCGCGTTCAAAGTCACAGCCGAATCCAATGATGGCACGTTTGATGAACTCGGCTCTTACTTCGGCGATATCACGCTATCCAAGTTGCTCTGAGCCAACGCGATTAAAAGCGAGCGTTCTTTCACATCGCAAAAGCTCGCTTTTTACCGTGAACGCACCAGCGCTGTATTCCGAGAGAGGAGTTTCAATGAACTCGACAATCCCTTTCGAAGCCTTGCCGGCCACCTATCGAAAAACACTGAAAACCTGGCGCCCGGTAATCCTCTATTTCGCTAACGAACATTGCCCCGCCTGCGAGTGGGCCGGTCCGGTGTTTCGTCAGACGGCCGAGCCGTACCGACACCGCGCCAATATCTACATGCTCAATACCAGCGAGTCCCCACGCCATCCGCTGGTCACCGGCACGCCCACCGTGCTGTTTTACAAGAACGGCAGACTGGTGAAAAAACTCAAAGGCATCGGCACCGAAGCAACCCTCGCACGGGATTTCGCCGAGCACATCGGCAAGACCAAAGCGCCCGTTGCGCCCCGTAAACGAATACATGATCTGCCTTGGCTGCGGCAGACTCTTCGCACTTTGCGCACCGTTGCGCGTGCGCGCTTGCGCAGCCACTGCTGAACAGGCTGGCTGAAGGTTTCGAAGCAGCGTTAACCAAAAAGTCTCAGGGAGAGTTGGACATGACGAATCTGATCAAGAACGGCGAGTTCTATGAGGGGGCAAAACATTGGTCAGTGACCCATCCAGAGCACGTGAGCTTTAATGAAGATGACTGCATGATCGCCTCACCCGGGTTCCTCAGTCAGGAGATCTTTTTCCAGTCTGAAGCCGAAGAATATGCACTGTCCGCCAGAATGAAGACTACCCGCGACTTCACCGCTCGCGTTGTTTTGACGTTACATCCTGCTGGCGACGAACTTGAGCTGGAGCTGACAGACGATTCAAATTGGCAAGTGTTGACCGATTGGATCCTCGCGCCACCCGGCACGACAAGAGCCACGATCACCCTCCAGGCAGACGGCGCTACCGGCGTCGCTGCTTCGCAATTTGGCAGTCTGGTGCTGCTGAGTCTGGACAAAAGAAAACCGAACAACGTTTTGGCGGGAATTGTCGCGTGGTGGCGATCGCTTTTCAGAGTTTGAGGGAAAATCCGCAGTCTTGAACTTTCTACGCATTCGCGAGCAGGCGCGCTCCCACATTGGAAACGCATTCCACCGTGGGAGCGAGAGAACTCAAGTATTACGCAAGCGCACGCACCAACAACACCCGCGTCACCCGTCGTTCTTCCACCGCTTTGACCGTCATCTGCCAGCCCTCAAGTTCCAGACGATCACCGATGACCGGCAAGCGATCCAGCAGGCTCATGACCAACCCGGCCAGGGTTTGATAGTCCTCGGTCGGTTGCGCACCAAAGCCTGTGCGCTCACGCACACGCATCAAGTTCAGCGCGCCGCTGACCACGAACCCGCCCTGCTCCTCGACCACGTCCGGGCCTTCGATTTCGCTGGCATCGGGCAACTCGCCGGCAATCGATTCGAGGATGTCGGTCATGGTCAACACCCCGACGAAATCACCGAATTCGTTGACCACAAAAGCAATGTGGGTCGAGGCGGCGCGCATCTGCTCCAGCGCATTCAGAATCGAATAGCTGTCGAGCAAATTGATGGTCTTGCGTGCCAGATGTTCCAGGTTCGGCTCGGTGCCGGCCAGGTACTCCTTGAGCAGTTCTTTCTTGTGCACAAAGCCCAGCGGCTCATCCACCGCACCGTTGCGAATCAACGGCAGACGCGAGTAGGACGAGTGCATCAAGCGCGTACGAATCGCCTCGCGATCTTCGGCCAGATCAAGCGTGTCGACATCGGCGCGCACGGTCATCAGCCCGCGAATCGGGCGTTCGGCCAGTTGCAGCACGCCGCTGATCATCACCCGTTCGCGACGGTCGAACAGTTCGGCACTTGGCGCGTCACCGTCGTCGAGCAAATCGGAAATTTCCTCGCCGACCTCTTCCGCCGCCAGCTTGCGTCCGCCCAGCAAGCGCATGACCGCGTGCGCCGTGCGTTCACGTATCGGCCGCAGCCCTTGCATCGAGCGCTTGCGGCGAGCCCGGGCGATCTGGTTGAACACCTCGATCAGAATCGAAAAACCGATGGCGGCGTACAGATAACCTTTCGGAATGTGGAAGCCCAGACCTTCAGCCGTCAGGGCAAAACCGATCATCATCAGGAAGCCCAGACACAGCATGATCACCGTCGGATGCGCGTTGACGAAGCGTGTCAGCGGTTTGCTGGCGACAATCATCAAGCCGATCGAGATGATCACCGCGATCATCATCACCGCCAGTTCATCGACCATGCCCACGGCCGTGATCACCGCATCGAGGGAGAACACTGCGTCGAGCACCACAATTTGCGCGACGATCGGCCAGAACATCGCATAAGCGGCGCTGGTCGTGCGTTCGCCGATGTGGCCCTCAAGGCGCTCGTGCAATTCCATGGTGGCCTTGAACAGCAGGAACACACCACCGAACAGCATGATCAGGTCGCGACCGGAGAAGCTCTTGCCGAACACCTCGAACAATGGCTGAGTCAACGTCACCAGCCAGGAAATACTCGCCAACAGGCCAAGACGCATGATCAGCGCCAACGACAGGCCGATAATCCGCGCACGGTCACGCTGATGCGGCGGCAGTTTGTCCGCCAGAATTGCGATGAACACCAGGTTGTCGATACCCAGCACCAGTTCCAGCACGATCAATGTCAACAAGCCCAACCAGGCTGTGGGATCCGCTAACCATTCCATAAAACGTCTCTATCTCTCTCGATGAATTCAGGCTGCCGGACACGGCAAAGCGCAACGCGAAGGCTCTGGGGCCGCGTTGGCAACGATAGTCGGATGTCGGAAAACCGGATGCTGCGAGTGCGTCAAGACCGCGCCATGGCGCGAGGGGAAGCGGTAACTGGGAGGCTCCGAGAGGGTGTTCATGTAGGTCCTGAATGAAAAACGGCCTTGGAGCGTACAGGCTTTGGGAACATTTCCTACAGCGGCAAATCATTTCAAAATCTGTAACAGCCTTCCAGATTTCCCTGTAGGAGCTGCGGCAGCTCCTACAGGACGGTGTCAGCGCCCCGCGAAGCGCAACCGTGACAACTGCCGCAAATCCCCTTCGATGTAATAGTCATTCGTCCAACGCTCATCCACCGCCAACGGACTCACCTGCTTCAACGCCAGTTTTTTCGCAAAATAGCGGAAGCGATAATGCTCATAAAACCGCAGCAGCTCCAGCCCGTAACGATCCGCCAGATCGGTGTCGCCGCGAATGATCAGGTAGTTTTCGTCATTGCCGTTACTGGCCGAAGCGCTGAGGTTGTGGCTGCCGCTGATGATCGTCGGCGTGTCCGTGGTGAAGTCGGTGACCACCGCTTTGGTGTGCACCAGCAGATTACCTTTCTGGCCCTTCATGTTCTCGCGCAGCCAGCCTTCCAGCCCGGTGTTGAGCAGCGCCGTGGCGGCGAATTCGGCACTGCGGTCGGCGTGGAATCCGCTAATGCGGCTGGCGGTGTTTTGCAGGCCATAACGCAAAATGTCGTCGTGGGGCTGACCCAGCAAAGCATTCAAAATGGCGTCCGGCAGAGAGAACGCGGTGACGAACAGCACGTCTTTTTTTGCCGCGCTGATAATCCGCACAAACGCCTGCAAATCCGCCCCGCCGGTACGCGGTGAGAACCCGGCGAACAACGGTTGCTGCGGGTTCATCGGGTTATGTTCGGTAATCCAGTCACGGGTTGCGCCGACATCGTCCGGCTGCGCCCAGATCTGCTCGAACGTCTGCAGATAACTCGCGGCGATCGAATCATCATCCAGCACGTGCACCACGTTGGCCTGCCGATAAACCCCATTGGCGGTGAAATTGGTGCTGCCACACAGAACCGCTTCAGGCTGATGAGTGCCACTGGCATCGACACGACTCAGAACCATGAATTTGTTGTGAAAGATGTTGTGGGTCACTCGCCCACGCTTGTTCGCCGCAGGCAATGCCGCCAGGCTCGCTTCGTTGATCGTAGTGTCTTCGTCATCCACGCGGGCGTGATACAGCACACGCACCTGCACGCCCCGCGCGAACGCCGCGTTCACCGCATCGACAATTGCCTGCAACTGATACTCGTAGATCGCGATGTCCAGAGCCCACTGACCATCGACCGCACGCTCGATAAACCCGAGCAACCGTGCGAGCAAGCCGTTTTCCAGCCATTGCCGTGGCGCGTCGGGCCAGGCTTCGATGGGCATATTCTTGTTGGCGCTGATCAGTGCGTCCAGTTCGGGGAACTTGCGCTGGAATGCCTGACTGGCAGCAACGGCGCGATTGAATATCACGCTTTGATTGCTCGGGTGACCGTCATCGGAGGCGATCGTCAGCTCCAGCGACTCGCCCAACTGCACGGCATCGGCGGTGCCGTAGGCCAGATGCACGCGATAGTGGAGAGTCATGCCCGGATTGACCGCGTAATCGGCCCAGCGAAATTTTTGCAGCGGCGCGATATCGCTCGGTGTGGCGTGGAACTGCGGGAACGTATGGGCCTTGTCAGGGAACGTCAGGCTGTTGAACAGAAACAACCAGGGTTTGGTGCCCTGCTGTTTTTCGATGGCAAACCCCAGCAGGCCTTTGCGCCGGGGCTCGGCCAGATCCATGGCCAGCAGCACGCCGTTGGTGCCGGCATAGGCTTTGACGCGGAAGTCGTCTTGGGGGTTTTTGACCAGCACGCGCATCGTTCACTCCTTGTGATTGGGCTGGGGGCAGCATAGTGCAGTGAGGCGGGTTTTGGTGTTCCTGACCGGGTACCGAGTCGATGCCTTCGCGAGCAGGCTCGCTCCCACAGTTGAACGCATTCCAAGGTGGGAGCGAGCCTGTTCGCGATGAGGCCCGAGCAGACACGGAAAGTATCAGGGCGAAATCAGCTCATCGATATGTCGATACTCGGCATCCAGCGCCATCGCCAGATCCTTGGCCCGGCCCAACCGAATCGGCCCACGCTCGATATCGATCAACAACCCCGGACACCCCAGCGCCGACAATCCCGAGCACTGTTTCAAACGCCCATCGGTCACCACCAGCAGCCTCTGCTGCTCGGCGGGAAAGCGCTTGCGCCGCAGCGTCAGCCACTGTTCTGCCTGCTCCAGCGCCGCCAGCAACGGTGTGCCGCCGCCTGCCCCCAAAGTCTCCAGCCAGGCACGCAAGCCGCTGGACGCTTTCAATCCCTGCACCTGCCATTTTGGCGCCGAACCGCTGGCCGTCAGCAAAGCCAGTCGCGCCCGTTGGCGGTAAGCGTCATCGAACAGTTGCGCGAGCAGACCTTTGGCATCGCTCAAGGCGTGATGGCGCCGGGTCGACGCCGAGGCATCGACAATGACCAGCCACAGTTCATGTGGTGAACGCGTGCGCAGTTGAAACAGCAGATCTTCACGCGTTCGAGGTCGCCCTTTGAGCAACGTGCCCGGCCAGTTCACCGTGCCACTGCGGGCGGTATGGCGCTTGCCTTGGCGTCCGTTGTCCAGCCGACCGGCGCGGGGTCTGGCATTCGCCCCCGCGTCGGATCGGGGGCGAATGCCTAAGGCTTTTTTGGCCAGCTCGGCACTTCGCGGCGGGCGCCGGTGGCGAGCGCAGGCGCCGGCATGTCGCCCCACTGCCCTTGCCCTTCGCTCGGTGAAGCCTGAGTCGCGGCCGGCGACTGTGCCGGTTGCGGCGGGCTCGACGGCGCTTGCTCACGGCGCCGATGGCGCAGGGCAAACTCGGCCACGGCGTCGATGTCTTCCTCGCCAATCACCCCTGCCCCGCGCCATGCCGCGTGGGCACGCGCCGCGCGCAACCAGACCAGATCAGCACGCAGACCATCCACCCCGGCGGCGAAACAACGCTCGGTGATCTGCGCCAGTGCGGCATCGTCCAGCGCAATGTTGGCCAAGGCACCACGAGCGTGTTCGCAGCGCGCACGCAAGGCTTGCTGCTCGGTTTGCCATTGTGCGCAGAACGCTTGCGGGTCGCTGTCGAAATCCAGTCGGCGACGGATGATCTGCCCACGTTCGGTCGGTGCCGTGTGGCCACTGAGGGCGACGTTCAGGCCAAAGCGGTCGAGCAGTTGCGGACGCAACTCGCCCTCTTCCGGGTTCATCGTGCCGATCAGCACGAACTTCGCCGAATGCCGATGGGAAATGCCGTCGCGCTCGACCAGATTGGTACCGCTGGCGGCAACGTCGAGCAGTAGATCCACCAAGTGATCGGGCAGCAAATTGACTTCATCGACATAGAGTACGCCGCCGTCAGCCTTGGCCAGCACACCCGGCGAGAACTGCGCACGCCCCTCGCTCAGGGCGGCGTCGAGATCGAGGGTACCGACCAGACGCTCTTCGGTGGCGCCCAGCGGCAAGGTGACGAATTGACCGCTGGCAAGCAGATCGGCCAGGCCCCGGGCCAGGGTGGATTTGGCCATGCCGCGCGGGCCTTCGATCAGCACACCGCCGATTTTCGGGTCAATGGCGGTGAGGCACAGGGCGAGTTTCAGGTCATCGGCGCCAACCACGGCGGAGAGGGGGAAATGCGGGGTATCGGTCATTTGGGTTTTCTCTGTCGTGGTCTTTGCTGTGCTTGAGTGTTGTGGTGTGTCAGTCGGGGTGGCCCTCACCCTAGCCCTCTCCCAGGGGGAGAGGGAACTGATTGCGGTGTTCTTGCAAGTTGCGCCGACCTGAATTATCGAGTTGACTTCGATTCTGAACAGTACACAAATCGGCTCCCTTCCCCCCTCGCCCCCTTGGGGGAGAGGGCTGGGGTGAGGGGGTGACTTTCCTGAGGACGCTACATATCCTCCTCAATATCCAGCAGCAGATTCTCCAGCGCTTCTTTATAAGCCCCCGGTTCCTGCCACATCCCCCGCTGCTGCGCCTCAAGCAAGCGCTCGGTCATGTCTCGCAGCGCATGCGGATTGTGCTCACGAACAAATTCCCGCGTTGCCGGATCCAGCAGATAAGCGTCGGCCAACAACGCGTACTGGTGGTCATCGATCAACTGCGTCGTCGCATCGAACGCGAACAGGTTATCAACCGTCGCGGCCATTTCGAACGCGCCTTTATAGCCGTGGCGCTTGACCCCGTCGATCCATTTCGGATTGGCCGCCCGCGAGCGGATCACCCGGTTCAGCTCTTCTTTCAAGGTGCGAATCTTCGGCAGATCCGGCTGGCTGTGATCGCCGTGATAACTCGCCGCCGCTTCACCGCGCAGGCTTTCCACGGCAGCGAGCATGCCGCCCTGGAACTGGTAGTAATCATTGGAATCGAGCAGATCGTGCTCGCGATTGTCCTGATTCTGCAGCACCGCTTGTACCTGACTCAGGCGCTGAACGAACTGCTCGCGCGCAGCGGTGCCCTCATCAGCTCCGCCATAGGCGTACGCGCCCCAGTTCAGATAAACCTCAGCGAGATCTTCGCGGCTTTGCCACAAGCGACCGTCGATGGCGCCCTGCACACCTGCGCCGTACGCGCCGGGTTTGGCGCCGAAGATCCGCCAACCCGCCTGACGCCGCGCGGTGTCTTCATCAAGGCCCGATTGCTGCAGTGCCTCGCGCTCGGCACGCACTTTCGCGGCCAACGGGTTGAGATCATCCGGCTCGTCCAGCGCGGCTACCGCTTGCACGGCGGCGTCGAACAGGCGAATCAGGTTGGCAAACGCATCACGGAAAAACCCGGAGACTCGCAGCGTCACATCGACGCGCGGACGGTCGAGCAGGCTCAGCGGCAGAATCTCGAAATCATCGACGCGCTGACTGCCGGTGGCCCACACCGGACGCACGCCCATCAACGCCATGGCCTGGGCGATGTCATCGCCGCCAGTGCGCATGGTCGCGGTGCCCCACACGGATAATCCGAGCTGGCGCAGGTGATCGCCGTGGTCTTGCAGGTGCCGTTCCAGAATCAACGTCGCCGACTGGAAACCGATGCGCCACGCAGTAGTGGTCGGCAGGTTACGCACGTCGACCGAGTAGAAATTGCGCCCGGTGGGCAGGACGTCGAGGCGACCACGGCTGGGCGCACCGCTCGGGCCGGCAGGGACGAAGCGACCGCTGAGGGCGTCAAGCAGACCGCGCATTTCGGCGGGGCCGCAGGCATCGAGGCGTGGGGCGACGACTTCGCGCAGATTGTCGATGATTGCACTGACCTCCGCCCACGCCGGTCCCTGTGGGAGCGAGCCTGCTCGCGAAAGCGGTGGATCAGGTAAATCTTTAGCGACTGACACGACGCCTTCGCGAGCA
>NZ_JAMLFX010000002.1:959747-1134383 GCF_023634765.1 Pseudomonas sp. AKS31
TCGCTCCCACAAGGGATTTGCAGGGACTCGGAGATCAACGCAGTGGCAAACAGCTCGAGGCGTTCGCGGGTGTCGCCGGCAGTGCGCCAGACTTCGGCGCTTTGCGCTTGCAGCTGTGCGGGGCGCGGGCCAGTCCATGGATCGGCTAGCGCGCAATCGAGTGGATCGAAACCGAGTTCGAATGCTTTGGCCAGCGCCCGTAACAGACTCGATTGCGCGCCCTTGCCGTCACCCCGTGGAATGCGCAGCAACGCCAGCAACGTATCGATGCGCAGACGCCCGCTCGGTGATTCACCGAAAATGTGCAAGCCATCGCGAATCTGCGACTCCTTCAGATCACACAAATAGGTATCGAGGCGCGGCAGCCAGATCGCCGCATCGGCGTCGCTGTCCAGCGCCGCATCGAGTTGCAGCTCACGGTCGATCTGCGTCTCGCGCACCAATTGCAGAATGTCGCGCTGCAACTCACGAGCGCGGCGCGGATCAAGCAACTGCGCCTCGTAATACTCGTCGGCCAACAGTTCAAGATTGCGCAACGGCCCGTAGGTTTCGGCACGGGTCAGCGGCGGCATCAGATGGTCGATGATCACCGCTTGTGTGCGCCGTTTGGCCTGAGCGCCCTCGCCCGGGTCATTGACGATAAACGGATAAATGTTCGGCAGCGGCCCGAGCAGCGCATCCGGCCAGCAGTTCTCCGAAAGGCCGACGCCTTTGCCCGGCAGCCATTCGAGGTTGCCGTGTTTGCCGACGTGGATCACGCCATGGGCGCCGTAGGTATTGCGCAACCAGAAGTAGAACGCCAGATAAGCGTGCGGCGGCACCAGATCCGGGTCGTGATAGACCGCGCTCGGATCCACCTGATATCCGCGCGCCGGTTGAATGCCGACGAAGGTCAGGCCAAAGCGAATGCCGGCAATCATCATCCGGCCGTCGCGGCACATCGGGTCGTTTTGCGGCGCGCCCCAGCGTTCGATCACAGCGCTGCGATTAGCCTCGGGCAGCGCGTTGAACATCGCCAGGTAGGCGTCCATCGCCAGGCTTTGCTGGCACGGGCGCAGATCAATCGTGTCGAGATCATTGCTGACGCCGCCGAGCAGTTGCTGGATCAACGCGGTGCCGCTACTTGGCAGCTCTGCCGTAACCGGATAGCCCTCGGCCTGCAACGCCCGCAGAATATTCAGCGCCGCTGCCGGCGTGTCGAGACCGACACCATTGCCGATGCGTCCATCGCGAGTCGGGTAATTGGCGAGGATCAGCGCGATGCGCTTTTCGCCATTCGGCACCCGCGCCAGATCGATCCAGCGCCGCGCCAGTTCGGCGACAAAATCCATGCGTTCGGGTTGCGCGCGGTAGCAGACCACATCGGACTGACTGCGCTCGCTGCGCCAGGCCAGGTCCTTGAAACTGATCGGCCGGCTGATGATGCGCCCGTCGAGTTCCGGCAAGGCAATGTGCATGGCCAGATCCCGTGGCCCTAGGCCTTGCTCGCTGTCGCGCCAGCCGGGCTCGTTGTCCTGCGCGCAGATTGCCTGAATCACCGGGATGTTGCGGCGAAACGGCCGCAAGTGCGGCGCTTCAGGACTGGACTGGGCAAACCCGGTGGTGTTGAGAATCACCCCGGCCTCGACCTCGTCCAGCCAGTCCTCGACCACCGCCAGGCAGCCGGGCTCTTTCAAACTGGCCACCGCAATCGGCAGCGGATTCAGCCCCGCCGCCTGCAAGCGCTGGCAGAACACATCGATAAACGCGGTGTTCGCCGCTTGCAGATGCGAGCGGTAAAACAACACCGCCGCGACCGGGTGCTCGGGCAGCCAATCGGCTTGCCAGTCACTCAGTGCGGCGGTGGTTTTGTTCGGGTGGTAAATCGCCGTGCGCGGCAGGGTTTGCGGTTCTTCCCAAGCATAATCGCGAGCCAGCCAGCGGTTGGCCAGACAGCGGAAGAAATCCAGCGCATTGCCCAGGCCACCCTGACGCAGGAACTGCCAGAGGCGATCACGATCCACGGCGTTGACGGTGCTCAAGTCACTGAGTTCCGGATCAGGACGGTCATCGCCCGGCACCAGAATCAGCTGCACACCACGCTCGGACAGTTCGACCAGACGCTCGACGCCGTAACGCCAGTAAGCGATGCCGCCGTGCAACGAAATCAGAATGACCTTGGCATGACGCAGTACTTCGTCGACGTACAGATCGACCGACGCATGATTCTGCACCTGCATCGGGTTGGCCAGACGCAGGCTCGGGTAATCCTCGGGCAATTGCTGCGCGGCCTCGGCGAGCAGCGCCAGACTGGAGTCGCCGCTGCACAGGATCACCAGCTCGGCGGGGGTTTGGCCAAGGTCGGCAATGTTGTCATCCGAGACGAAACCGCCGGGCTGGGTCCTGAGCAGGTGCATGGCTTAAACGCTGAGCGCGACGCGCAGTTGCGCTTCGAGTCGGGCGGCGTCGAGTTCCTGGCCGATCAGCACCAGACGCGTGACGCGCGCTTCATCGGCGCCCCACTGACGGTCGAAATGCTTGTCGAAACGCGTGCCCACGCCCTGGATCAGCAGACGCATTGGTTTGTTCGGGATGGCCGCGAAACCTTTGACACGCAGGATACCGTGCTGAACCACCAGTTGCGTCAGGGCGTCGAGCAGCAGCCTTTCGTCGGCTTGCGGCAGTTCGATGGAGATCGAATCGAAAGCGTCGTGATCGTGGTCATCGTGGTCGTCATCACCGTCGTGGTGATGATCGTGATGGCTGTGACGGCTGTCGATGTGTTCCTCGGACCCGGCGCCGAGGCCGATCAGCACGTCCAGCGGCAGACGACCGTTGCTGGCTTCGATGATTTTCACTGCTGGCGGCAGCTCTTCGGCGACTTCGGCGCGGACACGAGCGAGGTCTTGCGCGCTGGTCTGGTCGGCTTTGTTGAGGATCACCAGGTCGGCGCTGGCCAGTTGGTCGGCGAACAATTCGTGCAGCGGCGATTCGTGATCGAGGTTCGGGTCGAGTTTGCGCTGGGCATCGACCTGATCCGGGAACGCGGCGAAGGTGCCAGCAGCGACGGCCGGGCTGTCGACCACGGTGATCACCGCGTCAACGGTGCAGGCGCTGCGGATTTCCGGCCACTGGAAGGCTTGCACCAGCGGTTTTGGCAGGGCCAGGCCCGAGGTTTCGATGAGGATGTGGTCGAGGTCGCCACGACGGGCAACCAGTTCGCGCATCACCGGGAAGAACTCTTCCTGAACGGTGCAGCACAGGCAGCCGTTGGCCAACTCGTAAACGCGGCCGGTGGCTTCTTCTTCGGTGCAACCGATGGTGCATTGCTTGAGGATTTCACCGTCAATGCCCAACTCGCCGAACTCGTTGACGATCACCGCGATGCGACGGCCCTGCGCGTTGTCGAGCATGTGCCGCAGCAGCGTGGTCTTGCCCGAGCCAAGGAAGCCGGTGACGATGGTGACGGGGAGTTTGGCCAGTGTTTTCATCGGTATGCCCTTTGGCAAGCGGCGGGCATACGGGACGAGTACCGGCAACGCGCGTGCGCGCCGGAAGCATTCGCCACCGGATCACCCCGCCCGGTTGTAGTGAGAATCTGTGACGAGGCAGGTCTCCTGGCTGACGGCGTTCAGGCGCTGGGCCTGGCGTTGGCTGCGCCTTCCCGCTGGCTCATCGATTGAGTTGGCAGTGGCGTGGCAGCGAACATCACCGTTCACAGTTGCGGGGGCAGCCGCGGCATTGACCGCGTTCCCTTCTTAGCTCCGGCATACGCCGGAGAACCTCGAATGCGCAAGGCTACGCATGCACGGCAGGCGGGTCAACGCCTGGATCATTGTGGTTATAAGGGCACCAACTTTTTCATCTAATGATCGCGAACACTTCTCACTTAAAAAGTAGTTGTAAGTTATGTCTTACATGCCCTATCCGTTACATAAGAAAACTACCGCCGCGTTAAACCCTGAAATAGAGCGGCCGCGTGCATTCGATTACATATCTTTACAAAAACCAAATTGATAAATCAATACAAGATATGAACGATGAGTTCGCACAAGGACTATGAGTCTCTCAAGAAAGGATTTCTTGCATGGCTGATTATTATCAGTATTTGATCCTGCCTGTTTCTTTCCTGCACCCATGGGTATCCACAACATGAGTGCCGGTAACGCGTTACGGCTTCCAAGTGATGCCGGACTAAAGGAACTTTCCGAACTACTGCGCAATTGCCACTATGCGCACAGCGCCCATTATCCAGCATTGGATGTTGCACTGCTGGGACGCGAAGCATGCCGGGCATTCAATGCAACCTGGGAGCATTTGCATACCGACGCGTATCTCAGCGCAGAGAACGGTCTTCGCGAACGACGCATCTGCAAGTTCCAGTATCGCCAACGGGAACGCCAGTGGACGGCGCTGCAAGACTGCCACTTTTTTCAAGCCGAGACCGACAACCCGCTGTTGGGCGGGGTGCAGCGCACCTACACCCGCTGCGAGGCGACGTTCATTGACTCCCCGGTTCTGCAGACACTGCTGGCCGCCGACCTGGCACTGATGGACATGGCGCTGGGCCCGCGCGACTGGCTCGTGACCTGCCATCAGTTCCGTATCCTCTGCGATCAAGGCAATGCTGGCCAGGCCACCCCTGAGGGCCGACATCGCGACGGGCACGATTTTGTCTTTCAACACCTCATTCAACGCCAGCATGTCATCGGTGGCGAAAGCCGGATATTTGATGAAGAAGGTGGCCAAGTATTCAGTGCAACTTTGACTGACTATCTGGAAACCGTCGTCTTGAATGACCGAATACTTCTGCATGAAGTTTCCCCACTGCAAACATCGAGCATTAATTCGGATCGCGGCAGTCGCGATATGTTGATTATCGACTTCGACCTGGCGGACTACTAATGAATCATTCGACTCATGCACTTTCAGTCAGCACCCCCCTCGCGCATAACTTCATCATTGAACAGTTTCAACAGGCGTGCGCACGAAGAACTTCCACACTATCGCTGACCGCCAATGAAAACATATTGTCCGAGACTGCACGCACGCTAGGACAGAATCGTCATTACGAGCGTTACTTGTTCAATGCACAGGCCATTGACGGTCAATGCTATGCCGCCGAATTCAATGGTATGCAGGTCGAACACTTCCCCGAAGTCGAAACATTAAAGGCTTTGGCGACCCAAGCCGTGCAGGCGATGTTCAACGCGCCGTTCGTCGAATACCGCGTACTCTCCGGCGTGCACTGCACGCTGAGCGTGCTGGCCGCCCTGACCGAGCCGGGCGACTGCGTATTATCACTGGCGCCCGAAAGCGGCGGGCATTTCGCAACCGGGCCTCTGGTGCAGAAGATGGGCCGGCACAGCGTCTTTTTGAAACTGACGGCTGACGGACAAATTGATCTCGGGGATGTTGATCGGCAACTCCAGGCGTGTGGTGTACAACCGGCAGCCGTACTGCTCGACCACGGTCTGACCACACGGGCAATCGCCCTTAAACCACTGCGCGCGCTGCTGAACCGCCGGGGCTTTGAGCGGACACTGATCATCTACGATGCGTCGCACACTCTGGGCCTCATCGCCGGGAAGGCCTTTCCCAACCCGCTTGACGAGGGGGCGGACATTCTTCAAGGCAACACCCACAAATCCCTGGCAGGTCCGCACCGGGCACTGATCGTCTGCCGGCGTGCCGATCTGGCCCAGCGGATCGAGCAAACGCTCAGCGGTGCGCTGGTGTCCTCGCCCAATCTGCCCGGTCTGCTGCAACTGTTCGTCAGCCTGCTGGAAACCCAGCGCTACGGCCAGGCCTACGCCCAACGTATGTGCGCCAATACTCGCCAGTTGCACGACGCACTCGCCGACCTGCCGGGCTGGACGCTGCACCCCTCCGACACGCACCTGCTGTTGCTCGAAGGCGAACGGGCCCGGCAAGCGGCGCAGCAGCTCAATGAACTGGGGATCCGGATCAACAATAAACAGATCAATGGCCGCGACTGCCTGCGCTTCGGCCTGCAGGAAATCACTCGTCTGGGCATCAGCAGCGAAGACCTGGATGCCTTGGCGCACATCATTCGCAATGTCTTGAGCGGTGGCGCCAACGGCGTGGACCGGATTCGTCTGGCTCACATTTGCCAGCGCCTGAACCGGGTCCACTACAGCTTCGATCAGGAGGTTGGCGAATGAGTGCAGCGGCCTGCCTGATCATCGGCAATATTCGCGACGGAGAATACGAGGGCCTGATTGCCGAGGGCATCACCCCTTTGCTGATTGCCGATAGTCGCAAAACCAGCAAGATCGCCGATGCGAAACAGATCTCGCCGGTGGCGCTGTACGACTTTTCCAGAGGGCTGACCCCGGATCTGATCCAGCTGACGCAACAGTTGCTGGACGAGCACGGCTTCACCAGTGTCCTGAATTTCCGTGAAGGTTATGTCGCGATCACGGGGCGGCTGTGTGCGGCGCTGCCGGCGCTGGCCCACCTGCACCGTAACGTGGAAAACACCCTGGACAAGGTGCTGCAACGCCAATGCTTCCAACAGTCGCGCAACCTGGATCTGCACGTGGTCTCTCGCCAGGTGCGTATCGATGACCTGCTGGCGCGCCCGGGCGAGCTGCCCTACCCGTTCATCCTGAAGCCAGCGAACCTTTACAGCAGCCTGTTCGTACGCTGCATCGACGATCAGCAGGATCTGCTCGACTACGCCCGTCATGAATGGCCGGCGCTGCAGCGCTATGTAGCGGGCAAAAGCCGCGAAACCGATCAACTGCTGCTGGAGGAGTTTCTCCAGGGCTCCAACCATTCCATCGATTGCACGATTGCCGCCGATGGCACGATCAGCAGTTTTCCGATCGTCGATGTGATTGCCGGCGTCGATATCGATCGCGGCGACTTTCACCATTTCGCCCGCTACACGCCGTCGCTGCTGGAGCCCGACGCGGCGCTGAAGGAGCGTTGCCATCGCCTGGCCCATGACGCCGTGAAAGCGTTAGCGCTCAAAGGCACGTTTGCCCATGTCGAGTTCATTCTCACCCCCCGCGGGCCAAGAGTCCTCGAAGTCGGCGCACGCCCCGGCGGCAGCCGGATTCATGTGATTCGCCAAGCCTGGGGGCTGGCGCTGGATGTCTGCTACCACCGTGCTCTGTCCGCCGAGCCTCTGCCCAGCGCCAGCGAAGCGCCGGATGCGTTCGGCATCGCCACCCCTTTCGCCCGCACAGACCGGCTCTATGACGGACTGCACGGCGCCGACCGGATCTGCCGCTTGCCAGGTTTCCAGCGTTGGTATGCCTACGTCACTCCGGGCGAAGCCATCGGACCGGTCAGCAACGGTTTTCAGAACTACCTGTACATCGAGTTCAGGCAACCCGACACCGCCCGCCTGCGACAATCCTTGCTCGCCGTCAGCGACATTGATGTCTATGGCGAACAGCCCACGGCGGCGAACACCAAACACATTCTGCTCATCGGCGGGCGTGATTCGGGACTGGATTGGGATACTGCGCGGCAGTTTCGATTTACTCTCGTCCAGCAACCCGGCGAGTTATCTGACTATCAGCGCGAGCGCGCAACGCTACTGCTGACGCCTGACATTGCCGATCTGCCGGCCTACAGCACGATGGTAGAACGGCTGCACCGGCAATCGCCATTCGATGCCGTGGTTTCGTTTTCGGAACTGGGCCTGCTGCCCGCGTCACACTTGGGCGAACGTCTGGGCATCGTCCACAACAACCTGCGCAGTGTGGAAGTCAGTCGCGACAAGCTGCTGTTTCGCCAATTGCTCAAAGGCAGTCGCTACGAGTTGCCCACTGCCGCTATCAACCATGGTGCCGAGGCTCGCGCTTTCGTGCTGCGCCATGGCCCGGCCATCGTCAAACCCGTCAACGGTTCGGGCAGCCAGGGTGTCTATGCCATAGACAGGCCCGAGGATGTCGACCACCTCTCGCTGGAGGGAAACAATCTGATCGAGGCCTTCGCCAGCGGCGACGAATACAGCGTTGAATCCCTCAGCCTGGATGGCCAGCACCGGATTCTCGGCATCACGCGCAAATACACCAGCGGTGCCCCCGGTTATGTCGAAACCGGGCATGACTTTCCTGCCGGGCTCGACGAGAAAACCGCCGCGCAGATCGAAGAAGCGGTGCTGTGGCTGCTCGGGCGAATGGGCAACCGCTGGGGCCCGGCCCACACGGAAATCAAGCTGGACGGTTCACGCCTGCAATTCATCGAAACCCAGACCCGCTTCGGCGGTGACCAGATCTGGGAAATGGTCTGGAAAACCACCGGGGTGCATTTGGCAGCGAGCACCATCGCCGCGATGACCGGCACGTCACTGCCGACGCCCGAGAAAACCTACACCAAAATGGCGATCCGCTACATCGAGGCGGCCCCGACCGCCGATCCGCAACAGCTCCAGGCACGCCTGCTGCAACACCCGTTTGCATTACGCGTGAACCTCAACCCCGACAAGTTCGGCCAGAGCATCAGCCGTTCCGCAGACCGCCACGGCTACACGCTGCTGGGCTGCAGCGACGCTGACGACCCGGCGGACTTCAACGCCGCGATCACCCACCCAGAGTTCACTACGCAAGGACCAGCGCAATGACCCGTAAAGACCCGCTATATCACATCGAAGGCCCGATCAGCGCTCACTTCCCGATGATCTCCTTTTCCACCAATGTCTACGACAACCCTGCAGACATCCTTGGTTCGATCACCGATCTGGCCAGACATTTCCAAGCGGTCGAGTTCGAGATCGGCGAAGACGCCGAAAAAACCTTCTGGTCGCTGAGCGCCGAAGACCGGTCCGAGCTTGCCGGGAAAATCCGCAGCTTCGCCGAACACAGTGGTATCACGCTGACCGTCCACGCCGGATGGTGGGGTCGCCAGTACAACCTGTGCTCCCCGGATTTGACCGAACGTGCCCAAGCGGTGGACTGCCTGAGTGCCGCCGTGGAGTTTTCCCACGAGGCCGGCGCCACCAGCGTCACTTTTCATCCCGGCTACAAAGATCAACTGGAAAACGGCGAACTGCTGGACAACCTGATAGTAGCGATCAACGAGGTGACCAAGCGCTGCAACACCGATGGCATCGCCCTGTGCCTGGAGAACATGGGCGGTCAGCGGCCGAAATTCCCGGTCTTCACCGTCGAGGAACACCTGCGCTTTCACAAGGAGACCGGGTGCTTCGTGACCATCGACGTGACGCATCTGTGCTCACTGCTGCCGTATGGTGAAAGCCTGTTCAAAGCCATTGCCGATCTGGCGCCGGTTACCCGGCATCTGCACATTGCCGACCTCAACAACACCCACCATCAACATCTGCCGATTGGCGAAGGCAACTTGCGCCTGAGCGATGTGCTCAATCGCTTCGCGGTCAACGGCTATCGGGGTGTGGCCGTGGTGGAAGAGTTCATTCCGCGCTTCTCCACCGAGTACTACCTGGAAAAAGCCCTGGCCTACAAGAACGGCGTAGAGCAATTGCTGGCCGGCTCGCGGCACAGCACTCATGCTGGTTGAGTCGAACCTGGCAAAACCGGCGTCGCGCAGCGAGATCGCGACCGGTATCCGCGATGCGCTACCGTTCGTCTTCTCGCTGCTGCTGACCTTCACCCTGATCGGCATGCTCGGGCGCCGCCATGGTCTGGATCTTCCGGCCATGGTGGTTTTCAGCGGTACGGTAATGGCCTCGCCGTTGCAACTGACGCTGCTGGAAACCCCCGCGCACCTGCTTAACGCCTTTGGCGTGCTGGTCTCGGCGCTGAGTATCAACTTGCGTTTTCTGGTCTTCACACTGAGCCTGAAATCCAGACTCCAGGGCCCGGTCAAAGCGTTCGTCCCCGCCCTGGCGGTGATGGCAAATGCGGCTTTCACGTTGATGTCGATCCGCAAGGATCAGCAACCGATCAGCCGCCCGTATGCCAACACCGTGTGCTTTCTGCTGTACGCCGCCGCCCTGCTTGGCACCGTGGGCGGGTATTGCTTCGCCAGCGTGGCCGACAACGCAGTGATGGATCACGTCAGTGTGGTGATCGCGATTTTCATCAGCGCTTCGCTTGGCAAGATGGCCCGCGACCGTCACAGCTTCCATGCGCAATGGATTGCCGGCCTGGCCACCGCCGCGAGCTTGCTGTGGCTGGGCGAGGTCAGCTTGCTGCTGGTGCTCGCCATCACCGTTCTGACGAGCTATGTCTATGATTGAACCTGGTACTTTCTGGCTGTACGTACTGATTTGCGCGCTGGTTTCGATCGTATGCCGCTTGCTGCCGCTTGCCGTCGATGTCGAACGGCTTTCGGCAACTGCCCGCGCTTTCATCGATCGTCTGGGAAAATACACATCGGTGGCGATGCTCGTCAGCCTGCTGGCGGTCTCACTCTACCCTTTGGCCAGCCAGCACCTGACGGCCATGCCATGGATCCTGCCGGTGGCGTTGGCGTGGCTGCTGAGCCTGACGCGAATCAAATCCTATTATGCGTTCCTGATAGCGCTGGGGGTGTACGTCCTGCTGATCATGCGCTAGGCGCCGATTGACTCAAATCCCCCGCCCATGCTCTCCTACACACCTTGTTACGGGTGCCCTTCACAGGGTGAAACGGGAAACCGGTGAATCATGTGCTTTACTCAAGCCCATGTCAGTCCGGTGCTGCCCCCGCAACGGTAAGCGAGCGAAGCGTCAAAACCACTGTGTCAGCAAGGCATGGGAAGGTGACGCTTGCAGGTCGGCCTGACGCCAACCCCTCGTGAGCCCGGAGACCGGCCCGCAACACACAGCCCGCATTTGTGCGGCGCTGCACATAACAAACCCGCGGTGGGCGGGCGCTGTTCGAACCTCTGCGAGCCCGACCCGCCGGGGTTTTCATGCGCTCTATTCACCCGCTGACACTCCAGAGGGAAGCGCCATGTCGATCATCAGCAGCACCGGCAACAACACGGACAAAATCGCCAGCACCACCACCCTGAGCCAACGCCTGACCGCCGCGATCTTCGCGTCGATCCTCGGCGCCAGTCTGGTTTACTTCGCCGGTTTCTCGCACATCGAAGCGGTGCACAACGCTGCCCACGATACCCGCCACAGCGCCGCGTTCCCGTGCCACTGAGGCCTGCCGACATGATCAAGCGTATCGCGCAAACTGCAGGTTTCACCGGTCTGCTGGCCGCCCTGCTCCTCACCTTACTGCAAAGCTTCTGGGTTTCGCCGCTGATTCTGCAAGCGGAAACTTTCGAGAAATCCGAGCCGGTAGCGGTTCACGAACACGCCGCTGGCGTGGCTGCGCACAGCCACGATGCCGAAGCCTGGGAGCCGGAAGACGGCTGGCAGCGCGTGGTTTCGACCACGGGTGGCAATCTGGTGGTGGCCGTCGGTTTCGCCCTGATGCTTGCGGGCCTGTACACATTGCGCGCACCGACCAAAACTTCGCAGGGCCTGCTCTGGGGCCTGGCCGGTTATGCGACTTTCGTGCTTGCTCCGACCTTGGGCCTGCCGCCTGAACTGCCGGGTACCGCTGCGGCCGATCTGGCTTCGCGGCAAACGTGGTGGATCGGAACGGCTGCTTCAACCGCTGCCGGCCTGGCCCTCATCGTGTTCAGCCGTCACTGGCTGATGAAACTGCTGGGCGTGGCAATCCTCGCCGTGCCGCACGTGATTGGCGCGCCGCAACCGGAAGTGCATTCGATGCTCGCCCCCGAAGCACTGGAAGCTCAGTTCAAAATCGCTTCGCAGTTGACCAACGTCGCGTTCTGGCTGGCCCTGGGCCTGATCAGTGCCTGGTTGTTCCGCCGCAAAAGCGATGGCCAATACCCCGCATGACCGATGACCGCGCAGTGCCGACCCTGGTCGTCGGCCTGGGCTGCCAGCGTGGCTGCCCGGCCAGCACCCTGCGCGCGTTACTCGATCAAGCGTTACAGGCGCATCGCATTGAGCTTGAGGCGGTGAAGGCGCTGGCAAGCATCGACTTGAAGCGTGACGAGCCGGGCCTGCAAGAACTTGCTGCACAACTGGCCCTGCCCTTGCTGTACTTCAGCAGCGACGAGTTGGCCAGTTACCAACAGCGGCTCAGTCACCATTCGCAAATCGCTTATGAACGCACCGGTTGCTATGGCGTCGCCGAAAGCGCGGCACTGGCCCTCGCCGAACAGCTGATTCAGGCTCCGGCAAAACTGCTGATTTCCCGGCAGAAATACGCTCAGGCCACGCTGGCATTGGCCGGCGCGGCGTAAAATCCCGATAATCCTCGCCATTGATCATGAGCGTTGTTCATCTGCAACGCGGTCGTGCCCTCTTTTACTCAGGATTCAACGATGACCGTCTACTTCATCGGCGCCGGCCCCGGCGACCCGGAACTGATCACCGTCAAAGGCCAGCGGCTGATCCGCAGTTGCCCGGTGATTATCTACGCAGGTTCGCTGGTGCCGGCGGCGGTGCTCGATGGCCATCAGGCGGAAACGGTGGTAAACAGCGCCGAACTGCATCTGGAACAGATCATCGAACTGATCAAGACCACGCATGCCAAGGGCCAGGATGTGGCGCGGGTGCATTCCGGCGATCCGAGCCTGTATGGCGCGATCGGTGAGCAGATCCGTTACCTGCGCGAGCTGAATATTCCGTTCGAGATCATTCCCGGTGTAACTGCCACCGCAGCCTGTGCGGCGTTGCTTGGCGCGGAACTGACCCTGCCGGACGTGTCGCAAAGCGTGATTCTGACCCGCTACGCCGAGAAAACCGCGATGCCGGCAGGCGAAGAGCTGGGCAGTCTGGCGCAGCATGGCGCGACCATGGCGATTCATCTGGGCGTTAACCATTTGCCGAAGATTCTGGTGGAACTGCTGCCGCATTACGGCGCGGATTGCCCGATTGCGGTGATTCACCGGGCGACGTGGCCAGATCAGGATTGGGTGGTGGGGACGCTGGCGGATATTGCCGAAAAGGTTGAGGCCAAAGGGTTTCGGCGTACGGCGTTGATTCTGGTGGGCCGGGTGTTGGGCAGTGAGGTGTTCAGCGAGTCATCGTTGTATCGCGCCGGGCATGCGCACATCTACAGGCCTTGAATTGGAACGCAGAGCGTCCCGGGCTTCACGCATAAAAAAACGGCGCTCACGGGGCGCCGTTTTTTATGTCGCAGCGAACACCTTAGTAGTAGGCGTTTTCTTTCTGCGTGTGGTCGGTCACGTCGCGAACGCCTTTGAGTTCAGGAATACGCTCGAGCAGAGTGCGCTCGATGCCTTCCTTCAAGGTCACGTCCGCCTGGCCGCAGCCCTGGCAACCGCCACCGAACTGCAGCACGGCGATGCCGTCTTCAACCACATCGATCAGGCTGACCTGACCGCCGTGGCTGGCCAGCCCCGGGTTGATTTCGGTTTGCAGGTAATAGTTGATGCGCTCGTTGACCGGGCTGTCGGCGTTGACCATCGGAACTTTGGCGTTTGGCGCCTTGATGGTCAGCTGGCCGCCCATGCGGTCGGTGGCGTAGTCGACGACGGCGTCATCGAGAAACGCTTCGCTGAACGAATCGATGTAAGCGGTGAAGCTTTTCAGCCCCAGCGCGGTGTCTTCAGGCTTTTCTTCGCCCGGCTTGCAGTAGGCAATGCAGGTTTCGGCGTACTGGGTGCCAGGCTGGGTGATGAAGACGCGGATGCCGATACCCGGGGTGTTCTGCTTGGAGAGCAGATCGGCCAGGTAATCGTGGGCGGCGTCGGTAATGGTAATAGCGGTCATGGAAACTCCTCGCAGGCTTGGGCGCAGTTTACGCCAAATGACGCGGCTGACAAAGTCCTAGTATTTTTGTCGGAAAATGCCGGATTCGTCATTCCACCCAGCGCCTCGCGGCGTCGTCAGGCCTGCTTCCTCCAGCGGACTGCCACGTAAACAAATGGATACTGAAACAAGCACCAGGCATATATATGTATGCCTCGGGGATTTTTTCGGCCGATATATTCACCGCCTTCGTTTATTTGCAAGTTTCCATCGCACTTATTTCAAAGGCGCTTAATGAATACATCGTTATCAAGGTTCTATAGCCGAACGCCGCCGCGCAGACTACAGGATATCAACCACCTGATCAGCTACCTGCACACGCTCGTTGGTGAGCACTTCAACAGTGATGCACGCGACCTCTACTATCACCCTCCAGCCAGTTCTGCGCTGGGGCGCGAATGCAAGGAAGCATTTCGTATTTTGAACAAGCTGGAAAAGGATGAAGACTTCATCAGGCATATTTCAACGCCGATCGGCGTCGATAAATCGCCTTTAGGTAATGACTTCTTATATGACCTTGTATCGTTCCACTTGAGCTCCGCCAAAACGCCAGCGCCCTCCCCCCCGGAAGTTTTCACCATAGCCGGTCACTCGGTGATTCTCAGAGAGGTGCCGATCTACTGGTCTATCGACGTCGATGTCTTGCTGGATATTCACCGTAAAGTCGGCAACGGCGTCAACAGCGACGGCTCGGTAAGGCTCGATCTGGTGCTTGCCTACTACTCGCTGCAACCGATGCAGCCTGCCACCAGCGCCGGCTGGCAACGCCTTCTCCATAATCTGGTTGACCATCGCGCACTGTGGCTGCTTGGACATGACGGACACGTCAGTGACCTGGAGCACCTGTTGGGCGCTGCGGGTGATCAAGCGATCATGCGCATTGTTCGCCAGATTAGACTGGAAACATCCCGCTCACTGTTGGCAAACCTGTTGCCGGAAAAATTCAATGACAAACTGGACAAACTTGCCAACACCATCCCTGTCGCTCTTCTGGAAACCGTTCTGGGTGCTGCAAAGAACCTGCAACTGGCCCAACGCATTGCCAACGAACTGGACTGGTACGGTGCAGGCGACAACCAGCAGTGCCCCCCTGGTGTGTTGAAAAAACTGTTGTGGCGCGCGCTTTGGTTAGAGGTAAAACCCGATCCCGACAGTCATTATCGAAACGAATTGCAGATCCTTATCGAAACCGGAAGCCGGTACTCTTCCATACGTCAATCGCTGGTCGAGCATTTCCAACGAACGCTTTGCGTCAACCGCACCACCGCATTACTGGCAGTCGCCATTTTCAAAAGCAATATCGCCAGCGAAGCCTGGGTCGAGGACATTCCCGAGGATCTTCCCTACGGCACTTCCAGCACCTGGGTCAATTTCAAGAGCGGCTTTATTCTGGCCGAGACCATCGCTCCCGGGTCATCCCGGTATATGACGTTCGAACAACTGCTCAACCTGCCAGCCGAGCATTACCAGGCGCATGCCAACGATGTCGGGCAACAGCGGCTGGTAACGGCAGCCAAAGCGCGTGCTGCGCTGGATTGGTCGGTGGAAACGGGGCTGCTGGGACTTCGTCGTACCCCGTACTCGCTGAGCGAAGTCGAGTTGGCAGTGCAGACACTCGAGCAACACGAACGCGACATGGTCAGTGCCATGGAAAACCTGACACTCAGGCCCCCGAGCCGCTTTCGTCACGAAACAGACACGGCATTCGACGAGGCATTCCGCAGCTGGCTGGATAACCCGCGAGCCGCCTACGCAACACTGATCAAAGCATTGCTGAGCCAGTACCTGCCGGCCTGCGGCACTGATCTGGAGCGCGACGAAGTAATCGTTTACTCGTTAAGGCTGCCACTGCATGACACTCAGGTGGAGCATGAGAACCGGACGAACACCGACGCGGTTCGTGCGCGCTCGGGGTTTATTTTGCGCACGGTCAACCCCGCCTACCCGACCGACCCTCGTTACATTGAAGTCTTCCCGTTCGCAGGCGTTGTGCGCCTGCGCAAAGAGATGAAGTCACTGCAAACAGGCGGTGAAATTGTTGTCGAGAAGATCGGCTCCAGCAGCCGGACCAGCCGGGGTTCCTTCAGGAAAGGCACTGAATTGCCCTTCGACTGGGAAGCCTATCGCGATGGCTCGAAACCCAGAGAAAACCAGCACGCGACATTGATCGTGGAACAGATCGCAGAGACATTCGAGGCCGTTGCGATCGAACAGCGCTCCCCAGATGTGGCAGCACGGACGCTGCCCTTTGCCGCGAACAACCTGACGTCTGCGCGAGCTGAAAAGCTGGCCGCGATGATCGCCAGAGAGCTGTTCTTCAAAGATGAGTCAGCGCTTCTTGAACAGACCCGTAAAGCGACGCGCAGCATGGACATCGGTCGGGACTTTATTGAAGACATCACCTTCTGGGGAAAAATGTTCGTGCCGTTCTGGGGTTCCATCGAAGACCTGACATCGGGTGATCCTCGACGCATCGAGTCCGGTGGCCTGGGCCTGTTTACCGATGTGGTGTCTTTCGGCTTGCCCGTCGGCAAATACGTAGCGGGCTGTACTCGCCTGTTATCCGGCGCCGGCAGGATCGGACTGCGCCTTGCCTTGCCAAAACTCTCCGCCATGACGCGAACTTTGCTTGTTTCCACGCTTCGGGAGCTCAATCCCCTGGAGAGCGTTATCGGGCTGCTCAGACTGGGTCGCTTTGCTCTCGGCAAACTGAGTAACGTGACCCTGCGGCATGTACGGATGGGCATCGCACACCTGCGCGACGGCACCATTGCCGCACGCCATCTCCAGTCGGTCGATCCGGCAACCTGGGTGCCGCACCAGGCCGGCGACCAGTTGTTCACCGTGGAAGGCATCGCCGATATTCCCATGCGCAATGTCGGCACCGCCGAAGCTCCCGACTTCCGCCTGATCGACCCCGTCACCCATCAAGCGTTCGGCCCGCGATACCGGCAACCCGTTACGGTAATCAGCAACAGCAGCCCTCTGATACGTCAATACGCGGTAGAACCACACTGGATTCAGGGACTGAAGGCTGACTCGCGCGGCATATTCTTTCGCCCGGACCATAATCAGAAGTTCATCTGCAACGTGGATGAGCACGGCACCATCGCCGTCTACCAGATCAGGGACAATTCCTACGGGTTCATCGCAGAAACGGCGCAGACGGGGGAAAACAGCTTTTCTGTCGTGTTGGTCAACCCGAAAACCAACCGCGACCTGTCGATCAACCTGTCGTCGGTGAGACCCGGGCATTGGTACACAAGGGAAATCAGGGTTTCAGGCGGAGCGCCCGATCAGCCTAACGCAGTAACACCCTTGCATTTGCAAAAGTGGTCGCAGTTCAGCGAGGTGATGCTCGATCTGGCCATTAAGGCATTTGCGAAGAATCACGGGCTGGATCGGGCGGCGTTTCAACAGTTCGTCCACACCCAAGGGCAGTTGAAACCCCTTGGCCAGCAAATGCTCGACCAGGCCAATACCGCTCGTACGGCCATTGCGTTCGACCATCTCCAGAACTGGCGAACGCTGTCACAGGAAAGCCGCACCCGTCTGACCCGCGAAGGGTTCGCTGCCGAGCACAACCTTGACCCGCAGGATTTCCTCGCCCATGTCAACATGGATGGCACCTTCCGGGCACCGGGAACAGTGTTGGCAAAATATGCCAACAACCAGACTTTCACCCCTCTGACCCCTGCACATCTAGAGCAGTGGCGAGCGCGCTACGATGAGACACGGTCGGCCAGCACGATGAACGCGTTTGTCGCTGAAAACGATTTGAATCCCGTGCTCTGGGCAACCTTCGTCAATGACGCCGGGCAACTGAGAAGCGCCGTTCCGGAAACCTTGCAATTGCTCACTGCCGTCGACTCGAATGCAATGTCCGCGCGGAAATCACTCCCTCCCGGCACAGCGAGAAAATCAGCGCCCTGGCAATTACCTGAACAGTCAACTGTGCGCGGCAACGGGCCACCCTCGCCCCCCAAGGCGGGCCCTTCCAAACGTCCGCGACTGGATGACATGGCAGCCGCCCTGCCAGAGGATCTGACACCTTCGCTTGGACACAACATCAATAACAACGCGCCCATTCTCCAGGATCCGGAGGATGTGCGGACAAGCCTGACGAAAAAGCTGGAAGGCGATATTGAAAAAATCGCGATCACCGACGCCAATCGGCTCTTAACGCACTTTCAGGGCGCAAGACTCAAGGAAATGACCCGCCGCATCACTGAGGATATCCACGAGTGGATCGCCGACGAAGGTCGGCACCATGACAGGCTGACGCAGCGTTTCGAAGTGAGGAGACCGACCGAAGGTCCCGAGCGGGGTTTATCAGTGTTTGCTAAGGTCGATATCGAACCTTATGAAGTGCTGGGCCCTTACATCGGCAAGCTGCACCGCACTGGCAAGTCCCTGCGCGCGGAAATACTTGAAAAATCCAGAGAGAAAGTCAGCACCTATCTGTACGAAACGGCAACGAAGAACGCCACCCTGAGCGGGCACGGCAACAGCAATGTGCTCAGCCTGATCAATGCCATCAACGTACCCGGCCAGGCCAACATAGGCATCGAGAACGTCGGATCGATCTGCGTCGGCAAGTACATGGTGTTTTTTGTCGCGTGGGAAAAGATCCCGGCGGGTAGCGAGCTGTTTCTCGATTACGGGGCCAATTACTGGAAACACATGAAACCTTGATCGCCCCGACTTAGCCGTTAGTCAGGCACGTCGGTGCTGCGCAGAAGAATCTGCGCAGCACCGACGTAAGGCAGATGAACGCTGCTCACACAGCACCTGCCCACGAACGATCAAAGATTTTCGTACCGGTTCATGTCCAGCACGCCCTCTTCCACCGGATCGGTTTCGTGCAGATACTGGCTCAGATCATGGAAATAGAACCAGAATTGCGGGTGACTGCGACGAATCCCCCAACGTTCGACGATTTTTTCGAAACGGTTGGCATCCTTGGCGTTTTCCATTGCATCGACAAATTCCGGCACTTGATCGGCAGGAATGTTGAACATGAAGTTCGGATAACTGCTGAGCACGCCCGGAAAAATAGTGAGGGTGTCCAGCCCTGGCTGATAGCGCAGCGACTCACCGAGCAGGAACGCCACGTTGCTGTGCGCACGGTTGCGCAACAGGCTGTAGACCTCGCGTTTGCCGTTAGTGGTTTCAATGCGCAGCATCGTCGCTTCCGGCAGTTGGTCGATGACCTTCAAACCGGCCGCCGGGCGCGAGGTCAGACGGCTGAGCGCCTGCTCGGCATTTTGCAGTGCCGGGTCGATATTCGGCCGCGAGCAGTAAGCGCCGTCGCAGCGGTTAAGCGGATCAGGGTGCGCATTGAGATCACCGTAACGCGCCAGCAATTGCATGGCGAAGTCGTATTTCGGGTCTTTCTCGTCCAGTTTCAGCGCGGTCGGTTTATCGTCGTCGATCGCTTCGTAATCGAGCCACATCTTGAATTGGCCACTGCTCTGGTACCAATCGTCGAGGTAACCCTCGCGAGAATCGGCGGGCATCAGGCGCAGGAAATTCTGCTCGGCACCGTTGCGGATCAGGTCGAAATACAGACGGGTTTGCGCCTGATGCGAGACGTTGCCGAACACGTCGAAGTTGACTGCCAATTGGTAATAGGTGCGCTCGAGCAACGGGTAGTCGAACAGCCACATCGTCTGTGGCACCTCGCCGATCAGGCCTTTGGTCACCGAAGCGCTATCAAAGTGGCGGAAAATGCTCAGCAGCGCGTTGTCGTTACCGGCCCACAGCGTCGACCAGCTCGGTGCAGGAACGTCGGCGTAGCTGTCGCGGCGCAGTGCCTCGTACTCGTTACGTTTGTTGCGGTAGTTATGCCACAGGCTCAAAACGCTGCCGACATCGTCGTTCTGCCCGGGCATGGCCAGCAACGGCGTGGCCTGGCCGCGATAGTTCGGGTCGGTGATATAGAGGTCATGCTCCGGTGCCTGGAACAGCGCCCAGAAGTTGTCGCGAATCACGTCAGTCGCGATCTGGCCACGGCACACTGGGCCACGAATAAAGGTGCGCACGAAGTATTCGGCGTTATCGAGCATGAACTGGTAACGCGCCTGCGCCGGAATCGCCTCAAAAGTGGCAAACGGGTTGGCGCGGCTCTGCGGGCCGTAACCGGGCAACGCATTGGCCTGCCAGTTGCCGCTGTAGAACAGGCTTTTCACCCGCGCCATCTTCGCCGCGCTCAGCGGATAGGTGATGTGGGTCTTGTGCACGATCACCCCTTGCACCGGCCACAAGCGGTAATACACCTGAGTGCCCGGATCGTCGTTGGGGCGGCGGGTGGCGATCAGGTCGATCGGCTGTCCGGTCGGCGTGCGCGAACGCACCCACTGGAAGTAATGCCCCGGCTCGCCATCCTTGAAATAGATGTGCGCGAGAAACCAATGCTCATACAGCCAGCGCCCGACCAGGCTTTGCCGTGCGCCGGGCGTGTTGAGCAGGTTTTCCCATTGGACGATCTGCAGGGCTTCCTTGGCGCTCGGGGCCAGGCCTTGCTCGTCGATCGGCGCACCGGACGCCAGCCAGCGTTGCAACGTTTGATATTGCTGATCGGTCAGGCCGGTGACCGCCAGCGGCATGCCTTCTTTCGGATGCGTAGCGGCATAGCCTTCGAATTCGGCGGGCATCGCGCACAGGTTCTCGCGGTTCAGCCCCAGCACGATGTCTTCCGGGAGCTTGGCGTTCGGCGTCAGTGGCGTCTTGTGTCCAAGTTCGAGCATGCGCGCCATCAGCGCCGCCTGACTGCCCTGCGCATCGAGCACCGAATAGAAGTCTTTCTGCTGCCAGGCACGTTTGCCGAATGCGTCGTAGAACAGTCGCGTAGTCGGCGCCGCTTGTGTGCGCTCGCCGTCGTAGACCGGCATCTTGCTCGCACCACGGGCCGCGCCCTCGCCACTGCCCAGATTGAGCTGGCAGGCCGAGTCGTAGCAGGCATGGCAAGCCACGCACTTCTCGGTGAAGATTGGCTGGATGTCTCGGCTGTACGAAATAGCAGGAGAAATCGTGGGTTCCTGCGCAACGGCGCCCCAGCTTAAGAACAGCAAGAAAATGCTGATGACGCGGTACGACATGCCCGTAATCCCGATCCTGGAAAAAAACGCCGCGATTCTACAGTATGACGCTCGTACCAACATGAGCGATATTCATGCTAAAGCCCCACATGCTCTAAAAGCGCACAGGTTTGCTATGATCCCGCTCCTTCGTAATGGTCTTTCCGAGTAGTCCAAATGTCCGATCGCAGCGTCCGCCTTCAAGCTCTCAAGCAAGCCCTCAAAGAGCGCATCCTGATACTCGACGGCGGCATGGGCACGATGATCCAGAGCTACAAGCTCGAAGAGCAGGATTATCGCGGCAAACGCTTCGCGGACTGGCCGAGTGATGTCAAAGGCAACAATGACCTGCTGGTGATCACCCGTCCCGATGTGATCGGCGGCATCGAGAAAGCCTATCTGGATGCCGGTGCCGACATCCTCGAAACCAACACCTTCAACGCCACACGCATTTCCATGGCCGACTACGGCATGGAAGAGCTGGCTTACGAATTAAACGTAGAAGGCGCGCGCCTGGCCCGCAAGATTGCCGACGCCAAGACCGCCGAGAACCCGGCCAAGCCGCGTTTTGTCGCCGGCGTGCTCGGCCCGACCAGCCGCACCTGCTCGCTGTCGCCGGACGTCAACAACCCGGGCTACCGCAATGTCACCTTTGATGAGCTGGTGGAAAACTACACCGAAGCCACCAAAGGCCTGATCGAGGGTGGCGCCGATCTGATCCTGATCGAAACCATCTTCGACACCCTCAATGCCAAAGCGGCGATCTTCGCCGTGCAAGGCGTGTTCGAAGAATTGCACATCGAACTGCCGATCATGATTTCCGGCACGATCACCGACGCCTCCGGCCGTACCCTGTCCGGCCAGACCACCGAAGCGTTCTGGAACTCGGTGGCGCACGCCAAGCCGATTTCGGTCGGTTTGAACTGCGCGCTTGGCGCCAGTGAGTTGCGTCCGTACCTGGAAGAGCTGTCGAACAAGGCCAGCACCCACGTGTCCGCGCACCCGAACGCCGGCCTGCCGAACGAATTCGGCGAGTACGACGAACTGCCGTCGCAAACCGCCAAAGTCATCGAAGAGTTCGCCCAGAGCGGTTTCCTCAACATCGTCGGCGGCTGCTGCGGCACCACCCCGGGCCACATCGAAGCCATCGCCAAAGCCGTGGCCGGCTATGCCCCACGCCAGATTCCGGATATCCCCAAGGCCTGCCGCCTCTCGGGTCTGGAGCCGTTCACCATTGATCGCAGCTCGTTGTTCGTCAACGTCGGCGAGCGCACCAACATCACCGGCTCCGCCAAGTTCGCCCGCCTGATCCGTGAAGACAACTACACCGAAGCGCTGGAAGTCGCCCTGCAACAGGTCGAGGCCGGCGCGCAGGTGATCGACATCAACATGGACGAAGGCATGCTCGATTCGAAGAAGGCCATGGTGACCTTCCTCAATCTGATCGCCGGTGAACCGGACATCTCCCGCGTGCCGATCATGATCGACTCGTCGAAATGGGAAGTGATCGAAGCCGGCCTCAAGTGCATTCAGGGCAAGGGCATCGTCAACTCGATCAGCATGAAAGAAGGCGTCGAGCAGTTCATCCACCACGCCAAGCTGTGCAAACGCTACGGCGCGGCGGTGGTGGTGATGGCGTTCGACGAAGCCGGCCAGGCCGACACCGAAGCGCGCAAGAAAGAGATCTGCAAACGCTCCTACGACATTCTGGTCAACGAAGTCGGCTTCCCGCCGGAAGATATCATCTTCGACCCGAACATCTTCGCCGTCGCCACCGGCATTGAAGAACACAACAATTACGCGGTGGACTTCATCAACGCCTGCGCCTACATCCGCGACGAGCTGCCGTATGCCCTGAGCTCCGGCGGTGTGTCCAACGTGTCGTTCTCGTTCCGGGGCAACAACCCGGTGCGTGAGGCGATTCACTCGGTGTTCCTGCTGTACGCCATCCGCGCCGGGCTGACCATGGGCATCGTCAACGCCGGGCAGCTTGAGATTTACGACCAGATCCCTGTGGAGCTGCGCGACGCCGTAGAAGACGTGATCCTCAACCGCACGCCGGAAGGCACCGACGCCCTCCTCGCCATCGCCGACAAGTACAAGGGCGACGGCAGCGTCAAGGAAGCCGAGACCGAAGAGTGGCGCAACTGGGACGTCAACAAGCGTCTGGAACATGCGCTGGTCAAGGGCATCACCACCCACATCGTTGAGGACACCGAAGAATCGCGCCAGTCGTTCGCGCGCCCGATCGAAGTGATCGAAGGCCCGCTGATGTCCGGCATGAACATCGTCGGCGACCTGTTCGGCGCCGGCAAAATGTTCCTGCCGCAGGTAGTGAAATCTGCCCGCGTGATGAAGCAGGCCGTGGCGCACTTGATCCCGTTCATCGAACTGGAAAAAGGCGACAAGCCGGAAGCCAAGGGCAAGATCCTCATGGCGACCGTGAAAGGTGACGTGCACGACATCGGCAAAAACATCGTCGGCGTGGTGCTCGGTTGCAACGGCTATGACATTGTCGACCTCGGCGTGATGGTGCCGGCAGAAAAGATTCTGCAGGTCGCCAAGGAAGAAAAGTGCGACATCATCGGCCTCTCCGGTCTGATCACGCCGTCGCTGGACGAAATGGTTCACGTGGCCCGCGAAATGCAGCGTCAGGACTTCCACCTGCCGCTGATGATCGGTGGCGCGACCACGTCCAAAGCACACACCGCGGTGAAGATTGAGCCGAAGTACAGTAACGATGCCGTGGTCTACGTGACCGACGCCTCCCGCGCCGTGGGCGTGGCGACGCAGTTGCTGTCGAAGGAATTGAAGGCAGGTTTTGTTGAAAGAACCCGTGCCGAATACGTTGAAGTGCGCGAACGTACCGCCAACCGCAGTGCCCGCACCGAACGCCTGAGCTACGCCGCCGCGATCGCCAAGAAGCCACAGTTCGACTGGGCCAATTATCAGCCGGTCAAACCGACGTTCACGGGCAGCAAGGTGCTGGACAACATCGACCTCAAAGTCTTGGCCGAATACATCGACTGGACGCCGTTCTTCATCTCCTGGGACCTGGCCGGCAAGTTCCCGCGCATCCTTGAAGACGAAGTGGTCGGTGAAGCTGCCACCGCGCTGTACAAGGACGCACAGGAGATGCTCGCCAAACTGATCGACGAGAAGCTGATCAGCGCCCGTGCGGTGTTCGGTTTCTGGCCGGCCAATCAGGTGCATGACGACGACATCGAACTGTACGGCGATGACGGCAAGCCATTGGCCAAGCTGCATCACCTGCGCCAGCAGATCATCAAGACCGACGGCAAACCAAACTTCTCGCTGGCCGACTTCGTGGCACCGAAGGACAGCGAAGTGACCGACTACGTCGGCGGTTTCATCACCACCGCCGGCATCGGCGCCGAAGAAGTGGCCAAGGCTTATCAGGACGCTGGCGACGACTACAACTCGATCATGGTCAAAGCCCTCGCAGACCGTTTGGCCGAGGCCTGCGCCGAATGGCTGCACCAGCAAGTGCGTAAAGAGCACTGGGGTTATGCCAAGGACGAAGTGCTCGACAACGACGCGTTGATCAAAGAGCAATACAGCGGCATCCGCCCTGCTCCGGGTTATCCGGCCTGTCCGGATCACACCGAGAAAGCGGCGCTGTTCGCCCTGCTCGACCCGGAAGCGGAAGAAATGCGCGCCGGCCGCAGCGGCGTGTTCCTCACCGAGCACTACGCGATGTTCCCGGCGGCTGCCGTCAGCGGCTGGTACTTCGCCCACCCGCAGGCGCAGTACTTCGCCGTGGGCAAGGTCGACAAGGATCAGGTCGCCAGCTACACCTCGCGTAAAGGTCAGGAGTTGAGCGTGACCGAGCGCTGGCTGGCGCCAAACCTCGGCTACGACAACTAAGCAGCCTCCGACAGCGCCTACAGGTGTCCACGTTGTTCACAAATATTGTGAGCCAACGCTAAACCTGTGGGAGCTGGCTTGCCAGCGATGGCGTCGGGGCAGCCAGCATCGATGTCGCGTGTGCCGGCCTCATCGCTGGCAAGCCAGCTCCCACAGGGATCCAGGTGTTTTTGTTGACTCCCCTCTCCTGGCCCTTCCCGACATTTGCTTTTGCGGTGTTCTGCAGAGGGTTGGCTATGCTTGTCTGACACACACGGCAGACGAGGGATTTATGGACGATCCAGTCGACAACAAACCGCCGACCTTCTGGCAGATGCTGCACAGCGTGATGGCGGCGGCGTTCGGGGTGCAGAGCGGCAAGAACCGGGCAAGGGATTTCACCCATGGCAAGCCCAGCCATTTCGTGATGCTGGGGATTCTGTTCACCGCCATCTTCGCGCTGACGCTGTTTGCCATCGTCAAACTGGTGCTGCATTTCGCCGGAGTCTGACGCGGTCAGCGCATCAGGGTCTGCAAGCTGAACGGGTAGCGATACGAAGCCGGTTGCCCCTTGGCCGAGAGCTTGCGGAAATTCACGCCGTAGTTCGGCGACGTGCCCATGTCCAACATTTGCCGGGCATGCCGTTTGTCGATCAATTGCAACAAGGAAATCTGCCGATCACGGCCG
Source organism: Pseudomonas sp. AKS31 (assembly GCF_023634765.1). Lineage (GTDB taxonomy): Bacteria > Pseudomonadota > Gammaproteobacteria > Pseudomonadales > Pseudomonadaceae > Aquipseudomonas. Next base: position 985,109 of record NZ_JAMLFX010000002.1, read on the forward strand.
CCGTAGTGATTCAACTCGACGCCTTGCTCGACATCATGCAACTCGACCAACGCCCAGCCGCCCAAGGTGAAATGCCCGCCGACCAGCGCGCTCAGACGCCCGTCAACCAACGCCTGCAAGGCCGCCGGAGAGGTGTTGACCGCACTGAACAAGGCATCTTTGCCGGGGACTTTGCCGGTCTCGGCGTATGCGCGCATCGCGCCGAAGGCCATTTCATCATTGGCCGACCACACCAGCGACACCTTCGGGTAACGCGCGAACAGCTGTTTGGCCTGCTCATAGGCGCGCTCTTGGGTCCAGCCGCTGTACACCAATTGCCGCAGGCGCATTTGCGGGTGTTCGGCCAGCGCCCGTTGCATGCCGCGCTCGCGCAATTGCGCCGAAGGGGTGACCTTCAGCCCGGAGAACGCCAGCACTTCAATCGGCTCGGCAGCGGGCGTCGGCGGGTGCAGGCGAATCAGCTCCTTCATCATCAGGTAGCCGCCCTCCTCGTCATTCGGTACCAGGCTGCCGATGCGGTCGTTCCGTTCGCCGACCAGCGCTTGCTGGTCAGGTGTCAGCGCCGCGTTGACCATAAACAGCTTCACCCCGCTGTTCTCGGCCAGGCGCAGAATCTGCGGGGCAACGTATTGTTCGTTGACGAACACCAGGTACTCGGGACGATTCGGTCCCTGCAACGCGACGCGCGCCTGAGCCAGGGTCAGTTCGGGCTGGCGTTGGGAGTAGAGAATCTGCAGATCGATGCCCAGATCATGGGCGGCGGCCTGCATGAACTGTGAATAGCTGACCCAGAAAGCTTCCTGAGTCGAGCCCGGATTCAAGAACAGTACAGACTCTGCCCGCGCGCCGATCTGGAACAGCGCGCCGAACAACAGAAGACTGATGTGGAAAAACTTGAACATGAAGCATCCGGGCCCAGGGAAAAATGGCCGCGCATTATAGCCCTCGATCCACCGGCTATTGATGCCTGATCCCGCTTTTTGTCCGACAATCTGTCGCAAGCGAGGCCCGGACGGGTCGTTTACTGATGGCTGACCCAGAATACCGCTGTTCCTACTACGAGAATGATCAGGAACAAAATGGCCCACGCATCGACACTGCTGTCGCTTTTTCTTGCCTTGGTCGGATTGCTCATTGCATCGCCTCTTGTCGGTTTTATCGGTGATTGCAGAAAGACTCGACCACAGTTAAGACGATGATTGTCCGCACGACAAATGTGGGTTAGGTGACAGCCATTCTCGTTAGGCGATTTGGTTCTTTACATATACTCAAACATCACTTTTGCGCATAACTGCAAACGGGTATATTGCCCCGGCTCCGTTAGGGAGTGCGCGGCCGTGCGCGCAGAATTGCAGAGGCACATTCGGACTCCAGCAAGCGAAAACGCAGCGTTTTCCGAGTAGCCCAAGCCTGAGAACAGGACTTATATGTACGTATACGACGAGTACGATCAGCGGATCATCGAGGACCGCGTCAAGCAGTTCCGTGATCAGACCCGACGCTATCTGGCAGGTGAGCTGAGCGAAGAAGAATTCCGCCCCCTGCGCCTGCAAAATGGCCTGTACATCCAGCGCTTCGCGCCGATGTTGCGGGTGGCGGTGCCTTACGGCCAGCTGACTTCGCGTCAGGTGCGCATGATGGCCAGGATTGCCCGCGACTACGACAAGGGCTACGCCCACATCAGTACGCGGCAGAACGTGCAGTTCAACTGGCCGGCGGTGGAAGACATCCCGGACATCCTGGCTGAACTGGCCACCGTGCAGATGCACGCGATCCAGACCAGCGGCAACTGCCTGCGCAACGTCACCACCGACCAGTTCGCCGGTGTCGCTGCCGACGAAGTGATCGACCCGCGCCCATGGTGCGAGATCGTCCGTCAGTGGACCACGTTCCACCCGGAATTCGCCTACCTGCCACGGAAGTTCAAGATCGCCGTCAACGGTTCGACCGCTGACCGTGCGGCCATTGAAGTCCACGACATCGGCCTTGAGCCGGTGCACAACGCCGCTGGCGAACTGGGCTTCCGCGTGCTGGTCGGCGGCGGCCTCGGTCGTACCCCGGTCGTTGGCGCGTTCATCAACGAATTCCTGCCGTGGCAGGATCTGTTGAGCTACCTCGACGCCATCCTGCGGGTGTACAACCGCTACGGCCGTCGCGACAACAAATACAAGGCGCGGATCAAGATCCTCGTCAAAGCGCTCACGCCGGAAGTGTTCGCGCAAAAAGTCGATGCGGAAATGGAACACCTGCGCGGTGGCCAGACCACATTGACCGAAGCCGAACTGCATCGCGTCGCCAAGCACTTCGTCGACCCGGACTACAAGGCGCTGGACGACCAGACCGCGCAACTGGCCGAGCTGGACCAAGAGCATCCTGGCTTCGCCCGCTGGCGCACCCGCAACACCCTGGCGCACAAGAAGCCGGGCTATGTGGCCGTGACCCTGTCGCTCAAGCCGACCGGCGTTGCCCCGGGCGATATCACTGACAAGCAACTCGACGCCGTCGCCGATCTGGCCGATCGCTACAGCTTCGGGCAACTGCGCACCTCGCACGAGCAGAACATCATTCTGGCCGACGTCGAGCAAAGCCAGTTGTTCGCCCTGTGGGGTGAACTGCGTGAAAGCGGTTTCGCCACGCCGAACATCGGCCTGCTGACCGACATCATCTGCTGCCCTGGCGGTGACTTCTGCTCGCTGGCCAACGCCAAGTCGATCCCGATTGCCGAGTCGATCCAGCGTCGCTTCGACGACCTCGACTATCTGTTCGACATCGGTGAACTGGACCTGAACATCTCCGGTTGCATGAACGCCTGTGGTCACCACCACGTCGGCCACATCGGAATCCTCGGCGTGGACAAGAAAGGCGAAGAGTTCTATCAGGTCTCCCTCGGCGGCAGTGCCAGCCGTGATGCGAGCCTGGGCAAGATCCTCGGCCCGTCCTTCGCTCAGGAAGCCATGCCGGACGTGATCTCGAAGCTGATCGACGTGTACGTTGAACAACGTACCGAAGACGAGCGCTTCATCGACACCTACCAGCGTATTGGCATCGACCTCTTCAAGGAACGCGTCTATGCAGCGAATCATTAAGAACAACGCGGTCGTCGACGAAACCTGGCACTTACTGCCCAAGGATTTCAACATCGACGAGATCAGCAACTGCGACGACCTGATCGTGCCATTGCAGCTGTGGCGCGAACACAGCCGCATGCTCAAGGCCCGTGACGGTGGTCTGGGTGTTTGGCTGGACGCCGACGAAGAAGCCGAGGAAATCGGTGACGACGTCGATCAATTTCAGGTGATTGCCCTGAACTTCCCGGCCTTCACTGACGGCCGCAACTACTCCAACGCGCGCCTGCTGCGTGACCGCTACGGTTTCAAAGGCGAACTGCGGGCGATTGGTGACGTGCTGCGCGACCAGCTGTTCTACATGCACCGCTGTGGTTTCGACGCCTTTGCCATTCGTGCGGACAAAGACCCGTACGAAGCCCTGGAAGGCCTCAAGGACTTTTCGGTGACCTATCAGGCCGCCACCGACGAACCGCTGCCGCTGTTCCGTCGCCGCTGATCAAAGACCCCGGGGCCGCGCCTGCGGACTCGGGGTTTTCTGCTTAACCCTTGGATTGTCCAAACCGGCCCGGCGCCGTCGTCGGCGGCAACGTCAAACCAGGGTGGCGACTCAAAGCCAGAGTTGTCAGGTGCCTGCGAACCTGCGCAGCTTCGTTCCTGAAATTATCAAGAATGGTCTTCATCTGTTGCGAGGCCGCCTGGCGAGACAGCCCGGCTCGCCGCTCCAATTGCGCCAGTGATCGGCCGCTACGTTGCAGGTTGTCTTCAAATGCAGCTCGCTGCGTCTCTGCCAGGTACTCCGACCAGAACTCCTCCTGACTGATCGACTCCAGTAGTTGCGGGCCTTGCTCGGCCCTGATCACCTCCAGACCGACCTGATCGATTTGGCCGGCGGTCACTTCAACGTCCAGCACGGTATTCAGTTGCCGGGGTTGTCCGGGCAGTTGCAGTCGTTCGGCCAGGCGCACCCTGTACAGCAGACTGACATCCAGCGCCTGCTGCGCGGTGAGTGAAGCGGACTGCGCACGCTGCGCGATGTCCATCAAGGCGTGCCTGTGCACTTCATGCAAGCGAAACATTCCGCGCAACAGGCCGATCAGCTCCCCTTCCAGTGTTTGCGTACCGGTGCGCACAGCCGCGACTGCCCGATAACACAGACATCTGACCTCAAGATCACTGAACAGCACGGCGACATTGACGGCGCTTGCCTGGCCGGCCCTGGCCATGCGAAACAGCGTTCGGCGCAATCTGGCGTCTGTGCAGATAGCCTCCAGCACGCCCCACACGCGCTGGGCCAGTTGATCGCGGGTGTGGGTGAAATCAGCGGTTGCGCGCAATTGTTCAAGCACCTCGAAAAAGTCCCGTGATTGCGGATCCGCCAGCAAAGACGTCAGCACCTCCTGCGCACGCGCAACCGACACTTGCGACAAACCATTCACCCAGCCGGCACCTTCCCTATCGACAGCCTGCCACGCCGTACCCGGGTAGTCATGAGCCATCACGCCAAAGCCGCTACCCTGGGTCCTTTGGTATTGCGCAATCGCCTTCAGGCTCGACGCTGACAGCGGGTTGCCGTCAAGGCAGGTGCCACGATTCAACGCGGCGCGGTAGTTGAACACTGCTGCGGGCACCTCGACGATATTGTTATTGCGAAGGCCCAGCGCCTGCAGTTCAGTCAGCGCATCAATGTCCGAGGGCCAATCGGAAATTCCGCAGGCACGCAGATCCAGGCGCCGCAATCGACGCTGCGCCGTTAGCCGCGGTGTGCGCCCCAATGTCGGGTTCAAACTCAGATCCAGCGAAACCAGGCCATCGTTGTTGCCGAACTCGGGAACTGAACGCTCAGTGAGCTCGATCTGGTTTTCACTCAAATCCAGATGTCGCAGACCGGACATTTCTTCAATCGCCTGCGGCACGCGCGTCAGCCCGTTACCTGATAAATCCAGCGTGCTCAGCCGGGAAAAATTGCGCAAAAAGCTGTTCAACCCGGCGCTGGCCCCCACCCCACTCATCCGCAACACAGCGATGTGATTGAAGTCGGCCACGATCACCGGCAACTCCCCCAGAGGCACCCGGTCCAGTATCAGACTGGGTGCGCTGTTACCCGATTCATCAGTCACGCGGGTTTCTCGGCGCCAGGCACGCCGGATCGCTCGTGCCGCCAGAGATTTGCTGTGCGAGGGCACCTTTTCGCGCCCACCGCTATCCGTGTGATACCAGGTGTCGCGATGGACCCAGCGTTCCAGCGTCTCGACCATCGTTTGGTACTCAACCCGCATGCGCTCGAGTGTCCTGATGGCCAAGACGTCGTCCGCCTCCAGTGACGCTACAAACAGCTTGATCTGCTCGGTGGAATGGGAAGGATACAGTTCGCCCGCCCGCTGCATGATCGCTGGCGATCTGGAGGGCAAGGGGCTGGTGTCTGGCGCCGAGAGCCCCATGGAGTGTTCGATCTGGCGATCCGCCAGTCCCATCGGCGAGCGGTAGTCTGCACCCAGCGCTTCGATATTCAGCAACCGGGAAAACGGCTCGCGGCGCTGCAATGCCACTGCGGTAATGTTCTGCCGAAGACCACTGCCATCGGTGTCCGTGGCCACACCAAGCGCCTTTCGGGCATGTGCCGGCAGGTTTTCCCATAAAGCCTGGAAAAAATCTGCGCGGGGGCTGGCGGGCGACGTCGACACGACCGTTCCCTGCGCATCCACATCGCCGGGCCACCCGGGCAAGTGCGTCAAGGCATCGAGTACCAACCCGTCAGCGTCGTCGCCGCTGAACGAATCCAGATACAGCGCCTCGTACGCGCGGTTCAACCGCTGAACCGGCTGAAAGCGCCGTGCCTCTTCGGCGAGTCGCAACGGCACTTTGGCCGAGTCAAGTTGCGCCCATTCATTGATATCGGCATACCGTACAAACTCATCGGCGATGCTGGCTGACAATGGTGCAAAAGCCTTGCAAATGATTTCTCCGCGGACGCTTTCGCAGACATCAACGCGTCGATACAGCCGACTCATCAGCGCCGGCCGCTGGCCCGACGCAAGTGTACCGATACAGGCCAAAAGCGAGGTAACCTGCTCTGATGCTTTTCCTGCGGTCGAGCCCAGCAAATTCGACCGCTCATCCGCCTTGAGACCCGCCAGCAGTGACGTGTGAAACTCTCCCTGGTGCAGCGTATCCTTGCTGATTTCCAGGCGTCTGGATGCACTCTCAGCGCCATAACGCGCCACCTCTTGCGCCCCGACGTCGTTCACAATCACCGCCAGATCCGCAGGCCAGCGCGACGCCGTGGTCAGCAGGTACAACTGCAGATCAGCATCGGCTGAAGAAACCAGCGATGGCGTGCCGATCTGCTCCAGAAACTGCGAAACCTGCGCATCGGCGCGAAAGCGTCTGACGGTGTCGGCCAGCAATGCCATCGTCTCGCCACGCTGCACGAACGAATGGCGTAGCTGTGTTTCATCGATGCCGGTGCAGGCGATGACTTGCAGGACACGGGCATCGGGCAGCCCTTCTTCGCGATAACCGAGGCGGCGCAGGAGCGTGAGCGGGCTCCAGCCCTGCGCCAGTTCCGAATCGTGGCGCCATGCCCCTGCTCCATTGGTTTCGAGTAATGGGCGGTAGCGCGCAGATGGCGGCGTGCCATGCACCTCCCACAGCCCGGTGCCGGCGACCGGACGTACTGCATAGGCATCCGCGCCCAGCGGCAGAAAACGCTCATCCCCCTGCCGGATCAAGCCCTGACTGTCCGGCGAAAGCCCCGCAAGAACCGGCTCCCATTGGCGATAGGCGGCCATGTCCGCACACCACAGCCGATGGCCGTCGCCTTCAATAGGCAGGCGTCGCAAACCCTGAACGAACGTTGATGAACGCAGGGTTTTGTAAACCTTGCCTGCGGCCACTCCACCGGCTGCGAATGCCGTCATGAGGATCAGGTTTTCCAGGGTATCGAACAGGCAATCCGTCGCGTGTTCCTGATCGCCATAAGCCCAGCTCTCCACACCTTCGTAGACCTCGCTGAGCAATTGCAGGCCGGCCACAGCAAACATCATTTCGCCAAGGACAGGGACAAAAGAGGCAAAGAACGCCAGCGTGTTCAAGCCGATGGACTTATAGGTATCCAGCCGCCCCAAGCGGGTCTTTTCATCTTCATCACCGGTCGGTACCACCAGCAACCGCGCTTCCGCGCGGAATCTTTTCGAGTGATGCCGAAACAGCGCCAGAAAGAGATCGTGCTTTGCATCGCCTTCCAGGGCGACGGCCGTCACCGGCAAGTAGAACGTGGCGAATGGAAACTGCGCGGTATTGGCGTTCAGCAGTCTTACATTCAGCCCCGTGATGAACGTCGAGCGCTCGCCAAGGAGGATGAAACGCATGAAAAAACTGCGCCATTTCACATCTCGCAAGCGCATGCTCAACTGGCGTTCGAACATCGGGAACGAGGCGTATTCTTTCAGCGGATGATCCGGGTCACCCGGTATGTAGACCACACAGCGCTCGTCATCATCGTCGGCACGTACGCCGACCGGCCCGATCAACATCGGTCCGCTCAACGTTACCCCGAGCATTTCGAGATTGTGATACCCCAACGTGTTAGTGCCCAGACTGATCGTGGACGCCGAATCCTTGACCGATTCGAGCATCGCGTAAACATCTGCACTGATATGTCCGCGAAGCAATGCGATATGCCGATCAACATCGAATTGATCCTTTGAACACGCCACTGCAGCGGTCTGCAAACTGCCGATCTGAGTTTCACTGCCAAACAACGCTTCTACATGTTTCTGGTATTGCGCACCCAGATCGAGATCTCGACACAGTTTGGCGAACTGATGAGGTTCGAGTGGCAGTATCTGACTGCGCTGCCCTTTAACGCGAGGCGGAACATACAGAAACGAGTTATCGCTATAGTTGCCAGACTTTGTTTCTGACAGTTCGAAATTCTCGCAGGCTGCCGTCAACACGTCGCGCTTGATCGGCAGTACAAGTTTTTTGCGCAATCCCAACAGGCTGGACGTCGAGCGCACATGCTGGAAGAGCGCGCCCGCGACGTCAAACGGCTCTCCCAGTTTCTGTGACATCGCTTTAGCCAACAGGGGCGCACAGAAAGCTTGCGGAGAACTCAACGCCTGGGCCTGCTCACGCGCGAGGTGCCGGGACTTGTAGCTGGTTTTAAGGCTGGTGTAGAGGGCGTCGCGTACGGCATTCGACGATTCAAGCAACCAAGCGGGAATTTGTTCTTTGAACAACTCAAAAAAGACGCCTTGTTGGGCTGGCGTCATGTCAGGCGTTTTCAGTTTTGCATTTTCAACATCCATGTTTAACAACCTTAATCTGACTTGAGCACTCAGAATAAAGTTGAAATAAAACTCGATACAGCGCGATTAGTTGATGAACTCAAACAGAATTCATCAACAATCAAGAAGTTGAAAATACATATGTAGTGCACAGTTTTTCTGAAACACGCTCGCATGACGGTTGTCATGCGAGCGTCGGAGTATTTACCAGAAACGCTGTTGGGTCAGCCGACTCCACCAGCTCAGCAGCACGCGGTCGACCGAACCGCTGGCCGCCATGCCGATACGCTCCTGCAAGCTTTTGCGTTCGGCGTAGTGCAGGTGATAGACCTCAGCCTTTTTCGCCCGGTCTGCGAGGTATTCATCGCTGGTCTTGAGCTCATCGACCAGTTGTTTGTCCAGCGCCGCGACGCCGAGCCAGACTTCACCGGTGGCCACATCGTCAATCGCCAGTTGCGGGCGATAGCGCGCCACGAAGTTCTTGAACAGTTGATGGGTGATGTCCAGGTCTTCCTGAAACTTCTCGCGGCCCTTCTCGGTGTTTTCGCCAAACACGGTCAAGGTGCGCTTGTACTCGCCGGCGGTGAGGACCTCAAAATCGATGTCGTGCTTCTTCAGCAAGCGGTTGACGTTGGGCAGTTGCGCAACCACGCCGATCGAGCCGAGAATCGCGAACGGCGCACTGATGATCTTCTCGCCGATGCACGCCATCATGTAGCCGCCGCTGGCCGCAACCTTGTCGATGCACACGGTCAGCGGTACGCCGGCCTCGCGGATACGCGCCAGTTGCGAGGAAGCCAGACCATAGCTGTGAACCATGCCGCCACCGCTCTCCAAACGCAGGACCACTTCGTCTTTGGGGGTAGCGAGGGTCAGCAATGCGGTGATTTCGTGGCGCAGGCTTTCGGTCGCCGAAGCCTTGATGTCGCCGTCGAAATCCAGCACGAATACGCGCGATTTGGCTTCAGGCGGTTTCTTCTGCTTTTTCGCGCTTTTCTCGGACTTGGCCTCGCCTTTGCGCAAAGCCTTGAGCTGATCCTTGTCGAGCAGCGTCTGCTCCAGGCGCTCACGCAGGCCCTTGTAGAAATCATTGAGTTTGCTGACCTGCAACTGACCGGCCGATTTGCGCCGGCCCTTGCTGCGCAATGCGGCAAAACTGGCAAGCACCACCAGAATGGCGACTACCAGGGTGACGGTCTTGGCCAGAAAACTGGCGTATTCGGTGAAAAACTCCACAGAGACTCCTTAAACGATGCGCGGAGGCGGGACACGCGCGGGATGGCTCAAGCATACCCATGCGCCGGCTTGTCGACCAGCCGTGAAAACTCTGGCAACACCCCTGTAACGGGCATTTCAAACAAGCGTATGTTTTTTCATTGACAGCTACCCGTCATCCTCATAACCTCGCCACAACCTTCAACGTACCGGGATGACGCGGACGTGGGCAGCATCTACTTGATTCGACATGGCCAGGCCTCCTTTGGTGCAGACGACTATGACGTCCTCTCGCCGACCGGTGTGCGTCAGGCAGAAATCCTCGGTCAGCACCTTGCTGAACTTGGCATCAGCTTCGATCGCTGCCTCGCCGGTAACCTGCGTCGTCAGCAGCACACGGCCACCAGCGCACTGGCGCAATACGCCGCCAAAGGGCTGCCGGTGCCGACCCTGGAAACCGATTCGGCATTCAACGAATTCGATGCCGACGCGGTGATTCGAGCGCTGCTCCCGGACATGCTGGCGGACGAGCCTGAAGCCCTCGACATCTTGCGCAATGCCGCGCAGAACCGTGGCGAATTCCAACGGATTTTCGCCCTGATCATCGAGCGCTGGCTGGCCGGCACTTACGACACACCGGGGCTGGAAAGCTGGTTGAGTTTCGTCGAACGGGTTCAGGCCGGGCTGCACCGGATCCTGGAACAGGCTGGCGCCAAACAGAAAATCGCCGTGTTCACCTCCGGCGGCACCATCACCGCCCTGCTCCACCTCATTACGCAAATGCCCGCCAGACAGGCCTTTGAATTGAACTGGCAAATCGTCAACACCTCGCTCAACCATCTGAAGTTCCGCGGTCGCGAGGTGGCTTTGGCCTCCTTCAACAGTCATGCGCACCTGCAACTGTTGAAGGCTCCGGAACTCATCACTTTCCGCTGAGTCCGGTTAACTTGTGAACCTTGCTGTAATCAACCCCAATAAGGATCGAACCATGACCTCCGTAGCCGATGCCGTAAAAGCAATGCAAGCCAAGTTCAACCCAGCCGCTGCTGCCGGCCTGGATCTGGTCTTCGGTTTCAACATCACTGACGAAGACAAGCAGTACTCGCTGATCGTCAAGGACGGCACCTGCGATATCCAGGAAGGCGAGAACCCGGACGCCAACTGCACGCTGGTACTGGATAGCGAAACCCTCAAAGGTATCGTCAGCGGCGAAACCGACGGCATGCAGGCTTTCATGGGCGGCAAGCTGCGCGTTGAAGGCGACATGATGCTGTCGATGAAACTGTCCGAGCTGTTCCCGTCGTAATAGCGCGTTCAGTGACCCAAGAATCCCGCCTTCATGGCGGGATTTTTCATTCGAACGCTGAAATTTACTGCGCATGCCCGCTTTCACATTCAGTTGCCGTGCGCTCGGCCGCAATGGCCGGCAGCGTGTTGATGGCCAGCAGCCCGGCCAGACTCAAAGGTGATTTGACGGATGAAGATTGAATCATGAACAGCATCCCTGCGTATCAGGCCAATGCCATCTCCTTCAACAACCGGGTATCCAGGCCAAACCTTTCCTGGGAGACCATCTGGAACTGCCCCTCCGCCAGTTCGCAACTCACCAGCAGATTCCACGAATGCCGGGTTGCCGCCGAGGGGATCAACACAAACGGATGCTCGGCCAAAAGAGCATCGGCAAACAACTGCTGATTGGGTGAAGGCCGTGCGGGGCTCAATCAGTATGGATTGGGCACCTCTTCCGGCTGCACGATTCTGACCTTGGCATCGCTGATGACTTCAAAGCACGTCAGTACATACGGCTCACTGTCGAGCGCATCAAAACTGTTATTGGCTGCCACCTCCAGAATGGCCGAAGACGGGTCGACAGAGGCGTAGGCGACTCGCCGGCCAGGCGCATTCCATCGACCTCCATTCAGTTCTGAACCTATCCCGCTGTCCCACGTAGTCCCATAAACCTCGGGGTCCAGCCGCCAGGCATACCAGTGCTCGTCCCAAGGCAAGGGATTCATGGGTAAACCCCGGACATGATCTGCCACAGGTATTGTTCCACCATCTGGAAACCCAGTGGATGTCGGATAAATTCCAACGGCACGTGGCCGCTCAGATAAGGGCTGGGTTTCTGCATCCAGGCCTCCGCACGCGATTGCCCTGCGAATGCCCGAGTGGCCATCTCGAGCACCAGCGCATATTGGTAGGCGACGACACTCTGTTGCGGGTCAAGCCGTACCGGTTTGCCTTCCTTCATGAGCCGGCGCACGGTTCTTACAGACTTGCCGGTGATGCGTTTGACCATGTCTTCGCGCAGATACAACTCGCAAGTTGAAAGCATGTTGACGACATCGCTCAGCTCAAAGCCCTCGTCGGTCAGGCGGATGATCAGCAGGGCATCGTCACCGATGTTCTGACCGTTCACGAGCAGATCGACAGGCTTGCCCGCGACCTTCTTCAGCCCCGTCAGCCGGGGCGCTTTTGGTGTGGGCATCGCGATATCCTCCATGGGGCATCTGGCGCGATCGTCGATCCAGAAGTTGCGCAGGGAATAAACAGAGGTTTCATGCTCGATGTGTGGGGTACGCATAACTGATCCTTGATCTGGGAGCCTGAGCGTTCCAGCCGCTCAGCGACTTCAATGTCAGGATCGATGCTATAGATCGCGCTTCCGACGACCAACCTGAAAAGGTCGTCGGAAATATCCCTCGCTTGCGGCAAAACCCTGCATTTTCCGTAGGACGTAAACGCAAGACATTCGGCTATCAGCCACCGAAGTGAGCACTCACATCCAGCCACCACTCCCGCCCCGTCCGGCGCTGATCAGGCGCGACTGTGCAATAGCCCCGCCGACATTTTCCGCAATAAAAAACCATCAAATGCAAACCTTTGAACATAAAGCGCTTCGTCGCCGCAGAAACAATGGCTGACAGAACGTTGACCTTGATCACTGGCGCGTGGCTCGTCACTGATTAATCTCGCGGCTCCATCGAAGGCCAGGGACGGCTCAGCGAGAGCCCACGGCCGAATCCACTCAAGGAAGAGCAATCATGCGAGCACTCAACATCATTCTGCTGTCGTCGGCATTCAACGGCCTGACCCAACGCGCCTGGCTGGAACTGCGCGAGGCCGGGCACTCGCCCAGCGTCGTGCTGTTTACCAATGAACAGGCCGTGTGCGAACAGATCGAACACAGCGGCGCGGATCTGGTGATCTGCCCGTTCCTCAAGGACCGCGTTCCGCAGGCGCTGTGGAGCAACACCGAGCGGCCGGTGGTGATCATCCATCCGGGTATCGTCGGTGATCGCGGCGCCAATGCCCTCGACTGGGCGATTACCAACGAGCTGCCGAATTGGGGCGTCACCGCGTTGCAAGCGGTCGAGGAAATGGACGCCGGCCCGGTGTGGGCCACCTGCGAATTCAACCTGCCGTCGGGCCTGCGCAAATCCGAGCTGTACAACGGCCGGGTCAGTGACGCGGCGATTCGTTGCGTACGCGAAGTGGTCGAGAAATTCGTCGAAGGCTTCGAGCCGGTAGCTCTGGACTATGCCGATGCCAAGGTGCGCGGGCGCTTGCAGCCGAACATGAAGCAGGCCGACCGCAGTTTCAGCTGGCACGATTGCGCGCGCTTTATCAAACGCTGCATCGATGCCGCCGACGGCCAGCCCGGGGTGTTGGCGAGCCTGGCCGGCGGTCAGTATTACGTGTACGACGCGCACCTGGATTCGCGCAGCGGCATGCCCGGCGAAATTCTTGCGGTGCATGACGATGCGGTGCTGGTCGCAGCCGGAGATCAAAGCCTGTGGATCGGTGCACTGCGGCGCAAACCGCAACCCGGCGAGGAGACCTTCAAGCAACCGGCGCGACACCTGTTGGCCGGGCAATTGGCCGATGTACCGGTGCTGGACTGGTCGATCGCCACGCAGCCGTTCAGTGACGAAGCCTATCAACCGATTCGCTACCGCGAATCCGGCATCGTCGGTGAGCTGACCTTCGAGTTCTACAACGGCGCCATGAGCACCGAGCAGTGCCAGCGCATGGTCGCCGCGCTGCGCTGGGCGAAATCCCGTGATACCCGGGTGTTGTTGATCAAGGGCGGACGCGGCAGTTTTTCCAACGGCGTGCATTTGAATGTGATCCAGGCCGCGCAGGATCCCGGTGCCGAAGCCTGGGCCAATATTCAGGCGATCGACGATGTCTGCGCAGAACTGCTGACGGCCCGGCAACTGGTGGTCAGTGGCGTCACCGGCAATGCCGGCGCCGGTGGGGTGATGCTTGCGCTGGCGGCCGACATTGTCTTTGCCCGCGCCGATATCGTGCTCAATCCGCATTACAAGAGCATGGGGTTGTACGGCTCCGAATACTGGACCTACAGCCTGCCCCGCGCCGTCGGCCCGGCAATGGCCGAGCAATTGACCCAAGCCTGTCTGCCGGTGAGCGCGGTGCAGGCGTGGCAACTGGGCATGGTTCAGGAAATCGGCCCGCGCTGCCCGGACGAATTTGCCCTGTGGTTGCTGCAAAGGGCCAACGGCGTGGTGAGCGATCCGACCTATGCGGCGGTGCGCGAGCGCAAGGCGCGGGTGGATCAGGTGTTGATCCAGCAATGCCGCGAAACCGAACTTCAGGAGATGCAGGAAGACATGCTCTACAACCGTAATCAGTTTGCCGAGAAGTGCCGCAATTTTGTTTACAAGCGCAAGGTCTGTGGCACGCCGGCGCGGTTGATCGAGGCATGGGCGCGGGGGCGTTCGGTTGAGTTGGCCAGTTGATCTTGCGGTGACTGCTTTCCCCTCACCCTGGCCCTCTCCCAAGGGAGAGGGCCAGGGTGAGGTGTCTGGCGCCCTGCATCGACCTGAAAAATCGGGTCGATTATGGATTCAACGTTGATCGTTCAAGTCGGTGCATTGCTTCAATATCCCCCAATCGGTCCCCTCTCCCTCTGGGAGAGGGTTAGGGTGAGGGGCTTTTGCCTTTACAATGCCCGACACCTCAAACACCGGCCCACCCATGGACATCGATCTCGCTCGCACCTTTCTGGAAATCGTCCGTCACGGCAGCCTCGCCGCGGCCGCGCAAAAGCTGTTTGTCACACAAACGGCGATCACCGCCCGGGTGCAGAAACTCGAAAGCCAGCTGGGCAGTACGCTGTTTGTGCGCAACCGCGCCGGGGCGAAACTGACGCCCAATGGCGAGGCTTTTGTGGTCTACGCCAATCAACTGGTGCAGACCTGGGAGGCCGCACGCCGCGACCTGCCACTGCCCGAGGGCTATCACAACGTGCTGCACATCGGTGGCGAAGTCAGCCTGTGCAACCCGTTGATGTTGAGTTGGGCGGCGGAACTGCGCGAGAAGATTCCCGGGCATGCCCTGCGCATGGAAATCCGCGACGGCGAAAACCTGCTGCGCCAGCTCGAACTCGGCGTGCTCGACGCCGCGCTGGTCTATCAACCGGAATACTGGCCGGGATTGCAGGTCGAGCAGGTGCTGGAAGAAAAACTGATTCTGGTGCGCGCCCCCGATCGTCCCGATCCCTACGTCTACATTGACTGGGGCCCGGACTTCCGCCGCCAGCATGACGCCGCCCTGCCGGAAAAAGCCAAAGCGGCGCTGAGTTTCAACCTCGGCCCACTGGCCCTGCAGTACATTCTCGAACACGGCGGCAGCGGCTATTTCCGCACCCGAGTCGTGCGCACTTACTTGGAAAGCGGCGCCCTGGAAGCGGTGACCAAAGCCCCGGAATTCGGCTATCCGACTTACCTCGTCTACTCACGCGATCGCGATTCGGCGACGCTGCAACAAGCCTTCCACTTGCTGCGCGAAGTGATCCGCACCGACGACGACTGGTCGCAACGCTGGAACCCGCTGAGCTGAAGCGGCGGCTTTACAGCCGATCATGGCGCATGTGACATCAAGGTCCGGCCTGCACAAACGGCCGGATCGGCTAATCTGCCGGGTATAACAACAATACCCGCAGGTGACGCAGTGAGGCAGACCACCGAGATATTTCGCAGCCGCTACCGTGCGGCCATTCATCCGCTGTACAACCCGTGGTTGCACGGTGCTTTCGTGCTGCTGTTCGGCGTGCTGGCCATCGGCGGGTTCTGGAGCAGCGTGCAGCAAGTCAGTCTGGTGGAATGGCTGACGGTGCCGTTGACCCTGCTGTTGTTCAATTTCGGTGTGTACATGGTCCATCGCCATCTCGGCCACCACAAAAAGACCTTGGCGAAAATGTTCTACGCACGCCATGCCGGCGATCATCACAGTTTCTTCACCCCCGGCCACATGACATATGACAGCGCCCGCGACTGGCGAGTGATTCTGTTCCCCGCGTGGCTGATCGTGCTGCACACACTGCTGATCACCCTGCCGTTGTGGTGGCTGCTCGCGCAGATCAACGCCAACGTCGCCGGGCTGTTTGGCGGCTGCATGGTCCTCGGTTATCTGACTTACGAAATATTCCACGCCTGCGAACACCTGCCGCCGCACAACCCGCTGACCCGACTGCCGTGGATCCGCCAGATGCGCCGGTTGCACGAACTGCATCACCGTCGCGAACGCATGCAGGAACGTAATTTCAACATCGTTTTGCCGCTGATGGACTACCTGTTCGGCACCCTGTACTGGGAGCCGGAAACCACCCCTTTGAGCTATTCGACAATGCCCATGACCCGCCTGCAGCACCCGATCGATATCGCTGGTGAACCCATCGCCGTGCTGGCCTACGCCGCCAGTGTCAGTCGCTGGCCGGAGTGGCACCCGTCGTCGCTGAAAATCGACGGTGCGCAAGGCCCGTTGCATGCCGGCGCGCGCTTTGAAGAGGACATTCATGCCGGCGGGCGCGCAGGCCATTTGAGTTGGGAAGTCACCGAGTACCTGCCCGGCCGGCGCTGGTGTGCGCGGGCGCAGGGCGATCATGGTTTGTCGCTGCTGCTGACCTATGAATGCAGCGCCGCAGGCACCGGCACGCGGTTTGTGCGCACACTGGATTATCGCTTCGACGGACTGGGCATGCGCATCGCCAACCGCTTGCTGCTGAAACGGCGCATCGAGCGCGAATCCGCTGCGTCGATGCTCGCACTGCGCGACATGGCCGCCCGCTACCTGGCCTCGGCGAGGGCCAGCGCGTGAAGCTGAGACATCTGCTGTTGCTGCTGGTCCTTATCGTCATCGGCTTTTTATTATTGATGCCCACCAACGTCGAACCCGTGGCCTGGACGCCACCGCCAGCGCCCTCGCTGAAAGAAGGTGTCTATGCCGAGAACCAGAAACTCAAAGGGGCAGCGCAGGTCGGGCCGAGCGACATCGAAGGGCCGGAAGCCTTGCTGTTGGAAAGTGACTTTCTGATCACCGGGCTGCACGACGGTCGACTGATCCGCAGCAGCCTCGACGGCCAGCAGCGCAAAGTACTCGCCGACACCGGTGGCCGCCCGCTGGGCCTGGCCCGACATCCGAACGGCATGCTGGTGATCGCTGACGGGGTCAAGGGCTTGCTGTCCCTTGATGCGCAAGGTCAGTTGGTTCCCTTGACCACGGCGGCCAATGGTCTGGCGTTCGGCTTCACCGATGACGTGGCCATCGACAAGTCCGGGCATTACGCCTACTTCAGCGACGCTTCCAGCCGCTGGGGCTATGGCCATGACGGCGAGGCGATCATCGAGCACGGCGGCGACGGACGTCTGCTGCGCTATGACTTCCAGAGCGGTAAAACGAGTGTCCTGCTCGATAAGCTGGAGTTCGCCAACGGTGTGACCCTCGGCCCGGACGACGCCTATGTGCTGGTCAATGAAACCGGCGCCTACCGCATCAGTCGTTATTGGCTGACCGGGCCGAAAGCCGGCACTCACGACCTGTTCATCGACAATTTGCCGGGGCTGCCGGACAACCTCGCGTTCAATGGCAGCAATCGCTTTTGGGTAGCGTTGTATGCCCCGCGCAATGCACTACTCGACGGTACCGCCGGGCATCCGTTCGTGCGCAAGATGATCGTGCGGGCGTTGACTGTGCTGCCGAAACCGGTGGAGAAGCGCGGGTTTGTCCTGGGGCTGGATCTGCAGGGCAAGGTGATTGCCAATTTGCAGGACGCGAGCACTGGCAATTACTCGCCGATTACTACGGTGCGCGAGTATGGGCCGTGGTTGTATTTTGGCTCGTTGAAGGCGACGCATATGGCGCGGATGCCGTTGGATGCGGCGCTGAAGTGAATCTGCTGGATCTGTATCGAGCCTACTGACGCCATCGCTGGCAAGCCAGCTCCCACAGGTATCGCGTTGGACATGAAATTTGTGCACGACGAGTGACCCTTTGGGAGCTGGCTTGCCAGCGATGGCGGTCTGTCAGTTGCTGGATTTATCGAACTTGTCCGGATCTTCGTCTTCGGGAAGATCCTCGTCCGGCTCTTCAGGATTGACCGTGGTATGCGCCGGACTGTTCGGTTCGGGATGGGTGGGAACCGGGTCGAAAGCGCCCTGCTCTTCACTGGGGAATTTGGGATCGTTCATGTGGCACCTCGCAAAGAGTCGCTGATGGAGGACTCTGTACATTCGAGGTGCCGGTCGTGGCTGTCGTTCCCGCCAATCCGCAACCGCAGATCGGCGGATCATCGGAGAATCAGGACGGTGCCTGTAAATGGCTGACGATTTCGTCTTTGACCTTCAGACGCTTCTCTTTGAGCTTTTTCAATGCGTCGTCAGTGGGGGCATCTGAAGTGGCCGTTTCGGCTTTGACCACCTCTGCGTCGGCTTGGGAGTATTTGTTGATCAATGAATCCAGTCGTGGATCCTGGGTGCGTTTTTGCTGGATCTCTTCCTTCGTGCAACTCAAGTCCTGAAACAGGTCATGGGGAACCGGCATGGAACACCTCCGTCAGTTGATCGGCAGGGCCAGCACGACCGATTGCGCTGACCCGTTATCAGAATGGCCTCGGTTGCACGGTTCTGTCGACCACCTGTCAGACCAGCGGTGTCCGTTCGTCGCCCTGTCGCAAATGCGATCAAACCTTTGCTCGCCATGTTGCCTCCATTGCTTAACACCAACAAAAACTGCGTGGAGATACACAATGGACGGATTCAACCTGCGTCATCTGGTTCTGGCTGTCGCTTTGAGCAGCGGCATGGGCAGCGCTTTCGCTGCGACTGACAACGACTTCGTCGATAACGCTGCGGCTGGCGGGATTGCCGAGATCGAAACCAGTCGTCTGGCCCTGGAGAAAAGCCAATCGGCTGACATCAAGGCGTTCGCCAACATGATGATCACCGATCACGGCAAGGCCAATGACGAACTGGCGACGATTGCCAAGGCCAATGACATCGAAGTCCCGGATGAAACGACCCTGGTCAAACAGGCCAAAGAAAAAATCCTCGATATGCGCGATGAATCCTTCGACGCCGCTTACGCCAACAATCAGGTGAAGGCGCACGAAGAGACCATTGAGCTGTTCAAGAAACAAGCCAATACCGTGACCGATGACAAGGTCAAAGGCGCCCCCGAGTTGAAGGCGTTCGCACAGAAAATGTTGCCGGCGCTGGAGAAACATCTGGCAGCGGCGAAAGAGCTGCAGGCCAAGCATCCGAGCAAGTAAAAAGCTTTACCCTCACCCCAGCCCTCTCCCGGAGGGAGAGGGAGCCGACCGAGGTGGATGTTTGAGTTACGCCGACCTGAAACTCCGGTTTTGAACTCAGGCTCTGCAGTGCAACTCCGGCTTCGAACTCAGGTTCTGGAGGGAAACTCCGGCTTTCGAACTCAGGTTCTGCAGTGCAACTCCGGTTTCGAACTCGGGCTCTGGATTGCAACTCTTCGAACTCAGGTTCTGGAGTGAAACTAAGGTTTTGAATAGCCCCGGTCGGCTCCCTTTCCCCCTCGCCCCCTTGGGGGGAGAGGGCTGGGGTGAGGGGGATCGATCTCAGCCACACCACCAGACTCAAGCGAAAAAACAGGCCGCATCCATAAGATGCGGCCTTGTCATATCAACCGAAAATCAACCGCCATCCGTATCAATATCCGCATCCGTATCCTCGCCCGGCTTAGCCCGGTCCGGTTTTGGCTCAAAGCCCGGACTGAACTCGTTGTCGTTATCCGTATTCTGATTTTTTTGGTCCACGGCCGGGTCGGCGCTCTGGGCCTGCTCTTTATCGCCCTGCTGTTGTGTCGGCGCCGGTTGCCCCGGCACCTGCGGGTCGATCGCCGGATCATTGCGATTGATCGGTTCGCCAGATTGACTCTGTTCCTTCGTTTGCTCGTTCATGGCCACCTCGTTGGTCAAACACCCCCGACACACATCCGCCGGGGTGTTAACGATTCGAAGCCTGGCCCGCGCCAACGTTCAAAACTTCGCCGCCGCGCTTGAGGGTGCCAGTCGGAACACCGCAATTACCGACTCAACGCCCGAGCCAGAAACGGCGCGGTCTTGCTTTTCTTGCTCGCCGCAACCTTCTGCGGCGTGCCAGCCGCTACGATTCTGCCGCCCTGATCGCCCGCCCCCGGCCCGATGTCGATCACCCAGTCACTCTGCGCCACCACGCGCATTTCGTGCTCGACGACAATCACCGTATGCCCCGCCGTCACCAGCGTATCCAGTTGCTCCAGCAGCCGATCGACATCGCGCGGATGCAGCCCGGTGGTCGGTTCATCCAGCACATACAAGGTCGCGCCGCGCTGGTTGCGCTGCAACTCGGTGGCCAGTTTGATCCGCTGCGCTTCGCCGCCGGACAGCTCCGTGGCCGGTTGCCCGAGGCGCAGATAACCGAGGCCGATATCGCGCAGCACTTCCAGTGAACGGCGAATCCCCGGTTGCTCGGCAAACACGGTCACCGCTTCCTCGACGGTCAATTGCAGCACTTGGGCAATGCTCAGACCTTCCCAGAGAATGGCCAGGGTCTGCGGGTTGTACCGCGCACCATGGCAAGTCGGGCACGGCGCATAGACGCTGGGCATGAACAACAACTCGACGCTGACAAAGCCTTCGCCTTCGCACGTGGCGCAACGACCCTTGGCGACGTTGAAGGAAAACTGCCCGGCGTCGAAACCTGCGGCCCGTGCCGCGTCGGTGGCGGCGTAGAGCTTGCGCACGTTGTCGAACAACCCGGTGTAAGTCGCCAGATTGGAGCGTGGCGTGCGGCCGATGGGTTTCTGGTCGACCTGCACCAGTCGCTTGATCGACTCCAGCCCGGACGTGACCTGGCCGCTGCTGACCTGCGGCGCGTCATCTTCGAGGCTGAGTTCTTCCGGCTCGCTGTCCACCGGCGGACGCCCCAATTGCGCGCCGACCAGTTCCAGCAAGGCCTGACTGACCAGACTTGATTTGCCCGAGCCGGAAACGCCGGTCACCGAGGTGAAGCAGCCCAACGGAAATTCGGCGCTGAGGTTATTGAGGTTGTTGCGGGTGATGCCATCGAGTTTCAGCCACGCCGTCGGTTTGCGCGCCGTGCGTGTCTGGCGCTGCGCTTGGGCAAACAGATAGGCGCGAGTCTGCGACGCTGCGATCTCGGCCAGACCGGCGGGTGGGCCGCTGTACAACACCTGACCACCCTGCTCGCCCGCCGCCGGGCCGACGTCGATCAGCCAGTCAGCGCGGCGCATGGTTTCCACGTCGTGTTCGACCACAAACAGCGTGTTGCCGTCAGCCTTCAAGCGCTGCAACGCCTCGAACAACGCCTCGCCATCGGCCGGATGCAAACCGGCGGAGGGTTCGTCGAGCACGTAGATCACCCCGAACAATTGCGACCCCAGTTGCGTCGCCAGGCGCAAGCGCTGCAACTCACCGGACGACAGCGTCGGCGTGCTGCGCTCCAGCGCCAGATATCCGAGACCCAGATCGGTCAGGGTGCTGACCCGCTCCAGCAGATCCTCGGCAATGCGCTGCGCCGCCAGGCGTTTTTCCAGTGACAGGTTGGGCGTGTGCCGCACATCCGGCGCGCTGGCGTGGCCACTGGCGCCATGAGCGACGCGCTGCTGACGGGCCTCGCGGGTTTGCGCATGGCTCAAGGTCTCGCCGGTTTCTTCTGCGTGTTCGAGGTAGCTGGCCGCTGCCACCGGCCGCAGTACCTCGGCCACTTGCAGCAACGGCATCTGCGACAGCTCGCCGATGTCATACCCGGCAAATGTCACCGACAACGCTTCACGCTTCAGGCGTTTGCCGTCACACAACGGACAAGGACTGCCGAGCATGAACTGCGAAACGCGTTTTTTCATCAGCGCACTTTGCGAATGGGTAAACGTGTGCAGGATGTAGCGCCTGGCGCCGGTGAAGGTGCCCTGATAACTCGGCTCCATCTTGCGTTTGAGGGCGACGCGGGTTTCTTCCGGGGTCAGCCCGGCGTACACCGGCACGGTCGGGGTTTCTTCGGTGAAGAGAATCCAGTCGCGCTGTTTTTTCGGCAGTTTTTTCCACGGGATGTCGACGTCGATACCCATGGTCACAAGAATGTCGCGCAGGTTCTGCCCCTGCCACGCCAGCGGCCAGGACGCCACCGCGCGCTGGCGGATGGTCAGGTTCGGGTCCGGCACCATCAGCGCCTCGGTGACTTCATACACCCGCCCCAGACCATGGCACTCCGGGCACGCGCCTTGCGGGGTGTTCGGCGAAAAGTCCTCGGCATACAACATCGGTTGCCCCGGCGGATAGCTGCCGGCGCGGGAATAAAGCATGCGGATCAGGCTCGACAGCGTGGTCACGCTGCCCACCGACGAGCGCGTACTCGGCGTGCCGCGTTGCTGTTGCAGGGCCACGGCCGGCGGCAGGCCTTCGATGGAGTCGACATCCGGCACGCCGACCTGATCGATCAGTCGTCGCGCATACGGCGCCACCGATTCGAAGTAGCGGCGCTGGGCCTCGGCATACAAGGTCGAGAACGCCAGTGACGACTTGCCCGAGCCGGACACCCCGGTGAACACCACCAACGCATCGCGGGGGATGTCGACATCGACGTTCTTCAGGTTGTGCTCACGGGCGCCGCGTACCCGGACCATGCCGGCGGGCGCTTTGGAATTACGCTTGGAAGTCATCGACCTGCCTTGGTAAAGGAATGTTCAGCGCTCAGTTGCCAAGCACCACCCGAATCATCTGCAACATGGCTTCCGGGCTGTACGGTTTGCCAAGCAAGTGGGTGTCGGGACTCAACTGGTGATTGCGCGAGATGATGTCGCGGGTGTGCCCGGAAGTGAACAGCACCGCCACCGGCGGCGTCTGCACCTTGGCCCAGGCGAACAGGTCGGAGCTTTTGATCAGCCCCGGCATGACCACATCGGTGAAAATCAGGTCTACCTCGACACCTTCAAGGAGCATTTGCATGGCCGCATCGCCATGGCCGGCGGTCAACACACGATAGCCCTCTTCGCGCAACAACTCGACCGCCGAGGCCCGCACGGCCTCGTTGTCTTCGACCACCAGAATCGTCTCATGGCCGCCGCTCTGCTGCCGTTGCAGATTGGGTGATTCCTCAAGAATCGGCCGCAGGCTGCGCGGGAAATACAATTGCACTCGAGTACCGTCGCCCAGGGCGCTGGTGATCTCGACATGTCCGCCGCTCTGCTTGACGAAGCCGAACACCATGCTCAGGCCCAGCCCGGTGCCCTGACCATCGGCCTTGGTGGTGAAGAACGGCTCAAACACCTGCTCGAGAATCTCTTGTGGAATGCCGGCACCGGTGTCACTGACGGCGACGCGGACAAACTCGCCGGGGACGATGCCTTTACCGGCACAGAACTCGCGGTCGAGTCGCACGTTGGCAGCGCTGAGCGTAATGGTGCCCTCGCCCTTCATCGCATCACGGGCGTTGATCGCCAGGTTGAGAATGGCATTTTCCAACTGGTTGCGATCGACGTTGATGTACCACGCTTGTTGCGGCAACTGCACGTCGATCTGAATGGTTTCACCCAGTGCTCGCTGCAGTAATTCGCCGACGCCTTCAAAGATCTGCCGCGGGTTGCATACCGCTGGCGACAATGGCTGACGCCGGGCAAACGCGAGCAGTTGCGAGGACAGCTTGGCCCCGCGCTCGACCGCCGCCAGCGAAGCGCTGACCCGGCGTTGCACGTTGGCGTTGTTCGGTTCGTGACGCGCAAGCAGATGCAGATTGCCGGCGATCACTTGCAGCAGATTATTGAAGTCGTGAGCGACGCCGCCGGTGAGGCCACCAATCGCTTCGAGCTTCTGTGACTGGCGCAACTGTTCTTCAGCCGCCAGCCGTGCCTCGACCTCTTCGCCCACGCGCTGTTCGAGGTTGCGGGTGAACTTGAGCAGGGATTCTTCGGCAATCTTGCGTTCATGGATGTCAATCAAGACGCCGGGAAAGCGTAACGGCGCACCCTGTTCGTCGAACTCGCAGGCGCCACTGGCCAACACCCACGAATAACTGCCATCAATGCGCCGCACGCGATATTCGGCGTTATACGGTTCGCCGGTCTGCACCGAGTGGACGACCCGTTCCTGCACCCAGGCAGCATCGTCGGGGTGGATGCGCGAGTCGGCGATGTCTTGAGGCAAGTCGCTCAGGTCCTGATCCGGCGGATAGGAGAACGTGCGAGCGAATCGCTCGTCTGCCGACAACGTATTGTTTTTCACGTCCCAGACAAACGAGCCAAGCAAGGCCCCGGCATTCAGCGCCAGACGCACCCGTTCGTTGTCGGCGCGGTAAGCGCTTTCGGCTTCCTGGCGCCGGCGTTCGGAGTGCACGAATTCGGTGGTTTCCACCACCATCGCCATGACTCCGGCCGGTTGCCCTTCATCATTGGGCACCGGGCTGTAATACAAATCCATCCAGACGTCTTCGGGGACGCCATCGCGCAATAACACCAGTTCTTTATTGCGAAACGACAAGGTGCCACCCGCCAGGCAGGTATCGACCACGTGCCGGTTGAAATCGGCGACCTCCGGCCAGCCCAGCTCCACGGGCGATCCGAGCAGATACGGGTGGCGACCACCGGCAAACTTCGAATAGGCGTCGTTGTAGATCATGTACCCGGCGTAACCCCAGAGCATGACCATCGGCAGCGGCGATGCCAGCATCAGTTGCACCGCGCTGCACAGACTGGGCGGCCAGCTGTTGAGCGGACCGAGTTCGGTGTGGCTCCAGTCGAACGCGCTGATGCGTCCGGCCATTTCGCCTTTCCAGCCCTCACAACCATGGCTATCGGATAAAAACTGCATCGACTGACTCAGTGTCCTGTGGTGATTGCCCGATAAATCGCAACGCCATAACGACGCAACGCTCGTCTGTTTCGAGCGTCATCAGTCGTATTGGTTTCATATGAGGTATAGCCGATTTCATCCCTGCCCGGCGCCTAGACCCCGATCAGGTGCTTGAGCGGGTGGTAGCCGGTTTTCATTTTGGCGGCGGCGTCGAGAATGGCCTTCTCGATGCCGTTGAGATGCGTGCAGGTCAGCTCGATGGCGGCGCTCTGATTGCCGGCCTCGATGTACTCGATCAGGCGCAGGTGTTCGTTGTCGCGGCAGACTTCATGGCTGTCGTCATCCAGCGCCGCAGCGTACAGCGAAGCGCGGGAGATCAGTTTCTGGAACCAGTCGAGCAGCACCGGATTATTGAGGCTGCGCGCCAGTTTGAGGTGGAACTCGCCGAGCAGATGGATCAGCCGTTCGTGATCGCCCGCCGCGTGGGCTTCGTCTTCCAGCAGCAGGTGTTCGCGCAAATCCTGCATCGCCGCGCTGTCCTTGCGCCGGCACAATTCGGTAACGATGCCGATCTCGATCAGCCGGCGAGTTTCAAACAGCGAGCGCAGCTCTGCATTGCTCGGCAGCGACACCGATGCCCCTTTATTCGGCTCGGTGGTGACCAGCCCATCGGCCTCCAACTGCTTCAATGCCGCGCGTACCGACGTGCGACTGACATTGAACAACTCGGCCAGCGAGGCCTCGCCCAGTTTCATCCCCGGACGCAACGAACGCTTGCTGATCGCCTCGTAAACCCCTTGGTAGACGCGGTCGACCGTGGTTTCCGGTTTCTTTTCGGTCATTTGGGCACTCCTTTAACGTCGAGCAACTGAGTGTCACGCAGGATATAGCCTTCGGCTTCGAGATGCAGGGTCTTGATTGAGGTTGATTGCGGATCACCCATCGGGGCAGCGTCGCTCTACCCATCTGCTCGTTGCAAGCAGGGATACAGCGCCAAGGGGGGCTGCACTGGATCGCTCCCACGCTCTGCGTGGGAACGATCATTAGCGGGTTCAGTCTGTGCCGTACTTCGGCGAACGCGGGCCGTACAGCAGGCCTGCCGGATGCCCGGCCGAGAGCAGACGATTGCTCGCCACACCGGCAATCGGGTAGCCGGCATCGGTGGCACTGTTGATGATCTGCTTCACCGCTGCCGTGATCAGCATGCCGATCAGACCGCCACCGTTGTTGTTGCCGCCCTCTTCACTCGACGCCCGTGCCGAACCGGTCCACAGCGTGGTGCCGCTTTTCAGGTCGACCAGTTTCGCCGTCGCGGTCACCGCAGTCTCGCTGCTGATCACCATGTAACGCGTGCCGTACTCGGTCACGGTGATGTACAGCGCGGCGTCCGCACCGAAGATCTCCTTCAGTTTGTTCGGCGGTGCCTGATGGATGTCGTCCGGCGTGGTCATGCCGTTCTGGCGAAATGTCTCGTCAACCAGCGCAATCGGCAGCACGTAGTAACCGGCCTCGGCCAGCGGGAACGTTACCTGCGACAACAGGCTGTACGACGCCTTCACATCCGGCGAAGTGTTCAGCGGCGGCAGCACCAGAATGGTCTTCGGCCGCGCCTGTTTATAGGCCGAGTAGTCCACGGTTTTGGGTGCGACGCAGCCACCCAGCACGGTCAGGGCCAGACCGGCCGCGAGCAGTTTCAAGGTGCGCGCGATCATTTCGCGTCTCCGGTCTTGGCGTTTTTAAGCAGAAAATCCATGTACGTGCCGGACTCGGGGAACAGGGTTTTCTCGGTGTTGAACTGCTGCACCATCTGATCGTCCTTGCCCATGCTCAGGTAGAGCAAGCCAAGGTGCGCGTGATAGCCCGGCGGTACGGATTTGCCAGTGGAGCGGATTTTCTGCAGGTCACGTTCCAGCGCTTCGGCCTGGGCTTCCTTCGGCTCTTCGCCTTTGAAGTATTCGTAGACCTGGGGCTCGTAGCCTTCCCACTGGTACAGGGTTTGCGGGCCAGGGGCACAGCCGGCCAGCAAGGCACTGGCGGCCAGCGTCAGCGCCATCAACGAGCGCGACAAATTCAGAGTCATGGGTGTTGCTCCTTGCAATGGGCGTCGATCAGTTGCCCGGTTTCCAGGCACCGGCATTCATGCCATCAACCAGACGATTGATCGCCTCGCGCATGGCCAGATCCAGTACTTTGCCGTTGAGGGTCGAGTCGTAGGCAGCGGTGCCGCCGAAGCCGATGATTTCGCGGTTGGACAAGGCGTATTCGCCGGCGCCCTGAGTCGAATAAACCACTTCGGAGGTGCTGATGTTGACGATGTTCAGGTTGACCTTGGCGTAGGCCACCTGGGTCTTGCCACGGCCAAGAATGCCGAACAACTGATGATCGCCGGTCTCTTTGCGACCGAACTCGGTGACATCGCCGGTGACCACGTAATCAGCACCTTTCAGACGCTGGGCCTGGCCCTTGATCGCCGCTTCCTGCTGGATTTCGCCCATGTTGTCGCGATCCAGCACGCTGAAGCGGTTGGTCTGCTGCAAGTGGGTGATGAGGATGGTCTTGGCCTGACCGCCGAGACGGTCGACGCCGTCGGAGAAGATCCCGCGCATGTAGCTGGAGCGGTTGTCGAACTTGCCCACGGCCATCGGCACACGAACACCGGTCCAGACTTGTGTGGCGCTTTCAACCTTGGCCACCGGCAGCGCGCGGGAGCTTTCGGTGGCGCAACCGGCGAGCGTGCCGGCAATCGTGCCGAGCACAGCAATCGCAACGCCTGAGACCAGCATCCGGGAGATCATTCTCACTGAGTATTCCTTTTGAAAAACGGGGGTGTCCCGGCGCGGCAATGCGCGGCGGGAGCTGAAAAGGGCCGGCATTATGACAAAGTGCCATCATTGAGCACAGACTTTTTTGACGCCAATGAATTGGCTTGGCTAAGCACACAAAAATCCCGTGTGGGAGCGAGCCTGCTCGCGAAAGCGATGGATCTGACGAATCATCTCTGACTGATAGATTGCTTTCGCGAGCAGGCTCGCTCCCACAGGGGTTTTGTGTTCGGCCTGAGATCAGTGGAAATCGCGGCTCTGCACGCGGATGCCGTTGAGCAGCGGGCTGAGGTCGCTCAGGCGGCCGGCGATCAGGTGGCGCACTTCGCCTTCGCGCTCCCAGCGGCCGTCGACTTTCAGCAGTTGCGAGCCCACCAGCACTTGCCGCTGACGCTCGGCCAGATCCCGCCAGACCACCACGTTGACGTTGCCGAACTCGTCTTCCAGGGTCACGAAGGTCACGCCACTGGCGGTGCCCGGTCGTTGCCGTCCCGTCACCAGCCCGGCGACGCTCACCGGTCGGCCGTGTTCGACCTCAAGCAACTCCTGCGAACTGCGGCAGCGCCGGGCCTTGAGTTCAGCGCGCAACAGCGCCAGCGGATGCGGCCCCAACGTGGTGCCGACGGTGCTGTAATCGGCATGCAGATCCTCGCCAACACTGGGTTTGGGCAGCAGCACTTCCGGCTCTTCCTGACTCGGCAACCCGGCAAACAGGCCCAGCTGTTTCTGCACCCCGGCCACTTCCCAGCGCGCCCGATGCCGGTGTCCGGCCAAACCGCGCAACGCCCCGGAATCGGCCAGCAACGCCTGCGCCCGACTGTCGAGCGCCGCCCGCTCGCCCAGATCGGCAACATCGGCAAACGCCCCGCACGCCCGCGCCGCTTCGATGCGCCGGGCATCGTCCTCGCGAAAGCCCTTGATCATCCGCAGGCCCATGCGTATCGCCGGTTGCGCCGTCGTGGTGGTTTCCAGGCTGCAATCCCAGTCACTGGCGCGCACGTCGACCGGGCGGATCTGCAACTGATGCCGGCGCGCGTCCTGGAGAATCTGGTCCGGGCTGTAGAAGCCCATCGGCCAGCTATTGATCAACGCACAGGCGAACGCTGCCGGTTCGTGGCATTTGAGCCAGCAACTGGCGTAAGTCAGCAAGGCAAAACTGGCGGCGTGCGACTCGGGAAAACCGTAGCTGCCGAAGCCTTTGATCTGCTCGAAAATCTGCGCGGCAAACTCCGGCGTATAGCCGTTTTTCTTCATGCCGGCGGCCAGGCGCTCCTTGTGCGGCTCCAGTCCGCCGTGGCGTTTCCACGCGGCCATCGAGCGACGCAACTGATCGGCCTCGCCAGGGCTGTAATCGGCGGCGACGATGGCGATCTGCATCACCTGCTCCTGAAACAGCGGCACACCGAGGGTTCTTTCCAGGACAACCTTGAGTTCTGGCGACGGGTAGGTTTCCTCTTCCTCTTTGTTTCGGCGGCGCAGATACGGATGGACCATCCCGCCCTGAATCGGCCCCGGGCGGACGATGGCCACCTCAATCACCAAGTCGTAGAACTTCGCCGGTTTCAGGCGCGGCAGCATCGACATCTGCGCCCGCGACTCGATCTGGAACACGCCGATGGTGTCGGCGCGGCTGATCATGTCGTAGGTCGGTTTGTCTTCGGCCGGAATCGTCGCCAGGCTCAGGTCCAGATTGCGATGGCGACGCAGCAGGTCGAAACAGCGACGGATGGCACTGAGCATGCCGAGGGCGAGGATATCCACCTTGAGCAGGCCGACCGCATCGAGGTCATCCTTGTCCCACTGAATGATCGTGCGCTCGGCCATGGCGGCGTTCTCCACCGGCACCAGCGTGTCCAGCGGCTGCTCGGAAATCACAAAACCGCCGGGGTGCTGCGACAGGTGCCGGGGGAAACCGATCAACTGCCCGGTCAGGCTCAGCACCCGGCGCAGCACCGGACTGTCCGGGTCGAAACCGCCTTCGAGCAAACGCGCGACCGGCGGCGTTTCATCGCTCCAGTGACCGCAGCAATCGGCCAGTGCATTGATCTGATCCGGCGGCAGGCCCAAGGCCTTGGCCACGTCGCGCACCGCGCCGGCAGCGTGGTAGGTGCTGACCACCGCCGTCAGCGCCGCACGACCACGGCCATAACGGCGAAACACATATTGCAGGACTTCTTCGCGGCGTTCGTGCTCGAAATCGACGTCGATGTCCGGCGGTTCATTGCGTTCCCTGGACATGAAGCGTTCGAACAGCAGCGTGGTGCGGTCCGGGTCGATTTCGGTGATGCCCAAGGCAAAACACACCGCCGAGTTGGCCGCCGAGCCACGGCCCTGGCACAGAATCTTCTGCTCGCGGGCGAAGCGCACCACGTCATGCACGGTGAGGAAGTAGCTTTCATAACCGAGTTCGGCGATCAGTTGCAGTTCATCGTCGATCTGCTTGAGCACTTTGGCTTGCGGCCCTTTTGGCCAGCGCCAGGCGATGCCTTGCTCAGCCAGATGGCGCAACCAGGAACTGGCGCTGTGCCCCTCAGGCACCAATTCTTTGGGGTATTGATAACGCAACTCGCCCAGATCGAAAGTGCAGCGTCGGGCCAGGCTCACAGACTCATCCAGCAAGGCCTGCGGATACAACTCGCGCAACACCTCGACACTGCGCAAATGCCGCTCACCATTGGGGTGCAAGCGTAATCCCGCCTCGGCCACCGGTACGTGATGACGGATCGCGGTCATGGTGTCCTGCAAGGCACGCCGGCCACGGGCGTGCATGTGCACATCGCCGCTGGCTACCGGCGGAATCTGCAACTCGGCGGCCAGACTCAACAACGCCGCCAGCCGCTGCTGATCGTCCTGGCCACGATGCAATTGCACCGCCAGCCACAATCGTTCGGCGAAGATCTGCTGCAGCCAACGGCCCTCTTCCACCTGATCAAGCGAGTCCGGCACCCACAACACCAGTAACCCCGGCAATGGCTCGGCGAAGTCCTCGCGCAGCACTTGATACTGGCCCTTCTGCGTGCGCCGTCGGGCGCGGGTGATCAGGCCACACAGCGCCTGATAGCCCGCCAGGTTCTCCACCAGCAGCACCAGTTTCGGGCCGTTTTCGATGCGTACTTCGCTGCCGATGACCAGCGGCAACTCCACCGATTTCGCCGCTTGCCAGGCCCGAACGATCCCGGCCAGCGTGCATTCATCGGTAATCGCCAGTGCCTGATAGCCGTGCTTTTTCGCCCGTTGAAACAGTTCCAGCGCACTGGACGCACCGCGCTGAAAACTGAAGTTCGACAGGCAGTGCAACTCGGCATAACCGTCGTTCATGCAAACCAGCCCTGCAGCCACAGCGGACCGCCCTCACCCACCGCCCGATAAGCCCAGCCCTGCTGACCGGCGCGGTTCTGGATCAGGTAATAATCGCGGCGCACATCGTCACCGTCCCACCAGCCGGACTCGATGCGTTCCGGGCCCATGAGAATTCGCGCCGAACCTTCTGCCACGCTTTGCGGCTCGCCAAGCAACCAGCCTGGACGGTGCACATTCGGCAAGCCTGCGCAGCGTTGTTTGTCAACGCCGTGCTGCCACGCGCACTCCGGGCGATGATCAGCCTGAAAGCGCAGCCCCTGCACCGCGTCATCGCCCAAGCGCGCGCGCAGGCGTTCGCGCAACTGCTCCCACGGCAAGGTCTGCTGCGGACGGTCGTCGAACAGTTCCTGAAACTGCGGCACGAAGCTCGGCAGGTCCTCGGCGCGCAGCCGAAAGCCGCGCACCGGCGCCTCGACCTGCACCTGTTCCAAGCGGCCACGGGCCAGTTCGAAGAGCATCGCCGGATCACGTTCGGCGCTGAGCAGCCCGACCTTGATGATGCTGTCCGGCAGCCCGGCATGTTCCAGATGCAAGTCGAAACGCTGCACGCCGCTGTCACGCCCACAGAGGAATGCCGACAGATCGCCGGTCAAACGCCGTAGCGGGAACAGCAGCGCCTGATGGGATTGCACGTCGAAATTCAGTTCAATGCGCACGTCGAAACGATCCGGCGGCAAGTAAAACTCAAGCGCCAATGGCCGCGCACCGAACAGGGTGTCGAGGTGTTTGAGCATCTGTGCCTCGAAACGTCGGGCCAGCGCCTGACGCGGCAGGCTCTGCACCTGACTGAGGTTGCGCAGGCCCATGCGTGATAATGCCGTGGCCACCGCTGGCTCCAGACCGACACGGTCGACCGGCAACTGACCGAGGTGATGCTGCAAGGCCTCGCCGTCCGGCACCACCAAGCCATCGTAAGCATTGGCCAGCACCCGCGCCGCCACCGGATTGGGTGCGGCAACGATGCGATGACGGAAGCCCAGATCGGTCAGTTCCTGGCGCAGTCGTGCTTCGAACTGCGCCCACGAACCGAACAAGCCAAGGCTGGATTCGATTTCGAACACCACGGTGCGCGGGTAATGCACGCTGACCTGCGCGCTGAAACCGTAGGCCCACGCGGCAAGAAACTGCTGCCAGTGTTCGACCTCGGCGACCTCATAATCAGCCGTGGTAAAGCCTTTGCTCATGGCTTGCGCAGCGGTCATCGACTGGCCGGGACGCAAACCGAGTTTGCGCGCCGCCGGGTTGACTGCTTGCAGCACCCGGCGCTGGGCCGGGCCGTTGAGCAGCACCAACGGTTCATCGGGATCGGGACGCTGACGCAGCACGGCGTCGAGGGCCAATTGCGGAAACAGAATACACACCCAGCGCATGGCGACCTCAGTGCCCCACGGTAAAGGCAATCGGCGCCGCACGCGCCAAGCCGCCACGGCACTTGAGGACGCGCAACTGTGCAGGTTTGGCGTCGATGGCAATACGCAGCGCCGCCGGTGACGGGTTGATCGCTTCGCTCAACGGCCGCCAGGCAAACGCCAGGGTCTGACCGGTTTCCGCCGCCACCTGCAAACGGCGCAACGCACGATCATCAGCCTTGTGCGGCCAACACAGCACCGCGCCGCAACTGCCCGAACGCAAGCACTGTTCCGCCGCCCACAAGGCATCGCGTTCGCTGGCCTGGATCACCGACAACTGGCGCAGATCGACCCCGGCGTTTGCCCACGCCTGCGGATACGGCACGAATGGCGGCGCCACCAGCACGATGCGCTCGCCCGCCGCCGACAACCGCGCCAGCGTCGGCCAGACCAATTGCAGTTCGCCGACACCGGGGCCGGCCAGGAGGATTTCGCTCAACGCCGCTTCCGGCCAGCCACCGCTGGGCAGTGCCGCGTCCAGCGCGGCGTGACCGGTCGGTTGTGGACTGGCGGCCGGTGGCGCAGGCCGGCCCTTCCAGACCTGGCCGCCATTGAACAGCGTGTCCAACGCAACGACGGCGCCCATCAGCCTTGCCTCACCAGACCGCAGAACACCCCTTCGATGGCCAGGTCCTGATCGTCGCGCACGACAATCGGCTGGTACGCCGGGTTGCGCGGCAACAGCCGCACTTCATCGCCCAGCCGTTCGAAGCGTTTGATGGTGACTTCGCCGTCGAGCCGCGCCACGACGATCTGGCCGTTGAGCGCCTCGGGATTGCGCCGCACGCCGACCAGATCGCCGTCGAGAATGCCGTCCTCGATCATCGAATCGCCCTGCACCCGCAGCATGTAATCGGGCGTGCGGGAGAACAGCGCCGGGTCGAGCAGCAAGCGGCTATGGATGTCGGCATCGGCGCCAATCGGCGCACCGGCAGCGACGCGGCCGAGCACGGGAATGTCGAGCAGTTCCGGACGCGCCGGTTGCCCGAGCAGGCGAATGCCCCGGGCCTGATGCGGATTGACCTCGATAAACCCGGCTTCGGTGAGCGCGAGCACGTGCTTGCGCGCCACGCTGCGCGAGGCAAAACCAAAAGCCTCGCTGATTTCAGCGAGGCTTGGGGGCTGACCGTGTTCGGCGATTCGATCGCGGATAAACGTCAGGATGGCGGTGCGGCGGGGAGTCAGGTTCGTCATGGAGTACATTTGTACTCCTGTAGGATTTTCCTGACAAGCGCCGCCAGTCGGCCTGGGCCGACGCAGGAGCTGCCGAAGGCTGCGATCTTTTGATTTTGTTTTTTAGATCAAACGATCGCAGCCTTCGGCAGCGCCTACAGGAATGGCGTGCAGACTTGTTACAAGATGTTTACGAATTTTTTACCAATGTTCTTCTACAGTTACCCGCGCAACCGCGTGGTTTTCCATTTATGTAGAGGAATGTTTGACATGGCTTTGGGCAACGGACTGCGTTTACCGTCCATCACTTCTACTCGACTGGTGCTGCTGTTTTCCCTGGCGTTGGTGGCGTTGTACAACCTGGCGACCTGGAAGGCGCTGGGCACGCTGATCACCTTGCAAGGCGCGCACAAACTGGCGTTTTTCGCCTCGTTCGGGCTGTTTTTGTGGGCGGCGATCACCCTGTTGCTGACTCTGGTGTCGTTCCGCTGGACGCTGAAACCGGCCCTCACCGTGGTCGCGCTGCTCTCGGCGTGCGCTGCGTATTTCATGAACGAATACGGCATCACCATCGACACGGTGATGATCCAGAACGTCTTCGAAACCAACCCCGCCGAAGCCACCGCGCTGTTCAACGATAAGCTACTGGCTTACGTGCTGCTGCTCGGTGTGTTGCCGGCGGCGTTGATCTGGCGTTGGCCGGTGAGTTATCGGCCGTTCTTTCGCGGTTTGCTCAACAAAGTGCTGGTGATCATCGCCTGCGTGCTGGTAATTGCCGCTTCAGTGGGCGCGTTCTATTCGACCTACGCGCCGATCTTTCGCGAAGAAGACAAGCTCACTCACTTCATCAACCCGACCAACTACATCTACGCGATCAGCAAGTACACCCAGCAACGCCTGGGCATCAAAAAGCAATTCGTGGTGCAGGCCATCGGCGAAGACGCGGTGATGAGCGCCAACGTTGCCAGCCGCGAAAAGAAATCGCTGATGGTGTTTGTGGTCGGTGAAACCGCCCGCGCCGATCACTTTTCGCTGAACGGTTATGAGCGCGAGACCAATCCGGAACTGAGCAGACTCGACATCCTCAATTTCACCCACGTGCATTCCTGCGGCACATCGACAGCGGTCTCGGTGCCGTGCATGTTCTCGAAGTTCCGGCGTGAGGATTACAGCGACAAGAAAGGCAAAACCTACGAAGGCCTGCTCGACATCCTCCAGCGTGCCGGCGTGCAAGTGCTGTGGCTGGACAACAACAGCGACTGCAAAGGCACCTGCCTGCGCGTGCCACATCGCGATATTTCCAGGCATCAGCCGGGGCCGTTCTGCGACGGCAACAACTGCCTCGACGAAGCGCTGTTGCAAGACCTGCAAAGCTACATCGACAGCCTCAAGGGCCACGCGATCATTGTCCTGCACGCCGACGGCAGTCACGGCCCGGAATACTACGAACGCTATCCAAAAGACATGGAGCGCTTCAAACCGATCTGCCACACCAATCAGTTGGGCAGTTGCAGCCGCGATGAACTGGTGAACGTGTACGACAACACGATTCTCTACACCGATCATTTCCTCGCCAAGGTCATCGAACTGCTCAAGCGCAATCAGGACTCACTGGACACCTCGATGGTGTATGTCTCCGACCACGGCGAATCGTTGGGCGAGAACGGTTTGTACCTGCACGCGGCGCCGTATGCGCTGGCACCTGAAGCGCAGACCCATGTGCCAATGGTGATGTGGTTCGGCAATGGCACGCTGGCCAGCGAAGGGATTGATCGAGGGTGTCTACAGGGCAAGACCGGGCAGGCAGATCTGAGCCATGACAACCTGTTCCACTCGGTGCTGGGGTTGTTTGAGGTGAAGACGTCGCTGTATCAACCGGGGCTGGATATTTTTCATGGCTGCCGGCCGGCGATGACGGCTGCGCAATAACCCGCAGACACTGCAAAACCCTGTGGGGACGGTGTACGCATGGAGGATCAGTGGCGTTTGAGGATTTGATCCATGACCCAGTCAGTCTTGAGCGCTTGCTCGGCGACGGCGGGATGTTGTGAATCACCAAGAATATGCGCATTCATGCCCTGCACGTGATGCCACTGAATGTGCTCGTGATGGGGGATTTCCAGGCTGAGGTGCTCATCGGCATGCAACTGCACGGGATGCTCATCGAATACGGAAAAACTGATCCGTCCGAGGCTGCCAATGATCTCGACCCGATCCTCACGCCGATCCGCGACAAAACTCCAGCAGCCCATGCCCAGCGCCCCGGAGGCAAACCGCCAACTGGCGCTGACCGCATCTTCCGCTGCATATAAACCGGCCTGACGCGCAGTGAATCCGGCGACCTCGACAATGTCACCGAGCAAATACTGGAACAGGTCAAAGCCATGACTGGCCAGATCGGCAAAATAACCGCCACCGGCCACCGCCGGATCGGTGCGCCAATTGTCGCGACCGTCCAGATCCGCCGACGAAGGCGCTTTGGTCAGCGTCCAGCTCAAGTGCCGCACCTCGCCAATGCGCCCCTCCTCCAGCCATTGCCGCACCTGCGCAAAACGCGGCAATGAACGGCGGTAGTAGGAAACGAACAAGTGCAAACCAGCCTCGGCGAAGGCCTGCTGCATCTCGCGGCTTTGCCCGGCATTCAGTGCCATGGGTTTTTCCACGCAGCAATGCTTGCCGGCGGCGGCGACTTTCAGGCTGTAGGCGTGATGGCTGTCGGGTGGCGTGGCGATGTACACCGCGTCCACCTCGGGATCGTTGATCAGCGCATCGACGTCGGTGTAGACCCGCTCGATGCCGTGGCGCGCGGCGTAGTCGGTCACGGCTTCGAGGCGTCGGCCCATCACCGCCACCAACGCCGAACCGGGCGCCTTGTAGAAGGCCGGGCCGCTCTTGCGCTCGGCGACGCTGCCACAACCGATCATGCCCCAGCGCAC
This sequence comes from Pseudomonas sp. AKS31, assembly GCF_023634765.1. Lineage (GTDB taxonomy): Bacteria > Pseudomonadota > Gammaproteobacteria > Pseudomonadales > Pseudomonadaceae > Aquipseudomonas. The sequence continues at coordinate 1,021,498 of NZ_JAMLFX010000002.1, forward strand.
CACGTTCATGCTCAGTCCTCAGCCGATGCGCAAGGCGCGCAGATCGAGGTGGCCGTCCTTCAGCGGCGGGCACCAGTAGTAGCCGCCAGTGATTGGGCGGCTGATGCGATAGAGGCCATCGGGGATGCCGTCTTCCAGACCGCTCATGCGCCGCAGTTGCGCTTCGAAGGCATCCAGCGAGAAACCGAAGGCGAGGAACATCAAACCGGCGCGATCACCTTCGATCCACGGCATCGAGCGCCGCACGACGAACGCTTCCGGCGCAAAACTTTCCTGCGCGGTGCGTTTGACGTGGGCGGAGACCGGCGCATCGTCGATCTCTTCGTTGTCGCTGAGGCGACGGCCCATGATGTTGTCTTTGTCCTCGGCGGACAGTTTGTGGAAACCCTTGAGGTCGTGCTGCCACTGCTGGATCGCGGCGAAGCTGCCACCGACCATGCCGTCAGCGCCTGCACTTTGCAGGGCGGCGGCGATGGCGGCTTCGTCGTGCGGGTTTTCGGTGCCGTCTTCGTAGCCGGTCAGGTCGTGCCCGTCCTTGTGGCGGAAGGCTTCCTGCATCTCGACCAGTCGCAGGGCCGGGGCCAGTGCGGCTTCGAGGGCGTGGCAACGGTTGAGCAGTTCACCACGGTCGACGCCGTGCAACCAGACCCACAGCGCGTGCTGGGTCGACGGGTTCTCGACGCCAACGCCGGTCAGTGCCGGGAAGCTGCGCAGGCCGTCAATCTGCACGTTGAGAGCCTTGACCAGGGATTCACCAAAACCGACGACTGCCGACTTGCCGTCCACCTGATTCAGCAGGTTGTCGAGCGCCTGCGGCAGGGCTTCAACCGACTCAAGGGCGAAAAACAGGTGACGTGCTTGCGCAGGAACGGGGGTGGCGAGAATGCCCGGCTGGTAGTAACTCATGTGAACTCCTTGGGAAAGTGCGCGGGAGTTTACCTGTGGCCGGAGGATTTGTGTGGGTTTGGATGGAAGTCAAAAGCCCCTCACCCTAGCCCTCTCCCGGAGGGAGAGGGAACTGATTGGGGGATGCTGTGGAGATACGCCGACTTGAAAGTGCTGTACCGAATCCATAATCGACAACATGACGAAAGACACTTCGGTCGGCCCCAATCTCTCAAGTCCATAATCGACGCGTCGATGTAACTCGCAAGACACCTCCGTCGGCTCCCTATCCCTCCGGGAGAGGGCTGGGGTGAGGGGATAATAGAGGTAAGACACCGACCTGAACGTTTAGCTGTGAATCCATAATCGACAAAAATCTTTCAGGTCGATGTTTGACAAAAGACACCGCGGTCGGCCCCCTCTCCCTCTGGGAGAGGGTTGGCGTCGTGACGCCAGGCGCTAGGGCTCATTCCCGTCCAGCGCTTGAACGCCCGGCGAAAACTGCGTACATCGCTGTAGCCCACTTCCTCGGTAATCCGCTCGATCGGCATATCGGGATTCGCCAGCAAACTCATAGTCCGCGCCTGGCGAACCTGCTCCAGCAACGCCTCGAACGTCAGTGCATGCTCAGTCAAACGCCGACGCAAGGTGCGACTGCTCATGTTCAAATCCCCGGCAATCTTTTCAATGTGACTGCCGCTGCTCAGATCCCGGGCAATCGCCCGCTCCACAGCCTGAATCAGATCAAGTTTCTGATGCACCTGCGCCGCTTCCAGCTCCAGTAATGCAACGGCCTGACGCAGTGCCAGCGAATGATGATTGGGCAGGTTCACGTCCAGCCACTGCGCATCGATCAACATGCGATTGTGCAGGCAGCCGAAGCACACATCCGGCCCCAGCAGGCGCTGGTATTCACTGAGGTAATCCGGGGCGGCATGCACAAATTCCACGGCAATCGCCTTGAACTCAGCCCCCACCAGCGCGCGGCCATACACCAGCAAACTGGCGAAAAACTCTTCGACCGCAAACACCTGCACGTCGGCAAACGGTAGGCGGCATTCGGCGTCGAGATGCACCTTCCCGCCGACCACATCGACGCTGGACACGACGATGCCGCCCGAGGTGTGCTGGTGCCGAATGCCGAGGGCGAAGGCATCGCGCAAGGTCTTGCACAGCGATAACACATGCCCGAGCAGGCCCAGCGTACCAAGTACATTCTGCGCCCCGACCCACAGCCCCAAACCCTGATTGGGCAGCACTTTGAGTGCGCGCTGAATCATCGCCACGGCCTGGCGATAGGAAATCCGCTGCGCCGGATCCTGCAGATCTTCAAGGGTGAAGCCCAGCCCACGGCACAGGCTCTGGGGATCGATGCCCTTGTTCTGCACAACTTCGGCGAGGGTTTGCAGGAGGAACGGCGAGACCAGCGCCAGTTCGAAGGTCGGGTCTTGGACTTTTACGTTCATGGGGGCTGACATTCCGGATCACGCTTGATTGTTATTTTTGTAACCGGTTGTGTCGATGGAAGTTAGCACAAGGTTTACGGGCTGTCCGCAGATGCCCCCCTCGGTGTCCGCCAATACCCTGCCCCAACGTACGCCAAACGCTTATTTCTAGCGTACCGGCGCCCCATGCGACCGGTGCCAGTCCCGATCACAATAATAATGAGGACAGCTATGAGCCCGAACCGCGCGACATCCTTCTTGCCCCGCGCTCTTTTCATCACCGGTTGCGCGCTGACATTGCCCGCCCTGGCCACCGAAGCCGGCGTCGACAACATCGGCACCGGCACCGACGGCTTCTTCATGCTGCCGCTGGAAGTCGACAGCCTTCCGCAGAACATGGTCGCGTTCAACCTCTACTACAACCATTACAAGGCGCGAAAGCTCAACATCAGCTCGTTCGGCGGCAAGGTGCCGAATGTCGAAATCGAGTCCACCGCGGTGATTCCGCGCATCGATTATCTAAGCCCGGTGCGGCTATTCGGCGGGCGTCTGGCCGGTTACATCGCCCAGCCGTGGCTGAAGCAGGAAGTTTCGGTGTTCGGCTTGAGCGACACCCGCGAAGGCATGGGCGATACCACCTTCGCGCCGATCATTCTGTGGGACATGGGCAAAAACCTGACCCTCGGCGCCGCCGTGGAAATCACCGTGCCCACCGGCGAATACAGCGTCGATCGACTGGCCAACACCAGCAACAATTTCTACACCTACAAGCCACTCTTCTCCTTCACCTGGCTGCCGACTGAACGCACCGAAGTCTCGATGAAGACCACTTACAGCTTCAACGAGAAGAACAAGGACACCGACTACAAGTCCGGGCAGATCTTCCACTTCGATTACTCGGCCAGCTACAAGATCACCGACGACCTGATGCTCGGCGTCAACGGCTACTTCCTCAAGCAAACCAGCGACGACAAACAGTTTGGCCACACCGTGCAGTTCGCTGGACAGGACGTCGATGACGGCGTGCGCGGCAAGGTCTTCGCGATTGGTCCGGCGCTGCACTTCACCTTCCTCAAGTACGCCAGTGCGGAGATTCGCTGGGCCAGGGAATTTGACGTGGAGAACCGGCCCGAAGGCGAAATGCTCTGGGCAAAAATCAGCATTCCTTACGCTTTTTGAAACCCACCCCAATCCAATGTGGGAGCGAGCCTGCTCGCTCCCACAGGGGTTTCAGCGCGTTGGTGAATGATTGCTAAAAAAAAGGGCGACCAACCGGTCGCCCAAACGTACTACACGAGAGTCTTTTACAACGTCAGTTGCCCACGCTCCTCCTCGGTCAACTGCTGTTTCGCCTGTTCATCCAGCGCCCCGGCGCCCAATACCTGCACCGGGCTGTTCGGGTTGTAACCCGGGGCCGGTGCACGGCTGGCGCCATCGCGGGACGGCGCAAGCTGTTCGTTGCCGAAACTCAACACCTGCACGGTGAACACCGAAGCCTGATTCTGTCGCGCCGCCGCCTGCTGCTGACGTGCAACATCCTCCGCCGCTTGCGTGGCCGACGATGCGGCCGAACTGGCCGAAGTAATCGCCCCGGTATTCACCGCCGACACCACCGGCACACCCGTCGCCTTGCCCTGCACCGAAATGTTCGCGGCGTTGACCACCGTCAGCGCGGCGATGTTGACGTTGCCCGACACACGAATCCCCGCCTCACCGGCATCGATGGTGCCCAGCGGCGCGATCAGGTCGATGTCGCCCGGTGCCACTTCGGCGATCGGGTTGAGCGTGGCGATACCGGCGCCGGTGCTCGGCACCGATGGCGACAGGGTCACGTTGCCCCAGCTGTCGTAAACCCGTTTCGGCGGGGTGTAGACCACAGTGGTTTTCGAGCCACGACCGGCGTTGATGTCGCCCTCGGCCGACCAGCCGAGAATCGAGCCGCCAAACGTAGTCATGATCCGGCTCTGGCCGAGCAAGATACTGCCCTGCGAATAGAGCTGAATGTTGCCCGAACCCTGAGTGATGATCCCCGCTGTCGACGGTGGCGCCGCGCCTTCGATGCCGAATACCTGACCGCCGCCCGGCGTAAGCATCTGGATGTCGCCGCCGAACAAGGTCTTGACCCCTGCCCCACCGTACAGCGTGATGTCGCCGTCGTAACGGATCGGATTACCGGCCACATCAGTGGTCGGGAACAACGCAGCGATGGCGTTGCGACCACGCAGATAACTGCCTTGGCGCGGACCGTCGACATCGTTGTATTCCAGGCCGCCGGCACGCAGTTCGGCGAAGTACACCTGCCGCGCGAAGATCGCCTGCTCGGCACTCGGCAATGCGGCGTAAAACGCTTGCGCCTGTTCCGCGTTGCCGCTGAAGCCGTAGCCGAGGGTTAGCCAGCTCTGCAACTCGTCGAGGTAAGTCTTCACCACTTTGCCCGGTTGCGCGCTCAACGAGGTATCCGGATTGGCCAGATTTTGCGGATTGAGATAGCGAGCGACGAATCGTGAATAATCCGCGCCTTGTGCCCCCACCCCCGCCTGCAGCACCAGACTGGCGCCCGGGCGGTTATCCCCCGCGACCAACGAGCCCAGACTGGTGATACCGGCGCGGTCTTCCATCAGGATGTTGCGCCCGGCATTGATGTCCAGAGTGCCAGGGCCGGCGATATCGAAGCTGCTGTAGAGAATGTCGCGGCCGGCCGACACCCGTGATAGATCTCGCGGGTCGTTGTGAACGAACAGGTTGCCGGTCGAGGTGATGATGTCCCGACCGACGCCCATTTCGTCGGGCTGCACGGCTGTCGGTCGGCCCAGGTTGGTCCCGGATGCCACGATGTCGCGGCCGGCAATCATCCAGACAGGGCCGGCGGCTTCGTACCAGGTACGTTTGGACGTGGCGAAACTCAACGTCTCGCCACTGCGTATCCCTACCAGATCACCGGTCAAGGCATAGAACCGTGCCGGCCCCTGCACATCATTCAAACCGGAATAGCTGTCGGGGCCAAAGGCGAACAACGGATAACGCGAATTACCGTCCGGTTTGACGCCGTCACTGCCGTAGTTGCTATTGAGTGGCGTGTTGGGGTTATTGCTGGAAAAGGCGAGGAATGACGGCCTGAACGGCGTGGCGATGGCGAGCGGGCTGGCACCCGACTGATTGATCGCGTAGCCGCCGGCATAGATAGAGTCGCCAGCCAACAGTTCGAGTTGTCCGGATGTCGAAGGGGCCAATAACAGTGAATAAGCAGTTGTTCGCGACAAGTCGCGCTCGCTGTACGCCGCCGATGGCCCGGCATAAATCGACCCCTGAGCAGCCACAGCCCGAAGTATCGACGGGTACACAAAACGTCCATCGGTGGGCGACGAATTGGCGCCGCTCACAGGGACAAGATTCGCATCGGCCTCGGCCAATTGAGTGCTCGGAGTGAGATTGCCCCCGGCGGAAAAGAGATCGATGGCGGTGTGATCGGTCCATAGCGAGAAGCCGCTCAGGATGCCGCCAGTACGGATATTGCCGTTGTCATCAAGCAGGGGCGTGGCATTGAACAGGCCCACGCGACCGGGATCGCCCGCGCCGCCCAGCACCAGGTCACCACGGGTGCTGAGACTCATGCCCGAGTCGCCGGGAATCAGCACCAGACCACCGGAGGCGTTGCTGGTCGTCGAGGTGAACGGATCCAGCGGTCGGGTTTCGCGGACATCATGCAACCGGGAAAAGGCACCGTATTGCAGGTTGATGCCACCCAGTGCTCCTCCCGTCAATTGCGCCGCACCACGCAAATTGATCAGTGCGCCTTGCAGGTCATGTCTGGGCTGTCCGGTCCCGTTGTCTGCGGCCCGCGCTTGCAGCGATGGGTTGAGGGCGCCGCCGATGCGAATGTCCATATCGCCGCCGCCAGTCATCTGCACACTGCCATCGCTGGCGACCCGACCGGTGCTGCCCACGGCAACGATTAGCCCTTGGCTGCGCGGATAATTGCCAGCATCGCCCAACGGTCTGAGCATGCCGGCGTCGCCACCGGCACGCAGACTGATGTTACCGCCGCCCAGGGTGCCGAATCCGGTGAAGCCCATCAGGTACGGTTCGGTATTACCGTCAGGTGTCATCAACTGCGTCGCATAACTGCCGAAGTTGATCCACCAGGCCGTGGGCACATCCGGATTTCCCGTGCCTTGGCGCCACAGCCAGTTGCCCACTGCCACACTGGCCATCTGCTCGCGGAACCCGCCCGCTGTCGATTGGGCTTTCGTCCCGACCGAATCACCGGAGACCGAGCCACCGGCACTGATTGTCAGGTTCCCCCCCATCTGCGGATACCAGGCCTGATAAAGACTGTCGGCGCCACCACTGACCCACTTTTCATAATCAGCACCGGCGCTGCCCAATACCGAATTATTGTCCGAGAGATGCCCGCGTTTCTGGTTGTACAACGGGTCGACATTCGATGACTGTGTACCGGCGGTGTAGACGCCGAAAGGCGAGTCCATGCTCAGGTTGCCGGCAGCCATCAGATCGAGGTCGCCAGTACCGGTGCGCAGGACGCTGAACATCTGCGTATGGGCTTTGGCGGTGGTGCCGGGATTATTGGCGATACAGAGCTCCGGATAGAGCTCGCAAAGGACTTGATACTCCTCGGTGACCGGTTCGTAGTCAGGTCCCTGACCGTTCCCCGGTGCCCAGACCCAGCGTGCCATCGGTACACAGAGTCCCGGAACCTGGTCACATACCCCCAGTTGGTCATCGGGCACCGGGTAATACGCCGGAAGGTCATAGGGATTATCCGCAGCCCAAACAAGTTGACCGGCGCTCTGTGTGATCGTCACACCGTAATGAGCGTCAGCCAGTCGCAAGTTGCCATCCGCTGTCACCGGTTTCACGGCACGGCTGTCGGCCGCCAGAAGATCGGCCCCGGCGACCGCGCGCATCGACCACGACGCACTACCCGACGGCAGCATGCTCGCCACAGCCCAGTTTTTACCTTGCTGCGTGCCGTTGAGCGGACGCAGTTCAATCACCGTCGTGCCTTCGGCGAGCTTCACATCGGTCATCGACGGAATCAGCGAACCGCGCAGCAAGGCCAGCTCGCCCTTTAACTTCACGCCGGAGAAGGTCGTCAGATCTGCATCGTAAACGCTTGGCAACGGCACGCCCTTGGGCCAGTTCATCGCTTGCAGGGCGGTGGCCTTGTTCAAGCGAATACCGGCACCCAGACGTGTTTCGGCAGGCAGCGTCACACTGTCGCTGAGCAGCGTGCCGGCGGCGTACAACAGGCTACCGTTCTGGTCGTGAATCGCCCCCGACAGCACGGTGCCCGCACTGAAGGTGTACGCCTCCCCCAGCACCGCCTGAGTCGGCAACAACGTGCCGCTGGCCAATACCGCCCCCTGGAGGGTCACGTCGTAATTGAGTGTGGCGCCTATCGGGAACTGCGTACCTTCGGCCAGCGACACACCGGTGCCCGGCACGATCAGGTCGCCACCGAACGGCTGCACACCGGCGATCAGTTTCCAGCCAGCGTCATCCTGGGTTTCTGGCGGCGGCGCGAAGCCGTCGTTGATACTGCCGTAAATGTCGAGGTTGCCGCCGGCGCGGATCACCAGACTGCCAGCCTCCCCTGACCCGTAGATCGACGGATTCAGGCGCGTGTGTGGATTCAGGCTGGCGTAACGGTAACCGGACAAGTCCAGATCGCCCTCCACCACCAGGTCGCCATCAGCCGTCTTGCTGGCGATTTCCACCCCTGGGCGCAGATGGAAAGCGTCGGCGTAAGTGGCGTTGTTCAGCCCGGCAAGTTTGCGTTGCAGCAGATCGCTGTTGCCCAGCGCGGCGTTGATAAAGATGTTGCTGTCAGCGTGAATGCGCTCGAGCATGGCTTGATCGATGACTTGATACGGTCGGCCACTGACCGCCTGATCGACGCCATCGCGGGCATCGGTGTAGCGGCGTGTACCGTTGAGGCCAATGGAACGAGCACCCTGAATGGTCAACGCACCGCTGGCGTCGATGGCGATGTCATTGCTGCCCAGACGCGGCGCGTTGAGTTCAAGCGTGCCGCGCAGCATTCCATCGTTTTGTCCTGCAAGGAAACCGGGCAGCGAATCGGTGCCGTGACGCAGGTCGATCCGCGCGCCGGACGCCAGCGTGAGTACACCCTCACCGGAATTGAGTTCCACCGTGGCGCGGTTCGGCGCGTCGATGATCTTGCCGTAGCTGTCGACGCGCAGGACTCGACCATGAGCGTCGAGCAGGCTGTTGCCAGCCAGCGCCAGACCGTTTTTCGCCGAAAGACGAATGTTGCCGACGCGCTCGCCACTGGCGTCGACCAAACCGGTCACTGTCAGGCTGCCGCTGTCCACCGAGACATTGATGTCACTGGCCTTGAGGCCATCGCCGATCACAAGATTGCCTTGCTTGAGCTGCAAGCTGCGGCTGCCGAACACTTGCCCGGCGTTCAGGCGCTGATTGAGCGCGGCAAATTGTTCCGAGGCATCACCGCCCAGGCGCTGAGCACGGATGTCCACGCCGCCGGCCTTGTACGGCACCAGCGTGCCGCCGGCATCGTAATAACCGCTGCTGCCGCCAAGGATTTCACCCTGCAAATCGACTGTCCCGGCCGCCTCGGCCAACGCAATGGCGCTGAGGTTACCGGCCTGATTGTTCTTCGCCGACAGATCAATCCGCGAGCCCGCCGCTTGACGGATATTGCCGTTGGCGCTGTACAGCGACACATCGCCGCCCCAGCTGTATTTGTTTACATCGTTGAACGGCAGCGTGCGCCCGGCCATGTCCAGCACGGCCGCACTGCCCAGGGTCAAATCGCCTTCGGACTTCACCGTCAGTTTGCCGCTGGCCAAGGCGATACGGCTGTCGAGCACGATGTTGCGCGCCTCAAGATTGAGTTCTGCACCCAACGCCTCCGCGACCCCGGAAGCGCCACCACCGCTGAGCGTCAGGTTATTGCCGGCCTTGAGCACATTCACCGACGCCGCTTCACCGGTGAGCAACGGCGTACGCAGATTCAGGTTACCGCCGCTGTAGCTGTAGCCCTTGAGCGGGTCGTACGCGCCCTGTTCCTGATACACCGCCAGGCTGCCTTTGTGGTTGGCGGTGATGCGCTCGCTGGCGGTGAGATCGACATTGGCAAAACCCAGCGCCAGACGATTGTTCTGATCCAGCCCGCTCGCTTGCGGCATCGGGCCGTAACCCAGTTCGATGCGCTGTGCCTGGATGTCCAGCGTACCGCTGCCCGTGCCGGCGCCACCGGTGATCACGCTGGCGGGGCTTTGTGTGGCGCCGTTCCAGATCAGGTTGGCGGTGCGGATGCTCGCCACATCGTTGGCATCGCCCAAGCCATAAATGGCCGGGGTGACGAGCACCAGATTCTGCAGCCTGCTTCGGCCGGTCTGCGGATCGAGGGTGTCGAGGCTCACGCTGCCGTAAAAATTGAAGGCGTCGCGGGTGGTCAGGCTCAGGGTTTCCAGCGCTGGGGCGCCATATTGGGTGTCGCCGCGCAGCAATCGGTCGAGCACGTTCTGGTTAAGGCTCAAACCAGCCGGTACACGACTGCCGGCCTGCGCCAGCGCGGCGGCGCTGCCAGCGTTGACCGAACCCACCGCCAGCGCCAGATGGCGTGTGCCGAAACGCACCGCTTCACCCAGTTCGAACTGATTGTCCGTCGCCGCCGTGATGCTACCGCTCGAATACAGCAGCGCCGGATCGTTGCAGGCTGACGTGACACATACACCAATCCGGATGCTGCCAGCGCCGCTGATGCCACTGGCCGCTGCCGGCGCCAGCACATTGGTCCAGCCGTTGGACACCACCAACAGGCTTGAGGCTTCCGGCTGGTAGAGGTAGCCGGACGTTGAATCGGAGGCCATATTGCCACGCCCCAGGGTGTTGATCCCGGCACCCGCTTCAAGCGTGATGCCACCGGTGGTCGAGGTGGTGCGCAACACGACTTCCGGCGCTGACAGGATGGCCCCTTCGCGCAGCGTGATGTTGTCGGAGGTTCCCACGAACTTGATGATGTTGCCGGTCGTGCTGTAAATCACCTCCGGCAGCGCGCCGAGCGTCAGGCGTCCGGCATTGAGGTTATTCAGCGTGTCGGCGTACACCGATACGCCACTGAAACCCTGCGTCGGCGCATGCCCCGTACCGAGCACTTCGAACTCAGCGCCGGCATAACCACCGCGTACCGCCGCCGTGCCGACCAGGCCGCCTTCGGCGGCATCAAACAGCGCTCGCCCGGCGAACTGCAACGCGGTGTCTTGCTTGCCACCCGTGCTCAGGCGCAGATCGAGAACCTTGCCGTCCATTGGCGCCAACGCACGGGGCACGCCGCGCCGGGCGGCATCGCTGCGGATGAACTGGGTGAAGGTCGTTTCGTTGTACTGCGAGTAACGGCGCAACACGTCCGCCGACGTCAGGATCACCTGACTGGCCAGGCTGTCGCGCAGACCGGTGTTGGCAATCGACATCTGCCCGCTGCTGGTCCACGAACCATTGCGCAGCTGCAACGCTGCCGTCGTCGCGCCCGGCGTCCCCTGGCCGTTGACCTCGACCCGGAACGCTCCCGGCAACAAGGCAAAGGTCGACGGCAGCAGCGTGTAAGTACCCGCCGCCAGCCCCGGCACGCCGGCACCGATTGTGACTTGCTGGCCGATGCGCGGATCGACCGCGCCGGCTTCGGCCAGCATCGGCGCGTAGCTGCCCTGATTGCCCGGGACGATGGCGTAGACCGGGTTGCTCGCCAGCCCCGGCAGACTGAAGGAGCCATCAGTGGCATTGCGCACCAGCGGGTTGAAGCGCGCATCGGTAGAGCCGCCGCGCCCGGAGATGAACCCGGCGCCGCGAAGATCGCCACCGCCGGACAGATCGATCAGCGCACCGTCCTGCACCTCGATGTATTGCCCACCGATTGCCACACCGTTTTTTTCGCCCGTGATGCCGTTCAACACCACCGATTTACCGTTGTAGAGATAGTCGATGCCGTCCGTGGTGCCACCGTATGGCATGACCAGCCCGGCGCCACTGACCGACGTGGTGCTGCCTGACAGCAGTCGCACCTCATGACTGGTGGTCAGCAAATCGTCGCCCAGAACAATCTTGCCCAGCGGGGCTCGCAACACACCGCCCTGCTCGATGTACGCAGCGGAAAAACCCAGATTGCCAAAGACCGAGTACGGCACCGCAGCGGGCGCCGCGCCGTGGCCGCTGATCCGCAGCGTATGGTCGGATACCGCAACGGCGCCCTGATAGCCAACGCGCACTTCAGCCTGGACATCACTGGCGGGATAGATTTGTGCAGCGCCCAGGTTCAAGTCACCCGGCGTCCACAGCCGGGTTTTCTCGGCGCCATCATTGGGCGCGAGGAAACGCAGATCGCCGCTGCTATCGAGGTTCACCAGACCAAATGCCCGTCGGCTATACGCAACCGCCGGCGCATTGAGTTGCAGGATCGAACCCTGCGTACCGAACGACAGGCCATTGCCCACGTCCAGCAGGTTCGCCGATGCATTGAAGGTCGCGTCTGACAGTTCAGTCGTCGGATTAAGGGTCATTCGCGGCCGTATCAGGCCGAAACCAGCGTGGTAAGTGCCCACGCCGGACAAGCGCAGGTACGGCGCGCTCAAATCGACGCGACTCGTGCTCTCGGAGGTTTGCGCCAGAGACAACGCCCCGGCGTACATCGTCAGGCTCTGGTTCATGTGCAGATTGACGTCGCCGTCAAAGGACAGCAAACCGTTGCTCAACAGGCTGAGGTTATCGAAGCCGCCCGCCATCAAGCTGTCTGCACTCAAGCGCGTCTGACCGAAACGCAGGCCATCGGCGCCCTCGCCCGGCCGCAAATCCTGCGCGAGCGGCTGGTCGCCCGCCCCCTGGCCAATGATCATCTCTCTCGGTGCGCGTACTGCATTGCTTGCCGAGTCAGCATACAGCGGCGTTTCCAGGGCGATGTCCAGACGACCGCCAGCTGCGCCGACACCGCCCGCCGCTGCACGCAAGTTGCCATCAAGGAACAGACCGTTGTAAGCACTCAGGCTGATGCGCCCGCCATCCGTCGCAACGCGGGTCAGGCCCTGGCCGGCGATATCGAGCATGGCTTCGGCGCCAGAGGCGTCCAGCCGGGCGCCCTGACGCACGATCACGTAGGCATCGGCGGCCGTCGCAGTGGCCAGTTTCGAATCGATTTCGCCGCCGATGATGATGCTGCCACCCTTGCCAACCTGACCGTAAGTGCGGCCCAGCGCATCGATCGCCGTGTTGGCGCGCCCGGCGACATCGAGGACAGCCTGCTCACCGATCCAGATCGACCGGTCATGGGCGTTCGGATCGGCCACGATAATGGCGGTCGCCGGCTTGTTCGTACCGAACTGCTGCTGACGAATATCAATCGTGCCGCCCCAGGCATTGAGTTCACCTGCAACGGTGATCTGCCCGGCACCACGCAGTTTGATGCTCTGCCCCGGATCGACGCTGATGCGCGAACCGCGACCCAGCGTCAACGTGCTGTTAGCGGCATCGATCAAACCGATCAGACTGGCCCCGCCCTGCAACGTCAGGCTGGCGCCAGCGCGCTGGGTCAGCAAGCCCTTGCTCGGGTTTTCCTGGAACAGCGACGGCGTCCACAACTCCAACGCCGTTTGCGGGTCGACACCACTGACCTGATTCGGCGCGGCATCAGCGAAACGGTACACCGGCATGTTCACATCAATCGCCGCACCTTCGGCAACGTCCAGACCGCTCAAGCCGATGAGGTTGTAAGCGGAAAAGCCCTTGTTGAACAGATCGCCAGACAGTTGCAGGGTGTTGTCTGCCAGCACCTTGTCGGTCTGACCGACGAGTATTTTGTTGGCCTGCACCGTCAGCGTGCCGCCGCCCGTGACACCGTAGCCACGCACATCGCCCGCAAGGTTCAGGTGGGTTTTACCGGGCGCCGAAATCGCACTGGATTCCAGCGTCAAGTCACCGCCCTTGCCGCCACGGGTCTTGCCGTTGGCCAGTACAGCGCCGCCGGAAGAAACATCGAGCAGGCTGCCCGCGCCAATGTCGATATCGCCACTGCTGCGGATCGACAGCAGACCGCCATTCAAATACGCGAGGCTGGCGCCATCGTCCGGGTTGGTGCGCAGGTTGCTCCACACGCCACGGGTATCGAGTCGCACACCGTCGGCCACTTTTACCTGCGTCGCCTTATCGACCTTCGCCGTGAGCCGAGTGTCGGCAGTGTCGCTGCTGAGGAACTGATTGAGCACGTTGCCCAGGCGCAGGCTACCGCCGCGCGCGCTCAGGTCGGCACCGATCTTCACGTCCGGGGAATACAAGGTGATGTCGCCACCGCTATCGACCGTCAGCGCACCGTCAACAACAACCTGATCTCTGGCCGCGACCTTGAGCGCACCGAGCCGGAAGCCATTGAGTTGATCGTTATCGAGATACAACGTGCCCTTGCGCGCATCGGACACCGCACCGCTCAGGTCCAGATCACTGCCAGCGACTGGCCGCACGCCGCCAATCTGCACTTGGTCGAGCGTCGGATTGAGCGAGTACAACAAGCCACTCGCGGCGGCGACATAGGTCGGGTCATAACTGCCGACGATCAACTGCGCGCGGCGCGCCAGTGCGGTCTGACTCTGTTCATAGCCATCAAGCACCGGTTTCGCTGCCTGATTCTGCCGTTCGCCCTGATACACCTCGCCGATCATTTGCCCGTCGAGTACCGCATTGGCCGTGGCGATCACCAGTTGCCCGGCGTCGCGGCCGACGGTGTAACCCGACTCGAAGCGTGAACGCGGCGCGATCAGCGGATTGTAGAAATAGCTCGTCTGGCCCCAGCGTTCGCTGTTGTCCTCATAGCCTTTGTACAGCCCGGTGTAGAGCAGATCCCCCGGCGCACGGGACACTTCATACAACTTGCCGTCGGCGCCGCGCAGCCAGCTCTGGCGGATCTCGCCGCTCTGCACATCCAGCGTGCCGCCGGACAGATTGATCAACGAACCTTTTTCCGTGACCACGTCGTTGCCGGCAAAACTCACCGTGCCGCCCTGGGCCATCCACTCGCCAACGCTGTGGGCCTGCGTGCCGAGGTAACCGCCGACTTCGAGCAAGCCGCCCGCCGTGTACCAGCGATCGGTGGCATAACCGTTGGTGCCTGCCGGCACGTAAACCAGCTCGCGCACATCGACCCAGATGTCATTGCTGTTGAGCGAGCCTTTCTCGCGGTTGACCGAGGCATCGCGCTGCTCGTTACCTTGCACGTTGATCTTGATGCTGTTGTTTTCCATCACCACTTTGACGCCGAGGGCACCGGAAACGTCGATCATCGCGCCGTCACGCACCAGGCTGCGGCGTTGTGCACTGACCGCGACCTGGCCGCCAGTGGCCAGGGTGATCGAGCCGCTCTGGAACTCGACGGTGCCGCCGCTCTGCAGCTCGATGCGTGACTGGTCGCCACGGATCCGGTTGTTCGCGCTGACATTGGTCAGGCTCGCGTCGCGCTGGCTGTCGAGGGCGCTGAGATCACTGCTGTCGAGCATGATGGCCGTGGCGCTGCCCTGCCCAAGCGTGACGCTGCCAGTGCTGTCGGTGCTGGGGTTGGTCAGGTGAATCGTGCCGCGCGTAGCCACGGAAGTGCTGGCGAGCAACACACCGTTCTGCAGCACCTCATGGCCGGTCAGGGTGATGTCGCCGGTGGCGGACTGGATCAAGCCGTTGTTGGTGACTTTACCCGTCACCGCGCCGGCCTTGAAGCCGGGAATGACTTCGTTACCGAAGGTGGTGGACAGTGCATTACCCTCGGTGCCCGAACCTTTGCGGATGTAGAAACGGTCACCGGCGGCCAGCACGGTCTGGCCTTTAGCGGTGCTGATGCTGCCGTCGTTCTGCACTTCGTTGCCGAGCAGCAACGCATAGCCGCCGGCATCGGTAGACGACGCCGGCTGGTGGGTTGCGATGGCAGCACCACGTTCCACCAATACCTTGCCGGCGGCATCGGTGAACGTCGGCTGCGTGCCGGTGCTGTCGAAATACAGGCCACGATCGCGGAACTGGATGTCGGTGATGTTGGCCGCCGCTGCCACCAGGTTGCGCACGTTGACCTGACTGCTGCCGCTGAAGACGATGCCGTTGCGGTTGATCAGCATCACCGTGCCGTCGCCCTTGATCTGGCCCTGAATCTGGCTGGCCCGCGCGCTCGGGTCATTGACCCGGTTGAGCACCGCCCAGTTCGACTGCTGGGCGAATTCAACCGTGGTGTTGCGCCCGACGTTGAAGGTTTCCCAGTTGAGGATCGCCTTGTCGGCGGTCTGCTCGATCTTCACCGTGGTCTTGCCGTCGGCCTGGGTCTGTTGCGGGCCTTTGGCGTTCTGCCAGCCCTGGGCCAGGCTGTTATCGACTTTCAAGCCGCCCTCGCCCAGACCATCCGGCACAAACTGCACCGTGCCCAGCGCCGCTGCACGTCCGGCCGCCTGCGCCGCTTGTTGCGCGGCAATCGCCGCGACGGTGTTGTTCAAGGTCTGGATTGAACGCTGCAACTGTTGATTGGCCTTCTGCTGCTGGGCCAGTGGCGGCGTCATCCCCGGTAATCCGCCCACGCTCGGCCTTGCCGCCGCCGCTTGCTGCGCAGCGCCCTTGGCGGCAAACCAGCTCGAACTGAACGCCGTCTGCGCGTGCGCACTGCCCGCCACCAGACACAACGCCACCGCTTGCGCCAACGGCTTGAGCAGCCACAGCGTCGGCTCCATGGCTGCACGCTTGGAGAACGGAACGTGGGTACGACGACGGAACGGGCGAGCGAGCATCACTACGAGATCCTTTTTTGATTGCCACACATGGCCGCAGGCATACAAAAACCTGCTGTTACGACATAGGCAGTTGGCGAGGGGCGCGACCGAACGGATGTCACACAAACTTCATGTTCGGGGAGTAATTGGCGCAAAAAAAATGGCAGCCCCGAAGGGCTGCCATCCGTAACGCTGACTTGAACGACTGACTTACAAAGGACGACCGATAGCGTTGCAGACGCTGGCGTTGTTGATGTCCAGGTTGTTGCCCGAAGAGTTGGTGATGAAGTTGGCGGTGACAGCGGTTTTCCAGGCGTTAGGCACCGCGACGAATTTGTGAGCCTGAGTCGCGGTGTTGTTGCCCGGGTTGCTGTAGTGCTTGGTCAGGAAAGCTTTGACGTCGGCGGCCACGGCTGCATCCTTGTAGCACTGACCGAAGATGAAGTTGGTGTAGGCCGCCAGTTTGTAACCGGAAGCCGGGTTAGCCACCACTGGCGACCAGTTGGCAGGGTTGGCAGCCTGGGCTGGAGTCGAAGGAGCCGACACCGACGACAGGGCCAGAGTGACGTTCAGCGAAGTAGGCTGAACACCGTTGACGCGAGCAACGACAGCATTGCTGGTAGCGTCAACGCCGTCCGGACCGACATAACCGATCGAACCGTCAACCGCGTTCACGGTAGTGGCGACATCGGAAGTGTTGGCGACGCCGACCCAGTTCGACGGCAGCGCCGAACCGGCAGGCAGACGAGCGTTGGTGAAGGTGGAGCTGGTGGCGAACTGAGTCGGGCAGACCGAGTTCAAGTGACGGCTGAGGATTTCCGAAGTGCCGCTGGAAACGTTGCGATAAACAACGCGGATCGGCGTGGTGTCGGTCGTGCCGAGCAACTGGCCCCAAGTGGTTTTGGCACCGGAGAACGCATCGCACAACTGAGCGCTGGTCAGGTTCAGAGCAGTCTGACCGGCTTTTTTGTAAGGGATGGCAACCGAAGTGGCCACCGAAGGCAGTTGGATCAGCGGGCCAAACGAAGCGCCGAAGTTGGTGTTGTAGGTGCTGATTTCCGAAGCGCTGAGGATCGAGTCGCTACCGGCGAAGTGCACAGTGCCGGTGGTGCTGAAGCCGGCCGGGTTGTTGGTCAGGAAGGCAGTTTTGCCACCGCCGCTACCGATGGCGGCGTAGGAGAAGTTGGCTGGCAGGATGCTGTCGGCAGAACCTTTGTACAGAGCGGCAGGCAGAGTTGCACCACCACCGGTAACGGCCATGGCTTGAGCGGAAGCCAGAGCGGCGACGGTCAGGGAAGCTGCGATCAGAGTGCGCTTGAACATGAAGAATCTCCTTTTCAACTAGGTTTGGGAACACAGGTTTTCGGGTGACTTGCATGACACTGGGAGGACTCACCGGGGCCCTCGCTAGCGTTGGCCTTGGTTAAGTCGCACTGAGAAATTCGCAGCTTCCGGTGACAGATAAAGGAAAAAACCTCGGGAGCTGCGCGGTGTTTCTGAAGGGATTTTCTCGGGTGTTTGTCGGATGCTGCGCAGCGTCTGGATCAGGGGTTTGGCTGAATCGGGCTGGAGGCGTTGGCGGGTGGTTGCAGATGACAGAAAGGAGAACCCGAGGATCGGGGAAACATGGCTCGGGTGATGGAGAATCTTTTGCAAAAACTTTGAATTATCTATTGGCCTGACTGGCCTCATCGCTGGCAAGCCAGCTCCCACAGGTTTTTGTGTTGTGTCGTAAATCGTATTAACAACACTGTTCCCTGTGGGAGCTGGCTTGCCAGCGATGAGGCCGGCCCAGTCACCATCAATATTTCAGAGACGCCACTACTGCACCAGTTGGTTGATCTCAATGATCGGCAACAACACCGCCATCACAATGACCAGCACCACCCCGCCCATCACCACAATCATCAGCGGCTCCAGCAACGCAGTCATGCCCATCGCCCGCCGTTCGATATCCCGCGACAACGTCTGCGCCGCGCGCTCAAGCATCGGAGGCAACGACCCGGTTTTTTCACCGCTGGCGATCAGGTGGATCAACACCGGTGGGAAGACGTTTTCTACGCGCAACGCAGCAGCGAGGTTGACGCCTTCGCGCACCTTGGCCGTGGCCTCAGTGACGCTCAAACTCAAGCGGTCGTTGGACAAGGTCTGCCGCGCCGCTTCCAATGCACGCAACAACGGCACCCCGGCGCCACCGAGAATCGCCAGCGTCGAGGCAAACCGTGCGGTGTTCAGACCGAGGATGAAACGCCCGAACAACGGCAACTTCAGCACCCGGTGATGCCAACTCAAACGCGCAGCCGGATTGCGCAGATACAAGCGCCAACTCCAGAAGCTTGCGGCCATGATCCCTGCACACAGCCAGCCCCAACTGCGGATGAAATCACTCGCGTTGAGCATCGCCAGGGTCAGCCCCGGCAAGTCCTGCCGCGCCTGGGAAAACGCACTGACCACCTGCGGCACCACATAACTGAGCAAGAAAATCACGATACCGATCGACACCAGTCCAACCACACCCGGATAGATGAACGCGGTGAGAATCTTGCCGCGCAGGTTGTTGCGCTCCTCGATGTAGTCGGCCAACCGCTCCATGACCTGGGCCAGATCACCGGACTCCTCCCCGGCGGCAATCAGCGCCCGGTAAATCTCCGGAAAATCCCGTGGCCGCGCCGCCAGCGATTCGGCCAGACGCATGCCACTGCGCACATCGGCGCGCACGGCGCTGAGGGTGTGGGCGATGTGCTTTTTTTCGGCTTGCTCCACCGTGGCGCTCAGCGCGGCTTCCAACGGCAGACTGGCACCGAGCAGACTCGCCAATTGCCGCGTGGCCCAGGCCAGATCGTTGTCCGAGAGTTTGGCGCTGAACAATCCACCGCCGCCGTGCTGGGCGACGTTGCTTTCCTTGTGCACCGACAACGCGGTCAAACCGCGCCCGCGTAAAGTTGTGAACGCGGCAGCCTGGCTGTCCGCCTCAAGGTGCCCGGATTCGATCTTGCCGGTCGCATCGGCAGCTTCAAAACGATAGCGATTCATCAGGCGTCCCGTGTCACACGGAGGATTTCTTCAGGGGCGGTGGCGCCGCTGCGGATCCAGCGCTCACCGTCCTCACGCAGGCTGAACATGCCGGCTTTCGCGGCGGATGCGCGCAAGGCCTGCTCCCCTGCCCCTTGGTGGATCAGGGTGCGGATGTCGTCATCGATGCAGAACAATTCGTGGATGCCGGTACGGCCGCTGTAGCCGGTTTGATTACACGCTGGGCATCCGACCGGGCGCCACGTCCCCGGCGCCGCCGGATCTTCCTGTTTGCACTGATTGCACAGGCGTCGCACCAAGCGTTGCGCGAGCACACCGAGCATCGACGAGGCCAGCAGAAAGGGTTCGACGCCCATGTCGATCAAGCGATTGACCGCCGACACCGCGTCGTTGGTGTGCAGCGTCGCCAGCACCAGGTGACCGGTCAGCGATGCCTGCACGGCGATTTGTGCGGTTTCGAGATCGCGGATCTCGCCGATCATGATGATGTCCGGGTCTTGCCGTAGGATCGCCCTGAGCGCCAAAGCGAAGGTCATGTCGATTTTGGCATTCACCTGAATCTGGCTGATCCCCGGCAGATCGTATTCCACCGGGTCTTCCACGGTGAGAATGTTGCTTGTGCTGGCATCGAGCCGAGCCAGTGCGGCGTAGAGGCTGGTGGTTTTGCCGCTGCCGGTAGGCCCGGTGACCAGCACGATGCCGTGGGGCTGGCGGATCAGCTGATCGAGTTTGGCCAACACCTGCGCGTCCATGCCGAGGGTTTCCAGATGCAGACGCCCGGCCTGTTTGTCGAGCAGACGCATCACCACCCGTTCACCATGCCCGGTCGGCACCGTTGAAACACGAATGTCGATCGGCCGCCCGGCCACGCGCAACGCGATACGACCGTCCTGCGGCAAGCGTTTTTCGGCGATGTCGAGCTGAGCCATGATCTTGATCCGCGATACCAGCGCACCGTGCAGCGCCTTGCGCGGCGAGACCACGTCGCGCAGCGTGCCGTCGACGCGGTAGCGCACCACCGAATGGGTTTCGAACGGTTCGATGTGAATGTCGCTGGCCTCGTCGCGCGCAGCCTGGGTCAGCAGCGCGTTGATCATGCGGATTACCGGCGCGCCGTCCTGGGTGTCGAGCAGGTCGGTGATTTCCGGCATGTCCTGCATCAGGCGATCAAGGTCGACTTCGTTTTCCGCCGCCCCGACCACCGCCGCCGCGCTGCCGGTGTCGGCATAGGCAGCGGCGAGCAAGCCGTCGAGTTCGTCATCGCGCACGCGCTGAATCGTCGTCGCGCCGAACTGCCGCCGCGCCTCGCTGATCGACCAGCCGGGCGTCGACGGGCACACCGTTAGCACGCCATCGCACAAAAGAATGCGCTGCGCCTTGGCCCACGCGTAGGGGAGCGAACTCATCTCATGCCCTCCCCAATCCCTGTAGGAGCTGCCGAAGGCTGCGATCTTTTGATCTTTGGTCGTTTGGGTCCGTCGAAGAGCAAGATCAAAAGATCGCAGCCTTCGGCAGCTCCTACAGGTCCGTTTTCCAGATCAAGGGGCGATGTCGGCGTCATTGGATGGGCACCGCTTTGATGGTTGCGCGTGGGCCGGAGCTCGGTAACACCGCCGGCACCCCTTGCGCCGCCGTCGGCAACTGCGGCGCCTGCATGTCCGGCATCGCCCAGCTGCGTTCCGGCTGCAAACCACCCTGGGCGCGGCGCATGAAGTCGTAGCGATTCAGCGTGATGCTGCGCCCCGCTTCGCTGTCGCGGATGATGTACGGGCGCAGAAACACCATCAGGTTGGTCTTGGTGATCGCCCGGCGTTCGTTGCGAAACAGCGCGCCGATCCCCGGCAGGCTGCCCAGCCATGGCACCGCGTCATTGCTCTGGCTATAGCCATCCTGCAGCAAACCGCCAAGGACCATGATCTGCCCGTCATCGAGCAGGATACTGGTGTCGATCGCCCGTTTATTGGTGACAATCCCCGCCGAATTGGCACTGGCCGAAGCCCGCTCATCAATGCTGCTGACTTCCTGATAGATATCGAGCTTGACCGTGCCGCCCTCGGAAATCTGCGGACGCACATTGAGCTTCAAACCGACCTCTTCGCGGGTCACGGTCTGGAACGGGTTGTTGCTGGTGCCGCCACCGCCAGTCACGTAACTGCCGCTGACAAACGGAATGGTCTGGCCGACAAAAATACTCGCCGCTTCGTTGTCCAGCGTCAGCAGATTCGGCGTCGACAGCACGTTGGTACCGCCCTTGCTCTTCAACGCCCGGGCCAGCACTTTCAGGTCAAGAATCTTGCCGATCCCGGGAATGTCCACGGTGCCGTTGACATAGCCCAGGTTCAAACCCTGCGGCAACACATCGATGCTGGTCTTGCCGTTGGTGTTGATCCCCGAACCACCCAGGTTCGCGCCACCGATCACGCCTTTGCCACCCAGATTGCCGGTCTGCCACTGCACACCGAATTCACTGGCATCGTCCTCGCCGACTTCGACGATCAGGCTCTCGATCACCACTTGCGCACGGCGCTGGTCGAGCAGATCGATCACCTCGCGCAGGTTGCGGTACAACGGCTCCGGCGCGGAAATCAGCAAGGTGTTGGTGGTGGCATCGGCCTGAATGGTCACGCCGCCGGCACTGAAGGCGACGTTCTGCTCGCTGTTTTGCGCACCGCCGCTGCCGGTTGCGCTGCCACTGCTGCCCTGGGCGTAACTGCCGCCCGTGCTGCCGCTGCTGTTAGTGGTCGACGTGCTGCCGCTGGTTTGCGTGCCGCTCTGGCCGTTCTGCCCAGCGCTGCCGCCAGTACTTGCACCCATGGCGCTGAGCACCGAACGCGCACTGTCGCTGGTGCCGCTGTCACTCTCGCCGGTGAGCAAACCGCGCAAGGCCTGCGCCAGTTTCGCCGCTTGCGCGTTGCGCAGATAAACCACATGCAGATTGCTCGGATTGCTCTGCGCATTGTCGAGTTTGTAGATCAGGTTGCGCGCCAGTTCCGTACGCTCCGGGCTGCCGGCGCGAATGATGATGGTGTTGGAACGCGGATCACCAATCACCGCAATTTTCTGCGTCGGATCATTACCCGGCGCATCGAGCAGATCCGCGACCATCGGCGCAATGTCAGCGGCAATGCCGTTCTGGATCTGCACCACATCAGTGTCGATCGCACTCGGTGAATCAATGCTCGCGATCAACTGCGCAACGCGGGTCAGGTTCTCGGCGTAATCGGTGATGACGATGGTGTTATTGCCCGGATAGGCGTTGATCGGGTTATTCGGCGAAACGATCGGCCGCAGCACCGGAATCAGGTTCACCGCGTTTTCGTATTGCAGACGAAATGTGCGCGTGAGCATGCCGTTGCCCGCCGGTTTGTCGGCGCTGTAAATCGGCCCGCCAAGCAACTTCGCATCCGCCTCCGGCACCACCTGCGCCACACCGCCAACATCGACCACGCTAAAACCCTGCATGCGCAACGCCGCCAGCAACATGTCGTAAGCCTGCCGCGCCGGCACCTGACCTTCCGAGACCAGCGTCAACGTGCCCTTCACCCGAGGGTCGACGAGAAACTGCTGCCCGGTGGAACGCGACAACGCGCGCACCACCGCTTGAATATCCGCGTCGACAAAATTCAGCGTCACCGGTTGATCACCCAAAGGGTTGCTCGGCAAGGCAATGCCCGACGCCGCCGCGCCGCTGCGCGCACTCTTGGTGATGTTGTGCAATTGCTTCGGCACAGGTCGCGCCTGCGCCTGCGCGCGCTCGCGGTCGAGCACCGCGTCGCCGCTGCGCTGTGTGTTGGCCAGCGGCCGGCCCAGTTCACTGTCGACCAGCAACGGCGGCTGATTCTGCGGCGTGCTGGTGTTGCTGCACGCGCTCAACGCCATCAGCAGCATCGGCAACGCCAGACGTGCCGGTTTGGATCCTGACCCCTTCATGAAGCTTCCTTAGCGCCCAGCGCCTGATCCATGCGAACGGTGCCTGACAAAGTGCCGGCGGTGACTTCGGTCGAGGGGTTGTCTGCGCGTTGCAAACGGGCCTCGACCACTTGCAGAGAAAGTTGTGCCGGGTTGCTCAACAGCCAGTCGAGCACGGCGTCGGCCGGTGCGGCATCGAAGGTCAACTGCCAGGTGCCCTGTGCCTCCTGTAATTGGTAATGCCCAGCCAAACCACTGGCCTGCAGGGTCCGCTCCAGCGACTGCGCCACGCTTTGGCCGTCCGGGCGCACGCTGACTTCGCGCAGCAGCACTTCCAGCGCTTCGGTCTGCGCACGCAGCTTTGGCGTCTCGGTTTGCCAATAAGCGATTTTCTTCAGCGGCGGCTGGATCAGCGCGACCCACAGCAGCAAGCCGATCAGCGCTATGGCCATGCCAGCGACCATGCGTTTTTCGCGCAGTGCCAACGGCTGCCAACGCGCCTGCAGCTGAGCGCGAACGCGTTGCCACTTGGCGCGGTAAACCGCGAACGAAGCCTTATTCATCTTCTTCTGCTCCGCCGCTGTCATCGCTCTCGCTTGGGGTGGCCTCAGTGGCCGGACGCAAGGTCCAGCCCTCGTCGTCGGCAGTGACGCTGATGCCGGCCTGCGCCAACGTGCTTTGCCACTCCGCATCATTGCCGCCACGACGGGCATCGCTGAGCAGACTCAGTTGCAAGGCACCGTCGACAAACGTCAGCCGCTCGACACTGCCGGCCATCGACGGCATGCCGCTGCCGGCCTGCAACACCAGACGATTGAACGTCTGCGCCGGATCATCCGCCGCACCTTTCTGCCGTGCCGCCAATTGCTGGCGGGCCTGTTGCAACGGGTTGAGGATCACCGGCAGCTCAGGGAAGGCGTGTTTTACCCGCAGGTTCATCTGGGTTTTCAGCTGCTGGCCCTGACTCGCCTCACGGGCGGCATACAGATTCAAACCAATGACCCAAACGGCCACGGCCAACGCTGAGAGGGCGATCGCCCTGCCCCAGCCGCGATGTTCGGTGTGTTGCTGTTGCACTGCGCCATGCAGTCCCCACCCCGGTAGCGGCCCGGTCCAGCGCTGCGCATCCGCCATCGGCAGTTCAGCGCCCGACGGCGGTTGATCGCCGATCCAGTGCAACGTGCTGCCCGGCTCCCACACGACACTGCCGAGGCCGTCATCGAACAACGGCTGCACCCGCGCCGCTTGCACACTGTCGCGCAGCAACAAATGCCCGTCCTGCACGCACGCGACGGTGCCGGGCAGCACCGGCAAACGGTACGGCGCCGGGTAGAGACCGCGCAGGTTCAGCCCAGCGCTTTTCAGCAACTGGCCAAAATCCAACAACTGTTGCCGAGGCGCCCAGGCGATCTGCACTTGCCCAGCCTCGTCCCGCGAACTGTGCGCGATGTGCATCTCGCTGCTGTCGCCCAGCATCAAGGCCTGCGCCGCACACTGCACCGCCGCGACAATCTTGTTCGCAGGCAGCGGCGGCAAATCGAGACTCGCCAACAGGCTGTCAGCCGGGTGCAGAAAACACACCAGCGGCGGCAGTTTCGCCTGCTGACTCAACTGGCTCAGACTGCGGCGTTCTTCCCGCGTGACCTGGCCCTGACGATCCAGCCAGGCGCAGTGCAATTCACTGTGCAGATCCAGTTCCGCCAAGGGCGGCAACGCAATCTTCAACTGGCTCATACACCCACCCGCGACCAGATCACTTGCGGCAAGCGGTCCTGGCTGCGATGCAACAACGCTTCAAGACTGACCCGCCGCTGATCGCGCCGCGCCTGCCCGCGCAGGCGAAACCAGTCACTGGTGATGCCGACCTTGACGCTGGTCAGCTCCAGTTGCGGCATGCGCAAGCGGTTAACAAAATCGCCACGGTTGATAAACCAATGCCCGGCATCGCGCTCAGCGATCAGCGCATTCGCGCGCTCCAGCGACAGACCCGGCACATACGCAGCCAAGACCGGCGCGGTGGCGGTGTTGCCGTTGAGCCAAGTGGTCGCCGGAATCACCGTCAGGTACGGCGCGAGTTTGCCCATCACCGCCTCACTCACGCCGTCGACACTGCGCAAATCATCGATGCTGCGCAGCATCGGCAACGTCGGGTTCTGCGGTTTGCGTGAAGCGTTGGGCGAGGTGGCGCGACCGCTGTCGAAACCACTTTTCGGCGCCTCGGCCATCTGCGCATTCAGCAGTCGCGGGTACGAAGCAATCACCCGCTGACTGATGCGCTGACTCAACCCGGCACTGACCCCGATCAACTCGCACAAGCGCTGAAACGCCGCCACCTGTGCCTCATCAACCCGCTCGTTGGCGACCAGATTGCGCAGGTTGAACTTGCCCTGCTCGTCCTCCAGTCGTCCTTCAAAACCTTGCGCGGAGAGCCGCTGCGCCCACGGCTGATCGAGCCGGGTCAACGGGTCGCGCTGACTTGCATCCCAGAGCAACTGACGGCTGATCTCCAACCCGCCCTGCACCAGCCAACGGCCCTGCACACGCTGCTGATCCGCCTCCAGCGCCCGGGTCGACACGCTCTGGCGCGTCAACATGCCCGCCGCAATCACCGCCACCACGGCCGCAATCAACAACGCGCTGATAATCGCCATGCCCTGTTGCTTCGCCCCCTCAGGCGAGCGGCTGTTCATGGCCGGCCTTACAACTGCCAGGAACCGATATCGGCATTCACGCCGTCGCCGTCAGGCTGACCGTCGGCACCGAGGGAAAAGATGTCGATCTCGCCATTGGCACCGGGGTTGAGATATTGATAAGGACGACCCCACGGATCGTTCGGCAAGCGCTCCAGGTACGAGCGCCAATTGCTGTTCTTCGCATCCGCCGGCCGCTCCACCAACACCTTCAGCCCTTGGTTCATGCTCGGATAAGTGCCGTGGTCGAGGCGATACAACTTCAATGCCTGCATCAACCCACCAATATCCTGCTTCGCCGCCGTCGCCCGCGCCTGATCCGGCCGATCAAGCACCTTGGGCACCACCATCGCCGCGAGAATCCCCAAAATCACCACGACCACCATAATCTCGATCAGGGTAAAACCCTGCTGCCCACGCGGCGTGCGCATCGGTTGCTGAAGCGATTTGAAAGGTGCGATATCCATCTCGACATACCCTGGCTTGATTCGATTCGACGCGCAGTGTTGCAAGAAGATATGTCAGTGATGTTGAAAATCCTCGGGTGTTTTCGTCGTCAAGCCGTCAAGCACGCGGGTTAGCGTCGAGGGCTGGGTTTTGGCTTTGGGCCGTTTATGCGTGCGCGTTTGCGGGAAGAGGGTTTCACGTTGATTGAAGTGCTGGTGGCGCTGGCGATTATTGCCGTGGCGATGTCGGCGGCTGTGCGGGTGGCGGGGTTGATGACGCAGAGCAGCGGGGTTTTGAGGGATCGGTCGGTGGCGATGATTGCGGCGCAGAGTCGGATGGCGGAGTTGCGGTTGGAAGGAAAGTTGCTGGTGGGGATGAAAGCACTGGATTGTGATCACGGGCGGCTATTGCTGCGTTGTGAACAGGTAATCGCAGCGGCAGAGAATGGTCGATTGCTCAAGGTTGGGATTCAGGTATTTGACCGCAACCAGGATGCTCCACCACTCGCGCGCCTAGAAACGCTGCTAAACCGCCCACTGTAGGACTTGCCGAAGGCAGCGATTTTTTGATCTTGTTTGAAGGCGCTATGCCCTTGCATGAGAATCGCCAAGGTCATATTGTCACTGCCCCATACAACAAATCTTGAGTGGATGTGTAATGCACCCGCAAGCGGCAGCCGCAATGAAAAAGCAAATAAAGCATTGGTTAGAAAGCATTGTTCTCCCTTCTGAAACCGAATTGGGAACGGGATGGAGTCAGCCGCCAGAGGGACTTGAAGCCGCAGTCAAAAAGCAAAAAAGCGAATGGTTGGACAGTAGCTCGGCACGTGCCTTACTGCTAGATACTTTAAACGAAATCTACCCGGCTATCCTTGAGCGAAAAGGAGGCATGCTTTCAGAGCGTATAGATATTGCAGAAGCCTCGGAAAGAGTATTCCGCGCGATCGAAGGAGTTCCCTATGATTACAGGGTTTTCTTCGAGTTTGATCTTGGCTACTCAGCTCAACGTTTCAACATGCAGCTCGCAAATAGCACTTTATTTACTACCCTCAACGTTGCAGACGTAAAATCAACATTGGGCTTGAGGGAAGGTGAAGAAGACAAAGCTTTGTTTTTCTCCACATTGACGCAGGGTTACATTTCACCAGATGGCAGTTTGGCACAGGCTGAAGCGGTGACGAAAGCTCAAGGTAATGTCAAAAATTTCGTCGAACGCGCCCTGTCCATGGATGTATTTCGCTTCAAAAACAAACTAGACATGTGGGGCAGCTTCAAAGAATTGCGCCCGCTCATATATGTGCACCAATATGAAGCAGAGCATACGATCAAGAAGA
Organism: Pseudomonas sp. AKS31; assembly: GCF_023634765.1. GTDB lineage: Bacteria > Pseudomonadota > Gammaproteobacteria > Pseudomonadales > Pseudomonadaceae > Aquipseudomonas. Next base: position 1,049,024 of record NZ_JAMLFX010000002.1, read on the forward strand.
AGTTTTCAATAGATTTACCGCAAGACTTGTGTGCCCTGATAAAAAAGATTACGGCAGGCTACACCCGGCAGCCGTCAGTTCGCGATTACGCGATCCCTCTTCAGTCTTACTTGCAGATAGCACTTGCCCAAATTGATGCCGCCAAAGCCATTCGCTCGGCAAGCGAATGGAGACTCGACTCATTGGCCGACCCCTCACCCGCCATGCGCCTGGTTAAGGTTTGTATAGGTCTGGAATCCATATTCGGTGACGACGATTGCACGACGGGACTGACGAAATCGCTCTCTGATCGTTGCGCTTTCTTACTTGCTGACAGCCATGAGGCACGGACCAGAATCATAAATGACTTTAAAGACCTCTACACACTTCGTTCGAAAATCGTTCATGGTGTGAAAAACAGGCTCGATGATACTGGTGAAAAACTTCTGGAGTTTGGGGATGCAATCCTCAAACGAGCTATACATAAAGAATCTTCATTCTTACCTCCCGTTGATAGAGCACTTGTGAAATTTACCTCCGACCCAGTGCACTTGCCTTCACTCTCACAGCAACAAGATGCAACAGCCTAACCTTTTTACAAAAATGGATGTCAGGAACAACGCCGCCAGCAAGCCAACGCGACAAATGCCAAAATTCTTGTGCAAGCTTACAGAAGCGCTTTCTGGCGGCGATGCTCCTTCAGCCAAGTAAATAACCTTCCAATAGCGCACCGTGTCGGTATTAAGGCTTATCAAACAGCTGGCAGACCTACCTTTGGGTTGGATTTTTTTCAAGTAAATAGAGCCGTGCCATTTTTTAGTCAAATGAAGATTTCGATTCTCATACTCGCCACACTTTATTGCATGGGTATCAGCGCAACGTTTGCCGATGCCTCACAGGCGCCAAACGACCAGCGAGGGCCAGCAGGCATCGGCGTCGGTGAGCTTCTGGTGGCGGCCAAGTCCAAGCTAGTCAAACAAGGATGGAAGCCGACGCGGATGCATACCAGCGATGGTTATGAATACAGTGGTGTGGAGAAGGAGCTGGCTACACGCAAGTTCTTCGAACTGGATACCTGCTCGTTTGATAGCTCGCGCTGCATCTTGTACTACGCGAAGAAAGGAACTTGCCTACGCGTCGATACCATCGGAGAGCAGTTCAATGACATGACGGTGACGCGATGGACCCGCGAATGTCCTGAAGCGCCTCAATAACCACACGAAAATGGCACGGTAATAATCAACTGCTCCCACAGGTGTCAGCGTCGTACACAACATCTGCAATCAGCACAAAACCCTGTGGGAGCGAGCCTGCTCGCGAAGGCGCCAGAGTTCACACCTGATCAATCAGCAGGTGATCCCGACACCCGCATCACTCCGGCAACTGCAAATTATCCAACGCCCGATTCACAGCCAGCTCCCCGAGCATGATCAACTGCGCAATCCCCGCCAGCGCATGGCGCTGCGATGCCGGCAACAGGCTGGAGACGTTCTGGGCGATGGTTTTGGCCGAAGCGAGTGTTGCACTGGCATCGACCAGCAGTTCTTCGGTTTTGTTGTCCGCCGTCACGGCGTACATCCCACGGTTTTTACGTGGAGGCGGCGTGGAGCCGGGTGGGCAGAGGTAATGGTCGAGCGCGCGGTCGGCGGCTTCGTGGAGTTTTTTGGAATCGATGGATTCGTAGGGGGAAACCGAGGCGGTTTCGGGCGGGTTGGGTGTTGGTTTGATCATGGTGAAGCTCCAAATTTATACCTGGTGGAACCACCAACACCTGTCGCTAAACAAGTAAGGGTGGCAGCTGTACGCGGGTTAGCGAACCGAGAGGTATAAGACCCGGCAGACCCGAAGGTCTCCCACGCACAGCCACCGTATCGTCGTCGCAAACGTCTGCGACAAACTGGAGCGTCGTTGTACTTATACCTGGTCAGGTCGCTAAACCCGGTCGCTGGGTTGCCAGCGACACGTAGACGATAAAGACCAGGTACAAAGCGCACAAGCCGGCGGATTCTGGCGTAGCTGTAGGCAAAGGCGCAAGGATATGTAGCCTCAGAGAGTGACTGGAGATGTCTTTTTAAACGTTGGCGTTTATCGAGGCTTCATTCCGTCACGTTCAACAAAATAGATCCGTCCCCTTTATTCACAGGAAAAACACGCGATCACTTTTCCAAGTCGACTTCATGACTTGACTAGCTCATGACTAGGCTTTTTTTTGCGCCAAAATGCTGAGACCTCGAGAAAGCACCGGGATGACCTGTCGGCCGCAGAACCTGAGATTCCATTAGCGACACTGAAGCGATTTTTTGATGTCAATGATACAATCGACCTAGCACGGCCTGAGGTGTCTGTGCCATATATATGAAGTCGCGCGGATTGATCAAACTGTTAATTACCACCAAACGGCACCTTAGAGCAGCATTTGAGGTTAACCGTTACACGCGACACGGGAATTGGATATTGTACTTGTTTTTTTTAATTGAGTTTAGAATTTATGGGAGCATCTAACAAACATGTTAAATGACTCATTAATCCGCGCTGCATTATTGACTCGGCTAAGGAACGCTCACCCTAAGCCTAAAGCACTTATTGAAGAATTGCGGGTTCATAATGGCAACGCTATTGCTGACGTAGTCGCCATCCATAGTGAAGCTCATTGTTATGAGATCAAAGGTGATGGTGACAAAATCGAAAGAATTGCTCAGCAAGGCTTATATTACGATCTTGCTTTTCGAAAAGTCACCTTAGTGACCACTTCAAAGCACATAGTAAAAGCCATTAAAATCGCCCCAAGTCATTGGGGCATTCTTGAGGCGAAATGCAACTCATCAAATAGAATTGTTTTTAAATCAGTACGACAAGTCAAGAAGAGTGCAGCATTTAACAAGCAGATAGCGTTGTTAACCCTATGGCGAAACGAACTGCTTGATATCGCACTCGAACTAGAAGAAAAAGTTCAGAGCAAAACAAATAGGGACTCTTTATCCTCTCTGATTTCTCGGGCCTTCGGAGCACAAGAGCTCAGCCTGACAATAGGCAAAGCCCTTGTACTTAGAAGCCTTATAAAAGATCAAGCATGAAAGATATATGAGAGTTGATTGTAGGTTTTAAAATACTGCCAGGCATCACCGTCGATCCCAGCCCAGCTGCTTTTTCAACCAAATACAAATCCCCTGCAGAGTTGCCGTGTCGAAAAAAAGGCTTTGCTATGATAATTGAAGCAATATCATTATATTGCTTGAAACCTCTTTTATGCGTCTTAATGCCACCGCCGCGCACAATATAGTGTTTGCCCTCGTAGGAGTAGACCACTTTAGGCGCAGTCACGTTGAGCATATTACGCGGATCAATATCAGAGTCCGAGTAATCAGGACTTACAACAGTATAATCACCAAAAATCACATGACGACCAGAAAAGGCTGAAATAGCATTGTTATAGATAGCAATTTCGTTGCGAACCAAATGTATTTCACTATTAGTTGAAAGTACATCACCCGCCGCAGGAGGAAGTGTAGAACCTGTAATCACAATTGATTCATATGCGTAATCAGCAAGAGCCGCCGTACAAAAAGCTTTTATCTGTAAAGAACGAGCCATCGCATCAACACCCTTGCAGACCCTATTATCTATGACAAGTACCCATCTATCATAAATCCCATCCCCCATCGCTAAGAGACGCAAAATATCTGATCGAATTAAATTGTAGCTAATGAGATCTTCACCTGAGACACGCAGAGCAATTCGTCTACTTTTTACAACTTCAGTAATTGCAGGCGTGAATACACAAGCATTTCGATCAGTTGTGCGATCTATACCAACAACTGGATTAAAACAAAGATCCTGAGCAAACATGCATGCTGCAAAATATTCATAGCTCGGACGCCCTCCGATGAGGATTGAGTTTGGAATATCGTAGTCGTCTACAAAATACTCAGGTACGCCCTTCATATTCAAGCAGAATTTTCGAGAGACTTTCTCCATACTTTGCTTTAAAGTCGAGGCATCCATATCCTTTTTCATAGGAAGATCGAAAAAAGGAATCACGAGTTTTTTTCTTTCCTTGCTAAGAGACTTAATCGCCCCAAACTCATTGGCCTTAGCTTTAAGAAACGGCATGTACTTATGCATTTGCGCTGATCATCCTTCTGACGCTAATCTCATGAATAATAGTATTGAAGAGAGTATAATTCCCTAAATCATGCCTCACGAAGCCTGCCAAGATTGCAGGGTGTATAGACAGCTTCTCCGCATCCTTAAATAGATCCTGCGCACTGTGATGCCTCCTTACAGAGGCAGATCGCCAATCGCTACGACTGATAAATGTTTCTTTAGCTAGCTGGTTCGCCTCGAGTTCAATAAGATTTTCACCGACATCTTCGAGACAATCAAAGTGAGGTTCTTCCAGTTGATCATAATGAATTGAGACATGAGCAAGCTCATGCATTAGTGTAAACCAAAAATAATCATATCTATCATATCGCAGTGTCATACCGACTATCGGAGCTCCACATGGGAGCTTAAAGAAAACCCCGTCAGTCTTCATTCCGGCAGACTGTGGCAAATAGATAAGTACAACACCATATTGCCAAAGCAGACTGGATATATTCGTTATATTTTCCACATCCAGAGAATATCTAGCGATCTCCTTTAGCGACTCTCGGGACAGACCATTAAACTTCTGAACTTTCCCGTTAGAAATCACGATCTCAGCGTAGCGCTGCACCTGAGAAAGCCATAAAAAAACTTCAGTCTCTTTATCTGTCCCACTTCGACGAAAAAGAGCACTACTCGCAACCCCAGAAAGTAAATCTTTAAAAATAAGGGGGTCATCAGAGCCCAGTTTATCTACGATCTCGTTGTAGGCTTTAAGCGCACCCAAAAGACTTTCAGGAGAGCAGTCAGACGTTGAGACGAAAAAATCTTCGAACTCATCTTTATCATCCATGAGCAGCAGCTCCGAATTTTTGAGCGGCTTCTTTAGCCATCTCGAAATAATCAAGGCTTTCTTTTTTTCTTTCTGGAAAACACGTCATACCGATTTTATTGTAGTAAGCGGCTGCTTTTGGCACTGCATGCAACGAAAACCCTGGACGTAAGCCTAAGGTTTCAGTGGCAAATTTAGACGCATATTTAATAAGATCAGATCCCACACCTTTAAAACGTGCAGTACTCAGCGGATTAGGTCTATTCCATGGTGCAACCGCGACATACTCTATATAAAAGATCCCTTGACCATCAATTATACTGTCCTTGGGGTGATATATGAGGCAGGCAGCCTGAACAGCATCCTCGGCCAAGTAAAAAAACCAATTATACTCCTGTGCACTATGATGGATAGCTTTAGCCGTCCATCGCCAGTGAGCGTCCTCCATCTGTAATTCCGATATTTTTTGCAAAAGCTCCGCCTCGCATGTCGCAGAACTCTTTATACAATGGAGTATTTCAATATTTTTCGCGGTCCATTCCTTATCACACTTACTGGCCAACGCAATATCCCAACCATGCAAAAGTTGAAAAGATATGCTTTTGCCGGTCGTATTGGTTTTAACACCTGTAAACAAAGCGGAGGCAGGAGGGGATGAAGCGATAAGAGATTTAATCCTGTTTATATCCATATAACACCACACTTAAAAATCATGAAGTTTTTAAGGAAAAATTGGGGCTCTAAACTGGCACCTAGTTTCCACCATGGTCGGATTTGATCACGACTACGCTCGTGTCAGCTTGAAAATGCCAATCTGCGCGTCGGGAGAACAGTGAGTGTGTACAGCGAGAAAAAAGTACGAAATCCATTTCCTATCCTTCACTTTCAATCAACCAAAATATACCGAAATTTGTCACCGTAATGGCATTATAGTATTGCCTTGTTGAAGCGAATGTCTACGCCCTCACGCAATTTGCAGACGTGCGGTTTTTTTCTTCTCACACAGGAGCCCCTGCTATGCGCACACAGATTGGAACAGGTCGCTTTTTGCGACCACGCTGCCAAGCAAAAGCGGCTCGAGGGACGTGAGAAAACTCGGAGGTTTATGACTAAATAATCACTTTTGAAAAATCGCTTGAAAGGTCGCGGCTTAGTAAATTTGCGGTTGAGATCACAAAGCATTGACAACAGAAGGCACCTGCTCTTCGACACCCACGAACGATTATTTTAGTCAGTTTCTTTCTGAGTGCCGGAGAGCTTAAAGCGGTGTTCTAGTAAGGTCTTCCCCAGTTAAAACGACGAAGCAAAATCACTTCAATTCTGCAATTTCTATCTAGTCAACCTAGGCAACACCACCCCCTCCACCAACCTCTCCACCCCCAACCTTACCCTCTCCCCACCCTGCTCAATCACCACCCCATCCCCCTCCACCGCCACCAACTTCACCCCAGGCCCCACCTTCTCCCCCTGCAAAAAACTCCTCGGCGGCCCATCGTTCAAGCTCAGTATCGCCACCGCCCCCCGACTCCCCGCCATCACCCCGCTCACCTTGATGTCCATCGGCGCCGTTTGATTGGAAAACCACTGCAACGCCGGGCTATCACTGCGCGCGGCCAGCAATTGCGGGGCCGCTGCCGGGGTGTGGGATTCGGCGGAGGTCAGCAGCAGCGACGACCACGTCGCCACGCCGACCAGCGCGGCGAGCAGCGCGAGGGCCTGGGCCATTTGGGGTGGGGAAACGCGTGCGGTGAAGGTCATGGGTTGAATCTCCTTTTTATCCCTGCTGTCAGCCTACGCGGCAATTCTCTCCGTTTTATTTCACACGCCTTACATGTTGGCCGTGCACGATGGCGCAGGACGCAAAGGAGCGCGCGCGATGAACAGGCAACAGGGTTTTACGCTGATCGAGTTGATGGTGGTGCTGGTGATCATCGGCATCGCCAGTGCGGCGATCAGCTTGAGTATCAAGCCCGATCCGTTGCAGTTGCTGCGCAAGGATGCCGAGCGTGTGGCGCAGTTGCTGCAGGTGGCGCAGGCGGAAGCCCGCGCGGATGGCCGGCCGATTGTGTGGGTGAGTGATGCCAAGGGGTTTCGCTTTAGTCGGCGCAGTGACAGTGGCAAGGGGTTTGATCATTTCGCGCAGGACCCGCAGTTGCGGCCGCGTGCCTGGCAGAGTCCGAAGATGGAGGTGCGGGTGGAGCCGAAACAGAGGGTTGTGCTGAACGCTGAGTGGATCAATCCGCCGCTGCAACTGACGTTGTCGGATGGGTTGAATCGCTTGAGTGTGCTGCGTGATGGCAGTGGAAGGATCAGCCTGCAATGAAGCGCCAACAAGGGTTTACGCTGATTGAGGTGATGGTCGCGATTTTGTTGATGGCGGTGGTGAGTTTGATTGCCTGGCGGGGGCTGGACAGTGTGACGCGGGCGGACAGTCATTTGCAGGCGAGCAGTGAGCAGAGTGACGGTTTGTTGCGGGCGCTGAATCAGTTGCAGCGGGATGTGGAGATGCGGGCGGGGATTGAGTTGACCGAGCCGAAGAAGGTTGGCGTGGATGATGAGCCGCCGAGCGCCCCGCCCGCTCTGACTGTGCGCAGTAGCGACAGTAAGGGTTTTCGTCTGGACATCATTCGCACGGCGGCGGATCAGCCTGGGGCTTTGCAGCGGGTGCGCTGGTGGGTCAAGGGCGACACGTTGTATCGGGCGGTGGCTGAGGCGCGGAGTCGGTATCCGTTGCCGGCGCCTGGGAATGGGGTTGCTGTTTTGAGTGATGTCAGTGATGTGCAGGTGCGGGTTTGGGAGGTGGATAAGGGGTGGCGGCAGTTGAGCGGGAATCGGCGGGAGGATCCGTTGGGGTTGGAGATTCGGTTGAGTCGGGGAACGGCGCAGGGGGTGGAGAAGTATCGGCAGGTGATTGGACCGCTGGAGTGATACTGGCTGCAATGTGGATATCCGTGTAGGAGCTGCCGAAGGCTGCGATCTTTTGACTTTGAAGATCAAAAGATCGCAGCCTCCGGCAGCTCCTACATTGGGATTGGGTGCAGTCAGTTGGGGGTGGTTGGCTGGCAGGCCGTCATCGCTGGCAAGCCAGCTCCCACAGGAATTGGGTGAAGTCAGTCAGGGGTTGGTTGTCTGGTTGGTCGCCATCGCTGGCAAGCCAGCTCCCACAAAGACTGAGTGCAGCCGGTAGTATTGGTCCGCTGACAGGCCGCCATCGCTGGCAGGCCAGCTCCCAAAATTTCGACTCGCGAGCACAGCATGCGGCGAAGCCGCCCCACTCAATGGCCGAGTGTCAGCTCGCCGAAAGCTTTTGATCTTGATCCACGGGCGACGTCGGAAGGCTGAGTGGAGGGATTCATCCGGGGGTGGGAGCGCAGCGACCGTTTGGCGCAGCCAAATGCATCGAGAGGAGGTGCAGCGAAGCAAACCGTAGGCGATGCGCCCGGATGGATCCCGCAGCGAAGGAACCCCGAGCCTCAGCGAGCGGGCCGCACGCAGGAGCAAGCCTTTTGGGTTACCTTTTCGGCGTTTGGAAAAGGTGACCCGCCGTAAGGGCGGAACCCTAAGCAGCCATAACCGCAGCAACGGATATGTACCCAATCAAACCCACTAGCTCAAAACAACGACACCACCCGGCAACTCGGTGCACTTAACGCCATAAGCGTCACGAATCAGCAATGCAACGCCAGCAAGTTGATCAAGGCTGAAACGCGCCTGCACCCGCCGCTGCCCAAGCTCACGATTAAGCAACAGCAACATCCCCGGCCGATACCGATTGATCTCATCAATCATCTGGCTCAGCGTAGCGCCGTTAAACACCAGCACCTGCTGACGCCAATTCATCACCGCCGCCGTGTCGACACTCTGCACACTGCCAACCTGCCGCGCGTCATAGGTCACCTGCTGCCCCGGTTCAAGACGCAGGCTACGACCCTCAACATCCACTTCAACCGCACCATCAAGGCAAGTCACGCAAACTTGCTGATCAGTGTTACGCAAGTTGAAACGCCCCTGACTGGCCCGCAACCACCCTCCCCCAGCCTGCATCGCCAGCGGCAACCGTGCCGTCTGCACCTCAACTTCACCACTGACCAGCTCAAACCCCTGCACACCGTCAGACACTGCACGCTGATTGATCCGCGTCTGCGTGTTCAGCTCCAGGCTCACACCCTGCGCCGGTTCGAAACGACGCTGCTGACCGACCTCAGTGATGTAGTCAGCGCCCAGCCCTTCAAAACCACCAGGAATCGTCCCGCGCACCAGCAAAAATGCCGCCGATGCGGCAATCGCCCCACCGAGAAAGGCACGGCGACCGAAACGCCGTGGCGCCTGCATTTGCTCCATGGCCGGTTGCAGCTGCTGCCACAACCGCTTGGCCTCTTCGAACGCACGGGCATGCTCGGCGCTCTGCGCGCACCATTCGCGCAGGGCGCGGGCGTCGGCCACGGTGGCGCGGCCGGAGGTCAGCAAGACCAGCCAGTCGCGGGCTTCGCTGTGCAGATTGTCGGCCGCCGAGGGCTCGGCAGGTGTCAGTCGAAAGATGTTCAAACGCGCAGATTCTCAACGAATTGATCGGGCACTATTCAGAAGACGGTTTTCCGGCCCCGCGACCGAACCGCTGAAACACTTTTCTTTCCAGTTTCGCGGCGCAGAAGCCCAACGCGGCTTTGATTTCCTTCTCGACCATGCGCGTGGAAATGCCGAAGCGCTGGGAAATCTCCAGGTGCGGCGCCTCTTCCAGACGCGCCGCGATGAAGATTCGGCGACGCCGTGCGGGCAGTTCGTAGAGGGCGCTGAGCAGCGACTGGATTTCCTTTTGCCCACCCACCACCCGCGCCGGATCGAGGGCTTCGTCGCCGATTTGCAGCAGCTCCTCGACTTCCTCGCCGGTGAGCAGGCGCGCATCGGCCTGGCGGCGGTCGGCGGCGATGTTCAGGGCCATGCGATAGAGGTAGGCATTGGGCCGCAGGACATTCGGCGGCGTCTCCATGCGGTCGACCCGCAGGTAGGTTTCGTGCAGCACGTCGTTGGCCAGATCTTCCGAACCGAGACGCCTGCGCAGGCGCACCCGAAAGTCCTCGTAGGACGTCAGGAACAGTTGGACCATCGAACCTTGTCCGGTGTCTTTCATCCCCCGGAAACTCCTTCCCATTTGGTGCATTCCATGCGTTTCCCTGACGACTCCGGTAACAACAGCAACGTGACCGGCTGACGCAAGGCACTGGGCGTCGGCCGGTCGATCCTGAGATTGCGAAAGCTCTCCACCAACGCGTTGTCGCGCCGTACATCGCCGGTCGAGGTGACCAACCGGTTGTGTTGCACCACGCCATCGCGGCCGACCCAGACCTGCAACACCGCGCGATAACTGCCCGGACGGGTCAGCGGCGAGCGACACAGGTTGCGCTCGATCGCCGCCTGCACCGCCGTGGCGTAACTGCGGTTGACCGCGACGCTCTCGGGCGTCTGTTTTTGTGGCGGCGCCGGCACGTCTTCGACCTGCGCCACTTGCAAGGTAAACGCATCGTCGCGGGCATAACGCGCCATCAAACCACTGCCGCCGAGCAATCGACGCAGGGCATCGGCGGCGGTGTATTCACCGTCCACCGCCAGCGAGCGACGACCGCGACTCAACTGGCTGTCGACCAGCACCGCAACGCCAGTGGCGTGGCTGTACTGGTCCAGCGCGTGCGCCAGATCCTGTGCCGGAATGTGCAGCGTCATGCGCAGGTCCGCCGGCATCGCATCGGCCATCGCGTGGCCCGCCGCACAGCCAAGCAGCCACCCCAGACACATCCGGCGTACAAGCCTCGTTGAACGCTGAAAACCGTCCCTGGAACTGCCTCGCTGCACGGCTGACGAATCCTTGGAAATCGTCATCCTGAGGGCTGTTTATGAATCTGGTGTGACGGGCGGTGCAAAAAAACCATCACGGGAATTGCGCAAGGCTTGCACTAGACTCAAGCCATAGCGCGGCCCTTCCGGGCCGGCCAGGAGGCGAGCATGAATACACTGTGGCGATTCAGCCTTGGCGGGCTGTTGTTGATGGCGCTGTCGGGCGCTTATGCCGAGGAACCCTTGGGCTGTGTCGAGGTGACAGTCGGCGGCTACAGGGCGCCGAATTACGACTGTTTGAGCCAGCAGATGGGCAACAACCCGGAAGGCGCGGCGGCGGCGGAAAAGAATCAGGAGGCGCTGAATGTACCGGTGAATAAGCGGCCGCCGAATCAGGTTGGCCTCGCGACCCCGGCGGCGACCAGCACGCGGATGGGCAATACCTTTGGCACCTCGGTGAAACCGCAACGTCCGCCGAATTAGGGCAACGTCAAAATCAAAAGATCGCAGCCTTCGGCAGCTCCTACATGGGATTTTGAGCGTTTCCCTGCAGGAGCTGCCGAAGGCTGCGATCTTTTGATCTTCAATCGCTTGGGGTTTGGCGGAAGCTCACCGCAAGGCGATTCCAGCTGTTGATGGTGGTCACGGCCATGGTCAGGTCGACCAGTTCGCCTTCGCTGAATTGCTCGCGCGCTTGCTCATAAACGTCATCAGGCACACGGCTCTCCGCTAAAAGCGTCACCGCCTCCGCCCAGGCCAGCGCCGCACGTTCGCGCGGGTTGAAGAAGTTGCTGTCGCGCCACACCGCAATCGCATACAAACGTCGATCACTCTCCCCAGCCCGTCGCGCGTCCACCGAGTGCATGTCGGTGCAGAATGCGCAGCCATTGAGCTGTGAGGCACGGATGCGGATCAGTTGCAGCAGCGGCTGCTCGATACTGAGGTTGGCGGTCAGCGCCTCCATGGCAATCATCGCTTTCATCGCTTTGGGCGAAGCGTTGTAGTAATCCAGGCGCGGGGACATGGGCAGGTCTCTGTAGACGGAATAATGACTTCACCGTAAACCCCGACAGCGATGCATTACAGCCCCAATTGCACGGAAAACCGCTACACCACTGCCCCCCTGCCAAACATAAATCCCCCTGTAGGAGCTGCCGAAGGCTGCGATCTTTTGACTTTGGTTTTTATAAACAAAAGCCAGATCAAAAGATCGCAGCCTTCGGCAGCGCCTACAGGGATTGGGGCCAATTTGGGGTTTTTCGGGTAGGCAACTATTGCCAATCAAACAACAGCGGTAATCTGGCGGGCACGTCAAACAGCCTCGGGAGCCTCGTCGGTATGGAACTTCACGTCGTGATCAACGGCCGCAAGGATCTGGCCGGTCAGTTGTACCAACAGCTGCGCGGCGCCATCGAATCCGGACGTCTGGCGGCGGGCACGCAACTGCCCCCGAGCCGCCTGCTCGCCGAGCAACTGGGCATCTCGCGCAAGACCATTTCCGACACCTACGCGCAACTGACCTACGAAAACTTCCTCTCCGGGGTGATTGGCAAAGGCACCTACGTCAACGCACGTCCGGCGCAGATCCAGCGCAAACAAAGCCACAGCGAACTGGCCGGCGCCGAGGTGATCGAGCGTTGGCGCAATCTGCCGGTGTTTCTGCGTCACCCGACGCTGGAAGGTTCGTTGCGTTATGACTTTATCGGTGGCGCCACCAGCAAGGGTCAGTTCCCGCAGGATGACTGGCGCCGCTGCGTCTCCCACGCGTTGCGGCAGATGACGCAGTCCAAGGGTTTCTACAGCCTGCCCGAGGGCTTGCCGGCGCTGCGCAATGCGATTGCCCGGCACATCGCTTTTTCCCGGGGGATCAACTGTCAGGATGAAGACATCGTGGTGTGCAACGGCGCGCAACAGGCGCTGGATTTGATCACCCGCGTGCTGATCAGCCCCGGCAGCCGGGTGGCGATGGAAGATCCCGGTTATCCGCCCGCGCGCCTGTTGTTCGGTACACATGGCGCCGAGGTGGTCGGGATTCCGGTGGATGCCGAGGGCATCCAGGTTGAACACATTCCTGATGGCACGCGGCTCATCTATGTCACGCCGTCGCACCAGTTCCCGCTGGGCATGCCGATGAGCCACGCACGCCGCGAAGCCTTGCTGGCTCGCGCCCATGAGTTGGGCGCGATCATCATCGAAGACGACTATGACAGTGAATTTCGCTACGAGGGCCGGCCCACCGATTCGCTGTTCAACCTCGACCAGCGCGGCATCGTCGCCTACGTCGGCACCTTCTCGAAAACCCTGCTGCCGGAGCTGCGCCTGGGTTATGCGATTCTGCCGCCAGCGATTCTCGAAGCGGTGATCCGCGCCAAGCAACTCACCGACCTGCACGCCTCGACCCTGCCGCAGTGGGCGCTGGCCAAGTTCATCGCCGAAGGTTGCCTGCTCAAGCATATCCGCCGCTGCCACACCATTTACGCGCAGCGCCGCGAACGCATTCTGGCGCGCATGGCCGACGATCTTTCGCCGTGGCTGCAAGCGGTGCCACCAAGTGCCGGGTTCCACATGACGGTGTTCTGCAAGGTGCCGATCGACCTGCCGCTGGTGATCGAACTGGCGAAAAAGGTCGAAGTCGGCCTGTATGCGATCAACGGTTTCTATTACCAGCAAACGCCGAAAAACGGGCTGTACTTCGGCTTTGGCGCCATCGAAACCCTCGACATTGATATCGCCTTGGATCGGCTGCGCGACATTCTGCAACAAGTTGCCTGAATGATTGGTCTGGGCGATTAACTGCCGATTGGTTATTGGTGATCGACAGGTGCAGGCCTATTCTGCACAGGCGTTATCCCTCAATGAGCAGGATTCGTCCGGCCTGATTCAGGAGTGTGAGCAATGTCCAACGAAGTGATCAATACGGTCCAGGTGCAGGCTGCGGCCGGCCGCTCGGATGAACTGGGCAGGCAACTGCAGAAGATCGTCGAAACCCTGCGCGAAACGCCGGGCTGCGATTCCTACCTGGTCGACCGCTGCCCCGAGGACGGCCACCGCTGGACGGTCAGTGCCCGCTGGCAGTCGGAAGCGGCGATGCAGGCGCATTTCAACCGGCCCGAGGCGCAGGGGTTTATTGACTTGATCGATAGTCGGTTGGCCAATAGCGTCGACTTCAACAGTTTCCCCATCGTTTAGAAGCAAGATCAAAAGATCGCAGCCTTCGGCAGCTCCTACAGAGATCGGTGTAGGAGCTGCCGAAGGCTGCGATCTTTTGGTTTTGGGAACACCCGAATTGGTCACCTGATCTTCCCGAATATTGGCCGTTTGAATGCCTAGCCTTGCGGACTACTGTGATGTCCAACCCCCCGATCATCACAGGTAACCCGCCATGAAAGCCCTGCCCTGCTTCGCCGCCGCCCTCTCCCTGAGCTTTTGCACCTCAGCCGCCTTCGCCCACGATCCGTCAGAAAAAGTCACCGTCCTGCAAGAGCAGATGCTGAAAAACGCCCCCGGCAAAAAAGCCATGATGATCGAAGTCGACTACAAACCCGGCCAGTCCTCCATCGCTCACAAACATGACGGTACGGCGATGGCATACGTGCTCGAAGGTGAAGTGATTTCCCAGGTCAAAGGTGAACAAGCGATCACCTACAAGAAGGGCCAGTTCTGGTACGAACCGGCCGGGTCCGAGCATCTGGTGTCGAAAAATGCCAGCCAGAGCAAACCGGCGAAGTTGCTGGTGTTCATGGTGCTGGCCCCGGATGAGCAAGTGTTGATCCCGCTGAAAAACTGATGGCTGTTTAGTCGCGCGGTCTGCGGACAAAGTGTCGATGCTCGAGAGCAACCAAGATCAGAAGTTGCATTGATATAAAGGACGCCATCGCGAGCAGGCTCACTCCATTGGCGACGCTACGAGCATGTAATCCACGCCCTGTCTACTGTAAGGTCTTACAGTAGACAGCCCTGCTCACCCGCCCCCTAATGCATGACCGCTCCTCGAATGGTCTGGTGCCTGACGGAGCGTCAACTCAGGGAGCAAACAATGAAAACTGAAGAGTACAACGCAGGAGATCTCGATCCCACATTCGGCAAAAAAGGCTCTACCGCTTTTGCCGACGTCGACTATTTTTTTGCACTGACAACGGATGAGCATGACAACGTCTACGCCGCGGGAAGGACGCTGGACAATAAATATTATGTGGCTCGTCTCACTCCCGATGGACTGCTTGATAAACGCTTTGCGGGCGTCGGGTACATTTCATCCACGTTCGGTGGCGCGAGCAAATCACAAGCCTTGACGATCAATATCGATCCGAAGGGCCGGATCCTGGTTACGGGTGATCAGTACGGGACTGGCACCGGAGTCTGCCTCGCACGCTTCATGCCGGACGGCAAACCGGACAAGACATTTGGTAAGGACGGCGAAGTCATAGTACCTCCAGAGCGCGCAGCCGAACGCTATCCCAACGAGTGTACTCAAACCAGTAATGCAAACTCGCAATCGGGCACATGTACAGTGCTCAGTGACGGCAAGATTTTGCTTATCCTCTCGTTGTATAAAGGAGAAAATCCTTACCTCTTCAAACTTGAAGAAAACGGGGCAGTGGACAAGACATTCAACGGTAAGGGGTATGTCCAGCTAGCTTATGAGGGCAAGGCGATTTACCAGACTTGTTTGCGGGTCATCAAAGGCGAACGCCTTATCGTCGGTGCAGCTCTACGTCCAGACGACTCCCGCATCAGCCAGGGTTTTTTGATCGCTTATGATTCCAAAGGTCTTCCAGACCGATCTTTCGGTAAAGGCGGGTATTGCGTGCTGGAAAAACCAGCCAAGGAACAGGGCGGCCTCGAGGTCTGGGATTTGCACCCATTACCGGATCAGAAGTTTTGGGTAGTCGGAAGAACGGGACCATCACCCTGGATGGGAGATCCGGTTCCCGAGCACGGTGTATTGACGCGGCTTGATACGCACGGATCGCAAGACATAGAGTTCAACAACGGTGATCCGGTACTGACGGACTTTCAAGGTGAATGGATGTCTGGTGCCATTCAGGCAGACGGAAAGGTCATTGTAGTGGGCACTCGGTGGGGTGAAGCCGGTGTGTTAGCCCGTTATCATCCAGATGGAACGCTCGATATTGGTTTTGGCAATAACGGCTTCCGCTATTTCCCCAGCGTGGGCACTGGAAGGCTCGTAATCCTACAAAAGGATGGCCGCATTATCGCAGGCGGCAGGATGGCACAAGACAACGGTTCTCCCTCCTCCGTAATACTGCGATACGTCCAGTAAGTTGACCGCAACAGACATAAAAAAGCCCCGGCATCTCACGACACCGGGGCTTTTTCATTCAGCCACTACTTACGCCAATTCAAGCTCGGCATTCGCAGCGACTGCAGGCACGACCGCTTGCCCGCTCAACGCCAGATCCAGCAGCTCACGGTTGGCCACCGCATACATGGCGTAGTCCGTGCCGCTCGCCGCACGGATTTCCACCAGCATGGCGCGCCAGCGCGAGATCATGCTTTCGTGCTGTTCCATCCACAGCGCCAGGCGTGCTTCCACGTCCTGAGTGCCGTCGCCCTGTTGCAGGACGGAGATGGTGATCGCACGTTGCTGCCAGTCGACGTCATCACGGAACGCTTCACGGGCCAGGGCTTGCCAGTTGTTTTCAACCGGCAGTGCGCTGATCTGTTGCAGGTACCAGGTGATATCCAGCGCACTGCCCACGGCGAAGTAGGCCTTGGCCACTTCGGCAGGGTTCTGGCCAGTCACGTCGGAAGCTTCGATGATCGGCAGCAGCGTGTACAGGTGCGAGGTGCCCGCCACCATACGCGCCAGCAATTCCGGCACACCGGCTTCGACGTACGCCTGATAACGCGCCTGCCAGTTTTCACGGATTTCGCCGCTCAGCAGTTCGTCGAGTTTCAGACCCAGCTCTTTCAGGTGCGGACCGAAGTGCGCGACGTCACGGGCAGCGTTCTGCTCGTTGCGACGGGCACGCAGGAACCAGCGCGTGGCACGGCGACCCAGACGCATCAGCTCGTCCATCAGCTCCAGCTGCACATCAGCGGAAACCTGATAGTCCAGCGCTTCGATCTGACGGAACCAGTGCGGGAGGTGGAAGATGTCACGCACGATCACGTAAGCGCCAGCCACGTTCGCCGGGCTCATGCCGGTCGACTCTTTGAGTCGTTGCACGAAGGTGATGCCCATGTGGTTGACCAGGTCGTTGGCGATCTGGGTGCTGACGATCTCGCGCTTCAGACGGTGACGACGCATGGCTTCGGAGAACTTGCTGACCAGGGTCGGCGGGAACGCCGTTTCCATGTCGCGGGTCAGGTAATCGTCGTCCGGCACCAAGGAGCCCAACAGCTGCTCTTTGAGGTCTATCTTGCTGTACGAGATCAGCACCGACAGTTCAGGACGGGTCAGACCGTGGCCTTCAGCAATACGCTCGGCCAGTTGCTCTTCGGTCGGCAGGAACTCGATGGCACGGTCCAGCTTGCCACGGCCTTCCAGGTCGCTCATCAGACGCTTGTACTCAGCGATGCGCTCGTAAGCACGGCGCGCCGCCAGGGACAGGGCCTGAGTCTGCTTGTAGTTGTTGCCCAGCACCAGATTGCCGACTTCGTCGGTCATGCTCGCCAGCAACTGGTTGCGTTGCTTGTCGGTCATGTCACCGGCCTGAACCACTTCGTTCAGCAGGATCTTGATGTTCACTTCGTGGTCGGAGCAGTCCACGCCACCGGCGTTGTCGATGAAGTCGGTGTTGGAACCGCCGCCATTCAGGCCGAATTCCACACGACCCAGTTGGGTCATGCCGAGGTTACCGCCTTCGCCCACTACTTTGCAGCGCAGCTCGTTACCGTTCACGCGCAGTGCATCGTTGGCTTTGTCGCCGACGTCTGCATGGCTTTCAGTGCTGGCCTTGACGTAAGTACCGATACCGCCGTTCCACAGCAGATCCACCGGTGCCTTGAGCAAGGCGTTCAGCAGTTCGGTCGGGGTCAGCTTGTCGGCCTTGATGTCGAAGCGTTCCTGCATCTGCGGGGAGATCGCGATGCTCTTCGCGCTGCGCGAGAAGATACCGCCACCTTCGGACATGATGCTGGTGTCGTAGTCGGTCCAGGCCGAACGCGGCAGGTCGAACATGCGCTGACGCTCGACGAAGCTGGTCGCCGGGTTCGGGTTCGGGTCGATGAAGATGTGCATGTGGTTGAAGGCCGCGACCAGTTGCAGCTTGTCGGACATCAACAGGCCGTTACCGAACACGTCACCGGCCATGTCACCGACGCCCACTACGGTGATGCTGTCTTCCTGAACATTGATGCCGCGCTCGCGGAAGTGACGTTGTACGCCAACCCACGCGCCTTTGGCGGTAATGCCCATTTTCTTGTGGTCATAACCAGCCGAACCACCGGACGCAAACGCGTCACCCAGCCAGAAGCCGTAGTCGATGGCGATGCCGTTGGCGATGTCGGAGAAGGTTGCAGTGCCCTTGTCCGCTGCCACTACCAGGTACGGGTCATCGTCGTCATGCCGCACGACGTTGGCCGGCGGAACCAGCGCGCCGTCCTTCAGGTTGTCGGTGATGTCCAACAGGCCCGAGATGAAGATGCGGTAGCAGGCGATGCCCTCGGCCGCGATCTCGTCACGGCTGCCGCCCAGTGGCAGACGACGCGGCAGGAAGCCGCCCTTCGCGCCCACCGGCACGATGACCGAGTTCTTCACTTGCTGGGCTTTTACCAGGCCGAGGACTTCGGTACGGAAGTCTTCTTCACGGTCGGACCAGCGCAGACCACCACGGGCAACGTTACCGAAGCGCAGGTGTACGCCTTCAACCCGTGGCGAGTAAACGAAGATTTCAAACTTCGGCACTGGCTTCGGCAGTTCAGGGATCGCGTGCGGGTTGAACTTGAAGCTGAAGTACGACTTGTTCTGGCCGTTGGCGTCAGTCTGATAGAAGTTGGTGCGCAGCGTGGCTTTGATCAGGTCGAGGTAACGACGCAGGATGCGGTCTTCGTTGAGCACCTGAACATCGTCCAGTGCAGTCAGAATCGCTTGCTCCAGACGCTGCTGCTTGTCTTCCAGATCGTCGTCGCTGAGTTTGCGTGCCAGATAGAAGCGGGTCTTGAACAACCGGGTCAGTTCGCGAGCGATGTCGGTGTGGTTGTTCAGGGTGCTGGCGATGTAACCCAGATCGAAGCCCAGACGAATCTGCTTCAGATAACGCGCGTAAGCACGCAGCAGCGCCACGTCGCGCCATGGCAGGCCGGCGGTCAGGACCAGACGGTTGAACGCATCGTTCTCGGCTTCGCCACGAACGATGTGGACGAAAGCGTCCTGCAGGGTGTCGTTGAGTTGCTGGATGTCGAGGTCCAGGCCTTCAGCGGCAGTGAACGCGAAGTCGTGAATCCAGAACTCGCGGCCATTGGTGTGACGCAGACGGTACGGGAATTCACCCAGCACGCGCAGGCCGAGGTTTTCCAGAATCGGCAGCACGTCGGACAGCGCCAGCGGGGTGTCGGCGTGGTACAGCTTGCAATGCAGCTCGCGCTGGCCGGAGACCTGGCCCAGCGGCTGATAGAAGCTCATCACCAGCGGATTTTTTTCGTTGAGGCTCAGCAGGTGCTGCATATCGACCACGGCCGAATGCGCAGCGAAACGCTCGCGGTAGCCGGCCGGGAAGCCTTTCGGGAAGTCGGCCAGCACGTTGGTGCCGTGGGCTTCGCCGAAGCTTTCGACGGTCAGTGCGGCGTAATCGTCCTGCCAGCTGCGGCACGCTTGTACGACTTCTTTTTCCAGCAGAACCGGGTCGATGTCGATGCGGTTCTTCGGATCGACACGCAGAATCAACTGCACGCGGGCCAGCACGGACTCGGAGAAGAAGGTCCAGAATTCGCAGTCGGAGGCCTTCAGGCGCTCCATCAGCACTTGCTGGATCTTCTGGCGAACTTCGGTGGAATAGATGTCGCGCGGCACGTAGGCCAGGCAGTAGCAGAAGCGACCGTACGGGTCTTTGCGCAGGAATACGCGGATCTTGTTGCGTTCCTGGATCTGCACGATCGACATCACGGTGGTGAACAGTTCGTCGACCGGGGTCTGGAACAGGTCATCACGCGGCAATACTTCGAGAACCTGCGCCAGTTCCTTGCCCAGGTGAGCCTTGGACTGGAAGCCGGAGCGACGCTCGATTTCTTCGACCTTGCGGCGGATGAACGGGATGACCCGCACGCTCTCGCCATACACCGACGAGGTGTACAGGCCCATGAAGCGGTGTTCCTTGATGACTTTGCCGTCGGCGTCGATTTCACGGATCGACACGTAGTCCGGGTAGGCTGGACGGTGTACACGACTCGGGTGCGCAGCTTTGGCGAACGACAGCAGGGTCGGTTCGCGCAAGTAGGCAACGGCGTAGTCTTCGATGCGCAGGTCTTCGTAGGTCAGGCCGGTGCGCAGCAGTTTGGTCAGGCCGAGGAAGGAGTTCTGGTCGTATTCGATGTGGCCGCCGTCGGCCTGATCGGTGACCACGAATTCTTCGTAGCCGAGGAAGGTGAAGTGGTTGCCCACCAGCCATTCCAGGAAGCTTTTGATTTCGTTCTTTTCGTCGGCATCGATGGCAAACGCGCTGTTGTCGAGCTTGGCGAGGATTTCCTGCACCTTGTCTTTCATTGGCTCGAAATCGGCGACCGCAACGCGGACTTCACCGAGAACCTGTTCCAGCTCTTTGCTCAGAACATTCAGTTCGGCCGCGTTGGCGCAGCGGTCGATTTCCAGGTACATCAGCGACTCGTGCAGCACGCCTTCGCCGGTGCTGCCCTTCGGCAGGATTTCCAGCAGTTCGCCCTTGCTGCCACGACGCACGCTGAGCACGGTGGTCTGCAGGGTGTGGATGCTGTAGCCGCGACGATTCAGCTCGGTGCGGACCGAGTCGACCAGAAATGGCAGGTCGTGGTGCAGCACTTCGACCGCGGTGTGGGTCGACTGCCAGCCATGACGCTCGTAATCAGGGTTGTAGACGCGCACCTGCGGTTGCGTGTGATCGAAGCGCTCAAGCAGGCGCCACGCGGAAAGAGTACAGCCAGCGAGGTCGGAGAGGCGACGTTGAGTCAGCTCGTCCAGGGAAATGATGCCGAAGAATTGTTCAGCGAACAGCGCCACTTGTGGCAGTGCCTGTTCACTGATGTGCTGCGCCAGTGCCGCTTGCAGTTGGTGCTGGAAGTCGGCTTTGCTGGCTGCGGTGAAGAACGCCATCTGTGGTACTCCGCTTAAGCTTGTTATTGATGGAAAGCGTCGCGTGCAACACCCCTTTCGGGGCCTGTGTCGCCCTGTTCCTGATTCTCGGGCAGAGGAAACAGGGTGACAGGTGGGTGAAGCTGGACGGGACACTCAGGTCACATTCACCTTCCATTGAATGGGCATCTGCAAAAGCGACTGCCAGCGGTGCCGACAATGCCTTTACGGGTGCTCATCCGTTGCGCAGCTTAAAGGGTGCGACAATGTGTCTGCTTGCGGTGCTGCGACATATTCGGTCATTGGCACGTAAACCGAGGGTTTCGCACCGCTAAACACTAGCACTCGTGGCGGAAAACGGCGGCCTGAATGCCCGGATTTACGGTACATCCGTGCCAGAAATGACCGTTGACCCATGTCGCGTTCACGACACATCCTCTGACACTCTCACATGCAGAAATTCCCGAGGGCTGGCAGAATCGCGCCCATTAGCGACCGATACGCCCCTTGAGGCAGGAATTGACCATGCAAATGACCACCGCCCTACTGATCGTCAACCCATGCGATGACGAAGAAGACAACATGGCCATGCTCTGCTGCCACAGCGACAAGGGCGACATGTTTCTGATGAGCCGCTATCCGGATGAGAATGAGCTGGAGATCACTCTGGATGGCGAGCCTTCTACGCTGGACGGGGTGAAAGTCACCCTGAGCAAGACGCTGCTGAAGATCGAGATTGGTGCGGCGGATGCCGATGCGTTGAATGGGGATGATGTGCTGGAGATCAGCTTTAACCCGGATATGGTTGATCTGGATGAGGTGGTCGAGACCCTGAAGAACATCCTTGATGGAACTGGCACCTTCATTAACGAAGCTTGATCGCGTCTGGGCTGGCCCCATCGCTGGCAAGCCAGCTCCCACAGTGATCGATGTGTTGCACAATTCGCATGCACAACGCTGAACCTGTGGGAGCTGGCTTGCCAGCGATGAGGCCAGAACAGCCACCTCAACACTCCCCCACTACAAAAACCCAACAATTCCCCCAGTCATTTCCCGCACTTTGCGCAAAATGCCGTTAGTCGCCACCCCCCGCGATGGATTAAAGTAACGCCCCCAGCCCCGGCGTTATCCGAACGCCTGTGGCCACCCCTTTCCAGGAACAGTCACCGATGGAACATCGTGAAGCGCTGCTGGCGCTGCGAACCTTTCTTTCAACGCAGATTCTCGGCCAGGAAAAACTCATCGAGCGTTTGCTCATCGCCCTGCTCGCCGACGGCCACATGCTGGTCGAGGGCGCTCCGGGTCTGGCCAAGACCAAAGCGATCAAAGAACTCGCCGAGGGCATCGAAGCCCAGTTCCATCGCATTCAGTTCACCCCGGACCTGCTGCCAGCCGACATCACCGGCACCGAGATCTATCGCCCGGAAACCGGCAGTTTCGTGTTCCAGCAAGGGCCGATCTTCCACAACCTGGTGCTGGCGGACGAAATCAACCGTGCCCCGGCCAAGGTGCAATCGGCGCTGCTCGAAGCCATGGCCGAGCGTCAGGTCAGTGTTGGCCGCAGCACTTATGAGCTGTCGCCGTTGTTTCTGGTGATGGCCACGCAAAACCCGATCGAGCAGGAAGGCACTTACCCGCTGCCGGAGGCCCAGCTCGACCGCTTCCTGATGCACGTGAAAATCGGTTTCCCGGACGCCGCCGTCGAACGCCGCATCCTCCAGCAGGCCCGTGGCGAAGCGTTGAACGGTGAAACCAAACCCGAACGCCGGGTCAGCCAGCAGGCAATCTTCGCCGCACGCAAGGAAATCCTCGGCCTGTACATGGCCGACGCCGTGGAGGAATACCTGGTGCAACTGGTCATGGCCACGCGCAACCCGGCCAAGTTCGACCCGGAAATGGCCGAGTGGATCGCCTATGGTGCCAGCCCGCGCGGCTCGATCGCCCTCGACCGCTGTGCACGCGCCCACGCCTGGCTGGCCGGCCGCGACTTCGTCAGCCCGGAAGACATCCAGGCCGTGCTATTCGATGTGTTGCGTCACCGCATCATTTTGTCGTTTGAAGCCGAAGCCGCCGGCATCGATCAGGATCGGGTGGTGCAGCGGATTCTCGACGTCGTAGCCGTCGCTTGACCCCCATGAACGCCCCCCTGCCGTCCGAACCGGGCATCCGCGTCAGCCTCGCCGAGCTGATCGAGATGCGTCACCGCGTGCGCGAGGTGCAGCTGTTTTCCACGCCGAGCCAGCGCAGCCCGCTGATCGGCCTGCATCACTCGAAATTCCGTGGCCGTGGCGTCGACTTCGATCAGGTGCGGGTCTATCAGGCTGGCGACGACGTGCGCACCATCGACTGGCGCGTCACGGCGCGCACGCAGGAGCCGCACACCAAGCTGTTCCATGAAGAACGCGAGCGGCCGATTTTCATCATGGTCGAGCAAAGCACACGGCTGTTTTTCGGCTCGGGGCTGATGTTCAAATCGGTACTGGCAGCGCAAGTAGCGGCGCTGATCGGCTGGGCTGCGCTCGGGCATAACGACCGGGTTGGCGGACTGGTATTCGGCGACAACGAGCACTACGAAATCAAGCCACGGCGCAGCAAACAAAGCCTGCTGCAATTGCTCAATCGTCTGGTCAAGGTCAATCAGTCGCTGCACAGCGAGCGTGAACCGGATCGCGATGCGTTTGGCGTGGCGCTGCGCCGCGCCCGTGAAGTGCTGCGTCCTGGCAGTCTGGTGATTGTGATTTGCGATGAACGCGCGCTGTCCGACAGCGCCGAACAGCAACTGAGCCTGCTCTCGCGCCATTGCGATTTGCTGATGCTGCCGCTGTCCGATCCACTCGATCACGCCCTCCCCGCCGCTGGCCTGCTCAGGTTCGCCGAGCGTGGCGCGCAGCTTGAACTCGACACCCTCAACTTCGACCTGCGCCAGACCTACCGCGCCCAGGCCGAAGCACGCATCGCTCGCTGGGAATTGCTCGCGCAAAAGCTGCGGGTACTGCTGATGCCGCTGAGCACGCAGAGTGAAATGGTCGAGCAGATGCGCGAATTCCTCAATCCGCAGCGTCCGGGGAAAGGTCGATGAACGGCCTCGAACAACTGCAACCACTGATCTCGCCGCCACCGATTGCCTTCTGGCCACCGGCGCCGGGTTGGTGGCTGCTGCTTCTATTGTTGCCGCTGCTGGGTTTCGCCGTGTGGAAGCTGCGGCGTTTCATTCCGATGAAGAAACGCCCGATCGTGCGCGCCGAACAACCGCTGGACCCCGTGCGTATCGCCGCGCTCGCCGAACTGGCGCAGATGCCCAAACCCTACGACGGCGCCCCGGCCGGTGCCTGGCTGCAACAACTCAACGGCCTGCTCAAACGGCTGTGCCGCAACCACTACCCCTACAGCCAGAGCCACACTCTCAACGGGCGTAAATGGCTGGCCTTTCTCGACAACCGTTGCCCGGCGGCCGGCCTGACGCGATGGATGGTACTGGTTGAAGGCGCGTACAAACCGGAATGCAAACTCGACGACAAAGCCATCGCTGGCCTGACCCAAGCGGTCGACACGTGGATTCGCAAACATGTTTGAGTTCGCCTGGGCGTGGATCTTTGTGCTGTTGCCGCTGCCGTGGCTGATGCGTCTGGTGCTGCCGGTGGCCGACAGTGGCGAGCCCGCCCTGAAAGTCAGCTTCCTCGCCGATCTGGAAGGCCTCGCCCGCCGTCGCGCCCGCGCCAATCTGCCGGCGTGGCGTCAGCAAGCGCCGTTCATGCTGTTGTGGCTGTTGCTGCTGACCGCCGCCGCCCGCCCGCAATGGCTCGGCGAACCGCTGCCGATTGCTGCCAGCGGGCGTGATCTGCTGGTGGCGGTGGACGTGTCCGGTTCGATGGACTTCCCCGATATGCAATGGCAGGACGAAGAAGTCAGTCGTCTGTCGCTGGTTCAGCATTTGCTCGGCGACTTCCTCGAAAGCCGTGATGGTGACCGGGTCGGCCTGATCCTGTTCGGCAGTCAGGCGTATCTGCAAGCGCCACTGACCTTTGATCGCCACACCGTACGCGTCTGGCTCGACGAGGCGCGGATCGGCATTGCCGGCAAGAACACTGCGATCGGCGACGCGATCGGTCTGGCGCTTAAACGCCTGCGCCTGCGTCCGGCGCAAAGTCGTGTGCTGATTCTGGTGACTGACGGCGCCAACAATGGCGGCGAAATCAATCCGCTGACGGCGGCAAAACTCGCTGCGAGCGAAGGCGTAAAAATCTACCCGATCGGCATCGGCGCCAATCCCGAGGACAGCGGTTCGACCGGTCTGCTTGGGGTCAACCCGAGTCTGGATCTCGACGAACCGGCGCTCAAAGCCATCGCCGAGGTCACCGGCGGCCAGTATTTCCGAGCCCACGATGGCAAGGAACTGCAAGCCATCAAGGACACCCTCGATCAACTCGAACCGGTGACCCAACAACCGACCCAGGCCCGTCCGGCGCAAGCCTTGTATCACTGGCCTTTGGCGCTGGCGCTGTGGTTGAGCCTGTTGCTGGTCGCCCGTGAATTGTGGCCGGACAACCCGCTGCAACGGCTGTTCAGCAAGGAGCTGTATCTGCAAAGTCCGCTACCTGACTGGCGCGAGCGTCTCAAGCGCCTGCGTCTGCGGAGGCGCCGATGATCGCGCTCTGGCCGCACTGGTTCCGTCCGTGGTGGTTGCTGTTGCTGCCGCTGCTCGGCTGGCTGATCTGGCAACTCTGGCACCGGCAGAAGCGTGCCGGGCGCTGGCAGATGATTCTGCCGCCGGCGTTTCATGCCACCCTGCTCAGCGGCGGTAGCGGTCGCGACAGCAAACTGCCGTGGGTTGCCCTTGGCGTGGCCTGGCTGCTGACGGTTCTGGCGTTGCTCGGGCCTAGCTGGGAACGGGTCGAACAGACCAGCCAGAAGCCCGCCGATCCGTTGGTGGTGGTACTGGAACTGACCCCGGAAATGCTCGCCACCGACTCGCCGCCGACGCGACTGGAACAGGCGCGGCGCAAGCTCTTCGACCTGTTGCAGGCGCGCAGCGATGCGCAGACCGCGATCGTCGTATACGCCGGCAGCGCGCACACGCTGGTGCCGCTCTCCGATGACTTGGCGACCAGTCGCAATTTGCTCGATGCGCTTAAACCGTCGCTGATGCCCGAAAGCGGCCATCGCGCCGATCTGGCCGTCGACAAAGCACTTGCCCTGCTGAAACAAGGCGCGCTCGGTCAGGGGCGAATTCTGCTGATCGGCTCGTCACTTAATGAAGAAGAACGTCAAGGCATTCGCCGCGCCCTCAGCGGACAGTCGACACAACTGCTGATGCTCGGCGTCGGCACCGCCGAAGGTGCGCCAATTGCCCAGGAGGACGGCAGTTTCCTCAAGGACGAACAAGGCGCGATCCGCGTGCCGCAACTCGACAGTCCGGGCCTGAGCGCATTCCTCAACAGTGTTGGCGGCGAATACCATCCTGCCCGCCTCGACGAAGCGGATCTTGGCGCGCTCGGCCTGCTCAACGGCCCGCGCAGCTTGCGCGACGACGGCCAGACCGTGCGCCTGGATACCTGGGCCGATCAGGGTTACTGGCTGCTGTTGCCGCTATTGCTGCTCGCCGCTTGCGCCGGGCGCCGTGGCTGGCTGTTCTGCCTGCCGCTGCTGTTTTGCTTGCCGCAGCCCAGCTACGCTTTTGACTTCGAAGACCTGTGGCTGCGTCCCGACCAACAGGGCCTGCATTTGCTCAAGCAAAAGCGCCCGATCGAAGCCGCGCAGCATTTTGACGATCATCAGTGGCAAGGGGTGGCGTTGTACGAGGCCGGCGACTACAGTGGCGCCGCCCAGCGCTTCGCCGAAGGCAGCGATGCTCGCGCCCACTACAATCGTGGCAACGCCCTGGCAAAAAGCGGTGAGCTGGAAGCGGCGATCGACGCCTATGAACAGGCCCTGGAGCTGCAACCGGATTTGCGTCCGGCGCAGACCAACAAGGCGCTGGTGGAAAACCTGCTCAAGCAGAAAAACACACCGCCGCCCGCCGAGCCGGACACCAAACCGAGTGAACAGCAAAGTCTTCCGGGCGACGAACCACCGCCAGCGACCGCACCGCCACCGGCGGTAAAAAGTGAAACCCAGAGCGAGGCGCAACCGAGCGAATCGGCCAGCGAACCGCCACCGACCACGCCGCCGCAGCCAGGCCCCAACGAAGTACCGGGCAGCGACGAAGAAGAACAAACGGACACCGTGCCGACGCTGCGCCCGAGTGAAGACAACCTCGAAGGCGAGCAACGTCAGGCACTGGAACAATGGCTGGGCAAGATCCCCGACGACCCCGGCGAATTGCTCCGACGCAAATTCTGGTACGAACAGCAACAACATCAGGATCAGGAAAACACTCGATGACCCGCTTCACCGCTCTCTTGCTGCCCCTGCTGCTCTGCACGGCCACCGCCCACGCGGCCGAGCTCACAGCCAGTGTGGATCGCAGTCGCCTGAACTCCGGCGAGACGGTCGAACTCACCCTCGAAACCAGCGACGTCACCCAGTTCGGCAAGCCCGATCTGACCGCGCTGGAAACGTTGTTCGAAGTGCGCGGTACGCGCCAAGTCAACCAGCTCAACACCCTCAACGGTGACAACCGCGCGACCACGCGCTGGATCATCACTCTGCTGCCGAAAGAGAACGGCAGCGTGGTGATCCCGCCGCTGCAACTGGGCGACGCGCAGAGCCAGCCGATCACCGTGCAAGTGGTCGAAAGCGATACCCGCGAGAATAAGAACAGCCTTGATCCGGTGTTCATCGAAGCCAGCCTCGATCAGTCCAGCGTCTATGTGCAGGCGCAGGCGATCCTGACCCTGCGCATCTACCATTCGGTGTCGCTGTACGACGACAGCAGCCTGACGCCGCTGCAAATCGCCGACGCGCGCATCGAGCAACTGGGCGACACGCGCACCTATGAAAAAGACCTCAACGGTGTGCGCCATGGCGTGATCGAAATGCGCTATGCGATCTACCCGCAACACAGCGGTTTGCTGACCATCGCGCCGCAGACCTTCAGCGCCACACTGGTCGACACGCAGCCGTCTCAGGACACCAATGCACAGGGGCCGAAGCCGGGCAAACTCATGCGCGTCAGTTCTTCTCAAATCCCCCTGACCGTCAAACCCAAACCGCTGACCTACCCGGTCGACGCGCCATGGCTGCCCGCGCGCAGCCTGAGCCTCAGCGAAAGCTGGAACCCGGAACCGGAACACACTCAGGTTGGCGATTCCCTGACCCGCAGCCTGACATTGAAAGTCGAAGGCCTGGCCGCCTCGCAATTGCCGGCGCTGCCCGCCACCGACGTCAACGGCCTGCGCCGCTACCCCGACCAACCGGTGCTGAGCAACCAGAGCACTGACCGCGGCATTGTCGGCAGTCGCGAAGAGCGCGAAGCCCTGGTGCCGAGCCGCAGCGGCGCCATCGACTTGCCGACGGTGGACGTGGTCTGGTGGAACACCTTCGAAGATCACCTTGAACACAGCAGCCTGCCCGCACGCACCCTGCAAGTGGCCAACAACCCGAGCCTGCAAGTCGACACCCCGGCCGGCAACCTGCAAGTGAGCGCCGTCGATAACGATGTGTTGTGGTGGTGGAAACTCAGCACCCTGATCCTCGCCTGCACCACCCTCCTCGGCTTCGGCCTGTGGTGGCGCGCACGCTGGCAACCAGCGGTGCATCGTGCCGCACAAACCGGCCCGAGCCCGCGCACGTTGATGGATGACATCAAGCGGGCGAGTCAGGCGAATGATCCGCAGGCGACGCGGCAGGCACTGGATGCCTGGGCGCGGCAGCAGCCGGAAACATTGGCGGACATGGCGGCGCGGTTTGTGCCGCTGTCGGATGCGCTGGATGGGTTGAATGGTGCGCTGTACAGCGAGACGGGGCAGCACTGGCAGGGTGAGGATTTGTGGCGGGCGATCCGCACGATTCCAGCGGCGGAACGGGTGCAGGATCCGGTGAGTGATAGCGGGTTACCGCCGCTTTATCCGAAGTAAAAGCAAAAGATCGCAGCCTCCGGCAGCTCCTACAGAGGGTATGTGTAGGAGTTGCCGAAGGCTGCGATCTTTTGATTTTGCTAAAAATTAAAAAAGGCTAAAGGCAATCGGCGGCACGCAGATTGATGCGCAGGTTTAATGTTCACCAGCCATTTCCAGAGGGCAGACGATTACATCCTTATAAATAGTCCAACCAGTCATTTGAATTACCCGAACGTCCCTTTTCAAAAAAAGCCTGATAGCGTTCTCTGTATTTATCTAGAGAAGCAGCTGCAACATCTATGGAAATATATCCACGTCCTCTCTCCTCAACAGACAGAAACACTGGATCTATTTTGATCGGCGAATCGCCGACCACAACTCCCGACAATTTTGACCTGTGAAATATAAAGCTTTTCCCACCGCCGAGCGGAAGAACCAACTCTGCAACAGCAAATATTATCTCCGGCCTTGAAATCTCATAGCGTTCACCATCCTCATAGTTTTCGGAATAGGCTTCCGGAATAAGGAATAGTTTATGACTTACAATTACCAGCCACCCTTGCAAGTCAACACCAGTGCCAATATTCATTACTACTCCCCCCATCACAATAGCGTCACGTAGCATTACCCAACGCGCTTTGTGTCGTCATTTCAAATGCATGCACAAGAACAAACCTTCAACGCGCCTTTCCGCTCTCCTCCGGGTCAACCAGCGGTGATTCGCACGCAGCGAAAACGATATCAATATAGTGGCACGATGGTAGGCAGTGGGTGTCAGGGGGTCAATTTTTGAAATCGACGCGATCGCGCGCGCCCTCCCCGAAAAGCCCTCCCGCCGCAATAATCTGTAAACTCTCCCCTCTTTCGCCGCCCATCATTTCCTCGCGGCCATCACCTATTTAATTGTTGCGGAGTCCACCTTGCGTCTGTTCCACACCTCCGACTGGCACCTTGGGCAAAACCTGCACGGCCAGGAGCGCGATTTCGAGCACGCCTGTTTTCTCGAATGGCTGCTGCGCCAACTGCAACTGGCGCAGCCGGATGTGCTGCTGATCGCCGGGGACATCTTCGACACCGTCAATCCTCCGGTCAAAGCTCAGGAACGCCTCTACGACTTCATCGTCAGCGCCCACGAGCAGCAGCCGTTGCTGACCATCGTGATGATTGCCGGCAACCACGATTCCGGCTCGCGGATCGAATTGCCCGCGCCGTTGATGCGCCGTTTGCGCACCCACGCGTTGGGCCGTGTGTTGTGGCTGGATGACGGGCAACTGGATGCCGAACGTCTGCTGCTGCCGCTGCCAAATGCCCAAGGCGAAATTGCCGCGTGGTGCCTGGCGCTGCCGTTCCTGCGCCCGGCGGAGGTGACTGGCGCGCATCTGGGTGACAACTATTTGCGTGGCATCGGTCAGGTGCATGAATGGCTGATCGAAGCCGCCAACGCCAAGCGCAAACCCGGTCAGGCGTTGATCGCCATCAGCCACGCGCACATGGCTGGCGGCTCGGTGTCGGAAGACTCCGAGCGCAGCCTGATCATCGGCAACGCCGAAGCCCTGCCGGCCAGCCTGTTCGGGCCGAGTATCAGCTACGTCGCCCTCGGCCATTTGCACAAGCCGCAGAAGGTCAACGGTGAAGAACGCATTCGCTACAGTGGCTCGCCGATTCCGTTGTCATTCTCGGAGATCGGCTATCAGCACCAGATCCTCGACGTCACCCTCGACGGCGAAACCCTGGTCAGCGTCGAGCCGAAACTGATCCCGCGCTCGGTCAATCTGCAACGCATCGGCCCGGCACCGCTGGCCGAGATTCTGCTGCAACTGGCGGATCTGCCGAACATCGACTTGCTCGCCGAAACCCAACGCCAGCCGTGGCTGGAAGTGCGCGTCACCCTCGACGAGCCGCAACCGGATCTGCGCCATCAAGTCGAAAGCGCGCTGCAAGGCAAAGCCGTACGCCTGGTGCGCATCGCCGCCGAATACGCCGGCAACCGTGGTGTTGATGGCTCGGAGGACGGCAGCGCACTGATCGAACTCGACCAACTCACCCCGCAAGAACTGTTCAGCCGCGCCTGGTTCGATAACTTCGGCAGCGAGGTCGATGAGCAAACGCTGAAGGACTTCGCCGAACTGCTGCAGGACGTGCAACTGGAGGGTGAGCAGCCATGAAGATTCTCGCCATTCGCTTGAAAAATCTCGCCTCGCTGGCCGGGCCGTTCGAAATCGACTTCACCGCTGAACCGCTGGCCAGCGCCGGTTTGTTTGCGATTACCGGCCCGACCGGTGCTGGTAAAAGTACTTTGCTCGACGCCTTGTGCCTGGCGTTGTTTGGCGCGGTGCCGCGTCTGAACAACACTGGCCGTGACGCCAAAGTCCCCGATGCCGACGGCGAAATTGCCACCGGCGACCCGCGCACCTTGCTGCGTCGCGGTACCGGCGAAGGTTATGCCGAAGTGGATTTCGTCGGTGTCGATGGCCGTCGCTATCGGGCACGTTGGGAAGCTAACCGTGCGCGCGAGAAGGCCGGCGGCAAGTTGCAGGCCAGCCGGCAGAGCCTGCGCGACATCGATCAGGATCAACTGCTCGCCAGCCAGAAAGGTGAATACAAAACCCAGCTGGAAGCTGCGCTCGGCCTGAACTTCGAACAGTTCACTCGCGCCGTGTTGCTGGCGCAGAGCGAGTTCAGCGCGTTCCTCAAGGCCGACGACAACGACCGCAGCGAACTGTTGGAAAAACTCACCGACACCGCGCTGTACACCCGTCTCGGCCGCCGCGCCTTCGACAAGACCAAAGAGGCCCGCGAAGCACACAAGCTGTTGCAGGATCAGGCCACCGGCGTGACCCCGTTGGCGCCCGAAGCGCGGGCCGAGTTGGATGAGCGCTTCAATGCCGCGCAACAGCAAATGAAGTTGCAGCAGGCGCAGCTCAAGCAGCTTGAGCAACAGCACGGCTGGCTCAAGGATTTACGTGTGTTGCAGGACGCGCAGCAAGCCGCCGCTGAGCAACTGCACAGTGCCCAGCAGCAAGCGGAAGGTCTGGCCGGCGAACGGGTGAAACTGACGCGCCTGGAGCAACTCGGACCGCAACGGCATCAGTTCGCGCGCAAAAGCGAACTCGATGCGCTGTTGGCGCCGTTAGCCGCACAAATCGCCGCGCATACCCGGCAACATGCCGAACTGACTGAGCGCCAGACGCAGCTGGAACAAAACCTCGAGGCGGCGAAAGTCGCCCTGAGCGACGCGCAACAACGGCAAAGCGAAAACGCACCGCTGTTGCGTCAGGCCTTTGAAGAACAAAGCACCCTCGCCCGCTTGGCCAAGGATGTCGCGCAAAGCACCGAAGCCAAGCTCAATGCGCAGCAGGCTTGCACCGAGGGCCAGAATGCCATTCAAGCCTTGCTGGATAAACAGACCCAAGTCGCCGAGCGCCTGCAGCGCATCGCCGCCGAACTTGAGCAAAGCGCTCATCTGGCGCCGCTGAGTGACGCGTGGAATGCCTACCGCGATCGCCTGCAACAGCTGATGCTGATCGGCAATCGCTTGAACAAGGGCCAAGCGGAACTGGCGAGCCTCGAAGAAAACGCCACCCGCAGCGCCGCAGAGCTGACCACGCAGAAACAGCAACTTGAAGTGCTATTCAAGGAGGCCGGCGCCGAACCTGATGCCGTCGCCGAACAGATCGGCCTCCTCGGCACGCTGTTGCAGGACAACCGCAAGCAACTGCGCGCCTTCGAAGATTTATCACGCCTGTGGGCCACGCAACAGGATCTGGACAAGCGCAGCGCCGAGTTGCAACAGCGCCAGCTCAGCGCCCAGCAGGAACGCGAACGCCTGACTCAGGACGGCGTGAAAACCAAAGCCGAGCTGACCGTCGCCGAGCAAACCCTTAACGTCACCCGCGAACTGCTTGAACGCCAGCGGCTGGCGCGCAGTGCCAGTGTCGAGGAGTTGCGCGCGCAGTTGCAGGACGATCAGCCGTGCCCGGTCTGCGGCAGCAACGAGCACCCGTATCATCAGCCTGAAGCGCTGCTGCAAAGTCTTGGCCGTCACGATGAAAGCGAGCAGGCCAATGCGCAGCAGGTGGTCGATCAGCTCAAGGAAAAACTCATCGAGCTGCGTGCCGAAGTCGGTGGCGTGATTGCTCAGCAGAAAGAATTGCTGCAACAGCAGGAACAACTGGTCAGCCAGCAGCAAGCCTTGGCGCCAAGCCTCGACGCGCATCCGCTGGCCGCGCAGTTGTTCAATCAGGACGCCGACAAGCGCGATGCCTGGCTCGCCCGACAAAACGAGCAACTGAATCAGAGCATCACTCAGGACGAACAACGCCAAAGCGCCCTGCTCACCTTGCAACAGGACGCTGCGCGGCTGACCCAGCAATTGCGCCAGGCCGAAACTGCGCACCAGCAAGCGGCGCAGCACCTAAGCAATCAGCAGCGCGAGCTGAGCAGCGACCGTCAGCGCTTCGACGAAGAACTCAGCGCGTTCGGCAATCTGCTGCCAGCCGACACCCTTGAAGCCTTGCGCCAGGAGCCGGCGGCGACGTTCATGCAGCTTGACCGGCAGATCGCCGAGCGCCTGGCGCAGGTCGAGCAGCAGAAAGAAGAACTGGCCGAGCAGCAACAGCGGCAACAGACGCTGGAGAAAGAACAGGATCGCCAGCAGACCCGTGCACAACAGTTGCTCAGCGCCGAACAGCAATTCACTGCGCTGACCGAACAACAGCAAGCCTGCCAGCAGAAAATCGCGCAATTGCTCGGCGAGCACAGCAGCGCCGAGCACTGGCAGCAGCAGCTTGAGCAAGCGGTCGAACAGGCGCGCAATGCCGAAACCGGCACCGCGCAGGAACTGCAAAACCTGCGCACGCAACTTGTGCAGATCGTCGCCGAACTCAAGGCGCAGCAGGAACGTTTGCAGGCGCTGCAAAGCGAAGAGCGGGATCTGGCCGGCAAGATTGCCGACTGGCGCGCCCGCCATCCGGAGCTGGATGACGGTGGCCTCGAAGATCTGTTACGGGTCGATGACGCGCAAGTCGCCGAACTGCGCCAGCGCTTGCAGCACAACGAAAAAACCATCGAACAGGCCAAGGTGTTGCTGCAGGAACGTGACCAGCGTCTGCTCGATCATCAGGCGCAGCACAACGGCAACCTCGATGCCGAACAACTGGCCAGCGCCCTCACCGACCTGCAAAACCAGTTCACCGTCAGCGAGCAACAGTGCGCCGAACTGCGTGCCGAACAGGTCGAAGACCAGCGCCGGCAGAACGCCAATCAGGCGCTGGCGCAGCAGATCGCCTCGGCCTACGCCGAATATCAGCGCTGGGCGCGATTGAGTGCCTTGATCGGTTCGGCGACCGGCGACACCTTCCGCAAGATCGCCCAGGCCTACAACCTCGATTTGCTCGTGCATCACGCCAACGTGCAACTGCGCCAACTGGTCAAACGCTATCGCTTGAAACGCGGCGGTAGCATGCTCGGCCTGCTGGTGATGGACACGGAAATGGGCGATGAGCTGCGCTCGGTGCATTCGTTGTCCGGCGGCGAGACGTTCCTGGTGTCGCTGGCGCTGGCGCTGGGTCTGGCATCGATGGCGTCGAGCACGCTGAAAATCGAATCGCTGTTTATCGATGAAGGCTTTGGCAGCCTCGATCCTGAGTCGTTGCAACTGGCGATGGATGCGCTCGATGGGTTGCAGGCGCAGGGCCGCAAGGTCGCGGTGATTTCCCACGTGCAGGAAATGCACGAGCGGATCCCGGTGCAGATTCAGGTGCAGCGTCAGGGCAACGGGTTGAGCACCCTGGAGGTGAAATGAACACGCTGTATTCCTTCCGCCGCTGCCCGTACGCGATGCGGGCGCGGATGGCGTTGCGCTATTCGGGTGTGCCGGTGGACATCATCGAAGTCAGCCTCAAGGCCAAACCGGCCGAGATGCTGGCGATCTCGCCCAAGGGCACAGTGCCGGTGCTGGATGCCGGTGGCCGAGTGATCGACGAGAGTCTGGAGATCATGCGCTGGGCGTTAGCGCAGAATGATCCGCAAGATTGGCTGCTGGATGACGACTCAAGGATTGCTGAATTGATCGACGCGAATGATCAGGGGTTCAAGCTGCACTTGAATCGCTACAAATACGCCGAGCGCTACCCGGAGCAGCCGATGGAAGTTTATCGGGCTGAGGGGGCGTTGTTCTTGCAGAGGCTGGATGAGCTGCTGACCGATCGTCAGTACTTGCTGGCCGATCATGCCAGCCTGGCGGATATCGCCCTGCTGCCCTTCGTTCGACAGTTTGCCCATGTTGATCGTGAGTGGTTTGCGCAGACGCCTTATGTTCGGTTGCAGGCCTGGTTGCAGCGCTTCCTCGAATCCGAGCTATTCACTTCGATCATGAAGAAATAACCCTTACCCTCCTGCTTTGATCGTTCCCACGCTCTGCGTGGGAATGCCTCAAGGGACGCTCTGCGTTCCAATCGGACGCGGAGCGTCCGGGGCTGCATTCCCACGCGGAGCGTGGGAACGATCAGTCAGGCCAGCGCGTTGCACATGCCGAGGGCCATGCAATCTATCTCGAATGGCCCGAGAAAGTCGGCCGAGACTTTCACCGGCGGATTGCCGGCCATCAGCCCCAAGGTATTCGCCCGTTCGATGTTGTGCGCGATATTGTGATTGGCCTCTATGGCTCTGGCCAATGCGCCCACCGAGCCCTGGCCGATGCCCAATAATGAAGCGCCGTTGGTGAAAAACGCCAAACCGGCGACTACCCAAAGTCTGTAGCCTTTCATGCGCCGCCGACTCCCGCGAGTTCGGCCCGGTCGACCATCACGCTTTGCGAGCGCAGTTCGAACTGGACGCCGGGGTGGGCGACTTGAATCGGCGCTTCGAAGCTGTGTTCCATCTGCGAGGCGATGCTGACGACCAGTACCACGGCCAGGTAAAGACCGATGGCCAGATAGGCGCCGCGTTTGGCTGAATGAAGGATTGCGCTGGCCATGGTGTTCTCCCGTGGGCATGTTTCGATGTCCACAGAATCAATCAAAAAAGCCGCGCTAACCACTCAGGGTTTGCCATAGTAAACATCAGCTTCGTTGATTATTTAGCCAGTCTATGGACGTGTTGCACATTCGCTATGGCACCGAGATTTTTTGCCCACGCAGGCGTGTAGGAGCTGCCGAAGGCTGCGATCTTTTGACGTTGAAGATCAAGAGATCGCAGCCTTCGGCAGCTCCTACAGGGAGTTGTTCGAAGCGGGCATTTCAGTGTTGGGCTTTGTGATCCAGGGCGGCGTAGAAGTTGGCGCTCTGTTGCAGGTATTTCTGGGTGTAGCTCTGGGTGTGGGATTTTTTGCTGTTGATTTCAACGTTGGCACTGGCTGGCAGCACAACGGTGGCAGAGATGGCGGAAGCGGCAATCACGGAGAAGAGATTGAAGTTCATGGCGGTAACCCTCGTGTTCGGTTGGCTTGTTTGCCCGGTTGGGCCGTGAAGCAAACTTAACGCTCGAGGGTTGATCGCTTGAAATGCTTTGTAGCATTACCGGATATCAGCGCGATTAATACAAAGAGGCAGGCCCCGTAAACCGGGGCCTGTGGCTTATTGTCGCACTAGAAACTTGAGGTCGCTCGGCGCGTCCATCGGCAGTTTTTGCACGGTTTTGCCGAGCAGACCGGTTTTGCCATCGCGCTCGACGACGACAATCTGGTTGCTCTTCTGGTTGGCGATCAGCAGGAATTTGCCACTCGGGTCGAGGCTGAACTCGCGCGGGTGATCACCGTCCACCGAGCGTTTTTGCAGTTCTTTGAGCTGGCCGCTCGCCGGATCAATCGCAAAGACCACCAGTTGATTAGCGGTGCCACGGTTGCTGACGTAGAGGAACTTGCCATCCGCCGAAGCGTGCAGCGCCGCCGCAGCCTTGTCCGAAGTCGGCTGGCCAGCCGCCAGATCGACCAGTTGCGTCTGGGTCAGCACGCCGTCGTGGTAATCGAACACCGCGACCTGCGCGCTCATTTCCATGGTCAGCCAGGCGTGTTTGCCGTCAGCACTGAACAGCAAGTGACGCGGGCCGCTGCCGGCAGGCAACGGCACAGAAGCGGTTTTCGCTGGGGTCAGCGGCAGCTCTGGGTTGGCCTTCGGATCGAACTGGTAAATGAACACCTTGTCCGCGCCCAGATCATTGGAGAACACGTAGCGGCCATCCGGCGAAGAAACCGTCGAGTGCACGTGGTTCGAAGCCTGGCGCTCAGGATTGACCCGGCTCGCCGGGTGCGCGCTCATCTGCACCACCGGTTTGAGTTTGCCATCAGCACCGACCGGCAATACCGCCAGCGTTCCACCCGGGTCTTCCACCACCGAGTAGTTGCTGACGAACAGATGGCTGGCATCGCCGCTGAGGCTGGAATGAGTCGGCTCGTTGCCCAGGCTCTGCACTTGATTGATCAGGCTCAGGGCGTGGGTCTTGGGGTCGATCGAATAGCTGCTGACGCGACCGACCGGGTCTTTCTGGCCCGGGCCGTTTTCGTTGACCACGAACAGGCGCTGCTGATCTTTGGACAGGGTCAGCCACGACGGATTTTCGCTCTTCACCACTTGCAGCGGTTTGGCGTCGATCTGGCCGGTGGCGCTGTCGAAGTTCATGCGATAGATGCCCTGACTGGTGCCAGCGGTGTAGGAGCCGACCAGCAACTGGTAGCCTTCGGCGGACGCCGTGGACAGGCCCATGGCGCCGACGCTGCCGGCCATCAGCAGCGGCCAGAATTTACGCATTTTCATTGATTGTCATCCTCGTCGTCGCTGCTGCTGACTACGTCGCCATGACAAACCAGGCGGTGTTCGCCGATCGCTTTGGTTTCATTGAAATAGCCGACGATCAACCAGCTCTGTAAAGAGTCGTCGAAGGTTGCAGCGGCAACCTGCGCCGGCGTGAATTCCCAATGCTTGGCCGTATGACCATCGATGCATTCGATGTGCAGGTTGTCGTCTTCGTCGAGGGCGAATTCGAAGGCATGCAGGCCGTCGATTTCCACCATACCGCAGTGTTCGAGGGCGTTGAGAAGGGTTTGGGCAGTCATGGCAAACAGTCTTTCTAGGGGGGAAAGGGCCAATGATAGCTCATGGCGCTCCACTCCCGAGTAGGAGCTGCCGAAGGCTGCGATCTTTTGATTTTGTTTTTTTAGATCAAGATCAAAAGATCGCAGCCTTCAGCAGCTCCTACAGGGGTACCGTGTCAGAGGGCTTCGCGGCTAGGCTTGCCATCAACGAGGCGCTGGATACGCAACGGGTTGGCGTTTTTCAGCGGTTCCGGCAGCAAGCTGTCCGGGTAGTTCTGGAAGCACACCGGACGCAGGAAACGGTCGATGGCCAGCGTGCCCACTGAAGTGCCACGGGCATCGGACGTCGCCGGATACGGCCCGCCGTGCACCATCGAATCACACACTTCGACACCGGTCGGATAACCGTTAAGCAGAATCCGCCCGACCTTCTGTTCCAGCAGCGGTGTAAGTTCAGCAAACTGTTCAAAGTCCGCCAGCTCACCAATGATCGTCGCGGTCAGTTGCCCGTGCAGGCCATGCAGCGCGGCGCTGAGTTGCGCCTTGTCCGCCACTTCGACAATCACCGTGGTCGGGCCGAACACTTCTTCCTGCAACACTTCATCGCCATCGATCAACAGGCTCGCATCCGCCTTGAACAGTTGCGGTTGCGCCTGATTGCCCTGCTGCGGATTACCCGCCAGATGCTCGATGCCGGGATGCGCCAACAACTTCTGCAAGCCTTTGCCGTAGCTGCCGAGGGTGCCGGCATTGAGCATGGTTTGCGCCGGCTGATCACCGATCAAACCGGCGACCTGCTGCACGAACGCCGTGAATTGTGGCGAACGGATGCCGATCACCAGACCGGGATTGGTACAGAATTGACCGCAGCCCTGCACCACCGAAGCGGTCAGGTCACGAGCAACGGTTTCCGA
Source organism: Pseudomonas sp. AKS31 (assembly GCF_023634765.1). Taxonomy (GTDB): domain Bacteria; phylum Pseudomonadota; class Gammaproteobacteria; order Pseudomonadales; family Pseudomonadaceae; genus Aquipseudomonas. The sequence continues at coordinate 1,087,917 of NZ_JAMLFX010000002.1, forward strand.
GCGTTCGGCGAGGGCCTGTGGCAGGACGATCACCGGGTTGATGCTCGACATCTCGGCGAACACCGGGATCGGTTGCGGGCGTGCAGCGGCCATGTCGCACAACGCCCGTCCGCCTCTGAGCGAACCGGTGAAACCGACCGCCTGAATCGCCGGGTGCTTGACCAGCCATTCACCGACGCCACCGCCGTAGATCATGTTGAACACGCCGGCCGGCATCGCAGTTTTTTCCGCTGCACGGATCAGCGCATCGGCGACCAACTCAGCGGTGGCCATGTGGCCGCTGTGAGCCTTGAACACCACCGGGCAACCGGCGGCGAGTGCCGAAGCGGTGTCGCCGCCAGCGGTGGAGAACGCCAACGGGAAGTTGCTTGCACCAAACACCGCTACCGGGCCGAGGCCAATACGGTATTGGCGCAGATCCGGACGCGGCAATGGCTGGCGATCCGGCAGTGGCAGATCAATGCGCGCACCGTAGAAATCACCCCGGCGCAGGACTTTGGCGAACAGACGCATCTGCCCGCTGGTGCGTCCGCGCTCACCTTGAATGCGTCCGGCGGGCAGCGCCGTTTCGCGGCAGACCACGGCAACGAAATCATCGCCGAGCGCGTCCAGTTCATCGGCAATTGCGTCGAGAAACTGCGCGCGGCGTTCGGCGCTGAGGCTACGGTAAGCCGGGTACGCAGCAGCGGCAGCTTTGGCAGCGGCGTCGACTTCATCAACCGTGGCTTGAATGAAATCGTGCGGCAATTGTTCGCCCGTCGTTGCATCGACGGATTGCAGTTTGACGTCGCCAGCCGCGCTGCGCTGACCGCCAATGTAGTTGTGACCGAGAATCTGAGTCATGGGATCTCCTTAAAGAGTGCCGATGCTGTCCGGCGCAAAAGCGGCGGTGATCGGCACGATGCCGTTGACCAGCGGGGCGCCGAATTCGGCCTGGCTGATTTCGAACAGGTCGCCCGGTTGCGTGCGGATGCCATCGGCGAACGACAGGGTCGCGGTGCCGAAGAAATGAATGTGCACGTCGCCCGGACGCAGGAACTGACGATATTTGAAGTGGTGGTATTCGAGGTTGGCGAGGCTGTGGCACATGTTCGCCTCGCCACTGAGAAACTCGTTTTGCCAGAGCACTTCGCCGTTACGCAGGATGCGACTGGTGCCTGCCAGATGTTGAGGCAGTTCCCCGGTGCGAAGTTCCGGGCCATAACTGCAACTGCGCAGTTTCGAGTGCGCGAGGTACAGGTAATTCTTGCGCTCCATGACATGGTCGGAGAACTCGTTACCCACCGCAAAACCGAGACGGTAAGGCTTGCCGTCGTGGCCGATCACATAGAGGCCGGCCATCTCCGGTTCTTCGCCGGCGTCTTCGGCAAACGGTGGCAGCGGGAACGGCTGACCGGGGCGCACAACGATGCTGCCATCGCCCTTGTAGAACCACTCCGGTTGCACACCGGCCTGCCCCGCCGCCGGTTTGCCGCCCTCCACGCCCCATTTGAAAATGCGCATGGTGTCGGTCATCGCCGCTTCGTCGCCAGCCTGCTGGTGCATCTTGTCCCGCGCCGAAGCGCTGCCCAGGTGTGTCAGGCCGGTGCCGCTGACCAGCATGTGCGCCGGGTCCGGGTGGTCGAGAGGCGGCAGGATGCGCAGTTGCGACAGTAGCTCGGCATAGTCGTGGCTGCCGCCGAGGCCGAGGGTTTGCACGTGCTGCTCAAGGGAGTGGCCGGACTCGATGGCGGCCAGCGCCAGATCACGCACGCTGCGGGCGTCCTGCACCTCGCGCACCAGATCGTTGTCGACCACGCCGACGCGGCGCTCGCCGTTGCTTAATTCGAATTGAACCAGATGCATATGTCCTCTCCTGTCTACAAAACTTCGAAACACTGCAAAACCCTGTGGGAGCTGGCTTGCCAGCGATAGCAATCTGTCTGACACATCTATGTTGGATGTGCCCCCGTCATCGCTGGCAAGCCAGCTCCCACAGGTTTAGTGGTGATTGGTGGTTGGGTTTCAGGTGCGCGTTGCGCCTCGGGCGCTGGCGGCGAATTGGTCAACCGGCAGGACGTGTTTGCGCTCAAGTACGCGATAGACAACGCCGGTCAGGATCAAGCCAAACACCATCACACCCGAGAGGAAGTACAACCCGGAAGCCAGATTGCCGGTGTACTCCTTCAACGCCCCAATCACGAACGGCCCGATATACCCGCCCAGATTGCCCACCGAGTTGATCAACGCGATCCCCGCCGCCGCACTCGCGCCGGCAAAGAAGCGCCCCGGCAAGGTCCAGAACACCGCCGTGCAGGAAAACAGCGCGAACGCCACCAGACACAGCGCCGCTAGTTGCGCCACCGGCAACGACAGCCAGGCACTGAGAAACAGGCCAATCGCGCCCAGCACATAAAGAACAGCCAGGTGCCCGTAACGATCATTCAACCGGTCGGAACTGCGCGGCACGATCAGCAAACCGATGATCCCGAAGATGTACGGCACCGATGACACGAAACCGGTGACCAGATCACTGCCGCCAAACTGCTTGATCAGCGTCGGCAACCACAGACCGAGGCCGTAAATACTCAACGTCACCGGCAGATAGAACAGCGCCAGCAGCAACACGCGTTTGTCTTTCAGCGCATGCAACGGGTTGCCGTGACGGGTTTGGCCGTATGCCTGCAGATCCTTTTTCAGCTCGCCGGTCAGCCAGTCTTTCTCTGCCTGATCCATCCATTTCACTTGCTGTGGGCCGTCCGGCAACCAGCGCAGCACCGGCCAGGTCAGCAAGATCGCCGGAGTGCCAATGACGATGAACAGCCACTGCCAGCCGTGCAGGCCAAGGACGCCGTCCATGCCGAGCAAGCCGCCGGACACCGGGCCGGTGATCATCATGGCGATGGGTTGCGAAAGGATGAACAGGCCGAGGATCTTGCCGCGATGGCGCACCGGGAACCATTGGGTGATGTAGTAGAGAACGCCGGGAAAGAACCCCGCCTCGGCCGCGCCGAGCAGAAAGCGCATCACGTAGAAACTGTGCGGGCCCTGGACGAAGGCCATGCCGATGGTGATCGCGCCCCAGGTAATCATGATCCGCGCAAACCAGCGTCGCGCGCCGAAGCGTTCGAGCATCAGGTTGCTGGGGATTTCGAAAAGGAAGTAACCAATGAAGAACAGCCCGGCACCGAGGCCGTAGGCGGCATCACCGATGCCGATGTCGGCGCCCATGTGCAGCTTGGCGAAGCCGACGGCGGAGCGATCCACGTAGGCGATCAGGTACAGCAGGATCAGGAAGGGAATCAGTTTCAGCGTAATGCGCCGGATTAGCCGCAGTTCCTGGCTCATGAGATCGGTCTCCGATTGTTGTTTTTATAGAACCTCGGGGGACGCCTCTCACGGTTAACCGTCAGGGCCATCCCTCCGTCGAAAACGACTATATAGTAATACTAATTCACCAACAACACTTCCAAACCTAGGATTTTGCGCTTAGATTAAGCCGTAGCTGGAACACTATAGTCATACAATAAGAGAATCGATCATGTCTGATAAGAAACCCACCCTGCGCTCCGCCCAATGGTTTGGCACGGCCGACAAGAACGGCTTCATGTACCGCAGCTGGATGAAGAATCAGGGCATCGCCGACCACCAGTTCCATGGCAAGCCGATCATCGGCATCTGCAATACCTGGTCGGAACTGACCCCGTGCAACGCGCATTTCCGCCAGATCGCGGAGCACGTCAAACGCGGGGTGATCGAGGCCGGTGGTTTTCCAGTGGAATTCCCGGTGTTCTCCAACGGCGAATCGAACCTGCGCCCGACCGCCATGCTCACCCGCAACCTGGCGAGCATGGACGTCGAAGAAGCGATTCGCGGCAACCCGATTGACGGCGTGGTGCTGCTGACCGGTTGTGACAAAACCACCCCGGCACTGTTGATGGGCGCAGCCAGTTGCGATGTGCCTGCGATCGTCGTCACTGGCGGGCCGATGCTCAACGGCAAGCACAAGGGCAAGGACATCGGTTCCGGCACCGTGGTCTGGCAGCTCAGTGAACAGGTCAAGGCTGGCACCATCACCATTGACGATTTCCTTGCGGCCGAGGGCGGCATGTCGCGTTCGGCGGGCACCTGCAACACCATGGGCACCGCATCGACCATGGCCTGCATGGCGGAAGCACTGGGCACTTCCCTGCCGCACAACGCGGCGATTCCGGCAGTGGATGCGCGGCGTTATGTACTGGCGCACATGTCCGGCATGCGTGCGGTGGAGATGGTTCGCGAGGATTTGAAACTGTCGAAGATTCTGACCAAGGAAGCCTTCGAAAACGCTATTCGTGTAAACGCTGCCATCGGCGGTTCGACCAACGCGGTGATTCACTTGAAAGCCATCGCCGGGCGCATCGGCGTCGAGCTGGATCTGGATGACTGGACCCGTATCGGCCGTGGCATGCCGACCATCGTCGACCTGCAACCGTCGGGGCGCTTCCTGATGGAAGAGTTCTATTACGCCGGTGGTTTGCCAGCAGTGTTGCGCCGCCTCGGTGAAGCCAATCTGATTCCAAATCCGAATGCACTGACGGTCAACGGCAAGTCGATCGGCGAGAACACCAAGGACGCGCCGATCTATGGCGAAGACGAAGTGATCCGCACCCTCGACAATCCGATTCGCGCGGATGGCGGCATCTGTGTGCTGCGTGGCAACCTGGCGCCACTGGGGGCGGTGCTCAAGCCGTCCGCCGCAACCCCGGAACTGATGCAGCATCGCGGCCGCGCCGTGGTGTTCGAGAACTTCGACATGTACAAGGCGCGGATCAACGATCCGGAACTGGATGTCGATAAGGATTCGATTCTGGTGATGAAGAACTGCGGGCCGAAGGGTTATCCGGGCATGGCCGAAGTCGGCAACATGGGCTTGCCGGCCAAGTTGTTGGCCCAGGGTGTGACCGACATGGTGCGCATTTCTGATGCACGGATGAGCGGCACCGCCTACGGCACGGTGGTTTTGCATGTGGCACCGGAAGCGGCGGCCGGCGGGCCTTTGGCGACCGTGAAGGAAGGCGACTGGATCGAGCTGGATTGCGCCACCGGGCGCTTGCACCTAGACATTCCGGATGCTGAACTGGCAGCGCGCATGGCAGATCTGCAGCCACCGCAGCAGTTGTTGGTGGGCGGCTATCGTCAGCTGTACATCGACCATGTGTTGCAGGCGGATCAGGGTTGTGACTTTGACTTCTTGGTTGGTTGCCGTGGGGCTGAAGTGCCGCGCCACTCCCACTAACAGCGCAATTCTCCTGTGGGAGCGAGCCTGCTCGCGAAGAGGGAGTGTCAGTCGACATCTATTTGACTGATATGCCGCCTTCGCGAGCAGGCTCGCTCCCACATTTGGCTTGTGTGTCTGCCTCAAGATTGTGCCGTGCCTGCTATGATGCGCGGCATCTCCATCGCTCAGGATCGCGCCGCCCCCCATGGATTACCGCAAACCCTCCGACCGTAAAAGCATGCACTCGCGCATCGTCCAGGAACTGGGCATGCAGATCGTCTCCGGACGCTTTTTGCCCGACGACAAACTGCCCGCCGAAGCCCTGCTCTGCGAGGAGTACGCGGTCAGCCGGCCGGTGTTGCGTGAAGCCACTCGGGTACTGGTGGCCAAAGGGCTGGTGTATTCCAAACCCCGCGTCGGCACCGTCGTCAAAGCACGCCGTGAATGGCACATGCTCGACCCCGACGTCCTGCACTGGCTGATGCAAAGCAGCCCGCAGAATGAATTCTTCAATGTGCTGACCAGCGTGCGCAGCATCATCGAACCAGCCGCTGCTGCCCTCGCCGCTCAACATGCGACCGAGGCTGATATTGCGGCGATTGGTGAAGCGTATCAGCGCATGGAAGCCGCGCCGACGCCGGAGGCGTTGTTGCAGCCGGATCTGGATTTCCATAGCCGGATTGCCGATGCGACGCACAATGATTTGCTGGCGAATCTGTGCAACATGTTGTCGGTGGCGATTGCCGAGGCGTTGAAGCATTCGAATCAGCGGCCAAATCTGCATGAGCTGGCGTTGCCTCGGCATAAGGCGATTCTGACTGCCATCGAAAATCGTGATGCCCTTGGGGCTCGCCATGCGACGCTCGTGCAGCTGGATGATGCGCGCAGTGCTTTGAGTGTTGTGCTTGGCGCTGAACTGACTTAAGGCTTGAGACTGCTTGCCCTCACCCTAGCCCTCTCCCAGAGGTAGAGGGGACCGATTGGGGGATATTCAAGAACTACGCCGACTTGAAAGATCTGCTGTGAATCCATAATCGACTCGGTATCTCAAGTCGAACGATCTGCTGTGAATCCATAATCGACTCGGTATCTCAAGTCGAACGATTTGCAGTGAATCCATAATTGACTCGGTATCTCAGGTCGATGGATCAAGCCGCACACCTCGGTCAGTCCCCTCTCCCTCTGGGAGAGGGTTAGGGTGAGGGGTTCTTGATCTTGAGCCACAAAAAAAGCCGCAACCCCTCAAGGTTGCGGCTTTGTCGTTTCAGCCCTTCAGATCAATGCGCAAACAACGAATTGCCCTTCTGCCCCGCCAGTTTCTCCGGTTTGATCAGGAACTTCGCCAGGGCCGGCAGCAGCCACAGCGCACCGAACATGTTCCACAGGAGCATGAAGGTCAGCATCAGGCCCATGTCGGCCTGGAACTTGATCGCCGAGAAGATCCAGGTGCACACACCGATCGCCAGACACAGGCCGGTGAACAGCACCGCTTTACCGGTGGACTTCAGGGTCTGGTAATAGGCTTCCTGCAACGGCAGGCCGGCGCGCAGGAAACTCTCCAGGCGGCTGTAGATGTAGATGCCGTAGTCGACACCAATCCCCACACCCAGCGCCACCACCGGCAAGGTCGCGACTTTCACGCCGATGCCCATGAACGCCATCAGCGCGTTGCCGAGTACCGAGGTCAGCACCAGCGGCAGGACGATGCACAGGGTCGCTGCCCACGAACGGAAGGTGATCATGCACATCACCGCCACGCAGATGTACACCAGAATCAGGATGGTCAGCTCAGCCTGTTTGATGACTTCGTTGGTGGCCGCTTCGATGCCGGCGTTACCGGCGGCGAGGATGAATTCCAGACCGTCCTTGTTGTTGTCCTTGGCGAACTCCTGCACCGCTTGCACCGCACGATCAAGTGTTTCAGCCTTGTGATCGTTGAGGAACACCAGCACCGGCGCGAGCGAGCAACTGTTGTTGTACAGACCGTCGGCGCGGGCAATCGAGTTGTTCAGCACGTCCGGGTTGCGCGACAGGGTTTCCCATTTCAGGTTGCCCTCGTTCATGCCCTTGATCATCTGCTTGGACACGGTCACCAGCGAGATCGCCGACTGCACGCCTTCGGTGTTCTGCATCTTCCACATCAACTGGTCGATCGGCGCCATGGCTTCATAACGCGAGCAACCTTCAGCCTTGGTCTTGACCATCACCACCAGTACGTCAGAGCTGGTGGAGTAGTTGCTGATGATGAAGTTGTTGTCCTTGTTGTAGCGCGAGTCCGGACGCAGCTCCGGCGCGCCCTGGTCGAGATCGCCGATTTTCAGGTTCTGGCTGTACCAGAGGCCGCCGCCGAAGGCGATCAGCGCCAGTACTACCGAGATGCGTGCGACTTTCGGGTTGGCGAAGTTCGACAGCAGGCGCCAGAACGGGTGCTCGCGGTTAGCGTCCTTCTTGCTCTTGGCAATCGCGCGCTTGCTGATGCCGACATAGGAAATCGCCACCGGCAGCAGGATCAGGTTGGTGAACACGATCACCGCCACGCCGATCGACGCGCCGATGGCCAGTTCACGGATCACGCCGATGTCGATGATCAGCAGCGTGATGAAGCCCACCGCATCCGCCAGAATCGCGATCATCCCCGGCAGGAACAGTTGCCGGAAGGTGCGCCGCGCGGCGGTCAGGGCGTTGTCGGCCTCGCTGGATTGCAGGGCGATGCCGTTGATCTTCTGCACGCCGTGGGAAATGCCGATGGCGAAGATCAGGAACGGCACCAGCATCGAATACGGATCGAGCCCGAAGCCAAAGAAGTGCATCAGACCAAGCTGCCAGACCACCGCCACCAGCGTCGTGCTCAACACCGCGATGGTGCTGCGCACGCAGTTGGTGAACCACAACAGCAGGATCAGGGTGATGACGAACGCGATGCCGAAGAACATCACGACCATCACCAGACCGTCGATCAGGTCGCCGACTTTCTTGGCGAAACCGACAATGTGGATCTTGACGTTGGGGTTCTGTGCTTCGAATTTATTACGGATCTTGTCTTCGAGTTCATGGGAGAACTGGCGATAGTCCAGCGCCAGCAACTTGCCCTGATCCTGCGGGTCCGGGTAGGCCTCCAGCAGCGGGATGTCGACGATGCTCGACTTGAAGTCGTTGGCCACCAGACGCCCGACCTGACCGGACTTGAGCACGTTGTTGCGCAGCAGGTCGAGGCTGTCCTGCGAGCCGTTGTAGCTCTGCGGGATCACTTCACCGCCGGCGAAACCCTCTTCGGTCACTTCGGTCCAGCGTACGCTCGGGCTCCACAGCGACTTCAGGCCGGAGCGGTCAACACCGGAGATGTAGAACACCTCGTCGTTGATCTGGCGCAGGGTCTCCATGTACTCCTTGGAGAAGATGTCACCGTCCTTGGCTTCCACCGAAATCCGCACGGTGTTGCCCAGGTTCGCCAGATCGTTGCGGTGCTCCATCATCTTCTCGATGAACGGATGCTGGAGCGGGATCATTTTTTCGAAACTGGTCGACGGCCGGATCAGTGTGGCCTGCCAGAACAGGAAAATGCTCACCACCAGGCAGATCAGGATCACGGCCGGGCGGTTGTTGAAGATCAGGCGTTCAAGAAACGTCGCCTTGTCCTGCTGAGGAGTGATCAAGGAAGTCATAGCCCCGCCTTCTTGTTATTGATCTCGGCACCATTTGGCAGTGTGGTGTGAAGGCCACCCTGCCCGGTCAGAATCAGGTTGCCGTCGCCGGCAGCGGTAACCGATGACAGCGAGATGCGGTCCGGGCGGTTGAACACGCTGAAGGTTTCGCCGTTGTCGCTGCTGCTGATCACCGAACCGCCGTTGCCGACGATGACAATCGAGCCGTCTTCGAGCAGCGTCGCACCGGACAGGCCGAACTCCAGCGCACCGCGCGCAGCTTTCAGTTCGACCTGCTCCCAGGTGCTGCCGAAATCGGTGGAGCGGTAGAGGTTGCCGCGCAAGCCGTAGGCCAGCAGGGTCTGCGCTTGCGCCGTGCCGATCACGCCGAACAGCGAACCCTCGTACGGGCCTTCGAGTTTTTCCCAGGTCTGGCCGTCATCGGCGGAGCGGAACATGCTGCCCGACTCGCCGACGATGAACAGCCCGGCGTCTTTCACCGCCGCGATGGCGTTGAGGTGGAATTGATCTTCGTTGTCGAGGCGGTCACTGACGTCTTGCCAGTTTTTGCCACCGTCGGTGGTCTCCAGCAGTGCGCCGTACGCGCCCACGGCAAGGCCGCTGTTGACGTCCTTGAACCAGACATCGAGCAGCGGCGACTCACGTTTGAGGTCTTCGAATTGCTTGGTCCAGGTCAGACCGCCGTCTGCACTGGCGAGGATTTGCGCGTCGTGGCCGACCGCCCAGCCGTGCTTGTCGTCAACAAAGTACACAGCCGTCAGCAGTTGCCGGGTCGGCACTTTGGCTTGCGTCCAGGTTTTGCCCTGGTCATCGGAATAGAGAATGTGCCCGCGATCGCCAACCGCGACCAGACGCGCGCCGGCGTGGACGACATCAAGCATCAGGCTTTTCGCGGCTTTGGCGGATTCGGTGGCATAGACCACGTCGGCGGGCGCCTCGGCGCCAATCACAGGTGCCGATAACGTGGCAAAGCCCAGCAGAGAGAGTGCTGTGGCCAGCAACGCGGTGTTGCGTAACGCCGGCGGGCGGCAACGACTCATAGACCTTCCCCTATTTATTATTGTTAGGCCATCTGGCCTTCAAGGGCGCCGCAAGTGTGCTCCGCTGATGGCTGGTCAGAAGCATAGTCCTGAAACCCGCAATCCAGAGCCACTTCGGAAGCTGGCTCATCCTATCGGGCTTTCGAAACGTCTGACAATCGGCGCCACGTTATCTTTTGTTAACCGAAAGCCGCTCTCTATAACAGATGAATTCCCCTGTGGGAGCGAGCCTGCTCGCTCCCACAGGGGTTAGGGGTGGTCTTGGGATTTGTGGTTGTCAGTGAATGCAGCGCCATTCGCCGGATGGATGCGGCAAATCTTGCGCGGGGGACTTGCACGATCGGTATTATGGTATACCATCAGACGCACAGACACTCTCAATCCCCCAACGGAGCAGCTCATGAGTTTCGAAATTCGCAAGATCGTCAGCTATGTCGAAGAAACCTTCATCGAAGGCGGCAAGGCCACTGACAAGCCAGTGACCATGGTCGGCCTCGCCGTGGTGATGAAGAACCCTTGGGTGGGCAATGGTTTCGTTGAAGACCTCAAGCCACAGATCCGCGCCAACTGCTCCGACCTTGGCGCGCTGATGGTCGAGCGTCTGGTCGGCATCATCGGCGGTGCGGAAAAAATCGAGGCCTACGGCAAAGCCGCCGTGGTCGGCGCTGACGGCGAGATCGAACACGCCTCCGCCGTGATCCACACCCTGCGCTTTGGCAATCACTACCGCGAAGCGGTCAACGCCAAGAGCTACCTGAGCTTCACCAACAAGCGCGGCGGCCCGGGCACTTCGATCCAGATCCCGATGATGCACAAGGACGACGAAGGTCAGCGTTCGCACTACATCACCCTGGAAATGCAGATCGAAGACGCGCCGCGTGCCGACGAAATCGTTGTCGTGCTGGGTTGCGCCGACGGTGGTCGCCTGCACCCGCGCATCGGCAACCGCTACATCGACCTGGAAGAACTGGCCGCCGAAAAAGCCCAGTAATCACAATAAAAAGGCACTGCAGGAGCGCTCCATGATTCGGCTCACCGCTGAACTCACCCCGGCTGGCACCAGTTACCTGGCGACCGGCCAAGGCCAGCCCGTGGTTTTGATCCACGGCGTGGGCCTGAACAAAGAAATGTGGGGCGGGCAGATTGTCGGCCTGTCCAGCCAATACCGGGTGATCGCCTACGACATGCTCGGCCATGGCGCCAGCCCGCGACCGGCCAGCGGCACCGCCCTGCTCGGTTACGCCGATCAGTTGCTGGAGCTGCTCGATCACCTGAATCTGCAACAGGCAGCGGTGATCGGTTTCTCCATGGGCGGTCTGGTCGCACGAGCGTTTGCCCTGCATTACCCGGAGCGCCTGCAAAGCCTGGTGGTGTTGAACAGCGTGTTCAACCGCAGCGAAGAACAGCGTGCTGGTGTCATTGCCCGCACTGCGCAGGCCGCCGAACATGGCCCGGACGCCAACGCCGAAGCCGCGTTGTCACGCTGGTTCAGCCGCGAGTATCAGGCGGCCAACCCGGCGCAGATCGCCGCGCTGCGCCAGACTCTCGCTAATAATGATCCGCAAGGCTATCTGACCACCTACGAACTGTTCGCCACCCAAGACATGTACCGCGCCGACGACCTGGGCAGCATTCAGGCGCCGACGCTGATCGCCACCGGCGAACTCGATCCGGGTTCGACCCCGGAAATGGCCGAGCAACTGGCCCGGCGCATCCCCGGTGCGAAGGTTGCCGTGCTGTCTGAGCAACGGCATATGATGCCCGTAGAGTCGCCGCGTCTGGTCAATCAGACGCTGCTGGAATTTCTCGAATTCGCACACTCCCGACAAAACCATATAAAGGGGATCGTTGCATGACACTCGCACGCTTCCAGATGTGCATCGGCGGAGAATGGGTCGATGCCCTCTCCGGCAAGACCTTCGAAAGCCTCAACCCGGCCACCGCGCAAGCCTGGGCAGAATTGCCTGACGCTGATGAAGCTGACGTCGAACGCGCCGTGCAATCGGCACAGACGGCTTTCGACAGTCCGGCTTGGCGTGGTCTGACCGCCACCGCACGCGGCAAACTGCTGCGCCGTCTCGGTGATTTGATTGCGGAAAATAAAGAACAACTGGCGCAGCTGGAAAGCCGCGACAACGGCAAACTGATCCGCGAAACCCGTGGCCAGGTCAGCTATCTGCCGGAGTTCTTTCACTACACCGCCGGCCTTGCCGACAAGCTCGAAGGCGGCACCCTGCCGCTGGATAAGCCCGACCTGTTTGCCTACACGGTGCACGAAGCGATGGGTGTGGTCGCGGCAATCATTCCGTGGAACAGTCCGCTCTATCTGACCGCAATCAAACTCGCCCCGGCCCTCGCCGCCGGCAACACGATTGTGATCAAGCCATCCGAGCACGCTTCGGCGACCATTCTTGAGCTGGCGCGTCTGGCCCTCGAAGCGGGGATTCCGCCGGGCGTGGTCAACGTTGTCACCGGTTACGGCCCGAGCACTGGCGCCGCCCTCACCCGCCATCCGCTGATCCGCAAAATCGCCTTCACCGGCGGCGCGGCGACAGCCCGGCATGTGGTGCGCAGCAGCGCCGAGAACTTCGCCAAACTGTCGCTGGAACTGGGCGGCAAATCGCCGAACATCATCTTCGCCGACGCCGATCTGGACAGCGCGATCAACGGCGCGATTGCCGGGATCTACGCCGCATCGGGGCAGAGTTGCGTATCCGGTTCGCGGCTGTTGGTGCAGGACGAGATCTACGACGAATTCGTCAGCCGACTGGTCGAGCGCGCCCAGCGCATTCGCATCGGCAACCCGCAGGAAGACCACAGCGAAATGGGCCCGATGGCCACCGCGCAGCAACTGGCGGTGGTCGAAGGTCTGGTCGCCGATGCCATCGCCGAGGGCGCGCGGTTGCGCACCGGCGGCAAGCGCCCGACCGATCTCGGCGAAGGCTGGTTCTATGAGCCGACGCTGTTCGAGTGCGACCGCAATTCGATGAAGATCATGCAGGAAGAAGTCTTTGGCCCGGTGGCTTCGGTGATTCGCTTCAAAGATGAAGCCGAAGCACTGGCGATCGCCAACGACTCGCAATTTGGCCTCGCGGCCGGCATCTGGACCCGCGATCTGGGCCGCGCCCATCGCCTCGCGCGTGATGTGCGCTCGGGGATTATCTGGGTCAACACTTACCGCGCGGTGTCGGCGATGGCGCCAATCGGCGGCTTCAAGAACAGTGGCTATGGACGCGAAAGCGGCATCGATTCGGTGCTGGCCTACACCGAACTGAAAACGGTGTGGATCAACCTTTCTCAGGCACCAATGCCTGATCCGTTTGTGATGCGCTAGGAGTCCTGCGAAATGATCGAACCCGGCATTTACAAAGACGTCATGAGCTCATTCCCGTCCGGCGTCACGGTGGTCACCACCCTCGACCCGGATGGCGGCATCGTCGGCATCACCGCCAGCGCCTTCAGCGCGCTGTCGATTGACCCGGCACTGGTGCTGTTCTGCCCTAACTACGCTTCCGACACCTACCCGGTGCTGCGTGACAGCAAGAAGTTCGCGATCCATTTGCTGTCCGCCGACCAGACCGCCGAGGCCTACGCCTTCGCCGGTAAAGGCAAAGACAAGGCCAAGAACATCGAGTGGCATTTGAGCGATCTCGGTAACCCGATTCTGGCCAAAGCGACGGCGATCATCGAGTGCGAGTTGTGGCGTGAATACGATGGTGGCGATCACGCGATCATCGTCGGCGCGGTGAAGAACCTGATCCTGCCCGCGCAACCGGTGACACCGATGATCTACCACAAAGGCAAGCTCGGGCCGCTGCCGACCCTGGCCTGACGGATTCACACAAATCCCCTGTAGGAGCTGCCGAAGGCTGCGATCTTTTGACTTTGATTTTCAAGAGCAAGATCAAAAGATCGCAGCCTTCGGCAGCTCCTACACAAGGGATCTGTGGTGACTGGAGGAATGATGAGTAACGAAAAGTACGAAAAAGGCCTGAAAATCCGCACTGAGGTGCTCGGCGAAGCTTATGTACAGCGTTCAATAGAGAACGCCGACGACTTCACCCGCCCACTCCAGGAAATGGTCACCGAATACTGCTGGGGCCATGTCTGGGGGCGTGAGGGTTTGTCGCTCAAGGAGCGCAGCATGATCAACCTGGCGATGATCTCGGCGCTCAACCGTCCGCATGAACTCAAGCTGCATGTGCGTGGCGCCTTGCGTAACGGCCTTAGTCGTGAGCAAATACGCGAAATTCTGCTTCAGGTCGGCATTTATTGCGGCGTTCCGGCGGCCGTGGACAGTTTCCGGCTGGCCCGTGAAGCCTTTGCCGAAGCCGACGCCGAGGCCCCAGTCAACCCCTCGGCTGTTTAGATGCCCGTCTGGCATGGACAGCCAACTTAAAGAGCGGACCCCATGAAACGCCAGCCACTCGATGACAGCTTCAAGGTCAATCGCAACCCCGTTACCCTGCGCGAAATCGTGCTGGACAAACTGCGTAGCGCGATCATGAATTTCCAGCTCATGCCAGGGGATCGTCTGGTCGAACGCGATCTGTGTGATCGCCTCGGCGTCAGCCGTACCTCGGTGCGCGAAGCCTTGCGCCATCTCGAATCCGAAGGTCTGGTGGAGTTCGCCGACGCCAAAGGGCCACGCGTGGCGATCATCACCCTCGCCGATGCGGTCGACATCTATGAGCTGCGCTGTGTACTCGAAGGCCTGATCGTCCAGCTGTTCACCCTGCGCGCCAAAGCCAAAGACATCAAAGCCCTGGAAAAAGCCCTCGACGACAACCGCAAAGCACTCAAGGACGGCGAACTGCAACAGGTAATCGACTCGGTGCAGGGCTTCTACGACGTGCTGCTCGAAGGCTCGGGCAACCATGTCGCGGCGACTCAGCTGCGTCAGTTGCAGGCGCGCATCAGCTACCTGCGCGCGACTTCGGTGTCCCAGGAAAACCGTCGCGGCGCGAGTAACCACGAAATGGAAAAAATGGTCGAGGCGATCAAGAGCGGCGATCCGCTGGCGGCGCATCAGGCCTGCGTCGATCACGTTCGCGCCGCTGCTGCGGTGGCGCTCGACTACCTCAAGCGCAAACAGGAAGAGACCGGCGCCACGCCGAACATCACCCTGCCCATCGCGCTGAAAGAACCCCGTATAGGTCACTGATATGTTCAGCCCGAGCTATTGCCCGAAATGCGGTGGCCCTGACCTCGGTCAGCAGGTGCCGCCGGGCGATACGCACGAGCGCCTGATGTGCCGTGGCTGCGGCTACATCTACTACGTCAATCCGAAGATCATTGCCGGCTGCATCATCGAGCAGGACGGCAAATACCTGCTGTGCCAACGGGCGATTCCCCCGCGCCCGGGCACCTGGACGCTGCCCGCCGGGTTCATGGAAAGCGGCGAGACCACCGAACAAGCGGCCATCCGCGAAGTCTGGGAAGAAAGCGGCGTGCGCGCGGAAATCGTCTCGCCGTACTCGATTTTCAGCGTGCCGAAGATCAGCGAGGTGTACATCATCTTCCGTGCCATTGCGCTGGAGATCACCGGGCAGTACGGCCCGGAAACCCTGGATTACAAGTTCTTCGCGCCGGAAGACATTCCGTGGGAGCAGATCTACTATCCGGCGATCCGGCAGATTCTCGAGCGCTATATCGAGGAGCGTCAGGCTGGGGTGTATGGGATTTACATGGGCAATGATGACAGCGGCAAGATTCACTTTATCCGCTGATTTCCAGCATTAACCAATCACTGTAGGAGCTGCCGAAGGCTGCGATCTTTTGACTTTGTTTTTGGAAGCAAGATCAAAAGATCGCAGCCTTCGGCAGCTCATACAGGGGTGTAGTGGTGTCGCTTAGATTGGGGCGATGCCTTCGACGATGATGATCTCCGCCCTCGCCCATTCTTCGCGGTAACTCTTCGCTTCCTGGTACGCCGCCGAGTGGTAGCACGCCACAGCCTTCTCATAGCTCTCGAACTCGATCACCACGCTGCGTTGCGGCGTCTTGCGCCCTTCCATCGCTTCGCTGCGCCCGCCCCTCGCCAGAAATTTCGCACCAAACTCAGCAAACGCCACCGGCGCGCGCTGGGTGTATTGGCTGTAGTGATCGGCATCGGCTATATCCACATGAGCAATCCAGTACGCCTTCATAGTGACCTCTTTGTTGATTTTGTATTATGGTATACCAATATATTTCCAACGAACCCTGAGAGTCCAGCATGGCCTTCAACAGCATCGAAGAAATCATCGAAGATTATCGTCTCGGCAAAATGGTCCTGCTGGTCGATGATGAAGACCGCGAAAACGAAGGCGACCTGCTGCTGGCCGCCGACCGTTGCACGCCGGAAGCGATCAGTTTCATGGCCCGCGAAGCGCGCGGGCTGATCTGCCTGACCCTGACCGACGAGCATTGCCAGCGTCTGGGCCTGGAGCAAATGGTGCCGGCCAATGGCAGCGTGTTCAGCACGGCGTTCACCGTGTCGATTGAAGCGGCGGTTGGCGTGACCACCGGTATCTCGGCAGCAGATCGCGCCTGCACCGTGGCCGCTGCCGTCGCGCCGAATGCGCGTGCGGAAGATCTGGTGCAGCCGGGCCATATCTTCCCGCTACGCGCCAAGGAAGGTGGCGTGCTGACCCGCGCCGGCCACACCGAAGCCGGTTGCGATCTGGCGCGGCTGGCCGGTTTCACCCCGGCCTCGGTGATCGTCGAGGTGATGAATGACGACGGCACCATGGCCCGTCGCCCGGATCTGGAAGTGTTTGCGCGCAAGCACGGGATCAAGATCGGCACCATCGCCGACCTGATCCACTATCGCCTGAGCACCGAGCACACCATTGAACGCATCGGCGAACGGGAGCTGCCGACGGTGCATGGCACGTTCCGCTTGATCACCTTTGAGGATCGCATCGAGGGCGGCGTGCACATGGCGATGGTCATGGGCGATTTGCGCCGTGAAGTGCCGACGCTGGTGCGCGTGCATGTAATCGATCCGCTGCGCGACCTGGTCGGCGCCGAGTACAGCGGGCCGACGAACTGGACGTTGTGGGCGGCGTTGCAACGGGTCGCAGCTGAGGGCCATGGGGTTGTCGTGGTGCTGGCCAATCACGAGTCTTCGCAGGCGCTGCTGGAGCGGGTGCCGCAATTGACCCAGCCGCCGAGACAGTTCAGCCGTTCGCAATCGCGGATTTATTCGGAGGTGGGGACTGGGGCGCAGATTCTGCAAAACCTGGGGGTGGGCAAGCTGCGGCATCTGGGCCCTCCCCTGAAATACGCTGGTCTGACCGGGTATGACCTGGAGGTGGTCGAGAGTATTCCGTTCACCGAGTGAAGCTGCCCTCACCCCAGCCCTCTCCCGGAGGGAGAGGGCGCCGACCGAGGTGTTTAGTCGCTATACATCGACCTGAAATACCGGTGCGAACTCAGGTTTTGAACAGCACGAATATCAGGTCCCTTTCCAATAACAAGTCGAGCTCGATTTTGAACAACATGAGGATCGGCTCCCTTTCCAATACCGGGTCGGACTCGGTTTTGAACAGCATGAAAATCTGCTCCCTTTCCCCCTCTCCCATTGGGAGAGGGCTGGGGTGAGGGGCTGGATCTAGAATTTCTACACATCTCTCGAGTGAAAAAATCACCCACCGCCAGATAACCGGTAAGGCAAAGTGCTTGCACAAAGTTTGGAATACCATAATATGATATTCCATAGACCGGACACTCCAACGGACGTCCGTCTACTGCTCCCGACAGGCGGGCAACAACGCAAGCCCGCTCAAAAACACAACAATGAGGGCGTAAAAATGGTGTTGAACAAAGCTGCAACCGCGATCTTTTTCGCGGGACTGCTCAGCGTTACCGGTCAGGCTGCCATGGCTGCCGAAAGCGTGAACTTCGTCAGCTGGGGCGGAAGCACCCAGGATGCGCAGAAACAGGCCTGGGCCGATCCGTTCAGCAAGGCCAGCGGCATCACCGTCGTGCAGGACGGCCCGACCGACTACGGCAAACTCAAAGCCATGGTCGAGAGCGGCAACGTGCAGTGGGACGTGGTCGATGTCGAAGCCGATTTCGCCCTGCGCGCCGCCGCTGAAGGCCTGCTCGAACCCCTCGATTTCAAAGTCATTCAGCGCGACAAGATCGACCCGCGTTTCGTCAGCGATCACGGCGTCGGTTCGTTCTTCTTCTCCTTCGTCCTCGGCTACAACGAGGGCAAACTCGGCGCCAACAAGCCGCAGGACTGGAGCGCCCTGTTCGACACCAAAACCTACCCCGGCAAACGCGCCCTCTATAAATGGCCAAGCCCCGGCGTGCTTGAACTGGCACTGCTGGCCGATGGCGTAGCCGCCGACAAGCTCTACCCGCTCGATCTCGACCGCGCCTTCAAGAAACTCGACACCATCAAGAAAGACATCGTCTGGTGGGGCGGCGGCGCGCAGTCGCAGCAACTGCTGGCGTCCGGTGAAGCGAGCATGGGCCAGTTCTGGAACGGTCGCATCCACGCCCTGCAAGAAGACGGCGCACCGGTCGGTGTGAGCTGGAAACAAAACCTGGTCATGGCCGACATTCTGGTGATTCCAAAAGGCTCGAAAAACAAGGACGCGGCGATGAAGTTTCTGGCCGCCGCCAGCAGCGCCAAGGGCCAGGCCGACTTCTCCAACCTGACCGCCTACGCCCCGGTCAACCTCGACAGTGTGGAGCGTCTGGATTCGACGCTGGCCCCCAACCTGCCGACTGCCTACGCTAAGGATCAGATCACTCTTGATTTCGCGTACTGGGCCAAAAACGGCCAGGCCATCGCGACACGGTGGAACGAATGGCTGGTCAAATGAAAATGGCGGCCACCGCGTCCCGTCCCTCCACTGCCACCGGGAGCGCGACCAGCGCTGCCGGTAAGGCCCACGGAAAACAGGCGGTTGCGATGCAGCAAGCCCCGTCCCTCAGACAACGCTGGCGCGGCGCCGGCAATCTCGCACCGGCGCTGCTGTTCATCGGCCTGTTCTTTCTCGCGCCGTTGATTGGCCTGCTGTTGCGCGGCGTACTCGAACCAACTCCGGGCCTCGGCAACTACGAACAACTGTTCGCCAACTCGGCCTATGCGCGGGTGCTGCTCAACACCTTCTCGGTGGCCGGGCTGGTGACGCTGTTCAGCCTGCTGCTGGGCTTTCCGCTGGCGTGGGCGATCACGCTGGTGCCGCGCGGCTGGGGGCGCTGGATCCTCAACATCGTGCTGCTGTCGATGTGGACCAGCCTGCTCGCCCGCACCTATTCGTGGCTGGTGCTGCTGCAAGCCTCCGGGGTGATCAACAAGGCCTTGATGGCGATGGGCATCATCGATCAGCCGCTGGAAATGGTCCATAACCTCACCGGCGTGGTGATCGGCATGAGCTACATCATGATCCCGTTCATCGTGCTGCCGTTGCAGGCGACCATGCAGGCCATCGATCCGATGATTCTGCAGGCCGGCTCGATTTGCGGCGCCAGCCCGTGGACCAACTTCTTCCGGGTGTTCCTGCCGCTGTGCCGGCCGGGTCTGGCCTCCGGCGGCTTGATGGTGTTCGTCATGTCGCTCGGTTACTACGTCACCCCGGCGCTGCTCGGCGGTGCGCAGAACATGATGCTGCCGGAGTTCATCATTCAGCAGGTGCAATCGTTCCTCAACTGGGGCCTGGCCAGTGCCGGCGCTGCGTTGCTGATCGCGATCACTTTGGTGCTGTTCTACTTCTACCTGAAGCTTCAGCCGGAATCCCCGGTTGGCGCCAGTAACGCGAGGTAAGCCGACATGCTCCTGACCCCCAATGCGATGAGCCGGCGCATGCGCTTCGGCCTCTACGCCACCACCGGGCTGATCGGTCTGTTCCTGCTGTTGCCGATCGTCTTCATCGTCCTGCTGTCGTTCGGCTCCTCGCAGTGGCTGGTGTTCCCGCCACCGGGCTGGACGCTGAAATGGTACGGCCAGTTCTTCTCCAACCCGGACTGGATGAACGCCGCAGCCGCTAGCCTCAAGGTTGCCGTGCTGACCACGATCTGCGCCGTGGCCCTCGGTTTGCCGACGGCGTTTGCGCTGGTTCGCGGGCGCTTTCCCGGTCGGGAAATGCTCTACGGCCTGTTCACCCTGCCGATGATCGTGCCGCTGGTGATCATTGCCGTGGCGGTGTATGCGCTGCTTCTCAAGCTCGGTTACACCGGGACCATGTTCGCCTTCGTCGTCAGCCATGTGATCGTCGCGCTGCCGTTCACGATTATCTCGATCATCAACTCGCTGAAGCTGTTCGATCAGTCGATTGAAGACGCAGCGGTGATCTGCGGTGCCTCGCGCCTGCAAGCGGTGTTCAAGGTGACGTTCCCGGCGATTCGTCCGGGCATGGTCGCCGGCGCCCTCTTCGCCTTCCTCGTTTCGTGGGACGAAGTGGTGCTCAGCGTGATGATGGCAAGTCCCACCCTGCAAACCCTTCCCGTGAAAATGTGGACCACCCTGCGCCAGGACCTGACGCCAGTGATCGCCGTCGCTTCGACGCTGCTGATCGGCTTGTCGGTTTTGGTCATGGTCATCGCCGCCGCATTGCGCCGGCGCAACGAAATCAGCGCCTGAGCGCCCAGGAGTACGACATGAGTGCCGTGATCAAAGACGCTTCCCAGCAGAACGACAAACCCCTGGTCAGCCTGCGCAACCTGAACAAGCACTACGGCGACTTTGCCGCCGTCGACAACATCTCGCTGGACATCAAGGACGGCGAGTTCCTGACCTTCCTCGGCTCCAGCGGCTCGGGCAAGAGTACGACGCTGTCGATGCTCGCCGGGTTTGAAACACCGAGCAGCGGCGAGATCCTCGTCAACGGTCAGTCGCTAGTGAATGTGCCACCGCACAAGCGCGACATCGGCATGGTGTTCCAGCGCTACTCGCTGTTCCCGCATCTGTCGGTGCGCGACAACATCGCGTTTCCGTTGGCGATTCGCAAACTGGCTACGGCTGAACGTGACAAGCGCGTCGATGCGATGCTGAAACTGGTGCAGCTTGAGCAGTTCGCTCATCGCCGTCCTTCGCAACTGTCTGGCGGCCAGCAACAACGCGTCGCCATCGCCCGGGCGCTGGTCTACGAGCCGCGCATCCTGTTGATGGACGAACCGCTCGGTGCGCTGGATAAAAAGCTGCGGGAAGATTTGCAGGATGAACTGCGCCAGCTGCATCGCCGTTTGGGTATCACCATCGTTTACGTGACCCACGACCAGGAAGAAGCCATGCGTTTGTCGCAACGCATCGCGATTTTCAGTCACGGCAAGATTGTTGGTCTGGGCAGTGGTTATGACCTGTATCAGAATCCGCCGAATGCCTTTGTCGCGTCGTTTCTGGGCAACTCGAACTTCCTCAAGCTCAAGGCGCAAAGCAATGCGGCGGCGAGTTTTGAAGGGCAATCGTTGTCGATTCGGCTGACGGCCGGGTTGCATACCGATCAGGATGTGTTGCTGATGGTGCGGCCGGAAAAGGCCTTGGCGTTGAGCGTGGAGCAAGCTAGCAGCGAACCGCTGGCGGCCGGTTGGAACGAGGTTTCGGCGAAGGTGGTGGAAGTGCTGTTTCTCGGTGAGAGCCAGACTTGCAGTGTGGTTACTTCGGGCGGCACGTCGATGACGGTGAAGGCGTTGTCGGCCGCTGGCATGCCGCTCAAGGCCGGGGATCCAGTGCAAGTGCGCTGGGCGACTGCCGATGCCTGCGTGTATACCGAATGGACCGAAAGCGATCTCAACAAGGCTGCGGGCGCTCACTGAAATCGTGTTGTCTGTGAGGTTTGCCCCCTCACCCCAGCCCTCTCCCCCAAGGGGGGCGAGGGGGAAAGGGAGCAGATCGGGGGGCTTTTCAGGACCTGAGATCGACTCAGGACTTTCAAGTCGATGTATAACGCCAAAGCAACTCGGTCAGTCCCCTCTCCCTCTGGGAGAGGGCTAGGGTGAGGGAACCAGTCGACGCGGTATCAGGTAATGGCGCGGTAACCTTCGATCTCATCCGGCCACGCCGTGAGGATTTCGAAGCCGGTTTCGGTCACCGCCACCATATGCTCCCACTGCGCCGACAACGAGCCGTCCTTGGTCAGCACCGTCCAGCCATCCGCCATGTTCTTCACGTGACGCTTGCCGGCGTTGAGCATCGGTTCAACGGTAAAAATCATCCCCGCCTTCAACTTCATTCCCTGATTCGGGAAGCCGTAATGCAGGATCTGCGGCTCATCGTGGTAGACCTTGCCGATGCCATGCCCGCAGTACTCGCGCACTACACTGAAGCCTTCCTTTTCCGCCAGGCTCTGGATCGCATGGCCGATATCGCCCAACGTAGCGCCCGGTTTCACCATGCGAATGCCCGCGCACATCGCCTCGTAGGTGGTCTTGATCAGGTGTTGCGCTTCAGGCGTCGCCTCGCCGACCACGTACATGCGGCTGGTGTCACCGAACCAGCCGTCCTTGATCACGGCGATGTCGAGGTTGACGATGTCGCCATCCTTCAACGGCGTGCCCGATGGAATGCCGTGGCAGACCACATCGTTGACCGAGGCGCAGACGGTTTTCGGAAAACCGTGATAACCGACATTCGCCGGCACCGCTTTCTGCACGTTGACGATGTAGTCGTTGCACAGTTGATCGAGCTGATCGGTGGTGACGCCCGCCTTCACATGCGGCACCAGCATGGCCAGCACTTCAGCGGCGAGTTTGCCGGCAGCACGCGATTGCGCGATGTCGGCCGGAGTGTTGATCTTGATCTGGTTTCTCATGCGCTGACGGCTTCCTGAGTCAGTTGTTGCAGATCCAGCCCGCCGTTCTGTTCGGCGCGGATCAGCAAGCGGCAAATGGCGCTGTGGTCGAGGTTGGGGTGCAGTTCGGCGAGCATGCCGATGCGCATCCAGTGCTCGGCCTGCGCGTTGATCGAGCGGCTGAGCGCATTGCTCGAGATGCGCAGATTCTCGTGCATGTCCTCTGAAATCTTTACGATGCCCATATATGGATCCGATACGATTTGTATATGGATCGTATATTAGCCAACCTCTATTGAAAATTGCAAATACGCCCCCTGTAGGAGCTGCCGAAGGCTGCGATCTTTTGATCTTGCTGATGATCGTTCCCACGCTCCGCGTGGGAACGATCAGGCGGGGCAGGCCCTCGCTCAAATTTCAGGCAAAAAAAAGCTGCCAAATCTGGCAGCAAAAACTTTAAGAACACGCGATGTATTGGCCTCAGCATAGACGCCGGATAATGACAGTGTCATGACAACCGCACATTCACTGAACCACCCCCGCCCCGTCATCAGGATGTCATCAAGATCAAGGCAGAATCCTCGCAACCGTCTTGAGCCTTCGGGCGGATGCTCTGCAAGGATTCCCATGAAAGACGACGCCTCGCTGTTTGCCGCCATCGACCTGGGTTCGAATGCCTTTCGCCTGATGATCGGCCAGTCAGTGCGCAGCCGAAAAGGCTTCATGATTCAGGAAGTGAAAACATTGCGTGAACCAGTGCGCCTTGCCGAAGGCTTTGACGGCGGCGCACTGGATGCGTTGGCCCTCGATCGCGGCTGGCAGGCGTTGGCGCGGTTCGGCAAGAAGCTGCGCGGTTTCGAGGCTGGCCGAGTGCGTGCGGTGGCGACCAGTGCAGTGCGCGAGGCTGACAACGCGCAACTGTTTCTCGCCAGTGCCGAGCGGCATCTGGGGTTTCCCATTGATGTCATTTGCGGCCATGAAGAGGCGCGACTGGTCTACGCCGGTGTGACCCATGCCTTGCCGAGCGCTGCTGACATGCGCCTGGTAGTCGACATCGGCGGCGGTTCGACCGAGCTGATCCTCGGCCAAGGCTCACAGCCGTTGCTGACGGAGAGCATCGCCATCGGCAGCGGCACCCTGAGCACGCGGTTCTTTCGCGGCGGCGATGTGTCTGCCGGCGCGCTACAGGCGGCCGAACGCTTCGCCATCCTGCAGTTTGAAAAAGTTGCCCGACGCTACCGTGCGCAAGGCTGGCAGCAGACCATTGGCTCTTCCGGCACCGCGCGCATGCTTGCCAAAGTGCTCAAAGCCAATTGCCTAAACGACTTCGGTCAGGACGGCATCACCTACGGCGGACTGCTGCGCCTGTCGCTGCTGCTGTTGAAGGTGAACAACGTACAACAGCTCAAGCTCGCCGGCCTGCAACCGCACCGCCAGAGCATTTTGCCCGGCGGTCTGGTGTTGATGCTGGCGGCGTTCAAAGTGTTCGGCATCGCGCAAATGCTGCCGTCGGAACCGGGCCTGCGTCTGGGCGTGTTGCACGGTTTGATGAGCCAGCACTGATCCTCGCCGCGACAGATTCGTCTCCCCTTCAGCGGCTTGATCGACTACCATGCCGCCGCTGGTTCCCGAACGGGACTAATAGGGAATCCGAGATGCTTGCACAGCATTGATCGGAACTGCCCCCGCAACTGTAGGTGCCGAGCCTGCTCCACGACTGCCACTGGGTGAACCCGGGAAGGCCGGAGCCAGGTGATGACGCATCAGTCAGGAGACCTGCCGGCACAGTGACTACTAACCGGCGGGGTGTCCGGGAAGGACATCGTGCCGTGCGCGTCTTCGATTGCTGCCCGGCCTTGCGCGGTTGCCCTGACCGCGTTCGATGGTGTGTTTCCAGACCGTACTCTCCCGCTCCCCGTACGGTTCCCTCGGAGACTGCCCCATGCTGCTGCCCCGCATTGCCACCCTCATCACCGGCCTGAGCCTTTGCGCCCTGGCGCAGGCGGCACCGACTGTCTATCCGCTGACGATCGAGAACTGCGGCAGCACCCTGACCTTCCCGCAGGCCCCGACCCGCACCGTGACCATCGGCCAGGCCGGCACGGAAATGCTCTACGCCATGGGTCTGGGCGACAAAGTCGTCGGCACTTCGCTGTGGTTCAACAACGTGCTGGACAAGTACAAGGCGCAGAACGACCGGATCGAGCGCCTGGCCGACAACGAGCCGAGTTTCGAATCGGTGATCGGCAAGCGCCCGCAACTGGTCGCCGTGGAGCTGGAATGGATGGTCGGCCCGCAAGGTGCGGTGGGCACTCGCGAGCAGTTTCATGAGCTGAAGATTCCGACCTATCTGCTGCCTTCCGATTGCGAAGCCAAGGACAACCTCGTCGGCGCCGATGGCACGCGGCTCGCACCGTTTCGCATCGACTCGATTTACAAGAGCGTGAGCCAACTGGCGCAAATCTTCGATGTGCAGGATCGTGGTCAGCAGCTCAACGACGAACTCAAGGCCAGCCTCGCCAAGTCGATTGCCACCGCCCAAGGCAAACAACTGAAGGACGCCAGCGCCCTGGTATGGTTCTCCAGCGCACAAATGGACATCGAACCGTTCGTGGCCGGGCACAAAGGCGCTCCCGACTTCATGCTCAGCACGCTCGGCGTGCGCAATGTGGTGGCGTCCGATGAAGAGTGGCCAACGGTCGGTTGGGAAACCATCGCCAAGGCCAATCCGACCTTCCTGGTCATCGCGCGCATGGATCGTCGACGCTTCCCCGCCGACGACTATGAAAAGAAACTCGCCTTCCTGCGCAGCGACCCTGTCACGCGCAACATGGACGCGGTGAAACACAACCGCATCATCATCCTCGACGCCATGGCCCTGCAGGCGAGCCTGCGCATGTTCGAGGGCATCGAACAATTGGCCAAGGCCATCAACGGCTATGACCTGCCGCGATGAGTGCCAGCCTGATCCGCACGCTCGTGGCCCTGGCGACCCTGTTGATTGCAGTGATCGCCGGCGTGGCCATTGGTGAAACCTCGATTGAACCCGGCGTGGTGTGCCAAGTACTGGCCAACAAATTATGGGGCGCCGGGCACGTGCTCGACCCCATCGATGAAGGCATCGTCTGGAACTACCGCCTGACCCGCGCATTGGTCGCGGCGGCATGCGGTGCCGGGTTAGCCACCTGCGGGGTGATTTTGCAGTCGCTGCTGCGCAACCCGTTGGCCGATCCGTATCTGCTGGGCATTTCTGCCGGCGCCTCGACCGGGGCGGTGTTGGTCGCGCTGCTTGGCGTCGGTGCCGGGTTGATCTCGCTGTCGGTCGGTGCCTTTGCCGGCGCCGTAACGGCGTTCGTGCTGGTGATTGTGCTGGCGCGGGTCAGCGGCTCGGCCAGCGGCACCGGGCAGATCATTCTTGCGGGGATCGCCGGCTCGCAGCTGTTCAACGCGCTAACGGCGTTTCTGATCACTCGCTCGGCCAGCTCCGAACAGGCCCGCGGGATCATGTTCTGGCTGCTGGGCAATCTTGGTGGGGTGCGCTGGCCGTCGGTGTGGCTGGCGGTGCCGGTGGCCGTGTTGGGGTTGGTTGTGTGCCTGTGGCATCGGCGGGCGCTGGATGCGTTTACCTTTGGCGCGGATTCGGCGGCATCGCTCGGCATTCCGGTGCGGCGTGTGCAGATTCTGTTGATTGGCTGCGCAGCGCTGGTGACGGCGGTGATGGTGTCGATTGTCGGTTCGATCGGTTTTGTCGGTCTGGTGATTCCCCACGCCGCGCGCCTGTTGCTCGGTACGGGTCATGCGCGGTTGCTGCCGGCCAGTGCGTTGGGCGGCGCGGTGTTTCTGATTGCCGCCGACGTGCTGTCGCGCACGCTGATCAAGGGCCAGGTGATTCCGGTCGGAGTGATTACCGCACTGGTCGGCGCGCCGGTGTTTGCCTTGATTCTGATTGGCCGCAGGTCCGCACGATGAGCGGTGTTTTGAGTTGTTCCGGCCTGAGCTTCCGCGTACGCGGCGCCGAGTTGCTCAACGGTGTCAGCCTCGACGTCCGGCGCGGAGAAACCCTGGGTATTGTCGGGCCGAATGGCTCGGGCAAATCCACTCTGCTCAAACTTCTGGCCGGCCTGCGCGAACCGAGTGCCGGCGAGGTGCTGCTCGACGGTCAACGCCTGGGCAAAATGGCCCGGCGCAGCATTGCGCAAAAACTCGCGGTGGTTGAACAGCAGGCTGACACCGACGACGGCATTCGCGTGTTCGATGCGGTGGCGCTGGGGCGCACGCCCTGGCTGTCGGCGCTGCAACCGTGGTCGAACGCAGACGACGCCATCGTCCAGCAGGCACTCATCGACGTTGACGCGATGCACTTGCGCACGCGTCTGTGGCGCAGCTTGTCCGGCGGTGAACGGCAGCGCGTACACATCGCCCGGGCATTGGCGCAGCGGCCGCAGATTCTGTTGCTCGACGAACCGGCCAATCACCTCGACATTCAGCATCAACTGACCATTCTCAACGTGGTGCAGGCGTTGCCGGTGACCACGCTGATCGCACTGCATGATCTTAATCAGGCATTGAAATGTGATCGTCTGGCGGTGCTGGAGCGCGGGCGGCTGGTGGCGCTGGGCGCGCCGCTGGAGGTGCTGACACCGCAGCGTTTACAAGAGACATTCGGGGTCAGGGCGCATTACCTGACGGACCCGTTTGATGGGGCGCAGATTCTTCGATTCCATTCATGACGCTGTGCATGTGCGTGGTCTGCCAGACCGGGTCAGCGTCGACATCGATAATGTCGAAACCTTGTCGCTGCCAGAACTCGATGGCGCCCGGCAGAAATGGATGGGTGTGCAGGTAGATCACCTCGACTGCGTCGGCGAGCGCCAGATCCTTGAGTGATCGATACAGTGCACCGGCCAACCCTGAACGTCGCTGCGATGGCAGGACGAACAGGCGGACGATTTCCACCACTTTAAGGTACGGATAAGGCAAGTGCGGGAAGCGTCGGTCGTAAGGAAGATAGCCGATCGAGGCCACGATCTGCCCTTCATGGCGAGCGATCAGAAAGCGCCCTGCCCCACGCAGATAAACCTCGGCAAAACGCGCCAGATCGTCGGGCATGCCCGTCGCGCTGAGCTTGGGGAAAAGCTCGGCACGGGCGCTTAGAACAAAATCCAGCACCTCGGGAATGTCTGCGTCGGACACGGCCTGGATAACGGGTTGATCACTCATGTAACGGCAAACACCTGGGATGCGGCTGGGCACAGTAGCAACTGCGGGCCCCGTGAGGCCATCCAAAATCGCCTGACTTACACAAAACCCTGTGGGAGCGAGCCTGCTCGCGAAGGCGGCAGATCATTCAACAATGATGTTGACTGACAGGACGCTTTCGCGAGCAGGCTCGCCCCCACAGGTGTTGTCGTTGGAGTGAGAAAACCGGAGCAATGCTCCGGTTTGTTGTCAGGCCAGCTCTTTGCGCAGTTGCCGGGCAGCGGTGACCATGTGCACCAGCGCCGCTTCGGTCTCCGGCCAACCCCGGGTTTTCAAACCGCAATCCGGGTTGACCCACAGCCGCTCGGCGGGAATCCGTTTGGCAGCCTTGCGCAGCAGATTGACCATTTCCGAAGCATCCGGGATGCGTGGTGAGTGAATGTCGTAAACGCCCGGGCCGATTTCGTTCGGGTAAGCGAAGGCTTCGAAGGCGTCCAGCAATTCCATGTCCGAGCGCGAGGTTTCGATGGTGATCACATCGGCGTCCATGGCGGCGATGGACTCGATCACATCGTTGAACTCGCTGTAGCACATGTGCGTGTGGATCTGCGTTTCGTCGCGTACACCCGAGGCGCACAGGCGGAACACCTCGGTCGCCCAGTCCAGATAAGGCTGCCACTGCGCCTGACGCAACGGCAGACCTTCACGGAACGCAGCTTCGTCGATCTGCACGATCTTGATGCCGGCGGCTTCCAGATCGACCACTTCATCGCGGATCGCCAGCGCCAGTTGCCGGGCCTGCACTTCACGGCTGACATCTTCACGGGGGAACGACCACATCAGCATGGTCACCGGCCCGGTCAGCATGCCTTTCATGACCTTGTCGGTGAGGCCTTGGGCGTAGCGGATCCACTCGACCGTCATGGCTTTCGGGCGACTGAGGTCGCCGAAGATCACCGCCGGTTTCACACAACGTGAACCGTAACTCTGCACCCAGCCAAACCGGGTGAATACGTAGCCGTCCAGTTGTTCGGCGAAATACTCGACCATGTCGTTGCGCTCGGCTTCACCGTGCACCAGCACATCGAGGCCCAGACGCTCCTGAATTTCCACCGCGTGGCGGATTTCGCTGTGCATCGCTTCGGTGTATTCAGCTTCGGTCAACTTGCCTTGTTTGAATGACTGGCGAGCGAGGCGGATCGATGCAGTTTGCGGGAACGAACCGATGGTCGTGGTCGGGAACAGCGGCAGATCCAGGCCAGCGCGTTGCTTGGCGATACGCTGAGCAAACAGCGATTGACGCTGACTGTCCTTGGCCGTGATAGCGGCAACCCGGGCTTGCACCGCAGGTTTGTGAATGCGCGGCGAAGCAGCACGAGCGGCCTGCACCGAACGACTTTCGGTCAGTGCTCGCAGCACTTTCGGCGCTTCCGGCTCATTGACGGCCTGCGCCAAAATTGTCACTTCTTCGCACTTCTGGACGGCAAAAGCCAGCCAGCTTTTCAGTTCGGCATCGAGTTTGTCTTCACGGCCCAGATCCACCGGGCTGTGCAGCAGCGAGCAGGACGGCGCGACCCACAGACGCTCACCCAGACGTTCATGGGCATGGCGCAACGTCGCCAAGGCGTTTTCCAGATCGCAACGCCAGACGTTACGCCCGTTGACCACGCCCAGCGACAACACTTTGTAGGCCGGCAGGCGATCAAGAATGGTCGGGTACTGTTCCGGCGCGCGGACCAGATCAATGTGCAGACCATCAACCGGCAGGTTGGCAGCCAGGCCGAGGTTTTCTTCCAGACCACCGAAGTAAGTCGTGAGGAGTTTTTTCAGCGGATCACGCTGAATCTGGTTGTAGGCACGCTCGAAAGCGTTCTTCCATTCCTGCGGCAGGTCGAGCACCAGGATCGGCTCGTCGATCTGCACCCATTCCACGCCTTGGGCGGCGAGACGCGCGAAGATCTGGCCGTACAGCGGCAGCAAACGATCGAGCAAGTCCAGCTTGTCGAATTCCGCGCCCTTGGCCTTGCCCAGCCACAGGTACGTCAGCGGGCCGATGATCACTGGTTTGACGTTGTGGCCCAACGCACGGGCTTCTTCGACCTCTTCGAATAACTGCTCCCAACCCAGTTGGAACTGTTGATCCGCGCTGAATTCCGGGACGAGATAGTGGTAGTTGGTGTCGAACCACTTGGTCATTTCCTGAGCGTGCGCACCGCCGCAGCAACTGTCGCTGACGCCACGGGCCATGGCGAACAAGGTTTGCAGACTGGCCTTGCCGTCGTGCGGACGAAAGCGCTCCGGGATCACGCCGAACATCAGCGAGTGGGTCAGGACCTGGTCGTACCAGGCGAAATCGCCGACCGGCAGCAGCTCGATACCGGCGTTTTTCTGCAAGTCCCAATGAGCTTTGCGCAGCTCGCGACCGACGTCACGCAGGCCAGCCTCGTTCAGTTCTCCTTTCCAGAACGCCTCTTGCGCTTTCTTCAGTTCGCGGTCGCGACCGATGCGCGGAAATCCAAGGGAATGGGCCAGTGCCATAACAAACAACTCCAATGTCCTGTTGATGGCGGCCATTGTCGGCATCGGTCACTGGTGAGACAAACTCATTTTAATCTTGTTGAACACGAGATCTCCTCATGATCAGTTAGTTGCTGTCGGCTGCAGAAAATGCCTTCGCGAGTGCAGGATATTCATTTGCAGATCAAGCTTTTCATCACGCAAAGACGCCCTTTGGAAACTCAATGGCGCCTCTGTGTAAACGCACTCGATTCATTCCTTCAAGGTCGCTGATTTGGTTCTATCGTTAGATCGAAATGGCTGTATTTGCGGCTGACTAAAGGTTGCGACAGCTGATGTCTGCGCCTATGTTGCACGCGAGTCTTTTCCCCGCGATTGGAACGCGATCAACACCATTAAGAGGTGAAGAAATGTCAAAGGAATCACGCCCTGCCGTACTTGGGCTGATAGGCAACACTCCGCTGGTTCAAGTCACTCGTTTCGATACTGGCCCGTGCACACTGTTTCTCAAACTTGAATCGCAGAACCCCGGCGGTTCCATCAAGGACCGCATCGGTCTGGCCATGATCGACGCCGCCGAACGTGATGGTCGTCTGCAACCCGGTGGCACCATCGTCGAAGCCACCGCCGGCAATACCGGCCTGGGTCTGGCACTGGTTGGCCGCGCCAAAGGTTATCGC
The DNA here is from genome assembly GCF_023634765.1 of Pseudomonas sp. AKS31. Classification (GTDB taxonomy): domain Bacteria; phylum Pseudomonadota; class Gammaproteobacteria; order Pseudomonadales; family Pseudomonadaceae; genus Aquipseudomonas. Next base: position 1,118,982 of record NZ_JAMLFX010000002.1, read on the forward strand.
GTGGTGCTGGTGGTGCCGGACAAAATGTCCACCGAGAAAGTCCTGCACTTGAAGGCCATGGGTGCCGAAGTGCACATCACCCGCTCCGACGTCGGCAAGGGCCATCCCGAGTATTACCAGGACGTCGCCGCACGTTTGGCAAAAGACATTCCCGGCGCTTTTTTCGCCGATCAGTTCAACAACCCGGCCAACCCGCTGGCCCACGAATGCAGCACGGCGCCGGAGATCTGGGCGCAGACCGAGCATGATCTGGATGCCATCGTCGTCGGCGTCGGTTCGGCCGGCACGCTGACGGGCCTGAGCCGCTTCTTCAAACGCGTGCAGCCGGACCTGGAAATGGTCTTGGCCGATCCGGTCGGTTCGGTGATGGCGCAATACAGCCGCGACGGCTCTCTGCCCAAGCCCGGTTCATGGGCCGTGGAAGGCATTGGCGAGGACTTTATTCCGTCGATCACCGACCTCTCCAGCGTGCGCCACGCCTACTCGATCAGCGATGAAGAAAGCTTCGCTCACGCCCGTCAGTTGCTCAAGGCCGAAGGCATTCTCGGCGGCTCGTCGACCGGCACCCTGCTCGCTGCGGCGCTGCGTTATTGCCGCGAACAGACCGAGCCGAAACGTGTGGTCAGCTTCGTTTGTGACACCGGTACACGCTACTTGTCGAAGGTCTACAACGACCAGTGGATGACCGATCAAGGCCTGTTGCAGCGCAAGGGTTACGGTGATCTGCGTGACCTCATCGCTCGACGTTTCGAGGACGGCCGGGTGATCAGCGTCGGCCCTGACGACACCCTGCTCACCGCGTTCCAGCGCATGCGCCTGGCCGATGTCTCGCAATTGCCGGTGCTGGTGGACGGCAAACAACTGGTCGGGGTGATCGACGAATCCGACATCCTGCTGGCGGTGCACGAAGACGCCGCCCGCTTCAGCCAATCGGTGTCCAGCGTAATGACCGACAAGCTACAGACCCTCGCCCCTGGCGCCAGCCTCGCCGAACTGGAAGCGGTGCTCAGCCGTGGCCTTGTCGCGATCATCGCCGATGCATCGGGCTTCCATGGCCTGATCACCCGCACCGACATGCTCAACCAATTACGGAGATCCCTCGCATGAGTCATCACGACGATAAATCCCAAGGCTTCGCGACCCGGGTGATCCACGCCGGGCAGGAGCCGGACCCGACCACCGGCGCGCTGATGCCGCCGATCTACGCCAACTCCACGTACCTGCAAGACAGCCCCGGCGTGCACAAGGGTTTCGATTACGGGCGCTCGCACAACCCGACGCGGTTTGCCCTGGAGCGTTGCGTGGCGGATCTTGAAGGCGGCACCCAGGCGTTTGCCTTTGCTTCCGGGCTGGCAACGATTTCCACGGTGCTCGAACTGATCGATGCCGGTTCGCACGTGATCTCCGGCAATGACTTGTACGGCGGCACGTTCCGCCTGTTCGACAAGGTCCGTCAGCGCAGTGCCGGACACCGTTTCAGCTACGTCGATCTGACTGACCTGGCGGCGTTCGAAGCGGCGTTGCAGGACGACACACGACTGGTGATTGTCGAGTCACCGACCAACCCGCTGCTGAGCCTGTCGGACCTCGCCGCTATCGCCCGTATCTGCCGCGCTCGCGGGATCATCAGCGTGGCCGACAACACCTTTGCCAGCCCGTATATCCAGCGACCGCTGGAACTGGGTTTCGACATCGTGCTGCACTCGACCACCAAGTACCTCAACGGTCACTCCGATGTGATTGGCGGCATCGCCGTGGTTGGGCAGAACGCTGAACTGGCGGAAAAACTGGGCTTCCTGCAGAACGCTGTGGGCGCGATCGCCGGGCCGTTCGACGCGTTTCTGACCCTGCGCGGGGTGAAAACCCTGGCACTGCGCATGGAGCGTCATTGCAGCAATGCGCTGAATCTGGCGCAGTGGCTGGAACAGCAGCCGCAGGTCAAACATGTCTACTACCCAGGACTGGCGTCGCATCCGCAGCATGAGTTGGCCAAGCGCCAGATGCGCGGTTTCGGCGGGATGATTTCCGTCGACCTGAACAGTGATCTGGACGGTGCGCGGCGCTTCCTGGAGAACGTGAAGATCTTCGCCCTGGCGGAAAGTCTCGGTGGCGTGGAAAGCCTGATCGAGCATCCGGCGATCATGACCCATGCCACCATTCCGGCTGATACCCGGGCAAAACTGGGCATCGGCGATGGTCTGGTGCGTCTGTCGGTGGGCGTTGAAGACGTCGAAGACCTGCGCGCCGATCTGGCGCAGGCACTGCAATCGATCTGACCTGGCAAGAACGACAAAGCCCGCACGAAGCGGGCTTTGGTGTTCGAGCAGGCGGCCAGTGCTGGTCTCTGGCTTACAAGGTTTATCGGGCTTCCCACAGTACCGGGCCAAATTGAAAAGGTACGGCCTCGGCTGCTTCACACGGCATAAGGGCTGGATCTCAGCGCGGAGATCTTTCTAACCGTGTACCTTTCGGAGCGCGCCCCACGCCCCCTTGCTATCCGATTGCGCATCAGTCTGCGTCTTCGCCTACACCTTTGAGCCTAGCAAAGGCTCGCCAGCGCGACTCAGTGTTTTTAGACTGATTCGAGCTTTGCCCGAGTCGGGCAGGAAGAGAAGCGCCTAACGCCCGTCGCTCCCCGCCGCACTAGCACATTTGTGCTAATCGACCGCCCTGCCAGGTGGCGTTATATTCCTCGGCACCCCTCGATGCTCCTCAACGTTGCCAGTTCGCAGCGTACGGGATCGTTGTGCCTGGAAATCAGAACAACACCAAGGAAGAAACACCATGAAACTCCATGCGAACCTCTGCAAGATCGCCCTGGCCGGCGCTGTACTGCTCGGCGTGGCCGGCTGCCAGACCGTCAAACCCACGGAAGCGAGCATGAAAGAACGTGCTCAGACGGTGATCGGTAAACCAGTGTCGAAAATCGACAACATCCGCAACGACAGCACCCTCACCTACTACACCGCCTACACCCCGGCCGGGGAATACAACTGTGAATTGCCCAGCGGCGTCATCATCGCCGTGGCGAGCATGGGCATCATGAAGCCGCCGCTGTCGTGCCTGCCAAAAGGCGCTTCGCCAATCCCACTGCAATAATTTCCCGCCCGGTAAAGGACTCCGTTTGCCCATGAAAACCCTGATCGCAACACTCACCCTCAGCGCCCTTTTCCTCACTGGCTGCGCCACGCCAAAACAATGGGAAGCCACTGGCGGCAGCAAAAACGACGGCATCGTCCAGGTTTCCTATGAACTTGGCCAGTTCGAAAGCGGCGAGACCAGCGCCGAACAGGGCCTGACCGTCGCCACACAACGCTGCAAGACCTGGGGCTACAAAAACGCCGAGGTCACCGGCTCGGAGAAAAACATCTGCCGCACCATGGGCCAGTACAACTGCCTGCAGACCACCATCACCCAGGATTACCTGTGCAAACGCTAGACGCTTGACCCTGTAGGAGCTGTCGAGTGCAACGAGGCTGCGATCTTCTGATCTTGCTCTTCTGATTGACATCAAAAGATCGCAGCGTGCCGCAGCTCCTACACGGTTTGGGTTTCGCAGTCGCGCAGCGTTCGTAGGGTCGCGCGCAGTTCGGCCGGGCGTACCGGTTTGGACAGGATGGCAATCTGGCGGTCATGCAGGGCTGCCTGGATTTTTTCCACGTCATGCCCGGTGATGATCATCGCCGGTACCGCCCAGCCCCTTTGCCTGCGCACATCATCGATGCATTCGATACCGGTGGCGTGGGTGCCTAGGTCATAGTCGGCGACGATGATGTCGCAGTCGGTGACCAGATCCCGCGCAGTCAACTCGGCCTGAACCACACAGCCCCAACGTTCCAGCAACGCTGACGTCGCCAGCAGCACGTTGCGGTCGTCCTCCACCAGACACACCTTCAGCCCGGTCAGCAAACCGACCTGTCGCGCCTCTTCGCGATTGACCGTCAAGGGCGGCGGCGCGGCGATCGGCAAGCCGTACAAGGTCACCGCGGTTCCCCGCCCGGACTGCGAACGCAGGGCAACACCGACCCCCATCAATTCACCCAGACGCTTGACGATCGACAGACCCAGGCCCACGCCTTCGACATCTTTGTCGCGCACTTGCCGTATCCGATAAAACTCCTCGAACACCTTGGCCAGATGTTCTTCGGCGATACCGTTGCCGCGGTCACAAATCACGATGGCCAGCCCAGCCCCGCGGCGACGCACGCCGATCAAAACCGGCCGATGCGCACCGTATTTGAAGCAGTTGGAAAGCACGTTCTGCACCATGGTTGCCAGCAACGCCGGATCGCTGCACACCCAATATTCACAGGGCCGCAAGCGCAGTTCCACGCCCGCCCAACGCGCCGCTTCGGCGTTCTGACGAATCAGGTCTGCCAGCCATTCACCCAAATTGAAGATTTGCAGTTTGGGCAGGACTCGCCCGTTGTCGAGGGTGTACAGATCGAGAATCGAGCGGAACAACTGCGAGACGTTGAGCAACGAACGATCGATATTGTCGACCAGGCGTCGCTCCTCATCGCCCAGACGCGATTCACGCAGGCACGCGGTAAATAGCCCAATGGAGTGAATCGGCTGGCGCAGGTCATGACTGGCTTGCGCGAGAAAACGCGACTTTTCCAGATTTGCCGCAACCGCTTCCTCGGAGGCCTTGCGCGTGCGCTCCAGCAGCAAGTGCGCGTAAAACGGGATCACCGTGCTGGTGATCATCAGCATCAACACCATAAACGGTTGCGCCTGCCACACCGGTGTCAGCCGATAGACACACAGCAGCGACAGCAACGCCAGCGCCGTGGCGATTGCCAGGTAGCGCGAGCCATAACGCATACCGTTGCCGAGGTTGACCCAGACAATCACCGCGTACAGCGGCAATGCCGCCTCACCACCGACCACCAGACCGAAACAGGTACCGGTGTAATCGTGGATCATGGCGAAGATCCGCCGTACCGGGTAATGCCCGGGCCAGCGCACAATCGCTTGGCGCAGCACAATCGAGGCCAGCAAAAACAGGCCGATGTAAGTGACCACCGGCAAATAGGTATCGAAGCGCTGCCCCGGCAAAAAACCGAGGACGAGCATGTAAACCACGGCAATCGCGGCGATGATAATGCGCAGATTGGCCTGGTCGAGTTCGGTATTTTTCTCGAACTTCACGGGAAACGTCCTTGTGCGGTATTCGTCAGATTCAGAAGCAGCCTACAGGCAACATTTGCGCCCGGTGTTAAGGTGCACGCATTGAGCAACGCCTGACCCAGGGAGGGTCATGCCATGACATGCCGAATTATCATAGCCGACGATCACCCACTGTTTCGCGAAGCGATGCTGCGCACGGTCCAGCGTTTGCTGCCCGACGCCATCGTCGACGAAGCCGGCGATCTCGACGCGGTGCTCGCACTGCTGCCGTCGGGTGACGAGCCGGACACGCTGATGCTGGACCTGCGTTTTCCGGGCCTGACCTGCATCAGCCAGCTCGCCGGGCTGCGCCAGCGCTTGCCACGCACCACACTGATCGTGGTGTCGATGGTTGATGATGAGGCGTTGATCAGCGAGGTCATGGCCGCCGGTATCGACGGTTTTATCGGCAAGAACATCGCCCCCGAGGAAATCGGCCAGGCGATTCTGGCGATTCGAGAAGGTGAAGTGCTGGTGAAGTTCGCGCCGTCAGGGCTGCTGCCGCTGGAAACCGCCACCGCCCTCACGCCCCGGCAGCAAGACGTGCTGCGCTTGATCGCCCAAGGCAAGACCAACAAGGAAATCGCCCGTGAACTGGATATTTCCCCGTTCACGGTGCGCATTCATGTGTCGTCGTTGTTGCGCACGTTGAACGTGCCCTCGCGGGCGGCAGCCGTGAAATACGCAGGAACTCTGTAGGAGCTGCCGCAGGCTGCGATCTTTTGAGTTTGTTTTTAAAAGACAAGATCAAAAGATCGCAGCCTGCGGCAGCTCCTACACGTAGACGGTGTGTTATGGATCGACCTGCGCCATCAACTCCGGCACCGACTCGGGGCGTTTGGCGTAGCGCTGAGCCAGCACCGCACAGACCATCAACTGGATCTGATGGAACAGCATCAACGGCAGAATCAACACGCCAATCGTGCTGCCGGCAAACAACACCTGCGCCATTGGCACGCCGGTGGCCAGACTCTTTTTTGAGCCGCAGAACAGAATGGTGATGCGATCTTCCTGGCTGAAGCCGAATGCCTTGCCCAACAGCGTCGACGCCAACAGCACCAGCGCCAGCAGAATGCAGCAGACCACCACCAATCCCAGCAGATCAACGACCGGAATCTGATGCCAGATGCCTTCATTGACCGCCTCACTGAACGCGCCGTAGACCACCAACAGAATCGAGCCCTGATCGACGAACTTCAGCCAGTTCTTGTTACGCCCCACCCACGCGCCGATCCAGCGCCGGACGATCTGCCCGGCAATGAACGGCAGCAGCAATTGCACGCTGATCTTCAGAATCGCATCCAGCGTCGAACCGCCATCACCGTGTACGTTGAGCAACAGCGTGACCAACAACGGTGTGAGGAAAATCCCGAACAGGCTCGATGCCGCCGCGCTGCAAATCGCCGCCGGGATATTGCCCCGCGCCAGAGAGGTGAAAGCGATCGCCGATTGCACCGTGGCCGGCAGTGCGCACAGGTAAAGCATGCCCATGTACAACTTGTCGCCGATCAGCGGTGACAGCAGCGGCTTGAGCGCCAGACCCAGTAACGGGAAAAGTACAAACGTCAGGCCGAACACCAGCAAATGCAGGCGCCAGTGACCGGCGCCGGCGATGATTGATTCGCGGGAGAGTTTGGCGCCGTGGAGGAAAAACAGCAGCGCGATGGCGATGTTGGTCAGCCAGCCGAAGCCGACGGCGACCTGGCCGCTGGCCGGCAGGAAACTGGCCAGCAGTACGACGCCGATCAGCGTCAGGGTGAAGTTGTCAGGCAAAAAACGTGGGCGAGTCATGGTCGGTTCATCCGGGGGTTGCCAGGGCGTGCCGACGACTCTAACGTGGCTGCGAATTACCGACTAACGCCGAAGGGCCACAAGATGCCGCCTAAAGGACATGAAAAAAGCGTCCGTCGCAGCATTCCCGGGCTTCCCAGCCTGCCGCGTCCACTCTACGGGCGCACCGAATCGCTGCCCAATCGCGCCCTGACCCGGCGCCACAGCCACCCATGGGTGCAGTTGTCCTACGCGATTCAGGGGGTACTGGAAATACAGACCAGCGCCGGCCGCTTCGTCGCCCCGCCCGAGCGCGCAGTATGGATTCCGGCGGGTGTGCCGCATCGGGTGTTCAGCTCGCCGCACACGGAAATGCGCAGCCTCTACATCGATTGCAGCGTCGCCGGATGGGCGCTTGAGCGCTGCCATGTGCTGGGCGTCAGCGATCTGCTCCGGGAATTGATCCGTGCGTTCAGTCAGGTTCCGGTGGAATACGATCAGAGCGGCCCACACGGACGTCTGGCCCAGGTGATCCTCGATCAACTGGCCGAGGCGCCGCAGATCGACCTGATGCTGCCGTTGCCACAAGACCCACGCTTGAAACAGATCTACCAGAGCCTTGAACAGCATCCAGAACAGCAGACCACGCTAAGCCACTGGAGCGAGAAGTTCGGTGTCACCGAAAAGACCCTCACCCGCCTGTTCCTGCGCGACACCGGCCTGACCTTCCGCGCCTGGCGCCAGCGTCTGCGCCTGCTCGGTGCGCTGACGCCGCTGGAAAAAGGTGAACGCGTCACCGACGTCGCGCTGGCCTGTGGTTACGACTCGACGTCAGCGTTTATTGCAGCGTTTCGCCAGCAGTTTGGGGAGACGCCGGGGGAGTTTTTTCGCTGATCCGCGATCATCCACGGGGTCAATACTTCGTTAAAACCGAAATCCAACCCAGAAATAAACGATTTTTCTTTCGCGCGAATACGTCGCTAGCATGACCTCGTCTGACCCTAATACAACCAGAAAGAGGGAGCGTGACATGCCAGAAACGAACATCAATATCGGCGAACCGTGGATGTGGGGCGCCTTCATCGTCTTCGTACTTGCGATGTTGGCCCTGGACCTTTTTGTATTCGGCGGGCGCAAGGCGCATCGGGTTTCAGTGCGAGAAGCCTCGGCTTGGGTCATTGCCTGGTGCTTGCTGGCGCTGAGCTTCGCCGGGCTGCTGTGGTGGTATCTGAACGGGGAGTTCGGCGGCGAAATCGCCCGGCAGAAAACCCTCGAATTCCTCACCGGTTATCTGATCGAGCAATCGCTGTCGATCGACAATATGTTCGTCTTCGTGATGATCTTCAGCTACTTCGCCGTACCGCCGGAGCTGCAGCGGCGGGTGCTACTGTACGGCGTGCTCGGGGCCATCGTAATGCGCGCGGTGATGATTTTTGCCGGGGTGTGGCTGGTGTCGCAGTTCGAGTGGCTGCTGTACGTGTTCGGCGTGTTCCTGATCATCACCGGGATCAAGATGCTGGTGTTTGCCGACCATCAACCCGATCTGGAAAAGAATCCGTTGCTGCGCTGGGTGCGCGGGCATATGCGCATCACCAGTAGTTTTCATGGCGAACGGTTTTTCGTCCTGCAGAACGGCGTGCGCTGGGCCACCCCGATGTTCCTGGTGCTGGTGCTGATCGAGGCCAGTGACTTGATGTTCGCGGTCGACAGCATCCCGGCAATCTTCGCCGTGACGACTGATCCGTTCATTGTCTTCACTTCGAATATCTTCGCGATCATGGGCCTGCGCGCGCTGTATTTCCTGCTGGCAGACATGGCCGACCGCTTTCATCTGCTCAAGTATGGGCTGGCGATTGTGCTGGTGTTTATCGGCGGCAAGATGGTGTTGATGCCGTGGTTGCACATGCCGGTGGAGTGGTCGTTGGCGGTGGTGGGCGGGGTTATTCTGAGTTCGGTTTTGCTGAGCCTGGTGACCACCAGAGAGAGCGAACGCAGCACTGAATGACACACCACAAAACCCTGTGGGAGCGAGCTTGCTCGCGAAGGCGTTGGACCAGTCAACATCGAAGTTGAATGACTCACCGCTTTCGCGAGCAAGCTCGCTCCCACATTTGGATTGCGGTGACGGTTACTTATCGGACTTGATGCTGGTCCACACACGTGTCCGCACACGCTCGAGTTTCTGCGGCAACGGCTGCACAACGTAGAGTTTTTTCAGCGCTTCCGGGGTCGGTGTCAGGTTCGGGTTGTCAGTGATTTCCTTATTGATCAGAGGAATCGAATCCTTGTTCGCATTCGGGTAACCGAGGAAGTCGCTGATCGGTGCGATCACTTTCGGATCGAGCAGGTTGTTGAGGAACTCATGCGCTTCCTCGACGTTCTTCGCGCTTTTCGGAATGGCGAAGGTGTCGAACCAGATCGGCGCGCCTTCTTTCGGCAAGCGCCAGTCGACCACTACGCCGTTTTTCGCCTCTTTGGCGCGGTTGCCGAACTGATAGAAGCTGCCGGAGTAACCGATGGCCACGCAGATGTCGCCGTTGGCGATGTCGGTCATGTATTTGGCCGAGTTGAAGTAGGTCACGTACGGGCGAACCTTGAGCATCAGCTCCTTGGCTTTTTCATAATCGGCGGGGTTCTGGCTGTTCGGGTCGAGGCCCAGGTAGTGGAGGGCCAGCGGCAGGATTTCTGTCGGCGAATCAAGCATCGCTACACCGCAGGATTTGAGTTTTTCCATGTTCTCCGGTTTGAACACCAGATCCCAGCTGTCCACCGGCGCGTTGTCGCCCAACGCCGCTTTGACCTTGGCCGGGTTGAAGCCGATCAGCACGGTGCCGACCATGTAAGGCACGCCGTACTGGTTGCCCGGATCGTTCTTGCCCAGCAGTTTCAACAGTTCCGGGTCCTGGTGGCTCCAGTTCGGCAGTTTCGATTTATCCAGCTTCTGAAACACGCCAGCCTTGATCTGCGTTTCAAGGAACTGGTTCGACGGCACCACCAGGTCGTAACCGGAATTGCCGGTCAGCAGTTTGGCTTCGAGGGATTCGTTGGTGTCGAAGGTGTCCCAGGTCACTTTGATGCCGCTTTTTGCGGCGAAATCCTTGGGCACGGACGGCAGGATGTAGTCCGCCCAGTTGTAGACGCGCAGTTCGCGCTGCTCAGCCTGGACAGCGCCGGCCAACAGCGTCAGCCCACACACAGTGGCACCCAGAATACGTTTCATCGTGACCATGGTTGTTCCCCAAAAGGCAGCGTGAGTTCGATGGTTTTTATGTTCTGTACACGGCAGCGGCTGTAAAGGCAGCCAAGGAATAAAAGGTTCAGCGTCTGGTTGTGGCTTTGATTCTTGCTGACAGCGTAGCCGGAGCACAGTGGGGGATGGGCCAAAAGGGGATCGATGTGGCCAATTTGATTGACCGCCGGGATGCGGAAACAACATTGCCCGGCGAATGGCCGGGCATTGTCGTGAAGCGGATCAGTTCAGTCGGTGTAACCCAACCTCGCCGCCCTGCTCTGCTGAGTCTGGCCGCGTGTCGCCAGGCAGTAATACAACGGCACGGTGACCACCAGGCCGACCAGCCAGGACAAGTCCGCGCCCTCGACCAGATTGGCGTACGGCCCGACGTACAGCGAGGTGTTGGCGAACGGTAACTGCACGAGGATGCCGATAAAGTACGCAGTGATCGCGTGCAGATTGAAGCGCCCGTAAACCCCGCCATCGGCGCGGAAGATCGAGGCGATGTCGTAGCTGCCGCGCTTGATCAGGTAGAAGTCGATCAGGTTGATCGACGCCCACGGCACCAACACCAGCAGCAACGCCAGAATCAAACCGATGAACTCGGAAATGAAATCCGCCGATGCACCCAGCGCAACCACGCAGCAACCCGCGAGCACCAAGCTCGACAACACGACGCGCACCTTGATACTCGGCGTCCATTGGCTGGCGAAGGTCTGGATCGAGGTGATGATCGACAGCACCGCGCCATACAGATTCAGCGCGTTGTGGCTGATGATATTCAGCAGAAACAACACCATCAGAATCGGCCCGAGCCACCCGGTCGATTGCTTGACCGCGACCATCGCTTCGGTGCCTTCCGGGGTCGCCAGCACCGCAACGGCGCCAAAGCTGAACGACAGAATCGTGCCCAGCGTCGCGCCCAGATAAGTCGCCCAGAACGGCTTGGCAATGCCGATATCCGCAGGCAGGTAGCGCGAGTAATCGGACACGTACGGCGAGAAACTGATCTGCCAGATGATCCCCAGCGACACCGTCGCCAGCCAACCGGACAGGTTGAAGCTGCCACGGCTAAGAAAATCCGCCGGCAAGTCATGGGCAAAGATATAGATGAAACCGGCGAGCAACGCGCCACCCATCACCCACGTACCGATGCGATTGAGCGTGTGAATGAAGTTGTAGCCGATCACGCCAATCGCCGTAGCGGCGAGTGCACCGATCAGAATGCTCAGCGGCGCCGGCACCGAGGGCGCGATGCCAACGATGGATTTACCGGCCAGGACGATATTGGAAATAAAGAAACCGATGTAGATCAGCGCTGCGAAAAACACGATCAGCAGCGCGCCGTAACGACCGAACTGGCCGCGACTCTGGACCATTTGCGGAATGCCCATGCGCGGGCCTTGCGCCGACGCCAGCGCAATCACTACACCGCCAATCATGTGCCCCAGCGCAATCGCCAGCAGCCCCCAAAGCAAATCGAGATGGAACACTTGAACCACCATGGCGCCGGTGACGATGGGCAGTGGCGCAATGTTGGTGCTGAACCAAAGAGTGAACAGGTCGCGGGCCTTCCCGTGGCGTTCCGCGAGTGGGACGTAGTCGACCGTATGGTTCTCGATCAACGGATCTTGCCGGGACATCTGGGACATATGCATGAACTCGAGTTTGTCTGTTCTTATCGTTGTATGAAGCCAAACCGGGGGGACTCTCTGGCCGCCCCTCAGATGCAGACCATATTATGGTATTCCAAACAATTCACAAGACTGATCCGTAGTTTACGGCGCCAACTGATACGCCATCCTCGCTGAAACAGCCGCTTGCAGACCAGCCGAAAGCCCCGTGAATGCTGAGTTTCCGACGAACGCGGCACGTTTATCGGTTCAGCTTAAAAGCCCTTGCAAAGATTGAATACTGGTATACCATCAGACCAACAAACACATAAAAATAGCGTCACAACACCCGAGGACCGACCAATGATCGATGCCGCCATCTACAAACAAGTCATGGGCTCGTTCCCGTCCGGCGTAACCGTTATCACCACCCTGGACGATGACGGTCAGATTGTCGGCCTGACGGCCAGCGCGTTCAGCTCGCTGTCGATGGACCCGGCGCTGGTGCTGTTCTGCCCCAACTACAGCTCCGATTCGTACCCGGTACTGATCAAGAACAAGCGTTTTGCGATCCACGTTCTGTCCGGCGGCCAGCAAAGCGAAGCCTACGCCTTCGCCCGCAAAGGCAAGGACAAGGCACAAGGCATCGAATGGACATTGAGCGAACTGGGTAACCCGATCCTGGCCAACGCGACAGCTATCATCGAATGTGAGCTGTGGCGCGAATACGAAGGCGGCGACCACGCCATCATGGTCGGCGCGGTGAAGAATCTGATCGTTCCCGAACAGCACACCGGGCCATTGGTGTATTGCCACGGCAAGATGGGCGCCCTGCCCGTCCTGGCCTGATCAAAACCTCCAGCCCTATGCAAATCAAATGTGGGAGCGAGCCTGCTCGCGAAGGCAGTGTTACAGGCCACGCAGCAAGCGACTGACACAGCGCGATCGCGAACCGCTCACTCCCACCGATTTTTGTAGCCTCAACAACAAAAAATCCGAGGAAGCGTCATGAAATTTTCCCTGTTCATCCACATGGAACGCTGGGACGAAAGCGTCAGCCACCGCCAACTGTTCGAAGACCTCACCGAACTGACCCTGATAGCCGAGGCCGGCGGTTTCAGCACCGTGTGGATCGGCGAACACCACGCCATGGAATACACCATCTCGCCAAGCCCGATGCCATTGCTCGCCTACCTCGCGGCCAAAACCACCACCATTCACCTCGGCGCCGGCACCATCATTGCGCCGTTCTGGCACCCGTTGCGCGTTGCCGGTGAATGCGCGTTGCTCGACGTCATCAGCAACGGTCGCATGGAAGTAGGCCTGGCCCGTGGTGCCTATCAGGTTGAATTCGATCGCATGGCCGGCGGCATGCCCGCCTCCAGCGGTGGCCAGGCACTGCGTGAAATGGTTCCAGTGGTCCGCGCCCTGTGGCAAGGCGACTACGCCCATGACGGCGATATCTGGAAATTCCCCACCTCCACCAGCGTGCCAAAACCAATTCAGAAGCCCAACCCGCCAATGTGGATCGCCGCCCGCGACCCGGATTCGCACAACTTCGCTGTGGCCAACGGCTGCAACGTGATGGTCACACCGTTGATGAAGGGCGACGAAGAAGTCCTCGACCTGAAGAACAAGTTCCAGACCGCGCTGGACAACAATCCAGACGTGCCGCGTCCGCAACTGATGGTGCTGCGCCATACTCATGTACACACCGCCGATAACCCGGATGGCTGGAAAGTCGGCGCGAAAGCGATCTCACGTTTCTACCGCACCTTCGATGCCTGGTTCGGCAACAAGGAAACCCCGGTCAATGGCTTCCTCGCGCCGAGCCCGGAAGAGAAGTTTGCCGGGCGTCCGGAGTTTGAGCTGGAAAGCCTGCACAAGACGGCGATGATTGGTACGCCGGAGGAGATCATTCCGCGGATCAAGTACTACCAGGAACTGGGGGTGGATGAGTTCAGTTTCTGGTGTGACAACAGCTTGCCGCATGACGAGAAGAAGAAGTCGTTGGAGCTGTTTATCAAGCATGTAGTGCCGGCGTTTCGGTAAACGCCTGCTGGCTCGGTCCAGTAAATGAAAACGCCCCGGCAGAGTTCGGGGCGTTTTAGTTTTACGTCGGCTCATCGTCCCAGAAATTTCCGGCGGGTGCGTATTGTCCATCTCGGAAAACAGCGCACCAACCAAAGCTTCGGTAGAACATTTCAAGATCAATGATCTGGTAAAGGCCTTCGCTGATTTTACTCAAGGTAATCAGACTATTGGCATAGTGGGTGTATTGACCACCCGCCCCGGCGACCGCACGTCGTTCCAGTTCCTCACGACTCCAGCCCGATACGATCCCGGATGATTCAGGGACTGTATCCGAGAAGGAAATTTCGAATTGCGTTGAAACCTTGCAAAGGCAGGGAATCCGTTGCTGTCTGAGCAAATCATCGGAGATCAGGTTGTCAGGGAAATGAATGTGTAATTTCAAATGGCTCAGGCTCCGATGAGGCTACGCTGACCCGGCCGGGTGACATCGTAAACATGCTGCTCGCAACCCTGCCCAACAAACTGAAACTCCACCAGGTAGACCTTGCTTCGCTCCGGGGTAAAAGTACTGTTCAGCGGCCCGCAGCTATAAGTATTGCCGGTACCCATGCCGTTGGAACGCCCCGACACCTCGAAGGGTTCGTCGGCATTGGCTTGCGTTTCCAACTGAGGGAAGTGTTTGAACGTGGCGCTATTGGCCGCTTCGCTAAATTTGGCGATCCAGCCGAATACCTTGCCCCGCCCGGAATCCACCACAGTACCCAGCACTTCCATTCGCCGATCGGGATCTGCAGCACGGCGGACCGAGAACTCGACAGGGTACGTGTAACCTGTCGCTTTCATGATGACTTTGGCGTGTTGTGCATCTGCCATAGCCGTTTTTTGCTGAAGTTGTACACCATCCTTTAAAAGACTGGGAGAAGAGTCTCTGAGGTTGGAGTGGCAGCCTGCAATCAGGAAAACCAGTGAAAGCAAAAGTCCCGCTCTAATCACTTTTTATTACCCTGTAAAGACTTAGCGGGCAGACTTATCGAGTTCAATAAACCTGCCCTGCAGCAATCGTTAAATAATGTCTAAAAGCTTTAAGTCCGACTCGACCTGCACAGCATCTTGCTCAGACAACTGTGACATAAGAGACGCTAACCCATGCACCTCAATAATCCCTTTTATATGGTCAACCGAAAAATCAAAAGCGACCTTGGGTTCTCTTCCCGCCGACAACACAAGCCCGGCAGTCTGCAGCATTAGCTTTTCAACTGGAGTAACAAAACTTTCTTCCATCTCATTTAATGCATAGCCGACTTCAAGTTCCCCTTCAACCCAGGAAAAACCTGATTTTTTGTTCTTCCTGATCTTAGTCCTGCAGTAAATTGGATAGTAGTAAAACACTCGCTGCATTATTTCTTTATAACTTAAAATCGCTGACATGATCAGTCTCTCAAGATAAACGGGACAGCCCCTGAGGGATCCCCACAAATCTACTCCAGGCTCTGCGCCTGATGATGCACCTCATCGCGCAGAGCTTTCTCCAATCTTTCCCAGTCTCCGCTGCCTCCGAACTCTGTGCACCTGCGCCAGTAT
>NZ_JAMLFX010000002.1:1156704-1156907 GCF_023634765.1 Pseudomonas sp. AKS31
CGCCAGTATTCCAGGCCAAGGCGCCACAATGAAAGCACTCGTCGTTCTCTGAGGCTGTTGCTTTGATATCACCGCTCCAAGTTACTTTTTCGAGCCTGAAGCCCCGTTAAAAAGAGCAGGTAATTGGCGAGAACTGCAATCAACAGCAGTATCTCAATACGATGCAGGCAATGGCTGCGATGTAGATTCAAGCCCAATCCCAA
>NZ_JAMLFX010000002.1:1179198-1180284 GCF_023634765.1 Pseudomonas sp. AKS31
CTGCAATCAACAGCAGTATCTCAATACGATGCAGGCAATGGCTGCGATGTAGATTCAAGCCCAATCCCAAGTGCTCACTTTTCACATCCCTGAAACCCTCCTCAATTTGCATGCGTCGTTTGTAAACCGCCACGATCTTTGCCGGATTCCACTCGCCCTGAACTAAATTGCTGGCCAGCAACCACGGTTCACGCTCACGTCTTGCGGACTGTCGACTGAGCTTACTCTTGGCAATTGAACCCGTGACGCGTTGGTGTTTGCGGCCCTTGGCGCAGTGTCGTACGCAATCCAAATCGATGAAGTGTGGGGCGCTTCGCGTCATCTCGACACGGCCAAGTGCCTTGGGTGAGGCGGCGGCCAATGCATACAAATTCTTCACCGGTTGCCAGTCAGTTTGATCGCGACGATAAAGTTCGCGATTCCTTATCCGCGCGACGTAATACCAGCCCTGCGCGGCGACAGCCTTCATCCACGGTCGCCGAAAACCCGCATCGGTGACCAGAATCGGGATGCAGTCAACAGGTAGCAATTCGGCCAGCGTTTTGAGTAGGCGATTTTGATACTTGGGACAGCTCTCGCGCTCATGAACGCTTTCATAAACCGGAAATGAGCGTCCCGCCAGAGGGATCGATGCTCTTAGCAAAAAGGCTGTGCCTGAAGCGTCAATTCGAGACCAGTCGACCAGGATCAAAGGATGTTTCAACGAACCCAGCAATGCCCGAAGCATTACCCAATAGAGCAATGGACGCTCTGATCTCAAGTGTTGATTGCCCAGCAACCGATCCACGCGCTTGATCGAATGCTTGGGATAAGCACGCCCCGTCATGAGGCGACCAAGAGCGGTCAGTGTCAGTCGACGTCCATGCAGTAACGAACTGACACAACTCATCAGTGATGTCAGGCGGCGAGAATGGATAGAGGGCAGTGCTTGAGCGAGCGCTCTGTGCAAAAAACGGATGGCTTGCATGGGTTCGGTTTCTTGTATTTGTGTGGTGCAAACCAAGTTGCCGACTCATGCAGGCCTCTTCAATATTCCAACTTCTTGATTTTCTGTAAGAAAAATCGGGGATCCCTCAGGGTCTGTCC
>NZ_JAMLFX010000029.1 GCF_023634765.1 Pseudomonas sp. AKS31
TATTAAAATGTGTCCACCATGTCTCCGAACACCTGTCCACCATGTCTCCGGTACATACAGGGAGAGGGCTGGGGTGAGGGTGATGGATCTTGGACTAAACTCAACTTCAGAACGACGGCGCCTGCTGCCGCCGCTTCCACTGACTCAACCGCTGCTGCAAATTCAACGGACTATGAATCTGCTGCCCCCGCGCCCGGCTGAACAGAATCAACGCCAACTCCGCAGTGGCCAGTGCGTCGGCGCTCGCGTTGTGCCGCTCGAACACCTCAAGCTTGAACCAGTCGATCCACTCATCCAGCCCGGCCTCACGAATGTTCGCTTGCGGACACAGCAGCGGTGCAATGTCGGCGACATCCAGAAACACCGGCTGCAACTTGTGCCCCAGATGTTCCTTCAAGGCACGCCCGAGCATGTGCTGATCGAACGGCGCATGAAACGCCAGCACCGGGCTGTCGCCGATAAATTCCATGAGTTCCAGCAACGCCTCGGCCGGTTCACTGCCCGCCGCAATCGCATTCGGCCCCAAGCCGTGAATCAACACGCTGGGACTGAGCTTCAGCTCGCGACATTGCAGCGTGCGTTCGAACTGCTGGCTGAAGTCGATCGCGCCATCCTCGATCACCACCGCCCCGATCGACAACACCCGGTCCTTGTTCAGATTCAGCCCGGTGGTTTCCAGATCCAGCACCACCCAGCGTTGTTCACGCAGGCTGCATTCGCTGAGTTCGCGGTGCACCGGCAGCTTCGCAAGACGCTGTTGCAGTTCCACCGGCAACACCGGGCTGGCCGGACGCAGCCACGAGAACAGGCTCATAGCTGATACCGCAAGGTCAGGCTGCTCTGCAGGCGCTGGGCCTGGCGCAGGGATTCACGCAGGATGCGCCGGTCGAGATGGTTGAGGCTGTCCGGGTCGACACGGTTGGAGTAGGGCAGGTTCTCCCGGGTCTGCAGTTGATGCTGTTGCATGCGCGTTTGCTGAATGAAGTGGTACGCCTCTTCATACGCCGCGCCATCCAGTCGTTCGATGACGTCTTTTTCAACCAACTGACGGAAGCGTTCGAGGGTATTGTTGGCGTCGATACCGTTGGCCAGCGCCAGCAATCGCGCGCCATCCACGAACGGCGTCAGGCCCTGTACCTTGAGGTCCAGCGTGGCTTTCTCGCCATTCTTGCGTGCCAGCACAAACTCGCGGAAACGTCCCACCGGCGGACGATTGCGCAGGGCGTTCTCGGCCATCATGCGCTGGAACAAACGGTTGTCGCCGACCTGATCGAGAATGCCGCGGCGCAATTGTTCGCAGCTTTTTTCATCGCCCCAGACCACGCGAAGATCGAAATAGATACTCGAGCCAAGCAGATTCTCCGGCGTCGCCTCGCGAATGAACGCCGCAAAGCGCCGCGCCCACTCCGCCCGCGACAGACACAGCTCGGGATTGCCGGCCATGATGTTGCCCTTGCACAGGGTGAAGCCGCACAGCGCCAGGCTTTGGTTGATCTGCTGGGCAATCGGCAGCAGCTTGCCGCGAATCTCCGCCGCGTGTGCTGCGTCCCGCGCGTCAAACAGAATGCCGTTGTCCTGATCGGTGTGCAGCGTCTGCTCGCGGCGACCTTCGCTGCCGAAACACAGCCAACTGAACGGCACACCGGGATCGCCTTTTTCCGCGAGGGTCAGCTCGATCACGCGGCACACGGTGTGGTCGTTGAGCAGGGTGATGATGTGAGTGATCTGCGTTGAAGACGCGCCGTGGGCGAGCATGCGTTCGACCAGTTGGCCGATCTCGCCGCGCAGGCTCACCAGTTGTTCGACGCGCTGGGCGCTGCGGATGGTCCGGGCCAGATGCACCAGGTCAACCCGTTGCAAGGAAAACAGATCACGCTCGGAGACCACGCCGCACAGGCGCTGATCCTTGACCAGACAGACGTGCGCGATGTGCCGTTCGGTCATGGCAATCGCCGCATCGAACGCGCTGTGATCCGGCGACAAGTAGAAGGGCGCGGGCGTCATGTGGCGCTCGATGGCTTCGCTGAAGTCGCCGACGCCGGCGGCCACCACATGCCGCAGATCGCGCAGGGTGAAAATCCCCAGTGGGGCTTTGTGTTCATCCACCGCCACGATGCTGCCGACCTGCTGCTCGTGCATCAGTTTCACTGCTTCACGCAATGGTGTGTCGGGGCCGCAGGTCACCGGGTGACGCATCGCCAGTTCGCCCAGTCGGGTATTCAGCGAGTACTGCGTGCCGAGGGTTTCCACGGCTTTCTGCTGCACTTGCTGGTTGACTTGATCGAGCAGGCTGCTGACCCCGCGCAAGGCGAAATCTCGGAAGGCGTTGGAGAGGGCGAACAGTTTGATGAACGCCAGTTTGTTCAGTTGCAGGCAGAAGGTGTCTTCGCCAGCCAGGTGCTCGGTGCGGGTTGCGCGTTCGCCGAGCAGCGCGGCCAGCGGAAAGCATTCGCCGGTGGTGATTTCAAACGTGGTTTCGGTGCCGGGTTTGGTGATGTGCTGACGTTCGCCGACCACCCGACCTTGCTTGACGATATAGAAGTGTTCGACCGGGCCGTCGGCGGGTTTGATGATGCTTTCGCCCTGGCCGTAGAAACGCAGCTGACATTGCTCCACCAGATAGGCCAGGTGGGCGTGTTCCATTTGATTGAAAGGCGGGAATCGCTGAAGGAATTGCAGGGTGCCCTGGATGTTTTGCAATACCGCGGTTTTCCCTGCCTGGGTGAAGGCGTCCGCTTTACTCATAACCATTACCGCAGTCTTTTTCGAATTGTTGTTGTCGGATCGTTCTGGCCATGGTCGACCCCTGCGAGCGGGGTGCCCATTGGACGTAAGTCTAGGTTTGAGCTGCCGTTGGGCACATTTGGGAAGTGCCCTACAAAAACAGTCGGAAATTCGCCCGTTAGCCTATTGGAAAAAATCCGACGAAGTGCACATTGAAGCTCTGCTTAGCGATGTCTGACGACTGTGCCAGGTGATTGATTTGAAAACGTAGAGAATGCCATGTCCGACCACGATATTTTGAGCGACGCTGAGCGTGAAGCGCTCAGCGCTGTAATGCTCGAACCCGATTTGCCGCCGCAGCGTGTACTGATCGTCGATGACGACAAGGACGCCCGGGAGCTGTTGTCGGAGATTCTCGCGTTGGATGGCATTCGGTGCATGACCGCGGCCAGCGGCGAAACGGCACTGAAGATGCTCGATGAAAAACCTTCGATCGGGTTGGTGATTACCGATTTGCGCATGGGCAATGTCGATGGCCTTGAGCTGATTCGGCAGGTGCGTGAGTCGGTGCGGGCGGCGCTGCCGATCATCATTGTGTCCGGCGATGCTGATGTGAAAGACGCGATTGCGGCGATGCATCTGAGCGTTGTGGATTTTCTGCTCAAGCCGATTGATACGGGCAAGTTGTTGGCGTTGGTGAAGCATGAACTGGGGATAGAACCCTAAGAGCCCCTCACCCTAACCCTCTCCCAGAGGGAGAGGGGACTGACCGGGGTGGATGTACGAGGTACACCGACTTGATTGCAGTGGTCAACTAATTCCGGACACCTCGATAGGTGGTTTTGACGCCATCGCCCGCTCATAAGCGGTCG
>NZ_JAMLFX010000030.1 GCF_023634765.1 Pseudomonas sp. AKS31
CAACCAATTCCAACAGCTCAGCGTCGTCTACCAGGTCAGCCTTGTTCAGGAAAACCACGATGTACGGAACACCTACCTGACGGGACAGCAGGATGTGCTCACGGGTTTGCGGCATCGGACCATCAGCGGCCGAGCAAACCAGGATAGCGCCGTCCATCTGAGCAGCACCGGTGATCATATTCTTCACGTAGTCAGCGTGACCTGGGCAGTCAACGTGAGCGTAGTGACGGATCAGCGAGTTGTACTCAACGTGCGCGGTATTGATGGTGATACCGCGAGCTTTTTCTTCTGGAGCGCTGTCGATCTTGTCGAATTCAACTACGGCCGAACCGAAAACTTCGGAGCATACGCGAGTCAGAGCAGCGGTCAGAGTGGTTTTACCGTGGTCAACGTGACCAATGGTCCCAACGTTGACGTGGGGCAGGGAACGATCAAATTTTTCCTTAGCCATCGATATCACCCTCTACAGAAGAAATTAGACAAACAATATCAACCATTAAAACAAAGGCAGATATTTTCATATCTGCCTTGTTATATGGAGCTCTTGAGCGGATTTGAACCGCTGACCTCACCCTTACCAAGGGTGTGCTCTACCAACTGAGCTACAAGAGCAAAACACTTTGCACAACCTGCAAACTTGGAGCGGGTAGCGGGAATCGAACCCGCATCATCAGCTTGGAAGGCTGAGGTTCTACCACTAAACTATACCCGCGGAGCCTGCAGCTCACGCTTAAATCTGGTGGAGGGAGAAGGATTCGAACCTTCGAAGTCGTAGACGTCAGATTTACAGTCTGATCCCTTTGGCCGCTCGGGAACCCCTCCTAATCAGGCCGGCATTCTATACCATGCCAAGCCCCTGTCAAGCATTTTCTCATTTAAAAACCTGAGGTTAGCTGCGTTGACATCGCCTCACTTTGATTTCCCGTTTAGGTCTTCGCTGTGGAGCGGGCGCCATTCTATGCAAACTATTCAGCAGGTGCAACCCCCTCACACAGCATTATTTTATGTTTTAACTCATTGAATTCCTTGGAAAGGTTTTGCAACTGAGCATCCCCTAGCAAACGCGGGCTCTGAGGCGCGACAGACAACCAATAGCCAGCCCCGGAAGCATCCTTTGACGAAGATTGCACATCCACTCCCATCTCAACCAAGCGCTTGCGCAGAGCAGTCATTGAATCCTGCTGGGTAAGCCCTCCCAGAAACAGGCATTCCTCGCGCCCGGTATCGCGCCCCTCCTTAACATCACCGGTCATTTCACTAAGCAAGCGAATGTCCTGCTGGGAACCTCGATACAAACTGAGAGGCGTAACATCCTTCGCCCGCAAAGGCGCCTCCTGCTGATGCCAGAAATAATAAAAAACATTAAGAACAAGAAGCAGCAGGAACAACCAACGCATACAAACCTCAGGAAAAAGGACACGCCATAGCCAACCCTACAAATACCAGGTCGGGAACGACTCTGGCCTGGGGCGCAACATCCGCAACCAATTCAGCATCGCCGCCAGTTAAAAAAACTGCAAAGCCTCCCCCCCAGTAGGAGCGTGCTATTTCCAGCTGCGTCAAAACGAAACCTCGCAGCATCAATGAACACCCACGCTCCACAGCCTCAACAGTGGTCCGCCCCGGTGCACTACTTGACAGGGCGCGCTCAGCTGCCAGATCTCCATAACGAATCTTGCGGGTATGAGTACGTAACTGATTTCGCATCAACGGCATTCCCGGACAAATGAAACCGCCCAGATGCTCACCATCCGCAGCGATAAAATCGGCAGTTACTGCAGTACCGAAATCAAGAACCAGACAAGCGCCGCGCGATGCGAGATGAAACCCGCCAAGCATGGCCAACCATCGATCAAGCCCTAGACGCTCGTAGTCCTCATAACCGTTTTTTACACCAGACATTTCACGAGCGGGCTTCGCACACACCACCGAAATATTAAACTCCCGCTCGATAACCTCGATTAATGCGCCAGTCTCCTCCGCAGTCCTGACACTGACCAAGCGACACTTGCGAAGCACAAGTCCATCGAGAGCTCTCAAACTCTCAATCAATGCAAGATCAGAGTCGACAACGCCTTCGGAAAACAAAGCGCCGAGCGCAGCCTTCAGTACTCGCCATTTAATAAAACTGTTCCCACAGTCGAGCTCAAGAATCATCACGCAACCTCAGGCTGAGCTCACCACCACTAAAGACTTTTTCCACGCCATCCACCTTCAGGCGTAGTGCACCCTGACTGTCGATTCCGAGCACAACACCATTTATATGGCTGGAACCCGCAATCAATGACACAGAGCGATCTTGCCACAAATGATTCGCCTCCCATTCTGCCTGGAGAGCCGAAAATCCATCCACCTGATGGCGCTGGATGTAAGCACTTAATTGCTTACCAAGCTCAGCCACCAAGATATTGCGATCAGTGCATCTGCCTGACTCAAGCCGAATCGACGTCCATTGCTGATCCACCCCATCAGCCTGCTGCATGTTCACGTTAACGCCGATTCCCAGTACGACATGACAAACGTCTGCCGGATCTCCGACGAGCTCAAGAAGAATGCCGGCAATTTTCTTGTTACCCACCAAGACATCGTTAGGCCACTTCAATCCCGCACCCGGCACTCCAAAATTCCTCAGAGCCTGCAAGACAGCCAGCCCCACAACAAGACTCAAGCCTTCGAGCTGGCGCATTCCGCCATCGATGCGAAGGACAAGGCTGTAATAGAGATTCTCTGCAAACGGACTCACCCATTTACGACCCCGTCGCCCCCGCCCAGAGACTTGCCGCTCCGCGAGCACTAAAAAGGGCGCCAAATTACCCTGACCAATCGCACGCAAGGCTTCAGCATTTGTGGAGTCGACAGAATCCAGGACAGTAACCGGCCAACCTGGCGCTATTGCTGATAATGTCCGAGAGTCGAGCAGCGTCAATGGCGCAGCCAATTGATAGCCCCGCCCTCGAACTTTATGGATGGACAAGCCAAGCTCAGCCTCCAGATGCTGAAGCTGCTTCCACACCGCACTTCGACTTATTCCCAGGGCGGCACCCAGATCCTGACCAGAATGGAATCGACCATCTTTCAGGAGGTTCAACAACGTCTGCATGCAGATCTCGCCTCACAATGAGGCCCGAATGATAGCTATGCCCCGGGCCGTTGCATAGAAATCAAGCAGATACATTTCCTGCGGGCAAAACAAAACCCCAACTGCTTTCGCAATTGGGGTTTCGGAATTTAATCTTGACGATGA
>NZ_JAMLFX010000031.1 GCF_023634765.1 Pseudomonas sp. AKS31
CAGCATCGCGCTGATACTCAGTGACCAGTTCGCTGCCATCGTCGCCGAACTCGGTTTTCTTCAGCAGTTGTCCGTTGAGGTCATACTCGTAAGCCGTGCGACGACCGTCGAAACCGGTTTCCTGCTGGATCAGGCCGTTGGCGTAGTAGTCGAGGTGGTATTGCTCGCCGCGCTCGTTATCGATTTCAGTCAGCAGCAGGCGCGAGTTGTCGTAGCGATAGCGAAGTTGGCTGCCGTCAGGATTAATGCGGCGGCTGACCAGGTGCAGGTTGTCGATTCGCCCAAGCTCGTCGCGTTCGGCGGTGACGCGGCCATATGGGTTGTAGGTGAACGCGCGAGTGGCGCCGCCGGGCAGGGTTACTTGGGTCAGACGATCAACTGCATCCCATTGGTATTGGGTGATAGCACCGAATTCGTCCTGACGGGTAATTTGTCGACCGAGCGCGTCATAGCGGTATTTGCGCTGACCGCCATCTGGCAGGCGCTCTTCCAGCAACTGACCCAGGTTGTTCCAGCCGAGTTGACATCGGCTGCCGTCTGAGTGGTGAGTCTCTAACAGACGCTGTTGTCGATCATAGCTGTAAAGCGTGGTGTTGCAGTCCGAAGAAAGGGGACAAATTTATTTTCTAAAAAAAGGGCTGGTTTCTCTTGAGTGCAGCAAATGAAACTGTCCAATTTTCAGTTGAGCTTTTATAATTTTTATTATTGTAACGATAAGCGGTAAATAGGCCTAAAGTTTTCGGGAGTGGTGTTTTTTACGAAAGGTCTATTTTACGCCTGCGTAAAGATTAAGGTTTTTTTATTTTATTCAGAGTGTGATCTAACGCTCTTTCAAGTTCAGTCCAAGTTTTCGCGCTTTCGCTGTGCGTGGGCGACTCCCAGTTTTGATCTGAAATTAGCGAGATTCTAAAGGAGCCATTTTCGCTGAATTCTGGGTACCATCCAATATCAATTATTTGTTCGAGTGGCAGTGATGCCTGTAATAGATCTTCTTTTAAATCGTCGGTAATAAGTTTGATGTCGCTTCCAACTAATGTGGAGAGATCATCGAAAGTAATTGTTCCGCCGAGCGTTATTATTTTATCAATGTTCATCGATTATTTTTTCTTCTTGGTTAGTTTTTTGAAGGCTTCTTCAGATATCGGATGTCCATGTATGGTGTTCGCACTCAATTCCACCCTCATGTACCGAGTTTCTTTTCCGTCGTTAGCACCGATAGTTTTTCCCATATCAATGACTTTCCATGGTTTTCCATTATTGACATCTTGTCCGTTTGCAAACGCGTGCCGTTCTAATGCTTCTATATCTGTGCCCGGCACATATTTCGCTGCACCTCCATTGGCAGTGGATTTTACGACAGAAGGCCAAGGAGCCTTAGGGGCCACATGTTTATTTCCATGGTTTGTCCACTGAACGTCTGGAGGAGGCGGGGATCCATCGCTAACCTTGGCTTTTTGCTCTGGAGGCTCGGCACCTTGGCCAGGAATGCATTTATCCCCACCAGGGCAAGTGTTTAGACCAAGCGGATCCACCCACCCCGTAGGGTTAGGCACGTACTGGTAGCTGTTCAACCCACCCGCAAGCTTGATCGGATCCGGCGTCAAAAACCGTCCAGTTCCCGGATTGTAGTAGCGGTGCCGGTTGTAATGTAACCCTGTCTCGGCATCGAAATACTGACCTTGGAAGCGCAACGGGTTATCGATTTCGCTGACGTCCAACGCCGCGAGGTTGCCGTAGGCTCGGTACTTCGCCGACCACATTATTTCACCGCTGTAGTCGGTAAGCTCTTGCGGGGTGCCGAGGTGGTCGAGTTGGTAGTAGAACGGTGTGGCCTTGCGTGGGCCTTCGCCGTCGAGCATTGCCAACGGGCGGAAGGTGCCCGGTTCGTAGATATAGCTGCGGTAGCGGTTCTCAGCGCTCTCGGCAATCAGTCTTTCGCCTTGCCAGAGGAATTCGGTGATGTGGCCATCGACGGTTTTTTCTATACGTCGACCGAAGGCATCGTACTTGTAGGTTGCAGTGCTGCCACCCGGCAGGCTAACGCCGATCAAGCGGTGCTGGCAGTCGTAACGATACTCGGTGACGAGTTTCTGTCCTGTGCCACGGCGTTCGCGACTCAGGTTGCCGTACGCGTCGTACTCGTAGTGACGATCACCCTGCATCAGCAGGCGGTTGCCTTTGACGTTGGCGAGGTTTGCTGTGCCTTCATTGCTTTGGCCCAGCAGGTTGCCCGCCGGGTCATGGGCGAAGCTTTCCGGAGTAGCACCGCGCACGCTGATGAGTCGATCGAGCGGGTCGTAGTGGTAGCTGCGATTGCCTTTGCGGCTGTCATCAATGCCTGCGAGGTTGCCGTTGGCATCGTAATTATAACGACGCTGGAACAGGTTCTTGTCTCGCTGGCCAACAGTGTGGGCTTGCAGGCGGCCTTGTTCGTCGTACTGGTATTGGCTGAGCAGCAAACCTTGCTGACGTTTTTGTTCGCGCCCAGCACTGAACTGGTGAGAGGTCAGGCGCGAGCCATTGAGGTCGATGTTGCTAAGTTGCCCGCCGGGTTGGTGACGGTAGTCGAGTTTGCTGCCGTCAGGCAGGCGGCAGTGTTTGAGCTGGCCGACGCTGTCGTACTCATAGCGCAGGGTGCCCCAACCTTGGTGTTCTTCGATGAGGCGGTCTTGCAGGTCGTATTTGTAGGCGAGCGGCCAGTGGCCGTCATCGACGTTTACGAGGCGACCGAGGGCGTCGTAGCTGTAGTGGATTTCTTCGCCATCGGCCAGGGTTTTCACCAGCAGCCGGCCAGCAGCATCGCGCTGATACTCAGTGACCAGTTCGCTGCCATCGTCGCCGAACTCGGTTTTCTTCAGCAGTTG
>NZ_JAMLFX010000032.1 GCF_023634765.1 Pseudomonas sp. AKS31
GCCATCCCTTTCAAGGTCTTCGGTAAAATCGCTGAAATTTCATTCAGGGATCCCCAAACGATGTGGGCCGATGTTCTAGCGCGTTTCGAGAAAAAAGCACCTGCCAGTGTCATGGCCAAATTGGCACTGGAGCAGGCTATTGCCCCTGAATGGGTCGATCAGGTTTTCGAAGAACATCGGCAGCGGCAGTATTCTCGTGAACTACTGTTCTCGACCATCATCAAGCTGATGTCCCTTGTTTCATTGGGCTTGAAGCCATCCCTGCACGCCGCCGCGCGGCAACTGGAAGATCTCCCTGTCAGCTTGGCGGCCCTCTACGACAAGATCAGTCGTACCGAGCCCACGCTGTTGCGCGCTCTGGTTACGGGCTGTGCGCAACGGCTGACTCCAACCATCAAAGAACTGGGTTGCACGACGATGCTGCCGGACTGGCAGGTTCGAGTGGTAGACGGCAATCACCTGGCATCCACTGAGAAGCGTCTGGGGGCTTTACGCCACGAACGCGGCGCTGCTCGTCCTGGCTTTTCGGTGGTTGTCTACGACCCCGACCTGGATCAGGTCATCGACCTTCAGGCGTGTGAGGATGCCTACGCAAGCGAGCGTGTTTGTGTGCTGCCTCTATTGGCTGATGCCGAGCCGGG
This sequence comes from Pseudomonas sp. AKS31, assembly GCF_023634765.1. Classification (GTDB taxonomy): domain Bacteria; phylum Pseudomonadota; class Gammaproteobacteria; order Pseudomonadales; family Pseudomonadaceae; genus Aquipseudomonas. Next base: position 642 of record NZ_JAMLFX010000032.1, read on the forward strand.
CCAAGTGTGGCTGGCTGATCGACTCTACTGCACGCTCCCGGTGATGGAGGCTTGTGAGCAGGTCCAAACTTGCTTTGTCATTCGTCAGCAGGCCAAGCATCCTCGCTTGATTCAAGAGGGTGAGTGGCAAGAGCCAGTGCCTGTGGAAACAGGCACTGTGCGTGAGCAGATCATCCAGATCAGAGGCGGTTATCAATGTCGGCGTGTCGAGCTGACGCTTCATTCGCCAACAGACTCGGGTGACAGCAGCTTGATGTTCTGGAGCAATCTGCCCCAGAGCGTCAGTGCGCAGCAGATCGCGCAACTCTATCGCCGCCGCTGGAGCATTGAAGGTATGTTCCAGCGACTGGAAGCGATCCTGGAAAGTGAAATCGAAACCCTTGGCAGCCCAAAGGCTGCCTTACTCGGGTTCGCCACTGCGGTATTGGCCTACAACGTCCTGGCCGTCCTCAAACGCAGCGTCGAGCAAGCTCATCGGGAGACCCAGCCTGAAGGATGGGAAGCCTCGATCTATCACTTGGCGGTTCAGGTCAGGAGTGGTTTTGAGGGAATGCAGATTGCACTGCCCTCGGAATATCTTCCTGTCGTCCCTCTGGAAAAACTGGCTCAGCGCTTACTGGAACTGGCCAGAAACATCCAGCCAAAACAAGTTGCGAAAAGCCCCCGTGGCCCCAAGGTGCCTAAACCCAAGACATGGGTTCAAGGCACCGCTGTGCATGCGCATGTTTCAACGGACCGGGTAATCAAGGCTGCCAAAACGAAAAGACCTTGAAAGGGATGGC
>NZ_JAMLFX010000033.1 GCF_023634765.1 Pseudomonas sp. AKS31
GGGAGTGTATGTACCGGAGACATGGTGGACACATGTTCGGAGACATAGTGGACGGTTTTAGATCTTCTTACCTGCCGTGACGATCTGCAAGTTCAAGTCGATTCGGGCGATGCGATGTCTACTCCAGTAGACATCGTGGATGCCGTCCTCCGTCGTTTCCCGGATAGCCACTGACCTCCCGTAAAATGCCTTTCCGACAGTGTATTCACGGTTGCCCCAGTAGATCTCGCCCTTCACCTGAACCTTCCTGACCACATCCCCATCGTCGTACTCAGGCGCCGCCGGTTGCTCCTGATATTCCCGCGGGCTGCTGCTGTAGCGAGTAGCAGGAACCTGCATGCCCAGTGCTTGATGCGGGCGCTTCTGGTTGTAAATCTCACGCCAGATATCAAAAGCCCGTTGTGCATCGTCCAGATCGATGAAGAGCTGGCCTTGCAGGACTTCCCTTTTCAGGCTGCGGTGGAAGCGCTCCAGCTTTCCCTGGGTTTGCGGGTGATAAGGTCGGGAGTGGCCGACTTTGATGCCCTGGTTCATCAGCCAGACCTCCAGTGCGGTATAAACGCCTGTCTGATCACCCCATGGCGAACCGTTGTCCATCGTCATGCGTAAAGGCAGGCCGAAGCGCCGAAAGGTCCGGATTAGATGCTCCTGAACGGTTTGGCGCTGCTCATTGATGCATGCCGCGATGCACAGCGAAAACCGTGAATGATCGTCCAATATCGTCAACGGATGGCAACGCCCCTGACCTAGGCTGATATGTCCCTTGAAGTCCATCTGCCAAAGATCGTTGGGCGCTTCATGCTCGAAGCGGATAAACGGTTTGATCTCAGCGGCCTTTGGATCAACGCGCGAATGACGCTGTAAAACCGCATGCACAGTACTGACCGAAGGCATCACTTTGCCGTCGTCTTCCAACACACGCTTGAGCTTGCGAGCGCCCCAAGTGGCGTACTCCTGACTCACGGTCAGAATCTGCTGCTCAACCTCGTCAGCGCAGCGTTTGGGTGATGTCTTTGGTCGTCGAGACTGATCGATCAATCCCTCTGCACCTGAGGTTTCAAACCTGTTGAGCCATTTGTAGGCAGTGCTTGGGCTGATATTGAATCGACGGCAAAGCTGCCGAACATTGGCCCCTTCTTGCCGAGCCAAAAGCACGAACTCTGTACGAAGCTGCACGGTGGACACCTCTTCCCAGGACACAGGCCATCTCCTTCGCGATGAGCAATGTGTCTATTAAAATGTGTCCACCATGTCTCCGAACACCTGTCCACCATGTCTCCGGTACATACAGGGAGAGGGCT
>NZ_JAMLFX010000034.1 GCF_023634765.1 Pseudomonas sp. AKS31
TGCAGTGGTCTAATTTCCCCGGACACCTCGATAGGTGGAAAATACATCTATTGAGGAGTTATTCATGACTAAAAAACGCAGGGCATTCGACGACAGCTTCAAGCTGCAAGTCGTGAAGATGATCAAGGATCAGGGACTCACCGTTGTGCAGGTTTGCCAGGATCTGAACATTGGTGAGACAGCCGTTCGACGCTGGATTCAGCAATACGAGGCAGAGCAACTGGGGCAGGCCGGAATCGGCAAGCCATTAACGGCGGAACAGCAGCGCATTCGGCAGTTGGAGCAGGAAAATCGGCAGCTCAAGATGGACAACGACATCTTAAAAAAGGCTACCGCCTTCTTTGCCCGCGAGCTGAAGTAACGTATCGACTGGTTCGGCAGCTGCAACAGAAGGCTTACTCGCTAGCGCATGTCTGTCGTTTATTGAGCGTCAGTCGCTCTGGTTTCTATGAAGCGCAGAAGCGTGCTGAAGCGCCTGTTCTCCGGAACTGTGCTGTCGTTGTGCAACTCAAGGCATCTTTTGCTGAAAGTGGTGGCTGCTACGGCAGTCGCCCTTTGCGTGATGCTTTACGTGAGAAAGGCATATTTGTTGGGTTGTATAGAATCCGCCGCTTGATGCGCGCCCACGGGCTACGCTCGGCCTGGAAGCGCAAATTTGTACACACCACCGATAGCAATCATGACCTGCCGGTTGCCGGGAATGTACTGAACCGCAAATTTGATCCAGCGGCACCAAACAAGGCTTGGGTGGCTGACATCACCTACATACGAACCCGAAGTGGCTGGCTCTATCTAGCCGTTGTACTGGACTTGTTCTCACGCAAGATAGTGGGCTGGTCGATGGCCCCGAACATGCCGGCAGAGCTGGTGTGCACCGCGATGCAACTGGCCATCGCACAGCGTCAACCGCCACCAGGTCTGATTGCCCACTCGGATCGCGGCAGCCAATATGCCAGTGCCAGTTATAGAGAGTTACTGGCAAGAAACGACATGCAGCAGAGCATGAGCCGTAAAGGTAATTGCTGGGATAACGCAGTAATGGAACGCTTCTTCCTGAGCTTGAAAATGGAGCGGGTATGGCGACGTGACTACGCCAACCATGCTGAAGCGATTCGTGACATCACCGAGTACATCGTTGGATTTTACAACAACGAACGGTTGCACTCGAAACTGGGTTATCTGCCACCGACCGCTTATGAGCGGGCGATGGCGTCAAAACCACCTATCGAGGTGTCCGGAATTAGTTGACCACTGCA
>NZ_JAMLFX010000035.1 GCF_023634765.1 Pseudomonas sp. AKS31
GTTCCGTACATCGTGGTTTTCCTGAACAAGGCTGACCTGGTAGACGACGCTGAGCTGTTGGAATTGGTTGAGATGGAAGTTCGCGACCTGCTGTCCACCTACGACTTCCCGGGCGACGACACTCCGATCATCATCGGTTCGGCTCGTATGGCTCTGGAAGGCAAAGACGACAACGAGATGGGCACCACTGCCGTCAAGAAACTGGTAGAGACTCTGGATAGCTACATCCCAGAACCAGTTCGTATGATCGACAAGCCGTTCCTGATGCCAATCGAAGACGTGTTCTCGATCTCGGGTCGCGGTACTGTTGTGACTGGTCGTATCGAGCGCGGTATCGTTCGCGTTCAGGATCCGCTGGAAATCGTTGGTCTGCGTGACACCACCGTTACTACTTGCACCGGTGTTGAAATGTTCCGCAAGCTGCTCGACGAAGGTCGTGCTGGCGAGAACTGCGGCGTTCTGCTGCGTGGTACCAAGCGTGACGACGTTGAGCGTGGTCAGGTTCTGGTTAAGCCGGGTTCGGTTAAGCCACACACCAAGTTCACCGCAGAGGTTTACGTTCTGAGCAAGGAAGAAGGCGGTCGTCACACTCCGTTCTTCAAAGGCTACCGTCCACAGTTCTACTTCCGTACTACTGACGTGACTGGTAACTGCGAGCTGCCAGAAGGCGTTGAAATGGTAATGCCAGGTGACAACATTCAGATGACTGTTACCTTGATCAAAACCATCGCGATGGAAGACGGTCTGCGTTTCGCTATCCGTGAAGGCGGTCGTACCGTCGGCGCTGGCGTCGTAGCCAAAATCAT
>NZ_JAMLFX010000036.1 GCF_023634765.1 Pseudomonas sp. AKS31
CCCCCATTTGCTCCGAATACACGTCGACCCTGTTCTGATTGAAACCGGTGGCACCGGTCCCCTCGAACATTGATTTCATTTCCACGATTGGCTGCGACGCGGGATTGGGCTTGGGTGCTGTAAACACGGGAGGGCCAATAACATAAATCTCTTGAGGGTCGCTCCACTCGGAGTAGCCGCCACCCAGATTCTGCCTGGCATTAATGGTGTAACGTGCCCCTCGCGCGAAAGTATGGCTACTGGTTGCGAGCCATTCGCCGTCGGAATCAACCGGATCGGATAAGGCCACAGGCATGAGGGGGTTTACTAAGTAAACACTGATGCGGGCTCCCTGCAGCGCCCCGTTGCCCTTGAACACGGGTAGAACACTCTCGACGGGCAGATTGATATCCGGGGACGTAATTTTGATTTTGCCTAAAACGGTGAACGTCTTGGTCTGGGTATATCGCCCCACCGTTCCGTCGACGTCTTCACGGATTTGTAGCTCGCGCACACCTTGGGGAAGACCCGTCGATAATGTGACAGTCCAGCGCCTATCAGATTGAGTGGTGTGCGTGGTGCTCATTACGGCTTTGTCGGCAGGACGCACAAGCCTTATTACACTGCCAGGACTTGCAGTGCCTGATACCCTGACGCCAACCACATTAGCGGCATCAAACGCGGCAGGCTTCCTCACTTCAACATGCTGGGAAGTCCACGGAGCCCACTCGTCACCTCGC
>NZ_JAMLFX010000037.1 GCF_023634765.1 Pseudomonas sp. AKS31
TAAGAAGATCTAAAACCGTCCACTATGTCTCCGAACATGTGTCCACCATGTCTCCGGTACATACACTCCCAGAGGGAGAGGGGACTGACCGAGTTGTTTGAGAGAGCTACGCCGACTTGAAATACCGAGTCGAACTCGGATTATGAAACAGATCAAAAGCCCCTCACCCTAGCCCTCCCGAAACGTCGGACCGCCCGTAGGGAGAGGGGACTGACCGAGGTGTTTGGCAGAGCTACGCCGACGTGCAATACCGCGTTGAACTCAGGTTTTGAAAAACACACAAATCGGCTCCCTCTCCCTCGGGAGAGGGCTGGGCGGGCGGCGTTCCGATGAGGGGCAAGAGCACCACAAACCCAAAGCCGAACACCCGCTTTTCACCACTCAATAGGCCGAGTGTCAGCTCGCCTGCTCTTGATCTTGATCCACGGGCGACGTCGGAAGGCTGAGTGGAGGGATTGATCCGGGGGTGGGAGCGCAGCGACCGTTTGGCGCAGCCAAACACAGCGAGAGGAGGTGCAGCGAAGCAAACCGTAGACGCTGCGCCCGGATCAATCCCGGAGCGAAGGAACCCCGAGCCCAAGCGAGCGGGCCGCACGCAGGAGCAAGCCTTTTTGGTTACTTTTTCGGCGTCTGGAAAAAGTGACCCGCCGTAAGGGCCATCCCTTTCAAGGTCTTTTCGTTTTGGCAGCCTTGAT
>NZ_JAMLFX010000038.1:0-667 GCF_023634765.1 Pseudomonas sp. AKS31
GGGTGGGTAAAGACCGGGTACATCCTTTACGTTTGAGACCGGGGACATGGTTTACAGGTATTAATCATGGTCAGGAGGTGCTGACCATGCCCTGGAATCAAGAGTCCCCAATGGATCAACGAGTGAAGTTAGTCAGTGACTGGCTTAGCGGGAGCTACACCAAGAGCCAATTAAGCCGGCGCTACGGCGTCAGCCGTCCAACCATCGACAAGTGGCTGGAACGGTATGCAGCGTTGGGCGTGGATGGCTTGAAAGAGCAATCGCGCAAGCCGTTGAACTGTCCTCATCAAACGCCCGACGAAATCATTGCCACGCTGCTGACCAAGAAAAACGAGCACCCCGATCGGGGACCCAAACAGATCATTGATCGCCTGCGCGTTTCCGATCCGCATATCCAATGGCCGGCGGCGAGTACCGCCGGGGAGTGGTTGAAGAAAGCTGGTTTGGTGGTGGCGCGACGGCCCTATCCCCCGCGTCCCCGTGCTCCAACACATTTGCGTCCGGTCGACGCGCCCAACCAGACGTGGTGTGCTGATTACAAAGGGCAGTTCAAAATGCAGGACGGTAATTGGTGCTATCCGCTGACCATTACCGATCAGATGAGCCGCTTTTTATTCGTCTGTCGCGCTTTGCCCAGTACGCACGGAGCGCCGACGCGGGAAGGCTT
>NZ_JAMLFX010000038.1:22947-23181 GCF_023634765.1 Pseudomonas sp. AKS31
AGATGAGCCGCTTTTTATTCGTCTGTCGCGCTTTGCCCAGTACGCACGGAGCGCCGACGCGGGAAGGCTTTGAGTGGGCTTTTCGAGAATATGGGCTGCCGGATGTGATCCGCACTGACAATGGCGCTCCTTTTGCGTCGACAGGTTTGGCGCGACTTTCGAAGTTATCGGTTTGGTTCATCAGGCTTGGAATCCATGTCGAAACGATTACGCCTGGCCGTCCCGACCAAAATG
>NZ_JAMLFX010000038.1:45459-45885 GCF_023634765.1 Pseudomonas sp. AKS31
TCATCAGGCTTGGAATCCATGTCGAAACGATTACGCCTGGCCGTCCCGACCAAAATGGTCGACATGAACGAATGCATCGAACGCTAAAGGCAGCAGTGCCACCGGCGGAAAACCTGGTGCGCCAGCAGCTGGCTTTTCAGGATTTCATCCAAGACTTCAACCACCACCGACCGCATACCGCGCTGGGCATGAAACCGCCGGCATCTGTCTATAGCCCGTCGATACGCGCTTATCCCGGTTACTTGCCTGCGCTTGAATACGGTTCGGATGTTGAAGTACGCAAGGTTCGGTCAAATGGGGAAATTAAATGGAAAGGGCAGCTGATTTTTCTGGGAGAGGCTCTGATTGGAGAGGACATCGCGCTGAAGGAAGTGGCTGATGACGCTTGGGAACTGTACCTTTGCAGCCACTGTTTAGGCAGGCTTG
>NZ_JAMLFX010000003.1:0-39380 GCF_023634765.1 Pseudomonas sp. AKS31
CGACTGCGCCGGAAGTGGGGCGAATTATAGACATCCTGAATCTGCCGTCAACCGTTAATTTCGCTTTTCTTTCAATCACTTGCGGATTGGCTAAAAAACAGCCAATCGCAGCTCTATATAGGAAGAAACCGCTGCGCCTCTATATAGAAGGAATGTTTACAGCACCCCAGCCGCCTTTAAATCAGCCACCGCACCCACGCCCATCCCCAACACCCGCTGCAAAACGTCCAGCGTATGCTCGCCCAACAAGGGTGGCGCCCGGCGATACTCGACCGGTGTCTGCGACAAACGAATAGGGCTGGCCACCTGAGGCACCATCCCCGCCAATGCATGCGGCATCTCTATTGCTAATCCACGCGCTTTGACCTGAGGATCTTCGAACACCTGCGACAGATCATTGATCGGCCCGCACGGCACACCCGCCTGCTCCAGCTGAGCAACCCATTCGGCAGTTGTCTTGAACACCGTGGCCTGGCGAATCAAAGGAATCAGCTCCGCTCGGTTCGCCACCCGCAGTTTATTGGTCGCGAACCGCGGATCATCCGCCCACTGCGGTTGCCCCGCCACTTCGGCAAACTTGCGGAACTGCCCGTCATTGCCCACGGTGAGGATGAAATCACCATCAGCCGTAGGAAAATCCTGATAAGGCACGATGTTCGGATGCGCATTGCCCAAGCGTTTCGGTGCATTGCCCGTCGTCAGGTAGTTCATCGCCTGGTTAGCCAGACACGCCACCTGCACATCGAGCAACGCCATATCAATGTGCTGACCACCGCCGTCATGGTCGCGATGTGCCAGTGCTGCGAGAATCGCTACCGTCGAATACAGACCGGTGAGAATATCGGTCAACGCGACACCGACCTTCACCGGTCCGGCGCCTTCATCACCCTCAGGACGCCCGGTCAGGCTCATCAGCCCACCCAAGCCCTGAATCATGAAGTCATAACCCGCGCGCTTGGCATACGGCCCGGTCTGACCAAAACCAGTGATCGAGCAGTAAATCAGATCAGGATTGATCGCCTTCAGCGACTCATAATCCAGACCATAAGCCGCGAGTCCACCGACCTTGAAGTTCTCGATGAGAATGTCCGACTTCGCTGCCAACTCCCGCACCAACTTTTGGCCTTCGGGACGCGTGAAGTCGATGGTCACCGATTGCTTGTTGCGGTTGGCCGACAAGTAGTAAGCCGCTTCCGACGTGTTTTCGCCATAAGCATCTTTAAGGAAGGGCGGCCCCCAGGCGCGCGTATCATCACCATTGCCCGGGCGCTCGACCTTGATCACTTCGGCACCAAGGTCGGCAAGGATCTGCCCGGCCCACGGTCCGGCCAATACTCGCGATAAATCCAGTACCCGCAGATGCGACAGCGCGCCCATGGTCGCTCTCCTGTTAATAGAACGCTTGCAGGCCGGTTTGCGCACGCCCAAGGATCAGCGCGTGAACGTCGTGAGTGCCTTCATAGGTATTCACCACCTCCAGGTTGACCAGATGACGGGCCACGCCGAACTCATCGGAGATGCCGTTACCACCGAGCATGTCGCGCGCCATACGGGCGATATCCAGCGACTTGCCGCACGAGTTGCGCTTCATGATCGAAGTAATCTCGACCGCAGCAGTGCCCTCATCCTTCATACGACCCAGACGCAGGCAACCTTGCAAGGCCAGAGTGATCTCGGTCTGCATGTCGGCCAGTTTCTTCTGGATCAGTTGAGTGGCGGCCAGTGGGCGACCGAACTGCTGACGATCGAGGGTGTACTGACGAGCGGTGTGCCAGCAGAACTCAGCGGCACCCAGCGCGCCCCAGGAAATGCCATAGCGTGCGGAGTTGAGGCAAGTGAACGGCCCTTTCAGACCGCGCACATCCGGGAAGATGTTCTCTTCCGGCACAAAAACGTTGTCCATGACGATTTCACCAGTGATCGATGCGCGCAGACCGACTTTGCCGTGAATCGCCGGAGCGCTCAGGCCTTTCCAGCCTTTTTCCAGCACGAAGCCACGGATGTCGCCGGCATCGTCTTTAGCCCAGACCACAAACACATCGGCGATCGGGCTGTTGGTGATCCACATTTTCGCACCGGTCAGGCTGTAGCCACCATCGACCTTACGTGCACGAGTGATCATCGCGCCCGGGTCGGAACCGTGGTTGGGTTCGGTCAGACCGAAGCAGCCGATCCATTCGCCGGAAGCCAGTTTCGGCAGGTATTTCTGTTTCTGCGCTTCAGTGCCGAACTCGTTGATCGGCACCATCACCAGCGACGACTGCACGCTCATCATCGAGCGGTAGCCGGAGTCGACACGCTCGACTTCACGGGCAATCAGACCGTAGCTGACATAGTTGAGACCGCTACCACCGTACTGCTCAGGAATGGTCGCGCCCAACAGGCCGACTTCGCCCATCTCGCGGAAGATCGCCGGATCGGTTTTCTCATGACGGAAGGCTTCAAGAACACGCGGTGCGAGGCTCTGTTGAGCAAACTGCTCGGCGGTGTCGCGGATCATGCGCTCCTCTTCGGTGAGCTGTTGATCCAGCAACAGGGGATCGATCCAGTTGAAGCTAGCTTTACCGCCCATGAGTGTGTCCTCGCAAATCGGGTGAATTAACGTGGCATTGATCCTAGGCGCGGTTCGTCATCGCGGCAAACGAGGATTTCGCATTCTGTTATGCTAATTTCTCACTCCGAAACGTCGCGAAATGCCTTTTATGCGGCGCATTAGTGAGGTTGACGTACATGCGCAGAAAGATCCCCAGCACCACCGCCCTGATCAGTTTCGAAGCTGCCGCGCGCCACGAGAGCTTTACCCGCGCTGCCGAAGAACTTTCCCTCACCCAAGGCGCCATTTGCCGACAGATCGCCAGCCTTGAGGAGTTCCTCAGCGTGGAACTGTTCCGGCGCTCCCGACGTGGGGTAAAGCTGACCGAAGCGGGACTTTCCTACAGCCGCCGGGTCGCGACGCAACTCGATGCGGTCGAGCGTGACACGCTGTCAGTGATGGGCCAGCAAGGCACCAACGTGATCGAACTGGCGGTGGTGCCGACCTTCGGCACCCAATGGCTACTGCCGCGGCTCAAGGATTTCCAGCTCAAGCACCCGGAAGTCACCGTCAATCTGACCAACCGCACCCGACCCTTTCTGTTTGCCGATACCGAATTCGATGCCGCGATCTACTTCGGCGACGCCGATTGGTCCGGTACCGAATCCCACAGGCTGATGGGCGAGAATCCGATGCCGGTGTGCAGTCCCGCCCTACTCGGCAACAAGACGCATCTGACTGCCGATGAGATTGCCGAGCTACCGCTGCTACAGCAGACCACGCGCCCTTACGCCTGGCGCCAATGGTTCAACTCGCAACACCTGAATATCCCCCGCGACATGACAGGACCGCGCTACGAGCTATTCTCCATGCTGGCCCAGGCAGCCATGCACGAAATGGGCATTGCGCTGATTCCACCGTTCCTGATTCAGCGCGAGCTGGCCGAGAAACGCCTGGTGATTGCCAATCCGCAGGCGCTCTCCAGTATCAAGGCCTACTACCTGATGATTCCCGAGCGAAAGGTCGAATCGGCGTCATTGAAGGCATTTCGCGACTGGCTGGTGACCCAGGCACAGAGCTACAGCCTTGAAGGACAAGGCTTACAGCGACAATTAACCCGGTAGTCAGGAAAATAAAAGCCCTACAGATATAACTATTTGTCGCAATTCCACTTACTGTATCCGAAAGTCGTACAGACGTCCCACAAGCGCCTAAAGACGTGGCTTTGAGCCTTCATGGACGACGCATTACTGTCTATTCACGCCACCAATGAGAAATTTTTCCATATTCGGCCAGAATCCTTACAAGGCAAGGCCTGCAAGGGATTGAGCTGGCCACCTGCGACATTCGGTCACGGGATGACTTGTAGTTAATTTTCCGTCACCCGTCATAATCCCTTGAAGGGCATAAAGTTCGCCTGCAAAATGCCGCGCCCCGCCCTGATTTGGCGGGATCGTGCTGATCGGCCGCCCCAGTCGCACCATCCGTAGTGCATGGGTTTACTCAATAAGATCACGCAGGAGATTTGACGTGCACATTGGTGTTCCTCTCGAAACCCAGACCGGTGAAACACGGGTTGCTGCAACCCCGGAAACCATTAAAAAGCTGATCAGCCAAGGTCATAAGGTCACTGTGCAAACCGGCGCCGGCGTTAAAGCCAGCGTTGTCGACAGTGCCTATGAAGCGGCAGGCGCGACCATTGGCAGTGCCAATGACGCGTTTGGCGCCGAGCTGATTCTCAAAGTGGTCGCGCCAAGCGATGCCGAACTGACGCTGATCAAGCGCGGTGCGGTGCTGGTCGGCATGCTCAACCCGTTCAACAACGAAACCATCGCAAAGATGGCCGAGTGCGGGATTACCGCGTTCGCCCTCGAAGCGGCACCGCGCACCTCGCGCGCGCAGAGTCTCGATGTGTTGTCGTCGCAGGCGAACATTGCCGGCTATAAGGCGGTGTTGCTGGCCGCTCACCATTACCCTCGCTTCATGCCAATGCTGATGACCGCCGCGGGCACCGTGAAAGCGGCGCGCGTGCTGATTCTCGGCGCCGGTGTGGCCGGGTTGCAGGCAATTGCCACGGCGAAACGTCTGGGTGCGGTGATCGAAGCGTCCGACGTACGTCCGGCCGTTAAGGAACAGATCGAATCCCTCGGCGCCAAGTTTGTCGACGTGCCTTACGAGACCGATGAAGAGCGTGAATGCGCCGTCGGTGTCGGCGGTTACGCGCGGCCGATGCCGGCGAGCTGGATGCAGCGTCAGGCGCAGGCAGTGCACGAACGCGCCAAGCAAGCTGACATTGTCATCACCACCGCGCTGATTCCGGGCCGCAAGGCACCGACGCTGTTGAGCGCGGACACCGTGGCGCAGATGAAACCGGGCTCGGTGGTCATCGACCTCGCCGCCGCTCAGGGCGGCAACTGCCCGCTGACCGTGGCCGACCAAGTCGTCGTCGAAAATGGCGTGACCATTTGCGGCCCGACCAACCTGGCCGGTGAAGTCGCAGCAGACGCTTCGGCACTGTACGCGCGCAACCTGCTGGACTTCCTCAAGCTGGTCTTCACCAAAGAAGGCCAATTCGACGTCAACCTCGAAGACGATATCGTCGCCGCGTGCCTGATGTGCCGCGACGGCCAAGTCATCCGCAAAAACGCCTAAGCAGGGATTCAGACGATGGAAGAGCTTATCTCCCCCGGTATCTACAACCTGATCATCTTCGTGCTGGCGATTTATGTCGGTTACCACGTGGTCTGGAACGTTACACCTGCGCTGCACACACCGCTGATGGCGGTGACCAACGCGATCTCGGCGATCGTGATCGTCGGCGCCATGCTCGCGGCCGCACTGACCGTCACGCCGTTGGGCAAAACCATGGGCACCCTCGCCGTGGCGCTGGCTGCGGTCAACGTATTCGGTGGCTTCCTGGTCACCCGCCGCATGCTTGAAATGTTCAAGAAGAAAGCCCCGAAAGCAAAAGAAGAGGCGCCGAAGTAATGAGCATGAATCTCGTCACGACGCTCTACCTGATCGCGTCGATCTGCTTTATCCAGGCCCTCAAAGGTCTGTCGCACCCGACTACCTCGCGACGCGGCAACCTGTTCGGCATGCTTGGCATGGCGCTGGCCATTCTGACCACCGTCGGCCTCATCTATAAGTTGGGCGCTGAGCTGGCGACGGCCGGTATCGGTTACGTGATCGTCGGCCTGCTGGTCGGCGGCACTGCCGGTTCGATCATGGCCAAACGCGTTGAAATGACCAAGATGCCGGAACTGGTTGCCTTCATGCACAGCATGATCGGCCTCGCGGCGGTGTTCATTGCTATCGCTGCGGTGGTTGAGCCGCAATCGTTGGGTATCGTTAAACAGCTGGGCGACTCGATCCCGGCGGGCAACCGTCTGGAGCTGTTCCTCGGCGCTGCGATCGGTGCGATCACCTTCTCCGGTTCGGTGATTGCGTTCGGCAAGCTCTCGGGCAAGTACAAGTTCCGCCTGTTCCAGGGCGCACCGGTACAGTTTGCCGGTCAGCACAAGCTCAACGCGGTGCTGGGCCTGGCGACACTGGTACTCGGCCTGACCTTCATGTTCACCGGCAACCTCACGGCGTTCGCGCTGATGCTGGCGCTGGCGTTCGTGATGGGCGTGCTGATCATCATCCCGATCGGCGGCGCGGACATGCCGGTGGTGGTGTCGATGCTCAACAGCTATTCGGGCTGGGCAGCGGCCGGTATTGGCTTCTCGCTGAACAACTCGATGCTGATCATTGCCGGTTCGCTGGTGGGTTCGAGCGGTGCGATCCTCTCGTACATCATGTGCAAGGCGATGAACCGTTCCTTCTTTAATGTATTGCTCGGCGGCTTCGGCAATACGGCCGATGCAGGCCCTGCCGGTGCGAAAGAAGCACGTCCGGTGAAATCCGGTTCTGCCGATGATGCGACCTTCCTGCTGACCAACGCGGACACCGTGATCATCGTGCCGGGCTACGGCTTGGCGGTTGCACGTGCGCAGCACGCCTTAAAAGAGTTGACCGAGAAGCTGACTCACCGCGGCGTGACCGTGAAGTACGCGATCCACCCGGTAGCCGGCCGTATGCCTGGCCACATGAACGTTCTGCTCGCCGAGGCCGAAGTGCCTTACGACCAGGTGTTTGAGATGGAAGACATCAACTCCGAGTTCGGCCAGGCTGACGTGGTGCTGGTGCTCGGCGCGAACGACGTGGTCAACCCGGCCGCAAAGAACGATCCGAAATCGCCGATTGCCGGCATGCCGATTCTCGAAGCGTTCAAGGCCAAGACCATCATCGTCAACAAGCGCTCGATGGCCAGCGGTTATGCCGGTCTGGACAACGAGCTGTTCTATCTGGACAAGACCATGATGGTGTTCGGCGACGCGAAGAAAGTCATCGAAGACATGGTTAAAGCGGTCGAGTAATTCCCCGCTGCAAGACCAAACGCCCCGACAAGTCGGGGCGTTTTTGTTTGCGCAAAACGTCGGACAATTTGCCGCGTTGTTGCAGATCCGGTAACGGTGTTTTACTTGAAACCCGCTGAATAGAAGCCTCGTTTGCGACCTTGGTAGCGGGACAGGCGCCCGACAAATTCACTAGACTGCGCATCCTGCTACTCGTTGCCCGAGATAATAATCCATGTACCGTGACCGTATTCGCCTGCCTTCGTTGTTGGATAAAGTGATGAGCGCTGCCGACGCCGCCGCTTTGATTGAGGACGGCATGACCGTCGGCATGAGCGGTTTCACCCGCGCCGGCGAAGCCAAAGCCGTTCCCCACGCACTGGCCGAGCGGGCCAAGGTCACACCGCTGAAGATCAGCCTGATGACCGGCGCCAGCCTGGGCAACGACCTCGACAAGCAATTGACCGAAGCCGGCGTACTGTCGCGGCGCATGCCGTTCCAGGTCGACAGCACCTTGCGCAAGGCGATCAACGCCGGCGAAGTCATGTTCATCGACCAGCATCTGTCGGAAACCGTCGAGCAACTGCGCAACCAGCAGCTGAAACTGCCGGACATCGCAGTCATCGAAGCCGTTGCCATCACCGAGCAAGGCCACATCGTGCCGACCACCTCGGTGGGCAACTCGGCGAGCTTTGCAATATTCGCCAAACAAGTGATCGTCGAGATCAACCTGGCGCACAACGCCAACCTCGAAGGCCTGCATGACATCTATATCCCGACTTACCGCCCGACGCGCACGCCGATCCCGCTGGTAAAAGTCGACGACCGCATTGGCAGCACGGCGATTCCGATTCCGCCGGAGAAGATTGTCGCCATCGTTATCACCCAGCAGTCGGATTCGCCGTCCACCGTGTCGACTCCGGATGTCGACACCAACGCCATCGCCGAGCACCTGATCACTTTCTTCAAGCAGGAAGTCGACGCCGGTCGCATGACCAACAAGCTCGGCCCGTTGCAGGCCGGGATCGGTAACATCGCCAATGCGGTGATGTGCGGCCTTATCGATTCGCCGTTCGAAGACCTGACCATGTACTCCGAGGTGCTGCAGGACTCGACGTTCGACCTGATCGATGCGGGCAAGCTGAGCTTTGCCTCGGGCAGCTCGATCACCCTGTCGGAGCGGCGCAACAGCGACGTGTTCGGCAACCTGGAGAAGTACAAGGACAAACTCATACTGCGTCCGCAGGAGATCTCCAACCATCCGGAAGTCGTGCGCCGTCTCGGCATCATTGGCATCAACACAGCGCTGGAGTTTGACATCTACGGCAACGTCAACTCCACGCACGTTTGTGGCACGCGGATGATGAACGGCATCGGTGGTTCCGGCGACTTCGCACGCAACGCGCATTTGGCGGTGTTTGTGACTAAATCAATCGCCAAGGGCGGCGCGATTTCCAGCGTGGTGCCGATGGTCAGCCACGTTGACCATACCGAGCATGACGTCGACATTCTGGTGACCGAAGTGGGTCTGGCCGATTTGCGCGGTCTGGCGCCACGGGAGCGTGCGCGGGTGATCATCGATAACTGTGTGCACCCGGATTTCCGTCAAGCGCTAAATGATTACTTCACCAAGGCCTGTGCAATCGGGGGCCACACCCCGCACATCCTGCGTGAAGCGCTCAGCTGGCACATGAACCTGGAAGAAACCGGGCGCATGCTTGCGGTGTAATTCACCTAGATAAACCGCTGGCGCAAACACAGTTTTGCCCCAGCGGGTTTTGGCACACCTCCAGCCCGACAAAAACTGTACTGCTGTACCGGTCTTTTCCTACAGCAATCACCTACGACTCTGATCAAATTGAGCTGAAATGCACCACTTTAGTGCAGACAGGTACAGTTTGTTCAATTTTGACCCGTACACCCCCTATAAACAGTTAACTGGTCACTCACAATACAGTTGAACTGTATCTAGAGAGACTAGGCAAACGAGAGGATCATGGGCACCAGTCAAACCACTACCTGATCCCGCCACAAGCGGAAGGATGTCAACCATGGAACGTACACTCAGTTCCGAACTGTTCTTCGAAGACAAAGCTGCAAAAACCCAGGCTTCCCTGCCTCTGCGCGTTATCGCCAACCTGATGTTGTGGCAGCGCCGCATCTCCAGCCGCCATCAACTGGCTCGCCTGGATTCGCGTCTGCTGGCTGACGCCGGTATCAGCGAAGCACAACGCTACGAAGAGCTGAGCAAGCCGTTCTGGCGCTAAGTAGCGTCGCTGGCTCTGGTCGTTAGACCCACCGCCAGCACCCCGAATTGAACAAAACAAAACCCGTCGTGGGAAACCACGACGGGTTTTGTCGTTTTGAGGCCTGGATACCTCAATACAGCCACCTGGATTGGCGACCAGTACAGTTAAAGCAAAACAAGATCTGAACAAGTACAATTTTACTCTGCTGTACCTGCCTCTTCTTCTGTCACAGGTTCAACATGACCTTCCGCCTTCATCGGCAAAAAGGAATACGTCATGAATGACTTACAGGATGTTTCAGGAAACTTCAGCCAACCCTACCCTCGCTCAAATCCTCTGCGTCGCCTGTTTCGAGGGCTTCGAGGTAGCCTGGAGAGAGCCAGAACCCGGCGTTTACTGGCTCAACTACCGAGTCGGGATCTCGCCGATCTGGGCCTCAGCCACGCCGATCGCCTCAATGAACTGGAGAAACCGTTCTGGCGCTAGCATTCTGCCCACTGTGCGAACCTTGCAAAGCCGGCCTAATATCCACGCAGAACGTGGCGAATGCTGTGTCACTGGCGTCTGACTCCTCAGATACCGAGCCACCTCTCTCTACGGTTTATCCACAGGAGTTACACCATGTCCCGTCTTCGTCTGCTCAGCGCTGCCGCCCTGCTGGCCGTGGCTGCCAACGCCAGCGCCACCAGCTTCATCGTCACCACCGACGCCGTTGTCGGTGCACTGAAGTCCTCGTCCGATGCCACATCCGACGTCACCTCGTCGTTCCGCGACGACAAAATCGTCCTTGCCGCCCGTGACGACGCTGCCAGCTTCGTGGCCAGCGAAGGCGAAATCCGTGGGGTGAAGCTGGAAAGTGCACTGGATCACATCCGTCATCAGGCGCCACAGCTGCAAGCCACTGACGCACAGCTGGCTCAGGCTATCCTGACGATCTAAACGATCGCAGCCTTGCGGGACACGCCCGGCGTGTCCCGATGTTTCGGCGCTGGCTCTGGCCCGGGCATTGCGCTAGCCTTTGCGCTCGCCAACAATTAACGAGTCCAATGCGCTTTCTTCCAAATCTACTGTTTCCTTCCTTATTGTTTAGCGCCTGCTGGGCGACGTCGGTCGATGCCTTTGATGCTTTCAATGCGTCGACGCAGGGCACTGTGGTCAGCGGCTACGCCACCAGCATGGTGTCTTCCGCGCCTTTCGACCGTAAACTGCTGCTTGCCGCTCACGATGATGCAGCAGCGTTTGTTGCCAGCGACGGCGAATGGCGAGGTGCTCGTCTGGAATCCGCGCTGCATTACCTGCGCAAGACCCGGCCGAAACTTCATGTCAGTGACCTTGAACTGGCAGAGGCAATTCTCGTCCAATAGTTATCCTGTACCCCTGTTATCCTTGCCCTTCCGGAGTCGTTCCATGCGTAGCCCGCTGATTGCTGCCGCCCTTGGCCTGTTTTTGTTGGCCGACGTGGCCCAGGCGCACACCCTGGTAGCCACCAGTAACATCATCGTTCGTGCCTCCCAGCGCACCATCGATTTCACTTCCGACACCACCACTTCGATTCGCGATTCGAAAATCATCCGCGAAGCCCATGACGACGCCGCCAGTTTCGTCGCCACCAACGGTGATATCCGTGGCGCGCATCTGGAAGCTGCGCTCGACACCTTGCGTGCTCGCGTGCCGGAAGCGCGCGACGCCAGTGATCAGGTACTCGCCGAAGCCATCCTCGCACTGTGAAGTCACTCGGCACCTGGCTGCTGGCCGGGGCGTTGTTGTTGCTTGGCAACAGCGCCCACGCTGGCCTGCAACTGCGGCTCAAGACCGACGGTCTGAGCCCTGCCCAACAACAGGCCAGCCAGGCGCTGATCGATGAGGCGATGCAAAAGCTGCCGCCAAGCTTCATCGAACGGCTGGATCGACGCATCGATGTCGGCTGGACCGACGACATGCCCGCCAACGCCTATGGCCAGGCCACGCTGGTCGCCGAACTTGATCTGAATCGCAAACTGCTTGCGAGTCTTACTGACGGCAGCGCAGCCAAAGAAAAAACCAATCGCCCCCACGGCACTGTGCGCCAGGAACTGCTCGCCACGGTGTTGCACGAAATCACCCACATTTATGATCGCGCGCGCCTATGGCCGAGTGCCGAGCGCACGCTGATCCAGCGTTGCAGCCGACGCTTCAACAGCGCCGGGTTGATCGGCATTCCTGATGAGTGTCGCGGCCAGAACGGCCGGCGTTTCACCCTCAGCGACGACCCGCGCCTGCTCGATCTCGCGGGTTGGCAGCAATACGTCGGCCGCCGTGGTGAGCGCGAACAGCACAACCGACAGATCGCGCGCAGCCCGGATCTGTACGAAATCTCCAGCCCGAAGGAGTTCGTCGCGGTCAACATGGAGTATTTCCTCCTCGACCCGAGCTACGCCTGCCGCCGCCCGGCGCTGTATCGTTATTTCCAGCAACACTTCGGCTGGGCGCCGCCGGCCAAGGACACCTGCAGCAAGACCTTCTCGTTCCTCAACGCCGGCAACGACTTCGCCAAGCAACCCTTGGGGCAAGTCGATCCGGAACGGGTCTATGCCGTCGATTACTTGCTCGCCGAGGCCAATCAGAACTGGGTCAGCCGCTGGGGCCACAGCATGTTGCGCCTGGTGATCTGCGCACCGGGTCGCCCACGGGGTCCGGACTGCCGGCTCGACCTCGATCAGCACCTGGTGCTGTCCTACCGCGCCTTTGTCGGCGACGTGCAGCTGTCGAGTTGGGACGGTCTGGTCGGCAAATACCCGTCACGCCTGTTCGTCCTGCCCTTGGCGCAGGTGATCGACGAATACACCAAGACCGAACTGCGCAGCCTCGCCTCGGTGCCGCTGAATCTTTCACGCGACGAGATCGAAGGCGTGGTCGAACACGCTGCCGAAATGCACTGGAGCTACGACGGCAACTACTTCTTCCTTTCCAACAACTGCGCCGTGGAAGGTCTGAAACTGTTGCGCAGCGGCAGCAATAACGCGCAGCTCACCGGCCTCGACAGCATCATGCCCAACGGCTTGCTGGAAGTGCTCAAGGGACGCGGTCTCGCCGATACCAGCGTATTGGATGATCCGAAAGAAGCACTGCGTCTGGGTTACCGCTTCGACTCGTTCCGCGATCGCTATCAAGCGATGTTCGATGTATTGAAGAAGCAATTGCCGATCAAACAGAACACCGTTGAGGAATGGCTTTCGCTGACAGCCGAAGAGCGTCGCGAGTGGTTCGAACGTGCCGACTTGCGTACCAGCGCCGCACTGCTGCTGTTGGAGCAGGCCAGTTATCGACGCCAATTGCTACTGGCTCAGGATGAGGTCAAGCAGCGTTACCTCGGCGCGCGCGAGCTGGACAA
This sequence comes from Pseudomonas sp. AKS31, assembly GCF_023634765.1. GTDB lineage: Bacteria > Pseudomonadota > Gammaproteobacteria > Pseudomonadales > Pseudomonadaceae > Aquipseudomonas. Next base: position 12,553 of record NZ_JAMLFX010000003.1, read on the forward strand.
CGGCGGCATGGACAAGGCCAACGCGACCTTGCAGGAAATTCTCGCCAACAGCGGCTTCCTCAGTCGTCCGGCGGAATTGCTCGATTCCAAGGGTTACGGATTGCCGCAGCCGACCGAGTTCAGTCGACTCGAGGCGGAGAGCAGTCAGCGGCAGAAGAAGCTGCTGGCGCTGTCCGGTGATCTGGATGCAGAAGTGCGCAAATTGCTGGAACCGAAGCGGGCCGCGGAGATTGCGGCCAGTGAGGAGAATGTGAAGCAGATCGGCGCGCATCTGCGCAAACTGCACAAGGCCTCCGGCGGATTGGAGTTGCCCTGAAAAAAAGACCGCAGCCAGTGGCTGCGGTCTTTTTTATTGCCTGCAGATCAGTACAAAACCCCATCGAGAATTTCGTAGACGATCCCGGTGCCCACCGCGATCAGCACGATGTCACCCCCCGCCCGGCGCCATTCGTAACCCGGATACACCGGCAAACGACCTAACGCCCGATTATCCAGACGCTCGCCGTAATAGCCGTGCGGCAACGGCCGGCCACGCTCCAGATGAATCCCCGGCGGTGGCGGTGCACCGCGGACAAAGTAGCCATGATTATCACGAATGGTCTGACGTACCGGCCCGAAGTCGCGAGGCGGTGGGCCGCCACGGTGATCATTCTGCGGGCCACGGTGGTCGTCGCCGTGATTGTCGCCGCGGTTATCGAAATGGCCCTGCTGCGGGCCGCCGTGGTCGTGATCATCGCGCGGATCGGCGCTGGCCAGCAGCGGTGTCGCACTGATCATCAGTACGCCCAGTCCGGTAATCAGACGTTTCGGCATTTTCATCGGGTCTTTCCTCACGGCACAAACAGCAAAAAGGGATTCAGAACGTGGTTCTGAATCCCTCGGTCTTACTCGATTAGTCTGTGCCGCGAGGCGCTAATTCCTCTGTATCAGGAACTTTACCTTCAACTGACGCGGGCCTTACGCACACCTTCGGAGAGTGCCGAGCACAGGCTCAACACGCCGTCGATGGCCTGGTCGGGTGTGGTCGCGTTGGCGATGTGATCGATCAATGCCGAGCCCACCACCACACCGTCGGCCAGGCGCGCGATGGACGCCGCCTGCTCTGGTGTACGGATACCGAAACCGATGCTGATCGGCAGATCGGTATGACGACGCAGACGGGTCACCGCCTCTTCAACGTGCTCCAGCGTCGCCGCGCCGGCACCAGTGACACCCGCCACCGACACGTAGTAAACAAAACCGGAGCTGCCATTGAGTACCTTCGGCAGACGCGCATCGTCGGTGGTCGGCGTGGTCAGACGGATGAAGTCCAGACCGGCGGCCTGCGCCGGGTCGCACAGCTCGGCGTTGTGCTCAGGCGGCATGTCGACCACGATCAGGCCATCGACGCCGGCCTCTTTCGCCTCGGCGATGAAGCGCTCAACGCCGTACATGTGGATCGGGTTGAAGTAGCCCATCAGCACCAGCGGGGTGTCGCTGTTGCCTTCACGGAATTCGCGAACCATTTGCAGGGTTTTCACCAGGTTCTGCTTGGCGCCCAAGGCACGGATGTTCGCCAGTTGAATCGCCGGGCCGTCGGCCATCGGGTCGGTGAACGGCATGCCCAACTCGATCACGTCGGCGCCAGCACCCGGCAAGCCTTTGAGGATCGCCAGTGAAGTGTCGTAGTCCGGATCACCGGCGGTGACAAAAGTCACCAGCGCGGCGCGGTTCTGTTCCTTGAGGTCGGCAAAACGGGTTTGCAGGCGGCTCATCAGTGTTTCTCCTGCTGGGACTGTTCCATATGGTGCATGACGGTCTGCATGTCTTTGTCGCCACGGCCGGAGAGGTTGACCACCATCAGGTGATCCTTCGGCAGCTTCGGTGCACGTTTGAACACTTCGGCGAGGGCGTGGGCGCTTTCCAGAGCAGGAATAATGCCTTCCAGGCGGCAGCACTTGTGGAACGCATCCAGCGCTTCGTCGTCAGTCACCGAGGTGTACTGAACGCGGCCGATGTCATGCAACCAGGCGTGTTCCGGGCCGATGCCTGGGTAGTCGAGGCCGGCGGAAATCGAGTGGGCGTCGATGATCTGGCCATCGTCGTCCTGCAGCAGGAAGGTGCGGTTGCCGTGCAATACACCCGGAACGCCACCATTCAGGCTCGCCGCGTGCTTGCCGGTTTCGATGCCGTAACCGGCAGCTTCGACGCCGATGATCTCAACGCTCTTGTCGTCGAGGAACGGGTGGAACAGGCCCATCGCATTGGAGCCACCACCGATGCACGCCACCAGGCTGTCCGGCAGACGACCTTCCTGCGCTTGCAACTGATCGCGGGTTTCCTTGCCGATCACGGCCTGGAAGTCGCGAACCATTGCCGGGTAAGGGTGCGGGCCGGCCACGGTGCCGATCAGGTAGAACGTGTTGTCGACGTTGGTCACCCAGTCACGCAGCGCTTCGTTCATCGCATCTTTCAGGGTGCCGGTGCCGGCCACGACCGGAATCACTTCAGCGCCCAGCAGCTTCATGCGGAAGACGTTGGCCTGCTGACGTTCGATATCAGTGGTGCCCATGTAGATCACGCAATCCAGACCGAAACGCGCAGCGACGGTGGCAGTGGCCACGCCGTGCATGCCGGCGCCGGTCTCGGCGATGATGCGTTTCTTGCCCATGCGCCGCGCCAGCAGGATCTGGCCGATGCAGTTGTTGATCTTGTGCGCGCCGGTGTGGTTCAGCTCTTCGCGCTTGAGGTAGATCTTCGCGCCGCCGCAGAACTCGGTCAGGCGTTCGGCGAAATACAACGGGCTCGGACGTCCGACGTAGTCACGCTGGAAGTAGGCCAATTCTTCTTTGAACGCCGGATCTTCCTTGGCCGCTTCGTATTCGCGGGCCAGATCGAGGATCAACGGCATCAGGGTTTCTGCCACGTAGCGGCCACCGAACGAGCCGAACAGGCCGTTGGCGTCAGGGCCATTACGCAGATCAGAGGTGTTCGAAGTCTGGGTCATGAGTCGCTCCAGGTTAATTCGGGTGAGAAGACAATGACGACCACTCTACCCCTGACCTTCTAAGCTGAAAACCGATAAGATCGCCACAACCTGTCAGGAAAACTCACAGATACCATGAGCCACGACCTTCCTCCGCTGAACGCCTTGCGCGCGTTCGAAGCAACCGCCCGAATGAACAGCGTCAGTCAGGCCGCCGAACAATTGCACGTCACCCATGGCGCAGTCAGTCGTCAGCTCAAGGTGCTGGAAGAGCACTTGGGCGTCAGTCTGTTCGTCAAGGATGGTCGCGGCTTGAAACTCACAGATGCCGGTGTGCGTTTACGCGATGCCAGCGGCGACGCGTTTGACCGGTTGCGCAGTGTTTGCGCGGAGCTGACGCAGAGTACCGCCGATGCGCCGTTCGTCTTGGGATGCTCTGGAAGCCTGTTGGCGCGCTGGTTTATTCCGCGTCTGGGGCGATTGAATGCTGATCTCCCGGACTTGCGCCTACACCTGTCAGCCGGTGAAGGCGATCTCGACCCTCGCCGTCCGGGACTGGACGCTTTACTGCTGTTCGCCGAACCACCGTGGCCGGCGGACATGCAGGTCTATGAGCTGGCGGCAGAACGCATCGGTCCGGTCATGAGTCCGCTGTTCAGCGGCTATCAACGTCTGCAAACCGCGCCAGCCTCGGCCCTGCTAAACGAACCCTTGCTGCACACCACTTCGCGCCCGCAAGCCTGGCCAAGCTGGGCACAACAGAACCACCTCGACGCCAAAGCGCTGAAGTCAGGACAGGGTTTCGAGCATTTGTATTACTTGCTGGAAGCAGCAGTGGCAGGTCTTGGCGTGGCCATCGCGCCGGAGCCGCTGGTGACGGAAGATTTGAAGGCTGGTCGCCTGGTTGCGCCATGGGGCTTCTGTGAAACCCCGGCGCAACTGGCGTTGTGGCTACCCAAGCGCGCCGCGGACGGGCGCGCCCGGCAACTGGCGCAATGGCTCAAGAACGAGCTGCGCCAGAGCGATCACTCGCCGCGCTTGAACAGCAAGTAAGCCGCAAGCAGACCGATCGCACCGACCGCCACACCGGCCGTCGTCCACGGGTGTTCCTGGGCGTAATCACGGGTGGCGATCCCGGTTTCGCGGGTTTTCACTTTGACCTCTTCATAGGCATCACTGAGCAGGTGGCGCGAGTGTTTCAGCGCACTTTCGGCATTGCTTTTCAGCGCCTTGAGGGTCTTGCGCGACTCGTCCGAAGCGTCGTCCTTCAAGCTTTCCAACGATTTGAGCAGACTCTCGATCTCGGCTTCCATGCTTTGCAACGAGGCTTTACGTAAAGAGGTGTTGGCCATGGTGGCTCTCCTGCATTGGTAATGAGTGACGTGTGTTGGTTGGGACTTCAGCGGTTTGAGAAAGTGCAGAAAATCTGAACTTCGCCTGCTCAGCGCCGCCGAAATCAACAGTGCAGATTCACTGCTAGTCTCAATTCCACACGCCTAGGAGATCGTTATGAGTGACCATCACACGTACAAGAAAGTCGAGCTGGTCGGTTCGTCCACCAGCAGCATCGAAGACGCCGTCAACAACGCAATTGCTGAAGCAAACAAGACCATTCGCAACCTGGAATGGTTTGAAGTCACCGAGACCCGTGGCCATATCAAGGACGGCAAGGCAGCGCACTTTCAGGTGACGTTGAAAGTCGGCTTCAAGATTGCCAGCAGCTGAGTTTGGTCTAGTCTTCTGAACTTGCGCGCTGGCCGAGTGCCATAGGAATGGCAAAGCGCTACAGGGTGGGTGCATCGGGTCGACGCTCGATGCCCGCCTCTTTTAATCCGACCAGGGAGTGCGACCGATGAAGAAGTTCATGTTGGCAGTAGGTTTGTTGAGCCTTGCGGGTGGTGCGTTTGCTGCCGGCAAGCCATGTGAAGAGCTGAAAAGCGAGATTGCGGCGAAGCTGGATGCCAAGGGCGTTTCCGGGTATTCGCTGGAGATTGTCGATAAGGGTGCAGCGGCCGACGGCAAAGTCGTCGGTACCTGCGAAGGCGGCGACAAGGAAATCGTCTACAAGCGCGGGTGATCGCGCCTGAAATGCAAAAGCCGACGTGGATGCGTCGGCTTTTTTGTGTCCGGGATTTGAGATTTTTGGTGGGCTTGAAGTCGCCCCCCTCACCCCAGCCCTCTCCCCCGTGGGGCCGAGGGGGAAAGGGAGCCAATCGGGGGGTTGTTCAGGACCTGAGTTCGGCTGAATATTTCAGGTCGGCGTACCTCGAACATTCAACCCGGTCAGTCCCCTCTCCCTCCGCGAGAGGGTTAGGGTGAGGGGCTTTTCAGCCCTTCATGACCTGCGCCAACAATTCGTACGAATGCACACGATCAGCGTGTTCATACAAATCACAGGTGAAAATCAGCTCATCGGCCTGTGTCTGCTCGACCAGCACTTCAAGTTTGGCGCGGATCTTCTGGGGGCTACCGACCATCGCCAGACCGAGGAAATCACCCACCGCCTCACGTTCATGGGGCAGCCACAAGCCGTCCATGGTTTTCACCGGCGGACGCTGCACCAGGCTCTGTCCACGCATCAACGCCAGAATGCGCTGGTACACCGACGTCGCCAGATAATCGGCTTGTTCATCGGTATCCGCCGCCACCAGCGGCACACCCAGCATCACGTACGGCTTGTCGAGCACCGCCGACGGTTTGAAGTGATTGCGATAGACGCGAATTGCCTCGTGCATGAAGCGTGGGGCAAAGTGCGAGGCGAAGGCGTAGGGCAAACCGCGTTCTCCGGCCAACTGAGCGCTGAACAGGCTGGAGCCGAGCAGCCAGATCGGCACATTGGTGCCGGTGCCCGGCATCGCGATCACGCGCTGATCCGGGGTACGCGGCCCAAGGAAGCGTGCCAGTTCGGCGACGTCTTCGGGGAAATCATCAGCGCTGCCCGAACGCTCACGGCGCAAGGCGCGGGCGGTCATCTGATCGGAGCCCGGCGCACGGCCCAGGCCGAGATCGATCCGTCCCGGATAGAGACTTTCGAGGGTGCCGAACTGCTCGGCAATCACCAGCGGCGCATGGTTGGGCAGCATCACCCCGCCGGAGCCGACACGAATGGTCGACGTCCCGCCCGCCAGATACCCAAGCAACACCGAGGTGGCGGAGCTGGCGATGCCATCCATGTTGTGGTGTTCGGCCACCCAGAACCGCGTGTAGCCCAGTTTTTCGACATGCTGCGCCAGGTCCAGCGAGTTGCGCAGCGACTGCGCCGGGCTGCCGTTTTCGCGCACCGGTACCAGATCGAGGGTGGAAAATTTTACATCGGACAGTTGCTTCATAAACCTGCGTCTCCGAGTGAGGAGGCAGGTTTTTCTTGCGAACGAAAACCTGCCGAATCCATAAGCGTGTTTTGTGCAATGAGGGCATATACCCGAGTTTCAATAGCAGCGAGGAAATTTCCTACTAAAAAAGTCAACGATTCAGCCGGGCTGAACTTTGTTCCGGCGTCTATCCTCAGAAGCCTTGCAAGCAAAAACCACGACGGTGCGGCGTTACCGCGCCAGATCTTGAGGAGGCAGACATGGCTATCGTGAAGAAAGCATCCGCACATTGGGCAGGCGATCTGAAAACCGGCATCGGTTCCATCTCCACCGAAACCGGTGTCCTCAGAGAAGCCCCTTACGGCTTCAAGGCGCGCTTCGAGGGCGGTAAAGGCACCAACCCGGAAGAGCTGATCGGCGCCGCGCATGCCGGTTGTTTTTCCATGGCGTTTTCGATGATTTTGGGCGAGGCGAGCCTGAAGGCCGACAGCATCGATACTCAGGCTGAAGTGACCCTGGACCAGGTGGATGGCGGCTTCGCGATCACGGCGGTGAAGCTGATTCTCAAGGCGAAAATCCCGGGGGCGACGCAGGCGCAGTTTGAAGAGCTGAGCAACAAGGCCAAAGAAGGATGCCCGGTGTCGAAAGTGCTGAATGCGAAGATTACGCTTGAGGCTTCGCTGGTCAGTTGATTCGGCGCTGGCCGGTCTGACGCTATCGCGAGCAGGCTCGCTCCCACAGGGATTCGTGTGGCACAAAGTTCCAATGTGGGAGCGAGCCTGCTCGCGAAGGCGATTTCAAAATCAACACAAGGTTTGAAACCTTCAGCACAACTTGTGAGCGAAGTCAGAACCCTCGCTGTAAAAGTATGGTCGAATCAATGACAGCAGCTTCAGCGCACGCCCGTGCGCGCTGCCTCAGGGAGCTTCACTCATGAAACGTTTTGCTTTGGCAGTTCTCGGTCTCGCGCTGACAGGCTCAGCGTTCGCAGCACCGAAACCCTGCGAAGAACTCAAAGCCGAAATCGAGGCCAAGATCCAGGCTCAGGGCGTGACATCGTACACACTGGAAATTGTCACCAACGACGAGGTCCATGATCAGAACATGGTCGTTGGCTCATGTGAAAACGGCACAAAGAAGATCATCTATCAAAAGAACGATCGCTGAGTCACCTCAGATAATGCAGTTGTAGTCGTAGTCCTCGGCGACAATCTCACGCTTGGTGTTGTACAGCCGGGCACTCGGTGTGAACCCCAGCGAACGCCCTTCCAGCACATAACGCTGCCCGGCCTCGAAATGGTCGTAGCGGATGTACAGGTAGCACAGCCGCTCTACGGGGCCGGTCATCAGGGCGCCACCACCGCCAAACACTTCGAAATCAAACCGCACGCGCAATTCGTGGCTGCCCGGGGTGACCTGAAAGTAGCGCCCGTCATTCAGTCGCTGTTTGTCGAGGCGCTCGGCCATCAGCACTTTACCGCCGGGTGTCGGCGTCGAAAAATCAACCCAGGCCATCTGCGGATCGACCGGAGGCAACGGCGTCTGGCAACCGGCCACAAAACTGGCAACGAGCAACAACAGCAACTGGCGCATGATGAATATCCACGGGTCTGAATACTCAGCATAGCGCCGTTCAGGTGCGCTGACAGCCTGCCGGCGTGCCCTGGCCTACCACTTTGCGCTGCTCGTCATAAAGCTTGGCCCATGGCCGGAAGCCGATACTGCCGGCCTGCAACTGATAACGCTGGCCGGCGTTGAAATCCTTGAATTTCACGCTCAACTGGCAATCGCGCCACAGCGGCTCAGCATCGGGACCGATGTTGGTCGCCTCCACCGGAAACTGATAACGCACCTTCAACTCATGGCTGCCTGGCTGCACTTCGAAGTAACGTTTATCGTCGGTCACGCTGCTATCGACCTTCAGCGCTTGCAACGACGTGTCCCGCTGCCGGGCATCAAGGTCGATCCAGGCTTGCGAAGGGTCGGGGTCGGGCATTCCGAAATTGGCACAACCGGCCAGCGTCAGCAGGCCCCCTGTCAGCATCAACATGCGCATAGCGGTGCTCCTTAAGGCGGGATAGTCTTGCGGGCAGACTCTCCGGGGGATTTCTTATTTTGATCAGGCCGTTTCCAAGCCTTGGGTTACTTGATCGCGTTTTTCGGATTTTGTTTCCGGGTGTGTTGTTTTTGTTGCTCAACGGTTGCGCCAGCGTCAGCTATTACGGCCAGCTGGCCAGCGGCCAACTGCAATTGCTGCGGGCGCGCGAGCCTGTAGAAAAGGTGATCAACGATCCGAGTCGTGACGCGACACTGCGCAAGCACCTTGCGCAGTCGCAAAAGGCCCGCGCCTTTGCCAGTGAGCATATGCACTTGCCGGATAACCAGAGCTATCGCCTGTACGCCGACATCCATCGCCCGTACGTGGTGTGGAATGTGTTCGCTACAGCTGAGTTCTCCCTGACGCCGCAGAACCATTGCTTCCCGATTGCCGGGTGTGTGGCCTATCGCGGTTATTACAGCCAGAGCGCTGCGCGGGGTGAAGCGGCGATCCAGCGTTTGCAGGGCATGGACGTATCGATTGGCGGCGTTGAGGCCTACTCGACGCTCGGCTGGTTCAACGACCCGATCCTCAATTCAATGATGGGCTGGGGTGATGAGCGCCTGGCCACGCTGATCTTTCATGAGCTGGCGCACCAGCGCTGTTATGTGAAGGACGACACCGAGTTCAACGAGTCCTTTGCCACGTTTGTCGAGCAGGAAGGTACGCGGCAGTGGCGGGCGTTTCGTGGGTTGCCGGCGGATAGCGACTCGCGGTTGAAACAGCGCGATCAGTTCATTGAGTTAGTACTCGACACCCGCTCACGACTGGAAAAGCTCTACGCGCAGCCAATTCCGGTTGAGCAAATGCGCGATCGCAAAGCCGCGGAGTTCGAGCAGTTTCGCCGGGATTATCGGTTGATGAGGGACAGTCAGTGGGCCGGGGACAAGCGTTATGACGCCTGGGTGAATGCGCCGCTGAACAATGCGCGGTTGTTGCCGTTTGGACTGTATGACCAGTGGGTGCCGGCGTTTTCGGCGTTGTTCAAAAAGGTCGGGGGGGATTGGCTGAGGTTTTATGCTGAGGTTGAGAGGTTGGGCAAGCTGCCGGTGACTGAGCGCAAGTCGGCGCTAAAAGCGTTGGCAGACTCGCAGACCTTCCGTGGCTGAATTGGCCTCATCGCTGGCAAGCCAGCTCCCACAGGGACAGCGGTGAACCTGTGCACATCGCTCACCGTGGGAGCTGGCTTGCCAGCGATGGCGTACTAATCAGCGCTGCAAAAACGCCTGATGCAACTGATCCAGCGTTTCAAAATGATAAGCCGGCGCCTCGGCACTCAACTCTTCAAAACTGCCAAACCCATAACCGACTGCCGCCGCATCCAGCCCATTGCTGCGCGCGCCGATCAGATCATGCTTGCGATCGCCGATCATCAACGTATTCGTCGGATCCAGCCCTTCTTCCTTGATCAGGTGCGCAATCAATTCAACCTTGTTGGTCCGCGTGCCATCCAGTTCGCTGCCGTAGATCACCTTGAAGTGCCGGGCAAAATCAAAATGCCGGGCAATCTCGCGAGCGAACTCCCACGGCTTCGACGTGGCGATATACAGCTGCCGGCCCTGGCCACTGAGGGTTTCCAGCAACGGTGTGACGCCATCGAACACACGGTTCTCGTACAGGCCTGTGACTTTGAAGCGCTCGCGATAGAAATTCACCGCCTGCCACGCCTTGGCTTCATCAAAATCGTAGAACTGCATGAACGCCTGCAACAACGGCGGGCCGATGAAGTGTTCCAGTTTGGTCAGGTCCGGCTCATCGATGCCGAGCCTGGCGAGGGCGAACTGAATGGAACGGGTGATGCCCTCACGCGGGTCGGTCAGGGTGCCATCAAGGTCGAACAGTACAGTCTGGTAATGCATGAGAAATCCTGAGCAGATGTAAGGCGATTCAGAGCTGGTCGTAGCCTTCGGCCAGATGCAGGTCCTTGAGCTTTACGTAGTTCGCCGCGCTGTAGGTGAAGAAGGCGTTTTCCTTGTCAGTGAGCGCACGCACCTGTTTCACCGGGCTGCCGACATAAAGAAAGCCACTTTGCAGACGCTTGCCCGGCGGCACCAGGCTGCCGGCGCCGATGATTACATCGTCCTCGACCACCGCACCGTCCATGACAATGCTGCCCATGCCGATCAAGACGCGGCTACCGATGGTGCAGCCGTGCAGCATGACCTTGTGGGCGATGGTCACGTCATCACCGATCAGCAGCGGGAAGCCGTCCGGGTTGAACGGGCCGGCGTGGGTGATGTGCAACACGCAGCCGTCCTGCACGCTGGTGCGCGCACCGATGCGGATGCGGTGCATGTCGCCACGGATCACGGTCAGCGGCCACACTGAGCTGTCTTCACCGATTTCGACGTCGCCGATTACCACCGCCGAGCCGTCGACAAACGCGCCTTTGCAAAGGTTTGGGGTGTGATTCTGGTACTTGCGAACGGACACGATAATTTCTCTCTCTGTCGCCGATAGCTGCGGTGAATGCCGATTGTAATTAAGATGGGGCAATGTTTCCCCAGCCAAGGTGCCAACCGTGAGCGTGAACAACCCTCTTCTGCAGTCCTACGACCTGCCGCCGTTCTCCACGATCCGTGCCGAACACGTCCTGCCCGCCATCGAAACGATCCTGGCCGACAACCGCGCCGCCATCGCCGAAATTCTCAAGACTCAAGTCCAGAACCCTACCTGGGCCGGCCTGGTGTTGGCGATGGACGAACTCAATGACCGCCTCGGCGCTGCCTGGAGCCCGGTCAGCCACCTCAACGCCGTGTGCAACAGCGCCGAACTGCGTGAAGCTTACGAGTCGTGCCTGCCAGCCCTGAGCGCCTATTCCACCGAGATGGGCCAGAACCGCGAGCTGTTCCAGGCTTATGAAGCGCTGGCCAACAGCCCGCAAGCCGCCGGTTTCGACGTCGCGCAAAAGACTATTCTGGAACACGCCCTGCGTGACTTCCGTCTGTCGGGTATCGACCTGCCGGAAGCTGAACAGAAACGTTACGCCGAAGTGCAGAGCAAACTGTCCGAACTGGGCAGCCGCTTCTCCAATCAACTGCTCGACGCCACCCAGGCTTGGACCAAGCACGTCACCGACGAAGCCGCCCTCGCCGGTCTGACCGATTCGGCCAAGGCGCAAATGGCTGCCGCCGCACAGGCCAAAGGCCTCGACGGCTGGCTGATCACCCTGGAATTCCCGAGCTACTACGCGGTGATGACCTACGCGCAAGACCGCGCGCTGCGTGAAGAAGTCTATGCCGCTTACTGCACCCGCGCCTCGGACCAAGGGCCGAACGCCGGTCAGCACGACAATGGCCCGGTGATGGAAGAGATCCTCGACCTGCGCCAGGAACTGGCCAGACTGTTGGGTTTCGCCAGTTTCTCCGAGCTGAGCCTGGCCACCAAAATGGCCGAGTCCAGCGATCAGGTGTTGAGCTTCCTGCGTGATCTGGCCAAGCGCAGCAAGCCGTTCGCTGAGCAGGATCTGCAACAGCTGCGCGCTTATGCCGCCGAACAGGGCTGCGCCGACCTGCAAAGCTGGGACAGCGGTTTCTACGGTGAAAAGCTGCGCGAACAACGCTACAGCGTCGCCCAGGAAACACTGCGCGCGTACTTCCCGATCGACAAAGTGCTGGGCGGCCTGTTCGCCATCGTTCAGCGTCTGTACGGCATCGAAATCGCCGAGCAGAAAGGCTTCGACACCTGGCACCCGGATGTACGCCTGTTCGAAATCAAGGAAAACGGCCAGCACGTTGGGCGCTTCTTCTTCGACCTCTACGCCCGCGCCAACAAGCGTGGCGGTGCCTGGATGGACGGCGCCCGCGACCGGCGCCGCACCGTTGACGGCGTGTTGCAAAGCCCGGTGGCCAACCTGGTCTGCAACTTCACCCCGGCCGACAGCGGCAAGCCTGCTTTGCTGACCCACGATGAAGTGACCACGCTGTTCCACGAATTCGGTCACGGCCTGCATCACCTGCTGACCCGCGTGGATCACGCGGGTGTTTCCGGGATCAACGGCGTGGCATGGGACGCGGTCGAGCTACCGAGCCAGTTCATGGAAAACTGGTGCTGGGAGCCGGAAGGCCTCGCGCTGATTTCCGGTCACTACGAAAGCGGCGAGCCGCTGCCACAGGACTTGCTGGAAAAAATGCTCGCGGCGAAAAACTTCCAGTCCGGCCTGATGATGGTCCGTCAGCTGGAGTTCTCGCTGTTCGACTTCGAATTGCACGCCACCCACGGCGACGGCCGCAGCGTGCTGCAAGTGCTCGAAGGTGTGCGTGACGAAGTGTCGGTGATGCGTCCGCCGGCCTATAACCGCTTCCCGAACAGCTTTGCGCACATCTTTGCTGGCGGTTACGCAGCGGGTTACTACAGCTACAAATGGGCTGAAGTGCTGTCGGCGGATGCCTTCTCCAAATTCGAAGAAGACGGCGTGCTCAACGCTGAAACCGGCCGAGCTTTCCGCGAAGCGATTCTGGCGCGCGGCGGTTCGCAGGCGCCGATGGTGCTGTTCGTCGACTTCCGTGGCCGTGAGCCTTCGATTGACGCACTCTTGCGCCATAGCGGCCTGAGTGAGGACGCGGCAGCATGAGTGAGGCACCTGTGATTACCAAGAAACGCTTTATCGCCGGGGCGGTCTGCCCGGCGTGCAGCGAACCGGACAAGTTGATGATGTGGAACGAGGACAGCGTGCCACACCGTGAATGTGTAGCTTGCGGTTACTCGGACACGCTCAACGAACAAGGGCTGTCGGTACCGAAAGAACTGGGCACGCGGGTCAACACCAGTGCGCTGAACAAACCTGCTCCGGACAAAACGGTGCAGGCGGTGCAGTTCTTCCCGAATCCGAAGCTGAAGAAAAAGTCCGAAGACTGAGTCCGCGAATCACCCTCCACGGTGCAACGCCGTGGAGGGCACGGCTTATTTGAGGTTGACCGACTGGAACCAGCTCTTCATCGAGCAAGTGGCAAACGCACTGGTGCTGCAATCACCGTTGGCCAGTGCCGTGCGCAGTTTGTCGACATCAGCCTGCATCACATAGCGCACGCTGTCGCGAAAGTGCCCGCTCTCGCCAAAACCACCTTGGGTCATCTCGCTCAAGGCGTCCTCTTTGCTCCAGCCTTGCACCACGATCCGGTACATCGCCGCCATCAGGCCGGTGCGGTCGGAGCCGTGTTTGCAATGCATCAGCACCGGACCGTTGGCTTCGGCGGACTGAATCGCGCGTAGGGTCTTGAGTACATCGGCGTCGTCAACGTGATTGGTGCGATACGGCAATTGCACCTGGTTGATGCCTGGCTCGGACAACCAGTTGCTGTCCGCTTCTGGAAGGAAGTTGATCACCGTGGCGACTTTCAGATTCTTCAGCAACGGCACCGCACCGCCATCGGGCAAGGCGCTGCGGTAGAGCGTCGGGGACATCTGGAACAGGTTGTATTGCACTTCGACCGGTTGTGCCCAATCAGCGGGACGAGCCGGCACTATCGCTGCAGCCTGTGCAGGCATCCAGGGCAACAGCACTAAAAGCGATAAGCACAAAGCGGAAAAAAAACGCACTCGGGACATGCTGGGGTAACCGTTTCGGGGTTCATCGGTGAGCGGAACCGCAGCTTCGATGTTAAGCGGTCAAAGCCCTGTGAGGCGCTTGTCAAAGAATCGTGAATCCGCGGGGTTTCATTCCCTGGCATTCAGAAAACCGCTGTTTTTTCCACTGAACCGGTTCATCCGGAAGCTTAGCCTGCTACCATTTGTCACATGATGTTGCAGACGCGTGCCCTTTTTCCGGGTCAGACCGGATCCGTCTCGACGAAAAATCCTCAAGCCGTTCGCAGAAGCGGCTGTCCCCTAATGCCTGATGAGGTGCACCCCATGTCTGATGAAGATCGAGACAACCCGCGGCGTGAGTTTTTGCGCAAATCCCTGACCCTGATTCCGGTGGTCACTCTGGCCGGCACCGGTCTGGGCAGCAGCGTCCTGCAAGCCGCCCCCGAAGTCGCGCCTGCTGCGCCCGCGCCGCAACCGGTTCGCGCGGATGCCAGCGTGTACCAGCCGAGCTACTTCACCGCCGAAGAATGGGCGTTCATCAATGCTGCCGTCGCACAGTTGATCCCCAACGATGCCCAAGGCCCAGGCGCACTCGAGGCCGGTGTGCCGGAATACATCGACCGGCAGATGAACACGCCCTACGCCGCCGGTGCCCTGTGGTACATGCAAGGCCCGTTCAATGCCGACGCTGCGCCGGAAATGGGTTGGCAGAGCAAACTGGTGCCCAAAGAGATCTATCGCCTCGGCATCGCCGCCACGGATCAGTGGGCAAAATCCCTCAACGGTAAAGTATTTGCTGAGCAAGACAGCGCTACCCGAGACGATTTGCTCAAGCAACTCGAAGCCGGCAAACCGCAGTTCGACGCCGTTCCAGCGAAGATTTTCTTCAATCTGCTGCTGCAAAACACCAAGGAAGGGTTCTTCTGCGACCCGATCCACGGCGGCAACCAAGGCATGGTCGGCTGGACCATGATCGGCTTCCCCGGCGCCCGCGCCGATTTCATGGATTGGGTGGAACGCAACGAGCAATACCCCTTCCCGGCAGTGTCTATTCGCGGCGAGAGGGCGTAAGCACATGGCAACAGTAATGAAGAAGGTTGACGCAGTTATCGTCGGTTTTGGCTGGACCGGCGCGATCATGGCCAAGGAGCTGACCGAAGCGGGTCTCAACGTGCTGGCGCTGGAGCGCGGGCCGATGCAGGACACCTACCCGGACGGCAACTATCCCCAGGTGATTGACGAACTCACCTACAGCGTGCGCAAAAAACTCTTTCAGGACATCTCCAAAGAGACGGTCACCATTCGCCATAGCGTCAACGACATCGCCCTGCCGAACCGCCAGTTGGGTGCGTTCCTGCCGGGTAATGGTGTAGGCGGCGCCGGGTTGCACTGGTCGGGTGTGCACTTTCGCGTCGACCCGATCGAGTTGCGCATGCGCAGCCACTACGAAGAGCGCTACGGCAAAAGTTTTATCCCCAAGGACATGACCATCCAGGACTTCGGCGTCAGCTATGAAGAGCTGGAGCCGTTCTTCGATTTCGCCGAAAAAGTCTTCGGCACCTCGGGTCAGGCGTGGACGGTGAAGGGCCAACTGGTCGGTCAGGGCAAGGGCGGCAACCCGTACGCGCCGGATCGTTCCAACCCGTTTCCGCTGGAGGCGCAGAAGAATACGGTTTCCGCACAACTGTTCGGCAAAGCGGCGACAGAGGTCGGCTACAAACCCTACAACCTGCCTTCGGCAAATACGTCGGGGCCGTACACCAATCCCTACGGCGCACAAATGGGCCCGTGCAACTTCTGCGGTTTCTGCAGCGGTTATGTCTGCTACATGTATTCCAAAGCCTCGCCGAACGTGAATATTCTGCCAGCGCTCAAGCCGCTGCCGAATTTCGAGCTGCGGCCCAACTCGCACGTGCTGCGGGTCAATCTCGACAGCAGCAAATCCAAAGCCACCGGCGTGACCTACATCGACGGCCAGGGTCGCGAGATCGAGCAACCGGCAGATCTGGTGATCCTCGGCGCGTTCCAGTTGCACAACGTGCGTCTGATGCTGCTCTCCGGCATCGGCAAGCCTTACGACCCGATCAGCGGCGAAGGCGTGGTCGGGCGTAACTTCGCCTACCAGAACATGGCGACCATCAAGGCGTTCTTCGACAAGGACACCCACACCAACAACTTCATCGGCGCCGGCGGCAACGGCGTGGCGCTGGACGATTTCAACGCCGACAACTTCGACCACGGCCCGCACGGCTTCGTTGGCGGCTCGCCGATGTGGGTCAACCAGGCTGGCAGCCGGCCGATTGCCGGCACCTCGAACCCGCCGGGCACACCCGCGTGGGGCAGTGCCTGGAAACGCGCGACCGCCGATTACTACACCCATCAGGTGTCGATGGACGCCCACGGCGCGCATCAGTCCTATCGGGGCAACTACCTCGACCTCGATCCGGTCTACCGCGATGCCTACGGCTTGCCGCTGTTGCGGATGACCTTCGACTGGCAGGAAAACGACATCAAGATGAACCGCTTCATGGTCGAGAAAATGGGCAAGGTCGCCGAAGCGATGGGGCCGAAAGCCATTGCCGTGATCGGCAAGAAAGTCGGCGATCACTTCAACACCGCGTCCTACCAGACCACCCACCTCAACGGCGGCGCGATCATGGGCACCGATCCGAAGAAGAGCGCCCTGAACCGCTACCTGCAGAGCTGGGACGTGCATAACGTTTTCGTTCCGGGTGCCTCGGCATTTCCGCAGGGCCTGGGTTACAACCCGACCGGGCTGGTCGCGGCGTTGACCTACTGGTCGGCGAAGGCAATTCGCGAGCAGTACCTGAAAAACCCCGGCCCGCTGGTTCAGGCTTAAGGAGCGATGACCATGAAGACTCTCGTTATCGCGACCCTGGCGTTGCTCGGCAGTGCCTCACTGCATGCGGCTGAAGTTGATCAAAGTTTGATCAAACAGGGCGAATACCTCGCCCGCGCCGGTGACTGCGTGGCTTGCCACACCGCCAAGGGCGGCAAGCCGTTCGCCGGTGGCCTGCCGATGGAAACGCCGATCGGCACGATCTACTCGACCAACATCACCCCGGATAAAACCGGTGTCGGTGAATACAGCTTCGAAGACTTCGATCAGGCAGTCCGCCATGGCGTCGCCAAAAACGGTAGTACGTTGTACCCGGCGATGCCGTATCCGTCCTACGCCCGTGTCAGCGAAACCGACATGCAAGCGCTGTACGCGTACTTCATGCACGGCGTCGAACCGGTGGCGCAGGAGAACAAGGCCAGTGACATTCCATGGCCACTCAGCATGCGCTGGCCGCTGATGGGCTGGCGCTGGATGTTTGCGCCGAAGGTCGAGGACTACAAAGCCACGTCAGAGGATCCGGTGATCGACCGTGGCGCGTATCTGGTCGAAGGTCTCGGCCATTGCGGTGCCTGCCATACGCCACGCGCGCTGACCATGCAGGAAAAATCCCTGAGCGCGACTGACGGCACCACCTTCCTCGCCGGCAGTGCGCCGCTGGAAGGCTGGATCGCCAAGAGCCTGCGCGGCGATCACAAGGACGGCCTCGGCAGCTGGACCGAGGCGCAACTGGTGCAGTTCCTCAAGACCGGGCGCAGCGATCGCAGCGCGGTGTTCGGCGGCATGAGCGATGTGGTCACCCACAGCATGCAATACATGACCGACGCCGACCTGACCGCGATTGCCCGCTACCTCAAATCGCTACCGGCCACTGATCCGAACGATCAACCGCATCAGTACGATGAGAAAGCAGCCAAGGCGCTGTGGAACGGTGATGACAGCCAGCGTGGCGCTGCGGTGTACATCGACAATTGCGCGGCGTGCCACCGCACCGACGGCCACGGCTACACCCGAGTGTTCCCGGCGCTGGCGGGCAATCCGGTGTTGCAATCGGAAGACCCGACCTCGCTGATCCACATCGTGCTCAAGGGCGGTACATTGCCGGCGACACACACGGCACCGTCGACTTTCACCATGCCGGGCTTCGCCTGGCGCCTGTCGGACCAGGAAGTGGCGGATGTGGTGAGTTTCATTCGTGGCAGTTGGGGTAATAAAGGTGCGCCGGTTGACGCTGAGGATGTCGCCAAGCTGCGCAAGAACGATATGCAGACGACTTCCGGGGATGATTTGGGGCAAGTCACCACGCACAACTGACGGATGTGATTGATACGCCGCTGGCACTGTTCGACTTTTCGTGTGGTGTCAGCGGCCGATCAACGCTTGGACTGAAAGCCTTTGAACTGTGCAAATGCATCGGCCAGTTGCAGGTAAAGCTTCTCGTCGTATTTGTCGATGTCGCCATCGCCGTCAGTATCGACGGCGTCTTCGGAGATCACGTCATAACGACCATTGGCCTGCGACGACGAAGCAAAAAGCGAATAGTCGTAATCCATCATTTCGGTCGCGTCTTCGCTGTAGTGATAAAACGCGATTTCCGGACTTCCATCTCGGTCCATATCCGCAATTTCCAGCAGTATTCTGATAGCCATGGACGAATCCCTTCAGATTGATTGCGTGCTTGAGATTAGGGTTGGCGAGAATTCCGGTCTACTGTCAGAGTTGACAGAGTGCATGCCCAGCCAGTCTTTGACTGACCAGCTGCCATTCACAGTATCTGCTTCTAAAACAATAAAGCCCTGCATGAATCTTCATGCAGGGCTTTATTGTTATTTGCTCTGCGATTCCTGATATTTCAATTACGGATTGACGATACTGACATAAGCCTTGGCCAGCGCAATCAACTTTGCCTTGTCGTCGCTATCAATATCACCATCGCCGTCGACATCTTTCTTGTTGGTGCGGATAGTGAACGTCTTGCCACGGTCGCTGGACACCGCCACCACGTAGATCGAATCCACCAACCCCTCGGTGGGCAGCTCTTGTTCAGCGTTCCAGCCCAGTTCCTTACGAGCCAGTTGCATGGAAACTATAGTATTCGGCTCCGAAACATTCGGCAGCATCAACTGCAAAAACACACCACGCTGATTGAGATAAGACATGAATTAAATCCTTTTAATTTATTAATCGATCAAGTGCCGATTGAAGTAACCAAGACTATATTCGATAACTTGTCGAGACAACGTGGCATATGTATCTCGGATTGTACTTTGCACTTATATATAAACTTTTCCAGTCAGCAATTATCCCATCGCTGAACGGTACTGGATCACAGCGAGCTTGCTCGGTTACTGTATGCATATACAGATCAGGAATCTGCCCAATGATCACCCCTCTCCCCCCGCGCGGTCGCGGCACCGCCAGCAATCCGCACAACCGCTTCGCACCGAACCGTTCGGTGGCCGAGGACGACGGCTGGTATCAGGAAGTGCCGCTGACCCAAGGCACCGAGGTGATGATCGAAACCGCCAAAACCATCATTACCCGCAACACTTCGCCGGATCTGCCCTTCGACCGCTCGATCAATCCTTATCGCGGCTGCGAACACGGCTGCATCTATTGCTACGCACGGCCCAGCCACGCCTATTGGGACATGTCACCGGGGCTGGATTTTGAAACCAGGCTGATCGCCAAGACCAACGCCGCCCAAGTGCTCGAAGAACAGCTCGGGAAAAAAGGCTATCAATGTGCGCCGATCAACCTGGGTTCCAACACCGATCCGTATCAGCCGATCGAGCGCGAACACAAAATCACCCGGCAGATTCTTGAAGTACTGCTGCGCTATCGGCACCCGGTGACCATCGTCACCAAAGGCTCGCTGATTCTGCGCGATCTCGACCTGCTGACCGAGTTGGCCGAGCAACGTCTGGTTGCGGTGATGATCAGCCTGACCACGCTCGATGACGAACTGAAACGCATCCTCGAACCACGTGCCGCTGCGCCCAAGGCCAGGTTGCGGGCGATTAGGGTGATGCGCGAGGCTGGCATTCCCGTCGGCGTGCTGTGTTCGCCGATGATTCCGATGATCAATGACAGCGAAATCGAAAACCTGCTCAACGAGGCCCACGCAGCGGGCGCGCAAAGCGCGGCGTACATGATGCTGCGCCTGCCGCTGGAGGTGGCACCGTTGTTCGAGGAGTGGCTGGCGGCACATTATCCGCAGCGCGCCGCGCATGTGCTGAGCCTGATTCGCCAGAGCCGGGGTGGCGAGCTCTACGACAGCCGTTTTGGCGCACGCATGCGCGGCGAAGGGGTGTTCGCCGACTTGCTCGCGCAACGATTTGCCAAAGCCATCAAGCGTCTCGGCATGAATCATCGCGAAGGCTATAACCTCGATTGCACTGCCTTCTGTCCGCCGGGTCGCCAGATGTCATTGATTTAGCGACAATTGCCCCTTGGTTGAAGGGTTGGAATCCTTGCGCCGAAATCACTCAGTCACGTTTTTTGTGACCTGGAACACACGTTCTAGAGCGTTTGATTCAGTTTGAGTTAAGTTTCGGCGGCTACCTTGTTCATCGAGTGACTGACGGGTCGGGATGACCCGGATGTTTTAAACAGCCACTGGCTTCATACCGGAATACCGGGGAAGAATCCCTGAATCCGCCAAAGAGGATGAATCATGAGTGACAAGGATAAACAGCCGTTGGCTGCGTCGGCGCAAGCCCCTGTGGCGGAATCCGCCGATGCAGCGCTGCGACAGATCGTAGACGGCTTTTTGCATTTTCATCATGAGGTCTTCCCGCAGCAGGAAGAACTCTTCAAGAAACTCGCCACGGCCCAGGCGCCCAAAGCGATGTTCATCACCTGCGCTGACTCGCGCATCGTCCCTGAGCTGATTACCCAGAGCTCGCCGGGCGATCTGTTCGTCACCCGTAACGTCGGCAACGTCGTTCCGCCGTACGGCCAGATGAACGGCGGCGTATCCACCGCGATCGAATACGCGGTGCTGGCGCTGGGCGTGCAGCACATCATCATCTGCGGCCACTCCGATTGCGGCGCCATGCGTGCGGTACTCAACCCGGGCAGCCTGGAAAAGATGCCGACCGTCAAAGCCTGGCTGCGCCACGCTGAAGTCGCGAAAACCATGGTGCACGACAACTGTCACTGCGCCGACGAAAAAGAAAGCATGCCGATCCTCACCGAGGAAAACGTCATCGCCCAATTGCAGCACTTGCGTACCCATCCTTCGGTAGCCTCGCGCATGGCGAACGGTCATCTGTTCATCCATGGCTGGGTCTACAACATCGAAACCAGCGAAATCAAAGCTTACGACGCGGATCAGGGACGTTTCCTGCCGCTCGACGGTAGCCATCCGATTCCGGTGGCGACGCCCAAAGCGCGCTTCTAAATCTTCCTAAACATCTGTGTGGTTTGACGCCGGCCGCTGTTTCAGCGGTTCGGCGAAGCCATGCCTGAAGAAAACTTCGGGAGAATCGCCATGCGTGCGGCTCAATTGAAAGCGGTGTTGCCACGGGAGCTGCTCGCTTCAGTGGTTGTGTTTCTGGTCGCCTTGCCGCTGTGCATGGGTATCGCGATTGCGTCAGGGTTGCCGCCGGCCAAAGGTTTGATCACCGGGATCATCGGTGGTCTGGTGGTCGGCTGGCTGGCCGGGTCGCCGTTGCAGGTCAGCGGACCGGCGGCGGGTCTGGCGGTGTTGGTGTTCGAGCTGGTGCGCCAGCACGGCATCGAAATGCTCGGGCCGATTCTGTTGCTCGCCGGTTTCCTGCAACTGGTGGCCGGGCGCTTGAAACTCGGTTGCTGGTTTCGGGTGACGGCGCCAGCCGTGGTGTACGGGATGCTGGCGGGGATTGGCGTGTTGATCGTGCTGTCGCAGGTACATGTGATGCTCGATGCCTCGCCAAAACCTTCTGGTCTGGACAACCTCACCGCGTTCCCGGCAGCCGTGGCACAGGCGTTGCCGTCGTTTGGCTGGCAGGCTGGCCTGCTCGGGCTGTCGACGATCGCGGTGATGTGGCTGTGGGAGAAATTTCGCCCGCATTCGCTGCGCTTTGTGCCAGGCGCATTGCTCGGCGTGGGTCTGGCGACAGGGGCCAGTCTGCTGCTGGCGTTGCAGGTCAAACGCGTTGAAGTACCGGCGAATCTGGCCGAAGCCATTGATTGGCTGAAACCGGCGGACCTGCTCAGCCTCGCCGACCCGACGCTGTTGATCGCCGCGTTCGCCGTAGCCTTCATCGCCAGTGCCGAAACGCTGCTCTCCGCTGCGGCGGTGGATCGCATGCACAGCGGCGTGCGCTCGGATTTCGACCGTGAGCTGTCGGCGCAAGGGGTCGGCAATATGCTCTGCGGTCTGGTCGGAGCGCTGCCGATGACCGGGGTGATCGTGCGCAGTTCGGCCAACGTTCAGGCCGGTGCGACCACGCGTTATTCGACGATCTTCCATGGCCTGTGGCTGCTGGCGTTCGTGCTGTTGCTGTCGAGTGTGCTGCAAAGCATTCCGGTGGCGAGCCTGGCCGGCGTGCTGGTCTATACCGGTTTCAAACTGGTCGATCTCAAAGCGTTTCGAGGATTGGGACGCTATGGACGGATGCCGATGTTCACCTACGCGGCGACGGCGCTGGCGATCATCTTCACCGACCTGCTGACGGGTGTGTTGATCGGTTTCGGTCTGACCTTGTTGAAACTGGCGTTCAAGGCTTCGCGCCTGAAGATCAGCCTGATCGATCTGCCGCAGGACGGTGAGATGGAATTGCGTCTGGTCGGCGCGGCGACATTCCTCAAGGTGCCGGCTCTGACGCAAGTGCTGGGCAGTATTCCGCAGGGGACGACGGTGCATGTGCCGCTCAATAATCTGAGCTACATCGACCATTCGTGTCTGGAGTTGCTGGAGGAGTGGGGCCGGGCGAATGCGGCGAAGGGGTCGAAGCTGTTGATCGAGTCGCGGGGGTTGAAGCGCAGGCTTGAGGGACGGATTCGAACCACTACCGGTATCGGCGCGGCCGGCTAAATCTTCCCGCCTGAACAAAAACCCTGTGGGAGCTGGCTTGCCAGCGATGACGGAGTGTCAGTCACTGACAATGCTGACTGATCCACCGCTATCGCTGGCAAGCCAGCTCCCACAGGTATTTGGGTGTCGCTCAGGATTACGCGGCAGGCTGGTCGAGTTCCAGACCCACGCCGAGGCGGCGGCCCATGCACGGCCAGCGTTTCCACGCGGCGCCGGTGTCCGGGCTGCTGAGTTTGTCGCGGTAGGCTTCTACCGATTCCAGCGCGAAACTCTCATCGTTGAGCATCTCGTCGATGGCGTGATGCACCGCTTCGTCCAGTTGGTTGGCAAATTCCTCACCGATCAATTGGTGAGCAATCAGGTTGGCGACCGTCATGTCCAGGGGGATCAGTGGCTGGCCGAAATGCTTGATGTACAGGTCATTGACCTCTTCGACAAAACGGTGCGCCAGATAGGCTTCGTCGAGCAGGCTGTCCAGGCCAACGTGCCCGGCCATGATCGCCGGCGGCTGGAGGAAATACTGCTCGGCGATTTTCAGCACCGGTTTGATCTGCGATTCGATTCCCGCTTCCCTGGCGACTTCATTGGCTGCATCCAGCAGGTCTGGCACTTCATCGATATAGGCGGCGACAAAACGCGTCAGCACGCCTTGGGCGTCGGCTTCCGGCAGTTGGATCGCCGGGTGTAAATGAGGCAGCTTGCTTTCCAGCTGACGGGTCAGCAGGCCGGTATCTTTTTCGTGTTGTTGGGCTTTTTGGATCTGCTCGCGCAATGCGGCGGTGTTCATGAAAACTCCAGGAAACAAGGCAATGAAATAGGGAAGACATAACTTAGCTGGCTTACGAAAAATGCTAAGACGCATTTGTCATAATTATTTCATCCTTGATGCACCTGCGTTATATCGGTTTGCCACCACTCGTCTGCATCCTTCTCCATTCCTGCCCTTGAACGCAAGTGCCAGCTGTTTCAGTTGATTTACGTGTGCACATTGCAATTTCCCGGCGCTGTCTATACTCGCCATTGAATGGAGTTAGCTGATGACGCCCGACTGCACCCGCAGCAAGGCCCGGCGATTCAAGTTCGTAGTCTGATGCAGCCGCTCCCTTGCCGCAGGCGTTACGCCTCCGGGATAACAAGAACGATAAGGGGAACCCGCAATGATGCGACATCCACACGTCTGGATGGGCCTCCTGTTGTGGTCGATTTTCAGCCAGGCCAACGCCGCCTGGACTGTGAATATGGCGCCTGGAGCGACTGAAATCAGTCACGCAGTATTCGACCTGCACATGACCATTTTCTGGATCTGTGTGGTGATCGGGATCATCGTCTTCGGCGCCATGTTCTGGTCGATGATGGTGCACCGCCGTTCTACCGGGCAGGTCGCCGCAAAATTCCACGAAAGCACCGGCGTCGAAATCATGTGGACCGTCGTGCCGCTGCTGATTCTGGTGGCCATGGCCGTACCGGCGACTGCCACCCTGATCAAGATGTACGACACCAGTGAGCCGGATATCGATATCCAGATCACCGGTTATCAGTGGAAGTGGCACTACAAATACCTGGGCCAGGACGTCGAGTTCTTCAGCAACCTGGCCACCCCCGCCGAGCAGATCCACAACAAGGAAGCCAAAGGCGAGCACTACCTGCTCGAAGTCGACAAGCCATTGGTGCTGCCGACCGGGGCCAAGGTGCGCTTCCTTGTGACGTCCGCCGACGTTATCCACTCCTGGTGGGTGCCGGCCTTCGCGGTCAAACGCGATGCGATCCCGGGGTTCGTCAACGAAGCCTGGACACGCATCGACAAGCCCGGCCTCTACCGTGGCCAGTGCGCCGAACTGTGCGGCAAGGATCACGGCTTCATGCCGATCGTGGTCGAGGTCAAAGAGAAGGCCGATTACGAGAAGTGGCTCGCCGAGCGCAAGGCCGAGGCCGCGCAGCTTAAAGAGCTGACCAGCAAGGAATGGACCCTCGACGAACTCAAGGAACGGGGCGACAAGGTGTATCACACCACCTGCGTGGCCTGTCACCAGGCCGAAGGCCAGGGTCTGCCGCCGATGTTCCCGGCGCTCAAAGGCTCGAAAATCGCCACCGGACCGAAAGAAGGCCACTTGAGCATTGTCTTCCACGGCAAGCC
This sequence comes from Pseudomonas sp. AKS31, assembly GCF_023634765.1. Lineage (GTDB taxonomy): Bacteria > Pseudomonadota > Gammaproteobacteria > Pseudomonadales > Pseudomonadaceae > Aquipseudomonas. The sequence continues at coordinate 37,469 of NZ_JAMLFX010000003.1, forward strand.
CGGCACTGCCATGGCGGCGTTCGGCAAACAGCTGTCGGAAGTCGATATCGCAGCGGTCGTGACTTACGAACGTAACGCCTGGGGCAACAACAAGGGCGACATGGTCACGCCAAAAGAAGTGCTGGAGCTGAAACAGGCGGAAAGCAAATGAGCCGGTCTATCGCGTACCTCGTGAACCGGCCGGGGCACCACGCCCCGGCCCGCCCTGCCCACTCACGTAAAGGAGACCGGCCATGAGCGCTGTCATCGATGACCACGGTCATGCCGACCACGCCCACGGCCCGGCCAAAGGCCTGATGCGCTGGGTGCTGACCACCAACCACAAGGACATCGGCACGCTGTACCTGTGGTTTGCGTTCTGCATGTTCCTGCTCGGCGGCTCGTTCGCCATGGTGATCCGCGCCGAGCTGTTCCAGCCCGGTCTGCAGATCGTCGAGCCGGCGTTCTTCAACCAGATGACCACCATGCACGGTCTGGTGATGGTTTTTGGTGCGGTAATGCCAGCCTTCGTCGGCCTCGCCAACTGGATGATCCCGTTGATGATCGGCGCGCCAGACATGGCTCTGCCACGGATGAACAACTTCAGTTTCTGGCTGTTGCCGGCGGCGTTTCTGCTGCTGGTGTCGACCCTGTTCACCCCCGGTGGCGGGCCGAATTTCGGCTGGACCTTCTACGCGCCGCTGTCGACCACCTACGCGCCGGAAAGCGTGACGTTCTTCATCTTCGCCATCCACTTGATGGGGATCAGTTCGATCATGGGCGCGATCAACGTGGTCGCGACCATCCTCAACCTGCGCGCCCCCGGCATGACGTTGATGAAAATGCCGCTGTTTGTCTGGACCTGGCTGATCACAGCGTTCCTGCTGATCGCGGTGATGCCGGTGCTGGCCGGGTGCGTGACGATGATGCTGATGGACATCCACTTCGGCACCAGTTTCTTCAGTGCTGCCGGTGGCGGTGACCCGGTGCTCTTCCAGCATGTGTTCTGGTTCTTCGGGCACCCGGAGGTGTACATCATGATCCTGCCGGCGTTCGGCGCGGTCAGCCAGATCATCCCGACCTTCGCGCGCAAACCGCTGTTCGGCTACACCTCGATGGTCTATGCGACGGCGAGCATCGCGTTCCTGTCGTTCATCGTCTGGGCGCACCACATGTTCGTGGTCGGCATTCCGCTGGTGGGCGAGTTGTTCTTCATGTACGCGACCATGCTGATCGCAGTGCCGACCGGGGTGAAGGTGTTCAACTGGGCGAGCACCATGTGGCAGGGCTCGATGACTTTCGAGACGCCGATGCTGTTTGCGGTGGCGTTCGTGATCCTGTTCTCCATCGGTGGTTTCTCCGGGTTGATGCTGGCCATCGCGCCGGCGGACTTCCAGTATCAGGACACCTATTTTGTGGTCGCGCACTTCCACTACGTGCTGGTGCCGGGGGCGATCTTCGGGATCTTCGCCTCTGCCTATTACTGGCTGCCGAAGTGGACCGGGCACATGTACGACGAAACCCTCGGCAAGCTGCATTTCTGGCTGTCGTTCGTCGGCATGAACCTGACCTTCTTCCCGATGCACTTCGTCGGGCTGGCGGGGATGCCGCGACGGATTCCGGACTACAACCTGCAGTTCGCCGACTTCAACATGGTTTCGTCGATTGGCGCGTTCATGTTTGGCGCCACGCAGATCTTCTTCCTGTTCATTGTGATCAAGACCATTCGCGGTGGCGCGCCGGCACCGGCCAAGCCGTGGGATGGCGCCGAAGGACTGGAGTGGAGCGTGCCGTCACCGGCGCCGTATCACACGTTCACTACGCCGCCGGAAGTGAAATGAGCACCCTCGGCCCTATAACAAACCCTGTGGGAGCTGGCTTGCCAGCGATGGGGCCAGCGCAGTGTGTCAGGCAGGCAGCCATCGCTGGCAAG
>NZ_JAMLFX010000003.1:39390-75255 GCF_023634765.1 Pseudomonas sp. AKS31
ATTCATGTGGAGGCTGAAAATCATGGCTGATTCGATCTCGATGAAAAAACTCGTCACCCGCCTGCTCGGGGTGGTGGTGGCGATGTTTGTCTTCGGCTTTGCCCTGGTGCCGATTTACGACGTGATGTGCAAAGCCTTCGGCATCAACGGCAAGACCGGTGGACAGTACGAGGGCGAGCAGGTGGTCGACACCTCGCGGCAGGTGCGCGTGCAGTTCCTGTCGACCAACACCGCCGACATGCCGTGGGACTTCTACCCCAAGCATGACGAGCTGACCGCCAACCCCGGCGCCGTCAACGAGATGATCTTCATTGCGCGCAACCCCACCGACAAGCCGATGAGTGCGCAAGCCGTGCCGAGCATCGCGCCGAGCAACGCCGCGGCGTATTTCCACAAGACCGAATGCTTTTGCTTTACCCAACAGGTGCTGCAGCCCGGTCAGCAGATCGAGATGCCGGTGCGCTTCATTGTTGACCGCGACATGCCCAAGGATGTGAAGCACCTGACGCTGTCCTACACGCTGTTCGATATCACCGCCCGACATCCACCAGTGGCTGTAAACACTGGCGGTTGAGCGTGCCCGATAAGGAGAACAATAAATGGCAACTCATGAGCACTATTTCGTTCCGGCCCAGAGCAAATGGCCGATCATTGCCACGATCGGGATGTTGGTCACCGTGTACGGTCTGGCTGTCTGGTTCAACGATCTGAAGGCCGCGCGCCCGGAATCCCATGGTCCGCTGATCTTTTTCGTCGGTGGCCTGCTGGTCGCGTACATGCTGTTCGGCTGGTTCGGCACGGTGATCAAGGAAAGCCGCGCGGGACTTTACAGCGCCCAGCTGGATCGCTCGTTTCGTTGGGGCATGAGTTGGTTCATCTTCTCCGAGGTGATGTTCTTCATCGCCTTCTTCGGTGCGCTGTTTTACGTGCGACACATCTCCGGGCCAGCGCTCGGCGGTGAAGGCACCAAAGGCATCGCGCACATGCTGTGGCCGAACTTCCAGTTCACCTGGCCGCTGCTGCACACGCCGGATCCGAAACTGTTCCCGCCCCCGAAAGACATCATCAGCCCGTGGGGCCTGCCGCTGATCAACACAATTCTGCTGGTCAGCTCCAGCGTGACCATCACCATCGCCCACCATGCCTTGAAAAAGGGCCATCGCGGCGCGCTGAAAATCTGGCTGGCGATCACGGTATTGCTGGGCTGCGCGTTTCTCGGTTTCCAGGCTGAAGAATACATCCACGCCTATCACGAACTGGGCCTGACCCTCGGCTCGGGCATTTATGGCGCCACGTTCTTCATGCTCACCGGGTTCCACGGTGCGCACGTGACCATCGGCACGATCATTCTGTTCGTGATGCTGATGCGCATCATGAAGGGCCATTTCGACAACGAGCACCAGTTCGGTTTCGAAGCGGCGAGCTGGTATTGGCACTTCGTCGACGTGGTGTGGATCGGCTTGTTCATCTTCGTCTATGTGCTTTAACAACAGCGGCAAGCCTCAAGCTGCAAGCCTCAAGCTCAAAGCGGTAAAGCTTCTAACTTGTAGCTTGTAGCTTGTAGCTGACCGCTTGCAGCTACCACGTAACGTGGGACACCAGTTGGCCGCTGTAGAAGCCCCAGGCGATCAAGCCGACGGTGATGGCGGCCAATGCCACCCGAACACTCAAGGCGATGACCAGGCGATTCGAGCTGCTGTCGTCCTTGACCAGGAAAAACAGGCCGCTGAACAGGCTGATCACCGTGGCAATCAGCATCAGGACGATCGCTGTTTTGAGCATGGGAAGAACTCCGGGGGACAGGCGATGCAGTTGAGTATAGCGATCGCGACGACTGACTTTGTGGCACAGCCATGAAGCGTTTTCGCCCGGGCGTGATACCGACCGTGGTGGTGGCGTTGTTGCTGCCGCTGCTGGTGTCGCTGGGCTTTTGGCAACTGAGCCGGGGCACCGAAAAAACCGCCCTGCTCGCCAGTTACGCCGAGCGCCGCGCGGCCGAACCGATGGCCAGCACCGAATTGCTCAATAGCGCCGATCCGGCCTATCGCCGCGTGCACCTGCACGGCCAGTTCGATGCCGCGCACAGTCTGCTGCTGGATAACCGCCAACGGAACGGCAAGGTCGGCGTCGAGTTGCTGCAACCGTTTCAGGATCAACGCACCGGTCTGTGGCTACTGGTCAATCGCGGCTGGTTGCCGTGGCCGGATCGCCGCGTGCCGCCGCAATTCACCACGCCTGCTGATGCACTGAATGTCGATGCCTGGGTCTACGTCGCCCCCGGCGCGACCTTCCAGTTGCACGCCGATCCGGTCAGCAACAGCTGGCCGCAAACCATCACTGCCGTCGAACCCACCAGGCTGTGGAAAACCCTCGAACGCGACGGCTTCGCCTACGAATTACGCACCGAACCCGGCCCGGGCAGCTACGAGGCCGATTGGCCGGTGGTTGCGATGGGCCCGGAAAAACACCTCGGTTACGCCGTGCAGTGGTTCGCCATGGCCACCGCCCTGCTCGGTCTCTACGTCTATTTGGGCTGGCACAACGCAAAGGAGAAACACCATGGGAACGGCCATGAATCCACCCAGCATGTCTGAGACGAAACCTGCCGCCAGCCGCCGTCGCGGGCGCATTCAGTTGCTGCTGATCGTGCTCGGCGTGGTCGGCCCGATGCTGCTCGCCACCGGCATGTACAAATTGCAGTTCTGGGTGCCGGAAGGGCGCAGTTATCACGGCGAACTGATCGGCAACGGCCAGACCCGCGCCGATCTCGGCGTACAGGCCGATGAGGAACGCTGGCAAATGCTGGTCACTGCGCCGAAGGAGTGTGCAGTGGATTGCCAGCAACTGGTGTACCTGGCGCGGCAGATCCAGATCGGCCTTGGTCGCGAGGCCGGGCGTGCCAGCCATGCACTCGCCTTGGCGCAACCGGTGAGCGCCGATTACGAAGCCAAGCTGACCCGTGAATATCCACAGCTGCAACGCTATCCGCTGGACGCTGGTGTGTTCAGCAAAACCACTGGCGACAAAGCCACGCCACAACTTTGGATCATCGACCCGCACGGCAACCTCGTGCTGCGCTACGAGCCGAATGTGAAAGGCAAGGATCTGCTCAACGACCTGCGTCACCTGCTGAAACTGTCGAACATCGGATAAGGGCATCGTCATGGCCAAACCTGGATTTCGCCTCGCGCTGTTTGCCACCCTGCTGGCACTGATTGTGGTGCTGCTCGGCGCCTATACGCGCCTGACCCACGCCGGCCTCGGCTGTCCGGACTGGCCGGGCTGCTACGGCTTTATCAGCGTGCCCAAAAGCGAAGCGCAACTGGCCCATGCCGAACTGCATTACCCCGACTCGCCAGTGGAGGCGCACAAGGGCTGGAACGAGATGATCCACCGCTACTTCGCCGGCACCCTTGGCCTGCTCATTTCGATTCTGGCCGGGCGTGCGTGGGTCAACCGGCGTCATCCGGGGCAACCGTTGAAGCTGCCGCTGTTTCTGCTGGCGGTGGTGTTTGCGCAAGCGGCGTTCGGCATGTGGACGGTGACGCTCAAGCTCTGGCCGCAGGTGGTCACCGGGCATTTGCTCGGCGGCTTTGCGACGTTGAGTCTGCTGTTTTTGCTGACGTTGCGATTGTCCGGCGTGCTGCCGGCGCTGACCGTGCCCAAGCGCTTGCAGTATTGGGCGACGGCGGGATTGTTGTTGGTGATCGGCCAGATCGCGCTGGGTGGCTGGGTCAGCTCCAACTATGCGGCAGTGGCCTGTATCGACTTCCCGACGTGTCACGGGCAATGGTTGCCGCCAGCGGATTTCGCCAATGGTTTTCACCTGACTCAACACATCGGCCCGAATTATCTCGGCGGACAACTCGACAGCGATGCGCGCACGGCGATTCACCTGACTCACCGCATCGGTGCGCTGTTGGTGACGCTGGTGCTGCTCGGTCTCGCCTGGCAACTGAAAGTGGTCGGCATGACCCGGCTGTCCGGGTTGGTCGTGATCGCCCTCGGCGCACAAATCACCCTCGGCATCAGCAACGTCCTGTTCCACCTGCCGCTGCCGGTGGCGGTCGCGCATAACGCCGGTGGTGCGGCGCTGTTGCTGACCATGGTGCTGGTCAACTATCACGCGCGCACCAGTCTGGTTCGGGTCAAACAACCGGTGCTGGCGCGCTGGCGCCTTAGCCCGCGCAAACACGCGGCCGCGCCCATCACTATTAAAGGAGAAACGCCGTGGCGATTCTGATTGGCGAGCGCCCGCATCAGGCGATCTGGCGTGATTATCTGGAGCTGACCAAACCGAAAGTCGTGGTGCTGATGCTGATCACCTCGTTGGTCGGCATGTTCCTCGCGACCCGCGCCGGGGTGCCGTGGACGGTGCTGGTGTTCGGCAATCTGGGGATTGCCCTGTGTGCCGGGGGCGCGGCGGCGGTCAACCATGTAGTCGATCGGCGCATCGATGCGGTGATGGCACGCACACATAAACGGCCATTGGCGGAAGGCCGGGTGTCGCCTGCTGCGGCGCTGACCTTTGCCTTGGTGCTGGCGTTGCTCGGTCAGGCCTTGTTGCTGACCTTCACCAATCCGGTCACGGCGTGGCTGACCCTCGCTTCGCTGCTCGGTTATGCGGTGATCTATACCGGTTTTCTCAAACGCGCGACGCCGCAGAACATCGTTATCGGCGGCCTCGCTGGCGCCGCCCCGCCGCTGCTTGGCTGGACTGCCGCCACTGGCCACGTCAGCGCCGAACCGCTGCTGCTGGTGCTGATCATCTTCGCCTGGACGCCGCCACACTTCTGGGCGCTGGCGATCCATCGCAAAGAGGAATACGCCAAGGCCGACATCCCGATGCTGCCGGTCACCCATGGCGAGCACTACACCAAGGTGCACATTCTGCTCTACACCTTCGCGCTGCTGGCGGTGAGCCTGCTGCCGTACGTGATTCACATGAGCGGCATGCTCTACCTGATTTGCGCGCTGGCGCTGGGCGCAAGGTTTCTGCAATGGGCCGTGGTGCTGTACCGTGGCACTCGGCCGCACGCGGCGATCAACACTTTCAAATACTCTATTTGGTACTTGTTCCTGTTGTTCATCGCCCTGCTCGTAGACCACTACTTACTGTTGAACCTATGACTCGAACCCAGAAAACCGTCTTCATCCTCGTCGCCGTGATCGCGCTGATCCTCGGCCTGACCGTCAACAAAGTGCTGAGCGGCAAAGGCCAGGGCGACCCGACTGCGCTGATCGACGCCGGTATTATCCTGCTGCCGCAGAGCCGCAATCTGCCGGACGTGACGATGACCGATCAGGACGGCAAACCGGTGGCGATCAATGAGCTCAAAGGCAAGTGGAGCCTGCTGTTTTTTGGCTACACCTTCTGCCCGGACATCTGCCCGACTACCCTCGCGCAGTTGCGGCAGATCAAGAGCGAGTTGCCCAAGGACGCTGTGGACAAGTTGCAGATCGTGCTGGTCAGCGTTGACCCGAACCGTGATAACCCGAAGCAGTTGAAGCAGTATCTGGGCTATTTTGATCCGCAGTTCATTGGACTGACGCCGACATCGATCGAAGAGCTACAGAAGGTGGCGAACGCGGTGAGTATTCCGTTTATTCCGGCGGATACGAGTAAGCCCAATTACACCGTGGACCATAGCGGCAATCTCGCGGTGATCGGGCCGGATGGCACGCAGCGTGGGTTTATTCGAGCGCCGTTGAACAACGCCAAACTGGTTGCGCAGCTGCCGGTGATGCTTAACCGCAAATAAAAGCTGAAGAGCGAAAAGCCCCTCACCCTAGCCCTCTCCCAGAGGGAGAGGGGACTGATTGGGGGATGCTGAAGCAATACACCGACTTGTAAGCGCTGTGCTGAATCCATAATCGCCAAGACCGTTCAAGTCGATGTGTTGTGCCGAATCCATAATCGACTGGATCTTTCAGGTCGATGCATAGCGCCAGACACCTCGGTCGGCCCCCTCTCCCTCTGGGAGAGGGGCAGCTTCAAAGCAGGTCCAAAGCCAGACACCAGACACAAAAAAGGGGACGCCATTGGCGTCCCCTTTTTCATTGCAGCCATCCAAATCAGAACGCCGGCAATACCGCGCCTTTGTACTTCTCGGTAATGAACTTCTTCACTTCCGGGCTGTGCAGTGCAGCAGCCAGTTTCTTCATCGCGTCGCTGTCCTTGTTGTCCGGGCGGGACACGAGGATGTTTACGTATGGCGAGTCGTTACCTTCGATCACCAGCGCATCCTTGGACGGATCGAGCTTGGCTTCCAGCGCGTAGTTGGTGTTGATCAGCGCCAGATCAACCTGAGTCAGCACGCGCGGGATGGTCGCGGCTTCCAGCTCACGGATCTTCAGGTCTTTCGGGTTTGTCGCGATGTCTTTGACGGTCGACAGGATGTTGGTCGAATCCTTCAACGTGATCACGCCTGCCTTGGCCAGCAGCAACAGGGCACGGCCGCCGTTGGTGGCGTCGTTCGGGATTACCACGTTAGCGCCGCTTGGCAGATCTTTCAGGTCTTTCAGCTTGCTCGAGTAGGCGCCCAGCGGCTCCAGGTGCACACCGGTCACGGCGACCAGATTGGTGCCCTTGGCCTTGTTGAACTCATCGAGGTACGGCTGGTGCTGAAAGAAGTTGGCGTCCAGACGTTTTTCCGCGACCTGCACGTTCGGCTGGATGTAGTCGGTGAAGACCTTGACCTTCAGATCCACGCCTTCTTTGGCCAGCGCCGGCTTCACGAACTCGAGGATTTCCGCGTGCGGCACCGGGGTGGCGGCTACGGTCAGGGTTTCGGCGTGGGCCGAGAATGCTGCAACGGCAGCAAAAGCAGCGATCAGTTTTTTCATTCAGCTAACTCCTTTTCAAAGCGCCCGTCTGGCGCCTGCCAGCGAATGGCCGGCTCATGCTTTCAAATCCGGATTACTTGCGCGAGAAGTGCACGACCAGTCGATCACCGACCATCTGCAACACTTGCACCAAAATCAGCAGCAACACCACGGTGACGATCATCACGTCGGTCTGGAAACGCTGGTAGCCGAAACGGATCGCCAGATCGCCCAGACCACCGGCGCCGACCACACCGGCCATCGCCGTGTAGGACACCAGTGTAATCGCCGTCACCGTAATCGCCGCGAAGATGCCCGGACGGGCTTCCGGCAGCAAGGCGTTGATGATGATCTGCCGGGTGGTCGCGCCCATCGACTGGGTCGCTTCGATGATGCCGCGATCGACTTCACGCAGCGCGGTTTCCACCAGACGCGCGAAGAACGGCGTTGCACCTACCACCAGTGGCGGAATCGCACCGGCCACACCCAGCGACGTGCCAGTGATCAGCACGGTGAACGGGATCATCACGATCAACAGAATAATGAACGGCAGCGAACGCAGGATGTTCACCGCCAGCGACATGAACGCGTAGAGGCCACGGTTTTCCAGCAACTGACGCGGGCTGCAGAGGAACAGCAACACGCCCAGCGGCAGGCCTAGCAACACGGTGAACAGCAGCGAACCGCCGAGCATCAGCATCGTGTCGCCGGTGGCCAGCCAGATTTCGTACCAGTCGATATTGGTGAAGAAACTGATCAGGTCTTCCATTAGCGCAATACCTCCATGTGAACGTCAGCGGCGGTGAAGCGGGCGAACGCCGCTTCCATGTCGCCACCGGTGACGGCGAGGGTCAATTGCCCATAAGGAATGTCTTTGATGCGGTCGATGCGACCGGCGAGGATGCTGTAGTCGACCCCGGTTTCCCGGGCGACAGTACCGAGCAACGGCGCGTAGGTCGCTTCGCCCTGGAAGGTCAGACGCACGATGCGACCCGGCACGTGAGCGAAGTCATCGCGCTGTTCGCTTTCGTCGATCTGCTCGCTTTCCTGGACAAAGCGCTTGGTGGTCGGGTGCTTTGGATGCAGGAACACATCGGCCACCGAACCTTGCTCGACGATCACGCCGGCGTCCATCACTGCCACTTGGTCGCAGACGCGACGGATCACATCCATCTCGTGAGTAATCAGGACGATGGTCAGTTTCAGTTCGCGGTTGATCTCGGCCAGCAGTTGCAGGACCGATGCGGTGGTCTGCGGGTCGAGGGCACTGGTGGCCTCGTCGCACAGCAGAATCTTCGGCTTGGTCGCCAGGGCGCGGGCGATGCCGACGCGCTGCTTCTGGCCACCGGACAATTGCGCCGGATACTTTTTGGCGTGGTCGGACAGGCCGACCCGCGCCAGCAATTCGGCAACACGCTTGTCGATCTCGCTGCCCGACAGTTCGCCGGCCAGGGTCAGCGGCAACGCAACGTTGTCGGCCACGGTCTTGGAGGCGAGCAGGTTGAAGTGCTGGAAGATCATCCCGACTTGCTGACGGAAACGGCGCAGGCCGTTTGCGTCCAGCGCAGTGACTTCTTCGCCGTCGACGATGATCTTGCCGCCGCTGGAATCTTCCAGGCGATTGATCAGACGCAGCAGGGTGCTTTTACCCGCACCGGAATGGCCGATCAGGCCGAACACCTGCCCGTTCTCGATGGAGAGACTGGTCGGGTGCAGCGCGGGAATGTCCTTACCGGCGACGCGGTAAGTCTTGTGGACGTTTTGAAACTCGATCACGTAGCGAACCTTGTGGGGCGCGTTAGAAAAGGATCAGCGGTTAGCCGGGCGCGCATTTTAGCCTGTCCGTATAGAGGTTCTTAGCATTTATTTCGCAATTAACCTTCGATTTGGCAATAACAAGATCAAAGGTCATAAAAAAGGAACGCCCGCAGTGCCTCATCAGTCACTTAGTAAGCGACTTGAAAACCCTGGGTGCCGTGCCCGGGAACCACTCAAGAGTCCCCGGTAAGGATCGGGGTCAACCGAGGAGTTTACGTCTGATGAGCAAGAAGCCTACGACCGACAAAAGCCAGATGGCCGGAACCGATACCCCGGATCGCGCCAACACCAATGCCAAACTCGACAGCCTGGAGAAGTTTCGCTCCGACGCCACCGGCCAGGCCCTGCGCACTAATCAGGGCGTGAAGATCGCCGACAACCAGAACACCCTCAAGGCCGGCCCGCGTGGGCCTTCGCTGCTTGAAGACTTCATCATGCGGGAAAAGATCACGCATTTTGACCATGAGCGTATTCCCGAGCGCATCGTCCACGCACGCGGCACTGGCGCGCATGGTTTCTTTCAAGCCTACGAGAACCATTCAGAGCTGACCAAGGCTGGTTTCCTGCAGGATCCGGGGAAAAAGACACCGGTATTCGTGCGTTTTTCCACGGTGCAGGGCCCGCGTGGTTCCGGCGATACCGTGCGTGACGTACGCGGATTCGCGGTGAAGTTCTTCACCGACGAAGGCAACTTCGACCTGGTCGGCAACAACATGCCAGTGTTCTTCATCCAGGACGCGATCAAGTTTCCCGACTTCGTCCACGCGGTGAAACCCGAGCCACACAATGAAATCCCTACCGGCGGCTCGGCCCACGATACCTTCTGGGACTTCGTATCCCTGGTGCCGGAATCGGCGCACATGGTCATCTGGGCGATGTCCGACCGGGCGATCCCGAAGAGCCTGCGCAGCATGCAGGGCTTCGGTGTGCACACCTTCCGGTTGATCAATGCCGAAGGCAAATCACGCTTCGTCAAATTCCACTGGCGCCCTACTGCCGGCACCTGCTCACTGGTGTGGGACGAGGCGCAAAAGCTCGCCGGTAAGGACACCGACTACCACCGTCGCGATCTGTGGGAAGCGATCGAGATGGGCGACTACCCAGAGTGGGAACTCGGTGTACAGATCATCGAGGAGGAAAACGAGCATGACTTCGATTTCGACATCCTCGACCCGACCAAGCTGATCCCCGAAGAAATCGTGCCGATCACGCCGCTGGGCAAGATGACCTTGAACCGCAACCCGGACAACTTCTTCGCCGAGACCGAGCAGGTTGCTTTCTGTCCCGGCCACATCGTGCCGGGCATCGATTTCTCCAATGACCCGTTGCTGCAAGGTCGGCTGTTTTCCTACACCGATACGCAAATCAGCCGACTCGGCGGGCCGAACTTTCATGAGTTGCCGATCAACCGGCCGGTGGCGCCGTTCCACAACGGCCAGCGCGATGCCCAGCACCGTACGGTAATCGACAAGGGCCGCGCCTCGTATGAGCCGAACTCTATAGATGGTGGCTGGCCGAAAGAAACGCCGCCAGCCGCGCAGGACGGCGGTTTCGAGAGTTATCCAGAGCGCATCGATGCGCACAAGATCCGCCAGCGCAGCGAATCGTTCAGCGATCACTTCTCCCAGGCAACATTGTTCTTCAACAGCATGAGCGACCACGAGAAAGAGCACATCATTGCCGCCTACAGTTTCGAGCTGGGCAAGGTTGAGCGTGAGTTCATCCGCGCGCGGGAGGTGAACGAGATTCTCGCCAATATCGATCTGGAACTGGCCAAGCGTGTCGCGGCCAATCTGGGTCTGCCGGCGCCGAGCAAAGGTACGGTCGAAGTGCGCAAGGTTGCCTTCGATCACTCGCCGGCACTGAGTCAGGCGAATCTGTTGCCAGAGAACATCAAGACGCGAAAAGTGGCAATTCTTGCGGCCAACGGCGTCGATGGTGCGGCGATTGAAGCAATGAAGAAGGCGTTGGCTGCTGAGGGTGCGCACGCCAAGTTGCTCGGCCCGACTTCTGCGCCGGTGAAAACCGCAGACGGCAAAACCCTGGCGGTGGATGCGTCGATGGAAGGCATGCCGTCGGTGATCTTCGATGCGGTGTTTGTGCCGGGTGGCGCGGCGTCGGTGAAAGCGTTGAGCGGCGACGGCGTGGCGTTGCATTACCTGCTGGAAGCCTACAAGCACCTGAAAGCGATCGCTCTGCACGGCGAGGCCAAGCAGTTGCAGGATCTGCTGAAGCTGGAGGCTGATGCTGGATTGCTGCAGGGCAAGGATGTGCCGGGGTTGACCAAGCCGTTCTTTGCCTCGATCGGGCAGCATCGGGTTTGGGCACGGGAGCCTAAGGCGAAGGCCATTCCTGCGTAAAAAAGCAAAAGATCGCAGCCTTCGGCAGCTCCTACAGGGTGCATCTCAATCCCATGTAGGAGCTGCCGCAGGCTGCGATCTCTTTTACGGTTTACGCGGACTCAATACCATCTGTGCCGGTACTGTGCGCACGATCTGCTTCTCGATCTGCAGATCAAAATCCGGATTGAGTTTCTTCACGCGCTTGGTCAGCAATGTCGCCAGCCAAGGATAGTCCTGGGTACGCGGCGCCTGAATGGTCACAGCACACTCATAATTCACCACATCGGCGGCGATCGCATCGAGTTGACGGCGAAGTTTACGGCTATCGGTGATGTTCAGCGCAACTGTGGTGCTTTCCGCGGTCGGATCGATCACCTTGGCTTTCGGCTTGGCTTCGGCTGCCAACAACGCGGCTTCAGCCTTTTCCAGCTCAGCCTTGCGCGCTTCGGTGATGGCGCCATTAACGCCACCGGTCAGTGCCGGTGCTTTCGGCATCAGCGCACGGGCACGGCTCAGCGCCGTGGCGGCCGCATTCACATCACCCTTTTGCAGGACGATCTGACTGCGACGCAGATACGCCTCGGCCAGTTGCCGCTGGTATTGCTCAAGGGATTGGTCGTTTGGCGTTTCTTTCTGCAAAGCGGCCAACTGGTCTTCTGCCGTGGCCAGTTCGCTGCTGGCCAGGCTTTGCTCCAGCTGTGCGATGGCCGTAGCCCGCGCATCGGGGGCTTCAACCACCGGCGGCGTACTTTGGCAGGCGCCCAGCAGCACTGAAAATGCGACAAGGAGCAGATAACGGGAGGCGAACGGCTTCATTCCTGCGACTCTCTAATTGCGCAAAAAGCGGCCAAGTCTACACCCCACGACGGGGCAGAACAAAACTCAACAGAAACAGTGCGGCCGCCGTCACAACGATTGACGGGCCGGCCGGGGTGTCCTTGAACCACGACAACGCCAGCCCGCCACAGACCGCGAGCATGCCCAGCAGGCTCGCGCCCAGTGCCATCTGCTCCGGGGAGCGGGCGTGACGCTGTGCCGCAGCCGCCGGGATGATCAACAGCGAAGTAATCAGCAACACACCGACGATTTTCATCGCCACCGCGATCACCACCGCGATCAACAACATCAGCGCCATGCGCAGGCCCGCGACCGGCAGGCCCTCAACCTTGGCCAGCTCTTCGTGCACGGTAATCGCCAGCAATGGCCGCCATAATGTCACCAGCAACACCAGCACCGCCGCGCTGCCACCGAGGATCCACGCCAGATCGGTCGGACTGATCGCCAGCAGGTCGCCGAACAGATAGGCCATCAGGTCGATCCGCACTTCATGCATGAAGCTTAGTACCACCAGGCCGAGAGAGAGGGTGCTCGGTGCGAGAATTCCCAACAGCGTGTCGGACGCCAGCGGCTGACGCTGTTGCAAAGTCACCAGCAGCACCGCCAGCAGCAGACAGCCGACCGTCACCGCGACCGTCGGGCTGACATCCAGCAGAAAGCCCAGCGCCACACCGAGCAAGGCAGCGTGGGACAGGGTGTCGCCGAAATAAGCCATGCGCCGCCAGACCACAAACGAACCCAGCGGACCTGCAACGATCGCCAACGCCAGACCTGCAAGCAGGGCGTACAACAGAAAATCAGCCATGCTTGCAGTTGTCTCCGTGAACGTGGGGTTGGCCAATCAGCGGCCCTTTGACCACCGAGCCATGCAGGTCGTGAGCGTGGTCATGATGGTGGTGATAGACCGCCAGGCTCTGCGCGTTCTTGCCGAACAGCTCGACAAACGCCGGATCGCCGCTGACCTGCTCGGGGTGCCCGGAGCAGCAGACGTGGCGGTTGAGGCAGACCACTTGGTCGGTGGTGCTCATCACCAGATGCAAATCGTGAGACACCATCAGCACGCCACAGCCATGGCGGTCGCGCAGACGGGTGATCAGGCTGTACAGCTCGGCCTGGCCGGCGACGTCGACGCCTTGCACCGGTTCATCGAGCACCAGCAATTCCGGCTCGCGCAACAGCGCTCGAGCCAGCAGCACGCGCTGCATTTCACCGCCGGAAACGCTTTGCACCGGGCTGTCGATGACGTGTTCGGCGCCGACTTCTTTCAGCGCCGCCAACGCACGCGGACGATCAACGCCCGGCACCAGGCGCAAAAAGCGCAGCACCGAAAGCGGCAAGGTCGGATCGACATGAAGCTTTTGCGGCATGTAACCGACACGCAGCTTGGGCTTGCGCCAGACGCTGCCGCTGTCCGGTTTCAACAGGCCAAGCACGGCGCGCACCAGCGTGGTCTTGCCGGCACCGTTGGGGCCGATCAGGGTGACAATCTGCCCCGGCTCGACGCTCAGCTCGATATTGTCCAGCACAGCCTGCCCGGCAAACGTGACGGCGACCTGCTCCAGACGGATCAGCGCATTGCTCATCAAGCCCCCTGGCAACCGGAGCACAGGCCGACGACTTCGACGGTCTGCGCTTCGACGATGAAACCAACGTCTTTGGCGCTGTTGATGATCGCGTCGCTGATCACTTTTTGCTCAAGTTCGATGGCGGCGTGACAGTCGCGGCAGATCAGGAACTGGCCCTGATGCGCGTGTTCCGGGTGCACGCAGCCAACGAAAGCGTTGAGCGAGGAGATGCGGTGAACCAGGCCGTTTTCCAGAAGGAAGTCGAGCGCGCGGTACACGGTCGGCGGCGCAGCGCGGCGGCCGTCCTGCTCGCTCAATACGGCGAGAATGTCGTAGGCGCCCAGCGGCTTGTGGCTCTGCCACACCAGTTCCAGCACCCGGCGGCGCAACGCGGTCAGGCGCAGGCCTTTCTGGGCGCACAAGGTATCGGCCTCGGACAAAGCGCTGTGCACGCAATGAGAGTGGTCGTGGGGACGGCTGGCAATCGGTGTAATAGGCATGGGCGGCGACGAGTTTTGATAGAGACGTTATTATGTTACCCGTTCTCGCCTCCTTGAGTGGTCATCGTGTCCCGACTTTTTTCTGTTTTTGTGGCTTTTGTCGCCAGTTTTCTGCTGATCGGTTCGGCTCAGGCCGAGGTCAAAGTCCTCACCAGCATCAAACCGTTGCAGCTGATTGCAGCGGCCGTGCAGGACGGTGTGGCGATTCCCGAAGTGTTGCTGCCGCCGGGCGCCTCGCCGCACAATTATGCCCTGCGCCCATCCGACGTACGGAAGGTGCAGTCGGTGGATCTGCTCTACTGGATCGGCCCGGACATGGAAGGTTTCCTGCCGCGCGTGCTGAATGGTCGTACGCTGCCGAGCGTCGCCGTGCAGGACCTGCCGGGAATGCATCTGCGCCGTTTCGCTGAGGACAGCCACTCCCACGCTGAAGAAGCTGACGAGCATGATCACGATCACCGCCCGGGCACGCTCGATGCGCATTTGTGGCTATCACCGGTGAATGCGCGGGTAATTGCCGACAAAATAGCCGCTGACTTGAGCGCTGCGGACCCGGCGAACGCCGAGCGCTATCAGAGCAATGCGAAGGCATTCGATGAGCGTCTCGATGCGCTGGATCAGCGTTTGAAGAAGCGTCTGGCCAGTGTCGACGGCAAGCCGTACTTCGTTTTTCACGAGGCGTTTGATTATTTTGAAGAGGCTTATGGCCTGAAGCACACCGGCGTGTTCAGTGTGGCCGCCGAAGTGCAGCCGGGCGCGCAACATGTCGCGGCGATGCGCAAGCGTTTGCAAGAAGTCGGCAAGACCTGTGTGTTCAGCGAGCCGCCGTTGCGGCCGCGTCTGGCGGAGACGTTGGTGGCGGGTTTGCCGGTGAAGCTGGCGGAACTGGATGCGTTGGGCGGGTACACCCCGGCGACAGCTCAGGGCTATGAGCAGGTGCTGGAGAAGTTGGGGAATGATCTGGCCGGGTGCCTGGAATCGCTGTAGCCCCATAGAAAAAGATCGCAGCCTTCGGCAGCTCCTACATGGGATTGATGTACATCCTGTAGGAGCTGCCGAAGGCTGCGATCTTTTGATCTTAAAGGGCGAAAGGTAGCGGTGTGTGTACCTGCTGCCGCTGCGCCAAGCGCTGCTCAAACTCCTTGGGATCGTGAATCAACACATCCTGCCCGGCAAACTGCTCCGCAGCGATCAACCGCGACAGCCAGAACCGCACACACGCCACGCGCAGCATCGTCGGCCACAACTCAGCCTCCGCCGCCGTAAACGGTCGCAACGCCGCATAGGCGCCAAGGAAAGCGCGAGCACGCGGGCCATCGATCAAGCCGTCCTCGTCCGAACACCAGTCGTTCAAGGCAATCGCCACGTCATAAAGCATCGGCCCCGAGCAGGCGTTGTAGAAGTCGATCAACCCGGTCAGGTGCGTGCCTTCGAACATAGCGTTATCGCGAAACAGGTCGGCGTGAATGTTCGCCCGAGGCAGCGCGAGAATCTTGTCTTTGCGCTCGGTGATCTCCTCCAACGCCTTGTGCAGCAGCGCACGCGGCTCATCGCTCAGGTGCGAGAGCAATTCGCAGCCCTCCTTCAACATCCAGTCCAGGCCACGATCGGTCTTGCGCTTGATCATGCGCTCGCCCTGGGTCGCCAGGTGCAGATGTGCCTGCAACTCGCCGACCTGCGCGCAATGCTGAGCATTGGCGACCTTGATGTGCTTGCCGGACAGGCGCGGCTGCAGCAGCGCCGGTTTGCCCTTCAGCTCACGCAGCGCCACGCCGTCGGTGGTGCGCAGCGCGTACGGCACCGGCAGATCGGCTTCGTGGAGCACATCGAGCAGCTCGATGAAGAACGGCATCTCCTGCACCGGGCCGCGTTCGACCAGGGTCAGGACGAACTCGCCCTGCTCCAGGCTGATAAAGAAATTGGTGTTTTCGCTGCCGGCGGCGATCCCCTGGAAATCAAGCAGACGGCCAAGCCCGTAAGGGGCGAGAAAGGTTTCCAGCTCGGGCCGAGCCAGGGGAGTGAACACAGACATGGTTAAAAACTGCTCAGTTCAGGCGTCGCGCTCAGGCGACGCCGATTAAAAGTCGGGAAACTTACTTCCAGGTAAAGATTTCCCACGACGGAATCAGCATATCCGGCTGGTCGGAGCGAATGTAGTTCGCGTCCGTACCATCGGCGCGCACCAGGAAATACGGTTTGCCACCCTTCGGCGTGACCTTGATCGCGTAGACGAAGCCACTGCGACTGTATTCCTGGATGACCTTGTCGCCTTCCGTGTGCGTGTTGATAGTAACTTCCGGCTCCGAAGCGGGCGCATCATCCGCCGCCATCGCGGCCAACGGTGAGGCAGCAATCAGACCGACCAGCAGCAAGCGATTTAACGTACGCATGATAACCTTGTCCCTTTGTCGTCAACGGTCCCGCTATTCTAGCGCCGGACCCGCCGAAAAGGTTGATCCTGCTCATGAGCCAAGCCCCCCTCGTCCTGGTGGACGGTTCGTCTTACCTGTACCGCGCTTTTCACGCGCTGCCACCACTGACCACCTCCAAAGGCCTGCCGACCGGTGCGGTCAAAGGCGTGCTGAACATGCTCAAGAGTCTGCGCAAGCAGTACCCGGACAGCCCGTTCGCCGTGGTGTTCGACGCCAAGGGCGGGACATTTCGCGATGAGATGTACGCCGACTACAAAGCCAACCGCCCCAGCATGCCCGACGACATGCGCGTACAGATCGAGCCGCTGCACCAGAGCGTGATTGCCCTCGGTTTCCCGCTGCTGTGCGTGGAAGGCGTCGAAGCCGACGACGTGATCGGCACACTGGCGCGCAGCAGCGCGGCGGCGGATCGCCCGGTGATCATCTCCACTGGTGACAAGGACATGGCGCAATTGGTCGACGGCCACATTACCTTGGTCAACACCATGTCCGGTAGTTCGATGGATGTGGAAGGCGTGAAGGAGAAATTCGGCGTCGCTCCCGAGCAGATCATCGATTATCTGGCGCTGATGGGCGATTCTTCCGACAACATCCCGGGTGTTCCGGGCATCGGCCCGAAGACTGCGTCCGGTTTGTTGGTCGGGGTCAATGGCGGCCTGACCGAGCTGTACGCCAATCTCGACATCGTTCCGACCCTGCCGATTCGCGGCGCGAAAACCCTGCCGGCCAAGCTCGAAGAGCACAAGGAGATGGCCTTCCTCTCCTATCAACTGGCGACTATCAAGGTCGACGTGCCGTTGGACATCGAACTCGACGACCTGCAGATGGGCGCAGAAGATCCGGCCAAGCTCTACGAGTTGTACACCCTGCTGGAATTCAAGAGCTGGCTGAACGACCTCGATCGCGACGCCAAGCGCCTGGAACTGAGTGCGGCCGCTGAGCCTGCGCCGGCTGGCGATCTGTTCAGTGCACCCGCAGAAGAAGCCCCTGCCGTTCCGACCGAAGCTGCGTATGAAACCATCCTTGATCAGGCGCGTTTCGACGTCTGGCTGGAAAAACTGAAGAACGCCAAGCTGTTCGCCTTCGACACCGAAACCACCGGTATCGACGCGCAGCAGGCGCAACTGGTCGGTCTGTCGTTCGCCGTGCAGGCCAACGAAGCCGCGTACATCCCGCTGACCCACTCGTACATCGGCGTGCCGGAGCAGCTGGATCGCGACACCGTGCTGCGCGCGCTCAAGCCGATTCTCGAAGACCCGAACAAACTCAAAGTCGGCCAGCACGCCAAGTTCGACATGAACATCCTGGCCAACTGCGCCATCGGCGGCGACCAGAACAACGGCATCACCGTGCGCGGCATCGCCTTCGACACGATGCTTGAGTCCTACGTGCTCAACTCCACCGCCACCCGCCACGACATGGACAGCCTCGCGCAGAAGTACCTGGATCACACCACCGTGAGCTTTCAGGACATCGCCGGCAAAGGCGCCAAACAGCTGACTTTCGACCAGATCGCGCTGGAACAGGCCGGGCCATACGCCGCCGAAGACGCCGACATCACTCTGCGTCTGCATCAGACCCTGTTCGAAAAACTCAGCGCGATCCCGAGCCTGGCCAGCGTGCTGACCGATATCGAAATCCCGCTGGTGCCGGTGCTGGCGCGCATCGAGCGCCAGGGGGCGTTCGTAGATGCGGAACTGCTCGGCATCCAGAGTATTGAGCTGGGTAACAAGATGGTGGCGCTGGAGCGTGAAGCGTTCGAAATCGCCGGCGAAGAGTTCAACCTTGGCTCGCCGAAGCAACTGGGCGTGATCCTCTACGAAAAGCTCGGTCTGCCGGTGCTGAAGAAAACTGCCAAAGGCCAGCCGTCGACCGCCGAAGAAGTTTTGGCGAAACTCGCCGAAGACGATCACCGCTTGCCGAAGGTGCTGATGGAGCACCGCTCGATGAGCAAACTGAAAAGCACCTACACCGATCGCCTGCCAGAGCAGATCAACCCGCGCACCGGACGTATTCACACCTCTTATCATCAGGCTGTGGCGTCGACCGGGCGCTTGTCTTCCAGCGATCCGAACCTGCAGAACATCCCGGTGCGCACCGCTGAAGGCCGGCGCATCCGTCAGGCGTTCGTCGCGCCAAAAGGCTACAAACTGCTGGCGGCGGACTATTCGCAGATCGAACTGCGGATCATGGCGCACCTGTCCAAGGACGAAGGCCTGATGAACGCCTTCCGCAACAACCTGGACGTGCACACCGCCACCGCTGCCGAAGTGTTCAAGGTCGAGCTCAACGAAGTGACTTCCGACCAGCGCCGTGGCGCCAAGGCGATCAACTTCGGCCTGATCTACGGCATGGGTGCGCAGAAGCTCGGCAAGGACATCGGCGTCGACACCAAGACTGCCAAGGCTTACATCGACACCTACTTCGCCCGTTATCCGGGCGTGCGCGAGTACATGGATCGCACGCGCGCCCAAGCGGCGGATCAGGGGTATGTCGAGACGTTCTTCGGTCGTCGCCTGTACCTGCCGGAAATCAACTCGAACAAGCCGCAGGAACGCGCCGCCGCCGAACGTACGGCGATCAACGCGCCGATGCAGGGCACGGCCGCCGACATCATCAAGAAAGCCATGGTGGCGGTGGATAACTGGCTGGCGACGTCCGGGCTGGACGCCAGAGTCATCCTGCAAGTACACGATGAATTGGTGCTGGAGGTTCGTGAGGACCTGGTTGAACAGGTCAGTGCCGAGATCCGCGTACACATGAGCGAAGCGGCGAAACTGGATGTACCGCTGCTGGTCGAAGTGGGTGTGGGCAACAATTGGGATGAGGCTCACTAAGCCATTTGAAGACGGTTTTGCCGCGATACAACGTCGCGGCAACGCCGGTAAAACCTGCTTATTTCGAAAAGCGTTTGGGATTATTCCAAAGCTTTTTGAAAAAAATCTGAACTAATCTGGAAGGACACTACTCAGAGATACTGAATGGCTGGTGAAGCCCTTCGATGCTCCTATGTTGTGTTAAGTGTTGGCAGATATCTGAACCCCGCCCTAGCGGTTCGGAACTTAAACCCCGGAATTTCTCCCTCCCCAATGAAATCCGGGGCTTTTTTTGCCCAAAATTTGTCTGTAGCGCGTTCATGCTGCCTTGAAAGCACAGCTCAAATGCTCATTTAGGTCCCCTGAAGTCGAGCGCGACCCCGGCCGCTTTTCACTGCCCTTTCGCCTTGCCTGAACACACTACAAACAAATTTCCATATCCCGACTTACTCGGCTGCCGCCTCGGCGCCTTTGTCTGCCAGTTCCATCCAGCCTGCCAACACAGTGTAGGCCTCTTCCAGGCCCATGCGTTTTGGCGCGGAGAAGAGCTGGATGGTGACCAGGTCACCCCAACCCTTGCGGATTTCCGACTGCACTTTGAGCAGGGTGTTCTTGGCTGCGCCGTAGGTCAGCTTGTCGGCCTTGGTCAGCAGGATGTGCATCGGCATGCCGGCAGCGACGGCCCAGTCGAGCATCAACAGGTCGAAGTCGGTCATTGGATGACGGATGTCCATCATCAGAATCAAACCCTTCAAACTCTCCCGGCCACCGAGGTAAGCCTCGAGGTGACGCTGCCAGTGTTGCTTGAGCGGGATCGGTACTTTTGCGTAACCGTAGCCCGGCAGGTCGACCAGACGCCGATCATCGTCTAGCTTGAAGAAGTTCAACAGCTGTGTGCGACCCGGGGTTTTCGAGGTGCGCGCCAGGCTGGCGTGAGTCAGGGTGTTCAGTGCGCTGGATTTGCCGGCGTTGGAACGACCGGCAAACGCCACTTCGAAGCCTTCGTCGTCAGGGCATTGATCGACTTTGGCGGCACTGAGCATGAACGTGGACTGTTGGCACAGGCCGAGGATGGGATTCTTGAGTTGCATGGGATTTCCGATGTGGGCGGCGCCGGGATTGGGCGCGGAACGCGGTGTCGCTTCCGTTTCAGTGACGCCAGTATATAATGCCGCAGATTTTGTGTGTGCTTTGTCCCAGCGAAGGATGAAGTTCACGAGAGCGACAGACCTTGATTGCGCATTAGAACGCAGAACGCTCTCAACCCTGAAAAGGTCGTTTTATGACGAAATGGCTGCTGGCTGCCGGAGTCTTGATGCCGCTTTACAGCGCACAGGCTACACAGGATCCGGAAGCTGTGTACAACCGTGTTTGTGGTGCCTGTCATTCCGGCCAACTACCCATGGCGCCCAAAAGAGGCGATCAGGAAGCTTGGACGCCGAGGTTGGCGAAAGGTATGGGGACGCTGGTGCAACACGTGACCCAGGGTTTCAAGGCGATGCCGCCGCGTGGTTTGTGCATGGACTGCAGTGCCGAGGATTACCAAGCCATCATCCTGTGGATGAGCGCGAGTAAGCCCGGTCCATAACTTAACCCTTAGCCGTAGTTGGATTAGCTGATGAACAAATTGATCGTGAGTCTGCTGTTGACCGTGGGAATCTCGGGCTTCGCCCATGCTGCCGGTGATGCCGCAGCAGGCCAGGCAAAAGCCGCCGTCTGCGGAGCCTGCCATGGCCCGGACGGGAACAGCATGGCGCCAAACTTTCCGAAACTGGCCGGCCAGGGTGAACGCTACCTGACCAAGCAGTTGCACGACATCAAGTCGGGCAAGCGCACTGTTCTGGAAATGACCGGCCTGCTGACCAACCTGAGCGATCAGGACCTGGCCGACATCGCCGCCTACTTCGCCAGCCAGAAAGGCAGCGTCGGCGCCGCCGATCCGAAGCTCGTTGCACGCGGTGAAGCTTTGTTCCGTGGCGGCAATCTGGCCAAGGGCCTGCCAGCCTGCACTGGCTGCCATTCGCCGAATGGCGCTGGCAACGCCGCCGCCGGCTTCCCGCACCTGGGTGGTCAACACGCTCAATACATCGCCAAGCAACTGACCGACTTCCGCAAGGAAGAAGGCGGCCGCACCAACGATGGCGACACCATGACCATGCAGACCATCGCCAAACGCCTGAGCGACGAAGACATCGCCGCCGTCGCCAGCTACATTCAGGGTCTGCACTAAGACCGCACTGGGCAGCGACGGATCTCGCGCAACGTTAACGCTCGATTAATCCGTCGCAGCAAGTATAAAAAGGGTGGCTTTGGCCGCCCTTTTTTGTGGCCGCTGCCGTTACACTACAGAACTCATGCCCGCCAGGATCTGTCTGAAAACAGGTCGCGCGAGGCGACCCAAATTGTCCAGGAGTAAAGCATGCGTAATCTGATCATCAGCGCCGCTCTCGTCGCTGCCAGCCTGTTCGGCGTGACCGCTCAAGCCGCCGAAGCCCCAGCCGCCCCTTACGTCGAGCTGGCCAACCCGGTACCGGTTGCAGAGCCTGGCAAGATCGAAGTGGTCGAGCTGTTCTGGTACGGCTGCCCGCACTGCTACGCCTTTGAGCCGGTAATCAACCCATGGGTTGAGAAACTGCCGTCCGACGTCAACTTCGTACGTATTCCGGCCATGTTCGGCGGCCCATGGGACGCTCACGGCCAGATGTTCCTGACCCTCGAAGCCATGGGTGTCGAGCACAAGGTTCACGCAGCCGTTTTCAACGCGATCCAGAAGGAACACAAGAAACTGACCGACAAAAACGACATGGCTGACTTCCTCGCCACACAAGGCGTGGATAAGGACAAGTTCCTCGCCACTTTCGACTCGTTCGCCATCAAAGGTCAGATCGTCAAGGCCCGTGAACTGGCCAAGAAGTATGAAATCACTGGCGTGCCAACCATGATCGTCAACGGCAAGTACCGTTTCGACATCGGCTCTGCCGGCGGTGCCGAGCAAGCGCTGAAACTGGCTGATCAACTGGTGGCCAAAGAGCGAGCGGCAACCAAGGCTGCAGCCAACTAAGCGCGGCAGCCGCCATGCGCCGCTGGAAGTCTGAACGCACCGTTGGCCTGCATGATCCGCAGGTCAACGAGCATCACCTGGCATCGACGGGCCTGCCCGCAGACCAGCGTCTGCGCTTGCTCAGCTTCAATATCCAGGTCGGCATCAGCACCGAGCGCTATCGGCATTATCTGACTCGCAGCTGGCAGCACCTGCTGCCGCACAACGGGCGCTCAGGCAACCTGCAAAAGATTGGTGACTTGTTGGGTGACTTCGATCTGGTCGCCCTGCAGGAAGCCGATGGCGGCAGCCTGCGTTCAGGCTACGTCAATCAGGTCGAACATCTGGCGCAGCTCGGCGCCTTCCCTTATTGGTATCAACAACTCAATCGCAACCTCGGTCGACTGGCCCAGCACAGCAATGGCGTGCTCAGTCGCCTGCGCCCGTGGGCGATCGAAGATCACCCGTTGCCCGGCCCGAAAGGTCGCGGCGCGATCCTCCTGCGTTTCGGCGAAGGCCCGGAAGCGCTGGTAGTGGTGATGATGCACCTGGCCCTTGGCGCGCGAACGCGCAGCCTGCAACTGGCCTATATTCGTGAGCTGATCGGTGGTTATAAACATCAGATTTTGATGGGCGACATGAACACCCATGCCAGCGATCTGCTACAACAGTCACCGTTACGCGATCTCGGCTTGCTCGCCCCGCAGGTGGAAGCGACATTCCCCAGCTGGCGCCCTCAGCGTTGCCTTGATCATATTTTGCTCAGCCCGACCCTCACCCTGGAAAAGGTCGAAGTGCTGGCACAGCCGATTTCCGATCACCTGCCGGTCGCGGTAGAGATTCGTCTGCCGGGTTCGCTCACGGCCGATGCATTGCCCGCGTTGAGTCCTGCCCCTCGCGGAACCCCTGAATGAGCGACGACGCCCAGCGCTGGAAAGAGAAGTACCTCAAAAGCATCGAACAGCAAGACAAGCTTGAACGGCGCTGGGCCGCCAGGCTCGACTTGCTGCGGCGCGGTCTGGTGCGCAGCACACTCGCGGCTGAGGGCACCGACAAGGTCGTGGATCAATGCATGAAAGAGATGCGCGATGTGGTGCGCACCGACGACATGGACGCCGGCCTCGCCGCCCTGCTACCGCGCCTGGAAAAAGCCGTGCTCGATTCCGAGCAGCGCCGCGAAACCCGCATCGATCAAGTCAGCACCGCGCTGACGTCGCTGGTCACGCAGTTGCAGGCGTTGCCGCTGCCCCGTGAGGTCGCCCAGCCACTGAAGAAATTCGCCAAACAGCTGGATAGCCGCGTCGGCTCGGCGCGGGAAATGCCGCTGTTGCTGAGTGAACTCAGTGGTTTGCAGGGCAAGGCATTGAGCCAATTGGAGACGCCGGCAGAACCGGGACGTCCGGGATTGTTGCAGCGCCTGTTTGGCAGTCGCGATAGCGAAGAAGCACAAGTGACAGAATCGCCCGCGCAGGTTCCAGCCGCGCCGACGGCGCAACCGCTGGCTGCACCGCCCCCCGCACCGGAAACCGCACCGCCCGCGCCTGTCACGGCGGTTGAGCCGGTATCGGCAGCTCCCGCCATCCAAGCAGTTGCGCCTGTTGTCGAGCCAACAACGCCAGCCGCCCCAACACAGTTGGAACAGGCAGACGTGGTTGCCTTTGTGCCGCCCACGGTCGTCAATGAAGTCATCAGTGAACCGGCCGAACCGGCGGCAGAGCGCTTCGAACCCGAACCTGTTTTCGCCCCGGCTTCAGCGCCGGCTCAACCGCCGACCGCTGAGGCGATCAACCCCGATGAACTGATCCACCCCGGTGATCCATCGCCACTGATCCTCGACAGCCTGCCCCTGCCCGAACCCATCGCGCAGGCGCTGGCCGCCATCGACCCGGAACAATCCGAACACGACATCCTGTTCGCCCTGCCGGACACTCCGGAGCCGTCCTATAGCTCCGTGGCCAAACACATCGAAGATACCCTGATCGGCCTGCTCGACGACCTGACCCTGCCTGAACGCCACCGCCCGCAAGCCGAGGCCATGCGCGAACGGCTGAAACACGGCTTGAACTGGTACGAACTGATCCCGATCCTCGACGATCTGGCGACGTTGATGCTGGCGATCACCGACAGCGGCCAACACGAATTCGAAGCCTATCTGCAGCAACTCAACGAACGCCTTGAAGCGTTCCAGAGCAACCTGCAAGCGGCCAGTGCAGGCCATGCCGACAACAGTTCGGCAGCAAAGGCCATGGACACGCAAATCCGCGAGCAAGTCGACGGCTTGCAGACCAGCGTGCAGGAAGCAGCGGACCTGGAAGACCTCAAGCACGTACTGGAGAATCATCTCGAGGGCCTGCTCGGCACCATGGACCAGCACCAGAAACAGCGCGACGCCCGCGAGCAGGAAGTCGCCACGCGACTGAAAAGCCTGTCCGAGCGCGTGGCGCATATGGAACAGGAAGCCCAGGGCTTCCGCGAACATCTTGAAGTACAAAGGCAGAAAGCCCTGATCGACCCGCTCACCGGCCTGCCCAACCGCGCCGCGTGGAGCGAACGCCTCGAGCATGAAATCAAGCAGTGGCAACAGCACGGCAATACCCTGAGCCTGGCCATGCTCGACCTTGATCACTTCAAGCGGATCAATGACAACTATGGCCATCTGGCTGGCGACAAGGTGCTGAAAATCATCGCCACCGTGCTGCGCAAACGCCTGCGCGGCTCGGATTTCATTGCCCGGTTCGGTGGTGAGGAGTTCGTTCTGCTGATGCCGGCGACGCCACCAGCGGTCGGCGCCAAGCTGCTGGAAACCCTGCGCGCGGCTATTGAAGCCTGCCCGTTCCACTTCAAGGGTGAGCGCGTGACAATCACGATCTCCATGGGGCTGGCGACATTCCGTGCGGGAGAACACAGCGATCTGGTGCTCAAAAGAGCCGATCAGGCGCTGTACCGGGCGAAAAACGCCGGACGCAACCGAGTCGAGCTGGGCTGAGCAAATTGTTCCATTTTGTTTAAATCCGCCCGCTGACCGTCGACGCGCAAGGCAGTACGTTACACTGTTGCATTACTGTCTTGCGTGTACTGCCCTTTGCCATGAAATTATTTGCCCTCCTCACGTCGCTGCTCGTTCTGGCCGGTTGTGCCAGTGGCCCGCGTTACAACACCAGCCATCCTTCGGCCAATTACGACAGCCGCATCCAATTCGTGATCGTGCATTACACCTCGGCCTCACTGGAGCGCTCGCTGCAATTGCTGACCCACGGCGAAGTCAGCAGTCACTACCTGATCGGCGACGACAAGGGCGGCACCATTTACAAACTGATGGACGAAAACCAGCGCGCCTGGCACGCCGGCGAAAGCCAGTGGCAAGGCCGCACCTGGCTCAACTCCAGCTCGATCGGCATTGAAATCGTCAATCCGGGTTTCAAGGACACCCCGACCGGGCGCCTGTGGTACCCGTATAGCGAAGCGCAAATTCAATCGCTGATTGCCCTGCTCAAAGACATCAGCAAACGCAATGGCATCAGCCCGCGCCATATCATCGGCCACAGCGACATCGCGCCACTGCGCAAACTCGATCCAGGGCCATTGTTTCCATGGAAGCGACTCGCCGCCGAAGGCTTGGGCATATGGCCGAACGAACAGGCCGTTGCGCGCCAGCAAATGCTGTTCAACAACAGCGAACTGCCGAGCATTGGCTGGTTCCAGGCGCAGTTGGCGCACTTGGGGTATGACACGCCGCAGACCGGCGAACTTGACGTTGCGACGCGTCATGTCATCGCCGCTTTCCAGATGCACTTCCGCCCTGCGCGCTTCGACGGCACGCCGGATGCACAAACGGCCGCGTTGCTGCTGGTACTCAATCAGACAAAATAATGACGCCCGCCCGACGGTCAGGGCGAAATTGCAATCAGCAGCTATAACTCATTGGTAATTCTTCGGATATTCCATGATGGTTGCTACCCGAGAGACGCTGCGTAGCTGGTTTTATCGCCCCTGGTTTTTGGCGATGATCGCGGCTGTCCTCAGTGCCAGCCTGCTGATCGCCGGCGGTATGTTCGTGGCGATGCGTCAGGTCGAGCAAAGCGAAAGCCAGCAAATGAACGCGCAAGGCGAACGCTTCCTCGCCCGCCTCGAACAGTTGTTCGGCCAGTTGCGTGAAAGTCTCGATGACCTGGAAGCGCAGCCATTGCGCAGTTGTGACGATGAAATGATCGCCACGCTGCAGCAAGTCACCTTCAACTATCGCTTCGTCTACGAAGCGGCTTATATGGACGCTTCGCGGATCTGCTCCAACCGTCCGCGCCAGGAAGGCCTGTCGGGCGTTCGAGCGCCTGATATCAAAGGCCCGACCTACAGCTATTGGCTGAACACCACCACCGAACCCGATGAAAACCGTGCGGCGTTGATGCTGGGGCGCGGCAATTTCCGCGTGGCCACCTCGCGCGGACACCTGACCGACATGGTCGACCTGTCGCCCGGCAGCAGCCTGCTGGTGGTGCTCGACCATGGCACCCGCGCCATCCCGGTGCTGGGCACGGCGCAAGCCTGGCCGCCCACAGAACACTGGCCCCCGAAGAGTCGCGATGCCCTGCAAGTCACGCAGACCCGGCTGATCTACCGCATGCCCACCGACAACCCGGAATATCAGCTGGTGCTGATCACCCCCAGAACCGGCATGCACATTCCGGCTGTCTGGTGGTGGATTATCCCGGCGTGTCTGCTGCTCGGCGCCTTTGTCGGGTTTTTCGTGTTTTTACTGGTGCGCCAGCGTCAGTCTCTGGATGCCGAACTTCACGGTGCGATCCGCCGCGGCGAGCTGCAAGTGCTCTATCAGCCGATCTTCGACCTCGACAGCCGCAACTGCGTCGGCGCCGAAGCCCTGCTGCGCTGGCGTCGCCCCGACGGCACGCTGACCAGCCCCGACCTGTTTATCCCCATGGCAGAAAACACCGGGCAGATCCGGCAGATGACCGACTTCGTCCTGCAGCGCTTGCTCGAGCAACTGGGCCAGTTGCTGCGGGCCAATCCGCAGTTGTACATCTCGGTCAACCTGGCGGCCTGCGACGTGATGGTGCCGCGCATCGGCCAGGTCATGGCGCGGCTGCTTACCCTGCATCGCGTGGCCGCGAAACAGATTGCCTTCGAGGTCACCGAACGTGGCTTGATTGATGTGGTGGTGGCACGGGAAAACCTGCAAGCCTTGCGCGACGTTGGTCATCAGGTGTTGATCGACGACTTCGGCACCGGCTATTGCAGCCTCGCCTACCTGCAAACCTTGCCGGTCGATTGCCTGAAAATCGACAAAGCGTTCATTGATGCACTGGGCCATGACGCGGCCAGCAGCGGCGTCGCCCCACACATCATTCACATGGCCCAGGCGCTGGATCTCAAGGTGATTGCCGAAGGCATCGAACTCGAATCCCAAGCGCAATTGCTGCGCAGTGAAGGCGTGAAATTCGGTCAGGGCTGGCTATTCGCCCATGCGCTGAGCGCGGTGCAGTTCATCGAACTGATCACCCGTGGCCGGCGCCTCGCCGGACGGCGCATGGATGATGAAGCCTAGACGGCGAGCGCCATATAAAACTGCGTGCCCTGCCCCGGCCGCGAGTAAACGCCCATGCGTCCGCCATGCAGCTGGACGATTTCCTTGCACAGCGCCAAGCCCAGGCCGGCACCGCCCTTCTTGCGTCCAACCTGCACGAACGGCTCGAATATCCGCCCCTGCTGGCCGTAGGCAATACCTTCGCCGTTGTCTTCGACGCTGATAATCACCCGCTCGCCATGCCGACGTGCCTGCAAGCGGATCTGACCGGCGCGGGCGGTATGGCGCAAGGCGTTGTCGATCAGGTTGTCGAGCACGCGATCAAGCTGCGCCTGATCAGCCTGCAAACGCGGGAGTGGCCCCTGAACTTCGACATTGAGGACGATGCCCTTGGCTGCCGCCGAATCGGCAAAGCGCATCTGCGCCTGCTCCAGCAAATCTTCGATGGAACACGGCGCCAGTGTGAGCTTCTGCAGACCGTTCTGATAACGCGAGAAGTTGAGCAAGTCGTTGATCAATTGCATCAGGCGCTGCATTTCTTCATTCACGGTGTCGAGCAAATCGGCTTCGCGGGAGTCTGCAGGAAACTTCGCCCGTTCGCGGAACAGGCCGAATGCCATGTGCATGCCGGTGACCGGCGTGCGCAGTTCGTGTGAGGCTCGCAAGACGAATTCACTGCGTACCCGTTCGAAGGCGCGCTGCTCGGTGACATCGTGCAACACCATCACCGCGCCGAGGATATGGCCCTGGGTGTGGCTGACCGGGGTCAGGCTGTAGGTCAGCAGGCGGGATTCGCCGTCGACCTCGATACTCAGATCTTCCGGCGCCCGCTCCAGGGTGCCCCCGCGCAGTACCAGTTGCAGCTGCGCATCCAGCTCCGGGCGCTCCAGCGCCGTACCCAGTCCTTGGCCGAGACGGTCATCTTCCCAGCCTAATTGCCGCTGAGCGACCGGATTGAGGTGCTCCAGATGCCCTTGCCGGTCGATCATCAGCAAGCCGTCATCGATGCTGTCGAGTACTGCCTGCAAGCGCTGCTGACCGGCGAGCAATTCGTCGACATTGGTCGCCTGATGCTCGCGCAGTGCCTCGGCCATCAGGCCAAAACGTTTGGTCAGCAGGTTCATTTCCATCGCCGAGGATATCGGCAGGGTCACTTCAAAATTGCCTTGGCCGATATTGTCCGCGGCTTTCGCCAGCGCCTCGATTGGCGCGCCGAAACGCCGGGCAATGCCGTGAGCCGTGATGAAACCGATGATCAGCACCGCCAGCCCGACAAAGCCCAGCAGACCGGCGATCAGCAACGCGCGGTCGCGTGCCTCATGCTGTACCGCGTTGATGTTGTCCAGTGCATGTTTGTGTTCGGCGATCAGCCCGTTGCGCAGTGTATTGAAGCGCTCTCTGAAGTCGGCGCTGCTGCTCATCGAACTGGCGGGGTCACGCGACAGATCGAACGATTGCAGGAAGTTCAGGTAATCCGCTTTGGCCTGACTGAACCCGTACTGCCGACCATCACCTTCTTGCTCTTGGGCAATGCCTTCGTCGAGCAGTTGGAAGTAATGCTGTTTCGACGCTTCGAACGCTACCGGGTCGGGCTTTTCAGCCATCATGATGATCAGTTGATCACCCAGGGTCTGGCGCAATTTGAGCCCCAGATCCAACGTGACGAAGTTGCTGCGCACCAAGGTTTCTTGCGTTCCCGCCATCTGCATCACGCTGACCAGCCCGAGCAGCAGCCCGAGCAAGGCCACGGTGATGAGCGCGGAAATGCTCAAGAACAAACGGGTCCGCAACTTCATCGCCAGTTTCATCGTCGGGCGCTCACAGGTTGTACTGCTTGCGCTTGCGATACAGGGTCGAGGCGTCGATGCCCAGAGTTTTCGCCGCTTGATCCAGAGTGCCGGCGGTGGCGAGCACCGCGCCGATGTGAGCTTTTTCCAACTCGTCGAGACTCAACGCCGCACCGACTCTTGGCGCATTGTTGGCCGGTTGTTCGGCCATGCCGAGGTGGCTGATTTCCACGCGTTCCTGCGGGCAAATGATGCTTGCTCGCTCGACCACGTTGCGCAGCTCACGAATGTTGCCCGGCCAGCGGTAGCCGAGCAACGCCTCGCGTGCCTCGTCGCTGAAGCCGCGCGCCGGACGTGCGTACTCTTTAACGAAGCGGGCGAGAAAGCGATCGGCCAGCGTCAGGATGTCCTCGGCACGCTCGCGCAGAGGCGGCAGGTGCAGAGTGATCACATTGAGGCGATAAAGCAGATCTTCACGGAATCGGCCGTCACGGACCATGTCTTCGAGATTGAGGTTGGTCGCCGCGAGGATGCGCACATCAGCGCGGCGTGTAACCGGATCACCTACCCGCTCGTATTCCTTGTCCTGAATAAAACGCAGCAACTTTGGTTGCAATGTCAGCGGAAAATCGCCGATCTCGTCAAGAAACAGCGTACCGCCGTCAGCCTGATTGACACGACCGAGCGTGCTTTCGCTGGCACCGGTAAACGCCCCTCGACTGTGGCCAAACAGCTCGCTTTCCATCAGCTCAGCGGTCAACGACGGGCAATTGATGGTCACGCAGGATTTTTTCTCGCGCTTGCTCCAGCCGTGAATCGCTCGAGCCAGCTCACCTTTACCGGTGCCGGACTCGCCGAGGATAAGGATGTTGGCGTCGGTGCCGGCGACTTGGCGAGCAGTTTCGAGCACGACTTTCATCGCCGGGCTGTGGGAATCGAGACCGTCCTTCGGTTTGCGGATCTCGCCTTCGAGGGCTTCGAGGCGCGCCGACAGTTGGCGCACTTCCAGTTGCTTGGCAGTAGCCAGACGCAACTGGTCCGGGCTGCACGGTTTGACCAGATAGTCGGCGGCGCCGGCCTGGATCGCATCGACAGCGGTATCCACGGCCGAATGCGCGGTGACGATCACTACGCGCATCCACGGCGCCTGAATGCGCATTTGCGCCAGCACGTCGAGACCGTTGTCTTCGCCCAGACGTAAATCAAGGAAGCACAGGTCGAAGACCTGCCGTTGCAGCAGCGCCTCGGCTTGAGCCGCGCTGTTAGCAGTGGCGACCGTATAGCCCTCGTCTTCAAGGCAATAACGGAAGGTACGCAGGATGGCGGATTCGTCGTCCACCAGCAGAATGCGGCCTTGATGCTCAGTGGCAGATTCCATTTTTCCTACGCTCCATAGTGATTGGTCTTGGGTTAGTCCCGGAAAAATCGGGCAAGTTGCATGGTTGATTCTGAACGATGCCAGCCATAGGAGGGTAGCTCTCTCCTGCCTTTACGGCCAATACGTTGATTTTGTTGGTTTTTTAAACAAATGCCATTTGCAGGGCATTCCCTGCGTACTTTTCTGACATCTGCGCCCTGCTCTCAATTCCATAAGAATGAAATCTCCTACGAAAAAATCGTGCATTGCGCACGATCCCGGATGCCCCATCGTGCAGGATGCGTCGCAAACGTTTTTTCCATCACATATAACTTATTGATTTTATTGAATATTTTTCAAACAAAAAACTGGCATGCAGGCTGCAATACCTCATTCAGCCCGGGCAGAAATGAATTGCCCAACCCAACAAGAGAGTGAGGAACCCAGGATGACTCGCCAACGTGCCGCCCAAGTGCGTATCTCGCCACTGCATATCCAGCAAGGCCTGTTTGGCGTACTGGCGCTGTTGATCACTCTGATTGCTTGCCAGCAATACCTGCGCTGGGAAAACAGCCAGCAGGTTGAGCCGTTGATCTCGATCCAGCACAGCACGCAAACGCACTTCAGCGCCGTCAGCAGCAGCCAGGCCGAGAGTGCCTCGATGCGCATGATGGATGTCGATCAGGCACAGCCACTGGATCAGTTGCCACGTGAAGAGCGTTGGGTTTTCTAAAGAACACATGAATTCGGGCGCGCGGCGCCAGAACACGTAACACCCCTAAATAGAGAAGTAAGGAGAATCACCATGTTGAGCTGGGCAATTACATTCTTGATCATTGCCATCATCGCTGCAGTACTGGGCTTCGGTGGTATCGCGGGCACCGCCACGGGTATCGCCAAGATTCTCTTTGTCGTGTTCCTGGTGATGTTCATCGCTTCCTTCTTCTTTGGCCGTCGCGGCCGAGGTTAACGATGACTGTGTTTAAGACACTGGCAGCCGCCCTGCTTCTGGGCGGTAGTGCCATGGCGATGGCGGCCAATGATGGCCAGGCGCGGGTCAACGAGCTGCTTGCGTCTGACGCGCAGTACCGTGAAACCTGGGAAGGTGTGATCAAAAAGGAAGAGCGGGTACCGGAATGGGTAGTCAATCTATCCGGCACATCCGAGCAACAAATGAACGCGGTTACTGAGGATGGTGACCAGTATCTGGTGGGCCCGCTCTGCGAGAGTCAGGACAAATGCCTGAACCACCGCCTCATCGTGGCGTTCAGTTTCGACAAGGATGATGCCTACGCCATGCTGGTTGATGTGCCGGAAGGCCTGCCGCAAGACAAGTCGCCGACGCGACATGCGACTTATCGCTTCTTCGGTAAACCCGACCAAGGCATGCAGGATCTGCTGATGGAAACCCTGAAGAAAGATCCGAAGTGGTACTGATTTGAACATGAAGGCAGCAGCCCTGCTGCCTTCCATTGCGCCCACCTGAGGAAGGCAGGCGCATGACCAAGGGGCCGGGACGTTCTGACTGTTGCAGGGTCGGAGTGACCTACGGGTACAGGGAGTGCCTGCGCAAGGGCCGGGTCAGGGTAAAAGCTGCGTCGCAGGTTCGCCGGCCCTCAGTGGCTCGACGGACTTGCGCTGAGCTTTCAAACACGCAAAACATTGATCCAGAGCGTCCAGCTCACCCTTTCTATCGCTGACACTGCGCGCGAAAACATTACGCGGTGTTTCATGGCGACCGTATATCGACAAAGAGACCGCTTAAACAGTAGGACTTCTAGTCTTGCTTCGTAGGCTTTTTCCTAAATATTTCGTCGATTTTTCTCGTTCAAAAAACAACCAATCTACGCTGTGATGG
Organism: Pseudomonas sp. AKS31; assembly: GCF_023634765.1. Taxonomy (GTDB): domain Bacteria; phylum Pseudomonadota; class Gammaproteobacteria; order Pseudomonadales; family Pseudomonadaceae; genus Aquipseudomonas. Next base: position 72,107 of record NZ_JAMLFX010000003.1, read on the forward strand.
CCGGTTCACGGCACTTATGCCGGCCGAAATGTCACAATCGAACCGGTTGGGACGCCAGTTTCATTTAAAAAAGCTCATGCCGATTCGGCATAGGGTAGGCGTTTACGGCATTAGACGGCGCAACCTTGCATCGGAATAGTTGCGCCTTTTTTCGCCTGCCGAAGAGCCGTAAATACGCGCTTCGGGGCACCTTATACGGAGGCAGATGCATAGACTTTTCCGCTAAGAGCGTTCCAGTTCCTGCATGTGCCTGAGTCAAACGCAAGTAAGGGTAAAGATAATGAAGAAGGCAAAAATCAGCCTCGCCTGGCAGATCCTCATCGGTCTGGTTCTGGGTATTGCAATTGGTGCGTTGCTCAACCACTTCAGTGCCGAGAAGGCCTGGTGGATCAGCAACGTCCTGCAACCGGCAGGCGATATCTTTATCCGTCTGATCAAGATGATCGTGATCCCGATCGTCATCTCTTCCCTGATCGTCGGCATCGCCGGCGTGGGCGACGCCAAGAAACTCGGGCGGATCGGCCTGAAGACGATCATCTATTTCGAAATCGTCACCACCATCGCCATCGTTGTCGGCCTGCTGCTGGCCAACCTGTTCCACCCGGGCACCGGCATCGACATGAGCACCCTGGGTACGGTCGACATCTCCAAGTACCAGGCGACCGCCGCCGAAGTACAACATGAACACGCGTTCATCGAGACCATCCTCAACCTGATCCCGTCGAACATCTTCGCGGCCATGGCCCGCGGCGAAATGCTGCCGATCATCTTCTTCTCCGTGCTGTTCGGTCTCGGTCTGTCGAGCCTGCAGTCGGACCTGCGTGAACCGCTGGTGAAGATGTTCCAGGGCGTTTCGGAAAGCATGTTCAAAGTCACCCACATGATCATGAACTACGCGCCGATCGGCGTGTTCGCGCTGATCGCGGTGACCGTAGCCAACTTCGGTTTTGCCTCGCTGCTGCCGCTGGCGAAACTGGTGATCCTGGTTTACGTCGCCATCGCCTTCTTCGCCTTCGTGGTACTGGGCCTGATCGCCAAACTGTTCGGCTTCTCGGTGATCAAGCTGATGCGCATCTTCAAGGATGAGCTGGTGCTGGCCTACTCCACCGCGTCTTCGGAAACCGTGCTGCCACGCGTGATCGAGAAGATGGAAGCCTACGGCGCACCGAAAGCCATCTGCAGCTTCGTGGTACCGACCGGTTACTCGTTCAACCTCGACGGTTCGACCCTGTACCAGTCCATCGCCGCCATCTTCATTGCCCAGCTGTACGGCATCGACCTGTCGATCAGCCAGCAACTGCTGCTGGTCCTGACGCTGATGGTCACCTCCAAAGGCATCGCCGGTGTGCCGGGCGTGTCCTTCGTGGTGCTGCTGGCCACTCTGGGCAGCGTTGGTATTCCGCTGGAAGGCCTGGCGTTCATTGCCGGTGTCGACCGCATCATGGACATGGCGCGTACCGCGCTGAACGTGATTGGTAACGCGCTGGCGGTACTGGTTATCGCGCGTTGGGAAGGTATGTACGACGACGCCAAAGGCCAGCGCTACTGGAACTCCCTGCCCCACTGGCGCAGCAAGGAAAAACTGCCGGCCGGCGAAATTTCCAAGAACTGACACCCCCCTGTAGGAGCTGCCGCAGGCTGCGATCTGTTGATCTTGCTGTTAAAAAACAAAATCAAAAGATCGCAGCCTTCGGCAGCTCCTACAGTAGATTGAGGCCACCCGGTAAATCGGGGGGCGGCAGATCCATACGAACCCCGGAGAAATCCGGGGTTTGTCGTTTCTGGCCACCCCGCTATCATTCGCCGCATTCTTCGGGGGATTTGACTGATGCTTAATGGCCTGTGGCTTGGCTTCTTTGTCGTGGCAGCAATATCTGCGCTGGTGCAGTGGCTGGTCGGCGGTAACGCCGGGATTTTCGCAGCGATGGTGGAAAGCATTTTCGCCATGGCCAAGCTCTCGGTTGAAGTCATGGTGCTGCTGTTCGGCACCCTCACCCTGTGGCTGGGCTTCCTGCGCATTGCCGAGAAGGCCGGAATCGTCGAATGGCTGGCCAAAGTCCTCGGCCCGCTGTTTCTGCGGTTGATGCCGGAGGTTCCGCCCGGCCACCCTGCCCTTGGCCTGATCACCCTGAACTTCGCGGCCAACGGCCTCGGCCTCGACAATGCGGCGACGCCCATCGGCCTGAAAGCCATGAAGGCGCTGCAGGAACTCAATCCCAGCGCCACCATCGCCAGTAACGCGCAAATCCTCTTTCTGGTGCTCAACGCCTCCTCCCTGACCCTGCTGCCGGTGACGATCTTCATGTACCGCGCCCAGCAAGGCGCGCCGGATCCGACGCTAGTGTTTCTGCCGATCCTGCTGGCGACCAGTTGCTCGACGATCGTCGGCTTCCTCTCGGTGGCATTCATGCAGCGCCTGCGGATCTGGGATCCGGTGGTGTTGGCCTATCTGGTGCCGGGCGCGCTGCTCCTGGGTGGGTTTATGGCGTTGCTCGGCACCCTTTCCGCGACGGCTTTGGCGGGATTGTCGTCGATCCTCGGCAATCTCACGCTGTTCGGGTTGATCATGCTGTTTCTGATCATCGGCGCGTTACGCAAGGTCAAGGTTTATGAGGCGTTCGTCGAAGGCGCGAAGGAAGGCTTCGATGTCGCGAAGAATCTGTTGCCGTATCTGGTGGCGATGCTGTGCGCGGTTGGCGTGTTGCGCGCATCCGGGGCACTGGACTTTGGGCTGGATGGCATTCGGTATCTGGTCGAGTGGGCCGGTTGGGACACGCGATTTGTCGATGCGCTGCCGACGGCAATGGTCAAACCGTTTTCCGGCAGCGCGGCAAGGGCGATGTTGATCGAAACGATGAAGACCTCGGGCGTTGACAGCTTCCCGGCGCTGGTCGCGGCAACGGTGCAGGGCAGTACGGAAACGACGTTCTATGTGCTGGCGGTGTATTTCGGCGCGGTGGGGATTCAACGCGCGCGGCATGCGGTGGGATGTGCGTTGCTGGCGGAGCTGGCGGGTGTACTCGGCGCGATTGGCGTCTGCTACTGGTTCTTCGGCTAAGCAAAAATCCAATGTGGGAGCGAGCCTGCTCGCGAAGGAGTCGTGTCAGTAACATCAATGTGAATGACACACCGTATTCGCGAGCAGGCTC
>NZ_JAMLFX010000003.1:75265-176991 GCF_023634765.1 Pseudomonas sp. AKS31
GCTCCCACAGGGGAATGTGTCCTGTCAGTGGCTCTTGGGGGCGAGTTTCTGGCCTTGTTCGACGGCCCAGGCCACGACTTTTGCGCTCAGGCGATCACTGGCCTGGCCAAATCCGGCCACTACCGCCGGCACTTGCACATCGCTCAACGGCTGACGCTCCTCAAACCGTCGACTGGCCAGAATCCGCTGGTCGTAACCGCGCACCAGCAACGCATCGACGCGCACCACGACGCTGGCCTGTGTGCCCTGATACTCGGCCTGAAACGCCTGCAAGCTCCCGCCCAATTCCAGATCTGCAGCAAAGTTGCTGTCATCGGTACTGAGCAACGTCACCCGACCATCACGCGTAAACCCGTCGAGCAAGCGATTACGCACCAGCACCGGCGCCGGATCACTCCAGCGCGAGCCTTTGTAGCTGCTGATCACGTCACCTTGTGGAATCACCGCAATCGTCGGCCGGTTCAACGCTTCGCTGGCCTGCAACTTGTTCAACCGCAGCGACCACGGCTGAGTCGCCGCCGGACTGGCCGAGGCGGGCGCCTGGGCGGTGGGCAGGCGATAGACATCCGACGGCTCTGACTGGGGCAGAATCGAACAGGCGCTGATCAGCGTGAAGCCGGCGAGGAGGGCAAGTCGAGTCAGCTTCATGGCGTGAATTCCTTGTTCTTGTCACGGCCCAGCAGGTAGCCGCTGGGATTGGCCTCAAGGCGTTGCGAGATGGCGCGCAGCGAGGTCAGCGTCTCACGCAGTTCGCGGATCGCCGGGGCCAGGCCATTGAGGCCCTGCATGCCGTTGTCGAGGGAGTTTTCGTTTTTGCTGAGCAAGGTGCTGATGGTGGTTGTGCTTTGTTCCAGCGACTTCATGGCTTGCTCGGCGCTGCCCAGTGCCTGTTTGCCCTGGTCGTTGATCAAGCCGTTGGCGTTGCGCATCAGCAACGAGGTCTGCTCGAGCATGCTGCCGGCCTGTTTACCGACGGTCGCCAGTTGCTGCATGGCTTGCTTGATGTCGCCGCGCTGATCGTTGATGGTGCCGGTGGTCTGCTCCAGATGGGCAAGGGTTTTGCTCACACGCTCGACGTTCTCGGCCGAGAACATCTGGTTGGCGTTCTGCAGCAGCGCAGTGATGCCGGTCATCAAATCGTTGGAGTCATTGAGCAGCCGCGAAATAGGCGAGGGCGATGCGACGATGGTCGGCAGGTTGCCGTCATGGCCGCGCAGCTTCGGGCTTTCCGGTGTACCGCCGCTGAGCTGGATGATCGACGTCCCGGTGATCCCGGCCAGCGCCAGTTTGGCCTGGGTGTCTTCCTTGACCGGCGTATCGCCGCCGAGACGAATCCGCGCCAGCACGCGCCGTGGATCTTTTGGATCAAGGCGCAGGTTGATCACATCACCGACCTTGATCCCGCTGTACTGCACCGGGCTGCCCTTGGACAGGCCACTGACCGCTTCGCTGAAGACAATCTCGTAATCCTTGAACTCGGTGTCGACGCTGGACTTGGCCAGCCACAGACCGAAGAGCAGGGCGCCTGCCACCACAATCACGGTGAACAGGCCGATCAACACATGATGCGCTCGGGTTTCCATGTCAGACCTCGTTGAGCAATTTGGCGGCGTCCAGCGCCGAGCGGCCGCGCGGGCCGTGGAAGTATTCGTGAATCCACGCGTCGTCGGTTTCCGAGACGACGTCAATGGGGCCGGCGACCAGGACTTTCTTCTGCGCCAGCACCGCCACGCGGTCGGTGATGGTGTAGAGCGTGTCGAGGTCGTGGGTCACCAGAAACACGCTGAGACCGAGCGCATCGCGCAGGGTCAGGATCAATTGATCGAACTGCGCCGCGCCAATCGGATCGAGGCCGGCGGTGGGTTCATCGAGAAACAGAATGTCCGGATCCAGCGCCAGGGCCCGGGCCAGAGCGGCGCGTTTGATCATGCCGCCGGACAGCGACGCCGGGTATTTGTCCGCCGCCGACAGCGGCAGCCCGGCCAGCGCCAGTTTCACCGCGGCCAGGTGCTCGGCGTCGTTGCGACTCAGGCCGGCGTGTTCGATAAGGGGCAGGGCGACGTTCTCGGTGACGGTCAGCGAGGAAAACAGCGCGCCTTTCTGAAACAGCACGCCAAAACGCCGCTCAACCAGCGAACGCTCATGTTCGGACAGGCTCGGCAGGTTCTTGCCGAACACTTTGACCATGCCTTCGCTGGGCCGGCGCAGGCCGACGATGCTGCGCAGCAACACCGATTTGCCGCTGCCGGAGCCACCGACCACGGCGAGGATTTCTCCCTTGTACAAATCCAGATCGAGGTTCTCGTGCACGCTCTGGCTGCCAAAGCGATTGCACAGGCCACGGACTTCGATCACCGCCTCCGAGGGCGCGCGCGGTAGACGACTCACCAGCCCATCTCCATGAAGAACAGCGCAGCCACCGCGTCGAGCACGATCACCACGAAAATCGACTGCACCACCGCAGACGTGGTGTGCGCGCCGACCGACTCGGCGCTGCCACTGACCTTGAAGCCTTCCAGGCAACCAATCGCGGCAATCAGGAAAGCGAAAATCGGGGCTTTGACCAGGCCCACCAGGAAATGCTGGATGCCGATGTCCGACTGCAGCAAAGACAGGAACATCGCCGGCGAAATATCCAGCGACACCGCGCAGACCACGCCGCCGCCGATGATCCCGCACAGCATGGCGAGAAAAGTCAGCATCGGCAGGGCCACCAGCATCGCCAACACACGCGGCACTACCAGCAGTTCCATCGGGTCGAGGCCGAGGGTGCGGATTGCGTCGATTTCTTCGTTGGCCTTCATCGAACCGATTTGCGCGGTGAACGCACTGGCGGTGCGCCCAGCCATCAGGATCGCCGTGAGCAGCACACCGAACTCGCGCAGGAACGAGAAGCCCACCAGGTCCACGGTAAAAATCGTCGCGCCGAAACTGGCCAGCACCGTGGCGCCGAGAAACGCCACCACCGCGCCGACCAGAAAGGTCAGCAACGCCACGATTGGCGCGGCGTCGAGGCCGGTCTGCTCGATGTGCGCAATCATCGGCGTGATGCGCCAGCGCTTGGGCCGGAACAGGTTGCGAGCGATGGTTTCCATGATCAGGCCGACGAAACCGAGCAGTTGCAGGGTGTCTTGCCAGACCGTGTCGACGGCGCGACCGATGCGCGTCAGCAATTGCACGCTGACGCTGATTTCCGGTTCCTTGATCGGCACGCAGAAATCGGTCATCGAGCAGTACACGGTTTGCAGCAGCGCGCGGTCGGCGGAAGTCAGGGTGCAATCGGGGTGTTCGGCGGATTGGCCGAGGCGTTCGGAACCGAGCAGTTCGACCAGCAGGGAGGCGCCAGCGGTGTCGAGGGCGCCGAGGCTGTTCAGATCAATCAGCGTGTTGGTGTCGTACTGGCCGTGGAGCTTTTCGCTCAGTTGCTTGAGCTCGGCGTAATGGGCAAGCGTCCAGTCCCCGGTAACCCGCAGGCGGGCAGGGGTTATCGACGTGTCCAGTTGGGCATTGCCGCTGATCGAGCTGCTGGTCATAAGCTCCGTGCTTGTTCGGCCTTTATGCGAACTAACGTAATAGCACGAACCGGATTACTTTTCTTTGATCGCTGTGCTGTCCGTGACTTCGAAGCGCAGCACGCCGATCACCTGGCCATCCTCGGTCAACACCCGCACCTGCCACTTGCCCGCCGGGTTGCCGGGGAAGTTCTGCTTATGCGTCCAGGCCCGGTAGCCTTCCTTGCGCCCGCCGTGAATGTCGAGGGCGATGCGGTCGACCTCTTTGCCGTTGAATTGCCAGACGTGATAAATCCGCTCATCCAGCCCGCGCGGCGCGTTGATTGCGGTGTAGGCGTAGAGGCCATCGCCACGAATCTGCTCGGCGCTGACCGTGTCGAGGCTGGCGCCGGGAGTGCGGTCCTGCATTTGCGTGCTGATCGCCACATCGGTCATCCATAACGTTGCCGGCGGCACCCACGAACGCAGCGCCCAACCGACGCCACCGATGCCGACCGTGATGCACAGGATCGCCAGAGCATTGCGCACGGTGCGGATCGGGAAGATCGAGGCCAGACTCGGGAACGACAACAGCACGGCAATGCCCAGCGCCCACTTGAAGCTCTGCGCGGTGGTCAGGTGCATGATCACCGGCAACGCGGTGAGCAGGGCGGCGAACAGGGTCAGTGTGTGCAGCGCGAGAAACGCCCAGCGCCGTGGCGCCAGCCATTTGTAATAGAGCGGATCGACGATGGAGATCAGTGCGGCAACGCTGAGCAGACCGGTGAAAAACAACTGGCCGCTGTTCCAGGTGGTGGTGATGAAGAAAAACGGCAGGACGAAAAACAGGCTTTCCTGATGGATCATCTGCGTCGCGTAACGCAGCAGCGGCTGGGGAATCTCGCGTTTGAACACGCGGGTGAAGAGGCCGGTGAGGGTGTTTTCCAGCATCAGCCAGATCCAGCTGAGCAGCATGATCACGGTGATCCAACTCGCCAGGCCCTGCTGACGATCGACCATGATGAAACTGCCGACCCCGGAGATGAACCCGCCAAGCGCAATGACCCCGGGATAGCGCTTCATCAGTTCGAGAATGCGCTGGATCAGGAGCTGTATTTTCGGCATTTGGGCGGTTCACAATTTGATAGGAAAAAACCTCGACAGAGTAGCGCCCGCCGGGCGCTGTGGCGAGGCTGCCGGTCACTTATTCGGTGCATTTCAGGGCCTCAAAAGATCGCAGCCTTCGGCAGCTCCTACATTTGGAACGCAATCCCCTGTAGGAGCTGCCGCAGGCTGCGATCTTTTGATCTTCAACCCCGCTTGCGGTGCAAACGCCAGCCGATCAGGATCAGCAACACCAGGCCCAACCCACCCGCACTCAGCCACAACACTTGGTCATCACTGATCAATGGCTTCTCGATCCGCAGATACCCCGGTTGCAACAGCAACTCGCGCATCGCCTTGTTCGCTGCTTCCAGAGTCACTCCTTGCAGCTCGCGCGCCGGGTTGGCGAAGCGGCCGTCCTGGTAATCGCCGAGGGCGCTCCAGTAATAATCCGCCAGCGCACTGTTACCTTGCACCGCCCACGCCTGATGGGCGATCGAGGCCTGTTTGATCCGCGCGAAAGTATCCGGATCCAGGCCGTTTTTCAGCAGATCGGCCTTGAGGTCTTCGAGTACCTGAATGGCTTCGTCAACATCATCGCGATCCAGGTCGGCATTCAGGCTCATGAAACCGACGCCGCCAAACACTTCGCGCTCGGCCCACGGCCCGTAGGACAAACCGTGGTTGAGGCGAATCTGCCGGTACAGCGCCCAGTCCAGATAATCCTTGAGAATGTCGAAGGTCTGATCGTACTGATCATCGATCACCGGTTCCGGTACCAGCCAGTGCAGCTTGGCGCTGTCGCCGATAAAGCCCCGGGTGAGGGTGCGCTCATGGGCGGCGCGGGTGCTGATGTCCGGCAACGCACGGTGTTCGCTCGGTTCCACCGCGTCGAGCGCGCCCCAGGTGCGTTCCAGATAGGCTGGCAGCAGTTTGTCGAGTTCGCCGACGACGATCAGGGTCATGTTGTTCGGCGCGTACCAGGCCTTGCGCACCTTCTCCAGTTGCTCTTGAGTCAGGTGGCCGACTTCGGCGCGTTGCGGGCACTTCAGGCCCAGTTCGACCGCGAGTTGATTACTCGCGGTGTGGCCGAGATCCTGCCGATCAAGGAAGCGTTGCAGGCGTGTGTAATGGCCACCGTCCTCACGCTCGACCACACGTTTGGCGGCGTTGATCGCGTTGTCGTCGATGCGCGTTTGTGTGAGCAGAGCGAGCAGCAGGTCGAGCACTTTGCGCTGGTTTTTTGCCGGCGCTTCGATGACAAACGTGGTGTCAGCGTTGCTGGTGAACGCGTTCCAGTCACCGCCCAACGCCTGCATGCGTTCTTCCAGCCCCCCTTCGCCAGTGGCGTCGATGCCGCTGAACAACAAGTGTTCGAGCAGGTGCGGCAGCTCTTTGTCATCGCAGTCGAAATCGTCGAGGCCAACGCCGACCACCAGCCGGATCGCCACATGCCCGCGCTCGGTGCCGGGTTTGAGCAGCAACTGCAAACCATTGGGCAGCGCATAGCCTTCAACCTGAAAACGATCCAGGGCGAAGGCGGGCAGGGAACCGAGCAACAGACAGGCGAACAACAGGCAACGCATAACAGGCTTCCGTACGGCTGATTTGGAGATCCGTGTCGTCAGTCAGGGGCCCATCGCTGGCAAGCCAGCTCCCACAAGGATTTGCGGCGTTCACAAAACCCTGTGGGAGCTGGCTTGCCAGCGATGGGGCCCTTGAGGCTGAACTCTGTGTTACTGACTGACCCTAGCCCCAGACGTTCAAGGCGAATGCGTAATGTCGGCAATATCATCCGCCGCCAGCGCCCCGGTATCCGCCGTTTCCAGCACCACATACGCACTGCCGCAAAACAGCGAGTTGAGCCGCTTCATGTCGGCAATCAACTCCAGGTGCAGCGAACTGGTCTCGATACTCTGCACGATCTTGCGTTGCAAACGGCTGACATGCGCATGGGCCAGACGACGTTCCTGCGCGCGAAAGCGGCGTTTCTCGCGGAGCAATTGCCGGGCACTTTCGCGGTCACCGCTGAGAAAGACCGAAAGCCCCAAACGCAGGTTAGCGATCAATTGCTGCTGCAATCCGGCGAGATCCTCCAGGCCTTCTTCGGAAAACGACCGTCGCTGGGAGGTTTTCTGCTGCTGGATCTTGCGCAGCATGCGTTCGATCAGGTCGGCGGCCAGCTTCAGGTTGATCGCCAGCTCGATGATCTCGGCCCAGCGCCGGCTGTCCTGCTCGCCGAGGTCTTCGCGGGGCATCTGCGCCAGGTAGAGCTTGATTGCGCTGTACAGCGCTTCGACGTCGTCGGTCAGTCGGCGCATTTCCTGGGTGACGGCGGTCTGCTTGCCGTGCAACACATCGAGCGAGGCGTCGAGCATGTTGTCGAGCAGATCGCCCATGCGCAGGGTTTCCCGCGCGGCGTTGGCCAGCGCCAGGCTCGGTGTGACCAGCGCGGTCGCGTCGAGATGGCGTGGTTTGGCGGTGCCGTTGACCTCCGGCCGCTCCGGTAGCAGCCACGCGCAGAGGCGCGCCATCGGCCCCACCGACGGCAGCAGAATCAGGCAGCGCGCGGTGTTGTAGAGCAAGTGGAAGCCGATGACCATTTCCTGCGGGCTGAAATCGAGGCTGTCGATCCAGTGCACCAACGGGTCGAGCACCGGGATGATCAGCAGCAGGCCAATCAGCTTGTACAACAGACTGCCCAGTGCCACTTGCCGGCCGGCGGCGTTCTGCATGCTGGTGCTCATGAACGCGAGAATGCCGCTGCCGATGTTGGCGCCAATCACCAGACCAATGGCGACCGGCAAACTGATGACCGCAGCGCCAGCCAGCGTCGCGGTGAGCAGCACAGCAGCGAGGCTGGAGTAGGAAATCATCGCGAACAACGCGCCGACCAAGGCGTCGAGGAGGATGTCGCCGGTCAGCGAGGCGAAGATCACCTTCACCCCTTGGGCGTGGGTGATCGGTGCGGCGGCCTCGACGATCAATTGCAACGCGAGAATGATCAGCCCGAGGCCAATGGACACCCGGCCCATCTGCCCGAGCCGCGTCTGTTTGCGCGACAGAAAGAAAATCACCCCGAGAAAAATCAGCAGCGGCGACAGCCATGACAGGTCGAATGTCAGTACCCGCGCCATCAGCGCGGTACCGACGTCGGCCCCAAGCATGGTCGCCAGCGCCGGAGTCAGCGCCATAAGGCCCTGACCAACGAAGGAGGTGACGAGCATGGCCGTGGCATTGCTGCTCTGCACCATCGCCGTCACGACGATGCCGGCGACAAAGGCCAGCCAGCGTCTGGACATGTTCTGGCCGATCACATGGCGCAGGTTGGTGCCATACACCCGCAGGATGCCGGTTCGGACGATGTGCGTGCCCCAGATCAGCAGGGCGACGGCGGAAAGCAGATTGAGCAGGGTGAGCATGCAGACCCCCTGTAATAGCAGTGCCTCAGAGAGGCAAGTTGACGGTACCGCGCGGTTTCTACGTTTTTGATACTTAAGCTGTAGTTGGCTAACGGTCTGGGCGCCAGCATTGCACAGCTAAAGTGCTGATTGAAACAAAAGTGTCATGAACAGCGCTTCATACACTCCCATTTAAATCAACGCCGCCCCTGTGGGAGCTGGCTTGCCAGCTCCCACAGGATCCGCGGTGCCTGAATGCTGCACAAAAAAATGTGGGAGCGAGCCTGCTCGCGAAAGCGGTGGATCAGCCAACATGGTTGTCGACTGACACTCCGTTTTCGCGAGCAGGCTCGCTCCCACAGGGGTATTGCCTGCGTCTGGATTACCCGGTTATTGGCCCGGGATGTCCTTGCGCAGTTTTACCGGATCCTGCTGCTGTCTCTTCTTGGCCATTGCACCGCGCAGCTTGATGTTGATCGCTTCCACCGCCAGCGAGAACGCCATGGCGAAGTAGACGTAACCTTTCGGCACATGCACGTCGAACGACTCGGCGATCAACACGGTACCGACCACCAGCAGGAACGACAGCGCGAGCATCTTCAACGACGGGTGCTTGTCGATGAATTCGCTGATCTTGCCGGACGCCAGCATCATCACCAGTACGGCCACGACAATCGCCGCGACCATCACCGGCACATGGGACACCATGCCCACCGCCGTGATCACCGAATCCAGCGAGAAGACAATGTCGATAATCGCGATCTGGATGATGGTGTAAAGGAAGTTGCCACCCTTGCCGCCCGGGGTTTCGTCGCTTTCGTCTTCGCCTTCCAGCGCGTGGTACATCTCTTGCGAGCTCTTCCACAGCAGGAACAGACCACCGAAGAACAGGATCAGGTCACGGCCGGAAATGCCTTGGCCGAACACCTCGAACAGGTCGGCGGTGAGGCGCATGACCCAGGTGATCGACAGCAGCAACAGGATGCGGGTGATCATGGCCAGGCCAAGACCGAAGATCCGGGTGCGCTGCTGCATGTGTTTGGGCATGCGGCTGACCAGGATCGAAATCATGATGATGTTATCGATGCCGAGGACGATTTCCAGGGCGGTCAGGGTGAAGAAGGCAACCCAGATTTCGGGGTTGGTCAGCCATTCCATGTGTATTCCTTTGAGCGATTGTTAAACCGAAAAAGGTCCGGGCTTCAAACAGCGAAGCCAGGACCCGAAACGGTGAGTCGTGGGCTTATAGAGTGCTGAACACCGGGAAAGTCCCCAACAGCAGTGCAGCAATCAGGATGCAGATACAAACCAGGATCGCCCATTTCAGGGTGAAACGCTGGTGGTCACCAAAATCGATGCCGGCCAGGGCCACCAACAGATACGTCGATGGCACCAACGGGCTCAGCAAGTGGACGGGCTGACCGACGATCGAGGCACGGGCCATTTCCACTGCGGTAATCCCATAGTGGCTGGCAGCTTCGGCCAACACCGGCAACACGCCATAGTAAAACGCATCGTTGGACATGAAGAAGGTGAACGGCATGCTCACCAGCGCCGTGATCACGGCCAGGTACGGGCCGAGGAAATCCGGAATCACCGCCAACAGGCTCTTCGACATCGCATCGACCATGCCGGTGCCCGACAGGATACCGGTGAAGATACCCGCCGCAAAGATCAGCCCGACCACTGCCAGCACGCTACCGGCGTGAGCCGCGACGCGGTCCTTCTGCATCTGCAGGCAAGGGTAGTTGACGATCATCGCGATACTGAACGCCACCATGAACAGCACCGGCAACGGCAACAGGCCGGCGATCAGGGTGCACATCAGGCCGAAGGTCAGGGCGCCGTTGAACCAGATCAGTTTCGGACGGCGCGCATCCGGGAATTGCGACACGCTGATTTCGCTGTGATCGATGTCGTCGCCGACCAAGTGCAATTCACCCAGACGCGCACGTTCACGTTTACCGTAGAAATAAGCGATAACCAGAATCGCGACCACACCCGCAGCCATGGCCGGGATCATCGGCACGAAGATGTCCGACGGGTCGACATGCAGCGCACTCGCGGCACGGGCAGTCGGGCCACCCCACGGGGTCATGTTCATCACGCCACCGGCGAGAATGATCAGGCCGGCCATGATTCGCGGGCTCATGCCGATGCGGCTGTACAGCGGCAGCATGGCGGCCACGCAGATCATGTAAGTGGTCGCGCCGTCACCATCGAGGGACACCACCAGCGCCAGTACGGCGGTGCCGACCGACACCTTCAGCGGGTCACCCTTGACCAGTTTGAGGATCTTGCGCACGGCCGGGTCGAACAGGCCGGAGTCGATCATCAGGGCGAAATAGAGAATGGCGAACATCAGCATCACGCCAGTCGGCGCGAGCTTGGTGATGCCTTCGAGCATCATCGGGCCGATCTTCGGTGCAAAGCCACCGAACAGGGCGAAGACGATCGGGATGATGATCAGAGCGATCAGCGCAGACAGGCGCTTGGTCATGATCAGGAACATGAACGTGATGACCATGGCGAAGCCAAGGAAAGTCAGCATGGGAATACTCCAGGCGTAGCGCGGCTAGTTAAATGAGCGGATCGGACGGGATCAGCGCAGAACGGGAAGCACCAGACGTACGGGCGGAGTGACAGCGGAGAGGCGGGCTACAGAGGACATCAGAATCACCATTGTTGTTGTTAATTGGGCCGTTCGTGCGAGGTATCACACGCGTTGGCCAACCGGTCTGTTGCCGGAAGTGGAGGCGATCCTAATCGGGGAAGCTTTCAGCTACCTTTCGCTGCAGAAAGCTTTGAATGAACGGTCAACCGGCCGTCGGATGCGAACCAGAGTCAATGAACACGGGAAGGAGAGCTCTGAGCATGAGCCAAGTGCACGGCGGCGGTTGCCATTGCGGACACATTCATTATCAGTTCAGCGGGGCGTTGCAGGACATCGCCCATTGCCCTGGCTGCATCTGGATAAGCATCTGCCGGGTGAACCCGAAGAAATGATCTGATCAGAAAACAGACAGATTCAGCGGTCGGATCGTGCCCATCCAGATCGCGTGTTCGGTGTGGTCGAGCAAATCATCCCCGGTGTCCGGGTGCAGAAATACCACCAGGCCTTTGCGATTGAGCGCCAGCCAAGGCAACACGTCGCCGATCAACTCAGGGCCGAAGGCCAACTGGCAACTCCAGTCCGGATGCGGCCCGACCGGGCGTTCGTGAACGCGGCCCATTTTAAGTGGAAACAATTGCGCAGCCTGCTCACACAAGGCCCGCGCCTGTTCAATGGTGCCGGCGTCGAAATAGACGTGGGCGTGATAACCCTTGATCGCTTGCATCTGAAAGCCTCGGAAATCGGTTCGAACCCTCGGCGTTGCCCGTATGTCACACGCCATACAAGGGATAACAAAAGGGATCAGCCATGAAAAATGCCGAAACCCCGGCGGTAAAAGTGGTGCTCTATGGTGCCATGAGTAGCCTGGGCAGCGCGCTGATGGCTGAGTTGCTGCGTCGTCAGCATGAAGTCATCGCCATTCTCGACGATCTGACCGCACTTGCGCCGCGTCCGGGTTTGCGTACCAAAACCGGTGATTTGTTCGACCTGGAACGGGTCAACCAGAGTGTGGCCGGCAGTTCGGCGGTCATCTGCTTACTGGATGCACCGGGACTACCGTTCAGTAGCGATCAGGTTGAACGCTCGGTCGTGCTCGGACCGGTCGAACAGGTTCTGGCCGTCGACGCACTGGTCGATGGACTGCAAGCGGCGAATGTGTCGCGGCTGTTTCTGGTGGGCGACTTTGCCGTGCTCGATGAGCCGGATGTCGATGATCGCCTGCAACGCCACGCTGCCGAAGAAATCCGTGAGGCCCTACAAAGCAGTCCGCTGCACTGGACGCTGGTGAATGCGCCGCACGGCGTGGCCGGGCTGACCATCGAACATTTCAGTCAGGTCGGCGGCAATCTGGAACCAGGTCTGGCAGAACCCCTGGAACGCTTGAATCGCGTGGCGGTAGGGATTGCCGATGAGCTGCGGCTGAATTTGCATGTGGGACAGCATGTGAATTTCGTTGCGGCTTCAGATTCGTAAAAGATCGCAGCCTTCGGCAGCTCCTACATGAGATTGGTGTAGGAGCTGCCGAAGGCTGCGATCTTCTGATCTTCAAACCGCAATCGAAGGCAATGCCAAGCCATTGAGCGATTCAGCGCTACTCGCCTGCTCCGCCATCAACCAATCGACAAACTGTTGAATCAACGCACCCCGGCGTTTGCGCTGCGGCAACACCACGTAATAACCGAGACGCGAAAGGGTCGTTTCAGCGATGGGCCGGCACAGCAACCCCTGACTCAGCAAGTTATCCACAAGGTGCCGCCAGCCAATTGCCACGCCTTGGCCGCCAATTGCCGCTTGAATCAACAGCGTGTAATTGTCGAAGCGCAATTGCCCCGGCGCCGGCGGCGAAGTAATGCCCAACTGGCGAAACAGACCGCTCCAGTCAAACCAGTTGCTGCTGTTTTCCCCACGCAGGTGCAGCAGCGGAAACTCCAGCAACGCCTGAGCGGGCAAGGGCAGGGCGCGATCCTTGAGCAATTGCGGGCTGCACACCGGGAACACTTCTTCGCTGAACAACCAGTGGCTTTCGCCTTGCTTGAAACGCCCGTCGCCAAACAGGATCGCCACATCGATATCGGTGCGCAGCATGTTGTGGTTGCGTTCACTGGTCACGAGGCTGACGTCGACCTGCGGATTGGCTTCGTGAAAGCGGTGCAGGCGTGGCATCAGCCAATAAGCGGCGAAGGCGAAATCGGTGGCGACCTGCAGCACCTCATGTTGCTGTTGTGCACTGATTGCACTTAATCCTGCATCGATATTCTGCAAACCGAGGGTCACTTGCTCGAACAGGATCGCGCCCACTTCCGTCAGTTCGATGCCCCTGTAGATCCGATCAAACAGCCGTGTGCCGAGCTGTTCTTCCAACCGCTTGATCTGCTGGCTGATCGCCGGTTGCGTAGTGCCAAGCTCTACCGCCGCTGCGGTGAAGCTGTGGTGACGGGCTGCCGCTTCGAAGGCGCGCAGCAGGTCGAGTGACAGATCTCCCAAGGCGTCATACATAAGCGGTGCTTATCCTAGTCATTGTCCGGCGCGGGCTTTACCGGATACAGCATGGACTCCATGCTCGATCGCAGCAATGTCGCATAAATATTCACTATGGAATGCCGCGATCACATGAAGCGCAAGAATATTCTTTTCATCATGGCCGATCAGATGGCCGCGCCAATGTTGCCGTTCTACGGCCCTTCGCCGATCAAACTGCCGAATCTTTCCCGTCTCGCCGCCCAAGGCGTGGTGTTCGACGCCGCTTACTGCAACAGCCCGTTGTGCGCACCGTCGCGTTTCACCCTGGTCAGCGGTCAGTTGCCGAGCAAGATCGGCGCCTACGACAACGCCGCCGATTTCCCCGCCGACATTCCGACCTATGCCCACTACCTGCGCCGCCTCGGCTACCGCACCGCGCTGTCCGGCAAGATGCACTTCTGCGGCCCCGACCAGTTGCATGGCTATGAAGAACGCCTGACCAGCGACATCTATCCGGCCGACTACGGCTGGGCCGTGAACTGGGATGAGCCGGATGTACGGCCGAGCTGGTATCACAACATGTCTTCGGTGCTGCAGGCCGGGCCGTGCGTACGCACCAATCAACTGGATTTCGACGAAGAGGTGGTGTTCAAGGCGCAGCAATATCTGTTCGATCACATCCGCGAGGAGGGCGACCAGCCGTTCTGCCTGACCGTATCGATGACCCACCCACACGACCCGTACACCATTCCCAAGGCGTTCTGGGATTTGTACGACGATAACGATATCCCGTTGCCTACAACCCCGGATCAACACGAACTCGATCCGCACTCGCAGCGTTTGCTCAAGGTGTACGATCTGTGGGACAAGCCGCTGCCTGTGGATAAGATCCGCGATGCGCGCCGGGCGTATTTCGGTGCCTGCAGCTATATCGATGCCAACGTCGGCAAACTTCTGCAAACGCTGGAAGAAACCGGGCTGATCGATGACACCATCATCGTGTTCTCCGGCGACCATGGCGACATGCTCGGCGAAAAGGGCCTTTGGTACAAAATGCATTGGTACGAAATGGCGGCCCGCGTCCCCCTGTTGATAAGTGCCCCAGGCCAGTTCGATGCCGGGCGGGTTAGCGCAGCCGTGTCCACCGCTGACCTGTTGCCAACCTTCGTTGAACTGGCCGGCGGCACCTTGGAACCAGGGCTGCCGCTGGATGGCCGTTCGCTGGTATCACACCTGCAAGGGCAGGGCGGTCATGACGAAGTGTTCGGCGAATACATGGCCGAAGGCACCATCAGCCCGCTGATGATGATCCGTCGCGGCGCCTACAAATTTATCTACAGTGAAAGCGACCCTTGCCTACTCTTCGACGTAGATAACGATCCGCGTGAACTGGAAGAACTCAGCCAATCGCCGCAGCATCGCCAGCTTTTCGACGATTTTCTCGCCGAAGCGCGGGCCAAATGGGATATTCCGGCGATTCACCGGCAAGTCCTCGCCAGCCAGCGCCGTCGCCGATTTGTCGCCGACGCGTTGACCATCGGCAAGCTGAAGAGCTGGGATCACCAGCCACTGGTGGACGCCAGTCAGCAGTACATGCGCAACCACATCGATCTTGATGATCTGGAGCGCAAAGCACGTTATCCACAACCCTGCCAAAACCAATAATGTAAGGGGAAGTCCATGCGTAAGTTATCCACAGTAGTGACGGTTGGCCTGCTCGCGCTGAGCAGCGCCTCGGCCTTCGCCGAGCAAAGCTGCGACACGGTGAAAATGGCCGACCCGGGCTGGAGCGACATCGCCGCGACCAACGCCATCACCGGGTTTCTGCTGGACGGCATGGGCTACAAGGCCAAGGTCGACACCCTCGCGGTGCCGATCACCTTTGGCGGTTTGAAGGACGGCCAGGTGGATGTGTTTCTCGGTAACTGGATGCCGGCGCAGCAGGGCTTCTACGACAAGTTCGTCGCCACCGGCGATGTCACGCAACTGGCGAAAAACCTCGACGGCACCGAATTCACCCTCGCGGTGCCGGATTACGTGTGGGATGCGGGTGTGCATAACTTTGCCGATCTGAACAAATACGCGGACAAGTTCGAGCGCAAGATCTACGGCATCGGTTCGGGCGCGCCGGCGAATATCTCGTTGCAGGAAATCATCAAGAAGAACGACTTCGACATGGGCCAGTGGAAGCTGATCGAGTCCAGCGAACAGGCGATGCTGGCTGAAGTGTCGCGGGCGGTGAAGAAACAGAAATTCGTCACCTTCCTCGGCTGGACCCCGCACCCGATGAACGTGCAATTGAAGATGCATTACCTGAAGGGTGGCGAGAAGTACTTCGGCGACACCGGCAGTGTGTTCACGTTGACCCGCAAGGGTTACGCCGAGGCCTGTCCGAACGTGGGTAAATTGCTGACCAATCTATCGTTCACTCAGGAGATGGAGAACAGCATCATGGCCGAAGTGGTGAACAAAAAAGTCAGCAATGCCGAAGCGGCAAAGGCGTGGATCAAGGCGAATCCGGCGGTGTTGGACAAGTGGCTGGATGGGGTGAAGACCGTCGATGGCAAGGATGCGTTGGCGGCGGTGAAAGCGAAGCTTTGATCGTGGGACTGCTGGAATTTGGCTTGGCTTGAGATTTTTGCCCCCTCACCCCAGCCCCCTCCCCCAGAGGGGGCGAGGGGGAAGGGAGCCGATATTTGTTGGATTCAAAACTGGCATTCAACTTTGAAATTGCAGGTCGGTGAATCTTGAATAAACACCGCGGTCAGTCCCCTCTCCCTCCGGGAGAGGGCTAGGGTGAGGGGCTTTTTCCCATGACACCCTGATAACCTTGAATAAAACCCCAACCGCGAGGACCCATGGCCTTTCCCAGCCGCCACTCTCTCTTCCCCTTCCTCACCTGGCTGCCGCGACAAACCCGCGCCAGCGTCGGACGGGATCTGATCGTCGGTCTCAGCGGGGCGATTCTCGCGTTACCCCAGTCGATTGCCTATGCGTTGATCGCCGGTCTGCCACCGGAATACGGCCTCTACGCCGCAATCATTCCGGTGCTGATCGCCTGCCTGTGGGGATCCTCGTGGCATTTGATCTGCGGCCCGACGGCGGCGATTTCGATTGTGCTGTTTGCCAGTGTCAGTCCTTTAGCGGTTCCGGCCTCGCAGGACTACATCACCCTGATCCTGCTGCTGACCCTGCTTGCGGGGATATTCCAGTGGCTGCTCGGTTTGCTGCGCTTCGGCGCATTGGTGAACTTCGTTTCGCATTCGGTGGTGCTGGGGTTCACCCTCGGTGCGGCAGTGGTGATCGCCATCGGGCAGTTGCCTAATCTTTTGGGACTCGAGCTGCCGGCCAAAGCCACGGCGCTGGCCAGTTTGATGGATCTGCTGCAACACCTGCGGGCTGTGGATAAACCTTCGCTGGTATTGGGTTTGGCCACGGTGGTCGTCGGTCTGCTGCTCAAACACCTGCTGCCGCGCTGGCCGACGCTGTTGATCACGCTGGTGCTGGCCAGTTTGCTGGTGTGGTTGTGGCCGGGCATGTTCGGCCACGTGCATCGGGTCAGCGCGTTTGTCGGACGCTTGCCGCCGTTCAGTGCGTTACCGCTGGATCTGGACTTGATCCTGCGATTGCTGCCCAGTGCCGTGGCGGTGGGCATGCTCGGGCTGGTCACCAGTCTGTCTATTGCACGCTCGATTTCGGCACGGTCGCAGCAATTGCTCGATGCCAATCAGGAAGTCCGTGCGCAGGGCTTGTCGAATATTGTCGGCGCGTTCTTTTCCGGATCGCTGTCGGCCGGATCGTTTACCCGTTCGGCCCTCAGTTACGAAGCGGGCGCGTGTTCGCCATTGGCCGGGGTGTTTTCAGCGATCTGGGTGGCGTTGTTTGCGATTTTCGGCGCGGCGCTGATTGCACACATTCCTATCCCGGCGATGGCGGGCAGCATTCTGCTGATTGCCTGGGGACTGGTGGATCATCGCGGCATTCGCTCATTGCTGCGCGTCAGCCGCGCCGAATTCGTGGTCATGGCCCTGACCTGCCTCGCGACCTTGTTGCTGGAATTGCAGACGGCGATTTATGCCGGTGTGCTGGCCTCGCTGTTCTTCTACCTCAAGCGCACCTCGCAACCGCGCGTGCAGCATTGGCGTGACGGCGAAGACGATGTGTTGCGTGTCGGCGGGTCGATCTTTTTCGGCGCCAGCCATTACCTGCAAGTACGCCTGCAGCGCATGCACGGCGCACGCGTGGTGATCGAGGCGCAGCAGATCAACTTCATCGACTATTCAGGGGTGGAGATGCTGCATCAGGAGGCGCGACGCTTGCTCAGTCAGGATCGCAGCCTGACCTTGCGCCGGGCGCGGCCGCAGGTCGTGGAGGAGTTACGAAAGCTTGAAGGGCCGGAGAAATGCCCGATCCGGTTTGAGGATTGACTGGCGATCGAGGTAATCCTTGTGGGAGCGAGCCTGCTCGCGAAGACTGCGGCACATCCAACATTAATGTGTCAGACAGACCGTTTTCGCGAGCAGGCTCGCTCCCACATGGGTATTTATTGGGCCAACTGGCGGCGCAGTTCGGCGAGTACCGGTGCGGTATCAGGGCGCACGCCACGCCACAGGAAGAACGCCTCAGCCGCCTGCTCCGCCAACATCCCCAAGCCATCCATCGCCACCGCCGCGCCATGCTCACTGGCCCAGCGGCAGAATGCGGTCGGCTCTTTGCCGTACATCATGTCGTAGCACAGGGTCTTGCCCGGCTCGATCAGGCTCGGCGCAATCGGCGGCACGTCGCCGCTCAGGCTGGCCGAGGTGGCGTTGATGATCACGTCCACCGGCTCGCGCAACCAGTCGAAACCACTGGCCGACACAGGCCCGAGGTCGCAGAACAACTCGGCCAGCAGTTCAGCCTTGTCCACCGTGCGATTGGCGATGATCACCGAGGCCGGTTTCTCCGCCAGCAACGGCTCCAGCGCACCGCGCACCGCGCCACCGGCGCCGAGCAGCAGAATGCGTTTGCCGGTCAGGCTGAACCCGGCGTTCACCGTCAGATCTCGCACCAGCCCGGCGCCGTCAGTGTTGTCACCGAGCAGTGAGCCATCGGCCAGTTTGCTCAAGGTGTTGACCGCACCGGCACGCTGCGCGCGCGCGGTCAGGCTGTTGGCCAGGCGATAGGCATCCTCCTTGAATGGCACAGTGACGTTGGCGCCGCGCCCTTCCCGGAAAAACGCCGTGGCGCAGCCGGCGAAATCGTCGAGCGGCGCCAGCATCGTGCTGTAGTCGAGGTGCTGGCCAGTCTGTTCGGCGAACAGCTTGTGAATCATCGGCGATTTGCTGTGGCCGATCGGGTTACCGAAAACGACGTAACGATCCATCAGATGTCCTCAGGCTTCTGCCAGCCAGTCGCGGTCTTGCAGGAAGTACTCAGTCAGGCGCGCCTCTTCGCTGCCTGGCGCAGCCTTCCAGTCATAGCCCCAACGCACTTGCGGCGGCAGCGACATCAGGATCGACTCGGTACGCCCGCCCGATTGCAGACCGAACAAGGTGCCACGGTCGTAGACCAGGTTGAATTCGACGTAACGGCCACGGCGGAATTCCTGGAACTCACGCTGCTGAGCCGTGAAGGCATCGTGTTTGCGGCGCTGCACGATCGGCAGATAGGCGTCGATGTACGCGTCACCGATGGCACGCATGAAAGCGAAACTGGTGTCGAAGTCCCACTCGTTCAGGTCATCGAAGAACAGACCGCCGATGCCGCGCGGTTCGTGGCGATGCTTGATGTGGAAGTAGGTGTCGCACCAGGCTTTGTAACGCGGGTAGACGTCCGCACCGAACGGTGCGCAAGCCTGTTCGGCGACGCGGTGCCAGTGGATGCAGTCTTCTTCGTTGCCGTAATACGGGGTCAGGTCGAAGCCGCCGCCGAACCACCAGACCGGCTCTTCGCCTTCTTTCTCGGCGATGAAAAAGCGCACATTGGCGTGCGACGTCGGCACATGCGGGTTGTGCGGATGGATCACCAGCGACACACCAAGGGCTTCGAAACCGCGACCGGCCAGTTCCGGGCGATGGGCGCTGGCCGACGGTGGCAGACCGCTGCCAAAGACATGGGAAAAGTTGACGCCGCCCTTTTCAATCAGCGTGCCGTTCTCGATCACACGGGTGCGACCGCCACCGCCAGCAGGCCGGGTCCAGGCGTCTTCAACGAAGCGCGTGCCGCCGTCTTCGGTTTCGAGCGCCGCGCAGATGCGGTCTTGCAGGTCGAGCAGATAGGCCTTTACGGCGTCGGTGCGGGTCGTCATGGCTTCACCTTGAATCGGGCGGCGCCCCGGCAGACGGGCGACGCAAATGGGCGCGTAGCATACCACCGCACAACAACCCGCCGCAGTTGACGAAGATCAAGCATGGGAGTTGGATAGGGGGCTTACAAAAGACCCAAGGAGAGCAGGCAGATGGCAAAGCGTATCCAGTTCCGCGCCCACGGCGGCCCCGAAGTGCTCGAATATGTTGACTACCAACCCGCCGCGCCCGGCCCCAATCAAGTGCGCGTGGCCAACAAGGCGATCGGCCTGAACTTCATCGACACCTATTACCGCAGCGGCCTGTACGCGCCGCCCGCCTTGCCGTCCGGTCTGGGAGCGGAAGGCGCGGGCATCGTCGATGCCGTAGGCAGCGACGTCACCCGGTTCAAGGTCGGTGATCGAGTGGCCTATGGCAGCGGCCCGTTGGGTGCCTACAGCGAATTGCATGTTTTGCCCCAAGACAATCTGGTGCACCTGCCCGACGAAATCAGTTTCGAAACCGCTGCCGGGGTCATGCTCAAAGGCCTGACTGTGCAATATCTGCTGCGCCAGACCTACGAGCTCAAGGGTGGCGAAACCATCCTGTTCCACGCGGCGGCCGGCGGTGTCGGTTCGCTTGCCTGCCAATGGGCCAAAGCCTTGGGCGTGAAGCTGATTGGCACCGTCAGCTCCAGCGAGAAAGCCGAACTGGCCAAGGCCAATGGCGCTTGGGCAACCATCGATTACAGCCATGAAAACGTTGCGCAACGCGTGCTCGAATTGACTGACGGCAAGAAAGTCCCGGTGGTCTATGACGGCGTCGGCAAGGACACCTGGCTGACCTCTCTCGACAGCGTGTCGCCACGCGGCCTGGTCGTGAGCTTCGGTAATGCTTCCGGCGCGGTGGACGGGGTGAACCTGGGCATTCTTGCCGCCAAGGGCTCGCTGTACGTGACCCGGCCGACGCTGGCCACCTACGCCAACAATGCCGAGAACCTGCAGCGAATGGCCGATGAGCTGTTCGAGATGATCATCAGCGGCAAGTTGAAGGTGGATGTCAGCCAGCGTTATCCATTGGCTGATGCGGCGAAGGCACAAACCGAACTGTCCGCTCGACGCACCACTGGTTCCACCGTCCTGCTGCCTTGATACCTCCCGGCATCTTGCCAGTCAGGTTTTCACCACCCTGGCTGGCAGGACGGTTCGAGCGTGTTCAAAACCTTGGTGGATGATTCGCCAACGGTTTTTGCGCCCAATGACCGACAGCCGCAGGATCAGGCTGTTGAACGGCTGCGAGGACTTGCCGCCACTCGGCTGATAACACCCAGTAATCACCACGTGCGCGCTGTTCTATAGGCAAGGGGTTGGAGGCGACCGGCATCAGACCGAAACGCTGGTACAGGCGCAACTGCGAGGCCCTGCACAACGCAGTGACACCTTGATAGCCCTGTTTTATGGCCCACTCGGCAGCGGCCGCCAGCAGACTGTTGACGGCAATGGGTTGTTGGCTGGGTGCAAGCGAGATCAAGCGACTGAATTCGACATGGCGTGACAACGCCACCGTGGGCGAAACATGTTGCTGCGCCAGCGATGCCCACTCGAACGGCGCCGGAGTGGCCCTCAATACCGCCTGCAGTTGCTCGTGCCGATACAGCAGAAAGTGGGTACTGCGCGACCGTGTCGCCAGCCGGGTTTCGAGCATCCGCGCCCTGGATGTCAGCATGTAATGCTGCAGCCGAAGCCGAAATTGCCGTTCGATAAACCGATCGAACACCTGGGTATCCGACCCCGCTTCAAGCATCACGATACGACATCCTTCCTGGTGACTGTTTAACGTCACCTGGAGCGCCTGCAGGTAATCCGTGAGTTGCAAATCCGTAGTGTCCATTCTTTCTCCGCAGACCTTAACTTATCGAAGTGTTTCGAGTGCAGGGAAAGGATGGTTGTTTTTGGCGATACCGCCACGAAACGCAGTCTGATAATCAGGTGGGAAAATTCAGTTAATTCAGCCAGTTGAGGATTCTTCCGACGCAACAAACAGCGTCACTGCAGGATAAATCGCAGGCACGTGTAGTACTCCTCGCCGTCAAGGCGAGGAGTACTCTCGTTACAAATGTTCGAGGCTGGATCAGTCGGGACGAATGACTTTGCCGGTCGCCAGATCACGGATCACGCTGGGGTTCTTGCGCCCACCCAGTTGCCCGCCCAGTATCAGATCGATCTGCCCACGGAAATACTGCTCGACACGCAATCGGGTGCGCGCCGCCGGGCGTCCCTGCGGGTTCGCAGAGGTCGAAATCAATGGCCCGACCATCGAGCACAGATCGCGCACTTGCGGATGATCACTGACCCGCAGCGCCACGGTGTCATGCACCCCGGTCACCCATTCCGGCAACAGATTCTGGTGCGGCACCAGCCAGGTATTTGGCCCCGGCCAGGTGCTGGCCATGCGGTCGATCCATTCTTGCGGGAAGTCTTCGAACAGGAAGTCGAACTGGCGAATGTTGTCGGCAACCAGAATAAGGCCTTTGACCACCGAACGATTCTTGATCGCCAGCAACCGATCCACAGCCTCTTCGTTCCACGGGTCGCAACCCAGCCCCCAGACGGCTTCGGTTGGATAGGCAATCACCGCCCCGGCGCGAATCTCTCGTGCGGCTTGTTGCACACGCCAACTGTTAACCATGAAAAAACTCTCCGCAAACAGGTTTCGCGCAGTTTACCGATCTTCCTTGTAAAACCTAGCGTGTCCTGGCCAACCAGCGACCGTTTTCGCACACCGCACGGCCATCCATTTCCAGTTCGGTGAGTGCCGCCAGCACTTTGGGCAACGCCCAGCCGCTGCTGTCGGCCAAGCCTTCGCTGGTGTGCGGGGCGGCGTGGAGCAGGCTGAGCAACGGGTGATCAACGTTCGCCGTGTCAGTGGATAGCGGCAGATGCTGCCAGCCGCGCAGGGCTTCAAGGATGTGCTCGATGGTTTCCACCAGCACCGCGCCATCGCGAATCAATTGATGGCAACCGCGCGCCCCGGGGTGATGAATCGAACCGGGAATGGCATAAACCTCACGCCCCTGTTCGGCCGCCAGCCGCGCGGTGATCAGTGAGCCACTGGCCACGCTGGCCTCAACCACCAACACACCGAGGGACAAACCGCTGATGATGCGGTTCCGCCGCGGGAAGTTGCTCGCCGTCGGCCCGGCGTCCAGCGGAAACTCTGAAAGCACTGCGCTGCCGGACGCAATCATCGCTTCAGCCAAGTGCCGATTGCGCTGTGGATAAAAATTTTCCAAGCCCGTGCCGAGTACACCCACCGTCAACCCGCCAACATCCAGCGCAGCCTGATGCGCAGCGGCATCAATGCCCAGCGCCAGACCGCTGGTGATGACAAAACCGGCCCCGGCAAGACTGCGGGAAAACGCCGCCGCCGTGTCCATGCCCGGACGCGAAGCGCGACGGCTGCCAACCATCGCCAGTTGCGGTTTTTCCAGAATCTGCGGGTCTCCGGCAACGAACAACAGGGGTGGCGGGTCGGGAATCTGCGCCAGCAGCGCCGGGTAATCCGCCTGGTCCCACATCAACAAATGATGCCCCGGCCGCTCTAGCCAGCGCATTGCGTGGCTAGCGCCATCGCGAACCGTGGGACAGCGCCGCGCTTCAGCACTTGCCACGGGCAAACCCAGCGAGCGCCAGGCACTGGCCGGTGCGCTGATCGCTTTGGAGGCCGAGCCGAAGGCTTCGAGCAATTTGGCAAAACGCTTCGGACCGACATCCGGCAAGCGATGCAGGCGCAAACGCGCTTCCAGTTCCGCCGGGGAAACCGGCGTACAGACAGGCAACATCATGGATCATCCTTGATCGTTATAAGCCCCGAACCATTCGGAACAAGCTGTGGATAACTCTGTTGGTAACTTGTGAAGCAAGCTTACGGATTGCGAACCTTGTCGAGCACCGCCAGCGAGCGCGATGCGTTGAGAACGAGGCCGTAGCTGAGTTTGTCGTAAGTGCGGAACACCATCAGTAAACCGGCGCGTTCATCGGGAATTTTCAGCGGCTGGCCGGTGATGCGGTCACGCACGGTTTCACCAGTTTTCATCACCGCCAGTACGTTGCCCTCGGCCAGACCATCGCGCTTGCCTTTGTTCAGGGTGACCACGTCCATCACGCCGATCTGGGTGACACCGCGCGGGACATCGATGATCACACCGTTGATGCTGGTGGTTGGCGCGCTGGGCATGAAGGTCGAATTGATCGAGCGCTCCTCGCCACTGAACAAGCGGTCGCCGAGGCGTACTTCCTGAGTGGTGCGTTGCAGGGCGAGGGTGGCAACGTCGCCTTCAGTGGCGACGATTTCGCCGCCGCCGATGTCATCGGCGTTGATCCCGAGGAACTCCTTGGTCTGCGGATCGGTGTAGACCTTGCCCTGACGGAAGATGCCGTAGACGGGTTGATCCGGGTCGAAATGGCCGCGCGCGAAGATCCGGTCGCCCGTGCCGCTGAGCACGCGTTCGGCGTCACCCGCGACGATGTACGGCGCCTTGTCGAAATCCTCGACCTTGTCGACGATGCGGTTGCTCAACAGGAAACTGTTGATCGATTTCAATGGAATGCTCGGAATCGCCTCGGCCACCGGGATGGTGCGAATACGCGGCGAGAGCTTGATGGTGCCGCGCGACTCGCCGCGATTGAGCGTCAGGCGCGGTTGGCCGTTGACGTAGCTGAGGGTCAGCGTGTCGCCGGGATAGATCAGATTGGGGTTTTCAATCTGCGGATTGGCCCGCCACAGTTGTGGCCACTCCCAGGGCTCGCGCAGGTATTTGCCGGAAATATCCCAGAGGGTGTCCCCCGAAACCACCGTGTATTGCTGTGGAAAACCATCCCTGAGTTGCACTTGCCCTTGCGCCACGCCGGCCGAAGCCAACAGCAGCAGGGCGAGTAGTGTTTTCCTCATGCAGTGAATCCCTTTATCATGTGCGTTCGCGTGAACCGTCAGAGCCCCCGTGGCTCGCTTGTGCAAAATGCACAAGCTACGCTTCACAACGGTAGCCTGCATCTTCGGACCTGCCAGGCCATCGCCCGACTTTACTCAACGTGTGCAGCAATCAAAGCCTATGGCCATTTTAAACATCCTCGAATTCCCGGACCCGCGTCTGCGCACTATCGCCAAGCCTGTGGCCGTAGTGGACGACGAAGTGCGTCAGTTGGTCGATGACATGTTTGAAACAATGTATGAAGCGCCGGGCATCGGCCTTGCCGCGACCCAGGTCAACGTGCACAAACGTATCGTCGTGATGGACCTTTCCGAAGACCGTACCGAACCGCGGGTGTTCATCAACCCCGAGTTCGAATCGCTGACCGACGAAATGGACCAATACCAGGAAGGCTGCCTGTCGGTACCGGGTTTCTACGAAAACGTCGACCGCCCGCAAAAGGTCAAAATCAAGGCGCTGGACCGCGACGGCAAGCCCTATGAGCTGATCGCCGAAGGCTTGCTCGCGGTGTGCATCCAGCACGAATGCGACCACCTCAATGGCAAATTGTTCGTCGATTACCTGTCCACGCTCAAACGCGACCGGATCAAGAAGAAACTGGAAAAGCAGCACCGCCAGAACGCTTGATGCCCTTCTTCAAAGGCTTGCTGCGGCAAGCCTTTTTCTTTTTATGAGACGCCCTTCATGACTGAGCCACTGCGCATCGTTTTTGCCGGCACCCCGGAATTCGCCGCCGAACACCTCAAGGCCCTGCTGAACAGCCCTTACGAGATCGTTGCGGTCTACACCCAACCGGATCGTCCGGCCGGTCGCGGGCAAAAACTGATGCCCAGCCCGGTCAAACAGTTGGCCTTGGAAAACAATATCCAGGTGTTGCAGCCGCCGACGTTGCGCAACCCTGACGCGCAGGCTGAACTGGCCGCACTGAAGCCGGATTTGCTGGTGGTGGTCGCTTATGGCCTGATCCTGCCGCAAGTGGTGCTGGATATTCCGCGTCTGGGCTGCATCAACAGCCACGCCTCGTTGCTGCCACGCTGGCGCGGTGCGGCGCCGATCCAGCGCGCCGTGGAACACGGTGACGCGGAAAGCGGCGTCACCGTGATGCGCATGGAAGCCGGCCTCGACACCGGACCGATGCTGCTCAAGGTCGTCACCCCGATCACTGGCGCAGACACCGGCGGCACGCTGCACGACCGCCTCGCCGAAATGGGCCCGCCTGCCGTGGTGCAAGCGATTGCCGGTCTGGCTGCTGGCACCCTGGAAGGCGAAGTGCAGAACGATGAGCTCGCCACTTATGCACACAAGCTGAACAAAGACGAAGCACGCATCGACTGGAGCCGTCCGGCGGTTGAGCTGGAACGCCTGGTGCGCGCCTTCAACCCATGGCCGATCACCCACAGCACCCTCAACGGTGAAGCGCTGAAAGTCCTGGCGGCAACACTTGCCGACGGTAAAGGCGCACCGGGTGAAATCCTCAGCGCCAGAAAGGATGGTCTGATCGTCGCCTGCGGCGAACAAGCGCTGTGCCTGACCCGCCTGCAATTACCCGGCGGCAAGGCGCTGAACTTCAGCGACCTGTTCAACAGCCGCCGGGAGAAATTCGCCGTCGGCACGGTGCTCGGCGCAGCGGTGGACGCGCAATGAATCCGCGTCTGGCCGCCGCCAAGGCACTCGCCGCCGTGCTCAGCGGCAAGGCTTCGCTGAACAGTTCGCTGCCGACGCAACTGGACAAAGTCGAGGATCGCGATCGCGGTTTCACTCAGGATCTGGCGTTCGGCACTGCGCGCTGGCAGCCACGCCTGTCGGCGCTGGCGGAAAAACTTCTGCAGAAACCATTCAAGGCTGCCGACGCCGATGTCGAAGCGCTGCTGCTGGTCGGCCTCTACCAATTGCTCTACACCCGCGTCCCGGCCCACGCTGCCATCGGCGAAACCGTCGGTTGCGCCGACAAGCTGAAAAAGCCTTGGGCCAAGGGCCTGCTCAACGCCGTGCTGCGCAATGCCCAGCGCGAAAGCGCGACGATTTTCGCCGAGCTGGAACGTGACCCAGTGGTGCGCACCGCTCACCCGCGCTGGCTGCAAAAGTCCCTGAAAGCCTTCTGGCCAGAACAGTGGGAAACCATCTGCGAGGCGAACAACGCGCATCCGCCGATGATTCTGCGGGTCAACCGCCGCCATCACAGCCGCGACGCCTATCTCGCTCTGCTGACTGAGGCTGGAATTGCCGCGACGCCATGTGTGTACAGCCGCGACGGCATCATCCTCGAAGCGGCTGCCGACGTGCGCAGTCTGCCGGGGTTCGCCGAAGGCTGGATCAGCGTGCAGGACGAAGCTGCGCAACTGGCTGCCGATCTGCTCGATCTGGCGCCGGGCCAGCGCGTGCTCGATGCCTGTTGCGCGCCCGGTGGCAAGACCTGCCACATCCTCGAAGCCGAACCGGCGCTCGCCGGGGTGGTGGCGGTGGACCTCGAAGCCAAACGTCTGGTGCGGGTCAAAGAGAATCTTGAACGCCTCGGTCTGAGCGCCGAACTGATCGCCGCCGACGGTCGCGATACCGAAAAGTGGTGGGACGGCAAACCGTTCCAGCGCATCCTGCTCGACGCACCGTGCTCGGCCACCGGCGTGATCCGCCGTCATCCGGACATCAAGCTGACCCGTCAGCCGGACGACATCATCGCCCTCGCGCAACTGCAAGGCGAACTGCTCGACGCGATGTGGAAAACCCTCGAAGTCGGCGGCATCCTGCTGTACGCCACCTGCTCGACGCTGCCGACCGAGAACACCGAAGTCATCGCTGCGTTCCTCGAACGCACTCCCGGTGCCCGAGAACTGGATCTGGCCACGTCGGCCGGGCTCAAACAGCCCCATGGTCGCCAATTGCTGGCCCAGCAGGGTGGCCATGACGGGTTCTACTACGCCAAGCTGATCAAGATCGCTGCCGCGCGCAGCTAAACGGATTTAACGGAGTGACTGGATGAAAATCATCATCCTCGGTGCGGGACAGGTCGGCGGTTCGCTGGCAGAACATCTGGCCAGCGAGGCCAACGATATTACGGTAGTCGACACCGACGGTGAGCGCCTGCGCGACCTCGGCGACCGCCTCGACATCCGCACCGTGCAGGGCCGGGGCTCGCTGCCGTCGGTGCTGCGTCAGGCCGGCGCCGACGACGCTGACATGCTGGTGGCGGTGACCAACAGCGACGAAACCAACATGGTCGCCTGCCAGGTCGCCCACACGCTGTTCCACACGCCGACCAAGATCGCCCGGGTGCGCGAAGCGTCTTATCTGAATCGCGAAGAGCAACTGTTCCAGAACGAAGCGATTCCGGTCGACGTGCTGATCAGCCCCGAGCAAGTGGTGACCAACTACATCAAGCGCCTGATCCAGCATCCGGGCGCCTTGCAGGTGATCGACTTCGCCGAAGGCGCGGCGCAACTGGTGGCGGTACGCGCTTATTACGGCGGGCCGCTGGTGGGTCAGCAACTGCGCCAGTTGCGTGAGCACATGCCGAATGTCGAAACTCGAGTGGCAGCGATTTTCCGCCGTGACCGACCGATCCTGCCCCAGGGCGATACGGTGATCGAGGCCGATGACGAAGTCTTTTTCATCGCCGCCCGTGAGAATATTCGCGCGGTGATGAGCGAAATGCGCCGCCTCGACGAAACCTACAAACGCATCGTTATCGCTGGCGGCGGGCAAATCGGTGAACGTCTGGCCGAGGCCATCGAAAGCCGTTATCAGGTGAAGATCATCGAGATGAGCCCGGCGCGCTGCCGTTATCTCTCCGATACGCTCGACAGCACCGTGGTGTTGCAGGGCAGCGCTTCGGACCGGGATTTGCTGCTGGAAGAGAACATTGCCGACGCCGACATCTTCCTCGCCCTGACCAACGACGACGAAGCCAACATCATGTCGTCGCTGCTGGCCAAACGGCTGGGGGCGAAGAAGGTCATGACGATCATCAACAACCCCGCCTACGTCGATCTGATTCAGGGCGGCGATATCGACATTGCCATCAGCCCGCAACTGGCGACCATCGGCACCCTGCTGGCGCACGTGCGCCGTGGCGATATCGTCAGCGTGCACTCATTGCGTCGCGGTGCCGCAGAAGCGATCGAGGCGATTGCCCACGGTGATGCGAAGTCGAGCAAGGTGATCGGCAAACCGATCGAGAAGATCGGCCTGCCGCCCGGCACCACCATCGGCGCGGTGATCCGCAACGAACAAGTGATCATCGCCCACGATGACACCGTGATCGAAGCGGGCGACCATGTGATTCTGTTCCTTGTGGATAAAAAGCATATTCGCGATGTGGAGAAGCTGTTTCATGTGGGGTTGAGCTTCTTCTGATCCTGAATGAGCGGTGCCTTCATTGGCCCCATCGCTGGCAAGCCAGCTCCCACAGGTTTTTCGGTTGTTCACAAATGTGATGTGCACCCGAGATCCTTGTGGGAGCTGGCTTGCCAGCGATGGCGGTACCGCAGATCTTTCTGACGCACTAGAAAAGGAACCCACCGATGCTCGAATCCCTGGAAAAAATGCTCGCCAAGGGTGTGGATAACTCGCTGCTGCGCTTCGGCCTGGGCAAGGGTTATCTGGATCTGGGCGAAAACGCCAAAGCCGCCGAGCACTTCCAGCGCTGTGTCGGCTTCGATGCGAAGTACTCGGCAGCCTGGAAGCTGTTGGGCAAGGCGCATCTGGCGCTGGGCGAGCACGCCGCCGCACGTCTGGCGTGGGAACAGGGGCTGGAAGCGGCCCGCGCCCATGGCGACAAGCAGGCCGAGAAGGAAATGTCGGTGTTTCTGAAGAAGCTCGATCGTCAGGCGCAATAAGTCAAAGGTAGCGAAGACCGATACCGTCGGCATCCACCGTCACCACTTCCATCCGCACCCGCGGCGCGCTTGTAGGTAGCCCCTGCACCTGACCGTAAACCACTGCGCCCTTGGGCAAAGAAGCCAGAACCGGATGCTGCACAAACACCCCGGTAGGCGACAGGTTGCGCGTCTGCCCAAGGCATTCGCCGAAGCTGGCGTGGGTGATCTTGATGCGGAAAGATTTGCGTTGTTCGGACATCTTGTTGCGCCCTTTGATGAACGGTTGTGGATAACCTCAGCAGAGAAGTTATCCACAGATCATGCCAATCAGCTCAATACCAGCGTTCTTCGCCTGGCGGACGCTTCTTGAAGCGCTTCATGCTCCACATGTACTGGCTCGGATACGCCGCGACATAACGCTCGACGACTTTACTCATCGCTGCGCAGGATTCGGCGGTGTCAGTGCTGTACATGGCTTCTGGCGCGGCTTCGAGGATCACTTTGTAGCCAGAACCGTCGGGCAGGCGCAGCGCATGCAGAAACACGCCAACCGCTTTGCCACCGGCCAACATGTTCGGCACGAATTTGCTGGTCAGCGCCTGAGTGGCGAAGAACGGCACAAAGATCCCGGCGGATTCGGCCGGTTCCGGGTCGGCAGGAATGCCCACTGCACCACCTTTGCGCACTTCCTTGATCACACTGAGGATGCCTTCTTTGGTCGACGCGGCGACTTTGTTGCCCAGTTGCACGCGCTGCTTGCGCAGTAACTCATCCACAGCCTTGAGTTTCGGTGGACGGTAGAAAATGATCGGTTTGCACTGGCTGCAATAGAAGTGGTTGAGCACTTCCCAGTTGCCCAGGTGGCTGGTGATGCCGACCACGCCTTTGCCTGAAGCCAGTGCATCCTTGAGGATGTCGAGGCCTTCGACTTCGCGCACCAGATCAATGGAACGCTGTGCCGGCCAGATCCACGCGCAGGCGCTTTCGGTCAGCGACTTGCCGATGTCTTTCAGGCTCTGCCCGACCAGACGCTCACGTTCGGCCGGGTCCATCTGTGGAAAACATTTCGCAAGGTTGATCCGCACCACGTCGCGGGAGCGGTTGGGGGTTTTCCACATGATCCAGCCGATTGCCGAACCGACGGCCTGCACGGCCCGCCATGGCAGCAAGGCAAACAGCCGCAGAGCACCTACCAGCAAGGCGCCTTTAAACTTTTCCACAGGTCACTCCTGATCTTGTGCGGTGCGCGAGGCGGCCATTCTAACCGCCGTTGGCGAGCTGCGCGTAGCGGTCGCAGTCCTGGGTGTGGTCCATGACCATGCCCGAGGCCTGCATCAGTGCGTAGCAAATGGTCGGGCCGACGAACGTGAACCCGGCCTTTTTCAGGCCTTTGCTCATCGCCAACGCTTCGGGGGTGATCGCCGGAACTTCGCTGCGATCCTTGAAATGATTGATGACCGGTTGGTCGCCGACAAACGACCAGAGAAACGCCACCGGGTCCTCCAGCGCTAGCCAGGCTTGGGCATTACGGCGGGCGGCGTTGAGTTTGAGGCGGTTGCGGATGATCCCGGGGTCGAGCATCAATTCGTCGATTTCGGCGTCGCTCATCTGCGCCACGCGCTGTACGTCGAAGCCGAACAGCACCTCGCGGTAACGCTCGCGCTTACGTAGCACAGTGATCCAAGACAGCCCGGCCTGGAACCCTTCGAGCAAAAGCAACTCGAACAAACCCTGCGCATCGCGTAGCGGCGTGCCCCACTCCTGGTCGTGATAAGCCATGTACAACGGATCTTCGGTACACCAAAAGCAGCGTGGCATAAGGCTCCAGGGGGCGTGCGCAGCAATGAATCGGGTATACTCCCGCTCTTTAAATCGCAGCCCAAGAAACAGGTGAATTTCGTGAGCCAGCCTACGCCAGCCGTGCGTACCTTCCAAGACTTGATCCTCGCGCTCCAGCAATACTGGGCCGAGCAAGGTTGCGTGGTACTTCAGCCCTACGATATGGAAGTAGGCGCCGGCACTTTCCACACCGCGACCTTCCTCCGCGCCATCGGCCCGGAAACCTGGAACGCCGCCTACGTGCAGCCAAGCCGCCGTCCGACTGACGGCCGTTACGGCGAAAACCCGAACCGTCTGCAGCACTACTATCAGTTCCAGGTCGTGCTCAAGCCGAACCCGGACAACTTCCAGGAACTGTACCTGGGCTCGCTCAAGCATGTCGGCCTGGACCCGCTGGTCCACGACATTCGCTTCGTCGAAGACAACTGGGAATCGCCAACCCTCGGCGCCTGGGGTCTGGGCTGGGAAGTCTGGCTCAACGGCATGGAAGTGACTCAGTTCACTTATTTCCAGCAAGCCGGCGGCATCGAGTGCTACCCGGTCACCGGTGAGATCACCTACGGTCTCGAGCGTCTGGCCATGTACCTGCAAGGCGTGGACTCGGTCTACGACCTGGTCTGGGCTGACGGCCCGTTCGGCAAAGTGACCTACGGCGACGTGTTCCACCAGAACGAAGTGGAGCAGTCCACCTACAACTTCGAACACGCCAACGTCGACAAACTGTTCGAACTCTTCGACTTCTATGAAAGCGAAGCCAAGCGCCTGATCGAACTCGACCAGCCGCTGCCGTTGCCGAGCTACGAAATGGTCCTGAAGGCTTCGCACACCTTCAACCTGCTGGATGCGCGCCGGGCAATCTCGGTGACCGCGCGTCAGCAATACATTCTGCGCGTACGCACCCTGGCGCGTTCCGTTGCGCAAGCCTACCTGCTGGCACGCGCCAAGCTGGGCTTCCCGATGGCGACCCCGGATCTGCGTGACGAAGTACTGGCCAAGCTGGAGGCTGCACAATGAGTGCGCAAGATTTTCTGGTTGAACTGGGCACCGAAGAACTGCCACCGAAAGCCCTGAACACCTTGGCTGAAGCGTTCCTCGCCGGTATCGACAAGGGCCTGCAAGCCGCTGGCCTGAGCTACGAAAGCAAAACTGTCTACGCCGCCCCACGTCGTCTGGCTGTATTGATCACTGCGCTGGCGACCCAGCAACCGGATCGCAGCATCAACCTCGACGGCCCGCCGCGTCAGGCCGCGTTCGACGCAGAAGGCAATCCGACTCAGGCAGCCCTGGGCTTCGCCAAGAAGTGCGGCGTCGATCTGAGCGAAATCGATCAGAGCGGCCCGAAACTGCGTTACAGCCAGAGCATCGCCGGCAAGCCGACCGCGAGCCTGCTGCCGACCATCGTCGAAGATTCGCTGAACGACCTGCCGATCCCGAAACGCATGCGTTGGGGTGCGCGCAAGGAAGAGTTCGTGCGTCCGACCCAATGGCTGGTGATGCTGCTCGGTGACCAGGTCATCGACTGCACCATCCTCGCGCAAAAGGCTGGCCGTGATTCCCGTGGTCACCGTTTCCATCATCCGGAAAGCGTGCGCATCGTTTCGCCGTCGAGCTATCTCGCTGACCTGCGTGCCGCTTATGTATTGGCCGACGCCAACGAGCGTCGCGAAATCATCAGCAAGCGCACCGAAGAACTGGCGACCCGTCAGGAAGGCACGGCAATCGTTCCGCCGGCACTGCTCGACGAAGTGACCGCGCTGGTTGAATGGCCGGTGCCGCTGGTGTGCTCGTTCGAGGAACGCTTCCTCGACGTGCCGCAAGAAGCCCTGATCACTACCATGCAGGACAACCAGAAGTACTTCTGCCTGCTGGATGCCGACGGCAAGTTGCTGCCACGTTTCATCACTGTGGCCAACATCGAAAGCAAAGACCCGCAGCAGATCATCGCCGGTAACGAGAAAGTGGTTCGCCCACGTCTGACCGACGCCGAGTTCTTCTTCAAGCAAGACAAGAAGCAGAAGCTCGAAGCCTTCAATGATCGCCTGAAGAACGTGGTGTTCCAGGAAAAACTCGGCAGCGTCTACGACAAGGCCGAGCGCGTATCGAAACTGGCTGCGTACATCGCCGCGCGCATTGGTGGCAACGCCTCGTGGGCGGCTCGCGCTGGCCTGCTGTCGAAGTGCGACCTGGCCACCGAAATGGTCGGCGAGTTCCCGGAGATGCAAGGCGTCGCCGGCTATTACTACGCACTGAATGACGGCGAGCCGGAAGACGTCGCGCTGGCGCTCAACGAGCAGTACATGCCACGCGGTGCCGGTGCTGAACTGCCGGCGACCCTGACCGGTGCGGCCGTCGCGATCGCTGACAAGCTCGACACCCTGGTCGGTATTTTCGGTATCGGCATGCTGCCAACCGGCAGCAAAGACCCATATGCCCTGCGTCGTGCAGCACTGGGTGTGCTGCGTATCCTGATCGAGAAAAAACTCGACCTGGACCTGAACGACGCCGTGGCTTTCGCCGTGACTGCGTTCGGTGCCAAGGTCAAGGCTGCCGGCCTCAACGAAGCCGTGCTGGAGTTCATCTTCGACCGTCTGCGTGCGCGTTACGAAGACGAAGGCGTCGATGTCGCCACCTACCTGTCGGTACGTGCCCTGAAGCCGGGTTCGGCGCTCGACTTCGACCAGCGTGTGCAAGCGGTGCAAGCTTTCCGCAAACTGCCGGAAGCGGCAGCGCTGGCGGCGGTGAACAAGCGTGTGTCGAACCTGTTGAGCAAAGTCGAAGGCTCGGTGCCGACCGTGGTCGAAGCCAAGTATTTCGACAATGCCAACGAGTTCTCGCTGTACTCGGCGATCCAGCAAGCGGATCAAGCGGTGCAGCCAATGGCCGCCGCGCGTCAGTACAACGAATCGCTGGCACGTCTGGCAGCCCTGCGCGAGCCGGTGGACGCGTTCTTCGACGCCGTCATGGTCAATGCCGAAGACGCCAAGGTCCGGGCCAACCGTTACGCGCTGCTGGCGCGTCTGCGTGGCTTGTTCCTCGGTGTTGCCGACATCTCGCTGCTGGGTTGAGGGATTGCTGTTGAAACTGCTGATTCTCGATCGGGACGGAGTGATCAATTACGACTCCGACGCTTACATCAAGTCGGTGGAGGAGTGGATTCCACTGCCCGGCTCGATCGAGGCGATTGCGCAGTTGAGCAAGGCCGGCTGGACGGTGGCGGTGGCCACCAACCAGTCGGGCATTGCTCGCGGTTACTACGACCTCGCCACCCTCGACGCCATGCATGCGCGTCTGCGTACGCTTGTAGCGGAGCAGGGCGGTGAAGTCGGTTTGATCGTGTATTGCCCGCATGGGCCGGACGAAGGTTGCGATTGCCGCAAGCCGAAACCGGGGATGTTGAAAACCATCGCGGCGCATTACAACGTGACGCTGGCGAACGTCTGGTTCGTCGGCGACAGCCTTGGTGACCTGGAGGCTGCCAAAGCCGTCGATTCACAGCCAGTTTTGGTAAAGACCGGAAAAGGCGCAAAGACTCAGGGCAAAACCCTGCCGGTTGGCACTCTGATTTTTGACGATCTGGCGGCGATTGCCGCAGAACTTATCCACAACTAGGGTACTTCTGAAATTCCTGACCAGGGATTGATCGGGAGTGCGCTTGAACACTCGGGCATTGCCCCGTAACGGTAAACGTCACTATGTCGATACTGCGGGCCATCAGAATTTTTCTCTTTTACCTGCTGCTGGGCACCACCTCCCTGCTGTGGTGCACCTTGAGTTTTTTTATCGCGCCGTTTTTGCCATTCAAGGCGCGTTATCGTTTTATCAACGTGTACTGGTGCCGTTGCGCTTTGTGGTTGACCAAGGTGTTTCTCGGTATCCGTTACGAAGTCAAAGGCGCGCAAAACGTGCCTGACCGTCCCTGTGTGATTCAGTCGAACCACCAGAGCACTTGGGAGACGTTCTTTCTCTCTGCCTATTTCTCGCCGTTGAGCCAGGTGCTCAAGCGCGAATTGCTTTACGTACCGTTCTTCGGCTGGGCCATGGCCATGCTGCGGCCGATCGCGATTGATCGCGACAACCCGAAAGCGGCGCTGAAACAAGTCGCCGCCAAAGGTGATGAGCTGCTCAAGGACAACGTTTGGGTGCTGATCTTTCCGGAAGGTACTCGCGTTCCTTATGGCACTGTCGGCAAATTCTCCCGCAGTGGCAGCGCATTGGCGGTAAATGCGACGCTTCCGGTACTGCCGATTGCACACAATGCCGGCAAATTCTGGCCGAAAATCGGCTGGGGCAAGAAGTCTGGCGTGATCACCGTGGTCATCGGCGAGCCGATGTACGCTGAAGGCACTGGCCCTCGTGCCATCGCCGAGCTGAACGATCGCGTGCAAGCCTGGAACGAGAAGACCCAACGGGAAATGGGTTCACTGCCACCAGCCCCACAAGCACCGGCAGCAAGCGATCAGATCGCTGTCTGAGATTTTGTGGATAACCTGTGTACGGTTTTGTTGAAAAAGCCTGAATATTTAAATTAACTTATTGATTTACTTATATATTTCTCAAGCTAATAAAACACCGTAAAAGGTGCATAAGTTTTTTTCGGATGTAAAAAAACCGGCTGATATAGCCGGTTTTTTTGTGCCTTTTCACTCGGGGATCAGCGGTAACTCGAGCAAAAATGTGGTGCCTTGATCGACCACGCTCAGGCATTCGATTTTGCCGCCATGGTGATCGACCACCGCTTTGACCATCGACAAGCCAAGGCCCACCCCGTCGATCCCTTGTGCCGAGGAAAAGCGTCGGTACTGGCTGAACAGATCAGGCAACTCATGTTCGGCGATGCCTTTGCCCTGGTCGGTCAGTTCGCAACGTAGCCACTCTTCGTGACAACTGACCCGCAGTTGAATCGTCGTGTCTGCCGGGCTGTACTTGATCGCATTCTCCAGCAGGTTGAACAACGCACGCGTCAGTAATCCCTGATCAGCCATGATCAGCCGCTCCTGGGATGGCTCATCCATGTCGTGCAGCAGTTCGATGCGTTTCTGTTGGGCGATGGGCAATGCCTGATCCAGTACGTCCAGCACCAACATCGCGAACAGGCTGGGCTGGAACTGATAGGCCTCGGACTCGGCTCGCGCCAGCAGGACGAAACCGTCGGTCAGATCCAGTGCGCGACGCACTTGCCGCTCAATCTGTTCGAACAACGGCGAATCTGCCCCGGCCTGATGGCGGTGAACGTCAAGCAGGGCAAGGATGGCCGAATGCGGGGCACGCAGATCGTGGGAAAGAAAGCGCAGCAACACTCCACGTTGTTCCTCGGCAGCACGTTCGGCACTGAGATCAGTGAGGCTGAGCAGCCAACCAATCGGCGTGTCTCCGTCCACCGGGAGCAGGGCGGCACGCTCCAGACGCAGGCTGCGCTCCTTGTGATCGCGAAACTCCAACAGCGGAATGGCCGACAATGACGGGCGCGGCTCTGTGGACAACTCCGGGTAACCGAGGCGCGCCAGTTGCTCGAGGACATCATCCCCCACCAGGTTGTGATCGAATAGCTGGCGAGCCTTGCGATTGCCCAGCAGGATCTGGCCTTTGGGATCGCTGATCAGTGTGGCGACGGGCAAGTACTCCAGACCGTCGGCAATAAAGCGCCGGGTATCACGGGTGCGACTCATGGCCTGTTCCAGTGCCATGATCTGGCCCTGCAAGCGATCAGCCCCGGTGAATTGCGCGCGACGCCGTTCGGGAAACACTTTCGGCTCGCTGTCCAGCCGCGCCAGCTCCCAGCCGAAATATGTCAGCACCACACTGAGACGCCGCCAGTTCCAGATCAAATAGCCGAACAACATCCCCAGCACGGCCGGTGTCGGCGACCACCAGCGGCGCATTTCCGCCAGTCCGGCACTGATCAGCAGCGCGCACGCCATGCCGATCAGCGTTAACCAAAGTGCCCATCGTGGTCGCCACAGCAACAACCCGAGTACACAGGCCACCAACCCTACCGATAACAGCGCCCCGGTCATGGGCGACACATCGTGCAAGTTGAACTGCGCGCGATACGACAACAGCGCAGTCAGCGGCAACAGCACTAGACTTATCCACAACCACTCGCGCACCAACTGTCGAAACAGTCGCTGCACCTGGCTCGGCTCACGGCTTTCGCGCCGACGATGTTTGTTCATGGGGAAAAAGGGCAGGGCAGAGTGAATGGTTTCATGGGTCACAGGTCTGAGACGTAGACCTGAAGAATCATAGCGGACGTCGACCAATGGCGGACCGCTTACTTTCACGGCACTGGCCGAGCGACTATGGTTATCGCCCAACTGCCCAAGCAACAAGGAACTACCGCGAATGCGCGTTGCGATATTGGACGACGAACCCGCCGAGCTGCGCCGGGTCGAGCAAACCCTGCAGCAAATGGCCGACGCCGGCGATCAGCCGTGGTCGCTGCACAGCTTTGAGCGTGGCGAAGACTTGCTGCGCCAGTTGCGCCGGGAAACCTTCGACCTGCTGATCCTCGACTGGCAACTGCCCGACCTGACCGGCCTGGCCCTGCTGCGCTGGACCCGCGAACACATGGAAGCACCGCCGGCGGCGATCATGCTGACCAGCCGTGATGGCGAGAGCGATATCGTCCAGGCCTTGAACGCTGGCGCCGACGATTATGTGAGTAAACCGTTCCGCCCCAATGAACTGAAAGCCCGCGTCGCCGCAGTACTACGTCGCCATAGCCAGCCACGCAGCGCCGCGACCGAAGTGCTGAGCTTCAATGACCTGACGTTTGATGATGCAGAACTGACCGTCACCCGCGAGGGCAAGCCCATCGTTATGACAGAGCGTGAGTATCGACTTGCCCGCTGCCTGTTCAGCAATCTGGGCCGGCCGTTGTCGCGCGAATATCTGTACGAACGGTTCTGGCCGCATGAGGAGATGGCGTCGTCGCGACCATTGGATACGCATATCTATCGGCTGCGTAACAAGCTGGGGCTGACGGCGGATCGGGGTTGGCAGTTGCTGACGATTTATGGGTATGGGTATCGGTTGGAGAGTGTGGCGGCGGCGCCAGAATAAAAATCAAAGATCGCAGACAATAAAAAGGCCAACGCAATGCGTTGGCCTTTTTGTTTGGTGCAAACCGGGTGTAGGTTCACAAAATAGGTGATTTGGGAGCCCAAGCAAACGTTGGCAGAAAATCATCTTTTTTGTGAGTCCGCCGGCTCGGATTCACAAAAAAAATGAGAAAGGCCTACTCGCCTCACAGAATAAATGCGTTCCAATGGAAACGTTCTCACTTCAGCCGCTCAACCGTCCATCCATGGGGTTTATGTATATAAAGAAAGGAAAAGTAAATTCGAGGGTGGAGCGAGCATGCCGGTGTTGCCGTAAAAGTGAATGCCATGCTACTCAAGCTTTCGAGCTTGGTCCCCCAAACCTACGGTGGCGGGATAGGGCAGCAGAGACCTTTGAGACCCAGCCTATCTTTCAGACTTAGGCTTTTATTGAGCCCAAGGAGACAAATCCTTCTTCTATGATGGGTACCTCTGGCCCAGGACAGCATCAACGATCAGCTCGGGACTTAGGGTTCTGAACCGCTTCAAGCTCCTCAACCACTCCCAAAGGCCTTCAAAGCCAAAACGAGCTAGAGGACTCTACCGTCGTCTAGACTGGACTAACGTCCAGCCTTGGTTGATATGGTTTCTAATCGTATTCAATCACCCGCTGATTCGATTAATGACAGAGACAATTGATATCAATATTCACCATCGCCGTCTGCGCAGTTTTCGAGAAGAGTCCCATCGCTAAGGAGTGCCTCTATGAAATCTATGCTTGTGTTGATCCCGTTACTGACGGGTTGTTCGGGAGCCGTGTACACCGTGCCAAATCCCAAGATAGACGCTGACGGTCGAATCAAAGGTGTGCTTGTGTATGGGTACCAGGTCGTAGACAAGAAGACCTCGCTAGATCGGATTCGTAATCCAAAGACTGGCGAGATAACCCATTCTGCCTACAAGAAAAAAGGTACGTCCGAATATTGCGAGCCCGACGCAAGAGTTGACAGGGTCGCAGTTGCTGACTACTCGAAACCATACGCTGTCCAGTACGATCAGGCCTGGTTCGAGGCCGCGAAGTTCAGCGTCACTCTTGATAAGGGGATGCTTGCCTCGGTCGGCACAGAGTCCACGCCAGGGCCTAAGACTGCCGTTGAATCGCTACAGGCGTTGGCCTCGCTGCGCGAAGATGTGTTGAATGGATATGTTGTAGCATCGAGCAAGGCAACCAACCAAACGATGCTCGAAAACTTTGAAGGAGTGGAGTCAGCAGAAACGCCTATCCGATGTTCCTCATCAGAATAGAGCTTTTTTCCTCGATATTAGGTTGCCTCTAGAGAGTTACTGGAGCTAAGGGCGAGATTTCACTGACTCTGTCTGACTTCTAGCGAATCATTTAGCGAATCATTGTCTGTGCTGGATTTGTGCAGCTTTAGAGATGAATTACTCTTGCCTCGGCACGTATACCAATTCGGCGCTGCGTCAACACTGTCACCTAATTCAGAATGTTCAGGTCGATGGTAGTGATTCGTTTCGCCCAATTTAGCCCCTCGAGAACAATGACCAGTTAACCCTGGGCAGCAGCGCTGGTCATTTCGTAAATACTCACGCTAGGGACAACTTCTCGCGATTAAGGCCCCCTGCTTTCTTCCAGGCTTCGAATCGATGAGTTGCCGCACCGAAACTGATCTCCATTTCAGCACCAATGGCGTACCGACTTTTCCCCGCATCGAAAAGCCGGTAGCACACTTCCACGCCACGGTCGGATAGTTTTCCGTTCTCAAGCTTATTCCTTGGGTCACGGGGATCAATCTCCGGACCATCAGATGTGTCCGGTACGGGGGCCAACAGAGATTTCAAGTTGGCAAATCCGGTCATCACACGTTCAAGTCCTGCGGTGATGTTGTCGATGGCTTCACCAACAGCTTTTGGGTCGTAGTGGTTCGTGTTCATTTTTTTTTGCTCTTTATGTAGGTAGGTAACTTAAGGAAGGTAATTTATAGCCGATCAGTTGGTTTCGTGCAATGACTATTTGTAACCTACCTACAGAAAGCATTTTCGGACCTCTAGCAAATAGGCGAACATCTGCCTCTGAGGATTTCTTGCCAAGGCGCTCATCTGCTTGGTGCCGTACCTGATGCATCAGTACAACTGGATTCGACTGCACCAGTTTAACGATGGGTTGGCCCCAGCTCAGGCGGAGAAAAAATTTAACGTCGGGTCCGGGAATAGTTGGCAACTACTTAGCGCTCACCATCGTGTTTCGTGCCGTAGCGCCCAATGAGCTTGGAGCTCGGCGAATTGAAGCTGGCTGCCCGCTTTAGATCAAATTGCAAGCGGTTGATAGAACAGATCTAGGCGCTCCTATCCGGCGTTGCTATGGCGGATGATTCGGCTTTGAGCCTCTCAAGCTCTGTATTTGCCGCTGCCAACCGTGCAAAATAATCCTGTTCAGCTGATTTTTGTTGCACTTGGCGCCATTCACGGAAGCTACCAGTCAGCCGTAGGATGTTTTGTTCCAATTCTTCCAGAAAGCAAAGGCCATCCTTTTTCGGCCATGACATTTTTCGTCCCAGCAGCTGTG
Organism: Pseudomonas sp. AKS31; assembly: GCF_023634765.1. GTDB lineage: Bacteria > Pseudomonadota > Gammaproteobacteria > Pseudomonadales > Pseudomonadaceae > Aquipseudomonas. The sequence goes on from NZ_JAMLFX010000003.1 coordinate 115,869, forward strand.
CTTCCATCACTGCAAGCAAAGAGTCAGGTGGCGACATGACCGCTGACGTGTCAATACCTGGGACCAAGCTCGGGTCTGGCGTCGGAAAAAAGCTACTTTCAAGCAAAGCACCGGCGAGCTGCTGCAACGTCAATCTTTCAAATCGAATTCGTGATCGCAAACGAAATGGCCAGTCTCCTGAACCACTTCCGGGTATCTGAATGGATGCTCCGTCTGCAATCTCAAAGCTCACGTCTCCGATTCTTCCTCTAGTAAATGTCTCTCCAGAACAGTGAAAATCATACAAAGGTTTAGAGTCGCCACGCTGGTACGATTGAATGGCAAGCCCGGGCAAATATTCCAGGTAACCTACCACCCACCCGCCAGGATCCCAACCAAGGGTCAGATAAACTTGTTCAATCGCATGGACAGTCCCGCTGACTACCGTATCGCTTTCTTTAAGAGTGAGAACGGCAGGCTCACTAGCGCGGCTGACTGCACATAAATAAGCCCAAGGCCAGTAAGATGTTGAGGGCGCCAAAATCCTATCCTGTTCCCAAACGCCAGGACTCAGAATGTTTTCGTCGTAAGAAGCCCACACGCTGTAGGCATCGCGGAAAAACTGCTTGAGCTGGTGACGCTCAACGATGACTGCCAGCTCAGCCCTGAGCAGCTCCCACACAGCCTGGACGGGGGGAAATTGCTCTTCATCAATTTTCGCGGTAGCGCTGAAGAGGTTTGATCCCTCCGTAAGTTGACTGATAGCGCGAGCTCGCGCCATTCCGACCAGCTTTGCAGTTGCCAGCGCTAGTTTTAGATAGTTTTGGGGATGAGCGCACAGCCGCGGCTCGGCCGTACGTTTACTTTTGTTATTAGCCAGGATGCAAAAGGCGTTTAAGGCGTTCACCGGCGCATCCACGTTATGGGGGATGCCTGACTCGACCACAATTGCACTTTTCGTTACCTTCCGAGCCTTGGCTGCCGTAAGCATGATTCCCAAATTACGAGCTAGGGTCTTACGCTCATAAACGGGCATCACTCCCTTGTTCTCGTTGATTTTCTTCTCAATGATGAGTGCAAGGTATGCGCTGTTTTCCTGCGATGAATCGCCTTCCGAGACCATGTGTAGAGCTCCTGCGATTAATAATAAGGGTTACGGTTAGGCTGCTGCGCCCGGATATACCGCGCCCGGCTTGCACGAGCCCTAGAGACCTTCCCGGTTACAGGAGTCTGAACACGCAGCCAGATTTCGCCCCGATCATCGCGTTCGATACCAATGATTCGCCACACGCAGCCGAAATCAGTGCCTTTCAAATGCACCAGCATGCCGATGGTCAACGCGTACAAGGGGATTGGTGTTCCTTCGTTTAATCGTCTGCGCATTTTGTTCTCCTCAAAAATGGACATTTCGGAAGAAATTGTGGCGATCAAACAAAACGACATCTCTATGAAAATATTAGATTCATTAAAAAATCTACATAGATTAGCGCGTCATATTTACATAGATAATATTAAATTTCTTTCTATTTCAATGGCTTACCCACCGTCTGATTTAGGAGGTAGTGCGAACCAAGCTTTTGGTCCGCAGCTCATTGCTTGCCATTGAGTCAAGCATCGAGCTAATCTCTCGTGCACTCTGTGTTAGCAGAGGCCGGGCGTTTTCAAGCCCCAATGTCTGGCCTTTAGGCCCATGCCGAGCAGTAGTCCTCATCCAGTTGAGCTTCTGCATACGGACGACACCTTAGCTATCCGATTGGACGCAAGGAACACATCACGGCCCCACGCACTTTAGTGCTGCGTTGCCAAATAAAAAAGCTCATACGCATCTAAGGATCAGATAGCGTAATGGCACGCTTAGAGCTCGTGAGGCTCGATGCATTGTTGCCCACTGAGGCTTCAGCAGAGCAAACATACCGCCCCGACACTCATGACCTTGAGGGCAAGACTGGCAAGTAATAGCCAGGAATTGTGGTTTTGGCTTTGTGCATAGAGCCTTCCCATTTTCTGCCTCCCCCACCTTTCAGGTGAAGTACCCGAAACGGTGTTTGTGTGACCTTTAGACGGTCGAACAAGCGGCAGATCAATATCACCGCCGGCAATCAAGGCGCAAAATCAACTGAGGACGCACATAGGATTTGTGACGACTGCAGGCTTCACTAGGCGTGGCTTTGATGCACTGGAGCATTGGCCACAGCCGAAGCGCAAGCAATGTCACGGGGATAAACACCTGTGACGTATCTGGATCCTTCCATCGGTTGGACCAATAAACATTGGCTGAAACACGCCCGCAAAAGAAAGTTCTTCTATTGAGGATCTCTTATGCGCGGATTGCGTGGGCAACCTGATTGGCTGAAAAAGATTTTTCCTCCGATTGTGAAGGAAATTCTGCGTCTGATTTTTCGCAAGCTTGTTGAGTGGGCTTGGGAGAAAGTACGCGAGATGATCAGCTAACCCTCAAAAAGCGGCCCACTCGGTGAGCCGCTTCCGCCAATGTAAAGTTCATCACCTTTCTGATGGTCAGACGATCGCGACGGCTCTAGGCTAGTGCAAAGATGTCTGTTGACTGAAGCGTCAACCTTCCGCCTTCACTTCCCTCATTTCGAAATCAATTCGCTCATAAACAAGCCGTAGATACCAAACGAGGAGGCATGACCGGATGAGGAGTGCATACGCGACGAGTATTGCTCCAGCGCGCCAACAAAAAAGGCCAGCCCGCGTGGGGTGGCCTTTTTCCTAACGCGAAGCATCCTTCGCTAGTTAATCCAGCAACGGCAATCCTAGCTGACTTAAAAACTCATTGTGATTTTGCGTGGCGGTTTTGATGCTATTGTTAATATTTGACAACTCAGAGTGTATGACAGAAAGATCAATTTCCTCCTCAACTTTTGCTGTGCTTACATAACGCGAAATATTAAGATTGAAATTATTCCTCTCGATATCTTCCATACTTACGCGGCGCGAATAACGTGTTTCTTCTCTGCGGTAGCGATAGGTATCAATGATCTTCGCGATATGCTCTGGCAAAATTTGGTTCTGCCGCTTTCCTTTCTCAAAGTGTTCGGCAGCATTTATAAACAATACGTCATTGGGCTTCTTGCACTTTTTGAGTACAAGGATGCATACAGGTATACCCGTAGAAAAAAACAGATTGGCTGGTAACCCAATTACCGTGTCTATGTTGCCGTCCTTAAGCAGCTTGGTACGTATGCGCTCCTCGGCTCCGCCACGAAAAAGGACGCCATGCGGAAGAATTATCGCCATTACGCCATCTTGTTTCAGGAAGTGGAAGCCATGTAACAAGAACGCGAAATCCGCAGCCGATTTAGGCGCTTGGCCATAGTTCTTAAAACGTGTGTCCTCTCCCAATGCTTCGCTCGGCTCCCAGCGGTAGCTGAAGGGTGGATTGGCAACCACAGCATCGAATTTTGGCATCCTAGCCGGGTTGGTCTCGCGCAGCATGTCCCACTCGTTGAGCAGGGTATCACCATGAAAAATCTCGAATTCCGAATCCTTCATACCATGCAGCAACATGTTCATACGAGCCAGATTGTAGGTCGTGATGTTCTTTTCCTGACCATAGATCTTGCCAATGCCATGTGCCCCCATCCGATGACGAACGTTCAACAAAAGCGATCCAGAACCGCACGCAAAGTCGAGCACACTATCAAGATTGGAGCGTTGACCAGTCGCGGGTTCCTGACCGTCTAACGTCACAATTGCAGACAAAATGCTGGAAATAGGCTGTGGCGTATAAAACTCGCCTGCTTTTTTGCCCGATCCTGACGCAAACTGTCCTATTAGATACTCATAAGCATCTCCCAGGGTGTCACTATCGGTACTGAACTGACCTAATCCTTTAGAGATTTCCGCGATTATTTTGCAAAGGCGGGCGTTACGCTCGGGATAAGCCTTACCCAGCTTGTCCGACGCAAGGTTGATCTCCGAGAATAAACCTCTAAAAGTACTGGCAAAAGACTCTTCTTCAATGTACTTAAAGCCCGCCTGTAGAGTACTAAGGAGCTTCGCATCCTGCGTGCGCGCTAATTCAGCGATATTTCCCCACAAATACTGTGGCTCAATCACGTAATGAACCTTGCGACGCATCTGTTTTTCAAATTCAGGCACATCTTCAAAATTGCACTCATACCAACGCTGCAGCGGTGTAGAAACTGAATCGTCGACCTGCTGTGGGTAATCCTCCCCTAGCTCTTTCTGAGCGGCGGCCTCAAAGTTATCCGATAAATAGCGAAGGAAAAGAAAGGCCAGCATATAGTCACGGAAGTCATCCGCATTCATTGCACCGCGTAATTGGTCGGCAATAGCCCAGAGGGTTTTGCCAAGTTTCTGTTTTTCAGACTCGGTCATGGAGCACCTATAATCTCAGCCTCAGGAGCCTGAGGAAACAATTCGGGGTTAAAGGGGTAACGGCTCAGGAAGTCATTCAAAATCTTCCTAAAATAATCCTTGTTCTCATCAAGCATCTGCTGCGGTTCGTAAAGCGAGTAGTTACCGTGGCTTAGGATATTAATGAGACGAGCATGTAGTATTCCGTCCAAATCATCTTCCTCCTGTTTAATACAGGCAGAAAAGTTCTTATGGCCATGAAAACTTGCCGTTTTTTCTAAAATTGTACGTAGCATATTGAAGTGGTGAGTAAACAACCGATCTTCTCGTGCAGCTTGATAAAGCTCAGCCAACGCTGCCACATGGTGGAAAAATGGAGTATCGCCATCCTCCGGCCGCAGCAGATACCCACCGCCTATTGGATGCTTATTAACGACGTACTTGCGGGCCTTACCCATTTCGTTGCATAACACGTTGAAGAACAGCGTGTGATGAGTAGATATTACCGTTTTAAGCTTGTTATCCTGACGCTTAAGCAGTTGTGCTAAGTGGTTGGCAACAGCAATCGCATTGTGCTCATCCAATGAGGAGATCGGATCATCAATGTAAAGGTACTTTACCCACTGATACACCTCGATTTCTGGATCCATTGCCAGTTCGACCACCGCTAGGAAGAAACACCAGATAAATATGTTTTCTTCGCCACGAGAGACTTTAATATTGTCAATGATTTGACCGCCAACCACTCGCGAAAATCGTACAGCGCTTTCCACTGTATCAATGCGAAAATCGAAGTCCGCGTAACGCTGCAATAGCGGCCGGATACGGTTATCCATCTCCAGCTCAAATAAGCCCTGAAAAAAACGCGAAGTTTTATTTAGCAACAAACGACGATCTGCATCGCCCTCCAAGTCGTTATTCCAATGAAACAGATCTTCGGTAAAAGCATTGAAATACAGCGTATCGCGGGTCTCGTCTTGCTTGCCCTCATCCTTAAATGCCATAGATAGCCGGGTCTTGCCAGTGCCATTATACGCATACAGCAAAATTGCCTTTTTGGTTTCCAGCTCTGCGCGTAAATATTTCGCGAGGGTAGCCAAATCCGCTAGGGGCTGTCCTTGCTTCATGAAGCCACCTCATTGAGCGCAGGAAAAAGCTGCTGCATTAAACCTAGTTTATGGGCTTTGAGGCGTTCAATTCTTAGGAGCTGTGCAGAGATTTTCTCATCAAGTGACGTGAAACATGCAGCGATCCTTAATTGTTCAGCAATATCAGGAACCGGAATGATAACTTCATTCTTAAATGTGGTGGGATTGATATTTACCTGGCTGATACTTGGGCGTGCCAATGCTTTTATTTTTTTCTGATACTGCTGCGAATTTAATATAAAATTACAAAACTCTGGAATTATCTTATTTTTATCAAGACGATAAGCGACTATGTAAGATGCTGTAATACAGTCTATATCTCGATCAAATAATGATATTTTTCCTACAAGATCAGGACTATTGGTACGATTTAAAAGAATATCACCGCGAATGAGGCGAATTTTAGCAAAAGACTCATCGTCAAGATCGATATAGGCTAAGTTCGAAAATTTCAGCCCGCCATCCACCATATTCCCCATTCGGAGAACCGGATATTTTCCTGATTCCGATGTTGAGCTAGAGGTTCCATAAAATGACTTAACTACCAAACTTTCTAAAGGTTTTGTCTGCCACTCAGCAGCGTCCCGAAACTCTGGAAACCGTAAATTCGGCAACGATTCGCCATCCCGGGGAAATAGCTGCTGCATTAAACCATTTTTATGCTCCTTGATGGCTTCCAGCTTAAGAGTCTCTGCCCCAACCAGATCGTCTAGGGATGAAAGACAGTTGGCGATCTTATTTTGTTCCTCAATAGACGGTACGGGCAAACACAGCTCTGAAAATTGCTTATAGCTGACCATTTTACCGTCGCGGAGCCCCTCAAGATTTTTTATCATCTCACCGATAAATCGTTCAGTTTTCAGGTAGTGCCTGAAGTAATCTTCTGCGTGTCCTGATTTAAGTCGAAGAATTACATAAGCCGGGCTGCAGATTCCACGATATCGCGAAAATTCTATCCCGCCTTGAAACGAACGAAGGCTGATAACAAAGTTTCCAACCTCAACAACCTTATACCCTTCGATACTTTTATCAGCCACGGACACGTGATAATCAATCATTTCACGTGGAATAGCACCAAACTCCTGAGTTATCGCTAGCACAGGGAGATCGGAGTTGTGATTTTTGTTGCTGATTTGATCGAAAATCTCATCTCCAAATAAGCTAGCCCACTCGGCTTTGAATTCAGGGAAACGCAAGATCGGCTCCGAAGGAGATCTATAATTCCTACTCATATCATTTCGCTCCCAAGCCACGCAACAATGGCTTTAGACAGATTCCCCTTGCAATTTTTTGTATGCTCTAAGTGCGATGAGGCTAAAATTGTACGCAGAAAATTCACTCTATTTAGAAAAAAGGCAAGTGTATTGGCAAGCGGAGTGGGAGCAGAATCGTTCATAATGGAACCGGTTGCTGTAAAGTTTACGATTTTGGCTCTGTCCATATGCAGCCCTGATAATAAGAGGTTATCCGTCAATTCCCGTCCTCATATGCAGCTAGGCCAGCTATCTCTCTACCTTGAGCTAGCTGTTGCAGAAGCGGAGCCAAATCCTCCATCAGTGCCAACTCCTTCAATCGCCTACTTTTCCAATTGAGTCCGAGCGGTTCCAGAAAATCGGTGAGCTTTTCTCCGTCAAAGACCCGGCGACGTAGTATTTCATTGACGAATACTTGAAGTGTTTCTGGAGTTAACCCGTGCTTCTCAGCTATACCGACTAGCTCATTATCCTTCTTATCCGTCTTGAAGCGATCAAAGCCGCTGCGGATTTGTGCCTCGTTCAATGCCTCATTCATAGGCAAGCCACGAATGTATTCAGCAATGTCCTCGCGCTCGTCAACAAATTTGGCATCCGATTGAATAAGGCCAATGAGCTGTTCCCGATTCATCGTGAGTTTGCCAGGCTTTTCCTGGGTCAGCTTCGCAATTAACCCCATAATGTAGTCATAGTCGATAACAGCAGAAGCAAAAAGCACGAATTCGAAATCCAGTTGCTGCACTTCTGGAGGTGCTTGCTCACGATCCTGTTGCTCTTTCAAGCGCTTGGCGGTTTCCAGATATACGCCTTTAAAAGACTGCAGCCTATCGGGAGGGATAATTTGGTTAATTTGCGAAAATTGTTCTTTTGAAAGGTCAGTATATTGATCGAGTTGGGTTTTGAGACGCTGTACTTCTTTAAATAAGTTGACGAACTGCGCCCGAGCGACATCGCCTTTAAGACTAGCGACGTTCTCCGGAGCATATGCTACTCCTTGTGACTGCATGAATTTAGCAAGCTTGTCATTGGCCATCCGCAGATTATCTATCACCTTAGGCGCAGCATCCACCAGCCAGATTTCACGCGCGTTATCTATCTTCTCGCCCGAAAAGAGCGCTATTGCTTCTTCAACAGGCTTTTGTTGCTGGCGAAAGTCTAGGATGTTGCCGTATGGCTTGCTATCATTTAGCACACGGTTAGTACGAGAAAATGCTTGGATGAGCCCGTGGTACTTAAGGTTCTTGTCCACATATAATGTGTTGAGATACTTGGAGTCAAAACCGGTGAGCAACATATCAACTACGATTGTAATATCGATCTTCTGAGTGGCAGGTAGATCAGTATTTGGGTACTGCTGGTCCTTGATACGCTTTTGCACATCCTGATAGTAAGAATCGAACTCGCTAATGCGGTGATCTGTGCCAAAACGCGCATTGTAGTCAGCAATAATTCGGGTAAGCGCGGCCTTCTTACCCTCAGGATCTTTTTGGTTATCTTCCTTTTCTTGAGGAAGATCTTCCTGTATCTGCTGAACGTCTTTGTTGCCGTCGGCGGGCGGAGAAAAAACGCAGGCTACATTTAGCGCGCGGAAGTCAGGGTCTTTCTTCGTTTGTTCGCTTTGAACGCTGCGAAATAACTCAAAGTATTCAATAGCATCATTGATACTAGCAGTAGCCAACAAAGCATTAAACTTTCGGCCGTTGGTGGCAGCATCGTGTTTGCTCAAGATAGTCTCAATAACTTTATCCTTGGGCAGACCTTCGCCTGGTTTTGGAGGATTTTTTCCTTCAGGCTTGAAGAAATCTATATGAAACTTCAGTACGTTCTGATCATCAATGGCATGGGTGATAGTGTATTCATGCAGGCAACGCTGAAACAGATCGTCGGTTGTACGGTAACTTGCCTGCTGGCCTTCAATCTGCTGGGCACTGGCGTTCTGCTCGAAGATCGGCGTTCCCGTGAAGCCAAAGAGCTGGGCCCTAGGGAAAAACTCCTTGATTGCCTTGTGATTCTCACCAAATTGCGAGCGATGACATTCATCAAAAATAAATACCATACGAGCTTCGCGTAATGGCTCCAAGCGCTCCTTATAGTTACGCTTGTTAGTACCGTCTAGGGCCAACCCTAGTTTTTGAATGGTAGTAACGATTACCTTGTCAGCATAATCATCGGACAGCAAGCGCCTTACTAAGGCCTCAGTATTGGTGTTCTCTTCGACACAGCCTTCTTGGAATCGGTTGAACTCCTCGCGGGTCTGGCGATCGAGATCCTTTCTGTCCACCACAAACAGACACTTATCGATGTCAGGATTGTCCTTGAGCAGAGTAGATGCTTTAAAAGAAGTTAAAGTCTTCCCTGAGCCCGTTGTATGCCAGATATACCCATTACCACAGTTTTGGTGAATACAGTCCACAATGGCATTGACGGCATATATTTGATATGGACGCATCATTAGTAGCCTTTGCTCACTCGCCACCAAGACCATATAGCGACTAATCATCTGGCCCAGCGTGCACTTGGCGAGAAACTTCTCGGCGAAACTGTCTAACTGAGTAATCGGCCTGTTGTCTTCACCAGCAAATTGATAAACGGGTAAGAAGCGCTCGTCAGTGTTAAAACTGAAGTGCCTTGCGTTGTTGTTAGCGAAATACTGGGTAGAAGTTTGGTTGCTGACAACGAATAACTGCAAGAAGCATAGAAGTGTCTTTCCGTAGCCATTCCCCGGATCACTCTTGTAATCAACAATCTGTTGCATGGCACGTCGAGGGCTGATCTTCAGCGCTTTCAACTCAATTTGCACCACTGGGATGCCATTGATGAGCAGGATTACGTCGTAGCGCTGATGACTGCTGTCAGTGTTCATCCGCAACTGGTTGATAACCTCAAAGTCGTTCTTACACCAGTCACGGATGTTGACTAAGGTATAGTTCAGAGGAGTACCGTCATCTCGCTCGAAAGCGTTTATATTGCGCAGGGTTTGTGCGGCATTATACGCATCGGGCGTTACTATGCTGTCCAGCAGACGTCGGAATTCGCTATCCGTCAGATGAACTCGGTTAAGACTTTCAAATTTTTCTCGAAAGTTTTTTTCAAGAGTATCCCGGCCCCTAATATCAGTGCGAAGTGTGTATTTGAGGTCAGTCAGCTTGGCGATGAGTGCCTGTTCAATATGGTGTTCAGAGGTGCTCACTCAATTATTCCTGTCATCGGTATGCCACTTGGCGGCATTGAAGAGGTAAGAGCTTTGGTAGCGGCGGTCTCACGCGGCTATCGCGAAGCAGCATCTACGCACTACTTTTAGCCAAAAACCCCAGACCAGCGAGCTTACTTAAGGTATTCCTTGCCTTTGGGCTGAGGCTGAGGCTCACAAAATTGAGACAGTATAACCGGCCTAAGCCACATCATTTCACCGAATACTCAATAACCTGCCTAGGTATTCCCTGACTCCGTCCTTGACAACCTGGACCGAGTCGCTCAATTACTCTGCCGGCTAGAGGGCATTTTTGACAGACATATCGCGCAAAACCAAATTCCAACGTCATCTATTATCAAGGGATCGAGCGGAATTTGGTCGCTAGCCGCCCATGACTCTTGAGACCACCCGAATAGCGGAGGCAGTTTTTCGGGTTCAGATGAGTAAATGCAGAAATTTGCCGATACGGTCACTGCCCCAGCTTCTGAGAACCGGGTGAGGACCGGTGGGCTAATCATAGGGACGCTTAGCCCAGTAATCCGATTTTTTACTGCGTTACCCAACGTTGTTAACACAGTAAAAAAGTGGTTAACAAGGGCGATTGCAATGAGTTGTATTGTCAGTGGTGTGCTGCCCTCCAAGCTAGGTAATCCATCAATTTCTTGCTTCGAGGCCAAACGTATTGCCGACATGGAGACTTCACAATTGACGGCCCCGCAACAGGGCGGAACCCGTTCATCCAGAGATGATGCGTCGTGTGCTTGGGTGACATGCCCAGAAAAACCGCCAACTCTGGGCCCAATATGTACTTACGCCTGAACCTTTCGATAGCTGTGGGTTTAACCATGAGCACTGTGCTCCGGCCCCTGCGAACCGACATACTCCATAGGATCCCTAGTCGAACCATTGCATAGGCGACTTCCTCTTTGACACCTAAAAGTGTTGCCGCTTTACCGACAGTGATCCCTGGAGAATCTGATGGCTTCTGGAGCGCACTCTGCATCCAATCAGTTAAGTCTTGAGGTCTCAAAAGCCAATGTCCTATCGCCGCCTTGCTTTCGTCCGCATCCCTAAAAGCTCTGAGCTCTCCAGATTTGATCGCCTCAATCATCTCAACGAGACCTCCACCCGTTGGCAGGTGATGCTTAGCCAGATAATTGACCGATACAAACACATCACCGTGAGGAGCCTGTATACGCTCGAGCCCCAAGCCTCTAAGCGAGTCAACATCTATTAGCCATTTTTCACCGGCCTTGGGCTTGCCGCCATAGAATTTCAGAATGCCTCCTGAGATCAATTGCCGCACTCGCTCAAGATTGATGTGCAACAGCTTGGCCGCTTGCCTCAGGTTTACTGTTTTCGCCATAAGAAGCGCGAGCTCACGGACCTGTGAGACATCAACCACTTTGGACTTACGGCCGCATGAATGCACGATTTCCCTAGCGTCAACTTCGCCGTGGTCATGCAGTCTCTGTACACAGGATTTAGGCAAGCCAGTTACACGAGCCGCCTCATCAATAAAGACCCAACGATGTTCGGTAATCGTCTTTTCGCTCAGATAACGGTTTCTCTTCGCTAATGGCGCCTCCCATTCCCGTTGAACATAAGACTCGAACTCCGCACGAACGAACGCATAGCAAGGCGCTTTGAGATCATGATGGATGTCCCTGTAAATCGGCCCAAATGCGGAAGCTAGTTTCCAATCCGTTCCAGTGGGTCTGGTCGATCTGAGATCGCTCAGCAAGTCAGTGAATGCACGCGGCCAGTTCATGAGTATTTCACCGGCCGCTTGAGCCAATTCACGCGATATTTCGAGCGATCCTGAATCGGCCAACTTCAACGGCTTCGAGCCTTCTGTTCGAACGATCCTGGCGGCGAGTCTCACCGATAAGGCATGGAGCTCCTCATAGGTCAGGGCATCCAAATCGCTGAATACGGAGTTGTATTCCTGCCTAAGCCTCGCCTCCATAGCATCTGTCATCCAAGTGCAAGCTCCCTCCTCAGCGGTAGCTGAAGTAGCTCCTGAGGAGAAGAAAAAGCCACAGGTTTTACAGCTGTTTGCCAGCATAGCGTCGCGGTTTATCTTTGCGGAACACCCCGGGCATCTATCCTCCAAGTGGACTCCATGACTGGAGCAGCTCGTGACGAGGGTTAGATCCCATGACTCTCTCCAATACGAGTGTTCAGCCAAACAACATGAGCAAAAACGCTTGCACTGTAGCGACCAGGTCTTAAGCGCCTGTGTCGTCGGTCGTCTAAGCAAAAGGGATACTGCCGGCCAGCTCACCGGCAGCGTCATAGTGCCAAACCAGTTGGCTACGTCATCATCACTGGCTTCCTGAAAAGCCTTGATCAGTTCGTTACCCACTAAGCCATTGGCTCCTGCCAATCGCTGCAAATATCCTAGTAAGCTCTCATCTCGATGAGGATGAACGTTGATTAAAAGACCGAACATTTCTGTACCGTGAGCAATGAACTACCGAGAATGTGGAGTTGAAGTGATAGGACCGGAGTTGTAGCTCCGGCCCTCTCGATCAGGACGCGATCAAGTCGAAGTTTTCAAAAGGTTCACGATTACCAATCAGTGGCTTGAAATTGAAGCTTTCACTAAACGGATTGCGCTCGGTGATGGCTTGGCTCCAGACCTCATCCCTGAAAGCTTCAGAGAGCACCTCGAGATTGATACCCTCAAGATTTCGATGCTCAACTAGCCATACAGCCCTATCCAGGATCTTGATCAGGTAGTCGATCAACCCATACGAAGCAAGATGGAAACGCTGTATGAGCTGAGTTTGCGAGAAGCTGATTGTCCTAACCGGCAACAATCCCGCGATCGATTCAAGCAACGATGCAAAGTGTGTCGAAGCTCTATCGCCATAGTAGAATCGGTTGTAGTCAACTATTGCGGAGAACCTACGACGCAGTTGCTCGTTCGCCCACAGGAGCCCCTCCGTGCGCTTCAACCCCACCAGCACAAATGTGATGCTGGTCTCGTTCATCATGCTTTTGATCCAGTCCGCAGCCTCGTGCGCATCGTTACGGCGGTAATCAACTAGGTGTTGGGCCTCGTCGAGCACCACTACCTCAACACCAAGCCTGTTCATGAGTAGGATGATTCGCTCGAATTTGACCTCTGCAGAATGACCACGGGAATCTGCGTAGGGATCGTTCAATGCTCTAAGCATCGCAGTGGCCAAGTTCTTTTTGGTTGGCGATGAGGGGATTTCAACAACCAGTACGGTTCGTTTCTGCGTAGATACATGGTCTGCAGCTTTCAGTTGCTGAACATACTCCCTGATCATCGTGCTCTTACCCACGCCGCTCGGACCTTGAATAACTAATCCCTTACTCGCCCCCGTGCGCTTGGTATCACCATGTACCTCGGCCAGGCGCGTCAAAGCTCGCATGGCCTGTGGGGTATCAATGAAGAAATGACGCAAGGAAAAGGGTAGGGTGCCTTCTTCCGCAGTTTTCATGGTCTGCCTCCTACAGAGGGTGGACGGTAAGAAACCTTGAGGGGCGCGACAGTTGGCAAGGCTTGGCTGTCAACCCAGTCCACCTCGGCAACCACTACCGGAGAGCTATTCGTGTCAACCTTGCGTCCTTCCCTGTCCAGCTTGGCACGCGCGGCCTCACGCCGGCGGCGCAACTTCTGAGAAGTTTTAGCTTCATCAATTTCTTCCCGAATTTCACGATAAGTCCGATGCAGTTCGTCAAAACTAGGCGTTTCCCTGCCGGCCTCCCTCAGCGCTTTTTGCGCAGCTTTCCACAGCTCTCGGCTCTTACCAATCATTCGCTTGTCCTTGACTGGCACCTGCAGGAAGACGCTTCTGAAACGATCATGTACCCAGACATGGCCAGCTTCGTCTCGATAGCGAACACTGACCTTTTCACCCGGCTTCAAGCGCATTCGCAACTGAGCAAGTTCACTGGAGTGATAGCCGATGGTGTCTACCTCGATTCCATAGTGATGAACCTTAACGGCGCAGCGTCGAGCGAGAATGCACTCCAGTGCATCCAGGTCTACCGGCAATCGGATCAAATGCTGCTGCTCATCATTGAGCCAGACCTGAGCAGGTGTCTTTTTGTTAAGTCCACGATGTGGAGTCTGGTGGTAACCATCCACAATCCACTTCACGACGGCAGCCTCCAGCTGCACAAGAGTGAAACAAGCGTGCTGTTCTGAATCGTAATCTCCACGTTGTTGCACATTGGAGAACGTCGTGCCTGGGAGGTTGTGAATCAATCCCAAATTTTGGGTGCTGAAAAACCTTTCAACTGTTCCTTTTTCCTCAGGAGCTCTGGAAGCGGGGTACAGAATCTCGATCCCCAAATCGTTAAAGCCAATGACTAGGTCACCCGCGTGAAACTCCGCAGCGTTGTCCGGTGCGATTCGAGTGGGCATGCCATGAGCCCGCCATTCGTTCTTCACGTTAGGAAAACGCCGTAAAAGATCTGCTTTGGGGCGAATTGCACGCTCAATGACCCGAAGAACAGATTCGGTATTTGGCGCAGCGAGATGAAGTAGGTACCCCATGACCATACGAGAAAACTTATCTACTACAACCGTCATATAAGGACGCCCAATTACCAAGCCGGTCTCTTCGTATACAAGCAACAAGTCAAGCAGGGTATGGTCGATTTCCCAACGCTCCAGAATATGATTGATCCGGAGTACTCCGGTAGCCGCTCGGTGTTTTTTCTTCGCCGCATGCTTACCTAACTGAGCCTCGTCTACCAAGTAGGGATCAAGGTTGGCAATATACCTGCGGATAGTCATTCCACTTGGCATCGCCAGTTGGTTAGAAGGCAATCGACCAAGATTTGACTCCTTGATCCTTAGATCTAACTCACCAATAACTTTCGAAACACTGACAGCTGTCTCATTCAGATACAACTCATCGATGACCTCATCAAGGATATCTTTCAGCTCGCCAGCAATCGATGCTGTACGTCCTTTCTTAGAGTGCTTTGGTAGCAACTTTAAGACGTCTTTTCCCATATATTTCGAAGCCCACCGTCTAATAGTACTTATCGACGGAACACATGAGTCTCCGGCTCTTCTTGCTATTTCTTTCAATTTATCCAGCATGATTTCTTCACTCGGAAGTTTCGATTCCCCTTCCTCTCTCACGCCCTCAAGATATGCCCTGCGACGCAATGCCTCTTTGCTATGACGGGCCGGAAAGCAAGATAGATCAGGGGGTGCGTTTCGAACATGCGGGATTTCTCCAATAAAAGGTTGGTCTGGGCAAACTTCAATTTCCCGCTTTTCGTACCCACTATAAAACTCAGCCTCAGTTAATTTAGTAGGTTCACCCAGCTCATCGAAAAATAGCAAGCGACGATCTACCAATCTTCGTTCGAGCTTCATTTTAACGCCGCGTACTAAGACAACTAATTTTGCCCTAAGCGAAAATATCTGCATGGCGGTGCCCACCGTTAATGAAGATTTTCGATACATCGGAAATAGGTATTTCGAGATCTACACCTACAATTCCTAACCCCAAAAAAAGCCAAGCGTCCGCCTTGCCAAAAATAGCAATAAGCTCACTCAAAGTTTCAGGCTTCTGCATTTGAAGCCGCTGGTGGATTTCTTTCATACGCAAAGCCGGGAGCATAGGCCCACGACGGTGGTACATAAGTTTTTGTAAGTTTTTCGACAAAGGCTGACTGTGAATAAGCAGGTCGGTAACGATTGAAAAATTGCGGTCGGTAGCAAAAAAGTGCTGCTTAACTGCTTCCATTTTTTGCTTGACGCTGGATATCAACAAGCTCTTTTGGTACTTGACTTCGAACCACCATTCCCGACCATCCATAAGGTACACACGTACGTCGGGATAGTATTTTTTGGTTGAGCCACTGATAGAAACTAACTCGAGGCTTGGCTGTACGAGATAACTGCGGACGATGGGAGAAAGCTCCAGAAGCCTGACAAAACCGCTTTCCAGTTGTGATTCACACTGAACAGGACCTCCATTCTTCACGGAAGGAAAAGAGATCCTTATATGATTCGAACTCCTGGTAATGACCTTGCGCACTGACATTGAACACCTCCACAAATCTTTGAGACAAGCGCCTGCGCTGCACCCGAAAAATTAGACGCAGAGCGGGCTCCAGGAGGGACTTTCGACAGGCAACACTTCCCCGTCGAGGGCCCTCGCTGAAGTCGATTTTTTGGGAGAGGATTGACAAGCGCCAAAAAAAGGCAGAAATTGCGCGGGTTCGTTACGCAAGATGTACCTGGTTGTAGGCGCTGTCAGAGCCTCTAATTCTGCAGTATCTACATTTTTCGATGCCTCCTTATGAGATCGTCGAAGAAAGCAGTTATGCCTTAAACCTATTGTCCAGATAGGTTCTCAAAGCATTTGCTGTTACCGATGGCCGTTAGGAACTTGCTTCAACAAGTTAACGTAACCGGCTGATTTTTTTGGGACGCTCTTACGGCGTAAGGGCGTGCCAGATTTTACTCCTACCATTCGTCTTTCTCCACGAAAATCTTCAATATCTCCTTGACGAATTGATCCGTTATTGCTACGCGTTGCGCGTTCATTTCGATACTTGCGGTATCACTCACTCAGACGCGCTCATCTCGCTACATTCAATCAACTCCGCACACGCCTATATCTAGGCAGTCGTCCGCTTCCGCCCCCATAAGTTAGTAACCAGTGACCGGGAGAGCAGGATAGAAATCGAATTTTCGAGGAAATAAAAAAGGCCAATTCAATGAATTGGCCTTTTTGCATTTGAGTCCGTCGATCATGTATTTGTGAAAATGATCAACTATTGTGTGAACCTACACCGGGATCAGAAATCCAGGTTAGAAACCGCCAGCGCATTGCTCTCGATGAAGTCACGGCGAGGTTCGACCGCATCACCCATCAGGGTGTTGAAGATCTGGTCTGCGCCAATGGCGTCTTCGATGGTGACCTTCAGCATGCGGCGCACGCTTGGGTCCATGGTGGTTTCCCACAGCTGATCCGGGTTCATTTCGCCCAGACCTTTGTATCGCTGAATGGTGTGGCGCTTGGTGCTTTCGGCCATCAGCCAGTCCAGGGCTTCCTTGAACTCGGTGACCGCTTTCTTGCGTTCGCCTCGCTGGATGTACGCGCCTTCGTCGAGCAGGGTGCTCAGTTGAGCGCCGAGGGTGACGACGGTTTTGTAGTCGTTGCTGCCGAAGAAGTCGCGGTTGAAGGTGACGTAGTTCGACAAGCCGTGGGAGATCAGTTCGACCTCTGGCAGCCACACACCACGTTCACGGTCTTCACGCAGGCTGGCCTTGTAGACCAGACCCGACTTCTCGACGGTGCGCAGACGGACTTCGTACTGGGCCAGCCAGTCCTGCATCTTGGCGTGATCGCCAAGCATTTCCAGACTCACGGCTGGCAGGTAGATGAAGTGCTCGGTCAGCTCCTGCGGGTACAGGCGCGACAGACGCTTGAGGGTCTTCATCACCATGCGGAAGTCGTTCACCAGACGCTCAAGCGCTTCACCGGAAATACCCGGGGCTTCTTCGTTCAGGTGCAGGCTCGCATCCTCCAGGGCCGACTGCGTCATGTACTCTTCCATGGCGTCGTCGTCTTTGATGTATTGCTCTTGCTTGCCTTTCTTGACCTTGTACAGCGGCGGCTGGGCGATGTAGATGTAGCCGCGCTCGATCAGCTCAGGCAACTGACGGAAGAAGAAGGTCAGCAGCAGGGTACGGATGTGCGAACCGTCGACGTCAGCATCGGTCATGATGATGATGTTGTGATAGCGCAACTTGTCGATGTTGTACTCTTCGCGACCGATACCGCAGCCCAGCGCGGTGATCAAGGTGCCCACTTCCTGGGAAGAGATCATCTTGTCGAAGCGTGCTTTCTCGACGTTGAGGATCTTGCCCTTCAACGGCAGGATTGCCTGGGTCTTGCGGTTACGTCCCTGCTTGGCAGAGCCGCCCGCGGAGTCACCTTCCACGAGATACAGTTCGGACAGTGCCGGGTCTTTTTCCTGGCAGTCAGCGAGCTTGCCCGGCAGGCCGGCGATGTCCAGCGCGCCTTTGCGGCGGGTCATCTCACGGGCTTTACGCGCCGCTTCACGGGCACGGGCAGCGTCGATCATCTTGCCGACGACCAGCTTGGCTTCGTTCGGGTTTTCCAGGAGGAAGTCGGAGAAGTACTTGCCCATCTCCTGCTCGACCGCAGTCTTCACTTCGGAAGACACCAGCTTGTCTTTGGTCTGCGAGCTGAACTTCGGATCCGGTACTTTCACCGAAATGATCGCGGTCAGGCCTTCACGGGCATCGTCACCGGTGGTGGCGACTTTGTGCTTCTTCGCCAGACCTTCCTGCTCGATGTAGTTGTTCAGGTTACGCGTCAGAGCGGAACGGAAGCCCACCAGGTGGGTGCCACCGTCACGCTGCGGAATGTTGTTGGTGAAGCACAACAGGTTCTCGTTGAAGCTGTCGTTCCATTGCAGGGCGATTTCCACGCCGATGCCGTCTTCACGCTGGATGTTGAAGTGGAACACCTGGTTGACCGCAGTCTTGTTGGTGTTCAGGTATTCAACGAACGCACGCAGGCCGCCTTCGTACTTGAACAGCTCTTCCTTGCCGCTGCGCTCATCCTTGAGGACGATGCCGACACCGGAGTTTAGGAAGGACAGTTCACGAATGCGCTTGGCCAGGATGTCCCAGCTGAAGTGAATATTCTTGAAGGTTTCGCTGGAAGCCTTGAAGTGGATCTGGGTACCGGTGGTTTCGCTATCGCCAACGATGGCCATCGGCGCCTGAGGTACGCCGTGGACGTAGGTCTGTTCCCAGATCTTGCCGCTGCGGCGAACGGTCAGTACCAGCTCTTCGGAAAGAGCGTTCACTACCGACACACCTACACCGTGCAGACCGCCGGATACTTTGTAGGAGTTATCGTCGAACTTACCGCCAGCGTGGAGGACGGTCATGATGACCTCGGCGGCGGAAACGCCTTCCTCTTTGTGCACGTCTACCGGGATGCCACGGCCGTTGTCTTTAACGGTGATGGACTCATCCGGGTGGATGATGATGCTGATGTCGTCGCAGTGGCCAGCAAGGGCTTCGTCGATCGAGTTGTCGACCACCTCGAACACCATGTGGTGCAGACCGCTGCCATCGTCGGTGTCACCAATGTACATACCGGGACGTTTGCGTACGGCATCCAGGCCTTTCAGCACTTTAATGCTCGTTGAGTCGTACGTATTTTCTTCGCTCAATGCCTTCACTCCCGATGGTCGTGGGTCTGGGTGATACGGCCCTGTTCCACGTGGAACAGAGCGACTGGCGTTTCCGTCTGCCAGCCTTCCCTCAATAATTCGTGATCTACACAGGTGATGAACACCTGGCAGCGTAAGTCTTCCAACAAGCGGCACAGCGCGCGACGGTGGCCCTCGTCCAACTCGGACGGCAGGTCATCCACCAGATAAATACACTGACCGCGGCGGGCCTGGCTGACCAGGTGCCCTTGAGCAATCCGTAATGCACAGACCACCAACTTCTGCTGACCCCGGGACAAAATGTCCGCGGCGTTGTGTGCGCCCAATCTAAGACGCAAATCAGCTCGTTGCGGCCCGGCCTGGGTATGGCCCATTTGCTGGTCCCGTTGCACGGAACCGGCCAGTACGGCGCTCAATTCCCGGTCTTTGTCCCAGCCTCGGTAATAGCTGAGCGTCAAACCTTCGAGCTCAACCAGTTCGCTCAAGGTTTGTTCAAAGACTGGTTTCAAGGCTTTGATGTAAGCGCGGCGGTATTCATCGATTTCAGCGCTGGCCTGGCACAGTTCCCTGTCCCAAACCGCTTGCGAAACGGCGTCAAGTGTACCATGCCGCAGCCAGGAGTTTCTCTGGCGCAAGGCCTTCTGCAAACGCTGCCAAGTGGCCATGAAGCGCGGCTCGACGTGGAACACGCCCCAATCGAGAAACTGACGACGAATCTTCGGCGCACCTTCAAGCAGGCGGAAGCTGTCCGGGTTAATCAACTGCAGGGGCAGGATCTCCGCGAGCTGCGCAGCACTGCGGGCGTTCTGGCCGTCGATGCGGATCTGGAACTCGCCCTGACGGTCTCGGGAAATCCCCAGCGCACTGTGTCCGCCTTCAGCCAGTTCAACCTGACCAAAAACGGTACAGGCGAGCTGTTCGTACTGAATGACGGGTAATAGCCGCGTGCTGCGAAACGAACGGGCAAGCCCCAGCAGATGAATGGCTTCCAGAACACTGGTTTTGCCGCTGCCGTTGGCGCCGTAAAGAATGTTGATGCGGGGGGAGGGGGAGAAGGTCACCGGGTGCAGATTACGCACCGCGGTGACCGAAACACGACTTAAGGACATCCAGAGTCAGCTGATTACAGACGCATCGGCATGACAACGTAAGCCGAATCGTCGTTGTCGGACTCTTGCACCAGCGCACTGCTGTTGGAGTCGGACAGGATCAGACGAACCTGCTCGGTGGTCATCACGCCCAGCACGTCGAGCAAGTAGCTCACGTTGAAGCCGATCTCCAGGGAGCCGCCGTTGTATTCAACGCCCACTTCCTCTTCCGCCTCTTCCTGCTCCGGGTTATTGGCCTGGATCTTCAGCTGACCGCTAGCCAGCTGCAGACGGATACCGCGGTACTTCTCGTTGGACAGAATCGCGGTACGGCTGAACGCTTCACGCAAGGCCTGACGATCGCCCAGCACCAGTTTGTCGCCGCCCTTCGGCAGAACACGCTCGTAGTCCGGGAACTTGCCGTCGACCAGTTTCGAGGTGAAGGTGAACTCGCCAGTGGTCGCACGGATGTGGTGCTGACCCAACACGATGCTGACGTTGCCATCCGGCTCGGTGAGCAGGCGGGCCAGTTCAAGGATACCCTTGCGCGGCACGATCACCTGATGGCGATCCGGCTGGCCGATATCGGCTTTCATCGAGCACATGGCCAGACGGTGGCCGTCGGTGGCCACGGCGCGGATGATGCCTTCGGACACTTCCAGCAGCATGCCGTTGAGGTAATAACGCACGTCCTGCTGAGCCATGGCGAAGCTGGTGCGTTCGATCAGGCGACGCAGCTTGCTTTGCTCAAGGCTGCAAGTCAGCGAGCCCGGACCTTCTTCAACGGTCGGAAAATCGTTGGCTGGCAGAGTCGACAGGGTGAAGCGGCTACGCCCAGCCTTCACTACGAGCTTCTGCTCGTCGACCTTGATGTCGATCAGCGCGTCGTTGGGCAGGCTTTTGCAGATATCCATCAGCTTGCGCGCAGGCACGGTGATGGACCCTGTTTCAGCCGGCTCTTCAAGTTGCACACGACCGACCAGTTCGACTTCGAGGTCGGTACCGGTCAGCGACAGTTGCTGGCCTTCGACAACCAGCAGCACGTTGGAGAGTACCGGCAAGGTCTGTCGGCGCTCGACGACGCCTGCGACCAGTTGCAGGGGTTTCAACAGGGCTTCGCGTTGAATGGTGAAATGCATGGTCTAGTCCCTTGCCTTAATAAGCTGCGCTGGTGTTCATCAAGTGGTCAGTGTACGCAGCAGGTTCTTGTAGTCCTCGCGGATGTCCGCGTCGGATTCCTTAAGTTCGTTGATCTTGCGGCAGGCGTGCAACACGGTCGTGTGGTCGCGGCCGCCAAACACATCGCCGATTTCCGGCAGGCTGTGGTTGGTCAGCTCCTTGGACAAGGCCATGGCCACCTGACGCGGACGAGCCACCGAGCGCGAACGGCGCTTGGACAGCAGATCCGAGATCTTGATCTTGTAGTACTCGGCGACGGTGCGCTGAATGTTATCCACAGAGACCAGTTTGTCCTGCAGCGCCAACAGGTCTTTCAAGGATTCGCGAATCAGCTCGATGGTGATGTCGCGGCCCATGAAGTGCGAATGGGCGATCACGCGTTTCAGCGCGCCTTCCAGTTCACGGACGTTGGAGCGAATGCGCTGGGCAATGAAGAACGCGGCGTCATGCGGCAACTCGACTTTGGCCTGATCGGCCTTCTTCATCAAGATCGCCACGCGGGTTTCCAGTTCAGGCGGCTCGACGGCAACCGTCAGGCCCCAGCCGAAGCGGGATTTGAGGCGTTCTTCAAGGCCTTCGATTTCTTTCGGATAGCGGTCACTGGTGAGAATGACCTGCTGGCCACCTTCAAGCAGGGCGTTGAAGGTGTGGAAGAACTCTTCCTGCGAGCGCTCTTTGCGGGCGAAGAACTGAATATCGTCGATGAGCAAAGCATCCACCGAACGATAGAAACGCTTGAACTCGTTGATCGCGTTCAGTTGCAGCGCCTTGACCATGTCCGCCACGAAGCGCTCGGAATGCAGGTACACGACCTTGGCATTCGGGTTCTTCTTTAATAGATGGTTACCCACCGCGTGCATCAAGTGGGTTTTACCCAGGCCGACGCCACCATAAAGGAACAGTGGGTTGTAGCCGTGCTTGGGGTTGTCCGCTACTTGCCAGGCCGCTGCGCGGGCAAGCTGGTTGGATTTACCTTCAACGAAGTTTTCGAAGGTGAAGGTGCGGTTCAGGTAACTGGTGTGCTTGAGCGCACCCTCGACCTGCACGGTGCGTTGTTCGGCGCGAACCGGGGCTTGCTGCGAAGCGGCACCGGACATCGGATCGAAACTGTCGCGAGACGGTTCATCGCTGACTTCCGGGCTTTTCTGCGTCGAGCGCTTGGCCGCCGGCGCAGGCGTCTGCGTGGGTGCCGGCGTGCTGACAGGCGCGGCATTTGCCTGGGCCTGGGAAACCTGCGCGGCGGCGAGCGGAGCATTCGGTGCCGCACGCGGAGCCGAACTGCGTTTGCTGCCTATTAATAAGGAGAGCGCCGGCGCCATGCCGTTGCCATGCTCATCCAGCAGTTCAAGGACACGGCCCAGGTACTTTTCGTTGACCCAGTCCAGCACAAAACGGTTCGGTGCGTAGACGCGCAACTCGTCGCCTTCGGCTTCGACCTGTAGTGGACGGATCCAGGTGTTGAATTGTTGGGCAGGCAGCTCCTCGCGCAAAAGCTCCACGCACTGCTGCCAAAGTTCCACTGACACGGATATCCCCTAAGTTGAAAGCCGGTGAGGCAAAAACAAGCGGCCATTGTAGCGGCGAGCCGTCCACTTATCCACATGCAGGTTGCCCGGTGACCATGATTTATCAATGCGTTAAATCGAAAAAAGGCGACCAACGGTGTGTGAATAAGCTCTGTGGATAACCGCCTCTAAGGGCACTGGACAACTGGGGCTTGAACTCGGTGGATAACCTGCCTGTGGATAACACGCCTTTCCACACACAGGTTATCCGATAGCGCAGCACAGGCTGAACACGGTTTTCCACTGTAGTTGTCATTCTCTGTACATCAGGCCATATAAGGCGTGATGCCACTTATCCACAGAAGAAGGCGGGCCTAGCTTTTACAAGCTTTACAGAAAAGCTTTAAATAATTCCCTTCTTTATTTTTATGTTTGGCAGACAGCCGTTCAGTCAGATACAGCCTCGAGATCTATTTATAAGGAAACGTTGGTTGGAAATTGACCTGAAGGCTTGCTTTCTCTAGAATCCCCGGTCTCTTAAAACGGGGGCCATTCCGGCCCGTTGTGGACGAACCAGGTAACACGACATGAAACGTACTTTCCAACCAAGCACTATCAAACGCGCTCGTACCCACGGTTTCCGTGCTCGCATGGCTACCAAGAACGGCCGCGCAGTCCTGTCGCGTCGTCGCGCCAAAGGTCGTGCGCGTCTGGCAGTTTGATAATCCGGTACTGGAGGTGAGTCAGGACTTCAGTCGGGAAAAGCGTCTGCTTACTCCCCGGCATTTCAAGGCAGTCTTTGACTCCCCTACCGGCAAGGTTCCGGGGAAAAATCTCCTGCTCCTTGCACGCAACAACGATCTTGATCACCCCCGTCTCGGGCTGGTTATCGGGAAAAAGAGCGTAAAGCTCTCCGTTGAGCGCAATCGCCTCAAACGTTTGATGCGCGAATCGTTCCGTCTGCACCAGGATTCACTGGTCGGCTGGGACATCGTTATCGTCGCGCGCAAAGGTCTGGGCGATGTAGAAAACCCCGAATTGATTCAGCATTTCGGCAAGCTCTGGAAGCGTCTGGCACGCAGCAAGCCAGTTCCAGAAGTCAAAACCGAAACTGTAGGGGTAGACAGTCCAGATGCGTAAACTGGCCCTCGTTCCGATCCAGTTTTATCGCTATGCCATTAGTCCTTTGATGGCCAGCCACTGTCGTTTCTACCCCAGTTGTTCCTGCTACGCGTATGAAGCCATCGAAAATCATGGCCTTCTGCGCGGTGGCTGGCTGACCTTTCGTCGTTTAGGTCGCTGTCATCCGTGGAATCCCGGTGGTTATGACCCGGTTCCACCTATCCCTACCTCCCGTTCTTCTTCGATGGCCGAGTAATCATGGATATCAAACGCACGATCCTGATCGTCGCCCTGGCAATCGTGTCCTACGTTATGGTTCTTAAATGGAACCAGGACTATGGCCAGGCTGCCCTGCCGACTCAGAATGTTGCTTCCAGTACGACTACATCCGGTTTGCCGGACACCGCCACTGGCAATAATGCTGCCGCCAGTGACGATATTCCGCGTGCCGCTAGCGATACCAGCGCACCTGCCGAAACTCCGGTAGCCGCCAGCAAGGATCTGATCCAGATCAAAACCGACGTGCTCGATCTCGCGATCGATCCACAGGGTGGCGATGTTGCTCAACTGACCTTGCCTTTGTATCCACGTCGTCAGGATCGTCCTGATGTACCGTTCCAGCTGTTCGATAACGGCGGCGAACGTGTTTATCTGGCACAAAGCGGCCTGATTGGCACCAACGGCCCGGATGCAAACCCGGCCGGTCGTCCGGTTTACTCCTCGGAGAAGAAGACTTATCAACTGGCTGACGGTCAGGATCAACTGGTCGTCGACCTGAAGTTCAGCAAGGACGGCGTCAATTACATCAAGCGTTTCACTCTGAAACGCGGCCTGTATGACGTAGCCGTTTCCTACATTGTGGATAACCAGAGCGCTCAGCCCTGGAATGGCGCGATGTTCGCGCAGTTGAAGCGCGATGCTAGCGCTGATCCTTCGTCCACCACCGCGACGGGCACCGCGACCTACCTGGGCGCCGCCCTGTGGACAAGTTCGGAGCCGTACAAGAAAGTGTCCATGAAGGACATGGACAAGGCACAGCTCAAAGAAACCGTCACCGGTGGCTGGGTAGCCTGGCTGCAACACTACTTCGTGACCGCGTGGATTCCGGCCAAGGGCGAAAACAACATCGTCCAGACCCGTAAAGACAGCAAAGGCAACTACATCATCGGTTACACCGGTCCTACATTGACCGCTGCTCCGGGTGCCAAAGTTGAAACCAGCGCTGTGCTGTACGCCGGTCCGAAAAGCCAGGCTGTGCTGAAAGAGTTGTCCCCAGGTCTGGAACTGACTGTCGACTACGGCATTCTGTGGTTCATTGCCCAGCCAATTTTCTGGCTGCTGCAACACATCCACGCCATTGTCGGTAACTGGGGCTGGTCGATCATCTTCCTGACCATGCTGATCAAGGGTCTTTTCTTCCCTCTGTCGGCTGCCAGCTACAAATCGATGGCGCGCATGCGTGCCGTTGCGCCGAAACTGGCTGCTCTGAAAGAGCAACATGGCGATGACCGGCAGAAAATGTCGCAAGCCATGATGGAGCTGTACAAGAAAGAGAAGATCAATCCACTGGGCGGCTGCTTGCCGATCCTCGTGCAGATGCCGGTTTTCCTTTCGCTGTACTGGGTTCTGCTGGAAAGCGTGGAAATGCGCCAGGCGCCGTTCATGCTGTGGATCACTGACCTGTCGATCAAGGATCCGTTCTTCATTCTGCCGATCATCATGGGCGCAACCATGTTCATCCAGCAGCAGCTGAACCCGACTCCGCCGGATCCGATGCAGGCGAAGGTCATGAAAATGATGCCAATCATCTTCACCTTCTTCTTCCTGTGGTTCCCAGCAGGTCTGGTTCTGTACTGGGTTGTGAACAACTGCCTGTCGATTGCACAACAGTGGTACATCACGCGTAAGATCGAAGCGGCGACGAAAAAAGCCGAGGCGTAACTTGCACTGTGGATAACACCACTCAAAACGCCCCCTAGTGGGGCGTTTTGCTATCTGCCACTTTTGTCTGGATTCCGGTTTATGAGCACACCTCGTGAAACCATTGCCGCCGTCGCCACCGCTCAAGGTCGCGGCGGGGTGGGCATCGTCCGTATTTCCGGGCCGTTGGCCAGTGTTGCAGCGCAAGCCATCAGCGGCCGTGAACTGAAACCGCGTTACGCCCATTACGGGCCGTTTTTCAGTGACGACCAGCAAGTGCTTGATGAAGGTCTGGCGCTGTATTTCCCGGGGCCAAACTCGTTCACCGGCGAAGACGTGCTGGAACTGCAGGGCCACGGCGGCCCGATCGTGCTGGATATGCTGCTCAAGCGTTGCCTGGAATTGGGCTGTCGCTTGGCCCGTCCGGGGGAATTCAGTGAACGTGCCTTCCTCAATGACAAACTCGACCTGGCCCAGGCCGAGGCGATTGCCGATTTGATCGAGGCCAGTTCTGCACAGGCTGCGCGCAATGCCCTGCGTTCATTGCAGGGCGCGTTTTCCCAACGTGTGCATAACCTGACCGAACAACTGATCGGTCTGCGCATCTACGTCGAAGCCGCGATCGACTTCCCGGAAGAAGAAATCGACTTCCTCGCCGACGGCCATGTATTGAGCATGCTCGATAAAGTGCGCGATGAGTTATCCACAGTACTGCGCGAGGCCGGGCAGGGTGCCTTGCTGCGTGATGGCATGACCGTGGTAATTGCCGGTCGTCCGAATGCCGGCAAATCCAGCCTGTTGAATGCTTTGGCCGGTCGGGAAGCCGCCATCGTCACCGAGATTGCCGGCACCACGCGGGATATCCTGCGCGAACATATCCACATCGACGGTATGCCGTTGCATGTTGTGGACACTGCCGGTCTGCGCGACACCGATGATCAGGTAGAAAAGATCGGCGTCGAGCGGGCACTGAAGGCCATCGGTGAAGCGGATCGCGTGTTGCTGGTCGTCGATGCGACGGCGCCAGAAGCGTTGGACCCGTTCGCCTTATGGCCGGAATTTCTTGAAGTACGCCCCGATCCGGCGAAGGTCACTCTGATTCGTAATAAAGCTGATCTTACGGGCGAGGCCATTGCCCTGGAAGTCAGCGATGACGGCCACGTGACCATCAGCCTGAGCGCCAAATCTGCAGGTGAAGGACTGGAACTACTGCGTGACCATCTCAAGGCCTGCATGGGGTACGAGCAGACCTCTGAAAGCAGTTTCAGTGCTCGCCGCCGCCATCTGGAAGCCTTGCGCCACGCCAGTGCGGCGCTGGAACATGGTCGCGCACAGCTGACTTTGGCGGGGGCTGGTGAGCTTCTGGCCGAAGATCTGCGCCAAGCCCAGCACTCTCTGGGTGAAATCACCGGGGCCTTCAGCTCCGATGATCTGCTGGGGCGGATCTTTTCCAGCTTCTGCATCGGTAAGTAACCCGCCGATGCATTCAAACGGGCCCGTTCGTGGCCCGTTTTTGTTTCTTCTTTCTAAATATCAGCCTCAGTGCCCGACTGATTCTCCAGTTCGAGCGGTATTTTCGTGCCCGGAATTCATCCGATTATGAATTTTCTGTGGATTAAGCCCTGTGAATAACTGCCACTAAGGTCAGTTGATAACAGGGCTTCAAAACTGGATATAACCCCCTCTGTGGATAACCACCCCTTTCATCCACAGGCTTACACCGGTTATCCAAGGGCCTCATTGGCACATTAGCACAGGGTTTTGAAACTCTGTACACATTGAATATAAAGGCCTATAGCAATCTATCCACAGAAAGGTCGCTCAGTAAGAATAAACATAAAAACAAAGGTTTTATAAATTTCTCTCTTTTTTATTCTTTTAACCTCGAGTTCTCCACAGCTGGTTAAATTTTGTGCAAAGGGTTCTTTAGGAAGGGCGAAGTCCCTATACTTGTCGACCAGGTTCAGAAACCTGATCTCAAACTATTTCCTGAATGACCTACTTAAGCAGGCACGAGGTGCGTGGTGGATTTCCCTTCCCGTTTTGAAGTGATCGTCATCGGCGGCGGTCATGCCGGTACCGAGGCAGCACTGGCATCAGCACGTATGGGGGCAAAAACCCTGTTGCTGACGCATAACGTGGAAACCCTCGGCGCCATGAGTTGCAACCCGGCCATCGGAGGCATTGGCAAAAGCCATCTGGTCAAGGAAATCGACGCCCTCGGCGGCGCGATGGCCATAGCTACCGATTTGGGCGGCATCCAGTTTCGCGTGTTGAACAGCCGTAAAGGCCCGGCCGTGCGTGCAACCCGTGCGCAAGCTGACCGCATTCTCTACAAAGCCGCTGTCCGCGAAATCCTCGAAAACCAGCCGAACCTGTGGATATTTCAACAAGCTGCTGATGACCTGATCGTCGAGCAGGAACAAGTCCGTGGTGTTGTCACGCAAATGGGTCTGCGCTTCTTCGCTGATTCCGTGGTGTTGACCACCGGTACGTTCCTTGGCGGACTTATCCACATCGGTTTGCAGAATTTTTCCGGCGGCCGCGCCGGTGATCCGCCCTCGATCGCACTGGCTCACCGTCTGCGTGAGCTGCCACTGCGTGTCGGTCGGCTGAAAACCGGTACGCCGCCGCGTATCGACGGCAAGTCAGTGGATTTCTCGGTCATGACCGAGCAACCCGGCGATACGCCGATCCCGGTGATGTCGTTCATGGGCAACAAAGAACAGCATCCACGCCAGGTCAGTTGCTGGATTACTCACACAAACGCCCGCACCCACGAAATCATCGCGGCGAACCTCGACCGTTCGCCGATGTATTCCGCTGCCGGCGAGATTGAGGGCATCGGCCCGCGCTATTGCCCGTCGATCGAAGACAAGATTCACCGCTTTGCCGACAAGGAAAGCCATCAGGTGTTCATCGAACCGGAAGGTTTGACCACCCATGAGCTGTATCCGAACGGGATATCCACAAGCTTGCCGTTCGACGTGCAATTGCAGATCGTGCAATCGATTCGCGGTATGGAAAACGCGCACATCGTGCGTCCGGGTTATGCGATCGAGTATGACTACTTCGATCCGCGTGACCTGAAGTACAGCCTCGAAACCAAAGTCATCGGCGGCCTTTTCTTCGCCGGACAAATCAACGGCACCACCGGTTATGAAGAAGCCGGCGCCCAGGGTTTGCTTGCCGGGGCCAACGCGGCACTGCGCGCCAAGGGCAAAGAAGCCTGGTGCCCGCGTCGCGATGAAGCGTACATCGGCGTGTTGGTCGACGACCTGATCACCCTCGGCACCCAAGAGCCGTACCGCATGTTCACTTCCCGTGCCGAGTACCGCCTGATCCTGCGTGAAGACAACGCCGACCTGCGCCTGACCGAAAAAGGTCGCGAGCTCGGTCTGGTCGATGACGCGCGCTGGGCGGCGTTCTGCAAGAAGCGCGAAAGCATCGAACTCGAAGAACAGCGCCTGAAAAGCACTTGGGTTCGCCCGAACACGCCGCAAGGCGACGCGATTGCCGATAAATTCGGCACGCCGCTGACCCACGAATACAACTTGCTCAACCTCTTGAGTCGTCCGGAAATCGACTACGCTGGTCTGGTCGAAGTGACCGGCAACGGCGCCGAAGATCCACAAGTCGCCGAGCAGGTTGAAATCAAGACCAAATACGCCGGTTACATCGACCGTCAACAGGACGAAATCGCCCGTCTGCGCGCCAGTGAAAACACGAAATTGCCTGTGGACATCGATTACACCAACATTTCCGGTCTGTCCAAGGAGATCCAGAGCAAGCTCGGCGCGACTCGTCCAGAGACGCTTGGCCAGGCTTCGCGGATCCCGGGCGTGACCCCGGCAGCGATTTCGCTGTTGATGATTCATTTGAAAAAACGCGGCGCGGGCCGTCAGTTGGAGCAAAGCGCTTGAGTTCTAAGGTCACTTCGCAACACGCCGAAGAGTTATCCACAGGAGCCCGCGAGCTCGGTGTCAACCTCACTGAAACCCAGCGCGAATTGCTGCTGGGTTATCTGGCCCTGTTGATCAAATGGAACCAGGCCTACAACCTGACCGCCGTGCGCGATCCGGACGATATGGTTTCGCGGCACTTGCTCGATAGTCTGAGCGTGATGTCGTTTATCGAAAACGGTCGCTGGCTCGACGTCGGTAGCGGCGGCGGCATGCCGGGGATCCCGTTGGCGATCCTGTATCCGGACGCGCAAGTGACCTGTCTGGACAGTAACGGCAAGAAAACCCGCTTCCTGACTCAGGTCAAACTCGAACTCAAACTGGATAACCTGCAAGTTATCCACAGTCGTGTCGAAGCGTTCCAGCCTGCCCAGCCGTTCAACGGGATCATTTCCCGGGCGTTCAGCAGCATGGAAAACTTCACCAACTGGACTCGCCACCTCGGCGATGCCGATACACGCTGGCTGGCAATGAAGGGCGTTCATCCGGCCGATGAGCTGGTAGCATTACCGGCAGACTTCAAACTCGATAGCGAACACGCCCTGGCCGTACCCGGTTGCCAAGGCCAACGCCATCTGCTGATACTGCGCCGCACGGCATGATTGGGAACACAAGCAAGAATGGCTAAGGTATTCGCGATAGCGAACCAGAAGGGTGGTGTGGGCAAGACCACCACCTGCATCAACCTCGCAGCATCGCTGGTCGCGACCAAGCGCCGGGTGCTGTTGATCGATCTCGATCCACAGGGCAACGCCACCATGGGTAGCGGTGTGGATAAACACGGCCTGGAAAACTCGGTCTATGACCTGCTGATCGGTGAATGCGATCTGGCCCAGGCCATGCACTACTCCGAGCATGGCGGTTATCAACTGCTGCCAGCTAACCGCGACCTGACGGCTGCGGAAGTAGTGCTGCTGGAAATGCAGATGAAGGAAAGTCGTCTGCGCAGCGCGCTGGCGCCGATCCGTGAGAACTACGATTACATTCTGATCGACTGCCCGCCGTCGCTGTCGATGCTTACGCTGAACGCTTTGGTGGCCGCAGATGGGGTAATTATCCCCATGCAGTGCGAGTACTTTGCGCTCGAAGGCTTGAGCGACCTTGTGGATAACATCAAGCGAATCGCTGAACTGCTGAATCCGAACCTGAAAGTCGAAGGCCTCCTGCGGACCATGTATGACCCGCGCCTGAGCCTGATGAACGATGTTTCGGCGCAGCTCAAGGAACACTTCGGCGAGCAGCTCTACGACACGGTGATCCCACGTAATATCCGCCTGGCCGAAGCACCCAGCTACGGCATGCCGGCGCTGGCTTACGACAAGCAATCGCGCGGCGCCCTGGCCTACCTGGCCCTGGCGGGCGAGATGGTTCGTCGGCAGCGCAAAAATTCACGCATCGCCGCCGCTCAGGCAACTTAAGGAATCCCCATGGCCGTCAAGAAACGAGGTCTCGGACGTGGACTGGATGCACTGCTGAGTGGTCCGACCGTCAGCGCGCTGGAAGAACAAGCCGCGCAGGCTGACACCCGCGAGCTGCAACACCTGCCGCTGGACCTGCTCCAGCGCGGCAAATACCAGCCGCGTCGGGATATGGATCCGCAGGCGCTGGAAGAACTGGCGGCGTCGATCAAGGCGCAAGGCGTGATGCAGCCAATCGTGGTTCGCCCGATTGGCGGCGGCCGCTTTGAGATCATTGCCGGTGAACGCCGCTGGCGTGCGAGTCAGCAGGCCGGGCAGGAAACCATCCCGGCGATGGTGCGCGATGTGCCGGATGAAACCGCGATCGCCATTGCGCTGATCGAGAACATCCAGCGCGAAGATCTCAATCCGATCGAAGAAGCGGTTGCCCTGCAGCGTCTGCAGCAGGAATTCCAGCTGACTCAGCAGCAAGTTGCCGAGGCTGTGGGTAAGTCCCGCGTCACTGTGGCTAACCTGTTGCGGCTTATTGCACTGCCGGAAGTCA
The DNA here is from genome assembly GCF_023634765.1 of Pseudomonas sp. AKS31. GTDB lineage: Bacteria > Pseudomonadota > Gammaproteobacteria > Pseudomonadales > Pseudomonadaceae > Aquipseudomonas. The sequence continues at coordinate 147,749 of NZ_JAMLFX010000003.1, forward strand.
TCAAAACCATGCTGTCTCACGGCGACCTGGAAATGGGTCATGCCCGTGCCTTGCTCGGTCTGCCGGACAATCAGCAGGTTGAGGGGGCGCGACATGTTGTCGCACGCGGCCTGACCGTGCGCCAAACTGAGGCACTGGTTCGTCAGTGGTTGAGTGGTAAGCCGGAGCCTGTGGAAGCGGCCAAACCCGACCCGGATATCGCTCGCCTCGAACAGCGTCTGGCCGAGCGCCTAGGCTCTGCGGTGCAGATTCGCCACGGGAAGAAGGGAAAGGGTCAGTTGGTGATCGGTTACAACTCCCTCGATGAGCTTCAAGGTGTGCTCGCACACATCCGCTGAAACATTTCCTCATGTAGCGCGCAGTCGGAAATCACTACCTGACAGTTGAATAGGGGCAGAACCGCCCCTATACTCTGCGCGCATTTTGTCGGCACAAATTATGCCAAGTTATTGAATTCTGGCAGCCGACCATTGGAGAGCAAACGTGATGGAAACCCGCAAGCCAAACCGCCTGCCGTTCCATCGCCTGGCGGTTTTTCCGGTGTTGATGGCTCAATTTGTCATTTTGCTCATTGCCGCTTTGGCGCTCTGGCAATGGCACGGAGTCGTTGCCGGATACTCGGGACTTTGCGGAGGCCTGATAGCCTTGCTGCCCAATGTTTATTTTGCTCACAAGGCATTTCGGTTTTCCGGCGCCCGAGCAGCCCAGTCCATCGTCCGGTCTTTTTATGCCGGCGAGGCAGGCAAACTGATTTTGACGGCAGTGCTCTTTGCACTGGTGTTTGCAGGTGTGAAGCCACTGGCGCCGATAGCTGTATTCGGCGCGTTCGTGCTGACTCAGTCGGTCAGCTGGTTCGCTCCCCTGCTGATGAGAACAAGACTTTCGAGACCTTAGGGCGTTTGAGGCAACCATGGCAGAAACAACCGCTTCGGGCTATATCCAGCACCACTTGCAGAACCTGACCTTCGGTCAGCTACCTAACGGCGGCTGGGGCTTTGCCCATACCGCAGCAGAAGCCAAAGAAATGGGCTTCTGGGCTTTCCACGTCGATACTCTCGGCTGGTCGGTCGCGTTGGGTCTGATTTTCGTTCTTCTTTTCCGCATGGCGGCAAAGAAAGCGACTTCGGGTCAGCCGGGTGCTTTGCAGAACTTCGTTGAAGTATTGGTCGAATTCGTCGATGGCAGCGTGAAAGACAGCTTCCATGGCCGTAGCCCGGTGATTGCACCGTTGGCACTGACCATCTTCGTCTGGGTGTTCCTGATGAACGCCGTCGACCTGGTACCGGTCGACTGGATTCCTCAGTTGGCCATCCTGATCTCCGGCGACCACCACATCCCGTTCCGCGCCGTGTCGACTACCGACCCGAACGCGACCCTGGGCATGGCGTTCTCGGTTTTCGCACTGATCATTTTCTATAGCATCAAGGTCAAGGGCTTCGGCGGCTTCATCGGCGAACTGACCCTGCACCCGTTCGGCAGCAAGAACATCTTCGTTCAAGCCCTGCTGATCCCGGTGAACTTCCTGCTGGAATTCGTGACCCTGATCGCCAAGCCGATCTCTCTGGCTCTGCGTCTGTTCGGCAACATGTATGCCGGCGAGCTGGTGTTCATTCTGATCGCTGTGATGTTCGGCAGCGGCCTGCTCTGGCTGAGCGGCCTGGGCGTTGTTCTGCAGTGGGCGTGGGCTGTGTTCCACATCCTGATCATCACGCTGCAGGCGTTCATCTTCATGATGCTGACCATCGTCTACCTGTCGATGGCGCACGAAGAAAACCATTAAGGCCAGTCTCGACTAGTCTGATGTCCTTCCCGGTCAAACGGGAAGGGGCTCTTCACAGGGCACCTGAAACGATTTGTTTTACCGCTTTAATCTAAAAAACCTAAACCATACGACGTAAAAGTCGGGAGGAAAGATGGAAACTGTAGTTGGTCTAACCGCTATCGCTGTTGCACTGTTGATCGGCCTGGGCGCACTGGGTACCGCAATTGGTTTCGGCCTGCTGGGCGGCAAGTTCCTGGAAGGCGCAGCGCGTCAGCCAGAAATGGTTCCAATGCTGCAAGTTAAAATGTTCATCGTTGCCGGTCTGCTCGACGCCGTAACCATGATCGGTGTTGGTATCGCTCTGTTCTTCACCTTTGCGAACCCGTTCGTTGGTCAGATCGCTGGCTAATTACCCGGATTCTTCCGAGTAATTTGGTGTGATGGACAACGTAACTGCGAGGTGTTGGCGTGAACATTAATGCGACCCTGATTGGCCAGTCCGTTGCGTTCCTGATTTTTGTACTGTTCTGCATGAAGTACGTATGGCCTCCGGTCATCGCTGCTCTGCACGAACGTCAAAAGAAGATCGCTGATGGTCTGGACGCTGCCAGCCGTGCAGCTCGCGACCTGGAGTTGGCCCAAGAAAAAGCGGGTCAGCAACTGCGCGAAGCGAAAGCTCAGGCAGCTGAAATCATCGAGCAAGCCAAGAAACGCGGTAACCAGATTGTCGAAGAGGCCGTTGAAAAGGCCCGTGTCGATGCTGACCGTGTGAAGGTTCAGGCTCAAGCCGAGATCGAACAGGAACTGAACAGTGTCAAAGACAAGCTGCGTGCCCAAGTGGGCTTGCTGGCTGTCGGCGGCGCCGAGAAGATCCTGGGTGCCACAATCGATCAAAACGCGCACGCAGAGCTGGTTAACCAACTGGCTGCTGAAATCTAAGCGAGGGCGATCATGGCAGAACTGACCACGTTGGCCCGACCTTACGCTAAGGCGGCCTTCGAGCACGCTCAGGCCCACCAGCAACTGGCCAATTGGTCAGCCATGCTCGGCCTGGCTGCAGCGGTGTCGCAAGACGACACCATGCAGCGCGTGCTCAAGGCCCCGCGACTGACGAGCGCAGAAAAGGCCGCCACGTTTATTGACGTGTGCGGCGACAAGTTTGATGCCAAGGCACAAAACTTCATCAATGTCGTTGCCGAAAACGACCGTCTCCCGCTTCTGCCGGAGATTGCCGCTCTTTTCGACCTGTACAAGGCCGAACAAGAGAAGTCGGTAGACGTTGAAGTGACCAGTGCTTTTGCATTGAACCAAGAACAGCAAGACAAACTCGCCAAGGTTCTCAGTGCACGACTCAACCGGGAAGTGCGCCTGCAAGTTGCGGAGGATGCTGCCCTTATAGGTGGTGTCGTTATCCGCGCCGGCGACCTGGTTATCGATGGCTCGATTCGCGGCAAAATCGCGAAACTTGCCGAAGCATTGAAATCTTGAGTTTGAAGGGGCAGCAGAGCAATGCAGCAACTCAATCCTTCCGAAATAAGTGAAATTATCAAGGGCCGCATCGACAAGCTCGATGTGACCTCCCAAGCCCGTAACGAAGGCACTGTCGTCAGCGTATCTGACGGTATCGTGCGGATTCACGGTCTGGCCGACGTTATGTACGGCGAGATGATCGAGTTTCCGGGCGGCGTCTACGGTATGGCCCTCAACCTGGAGCAAGACTCTGTAGGTGCCGTTGTACTGGGCGCTTACCAGTCTCTGGCTGAAGGCATGAGCGCCAAGTGCACCGGCCGCATCCTCGAAGTTCCGGTTGGTAAGGAACTGCTGGGTCGCGTAGTCGATGCACTGGGTAACCCTGTTGACGGCAAAGGTCCACTGGGCAACACCTTGACCGACGCGGTCGAGAAAGTTGCACCGGGCGTGATCTGGCGTAAGTCGGTAGACCAGCCTGTACAGACTGGTTACAAGGCTGTCGATGCCATGATTCCTGTCGGCCGTGGCCAGCGTGAGCTGATCATCGGTGACCGTCAGATCGGTAAAACCGCTCTGGCGATCGACGCGATCATCAACCAGAAAGACAGCGGCATTTTCTGCGTCTACGTTGCAATCGGTCAGAAACAATCGACCATCGCCAACGTGGTTCGCAAGCTGGAAGAAAACGGCGCCCTGGCCAACACGATCATCGTGGCTGCCAGTGCTTCGGAATCTCCTGCGCTGCAATTCCTGGCACCGTACTCCGGTTGCACCATGGGTGAATTCTTCCGCGACCGCGGTGAAGACGCGCTGATCGTTTATGACGATCTGTCCAAGCAAGCAGTGGCTTACCGCCAGATTTCCCTGCTGCTGCGCCGTCCACCAGGCCGTGAAGCTTACCCAGGCGACGTGTTCTATCTCCACTCCCGTCTGCTGGAGCGCGCATCCCGCGTTTCGGAAGAATACGTAGAGAAGTTCACCAACGGCGCAGTGACCGGCAAAACCGGTTCCCTGACCGCACTGCCGATCATCGAAACCCAGGCTGGCGACGTTTCCGCGTTCGTTCCGACCAACGTGATTTCCATCACCGACGGTCAGATCTTCCTGGAATCGGCCATGTTCAACTCGGGCATCCGCCCTGCAGTGAACGCCGGTGTTTCGGTATCCCGTGTGGGTGGTGCCGCTCAGACCAAGATCATCAAGAAGCTGTCCGGTGGTATCCGTACCGCTCTGGCTCAGTACCGTGAACTGGCGGCATTCGCCCAGTTCGCTTCTGACCTGGACGAAGCGACCCGTAAGCAACTTGAGCATGGTCAGCGCGTTACCGAGCTGATGAAGCAGAAGCAATACGCACCAATGTCGATCGCTGACATGGCGCTGTCGCTGTATGCCGCTGAGCGTGGGTTCCTGACTGACATTGAAATCGCCAAGATCGGCAGCTTCGAACAAGCGCTGATTGCTTTCTTCAACCGCGATCACGCCGATTTGATGGCCAAGATCAACGTTAAAGGTGACTTCAATGACGAAATCGACGCTGGCATGAAAGCCGGTATCGAGAAGTTCAAGGCCACCCAAACCTGGTAAGCCGCAGCGGGAGCCGCGAGGCTCCCGCTTGCTAACCTGATAGGTGTTACATGGCAGGCGCAAAAGAGATTCGCAGTAAGATTGCGAGCATCAAAAGCACGCAAAAGATTACCAGCGCCATGGAAAAAGTGGCGGTCAGCAAAATGCGCAAGGCACAAATGCGCATGGCTGCTAGCCGTCCTTATGCGGAGCGTATCCGCCAGGTAATTGGGCATCTGGCCAACGCCAACCCGGAATACCGCCACCCGTTCATGATCGACCGCGCCATCAAGCGTGTCGGCTATGTCGTTGTGAGCAGTGACCGTGGTTTGTGCGGCGGCTTGAACACCAACCTGTTCAAGGCCCTGGTCAAGGACATGGCGGTAAACCGCGAAAACGGCGTCGAGATTGATCTGTGTGTTGTTGGTAGTAAGGGTGCGGCCTTTTTCCGCAACTTCGGCGGTAACGTCGTTGCAGCTATCAGCCACCTGGGTGAAGAGCCGTCGATCAATGATCTGATCGGCAGCGTCAAGGTGATGCTGGATGCCTACCTGGACGGCCGTATTGACCGCCTGTCCGTGGTGTCCAACAAGTTCATCAACACCATGACGCAACAGCCTACCGTGGAGCAGTTGATTCCACTGGTGGCCACCCCGGATCAGGATCTCAAGCACCACTGGGACTATCTCTACGAACCGGATGCCAAAGAGCTGCTTGACGGCTTGATGGTCCGCTACGTTGAGTCGCAGGTCTACCAGGCGGTGGTCGAGAACAACGCGGCTGAACAAGCTGCGCGGATGATCGCGATGAAGAACGCTACCGACAACGCCGGTGATTTGATCAGCGATTTGCAGCTGATCTACAACAAGGCGCGTCAGGCTGCGATCACCCAAGAGATCTCGGAAATCGTCGGCGGCGCTGCCGCGGTTTAACGGTTCAAATATTCAGAGGATCCAGCTATGAGTAGCGGACGTATCGTTCAAATCATCGGCGCCGTTATCGACGTGGAATTTCCACGCGACAGCGTACCGAGCATCTACAACGCGCTGACTGTACAAAGCGCGGCCGCAACCACCCTGGAAGTTCAGCAGCAGCTGGGCGACGGCGTGGTTCGCACCATTGCGATGGGTTCCACCGAGGGCTTGAAGCGCGGTCTGGAAGTTACCGACTCTGGCGCAGCCATCTCCGTACCGGTCGGTAAAGCGACCCTGGGCCGGATCATGGACGTCCTCGGCAACCCGATCGACGAAGCTGGCCCGATCGACACCGAAGAGCGCTGGGGCATTCACCGCGCAGCACCTTCGTTCGCTGAGCAAGCAGGCGGCAACGACCTGCTGGAAACCGGCATCAAGGTTATCGACCTGGTTTGCCCGTTCGCCAAGGGCGGTAAAGTCGGTCTGTTCGGTGGTGCCGGTGTAGGCAAAACCGTAAACATGATGGAACTGATCCGTAACATCGCCATCGAGCACAGCGGTTATTCCGTGTTCGCCGGTGTGGGTGAGCGTACTCGTGAGGGTAACGACTTCTACCACGAGATGAAGGACTCCAACGTTCTGGACAAAGTGGCACTGGTTTACGGTCAGATGAACGAGCCGCCGGGAAACCGTCTGCGCGTAGCTCTGACCGGCCTGACCATGGCCGAGAAGTTCCGTGACGAAGGTAACGACGTTCTGCTGTTCGTCGACAACATCTACCGTTACACCCTGGCCGGTACTGAAGTATCCGCACTGCTGGGCCGTATGCCTTCTGCAGTAGGTTACCAGCCTACCCTGGCTGAAGAGATGGGCGTTCTGCAAGAACGTATCACTTCGACCAAGGAAGGTTCGATCACTTCGATCCAAGCGGTATACGTACCTGCGGATGACTTGACCGACCCGTCGCCAGCGACCACCTTCGCCCACTTGGACGCCACCGTCGTTCTGTCCCGTGACATCGCCTCCCTGGGTATCTACCCAGCGGTAGATCCACTGGATTCGACTTCGCGCCAGCTGGACCCGAACGTAATCGGCCAGGACCACTACGACACCGCTCGCGGCGTTCAGTACGTTCTGCAACGTTACAAAGAGCTGAAGGACATCATCGCGATCCTGGGTATGGACGAGCTGTCGGAAGCCGACAAGCAGTTGGTAAACCGTGCTCGTAAGATCCAGCGCTTCTTGTCGCAGCCGTTCTTCGTGGCTGAAGTCTTCACCGGTGCTTCGGGTAAATACGTTTCCCTGAAAGACACCATTGCTGGCTTCAAAGGCATCCTCAACGGTGACTACGACCACCTGCCAGAACAAGCGTTCTACATGGTTGGCGGCATCGAAGAAGCGATCGAGAAAGCCAAGAAACTGTAATCCCGGCGCCCGGCAACGGGCGCTCATTTAGGTTGAGGCAATCAGATGGCTATGACAGTCCATTGCGATATCGTCAGCGCGGAAGGAGAAATCTTTTCCGGCCTGGTCGAGATGGTGATTGCGCACGGTGCACTGGGTGATCTTGGTATCGCTCTGGGTCACGCGCCGCTGATCACTAATCTGAAGCCAGGTCCGATCCGCCTGATCAAGCAAGGCGGGGAAGCCGAGGTGTTCTACATCTCCGGTGGTTTCCTCGAGGTTCAGCCGAACATGGTCAAGGTGCTTGCCGATACCGTGCAACGCGCCGCCGACCTGGATGAAGCTCAAGCCCAGGCAGCCCTCAAGGCTGCCGAAGCTGCTCTGCACGAGAAGAGCGCAGATTTCGACTACGGAGCTGCGTCCGCACGTCTGGCCGAGGCTGCAGCCCAGCTGCGCACCGTCCAGCAGATCCGCAAGAAGTTTGGCGGTTAATCCGTCAGCCGCTTGTTGTGCGATTGATAAAAAAGGGTGGCCTCGGCTACCCTTTTTTCTTTTCCGAATTTCCGAAACCCGGTCGCAGTTGCTGACCACCCAGGATTGGTAGCCAGTCATGTCTCTTGAAATCGTTATCCTCGCGGCCGGTCAAGGCACTCGTATGCGTTCGGCACTGCCGAAAGTGCTGCATCCGATTGCCGGCAACTCCATGCTGGGTCATGTTATCCACAGCGCCCGGCAACTTGATCCGCAGCGCATTCATGTGGTCATCGGCCACGGTGCCGATGTGGTGCGTGAGCGTCTGGCCGCTGATGATCTGAATTTCGTCCTGCAGGACAAGCAACTTGGCACCGGCCACGCCACTGCCCAAGCGGTGCCGTTCATTACTGCCGATACTGTGCTGATCCTCTACGGTGACGTGCCGCTGATCGAAGTCGAAACCCTGCAACGTTTGCTCAAGCACGTAGTACCGGGACAGATGGGGCTGTTGACCGTTGAGCTGGACGACCCGACCGGTTACGGCCGTATCGTGCGTGACGCTGACGGCAAGGTCGCTGCCATCGTTGAACATAAAGATGCCAGCGAAGCGCAACGCGCGATCACTGAAGGCAACACCGGTATCCTCGCTGTTCCGGCCAATCGTCTGGCCGACTGGATGAGTCGCCTGTCGAATAACAACGCGCAGGGCGAGTACTACCTGACCGACGTGATCGAGATGGCAGTCAGTGATGGTCTGGTTGTCGCCACCGAACAACCGCACGACCCGATGGAAGTGCAGGGCGCCAACGATCGCAAGCAACTGTCCGAGCTGGAGCGTCACTACCAGTTGCGCGCGGGCCGTCGGTTGATGGCACAAGGCGTAACCCTGCGCGACCCGGCGCGCTTCGACGTGCGTGGTGAAGTGACCGTCGGTCGCGACGTGCTGATCGACATCAATGTGATCCTCGAGGGCAACGTTGTCATCGAAGACGACGTGGTGATCGGCCCGAACTGCGTGATCAAGGACAGCACCCTGCGCAAAGGTGTGGTGATCAAAGCCAACAGTCATATCGAAGGTGCCGTTCTGGGCGAGGGCAGTGATGCCGGCCCGTTCGCACGTCTGCGTCCAGGCACCGTGCTTGAAGCACGCGCGCATGTGGGTAACTTCGTTGAGCTGAAAAATGCCCACATGGGCGAAGGCGCCAAGGCGGGACACCTGACTTATCTGGGTGATGCCGAGATCGGAGCGCGTACCAACATCGGCGCGGGCACCATTACTTGCAACTACGACGGCGCCAACAAGTGGAAAACCGTGTTGGGTGCAGATGTGTTCATCGGCTCCAATAATTCGTTGGTCGCGCCTGTGGATATCTCTGCCGGTGCGACCACGGCGGCCGGTTCGACCATTACGCAGAATGTGGATAACGCGCAGTTGGCCGTGGGCCGAGCGCGGCAGAGAAATATCGATGGCTGGAAGCGGCCGGAGAAGATCAAGAAGAGCTGAGTTATCCACAGCGGCTTTTTAAAGATCAACAGATCGCAGCCTTCGGCAGCTCCTACGGGGAGACTGTTAGGGGTTGCGATTTTTTTTGAGCGAGTGCTTGACGATTTAGAGCCGATAGGTTTTGATTACTTCCGTTATCTTTCGAAACGAAACTTAAGTCGCCATGTCGAAACGCAATACGCCGCAACGCCGCCACAACATCCTCGCCTTGCTCAACGAGCAGGGTGAAGTCAGTGTGGATGAATTGGCCAAGCGCTTCGAAACCTCCGAAGTTACGATTCGCAAGGATCTGGCCGCGCTGGAAAGCCACGGCTTGTTACTGCGCCGCTACGGCGGGGCGATCACCATGCCGCAGGAACTGGTCGCGGAGACTGCCCAGAGCGTTTCCAAATACAAACAGGCGATTGCCCGCGCGGCGGTGAAACGTATCCGTGAACACGCGCGAATCATCATCGACAGCGGCAGCACCACCGCTGCAATGATTCCGGAGCTTGGCCAACAGCCCGGTCTGGTGGTGATGACCAATTCCCTGCACGTCGCCAACGCCTTGAGCGAACTCGAGCACGAACCGGTGCTGTTGATGACCGGCGGTACCTGGGATCCGCATTCGGAATCCTTCCAGGGCCAGGTTGCCGAGCAGGTACTACGCTCTTACGACTTTGACCAGTTGTTCATTGGTGCCGACGGCATCGATCTGGTGCGCGGCACGACCACCTTCAACGAGTTGCTCGGTTTGAGCCGGGTCATGGCCGAGGTCGCGCGGGAAGTCATCGTCATGGTCGAGGCCGACAAGATCGGCCGCAAGATTCCCAATCTGGAGCTGCCGTGGAGCAGCGTTCATACCCTCATTACCGATGATCGCCTGCCTATCGATGCACGCGATCAGATTCAGGCCCGCGGTATCACCGTGATTTGCGCGGCTGTCAGTCAGGAGAAATAAGCATGTGTGGAATTGTCGGCGCAGTTGCTGAACGTAATATCACCGCCATCCTGCTCGAAGGCCTCAAGCGCCTTGAATACCGCGGCTATGACAGCGCCGGTGTCGCGGTTTTCACCAACGACGAAACCCTCGAGCGCATGCGTCGCCCGGGCAAGGTCAGCGAACTCGAAGCGGCGCTGGCCGAACACCCGCTGGTTGGCCGTCTCGGCATCGCGCACACCCGTTGGGCCACCCACGGCGCACCGTGCGAACGTAACGCCCACCCGCATTTCTCCGGCGATATCGCCGTGGTGCACAACGGCATCATCGAAAACCACGAAGCCCTGCGTGAACAACTGAAAGCGCTGGGTTACGTGTTCACCTCCGACACCGACACCGAAGTCATCGCCCACCTGCTCAGCCACAAACTCAAAGACCAGCCGGACCTGACCGTCGCGTTGAAAGCCACCGTCAAAGAACTGCACGGTGCTTATGGTCTGGCGGTGATCAACGCCAAACAACCGGATCGTCTGGTTGCTGCGCGCAGTGGCAGCCCGTTGGTGATCGGTTTGGGTCTGGGCGAGAACTTCCTCGCCTCCGACCAATTGGCCCTGCGTCAGGTCACCGACCGTTTCATGTACCTGGAAGAGGGCGATATCGCCGAAATTCGCCGCGATACCGTGCAGATCTGGGACGTCAACGGCAACGCCGTCGAGCGCCAGACTGTGCAGTACAGCGATGGCGCGGAAGCGGCCGACAAGGGCGAGTTTCGCCACTACATGCTCAAGGAAATCCACGAGCAGCCAGCGGTAGTTCAGCGCACCCTCGAAGGTCGCCTGAGCAACGATCAGGTGCTGGTGCAAGCGTTTGGCCCACAAGCGGCCGAACTGTTTACCAAAGTCCGCAACGTGCAGATCGTCGCCTGTGGTACCAGTTATCACGCCGGCATGGTCGCCCGTTACTGGCTCGAAGAACTGGCCGGTATCCCGTGCCAGGTCGAAGTTGCCAGCGAATTCCGCTACCGCAAAGTGGTGGTGCAGCCGGACACCCTGTTTGTGACTATCTCGCAGTCCGGCGAAACCGCCGACACCCTCGCGGCGCTGCGTAATGCCAAGGAGCTGGGTTTCCTCGCCAGCCTGGCCATCTGCAACGTCGGCATCAGTTCGTTGGTGCGCGAATCCGACCTGACCCTGCTGACCCAGGCCGGCCGCGAAATCGGTGTTGCCTCGACCAAAGCTTTCACCACGCAATTGGTCGGTCTGTTGCTGCTGACCCTGTCGCTGGGTCAAGTGCGCGGCACGTTGGCCGAGGGTGTTGAAGCGCGTCTGGTTGAAGAGCTGCGTCGCCTGCCCAGCCGTCTCGGCGAAGCGCTGGCCATGGACAGCACCGTGGAAAAAATCGCCGAGCTGTTCGCCGAGAAAAACCACACCCTGTTCCTCGGTCGTGGTGCGCAATTCCCGGTGGCGATGGAAGGTGCCCTGAAACTCAAGGAAATCTCTTACATCCACGCCGAAGCCTACCCTGCCGGTGAGCTGAAACACGGCCCGCTGGCGCTTGTGGATAACGACATGCCGGTGGTGACCGTCGCACCGAACAACGAACTGCTGGAAAAGCTCAAATCCAACCTGCAGGAAGTCCGCGCCCGTGGCGGTGAACTGATCGTGTTCGCCGATGAAAAAGCCGGGATGACCAACGGCGAAGGCACCCACGTGGTGCAGATGCCACATATCCACGACATCCTCTCGCCGATCCTTTACACAATCCCACTGCAGTTGCTTTCGTACTATGTGGCGGTGCTCAAAGGCACGGACGTCGATCAGCCGCGTAACCTGGCGAAGTCGGTGACGGTGGAATAAGTTATCCACAGCTGATATCGGCACAAAAAAATCGCAGCTTCGGCTGCGATTTTTGTATCTGACTCGAGAGGCACCATGGATCGCTTCCAAGAAATGCACATCTTCACCACCGTCGCCCAAGAGCAAGGCTTCTCTGCGGCCGCACGGCGTCTGGGTCTGTCGGCGGCCAGTGTCACGAGGGCGGTGGCGGCGCTGGAGTTGCGCATCGGCACGCAATTGCTGATTCGCACCACGCGCAGTGTGCATTTGAGCGAAGCCGGGCAGCGTTATCTGGAGGATTGTCGGCGGATTCTCGCTGAGGTGCAGGAGGCCGAGGACTCGGCGGCGGGCAGTCATGCCGAGCCGCGTGGGCAACTGACGGTGACGGCACCGGTGTTGTTCGGTGATTTGTTTGTGACGCCGCTGATGGCGCGTTATCTCGCGCAGTATCCGGACGTCACGATCAACGCGGTGCTGGTCGATCGGATCGTCAACATGGTCGAAGAGGGCATCGATGTGGCGGTGCGCATCGGTGATCTACCGGACAGCAGTCAGCATGCTGTTCGCGTGGGTGAGGTGCGTCGGGTCATTTGTGGCTCGCCGGACTACTTTGCCAAGTATGGCCGACCGGGTCATCCCCACGCGTTGGCGGGCGCGCCAGTGGTGGCGACTTCAGCAATTGGCCAGCAACGCAGTTGGCCGTTTCTCGACGCTGGCGAACCGCTCAGCGTGCGTCCAGAGCCGCGGCTGATTGTTACCGCCAATCAGGCAGCGATTACCGCAGCCTGCATGGGGTTGGGTTTGACCCGGGTGCTGTCTTACCAAGTCGCCAGCAAAATCGCCACCGGCGAGTTGGATATCGTTCTCGCCGAATTCGAACTGCCGCCATTACCGATCCACGTGGTGTACCAAGGTGGGCGCAAGGCGCCGGCGCGAATCCGCAGTTTCGTCGATTTCACCGCCAAGGCTTTACGTGAGCACCCAGCGCTTAAAGATGCTGCGTTATTGCATGAGATGAAATAATCGATTGCACTTGCTGGTGATTCTGTTGTTTTCGCGATCGGCGCAAGATGGCCTCCATCGGCGCTCTCATCCCCGCAGCGGCGCCCCTTTTCAGCGGAGTCGACCATGCAAGCGATCAAACTCTACAACTTCCCACGTTCCGGCCACGCCCACCGTGTCGAGCTGATGTTGTCCCTGCTGCAATTGCCGACCGAGCTGATCTTCGTCGATCTGGCCAAGGGTGAGCACAAGCAGCCGGCGTATCTGGCGATCAACAGTTTTGGCCAAGTGCCGGCCATTGATGACGGCGGCGTGGTGCTGGCCGATTCCAACGCGATTCTGGTGTACCTGGCGCAGAAATACGGCCACGGTCGTTGGTTGCCAACCGATCCGGTCGGTGCGGCTCGGGTGCAGCGCTGGTTGTCCGCCGCTGCCGGGCCGATTGCCTTCGGACCTGCTGCGGCACGATTGGTCACGGTGTTTGGCGCACAGTTGAATGCTGAAGAAGCAATTACCCGGGCGCACAACCTGCTCAAGGTGATGGACATCGAGTTGGGCAAAACGCCGTATCTGGCCGGCGACGAGCCGAGCATTGCCGACGTTTCTGCCTACAGTTACATCGCCCATGCACCGGAAGGCAACGTGTCGCTGGACGACTACGGCAACGTCCGCGCCTGGCTGGCCCGGGTTGAAGCCTTGCCTGGTTTCGTCGGCATGCCACGCACGGTTGCCGGTCTGCAAACCACTGCCTGATTTTCGCAATCCACACTGTGCCGTCGGTGCAGGGGAGAGGTCGTGATGGAACGTTCACCGTGGCACGCTGGCGAACAGCAATTGCAGGCCCATGTCGGCGTTGCCGAACGCATGGAAGCCTTCGGGCGCAAGGTGATTCGCACCTGGATGCCGGATCAGCACCGTGAGTTCTATCAGCAATTACCCTTCATGTTGTACGGCGCAGTTGATGCAGATGGGCGGCCGTGGGCCAGTGTGCTCGAAGGCGCGCCGGGGTTTGCCCATTCGCCGGATCCCGAGCATCTGCATTTCGCCACTCAGGTCGCTGCCGATGACCCGGCGCAACTGCGTGACGGCGAGCCGATCGGTTTACTCGGCATCGAATTGCACACCCGCCGGCGCAATCGCCTCAACGGCCATGTCGGCAATCTGAGCGCTGATGGTTTTGACGTGAGCGTGGATCAGGCCTTCGGCAACTGCCCGCAATACATCCAACTGCGCCAGTTTCAGCGGGTGCCGCTGACGGATCCGCAGACACGCCCGGCCGAGCATCTGCACGGCCTCGATGACGCAGCCGTCGCGCTGATCACGGGCGCCGATACGTTTTTTGTCGCCAGTTATGTGGATGTCGACGGCCAGCGTGCGGTGGATGTTTCCCACCGGGGTGGCCAGGCTGGTTTCGTCCGCGTGGAAGGCAATCGGCTGACCATCCCTGACTTCGCCGGCAACCTGCATTTCAACACCCTCGGCAATCTGCTGCTCAATCCCAAGGCAGGCTTGCTGTTCATCGACTTTTCCACAGGCGATCTGCTGCAACTCAGCGGGCGTACCGAGATCCTTCTCGATGATCCGCAGATCGAAGCCTTTCAAGGCGCGGAACGGCTGTGGACATTTGAAGTGGAGAAACTGGTGCGGCGTCCGGCCGCCCTGGCGTTGCGCTGGCGCTTCGACGGCATGTCGCCGACCAGTCTGTTGACCGGTAACTGGGCCGAAGCCGATGCGCGTTTGCAGGCGCAGGCGCTGGGTAATCAATGGCGGCCGTTGCGTGTGGCGAGGATCGAAGCGGAGAGCCGCAACATCCGCTCGATCTATCTGGAGCCAACCGATGGTGCCGGTTTACCGGTATTTCTCGCCGGCCAGCATCTGCCACTGCGTTTCACCCTCGACGGTGAGGTGCACATTCGCACCTACAGCCTTTCGAGTGCGCCGTCGGATGGTTTTTACCGGATCAGCGTCAAGCGCGAAGGGCTGATTTCCTCGCACCTGCATGAGCAGATTCGCATCGGTGATGTGCTGGAGGCGCGGGCACCGCAAGGGCATTTCACTGTCGCGCCACTGGAGCGCAGGCCGTTGGTGCTGTTGGCCGCCGGGGTCGGCATCACGCCGTTGCTGTCGATGCTGCGCGAGGTGGTGTACCAGGGCTTACGCACGCGGGGGATTCGTCCCACGTTATTGCTGCAGAGTTCGCGCAGTTTGGCGGATCAGCCGTTTCGCCGGGAGCTGGATCGATTGCTCGAAACCGCCGGCGATGCTGTGCGAGTCCTGCGTTTGCTTAGCCAGCCAGAAGCCGATCTGCAAGAGGGCGAGGACTTCGATGTGCATGGGCGCATCGATGGCGCGGTGTTGAGGAACCTGCTCGAAGCCGAGGATTTCGATCAGCTCGACTTTGTGCTCTGCGGCCCTGGTGGTTTTACCCAAGGGTTGTACGACACCCTGCGCGAGCTGGATGTACGCGATGCGCAGATTCACGCGGAAACCTTTGGCCCGTCGACCCTGAAACGTCAGGCCGATCCGGATGCGATCGTAATCGAACAACCGCCCGCAGCAACCACGTCGGTGCCGGTGGTGTTCGAGCGCTCGGCTAAAGAGGCGCGCTGGCAACCTGATGGCGGCAGTTTGCTGGAGTTGGCGGAAAGCCGCGGATTGCGCCCCGAGTTCAGTTGCCGCGGTGGTTCGTGCGGTACCTGCAAGACCCGGCTGGTCAGTGGCGCGGTGAATTATCCACAGGTGCCGGCGGATATTCCGGAAGCGGGGCATGTGCTGATTTGCTGCGCGGTCCCGGCGCAAAGCAATCAGCCACTGGTCTTAGACCTGTAACCCGAACCCCTGTAGGAGCAGCCTTCGGCAGCTCCTACAGGGGTTCGGTGTTCAACCCACGCTCAGGCGTAGGACAGAGATTTCTCTTGCAGCAATTCCTGATACAGCTCGGTCCACTTGCGCCCCATCTCATCGGCTGTGAATAACTGCCGATAGCGCGCTTCGGCTTTGACACCCATGGCGGCGGCGCGCACCGGGTCTTCCCAGAGCGTGCGCATCGCTTCACGAAACGCCTGTGGATGACTTGGCGGTACAACAAGACCGGTTTCGTTGTGGATATTGATGTAACTGGTGCCAGTGCCAATCTCGCTGGAAATCATCGGTTTGCCGTACATCGCACCTTCCAGCAAGGAAATGCCAAAGGCTTCCGAGCGCAGGTGCGAAGGGAAGACGATGGCGTAACTCAGTTCCAGCAGCGCCACCTTGTCTTCGTCACCCAGACGCCCGAGGAAATGAATGTTGCGCAGGCCCAAAGCCTGCGCTTGAGCGTGAAGCTCCCGCTCCAGCGGCCCGGCGCCGACAATGACCACGGGATAGTCCACGTCTTTCATCGCATCGAGAAGGATGTGCAAGCCCTTGTAATAACGCATCACCCCGACAAACAGGAAAAACTTATCCCCAAGCTGTTGGCGCCAGCGGTTCATCCGCTCGGCATCGGGCTGTGGATAACCGGCCTTGTTCAACCCGTAGGGAATCACTCGGGTCTTGTCCTGGAACTGCTGCAGCACATCGCTGGTGTGCAGGTAGTTCGGCGAAGCGGCAACGATGCGGTCAGCGCTGGCGAGGAAGCGGTTCATCAACGGGCGATAGAGTTTGAGCAGGTGCTTCTGGCGAATGATGTCCGAGTGGTAAGTCACCACACTCGGTTTATTCGTCGCGCTGGCGAAATGTACCAGGTCCATGAACGGCCACGGGAAGTGGTAGTTGACCACGTCGGCCTCGGCGGCCAGCTCGCGAAACTGTTTGAACACACTCCAGGAAAAACCGGTGGAGGCGAACTGGATGTCGAGTTTGGCGCGGTGCACTTCGTGCTGACCCAAATTCACCACGGGCGGTGTCGGGTCAGCGCTGAGCGTCAGCACCTGGCCGTCGATGCCGTGTTGGGCGCCGCTTTCGCAGAGTTGGAAGATCACTTGCTCAATGCCGCCGACCGAGTCGGGCAGGTACGTCTTGAAAAAATGAAGAACTCGCATTCAACCTCCCATGGCCTGACGGTAGGCACAGGCCGTGGCCTGTGCACAACGCTCCCAGGAAAAAAGCCGTGACTGCTGCAACCCGGCCTCTTGGCATGCCTGCCAATGCGCTTGATCGTCGATCAGTCGGCTCAGCGCATCACGCAGGCCTTCTGCATCGTCAGCTTCAATATAGTTGCCCGCCGCGCCCGCGACTTCCGGCATCGCCGAAGAGCGCGTGAGTACTACGGGGGTGCCGCTGGCCATGGCCTCCAGTACCGGCAGACCAAAACCTTCATACAACGACGGAAAAATCAGCGCGCGGGCACCGGCCAATAACTGCGCCACCTGTTCATCGGGCAGATAACCGAGCAGGCACACGTGCCCGCTGGCCAGCGCCTGACGCAAGGGTTCGCTGAACTGCTCGCGCTCCCACCCGGCCATACCGACGATCAACAGCGGAAAGCGCTGGCGCACAGCCTCCGGCAACAGGGCATGGGCACGCAGGGCCAGGCCCAGGTTCTTGCGCGGCTCCAGCGTGCCCACACACAGGAAATATTCCCGCGCCTCGACCGCGTGCGCCTTGAGTACCGCGTCAATGGCGCTCGCCTCGCGCGGATGAAAGCGCGCGGCAACGCCCAGTGGCGCCACCACAAAACGCTCGGCTGGCAGGGCGAAATAGTCTTGGGCCTCGTCGGCAATGGCTTGCGAGTCGGTGAGAATCACCTGCGCCTGTTGCACACCCTGAGCCAATCGGCGCTCGATCTCCTTGAGCCGTGCCGGGGGCTGGGTCTCGGGGAAATGCAGGTGAGTCAGATCGTGCAGGGTGATCACGGTCGGGCCATCGAAGGCCAGCGGCCACAGGCTCGGTTCGTGATAGAGGTCGATACCTTGCGCGCGCCCCTGATCGAAGCGTTTCTGCTCCAGCCAGCGACGCGCCTGATAGGCCCCGGGAATCTGCCGCAAAAGTGGCGTCAGGCGTGAGTAACCCGGCATGGCCGCTTCCGGCAGCGCCGAGCTCCAGCCCCAGCCGTGGAACAGCGTCACGTCAACGTCCGGCTCGCTGCGCAAGGCGTTGACCAGTTCGGCAACGTAGTGGCCGATGCCGGTGCGTGGTGCCTGGAGAATGCGTGCGTTAAGAGCAATGCGCATGCTGCCTCGCTGGCGCCGCCGGCGCTTGCACAATATTCAGCACGCTGCGTTCAGCCAGTTGCAGACTGGCTTCACGCCAGCCGATCCACTGCCAGTCCGCGACATCGCGAGCGGCGGGGAACTGGCCGCTGCGCTGGAATTGATTGATCAGGTCGGCAAGGCTTTGCGGATCCTGCAGATCAAAGTACGCCATGAACTCGCCGCCGATTTCGCGGAAAACCGCGATATCGCTGCCCATCGCCGGCAAGCCACGCTGCATGGCTTCCACCAAGGGCAAACCAAAGCCTTCGACGAATGAAGGAAACACCAGCGCACTGGCGTGGGCGTAAGCGTGTTCAAGGCTGGTGTCACTGAGGTCGTTGAACAGGAACAGACGCTGGTTCAGCTCAGGATGATTGTGCACTCGGGCGAGCAGGGCGTCGCATTTCCAGCCGACCCGCCCGGCGATGCACAACCGTGCCGTTGAGCCAGTGGCCCAAGCGCGTTCGAAGGCATCGAGCAGATACGCGTGATTCTTGCGTGGTTCGATGGTGCTGACCATCAGGTAAATCGGGTCTGTGGTCGTGAACAATTGCTTCAGGCGCGTATCGACCGTGGCCTGGTCGTTGTGCAGATCCAGTTCGGAACCCAAGTGAAAGAAATCGAACCAGCGCTTGTTGGTTTGCTCGGCACCGATTCTGCGCTGCAATTCTTCCCGCACCTGATCGCGCACCGTGGCAGAAATCGCCATGTAGCCATCGGCCGTGCGAGTGATCCAGTCGAACCATTCGTTGAAAACCTCGACCAGGCGCGTGTCGTAAAACTGTGGGTGAGTCAGCGGGATCAGGTCGTAGATCACCGCAATCATGCCGACGCCGTCGCGTTTCAGTCGCTCGACGTGGGCAAAAAAATCCGAGTGCCAGGATGAGTCCAGCAGCACCAATTGATCGCCCGGCTGATGCTGCAGGGGTGAACAGCGTTTGAGCAATTGCCTGCGGTTGATTCGTCGGATCAGGCGGGTCGGCAGGCCGAACGCGCCGAAGAGGGTCAGCCGATAGCCGACATACAAAATCCGTCGCGCCAGTTTCGAGGTGCATTGTGCATCGCGCCGCTGATGCCATTGCCAGAAGCGGTGGGCGAGGCGCTCCAGGCGTCCACCGAAGGTTTCCAGCGCGTTGAAAAAAGGCGTATCGCACGGTGCCAGTTGCAGTACACGATAAAGTTCGCCATTGAGCACCACCACCGGCATGCACTCGACGCCTTCGGCATCTGCAGGCAGTTGCTTGATGACGTTGCGCACCACACGCTGAATCCCCGAGTTGACCGTCGGGTGCTGGAACACGTGAGTGCATTCGACGAGCAAGCGGGTCATGGCAAGCGCTCGACAGGCCGGACTTCCGTGTCGCGGGTGATGGTGGTCTTGGCGCCAAGCCATGAACAACCGACGAAATCTTCCTGACGGTTGTTGATCACGTGGAACACCAGCCCGTAGTCACGCCATTCGAAATTGCGATCGAGGTGAGAGTCCAGGCGCGACAGGCTCAGCGATACGGAATAATTACCTTTGCCCAGCCCCATGACGAAGGCAAAGCGATAGGTGAAACGCTCGCCGGCGTGCAGGTCGGTCAGCGCCTTGTCCAGACGATGGGTGTTGATGCCGTACATCATCTGGCCCAAGCGATCCTTGAGGATAAAGCCCAGCACCAGTCGTTCGATGTCCTTGCGCACTTCGACTTTGACTTCGAGTACCACCGGCTGACCGACTTCGGCGGCATCGATGCTGCGATCGTTTTCATCGAGCAGGCGCACGCCGAGAATGGCGGCTTCGCCAGTGCCTGATACCGTTTGCACTTCGCCCCCGGCGAGCATTTCCTGGCGGACGATCTGGCCTTCGCGTTCAGCCATCAGCGCGTTGTAGTAATCGAGTACCGGTTCCGGTTTGCCGTACATGGCCATGCGGCCATCCTTGAGCAGGATCGCCGAATCGCAGATCGATTGAATGGCTGAACGGTCGTGGGACACGATCAGCAGCGTGGTCCCGGATTTGCGGAAGCTGCGGATGCGTTCGAAGCTTTTGTGCTGGAAGTAGGCGTCGCCCACTGACAGCGCCTCGTCGACGATGAGGATGTCCGGGCGTCGAGCCGTGGCGACGCTGAACGCCAGACGCATTTGCATGCCGCTGGAATAGGTGCGCACCGGGTGGTCGATGGCGTCGCCGATTTCGGCGAAATGCTCGATCTCGGGTAGCAGTGCTTCGATTTCTTCGAGCTGCATCCCCAACAGTTGACCGGCCATGATTGCGTTCTGACGCCCGGTGAAATCCGGGTGGAAGCCCATACCCAGTTCCAGCAGCGCGGCCACGCGGCCTTGCAGTTCGATCGTGCCGCTGGTGGGTTGGGTGGTGCCGGTAATCATCTTCAGCAAGGTGCTTTTGCCAGCGCCGTTGGCGCCGACGATGCCCACGGCTTCACCGGGGGCGATTTCGAATTCGACGTCTCGCAGTACCCAGTGCTGGTGGTGACGGATCGGCGAAAACGGGATCAGCCACTCGGCCAGGCGGCTCCAGCGGTTGGGGTATTGTTTATAGGCCTTGCTCAGGCCGGTGACGCGAATATGTCCCATCAGAGTTCATCCACCATTTCGCCGACGCGCTGGCGAAACAGCCGCAGACCGATCAGACAAAACAGCGCACCCGTGATGAAGATCGGCAGCAGCGAGCTCCAGACCGGCCACTGACCGTAGAGGAACAGGTTCTGATAGCTGCTGAACAGGTTGGTCAGCGGGTTGAGTTGCAGCAGGCGCTGCACCCATTCCGGCAGGATCGTGATCGGGTAAACGATCGGCGTCAGCCAGAACCAGAATTGCAGGCAGATGCCGAAGAGCTGGCCGACATCGCGGAAGAACACATTCAATACGCCCAGCACCATGCCCAGTCCGGCGCAGAACATCATTTGCAGGGCGATCAATGGAATCAGCGCCAGCAACGCCATGCCTGGCCAGCGTCCGGTGATCAGCAGAAAGCCCAGGAACAGGCTGATGATGATCGCGAAGTTGATCCCGGCGTTGCACAGCACAATCACTGGCAGGCAGATGCGCGGGAAGCTGATTTTCTTCAGCAGGTTGGCGTTTTCCAGAAACATGTTCTGGCTGCGCAAGGTGATTTCAGAGAAAAGTCCCCATGCCAGCAGCCCGGCGCAGAGGTAGACGCTGTAGGCCATGCTGTCATCCACCCCGGGTAAACGGGCGCGCATGATGTGGGAAAAAATCACGGTGTAAACGACGATCATCGACAGTGGATTGAAGATCGGCCACAGGGCACCAAACAAAGAATTGCGGTACCGCGCTTGAAACTCTCGCTGCACGCTGCCGAGGATGAAACCCCGGTAGCCAAGCAGCGAGCGGAACAGGGAAAGCAGCATTTAATCCGTCCTGCCGTACTGGTCTTCGAAGCGGACGATGTCGTCCTCTCCCAGGTATTCGCCGCTTTGTACTTCGATGATCACCAGATCGATCACCCCGGGGTTTTCCAGGCGATGCTTGTGGCCGGCGGCGATGAAGGTCGATTCATTCTTGGCCACCAGCGTCGTACCGCTGCCGTTGTTGGTGACTTTGGCCATGCCTTCGACCACCACCCAGTGTTCGTTGCGGTGATGGTGCATTTGCAGCGAGAGCTTGCCCCCAGGCTTGACCACGATCCGTTTGATCTTGAAGCGCGGGCCCTCCTCGAGCACGGTGTAGGTGCCCCATGGACGGCTGACGGTACGATGCAGCCGATAGGCTTCGTGGGATTTGTCCTTGAGTTGCTTGGCCACGCGGCGGACGTCCTGCGCACGGTCGGCGTGGGCCACCAGTACGGCGTCGGCGGTGTCGACCACGATCAGGTTATCCACACCCACCGTAGCCACCAGCCGGCCTTCGCTTTGGACGAAGTTGTTGTGGCTGTCGATGAAAATAGCCTCGCCGCTGGCGCGGTTGTTGTCGGCGTCGGCTGGCACCAGCGCCGCCACGGCGCCCCACGAACCGATGTCGCTCCAGTCGAAACCGGCGGGCACGACCACGACTTTTTCCGAGCGCTCCATCAGTGCGTAGTCGATGGAGATGTCGGTGATTTCAGCGAACAGCGCCGGCGACAGTTCCTGTTGCAGGCAGCCGACGGTTTCGATCGGCGCGCTGGCGGCCATGCAGGTGCGGGTCTGCTCCAGCAGCTCAGGCGCATGCAATTGCAGTTCGGCAATGACGGTGGCGGTGGTGAAGCAGAACATGCCTGAATTCCACAGGAAGTTGCCGCTTTCCAGATAGTGCGTAGCGGTTTGCAGGTCGGGTTTCTCGACGAAACGCTGCACCTTCGCCGCGCCTCTGGCATCCAGCGGCGCGCCGGTTTCGATATAGCCGAAGCCGGTTTCCGGCGCGGTCGGGATCACGCCGAAGGTCACCAGATAGCCGTCTTTGGCCAGATTGACCGCATGCTCGACTGCGGTTTTCAGTGCGTCCTGATTGACGATCAAATGGTCAGCGGGCATCACCACCATGATCGCGTCGTCACCGTGCAACGCCTGCAGCGACAACGCGGCGGCAGCAATGGCCGGCGCCGTGTTGCGCCCGGTCGGCTCCAGCAGAAAGTGCCCGCGATGGCGCGACACATGAGCGGCGCAATAGTGATCCTTGCTCTGGAAGTAGTACTCGCGGTTGGTCACCGTGACAATGTCGCCCCAGCCGTCCAGCAGCGCTGCCGCACGCTGGTAGGTCTTGCCCAGCAGCGACTGGCCGTCGGGCAAATGCATGAATGGCTTGGGATGGCCCTCGCGGGACACTGGCCACAAACGGGTGCCGGCGCCGCCGGACAGAATCACGGGGATCAGCATGACCTACTCCTTGGCGACGCGTTTCATGTCCGCATCCATCATCATGCGGATCAAGGTATCCAGGTCGGTTTTCGGCTTCCAGCCCAGCACACGCTGAGCCTTGGCCGGATTGCCGAGCAGCACTTCGACTTCGGCCGGGCGGAAGAACGCCGGGTCGATCTTCACGTAATCGCGGTAGTTGAGGCCGACGTGATCAAAGGCGATGCGGCACATTTCCCGCACGGTGGTGGTGACGCCCGTGGCCACCACGAAATCGTCAGGCTTGTCTTGCTGCAGCATCAGCCACATGGCTTCGACGTAATCGCCGGCAAACCCCCAATCGCGTTTCGCATCGATGTTGCCCAAGGCCAGCTCCTGCTGTTTGCCTTGCTTGATGCGTGCGGCGGCGTCGGTGACCTTGCGGGTCACGAACTCGATGCCGCGCAGCGGCGATTCGTGGTTGAAGAGGATGCCGCTGTTGGCGTGCAGGTTGAAACTTTCGCGGTAGTTGACGGTGATCCAGTGACCGTAAAGTTTGGCCACCCCGTAAGGGCTGCGCGGGTAGAACGGCGTGTTTTCATCCTGCTGCTCGGCCTGGATCAGACCGAACATCTCGCTGGTCGAGGCCTGATAAAACCGGGTGTGCGGGCTGAACTGGCGGATAGCTTCGAGCAAGTGGGTAACGCCCAGGCCATCGACGATGCCGGTGGTGACCGGTTGATCCCACGAGGCGGCGACGAAACTTTGCGCGGCGAGGTTATAGACTTCGTCGGGCGCCGACTTGATGACTGCACGCTGTACCGAACAGGCATCGGCCATGTCACCGTCCAGATAGACGATGTCGGCTTCGACACCCATTTCGCGCAGACGCCAGCGTGAGTCGCTGCTGCGTCGTGCGACGAGGCCGTGAACCTTGTAGCCCTTGTCGAGCAACAACTTGGCCAGATACGCGCCGTCCTGGCCGGTGATCCCTGTGATGAGTGCACTTTTTGTCATTCTTGTCGTACTCGCGTCTCCCAGTCGGACAGGATCGCCCGCAGGGATTGTTGTGTGGTGATGGCTGGCGACCATCCGGTGGCTTTGGCCAGTTTTGCGTGGCTGCCGCAAACGCGCCGTTGATCGGCGCGACGCATGCGTGCCGGATCTTGAACCAGACGCATCTCGACTTCAGCCAGATCGCCGAGCTGCTCGATCAGGCTGCGAATGCTTTGCTCACGGCCTGAGCAGATGTTGTAGACCTGCCCGGGAGTGCCTTTTTCCAGCAGCGCGAAATAGGCCGAAATAACATCGCCGACATCGAGAAAATCTCGCGTCACGTCGATATCGCCGACTTCCAGTTGCGGTGCTTGCAGGCCCTGTTTGATGCGGTTGATCTGGCGCGCGGCACTGGCGATGACAAAGCCGTCTTTCTGACCGCTGCCGATGTGATTGAACGGGCGCGCCACCAGCACCGGCCAGCCTTCGCTCAGGCCCCATTGCAGGCTGAGAAACTCTGCCGAGAGTTTGCTCACTGCATAGGGATTGCGCGGGCAGGGCGGTTGTTGCTCGGTGATCGGCAGGTTGCTTTCGCTCACCTGGCCGTAGACGTCACCGGAACTGACATACAGGAACGTGCCGGCGAAGCCGCGCGCCTTGAGGGCTTGCAGCAGGTTGAGCGTGCCGAGCAGATTGATCTCGAGTGTGCGTGACGGATCGCGGAAGGCTTCGGGGACGAAAGTCTGCCCGGCCAGATGAATGACCGCGTCAGGCAGTTGCGGCCACAGATCGGTGAGGCTACGCGCATCGCAGAGGTCGTAGGGCGAAGCGGCAGGCAGCAGCTCCCACGACGAATCCGGCAACGCTAGACGCGACTGAATATGTTGTCCCACGAATCCACTGAGGCCCGTGACGAACAGACTTTTTTTCAAACAGCGACCCCTTGGTCTTGAACTTGCGCCACTTTCCCACATGCTTCAGGGAAGGGTCTGACAGACCGAAAGAAAAACCGGCTAAAAGACAGGCGAAGTCAGTTGTTGTAGTTGTTTGTAGCCAATCTGTGCCAATTGCTCGGCAATTTCAACAGGCCATACCGTGACCGGTCAGTTCTCGTAAGCCTAGTACGATTTATTCCCGTCGGGCGGTTCCCGGATCCCGGATGGATGTGTTTAGAATGGCCCTCGTCGCTATTTCCTCCGGTCTGCCGTGGGCGTAGCGCAACGGGGTGAAACTGACCACTAAAACAAAAACGAAGACGGGTCTGAGGTTGCTGGACAAGTCGCGGTACTGCCGACTTGATCCAACGCCCGGTCGTCATAGCATGAGGTTGCCAGGACGGCTGCTTCATCGTGGGATGCCATGAATTTCATTCTTTACTCGGACGTCAATGACAGTTCCATCGGCCAGAGTCTCGGGCGTCCGGAATACAGTTACTACTTCGTGCTCAAAGCCTATCGCCCGGTGCTGGAAAGTCTTGGGCATGTGCACGTGGTGTCGTCCACCGCCGATGTCGATCCGCTGTATCGACAACGGCTTGCCGCCGGCGAAGACAGCCTCTTCCTGTCGTTCACTCCGCCGCAGAAAACCCCGGTCGACCTCGAATGCCCGACCGTGTGTGTGGTGGCGTGGGAGTTCGACTCGATTCCTGACGAGCAATGGGACAACGACCCGCGCCAGGACTGGACGCAGATGCTCGCTCGCCATGGGCGGGTTATCACCCTGTCGAGCCACACCGCCCGGGCCATTCGCCGCGCCATGGGCGAAGACTTCCCGGTGTTGGTATTGCCCACGCCGCTATGGGAAAACTTCGCGGCGATTCGTCAGCAGACGCTCAGTCTGCCGGTCAAGTCAGGCACGTCGCTGGCGATCAAAGGCTGCATTTTCGATACCCGTACCCTCGGTCTTTGCGCCGATGCGCTGATTCCGACGCCGATCACGCCTGAAGAGGAAGCCGCGCTGGCGGCCGAAATCGAAGCCGCACGTCCGCCGCCACTGACCCTCAAACGCCGCTTCGTCATTGCCCGGCATTATCTGCGTCTATGGGCGCTGGATCTGGGACACGCGCAGGCAGAGCCGGTGCCGCGGGTCAAGTTTCTCTATCACTGGTATTGGGAAGGCATTCGCGATCTGGTGCCGGACACGCTGCACGGCTGGCTCGAACAGCGTCTGCCGGCTGTGTGCGGGCCGCTGCCGGTGCCTGTAGTCGAACCGGTGACGCTGGACTTGCCGGACACCACATCGGTGGTCGAGACCACAGTCGACGGTGTGGTGTACGTCACGGTGTTCAACCCCAAGGACGGGCGCAAGAACTGGCATCAACTGATTACCGCATTCTGTTGGGCGTTTCGCGAAACGTCCGACGCGACGCTCGTGTTGAAGATTACCCAGAACGATCTGGCCTCCTACTACAGCGAGTTGATGACATTGCTTGCGCAACTCACGCCGTTCGCCTGCCGGGTGGTGGTGATGCACGGTTACCTCGACGACGCGCAATATGCCAGGCTCTATCAGGCCGCGAGTTTCTATGTGAACGCCTCACGCTGTGAAGGGCTGTGCCTGCCACTGATGGAGTTCATGTCCAGCGGCAAACCGGTGATTGCCCCCGATCACACGGCGATGGAAGACTACATCGATGACTCGGTGGCCTTCGTGATCAAGTCCAGCGAAGAGCTGACGATCTGGCCGCAGGACACCCGCATCATCTACCGCACATTGCGTTATCGCCCGGACTGGGGCTCGTTGAAAAACGCCTACGAACACAGCTATCGGATGGCCAGGACCCAGCCTCAGGATTATCAGCGGATGTCCATCGCCGCCATCGATCGCATGCACGATTACTGCGCGTTCGCCCCTGTGCAAAAACGCATGGCGGACTTTTTCGCGCTGGTACCCAGGGCTGCCGATGCCGCGACCGTGACGGATAACGCCTCATGCTGATCATCATTCACTCGGAAACCAACCAGCACACCATCGCGCAGAACCTCGGGCGTTCGGAGTACAGCTACTACTTTGTGCTCAAGGAATATCGTCCGGTACTCGAACGACTCGGGCGGGTGGTGGAAGTGCTCGATCCGCAGGTTGAGGTCGATGCGCTGTACCTGGAGTGCCTGAGCCGCGGCGAGCCGTGTGTGTTTCTGTCGTTCTCGCCGCCACATCGCACCCCGGTGCACCTGGCGTGTCCGACATTGCCGGTGTTTGCATGGGAATTCAGCACCATCCCCAACGAGCCGTTTGCCGGTGAGCCGCGCAACGATTGGCGCACGGTGCTGGCTGCCTGTGGCGCGGCGATCACCCATTCCAGTTACACAGTGAACGCTGTGCGCGAAGCGATGACGGATGACTACCCGATAATTGCGGTGCCGGCGCCGGTGTGGGATCGCTTTGCCGCACGCGGTTCACAGTTGCAGGCGCAAACCACGACGGAGCCGTTGCGCCTGACGATCAAAGGGCTGGTGGCGGACAGTCGCACGCTCGATCTGAATGCGTTCGGCCCGGCCCATTTGCGCAGTGGCGCCGGCATCGATTTCACCGCGCCGGTCACCGCGCAGGAACTGTTGCTCGACGGCGTGGTGTACACCTCGGTGTTCAATCCTGGCGACGGGCGTAAGAACTGGGAAGACATGCTCAGCGCCTTCTGTGTGAGTTTTCGCGACGTCGAAGATGCCACGCTGGTGCTGAAACTGACCCACCACGATGCCGAAGAAGCCCTCAGCGACATCCTCCACCACCTGTACAAAAACCAGTCCTACCGCTGCCGCATCGTGTTGATCTATGGCTACCTTGCCGATCCGGATTATGAGCGGTTGGTGCAGGCCACCCGTTACGTGGTCAACACGTCGTATGGCGAAGGTCAGTGTTTGCCATTGATGGAGTTCATGTCCTGCGGCAAACCGGCGGTGGCGCCGCGCACCACGGCAATGATCGATTACCTGAGCGCCGACAATGCCTTTCTGATCGAGTCCACCGACGAACTGACCGCCTGGCCGCACGACCCGCGTCGGGCCTTTCGCACGTTGCGTTATGTGACCAATTGGGCGTCGTTGTGTGCAGCCTATAAAGCCAGTTACGAGGTGGCGAAAAACCACCCGGCGCGTTACGCACAGATGTCGGTGCAAGCCGTCAACAGCCTGCAAGGTTTCTGCAGTCAGGCCGTGGCTGAACAGCGTCTGCAGGTATTCCTCGCACAGTTGTTCGAACAGCGCTGCATGGCCATGGAAACTCCCCAAGCATGAGCAGCAAACGGATCATGGACATTGAAGTCCTGCGCGCCATTGCCGTGCTGGGCGTGCTGTTCCACCATCTGCAGGGCAGCCTGTTCACCGACCCGGTGCCGTTGCTGGAGAAGATTCATGGCTGGGCGCAGCCGTGGTGGGGCGTCGATCTGTTCTTCGCGATTTCCGGCTTTGTCATCGCCCGTAGCCTGATTCCGACGCTGCAAGGCTGTACGACTCGCCGGGAATATTGGCAGCAAACGCGCAATTTCTGGCTGCGCCGGGCGTTTCGCCTGTTGCCGTCGGCCTGGTTGTGGCTGGCGCTGATGCTGCTGGCCTGCGTTTTTCTCAACCGTTCCGGCGCGTTCGGGACGTTGTCCGCGAACCTGCAAGCGACGCTGGCCGGGGTGCTGCAGTACGCGAACTTCCGTTTTGCCGACAGCTTCTTTCATTACGAGTACGGCAGCAGTTTTGTCTACTGGAGCCTGGCGCTGGAGGAGCAGTTCTATCTGCTATTCCCGCTGTTGATTGTGCTGTTTCGCCAGCGTCTGGTCTGGGCGTTGCTGGCTCTGGTGGCGGTGCAGATTCTGAGCGTGCGCACGCCGTTGCTGATGTTCGTGCGGACAGACGCGCTGGCACTCGGCGTGTTGTTGGCGATGTGGAGCGCGCAGCCGGGTTATCAACGCTGGGAGCCGACCTTCTTGCGTCGACCGTGGGCCGCAATTGCGACGTTTATCGCCATCGGATCACTGTTGAGCTTCATGGCCACCGACCGTTTCACTTCTGCCCCTTACCGTATCGGATCGATTGCCGTACTCGGCGCCTTGCTGGTGTGGATCGCTTCGTACAACCGCGACTACCTGATGCCTGCCGGTGCTGTGCAGCGTGTGCTGGCGTGGGTCGGCAGTCGCTCCTACGGTATGTACCTGATCCACATTCCGGCCTATCAACTGGTGCGTGAACTGATCTTCCGTTTGCAGAACGCCGGTTTGCCCAGCCCCGCCGGGCATCCGATCGTCACCCTGTTGCTCGCGTTCGGCCTGATCGTGCTGCTCAGCGAACTGAATTACCGCGTTATCGAAATGCCGATGCGCAACCGTGGCGCAGCATTGGTCAAACGCCTCGGCACGTCCCGAACCGCCATCCCATCCTCTGGAGCCACCTCATGCTGAGCCTTTTGAAGAAACTCACGGCGGGCACGCCTGCTCCGGCCGCCGCGCAGCCTGTCGCGGCGGTC
>NZ_JAMLFX010000003.1:177001-179024 GCF_023634765.1 Pseudomonas sp. AKS31
CTCGGCCTGCACGATGCGATGCTCAGTGGCTGGTTCAACCAGGAAACCGGCGAGCTGTTCAAAGGCTTTCCGGTGACCGCCGATGACACCCTGCTCGACGTCGGCTGCGGTGATGGCGGCAACGTGCATTTCTGCGGCATGCGTGGAGCGAAGATCATCATTGCCGACATCGACGCAGCGAAGGTCGAAGCGACCCGTCAGCGCCTCAGCGATACCCCGGCGCGGGACATCGAATGCCACGTCACCGACTGCAACCCGCTGCCGATTGCCGACGGCACGGCCACGCGTGTGGTGTCCACGGAAGTCATCGAGCACGTCGACGACCCGGCGCAGTTCCTTGCCGAACTGGTGCGCGTCGGCAAGCCAGGCGCCCTGTACTTGCTGAGCGTGCCGCACCCAAGCTCCGAAGACCTGCAAAAAGATATCGCCGCGGCTGAGTATTTCCAGAAGCCCAATCACATTCGCATCATCAGCGAAGACCAGTTCAAGGCGATGGTCAGTGAAGCGGGGCTGGAGATCATCAGCCACAGCCAATACGGGTTTTACTGGTCAATGTGGATGTTGCTGTTCTGGGAAGCCAAGGTCGATTTCAGTAACCCGGATCATCCGCTGCTCAATCACTGGGCCGACACCTGGCAAGCGGTGCTGGACTCGCCGCGCGGCGCGCAGATCAAACAGGCGCTGGATGCCGTTGTTGCGAAAAGCCAGGTAATCATTGCCCGCAAACCCGCCGCACCCCTGTAGGCGCTGCGGCACGCTGCGATCTTTTGATCTTGATCCTGAAAAACAAGATCAAAAGATCGCAGCCTCGTTTCACTCGACAGCACCTACAGGATTTTTGTGTAACCTTGCAGCCTTGTGGTGTCAGGGGGCTGGAAGGTATGCGATTTATTGTGGGTCTGTTCTTGGGCATCTTGCTTGTGGGTTGCAAGCAGCAAGACGCGCCACCCCTCGACCAACAACTCTACATCTGGCAACGCCAATGGACGCCAGCCCACGAGGCTGCGCTGCGTGACAGTCGCCAGGATTTCTCGACGCTACGCATCCTCGCACTGCAAGCCTTTCCTAATGCCGGATGGCGCCGGGCGCGAATCGATGCGCAATTATTGAAAGCCGATGGCCGTCCGTTGATCGCGGTGATTCGTCTCGACGGTCAGCTCAGGTCGCTGGATCAGGATCAGGTCACCGCGCAGATTCTCCAGGTGCTTGCCGATTGGCAGGCGCAAGGCCTGACGCTGAACGGCGTCGAGATCGATCATGATGCGGGCAATGCGCGGTTGCCGGCGTACGCTGAATTGCTCAAACATCTGCGTGCGGCCTTACCGAAGACTGTGCCCTTGAGTATCACTGCGCTGCCGGCCTGGCTCGGCAGTGCTCAATTGCCCGAACTCCTGCAAACCGTCGACAGCAGTGTGTTGCAAGTCCACGCCGTCAGCGATCCGCGCCGCGGTTTGTTCGATCCTGATCAGGCCTTGAAATGGGCCAGGGCCTGGGCAGGTATCACCGACAAACCGTTCTATCTGGCGCTGCCGGCGTACGGTGTCGCGCTGTTGCCCGATGACGGCGGGGCGCCGGTGGTGGAGAGCGAAGTGCAGCTTGAACGTGGCGGTGAGCGCCGCGAGCTGCTGGCTGATCCGCTGCAGCTGAGCCAGCTCGGTCAAGCATTGCGCGAAGATCCGCCGACGCATCTGGCCGGGCTGATCTGGTTTCGCTTGCCGCTGGCCAATGATCGCCGCGCCTGGAGCCTGACTACCCTGCGCGCGGTCGCCCGGGGTGAGCAACTGGCCAGTAAGCTCGGCGTGACGCTCAGTGAACACGAAGGCCTCTACGACATCAGACTCGACAACCCCGGCAACCTCGACAGTGCCTGGCCGACGCAGATCACGCTGAAAGTGAAAAACTGCGAAGGCGCCGATGCGCTCGCCGGTTACTCGTTGCAACAAAGCCCGGATCTGCTTACCTTCACCCGCCTGCGCGACGGCCGCTTGCCGGCGGGTGGGCAGCGCGCTATCGGTTGGGCGCG
>NZ_JAMLFX010000003.1:179034-262101 GCF_023634765.1 Pseudomonas sp. AKS31
CGATATTGATCAAGGAGGTTCGCATGTTGACCCGTAACTGGCCCCGCCATCTGCTCTGCCTGAGCCTCTGCCTGCCGCTGGGTTCGGCGCTGGCCTGCGGACCGGATTTCCCGATGCGCCTGCTCGACAATCGCGGCCAGACCCTGGCGGATCTGCCTGAGGGCAATTTCAGTTTCGAACTCAGTCGCCTCGGCAAAACCATCGCCGGGCTGAAGAACGTCACCGCTGCGACGCACAATCCCAACGATGTGTACGGCGAGGAAAACGCCGCCGCCGAATCTCGGGAAATCGCCGAACAAGCCGGCCTGAGCGCCGAGCAGCAAGGGTTGGTCAAGCAATTGCGCGGCCTGACCGATGCGCGTCAGGTCGAGGCGCAGGGCGCTAGTCTGCCGGCGGAAATCCGCTTGTACGTGGCCGGTGCGGTGGCGTTTGCCACGGGCGATCATCAACTTGCCGTCGAGTATTTCAACAAGCTTCTGGCACTGCCGGCGGACCAGCGTCCGTTGCGCAGCACGTGGGCGGCGTATTCGCTGGGCCGCAGCTGGTTCGCCATGAGCAGCGAAGGCGCGGATGCGGTCGAGGCGCTGGAGCAAGCGCGTGACGCCTTCCGCCAGACCCGGCAGATGAGCATCGACGGTTTCAGCGATCCGCTGGAGCTGGGTGTCGCCAGCCTCGGTGAAGAGGCGCGGGTGCTGCGTTCTGGCGGCGACTGGAGCGGCGCCATCGAGTTGTATGAAGCACAAAACCTTCACGGCTCGGGCGTGGGCTACACCTCGCTCAAGCAATTGATGAATGAACTGGCGGAGTTGCCCGAGGCCGAACTGGCCAGGTTGTTCCAGCATAAAGCCGTACAGCAACTGGTCACGGCATCGTTGGTCAGCCGTCAAGGCTGGTCGTATGGCGATGAACCACCGAACGAGAAAAAGCTCGTCAAGTTGCTGCAAAACAGCACGCGCGGCAGCCTCGAGAACGCCGATCGTCTGGCGGCGATGAGTTATCAACAGGGAGATTACGCTGGCGCCAAGGCCTTCCTTGAAAACGCCGGTGACGGTGGCCTGGCGTGGTGGCTGCGGGCCAAACTCGCGGTACGTGACGGCGATAAAAATGCCGCTGCGGCAGCTTATGCCAAAGCCGCGCAGGCCTTCCCGCAGAACGAGGACTGGGGTTACCGGCGCACGCCGGACTGGGCGTTTGAAAGTGTTCAACCGAAGTGCCGGGTCGAGGGCGAAAGCGCGATTCTCGCGTTGCAGCGTGGCGAATACCTGCAAGCCTTCGTGCAGTTGTATCGCAGCAACAGCACCTATTGGTTCGACGCTGCGACCGTGGCCGAGCGTGTGCTGACGGTTGAGGAATTAAAACGCTACGTCGATGAAAACGTGCCGGCGCCGCCAGCGTTGACCCAGCAGCAGCGCGACAACTACGTGCCGCTGCCGGTCGCCGCCAGCCTGCGCAATCTGCTCGGACGGCGCTTGCTGCGTGAAGGGCATTACGCCGACGCGGTCGCTTATTTCGACAATCCCGATCTGCAAAACAAGGCTCGACTCTACGGCGAACAACGCTTGAAGGCCGATGCCGCGTGGTGGCCGACCAAACGCGCCAGTGCCTTGTACAACGCCGCGTGGACAGCCCGCGAGTGGGGCATGGATATTCTCGGTTACGAGATGGCGCCGGACTTCGCCACGTTCGGTGGCAACTACAGCCTGGAATCCACTGAACTGAAAGTCGGCCCGCTGGTGAGCGAGGCCGAAGTGCAACGTCAGGTCGCCAGTGAAGCGAAACCGGATCAGCGCTATCACTACCGTTTCGTTGCCACCGAGCTGGCCGGGCGTGCCGCCGACAACCTGCCGCACACCAGTCAGGCATTCGCTGCCGTGCTGTGCAACGCGGCCGGCTGGAACAGCAGCCTGGAAGATCAGAGCGCGTTGTATCAGCGTTACGTCAAGGAAGGTCCGTTCGTCCCGTGGGCCGTGGATTTCGGCAATCAGTGCCCGTACCCGGATTTCGAAAACGCCGACAAGCGTTACGTCACCCAAGTCACCGATGCTGTGCGCTCGTCGCTGCGGCCGTACAAGTGGCCGGTGCAGATCGGCGCGCTCGTGTTGGTCGCGGCCGCCGCGTTGCTGTTGATCAGCCGTCGCCAGCGCAAGGTCCGCAAAGGCTAAGCCTGCTGGACGAACGTCAGGCGCACGGCGAAACCGATCAGCAGGCTGCCGAACAGCCATTGTTGTACGCGTTGGGCCGTTGGACTGTGTTGCAGCCAACGACCCAGCGCGGCGCCGGTGAGGGCGTAAGCACTGTCGAACAGCAGGCCGACGCCGACCAGTAGCATGCCGAGCACGGCGAACTGGCTCAGTACCGGCGCGCCGTCATTGACGATGAATTGCGGCAGCAACACCGAGCAGAACAGCAACGCTTTGGGGTTGAGCAGGTTGGTCAGCAAACCGCGTCGGACGGCTTCGCGCCATTGCCCTTGTGCCTCGTTTGCCGCACCCGCATTCAGGTTCGGCAGCAGGGTGCTACGCAGGCATTGAATGCCGATCCACAGCAGATACGCCGCCCCCGCCAATCGCACCACCTCGAATGTCCATGGCGCCGCTTTGAACAGCACCGCCAGCCCCAGCGCCGCGAGGGCCACGTGACAACCACGGGCGATGCCCAGACCGATCGCGGTGGCCAGCGCCGCGCCGCGTCCCTGCCGGGCACCGGTTTGCAGCAGCAGGATCATGTCCGGGCCGGGCAATAGATAGACCACTGCCAATGCCATGAAGAACAGCCAGAGACTCGCCATGTCGCAGTCCTTTCGTTATCGATTCGGTGCGCCAAGTCTAGGGCCGAAAGGCGGGGCAGGTGCTTGCGTAGTCAGCTTCAAAAGCACGCCGGATTGGCATAACCTGCTGGTTTTCATTGCCATGACTATTGGAATCTGCCAACCATGAAACTAGACGCCTTCGACCGCAAGATTCTCGCGGCCCTGCAACGCAACGGACGCCTGAGCAATGTCGAGTTGGCGGATGAAATCGGCTTGTCGGCCTCGCCGTGTCTGCGCCGGGTGCGGATGCTCGAAGAGGCCGGGGTGATTCGCGGTTATCAGGCCAATCTCGATCGCGATGAAGTCGGGCTGGGGCTGACGGTGTTTGTCGGGGTCAAGGTCGAGCGCCACAACGATGAACAGGCCGAGGCGTTTTATGCCGCGGTGACAGCGTTGCCGGAAGTGATTTCGGCGTTTCTGGTGTCGGGGGAATCAGACTTTCTGCTGCAAGTGGTGGTGCCGGATCTGCGTGCGTATGACCGGTTTCTCAGTGGCTGCCTGCTGAAGCTGCCGGGGGTGAGTGACATCCGCAGCAACTTTGCGATTCACACGGTGAAGACGCCGGGGGCGTTGCCGCTGGGGCATCTTCCGCTGTAGACCGAGTCGCACCCTTCGCGAGCAAGCTCGCTCCCACAGTGACCGCGTTCCTCCAGCAGGAGCACGGTCAACTGTGGGAGCTGGCTTGCCAGCGATAGCGGTGTGTCAGCGACCGCAACGGTTACAGGACTGACGCCATCGCTGGCAAGCCAGCTCCCACAGGGTTTGGGTGACCACCTACATCTGCGTCGCCATCCCCTCGACATTCATCGCCGCCTGGCGCAACGCTTCCGATCGCGTTGGATGCGGGTGACAGGTCAACGCAATGTCCTCCGCCGAAGCACTGAACTCCATCGCCACGCAAAACTCGCCGATCATTTCACTCACGCTCGGGCCGACCAGGTGCACGCCGAGGATTTCATCGGTGCGCTCGTCGGCGATGACTTTGGCGAAACCCTCGGTCTCGTGATTGATCTTCGCCCGGCTGTTGGCGGTGAACGGGAATTTGCCGACCTTGTAGGCGCGTCCTTCAGCCTTGAGCTGTTCTTCGGTCTTGCCGACGCTGGCCAGTTCCGGTCTGGTGTAGATCACGTTGGGGATCAGCTCGTAATTGACCTCGCCGGCCTTGCCGTGGATCTGCTCGACGCAGGCCATCGCTTCGTCTTCAGCCTTGTGCGCGAGCATCGGCCCGGAGGTGACGTCACCGATCACCCAGACCCCGGCGGCTTCGGTGCGGTGCTGTTTGTTGGCGAGCATGCCGCGTTTGTCGGTGCTCAGGCCGACGTTCTCCAGACCGAGGCCCTGCGTATAAGGGCGGCGGCCGATGGCTACCAGCACGTAATCGGCTTCCAGCAACTCGGCAGTGCCGCCAGCGGCCGGTTCGACGCTGAGCTGTACTCCTGCGGCTGATGAGGTGGCGCTGGTGACTTTCGAACTCAATTTGAAGGCCATGCCCTGTTTGCTCAGCGAGCGTTGCAGGGCTTTGCCGGCCTCGCCATCGACGCCCGGGCAGATGCGGTCGAGGTATTCGACCACGGTGACCTGCGCACCCAGGCGCCGCCATACCGAGCCCAGTTCCAGGCCGATCACGCCGGCACCGATCACCACCAGATGCTTGGGCACTTCGCTCAGGGAAAGCGCGCCGGTCGAATCAAGGATACGTTTGTTGTCGATCTCGACGCCGGGCAGGGGAGTGGGCTCGGAACCGGTGGCGATGATGATGTCCTTGGCGGCCAGCTCGACTTTGCTGCCCTGAGCGTCGGTCACCGTGACCTTGCCGGGGCCATCGATGTGGCCCCAGCCCTTGATCCAGTCGACCTTGTTCTTGCGAAACAGAAACTCGATGCCTTTGGTCAGGCCGGCGACGCTCTCGTCTTTCTGTTTCATCATTTGCGCGAGGTTGAGTGTCGGTTTGACCTCGATGCCGAGGTTGGCGAATTCCGCACCCATCGCCGCGTCGTAAAGCTCTGATGCATGCAGCAAGGCTTTGGACGGCATGCAACCAACGTTCAGACAGGTGCCGCCGAGGGTTGCCCGGCCTTCGACGCAAGCGGCCTTGAGGCCCAACTGGCCGGCGCGGATCGCCGCGTTATAACCACCGGGGCCGCCGCCCAGAATCACCACGTCATAGTTGCTCATGTGCTTGCTCCTGATGGATGGATGCGGATCGCTAAAAGTAGCTCTGGATAAAAATTACGAACGTAATATGTGCGTTCGCGGACATTTCGGTCAAGGCTTCAGGCAAGCGACAGGTTGGGCATCTTTGAATAAGCGTAATTGTGTACGAATATTTCACGCTTTTCGTTATATCGTAACGATATGCAATGTGGACTAATGAATTTGGGGTGATATGCAAGTCGATCTGGAAGTGGATGGCACGCAAGTGACCGCACTGCCGCGCTTTCAGCAGGCGGCCGAGCAGTGCCGGCGTCTGCGCCGTTGGGCGATCGGCCTCGGCGGATTGGCCGGGGCAGGGTGGGTGCTGGCGTTTTTTGTCGGGCTGTTTGCCCCGCAGTCATTGTGGCTGCCGCTGCTGGTCAATCAGAGCGCCGCGCTGCTGGTGCTGGTTGCCGGGCTGCAATCGGCGTGGTGGGTGACGCGATGGCGTGCGCGGGTGATCAATCCAGTTGTGCTGGCGCCGCTTGCCGTGGAGAAACAACCCGCGCCGCAAGGGTGGTATGAGCGGCTGCTGGATCGCTTGAGTCAGCGCGGTCTGCATCTGCTTGGTCAGATCGGCGCGGCGACGCTGTGGTTGGGTGGCTGGGCGCTGCTGGCGGTGCTGAGTATCGATCAAACGTGGAATCTGACGTTGCCGGCCGCTGCCACGGGTTTATCGGCAACGGTAGGCGCCGCGTTGGCGTTGTTGCTGGGGTTCGGTTTGTTGGTGCTGGAGCGGCAACTGGCTCAGGAAAACCCGGCGCAATGGCCCGAAGCGGGTTCACTGGCGCAACTGACGCGTGTGGCGATCATCAGTCTGGTGCTTGGCGCGCTGTGTTTGTTGTTCGCTGGCGAGAACGCGGTGTGGCCAGTTCGCGTTGCTGTGTTGAGCGGTATCTTGCCGGGATTGGTCGCGATCGAGTTGTTATTGCGTGCCGTTTTTTCAGTTTTCAGTCCTCGTCGCGAGCAGCTTGAGCCGACCCTGCTGGCGCGCAGTTTTGTCGCTGATATGTTGCGCTGGCCGCCACAACCGTTGCTCGCTTTGCAGCATGAATTGCACAACCGGTTTGGTATCGATCTGCGTCAGATCTGGGCGTTTAGTTACATGCGTCGCGCCTTTTTACCCGTGCTGGCGCTGGTGGCGACAGTGGGTTGGTTGCTTACCGGCATCCACGAAATTCCGCTACAGGGACGCGGTATTTATGAGCGCTTCGGTAAACCGGTGCAGGTGTTTGGTCCCGGTTTGCACAGCGGTTTACCTTGGCCGCTGGGACGGGTGTTGATCGTCGAAAATGGCGTGGTGCATGAACTGGCGACCAGCGTCGGCGACAAGCCGGTCCCGCTGCAAGCCGACCCCGCGGAAGGCCCGGCCCCGATGACCGCCAACCGTTTATGGGACGCCAGCCACGTCAACGACAAATCGCAAGTCATCGCCAGCAGCCGTGGCGAGCAGCAGAGCTTTCAGATCGTCAACATGGACGTGCGCTTCGTCTATCGCATCGGCCTCAGCGATCAGGCCGCACTGGCGGCGACGTACAACAGCGCGGATGTGCCAACGCTGATCCGCAGCACCGCCAGCCGGATTCTGGTGCACGACTTTGCCTCGCGCACGCTGGACGGTTTACTCGGCCAGGACCGGGTGGGGCTGGGCGAGGAGATCGGTCGCGCGGTGCAGCGTGATCTGCAATCACTCAACAGTGGCGTGGAGATTCTCGCCACGGTCGTCGAAGCCATTCACCCGCCGGCCGGTGCCGCCAATGCCTATCACAGCGTGCAAGCCGCGCAGATCGGCGCGCAGGCATTGATCTCCCGCGAGCGTGGCGCGGCTGCTGAAGCGAGCAATCAGGCGCAGTTGCAGGCCAGCCTGGCTCGCGATCAGGCCAGCGCCAATGCGCGGGAAACCCGTGCCACGGCGCAGGCGGCGGATCTGCGCTTCAGCGCCGAGCAAAAGGCCTACGCCAGTGCCGGCCAGGCCTTTGTGCTGGAGCAATACCTCGGCCAGCTCGGCCAAGGCCTGAGTAAAGCGAGATTGCTGATACTCGACCACCGTCTGGGCGGCAGCAGCAATGCGCCGACCATCGACTTGCGTACGTTCACGCTGCCGGCTGACCCGACGCCCGCGCGCACCACCGCTCAACCAGGAGTCGCCCATTGAGCCAGTCGCATACACACGATCATCATGACCACAGTGGCCACGATCACGGTCACGGCGGGCATCACCATCATCACGGACACCATCACGGTGCGCCGGAGGAGGCGGGGCCTTTTCCTTGGCGGCGGATGGGCTGGGCAGTCTTGTTGGTAGCGTTTGCCATTGCGGCGGCGAGCCTGGTGCAGGTGCGCTCCGGTGAGGCCACGGTGATTACTCGCTTTGGCAATCCATCGCGGGTGCTGCTTGATCCGGGTTTGAGCTGGCGTTGGCCCGCGCCGTTCGAGGCGGCGATTCCGGTCGACCTGCGTTTGCGCACGACGTCCAGCGGCTTGCAGGATGTCGGCACTCGTGACGGTTTGCGCATCATCGTGCAGGCCTACGTGGCGTGGCAGGTGCAGGGCGATGCGGACAACGTGCAGCGATTCATGCGTGCGGTGCAGAATCAGCCGGACGAAGCCGCGCGGCAGATTCGTACCTTTGTCGGCTCGGCGCTGGAAACCACCGCGAGCAGTTTTGATCTGGCGAATCTGGTGAACACCGATGCCAGTCAGGTGCGTATCGCCGATTTTGAAGCGCAGTTGCGCCAACAGATTGATCAGCAATTACTCGCGACGTATGGCGTGCGGGTTGTGCAAGTCGGCATCGAGCGTTTGACCTTGCCGTCGGTGACGCTCACCGCCACGGTTGATCGCATGCGCGCCGAGCGAGAAACAATCGCCACTGAGCGCACAGCCATCGGTAAACGTGAAGCCGCGCAAATCCGTTCCGCAGCCGAGCGCGATGCGCGAATGGTGCAGGCTGACGCGACAGTAAAAGCGGCGGAAATCGAAGCGCAGTCTCGTGTCGAAGCGGCGCAGATTTATGGCCGTGCGTACGCCAGTTCACCGCAGCTCTACAATTTGCTGCGCTCACTGGACACCCTCGGCACCATCGTCACGCCAGACACCAAACTGATTCTGCGCACCGACGCTGCGCCATTCCGTGTACTGGTTGACGGCCCGCCGACACTCGACAGCAAATCCGGATCGCAGCCATGAATGAAGAAGTTCCACGTGGAACACATGCGCTGAACAGTCCATGGATTCAGGCCGGGCGTTTGGCATTTTTTGCCTTGTACGCGGTAACGATCCTGGCGGCATTGGCCTGGGTGTTTTCCAACGTGCGGCAGATTGATCCGCAGAATCGCGCAGTGGTGTTGCATTTCGGCGCGCTGGATCGCACCCAGAATGCCGGTCTGCTATTGGCCTGGCCGCAGCCATTCGAACAAGTGATTTTGCTGCCGGCAGCCGATCGGGTAATCGAGCGTCGCGTCGAGAATCTGTTGCGCAGTGATGAGGCGCTGAAGGCCGATCGGGTCGCTTCCTTTGCCACCCCCCTGAGCGATGCGCTGGCGGGATCTGGTTATTTATTGACCGGTGACGCCGGTGTGGTGCAGCTGGATGTGCGGGTGTTTTACAAAGTCACCGACCCTTACGAATTCGTGTTGCAGGGCGAGCATGTTTTGCCTGCGCTGGATCGCTTGGTGACACGCAGCGCGGTGGCGCTGACGGCCGCACGCGATCTGGACACCATTCTGGTCGCTCGCCCGGAATTGATCGGTGCTGACAATCAAGCCGCCGAACGTCGGGAAAAACTGCGTGGTGATCTGGTGCAAGGCATCAACAAACGCTTGGCCGAGTTGAAGGCAAGCGGGCAGGGCATCGGCATCGAAGTGGCGCGCGTCGACGTGCAATCGAGTCTGCCCGACCCCGCGGTCAGTGCTTTCAACGCGGTGCTGACCGCCAGTCAACAGGCCGACAAAGCTGTGGCCAATGCACGCACTGATGCCGAGAAACTCACCCAGACTGCCAACGAACAAGCCGACCGCACGCTGCAGGTGGCTCACGCGCAGGCTGGCGAGCGCTTGGCCAAAGCCTCTGCAGACACGGCCACGGTGTCGAGTCTGGCCAAAACTACCGACCGGCAAATGCTCCTGCGTCTTTACCGCGAGCGTATGCCGAAGATTCTCGGCCAGGCCGGATCGGTGACCACGGTTGACCCGAAAGACGATTCCCGCCTGATCATTCAGGGAGCCAGTAAATGACTGCGACAACCGCCGCACCGAGCCTGTTGTCTTCGGCCGAACAACGCCGCGCTGCACGGCAACTGACCTTGGCCATGCTTGCACTGGGCCTGCTTGGTCTGGGTTTGATCTGGCGCTGGCAGATGCCCGAGCAAACCGGTGTCAGTCAGTTGCTGCTTGGGTTTGCATCGTTATTGGTGGGCGTGCCGGTGATGCGTTCGGCGTGGTACAGCCTGCGCTATCCGAGCCTGCACGGCATCACCGATCAACTGATCGCCCTGGCGATGCTCGGCGCCTGGGCGACCGGTGATCTGCTGACGGCGGCATTGCTGCCGATCATCATGATCTTCGGCCATGTGCTGGAGGAGCGCAGCGTCATCGGCTCGCAGGAGGCGATCCATGCCCTTGGCCAATTGACGCGCAGTCATGCGCGCAAGGTTCAGGCTGACGGCTCGATCATCGAAGTGGACAACGGCACGTTGAAAGCCGGCGACACCGTTGAAGTCCGCGCCGGTGATCGGATTCCCGCCGATGGTCGAGTCTTGTCCGGTCAGGCCAGTCTCGACACCGCGTCGATTACCGGTGAATCGGTGCCGGTCGAGGCGGGCGTCGGCCTGTCGGTGTTTGGCGGTGCGATCAACCTCGACGGCTTGCTGCGTATCGAAGTGACGCGCACCGGTGGCGAGTCAACGCTGGGCAAGGTCATTGCGTTGATGCAGAACGCCGAACGCTCGAAACCGCCCATCACCCGCTTGCTCGAACGTTACGCCGGCAGTTACATGGTGCTGGTCTTGCTGCTGGCGGCAGTGACCTGGTTTATCACTCACGATGCGCAAGCAATGCTCGCGGTACTGGTCGCCGCCTGTCCGTGTGCGCTGGTGTTGTCGGCCCCGGCCACGGCGATTGCCGGTGTGGCGGTGGCCGCACGTCACGGCATTCTGATCCGCAGTTCGGCGTTCCTCGAGGAACTGGCCGATCTGACCTCGCTGGTGGTCGACAAGACCGGCACCCTGACTTACGGCACTCTGCGCCTGCAGTCGATCAACAACCCGCGCGCAGAGTCATCCGTGATCATCGCGCTCGCCGCCAGCCTCGGCGCGGCGAGCAGCCACCCGGTCAGTCGTGCGCTGGCAGGGTTGGTCAGCCAGGAAGAGTGTTTACCCCTGACTGATATTCACGAGCGCCAAGGCCTCGGCGTGGTGGCCATGACCGCGCAGGGTGAAGCCGCGCTGGGCCGCCCGGAGTTGTTCACGCAACTGGGCATCGCCACGACAATGGTTCCCGATCACGACGGACCCATCGCCGGTTTGGCATTGAACGGTGAATTCCTCGCCTGGC
Organism: Pseudomonas sp. AKS31; assembly: GCF_023634765.1. Lineage (GTDB taxonomy): Bacteria > Pseudomonadota > Gammaproteobacteria > Pseudomonadales > Pseudomonadaceae > Aquipseudomonas. Next base: position 189,589 of record NZ_JAMLFX010000003.1, read on the forward strand.
TGTTGCTCGCCGACACGGTTAAACCGGAAGCCCGTTTCGCCCTCGACGAATTGCGCGAGTTGGGTCTCGGCCGGCAATTGTTGCTGACCGGTGATCGCCAAAGCGTGGCGCAATCGCTGGCCAGAGACGTCGGCTTGCATGAAGTCGAAGCCCAAGCCTTGCCCGAGGACAAACTCAATCGCGTACTCAAGGAAATCGACAATGGCTTCCGGCCGATGGTGGTCGGTGACGGCATCAATGATTCCCTCGCGCTCAAGGCGGGCGTGGTCGGCGTGGCCATGGGCGCGGGCGGAGCGGACATCGCACTGGCCTCGGCCGATATCGTCTTGATCGGCAGTGACCTGCGCCGTCTCGGTACGTGTGTACGGCTCAGTCGCCAGTGTCGCAGAACGTTGCAGGTCAACGTGATCATCGGCCTGGGCTGGACGCTGGCCATCGTCGTGTTCGCTGCATTCGGTTGGCTGGGTGCTGCCGGGGCGATGATCGCTGCGCTGTTGCACAACCTCAGCACATTGCTGGTCCTCGGTAACGCCGGGCGCCTGCTGCGCTTTCAGGAACCGCTGCTCAAACTCGAAAAAGACCTTTGAAATTATTTTTCGATCCTCTGTAACGCCGTTGGGGCCGCTCTCTCTAGTGCTATGTCGGGACTGAACAACCTTCCAGCCGACACCCCTGACGATTACCGAGGATAAGAAAAATGACCATCAAGACCACTGCTGCTGGTGCCGCTCTCGCTTTGGCCGCCGCCACAATGTTTGCCGGTGTTGCTACTAATGCGATGGCTACCGATGCCCAGGTTCATTGCTACGGCGTGACCGCTTGCAAAGGCCAGAACGACTGCAAAACCAAAGACCACGCCTGCAAAGGCATGGGCGCCTGCAAAGGCCAGGGCTTCAAGGCGATGACTCAGGCGGCGTGCGAAAAAGCCGGTGGCAAGGTCGGCGAATAACTGACCGGCAAGTGTTGCCGCAGTGGCTTGCGCCACTGCGGCCACTTTTTATCAGGAGTCCGCACATGTCTGTTTCTCTTCCTTTTCTGGGTTATGGCCTCGGTTTACGCAGCGCTTACTACCAGCAGATCCTTGAGCAGTCGCCGGATGTCGACTGGTTCGAGGTGGTTTCGGAAAACTTCATGGTGCAGGGCGGCAAGGCTCTGTATTACCTCGATGCCTTCGCCGAGCGCTATCCGTTGGTGATGCATGGCGTATCGTTGTCCATCGGCGGGCCGCATGCCCTCGATCCGGATTATCTGCAACAACTCAAGCAATTGGCCGAACGGGTCCGACCGGCATGGATCTCTGATCACCTGTGCTGGAGCCGCGGCAATGCCCATCAGTTACACGACCTGCTGCCGTTGCCCTACACCGAAGAAAGCCTGGTTTATATCGCTGCCCGTGTGATGCAGGTTCAGGACATTCTGCAGCGCCCGTTGGTGCTGGAGAACGTCTCCAGTTACGTGCGCGGTGCCTCGGACGAATTCACCGAGTGGGACTTTCTCGCAGCGCTGAGCCGCGTGAGTGGCTGCGAATTGTTGCTGGACGTGAACAATGTCTACGTCAGTTCACGTAATCATGGCTTCGATCCATGGGCCTTCATCAGCAGCCTGCCCGTTGATAAAGTCCGCCAACTGCATCTGGCGGGGCACAGCGATTACGGCGATTACGTGATCGACACCCACGACCATCCAGTGAGCGATCCGGTCTGGGCACTCTATCAACGCACACTCGAACATTTCGGCCCGGTGGCCACGTTGCTGGAACGCGACGATCATTTTCCGCCCTTCGAAACGCTGCTTGATGAACTGCAAAAAGCCCGTCAGCTCGGCAACAAGGTTCTGGCGGGGAGACAGCCATGCTCCTGAAAGAGTGGCAACTGGCGTTTGAAGCGTTTCTGCTCGAAGAAGACCCCAACACGAATCCGACGTTGAGCGAGAGCCTGATCGGTGGCCCGACACTGGATGTCGGCACGGGGCTGGCGATCTATCACAACGCTTACAAAGCGCGTTTGCTGGACGTGTTGCGCAATGACTTTCCAACGATCCTGCATTGGATGGGCGATGAGGAGTTCGACGGCCTCGCGACTGCGTACATCCGCCAGTCTCCGTCAGCGCATTTCAGCCTGCGCTGGTTGGGCAAAGGCTTCGAAGGCTTTGTCCGCGAGCATCTGGTGCCGAAACAGAGCGCACCGCTGGCCGAACTGATTGCGCTCGAATGGGCCTTCACACTGGCTTTCGATGCGCCGGCCGCCGAGCCGCTGACAATTGAGACCATGGCGGCCCTGGCCCCGGAGGAATGGCCGGAATTGCGCGTCAGAGCGGTGCCGTCGATGCAGTGGCTGAAGTGCCGCTTCAACAGCCTTTCTCTATGGCGCTCGGTAAAGGAAGAAACAGCGTTTCCTGACAGCGTGCCCCTTGAAATCCCGCAGATCTGTCTGATCTGGCGCAATGGGTTGATCTGCAATTACCGCAGTCTCGACCCGGCCCAAGCCTCAGCTCTCGATGGCGTGCTCAACGGTGGCTGGAGTTTCTCCGAACTGTGCGCCGAGTTAGCAGTCACTTATGGTAAGGGCGCATCACTTCAAGCTGTGACCTGGTTGAAACAATGGATACAGGACGGTTTGCTGGAGCGTCTGCAACGATAGACAAGGTTAATCAAATCGATAGCCTGCTATTTTTCTGTGATGGTCTACCCTCAGATCAGACGTCTGAAACAAGGGGGATTTTTCATGCTCGCGCAACTTCCACCGGCCTTACAGAATCTGCAGCTTCCGCTTCGCCTGCGACTCTGGGATGGCCATGAGTTCAATCTGGGGCCGGCGCCCAGCGTCACCATTGTGGTCAAGGACCCACAAATGGTCACCCAGTTCAGCCATCCAAGTCTTGATGCGCTCGGAGCGGCATTCGTTGAAGGCAAGCTGGAACTGGAGGGCTCGATCAGCGAAGTGATCCGCGTCTGCGACGAATTGAGCAGTGCCTTGCTTGATGAAGAAGACGGCAGTCAGCCGGTGCGTACCTTGCACGACAAGGAAACAGACGCCAAAGCCATTTCCTATCATTACGACCTGTCCAATGCGTTCTACCAGCTCTGGCTGGACAGCGACATGGCCTATTCCTGCGCGTATTTCGAAACCGGTAGCGAATCCCTCGAGCAGGCACAACAAGCCAAATTCCGCCACCTGTGCCGCAAACTGCGCTTGCAGCCGGGGGAGTATCTGCTGGATGTCGGCTGTGGCTGGGGTGGGCTAGCCAGGTATGCCGCGCGGGAGTTCGGCGCGAAGGTCTTCGGCATCACCCTGAGCAAGGAGCAACTGGAACTGGCCCGCGAGCGGGTCAAAGCCGAAGGCCTGGAAGACCTGGTCGAACTGCAATTGCTCGACTATCGCGATTTGCCTCAGGACGGGCGTTTCGACAAGGTGGTCAGCGTCGGCATGTTCGAACACGTTGGCCATGCCAATCTGGCCGAATACTGCAAAACCCTGTTTGGCGCGGTGAAGGAGGGCGGTCTGGTGATGAACCACGGCATCACCGCCAGACACACCGATGGCCGTCCGGTGGGACGCGGTGCCGGGGAATTCATCGAGAAATACGTATTCCCCAACGGTGAGTTGCCGCACCTGGCAATGATCTCGGCCGAGATCAGCGAAGCCGGTCTGGAAATTGTCGACGTCGAAAGCCTGCGCCTGCACTACGCACGCACGCTGGATCACTGGAGCGAGCGGCTGGAGGACAACCTCGAAGCGGCTGGCAAGCTGGTGCCTGACCAAGCGCTGCGCATCTGGCGCCTGTACCTGGCCGGCTGCGCCTATGCGTTTGCGCGCGGCTGGATCAACCTGCACCAGATCCTCGCGGTGAAGGCACATGCAGATGGCAGCCATGAACTGCCGTGGACTCGCGACGACATCTATAACCCTTGATCCTTGTTGAGTCCTCTCCCGGTGAGAGGACTCTCAAAGAATCGGTGAAATCAGCCGGGCGATCCGCATGCCGATCTGTTGAAGGCGGTGGATCTCCCGGCTTTCTTCTTTGGCGACTTCGTAGGCTTGCGCGAAATCGGCGACGAGCATGTTTTCCACGCTGGCGGCGAAGTCAGTGTCGACGGTCAGCAGCATCACTTCGAAATTCAGCCGGAACGAACGGTTGTCCAGATTGGCGCTGCCGATTGCGCTGATCTCGCTGTCGATCAATACCACTTTCTGATGCAGGAAACCGGGTTCGTAGCGGAATACCCGCACGCCGGCGCGTACGGCTTCAAAGGCGTAGAGGCTGGACGCGGCGTAAACGATGCGGTGATCGGGACGCGACGGCAGCAGCAATCGCACGTCGACGCCTCGCAACACGGCCAATCTCAGGGCGGCGAATACGGCTTCATCCGGGATGAAATACGGACTGGTGATCCACACCCGTTCGGTCGCCGCGTGAATCGCCTCGACAAAGAACAGCGAGCAGGTTTCGTAGGCATCCGCCGGGCCGCTGGCGAGCAATTGGCAGAGCACGCCATCATCCGGATACTCGTCGGGCAGGATCAGCGGCGGCAGGGCGCGCGCGGCCCAGAACCAGTCTTCGGCGAAGGATTCCTGCATGCACGCGACCACGGGGCCGCGCACCTTCACATGCGTATCGCGCCAAGGCGCCAGTGGTGGTTTTTCACCCATGTATTCATCGCCAACGTTATGTCCGCCGACAAAACCGACGACGCCGTCGACCACGACAATCTTGCGGTGGTTACGAAAGTTGACCTGAAAGCGATTGAGCCAGCCGCTGCGTGTGGCGAAGGCTTTGACCTCGACGCCGCCATCACGCAGCGTCTGCACATAGCCGTGGGGCAGGGCGTGACTGCCGATGCGGTCGTAAAGCAGATGAATTGATACGCCTTCAGCAGCCTTGCGCAGTAGCAGATCACGTAAGCGTCGACCGAGCCGATCATTGTGGATGATGAAGAACTGGATCAGCACGGCTTCTTTCGCTTGGTTGATGGCGTGGAAAATCGCCTCGAAGGTGGCCGCACCGTTGATCAGCAATTGCACTTCGTTGTTCGCCAGACACGGCATGCGCCCGAGTTTGGGCATTGCGCGCAGCGAGGCGTAGGCATTCGAGGCGCGCGCGGTCAACGCCTCTTCCACCCACGGGCGCCAGTTCAACTCGGAGATGGCCTGACGCATCTGTTCGTTGGCCTGGCGCCGTGCCTTGATGTAACCATCAAAAGTGCTGCGCCCGAACACCAGATACGGAATTAGCGTGAGATAGGGAATGAAGATCAGCGACAATGCCCAGGCGATCGAACCTTGGGCCGTGCGCACGGTGAGCACCGCATGCACGGCGGCGATCAGACCGAGGGTGTGTATCAGGGCGATCAGATAACCGAAAATGTGCGGTCCAAAATAATCCATGGGGCAGCCTTGCTCCGCAAGATTCTAATGCCTTAACAGACCATGTTCTGTCGCGAATGTCGCTATTTAATTGGGGCATGAACCGAAGCAATCGGCCGACGTCTAACGGCCACTACTGATCAGGAGTTTTTCGATGAACGTTCGTCTGCTGGGTTTGGCGCTGGGCCTGGGTTTGGCATTGCCGGTGGTTGCGCAGGCGCAGATGCTGCAGCCGGGACTGTGGGAAATGACATCGAGCAACGTCAAGGTCGATGACCAGCCAATGGATGTGCAATCGATCCTCGGCCAGTTGCAGGGCCAGATGACTCCGCAACAGCGCGCGGCGCTTGAGAAAAACGGGATCAATATCGGCGGCAAGGGCATTCGTGCCTGCCTGACGCCGCAGCAGGTGGCAACCAACGATATTCCATTGGCCGACCCGCAATCGGGCTGCAAACAGCAGATCACTGATCGCACCGGTAATCAGTGGAAATTCCGTTTCAGTTGCCCGAAAGCGCAGGGCACCGGGGTGGCGACATTCCTCAGTGATCGTGAATTCACCACCGTGGCCAACGGCACGTTCAACGCGATCGGGATCAACCAGAAGGGCAGTCTGGAAACCCGAGCAGTCTGGCTGGGTCAGGACTGCGGCGCCGTTAAACCCCGCGCATAAAAAGGTCGCCTGCAGGCTGGCTCCCACAGGGAAATGCATTCCACATGTGGGGCGAGCCTGCTCGCGAAAGCGTCCTCGAAATCAGCGCATGAACCTCAGCGCCAACCCCCGACACCCGTCATTCACCTGACCTTCCCGCCAGGCAATTTGCCCTGAGACAATCGTCGTACTCACCTGATGGCGAAAGCTGCGTCCGGCAAACGGTGTCCATCCGCACTGCGACAGGATGGGTTGCCGATTCACCTCCAGGGCTCGCGGCTCGACCAATACCAGATCTGCCCAGTACCCCTCACGTAGATACCCACGATCGGGAATCGCAAACAGATCCGCGACTCTGTGACTGGTCTTTGCCACCAGCGTGGTGATTGGCAGCATATCGTCCGCGACCAACTCCATCAGTGCCGGCAACGCGTGCTGCACCAATGGCAAACCCGCAGGTGCCTGGGCATAAGGTCGCTGCTTTTCATCCCAGGTATGCGGTGCGTGGTCACTGCCGATCACGTCCAGCCGATTGCTGTTCAGCGCCGTGCGCAACGCATCGCGATCGGCCAGGGTCTTGATCGCTGGATTGCATTTGATCAAGTTGCCGAGGTGGGGATAGTCGCGATCATCAAACAGCAAATGGTGCAGGCAGACTTCAGCCGTGATGCGTTTTTGCGCCAACGGTCTGTCCTCGAACAACGCCAGTTCACGCGCCGTGGTCAGGTGTAAAACGTGCAGACGCGTGCCGTGACGTTTCGCCAGATCAACCGCCAGTGAAGAAGAGCGATAACAGGCCTCGGCATTACGGATCAACGCATGCGCCGCGGGCGGCAAGCGATCGCCGAACAACTCATGCAAGTTGGTTGCATTGGCATCGATGCTGGGCGTGTGTTCGCAGTGAGCCAAGAGGATCGTCGGCACCTCGGCGAACAGCCGCTCAAGAGTCTGCGGATCATCCACCAACATGTTGCCGGTCGAGGCGCCCATGAACACTTTCACGCCTGCCACTTCGCAAGGATTGAGCGCCGCCACCGTGTCGAGGTTGTCCTGACTCACGCCAAAGTGAAAGCCGTAATTGGCTACCGAGCTGATCGCTGCCCGGCGCTTTTTATCCGCCAGTGCGTCGAGGGTAAGAGTGGCCGGCTGGGTGTTGGGCATGTCCATGAAACTGGTGATGCCTCCGGCGACCGCCGCACGGGATTCGCTATGAATGCTGCCCTTGGCTGGAGCACCGGGTTCACGAAAATGCACCTGGTCATCGATCATCCCCGGCAGCAGCCATTGGCCCTTCGCATCGATTTCCACCTTGGCATTTTCGCCTTCGATGCTGCGGGCAATCTTGACGATACGCCCGTTGCTGACCAACAGATCGCCGTCGAGCTCGCGTCCTTCGTTGACCATCCTTGCGTTGCGAATCAGCACGCTGCCCATGGTTCAGAACTCGTTCTGCAAGGCTTTGTAGCCACGTACCAGATCGACGTTGGTGCGCGCCACGTCTTCGGAAAACTCCGAGGCGCTGATGCTCACCGGTGGAAATTGCGAGAGATCGGTGTTCGGGCCGATGCGAGTCGTGGAGGGCACATAGAAGGCATCCGGCAAATCCCGACCGTCGACCACCGAGTTGTGCCGCACCACGCAACCGTTGCCGACGACGCAATTGAACAGCACGCTGTTGAAACCGATGAACACGCGATCGCCGACGACGCAGGGGCCGTGCACGATCGAGCGGTGGGCGATTGAACTGTACTCACCGATGGTCACTGCCGCGCCGGATTTGGAATGGATGACCACGCCGTCCTGGATGTTCGAGTTGGCGCCGATGATGATCGGCTCCATCTCGCCCGAGGCGTCCACTTCGTCGGCGCGGATGACCGCGTAGGGACCGACGAAAACGTTCTCGCCGATCACCACCTTGCCGCAGATGATCGCGGTTTTATCGACGTAGGCCGACTCGGCAATGTGCGGTAGATCACCTGAAGGATTCTTACGGATCATGGCTGGCTCAGTGCGTTGTAAAGGGTGTTGAGGTTGTATTCGAACAGACCGGTAAAGGTGCTGGCCGGGCCGGTGGCCGCGAGGGCATCGGAGTAAAGCGTGCCGCCAATGTGCGCGTCGCTTTCGTCGGCGATCTGTTTGAGCAGACGTGCGTCCTTGATGTTTTCCATGAACACCGCTTTGACGTGAGCCTGGCGAATCTGAGTGATCAATGCAGCGACGTCAGCAGCGGAGGGTTCGCGTTCGGTGGACAGGCCTTGCGGTGCCATGAAGTCGATGCCGTACGCCTGACCGAGATAACCGAAAGCATCATGGCTGGTAACGATCTTGCGGTTGCCCGGTGGCAGCGCACCGAGTTTGGCTTTGGCCTCAGCGAGCAGGGCATAGATCTGCTTCAGGTAGGTTTGGCTGTTGCGTTCGTAGTCGGTTTTATTCGCCGGGTCGGCAGCAATCAGGGCCTTGGTGATATTGGCGACATACAACTCGGCGTTCGCCAGATTGTGCCAGGCATGCGGGTCGGGAACGGTCTCGCCGTCTTCATCCAGCGAGCGTGGAATCACGCCGTGGCTGGCACTGACGATCGTGGCTTTGGTCTCGGTGCTGGTGACCAGACGATCCAGCCATGGCTCGAAACCCAAGCCATTTTTTATGATCAGTTTGGCTTTTAGCAGGGCTTTGGCATCGTCTGGCGTTGGTTCGTAAGTGTGTGCGTCGGCGTCCGGGCCGACCATGTTGGTGATCTGGACATGCTCGCCGCCGACCTGATGGACCATGTCGGCGAGGATGCTGAAGCTGGTGACCACGGGCAGTTTTTCCGCGGCCGACAAGGACATCGACAGCATCAGGCTGAACAGCACGAGTAGAGCGCGCATCGGGAAACACCTCATTGGGATGTGAGCAAAGGCGGGCGGCGCAACAGACCGTGCACCGGTCCGAACACCACGGACAACAGATAGCCGAGGCCGGCGACCAGGACGATGGCCGGGCCGCTCGGCTGCGAGTAGTAGAACGACAGCAGCAAGCCGAAACATACCGAGAGACAACCAATGACCGCTGCGATGGCAATCAGGATCGGCAAACGGCGGCTCCAGAATCGCGAAGCCGCGGCGGGAAGCATCATCAGCCCGACCACCATCAGCGCGCCGATCGCCTGAAAACCGATCACCAGATTGAGTACGACCAGCGTCAGGAAGACACCATGGGCGAGTGGGCCGAGGCGGCTGACGGTTCTCAAAAACAACGGGTCGAGAGTGTCGAGCAACAGCGGCTTGTAGATCAGGGCCATGGCGATCAGGCTGAATCCCGACACCCACAACATGCCGGTGAGGGTCGGTCCGTCGACGGCCAGTGCTGAGCCGAACAGCAGGTGCAACAGATCGAGGCGTTTGCCGGCGATGCCGAGGATCAGCACGCCACTGGCCAGCGAAATCGGATAGATCGCAGCGAGGCTGGCGTCTTCGCGCAGACCGGTGCGGCGGGTAATCCAGGCGGCGAGACCGGCCATGCTCAGCCCTGCGCCCAAGCCTCCCAGCGTCAGTGCGGGCAAGCTCAGTCCGGCAAACCAGAAACCCAAGGCCGCGCCGGGAAGGATGCCGTGGGCCACGGCGTCACCGATCAGGCTCATCCTTCGCAGGATCAAGAACACGCCGAGTGGCGCGGTGCTGCACGCCAATACGAGGCCGCCGAGCAGGGCGCGGCGCATGAACACGAACTCATTGAACGGTTGCCAGAGGTGGGCGACGGTGAGCATCAGGCCACCTGTGTGTGAGGTGTTTGCTGAATGAGTTCTGCGCTCGCGCCAAACACGCAGTCGCGGTTTTTGATCAGCAACGTTTCGGGAATGTGTCGGCGCACGGCGGCAAGGTCGTGGCACACCACGACCAGTGTTCGACCTTCGCCATGCCAGGCGTGGATGTGCTGCCAGAGCAACTGCTGACCGAGTTCATCGAGTGCGGCGTGGGGTTCGTCGAGCAACAGCACGGGCGCATCGGTCAGGCTCAGTCGAGCGAGCAGGGCGCGTTGCAGTTCGCCACCGGACAGGGCCATGAGGGGACGGTGCTCGAGTCCGCTCAGGTGCCAGTTCGCCAGTGCGTCTTTCAGGCGCTGGCTTCGTAGTTGAGTCGATAGCCTGCGTCCCCAGAATCCGGCGGCGACCAGTTCTTCGAGACTGATGGGGAATTGGCGATCCAGATGCTGTTGCTGGGGCAGAAAGGATAATCCGCTTTGACGTGGGACACTCAGGGCGACTGTGCCAGCCAGAGGCTTCTGCAATCCGGCGATCACTTTCAGCAGGCTGCTTTTGCCACAGCCGTTGGCGCCGACGATCGCCGTCAGGCTGCCGCTGTCGAGCTCAAGGTTCAGGGGCGCGGTCAGTGCTTGGCCGGGTGCGCCCCAACTCAGGGATTGGCAGCGGATCATGCTTGCTCACGCTGCCAGTGGCTTTCAGCGACGGCGTCGTGGGCGTGCAGACTTTCGGCGTGGATCACTCGCAGGTGAAAAGCGCTGACCCCCGGAGTACGACGCAACGCCAGATTCAGTCGACGTGCCGCGTCTTCGCAGAACATCAGGTTCTGCCCGTTGGCGAGGGCGAAGGCTTGTTCGTCGGCGCGCTTCACGGCGGTTTGTACGGCGGTGCCGAGGGCAGCTTCAGCGTCATTGATGATCACGCTCATAGGTAACTCATCAATGAATTCGTCGAGATGAAGGTGCAGTTGTGCAGTGCTGCGTTGACTATGTGGCGTGGCAATGATGCCTTGGGTCGAGCCCAGCCAAGCCAAAACGTCTGCGTGCTGAAGGGCTTTGTTGGCGAAGTCGTCGATGAATTGTTGCTGGATCAGTTGTCGCGCCAAGGCCGCAGAGCAAGGACAAGTTGAGGAGTAGGGCACTTCGATTTTGAGTTCCACGTGGAACACTTCATTTATCAGACTGGCGAAGATGCTCGCGGGATAAGACTTCCAGCCGGCCAATGGACTGATAAGCGCCGGCCGCTTTAGCAGTAAATCGGTATGGATATTCAGGTAGGCGCGGGTGGATAAACCCTCGTGGCTTTGCAGGAAACGCTTGAGCACCTGATGCAGTAGCGTGGGGGACAGGTTCTTCTGTTCGAGTGTTTCCAGGGCTAAATACAATCGCGACATATGAATACCGCGTGCCTCGCCATCATCAAGACTGACGCCCGCATCAGCCTTCGCGCTCACGCGCTCACCCTCTAACAAAACAGGTAACGCGATGCCCCGCATGCCCACCCATTCAAGTGGCAAAGCCTGGCGTGCGACCTGCGCGGCGATATCCGGAAGTGTCATCGAATTCATGTTCGGGACCATCGTGTTGATTGAATTGAATGTTACATTATAACAATTCAAATCACGATGCCTTTTTCATGAACAGGTTTTCATATGCACAGACGCCATCTGCTTAATCTGATCCTGGCCAGCGCGGCCTTCGCCCTCCCTTTCAGTGCTTCTGCCGCGCAGATTCGCAATGCCCGGCTGTGGCGGTCGGATGAAAAGCTGCGATTGGTGTTCGATCTAAGCGGCTCGGTACGCTACAAAACCTTCACCCTTACGGCCCCGGAGCGGCTGATTATTGATGTGTCTGGTGCGAGCGTTGGCGCAGATTTCAGCCAGCTGGCGCTGAACGGCACGGTCATTCGTTCGATTCGCTCCGGGGTTTTTGGCCACGGTGATACGCGGATTGTTCTGGATTTAAGCAGTCCGGTTCTGCTGAACAGCTTTCTTTTGGCGCCACAGGATGGCCAAGGGTATCGCCTGGTTTTGGATTTGGTCAGCGAAAAATCCGAGCTCAATGTCCCAATGGTTCCACGTGAAACACCTCCAATGAAGGCACATCCCCGGCGAGACATCATGGTTGTCGTCGATCCAGGGCATGGTGGAAAGGATCCGGGCGCAGTTGGCGCCAAGGGCGAAAGGGAAAAGGATGTGGTGCTTTCCATCGCGCAACTGCTTGCCAAACGCCTGAAAAAAGAGAAAGGCTTCGATGTGAAACTGGTGCGCAACGACGACTTTTTCGTGCCGTTGCGCAAACGTGTGGAGATAGCCCGTCAGCACAAGGCTGACATGTTTATTTCAGTGCATGCCGATGCAGCGCCGCGTCTGACCGCTTCCGGCGCGTCGGTGTATTGCTTGTCTGAGGGCGGTGCGACATCGGCGACGGCGCGTTTCATGGCGCAGCGGGAGAACGGTGCGGATCTGCTCGGCGCTACCAGTCTGCTCAATCTGAAAGATAAAGATCCGATGCTGGCGGGGGTGATTCTCGACATGTCGATGAACGCTACGATCGCCGCCAGTCTGCAATTGGGCAGCACGGTACTTGGTAGTTTGGCTGGCATCACCACACTGCATCAGAAACGTGTGGAGCAGGCAGGATTCGCGGTTCTGAAATCGCCAGATGTACCTTCGATTCTGGTGGAGACCGGCTTCATTTCCAACGCGCGCGACAGTCAACGGCTGGTCACGGCGCGACATCAGCAGGCCGTGGCCAACGGATTGTTTGAAGGGCTGCAGCGTTACTTTGCAAAGAACCCGCCCATCGACAGCTACCTTGCCTGGCAGCAAGCGCAGCAAAGCACGCCGGTTTAGCAGCCGGTAATACGGCTGCAGGTGAATTTCGCACTGCTGCCGCCCGAGCTGGAGAAGCGATTGATGGTCGTCCAGCCGACACGTCGGGTGTAGCCAACCCAGGCTTCGCCATCAGAGGCGATCCCGGTAAAGAAGGTCAATTGGCCGAAACGGCTGTTGGTCTGCGCCCAATAACGTTGGCCATTCTTCTCAAAACCGCGCAGATACAGCGTGTTGCCGGCTGTGGTGACGCTATAAGCGTTGCCGTCGGCGTCCACGCACGCCAGCAGATTAGCGCTGCGCGTGCAGCTGGCGAGAGCGGGTAATTGAGCGCAGGCGTTGCCGGTCAGTAATAACCCAAGGCTCAACATTGAGCATTTCAGCGCATTTTTCATGGTGATTTCCGGACTCGGTATTGGCAGAGCTTCCGGCTCTTTGTCGATCAAGACAAGAGAAGGCTGGTTTCTAAGTGCTGTTATACTATAACATAAATCCAAATTAAGCCTGGGCAGGCCAATTTCAAAGCGTTGGTTTTCTACGTGATCCACCGTGGGAAGCGCGAAAACGCCACGCGCAACAAAAGCGCTGATTGGCTGCATTCTAAAGAGGATTATCCAATGTCAGCAGAGTTGCCCGTCACCGTTCTTTCAGGATTTCTCGGCGCCGGAAAAAGTACACTTTTGAATTACGTACTACGTAATCGAGACGGTTTGCGTGTGGCTGTTATCGTCAATGATATGAGCGAGATCAATATTGATGGCAGCGAAGTCCAGCGTGATGTCAGCCTGAATCGTTCAGAAGAAAAAATAGTCGAAATGAGTAACGGCTGTATCTGCTGTACGTTACGCGAGGACCTGTTGGAGGAGGTCAGCAAGCTCGCTCGTGAATCTCGCTTCGATTACCTGCTGATTGAATCCACTGGGATTTCCGAGCCACTGCCCGTGGCAGAGACGTTTACCTTCCGCGATGAGCACGGTCAGAGTCTCTCCGACATCGCGCGTCTGGACACCATGGTCACTGTAGTCGACGGTGTGAACTTCCTGCCGGACTACCAGGCAGCGGAAAGCCTCGCCTCCCGTGGCGAGATCCTTGGCGAAGAAGACGAGCGCTCCATCACGGATCTGTTGATCGAACAGATCGAGTTCGCCGACGTGCTGTTGATCAGCAAGATCGACTTGATCAGCCAGCGCGAGCGTGAGGAGTTGATCGCGATCCTCCAGCGTCTCAACGCCCAAGCGGAAATCATCCCGATGGTAATGGGCGAGGTGCCGTTGGAAAAAATCCTCAATACCGGACGTTTCGACTTCGAAAAGGCCGCCCAGGCGCCGGGTTGGCTGCAGGAGTTACGCGGTGAGCACGTGCCGGAAACCGACGAGTACGGCATCGCCTCCACAGCTTATCGCGCCCGCCGGCCCTTTCACCCGCAACGCTTTTTCAGCTTCATCGACCGTCCTTGGCTGAACGGTAAATTGCTGCGCTCCAAAGGCTTCTTTTGGCTGGCGAGCAAACCCACCGACGCCGGTAGCTGGTCGCAGGCCGGTGGTTTGATGCGCCACGGCTTTGCAGGGCGCTGGTGGCGTTTCGTGCCAAAGGAGCAGTGGCCACAAGATCAGGAAAGCACCGCCGCGATCATGGAAAACTGGACGCCGAGCGTAGGAGACTGCCGCCAGGAACTGGTGTTCATCGGTCAGAACATCGATTTCCTGCAGCTCTCAGTCGAACTGGATGAGTGCCTACTCACCGATGAGGAGATGGCACTCGGTGTAGAAGGCTGGCGTGCGCTACCGGATCCCTTTGGCCCTTGGCACGAAGAGGCTGCCTGATGCTTGCACTCAAATTGCAGCAAAACCGCCCCCGCCATCAGCATCAAGGCCCGACACCCAAAGCGCTGGCGCGAATTCTCGAGGACGATACCAACCTCGCCGTCTGGCAACGCCAACTGCCGTTGCACATCAGCGAATTCGCCCACCTGCTGCTGTCGCTCAATGAGCCCTTGGCGGAATCGTTGTGCCTTGAGTTGCCGGATGAGGACGCTGAACCCGATCTCACCGGCCTGGCATCAGGCTTCCGTGATCTGGAAGGCTACGAGGGTTTTATCGCCGACCTGAAATGGCTGGTCAGCGCATTCGCCTGCTTACTGGGGGCAAAGCGTGTAGGCCTGCGTCTGCGGGTGCTCGATAAAGCCATGTGTCCACGCTTCCATGTCGATCACGTGCCGGTGCGACTGATCACGACTTATGCGGGTGTCGGCAGCCAATGGCTCAAGGAGGGTGTGATGGATCGCAGTCAGTTGGGGCAGGTCAACGCCGAGCCACACGTGCAAATACAGCAACTCAACAGCGGCGACGTGGCGTTGCTGAAAGGCGAGAAATGGCACGGCAATGAAGGCTTCGGCCTGATCCACCGCTCGCCGCAACCGGCTGTGGGCGAACGCCGTCTGATACTGACCCTCGACTGGCTCGGCTAACGACTCAAGGCTTGAGCCACTTACCCTGGCTCTGGCCTTCGCAGTACGGCTTCAGGTACGCCGCATCCGTGGCCACACCGTAATAGTGGATATCCTGGCGATAAGGCATATTGGCGACTTGTGCGTTGCTGCATACGCCAAATGCACCGCTCGGGCACTGGTCGACGTACTGCACTTCGACTTTCTGCCCGGCCAGCGTCGGCTGACAGAAACCGTCGTTGAACAGTTTCTCCGGGATATTGCGGTTCTGCTGACAGACTTTGACGTCGAGCCGCTCGCCCTGACTGTGCACCACGCAGGCCTGGGCCCATGCTTCACTCGACAGCAGCGCCAACAGCAACGACCATCCCCTCCAACGCATCTTCGAATCTCCCAAGAAAGCTTCCGGCCATGTTGCAGAACATTCCTACCCATGTCATTGCTGGCCCTTTGGGCGCCGGCAAGACCAGTCTGATTCGCCAACTCATGGCCCAGCGCCCGGAAGGCGAGCGTTGGGCGGTGCTGATCAACGAGTTCGGCCAGATCGGTCTCGACGCCGCCCTGTTGACGAGCGACGCCGATGGTATCGCACTGGGCGAAGTAGCCGGCGGCTGCCTGTGTTGCGTCAATGGCGCGCCGTTTCAGATTGGCCTGGGGCGGTTGCTGCGCAGGGCGAAGCCGGATCGACTTTTCATCGAGCCGTCCGGCCTGGGGCATCCGGCGCAGTTGATCAAACAGCTGAACGAGGCGCCGTGGCGGGGTGTGCTGACGGTGCAGCCATGCGTGCTGGTCCTGGATGCTCAGGCGCTCCGGGCGGGGAAAGCATTGCCGGCAGCGCAGCAGGAAGCGTTAGCCAGTGCCGGGTTGTTGCTGCTGAACAAGGCGGAAAACCTTGATGAAAATGAGCGGCAGAAAATCGCCGGTCAGCTCCCACCGGTCCGGCAGATCTGGACGCAGCAGGCACAACTCACCTTGAACGATCTCCCGGGACTGGCAGCGCAAGCGGTTATCGGTGTGGATAACCTGGTGGTGCCCCAAGGATTGGCGCAGATGCCGGCCGTCTGGAGTGACCCGACGGTGCCGATTTGCCTGAGTCAGGCGCAGGAAGGCGGATGGAGCATTGGTTGGCGCTGGCATCCGGGGCAGAGGTTCGACAAGCGGCGCATTGCCGACTGCCTAGGGAATCTGGATTGGATCAGGGCGAAACTGGTTATCCACAGCACGGATGGCTGGGTGTCGGCGAATGCGCTGGAGAATGCAACGTTGATCTGGCAGGCCAGTGAATGGCGAAAAGATTCGCGAATCGAGCTGATCTTCAGTGAAGTGCAGGATGTTGAGGTGCTGCAGAGAACGCTGTCAGCGTGCCGGGAAGGTCAAGATCAATAGATCATAGCCATTGGCAGGCTTTTACGGCTTCCACTTGGTGTGTTCTTGCCGCCACTGGCTCAACTCGATCACTTCAGCCCGCGGCTTGTGCACTTCAACCACCGGCGGCGTGTCGTCGAACGGCGCCGGGTAGGGCGCCAGTTCGATCTGCGCACTGTGTGCGCCAAACTGGGTGATGGTGCCGTTATGCCGGGTTTCGCCGGTTACAGTGAACTCGAAGTTGTACACCCGCGCCAGTCGTCGGCGACCGTTGGCGTCCTTGATGAAACCGATCTTCTTCAGGGCCACGTTGCCGTCGAGCAACTCGACCCGCACGTTCAGACAATGCTGTTTGACCCGCTCCAGCGCGCGTTCGCGCAAGCCGTGGTTGTGCCACAGCCAGGCGCCGGCAGCGGCGAACAGTATCAGCACGAAGATGTTTTCCAGGGTCAGCATCAACATCGAACTCCAAAAGATAGCGTCAGCTTAACTGCGTCGCCGGTCTGTCGTACAGGCTGTGTTTCGTCGCATACTGCGCGGCTTGAATTTCAATCGTTTTACGGAATGACCCGAATGAAACGTACGCCTCATCTGCTCGCCATTCAGTCCCACGTGGTGTTCGGCCACGCCGGCAACAGCGCCGCGGTTTTTCCGATGCAGCGGGTCGGGGTCAATGTCTGGCCTCTCAACACCGTGCAGTTTTCCAACCACACCCAGTACGGCCAATGGGCCGGCGAAGTGCTGGCGCCGCAACAGATTCCCGAGCTGGTCGAAGGCATCGCCGCGATTGGCGAGCTGGGCAATTGCGATGCGGTACTGTCCGGTTACCTCGGCAGCGCGGCGCAGGGCCGGGCGATTCTCAGTGGTGTCGAGCGGATCAAATCGGTCAACCCGAAGGCGCTGTACCTGTGTGATCCGGTGATGGGCCATCCGGAAAAGGGGTGCAGCGTGCCGACCGAGGTCAGCGATTTCCTGCTGGAAGAGGCGGCAGCCGTGGCGGACATCATGTGTCCGAACCAGTTGGAGCTGGACAGCTTCTCCGGGCGCAAGCCGCAGTCGCTGTTCGATTGCCTGGCGATGGCGCGGGCGTTGCTGGCGCGCGGGCCGAAAGCAGTGCTGGTCAAGCATCTGGATTATCCGGGCAAACCGGCCGATGGTTTCGAGATGTTGTTGGTGACGGCCGAAGGCAGCTGGCATCTGCGCCGTCCGCTGCTGGCGTTTCCGCGGCAGCCGGTGGGCGTGGGCGATCTGACGTCCGGGCTGTTCCTGGCGCGGGTGCTGCTGGGTGACAGTCTGCTGGCGGCGTTCGAATTCACCGCGGCGGCGGTGCACGAGGTATTGCTGGAGACTCAAGCTTGCGCCAGTTATGAGCTGCAACTGGTGCGGGCGCAGGATCGCATTGCGCATCCGCGGGTGAAGTTCGAGGCGACGGCGATCAGCCTGTAATCGCCTAATCGTTCAAAAAGATCGCAGCCTTCGGCAGCTCCTACATGGGAATGCAAAACCCTGTAGGAGCTGCCGAAGGCTGCGATCTTTTGCTTTTGATCTCAGGCGTCGCCCTTGATCTCCTGATAGCGCTTCTCCAGCTCCTGGCGAATCTGCCGACGTTGCTGCGCCTGCATATAGCGACGCTTGTCTTCACTGTTCTGCGGTTGCAGCGGCGGCACGGCGGCCGGCTTGCGCTGGTCGTCTACCGCGACCATGGTGAAGAAGCAGCTGTTGGTGTGGCGCACCGAGCGCTCGCGGATGTTTTCGGTGACCACTTTGATGCCGACTTCCATCGAGGTGTTGCCGGTGTAGTTGACCGACGCGAGGAAGGTCACCAGTTCGCCGACATGGATCGGCTCGCGGAAAATCACCTGATCCACCGACAGCGTCACCACGTAGCGGCCGGCATAACGGCTCGCACAGGCGTAGGCCACTTCGTCGAGGTATTTGAGCAGGGTGCCGCCGTGGACATTGCCAGAGAAGTTGGCCATGTCGGGGGTCATCAGTACCGTCATCGACAGCTGGGCGTTTCCGGGTTCCATAACGTTCTCACGGATCAAGGCTGATTACTGGAAGCACCTCTGCGGGTGCCTGGTCGCTTTTCAAAAGCACCGTTATCGGGACGCCGGGCGACTGGCCGCCGTCACGCCGGAATCGATCTGTTTCCATATATTGCACCGCCTTCCAGCCGCAAGTCGCGGTGTTAACCTGCAAAAGCCCCTTACAAAGGCAATTCCCACACGAAAAGCGGATTTTTACTTCGCTCGCCCAGACCTTTCTGACGTCTGCTGGCGAGCCTCGTCATTCAAGGAGCCCACGCCATGCATGCCATCAGCTTTATTCAGGATCTGGCAGTGATCATGTTGGTCGCAGGTGTGGTGACTGTGTTGTTTCATCGCTTCAAACAGCCGGTGGTACTCGGCTACATCGTCGCCGGCTTCATCATCGGCCCGCACACCCCGCCGTTCGGCCTGATCCACGACGAAGAAACGATCAAGACCCTCGCCGAACTCGGGGTGATTTTCCTGATGTTCTGCCTCGGCCTGGAGTTCAGCCTGCGCAAGCTGTTCAAGGTCGGCGCCACGGCGTTTATTGCGGCGTTCCTCGAGATCGTCCTGATGATCTGGATCGGCTACGAAATCGGCCGCTGGTTCGACTGGAACACCATGGACTCGCTGTTCCTCGGCGCGATTCTGGCGATCTCCTCGACCACCATCATCGTCAAGGCCCTCAATGACCTGAAGATGAAAAACGAGCGCTTTGCGCAGTTGATCTTCGGCGTCCTGATTGTCGAAGACATCCTCGGCATCGGCATCATCGCGCTGCTATCGAGCATCGCCGTCAGCGGCACGGTCAGCTCCGGCGAAGTGTTTTCCACGGTCGGCAAACTGTCGCTGTTCATGATCGTCGCGCTGGTTATCGGCATCCTGTTGGTGCCGCGTTTGCTGGCTTACGTGGCCAAATTCGAAAGCAACGAGATGCTGCTGATCACTGTGCTCGGCCTGTGTTTCGGCTTCTGCCTGCTGGTGGTCAAGCTTGAATACAGCATGGTGCTTGGCGCCTTTCTGATCGGCGCGATCATGGCCGAGTCGCGACAATTGCTGAAGATCGAGCGCCTGATCGAGCCGGTCCGCGACCTGTTCAGTGCGATCTTCTTTGTCGCCATCGGCTTGATGCTCGATCCGCTGATTCTGCTCGAATACGCGTGGCCGATTGCGGTAATTACCGTAGCCGTCGTACTCGGCAAGATGTTGTCCTGCGGTCTCGGAGCGTTTATCGCCGGCAATGACGGACGCACCTCACTGCGCGTGGGGATGGGCCTGTCACAGATTGGCGAATTTTCCTTCATCATCGCCGCGCTCGGGATGACCTTGCAGGTGACCAGTAACTTCCTCTACCCGGTCGCCGTGGCGGTGTCGGTGATCACCACGCTGCTGACGCCGTATCTGATTCGCGCGGCGGATCCGCTGTCGATCAAGCTGTCCGGTGCCGTACCCAAACGTTTGGGGCGTGTGTTGGGCATGTACGGTGAGTGGCTGCGCAGCATCCAGCCGCAAGGCGAGGGCGCGATGCTGGCGTCGATTATCCGCAAAATCCTGCTGCAAGTCGGGGTCAATCTGGCGCTGGTGATTGCGATCTTCTTCGCCGGAGCGTATTTCGCCGAGCGCATCTCGCTGTCGCTGCAAGACTGGATCAGTGATCCGAGCTGGCAGAAGGCATTGATCTGGGGCGGGGCGCTGCTGGTGTCGTTGCCGTTCCTGATCGCGGCGTATCGCAAGCTCAAGGCGCTGTCGATGCTGCTGGCAGAGATGGGCGTGAAGCCTGAGATGGCGGGGCGTCACACGCAGCGAGTGCGCCGGGTGATCTCCGAAGTGATCCCGATCCTCTCGCTGCTGGTGATTTTCCTGCTATTGGCAGCCTTGTCGGCCAGTATCCTGCCGACCAACAAGTTGCTGGTGCTGATCGCCGTGGTCGCGGCCGCCGTGGCGGCGCTGCTCTGGCGCTGGTTCATCCGCGTGCACACGCGGATGCAGGTGGCGCTGCTGGAAACCCTCGACAACCACAAGGAGTCGTCGGGACATTGACCTGCCGGGGCGGCTGGCCGATCAGCTTTCCAGCCAGACGTCCCGCGCCCAGTGCCACACCGACTCCCAGGTTTCTTCGGCAATCAGCTCTTCTTCTGCCTGCCACAGCACTACCGTGCCATCTTCTTCGACGCAGTAGTAGTCATCACCGTCCTGACAGATCGGGATCAGGCTGCGATCAACACCGACATCCCAAGCGTTGGCGGCAACATCCGGCAAATAGGTGTGGGATTGCGGGTCGGTGACGGTCACCGGCTCGAGGCTGCCGTAAACCACATCGCTGACGGTCAGCAGAAACTCTTTGAAGACAAACGGAATGTCGATGAACAGTTGTTCTTCGATTTCAACCAGCAGATCTTCGTCAGGCAACTCCAAAGGAACCGGCACGGGTTCGTTGGCTTCACGCAGTTGTTCGATGATTTCTTCCACGTCCGGGATCCTCTTGCTTGAATGGCGCGGTTTATATGGGCCGGTTTATACAGTAGCTCGCTATAGATGCAACCGCGAAATAGAAAACCCCAGCCGAGGCTGGGGTTTTTATTACCGCAAGTGAAGCGTGAACAGGGATCAGCCGTTCTGGCGGATACCGGCCACCAGCCAAGGCTGGTTGTCGCCCTGCGGACGTTCCATGTTCCAGCTTTCGCTGAACACTTCGCCCTGGTCGAAGCGCGAGGTTTTCGACACACCGCTGAAGGTCAGGGTGGCGATGGTTTTGTCGGCACGGTCATCAACGCCGTCCAGTTGCACCTGGAGGTTGTCGATGTAGGTCGACTGGAAAGCGTCACCCAGATCTGCACGCTCACGCTTGAGGAACTCAAGCATTTGCGGGGTCACGAACTCGGCGATCTTGTCCATTTCGTTGGCATCCCAGTGCTGCTGCAGCGACTGGAAGTGGCTGCGTGCAGCTTCAAGGAAGTTCTGCTCGTTGAACCAGGCCGGCGCGTTGATTACCGGACGGGCGGCAGCAGGCGCAGCCGAACCACCGAAGATCGAACCCATGGCAGCAGGTTTCTGCTCGAACACTTCACGCTGCATCGGCGCACCGGCCGGAGCGAATTGCTCTTGCTGCTTGCGGCGACGCGCGGCGATGAAGCGGAAGATCACGAACGCGATCACGGCCATGATCAGGATGTCGAAGATCTGCATGCCCTGGAAGCCACCGCCCATGAACATGGAAGCGAGCAAGCCACCGGCGGCGATACCGGCCAGAGGGCCGAGCCATTTCGAAGCACCACCGGCCTTGGCGGCAGCGCCAGCGGCACCGGCAGCACCAGCGGTCGCTGCTGCGCCGCCGACACCTGGAGAAGAAGGAGCCATCTGGCTGGTCTGGTGCGTCGGCGCAGCGCCGGCGCTTTTGCCACCACCAAAGCGCTTGGCGTTGGCGTCGAGGCTCATCGTCAGGCCGATGCACAACGCCATGGCGATGCTAAGAAAACGTTTCATAAAGGGTATTCCCGTTTGTGGAGACACGCGCGCCATGTTGCACAGCTGAAGTGTTACTGGCTAGCGAGAGAGTGTTTCGGGCTTTTGCCTGACAGGTCGCGTTCAGCTTCGCGAGGCAATCAGCCTATGTACTTTTGTCTGTAGGAAAAGGAGATAGGTTCAGCGGGATTGATGCACTGTGCGCCGTATTACCTGTGGGAGCGAGCCTGCTCGCTCCCACATTTGTTCAGTGCAGGTCGTCAGATTGCTTCCAGCTTGGCGTAACCGAGCATCAGCCACTTGCTGCCTTCGCTGAAGTTCACCTGTACCCGTGCCTGGGCGCCGGCACCTTCAAAGTTGAGAATCACGCCGTCACCGAAGATCGAATGGCGTACCGCCTGACCGAGGCTGAAACCTGTTTCCGGGATTTCGCTGCCACTGAACAGGTTGCTGCCGCTCATCGACTGGTTGCCGCCGAACGGTCGGCTGACGCTGTTCGACAAGCGCACTTCCTGAATCAGTCCTTTCGGTACTTCGCGTACGAAACGCGAAACCTTGTTGTAAGTCTCGCTGCCGTAAAGGCGTCGGGTTTCAGCATAGGTCATCACCAGATTCTGCATCGCCCGGGTAATGCCCACGTAAGCCAGACGCCGCTCTTCTTCGAGACGCCCCGGTTCTTCCAGGCTCATCTTGTGCGGGAACAGGCCTTCTTCCATGCCCACGAGGAACACGTAAGGGAATTCCAGGCCTTTGGCGCTGTGCAGGGTCATCAGCTGAATGCTGTCTTCGTGCTCGTCGGCCTGAGTATCGCCAGCCTCCAGCGAAGCATGGCCGAGGAACGCCGCCAGTGGCGTCAGTTCTTCGTCCTCTTCGGTGTTCTCGAAGTTGCGCGCGGCGCTGACCAGTTCCTCAAGGTTTTCTACCCGGGCCTGGCCTTTCTCGCCTTTTTCCGCTTCGTGATAAGCGATCAGGCCGGACTGCTCGATGACGGTTTGCGTCATCAGGTGCAGCGGCATCTCGGTGCACTTGGCAGCGAGGTTTTCGATCAACTCGATAAACGCACCCAGCGCACCGGCTGCTCGACCGGTCAGGCCTTTGTTGGCGACCAGTTGGCGCATGGCTTCCCACATCGAAACATCGCTGTGCCGGGCGTGCTCGCGAATGGCTTCGACGGTTTTTTCGCCGATGCCACGAGCCGGTACGTTGATCACCCGCTCAAGCGCCGCATCGTTGCCACGACCTTCAAGCAAACGCAGGTAGGCCATGGCGTTCTTGATTTCGGCACGTTCGAAGAAGCGCTGACCGCCATAGATGCGGTACGGAATGCGCTCACGCAGCAAGGCTTCTTCGAGAACGCGCGATTGGGCGTTGGAGCGGTACAGAATCGCGATATCGCTGCGAGCGAGGCCGGTTTTCAGCGCGCTTTCGATGGTTTCGACAACGTAGCGTGCTTCGTCGTGTTCGTTGAACGCGGCGTACAGATTGATTGCTTCGCCATCACCACCGTCGGTCCACAGCTCTTTGCCCAGACGCCCGGTGTTGTTGGCGATCAGGGCGTTGGCGGCCTTGAGGATGCCGGCGGTGGAGCGGTAGTTCTGCTCCAGACGAATGGTCACCGAATCCGGAAAGTCGGAGGAGTACTGATGAATGTTCTCGATCTTCGCGCCACGCCAGCCGTAAATCGACTGGTCGTCGTCGCCCACCACCATCAGGCTGTCGCCACCCTTGCCGAGCAGACGCAACCAGGCGTATTGCACGGCGTTGGTGTCCTGGAACTCGTCCACCAGAATATGCCGGAAGCGCTTTTGATAATGCGCCAGCAGGCCCGGGTGATCGCG
The DNA here is from genome assembly GCF_023634765.1 of Pseudomonas sp. AKS31. GTDB lineage: Bacteria > Pseudomonadota > Gammaproteobacteria > Pseudomonadales > Pseudomonadaceae > Aquipseudomonas. The sequence continues at coordinate 213,323 of NZ_JAMLFX010000003.1, forward strand.
CCACAGGTCGAGGGCACGCAGCAGCAGTTCAGAGAAATCGATGACGCCGGCACGCTGGCACGCCGCCTCGTAGGCTTCGTAAATGCCGCGCATGGTCGCCAGATACAAATCGCCGCTGGCCTGGATATGTTGCGGACGCAGACCTTCGTCTTTCTGGCCATTGATGAACCACTGCGCCTGACGCGCCGGCCAGCGTTGCTCGTCGAGGCCCAGCTCGCGGATCACCCGCTTGACCAGCCGTTGCTGATCGTCGCTGTCGAGAATCTGGAAAGTCTGGCTCAGGCCCGCTTCCTGCCAGTGCGCCCGCAGCAAGCGGTGCGCCAGGCCGTGGAAGGTGCCGACCCACATGCCGGCCGGGTTGATCCCCAGCAATTGCTCGATGCGGTGACGCATCTCGGCAGCGGCCTTGTTGGTGAAGGTCACCGACAGGATGGAGTGGGGCGAGGCGTTTTCGACCTGGATCAACCAGGCGATACGGTGCACCAGCACTCGGGTTTTACCGGAACCGGCGCCGGCCAGGACCAACTGACGGCCAACGGGGGCTGCTACGGCCTGACGTTGGGCATCGTTGAGGGAGTTCAGCAGAAGGGAGAGATCATCGCGCATCGGGGCATTCTAGGGTGCGCCGCAGGCCCGGGCAAACCGAGCTTTGCATTAGCCGATGAAACTCCCGTCGATGACGACCGGTCGGTCACTGGCTACAGGCATCGGCCCGCCGCGCTCCAAGGGTTTGGCCAGTGGCAAAGGACGGAAAAGTTTCGCGGAAATTATGATGTGGAGCAGTTTGGCAACGGGATCGGCTTGTGTATGCTCCGTCCACGTTTCGGGCGCACGCCCTCCTTATAAGAACAAGAACGTTGCCCATGACCCTCAGCTCCGAACTGTCGGGCCCCTCCGTGGAACCCCGGGTTATCCGCAAGCACTATGCTGTCGAGATGGCGGTCGAGCGCACGCGTCTGCTGTATCAGGGCTCGTTGTTGCCCACGCTGTTCATGTTGATCAATGGTCTGGTCTGCGCCGCTTTGCTCTGGAGCCCGCAGCGCTACTTCGTGGTCAGCGTCTGGCTGGTGTGGTTGCTGTCGCTGGTGGCATTGCGGGTGATTCAGGTGGCGGCGTTCGATTCGGCGATCCCCGATCGTCAGGCGCAACCGATCTGGCGGCGGATGTTTCTGCTCGGCTCGACCATGACCGGTCTGACCCTGGCCGGTGCCGGCATCGCTCTGGTACCCGCCGACAACTTCATTCAGCAGGCCTGGGTGTTCGGCCTGATCGGCGCCGCGACCCTCTCGGCCAGCGTCGCCTACGCGGTGAGCCTGCCGGCGTTTCTGTCGTTTACCTTGCCCTGCCTGTTGCCGGCGATCGGTTATCTGTTCTGGGGCGGTGACGAGCAGGCGCGCGGTTGGGGCTGGCTCGGTCTGATCCTGCTCGGCTCGCTGAGCGTGGTCGCGTGGCAGGTCAATCGGCTGATCGATCGCGGCTTGCTGCGGCGCTTCCAGAATCAGCACTTGATCGAACACCTGCAACAGACGCAGTCGCGCAGCGAACAGCTCAATCAGGATCTTGCCAAAGAAATCGACCAGCGCCGCTGCGCCGAAGGCAAATTGCGTGAAGCGCAGGTTGAACTTGAAGACCGCGTGGCCCAGCGCAGCCTTGAACTGGACGCGGCCAATCAGGCCCTGAGCAAAAGCGAAGCGCGGCTGGCGCTGGCGTTGAAGGCCAGTGAGCTGGGGCTGTGGGACTGGAACCTGCAAACCGACGAAGTCCACCACACGCAGATTCAGGAGCTGTTCGGCCTCGCTCCGGAATACGTCACGGCGCTTTTGCGCGACCTCAAGCCACGTCTGCATCCGGACGATGTGCCGACGCTGAAATACGCGTTGATCGAGCACTTGAAGGGACGCACCGAGGACTATCAGATCGAATACCGCGTACGTCACGGCGATGGCCATTGGGTGTGGATCGAAGACCGAGGCCGCGCCGTAGAGCGCAGCGACAGCGGCCGGGTGATCCGCATGGTCGGCACCCGCCGCGACATCAGCGCCAGCAAAAGCCTCGAAGAGCAGCAGCGCCTGGCGGCAACCGTATTCGAAGCGGCCAGTGAAGGCATCGTGATTCTCGACCCGAACTATGCGCTGATCGCGATCAATCAGGCGTTCAGCCGCGTCACCGGCTACGACATTGAAGACATGCTCGGGCGCAATGTCGTCGAATTGCCGTGCAGCCGCGATGCTCGCCGCCATTACCTGGCGATCCGTCATGCGCTTGAGCAGCACGGCAGTTGGCAGGGCGAACTGGTGGAGACGCGCAAGAACGGCGAGCTGTATCCGCAGTGGCTACAGCTGAATGCGGTGCGCGATAGTCGGGGAAATGTCAGCCATATTGTGGGCTTCTTCGCCGATCTGTCGGCGCGCCGCGAATCTGAAGAGCGCATGCGTTACTTGACCCACTACGACGAGCTCACCGGGTTGGCCAACCGCTCACTGTTCCGCGAGCGTTTGCATGAAGCGCATCAGCGCTCGCGTCAGGGCCGGCGCAGTCTGGCGTTGCTGCACATCAATCTCGATCGTTTCAAATTGCTCAACGACAGCCTCGGCCATGAGATTGCCGACCAGTTGCTGCAAAAAATGGCGCGCCGCCTGGTCAACGCCTTGCCGGAAGCGGACACAATCGCCCGTTTGTCCGGCGACGAATTCGCCGTGCTGTTCGATGCCTACGGCAATCTGTCGAGTCTGGCCCGGGTCGCCACGCGCCTGTCGAGCAAATTACGCCTGCCACTGACAGTCGAAGGGCATGAGCTGGTGGTCAGCGCCTCGATGGGCATCAGCATGCTGCCGGACAACGCCCGGGAAATCTCCGCACTGGTCAGCCAGTCGAACATGGCCATGCAACATGCCAAGCACCTGGGCGGGAACAACTTCCAGTTCTACACCGACAGCCTGCAGGCCAGCACCCTTGAGCGCTTGCAACTGGAAAACCAGTTGCGCAAAGCCATCGAGGAAAAACAGTTGAACGTGTTCTATCAACCGAAGCTGTGCCTGCAAACCGGACGGCTGAATGCGGCGGAAGCGCTGGTGCGCTGGGATCATCCAACCATGGGCCGGGTGCCGCCGGGGGAGTTCATCGGGTTGGCGGAGGAAACCGGTCTGATCGGGCCGATCGGCGAGTTCGTCTTGCGCCAGGCGTGCTGGCAGGCCTGCGAATGGCAGCGGCAGGGGCTGGAACCGATCCGTGTTTCGGTGAACCTGTCGGTGCATCAACTGCGTCAGGGCAAACTGGTCAGTCTGGTGCGGCAGGTGTTGGAGGAGACCGGTCTGGCGGCGCATTTTCTCGAGCTGGAATTGACCGAAAGCCAATTGCTCGACAGCGTCGAGCACATCATCGCGACCTTCCAGCAACTGCGTGATTTGGGGGTGAAACTGGCCATCGATGATTTCGGCACCGGATACTCCTCGCTGAGTTACCTCAAGCGTATTCCGGTGGATTACGTGAAGATCGATCAGGCGTTCATACGCGGTTTGGGGGAGGGCAGTGAAGATGCGGCGATCACTCGCGCGATCATTGCCATGGCCCATGGCTTGTCGCTGAAAGTGGTCGCCGAAGGTGTCGAGCGCCAGGAGCAGCTGGATTTTTTACGCGCCGAGCGTTGCGATGAAGTGCAGGGTTATCTGATCAGTCGCCCGGTCGAAGCCGCTGCTCTGGCTGGGCTTTTGCGCGAACAGGACAAACCGCTTTAAGGGCTACATGCGGTCCATCGCGCCTGATACGGGGACATGGAGTTACGCATTGAGCAGGCAAAAAGCCAATTCATGTAGTATAACTACAAGCGTGCTACATCCTTGCCCATAAGAAGAGTCCAGCCCCTTGAATCTGCTGCAACACATCGCCCAGTCACGTCACCTGTTACGCAAGTCGGAGCTCAAGGTCGCCGACCACGTGCTGCTTGACCCTGCGGCAGTGATGCACAGTTCCATGGCCGACCTCGCCCACAGCGTTGGCATCAGTGAGCCGACCATCGTGCGCTTCTGTCGCGCCATTGGTTGCTCCGGCTTCCAGGATCTCAAGCTCAAACTGGCGCAAAGCCTGGCCGCCGGTGCCAGCTTCGGCCAGTTCGCGATCCATGAAGACGACTCGGTCGCCGATTACAGCCTAAAGATTTTCGACACCACATTGCACACCTTGATGGAGGTTCGCGAGAAGCTCGATCCGGTGGAGCTGCAGCGCGCGGTGACGTTGATGTCGCAGGCGCAGCGGGTCGAGTTCTACGGCTTCGGTGCGTCGGGCGCTGTGGCGGCGGACGCGCAGCACAAGTTCTTCCGGTTGCTGCTGACGGCGGCGGCGTATTCCGATCCGCACATGCAGGCAATGTCGGCAGTGACGTTGAAACCGACCGATGTGGCGATCTGCATTTCTCAGTCGGGGCGTTCCAAGGATCTGCTGATCACCGCCAATCTGGTGCGTGAGAGCGGCGCTTCGCTGATTACCTTGTGCCCGAGTCAGACGCCGTTGGCCGAACTGTCGACGGTCAATCTGGCGATCGATGTGCACGAAGACACCGAGATCTATACACCGCTGACTTCGCGTATCGCGCATCTGGTGGTGATCGACGTGCTGGCGATGGGCGTAGCGATGGCGCGTGGGCCGAGTCTGGTCAATCACCTCAAGAGCGTGAAGCGCAGTCTGCGCAGCTTGCGCTTGTCGCCGAAAGCCGTGAAAGCCCTCGATGACTAAGATCAAAAGATCGCAGCCTTCGGCAGCTTCTACATTGGAATGCATTTCCCTGTAGGAGCTGCCGAAGGCTGCGATTTGCTTTTCGAAGTAAACCTTCATCAGTTTGTCACCCCGAAGAAGCCAAACCGTCATCCCTCCCGCCTATCGTGAAACTCCCGTACTCGCCTTGGGAGAATCGAAATGGCTCAGCCCTACGAAGAACGCAACAGCGCCGCGAAAACCCGTCGTCAGCAGGAAGACCAGCGCCGCATGGAGTTTCGCCGCGCAATCGAAGATCGCTTCGAACTTCGCCAGCTTCAAGCCGAAATCGGCGATTTTCCCGAAATCAACCACTGGCAGGCGGCTCCCGCAACTTCCCGTCGAAGCGCTCAACCAGCGCGCTGATCTGCACCCGTTCGCTGCGGATAAACGCCAGGAAGGCGTGTGCCACCGGTGACAAGCGTTTGGCTTTGGCTTGCACCAGGCACCAGCTACGGAACAGTGGCAATTCTTCGACCGGCAGTTCGACGAGTCCGCCGGTCGCCAGCTCCAGGTTCAGGGCGTGGCGCGTCAACAGCGCCAGGCCCAGACCCGCCTGCACGCATTCACGCTGAGCTTCGGCTGAGGCCACTTCCTGAGTCTGGGTGAAGTGCACGCGTTTCTCTTTGAAGTACTCTTCGCACGCCAGTCGGGTACCTGAACCCGGTTCGCGGATCAGCAGCGTGTAAGGCTCAAGATCTTGCAGGCGCAGTGGCCCCATGTGCGCCAACGGGTGATCCGGGCGCGCCACGGCAACAATCGGGTTGTTGAGGAAGGGCAGGAATTCCAGGCCCATGTCCTGCGGCACCATCGACATGATCACCAGATCGTCGCGGTTGTCCGACAGCCGTCGAATCACTTGGCCACGGTTGACCACCGTCAGTTGCAGATTCACTTCCGGGTGCTGGCGCTTGAACGCGGCGAACAGATGCGGCACGAAGTATTTGGCGCTGGATTCCACCGCGAGTTTCAGCTGACCTTGCAGCGACCCCTGCATGTCCGACAGCTGCATATCGAGGTTTTCCAGCCGCCCGAAGATGTCCCGACTGGCGCGCTGAAGGGCTTCGGCGGCCTCGGTCATATAGAGTTTTTTGCCGACATAATCGAATAATGGCTGGCCGATCAGCTCTTCGAGCTGACGAATCTGTAGGCTGACGGCCGGTTGGGTGAGGGACATTTCCTCGGCGGCGCGGCTGTAAGAGCGTAAATCACACACTTCGTTGAAGATCTGCAATTGACGCAATGTCATACGCATCAGGGACTTACGCATTTCTTATAGGCTCTGACGGCAGGCTGATCACTCAACTATAAGTCTTTACTTATGCATGACCCAATTTTTATTCATTTTTGTTAATCCCTCATGAGCGCTAGTGTGGACCTGCGACCAAATTGAAACATTTGGTCACGCGTCGACCTGGTCTAGCAGGTCGTGGTGCCACCGGCTCAAGGGAACCTCCAAGTGATAACAAAGATCCTGATCGCCAACCGTGGTGAGATTGCCGTACGAATCGTACGAGCCTGCGCCGAAATGGGCATTCGCTCGGTTGCGATTTTTTCCGACGCCGACCGCCATGCCTTGCATGTGAAGCGTGCGGACGAGGCTCACAGCATCGGTGCCGAGCCACTGGCCGGTTACCTGAACCCGCGCAAGCTGGTGAACCTGGCGGTGGAAACCGGTTGCGATGCACTGCACCCCGGTTACGGTTTCCTTTCGGAAAATGCCGAACTGGCCGACATCTGCGCCGAGCGCGGAATCAAATTCATCGGCCCGTCGGCAGAAGTCATTCGCCGCATGGGCGACAAGACCGAAGCGCGCCGCAGCATGATCAAGGCGGGCGTACCGGTGACGCCGGGCACCGAAGGCAATGTCGCCGACATCGAAGAAGCCTTGGCCGAAGGCGACCGCATCGGTTACCCGGTGATGCTCAAAGCCACCTCCGGTGGTGGCGGTCGCGGTATCCGTCGCTGCAACAGCCGCGAAGAACTTGAACAGAATTTCCCTCGGGTGATTTCCGAAGCGACCAAAGCCTTCGGTTCGGCGGAAGTGTTCCTGGAAAAATGCATCGTCAACCCCAAGCACATCGAAGCGCAGATTCTCGGCGACAGCTTCGGCAACGTCGTGCACCTGTTCGAGCGGGACTGCTCGATCCAGCGCCGCAACCAGAAGCTGATCGAGATCGCCCCGAGCCCGCAACTGACCCCGGAACAGCGCGCCTACATCGGCGACCTCTCGGTACGCGCGGCCAAGGCTGTGGGTTACGAGAACGCCGGCACCGTCGAGTTCCTGCTCGCCGAGGGCGAGGTGTACTTCATGGAGATGAACACCCGGGTGCAGGTGGAACACACCATCACCGAAGAAATCACCGGGATCGACATCGTCCGCGAACAGATTCGCATCGCCTCCGGCCTGCCGCTGTCGGTGAAGCAGGAAGACATTCAGCACCGGGGTTTCGCGTTGCAGTTCCGCATCAACGCCGAAGACCCGAAAAACAACTTCCTGCCGAGCTTCGGCAAGATCACCCGTTACTACGCCCCCGGCGGTCCGGGCGTGCGCACCGACACGGCGATCTACACCGGCTACACCATTCCACCGTTCTACGACTCGATGTGTCTGAAGCTGGTGGTCTGGGCACTGACCTGGGAAGAGGCAATGGATCGTGGCCTGCGCGCCCTCGACGACATGCGTCTGCAGGGGGTGAAGACCACCGCCGCGTACTACCAGGAAATCCTGCGCAACCCGGAATTCCGTAGCGGCCAGTTCAATACCAGCTTCGTTGAAAGCCACCCTGAACTGACCAATTACTCGATCAAGCGCAAACCCGAAGAGCTGGCCCTGGCCATCGCCGCCGCCATCGCCGCCCACGCAGGCCTGTGAGGAATACAACAATGTCCAAGAAGATCTTTGTCACCGACACCATCCTGCGCGACGCTCACCAATCGCTGCTCGCCACCCGCATGCGCACCGAAGACATGCTGCCGATCTGCGACAAGCTCGACAAAGTCGGCTACTGGTCGCTGGAGTGCTGGGGCGGGGCGACATTCGACGCTTGCGTACGGTTTCTGAAAGAAGACCCGTGGGAGCGTCTGCGCCAGCTGCGTGCGGCGCTGCCTAATACGCGCCTGCAAATGCTCCTGCGCGGGCAGAACCTGTTGGGCTACCGCCACTACAGCGACGACGTGGTCAAAGCCTTCGTCGCCAAAGCTGCAGTAAACGGCATCGACGTCTTCCGTATCTTCGACGCGATGAACGACGTGCGTAACCTGCGCGTGGCGATCGAGGCGGTCAAGGCTGCCGGCAAACATGCCCAAGGCACCATCGCTTACACCACCAGCCCGGTGCACACCATCGACGCCTTCGTGGCGCAAGCCAAGCAAATGGAGGCCATGGGTTGCGACTCGGTGGCGATCAAGGACATGGCCGGTCTGCTGACCCCGTACGCCACTGGCGAACTGGTTCGCGCGTTGAAAGCCGAGCAATCGCTGCCGGTGTTCATCCACTCCCACGACACGGCCGGTCTGGCGACCATGTGCCAGCTCAAGGCGATCGAAAACGGCGCTGACCACATCGACACCGCGATCTCCAGTTTTGCCTCGGGCACCAGCCACCCAGGCACCGAGTCGATGGTCGCAGCGCTCAAGGGCACCGAGTACGACACCGGCCTGAACCTGGAACTTCTGCAAGAAATCGGTCTGTATTTTTACGCCGTGCGCAAGAAGTACCACCAGTTCGAGAGCGAATTCACCGCCGTCGACACCCGTGTGCAAGTCAACCAGGTGCCGGGCGGGATGATTTCCAACCTCGCCAACCAGTTGAAAGAGCAGGGCGCCCTCAACCGCATGGCCGAAGTGCTCGCGGAAATCCCACGGGTGCGTGAAGACCTCGGCTTCCCGCCGCTGGTGACCCCGACCTCGCAGATCGTTGGCACCCAGGCGTTCTTCAACGTGCTGGCCGGTGAGCGCTACAAGACCATCACCAACGAAGTGAAGCTTTACCTGCAGGGCGGCTACGGCAAGGCGCCGGGCGTGGTTAACGAGAAGCTGCGTCGCCAGGCCATCGGCAGTGAAGAAGTCATCGACGTGCGTCCGGCCGATCTGCTCAAACCGGAAATGACCAAGCTGCGTGCTGACATCGGCGCTTTGGCCAAGTCGGAAGAAGACGTGCTGACTTTCGCCATGTTCCCGGACATCGGTCGCAAGTTCCTCGAGGAGCGTGCCGCCGGTACCCTAACCCCGGAAGTGCTGCTGCCGATTCCTGAAGCCGGCAGGGTCGCCTCGGCGGGCGGCGAAGGCGTGCCGACCGAGTTCGTCATCGACGTCCACGGCGAAACCTACCGCGTCGACATCACGGGCGTCGGCGTGAAGGCCGAAGGCAAGCGTCACTTCTACCTGTCCATCGATGGCATGCCGGAAGAAGTGGTGTTCGAACCGCTCAACGAATTTGTCAGCGGCGGTAGCAGCAAACGCAAGCAGGCGTCGGCACCGGGCCACGTCAGCACCACCATGCCGGGCAACATCGTCGATGTCCTGGTCAAGGAGGGCGACACCGTCAAGGCCGGCCAGGCTGTGCTGATCACCGAAGCGATGAAGATGGAAACCGAAGTCCAGGCTGCGGTTGCCGGCAAGGTCACCGCGATTCATGTGGCCAAGGGTGATCGGGTGAATCCGGGTGAAATTCTGATCGAGATCGAAGGCTGAGATAACCGCCGCGAACCAACGCTTTAAACCTCGGGGGGGCATGTGCTCCCCTTTTTTTTGTCTGAATTTTTCACCTGTAGGAGCTGCCGAAGGCTGCGATCTTTTGATGTTGTTTTGGGTTAATAAAAACAAAGATCAAAAGATCGCAGCCTTCGGCAGCTCCTACAGAAAATGTTGTGTCAGTTAAAACTCCATGCGCCATTGGCCCATCACGCCGTGAGTGCGGCTGTCAGTGGCCATTTCACCGGTGAGACCAACACCGATCGTGTGATTGGCTGACAGCCCTAGGTCGAGGCCGGCGTCCACGGACAGGCTGTTTCGATCCAGCGCCGCACCGGCAATTTCAAAGCGTTTTCCGCCCTTGACCAGTTGCTGGCGGGTGTCGCTTTCGATCTCGCCAAAGGTGTGTTTCCAGCCGGCACTGAATCGCGGTGTCAGCGTCATGCCGTTATCCAGCCGACTGATTTTTGCCGTACGCAGGCCAAAGGTGCTGCTGAGGTTGTCGCGGGTTTGTCCGAAGACGTTCAGCGCCGCATCCCCACCTTTTTCACTGTAGCTGTCGCGCTGATAGCGCTGATAGCCAACACTGGCAAACGGCTCGAGCGTCGCGTTGTGTCGGCCAATATTGACCGCCAGTTCGGCAAAGGCCTGTTGGGTGTTGGCGTCGTAATTGCCCTTGAGGCGATCACTGAAACCGTTGAAGGCCACGCGACGTTTGCTGTCGCCGTCATGGCTGGCGTAGGTCGCCCCGAGACGCAGTGAGATCGGTCCGTCCTGGCGCACGGCATAGGCGCCAAGATGCCAGCTGTCGAGATCACCCTCATATTGGCGGGCGTCGAGTCGGGTCTGCGATTTACCGCCGATCAGGCCGACATGCCATTGCTCGTTGAGCCGCCAGTCCGCGCCCATGACCAGACCTTGGGTGGCGTGTTTGAGGGTACTGTCGAAGTCGCGGTCGACCTTGCCGCCATGACCGAGCGCCTGAATCCACACTCGCCCGGAGTCGGCAGCGCCGGCAGCCTGACGCGGCGAGGTGCCGGAACTGTAAGCCGAGCCGTAACGGCTATTCAGCTGCTGCATGGCCGAAAGCATGCTCGCGCTCACCGGAGTGATGCTGCTCAGGGTGGCTTTGGCGAGATTGGCATTGCTGCCGGCGGCGAGTTGTTCGAGGGCGACCGGTGCGGAGGTTTTGTCGCTGGTCAGCAATGCCGCGACGGCGGTGTTTGAAGGCTTTGTTGTTTGAGATGTTGCCGGTTTTTCGGCAGCGTCAGTGCGTGCAGGTACTGTTGCTGCGCGCGCCGTCGGTTCGACAATACTACTGGCGACTGAACGTCCATTGCGGGTCTTGGCAAGTACTGCGAGCGCTACATCACTGCGGGTGTAATTGAGGTTCACCCTTTGTTCTTCATAGGACAGCGTCGGAATCATGTAGGCGAGGTTGGTGGTGACCTCGCCGAATTCTCCTTCAATCATGTCGGCGGTCAGAATCAAGTGCTCCGTGTTGTCCGCGTAATTTCCGGGCATCCCGTGAACCTGAACCTGAGCGCCTCCCAAGGTTGCGGTGCCTTCGACCATTACGGGGTCTGACCCACCATCAGTAGAGACGCCATAGGAAAATACTGCGTCCTTAGCGAACTCCAGATCACCCTGGATTCTCGGCGCTCCATGCGCCCGGGACGCCACCAATGATCCGCCGACGTATAAGTTGGCAACGTGGCCGGAACCACCGAATACCGCCCCCTTGTCTACGGTTACCCCTCCAATCGAGCCATAGTTGACCAGTGCCGCCCCCGACTTGACGTCTGCGTCACCAGCAAATTCATGGCTGAGCGTCCATAGGCCACGGGCGACACGCAGACTTGAAAAATTGCGCGTCTCACCAATTTCACCGCCCTCGGTTCCGTTCAGTTGCAGGCCGTTGATGCCAGCGCCGCCGTCCAGGCGTCCACTCCAGCGGGCGCCGTTGTTGATCACCAGTAAATCGTCTCCTTCGCCCAGTTGCAGGGACACACCACCGACGCTCTCAACCGGACTGGAAAGAAACGAAATTGCCGTTGTGTAGGCATGCATGTCCCGATCAAAGGGATCGACGAGGTCAAACTCCTGGTCATCGTGTTCTTCCATGACGATCTCGGGAAATTTCAGATCCGCGTAGAAAGCATCGTCAAAATTCACCGTTGCGACGGCGGGCTTTCCAAGACTCCTGAGGAACGGTGCAGAGTGTTCGAGCGGTCCGATAAATTCCTCCACCGCAAAGAGGTCTTCGATCGGTTCCATCACGTTATCTGGAATAGCCGGAGCCACTGTTTTGGGGACGCGGGTTTTTTTTCGCGGCTTGCTGTCTTCTGTTTCTGCAGCGACGGGTGATTCGGGTTGTTGCGCTATCGAGGTTTCTACACAGCCGATTGCCAGTGCAATCGCCAAAGCCAGATGTTTCGGTTTGCAGATGTGTTGAGCGGGCATTGAATCGAGCCTCTGTTAGCAGGAGACCCAACTCTATTGATGCACCGAAAAATCCGATGTCGGCTGCTTCCCGCAGGCTTGCAGGCGACATCGCATCGTTTTGTAGAAAATGACCGTGTGATCTTGAACCCGAAGTTTTACTCGGCTTCAGCGGTGCCGTTTCCTACACTCAATCAAGACCCCGCCGACTGTTCAACCTCAAAAACTCATCTGCCACTGCCCGATCAGACCGTGATTGCGGCTATTACTGCCGATCTCACCGCTGTATCCCACACCCAAGGTATGCCGCGCCGAGATTCCCACATCCAGCCCGGCCTCCAGCACCAGGCTGTCGCGATCCAGCGAGCTGCCATCGACACTGAACGCTGTGCCGCCGGTCACGAACGCCTGGCGCGTGGAGCTGCTGACATCGCCATAGGTGTGTTTCCAGCCAGCAGCCATGCGCGGGGTCACGCTCATGCCGTTGTCCAGGCTGTTCAGGTGCGCCAGGCGCAGGCCGAAGGTGCTGCTGAAGTTGTCCTGGGTCTGGCTGTCGACTTGCAGCGCGGCGGCGCCACCCTTTTCCTGGTAGCGGTCGCGGTGGTAGCGCTGATAGCCGAGGCTGGCGAACGGCTCGGCGCTTAGGCGGCCGCTGCCCATGGCGTAGCCGAGTTCGGCGAAGGCTTGCTGACTGTCGGCGTCGTAATCGCCTTTGGGGCGGTCGCTGAAACCATTGAAGGCGATGGTGCGTTTGCTTTCACCCTGATGGCCGCTGTACGCCGCGCCCAGACGCAGCGACATCGGGCCGTTCTGATGCAATGCATAGACACCGGCGTGCCAGCTCTCGACGTTGCCGTCGACGCCGGTCGCGTCCAGATCGGTTTTCGAATAGCCGCCCAGTACGCCCAGGCGCCATGCCGGGTTCAGTGACCAGTCGGCGCCCAGCACGCTGCCCTTGGTGCGTTGTTCGAGACCACTGCTGCCGTGTTCGCCATCGAGCTTGCCGTAGCCGCCGATGCCTTGCAGCCAGAGGCGCCCGCGAGCATTCGGATCATTCAGATTGCGCGCCTCGGACGGCACGCCATTGGCTGCCAGTACGGGTGTGTCGCGCTGATCAAGGCCGACCAGCAGTCCCGGGCTGCCGCCCATTTGCTGCATTGCCGAGAGCATGCTGCTGCCGACCTGACTGCTGGCGCCGAGGGTGGCGCTGGTCAGGTTGGCGTTGCTGGTGCCGGCCAGTTGTTCGATCGCCGCACCCGCACTGCTTTGGCTGGTATTGAGCAAGGCGTTGTACAAGGCGTTGTCTTTGCCGATCGAGGCGAGGCTGTTGGCGGCGTTGCTGCCGTTGCCGGACGTGGCGAACGCATTGAACGCTACGTCATTGCGGGTGTAGGTCAGATCGACCTGCGTCGGCGTGTAGGCGAGGGTCGGCGTCAGGAACGCATAGTCGCTGCTGACCTTGCCGAAGGTGTCGTTGACCTGCGCCGCTTGCAGCACCGTGTAGTGGCTCTGCCAGGGATAGGTGCCAATGCCGGGATTGACGGCGAGCGTTGCGCCGTTGAGGTTGGCGATGCCGCCGACCTGTACCGGCGCGCTGCTGCCGTCGGCGTTGACGCCATAGGCGAGGGTGGCTGCGCTGCCCATGTTCAAATCACGAACGATCGTGGCGCGGCCGAGGCTGGTGTCGGTGCGCAACGTGCCGTTGACGTTCAGATTGCCCACCGAACCGCCACCGGCATACACACCGCCGGCATCCACGCTCAGGTTGCCAGCGATGCTGCCTTGGTTGATCAGGGTGGCGCCGTTGCGCACCGCGCCGCCGTCGCTGAAATCATCATGTCCGGTCAGCGTCCACGCGCCTTGCTTGACCTCCAGCCATTCGAAATTGCGACTGGCGCCGAAGCTGCCACCGGCCGCGTCATCCATCACCACCCGGTCGTAACCGCTGCCGCCATCCACCACGCCGACAAAGCGACTGCCGTTGCGCAAGGTCAGGCTGTCGTTACCACCGCCCAGATCCAGCGCCAGGCCATTGCTGCCGCTGATCGTGCCGCCGTTGATGACGTTGTCGGCGAAATCACCGACGAACTTCACGCCGAAACCGTTGAGGCCTTGAATGGTGCCGAAGTTTTCCAGGGTGGTCGCCGCCAGCCCCGAACCGCCACTGCCATCGTCGACCAGAATGGCGCTGTCAGCCCCGCTGATCAGCGCGCCGCTGGCGTTGAGAATGTAGCCGCCACCCAGCGCGATACCTTCGCTTCCGTTGGCGAAACCGCCCTTGTCCACACCGCCCGCACCGACGCCCTGAATGGTCCCGTAGTTTTCGATATGGGCAATCTTGTCGATGTCGACACCGTCGCCGTCACCGTTCGCTTGCAAGCCTGAGTAGGCCCCGGTGATGGTGCCGTGGTTGATCACCGTGCCATCGCCGTCGGAACCGAAGCCGGAACCGTTGCGGCCAGTAATCTGCCCGTAGTTGATCAGCGTCGCGCCAAGATCGGTGGTGATGCCATGCCGGCCGCCGGAAATCACCCCGTAGTTGGTCACGCTGACACCGCTTGCAGAATCGATATCGATGCCGTCGAACTTCTCGTCGGTATTGTGCGAATCGCCGGACGAAATCTCGCCATAGTTGCTGATCGTCGCATTCGCGCCGGTCTTCATGCCGTCGCTGGCGTCGCCGCGAATCAGCCCGCCGACGCGGTTGATAATGGTGGTCTTCACGCCGTCACTGCGCAGCGCATCGAGATCCAGTCCCTGGCCGGTGGTGGAGCGAATCACGCCGCTGTTGTCGATCAACAGGCTGCCGCTGACAAAGTTGCTGTCGATACGCAGCGCGTCGTTGGCACCGAGAATCTGCCCGCCGCTGCGGTTGTAAATCGTGTAGTTGCGCGCCTGGGTCAGGTCGCCACTGCTGTCGATGGCCCGGCCACCGCTGGAAACGATTTTGCCGGCGTTGTCGATCACCACACCGGCACCGCTGGTCTTGTCTTTCAGGCTCACGGCCTTGCCGCTGTTGGTGATGCTGCCCGGCGCGGAAATCGTCAACGTGTCGCTGCCACCCAGGGTTTGCGCTGCAGTGGTGGCGGTGTCGATCTGCACGGTTTTAGCGTTTGCCGACGTAGCGGTGATCAATAGGGCAATGGCGAGAGACAGACGCTGAGGCGGGAACGGCATGGGTGGACGGCCTTTTTGTTATAAGCGGGCCGTCCTGTATAGCGAAGGGTTTTTACAGAATGATGTCTTTGAGGTGATGAGTCACTGATCACGACGCACGTAAGCCTTACCGTAATGCCGCTCCATGCGCGCTTGAATCAACTCCAGGCCAATCGACATCAGCCAGTAAATGATCGCCGCCGTCGTCAGCATTTCGATGTAGCGGTAGCTTGAGCGTCCGTAGGACTGGGCGAGAAACATCACTTCCCAGACCCCCATCACCGAAATCAGTGACGAGTCCTTGAGCATCGAGATGAACTGGTTGGTCGTGGGCGGGATGATCGTGCGCATGGCTTGCGGCAGGGTGATGCGCCAGAAAATCACCGTCTCGCGCATTCCCAAGGCCAGTGAAGCTTCGCGCTGGCCGTGGTCGACACCGAGGATGCCGGCGCGGAAGATTTCGCTGAGATAGGCGCCGTAGTTCAACGACAGGGCAATGATGCCCGCGACGATGGCGCCAGGCACGATGCCCAGTTGCGGCAAGCCCAGGTAGATCAGCAGGATCTGGATGAGCAGTGGCGTGCCGCGAAAGAACGAGGTGTAAAAACTGGCGATGCCGAACGCCACGGCGCTTTTCGACAGCCGCGCCAATGCCGTGACGAAGCCCAGCAGGGACGAGGCAACAATCGAGCACATACACAGGAAAAGCGTCAGCGCCGCACCCTGCAAAAAGCCGTTGGGCGCGAGGTGCAGGCCGACCAGATTCGGCAGTTTGTCGAGGATGATCGAGAACTTCAGGTCGAAGCTCAGGAAGAACCCGGCGAACAGACAGAACAGCGCTGCCCACGTCAGGTACAGCCGCGTACGAAAACCGAACAAGCGTTGCAGGCGTGATTCAGCCACCGCTTGCGGTGGCTGTGGAGGTGTCGGGAAAGAAGTCATTGGCTGATATCAGCACCGATCCATTTTTGCGACAGCTTGCTCAGGGTGCCGTCCTGTTTCAGTTGCGCGAACACCTCGCGAACTTTGGCATCCCATTGCGCGTCACCCTTTTCGATGGCCACCGAATTCGGTTCCGAATACAACGGCGCCCCCGCCAGTTTGAAGCGTTTGTCCTCGTTAAGGCGTGGTTGCGCGGTGACGAGGTTGGTGAGGATGGCATCCAGGCGCACGCCGGCGCCCAGACCCAAATCCTGGAAGGCGACGTTGTCGGTGTCGTACGGCGCGATCTGCACATCGTCGAACGGATACTGCAACTGCGTGTCTTCGGCGCCTTCGATGACCAGGTTCTTGTTCAGATAGCTTTCGTAACTGGACGCGCTGGTGAGGCCGACTTTTTTGCCGCTCAGATCTTTGGCAGCGTGGATCCGCTCATCCTTGGCGTTGACCACAATCACTGCCGGCGAGGCGTAGTACTCGACCGGGAAATCGAACACTTCGGCGCGGGCCTTGCTCGGTGTCATCGAGCAGATGCAGATGTCGTAGCGCCCGCTCCAGCGGCCGGCGGCAATGACGTCCCACGACGGCGTTTCGAGTCGCAACTTGACGCCTAACTTGTCAGCCACGGCTTTGGCGACATCCACGTCGAAGCCATCGAGCTGGTTCTGGTCATTGAGAAACGAGAACGGCGGATAGCTTTCCATCAGTACGCCAACCAGTTCTTTCTTTTGCTCGATACGGTCCAGCGTAGTGCCACCAAAGGCTTGCGTGGAGGCGGCCAGAATGGTCAGGCCCAAGGCCAGTAGCGGTTGAAATTTCACAGTCGATCCCTGAGCAAAAAAGAGGTTGTTATTAACCGGATGGTGCGTATTAAATAGTTATAAGAACGACTCTGATAGTGAGTTATTTTCATAAGCATATGAGTGAAAAGCATATGGCCGCAGGAAGCACGATTATTCTCGATGGCGGCATGGGCCGTGAATTGCAGCGCGCCGGTGCGCCATTTCGTCAGCCGGAGTGGTCGGCGCTGGCGTTGAGCGAGGCGCCGCAAGCAGTTGAGGCGGTACATGCCGCTTATATCGCCAGTGGTGCCAACGTGATTACCACCAACAGTTACGCCGTGGTGCCGTTCCATATTGGCGAAGAGCGTTTCGCCGCTGAAGGGCAGGCGCTGGCAGCATTGGCCGGTGAGCTGGCGCGGCGTGCGGTGCAGGCCTCGGGGAAATCCGTGCGAGTGGCCGGCTCATTGCCGCCGCTGTTTGGCTCCTATCGTCCGGATCTGTTCAACGCCGAGCGAGTGACCGAGTTGCTGGCGCCCTTGGTCGATGGCCTGGCACCGCACGTTGATCTGTGGCTGGCGGAAACCCAGAGTTCGATCGTCGAGGCGCGCGCCATTCGCGCCGGGTTGCCGAAGGATGGCAAACCGTTCTGGTTGTCGTTCACCTTGAAGGACGAGGACACTGATGAAGTGCCGCGCCTGCGCTCTGGTGAGCCCGTCGCCGAAGCCGCTGCAGTGGCGGCCGAGTTGGGCGTCGAGACATTGTTGTTCAATTGCAGTCAGCCGGAAGTGATCGGTGCCGCGATTGATGCCGCGCGTGACACCTTCGAGCGTCTGGGGGTGAACATTCACCTTGGCGCCTATGCCAATGCGTTTCCGCCGCAGCCAAAAGAGGCAACCGCCAATGACGGACTCGATCCGTTGCGCGATGACCTGGATCCGCCGGGTTACTTGCACTGGGCGATTGACTGGCAGCAGCGCGGTGCCAGCCATTTGGGCGGTTGCTGCGGGATCGGGCCGGAGCACATTGCGGTGCTGGCGCAAAAGCTGGGCTGAAAATAGATCAAAAGATCGCAGCCTTTGGCAGCTCTAGGGTCAACGTCAATCCCGTGTAGGAGCTGCCGCAGGCTGCGATCTTTTGCTTTTCAGATAATCAGGAACGGCACTCGACCAAACCTTTCACCTGCCCGTCGGGCGTCTGATTTTCATCCGACAGCCACCGCTCGAAACCTGCCGCAATTGCCGGCCACTCGCCATCCAGAATCGAGTACCACGCGGTGTCGCGGTTCTGCCCTTTGACCACCATATGCTGGCGAAACACACCCTCAAAGCTGAAACCCAAACGCTCGGCGGCGTACTTGGAGCGGGCGTTGCCGTTGTTGCATTTCCATTCGAGGCGACGGTAGCCGAGGTCGAAGGAATATCTGGCCAACAGGTACACCGCTTCGGTGCTTCTCGGCGAGCGCTGCATCGGCGCGCCGAAGGTGACGTGGCCGATTTCGATACGGCCCTGGGCCGGGACAATCGACATCAGGCTGAGGATGCCTTGTACCTGACCGCTGGCGCGATCGACGACGCTGAAGAAATACGGGTCGCTGGCCGCCGCGTGGTTGTTCAGCCATGCGTCGAACGCTGTGCGCTCCGGGAATGGGCCGTAGGGCAGATAATCCCAGAGTTTCGGGTCGGCACCGGGGCCTTCGAGGGCGGCGAACAGCTGGTCACCGTGGCGCGCCGGGTCGAGTCTTTCCAGGCGAATGAAACGCCCTTCAAGCAATGTGGCAGTGGGGGCGGGGACGCCTTTCCAGTCTGCGAGCGATGCGGTCATGCGTGCGTCTCCTTAAAGGGCTTTGCGAAACTGGATGAAGCCCGGGCGTTCGGCGATGCGCTCATAGAGCTGGATCGCGGTGGCGTTGGTTTCGTGGGTCAGCCAGTGCACTTTGCAGCAGCCGTCAGCCTTGGCCGTGGCGTAAACGTGTTCGATCAGCAGACGGCCGACGCCAGTGCCGCGAGTTTCTGGCGCAACCAGCAAGTCTTGCAGGTAGCAGGAGTTTTCAATACTCCAGTTCGAGCGATGGTAGATGTAATGCACCATGCCCACCGCTTTGCCATCGGACCAGGCGAGGGCGGCGTGCGTTGGTTCGTTCGGGTCGAGAAAGCGCTGCCAGGTGCTTTCCGTCACCGCTTCTGGCAGCTCGGTGTTGTAGAAACGCAGATAGGCCTGCCACAGCGGCAACCACGCGGCGTGGTCGTCGACGCTGACCGGGCGAATATCGATCTGACTCATGGTGATTTCCTTAGCGCATCAGTCGGGCGAGGGTTTGATCATTGATTTCCGGGCTGGCGGCCAGGCCTTCGCGCACGCC
This sequence comes from Pseudomonas sp. AKS31, assembly GCF_023634765.1. GTDB lineage: Bacteria > Pseudomonadota > Gammaproteobacteria > Pseudomonadales > Pseudomonadaceae > Aquipseudomonas. The sequence continues at coordinate 232,442 of NZ_JAMLFX010000003.1, forward strand.
GGCAATGTCTTCGGCGCTGCGGTTCTGGCTGAGCTTGCGCTTGCCTTCGAGACGGTCGATGGGAATGGCAAATCCGACGATCGCTTTGAGCATGCCGTCGATGTAGTCGGCGGGCGCATCGGCGACTGCCCACGGCTGTGCGCGGCCGGCTTCATGGCGGTCGGTGAGGGTGCTGACGATGTCGAGCAGGCGCCCGCCATCGCTGAAGGTTTCGGCGTGGCCATAGGCATGCACGGCGATGTAGTTCCAGGTCGGCACGACTTTGCCGTGTTCGGCTTTGCTCGGGTAAAAGCCCGGGCTGACATAGGCATCGGCGCCGGCAAAGATCAGCATCGCTTCGGCGCCGTCGCGCAGGTCTTTCCACTGTGGGTTGGCGCGGGCCAGGTGCCCGTACAGCGTGCCGTACTCGCCTTGTTCGCAATGCAGCAGCACCGGTACATGACTGGCCTGCAGGCCGCTTTCGCCATGGGTCACCAGAATGGCGAGACGAGTAGCGAGGATCAGTTCGTGCAGTTGGGACAGGTCTTCGATGGCAAAGGCGCGTGGCGTGTACATGGACAGAATTTCCTTGGCGAATGCCAGCATCGTAGGCAGGCTATTGGTCTGTTGTAAGAGCCATTGATGACCAATTTCATAGGTCCATTGTCATGCCCGAGTCGCTGCCGTTATCCATGCCCTTCAACCCTGCCGGAATCGAGCTTGATCGACGCCAGGGTTTGAGCCGTCAGCTGTATCAGGCTTTGCGCCTGCGCGTACTGGATGGACGGCTGGCAAGTGGCACACGGTTGCCGGCCAGTCGCGATCTGGCGGCGGCGTTGGGGATTTCGCGCAACAGCGTCGTGCGCGCCTACGATCAACTGTATGCCGAAGGCTTTATCGAAGGGCGAGTAGGGGACGGGACCTACGTCGCACAGTTGATGCCGGCAGGGACCTCGTCAGAAAAACTATCCACAAAAGTATCCACAGGGTTTTCAACAGGCTTACCCACAGACTTATCCACAAATTGGCTGGATTTACCTGTGATTCCATCCAGTAAAGTTATCCACAGTGGTGGTTTTTCCCGCATCGAAAACAACCATTTACCCAGACCGCCGAGTGGTCCACCGCGCGCTTTTCGGGTCGGGGTTCCAGCGTTTGATCTGTTCCCGTTTGAGGTGTGGGCCAAGCTGAATGCGGCTTTCTGGCGCAAACCGGATCTGGAGCAATTGTGCTATGGCGATCCGTCCGGCGATGCGCGTTTGCGCGCGATGATCGCCGCCTACTTGCGCAGTTCGCGTGGCATGCAGTGTTCGGCTGAACAAATTGTGATCACCAGCGGCGCCCAACAAGGCATCAGCCTTTGTGCACAGTTGCTGGTGGAGCCCGGCGATGGCGTGGCAATCGAGAATCCGGGCTACCGCGCGGCCGGTCATGCGTTCGCGGTGGCGGGAGGTCGTTTGCATGGTATTGCGGTGGACGAAGAGGGCATGGATTGCTCGGCGCTGTCGGCCACCCACGATTGTCGAGTGGTCTATGTGACGCCCTCTCATCAGTACCCGACCGGCGTAGTGATGAGCCTTGCCCGGCGCCTTGAGTTGCTTGCCTGGGCCGAGCGCAACCAAGGCTGGATTGTCGAGGATGACTACGATGGCGAATACCGCTACACCGGTGCACCGCTGGCGCCGTTGGCGGCACTCGATCGACAGGGGCGAGTGCTGTATGTCGGCACCTTCGGCAAGGTTGCCTTTCCGGCATTGCGCCTCGGTTATCTGGTGCTGCCCCCGGCGCTGGTGGATGCCTTCTCGCAACGCCGGGCAGTGGATGTCCGCCATTCCGAGGTGAGTACCCAAGCGGTGATGGCCGAGTTCATGGCAGCCGGGCATTTCCAGCGGCATATCCGGCGCATGCGCCGCGCCGCCTTGAGCCGCCGCAATACCCTGCTCGAGGGTTGGCCGACCGTCATCGACGGGGTGGGCGATTTGCCCGCTGTCTCGGCGGGGCTGCACCTGACCGTTGCCGTGGACAGCATCGAGCGTGAGCAGCAATTGATTGCGCAAGCGGCTGGCGTCGACGTCGAGATCAACGGCTTGAGCCGTTACTGGCTGCCGGACTCCACGACAGCGTCGGACCAGCGCGCCGGGCTGGTCCTGGGCTTTGCGGCCGTCCCTGAACCTGACATTACAGCGGCGCTGAAGCGCTTGCGGCAGGTTTGGCAGGCGTGAAGAACAGACGCTCGGCTGATTGCCGGGAAACCTCGCTGCGATGGATTTCGATGAGCTGCGTACTGCTGAGATTGCTCGGTTCGTAGGAGCCGCCCAAGTGTCGTTGCGCAACTGTTTTCATATGCCCGGCGGTGAACGAAGCGGCGGAAGCGTCGGCACTGTTGTAGTGGAAATGGGCGTAACACAGCACCTTGCCGGCGTGGGTATCGCGTACTTCGTACTCGTCTAGAAAATCTTTTGTACGACCTTTGAGCCGGCGACGGGTGATGGTTTGAGTGATCTTCACTTCACCTTTGTCTTTGAGCCATTGGACCCCCGCCGCACTCGGCGGCTGTTGCTTGATCAGTCTGATGCGGGTGCTGGTACCTTTTTCGTCGAGGGCGTTAGCGGCCTGATCAAGCTTGTGCCCGAGTTCTTCGGTGGGTTTTTTGAGGTCCGCGGTCAGATTGCTCGCGGTCAGGGCTTCATCGAGAGCCGCATTGGCTTCGCGCAAGGCAGCGGCATGTCTGTGGTATTCCTCCTCGACTTCGACCGGTATCCGCCGCCCTCGTTTGAGCTGAGCCTCGATCCGTCGATGGAACGCCTCCAAGCCATCGATCAGGGCCTGGCCTTCACGAATGCTGGTATTGAGCGTGGGGCTGGCCTTGGCCGGTTTGGGTTGGGTCTTGCGCTGCTCCACCCAAACACCGGGTGACTCTTCCTGGAATGTGGCGATGACCCCGGTCAGGGTGGTTCGCACCTCTACCTGGTCGGCGTCCTGACCTTTGATGCGCTGTTTCCGTTCGCCGACCACCGTGCCTCTGGACTTGGTTTTGATGATCCGCCGCGTCGAAGATGATGCAGGTCGGGATCTGGAAGTCCCGGGCTCTTGCTCCAGCAAGTGCTTGTAGCGCAGCAGCTCGACCAATTTTTCATCTGTGCGGACCTTGAACGCGATCACCCGGTTGCGCACATGCTCAAGTCGTGCGGTATTGATCTGCTCGGGATAATCGATGAGCAGATCGCCAAAGCGTTGATCGATGGCGGAAAATCGTTCGGCCACGTTGCTCAGGACAGCCGTGCGTTCGCGCAGGTTGTCGAGGCTTTCATCCGCGGTCAGATTCAGCGTGCTCTGGATGCTCAGCGCAGCGTCTTCGATGAGATTGGCCAGTGTCCGATAGGCATTGGCGGTGTTCGCTGTTGCACCGGCCTTGATGCAGATCTCCTGGCCGAGACTGATCTGCAAGAGTTTGAGGTCGTTCAGATCATATTCAGGCAACGAGTTGCGATAGGTGTGCACGACCTCGACAGCTTTTTTCCCCAACAACTTCAGTTCGTCAAAACGGCTCTGCGCCAACTCCGTTTTTTCAATGATGGCTTGGGTCTGTTCGGTCATTTCTTCGAAGATCCGCACAAACGCCTGTGGTGCGAAGCCGGCTTCATTGGCAAGCATTACCTTCATTATGCTCAGGTTGGCGTCGAACTCCGTGGCATGCAGGTCGAGCCATTCCTGCCCAAGAAACAGCTGCATCTGCAGCCGTTGAATCATGACGGTGCGGTAGTTGGGAATGGGCTCCATTTGGTTCAACTCCTTGATCTGCTCAATGTTCGCACCGTACGCCTTGTGCTGTGAATCGAGCGTCGCCAGGTATTGCTCGCGCGCCTGTGCGCGTGCTGGCGCGAGCGCTGCGTTGAAGTTGTCGTGGTCGGCGTCACGTTGAATGCTCTTGGCTTCCATCGTTGCGTCGAACGCACTGATTTCGGCGGTCAGTTGCCTGGCATGAGGTTTGTTGGCGCTTTGAGCGTTCTCGAGAGCGCTGTCGAGTCCGCCACCGCGCAAGCGCAATCGAAGGTCGACCACCCATTGGCCATTGGCAGTGCGCGCCAGTGGCGGGCCGTTACGCGGCGGTTGCTGGCGCGAGTCGATGATTTGCACTTGGTCGTGTTCATTGATCACCACCTCAAACCAGCGCGTGCCCACGGGGGCGTACCATTTGTTCTGATGAGCGTAGAGGTGCTGGTGCGTGCCCTCTCTGGCGGCGTCGCCGATGTCTTTGGGTTTGGCGATCTGCAAACCGTCGAGCAGCGCTGCCAGCGCGACCGGAGATCGTTTCAGTGCGGTAAAAGGGTTGACCACCATCTCATGCGCGATGGGCAGCGCGGTGCTGGAAATGTCCGGCAATTGCAGCGGTTTGCTGACAACGAGGTCGGTTGTGACGGTGGGTGTCGGTTCTTCCACAGGGATCGGCTCGCTGCGTGGCTTGTCGCCCACCGCTGCGCGATGAGCGAGCACCATGCCCAACGCCAGCAGCATGTCAGCGAGGGCTGTCCAGGCCATCTTGCCCGGTTGCTCATTAGCGACGTCGCTGATTTCCTGCAGGTCGTCCATCATCTGCCAGATCCACGCCGCCGTGCCGACGCTGCGCCCCAGGAACGGTAAAGCCGCGTTGAACATCAGCCAGCCGCCGTGTTTAAGGGTGGCCCAGCGTGCTTCTGCATCAGAGACCGATTGGCGGTCAGCCTGGGTAATGACCGCTTGCACATTGCTGTTATGCAGAGTCGCCAGTACATCGTAACCAATCGCAGCAGTTGCCAGTGCGACAGGGCCGGACATGTCGAGGGCGGTGAACGGATTCACCAGCAATTGCGGGATCGTCCAGACCGAAGGCAGTCGGGCGGTGAAGACGAACTGGCTGTAGTTGAAGCGCACATCGTCCGGCAACCAGGCCAGGACCGATTCGCGCAGATCGCGTGAATGCTGGATCTCGTACAGCAAGTTGGCGTGCGAGGGGAATTGCATCAACGGCGTTTCGAACAGCGGTCGATAGAGCACGCACGGTCCTTTATCGACTTCGCGCGGACCAATGACGAACATGTTCATGACGGTGTCCGCCCGTGAACCGCTGCGATGGGCGAGGAACGCCAGCGGGCGAATAACGATTTCGTTGCGATCGACATGACGCTCATCGTCAGTGCTGGCCAGTGCCGCAACGACATAGCGGTAACCTTGGTCGGTGATGCCGGCCTTGCCCTGTATTTTGTGCTGCAACGCCAGCAGCGGCAGTTCGATGGGCAACTGGCTGGTGTAAAGCCCCTGTAGCGTCGAGGCCTGTTCGCTGTCGTCGATCAGCAGGTTTTGCAAGTGCGCCGGGTAGGTCTTGCCGATATCGACGCGGGTCACCAGTTGTTCCAGATAGCTGGCGGTCATCCACTCAGGCAACACACCGCCATTCTTGTAACGTACGATTTTGTTGCCTGCCGGTTGTCCCGCGAGGTTCTGCAATGCCAGTTCAATGAGTGACAGCGTCTGGGTCTGGGTATTGCCCGGCAAGACGAATGTGCCCCAGACCACCAGGCTGGTGATGCTGATTTCGATGTCATCGATCCTTACCTCGCCGGCCTGTGGATGATCCTTGGCGATCTGTCGTTGCAATGCATCGCGGGCAAACGCTTGCAGACTGATGACTTCGTTCTGGAATGATTTTCCCTTGTTCTCATGCTGCACCGTGGTCAGGTCCAGCAAATGCCGGCTGTAACGGGTCTGGTCTGCGGGGGAGGCGTTATCGAGCCAGGCCGGCAGCATCTGCCGCAGGCCCTCGAAATGAGGTTTGAGGCGCGGTGTCGGTGTGCGCGGATCGCCGCCGGTTCCGGTGTGCGGGTACAGCTCGGTGGCGTTCGAGCCCTGAAAGAAATTGATGGCCCCCAGCGCTTCGGCTTCCAGTGCGATCAGCGTGCAGGCCTGGTAGTCGAAGAAATGGCCCTGCGGTTCCACCAGTCGCCATTGCAAACCGGCCCCGGAGGCGCCTTTCCAGTAACGACGCGGCAGGGCTTCTCCGAGTTTTTCCAGTGATTCAAAGCTCTCGAATCCGTGGATCACCGAATGGGTCATGACCAGCGTGCGCTTGCCGCTGGTGCCGATCAGCACGGCGGTATCGAGCAGGGTCACGTGGCTTTGTTGATCGCCCTCGCCGCGATCAAGATCAATCAGGCAGGTACGTGTCTTGTATTTGTCGGTGGGCAGTCGCTGATGTTTCTCGGGATGCTTGTACACCGCTTCGACCATGGCGCGCTGGTCGGCATCCCAGCCATGACTCGCATCGACCTTCCACAAGTTGTGCAAGGCCTGTGACAACTGCTGCCAGCGCGGTTGACCCGGGTAGGTGAATTCGTCCCAGTAATGGACCTGATGTTCCTTGAAGGCAGTGAACAGCAACGGCGCCAGCTCATTGAGCAGTTTGCCGATCGCGCTGATTTTCACCGGTAACTGGATGGCTGACGGCAGGTCGGGCTGCAGGGTCAGATAATGCTCACCGTCGAGATACGCCACGGTGGTGCCGGAAAGACCCAGACGTACCAGTGTGTCGGTCAGCGATTCGATGAGGTGGCGGCCGGGGACGACCTGATCATCCTCAATGACCCAGGTCGGTCTCACGACCATGGCCAATAGCGGGTCGAGATCGAGGTCGGGGTACAACTTCCTGAGCGCCGGGCGCAGCGTTTTCGAGGCGACTTCGCGCAGCGAAGGGCCGGTCACCAGTTGGGTCACGACATCGATGGCACTGGGCGAGGGGATTTCGGGCATGGGCAACTCCTGCTCTGATGGGCGCGCCCGAGGGCGACGGTTTCGAGCACGGTAGCGGCGGCCAGCGGGAGGCGTGCGGTACATAGGTCTTGCGGGCAAAAAAAGACCCGCACGGGCGGGTCTGGTTTTATGCGTGTGGCTTGTGCCTGGTTATTGTTCGAAGCCTTCCAGCACGTTCACCGCGTTGATGCCGATTTCTTCCACGGCGTAACCCCCCTCCATGACGAACAGCGTCGGTTTGCCGAGTGCGGCAATGCGCTTGCCCATCGCCAGGTAATCGGGGCTGTCGAGTTTGAACTGCGAGATCGGGTCATCCTTGAAGGTGTCGACGCCCAGCGACACAACGATGACGTCGGCGCCGTAGCGATCGATCTCGTCGCAGGCCTGATCCAGCGCCGCACTCCACACCTCCCAGCCGGAGCCGGCGGGCAGCGGGTAGTTGAAGTTGAAACCTTCACCGGCACCTTCGCCACGCTCATCGTCGTAGCCGAGGAAAAACGGAAATTCTGCTTCCGGGTGGCCGTGGATCGAGGTGAACAGCACGTCGCTGCGCTCGTAGAAAATCGATTGCGTGCCGTTGCCGTGGTGATAGTCGACGTCGAGGATCGCGACTTTTTTGTGGCCTTGGTCGAGAAACGCCTGCGCGGCGATCGCAGCGTTATTGAGGTAGCAATAACCCCCCATCAAGTCGCTCGCAGCGTGGTGTCCCGGTGGTCGGCACAACGCGAAGGCACTGCGCGCACCGCGCTGGATCTCTGCTTGTGCGGTCAGCGCGACTTGCGCTGCGCTGTACGCCGCTTGCCAGGTGCCGGCGGTGATCGGTGCGCCACCATCGAAACTGTAATAGCCGAGCTGGCCATGCAGGCTGGTCGGTTTGATTGCACGCAGGGTGCGTGCCGGCCAGGTGTAGGGCAGCAGATCACCGTCGGTGTTGAATTCAGTCCAGCGCGCCCACGCGCCTTGGAAAAAATCGAGATAGTCGCGGCTGTGGATGCGGGCGATCGGCTCCAGACCAAAATCCTTCGGCGCCTCGACCGGGCCCAGGCTCTGTTTTTTAACGCGTTGCAGCACGTGGTCGGCGCGCGACGGCATCTCGAAACACGGCTTGAGCTGGCCATCGATAAGCTCGCAGCGGCCATGGTGCAGGTGGTGATCGTCCGAGTAGATCGTCAGCATTTGTTGTTCTCCGCAGGGCTGATTCGGTTGCCTCCAGTGTTGCGGCGCGCGGCGAATCGGAGAACGGCAGGAAAGGCCAAAAGGGGATGGATATGGCCAAAAACACTGACCGCAATTCGCCCCTCAGGCCCTGAACTGGCTGGGCGCCACGCCGCTCCAGCGCACGAAGGCATGGCGAAAGCTTGCGGTCTCACTGAAGCCGAGGGTTTCGGCGATGCGATAGATCGGCAACTGATCCTCGCACAACATCTGCTTGGCGCGCTCGAAGCGTAATTCATCGAGCAGCTCCTGATAGCTGCTGCCCATGTCCTTGAGGTGCCGGCGCAAGGTGCGTGGTGAACACTTCATCTGTTGCGCCAGACCTTCCAGCCCCGGTGCCGCGTTCAGTTGAGCGCTGAGCAACTGGCGGATGCGCCCCAGCCACGCCTGACGCCCGGTGAACTCAAGGTTCTGCTTGCGGCAGCGTTCGGCCATGGCTTGATGGGTGATGGCATCGGCCAGCGGCAGCGGTTGATCGAGCCACTGGCGGTCGAAGGCGAAGGCGTTGTCCTTGGCGCCGAAATGCAGCGGGCTGTCGAAATGCTCGGCATAACTGTCACGATAAACCGGTGCGGCGTGTTCGAAGCGCGTGGCGAGCAAGGGCAGCGGATGCCCGAGCAGGTCATCGCAAATGACTTTCAGCGACACCAGGCAGAACTCGGCATTGAACACCGCCATCGCCGGGCTCTCGCGATAATCGGCGGCGACGAACCAGACGCGCTCGCCGTCGTCTTCCAGACTCAGTTCGAAAAGTGTTCCCAACAGCGCCGGATAACGGATTGCCAGACGCAGAGCGTCACCGAAGGTGGCACAGGTCAGCAGGGCGTAACCGAGGATGCCGTAGCAGGAAACATGCATGCGCCGGCCCAGTTCCAGGCCGATGTCATGCTTGAGCGCGACCGCGTTGGCGCAGACCTGCATCTCCTGATTGGTGGTGATCCGGGTGTCGGCACGGCTGAGGTCCGCCGCACTGATGCCGCTGCCGGCCAGCAACGCCTCGCTCGACAAGCCTTCGGCCTTGAAGGTGTTGAGCACCAGCGAAACGGCGTTGAGGGTGGTGAGGTGGGAGTGGAGCATAAGATCTTCCAGCCTGTAGATGGCAGGAACGCAGCAAGTTGCATGCCGCAGTAGCCCCTCACCCCAGCCCTCTCCCAAAGGGAGAGGGGGCCGATTGGGGGATATTGGCCAGATACGCCGACCTGAAAAAGCTCTGCCGAATCCATAATCGACAACTTTTTTCAGGTCGTCGCATAGCGCAAGACACTAAGGTCAGTCCCCTCTCCCTCTGGGAGAGGGTTAGGGTGAGGGCCGATCCAGAGTCATGCTCAGAGCAGCTCACCACACAGATCCAGTTCGATCAGGCGACGCACTTCTTGAGTTTCAAGCCCCGCACCGAGCACCCCATGCAACTTGCCGAACGCCGCTTCACGAGTCATGCCACCACCGGACAACACGCCCACACCGCGCAAGCGGCTGCCCGCCTCGTACACATCCAGCTCGACGCCACCTTCATGGCACTGCGTGACCGCTACCACCACCACGCCGTTATCCCGCGCGCGGCCGAGGCTGGCCAGGAATTGCGGGTTGTCGCTCGGCCCGGTGCCGCTGCCGTAGCACTCCAGCACCAGACCCTGGATGCCGCTGTCGAGAAGGCCGTCGAGCACTTCGGCACTGATACCCGGGAACAACGGCAGCACGGCGACCTTGGCCAGTTGTTTCGGCCGGTTGTAGTTCAACGGCGCTGGAATCGAAGGCGCTTTCACGCCGCCGCCCTGACGCTCCAGTCGTTTGAACGGATGACGGCCAGAACTGCGCACTTTCGCGCAGCGGGTCGGGTCCAGCAGTTCGCCGTGGAAGTACAGGTGCACGCCCGGCGCCAGGCCTTGGCCGAGGGCAACCAGCGCACCGCCGAGGTTTTCCCAGGCATCGCTGTCGGTCACGCCCGCCGGCAGCATGGAACCGGTGAAACACACGCGAGCATTCAGCCCCAGTAACTGGAAGCTCATCGCCGCCGCACTGTAAGCCAGGGTGTCGGTGCCGTGCAGGATCAGCACGCTGTCGCAGCCTTGCACATCCACGGCATCGACTACTGCTTCACGCAGTTGCTGCCAATAGGCCGGGGTCATGTTGGCGCTGTCGATCAGCGGCGACATTTCACGGAAGCGCCACTGCGGCACAACGAGATCAGGCTGGCTGTGCAGGTAGTCGCGCATCCGCGCTTCGAAACCGGAGGCCGGGGCCAGACCGTTGGCGCTGGCCTGCATGCCGATGGTGCCACCGGTGTAGAGCACCATGACGTGTTGGGCGGCGGGGTAGGTCGACGAATTCATGGGGATTCTCCGAAAGGATGAGGTCCTTGTGGGAGCGAACCTGCTCGCGAAGGGGGCATGCCATTCAACATTAATGTCGACTGTTCAACCGCTATCGCGAGCAGGCTTGCACCTACAGGTATTGCATCACAATAACTGACGGGCGCAGAGGATGCGCCCGTCATTCACCTGTCAGCGTTGCGCTGCAGGCACGCCTTGCGGCTCGGCTTCGGTCTTGCCGGTGGCTGGCGCGTCGGCCGGCCAGGCTTTCAGGTCGAGGTCCAGATCGGAAAATTTGCTGGAGTCGAACACTGGCTGCTTGACGCCGGCGCGGCGCTGCTCGTCGTAGTCGCGCATTACACGCATGCCGACCTTGAACAGCATGGCCAGGGCCATCAGGTTGACGAAGGCCAGGCAGGTCATGGTGATGTCGGCGAAGGCGAACACGGTCGACAGGTCTTGCATCGAACCCCATACCACCAGCGCCAGCACCAGGCCGCGGAAGACCATCAGCAGGGCGCGGTTGCGGCTGAGGAACTGCAGGCTGTTCTCGCCCAGATAGTAGTTGTAGAGGATGCAGGTGAAGACGAACAGCGACAGCGCGACGCTGACGAAGATGCGGCCCCAGTCACCGACCACGGCGGCCAGCGAGTTCTGGGTCAGGACGATGCCGTCACCTTCGAAGCCCGGGGTGTAGAAGCCCGACAACAGGATCAGCAGCGCGGTGCAGGTGCAGATCACGAAGGTGTCGAGGAACACGCTGAAAGCCTGGACCACGCCCTGGGCGCCCGGGTGTTTCACTGAGGCCACGGCGGCGACGTTCGGCGCACTGCCCAGGCCCGCTTCGTTGGCGAACACGCCACGCTTCACGCCCATGACGATGGCGCTGCCGAGCAGGCCGCCGAAGGCCGGGTCAAGGCCGAAGGCGCTCTTGAAGATGGTTTCCAGCATGGCTGGCACGTGTTCGATCTGGGTGCCGATCACGTACAGGGTCACGCCGATATAGGCCAGGGTCTTGACCGGTACCAGCAAGTCAGACACTGCGGCGATGCGCTTGATGCCGCCGATGAAGGTGATGGCCAGCAGCACCGCCAGGACGATACCGGTGTGGCGCGGATCGAAGTCAAAGGCGTTCTGCAGCGAGTGGGTCACGGTGTAGGACTGCAGGCCAATGAAGGCAAAGCCGTAGGTGACCAGCAGCAGGATCGAGAACACCACCGCCATGCCTTTGAGTTTCAGGCCGTGCTGGATGTAGTAGGCCGGGCCGCCACGGTACAAACCGTCGCCATCGGCGCGTTTGTAGACCTGAGCCAGGGTGCATTCGAAGAAGCTGCTGGACATGCCGACCAGTGCGGTTACCCACATCCAGAACACCGCACCCGGACCACCGAGGGTCACGGCGATGCCGACACCGGCGATGTTGCCGGCACCGACACGGCCGGCGAGGCTGAGCATCAGGGCCTGAAACGAGCTGAGTTGCCCGCCGCTGCTTTTCAGGCTGTCGCGGAACACCGCGAACATGTGGAAGAAGTGGCGCAATTGAACGAAACGCGAGCGAATCGTGAAGTAGCTACCGAGCCCGACAATGAGCACGATCAGTACTTTCCCTGAGAGGAAGTCGTTAATGACTTCGAGCATGGATTTTTCCTCGCTGTTTTTTGTGTGAGCAAATGCTGGATGGAAGAAACATCGTGTTACACCGGTGTGCGCGCGGCACGACGGGTGAGGCGAAGATTTCGTCCCGGTTCCATATCGCGGGTTTGTTATTAGTTCGGGTTTCACATGGGTTATGGCCTCGTTACCGACGACCGCTCATGCGAAGAGGGGCGGCACTATACCGATCAGTGGCGCGCCCGTCTGCACAGTCGTGGTGCAAGCGACGAAACGAGGCTTTGAAACACCCGGCGTTACCGGCGCCGGGCTTGTGCGGGAACTGCTCTTCTGTGGGAGCTGACTCCCCCATTGTTCAGTCCCCGGACATACGGGTCTCAGGGTCAGAAAGTTAAAAAAAAGGGCTTGGGGACATATCCCCAAGCCCTCAAAAGGTGAGAGGTGTCTAGTCCCTCGACCTGGTGAGCGGTGCTACACGTAACGCGTCGGCTCAGGCTTTGAGCGGAACCAGACGCGGAGCAATCATGTTTTCCGGGCGCAGGATGTCAGCGAGACTGGCTTCGTCGAGCAGACCTTCTTCGCGCACCAGTTCCAGCACGCCGCGGCCGCTTTCAAGGGCGATACGGGCGATGCGGGTGGCGTTTTTGTAGCCGATGTACGGGTTCAGCGCGGTGACCAGACCGATCGAGTGCTCGACCAGTTCGCGGCAGCGGGCTTCGTTGGCAGTGATGCCGACGATGCAGTGCTCGCGCAGCATGTCCATGGCGCGTTGCAGCAGGCGGATCGAGTCGAAGATCTTGAAGGCGATCAAAGGCTCCATCACGTTCAGCTGCAATTGGCCGCCTTCGGCTGCCATGGTCAGCGCCAGGTCGTTACCGATGACCTGGAAGGCCACCTGGTTAACAGCTTCCGGGATGACCGGGTTGACCTTGCCGGGCATGATCGAGCTGCCTGGCTGACGCGCCGGCAGGTTGATTTCGTTGATGCCGGTGCGTGGGCCGCTGGACAGCAGGCGCAGGTCGTTACAGATCTTCGACAGCTTTACCGCGGTGCGCTTGAGCATGCCGGAGAACAGTACGAAAGCGCCCATGTCGGAAGTCGCTTCGATCAGGTCGGCCGCCGGCACTACCGGTTGACCGCTGATCAGGGCCAGACGCTGTACCGCCAGCGCTTGGTAGCGCGGGTCAGCGTTGATGCCGGTACCGATCGCGGTGCCGCCCAGGTTCACTTCGGTCAGCAGTTCCGGGGCCAGCGTCTTCAGACGGGCCAGGTCTTCGCCCATGGTGGTGGCGAAGGCACGGAATTCCTGGCCGAGGGTCATCGGCACGGCGTCTTGCAGTTGGGTACGGCCCATTTTCAGGACGTGATCGAACTCTTTGCCCTTGGCCGCGAACGCCTGAATCAGGCTGTCGAGGCTGGCCAGCAGGGTGTCGTGACCGAGCAACAGGCCCAGACGGATAGCGGTCGGGTAGGCGTCGTTGGTCGACTGTGCCATGTTGACGTCATCGTTCGGGTGCAGGTACTGGTACTCGCCTTTCTGGTGACCCATTGCTTCCAGAGCAATGTTGGCGATCACTTCGTTGGCGTTCATGTTGGTGGAAGTACCGGCGCCACCTTGGATCATGTCGACCACGAACTCTTCGTGGAAATCACCGCGGATCAATCGGGCACAGGCTTCGCTGATGGCAGCGTGCTTGGCTTCGCTCAGGTGACCCAACTCGCGGTTGGCGTCAGCAGCGGCCTGTTTGACCATTGCCAGGCCGACAACCAGTTTCGGGTAGTGCGAAATCGGAACGCCCGAGAGACGGAAGTTGTTCACCGCTCGCAGGGTCTGGATGCCGTAATACGCTTGAGCCGGTACTTCGAGGGCGCCAAGCAGGTCGTTTTCTGTGCGGAAAGATGCAGCGGAGGACATGATAGAAATCATCTCGATATGGACCCGGTCTGTGCCGGAACGCTGCGAATGCTAGGCTTGTGGGAATTTTTGGGCCAATGCTGTTCAGCACTGCCCTATGCACATTCGGCATAATGCCCGTGTGACGCCGCCCACGCGGCAGACGTGTGACCTGTTTTGGTGCGTGTCCGGGAGGACGTGATGAATCTGGAAAGCAAATGGCTTGAGGACTTCAGTGCTCTGGCCGCCACCCGCAGCTTCTCGCAGGCGGCTGAACGGCGCTTCGTGACCCAGCCGGCATTCAGCCGGCGGATCCGCAGCCTGGAGGCTGCGTTGGGGCTGACCCTGGTCAATCGCTCGCGTACGCCGGTTGAACTGACAGCGGCGGGGCAGTTGTTTCTGGTGACCGCGCGCACCGTGGTCGAACAGCTCGGGGAAGTGCTGCGCCACCTGCATCATCTGGAAGGCGGGCAGGGCGAAGTGATGCAAGTCGCGGCCGCTCACTCGCTGGCGCTGGGTTTTTTCCCGCGCTGGATCGCGCAGCTGCGTAATGAAGGCTTGAACATCGCCACGCGCTTGGTCGCGACCAACGTCGGTGACGCGGTGCATGCGTTGCGTGAAGGTGGCTGCGATCTGATGCTGGCGTTCTATGACCCGGATGCGGCGATGCAGATGGATCCAGAGATTTTCCCTTCACTGCATTTGGGCCAGACCGAGATGTTGCCGGTGTGCGCGGCGGACGCCGAGGGCAAGCCGTTGTTCGATCTGGAAGGTGATGCGAGCGTGCCGTTGCTGGCGTACAGCGCCGGGGCGTTTCTCGGGCGTTCGGTGAATGGCTTGCTGCGTCAGCGTCAGTTGCGCTTCACCACCATCTACGAAACCGCGATGGCGGACAGTCTGAAGAGCATGGCGCTGGAAGGGCTCGGCATTGCGTGGGTGCCGCAGTTGAGCGTTCGCGCGGAACTGGCTCGCGGCGAGCTGGTGGTCTGCGGTGGCCCGCAATGGCATGTGCCGCTGGAGATCCGCCTGTATCGCTGCGCACTGGTGCGCAAGGCCAACGTGCGCCTGTTGTGGCGCAAGCTCGAAGGCGGCGCTGCGCAAGCCTCCTGAAAAGATCGCAGCCTTCGGCAGCTCCTACATTGGAATGCATATCCCTGTAGGAGCTGCCGAAGGCTGCGATCTTTTGATCTTTCTGGCTGACCTTCAGGTCAATAAAACCGGGCTTTTGCGGCAGATGACAGATGGTCGCGCAGGGGGCTGTTTATTGCTTTCTTTGCGGTATACTGCGCGGCCTTCGGCCGGTACGTCCGGCCATTTTTCGTACAATCAAGCCACGCAACCTGCGTGGCTTGTTGTTTTATGACGCGCCTGCGGGCGCTCCAGAGAGAAGAGGCGCGACGATGAGTGCACTGGTTGGCGTGATCATGGGCTCCAAGTCCGATTGGTCCACCCTTAGCCACACCGCCGATATGCTGGAAAAGCTCGGCATCCCGTACGAGGTCAAAGTGGTCTCTGCCCACCGCACCCCGGATCTGCTGTTCCAGTACGCCGAAGAGGCTGAAGGCCGCGGCATCGAGGTGATCATCGCCGGTGCCGGTGGCGCAGCCCACCTGCCAGGCATGTGTGCGGCCAAGACCCATCTGCCGGTGCTGGGCGTGCCGGTGCAGTCGGCCATGCTCTCGGGTGTCGACTCGCTGCTGTCGATCGTGCAGATGCCAGCGGGCATTCCGGTCGCCACCCTGGCCATCGGCAAGGCTGGCGCGATCAACGCCGCCCTGCTCTCGGCAAGCATCCTCGGCGCCAAGCATCCACAGTTCCACGCGGTACTGAAAACCTTCCGTGCCGAGCAGACAGACAGCGTCCTGGACAATCCAGACCCACGTATTGCCTGAGGTTGTTGAGATGAAGATCGGTGTAATCGGTGGCGGCCAGTTGGGTCGCATGTTGGCCTTGGCGGGTACTCCGCTGGGCATGAACTTCGCTTTCCTCGACCCTGCGCCGGACGCCTGTGCGGCCGCATTGGGCGAACACCTGCGGGCCGATTACGGCGATCAGGATCATCTGCGCCAACTGGCTGATGAAGTCGATCTGGTGACCTTCGAATTCGAAAGCGTCCCGGCCGAGACCGTGGCATTCCTCTCGCAATTCGTCCCGGTCTACCCGAGCGCCGAAGCCCTGCGCATCGCTCGCGACCGCTGGTTCGAAAAGAGCATGTTCAAGGACCTGGGCATCCCGACTCCGGCTTTCGCCGATATTCAGTCGCAAGCCGATCTGGACGCTGCCGTCGCTTCAATCGGTCTGCCGGCCGTGCTGAAAACCCGCACTTTGGGTTACGACGGCAAGGGCCAGAAAGTCCTGCGCAAGCCGGAAGATGTGGTCGGCACCTTTGCCGAGCTCGGCAGTGTGTCCTGTCTGCTGGAAGGCTTCGTGCCGTTCACCGGAGAAGTCTCGCTGATCGCCGTGCGTGCCCGCGATGGTGAAACGAAGTTCTATCCACTGGTGCATAACACCCACGACAGCGGCATCCTCAAGCTGTCCGTAGCCAGCACCGATCACCCGTTGCAGGCGTTGGCCGAAGACTACTCCAGCCGTGTGCTGAAGCAGCTCGACTATGTAGGCGTGATGGCGTTCGAGTTCTTTGAAGTCGACGGTGGTCTCAAGGCCAACGAAATCGCCCCGCGCGTGCACAACTCCGGGCACTGGACCACCGAAGGCGCCGAGTGCAGCCAGTTCGAAAACCACCTGCGTGCCGTTGCCGGCCTGCCGCTGGGTTCGACGGCCAAGGTCGGCGAGAGCGCAATGCTCAACTTCATCGGTGTGGTTCCGCCGGTGGAGAAAGTCATCGCTATCGAAGACTGCCATCTGCACCACTACGGCAAGGCCTTCAAGGCCGGGCGCAAGGTCGGTCACGCCAACCTGCGCTGCGCCGACATGGCCACGCTGCAGGCGCAGATCGTCAAGGTCGAAGCGCTGATCGCCGAATAACGACAGTTTCATGTGGCAGCGGCGGAACCATTCAGGGGCCGCCGTTCTCTCATGGCAGGATGCCAAAGTCTGTCTAGGCTTCGCATATCTACTATTCAGAGGGAAATGCCATGGGAATTATCGGAACCATCTTTATCGGCCTGATCGTCGGCCTGCTGGCGCGGTTCCTGAAACCGGGCGATGACAGCATGGGCTGGATCATGACCATCCTGCTCGGTATCGGCGGTTCGCTGGCGGCCACTTACGGCGGCCAGGCCCTGGGCATCTATCACGCAGGTGAGGGCGCAGGTTTCATCGGCGCACTGGTCGGCGCCATCGTGTTGCTGGTGATCTACGGCCTGATCAAAAAGAACTGATCCAAAGCGACAAAGCCCTCTCTGCCAAAGCGGCGGGGAGGGCTAGAATGCTCGGCGATTCACTGTTCCTTCCTTTCTATACCGAGCACCTACATGCGCCGTCTTCTGTTGACTCTCCTTTTCCTTTGCAGCGGTTTGGCCCATGCCGGCGAACTGCCGGAAACCGACTGGCTCGAACTGATGCCCAAGTCGGACCAAAAGGCCCTCGAGGCCATGCCTGAAATCGACCACAACTCCCCGGAAGCCACCGGCACCTTCACCGAGAGGGGCGGGATGAAGCAGGCCAAAGGTCTGCCGGCAGTGATGTATTCGACCAAAACCGTAGCGTCGATGAACGACAAGCACATCCGCATCGGTGGTTATCCGGTGCCGCTGGAGTCCGACGCCAAGGGCCGCAGCACGCTGTTCTTCCTCGTGCCGTATCCGGGCGCGTGCATCCATGTGCCGCCACCGCCGCCGAATCAACTGGTGCTGGTGCGTTATCCGAAGGGTTTGAAACTGGACGATATCTACACGCCGCTGTGGGTGACCGGCACGCTGAAGGTCGAGAAGGTCAGCAATGATCTGGCTGATGCGGCGTATGCGCTGGAAGCGGATAAAGTGCGGGTGGTGCAGGAATCGGATCTCTAAAGCAAAAGATCGCAGCCTTCGGCAGCTCCTACAGGGAAATGCATTCCAATGTAGGAGCTGCCGAAGGCTGCGATCTTTTGATCTTAAAGCGGTTTGCTGCCGACGCTAACACCCATGGTATGGCTCGCACCCGGTGCCAGCGTAACCAAATCATCCATCACATTCGCCGTCTCGATGCACAGCATGCGCTGCCAGCCATCGTTATCCATGTCGGCCAATGCAGCGGCGCGATCAATCCACGGGTTCCAGATCACCGCCGTGCGTGAACCGGTAGCCGTCAGCACAATGCGCCGCTCCCAGGCCGGATCGACAATGCTCAGCTGTGGCGGAGCATCAAGGTAGATGCGGTCGGTCTCACCGGCAAATTGCAGGTCGCCTTGCTGGCTGAGGGTCTTCCAGTCATCCAGCGTCTCGATGTAACTCAAGCCATCGACGCCGTCGACGTGCACATTGCGCACATCACTGACCGCGAAATAGGTGTGCAGCGCCTGGCTCAGGCTGACGGTGCCACTGCCACGGTTGTGGCTGGTCAGGCTGAAACTCAGTTGCTCGGACAAATGCAGGGTCAGGGTCAGATCGACCTGATGCGGCCAGCCCGGCAGGCCACCTTCGGGGTAGGGCAGCTTGAATTCTACCTTGACGCCGTCAGCCTCTGATTCGATGCCGCCCAGCTCCCAATCCATCGCCCGCACCAGACCGTGCGCGGGTGCCGGTTGCTCACCGGTGTACATGGCCTGCACGCTCTGCGGGTTGCGTTCGAACTTGCCGAACCACGGCCAGCACACCGGTACACCGGCGCGGATGCTTTTGCCTGTCTTGAACTCGGCCTTGTCGTTGAGCCAGATGATCGGCGGCTGGCCATCGATCTGATAACTGAGGATGTGCGCGCCTTGCTGGGCCACCAGCACTTCGGCCTGACCGTGGCGGATGCGCCAGCAGTTCAGTTCATCCAGTTTCACCGTTTCAACGTTGGGCGTGTTCATGGGACAGCTCTCGATCAGTAACAAGGACAACTATCGACCGTAAAACGGCCACGATGTTTAGCGCGCGCGTGGTGGAACCGAGCGAGTGCGGCCGCTGCCGTCGATGGCGACGAAGACGAATACCGCTTCGGTGACTTTACGCCACTCGCTGGACAGCGGGTCGTCGCTCCACACTTCGACCATCATCTGGATCGAGCTGCGGCCGATTTCCAGGGTCTGGGTATAAAAGGACAATTGCGCACCGACTGCCACAGGCACAAGGAACGCCATGCGGTCGATGGCGACCGTGGCGACGCGGCCGCCAGCCACGCGGCTGGCCATCGCCGTACCGGCCAAATCCATCTGTGCTACCAGCCAGCCGCCGAAAATATCGCCAAAGCCGTTGGTTTCACGTGGAAGTGCGGTGATTTGCAGGGCCAGGTCGCCTTGCGGGATTGGATCTTCTTGTTCGAGCTCTATCATGCCGGGGGTGCCTCTGACCCGTGACTCTTCGTTGGTATTGCTGGTGGTAGCCGTCTTCGGGAAAAACGATTCAGCACCGAACATACTACGTTCGTCACGTTTTCCATCAGGCGCCTAAGGAGAAACTCTGCGAAACCGGCTAATCCCGAGCAAAGGGCGGGCCAACGACGTTTTCGCACAGCAACCCCCTACAAACCGGAGCAGGTTGCGAGTATATCGATCGGTAGACTCCACGACGACCATCCGGTTCTCATTTTGACCGTCAAATACGCGCCTCTATGTGCTTTTTCGAACAATTTGCTATGGTGCCGAACCTGCCCAAGCCACCGCCAGCGTTGTTGTGGCGGCAGATCCGACTATAAGAGAAGCCCTTGCCATGACCACAGCGCCTTCGAGCCTCGCGCAGCCCGAGCAACCCGCACGACCGTTGACCCGCAATGACTACAAGACTCTGTCGCTGTCCGCCCTCGGTGGCGCGCTGGAATTCTACGACTTCATCATCTTCGTTTTCTTCGCCACCGTGGTCGGCAAGCTGTTCTTCCCGGCCGACATGCCCGAGTGGCTGCGGCTGATGCAGACCTTCGGCATCTTCGCCGCCGGCTACCTCGCGCGGCCGCTGGGCGGCATCGTCATGGCGCACTTCGGCGACCTGCTGGGACGCAAGAAGATGTTCACCCTGAGCATTTTCATGATGGCCGTGCCGACCCTGATCATGGGTCTGCTGCCGACTTACGCGCAGATCGGTATCTGGGCGCCGATCCTGTTGCTGTTGATGCGCGTGATTCAGGGTGCGGCGATTGGCGGTGAAGTGCCGGGCGCGTGGGTCTTCGTTTCCGAACACGTACCGCAAAAACACATCGGTTATGCCTGCGGCACCCTCACCAGCGGACTGACCGCCGGCATCCTGCTCGGCTCGCTGGTCGCCACCGCTATCAACAGCATTTATACGCCTGCCGAGGTGTCCGATTACGCCTGGCGGATCCCGTTCCTGCTCGGCGGCGTGTTCGGCCTGTTCTCGGTGTATCTGCGCCGCTGGCTGCACGAAACGCCGGTGTTCGCCGAACTGCAATTGCGCAAGGCTCTGGCTGAAGAGGTTCCGTTACGCGCGGTGCTGCGTGACCATCGAGGCGCCATTGCCATTTCGATGCTGCTGACCTGGTTGCTGTCGGCCGGCGTCGTCGTGGTGATTCTGATGACCCCGACCGTGTTGCAGACGGTTTATCACTTCTCGCCGACCACAGCTTTGCAATCCAACAGCCTGGCCATCGTATTCTTGAGCATCGGCTGCATCATTTCCGGCGCACTGGCGGATCGCTTCGGTGCCGGTCGCGTGTTTGTGTTTGGTTGCCTGGGCTTGCTGGTCAGCTCGTGGACCTTCTATCACAGTCTCGCCGATCACCCGAACTGGCTGTTCCCGCTCTACGCGTTGACCGGTTTTCTGGTCGGCACCATCGGTGCGGTGCCGTACGTGATGGTCAAGGCGTTCCCACCGGTGGTGCGTTTCAGCGGGTTGTCGTTCTCGTACAACGTGGCTTACGCGATCTTTGGCGGGTTGACGCCGATGGTGGTCAGCCTGCTGCTGAAAGAAAGCGCGATGGGCCCTGCCTACTATGTGGCAGTGCTGTGCGCGATGGGGATTCTGGTCGGGGCGTGGTTGTGGAAGAAGGGGCGCTGATCCAAGTTCAGCTATCTAGGGCTCTCGCCAGCGCAAGAGCCTTGTTTCACACTCGCTTGTTGGGAGTCGAGCTCCATGCTCAAGCATGTGAGCTAAGGCGACCGCAGCATGCGGCTCTTCGATAACTTGGTGTTCAACCATTAAGTCTAATAGCCACAAAGCGCCGTGTACCTGGAGCCCGTCTCGTTGTGCCTGGCGCCTCAACCTACCATCTCCAGTTAGTAAAGGGCGGCGTGTTTCCTGTGCCAGAAGGTAACAGGAAACATCAGCCAGGGAGCTGTTGTTGTGCTCGACTCGCAAGCCGTATAAACGCATTACACTGGCTTCATCGAGCGACTCGATAATCAGACCTTGGTCGAGCAATTCGTCGTGGGGGAAGTCTTCAAGTTCCTGCATCACGAAGTCAGTGCAGCACAAAGTGAAAGGCAATCTAAACATCTGCTCCAGTAATCCGGCATTTCTGAAATCGATCCAGATATTCGTATCACTGATGTAGATAAGACTCATGCACTCTCCAGTGAGCCCAAGAAACTCGGGTCCAAGGTTTTTACTGGCCTTCGCAAGAGTTCGGCAGCCCGAGATTTGGTGATCAGCCCCTCCGCCAGCGCCCAAAATGCTAATGACTCAAACCTTTGCGGCGGTTTGCACGGCATCGGTTCAGGTTCTGACTTTCGCCAACCTTTGGCACTGAATTGGATAGTGAGGGATTTATAACCACCTTCGCTGAGTAGCTTCAGATCCTTCAGTCGCCTCAGGGCTGCGTGCATCGATATACCGTATTGCCGCTTCGCAATCAGTAGTTCCTGTGGATGAACCCTAGTGCGAGGATGGCTGCCGAAATCGCTAGTAACGCTTTTGGCGGGATACAGAAATGCCCCCGCGAAACGGTGGCAGCAGTTCTCTTTATCCTTTTCAGGCATCTCCTCTGGTAATGCCATGACCCAATGACCGAGCTCATGGGCGGCAGTAAACCTGATTCGTTCGCCTGGGCGATCAGCATTCAATGCAATTAGGACATGCTCGCCGTCGCCGGTGGTAGCGCAGGCGCCATCGAAATCGTCTGGGCCATTGAGCATTGCAACCTTGATGCTGTGCTCTTCTAGCTGTTCGGTGAGGTTGGCAATGGGGTCAGTGCCGATTCCCCAGAATTGGCGAAGCTCCTCAGCTGCTAGCTCGGCTTCTTCAAGAGAGGAAACTGCAATCATTTGCGCGGGAGTGACAGGAGTGTGGATGTCTGCGGGATCGAAACATTCCTCTAGGGCGATGTATCGCTCGAGGTGCTCTCGAATTTTTTCTTCTACTTGGGCTTGGCGATATTTAGGCATCCTGGCCAGCTTACGAAATTCCAGAGGCGCCAACGGGACCGCTTCTGCACGGAAAAAGTACTCAGGATTGACCTGCAGTGCTTTAGCTAATTGCAGCAGGCGAGTGGAGTTAGGGGTGCTCAACCCCTTCTCATATTTGCTCAATGCTTGTTTGGTTATGTCGCCGAGCTGGATGGCCAGAGCATCAAGGGTTAGTCCTCGTTGCAAGCGTGCGCGGCGAATTCGGTCGTTTATCATGGTGTCCTCTCGTGGTTGACAAGACTATCTTCTGCTAGTGATTTGTCAACCTGACAAGAGTTTCCTTTTTTTAAGACGAGGCCCATGCTGGCCTTTCATCCAATTGTCATATTTCAGCCATAGAGTGTTCACACGGCCTGCTGATACTTGGCCCCGACTTAACACACCCTATCTGCTAGGAGTAAGGCATGAAACTGAAGCGTTTGATGGCGGCAATGACTTTTGTCGCTGCTGGCGTTGCGACCGCCAACGCGTTCGCCGCTGTTGACCCTGCTATCCCGAGCTACACCAAGACCACTGGTGTGTCGGGCAACCTGTCCAGCGTCGGTTCCGATACTCTGGCCAACCTCATGACCCTCTGGGCTGAGAACTACAAAAAAGAATACCCGAACGTAAACATCCAGATTCAGGCCGCTGGCTCCGCCACTGCGCCACCTGCGCTGACTGAAGGCACCTCCAACCTGGGCCCGATGAGCCGCAAGATGAAGGACACCGAACTGGCTGCTTTCGAGCAGAAGTACGGCTACAAGCCAACCGCTATCCCGGTTGCTGTGGATGCCCTGGCCGTATTCGTGCACAAGGACAACCCGATCCAGCACCTGACCATGGAACAGGTTGATGCGATCTTCTCGTCGACCCGTCTGTGTGGCGCCAAAGCCGACGTGAAAACCTGGGGCGACCTGGGCGTGACCGGCGACCTGGCCAACAAGCCAGTGCAACTGTTCGGCCGTAACTCGGTATCCGGCACCTACGGCTACTTCAAAGAAGAAGCCCTGTGCAAAGGCGACTACAAGCCAAACGTCAACGAACAACCTGGTTCGGCTTCGGTCGTGCAATCGATCAGCTCCTCGCTGAACGGCATCGGTTACTCGGGCATCGGTTACAAGACCGCCAGCGTAAAAACCGTTGCTCTGGCCAAGAAGGGCGGCACTGACTTCATCGAAGACACCGAAGAAAACGCCCTGAACGGCAAGTACCCGCTGTCGCGTTTCCTCTACGTGTACATCAACAAGGCCCCGAACAAGCCTCTGGCGCCGCTGGAAGCTGAGTTCGTGAAACTGGTGCTGTCGAAACAGGGCCAGGAAGTTGTAGTGAAAGACGGCTACATCCCGCTGCCAGCCAAGGTTGCTGCAAAAGCACTGGCTGACCTGGGTCTGCAGGAAGGCGGCGCTGTCGCAAAGAAGTAACAAATTGAGTCCTGGGTGAACCCCACGGGACTCAGGTAACAGGCCGGATCTGCGCGCAGACCGGCCTTTTACACACCTCAAATTTTTGATCCTCTGCCAGCCCCGCTGGCGGTGGATTTGCTGCGTCACTGCATTGTCATCTTTCTGTCATACAGGATCGCTAGGGTGAGCGCATGAATGATCTGGCCAATTCCCAAATGACTACTAATCCTCCCAAGCGCATTGACTTCAATACGCCTGAGCTGCAACGCAAGCGCCGCATTCGTGCGCTCAAGGATCGCTTCACTCGCTGGTACGTCCTCGTTGGCGGCCTGGCGGTGCTGGCAGCCATCACCCTGATCTTCTTCTTCCTCGCCTACGTGGTTGCGCCATTGTTTCAGGGCGCTGACCTGACGGCGAAAGACTCGATCACCCCGGCCTGGATGCAGGACGCCGGCAAGCCGCTGATGATTTCGCTCGAAGAGCAGAATCAGGTGGCGATGCGCGTTTCCGACAAGGGCCAGGCATTGTTCTTTGATATCGACAGTGGCGCTGAGCTGAAGCGCGTCGATCTGCCGGTTCCTGCCGGTGCCACCGTGACCTCCATCGGCGAAGACCAGCCGGGCCATCCGCTGGTTGCCGTGGGTCTGTCCAACGGTCAGGCGCTGGTGTTCCGTCACACCTATAAAGTCAGCTACCCCGATGGCAAGAAAACCATCACCCCGGCCATCGAATATCCGTACGGCGAGACGCCGATCGCGCTGAACGAAGCCGGCGGTGCGCTGGAGCATGTCAGCCTGAATGCCACCGACACGACCCTGATGCTGGTCGGTTCGACCGGTTCGCAACTCAACGTGCTGTCGCTGACCAGCGAAGAAAACATGATGACCGGTGAAGTCACCAACGAGCAGAAGCGTATCGATCTGCCGCAGATGACCGAGCCGGTGAAAAACATCTTCGTCGACCCGCGCCAGCAGTGGCTGTACGTGGTCAATGGTCGCGCCCAGGCCGATGTGTTCAGCCTGCGCGACAAGAGCCTCAACGGTCGCTACAAACTGCTGGAAAACGCTGACGCCGAAGTCACCGCGACCACGCAACTGGTCGGTGGTATTTCGCTTATCGTGGGTGACTCCAAAGGTGGCCTGGCCCAGTGGTTCATGGCCCGTGACACCGATGGCGAGCTGCGCCTGAAGCAGATCCGTACCTTCCAGATGGGCACCACGCCAATCGTTGAAATCTCCGCCGAAGAACGCCGCAAAGGCTTCCTCGCGCTGGATGCCAGCGGCAAGCTCGGCGTCTTCCACAGCACCGCGCACCGTACTTTGCTGGTCGATCAGGTGGTTGAAGGCCCGGGCCTGTTCGGTCTGTCGCCGCGTGCCAACCGGTTGATCGTCGAAGCCGGCGGCAAGCTGCAACCGCTGCTGCTCGACAACCCGCACCCGGAAGTGTCCTGGAGCGCGCTGTGGAGCAAGGTCTGGTACGAGAACTACGACGAGCCTAAATACGTCTGGCAATCGACCGCCGCCAACACCGATTTCGAACCGAAACTGAGCCTCTCGCCACTGACCTTCGGCACCCTGAAAGCTGCGTTCTACGCGATGCTGCTGGCCGCGCCACTGGCCGTCGCTGCGGCAATCTACACCGCCTACTTCATGGCCCCGGGCATGCGCCGCAAGGTCAAGCCGGTGATCGAGCTGATGGAAGCGATGCCGACGGTGATCCTCGGTTTCTTCGCCGGTCTGTTCCTCGCGCCATATGTTGAAGGGCATCTGCCGGGCATTTTCAGCCTGCTGATGCTGTTGCCGATCGGCATCCTGGTCGCCGGCTTCACCTTCAGTCGTCTGCCTGAGTCGATCCGCCTGAAAGTCCCGGACGGTTGGGAAAGTGCGCTGCTGATTCCGGTGATCCTGTTTGTGGGCTGGCTGTCGCTGTACATGAGTCCGTTCATGGAGAACTGGTTCTTCGGTGGTGACATGCGTATGTGGATCTCCCACGACCTGGGCATCACCTACGACCAGCGCAACGCTCTGGTGGTCGGTCTGGCCATGGGCTTTGCGGTGATCCCGAACATCTACTCGATTGCCGAAGACGCCGTGTTCAGCGTGCCGCGTGGCCTGACCCTCGGCTCGCTGGCCTTGGGTGCCACGCCGTGGCAGACCATGACCCGTGTGGTGATCCTGACTGCCAGCCCGGGGATCTTCTCGGCGCTGATGATCGGCATGGGCCGTGCGGTCGGCGAAACCATGATCGTGCTGATGGCCACCGGTAACACCCCGGTCATGGAAATGAACCTGTTCGAAGGCCTGCGCACACTGGCCGCCAACGTCGCGGTGGAAATGCCCGAGTCGGAAGTCGGCGGCAGCCACTACCGCGTGCTGTTCCTCTCGGCGCTGGTGCTGCTGTTGTTCACCTTCGTCATGAACACCCTGGCAGAACTGATTCGTCAGCGTCTGCGCAAGAAATACTCGTCGCTTTAAGCAAAGGTAGAAGTCTGTGAAACAGAACTCCCTGAAAGGATGGTTCAAGAGCGGCGCCCCGGGCGTCTGGATCAGCGGTGGCGCGGTGTCCATCGCGGTCATCATGACCATTGGCCTGCTGGCGGTGATTGCCGTGCGCGGTCTGGGTCACTTCTGGCCGGCGGACCTGGTCCACGCCAACTACGACGTACCGGGCCAGGCTAATCACCTGGTCATCGGTGAAGTGGTGCAGAAAGAAGAAGTGCCACGTGCCCGTCTGAAGAGCGCCGGTTTGCCGGTGCCGGATGAAGGCCCGGAATTCATGACCCGCGAGCTGATCAAGGTCGGCAACCGTGATTTGAATGGCAACGACTTCACCTGGATCGTCGGCGAGTGGCTGACCAACCAGACCACGCCGCCCGAGCTGATGGCGATCGAGCGTCGTGAGTGGGGCAACTTCTACGGCTACCTGGTCAACGTCAAACAGGATGGCAAAGTCATAGCTGAAGGCGAAGCGGCATGGCCTGAGCTGCAAGCGCGGATCAACCGTGTGAACGGTCTGGCTGCGCAACTGAAGTCGCTGGAAAAGACTGACATCGGTGCAATCAACGCCGGGCTGGAGCGCATCCGTCTGCACGGCCGCAAACTGGAACTGGAAGGCAAACTCGACGCCACCGCGCAAGCGGACATGGAATCCGAGCGTGCCGAGTTGAATGCGCGTTATCAGGACATCGAAGCGCGTCTGGCTGATCTGCATGCGCAGTTCAACCGCGATGCCTTGACTGCTCGCGATGCCAACGGCAAAGAAATTGAAATCGGTCTGGGCAAAGTGGTGCACGCCTACCAGCCGAACGCGATGAGCACCTTCACCAAGCTCGGTTTCTACTTCAGCAAGATCTGGGAATTCCTCTCGGACGACCCACGTGAAGCGAACACCGAAGGCGGGATCTTCCCGGCGATCTTCGGCACCGTGATGATGACGCTGATCATGGCGATGATCGTCACCCCGTTCGGCGTGCTGGCGGCGGTGTACCTGCGTGAATACGCCAAGCAGAACACCCTGACGCGGATCATCCGTATCGCGGTGAACAACCTCGCCGGTGTTCCGGCGATCGTTTACGGCGTGTTCGGTCTGGGCTTCTTCGTTTACGTGCTGGGTGGTTCGGTCGACCGCTTGTTCTTCCCGGAAGCATTGCCGGCACCGACCTTCGGTACACCGGGTCTGCTCTGGGCATCGCTGACCCTGGCGCTGCTGGCGGTACCGGTGGTGATTGTGGCGACCGAGGAAGGTCTGGCGCGTATTCCGCGTACCGTGCGTGAAGGTTCGTTGGCCCTCGGCGCGACCAAGGCTGAAACCTTGTGGAAGATTGTGATCCCGATGGCCAGTCCGGCAATGATGACCGGCATGATTCTCGCCGTGGCCCGCGCCGCCGGTGAAGTGGCACCGCTGATGCTGGTGGGTGTGGTGAAACTGGCGCCGTCGCTGCCGGTGGACGGCAACTACCCGTACCTGCACCTGGATCAGAAGATCATGCACCTGGGCTTCCACATCTATGACGTCGGCTTCCAGAGCCCGAACGTCGAAGCGGCCCGCCCGCTGGTGTACGCCACGGCGCTGTTGCTGGTGCTGGTGATCGCCACGTTGAACCTGTCGGCGGTGTATATCCGTAACCACCTGCGCGAAAAATACAAAGCTTTGGACAGTTAACACAAATCCTGTGGGAGCTGGCTTGCCAGCGATGCAGGCGACTCGGTCAGCCAGTAACACCGCGGTGATGCCATCGCTGGCAAGCCTGCTCCCACAAGGATCGGCGCAAGCCACAGATTTTCAGTAACCCATTGGCAAGGCCAGTGGTTCAACGAACCGAATTTGTTAGCACAGGGAGCCTCCCATGCAGCACGAAACACATAGCCACGGCATCAATATGTCTGCCCTGGGTCGAGACAAGCAGAGCCTGAATCTGGCGCAGGAAACCGTGGCCATCGAAGTACCGGGCCTGAGCCTGTACTACGGCGAGAAACAAGCGCTGTTCGACGTCAGCATGAACATCCCGAAACAGCGTGTGACCGCGTTCATCGGCCCGTCCGGCTGCGGTAAATCCACGCTGCTGCGTACCTTCAACCGCATGAACGATCTGGTTGACGGCTGCCGCGTCGAAGGCGCGATCAACCTCTACGGCAACAACATCTATCGCAAGGGCGAAGACGTTGCCGAGCTGCGTCGTCGTGTCGGCATGGTGTTCCAGAAGCCCAACCCGTTCCCGAAGACCATCTACGAAAACGTCGTTTACGGTCTGCGCATCCAGGGCATCAACAAGAAGCGCGTCCTCGACGAAGCGGTCGAATGGGCGTTGAAAGGCGCGGCGCTGTGGGACGAAGTCAAAGACCGTCTGCATGAATCGGCACTCGGTCTGTCCGGTGGTCAGCAACAGCGTCTGGTCATCGCCCGTACCATCGCGGTTGAGCCGGAAGTGCTGCTGCTCGACGAACCGTGCTCGGCCCTCGACCCGATCTCGACCCTGAAGGTTGAAGAGCTGATCTACGAGCTGAAATCCAAGTTCACCATCGTCATCGTTACGCACAACATGCAACAGGCCGCGCGGGTGTCCGACTACACGGCGTTCATGTACATGGGCAAACTGGTGGAATTTGGCGACACCGATACCCTGTTCACCAATCCGGCGAAGAAGCAGACCGAAGACTACATCACCGGTCGTTATGGCTGACAGTTGCGGGTTATTCACAGAATTGACGCTGCGGCCCACCGCACCTTACCGGACGCTCCAAGGACGCCAACATGATTAGTAAAGAAGGCCTTACCCACCACATCTCCGCGCAGTTCAACGCCGAGCTTGAGGAAGTGCGCAGCCACCTCCTGGCCATGGGCGGGCTGGTCGAGAAGCAGGTCAACGACGCGGTGACCGCGCTGATCGAGGCCGACTCTGGCCTGGCTCAGCAGGTGCGCGAGATCGATGACCAGATCAACCAGATGGAACGCAATATCGACGAAGAATGCCTGCGCATTCTCGCCCGTCGTCAGCCGGCGGCGTCCGACTTGCGTTTGATCATCAGCATTTCCAAGTCGGTGATCGACCTGGAGCGCATCGGTGACGAAGCGACCAAGATCGCTCGCCGTGCGATTCAACTGTGTGAAGAAGGCGAAGCGCCGCGCGGTTACGTCGAGGTTCGTCACATCGGCGACCAGGTGCGCAACATGGTCCGTGATGCGCTGGACGCATTTGCCCGCTTCGACGCCGATCTGGCGTTGTCGGTGGCGCAGTACGACAAGATCATCGACCGCGAATACAAGACTGCACTGCGTGAGCTGGCCACCTACATGATGGAAGACCCACGCTCTATCTCGCGGGTCTTGAGCATTATCTGGGTGCTGCGTTCGCTGGAGCGCATCGGCGATCACGCGCGCAACATCTCCGAACTGGTCATCTACCTGGTGCGCGGCACCGACGTGCGCCACATGGGCCTCAAGCGCATGAAAGAAGAAGTTGAAGGCACAAGCGGCGAAACCGCTAATGTTCCGGGCAATGCTGACGATAAGTAAGATTGCCTGAGAAAAGCGCCCGGCCCTTTGGCCGG
>NZ_JAMLFX010000003.1:262111-263167 GCF_023634765.1 Pseudomonas sp. AKS31
GTGACTGAAGAGTTTTGGCAATGTGCCATCAGCCAGCGTTATGCTTGCCGGGATTTTAATAGGGGTGTTGGATGAGCAAGATCAGTGTGTTGGTCGTGGACGATGCTTCGTTCATTCGTGACCTGGTGAAAAAGTGCCTGCGTAATTACTTCCCGGGGATCCGCACCGAGGACGCCGTCAACGGTAAGAAGGCTCAGGCCATGCTGGCCAGGGAAGCGTTCGACCTGGTGCTGTGCGACTGGGAAATGCCGGAAATGTCCGGGCTCGAACTGCTGACCTGGTGCCGCGAGCAGGACAACCTCAAGACCATGCCGTTCGTCATGGTCACCAGCCGTGGCGACAAGGAAAACGTGGTGCAGGCGATTCAGGCCGGCGTTTCCGGCTACGTCAGCAAGCCGTTCACCAACGAGCAACTGCTGACCAAGGTCAAGCAGGCGCTGAACAAGGTCGGCAAGCTCGACACCCTGATGAACAGCGCGCCGACCAAAATGAACTCGGCGTTCGGCAACGATTCCCTGAGCGCCTTGACCGGTGGCAAGCCTGCCGTGGTCGGCGGCGCCCCGGCTGCTGCCGCGGTCAACCCGTTCGCCAAACCGGCTGCTGCCGCACCAGCGCCGGCCGCTGCGCCATCCCGTGGCCTGCTCAACAGCCCGCCGGTCAAGGCACCAGCCGCCGCGTCCGCTCCGGCCAGCGGTCGTGGCCAGGGCCAATTACGCCTGCCAAGCGGCACTCAGCAATGCGTGATCAAGGCTCTGAGCATCAAGGAAGCGCTGTTGGTGGTGAAACGCACCGAGACCCTGCCGCAGATCCTCGACAGCGCCGTGCTCGACCTGGAGCAGGGCGACAACGCTGAAATCGCCCGCCTCAATGGCTATCTGCACGCCGTCGTTGCGTTTGAGCCGAAGCCTGACAGCGACTGGCTGCAACTGACCTTCCGTTTCGTCGACCAGGACGCGCAGAAACTCGACTACATCTCGCGCCTGATCGCTCGCGGCACGGCGCAGAAGCACTTCGTTCCGGGCGCGTGATCTTCGTCGCCTGACAGTCCGCCTTCGC
>NZ_JAMLFX010000003.1:263177-452406 GCF_023634765.1 Pseudomonas sp. AKS31
CACCAATCTCCCAGACTGGCCAATTTGAAACATCTGTCGACTAGCCTGGTCTGCTTCACCTGCTAGGCTCATTTCCAGGCCTTCCTTTCGACAGACTTTTGCCCATGCTCGCGCGCCTGCTGTTTTTCTATGGTCTTTTCATGGCCTCCACTTCGGTTGTGGCCATGACCATCTACAAATCCACTGATGCCAACGGCGTGGTGTCGTACAGCGACCGGCCGAGCAAAGGCTCGCAGGTGTTCGTGTTTCAGGACCGCATGGTCGAGCGCCTGGAGCGGCAGGTTTACCTCGATATCAAAAAGCAGAAGGGCACTGACGTGGTCTTCGTGCGCAACGATCTGTATGCGCCGGTCAAAATTGCCTTGGCATTCACCGGGCTGAGCAATGTGCGCGGTGCGCCGGCGCAAACCATCCACCGGGTGCTGCCGGCGCGCAGCAATACGCGGTTGGCGTTGCTGACGGCGATATCCGGCAAGCAGCCGCTGGTGTATACGCCGCAGTTCCACTATTCCCTTGGTGACCCCACTGGTATCGCGCAGGGCTATCGCTATCCGCTGCCATGGCGGGGTGGGCCGTTTCGTCTGAGTCAGGGCGCCAACGGCCAATACAGCCACTACGGGCCGAAGAATCGCTATGCGATGGACATCGCCATGCCGGTGGGCACGCCGATCATTGCCGCGCGGGCCGGGGTGGTGGTGAAGATCGAAAATTCACAGAGCGGTCGCGGCTCGGATGCGTCCGGCAATTTCGTGCGGGTGCTGCACGATGACGGCACCATGGGCGTGTACCTGCACCTCAAGCAAGGTTCGGTGAGCGTGCGCGAAGGGCAACGGGTGGCGGTGGGCAGTCCGCTGGCCCTGTCGGGCAATACCGGCAACAGCAGTGGCCCGCATCTGCACTTTGTGGTGCAGCGCAATACCGGCGAGGGGCTGGTGTCGATTCCGTATCAGTTCGTCCAGCCGCTGGGGGCGTTGCCCAACTTTGCGTTGGGCAAGCAATAAAGCAAAAAAGATCGCAGCCTGCGGCAGCGCCTACAGGATCGCATTCCTGTGTAGGCGCTGCCGCAGGCTGCGATCTTTTAGCAGGCAATGCGGTTTCCCGCATTGCACTCAATCCAGCATCAACACCTTCGCCAGTACAATCTTCGGCCCTTTCATCTTCTTGATGATGATCCGCAGGCCTTCGACTTCCAGCACTTCTTCCTCTTCCGGCACCCGTTTCAGGGTTTCGTAGACCAGCCCGGCAAGGGTCTCGGCTTCGATGTGATCGAGGTCGATGCCCAGCAGGCGCTCGACCTTGAACAGCGGCGTGTCACCACGCACCAAGAGCTTGCCCGGCTGATAGGCGAGGATCCCGCGCTCAGCTTTGCGGTGTTCGTCCTGAATATCGCCAACCAGCACTTCCAGCACGTCTTCCATGGTCAGGTAGCCGATGATGTTGCCGTCAGCCTCCTCGACCACGGCGAAGTGCGAGCCGCCCTTGCGGAACTGCTCCAGCAACTGCGACAGCGGCATGTGCCGCGACACGCGCTCGAGCGGGCGGGTCAACTCAGCCAGGTTGAACGACTCGGGAATATGGTCCAGCGCTGCCAGTTCCAGCAGCAGATCCTTGATGTGCAGCAGGCCGACGAACTCCTGGCGCTCGCTGTCGTACACCGGATAACGACTGAACTTGTGGCGACGGAACATCGCCAGGATTTCTTTCAGCGGCGCGTTGAATTCGAGGGTGATCAGGTCTTCCCGGGAGTTGGCCCAGTCGACCACTTCCAGCTCGCCCATTTCCACCGCCGAGGCCAGCACGCGCATGCCTTGGTCGCTCGGGTCCTGACCACGGCTGGAGTGCAGGATCAGTTTCAGTTCTTCGCGGCTGTAATGGTGTTCGTGGTGCGGGCCGGGTTCGCCCTGGCCGGCGATGCGCAGAATCGCGTTGGCGCTGGCGTTGAGCAGGTAGATCGCCGGGTACATTGCCCAGTAGAACAGGTACAACGGCACCGCCGTCCACAGCGACAGCAGCTCGGGTTTGCGGATCGCCCACGATTTAGGGGCCAGTTCGCCGACCACGATGTGCAGGTACGAAATAATGAAGAACGCGGTGAAGAACGACACACCTTTGACGATTTCCGGCGACTGCACGCCGACCGCGCTCAGCAGCGGCTCGAGAATGTGCGCGAACGCCGGCTCACCGACCCAGCCGAGGCCAAGGGAGGCGAGGGTGATACCGAGCTGACAGGCCGAGAGGTACGCATCGAGCTGACTGTGTACGGTGCGCAGGATGTGTCCGCGCCAGCCGTTCTGATCAGCGATGGCCTCGACCCGGGTCGAGCGCAGTTTGACCATGGCGAATTCCGCCGCAACGAAAAAGCCGTTGAGCAAAACCAGGATCAGAGCAAAAAGAATCATGCCGAAATCGGCGAATATTGTTGCGAGGGACAAGCCAGGGGAAGGGTCCATGATGGAGTTTTGCGGGTTCCGTGTGATTCAAGAAAGAGAAAAGTCGCGCCTGAAAGGCAGGCACAAGTCAGCCAATGTAGCGGCTGACCTGGCGATTGCCTAGTGCGACATTACTCAGCGGCGCTGATCGCCCGTGCCTGGGCCACTTGGGCCGGGGCGAAATGGCAGGTGAACGTGCTGCCGTGACCGGGCACGCTGCTGATCTCCATGCGTGCGCGGTGGCGCAGCAACACGTGCTTGACGATGGCCAGGCCCAGCCCGGTGCCGCCGGTGTTGGAGTTGCGGCTGGAGTCGACGCGGTAGAAGCGTTCGGTCAGGCGTGGCAGGTGTTTGCTGTCGATGCCGATCCCGGAATCCTGCACGCTCAGGTGCGCGCCCTGATCGTCGCTCCACCAGCGAACGCGGATGTTGCCCTCGGCCGGGGTGTACTTCACTGCGTTGAACACCAGGTTGGAAAACGCACTGCGCAACTCCGCCTCGCTGCCCTTGAGCCACAGGCGGGGGTCAGCTTCCAGGGTGATGCGCTGGTTCTTCGCGCCGGACAATTGTTGCGCATCGCTCTTGATCGACTGCAGCAGGCTGTCGATCTGCACCGGCTGGTTGTCCGACGGGTAATCGGTGGCCTCCAGTTTCGCCAGCAACAACAAATCGTTGAGCAGCGTCTGCATGCGCCCGCCCTGTTGCTGCATCTGCTGCAGGGCGCGGCTCCAGCGTGGGTTCACTTCTTCGACGTTGTCGAGCAGGGTTTCCAGATAGCCACAGATCACCGTCAGCGGTGTGCGCAGTTCGTGGGAGACGTTGGCGATGAAGTCTTTGCGCATCTGTTCCAGCTGATGAATGCGCGTGACATCGCGCACCAGCATCAAGTGTTCGTTGTTGCCGTAGCGGGTCAGGTACAGCTGAATGCGCACGCGATCGTTGGTCGGCGAGGGGATTTCCAGCGGCTCGGCGTAGCTCTCCTGCTCGAAGTACTCCTTGAAGCGCGGATGGCGCACCAGGTTGGTCACCGGTTGGCCGCTGTCCTGTGGGGTCTTGAGACCGAGCAGGGTTTCGGCGGCGCGGTTCCACCACTCCAGATTGCCGTCGCTGTCGAGCATGATCACCGCGTCTTTCAGCGCGGCGGTGGACTCCTGAACCCGGTCGATCACCGCTTGCAGGCGCCCGCGCACGCGTTGGTCGCGGCGTTGCAGGTGGTAGATGCTGTCGAACACTTCGCCCCACAGGCCATAGCCATCGGGCGGTGCTTCGTCGGGTTGATGCTGGCGCAGCCATTCATGCAGACGCAGCAATTGCTTGAGCGTCCAGGCCAGATAAATCCCCAGGCCCGCCGCGAGGCTCCAGCCGTAATAGCCGGTGATCAGGCCGATCACCAGGCAGGCGGTGACCAGCAGCAGCATGTGGCGAATCAGGGTGCCATGCCAGTTTTGATTCACGGGGGGCGTCCTTAGCCGCAGCGTCAAGTTTCAAGCTGCAAACTACAAGTCAGAGCGGCTCTCTGTTTATTGCCGCTTGTAGCTAGAAGCTTGCAGCTGTTTTTATGCTTTTGTGGAGAACCGGTAGCCGGTGCCGCGCACGGTTTGTACCAGATTTTCGTAGGCGTCGCCGAGGGCCTTGCGCAGGCGCCGGATGTGCACGTCGACGGTGCGCTCTTCAACATAAACGTTGCCACCCCAGACCTGATCCAGCAACTGGCCACGGGTGTAGGCGCGCTCCTGGTGGGTCATGAAGAATTGCAGCAGGCGGTATTCGGTCGGGCCCATCTCGGCCGGTTTGCCGTCGATGGTCACGCGGTGGCTGATCGGGTCGAGCAGCAGGCCGCCGACTTCGATCGGCGCTTCACCGTCGGTCGGTCCGGCGCGGCGCAGCACGGCTTTGAGGCGTGCGACCAGTTCGCGCGGGGAAAACGGTTTGGTGATGTAGTCGTCGGCGCCGACTTCAAGCCCCTGGATCTTGTTGTCCTCCTCGCCCTTGGCGGTGAGCATGATGATCGGGATGTCCCCGGTCAGCTCATCACGTTTCAGACGACGGGCCAACTCGATGCCGGAGGTGCCGGGCAGCATCCAGTCGAGCAGGATCAGGTCCGGTTTACGGTCGACGATGATGGCGTGTGCCTGCTGCGAGTTCTCCGCCTCAAGGCAGTCATAGCCGGCCATTTCCAACGCAACGGCGATCATTTCGCGAATGGGCGCTTCGTCGTCGACGATCAGAATGCTCCTGCCAACCATGCCTTAATCCTCTTGTCATTTAACTGTCTTGCGCCGCATTAGATAACGGAATTATTGCAGTCGTGTGACAGTATTTTAGTCCGGCGGCGATTGTGCGAATGCTGAACTAAGCTCTAAGTCCGAATCCTGACAACCACAAAAGAAGGTTTCCATGACTCAAATGACTGTTTCTTTCAAAGCACTGCTGCTTGCCGCTGCCGTTGCATTACCGTCGATGGCCTTCGCCGCTGATCCGGTCATGATGAAAGACGGCATGATGACCGACCACAAAGGCATGACCGTGTACACCTTCGACAAGGACACGGGCGGCAAATCGATGTGCAACGGCGATTGCGCGAAGAACTGGCCGCCGATGATGGCGCCGGCGGGTGCCAAGGCTGAAGGCAAATTCACCCCCATCAAACGTGATGACGGCATGATGCAATGGGCATATGACGGCAAGCCGCTTTACACCTTCAAAATGGATGAAAAACCAGGCGACATGAAGGGGGAAGGCTTCAAGGACATGTGGCACATGCCGAAACACTGAGTCCTGCAGCAACTGCGTCCCTGTGGGAGCGAGCAAGCTCGTTCCTACAGGTTTGCGGATCAGCGCAACGCGTAATCCAGCACGATCCCGACGAAAATCGCCAACCCGGCCCAATGATTGTGCAAAAACGCCTTGAAGCAGCGCATGCGGTCACGATCGCGGGTGTACCAGAATTCCCACGCATAACACCCGGCAGCCACCAGCAAGCCGAGATGGAACCAGATCCCCAACTCGAACTTCGACCCCGCCAGCAGCAGGCAGCCCAGCGACAACGCCTGCAGGCTCAGGATGATCACCCGGTCCGCCTCGCCAAACAGAATTGCCGTGGATTTCACGCCAATCTTCAAATCGTCATCCCGATCGGTCATCGCGTAATAGGTGTCGTAACCCACCGTCCACAGCAGATTGGCGATCCACAGCAGCCACGCTGCCGCCGGCAACTCACCGGTCTCGGCAGTAAATGCCATCGGCATCCCCCACGAGAACGCCGCACCCAGCACCACTTGCGGGTAATAGGTGTAGCGCTTCATGAACGGATAAGTGAAGGCCAACGCCAGACCACCCAGCGACAGCCAGATCGTCGGCGCATTGGTGCACAGCACCAGCAGGAAACTCACGCCCATCAACAGGGCGAAAAACACCAAGGCTTCTTTCGAACTGATCTTGCCGCTGGCCAGCGGTCGTTGCGCGGTGCGTTTGACGTGGCCGTCGACCTTGCGATCGGCCCAGTCGTTGATTACGCAGCCACCGGCGCGGGTCAGTACCACGCCGAGAACGAAAATCACCACGTTGGCCAGCGATGGCGAGCCTTTGCCGGCAATCCACAATGCCCACAGGGTCGGCCACAGCAGCAGGTAAATGCCGATCGGCTTGTCCATCCGGGTCAACTGAATGAAATCCCAGGCGCGCGGGTTCAAGCGGTTCAGGGACTTGAGCAGGCTCTGATACATCAGCAGTTCTCCGGATGGGCGCGGGCGGCGCGCCACAGGCTCGGCAGGAAGATTTCCGCGACCAGCACGCTCAACGCGCCACGGTCGAAACGCGAACGTCGGCCCCACAGCTCAGGCGCTTTCACGTCTGACGGCAACCATTGTTCAGGGTAGTGGCAAACTTCGAGGGCGCGGCGCTGGAACGCCTGATCGCAAAACAGCAATTCGCCCAGCGAGCGGCTGCCCAGTTCATCCATGTGCAGGCCGTCACCCTGTAAGGCGGCGCGCGAAGCGACGCTGCGGGCAAACACCCAGGCCTCGCCGTGACCGCGCAAATACACCTCGCGCACCCAGCCTTCGCTGCCCTCGGCCAGATCCAGCGCCGCGCATTCGTCGGCGCGCAGAGTGTTCCAGCCTTCGAACAACGGCGTGACGCTGAAGCCATCATTGGACAGCCGGGTCAGGCGGCGGGTGAGGGAGCCTTCGTCGAACAACCAGTCGAGGGTTAACGAATCGGGGAGGGGCGTCAGTCGGCTTCGGGTCAGCCAGAGCGGGGCCGGGCAGGCATTTGAATGTTGCACAATGAGTCATTATTGGCCGCAAATGAGGCCGCGAGCTTACCATGGCGAGCTGCGATATTGATTGATCCGGGTCGCCGTTGCGCCGAACAGGCTTGCATCTGCCCGGCACCATCAGTACAAAACGCCCTGAGCCGGATGGCAGCGCAACACCCATCGACCGTCCGCGCCGGCAATAAGCCTGAACCCTGAGGAAGTACTTGAATGAAAAAGTGGCAATGTGTGGTCTGCGGCCTGATCTACAACGAAGCCGACGGTTGGCCGGATGACGGCATTGCGCCGGGCACCGCTTGGCAGGATGTGCCGGAAGACTGGCTGTGCCCCGACTGCGGCGTCGGCAAGATGGACTTCGAAATGATCGAAATCAACTAAGCACAAACAAGGAGTAAGGCATGAGCGCACCTGTCGTCATCATTGGCACCGGCCTGGCGGGCTACAACCTGGCCCGCGAGTTTCGCAAGCTCGACAGCGAAACCCCGCTGCTGCTGATCACGGCTGATGACGGCCGTTCTTACTCCAAGCCGATGCTCTCCACCGGTTTCGGCAAGAACAA
This sequence comes from Pseudomonas sp. AKS31, assembly GCF_023634765.1. Lineage (GTDB taxonomy): Bacteria > Pseudomonadota > Gammaproteobacteria > Pseudomonadales > Pseudomonadaceae > Aquipseudomonas. Next base: position 270,442 of record NZ_JAMLFX010000003.1, read on the forward strand.
GGACGCCGACGGCCTGTGCATGGCTGAACCGGGTGCGATGGCCGAGCAATTGAATGCCGAAGTGCGCACCCACACGCGCATCAGCGGCATCGACGCCGGCCATAAGCGCCTGTGGATCGGCGAAGAAGCGGTTTACTACCGCGATCTGATCCTCGCCTGGGGCGCAGAAACCGTGCGCGTGCCAATCGAAGGCGATGGCGGCGATCAGGTGTTCCCGATCAATGATCTTGAAGACTACGCGCGCTTTCGCGCAGCGGCGGCCGGCAAGCGCCGGGTGCTGCTGCTCGGCGCCGGCCTGATTGGCTGCGAGTTCGCCAACGACCTGATCCTCGGTGGCTACGAAGTGCAACTGGTGGCGCCGTGCGAACAGGTCATGCCGATGCTGCTGCACCCGGCTGCTGCGGCAGCGGTGCAGGCCGGGCTGGAAAGCCTCGGTGCGAAATTCCACCTCGGCCCGGTGCTGACCCGACTGCAAAAAGTTGCCGATGGCCTGGAAGCGCATCTGTCCGACGGCCAGGTCATTCCTTGCGACGTGGTGGTTTCGGCCATTGGCCTGCGCCCACGCATCGATCTGGCGGCGGCTGCCGGCGTACAGGTCAATCGCGGTGTGGTGGTCGACCGCTACCTGAAAACCTCCCACGCCAATATCTACGCCTTGGGCGACTGCGCCGAGGTCGACGGGCTGAATCTGCTGTACGTGATGCCTCTCATGAGCTGTGCGCGAGCGCTGGCACAAACCCTCGCCGGAAACCCTACCGCCGTGAGCTACGGCCCGATGCCGATCACCGTGAAAACCCCGGTGTGCCCGCTGGTGGTTTCGCCGCCGCCACGGGGCAGCGAAGGCGTCTGGACGGTTGAAGGGCAGGGCGCCGAAATCAAGGCCCTGTGCCACAGCGCCGACGGGCAGTTGCTCGGTTATGCACTGACCGGTGCGGCGGTAATGGAAAAACTCGCCCTGAACAAACAGCTTCCGGCCCTGCTGGCGTAAATACCGGTCGTTCTGTCGGAATCACCCCGCTTTTGCCCCTACAAAGGTCGCGGGGAGACTGGCGCCGCCGGTATCCGCGTGCCATTCTCACTCCCGTCTGCCGCAGAGTAGAGCCTGCGGCGCCTTGGGCGCTGTTCCAACGAGAACAGCACGGACATAACAACAAAAAACCGTCAAAGGGGCTTCACTAATGCGTAAACCAGAACTCGCCGCTGCAATCGCTGAAAAAGCAGACCTGACCAAAGAGCAGGCCAACCGCGTACTCAACGCCGTTCTAGAAGAAATCACCGGCGCTCTGCACCGCAAGGACAGCGTGACGCTGGTCGGCTTCGGCACCTTCCTGCAACGCCACCGCGGCGCTCGCACCGGCAAAAACCCGCAGACCGGCGAGCCGGTTAAAATCAAGGCCAGCAACACCGTGGCATTCAAGCCAGGCAAATCGTTGAAAGACAGCGTTAATCCTTAATTGCGGCGAACTTCTCGAATAACGAGGAGAACAGTGTAGAAAAATGGGCACACCGATTGCGGTCGGGTGCCCATTTTTTATGCCTGCCTATTGGTAATGGCGTACAGCAATAATAAACGCCGCGTAAGTGATTGCATTTGTTGGCTATCGATCTGCCTCACACTTAAATCATTACCCTATATATAAAAGCCATCATAGTGATGGCACTTTTACGATTGTTGGATGTCTCGCTGTGAATTGTTGAAACAACACCAAGGTCTTTCGGAATCATCCTACATCCGAATTTTTTAAAACCCGGCATGCTCCCCCACCATGCTCGTCGGCCCCCGTTTACGGCGATCGGCGACACTTGGGACGATCGCTCTAAATCAAGCGTTCCAGGCATTTTGTACGGGTATCTGAATATAAACAGAGGATCGGGGATTCCCTGACGGAATATAGGGAAAACTCCTACAACAAACAAAGAACACTTCGTCTTGTTGTTTAATCAGATGCTTGCTAGTGGCCATCATAGTGATTACGATGCGCCCACTTGAAAGAGCACATCTCAATTGGATGAGTCGCTGCACCGCTCTTCGATACTGTCCCGCGCCGCGGTAACTCCAATAGGCGCCTGACTGTAATCCTTAATAAAGGCCATGGATGTCCTACTCAAGCAAACTTTCCGCCCATTACCTCGAACTCGCAAAAGTCTCTGTTTCCAAAGAGAATTTCGCGGGCGAAGACGTTCGTTTTTCGAGCGAATTCGAGGCCTTGGAAAGTGAGTTGGCCAAAGCCTCGTCGATGCACGAAAGCGGGCAGATCGACTGGCTGAAAATTCGCGAAAACAGCGAAAATCTGCTGCGTACCCAATCCAAGGATTTGCGTGTCGGCGCCTGGCTGACCTGGTCGCTTTACCAGCGCGAATCCTTCCCCGGGCTGCTGGCCGGCCTCGGTCTGCTGCACCATCTGTCGGAAAATAATTGGGCCGACGTTCACCCGCTCAAACCCCGCACCCGAGCCGCCGCCATCGGCTGGCTGGTGCCGCGTCTCGAGCAGGTCATCACCGAAAACATTGCGATCAAAGAGCAGTTGCCGATGTTCCGGCAGCTCTCCGAGCACCTGTCCGGCCTTGAAGCGGCATGTGCTGAGCATCTGGGCGATGATTCGCCGCTGCTGCTGCCGATCTCTCGTCGCCTGAAAACCATGATCCAGCGCGCCGCCGACAATCAACCGGCCCCCGGTGTGGTCGGTGCAGCAGTGGCGCAGGTCAAGCAGGCCGCGAGCCAGTTGCTCACCCCAGGCGCACCGATCGATAACGAACGAGACGCGCACAAAGCCCTGCGCGCGCAACAGGAAAGCGCCCGACCGTTGTGCGCCTGGTGGCTCAAGCAGAAGGCCACCGACCTGCGCGCCCTGCGCCTGAACCGCACGCTGCTGTGGATGACCATCGACGCAGTACCCGAGCGCAATGCCGAACAGATCACCGTGTTGCGCGGCCTGCCGCTGGAAAAGCTCAAGCTCTACCAGGACCGCTTCGATCAGGGCAAATACGCCGACCTGCTAGTGGAACTGGAGGCGAGCCTGGCGAAGGCGCCGTTCTGGTTCGATGGCCAGAGGATGGTCTGGGAATGTCTCCAGAACCTCAACGCCGAATTGGCAATGCGCGAAGTGGAAATCCACTTCGCGCTTTTGGTTCAACGCCTGCCCGGCATTGTCGAGTTGCGCTTCCATGACGGCGCGCCTTTTGCCGATCCGTCCACTCGGGCGTGGATCGCCGCCAACGTCATGCCGCACCTGCAAAGCGCCAGCGCGCCGCGCAAGGTCGAAAGCGAAAACGTCGAAACCCAGCCGGCCTGGGAAAAGGCCCTTGAAGAAGTCCTGCCGTTGCTGCGCAAGGAAGGCCTGAAGCCCGCCGTGCAGATTCTCAAGCAGGGTTTGCAGTCGGCCCACGGTGGCCGCGAGCGCTTCTTCTGGCAGTTCGCCCTCGCACGCCTGTGCTTCATGGCCAAGAAGTACGAACTGGCCAAGAACCAGCTGGAAACCCTCGATCAGACATTACAGGACTCAGGCCTGCACGCCTGGGAGCCCGATCTTGCATTGGAAGTGCTGCACCTGCTGCACAGTTGCTGCGAGTTGTTGCCGCAGAACCATGCCGTACGTGAACGCAAGGAAGAGATTTATCGCAGGCTGTGCCACCTCGACCTCGAAGTGGTACTCGAATAGGCCCCAGGGCCACAACCGCAAGGAGAAAAGCCATGGCCAAAGAAGGCTCGGTAGCCCCCAAGGAACGCATCAACGTCACCTTCAAACCCGCCACCGGCGGTGCTCAGGAAGAGATTGAACTGCCGCTGAAGCTGCTGGCAATCGGTGACTACACCCACCGCAAGGACGATCGCAAAATCGAAGATCGCAAGCCGATCAGCATCGACAAGATGACCTTCGACGAAGTGTTGGCCAAGCAAGAACTGGGTCTGACGCTGAGCGTGCCGAACCGTCTGCAGGAAGATGGCGAGGCCGACGAGCTGGCTGTGCAACTGCGCGTCAATTCGATGAAGGACTTCAACCCGGCCAGCCTGGTCGAGCAAGTGCCTGAGCTGAAAAAACTGATGGAACTGCGCGATGCGCTGGTGGCCCTCAAAGGCCCGCTGGGTAACGCACCTGCGTTCCGTAAAGCGATCGAAGGCGTGCTCGCCGACGACGAATCCCGCGGTCGCGTACTCGGTGAGCTGGGCCTGAACGCCGCAGCCCCGGACGCCTGAGACTCCAGCCAAGGAAGCCAACACAATGAGCACTAGCGCAGCACAAGAGAAGAGCGCCGGCAACGGCGAGTACAGCATTCTCGACAGCATCATCGCCGAAACCCGTCTGACTCCGGACGACGAAGCCTACGACATCGCCAAGCGCGGTGTGTCGGCGTTCATCGAAGAGCTGCTCAAGCCGCAGAACAACGGTGAGCCGGTCAAGAAGGCCATGGTTGACCGCATGATCGCCGAGATCGATGCCAAGCTCAGCCGTCAGATGGACGAAATCCTGCACCACCCGGACTTCCAGGCTCTGGAATCGTCGTGGCGTGGTCTGCAGTTGCTGGTCGACCGCACCAACTTCCGCGAAAACATCAAGATCGAAATCCTCAACGTCTCGAAAGAAGACCTGCTGGACGATTTCGAAGATTCGCCGGAAGTCATGCAGTCGGGCCTGTACAAGCACATCTACACCGCTGAATACGGCCAGTTCGGTGGTCAGCCTGTGGGCGCGATCATCGCTAACTACTACATGTCGCCAAGCTCGCCAGACGTCAAGCTGATGCAGTACGTCGCCAGCGTTTCGTGCATGTCCCACGCGCCGTTCATCGCTGCGGCCGGCCCGAAATTCTTCGGTCTGGAAAGCTTCACCGGCCTGCCGGATCTGAAAGATCTGAAAGACCACTTCGAAGGCCCGCAATTCGCCAAATGGCAGAGCTTCCGTACCTCGGAAGACTCCCGTTATGTTGGTCTGACCGTGCCGCGTTTCCTGCTGCGTAACCCGTACGATCCGGAAGAAAACCCGGTCAAATCGTTCGTGTACAAGGAAACCGTTGCCAACAGCCACGAGCACTACCTGTGGGGCAACACCGCTTACGCGTTCGGCACCAAGCTGACCGACAGCTTCGCCAAATTCCGCTGGTGCCCGAACATCATCGGCCCGCAGAGCGGTGGCGCGGTTGAAGATCTGCCTCTGCACCATTTCGAAAGCATGGGCGAAATCGAAACCAAGATCCCTACCGAGGTTCTGGTTTCCGACCGTCGTGAATACGAACTGGCCGAGGAAGGCTTCATCTCCCTGACCATGCGTAAAGGCTCCGACAACGCGGCGTTCTTCTCCGCAAGCTCGGTGCAGAAGCCGAAGTTCTTCGGCATCAGCGCAGAAGGCAAGGCTGCAGAGCTGAACTACAAGCTCGGCACCCAACTGCCGTACATGATGATCGTCAACCGTCTGGCTCACTACTTGAAAGTGCTGCAGCGCGAGCAACTCGGTTCGTGGAAAGAACGTACCGACCTCGAGCTGGAACTGAACAAGTGGATCCGTCAGTACGTTGCCGACCAGGAAAACCCGAGCGCCGAAGTGCGTGGCCGTCGTCCGCTGCGCGCTGCGCAAGTGATCGTCAGCGACGTTGAAGGCGAGCCGGGCTGGTACCGCGTGAGCTTGAACGTGCGTCCGCACTTCAAGTACATGGGTGCCGATTTCACCCTGTCGCTGGTTGGCAAGCTGGACAAAGAGTAAGAGCGACTCATGGACGGATACGGCAGCCTGTTCGAACGCCTCAACGGCGACGCGCAACTACGCAAGGGCAACAGCCTTGAGGCTTGTGCCATGGCGTCAGTGGCTGCCCATCTGGCCAAAATGCTCAGCACCCGGGCCGGCAGCGTGCAAACGCTGTCCGACTACGGGTTGCCCGATCTCAATGACATGCGCCTGAGCCTGCACGACTCCCTGAGTCAGGCCCGTCTGGCCATCGAAAACTTCATCGAAGCCTACGAGCCGCGCCTGAGCAATGTGCGTGTCATTTCCCTGCCGCGTGACCACGATCAACTGCGCCTGGCCTTCAGTATCGAAGGCTTGCTGGAAGTTGAAGGGTTCAAGCGTCAGGTCAGTTTTTCCGCGCGCCTGGATGGCAGCGGTCAAGTGAAGGTCACCTAAGGAGATCCCCGATGTCTGGCAAACCCGCAGCACGCGTATCCGACCCCACCGCTTGCCCACTTCCAGGCCACGGTACCAACCCGATCGCCGCCGGTTCCGGCGACGTGTTCTTCGACGGCCTCGCGGCCGCCCGCGAAGGTGATGCCTCCGCGTGTGGTGGTGCGATGGTCGGCGGCTTGGCCACGACGGTAAAAATCAACGGCAAGTCTGCTGTCACTGTTGATTCCATAGGCTCCCACGGCAACAAAGTCACCGCCGGTTCCGGGACGGTGATTATCGGCAATTCGCATTCACCAGCCCCGTTTGTGCCGCCGTTGCCGGTGGAGCTCAGTTGGCCTTTTACCCAGCACTTCGTCGCACGCAATCCGAGAACCGGTGCTCCGGTCGCAAACCGTGCCTACACCCTGAGAACGGCCTCTGGCAAAGAAATCAAGGGCGTTACTGATGCACAGGGTAAAACGGCGCCGATTGCTTCCAATTTGGCTGAAAGCGTCACGCTTACCTTCGAACCGCAGTCTTCGCTCGTGATTGCATAGGGTTTATGACATGACCGCACCGGCACCACTCACGACCCAGCTCACGCCTTCTTCTGACAAGACGCCAGTAGAAGTGCCTGTGGACGAATTCCAGATCACAGATATTCCTGGCGCCATGAGGAAAATGGGCTGGGTGCAGGCCGCTCGACTGATGCAGCGCTGGTTCGATGGCAAGCCTTACGAAATGACTATCGACGAAAAAGAAGGGCGTCTTGACGTTAAACAACTCACTCCAGAAAAACTGTTTGATGATCTGGAGTTCGATTGGTTGAACAGTGCGTCACCGCACACAGGTGAAGATGTAAAAGCGTTGCTCGAAAAAGCAGCGTATGCCAGTCAGTACAACGAGCTGATCGGGCGTGCCAAAGGATTGAATCAACTGGCGCCTGGTCTTTTGCAGTTTATGACGCGTCTGAGAGATCTCGGGATTCTTGATCAGGCAAGCATGGATCTGAAAACAGGCGAATATGATTTCAGTTCTATGAGCGCCCAAGAGTTGGAAGTAACATCGCAGTACAATCGCAGGTCTATCGGAACTGATAAGTGGGCAAGAATTACTGATCCACTGGATGATGTTTACGGAACGTTGGGTGGGTTTTCCGTAAAGTTTGCTGTTACCAAATTTTCAACGGTTTCGAAAACCAAAAAAACACCGGCCACTTTGCATATCGAAGAAATTGGTTGCTACATACGTGATACGTATGAGTTTTTGAATGACAGCAGTAATAATCAGCCGCTTGGATACTGGAGCTTTGAAAGTGGCGTGAAAGGATTTAGTGCGTTGGGTCGAGATACATTTGAGGCCGATGGTCAGTTATATCACAAGGTAACTAACGATAGCTTCAATCAGTACCGTGCTCTACATGGTAAAGGTGGCGATTTGTTTGTTTATTCAACCGTGAAGAAGTTGCCAACATCCATTGACTTTCGTTTCATGAGTGCCGATTTCGGTGAGTTCGTGGCGAGGGCAAAGCCGATGGTAGCGTCATGATCAGTGCTAACAGAAAACGAGGCGTTTATCTGCTGCTGGCTGTGTCATTGCTTCTGGCGATGCTTCTCGCGCTAAAAGTTCACAGTTCTCTGGTTGCAAAGCCATTAAAAACTTATGTGAGTGAATCTGGTAAATGCTACATCGCCAGATATGCAGCTGATTATGGATTTTTGGGAATCGCAGGAAGTTTGTTAGAACTTTTCAGCAGTCAATCCTTCTATCGGGTCTATTCAATGGATGGGGAACTTCTAAAAACATCTGAGTGGTATCTATGGATGCGAGAGGGAGATCCAGGGGCTGCCCCGGAATTTCATGGCGAGATGATCTTGTATCCGGGTTCTGAAGGCTGGGAAAGTTGGATAATTCCACAATGTCGGTAATAGGTTTTTTTGGGGCTGAAGGCACGTCCTCATTCCAGAGTGCCGATAAAGCCATGACCGGAGTTGCACATGAATAGCCGTCACGCCATCGGTCTGGCTGTGCACTCGCTAGCCTGTGTGATTTATATCGTTATGAATGGCTATGCGGTTCCCGCCTATAAACAACTGGTCGGTGGATTGACCTCGCACGGTGTCGCCATCGGCATGGCGATGTATCTGATTTTCTATTTTTTCGTTTTCATGAATTTGATTTTGGTCTTCATCCAGCGTCAAGCCATCCAGTTTGGCCTGGTAGTTTTGATGATGTTGACGATTCTGTTTTATCTGCTGCCGCAGTACCCCATTCGTGGCTTGGCCTATTGCGCGCTTACAGGTGGTTTGACGGTTTGCGCCATCCTGCTGACCAACGTCATCCACACGGCTTACACCCGCTGGCGCAAGCACGCGGCACTGCAACCGCTGGAGGCTCAGAAACGTCGAGCATTGCCGCGACTGTTGCTGGCTCCGGCGCTGACCGGTGTGTCCATATGCACCGTCTTGCTGGGGTTGAAGATTTTCGGTGGCTTAACGGCGCAGGCCTTGGCGCGACACTCGAGCGAGTCGGGCGAGTGCTACCTCATCACATACGCACCCGGTTATCCCAAGCTGGGATTGATCGGGCAAGTGTTTGGGATGTTCAGCAGCGGGTACTTTTTTCGGGTGTACACCAAGGACGGCGCGTTGCTCGAATCCTCGGAATGGAATTTCCGGGTGACTGAATTTTTTGCGGTTGCTCCCGAATTCAACGGCTCGACAGTGCTGTATCCCGGCACGCAAGGCTACGAAGACTGGTGGGTGCCGGAATGCGCCTGATCGCCAGAAGCTCTCTCATGCAGAAAACACACGGTATGCATCGTGACGCAATGGATGCGTGTGTTTTCGAGGATGGAGGCTTGCCCGTGATAGGTGTATCGAACGAGATGGCCCTGCTCAGTCGCGCGCAACTCAGTTTCTTCATGGGAGCCTTGTGGACGCCATTCTTGGCCATGCTGGCGTTTTCATCCTATGGCCTGTGGATTGGCGAGTATTCGACATTCGACTCGTCCGAGACCCACTGGGTGTATCTGTTGTGGTTCGGCATGCCCGGGTTGCTGTTGTTTGCGCTATGGGGCTCGCGGGCCGCGAAGAGCCGCAATGAGCAGCAGGCGCTGCGAATGGTCTGGCTGGCGCCGTTGAAAATCATCCCTTTCTACGCGGTGCCCTGGATGCTTTATGGCTTGTGCAGCCTGGTCGCCGGGCCATTCGACAATGCTTTCATGGCCTACGGATGGATCCTGCTCGTGCCCTACCTCCTGATCGCCGGTTACTTCTGTGCCGGTCTGACGGTCGCGCTCTACAGGATATTTTTTTGATGAGTTCCACTAGCAGGCAGGTAACCCGTGTCCTTTAACCACTACTACCAAAGCGAACTCACCGCACTGCGCCAACTCGGTCGCCGTTTCGCCGAGCGTAGTCCGGCGTTGGCGCCGTATCTGGGCCAGGCAGGGCGGGATCCGGATGTGGAGCGATTGCTCGAAGGCTTTGCGTTTCTGACTGGGCGTCTGCGCCAGAAGCTTGATGACGAGCTGCCGGAACTCAGCCATTCGCTGATGCAGCTGCTGTGGCCGAACTACATGCGCCCGCTGCCGGCGTTCAGCATTTTGCAGTTCGATCCGCTCAAGCGTTCCGGGCCGGCGTTGCGCGTCGAGCGCGATACGCCGATTGAAAGCAAGCCGATCGAAGACGTGCGTTGCCGCTTCCGTACTTGCTACCCGACTGACGTGCTGCCGCTGGATCTGGCCGCGCTGAATTACTCGGTGAAGGGCGACGGCTCGCTGCTCAGCCTGCGTCTGGAAATGAGCGCCGACGGCCACCTTGGTGAGCTGGAGCTGAGCAAACTGCGTCTGCACTTTGCCGGCGAGCGCTACATCAGCCAGATGCTCTACCTGAGCCTGCTGCGCAATCTCGAAGGCATCGAACTGATCCCGCTCGACGGTGCCGGCAAACCGATCGATGGCGTCAGCGGCAAGCCGATGGCGTTCAAGATTCCCGGTGATCGGGTCAAACCGGTGGGCTTTGCCGAAGAAGAAGCGTTGATCCCGTATCCGCTGAACACCTTCCGTGGTTATCGCTACCTGCAGGAATACTTCGCCTTCCAGGACAAGTTCCTGTTCGTCGACGTCAACGGCCTGGACATCCTCAACGCGCTGCCGGAAGACACCCTCAAGCAGATGCGCGGCCTCGAATTGCGCTTCGATATCCGCAAGAGCGGCATCATGCGCATGCGGCCGACTCTGGACAACGTGAAGCTGTTCTGCACGCCGATTGCCAACCTGTTCGCCCACGACGCGCTGCCGATCCGCCTCGACGGCAAGCAGGACGAATACCTGCTGCTGCCGGCGGAATACGATCTGGAAAACTGCGGCGTGTTCTCGGTGGAAACCGTGACCGGCTGGAAGCCCGGCGGTCTCGGTTATCAGGAATACGTGCCGTTCGAATCCTTCGAACACGACCCGAGTTTCGATGTGCCCAACAGCCGTCCGCATTACAGCATCCGCCAGCGTTCGTCCTTGCTGCACGACGGCCTCGACACCTACCTGAGCTTCGGCATTCGCCACACCGAAGCCCACGAAACCCTGTCGATCGAGCTGATGTGCACCAACCAGAACCTGCCGCGCAAGCTCAAGCTCGGCGACATCTGCATGGCCTGTGAAGAGACGCCGGAGTTCCTCAGTTTCCGCAACATCACCCCGGCCACTTCCAGCTTCGCGCCGCCGCTGAACCGTGACTTCCTGTGGAAGCTGATCAGCAACATGTCGCTTAACTATCTGTCGCTGGCCGACGTCAATGCGTTGAAGGTGATTCTCGAAACCTACGACTTGCCGCGCTACTACGACCAGCATGCGGAGAAGGTCAGCAAACGCCTGCTCGGCGGCCTCAAGCACATCAAACATCACCACGTTGACCGCTTGCACCGTGGGTTGCCGGTGCGCGGTCTGCGCACCGAACTGACCATCGACCCGGAAGGGTACATCGGCGAAGGCGACCTGTTCGTTTTCGCTTCGGTTCTTAACGAGTTTTTCGCGCTTTACGCCAGTCTCAATTCATTCCATGAGCTGCGCGTAAAAAGCACACAGGGAGAGGTGTACCAATGGACACCACGTATGGGCCTGCAGCCCCTGCTTTAAGCGGGCTGACCAAGGTAATACGCGAGTACTCGCTGTTTCAGGCCGTGCTGCTGGTGATCGACCGGCTGCGCGAGGCACACCCGTACCTGAGCGAAGACGATCTGTACGACCACGTGGAGTTCCAGGCCAACCCGAGCCTGGGCTTTCCGCGCAGCGACGTCGATCGCGTGGAGTTTTTCGAAGAGCACGGGCAGATGCGCGCGCGCATGCGTTTCAACCTGATCGGCCTGGTCGGTTCTGGCTCGCCGTTGCCGGCGTTCTACGGCGAACAAGCCCTGGGCGACAGCGAGGACGGCAACCCGACACGCAATTTCCTCGACCTGTTCCACCACCGCCTGCAACGGCTGATGCTGCCGATCTGGCGCAAGTACCGTTATCGCGCAAGCTTCCAGAGCGGCGCGATCGACCCGTTCTCCTCGCAGCTGTTCGCCCTGATCGGTCTGGGCGGCGACGAGATCCGCAAGGCCAAGGAACTCAACTGGAAACGCCTGCTGCCGTACCTCGGCCTGCTCAGCTTGCGGGCGCACTCGGCGGCGCTGATCGAAGCCGTGCTGCGTTACTACTTCAAGCACGAAGACCTGGTCATCGAGCAATGCATCGAGCGCCGCGTGGAAATTCTCGAAGAGCAGCGCAATCGTTTGGGCCGCGCCAACAGCCTGCTCGGTGAAGACCTGGTGCTCGGCGAACACGTGCGCGACCGCAGCGGCAAATTCCGCATTCACATCACCGAACTCGACTGGCAGCGATTCCATGAATTCCTGCCGATCGGTTTCGGTTACCAGCCGCTCTGCGCGCTGGTGCGGTTCACCTTGCGTGACCCGCTCGATTACGACATCCGCCTGGTCCTGCGCCAGGAAGAAATCCGCGAACTGCGCATCGGTGAGCAGAACGCCTGTCGCCTCGGTTGGACCAGTTGGCTGGGCCGCGAAAAAGCGGACGGCGTGGTGACCCTGGGCAGCAAAATTCATTAAGGACGTGAGCCATGATCAACGTAGACCTGCAACAACTCATCCAGGCGCTGGACGCCGAAACCCGTCGTGATCTGGAACGTTCCGCCGAGCGTTGCGTGGCCCGTGGCGGCAGCAAGATCCTCGTCGAAGACTTGCTGCTCGGCCTTCTCGAGCGTCCGAACGGCTTGCTGTCGCGTGCCCTGCAGGATGCAGACGTCGACGCCGGTGAACTCAGCGCCGCGCTGCAATCGCGCGTCGAGCACAGTGCATCGCGCAACCCGGTGTTTGCCCCGGAACTGGTTCAGTGGCTGCAAGATGCGCTGCTGGTGGCCAACCTCGAACTCGGTCAGACCCAGGTCGAAGACGCGGCGCTGATCCTCGCCCTGCTGCGCAATCCGATGCGCTACGCCGGCAGCCGTTATCAGCCGCTGCTCGCCAAGCTGAACATCGATCGCCTGAAAGAATTTGCCCTGTCGCAACAGGAGCAACCGGCGGCCAATGGCAAACCGGCCGCGCAGGGCGAATCGCTGTTGCAGCGCTTCACCCACAACCTGACCCAACAGGCCCGCGACGGCAAACTCGACCCGGTGCTGTGCCGTGACGGCGCGATCCGCCAGATGGTCGATATCCTCGCCCGTCGCCGCAAGAACAACCCGATCGTCGTCGGTGAAGCTGGCGTGGGTAAGACGGCTATCGTCGAAGGCCTGGCTTCGCGCATCGCCGCCGGTGAAGTGCCACAAGTGCTCAAAGGCGTTGAGCTGCTGTCGCTGGACATGGGTCTGTTGCAGGCCGGTGCCAGCGTCAAAGGTGAGTTCGAGCGTCGCCTCAAAGGCGTGATCGACGAAGTCAAAGCCTCGCCAAAACCGATCATTCTGTTCATCGACGAAGCCCACACCCTGATCGGTGCGGGCGGCAACGCGGGCGGTTCCGACGCGGCCAACCTGCTGAAACCGGCACTGGCCCGTGGCGAACTGCGCACCATCGCCGCGACCACTTGGGCCGAGTACAAGAAATACTTCGAGAAAGACCCGGCGTTGGCCCGTCGTTTCCAACCGGTGCAATTGCACGAACCGACCGTCAGCGAAGCGGTGACCATCCTCCGTGGTCTGGCCCAGGTTTACGAGAAGAGCCACGGCATCTATCTGCGTGATGACGCGGTGGTCTCGGCGGCTGAACTGTCCGCACGTTATCTGGCCGGTCGGCAACTGCCGGACAAAGCCGTCGATGTGCTCGACACCGCTTGCGCCCGCGTACGCATCAGCCTCGCTGCCGCTCCGGAAAGCCTTGAGCGCCTGCGTGGCGAACTGGCCGAAGGTGGTCGTCAGCGTCAGGCGCTGCGTCGCGATGCCGAGGCCGGTCTGCTGATCGACCACGAAGCGCTGGAGGCACTGGAAGCGCGTCTGGACGAAGCCGAAACTGAAATGGTTGCGCTGGAAACCCTGTGGACTGAGCAAAAGCAACTGGCTGAGCGCCTGCTGGAACTGCGTCAGCAACTGGCCAAGGCCCGTGAAGCCGCCGCCGTCGAGCCGACCGTCAGTGTTGAAGAAGACGCCGAAGGCACCGTGATCGAAACCATCGCTGCCGAGGTCGAGGAAGGCCAAAGCGTCGAAGCGCTGGAAGCCCAGCTCAACGAAACCCACAGCGCCTTGACCGCTGCCCAAGTCAAAGAGCGTCTGGTCAGCTTCGAAGTGTGCCCGCGTCTGGTCGCCGAAGTGATCAGCGCCTGGACCGGCGTGCCATTGGCGCAACTGGCCCGTGAGCACAACGCCAAAGTCGCCAGTTTCGCCACCGACCTGCGCACGCGCATTCGTGGTCAGGAACAGGCTGTGCACGCACTGGATCGCTCGATGCGCGCCACCGCTGCCGGCCTGAACAAACCTGACGCACCGGTTGGCGTGTTCTTGCTGGTCGGCCCGAGCGGCGTCGGTAAAACCGAAACCGCTCTGGCCCTCGCTGACCTGCTGTACGGCGGCGATCGTTTCATCACCACCATCAACATGTCCGAGTTCCAGGAGAAGCACACTGTTTCGCGCCTGATCGGTGCACCGCCAGGCTACGTCGGTTACGGCGAAGGCGGCATGCTCACCGAAGCCGTACGCCAGAAACCGTATTCGGTAGTCCTGCTCGATGAAGTCGAGAAGGCTGACCCGGACGTGCTCAACCTGTTCTACCAAATCTTCGACAAGGGCGTGGCCAACGACGGCGAAGGTCGCGAGATCGACTTCCGCAACACGCTGATCCTGATGACCTCGAACCTCGGTAGCGACAAGATCAGCGACCTCTGCGAAAACGGCGCACGGCCGACCGCTGAAGTCCTCGAAGAAACCATTCGCCCGGTACTCAGCAAGCACTTCAAACCGGCGCTGCTGGCGCGGATGAAAGTGGTGCCGTACTACCCGGTCGGTGGCCCCGTGCTGCGCGAGCTGATCGAGATCAAACTCGGTCGTCTCGGCGAACGCCTGAACCGTCGTCAGCTGGATTTCAGCTGGTGCCAGAGCCTTGTCGATCACCTGTCCGAGCGTTGCACGCAGAGCGAAAGCGGCGCACGTCTGATCGACCATCTGCTCGACCAACACGTGTTGCCGCTGGTGGCTGACCGCTTGCTCGACGCCATGGCCACCGGCGAAAGCCTCAAGCGTGTGCATGCCACGCTCGACGGCGAAGCCAGTGTGACCTGCGAGTTCGCCTGAGGTGGGTGTGATGTTCACTCAGGTGCCGCAGCCATTGGTCTATGCCGAAGCGTTGCTGGCGCAGTTCGCCAGTCTGTCGCGGGCGGCGGACGGTGCTGCGCTGCTGGGTGACTTCGTGCGCGGTCTGGCCGAGCTGAGCGGTTGCGAATTGACGCAGCTGTATTTGCTCGACGCGACCCACACGTGCCTGGGAATGAACGCCGAATGCCTCGACGGCGCGTTGCAACCGCGTGAAGCGGCGAGCCTGCCGGCGGATTACAACGGTGAGCAACTGCTGCAATTCGCCCTGTGCCAGAACCGCGTGGTGTGCCTCGACGACTTGAGTGGCAGCCTGCACGAAACCAGTTTTCTGCCGGCGGCGGCTTCGCCATGGCAGTCGCTGCTGTGTGTGCCGCTGGTCAATCAGCACAAGGCTGTCGAAGGCCTGCTGCTGTGCGCCAGCCGTCGTCGCACCCACCTGCAAGGCTTCGCCGACTCCCTCGGCCAGCTCGGCTCGTTCGTGCTCGGCCAATTGCATTTGCTGCAACGCCTGCGTCAGCCGTTGGCAGAGTCGGCAACGGTTGTGCGCAGCGTGCCGAGCATCAGTGGTTATGGCTTGATCGGCAAAAGCGCGGCGATGCGCCAGACTCATTCGCTGATCAGCAAAGTCCTGCACAGCCCGTACACCGTGCTGTTGCGCGGCGAAACCGGCACCGGCAAGGAAGTCGTCGCCCGGGCGATTCACGACTGCGGCCCGCGCCGTTCCCAGGCGTTCATCGTGCAGAACTGCGCGGCGGTCCCGGAAAACCTGCTGGAAAGCGAGTTGTTCGGCTATCGCAAAGGCGCCTTCACCGGTGCCGACCGCGACCGCGCTGGCCTGTTCGATGCGGCCAATGGCGGCACGCTGTTGCTCGACGAGATCGGCGACATGCCGCTGTCGTTGCAAGCGAAGATTTTGCGCGTGTTGCAGGAAGGCGAGATTCGTCCGCTGGGTTCCAACGACACCCACAAGATCGACGTACGCATCATCGCTGCGACGCACCGCGATCTGTCGACGCTGGTCAGCGAAGGCAAATTCCGCGAGGACTTGTATTACCGCCTCGCGCAATTCCCGATCGAGCTGCCGGCGCTGCGTCAGCGCGACGGCGACATCCTTGAACTGGCCGAGCACTTCGCCGAGAAGACCTGCACGTATCTGCAACGCGATCCGGTGCGCTGGTCGAGCGCGGCGCTGGAACACCTGTCCGGCTACAACTTCCCCGGCAACGTGCGTGAACTCAAGGCCTTGGTCGAGCGCGCAGTGCTGTTGTGCGAAGGCGGCGAGTTGCTCGCCGAGCATTTCTCCCTGCGCATGGAGCCGATGCCGGAAGACAACAGCCACCTCAATCTGCGCGAACGCCTGGAGCAGGTCGAACGCACTTTGTTGCTCGATTGCCTGCGCAAGAACGACGGCAACCAGACCCTCGCCGCCCGCGAGCTCGGGCTGCCGAGGCGCACGCTGCTGTATCGGCTCGGCCGTCTGAATATCAATCTGGGAGATTTCGATGGGTAGGCAAAACATCCTCGATTTTCCCGCAAAACCCCATTTCAGCGCCGCCCGCAAGGGTCGGCGCTTTGTGCTTTGTCTACACCTGGAGACCCTCTGATGTCTGTTCGTCACTGGCACGCTGTCCTGCTGACCCTCGTCGTTCTATGCGGCCTTGGCGGCTGTAGCGGCAATTACAAATTCAACGACAACGACTATCGCCCGTTGGGTGATCCGCAAGCGGTCAATCGCGGCAAGTGACCGCAAGGAGCATCAAACATGGAATTGGTTTTCGAAATGCTGAACACCAAGCAGTTCGTGCCCACCGAGTTGTGCCAGAAGACCTTTAAACAGGCCGGCGGCGTAATCGGGCGAGGCGAGGACTGCGACTGGATCATCCCTGACCGCAAGCGTCACCTGTCCAATCACCACGCGATTGTCAGCTACCGCGAGGGCACGTTTTTCCTCACCGACACCAGCAGCAACGGTGTCCAGGATGGTGACAGCGGCGCACGTCTGCACAAAGGCGAACCGGTGCGTATCGAGCACGGCAGCACCTACGTGCTGGGTGACTTCGAAATTCGCGCGCGCCTGGTGCGCGACCCGGCGACCTTCGACGGTGAAGTCGGCCGTCCGCGCGCTGCCGGCAGCATCATCCCGGACGACGCGTTCCTCGATCTCGACCCGCTCAATGCCCTCGAACAGCAAGAGCGTGTGTACTCGGAAATCGACGAACTGCTGGCGCCGAACACCAAGCCTGAGGATTCCCGTCAGCGTGCCGACTACGCGCGCATCGACATGGAAAGCCTGATGGTGCCGGAGCTGATTGCAGCACCCGCCGAACCCGAGCCCGCTCCGGCACCGAAAGCCGTTGAGCGTCAGAGCGAAGGTTTCTGGGAGCACTTCGGTGCGGCGCTGGGTGTCGACGTCAAAGGCCTCAGCCACGACGAACGCGAAGCCCTGGCGCTGAACGCGGCGCGTTTGCTGCGCCAAAGCATCGGCGGTCTGCAGCAGAGCCTGCGTACCCGCTCGGAGCTGAAAAACGAATTGCGTCTGGCCCAGACCACCGTGCAAGGCACCAACAAGAACCCGCTGAAATTCGCCGTCGATCCGAGCGAAGCGCTGCAGATTCTGTTGCAGCCAAGCAAGCCCGGCCATCTGCCGGCCGAGCAAGCCATCTCCCGCGCGTTCCGCGATCTGCAGGCGCATCAGGTGGCGCTGCTGACTGCCAGCCGCGCCGCAGTGCGCGGTACGCTGGAGCACTTCTCGCCGGAGCAGCTGACCCTGCGTTTCGAACGTGACAACAAGCCGTTGATCGCGACATCGGGCGGGCGCTGGAGAGCGTTCGGCCGCTATCACCAGGCGCTGCGTCAGGACGATGACTGGAGCGAGCGTCTGCTGGCCCGCGACTTCGCCCAGGCTTACGAAGAACAGATCCGCCTGATCTCCACCCTCCACACCGACCACCAAGGATGATGCGCATGTCTCGCCGCTCGACCGCTTTTTTCAAGACGCTGACTGCGCTCACCGTGCTGGTGCTGCTCGCCGGTTGCTCGTCGCTGTCGCCGTACTCGAAAGTGACCAAGATCAACCTGAAGCTGACCGGCAGCGATCAGCTCAACCCGGACCTCAACGGTCGGCCGTCGCCGATCGTCGTGCGCCTGTTCGAACTCAAGCACCCGGTGACCTTCGAGAACGCTGATTTCTTCAGCCTGTACGAACGCGCCAAGGAATCCCTCAACCCGGATCTGGTGGCCAGCGAAGAACTCGAACTGCGCCCGGGTGAAACCGTGGAGATGAAGCTCAAGGTGGAAGAGGGCAGCCTTTATGTGGGCGTTCTCGCCGCTTACCGCGACTTGCCGGACACCCAATGGCGCCACACCGTTCAGATCACTCCGCTGGAAGTCACCGAAGTCGATCTGACTCTGGACCAGACCGGCATCCGCAACACCAATCAAGTGCTCGCCAAGGCGGATGACTGATCATGAATACCCATAAAGTCATTTGGCAGGAAGGCATGCTGCTGCGTCCGCAGCACTTCCAGCACAACGATCGCTATTACGATCACCAGATGAAAACCCGCACGCAATTGTTGGGTGGTTACACCTGGGGTTTCCTCAATCTGGAGATCGACTTGCAGTTCCTCAACATGGGCAAACTGGTGATCAGTGAAGCCTCGGGAATTCTGCCGGACGGCAGCCTGTTCGAACTCGGTGGCAACACCGAGCCGCTGGCGCTGGACGTACCGCCGAACACCGGCAACACACCGATCTACCTGGCGCTGCCACTGGTCACCGGTAACCACATCGAGTCGCGCCGTCCGGAGCAGTCCGATGTGCTCGCGCGTTACACCGCGTACGACGCCGAAGTGGCCGACTCCAACGCCGGCGACGATTCCGCCAGTCAGGTCAGCTGCGGTCGCCCGGACTTCAAACTGTTGCTCGGCGAGCAGCAGAGCGATCAGGCCTACGTGAAGCTGAAGATCTGCGACGTACTCGACACCACGCCCGACGGCGTGATCAGCCTCGACCCGGATTTCGTGCCGACCTACATTCAGGCCCACGCCTCCAGCTATCTGCTGTCGTGCCTGAAAGAAGTCATCAGCATGCTCAGCCACCGTGGCGACACCATCGCCGAGCGCATCCGCTCCAACGGCAAGGTCGGCGGTGCCGAAGTCGGCGACTTCATGATGCTGCAACTGATCAACCGCACCGAGCTGCTGCTGCGTCACTACCTCGGTCTGGAACAGGTACATCCGGAAGAGTTGTACCGCACGCTGCTGACCATGCTCGGCGATCTGGCGACCTTCTCCGGCGAGAGCAAACGCCCGCGTCTGGACAGCCGCTACTCCCACGCCGACCAGGGCGGCAGCTTCCGCAAACTGATGGAAGCGATTCGTCAGGTGCTGTCGATGGTGCTCGAACAGCACGCCATCGAACTGATCCTGCAAGCACGTCAGTACGGCATCATCGTCTCGCCGTTGCACGACCACAAACTGCTCGGCTCGGCGTCGTTCGTGCTGGCAGCCAGTGCCAACTGCGACTCCGAAGAACTGCGCCACCGCTTGCCGGCGCACCTCAAGGTCGGCCCGGTGGAGCGCATCCGCCAACTGGTCAACCTGCACTTGCCGGGGATCAAGGTCAAACCGTTGCCGGTGGCCCCGCGGCAGATTGCGTTCCATTCGAACAAAACCTATTTCATCCTCGAACTCAGTTCCGAAGACCTGGCACAACTCGAGCGCTCCGGCGGTTTCGCGTTCCACGTGTCCGGCGAATTCGCCGAGCTTGAACTGAAATTCTGGGCCATCAGGAACTGACCGACATGATCAAGGAAACGGATTACAACCAGGACGACAAAACCGTCCTGCTCGATCGTCAAGGCCACGGACCGGCATCGAGTCCGCTGACCGACTTCGCCGCACCGCCGCGTTTCGAGCAACTGGAAGAGCGCATGATCTACGCCGCGCGCCTGCGCCCGGCGGAAGCGTTCAACATCAGCCTCAATTCGCTGGTCGCCGCCTCGTCCGAGCTGCTTTCGGAAGTGGTGCGTCTCAAGCACAGCGAAACCCGCGAAGACTTGTACGCACTCAACGAGCGCCTGACTGCCGGGCTGAAATTGTTTGAAGTACGCGCCCTGCATAACGGTGCCGAAAGCAGCCAGGTGATGGCCGCGCGTTACGTGCTTTGCACCGTGGTCGACGAAGCCGTCGTGACCACGCCGTGGGGCAACGAAAGCGAATGGTCGCAGATGAGCCTGCTGAGCAGCTTCCACAACGAAACCTTCGGTGGCGAGAAGTTCTTCCAGTTGCTCGATCGCCTGTCGAAGAACCCGGTCAAGCACCTGCCGATGCTTGAGCTGATGTACCTGTGCCTGTCCCTCGGTTTCGAGGGCAAGTACCGCGTACAGGCGCGCGGCATGCTCGAACTCGAAGGCATCCGTGACGCCTTGTACCGGCAGATCCGTCAGTTGCGTGGCGACGTGCCGCGCGAGTTGTCGCCGCATTGGGAAGGTCTCAACGATCAGCGTCGCAATCTGGTGCGCATCGTGCCGGCGTGGATGGTGGTGTTGTTCACTCTCGTCTGCCTGGTGGTGATGTATTCGGGGTTCGCCTGGGTCTTGGGCGAGCAGCGCGACACCGTTCTGCAACCTTATCAGCCGCTTGATCCGGCCGCGGTGCAACCGCAGTCGCAGCCGTAAACAGGGACGTGTGATGAAAAAGTTTTTCAAGAAAGTCGGCGCCTTCCTGCGCCAGACCTGGGTCTGGACCTTGCTGCTGGTGCTGTTCGTGGCGCTGCTGGTGTGGTTCGTCGGCCCGTTGTTGGCGGTTGATGATTACAAGTTCTGGGAGAGCGCGACCTCGCGTCTGCTGACCATCAGCGTGCTGTTCCTGATCTGGGGCCTGACCATGGTCTTCGTCAGCTGGCGCGCGGGTATCCGCAAGAAAGCCGAGGAAGAAAGCGAGGACGGCCAGGACCGCATTCGTCGCGAAGAGCTGATCGACGAAGAACAGAAAGAGTTGAAGGCGCGCTTCAAAGACGCGCTGAAAACCCTGAAGACCTCGAGCCTGTATCGCGGCCGCAGCGAGCGCTGGCGCAGTGACTTGCCGTGGTACCTGCTGATCGGTCCGCAGGCCTCGGGCAAGACCAGTCTGCTGGACTTTTCCGGTCTGGAATTCCCGATCAACAAGATCGACCGCAAGCTGACCCGCGATACCCTCGGCACCCGCCATTGCGACTGGTACTTCGCCGACCATGGTGTGCTGATCGACACCGCCGGGCGCTACATGACCCAGCCTGACGCGGAAGTCGACGGCAGCGCCTGGACGACACTCCTGGAACTGCTGCGCAAGCGTCGTCGTGGCCGTCCATTGAACGGCGTGCTGGTGACCATTCCGGTGGAAACCCTGCTCGGCGGCAGTGAGCAGGACATCGACACCCTCGCACGTCAGGTTCGCGGCCGTCTGCAAGACGTGCATCAGAAACTGCACGTCGACGTGCCGGTGTATCTGGTCCTGAGCAAGGCTGACAAGCTGCTGGGCTTCGACGAGTTCTTCGATCAACTGACCCGCGAAGAAAGCGATCAAGTGCTCGGCACCAGTTTCCGCAAGGAACAGGTCGGCACTGACGTCGCTGTGCTGCGCAACGAGTTCGAAGAACTGCTGCGTCGTCTCAACAGCCAAGTGATCATGCGCATGCACTCCGAGCGCGACACTCAGCGCCGTGGCCGCATCCTCGACTTCCCGCATCAACTGGGGCAGATCGGCGAGCGCCTGTGCCTGTTCGTCGACATGGCTTTCACTGGCAACCGTTATCAGCGTGCCACGCAATTGCGTGGTTTCTACCTGACCAGCGCGCCGCACCTGACCCAAGAGATGGATGCGACCACCGCCGGCATCGGCGCCAGCCTCGGCATGAGCGCCGGCGTGCTGCCGACCCTGCGCAGCGGTCGTTCGCGGTTCATCCATCACTTGTTCAGCCAAGTGATTTTCCCCGAAGCCGATCTGGCCGGTCTGGACAAGCGTGAACGCAGCCGCATCCATTGGGGCCAGCGTGCGCTGTATGTCGGCGCACTGGCCTCGCTGGCACTGTTTGGCATGCTCTGGGCGGGCGGTTTCTCGGCGAACTACGAGCGTCTGGAAAACCTGCGCAATCTGGCGCAGAACTGGTCGCAGCAACGCACGGCATTGTCGCCGCGTGACGACGCCATGGGTGTACTGAAAACCCTCGACACCAGCTACGCCGCGACCCAGGTGTTCCCGAAGAAGGGCGACGTTTCGTATCACGAGCGTGGCGGTCTGTATCAGGGCGAAGACGTCAATCCAGTGGTCAAAGAGGCTTACGAGCGCGAGCTTGAAAAGCAACTGCTGCCACGGGTTGCAACCATGCTCGAAGGGCAGATCCGCGCCAACATGAAGGACCGCGACCGCCTGCTCAACAGCCTGCGCGCGTACCTGATGTTGAACATGAAAGACCGTCGCGATGCCGCGTGGCTCAAGGACTGGGTCGCCACTGACTGGTCGACGCGCTACACCGGCAACACCGCCGTACAGAATGGTCTGAATGCGCACCTCGATCGCCTGCTGAAGCAGCCGTTTATCTACCCGCTGAACGACCAGTTGGTCACTCAGGCGCGTCAGGTACTGCGCAGCGAATCGTTGGCCACCGTGGTTTACCGCATGCTCCGTGAGCAAGCGCGCAACCTGCCGGACTATCGTTTCAGCCAACACCTCGGCCCACAAGGCTCGCTGTTTATCGGCACCGAATACGTGATCCCGGGCTTCTACACGCAATCCGGTTATCAGCAGTATTTCTCGGTACAGGGTTCGGCGCTGGTCACCGACATCCTGCGTGACAACTGGGTGCTGGGTGAAGGCGCGGGCATCAGCGACATGGACTTGCGTCGCCTGATGGTCGAGCTGGAGCAGCTGTACTTCCGCGACTACGCCAACTACTGGAGTGAAGCCGTCGGCCAGGTTGCATTGCCGCCGATCAGCGACGCCGGTGAAGGCGCCGAGCAACTTGCGGGTCTGACCTCGGCCAACTCGCCGGTGCTGGCATTGCTCACCGAAGTACGCGAGAACACGCGCTTCCAGGCTGCTGCAGACCCTGTCGAAGAAGCTGGCGACGCTGCTGATGCGCTGGCTGGGCAGAAAGGCAAACTGGGTAAGGTTGGCAAACTTGCAGCCGCCGCAGCGGACAAAGCTTCGGCCCTGAACGTGGCGAAGACCCTGCCAGACACCGCGAAGAAATCGCTGCAACGTCGCTTCGAACCGCTGCATCGTTTGCTCGATGACAACAACGGCCCGGCTGCAGATCTGACCCCTGCACTGAGCGCGCTCAACGACCTGCAACTGCAACTGGCCGGTCTGGCCCGTTCCAGCACGCCGGAACAAGCCGCGTTCGAAATGGCGAAAACCCGCATGAGCGGCCAGCGTGATGCGCTGACCAACCTGCGCAATGCGTCTAGCCGTCTGCCGCGTCCGCTCAGCGTGTGGTTCAACGTGCTGGCCGAAGACTCCTGGCGTCTGGTGCTCAACGATGCCTACCAATACCTGAACGGTCGTTATCAGAACGAGCTGTACAGCGTGTATGGCAAAACCATCAGCAAGCGTTACCCGTTCAGCGCCAGCAGCACCAGCGACGTGGCGATCAGCGATTTCCGCGAGTTCTTCCGCGCTCAAGGCACCGTCGACCGCTTCTTCGACAGCTACCTGCGTCCGTTCGTCAGCGGTGATCCGGGTAACTACCGGATGCGCAGCGTCGACGGTCACAGCCTGCCGGTATCGAAGATGTATCTCGACCAGATGGCGGCGGCGCTGACGATTCGTCAGAGCTTCTTCTCGATCAACCCGGCCGAGCCGACCGTGCAGTTCAAGCTTGAGCCGTACACCCTCGATCCGGCGGTCAGCCGTTCCGAGTTCAAGTTCGGCGACAAGACCATGGAATACCGCCACGGTCCGATCCTGCCAATGTCGTTCAAATGGCCGACCGATGCTGAAGACGGTCGCACCAGTCTGGTCATGGACAAAATGGCCGGTCGTCCGATCGGTATCGAGAAGAACTCCGGCCCATGGTCGCTGTTCCGTCTGTTCGACCTGATGCAGACCGAGTACCTGACCGGTCGCGACGTGCTGGTGCTCAAAGCCGACGTAGGTGGCCTGCGCGCCAACTACCTGCTGACCAGCCAGCGCACACCGAACCCGTTCGACATGGGCGTGCTGCGCACCTTCCGTATGCCGGTGCAGCTCTGATGCTGGTGGCCAGTGCCTGGCGCAGCGCGGCGCGTACCGACCCGGGCAAGGTGCGGGCGCGCAACGAAGATGCCTTCCTCGACTCGCCACAGCAGGGGCTGTGGGTGGTCGCGGACGGCATGGGCGGTCATCAGGGGGGCGACATCGCCAGCCAGTTGATCGTCGCCAGCCTGGCTGAACTGCCGCAACACGAAGACTTCGACGAACGCCTCAAAGCCATTCGCCAGTGCCTGCACTGGCTGAACCGGCGTTTGGGGCAGGAGTTGACCGTCACCGCCGGCCGTCACGACAGCATCATGGGCAGCACCGTTGTGGCGCTGCTGGTGGAAGGCAATCGCGCGGCCTGCATCTGGGCCGGCGACAGCCGTTGCTACATGTGGCGCGGGCAGCGGCTGTATCAGCTGTCCAAGGATCATTCGTTGCAGCAGCAATTGATCGACGAACAGCAAATGAGCGTCGAACAAGCGGCAGCGCACCCAGCGGCTCAGGCCTTGACCCGAGCTGTTGGCGCGGCCGAAACACTGACCCTGGATGTACTGGAACTCGAGGTCTATCCGGGCGATGCGTTTTTGCTCTGCAGCGATGGTTTGTATCAAGGCCTGAGCAGCGATGCCCTCGGCAACGCCCTCAGCCTCAGCGCGCCGCACGTGGCGCTGGAACGTTTGTTCGACGGCGCCCTGCGTGGCGCCGCGCGCGACAACCTGACAGCCGTGGTGATCCGCCAATGACCAAAATCGAATCACCCATCGATGACTTGCTGATGAGCGAAGAACAGGCCAACAACCTGACCTACTTCGCCTTCGCCAAGGAAAACAAAGCAGAGCCGTTGCTGGCGCCGACCAAGGCCAGCATCGGAGCACTGCCGGATGTACTCGCCGGTCGCTACCACCTCGAGCGTCTGCTCGGGGCCGGTGGCATGGGCGCCGTTTACCGGGCGCGGGATCTGCTGCACGAACAGTTCGGCGATCCCGACCCTTACATCGCGCTGAAAATCCTCAGCGAAGAATTTGCCGAATCGCCGGACGCCAGTGCCTTGCTCTACAGCGAGTTCGCCCTGACCCGACGCCTGCGCCACGACAACGTCGTGCGTGCACACACCTTTGAAGTCGACACCGACTGCCAGCGGGCCTTCATCACCATGGAATACATGCGTGGCCTGACCCTGGACAAATTGCTCTGCGAGCGGCCCCTCGGCCTGCCGTGGCAAGAACTGCGCGACATCGTCCTGCCGCTGCTCGACACGCTGGCCTACGCCCACGGTCGCGGCGTGCTGCACGGTGACATGAAACCGAGCAACGTCATGCTCAGCGAAGATGGCTTGCGCTTGTTCGACTTCGGTCTCGGTCAGGCAGAGGAGGGCGTGTTGCCCGGCCTGCCGCACCTGAGCCGCGAACGCTTCAACGCCTGGACCCCGGGCTACGCCGCCCCCGAACTGCTTGAGGGCCAACCATTGTCGGCCAGCGCGGACGTGTACGGCGTGGCCTGCGTGATCTATGAACTGGCGGGCGGTAAACACCCGTTCCGCCGCTTGCCCTCGACCCAGGCCCGCGACGAGCACCTGGAGCTTGAGCTGCAAGCCCCGGCGAATTTACCGAAACACGGCTGGCCAGCGCTGCGAACCGCGCTGAGCTTCGACCCGGCAGAACGCACCATCACTGCCCAACAATTGCGTGACGCCTTGGGCGCCACTTCGTCCTGGCTGCAACGGTTGCGACTTCGGGCGTAACGGATGACATTCGAACAGGGAGCACTTTATGTTCAACCCAGCTAACGAAACCCACTTCAGCCTCAAGGTCGAAGACTACGTCGGCGACCTGCAAGTACTGTCGTTCACCGGCACCGAAGGCATCAGCCAGCCGTATCGCTTCGACCTCGAACTGGTCAGCGAAAACCCTGACCTGGACCTCGAACAACTGCTGCACAAGCAAGCCTTTCTCGCATTCGATCCACAAGGCTCAGGCATTCACGGCCAGATCTACCGCGTCGCCCAAGGTGATGCCGGCAAGCGCCTGACCCGCTACAAAGTGTCGATGGTGCCGCAACTGCAATACCTGCATCACCGCACTAACCAGCGCATTTACCAACAGATGTCGGCGCCGAAAATCATCGCGCTGATCCTCGACGAACACGGGATCAAGGGCAACGCCTACAGCTTCCAGCTCAGCCAGCCGTGCCCGGATCGCGACTACTGCGTGCAGTACGACGAAACCGACCTGCACTTCGTCCAGCGTCTGTGCGAAGAGGAAGGTATTCACTACCACTTCCAGCACAGCGAAAAAGGCCACCTGCTGGTGTTCGGCGACGATCAGACCGTGTTCCCCGACCTCGGCCAGCCGACCGCGTACGTGCAAGGCAGCGGCATGGTCGCCGAAGAACCGGTGATCAAAGGCTTCAAACTGCGCCTCGAAACCCGCACCAGCCGCACCACGCGCCGCGACTACGACTTCGAAAAACCGCGCCTGCAAATGGAAGCGGCGTACAAACCTGAAGGCGAGAGCACCGAGCCGGATCTGGAAGACTACGACTACCCCGGCCGCTTCATCGACCGCGCGCGCGGCAAGTTCCTCAGCCAGCGCGCCCTCGAACGCCACCGCGCCGACTACCGCCAGGCCGAAGGCCGCGGCGACCAGACCAAACTGGTCAGCGGCCACTTCATGGCCATGTCCGACCACCCGCGCAGCGAGTGGAACGACCTGTGGCTGCTCACCGAAATCTTCCACGAAGGCAAACAGCCGCAAGTCCTCGAAGAAGGCGTGACCAGCGACACCACCGACAACAAGGACGACTTCCACCAGGGCTACCGCAACACCTTCCTCGCCACCCCGTGGGACGTGTTCTACCGCCCGGCCCTCGAACACCCGAAACCACGCGTACTCGGCAGCCAGACCGCCATGGTCACCGGCCCCAAAGGCGAAGAAATCCACTGCGACCAGTACGGCCGCATCAAAGTCCAGTTCCACTGGGACCGCGAAGGCCAGGCCGACGACAAAACCAGCTGCTGGCTGCGCGTCTCCAGCTCCTGGGCCGGCGACCGCTACGGTGCGATCAGCATCCCGCGCATCGGCATGGAAGTCCTCGTCACCTTCCTCGAAGGCGACCCCGACCAACCGCTGGTGACCGGCTGCCTGTACCACAAGGAAAACCCGGTGCCGTACGCCTTGCCGGCGAACAAGACTCGCAGCGTGTTCAAAACGCTTAGCTCGCCGGGGGGCGGTGGCTATAACGAGCTGCGCATTGAAGACAAGAAAGGTGCAGAGCAGATCTACATCCATGCGCAGCGCGATTGGGATGAAAACGTTGAGCACGACCAGAAGATTCGGGTCGGCAATGAACGTCACGACACGGTGGTGAAGAACACCTACACCGAGCTGAAGGCTGAGGAACACCGCACCACGATTGCCGACCGCAAGATTGAAGCGAAGCTGGATGATCACCTGACGATTGGGCAGAACCAGCATGTGAAGCTGGGGACTGCGCAATTGACCAGTGTGGGGAAAGAGATTCATCTCAAGGCTGGGGACAAGATTGTTATCGAGGCGGGGACGGAGCTGACCATTCTTGGGGGTGGGAGCTTTATCAAGCTTGATGGGGGTGGGGTTACGGTGGTTGGGCCGGTGATCAAGATCAATGCGGGGGGCTCGGCTGGCTCCGGCACCGGGATCGGGATTAAACCGCCGGTGCTGCCGGGGGCGGCGGATAAGGATAAGGCGGGGAGTTTGATGGATCAGGCGTTGGCGAATGCACCAGAAGAGCCAAAACCTAAAACAAAGTACCTGTTATCGCTGTGACGTCAGCGCTCAATGGATTTGAAGAATTTATTAAATATGGATCACACCTATGTTGATTAGCCCTCCATTTCTTCCAGCTCCGACGGCCGGAGAGACTGACGAAGCGTATTTGAATCGAGCAATGCTGTGCGGAGAGCCGGGTGATGGCTTTTTCCCGATTAGCTTTGATTTGAACTGGCATGGTGGTACTCACCTGAAAGCGCCTAAAGAGGCTGGGCGTGCCCTGCCGGTACGCGCGATTGCGGATGGAACGCTGGCCTACTTTCGCGAGCCAGCACCTGTGGACACCAGTGAAGATGCTCCTCTGAATTACAGCGGTTGGACGGACAATGGTTGCATTGTTCTTCGGCACGAAACCGAGATTGGGGAGGGTGCAAGTTCGAAGGTGGTTTTCTTCTCAATCTATATGCATCTTTCAAAAATAACGGTGAAAGATCCGAAAAAGGGAATGCAGGTTTATCGTAAGGAAGCGATTGGTGAAGCAGGGCAAATCTACGGCGCTGGAAATAAAATTCATTTTGAAATTATTGCAGATGATATCCACGTTAAGAATCTTATAGGTCGGACCGACAGAGAGCTGTCATATCAAACGATACCTGGACGAAAAGATAGTTGCTGGGGTGATATGTATTTTTATTTGCCTCCAGAAGTCATAGGTTATTCAGATCGACCTGGTTTATGGGCAGATACGAATAATAAGTCGAGTTGTGTGCGTCGTCCCGCAGAGGATCTGTTTGTACGTATGAGTTATAGCCAAGGGCAATGCATACTGAGAACGTACACACTCGATGGTGAATGCATCGGTGAGCAAAAAGAAGAAAAAGATTTCGAGTACGACCTCTATAAAAAAGCAATGGCTCGTTTTGCTGATTGCCCAAGTGCAGGCTATGAGTTACTTCGTTTTGGTCGTGTTCTTGGGCCTGATCAGCTAGTGCCGGCTAACGCCGCACATTGGCGTAAGGTTGCATTCCCTGACGGTGTGGGATGGTTTAATTTAAATAGCAGTACTGTTACTTGTTTTAGTGATGCCGATTTCCCTCAGTGGCAGGGTTGGAAACTAATCGACGACGATACCGATGAAGACAGTCATTGTCAGTCACCGTATTTACGTAAGTTGTTAAAACTGGATGAGGATCCGTTGTTCCCTCCATCCAAAGGTATTTTCGAAGCATCCAAGTCTCCTGACTTAAAATACACTCCCGCTAAACCTGAGGAGGAACATGTTTTAAGCAAAAGTTATCGTATTAAAAAGAATAATCAAGAGATTATTGAAAAAGATAGCTCCAAGCGGAAACTTAAGAGGTGCATATTCAAGTTTCCAAGCGAATGGGGCAAGAGTGATTTTGAAGTCCGCTACGGATGGTTGTTGCAGGATTCAGAATTAGGGCCTCCGATGCCAAAGGGAGATTACGAGAAGCTTAAGGCTCACCAAGAAGCCATGGCTTTCTGGGAAGAGGCAGGATTGACGGGAATCGGGTCAAAACACTGGCATTTTCCACCTAAGGAATTTGTGGAGGCTTTCGGTAAGTGCCTGTGGTTAAGTGATAATGAGTTGGTGCAATGTATCCCTCGATCTTTTATTGAAGAGGACCATAAAAGTAAAATTCTAGCTCGATCAAGTATTACTTATGTAAATGCTTTTGCAAGGGCTTCGCTTATAAAAGTCTCGCTCAATAAAGTGATGCGGAAATATTTAATTGTTACCGGGCAGCGTGTGAGTCAGTTTGTAGCGAACGGGCTTGCTGAGTCAGGATACTTTTCAAAGTTTGCAGAAGATGGGGCGGGAAAAGGAAAGCCATATGGTGATTGGTATGGGCGGGGTATTATTCAGATAACTCATAAGGATGCTTATATAAAGTACTTCAAGCATAGAGGGCGGCAGACTAATAATGAAGCTCAGAATGTAGTTTGGAGAGATAAAGTTGGAGTGGAGTCGTATGATAGAGCCGAAAGTGCGGGATTTTGGTGGGCGGATAACGGTGCTAATAGAACAAGTGATCCAGTTGCCGATAATAAGAAATTGCAGCTTGATGTGTGCAACGATTATGATTGGAAAGCAAAAAAATGTAATAGCGCACTAAGTACTGAAACGCGGTTTAGCAATCCGACACTAGACCGAGTTGGGCTACATATCAATGCTGGAAGTCCTACATCGACAAAAAAAATGAACGGACTTCCCGCGCGCAGAGACGTTTTTACTAATGTTCAAGCTGTAGTTATGAATCTATTATATGAAAACGCTGATGCTGGAGAAGAGTTGTTGCCAATGCCATCATTTGTAAAAAGGCAGAAAAAATGAATAAATTTATTTTTTTGTATCTGTTAAGTTCGTTTTTGTTTGTGCATGCTAGTGATAGCGTAGTTGTGCAAAGTAAAGGTTGTGTCATGGAGGTAAATGAATCTCCTGGTGTTTTGTTTTTCAAGACTGATGATGATATTTCATTTGTTAAGTACAAATATAAAGATGGTAGAACAGAAAATGTACAGATGAACTGCGTAGCGATGAGTTTTCCAGACGCGGTAGCTAGCGGCTTTGTACAGGAGGCCGACGGATTGAAGATTGGTACGGGAATGCAGCCGCTGTCAAAGGCTAGTCGTGTTTCTGGGGTTAATTGGTCCGGCTGGGAAGGAATATATTATTCTAACTCATACTGCTTTACTGCCGTATTGGAGGCTGGCACTGATCATGTTTTTATGATAGAGGCCTGTGGCGACGAAGAAGATGTTAAAACTACCAGAAAGCGTATGTTGTCGTTACTTAAAGGCTCAAAAACTTATCATGTTGAATATGAAGGTGGATAGGTAATGAGTGATACAGGGGCAGACTACGTTTTAGTGTTGGACAGTGAATCATGGTCTATCCCTATTTTTGCTTTTGGATTATTTTTAATGTCGGTTTTTTCGATGGCTCAGTCACAGCCTTCAAATATATGTGGAGTTTCAATCCCAGATATCCCAGGTTTTAAATTGAACGTTAAACTTGAAGATGGTATTTGCTATGGAGAACTGGTCTCGAACGTAAGCTTAAGGCCAGATATTTTGACAGAGGAGAATGTTTTTTTAATTGAGCCTGTGGAGTTTGAGAAAAGCCTGGCTGCATCTGGCCGCTTTGATAGCAATGGTAAATATAAATACAGCTATGCTGCTGATGACGCTTTGCAACAAGGGTCAGAAACGGGAGAGGTGGATCTTGCTCATTCGTCAGCGTCGGGCTCCGCCGCAGTCAGAGTATTAATGTCCCCTTTTATGCTTTGGGACTCTGAAAAAGACAGAGCTGCAGCTGAGAGTAAGTACTCGGTGAGAAAAAAGGGGCTGTGGTTCGACTGTTTCTATGGGTTAAAAGGCGTGAAAGATGCAACTGTCAAGTTTTCTGCATGTGTGCCTAGGTCGAACCTGAAAAGTGATCCTAAGTTATCTGATATTAGATCTTCATTTGAGGCTATGACACCGAGCAAAAATTAGTAGATACAGGGGGGTAGGGGGACGAACTGTCAATTTAATCCGTCCCCCTCGTTCCGTTTACGTTTTCGCTTCCTGCCGCGCCGCTATCAACTCTTCCAGATGATCCAACGCACGTTCCACCATGAGCTGCGCACCATCGGCAATTCGACTCAGTGCCAATGCCACCGAGCGGTTTGAGCCTTCGACATCGTCGGCTAATTTGGCAGCGATGGCGCTGATGGACAGCATGTCTTCGGAGGCGTTGGCCAGGAGGGCTTCCGAGTCGATGTCATTGGCGACGGTGAAGAGTATGCCTTTGCGGCGTTTGGACTGTTTGTCGTTGGGGGGCGGGAAGTAGTGGGCGAAGGCGCGGTCGGCGGCTTCTTTGTCGAGCGTCGCAGTGTCGAGGGATTCTTCGGCGGGGGCACCAGTACTTTCTGGCGGGTTGGGCGTTACTTTGAACATGGGCGTATCTCCGTCTGTAGGTAAGGAGCCACCACCGTTCGCTTGCACGCAAATAAGGTGGCAGCTGTGCGCAGGTGTGCAAGACCGGGCAGACGGACCCGGCAGATCGCTCTCGAAAGAAGGATCTCCCACGCACAGCCGCCATAGAGTCGATACCGCGAGCAGGGATATGCCTGATCAGCGACCAATGACGTTGCGCGTCGTCTTTTACCCGGACTTGCACGTCCGTGTCACCGTTTTTTGCGGTGACAAATCAAGGTTAGCGGCGAACGGAGAGGTCGGATAGTTCATGGATGGCTCGGTGTCTTGCGGGAAATGTCCGACAAACATGACATCCGTTTAGCAGAAGATCGGAGGATCGTAAGTTCTGTTTAAGCGTTTGCGTCAGAAAGTGGAAGGGTCTTACAGCAGGACACCTGTATCTGATTCTGAGGTTGAGTGGGTCAAATTCAGATCGTGTGAATTGCAGACTTTTATAGTTTTTCAAGGAAACCAGGGAATGAAGATTTTCAGATTCGGCGTCGTTTTTTTACTGTCCTTGCTATCGTCCCTCGCCCATGCGGAAGGCACGATGATCGCAACGGTGCTTCAGGCGGATTTTTCCAAAGATCCGGAAATACGACTGCTCGTGAGGGTTGTAGACGTAGGATGGGGGCCGGATGCTCCGTCCATGGCCCTTCGTAAAGATTGTCTGGCGAGGGTGAAATCGTCTGACCGTCCCGGCCCGGATCCTTGCTTTTCGATTGAAATAACCGAGAGCAAAAAGCAACGCGCCATTGTTCGACAAACGCTGCTGAATGATCCTCAGCGCTCAAGTGACCCGATCTATCTGGAAATTGTTTACCAATCGGAAGTCAGCGAGAGCGATCCGACCAATCACTATGGGCGGTCTGCCCGGCTGAAAATTGAAGAGAACGGTTTCTACAATTGGAACAACGAAACCAAGCAGGCATTGGCGGACGTTGTGTGGCCAACTTTGCCGAGTGGGACGCTTGATCTGGTCGTGACGGATACGGATGCACTGCTCAACCTGGTTTACCGGGAGCGCATGGAGCGGTTGGACGAAAAAGCACAGAAAGAGCTGAGAGAAACCCAAAGAGCCTGGATGAAGTTTCGCGATGCGGAGTGCTTGCCTGAGGCGAAATCGTATAAATCGGTGTTTGGGGAATGGTCGAACTCCTGCTTGATCCGCGCGACGATAGAGCGAGCGCGTCAATTGGCTATGGCTCCGGACAACAAGAGCAAGCAGTGAAATAGAGCGTTTGAAGGTCACGGGGACTTATCAATTTATGACTCAAGGCTCGCAGATCGTCTCGATGTCTTACACAAAGCAGTCCAACGGCAAGGTGTACAGCTTCAGAATCAACACTAGCATCGACTCCTCTCCAGAGTCCGGATGCAAGTGGGAGTAAGGGCGAGCAAATGCAGTTAAAAATTCTGGCTGTATTACTGCTCGGGCTGATGTGGACGATCCCGGGGGGTGGCCGAAGCCACTACGTTCAGTCCAGCCAAAGGCGTCGATGCAACGGTGGTTCTCGAAGGCTCGACGCTTGTGAGAGGGGACGGATTTATTTGTTGCGCCAAAATTATTTGATTTTGAGGCGGAGCGTAAACGTATCCGTTTCGATGGTGGGAAAATTTCTTTGATGGCTGATTCAATGAAAAATTTACATTCGCTCCCTTGCTTTTTATCGTTAACCTTTTTGCTATTCAGTTCGGTCGCATTTTCTGCGAGTTTCGACTGTGGCAAAGCTTCGACGGAAGTAGAGAGGAAAATTTGTCGTTCTCCTTCCTTGTCCGCAATGGATGAAAAGCTAAGTGAAGTCTTCAAGTCGATAAAAAGTCGGCGGGTTTTTCAATTAATCGAAAGTGACTGGCTTGAGTCGGAGCGTAATTCTTGTGAGTCAGTAGAGTGTTTAGAGGAAGCTTATGTTCAGCAGATAAGCTTTCTCACACCGGTTTCTATTGCGCCTAGACCAACTCAGAAAGATATTAAGTTAATGTTGGGTGATAAGCCGTACACACAGTTTGAGCGCTCATGGAAGGTCATTGATTTAGCATGGCTTCCCAATGAAAAAGGGGCTGTCGAACGATTTTTGATCTCCGCTGAAACAACTTCAGGCATGTTGCATGTCATCGTGTTTGAAGGGCATTTTGATGCGGCAATGATTGCGTACCGGGGTAATCTATATGAGTACGTTGATCGCAACGACAGGCCAATATTGCACACGATTGCGAAAGATATCGGTTTTGACGGTGCTTTGAGTTTGGGTTCAAACGACGAAGGGAAAAGATTCGCGGGAATCTTGGATGGGGCGTTTTACTATCGACAGCAGCTCTCCAAGAATCAGCTGCGGGGGATGGTTTATAAGCTCGGTTCAAAATCTCCGCCATTGGAAAGCAGTTTGCTGTTCCAGCAGTGGCCAAATACTGATGAAAATGCTGTTAGTGGTTTGACATTCGGTTGGGGTGGTGATTATGGAAAATTGCAAGCGTACTACTCGCACACCTCAGGGTATGAAACGATAGCGCAGGCTGGTCGGCCCGAGGCCGGTTGGAATATATATGCTCCGATTTGGAGCAAGTCACGGCCGACGTTTTATTTCAAGAACGGTGATGAAACTATTTGGCGTGCCAATGTTGCGGATAAGACGTTAACAAAAATTGCGAAGGCTAGTGATGAAGGAATGATCCAGAATCCTACCCCTGTCGATATTAATGGGCGCGAAGCTGTCGTTTATCTGAATGGATCTACTCTGAAAATGGCTATCTCCCTTGAAGAATAGGCACGACTTAAAAATACACTTTCGCAAAATATTGTTGGAATTTGCCTTGAGTAAATATCTTATTCCGGTGCTGCCCGCCGTGCTGATTGGTGGTTTATCTCTGTTGGGGGGACATGCATTTGCTGACGATGCATGTGCCGATATCACTACGAGCTCTCAGAGGGAAAGATGTTCTGTGAGTGCCAAGGTTGCTGCAGATAAGCAGTTGAATACCAGTTATCAAGAACTGATGGTTCGGCTCGAGGGTGGGTATCAAACTGATCCAGTTCTTGCGGCGAGCCAAAAGGCAACGGTTCAGGAGGCTCAGCGCGCCTGGATCAAACTGCGCGATACCGATTGCCAGGTCGATGCGTTGGAGACGGAACCGGGCTCTTCGGCGCATGTGGCAGCGGTGAACAATTGCATCGCCAGTATGAGTCGTGACCGTTCAGTGTTTTTGGACAATATCGCGTCCGATACCGGGAGTGGCCCGACAATTGGACGTGGCTCGTGCCCTACGCAAGACTTTGCACAGTTTCTTCCAGCATTCTCCGCTAATGCCGAATCGCAGAAGCGACTAACTGCGCAGGCCGTGAAGCTATTGGTGTTGAAGGGGACGTCGGATATAGGACGGATAGTGACTCACGTCACTGCAGTGGTGGGGCGCGAGATGGCGTTTCCCTTAATGGCTGCGGTGCCAGATGGGAAAGTCGAAGGAATAGAAGTCGAGAAGGTGGATGACCGCCACGTTAACGTTGTGGATAAACGCGCCGGCAACAGCAATATCAAGATTTTCAACTTTTCGCGGAAGTCCTGCTGGACGCTTGATGGGGTTGAGGACTGGTCGATTCCTGATAAAGAGCTTTCTGTAGCCAGTACGCGGAAAATGAGTCGTGCGGAGAATTTCTGTTGGCAGCGCGGACAAGGATTTGCTGGCTTGGGCGGCCTTGAGCAATACCGGCTGACAGGAGAACTTTTTGAGGCGACTTTGGAAAATTACCTGTGCGCGGCCGCTTCAGGCGATCCTATATCTAGTTCGGCTGCGGCCGGGCTAAGTCTGTCGGGTATGGCCCCGCAATTGGAATACGGCAAAGTTGAGGCTCTTTTCAAAGCAGCAGCCGTTGATTCACCGAGCGGTGCTGAGTCGTTGGCTGGCTTCTATTGTTTTGGCAATGAATTGGCCGGTTCAGGACCCTGCCAGCGTCCGCTGGACGTTGAAAAAGAGTTGATTCGTGCTACCACCATGGGATCAACGCATGCATTCGTTTCGTTAGGCGATTATTGGAAAAGCGGCGATCTAGGAAAGAAAGATACTCCTCGCGCCTTGGCCTGTTATCAGCTTGCTGCCGACAAAGGTAACGACTCGGGCATCAATGCGATTAAGCGACTTCAGTCCGAAGTGGCCGAACCGATAGTGGCCAGCAGCTGCTTTTAGCGCGGTTAAGTGAAAAAGGGCGTTTACAGCGCCCGACGCCTTTTCACCTCGATGTGATCAAACGCGTTCCGCCATCATGGCTAACGCGTTTTCATATGCGCTGAG
Source organism: Pseudomonas sp. AKS31 (assembly GCF_023634765.1). Lineage (GTDB taxonomy): Bacteria > Pseudomonadota > Gammaproteobacteria > Pseudomonadales > Pseudomonadaceae > Aquipseudomonas. The sequence continues at coordinate 306,561 of NZ_JAMLFX010000003.1, forward strand.
CCAGAATCCGCAGCGCTTAAAGGTTTAATTCTTGAGCATCTGACGACCGCGATTTTCCTTTAAACTCCCCACCCCCAAGGAATGCGCTCAGGACACGGAATGCCAGCCCCCTCGACTTCGCTTCGCCCAGCATTCGTGCTCTGGCTATACGCCGCCGCAATCGTGCACATACTCGCCGGCCTCACCCTGACCTGGGCTGGTCATTCCGGTTTACTCGACGGCTATCTTGAAGTTCTCGAACTCGCGTTCTGGGGCGCCGACGCAGTACCCGCTGCCGGCCACGAACAACAAGTCTGGTGGCTCGCGCTGTTCGGCGCGACGCTGCAGAGTTATTCGCTGTACATGCTCGCGCTGGTGCATTTGGGCAATCGCTTGAAAACCCCGGCAGTGTGGGGCTGGTTGAGCGCCGGCATCCTGTTATGGGCGCCGCAGGACATGTGGCTCTCGGCGCAACAACAGGTCTGGTCGCACCTGTGGCTCGACGGTTTTGCGTTGCTGGTGTTGTTGCCTCCGTTGTTCTGGCTGTATCGGCATGACCGCCGGAAGGCTACTTCAGTAAAGGCACCGAGCCAATCCAGCCCGTTTGCCGGCGGCGCTTTCAAGCGTGTGCTGATCACTGGCGGTACCGGGTTCATCGGTCAAGCCTTGGTCAATCAATTACTCGACGCGGGCCATTCGGTCAGCGTTCTAACGCGCGATCCGTTGAACGCGGCCAATCTGTTCAACGGCCGCGTTCGCTGTGTGCATTCGCTCAGCGAACTCAGCCACGACGAAGCCTTCGACGTAGTGATCAATCTCGCCGGAGCACCCGTCGCCGGCCCACGCTGGACTCCCAAACGTCAGGCGCAATTGCTCGCCAGCCGAGTCGGCACCACCGAAGCGTTGATGACCTGGCTGAAGAACACCAAGCACAAACCCACGCTATGGATTCAAGCCTCGGCCATCGGCTTCTACGGCGTGCGCGATGCCAGCGAAAGCCTCGACGAACACGCCAGCAAGGGCGACGGTTTCATGGCCGAACTCTGTGCGCGCTGGGAAGCCGCCGCGCAACCGGCCACGGAGTTTGGCGTGCGTCAGGTGGTGCTGCGCCTTGGCGTGGTCTTCGGCCCCGGCGGTGCGTTGACGCCGTTGCTGCTGCCGTTCCGTCTGGGTTTCGGCGGGCGGATGGGTGACGGCCAGCAGATCATGAGCTGGGTGCATCGTGACGATGTGCTTCAGGTGATCGCGCGGGCTTTCAACGACGACACTCTGCGTGGCACCTACAACATGGTCGCGCCCGAAACGGTCAGTCAGGCAGCGTTCGCCGAGCAGGCCGGCAAGGTCCTCAAGCGTCCGGTATGGTTGCACATTCCCGCCGCGCCAGTGCGTGCAATGGCGGGGGAGATGGCGCAGCTGTTTTTCGATGGTCAGCGCGTGGTGCCGCAGCGTTTGACCGAGGCCGGCTACACATTCCGCTACCCAACCCTCGACGCCGCTCTGCGCGATCTGACCTGAGGATCGCTCATGAGCAAGCCGTTGATGTACCTGCTGGCCGGCAACGGCAGCGCTGCCGATTGGTGGGATGACGCACTGCCGCACTTTCAGCGCTACGACGTGGTGCCGCTGGAGTTGCCGGGCTTCGGCGCCAATCCGCTGCCACCCTGCGAGGATCTGGCGGACTACGCGCAGACCTTGTTGGCGATGACGCAGAAGGGCAGTGCGATCATGGCAGTCGGGGTCAATGCGTTGCTGGTGCTGCACGCGTTGCAGCGTCGGCCCGGGCACTTTTCGCGCAGTGTTCTGTTGGCGCCGGTTGGGGCATTTTTGTGGCAGCGTCGATTGCCGGCGCTGATGTCACCGCTGCCGATCCGCAAGACCATCCACTGGCTGCTGTCGAACAAACCCACGGTGTTCGCGCGCAAGTTTTCCACCCAGACCTGGACGCCCCCGCAGTACCTGCGCATGGGCGCCGGTTATGCGCGCTGCCGTGCGTTCGTGCCGCACTGGGATCTGATTCGCGCCGACACCGCGTTGCCACTGCTGGAGTGGATCACCGATCCGGTCGAGCTGGTTTGGGGCGATCAGGACGCGGTGCTCGGCATCGAGCAAGCGGCGGCGTGGTCGGCGATTCTTGCGCGCGCTGATCTGACCATCAGCCTCAAATCTGGTTGGGGTCATTACCCGTGGATCGACTCGCCTGCGCAGTTCGCGCAGTGGCTGGAGTCGGGCGAGCGCGGGTTTGTCGCGCACACCAAGGGTGGGCGTTTGCGCCTGGCTGAACTGGCCCGGCAAGCGGTACCGGCAGCGCTGACGCTCAACGATTGCACCGATCCGCGTCTGCCGGCATTTCTCGCTGCTCAACCTGATGTGACCTGGGCGGTGCGCTCCTCCAGTTATGGCGAGGATCAGGCCGATTCGGCGAATGCCGGTTTGAGCACGACCTATCTGCGCGAGCCGTCCGCCAATGTGCCGAAACGCATCGCCGAACTCACGGCCGAAGGTGTCGAGGAAGTGGTGGTACAGCGCTTCATCACCCCGGTAGTGTCCGGGATCGCTTTTGTGCGACATCTCTCGGTAGAACTGGAGTGGGTTGAAGGCCATCTCGAATCGCTGGCCGACGGTCACGTCAGCCCCGCGCGGGCAACGCTTTCACGACTCAGCGATGCCTGGCGCAGCGGCACGTTCACGCCATTCCACGGCTTGACCGAAGACCTGCTCTGGCGCTTTCTGCAAGAGGTGCTGCGCGTGTTCCACTACGTGCCCGGCGATGTCGAATGGGCCTGGGATGGCGCGCAATTGTGGTTGCTGCAATACCGGCCGATCAGCGACTACGGCTGGCGCCGGCACCTCACCGCCGCCAACATCGCCGAGATCCTGCCGCCGCAACCGAGCGTGTTGGTGGAATACGCCCAACGCCGAGCCGCCGCGAGTATTCCGGCGATCATGGCGCGTTGGGATGCGCGGGTGCTGCAGGACAACGAGCCGTTCACCGCGGTGTTCGGCGGCGCGTCCTACATCAACAATGATTTGTTCCTCGCAAGGCTGGCCGACTGGGGAATCAGCGCCGCTAACTACGCCGGTGAAGTCGGCGGTGCGACGCCGCATCTGCCGTGGCAACCGCTGAAGATGCTGCGTTCGTTGCCGCTGTTTTTGCTTATGCAACGCAAGGCTCGCGGTCATTTGCTGAATCTTGAAAACGGCTTGCAGCGCTTCGATCGGGAACTGGCCGAACTCGTCGCCCAAGCTGCCGATGGCCAACAACTCGCGGACTGGTTCACCCGGTTTTACGTGTTCGTGGTGCAAGGCAATCTGTGCATCGCTACAGCGCTGGCCAGCAGCGGCGGTGACTGGCTGGGCCGCCCGCCAACCGCTTACGACAACCTTGAAAACAGTCCGCATCGATTGCCTTGGGAAACCGATCCGGCCACCCCTCGACCCGCGTCGAGCGAACTGCCGCTACAGCCATTCCCGCAATGGCCAGGTCTGATCCGCCTCGCCCATTCGAGCGGCCTGCCGGGCTTGCGCGGCTACTACCTGCAAGTACGCGAGTGGTATCGCGACAACCTCATGCGAATCTTCTTTCGTCTGCACCACGCCATGCCGCTGGCGGATCGCGAACACTGGTTTGCGCCGCATCCCGACGTGCGCACCCGCGATGGCAGCTTCTGGCAGGACGGTCGCGAAGGTGCGGAACAGGCCACCGGGTTCATGATTTATCCGGGGCAGGTGCAAGGCATCCTCGGCGCCGACATTCTGCTCGAAGACACCCTCGATCCGGGGCGACATGCGCACTATCAAACAGCGCGGGCGGTGATTGCGCGAATGGGCGGGCGCTTGTCCCATGGCTCGACGTTGTTGCGCGAATTGCGCAAACCGTCGGCGGTGATGCCGCAGGTGGATTCGGCGTGGGTGGGGTGTGAGGTGTTGTATCGGGATGGTGAGTTGCAATTGATTAATTCGAAGGATACGAAGTGAAACGATTGCTGGTGTTATGTGTGAGCTGGTTCCCGATAGCGGTTATGGCGGCAAGTGTTTGCAATCAGGAAGCTGACTCAAAATATTTCTTATCGCAATGGTCGCAGAGCAGTGAACATCCGGAAGACATACTTTCCAGTCTCGATGGAAAAGAGTTTTCTATCGATCCGGGCCACGTGGTTTTTCGCGGCGATCTAAATGGCGATGGCATCGAAGACTTCATCTTCAATTCCCGCGTCGGTATTGGCTCATCAATGGATAGCACATTCGCCTTCCTGATCCAGTGCCGTGGTTATTTGAGGTATTCGGGCGGCGGTTACTTCGCCGGGGTCAAAGTTCTGGACGGCCCAGCCAAGGGGGGAGGTGAGTTCAAGGACATCGAGATCTACTCCTACATCAGGGATAAGCGCGGGCGGATTCGCTACAAGGGTGAAAAGGCCATGACCCGGCCACATCTGTGGCAATTCGACCCGCAGACACAGCGTTACGAAGGGCAGGCTGAGTAAGCCGACGGTCCCCACGGCATTTACGGAGTTATTACGTGAAAGGATTTTCGATTGTTCTCGGCAGCTTGATATTGGCTGCCGCGTCCATGGCATTCGCTGCCGATCCAACCTTCAAGGATTACGCCGTCACGCCAGTTTTCACCGGCTCTAACCATAAGCTGGTGCCGCAAGAAAACAGCAGCCCAATGATGGATCAGGCACGGGTGCAAGCCCTGAAAGGCAAGGTCAACTTCGCCGGCCATTACATCCTGCACAGGCTCGGCTGTGGCGGCAGCGCCATTTGCGGCGAAGTGCTGGACGCTCAGACCGGTGAAGTGGTTGGCGGTCTACCGAATGCTTACGACGGCAGCACCTTCGGTATGGTTTACCAGCCCGACAGCCGCTTGATCATCGTCTCCGGCATCACGCTCGACGGTGAAGAAGATGTACAGGGGAATGCGTTGGAAAGTGGTAACCGGGACCGTTACTACGAATTTGTGAACAACGAATTCCGGCTGCTGAGCATGACCGACGTGGAATCGTCGCCGATGGATGAGGAGTGAGTGGATGAACTGGTTTTTCATTCGGTCGGTGCTGATTGCGCTTTCGCTTTTATCTCATTCACTGCCCGCGACTGCCAGCGAAGGGAGTTGCTACGGCTACCTTACTGAGCTTGTCAGGAGCAGCGATTTTCCGTTTCGTTATGTCGGCAAGGACAAGGTCAATTTGCTGATCGACGAGGACGACGGTGAAGTAGTGCGCGCTCAGCTGTTTTTCGATACCGACGGCACCGGCACGATCGGCTGGATCAAATACACCCTGGCTACCCGTGTATTGCTCAATAGCTCGGCGGAGTTGGAGAAGCCGGTGGCATTGTCATTCGATGCCAAGTTTGCGGACGGCTATGCGAAGTGCTTGGCGGAACAACAGGCCGGCTAACGGCGAAAAGGATTTCTAAATGAATCAGCTTTTGTTCGCCGGGAGCCTGGCATGGTTGTTCTCTTCCCCAGCCTTCGCCACGCCGACGGATGCTTACACCCAACGCGATGTCATGCAGTGCGGCGGTGTTGAAGTGGTGTTGGTGTCGTCCTGCCGATCGGTGACGGTGGATGGTGCGCAAACCCACGTCATCCCGGTTTGCTCTGACCAAACCATCAACATCGGCGGCAAAGTGCTTCGTCGCGATATCAACAAAGTTTCACAACTCACTTCCGACGGTGCGAAGACGAACATGTTGAGCAATGTTGTTGTGGCGATGGATTGCGTGGAAGGCACCCATGGCAGCCTTGTTTCCATAGGCGGATATGGCGGTTGTGGTGCCTGCGCGGAGTGGCATGGGTATTACTCGACAGCAGGGCGATTGGAGCAATACAGCTTCGATAATAACCAACGCTCTTTTGGCTCGAAGGGATCTCGGGAAGAGCTGATCAAGGCCTATGGCGTTACGAAGAGACAGTTAATGTCAGAAAGCCCGGCGGTGAAGAGGATCGTCTATGGCCAGCCTTAAATGTGACGCACCTGAATCATCGTGAAACCATCAGCATTAACATTCGAAGATTGATCAACAGGGAAGTGAGTGGAATTGGCCAAGCTCTTAAGTTGTATGAGTGCGCTCGGATTCATGGTTGCCTTGTTGGCTCAGCAGGCATTAGCGAGTGACCCACAAACCATCGGTGAGCTGCATCCGCCTGTGGTTGCATCGCTCGGTGATCAAAAGATCACAGTGTTCTTTTTGAAGAACAACCTCAAAGGTCAGGTAAAGGAAGGACATGTTCCTTACGCTGAGATCTTCTACACCTCAATGAACGCCGTGAAGCCTTCGCTGAATTATGTGTGGAAGGTCGAAGGTGAGCAGATCGCCTCGGTGTTCTTCTTCGAGCGCAAATTTCCGGAGCAAGCGGGGAAGTCCATGTTTGTTCTGACAAAACAAAAAGTCTCGCACAGTCAATTCGAAGGTGATTCCTATTCGGTGCTGGAATTGCCTTTGGTGAAGGACGGCGATCAGTTGGCCTTGCGGTTTTTTAGCGGCGACCCACCAGATCCCGAGCTTGAGAACTGCCTCGACGGTCTAAATCTGGCGGATGATGTAAAGGTCGAATGTGCTTACAAGGATGCGACCAGCATTAAAAAGCGCTTGGCAGACTTGGATGCAAAGATAATTGCGGATTCAAAACTGCATCAGGACATCGGCCAGAATCCACTCAAAGCCGAGGTTGATACGTCCAATGTTGCTTGCCCTTCGACCGACTTTTCAGCGTTCCTCTCAGCTTTCTCCGAACGCGCAGATGTGCAAAAAGCCTTCGTACAACAACCGCTGAAAATGGTCACGACCGTGGCCGGCGATCCCGAACCCGAGATGGAAAAGCGCAGTCTCAGCGGCGATCAACTTAAGTTTCCTGTCATTCCGGATCAAGCAAAGCGAGAGGCCCAGGGCCTGACGTTGACCGTCAAGGAAGCGCGGGACAAAAAAGCGATCGCGATCCTGCAGAAGCCGGATACCGACTATGTCTTCGAATATCGGTTTGTTCGTGGGCAGTGTTGGCGGCTGGAAGAAGTGGCGGATTATTCGCTTTAGAAACGCCGGCGTTCATCGGCATAAGCGCATTCAACAGAACGGGTTCAGAGGGATTTGTGAAGAAGTTATTTTCAGTGCTGTTGTTGGTGTTGCCGTTGGCGGCCCACAGCGAAGTTTCTACACAGGTAAGGTGCTTCCACTCGCTGGAAGGCAAAAACATCAATTTTGAGTTCAGAACCTATTACGACGTGGTTGCCAAATGGAGCGGCGCAAGTGTCAGGTACAGCAAGTCGAAGAAAGCTATTGCTTTGGTTCATCACCGAACCGAAGAGTACGTCATGACGGAGAGCGGGCCCTACGAATTCACGACGACTTGGGTGGAAGTTTCAGACGGTGCAGTGACGGGGCAGTATGTCATTGCAACGCAAGGCGCTCGGGTGAACTCGATGCGCTACACGAATTACAAATCCGGCAAGCAGTATTCGTTCGACGAGGACTTCAGTATCGAAGCCTCTCCGGAGACGGGTTGTCAGTGGGGATGAAATCTTCAAGAAAGGGGACTTAACGTCCCCTTTTTTCATCCGCAAATCTCGCTACGGCTTGGCCGCCACGCTTCGCACTTCAATCTGGTCGAGCGTCCCTTCCACCATCAATCTCACGCCGTCCGCCATTCTGCTCAGGGCAAGCGCTACCGAGCGGCGGGAGCCGTGGAGGTCGTCGGCGAGGTCGCAGGCGATGACGCTGATGGACAGGAGGTCTTCGGAGGCGTTGGCCATGAGGGCTTCGGCGTCGGTGCCGGGGGAGAGTTTGAAGAGGCCGTTCTCGCGTTTGGGATGTGGTTCGACGGCTGGTTTGAAATGGTGGTCGAGGGCGCGCTCGGCGGCTTCGTGGAATTTCTTCGAATTGGGGGATTCGTAGGGCGAGATTGCTTCAGTGCTGAATGTTTCATCGGTCATCGGTGTAAATCCTGAGCAGTTAGTTGATCTCCCCGAGTTCGGACTTGCACATCCGGCCACCGATTTTGCGGCGACAAACAGAGCCTATCGATAGCCAGCCAACTCGCCTAGTTCATGGACAGCACCACACTTTGCAGGACATTTCCCATAGATTCGCGGGCCGGAAGATCAAAAGATCGCAGGCTTCGCCAGCTCCTACAGGGATGTGTTTCAACTGGTGTAGGACGTTGCCTGCGGAATCGTGACTTGGCGGTCATCGTGCAGGAATTGGTCTGCATCATCTTCCAACAGCGTCAGATACTGGCGTTATCGTCCGAATCCCTTACACTGCCCCGGCCGTTCATTTTCCTTTTGAGGCTGTGCGCATGAAATTTCGTTTTCTTCTGTGGATGATGGGTTTGTTGATGGGTAAGGCCAGCCGGACAAATCCTGCGTTCCAGCAGCAGTTGGGTGACAAGGATCTGGTGTTTCAGCTGCAGACGCTGGATGGGAAAGTGGCGCGGCATTTCGTGGTGAAGAATCAGCGCATCACCAGCAAGTCCGGAACCGTGGCAGAGCCGGCGTTCGCGATTGCGTTTAAAGATGCGGGTTATGGCTTTGCCACCATGCAGGCGAAGAACAAGCAGTTGGCGTTCATGCAGGGCATTCAGGACAAGTCGATCCAGCTCAAGGGCAACCCGGCGCTGGTGATGTGGTTTCAGGGTTTGATGAAATATTTGAAGCCGAGGAAGGCCAAGCCTAAGGCGTGAAGCGCCATTTTTTAGAACCCGGTGGGTAATTGGTTTGGCTCGGTAAGTCGCTCAATTGGCTCGTAGTACCACGAACACCTGTCAGAAGTGACAGGTGTTTTTGTTTGGATGTTGAGGCCTCATAGGGATCGTCCAGCAGTAAAGGGACTTATCCGGATTGGAGAGTTATCAACATGACCGTACAAGCAGGCGAACTTGATTCCACATTCGCCAATGACGGCAAACTCAATTGGGAGTTTCCTGAGTTTGTCAGCATTGCCCCGCAAGTGGTCCTTCCTCTGGCTGACGGTCGGCTGCTGGTCGTGGCAAATGAGTCAGGTGTGTTCCCTGGCTTCGTAGTCGCGCGGCTTACTGAAAAGGGGCAGCTTGATGTAGGCACCGGGTTTGGCGAGAACCAGCAAGGTTTTGCGCGGATTTTGACCGGGGAAAAGCTTTTATCAGGAAAGTTGGGCGCAAGCTTGCTGAGTAATGATGGCTTGCTGATTACGGTCGATTACATGATGGGGCCACCGAGTTATGAAAGTGGTTTCGTTGCCATCCAGTTGCTGCCGGACGGTCGGCTCAACGATAAGTTTGGTGAAGGCGGTGTGGTCACGTTCCCGTACGGTTCAATGCCCGTCACGCTAAGCGCAACGGCAAGGAATGCGCGCGCGCGCCAGAATGTCGCTCGGAATGTGAAGCCCGCTGTTCAGAGCAGCGCCAATTCTGGAGCGTCCGGTATCGAGTTGCCAGACGGCAAAATAGCGTTGGTCTTCTTTGGCTTTGATCATGTGGCACAGCAAACCAAAGGCTTGGTCATGCGACTCAATCCTGATGGTTCTTTTGACGACACCTTCAACAAGATCGGTTCAGCCACTGTCGAATTGGCTGAGTTGAGCCCGGCAGGTGATAACGCCGCCCGTGGAGTGGCTGTGCAAGCGGACGGTGGCTTGGTGGTGTATGGCGACTTTCATGATGAAGGCACCTTCGGTACCTATGCCGTGCGCTTCACAAAAGATGGAATGCGCGACGACAAGTTCAAGACAGCCATTGTGTCCTCTGATCGGCTGCCGATTTTTCGCGATATTGCCGTGAGGAAAAAGGACGGAATGATTGCGTTGATAGGAGGCCAGGCCGGTGACGGCTTCCTTGAGGGTGAAGGGGTGATTGTCGTACTCAGTGCGGATGGCTCACCTCACCCTATGTTCAACAATGGCCAACCGTTATGTACCAAAGTTGTGCCTGAGATTGGCCAAAATTGGTCGAGCTGCGCCTTTGGCGACTTGGATGAAAGCAAGTTGATTGTCGCCGGCACCAGTGGTGGAGGGTTTGCTACTGATGAGATGCACGCCGTCTGTGCACGTTATCGCCTTACCGGCGAGCTCGATTCGACGTTCAACGGTAGTGGGTGGGTAACTTTTGATCAGGCTGAGAAACTGGAAAATAGTTTGGATCTGCACGTCACTGCGCAAAATAAAATCGTCATCTGCGGTGAGTCTTGGAAAGACCGGTTGAGTCTTGCTACAAGCGGATGGATAGCACGCTTTATTGCCTGATCAATAAACAACGCTCTAATTGCCCGCTCTCACGAGTAAGAATGATCTCGTGAGAGCGGGTTTTTTATGCCTGACTGAACTGTGAGGCCAATTCCAATCAATCCATGCAGCGCACTGAATAACGGTGTGCTTGTCTTGCAAGGCCATTACTCAGGCTCGCAAAGACAGCCGAACTGTCATTTCTATCAGGTGTTTTGTGTACCGTCGCGATGCTCTACTCAAGTTCCAGTTCCGGCATTAAGGGACTTCACCGACTTGATGGAACAAGCTCATGACGCAGACGCACAGTATTTCGATCCCTGGGTCTCTCGATCCGACATTTGCTCAGGATGGCGTGCTGACCTTACCGATACCCGGCATCGCGGGCGACGAAGCGGCGGCGGTCCTGGCGCTCCCCGATTCAAAATTTCTCGTGGCGATACCCTTAACGGGAGCGAATGCCCCGGTTGCCATTGCGAGGCTGGATCACGACGGTTCTCTGGACGAGACCTTCGGTCCGGCGCGCAGAGGTTTCGTTGAAATAGCGTTGGAGGGTGCTCGGATCAGCTATGTCTCCGGTCTCGATGCGCTTGAGGATGATGGTTGGCTGATACACCTTCAGTATTTCTCGACTACCTCCGATGACGTCGGCCTCGCACTGGTCCGCCTGAAAAAAACCGGTGAACTGAACGAAACGTTTGGCACCAATGGCATGCTGTTTATTTCCCATTATGGCAACCCCGACCCCGCTAGCGTGCCGCGCAAGACCAGTCGCCCGACCGGCAGATCCTCTCAGACTGCGCACGCTTCATTACGGTCAACGGCTTCCCAGGTTGACGGCAAAACCGTCCTGCTCCATTTCGTGTTTTTTGATGATGCACCATTGCCAGTGGGAGTTGTGATACGTCTGCAAGCGGATGGCTCCCTCGATCGATCGTTCAACGGTTCGGGCTATGTGGTTGTGAATGTCGCCACATCGAATAACGTCTCCGGTATCGCCGTTCAAGCCGATGGCAAGGTGCTGGTCTGCGGTTCATACCTGGACGGATCGGGAGGCCGTGGGTTTTTTCTGGCGCGTCTGGACACAAGTGGCGCACTGGACAGGCAATTCAACAACGGCCTGCCGTTGTTGATTCCCAATGATGAAGGCGAGAATTTTCCGCAATCGATTTCGGTACGTGAAGGCGATGGCAGGATTATTGTCGCGGGCCGAGCCTTTCGCAGTGGCCTCCAAGGTGGGTTGATCGCTGCATTCACGACCAGCGGCGCGTCCAACCTTGTGTTCAATGGGGGCAAGCCGCTGTTTTCGCCGTTAATAAAAGGGTTGGCGTGGACGCATACCTCGCAGGTGGGGGGTTCGATCGTTGTTGTTGGTCAGGGTGAAACAGCCATGGTGACGGCGCGTTTCCTTGCTGATGGAAAACCGGATACGGCTTTCAACGGTACGGGTCATGCGTTGTTTGAAGACAGCGCAGGGGCTGCCTATGCGCGAGGTGTCGCCGGTATGACGGACGGCCGGATCGTGGTTTGCATTGAGCTCTCCGTCTACGCTGATCCTTCCAAAATCCCTGGCCGTATCGTGCGCTATCTGGCGGGCGTGCCGTCTTTAAATAACGATCCGACTTTTGGCGACGGTGGCGTCCTCAGGTTTCCGTTCCCCGGATTTTCGGGATATGACGTCAGGGCGCTGCTGGCGCTGCCGCAAAACAAATTGCTGGTTGCCGTCCGCCTTTCAACGCCCGGTGCGCCAACGCGGATCGCTCGTCTGCTTGAAGACGGTGCTCTCGACTCAGCCTTCGGTGGAGAAGACTCAGGCTACGTCGAGATCAGGCTGAAAGAAAATTTTTACATGAGCCGGATTCTCGGGTTCACACCGCTGAGTGATGGCGGCTGGCTGGTTCGTGCTCAGTACACGGACGAAGGCGCAAATAATTCGACGGGCCTGGTGCTGGTCAGACAACGCGATGACGGACAACTGCAGACGTCCTTTGGGGAACAAGGTGTGCTTTATCTTCCCTACGAGAAGATGGGCGGTGGCGGATATACCGGGGTGGCGCACGCGTCTGCCAGCGGAGCCGCAGAGGCTGGCGCAGCAGGGGTGGTCGCGCAACAACTGAACGAAAAAATCGTCGTGGTCAGTAATGTCATGGATGCTGCCGGACGGACAAAAGGCATCGCTCTGAGGTTCGAGCCGAATGGCTCTCCCGATATGACCTTCAACGGCACTGGCTTTGCGTTTGTAGAGCTTGCAGGTATTTCGTCTTCGGACACTGTTGCGCTAGCGGCCGCGACCCAGCCTGACGGCGCCGTGGTGATCTGCGGCACTTACCTCGCGGTCAGTGCGCAGGGTGCCTTCGTTACTCGTTTCGACGTTACGGGCAAGGTTGACACAGGCTTTGGAAGCAACGGAGCGGTGGTCGTACCCCACGATCAATGGATCAGCCTGGACGTTGCGGCAATCGTCGACGACAAAATCGTTGTGGCCGGCGGTGCGGTGGTGGAGGGTGTCCCTCAGGGCTTGATTGCGGTGCTCAATTTCAGCGGCTCCTACAACCGGGTGTTCAATGGTGGTCAGCCACTGTTTTCTTTACCTGTGTCCCAAGGCGTCAGATGGTTGCATTGTGTGCCGCGTACGGACGGTTCAGTCATCGTTTGCGGCGGCAGTGGCCCCGGCACGTTTGATGAGAGTCTCAGCGCGGTTACCGCACGCTTTTTGGCTGACGGTTCTCCGGACCCCTCTTTCTTTGATACGGGATTTACCGTTTTCAATGAAAGCGATGGTTTCGAATACCCTCATGGTATGGCCGTGATGGACGATGGTCGAATCGTAGTGGGCGGAGTGTTTTTCACGGACTCGGGGTATGAGAAAGGCTGGGTGATCCGTTACCTGGACAAGTCGGCTTAGGCCGCAGATTGGCACATCGCGGGCAAGCGTCGCTCCAACTGGAGATCGCTTGCCCGTTTTGCTTTCAACCCTGGCTGAACTGCGATGCCAGTTCGCGCAGCAGCACTTCAGCCTCAAGCACTTTGCTGACCACGTCATTGGCTTTGTCGCGAGTCAAACCCACGCGCTCCAGCAACGCATCCGGAATGTCTTCATCCGGCCCGGAGCCAATCCCGCGGCTGCGCAACAGGCGCACGGCCAGGCAGACGAGGTTCGGGTATTCGGCATAGGCGCCGTCGTAGCTTGGGTCGTGCTGGAAGCGCAGGGCGGTGGCCAGTTCATCGGGCATGTCCCAGTAGCGCATCAGCCACGAGCCGATCTGTTCACGGCTGATACCGAGCAGGTGTTGCTCGATGTAGCTGTGGCACAGGTGCGGGTTGACCTCCAGGTGGCGGCAGATCAGCGAGAAGTGCGGCGGGAAGACGTGGGCCAGCAGCAGATAACCGAAGTTGTGCAGCAGACCGGCCAGATAGGTCAGGCCGGCTTCCGGACGCTGGGCGCGCGGCATGGCGCGGGTCAGACCTTCGATGACGGCGGCGGTGTAGATCGACTGCTGCCAGTACGGCGTGGTGTGTTGCGGGTGGTCTTTGGGCAGGCTCAGGGTCTTGCCGAGGGCCAGGCCCAGCGCCAGGTTGATCACCAGATCGAAACCCAGCACGCGAACGATGGCGTCTTCCACCGAACGAATCTTGCCCGGCGAGGCGTAATACGGCGACGCCGCCCAGCTCACCACTTGCGCCGCCAGCGCCGGGTCGGTTTCGACCACGCCGGTGATGTCGTCGATGGTGGCATTGGGGTCGACGCGCAGCTTGATGATTTTTTGTGCAGTTTCGGCCAGCGGTGGAATCTCGATGGTCGCTTCCAGACGCTGCTGAATGCGCCGCGCGGTGAACGCCTGCACGGCCTGGGTGATTTCCTCGCGGTCATCGTCCGGGCGGTCGAGGTTCGGGCGGATGCTGCTCAGGGCTTCGCCAAAGTTGGCGGCGCTGGCCTTGGTCAGCATGCTCTTGAAGGCTTCGCTGGTGATTTCCAGCAGCAGGCCCGGCTCGCCGGAGTTGATCAGCAGCTTCGGTTCGCGCAGCAGGCTTTCTTCGTAAAGGCACGGCGAACTGGTCAGCGCCGGCAGGCCTGGCAGCAGGCTCAGGCTGTGTTTGCCGAGCATCTTTTCCAGGCGCTCGGTGGATACGGCGGTCAGGCGACGGCCCGTCAGTTCGGCGAGGCGATTGAGATCCAGCAACTGGCTCTGCGGAAACAGCACCATCAGCGCGCCGACGGCGTCGTCCAGCAACACGGCTTGTACCTTGCGCGAGGCATTGAGGCCGTGGTGGTCGAGCACTTCTTCGTAGGCGATACCCAGCTTGCCGAGCAGCAGCCGAATTACAGACGGCGCGTGCGGGAGTTCGGGGGCGAGAGCTGCGTCAGTCATGGTCTGTATCCGTTTTTGAAACAATGGCAGGAGTATAACCAGCTCTGTAGGAACGATCCTGCACAAACTGCGACGGTGCTCACACTTGGCCGTATTGCTGCCCGTGACGCAGCCAGCGGTCGAGCAATGGGCTGACGTGGGTCGGCCAGCGTTCCAGTAGCGCTTGCGCAGCGTCGCGTACGGCGGGCAGCAGGTCGGCGTCGCGCATCAGGTCGGCGACCTTGAATTGCAGCAGGCCGGTCTGGCGGGTGCCGAGCATTTCCCCGGGGCCACGCAGTTCGAGGTCTTTTTCGGCAATGACGAAACCGTCGTTGGTCTCGCGCATGATGCCCAGGCGCTGGCGACCGATCTGCGACAGCGGCGGATGGTAGAGCAGCACGCAATGGCTGACCGCGCTGCCCCGGCCGACGCGGCCGCGCAACTGGTGCAGTTGCGCGAGGCCCAGGCGTTCAGGGTTTTCGATGATCATCAGGCTGGCGTTGGGCACGTCGACGCCGACTTCGATCACTGTGGTGGCGACCAGTAGTTGCAGGTTGCCGGCCTTGAATTCGGCCATGACGGCGGCTTTTTCGGCAGGCTTCATGCGCCCGTGGATCAGCCCGACTTTCAGTTCGCCGAGGGCGAGGGTGAGGTCTTCAAACGTGGTTTCGGCGGCCTGACAGGTCAGCTCTTCCGACTCTTCAATCAGCGTGCACACCCAATAGGCCTGACGGCCTTCGGCGCAGGCACTGCGCACTCGTTCGATGACTTCGACGCGGCGGGTGTCGGTGACCAGCACGGTATTGACCGGGGTTCGACCCGGCGGCAGTTCATCGAGGATCGAGGTGTCGAGGTCGGCGTAGGCGCTCATCGCCAGTGTGCGTGGAATCGGCGTGGCGGTCATGATCAGTTGATGCGGGCACATGCGCCCGCCGACGCCTTTCTGCCGCAACGCCAGACGCTGCTGCACGCCGAAGCGGTGCTGCTCGTCGATGATCACCAGCGCGAGGTTCTTGAACTGCACTTCGTCCTGAAACAGCGCGTGGGTGCCGACCACCATTGGTGTGCCGCTGGCGATCTGCTCCAGCGCGGCGACACGGTTTTTGCCTTTGAGCTTGCCGGCCAGCCACGCGACATCAATGCCCAACGGTTCGAGCCAGCGCTTGAAGGTGATGAAGTGCTGTTCGGCGAGGATCTCGGTCGGCGCCATCAGCGCGACCTGATAACCGGCCTCCAGTGCTTGCAGCGCAGCGAGGGCGGCGACCACGGTTTTACCGGCGCCCACGTCGCCCTGAATCAGCCGCAGCATCGGTTCGTGCTGGCTGAGGTCGTAGGCGATTTCGTTGCCGACGCGCTGTTGCGCGCCGGTCGGATTGAAGCCGAGGTTGGCCAGGTATTTCGGCGGCAACTTGGTTGCTTTCGGCATCGCTGGCGCGCGTAGCGAACGCATGCTTTCGCGCAGACGCTGTTGCGACAGTTGATGGGTCAGAAGTTCTTCGAAGGCCAGACGATGCTGGGCCCAGTGATGACCGAGCGCGAGTTCGTCGACGTCGGCGTCAGCGGGCGGGTTGTGCAGGTAGCGGATCGCATCGGCCAACGGCGCCAGTTGATAGTCGCGCGCCAGTTCGGTCGGCAGCCAGTCGGGCAGGGTGTCTGGCTTGAGCATGGTCAGTGTCTGCATGCACAACTGACGCAGACGCGCCTGGGTCAGGCCTTCGGTGAGCGGGTAGACCGGGGTCAGGGTTTCATCCACTGGCGGCGGTTCGTCACCGGTGATGGCGCGGTATTCCGGGTGGTAGATCTCCAGGCCTGACGCGCCGGGCCGGGCTTCGCCGTAGCAGCGAACCCGTGTGCCGCGCTTGAGGCCTTCTTTCTGGGCGTTGCTGAAATGGTAGAAGCGCAGACTCAGACCGCCGGTGCCGTCCTGCAAGCGCACGACGAGGCTGCGGCGGCGGCCCATGACCACATCGGCACCGCTGACGGTGCCTTCGACCACGGCGTCCTGTCCCGGCCGAAGTGCGCCGATCGGCACCACGCGGGTGCGATCCTGATAACGCAGCGGCAGGTGAAACAGCACGTCTTGCAGATTCTCCAGGCCGACCTTGGCCAATTTCTCGGCCATGGCTTCGCCGACACCCTTGAGTGCCGTCACCGACACTTGCGACAGCTCCGTCATGACGCTCGCTTAACCGGCGGTGACCGGTGCTGCAGGTTTGGCAACCGAGCACAGGCGAATGGAATCGGCGAGGATCTCGATGGCTTTCGGCCGCGGGAAACTCGCGCGCCAGGCGATCGCCACGGTGCGGAACGGCACCGGCGGCGACAGTGGCCGCACTTCGATCACGCCTGGGGCGTAGTGATGGCTGTCGACGGCCGACAGCGGCAGGATCGAGATGCCCAGACCGGACGCGACCATGTGGCGGATGGTTTCCAGTGAGCTGGATTCGACCGTGGTGTGCTTGGCGCCGTCGTTGCCTTTGGTCAGGGTCGGGCAGGCTTCGAGAACTTGATCGCGGAAGCAGTGGCCTTCGCCTAGCAGCAGCAGGCTCTTGTCGTTGAGCAGGCCGGCGTCGATGGTTTCTTTTTGCGTCCACGGGTGCTGCGCCGGCATCAAGACGTAGAAGGGCTCGTCGTAGAGCGGCAGGGTCAGCACATCGGCTTCGTTGAACGGCAGGGCGATGATGATCGCGTCGAGCTCGCCGTTGCGCAGTTTGTCGCGCAGCACGTGGGTGAAGTTTTCTTCGATGTACAACGGCATCTGCGGGGCGACCCGGTGCAGTTGCGGAATCAGGTGCGGGAACAGGTACGGGCCGACGGTGTAGATCGCGCCGACTTTCAGCGGCGCGGTCAGCTGGTTCTTGCCGGCCTGGGCCAGTTCGCGGATGCCTTGCGCCTGCTCCAGGACTTTCTGCGCCTGGGCGACGATGCCTTCGCCGACCGGGGTCAGGCGCACGGCGCTTTTGCTGCGCTCGAAAATCAGCACACCGAGTTCGTCTTCAAGTTTCTTCACGCCCACCGACAAGGTCGGCTGGCTGACGTGGCAACGTTCGGCGGCGTGGCCGAAATGCTGCTCTTGGGCGAGGGTAACGATGTAGCGTAATTCTGTGAGGGTCATAGCAAGCGTCCATGAAGATGCGGGCCAAGCATACCGGCTGCAATCGATAGACGCACGTTATCAGACTGAGTGTGGAATGTGACACCGGGCAATGTGAGTTTGCCGTTGCCAGATATGCAAAAGGCACCTTTCGGTGCCTTTTTGGCTTGGCTCTCTCGGCTGGCGGAGAACCTTGTGGGAGCTGGCAAGCCAGCTCCCACAGGTATTGCGGTGTTGCTTAGCGGCGGCGCTCGAGTGAGTACACAAACGGCGCAACAATTTCGATCGAGCCGTTGTTGAGCATATCGGCCGGTGGCTTGGGCAGCGGCTGTGCGCGGCGGATCATTTCCAGGGTGGCCCGGTCCAGATCGGCGTTGCCGGAGCGGCCCACCAGTTCGAACGACAATACGTTACCTTCGGCATCCACAACAAAGCGCAGGCGGTTCAAGCCTTCCTTGCCGCGTGCCTGTGCACTTTGCGGGTACTTTTTGTACTTGGCCAAATGCGCGAGCAGGGTGCCTTGCCAACTGGCCTTGGCTGCCAACTGTGCCGGCGACGGGCCGGGCGCCGGTGCAGCGGATTTCTCCGTCGGCGCTGGAGTCGGTGGCGTGTCGGCCGGTTTCTCCTCGGAAGGTTTTTCCTTCGGCGGATCAGGCAGCTTCTTCTCGACCGGCTTCGGCGGTTTAGGCTTTGGCTTCGGTTTGGGTTTCTGCACCGCGATCTCAGCTTTCGGTGCTTCGGCCAGCTTCGGAATCGGCAATTCTTCAACCGGAGCCGGTGGTTGCGGCGGTGTGACGACTTTCGGCGGAGCAGGCGGTGGCGGGGCCGGAACCGGGGCCAGCTCGACCATCATTGCCTGCGGTGGCAATTCGATGGGCGGGCGGGCAGTCCAGTTCAGCGCCAGCGCGATGGCCAGCGCATGCACGCCCAGCACCACGGCCAGGCTACCGCTGTAACGCGTCAGCTTATGGCGCGTCGTGATCATTTCTTGGCTGCCGTCTCAAGTCCGACCAGACCGACCTTCAGGTAACCGGCGGAGCGCAGTTTGTCCATCACGCTCATCAGATCACCGTAGTCCACGCCTTTATCAGCCTGGAAGAAGATGGTGGTGTCTTTCTTGCCCTGGGTCTTGGCGTCGAGCACGGCGCCAAGGGTTTCGGCTTTTACTTCGTCGTCGCCGATGTACAGGCGCTGGTCAGCCTTGACGCTGAGGAACACCGGTTTCTCTGGCCGCGGTGCCGGTTTGGCGGTCGAGGCCGGCAGGTCGACTTTGATGTCCACGGTGGCCAATGGAGCGGCCACCATGAAGATGATCAACAGCACCAGCATCACGTCGATGAAGGGCGTGACGTTGATTTCGTGGTTCTCGGCCAGATCGTCGTCTGCGCCTTCTTTCAAATGCAGGCCCATGGCCGATTACCCCACTTTCACCATGTGCGGTTGCGAGCTGCGCTCAGGCTGGTGATCGAGGTCGCGGCTGACCAGCAGCAGAACTTCTGCCGAGGCATCGGAAACCTGCGCCTTGTAACCGGCGATGGAGCGGGCGAAGACGTTGTAGATCACCACGGCTGGAATCGCTGCAACCAGACCCAGTGCGGTGGCCAGCAGTGCTTCGGCGATACCGGGGGCCACAACGGCAAGGTTGGTGGTCTGGGTTTTGGCGATGCCGATGAAGGAGTTCATGATGCCCCACACGGTTCCGAACAGGCCCACGAACGGCGCGGTGGAACCGATGGTGGCGAGGACGCCGGTGCCGCTGCTCATGTTGCGACCGCAGGCTGCTACGAGGCGCTCGAGACGGAAGCTGACGCGCTCCTTGATGCCTTCTTTCTCGCGGCTGTTGACCGACAGGCGCATCTCTTCGAGCGCGTCGTGCACCAGCAGGTTGGCGAGGGTGCCTTCCTTCGCCGCCGTGGTGCTGGCTTCTTTAAGGGTGGTGGCTTTTTTCAGAGCAGCGATTTCGCCACGCAGGCGACGCTTGGCGCCCATCAGCTCGAAGCCTTTGGCAATCCAGATGGTCCAGGTGATGATGGACGCGATGGCCAGACCGATCATCACGATTTTCACAATGATGTCGGCGTTCTGGTACATGCCCCACGGCGACAGGTCGTGGGCCATGCCCAGGGAGTTGTCGGCTTCGAGGACTTCAGGGACGTCGGCAGCATCGACAGCCTGTACCGGATCGGTAGCGGCCGGGGCAGCCGGAGTGGCGGCCGGTGCGCTTTGCTCGGTGGCGGCTGGAGTGGCGGGTGCTTGAGCGTCGGCGAAAGCGGCGGTCGGTGCCAGCATCAGGCTGAGCAGCAGAGCCGCCACTGCGCTCCAGGCGCGAGGTCGATTGGTTGGCGAAGCGGGGATTTGATTGCGTGTCATGCTGGCCGGACCTGAGATAGAAAAACGTTGATGCTCTTCCAGGCCTCGTAAGGCCGAGAACAAAAGTGGCGTGCATTATTGCAAGTAATTCTTGTTAACAAAAGTAATAGAGTATCTTTTTTTCCTTCATTGCTAGCCGTCCGTCCTTTGCCAGCGCTAGTCTGTGTCTTTCCGATAGGAGTTTTTTGATGTCCGCGCCTTCTGTTTTGATTGCCGGTTGTGGTGATGTCGGCAGTCGTCTGGCCAAGCAATTGCTGGCGGCTGGCTGGGAAGTTCATGGCTTGCGCCGGGATGTTTCGAAGCTGCCTGAGGGGGTGATCGGCGTTGCCGGCGACCTGTTCAATGAGGACTGCCCGGCGACCTGGCCAGTGGGTGCCGTGGACTATCTGGTGTATTGCGCGGCAGCCACCGATCACGATGAAGCCGGTTATCGCGCCGCTTATGTGCAGGGTTTGCAGAATGTCCTGAGCTGGCTGGAGGATTATGGTCAGGTGCCTGAGCGGCTGCTCTTTGTGTCCAGCAGCAGTGTGTATGGGCAGCAGGATGGTGCGTGGGTGGATGAGAAATCAGAGACCGTCGCTGCCGGTTATTCCGGGCGCTTGATGCTGGAGGCGGAGCAGGTGGCGCTCAACAGCGGCATCCCGGCGAGCGTCCTGCGCCTGACCGGGATTTACGGCCCGGGCCGCGAATGGCTGCTGACCCAAGTGCGTCGCGGCTATCGCGTGGCGGTTGATCCGCCGCTGTATGGCAACCGGATTCACGCTGATGACGCGGCGGGATTGCTGGCGTTTCTGCTGGAAAAGTCGCGACAGGGCGTGCAATTGGAGCAGATTTACATCGGTGTCGACGATGCACCGGCGCCGTTGGCCGAAGTGGTGGCCTGGTTGCGTGAGTACCTGGGCGTAACCGAATGGGCGGAAGACGCCAGCGTTCGGCGCACCGGCAGCAAGCGTTGCAGCAATGCCCGGGCTAGAGCGTTGGGCTGGACGCCAATGTACCCAAGCTATCGCGAGGGCTATGCCGCGATCCTCGAAGGTAAATGCTGACTTTTTAACAACACAAAAACAACTGTGGGAGCGAGCCTGCTCGCGAAAGCGGTGTATCAGGCAATATTACTTTGACTGACACACTGCTTTCGCGAGCAGCCTCGCTCCCACATTTGATCTTCAGTGGTTTCAGAAGCGGGTTACTGCTTCTCCAGCAACCACTTGCGCTCGCCCGGCGTGTATTGCGGCATTTCATCCGCCAGCGCCGTGTTCACTGCCTGGAAAATCTCCAGTTCCTTGCCCTTGCGCGCAAAGATATAGGCATTGCCCTGACCGTTGAGCTGCAACCACATGTTGTCGTTGGTGCTGCTCATCGACGCGCAATCGCCCGCCAGACACAAGGCATAACGGTCGGCGCCCGGCAGGCCGGATACTTGACCGTCAGCCTGGAACTGCACGGTGCCGCCTTCGCCCTGACCGCTGGCGATTGTCCAGTTGCCGCCCATGTAGGCGGAATACAGCGCACGTTCGAAACTGGCGCCGATCGGTGCGCCTTCCGGCACCGGAATCTGCGCACGGTCGAAGACCTGCTCGGGTTCGTTCTCGCTGGCGGCTTGCTGCAGTTGCCCGCCGTCGCGTTTCAGCTCACTGGCGGAGCTGCCATAGAAGTCGACTTTCCAGGCGCCGGATTCCTCACCCAGCAGCCGTCCTTCGACGTTCTCAAAACCGTTGGTGTAGCGGGCCTGGCCGGCCTTGGTGTTGACGTCCCACTCAAGGTTCGGGCCGTAAGCCTGAAGCGCTTCGCGCAGCGGGCCGCCCTTGGCTGCGGCATCGATTGCCACCTGGTTGATCCAGGTGCCGCTGATGTCACGGTCGGCAGGGTTGCTGGCGCAGCCGCCGAGGAAAATGGCGAGCAGCGGGAGAGCTAGCGCTTTGCGCATGGTGGAATCCTTTCAAAACCTTTTCTTGCTGAGCAGTCGGCGCGGCGTTTGAAGGCCGCGCCGTGCGCATCACTCGATGACCAGAATGGCATCCATTTCAACCTGCGAACCCTTCGGCAGGGCAGCCACGCCGATGGCGGCACGGGCCGGGTATGGCTGGTCGAAGTATTTGCCCATGATCTCGTTGACCTTGGCGAAGTGGCTCAGGTCGGTGAGGAAGATGTTCAGTTTGACGATGTCCTTGAACGAACCGCCAGCGGCTTCGGCGACGGCTTTGAGGTTCTCGAACACCTGGACGGTCTGGGCTTCGAAGCCTTCAACCAGTTCCATGGTTTTTGGGTCCAGAGGAATCTGACCCGACATGTAAACGGTGTTGCCTGCCTTGATCGCCTGGGAGTAAGTACCGATGGCGGCCGGGGCCTTGTCGCTGGTGATTACGGTTTTGGTCATATATGACTCCTTGTAATAGGCAGGTTATGCACGCATGCGGGTGATGCGGATCACTCCGGTCAAGGCGCGCAGCTTCTTGATCACGCGGGCCAGGTGCACACGGTCGTGGACGCTGACCACCAACTGGACCACGCTGATGCGACCATCGCGTTCGTCCATGCTGATTTTCTCGATATTGCCGTCGGCTGCGTTGACGCTGCTGGCCAGCAGGGCGATCAGGCCGCGCTGGTGTTCCAGCTCGACGCGCAGTTCGACGTTGAATTCGCCGGTGACATCCTTGGCCCACGAGAGCTGGATGCATTTTTCCGGGTTGTGCCTGATTTCGCTGATGTTGCGGCAGTTGTCCAGGTGCACGACCATGCCTTTGCCCGCCGACAGGTGCCCGACGATCGGGTCGCCCGGGATCGGCGTGCAGCACTTGGCGTAGCTGAGTACCAGGCCTTCGGTGCCGCGAATCGCCAGTGGGCCTTCCGGGCTTGGCAACTGTTCGCCTTCGCCAAGCAGGCGGCGGGCGACCACATAGGCCATGCGGTTACCCAGGCCAATGTCTTCGAGCAGGTCTTCGATCAGTTCGAGGCGGTACTCGGTGAGCATGGCTTTGACGCGTTCGGCCGGGATTTTCTCCAGCGCGCTGTCGAAACCGTTGAGCACTTTGTTCAGCAAGCGTTCGCCGAGGCTGATGGACTCGGAGCGACGTTGCAGTTTCAGCGCGTGGCGGATGTGCGTGCGCGCCTTGCCGGTCACCACGAAATTCAGCCACGCCGGATTCGGCCGTGCGCCGGGGGCGCTGACGATCTCCACTGTGGAGCCGCTTTGCAGCGGTTCGGACAACGGTGCGAGACGACGGTTGATCCGGCAGGCAATGCAGCTGTTGCCGACGTCGGTGTGCACCGCGTAGGCAAAGTCGACCGCCGTGGAGCCTTTCGGCAGCTCCATGATCCGGCCCTTGGGCGTGAACACGTAGACCTCGTCCGGGAACAGGTCGATCTTCACGCTCTCGATGAATTCCAGCGAGTTGCCGGCACGTTGCTGCATTTCCAGCACGCCTTTGACCCACTGGCGGGCGCGGGCATGGGTGCCTTTCGGCTGTTCGTCACCGCTGGACTTGTACAGCCAATGGGCGGCGATGCCGTTGTTGGCCATCTCCTCCATTTCGCGGGTGCGGATCTGGATCTCGATCGGTACGCCGTGCATGCCGAACAGCGTGGTGTGCAGCGATTGATAGCCGTTGGCCTTGGGGATCGCGATGTAATCCTTGAAGCGACCCGGCAGCGGTTTGTACAAATTATGTACAGCGCCCAGCACGCGGTAGCAGGTATCGACCTTGTCGACGATGATCCGGAACGCGTAGACGTCCATGATCTCGTTGAAGGCCCGACGCTTGCCGCGCATTTTCTTGTAGATGCCGTAGAGGTGTTTCTGGCGACCGCTGACTTCGCCCTGGATGCCATCGATAGCGAGGCAATGGCCGAGGGACTCTTCGATTTTGTTGACGATTTCCTTGCGGTTGCCCCGGGCGCGCTTGACCGCCTGGTAGATCCGCGCGGAACGCATCGGGTGCATGGCCTTGAAGCCGAGGTCTTCGAATTCGATGCGGATCGCATGCATGCCCAGCCGGTTGGCGATGGGCGCGTAGATTTCGAGAGTTTCCTTGGCGATCCGGCGGCGTTTTTCCCCGGACAGCACTTCCAGCGTGCGCATGTTGTGCAGGCGGTCGGCGAGTTTGACCAGGATCACGCGAATGTCGCGCGCCATGGCCATGGCCATTTTCTGGAAGTTTTCGGCTTGGGCTTCGGCCTTGGTCTCGAAGTTCATCTGGGTCAGTTTGCTGACCCCGTCGACCAGTTCGGCCACGGTTTCACCGAACTGCGCTTGCAGTGCTTCTTTGGCGATACCGGTGTCTTCGATCACGTCATGCAGCATTGCGGCCATCAGGCTTTGATGGTCCATGTGCATGTCGGCAAGAATATTGGCCACGGCAAGAGGATGCGTGACATACGCCTCGCCGCTGCGACGGCGCTGACCGTCATGGGCTTGTTCGGCGTAGAAATACGCTCGGCGGACCAGGTTGACCTGGTCGTTGCCGAGGTAGGTCGATAAGCGATCGGCGAGGGCGTCTATGCTCGGCATGATAAATCCTGCCGCAAGCTGTGATCCCGCGCCGTGCTACGTCGACCAGGCATAGGCTTAGACGGCCTCGTTGGACTCGTCCTCGAACGAAGCGAAGATCGGGTCTTCGTGGACGATTTCCTGCTCGGCGATGAACTCGTAGCTCATCAGGCCTTCAGCGATTTCACGCAAGGCGACAACAGTCGGCTTGTCGTTTTCCCACTGGACCAGTGGCTCTTTGCCGCCGGTGGCCAGTTGACGGGCACGCTTGGTAGAGAGCATGACCAGCTCAAAGCGGTTTTCCACGTGTTCTAGGCAGTCTTCAACGGTTACGCGGGCCATGGTATTCCTCGGAGCGAATGCAATATGCGCGCTGCCCGGTTGGGCGAGCGGACTCAACAGTTTAAAAAATCACCAGCGATTAGGGAAGCGCTGATTTTTTGACCAAGCCCTTCAACGCGCTGCAAGCACCAATGTAAAGCGCTTGCAGCTGTTTTGGGAAGTGCTGATTATCCGAGCAATTCGGCCAGCAACTTGCCGAAACGTACTTGCTGGCGTTTCTGCTGGAGTTGATTGGCGCGAAAAATCGCCTTCAGATCGTCCAGTGCATGAGCAAAATCGTCGTTGATGATCAGGTAGTCGTATTCGACGTAATGGCTCATCTCGCTGACGGCTTCGCGCATCCGCCCGTCGATGATCTCGTCGCTGTCCTGGCCACGATTGGTCAGACGCTGGTGCAGGGCCTGCAGCGACGGCGGCAGGATGAAGATCGAGCGTGCTTGCGGCATCAGCTTGCGTACTTGCTCGGCGCCTTGCCAGTCGATTTCCAGAATCAGGTCGTGACCTTCGTCCAGCGTGTGCTGCAGGCGGCTTTGCGAGGTGCCGTAGAAGTTGCCGAAGACTTCGGCGCGTTCAAGGAAGTCGCCGTGCTCGCCCATCTTCACGAACTCTTCACGGGTCACGAAGTGGTAGTTCACGCCGTCCACTTCACCCGGACGCATCGCGCGGGTGGTGTGGGAGATCGAAACGCGGATCTCCGGATTGGTGTCGGTCAACGCCTTGACGAGGCTGCTCTTGCCTGCGCCCGAAGGCGCGGAAATGATGTACAGGGTGCCGGTGCTGTGGGTCATGTCGGGGTAGCCTTACTCAATATTCTGCACTTGTTCGCGCATCTGCTCGATCAACACCTTGAGGTTGACGGCGGCTTGGGTGCTGCGCGGGTCGAAGGCCTTGGAGCCCAGTGTGTTGGCTTCGCGGTTGAGTTCCTGCATCAGGAAGTCCAGGCGCCGACCGGCGGCCCCGCCGGACTTGAGCACCCGGCGCACTTCGATGATGTGAGTGCTCAGGCGATCCAGTTCTTCGGCCACGTCGCTTTTTTGCGCGAGAATGACCATTTCCTGTTCGAGACGCTGCGGATCCAGCTCGGCCTTCATGTCGGTGAAACGATCGAGGACTTTCTGGCGCTGGGTGGCGAGCATCTGCGGTACCAGTTCACGCAGGGTCACGACGTCTTCTTCAATGGAGGTCAGGCGCTCGTTGATCAGCCGTGCCAGCTCCGCGCCTTCGCGCTCGCGGCCGGCCTTCAAGTCTTTCAGGCCTTGATTGAACAGCGCCAGTGCGTCGGCATTCAGCGCCTGCGGGTCGGTTGCATCGCCCACCAGTACGCCGGGCCAGGCCAGCACTTCCAGTGGATTGAGGGCGCCAGGGTTCTTGATCAGGCCGGCAACGGTCTCGGCCGCAGCGACCAGTTGCGCGGCGCGCTCGCGATCGACTTGCAGGGTTTTGCCGGTGCTTTCTTCGGTGAAACGCAGGGTGCATTCCAGTTTGCCCCGTGACAGGCCTTGACGCAGCGCTTCACGCACCGCGCCTTCAAGGTCGCGAAACGACTCGGGCAAACGCAGGTGAGGTTCAAGGTAGCGGCTGTTGACCGAGCGCAGCTCCCAGCTCAGGGTGCCCTGTGCGCCGGCTTTTTCGACGCGGGCGAAGGCGGTCATGCTGTGCACCATGGCGGTGACCTCGCAATGCAGATCGGCGCAGCAGGATGTTCCGCAGGCTCGATATCAATGAATTTAAGCCGACTGGCAGCAAAGGCGCAGGATTGTAGCGCAGTGCGGCGAATGCGCCCAAACACACGGTGTGACAAAGGGCTGCAGCCCGTCGGTAATGGGTGTTGCAAGGCCTTCGGTCGTCGCTCGGGTTTTTAACGAGTGCCCAGGCGCGGTGCAGCGCTCTATAATGCTCGGCAGTTTTCCGTCCCCAGTACAGGTATCTCCTATGAAACGTCCAAGTGGTCGCGCTGCCGATCAGCTCCGCTCGATCCGCATTACCCGCAACTACACCAAACACGCCGAGGGATCCGTACTGGTCGAATTCGGTGATACCAAAGTCATCTGCACCGTCAGCGTCGAAAACGGCGTGCCGCGCTTCCTCAAGGGCCAGGGTCAGGGTTGGTTGACCGCCGAGTACGGCATGCTGCCGCGTGCTACCGGCGAACGTAACCAGCGTGAAGCGAGCCGTGGCAAACAGGGCGGTCGCACCCTCGAAATCCAGCGTCTGATCGGCCGTTCCCTGCGCGCTGCGCTGGACATGTCCAAGCTGGGCGACGTGACTCTGTACGTCGACTGCGACGTGATCCAGGCTGACGGTGGTACGCGCACGGCTTCGATCACCGGCGCCATGGTTGCACTGGTTGATGCGCTTAAAGTGATCAAGAAACGTGGCGGCCTGAAGGGCGGCGATCCGCTCAAGCAAATGATCGGTGCCGTATCGGTCGGTATGTATCAGGGCGAGGCTGTGCTGGATCTGGACTATCTTGAAGATTCCGCCGCCGAGACTGACCTCAACGTAGTGATGACCAGCACCGGTGGTTTCATCGAGGTGCAGGGCACGGCCGAAGGCGCGCCGTTCCAGCCTGAAGACTTGAACGCCATGCTGGAGCTGGCCAAGCAAGGCATGAACGAAATCTTCGAACTGCAAAAGGCTGCACTGGCCGACTGAGCAGGTTGTTAACCGCAAGGAGGACGCGATGAGTGAAGAGCAAGAATTGCTGCCCAAGCCGAGCCAGCAAGTTCGCCAATGGGCAATGTTTTGTCACTTGTCCGCCTTGCTGGGGATCTGGATTCCTTTCGGCAATCTGATCGGGCCACTGATCCTCTGGCAAATGAAGCGTGAAACGGACCCGTTCATCGACGCTCAAGGCAAGGAGGCGCTGAATTTTCAGATCACCGTCGCCATTGCTTCGTTGATCTGCTTCCTGCTGATGGTGCTGATCATCGGGTTTTTTCTGTTGGGGATACTGGCTATCGGCGCGTTGGTTTTGACGATCATTGCAGGGGTGAAGGCCAATGAAGGTTTTCCATACCGTTATCCATTCACCTGGCGGTTGATCAAATAAACATCTCACAACGTTTAAAAAATGCCCTGACATGTCAGGGCATTTTTGTTTGTGCAGCAAAATTAAGTTTCGCCGTATGTAGGGATAATCTGTTTGCGATGAGTGACAAGTAACATTTTATATTAATGGTCTGATTACACTTTTAGTCACAACTGCACTGCCTTGGTTAGGGTCTATATCCTTGGAATCAGAGTGGGTGATTGTTAAAGTTGCCGGGTTAATACTTCTCTTGAAATATTAAGATATATTCAAGCCATCGAAGGTTCTTGAATTCCACAGCAATCAGTGTTGAGACAATCAGCCGGTTCATGGGCGGATGCAGGTAAAAAGTTCGCCTCTGAATATATAGTCAAGAATAATTCCAATGATTCAGCTCGATTTTTACGGAACGCTTGTGGCCGCGTCTTTAGTGCTTCTACTGGGGCGCGGGCTGGTCAGGCGTGTTGGGTTCATGCGCAGTTACAATATCCCCGAGCCTGTAGCGGGCGGCCTGGTAGTTGCCATGATCTTATTGCTGCTGCGAACATTCGATATTGAAGTTCGCTTTGATACTTCTCTTCAGACACCGTTGATGCTGGCCTTTTTCGCCACCATTGGTTTGAGTGCAGACTTTGCCAGTCTGAAGAAAGGTGGCCGGATAGTGGGGATATTTCTTCTGGCGGTCGCCGGGTTGTTGGTCGTGCAGAATGCGATGGGTATTGGCCTGGCAACAATGCTCGGGCTTGACCCTTTGATGGGCCTGCTGACCGGATCGATCACCCTGGCGGGCGGTCATGGCACCGGTGCTGCGTGGGGTACGGTATTCAGCGAGAAGTACGGTCTGGCCTCGGCGTCCGAACTGGCGATGGCTTCTGCGACGTTTGGCCTGGTGCTGGGCGGTTTGATTGGCGGACCGGTCGCGCGGTTGCTGATCAAGCGTGTGGAAGTGCCGGGTTGCCAGCAAGAGGATGCGCCACGTTTGCCAAAAGGTTTTGAGCAGCCGAACAAGGAGCGCTCCATCACGCCATTTTCGTTTGTTGAAACCCTCGCGTTGATTGCAGTGAGCTTGCTGGCCGGCAATCTGTTGAATGGCTTGCTGCAAGGGACTGCGTTCGAACTGCCGACATTCGTCTGCGTCTTGTTCGTCGGCGTGGTGCTGCGCAACAGCCTTTCAGCGCTGGGTTTGTATCAAGTGTTTGAACGTGAGGTTTCGGTGCTGGGGAATGTCAGTCTCTCGCTGTTTCTGGCAATCGCCCTGATGTCACTCAAGTTGTGGGACCTGGCGGCATTGGCGTTGCCGATCTTCATCATCCTGGCAGTGCAGGCGCTGGTTATGGCGTTGTTCGCGATTTTCGTGACATTCCGGGTGATGGGTCGCAACTACGATGCAGCCGTGCTGGCCGCGGGACATTGCGGTTTCGGTTTGGGTGCGACGCCGACCGCCATTGCCAACATGCAAGCGGTGACGCAGCGCTATGGTCCTTCGCAGATTGCGTTTCTGGTGGTGCCGATGGTCGGAGCGTTTTTCATCGACATTATTAATGTCATCGTGATCAAGCTGTACCTGATGCTGCCTTTCTTCGTCGCAGTCTGAGTTCGATTCGCTTCGAGCGCAGGCACAAAAAATGCCCGTATCTCGCGATACGGGCATTTTTTAACGTTCGAATCGACGCTTAGATGGTCAGCGTCCAGTCGTAGTCGACGATCAGCGGCGCGTGCTGCGAGAACCGTGGCTGACGTGGCAGGCGCGCACTGCGCACGAAGCGCCGCAGGCCTGGGGTCAGGATCTGATAGTCGAAGCGCCAGCCCAGATTGAGCATCTCGGCCTGTTCGTTGTCCGGCCACCAGCTGTACTGGTCGCCTTCGCGGCTGACTTCGCGCAGCGCATCAACGTAGCCCATGTTGCCGACAATCTCGTCCATCCAGGCGCGTTCTGGCGCCAGGAAGCCCGGGGATTGCTGGCTGTCGCGCCAGTTCTTGATGTCGAGCTTCTGCTGCGCCACGTACAGCGAGCCACAATAAATGTACTCGCGACGTTTGCGCCGCTGTTTGTCCAGGTACTTGCCGAAGTCGTCCATGAGCTTGAACTTCTGGTTCAAGTCCTCATCGCCGTTCATCCCCGAAGGGAGCAGCAAGGTGGCAATACTGACTTTGTCGAAATCTGCTTGCAGGTAGCGCCCGTAGCGGTCGGCCGTCTCGAAACCGAGACCGCTGATGACAGCCTTCGGTTGCAACCGCGAGTACAAAGCCACGCCGCCTTGGGCAGGGACTTCAGCATCGCAGGCATAAAGGAAGTAGCCATCCAGTTGGAAGGCTGGGTCATCCAGTTCAAAGGCGGAGGCACGGGTGTCCTGCAGGCAGATGACGTCGGCATTCTGTGCTTGCAGCCAACTGAGCAAACCACGCTCGACTGCAGCCTGAATACCATTGACGTTCACACTGATGATCCGCATAAATGGCCCCAAAAATCGCGTGCGTGTATGATACACGGCGTCAAGCTAATTAGCTAAATCCGTGGTATTTGGGGTTTTTTTCATGCAAGCGTATCAGCGCGATTTCATTCGTTTTGCCATCGATCGCGGCGTTTTGCGCTTCGGTGAGTTCACCCTGAAGTCCGGGCGCACCAGTCCTTACTTCTTCAATGCCGGCCTGTTCAACTCGGGTTCGGCCCTCGCGCAGCTGGGGCGTTTCTACGCTGCAGCCATTGTCGAGAGCGGCATCCCCTTCGACGTTCTGTTTGGCCCGGCCTACAAAGGCATCCCGTTGGCAGCGACCACAGCTGTCGCGCTGGCCGAGCATCACGACCGTGATTTGCCATGGTGTTTCAACCGCAAGGAAGCCAAGGCCCACGGCGAGGGTGGCAGTCTGGTCGGGGCGCCGTTGACTGGCGACGTGCTGATCATCGATGACGTGATCACCGCCGGCACGGCAATCCGCGAAGTGATGCAGATCATCGCGGCTCAGGACGGCGCCAAGGCGGCCGGTGTGCTGATCGCGCTGAACCGTCAGGAGCGTGGCAACGGTGAGTTGTCGGCGATCCAGGAAGTCGAGCGCGACTTCGGCATTCCGGTGATCAGCATTGTTTCGTTGAATCAGGTGCTGGAGTTCTTGGCTGACGATCCGCAGCTCAAGCAGCACCTGCCAGCCGTGGAAGCCTACCGCGCACAGTTCGGCGTTTAACGGCGGAGCACTGTGGAAGGCCTTCACATTCAATATTGATGTGATGCAGAGACCGCTTTCGCGAGCAGGCTCGCTCCCACAGGAATTGCAGTGCAAAAAAAGACCCCGCTCAGCCTGGCTGAGCGGGGTCTTTTTGTTCGCGTCTGCGCTTACGGACGCTTGCGATTGCTGATCAGCGTGCCCACACCGGTATCGGTGAAGATTTCCAGCAGGATCGCGTTCGGCACACGACCGTCGATGATCAACGAGCTACCCACACCGCCCTGAACCGCTTCCAGTGCGCAACGGATCTTCGGCAGCATGCCGCCGTAGATGGTGCCGTCGGCGATCAGGTCGTCGACCTGCTGCGTGCTCAGACCCGTCAACACGGTGCCCGACTTGTCCATCAGGCCGGCGATGTTGGTCAGCAGCATCAGCTTCTCGGCTTTCAGCGCTTCGGCAACCTTGCCGGCCACCAGGTCAGCGTTGATGTTGTACGACTCGCCGTTTTCACCGACGCCGATCGGTGCAATCACCGGGATGAAGTTGCCTTTGACCAGCAGGTTCAGCAGCTCGGTGTTGATACCGACCACTTCGCCTACCTGGCCGATGTCGATGATTTCCGGTTGGGTCATCTCCGGGGTCTGGCGAGTCACCGTGAGCTTCTTCGCACGAATCAGCCCGGCATCTTTACCGGTCAGGCCGATAGCGCTGCCGCCGTGACGGTTGATCAGGTTGACGATGCTTTTGTTGACCTGGCCGCCGAGGACCATTTCCACCACATCCATGGTCGCGGCGTCGGTGACGCGCATGCCATCGACGAAGTGGCTTTCGATCGACAGGCGCTTGAGCAGATCGCCGATCTGCGGGCCGCCGCCGTGAACGACCACCGGGTTGATGCCCACGGCTTTCATCAAGACGATGTCGCGCGCAAAGCCGGTCTTCAGCTCCTCGCTTTCCATCGCGTTGCCGCCGTATTTGATCACCAGAGTCTTGCCGACATAACGTCGGATGTAAGGCAACGCTTCGGACAGGACCTGGGCGGTGTGGGCGGCGGCTTCGCGTTCGAGGGTCATTCAGGGCTCCGGGTGAATCAGAACGGTAGTTGGAGATCAGGTGCAACGCGTTTCAGTTGGGCGTGGAACACATCCTTGATGCGCTGCAATTCAGCCTCGTCATCGGCCTCGAAACGCAGCACCAGCACCGGAGTGGTGTTGGATGCGCGCACCAGGCCCCAGCCTTTGGCGTAATCGACTCGCACGCCGTCAATGGTGGTCAGGTCAGCGCCTGGGCCCCACTGCGCGTCGTGCAGTGCATCAATGATGCTGAATTTGCTCTCCTCGGTCACATGGATATTGATTTCCGGCGTAGAAATATCGTTCGGGAAGGTCGCAAACAGCTCTTCCGCGGTGGATTTTTCCTTGCTGAGGATCTCCAGCAGCCGTGCGGCGCTGTAGATGCCGTCGTCGAAACCGAACCAGCGCTCCTTGAAGAAGATGTGCCCGCTCATCTCACCGGCCAATAGAGCACCGGATTGTTTCATTTTCTTTTTGATCAACGAATGACCAGTCTTCCACATGAGCGGACGACCACCGTATTCCTTGATCAACGGCACCAGGCGGCGGGTGCATTTGACGTCGAAGATGATTTCCGCGTCCGGGTTGCGCGCCACCACGTCGCGGGCGAACAGCATCAGCAGGCGGTCGGGGTAAACGATACTGCCGGTGTTGGTCACCACACCGACGCGGTCACCGTCGCCGTCGAAAGCCAGACCGATATCGGCGTTAGTTTCCTTGACCTTGGCGATCAGGTCGACAAGGTTCTCAGGCTTGCCCGGATCCGGGTGGTGGTTCGGAAAGTTGCCGTCGACTTCGCAGAACAGCGGGATGACTTCGCAGTTCAGCGCTTCGATCAGTTGCGGGGCGATCACGCCGGCCGCGCCGTTGCCGCAGTCGACCACGACCTTCATGCGCCGCGCCAGTTTGATGTCCTGGACGATTTCGGTGTTGTAGCGGTCGAGGATCTCGACCTGGGTGACACTGCCCGTGCCGCTGCTCAGGTTGTTGGTCTTGAGGCGCTCGTGCAGGGCCTGGATTTGTTCGTTGGCGAGGGTGTCGCCGGCGATGACGATCTTGAAACCGTTGTAGTTCGACGGGTTATGGCTGCCGGTGAGCATCACCCCGGACTTGCCGGCCAACACGTTGGCGGCGTAGTACAGCGCCGGCGTCGGCACCAGGCCGACATCGCTGACGTGGCAGCCGCTTTCGGCGATTCCGCGGATCAGTTCTGCGACCAGCTCAGGACCGGACAAGCGGCCATCCCGGCCGACGGATACATTCGGCTCGCCTTGGGCCAGGCTCTGCGAACCGATGGCGCGGCCAATCCAGTAAGCGGTTTCGGCATTGAGGAATTCCGGCACGGTGCCGCGAATGTCATAGGCGCGGAAAATGCTGTCAGGCAGCTTCGGGGCGATCTTGGCTGGGGTGCTCATCTACGGAAATGCTCCATCTCGAAAGTGGCGGGACAGACCGACGAATCGTTCGACGGCAGGCTCAAACTGAAGGGTATGACGGCGTTTTCCACGGAGAGTTCGTGGTATGAAAGGGCCATGATGCCTCGGCGGGCGTGGCTTTCGGCCGGCAAAACCTTGATTTACGGTGTTAAAACCTGTCGTTGAAAATGCACAAATTTCCCCTGCAGGGGCTGCCGAAGGCTGCGATCCTTTGACTTTGTTTTTTAAGATCAAGATCAAGAGATCGCAGCCTGCGGCAGCTCCTACAGGAGATTCATCCGGTTACTTGGTGCCGGTGTGGCCAAACCCGCCAGTGCCGCGTTCGGTTTCGACGAACTCTTCAACCATTTCGAAGTGCGCCTGCACCACCGGCACCAGCACCAGTTGCGCCAGACGTTCGCCGACTGTCATGGTGAAATCGGTCTGGCCACGGTTCCAGCAGGACACCATCAGCGGGCCCTGATAATCGGAGTCGATCAGCCCGACCAGGTTGCCGAGCACGATGCCGTGTTTGTGGCCCATGCCCGAGCGCGGCAGGATCAGCGCGGCGAGATTCGGATCACCGATGTAAACCGACAGCCCGGTGGGGATCAGCACGGTTTCACCCGGTTTGATCACGATGTCCTGTTCCAGCATGGCGCGCAGGTCGAGGCCGGCGGAGCCTGGCGTGGCGTATTGCGGCAGCGGGAATTCGGTACCGATGCGTGGGTCGAGGATCTTGGCTTGCAAAGCGTGCATGTAAATTAAACCTGGTTCAGACGTTCGGCGATAAAAGTGACCAGTTGGCGAGCGATCTTGCTCTTGCTGGTCTGGGCGAAAACAGTGGCGTGTAGCGCACGGTCAATTACGCTGCAGGCGTTTTCTTCGCTGTTGAAACCGATGCTCGGGTTGGCGACGTCGTTGGCGACGATCAGATCGAGATTCTTGTCCTTCAGCTTGCGTGCAGCGTAGTCGAGCAGGTGTTCGGTCTCGGCGGCGAAGCCGACACTGAACGGGCGGTCAGGACGGGTCGCGATGGTGGCCAGGATGTCCGGGTTGCGCACCATTTGCAGGACGAAGCCGTCACCGCTCGTAGGATCTTTCTTGAGTTTTTGCGGGGCAACCACTTCCGGGCGGTAGTCCGCGACTGCTGCCGAGGCGATAAATACGTCGCACGGGATCGCCGACTCACAGGCCGCGAGCATGTCGCGGGCGCTGACCACGTCGATGCGCGTGACGCGATCCGGCGTCGGCAGGTGCACCGGGCCGCTGATCAGCGTGACGCGGGCGCCGGCTTCCACCGCTGCTTCGGCGAGGGCAAAGCCCATTTTGCCGGAGCTGTGGTTGGTGATGTAGCGCACCGGGTCGATGTTTTCCTGAGTCGGGCCGGCGGTGATGACGACGTGTTTGCCAGTCAGCGCCTGGCGCTGGAAGCAGTCTGCCGCGCATTGTGCGAGGTCGGTGGCTTCCATCATCCGGCCCATGCCGACGTCGCCGCAGGCCTGGCTGCCCGAGGCCGGGCCGAATGTCTTCAGGCCACGGCTTTCCAGGAGTTGCAGGTTGGCCTGGGTCGCCGGATCGCGCCACATCGCCTGATTCATTGCCGGCGCGACTGCCACAACGGCGTCGGTGGCCAGCACCAGGGTGGTCAGCAAATCGTTGGCGATGCCTTGGGCCAGGCGGGCGAGCAGGTCGGCGGTGGCTGGGGCAATCAGCACCAGGTCGGCCCATTTCGCCAGTTCGATGTGGCCCATCGCGGCTTCGGCAGCCGGGTCGAGCAGGTCGAGGTGCACCGGGTGGCCGGACAGCGCTTGCATGGTCAGCGGGGTGATGAACTCGGCGCCGCCATGGGTCATGACCACGCGCACTTCGGCGCCCTGGTCGATCAGGCGACGAACCAGATCGGCGCTCTTGTAGGCCGCGATGCCGCCGCCGACGCCCAGAACGATGCGTTTCCGATACAGCCGCTGCATAGGTCTGCCTTTCATTTCGTGGGTGACATACGTGGCGAACCCCCCTCCCCAGGGTGAATTCGCCCGCAAAAAAGATGGGCTACGATATCACAGCGACCGCTACGGAACAGCGGCGCCCACAGACAGGGAATGTGTATGAGTATTCGCGATTGGCCTGCGGCGGAACGGCCGCGGGAAAGGTTATTGGAACACGGCGCAGCGAGCCTTTCGGACGCTGAATTACTGGCGATTTTTCTGCGCACCGGGTTGCCTGGGAAAAGCGCCGTGGATCTGGCGCGACACCTGTTGGCACAATTCGGCAGCCTGCGATTGCTGCTTGAAGCCGATCAGAACGCATTCAGTAAACAATTGGGGCTCGGCCCCGCAAAGTTTGCGCAACTGCAAGCAGCTCAGGAAATGAGCAAGCGCCATCTGGCCGAGCGATCGCGGCAAAAACCGGCACTGGAAAGCCCTCAGGTCGTGCGCGATTACCTGAAAGCGATGCTGCGTCACGAGCCGCACGAGGTGTTTGGTTGCCTGTTTCTCGACTCCAAACATCAAGTGTTGACCTTCGAAGCGCTGTTTCGCGGTTCGATCGACAACACCAGCGTGCATCCTCGGGAAGTGGTGAAGCGTGCGTTGGCCAACAACGCCGCAGCGGTGATCCTCTGCCACAACCATCCATCGGGGAACACCGATCCGAGCCAGGCCGATCGGTTGCTGACCAAGCGTCTGCAAAAGGCGCTGGAGCTGATTGATGTGCGGGTGCTGGATCACTTCATCATCGGTGACGGCGAGCCGCTGTCGATGGCGGAATGTGGCTGGATGTAACTCTCAAGGACAAACACTGAACCCCTGTAGGAGTGAGCCTGCTCGCGAAGGCGGTGTATCAGTCAGCATTTTTGTTGCTGACAGACCGCTTTCGCGAGCAGGCTCGCTCCCACATTGGGAACTGTGCAGGGCAGGTTATTTCAGGTTTACCTTCGAATAGTCCTGCCGGCCAAACGGGCTCACGGAGTAACCCTGCACGTCTTTACGCGTCAGTGCGTAGGCCGTCGGATGTGCGAGAGGCAGCCACAACGCCTGCTGTTGAATCTGCGTCTGCGCCTGCTCGTACAATTTGGTGCGCACGCCTTGTTCGCTGGTGGTCTTGCCGGCGCTGATCAGCTTGTCCAGATCGGCGTTGCAGTAGCGCGCAAAGTTGGTGCCCGATTTGACCGCTGCGCAGGAAAACTGTGGCGTGAGGAAATTGTCCGGGTCGCCGTTATCGCCGGCCCAGCCCATGAACAGCAGATCATGTTCCCCGGCCTTGGCGCGGCGAATCAGTTCGCCCCACTCGATCACGCGGATTTCCGCCTGAATGCCGATTTCTGCCAGATCCGATTGCAACAGCTGTGCACCGAGGCTTGGGTTTGGGTTGAGCAGGCTGCCCGATGGGCGCGTCCAGATTGTGGTCTGGAAACCGTCCTTCAAACCGGCCTTGGCCAGCAATGCCTTGGCTTTGGCCACGTCGTGCGGGTATCCCGGCAGGTTCTTCGCGTAGCTCCAGGTGTTCGGCGGGTAAGGGCCGTTGGCCGCTTCGGCGGTGTCTTCGAACACGGCCTTGATGTAGTTGGCCTTGTCGAAGGCAAGGTTGATGGCCTGGCGCACTTCAGGCTTGTCCAGCGGTGGGTGCTGACTGTTGATGCCAACGAAAGCGGTCATGAAGGCGTCAGTCTTTTCGACTTTCAGCGTCGGCTCTTTCAGCGCGGCTTGTACGTCCAATGGTTTTGGCGACAGGGCGATCTGGCATTCGTTACGTCGCAGTTTTTGCAGGCGCACGTTGGCGTCCGGGGTGATGGCGAAGATCAACGGGTCGACCGAAGGCTTGCCGCCGAAGTAATCCGGGTTGGCCTTGTAGCGAATCGCCGCGTCTTTCTGGAAGCGGTTGAACACAAACGGGCCGGTACCGATCGGTTGGCTGTTGAGCTTGTCCGTGGCATTGGCCTTCATGAGTTTGTCGGCGTATTCGGCGGAGTAGATCGAAGCGAAGCCCATGCTCAGGGTGGCGAGGAATGTCGAATCCGGATGATCGAGGGTGAAACGTACGGTCAGCGGATCGAGCGCGTCGATTTTCTTGATCAGTGCAGGCAATTGCATCGACTGTGCGTGCGGGAAGCCGCTCTGCGCGACCTTGTGCCACGGGTTGGCCGGGTCGAGCATGCGGTCGAAGCTGAATTTGACATCTTCTGCGGTCAGTTCACGGCTTGGCTTGAAGTAGTCAGTCGTATGAAACTTCACCTGTGGGTGTAGCTTGAAGACGTACGTCAGGCCATCGGTACTGACTTCCCAGCTGTCGGCCAGGCTCGGCACGACTTTGCCGCTGGCAGTGTCAAAATCCACCAGACGGTTCATCAGCACATCGGCCGAGGCATTGGTGGTGGTCAGCGAGTTGTACTGCACCACGTCGAACCCTTCAGGGCTGGCCTCGGTGCAGACGCTCAGCGCGGCGGCCTGGGCCAGGGGGCTCAGCAGGAGCGGGGCGAGCAAGAGGGGTAGGGCAGCGAGGCGCATGGTCGGTTTCCTTTTACAGATCGAAGGCCCATCTGCAAGCGCAGTCTGGAAAAGGCCTACCCTAGAGGTCTGGATTACAAATGACTATCCCCTTTTTGCATTTTCGGGGCACAGTGATGGCGGTTTTTCAGACCGCGGCGCGCGGTAAAAAGTCTGAATCGTCCGTAGGGACGATTTTCTGCGACGAGTGGTAAAAATCAATGCCAGCCTTTATCCAAAGCGTTCGCAGGCTGAAAAAGCGCCTTTTTGCCGATTGATTGCACACCGATTGTTGTTGCTGCGAAGTCTTTCTGGTATAAAGCAGCGCTCTTTTCTAGGGGCCCGGTTCCTTCACTGTAGGTGTAGCCGGTAAGACCTCTAAAGAAACGCGGCGCCTGGCGCCAAATGACTGAGAGATTAAGCGGCCAACCCATGCCGGGTTGGGCATGTGGTTTTAGAGGGCTGAGGCATGTCGAGAGTATGTCAAGTTACCGGTAAGGGTCCGGTGACTGGGAATAACATTTCCCACGCAAACAACAAAACCCGTCGTCGTTTCCTGCCGAACCTGCAGCATCACCGCTTCTGGGTTGAAGAAGAGAAACGTTTTGTGCGTCTGCGCGTATCTGCCAAAGGCATGCGTATCATCGACAAGCGTGGCATCACTGTCGTGCTCGCCGAACTTCGCCGCGATGGCAAGATTTAAGGGAGCTAATCATGCGTGAATTGATTCGTTTGATCTCGAGCGCCGGTACTGGTCACTTCTACACTACCGACAAGAACAAGCGTACTACCCCGGACAAAATCGAGATCAAGAAATATGATCCGGTTGTTCGCAAGCACGTGATCTACAAGGAAGGCAAAATCAAGTAATTGATTTTTCCCGACTTACGAAAAAGGCCCGTATCTCACGATACGGGCCTTTTTTGTTGCCTCGGTTTCTGTGGTGTCTGGTCGGGCCTCATCGCTGGCAAGGTCAGCTCCCACAGTTTCGGCGGTGTGCACAAATCTTGTGAACGCCAATTATCCCTGTGGGAGCTGGCTTGCCAGCGATAGGGCCAGGTCAGTCGGCGAAAATCCTCAAGCCTTCTGTTCGAAAATCACATAGATCTTGCGGCAAGCTTCGAGCACTTCCCAAGTGCCACGAAACCCCGCCGGAATCACAAAGCGGTCGCCAACGCGCAACGTCTTGGCATTGCCATCGCTGTCACGCAGCACCGAAATCCCCTGCAGGATTTCGCAGTATTCATGCTCGGTGTAATTCACCGTCCACTGACCCACCGCACCTTCCCACACGCCGACGCCCATCTGCCCACAAGGGCTTTCGTATTGATGAAACACCGCTTGTTCAGGATCACCCTTGAGCACTTTGGCCGGGTCCGGGCGATAGCGTTCGGCTTCGCTGCTGGTCAGGCTGATGTCGACGACGTTCTGGATGTTCATTGTTGTTTTCTCCCGTGATGACGGCGCGATGGTTGGAATTGACGGAAGTCTATGTTTATTAAAATGAACACCGCAAGGCCGTATAGCCGGCTTATGTCAAATATATTGAAACAACCCCGGCCGCTGGTTTAGGGTGGCGGGTGCCTCGGGCCGAAATGCAGGCTGGCCGGGCAGAATTTTTGAGGACGCTGGCGACGATCGCGCGGCGCTCGTATTGAACAAGAGGAGGACACTCAAATGACCACCCTGACTCGTGCCGACTGGGAACAACGCGCCCGCGACCTGAAAATCGAGGGCCGCGCCTACCTCAATGGCGAATACACCGACGCCGTCTCCGGCGAGACTTTCGAGTGCATCAGTCCGGTCGATGGCCGCCTGCTCGGCAAGATCGCCAGCTGTGACGCCGCCGACGCCCAGCGCGCTGTAGAAAACGCTCGCGCCACGTTCAATTCCGGCGTCTGGTCGCGCCTGGCGCCGACCAAACGCAAAGCCACCATGATCCGATTTGCCGGCCTGCTCAAGCAGCACGCCGAAGAACTGGCCCTGCTCGAAACCCTCGATATGGGCAAGCCGATCAGCGATTCGCTGTACATCGACGTTCCGGGCGCGGCGCAGGCGCTGAGCTGGAGCGGTGAGGCGATCGACAAGATCTACGACGAAGTGGCGGCCACGCCCCACGACCAACTGGGTCTGGTGACCCGCGAGCCAGTGGGTGTGGTCGGCGCTATCGTGCCGTGGAACTTCCCGCTGATGATGGCTTGCTGGAAACTCGGCCCGGCGCTGTCGACCGGTAACTCGGTGATCCTCAAACCATCGGAAAAATCCCCGCTGACCGCCATCCGCATCGCTGCGCTGGCTGTTGAGGCCGGCATTCCGAAAGGCGTGCTCAACGTGCTGCCGGGTTACGGTCACACCGTCGGCAAGGCGCTGGCTTTGCACAACGATGTCGACACACTGGTGTTCACCGGTTCGACCAAGATCGCCAAGCAACTGATGATCTACTCTGGCGAATCGAACATGAAACGCGTCTGGCTGGAAGCCGGCGGCAAGAGCCCGAACATCGTCTTTGCCGATGCGCCGGATCTGCAGGCTGCGGCTGAATCTGCCGCCAGCGCCATCGCCTTCAACCAGGGCGAAGTCTGCACCGCCGGTTCGCGTCTGCTGGTCGAGCGTTCGATCAAGGACACATTCCTGCCGATGGTGATCGAGGCACTGAAAACCTGGAAGCCGGGCAACCCGCTGGACCCGGCGACCAACGTCGGTGCGCTGGTCGATACCCAGCAGATGAACACTGTGCTGTCGTACATCGAATCCGGTCATAGCGATGGCGCCAAACTGGTCGCCGGCGGCAAGCGCATTCTGCAGGAAACCGGTGGCACCTATGTTGAGCCGACTATTTTCGACGGCGTGAGCAACGCGATGAAGATCGCTCAGGAAGAGATCTTCGGCCCAGTGCTGTCGGTCATCGCTTTCGATACGGCTGAAGAAGCGATCCAGATCGCCAACGACACGCCGTATGGCCTGGCCGCTGCGGTATGGACCCAGGACATCTCCAAGGCGCACTTGACCGCCAAGGCGCTGCGCGCCGGCAGCGTGTGGGTCAACCAGTACGACGGCGGCGACATGACCGCACCGTTTGGCGGCTTCAAGCAGTCGGGTAACGGTCGCGACAAGTCGCTGCACGCGTTTGACAAGTACACCGAGCTGAAAGCGACGTGGATCAAGCTGTAAGTCGTTAGGAGGGTCTGTTCGCGAGAGCAGATCCTCCAGGCCAAGCAGATCCCCTGTGGGAGCGAGCCTGCTCGCGAAAGCGGTGTATCAGTCAGCCCATGTGCTGAATGTGCAGCCGTATTCGCGAGCAGGCTCGCTCCCACATTTGTTTGATGTGGCCTCTAAAAATAATTATCCACAGGAGCGTGGAACATGCGGTGGGCGACGTATTTCGCCGTGTTGGCGTCTGTCTTGAGTGTCGGCCTGGCCCTGGGGGTCAGCATGCCGTTGGTGTCGTTGCGCCTCGAAAGTTGGGGCTACGGCGCCTTCGCCATCGGCGTGATGGCGGCGATGCCGGCGATTGGCGTGCTGCTGGGCGCGAAGATTTCCAGCCATCTGGCGGCACGTTTCGGCACGGCAAATCTGATGCGCCTGTGCCTGTGGGCAGGGGCGCTGTCGATCGGTCTGTTGGCGTTGCTGCCGAGCTACCCGATCTGGTTAGTGTTACGGCTGATGATCGGGGTGATCCTGACCATCGTGTTCATCCTCGGCGAGAGCTGGATCAATCAACTGGTGGTCGAGAACTGGCGCGGGCGACTGGTGGCGCTGTATGGCAGCAGCTATGCGTTGAGCCAACTGTCGGGTCCGTTGCTGTTGGGCGCGCTGGGCACCGAGCATGATTATGGTTTTTGGGTCGGTGTCGCTTTGCTGTTGCTGTCGCCATTGCTGCTATTGGGCCGCAGTGGTGCGCCGAGCAGTGAGGCGAGCAGCGTAACGTTCCGCGAGTTGTGGGGCTTCGCCCGCGAGTTGCCGGCGATTGCCTGGGCGGTGTCGTTGTTCGCCGCGTTCGAGGCGATGATCCTGACGTTGCTGCCGGTTTATTGCCTGCAGCAGGGCTTCACTGCCGAGATCGCCCTGGCCATGGTCAGCACCGTAGTGGTGGGCGATGCATTGCTGCAATTGCCGATTGGCGCGTTGGCCGATTACCTGTCGAGGCGTACGTTGTTCGCCGGTTGCGCGCTGGTGTTGATGTTGTCGAGTCTGGCGATTCCGCTGTTGCTCGATACGTTGCTGATCTGGCCACTGTGGGTGTTGTTCGGGGCGAGTGCTGGTGGCTTGTTCACCCTGTCGCTGATTCTGATCGGCGAGCGTTATCGCGACGATGCGCTGGTGCGTGCGAATGCGCACATCGCACAGTTGTGGGGTATTGGGTGTCTGGTCGGGCCGCTCGCGGCGGGCGCGGGCAGTCAGTGGATCAACGGGCATGCGTTGCCGTTGTTGATGGCGATCGGGGCGTTTGGATTGGTGATTCTGCTCTTGCGCCAAGGGGCATTCGGACCGATAACCGAGCCTGCCTAAGATCAAAAGATCGCAGCCTTCGGCAGCTCCTACAGGAGGAATGCATTTCAACTGTAGGAGCTGCCGAAGGCTGCGATCATTTGCTTTTTTAAAGCATTCGCTCAAGCCCGACAGTGGTGCTGAACCACGCGTTGAACCGCCGCCACCAGCTCCCCGGTTCTTTGCTCAGCGTATGCATCTGGCCGTTATCCTCGGTCACCCAGACTATATGCCCGTTCTCCAGTTTCGCCTGGTAACTCAGCGCCGGCGCCATGCCCTGCAATGCCAGCTCACGTACATGTTCGGCCAGCTCAGGGCTGTCGACCAAGACCCCGACTTCGGTGTTCCACAGAACCGAGCGCGGGTCGAAGTTGAACGAGCCGATAAACGATTTCTGCCGATCAAAGATCATCGCCTTGCTGTGCAGGCTTGAATCGGAACCGCGAAACGACTTGCTGTAAAACACATGCGGACCGCTGCCGTAGTTATCCCCAGGCTGACGGCGCAGTTCATACAGCTTCACGCCATGCTCCAGCAACGCTTTGCGATACGGCGCATAGCCGCCGTGAACCGCTGGAACATCGGTGGCTTCCAGCGAGTTGGTCAGCAAGCTCACTGATACCCCTGCATCGGCACGGCCGGTCAGGTACACCAAGCCCGGTTGGCCCGGTACGAAATACGCCGAAATCATGATCAGCTCTTTGCTGACGCCGCGCAGCTCCGGCCCTAATTGCGTGGTCAGCAGCAACTGCGGATCCGGCTCATCCTTGGCCAACACTTTGCTCGGCGCGTCCCACAGCGCCTGATTCCACGCCCAGATCAGCTCTTTGCGCCAGATATCCATGCGCGGTGCGGTCTTGAATGTCATCAACTGCTGATACAGCGCGTGATTCTGTTTGCGCGTGTCTTCCAGCGACTCTTCCAGGCGTGTACGGGTGTTCTGCAGGTCCTTGGCGGTCGGTCGGGTGGAGAGAAATTCGTCGATCGGTTTGCTCAGGGCGCTGTTCCAGTACTGGTCGAAACTGTGCCCGAGCTGCTCGGCCACCGGCCCGACACTGAGCATGTCGATGTCGGTGAAATTCAGGTTCGGCTCGGCATCGAAATACTCGTCACCGAGATTGCGCCCGCCAACGATGGCCACGCTGTTGTCCGCCAGCCACAGCTTGTTGTGCATGCGCCGATGCTGCAGCGACAGATTGAACAAGCGGCCTGCTGCGCGGGTGACGCCGGTACTGCGGCCCAGATGCAGCGGGTTGAACAGACGGATCTGGATCTGCGGATGCGCCGCCAGGGTGGCGATGATCTGGTCCAGACCGTCGCTGGTGGTGTCGTCGAGCAAGATGCGTACACGCACGCCACGATCGGCCGCCTTGAGCAGTTCTTCCACCAGCATCCGCGTGCTGATGCCGTCGTGGACGATGTAGTACTGCAGATCGAGACTGGTCTGGGCGTTGCGGATCAGCTCGGCGCGAGCAGTGAACGCTTCGCTGCTGTTGGACAGCAGGCGAAAACCCGAGCGACCTTGGTAGGGCGCCGCTTGCGCCTGAATCGACCGGCCGAAGCTGGAATCGGACGCCGGTAGCGCCTGGCTGGGCTCACGCGGAACATCGAGACTGGCACAGCCGCTGAGGAACGAGGCGAGTAACAGCAAAGCGAGTAGAGGCTGTCTGAAGCTCACGTAGGATCATTCCGGTTGGCGGCAAGGGTCGGCATATGGACGCGGTTCTCTGGAAAAAAGTCAGTCGGCTTCGGCCAATAATCTGATGGCCGTCGCGCCGACCTTGCGCACCGCTTCTTCGATCTGCGCTGTCGGTTTGGCAGCGTAGTTCATCCGCAGGCAATTGCGGTACTTGCCTGAAGCGGAAAAGATGCTGCCGACGGCAATCTGTACGCCTTGGTCGTGCAAC
This sequence comes from Pseudomonas sp. AKS31, assembly GCF_023634765.1. GTDB lineage: Bacteria > Pseudomonadota > Gammaproteobacteria > Pseudomonadales > Pseudomonadaceae > Aquipseudomonas. The sequence goes on from NZ_JAMLFX010000003.1 coordinate 350,935, forward strand.
TCACGATTGAGCTTCAGGGTATCGAAACCTTCCGGCAACTCGACCCACAACATGAAGCTGCCTTGCGGCCGGCTGGCGCGGGTGCCCGCCGGGAAATAGCGGGTCACCCAGTCGATCATCAGGTCGCGACTGCGCTGGTATTGCGTGCGCATGCGCCGCAAGTGCGGTTCGAAATGACCGGCCTTGAGAAATTCGGCGATGGCGATCTGCGGCTGCGGCGCGGTCGATCCGGTGCTGATGTATTTCATGTGCAGCACGCGCTCGAGGTATCGACCTGGCGCTACCCAGCCAATGCGCAGCCCCGGCGCCAGGGTCTTGGAAAACGAACTGCACAACAGCACGCGGCCGTCTTCGTCGAAGGATTTGATCGTGCGAGGGCGCGGGTAGGTGTAGGACAGTTCGCCATACACATCGTCCTCGATGATCGCCACGTCGAAGCGCTGCGCGAGATTGAGCAGGGCGCGTTTGCGTGACTCGGGCATGATGTAGCCGAGCGGGTTATTGCAGTTGGGGGTGAGCTGGATGACCTTGATCGGCCATTGTTCGAGTGCCAGTTCCAGCGCTTCCAGGCTGATCCCGGTGAGCGGGTCGGTGGGGATTTCCAGGGCTTTCATGCCCAGGCCTTTGAGGGTCTGCATGGCGCCGTGAAAACTTGGCGAGTCCACCGCGACAATATCCCCCGGCTCGCAGATCGCGTGGATGCTGGTGGACAGCGCCTCATGGCAGCCGGTGGTGATTACCAGATCGCTGGCGCTCAACTGGCAGCCGGAGTCGAGCATCAGTCGAGCGATCTGTTCGCGCAGTTCGAGGGTACCGTGAATGTTGTCGTAATACAGACCGGGCATGTCCTGACGGCGGCTGATTCGCGCCAGCCCACGCAGCAATGGCTTCATCGTCGGCGAGCTGATGTCCGGCATGCCGCGGCCCAGTTGCACGACATCCTTGCGCGGCACCGCGCGAATCAACTCCAGCACTTGATCCCACTGCGAAATCTCCACCGGGCGCTGCGCCGGACGGCCTACGGCGGGCAGCTCCGGCAGCTCGCGGCCGACCGGCACGAAGTAGCCTGACTTGGGCTTCGGCGTGGCCAGGCCGCTGTCTTCGAGCATGCGATAGGCCTGCTGCACCGTGCTCAGGCTGACCCCGTGTTCGACGCTCAAGGCGCGCACCGATGGCAGCCGGTCACCTGGGCGATAGAAGCCGTTTTCGATCCGCGTGCCGAGCAATTCGGCGAGATTTACATAAAGGGTCATGGCGCTGCCTCGGTGCGGTGATTCGATAAACCAGTACAGATGCAGCAAAAACCGGCAATTCAGTCGGTATAGCGGCAATTCTGTATGGAGTTAATACAGTAACTTTGGATCTGTAATGGTTTTGCTCGCCCGCGCATCATGGAATCTCTGGCTACCCAAGTAAACAGGAGCATTGAAAATGAACGGCTTGAGCGATGTGCGGCTGACGTTACACAGTCAGGAACTGGCGGCAGGGCAGAAGGACAGTGCGCGCAATCTCATGCGCAATGCGCCGTCCGGCCTGAGTCGCTGGGATCTGTTCTGGCATCGTCTGCACACGCGCAAGGCGTTGCTGGCGTTGACGGCGGATCAGCTCAAGGACATCGGGCTGACCCGTGAGCAGGCGCTGGAGGAGGGGTTGAAGCCGTTCTGGCGGATCTGATAACCACTGATCGTTCCCACGCTGTGCGTGGGAACGCCGCCCCGGACGCTCCCCGATCAATCAGACCAATTCTTTCAGGCGATGCCACAACATCCCCAACGCCAACAACGGCGAACGCAAATGCTTGCCGCCCGGGAAGGTGATGTGCGGCACCTTGGCAAACAGATCAAAGCCACCGCTGTGCTGCCCGCTGATCGCCTCGGCGAGCAACTTGCCCGCCAGGTGTGTGGCATTCACCCCGTGCCCGGAGTACGCCTGGGCGTAATACACATTCGGTTGATCCGCGAGGCGGCCGATCTGCGGCAAGCGATTGGCGCCGATGCCGATCATGCCGCCCCACTGATAATCGATCTTCACGCCAGCCAGTTGCGGGAATACTTCCAGCATCTTCGGCTGCATATATGCCGCGATGTCTTTCGGGTCGCGTCCCGAGTAATGGCAGGCACCGCCGAACAACAAGCGGCGATCCGCCGAGAGTCGGTAGTAATCCAGCGCCACACGCTGGTCGCAGACCGCCATGTTTTGCGGCAGCAGGTTGTGCGCCTGCACCTCGCTCAACGGCTCGGTGGCGATGATGTAGCTGCCGGCAGGCAGGACTTTGCCGCTGAGCTGCGGGTTCAGATCGTTGAGATAGGCATTGCAGCCAAGCACCAGCGTCTTCGCGCGCACCGAGCCTTGGGCTGTATGCACCTGCACTTCGGGGCCGTAGTCGATACGGGTTACTGCCGAATGTTCGAACAGCTTCACACCCAACTGCTGCGCCGCTGCCGCTTCGCCCAAAGCCAGGTTCAGCGGGTGCAGATGGCCGGAACCCATGTCGATCAAGCCGCCGACGTAGCGTTTGGAACCGACCACCGTGTGCATTTCGTTGGCTTGCAGCAAGCGGGTTTCATAGCGATAGCCAAGACTGCGCAGTTCTTCGGCGTCTTCGGCAAAACCTTCGAGGTCGGACGGTTTGTTGGCGAGGTCGCAGTAGCCCCAGGTCAGGTCGCAGGCAATCTGAAAACGCTCGACGCGCTGGCGAACGATTTCCACCGCTTCCAGGCCCATCAGTTTCATCTCGCGCACGCCGTCGGCACCGATGACGTTGGCGAACTGATCGAGACCGTGACCGACCCCGCGAATAAGCTGCCCGCCGTTGCGGCCACTGGCGCCCCAACCGATCTTGTGCGCTTCCAGCAACACCACGCTGAGGCCGCGTTCAGCCAGTTCCAGCGCCGTGTTCAACCCGGAAAAACCGCCGCCGACCACACAGACGTCGGCCAGCATGTCACCTTGCAACACCGGGTGATCGGGCTGCGGCAGGCTGCTGGCGGCGTAATAAGAGGCAACGTGGGGTTGGCTCGCGGAGGTGAAGGCGCGGGCAGTCATGGGCGTCATCCAACGGCTAAGTGTCGAGAAAATTTGACGGAGCATAAGCCGCACGCCCGAACGTGGGCAACACTGGTCGGCCTGCGGTGTCTGGATCGCGGCTTTTGCGGCACAATTGCCGTCTATTTCACCTTGGTCACCGCTTCGATGAGCTGCAACAGCCAGAAAATCCGCACCTTGCGCCAGCAGATTCCCTCATTCGAGTGCGTGCCCGGCTGTCACGATTGCTGCGGCCCGGTAACCACCTCGCCGGAAGAAATGGCGCGCCTGCCGCGCAAGAGTCGCGCCGAGCAGGATGCGGCGATGGAAGAACTGAACTGCGTGCATCTGGGGCCGAATGGCTGCACGGTGTATGAAGAGCGGCCGTTGATTTGCCGGTTGTTCGGGACGACCAAGACCTTGCCTTGCCCGAATGAGCGACGGCCGGTCGAGCTGATTCATCCTCGGGTGGAGAAGCAGATATTCGAGTACATGGCGTCAAATCGGCAGGTGTTGGTTTAAAAGATCGCAGCCTTCGGCAGCTCCTACAGAGATATGCATTCCCATGTAGGAGCTGCCGAAGGCTGCGATCTTTTGATCTTCAAAAATTCAATCCGGAATAGGTAAGCTCAGGCTCTCCTTCACCTCTTCCATCACGATATAACTCTTCGACTCACGCACATGCGGCAGCTTCAGCAGAATGTCGCCCAGCAGCTTGCGGTACGAGGCCATCTCGGAAATCCGCGCCTTCACCAGATAGTCGAAATCCCCTGACACCAGGTGGCACTCCAGCACATGTGGCAGTTTCAGCACCGCGCGTCGGAACTCTTCGAAAGTGTCGCCGGATTTGTAGTCGAGACTGATCTCGACGAACACCAGCAAGCTACCCTTCAAATGCTGCGGATTCAGCCGGGCGTTGTAGCCCATGATGATTCCTTCGCGCTCCAGACGCCGCACCCGCTCGGTACACGGCGTAGTGGAGAGGCCAACCTTTTCGCCGAGCTCGGTAAAGGAAATCCGCCCGTCCGCTTGCAGGATCCGCAAGATGTTGCGGTCGATCTTGTCCAGCTCACGTTTGGTCTGAGTGTTGGTACGCATAGGGGATGCGCCTCCGTGAAAAGGGTTTTTGCCGAGAATTGTCGCCAAATATAGGCGCTTATATAGTGAAAAGCACTGGCATTTCTTTTTTACACTGCGCCCATCATTGCTCTAACAACACAGCTCGGCAAAAAGCCGCGATGAGGGAAACAAAATGCGCGTTATGGTCTTGGGTAGCGGCGTCATCGGTACCGCCAGTGCTTACTATCTGGCCCGTGCCGGGTTTGAAGTGGTGGTGGTCGACCGGCAGCCAGCCGCAGCCATGGAGACCAGTTTCGCCAACGCCGGCCAGGTCTCGCCGGGCTACGCATCGCCGTGGGCTGCGCCGGGCGTACCGCTGAAGGCGATCAAGTGGCTGCTGCAACGCCACGCCCCTCTCGCGATCAAGGCCACCGCTGACATCGACCAGTACTTGTGGATGGCGCAGATGCTGCGCAACTGCACCGCCAGCCGTTACGCGGTGAACAAGGAGCGCATGGTGCGTCTGTCCGAGTACAGCCGCGACTGCCTCGACGAACTGCGCGCTGAAACCGGCATCGCCTACGAAGGCCGCAGCCTCGGCACGACACAATTGTTCCGCACCCAGGCACAACTGGATAACGCCGCCAAAGACATTGCCGTGCTGAAAGAATCCGGCGTGCCGTTTGAGGTCCTCGACCGCGCCGGCATTGCCCGCGTCGAACCGGCCCTGGCGGGCGTCACTGACATCCTCGCCGGTGCCCTGCGCCTGCCGAACGACCAGACTGGCGACTGCCAGATCTTCACTACCCGTCTCGCCGAAATGGCAGTGAAACTCGGCGTCGAATTCCGCTTCGGCCAGGACATTCAGAAACTCGACTTCGCCGGTGATCGCATCAACGGTGTGTGGATCGACGGCAAGCTGGAAACCGCTGACCGCTACGTGCTGGCGCTCGGCAGCTACTCGCCGCAACTGCTCAAACCGCTGGGCATCAAGGCCCCGGTGTATCCGCTCAAGGGTTACTCGCTGACTGTACCGATCACCAACCCGGCAATGGCCCCGACCTCGACCATTCTCGACGAGACCTACAAGGTCGCGATCACCCGTTTCGACAACCGCATCCGCGTTGGCGGCATGGCCGAAATCGCCGGTTTTGACCTGTCGTTGAACCCGCGCCGCCGCGAAACCCTGGAGATGATCGTCAACGACCTTTATCCTCAGGGCGGCAATCTGGCCGAGGCAAGTTTCTGGACCGGCCTGCGTCCGACCACCCCGGACGGCACGCCGATCGTGGGTGCCACACCGTTCAAGAACCTGTTTCTCAACACCGGTCACGGCACGCTCGGTTGGACCATGGCGTGCGGTTCCGGTCGTTTGCTGGCCGATCTGATGGCGAAGAAAAAGCCACAGATCAGCGCCGAAGGCCTCGATATTTCCCGTTACGGCAACAAGACCCAGGAGTCCGCAAAACATGGCAATCCAGCGCCAGCTCACCAATGAGCGCATGAGTCAGATCGTCAGCCACAACGGCACCGTATATCTGGCCGGGCAGGTCGGCGACGACTTCGACGCCGGGATTGAACAGCAGACCCGCGACGTCCTCGCCAATATCGAGCGTTTGCTTGATCTGGCCGGCACTGACAAACAGCATCTGTTGTCGGCAACGATCTACCTGAACGACATCGAAGCGCACTTCGCCGGAATGAACTCGGTGTGGGACCAGTGGTTGCCCAAAGGCGCCGCCCCGGCCCGTGCCACCGTCGAAGCGAAAATGGCCAAGCCGAGCATTCTGGTGGAGATTTCCATCGTCGCCGCGCTGCCGTAACAGTTTCAAAGATCCCTCTCCCGGCGCTGTTGGCGGTTCACGTCGTCAGTCGGCGCCGGTTTTTCTTCCCATGACCGCCTAGAAGTTTGCCGCCATGCGTCCTGCCCGTGCCCTGATCGACCTTCAAGCCCTGCGTCACAACTACCGAATTGCCCGCGAAGTCACCGGCGCCAAGGCGCTTGCGGTGATCAAGGCCGATGCCTACGGCCACGGCGCGGTGCGCTGCGCCCAGGCGCTTGAAGCCGAAGCCGACGGTTTTGCCGTCGCCTGCATCGAAGAAGCGCTGGAGTTACGCGCGGCCGGCATCAAGGCCCCGGTGTTGTTGCTCGAAGGCATCTTCGAAGCCGATGAACTGGCGCTGATCGTCGAGCATGATTTCTGGACCGTGGTGCACTCGCTGTGGCAGCTCGAAGCGATCGAGCAGGCAACACTGAGCAAGCCGATTACCGTGTGGCTGAAGCTTGATTCGGGCATGCACCGCGTCGGTCTGCATCCCAAGGATTACCCGGCAGCCTACCAACGGCTGCTGGCCAGCGGCAAAGTGGCGAAGATCGTCTTGATGAGCCACTTCGCCCGCGCCGATGAGCTGCACGCGCAGAGCAGCACCGAGCAGGTTGCGGTGTTTGAAGCGGCGCGTCAGGGTTTGGCGGCGGAAGTCAGCCTGCGCAACTCGCCCGCCGTGCTCGGTTGGCCGCAGATTCACAGCGATTGGGTGCGCCCGGGCATCATGCTCTACGGTGCAACGCCGTTCGAAGAGGCCAACACCGTGGCCGATCGTCTGCAGCCGGTGATGACCCTGGAGTCGAAAGTCATCTGCGTCCGTGAGCTGCCCGCCGGCGAGCCGATCGGCTACGGTGCCAAATTCATTACTGACAAGCCGATGCGCGTCGGTGTGGTTGCCATGGGTTACGCCGACGGCTACCCGCGTCAGGCGCCGACCGGCACGCCGGTGCTGGTGGCCGGCAAACGCAGCCGCATTCTCGGTCGCGTGTCGATGGACATGCTTTGCATTGACCTCACCGACGTGCCGCAAGCCGACCTCGGTTCGACTGTCGAGTTGTGGGGCAAAAACATCCTCGCCAGCGAAGTGGCGCAGTGGGCCGACACCATCCCCTACCAGATCTTCTGCAACCTGCGTCGGGTGCCAAGGCTCTATTCCGAGGGTTAACGCCGCTGCGGGGGCCAAGTGTTGTAAATACTGAACGCTGTCGCCATGATAACGCTCAATATTCTTACAACATCTGGAGGCTCCCGCCTTGGACGTCGGTGAACGACTGCAATCGATCCGCAAGCTCAAAGGGCTTTCCCAGCGTGAACTCGCCAAACGCGCGGGCGTCACCAACAGCACCATTTCGATGATCGAAAAGAACAGCGTCAGCCCTTCGATCAGTTCGCTGAGAAAGGTACTGGGCGGCATTCCCATGTCCATGGTCGAGTTCTTTTCCGAAGAAATCCTGCAGGAAGTCCCGACCCAGATCGTCTATAAGGCCAACGAGCTGATCGACATCTCCGACGGCGCCGTGACCATGAAACTGGTCGGCCGCGCGCACCCCAGCCGCGCCATCGCCTTCCTCAACGAAATCTACCCACCGGGCGCCGACACCGGCGAAGAAATGCTCACCCATGAAGGCGAAGAAACCGGGATTCTGGTGGAAGGTCGTCTGGAACTGGTGGTGGGTCTGGAAACTTTTATTCTCGAAGCCGGCGACAGCTACTATTTTGAAAGTACCAAACCGCACCGTTTTCGTAATCCGTTCGACGCGCCTGCGCGACTAATCAGCGCAGCCACGCCGGCGAATTTTTAACAAAGAGGTGCCAAGCCATGATGGCAAAGGCATCCGGACCGTTTATCTACCGTGCGGTATAACCCCTTCGACTATGGGGTTGTTTCAGTGTGGCGGGCTACCCGCTATACTTCCGCCCGCCTGCGAACCGTGGCCGCAGGCGTGAATAGCCACCATTGAGGGTGAACGCGTGAACCTAATTATGAAAATGCTGGCCGCACCAGCAACCGTACTGGCCCTCTGGGCTGTCAGCGCTCAAGCTGCGACGAATGACGACATTGCCAAACGCCTCGAGCCGGTCGGCCAGGTGTGTGTGCAAGGTCAGGAATGCAAGGGGATGGAAGTTGCCGCTTCCGCAGGCGGTGGTGGCGGGGCGAAGTCCCCTGATGACGTGATTGCCAAGCACTGCAATGCTTGCCACGGCACTGGCCTGCTGGGCGCACCAAAAATTGGTGACAAGGCGGCTTGGCAAGAGCGCGCTGATCATCAAGGTGGCCTCGACGGCATCCTGGCCAAGGCCATCACCGGTATCAACTCGATGCCACCGAAAGGCACCTGCGCCGATTGCTCGGATGACGAGTTGAAAGGCGCAATCCAGAAGATGTCCGGCCTGAAGTAAGGCGTGTTTCTGATGAAAAAAACCGTCTTCGGACGGTTTTTTTGTGTCTGCAGCATCACTGCATGCTTTTCGCGATAAAGGCACCGGAAGAATTAAGTACGGCTTTGTACACAGCATAAGCATCAGTATCTGCCGGAGTTATTGGTTCGGAGCGCCCTTCCGATATCTGTCTCAGATCGCATCCCGGGATCGACATAATGAGAGGTGAGTGAGTGGCGATGATGAACTGTGCGCCCTTGCGTGCCAGCTCCATCATTCGGTTGATAAACACTAATTGCCTCAATGGGGATAACGACGCTTCCGGTTCATCGAGAACGTACAGTCCCTGGGCTTTGAATCGGTTTTGAAACAGCGCCTCCATTGCTTCACCGTGCGACATGCAATGCATATCCACGCCGCCGTAATATGTCTTTATTTCGGGATCAAAGCTCCCCTCTGCATCAAGCTTGCGGATCGCAGTGTTCAAGTTATAGAAGGTTTCTGCTCTGTAGAAAAAAACGTCCTTCTCCCTTCGGTAGCCTTTTGAAAGCGTCAGGGTTTCGTGCAGTTTCGAGTGGGTGTTCTCAGTCGAGAAATTGAAGTTTTTCCCACCGCCTTCTGGATTGCATCCCAATTTAATGGCAAGTGCTTCAAGCAGGGTGGATTTTCCAGAACCGTTTTCTCCGATAAATACGGTAATTCTGTTATTGAATTGAAGCGGAAAAAGGCTGCGTAGAAAATGAGCCACAACTCTGTCTGACTTAAGGCGTATCTGCTGGATGAATAAATCATTCATAATGGTGCCCCCTGAATACTCTACCGACGGATACCTTTACTCCAATCATTGTTATACCAAGTCTTATCGAACTCGTGCTGGCCATGGTAAAAATTCCGACGTAACCGAGATAAGCAATAAGACGCTCGCCGAATAACTCCGGCGTAGCAGTGGCGCTAAAAATGATGACTGATACTGTCCCGGCCGAGATAGCCATTTCCGGCCAGAAGTACAGAATGGCGTTGGCTTTTTGATATTTGTAACGTGCTTGTATTGTGTTGCTCAAACATCCATTACTATTGCTGATAAGTGATTGAAAACTTTGCTCATCAATTGTGGGTGAGCTGAAAGTGCTGATTAACGATTCCTTGTACAGGTCTTCATTGCTCATTTCGTCTTTATACAGACTCTGGATTTGTAATTTTGCAAATTTCAACTGCACACAAGTCAATGTCGTAATAAATATCAAGGGGATGAGAAAGTAAGCGTTTTCACGAAGTAAGATATAGGCTGTGGCAGATGTCAAAATACAAGATCCTGCCAGATGAATTAAGTCATGAAGGACTGAAGCAATTTTCTCGGCATCTTCTTTGATCATCGTCACGCGAGAGCTTAACGGGAGAGGTCTTTCATCATGCACAATGAAATTGATGAGTGAGAAGCGAGATTTCGCTTCCATGAGCGCCGCCATTGAGCTGCCCAGAGTTTGAGTCGCGAGTTTGGATAAAAAAATAGCGGTGAGAAGGAAATACAGATTATTGCTGACAGCACCACTACCGAGAGCTGTAAGTCCCTCTGCCACGATCGAAGGTATTAGCAACTGACATGCAGCTGCTAAACTCAGGCATACTGTTGAAAACAAAAATAATGCCCCGTTTTTTCGCAAGCACATAAGCATCATTCAACGCCCCCCGTGCTGTAGTTTATAGCTCAGAATTCGATTACGGCGATAAGAGGCCTCTCTGCTTGAGTAGTAAATGGATATAAGTGACATTGTTGGGCTGAGCACACGCTCAAGGTAGATGGCTGAGGCAAAGATAGCGCCTGTTGTCAGAGCGCTTTCACTTATTAAATGAGCGGATATCAAGAACAAGACAACTATCGCTACCAAGTAACATGTGCCTGAAATTGATTCGAAAAAAGATGTCTTCAGGTTTGAACGAAAAGCGAGGCGCTCAATTTTTTTGATGTCCAGCTTGACTCTGTCGTTGTACGGTTTGGCATCGTATACATGCGCACAGATTGCCCCGATTATAACGGTGTTTTCTTGGACGTATTCTTCAAAAAGGGTGTCGCTCTTTCTCCGGGTTATAAAATATGCAGCTGAGGCATATAGCAGGCCGCTAAGGGGGGCGAGCGCCAGAAGAGGATGATACTGAGCCGTTATAATCAGCGCGAAGATTATGATGCTGAAGTTGAGTGAAGTGTCAAAGAATACCGAATGGTATAGATATATCGAGCCGTCAACATCACCGTCGATAAGTTCGATCTGCTCACCTGGGTTTCCCTTATATGTGGGTACCCTGCTTCTCAGGTGCGTTAGAATTGTCCTTTTCAGGATATATCTTGTCTTGGCAGCAGTCCTTTGTAGATAAATGTTGGCTGCTAGTTTCAAGGGAGGCGTCGCGATGATAAGAAGCGAAGCGCCTGCGAGTGCATATAAATATAAGCGGTCTTGGGATAGGTAAAAATTAATTGAATTGCCGATTAGGTAGGGCGATGCGCTTGTTAGAACTGAGATGCCCAGGCCAAAGCAGCAAAGTATTAGGTTGCTTTTCATGGTTTGATAAATTCCATTTGGTGCGGAAGAAATGGAAACTCGTAGTTACGGTCAATCAAACCAATAGAGCCAAGTAGTGATCCCACGCGTCCGATCCATAATCCTAATGGATCGGCAGTTTTTGTTCTCAAGGTTCTCGAATTTTGTTCACTTAAGTTAACGATATTCGACCATAGAAAAACTTGTGGGTCGAGCAACGATTCCGGTGAGATCTTTTTCATGATATTCAGAATCCCATAAGCGCCATGACATAAAGAGTCATTGACGGGTCTCTTTCGTTTTTCGAGATTTGAATATGAGAATGCGGCTTTTGGTGGGTGCTTTTCCAAGAAATCTAGCGCAGGCTGTACTCCATTGTTTGCGAAATAACTGATCGCCAAATAATTACCAGGTAAACCGTGGCTCCACGCAAACTCACCGGCGCTTGATTTCGAGCGTTTTCTGTAGTCGCGCCAATTTTCAATTGACTCATCATATTCGTTAAGCTCCCAAGACAAAAAGCCTAGGAATAATTCGTGGATTGAATCTTTTTTTGCGATAAGTTTATTAAAATAAAATAATGAGTATGCGCACCCCATTATTCCGTGAGACAGGCCACTCAATAAAGCGTCGCTTCTCGTTGTGATTGCATTGTCGAATGTGGGTAGTTTGCTTCCAGATATAAAGGTGAGTTCGGTCTCTATTTTTTTGTATAAGGAGTTGGCTAAATCGGAAAACGATAAATCTTTAGTGAGATCGAATAACAGCGTGAGTACATTTAGAGTGCCGAACATTCCAGAAAGAAAGTCAGAGCCCCAAAAATATTTTTGCCACCATGGTTCTCCCAGTACGTCTTCAACATATTTTTTATACAGCTGTAGTAGTTGGCTTTGCCTTTCATCGTCGAAATAATTTAAGCCTGTCAGGAGCGGAACGATTGCGGACGATAGACCGAAGTGAAAGCCCCCTAAGTGCGTGCCCTTATTTGTCAGTTTTTTAACTGTTCTACTGTGGCAATGATTTAGTAGTTCAGTTACCAGAGCTTTATCTATGGCGCTGCTATGACTGGCCGCCACTACGCAGCCATAAAGAATACCAGACAATCCGTAGTAGAAGTCATCTCCTAACTCCGAGAACTCCATATAGCCACCTGGTGATGAGTGAAATCCTAGCCAGAGCCCATTACTCGAAATTTCGGTGCGTAACAGTTCATTGATCAAGCATGCGTTGATTTCCGATGATGTCCTGATTTTGTTAATGATCTCGTCTGTATTTGAATAACGGGGGTCTCTCAAGTCGTCGTGTTGTTTGAAGGAGTGGTCCGTGAGTTTATTTCCGTGTTCATACATGTTTTTCATTGCTAAAAGGGTGTTTGAAGTTAGTTTCTCTTCAAATGCAATTCTGTTTTTGTCCAAGGTTTTGATGTATTGGATACTGTTGTCTATTCCGTTTATATAATCTTTACTATCGAGGTGCCCTGAACCGCTGTAACCGGGTTCGTAGAACTCAAGAGCACCGGCTTGTCCTCGAGCAAAAGGTATGTCCAGATCCAAGCAGGCTGAGACCTCCGCGTTGAGAAAGCCTATCGCGGGAGCTGTGTCGTTATTAAGGATATTTTCCAGGAAGGCCGTTCGTTTGTCAGTGCAACGCATTAAGGTTGCATGCAGGGAACATTGAATGGCGTAGTGATATGTCGCGGTCGGTCTGGGGATATACCTGTTTTGTCGGCCTCTAAAAGATTTAATTGTTTCGATAATTGACGGTTGCGCATTGTTCAATATAGAAAATAGAGTGGTTAGGCCATCAATGATTTGATTTTCGTAGTCCCACGGCTGCGCCGGTTTCCCGTTAAGATATAAAACATTCTGATTTGGAAATATTTTAACTCCGTCCATGCCAAATTGACTGTGACCAGTTTCGTCTTCTAAGTGTTGATACAGGTTTAGACTGACATATTGCTCTGATAATCTACCCAGCGCACTCAAGTCTACACCGATACCATCGGTGCCTTTCCAAGTCCAATTCGGAAGAATACTTGTTTGGGTAACGTTCCAAACGGTCCTGGATCCATAATGCGTTTCGCTAGCCGAGACATCAATTGCGGAGAGGTTGACGTCAGACCCAATATTGAATACTTCGTTAATCTCCTGTCTGTCTTCTATCAAATGAGTAAAAAACTGTAATGTAAATTCGACAAGATTTTGTGATATTTTGGTGAGGACTCGATCTAGCTCTGGATAAGCTTTAATGATGTCGGTGAGATAGCTTTTATTTTCGCTAACTAACTTGTAGTAAGAGGAGGTTTCCATCTCTCTGCCGATGATGGATTTTTCAAATATTTGTTTTTCGGTGATTAAAACGTTACTAGCTGCGTTGGTAATTCTCGCTGCCAGGTTTGTTGCGAAACCGCTGATAATAACTGATTGAGTTTTCAGGGCGCTTCCGGATGCTTTTGGAAGTTTATTTTCGATATGGTAGATATAGTAAGACAGGTATGGCCATAGCGGGCAGTCTGTGGTCAGTCTTCGGTGGGAGCTCAAGGGTTCAGTTAAAAACTCGATCGGCGTTTTCAATGTAAAAATCCTAAAGTAAGTGAGAGGGGCGGCACGGATTAACCAGCCCCTGGCTCATAACTACATGTAAGTCGCGTAGCAGCATCCTTGCCAACATTGTGAGCAACAACTAGTGCATGGGCGCGAACCGCTGCTGGCTGCGCTTAAGTTGCTGAATGCTTGAATTGCCAGCGTTGAAATAGGTGCGCTTGAATTTAGAATGCGTGCCCTCGCACTACGGATTACTAAGAAGTCGATTTCCATGATTTTTCCTTATAAGTTTATGTTTGGCCTAAATGTATTGATTGCTAATGAAGTGTTACGTTTTTTATGCTAGCTGTGACTCAAATAACTTCAATTCAGAAGTTTCCTGAAGTTCTGCGTGATTAAATTCGAGCCAATGTAGGAAAGAAGTCACGGGCTTGTGCGATGATTCTTTTGGTGTTGTTAATTCGTTGTTATTGTTGAAAGTTCTCTGGGTGTGGTTGCGCCAAGCACTGCACTCGCCTACTTCACGTTTTTTTCGCATTAATTGCCTTCCCTCGGAAGTAAATCCCCGGCAAGCTCGGTCTACCCCTATTCACGGAACGGGCAGGAGGCTTCAGATGGTGCAGTTGTGTTCGATCGAACAAGCAGTGGACGACGTGCTGGCGCGGTTGCCGGCGCATATCCACATGGGCATGCCGCTGGGCCTGGGCAAACCCAATCACTTCGTCAACGCGCTGTACCGGCGGATCAAAGGCCTTCCCGAGCGGCAGCTGACGATCTACACAGCCCTGTGCCTTGGCCGTCCGAATCTGGGCGATGGTTTGCAGAAGCGCTTTATCGAACCCTTCGTCGAGCGCGTCTTCGGTGATTACCCGGAATTTGATTTCCTCGCCGACCTGCACCGTGACAGCCTGCCCGCCAACATCCGTATCGAGCAGTTTTTCATGCAGCCCGGCAGCCTGCTCAACAGCGCGCCGGCCCAGCAGGATTACGTCAGCAGCAATTACAGCCATGCCGCCCGTGACATCAACGCCGCCGGGCTGAACCTGGTGGCGCAACTGCTGGCCAGCAGCAGCGAACACCCGGATCGCCTGAGCCTGAGCTGCAACCCGGACATTACCCTCGACCTGTTGCCGATGATCGCCAAGCGCCGCGACGCCGGGGAAACCATTTTGCTGGTCGGTCAGGTGCATACCGATCTGCCGTACATGCCCGGCGACGCTGAAGTCGACATCGACACCTTCGACCTGCTGATCGACGCGAAGGACAGCAGCACGCTGTTTTCCACGCCGAACATGCCGGTGGGGTTCCAAGATCATTTCATTGGCCTGCACGCGAGTACGCTGGTTCGCGACGGCGGTACGTTGCAGATCGGCATCGGCTCGATGGGCGATGCGCTGACCGCCGCACTGCTTGCACGTCAGGCAGATAACGCCGGATACACAGCGTTACTTGATGACATCAACGTCAGTCAGTGGGCGCAGTTGATCGAACGCGAAGGCGGGACCGCGCCGTTTGCCAAAGGCCTGTACGGCTGCAGCGAAATGTTCGTCAACGGTCTGCTGGTGCTGGCGGATGCCGGCATCATCCGGCGCAAGGTCTATCCCGACGTGCAGACGCAGGAACAGGCCAACGCAGGCACTCTCGATGAGGCCGCGCAGACTGACGGTATCTCGGTGCATGGCGGTTTTTTCCTTGGCCCGCGCAGTTTTTACGAGCGCCTGCGCGAGTTACCGCAGAGTAAACGCCTCGAATTCAACATGACCCGCATCAGCTACATCAACGAGCTTTACGGACAGGAAGAATTGAAGCGCTTGCAGCGCCTTGATGCACGGTTCATCAACACCGTGTTCACCATGACGTTGCTGGGTGCGGGCGTCGCGGATCAACTGGAAGACGGGCGGGTGCTCAGTGGCGTCGGTGGGCAGTACAACTTCGTGGCCCAGGGGCATGCGCTGCACGATGCGAGGTCGATTCTGATTCTGCGCAGTTGGCGTGAGTCCGGCGGGGATGTCAGTTCCAACATCGTTTGGGAATACGGCCACTGCACGATCCCACGGCATTTGCGTGACATTGTGGTCACCGAGTACGGCATCGCCGATTTGCGTGGCAAGTCCGATGCGGTGGTGATCGAGTCGCTGCTGAACATCAGCGATTCCCGTTTCCAGCAGGGCCTGATCGAACAAGCGCAAAAAGTCGGCAAACTGCCCAAGGATTTCCGCCTCGACCCACGTTTTGCCGACAACACACCGCAGCGTCTGCAAGCGATTGCCGCCCGGCATCCGAACCTGTTTCCGGAATATCCGCTGGGCTGTGATTTCACCGCGATCGAACGGGATTTGCTGCGCGCGCTGAACTGGCTGAAGAGTAAGTTCAAGCTGACCGAGATTCTGGAACTGGGCAAGGCTGCGCTGGATGCACCGGAGGCATCGCTGTATCCCGAGCATCTGGAGCGGATGCAACTGACCAACCCGGAAGGCCTGAAGGAAGATTTGTTCCAGCGCCTGCTGCTCACTGGCCTGAAGGTCACTGCGCAATAAAAAACGACAAAAAAACCTGTGGGAGCGGGCTTGCCCGCGATGGCGGTGTATCAGTCAACTTGGATGTTGAAGGATAGTGCCCCATCGCTGGCAAGCCAGCTCCCACAGGTATTGCAATGTGCTTGCGGCTTTCAGCTGTTATTCGATGAAGGTAACGACGCCATCCTTCAGCGATTTCACGCGAGCCAGCGACTCAACGCGGTAGCCCTGCGAATCCAGTTCGGCACGGCCGCCCTGGAACGACTTCTCGATGACGATGCCCAGACCGGCAACGGTGGCGCCGGCCTGCTTGATGATCGAGATCAGCGCTTGCGAGGCCTTACCGTTGGCCAGGAAGTCGTCGATGATCAGCACGCGGTCGCTGCTGGTCAGGTGACGCGGGGAGATGGCCACGGTGCTCTCGGTCTTCTTGGTGAACGAGTAAACGGTCGCCGACAGCAGGTTTTCGGTCAGGGTCAGGGACTGTTGTTTGCGGGCGAAGATCACCGGTACGCCGAGGTTCAGACCGGTCATGATCGC
Source organism: Pseudomonas sp. AKS31 (assembly GCF_023634765.1). GTDB lineage: Bacteria > Pseudomonadota > Gammaproteobacteria > Pseudomonadales > Pseudomonadaceae > Aquipseudomonas. Next base: position 367,356 of record NZ_JAMLFX010000003.1, read on the forward strand.
CGGGGCGATGCCGGAGGCTTCGATGGTGACGATCTTGGTGATGCCCGAGTCCTTGAACAGCGAGGCGAATTCGTCGCCGATCAGCTTCATCAGGGCCGGGTCGATCTGGTGGTTCAGGAAGGCGTCGACCTTCAGGACCTGGTCGGAAAGCACAATGCCTTGTTCGCGGATTTTCTGCTGCAATGCTTCCATGAAGCTGTCCTCATTTGGCGCTTTGTGCGCCGAAGGTCTAGTAAAAAGGGGTCAATTCTAGCGCTTTAACATCGCGCGTATATCGGCCAATGCGTTGTTGCCGCGCACGGCTTTGACTTCGGTCGGTGTGTCATCGTTGCCTTCCCAGGCCAGATCGTCCGGCGGCAGCTCATCGAGGAAGCGGCTCGGCGCGCAGTCGATGATCTCGCCGTACTGCTTGCGCTTGGCGGCGAAGGTGAAGGCCAGGGTCTGGCGCGCGCGGGTGATGCCCACGTAGGCCAGGCGGCGTTCTTCTTCGATGGTGTCGGCTTCGATGCTGGAGCGGTGCGGGAGGATTTCCTCTTCCATGCCCATGATGAACACGTAGGGGAATTCCAGACCCTTGGAGGCGTGCAAGGTCATCATCTGCACGCCTTCGGCGCCATCCTCTTCTTCCTGCTGACGCTCAAGCATGTCGCGCAGGACCAGTTTGCCGATCGCGTCCTCGACGGTCATCTCGCCTTCTTCGTCCTTCTCGAGGGTGTTTTTCAACGCCTCGATGAGGAACCAGACGTTGCCCATCCGGTAGTCGGCAGCCTTGTCGCTGGAGCTGTTGGTGCGCAGCCAGTTCTCGTAGTCGATGTCCATGACCATGCTGCGCAGCGCCGAGATCGGATCCTCGCCGGCGCATTGCTCGCGGACCTTGTCCATGAAGCGCTTGAAGCGCGACAGACGATCGGTGAAGCGGCTGTCCAGGTGTTCGCCGAGACCGATTTCGTCGGTGGCGGCGTACATGGAGATCTTGCGTTCGGTGGCGTAGTTGCCGAGTTTTTCCAGGGTGGTCGAGCCGATTTCCCGGCGCGGCACGTTAATTACCCGCAGGAAAGCGTTGTCGTCATCCGGGTTCACGATCAGGCGGAAGTAGGCCATCAGGTCTTTCACTTCCTGGCGGCCGAAGAAGCTGTTGCCGCCGCTCAGACGGTACGGCACCTGGTGGTGCTGCAGTTTCAATTCGATCAGCTTGGCCTGGTAGTTACCGCGATAGAGGATCGCGAAATCGCTGTACGGACGGTCGGTGCGCAAGTGCAGGCTGAGGATTTCCATGGCCACGCGCTCGGCTTCGGCGTCCTCGTTGCGGCAGCGGATCACACGGATCTCGTCACCGTGGCCCATCTCACTCCACAGCTGTTTTTCGAATTCGTGCGGGTTGTTCGAGATCAGCACGTTGGCGCAGCGCAGGATGCGGCTGGTGGAGCGGTAGTTCTGCTCGAGCATCACCACTTTCAGGGACGGATAGTCGTCCTTGAGCAGCATCAGGTTTTCCGGCCGCGCGCCGCGCCAGGCGTAGATCGACTGGTCGTCGTCGCCGACCACGGTGAACTGGTTGCGCTTGCCGATGAGCATTTTTACCAGCAGGTATTGGCTGGCGTTGGTGTCCTGGTATTCGTCGACGAGCAGGTAACGCACCTTGTTCTGCCACTTTTCGAGGATGTCGGCGTGCTCTTCGAAGAGTTTTACCGGCAGCAGGATCAGGTCGTCGAAGTCCACCGCGTTGAACGCCTTGAGCGTGCGCTGATAGTGGGTGTAGACGATGGCAGCGGTCTGTTCTTTGGGATTGCGCGCGTTTTCCAGGGCCTGGGCCGGCAGGATCAGGTCGTTTTTCCAGGCGCCGATCATGTTCTTGATCTCGTCGACGCCGTCGTCGCCTGCGTATTCCTTCTGCATGATGTCGGTCATCAGGGCTTTGACGTCGGTCTCGTCGAAGATCGAGAAACCGGGTTTGTAGCCCAACCGCACGTGTTCCTTGCGGATGATGTTCAGACCGAGGTTGTGGAACGTGCAGACGGTCAGGCCGCGACCTTCGCCAGCGCGCAGCAGGGTGCCGACCCGCTCTTTCATCTCGCGCGCGGCCTTGTTGGTAAAGGTCATGGCGACGATGTACTGGGCACGGATGCCGCAGTTCTGGATCAAGTGCGCGATTTTGCGGGTGATCACGCTGGTCTTGCCGGAGCCAGCACCGGCGAGCACCAATAGAGGGCCGCCGACGTAGTTCACGGCTTCTTGCTGCCGGGGATTGAGTCGGGACATACGAAAATTCGGGAGTCGTTGACGAAATGGGCCGGCATTTTAACAGGCTCAGAGATTTGTGCTGCTCTCTCCGACTTGTGACGTACCACGCGATTCAAATTTGCCGCTTTTGTTACTTTCGCGGAGGATGCGCGGTGATTTTGCGGCTAATGTACTCATTCGTGACACAAAATAACGTTTTGATAACCGTTGTCATTTGGTCATTGAACGGCGCAACGGCATAATGCCCCGCCCACATCATTGCAGAGTCTAGGGAGCTAGCTTGTCTACGCCTGTCGAACCCTTGCGTTTGCTGCTACTGGCCGAAGAGCCGGCGTGGACAGCGTTATTGCGCGAGTGTCTGGCTCCGATGGGGAGCGCGGCGGTGCTGATCAGCGCGCCGAGCTGGGAGTCGGTCAGCAGTTTGTTCGAAGACAACCGCCACGCGGTGTTGTTGACCATTCCGGCATTGCAACCGGCACCGGGCCGTTGCAGCCTGCCGACGGTCTTGCTGCTGGAACATGAACCGGACACCGCGCCGGTTGGCGTCAGTGACTGGCTGGTGTTCGACGCCCTCGACGCCGGCATGCTCCGGCGTTGCCTGCGCCATGTGCGCGAACGCGGCGTTCTCGAAAACACCCTGCAACGCCTCGCCGAACAGGATCCGCTGACCGGCATCGCCAATCGCCAGGGTTTTCAGACCTTGCTCGCTGCGCGCCTCGCGGAAAACGACGGTCGCGGCCTGGCCCTCGGGCATCTCGATCTCGACAACTTCCGCCACGCCAACGACGCGCTTGGCCATCAGGCGGGCGATCGCTTGATCCTGCAGGTTGTCGCGCGGCTGAAAAGTCAGCTGGAGGCAGGTGATCAACTGGCGCGGCTGGGCAGCGACGAGTTTGCCCTGCTGATCGACACCCGCCGTGCACCGCAGCGCGCCGAGTGGATGGCCGAACGCATCACCGAAGCACTCGCCGAACCGTATTGGGTCGATGGCGAAAGCCTGCTGATCGGCTCCAGTCTCGGCATCGCCCATGCCCGCGCGCAGGGCGGCGCCGATCCGCTGATGTGGCACGCCCACATCGCCATGCAGCAGGCCAAGAGCACCCAGGGCTGCACCTTCCATATCTTCAACGAACGCATCAATCGCAATGCTCGAAGCATGGCCGACCTCGAAAGCGAGCTGCGTCGGGCGTTGCGTCGCGATGAGCTCGAGCTGCATTACCAGCCACGCCTGAATCTTGCGGACGGCCAGATTGTCGGCCTCGAAGCCTTGGTGCGCTGGCGCCATGGCGAGCGCGGTCTGCTGCCGCCGAGTGAATTTGTGCCTTTGGCCGAGCAGAGCGGTTTGATCGTGCCGCTGGGTTACTGGGTGATTTCCCGAGCCTTGCGCGACATGCAGGCGTTGCGCGAGCGCGGGCTGCCGGCGCTGCACATGGCGATCAACCTGTCGTTCCGCCAGTTTCAGGACAGTCAGTTGTTGCCGACGCTCAGCCGCTTGATCGCCGAACGTGGTGTTGAAGCGCAATGGCTGGAGTTCGAACTGACCGAAACCGCGGTGATGCGCCGCAGCGATCTGGTCAAACAGACCATGGATGCTCTGGGGCGTCTCGGTGTGCGCTTTTCGCTGGATGACTTTGGCACCGGGTTCTCGTCGTTCGTGCACCTCAACAGCCTGCCGATCACCTTGCTGAAGATCGACAAGAGCTTTGTCGGCGGCATGGAGCAGCGCGAAGAGAACCGCAAACTGGTGCACGCGATGATCAATCTTGCGCACAACCTGCATCTGGAAGTGGTAGCGGAAGGGGTGGAAACCCCGGAGCAACTGGAGCTGCTGCGCGGGTTTGGCTGCGATCAGGTGCAGGGCTATCTGATCAGCCGGCCACTGCCGTTGGCGGAGCTGGTTGAATATCTCACCTTCGGCTCAAGCCAACAGCCAGCCCTCGAAATCGTCAGCTGAACACAATCTCCGGGTTAGGCGTAAACCCCTGTGGTAGCGAGCCTGCTCGCGAAAGCGGTGTGTCAGGCAAAGATGATTTGACTGATCGATCTCATTCGTCGGAACGCCGCCCGGAGCCGGCTCGCTCCCACAAGGGCAATCTCATTCAGGCTGAGGGATGTTGAAGCCCCGAGATTGCGGCTCCAGCCGAATCATCCGCTTCATCTTCCACTCGAATGCCAGCGTCAAACTCACCGCCGCACACGCCAGGCCCAGCGCCAATCCCCACCAGACGCCTGTCGGCCCCCAGTTCAAATGGAACGCCATCCACCATGCCGCCGGCGCGCCGATCAGCCAGTAACAGCCGAGCCCGACCAGAAACGTGGTTTTCGCATCCTTGAGCCCACGAATGCAGCCCATGGCAATCGTCTGCGTGCCGTCGAACAGCTCGAACCATGCTGCCACCGCCAGCAGGCTCACCGCCAGACGAATCACCTCGGCAAATGCCGGATCATTGTGATCGAGGAACAACCCGACCAACTGATTCGGCAGCAACCAGAACACCATGGCGAAACCCAGCATCACCACCGCGCCAAAGACGATCCCGACCCGCCCGGACATCCGCGCATCGCTCAATTGCCCGGCGCCGTAATGCTGGCCGACGCGCATGGTGATCGCGTATGACATCCCCGCCGGCACCATGAACGCCACCGAGACGATTTGCAGAGCAATCTGGTGCGCGCCCAACTGCGTGCTGCCCATGGTGCCCATGCACAGCGCCGCAAAGGCGAACAAACCGACTTCTACCGCGTAGGTGCCACCGATTGGCAGGCCGAGCCGCCACAACTCTTTGAGATATTGCCGATTCGGCCGCGATAAACCTGCGCGCAATGGATAAGCGTCATAAGCCGGATGCCGACGGATGTGCCAGGCCAGCGCCAACGCCATACAGTTGGCGACAATCGCCGTGACCAGGCCGATGCCCGTCAGGCCCATTTTCGGCAGACCGAACATGCCAGTGATCAGCGCGTAATTGAGCAGGAAATTGGCCACCGTGCCGGCGAGGCTGATGACCATCACCGGCGTCGCCCGGCCGATTGCACTGGTGAAACCGCGCAGGGCCATGAAACTGAGGTAGCCAGGCAGGGCGAAGGGCAGGGCGATCAGGAATTGCCCGGCCGCGTTGACGTTGGTTTCGGTCTGACCGAACAGGAGCAACACCGGTTTCAGGTTCCACAACAGCAACCCGGCGCCCAGCGCCATCAGCCACGCCAGCCACAACCCGGCCTGGGTCAGGCGCGCAGCACCGATGATGTCGCCGGCGCCCTTGCGAATCGCCACCAGCGTGCCGACCGCCGCAATCACGCCGATGCAGAAAATCGATACGAACGAATAGGTTGCTGCTCCCAGTCCGCCACCTGCGAGCGCTTCGGGACTCAGGCGCGCCATCATCAGGGTGTCGGTCAGCACCATCAACATGTGCGCCAACTGTGAAGCAATCAACGGCCCTGCCAGCCGCAGGATGGCCCAGAGTTCGGTACGCACAGGATGCTGCATGGTCATCACCACTCAATTTAAGAGGGAACAGAAGAGCGTCGATTCTCGGCGCTTGGCAGGCTTTGCACAAAGGGATAAAAAGGATGGGTGGCATGACTAAAACTCATCTTGAGTAAAATCTTTGGGGCCGGCTGCATCCCGCTACAGGAGCTTTCTGCATGTCTCGTCGTCTTCCTCCCTTGTATGCCCTGCGCGCATTTGAAGCGGCGGCGCGACACAGTTCGTTCACCCGTGCTGCCGAGGAACTGTCGATCACTCAGAGTGCGGTGAGTCGGCATATTCGTACCCTCGAAGATCACTTCGCCTGTCGGCTGTTTCATCGCAGCGGGCGCAATCTGCAACTGACTGAAGCTGCGCGGTTACTGCTGCCCGGCATCCGCGAAGGCTTCAGTGCGCTGGAGCGGGCTTGCAATACCTTGCGTGCCGAGGACGACATCTTGCGCATGAAGGCCCCATCGACCTTGACCATGCGCTGGCTGTTGGCGCGGCTTAGCCGCTTCCGTCATTTGCAGCCGGGCAACGAAGTGCAACTGACCAGCGCCTGGATGGACGTCGATTCGGTGGACTTCAACGATGAGCCGTTCGACTGCGCGGTGCTGTTGAGTGACGGGCATTTTCCGCCGGACTGGGAGGCCAGCCTGCTCTTTCCTGAAGAGTTGATTCCGGTGGGGGCGCCCAACCTGCTGAATGATCAGCCGTGGGATGTGGCTCGACTGGCCTGCACCGAATTACTCCACCCGACCCCCGATCGTCGCGATTGGCGCAGTTGGCTGGAACACATGGGGTTGTCTGATCAGGTGTCACTCAAGGGTGGGCAGGTGTTCGATACCCTCGAACTGGGCATGATCGCGGCGGCGCGCGGTTACGGTGTGTCGATGGGCGATCTGTTGATGGTCGCCGAAGATGTGGCGCAAGGAAGGCTGAGCCTGCCGTGGCCAACCGCGGTCGCCAGCGGCTTGAATTACTACCTCGTGTGGCCAAAGACCCGCCCGGGAGGCGAACGTTTGCGCCGTCTCAGCGACTTTCTGCAAAGCGAGGTCCGCGCCATGGAACTGCCGGCGGTTGCGCGCTTGAGCTGAAACGTTCGAGCCGCCACAATGCCGGCCTTGTGCCATAACCTTGTTTTCCGCTCAAGTATTTGGATCCACCGCCGAATACGTGCTTGTGGAACCGTCGTGCCGGTACCCACGATTCACCCCCACAACCAGAAAAATTTCCGAGTCGAGATCAAGGAGGATCCCGTGGCTCGGCCAGGAGCTGTCCATGTCTCAACCTCGCGCTCGGATCGCCTCGCAGCTGGGCCTCGCGCTCGCTGTAATACTGGCGATAGTTATCAGTGGCAGTACGGTGTTCGCCTTGCGTTCGCTGGACTCCGCCAACCTCGCCACCCGTGAAGAGCATCTGGCCAGTGAGGCGCGGCTGCTGGCCGACCAACTGAGCACGTTTCACGGCACGTTGCGTGAAAGCACCCAGCGCCTGAGCGGGTTGTTCGAGAAGCGCTTCAGCGCGGGCCTGAGCATTTATCCGGATGAGCCGGTGACAGTCGCCGGCACCCAGACTCCAGGCCTGCACCTGGGCAGCGAAGTGCTGAACAACAACTTTAAGGAAGTCGACGAGTTCAAGCAGATGACTGCGGGCGTCGCCACGTTGTTTGTGCGCAGCGGCGAAGACTTTGTCCGGGTCAGTACCTCGCTGACCAAGCAGGATGGCACGCGCGCCATCGGCACCTTGCTCGATCATGCGCACCCGGCCTACGCGAAGTTGATGGCGGGGCAGGGCTACGTCGGTCGCGCCTTGCTGTTCGATCGCTCCTACATGACCCAATACACCCCGGTGCGCGATGGCAGCGGCAAGGTGATTGCGGTGCTGTTCGTCGGTTTCGATTACACCGACGCGCAGAACATCCAGTTCGACAACCTCAAGCGCTTCCGCATCGGCCAGAGCGGTTCGCTGGCGTTGCTCGACGAGCAAAACAAATGGTTGGTTGCGCCGGCGGGGGTGCAGGCGCTGGATCAAGCCGTTCCGGTGATCAAAGGTTTGGCGGCGAAACCGGGCAAGGGTGAGTTCTGGAGCGACACCTCGGAAGATTTCTACAGCATTGCCGTGCCGTTCGATGGCGGGCCATGGTCGGTGGTGGCGAGCATGCCGAAAGCCGAGATCCGTGCGGTGACCTGGAGCGTCGGTACGCAACTGGCCATTGGCAGTCTGTTGGCGATGCTGCTGGCGGTCGGATCGGTGGTCTGGCTGCTGCGCAGCAAACTGGCGCCTCTGGGCGATCTGGTGCGTCAGGCCGAGGCCTTGGGCGCCGGTGATCTGAGCGTTCGGTTGAATGTGTCGAGCAACGACGAAATCGGTCAGCTGTCCCGTGCGTTCAACCAGATGAGCCAGGCGCTGTCGACCATGGTCGAGCACATCCGCCGCTCCTCGGCAGAGGTCAACAGCCGTGCCCAGGCCCTGTCCGGTTTGTCCGGCGGTGCCTACGAAGGCATGGAGCAACAGTCCGGTGAAATCACCAGCATGGCCGGCGCGGTGGAAGAGTTCAGCGCGACCTCGCTGAACATTGCCGACAACATGGGCGCAACCCAGCGTCTGGCGCAGGAAAATGCCCAGCAAACCCAGATTGGCCGCAGCTCGATGGAAGAAGCGTCGTCCTCGCTGGAGCAAATCGCTGGTGCCTTGAACAGCACCGCCACTGTGATCAACACCCTCGGTCAGCGCTCGCAGGAAATCGGCGGCATCGTGGGTGTGATTACCTCGATTGCCGAGCAGACCAACCTTCTGGCACTTAACGCTGCGATCGAAGCCGCCCGTGCCGGTGAGCAGGGGCGTGGCTTTGCCGTAGTGGCCGATGAGGTGCGCAGCCTGGCCTCGCGTACCCGCCAGGCGACCGACGAAATTTCCAGCATGATCCACAGCATCCAGCAGGAGACCGGCAACGCGATCAGCACCATGGAACAGGGCAATGTGCTGATGCAGGAAGGCTTGTCGCGCAACGCCAATGTCGCTTCGGCACTCGCGCGCATTGATGAGCAGAGCCGTTCGGCGGGGCAGCAGTTTGCTGCGATTACCACGGCGACTCAGGAGCAGAGCAGCACCGCGACGTTGTTGAGCAGCAATTTGCAGAGCATTGCGTTGGCCAACAGTGAGCAGCGTGAGGTTGTGTCGAACCTGGCTGTTACGGCTAAAGAACTGGAGAAGCTGGCGGCGGATCTGCGTTCCGAGGTTGATCGCTTCCGTTGATACAGCCTTGATATAGCTTTCGCGAGCAGGCGCGCTCCTACAGATTCCGGTGCAAATCACAGATTTTGTGAAGACCCGGATTCCCTGTGTGAGCGAGCCTGCTCGCGAATGCATCAATGAAGATCTCCGGCAGGACATGCCATCGATCAATCTAATACACTTGCTGAAACGTTTCCGCAGCGCTATAAAAATGGCACAACTCCAATAAAGGCTGCTGCCATGACCCCGCTCAAACTCGCCGTCGCCCTCGGCGCATTCACTGCTGCTTCCCACGCCATGGCTTGGGATTACGTGCTGCTCGATGCCAACAAGCCCGCGCAAAACTGGACCATCACCAGTGCGCAGCTCGGTGTGAAAACCGACAAACCCTTCTCTGTGAGCCTGCGTACCTTGCACGGTGGGCGGCAGGAAGGTGTCAGCATCGTGGATATCGATAACGGCACGATGAAACTCTCGGTGGTGCCGACCCGAGGCATGAATGTCTTGCAAGCTTCTGTTGGCAATGTACGCATGGGTTGGGATTCGCCGGTCAAGGAAGTGGTCAACCCGGCGTTCATTGAACTTAACGGACGCGGTGGGCTGGGCTGGCTGGAAGGTTTCAACGAGCTGGTGACCCGCTGCGGTTACGAGTGGGTCGGCCATCCCGGTATGGACAATGGTGAGTTGCTGACCTTGCACGGACGCGCCGCCAACATCCCGGCTAGTACGGTCACGCTGCACATCGACGAAAAGCCGCCCTACGCCATCAGCCTGCGCGGCGAGCTGAAAGAGCAAGCGTTCAAGAAAGTCGACTTCTCGGTCGTCACTGAGCTGGTCACCGAGCCCGGCAGCGTGCGCTTTGCCCTCAACGATACGCTGACCAACAACGGCGATTATCCGAAGGAATACCAGGCGCTGTATCACAGCAACTTCAGTACGCCGTTCCTCGAGCAAGGCGCACGATTCGCTGCGCCGGTAAAACAGGTGTCGCCGTTCAACGACAAGGCCAAGGGTGATCTGGCTGACTGGCAGACTTACCGCGCGCCGACCAAGGACTACGACGAAACCGTCTACAACGTCGTGCCCTATGCCGACGCCAAAGGCGAAACCCTGACTGTTTTGCACAATAAGGCCGGCAGCCTCGGTGTTTCTGTTGGCTTCAATACCCAGCAGTTGCCGGTGTTCTCCCTGTGGAAAAATACCGACACTCAAGGCCAGGGCTACGTCACCGGGCTGGAGCCGGGCACCAGCTTTTCCTACAACCGTCGCTATCAGCGCCCGCTGAATCTGGTGCCGACCATCGCATCCAAGGAACACAAACAGTTCCAGATCAGCTACAGCCTGCTCGCAGACAAAGGCGCTGTGGATAACGCCTTGAAGCGCGTGACCGAGATTCAGGCCGGACGCGAAACTGAAGTGCGGCAGACGCCGCTGGTTGATCTGACCGAACATTAAGGTGTCGCCGGCCGGTATTGCAGCGCTTCGGCCAAATGCTCACGCTTGATTGCATCGACTTGCTCAAGATCTGCCAGCGTCCGGGCGACTTTGAGCAGGCGATGCGCTGAGCGCAGCGACAAGGTCAACCGCTCACACGCCGATTCCAGCCATGCCTCATCGGCTGTGGATAATTTGCAGTGCCGCTTCAACCCCGGCAGATCAAGAAACGCATTGGCGCAGCCTTGGCGCTTTTGCTGGCGCTCGCGTGCCTCGGCCACCAAGGCTGCGGCGCTGGCGCTGTCCTCTCCCGGCTTGACCTGCGGGTTCAACGCTGTCGCTTCTCGCGCCACTGTCAGGTGCAAATCGATCCGATCCAGCAGCGGCCCTGACAACTTGTTGCGATAGCGCTGCACCATGTCCGGCGTGCACGAACACTTGCCGCTCGGTTCGCCAAGATATCCACAGGGGCAGGGGTTCATTGCTGCCACTAACTGGAACCGTGCGGGAAAACGTACGCGATCCTTGGCTCGCGCGATGACGATATGTCCGGACTCCAAAGGCTCGCGTAAAACTTCCAATACCTTGCGATCAAACTCCGGCAGTTCGTCGAGAAACAGCACGCCGTGATGGGCGAGGGTGATCTCTCCGGGTTGCGGTTTCGAGCTGCCGCCGACCAACGCCGGCCCGGATGCGGAGTGGTGCGGTTGACGGAAGGGGCGCTGGGGCCAATGGGTCAGCGGCGCGCCACTGGCAACTGACTGAATCGCCGCCACCTCCAGTGCTTCGCTCTCGGCCAAGGGTGGCAGCAGCCCTGGCAACCGACTGGCCAGCAATGTCTTACCCGTTCCCGGCGGCCCACTGAACAGCAGGTTATGGGCACCCGCAGCGGCAATCAGCAGCGCGCGTTTCGCCGCCAGTTGTCCTTGCACTTCATTCAAGTCGGGATAAGGCTTGCTGGCATGCATCAAGCCGTCGGAGACATAGGGCTCAACCGGCGTATGCCCATTGAAATGCGCCACAGCCTCAAGCAAATGATCCACCGCAAACACCTTCAACCCCGAAGCCAGACACGCCTCCTCGGCATTCGCTCGCGGCACCACCAACGCACGACCCGCCTTGCGCGCCGCCAATGCTGCCGGCAACACCCCGCGCACCGCTCGTACCGCGCCGGACAACGCCAACTCACCCAGACATTCCACATCATCCAGCGTCAGACACGGCACCTGCACACTCGCCGACAGAATCCCCAAGGCAATCGCCAGATCAAACCGCCCACCGTCCTTGGGCAGATCTGCCGGGGCCAGATTCAAGGTGATCCGCCGTGCCGGAAACTGCAGCCCGGAATTGATGATCGCGCTGCGCACGCGATCCTTGCTCTCCTTCACCGCCGCCTCGGGCAGCCCGACCATGGTCAGCGACGGCAGACCGTTGGCCAGATGAACTTCGACGGTGACAGCGGGGGCTTCCACGCCAATCTGGGCGCGGCTGTGGACGATGGAGAGGGACATGGTCGTTCCTTGAGCTGAATCGGGGGCCGCTTCCTGCGGGTTTTTGAAGGGTAGTTGAGCCGGGTTTCAGTGCTGAAATAGAGGTTTACAAGACGTATCAAGACCCGATGGGCTGTCACTGCTTGCCTGAATTGGAGCGTTGACTCTCGCCCGGCATTGACGGATCCTCCCGCTCGAGGACTGCAACTGCGCATTCGTCGGGACTGGGCACCAGTAAAAGCTCCCCCGCATTTTTGGCAGCAGAGAACGCTGGTTTCTCTGAAGTGGTGACGACGGGCCAGCTCGTCGGATTCTGAACCCAAGGTTGCAAAGCCAGGAGCTAAAGAATCGCTGCGACTACTCCTCCAAACACAAAAAAGGCGTCCTATGGACGCCTTTTTTATTTTTCACTCAGGACCTTCTACCGGCCAGCGCGCCGCTTGGCTCAAGCGCTGGCCCACATGTAACAGCAACTTCAATAAATCGCCGTTGGTTGGCTGACATATTCCCAGCCAAACGGAGTGCTTCGAGGTGCAAATCAACAATCTGAAATAGCTTTTCCTTCCTCTTCTTATTCTTCACAGATACCTCCATCTTGATGGGCGTATTTCGTTTGCCAATGTAATGACATGCGTAAGGGCTGCGTAACTGGGCGCAGACGCTGATGTTTGTAGGGCTATGCCCTAATAGTTGTAGGACGCCGGCGAAAGGGTTTCGACGGTCTTGTATCGCGGAGTCGGATGCTCCAGTTTGGCCGCTCAATGCAGCCTCTGGAGACTAGAAATGAACCGCAATGGTATGCGCCCGATTCATCCGGGCGAGGTTCTGAGTAAGTAACTCATGGAGCCGTTGGGCATGACTGTCATGGATCTGGCCATGCCCACGAACTGGCCCGAAAGTGAGATCGAAAAGCTTGTGAAATGCCAGCTCAGGATCTGCGCCGATCTGGCAATCAGCCTTGCCACTCATCTCAACACTACGCCTGAGTTCTGGATGAATCTTCAGTCGACTTACGATTTGCGCAGGGCCCAGCTCCGGCATGCGGGGTTATAGCGATTGCAGCATCCGCGAAGCCCTTTTCCACCATGGCCCCGTCATTGGGCGCTTGGTCTGTTCCCGTTCCACCACCATCAGCGGCACATCTTGCAACCGTATCCACGGCTGATTATTCCAATGCAACAAACTCAACGTCATGTCCGGCCAACTGAGCAGGCTCAGGTGCGGGCGTTCGCTTGTGGTGGGGTGTTGGGCGTCGCGCAGGGTGGGGATGACCTGGTGGGTGAGCCATTCGCGCAGCGCGCGGTATTCGGGGCAGTAGTGGTAGACGAGGAGGGCGTAGATGCCGGATTCGCTGATCAGCAGGGTATTTTCGATCTGGTTGTGGATCAGGGTTTTGCGGGTTTGGTATTGGTCGGGGTCGAGTTTTCGCAGCATGCGTTCGTTGAGGTAGATGTGCAGCAGGCGACTCAGGTCTCGGGCGCAGAACCAGGGTTGGTTCTGGATGAGAAGGGCGTGGAGGGGGAGTTTGTGGCGGGTGAAGATGCTAGGTGTCAGGTAGTTTTCGTCCATGGTTCAGTTCTCGAATTCAAGTGAAGAAAACTGCTTCTGTTCGTCGCCAAACGAAAAGGGTGGCAGCTATGCGCGGGTTGGCGAACCGGTGAATTCGAAACCGGCAGACCCTGAGGTCTCCCACGCAAAGCCGCCATAACTCGTTGAGAGAAAAAACCTCTCTGTGAGTTTAGTTGCATTGCGTCAAATTCGATCCAGGTCGCCAAACCCGGTGCTGAACATTCAGTATCGGGTGAGCTTAGAAACCTGGGCTTTTCGGCGCAATCGGACGGCGGTGGTGCAGGTTGTAGGACGTTGCCGGGATGGTTGAAGGGCTGGAGATCAAAAGATCGCAGCCTTCGGCAGCTCCTACAGGGGGCGCGGATTATTCCGCGGGCGGTGTCAGCTTGGCTTCCATCTCGGCGACTTTGGCTTCGAGGCTTTCGAGGCGAGCGCGAGTGCGGGCCAGAACGACCATCTGACTATCAAATTCTTCGCGGCTGACCAGATCGAGTTTGCTGAAGGCACTCTGTAGCAGCATCTTGAACTGGCTTTCGATTTCGGCTTTCGGCAGCGGGGTGTCGCCGCTGAACAGGCGGGAGGCGGTGCCGCTCAGGGCGTCGAGGAAGTCTTTGGGCGCGAGCATGGTGGATGTCCTGGAAACAATGGCCGGCAGTGTATCACGCAGTGTCTATAGTCAATCCTGTGGTCAGGGATGCACGCTTTTCGCGCAGGCGGACGGACGGCGACGCACCGTTGTTGTGCGTATCCGGATGGCGTTTTGCACGGGATGGCTTGCGGCAGCGGCCAAGGGATTGAAATCAGGGGATTTTGGCGAGATGGCAAGGTTTCTGCTTAGTCACCTTCGACCCATGCACTGATGCAGTCGCTGTGACGAATGCAGTGCGGCAGACGGAGCGGGGAGTTTCGTCAGCAGCGGTTAGCTGGCGTCAGTCGGGCAGGTAAGGCCGACGATGCGTTACAAAGCCAGGCACTGCGCTTAGACTTGAGTCGGGTTTGTTTTCCTGGGGCAAGTCCACCAATTCGGGAGAGAGTTTCATGAAGCTAGTCACTGCCATCATCAAGCCGTTCAAGTTGGACGACGTGCGCGAGTCGCTGTCCGAAATCGGCGTGCAGGGCATTACCGTTACTGAAGTCAAAGGCTTCGGCCGGCAGAAGGGTCACACCGAGCTGTATCGCGGCGCGGAATATGTGGTCGATTTTCTGCCCAAGGTGAAAATCGACGTGGCCATCGACGACAAGGATCTGGATCGGGTGATCGAGGCGATCACCAAGGCGGCCAACACCGGCAAGATCGGTGACGGCAAGATCTTCGTGGTCAATCTGGAACAGGCGATCCGCATCCGTACCGGCGAAACCGATACCGACGCGATTTAAAAGCCGCCACAAACCCCAACGCCCCAGGAGAAAACAATATGACTCTGCGTAAATTCGCAGGGCTAGGAGCCCTGTTGTCCATCGTAATGCCCAGCCTCGCTATGGCGGCAGACGAAGTGGCGGCCCCAGTCCTCAATTCCGGCGATACTGCCTGGATGCTCACCTCGACAGCCCTCGTGCTGTTCATGACCATCCCCGGCCTGGCGCTGTTCTACGGCGGCATGGTTCGCTCCAAAAACATTCTTTCCGTGATGATGCAGTGCTTCGCCATTACCGGTCTGATCAGCATCCTGTGGGTCATTTATGGCTACAGCATTGCGTTCGACACCACCGGCATGGAGCAGGGCGTCGTCAATTTCAACTCGTTCTTCGGCGGCATGGGCAAGGCGTTCCTCGCCGGTGTCACGCCTTCAAGCCTGACCGGCCCTGCGGCGCTGTTCCCTGAAGCGGTGTTCATCACCTTCCAGATGACCTTCGCGATCATCACCCCGGCGCTGATCGTCGGTGCGTTCGCTGAGCGGATGAAGTTCTCCGCGATGCTGATCTTCATGGGCATCTGGTTCACCCTGGTTTATGCACCGATCGCGCACATGGTCTGGTCCGGCAACGGCGGCCTGATGTGGGACTGGGGCGTGCTCGACTTCGCGGGCGGCACCGTGGTGCACATCAATGCCGGTGTGGCCGGTCTGATTGCCTGCCTGGTACTGGGCAAGCGCAAAGGCTTCCCGACCACCCCGATGGCCCCGCACAATCTCGGTTACACCCTGATGGGCGCGGCCATGCTGTGGGTCGGCTGGTTCGGCTTTAACGCCGGTTCCGCTGCTGCGGCCAACGGCACCGCTGGCATGGCGATGCTGGTCACTCAGATCGCTACCGCTGCCGCCGCACTGGGCTGGATGTTTGCCGAGTGGATCACCCACGGCAAGCCAAGTGCACTGGGCATCGCCTCGGGTGTGGTTGCCGGTCTGGTGGCAATTACTCCGGCTGCTGGCACCGTGGGCCCGATGGGCGCCCTGGTGATCGGTCTGGCGGCGGGCGTGGTGTGCTTCTTCTGCGCCACCACCCTGAAACGCAAACTCGGTTATGACGATTCCCTGGACGCGTTCGGCGTACACGGTATCGGCGGTATCCTCGGCGCGATCCTTACCGGCGTATTCGCTGCGCCGGCTCTGGGTGGCTTCGGCACCGTTACCGATATCGGCGCGCAGGTCTGGATTCAGATCAAAGGCGTTGGTTTCACGGTGATCTACACTGCGATCGTCACCTTCATCATCCTCAAGGTCCTGGACGCTGTGATGGGTCTGCGTGTGACCGAGGAAGAAGAATCGGTAGGCCTCGATCTGGCACAACACAACGAACGCGGCTACAACCTGTAAGTACGCGCAGCAAAAAACTTGCCCGGTTCGCCGGGCATTTTTTTGTCTGGAGTTTGTCGCAGAGAGAGCAGCTGAAAGGATTTTTCGTACGTCTTTGGTCGTGTTTACGACGGGCGTTTTTCTGCGGGCAATGGCTTACATCATTGCAGGATTATTAGGGCCTTTGTTTTTTCCCAGAGCGCGCTAGAATGCGCCCCGAACGTGCGGAGAACTGTATGTGGCAACAGACTCTGATAACCCTGCGGGCACGGCCCCGGGGCTTTCATCTGGTAACGGACGAGTTGCTCGCCGGGCTGCCTGAACTCAAGGCATGCCGGGTCGGTCTGTTGCATTTGTGGCTGCAGCATACCTCGGCGTCGTTGACCATCAACGAGAACGCCGATCCGGCGGTACGTCGCGACTTCGAACGATTTTTCAATCGTCTGATCCCACAAGGAACAGACGGCTATGAGCATAACGACGAAGGCCTGGACGACCTCCCGGCGCACTTCAAGGCCAGCGTGCTTGGCTGCCAGATCAGTCTGCCGGTTTCGGCAGGTCGCCTGGCACTGGGAACCTGGCAAGGCGTTTATCTGGGCGAGCACCGTGATCATGGCGGTGCCCGAAAAGTCCTCGCCACCTTGCACGGTGAAGGGGCATAAACCGTTGGTCACCAATGGTTACTGATTTTTTAACGGCGACTTTCGACAGTCGCCAAAGCTGGTCTATAACTAATCTGCTTTTCGCAAGTCATGAGGTAGAACATGAGCGACGATGATCTGGAAAACGACGACCTCGAAGTAGGCGACGAAGACGAGGCCGAGGAAGGCCTGGAAGCAGCAGCGGAAGACGTTGCTGACGACGATGGCGGTGACGATACGCCGGCCCCGGCTGCCAAAGGCAAAGCCAAGGCTGCGGTGTCGGTAGACGAATTGCCGAGCATCGAAGCCAAGAACAAGGAGCGCGACGCCCTGGCCAAGGCCATGGAAGAGTTCCTGTCGCGTGGCGGAAAAGTGCAGGAAGTGGAGGCCAATGTGGTCGCCGATCCGCCGAAGAAGCCGGACAACAAGTACGGCAGCCGCCCTATCTGAGGCGTGCCGCTGGCTTACTGAAAAAGCCCGCCGTCGCTGCGGGCTTTTTCATGGGTGAAATAAAATACCTGAAGTGAAACATAAACCCTGTGGGAGCGGGCTTGCCCGCGATGGGGTCGGATCAGTCACATTGACGTTGAATGTGCCGGCCTCATCGCTGGCAAGCCAGCTCCCACAGGTTTTCAGGTGTCAGGTGGAAGTGGCATTCCAGCGGGCAAGCACCGCTGGCAAATCGCTCAGGCTACGAATCTCGGCATCCGGCAGGCGATCCGCTTCCCAGGCTTTCCCCGTCGGGTTGAACCAGATCGCCCGCAACCCGGCCTGCTGTGCGCCGGCAATGTCATCGCCCGGATGATCACCGATATGCACGGCGGTTTCGGCCGTAGCGCCACCGCGCTGCAACGCCTCATGAAACAGTCGCGCATCCGGTTTGGCGATGCCGATATCTTCCGCGCACAGCGCAAACTTGAAGTAATCCGCCAGACCCAAACGGCGCACATCGGCATTGCCATTGGTGACCACGCCAAGCGCATAGTGATTGGCGAGGATCTCCAGCACTGGCTCGACTTCAGGAAACACTTCGATCTGATGCCGCGCATGCAGAAATACTTCAAAACCCTTGTCTGCCAGGTCGGTTGCTTCGCCATGGGCATAGCCGGCGTCCTCCATCGCATGGAACAACACCCGCCGACGTAGTGCGCTGATGCGGTGTTTCAGCCCCGGCTCATTAGCCAGCACGCGCTCACGAATTGCCCACAAATGCTCCACCGGCACCGCGCCCAGATTCGGCGCGTGTTCGCTCAGCCATTCGCGCAATACCGCTTCGGCGCTGACGATCACCGGCGCGGTGTCCCACAAGGTGTCGTCGAGGTCGAAGGTGATCAACTGGATGCTCATGAATCGTCGCCTTTCATGCGTTTGGCCCGTGGGTGGGCGCTGTCGTAGACCGCCGCCAGGTGCTGGAAGTCCAGGTGGGTGTAGATCTGCGTGGTCTTGATGTCGGAGTGGCCGAGCAATTCCTGCACCGCGCGCAGATCCTGCGAAGACTCCAGCAGGTGGCTGGCAAAGGAGTGCCGCAGCATGTGCGGGTGCAGGTTCTGCCCCAGTTCGCGTTCGCCGGCCAGTTTCACTCGTACCTGAATCGCTCGTGGGCCGAGGCGCCGGCCTTGCTGGCTGACGAACACGGCGTCATCCGCCGGATTGGTCATCGCCCGTAACGGCAGCCACTGTTCCAGTGCTTCGCGGGCCTTTTTACCCACCGGTAGCAGGCGGGTTTTACTGCCCTTGCCGAGCACTTGGACCATGCCGTCGGCGAGGTCGAGTTGATCAAGATTGAGCCCGGTCAGTTCGGAAAGGCGCAGGCCGGAGGAGTAGAACAACTCCAGAATCGCCTGATCGCGCCGCGCAAGAAAATCATCCTCGACTGCCCCTTCAAGCAGTTGCAGTGCGCGGTCGGTATCGAGGGTTTTCGGCAGGCGCCGTTCGCCCTTCGGCGGTGCCAGACCGGTCGCCGGATCGTGGTCGCAAAGGCCTTCGCGATTGAGATAGTGGTAAAGCCCGCGTACTGCCGAGAGTAGGCGGGCGAGGCTGCGCGAGGATTGGCCTTGCGCATGCAGGCGGGCGATCAGGCTGCGCAGGCGCTGAATGTCCAGCGCCGCCCAACTGCCGATGTTTTGCTTCACGCACCAGCCGAGGACTTTATCGAGGTCGCGGCGGTAGGCCGACAGCGTGTGCGGCGACACCTGTCGCTCACTGCGCAGGTGTTCGCAGTAAGCGTCCAGTTGCCGTTCCATGCTCAGCGTACCGAGCGCAGGGAGCTGTTGACCCGTGGCAGCACGCGGCCCATGACTTCGGCTATGTAGCTGAGGAACAGCGTACCCACCGAACTCTTGTAGTGCTGCGGATCACGGCTGGCGATCGCCAGAATGCCGTGGATGCCTTGATGGCTGACCGCGACCACGGCGGTGGAACCGATCTGCTTGCGCTGATCTTCGCCAAACAGGAAGTCCAGCTCATGCTCGCGCAAGCTGCCGCTGACGCTTTTGCCTTCGGTGAGCAAACCGCCGATGGCGACTTGTGCGTCGGCGTGGCTGACCCAACGACCGACCGGCGCCGGGTTGTCACCGAGCAGGATCAGGCTGACGAAGGGCACCTGAAAATCCTGACGCAGACTGTCTTCGACGCTGATCACCACGTCCTCGAGGCTGGCGGCGTCCATCAGGGACAGAATGAGCCGGCGAGTCTTGTCGAACAGGCGATCGTTGTCGCGGGCGACATCCATCAACTGCGAGAGGCGATGGCGCATCTCGATGTTGCGGTCGCGCAGGATGGTCATTTGCCGCTCGACCAAGGACACGGTGTCACCGCGTCGGTGGGGAATACGCAGGGCGGGCAGCAGTTCTTCGTGCTCGACGAAGAAGTCCGGATGAGCCTCCAGGTATGCGGCAACCGCTGCCGCCTCCAGGCTCTCGGACGCTGATTCGTCGGACTGTCGGGCGGGTACCTGAGGCTTATCGGTCATGGTTTCTGCTCACTCAAAGACGTACTTGTCCTTCGTATACACGCACTGCCGGACCGGTCATCAGCACCGGTTGGCCAGGGCCAGCCCATTCAATGGACAGACGCCCGCCGGGCAGGTCGATCAATAGCGGCGAATCCATCCACCCCTGGCTGATTGCAGCGACAGCCGCTGCACACGCGCCGGTGCCGCAGGCCTGGGTTTCCCCAGCGCCACGTTCCCACACGCGCAGCTGCGCGCGGTTGCGGTCGATGACCTGGAGAAAACCGACATTGACCCGCGCCGGGAAGCGCGGATGGTGTTCGATTTTCGGCCCCAGCTCATGCACCGGTGCACTGTTGATGTCCTGTACGCGCAACACCGCGTGGGGGTTGCCCATCGACACGGCGGCGAGTTCGACCGTGGTGCCGTCGACTTCCAGCTGATAGCTGCTGGCCTGCGCCGGCGCTTCGAACGGAATGTCCGCCGGCACCAGACGCGGGGCGCCCATGTTCACGCCGATCTGGCCGTCGTTACGCACGTCCAGCTCGATGATGCCACCCTTGGTTTCGACGCGGATCTGCCGTTTGGCGGTCAGACGCTTGTCGAGCACGAAGCGCGCGAAGCAGCGTGCACCGTTGCCGCACTGCTCGACTTCCGAACCATCGGAATTGAAGATCCGGTAACGGAAGTCCACGTCCGGATTGCTCGGCGCTTCAACAATCAGCAACTGGTCGAAACCGATGCCGGTGTGCCGGTCGCCCCATTGCTTGGCGTGCTTGGGCTGAATATGCGCGTGCTGGCTGACCAGGTCGAGAACCATGAAGTCATTGCCCAGGCCGTGCATTTTGGTAAAACGCAGCAGCATGGGTTACTCCGGCAGCAGGCTTTCGCCGGCAAACAGCTCGGCCACGGTTTCGCGGCGGCGCACTTCAAAAACCTGATCACCGTCTACCAGCACCTCGGCAGCACGGCCGCGGGTGTTGTAGTTGGAACTCATCACAAAACCGTAGGCCCCGGCCGAGTGCACGGCCAGCAAGTCGCCTTCTTCCAGCGCCAGTTCACGGTCCTTGGCGAGGAAATCACCGGTTTCGCAGATCGGCCCGACGATGTCGTATTTGCGCGCAGCGGTGCCACGCGGTTTGACCGCCGTGACGTCCATCCATGCCTGATACAGCGCCGGGCGGATCAGGTCGTTCATCGCCGCATCGACGATGGCGAAGTCTTTGTGTTCGGTGTGCTTGAGGTATTCGACCTGGGTCAGCAGTACGCCGCCGTTGGCGACGATGAAGCGGCCCGGCTCGAACACCAGCGCCAGATCACGCCCGTTCAAGCGCTCGCGCACAGCCTTGATGTAATCGGCAGCCAATGGCGGCTCTTCATCGCGATAACGCACGCCCAAGCCACCACCGAGGTCGATGTGGCGCAGGTGAATGCCGCAATCGCCGAGGCGATCGACCAGATCGAGCAGGCGATCCAGCGCGTCAATGAACGGCGGCAGGGTGGTGAGTTGCGAACCGATGTGGCAGTCAACGCCGACCACTTCCAGGTTCGGCAGATGCGCGGCGCGCACATACACGTCTTCGGCGTCGGCAATGGCGATGCCGAACTTGTTCTCTTTGAGACCGGTGGAAATGTACGGGTGGGTGCCGGCATCGACGTCCGGGTTCACGCGCAGCGAAACCGGGGCGCGGACACCCAGCTCGGCGGCAACTACTTGCAGGCGTTCGAGCTCGTCGGTGGATTCGACGTTGAAGCAGTGCACGCCGACTTCGAGGGCGCGACGCATGTCGTCACGGGTCTTGCCGACACCGGAGAAGACGATCTTGTCAGCGCTGCCGCCAGCGGCCAGCACACGCTCCAGTTCACCACGGGAGACGATGTCGAAACCGGCGCCGAGACGGGCCAGGACATCCAGTACGCCGAGGTTGGAGTTGGCTTTGACGGCAAAGCAGACCAGGTGCGGCATGCCGGCCAGCGCATCGGCGTAGGCCAGATATTGGGCTTCGATATGCGCGCGGGAGTAAACATAGGTGGGCGTGCCGAAACGGTCGGCGATGGCGGACAGCGCCACACCTTCCGCGAACAGCTCCCCGCCACGGTAGTTAAAAGCGTCCATGGCGATCCCTTATTGGTAAACGTCGTGCTTGTGTGCTTTGGACGGCTGCTTCTGCGAAGACTGGGCTTGCTCGGCCGGGTCCTGATCGTCATCCGGCAGGTACAGCGGGCCTTTTTGACCACAGGCCGAAACGAGGCAGGCAACCGCGACGAGCGCAGCAAGGGAAGAGATCAGGCGCTTCATGGCGAAATCCTTGAAAATGCGTTAATTGCGCCGGAGTATACCGGCCACCCGGCAGCTTGCCTATGCGAGGGGGTTCCCGTCCGGCGGGGCTCGTCCGTGAGCACTGGTAACCCTGTGGGAGCGAGCTTGCTCGCGAAAGCGGTATGTCAGTCGCCATTGATGTTGAATTTTCTGGCGCCTTCGCGAGCAAGCTCGCTCCCACAGGGGGCAGTGCGGGATGGGAAACGGTGCTTGGTCGTTAATCTTTGCAATCGGCCGGCAGCGTCCGTATCTTTCGGCGCTTGAGCCTGATCAGACATTTTTTGAGGTTGCCGCAATGAGTTTGTCCGAAGCCCGTTTCCATGATCTGGTCGATGCTACCCAGCAGACGCTGGAAGATATCTTTGATGACAGCGACCTGGATATCGACCTGGAGAGCTCGGCAGGTGTCTTGACCGTCAAGTTCGAAAACGGCTCGCAACTGATCTTCAGCCGCCAGGAGCCGCTGCGTCAGTTGTGGCTGGCGGCGGTGTCCGGTGGTTTCCACTTCGATTACGACGAAGAGAGCGAGCGCTGGATGTGCGACAAGAGCGAAGAGCAACTGGGCGAAATGCTCGAGCGCATCGTCAAGCAACAGGCTGGCGCTGAATTCGACTTCGAAGGTCTGTGATTCCGTGACTGACACCGCTCCTGTTCGTCCGCCCAAACCGCTCTACAGCAACATCAGTCCGGCCGTGCCTTCGCCGTGCAGCGGCGTGTGCCGGCTTGATGAACAGAAGGTTTGTCTCGGCTGCTTCCGCCATGTCGAGGACATTCGCGAATGGCGTTCGGCGGACGACGAGCGGCGGCGCGTGATTTGCGCGCAGGCGTCGCAGCGCAAACA
The DNA here is from genome assembly GCF_023634765.1 of Pseudomonas sp. AKS31. Taxonomy (GTDB): domain Bacteria; phylum Pseudomonadota; class Gammaproteobacteria; order Pseudomonadales; family Pseudomonadaceae; genus Aquipseudomonas. The sequence continues at coordinate 390,283 of NZ_JAMLFX010000003.1, forward strand.
GTGCACCGGGGCGTGACTTGTATATTTTTTGAGCTGTGATAGTGTCCGAACACGCCTCAACCCATCGAGGCTTGGTGAAAACCCCGTCTTTTTTGGCGGGGTTTTGCTTTTTTTGTGTGCAGAAGAAAGGAGTCTGCCCGGATCATGACCGCACCTTCCATCACCCTTACCCGTCTGGACGTGCAACGTCTGGAGCGCTTGATCGACAGCCTGAACGATAAAGACCAGGCTGCACCGGGCGTGATCGCGCTGCAAACCGAACTGGACCGCGCCGATACGCTGGTCGGTCACGATGAAGTGCCCGCCGATGTCGTGACGATGAATTCCCGTGTGCATTGCCGCGAAGAAGGCAGTGGCAAGGACTATCACCTGACGCTGGTCTATCCCAAGGATGCCAATGCCGACGAAGGCAAGATTTCCATTCTGGCGCCAGTCGGCAGTGCGTTGCTGGGCCTTAAAGTCGGTCAGCACATCGACTGGCCGGCCCCGGGTGGCAAGACCCTGAAACTGACTTTGCTGGAAGTTGAATCGCAGCCGGCCAACGGCGGTGATTTCCGCGAGTAAACCCGTCTCAGACCTGTTCGAGCGCCTCGTTCAGGGCGCGCTCCAGGTCAGCCTTGTAGCGCAGATACAGATTGCTTGAACTCTGCCCGTCACCGAGCAGGCCCGAGAGGTCGAGGTCGGTGATGTAGCAGCGATAGCGTTCGCTCTCGCGGCGTTGCTCAACGATCTCCCGGGCGACCACGCTGAACAGCTGGTCGCCATGTTCCAGCTCGCTGAATTCCCGTTGATTGCAATACAGGGTGACCTGCACTTCGCCTGGTGCGGCTTTGCCGACGATCGCCTGCACGTCGTAGAACGGCTTGTTCACTGGCGTCTGCGGTGCCGGCCGCGCTTCGACCCGGCGCACGCGTCCCGGGCCCGACGGCAATAACTGGTAATACAAAGTTTCGAGGCGGGCATCCGGGCCGGCGTCCATCGGCAGCACGGCTTCGCGGCGGAACAGTATCGATTGCAGGAAACGCTGCAATGGCACCAACAGACTTTGCTCATCGTGATAGGGCAAATGTTGCTGCCACAGCGCGTTGAACTCATCCAGCACGTACAGCTCTGCCTGCTGCTCGGTGATCCGGTAGAAGACCTGAATGCACTCCGGCTGGCCCATCGGCAGGATCAGCGCGAGGTCGTGATCTTCCAACGCCATCGGGTCCAGGTGCAGCGGGCTGTAGCGCGGCTGTTCCTCACCGAGATAATCGAGCAGGGCCGGAAGGGTGGCGAGGGCGACGTGGTTGACTTGGCCCGGCACCAATTCCAGCACGTGATAGTGCTGCTGCACCTGAATCAGGTAGCGATGGTTCAGTTCGCTGAGCAACAGATTCTGCGCGGTGTCGACGATTTCCTCGACGCGGCGGGCAATGAACTGCGCGCGGTTGTGGCAGAAGCAACGCACCTTCAGCGACGGCTGCAATGGCCCGCGCGGCAGGTTGTTGAGGTAATCGCGCAGGCAATCGAGCAGGGCATGCGGGCCGTCGAAGCGGTTGACCAGCACTTCATTCCAGCTGTTCAGCGTGACCTGATCCAGGGTCAGCACGAGGTTTTCACGCACCCCGGCGTAACTCAGCGAGTCGGTGCGCTCGGTGGTCATCAGGATGTTCAGGTCGCGGTGATGCTTGAGTGGATCAATGCCGACGTTGACCAGCATCAGCACTTCGCTCGGCACGGCGGCGCGCAGCAGCGGCTCTTCGGCCACCGTAGGCAAGGGCAGGGCGATGCACTGTTGCAGGCTGCCGAGCAGGTTGAACAGCTCGAACTCGCTCAAGTCGCTGGTGCCGGGATGCAGAGCGAGACGAGTACTGCTGTCGATCACGCCGTTGCGGTGGCACCAGGTCAGCAATTCAAGCAATTCGCGGCTGCGCTTGATCGGCGCGAAGTGCTCCCATTCCAGTGCTGTGAGGCTGCCGTTATACAGGCCCCACTGGGTTTGGCCCGGTTCCTTTTTGTTGCGCGACTGCACCAGGGTCAGGGTGTCTTCGGCCAGGTCCGGGGCGATGCCGGGGTTGATGAACTCGACCTTGTCAGCCTTGCGTTCGAAGGCTGCATAGAGCCGGCGCCCCAGCACATTGAGGTCGCGTTTGTTGATCAGGCTGACGGTCTGCTCGGTGCGGGCGAACTGGGTCAGGAAGCGATAGCTGTAGTTCAGCTCATTGACCAGCGCGCGGCGTTCGGCGCTGACCTGGCGGACTTTCCACTGGCTGCGGCTGTCGAGCAGCGTCAGTTGCCGCTGATCCCAATGCCATTCACTGGCCAGCCGTTCCAGCAACGAGCGTTGCCAGCTCTGGGTGCGGCTGTTGCCGGTGAGCTTGCGGTTGACCTTCAGGTACAGCGCACGACGCACCAGCTCCAGCCGTTCCGGCTCGTTGCGCGCGGTGAGGTATTCCTCGATGCGCCGGTACACGACCATGTACGGATCCAGTTCATCCAGATCCAGCTGGTTGGCGAACACGGCTTTTTTGAAGCGCAGGCTCAGACACTGCACTTGCGGGTGTTCGCTGGCGTAGACCTCGGTCAGCAGCAGTTTGAGCACCGATTTGTAGGGTGACTCGATGCCCTTGAACAACTGCCACAATCCGGCGCCGATGAACTCGCCCGGCGGAATCCGCGCCAGATGACCAAGGTCGAGGGTTTCGTCGGCGCGGATGAAGCGCTTGGACAGCAGGGTATGGGTGTAAAGGTCATAGGCGGTTTCTTCGTAAACCGGCACCAGCCACCAGATCGGCGTGCGCCCGGCCAGCCAGATTGCGGTGCGATAAAACTCGTCGAGCAGCAGATAGTGCTGGGTGGTGCCGCAGTTTTCCGAACTGAGCTGGGAGTCGCGTTCGCCTTTGACGAAGCGCTCCGGGTCGATCAGGAAGAAGTGCGCTTCAGCGCCCTGGCTCGCCGCCCAGGCTTCCAGTAACTGGCACTTCTTGCTCAGCTCGGCGAGTTCGCTTTCGCTCAGATCCGGCGCGTGGCAGACCCACACGTCCATGTCGCTCTGGTCGGCCTGCGCCAGGGTGCCGAGGCTGCCCATCAGGAACAGGCCGTGAATCGGTCGTGGCGGATTGCTGCCGTGGCGCGGCTTGTACGAGAACGAACGCGTCAGGCGTTGCGCCTCGGCGAGGGTGTTGGCGTCTGGCTCGTAATTCGACAGGCCGGCCGGCGTACTGCCCGAGACATAGCCCGGCAGCAGTGGATGATTGACGTGGAAGAACAGTGGCAACAGCGTCAACACGCTCTGCTGGCGGGTCGACAGGCCTTCGAGGGCGCGGCCGAGGCGGCCTTCATTGAGTTTGAGAAAACGCGCGCGCAGCTGGCTGAGTACCTTGCGGTCGATGCCTTCGTCCAGGTCGGGGCGGATTTCGTGGGTGCGCGTCATGTCAGCTCAAACCGGCTCGCAGGCTCGGACGTAGAGGGTCTCGGAATGGGAGGCAGTTTAGCCTTAGCACAGCGGGACTTTTAGCTGAATTTGTTTTTTGACGTCAGATTTCTATCGCGGGCGGCAGGGCAAGCCCGCGGAAATCCCGTGGCAGGAGTTCCCGTGGGCAAAGTCAGGGGGATCAGGCGGTTTCTTGCTCTCTCAGAATCGTCAGCACGGTTTGCACATTTTGTGCAGCGTCGCGACCGAGGCTGGTCAGATACCCGCCATCGGGCTGGTCGGTCAGTTCTTTTTCAAAGAGGCGTTTGGCGGCGGCAATGTGTTTCGGGGCAGCGGTCTGATGAATTTTCAGACCTTCCTGGGAACTGTCCAGGTTGAAGAGTGCGAGGACTTCCAGTTCGGCAACCAACTCAGGGGTAAGCGACATAAGGACTCCAGACTTTCTAGGAATTGGACGACAGCGTCCCTAAGGTGAACCCGCTTTTGCGGCATGTCCAGTGCTCAGATCAGGGATTTTGTCTTGAGGCGGATTCCAGTGTAGTCGGGGCCCGGGAGTTGGCTGGATGGATGGGTGACAAATTGTGTGGGAGCGAGCCTGCTCGCGAAAGCGGTGTGTCATTTAGCGTTTTTTTTGCTGATACACGGCATTCGCGAACAGGCTCGCTCCCACAGGGGATTGTGTTTGGCTTACTGCTTTTCTGGCGGTAATTCCGGCAATGCGCGCAGCGCCGCTTCGTACCATTCGGTATTGAACGCGCGGTCTTCATCAAGCATTGCGTCAATCTCGTAGGCCAGCACGTGCGCCATCAGATTGAGGATCTCTTCGCGCTCAACGCCCACCAAGGTCAGCTTGTTGAAGGTCGCTTTGGCCGCTGGCGGGTTGTCGCTTTCGATCTGGTTCTCGATGGCTTCGATCAACGTAGCCTCGGTGAACTCTTCTTCGTCGTTGTCGATGTCTGTCGGCTCGCTCATGGCAGGCTCCTCAAGGAAAGGCGCCAGTTTACCCGCATTCAGCGGGGTGATGCTGCTGGCGTGATTCGTCTTGGCGATCTATAAACAGGCACTGCCCACCCCGCACGGCCTGGAGGCTATGTGATGCTCAAGCTCTACGGATTCTCAGTCAGCAACTACTACAACATGGTCAAACTGGCGCTGCTGGAAAAAGGCCTGCCGTTCGAAGAGGTCACGTTCTATCCGGCGCAAACCGCGGAATCGCTGGCCATCAGCCCGCGCGGCAAAGTGCCGGTGCTCGGTGTTGACGCCGGTTTTATCAACGAAACCGCGATCATTCTCGAATACCTGGAACAGACCCAGAAGGGCACGCCGCTGCTGCCGAGCGATCCGTTCGAGCGCGCGCAGGTGCTGGCGATTGCCAAGGAAATCGAGCTGTACATCGAACTGCCGGGGCGTGCCTGTTACGGTGAAGCGTTTTTCGGCATGGCCCTACCGGAGGCGATCAAGGAAAAAACCAGGACTGAGTTGCTGCTGGGTTTTGCGGCGCTGGGTCGGCACGGCAAATTTGCCCCGTATGTGGCGGGCGACCGTCTGAGCATTGCCGATTTGTATTTCCTCTACAGCGTGCCGCTGGCCTGTGCGGTCGGGCAGAAACTGTTCGGGATCGATTTGCTGGCTGAGATGCCGCAGGCCAAGGCGCTGCTGGAGCGATTTGAGCAGAATCCGCATGTGCAGAAGATTGCGGCGGACAAGGAGGCGGCGATGCCGGCGTTTTTGGCGATGATCGCTGCCAAGAAATAGGGTTTTGCAGCGTTTTGAAGTCAGTCATCGCTGGCAAGCCAGCTCCCACAAGGTTTTGTTGTGACACAAACATGTGTGTTCGACGCAGAACCTGTGGGAGCTGGCTTGCCAGCGATGCTTTTAGCGGTTGGCGATCAGGGCCTGACCGCGAACGACGGCAGCCTTGACCTGCGCCGGCGCAGTGCCGCCGATATGGTCACGGGCATTCACCGAGCCTTCCAGGGTCAGCACGGCAAACACGTCCTGCTCGATCTGATCGCTGAACTGACGCAGTTCTTCCAGGCTCATCTCGGCCAGATCCTTGCCGGTGTCGACGCCGTACTTCACGGCGTGGCCAACGATTTCGTGGCAGTCACGGAACGGCAGGCCACGGCGTACCAGGTAGTCGGCCAGGTCGGTCGCGGTGGAGAAACCGCGCAGCGCCGCTTCACGCATGATCGCGTGCTTGGGCTTGATCGCCGGGATCATGTCGGCAAACGCACGCAGCGAATCGCGCAGGGTGTCGGCGGCGTCGAACAGCGGCTCTTTGTCTTCCTGGTTGTCCTTGTTGTAGGCAAGCGGCTGGCCCTTCATCAGGGTCAGCAGGCCCATCAGCGCACCGAACACACGGCCGGTCTTGCCGCGTACCAGCTCCGGCACGTCGGGGTTTTTCTTTTGCGGCATGATCGAACTGCCGGTGCAGAAGCGGTCTGGCAGATCGATGAACTGGAACTGTGCGCTGGTCCACAGCACCAGTTCTTCGGAGAAGCGCGACAGGTGCATCATCGCGATGCTCGCGGCCGAGCAGAATTCGATGGCGAAGTCGCGATCGGACACGTTGTCCAGCGAGTTGCCGCCCACGGCGTCGAAGCCCAGCAGTTGCGCGGTGTATTCGCGGTCGATCGGGTAGGTGGTGCCGGCCAGCGCGGCGCTGCCCAGTGGCATGCGGTTGGTGCGCTTGCGGCAGTCGACCAGACGTTCGTAATCGCGGCTGAGCATTTCGAACCAGGCCAGCATGTGGTGCCCGAAGGTCACTGGCTGCGCGGTCTGCAGGTGGGTGAAGCCCGGCATGATGCTCGCCGCTTCACGCTCGGCTTGCTCCAGCAGGCCTTTTTGCAGGCGGGTGATCTCGGCGAGGATCAGGTCGATTTCGTCACGCAGCCACAGGCGGATGTCGGTCGCGACCTGGTCGTTACGGCTACGGCCGGTGTGCAGCTTTTTACCGGTGACGCCGATGCGGTCGGTCAGGCGTGCTTCGATGTTCATGTGCACGTCTTCGAGGTCAACGCGCCAGTCGAACTGGCCGGCCTCGATTTCGCGCTGAATGGTCTTCAGGCCGTCGATGATGCTGTCGCGCTCGGCATCGGTCAGCACGCCGACCTTGGCCAGCATGGTGGCGTGGGCGATCGAGCCCATGATGTCGTGGCGATACAGGCGCTGGTCGAAAGTGACGGAGGCGGTGAAGCGGGCGACGAAGGCGTCGACGGGTTCACTGAAGCGGCCGCCCCAGGACTGATTGGTCTTGTCAGTGCTCATGAATTCGCTCGTATCGGCTTGAAGAAAGAAGGCGTGAAACGCTGGCGCGGATAATAACAGGGTTGCCAATCCTGTCGCTGACACTGGTCGATACGTTTTTTTCTCATTGTGTACGCCATAGTCAGCATTGGCCCCGGGCGTTTTACGCAAGGATATTTTTCGATTGAGCAATATCGGCCCGACGAGCGTCTACAGTTGGACATAAGGGCCGGCACAAGTCAGATCGCGCAAAGGTCTGGCCGCCGACTATAAGAAGAGGGGGTGGGTGTTTTGTCCTTCGGCAAACCCCGTGAGAAACGCAGGAAACAGCGGGCTTCGAGCAGTACGACCCGGACACTGGCAAATATTGCTGGCCGACGTACGGCACTTTTTGGCGCTCGGGCTAGTCTTAGCGTGGATCGCGGTGACGGACGTCACTTCACCTGTCTACGCTATCCTTGTGCGAGACTCACGCAGGAATCCAGCGCAATATGAATGTCCTGATCGTTGATGACGAACCACTGGCTCGCGAGCGCCTCAGCCGAATGGTGAGCGAGCTCGAGGGTTATACAGTTCTGGAGCCCGGCGCCACGAATGGCGAAGAGGCGTTGGCACTGATCGACAGCCACAAGCCGGATATCGTGCTGCTCGATATCCGCATGCCGGGCCTCGATGGCCTGCAGGTTGCTGCCCGTCTGTGCGAACGCGAAACGCCGCCGGCCGTGGTGTTTTGCACCAGCCCCGATGAATTTGCCGTGGAAGCCCTGCAGGCCAGCGCCGTGGGCTATGTGGTGAAACCCGTGCGAACCGAACATCTGCATGACGCCCTGAAACGGGCTGAACGTCCCAATCGGGCGCAACTCTCGGCCCTGACCCGTCCTGCTGCTGAAAGCGGCAGCGGACCACGCAGCCATATCAGCGCCCGCACCCGCAAAGGCATTGAACTGATACCGCTGGATCAGGTGGTCTACTTTATCGCCGATCACAAATACGTGACCCTGCGCCACGAGGCCGGTGAAGTGTTGCTGGACGAGCCGCTCAAGGCCCTCGAAGACGAATTCGGCGAGCGCTTCGTGCGTATCCACCGCAATGCGCTGGTCGCCCGTGATCGCATCGAACGTCTGCAACGTACGCCGCTGGGGCATTTCCAGCTGTTTCTCAAAGGTCTCAATGGTGATGCGTTGATCGTCAGCCGCCGGCATGTGGCCGGTGTGCGCAAGATGATGCAGGGTCTGTAATCCGGTCACTCCGGACGGCTCCAGTTTCCTGTTTACCGGGCATTGCGGGCCAGGGAGGCCGCGCCGACTCTGATTCAAGTCAAAGTGGATTTGGCTGAGCTGTTATTATCCGCCGTATCTATTCAGTACGGATTGATCCATGTCCTCTCGCGAAATCCGCATCGCCACCCGTAAAAGTGCGCTGGCCCTCTGGCAGGCCGAATACGTAAAAGCCCGTCTGGAAGCGGCCCATCCGGGGCTGCTGGTGACGCTGGTGCCCATGGTCAGTCGCGGCGACAAGCTGCTCGATTCGCCACTGTCGAAGATCGGCGGCAAGGGTCTGTTCGTCAAAGAGCTGGAAACTGCGCTGCTGGAAAACGAAGCCGACATCGCCGTCCACTCGATGAAAGACGTGCCGATGGACTTCCCGGAAGGCCTTGGTCTGTTCTGCATCTGCGAGCGTGAAGACCCGCGCGACGCCTTCGTTTCCAATACCTATGCAAGTCTGGAGGCATTGCCTGCGGGCAGCATTGTCGGCACGTCGAGTCTGCGTCGTCAGGCACAGTTGCTGACCCGTCGTCCGGACCTGCAGATCCGTTTTCTGCGTGGCAACGTCAACACTCGTCTGGCCAAGCTCGATGCCGGTGAGTATGACGCGATCATCCTTGCCGCGGCCGGTCTGATCCGTCTCGGTTTTGAAGAGCGCATCACCTCGGCGATCAGCGTTGATGACAGCCTGCCGGCCGGTGGCCAGGGCGCGGTGGGCATCGAATGCCGTAGCGCTGACACCGAAATCCACGCCTTGCTCGCACCGCTGCATCACGCCGACACCTCGTCGCGCGTCACCGCCGAACGTGCCCTCAACAAACATTTGAATGGCGGCTGCCAAGTGCCGATCGCCTGCTACGCCGTGCTCGAAGGCGAGCAGTTGTGGCTGCGGGGTCTGGTCGGTGAGCCGAGTGGTGGCAAGCTGCTCAGCGCCGAGGCACGTGCGCCACGCGCGGACGCCGAAGCACTGGGCGTGAAGGTTGCCGAAGACCTGCTCAGCCAGGGCGCCGACGACATTCTCAAAGCGGTTTACGGCGAGGCAGGTCACGAGTGACGGACTGGCGCCTGCTGCTGACGCGTCCTGCGGATGACTGTGCGGCGCTGGCCGAAACGTTGGCCGCGCAGGGGATTTTCAGCAGTTGCCTGCCGCTTTTGGAAATTGCCCCGCTGCCGGTCTCTGCCAAAATACGTCGAGCTATTGCGCAGTTGCCACGTTGCAGCGCGGTGATTGTCGTCAGTAAGCCGGCGGCGCGTATTGCGCTGGATCTGCTCGACGGCACGTCATCGCTGACGATGCCGTGGTTCAGTGTCGGTGCGGCGACTGCGCAGATTTTGCTGGATGGCGGTCTGGATGCGAGCTTCCCGGCCGTCGGCGATGACAGCGAAGCGTTGCTGCAATTGCCGCGCCTGCGTACGGCGGTCAGCCAGCCCGGTGCGCAGGTGTTGATCCTGCGCGGGGAGGGTGGGCGTGAACTGCTCGCCGAGCGTCTGCGCGAGCTAGGTGCTAGTGTCGAGTATCTGGAATTGTATCGACGCGACCTGCCGGCCTATGCCCCGGATGAACTGCTACGGCGGATCAAAGCGGAACGCTTGAACGGGCTGGTGGTCAGCAGTGGACAGGGTTTCGAGCACCTGCGCCAAATGGCCGGCGATGCCTGGCCGACCATTGCGCCGATGCCGTTGTTTGTACCAAGCCCGAGGGTCGCCGAGCTGGCACGTGCCGCCGGGGCTCAAACAGTTGTGGATTGCCGCGGCGCGAGTGCCGCGGCTTTGCTGACGGCGTTGCGGGAGCATCCCGAACCCGTTTCCTAATGCAAAGGATGGATACGTGAGCGAAACAGCCTTGCCAAAAGATGACGTCCAGCCTGTGATTGAACCTCAGGTTGAAACTCCACCGCCGGCCACAGAGCCGCGCCGAGGCAATGGACTGGCCATCGTCGCCCTGTTGCTCGGTGCCGCCGGTGTTGCGGTCGGCGGCTGGGGTGTCTGGCAGGTCCGTCACCTGCAGACCAATACGCAACAACAGTCGGGTCAGGTGCAGGCATTGAACGATCAGGCGCAGAGCCTGAAGCTCAATGAACAGCGTCTGACCGAGCGCCTCGCGCAGTTGCCGGGTGCCGACGAACTCGCCGAGCGCCAGCGTCTGGTGACGCAGCTTCAGGGCGATCAACAGCGCCTCAATCAACGTCTGGAAACAGTGCTGGGTGCCAGCCGCAAGGACTGGCGTCTGGCCGAGGCCGAGCATCTGCTGCGTCTGGCCAGCCTGCGGCTGTCGGCGTTGCAAGACATCAGCAGCGCTCAGGCGCTGGTGCAGGGTGCCGACGAAATCCTTCGTGAGCAAAACGATCCGGGCTCATTCGCGGCCCGTGAGCAAGTGGCAAAAACCCTCGTCGCGTTGCGCAGTACGGCGCAGCCGGATCGCACCGGTCTGTTCCTGCGACTCGGCGCACTGCGTGACCAGGTCATCGACCTCACCGAGCTGGCGCCGGAGTACAAGGATCGCGGCGAATCACTGCTGGGCCTGACCGCCGACGGCGACGGCGCCAGTCGTTGGGCACAGTGGTGGGATCAGGTCTCGCGCTATATCCGTATCGATTTCAATGCCGACAAGAACGTGCGGCCGCTGCTGGCCGGGCAGAGCCTGAGTCAGGTGCGGCTGGCCCTGAGCCTGGCCCTGGAGCAGGCGCAGTGGGCCGCGCTCAACGGTCAGGCGGCGGTCTACACCCAGGCGCTGGCCGAGGCGCGCGATGTGCTCAAGGGCAATTTCAACCCGGACAATCCGCAAAGCAAAGTGATGCTCGAACAGGTCGGTGAGTTGAGCAAGGAACCCGTCACGGTCACCACGCCGGATCTGGCCGGCACGCTGAGTGCGGTGCAAGCCTATCTTGAGCGGCGCAACGTCAATGCCGAAGAGTCGGTGAAACCTTTCGCCAAACCTGCTGCGAACACTGCGCAGGGGGCTACGCCATGAAGCGCCTGTATGTGATCGTGTTTCTGGTGATCGCTGCAACAGCGGCGCTGGGTCTGGCGATTGCCGAGCACTCCGGTTACGTGCTGGTGGCCTACAAAAACTTCCGCTACGAGTCCAGCCTGTGGGCGACGCTGGCGGTCATCGCGGTGTTGTGGCTGCTGATCTGGGGCATCAAGGCGTTGGTTGAACTGGTCATGACCTCGAGTGGCGTGGTCAACCCTTGGTCGCGCCGCAACCGCAGTCGGCGCGTGCAGGTGGCGATCGAACACGGTCAACTGGATCTGGCCGAAGGTCGCTGGGCCAGCGCTCAGCGTCACCTGTCGCGAGCGGCTGAAGCCGAGCGCCAGCCTTTGCTGTACTACCTCGGCGCTGCCCGCGCAGCCAATGAGCAAGGTCATTACGAAGAGTGCGATCGTTTGCTGGAGCGCGCGCTTGAGCGTCAGCCCCAGGCGGAGCTGGCGATCGCTTTAAGCCATGCGCAGTTGCAGACTGACCGTGGCGACACCGACGGTGCCTTGGTGACCCTGCAAGCGATGCACGATCGCCACCCACACAATGCGCAGACGTTACGCCAGTTGCAGCGCTTGTATCAGCAGCGCGGCGAATGGTCGGCGGTGATTCGTTTGCTGCCGGAGTTGCGCAAGGACAAAGTCCTGCCGCGCGCCGAACTGGCGGAACTCGAGCGCCGCGCCTGGGGTGAAAACCTGTCCCTGGCGGCGCAGCGTGAAGAAGATGGCAGCGTTGGTTTGCAGTCGCTCACGCGCGCCTGGGAGCAACTCACCTCGGCGCAACGTCAGGAGCCACCGCTGGTGCTGGCATACGCCGAACAGCTGCGTCAGCTGGGCGCTCAGGTCGAGGCGGAAGAAGTGCTGCGCACTGCCCTCAAACGCAAGTACGACAGCCATCTGGCCCGCCTCTACGGTCTGGTGCGCGGCAGCGATCCGGCCCGCCAGTTGCAAACCGCCGAAGGCTGGCTGAAGGATCATCCGAATGATCCGAGCTTGCTGTTGACCCTCGGCCGACTGTGTCTGCAAACCAGTCTGTGGGGCAAGGCGCGGGATTATCTGGAAAGCAGCCTGCGCGTGCAGCGCAATCCCGAGGCCTGTGCGGAACTCGCGCGTCTGCTCGCCCAGTTGGGCGATACCGAGCGCAGCAATCAGTTGTTCCAGGAAGGCCTGGGACTGCTGGATGAACGCCTGCTGGCCGCGCCGTTGCCGGTCCCGGCTCACGCCTGAAGTGGCGAGGGAGTTCGCTCCCTCGCTTACCTTTTGTGGCTGAAATTTCAACTTCAGTGTGCGTCCGAGGCAAAGTCCTACAGCGGACTACACCAATTCCTCTCGAACCTGTCGGGTTTTCCCTACACCTCTGGTGAACTGTCGGCAGGGCCTCGCCTTGAAAGGCTGACACGCTTTCCTCTACCGTAACCGTCTGTCTCTACTGTTACGGAAAAGCCATGTCGTTGGCCTGCTCACGCTCCTTGTTTTTCATGGCTTTCACTGCGGGGGCCTTTGCTCTGGGAGCTTCCTATTATCTTGAATATGCAGTCGGTCTGACGCCGTGCAGTCTGTGCCTGGTGCAGCGTCTGTTCCTCACGCTGCTGTGCGGGGTCAGTGGTCTTGCGGCGGTGCACGGCCCCAAACGTGTCGGTCTGTGGTTCTACTGGCTGTTGACCCTGGGCGCTAGCCTGGGTGGCACCACGGCGGCCTGGCGGCAGGTATTGATACAGAGCGATCCGATGCTGCACCTGCTCAATTGCTCACCGGCTCCCGAAGCCTTGTTCAGTGGTCTGCCATGGATCTGTGCCTTGCAAACGATGTTTAGCGGCGGTGCCGATTGTGCGGAAATTTCCTGGACGCTGTTCGACCTGAGCATCCCGGAGTGGAGCCTGCTGTTCTTTGTCGCGGTATCGATTCTGGCGGTGTATCAATTGTTGCGGCTGGTCTGGGGGGCTCTGCAACGCCCGCTCAGCGGCGAAGCGTCGCACCCGGTGCCGCTGAGGGATTAAACACTTGTATGAACTTTATCTCCTGCGTACCTTGAAGCCATAGGCGTGCGGGCATAATCTGGCCCGCACGTGTCATTGGATTTATGTTGCTCGATGACGCTCTGCCCGGCCGTCCCCCAAGCCAAAACCAAAAGAGGGGCGCGGGTGTAGAGCAGCATGACCCACAAGGGAAGAGAGATCGCCATGCTCGAAAGTTGTCAGAATGCTCAGGAACGTTGGGGTGGGGTTCATCTGCTGATCGACCGCTGGTTGCAAGAGCGTGAAGAGCTGATCGGCGCCTACGACAAGCTCGGTGCGCAGCCTGAATCGTTGTCCGAGAGCCGTAAGCCTTTGCAGGAATTCTGCGGCGTGCTGGTCGATTACGTTTCGGCCGGGCACTTCGAAATCTACGAACAGCTGACGGGCGAAGCCAAAGCGTTCAACGACAAGCGTGGTCTGGAACTCGCCGAGACGATTTATCCGCGCATCGATGTCATCACCGAGAAGCTGCTGGCCTTCAACGACCTGTGCGATGAAGGCAAATGCGTTGCAGAGAAATTCAAAGAGCTAGGTGGTCTGCTGCACGAGCGCTTTGAACTTGAAGACTGCCTGATTGAAGTGCTGCACACAGCACACAAGGAAGAAGATCCGGTCCAGGCCTGATCCCGAACCCTGATCAAAAAAAACGGTGCGCCCGAAAGCGCACCGTTTTTATTGCCCGATCAACTCGTCGCACCACGCAATTCCACTTCAAACACCAGCGGTGTGAACGGCGCAATCAGGTCTCCTGCACCGTCGGCGCCATAGGCCTGATCCGATGGAATCACCAGTCGCCATTTCGCGCCCACCGGCATGTTCTGCAACGCGGTGCGCCAACCGGCAATCACGCTGTCGAGATTGAACCATTGCGGCTGAGTGTTCTGATCGAACACGGTGCCGTCCGGCAACCGTCCGACATACAGCACCTGCACTTTTCCATCGGGGCCGGCCTTGGCGCCAGTGCCCGGTGTCAGCTCGGTGAGCAGGATGCCGTCAGCCAGTTCCTTTACACCCGGCCTGGCTTTTTCTGTGGTGAGAAAACGTTGCTCGCTTTCCATTGCCGCGTCGCTCGAAGGCAGCGCGGAGTGTTCTGCATTTTGCGCTTCATGATCGGCCAGAATCTGCTCGATACGGGCCTCGCTCAGCGCCAGTGGCTTGCCTTGATAGGCTTGCTGCAGGCCATCGACCAGCGCCTGAATCTGCAGTTGCGGAACCTCTTGGCGCAGCCGTTCACCGAGGCTGGCGCCGAGGCTGTAGGCCAGATCGTGAGCATCGTTCGCGGTGGATTTTCCGTCAGCGTGAGCGGCAGAGAAAACCATGCAGAGGAATAAAAAAAAGTAGCGCGACATGAGCACTCTCCGTCCTGAGATGCGGTGGATTATGCCAGCGCGCACGACTGTTACGGTGAACTGCTTTTGACTTCGCGCAGAACATTTTCGATTCGGTGCAACGCAACGCAATCGATACTGTCAAGATGCCCTAGCGGCGGTAACTGCAGAGGTCTAGTATGAGCCGCACTCACGTCAGCCAGGAGGTAAACCATGTCGGCCACCAAGAAGCCTGTAAACACTCCGTTGCATTTACTCCAACAACTCTCGGGCAGCCTGCTCGAGCATCTGGAAAACGCTTGCTCCCAAGCCTTGGCTGATGCTGAAAAACTGCTCGCCAAACTGGAAAAGCAACGCGGCAAGGCACAAGAAAAACTGCACAAATCCCGCACCAAATTGCAGGACGCGGCCACTGCCGGTAAAGCCAAGGCGCAGAACAAGGCCAAGGCCGCAGTGAAAGAACTGGAAGACCTGCTCGACGCCTTGAAGGATCGTCAGTCCGACACTCGCAGCTACATTCTGCAACTCAAGCGCGATGCCCAGGAAAGCCTGAAACTGGCCCAGGGTGTGGGTCGCGTTCAAGAAGCCGTGGGTAAAGTGTTGTCCTCGCGCGCAGCCAAACCGGCAGCCGCACCGGCGAAGAAAGCAGCCGCCAAACCTGCTGCTGCAAAAGCTCCAGCGAAAACTGCAGCGGCCAAGCCTGCTGCAAAAGCTGCTGCTAAAACCGCTGCCAAGCCAGTAGCAAAAGCACCGGTGAAAGCCGCTGCAAAACCAGCTGCCAAAGCAACCGCAAAACCTGCAGCGAAGAAACCTGCTGCGGCGAGCGCTGCAAAACCAGCGGCTAAAACCACGGCGGCAAAACCTTCTGCGCGTACTGCCGCTGCCAAGCCAGCTACCCGTGCCGCCGCTGCTAAACCAGCTGCTGCAAAAGCTGCTCCAGTGAAAACCGCCGCAGCCAAACCGGCTGCTAAAACTGCTGCTGCAAAACCAGCTGCCAAGACTGCCGCTAAACCAGCTGCCGCCAAACCTGCTGCAAAAGCACCAGCAAAAGCTGCTGCCAAACCAGCAGCCAAGCCAGCCGCTAAACCGGCCGCTGCTGCCAAACCAGCGACTGCTGCTGCCAAGCCTGTTGCTGCAAAACCAGCTGCAAAACCTGCCGCAAAACCAGCCGTTAAAAAGCCTGCTGCTGCAAAACCAGCTGCCGCTAAACCGGCTACCGCGCCTGCCGCTAAGCCTGCCGCACCGGCAGCGTCGACTGCGCCATCGGCAGTTGCTCCAGCCGCGACTACCTCGACGCCATCGACTGCGCCGTCTCCAGCCGCTGTGTCGAGCACCAGCAACAACCCGACCAGCGCTTCCTAAGTGCCGGTTGCCGCGACGCGCAGCACTTGCAGCGCGTCGCGGTTCGGGCTGGCCGCCGAGCCGGCCAATCCCTCAAGCCAGGTCTTCGCGCCTGCGCCGTTTTGCCCCCACTCCTGCGCAACCCCCTCCAGTCGTGACAACAACGCTCGCTCAGCTTCGAGCTCAAGTGATTTGATCTGCTCGCGCATGCCTTTCAACACCGCATCATCGGTCGCCGGTGCTTTCCATTGCATACGCAGTGCGCGCAGTGGCTGCACCACGTCGATATCCCACGGTTCGGTCAGCGTCTGAAGCTGGCTCAAGCGTTGCTCATCACACGTCACCCCGCGTTGTTCCAGCCATAAACCACACAGCAGCAGGCAGACACTGGCGCCCGCCGTTTGCAGCTGCAGGCAGGCATCTTCCACGCCCGGGCGGGCGTAGGTGGCAAGGGAAAAGCTCCACAGGTCAGAGGACATCGTGCTACTCGCGCCAGTTGTGAGCGAAGCTGGTAGACTCCGCCGCCATTATGATCCGACTTCAGAACCTGACTTTACAGCGTGGCCCGCAACGTCTGCTAGAAGACGCCGAGCTGACCCTGCACGCCGGCCACAAAGCCGGCCTCATCGGTGCCAACGGCGCCGGCAAATCCAGCCTGTTTGCCTTGCTGCGCGGCGAGTTGCACCCGGATTCGGGCGACTGCCTGCTGCCGGCCGACTGGCGTATTGCGCACATGCGCCAGGAGGTCGACACCCTCGAACGCCTGGCGGTCGACTATGTGCTCGATGGCGACCTGCGTCTACGCGAGGTGCAACGTGACCTCGCCGTGGCCGAAGCGGCTCACGACGGCGTCGCCCTGGCCCGTCTGCATTCCGAGCTCGACAGCGCTGACGGCTACACCGCCGATGCACGAGCGCGCAAATTGCTGGCCGGTCTCGGTTTCACCAATGAACAGATGGATCGCCAGGTAGGAGATTTCTCCGGTGGCTGGCGGATGCGTCTGAATCTGGCGCAGGCATTGATGTGCCCGTCGGACCTGTTGTTGCTCGACGAACCGACCAACCACTTGGATCTCGACGCGATCATCTGGCTCGAAGAGTGGCTGAAAAGCTACCCGGGCACCTTGCTGCTGATTTCCCACGACCGTGATTTCCTCGATGAAGTCGTCGATCACGTGGCCCACGTCGATCAACGCAAAATCACTTTGTATCGCGGCGGCTACACCGCGTTCGAACGCGCCCGCGCCGAGCGTCTGGCCCAGCAGCAACAGGCTTACGAGAAGCAACAGGCGCAACGTGCGCACATGGAAAGCTACATCGCCCGCTTCAAGGCGCAAGCGACCAAGGCTCGTCAGGCGCAGAGCCGGATCAAGGCGCTGGAGCGGATGGAAGAGCTGTCGGCGGCCCATGTTGATTCGCCGTTCGATTTCGTCTTTCGCGAGTCGACCAAGATCTCCAGTCCGCTGATCGACCTGTCGGATGCGCGCCTGGGTTACGGCGACAAAACCATCCTGGAGAAGGTCAAGCTGCAACTGACCCCAGGTGCGCGGATCGGCCTGCTCGGCCCGAATGGCGCGGGTAAGTCGACGCTGATCAAGAACCTCGCCGGCGAGCTGTCACCGATCGCCGGGCGCCTGACCCGTGGCGAAAACACCGTGGTCGGTTACTTCGCTCAGCATCAGCTCGATTCCCTGGACGCCAAGGCCAGCCCGTTGCTGCATTTGCAGCGTCTGGCGCCGACCGAGCGTGAGCAGACCCTGCGTGATTTCCTTGGCGGTTTCGACTTCCGTGGTGCGCGCATCGATGAGCCGGTGCTGAATTTCTCCGGTGGTGAAAAGGCGCGTCTGGCCCTGGCGTTGATTGCCTGGGAGCGGCCGAACCTGTTGTTGCTCGACGAACCGACCAACCACCTCGATCTGGAAATGCGCCTGGCGCTGACCATGGCACTGCAGGAATTCAGCGGTGCGGTGCTGGTGGTGTCCCACGATCGGCATTTGCTCAAGAGCACCACCGACAACTTCTACCTGGTCGCTGACGGCAAGGTCGAAGAGTTCGATGGCGACCTCGAAGACTATGCGCGGTGGCTGGTGGAATACCGTCAGCGCAACGCCCCGGTCAGCAACACTCCGGTCAACCCGGACAAGACCGATAAGAAGGCCCAGCGTCAGGCGGCTGCTGCGTTGCGTCAGCAACTGGCCCCGCACAAGCGTGAAGCCGACAAGCTCGAAGCCGAACTGGGCAAGCTCCACGAGAAACTGGCCAAGGTCGACGCCAGCCTCGGCGACAGCGATATCTACGAGCCGGCCCGCAAGAACGAGTTGCGTGATCTGCTCGCTGAACAGGCCAAGTTGAAGGTTCGCGAAGGCGAGCTGGAAGAAGCGTGGATGGAAGCCCTCGAGGTGCTGGAAAGCATGCAGGCGGAGCTGGAGGCGCTGTCCTGATGGAAGCGTTCAAGCTGCCGCTGCCAGCGGAGTGGGTCGAGCCGGTCTGGTTTGGCGTGCAGATTCTGCTGATCCTGCTGGCCGGTTACCTGACCCAGCGCTTCGTTGCCAAAGGCCTGACCCGGTTGGGCGAGCGCTATCCGTTCCCGCCGCAGTTGCTGATGCCGCTGCGTGGCGTGTTGCGCTGGTTGATCATGGGCAGCGCGCTGATCTTTGTTCTGGAGCGTCTCGGTGTTTCGGCCACGGTGTTGTGGACGGCGCTGTCGGGCTTCGTTGCGGTGGCAGCGGTCGCGTTCTTCGCGATGTGGAGTGTGCTGTCGAATTTGCTCTGCGCGATTCTGATCTTCACGGTCGGGCCGTTTCGGCTGGGCGATATCGTTGAGCTGGTGGACACCACGGACAAGCCTGGCGTGAAGGGGCGAGTGGTGGCGATCAATCTGCTCTACACCACGTTGATCGAGGCTGAAGAACTCGGAACGGGCAGCGCCATGGTGCAGGTGCCGAACAGCTTGTTCTTCCAGCGTTCGGTGCGGCGTTGGCGCGGGACGGATGTGTTTCCTGCCAGTGGCTTTGAGAAGTAAGTCTTAAAGCCAGATCAAAAGATCGCAGCCTGCGGCAGCTCCTACAGGGATCGCATTCCAATGTAGGAGCTGCCGCAGGCCGCGATCTTTTGCTTTTAGCCTCAAACCGCATTAGCTTTGACAACTTGTTACGGCATGAGTCGAGGTGTGCGATGGAGCTTCAAACATGGCTGGCGTTTTTTGCCGCCTGCTGGGTGATCAGTCTGTCCCCGGGTGCTGGCGCCATTGCGTCGATGTCCAGCGGTCTGCAATACGGTTTCTGGCGCGGTTACTGGAACGCCCTCGGCCTGCAAATCGGCCTGGCGGCCCAGATTGCGATCGTCGGCGCCGGTGTTGGCGCGATCCTGACGGCTTCGGCCACGGCTTTCCACGCGATCAAATGGTTCGGCGTGGCTTACCTCGTGTACCTGGCCATCAAACAATGGCGCGCGCTGCCCATGGACATGAGCGATGACGCAGCGGTACGGCCGATCGGCAAGCCGCTGGCGCTGGTGTTCCGCGGGTTTCTGGTGAACATCAGCAACCCCAAGGCCTTGGTGTTCATGCTCGCGGTGCTGCCGCAGTTCATCAACCCGCATGCGCCCCTGCTGATTCAGTATGTGGTGATCGGTGTGACGATGATCGTTGTCGACCTTATTGTGATGGCGGGCTACACCGGCCTGGCGTCGAAGGTGCTGCGTCTGTTGCGCACCCCGCAGCAGCAGAAGCGCATGAACCGCACGTTTGCCGGGCTGTTCATTGGCGCGGCGGCGTTTATGGCGACGTTGCGTAAAGCCGCGGCATAAACATCACGGGCACAAAAAAGGCGACCTCGGGAGGTCGCCTTTTTTATTGCCTGTCAGGCTGTGGCGAGGCCAAGAGTCAGCGCAAGATCACTGGCGCAGTATCGCGCGGCAGGTTGTTGCGTTGCGCCGGCTCACGCGGCTGCTCGTAACCGCCGCCACCGAGCTGCATGCTCAGTTGCCCGGCCACGTCTTCCCCCAGCGCTTTCGACACGTCACGCACCACCCGAGGACGGTTCAGCGAGATCTTGATGTCGCGGCCGTTCACCAGTTTGGTGTCCTGCGCTTCGCCCATCGCTGTGAAGGCCGAGGTGATCTCGAAGGTCTTGGTGTTGATCAGGCTGAAATCCGCCACCAGCGTCAGGCCCAGTACCGCCGAATAGCTGTCGGTGTGCGCCAGCTCGTTCATGTCCTGGGTGAAGTCGATGTCTGACACGGTGCCGAACAGCACATAGTCGGCGCCCTTGAAGTTGCCGGCCTTGATGCGCTTGATCACGTCGTAGACGTCACCCTTGGACGACGCAGTGTACGGCGTGCCTTGCACCAGCTGGAACATGCCGGTACGCAGGATTTCACCCTTGATGTCGCCGGTGAATTTGCGCAACTCGCCTTGCTCGATGTAACTGGTGCTCGCTTCGATCTCGTTGTAGCTCGAAGAGCCGCTGGAGCTGTAGTAACCCTCGCGGTGATTGCTCTGGGCCGAAACGATGTGGATGTATTGCTCCACACGTTCCTGATACGCCAGGTCCGTCACCGCGACTTTCGGGGCCGCTTGCGCGCCAAACGCACAAGCCAGGGCCATCATGCCAATCCATGCGCGCATCAATTAACGCTCCGTGGTTTTGCGGATCTCTTTTTCGTCCATCCACTCGGCCAGACCGCTTTCAACGTCGATCAGTTGCAGGCTGAATTTGTAGAAGACGTCCTTGTAATCGCTGCTGCGCTTGACGATCGAGCTGATCGAGCCTTCGATGCGGTACTTGGCGGCAACCATGTTGCCAGTCTTGGCCACAGTGCTCTTCTTGTACAGGCCGCTCTGGTTTTGCAGCTTGAGCTGGTCAACCTGGCTCTGCATGGCGTTGTTGTCGCTGGCGAAGCGAGCAACACCGGTCTTCATCAGCTGAGTCTTGATGCTGGTGGTGATTTCGCGGGTGTCGATGTATTCGCTGGTCTTGTTCTTCACGTCGTAGACCTGAACCACCGGACGGCCCTGCAGGATGCCGGACTGGGCCAGCGAGCGGGTCATCGATTCGGCGATCATCTGCAGGTCGGTGGAACCGAATTCATTGGTCACGGTTTCAACCGCTTTGGTGTCGCCGTAGCTGATGTTCTTGCTGCCCAGGGTCGGCGAAGTGTTGGCGCAGCCGGAGGCCAGCAGGGCGATAACGGCGATGCAGGAAAAGCGTGCAAACATGGGAATGCTCTCTAAAACAGGAATAGGGTGGCGGGCTTACGGCGTCTTGATTTCCAGACGGAAGTCCACGGCTTTCGGGGTCGGGGCGATGCCTTGAATGAAGCTGGTCTGGGCGCCGTACATCATTTGGCTTTTCCACACTTCTTCTTCGGCAATCGGGAAACCTTCCGCGCCGAGCCAGGCGAAGCGGTAGTAGAAAATCTTGTTGCTGTTGAGGGTATTGCTCAACTGCACGTTGACCGTCATGAAGCCGTTTTCGCGGGCGACGCGCATGGCGCCGACGACGATGTGTTTCTGCGGGCCCATGGCCACGACTTTGCTCGCGGCGCTGCCCGGCTCTGGCGGTGGCGGGGTGGCGCAGCCGCTCGCCAGCAAGGCGAGGGCGGCGACGGCGATGAGTTTGAAGCGCATGCAAAGACTCCGTTCTTAAGGTTGTTTGAGGCTGGCGACGTTGGTTGCGCCGGCGCTCGGGATGACGTGAGCGGCGAGACCGGCGGCGAACACCTGGTTGCCCACAGCGCGCAGGCTGATCACTTGGTAACGCTGATCGACGGTGACCTTGACCACCGAACCGCCCACGGCGCTCGGCAGAGTGACTTGGTGCTCGCCTTTCTTCAAGCGCAGACGCACCACTTGGGTGTTGTCCGGCAGGGTGCGCCACGTACGGGTATCGGCACCTTCGAGCACAGCTGAAGAGATGCCGACGGCCAGACCGGCCAGTGGATTGGTTTCGTTGATCTGCTTCTGCGCCACGCCTTTGGTGATCGCCCGCACGGTGGTGCGCAGAATGATCCCCGGCATGTCGTCACGCAGAGCGCGGCGGGACATGGCGGTGGTGCTGTTGAGCGCGGTCAGATCGACCTGCTGGCCATCGACACCGATCTGCGCGAACGGCGCGGTGGAGGTGTCTGGCTTGATGATCGGGAACGACAGCGGCGTGATCACCACGTTGTTGGAGATCGGCAAAGGCAGCGGCACGCGGATCGAGTCGCGCGCTGGTGCCAGACCGCTTTGCACCACGATCAGGATGTCGCTGTCGTCGGACTTGCCCGGTTTGTCGAGGTTGACCAGCGCCTGCTCCAGCAGCGGGGTATTCGGGCGCAACTCGGCGGCCTTGCGGTAGCCCGGTGCAGCCAGATCTTTCTCGCCCAGGGCTTCGTAGACGAAGCCGGCCAGATAGTGACTGAACGCACTCTGGTAGCTGTTTTTCAGACCGACCACTTCCGGGGCATCGAGACTGGCGACCGGATAACCTTGCAGGTCCTTGTACTGGGTCTTGATGCCTTCTTTCTCGGCCTCTTCTTCGCTCTTCAGGTATTCCTTGTCGCGCAGGTCGGCAATCACCGCTTCACGTTCGTGCGTTTTCTTGATGGCGGTGCGTGCGCCGTCGAAATCGTTAACCGCCAGCAGGTTCAGGGCCATCTGCGTGGTCAGCATGACTTTTTCGTAGTCGTAACCTTCGTAGCGACGCACCTTGTCGTTGACCAGGAAACTGCCGAACTGGGCCAGGTACTTGTCGGTGTCGAGCTTGACCGAATCTTCCCACTTGCCCACCACCTGATCGGCGCTGGTCCACGCGTTCTGGCTACCGGACAGGTCGCCCTTGGCGCGCAGCAACTCACCTTTTTCGAAATAATAGAGCAGGTCTTTGTCAGGGCCGGTGTTGTTCTTTTCCAGCAGGGTCAGCGCGGCGTCGACGTTGCCGGAGGCCAGTTGCTGGTTGGTCTGGGCCAATTCGGAGTCGTAGTTGCGAAACGCTGAACAGCCGGACAGCAGAGTGACGGCGCTGAGCGCAATCAGAGTGGGGGCGCGGAATGCCATGGGGGTACTTCTTCCCTGGAGTAACTACAGCCGCGGATGCTGGTCGGGCTGGTGTGACCCATCGACAGTGGCGCTGGCCTCCTGCCAATTCCTCATAACCTGAGGAGCTTTATGCCCGATCGCAATAACGCGGGCGCGGCATTATAAGCAGGCGGTGATGGCTATGTAATAGCTTTTTAATCGCACTCGTTAGTTTGGTGCCATTACTTATTTCAGATCGGATACCACACTGCGAGTCGGCGCTGCGCTGGGCTGGAATGCGCTGCCATTGGCAAATACTCGATCACCCAAAGCACGCAGGCCGATGACCTGGCGGTTCTGGTCGATGCGGACTTTCATCGGTGCAGCGCCGGGAGCGTTGGGCAGGCTGATCAGGTGCTCACCTTTTTTCAGGCGCAGGCGCACGACTTGGGTGAGGTTGGGCAAGGTGCGCCAGGTCCGTGTGTCGGCGTGCTCGAAACCGTCCCAGTGCGTGACGTAGGACGCTTTGCTCGGATCGCGTCGATTGTCCCTGCCCTGAACATCGGCTGCCAGAAATGCCCGATAGGTTGTGCGCTGGATAATGCCCGGCATGTCGTCACGCAGGGTGCGCAAGGACATGTCGGTAATGCTGTTGACCGCAATCAGCTTTTTTTGACGACCATCGATGCTCAGTTGGTTGAATGAAGGCGTCGAGGTGTCGGGCACCATTATGGGGAACGAGATATTGGCGACGATGACCTGACCGTCCGCGAGCTTCACCGGGTAGGGCACGCGCACGGAGCTGCGGGCCGGCGCCAGGCCGCTCTGCACGATGATCAGCACATCGCTTTCGTCTGCCTTCAGGCCTGGGCTGTCGAGATCGCGCAGTGCCTGTTGGAAAAACGCCATGTCCGGACGCAGTTCAATTGCCTGACGATAGCCGGGCGCTGCCAGATCTTTCTCGCCCAGCGCTTCGTAGGTGAAGCCGGCGAGATAGTGACTGAATGCACTTTGGTAACCGTTTTTCAGAGCAATCACCGCAGGCGATTCGAGCATCACCACGGGGTAACCCTGCAGATCCTTGTAATGCACGCGCGCGCCCTGGGCCTTGGCCGCTTCTTCGATACGCTCGTATTCCAGCTCCCGCTGTCGGGCGATCAGCGCTTCGCGCTCGTGGGTTTTCTTGATGTCGGCACGGGCGCCGTCAAAATCATTCATGGCCAGTTGGTTGAGGGCCATTTGCGTGGTCAGCATGACTTTTTCGTAGTCGTAGCCATCGTAGCGGCGCAGCTTGTCATTGATGATGCTGCCCCAGTGATCGCCCATCGCGGCGAGCAGCTTGTCGCCGGTGGTTTCGATCGTGTCCTGGCGCTCGATGATCATCTGCTCGGCGCTGCGCCAGGTTGTCTGGCTCTGCGCAAACTCGCCGCCGGCGCTCAGTACGGTGCCCTTTTCGAAATAGTAGAGCAGGTCTTTTTCCGCGCCCGGATTGTTCGCTTCGATCACGGACAGGGCGCTGTTGATGTTGCCGGCCTTGAACGGGTCGGTGGTCTGTTGCAGTTCCAGGTCGTAATTGCGATATGCACCGCAGCCGCTCAGTTGCACAACGGCGGCGATCAACAGGGGCAAGTGCAAGCGATGGCGCATAAAAGGGGTTCATCCTTGAGCGGGAAATGCGACAGGTCGCGCAGTATAGGGTGCAATAGTGGCTAAGTGATGTGGCGTTTTTTGTAGACCGATGGCTCGCGACATGTGTGGCGTTATGTCGACAAAGCTTGAGGGAAACGCGTTCGAAGTGAACAATATGTAACTTCGCATTTCCATTTGAGAATGACTCATGACTGCCTCGTCCCGTTTTCTGGCCTGGCTGCTGTTCCCGTTGATTGCCCTGAGCAGCTTCAATCTGCTGGCCGATAACGTGGAAGGCGCACCGCAAGCGCTGCACCTGCTCGATTACATCAGCGCCGACTACCCGCCGACGGTAGCGGCGGGCAAGGTTGTCGATGATTCCGAATACCGCGAGCAACTGGAATTCACACGGGCGCTGCAAGGCTTGATCGCCGGCATGCCGGCCAAGCCTGAAAAAGCTGCGCTGGAGCAAGGTGTCAGCGCGTTGCACGCCGCAATCACCGCAAAGCAGGATGGCGCCGAAGTCGCCCGGCAGGCGCGGCAACTTGGCGCGCAACTGGCGGTGGCGTATGAAGTCAGCCAAGCGCCGATCATCACCCCCGACCCCACCCGGGGTGCGCCGCTCTATGCGCAGAATTGCTCGGTGTGCCACGGCGACAGTGGCGCCGGTGACGGCCCGGCGGGCCTCGGCATGACCCCGGCACCGGCCAATCTGCGGGATGCGGCGCGGCTGGATCACCTGAGTCTGTATGCGATCTACAACACCCTCGGTCAGGGCGTTGAAGGCACCGACATGCCAGCGTTTGCCGATCAGCTCGACGATCGGCAGCGCTGGGATCTGGCGACTTACATCGCCGGCTTCAGCGCCGATCCGGCGGCGGCCAAAGCCGACAAGACCTACAACATCGCCGATCTGGCCCGTCAGACCCCGGCCGAAGTGCAGGCCGCCGATGGCCCGCAAGCCGCCGCGACGTTCCGCGCCCAGCGTGCGCAACCGCCGCAGGTCAAGCGTGGCCCGGCGCAACTGCTCGACTACACCGCAGCGACCCTGGACAAGAGCCTCGCGGCCTACCGTGCAGGCGAACACGATCAGGCCTACGACCTGTCGGTGGCGGCTTATCTGGAAGGCTTTGAACTGGTCGAGAGCTCGCTGGATAACGTTGACGCCAATGTGCGCAAGGACACCGAAAAATCCCTGATGGCCTATCGGCAATCGTTGCAGGACGGCTTGCCGGTCGAGCAGGCCGAGCAGCGCCTGGACGCCGCCAAGGCCAAGCTCAAGGAATCCGCCGGGTTGTTAGGCAGCGACGGCTTGAGCTGGTCACTGAGCTACATCTCCGGTCTGCTGATTCTGCTGCGCGAAGGTCTGGAAGCGATTCTGGTGCTGGCAGCGATCCTCGCCTTTCTACGCAACACCGGCCAGCAATCGGCGGTGCGCAGTGTCAACGTCGGTTGGGGCCTGGCACTGTTGGCCGGTCTCGGTACCTGGGCGCTGGCGGCGTACGTCATTGATGTCAGCGGTTCGCAGCGTGAACTGCTGGAAGGCGCGACGGCACTGTTCGCCAGTGTCATGGTCCTGTGGCTGGGCGTATGGATGCATGACCGTCGCCACGCCGCAGCCTGGCAGGATTACATCAAGAGCAGTCTGGTTGGTGGTGGCGGGCGTTTCGGCTTCGCGATTCTGGCGTTCTTCTCGGTGTATCGCGAGCTGTTCGAGGTGATCCTGTTTTACGAAACCCTGTGGTTGCAGGCAGGACCAGCCGGGCATGACGCGGTGCTCGCCGGTGGCGCGACGGCACTGGTGCTGCTGGTCGGTCTGGCGTGGGTGATCCTGCGCGGTTCGGCGAAACTGCCGCTGACGTTGTTCTTCAGCATCAACGCGGCGCTGCTGTGCGCATTGTCGGTAGTGTTCGCCGGGCATGGCGTGAAGGCGTTGCAGGAAGCCGGGATCTTTGGCACGCGGCCGGTGGCGTTCTTTGAATTCGACTGGCTGGGGATTCATGCCGATGCCTATTCGCTGACGGCGCAGGCGGTGGCGATTCTGGCGATTGTGGTGTTGTATGGGCGTAGCTGGGTGGCGGAGAAGCGGCGGGTTTCAGCTGCTTGATTGAGTAACTCCTAAAAGATCGCAGCCTTCGGCAGCTCCCACAGGGACAAGGCATGTCGCAATGTTACGCCGCGACGCGCACCCTGTAGGAGCTGCCGCAGGCTGCGATCTTTTGCTTTTAGAGGTAAAGAACATGCGTGTCTGGATCGATGCCGACGCCTGCCCACGGGCGGCGAAGGATCTGGTGGTGAAGTTCGCCCTCAAGCGCCAGTTCGAAGTGGTGCTGGTGGCCGGGCAGCCGCAGATCAAGCCGGGGCTGGCCATCGTCAAACTGATCGTGGTGCCGAGCGGGCCGGATGCGGCAGACGATTATCTGGTCGAGCACGCGGTGCCGGGTGAACTGGTGATTTGCAGCGATATCCCGCTGGCCGATCGTTTGGTGAAGAAGGGAGTCGCGGCGCTGGATCCGCGCGGCAAGGAATTTGACGCGCAGAACATGGGCGAGCGCCTGGCCGTGCGCAACCTGTTCACTGATCTGCGCGAACAAGGCCAGATGAGCGGCGGCCCGGCGCCGTTCGGGGATCGCGAGAAACAGGCGTTTGCCAATGCGCTGGACCGGATCCTCACCCGACTGACGCGCAAACCTTAAGCCCTACACAAATCCTCTGTGGGAGCGAGCCTGCTCGCGAATGCGTTGTATCAGACAATATAGAGTTGAATGACACACCGCCTTCGCGAGCAGGCTCGCTCCCACCTTTGGTTTTGTACGCAGTTGGAGATCAGGCGTCGTTTTCGTGGGTCAGTTCGAGCACGCGGTCGACCAGTTTGTTAATCCCCGAAGCCGCTTCACTGATGTTCTGCGCCAGCATGTAAGCCGGGGTCGTCACCAGTTTGCGCGCCTTGTCTTCGATGATTTCCGTCACCGCACAGTCTTCGTGAGTGGCGCCCATCTTGTTCATCGCCGTGGCGGTGTCGGCGTCATTGCCGATGGTGCAGGTCACGCCCGGGCCGTAGATCTTCGCCGCCAGCGCCGGAGAAATGCACATCAGGCCGACCGGTTTGCCCGCTTCGGCAAATGCTTCGGCCAGCGCCAGCACTTGCGGCTGCACGCTGCAGCCAGCGCCTTCGACGGCGAAGTTGGACAGGTTTTTCGCCGCCCCGAAACCGCCCGGCACGATCAACGCATCAAAATCGTCGACGTCGGCTTCGCGGATGTCCTTGATGTTGCCGCGGGCGATGCGCGCCGATTCCACCAGAACGTTGCGCGACTCGGGCATTTCTTCGCCGGTCAGGTGATTGATCACGTGCAATTGCGCGATGTTCGGGGCGAAGCACTGCACCTGCGCGCCGCGCTGGTCGAGGCGCAGCAGGGTGATGACGCTTTCGTGGATTTCGGCGCCGTCGTACACGCCACTGCCGGACAGGATCACTGCAACTTTTTTGCTCATGGGTTTCTCTCCAGATTCATGGCGCTAAATGTCCACTAAATTGTCCTGCGTTGCCATAGCCTCAAGAGGTGGCTGCACCTGCAAGGAACGCTTTCTACATGGATCGCAACAACGGCGGGGTGTTCATTATTTGGGGTTGCCTGCTGCGTAACGAGCGCTAGATTTTTGGCGTGAGAACGCCGCTGGAGAACTTGAATGCACCAGAGCAGCGAGGGTAAAAGTGACGTATCTGACTGAAGGGGTCGGCCAGCCCGCTCAATGCCGGCGGGCTGTAGCAAAGCGCCAGCGATTTATTCGGCTGGCGACTTTGGTTCGGCAGGGGACGCTTCGGCTTGATTCAGCAGTGCAGCTTGCGCGGCTTGCTCGTCGGCGTAGATTTTCTTCGCCAGACGCGCATTCTTGAAGCGGCGACGCAGCCACAGGCCAACGCCAAGAATCAGCAGCGCGCCGAGCACCCACAGCTCGTACTTCTTGATGCTGCCGAGCATGCCTTCCAGCACCGCACCGAAGTGGTAAGCCGCAGCGGCCAGTGCAGTCGCCCAGATTGCCGCGCCGATACCGTTGAGCAGCAGATAACGTCCCGGCGGATAGCCCGACAGACCGATCGCCACCGGCATCACCGTGCGCAATCCGTAAACGAAACGGAAACTCAGTACCCAGATGTCCGGGTGCTTGCGAATGTGCTCCAGCGCGCGGTCGCCCATCATCTGCCAGCGCGGTTTGCGCGCGAGCAATTTGCGCCCGTGCTTGCGCCCCAGGAAGTACCACAGCTGATCGCCGGCATAGCTGCCGCAGAACGCCACGACCACCACCAGATTGATGTCCATGTATCCACGGAACGCGAGGAAGCCCGCGAGCACCAGAATGGTTTCGCCTTCGAAGAACGTGCCGAGGAACAAGGCAAAGTAGCCAAAGTCATGCAGAAATTGTTGGAGCATTGTCTGGGTGCTGGCGAAATGAACGCGCAGCCTAACCCTTCGGACACATTCATGAAAGTGTCCAAATGTGTCTCGACGTGAACAATTCCTACACTGAGAATGGAATGCGGCTACGCGTCACAGGTCTCACACAACTGTCATCTGTTCGTCATAATGGCCGTCTATAACTGTCACGCTCGCCCGTTTGCGCGGGCTCAGGAGTCTGCCGTGAGCTTTACCCCTGCCAATCGTCTGTTCCCTGCAACCCGCCTGCGTCGCAATCGTCGTGATGATTTTTCGCGTCGGCTGGTGCGGGAAAATGTGCTGACGGTCGATGACCTGATCCTGCCGGTGTTCGTGCTTGACGGTGAAAACCGCCGCGAAGCCGTGGCCTCGATGCCGGGTGTAGAGCGCTTGACCATCGACCTGCTGCTTGAAGAAGCGGCCAAGTGGGTCGAGCTGGGGATTCCGGCGCTGGCGCTGTTCCCGGTCACTCCGCCCGAATTGAAATCCCTTGACGCTGCTGAAGCCTGGAACCCCGAGGGCATCGCCCAGCGCGCCACCCGCGCGCTGCGTGAGCGTTTCCCGGAACTGGGGGTGATCACCGACGTCGCACTCGATCCGTTCACCACCCACGGCCAGGACGGCATCCTCGACGAAGAAGGCTACGTACAGAACGACATTACCGTCGACGCGCTGGTCCGTCAGGCCCTGTCCCACGCCGAAGCGGGTGCGCAGGTAGTGGCGCCATCGGACATGATGGACGGTCGCATTCAGGCGATCCGTGAAGCGCTGGAGATTGCCGGCCACGTCAACGTGCGGATCATGGCTTATTCGGCCAAGTACGCCAGCGCCTATTACGGCCCGTTCCGCGATGCCGTCGGTTCGGCGTCGAACCTCGGCAAGGCCAACAAGGCTTCCTACCAGATGGACCCGGCCAACAGCGACGAAGCGCTGCACGAAGTCGGCGCCGACTTGTCTGAAGGCGCGGACATGGTCATGGTCAAACCGGGCATGCCGTATCTGGACATTCTTTTCCGGGTAAAAGATGCCTTCAAAGTGCCGACCTTCGTCTATCAGGTTAGCGGCGAATACGCCATGCACATGGCGGCGATCCAGAATGGCTGGTTGAGCGAGGCGGTGATTCTCGAATCTCTGACCGCCTTTAAACGTGCCGGCGCTGATGGCATCCTGACTTACTTTGCTGTCCGCGCCGCTCAATTGTTACGAGAGCAGAAATAGCCCTCCCAGGAACATTCAATGAATACCGAAGGACTCACGGAAGTTGCAGTAAAAGAAGCTCAACCGGTGGTCGAGCAAATCACCGAGACCCCGCCGGAACTGGAGCCTGCGCCACCGGCGCCAGTCGCCGAACCTGTCGCGGCGGCGCCCGTGATTGCGATCCCGGGCCTGGATGACAGCAGCCTGTACATCCACCGTGAGCTTTCGCAACTGCAATTCAACATCCGCGTGCTGGAACAGGCGCTGGACGAGTCCTATCCGTTGCTGGAGCGTTTGAAGTTCCTGCTGATCTTCTCCAGCAACCTCGACGAATTTTTCGAGATCCGCGTCGCCGGCCTGAAGAAGCAAATCACCTTCGCCCGTGAACAGGCTGGTGCTGACGGCTTGCAGCCACATCAAGCACTGGCGCGGATCAGCGAGCTGGTGCACGGTCACGTTGATCGTCAGTACGCGATCCTCAACGACATCCTGTTGCCGGAGCTGGAGAAGCACCAAGTGCGCTTCATCCGTCGCCGCCACTGGACGACCAAGATCAAAACCTGGGTGCGCCGCTATTTCCGCGACGAGATCGCGCCGATCATCACCCCGATCGGCCTCGACCCGACGCACCCGTTCCCGTTGCTGGTGAACAAGAGCCTGAACTTCATCGTTGAACTGGAAGGTATCGATGCCTTTGGACGCGATTCCGGTCTGGCGATCATCCCGGCGCCGCGTCTGCTGCCACGGATCATCAAGGTGCCGGAAGAAGTCGGCGGTCCTGGCGACAACTATGTGTTCCTGTCGTCGATGATTCATGCGCACGCCGATGACCTGTTCCAGGGCATGAAGGTCAAGGGTTGCTACCAGTTCCGTCTGACCCGAAACGCCGACCTGGCACTCGATTCCGAAGACGTCGAAGACCTGGCCCGCGCCCTGCGTGGCGAGTTGTTCTCGCGTCGTTACGGCGATGCGGTACGTCTGGAAGTCGCCGACACTTGCCCGAAACACCTCTCGGACTACCTGCTCAAGCAGTTCAACCTGAGCGAGACCGAGCTGTATCAGGTCAACGGCCCGGTCAACCTGACCCGTCTGTTCAGCATCACCGGTCTGGACAGCCATCCGGAGCTGCAATACACGCCGTTCACTCCGCAGATCCCGAAACTGCTGCAGAACAGCGAAAACATTTTCAGCGTCGTCAGCAAACAGGACATCCTGCTGCTGCACCCGTTCGAGTCGTTCACCCCGGTGGTTGACCTGCTGCGTCAGGCCGCGAAAGACCCGCACGTTCTCGCGGTGCGCCAGACGCTGTACCGCTCCGGCGCCAACTCCGAGATCGTCGATGCGCTGGTGGATGCCGCGCGTAACGGCAAGGAAGTCACCGCGGTCATCGAGCTGCGTGCGCGGTTCGACGAAGAGTCCAACCTGCAACTGGCCAGTCGTCTGCAAGCGGCCGGTGCGGTGGTGATTTACGGTGTGGTCGGCTTCAAGACCCACGCCAAGATGATGCTGATCCTGCGTCGCGAGGCCGGCGAGATCGTGCGTTACGCGCATCTCGGCACGGGTAACTACCACGCCGGTAACGCCCGTCTCTACACCGACTACAGCCTGCTGACGTCCGACGATGCCTTGTGCGAAGACGTCGGCAAACTGTTCAGCCAGTTGATCGGCATGGGTAAAACCCTGCGCATGAAGAAACTGTTACATGCGCCGTTTACCCTGAAGAAGGGCATGCTCGACATGATCGCCCGCGAGACCCAGTTCGCCGTCGAAGGCAAACCGGCGCACATCATTGCCAAGTTCAACTCGCTGACCGATCCGAAGATCATCCGCGCGCTGTACAAGGCCAGCCAGTCAGGCGTGCGCATCGACCTGGTGGTACGTGGCATGTGCTGCCTGCGTCCGGGCATTGCTGGGGTTTCGCACAACATCCATGTGCGTTCGATCATCGGCCGCTTCCTTGAGCACACGCGCGTGTTCTACTTCCTCAATGGCGGCGACGAGCAGATGTTCCTCTCCAGTGCCGACTGGATGGAACGCAACCTCGACAAGCGCGTCGAGACTTGCTTCCCGGTCGAAGGCAAAAAACTGCTGACCCGGGTGAAGAAAGAGCTGGAGCTGTACCTGACCGACAACACCCACAGCTGGAGCCTGCAGTCGGATGGCCGTTACATCCGCAACACGCCAACCGGAAATCAGAATCCGAGAAGTGCGCAGGCGACGTTGCTGGAACGCTTGGGTAGCCCCATCCTTCCGGTAAGCAGCTAAGGCCTTGAAGGTCAAAAGCCCCTCACCCTGGCCCTCTCCCAGAGGGAGAGGGGACTGACCGAGGTGTCTTACGCTATACGCCGACCTGAACTACCGAGTCGAACTCAGGCTTTGAAGCCAACGGAGATCGGCTCCCTCTCCCTCGGGAGAGGGCTGGGGTGAGGGGGAAGGTTCACCTCTGCACTCAAGTCGAACCCAATAAAAAGGCGATCCCAATGGATCGCCTTTTTTGTGCCTGACTCAATAACTCAATGCACCGTAAGCACAATCCCCACCCGCGTCAGCCAATCCGCCTCAAGCCCGAAATCCGCCTGAGTCAGCTGGTTCTCATCCAGCCAATTCTCCGGAAACTCCACATCGAGGTTGTTGCCCTTCGCATGCAGCACCACCTGCGGCATCGCCTGCGTGCCACGAATGTGGTGGAACAGGATCGCAAAGCGCAGTAGCACACAGAGGCGAATCAGCTTGTCGCCGTCGTCACCGAAGTCAGCAAACTTGTCCTTGGGAATGTTGCGGCGATGGCCGCGCACCAGCAGGGCAAGCATTTGCTGGTCTTCGCGGGAGAATCCGGCAAGATCCGAGTGTTCGATCAGGTAAGCGCCGTGTTTGTGGTAGTGATAGTGCGCAATGTCGAGGCCGACTTCGTGCACTTTCGCCGCCCAGCCCAGGAGTTCGCGCCAGATGCCGTCATCCAGCTCCCAATCCACCGCGACCTGATCGAACGCGTGCAAGGCTTTGCGCTCAACCCGCGCCGCTTGTTCGAGGTCAACGTGATAACGCTCCATCAACGAAGTCAGGGTGCGTTCGCGCACGTCTTCATGATGATGACGGCCGAGCAGGTCGTAGAGCACACCTTCGCGCAGCGCGCCGTCGCAGTGATCCATGCGTTGCAGTTCGAGGGCGTCGAAAATCGCTTCGAGAATCGCCAGGCCCGCCGGGAAGATTGTCCGGCGATCAGGCTTGATGCCTTCGAAATCGATCTTGTCGACATCACCGAGCTTGAACAAGCGCCGCTTGAGCCACGCCAGGCCTTCGGCATTCACTTCGCCCGTGCCGTGACCGCCAGCCTTCAGCGCCAGGCCGATGGCACGGATGGTGCCCGAGGAGCCGATGGCTTCATCCCAGGTCAGGCGATGCAGGGCGTGTTCGATGCTCATGATCTCCAGCCGCGCCGCCGTGTACGCCTGGGCGTAACGGGCCGGGGTGATCTTGCCGTCCTTGAAATAGCGCTGGGTGAAGCTGACGCAGCCCATTTGCAGGCTTTCGCGCAGCAGCGGCTCGAAACGCTGACCAATGATGAATTCGGTACTGCCGCCGCCGATGTCGGCGACCAGCCGTTTGCCCGGGGTGTCGGCGAGGGTGTGCGACACGCCCAGATAAATCAGCCGCGCTTCTTCACGGCCGGAGATGACTTCCACCGGGTGGCCGAGGATTTCTTCGGCGCGGTGGATGAACTCGAGGCGGTTGCGCGCTTCACGCAGGGCGTTGGTGCCGACGATGCGTACGGCGCCCAGTGGCATACCGTTGATCAGTTGGGCAAAGCGCTTGAGGCAATCGAGGCCGCGTTGCATCGATTCTTCGTTGAGATGGCGCTCATCGTCGATGCCGGCGGCGAGCTGAACCTTCTCCCCGAGGCGTTCGAGAATGCGGATCTCACCGTTCTGGGCCTTGGCCACGACCATGTGAAAGCTGTTCGAGCCCAGGTCGATTGCGGCGATCAGGGACAGATTCTTGGCTTGGGATTGCGGCATGGTCAGGGGGTCTCGGTCGATAACCTCGACATCGTGCCACGATCAAACGCTGGCGCCAACGCGCACGGTTCAAACCGCCGGAGCGCGCACCCCGAACGTTATCGTTCCCACGCTCTGCGTGGGAATGCCTCACCGGACGCTTTGCGTCCGCTTTTGGGACGCGGAGCGTCCCTGGCTGCGTTCCCACGCGGAGCGTGGGAACGATAAGGATGAGGCAGATTCAGGCTGTCGCTTCCACCGTGCCAATAAAGTTCGCCAGCTCCGCCGTCTGCGGATTGGCAAACAACACCTTCGGATCCCCCACCTCATGCACCTTGCCGTGGTGCATGAACACCAGTTTGTCGCCGACCTCGCGGGCGAAGCGCATTTCATGGGTGACCATGATCAGCGTCATGCCTTCCTTGGCCAGTTGCCGCACGACGCTGAGCACTTCATTGACCAGCTCCGGGTCGAGCGCCGAGGTGATTTCATCGCACAGCAACACTTTTGGCGACATCGCCAGCGCCCGGGCAATCGCCACCCGCTGTTGCTGACCGCCAGACAGCCGATCCGGGAAGGCATCGAATTTTTCCCCGAGACCCACGCGCTCCAACATCTCACGCGCCAGTTCCGCAGCCTTGGCTTTCGGCACTTTCTGCACCACCTGCGGCGCGAGCATGACGTTTTCGCCCACGGTCAGGTGCGGGAACAGGTTGAACTGCTGAAAGACCATGCCGACTTTCTGTCGCAGGCTGCGCAGATCGGCGCGGGCGGCGTCGAGGTATTCGCCGTCGACTTCGATCACGCCGTCGTTGATCGATTCCAGACCATTGAGGGTGCGCAGCAGGGTGGATTTGCCCGAGCCGCTGCGGCCGATGATCGCCACCACCTGGCCTTCCTCGACGCTGAGGTCGATGCCTTTGAGCACGTGGTGATCGCCGTAGTATTTATGCAGGGCGGAAATTCTAAGCAGAGGCATGCAGTCTCCTTTCCAGGTAGCGCGCACTGAGGGACAAGGGGTAGCAGAGCAGGAAGTAACCGAGGGCGACGAGGCCGTAGACCATGAACGGTTCAAACGTGGCGTTGGCGAGCATGCCGCCGGTCTTGGTCAGCTCGGTGAAGCCGATGATCGACGTTACGGCGGTGCCCTTGACCACTTGCACCGAAAAGCCCACGGTCGGCGCCACAGCGATGCGCAGCGCTTGCGGCAGGATCACGTAGCGCAGTTGCTCCAGCGGATTGAGCGCCAGACTCGCCGAGGCCTCCCACTGGCCATTGGAGATCGACTCGACGCAGCCGCGCCAGATCTCCGCCAGATAAGCGCTGGTGAACAAGGTCAGGGCAATCGCTGCCGCCATCCACGGCGAGATTTCGATCCCGGCCAAGGCCACACCGAAGAACACCAGAAACAGCTGCATCAACAGTGGCGTGCCCTGGAACAGCTCGATCCAAGTGCGGGCGATGTTGCTCGACACAGGATTTTTCGAGATGCGCATGATCAGGATCAGCAATCCGACGATCCCGCCGCCAATGAACGCCACCAGCGACAGCGCCAGTGTCCATTGCAGGCCGGTGAGCAGGTTGCGCAGGATGTCCCAGAAGGTGAAATCGCTCATACGCTGCTCCTGCTTCGACTGATATAGCGCCGGCCGATCCAGTTCAGTAACTGGCGAATCAGCAACGCCATGCACAAGTAGATCAGGGTGGTCAGCGCGTAGGTTTCAAAGGCGCGGAAGTTGCGCGACTGAATGAAGTTGGCGGCAAAGCTCAGCTCTTCGGTAGCGATTTGCGAACACACCGCCGAGCCGAGCATGACGATGATGATCTGGCTGCTCAGGGCCGGCCAGACCTTGCCCAGCGCCGGGAGCAGCACCACGTGGCGGAACGCCTCGAAACGGGTCATCGCCAGCGCCGCTGCGGCTTCCAGTTGCCCGCGCGGGATCGCCTGAATGCCGGCGCGGATGATCTCCGTGGAATAGGCCCCGAGGTTGATCACCATCGCCAGCACCGCCGCTTGCCACTCGGAAATCTGCACGCCCAGCGACGGCAAACCGAAGAAGATGAAGAACAACTGCACTAGAAACGGCGTGTTGCGGATCAACTCGACGTAGACGCCGAAGATTGCCGAGAACGGGCGGATATTCCACGCCCGCACCAAAGCCCCGACAACTCCGACACCGACCCCGAGCAGCGCACCGATGGCCGTCAGCTCAAGGGTAAACAGCGCCCCGCGCAGCAACAGGTCGGTGTTTTCCACCACCGGCATGAAATCGAACTGATAAGCCATGAAGGTCTCCCGCGCAGTCGATCAGAGATCGGCCGGCAGCGGCTCTTTCAGCCAGGTCTGCGAGTTCTTTTCCAGGGCGCCGTCAGCCTTGGCGGTGGTCAGGATGTCGTTGACCTTGGCCAGCAGCGCCGCTTCGTTCTTGTTCACGCCGACGTAGACCGGGGAATCCTTGAGTTTCACTTTCAGTGCCGGTACGCGTTTCGGGTTCTTTTCGCTGATCGCGACCATCACCACGTTACCGCTGGCGATCAAGTCAACCTGGCCGGCGAGGTAGGCGGCGATGGTCGAGTTGTTGTCTTCGAAGCGCTTGATGGTCACGCCTTCGGGGGCGACTTTGCTCAGCTCGATGTCTTCGATGGCGCCACGGGTGACGCTGATGGTCTTGCCCTTGAGGTCGTCGAGGCTGGTGATCGCAGCATCTGGCGGGCCGAACACGGCGAGGTAGAACGGTGCATAGGCGCGGGAGAAGTCGATGACTTTTTCGCGCTCGGGGTTTTTGCCGAGGCTGGAAATCACCAGATCGACTTTGCCGGTGGTCAGGAACGGAATGCGGTTGGTGCTGTTCACCGGGGTCAGTTCGAGTTTGACCTTGAGTTGATCGGCCAGCAGTTTCGCTGTGTCGATGTCCAGACCGCGAGGTTTCATGTCCGGGCCGACCGAGCCGAATGGCGGGAAGTCCTGGGGTACGGCGACTTTCAGCGTGCCGCGTTTGACCACGTCGTCCAGACCGTCGGCGTGAGCGGGGGCCTGGCTGAGCAGCAGGCTGGAAAACAGAGCGGCGAGGAGGGCGCTGTAACGCTTGGTCATGGACAATCTCCGGATCGGCGGGAAGTGATTTCTGCGATCGGACAGAGCATGGGCCGTGCCAATACGTGCCTATCGTCCCGGCAGACCGCAGTTTCAGCGGCTTTGTTCGGTCTTACTGGTCTGAACAGTCAGGTTGTTTTTCGCACTGCCATGGCGCACCGGCGTGGTTCGCCGAACCCTGCTGGGGCACGACTTGCCGGACTCGGCGAATAGCTTTACAACTAGCCGCACATTGGCCTGGCGCGTCTGAAAAACCATGAACTCGATTTCCCGTGCGGTACCCGAAGTGGCGCTGCAAGCGATCCGCAAACTGATCACTGAACAGGGTTTCGGTGCGGGCGATGCGTTGCCGTCGCAACGGGATCTGGCGCTCCAGTTGGGCGTCAGTCGGGCGTCGTTGCGGGAGGCGTTGTCCTCGTTGAGTGCGCTGGGTGTGGTCAGCATTCAGCCGGGCAAAGGCGTGTTTGTGCAGTCGCCGGTAGAGTTGCCGCGTGGCGCACAGGCGCCGGGCTGGGCATTTGCGGCCCAAGCCTCGCCGCTGGATATCTTTCAATTGCGCTATGCGCTGGAAGGCTTTGCCGCGGGGCTGGCGGCGGTCACGTTGAGCACGTTCGATCTGGATGCGCTGGAAGACAATGTCGCCGCGATGCGTGAGCAATTGCGCGCCGGTGACTTTGAAGCGGCAGCAAAACTGGACTTCGAATTCCACCGCCGGATCCTGCTGGCCAGCGGTAATCAGGCGATGCTGAGCATCCTCACCGCCAGCGCCGAGATCTTTCTCGAAAGCCAGAAACTACCGTTCATCCGCGCCGAACGCGCCATGGAAACCTGGCAGGAACACCGCAAGATCCTCCGGGCCCTCGCGCGGCGGGCCTCCGGTGCCGCA
Organism: Pseudomonas sp. AKS31; assembly: GCF_023634765.1. GTDB lineage: Bacteria > Pseudomonadota > Gammaproteobacteria > Pseudomonadales > Pseudomonadaceae > Aquipseudomonas. The sequence continues at coordinate 428,111 of NZ_JAMLFX010000003.1, forward strand.
CAAAAAGCCATGCAGGAGCATGTGCGCAACGCCGCCCTGCGTACTGGAATTTCCTTCATTGCCCCCGCCACGGCGTGACTTGAGCTATACCCAAACTCATCGAGTGCCATAGCAAGACTCAATCAACTGCGGCTTCCTGAACAGGGGAAGGGCGGCTATGATGGGCCACGTTTTTTTGCTTACAACCTGGAGAATTCCATGAGCAGCGATCTTATCAAACACGTTAGCGACGCTAGCTTCGAAGCCGACGTACTCAAGGCCGAAGGCGCTGTCCTGGTCGATTACTGGGCTGAATGGTGCGGTCCTTGCAAAATGATCGCTCCGGTTCTGGACGAGATTGCCGAGACTTACAAAGGCAAGCTGACCGTTGCCAAACTGAACATCGACGAAAACCAGGAAACCCCGGCCAAGCACGGCGTACGTGGTATCCCGACCCTGATGCTGTTCAAGAACGGCAACGTTGAAGCGACCAAGGTCGGCGCCCTGTCGAAGTCGCAACTGGCTGCTTTCCTCGACGCCAACATCTAAGCGTCGCGGTAAAGTGCCCGAAAAAAAGCCCCGCAAATTAGCGGGGCTTTTTGCGTATTCAGGGCTAGACGCTCTGAAACTCAGGTGGTACATTCGGCCCCGCACTGGTTTCTCCACTGCCCCCTGCTAGCCGTCGCCGACGCACTCCTTTTCGAATAAGTACGCGATCCTGTCGCCTTCTCTGCGGCGCGGCCTCATTAAGCCAAAAGCTTAATTTCCCCCCCTCCATAAATGATTACGTCATTCCTATATGAATCTGACTGAACTCAAGCAAAAGCCGATTACCGAACTGCTCGAATTGGCCGAACAGATGGGCATAGAAAATATGGCCCGTTCGCGCAAGCAGGACGTGATTTTCTCCCTGCTCAAAAAGCACGCGAAAAGCGGCGAGGAAATCTCCGGTGATGGCGTGCTGGAGATTCTCCAGGACGGCTTCGGCTTCCTGCGCTCCGCTGACGCTTCCTACCTGGCCGGCCCGGACGATATCTACGTCTCGCCAAGCCAGATCCGCCGCTTCAACTTGCGCACCGGTGACACCATCGTTGGCAAGATCCGCCCTCCGAAGGAAGGCGAGCGGTATTTCGCCCTGCTCAAGGTCGACACGATCAACTTCGATCGTCCCGAGAACGCGAAAAACAAGATTCTCTTCGAGAACCTGACCCCGCTGTTCCCGACCGTGCGCATGAAGATGGAAGCCGGTAACGGCTCCACCGAAGACTTGACCGGTCGTGTCATCGACCTGTGCGCCCCGATCGGCAAAGGCCAGCGTGGTCTGATCGTTGCACCGCCGAAAGCCGGTAAAACGATCATGCTGCAGAACATCGCAGCGAACATCGCCCGTAACAACCCTGAAGTTCACCTGATCGTGCTGTTGATCGACGAACGTCCGGAAGAAGTGACCGAAATGCAGCGCACCGTGCGCGGCGAAGTGGTTGCCTCGACTTTCGACGAGCCGCCGACCCGTCACGTGCAGGTTGCCGAAATGGTGATCGAGAAGGCCAAGCGCCTGGTCGAACACAAGAAGGACGTGGTGATCCTGCTCGACTCCATCACCCGTCTGGCCCGTGCCTACAACACCGTGATCCCGAGCTCCGGCAAGGTATTGACCGGTGGTGTCGATGCCCACGCCCTCGAGAAGCCAAAACGCTTCTTTGGTGCTGCGCGTAACATCGAAGAAGGCGGCTCGCTGACCATTATCGCCACCGCGCTGGTTGAAACCGGCTCGAAGATGGACGAAGTGATCTACGAAGAGTTCAAGGGTACCGGCAACATGGAACTGCCTCTGGATCGCAAGATCGCCGAGAAGCGCGTGTTCCCTGCGATCAACATCAACCGCTCCGGTACCCGTCGTGAAGAGTTGCTGACCGCCGACGACGAACTGCAGCGTATGTGGATCCTGCGCAAGCTGCTGCACCCGATGGACGAAGTGGCTGCCATCGAGTTCCTGGTCGACAAGCTGAAAACGACCAAGACCAACGACGAGTTCTTCTTGTCGATGAAGCGCAAGTAATACGCAAGCTGTTAAAAAATAAGCGTCCGAAAGGGCGCTTTTTTTTGCCTTGGATTATTTGTATCTGGATTGAAGTTTGCGCGGCTGATAACTTCGCGCCTTCAAGGGATTTTGTATCCAGAACAGGTAAGGTTTTTTCATGCACACGTTTGGCAACCGCCGTGATATCGACGGATTACGGGCACTGGCGGTTATTCCCGTCGTACTGTTTCATTTCGGATTCACTACATTCAGCGGCGGTTTTGTCGGCGTTGATGTGTTCTTCGTCATTTCCGGCTTCCTGATCACCTCGATCCTGTTCCGCGAAATCAGCGCCCAGCGTTTCAGTTTTCTCGACTTCTGGGGACGTCGTGCCCGGCGCATTTTGCCGGCATTGACCGTGGTCGTGGTGGTGACACTGGCGTTGGGCTGGCTGTTGCTGACGGCCAAAGACCTGGCCGAACTGGGGCGGACGATTCGTTACCAGTCGCTGTTCATTTCCAACATCCTGTTCATGCGTGAAGACGGCTACTTTGCGCCCGCCTCGGAACTCAAGCCGTTGCTGCATACCTGGTCGCTGGCGGTGGAGGAGCAGTACTACATCTTCTTCCCGTTGATGATGGTGTTGCTGATGCGGTATGTCCGCCATTGGCGCTGGATGTTGTTTGCCGTCCTGCTGGTGTCGTTCGGCTTGAACATCATCTACATCGAGCGCAGACCTGAATTCGCCTTTTTTGCGCTGCCGACCCGCGCTTGGGAACTGCTCTGCGGGGCCATGCTGGCGGTGTTGCCCGTGTCCAAGCATGTTGCGCGGCCGTGGCTTCGTCAGTCTGTCGGCCTGACCGGACTGGCGGCAGTACTGGTGGCGATCTTCACCTTCGACAAAACCACAGTGTTCCCGGGTTGGGCGGCGCTGTTGCCGGTATTGGGCACGACGGCGTTGATCTGGTCAGGTGCCCAGGGCCCGACGTGGGCTGGCCGGTTGTTGAGTGTCCGGGCTCTGGTCTGGATCGGCTTGCTGTCCTACTCGCTTTACCTGTGGCATTGGCCGGTTTACGTGTACGCCAACGCGATCTCCATCGACGGCATCCAGCCGCTGGAAGCAATCGGCTGGATGGCACTCGCGTTGGCGCTGGCCTGGCTGAGCCTGCGTTACATCGAACTGCCGTTTCGTGAGAAGCGTGTATTCGCCAGTCGTAATTCGGTGTTGGTCGGCGGTTTGGTGTCGATCACCGTGCTGGCGATCACCGGCTCGGTGATTCGCTCGGCAGACGGTATACCACAGCGTCTGACCGGCAAGGCGCTGGAATATGCGCAATCGCGCGAGTGGAATGCCGGGCAGTCGAAGTGCATGCATCTGAGCACGGACAAGGCACTGACCAAATCCTGCCTTGTGGGTGGCGATCAGAAAATTGCGGCGACAAAAATGTTCTGGGGCGACAGTCACGCCGCTGCATTGCTGCCGGCCATCGAAGGCAATGCCGGGCGCAACGTGCAGCCGGTGTGGTTGTACAGCTTGACTGGATGCCCGCCGATCATCGATGACCACTTGCGCCCTCAGTGCAAAGACTTCAACCAGCGCAACATGGACCGTATCACGAGTCTGGGGATCAAGGACGTGGTTCTGGCGGCGAACTGGAGCCTCTACGTTTATGGTCGTGAAGATGGCGATGGCGATCTACAGTTCCTGCTCGATCGCAAGGACAACCCACGCCAGGCAGAGCAGCGCATGGCCGCCGCCCTCAAGGCGCAAGTGGCCGAGCTGCGTGAAGCGGGTGTACAAGTCTGGCTGTTCAAGGAAGTGCCGCTGCAACACAAGAGCTTCATCGACCGTCTGACCAGTCTGGCGCGCATCGGCCGTTCGGCAGAAGGGCTCGGTCGTCCGCTCAACGAACATCTGGCGCGCCAGCAGTTTTTCACTAACCTGTTCGGCTCGATGAGCGCCGCTGATTCCGGCATCCACGTCATCGATCCGACGCCGCTGATGTGCAAGGACGGCTTGTGCGCCATCGATGTCGACGGCCACTCGCAGTACAAGGATGCCGATCATCTTTCCGACGTTGGCAGCGCCAGACTGAGCCCGTTGTTTGCGCCGTTGATGCTGGGCACCAGCGACAATTGATTGATGCCGGGCTCTGACGGGCTGCTGTTTGCCCGTCAGAGCAGGTAGGATGTACGCCTATTTTGAGGGTGCCATCGTCAATGAAATTCAAGGATCTTCGGGATTTCGTGCAGCAGCTTGAGCAGCGCGGAGAGTTGAAACGCATCCAGATTCCCGTCTCGCCGGTGCTGGAGATGACTGAGGTGTGCGACCGCACGCTGCGGGCCAAGGGCCCGGCGCTGCTGTTCGAGAAACCCACCGGCTATGACATTCCGGTGCTCGGCAACCTGTTCGGCACCCCTGAGCGGGTAGCCATGGGCATGGGCGCCGAGTCGGTCAGCGAGTTGCGCGAAATCGGCAAGCTGCTGGCCTTCCTCAAGGAGCCGGAGCCGCCGAAGGGCTTGAAGGACGCGTGGTCGAAGCTGCCGATCTTCCGCAAGATCATCTCGATGGCGCCGAAAGTCGTCAAAGACGCGGTGTGCCAGGAAGTGGTCATCGAAGGCGACGATGTCGACCTGGCGATGCTGCCGGTGCAGACCTGCTGGCCCGGCGACGTTGGCCCGCTGATTACCTGGGGCCTGACCGTCACCAAAGGCCCGAACAAGGACCGCCAGAACCTCGGCATCTACCGTCAGCAAGTGATCGGCCGCAACAAGGTAATCATGCGCTGGCTCAGCCACCGTGGCGGCGCCCTCGATTTCCGCGAGTGGTGCGAAAAGCATCCGGGCCAGCCGTTCCCGGTATCCGTGGCCCTGGGCGCGGATCCGGCGACCATTCTCGGCGCGGTGACGCCGGTGCCGGACAGCCTTTCCGAATACGCTTTCGCCGGTCTGCTGCGCGGTAACCGCACCGAACTGGTCAAGTGCCGTGGCAACGACCTGCAGGTGCCGGCCACCGCCGAAATCATCCTCGAAGGCGTGATCCATCCCGGCGAAATGGCCGATGAAGGCCCGTACGGCGACCACACCGGCTACTACAACGAAGTCGACAGCTTCCCGGTGTTCACCGTCGAGCGCATCACTCACCGGATCAAACCGATCTACCACAGCACCTACACCGGCCGTCCGCCGGATGAGCCGGCGATCCTCGGCGTGGCGCTGAACGAAGTGTTTGTGCCGATCCTGCAGAAGCAGTTCCCGGAAATCACCGACTTCTACCTGCCGCCGGAAGGCTGCTCATATCGCATGGCCGTGGTGACGATGAAGAAGTCGTATCCGGGGCATGCCAAGCGCGTGATGCTCGGTGTCTGGTCGTTTTTGCGACAGTTCATGTACACCAAGTTCGTTATCGTCACTGATGACGACATCAACGCTCGGGACTGGAACGACGTGATCTGGGCCATCACCACGCGCATGGACCCCAAGCGCGACACGGTGATGATCGATAACACGCCGATCGACTACCTGGACTTCGCCTCGCCGGTGTCCGGCCTGGGCTCGAAAATGGGCCTGGATGCCACCCACAAGTGGCCGGGCGAAACCACTCGCGAGTGGGGCCGCGTGATCGTCAAGGACGACGCTGTCACCCAGCGGATCGATGCCATCTGGAATCAGTTAGGAATAGATTGATGCGTGTAACCCTGCAGCCTTCCGGAGCGGTGCTTGAGATACGGCCCGGTGAGCGGATTCTCGACGGCGCGCGGCGCCTGGGCTACGACTGCCCGCAAAGCTGCCGCAACGGCAATTGTCACGTGTGCGCGGCGCTGCTGGTTGAAGGTCGCGTCGAGCAGGCCGGCAAAGTGCATGACCACGGTGAGTTCTACACTTGCATAGCCGAGCCGCTGGAAGACTGCATCCTGCTGTGGGATGGCGTGCTCGCGCTGGGAGAACTGCCGGTGCGCAGCCTGTCGTGTCAGGTCATCGAATGTCGTGAGGTCGGTGGCGACACCTGGCGCGTGCGTCTGCGTGCACCGGCGGGCAAGCCACCGCGCTATCACGCCGGGCAGTATTTGATGATCGAGCGCGAAAACGGCGAAAAGTCGGCGTTCTCCATGGCTTCGGCACCTCACGGCGGACGTGATCTGGAAATCCATGTGCTGGCGCGCGAAGCCAGTGCACTGAGCCTGATTGAACAGCTGCAGCGCAACGCGATGGTGCGCGTCGAGCTGCCGTTCGGCGACACCCACCTGGCTGAATTGCCCGATGGGCCGTTGGTGCTGATTGCCGCCGGGACAGGCATGGGTCAGATTCACAGCCTGATCGAACACTGCCGCGCCAATGGCTTCAAGCACCCCGTGCATCTGTACTGGGGCGTGCGTCGTCCGGAAGATTTCTATGAGATCGAACACTGGGACGAATGGCTGAAGTTGCCCAACCTGTTCCTGCACAAAGTCGTCAGCGATCAGTGCGGTTGGGAAGGGCGCTGCGGGATGCTGCACGAGGCGGTCTGTGAGGACTTCCCGGATCTGAAACCGCTGCACGTCTACGCCAGTGGCTCGCCGGCTATGGTCTACGGCACTCTGGATGCACTGGTGGAAGCGGGGATGGATGCTCATCAAATGCGTGCCGACGTGTTCGCTTACGCCCCGCGCTCCTGATTCTTTATAACTCTCTATATAGCCGATCGGTATTTATGTAATTGCATAAATACCGCTAGGTTATATATCAGTCAGGCAATCAATTAAGAACTGTGCCATGGCACTCAAATTGCCTTGAAAGATATGTGCCTTATTGTTACAGCGGTGCGTTCTATTAAGTAATTCTTCACCCGCGGGGAGCTGAACGCTATTCGCCATGAGCGCCATTGAAAACGCTTTTCTGAATTTGAATTACCCTCCGCGGCTCGATCTTGGGCCGCAGCTGACGCACGAACAACTTCTCGCTTCCATGCAATCGACCATGGCGCGCCACAAGGGCGGGCCGGTGTGGCTGTTCGCGTACGGTTCGCTGATCTGGCGACCGGAGTGTTCGGCGGTGGAGCGGGTGCGCGGACGTGTGCATGGCTACCATCGCGGCTTGTACCTGTGGTCGCACGAGCATCGCGGTACGCCGGAAATGCCCGGTCTGGTGTTTGGTCTGGATCGCGGCGGTTCGTGCAGTGGCTTCGCTTATCGCTTGCCGGACGACAATCTCGACGCGGCGCTGTACGCCTTGTGGAAACGCGAGATGCCAGTGCCGTCCTACCGGCCACACTGGCTCAACTGCCGGCTCGAAGACGGTACTCAGGTGCAGGCGTTGGGATTTGTTCTGGAGCGACACCTGCCCAGCTATGCCGGCAACTTGCCGGATCACGTGCTGAGCCAGGTGTTCGCAAGCGCTTGCGGACGTTACGGCACCACTCGCGATTATGTCGAACAGACTGCCCACGCCCTGCGCAGCCACGCCATGCCAGACCGCAATCTGGAGGCGCGGCTCAAGCGCTGTAAGTCACAAAGCGATCAAGCGACCGCTTCACGGCTCTGACTAGCGACTTGCTTGTGCCACAGCGTCGGGGCCAGGAAGGCCATCGACAGCAGGCAAGCGCCTACCAGCAGCACGAAACCGCCATCCCAGCCGAAATGGTCCACGGTGTAGCCCATCGCCGCGCTGGCCGCGACCGAACCGCCCAGATAACCAAACAGACCGGTGAAACCCGCAGCCGTGCCGGCGGCTTTTTTCGGTGCCAGCTCCAGCGCCTGCAGCCCGATCAGCATCACCGGGCCGTAGATCAGGAAGCCGATCGAGAACAGCGCGATCATGTCGACGGTCGGGTTGCCGGCCGGGTTGAGCCAGTAAACCAGGGTCGCCACAGTTACCAGTGCCATGAACACCATGCCGGTCAGGCCACGGTTGCCACGGAAGATCTTGTCCGACATCCAGCCACACAGCAGCGTGCCCGGAATGCCCGCCCACTCGTAGAAGAAATAGGCCCACGAGGTTTTATCCACGGTGAAACCCTTGGCTTCCTTGAGGTAGGTCGGTGCCCAGTCGAGCACGCCGTAGCGCAGCAGGTAGACGAAGACGTTGGCCATGGCGATGTACCAGAGCATTTTGTTGCGCAGCACGTATTTGACGAAGATTTCCTTGGCACTGAATTCGTCTTCGTGGCTGGCGTCGTAGCCTTCCGGGTAATCGTTCTTGTACTTCTCGATCGGCGGCAGGCCCACCGATTGCGGGGTGTCGCGCATGGTGATGAACGCGAAAATCGCCACGCCCAGCGCCACGGCTGCCGGTACGTAGAACGCTGCATGCCAGTCGTTGAACAAGCCCATACCGAGCAGGAACAGCGGCCCGATCAGACCGCCGCCGACGTTATGCGCCACGTTCCATACCGACACCACGCCACCGCGTTCCTTCTGCGACCACCAGTGCACCATGGTCCGGCCACTTGGCGGCCAGCCCATGCCCTGGGCCCAGCCGTTGATGAACAACAGAATGAACATCATGGTCACGCTGGACGTTGCCCAAGGTGCGAAACCGAAAATGAACATCACCCCGGCCGAGACCAGCAGGCCGAACGGCAGGAAGTAACGCGGGTTGGAACGGTCGGACACCAGGCCCATGAGGAATTTCGACAAGCCATAGGCAATGGCGATAGCCGACATCGCCAGACCCAGATCGCCGCGGCTGTAGCCTTCGTCGATCAGGTACGGCATGGCCAGCGAGAAGTTTTTGCGCAGCAGGTAATAACCCGCGTAGCCGATGAAAATACCGGCGAAGATCTGCCAGCGCAGGCGTCGGTAGGTGCTGTCTATTTTTTCTTCAGGCAATGGAGCCTGATGTGCGGCAGGACGAAAGAAAGCAAACATTCAAGAGCTCCAGATTTCTTGTTTTGACTGCGGATGCGAATGTTACAGTTTCGTTACCGAAAATAGCACCGGTTCGCATCGAGCAAATAGCGGAAAATGTTGGAAGTCGCGCGTTCCTTTACGAACCTGTCGCTCAGCTGTAAGAACAGGGCGTTTTTGTCGCGTTCGGAATGTTGTGTCTTAGACTCGCGATCTATGGATCGACTGATTTCGCGAGATAAACGATGACCCCGACAATTCGCAGGCTATTGCCCAGACTGTTGATGGTCGCAGCGGTGACTGTTTCAGTGTTGGCACTGAGCCTCGCCCAAGGTTCTGCGGCGCCAGGCTTGCGCAACGTCACCGTGTTGATCGTCCGTCATGCGGAAAAGCCTGAAGTCGGCCGTGAACTCAATGCCCGGGGCGAACAACGCGCTGCGGCTTATGCCGACTATTTCACGCCGTTGAAACTGGATGACCAGACGCTCACCCCTCAGCGCCTGATCGCTACCGCCGACAGCCCGGAAAGCATGCGACCACGGCAAACATTGATCCCGCTGTCCCAGCGCCTGCAACTGCCCATCGAACAGCCTTGCGCCAATAACCAGGTCGACGAACTGGTTAGTCTGCTGCGCAAGCACAATCAGGCGAAAACCGTGCTGATTGCCTGGCACCACGGCCATATCAACAAACTGATTGCCGCTTTCGGCGGCGATGGCGCGGCGCTGATCGGCCAACCGAAATGGCCAGTGGATGTGTATGACTGGCTGATTGTTCTGCGCTTCGATGACAAGGGGCAGTTGATCCAGTCGCGTAGTCGGAAGGTTCAGGAACAGTTGATGCCCGGTGACGTTGCCGTCGCGAACGGCAGCTAAACATCCGTCGGAAAAATTACCTGCGACTATTCGCGTAGTAGGTTCGCCTGATTTCCCGAAGGAATCAGGGAAACGTCCTGCATGCATCGGCGAACCTGCGCCATTCAGTTAAAAGTCGTTGCTCAGTAACCTTTGTGTTGTTGCCGGATAGGGCAACTCACTAGGGAAGGGCAGGATCATGCGCTGGTTTTTTGCTGGTTTTTGGTTGTTGGTCGGCTGTTCTGCGCTGGCCTCAGAGGTGTTTTTGATACCGGAAAACAATCCCAAGCCGATTTATCCTCTAGAGCTGCAAAGGGCAGGTGTAACGGGCGAAGTGAAGGTTCGTTTCGTCGCCAGTGCTGATGGCTCAGTCGGCGAAATCAGCATTCGAGAGAGCACTCACCCTGACTTTTCCGATGCGGTTCGAGTCGCGATAGCGCAGTGGCGTTTCAAGCCTTGGACGGTTGAAGGCGGTAAACCTGAGCAACAGGAAATCATCGCGCCGATGATTTTCAGGCTCGATTTGGATCAAACCATTCATGTCAACCAGCAACTGAAAGTCTTGCGATGCGGTACGGTTAACGAGCATCTGGTCAATATTGCCGAGTATTCATGGATCGATTCTGCGGTGTTCGCACAAACTCGCGCCTATCTATCAAACGTCTTCCATAAAACTCAACTGCCGGATGAACAGCGCTTGGCGATGATTGCCAAGATGAACCAGCAGGTTGAGAGGATCGTCAGAGGGTGTCGAGAGAGCCCTACGCGCAAATTCATAAGCCTGTTGCCCGCGGAGATTCGCGAGTTGCTTTGATAACACAGGCCAGAACGACCGAGCCGGGCATTCTGGCCTGCATCGAAAGATCACTCAGCGCACCTGCACCACTACCTTGCCCACGGCCTTGCGCTGGCCAAGATCATTGATCGCCTGCGCCGCATTGCTCAGCGGATACACCTGCGACACCAGCGGTTTCAACTTGCCTTCGGCAAACCAGCCGAACAATTGCTGGAAGTTCGCCGCGTTGTCCTGTGGCTGGCGCTGGGCGAAGGAGCCCCAGAACACGCCAAGTACTGCTGCGCCTTTGAGCAGGGCGAGGTTGACCGGCAGTTCCGGGATGCGCCCGCTGGCGAAACCGACCACCAGCAATCGGCCGTTCCAGGCGATGGCGCGGATGGCTTGATCGAACAGATCGCCGCCGACCGGATCGTAAATCACGTCGGCGCCCTGGCCGTCGGTGAGGCGTTTGATCTCGTCCTTGAGGCTGGATTCGCTGTAGTTGATCAATTCATCGGCGCCGGCAGCCTTGGCCACCGCGAGTTTCTCCGCGCTGCTGGCGGCGGCGATCACGCGGGCGCCCATGGCTTTGCCGATTTCCACGGCAGCCAGACCGACACCGCCGGACGCACCGAGCACCAGCAGGGTTTCACCCGGTTGCAGGTTGGCGCGTTGTTTGAGGGCGTGCATCGAGGTGCCGTAGGTCATGCTGAACGCGGCGGCGGTGTTGAAATCCATCGACGGCGGAATCGGCAGCACGTTGTAGCCCGGCACCGCGACCTGCTCGGCGAAGCTGCCCCAACCGGTCAGCGCCATGACCCGGTCACCGACCTTGAGGTGGCTGACCTTTTCCCCGACTTCGCGCACTACGCCAGCCGCTTCGCCACCCGGCGAGAACGGGAAGGGCGGCTTGAACTGGTATTTGCCCTCGATGATCAGCGTGTCCGGGAAGTTGACTCCGGCGGCGTGCACGTCCAGGAGGATTTCGTTCTTCTTCGCGACAGGGCTGGCGACGTCTTCCAGCACCAGCGATTCGGCAGGGCCGAAGGCTTTGCACAGCACGGCTTTCATCAGGGCTATTCCTTTGGGAGTGATGGCCGATAAGTGTAGGTGTGTGAATCAACGGGTCAACGAGCATGCCCGGCCCTGATAGTCAGCCATAAGCTTGTGCTTGCGCGGCGGGTCGTTATGCTAGGCCGCAAACCGGATAAGGAGCGAATTGTGAAAGCGTGGATCATGTTGTTGCTGGCCCTGTCTCTGCCTGTGGCAGCGCTGGCCGAAGAAGCCAAAGAAGGCGAGGCGCCGAAGGTCAACTACATCACCCTGAGCCCGCCGTTCGTGGGCAACTATGGGCTGGACGGCACGCCGAAGCTGAAGGTCTACAAGGCCGACGTGGCGCTGCGTGTGACCGGTGAGGAGGCGACCAAACTGGTCAAGGCCAACGAACCGCTGATTCGCAATCAACTGGTGGCGCTGTTCACTCAGCAGACCACCGAGGCGATGGGCAGCATCGAAGGCAAGGAAAAGCTGCGTCAGGAAGCGTTGAAGCAGACCCAGCAAGTGATGAATGACGAGACCGGCAAGCCGGTGGTTGAAGACTTGCTGTTCAACAACCTGATCATTCAGTAAGTACGTTGGCTGCTGTTCAGGACGCCAGGCTTTTGCGAAAACGTGCCAGGGCGATGACGAAGAACAGCAGGCCGATGGCCGTCAGCGCCAGCAAGTCCGGCCAGACCACGCTCAGCCCAGCGTCGCGAAACAGAATCGCGGCGCTAAGGCTGACAAAATGCGTGGACGGTGAGCCCTGCATGACCCACTGCAGCCATTGCGGCATGCTGTCCAGTGGCGTGCTGCCGCCCGACAGCAGCAACATCGGGATGATCACCGGAATCGCCAGCAAGCCGAACTGCGGCGTCGAGCGCGCCAGGGTCGCCAGAAAGATCCCTAACGCGGTACTGGCAAACAGATAAACCGCAGTCACCAGCAAAAACAGACTCATCGAGCCGGACAACGGCACGCCGAGTGCGCCTTTGACCACCACCTCCAGCGACAGCCAGGTGCACAGCACCACCACCAGCAGGTTGCTCCAGATTTTCGCCAGCATGATTTCCAGCGCCGTCAGCGGCAGCACCAGCAAATGGTCGAGCGTGCCGTGCTCGCGTTCGCGCAGCAGCGCAGTACCCGTGAGGATGATCGCCAGAATGGTGATGTTGTTGACGATCTGAATCACCGCCAGAAACCAGCCACCCTCCAGATTGGTGTTGAACAGCGCGCGGGTGGTCAGTTGAATCGGCGTCTTGCTCGCGGCATCGCTCTGGCCGCCATAGGCTTGCAGTTCGCGCTGGAAGATCCGGCTGATGTAGCCAGCGCCCATGAACGCCTGGCTCATCGCGGTGGCATCGACGTTGACCTGAATGGCCGGTTGCCGCGCCGCCAGTAGATCGGTTTGAAACCCCGCCGGAATGTTGATGACGAAGGTGTACTGGCCGCTGTCCATGACCTGGTCCAGTTGCGGGTAGGGGAGCAGCACTGGCGTCTGGAATTCCGGCGGTTGCAGGGCCTGGGCCAACTGGCGCGAGAGGGCGCTGTGGTCTTCGTCGACGATCGCCACGCTGGCGTTGTGCACGCCGATCACCGAACCGGCGGCGGGCATGTAGATCGCTACGGTGAAGGCGTAGAACAGGAACAGCAGCAACACGCTGTCGTGGCGCAGGCTGGTCAGTTCCTTTAGCCCCAGGCGCAGGATGTGCGCGAACTTGTGCATCAGGCCTCCTGCTTTTTCAGCATGATCAGGCTCAGCCCGGTAAACCCGACAAAGAACCCGAACAGCGCCAGGCACTGCGGCCACAGCTGTCGCAGGTCCAGCGCTTTGGTGAACGTGCCCACGGCGATGTCGAGAAAGTGTCCTGCCGGAAACAGCATGCCCATCACCGCAGCCGCTCCTTCCAGTGAAGAACGCGGCACGATCAGTCCAGAGAACTGGATGGTCGGCAGGCTGGTGATGATCATGGTGCCGAGGATCGCCGCGATTTGCGTGCGGGTGAACGCCGAGATCAGCAGGCCCATGCTGGTGGTCGCCAGCACATACAACAGGCCGCCAAACGCCAGCGTCAGCAGGCTGCCCTTGAACGGCACGCCAAACAGCCAGCGGTTCATCGCCACCAGCAGTGCGAGATTGACCAGACTGACCAGCAGGTATGGCGCCTGTTTGCCCAGCAGAAACTCCAGGCGGGTCAGGGGCGTGGCGTAGAAGTTGGTGATCGAGCCGAGTTCTTTTTCGCGCACGATGCCGAGTGCGGTGAGCATCGCCGGAATGAACGCCAGAATCAGCGCCATGACCCCGGGGCCAATAGCGTTGACGCTGACCACGTCCTGGTTGTAACGAAAGCGCGTTTCCAGGCTGGCACCCGCCTGATGGTTCACTGCGGGGCTGCTCTGTTCGGCCAACTGTTGCAGGTTGGCCAGGTGCACGGCTTCGACATAATTGCGGCTGGTCTCGGCGCGGAACGGCATGCCGCCGTCCAGCCACGCCGCCACCGCAGGCTGGCGCCCGGCGTACAGGTCGCGGCCAAATCCGGGCGGGATTTCCAGCGCCAGTTTGATTTCCGAGCGTTGCAGGCGGCGGTGCAGCTCTTGAGCGTCGTGGATGGCTGGCCGCTCATCGAAGTAACGCGAACCGCGAAAGGCTTCCAGATAGGCTCGGCTCTGCGGGGTTTGATCCTGATCGTAAACGGCGAACGCGAGGTTCTCTACGTCGAGGGAAATTCCGTAGCCGAAAATCACCATCATGAAAATCGCCCCCGCCAGCGCAAAAGCCATGCGCACCTTGTCGCGCAGCAACTCCTTGCCTTCGCGGCTGGCCACTGCCAGCAGGCGACCGAGGCTGAAACCGCTCTGTTTGAGCGGCAGCGCATTGGCCGCTGGCGCCGTCGACGATTCACTCGCGGGCACCGAGTCGACAGTGCCCTGGGCTTGTTCCAGACACGTCACGAAAGCGGCTTCCAGCGTCTCTCCGGCAAATTGACGCTGCAGCGCTACCGGGGTGTCGCACGCCAGGACTTTGCCGGCGTGCATCAGCGAAATGCGGTCGCAGCGCTGGGCTTCGTTCATGAAGTGGGTGGAGAGAAAAATCGTCACGCCTTGCTCGCGGGACAGTTCGATCAGCAGTCGCCAGAAGTCATCACGGGCTGCCGGGTCGACGCCGGAGGTCGGCTCATCGAGGATCAGCACCTCCGGACGATGCAACACCGCGACCGCCAGCGACAGGCGTTGACGCAGCCCGAGAGGCAGGGCACCGGACGGCTGATCGGCGACGCTGAGCAGGTTGAAGCGTTGAATAAGTGCGTCGATGCGTTGTGCGCTCTCGGCCTTGGGCAAGTCGAACAGCCGGGCGTGCAGTTCGAGGTTCTGCCGCACACTCAGTTCGCCATACAGCGAAAAGCTCTGGGACATGAAGCCGACCCGCTTGCGCGTGGCCAGATCCTTGGCGTCCACCGGATTGCCCAGCAGTGTCGCGCTGCCTTCGCTGGCCGGCATCAGCCCGGTCAGGACTTTCATGGTCGTGGTCTTGCCGCAGCCGTTGGAGCCGAGAAAACCGAAAATCTCGCCGCGACCGATGGCGAAGCTGACGTGATCCACCGCAGTGAAGTCGCCGAAGCGCAGCGTCAGGTCGTGGGCTTCGATGGCAATGTCGGTGGTGCCGCCAGTACGCGGCGGAATGACCAACGGCTGAGCGTCGTGATGACTGTCGCCCTGGAAGTGTGTGAAGGCTTCATCGAGTTTGCCGCTGGGGGTGACGGCTGCCAGCTCGCGGCTCAGACCGGTGGCAATCAACTGGCCGTTGTCGAGCATCAGGCAATGCTCGAACTGTTCGGCTTCTTCCATATACGCGGTGGCAACCAGCAGGGTCAGTTGCGGGCGCTCGCGTCGTACATCGTCGATCAGCTCCCAGAAGCGTCGGCGTGAGAGCGGGTCGACGCCGGTGGTCGGCTCATCGAGGATCAACAGATCCGGCTCATGGATCAGTGCGCAGCACAGGCCCAGCTTCTGTTTCATGCCGCCGGACAACTTGCCGGCGGGGCGCTCGGCGAACTTCAGCAGGTCGGTGGCGAGCAGCAGATTGTGCATGCGTTGCTCGCTGTCGGCTTTCGACAGGCCGAACAGCGTGGCGAAGAACTGAATGTTTTCGCGGATCGACAGTTCGGGATACAGGTTGCCGCCCAATCCCTGGGGCATGAAGGCGATGCGCGCATACAGCGTGTCGCGGTGGCGGCGCTGCTGGATCGGCCCGCCGAGGACGTCCAGTTGCCCTTGCTGCAAGGCCTTCACGCCGGCGATCAGCCCGAGCAGGCTGGACTTGCCCGCACCATCGGGGCCGATCAGCCCGCAGCGGGTGCCGGCGGGCAGGCTGAAGGTGATAGCGCTCAGCGCTTGCTGTTTGCCGTAACGGTGCGCGATCGCGTTCGCCTGAACCGCGAGGCTGTTCATTGCAAATTGGCCGGCCAGGCAATCGGCGCGGTGCGCACATAACCGGCGCCGGGCATGCCGGGCTTGGCTTGCGGCACGGCGCTGGGTTGGGTCAGGCGCAGCTTGACGCGGAACACCAGTTTTTGCCGCTCGTCACGGGTCTCGACCTCTTTGGGGGTGAACTGCGATTTGCCGGCGACAAAACTGATTTTCGCTGGCAAGGGCTTGTCGGGCAGGGCATCGAGCAGCACCCGGGCTTCATCGCCCACCGCCAGACGCCCGGCCACCGAGGCGGACAGGTAGAGGTTCATGTACTGATCGTTGGGATCAATCAACAGCAGGACGCGGCCACCGGCGCCCAGCACTTCCCCGGGTTCGGCCATGCGTAACTGGATCACGCCATCAATCGGCGCGCGCAGGCTGCTGTCGTCGATTTCGCTGGTCAGTTGAGCGACCTGTGCCTGCGCCGCGCCGATCGCTGCAGCGACCGCCGACACTTGGGCGCGGGCCGCCGTCACGGCAGCATTGCCGGTGCCGATACGCGACTGCAATTGATCGATAACCTGGGCGCTGACGAAACCGTGCTTGAACAGCGACTGAGAGCGCCCCAGTTCCTGCTGGGCCAGCAGCAGTTCACTCTGGCGCAATTGCACATTGGCCTCGGCGGCGTTGAGGTTTTCCCGGGCGCGCAAGACTTCGGCTTCGGCCTGAGTGCGCTGGGCTTCGAGGGTGCGGGTGTCCATGCGCGCGAGCAGTTGGCCCTTGTTGACCTTGTCGCCTTCATCGACCAGCACCTCGGCCAGGCGTCCGGGTGTCTTGCTGGCGATCTGTACTTCGGTGGCTTCCAGCCGACCGTTGCCCATCGACAGCCCTTCGACCAGACGGCTGCTGATCGACATCCAGTAACCGAGCCCGCCGGCGGCGGCGAGTAACACCAGAAGCGACCCGGCGTATAAAAGTGAAGAGCGGCTGTGCGTCGACATGGGGGCATCCTGCGGCTGTGGCGTGCAGTCTGACTGTTCAAGCGTTCCAGTCGCTTGATGTCAGTCAACCGAGCGCCAAGCCTAGCCCCTTTTTCGGCTAATAACCGTGACCGGGCAGTTCTCAGCGCAAGCCGAGCACGGCGGCCCACTGTTCGGCCGTCACGGGCATGACCGACAGGCGACTGCCTTTTTGCACCAGCGGCATGTCGGCCAGCGCGGTCTGCTGCTTGAGGTAATCCAGCTTCAATACCCGGACGAACGTCTCGACGTGCGCAACATCGATCGCGCTCCAGGCATTTTTCTCGGGTGTAGCCTTCGGATCGAAGTAATGACTCTCTGGCTCCAGTGCGGTGGGATCCGGGTACGCCGCGACGATTATTTTGCCGATTCCGGCAATACCCGGTTCCGGGCAGCTGGAATGGTAGAAAAAGAACTCGTCGCCCGCCGCCATCGCCCGCAGGAAGTTACGCGCCTGATAGTTGCGAACCCCGTCCCAGCGCGCTGTGCCGAGTTTTTCCAGGCCTTTGATCGAGAGTTCGTCGGGCTCGGACTTCATCAGCCAATAGGCCATGGTTTTTTGCTCCTGAAACGGTCATTGGGCAGGTTGTCGGGCAATTTTATGACAAACCGACAGTCGGTTGACGTCAGCGTTTGCGCGCAGGTTCACGTTGTCGCAAAATGCCGGCCTTTAAAGCTTGACGCTGCTGCACGGCCTACAAACGGAAACCGCTGCTGTCATCGTGATGATGTGCCTTGAGGGGGGCAATCGATGAAACGCAAACCGGATTTACTATGGACTTTGGTAATTTTGTTTGGCCTGGGTGTCGTAACCACCGGTTATGCGCAGAGCCTGTGGTCCAACAAGACCGATGCGCCGATTGAAGTCGCGCAACAGGTGCAACAGTCGACAGCTTTCAAGCGCTGAAACGAATTTTTCGACGCCGCTGATCTGCGCGGCGTCCTATCCTGCGAAATACCACGCCTTGTCGCTGACCGTGCCTTGTAACGGTACATCCCAGCTGGCCTGCGCCAAGCGTTCGACCTTCTGACACTCATGGGCCAGGCCCAGCAGCGTCGGCTTGCGCCAGTTTTTGCGCCGAGCCAGATACGCCAGGCTGCGATCGTAAAAGCCGCCGCCCATCCCCAGTCGCCCGCCGGCATCGTCAAACCCTACCAACGGCAATAACACCAGATCCAGTGCCCAGACCTTGCGTTGCTGTGCCAGATTGGCTCGCGGCTCGAGAATGCGGAAGCGATTGGGTTTAAGTTTCTCGCCGGGACGAATGCGTTGGAAAACCATCTTGGTGCGTGGCCAGGCGCTGAGCACCGGCAGATAAGTCGATTTACCCCGACGCTGCGCTTCACGCAGCAGCAGGCGCGGATCGATTTCACCGTCGGTGGGCAAATACAAAGAGATATGTCTGGCCCGGCGAAAGTGCGGGTCTTGTGCCAGTTGCCGGTACAGGCCTTTGGCGGCCTGGCGTTGTTCGCTTTTGCTCAGCGAACGGCGCGCCTTGCGCAGCAGGCGGCGGAGTTGCGGGCGGGGCAGCAACGCGGGTTCGGTCATGGTTCGGCTTCGGCAGGTTGGACGAAAACGTACGCATAAAAAATCCGATGGCGGTTTTCACCGACATCGGATTCGAATCAGGCTCCCCGGATGAACCGCTGTCAACTTAGCCCTTGAACCCGAAAGTTCAAGGTGGAAGATGCAGTAGACTTTAAGGCTTTCCGTCTAGCGGACATGCACACCAGCCCAACGTGCAACTTCCAGGGTAGTGCGAATCGGCTCAGGGACATCGTCAACTGGCAAGCACCCCAGGGAGTGCCGCGAGTATACCGCAAGCGGCCGGTTGAATCAGCCCTTGCTGGTGTTCTGATCGTCGGCGAGGACCAGATCGACACGATCGAGCAAGTCGCGCACCTGTTCACGGGTCGAACCGCTGGCCTGGATATCCGGACGCTCTTCTTTGTGCAAGAGGTCGTGGGTGATGTTCAGCGCGGCCATCACGGCGATACGGTCGGCACCGATGACTTTGCCGCTGCTGCGGATCTCGCGCATCTTGCCATCCAGGTAGCGCGCGGCACTCACCAGATTGCTGCGTTCTTCCTGCGGGCAGATGATCGAATACTCTTTGTCGAGGATCTGCACGGTAACGCTATTGCTTGAACTCATGAGTCTTGCTCCAGGGCCTTGAGGCGCGAAATCATCGATTCGACCTTACGCCGGGCGATTTCGTTTTTTTCAATGAGGTGAGCGCGTTCCTCGCGCCAGGTTTTTTCCTGAGCTAGTAAGAGTGCATTTTGACTCTTTAGTTGCTCGACTCGGCCAATCAGCAGTTCGAGTCTGGCCATCAGCGCTTGCAGGTCGGTGTCTTCCATTGTGTCCACGTGTTCGTCTGATGGGAGATAGCTGGCGGACAGCCTTTAATAGTCTTGGCGAGTCTGTCGATGTAGGATACAAGGCCTTCATTCTAGACATAGCGCCGTCTGGCGCCTAGCTGCCCATGACCAATGCGAATTCCCCGTACCAAGCCTTTGCCACCCTGCTGACTTCCAGCGGCCACAACGTCTCGCCTGCCGAACTGCATGGCCTGCTGCTCGGGCGCAGTTGCGCCGGTGCCGGCTTCGATAACGAAGGCTGGCTGATCGACGCCGCCGAACTGCTCGAAGGCGACATCCAGGACAACGTCCGCAACGCCCTGATCGGCCTGCAAGAGATGGTCAAAGGCGAACTGACCGGCGACGACGTCACTGTCGTTCTGCTGCTGCCGACCGATGACGCGCCGCTGGCTGACCGCGCCGCTGCTCTGGGCCAATGGTGCCAAGGCTTCCTCAGCGGTTTCGGCCTGAACTGCCGCGACAGCAGCATGCTCAGCACTGAAGCCACCGAAGTGCTGCAGGATCTGGCGGCGATCTCTCAGGTGCAAGACGCCCTCGAAGAATCCGAAGACGGCGAAACCGACTACATGGAAGTCATGGAATACCTGCGCGTCGCGCCGCTGCTGCTGTTCTCGGAAACCAAGAAAGCCGACGTGCCGCCAGCCGCCAAGCCGTCGCTGCATTAATCGCGTGCCAGGGAAAGCCATCTGCCCATGACCCATATCCCGAAAGCGGAATACAGCCGTCGCCGCAAGGCCCTGATGGCGCAGATGGAACCCAACAGCATCGCAATCCTGCCTGCCGCCGCGGTGGCAATTCGCAACCGCGACGTCGAGCATGTCTACCGTCAGGACAGCGACTTCCAGTACCTCAGCGGATTCCCAGAGCCGCAAGCCGTCATCGTCTTGATGCCCGGCCGTGAACATGGCGAGTACGTGCTGTTCTGCCGTGAGCGCAACGCCGAACGCGAATTGTGGGACGGCTTGCGCGCAGGCCAGGAAGGCGCGATCCGCGATTTCGGTGCCGACGACGCTTTCCCTATTACCGATATCGACGACATCCTCCCGGGCCTGATCGAAGGCCGCGACCGGGTGTATTCGGCGATGGGCAGCAACCCGGAATTCGATCGGCACCTGATGGACTGGATCAATGTGATCCGCTCCAAGGCGCACCTCGGCGCCCAGCCGCCGAACGAATTCGTTGCCCTGGATCATCTGCTGCATGACATGCGCCTGTATAAATCGGCGGCAGAAGTGAAGGTGATGCGCGAAGCCGCACGGATCTCGGCGCAAGCCCATATCCGCGCGATGCAGGCCAGCCGGGCCGGGCTTTACGAGTACAGCCTCGAAGCCGAACTCGATTACGAATTCCGCAAGGGTGGGGCGAAGATGCCGGCCTACGGCTCGATCGTCGCCGCCGGGCGCAACAGCTGCATCCTGCATTACCAGCAGAATGACGCGCTGCTCAAGGACGGCGACCTGGTATTGATCGACGCCGGTTGCGAGATCGACTGCTACGCCAGTGACATCACCCGCACCTGGCCGGTCAACGGCAAGTTTTCGCCCGAGCAGAAAGCGATCTATGAGTTGGTGCTGGCCTCGCAGGAAGCCGCGTTCGCCGAAATCGCCCCGAACAAGCACTGGAATCAGGCGCACGAAGCCACGGTTCGAGTGATTACCACAGGGCTGGTGAAACTTGGATTGCTGCAAGGCGAGGTCGACGAGTTGATCGCCAGCGAAGCTTATAAAGCCTTTTACATGCACCGCGCCGGTCACTGGCTGGGTATGGATGTACACGACGTTGGCGAGTACAAGGTCGGCGGCGAGTGGCGGGTGCTCGAGGTCGGCATGGCGCTGACCGTGGAACCGGGTATCTACATCGCCCCGGACAATCAGAACGTCGCGAAGAAATGGCGCGGCATTGGCGTACGCATCGAGGACGACGTGGTGGTGACCAGAACCGGTTGTGAAATCCTCACCAGCGGCGTGCCGAAAACCGTCGCTGAAATCGAAGCGCTGATGGCGCAAGCAAGGACACACGCGGCATGAGTCGAGTCAATCTGGCAATCATCGGTGGCGGTCTGGTCGGCGCCAGTCTGGCGTTGGCCTTGCAGGCCGGCGCCAAGGCCCGTGGCTGGAAGATCGTGCTGATCGAACCGTTTGCACCGGGCGACAGTTGGCAGCCGAGCTACGATGCACGTTCGTCGGCGCTGTCCTTTGGTTCGCGGCAGATTTATCAACGGCTGGGCGTGTGGCAGGAAATCTCCCGTCGCGCCGAGCCGATCAAACAGATTCACGTGTCCGACCGTGGCCGTTTCTCCACCGCGCGCTTGTCGGCGATGGAAGAAGGCGTGCCTGCGCTCGGTTACGTGGTGGAAAACGCCTGGCTCGGCCAGTGCCTGTGGCAACACATCGACAAAGACGTAATCAGTTGGCGCTGCCCGGCGGAAGTCACGCGCATGGAACCGCTGCCCGACGGCTATCGCCTGACCCTCAACGATGAAACCACCCTTGAATGCGACCTCGCGGTGCTTGCCGATGGCGGTCGTTCCGGGCTGCGCGAACAGTTGGGCATCAACGTGCGCAAGCGCCCGTACAACCAGAGCGCGCTGATCGCCAACATCACCCCGAGCGAAGCACACAACGGCATGGCCTTCGAGCGCTTCACCGACGAAGGGCCGATGGCCTTGCTGCCGCTGCCGGACAACCGCTGCGCATTGGTCTGGACCCGTCTGGGCATGGACGCGCAACGTCTGGCGGATTTGAGCGAGCGTGATTTCCTCAGCGAATTGCAGGGGGTGTTCGGTTATCGCCTCGGCACGCTGAAACAGGTTGGTGCGCGGCATTTGTATCCGTTGTCGCTGGTCGAAGCCGAAGAACAAGTGCGCTCGCACCTGGCCGTGCTTGGTAACGCGGCGCACAGCCTGCACCCGATTGCCGGCCAGGGTTTCAACCTGTCGCTGCGTGACGCTGATGCTTTGGCTGCGGCGCTGTTGGCCAGCGATAAACCGCTGGGCGACTTCGCCACGTTGCAGGCGTATCGCGAGCGTCAGCGTCTCGATCAGGACCTCACCGTCGGTTTCTCCGATCAGGTCACGCGCCTGTTCGGCAGCACCCAGCCGCTGGTTTCGCTGGGGCGTAACATCGGCCTGCTCGGCCTTGATCTGTTGCCGCCGGCCAAGCGCTGGTTTGCCCGTCAGGCGATGGGGTTGGGAACGCGTCCGGATGCTTAAGTGGCTGACCGCAAAATTCGGCAAGGCGCGACTGATGCGCTGGGTGATGACGTTCTACCCGCCGTACCTTGGCGCCGGTGTTCGGGTTCGGCATATCAGCGATGACTTCCGCGACGTTCAGGTGTCGATGGGGCTGGGCTGGTACAACCGTAACTATGTCGGCACGCAGTTTGGCGGCAGTCTGTATTCGATGGTCGATCCGTTCTTCATGCTGATGCTCATGGAAAACCTCGGCTCGCGCTACATCGTCTGGGACAAGGCCGCTGACATCGACTTCATTGCACCGGGCAAAGGCCCGGTGTTCGCCCGGTTCACCATCGACGAGACACTGCTCGCCGAGATCCGCCGGCAAACCGCCAATGGCGAGAAATACCTGCCGCAGTTGCAGGTCGACATTCATGACGGCGCCGGCAACCTCGTGGCGCGGGTCGGTAAAACCCTTTACGTGCGGCTCAAGCCGCAAGCGAGACAGGCTTAAAGCATGGAAATGCGCGCAGATCTGCTGATTGTCGGAGCCGGAATGGTCGGCAGCGCCCTGGCGCTGGCGTTGCAGGACAGCGGGCTGGAAGTCCTGCTGCTCGACGGCAGCCCGCTGAGCGTCAAACCCTTCGACGCCGAAGCCGCTTTTGAGCCGCGAGTAAGTGCCTTGTCGGCAGCCAGCCAGCGCATTCTTGAACGCCTCGGCGTCTGGGAAGGCATCGCCAAGCGGCGCAGTAGCCCGTACACCGACATGCATGTCTGGGACGGCAGCGGCACCGGGCAGATTCATTTCTCGGCAAGCAGCGTGCATGCCGATGTGCTTGGTCATATCGTCGAAAACCGCGTGGTGCAGGATGCCTTGCTCGACCGTTTGCACGATTGCGATCTGGGCATGCTGGCCAATGCGCGGCTGGAGCAGATGCGCCGCTCGGGCGATGACTGGTTGCTGACGCTGGCCGATGGTCGCCAGTTGCGTGCGCCGTTGGTGATCGCGGCGGACGGTGCCAATTCGGCGGTCCGCCGCCTCACCGGGGTGGCCACGCGCGAGTGGGATTATCTGCATCACGCCATCGTCACCAGTGTGCGCAGCAGCAAACCGCACCAAATGACCGCGTGGCAGCGCTTTACCGATTACGGGCCATTGGCGTTTCTGCCGCTGGAGCGTGACGGGCAGCAGGATTGGTGTTCGATCGTCTGGTCGACCACGCCGAGCGAAGCCGAGCGCTTGATGGCGCTGGATGAAGCGGATTTCTGCCGAGAGCTGGAGCGTGCCTTTGAAGGTTGTCTCGGCGAAGTCATCAGTGCCGATCCGCGACTGTGCGTGCCGCTGCGTCAGCGTCATGCCAAACGTTACGTGGCTGAAGGCCTGGCGTTGATCGGTGATGCGGCGCACACCATTCACCCGTTGGCGGGGCAGGGTGTCAACCTGGGTTTCCTTGATGCGGCGGTGTTGGCGGAAGTGCTGTTGCAGGCGGCGGAGCGCGGTGAGCGTTTGGCGGATGTGAAGGTGCTGAGCCGTTACGAACGCCGCCGCATGCCGCACAACCTGGCGCTGATGGCGGCGATGGAAGGGTTTGAGCGGTTGTTCCAGGCCGATCCGTTGCCGGTGCGCTGGTTGCGTAATGCCGGGTTGAAGCTGGTGGAGCAGATGCCGGAGGCGAAAGCTCTATTTGTGCGTGAAGCCCTTGGCTTGACCGGCGATCTTCCGGCCCTCGCCAAACCCTGACCTCTCCATTGAGGCTGTTGGCCTCTTCGCGAGCAGGCTCGCTCCCACATTTGAAATGCATTCCAATGTGGGAGCGAGC
>NZ_JAMLFX010000003.1:452416-541860 GCF_023634765.1 Pseudomonas sp. AKS31
CGATTGAGCTGGTAAATGTGAGTCCTTATCATTTGGCCCACATTTTCCGACCGAGAGACCACTCCCATGTTGGCACCCAAGCGTCTTCTGACCGCACTGGCCTTGACCCTGATCGGCAGCACAACGGCCCAGGCCGCTGATGAAGTGGTGGTTTACTCGTCGCGCATCGATGAGCTGATCAAACCAGTGTTCGATGCTTACACCGCGAAAACCGGGGTGAAGATCAAGTTCATCACCGACAAGGAAGCGCCGCTGATGCAGCGCATCAAGGCCGAAGGTGAAAACGCTACTGCCGACCTGTTGCTCACCGTTGACGCCGGCAACCTCTGGCAGGCCGAGCAGATGGGCATCCTTCAGCCGTTCACCTCGAAAACCATCGACGCCAACATTCCGCTGCAATATCGCTCGTCCACTCACGCCTGGACCGGCCTGAGCCTGCGCGCGCGGACCATCGCCTACTCCACCGAACGCGTGAAGCCGGGTGAGCTGACCACCTACGAAGCGTTGGCCGACAAAAACTGGGAAGGTCGCCTGTGTCTGCGCACCGCGAAGAAGGTCTATAACCAGTCGCTGACCGCGACCATGATCGAAGTCCATGGCGCCGAGAAGACCGAGAAGATTCTCAAGGGCTGGGTCAACAACCTGTCCACCGACGTGTTCTCCGATGACGTTGCAGTGCTTGAAGCGATCAACGCCGGGCAGTGCGATGTCGGCATCGTCAACACCTACTACTACGGTCGTCTGCACAAGCAAAAGCCAGAGCTGCCGGTGAAACTGTTCTGGCCGAATCAGGCCGATCGTGGCGTGCACGTGAACCTGTCGGGCATTGGCCTGACCAAGCACGCTCCGCACCCGGAAGCAGCCAAGGCTTTGGTTGAATGGATGACCACGCCTGAGGCGCAGAAGATTTTCGCTGACGTGAACCAGGAGTTCCCGGCCAACCCGGCGGTGGCACCTTCGGAAGAAGTGGCGGCGTGGGGCAAGTTTGTCGCTGATACCTTGCCGGTGGAAGTGGCGGGCAAGCGTCAGGCTGAGGCGATCCGGATGATGGATCGGGCGGGCTGGAACTGAGTCTGCTGCTGTAGAGAGCAAAAGATCGCAGCCTTCGGCAGCTCCTACATGAGATCACCTGTAGGAGCTGGCGAAGGCTGCGATCTTTTTGCTTTTTTCCCTAAACTCCACGATTTTCCCGCGAGACCTTCGAAGTGGCCCACCCCGCCCAACGCCGCTGGTACCCCATCGTCTTCGCCATCGCCGCGCTGGTGCTGTTGCCCCTGAGCGTTCTGCTGCTCTCCTGGCAGACCATCGACCAGCAAATCTGGTCGCACTTGTGGCAAACCCAGATGCCGCGTCTGCTCGGCAACACCCTGACGCTGGTCGTTGGCGTCGGTGTCGGTGTGACGCTGCTGGGTGTCAGCCTCGCCTGGCTTACCAGCCTCTGCGAGTTCCCCGGTCGGCGCTGGCTCGATTGGGCGTTGATGCTGCCCTTTGCCATTCCCGCCTATGTGCTGGCCTTCGTTTTCGTCGGCCTGCTGGATTTTGCCGGCCCGGTGCAAACCCTGCTGCGCGAATGGTTCGGCACGGGCCTGCGGCTGCCACGGGTGCGCTCCACCGGCGGGGTGATTGTGGTGTTGGTGCTGGTTTTCTATCCCTACGTTTACCTGTTGGCGCGCACTGCATTCCTTGCCCAGGGCAAGGGCCTGATGGAAGCGGCGCGGGTGCTCGGCCAGTCGCCATGGCAGGCCTTTTGGCGTGTCGCGTTGCCGATGGCGCGTCCGGCCATTGGTGCCGGCGTGGCGTTGGCGCTGATGGAAACCCTGGCGGATTTCGGCGCGGTGTCGGTGTTCAACTTCGACACCTTCACCACGGCGATCTACAAAACCTGGTACGGCTTCTTCAGCCTGTCGAGCGCGGCGCAACTGGCCAGCCTGTTGCTGCTGGTGGTGATGCTGGTGCTCTACGGCGAGCGTCGAGCACGCGGCGCCAACCGGGCAAGCACCGAGCGGCCACGGGTGAAAGCGCTGTATCACTTGCACGGGCTCAAGGCGTTCGCGGCGATGAGCTGGTGCGGCCTGGTGTTCGCCTGCGCCTTCGTCATTCCGCTGCTGCAACTGATCGTATGGTTCTGGCAGCGCGGCCGTTTCGATCTGGATGAGCGCTACGCCGGGCTGATCCTGCACACCCTGTATCTGGGCGGCATGGCAGCGCTGATTACCGTCAGTGTTGCGCTGCTGCTGGCGTTTGCCCGGCGGCTGGCGCCGACACAGGCGATCAACTCGGGTGTTGGTCTGGCCAACCTGGGCTACGCCTTGCCGGGTTCGGTGCTGGCCGTGTCGATCATGCTGGCGTTCAGTTATCTGGATCGCGAACTGGTGATTCCGCTCTCCGCTTGGTTCGGTGGTGCGGGCAAGCCTTTGCTGCTGGGCAGTCTGGCGGCGTTGCTGATGGCCTATCTGGTGCGCTTTATTGCCGTGGCTTATGGGCCGCTGGAAAGCAGTCTGGCGCGTATACGGCCCTCTTTGCCCGAAGCAGCACGTAGCCTGGGTGTCAGTGGGCCGCGACTGTTTTTCAAAGTGTATCTGCCGCTGTTGCTGCCCGGCACGTTGAGTGCGGCGTTACTGGTGTTTGTCGATGTGCTCAAGGAAATGCCCGCGACCCTGCTGATGCGCCCGTTTGGCTGGGACACGCTAGCGGTGCGGATCTTTGAAATGACCAGCGAGGGCGAATGGGCGAGGGCATCGTTGCCGGCGCTGACGCTGGTTCTGGTCGGCTTATTGCCGGTTATCGGATTGATCCGCCGCTCGGCGCACCGAAACACTTAGTCGTCAGTCCTGAATCATGCGGCTACAATGCGCGGCATTCGGTGCGGTTCGTCTGACAGACCCGTTCGCTGAAATCGGCTGAAAGCCTTCTATTTCGCGGCTTTCACCCCGTACAGCGGCTGTCCGCACCTTCGCCACGCCCGGAAGGAGAAACCCATGGGACAGCGTACGCCTCTGTATGACCTGCATCTCGCCCTCGGCGCGAAGATGGTCGATTTTGGCGGTTGGGACATGCCACTGCATTACGGCTCGCAGGTCGAGGAGCACCACGAAGTGCGCCGCGACTGCGGGGTGTTCGATGTATCCCACATGACCGTGATCGATGTCACCGGCACCCAGGCCAAGGCCTGGCTGCAGCATTTGCTGGCCAATGACGTCGATCGTCTGCACCGCCCCGGCCGTGCGTTGTACAGCACCATGCTCAACGAGCGCGGCGGCATTGTTGACGACATGATCGTCTACCGCCTCGATGACGCTTATCGTCTGGTGGTCAACGCCTCCACCCGCGATCAGGATCTGGCCTGGATGAACGCGCAGCGCGACGGTTTTGACGTGCAACTGCACGAGCGCTCCGAGCTGGCGATGCTCGCCATTCAGGGCCCGCAGGCCCGGCACAAGATTGCCGAACTGGTGACCCAGTCCCGCGCCACGCTGATCCAGCACCTCAAACCCTTCGAAGGCTACACCGACGGTGACTGGTTCATCGCGCGTACCGGTTATACCGGTGAAGATGGTCTGGAAATCTGCCTGCCGGCCAATCAGGCGCCGGGGTTCTTCAACGACCTGGTTGGCGCCGGCATTTCCCCGATCGGCCTCGGTGCCCGCGATACCTTGCGGGTTGAAGCCGGGATGAACCTGTACGGTCAGGACATTCATCAGGACGTTTCGCCACTGGCCTCGAACATGGCCTGGAGCATTGCCTGGGAACCGGCCTCGCGCCAGTTCATCGGCCGTGCTGCGCTGGAGGCGGAAAAAGCCGCCGGCGTCGCGCACAAACTGGTCGGTCTGGTGCTGGAAGAACGTGGTGTTTTGCGCGCCCATCAAGTGGTTCGCATCGCCGATGTTGGCGAAGGGGAGATCACCAGTGGTAGTTTCTCTCCTACGCTGAGCAAATCGATTGCCCTGGCGCGTGTTCCGATGGCAACCGCCGACCGCGCCGAAGTGGAAATCCGTGGCAAGTGGTACCCGGTACGGGTGGTCAAACCGACCTTCGTACGCCATGGCAAAACTTTGATCTAACCTTTTTCCGGCGGGCATGACCGCTGACCCAATTCCGAGGACACCGAAGATGAGCAATATCCCCGCTGAACTGCGTTTTGCCGAAAGTCATGAATGGGCCCGTCTGGAAGCCGACGGCACCGTCACCGTGGGCATCAGCGATCACGCGCAGGAAGCGCTGGGCGATGTGGTGTTCGTCGAGTTGACTGAAGTGGGTAACAAATTCGCCGCTGAAGATCAGGCAGGTGTGGTTGAGTCGGTGAAAGCCGCTTCCGACATCTACTCGCCGATCGCTGGTGAAGTCATCGCCGTCAACGAAGAGCTGAGTGCTTCTCCGGAACTGCTGAACTCCGATCCGTACGGTGCGTGGATCTTCAAACTCAAGCCAGCAAACGCCGCCGACCTGGAAAAACTGCTCGACGCTGCCGGCTACAAGGCTGCCATCGGCGAGTAAGCTTTGAGCAACACCGCAAAGCCCCGACCTGTCGGGGCTTTTTCATGGGCGATGAAAAATCCCTTGCGGGAGCGAGCCTGCTCGCTCCCACAGGGAATGGGGTCTGTTCTTGAAATTTGCGTTAGACACGGGCTGCTATGCTGGTTTGACCGTGTTGCATTGACGCCGAGCGCCAGCCTAGAGAGAGCCCGTCATGTCCCAGTTGCCATCCCTGAGCCAGTTACGCGATCCCGATGCCTTCCTGCGCCGTCACCTCGGCCCCGATGCCGCCGAACAGCAGGCGATGCTCGACAGCCTCGGCCTTGGCAGTCGGGTTGAGCTTATCGAACAGACGGTACCGCCGGCCATCCGCCTTAACCGCGCACTGGATCTGCCACCGGCCCTCGACGAACAAGCGGCGCTGGCCAAACTGCGCGGTTACGCCGAGCAGAATCAGGTCTGGACCAGCCTGATCGGCATGGGCTATCACGGCACACTCACGCCCACGGTCATCTTGCGCAACGTCCTGGAAAATCCCGGCTGGTACACCGCGTACACCCCGTATCAACCGGAGATCGCCCAGGGCCGGCTCGAAGCCCTGCTGAATTTCCAGCAACTGACCATCGACCTCACCGGTCTGGAACTGGCCAACGCGTCTTTGCTCGATGAGGCCACGGCGGCGGCGGAAGCCATGGCGCTGGCCAAGCGCGTAGCGAAGGCGAAGAGCAATCTGTTCTTCGTCGATGAAAACTGCCATCCACAAACCATTTCGGTGGTGCAGACCCGAGCCGAAGGTTTCGGCTTCGAATTGATCGTCGATGCTGTGGATAACCTCAAACAGCACCAGGTGTTCGGTGCGCTGTTGCAGTATCCCGATACCCATGGCGAGGTGCGTGATCTGCGCCCGCTGATCGATCACTTGCATGCGCAGCAAGCGCTGGCCTGCGTCGCCACGGATTTGCTCAGTTTGCTATTGCTGACGCCGCCGGGTGAGTTGGGCGCCGATGTGGTGTTCGGTTCATCGCAGCGCTTTGGCGTGCCGATGGGGTATGGCGGCCCGCACGCGGCGTTCTTTGCCAGTCGCGAGGAATACAAACGGGCGATTCCGGGGCGGATCATCGGCGTGTCGAAAGATGCCCGGGGCAACGTCGCGTTGCGCATGGCGTTGCAAACCCGCGAGCAACATATCCGCCGCGAGAAGGCCAACTCGAACATCTGCACCGCCCAGGTGCTGCTGGCCAACATCGCCAGTTTTTACGCGGTGTATCACGGGCCGGAAGGTTTAAAACGCATCGCCCAACGCGTGCATCGGCTGACCTGCATTCTGGCCGCTGGGCTTGAGCGCAAGGGCATCAGTCGGGTCAATGTGCAGTTCTTCGATACGCTGACGCTGGAGGTCGGCGGGGCGCAAACGGCGATCATCGAAAGCGCCCAGGCTGCGCAGATCAACCTGCGGATTCTCGGGCGCGGTCGGGTCGGGCTGAGCCTCGATGAGACCTGCGATGAACGCACCGTGGCCAAGCTGTTCGATGTGCTGCTCGGCGCCGATCATGGGTTGAACGTCGAGGAACTCGACGGGGAACCCCTGACTTCGGGCATCCCCGACAACCTCCAGCGCAACACACTGTACCTGCGCCACCCGGTGTTCAACGCCCATCACAGCGAAACCGAGATGCTGCGCTATCTCAAACAACTGGAAAACAAGGATCTGGCGCTCAATCAATCGATGATTCCGTTGGGTTCTTGCACCATGAAACTCAACGCCACCAGCGAAATGATCCCGATCACCTGGCCGCAGTTCGCCAACCTGCATCCGTTCGTGCCGCGTGAGCAGGCAGTCGGTTATACGCTGATGATCGAGGAGCTGGAGCGTTGGCTGTGCGCAATCACCGGGTTCGATGCGATCTGCATGCAGCCCAACTCCGGCGCTCAGGGTGAGTACGCCGGGCTGCTGGCGATCCGCAAATACCACGAGAGCCGTCAGCAGGGGGCGCGGGAGATCTGCCTGATTCCGTCCTCGGCCCATGGCACCAACCCGGCCTCGGCGCAAATGGCCGGGATGCGCGTAGTGATCGTCGAGTGCGACGAGGCGGGCAACGTCGATCTGGAGGATCTGAAAGCGAAAGCCGCCGAGGCTGGGGATAAGTTGTCATGCCTGATGGCGACCTATCCGTCGACCCACGGTGTGTACGAGGAGGGCATCAGCGAGATCTGCGAGGTTATCCACAAGCATGGCGGTCAGGTCTACATGGACGGCGCCAACCTCAATGCGCAGGTCGGGCTGGCGCGGCCGGCGGACATCGGCGCTGATGTGTCGCACATGAATTTGCACAAGACCTTCTGCATCCCCCATGGCGGCGGTGGGCCAGGCATGGGGCCGATCGGTGTTCGTGCGCATCTGGCGCCGTTCGTCGCCAATCACCCGGTGGTGCCGATCGACGGGCCACTGGCGCAGAACGGCGCGGTCAGCGCGGCGCCCTGGGGCAGTGCGAGCATTTTGCCAATCAGCTGGATGTACATCGCCATGATGGGCCCGCAACTGGCGGATGCCAGCGAAGTGGCGATTCTGGCGGCAAACTACCTGGCGCAGCATTTATCCGGCGCGTTCCCGGTGCTGTACACCGGTCGCAACGGGCGGGTCGCTCACGAATGCATTCTCGACCTGCGGCCCTTGAAGGCCCTGACCGGGATCAGCGAAGAAGACGTTGCCAAGCGTTTGATGGATTACGGCTTTCATGCGCCGACCATGTCCTTCCCGGTGCCGGGCACCTTGATGGTCGAGCCGACCGAGAGCGAGTCGAAAGCGGAACTGGATCGTTTTATCGGCGCCATGCTGAGTATTCGCGCAGAAATCACCGAAGTGCAGAATGGCAACTGGCCGGCCGAGGACAACCCGTTGAAACGGGCACCGCATACCCTGGCGGATGTCACCGGGGTTTGGGAGCGGCCTTACAGCATTGAACAAGGCATCACCCCCGACGCGCACACCAAGGTGCACAAGTATTGGCCGGCGGTGAATCGGGTGGATAACGTTTACGGCGATCGCAACCTGTTTTGCGCCTGTGTCCCGGTGGACGATTACCGCTGAAGATCAAAAGATCGCAGCCTTCGGCAGCTCCTACCCTGATCCTTGTAGGAGCTGCCGAAGGCTGCGATCTTTTGATTTTGCTTTAAAAAAATGCCGCTCGATCGAGCGGCATTTTTGTTGGGGCCAGGCTTACTCGGAAGCCACCGCGTTCTTCGCCAGGATCGCATTCGCCAATTCCATATCGGTCGCCTGCAGGCCCGGATTGTCGGCGCGGACTTTCTGCATTGCGGCTTCCAGATATGGCCCGCGAATGCCGCCATCACTGGCAACGAAACTGCCGGCATCGTCCTGTGCGGCGATGATCAGCTTGTGATCCTTGAAGGTCAGGTAAGTCGAACCGGTGGTGGCACCGGACGAGATGACGTTACGCCAAAAGCTGTCCGCCATGGCCGAACCAACGGGAAGGGACAGCAAGGCCAGAGTGGCGACAGCAAGTTTGAGACGCATGATGAGATGACTCCTGGGGGTTAACTAGGGCCTTGGATCGCCATTTCCCCGATCCGGTTCCGTGGCGGCCTATTTCTGCTCGCTTTGCGGCGTCACCCGCAGCACTTCTTCCACCGTCGTCAGCCCCGCCGCGACTTTCTGCGCCCCAGACAATCGCAAACTGCGCATGCCTTCCTTGAACGCCTGCCGACGAATCGCCGTGAGGTCGGCGTCCGGGGTGATGAACGCCTTGAGGCTGTCGCTCAGTTGCATGATCTCGTAGACCCCGGCGCGGCCACGATAACCGGTGTCGCGACATTCCACGCAACCGATGGCCCGTTGCGCATTACCCGGCAACGGTGCTTGCCACGGGCGGGTCAGAGTTTGCCAGTCTTCGTCTTCGAGCGTCAGCGGTGCCTTGCAATGCGGACACAAGGTACGCACCAGGCGCTGGGCCATGACGCCGAGCACGGTGGCTTTTATCAGGTAATGCGGCACGCCGAGTTCGAGCAGACGGCTGATGGCGCTGGGGGCGTCGTTGGTGTGCAGAGTCGACAACACCAGGTGCCCGGTGAGCGCTGCTTGAATCGCCATTTCAGCGGTTTCCAGGTCGCGGATCTCGCCGATCATGATGATGTCCGGGTCTTGCCGCATCAGCGCGCGAACCCCGGCGGCGAAGCTCAGGTCGATATTGTGCTGCACCTGCATCTGGTTGAACGCCGGTTCGACCATTTCGATCGGGTCTTCGATGGTGCAGAGGTTGACCTCCGGCGTCGCCAGTTTTTTCAGCGTGGTGTACAGCGTGGTGGTCTTGCCCGAACCGGTCGGCCCGGTGACCAGAATGATGCCGTTGGGCTGGCGGGTCATGTCTTGCCAGCGGCGCAAATCGTCGGCGCTGAAACCCAGTTGATCGAAATCCTTGAGCAGCACTTCCGGGTCGAAAATCCGCATGACCATTTTTTCGCCAAACGCGGTGGGCAGCGTTGAAAGCCGTAACTCGACTTCGCCGCCGTCCGGGGTCTTGGTCTTGACCCGGCCGTCCTGGGGTTTGCGCTTCTCGGCGACGTTCATCCGCCCGAGGCTTTTCAGGCGACTGACAATCGCCATGGTCACCTGCGGCGGGAATTGATAGACGTTGTGCAGCACGCCGTCGATGCGAAAGCGCACGGTGCCTTGTTCGCGCCGCGGTTCGATGTGGATATCACTGGCGCGCTGCTGGAAGGCGTACTGGAACAGCCAGTCGACGATGTTGACGATGTGCGCGTCGTTGGCGTCCGGCTCCTGATCGCTGGCGCCGAGGTTGAGCAGCTGTTCGAAGTTGCCGAGGTTGCCGCTCTGGGCATCGGCATTGCTGGCGCCACTGACCGATTTGGCCAGGCGGAAGAACTCGACGCTGAAGCGCTGGATATCCGCCGGGTTGGCCACCACCCGTCTGATCGGCAGCTTCAATACGTGGGTGAGATCGGCCTCCCAACCGGTGACGTAAGGCTGGGCGCTGGCCACGGTGACCGAATCGCGGTCGACCGCCACGGCGAGAATCTTGTGTCGCTGCGCAAAGGCGTAAGACATCAACGGCGTGATGGCGGCGACGTTGATCTTCAGCGGGTCGATGCGCAGGTACGGTTGGCCGGCCTGCTGGGCCAGCCACAGGGTCAGGCTTTCCAGGTCGAGGTATTTGCCTGGCCGGCTGAGGTCGTCGAGTTGCTGGCTGGCGATGAACTCCAGTGGATGCTTCTGGCCGTGAGCGGCATGGCGACGGCGGGCATTCAGCGCCTGCTCGGCCGCGTCCTGGCCGATAAAGCCTTGGGCGACCAGTTCACGCAACACCTCGTTGAGATCCAGCCAGCGGTCCTGAGTGGCAAATTGAACGGACATGCGGGCTTCCTTTTGAACGACAGTGCGCAAAAGGATAGTCGCGGCCCTGCAGACCGTTGGGCCACTACCCGACGAAGCCGTTGCCGGATTTGTCAGCCGGCCGCTTGCGCTGGCGCTTCCCAAGCACTGTCGGCGTTTTGCAGGTTCACCGAACAGACGCTGACCAGATTACGAAGTTTTTCCGCGATCACCTGCGCGCGATGCCAGCTCAGCCCGCCCATGACCAGGTCGATCGACAGCAGATCATCCATGCGCTGCACATTGACCTGCTCGGGCGTGAGGAACTGCAGCGCGAACAGGTTGAGCACCCGCACCAGCAGATCCGGCTCGGCCTCGGCGAGGATCTGATACTGCGCCAGGCAATGAGCGTTGCTGACATTCCAGACATCGGCGCGGGTTGGCGCGGTGGTGACGGCTTCGAGGTGCGGCATGGTGAGTCTCCAAAATTTCTGGAGGAATTTTTACATTCGGTGCTGGGTATTTCTTGGCTATGATCGGCGTTATTGGCGTCTTGTTGAAAAGATCAATTCGCATAACCCGGTTATTAAGGTTTATCTATGCACAGCGAGCTGGACAGTTACGACCGCAAGATTCTCGCCCTGCTGCAAGAGGACGCATCGCTCTCGAGTGCGCAGATCGCCGAGCAAGTCGGCCTGTCGCAATCGCCTTGCTGGCGGCGGATTCAGAGGATGAAGGAGGAGGGGATCATTCGTGGCCAGGTGACCTTGCTTGATCGCAAGAAGATTGGCCTGAACACGCAGATCTTCGCCGAGATCAAACTCAATGCCCACGGGCGTTCGAACTTCACCGAGTTTACCGAGGCGATTCGCGGCTTTCCGGAAGTGCTGGAGTGTTATGTGCTGATGGGCGCGGTGGATTTTTTGCTGCGGATTGTCGCGGCGGACATCGAGGCGTATGAGCGGTTCTTCTTTGAGAAACTTTCGCTGGTGCCGGGGATTCAGGAAGTGAATTCGATTGTGGCGCTGTCGGAGATCAAGTCCACCACCAGCCTGCCGGTCTAGCAGAAAAGCAAAAGACTGACTGATCGTACCCACGCGGAGCGTGGGAACGATCATCACAGAGGTGTCACATGCGCAGGAGCATTTTCCATGCGCGATTCTGGTAAACCGTAATCGCCTGCTGCTTGCGTGCATCGAGCAGTTCATCAGTGATCGTCGGCTCGTTGGCCAGTTGCGCCAGTTTGTTCAGCTCGCCGTACAGGCGATCCATTTCCGCGATATCCAGCACATTACGTGCGTGGTGCAGCCAGACCTGAATGCGCTCGATACGCGGCAGTTGTTCAGCCAGATCTTCCGGCTGCTGCTGATAACGCTGCAATTGCAGCGCCGTGGCTTCTTCGCCCAACAGGCGTGGCAACCAGCTGTGCAACTGCGCGCCGCCCTGACGGTTACCACGAACGTTGCGGTCGGCGGTCCAGGTGCGAGCCAGCAGCCAGCGCGACGTGCTCAGCGAGAACAGGCCCCAGCGCGGATCTTCGAGTTCTTCCAGGAACTGCTCCGGCGCAGCCTTGCGTACGTCTTCATCTTCGATACCGGCTTGCACCAGCGGACGCCAGTCTTCCAGCAACGCATCCAGCGCGACGCGCAAATCGTGAGTCGACTGACGCGGCGCGGCCTGGCCGAGGCTGCTGAGCAGGGCGCGCATTTCCGCGAGGTTTTCGACCCAGTCGAGCAACAGGCGCCAGTGGCCGTTGAAACGGTACTGTTCGGCCAGACGCTGGCTGCTGCCGAGCAAGTGCCAGCTCAGCGCGGCGAAGGCGTCGTCGAGTTGGGTTTCCGGGGTCAGTTCCGGCGCCGGCAGGCTCAGCGAGTAGCTGTTGGCGTCGTATAGACGATAGCCACGCTCAGCCTTGCTGATGTCACACGGCATCAACGCCAGGGTTTCAGCCAGTTCGGCAGCCAGTTCCAGCAGCGCGGCAGGCTCGCCTTCGCGCAGCTCGAGTTCCAGCTCGCAGATTTCTTCTTTCTGCTTGCCGACTACCACGTGACCGAGGTCCAGCGCGGCTTCAATGACCACTTTGGTTTTGCCACGACCCCAGGCGATTTCGGCGCGTTCGCGGACGAAATCGGTGGTGAAGATCGGCTTGAGGGTTTTCTTGTCCAGCTCGGCCAGCGACTCGGGCCAGCATTCGCCGTCGAGTTTTTTCACGTCGAGCTTGGCTTTCGGCAATTTCCAGTCGTATTCATTGCGTTCGGACAGACCGGCAACGCTCTGGCCACGGGTCTTGAGGGTCTGAATCACTTCGTCACCGTCCTTGCGCAGGCGCAGGGCGACTTTGGCCTGGGCCAGATCGCGCTCGGGGGTGTCGAAGTACTGGTTCATCAACTCACGGCGTTCCCAGCCACTTTTGTTGCGTTTTTTCAGTAGCGGGTGCTCGCGCAGGGCGGCGAGGGTTTCGCGGCTGACGCGGAGTTTGATTTCGGTTTCTTTCTGCATGGCCGGAAAATCCAGGATCGGGAGCGCAGCCGGGGAATATGTGGCTGCCAAGGCCGTGCAGTGTACAGGACTCAAACTTCCTACGCCCTGCGGCGGTTTATTCCTGACGCCGGATGGTTCTATGATGGACTTCAATTCGGGAGTTGGAGTCAGCGATGCCTTTGCCGTCGATGCAAGACCAGTTCGCTGCGCTGATCGCCGCGCCATCGGTCAGCTGCACCCAACCGAACCTCGACCAGTCCAACCGTGCGGTGATCGATTTGCTCGCCGGTTGGCTGGGTGACCTGGGTTTCAGCTGCGATATCCAGCAGGTCAGCCCCGGCAAATTCAACCTGCTCGCCAGTTTCGGCAGCGGCCCCGGCGGGCTGGTGCTGGCAGGGCACAGCGACACGGTGCCGTACGACGATGCGTTGTGGCAGACCGATCCGCTGAAGCTCACCGAAGTCGATGGCCGCTGGGTCGGCTTGGGCAGTTGCGACATGAAGGGCTTTTTTGCCTTGATCATCGAAGCGGTGCAGCCACTGCTTGATCAACCGTTCAAGCAACCGCTGCTGATCCTCGCCACCTGCGATGAAGAAAGCTCGATGTCCGGTGCCCGTGCTCTGGCCGAGGCCGGGCGCCCGCTGGGCCGTGCGGCGGTGATCGGCGAGCCGACCGGGCTCAAGCCGATCCGCATGCACAAAGGCATCATGATGGAGCGCATCGACATTCTCGGGCAGAGCGGCCATTCGTCGGATCCGCGTCTGGGCCATAGCGCGCTCGAAGCCATGCACGATGCGATCGGCGAACTGCGCGGCCTGCGTCTGCTGTGGCAGCGTGAATTCAACAATCCGCAGTTCAGCGTGCCGCAACCGACGATGAACTTCGGCTGCATCCACGGCGGCGACAATCCCAACCGTATCTGCGGCCAGTGTTCGCTGGAGTTCGATCTGCGGCCATTGCCGGGTATGGACCCGAAAGTCCTGCGTGCGGAGATTCTGCGCAAACTCAACCCGGTGGCTGAGCGGCATCAGGTGAAGATCGACTACAAACCTTTGTTCCCGGAAGTGCCGTCGTTCGAGCAGTCTGAAGATGCCGAACTGGTGCGCATCGCCGAAAAGCTCACCGGCCACTGCGCCGAAGCAGTAGCGTTCGGCACCGAAGCGCCTTATCTTCAGCGCCTTGGCTGCGAAACCATCGTGCTCGGCCCCGGTGACATTGCCTGTGCGCATCAGCCCGGCGAGTACCTTGAAATGTCACGTTTGCAGCCTACCGTGCATCTATTACGGCAACTGATTGAACATTACTGCCTGAAGAATTGAACGCATCCCTTGTAGGAGCTGCCGAAGGCTGCGATCTTTTGATTTTGTTTTGAAGATCAAAAGATCGCAGCCTTCGGCAGCTCCTACAGGGGTGAGCCGTTAAATTAGTGGTAATCCACCCCGTATTCATGAGGAGAGCGCGCGTGTCGCCAAGCCTGTTCCGACGATAACCATCAGCCCGCTGTGCGTTTTCCGTTTCGCCCCTTTTTCGGCTGCTATTTATTACAGGCCCAGGTTCATGCCCGAATACGTCAATTGGCTTCGTCACGCGTCCCCGTACATCAATGCCCACCGCGACTGCACTTTCGTCGTCATGCTGCCCGGCGACGGCGTGGAGCATCCGAATTTCGGCAACATCGTCCACGACATCGTCCTGCTGCACAGCCTCGGCGTGCGCCTGGTGCTGGTGCACGGTTCGCGCCCGCAGATTGAAACCCGTCTCGCCGCCCGTGGCCTGACCCCGCATTACCACCACGGCATGCGCATCACCGATGCCGCGACCCTGGAATGTGTGATCGATGCGGTTGGCCAATTGCGCATCGCCATCGAAGCGCGTTTGTCGATGGACATGGCGTCGTCGCCGATGCAGGGCTCGCGTCTGCGCGTGGCCAGCGGCAACCTCGTTACCGCGCGGCCGATTGGCGTGCTGGAAGGCGTTGACTATCACCACACTGGCGAAGTGCGCCGGGTCGACCGCAAGGGCATCAATCGCCTGCTCGACGAACGCTCGATCGTCCTGCTGTCGCCGCTGGGCTACTCGCCGACCGGTGAAATCTTCAACCTCGCCTGCGAAGACGTCGCCACCCGCGCCGCCATCGATCTGGGCGCGGACAAACTGCTGCTGTTCGGTGCTGACCTCGGTCTGATCGACGAGAACGGCAAACTGGTGCGCGAGTTGCGTCCACAGCAAGTACCGGCGCATTTGCAGCGTCTGGGCAGCAGCAATTATCAGGCGGAACTGCTCGATGCCGCCGCCGAGGCCTGCCGTGGCGGTGTGGCGCGCAGCCATATCGTCAGTTACGCCGAAGACGGCGCGCTGCTGACCGAACTGTTCACCCGTGACGGTGGCGGTACGCTGGTCGCTCAAGAACAATTCGAACTGGTGCGCGAAGCGGCGATTGAAGACGTCGGCGGCTTGCTCGACCTGATCAGCCCGCTGGAAGAGCAGGGGATTCTGGTGCGTCGCTCGCGTGAAGTGCTGGAGCGCGAGATCGAGCAGTTCAGCGTGGTCGAGCGTGAAGGCATGATCATCGCTTGCGCGGCGTTGTATCAGATTGCCGATTCCGACGCTGGTGAACTGGCGTGCCTGGCGGTGAATCCGGAGTATCGCCATGGCGGTCGCGGTGATGAGCTGCTGGAACGCATCGAAACCCGCGCACGGGCGCAGGGCTTGAAGACACTGTTCGTCCTCACTACCCGTACCGCGCACTGGTTCCGCGAGCGTGGCTTCGAACCGAGCAGCGTTGAACGCCTGCCAGCGGCGCGGGCGTCGCTGTACAACTATCAGCGCAATTCGAAGATCTTCGAAAAGACCCTTTGATTAATCAGTGTGTGGCGAGTGTGGCAGGCTAAAGTCCCCACATCGCTGCACCTGTTGTGCATTCCTGTCTCAACCTCTCCTTCTGATTCCCTCCGCTGAAATCCCCGCCTGAAATGACTTTGTGCATTCCGGCAGGGACGGCGGCAGCGCCGTGCGTGAAAAAAATCTCCCGATACACAAACTGTAACAATTGATCCGGATAGTGCGCTGGGTTGGCTGCTGGGTGATGAAACTGTTACAGGATTGTTTCAGGGCAAATCCGTTCAGACAGGGCAGCTTAATACTCTTCAGGAATTGATCGGCGCGTTGTTGGGGGGAGCACCAGAGCGTGCAAATACGGGCTTTAAATTCCTAAAGGGTATTAGAAAAGAAGGCATCCATTCTTTTCAGATTCATGACGAACTCATGAATCTGCATGGACCAAAAAACCGCTGATTAGACCTTGGTCGTAGACACACAAAGTTACGATTGACTTGTGGGTCACGCTCTGGCGCTAATCGCAAACCTTTGGAACCCGGGCATCGATCCGGGCCAGGTCAA
The DNA here is from genome assembly GCF_023634765.1 of Pseudomonas sp. AKS31. GTDB lineage: Bacteria > Pseudomonadota > Gammaproteobacteria > Pseudomonadales > Pseudomonadaceae > Aquipseudomonas. The sequence goes on from NZ_JAMLFX010000003.1 coordinate 468,117, forward strand.
CAAGAATTAGAAACGAGAGGAGCTTAACAATGAATAAGTCCACCTTGGCCGTGGCTGTGGCCTTTGGGGTATTGGCGCAGCAGGCAGGTGCCGCGGGTTTCATCGAAGACAGCAAGGCTTCTATCAGTTCCCGCACCATGTATTTCAACAACGACAACCGTGATGGCGGCGCAGATCAGAGAGAAGCCGCGCAGGGCTTCAAGTTTGATTACCTGTCCGGCTTCACTCAGGGCACGGTCGGGTTTGGTCTTGATGTGCAGGCGCTCAGCGGCATTCACCTGGATGGTGGTCGTGGGCACCACCCAGACAATAACTCGTTCAGCCCAAGTGATTCCGACGGTTCAGCAACGCAGTCCTGGAGCCGCGTAGCGGGTAACGTCAAGGCTCGTCTGTCCAAGACCGAAGCTCACCTGGGTGGCGCTCTGCAATCTAGCTTGCCGATTCTGGTTGCGAACGATAGTCGTCTGCTGCCTCAAACCTTCGAGGGTGGCACGATCACCTCCAAGGAAATCGACAACGTTACCTTCAATGCTGGTCAGCTCGAGCACGCTGTGGGTCGCGCCTCGACAAACAGCACCGGCCTCGCTGTGGCCGGGGGGACGCAGGACAGCAACCAGTTCCGCTATGCCGGTGCTGACTGGAAGGTCACCAAAGACCTGACCCTGCAGTACTACCATTCGAACCTGCAGGATTATTACAAGCAGAACTTCTTTGGTCTGGTACATGTGCTTCCGATCGGCACCAACCAGTCGTTCAAGACCGATATCCGCTATTTCGACAGCAGCTCCGATGGCAAGAACGGGGACGCAGGCTACCGCTTCAATAACAACGGTGGTTATGCCAAGACCCCGGGCGAGGTCGATAACAAGACCTGGAGCGCCATGTTCACCTATACCTTGGGTGGCAATGCCTTCTTGCTTGGCCATCAACGCGTCAACGATGACGGTGGTTTCGTCTACCTGAACCAAGGCAACGTGGTCGATGGCAACGGTCGCCCTGAAGGTGCCGGTGGCGCCAGTTTCTACCTGTTCACCGACTCCATGATCAACGGTTTCGTTCGTGCCGGTGAAAACACCACCTTCGGTCAGTACTCCTACGACTTCGCAGGTCTGGGTGTACCGGGCCTCAAAGCTTCGATCGCTTACCTGTATGGCGACAACATCAAGGCAACGAATGGCACCGGCAGCGATATGTCCGAGTGGGAACGGGACATGCGTATCGATTACACCATTCAGCAGGGTGCTCTCAAAGGTTTTGGTGTGACTTTGCGCAATGGTGTTTATCGCGGCAGCGAAATCAATATTGCCGATCAGGATCAGACTCGCCTGATCTTCAACTACACCTACAGCTTCCTGTAACAAGTCCTGAAAAAACCTTGCCGCTCGGCAAGGTTTTTTTTGCGCTTTTTTCTATATTCCAAAATCTAAGCCTTATTGCTCTTTTTATTCTTTTTATGTTCTTCGGCGAAAGCCTAAAGTAGACCCGTCCAGCATTCAAAAGACGCTGCGGTGTTTTGGCATTTTTGTCCCTCGACAATCTGAAGGGTTCAGGAATCGGTGTTGAAGCCGATACCTCCAGTCTGCGTTGCCTTTATATATGCCTGGATGCTCTGAAAAAGAGTGAAACAATTCTTTTCAAGACTATGCCGAGGTATCCTTTCGCGGCTTTGACTGGGGGTAATGGTCCGTCGCGATCAAGCGTTGAGGATTTCGGGCAATAGATCCGGAACCGACCGTAAAAAAAGCAAAAAATTAGAAACGAGAGGAGCGATACATGAACAAGTCCACCTTGGCCCTGGCTGTGGCCGTAGGGGTTATGGCGCAGCAGGCAGGCGCCGCCGGTTTCATCGAAGACAGCAAAGCTACTTTGGGGCTGCGTAACTTCTACATCAACACTGATAACCGTGATGGCGATACCAAAGCTGCCAAGGCTCAGAACAAGCAAGAAGAATGGGGCCAAGGCTTCGATCTGCGTTTCATCTCCGGTTACACCCAAGGCACCGTAGGCTTCGGTATCGACGCCATCGGCCTGGTGGGCGTGCGTCTGGACTCGGGTGGCGGCACCAACGGTGCTACGTCGACCTCCTATGGCGGTACTGTATTCCCGAGCAAGTCCAACGGTGAAGCGGTCGACAACTTCTCCAGCCTGGGTTTGACTGCCAAAGCCAAGATCTCTCAGACCGAACTGAAATTGGGCACCCTGCAGCCAAAACTGCCGGTCATCGTGACCAACGACGGTCGTATGCTGCCGCAAACCTTCCAGGGTGGCCAGATCACTTCGAGCGAGATCAAGGATCTGACGCTGGTTGCTGGTCAAATCGAGCACGCCAAGGGCCGTAACTCCAGCAACAACGAAGAGTTGTCGATTGCTGGCTCCAACGCTCACACCGCTGCCGGTCGTGACAGCAACAAGTTCATCTACGGTGGTGGCGACTACAAAATCACCAAAGACCTGACTGCCCAGTACTACTACGGCAATCTGCAGGATTACTACAAGCAGCACTTCCTGGGTCTGGTGCACAACTGGGCAATCGGCCCGGGTGTATTGAAGTCTGACTTCCGTTACTTCAACAGCCGTGACGATGGCGCCAACGGTAACGACCCTGCCTACTACACCACCGGTGACTACGGCACTGGCATCACCAAAGGCAAGGTAGACAACAACCTGTACAGCGGCTTGTTCCTGTACACCGTTGAAGGTCACACCTTCGGTGGCGGTTATCAGGTCAGCAACGGCAACAGCGACTTCCCTTGGCTGAACCAGGGTGACGGCTCGTCGGCTTACATCACCACCGACATGCAGATCGCCAAGTTCGCTCGCGCAGGTGAACGTACCTGGCAAGCTCGCTACTCGTACGACTTCGCCAAAGTTGGCGTACCAGGCCTGACCGCCGGCGTGGTTTACCTGCGTGGCGATAACATCGACACCACCGGTAAAGTCGGCGACCGTCAAGTCAGCACCAACGCGACCGGCCGTTCCGAGTGGGAACGCGACATCACCGTTGGTTACGTAGTACCTGAAGGCCCGCTGAAAAACGTTGGCGTGATGTGGAAAAACGCTATGTGGCGCAACGACATCCCAGGTCAGCGTGACCAGGACGAAAACCGCCTGATCGTCAGCTACTCGATCCCGCTGTTGTAATAGCGCGCTCCTGTATCTGATGTAAAAAGCCTGATGTAAAAAAGCCCCGTCCGGCATCGCGCCGGACGGGGCTTTTGCGTTTTCGAGTCAGGCTCACCCCCGTAAGCCCTCCTCGAGATTTCCCTCTTTACAGCAACTCAAGGCCTTCTCGAACCTTGCGACCGATGTTCGTCGGGATGCCTGCCAGCGTCCAGTGAACAGAAGTTTAATATTCACTAATGATCTAAATATCTATTTATTTATTCTTTTTCACGATGGCAAAACCCGGGCTAGAGTTGAGGTCTCGAACAACTCATCAGGAGCAGGACCATGAGCCTCAGACTCGGCGACATCGCCCCCGATTTCGAACAGGATTCCAGCGCCGGCAAGATTCGTTTCCACGAATGGCTGGGCGATAGCTGGGGCGTGCTGTTCTCCCACCCGGCGGACTTCACCCCGGTGTGCACCACGGAGCTGGGCTTCACCGCCAAGCTCAAGGATGAGTTCAGCAAACGCGGCGTCAAAGCCATCGCGCTGTCGGTCGACCCGGTGGACTCACACCATAAGTGGATCGAAGACATCAACGAAACCCAGAACACCGTCGTCAACTTCCCGATCCTGGCCGATGCCGATCGCAAGGTTTCGGATCTGTATGACCTGATTCACCCGAACGCCAACGACACGCTGACCGTGCGTTCGCTGTTCGTCATCGATCCGAACAAGAAGATTCGCCTGACCATCACTTACCCGGCAAGCACCGGGCGCAACTTCCACGAGATTCTGCGGGTGATCGATTCGCTGCAACTCACCGACAACTACAAGGTGGCCACCCCGGCCAACTGGCAGGACGGTGAAGAGGTGGTGATCGTGCCGTCGCTCAAGGATGAAGACGAAATCAAAAAGCGCTTTCCGAAGGGCTATCGCGCGGTGAAACCGTACCTGCGCCTGACGCCACAGCCGAATCGTTAAGATCAAAAGATCGCAGCCTGCGGCAGCTCCTACAGGGGGATTTCGGTCCGTGTAGGAGCTGCCGAAGGCTGCGATCTTTTCGAGGCATCCACATAGCAGGGGATTTCAGGCCGTTTCGACGGCCTTTTTTTTCGTCTTGAATAACCTGATCCGTATATCTCCAAAACGCATAACCAAATGAATAAATATGATTTATGGATATATAAATCAGCTGGTAAGGTCACTCCCATCGAAGCGAGATCGCAACCTGCGAATCGCCTGTAACGCTTAAGGAATAGTCTCAATGCTGGTCGTCTCACTTGGTGGCAGTCCCAGCCTGCGCTCCCGCTCCGGGGTGCTGCTGGAGCGCTCGCAACGTTGGTTGCAGCAGCAAGGCGTGGAAGTGGTGAGTTATCAGGTGCGGGACTTCCCGGCCGAAGATTTGCTCCATGCCCGCTTCGACAGCCCGAAAGTACTCGACCTGCTGCAACAGATCGAAAACGCGGACGGCCTGTTGATCGCCACACCGGTGTACAAGGCTTCGTTTTCCGGCGCGTTGAAGACGCTGCTGGATCTGCTCCCGGAGCGCGCCTTGAACCACAAGATTGTCTTGCCAATGGCCACCGGCGGCAGCATCGCCCACATGCTTGTGGTCGATTACGCACTCAAACCGGTGCTGTCGGCGCTGAAAGCCCAGGAAATGCTTCAGGGGATTTTTGCCGAGGACAGCCAGATCGCTTACGGCGAAGGCAGTGCTGCGGCGCAATTGGCACCGGCGCTGGAGCAGCGACTGTATGAAGCGCTGGATCAGTTTGTCAGCGCCATGGCCCGCCGGCCGAAACCGCTGGAGCCGGGCCTGTTGAACGAACGTTTGTTGAGTGCTCGCTGGAGCATTTAAGCCTCATCGAAATTTGAAGTACTGGCCTTACTCGCCCGCTAACGGGCAAGCAGGTGCAGCCAAAACCCAACAGCAAAAAGGAGAGCGCTATGCGCACTGTATTTTTGCGTCGTGGTCTGGTCGCTCTGTTTGCTGCGGCTGTCACCTTCGGCGCCATCACTCAAGCTCAAGCCGAGACCCTTCGGATCGGTTATCAGAAGTACGGCACACTGGTGCTGCTCAAAGCCAAAGGCACGCTGGAAAAGCGTCTTGCCGCTCAAGGCGTCGACGTGCAATGGACTGAATTCCCCGGCGGCCCGCAGCTGCTTGAAGGCCTGAACGTCGGCTCGATCGACTTTGGCGTCACCGGCGAAACCCCGCCAGTCTTCGCTCAAGCGGCCGGCGCCGATCTGCTTTACGTCGCCTACGAACCGCCAGCACCGAACAGTGAAGCGATCCTCGTGCCGAAAGACTCGCCGATCAAATCGGTGGCCGATCTCAAGGGCAAGAAAGTCGTCCTGAACAAAGGCTCCAATGTCCACTACCTGCTGGTGCGTGCACTCGAAGACGCCGGCCTCAAATACTCTGACATTCAAACTGTATTCCTGCCGCCCGCCGATGCTCGCGCCGCGTTCGAACGGGGCAGCGTCGACGCCTGGGTGATCTGGGATCCGTACCAGGCGGCCGCCGAGAAACAACTGCAAGCGCACACCCTGCGCGACGGCAAAGGCATCGTCGACAACCACCAGTTCTATCTCGCGACCAAGCCTTATGCGCAGAAAAATCCCGAGGTGATCAAGACCCTCGTCGAGGAAGTGCGCGCAGTCGGCGAGTGGTCGAAGGCCAACCCTGAAGACGTGACCCAGCAAGTCGCGCCACTGCTCGGCCTGCCGGCGGACATCACCCTGACTTCGGTCAAACGCCAAGGCTACGGCGCGCTGTTCCTGACCCCGGAAGTGGTCGCCGCACAACAGAAAATCGCTGACACGTTCTTCCAGCTCAAGCTGATTCCCAAGCCGCTGAGCATCAAGGACGTGATCTGGACACCACCGGCCGCTGTGGCCAAGGCGCAGTAATTCGAATCCCCAAGGAGACCACTCCATGAGCCTCAATATCTTCTGGTTCCTGCCTACCCACGGCGACGGCCATTACCTTGGCACCGCCGAAGGCGCTCGTGCCGTCGACCACGGTTATCTGCAACAGGTCGCGCAAGCGGCGGATCGTCTGGGCTTTGGCGGTGTGCTGATCCCTACCGGGCGCTCCTGCGAAGACTCGTGGCTGGTGGCAGCATCGCTGATTCCGGTGACCCAGCGTCTGAAGTTCCTCGTTGCCCTGCGCCCCGGGATCATTTCCCCGACGGTCGCGGCGCGTCAGGCGGCTACGCTGGATCGTCTGTCCGGCGGTCGTGCGCTGTTCAATCTGGTCACCGGCGGTGACCCGGAAGAATTGGCCGGCGACGGTCTGTTCCTCAGCCACGAAGAGCGCTATCAGGCCTCGGTGGAATTCACCCGTATCTGGCGTCGTGTACTCGAAGGCGAAACCGTTGATTACGACGGCGAACACATCAGCGTGAAGGGGGCCAAGCTGCTCTATCCGCCAATCCAGCAACCGCGTCCGCCGTTGTACTTCGGTGGCTCGTCGGAAGCCGCACAGGACTTGGCCGCCGAGCAAGTGGAAATGGTCCTGACCTGGGGTGAGCCGCCCGCAGCAGTAGCGGAGAAGATCGAACAGGTGCGCGCCAAAGCCGCCAAGCTCGGCCGCACCGTGCGCTTCGGCATTCGTCTGCACGTGATCGTCCGTGAAACCAACGCTGAAGCGTGGCAAGCGGCGGATCGTTTGATCTCGCACCTGGACGACGACACCATCGCCCGTGCCCAAGCTTCGCTGGCGCGTTTCGATTCGGTCGGCCAGCAACGCATGGCTGCTCTGCATGGCGGCAGCCGCGACAATCTCGAAGTCAGTCCGAACCTCTGGGCCGGTGTCGGTCTGGTGCGTGGCGGTGCCGGGACCGCGCTGGTCGGCGATGGTCCGACCGTGGCGGCGCGCGTGAAGGAATACGCCGATCTGGGCATCGACACTTTCATCTTCTCCGGTTATCCACACCTCGAAGAGTCGTATCGCGTCGCTGAGCTGCTGTTCCCGCACCTCGATGTCGAGCGCCCGGAACTGCCGAAAAGCGCCGGTTACGTCAGTCCGTTTGGCGAGATGGTCGCCAACGACATTCTTCCCAAAGCCGCGTCGCAGAGCTGAGGCGCGCCATGAACAAAATCATCCACAGCCTCGCACCCTGGGCATTGCCGGTGTTGCTGTTGGCGGTGTGGCAGTTGTCGGTGTCGGCGGGTTGGTTGTCGACACGGATTCTGCCGGCACCGGTGGCGGTGATCGAAGCCGGCGTGAGCCTGGTGCGCAGTGGTGAAATCTGGACGCATCTGGCGATCAGTGGCTGGCGTGCGGCCCTCGGTTTCACCATCGGCGGCGGCATCGGTCTGGTTTTGGGTTTCATCACCGGCCTGTCGAAATGGGGCGAGCGCCTGCTCGACAGCTCGGTGCAGATGATCCGAAACGTGCCGCACCTGGCGCTGATTCCGCTGGTGATTCTGTGGTTCGGCATTGACGAGTCGGCGAAGATTTTTCTGGTGGCACTGGGCACGTTGTTCCCGATTTACCTGAATACCTATCACGGCATTCGCAACGTCGACCCGGCGCTGGTGGAGATGGCGCGCAGTTATGGCCTGAGCGGTTTCAGCCTGTTCTGGCAGGTGATTCTGCCGGGTGCGTTGCCTTCGATTCTGGTCGGTGTGCGCTTCGCCCTGGGCTTTATGTGGCTGACGCTGATCGTCGCCGAAACCATTTCCGCCAGCTCCGGCATCGGCTATCTGGCGATGAATGCTCGCGAGTTCTTGCAGACCGACGTGGTGGTGCTGGCGATCCTGCTTTACGCGGTACTCGGCAAACTCGCCGACCTCGCCGCCCGTGGACTTGAGCGTGTGTGGTTGCGCTGGCATCCGGCTTATCAGGTTGCCAAAGGAGGTGCGGCATGACCGCTCAACAACCTCCACGCCTGCTGCGCGGGATTCCGCTGGTGGTGCGCAATCTGCAGAAAACCTTCGGTGCGCGGCAGGTGCTGCGCGCCATCGATCTGCACATTCCAGCGGGGCAATTCGTCGCCGTGGTCGGGCGTAGCGGTTGCGGCAAAAGTACCTTGCTGCGCTTGCTCGCCGGCCTCGATCAACCGACTGGGGGCGACCTGCTGGCTGGTGCTGCGCCCCTGAGCGATGCGCGGGAAGACACCCGATTGATGTTCCAGGAAGCACGTTTGCTGCCGTGGAAGAAGATCATCGACAACGTCGGCCTCGGCCTCACAGGCCACTGGCGCCCGCAAGCATTGGCAGCGCTGGAAGCGGTAGGGCTGGCGGATCGTGCCAATGAGTGGCCGGCAACGCTGTCCGGTGGACAGAAACAGCGTGTTGCGCTGGCACGGGCACTGATCCATCAACCGCGCCTGCTGTTGCTCGACGAACCGCTCGGCGCGCTGGACGCGCTGACCCGCATTGAAATGCAGCAACTGATCGAACGTCTCTGGCAGCAACATGGCTTCACGGTGCTGCTGGTGACCCACGACGTCAGCGAAGCGGTGGCGATTGCCGACCGGGTGATTCTGATCGAGGACGGCGAAGTCGGCCTCGACCTGCAGGTCGAACTGCCGCGCCCGCGGGTACGCGGTTCGCATCGCCTGGCGGCGCTGGAAACCGAAGTGCTCAACCGTGTTCTGTCCCTGCCCGGCGAGCCGCCGGCGCCGGAACCTGTTTCACCACTGCCTACGCAACTGCGTTGGGCTCAATAACTCAAGCAAACGACAGGAATCATTGCCATGACTATCAAAGCCATCAACGTCCGTAACCAGTTCAAAGGCTCGATCAAGGAAATCGTCCTCGGCGACGTGCTGTCGGAAATCGACGTGCAGACCGCTTCGGGTATCGTCACTTCGGTGATCACCACGCGTTCGGTCAAGGAGCTGGAACTGGCGGTGGGCAGCGAAGTGATCGCCTTTGTGAAATCCACCGAGGTGTCGATCGCCAAGTTGTAAGCCTGTGAGTAAAAAACAACCCCGAAAGGCGTGAGCCCTTCGGGGTTTTTTGTGCCTGGCGATCGTTCCCACGCAGAGCGTGGGAACGATCATGTCTCAGCGCTTGGGTAGATACGGCGGCAGATACAACCCGATATAGGCATCAAACACCCGCATCCCTTCTTCGGCCATGCGCGGTGTGATTTGCCCATGCTGCTGCACCGAACGCGCATAAACCCGGTCACCCAATTCCATCGCCAGGGCAAATACGTCGACATCCTCCGGCAACCTCGGCAGCTCGAAGTGATGGTCGAACAACTTGTGCATCAAGGCGCCCAGTTCGATGTCGTGTTGCCGATCAGCCTGAGTCACTTCGGTCAGACCATGTTGCGCGAGGATCAACTGCCGAGCCGCCGCGTCTTCGTCGTAGATCTCCAGCATCCTTTGCTCGACCAGTCGCGACAGATCACGCCAGTCACGCAGGGCCTCGTGATCGATCGGCGCTTGCAGGCAGGCGCGGAACGCGGCGTGCACATCGGCGGTCAGCGCTTCGAGCAACGCCGGCACGCTGGCGAAGAAGTGGTACACGGAGGAGGGCGGAATCTGCGCGCGCTCGGCGACGCTGTAGATCGACAGACTGGCCACACCCTCGGCCGCCAGCAGTGTGCGCGCGGCGTCGAGTATCGAGTCGATGCGCGCCTGACTGCGGGCACGGGGTTTGCGGACGGGGGCGGGTCGCGTCATGGAAGTCTCCTGCGGGGCAGCGGGCATTGTACGAGGCGGGTTCCGTGTTGTCTTGTCGACCGCCATCGCTGGCTTGCCAACGAACCGCCGCAGGCGGCCATAAAAAAACGCCGCTGGCTGAATTAGCCAACGGCGTTTTTTTGAAGCTGCAATCCGCTTAAACGGTATGCAGATACCAGTTGTACTCAAGGTCGGAAATGGAGTGTTCGAACTCCTCCAGCTCGCTTTCCTTGCAGGCGACGAAGATATCGATGTACTTCGGATCGATGTACTTGGCCATCACCTCACTGTCGTCCAGCTCGCGCAGGGCATCGCGCAAGTTGTTCGGCAGGCTTTGCTCGTTCTGCTCGTAGCTGTTGCCTTCGACCGGGGCGCCCGGCTCGATCTTGTTGGTCAGACCGTGGTGCACACCCGCCAGAACCGAAGCCATCAACAGGTACGGGTTGGCATCGGCACCGGCTACGCGGTGTTCGATCCGCACGGCATCGGCAGAACCGGTCGGTACGCGAATCGCCACGGTGCGGTTGTCCAGCCCCCAGCACGGCGAGTTCGGCACGTAGAACTGCGCGCCGAAACGACGGTAGGAGTTGACGTTCGGGCAGAGGAAAGCCATCTGCGCGGGCAGGGTCTCGAGCACACCGCCGATCGCGTGACGCAGCGCGGCGTTCTGCTCGGGATCCTCGCTGGCAAAAATATTCTTGCCGGCCTTGTCCAGAATCGAAATGTGTACGTGCAAACCGTTGCCTGCCTGGCCTGGATAAGGCTTGGCCATGAAGGTGGTATCCATTTCATGGTCGTAGGCGATGTTCTTGATCAGACGCTTGAGCAGGACGGCGTAGTCGCATGCCTTGATCGGGTCGGCGACGTGGTGCAGGTTCACTTCGAACTGCGCCGGGGCACTTTCCTTGACGATGGCATCGGCCGGGATGCCTTGCTCTTTGGCACCTTCCAGAATGTCCTGGAGGCAATCGACGTATTCGTCGAGGTCGTCGATCAGGTAAACCTGTGTCGAGTGCGGACGTTTGCCGGAGATCGGCGAGCGTGGCGGCTGTGGACGGCCGTTCACGTTTTCCTGGTCGATCAGGTAGAACTCGAGTTCGAATGCTGCGCAGATGGTCAGGCCCAGCTCGTCAAACTTTGCAACAACTTGACGGAGCACTTCGCGCGGATCGGCGAAGAACGGGTCGCCTTCGAGTTCGTGCATGGTCATCAACAGTTGCGCGGTGGGGCGCTTCTGCCATGGCTCGTTGCACAGGGTGTCGGGGATTGGATAGCAGATACGATCGGCGTCGCCGATGTCCAGGCCCAGGCCGGTGCTTTCCACCGTAGAGCCATTGATATCCAGAGCAAATAGAGAGGCCGGCAGGTTGATGCCTTTCTCGTAAACCTTGTGGAGGCTGGTGCGTTCGATGCGCTTGCCGCGCACCACACCATTCATATCCGCAATCAGAAGGTCAACGTACAGAACCTCAGGATGTTCCTTAAGGAACGCGTTCGCTTCGTTAAGCTGAACGGCACGCGGGGGTACCGACATGATGCAACACCTTTGTTGTTAAAAATATCAATCATTGATCTTTTCTGGTTTCAGTCAACCCGAACGGCCTGCCGAAGTCAAGCGAGGCCTTTTTTGCCCTAAAAAAGCGCTGTGAGGGCATTTATGGGGCATTTTTGGGCGGTTTTTTGTCCTTGGGAGGCGTGCCACCCGCGGGCTTGAGCAGGCCGTGTTGTATTTTTTACGGGGGTGTTGTGTAAAAAAATGAACAAGGCTAAGCTCCGATCAAACCCATAACAGCAATAATACCGGGGTGCTTCATGTCTCGCCTGCCGTTAATCGGCATCACCGACTGCTCGCAACAGTCCGGTCTGCATGCTCATCACATCAGTGGCGACAAATCCGTCGGTAGCGCAGCCAGCATGGCTCGCCCGTTAGCGACGATGTTCCCGTCCATGGCCGTTCAAGTGCCAGCGTCCGATATTCTGGACGTACGGGAAAGCATCCTGTTTATGGCGTCTCCTTCCAATATAGATCGCTTTCACCCTCAAAGCCTGTGTCGCTTCTCCAGTCGTGCTCATGATTCTGCACGCCTTCAGTGTGCACAGGAAATGCAACGCCAGCGTAAAGGGCAGGTAAGCTCCTCTTTCATTGTCTATGCGCGGTGCCAGGCGTAAGCCGGTACTGCGCGAGCAAGCCCCCTTAACGCGACGCCCAGGCGTCACACTTTGCCTGACGTCACGTCAGGAGACTCAGCCCAGAGGCATTTATGAGTAACAACCTCGACCAGCTCACCGATTGGTTGAAAGACCACAAGATCACAGAAGTCGAATGCATGATCGGCGACTTGACCGGCATCACCCGGGGCAAGATCTCGCCGACCAACAAGTTCATCGCCGAAAAAGGCATGCGCCTGCCAGAAAGCGTGCTGTTGCAGACCGTGACCGGCGACTACGTCGAAGACGACATCTATTACGAACTGCTCGACCCGGCCGACATCGACATGATCTGTCGTCCCGACCAGAACGCCGTGTACCTGGTGCCATGGGCTATCGAGCCAACAGCTCAGGTAATCCACGATACCTACGACAAGCAAGGCAACCCGATCGAGCTGTCGCCGCGCAACGTGCTCAAGAAAGTCCTCAAGCTTTATGCCGACAAGGGCTGGCAGCCGATCGTGGCGCCGGAAATGGAGTTCTACCTGACCAAGCGCAGCGACGACCCTGACTATCCGTTGCAGCCGCCGATTGGTCGCTCGGGCCGTCCGGAAATCGGTCGTCAGTCGTTCTCCATTGAAGCGGCGAACGAATTCGACCCGCTGTTCGAAGACGTCTACGACTGGTGCGAACTGCAGGAGCTGGATCTCGACACGCTGATCCACGAGGACGGCACGGCGCAGATGGAAATCAACTTCCGTCACGGCGACGCCCTGTCGCTGGCCGACCAGATTCTGGTGTTCAAACGCACCATGCGTGAAGCCGCGCTCAAACACGACGTGGCCGCGACCTTCATGGCCAAGCCAATGACCGGCGAGCCGGGCAGTGCCATGCACTTGCACCAGAGCATCATCGACATCGAAACCGGCAAGAACGTCTTCTCTAATGAAGACGGGACCATGAGCCAGCTGTTCCTGCACCACATCGGTGGCCTGCAGAAACTGATCCCGGAATTGCTGCCGCTGTTCGCACCGAACGTCAACTCGTTCCGCCGCTTCCTGCCGGACACCTCAGCGCCGGTGAACGTTGAGTGGGGCGAAGAAAACCGTACTGTGGGCCTGCGCGTACCGGATGCCGGCCCGCAGAACCGCCGCGTGGAAAACCGCCTGCCGGGTGCCGACGCCAACCCGTACCTGGCGATTGCCGCGAGCCTGCTCTGCGGTTACATCGGCATGGTCGAAGGCCTCAACCCGAGTGCGCCAGTGGTTGGTCGTGGTTACGAACGCCGCAACCTGCGCCTGCCGCTGACCATCGAAGATGCGCTGGAACGTATGGAAAACAGCGCGACCATCGAGAAGTACCTGGGCAAAACCTTCATCACTGGCTACGTCGCGGTAAAACGGGCCGAGCATGAAAACTTCAAGCGCGTGATCAGTTCCTGGGAGCGTGAGTACCTGCTCTTCGCCGTCTGATACGCCGGGCGCGGCTGGCAGCAGCCGCGTCTTCACCGATAACAAGGAGAATTGGCATGACCAGCAACAACCCGCAAACCCGCGAGTGGCAAGCACTCAGCAATGATCACCACCTGGCCCCGTTCAGTGACTTCAAGCAACTGAAAGAGAAAGGCCCGCGGATCATCACCAACGCCAAGGGCGTTTACCTGTGGGACAGCGAAGGCAACAAGATTCTCGACGGCATGGCCGGTCTGTGGTGCGTGGCCATCGGTTACGGTCGCGATGAGCTGGCCGACGCGGCCGCCAAACAGATGCGCGAACTGCCGTACTACAACCTGTTCTTCCAGACCGCGCACCCGCCGGCACTGGAGCTGGCCAAGGCCATTGCCGACGTGGCGCCGGAAGGCATGAACCACGTGTTCTTCACCGGTTCCGGCTCCGAAGGCAACGACACCATGCTGCGCATGGTTCGCCACTACTGGGCGATCAAGGGCCAGCCGAACAAGAAAGTCATCATCAGCCGCAAGAACGGTTATCACGGTTCGACCGTGGCCGGCGCGAGCCTGGGTGGCATGACGTATATGCACGAACAAGGCGACTTGCCGATCCCGGGCATCGTCCACATCGCGCAGCCGTACTGGTTCGCCGAGGGCGGCGACATGTCCCCGGAAGAGTTCGGCATCTGGGCGGCCAATCAGTTGGAAGAGAAGATTCTCGAAGTCGGCGTCGACAACGTCGGTGCCTTTATTGCCGAGCCGATCCAGGGTGCCGGTGGCGTGATCATTCCGCCCGACAGCTACTGGCCGCGCATCAAGGAAATCCTCGCCAAGTACGACATCCTGTTCGTGGCGGACGAAGTGATCTGCGGTTTCGGTCGCACCGGTGAGTGGTTCGGCAGCGATTTCTACGACCTCAAGCCGGACATGATGACCATCGCCAAAGGCCTGACCTCCGGCTACATCCCGATGGGTGGCCTGATCGTCCGCGACTCGGTGGTGGCGGTGCTCAATGAAGGTGGCGATTTCAACCACGGCTTCACTTACTCCGGTCATCCGGTGGCGGCAGCGGTGGGTCTGGAAAACATCCGCATCCTGCGCGACGAAAAAATTATCGAGAACGTGCACAACGAAACGGCACCGTATTTGCAGAAACGTCTGCGGGAACTGAACGATCACCCGTTGGTGGGTGAAGTTCGCGGAGTCGGTCTGTTGGGCGCGATCGAGCTGGTGCAGGACAAGGCCGCGCGCAAGCGTTACGAAGGCAAGGGCGTCGGCATGATCTGCCGCCAGTTCTGCTTCGACAATGGCCTGATCATGCGCGCTGTGGGCGACACCATGATCATCGCGCCGCCGCTGGTGATCAGCAAAGCCGAGATCGATGAGCTGGTTACAAAGGCACGCAAGTGTCTGGACCTGACCCTCAGTGCGTTGCAAGGCTAAGTGCTAGGCTCTGAGCGGGGGAGCTGCGGCGCTCTCGCTCAAAGCTGTCAGAAAGGCCGGTCTTTTCTTGAAAGACCGCCTCGGATCTTGCCAGACTAGCCGCGGTTCCAGTTGTCCGGGTTCGGCCGCTGAACAAAGTGGTTCAAAAAAGAAAAATTTGGAGCATGACGCATGAAGGCATTAGGTAAAAAGCTTGCTGGCAAGACACTTCTCGCGCTGTCCGTGGCGGGCATGATGGCGGGTGCGGTTCACGCGGACGACAAGGTACTGCACGTCTACAACTGGTCCGACTACATTGCGCCAGATACCGTGGCCAATTTCGAAAAAGCCACCGGGATCAAAGTCGTCTACGACGTCTTCGACAGCAACGAAACCCTGGAAGCCAAGTTGCTGGCCGGCAAGTCCGGTTACGACATTGTGGTGCCTTCCAACAACTTCCTCGCCAAGCAGATCAAGGCCGGTGTCTACCAGGAGCTGGACAAGTCCAAGCTGCCGAACTGGAAGAACCTCGACGAAGACCTGCTCAAGGCTGTTGGCGATGCCAGCGACCAAGGCAACAAGCACGCATTCCCGTACATGTGGGGCTCAATCGGCATCGGCTACAACCCGGCCAAGGTCAAGGCAGCGCTGGGCATCGACAAGATCGATTCCTGGGACGTGGTGTTCAAGCCTGAAAACATCGAGAAGCTCAAAAGCTGCGGCGTAAGCTTCCTCGACGCGCCGACCGAAATGATTCCGGCGGCGTTGCACTATCTGGGCAAACCGACCAACAGCAAGGACAAGGCTGACCTGAAGGCCGCCGAAGACCTGTTCCTGAAGATTCGTCCTTCGGTTGCCTACTTCCATTCCTCCAAGTACATCTCTGACCTGGCCAACGGCAACATCTGCGTCGCCGTCGGTTACTCGGGTGACCTGGAACAATCCAAGACCCGCGCCCAGGAAGCCGGTGACAAGGTCAAGCTGGCCTACACCATTCCAAAAGAAGGCGCTGGCACTTTCTACGACATGGTCGCCATTCCCAAGGATGCCGAAAACGTCGAAGCCGCCTACAAGTTCATGAACTACCTGCTTGAGCCGCAAGTGATGGCGGGCATCACCAACGCCGTGCGTTTCCCGAACGGTAACAAAGCTGCCACGCCACTGGTGGATAAGGACATCACCAGCGATCCGAGCATCTACCCGTCGGCTGAAGTGAAAAAACAGCTCTACGCGATCAGCGACCTGGACGCAGCGACCCTGCGCCTGATCACTCGTAGCTGGACCAAGATCAAATCCGGTAAATAAGCCGGTTTGATGCAACAACCGCTGGCCGTCATTCCCCGCGAGGGCGGCCAGCGGATTAATTAAATGACAGGAAGTTTTGCAGGAACGGTTTTTCGAGGGTAAGTTGCGCGCCGGTTTTGTTGCCGGGCAGTCATGGCTGTCATGCAGCGCGGGGCAACTTGGGCCCAACTAATTTAGAGGACCTCCACTTGCCTATTTTTTCTTCTTTGCGCAAAGCCCTGCTGGCCACTGCCGGCCTGACGATCGCTGTCGGAGCCCAGGCCGCCGGTACGGTGCATATTTATAACTGGTCCGATTACATCGGCGAGACCACGCTGGCCGATTTTCAGAAAGAAACCGGGATCAAACCGGTCTACGACGTCTTCGATTCCAACGAAACCCTGGAAGGCAAGCTGCTGGCCGGGCGTACCGGTTACGACGTGGTCGTGCCGTCGAACCACTTCCTTGGCAAGCAGATCAAGGCGGGTGCGTTCCAGAAGCTCGACAAGTCGCAGCTGCCGAACTATGCCAACCTCGACCCGGTGCTGCTTAAGCGTCTGGAACAGAACGACCCGGGCAACCTGTACGCCGTGCCGTACCTGTGGGGCACCAACGGCATCGGTTACAACGTCGACAAGGTCAAGGAAGTGCTCGGCGTCGACAAGATCGATTCCTGGGGCGTGCTGTTCGAACCCGAGAACATCAAGAAACTGCACAGCTGCGGCGTCGCGTTCCTCGATTCGGCCGATGAAATGATGCCGACCGTGCTCAACTACATGGGCCTGAACGCCAACAGCACCAACACCAAGGACTACGAAAAGGCCACGGCCAAACTGCTCGCCGTGCGTCCGTACGTGACCTACTTCCACTCGTCCAAGTACATCGGCGATCTGGCCAACGGCGACATCTGTGTGGCCATCGGTTTCTCCGGCGACATCTTCCAGGCCAAGCACCGCGCCGAGGAAGCCAAGAAGGGCGTCAACATCGCCTATTCGATCCCCAAAGAAGGCGGCGCGCTGTGGTTCGACATGCTGGCGATTCCGAAGGATTCGTCCAACGTCAAAGAGGCCCACGCCTTCATCAACTATTTGCTGAAACCTGAGGTGATTGCCCAGGTCAGTGATTACGTCGGGTACGCCAACCCCAACCCGGGTTCGGACAAGCTGATGGAACAGTCCATTCGCACCGATGAAGCGGTTTATCCACCGCAAGCAGTCCTCGACAAGACCTACGTGTCGACCGAGTTGCCGCCCAATATTCAACGTTTGATGACCCGCAGCTGGACCAAGGTCAAGTCGGGCAAATAAGGCACAACTATCCTGGGTTCGTCCGCATTGGGCGAACTGCACTCTTTTTTTCTGGGAGTTTCGTAAATGGCAGTTGCCTCCGGCGCCTATAAGAAAGCCCTCGAGGGCGACCAGACACCTAAACAGGTGTTGGTCAAAATCGACCGGGTCACGAAGAAGTTCGACGAGACGATTGCCGTGGACGATGTGTCCCTGGAAATCAAGAAAGGCGAGATTTTCGCCCTGCTCGGCGGTTCGGGATCGGGCAAATCCACTCTGTTGCGGATGCTGGCAGGGTTCGAACGGCCCACGGAGGGGCGCATTTTTCTCGACGGCGTCGACATCACCGACATGCCGCCGTACGAACGTCCGATCAACATGATGTTCCAGTCGTACGCCTTGTTCCCGCACATGACCGTGGCGCAGAACATCGCTTTCGGCCTGCAGCAGGACAAAATCCCCAAGGCCGAGATCGACGCTCGTGTGGCCGAGATGCTCAAGCTGGTGCAGATGAGCCAGTACGCCAAGCGCAAGCCGCACCAACTGTCTGGCGGTCAGCGTCAGCGGGTGGCGCTGGCGCGTTCGCTGGCCAAGCGGCCGAAGCTGCTGCTGCTCGATGAGCCGATGGGCGCACTGGACAAGAAACTGCGTTCGCAGATGCAGCTGGAACTGGTGGAAATCATCGAGCGCGTCGGCGTGACCTGCGTGATGGTGACCCACGACCAGGAAGAGGCCATGACCATGGCCGAGCGCATCGCGATCATGCACCTGGGCTGGATCGCCCAGATCGGCAGCCCGATCGACATCTACGAAACCCCGACCAGCCGTCTGGTCTGCGAATTCATCGGCAACGTCAACATCTTCGAAGGTGAAGTGATCGACGACGCCGAAGGCCACGCGACCATCACCTGCAAAGACCTCGACCGACAGATCTACGTTGGCCACGGCATCAGCACCTCGGTGCAGGACAAGTCCGTAACCTACGCGATCCGTCCGGAGAAGCTGCTGGTCACCGCCGACCAGCCGACCTGCGAATACAACTGGTCGAGCGGCAAAGTCCACGACATCGCCTACCTCGGCGGGCACTCGGTGTTCTACGTTGAATTGCCGAGCGGCAAGCTGGTGCAGTCGTTCGTCGCCAACGCCGAACGTCGCGGCGCGCGTCCGACCTGGGGCGATCAGGTTTACGTGTGGTGGGAAGACGACAGCGGCGTGGTACTCCGCTCATGAACATGCGCAAATTCAAACGCCGCATCAACCGAATAATCCCCAATGGCCGGCAACTGGTCATCGGGGTTCCGTTCATCTGGCTGTTTCTGTTCTTCATGTTGCCGTTCTTCATCGTCCTGAAGATCAGCTTCGCCGAAGCCGACGTGGCCATCCCGCCGTACACCGAGATCTACACGTACGCCGAGCAGAAGCTGCAACTGCTGCTGAACCTGGGCAACTACGCGATGTTGGCGGGCGACGAGTTGTACATCGCCGCTTATCTCGGCTCGCTGAAAATGGCATTTATCAGCACGCTGTTGTGCCTGTTGATCGGTTACCCGATGGCCTACGCCATTGCCACCGCCCGTAAAGAGCTGCAAACGGTGCTGGTACTGCTGATCATGATGCCGACCTGGACAGCGATCCTGATCCGCGTTTACGCGTGGATGGGCATCCTCAGCAACAACGGCCTGCTCAACGGTTTCCTGATGAGCATGGGCTTGATCGACGAGCCGCTGCAGATCCTCAACACCAACCTCGCGGTGTACATCGGTGTTGTTTATTCGTATCTGCCATTCATGATCCTGCCGCTGTACGCCAACCTGGTGAAGCACGACAACAGTCTGCTCGAAGCGGCTTCCGACCTCGGTTCGAGTACCTTCAACAGCTTCTGGAAAATCACTATTCCGCTGTCCAAGAACGGGATCATTGCCGGCTGCATGCTGGTGTTCATCCCGGTGGTGGGCGAGTTCGTGATCCCGGAACTGCTCGGCGGTCCGGAAACCCTGATGATCGGTAAAGTGCTCTGGCAAGAGTTCTTCAACAACCGTGACTGGCCGGTGGCGTCCGCGCTGGCGGTGGTGATGCTGGCGATCCTGATTGTGCCGATCATTCTGTTCAACCGCAGTCAGGCCAAAGAAATGGAGGGCAAAGAATGAAGCGCATCCGTTTCTCCAGCCTGATGCTGGTTCTGGGTTTGTTGTTCATCTACCTGCCGATGCTGATCCTGGTGATCTACTCGTTCAACGCCTCGAAACTGGTGACGGTGTGGGGCGGCTGGTCGATCAAGTGGTACGTCGGCCTGCTCGACAACACGCAACTGATGGGCTCGGTGCTGCGCTCGCTGGAAATCGCCTGCTACACCGCCGTCGCGGCGGTGGCGCTGGGCACGCTGGCAGCGTTTGTGCTGACCCGCATCACCCGTTTCAAGGGCCGCACGCTGTTCGGCGGTCTGGTGACGGCGCCGTTGGTGATGCCGGAAGTGATCACCGGTCTGTCGCTGTTGCTGCTGTTCGTGGCCATGGCGCAGATGATCGGCTGGCCGCAGGAACGTGGCATCGTCACCATCTGGATCGCTCACACCACGTTCTGCGCGGCGTATGTGGCGGTGGTGGTGTCGGCGCGTCTGCGTGAGCTGGACCTGTCGATCGAAGAAGCGGCCATGGACCTTGGTGCACGGCCGTGGAAGGTGTTCTTCCTGATCACCATCCCGATGATCGCGCCATCGCTGGCGGCGGGCGGCATGATGTCGTTCGCGCTGTCGCTGGATGACCTGGTGCTGGCGAGCTTCGTCTCCGGTCCGGGGTCGACGACCCTGCCGATGGAAGTGTTCTCGGCGGTACGTCTGGGCGTGAAGCCCGAGATCAATGCCGTGGCCAGTCTGATTCTGCTGGCGGTGTCGATCGTGACCTTCATGGTCTGGTTCTTCAGTCGCCGTGCCGAAGAAGCGCGCAAGAAAGCCATCCAGCAAGCCATCGAAGAAAGCGCAGCCGATTCGTGGAAGCAGCCGGACGTGCGTCGCGCACCGGCGCCGGAAGCGGCGTAAGCCATATCGGGTTGGCCTCAATCTCTAGGCCAACCCAAATCCCAATGTGGGAGCGAGCAGGCTCGCTCCCACATTTTGTTTTATGCAGTCCAGGGAGATTGGCGGATGACTTCAACAAAGTTTATCGGCTTGAACCCCGGCTGCTGATCCTTCAGCACATCGGTCTTCACATTGCCGAACGTGGTCTGCGGACGATGGCGCAAGCCGTCGGCAAACGCGCAGATGATGCACTCCTTGAAACCGTCCCCACGCGGATGCGCATGCACCACTGCCTCACGCTGCACGGTGCTGAACGCTGCGTAGTCCATGCCCAGCACATCCATTTCCACACCAGCGGTCACCAGCGCCACGGTCGGACGCAGATGCTTCGGCACGCCGGGCGTGGTGTGCAGGGCAATCGACAGCCAGACTTGTTCGATGTCGTCATCACTCACCCCGTACGGTTTGAGAAACGCCGCCGCTGCATTGGCACCGTCGACTTCAAAACGCTCGTCATCACTGCGGTGGCCTTCGACCAGACCGAGGTCGTGGAACATTGCGCCGACGTAGAGCAACTCCGGATCGTAAGCCAGTTGCTGGCGCTCGCCGCTCAGTGCGCCGAACAGAAAGACCCGGCGCGAGTGGTGATAGAGCAGGTCGGATTCGATGTCGCGGATGTACTCGGTGGTGGCCCGGGCGAGGGCGCTGTCGGGGATTTTGATGCCGGCGATGGTCGTGGTCATGGCAAGTTTCCTCACTGAAACGCCGTGGTGGCGCTGATGGGAAAAGTCTGTTCCCGACGCTGGATGCGGACAATCGATCCATGGCTGCGATCCTTGCCAATCCGCCTGCAAATCGTGCCAAGCTAAAAGATCGCAGCCTGCGGCAGCTCTTACAGAAGCCCGCATTCCCCTGTAGGAGCTGCCGAAGGCCGCGATCTTTTGCTCTTGAAAGGGAATCCACAGTCATGACCAAAACCGTCGCCATCGTCGTGTTCCCAGGCGTGCAGTCGCTGGACGTCAGCGGCCCGATGGATGTGTTCGCCGAGGCCAATCGCTTCCTGGCGCCCGAGGCTCACTATCGGCTCGACGTAATCGGCGTCGAGCACGGGCCGATGGCCTGTTCCAACGGTTTGACCCTGAATGCCCATCGGCATTTCAGCGAAGCACTCGACGCCTACGACCTGTTGCTGGTCGCTGGCGGCCCGCAACTGCCATTCATGGATTTTGGCGCGACGTTTGATGATTGGCTGCGCGGGACCTGTGCACGGGCGCAGCGCTTCGGTTCGATCTGCAATGGCGCGTTCATGCTCGCGCGGGCCGGATTGCTCGCCGGGCGCACCGTCACCACGCACTGGAACGATGCCGAGGCGCTGGCGCAGTTGTGCCCGACAACGCAGGTCGAAGCGGATCGCCTGTATGTCGAGGACGGCACGCTCTACACCTCGGCCGGGGTCACAGCGGGGATTGATCTGTCGCTGTACCTGCTGGCGCGGGATCACGGCGCTGAAGTGGCGCTGAGTGTGGCCAAACGGTTGGTGGTGTTCACCCAGCGTTCGGGTGGCCAGTCGCAGTTCAGCCCGTTCCTCACGCCGCACGCGGAACCGACTTCGGCGGTGGCACTGGTGCAGTTGTATGTGCTGGCGAATCTGACGGGTGATCTGACGATTGCCGATCTGGCCAATGCGGCGAACATGAGTGCGCGCAATTTCTCGCGGGTGTTTGCTCGGGAGGCCAAGGTGACGCCGGCGGAGTTTGTCGAGCGGGCGCGAGTGGATGCGGCGCGGGTGATGCTGGAAAGCACGGCGGCGCCGTTGAAGACCGTGGCGTATCAGTGCGGGTTTCGTGATGCGCAACATATGCGCACTGTGTTCAACCGCCGGCTGGGGGTGACGCCGCAGCAGTTTCGGCTGAATTTTGCGTTGAGGCTGTGACCCTCACCCCAGCCCTCTCCCAGAGGGAGAGGGGGCCGATTCGGGGATATTGGGGAGATACGCCGAAGTGATGTTGCTGTACCGAATCCATAATCGACTCGATATCTCAGGTCGGTGCATAGCGAAAGACACCTCGGTCAGTCCCCTCTCCCTCTGGGAGAGGGCTAGGGTGAGGGGCTCTTAAGGCGCAGCCCGCGCCGGCAACAGCTTCAAGGTACTGCGCGTATTCGCCGTCACCTCTTCGGCAGTGAAATGCGCCTGCACATACATCCCGTCGACATACGCTTCAGCCTGATCATCATAGTGACTGTCGAACGGCACACCGCTCTGACCGACCGGGTTGATCGTCAGGCCATGCGCCGGATCGGCAAAATCCACCAAGCGCCGCGTCGACGGCCCATACGTCACCGGCCACGGCGCGGGACCGATCTTCGCCGAGAGGTTGTTCGGCACTTCATGACTGCCCGGCGCCGCAAACGGACCGACATTGAAAACCTGATCCAGCGGCTTCTGCTGCCCCAGCGGATGGCCATGGGTCAGGGTATGTGCCACGCCCCACTTCCACTCCGCAGTGTTGTCGCCGAGGGTCAGCTTCAGGTGCTGCATGCTCGCCTGCCACGCCGTGCGGACGATATCGGCGCGGGTCTCCTTGTTCGGTGTGCTGCGGTTATCCCACCATGGCGAATCGGCATTCGCCGCCAGTTTCGGCAGCGCCGCATCGATCACCCGCGTCGACAGCAATGTCTCGAAGAAGTCGTTGCCCAACTCATCGCGCATTGCCGCATCGGCGAGGTCGTAGAGGAACTGGTTGAACAGCGTCGCGCTGACTGAGTCGAGCGGATAGTCGCCCGGCCACTGCGCCAGTTGCTCGACCAGTTTCAGTTGCGCCGGATCGCTGACGACTTCACGCAATACTCGCAGCAACGGCGCGAGCAAGCGCGGGCCGTAATCGGTGGCGGTGCCCAGTTGCAGCTTCTGATTGGCCTCGTTGGTCCACTTCACGCTCTTGTCGCTGAGCTGGCGATTGAGTTGCTGGCCGCGATCGGCGAGGTTGTAGTAGCCGGGAATCTCCATCCCGGTCGGCGACACGGGCTGGAAGTTGGCCGAGACGATGTAGCCGCGTGCCGGGTTCTCTTCCTGCGGGTTGGCGCTGAACGGGTAGAAGCCGTCCTTGTCCGCCTGATTGCTGCTGCCGTCGAGAATGAATTCCGGGCGCACCCCGGCCGGACGCTTGGGCAGCAGCGCCGAGGCCCACCAGGCGATATCGCCCTTGGCGTTGGCGTAAACCAGGTTCAGCCCCGGCGCCTGGACTTTCGCCGCTGCGGCGCGGGCCTTGGCCAGGGTGTCGGCGCGATTGAGTTGGTAGAAGCCCTCAAGGATCGGGTTCGGCGTTTCGAGGAAGGCCCACCACATCGCAATCGGCGTTTTCCCGGCAGCAGTCCCCAGTGCATCGTTGACGATCGGGCCGTGGGGCGATTGGCGCAGGGTGAGGGTCACCGGTGGCTCGCCCTTTACATTGATCTGCTGCTGCGTGACGAGCATGTCGGTCCACTGGCCGCGATACCAGACCTGATTCGGGTTATCCGGATTGACCTTCTCGGCGATCAAGTCCAGATCGTCGTTCTGGAACATGGTCAGGCTCCAGCCGAAATCCAGGTTGTGTCCTAAAAACGCGAACGGCACCAGCGCCTGATGATGACCGTACAACTCAAAGCCCGGCGCCGACAATTGCGCCTCGTACCACACCGACGGCACCGAGAAACGAATGTGCGGATCACCTGCCAGCAGAGGCTTGCCGCTCTGGCTGCGGCTGCCGGCGATGACCCAGGCGTTGCTGCCTTCGAATTGTGGCAGGCCATGATCGATCAACGCCTGTTCGCTAAGGCGGGCGAGGGCGTTGAGGTCTTTCCAGTCGCCGGCGGCGAGGGCCGGCGCTGGCTTGGCGTGACGGCTGGTCAGCACCCCGTTGGGTTGCCAGTCGAGATCGAAGACCTTGAGGTAATCGGCGCCGAGTTGATCGCGCACATAAGTCAGCAACGGCTCGGTGCGAAACGCCGCAGCAAAGCTGTAGGCCATATAGCCGGCGACGCTGATGCTGTCTTCTGCGGTGAACGGCCGTTTGGGGATGCCCAGCACGTCAAACTCGATTGGCGCGGCGTGGGTGTCCTGATACTGGTTAATGCCATCCAGATAGGCTTGCAGACCCTTCCACGCCGGTGACTGCTTGTCGAGGCTGGCGACGTAACTGGTGGCGCGCTCACGGATGCGCAGGCTGCGGAACAGTTTGTCGGTGTCGAGCAGTTTCGGCCCGAGCACTTCGGCCAGTTCGCCGCGAGCGAGGCGGCGCATGGCTTCCATCTGGAACAGGCGATCCTGGGCATGCACATAACCGAGGGCGCGGTACAGGTCGGTTTCGTTCTCGGCACGAATGTGTGGCACGCCGCGCTCGTCGTAGCGCACGGTCACCGATCCCTGCAGGTTGCGCAGTTCGACCTGGCCCTGGCGCGTGGGTTGTTTGCTGTAGATATACCCGCCGACGCCGGCAAGCAGCACAACGATGAGCAAGGCAAGAACGGTGAACACACGCTTCATGGTGACTCCTTGTGCAAGCGGGATTGCCGCCCGTCGGACTGCAAACAATTAGCACAGACCTTCCGTGCTGTGCTGCGCTGTCCTTGAAAAGTCCGGAATGCCTTACGGCGTTTCCACCGGCCACGGGCAGTAACAACCGACCGCCAGGGTGTGCGTGGCATTGACCGGACGATCTTCCGTCAGGGCATTCAAAATCGGTTCGATAAAACTGTTGCTGGAGTTGCAGGTCAGGCCTTCGCTGTAGGGGCCGAAGTACGCCAGTTTGCCGCTGCGGTCCCAGATCGCCACAGCCGGGCTGGCCGGAACCTGTTCGGAGCCGGGCAATAGCGTGATGGTTTTCAGGCTGCTGAGGGTCGCGGGTAACTGGCCGTGGCTGCCGGCTTTTTGCACGGCGAAGAACTCAACGCCTTTGGCGCTGAACTGCTCGACCATCTCGGTCAGGTGCTGTTGGTTGCCGACGTTGCACGGGCAGGCCGGGTCCCAGAAATGCACCAGACGGATTTTGCCGGGACCGGCGAGATTGTCCGGCAGACGCAGCGGATCACCGGAAAACACCGCCGTGTGTTCGCTGAATGCGCGCAGATAACGCCCCTGAAACCAGTCGTACGCCGCCCACAACACCCCGGCGCAAATCAGCGCGAGCAGGCTGGCAAACAGTGCGGTGCGGTAGGGCGAACGCATGGATTTGGTTCCTCAGAGGCGGGCTAGCTTGCCATGTCTGCCTCTACAGATGAATATCGCAGGCCGATAAAGTCTGTTTACCGCTTTGGAATTCCCGCATGCCTGCCACTTTCGATCCCGATCATTTACGCGCCAGCCTCAAGCCATTGGCCGAGTGGCAGCCGTTGTCGGACGAGGCCAAGGCCTATCAGCGCTTTTACCAAACCGACTTTCCCGAGCGGGATGTCTGGCGTGGCATGGGCCGTTTCGAGGTCGATGGTTATGAACTGGTCAGTCATTGCTGGTGGCCGGAAAAGGTCAAGGCGACGCTGTTTCTGCTGCACGGTTACTACGATCACACCGGGTTGTATCGGCACGTGATCGAGTGGGCACTGGATCAGGACTTCGCAGTGATCGCCTGCGACTTGCCGGGGCATGGCCTGTCGAGCGGGCCGCGCGCGAGCATCCGTGATTTCTCCGAGTATCAGGATGTCTTGCAGGGTTTGTTCGCCGAGGCACAGTCGATCGCGCTGCCGCAGCCGTGGCATCTGTGCGGGCAGAGCACCGGCGGGGCGATTGTGGTCGATCATCTGCTCAACCATGGTGAAAACAGCCCGGCGCAGGGCCAGGTGATTTTGCTGGCGCCACTGGTGCGGCCACGGGCGTGGGGCTGGTCGCAACTGAGTTATTACTTGCTCAGACCCTTTGTCAGAGGGGTCACGCGGCGCTTCAGCGAGAACTCCAACGATCCGGATTTCCTGCCGTTTCTGCAGGCCGATCCATTGCAGCCACGGCGCTTGCCGACCCAGTGGGTGGGCGCGCTGTCACGCTGGATCATCCGCGTCGAACACGCGAAAAAAAGTCCGCGACGGCCGCTGATCATTCAGGGGCAGGCGGACATGACGGTGGACTGGCAGCACAATTTGCAGGTGTTGAAGTGGAAGTTCGACCGGCCACAGATCTTGCTGCTGGCCGAGGCGCGGCATCATCTGGCGAATGAAACGGTGGAGATGCGCGAGGAGTATTTCGAGTTCTTGAGCAAGCGGATCAGGGGCCGAAACCTGTAGTGGATTTTAAGGCCCCATCGCTGGCAAGCCAGCTCCCACAGGTTTCTCTGGTGTTCACATTATTTGTGATCGACGTAAAACCCTGTGGGAGCAGGCTTGCCAGCGATGGCGGCCGGTCAGGCGCTGAAGATCATTGCCCGACCGCCAACCCTGCGCGAATCGCTGCCAGCGCGGCCTGGTAATAGGCCTTGCCCTCAGCCGATTCGGCAAACGTCGCAAACTCTTCCAGCTCTTCATCCGACAGATCGCGATAGACGTAGAGCAGCGTGTTGTTCATGTCCGCGCCGATCTGATCCATCAAGCGCTGGCGCTGACCATTGAGCATGCCTTGCGCCTGACCGCCGCCAAGCAGTCCCGGGATCATCGAACTCAAGCTGTCCGCCGCCACTCCCGCAATCGCCAGGCTCACTTCGGCGCCAGCCTCACGGGCCGGCAAGGCCTGGGCGAGGTGGCCGATGATCAGCAGACGGCTGTCGCTGGCCTGCATCTTGGGCAGGCCTTTGGCGTTCTTTGCCAGTTGATCGCGGCGGGTCGCGAGCAATTCGGCAGCGACGATTTTCTTGCCCAGCGGCGATTGAAAGAAAGTCAGGGACGGTTTCGGATCGGCGAGGTTCTGTCGCAGTTGCGCCTCGGCACGTTGATCCATGGCCTGGGGGGCAAAGCGCTGGTTGCTGTTGTTCACCAGCGCTTGAAACACGGCGGGCGGCAGGCTGTTCTGATAGCGCTGCTGCGCGGCACTCAGGGCGTCATTGAAATGCGCACGTTGATCTGGCCAGCCGGCGATCTTGTACAACTGATCGTGGCCGTCCGCCCAGGCGGGCAAAACGCAGAACATCAACAGTGAAAAAAGCAAACGGCGCATAGGGACTCCTGTCAGCAGCGGACTATTCTCCGTGCGGTGCCGGTACTTGTCGAGAATTCGTAGCAAGCCGCCGCGTGGCTCTGTCGGATTTCTTGCCGCCGACATACTATGCGCGCCATGCAAATATCCTCTGAACACCCACTGCTGTTACGCATTGTCGACGACCTGGCCGAACACGGCTGGTCGCAGCAGAACATATTCCTGCCCGCCGGTTTGACCCGCGAGCTGGCGGCCGAGTGCCGCAAACGTGAAGCCGAGGGTGAACTGGCGCCGGCGGCGGTGGGCCGTGGGCCGTTTTCAGAGATTCGCGAGGGTATTCGCGGCGACCACATTCAGTGGATCGACCCAGGCCAGGCCGATTCCAGCGACCGCTATCTGAATCTGATGGAGAGCCTGCGCGAGGCGCTCAACCGAGACTTGTTTCTTGGTCTTGAGGACTTTGAATGCCATTTCGCGCTGTATCCGCCGGGTGCTTTTTATCGCAAGCACGTCGACCGTTTTCGCGACGACGACAAGCGCATGGTCTCGGTGGTGGTCTACCTCAATGACGCGTGGCTGCCGGAAGATGGCGGTCAGTTGCGCATGTATCTGAAAGACGACCGTGTGCACGACGTGCTGCCTGTTGGCGGTTGTCTGGTGGTGTTTCTCTCCGGTGAAGTGCCCCACGAAGTGCTGCCGGCGAACCGCGAGCGCCTGTCGCTGACCGGCTGGTTCCGTCGCCGTGGCAACGAGCCGTTCTGATATGCAGAAGATTCTGGTCAGCCGTTGCCTGTTGGGCCATCGCGTGCGTTATGACGGTGGTGCGAGTGGGCCTTTTGATGTGCTCGAGCAGTGGATTGCCGAAGGGCGGGTGGTGCCGTTGTGCCCGGAGGTCGCGGGGGGATTGCCGACGCCACGGGCGGCGGCGGAGATTCCGGGCGGGCAGGGTGGTGAAGTGCTTGATGGTGTCGCCTCGGTTATAACCACCGAGGGGGAGGATGTCAGTGCGCAGTTTCTCGACGGTGCGCGGCAGGCGTTGGCGCTGGTGCAGAAGCACGGCATTCGGGTGGCGGTGCTCAAGGCCAACAGTCCCTCTTGCGGCAATCTACTGACTTACGACGGGACGTTCAGTGGCGTCAAAGTCAGTGGCGAAGGGGTGACGGCCGCGTTGCTCAAGCGCCATGGTGTGCAGGTGTTCAGTGAACTGGAATTGCCGCAGGCCGCGCTGGCACTGGCTGCTTTGGACTGATCCTGAATCGTTACCCTCACCCCAGCCCTCTCCCGGAGGGAGAGGGGGCCGACCGAAGTGTCTGGCGCTGTCCATCGACCTGAAAGACCTTGGCGATTATGGCTTCGACACAGCCATGACCGATCGACTATGGATTCGACACAGCCATGACCGATCGACTATGGATTCGACAAAGCCATGACCAGTCGATTTCGGATTCGGTATAGCCATCCCAGGTCGGCGTATCTCTAAAGCAACCCCAAATCAGTCCCCTCTCCCTCCGGGAGAGGGCTAGTGAGGGGCTTCTAAGGTTTCAACCACTTCTCGGTCAGCGCTGCCAGGCGCCCATCCGCCTTGATCCGCTGCATCGCGCTCGCAAGGCTGGCCTGAAACGCCGGATTGCCCTTCTGAAACGGAATCGCCAAATCCACCGGCTCTGTCGCTTTCGGCTTCTCTTCCGTCAACGCCTGCACCAGCACCATCGGCCGTGGCTGCTCATCTTTCTTCGCCAGCAATTGCGCATCGACCTTGCCGTAAGACTCGCTGAAGTCGAAACGATCCTTGAGTTCGGGTGTCAGTGCTATGTGGTTGAGCGCGACGTCGTACTTGCCGCTTTCAACGCCCTGGAGCAGGTCGGCCTCATCCGTGACGATGAAGTCGGCGCGCACATCCAGCTCGTTGGCCAGCAGTTGCCCAAGCTCGACCTCGAACCCCGTGAGTGTGTCGCCTTCCTTGAAGTTGAAGGGCGGTGTATTAGCCTCAAGGGCTATGCGCAGCTCGCCACGGTCGTTGACGTCATCAATCAGTTCGGCATGAGCCAAAGGGCTCAGAAGGGGTAGCAGGCAGATCAGGCCAGGCAGAAAACGCATGGTCACTCCTTTGAAATCATTATCGCGACGCTCTGAGTCAGGCTCGCTTTGCTATGGTTGTCGAGTGCCTTCGACAACGAATGGTCGTGAAGTTGTCATGACCATACGGATTTTACGGAAAAACTGGAGAAGAAAATGAAAAGCTTTATGTCACGTGCAGCGTTGGCGGGTGTGTTGATGGGTGTTTCGGTGCTGGCCAGTGCGGCGACACCGGCCCCTAAAGGCGCCGAAGTGTTCATCGTTTCTCCCGAAGACGGGGCCACGGTTTCGCAGACCTTCACCGTCAAGTTCGGTACCAAGGACGTTGCACTGGCACCGGCCGGTGATGTCACCAAAAACACCGGTCACCACCACCTGCTGATCGACGTCGACAAGCTGCCAGCGGCCGGCGCTCCGATTCCGAATGATGCCAACCACATGCACTTCGGCAAGGCGCAAACCCAGGCCGACGTCAAGCTGGCACCCGGCAAGCACACCCTGCAACTGGAGCTGGGCGACAGCGGCCACATGCCGTTCGATCCGCCAATCGTCTCGAAGAAAATCACCGTCAACGTGGAATAAAAAAGGGAGCCCTTCGGGGCTCCCTTTTTTATCGCTGCAAGCTTCAAGCTGAAAGCTTCAAGTAAAAGCAAACATCACTTGCCGCTTGTAACTTGAGGCTTGTAGCAGTTCTTAAAAAAGAACCCGGCTACGGATGGTGCCGTTGATGTGCTGCAGCTTCTCTTGCGCCAGGTCCGAGTACTCGGCGTCGACGTCGATCACCACGTAGCCAACCTTCTCGTTGGTCTGCAGGAATTGACCGGAGATGTTGATGCCGTTTTCGGCGAAGACCTTGTTGATCTCGCTCATCACACCCGGGATGTTTTCGTGGATGTGCAGCAGGCGGTGCTTGCCAGGGTGAGCCGGCAGGGCCACTTCCGGGAAGTTCACCGACGAAACGGAGGTGCCGTTGTCGCTGTACTTGACCAGTTTTTCCGCCACTTCCAGACCGATGTTGGCTTGCGCTTCGGCGGTCGAACCACCGATGTGCGGGGTCAGGATGACGTTGTCGAGGCCACGCAGCGGGCTTTCGAACTCCTCGTCGTTGGAGCGTGGCTCCACCGGGAATACGTCGATGGCCGCGCCGATCAGGTGCTTGTCCTTGATCGCGTCCGCCAGGGCGTCCAGTTCGACCACGGTGCCGCGCGCCGCGTTGATCAGAATGCCGCCCTTCTTGATGGCGCGGATTTCCTTCTCGCCGATCATCCACTGGGTCGCAGCGGTTTCCGGAACGTGCAGGGTGACGATGTCGGACATGCCCAGCAGCTCGTGCAGGTTGCCGACCTGCGTGGCGTTGCCCAGTGGCAGCTTGGTCACGGTGTCGTAGAAGAACACCTGCATGCCCAGACCTTCCGCCAGAACCGACAGCTGCGTACCGATCGAGCCATAGCCGACGATGCCGAGTTTCTTGCCACGGATCTCGAAGGAGTTGGCTGCGGACTTGATCCAGCCGCCACGGTGGCAGGAAGCGTTTTTCTCAGGGATGCCGCGCAGCAGCAGGATCGCTTCGGCCAGCACCAGTTCCGCTACGGAGCGGGTGTTGGAGTACGGCGCGTTGAACACGGCGATGCCGCGCTCACGGGCAGCACTCAGGTCAACCTGGTTGGTGCCGATGCAGAAACAGCCGACCGCGACCAGCTTCTTCGCGTGATCGAAGATCTCTTCGGTCAGTTGGGTGCGCGAACGAATGCCGATGAAGTGAGCGTCAGCGATCTTTTCCTTGAGCTGGGCTTCCGGCAAGGAACCTGTCAGGTATTCGATGCTGGTGTAGCCCGCCGCCTTGAGGACGTCGACAGCCGATTGGTGGACGCCTTCGAGAAGAAGGAACTTGATCTTGCTCTTATCGAGAGAAGTCTTGCTCATCTGCGTAAACCTGTATCCCGGAGAAAAATGGCAGGGAGGGGAGCAGCCTGGAGCTGACCCAAACGGCAGGAAAGCCGTTACCGCAGAACTGGCCTTGGGCACTGGCCTGCGGGGTCGGTATGCTAGCATAGCCGCCCTGCTAAACACTCATTCCTGCGACGTGAAGCGTTCTCAGGATGACCATGAATTGTTCGAGAGTTCTGTCGATGACCAATCCTGCCCTGATTGATGAACTGAAGACCCTGGTCGAGCCTGGCAAGGTCCTGACCGACGCCGACTCCCTGAATGCGTACGGCAAGGATTGGACCAAACACTTCGCCCCGGCGCCGAGTGCCATCGTATTTCCCAAGACCATCGAGCAGGTGCAGGCCGTGGTCCGCTGGGCCAACACCCACAAGATTGCGCTGGTGCCATCGGGCGGGCGCACCGGCCTTTCCGCCGCTGCGGTGGCGGCCAACGGCGAAGTGGTCGTCTCGTTCGACTACATGAATCAGATTCTCGACGTGAACCTCACCGACCGCACCGCCGTTTGTCAGCCGGGCGTGGTCACCGAGCATTTGCAGAATGTCGCCGAAGAAAACGGCCTGTACTACCCGGTGGACTTCGCTTCGGCAGGTTCCAGCCAGATTGGCGGCAATATCGGCACCAATGCCGGCGGGATCAAAGTGATTCGCTACGGCATGACCCGCAACTGGGTCGCCGGCATGAAAGTCGTCACCGGCAAAGGCGATGTGCTGGAACTGAACAAAGACCTGATCAAGAACGCCACCGGTTACGACCTGCGTCAGTTGTTCATCGGCGCCGAAGGCACCCTCGGTTTTGTCGTCGAAGCGACCATGCGCCTGGATCGCGCGCCGAAAAACCTCACTGCCATGGTGCTCGGCACCGCTGATTTCGACTCGATCATGCCGGTGCTGCACGCGTTCCAGGGCAAGCTCGACCTGACCGCGTTTGAATTCTTCTCCGACAAGGCACTGGCCAAGGTCATGGGCCGTGGCGACGTACCGGCGCCATTCGAAACCGACTGCCCGTTCTACGCGCTGCTGGAATTTGAAGCGACTACTGAAGAAGTGGCCAACAGCGCACTGGAAACCTTCGAGCATTGCGTCGAGCAGGGCTGGGTGCTGGACGGCGTGATGAGCCAGAGCGAAACCCAGTTGCAGAACCTGTGGAAGCTGCGCGAGTACATCTCTGAAACCATCTCGCACTGGACCCCGTACAAGAACGACATCTCGGTCACCGTGTCGAAAGTGCCAGCGTTCTTGCAGGAAATCGACGCGATCGTCGGTGAGCACTATCCGGATTTCGAGATCGTCTGGTTCGGCCACATCGGCGACGGCAACCTGCACTTGAACATCCTCAAGCCGGATAACCTGAGCAAGGACGAGTTCTTCGCCAAGTGCGCGACCGTCAACAAGTGGGTGTTCGAAACCGTTGAGAAGTACAACGGCTCGATCTCCGCCGAACACGGTGTCGGCATGACCAAGCGCGATTACTTGACCTACAGCCGCTCCCCGGTCGAGATCGAGTACATGAAAGCGGTGAAAGCGGTGTTCGACCCGAACGGCATCATGAACCCGGGCAAGATTTTCGCGGTTTGATCGGCAATCTTTGATGAATCAATGAAGGCAGGAGTCGGTAAATGAGCTATCAGCACCAGTACGTCGACGGCACGCGCATTCACTTCCCGATCGGGAAAGTCGTGTGCATTGGCCGCAATTACGCCGAACACGCCAAGGAACTGGACAACCCGGTGCCTACCGAACCTCTGCTGTTCATCAAGCCGGGCAGTTGCGTGGTGCCGCTTGAAGGTGGTTTCAGCATTCCGACCGAACGCGGTTCTGTGCACTACGAAGCGGAAATCGCCGTGTTGATCGGCAAACCGTTGTCGACCAGGCCGAGCCGTGAAGAAGTGCTCGACGCTATTTCCGGTTTCGCCCCGGCGCTCGACCTGACCCTGCGTGACAAGCAAGCCGAACTGAAAGCCAAAGGCCTGCCGTGGGAAATCGCCAAGTCGTTCGACGGCGCGGCGGTGCTTGCCCCGTTCGTGGTCGGCAGCACCTTCGCTGACCTGACCGACATTGGCATTCGCTTGACCATCAACGGCGAAGTGCGTCAGGACGGCAACAGCAGCGCGATGCTCAACCCGATCGTGCCGATGATCCAGCACATGGCGGGTTGCTTCTCGCTGCAGGCCGGTGACGTGATCCTCACCGGCACGCCAGTGGGTGTCGGCCCGCTGAACGTTGGTGATGACATCGTCCTCGAACTGGTCGGCGCGAGCAGCTTCACCAGCAGCGTGCGCTAATCGCCACACTGCAAATCCCCTGTGGGAGCGAGCCTGCTCGCGAAAGCGTCAGGTCAGTCGACATCATCGTTGACTGACACTCTGCCTTCGCGAGCAGGCTCGCTCCCACATTGTTTTGTGATGCCCTGAAGATGGCGGGCAACACACGACAATCCCGCCATTTGCCGTTTTTTTCACATCGTGTACGGATAATTCCTCTCATTCTGGCGTCTGAGCCGGCCTCTTTGTGCTATTACCCATAGCCTGAATTTTCGGAACGCGTCCATCGATGTCATCTCAAACTCAGCTCAAGCCCACCCGCCGTTCACGTTTCGCCCTGCGTTGGTATGTCTGGCTATTGCTGGTGCTTGCCGCCGCCTATGCCCTGGCGTTTGCCATGCATTGGGATGATCGCGGTGTGTTGTGGCTGCAGGAGCGCTTCGAAAGCCAGGCCGAGCAGAAAGACAGCATCTGGCTGCCGGACTACCGGGTAGTGATCGATGCCAAGCCGTTGACGGGTATGGAGAAGGACGAAGCCTCGGATCTGTCGTACAACCCGCAGACCAAAACACTGTTTTCGGTGATGGGTAAAAACCCGTTTCTCGCCGAGCTGACGCTGCAAGGCGAGGTGTTGCGCAAGATGCCGCTGGTGGGCTGGAGCAATCCGGAAGGCCTGACCGTCATGGAAAATGGCCTGATGGCCATCGTCGATGAGCGTCAGCACATGCTGTCGATCGTCAAGGTCGACGCTGACACCCGCGAATTGAACATCGCCGATTTCCCGAAATACGATCTCGGCCCTTCGAAAGATCAGAACAAGGCCTTCGAGGCAATTACCTGGGATTCGCACAACCAGCAATTACTGCTGGGTGAGGAGCGGCCACCAGCGCTGTTTACCTGGAAAAGCGATGGCAGCCAGATCCTCAAGGGCGACAAGCAAAAACTCGCCAGTGATGAACTGGATATTCGCAACCTCTCGGCGCTGGAAATCGATCCGCGCACGCGTCATACGCTGGTGCTGTCTGCTGATTCGCACTTGCTGCTGGAACTGGACGAGAAGGGCGAGCAGGTCAGCTTCATGACCCTGCTCGGTGGCTTCAACGGTCTGAAAAACACCATCCCCCGCGCCGAAGGCGTGACCATGGACGAGGCGGGCACGCTGTACATGGTCAGCGAGCCGAACTTGTTTTATCGCTTCGAAAAACAGCAATAACTGTCCTCGCGGCAATTTCAGACAAGTCTGATTGTCCTGACAGGCAAGTGGCCATTAAGCTTCAGTTCAGACAGGCGTGATATTTCATCCGCCTGTTTTGATTCCGAGCCCGCCCGAATGCGTCGACTTGCCCGCCCCAAGCCTTTGATTATCATCCTGTCGGTGATTGCCCTGATCGCGTTGATCGCGATCGGCCAATACATGCGCCTTTTCGAGCGCGCCTGGTTCAACCTGCATACTCTGTGGCAGCCGCTGAACAGTCAGGCCATCGGCCTGGATCAATATCGGGTAGACATCGAAGCACGGGTGATCGATGGGCTGGAGGCCGATGTTTCGGCGCTGACCTTCGATCCGGTGCGCAAAAGCCTGTTCACCGTGACCAACAAGAATGCCGAGCTGGTCGAGTTGTCGCTGGAAGGCAAGATCCTGCGGCGCATCGCCCTGATTGGCTTCGGCGATCCTGAGGCGGTCGAGTACATCAGCGCTGACACTTACGTGATCACTGACGAGCGTCAGCAGCGGCTGATCAAGATTCACCTGGAGGACGACACCACCTTCCTCGACGCGGCGGACGCCGAGCAGATGACCCTCGGCGTGCACATGGCCGGCAACAAGGGCTTCGAAGGCCTGGCTTACGACTCGGTGGGCAAGCGTCTGTTTGTTGCGAAAGAGCGTAATCCGATGCTGATCTACGAAGTGCACGGTTTTCCGCACTTCAATCCGGAGAAGTCTTACGCGGTGCATGTGATCAACGATCCAAAGCGTGACGCCGGGATGTTTGTGCGCGATCTGTCGAGTCTGCAGTACGACGAGCGCAGCGGGCATCTGCTGGCGCTGTCGGATGAGTCACGGCTGATTCTGGAACTGGATGTTGACGGGCGCCCGTTGAGCACCATGTCCATCAGTGGCGGCCGGCAGGGTTTGAAGAAAACCGTGCCGCAGGCCGAAGGCATTGCGATGGATGATGACGGAGCGTTGTATCTGGTGAGTGAGCCGAACCTGTTTTACGTCTTCAAAAAACCAGCCCCGAACTAACCAACAATACAAAAAACTGTGGGAGCTGGCTTGCCAGCGATGGCGGTCTGTCAGTCAACATTGTTGTTGAATCTGACGGCCTCATCGCTGGCAAGTCGAATCGTCGCACCGCAGCTCCCACAGGTTTATTCGTCTGCCAATAAAGGGTGGGCAGTCTGGGCTTACTCAGCCTTGAGGGTTTTCACACCTTCACTGGTACCCAGCAACAACAGGTCCGCCGGACGCGCCGCGAACAGCCCGTTGGTCACCACGCCGACGATTGCATTGATCTGCGCTTCCAGCTCCACCGGGTTGGTGATCTGCAGGTTGAACACGTCCAGGATGATGTTGCCGTTGTCCGTCAGCACGCCTTCGCGGTACACCGGATCGCCGCCCAGTTTCACCAGTTGGCGGGCAACGTGGCTGCGGGCCATCGGGATCACTTCGACCGGCAGCGGGAACTCGCCCAGTACCGGCACCAGTTTGCTGGCGTCGGCGATGCAGATGAAGGTCTTGGCCACGGCGGCAACGATCTTCTCGCGGGTCAATGCGGCGCCGCCGCCCTTGATCAGGTTCAGGTGCGCGTCGCTTTCGTCAGCGCCGTCGACGTAGAACTCCAGGTCGCTGACGGTGTTCAGTTCATACACCGGAATTCCGTGACCCTTGAGGCGCGCGGCGGTGGCTTCGGAACTGGCGACGGCGCCATCGAATGCGCCCTTGTGCTGGGCCAGCGCGTCGATGAAGCAGTTGGCGGTGGAGCCGGTGCCGACCCCAACGATGCTCTTGTCGTCGAGTTTCGGAAGGATGAAGTCGACGGCGGCCTGAGCCACTGCCTGTTTGAGTTGATCCTGGGTCATGCGGGCTCCGGAAGCGGGCAAGGTGATAACGGAAAGGCCGGCATTATAGCCGCAAGCGCGGCTAAAACCTCTGGATTCGTGTGGTCGTCCGGGCAAAAGCCGGGTTAGACTCCTTGGCCCTGCCCAACCCGCTCAGTGATGCTTTCCGATGCTCGAACAGTACGTCAAGAAGATCCTCACCTCGCGCGTTTATGACGTTGCCGTAGAAACCCCGTTGCAGAACGCTCGTCAGCTCTCCGAGCGGCTGGGCAATGACATTTGGCTCAAGCGTGAAGACTTGCAGCCGGTGTTCTCGTTCAAGATTCGCGGCGCCTACAACAAGCTGACCCAACTGACTGACGAAGAGCGCGCCCGTGGCGTGGTCACCGCGTCGGCGGGCAACCATGCGCAAGGTCTGGCCCTGGCGGCGAAAGTGCTGGGCGTCAAAGCCACCATCGTCATGCCCAAGACCACCCCGGAGATCAAAGTCGAAGGCGTGCGTTCGCGTGGTGGCAAGGTGGTGCTGCACGGTGATTCCTTCCCGGAAGCCCTGGCTTATTCGCTGAAACTGGTCGATGAAAAAGGCTACGTCTACATCCACCCATACGATGATCCGCACACCATTGCCGGGCAGGGCACCGTGGCGATGGAGATTCTGCGCCAGCACCCGCAGCCGCTGGACGCGATTTTCGTTCCGGTCGGCGGCGGTGGTCTGATCGCCGGCATCGCTGCGTATGTGAAATACCTGCGCCCGGACATCAAAGTCATCGGCGTTGAACCGGATGATTCCAACTGCCTGCAAGCGGCGATGGCTGCCGGCGAGCGCGTGGTGCTGCCGACCGTGGGCATCTTCGCGGACGGCGTAGCAGTGGCGCAGATCGGCCAGCACACCTTCGATATCTGCAAAGACTACGTCGATGAAGTGATCACCGTCAGCACCGACGAGATCTGCGCAGCGATCAAGGATATCTACGACGATACCCGCTCGATCACCGAACCTGCCGGCGCCTTGGGCGTGGCCGGGATCAAGAAATACGTCGAGTTGCGCGGCGTCAGCGGCCAGACCTTCGTAGCCATCGATTCCGGCGCCAACGTCAACTTCGACCGCCTGCGCCACGTCGCCGAGCGCGCCGAACTGGGCGAGGGCCGCGAAGCGATCATTGCCGTGACCATCCCCGAGAAGGCCGGCAGCTTCAAGGCATTCTGCGAAGCGATCGGCAAGCGCCAGATCACCGAATTCAACTACCGCTACAACACCGGCAGCGAAGCGCACATCTTCGTTGGCGTGCAGACCCACCCGGAAAACGACCCGCGCAGTGCATTGCTGGCGAGCCTCACCGAACAGGGTTTCCCGGTGCTCGACCTGACCGACAACGAACTGGCCAAGCTGCACATCCGCCACATGGTC
The DNA here is from genome assembly GCF_023634765.1 of Pseudomonas sp. AKS31. GTDB lineage: Bacteria > Pseudomonadota > Gammaproteobacteria > Pseudomonadales > Pseudomonadaceae > Aquipseudomonas. The sequence continues at coordinate 506,325 of NZ_JAMLFX010000003.1, forward strand.
GGCGGCCACGCGGCGCACGTGATTGACGAAGTGGTGTTCCGCTTCGAGTTCCCGGAGCGTCCGGGCGCGCTCTTTAACTTCCTCAACAAGCTCGGTGGGCGCTGGAATATCTCGATGTTTCACTACCGCAACCACGGTGCTGCCGATGGCCGCGTGGTCGCCGGTCTGCAAGTCCCGCACGATGAGCGTCATCTGGTGCCGGCAGCGCTTGAGGAAATCGGCTACCCGTACTGGGACGAAAGCGAGAACCCGGCCTATCAGCTGTTTCTTGGCTGAGCGGCTACGCTGATGGGCATGGCCCAAGGAAGACGAACACATGGAAACCCTGACCACCCTGAAAGTCCTTCACGTCGCGGCGACCGTGGTGATCCTCGCGAGCGGGCTGGGGCTCGCCGCCCTGACCTGGCGTAATCGCAGCGAAGGGCCGGCCAGCACGATGCAGCGTCCCTGGCTGTTTATCTGGTGTTTGATGCTGATCGGCATGTTCAGCATGCCCTTCACCGGCTGGTGGTTGGTGCATCTGATTGGCTGGCCATTGGGGCAGTTGTGGATTCTGGGTTCCAGCGTGATCTATGCCGTGGCCACGTTCAGTGCGGTCTGGCTGCTGGTTCGGCTGAATCGGCTGTGGACGAGCGGGGTCGGCAATCGGAAATTCAATCTGGCACTGGCGATTGTCAGCGGCGTCGGATTTCTCGCCGTTGCGGCGTTGATGGGGGCCAAGCCTGTTTAAGGCTTGAGACCGATTTGCTCCAATCGCTGGCAAGCCAGCTCCCACAGGGCTTTTCGGTGAGCACAGATTTTGTGAACGCCCGCGAAACCTGTGGGAGCTGGCTTGCCAGCGATGGCGTAATCAGTTGCGCAGACTGATCACCGGCCAGCCACGCTTTTCGGCTTCGGCACGCAAATTCGGATCCGGATCAACCGCGACGGGATTCGCCACCTGCTCCAGCAGCGGCAAATCATTCATCGAATCGCTGTAGAAATAGCTGTCATCCAGCGAATGCCCGGTCTCGTCCAGCCAACGGTTCAGGCGCGTTACCTTGCCTTCGCGGAAGCACGGGACATCGGTGCTGCGTCCGCTGTAGCGGCCGTCGATCATTTCGCATTCGGTGGCGATCAGGGTTTCAACGCCCAGGCGCACGGCAATCGGCGCGGTGACGAAGCGGTTGGTCGCGGTGATGATCACCAGTTTGTCGCCGGCATCGCGGTGTTGTTTCAGCAGTTCCAGCGCCTTCGGCAGCACGATCGGTTCGATGCAGTCGCGCATGTAATCGTTGTGCCATTGCTCGAGCACGGCCATTTCGGTGCGGCCGAGGATCTCCAGGCAGAAGTTCAGGTACGCGGCGTTATCCAGTTGGCCGGCCAGGTAATCCTGATAGAACTCGTCGTTGCGCGCCTTGTACGCAACCGGGTCGAGGAAGCCGCGTTCACAAAGATAGTCGCCCCAGGCGTGATCGCTGTCGCCGCCCAGAAGGGTGTTGTCCAAATCGAATAGAGCCAGGCGCATTGCAGTTACCCGCTGAAAAGTCAGTAAAAAGGCGACAAGAATACGGTCTTTTCACAAGAGTGCACATAAGGTAGGAAGCCTCGTTGCCGCCTTATCAACCTTTGTGGAACAATGCGGCGACATGCGTTTGCGAGGTTGTTGCCGTGATCGACCCCGATGGTTTCCGCCCCAATGTCGGGATCATTCTGACGAATGACGCCGGCCAGGTGCTATGGGCTCGCCGTATCAATCAAGATGCCTGGCAGTTTCCGCAAGGGGGAATCAACCCTGAAGAGACGCCGGAAGACGCCTTGTACCGCGAGCTGAACGAAGAAGTTGGCCTGGAACGTGAAGATGTTGAAATACTGGCCTGTACCCGGGGCTGGTTGCGCTATCGTTTGCCGCAACGTCTGGTGCGTACGCACAGCCAACCGCTGTGCATCGGCCAGAAACAGAAATGGTTTCTCCTGCGCCTGATCTCCAACGAGCAGCGGGTGCGGATGGATTTGACCGGTAAACCGGAGTTCGATGGCTGGCGCTGGGTCAGCTATTGGTATCCGTTGGGCCAGGTGGTGACATTCAAGCGCGAGGTGTATCGCCGCGCCCTCAAAGAGCTTGCCCCGCGCCTTTTAGCGCGCGACTGACGACGGAGTTCGACCCCGAGCCATGCTCAATACGCTGCGCAAGATCGTCCAGGAAGTTAACTCCGCCAAGGATCTCAAGGCGGCGTTGGGGATTATTGTGTTGCGCGTCAAAGAGGCCATGGGCAGCCAGGTCTGCTCGGTCTACCTGCTTGATCCCGAGACCAACCGCTTCGTCCTGATGGCTACCGAGGGCTTGAACAAGCGCTCGATCGGCAAGGTCAGCATGGCACCCAACGAAGGTCTGGTCGGTCTGGTCGGCACGCGTGAAGAACCCCTGAACCTCGAAAACGCCGCGGATCACCCGCGCTACCGCTACTTCGCCGAAACCGGTGAAGAGCGTTACGCCTCGTTCCTCGGCGCACCGATCATTCACCACCGCCGCGTCGTCGGCGTGTTGGTCATCCAGCAAAAAGAACGCCGCCAGTTCGACGAAGGTGAAGAAGCCTTCCTCGTGACCATGAGCGCGCAGCTCGCCGGGGTTATCGCCCACGCCGAGGCCACCGGTTCGATCCGTGGTCTGGGCCGTCAGGGCAAAGGGATTCAGGAAGCCAAGTTCGTTGGCGTGCCGGGTTCGCCGGGTGCCGCCGTCGGTACCGCCGTGGTCATGCTGCCGCCGGCCGATCTCGACGTGGTGCCGGACAAGACCATCACCGACATCGACGCTGAGCTGGCGCTGTTCAAGACCGCCATCGAAGGCGTGCGCGCCGACATGCGCGCGTTGTCCGCCAAGCTCGCGACCCAGTTGCGCCCGGAAGAGCGCGCGCTGTTCGACGTCTACCTGATGATGCTCGACGATGCCTCGCTCGGCAGCGAAATCACCACCGTGATCAAGACCGGCCAGTGGGCGCAGGGCGCGCTGCGTCAGGTGGTCACTGAGCACGTCAACCGTTTCGAACTGATGGACGACGCCTACCTGCGTGAGCGTGCCTCAGACGTCAAAGACCTGGGTCGCCGCCTGCTCGCCTATTTGCAGGAAGAGCGCCAGCAGAACCTGGTCTACCCGGAAAAAACCATTCTGGTCAGCGAAGAGCTGACGCCGGCGATGCTCGGCGAGGTGCCGGAAGGCACGCTGGTCGGTCTGGTTTCGGTACTCGGCTCGGGTAACTCCCACGTCGCGATCCTCGCCCGTGCGATGGGCATTCCGACGGTCATGGGTCTGGTCGACCTGCCGTACGCCAAGGTCGACGGCATCGAAATGATCGTCGACGGCACACGCGGCGAGGTTTACACCAACCCGAGCGAAGTGCTGCGCAAGCAGTTCGCCGAAGTCGTCGAAGAAGAGAAACAACTGGCGCTGGGCCTCGACACCCTGCGCGACCTGCCGTGCGTGACCCTCGACGGTCACCGCATGCCGCTGTGGGTCAACACCGGCCTGTTGGCCGATGTGGCGCGGGCGCAGAAGCGCGGCGCCGAAGGTGTCGGCCTGTACCGCACCGAAGTGCCGTTCATGATCAACCAGCGCTTCCCGAGCGAGAAGGAACAGCTGGCGATCTACCGCGAGCAGCTCGCCGCGTTCCACCCGCAACCGGTGACCATGCGCAGCCTCGACATCGGCGGTGACAAGTCGCTGTCGTACTTCCCGATCAAGGAAGACAACCCGTTCCTCGGTTGGCGCGGCATCCGTGTCACCCTCGACCACCCGGAAATCTTCCTGGTGCAGACCCGCGCGATGCTCAAGGCCAGCGAAGGCCTGAACAACCTGCGGATTCTGCTGCCGATGATCTCCGGCACCCACGAACTCGAAGAAGCCCTGCACCTGATCCACCGGGCCTGGGGCGAAGTGCGCGACGAAGGCACCGACGTGCCGATGCCGCCGATTGGCGTGATGATCGAGATTCCGGCGGCGGTGTACCAGACCAAGGAACTGGCGCGAATGGTCGACTTCCTGTCCGTCGGTTCCAACGACTTGACCCAGTATCTGCTGGCAGTCGATCGTAACAACCCGCGTGTGGCCGATCTTTACGACTACCTGCATCCGGCGGTGCTGCAAGCCCTGCAAACCGTGGTGCGCGATGCCCATGCCGAAGGCAAACCGGTGAGTATCTGCGGCGAAATGGCCGGTGATCCGGCGGCGGCGGTGCTGTTGATGGCGATGGGTTTCGACAGCCTGTCGATGAACGCCACCAACTTGCCGAAGGTGAAGTGGATGTTGCGTCAGGTGAATCTGAGCAAGGCTCAGGAGTTGCTGGCGGAGCTGATGACCATTGATAACCCGCAAGTTATCCACAGCTCGCTGCAATTGGCGCTGAAGAACCTCGGGTTGTCGAAGATGCATCCACCGGCGGTCGTCAAAGCCGTCTAAAGATCAAAAGCCCCTCACCCTAACCCTCTCCCGGAGGGAGAGGGGACTGATTGGGGGATGCTGCAGAACTACGCCGACCTGAAAGTGCTGTGCCGAATCCAAAGTCGACTCGACCTGAAAGTGCTGTGCCGAATCCAAAGTCGACTCGACCTGAAAGTGCTGTGCCGAATCCAAAGTCGACTCGACCTGAAAGTGCTTTACCGAATCCATAGTCGACTCGGTCTTTCAGGTCGATGCATGGCTCAAGACACCTCGGTCGGCCCCCTCTCCCTCCGGGAGAGGGCTGGGGTGAGGGTTTGCTCTTAGACGCAAAGCTCAACTTCCCCAAGATGTCCGCCATACGGCCCAAAACTCCGCTCGACCATCCGCCGCGACCCATCCGCCTTCACGATCAACGCCGTACTCGCCCGCGTGCCGTAACTCTGGCTGGCAATAAACACACTCGACAACAATGATTCCGTCGCCAGGCCCACCCCGGTATCCGGTAATTCGGCAAACGGCGCCGTCTGCGCATCGCCCAGCAGCTCCAGCAACCGCTCAGGCTGCGGATCATCCAGCACTGCAGTCAGTGCAGCCTTGGCTTTGAGCAGTTTCGGCCACGGCGTATCCAGCCCCGCATTTGATAGCCCGTAAACCCCCGGCTCCAGCATTACCGGTTCCGACATCCGCGCATTGAAGTGCCACAGCTCATGGCTGTTGCCCAGCAGCAGGTTGAACCCGGCATATTCCGGCGCACGTCCGACCACATCGCTCAAATAATCATCAATTGACGCATCAGCGGTCAGAAACCGCGCCACCAACTCACCCCGTGACTTGCGTGCCGGCGGTTGATGCGGATCGCGAATATTGGTCAGCGCGGCAAAGCGTCCGTTGGCGCCAATCCCCAGCCAGGTACCGCCGGCCTCAAGATCGCGTCCGGCATGCACATGCGGCGCCTCCGGCCAGGGCGCCAGTGGCAGGCTTGGCCGGGCGTAGAACTCGTCACGGTTGGCCGCGACGATCAGCGGCTGGGCATGGCCGGGGCGCCAGGCGAAAACAATCAGGCACATAAGGTGGTCCTTGTGTGTTTTTTGCTCACTCTACGCATCCGGCGTCCGTGCATCCATCGCCAGTGGAGCCAAAGGGTGTGCATCCGTTACCATGCCGCTCCGGTTTTGCGGATGCGGTCTGGGGAGACGGTCATGGAATTTCTGCTCTATCTGGCGCTGGGCGCCTGTGCGGGCGTGCTGGCCGGGCTGTTCGGGGTTGGCGGCGGGATCATTATTGTCCCGGTGCTGGTGTTCAGTTTCACTCTGCAGGGCTTTGATCAGTCGATCCTTACCCATCTGGCGGTCGGGACGTCGCTGGCTACGATCATCTTCACCTCGGTCAACGCCGTGCGTGAACATCACCGTCGTGGCGCAGTGCGCTGGCCGATCTTCATGTGGATGGCCGTGGGTATTCTGATTGGCGCCGGTTTCGGTGCGCTGACCGCGGAAGCGATCTCCGGACCCAACCTGCAAAAAATCATCGGTGTGTTTGCCCTGGTGATTTCCGTGCAACTGGCCCTGGACATCAAACCCAAGGCCAGCCGAACGGTGCCGGGCAAACTCGGTCTGACTGTGGCCGGCAGTGTGATCGGCTGGGCCTCGGCGATTTTCGGGGTGGGCGGCGGTTCGCTGACCGTGCCGTTCCTGACCTGGCGCAGCGTGCCGATGCAGCACGCGGTGGCGACGTCATCGGCCTGCGGTCTGCCGATCGCTTTGGTCAGTGCATTAAGTTTCATGATTCTGGGCTGGCACGATCCGTTGTTGCCACCGCATAGTCTCGGTTTTGTCTATTTGCCGGCCTTGTTGGGCATCGCCCTCACCAGCATGGTCTTCGCCCGCATCGGCGCGCGTTTGGCGCACAGATTGTCGCCGCGCTTGCTGAAACGGCTGTTCGCCGCTTTGCTGTTCAGCGTGGGCTTGAGCTTCCTGCTTTAACCGCGTCGCAATCCTGGCTTAATCCTGAGGTGACAGCGTCGCCCGGGAATTCTGCTTTCAACTCTAACGAGGAGTCGCAATGCTGCCTTACCCGCAGATCGACCCGGTGGCCCTGGCCATCGGTCCGCTGAAAATCCACTGGTACGGTCTCATGTACCTCGTCGGCATCGGCGGTGCGTGGCTGCTGGCGTCGCGCCGGCTCAACCGCTTCGACCCGACCTGGTCCAAGGAGAAGCTCTCCGATCTGATCTTCTGGCTGTCGATGGGCGTGATTGTCGGCGGACGTCTGGGCTATGTGCTGTTCTACGATCTGAGCGCTTACCTGGCCAACCCGACGCTGATTTTCGAAGTGTGGAAGGGCGGCATGTCGTTCCACGGCGGTTTCATCGGCGTGATGCTGGCGGCCTTGTGGTTCGGCAAGCGCAACGGCAAGTCGTTCTTCCAGTTGATGGACTTCGTCGCACCGATGGTGCCGATCGGCCTGGGCGCCGGACGTATCGGCAACTTCATCAACGCCGAGCTGTGGGGCAAGGCCACCGACGTGCCGTGGGCGATGGTCTTCCCGCCGTTCAGCGACCCGGCGCAACTGCCGCGTCATCCGTCGCAGTTGTATCAGTTCGCGCTCGAAGGCGTGGCGCTGTTCCTGATCCTGTGGATTTTCTCGCGCAAGCCGCGCCCGACCATGGCCGTTTCCGGCATGTTCGCGCTGTTCTACGGCATCTTCCGTTTCATCGTCGAGTTCGTTCGCGTGCCGGATGCGCAACTGGGCTATCTGGCCTGGAACTGGCTGACCATGGGCCAGGTGCTCTGCGTGCCGATGATCGTCGGCGGGCTGTTCCTGATCTGGCTGGCCTATCGTCGCGCACCGGCAGCACCGCTCGCGCCGACGGCTTAAACTACGAACCCCGGCGCGCGACGCCGGGGCTCAAAGGACACAGGTAACTCATGAAGCAATATCTCGAACTGGTCTCGCACGTCATTCAGAACGGCACCAAACAGGCCAACCGCACCGGCATCAACACCATCAGTTTCCCGGGTGCGATGCTGCGTTTCGATCTGCAGGAAGGTTTTCCGGCGATCACCACGCGCAAAATGGCCTTCAAATCGGCCATTGGCGAGATGTGCGGGTTTCTCCGTGGCGTGAACAACGCCGCTGAATTTCGTGCGCTGGGCTGCAAGGTCTGGGACCAGAACGCCAACGAAAACGCGCAGTGGCTGGCCAACCCGTTCCGTCAGGGCGACGACGACCTCGGCGAAATCTACGGCGTGCAATGGCGCAAATGGCCGGCGTACAAGCAGATCCCGCTGAGTAACACCGCCGCCATCGAACAAACCTTGAGCAATGGCTACAAGCAGATCGCCCAGGGCGAAGAAGACGGTCAGGCCTATGTGGTGTTGTACAAAGCCATCGATCAGGTGCGCCAGTGCGTCGACACGATCATCAACGATCCGGGCAGCCGCCGTATCCTGTTCCACGGCTGGAACGTCGCGCAGCTCGATGAAATGGCCCTGCCGCCATGCCATCTGCTGTACCAGTTCCACCCGAACGTCGAGACCAAAGAGATTTCTCTGACCCTCTACATCCGTTCCAACGATCTGGGCCTGGGCACGCCGTTCAACCTCACCGAGGGCGCCGCGCTGCTGAGCCTGATCGGTCGCCTGACCGGCTACACGCCGCGCTGGTTCACCTATTTCATTGGTGATGCGCACGTCTACGAGAACCATCTGGACATGCTCAACGAACAGCTCAAGCGCGAGCCGTTTGCCATGCCGAAGCTGAAGATCTCCGATCGTGTGCCGGAGTTTGCCAAGACCGGCGTGTATCAGCCGGAATGGCTGGAGCTGGTCGAACCGAGCGATTTTTCGCTGGAAGGTTATGAGCACCACGCGCCAATGACCGCGCCGATGGCAGTCTGAAAGAAGGCACAAAGGCGTTTATATTCGGTGCTGGTCTAGCAGACTGTCATGTCTGACAGTAGGCAAATGAAAGAGAGGGTGCTTGACTGATCACGGGCCTAATGGACGTAGGTCAGTCAAACACCCTCTTTTTTCATTTCAGGAGCTTCATCATGACAAGTACAGCATCTGGCGCAACGGCTGGGTTCTCGGAGGTCTTTTTCGGTTTTGCACCCACCGGATCGAAGCAGTTGAACAGTTGGCCGTTTATCGGCTGTGAAAGCCGTTCGGGGCTGTTCCATGCCATTCCGAGTATTGATCCATGGGGATGCGTGGTGCCCATGGAAATATTCAATGGCGCGCCGATTTTCATCGACTCGCTGCGTGTCGGTGTGTCGGTCAATGAGCAGGATTTCCGGATTGGCGATCAGGTTCGGGTGCAATGGAACGCACTCGGTGGTTCCGGCGGTAGCTATAGATCCGAGCCTCAGACCGTGGTGAGTTACATCCCTTTGCATTTTGCGGTTACCGACGAGATCGCAAGGACGTTCGCCGGCGATCGGGTCGAAGTCTTTTTTGTCATTGAAAGAGAGAAAGGCTTTTTGCCCTCCTCGTCGTTGTATATGACGTTCGCGCCGGAACTGGCACAGACCGGCCCGGTTTTTATTGATGCCGTCGCGCAAGGCGTCCTTGAAATCGATCGGCATCCCGAGGGCGTTTGCCTGACCATTCCACGGATTGAAAACCTGAGAACCAACAACGCCATTGAAATGTTCTGGAAAAGCAGTACAAGCGGCGGACAGGCCGGCGCCTGGCGCGACTACCAGCGCAAACTGACGGTCAGCCCCGATTCATCGCACAGTTTTCGGATTGAGCCCTCGGTCTATCAGGCGCATCGTGGCGAGACTGTTCATCTGTTCTGCAGTCTTTTCCTGGGGTCCGGTATGGTCCCCGGGCTGGCCTATGGCATGGGTTCCCGTGGCGTAATGGAGTTCAAACTGGTGTAAGCGCTATCGGCGACGAAGGACTAATGCCCATGACTTCTGCCGACATGGGAATGTTCGACCTCCGTCGCCACCACCCCGCCACTCACTTCCAGCCGCTGCAAAATCCCGCATTGATCGGCCATCGGCCCTTCGCCACACCGTTGGCGCAGGTCGAGCAACTGTGTCTGCAACGCCAGCAACCCATCAATTCGCGCCTTCACATGCTGGATATGCTCGTCGATCAATGCATTGACGCTCTCGCATTGATCCTGCGGGCTGTCGCGCAAGGCGAGCAGGCTGCGGATTTCTTCGAGGGTCATGTCGAGGGTGCGGCAGTTGCGGATAAAGGTCAGGCGTTCGGCGTGGGCCTGGGTGTAGACGCGGTAGTTGCCGTCGCTGCGGGCTGGTTCCGGCAGCAGGTTTTCGCGCTCGTAGTAGCGGATGGTTTCTACGGCGCAGTCGGTGAGTTTCGCCAGTTCGCCGATCTTCATGACGGTCATCTCCAAAAGGGTGCTTGACCCTATAGTGGCTACAGGGTCTTTACTTGGCAACAGGCACCTTCATGGACGCGACCAATGAGCGATTCCCAACACACCCACAAGCCCCACGCGGGGCACGATCACAGCCATAAATTGCAGCCTGTGCATAAACATGACCACGGCGGCGATGCCTGCTGCGCGTCGAAAGCTGCCACGCCTGCGCGGGTGCAACTGAGTGAAAAGACCAGCGCCGATGCGCGGCTGAGCAGTTTCCGCATCGAGGCGATGGATTGCCCGACCGAGCAGACGCTGATCCAGAACAAGCTCGGCAAACTTGCCGGTGTGCAGCAACTGGAATTCAACCTGATCAACCGCGTGCTCGGCGTGACCCACAATCTGGCGGACACCGCGCCGATCACCGAGGCGATCTCGTCTTTGGGCATGCACGCCGAGCCGCTGGAGGCGGGTGTCGAAGCGCCGGCCCCGGCGCCGGTGAAAAAACACTGGTGGCCGCTGGCGCTGTCCGGTGTCGGTGCGCTCGCCGCTGAAGTGATCCACTTCACCAGTGCCGCGCCGACCTGGGTGGTGGCGATCATTGCGCTGGTGTCGATCCTCAGCGGGGGCCTGACCACTTACAAAAAGGGCTGGATCGCCCTGAAGAACCGCAACCTCAACATCAACGCGCTGATGAGCATCGCCGTGACCGGTGCCATCCTCATTGGCCAATGGCCGGAAGCGGCGATGGTGATGTTCCTGTTCACCGTGGCCGAGCTGATCGAAGCGCGCTCCCTGGATCGCGCCCGTAACGCCATCAGTGGCCTGATGCAGATGACTCCGGAGCAGGCCACGGTGCAGCAAGCCGACGGCAACTGGATCGAACAAGAGGTTAAAAGCGTCGAACTCGGCGCCCGTGTGCGAGTAAAACCCGGCGAGCGCATAGCGCTGGACGGCGAAGTGGTCAGCGGCAGTTCGACCATCGACCAGGCGCCGATCACCGGGGAAAGCCTGCCGGTAGAAAAAACCGTCGGCGACAAAGTCTTCGCTGGCACCATCAACCAGGCCGGTTCGCTGGAGTACTTGGTTACTGCAGCGGCGAACAACTCGACCCTGGCGCGCATCATCCACGCCGTTGAACAGGCGCAAGGCGCGCGTGCGCCGACCCAGCGCTTCGTCGATCAATTCTCGAAAATCTACACGCCCGTGGTGTTTGTGTTTGCCCTGGCTGTGGCGATCATTCCGCCGCTGTTCATGGGGGCGGTATGGTTTGACTGGATCTACCGTGCGCTGGTGTTGCTGGTGGTCGCGTGTCCATGCGCACTGGTGATTTCTACGCCGGTTACCATCGTCAGCGGCCTCGCGGCGGCGGCGCGCAAAGGCATTCTGGTCAAGGGCGGCGTTTACCTGGAGGGCGGTTTCAAGCTCGATTATCTGGCGCTGGATAAAACCGGGACGATCACCCACGGCAAACCGGTGCAAACCGATTACCTGTCGCTCGACCCGACCGCCGATGCCACTGCGCCGGCGATTGCCGCGGCATTGGCCGCACGCTCTGATCACCCGGTATCGCTGGCGATCGCCAATGCGGCTGTGGATAAAAACTTCGCGGCGCTGAGTGTGGATAACTTTGAAGCGTTGGGCGGGCGTGGCGTCAAAGGCGAAATCAACGGCCAGACCTACCACTTGGGCAACCATCGTCTGGTCGAAGAGTTGAGCCTGTGCTCGCCAGCGCTGGAAGAAAAACTCTTCGCCCTGGAGAAACAGGGCAAGTCGGTGGTGCTGCTGCTCGACAGCTCTGGCCCGCTGGCGCTGTTCGCCGTGGCCGACACCGTCAAGGAAACCAGCCGTGAAGCAATCCGCCAGCTGCATGCACTGGGCGTGAAAACCCTGATGCTCACCGGCGACAACGTCCACACCGCGCAGGCGATCGCGGCGCAGGTCGGCATCGATCAGGCCAAGGGCGACTTGCTGCCGACCGATAAACTGCAAGCCATTGAAGACCTGTACAAGCAGGGCCATCGCGTCGGCATGGTCGGCGACGGCATCAACGACGCCCCGGCACTGGCCCGCGCCGAGATCGGTTTTGCCATGGCGGCGGCCGGCACCGACACCGCGATCGAAACCGCCGATGTCGCCCTGATGGACGACGATCTGCGCAAGATCCCCGCGTTCATCAGCCTGTCGCGCAACACTGCGAGCATCCTGAAACAGAACATCGCGTTGGCACTGGTGATTAAGGCTATCTTTCTTGGGGTAACCTTCGCCGGACTTGCCACCATGTGGATGGCGGTGTTCGCCGACATGGGCGTGAGTCTGTTGGTGGTGTTCAACGGTTTGCGTCTGTTGCGCAAATAGACGATGAGGGATGGTTGTGCTGAGTGCCGAGCTGAAAGCGTTTTACATGGTCGCCCGCCTGGGCAGCATCACGCTGGCGGCGAAGAAGCTCGGCCTCAGCCAACCGACCGTGACCACGCAGATCCGCAATCTGGAAAGCCAGTACTCGGTGGAACTGTTCTACCGTGGCGGCCGGCGCCTGAGCGTCAGTGATGAAGGCGCGCGGTTGCTGCCGATGGTCAAGGCGCTGTTGCAGCAAGAGGCGGACATCGAGTTCTTCCTGCGCAACAGCGGTCAGGTGCAGGGCACGTTACGGATTGCTGCCACCGCGCCGTATTACATCCTCGATCTGGTGAAGACCTTTCGCGAGCGCTTGCCGCAGGTGGAAGTGTCGGTGGAAATCGGCAACTCGCAACAGGTGCTCGAAGCGCTGGAGGACTATCGGGTGGACGTCGCCGCTTCGTCGCAGTTGCTCGACGATGCGCGATTGATTCGCCGGGTGCTCGGCACTGATCCACTGGTGCTGGCGGTGCATCGCAATCATCCGCTGGCGGCGCAGGAGCATGTCGCGTTGAGTGCGCTGGCCGGGCATACGTTGTTGATGCGTGAATCCGGTTCAACCACGCGGCGGCTGACGGAAGAGTTGCTGGCCAGCGCCGGGGTGAGTTTCGGGCCGTTGCTGGAGATCGGCAGCCGTGAGTCAATCCGCGAGGCGGTGTTGCGCAATATCGGCATCAGCATCATTGCCCGGCAGGAAGTGCCGCATGATCCGCAGTTGCGCGTGTTGACCATCGAGAATGCGCCGCAGATTCCTGAGTACCTTTACTGCCTCAAGGAGCGCAAGGGCGCGCGGTTGCCGGCGGCGTTTCTTGGGTTGGCGCAGGAAATGTCCCCGGCTTGAAGATCAAAAGATCGCAGCCTTCGGCAGCTCCTACAGGGGGACGTATTCCAATGTAGGAGCTGCCGAAGGCTGCGATCTTTTGATCTCCAACCAAAATCCCCGAATACCACTATCAGCCGTTTTTGCCTCACTGCCACATGACGGACGCATTACAACTCTAGGATTGGCCTCATCTGCTTGATGAGGTCTGTCCATGAATCCTGCCATCGCAACTGCCCTGACCAACCCCGGTGCGCCGATGAACGTGCGCGGCGTGCAGAAACGCTTCGGCGCGTTCACCGCACTGGATAACGTCTCCCTCGACGTCGCCGCCGGTGAACTGGTGTGCCTGCTCGGCCCGTCGGGCTGCGGCAAGACCACTTTGCTGCGCTGCATCGCCGGGCTGGAAAAACAGGACAGCGGCGAGTTGTACCTCGGTGATCGCGACGTCTCGCACCTCGCCCCGCAAGCCCGCGACTACGGGATTCTGTTCCAGTCCTATGCGCTGTTCCCCAATCTGACCGTCGAGGCGAACATCGCCTACGGCCTCGCGGGCAGCGGTCGCGACGAAGTGCGCCAGCGCGTCGGGCAGATGCTGGAACTGGTCGGCCTCACGGGTAGTGAGAAAAAGTACCCCGGCCAGTTGTCCGGCGGCCAGCAACAGCGCGTTGCTCTCGCTCGGGCCTTGGCGCCGGCACCGTCGTTATTGTTGCTCGACGAACCGATGTCGGCCCTCGACGCCCGCGTCCGCGAGCATCTGTGCACCGAGCTGCGCCAGCTGCAACGCAACCTTGGCATCACCACCCTGATGGTCACCCACAATCAGGACGAAGCCATGCTGATGGCCGACCGCATCGCCGTGATGAACAACGGCCGCGTCGAGCAGTACGCCACCCCGCAGGACATCTACAACCGTCCGGCCACGCCGTTCGTGGCCGAGTTCGTCGGTCAGGGCAACTGGTTGCCGTTTCAGCGCAGCAGCGACAGTCACGCCCGGGTTGGCGGGATGAATGTGCGTCTGGCGGATGGCAGCGTGAGCGGCGCCTCGGGCCGACTGTTCTGCCGCCCGGAAGCGATCAACGTCAACCCGCTGGTGCATGAGGAAAACCTGTTCCCGGCCAAAGTTCGCGAGATCACCTTTCTCGGCAACCGCTGCCGCATGAGCTTCGAACTCGATCAATTGCCCGGTCACGCACTACTCGCCGAACTGGCGCCGGAAGCCATGCCGCGCCTCGGCGCTCAGCAAATCATGGTCGCTTTGCCGCCGCGCAGCCTGCAGGTGTTTGCCTGATGAACAGCAATCTCGCGCTGCCGCTACCGCACAAGCAGGTGCGGCAGACTTCGAAAGCCGAGATCGGCGACCGCATTTTTGTCGTCGGCGGCAAAGTTGTCTTGCTGCTGTTGCTCGGCGTCGCGGTGTTGCTGCCGTTGCTGGCGATCTTCTGGCGCGGCTTCAGCAGTGAGGCCGGGCAGGGCGGTGGCTGGATTGCGGCGAAGGAGCTGGTATCCAGCGAGAATTTCCACTGGTTACTCGGCAACAGCCTGAAAGTTTCTCTCAGCGTCGCGGCCATCGTCGTACCGCTGGCCTACCTGTTTGCCTACGCGTTGCAACGCACGCTGATTCCAGCGAAAGGCATCTGGCGCGGGATTTCCCTGTTGCCGCTGATGGCGCCGTCGATGCTGCCGGGGATTGCGCTGGTCTATCTGTTCGGCAATCAGGGCATGTTGCGCGGCTTGCTCTCGGACAACATCTACGGCTTCTGGGGGATTGTGCTGGGTGAGGTGATTTACACCTTTCCCCATGCGCTGATGATTCTGCTCTCGGCATTGTCGCTGGCCGATGCGCGCTTGTTCGATGCCGCGTCAAGCATGGGCGCCAGTCCGGCCAAGGCGTTTCGCAGCATCACCTGGCCGGCGACGCGTCAGGCTGTGTTTGCTGCGTTCTGTCTGGTGTTTACCCTGACCATCACCGATTTCGGTGTGCCGGTGGTGGTCGGTGGCGACTATCAAGTGCTGGCACTGGAAGCCTACAAAGCCGTGGTCGGCCAGCAGCAATTCGGTCGCGGCGCCTTGATCGGCATGGTGCTGTTGCTGCCGGCGCTGTTCAGCTTCGGCGTCGACGCCTGGTTGCGTCGCCGTCACGGTGACTCCATGAGCGGTCGGGCGCAGGTGTTCAAACCGGCGCCGTCGAAGCTGCGTGATGGCTGCTATCTGGCGATTGTCCTGTTGATCAGCGCCGCGTTGATTCTGGTGTTCGGCATGGCGGTGTTTTCGTCGCTGGTGAAATTCTGGCCATACAACCTGTCGCTGTCGCTCAACCATTACCAGTTCAACGAAACCGCCGGCGGTGGCTGGCTGGCCTACAGCAACAGTCTGAAGATGGCGCTGGGCACGGCGCTGATCGGTAGCGTGCTGATCTTCACCGGCGCTTACCTGATGGAGAAAACCCGCACTCAACGCGGCCTCAACCTGGCCTTGCGCATGCTCAGTTTTGTGCCGATGGCGGTGCCGGGGCTGGTGCTCGGTCTGGGTTACGTTTTCTTCTTCAACCTCACCGGCAACCCGCTGCATGTGCTCTACGGGACGATGACGCTGCTGATCGTCTGCACCATTGCGCATTATCTGACCACCGCGCAGATGACCGCGACCACCGCGTTGCGCCAACTCGATGCCGAGTTCGAAGCGGCAGCGCTGTCGCTCAAGGCGCCGCTGTACCGCCACTACCTGCGCGTCACTGTGCCGATCTGCCTGCCGGCGCTGCTGGACATCGTGCGCTACCTGTTCGTTTCGGCGATGACCACGGTGTCGGCAGCGATCTTCCTTTACAGCCCCGACACCATCCTCGCGGCGGTGGCGGTGCTGAACATGGATGACGCCGGCAACGTCGGCGGCGCGGCGGCGATGTCGACCCTGATTCTGTTCACCTCGGCGGGCGTGTCCTTGCTGCTGGCGTGGGCTTCGCGCGGCTTGCTGCGCCGTTCCCAGGCCTGGCGGCAAACCGCGCCGGGTCACTGATTTGCACCTTCAACTGCCCTTCAACTCAAAAGACAGGAAAACGATCATGTTCAAGCCTATGGCCCTGGCCGCTGCTGTGCTCGCTACTTTCAGCCTGAATGCCTTTGCGGCAAAAACCGAGTTGACGGTGTACACCGCCCTCGAAGCCGAGCAACTGAAGTCCTACAAGGAAGCCTTCGAAAAGGCCAACCCGGACGTCGAGATCAAATGGGTGCGCGATTCCACCGGGATCATCACTGCCAAACTGCTCGCCGAAAAGGCCCGTCCACAGGCTGACGCGGTGTGGGGCCTCGCCGCTTCGAGCCTGGCGATCCTCGATCAGCAAGGCATGCTGCAAAGCTACGCGCCGAAGGACCTCGGCAAGATCGGCGCGAACTACCGCGACGCCGCCAACCCACCAGCCTGGGTCGGCATGGACGTGTGGGCCGCGACCATTTGTTTCAATACCGTCGAGGCCGAGAAGCAGGGTTTGACCAAGCCCGTGAGCTGGCAGGACCTGACCAAGCCTGAGTACAAGGGCAAGATCGTCATGCCCAACCCGGCGTCGTCCGGCACCGGTTTCCTCGACGTCAGTGCCTGGCTGCAAACCTTCGGCGAGAAGCAGGGCTGGGCGTACATGGACGGTCTGCACCAGAACATCGGCCAGTACGTTCACTCCGGTTCCAAGCCTTGCAAACTGGCAGCGGCGGGCGAGTTCCCGATCGGCATTTCCTTTGAATACCCGGCCGTACAGCTGAAGCGTCAGGGCGCACCGCTGGACATCATCCTGCCGAAGGAAGGCCTGGGCTGGGAGATCGAAGCGACCGCAGTGATCAAAGGTACGCCGCATGAAGAGGCGGCGAAGAAACTGGCTGACTTCTCTGCCAGCGCTGAGGCGATGGATCTGTACAAGGAGAACTTCGCTGTCCTCGCGCAGCCAGGGATCGCCAAGCCGCAGACCGAATTGCCGGCGGATTACGAGCAGCGCCTGATCAAGAACGACTTTGCCTGGGCCTCGAAGAACCGCGACGAGATTCTGACCGAGTGGCGCAAGCGCTATGACGGCAAATCCGAGAAAGTCGCGGCCAAGTAAGATCTTTATCGACT
This sequence comes from Pseudomonas sp. AKS31, assembly GCF_023634765.1. Taxonomy (GTDB): domain Bacteria; phylum Pseudomonadota; class Gammaproteobacteria; order Pseudomonadales; family Pseudomonadaceae; genus Aquipseudomonas. Next base: position 523,394 of record NZ_JAMLFX010000003.1, read on the forward strand.
GACAGGGCCCCTTCGCGAGCAGGCTCGCTCCCACATTGGACCGTGTTCACAACACAATTCTCTGAGGGGGCTGACACATTGGATCTCCAGTGAACACAAATTTTGTGGGCACAAAAAGTCCCCTGTGGGAGCGAGCCTGCTCGCGAAAGCGGTCTCTCATGCAGGACATTTCTAAATGACACAACACCAAGACCTGTTAATCGTAGGCGCCGGTATTCTGGGTCTGTCCCACGCCTACGCCGCCGCCAAACGCGGCCTCAAGGTCGCTGTCTTCGAACGCACTGCCACGCCCCTCGGCGCTTCGGTGCGCAACTTCGGCCAGGCGCTGGTCACCGGCCAGCCACCGGGCACGATGCTCGAACTGGCCAAGGCCAGCCGCGAGATCTGGGGTGACTGGGCGCAGCTCGCCGGTCTGCAAATCAAGCGCAACGGTTCTTACCTGTTCGCCCGTACTGAAGCTGAAGAACATCTGCTGGAAGCCTTCTGCAACGGTCGCGCCGTGGAACACGGTTACAACATCCAGTTGCTGCGCGGCGCTGCCCTGCGCGATCTGTATCTCGGCCAGTTCAGCCACCACCGCGCTGCGTTGCACGGCATGGACGATCAACAGCTGTATTCACGCGAAGCGATTCCGGCACTGATCGATTACCTGCGCCGCGACCTTGGCGTGGAGTTTCACTTTTCCACGCTGGTTCGCGACGTCGAACCGGGGCGTCTGCACAGCACCGCCGGCAGCTTCACGGCGAAGCAGATCATCGTCTGCTCCGGCCACGACTATCAGACCTTGCTCGCCGAGCCGATTGCCGCACTCGATCCGCAAATCTGCCGCCTGCAAATGCTCCGCGCCAAACCGCAGATCGATCTGAATCTGCAACACGCCTTGCTCACCGGCCTCAGTTGCGTGCACTACGGCGCCTTCGCCGATCTGCCCGAAGCGGCGGCGGTGCAGGCGCAAATCCTCCGTGAGCAACCGCACCTGCACGACAACGGCATCCACCTGCTGATCAGCCCGACGCCGCACGGCGAACTGATCATCGGCGACTCGCACCATTACGGCAGCGACCCTTCACCGTTCAACGCCGAGCAAGTGGACAACTGGATGCTTGAACTCGCCGAGCAGACGCTGGGCTGCAAGGTACAAGTGGTCGAGCGCTGGCAGGGCGTCTATGGTTCCCGGGGGCCGGGGCCGTTCTCGTTCCTGCGCCCGGCAGTGGGGCTAAGTGTGGCGCTGATGCACACCGGCGTCGGCATGAGCGTCGGCCCGGCGCTGGCCGAGCGCAATATCGCGCAGTTGCTGGAGGAAGCTTGATGACAGGTCACGAGCAAGTCGTCGCCCGGGTGTTCGGGTTGTATGAACGCTTTGGCACCAGCGATTACATCGGCGAGCCGGTGTCGCAGATCGAGCACATGTCTCAGGCTGCCGAGTTGGCAATGGCCGAGGGCTTTGATGATGAAGTGGTGCTGGCGGCGTTCTTTCATGACATCGGCCATTTGTGTGCCGAGGGTGCGGAAAACATGGGCGGCTACGGCGTGGTCAGCCATGAACGCCTGGGCGCGGATTATTTGCGTGAGGCCGGTTTCAGCGAATGCATGGCGCGGCTGGTGGAATATCACGTGCAGGCCAAGCGATATCTGACATTGCGTGAGCCGGGGTATTACGATCGTTTGAGTGAGGCGAGTCGGCGGACGCTGGAGTATCAGGGCGGGGTGATGACCGAGGCCGAGGCGGATGCGTTTGCGCGCGATCCGTTGTGTGCGGTGAGTTTGCGGATGCGGCAGTGGGATGAGCTGGCGAAGGAGAGGGCGGTGCCGGTGATGGATCTTGGGGTTTTGAAGCGTAAGGCTGCGAGATTGTTGTCTACTGTGTGATTGTCGCCCTCACCCCAGCCCTCTCCCGGAGGGAGAGGGGGCCGACTGAGTGATCTTCTGTCATACGCCGACCTGAGATATCCAGTCGAACTCAGGTTTGGACAGCATGCATATCTGCTCCCTTTCCCCCTCGCCCCCTTGGGGGAGAGGGCTGGGGTGAGGGGGTAGCGATCTAAAGCTCAAGCACCCGATCAACCAACGCCTCAATCTGCTCCTGCCTTTCCGCTTGATTCAATTTCGACTGCGGATTCAACGACGACCACTGCGGATGCGCCCGCGCTTTACTCAATGCCTCCGGCAACTTGCCCTCACGCCATGTTTTGTCCTGCGGTGTTGCGACCTGAACCGCATCCAGCGCCGCATGCCCACGCTGATCCAGTGCCAACACCAACTGCCGCTGGCGCAACGCCAACAGCCGTAACACCCCGTCATCCACGGTCAGTTCTCGCTGCCCTTTGATCTTGCCCAGTAACCGGCTGCCATAACTGCGCGCGGTTTGCAGCGCACCACCGGCAATCGCACCCGCCAGCGCCGCCGCGCCAAGGGTAATTCCGCCGACCAGCAAATCCACACCAGCTCCCGCCGCCGCGCCAGCAGCAATGCCGCCGCCCACGCGCACGCCGAGTTGCTTCAAGGTTTCCGGGTTAAACAGATCATCGCCCCAACGCCCATCCAGCAGCGGCAAATCACTCGCCGCCGCATCTTGCGGGCGAAACGCATACAGCTTGAGCAGCGCCTCGACGCATTTCTGTTCACGCTGGCGCACAGCTTTGCGCAGTTCACTGATCGCCTGCTGTTCCTGCTCGGCGTCGCTGACCACACTGCGCCGGCAGGCCGCACAGTCGATCAACAATTCAGCAATCAACCGCGCCGCACTGTGCTGACGCGCCAGGCGCTGCGCCTGTTGATCGGCAATTAACCGTTCCAATTGCGGACGGGCATTTTCCAGTAGCAGCGCGAGGCTTTCATACAGCCGCCGCTCGCCATCCTCCGGCGGCGCCACACTGTCGAAACGCACCAGTGCATGCAGCCCCAGCCGCGCCAGCGCTTCACGCCAATCCGGCTCGCGATGGTGGGCGCTGCTGACAAAATTCAGCACCGGCAGCAGCGGTTTGCCGCAACTGGCCAGCACTTCGAGTTCATCGCGGTACTTGGCCAACACCGGTTCGCGGGCGTCGATCACATACAGACCGGCGTCGGAGGCGAGCAGTTGCCGCAGCACTTTGGCCTCCTGCTCGAAACGCTGGCGCGCCTCGCTGCCGTCGAGAAACCGCGCCAGGCGCGCCGGGCCGTCGAGGCGTTCGCCGGGACGTTCCAGGCGTTCGAGAAAATCCAGCAGGGCGATCGCGTCTTCCAGCCCCGGCGTATCGTAGAGGTCGAGCAACGGCTCGCCGTCCACCGACAACCGCGCGCCTTCGACATGCCGCGTGGTGCTCGGGCGATGGGAGACTTCACCGAAGCCGACATCGCGGGTCAGCGTGCGCAGTAGCGAGGTCTTGCCGACGTTGGTGTGGCCGACCACCGCGAGTTTCAGCGGCGCTTTGAAGGCATCAGTCATGACCGTTCTCCAGCCAGTTCAACGGCGCGCAATCGGCAAACGGCAACTCCAGTTGTTGCAACGCGACGTGCCAGTCGCCGAGGCGTTCAGCGTCCAGTGCTTCGCCGGGCGGCGCTTGCAGCAGCCAGACGCGGGTTTCGCCCGCACTGCGCGCCAGTTCGGCGATCAAGGCGAGGCTGCCGCGATCCGGCGAACGCCGTGGGTCGCAGGCAATCGCCAGACGCGCCGGCGGGAAGCGGCTCAGCTGTTCGAGGAGTTTGTGGCGGGATTCGCGGCTGTCGAGGATGCCGGCGTTGCTGACGTTTTTCGGCAGCGCGGGCGGCCATGTGCGTTGTTCGTCGAGTTCGATGGCGACCAGTAACGCGCCTTCGCTGGCGAGTTCGCCGACACTGCTTTCGACTCGATGCAATTGCGCAGGCTCCGGGTCGTTGACGCCGAGGCGTTCGCTGGTCGGCATCAGGCGTTCGCGCAGTTGCGCGTAGCCAGGCAGGTTCAGGTCCAGACGCAGCGCGGCTTTGCCGCTGTTCCAGCGCCAGAAACACAACAGGGCCAACAGCAGGCGCGGCAGCACGCCGTACACCACCAACACGCCGACCAACCATGTTGCCCACGCCTGACGGGCACTTTCGATGTCGAGTGCGCCGTCGCCGCTGGCGCGGATCATCTCCACCGTCGGCACGTTGAAACCGAGCAGCGACGGCAGATAACCGAGCGCCTGGGTGACGTGGATAAACGTCTCGGCGCTGAGAATCGTGGTTTCCCAGACGAAGCCGTAGCGCCGGGTTGCCATCAGCGTCAGTAGCAGCACCAGTGCGCTGAGCATTGCCAGCAGCCACAAGCCGTTGACCAGCGTGCCGAGCGCCCAGCGATTGAGTTTCTTGCGTTGCAGCATCAGCAGCAGGGCGGGCGCCAGTTGCGCGGCTTTGGCATCGCGGGCGAATTTTTCGCTGAGCCACAGCCACAAGCGGCCTAGCGTGGCGCCGTGCTCGCCGGCAAAGATCAATCCCAGCAACCAGCTCAGCAGCAGGATCAGGTTCAACCCGAGCAGGCTGCCCAAGGCCCAGAACACATTGACCGGTGTTTGCCCCAGCGCGGCGAAGGCCAGACCGGCGCCGCTGAGCACCGCGAAAATCATCAGCAGCACCAGCGCCAGACGCGCGCCTTGCAGCCAATGTTTGAGGGCGGCGGTCAGCCCGTCACGATTGGCCAGCCATAACGCCCGGCGCTGAATACGGCTCGGCAGATCACCGCCGGCCGCGCGGGCCAGTCGATTGGCTTCCAGATCATCCAGAGTGCCTGCGTGTTCTTCGCGCAGGCGCACGGTCTCGGTGAGCCATAGGTTTTGCAGTGGAGTCAGTTCAGTCACGCGGCTTCCCGTCGCTTAATTGATTGAAGAGCATAACCGCTGTGGCGCTTATCGGGGTAAGCGCGGCTCTGGTATCCTCGCCGGCATGACTAAATCACTCCCCCTCAGCCTGATCGCAGCCCTCGGTGAAAACCGCGTGATCGGCGTCGACAACAGCATGCCCTGGCACCTGCCGGGGGACTTCAAATACTTCAAGGCCACCACCTTGGGCAAGCCGATCATCATGGGTCGCAAGACCTGGGATTCGCTCGGTCGGCCATTGCCGGGGCGCTTGAACATCGTGGTCAGCCGTCAGACCGGTCTGGTGCTCGAAGGTGCCGAGGTTTATCCATCGCTGGACGCTGCCGTGGTTCGCGCCGAAGAGTGGGCGAAGGAGCAGGGCGTCGATGAGCTGATGCTGATTGGCGGGGCGCAGTTGTACGCGCAAGGGCTGGCGCAGGCGGATCGTCTGTATCTGACTCGCGTGGCTTTGAGCCCGGAAGGGGATGCGTGGTTTCCGGAGTTTGATCTGAACCAGTGGAAGCTGGTGTCGAACGTGCCGAATCCGGCTGAGGGCGACAAGCCTGCGTACAACTTCGAAGTCTGGGAAAAGGCTTAAAAGATCGCAGCCTGCGGCAGCTCCTACAAGGTTTACGCATTTCCCCTGTAGGAGCTGGCGAAGCCTGCGATCTTTTGATCCTGCTTTACATCAAGCCTGCGCCAGCTCCGCATGCTCATCCGCATCCAGCAATTCTTTATCAGTCTGCTGCATCACCTGACTGGTAATCGCGCCAGCCGTGATCGAGCCACTCACGTTCAACGCCGTGCGGCCCATGTCGATCAGCGGCTCAACCGAAATCAGCAGCGCCACCAGCGAAACCGGCAAGCCCATCGCCGGCAGTACGATCAGTGCCGCGAACGTCGCGCCGCCGCCGACACCGGCCACGCCCGCCGAACTCAACGTCACAATCGCCACCAGCGTCGCTATCCACAGCGGATCCAGCGGGTTGATGCCAACAGTCGGCGCCACCATCACCGCCAACATTGCCGGGTACAGACCGGCGCAACCGTTCTGGCCGATGGTCGCACCGAACGACGCGGCAAAACTCGCCACCGATTGTGGAATCCCCAGACGACGGGTCTGCGCTTCAATGCTCAGCGGAATGCTTGCCGCACTGGAACGGCTGGTGAACGCGAACGTCAGCACCGGCCAGATCTTTCGGAAGAAGCGCAACGGATTGATGCCCGCCGCCGACACCAGCAAACCGTGCACGACGAACATCAGGCCCAGACCGAGGTACGACACCACGACGAAACTGCCGAGTTTGATGATGTCTTGCAGGTTGGAACCGGCGACCACTTTGGTCATCAGCGCCAGCACGCCGTACGGGGTCAGCTTCATCACCAGACGCACCAGACGCATCACCCAGGCTTGCAGGGTGTCGATGGCGTTGATCACTTTCTGGCCTTTCTCGACGTCATCCTTGAGCAGTTGCAGCGCAGCAACCCCCAGGAATGCAGCGAAAATCACCACGCTGATGATCGAGGTTGGCTTGGCCCGCGCCAGATCGGCAAACGGGTTCTGCGGGATGAACGACAGCAGCAGTTGCGGCACATTCAGGTCGGCAACCTTGCCCGCGTAGTCAGTCTGAATGGTTTGCAGACGGGCCATTTCCTGAGTGCCGGCGACCAGGCCTTCGGCGGTGAGGCCGAACAGGTTGGTCAGGCCGATGCCGATCAGCGCCGCAATCGCGGTGGTGAACAGCAGCGTGCCGATGGTCAGGAAGCTGATCTTGCCCAGCGACGAGGCGTTGTGCAGACGCGCCACGGCGCTGAGGATCGAGGCGAACACCAGCGGGATGACGATCATTTGCAGCAACTGCACATAGCCGTTGCCGACCAGATCGAACCAGCCGATCGACGCTTTCAGCACCGGATTGCCGGCCCCGTAAACGGTGTGCAGCGCTACGCCGAACGTCACGCCCAATACCAGCGCGAGCAGGACTTTTTTCGCCAGACTCCAACTGGTGTGGCGGGTTTGTGCCAGACCGAAGAGCAAGGCGAGGAACACCAGCAGATTGAGGATCAGCGGCAGATTCATGAAAACTCCGATAAGACTTGTGCCAGTCGCATTCTTGGGCAACTGCGAACCGGCAAGCCTAACAGTTTGATTTGCAATGAATTAATACCGAAATTGCAGGTCGTCCGTCGTTTTTGGAATAAGCGCGTGTCGCTCTCGGCAATGCATCTGGCGCAATAGGGACGCGGACGGTCGCTGACAGACGAGGACTGTCACACATATTTGTTAGCGTCGATTTCTTTGAATCAGGGGAGAAGAGGCTTATGAAGTTCGCACCGAAATTTCTGGCTGTCGCACTGACGGTGGGCATCGGCCTGGCTACTCAGGCGTTCGCCACCGACCTGAAACACTGGCCGGCGGATCAGGCCAAGGCGCTGGACGCGATGATCGCCGCCAACGCCAACAAGGGTAACTACGCGGTGTTCGACATGGACAACACCAGCTACCGCTACGACCTCGAAGAGTCGTTGCTGCCGTTCATGGAAAACAAGGGCCTGATCACCCGCGACAAACTCGACCCCTCCCTGAAACTGATGCCGTTCAAGGACACCGCCGACCATAAGGAAAGCCTGTTCAGTTACTACTATCGCCTCTGCGAAGTCGACGACATGGTCTGCTACCCGTGGGTGGCGCAGGTGTTCTCCGGCTTCACCCTCAAAGAGCTCAAGGGTTACGTCGATGAGCTGATGGCTTCGGGCAAACCGGTGCCGGCGACTTATTACGAAGGCGATGTGGTGAAGAAACTCGACGTCAATCCGCCGAAGATCTTCACCGGCCAGCAAGAGCTGTACAACAAGCTGATGGAGAACGGCATCGAGGTCTACGTGATGACCGCCGCCTCGGAAGAACTGGTGCGCATGGTCGCGGCGGATCCGAAGTATGGCTACAACGTCAAACCGCAGAACGTCATTGGCGTTTCGATGTTGCTCAAGGATCCGAAGACAGGCGAACTGACCACCGCGCGCAAACAGATCACCGCAGGCAAGTATGACGAGAAGGCCAACCTGGGCCTCGAACTGACCCCGTATCTCTGGACCCCGGCCACCTGGATGGCCGGCAAGCACGCGGCGATCCTGACTTACATCGACGAGTGGAAAAAACCGGTACTGGTTGGCGGCGATACCCCGACCAGTGACGGCTACATGCTGTTCCACGATGTTGATGTGGCCAAGGGCGGGATTCACTTGTGGATCAACCGCAAGGACAAATACATGACGCAGTTGAACGGCATGATGGCCAAGCATGCAGCGGCGCAGGCGAAAGAAGGTTTGCCGGTGACGGCTGACAAGAACTGGGTGATCGTCAAGCCAGAAGAAATCCAGTAATCACCGCAGATCTAATGTGGGAGCGAGCCTGCTCGCGAAAGCTTAGTGTCAGTCACCTTCTTCGTTTCTGACATACGGCATTCGCGAGCAGGCTCGCTCCCACAGTTTGATCTGCAGTGACTTTGGGATTTCGGCCAGACAAAAAAATGCCCCGCACTTGGCGGGGCATTTTTGTTTCGGCGATTGAGGCTTACAGCCCGTCGAGCATCGCTTTGTTACGCACAGCACCTTTGTCGGCACTGGTCGCCAGCAAGGCGTAGGCCTTGAGGGCGGTGGTCACTTTGCGTGGACGCACTTCAACAGGCTTCCAGCCTTTCTTGTCCTGCTCGGCGCGGCGTGCCGCCAGTTCTTCGTCGCTGACCAACAGGTTGATCGAGCGGTTCGGGATGTCGATCAGCACTTTGTCGCCGTCCTGCACCAGGCCTATTGCGCCGCCGGCGGCGGCTTCTGGCGAAGCGTGGCCGATGGACAGACCCGACGTACCGCCAGAGAAACGGCCGTCGGTGAGCAGCGCACAGGCTTTGCCCAGACCTTTGGATTTCAGGTACGAAGTCGGATAGAGCATTTCCTGCATGCCCGGGCCGCCTTTCGGACCTTCGTAGCGAATGATGACAATGTCGCCTGCCTTCACTTCGTCAGCGAGGATGCCGCGTACGGCGCTGTCCTGGCTTTCAAAGATCTTCGCATTGCCTTCGAAGACGTGGATCGACTCGTCAACACCGGCGGTTTTCACCACGCAGCCATCGAGAGCGATGTTGCCGTACAGCACGGCCAAACCACCTTCTTGCGAATAGGCGTGTTCGAAGCTGCGAATGCAGCCGTTTTCACGGTCATCATCCAGAGTTTCCCAACGGGTCGACTGGCTGAACGCCGTCTGCGTCGGAATGCCGGCAGGACCGGCCTTGAAGAAGTGATGCACGGCTTCATCGGTGGTCTGGGTAATGTCCCACTTGGCGATGGCTTCTTCCATGCTGCGGCTGTGCACGGTCGGCAGGTCGGTGTGCAGCAGACCGCCACGGGCCAGCGAACCGAGGATGCTGAAAATACCGCCGGCGCGGTGCACGTCTTCCATGTGGTACTTCTGGATGTTCGGCGCAACCTTGCACAGCTGTGGAACGCTGCGCGAGAGACGGTCGATGTCGCGCAGGTCGAAATCGATCTCGGCTTCCTGAGCGGCAGCGAGCAAATGCAGGATGGTGTTGGTCGAACCGCCCATGGCGATGTCGAGCATCATCGCGTTTTCGAACGCCTTGAAGTTGGCGATGTTGCGCGGCAATACCGACTCATCGTTCTCGCCGTAGTAGCGTTTGCACAGCTCGACGATGGTGCGGCCAGCCTGCAGGAACAGTTGTTCGCGATCGCTGTGAGTGGCGAGGGTCGAACCGTTGCCCGGCAACGCCAGACCCAGTGCTTCGGTCAGGCAGTTCATCGAGTTGGCGGTGAACATGCCGGAGCACGAACCGCAGGTCGGGCAGGCGCTGCGCTCGTACTCAGCGACTTTCTCGTCAGAAGCGCTGGCGTCGGCGGCGATCACCATGGCGTCGACGAGGTCGAGGCCGTGGGAAGCGAGTTTGGTCTTGCCGGCTTCCATCGGGCCGCCGGACACAAAGATCACCGGAATGTTCAGGCGCAAGGCAGCCATCAGCATGCCCGGGGTGATCTTGTCGCAGTTGGAAATGCACACGATGGCGTCGGCGCAGTGGGCGTTGACCATGTACTCGACGGAGTCGGCGATGATTTCGCGGCTCGGCAGCGAATACAGCATGCCGTCGTGGCCCATGGCGATGCCGTCATCCACGGCGATGGTGTTGAATTCCTTGGCCACGCCGCCGGCGCGTTCGATTTCACGGGCGACCAGTTGGCCGAGGTCCTTCAGGTGCACGTGGCCCGGTACGAACTGGGTAAACGAGTTGGCAATGGCGATGATCGGCTTTTTGAAGTCGTCATCTTTCATCCCCGTGGCGCGCCACAGTGCGCGGGCACCGGCCATGTTGCGGCCGTGGGTGGATGTTTTCGAGCGGTAATCTGGCATGGAGCACTCCGGGCGGCTAATCGCTTACTAATCAGGTGCAAAAGGGGAGTGAGCTTCTATTGACGTCTGGAACACTCAGCAATGGCCGTGTGTCCGTGAAGTTGCCGATGACGTTGCGGGATCGCCGCTGGTCTCAGCCTGAGCTCATAAACCCGCCGGGGGATGAATGGCGATGAATCAGCCGATTCTACACCGCTGGCGTCTGGAGGGAATGGCGCAAAGCGTTGTTCCAGTGCAGACGGCGTGTATGGGATGACGACCGGCGGGTTTAATCACCGCCGGTCTGCGCCATGACATTATCTTCAAGTTTTCTCGCGCGACGGCTGAGCCGGTTGTTGAGCACCAGCGCGATCGCGCTTAGCAGCACAAAGCTGTAGCCCAGCGTCGATTGCAGATTCGCCGGACTGAGGCTGATCAGGGCGCTGATCAGCCCGCCACAAATAAAGATGATCGTGCTGCCCGCCGAGGCCGAGGTGCCGGCGTTTTCAGGAAACAGGCCCATGGCCCGAGAGGTGGCAGCGGGGCGGGCAATGGTAGTGCCGGCGGTGCAGATCAGCATCGGGATCAACACCGTGGCTGGCGCCAACGCATGATTGGCTGCCAGGTACAGCATCGCCAGCCCCGACAGCAGTATCAGGCTCAGCCCGGTGAAGATTTGCTGAACCGGCGTGATGCGTCGATTGAGTACCGCGGCAAGGATCCCGCCGACAACGTAGGCCGCACCGTAAACCAGCAGGATCAATGAAAAGTCATAGGGCGCGAGTTGCAATTGGTCCATGAAAATCAGCGGCGAAATCACGATGAACGAGAAGTGGCAGGCAAAGGCAAACGCCGAAATCAGCCAGTAACTGACAAATTCGAAGTCCCCCAACACGCGTCGATAGGACTGAATGAAGTCGATCGGCGAACCCCCCGAGGCTGGACGGCTGTTCGGTAAAAACAGCCAGGCCTTGATCAGCACCGTGGCGGACAGCGCGGTAAAGACCCAGAAGCTGCCGCGCCAACCGAGTGTGGCCTGGAGAAAGGTCCCGGCCAGCGGCGATACCGAAATGAATATCCCGGTCGCCGTGACCATCAGGATCCGTAACCGGTCGCGCTCTTCACCTTCGAACAGATCCTGCACCAGTGCCTGGGACAGCACAAAACATCCGCAGCCCAAGGCCTGCATCACCCGAAATACCAGAAACAGCGAGTAATCGGCGGTCATCACGCAACCGAGCGCACCCAGCATCGATACGCTCATGCCGGCGAGTAACAGGCCCTTGCGCCCGATCACGTCCGAGAGGGGGCCGATCAAGAGCTGGGCAAACGCGATTCCTACGGCGAACAGGCTGATGGACAGTGCGATGTCTGCCGGTGAACGGAGAAAGTGCGTCGCCATCGCCGGAAAGGAAGGCAGCAGCACATCCAGTGGAAACACACCCAGCAGTACCATGGCCAGCAACAGGCTGACAGCGGCGCGGCGCTGCCTTGTGGTTGCCACGGATTGTCCTTTATCCATCGATCAGTCCAGCCTTGGCGAAAAGTTTCTGGTTATGGGGAAGGGCAAAAAAACCGGCCTTTCGTAGTGCGTCCAGCGTTGCGACGGCGCCTGATCGTGCACGGGCCCGGTTGGCTTGTACGGTTGCCATGCCGCCGACGATTTGTTTCACGTCAGTGTCGGCGATGCCTGCCCCTCGCAGGCTCTGTTGCAGCCAGCGTTCGTCGGCCTCGAAAAAAATCCCGATGATTTCCAGCAGTGTCCGGCTCACAAACGCACGCTGGCGGCTGTTCATCGACAGCCAGAAATAATGGAACACCTCGCTGAAGTAGCGGCTGTGGCGGGCTTCGTCAGTCAGGTGGTCGCGCAGCATGTCGTTCACGCTGGACACCAGGCTGTCGCGGCAGACGTCCAGCAGTTCCCGGGCAATGATGGTTTCCGAGACGAAGCCGAGCAGAAACCATGCCAGTGGCCGGTTGTTTTCCGGGGTGCGGGCGATCAGTGCGTTGAGGCGGCTGATGCGCTTCGGAAGCGTCGGACGTCCGGTGAACCCGTAGTACGCGGCGATCTGCTCGGCGAGACGATTGGAGAACAGCGCGTGATAACCCTCGTCGGTGTAGAGCTGCAGTGCTGCATGCTTCATCGCCAGAGGCACGTAAATGGGCAGTTCCCGGTGCACGATGACTTCCACCGCGCGATTGACGATGCGGTGTTCGAGCACGGTGGTGTAATCGAGAAAGTGCACCAGGTGGTTGGCTGCCAGTCGATGCTGCACGTCGCGCCCCGCCGCCTGGATGGCCGGATGTGCCAGATAGGGCAGAAATGCCGGCGGGAACCAGTGGCGCGTTTGCAGTTGCAGCGGCACATCGTCGGGCAATTGATAGTCATGGGTACTGCTGCGCACCGAGGCCCGGCTCTCCCAGTCTCCCAGGGTAAATTTGAGTGCCCAGGACACCGGCGCTTGATCCGGGTCGGCCATCGACAGGGTCATGCCTGTCCCTCGCGCAACAGTTCGCGCATTTCGGCGCACATCACTTGCCCGTCGCTTTGCCCACAACCGACAAAGAGCAACGGCTGTTCAGCACTGCCCTCGAGATTGAGCAGTGCTTCGACCTGCTGGTCGGCAAACGCCCCAGTCAGCCAGGTATTGAGGCCCAGCGCTGTGGCGACCAGTTGAAAGGTTTGCGACAAGTGGCCTGCTTCAACGAAGGCCATGCGATAGGCCCGCGAGTGTTCGTACTTCCACCAGAGTCGGTCGAAACGGGCGGTGATAAACAACCCCAACGGCAGGTTGTTGATGAAATGCTGACCGCCAAGCAATTGGCCCAGCGCTGGTTGAGGCAGCGGATTGACCCGGCTCAGGGTGTGGTCGGCCGGATGATAGGCATAGATGCCGGGCTCCAGGCCGTCGACGTTCTGCACCAGCAGAAAGCCTTCGCAAGCGTTCAGGCCCCCCGCGGACGGACTGCTTCGCCGAGCGCTGAGCCCTTGGGCGATGCTGTCGTCGCGATCGTGGTCGCGTTCGTGGAGATAGCCGAGTGAGAGATAGAGCAGGGTGCCGACGTCATTCAGGGTTAACGCTGCGCCCGTGTAGGAGCGGCAGGTTTTGCGTTGGAGCAGCACATTTCCCAGGCTGTGGTCATTCAATGCGCAGGGCGCGGGCAAGGTTATACGCTGTTCGGTTTCAAGCGTCGGGCGATCTGTCGCGGGCGCTGGTGTGGCCAATACTTCATTGCAATGCGCGAGATATTGTCGGGACCACTCGTGAATATTCTGTGGGGTATGTTCACTGGGAATGTTTTGCGTGCCGACGTGATAAATCTTCGACAGCTCGTCCCAGCCCCATGGAGGATTGTCTGTTTTTGAAATCGTTAGAATGTCCGCACTCAATAGTTGTGTGTCTATTATGTTATGGGTGTCGAAAAGTTCGGGGTTGCTGATTAGTTGTGCAAGGCGGGTTGCGTAGTTGAGGTCAAGTTCGTGTTGTGTGTGGTTTTTATAGTTCCACACAACTTGTCCGGGTGAGCGCGGCAATATAAATAGATATGGATTGATGTGCATGTAGGTTGATTCACTCTGGAAGAAGTCAAAAAGGACACCGGGTTGCCGGCACTCCCCGGCGTCCTGACTTACTTAACGGGCTTTAGGGGCGACCAGAAAAGCCAGGTTCGCGATTTTTTTACTTTCCAGAGAAATACTTTTCATGATGTGAACTCCTTGTTCATTGATAGATAGTTGAAGTCACCTCGTGGTGACAACTTCATAATAGTTTGTAATGGATTATTGGCAAGGGGATATTAAGTAGGAAATTTCCAGTAATTTTGTCGGAGCAATCTTTAGCAGGAAATAAACTTGTAGGGCAAGTTTCAGTAATTAAAAGACGTAAGGAAATGTCCTGCATTTGTGCGGGAATATAATTGTAGGAAGTCGAGGGAGATAGCGAAGGGAAGGGCGGTGCCTGAAGCCAGAACGGGGAGCCTGCTGGCTCCCCGTTATCCGCAAGAATCAGCTGTTGGGCAGCAGGCGGCAGGTGATGCTCTTGATGTAGCGCGTTTCGGCGATGGCCGGGTGCACCGGGTGATCCGGGCCCTGGCCGCCGCGCTCGAGCAGTTGGATATTGCGATCCAGATGACGGGCGCTGGTCAGCAGAATGTTCTGCAGGTCATCTTCCGGCAAGTGCATCGAGCACGACGCGCTGACCAGGATGCCGTCCTTGTTGAGCAGGCGCATGGCTTGCTCGTTCAGACGACGGTAGGCGCCTTCGCCGTTTTTCATGTCTTTCTTGCGTTTGATGAACGCTGGCGGGTCGGCCACGATCACGTCGAAGCGTTCTTCGCTGGCTTTCAGTTCTTTCAAGGCCTCAAAGACGTCGCCTTCGATGCAGGTCATCTTGTCGGCGAAACCGTTCAGCGCGGCGTTGCGCTCGACACCGTCGAGGGCAAAGGCCGAAGCATCGACGCAGAACACTTCGCTGGCGCCGAACGCAGCAGCCTGCACGCCCCAGCCACCGATGTAGCTATAGAGGTCGAGGACGCGTTTGCCTTTGGCGTAAGGGGCCAGGCGGGCGCGGTTCATGCGGTGGTCGTAGAACCAGCCGGTTTTCTGACCCTGAATGACCGGGGCTTCGAACTTCACGCCGTTCTCTTCCAGCGCCACCCACTCCGGCACCAGGCCGAACACGGTTTCGACGTAGCGGTTGAGGCCTTCGGCGTCACGGGCGGCGGAGTCGTTCTTGAACAGGATGCCGCTTGGCTTGAGTACTTGGGTCAGGGCCGCGATCACGTCATCTTTATGTGCTTCCATGGTCGCCGAGGCGATCTGCACCACAAGAATGTCGCCGAAACGGTCAACGACCAGGCCTGGCAACAGGTCGGAGTCACCGTAGACCAGACGGTAGAACGGTTTGTCGAACAGGCGCTCGCGCAGCGACAGGGCCACGTTCAGACGGTGCACCAGCAGCGATTTGTCCAGCGCAACTTTTGTATCGCGCGACAGCAGGCGGGCGCAAATCAGGTTGTTCGGGCTCATCGCTACGATGCCCAACGGCTTGCCGCCAGCGGCTTCGAGGATGGCCTGGTCACCGGCATTGAAGCCGTGCAGCGGGGTGGCGGCTACATCGATTTCGTTGCTGTAGACCCACAGGTGACCGGCGCGCAGGCGACGGTCGGCGTTGGCTTTGAGGCGCAAGCTAGGCAGGGACATGACGTCGCTCCGGAAAAAAGAGCGGGAGTATAGCGTGTTGCGACTTGTGCCGGGTTTGATGAGCGATGAAACGCTGATGGCCTCTTCGCGAGCAGGCTCGCTCCCGCAGGGGATTTGTGACTGACACAAGACCAATGTGGGAGCGACGATTCGACTTGCTTGCGAAGGCGGTTGTGAATACTACGCAGACAGTGCGTTGATCAGTTCCTTGTTAAACGCCGGAATATCATCCGGCTGACGGCTGCTGATCAGGTGACCGTCCTTGACCACTTCTTTATCGACCCAGTTGGCCCCGGCATTCACCAGGTCATCCTTGAGTGTCTTGTAACTGGTCATGGTTTTGCCGTTGACCAGCCCGGCGGAAATCAGCAACCAGCCGCCGTGGCAGATCACCGCAATCGGTTTGCCGGCAGACGCGCCGGTCTTGACCAGGTGCTGGGCGTCCTGATCGATGCGGATGGTGTCGGAGTTCTGCACGCCGCCCGGCAAGACGATCGCGTCGTATTGCTCGCTGCTGGCGCCCTGGAATGTCTGGTCGACCTTGAAGTCGTCCGCCGGTTTGTCGTGGTTCCAGCCTTTGACCTGGCCGGCCTCGGCGGAAAGGATGTCGACCTGGGCGCCGGCTTGCTCCAGTGCCTGCTTGGGACCGGTCAATTCGACCTGTTCGAAACCGTCTGTTACCAAAATGGCGACGCGTTTGCCGTTGAGAGAGGTGGCCATCGATAAGCTCCTGAGTCTGTGGGAGTTTGCCGCCGCAATGGACCGGAGTGATCCGTTGGGCATTACAGATTCCGAAGCCGCGAGCTAAATGAAAGTTCCTGACAATTGCCCACTGGTGTGTCGTCCCGCCGTTTTTAGAGGTTAGAATCGCCGCCTGTCCCAGAGTGTGTACTTATGTCCCAAGAGCTGACCACCGAACAGATTCAACAATCGCTGCAAGGCATCAGCGTGCCTGCGCAACCGCAGATCATGGTGGATCTGCAAATGGAGCAGTACATGCCCGACCCGGACCTGGAGGTGATCGCCAAGCTGATCTCCCAGGATCCCGGCCTGTCCGGCTCGTTGCTGAAAATCGTCAACTCGCCGTATTACGGCTTGAGCAACAAGATCACCTCGATCCAGCGTGCGGTGAACCTGCTGGGCAGCCGTTCGATCATCAACCTGATCAACGCGCAGTCGATCAAGGGCGAGATGAACGACGACACCATCGTCACCCTCAACCGTTTCTGGGACACCGCCCAGGACGTGGCAATGACCTGCCTGACGCTGGCCAAGCGTATCGGCACCCAGGCCGGCGATGAGGCGTATGCCTTGGGCCTGTTCCACGATTGCGGCGTGCCGCTGATGCTGCAGCGCTTCCCCAACTACATGACGGTGCTGGAAAAGGCCTACGCCAATGCCAGTTCCGAATGTCGGGTCGTCGACACCGAGAACAGCGAGTTCAACACCAACCACGCCGTGGTCGGCTACTACACCGCCAAGTCTTGGCGCCTGCCGGAGCATGTCAGCGCGGCCATCGCCAATCACCACAATGCACTGGCGATTTTCAGCGATGAGTCGTCGCGCAACAGTCAGCTGAAAAACCTGCTGGCGATCCTGAAGATGGCCGAGCACATTTGTGCGTCTTACCGCGTCTTGGGCAACCAGACCGAAGATTTCGAATGGAACGCCGTCGGGCCGTTGGTACTCGATTACGTAGGGCTGTCGGATTACGACTTCGAAACCCTCAAACAAACGATCCGCGACCTCGGTGCGCATTGATTCGAGGACGCCATGCCTGAACTGCCGGAAGTCGAAACCACCCGTCGCGGGATTGCCCCGCACCTTGAAGGCCAGCGTGTCAGTCGGGTGATCGTGCGTGACCGGCGGTTGCGCTGGCCGATCCCGGAAGACCTCGATGTGCGCCTGTCGGGGCAGCGCATCGTGCTGGTCGAGCGTCGCGCCAAGTATCTGCTGATCAACGCCGAAGTCGGCACGCTGATCAGCCACTTGGGCATGTCGGGTAATTTGCGTCTGGTCGAAGCAGGATTGCCGGCGCTTAAGCACGAACACGTCGATATCGAGCTGGAGTCGGGGCTGGCGCTGCGCTACACCGATCCGCGCCGTTTCGGTGCGATGTTGTGGAGTACCGATCCGCTCAATCATGAACTGCTGATTCGCCTGGGGCCTGAGCCACTGACCGATCTGTTCGATGGCGAGCGCTTGTTTCAGCTGTCGCGCGGGCGGTCGATGGCGGTCAAGCCGTTCATCATGGACAACGCGGTCGTGGTCGGGGTTGGCAATATTTACGCGACCGAAGCGCTGTTCGCCGCCGGGATTGATCCGCGTCGTGAAGCCGGGGGCATCTCCCGGGGGCGCTATCTGAAGCTGGCGATCGAGATCAAACGCATTCTGGCCGCTGCCATCGAGCGCGGTGGCACGACGTTGCGTGATTTCATTGGCGGCGACGGCCAGCCGGGGTACTTCCAGCAGGAACTGTTTGTCTACGGCCGTGGCGGTGAACACTGCAAGGTCTGCGGCACCGGTTTGCGTGAAGTGAAGCTCGGTCAGCGTGCCAGCGTGTTCTGCCCGCGCTGCCAGACCTGAGGCAAAAAGCTGAAAAAGTCCTACGGTCTATAGTGAGTGGTCTCACTGTTCAGCCCGAAGGATCGTGCCATGAAGTCCTTGCAAGCCCTCGTTGTTGCGCTGTTGCTGTGTTCCAGTCTGGCTGTTCAGGCCGCGGAAAACGGCAGCGGTGACCCGCGTTACACCATCCAGAATCCACCGGCCTACGCCATGCTTGGCGATTTGCTGATTGCTCGACCTTTGCTGGTGGTGGCGACGGTGATCGGTGCCGGGGCATTTGTCGTGTCGTTGCCGTTTACCGCGCTGGGTGGCGGGATTGGCGATGCCGGGCAGGCGTTGGTAGTGGATCCGGCGAAAGCCGCTTTTGTGCGGTGCCTGGGGTGTACGGGGGAGGGGTTTGAGCAGCGTGAGTGAGCTGATCAGGAATTTGCGGAGCAGCTAATGGCCCTTTCGCGAGCAGGCTCGCTCCCACAGGGGATTTGTGAGCGACGCAAATCCAATGTGGGAGCGA
>NZ_JAMLFX010000003.1:541870-554234 GCF_023634765.1 Pseudomonas sp. AKS31
AGAGGCCCGAAAGAGCGCTATAAAACTGTTGGATCAGGCCTTGCCGGTAATCTTGCGGTACTTCTCCATCAACTGTTCTTCAGTCTCCGGATGCGCTTCGTCCAGCGGAATGCAATCCACCGGGCAAACCTGCTGGCATTGTGGTTCGTCGTAGTGGCCGACGCACTGGGTGCACAGGTTCGGGTCGATCACGTAGATCTCTTCGCCTTGGGAGATGGCGGCGTTCGGGCACTCGGGTTCGCAGACGTCGCAGTTGATGCAATCGTCGGTGATGATCAGGGACATGCTAACTCCAGCCGGGGCGGCAGGCCCGGGCGCTATAAATCAATGCGCGCAATTGTGCCGCATTGGCGCGCGCAGTGCACGCGGCTGCGATCAAGGGCTGTAATCAACAACCAGGATCGCAGCCTTCGGCAGCTCCTACTTTTTAAAGCGTAGGGTCAGCGCGTCAGCCACAGCGGGGTGGACGAACTTGCTGATATCGCCACCCAGCGCGGCAATCTCCCGAACCAGCGTCGAGGAAATGAACGAATAACGCTCGGACGGCGTGAGAAACAGGCTCTCCACATCCGGGGCCAACTGACGGTTCATGTTGGCCAGCTGGAACTCGTATTCAAAGTCCGACACCGCGCGCAAACCACGCAGGAACACATTGGCGTTCTGCTCTTTGGCGAAGTGCGCCAGAAGCGTCGAGAAGCCGACCACTTCCACGTTCGGCAGGTGCTTGGTGACCTCGCGAGCCAGTTCAACCCGTTGTTCCAGCGGGAACAGCGGGTTTTTCTTCGGGCTGGCAGCGACCGCAATAATCACGTGGTCGAACAGGCGCGAGGCGCGTTCGACCAGATCGCCATGGCCCTTGGTAATAGGGTCGAAGGTACCTGGGTACAACACTCGGTTCATCGCGTCGTCCTGGCGGGAGTCCGTTGGGGAGTCGGATGGTATCGCAGCCGTCCCGGTCGGCCAAGTCGCCTGTTGGGTAAGAAAGCACTATAGACGAGGCGATTAATCGGTTTTTTCACGGGTTTCTCAGCCGATCGGCGAGGGAAGTCGCCAGTTGCGCGGTCAGGCCATACACCGACAGCTGCGGGTTGGCGCCGATGCTGGTGGGGAACAGCGAGCCGTCATGAATCGACAGATTCGTCAGTTGATGATGGCGGCCGAGACTGTCGGTGACTGCGCTTTTCGGCTCTTCGCCCATTGCGCATCCGCCCATGACGTGGGCGCTGCCGAGGCGCGTGCGGTACAGCTCAAGGCTCAAACCATCGATCAGCGTGCGGGCCTCGGCCAAGGTTTTCACGTAACGGGCGTCGGCGTGCATTGGCATCACCGATTTGGCACCGCCGGCGAACTGGATGTCGGCCA
Organism: Pseudomonas sp. AKS31; assembly: GCF_023634765.1. GTDB lineage: Bacteria > Pseudomonadota > Gammaproteobacteria > Pseudomonadales > Pseudomonadaceae > Aquipseudomonas. The sequence goes on from NZ_JAMLFX010000003.1 coordinate 543,233, forward strand.
TGACGTGAAAGGCCCGACGCAGGCCTTCCCAGGCGTAGGGTGATACCTGATAGTCGAGCACCGGCGAACCATCGCCCCGTAACTCGACTGCACCGCCCGTGCTGTCCGGGTGAAAACCGTCACGCAGCAAGGCCAGCATGGCGTGGGTGTGCGGCAGATCCGCCATATGTTGCGCGCTTTCTGCGCCAAGGCCGCCGAGCAGGGTGGCCGCCAGTGCCGGATGCAGCGGCGGCACTTCGAGTTTGAAGGCCATCGGCCCGGTGGTGCCGTCCTTCCACTGGAAATGGTCGGAGTAGATCGACTGCGGTGCCCCGTAAAACGGGTTGATGACCTCGTCGAAGCGCGCGGCGGACATGTTCACCGGGTGCAGGAAAGTGCGTTTACCCAGGGCTTTATGCGGGTCTGGAGCGTCTGAACGCAGCAGCAGTGCCGGGCTGTTGATGCCGCCGCCAGCCAGCACGTAATGCCGCGCCTTGACGGTGATTTTGCGGCCGGTCGGCGCGACGCAACGTTCATCCATGGCCACGCATTGCAGGCCAGTGACCTTGTCGCCGCTGATCAGCAGCTTCTCCGCGCGGGCCAGATACATCAGCTCGCCGCCCTTTTCCAGCGTCGCCGGAATGGTCGTGACCATCATCGATTGTTTGGCGTTGGTCGGGCAGCCCATGCCGCAATAGCCGAGGTTCCAGCAACCGCGCACATTGCGCGGAATCACGTGCCAGCTGTAGCCGAGTTGCTCGCAGCCTTTGCGGATCACGTCGTTGTTGGCGTTGGGCGGGACCCTCCACGGGGCGACGCCGAGGCGTTGCTCCATTTTCTCGAACCACGGCGCCATCTCGGCAGGGCTGTGGCCTTTGACGTTGTGTTCCTTGGCCCAGTGCTCGAGGGTCGGCTCCGGGGTGCGAAAGCTCGAGGTCCAGTTGATCAGCGTCGTGCCGCCGACCGCGCGGCCCTGAAGGATGGTGATCGCGCCGTCCTTGCTCATGCGGCCGATGCCTTCCTGATAGAGGCTGCTGTAGGCCAAGTCTTCGAGCATTTTGAAATCGGAGCTGGTTTTCAGCGGGCCTTCTTCTATCAGCAGCACTTTGTAGCCGGCGGCGCTGAGGATTTCCGCCGTGGTGCCGCCACCGGCGCCGCTGCCGATGATGGCCACGTCGGCTTCAAGGCTGAGATCGTCGCTCAGTTGGGCGCCGTTGTAGGTTTTCCAGCCTCGGGCGAGGCCTTCGCGGAACGGGTCGGGTACGGGCATTGATCAGGATCTCTTGTTTTTGTTGTTATGGCGGGCCTCATCGCGAGCAGGCTCACTCCTACAGGGGAATGCATTTCAAATGTGCGAGCCTGCTCGCGAAGGGGGCAACACGGTTTCAGACCGTGGGCGGGCCCGGATAAGCGCAATGCGCCCATGACTCCGCGCGGGAGTACCAGGCCATCATCACCATCTGCTGCAACGAGCTATGCCCCATGCGCAGCAGGTTCAGCGAACTGTTTTCCCAGCGCTCAAGGAAATGTCGCATGGCCTCGGCACTGGCGTTTTCCCAGCTGCCCCAGATCCCGGTGAGTGGCCCGCGAGTGACGGCCATGCCCAGTACATCGAACAGTTGCCGAGTGAGTTTGAGCATTTCCGGCGACAGGTGATCGAGGCTGTAGTCCAGCGATTTGAGCGTGCCCTCGACGGCGGCCGACATCTTTTCGGTCGCCACGGCGCCGTCGAGCATCACCGGAATCAGCGCGCGCAGAAACAGCAGGTCGCCGTCGCGCAACGAGACAAAACCGTTGGCCGCGACGCTCGATGAGCAGCCGCTGAGGCTGGCACCGAGCCCGGCAGTGGCGAGAAACGCCGTGGCGCCGAGGCTGAATTTCAGCAGGCCACGGCGGGACAGGGCGGGTGTTTCGGTCAGGCTTGGGTGCATTGTTGTTATTACCCGGCGGTGACAAGTGTTTAGCGAATGAACAGCTTCTGGATCAGTTTCTGAATCGATTTGCCGTAGGGCGGATAAATCAGCCTGGCCGCGTTGAAGCGCTGTTTAATGAGCACGCCTTTGGCTTTGCTGAAGGTCAGGAAGCCTTCGTGACCGTGGTAGTGGCCCATGCCGGAAGCACCAATGCCGCCGAACGGCATATCGTCCTGAGCCACGTGCAGCAATGTGTCGTTGAGGCACACGCCGCCGGAATGGGTTTCGTGCAGCACCCGGTTCTGTTCGCGTTTGTCGTAGCCAAAGTAGTAAAGAGCCAGAGGACGTGGCCGCTGATTGATGTAAGCAAATGCCTGCTCCAGATCCTGATACGGCACGATCGGCAGCAGCGGGCCGAAGATTTCGTCCTGCATCACGGTCATCTCGTCGCTGACATTCAGCAGCACACTGTGCGGCATGCGTCGGCCCTGACCCTGCTCGAACAGCGGAATCAACAGCGCGCCCTTGCTGGTGGCATCACTGACATAGCCGTTGAGCCGTGCCAGTTGGCGTTCGTTGATGATCGCCGTGTAGTCGGGATTGTCGGTGAGTGTCGGGTAAAAACCCTGCACCGCCTGGCGATAGGCTTCGACGAAAGCGCCGACCCGATCCTCCGGCACCAGCACGTAATCCGGGGCAACGCAGGTCTGACCGGCGTTGAGGGTTTTGCCGAAGGCGATGCGCTCGGCAGCATCCTTGAGCGGCACATCGCGGGAGACGATGGCCGGCGACTTGCCGCCCAGTTCCAGGGTGACCGGGGTCAGGTTTTCGGCGGCGGCGCGCATCACGTGTTTGCCGATGCTGGTGGCGCCAGTAAACAGCAAGTGATCGAAGCGCAAGCGCGAGAACGCCACGCCGATATCGGCTTCACCGAGCACCACGCAGACGAGGTCTTCGGGGAAGATCCGCGCCAGTAATTCCTTGAGCAACAGTCCGGTGGCAGGGGTTGATTCGCTGAGCTTGAGCATCACCCGGTTGCCCGCCGCCAAGGCGCCGACCAGCGGGCCGACGGCCAGGTATAACGGGTAGTTCCACGGCACGATGACGCCAACCACGCCCAGTGGCTGATACACCACCTTCGCCGAGGCTGGCTGGAACGCCATGCCGACCTTGCGCCGCGAGGCTTTCATCCAGCCCTTGAGATGGCGGCTGGCGTAATGAATGCCGTGCAGGCTCGGCATCAGTTCGGCGAGCAGGGTTTCGTCGGCGCTGCGATGGCTGAAATCGGAGCTGATTGCCTCGATCAAGGCCTGGCGCTCGTTGCTGAGCAAATCACTCAGTGCCTTGAGCCACTGCTGGCGCTGAGCGGCGGGCGGCATCGGATTGGCGGCATACGCAGCCCGCTGCGCCTGGAACAACCGGTCCAGTTCAGCCAGCGGTTGTTGCAGCGTTTGCAGGTAAGCAACGTCGGCAGTCATGGTCTGCTCCGGATTTATTGTAGTGACGAACTTTTTAGAGTCTATGCTCTAGAAAGTCAAATGACTTCCCTGCTCAACATCGTTTTATCCATTTCCGGTTAGGTCGTAAGATGCCCCCCCAACGCACTCTGAATTAAAGCTCAAGCCATGGCCCCACGAATAAAAACCAGCGAGCGTATCGTGCTGAACAGTCTTGAACTGTTCAATCAGCAGGGCGAGCGCAGCATCAGCACCAATCACATCGCCGCCCACATGGAGATTTCTCCGGGCAACCTGTACTACCACTTCCCCAACAAGCAGGCGATCATCGCCGTGTTGTTCAGTGAGTACGAAAGCCTCGTGGACAGCTTTCTGCGCCCGCCGCAGGGGCGCGCGGCGACGGTCGAGGACAAGCGTTTCTATCTCAAGGAATTGCTCTCGGCGATGTGGCGCTACCGCTTTCTGCACCGTGATCTCGAGCATTTGCTCGACAGCGATCCGGAACTCGCCGCCCGCTATCGGCGCTTTTCCCAGCGATGCGTGATTCAGGGCGCGGCGATCTACGAAGGTTTTGTTGCCGCCGGGATCCTGGATATGGATCGCGTGCAGATCGAGTCCCTGACCCTCAATGCGTGGATCATTCTGACGTCCTGGGTGCGCTTCCTGTGCACCACCCGCGAGAACTCCAACCACCTCAGTGAACAAGCCATTAAACGTGGCGTGTATCAGGTGCTGGTGCTGGAAGCCGGGTTTGTCACCGAGCAGGCGCGTGACGAGGTCAATGCGTTATTCGAAGAATTCTACGTGCCGCTGGCCCAAGCCCTCGAAGACGTGAAATAAACCGTTCTGTTGAAATCCCCCAGGAGCCCGTTATGCCGATTGCGCAACTGATCAGCCCCGAAGCACTGGATGCCCGCAAGACCCAGCCGGGGCTGGTGATTCTCGATTGTCGTTTTGCCCTCGAAGACCCGGACTACGGTCAGCGCAGCTATGCCGAAGGGCACATTGCCGGGGCGAGTTTCGCCGATCTTGAGCGTGACCTCAGCGGGGCCGTGGTCAAAGGCGTGACCGGTCGTCATCCGTTGCCCGAGCCAGCGGCGTTGATCGAGCGGCTGCAGGCGTGGGGCATCAACAACGACAGCGATGTGGTTCTGTATGACGACGGCCCCGGTGCCTACGCCGCGCGGGCGTGGTGGTTGCTGGCATGGCTGGGCAAGCGTGACGGCGTGTTCATTCTCGATGGCGGACTCAAGGCGTGGCATGCGGCCGGATTGCCGCTGAGCCTGGATGCGCCGACGATCAGTCGCGGTAATTTCAGTGGTCAGCCGGACATGAGCCTGCTGCTGAGCGCCGAGCAACTGCAACAGCGGCTCGGTCAACCGGCGCTGACGTTGATCGATGCCCGGGCCTTGCCGCGTTTCAAAGGTGAGGTCGAACCGATTGATCCGGTGGCCGGGCATATTCCCGGTGCGCAGTGCGCAGCGTTCACCGACAACCTCGGCAGCGATGGGCGCTTTCTGCCCGCCGATCAGCTCAAACAGCGTTTTGCCGCCAAGCTCGGCGAGCGTTCGCCAGCGGATCTGGTTGCCTATTGCGGGTCTGGCGTGACGGCGTGTCATAACCTGTTTGCATTGTGTCTGGCGGGTTATCCGTTGGCGTCGTTGTATGCCGGATCGTGGAGCGAGTGGATCAACCAGCCTTCGAGCGGTATCGCCACCGGCGAATAAGATCAAAAGATCGCGGCCTTCGGCAGCTCCTACATTGGAATGCATTTCCCTGTAGGAGCTGCCGAAGGCTGCGATCTTTTAGCTTTCCATCCGGGCGCTACGGTACGCGGCGGGCCCGACGCCATAAGCCTGTTTGAACTGCCGGCTCAAATGGCTCTGATCGGCAAAGCCCAGTTGCGTGGCGACTTCAACCGGCAAGCAGCCGTGCTGCAGAAGTGCACGAGCCTGGGCGATGCGCTGCTGCATCAGCCAGGTGTGCGGCGGCATGCCGGTGGCGCGACGGAATACTCGGGCAAAATGGAAGGGCGACAGATTCACCGCCGCTGCGAGCTCTTCCAGCGATGGCGGCGCCGCCAGTTGCGCGTGCAGCAGTTCTTTGCCCAACAGCACCGCGCGGTGTTCCTTGCCGGCTCGTCCGGGGGCCGGCACAGCCGCATGGCGTTGCAACAGCCGCAACATCATCTCGCGCCACAGCGTTTGCTGTTGCAGCGCGGTGGCCGGGCTTTCGAGCAAACGGTGCAAATGGGCAAAGCCGTTGACCAGATCCGGGTCGCGATACAGCGTGGCGCCGAATGCCGGCAGGTTGGTGGTGGACAGTTCCAGCTCATCCAGCAGCGAAACGATTTGCGCGGTATCGGGATAAAACGCCCGGTACAGCCAGCCATCCTCGGTGCCCTTGTGCCCGGTGTGCAATTCGTCGGGATTGATCAATACCAGCGTGCCGCTGCCGGCCAGATGTTCGGCGCCGCGATAGCGATAACGCTGGGCGCCGGCCATGATCATGCCGATCACGAAGCCGTCGTGCACATGCGGGGCGAAACGATGCTCGATGTAGCGTGCCGAGAGCAACTCGACCCCGGCCAGCGGCGCGGTTTGCCAGAAGCGGATCGACTCACCCTGATCGCTCATGCGGGCACGCGCGCCAGCCACTGCGGGATGCGACGTTCCAGGTAATAACCAGGCTGACGAATCGAACCGTCGACAAAGCCGACATGCCCGCCGCGTGCCTGCAGTTCGAACACGGTCGACGCCGACAGCTCACTGGACTGCGGCAAGCTGTGCGGGAACACGAACGGATCGTCCGCCGCCTGAATGATCAGGGTCGGCGTACGGATCTCTCCGAGGAAATAGCGGCTCGACGCGCGACGATAGTAATCCTCGGCATCATTGAAACCGTGCAACGGCGCGGTCACCCGACCATCGAAATCCCAGAAGGTACGCATGTTTTCCAGCGAGCCAAGGGCTGCCAGCGCGGCGAGTCCGTCTTCGCGACCGTCATGCTGAAACTGGCGTTGCTTGTTCTTGATGTAGGCGACCATCTCGCGCATGAAGTGCGCCTGATAGACCTTGGAAAAGCCCTGGCCGATGCGGTCGGCGCATTGGTCCAGGCGAAACGGCACCGACACCGCCACCGCGCCGAGCACACCGCTGGCGCAACCGCTTTCCCCGAGATGCTTGAGCAGCACGTTACCGCCCAAGGAGTAGCCGACGGCATACAAAGGTGCCAGCGGTCGTTTGGCACGCAGGTGTCTGATGGTTTCGGCGAGGTCTTCGCTGGCGCCGGAGTGATAACTGCGCGGCAGCAGATTCGGCTCGCCCGAGCAGCCGCGCCAGTTCAGCGCAACGCTGGCCCAGCCTTGATCGGCCAACGCCTTCTGGATGCCCGCCACGTAGGGTGAATTGGAGGAACCGGTTAACCCATGCAGTACCAGCACCAATGGCGCATCGGCGGTGTGCGGGCCGTGCCAGTCGAGATCGAGAAAGTCGCCATCCTCAAGCCACAGGCGTTCACGTTCACGTTCGATATGCACGGTTTTGCGCCACAGCGGCCCCCACAAGGTTTGCAGGTGCGGATTGCCGAGGCCGAAGGCGGGGAGGAAGCGTTCTGAAGAAGCGGACACGATGGTTCTCGATGCAGAGCGGCGACCTTGTTGGAAGGGGCGCCGCATATTCAGGCCGGTCGGTTAACCGGCGATCTCTGCCGTACGTTGCCACAGCGCGTAATAAACCCGTCCGGATTTCTGTTCGCGATGCAGGCGCCAGTTGCCCGGCAGGCCCAGCGTCGATGGCGCGGTTTCGCTTTCAGTGTAGATCCACGAGTCCGGCGCCAGCCACTGACGCTCTTCGAGCAAGGTGCAGACGGCAGGCAGCAGGTTCTGGTTGAACGGCGGATCGAGGAACACCAGGTCGAACGGTGTTGCGGTCTGGGTTTCCAGATAACGCAGGGCGTCGGCGGTCTGCACCTGACCGTTGGTGCAGCGCAGGGTGCCGAGGTGTTCTTTCAGGCTGGAGACGGCAATGTTGCTGGCATCCAGCGCCTGACCCATGGCCGCGCCGCGGGACAGCGCTTCGAGAAACAGCGCGCCACTGCCGGCGAACGGGTCGAGCACCTTGGCCCCTTCAACGTACGGCGCCAGCCAGTTGAACAGGGTTTCACGCACACGGTCCGGCGTCGGGCGCAGGCCCGGCGCATCAGGGAAGCTCAGCTTGCGGCTGCGCCATTGGCCGCCAATGATGCGCAACTGGTTCACACCGTTGTGGACGTTGTGCGCAGGTTTTTTAGGGGAACGAGTTGCCATTAATGCTCCGGAACCCCGAGCGGTTGCTCGGCAGGTTTATCAGATGGGGCCGGTAACGGCTTTTGCGGCACGGTCGGACCAGCGGTGACGATGACCATTTTGTCCGTGCTCAGGTGTTTGTTGAGGGCGTCGCGGACTTGCTCGACGGTCAGGCTCTGCGACTGACGCATGAAGTCATCCAGGTAGCTCAACGGCAGATTATAGAAGCCCATGGCGCCGAGTTGGCCGACGATATCGGCATTGCTCGCGGTGGACAGCGGGAAGCTGCCGGCCAGTTCGCGCTTGGCGTCATCGAGTTCTTTCTGCGTCGGCCCGGTTTTCAGGTAATCGGCGAGCACGTCCTGCACCAGTTTCAGCGTGCCTTCGCTCATTTCCGCGCGGGTCTGCAGGTTGATCATGAACGGGCCGCGCGCCTGCATCGGGCTGAACGCCGAGTACACGCCGTAGGTCAGGCCGCGCTTCTCGCGCACTTCGCTCATCAGGCGCGTGCCGAAACCGCCACCACCGAGGATCTGGTTGCCCATCGACAGCGCGGCGTAATCCGGATCGTCACGATCGATGCCCAACTGCGCGAGCATCAGGTTGGTCTGCTTCGACGGGAACTCGATATGGTTGATGCTCGCTTTCGGCTCCTGCGGCTGAGCGATCTTCGCCAGCGCCGGGCCTTTGGGCAGTGCGGCGGAAACCTGATTGGCAATCGACTCGGCTTCCGTACGCGACAGGTCACCGACCAGCGCGATCACCACGTTGCCGGCGGCGTAGGCCTTGGCGTGGAATTCACGCAACTGCGCGAGGGTGATCTTCGGCACGCTCTGTGGGTTACCGTCACTCGAATGCGCGTACGGGTGATCGCCGTACAGGCGCTTCATCAGCTCAAGGCTGGCGAGTTTGCCGGGGTTCTGTTTCTGGTATTCGAAACCGGCGAGCATCTGGTTCTTGATGCGTGCGAACGAGTCGGCCGGGAAGGTCGGTTTGCCAACCACCTCCGCGAACAGCTTCAGCGCCGGTTCACGTTTGTCGGCGGCACTCAGACTGCGCAACGAAGCCAGCGCCATGTCCTTGAAGGCACCGTTGCCGAAATCCGCGCCCAGACCTTCGAAACCCTGCGCGATGGCACCGACGTCTTTGCCGGCGACACCTTCGTTGAGCATTGCGTTGGTCAGCACCGCCAGGCCCGACGCATTGCCGTCCTGGCTGCTGCCGGCGGCGAAGATCAGGCGCATGTCGAACATCGGCAGTTCATGGGCTTCGACGAACAGCACCTTGGCGCCTTCGGCGGTGTTCCAGGTCTGTACATCGAGCTTGCGGCTGGCCGGGGCCTTGCCGTCGAGCTCGGCCAGCGATTGCAGCTTTTGGCTGGACTTGGCGTTGTCGAGTGCTTCGCTGGCAGTGCTGTCAGCGCCGGGCATCAGGTAGAACGCGGCAGAGCCGATCACCGCCACGGCGATCAGGCCGAGCAGCAGACGTGGGGATTTGCGCTCACTCATGAGTCGTCTCCAGTGGCAGGACGTGGGCGACGCTGAGACGTTCGCGGGTGAAATACAGCTTGGCGGCGTTCTGGATGTCTTGCGGGGTCACGCTTTCCAGATCGGCCAGTTCGGTGTCCATCAGTTTCCACGACAGACCGACGGTCTCGAGTTGACCGATGGCGGTGGCCTGACTGGTGATCGAATCACGTTCGAAGACCAGACCGGCAATCACTTGTGCGCGCACGCGCTCCAGTTCTTCGGCAGACGGAGCGGTGGTTTTCAACTGCTCCAGCAGTTTCCACAGACCGGCCTCGGCTTGCGCGATGGTCTTTTTCTTCTGGGTGTTGGGGGTTGCCGACAGGGTGAACAGGCTGTCGCCACGGGTATACGCGTCGTAGCTCGACGAACCGCCGGAGACCAGCTCTTCGCCGCGTTCCAGTTGTGTCGGGATGCGACCGCTGTAGCCACCGTCGAGCAGGGCCGAGATCAGGCGCAAGGCGTTGACCGAGCGTTTGTCTTCGGCCGTGGCAATGCTTGGCACGTTGAAACCGAGCATCAGGCTGGGCAATTGCGTCTGCACGTGGAGGGTGATCTGGCGCTCGCCGGGTTCGGCCAGCTCCAGTGGTTTTTTCGCCGGTGGCACGTCGCGCTTGGCGATCGGGCCGAAATAGCGTTGGGCGAGGGTTTTCACTTCGTCCGGGGTGACGTCGCCGACCACGACGAGTGTGGCGTTGTTCGGCACGTACCAGGATTGGTACCAGTGACGCAGCTCCTCGACCTTCATGCGGTCGAGGTCGGCCATCCAGCCAATGGTTGGCGTGTGGTAGCCGCTGGCCGGGTAGGCCATGGCTTTGTAGCGCTCGTAGGCCTTGGACATCGGCTTGTCATCGGTGCGCAGGCGGCGCTCTTCCTTGATGACTTCGATTTCCTTGGCGAACTCGTCGGCCGGCAGGCGCAGATTGGCCATGCGGTCGGCTTCCAGCTCAAAGGCCACGCCCAGACGGTCGCGGGCCAGCACCTGGTAGTAAGCGGTGAAGTCGTCGCTGGTGAAGGCGTTCTCTTCAGCACCGAGATCGCGCAGGATCAGCGACGCTTCGCCGGGGCCGACTTTCTCGCTGCCCTTGAACATCATGTGCTCAAGCGCATGAGACAAACCGGTCTGGCCCGGGGTTTCGTAGCTGGAACCGACCTTGTACCAAACCTGCGACACCACCACCGGCGCGCGATGGTCTTCGCGCACAACGACCTTGAGACCGTTGTCGAGGGTGAATTCGTGGGTCGGTTGCGGGTCGGCCGCCAAGGCCGAAAGGGGCAGGCAGACTGTGCTGAGCAGCAGGCCTGCAGCGCGGCGGGCTAGAGCATTCATTCGTTTTTTAACCTGTTGGGCTGCCCGCTTGGTCTTAGCGTCGGCGGGCGAGAGGGTGCTAGGATACTGATCCGTTTTACCGGCGACCACGCCTATCAGGTTCTGGGACTTGATCAGGCTGAATGGGTTTGCGGCGCAAAGCAGTGTTTTACCTACTAAACTCCGCGTTTTCGCCGATTTTCACCGGTTTAGACCTTCGTTAAAACGATCTTTGAGGTGCCTGTAGCGCCTCGACAAAATGTTGCGCGTGAACAAGCTGGGTCAAACACAGTCTGTTCTGCATCGAATATTTATTTGCCGAGGCGCCCTTATGGCGCGTCGCTACCGTGAGATAGCCGTCCTCCATGTTTGGTTCCAACGACGACAAGAAGACCCCAGCTGCGGCTGGCGAGAAGAAAAGCCTGTTCGGATGGCTGCGTAAGAAACCGCAGGAACCCGTCGTCGAACAGCCGCCCGCGATTCCTGAACCTGCCCCGGCGCCGGTTCCGGTAATAGAAGAAGAACCGGCGCCG
>NZ_JAMLFX010000003.1:554244-603065 GCF_023634765.1 Pseudomonas sp. AKS31
CAACCGGTCGAGCCAGAACCTGAGCCTGAAGCGCCTGTGGCGGCTGAACTGCCACTGACTCCGGCGGCCGAGCCCTGGCTGACCTTGCCCGTGGCGGAAGAGCCGGTGGCGTTGGTTGAAGAGGCTGCACCGCACATTACGCCAGAGATTCCTGCGCCTGCTGCGTACGTTCCTGAGGTTGCTCCGGCGCCGGTGGTTGAGCCGGTTGTCGAGCCTGCGCCGGTTGTCGCTGAGCCTGTTATTCCGGCGTTTGCTGCCCCGGTTGCCCCTGTTGTTCAACAGCCCGAGCCTGCACCTGTTGCGGTTGCTCCAGTCGTGCCGGTTGAAGTGGTTGCTGAGGCCCCAGTCGAAGCCCCGCGCACCGAAGAAACCAAAGCCGGTTTCTTCGCCCGCCTCAAGCAAGGTCTGTCGAAAACCAGCGCCAGCATCGGCGAAGGCATGGCCAGTCTGTTCCTCGGCCGCAAAACCATCGACGACGATCTGCTCGATGACCTCGAAACCCGTCTGCTCACCGCCGACGTCGGCGTCGAAGCCACCACGCAGATCATCCAGCGCCTGACCCAGAAGGTCGCGCGCAAGGAACTGGCCGACGCTGACGCGCTGTACAAGTCCCTGCAGGCCGAACTGGCCGCGATGCTCAAGCCGGTCGAACAACCGCTGAAAATCGCCTCGCAGCACAAGCCGTTCGTGATTCTGGTGGTCGGCGTCAACGGCGCCGGCAAAACCACTACCATCGGCAAACTGGCGAAGAAGCTGCAACTGGAAGGCAAGAAAGTCATGCTGGCCGCCGGTGACACCTTCCGCGCCGCCGCCGTGGAGCAGTTGCAGGTCTGGGGCGAGCGCAACAAGATTCCGGTCATTGCTCAGCACACCGGTGCTGACTCGGCTTCGGTGATCTTCGACGCCGTGCAGGCCGCCAAGGCCCGTGGCATCGACGTATTGATCGCTGACACCGCCGGTCGTCTGCACACCAAAGACAACCTGATGGAAGAACTGAAAAAGGTTCGCCGGGTGATCGGCAAGCTCGACGCCGACGCGCCGCACGAAGTATTGCTGGTGCTCGACGCCGGTACCGGTCAGAACGCCATCAACCAGGCCAAGCAATTCAACCAGACCGTCGAACTGACCGGCCTGGCGCTGACCAAGCTCGACGGCACCGCCAAGGGCGGGGTGATTTTCGCCCTGGCCAAGCAGTTTGGCCTGCCGATCCGCTACATCGGCGTCGGTGAAGGCATCGACGATTTGCGTACCTTTGAAGCCGAACCCTTTGTCCAGGCATTGTTTGCCGAGCGGGAGCGTTCATGATTCGTTTCGAACAGGTCGGTAAACGCTACCCGAACGGTCACGTCGGCTTGCATGAGCTGAGCTTTCGAGTCCGTCGTGGCGAGTTCTTGTTTGTCACCGGCCACTCCGGCGCCGGTAAATCCACTTTGTTGCGTCTGTTGCTGGCGATGGAGCGTCCGACCAGCGGCAAACTGCTGCTCGCCGGGCAAGACCTGAGCACCATCAGCAACGCACAGATCCCGTTCCTGCGCCGGCAGATCGGTGTGGTGTTCCAGAATCACCAGTTGCTGTTCGATCGCACGGTGTTCAATAACGTCGCGCTGCCGCTGCAGATTCTCGGGCTGTCCAAGGCCGAAATCGCCAAGCGCGTCGATTCGGCGCTGGAGCGTGTGGCGCTGTCGGATAAAACCGATCTGTACCCCGGCGACCTGTCCACCGGTCAGCAACAGCGCGTCGGCATTGCCCGCGCCATTGTTCACCGTCCGGCCTTGCTGTTGGCCGACGAACCGACCGGCAACCTCGACCCGCGTCTGGCGGCTGAAATCATGGGTGTGTTCGAAGACATCAACCGTCTGGGCACCAGTGTGTTGATCGCCAGTCACGATCTGGCACTGATCGCGCGCATGCGTCACCGCATGCTGACCCTGCAACGCGGCCGACTGATCGGCGATGGGGAGGCCGGAGTATGAGTGCGACACGCAGTCCCAAGGTTTCCGAGCGCGTGGCGCCGAAAGCCGCCGATCCGCAGCCACCGAAGAAGAAAAAACACGACGAAGACGATGGCCCGGACTTCGCCACGCTGTTCCGCGCGTGGATCGAAAGCCATCGCGCCAGCCTGCTCGACAGTTTGCGTCGTCTCGGCAAGCAGCCAATCGGCAGTTTCTTCACCTGCATGGTGATGGCCGTGGCGCTGAGCCTGCCGATGGGGCTTTCGCTGTTGCTGAACAATGTCGAACGTCTTGGCGGTTCGTGGCAGCGCGCGGCGCAGATCTCGTTGTATCTGCAACTCGACGCCAGCCCGGAGCAGGGCGAGTCGTTGCGTGAACAGATCAAAGGCATGCCCGGCGTAGCTGATGCTGAATACGTCGGTCGTGATCAGGCGCTGGAAGAGTTTCAGCAACAGTCCGGACTGGGCGAAGCCCTGCGTGAGCTGCCGGAGAACCCGTTGCCGGGCGTAGTGCTGGTCACGCCGAACGAAGTCGACAAGCCAACTCTGGAAGCATTAAGACAAAAACTTTCCGAGCTGCCCAAGGTACAACAGGCGCAACTTGATCTAGTCTGGGTCGAGCGTCTGGCCGCCATCCTCAAGCTTGGCGATCGTTTTGTTTTCGGTCTGACGGTGCTTTTGGTTTCTGCATTACTTTTGGTGATAGGCAATACCATTCGTCTTCATATTGAAAACCGCCGCACCGAGATAGAAGTGATTAAACTCGTCGGCGGCACTGACAGCTATGTGCGTCGTCCCTTCCTTTATATGGGCGCGTTGTATGGCTTCGGTGCGGGACTTTTGTCCTGGGGTGTATTGGCGTTCGGCCTGAACTGGCTGAACGACGCGGTGGTTGGACTGGCCGGCTTGTACGGCAGTGATTTCGCGCTGGCCGGAGTGCCAGTTGCCGACGGTCTGTCGCTCTTGCTTGGCGCGGTGCTGTTGGGTTATATCGGTGCATGGATTGCAGTCGCACGCCATCTCAGGGAGCTGGCGCCGAAGTAGAATCTTTTTTGCGCGTGATTGACCTCGCGGTTTTTTTGGGAACTTGCACTTGAATTCCCGGTCAATTTTTCGCAGTGCCGAGAGGCACGAGTATGTAAGTGGGAGGTTTTTTCGCATGACCAATTCTTTGCAACCTGCGTATGCGTTGGTTCCGGGTGCGAACCTGGAAGCCTACGTGCACACCGTCAACAGCATTCCATTGCTGACGCCGGAGCAGGAGCGTGAACTGGCCGAGAGTCTCTACTATGAGCAGGATTTGGGGGCGGCTCGGCAGATGGTGCTCGCCCACCTGCGTTTTGTCGTACACATTGCCCGTAGCTATTCCGGCTATGGTCTGGCTCAGGCTGACCTGATCCAGGAAGGTAACGTCGGCCTGATGAAGGCCGTGAAGCGCTTCAACCCGGAAATGGGTGTGCGTCTGGTGTCGTTCGCCGTGCACTGGATCAAGGCGGAAATTCACGAGTTCATCCTGCGCAACTGGCGCATTGTGAAAGTCGCGACCACCAAGGCCCAGCGCAAGCTGTTCTTCAACCTGCGCAGCCAGAAGAAACGTCTGGCGTGGCTGAACAACGAGGAAGTCCACCGCGTGGCGGAAAGCCTCGGCGTCGAGCCGCGGGAAGTGCGCGAGATGGAAAGTCGCCTGACCGGCCATGACATGGCCTTCGACCCGGCTGCTGAAGCCGACGACGACAGCGCTTTCCAGTCGCCGGCCAACTATCTGGAAGACCACCGGTACGACCCGGCCCGTCAACTGGAGGATGCCGACTGGAGTGACAACTCCAACCACAATCTGCACGAAGCGCTGGAAGTGCTGGACGAACGTAGCCGCGACATCCTCTACCAGCGCTGGCTGGCAGAAGAGAAAGCCACGCTGCACGACCTGGCGCAGAAGTACAACGTATCGGCCGAGCGGATCCGTCAGCTCGAAAAGAGTGCGATGAACAAGCTCAAGTTGTCGATCGCCGCGTAACCGGCGCCTCGGCAATAAAAAATGCCCCGATCAGCGATGATCGGGGCGTTTTCATTTAGAAGATCAAAAGATCGCAGCCTTCGGCAGCTCCTGCATTGGATTGCATTTCACCTGCAGGAGCTACCGAAAGCTGCGATCTTTTGCTTTTAATCACTGCGACCAAGGTGCCCGGCGCGAATCGTTGAGGCCCAGCAAATAGCTATCTCCACCCAACTGACTCATCTGCTGCCGAATCCACCCGGCCCTGCGCGACACATAAGCGGTCGGATGGCTGGCACTCCAGACACGCGGATTGGGCAGAACGGCCGCCAGATAGCTCGCTTGTTGTCGTGATAACGACTTGGCGCTTACGCCAAAGTGATGCCGTGCCGCCGCTTCGGCACCAAACACGCCGTCGTCCCACTCGACGCTGTTCAAATACACCTCAAGAATGCGTTGCTTTGGCCAGAGCACCTCGATCAGCGCAGTAAACCATGCCTCCAGGCCTTTGCGCAGGTAGCTGCGGCCGGCCCAAAGAAACAGATTCTTCGATACTTGTTGGCTCAAGGTGCTGGCGCCGCGAATCGAGCCGCCGAGTTCGTTGTGGGCCAGCGCTGCCTGGATCGCGCTGAAATCAAAACCCCAATGCTCGGGAAACTTCTGATCCTCACCGGCCATGACCGCCACCTTGAGGTCATCGGAGATCTCGTCCCACGGCTTCCACCTGCGTTGCAGATCAATCGGCTCACCATCGACCCAGGACTCGATCTTGCGCTCGACCATCAACGCCGTGCCCGGCGGCGGCACGAAGCGAAACACCAGCACCAGCAAGACGCTGCCACCGGCGAACCAGAGCAGGGCCTTCGTGAGACGACGGAAAATAGTACGCAGCATAGAGATGGCTTGGCCGAACCGGTGGAGCGGGCCATTATACAGACCCTGCCGATCGCGTCTGACTGGAGTTCCCAATGCTGCGTGGCTTTTTGATGCTGGCCGCTTTTTTCGGTTTCACCGGGGTCGCTTTGGGTGCGTTTGCCGCCCATGGCCTGAAAAATCGCCTGACACCCGAATACCTGACGATTTTCCATACCGGCGTTACCTATCAACTGGTGCACACCCTGGCGCTGTTCGGTGTGGCGCTGCTGGCTACGCAGATTCAGGGGCGACTGGTCGCTTGGGCTGGCGTGTCGTTCACCGTCGGCATCCTGCTGTTCTCCGGCAGTCTGTATGTGCTGACCATGACCGGCATCAGCAAGCTCGGCATCATCACCCCGTTCGGTGGTTTGGCATTTCTGGCCGGATGGGTTTGCCTGGGGCTCGCCGCCTGGCGCCTGCAACCAACCGCTTGACGCTTGGTGCTGACCTTTAGGTCATGATCGGGCTAGAATGCCACCCCCTAAAAATGATGGCGGCCTAGCGCATGCGCATTCAGTTGAACGGCGAATCCCTTGAACTGCCCGACGGCGAGACCGTTGCGGCCCTGATCACCCGTCTGGAACTGACCGGACGCCGGGTGGCAGTCGAACTCAATCTGGATATCGTTCCGCGCAGCCAGCATGCCAGCACCACGCTCAATGACGGCGACAACGTCGAAGTGGTGCACGCCATCGGCGGCGGCTGATCGCCCGGCCCGCTAGGGCACAGAATTCTGCAAGACCCTCACCTTTAAAGAGGATTCCCCATGAGCATCGTTCGTAGCGACAAGCCTTTTGTACTGGCCGGTCGTACTTACCAGTCGCGTTTGCTGGTCGGTACCGGCAAGTACCGTGACATGGAAGAAACCCGCCAGGCCATCGAAACCTCGGGTGCCGAGATCGTCACTTTCGCTGTGCGCCGCACCAACCTGGGCCAGATCGAAGGCGAGCCGAACCTGCTCGACGTGCTGTCGCCGGAGCGCTACACCTTCCTGCCGAACACCGCCGGTTGCTACGACGCCATCGAAGCCGTGCGCACCTGCCGCCTGGCCCGTGAGCTGCTCGATGGCCACAACCTGGTGAAGCTGGAAGTACTGGCCGACCAGAAGACCCTGTTCCCCAACGTGATCGAAACTCTCAAGGCTGCGGAAACGCTGGTCAAGGAAGGCTTCGACGTGATGGTGTACACCAGCGATGACCCGATCATCGCCCGGCAACTGGCAGAAATCGGCTGCATCGCGGTGATGCCGCTGGCCGGTCTGATCGGTTCCGGTCTGGGCATCTGCAACCCGTACAACCTGCAGATCATCCTCGAAGAAGCCAACATTCCCGTATTGGTCGATGCCGGTGTCGGCACTGCGTCCGACGCGACCATCGCCATGGAACTGGGTTGCGATGCAGTGCTGATGAACTCGGCCATCGCCCACGCCCAGCAGCCGGTGATGATGGCTGAAGCCATGAAACACGCCATCGTTGCAGGCCGTCTGGCCTACCTCGCTGGCCGTATGCCGAAAAAACTCTATGCCAGCGCCTCTTCGCCGCTGGATGGTCTGATCAAGTAAGAGCCATTGATGACTGAATCGAACGACACGCCTATCCAGACGGAAGAAGGCGACGAGCGCCAACACCGCCGCATCAAGAGTTTCGTGATGCGTGCCGGGCGCATGACCGAAGGCCAGCAACGCGGTCTGGATCAGGGCGCGCCGCTGTACGTGCTGCCGCTGGCGGACGCGCCGGTGGATTACGATCAAGTGTTCGGCCGTTCGGCACCGCGCTCGCTGGAGATCGGTTTCGGCATGGGCCACTCGCTGCTGGAAATGGCCGCGGCGGCACCGGAGCAGGATTTCATTGGTGTTGAGGTTCACCGTCCGGGTGTTGGCGCGCTGCTCAATGGTGTGCTGACTCAGGGCCTGACCAACCTGCGGGTCTACGATTGCGACGCGATCGAGGTGCTCAACCGCTGCATCGCCGACAACAGCCTCGATCGCCTGATGCTGTTCTTCCCGGACCCGTGGCACAAGAGCCGTCACCACAAGCGTCGTATCGTTCAGGCCTCGTTCGCTGAACTGGTGCGCAGCAAATTGAAGGTCGGCGGCATTCTGCACATGGCCACCGACTGGGAACCGTACGCCGAATACATGCTGGAAGTGATGAACGTCGCCCCGGGCTACCGCAACCTCGCCGAAGACGGCAAGTGCGTGCCGCGCCCGGCCGAACGCCCGATCACCAAGTTCGAACGCCGCGGCGAACGTCTTGGCCATGGCGTGTGGGACCTGAAGTTCGAAAAACTCGCTTAAGCATCACGCAACACCCCTGTAGGAGTTGCGGCACGCTGCGATCTTTGATCTTGATTTTGATTTTGAAGATCAAAGATCGCAGCGTGCCGCAGCTCCTACAGTTGTTTCTGGAGTTTGCTCAAGTTTGGCTATGATCCGCCGAAAGCTCGAGGCCCCCATTTGTAAAGGAAGACAAATCTTGAAAGCCATTTTTGCCTGCACGCTGGTTCTGGGGCTCATTTGTTGCGCAGCGTGCGAACGGGTAGTCAGTCCCGAGGAATACTTCGCGAGTGCGCAGAGAACGGCGGCAAAGATCGAGCGCGACGCGAATGACCGGATCAAGCGTGAGGACGCCGGGGAAAGCGTGCAATACACCCCTGAACAATTGCGCGTTGCCGAAGGTGATCTCGAGGCTCTTGTGGACAACCTCAAGCATGCGTCGGACGGCGGGCACACGCTGGCCACCTATTTTTTGGCCAGCCTGCAGGACAACCCGATGTTTTCCGAGCAGACGCGCTTACAGACCTGTGGTCTTTATCAGCAGGCCATGGATGATGGATTGTTAGCGGCTGCGGTGGGCTATTACCATTTGTGCGACAAAGCGTATGAACGATTTGATGCGCAAAATCCTGATCATTTGAAATTCTTGCAGTCTCTCGAGCAGTTGCTGCTCAAGCCTGATACGCATGCTGACGACTATCCGTTGCAGGCCAAACGTTCGCTGTGTTTCGAAGAAAACGGGGCGCCTGCCGGCAAGGTCGGGCCGATGGCCGCGATGCGAGCCCGCGCAGCTGGCTTGGTATTGTCCGAAGACCAGTTTCGGGCTGAGGCCTACTACATACTCGCGTTGACTCGTGTGAACGGCAGCGATATGCGCGACAGCGGCAATATCGAACACTTCGATAAAGCGATAGCGCTGGGCTGCAAGGATTCCGTTGGCCTCAAGGCGATCCTTCAGGCGCAGAGCCACTTATCGAAGAATCATTGAACCAAGGCCCAATAGTGGGAGCGAGCCTGCTCGCGAAAGCGGTCTGACAATCAACGATGTTGTTGGATGTTAAGACGCCTTCGCGAGCAGGCTCGCTCCCACAGTTGTTTTGGGGTGATTGCGGAATCAGCGGCGGTCGGCGACTACGCCGATGAGCACGAGGACCACCAACAACACCGGCGCCAGGCTGTAGTTGTTGAACTGGCTCAAGCCCTTGATCACCCACGGCGTGGCGTAGATCAATGCTGCGCCGCTGCCGATCACGCAAAGCAGCGCCATCAGCGGCACGCGCAAGGCACCGGCGATGCTGCCCAGGCGTTGCTCGACCCAGCCTTTGAAGTCGGCGCCGAACAGCACCAGCAGGCAGCCGACCAGCGCCAGGGCGATTTCCGAAAGGTTGCTGCGGCTCCAGCGGGAGACGGTGGCGAGCAGGTCGAGTATCAAATCCATGCGTTTTCCCTTGGGACTGAAGTCAGTTCAGAAATTGTTGCAGCAAGTCGTTGAGGAACAGCTGTCCGCGCTCGGTGGCCGCCAGACGTGACGGTTCGACCTGCAACAGACCGCTTTGTTCTGCCGCCGCCCGGCCTTCGGCGAGGCTTTCCAGCGACAGCCCGGTACGCTCCGGATACAGGCGCGATTCGACGCCTGCGGTCAGGCGCAAAGCGTTCATCAGAAACTCGAACGGCATCTCGTCGTTGGTCAGCGCTTTCTCGCCGGCCTGAAAGCTTTTTGCCGGGTTGAGATAGTCCTTCGGCAAACGGGTTTTCCAGGTACGCACGATGCGCCCGTCCGGATGGCTGAGCTTGCCATGCGCACCCGCGCCGATGCCGATGAAGTCGCCGAAACTCCAGTAATTGAGGTTGTGCCGCGCTGGCCGACCCGCCTGGGCATAAGCCGACACTTCGTATTGCGCATAACCGTGTTCCGCCAGCAGCGCTTGCCCGGCCTCTTGAATGTCCCACAGCGTGTCATCTTCCGGCAGCACCGGCGGCTGGTTCCAGAACACCGTGTTCGGCTCCAGCGTCAGCTGATACCAGGAAATGTGCGTTGGATTCAGCGCGATGGCCTGGCGCAGATCGCTGAGGGCATCGTCCAACGACTGATCGGGTAAACCGTGCATCAAGTCGAGGTTGAAGTTATCGAACCCGGCCTGCCGCGCCATACCGGCCGCGCGTACCGCTTCGTCACCGTTGTGAATCCGCCCCAGCGCCTTGAGCTTTTCCTGCTGGAAGCTCTGGATGCCGATCGACAGGCGATTGATCCCCAGCTTGCGGTACGCGACGAACTTCTCTTGCTCGAAGGTCCCGGGGTTGGCTTCCAGAGTGATTTCGATGTCGTGGGCAAACGGAATCCGCTGTTCGACGCCTTCCAGCAGCCGCCCGAGGGCTTCGGCGCTGAACAGGCTCGGCGTGCCGCCACCAAAGAAGATAGAACTGATTTCACGACCGTACACGGCGTGCAGATCCTGATCGAGATCGGCCAGCAGCGCATCAACGTATTCCTGCTCCGGCAACACCGGGCTGGCAGTGTGCGAGTTGAAATCACAATACGGGCATTTGCGCACACACCACGGGATGTGGATGTACAGCGCCAAGGGCGGCAGCATTGGCAGCGGCGCCCGAGGCGAAGAAGCGGCGCCGCCGACAATCAGCGACGACGCAGAAGAATCAACGGTCATTTCAAGCCCAGACGCTGGCGCAGCAGATCCATTGCACGGGCGCGGTGGCTGATCTGGTTCTTGTCGGCCGGGCTCAGTTCGGCGCTGGACAGGTCACGCTCCGGCACCCAGAACAGCGGGTCGTAGCCGAAACCGTGTTCGCCGCTGGCAGCGGTCAGAATGCGTCCGTGCCACAAGCCTTCGCAGAGGATCGGCAACGGATCGTCAGCATGACGCACCAGCGCCAGCACGCAAACAAACTGCGCGCCGCGCTCGGCTTCCGGCACATCTTTCAGCGCATCGAGCAATTTGGCGTTGTTTGCTGCATCGCCCTGGCCGTCGGCATAGCGCGCCGAATAGATGCCCGGTGCTCCGCCAAGGAAATCCACCGCCAGACCGGAATCGTCGGCCAGCGCCGGCAGCCCGGAAATACGTGCGGCGTTGCGCGCCTTGAGAATCGCGTTCTCAACGAACGACAGGCCGGTTTCTTCCGGCTCGACCTTGCTCCACTCGCCAATCGAGCGCAGTTGCACCGAGTCGCCGAGCATGGCCTGAAGTTCTTTGAGTTTGCCGGCGTTATGGCTGGCCAGTACGAGCTGCTTGATGTTCATCATTCGCCGGGAAAGAGTTCTTGGTTGAAATTGATGGTGTTGATCTTGTCGCCGTTCTGCACCTTGATTTCAAAAGTGCGGGTTTCCTGCTGCTCCACCGGGTACTGGGCGATGTAGTAGATCGCGCCCTGTTCGGTGATCTGGCGGAATTTCAGCGGCACGCTGTTGCTGGTCAGGTCTTTGACCGTGCCGGTGACATTGGCGATCAGCGGTTTGCCGTCCTTGATCACCGAGACATTGATCACACCCTGATTCTTGCTGCGCACCAGTTCCGCAGCCTTGGCGATGTCCGGCGTCAGAAACGTCGAGTTGAAAGTGTTGTAGTGCACCGTCACGTCGCCAAAGGTTTCCTTGCGTTCACCCTTGATGACGTCGGCCGCCAGGGCGCTGGCGCTCAGGCAGGCAGTCAATAACAACAACGCTAAACGACCCATGATCGTGCTCCTCGAAATGACGGGATTCAGACCGCGACTTTGTGGTCTGCAAGCTGCGGGCTGCTGACGCGGTAGATACCGATCTCACCTAACAGATTAGGCCATAGCTTACTGGCCCACCCGTGACGGTGCTGTTGATCCACGGCAAGCCGATCAATGACCTTCGCATCACGTTCGCGGCAAAGTTCTTCAAAGTCTTCGAAGGTGCAGAAGTGAATGTTCGGCGTGTTGTACCAGGTGTACGGCAGGAACTCGGAAACCGGCATGCGGCCCTTGCTCGCCAGGTACCAGCGGCAGCGCCAGTGGCCGAAGTTGGGGAAAGTGATAATGCACTGGCGGCCGACGCGGAGCATTTCGTCGAGGATCTTGTCCGGGTAGTGCACCGCTTGCAGGGCCTGGGTCATGACGACGATATCGAAACTGTTGCTGGCGAAATTGCCCAGCCCCTTGTCCAGATCCTGCTCGATGACGTTGATGCCTTTGGCCACGCATTCGGCAATGTTGTCGGCGTCGTTTTCCAGGCCGTAACCGGTGACGTTCTTGTTGTCGCGCAGCCAGGTCAGCAGCTCGCCGTCACCACAACCGAGGTCGAGGACGCGGCTGCCAGCGGGGATCCATTCCTGGATGATTTCCAGATCAGCTCTCATGGCTTTCTCACAACGTGATGCGGTTCATGTAATTGCCGAACGCCTGCAAGTAGCGAGGGATCGGAATCAGGAAGGCGTCGTGGCCCTGCGGTGCGTCGATTTCCAGATAGCTGACGTCTTTGCGCGCAGCCATCAGCGCATCCACCAGTTCCCGCGAGCGGGCCGGGGAGAAGCGCCAGTCGGTGGTGAACGACATCACGCAGAACTTGGCCGTGGCGTTCTCAAAGGTTTTTGCCAGGTTATCGTCGAAGTTAGCCGCCGGATCGAAGTAATCCAGCGCCTTGGTCATCAACAGATAGGTGTTGGCGTCGAAACGACCGGAGAACTCTTCGCCCTGATAGCGCAGGTAGCTTTCGACCTGGAACTCGACGCTGTGGAAGTCGTAGTTGAGCTTCTCGCTCTTGAGGCCACGGCCGAATTTCTCGCCCATCGAATCGTCGGACAGGTAGGTGATGTGCCCGACCATGCGCGCCAGCATCAGCCCGCGTTTGGGAATCACGCCCGCTTCCTGGAACGAACCGCCGTGGAATTCCGGGTCAGTGAGGATCGCCTGGCGCGCGACTTCGTTGAAGGCAATGTTCTGCGCCGACAATTTCGGAGCCGAGGCGATGGCCAGACAGTGACGCACGCGATCCGGGTAAGTGATGGTCCATTGCAGCGCCTGCATGCCGCCGAGGCTGCCACCGATCACTGCGGCGAACTGGCGGATGCCGAGCAGGTCGGCCAGACGCGCCTGGCTGTGCACCCAGTCTTCCACGGTGAGTACCGGGAAGTCGGCACCGAACGGTTTGCCGGTCTCCGGGTTGATGCTGCTCGGGCCGGTGGAGCCGTTGCAGCCGCCGAGGTTGTTCAGGCTGACCACGAAGAACTTGTTGGTGTCGATCGGTTTGCCGGGGCCGATGCAGCTGTCCCACCAACCGGGTTTGCGGTCGTCGACGCTGTGGTAGCCGGCTGCGTGATGATGGCCGGACAAGGCGTGGCAAATCAGCACGGCGTTGCTCGCTTGCGCGTTCAGCGTGCCGTAGGTTTCGTAGATCAGGTCATAGGCGGCCAGCGAACGGCCGCAGGCCAAGGCCAGCGGATCGCTGAAGTGCGCGGTTTGCGGCGTCACCAGACCAACAGAATCGGGGGGAAAGGCAGTTGGCATCGACCCTGCTCTCGTTGAAATGAGGCGTAAGTCTAAAGACCGGGGGGGTTAGCGGCAAGCAGCCCTCACCCTAACCCTCTCCCAGAGGTAGAGGGGACTGACCGAGGTGTTCTTTTGAGCTACGCCGACCTGATCTATCCGGGCTGAACTCAGGTTCCGAAAACACCCTAGATCGGCTCCCTCTCCAGGGGGAGAGGGCTGGGGTGAGGGGCGCAGACGCTGCAAAACTCAAGACAAGCGCCCAACCAACCCCGGCAAATCCGGCAACTTCTTCGGCGAACAGATCTTCACCCGCTTCTGCCGGTTCAGCTCACCACTGAGCAAACTGACCTGGCTCTTCGAAACGCCAAATGCCTTGGCCAGAAAACCCAGCAGATACGCATTGGCCTTGCCCTCAACCGGCGGCGCTGTCAGGCGAATTTTCAGCCGATCACCGTGCAGCCCGGCGAAATCATCGCTACGGGCTGCCGGTTGCAGGTGACACTCGAGGATCAGGTCGTCACCGTCCCAACGGAACCAGCTCACATCAGCAAGCGCAGGATTTCCGGCATCATCGTCATTGCCGCCAGATTGTTGATCACCAGCATGTCGATCAGCTTCAGCGCGAGGAAGGCGAAGATCGGCGACAGGTCCAGACCGCCAAGATTCGGCAGGAACTTGCGGAACGGCGCCAGCGCCGGCTCGCAGATCTGGTTGACCAGTTCAGCACCCGGGTTGTGGCTGCCCGGCGCGACCCACGACAGGATCACGCTGATGATCAGGGCGAAGAAGAAGATCTTCAGGAACAGCGCGGTCACGCCGATGATCGACCAGATAAACAGTTGCAGCGGGTTGCCGGTGGTGCCGTAAGTCAGCAGCAGGGTCAGCGCCATCAGTGCCAGTTGCACCAGAATCGCCAGCACCAGCGACGACATGTCCAGACCGAACAGGCTCGGAATGATCCGGCGCAGTGGTTTGAGCAGTGGCTGGGTCGCTTTGACGATGAACTGGCACAGCGGGTTGTAGAAGTTCGCCCGCACCAGTTGCAGCACGAAGCGCAGCAGCACGATCAGCAGGTACAGACTGCCGAGGGTTTGCAGCACGTAAACCGCTGCGGTGTTCAATCCAATCATGTAAGGCTCCTTATTTGCCCAGTTGTTCGGCCATTTCGGCCGAGCGGTGCGCGGCGGCGCCGAGTGCGGTTTCGACCAGGGCTTCAAAGCCATTGGCCTGGAATGATTTGATTGCAGCTTCCGTGGTGCCGTTTGGCGAGGTCACGCGACGGCGCAGTTCGGCGGCGTCGACGTCACTGGAAACCGCCATGTGCGCGGCGCCCAGCGCCGTTTGCAGAGTCAGTTGCTCGGCGACGTCTTTCGGCAGGCCGAGTTTGACGCCAGCAGCGGTCATGGCTTCGATCAGCAGGAAGAAGTAGGCAGGGCCGGAACCGGACACGGCGGTGACGGCGTCCAGTTGCTGTTCTTCATTCAGCCACAGGGCAATGCCGACGGCGGACAGCAGCTCTTCGGCTTGCTGACGTTGCTCGGCTGTCACTTCGCTGGTCGCGTACAAGCCGCTGACGCCCTGACGCAGCAGCGCCGGGGTATTCGGCATGCAGCGCACGATCGGCTGCTCGCCGAGCCACGCGGTCATGCTGGCGCAGGTGATACCGGCAGCAATCGACACCACCAATTGATTGGGTTTCAGGCTTGGGCGAATGGCCTCGCACACGGCTTTCATCGCTTGCGGCTTGACCGCCAGCACGATCACATCGACGCCGTCGATGGCCTGGGCGTTGTCGGCGAAAGTTTCGATGCCGTGTTCGGCACTGACCTTGGCGCGGGTTTCTTCGCCCGGATCACTGGCGCGGATGTGCGCCGCTTCCAGCCCTTTGGCGCGCAGGCCGCCAATCAGACTGGCCGCCATGTTGCCCGCACCGATAAACGCAATACGTGTGTTGCTCATGTGTGGTCCTTATCTGGAATCGTTCAAGACTGGGAATAATCACGGGCGCCAAACAGGGCGGTACCGATACGCACCCAAGTGGCGCCTTGGGCAATGGCCGACTCGAGGTCGTGGCTCATGCCCATGGAAAGTGTGTCGAGCGGCAGATCGAGACTCGCCTGCAATTTCTGCACGGCGGCGAAGGCCGCGTCTTGCTCGGCGCGGTCGTCGGTCGGCTCGGGAATCGCCATCAGGCCGCGCAGTTTCAGGCGCGGCAGTGCGCTGATCGCGGCGGCCAATGCCGGCAGGTCAGCCGGAGTGCAGCCGGATTTACTGGCTTCGCCGCTGACATTGACCTGAACGCAGATGTTCAGTGGCGGCCGTTCAGCCGGGCGCTGTTCGGACAAGCGTTGAGCGATTTTCAGGCGATCCACGGAATGCACCCAGTCGAAATGCTCGGCGATGGCGCGAGTCTTGTTCGATTGAATGGGGCCGATGAAGTGCCAGATCAAGGGCAGGTCAGCCAGTTCGAGCTGTTTGCCCAAGGCTTCCTGCAGGTAGTTCTCGCCAAAGTCGCGCAGGCCGGCGGCATACGCTTCGCGCAGCGCTTCGGCAGGTTTGGTTTTGCTCACGGCGAGCAACTGAACGCTGTTTTCAGGACGGTGTGCGGCTTGGGTCGCGGTCTGGATGCGCGAACCAACGTGGGAAATGTTGTCTGCTATCGTGGACATCAAGAGGCGCCGGCGGTCTGAAGGTTCGCGGCATTCTACTGGAATTGAGGAGCGCTATGGATATCACTGAACTGCTGGCCTTCAGCGCCAAACAAGGCGCGTCCGACCTGCACCTGTCGGCCGGCCTGCCGCCGATGATCCGTGTCGATGGCGATGTGCGGCGGATCAATCTGCCGGCACTCGATCACAAACAAGTGCACGATCTGATCTACGACATCATGAACGACACCCAGCGGGTCGACTTCGAGAAGCATCTGGAAACCGACTTTTCTTTCGAAGTGCCGGGCGTGGCGCGCTTTCGGGTCAACGCCTTCAACCAGAATCGTGGCGCCGGCGCCGTATTCCGTACGATCCCGTCGAAAGTGCTGAGCATGGAAGACTTGGCCATGGGCGATGTCTTCCGCAAGATCACCGATGCACCGCGCGGGCTGGTGCTGGTGACCGGGCCGACCGGTTCCGGCAAATCGACCACGCTGGCGGCGATGATCGATTACCTCAACACCCACCGGCATCACCACATCCTTACCATTGAGGACCCGATCGAGTTCGTCCACGAATCGCGCAAATGCCTGATCAATCAGCGTGAAGTCCATCGCGACACCCGCAGTTTCGCCACGGCTTTGCGTTCAGCGCTACGTGAGGATCCGGATGTGATTCTGGTCGGCGAGATGCGTGACCTGGAAACCATTCGCCTGGCGCTGACCGCAGCCGAGACTGGACACCTGGTATTCGGCACCTTGCACACCACGTCTGCCGCGAAAACCATTGACCGCGTGGTCGATGTATTTCCCGGAGACGAGAAGTCGATGGTGCGCTCGATGCTTTCCGAGTCGCTGCTAGCGGTTGTCTCGCAGACGTTGATCAAGAAGATCGGCGGCGGGCGGGTGGCGGCACACGAGATCATGCTGGGGACATCGGCGATCCGTAACCTGATCCGTGAAGACAAGGTGGCGCAGATGTATTCGGCGATTCAAACAGGTGGGTCGTTGGGCATGCAGACACTCGACATGTGCCTGAAGGAACTGGTGACCAAAGGCTTGATCAGCCGCGAGAATGCGCGGGAGAAGGCGCGTACGCCGGATAATTTCTGAGACCAGAAGCAAAAGATCGCAGCCTTCGGCAGCTCCTACAGGGAAACGCTGATCCCGATGTAGGAGCTGCCGAAGGCTGCGATCTTTTGATCTTGCTTCGAAGACTCAGCGCTGAACCACGCGCATCTGGCTTTGCTCTTTCGGCAACACTCGCTTGGCCACGACGTAATGCTTTTCCCAGTAAGGCTTGTTCAACGTATCGATGCTCACCGCTTTGCCACGACGCGGTGCGTGGATAAAGCGATCGTTGCCCAGGTAGATGGCAACGTGATTGACCCGACGGCTCTTGATGTTGAAGAAAATCAGGTCGCCCGGCTTCAGATCCTTGCGCTCGACTTTCTCGCCGTGGCCGCTGGCCATGGCGTTCGAGGTGCGTGGCAGGTCGAAGGTGGCGTCGTTGAACGCGTATTTCACCAAGCCGCTGCAATCAAAACCTTTACTTGGGCTGCTGCCGCCCCAACGATAAGGTGTACCGAGGACGTTCACCGCACGGCTCAGCACATTGCTGCTTTCCTTGCTCGCCATCGGTGGCACCAGCTTGCTGTGGCTCTTGCTGCTCAGCGTGGTGGTTTTGCTTTTGCTGCTCTTGCTCGAAGGAGCCGAAGCATGGGATTTAGGGGTGAAGCCGTTAACGTTGGGAAGACGTTGCTCACGATTGGTGGCGTGGGCGGCCAGTGGCATTAATAGGCAAATGGTTAGCCATGTCTTGAAAAATGGTCGCATTAGGCGTGGCTCTTTAGTGATAGCGCGCAACTTTATAACAGAGTTTTTTTTCATTCCGAGTCCGTTGGTCGATTCAGTTGGCGGCCAACGGAACCAAATAAGCGGCAAATGGACGCAATTGTCGGACAGAAGTCCGGTGCTATAAGGCTTTGACGGTAGCAACGGTAACATTTGCCGTACGTCGGCTACCTGTAAAAAAGTCACAAAGAATTCAAGAATATTTATCTATCGTGTGAATCGAGGTCTTCATGAACCCCTATCAACAATTCGTTCAGCAGCAAGATACGCACAGCAAAATCATCGGTTATCTGCTGTGGATTTTCGGTTTTACCGGTGCTCACCGCTTCTATTACGGCAAGCCGGTGACCGGGACGATCTGGTTCTTCACCTTCGGTTTGCTCGGTATTGGCTGGCTGATCGACCTGTTCCTGATCCCGGCGATGGATCGCGAGGCGGATCTGCGTTTCACCGCCGGGCCGATCGAGTACAACGTGGCGTGGATTCTGCTGACGTTCCTCGGAGCATTGGGTGTGCACCGGATGTATCAGGGGAAATGGATCAGTGGCCTGATCTATCTGCTGACGGGCGGGTTGTTCTTTCTGGGGGTGCTGTATGACTTCTGGACGCTGAATGATCAGGTGTCCGTACGCAACGCCGAAGGCAGAGGCGCCTTCCAGTAAGCCATCGCTGGCAAGCCAGCTCCCACAGGTTTTTGCGCTAACCCAAAGATAGCGCAAGACCTTGTGGGAGCTGGCTTGCCAGCGATTGGGGGCAACCCGGTATCAAGCCTGGTGACTGATCCGCCCATCCACCAGCGTATAGCGAACCACACCCGGCAAAGTGTGCCCAATGAACGGGCAGTTCTCACCTTTCGACAACCAGTTTTCACCGGCCACCGTCGAAGCCTGCGGATCAAACAACACGATATCCGCCGCACCACCTACCGCCAGTTTGCCGGCCGGCAGACGCAACGCTTCAGCCGGGCCTGCACTCAGACGCGCCAGCAAGGTCGGCAAATCCAGCAAACCATCCTCCACCAGCGTCATCGCCAGCGGCAGCAACAGTTCAACACTGCTGATGCCCGGCTCGGTTGCGCCGAACGGTGCCAGTTTGGCGTCGCGTTCGTGCGGCTGGTGATGGCTGGAAATCGCCGAGACCACGCCGGACTTCACCGCTTCACGCAGACCATCGCGATCCGCACGTGTACGCAGCGGCGGTTGCACGTGATACAGGCTGCTGAAGTCGATCAGCGCTTCGTCGGTCAGAATCAGCTGATACAGCGCGACATCCGCCGTTACCTTCAAACCACGAGCCTGAGCCTGCGCGATCAGGGCCACGCCGCGCGCGCTGGTCAACTGGCTGAAGTGCGCACGCACGCCAGTCTGCTCGACCAGCAACAGATCACGGGCCAAGGCCACGGTTTCAGCGGTTTCCGGAATCCCCGGCAGGCCGAGGAAGCTCGCAACCGCGCCTTCGTGGGCCAGACCACCCTCGGCGAGATCATGATCCTGCGAGTTGAAAATCACCGTCAGGTCGAAGGTCGCCGCGTATTCCAGCGCCCGGCACAGGGTGCGGGTGTTGCGGAAGCTTTCGAGGCCGTTGCCGAACGCCACGCAACCGGCATCGCGCAGAGCGACCAATTCAGCCAGCTGCTCGCCGTCCAGACCTTTGCTCAGTGCGCCAATCGGGAACACTTTGGTGTTGCCGGCTTCGCGGGCACGGTCGAGGATCAGTTCGGCGACAGCGGAGGTGTCGAGCACCGGTTTGGTTTTCGGCGGGCAGCACAGGCTGGTCACACCGCCGGCGGCCGCTGCGCGGGTCTCGCTGACGATCGAGCCTTTGCGGCTATAGCCCGGCTCGCGCAGAGCAACGTTCAGATCGACGAGGCCCGGAGCGGCGACAAGGCCTTGGGCATCGATGGTTTCTACTGCCGTAAAACCCGCTGGGGCCGCGCCGAGGGCGACGATCTTGCAGGCTTCAACGTGAATGTCGGTGACTTGATCCAGGCCGCTGCTTGGATCGATGACGCGTGCGCCGAGAATGCTGAGCTTCACTGGGCGTTCTCCTGCTCGAATTGACGCTGCGCGGTTTGTCCGCTCATGGCCATGGACAGCACGGCCATACGAATCGCGATGCCGTAGGTGACTTGATTGAGGATCACCGAATGCGGGCCGTCGGCCACTGCCGATTCGATTTCCACGCCACGGTTGATCGGTCCCGGGTGCATAACGATGCAATCCGGTTTGGCGCCGGCCAGGCGCGCGGTGGTCAGGCCGAACAGTCGGTAGAACTCACCCTCGCTCGGCAGCAGGCCGCCGGTCATGCGTTCACGCTGCAGGCGCAGCATGATCACCACGTCGACGTCCTTCAGGCCTTCGGTCATGTCGGTGTACACCTTCACGCCGTATTGCTCGATGCCGATCGGCAGCAGGGTTTTCGGCGCGATCACACGGATGTCCGGGCAGCCGAGGGTTTTCAGCGCGAGCATGTTCGAGCGCGCCACCCGTGAGTGCAGGATGTCGCCGACGATCGCCACCGAGAGGTTTTCGAAACCGCCCTTGTGCCGACGGATGGTGAGCATGTCGAGCATGCCCTGCGTCGGGTGGGCGTGACGGCCGTCGCCGCCGTTGATGATCGCCACTTGTGGGCAGACATGCTCAGCGATGAAGTGCGCGGCGCCGGAATCACCGTGGCGCACGACAAACATGTCGGCGGCCATGGCTTCGAGGTTGCGCAGGGTGTCGAGTAGGGTTTCGCCCTTGCTTGCCGACGAGGTCGACACGTTCAGGGTGATCACGTCCGCCGACAGCCGCTGGGCTGCCAGTTCGAAAGTGGTGCGGGTGCGCGTGGAGTTTTCGAAGAACACGTTGCACACGGTCTTGCCGCGCAGCAACGGGACTTTCTTCACCGCCCGGGCACCGACTTCGAGGAACGAGTCGGCAGTGTCGAGGATTTCCGTCAGCAACTCGCGGCGCAGGCCATCGAGCGAGAGGAAGTGGCGCAGCTGGCCCTGATCATTGAGCTGCAGCGGGCGCTTGGTATCTAGAGGCGTCATCGCGAGGGGGACTCTCAATAGGGCGGATTAAAGGGAGACATCTTGCAGTTCGAGCGTCAGCGGCTCAGGGCCGGACAGCTTGACCCGCTCGTGAGCGGCCAGCGACAAGGTCGCGCCGACCACGTTCGGGCGGATCGGCAACTCGCCGGCGTCGAGGTCCAGCAGGCAGACCAGGGTCACGCTGGCCGGGCGGCCGTAGTCGAACAATTCGTTCATGGCGGCGCGGATGGTGCGGCCGCTCATCAGTACGTCGTCGATCAACACCAGATGCTGGCCTTCGATCTCGAAGGGCAGGGCGGACGGGCGCACTTGCGGATGCAGGCCGTTCTGGCTGAAGTCGTCGCGGTAGAAGGAAACATCCAGCGTGCCCAGTGGCGCGTCGCTGCCCAGCTCCTTGAGCAAGGCCTGCGCGACCCAGATGCCGCCGGTGCGAATGCCGATGTAACGCGGCTCGTTGATTTCACGTTGGGCAAGGTGCGCCTTGAGGCGGGTCGCCATCTGGCTGATCAGATCGGCGGGATTGGGCAGGCTCATGGTTGCTCCTTCTTGAGTCCGAGCGGCGTCCTGCCGGACGTGGCTCGGGTTATAACCAAAAGAAAAGCGCCGAAGCGCTTGTCAGGATTCAAACAATGCAGTGTTTTCATCGAGCCAGCCCTGCAACAGCAGAGCGGCGGCGATGGCGTCCACCGGGTTGTCGCGGTAACTGCCTTTCTGCCCGCCACGGGCCAGGCGCTCGCCTTTGGCCTCGAACGTGGTCAGGCGCTCGTCATGGGTATAGAAGGGCAGGTTGAAGCGGCCATTGAGGCGGCGGGCGAATTTTTCCGCGCGTACGCACATGTCGCTCGGCGTGCCGTCCATGTTCAACGGCAGGCCGACGACGACAGCGTCGGGTTTCCATTCTTTTATAAGGGCTTCGACCTGGTTCCAGTCCGGCACGCCGTTCTGTGCCTTCAAGGTGCACAGCTCACGGGCCTGGCCGGTAATCACCTGGCCGACCGCGACGCCGATCTGTTTGGTGCCGTAGTCGAAGCCGAGAATCAGGCGCAGGGCCATCAGGCGTGACCTGCCTGGCTCGTCAGCAGGCTGAGGTTGATCCCCAGATGCCTGGCCGCCGCTTCGAGGCGCAGTTCGCTGCTGGTGTTGAAGAGGATGTCGGCGTCGTACGGGCAGTTCAGCCAGGCGTTATCGGCGAGTTCCGCTTCCAGCTGCCCGGCTTCCCAACCGGCATAACCGAGGGCAATCAGGCTTTTCACCGGGCCGACACCGTCAGCGATGGCGAACAGCACGTCCTGCGAGGTGGACAGGGCCAGATCACCGTCCAGTTGCGCGGTGGCCTGGAAGGTTTTGCCTGCCGGGTGCAGGACAAAACCGCGATCAGTCTGCACCGGCCCGCCGATGAAGATCGGTACGTGCTGGCACAGTGCTGGCGGGTCGATCTCCGGGCGCAATTGCTCAAGGATGTCGGCCAGATTCAGCTCTTGCGGCCGGTTGACCACAATCCCCATCGCGCCATTGGCCGTGTGCTCGACGATGTAGGTCAAGGTGTGGGCAAAGTTCGGGTCGGCCATGTGTGGCATGGCGATCAGGAATTGATGCTTGAGGTAGCTGGGGCTGACGTTTTTCATGTGCGCTAGTGTGGCGTTCGGGGGGCAAACTGACAAGCTGAAGCCGCCAAAAGATCGCAGCCTTCGGCAGCTCCTACATGTGAATGCAGGCCAATGTAGGAGCTGCCGAAGGCTGCGATCTTTTGATCTTGCCCTTAATTGCTGGAGAGCTTGTCGCCGCGAGCAAATTTCCAGGTGCGAATGATTTCCAGACGATCGATATCCGACAAGTCCCCGGTAAACGGGGCAAACGGTGCCGCCAGTCGGACGATGCGCTGCGCCGCCTGGTCCAGCAGCGGCTGGCCGGAGGATTCCAGCACCAGTACTTCATACAGCGAGCCGTCGCGGTTGATCGAAACCATCAGGCGCAAATTGCCGTAGATCTGCTTGCGCCGTGCTTCTTCGGGGTAATTGAGGTTGCCGATGCGCTCGACCTTCTTGCGCCAGTCGTCTTTGTACCAGGCGCCCTTGTCGCGCATGGTCGACGCCGCGCTCAAACGGTGAATACGCGGGCGTTTGGCGTACAGCTGTTGTTCCTTGGCCAATTCGGCTTCGAGGCTGGCGATGTCGCTGGACAGCTGCGAGCTGTCGAACTCCGGCGCGTCGACTGTCGGTTTGACTTCGGTTTTGGCTTCTTCTTTCTTGGTCGGCGCTTTTTTAGGTTTCGGCGCGACGGTGGTCACTGCAGCCTTGGGCGCGGCTTCCTGCACTTGCGGCTTGGCGGCCGGTGGCGGGGTGACTTTTTTGACCTGATTGTCCTGGAACGGCGCCACTTCAGTGGTCTTCGGGATCGCCTTCTTGTCCAGCGTGCCGCTGCCTTCCTGGTTCTCTTGGGCGAGAAAGTCAGCCTTCTGCGGCTTCTTTTCGCTCTTGAAGGTGGCGAGGGTAATTTCCAGGGTTTTGCTGATTTGCTTGGGCTCGACCATCGTGAAGCCGACGCCGAGCAGCAGCGCCAAATGAATCAGCGCCGCAAGGAACAGGGTAAAACCGAGGCGATCGGCCGGGCGCACGCCACGGTGGGCGAGTTCTGCGGGCAGATCGGACGGGAGGGTCATGACAAGAAAACCAACATCGCGTTTTTCAGAGGCTGCGCATGATAACGCAATGTTGGTTTCACGCCTTGGGCTTCACGCTTCAAGCGACAGACTGCATGTGACGTGCATCAAGCTTGTGGCTTTTTGCCGGCGGCTTGCAGCTTCTTGGCGATGGCGTCCATCAGCAAGCCGCCAATATCGGTGCCAAACGCATTGTCGATTTCACGGATGCAGGTCGGGCTGGTGACGTTGATTTCGGTCAGGCTTTCACCGATCACATCGAGACCAACGAACAGCAGGCCTTTCTCACGCAACGTCGGGCCGACTTGAGCCGCGATCCAGCGATCCTTGTCGGTCAGCGGACGCGCTTCACCACGGCCACCGGCAGCGAGGTTGCCACGGGTTTCGCCCTGCGCCGGAATCCGCGCCAGGCAGTAATCCACCGGCTCGCCGTCGATCATCAGGATGCGTTTGTCGCCGTCCTTGATTGCCGGCAGGTAAGCCTGCCCCATGATCTGCTGGCCACCGAGGGCGGTCAGGGTTTCCAGAATCACCGACAGGTTCGGGTCACCGGCACGGTGACGGAAAATCGAAGTACCGCCCATGCCGTCCAGCGGCTTGAGGATCACGTCACCGTGTTTCGCGGCGAATTCACGCAACACGTCAGCGCGACGGCTGACGATGGTCGGCGGCGTGCACTGCGGGAACAGCGTGGCGAACAGTTTTTCGTTGCAGTCGCGCAGGCTCTGCGGCTTGTTCACCACCAGCACGCCAGCGGTTTCGGCCTGTTCGAGCAGGTAGGTGGAGTAGACGAACTCCATGTCGAACGGCGGATCCTTGCGCATCAGGATCACGTCCAGATCGCTCAGCAGGTTGTCCTGTTCGGCCTCCAGTTCGAACCATTTTTCCGGGTTGGCGAAGACCTTCAGCGGCTTCATGCGCGCCCGGGCCTGACCTTCAGCCTGATACAGGTCGCGCTGTTCCATATAGAACAGTTCCCAGCCACGCTTCTGCGCGGCCAGCAGCATGGCCAGCGAGCTATCCTTTTTATAGGAGATGCTGG
This sequence comes from Pseudomonas sp. AKS31, assembly GCF_023634765.1. Taxonomy (GTDB): domain Bacteria; phylum Pseudomonadota; class Gammaproteobacteria; order Pseudomonadales; family Pseudomonadaceae; genus Aquipseudomonas. Next base: position 578,084 of record NZ_JAMLFX010000003.1, read on the forward strand.
CGATAGGGTCCATGACAATCCCGACGCGAACGCTCATTGGGTTTTCCTCGAAAATTGGCTACCGGATCGGTATTGAAAAAGTGCCGCCAGAGTGGCGCTGGCCGGGTTTTCGGTCAAGGAAAAACCCGTCGATAGATTGCATCTGGAGACTGTGCTAAAAAGGCTGCCATGCAGTGCTGGCCCTTGAGCATCAAGGGTTTCCAGCCATTACTCATCGCAAAACGGACAAATTGATTCGCAAAGGCGACGGTAGAACCCTCTTATGGAACAGCAGTCCAGCGCCTTGAAGGTCATGGTGATCGACGACTCGAAAACGATTCGTCGCACCGCCGAAACCTTGTTGAAGAATGTCGGTTGCGAAGTGATCACGGCGATCGACGGTTTCGACGCCCTGGCCAAGATCGCCGATAACCATCCCGGGATCATTTTTGTCGACATCATGATGCCGCGTCTGGATGGTTATCAGACCTGCGCTTTAATCAAGAACAACAGTGCGTTCAAGGCCACACCGGTGATCATGCTGTCATCGCGCGACGGGCTGTTCGACAAGGCCAAGGGGCGGATTGTCGGTTCTGATCAATTTTTGACCAAGCCTTTCAGCAAGGAAGAACTGCTCAACGCGATTCAGGCCCATGTTCCGGGCTTCGCCGCCGTTTTGCCGCAGTAAGACACGTACAGAGACACGCGGCCAGCGGGCCGGGCGTCGACAAGAAAAATGGGGAAAACCATGGCACGTATCCTGATCGTCGATGATTCGCCGACTGAAATGTACAAACTCACCGGCATGCTCGAAAAGCACGGCCATGAAGTCCTGAAGGCCGAAAACGGCGCCGACGGCGTGGCCCTGGCCCGTCAGGAAAAACCCGACGCCGTGCTGATGGACATTGTCATGCCCGGCCTCAACGGTTTTCAGGCCACCCGCCAGCTGACCAAGGATGCCGACACCAGTCACATCCCGGTGATCATCATCACCACCAAGGATCAGGAAACCGACAAGGTCTGGGGCACTCGCCAGGGCGCCAAGGATTACCTGACCAAACCGGTCGACGAAGACACCCTGATCAAAACCCTGAACAACGTGCTCAAAGGCTGATCGCGCAACCATGAGCGAATCGCTGACGGCGTTCGAATTGCTCTGGCAGATCGACCAGCGCTGCCGCTTGCTGGCGGCGGACTTGCCGTCGCAGGCGGCGCGCCAGGATCGCTGGAGCGGCATCGGCTTTCGCCTTGGCGAGCATTGGTATGTGGCGCCGATGGGCGAAGTCAGCGAAGTGCTGCACGAGCCGCGCTTCACTCAATTGCCCGGGGTCAAGCCGTGGGTCAAAGGCGTGGCTAACCTGCGTGGACGGCTGCTGCCGATCATGGATCTGTGTGGCTTCTTCGGCCATGAGCTGTCGCCGTTGCGTAAACAGCGGCGGGTATTGGTGGTCGAGCATGGTGATGTATTTGCCGGGCTGATGGTCGATGAGGTTATCGGCCTGCAGCATTTTGAACAGGGCAGTTTTGAACCGCTGTCGATCAGCAAGCGCCAGGGTTCCAAGGCCGAGTTCGTCAAAGGCTATTTTCGGCGCGAGCAGAACTGGCGGGTGTTCAGCCTGTTTGCATTGGCCAAATCCCCGGTGTTCATGAGCGTCGCGATATAACAGATTCAACACCGTCCCCTGTGGGAGCGAGCTTGCTCGCGAAGAGGGCGTGTCAGGCGAGATAAATATTGGCTGACCCAGCGCTTTCGCGAGCAGGCTCGCTCCCACAGGGATTGCAGCAGGCCTCAAAGGTGTGGGTTAAGGGCGAGGACCGATGATAAAAGCAAAAACAGGCAAGCCGGCGGAAGGCTCGCGCAGTCGCTCGCAGATCATCGTGCTGTTTATCGCACTGATCGTGTTCATCATGCTGCTGTTCGCCAACTTCGCTTACCTCAACACCCAGGCGAACTACGACAAACAGTACATCGGCCACGCCGGTGAGCTGCGCGTGCTCTCGCAACGCATCGCCAAGAACGCCACCGAAGCCGCCGCCGGCAAGGCTGCTGCGTTCAAGTTGCTCAGCGATGCGCGTAACGATTTCGCCCAGCGCTGGGGTTACCTGAAAAAAGGCGACCCGGCCACCGGCCTGCCACCCGCACCGGCCACCGTGCGCCCGGAAATGCGCGCCGTGCAGCTCGACTGGGAACGCCTGCTGAAAAACACCGACGCGATTCTCTCCAGCGAGCAGACCGTGCTGTCGCTGCATCAGGTCGCCGCGACCCTGGCCGAAACCGTGCCGCAGTTGCAGATCGAATACGAAAAAGTCGTCGAAATTCTCCTCCAGCGTGGTGCCCCGGCCGCGCAAGTGGCGATGGCACAGCGTCAGTCGTTGCTGGCTGAACGGATCCTCGGCGCGGTCAACACCGTGCTCGCCGGCGACGAAAACTCGCAACAGGCAGCCGATGCCTTTGGCCGCGATGCCACCCGTTTCGGCCAAGTGCTCAACGGCATGCTGCAAGGCAACCCGGCGCTGAAAATCAGCCAGGTCGAAGACCGCGACGCCCGCGCCCGTTTGAGCGAAATCTCCGAGCTGTTCCAGTTCGTGTCCGGCTCGGTGGATGAAATTCTCGAAACCTCGCCGGAGCTGTTCAAGGTGCGGGAGTCGGCGAGCAACATCTTCAGCCTTTCGCAAACCCTGCTTGACGAAGCCTCGCATTTGGCCACTCGCTTCGAAAACCTTGCCGGCGGGCGCAACACCGACACCATCGGTGGCTACGTCCTCGGTTTGCTGGCGCTGGCCTCGATCATCCTCATCGGTCTGGTGATGGTCCGGGAAACCAACCGCCAGTTGCGTGAAACCGCCGAGAAGAACGAGCGCAACCAGAACGCGATCATGCGCTTGCTCGATGAAATCGAAGACCTCGCCGATGGCGACCTCACCGTGACCGCCTCGGTGACCGAAGACTTCACCGGCACCATCGCCGACTCGATCAACTATTCCGTCGACCAGTTGCGCGATCTCGTCGCGACGATCAACCTCACCGCCGGCCAGGTCGCCGCAGCGGTGCAGGAAACACAGGCCACCGCCATGCACTTGGCCCAGGCCTCGGAGCATCAGGCCCAGCAGATTTCCGAAGCGTCGACGGCGATCAGCGACATGGCCGAATCCATCGATCAGGTCTCGGCCAACGCCGCCGAATCCTCTGCGGTGGCGGAGCGTTCGGTGGAAATCGCCAACAAGGGCAACGAGGTGGTGCACAACACCATCCACGGCATGGACAACATTCGCGAGCAGATTCAGGACACCGCCAAACGCATCAAGCGTCTGGGCGAGTCGTCGCAGGAAATCGGCGACATTGTCAGCCTCATCGACGACATTGCCGACCAGACCAACATCCTCGCCCTCAACGCGGCGATTCAGGCGTCGATGGCCGGTGATGCCGGGCGCGGTTTTGCCGTGGTCGCCGACGAAGTGCAGCGCCTGGCCGAACGCTCGTCCGCCGCCACCCGGCAGATCGAAACCCTGGTGCGGGCAATTCAGACCGACACCAATGAAGCCGTGATCTCGATGGAGCAAACCACCACCGAAGTGGTGCGCGGCGCGCGACTGGCGCAGGATGCCGGTGTGGCCCTGGAAGAAATCGAAGGCGTATCGAAGACCCTCGCGGCGCTGATTCAAAGCATCTCCAACGCAGCGCAGCAGCAGACCTCTTCGGCCGGGCAGATCTCGTTGACGATGAACGTGATCCAGCAGATCACCTCGCAGACCTCGTCGGGGTCCACGGCCACCGCCGAGAGCATCGGCAACCTGGCGAAAATGGCCAGTCAGCTACGGCGTTCGGTGTCCGGATTCACCTTGCCGGCGGCGACAGATAAAGCGTGATTGGAGTGGTTATGGGTGATCGGCACGACTATGTGGCCCTCGAATGGGTCAAAGGCGAAATTGCCGAAACGCTGAAGCAGGCGCATCAGGCGATTGAAGCCGTGCTCGATGATCCGCAGGCTTTTCCGGGGCTGGACGAGTGCCTGGATTACATCCATCAGGTCCACGGCAGTTTGCAGATGGTCGAGTTCTACGGCGCAGCCTTGCTCGCCGAAGAAATGGAACATCTGGTCGAAGCCCTGCAGCACGAGCGCGTCAGCCATCGCGACGAAGCGCTGCATCTGTTGCTGCAAGCCCTTGGGCAATTGCCGATCTACCTCGACCGTGTGCAGAGCGCCCGGCGCGATTTGCCGCTGGTGGTGTTGCCGCTGATCAACGATCTGCGCAGCGCCCGTGGCGAAAGCCTGTTGTCTGAAACCAGCCTGTTCAGCCCGCAGTTGCCTGACTTCCCGCCCCTGAGCGCCGAAGCACTGGCGCTGCTTGAGCCGGCAGAGTTGCCGAACGTGCTGCGCAAATTACGCCAGATGCTGCAAATGGCTTTGGTCGGTTTGCTGCGCGAGCAGGATGACCAGACCCACCTCGGTTATCTGGCCAAAGTCTTTACCCGCCTCGAAGCGCTGAGCGGTGATTCGCCGCTGAGCCCCCTGTGGCAAGTCGCCTCGGCGCTGGTCGAAGGCATGCGCGAGGGCGTGATCGCCAACAGCCCGGCGCTGCGCAGCCTGTTCAAGGACGCCGACAAAGAACTCAAACGCCTGCTCGATCAGGGTATGGCTGGCCTCAATCAGCCGGCGCCTGCCGAGCTGCTGAAAAGCCTGTTGTTCTATATTGCCAAAGCCGAACATCCCACCGGGCAGATGCTGACCATGAAAGATCGCTACTCGCTGGACGACGCGTTGCCCGACAGCGCGATGGTCGACGAAGAACGCGCACGCCTGGCCGGCCCTGACCGCGATGCGATGCGCTCGGTGCTGGCGGCATTGTGCGAAGAGCTGGTGCGGGTCAAGGAACGCCTCGACCTGTTCGTGCGCAGCGACCGTCAGCACACTTCGGATCTGGAGAGCCTGCTGGCGCCGCTGCGGCAGATCGCCGACACCCTGGCCGTGCTCGGTTTCGGCCAGCCGCGCAAAGTCATCATCGATCAATTGGCCGTGGTGCTCAGCCTTGCTCAGGGCCAGCGCGAACCGAACGACGCGATCCTGATGGACGTTGCCGGGGCGCTGCTGTACGTCGAAGCGACGCTGGCCGGCATGGTCGGCACCGTCGAGCCGGAAAGTCCGGAAGACTCACGCCTGCCGACCACCGACCTGACGCAGATCCATCAGATCGTGATCAAGGAAGCGCGCATCTGCCTGCAACAGGCCAAGGACATGATCGTCGACTACATCGACGCCGATTGGGATCGCCAGCACCTGCAACCGTTGCCGGCGCTGCTGACCCAGGTGCGCGGGGCACTGGCGATGATTCCGTTGAGCCGCGCGGCGAGTCTGGTCGAGGCCTGCAATGGATTCATCCGCGAACATTTGCTGCTCGATCCCCATGAACCGGGTTGGGAACAACTGGATCATTTGGCCGATGTCATCAGCAGCCTCGAGTATTACCTCGAACGTTTGAGCGACGACCCGCAGGCGCCGAACGAGCAACTGCTGGACGTCGCGCAAAAGAGCCTCGCCAGTCTCGGCTTCTTTCCCGATGAACAGCCCGGCGCGCAGCATGTGCCGGTACTCGACGACGTGCTCAGCCCCAGCGAAGCGCTGGTGATGCAGGACCTGCAGGCGCTCGATGACCCGGAAACCGTACAGTCGCTGGCCGATGTTCTGGCCAGCCCGGTTTCGGCGCTCAACCCGCCGGCGCTGATCACCCCCGGCAGTCTGATGCCGCCGCCTGCCGATGAAGAACCGGTCGATGATGAACTGCGTGAAGTGTTCCTCGAAGAGACCGATGAGGTCCTCGAAGTCCTCCACGAATACCTGCCGCGCTGGAGCGCCAACCCGCAGGATCGTGAAGCGCTGATTGAACTGCGCCGCGCCTTCCACACCTTGAAGGGCAGTGGGCGCATGGTCCGTGCGTTGATCCTTGGCGAACTGGCCTGGGCGGTGGAAAACCTGCTCAACCGCGTGCTGGAACAGAGCGTCGAACCCGGCTCGGTGGTGCAGCAACTGCTTACCGACACGGTGCTGTTGCTGCCGGAACTGATTAACGAATTCGCCACCAACAGCCAGCGTCAACGCAGCGATGTCGATCAACTCGCTGCCCGCGCCCATGCTCTGGCCAAGGGTGACCAACCGCTGGCGGCTGAAGACGTCGACGATGTCGCCGCGCTCGATCCGCTGTTGCTGGAGATCTTCCGCAAAGAAGCCGAAACCCACCTAGCCAGTCTCAATCGCTTTCTCGATCAGGCCGCCGAGTATGTGCCGCTACAGGCCAGCGATGAATTGCAACGCGCCCTGCATACGCTCAAGGGCAGCGCCTCGATGGCCGGCGTGTTGCCGATTGCCGAACTGGCCGCGTCGCTCGATCAACTGGCCCGCGAATTCAAGGCGCATCAGTTGCCGCTGGACCTCGACGAAGTGGAACTGCTGCTGGAAGCCGAAGGCCTGTTCCGTATCGGCTTGCGTCAGCTCAAGCACGATCCGCTGGCGCCGATTGTCGGTGCACAGTCGCTGATCAAACGCACCGACGCGCTGCTCGCCGAACGTCTCGAAAGCGTTCTCAACGCACCGAATACCGGCCTGCGAATCAAGCGCGACCCGCAACTGATCAACAACTTCCTCGCCCAGGGCATGGACATCCTGCTCGACGCCGAAAGCCTGTTGCAGCGCTGGCAGCAACACCCCGGCGAGCGTCAGGAACTCAGCGCCTTGCTGGATGAACTGACCACCCTTGGCGAAGGCGCGCACCTGGCCGATCTGCTCCCGGTGGACGTGTTGTGCGAAGCCTTGCTTGACCTGTATGGCGCGGTGGAAGAAAGCAGTCTGGCGGTCAGCGAACAGTTTTTCCGCGAAGCGCAGAACGCCCACGAAGCACTGATCAACATGCTCGACGAACTGGCCGCAGGCCAGGAAGTCACCCCGCAACCGGCACGGATCCGGGCGTTGCATGATCTGCTCGATCAAAGCCTCGACCCGTCGTCCATGGGCCTGATTCGCAGCGATGGCAGCCGCACCCTGAGCATCCGTGAACTGGGCAGCGCCACGGCGGAATTGCAGCAGGCGGCCGCCCCGTTTGAAGCGGATGACGAGATCGTCGAGATATTTATCGAGGAGGCCGTGGACATCCTCGACAGCGCCGGCCAGGCCTTGCAGCGTTGGCTCAATGACCCGGACAACGCCGCGCCGCTGTCCTCGTTGCAGCGCGACTTGCACACCCTCAAGGGCGGCGCGCGGATGGCCGAAGTCGAGGCCATCGGTGATCTGGCCCAGGAGCTGGAAAGCCTTTACGAAGGTCTGGTCGATCGTCGCTACAGCTACGGTGAAGCGTTGGGGCGCTTGCTGCTCAAGAGCCATGAGCGTTTGGCGCTGCTGGTGGAACAACTGCAACAGCATCAGCCACTGACGCCAGCCGAGGATTTGATCGAAACCCTGCGTGAGGTGCGCCAAGGCCAAAGCGCTAGCGAAACGCCCCCGCCAGCGGTCGATCCCGACAGCGCCGGGCACGATCCGGAACTGCTGGAGATCTTCCTCGAAGAAGGTTTCGACATCATCGAAAACTCCGGCGCCGCGCTGCTGCGCTGGCAGGCCGAGCCTGGCAATCGTCAGGAAGTGGAAACCCTGCTGCGGGATTTGCACACGCTCAAGGGCGGCGCGCGAATGGTCGAGATCGGCCCGATCGGCGACCTCGCCCATGAGTTGGAATACCTTTACGAAAGTCTCTCGACCGGGGCGTTGCAGCCCTCGGCGGAACTGTTCGCGCTGGTGCAGCGCGGTCATGATCGGCTGGCGCAGATGCTCGATGGCGTGCGCGCCGGGCAACCGTGTCCGCCGGCCGATCGGCTGATCAATGCGATCCAGAATTTCAGCCACCCGGTGACGCCCGACACGCCGCCGGTGTTGCCGGTGCCAGTCAAGACTGAAGTGGTGCCGCCGGCTGCCGACGCTGGCGCGGACATGGTCAAGGTCTCCGCCGAACTGCTCGATGAGCTGGTCAATCTGGCCGGCGAAACCTCGATCTTCCGTGGCCGTATCGAACAGCAAGTCAACGACGCACAGATCGCGCTGAACGAGATGGAAACCACCATCGAACGCATGCGCGATCAACTGCGCCGGCTCGACACTGAAACCCAAGGGCGGATTCTCAGCCGCCAGCAAGTCGACGCCGAACGCCTCGGCTACGAGGAGTTCGACCCGCTGGAAATGGACCGTCATTCGCAGTTGCAGCAACTGTCGCGGGCGCTGTTCGAATCGGCCTCGGACTTGCTTGATCTGAAAGAAACCCTCGACCGGCGCAACCACGACGCGGAGAACCTGTTGCAGCAACAGGGGCGGATCAACACCGAGTTGCAGGAAGGCCTGATGCGTACGCGCATGGTGCCGTTCGAACGCATGCTGCCGCGCCTCAAACGCATCGTCCGCCAGGTCGCCGAAGAGCTGAACAAAGACGTCGCCTTTGTCGTCGGCAACGCCGAAGGCGAGATGGATCGCAACGTACTCGAGCGCATGGCCGCGCCGCTGGAGCACATGCTGCGCAACGCCGTCGACCATGGTCTGGAGTCGGCCGAAGTGCGGCTGGCGGCGGGTAAACCGGCGCAGGGCACGATAAGCCTGGACTTGTCCCGTGAAGGCGGCGACATCGTTTTCGATATCCGCGACGACGGCGCCGGGGTGCCGCTGGAAGCGGTGCGGCGCAAGGCGATCAAGCGCGGTTTGCTGGCGCCGGATGCCGAAATCAGCGACCGCGATGTATTGCAGTTCATCCTCCAGCCGGGCTTCTCCACCGCTGAAAAGATCACGCAGATTTCCGGGCGCGGCGTCGGCATGGACGTGGTCCACGAAGAGGTGCGCCAGTTGGGCGGGACCATGAGCATCGACTCGGTGCCGGGGCAGGGCGTGCATTTCCGCATTCGTCTGCCGTTCACCGTGTCGGTCAACCGCGCGTTGATGGTGCAGTGCGGCGAGGATCAATACGCGATCCCGCTGAATACCATCGAAGGCATCGTTCGCGTGTTACCGAATGATCTGGAAGGACACTTCCGTCAGGATCCGCCGCGCTACCACTACGGCGGCCAGACCTATGAACTGTGCTATCTCGGCGAGCTGCTGAAAACCGCGCCACGCCCAAAACTGCTCGGCCAGAACCTGCCGTTGCCGGTGCTGCTGGTGCACTACAACGACCGGCACATCGCGGTGCTGGTCGATACCATGGCCGGCACCCGCGAGATCGTGGTCAAGAGCCTCGGCGCGCAATTCGCGGCGGTGCAAGGCGTGTCCGGGGCGACGATTCTCGGCGATGGCCGGGTGGTGCTGATTCTCGATTTGCTCGCGCCGATCCGTGCGATGCAGGCGCGGGTTGCACAGCCGTCGACGCTGCCGGAACTCGACAGCGAACCGCAGAAACCGCTGCTGGTGATGGTGGTCGACGACTCGGTCACCGTGCGCAAGGTCACCAGCCGTTTGCTCGAACGCCACGGCATGAACGTGCTCACTGCCAAGGACGGTGTCGACGCCATGCTGCTGCTCGAAGAACACATGCCCGACCTGATGCTGCTCGATATCGAAATGCCGCGCATGGACGGCTTCGAAGTCGCCACCCAGGTACGCAACGACGAACGCCTGCAACACCTGCCGATCATCATGATCACCTCACGCACCGGGCAGAAACACCGCGATCGTGCCATGGCGATTGGCGTCAACGACTACCTCGGCAAGCCGTATCAAGAGTCGGTGCTGCTTGAAAGCATTGCCCACTGGAGCAAGAAACATGCATGAGCGCCGGCACAATCAGCGCAGCAGCCAACTGACCGGTTTGCTGCTGCCGCTGGCGGATCGCAATTTGATCCTGCCTAACGTCGCTGTCGCTGAGTTGATTGACTATCAGGCCAGTGCCTTCGATCTGGACACGCCGCCGTGGTACCTGGGGCGCGTGAAGTGGCGTGAGCGGCAGATTCCGTTGTTGAGTTTTGAATCGGCCTGCGGGCAGAAAATCGTCATTGGCGAGCGCGCGCGGATCGTGATTCTCAATGCCCTCGGTGGATTGCCGGAGCTGAAGTTCATTGCGCTGCTGGTGCAGGGGATTCCGCGTTCGTACAAGCTTGATAGCCAGTTGAGTTATGTCGACGTGCCGTTGTGCTCGCTGGAGCAGGCGGCGGTGCAGGTCGGGGAGCAGGTGGCGAAGGTGCCGGATTTGTTGGGGCTGGAGAAGTTGTTGGTGGATGCTGGGCTGGTTCACTGATCCAGAATTCGTGTCGCTCTGACTGGCCCCATCGCTGGCAAGCCAGCTCCCACAGGTTTTTGTGTGGTTCACAGAATTCGAATACAACTCGGACACTGTGGGAGCTGGCTTGCCAGCGATGGGGCCAGTAGCACCAGCAAATTCTTACAAGCAAATCCTCAATTGCTGAATTGCAATAAACACCCTTTAACCACGTTGTTTAAAGACACTCTGTGTTACGGCTCCCTGGCCTACAAATCCTTGCGCCGCTGCCTACGCATGCACCAGAATCCGCCGGCTTGTGCGCCTTTGGCATGCTGCGTAACTTGATTCCGTCACTGATTTCCAGTGATCGGGTTTAGCAGCCCGTGGTTAATCTAAGGGTGCACATACATCATCGTCAGGCTCAGCGCCTGCATTCGATGGCGGCTGTGCGCAGGGCGCTTCGGCGCGCCGGCTTCCTTAGGTTCCCCGGTCTGCTAACCTGCGTTCAGCTGCCACCCCTTCTTTTAGCAGAGAAGCGGTTCCAGCTTAATTTCGGAACCTGAAGATGATTAAACCAACGCCTAACCCCCCGCTCACAGACCCGGCATCCCCCTACGAATCCCCCGATTCCAGGAAATTCCACGAAGCAGCCGAACGCGCCCTCGACCATTACCTCGGCCCGACCAACGCCGACCTGATGGCCACGCCCTACACCCCCAACACGTTGTACATGGCCAATCCCAATGCCGACACCGAATCCCTGCTGGCCGATGCCAGTGAAACCCTTGGCTCGGCTACGGTGATGCTCAACAATCACGCGGCAACGGTGGAAGGTACGCACCGCAAGACTGTGCAAGGTATTGCGCAGGTAGTGATGGTGGCGGAGATGGCCGTCAACCGTTTGTTGGATAGGTTGGTGCCGACGGAGTAGCGAAAAAGCCCGACCCTCACCCCAGCCCTCTCCCGGAGGGAGAGGGCTGGGGTGAGGTGTCTGGCGTCATACATCGACCTGGAAAACCGAGTCGATTATGGATCTGGTAAACCTGGTAAATTCTGGATTCAGTACAACATTCCCAGGTCGGCGCAATTCCCGAATATCCCCCTATCAGTCCCCTCTCCCTCCGGGAGAGGGCTAGGGTGAGGGCGCTCTTGATCGTTACCCTGAGCGTAACGATTCACCACCGCGCTTGATTGATGCCCCCACCCCACACGCCTACCTTAGCTCCACGACAGCGAACCCGTGGAGTGAGCATGACAACAACAATTTCCCCCGACTCGTGCTGGACGCGGCGGCGCGATGAGAAGCAGCGCCGCCTCGACAAGGTGCGTGGGCTGGCCGACGGTGTGGTGTTGCCCACCGACAGGATCGTCGCCGCGCTCGAAGCGCTGATTCATCCCGGCGACCGTGTGGTGCTGGAGGGCAACAACCAGAAGCAGGCGGATTTCCTTTCGCGCTCGCTGGCCAAAGCTGACCCGGAAAAGCTCCACGACCTGCACATGATCATGCCCAGCGTCGGTCGCTCCGAGCACCTCGACCTGTTCGAACGCGGCATCGCCCGCAAGCTGGATTTCTCCTTCGCCGGCACCCAGAGCCTGCGCATCAGCCAGTTGCTTGAAGACGGCTTGCTCGAAGTCGGCGCGATCCACACCTACATCGAACTCTATGCGCGGCTGGTGGTGGACCTGATTCCCAACGTCGTGCTTTCGGCCGGGTTCATGGCCGACCGCGCCGGCAACATCTACACCGGCCCGAGCACCGAAGACACCCCGGCACTGATCGAACCGGCCGCGTTCAGCGACGGCATCGTCATCGTTCAGGTAAATCAGTTGGTCGACGACGTCAGCGAGCTGCCTCGCGTGGACATCCCGGCGTCGTGGGTCGATTTCGTCGTGGTGGCCGACAAGCCGTTCTACATCGAACCGCTGTTCACCCGCGATCCACGTCACATCAAGCCTGTGCACGTGCTGATGGCGATGATGGCGATTCGCGGCATCTATGAAAAACACAACGTGCAGTCGCTCAACCACGGCATCGGTTTCAACACCGCCGCCATCGAATTGATCCTGCCGACCTACGGCGAATCCCTCGGCCTTAAAGGCAAGATCTGCCGCAACTGGACGCTCAACCCGCACCCGACGCTGATCCCGGCGATCGAGAGCGGTTGGGTCGAAAGCGTGCATTGCTTCGGCACTGAACTGGGTATGGAAAATTACATCGCCGCGCGCCCCGACGTGTTCTTCACCGGCCGCGACGGCTCGCTGCGTTCCAACCGGATGTTCTGCCAACTGGCCGGGCAATACGCGGTGGATCTGTTTATCGGCGCGACGTTGCAGGTCGATGGCGACGGCCATTCTTCGACCGTGACCCGTGGCCGCCTCGCCGGTTTCGGCGGTGCGCCGAACATGGGCCACGACCCGCGCGGTCGCCGTCACGGCACCCCGGCGTGGCTGGATATGCGCCACGACGATGCGCAGCAACCGATGCTCGAACGCGGCAAGAAACTCGTGGTGCAGATGGTTGAGACGTTCCAGGAGGGCGGCAAACCGACCTTCGTCGAAACCCTCGACGCGGTCGAGGTGGCGAAGAAGAGCGGCATGCCGCTGGCGCCGATCATGATTTACGGCGACGACGTCACCCACTTGCTCACCGAAGAAGGCATCGCCTACCTGTACAAGGCACGCTCGCTGGAAGAACGCCAGGCAATGATCGCCGCTGTTGCGGGCGTCACCGCCATCGGCCTGCGCCACAACCCGAAAGACACCGAACGCATGCGCCGCGAAGGCCTGATCGCCTTGCCCGAAGACCTCGGCATCCGCCGCACCGACGCCACCCGCGAACTGCTGGCGGCGAAAAGCGTGGCCGATCTGGTCGAGTGGTCCGGCGGCCTGTACAACCCGCCCGCGAAATTCAGGAGCTGGTAATGCACGCATTTAACCTGCAAGCAAAACCGCTGTCCCAAGCTGATCGATTGGCTGATCTGGCGGTGGACGCGCTGATCGACGAAGCCGATCTGTCGCCGAAACCGGCGCTGGTCGACCGTCGCGGCAATGGCGCGCACACCGATCTGCACCTAGGCTTGATGCACGCGTCGGCGTTGGCGTTGTGGCCGGCGTTCAAGGAAATGGCTGAAGCGGCGGTTGCAATCGGCGAAGTCGATTCAACGTTACGCGAAGCGATTGGCCGGATTGGTCGTGAAGGTGAGCAATCGATGCTCGCGACCACCAACGGTGTGAACACCCATCGAGGGGCGATCTGGGCCTTGGGTCTGTTGGTGACCGCCGCTGCACTGGAACCGCAATCCTCCAGCGCCAATGCCGTGACCCTGCGCGCCGCACGTCTGGCCTTGCTGGATGATCGCCACGCACCAAAACCCTTGAGCCACGGCGCGCAAGTCGCCCTGCGTTACGGCGCCCGTGGTGCCCGTGAACAAGCGCAACTCGGCTTCCCTTCGGTACTGCAACGCGGCCTGCCACAACTCAGGCGCAGCCGCGCCAATGGCCACGGCGAACAGAACGCCCGGCTCGACGCCTTGCTCGCGATCATGACTGACCTGGCTGACACCTGCGTGCTTTACCGCGCCGGCGAAGAGGGCCTGCACGCCATGCAGTCCGGCGCGCAAGCGGTGCTCGACGCCGGTGGCAGCGCGAGCCTCAGTGGTCGTCGCCGCTTGCACGAACTCGATCAACAACTCATCGCATTGAATGCCTCGCCCGGTGGCGCCGCCGACTTGCTCGCCGCCACGCTGCTGCTCGACCGTATCGAGCGCGACGGCATCCTTCAGGGAGCGTTTTGATGGAAACCCTATCGTTTGAATTCCCCGCCGGGCAGCCGCCACGCGGGCGTGCGCTGGTCGGTTGTGTCGGCTCGGGGGATCTGGAAGTGCTGATCGAACCGGGTGTGGCCGGCAAGTTGACGATCAATGTGCAGACCTCGGTCAATGGCGCGCAGCTGCGCTGGCAGCACCTGTTTGCGCGGATGTTCGACGGCACCACGCCGCCGGCGATGGCCATCGATATCCACGATTTCGGCGCGACGCCAGGGGTGGTGCGCTTGCGTCTGGAACAAGGTTTCGAGGAGATCGGCCATGACTGACAGCGCAGCGCTTTTGCACAAACACAGCTTCGTCGAACTCGGTGCGCGGCAACGGGCGCAAGCCTTGCTCGATGCTGGCAGTTTTCGCGAATTGCTCGACCCGTTTCAACGGGTGATGTCGCCGTGGCTCGAACGTCAGGGCGTGGTGCCGCAGGCCGATGACGGTGTGGTGATTGCCAAGGGCAGCCTCGACGGTTTGCCGGTGGTGATTGCCGCGATTGAAGGCGCGTTTCAGGGCGGCAGCCTTGGCGAAGTCGGTGGGGCGAAGATTGCCGGCGCGCTGGAACTGGCGGCGGAAGACAACCGCAAAGGCATTCCGACGCGCGCGGTGTTGCTGCTGGAAACCGGTGGCGTGCGCTTGCAGGAAGCCAATCTCGGGCTGGCGGCCATTGCCGATATTCATGCGGCGATTGTCGATTTGCAGCAGTACCAACCGGTGGTTGGCGTGGTCGCCGGTAGCGTCGGTTGTTTCGGCGGCATGTCGATTGCGGCGGCGCTCTGCAGCTATCTATTGGTGACTCAGGAAGCACGCCTCGGCTTGAATGGCCCGCAGGTGATCGAGCAGGAAGCCGGGATCGAGGAATACGACTCCCGCGACCGGCCTTTCATTTGGAGCCTGACCGGCGGCGAGCAGCGTTTCGCCAGTGGTCTTGTCGATCGGTATGTCGCCGATGACGTGGCGAAGATTCGTCAGCAGGTCGGCGAATTGCTCCAGCAAGGTTTGCCGGCACAACCGCGCAGCCAGCGCGCCGACTGGTTTCTGCAGCGTCTCGACAGTCTGAACACTGACCCGCAAATCGAACCGTCGGTGGTTCGCGATCTGTATCAAGGAGAGCGCTCATGAGCAGTTATTCGCTGCGCGGTTTGCACTGGTTCGACGCCTTGAGCGCGGGCGCTAAAAGTATCGAAGGGCTGCCGCCATCGTTGAAGGTTGCCGACGGTGAGCTGGGGCGTTTTATCGCTGTGGTCGCTGATCCGGACAATCGTTTTCCGCGTGCTCGCAATGGCGAAGTTGGCTTGCTTGAAGGCTGGGGGCTGGCCAAGGCTGTGGATGACGCGATCAGTGCTGATCGTGATAAAGCGCAGAAGCGTCCGATCATCGCCATCGTCGATGTACCGAGCCAGGCTTATGGTCGGCGCGAAGAAGCGCTCGGCATTCATCAGGCGTTGGCCGGTGCGGCGGACAGTTATGCCCGTGCGCGTCTGGCCGGGCACCCGGTGATTGCGCTGCTAGTGGGCAAAGCCATGTCTGGTGCGTTTCTCGCCCACGGCTATCAGGCCAATCGTTTGATTGCGCTGCGCGATCCGGGCGTGATGGTGCATGCGATGGGCAAGGCGTCGGCGGCGCGGGTGACCTTGCGCAGTGTCGAAGAACTTGAAGCGCTGGCCGCCAGTGTGCCGCCGATGGCGTATGACATCGACAGCTATGCGAGCCTCGGACTGCTCTGGGAAACCCTGTCGGTGCAGCAGATTGAACAGCCGACCGTAGAGGATCTGGCACGGGTGAACGAATGCCTGAAACAGGCCATCAGCGATATCTCCAGCACTGACTTGAGCAATCGCCTCGGCGCGAAAAACCGTGCGGCCTCCAGCAAGGTTCGCGAACTGCTGAGGGCACAGTGGTGAACACGCCTCTGGCCCACGACTTGCTCTGGGGCATGAGTCCGGCGCAGTTGCCGGCGGATGCGCCGTTGTGGGCAGTCGAGTCGCTGGCCGCCGGGCAACCGGTGGTGGTGCGGCGGGCCTTGAGCACTGACGGTTTTGTCGCGGTGGGCGTGCGCGGCGTGCTGCGCGAACAGCGGCTGGCGGCGTTTATGGCGATCGATTCGATTGCCTGTCGGGTCAGTCCCGAAGCGCTTTGTCATGTTGAGTGCGAGCGCGATCTGCCGGTCATGCAGGCACTCAAACAATTGCGGCCGATGCTCGATGACTGCGGTTGGGTCTGGGGTGTCAGCGGCAGTGTCGGGTTTGAATTGGCCAGTGGTTTTACCGCGATGCACGCGGCCAGCGATCTCGATCTGATTCTGCGTACACCGCAACTGATCACGCGTAATCAGGCACGCAAACTGGTTGAACTTTTCGATCAAGCTGTGTGCCGGGTCGACCTGCAATTGCAGACGCCGTTCGGTGCTGTGGCGTTGCGTGAATGGGCCGGTGGTTCGGCGCGAGTGCTGCTGAAAAACGAGTATCAGGCCGGTCTGGTGACTGACCCGTGGAACCCGCAGGAGCAGGCAGCGTGAGCAGTCTGCTGGTGTTCCCCGGCCAGGGCGCGCAGCAAGCGGGCATGCTGCAGCGCTTGCCTAGGGAAACGTTGACCGAGGCCAGCGATGTGCTCGGTGAGGATGTTTTGCTACTCGATTCCAGCGAAGCGTTGCGCACCACAAGGGCGGTTCAGCTGTGCCTGCTGATAGCCGGCGTCGCTGCTTCACGGCAATTGCTACAGAGCGGACTCACGGCGGATTACGTCGCTGGCTTGTCGATCGGTGCATATCCTGCGGCGGTGGTTGCGGGTGCATTGAGCTTCAGCAACGCGTTGCACTTGGTCAGCCTGCGCGGCGAACTGATGCAGCACACTTATCCACAGGGCTATGGCATGACTGCAATTATCGGCCTGCAATTATCCACAGTCGAAACGCTGCTGGCGCAAGTGCACAGCGAGGATTCGCCGGTGTATCTGGCCAACATCAATGCGGATAACCAAGTGGTCATTGCCGGTAGCGACAAGGCCATGCAAGCGGTGGCTGAACTGGCGCGCAGTCGTGGCGCCGGTCTGGCAAAACGTTTGGCAGTGAGTGTGCCGTCGCACTGTCCGCTGCTCGACGAACCGGCGCAAACCCTTGCCGAGGCCTTCGCCGGAGTACAACTGAAAACCCCGAAAATCGCTTACCTGAGCGGCAGTCGCGCGCGCCCTGTGACCAAAGTAGAAGCGCTGCGCGACGACCTCGCTTTCAACATGTGCCGCGTGGTGGATTGGCGCGGCACCGTACAAAGCGCCTACGAGCGCGGCGTGCGTTTACAAATCGAACTGCCGCCCGGTGCGGTGCTGACCGGGCTGGCGCGCCGGGTGTTCGAGCAGGGCACCGTCACTGCCTTCGACAGTGCTCGTCTCGACACCTTGCAGGCGCTGTTGCGAGAGGAGGGTGGCCGCCAACTCTAAAACCGCCGACTCAAGCTTCGAACAACAAAAACAACATTCGACGATGCACTTTGAGGACTACAACAATGATTATTTACGGTGTGGCGTTTCTCGCCTTTTGTACGCTGGTGGGTATCTGGGTCGGTGAACTGCTCGGCAAGCTGATCGGTGTGCCGGCCAACGTCGGCGGCGTCGGCATTGCGATGCTGCTGTTGATCGGCCTCGGCAGTTATCTGAACAAAAGCGGCTGGCTCAAGGGCAAGACTGAGCAGGGCGTCGAGTTCTGGAGCGCTATCTACATTCCGATCGTGGTCGCCATGGCCGCGCAGCAAAACGTCTATGGCGCGTTGAAGGGCGGGCCGATGGCGATTCTTGCCGGCACCCTCGCTGTGGTGATCGCTTTTGCCCTGGTGCCCGTGCTGACGCGCATGGGTAACAAGGAGCAGACCCCGATCGCTCCAGCCAAGACTGCGGGGTAATCGCCATGTACGAATCGATGATGAAAGTGATTACCGGCTACGGTTTGATCAGCGGGTTTCTGATTGTCGGGCTGACCATGTGGGTCTCCTACTGGATGTCCAACACCTTCACCAAGGGCCGTTTGCACGGCTCGGCCATCGCCATTCTGCTGGGGCTGGTGCTGTCGTATGTCGGCGGTGCACTGACCGGTGGGCAGAAAGGCGTGGTGGATATTCCGTTGTTGTCGGGTATCGGTCTGTTGGGTGGCGCGATGTTGCGCGACTTCGCGATTGTCGCCACGGCTTTCGGCGTCAGTGTCGATGAGTTGAAGCGGGCAGGGTTTGTCGGGGTGCTGGCGCTGTTTGTGGGGGTGGGGACTTCGTTTGTGGCCGGTGTCGGCGTGGCGATGGCGTTCGGTTATACCGATGCTGTGAGCCTGACCACTATTGGTGCCGGCGCGGTGACTTACATTGTCGGCCCGGTGACCGGCGCGGCGATTGGCGCCAGTTCCGAGGTCATGGCGCTGTCCATTGCGGCGGGGTTGATCAAGGCGATTCTGGTGATGGTGATGACGCCGTTCGTGGCGCCGATGATCGGCCTGAACAATCCGCGTAGCGCAGTGATTTTCGGCGGCTTGATGGGCACGTCCAGTGGCGTGGCCGGCGGGTTGGCGGCGACCGATCCGAAGCTGGTGCCTTACGGGTGCCTGACGGCGGCGTTTTACACCGCGCTTGGGTGTTTGCTTGGGCCTTCGTTGTTGTTTCTGGCGATGCGCGGGTTGATGGGGTAGTCGCCGTAGAAGCTGCCCTCACCCTAGCCCTCTCCCGGAGGGAGAGGGAACCGGCCGAGTTGTTTTCGCGTTATCCACCGACCTGAAAGTCCTGAGTCGAACTCAGGCCTTGAAAAGTCCCCGACCTGCTCCCTTTCCCCCTCTACCCCTTGGGGGAGAGGGCTGGGGTGAGGGGGTAGCTTTTGATCTTGATCTTGATCTAAACCCCAACCTGTCGATTGGCATACATCCGACACTCCGCCAGCAACGCCAGCAAATTTGGATCCCGCTCCTTGGCCTTCAAAAACACCACGCCAATGTGCTGCTGCAACCGGTACTTTTCCTGCAGCGGAATCAGCTTCACCCGGTTCTCGTACACCGCCGCAATCCGCCCCGGCAGCAACGCATAGCCCACCCCCGAACTGACCATGCTCAACAGCGTGAAGATATCGTTGACCTGCATCGCCACCTTCGGCTCGAACCCTGCCTGCTTGAATACCCGGTTGCCGTCCTGATGCGTGGCAAAACCCTGAGTCAGGGTGATGAAGGTTTCATCGCGAACTTCGGCCAGATCGACTTCACTGCGTTGCGCGAATTTTGAATCCGCTGGCGTGGCGAGGAAGATGTCGTCGGAGAACAGCGCAATCTGCTCGCAATCCGGGTCGTTGATGCTGTCGTCCAGCGACACCAGAATCGCGTCGACTTCCATGTTTTTCAGCTTGTAGAGCAGGTCGATGTTCGAGCCGAGGATCAGGTCGATGTTGAGTTCGCTGCGGCGGATCTTCAGGCCCATGATCAGTTGCGGCACGGTTTTCACCGTCAGCGAATACAGCGAGCCGAGTTTGAAACGTTCAGCCGAGAACCCGGCGGCTTCGCGGGTCAGGCGCACGCTTTCGACGACGTCGTTGATCAACTTCTGTGCACGTTCTTCGAGCACGTAAGCGCTTTCCAGCGGCGTCAGGTTGCGCCCTTCGTGCTTGAACAGCGGGCAGCGCAGGGCGCTTTCCAGCGAGTGAATGGCGCGGTGCACGCTGACATTGCTGGTCTGCAACTCGGCAGCGGCGCGGGCGAGGTTGCCGGTACGCATGAAGGCGAGGAACACCTCGAGTTTTTTCAGGGTCAATTCTTCGTCGATCAGCATGGCGCGGACTCTTTTTGGAATGCGTCGATTGTGCCTTGAACATCAAAAGATCGCAGCCTTCGGCAGCTCCTGCATTGGAATGCGATCACCTGTAGGAGCTGCCGAAGGCTGCGATCTTTTGATCCTGGCGTTGAACAGAAACATTGCGCTTTTACGCTCAAGGCCCGAGCCTTGCGCGCTGCGGTAACGAATGTGAGGTGAGCAATACATGTATCACGGAGAACGATTGAACGCCTGGACCCATCTGGTCGGGGCAGTGGCGGCTTTTGTCGGCGGCGTCTGGATGTTGGTGATTGCCTGCCTGGACGGCAGTCCGTGGAAAATTGTCAGCGTGGCGATCTACGCGTTTACCTTGCTGGTGCTCTACAGCGCCTCGACCGTGTACCACAGCGTGCGCGGGCGCAAGAAAGCGATCATGAAGAAGGTCGATCACTTTTCGATCTACCTGCTGATTGCCGGCAGCTACACGCCGTTCTGTCTGGTGACCCTGCGTGGGCCTTGGGGCTGGACGTTGTTCGGGATTGTCTGGGGGCTGGCGCTGATCGGCATTTTGCAGGAGATCAAGCCACGCTCGGAGGCGCGGATCCTGTCGATCGTGATTTACGCAGTGATGGGCTGGATCGTGCTGGTGGCGGTCAAGCCATTACTGGCGGCGCTGGGCACCACTGGTTTCGCCTGGCTGGCCACTGGCGGGGTTTTGTACACCGTGGGGATTATCTTTTTTGCCCTCGATCACCGCTTGCGGCATGCGCACGGGATCTGGCATTTGTTCGTGATTGCCGGGAGTTTGCTGCACTTTGTGGCGATTATGTTCTACGTCCTGTGAAGCAAAATCAAAAGATCGCAGCCTTCGGCAGCTCCTACATTGGAATGCATTTCAACTGTAGGAGCTGCCGAAGGCTGCGATCTTTTGGGGGGTTAGAAATCCCCCCAAAGTTGCTGGGCCACCGCCAGCGCAACCACCGGCGCGGTCTCGGTACGCAGTACGCGCGGGCCGAGGCGGGCGGCGTGGAAACCGTTGCCTTTGGCCTGCTCGACTTCGGCGTCGGTCAAACCACCCTCAGGCCCGATCAGAAACGCCAGCGTCGAAGGTTTGGCATGACTCACCAGCGGCTCGGCCACCGGATGCAGCACCAGTTTCAACTCGGCTTCGGTCTGTTTGATCCAGTCCGCCAACAACACCGGCGGATGAATCACCGGCACCCGCGAGCGACCGCACTGCTCACAGGCGCTGATCGCCACCTGACGCCAGTGCAGCAGGCGTTTGTCGGCGCGTTCGTCCTTGAGACGGACTTCGCAGCGGTCGCTGAAGATCGGGGTGATTTCATTCACGCCCAGCTCGGTGGCTTTCTGGATCGCCCAGTCCATCCGCTCGCCCCGGGACAGGCCCTGGCCGAGGTGGATGTGCAGCGGCGACTCGACCTGGCCGGCGAGCTGTTCGTCGATCTGCACCACCACGCGCTTCTTGCCGACTTCCACCAGCGAACCGCGAAACTCATGACCGGAACCGTCGAACAGTTGCACCGCATCGCCCTCGGCCATGCGCAGCACGCGGCTGATGTAATGCGCTTGGGCCTCCGGCAATTCGTGTTCGCCGGTGCTCAGGGGGGCGTCGATAAAGAAGCGGGACAGTCTCATTTCGGGTCTCTCAGATTAGATCGTTCCCACACTCTGCGCGGGAATGCCTCAATGGACGCTCTGCGTCCGCTTTGGGACGCGGAGCGTCCCGGGCTGCATGCCCACGCGGAGCGTGGGAACGAGCGGTCACGGTTAGCCTGGGTCACGGAAGCCGGGATGGAAGTCTTTCGGCACGGCGACGCTGACGCTGTCACGCGTAGCAATGTCGATGCCTTCGCTGGCGACGTCGGCGAGGAAGTCGATCTGCTCCGGGGTAATCACGTACGGCGGCAGGAAATACACCACGCTGCCCAGCGGACGCAGCAACGCGCCACGTTCCAGCGCATGCTGGAACACCTTCAAACCGCGACGTTCCTGCCAAGGGTAGGCCTCTTTTGTGGCTTTATCCTTGACCATCTCGATCGCCAGGACCATGCCGGTCTGGCGTACTTCGGAGACGTTCGGGTGATCGACCAGATGCGCCGTCGCCGACGCCATGCGCTGGGCCAGGGCCTTGTTGTTCTCGATAACGTTGTCCTGCTCGAAGATATCCAGCGTCGCCAGTGCCGCCGCGCACGCCAGCGGGTTGCCGGTGTAGCTGTGCGAATGGAGGAAAGCGCGCAAGGTCGGGTAGTCGTCGTAGAACGCGCTATAGACCTCGTCGGTGGTCAGGCACGCGGCCAGCGGCAGGTAGCCGCCGGTCAGGGCCTTGGACAGGCAGAGGAAGTCCGGGCGGATGCCGGCCTGTTCACAGGCAAACATCGTCCCGGTGCGGCCGAAGCCGACGGCGATTTCGTCATGAATCAAGTGCACGCCGTAGCGATCGCAGGCTTCGCGCAGCAATTTCAGATAAACCGGGTGATACATGCGCATGCCCCCAGCGCCCTGAATCAACGGTTCGACGATCACTGCCGCGACGCTGTCATGGTTCTCGGCCAGGGTTTGTTCCATGGCGGCGAACATGTTGCGTGAATGCTCTTCCCAACTCATGCCTTGCGGACGCCCGTAGCAATCCGGGCTCGGCACCTTGATGGTGTCCATCAGCAGCGCTTTGTAGGTTTCGGTGAACAGCGGCACGTCGCCGACCGCCATCGCCGCCATGGTTTCGCCGTGGTAGCTGTTGGTCAGGGTGACGAAGCGTTTCTTGTTCGGCTGACCGCGATTGAGCCAGTAATGAAAGCTCATTTTCAGCGCGACTTCGATGCAGGACGAACCGTTATCGGCGTAGAACACCCGGTTCAGGCCTTCCGGCGTCATCTTCACCAGACGCTCGGACAACTCGATCACCGGTTGATGGCTGAAACCGGCCAGAATCACGTGTTCCAGCTGATCGACCTGATCCTTGATGCGCTGGTTGATGCGCGGGTTGGCGTGGCCAAACACGTTGACCCACCACGAGCTGACCGCGTCGAGGTAGCGCTTGCCCTCGAAGTCTTCGAGCCAGACGCCTTCACCGCGCTTGATCGGGATCAGCGGCAGCTGTTCGTGGTCTTTCATCTGGGTGCAGGGATGCCACAACACCGCGAGGTCGCGTTGCATCCACTGGTTATTCAGGCCCATTTACAGTCTCCTCGAGGCGGCTCGCGACAGGCGCGGGCAAACAATCGCGCAAGCCTATGCAATGCATCGCGTGGGGACAACCCATTGTGTCGATTGAGCTACTTTGTATGAGCCGATAGACGTCGCTGGCGGCGTTTTGATGGCTAACGTATTCTTCGCGGTTCTTTGGGTCGTCTGACCCGCACAACTGCTTTTTCCTATGTGTATTTCCGGAGTTCGCTGAATGTCTGTCGGTTGGCTGCGCGCCTGTGCGCTGGTGATGTTGGGGCTGTTCAGCGTTACGGCGCTGGCCAAGGATAAAACTGCAATCGTGATCGGCGGCGGCCTGTCGGGCCTGACCGCCGCTTATGAACTGCAAAACAAGGGCTGGCAGGTCACCCTGCTGGAAGCCAAACCGAGCCTGGGCGGTCGCTCCGGTATGGCCACCAGCGAGTGGATCGGCAACGACAAGACCCAGCCGGTGCTGAACAAGTACGTCTCGACATTCAAACTCGGTACCACGCCTGCGCCGGAATTCGTGCGGACCCCGGGATACCTGATCGACGGCGAGTATTTCTCTGCCGCTGATCTGGCGACCAAGCAACCGGCCACCGCCGATGCCCTGAAGCGCTATCAGAAAACCCTCGACGATCTGGCACGCTCGATCGACGATCCGCAGAACCCGGCGGCGACCAGCACCCTGCACGCGCTGGACCAGATCACCGTGTCGAGCTGGCTCGACAAGCAGAACCTGCCGGCCACTGCGCGTCAGTTGATCAACCAGGATATCCGCACGCATTACGACGAGCCTTCGCGTCTGTCGCTGCTGTACTTCGCGCAGCAGAACCGTGTGTATCGCGGCATCTCCGACCGTGACCTGCGCGCTTCGCGTCTGGTCGGCGGCAGTCAGGTGCTGGCGCAGGCGTTCGTCAAACAGATCAAAACCATCAAGACCAACTCGCCAGTGTCGGCGATCACTCAGGACAAGGACGGCGTGACCGTCAAGGTCGGCAGTGTTGGCTACCAGGCTGATTACGTCGTACTGGCCGTGCCATTGCGTGCGCTGAACAAGATTGCTTTGACGCCGGCGCTGGACGCTCAGCATCTGGCGGCGATCAAGGGCACCAACTACGGTTGGCGCGACCAGATCATGCTGAAGTTCAAGACGCCGGTGTGGGAAAGCAAGGCGCGCATGTCCGGCGAGATCTACAGCAACGCCGGCCTCGGCATGCTCTGGATTGAGCCAGCCCTGAAGGGCGGGGCCAACGTGGTGATCAACCTGTCCGGCGACAACGCTCGTGTGATGCAGGCGTTTGGCGACAAGCAGATGGTCGATCAGGTGCTGATCCGTCTGCACGCGTTTTATCCACAGGCCCGTGGCTCGTTCACCGGTTATGAAATCCGTCGCTACAGCACCGACCCGTCGATGGGCGGCGCCTACCTGGCTTACGGCCCGGGCCAGATCAGCAAGTTCTGGCGTCTGTGGGAACGTCCGCTGCAACGTGTGACGTTCGCCGGCGAACACACCGACACCTTGTACCCGGGCACCCTGGAAGGTGCACTGCGCACCGGTCAGCGTGCAGCGAGTCAGGTTGAAGATCTGGCGGCGGGCAAATCGTTCGAACCAGCCAAAGTGGTGCCGGCTGCAGCAGCGGCAGGCGCGGCGGGTGCCGTGGCGGCGAAGAAGGGCAACTTCTTCACTAATCTGTTCGGCGGTTCGGATGACGAGAAGAAGCCTGAGCCTGTGAAGGCCCCAGAGCCGACTCCAGCGCCGGTCGCTCCAGCACCTGCACCGACCCCTGCGCCAGCTCCGGTGGAAGCTCCGAAGCCTGCGGCACCCGTGAAAGCTGAACCGGCGAAGAAAGCAGCGGCCAAGCCAGCGGCTAAGAAACCGGCGGCGAAGACCGAAGCGAAAAAGCCTGCGGCCAAACCGGCAGCGAAAAAGGCTGAACCGGCGAAGAAGCCAGCGGCCAAGCCTGCTGCAACGACCGAGACCAAGGCGCAGTAAATCTTGCGGTGAATGAAGAAGCGCGG
>NZ_JAMLFX010000003.1:603075-618168 GCF_023634765.1 Pseudomonas sp. AKS31
TGAACGCAGAATTTGTGAGCGCTACCGACCACTGTGGGGCTTGCCCGCGATGAGGCCTGTTCAAGCGGCACATCATCAGGACCTTCCACCTAACATCCAGCCAGACTTTTCCCTTTAATCTTTCCTTAACACGCCACTTCCAGACTCTTGATCGTATTTCTCGATATTTCAAAGCAAAATTTTCCGCTTTAATTCGATAGATAACTCGCTAGTCTTGGTTCGCAGTTCTCACAGGATTTGGGCAATGCAGCTACGTAACTCTTCTTCGCGCTTTGGTTGGGTCAGCATTTTCATGCACTGGGGCGTAGCGCTGGTGGTCTTCGGATTGTTCGCGCTGGGCCTGTGGATGGTCGGGCTGGATTACTACAGCACTTGGCGCAAAGACGCGCCGGACCTGCACAAGAGCATCGGTCTGGTGCTGCTGGGAGTGATGGTGTTGCGGGTGCTGTGGCGCTTTATCAGCCCACCGCCGCCGACGCTGCAAAGCTACAGCCGCATGACCCGCATCGGCGCCAAGTTCGGCCATGGGTTTTTGTATCTGGCGCTGTTCGCTGTGATGATTGCCGGTTACCTGATTTCCACCGCAGACGGTGTCGGGATCCCGGTGTTTGGCCTGTTTGAAGTTCCTGCACTGGTCTCCGGGCTACCGGATCAGGCAGATACCGCTGGGGTGATTCATCTCTGGCTGGCGTGGGCACTGGTAATTTTTTCCGGTCTCCATGCGTTGGCAGCATTGAAGCACCACTTTATCGATCGTGATGCGACCCTGACGCGAATGCTCGGTCGCAAAGCCTGAAATTCAACCTCGACTCAAAGGAAAAGAAAGCATGTTGAAAAAGACTCTGGCCGCTCTGGCAATCGGTTCTGCACTGCTCTCGGCTGGTCAGGCCATGGCTGCGGACTACAAAATCGACAAGGAAGGCCAGCACGCCTTCGTTGACTGGAAAATCAGCCACCTGGGTTACAGCTTCATTCACGGTACTTTCAAAGACTTCGACGGTACGTTCTCGTGGGATTCGGCCAAGCCTGAAGCCAGCAAGATCTCGGTTGATGTGAAAACCGCCAGCCTGTGGTCGAACCACGCTGAACGTGACAAGCACATCGCCAGCAAAGACTTCCTGGACGTTGGCAAGTTTGCTGATGCCAAGTTCGTCTCCACCGCCGTTAAATCGACCGGTGAAAAGACTGCTGATGTGACTGGCGACCTGACCCTGCACGGTGTGACCAAGCCTGTGACCTTCAAGGCTACGTTCAACGGCGAAGGCAAGGATCCATGGGGCGGCGAGCGCGCTGGCTTCAATGCCAAAACCACCCTCAACCTGAACGATTTCGGGATCAAGGGCCCAGGTCCTACCTCGCAAACCGCAGATCTGGACATCTCGCTGGAAGGCGTGAAAGTTAAATAACTTTCGCTCTGCCACATAAAAACGCCCCCGGTCGAAAGGCTGGGGGCGTTTTTTATTGCCCGTCACAACCCTGATCCCCTGTAGGAGCTGCCGAAGGCTGCGATCTTTTGATGTTGGCTTTTCTAAGATCAAAAGATCGCAGCCTTCGGCAGCTCCTACAGAAAGCGGGTTTGGGTCGTCCATAAAAAATGCCCCGGCTCTTGCGAAGCGGGGCATCTTGTAAGGCGGCGTTAACTCAGCGATTGCGGGTCAGCAGGGCTGGTTTCTCGCCTCGCGGGCGGCTTGGCAGTTGATCGAGCTGCTCAGGCGTCGGGAAGCGGTCGGCTTTCGATTCCTTGTGCATGATCTTCGGACCGTTGCTGCGCGGGTTCTGCACGGCTGGTTCGCTGCGTGGCTGATCGTCACGGGCCGGACGGCGGTTGCGCGACGAAGACTCGTCACGACGACCTTGGCCATCACGCGGTGCGCCATTGCGCGGGCCGCTGCGTTTGGCTGGCGGAGTGCCGGTGCTCGAGCCGTTGCTGTTGCGCGGGCCGTTCTGACGACCTTGCGACTGACCGCCGCGTGGTGCGCCGGAGCCTGCACCTTGCGCCGGTGCGCCTGGACGACGACCACGACCGCCGGCTGGAGCGGCTTTCGGCACGTAGTCAACGCGGTTGCCGAAGTTATCGATATCGTCGTCGAGGAACTCGTCCGGTGCGCGATCAGCCGCTGCACGTGGCGGTTGGCTCGGACGCTGTTCGCGGCTCGGCGTACCTTCGCGCGGCTTCTGCTGGCGGGCAGGGCGCTCGCCACGTTCACCGGCCGGTTTTTCCTTGCCCTTGTCTTTGCCTTTGTCTTTACGACCGCCGCCACCGCCGCCGCCATTCGGGCCGTCGCCGCGCGGGCCACGGGAGTTGCGCGGGTTGCGCATGTCCGGACGCTCACGCGCTTCCGGCTTTTCGGCTTCAATGGTGCTCGAATCGAAGCCCATCAGGTCGCCGTCGGCGATTTTCTGCTTGGTCATGCGTTCGATGCTTTTCAGCAGTTTTTCTTCGTCCGGCGCAACCAGCGAAATCGCCTCGCCCGAACGACCGGCACGGCCCGTACGGCCGATACGGTGCACGTAGTCTTCATCGACGTTCGGCAGTTCGAAGTTGACCACGTGTGGCAACTGATCGATGTCCAGACCGCGTGCGGCGATGTCGGTCGCGACCAGAATGCGCACTTCGCCGGCCTTGAAGTCGGCCAGCGCTTTGGTGCGCGCGTTCTGGCTCTTGTTACCGTGGATCGCCACAGCCGGCAGGCCATGCTTGTCCAGGTACTCGGCCAGACGGTTGGCGCCGTGCTTGGTGCGGGTGAAGACCAGTACCTGTTCCCACGCGCCGGCGGTGATCAGGTGCGCCAGCAGCGCACGCTTGTGGCTGGCCGGCAGACGGAACACGCGTTGTTCGATGCGCTCGACCGTGGTGTTCGGCGGCGTCACTTCGATGCGTTCCGGGTTGTGCAGCAGCTTGCCGGCAAGGTCGGTGATGTCCTTGGAGAACGTCGCCGAGAACAGCAGGTTCTGACGCTTGGACGGCAGACGCGCGAGGACTTTCTTCACGTCGTGCACGAAGCCCATGTCGAGCATGCGGTCGGCTTCGTCGAGGACGAGGATTTCAACGTGGGACAGATCAACACTGCCCTGGCCGCAGAGGTCGAGCAAACGACCCGGGCAGGCAACGAGCACGTCGACACCACGGGACATGGCCTGAACCTGTGGGTTCATGCCGACGCCGCCGAAGATGCAGGCGCTGACGAATTTCAGGTCACGGGCGTAGATCTTGAAGCTCTCGTGAACCTGGGCCGCGAGTTCGCGGGTCGGGGTCAGGACCAGTACGCGCGGTTGGCGCGGGCCATGACGCTGGGATTTGTCCGGGTGACCGTTGGGGAACAACCGCTCCAGGATCGGAAGGGCGAAACCGCCGGTTTTACCGGTACCTGTCTGTGCCGCAACCATCAGGTCGCGACCTTGCAACACGGCGGGAATGGCCCGCTGTTGCACCGGAGTAGGCTCGGTATAGCCCGCATCTTCGATGGCGCGGACTAAAGCCTCGGAGAGACCGAGGGAAGCAAAGGACATGAGTAATCCTGTTTTAGTTAGGGCTTGGCCCAATGGGAGTCTTGCCTGGCGCGAATGGCGTTTAAGAGGACGCAATCCCGTCCGGTCCTGCTGCGGTTCCGAAGGCACGTCTGGAGCGCTCGCGCGGGCTGCAAAGCTGCGCTGTAGCGGGGCGAGAGGCCTGTTACGGTTCCGGGCGTCCGGGCGTGAGCCTGGCGGGAACGCCGGAGTATAACAGAGCAATCACTGCGCGCTGCTTTCCTGCTGCTCAACGGTTTTGCCGCTGGCCGTGGCTGAATTCATTGATGGGCTGCTGGCGGGGGCGGCGCCGTAGCGTGCGCTCAGCTCGGCGTAAGCGGGTTCGCGCTTGAATCGCTTGAGCTCGGCACCGAAACGCTGCACCAGCAAATCCATGCCGGCATTGCGCCGAACCGCGAGAAACTGGCTCTGACGGCTAATAACCGTCGGGTTTTCGGTGATTTGATCGCGAATATTCAGCTCATCGAGCAAATGCTGACCGACGCGGCGATCGGTGATCAGCAAGTCGATGCGACCGCGCACCAGTTTGCCGAAGTTGGCTTCGTGGGTCGGGGCTGGTTCACGGGTAAACAGTGTTGATTCGCTGAAATCGGGGCTGTAGAGATAGCCCGGCGAGGTGCCAATGGTCAGGCCTTTGAGTTCTTCGAGTGTGCTGAACGGGTGCGGCCGGTCGTTGGCGTAGAACATCACGAACTCGACGTCCGACAGTGGTTCGCTCGGGTAAAGCAGGGTGGCGTCGCGTTCATCACTGTGAAAGATATCCAGTGCACCATCGGCCTGACCGGTCTCAAGCATCGACAGGCAGCGCTTCCACGGCAGGAACTGCCATTCGACTTCGATACCCAGACGTTTGAAGACAATGGCCGTGGTTTCGTAATCCAGTCCGAGGTTTTTACCGTTCTCTTCGTAGACGTAAGGCGCCCACGGCTCGGTGACAATACGCAACTTCTCGCCTCGAGCGGCGAAGCTCAGGCAAGCAAAAACCAGCACGGCGAATAACTGCGTGATCAAAGGCATGGCTTGAGATTACGACGAGAAACGCGAAAGAGCCAGAAAGTGCCTGCACAAGCTCTAATTCGGGGATTTAAAAGCAAAAGATCGCAGCCTTCGGCAGCTCCTACAGGTGTAATTAAATCCTATGTAGGAGCTGCCGAAGGCTGCGATCTTTTGATCTTGCTTGTTGCTTTCAGCTTGAAGCTTGCCGCTGCTTCAACGAGGCAACTTCAGGTTATTCCAGATCGCCAGGCTAGGTTCAGCCTGGTTCATGGAATAGAAATGCAGACCTGGTGCGCCGCCTTGCAGCAGGCGTTCGCACATCTCGCTGACAACCTGTTCACCAAAGCGCTGAATGCTCTGGGTGTCATCGCCGTAGGCTTCCAGCTGCTTGCGGATCCAGCGCGGGATTTCCGCACCACAGGCATCGGAGAAGCGCGCGAGTTTGCTGTAGTTGGTGATCGGCATGATCCCCGGCACGATCGGCAGATCGACACCCTGCGCCTGCAAACGCTCGACAAAATAGAAGTAGCTGTCGGCGTTGAAGAAGTACTGGGTGATGGCGCTGTCGGCGCCGGCGCGGGCCTTGCGGACGAAGTTGGCGAGATCGTCTTCGTAGTTGCGTGCTTGCGGATGCATCTCCGGGTACGCAGCGACTTCGATGTGGAAATGATCGCCGGTTTCTTCACGAATGAATTCCACCAGTTCATTGGCGTGACGCAGCTCACCGCTGGTCATGCCCATGCCGGACGGCAGGTCGCCACGCAGGGCAACGATGCGCTTGATGCCGGCCGCCTTGTACTCGTTCAGCAGGCCGCGCAGGTCGTCCTTGCTGTCGCCGACGCACGACAGATGCGGTGCGGCCGG
Organism: Pseudomonas sp. AKS31; assembly: GCF_023634765.1. Taxonomy (GTDB): domain Bacteria; phylum Pseudomonadota; class Gammaproteobacteria; order Pseudomonadales; family Pseudomonadaceae; genus Aquipseudomonas. The sequence goes on from NZ_JAMLFX010000003.1 coordinate 608,464, forward strand.
TACTTTGACTTCGCTTTCCAGTTGCAGAACGGTGTTGAGGGTGCGATCACGGGTCGAACCACCAGCGCCATAGGTGCAGGAGAAGAAATCGGGATTGTACGTTGCCAACTGACGGGCAACGTTGAGCAGCTTTTCATGCCCAGCATCGGTCTTGGTCGGGAAGAACTCGAAGCTGTAGCGACGGTCTTGGGACATGGTCATACCCTTGGAAACACGTAAGCCGGACGCTGCACCCTGTAGCAGCTGCCGCAGGCTGCGATCTTTGCAGATCAAAAGATCGCAGCCTGCGGCAGCTCCTACACAGAGCGGTCAGCAGCGCCAGTCAGGCAACGCGGTGCGCCAGGCACACCGCGTCGACGCTCAGCCAATCAGTAGCGGTAAGCGTGCGGCTTGAACGGGCCTTCGACGGTGACGCCGATGTAGTCAGCCTGTTGCTTGGTCAGTTGGGTGACCACGCCGCCGAAGCCGCGAACCATTTCCAGGGCCACTTCTTCGTCGAGTTTCTTCGGCAGTACTTCAACGGTCAGGCGCTCGGCTTTCTGGGCTGGCGACAGGTCGGCGTACTTCTGGCCGAACAGGAAGATCTGTGCCAGAACCTGGTTGGCGAACGAACCGTCCATGATGCGGCTTGGGTGACCCGTGGCGTTGCCCAGGTTCACCAGACGGCCTTCGGCCAGCAGGATCAGGTAGTCGTCGTTCTGTGCGTCGAAAGCGCCCGGGCCGGTACGGTGGATCTTGTGTACCTGTGGCTTCACTTCTTCCCATGCCCAGTTCTTGCGCATGAAAGCGGTGTCGATTTCGTTGTCGAAGTGACCGATGTTGCAGACAACGGCGCGCTTCTTCAGGGCTTTGAGCATGTTCGCGTCGCAAACATTGACGTTACCGGTGGTGGTCACGATCAGGTCGATCTTGCCCAGCAGCGCTTTGTCGATGCTCGCTTCGGAACCGTCGTTGATACCATCGATGAACGGCGAAACCAGTTCGAAACCGTCCATGCACGCCTGCATGGCGCAGATCGGGTCAACTTCGGAGACTTTAACGATCATGCCTTCCTGACGCAGGGACTGAGCGGAGCCCTTGCCCACGTCACCGTAACCGATGACCAGCGCTTGCTTGCCGGACAGCAGGTGGTCGGTACCACGCTTGATCGCGTCGTTCAGGCTGTGACGGCAGCCGTACTTGTTGTCGTTCTTGGACTTGGTCACCGAGTCGTTGACGTTGATGGCCGGGATTTTCAGCTCGCCCTTGGCCAGCATGTCCAGCAGACGGTGTACGCCGGTGGTGGTTTCTTCGGTCACGCCGTGAACGCGGTCCAGAACGGCCGGGTATTTCTTGTGCAGCAGTTCGGTCAGGTCGCCGCCGTCGTCGAGGATCATGTTGGCGTCCCATGGCTGGCCATCCTTCAGGATGGTCTGCTCCAGGCACCACTCGTACTCTTCTTCAGTTTCGCCTTTCCAGGCGAAAACCGGGATGCCGGCAGCAGCGATAGCGGCAGCAGCCTGATCCTGAGTGGAGAAAATGTTGCAGGACGACCAACGTACTTCGGCACCCAGGGCAACCAGGGTTTCGATCAGCACGGCGGTCTGAATGGTCATGTGGATGCAGCCGAGGATCTTGGCGCCTTTCAACGGCTGTTCGCCGGAGTACTTGCGACGCAGACCCATCAGAGCCGGCATTTCCGATTCGGCGATGATGGTTTCGCGACGGCCCCAGGCAGCCAGGGACATGTCGGCAACTTTGTAATCGTTAAAATCTGCAGGCGTGATAACAGCGCTCATGAAGAGCCTCCATTCGTAATGTATGCGAATGGGCGCCGTTGTGCGTTTAGTGTCTGGCCTGAGCCAGTCAACGCCCCATCCGAGCCTGACAGGTTGAACCTGCTGCAGCGCCCCTCGGACAGGTGGCGGGAAAACGGTATCAATTGAAGATGACCGTTTTGAAACGGGTGCGATTATAGCCGTCTAGACTGATCTTCCAAAGGGTTTCTGTCGGCCAGATGAAGATCGTTAATGACGACCATAGTCGAAGCCGCATGGAGCCTGACCGCTCAGTCTGCCAAGATACCGTCCATCGTTCGGCAAGACACTCAGGAGTGAAGATGAATTTCCACACCCGCAAATGGGTAAAACCCGAAGACCTCAACCCCAACGGCACCCTGTTCGGTGGCAGCCTGCTGCGCTGGATCGACGAGGAAGCCGCGATTTACGCGATCGTCCAGTTGGGCAATCAGCGCGTGGTGACCAAGTACATTTCCGAAATCAACTTCGTCAGTGCCTCGCGCCAGGGCGACATCATCGAACTGGGCATCACCGCCACCGAATTCGGCCGCACCTCGATCACCCTGACTTGCGAAGTGCGCAACAAGATCACCCGCAAGAGCATTCTCACCGTCGAGAAAATGGTGTTCGTCAATTTGGGTGAAGACGGCCTGCCGGCACCGCACGGACGGACCGAGATCAAGTACGTCAAAGACCAGTTTCAGGACAACGCGGCGATCGCTGATTGAGATCGGCGGCGCTAACTTCGCAAGCATAACGCTGACCCTGTAGGAGCAGCCTTCGGCAGCTCCTACATTTTCCGCGTACGCCCAAAGATTTGCTCGGCGCCTACAGAACGTATTTCATGGTGCGAATGTCGTAGGTAAACGACACCCCCCACCGGTTCCCACGCCATGACCACTCCCACCGACGGCAAGACCCCTGACCTCTCGGCTGATGAGCAACACGAAGTCGAGAAAAACCAGCCGCCCCGCGCGGCCGTTCTGCATGAAATCATCCGTACCCAAGGCGATCAGGAACTGGAGCGCAGCATCGCCGCGCTGTGGTGGTCGGCACTTGCCGCCGGCCTGACCATGGGCCTGTCACTGATGGGTATGGGGCTGCTCACTTCGCGGTTGCCCGACGGCGACGAATTCAAGGTGATCGCCAGTTTCGGTTACTGCGCAGGTTTTCTCGCAGTGATCCTCGCCCGCCAGCAACTGTTCACCGAAAACACCCTGACCGCCGTACTGCCGGTCATGACCAAGCCGACCTTGAAAAACTTCGGCCGGCTGATCCGGCTCTGGGGTGTGGTGCTGTTCGGTAACCTGTGCGGCACGATTCTGGTGGCGTACGTGATGCTTGAACTGCCGATCTTCGACACCAAGACTGACCATGCCTTCCTCGAAATCGGCCGCAAGGTCATGGAAAACCATGCCAGTCAGATGTTCGCCAAAGGCATCGTTTCCGGCTGGATGATTGCCACCATGGTCTGGATGATCCCGTCCATGGAGAGCGCGAAGATGTGGATCATCATCCTCATCACTTATCTGATGACGCTCGGCGACTTTACCCACATCGTGGTGGGGTCGGCGGAGGTGTCGTATCTGGTGTTTGCCGGCGAGCTGCCGTGGAGTGACTTCTGGATGGTCTTCGCAGGTCCCACGCTGGCGGGGAATATCATTGGCGGCAGCTTTATCTTTGCGCTGATCAGCCATGCGCAGATCCGCAGCGAAAGCGGTGCGCCGAAGGAGCCTGCGGATCAGGCCGAGAAACCTGACCCGCAGAAGATCAAAAAATGATCAGTGGTGAGCGGCTTCGTTGATGGTTGCGGGCTCATTGCGAGTCGCGAACTTGACCAGTTTGCCGATGCTCAGTCCCTGCAACAGGATCGACGACAGCACCACAATGTAAGTGATGCTCAGCAGCAGATCACGCTCCTGGCCCAACGGCAGGGCCAGCGCGAGTGCTACTGAGACACCGCCGCGCAAACCGCCCCAGGTCAGAATCCGGATGGTGCCGGCCGGCACCGTCCGCCAACGTCGCAGCAGGACAATGGCCGGCGCCACGGTAAGCAGGCGCGAGAGCAGAATCGCCACTGCCAGCAAACCTGCCGCAGCCATGTGCAGCCAGTTGAAGGGCAGCAGCAACAGCTCCATGCCGATCAGCGCGAACAGCAGCGCGTTAAGCATGTCATCGAGCAATTCCCAGAAGCCGTCGAGATAGCGGCGGGTCATGTCATTCATCGCCAGATTACGCCCGACGTTGCCGATGATCAGACCGGCGACCACCATCGCGATCGGCGCGGAAACATGAATCTCGGTGGCCATGGCCGAGCCACCGATGACCAGCGCCAGGGTCAGCATCACGGTGATCTGGTGCTGCTCGACGCTCTTGATCATCCGATAGACCAGATAACCGATCAGCCCGCCAAACAGCACACCGCCAATCGCTTCGTGAACGAACAGCATTGCGGTAGCGCTGACGGTCGGGGTTTCGCCGAGTTGGGCGATGCCCAGCAATACGGTGAACACCACTACGGCCGTACCGTCGTTGAACAGCGATTCGCCGACGATGGTGGTTTTCAGCGGCTTCGAAGCATTGGCCGTACGCAACACACCGAGCACGGCGATCGGGTCGGTCGGCGAAATCAGCGCGCCGAACAGCAGGCAGTAAAGGAAGCTCACGTGCCAGCCGAACAGGGCAAAAATGTAATAGGCGAGGCTGCCGATCACCGTGGTGGCAATCAACACACCGAAGGTCGCCAGCAGGCCGATGGGCCAGCGATAGCTGCGCAGGTCATTCAGGTTGACGTGCAGGGCGCCGGCGAACAGCAGGAATGAGAGCATCCAGTTCATCAGCAGATCGCCGAAGTCGATCTGGCCGATCAGTTGCTGTACGCGTTCTTCGAGCCCGGGGTAGCCGAGCACGCTCAGACCTTGCAGAATCAGCGAGAACAGCAGAGCGGTAACCATCACGCCGATGGTCGGTGGCAGGCCGATGAAGCGGAAGTTGACGAAAGTCAGGAGGGTGGTGAGGCAGATGAAAGCGGCGACAAGTTCAAGCATCCGGGGTCCTTTGGATGAGGGTGGAAAGATAGCGCACCGAATCGTTGGTGCAGGGGTTGGATGGGTTGAGTCAGGATCGGGACACAGTTGATGGTGTGATGAGATCAAGAGCCCCCTCACCCCAGCCCTCTCCCTTAGGGAGAGGGGGAAAGGGAGCAGATCTTCAAGTCTTTCAGGGCCTGAGTTCGGCTCGAAATTTCAGGTCGATGTAACTCGAACACTCAACACGGTCAGTCCCCTCTCCCACTGGGAGAGGGCTAGGGTGAGGGCTCTTGCAGGCTAAACCCGATTAGCCGGACACATTGACCGCAGCAGCACCGCGACGTTGCAGATAGATGAAAAACAGCGCCGTCAGCACCGTCAATACACCGACCAGCGCACCGGTCCACGGCAAGTCCGCCAGATCCGCGCCACTGGCCACCACCAGCCCACCGATCCACGCACCCGCCGCGTTACCGAGGTTGAAAGCACTCTGGTTCAACGTCGAGCCAAGGTTCGGCGCTTCATGCGCCTGATCGATGATCAGCAGTTGCAGGATCGGGCACAGCGCAAAAGCAAAAATCCCCCACAGCACCAGCGTGATCGCCGCCGGTACCACCGAGCGGCTGGTCTGACTGAACGCCGCCAGAATCACCACCACCGCCAGAGCCACGCCGACCAACGAAGGCAGCAAGCGGCTATCGGCCAGGCGCCCGCCGAGCATGCTGCCACCGGTCAGGCCGACGCCGAACAACAGCAACATCACCGTCACGCCGTGCGGGCTGACGCCGGTGATGTCCTGCAGAATCGGCGCAATGTAGGTGAACACACTGAACAGGCTGGTCGACGCCAGCACACTCATGCCCAGTGCCAGCAACACGTTGACCTTGCCCAACACTTTGAACTCGCTGGCGAGGTTGGCCTTGTCCATCGGGATGTGTTTTGGCAGCCACAGCCACTGCGCCAAGGCGGCAATCACACCAATCACCGAGACCGCCCAGAACGTCGAGCGCCAACCGGCGTACTGCCCGAGCGCCGTGCCCAGCGGCACGCCGAGAACGTTGGCCAGGGTCAGGCCAGTGAACATCATCGCAATCGCCTGCGCGCGCTTGTTCGGCGCAACCAGCCCGGCGGCAACCACCGAGCCAATGCCGAAGAACGCGCCGTGGCACAGCGCCGTGACCACACGAGCGGCCATCAGCGTCGCGTAGTTTGGCGCCAGTGCACAAAGTACGTTGCCGAGGATGAACATCAGCGTCATGCCCAGCAGCGTCGCTTTACGCGGCATGTTCGCGGTGCCGATCGCCAGGATCGGCGCACCGAACACCACGCCCAGGGCGTAACCGGTGATCAGCAGGCCCGCGTGGGGAATGCTCACAGAAAGATCGCGGGCGACATCGGGCAGCAGGCCCATGATGACGAATTCGGTGGTGCCGATGCCGAATGCGGCAACAGCAAGTGCAAGCAAGGCGAGTGGCATGCGCAAGGTCTCTGTCGGTAGTCTTGACGCTTTGATCAGGCATACGCAGGCCGACGACCGATCTCGATGGAGGGCGGTGCAGGCGGGAATTATTGGTTTTTTTCTGTGCGCAACTGAGTGCGGCGTGGTCGCTTGCAGTATAAACAGCTGCTGACACATCGCGAATCAATAATCTGACTATTCGGTTTTTCGGGTTTTCGCGGATTACAACAATAAGGAGTGGAACGTGCTGGCGACAGCTCTGGTGTTGGTGGCGGCGCTGTTGCATGCGGCGTGGAATACCCTGATCAAGTTCAGTGCCGAGCGGCTGCTGGTCGTTGCGTGCATGGATACGGTGGCGCTGTTGTTTGTCGCCATCGCATTGCCGTTTGTGAATTGGCCGCCGATGGAAATCTGGCCATGGATTCTCGCCTCGGCAGCGTTCGAACTGCTTTATCGCTATCTGCTGATTCAGGCTTACCGCGTCGGCGATCTCGGCTTGGTCTATCCACTGATGCGCGGACTGTCGCCATTGGTGGTGCTGGCGCTGACGTTGATCTTCGCCGGAGAAGTGCTCACCTCGCAGCAGATTTTCGGGATCATGCTGATTCCGTTCGGCATGGCTTGCCTGCTTTGGCAGGGTGGCGGTGGCAAGCACTTGCCGTGGTCGATGCTGCCGGTGGTGGCGCTGATTGGCTTGTGCATCGGCTGCTACACCTACATCGATGGCCAGGCGTTGCGACGCTGGTCGCACCCGCTCGATTATCTGGTCTGGGTCACGCTGCTCAGCGCCTGGCCGTTTCCGTTGCTGGCGTGGGTCGCCAAGCGTCCGGCGTTCATGCAGTTCTGGCGCGAGCAATGGAAGCTGGGGCTGGCCGTGGGGTTCTGCGTGTTGTTCAGCTACGCTCTGGTGCTGTGGGCGATGCAGTTGGGCTCGATTGCAGAAGCGGCGGCGTTGCGTGAAATCAGCGTGATTCTGGTGGTGCTGTTTGGCATGCGCTACTTGAAAGAACCTTTCGGCCGCCCGCGGCTCTTAGCCTGTGGGCTGGTGCTGATCGGCATGCTGGTGATGAAGTTCTGACCGCTCGCGAATTCTATGACTCGAAAAAGGACGGCGTTATGACGGTGGCTCTGTGGTGTGTGTTGATCGCGATTTTTCTGCCGTATGTGTGCACGATTGTGGCCAAGGCCTCGGGCGGTTTCAGGCTGCAGGATAATCATGATCCGCGGGATTTTCTCGACAGTGTGGGTGGTGTGGCCCGGCGGGCGCACGCGGCGCAACTGAACAGCTTTGAAGTGATGCCGACGTTTGCCGCGGCGGTGATCGTCGCGCATCTGGTCGGGACGGCGCAGTTGGTGACGGTCAATGTGCTGGCGGTGCTGTTTATCACCAGTCGCCTGCTGTACATCATTTGCTACCTGGCGGATTGGGCGATCCTGCGGTCGCTGGTGTGGTTTGTGGGGATGGGGTTGATTGCTTCGTTCTTCTTTGTATCGGTCTGATTATTGGGTGTTGCCGATGGCCTATTCGCGAGCAGGCTCGCTCTCACATGGATATGCATTCCAACTGTGGGAGCGAGCCTGCTCGCGAAAGCCATCGTTCAGACGACAAAGATCCTAAGGGTTACTTCTTCTCTGTATCAGCCACCTGCGGCACTTGTGGCAATGCCGCGCCTTTGGGCCAGAGCATCCAGATCTGTCCCTGCTGTTTCATGTCCCCGGCCAGTTGCCCGGCCGCATCACCGGTGCCCCAGAACAGATCCGCCCGCACTTCGCCGGCAATCGCGCCGCCGGTATCTTGCGCCGCCACCGGGCGCACCAGTGCCGTGCCATCCGGTTTTGTCGTCGACAGCCACAACAGGCTGCCCAACGGAATCACCTTGCGATCCACCGCCGCGCTATAACCGGCAGTCAACGGCACGTTCAGCGAACCACGGGGGCCTTCATTGCTGTCGGGGTTGCGGGTGAAGAACACATAGCTCGGGTTGCTGCCCAGCAGCTCCGGGATGCGTGATGGATTGGCCTTGGCCCAGTTGCTGATCGCGCTCATGGTCACGTCTTCTTTCTTCAGCTCGCCTTGCTCGACCAGCCAGCGGCCGATAGGTCGATACGGATGGCCGTTCTGGTCGGCGTAGGCGATGCGCAGCTGTTTGCCGTCCTCGGTCTGAATTCGCCCGGAACCCTGGATCTGCAGAAACTGCAGGTTCATCGGGTCGGTCAGGTAGGCCACCACAGGGGCTTTCACGCCTTTGGCTTCAATGGTGGCAGCATCGTCGTAAGGTTTGAGTACGCGACCTTCAAGGCGACCGCGCAGGCGTTTGCCTTTCAGCTCCGGGTAAATGCTGTCCAGCGAAACGATGATCATGTCTTCCGGCACGCCATACACCGGCACGTTCGCCACTTCGGTAGGCGTCAGGCTGCCAGGGTAGACCGGTTCGTAGTAGCCGGTGATCAAGCCGTTGGGGTTGTCGTTTTCAGCGCGCAGGCCAAACACGTCGAGGTTCTGCTTGAGGAAGGCGCGAATCTCGCTGGCACTCTGCGGCACATTGGCCGCTGCTGCGCAGGTCGTGCCCCAGACCGGATCAGCCTTTAGCCGTGTGCAGGCGCTGCGCCACGAGCCGAAGCCGGCGACCAGATCGCTGTCGGACACAGCCGGCAATGCTTCCCAGGTGGCGCTGGAATAAGTGGCCAGTGCATGGGTTTTCGGTTTGGCGCTGTCACCACCCGTGCACCCAGCGAGAATCGCCACTAGAGGCAGGGTTGCAATCAACGGGTGACGCCAGGCCTTGAAAGGGCTGTTCATGGAGTAATTCCTGTGCCGGTTGCCTGAGTGCTCCATGCGCTCGAACAACCCGTATTTTTAATAGGGCTATTGGTGTTTGCCGGTGACGCGAGGATACTGGCCGCCGAATTCCGTGACCTGAAGCCACCATGACTCTTAAACGCATTGCTGTTGTATTGCTGGCCTGTCTGACCTTGTCCGCCTGTGGCGGTGTCGACCCGAATTCTCCGTTGGGCCAGCGCAAGGCCATCTTCAAGCAAATGCTCAAGACCGGCGAAGACCTGGGTGGCATGTTGCGTGGGCGTATTCCGTTCGACGGGCCGAAGTTCGCCGACGGCGCGATCAAACTTGATGCCTTGTCCCATGAACCGTGGAAACATTTTCCGCAGGTTCGCGAAGAGGATCACACCAGCGCCAAAGACGATGTCTGGAAACAGCAGGCGCGTTTTCAGGAAATGGCCCGCAACCTTGAAGCCGCCACCGGTGAATTGGTAGTCGCCAGTCAGGTTCAGCCTTACAAGGCCAGCAATCTCGGGCCTGCGGTGCAGAAAGTTGAAGATGCCTGCAGCGCTTGCCATAAACAGTTTCGCGATCATTGATATTTAAAAGATCGCAGCCTGCGGCAGCTCCTACCCTGATCAATGTAGGAGCTGCCGCAGG
>NZ_JAMLFX010000003.1:618178-698211 GCF_023634765.1 Pseudomonas sp. AKS31
ATCGATTTCGTCTAGCGCATCCTGCAGTTCTTTGCGCGATTCGGCGAGTTTGTCTTTGCGTTTGTTGATCTTCTCCGGGTCGCCTTTCTTCATGGCTTTGTCGAGATCAGCCTGGCGCTGGCTCACTTCGTGTTTGGCTTCGAGCACCTTGTTTTCGCGCTCTTTCTTCAGGCCGGCGTCGGTGCAATGCTCGGTCACTTCGCGCAAGGCCGTTTCCAGGCCTGCCTGCTGATCGGCATTGCCGCGCGATTTCGCCTGTTCGATCTGATTCATGATGCCCTGCTTCTTGGCAGCGCAACCGGTCAGACCCGGGGCGTCTTCGTCGGCCATCACAGGGGCGGCCATCACGCCGCAAAGGGTCAGCATGGCGAGCGGTGCGAGAAATTTCATAAAAGCTCCATGTGCAAAGGCAATCGGGTCGGGGCGGCACTGCGCTGTTGGAGCGCCTGGGTAGTGGTTGGGTTCCCGGCGTACCGGGATTGCGTGCTCAGAAACCGCCGATGCCAGCGGTACGCAAGGTATCGCTCAAGGCTAACACCTGCGGGTCGCGGAAGAAGGCGCTCAATTGCGCTGCGCGACCGGGGCCGATACCGGGTTCTGCCTGCCATTGTTCGGTGTCACGTTGTGCCAGCGCCTGCCACGAATCAGGCAGTTGTGCCTGACCGGTTGGCGGTATGCCCAAGGCTTTGAGCCACTGCGCGAAGGGCCGTTGGCGGGCGCTGTGAAAACTGTGCATCAGACGGGCGCTGCTGCGTTCGCCAAAGCCGGCAATGTTAGCAAGCTCCGGCCCATCGAGGGTCAGCCAATCCAGCAGGTTATTCAGGCGGCCTGTTTCGAAAAGTTTCTCCCAGGTGCCGCGACCGACATGCTGCATCGCCAGCCCTTGTTTGCCACTGAGCCAGGTCAAGCGGGCGAGAAACTGGCTTTCACAGCCGGGAGTCGGTTGCCAGCAACTCAAAGCATGGAAGTCGTCGGCGTTGGGGATGTCGATATCTGCCCGCTCGGCGGCCCGCAGTACAACGCCGTCGAGTCGGGGAATGGTCAGGCCGGCGAGGCTGATAGCCACCTGATCGCCGGGACGAATATCCAGCGCTTGCCAGCGTTTCAACGAGCTGGCACTGACCCGTTTGATCTCTCGGTCATCGAGCATGACCGGGGTCAACTCGATCACCGGTGTGATGCGGCCAGTGCGGCCAATCTTGAAGTTGATCTTGCGAACTTCGGCCAACGCTTGCGCAAACGGGTATTTCCAGGCGATCGCCCAGTACGGTGCGCGAGCTTGCCAGCGTTCGGCGGGCGGGCGCTGACTCTGGCGCAACACCACGCCGTCGGTGGCAAAGGGTAAAGGCGAGCGATACCAATGGTCGCGCCATTTTTGTGCCTCTGCGAAATCGCTGGCGGGCTGGCTATACGGTTCAGTCTTGGCAAAGCCCAGCGCTACCAATCGTGAAATCCGTTCGGGCAAATCCAAAGGTCCTTGCGGCCAGTCCCAAACGAACAGTCCGATCCCGGCAGCCTGTTCTGCCGTGAAGGATTTGCGGTTCATCAGTCCGGCAACGGCGGCACGGGCGTTGACGCTGCCGGATCGGGCTTGCACGTGTTCATTCAAGCGCCAATAGAGCTCCCCTTGAACCAGCAGATCCAGCGGCTGCGTCAGGCGTTGAGGTATGGCGTTGATTCTTTGCGCTGAAGTCGTCCAGTCCTGTCCGCTGATCCCGTCACCGCGACTGATGGCTTGTTGCAACATCCCTTGGCGATAAACCAGCGTCACTGCCACGCCATCGATTTTGGGTTGAACCCAGACGTCCTGACGATCTCGTAGCCATGCTTGCACGGCCTCGGCTTTATGGATTTTATCCAGACCGGTATGGGCGATGGGGTGGGTGACTGTGCCTGAAGCCGTGCGCAAAGGTTCGACGGGCGAGGGTAGCCTGAAGCATTCACGCCATGCGCTCAGGCGTTGGAGTGACTGGTCGTAGAGTTCGTCGGCGATCAGTGAGCGGCCTTCGCGGTGATAGGCGTCGTCCCATTGGTTGATCTGTTTTTGCAGGGTGGCGATTTCGCTTTTTGCTTGAGTGGCCGGCCATTTCGGGCAGTCGGCGTGGGTGTTGAGGGCCGTACAGGCGGTGAAGAAAACCAACAACAGGCGCAGCGTGACAAGCATTGTGAGCGTCCTTGCTCAGGGGGAATGCTTGAAGGTTAGAAGACGATTGGGGGCTTGGCAGGTGGGGTGTTTTGCGGGGTGTGTCTGGTCGGGAAGTGATGTTGGTCCGGCTGGCCTCTTCGCGAGCAGGCTCGCTCCCACAGGGAGGTATTTCAGGCATGAAAAAGCCCCGCACGGCGCGAACCGTGCGGGGCTTTTTGTACCGCCGGGGAAGTCTTACAGACCAGCAGCAGAACGCAGGGCGTCGGCGCGGTCGGTTTTTTCCCAGGTGAACGTGGTGAAGGTGTCTTCGCCAACGGTCTTGGTCTGTGACGCCCGACCGAAGTGGCCGTAGGCTGCAGTTTCCTGGTACATCGGGTGCAGCAGGTCGAGCATGGTGGTGATTGCGTATGGGCGCAGGTCGAACACTTCGCGGACCAGTTTGATGATCTTGTCATCGCTGATCTTGCCGGTGCCGAAGGTGTTCAGCGAGATCGAGGTCGGCTGAGCCACACCGATCGCGTAGGAAACCTGGATCTCGCAACGCTCGGCCAGGCCGGCAGCGACGATGTTCTTGGCCACGTAACGGCCAGCGTAGGCCGCCGAACGGTCAACCTTCGATGGATCTTTACCGGAGAACGCGCCGCCGCCGTGACGGGCCATGCCGCCGTAGCTGTCGACGATGATCTTGCGACCGGTCAGACCGCAGTCACCTACCGGGCCGCCAATGATGAACTGGCCGGTCGGGTTGATATGGAACTGGGTGTCTTTGCTCAGCAGTTCGGCAGGCAGCACGTGCTTGACGATCAGCTCCATCACGCCTTCGCGCAGGTCTTTGTACGACACTTCAGGGTTGTGCTGGGTCGACAGGACAACTGCGTCGATACCGACAACTTTGCCGCCTTCGTAACGGCAAGTCACTTGCGACTTGGCGTCCGGACGCAGCCAAGGCAGCAGACCCGATTTACGGGCTTCGGCCTGGCGCTGCACCAGTTGGTGCGAGAAGGTGATCGGCGCTGGCATCAAAACGTCGGTTTCGTTGCTGGCGTAGCCGAACATCAGGCCCTGGTCGCCGGCGCCCTGATCTTCAGGCTTGGCACGGTCAACACCCTGGTTGATGTCTGGGGATTGCTTGCCGATGATGTTCATCACGCCGCAGGTCGCGCCGTCGAAACCGACTTCGGAGCTGGTGTAGCCGATGTCGCAAATCACATCACGAACGATCTGCTCCAGGTCGACCCAGGCGCTGGTGGTCACTTCACCGGCAACGATGGCCACGCCGGTCTTGACCAGGGTTTCCACGGCAACGCGTGCGTGTTTGTCCTGGGCAATAATGGCGTCCAGCACCGCATCGGAAATCTGGTCGGCGATTTTATCCGGATGCCCTTCGGACACGGACTCGGAGGTGAAGAGGGAGTATTCGCTCATCTCGATGTTTTCCTGAATTTACCGATGGTGAGTGTCGCCAGCCGGTCGCTGAAAGTGGCGAACCTGGATCTGGAAACCATTACGTAAGCCTACATAGAGGCTGTCCCCGGGAACGAGTCCCGCAGCGGTGGCCCAACGGGCCAAATCGTCCTGTTCAAACCCCAACCACAGATCACCGCAGGCCTCCCTGGCCCAACTCTGGTTGTGGCTACATAACTCTGTCACGAGCAAACTACCGCCCGGTTGTAGCAGCTTGGCCATATGCTTGAGCGCATCGGCCGGCGCGGCGAAATGGTGCAACACCATATTCAACACCACGCAATCGGCCGTAAGGCTTGTGCCATTCAATGCATCGGCCAATTGCAGGCTGACGTTAGCCAGCTGTTCACGTTCACATACCTGACGCGCCAGTTCGAGCATCGCCGGGCTGTTGTCCAGCGCGGTTACGGTGCCGAAGCGACGGGCCAGTTCCGGCAGAAAAGCACCATCGCCGGGGCCGACTTCAATGGCCGTGGCTTCGCCATTGAAGTTCAGTTTGTCGAGCAGGGCCAGCACGCTGTCACGGTACTGCGGCAGGCCTGCGATCAAGTCTTGCTGGGCACGGAATTTCTCCGCGACCCGGGCGAAAAAGTCCTGGCTGGCGGCGGCACGTTGGCCGTGAACCTGTTCGATGCGTGCTTGCACGTCGTCAGGCAGTGCCAGATGGTCGACTTCTTCTAACAATGCCGCGTGCAACTTGCCACCCAGCAGTTCGGTGTGGGGCAGGGCGCGGCGATAAAAAATCGCGTTGCCTTCGCGGCGCGTCGCCACCAGACCAGCCTGGGCCAGCACCTTGAGGTGATGACTCATGCCCGACTGGCCAATGCCGAAAATCTGCGCCAGCTCCAGAACACCGAACGAATCGTTGGCCAGCGCGCGCAATACATTCAGCCGCAACGGATCGCCGCCGGCCTTGCACAGGGCCGCCAGCTCGTCGCAATCGTCAGGGCGAATGGAAGGCATGGGTAAGTTCATAGGGCTGGCAGTCTAGAGAGGGGGGCAAATCATCGCAAGGCCAATATCAAAAAGTTTTGATATTGCTCGATAAATGGCACTTCTCACGAGACGGTTAACTCTACAAACGACTAGCGGAAAGGTTTCACCAACAGAAAGCGCCGCTATCCATTGGAAAAACGCCCCCCGATGACTATCTGTCATTGCCCCGAGGCGCTCCGGTGAGGGAAAATGCCCTCCTTTTTTCCGTTTCGACTTACCAGAACCCAGGAGATCAGCGATGCCTAGCCGTCGTGAGCGTGCCAACGCCATTCGTGCCCTCAGCATGGATGCCGTGCAAAAAGCCAACAGCGGCCATCCCGGTGCCCCTATGGGTATGGCAGATATCGCCGAAGTGCTTTGGCGCGACTACCTCAAGCACAACCCGAGCAACCCATCGTTCGCCGACCGTGACCGCTTCGTGCTGTCCAACGGTCACGGCTCGATGTTGATCTACTCGCTGCTGCACCTGACCGGTTACGACCTGTCGATCGACGACCTCAAGCAGTTCCGTCAACTGCACAGCCGCACCCCGGGCCACCCGGAATTCGGTTACACCCCGGGCGTTGAAACCACTACCGGCCCATTGGGTCAGGGCCTGGCCAACGCAGTGGGCTTCGCCCTGGCTGAAAAGGTACTGGGCGCGCAGTTCAACCGTCCAGGCCACGACATTGTTGACCACCACACCTACGTGTTCCTGGGTGATGGCTGCATGATGGAAGGCATTTCCCACGAAGTCGCTTCCCTGGCCGGTACGCTGGGTCTGGGCAAACTGATCGCTTTCTACGATGACAACGGCATCTCCATCGACGGCGAAGTCGAAGGCTGGTTCACCGATGACACCCCGAAGCGTTTTGAATCCTACAACTGGCAAGTGATCCGCAACGTTGACGGTCACGACCCGGAAGAGATCAAGACCGCCATCGAAACCGCGCGCAAAAGCCCGCTGCCGACGCTGATCTGCTGCAAGACCACCATCGGTTTCGGTTCGCCGAACAAGCAAGGCAAAGAAGACTGCCACGGCGCGCCATTGGGTGACGCGGAAATCGCCCTGACCCGCCAGGCGCTGAACTGGAACCACGGCCCGTTCGAAATCCCTGCCGACATTTATGCCGAGTGGGATGCCAAGGAAAAAGGTCGCGCGGCCGAAGCCGAGTGGGATCAGCGTTTCGCTGCTTACTCCGCTGCGTTCCCGACCGAAGCCAACGAGTTGGTACGTCGCCTGAGCGGCGAGCTGCCAGCTGACTTCTCGGAAAAAGCTTCGGCTTACATCGCTGAAGTTGCGGCCAAAGGCGAAACCATCGCCAGCCGTAAAGCCAGCCAGAACACCCTGAACGCGTTCGGCCCGTTGCTGCCGGAACTGCTCGGCGGCTCCGCTGACCTGGCCGGTTCCAACCTGACCCTGTGGAAAGGTTGCAAAGGCGTCAGCGCTGAAGATGCCAGCGGTAACTACATGTACTACGGCGTGCGCGAATTCGGCATGACCGCAATCATGAACGGCGTGACCCTGCACGGCGGCCTGGTGCCTTACGGCGCGACCTTCCTGATGTTCATGGAATACGCCCGCAACGCGGTGCGCATGTCGGCACTGATGAAGCAGCGCGTGATCCATGTCTACACCCACGACTCCATCGGTCTGGGCGAAGACGGCCCGACGCACCAGCCGATCGAGCAACTGACCAGCCTGCGCACTACCCCGAACCTCGACACCTGGCGCCCAGCCGATGCCGTGGAGTCGGCTGTGGCCTGGAAAAACGCTCTGGAGCGCAAGGACGGCCCATCGGCGCTGATCTTCTCGCGTCAGAACCTGCAGCACCAGGAACGCGATGCCGGCCAGATTGCCGACATCAGCCGTGGCGGTTACGTGCTGAAGGACTGCGCAGGCGAGCCTGAGCTGATCCTGATTGCCACCGGTTCGGAAGTCGGCCTGGCGGTTCAGGCTTTCGACAAACTGACCGAGCAAGGTCGCAAGGTGCGTGTGGTGTCCATGCCGTGCACCAGCGTGTTCGACGCTCAGGACGCAGGCTACAAGCAATCGGTTCTGCCGTTGCAGGTCAGCGCGCGTATCGCGATCGAAGCGGCTCACGCCGACTTCTGGTTCAAGTACGTGGGCCTAGAAGGTCGCGTGATCGGCATGACCACCTACGGCGAATCGGCGCCGGCTTCGGCACTGTTCGAAGAGTTCGGCTTCACCCTGGAAAACATCCTGGGTCAGGCTGAAGAACTGCTGGAAGACTAAGCAGTACGAATGCGGTGGCCCCGGCCACCGCGTTCCCCTGTAGGAGCTGCCGAAGGCTGCGATCTTTTGATCTTGATCTTAAAAAACAGGATCAAAAGATCGCAGCCTTCGGCAGCTCCTACATGGGGTTATGTTGTTAGCGAACACTATCGAGAACCCCATGCCTCAACCGCGTCCTTACAAAGTTGCACTCAACGGCTACGGCCGCATTGGTCGTTGCGTCTTGCGTGCGTTGTTTGAGCGAGGCGAGAAGGCCGGGTTTGAAATTGTCGCAATCAACGATCTGGCCGACATGGCCAGCATCGAATACCTGACACGCTTCGACTCCACCCACGGCCGCTTTCCGGGCGAAGTGCGAGTAGAAGGCGATTGTCTGCATATTAATGGCGACTGCGTGAAGGTGCTGCGCAGTGCCACCCCCGAAGGCATCGATTGGGCGTCGCTGGGCGTCGATCTGGTGCTCGAATGCTCCGGCGCCTACAACACCCGTGAAGACGGCCAGCGTTTCCTTAACGCCGGCGCGCCGCGCGTGCTGTTCTCGCAGCCGATGGCCAGCGAGGCGGATGTCGATGCCACCATCGTTTACGGCGTCAATCAGGACTGCCTGACCGGCGACGAACTGCTGGTGTCCAACGCCTCCTGCACCACCAACTGCGGTGTGCCGCTGTTGCGCTTGCTCGACAAGGCGATCGGCCTCGATTACGTGTCGATCACCACGATTCACTCGGCGATGAACGATCAGCCGGTGATCGACGCCTATCACCACGAAGACCTGCGCCGCACGCGTTCGGCGTTCCAGTCGGTGATCCCGGTGTCCACTGGTCTGGCGCGCGGTATCGAGCGCCTGCTGCCGGAACTTGCCGGGCGAATTCAGGCCAAAGCCGTACGCGTGCCCACGGTCAACGTGTCCTGCCTCGACATCACGATGCAGACCGCCACCGCGACCGATGCCAATGAGGTCAACCGGATCCTGCGCGAAGCCGCCACCAACGGCCCGCTCAAAGGCCTGCTGGCCTACACCGAGTTGCCCCACGCCAGCTGTGATTTTAATCATGACCCACATTCGGCCATCGTCGATGCCAGTCAGACCCGTGTCTCCGGCCCCAAACTGGTGAACATCCTGGCCTGGTTCGACAACGAGTGGGGTTTTGCCAACCGAATGCTGGACGTTGCAGAACACTATCTGCAAACAGCAACTTCAAAAAAACCGTAGGAAGTGCGACCCATGACCGTGTTGAAGATGTCCGACCTCGATCTGCAAGGTAAGCGCGTATTGATCCGCGAAGACCTCAACGTCCCAGTCAAGGACGGTGTTGTCACCAGCGATGCGCGTATCCTGGCTTCGCTGCCGACCATCAAGCTGGCCCTGGAAAAAGGTGCGGCCGTGATGGTCTGCTCGCACCTTGGCCGTCCGACCGAAGGCGAATTCTCCGCCGAGAACAGCCTCAAGCCAGTCGCTGACTACCTGAGCAAGGCCTTGGGCCGTGAAGTGCCGCTGGTGGCTGACTACCTGGGCGGCGTGGACGTCAAGGCCGGCGACATCGTGCTGTTCGAAAACGTGCGCTTCAACAAAGGCGAGAAAAAGAACGCTGACGAACTGGCTCAGCAATACGCCGCCCTGTGCGACGTGTTCGTGATGGACGCGTTCGGCACCGCTCACCGCGCCGAAGGTTCGACCCACGGCGTGGCCAAATTCGCCAAGGTTGCGGCTGCTGGCCCGTTGCTGGCCGCTGAACTGGACGCACTGGGCAAAGCCCTCGGTGCGCCGGCCAAGCCAATGGCGGCCATCGTTGCCGGCTCCAAGGTGTCGACCAAACTCGACGTGCTGAACAGCCTGAGCCAGATCTGCGATCAACTGATCGTCGGCGGCGGCATCGCCAACACCTTCCTCGCGGCGGCCGGTCACCCGGTTGGCAAATCGCTTTACGAACCGGATCTGCTCGACACTGCGCGCGCCATCGCTGCCAAAGTCAGCGTGCCACTGCCGGTCGACGTGGTGGTTGCCAAGGAATTCGCCGAAACTGCAGAAGCCACCGTCAAGCTGATCGCTGACGTTGCTGCCGACGACATGATTCTGGACATTGGCCCGCAAACCGCAGCCAACTTCGCCGAACTGCTGAAATCTTCGAAAACTATCCTGTGGAACGGTCCGGTCGGCGTGTTCGAATTCGACCAGTTCGGCAACGGCACCAAAGTGCTGGCCCAGGCCATCGCTGAAAGCTCGGCGTTCTCCATTGCCGGCGGTGGCGACACCCTGGCTGCGATCGATAAATATGGCGTGGCTGAGCAAATCTCCTACATTTCCACCGGTGGCGGCGCGTTCCTCGAATTCGTCGAGGGCAAAGTGCTGCCAGCCGTTGAAGTCCTGGAAAGCCGGGCCAAGGCCTGAGGCCGCCCGTTTGGCCAGGCAAAGGAGTGTTTACATGGTCAAGTCGTTAGCGCTGTTGTTGCTGACCGGTACGCTGGCGGCCTGCGGGAGTAACCCGAAGGCCGAAGCCACGCCGGCGCCGAGCGAGTCGCAGAAGGGCTGCTATCAGGCCGACTGGCAGGCCGAAACCAACCCGGTGCTGAACAAGCGTTCGGGGCCGGACGGTCTGGACAAATACGAGACGCAAACCCCGGCCAAGGAACATGGTTGTCCTTGACGGGTCTGACTCTTTAACTCAGGGCTGGCGGCGTGCGCCGTCAGTCGAGGAACACGGATGAAAGGCTTGATCGCCATTGCGGCGTTGGCATTGTTGGGCGGTTGCGCGCAGTTGAACCTGTTTCAGTCGTCCGCCCCGGCGGATCACTGGACCACCTGGACCTGCGACAGCCAAGCCAAAGTGCTGTGGCGTTACGCCGATGCCGGCCAGAAGGAAGTCGACGTTCGGCTGGGTGGCGGTGACCAGGTCTATCGCCTGAAAGAAGAGCCGGGCGCTTCGGGCACGCTGTACAGCGACGGCATGCTGGCGTTTCACGTCAAGGGTGACGAAGGCCTGGTGTACTGGGTCGCCACCAATGACCTGATCGGCCGCGGCTGCAAAGCGCAGTAATTGACACACCACAGTTCTAATGTGGGAGCGAGCCTGCTCGCGAAAGCGGTCTGACAGGCACTGCATCGCTGACTGCAAGATTGCTTTCGCGAGCAGGCTCGCTCCCACAGGGACTGTGCAGGTTTCCAAGATTTGCTTTATCGAATCACCAGACCGGGCCTCAACCCCCGATCTGCAATCACTTGAATAGCCGCCGCCGCTCCGGCAGGCTGGCACGATTAACGACCCTCAACCGGGAGAGACACACACAATGGCACTTATCAGCATGCGCCAGATGTTGGACCACGCAGCCGAATTCGGCTACGGCGTTCCAGCTTTCAACGTCAACAACCTTGAGCAGATGCGCGCCATCATGGAAGCCGCTGACAAGACTGACTCCCCGGTGATCGTCCAGGCTTCGGCCGGCGCCCGTAAATACGCCGGCGCACCTTTCCTGCGTCACCTGATCCTCGCCGCGATCGAAGAGTTCCCGCACATCCCGGTGTGCATGCACCAGGACCACGGCACCAGCCCTGACGTCTGCCAGCGTTCGATTCAACTGGGCTTCAGCTCGGTGATGATGGACGGCTCGCTGGGCGAAGACGGCAAGACCCCGACCGACTACGACTACAACGTCCGCGTTACCCAACAAACCGTGGCCATGGCTCACGCCTGCGGCGTTTCGGTAGAAGGCGAGCTGGGCTGCCTGGGTTCGCTGGAAACCGGCATGGCCGGTGAAGAAGACGGCATCGGCGCCGAAGGCGTTCTGGATCACAGCCAAATGCTGACCGACCCGGAAGAAGCCGCTGACTTCGTAAAACGCACCCAAGTCGATGCCCTGGCCATCGCCATCGGCACCAGCCACGGCGCCTACAAGTTCACCAAGCCACCTACCGGTGACGTGCTGGCCATCGACCGCATCAAGGAAATCCACAAACGCATCCCGAACACCCACCTGGTGATGCACGGTTCGTCCTCGGTGCCACAAGAGTGGCTGGCGATCATCAACCAATACGGCGGCGACATCAAAGAGACCTACGGCGTACCGGTTGAAGAAATCGTCGAAGGCATCAAGCACGGCGTGCGCAAGGTCAACATCGACACCGACCTGCGCCTGGCATCCACCGGTGCGATGCGTCGCCTGATGGCCACCAACCCGAGCGAATTCGACCCGCGTAAATTCTTCGGCGCGACTGTTACTGCAATGCGTGATGTTTGTATCGCTCGTTACGAAGCGTTTGGTACTGCCGGTAATGCTTCGAAGATCAAACCGATCTCGCTGGAAGCGATGTATCAGCGTTATCTGAAGGGTGAGTTGAACGCCAAGGTAAACTGAGCCTGAGCGTTAAACTGGTTTAAAAGAAACCCGCCGGGAGGCGGGTTTTTTGT
Source organism: Pseudomonas sp. AKS31 (assembly GCF_023634765.1). Lineage (GTDB taxonomy): Bacteria > Pseudomonadota > Gammaproteobacteria > Pseudomonadales > Pseudomonadaceae > Aquipseudomonas. Next base: position 629,424 of record NZ_JAMLFX010000003.1, read on the forward strand.
GGGCGACTGTTTCGCCTGATGAAAATGCGCCTTCATGAAGGCGCACTTCGTTGGTGAATGTAAGAATGACTAAGTACGTGAGCGCGGCCCTGCTTTATGAAAAACCAATTTTTGAGGCGGTTGCGATTGGTCTTTAGGGGTGCGGGTAGCGTTCATTATCGCGAATTGATTCGGGCTCTCCAAGTATGGTGATTGCAAATCCCAGTTGTCTGTAGGCGTCTCGAAGCTAAACGATGTAGAACTAGTGTCTCTATTAAATTTGAACCCTCCTTTTATATCCTGGGTGGCTGTAGGGAGTTTGGGCTTGTACTCAGTTAATGTCCCGCTGAATCTGCCACTGGCTTCATCATGGCTGGAAATTCTAAAGCTAATAGTCTCTTGCTCGACGTCGTAGCCGCCATTGATGTAATCGCCATTTATTGGGTGTGACATGTCTATCTCCTTGAATGGTGGACTTGTGGTTTGTTTCGATGTGCGAAAAGAAATAGATTTAATTGTGTGCCTTGTTCTATTTCATGTTGCTTCAATAAGAATAGTTTTTTATGCTCATGCGAGCACCTGTAATAAATGACAGTTTTTAATATTTATTTACTATAAGGGTTATGCGTTTTTTGTAAGTGAAATAAGGAGATGCCAAAAAATAGGCAGTGTCAAAAATTGGCGGATTTATTTAAGTAAGATCTCGCTGGAAGCGATGTATAAGCATTATCTGAAGGGGGAGTTGAAGGCTAGGGTTAGCTAAGTTTGAGTAGTTTAAAACTGCTGATAAAAAACGTCGTTAGGCGGATGTGGACGGTTATTTCTTGTGGTTACAACGCTATCCAAAAGTCAGAGAAAATGGCGCTGCCGCGTGCTCAATGGCGTTGACCACATGAGGAGCCTGCTCACGATACTGGGGATAGCGCTTGAGCACTGCTTCAACCGAAGCAAGCAGATGCTGAATGCGTTCCTTGGGTTGGTCGATTTCACAGGTATAAGCAAATTCCAGGAGACCTTGTCGTGAGGCAAACATTGACTTGTTGCCCGCCAGATCCAATGCCAAAACATCTTCTGGAATATAGGCCGTGGTGTTGACGATGTCGTAAGCCGGCGCCAGATGCGCATCGCGTTGCGTGGGTTCTGAATAGAGCAATCCGAAATTTTTCAAATGAGCGTCGCCGTTTCCGACGATGCAGCTCAGGGCGATGCTATCGAAGAGTTGATCAAGCGACGTACGCCAGTGTCTCACCGGACAAAACACTCGAACAGCCTTGGCGATTGCCGCATAACTTCTGCTGTACTTCTGGTTAGCCGACAGCCCCATCAGCACCGCCATGTCTTCAAACCCAATCGGATTGAGCTGGTCGTCGCGGTCAAAGCGGCGCATGACAAACAGTTTGGCGTTGTCGGAAAGGTAAAACGGTGGAACGGGAATACCCGCCTCTTTCGCCATGGACATGCAAAGGAATTCGTTGATCGCCAGGCCCGGAAATTCGTCTCTGCCACTCTTGATGATCAGATCCGAGGTTTTGGATGTCACTCTCGGCAATTCTATTTCTTGCCGCTCCGGCACCAGCAACTTGGGTTGAACACCTGAAATGCCCGCCCGCAGGATGTAGCGATCAAGCATGTCGGCGAAGATATCTTCCGTACCGTCCCACGTGAGAATCTCTTCGAGTTTTTCTCCCGGAAATTCTTGCGCCTCCAACAAGGCATCAACGGTTTCAGAGCGTACGTGAACCCTGCCAATGGGCGATGTACTGCCGGAAAGCGCCAGTAGCAGCATTGGGTCGACGTTCACAGTTTTGGCCAGGCGGTTGCGCAACTGCTCCAATACATAGCCTTCTGGCAGGTTCATCTGAAAAACAGGGTGCAGCTCGCGCCGACGAAATTCGTCATGTCGCACAGGCATCGAGAGGCTGATCGCCATTTGTGGCGATGCATCTTCGTGATAACGGAAAGTGAAATCCTCGGCATCGCTGAACAGTCTGCCGCTATTACCCTCAAGGGTACTGACTTGAAGAGAGGACATTTTCATTCGAATAAATCTCCAAGCTCTTCAAGGGTTGGCATCGTTGCTGGAACCACCGAGAGTTCGCAGTCCAACGCAGCCAAAACCCGCGCGTAAGCGATCATGCCGACAGAAAGGGTGCCTTTCTCCACCGCGATGACTTTGTATCGCGTCAGTCCCGCCAGCTCGGCGAGCTGCGCCTGCGTCAGGCCACGATTTATACGTTTTTCACGTAATTGAATGCCGAGACGGGTAATTAAAAGAGAGTAATCCATGTTGCGCTACCGTCACATTTTGATGTCAATGTAGCGTATGCGGAACATTTAATCTAATTGGCTCAAGAAGCCCGCGGTGAGGCGGGCCGTTTGTGGACGACTATTCCTTCAGTTCAACGTGATCCAGCGCCTGATTCACCGCCAGTTCACCGAGCATGACCACTTGCGCGATGCCTAGCGCGGTCTTGCGGTGTGAGGTGTCGAGCATGGCGGCGAAGTTGTTGAGCATTTCGCTGGCAGAACCCAGGGTTTCGCTGGCGTTGGCCAGCAGGGATTCGGTGTTGTACTTCGGGTTGGCGAGGTACATGGGCTCGGGTTTATGCGTGCTGGCCATGATGAAGGCGGACGGTTTGAGGTAATGGTCGAGGGCGCGCTCTGCGGCGTCGTTGAGTTTTTTGGAATTGAGGGATTCGTACGGGGAGGCCGGGTCAGTGACCGGCGGGTGTGGCGTTGATTTGATCATTAGCTGAAAACTCCTGATGGAGCCGCTTCGTCTTCTCTACTAAAAGAAGGGTGGCAGCTGTGCGCAGGTTAGTAGACCGGGGAGTATTCAGCATTAACCGGCGCGCCGAAGCGCCCTGCACACAGCCACCATCAAGTCGGACAGCAATCACCGACGGATGCGCTTTGCACAAAACTGAAAAACACCACGGGCTACTAAACCCGATCACTGGAAATCAGTGACGCGAATCAAGTTACCGATGGCCCGCCAGGCGCACAAGCCGGCGGATTCTGGCGTACCCGTAGGCAACGACGCAAGCTGTTGTAGGCATCCGGAAGTAACTGCTGGGTGGCTTAAACAACGTTGTTGAATACAGTCCGTCAGGTCCATAGTGCGCTTGGCCTCTTTTGTGTACAGGGTTTTGCTATCCACCGGCCAATTTAGAAGTGTGGTAATTCCAAAATCGTATAAAAACCTGTCAGAAATTACAGGTGTCTTGGGATTCTTTATAGTTGAAGATAGAGTTTCTTCAATATCGTAAGGGAGTACGGCTATGAGTATCAGCGCAGCAAGCTTTACATTTGGTGCACGTTATAAAGTCATTAATAATGCTGGCGTAGAGATAGAAGGGATAGTGGAAAAGAAAGATGCAACCTCTCTGTTGATTGGGCTAGGGGCGGATCCAAAACAAACAGTCCCTTATCAAAATATTGCTAGCTTTGAGAAGGTTGAAATTTCAATTCAACAAAGAGGCGGAGCAGCGACTGCCAATGCGATTAAGGCAGCTGTTGCAGATGGGAGGGGCAAGTATAAGTGAACACCGACGCAATCTTGATCTCAATCGTGATAAAAGTCCTTTGCTTGACTCGCAATATATTGGTCGGCGAGTGAGTTAAGTAACGTTGTTTTCGCGTTGAGTCATATCGTTTCACTTAGATAATTAACCCGCCGAACGGCGGGTTTTTTTGTGTTTGATTGGCTGGTATCACTATTTATCGTGATCGATATCGAGTTTGCTGAACGTCACTTGGCCACCTTCGCTGGTGTACCCCGTGTTGTCCTGCACATAAACCCCAGCCTTGAAGTACAACGGCTTGTTGCGCCATGTCGCGCTGATCTGTGAGTCCCACTGATAACCCGCCGCACTGATGCCCAATGCGCCGCCGGGGCTTAAGTGGATGAGGTAGTTGAATTCGCGATCCAGTTTGATCCCGGTAGCCAGGGTGATGACGCGGCTTTCGTCATCATCCGGGTGCATGCGTACTTTGATCACCAGGTTGCCGGTTTCGGTTTTGGTCTTGTACTGGTACTCGAGTTTGACCATCGGCTTCTGGCTTTCATAAGCATGAATCTGGCCGATGACGATCTTGCCGGAGCTCGGTACTTTGTTCACCGTGACGGTCGCGCGCAATGAATTGTCGGCATCCGGGTAATACCAGTTGCGCAGGGTGCCGTTGCTGTAGGTTTCGCGCAGTTCGGTGCGCGGGTAGATGGCGTTTTCGGTTTTTGACCCGGTAACCGGTGACCAGAAGAACAAGGTGCCGGTGTCGGAATGGAAGTACTGATCTTTGAAGCCGTTCACCAGTTTGGAGGTTTCGACGGTGTATGGCGGGCTGCCAACGGGAACGCTGAGGTTCCAGGTTGCGAGATCGATCATGTCGGTTCTTCCACTCAAGTTTCACTGCACGTACGTGCCAGAAGCTCTAGCCCGCACGTTTTGGGGCGGCCTTTATAAGCGTAGAGGGATTTTTTGTTAATGCCCGTTTGGCAGATGATTGACGTCAACATCCTGTCGAAATGCCATCTCTGCCGGTTTCCGGGGGCTTCAGCGGTGACCGTTAGTCGGCAAACTCACGCTTTGGTTAAATGATGGCCTGATGACAGCTTCTGCTTTTTCGGATCCACGACTAGAGTGAAGGCTCGATGTGTGTACGGTTTTACCGGAATCGCCCTGAAGTCCCGACAAGAGAAGCAGCATGGAATGCGCGCAACCCCCGCCAGGTGAAGGCAGCTCTGTCCTTTTGATCGTTGATGATTACCCTGAAAATCTGATCAGCATGCGCGCGTTGCTGCAGCGTCAGGATTGGCACGTCCTCACCGCAGCTTCCGGTTTCGAAGCGCTGAATATTCTGCTCTCTCACGACGTCGATCTGGTGCTGCTGGATGTGCAGATGCCGGGCATGGACGGCTTTGAAGTGGCGCGGTTGATGCGCGGCAGCCAACGCACGCGCCTGACGCCGATTATCTTTCTGACCGCCAACGAGCAATCCCAGGACGCCGTGATCAAGGGCTATGCCAGTGGCGCGGTGGATTACCTGTTCAAGCCGTTCGATCCGCAGATCCTCAAGCCCAAAGTGCAAGCGTTGCTGGAACATCAGCGCAATCGCCGCGCGTTGCAGCGCCTGAGTCATGACCTGGAAGTAGCGCGCGCCTTCAATGCTTCGGTGCTGGATAACGCTGCCGAAGGGATATTGGTGGTGGGCGAGGACGGTTTGATCCGCTTCGCCAACCCGGCGATTTCACGCTTGCTGAATGCGCCGGTGAAGGAACTGGAAGGTAAGGAATTTCTCGATTTTCTACAGAAACCGCACATCCCGCTGTGGGCCGATTCCGAGTTTTATGCCAGCTACAAGCGTGGCGAGACGTTGAGGCTGCACGACGCTTTGCTGCGCACCGCGCCCGGCCAGCAAGTGCCGGTTGCGCTGTCCTGCGCCGCGCTGCCCTCCGAGCAACACGCGATGGTGGTGACCGTACTGGACATGTCGGTAGTGCGGCACTTGCACCAGCAACTGGAATTTCAAGCGGTGACCGATCCGCTGACCGGTTTGCTGAACCGTCGCGGCTTTTACCAGACTGTTGAAAATCTGCTGCTACGCGGCGAGCGCAGCGACAGCAGTTGGGTGTTGCTGTATCTGGACCTCGACGGCTTCAAACGGGTCAACGATTCCCTCGGTCACGACGCTGGCGATCGGGTGTTGCGCTGGGTCTCCGAGCAGTTGAAAGCCTGCCTGCGGCCGTTCGACATTCTTGCGCGCATGGGTGGCGATGAGTTCACCGCGCTGCTGGACCTGGAGTTCCCCGAACAAGCGGCGAAGATTGCCGAGAAACTCATCGAACGGGTGTCTATCTGTCAGCAGATCGAAGGCTTGGACATCGCCCTCGGTGCCAGTATCGGCATCGCCACTTATCCGGATTGCGGCTCGAACCTCGACGGATTGCTGCGTGCCTCCGACATCGCCATGTACGAGGCCAAGCGCGCCGGGCGCCAGCAATATCGTTTCTACGATCATGAAATGAACGGCCGGGCACGTTCGCGACTGATGCTCGAAGAGAGCGTGCGTGCGGCCATCGAGAATCGCGATTTCAATCTGGTCTATCAGCCGCAAGTGGCCATCGACACGGGCCAGATTCGTGGCTTCGAGGCGTTGTTGCGCTGGCAGCACCCGAGTGTCGGCGATGTGCCGCCGGGATTGTTTTTGCCGCTGCTGGAAGAGGCGCGGCTGATCAGTCGCCTCGGCAGTTGGATTTATCATCGCGGCGCCGGCCAGCGTAAAGCCTGGGAAACCCTCTTCGCCGAAGATCTGGTGCTCGGCGTGAGTTTGAGCAATACCCAGTTCAGCCTGCCGAATCTGGTCACCGAACTGCGCCAGGTCATGGAGCGACATGCCTTGCAGCCACGGCAACTGGAGGTCGAGGTCACCGAAGAAGCGCTGATGCAAAATCCCGACGAAACCCGCAAACAGCTGCGTTTGCTGCGCAATCTGGGCGTGCGGGTGGCGCTGGATGACTTCGGTTCCGGGCCGTGTTCGCTGGCGCATCTGCGCGATCTGGAGCTCGATACCCTCAAGCTCGATCGCCATCTCATTGCGCGATTGCCGGACTCCAAACGCGACGCTTCACTGGTCAGTACGGTGATCAGTCTGTGCAAGCAATACGGCTTGCTGGTGATTGCCGAAGGGGTGGAAACCATCGAGCAATACCAATGGCTGCAAGCCCACGGCTGCGAATACGTGCAGGGTTTTCTCGTCGCGCGGCCATTGATGGCCGAGGATGCGGTCAGCTTCGCCGAACCGTTTGACTGGAGCGCGCTACCCGGTTGAATTCGCTACACTGGTAGACCTTTTTCGAACCGTGTCGCTCGTCCATGACAGTGTTGAAGTACCTCCAGGCCTATCCCGCGCAATTGCAGGATCAGGTGCGCCAATTGATTGCCGAAGGGCGTCTGGGTGAATACCTGAATCAACGCTATTCAGGGCGACACGACGTGCAGAGCGACAAGGCCTTGTACAGCTACGCGCTGGATCTGAAACAGGAATACCTGCGCAACGCCCCGGCCATCGACAAAGTGCTGTTCGACAACCGTCTTGACCTGACCCATCGCGCCCTTGGTCTGCACACCACGGTTTCACGGGTGCAGGGCGGCAAGCTCAAGGCCAAGAAAGAGATTCGTATCGCCTCGTTGTTCAAGGATGCCGCGCCGGACTTTCTGAAAATGATCGTGGTGCACGAACTGGCGCACTTCAAGGAGTCGGATCACAACAAGGCGTTCTATAAATTATGCGAGCACATGCTGCCGGGGTATCACCAGGTCGAGTTTGATCTGCGCGTGTACCTGACATGGCGCGATATGCAGGCTTAACAGTACGCAACCAGGAAGGTGTGGATGGACGTCAGCAAGACCAAAAGCAGTTTCTACCGCCGCTTGTATGTGGCGTACCTGATCGACAGCGGTCTGGCGCCGAGTGTGCCGACGCTGACCGAAGTGACCGGCATGCCCCGGCGCACGGCGCAGGACACGATTGCCGCGTTGGCGGATCTGGATATCGTCTGTGAATTCGAGCAGGAGGAGGGCGCGCGTAATCACGCCGGGCGCTATCGGATTCGTGAGTGGGGGGCGATTGATCGCGGGTGGATCGAGCGTAATTTGCGGCAGATCAAGGCTGTGCTTGAGTATCCCTAAATGCCCTCACCCCAGCCCTCTCCCGGAGGGAGAGGGGGCCGATTGGGGGATATTGGAGAGGTACGCCGACCTGAAAGTGTTGCTGTGAATCCATAATCGACTCGGTTTTGCAGGTCGATGTCTGACGCACGACAACTCGGTCAGTCCCCTCTCCCTCTGGGAGAGGGCTAGGGTGAGGGTTGTTCAGGAGCGACGCATGCCAATGTGTGGAATGTCATCCTCCAGATACTCTTCACCCGCCACAACAAACCCGTACTTGCCGTAATACCCCTGCAAATGCGCCTGCGCTGACAGATAGATCGGCACTTGCGGCCAATGCTTCTCGGCCTGTTTCAGTGCTTGCTCCATCATTTCGTGCCCCAGCCCTTTGCCGCGCCCTTGCGGTGCGGTAACCACCCGGCCAATCACCACGTCGCCACCCTGGGATTCCGGATCCAGCAGGCGCAGGTACGCCATCAACTGGTCATCTTCCCAACCCATCAGGTGATAGGTATCGCCTTCCAGATCCTGGCCATCGAGGTCCGGATAGGCGCATTTCTGCTCGACGACGAACACGTCCGAGCGCAGCTTCAACAGCGCGTACAGCTGTTCCTTGCCCAGATCACTGTGATGTTTGCAGACCCATTCGATTGTCATTTGCCGATTCCTTGAACGTGTCGCCCGATACTAAGCGCCCACGGCAAAGATGTCTGTATGGCGTAAGAGTCTGTGACAAAGGTCAAAATGCCATCATTCCTTTCTCGCAGCCTCGGTGACTTTGTGTAATCTGCTGGAGAGCCCTGTGCACTGGCTGCAATGAGCTAATGTTAGGGCCTGGGTTTTGCCGGTAAGGGGCCTTGGGGTTTTGGCTGAAAACATGCTGGGCAATGTGCCCGCTAAGGATTTCAAGCATGCCGCGTTTGCATCGAGCCTTTGCTTTGATCGGATTGCTCTTGCTGGCTCAGACCGCTGCAGCGGAGAAGCTGCGACTGGTGTTTGATATCTGGCCACCCTTTACCGACGAGACGCTAGTCAACGGCGGTCTGGCTACCGACATTGTCACCACCGCACTCGCCCGGGCCGGCTATGCCAGCGGTTATGAGCAGGTGCCGTGGGCGCGGGCGCTGCTTGGCGTCGGTGAGGGTCGCTACGATGTGCTGGTCAACGCTTGGTACAACGACGAACGAACCAGGCTTGGCCAGTTTTCCGGGGAATACCTGCTCAACCGCATCCGCTTTCTCAAGCGCAAAGACACACCACTCGATTACAGCAATCTGCAGCAATTGCACACCTATCCGATTGCGGTGGTGCGTGGCTACGCCTATTCGGCGCCGTTCGATGCCGACACGGCGTTGCAGAAAGTCCCTGTGCATAACTTCGCCATGGCCGTGCGCATGCTCGCGGCGGATCGGGTCAAGTTGACGCTGGAGGATGAATATGTGGCGAAGTATTACCTGGCGCGGGAATCCGCCAAGGTGCGCAATTCGGTGGAGTTTCTACCCAAGCCGTTGAGTGAGAACAGCCTGCACATTCTGGTAAGCCTGAAGAATCCGCAGCATGAGCAGATTGTCGCGGGGTTTGATAAAGCCATAGCGGAGATGAAAGCGGATGGGAGTTATGAAAAGTTGCTTCGCCAGCATGGGATGTGAGTTTCTGGTCCCGGAGTTGTGTTGTTGCTGAGGGTCTCATCGCTGGCAAGCCAGCTCCCACAGGGTTCTTTGGTGATGCACAATTTTGTGAATCAACCCTACCCACTGTGGGAGCTGGCTTGCCAGCGATGGGGCCAGTCCGGCCACCTCAAACTTCAGCGGTGTCCTTGATCAAATGCGCCGCCAATGTACGCAACGGCCCCAACTGCCGACAGATCAACGCCAGTTGCGTCTGCACCAGCCGCTGCCCTTCATCAATCTCATCAGGCATCTGCTCCAGCTCATTGGCCAGCGCTTCTTCCTCATCACTCTGAATCGCCACCGGCTGCTTGTTCGCCAGCCCTTGGGCGATTTCATCAATACTTGTCGCCAGTTTCACCCCGGCGCCATCAATCAGATGCTCGCGCACATCCGCCGGCAACTGCGTCTCGCGATGCGCGCCCAGCCCTGACAGATAACTCAACAACGTGTGCGACAACACCAGAAAGCGGAATCCAACATCCGCTTCCTTACGGAAATGCCCCGGCTCCATGAGCATGTTGGCCAGCGTTGTCGACAGCGCGGCGTCGGCGTTGTGCGCGTTGCGGCGGGCCAGCCGATAGGCGAGGTCATCACTCTTGCCGGCGGCGTATTGCTGCATGATCTGGCGCAGGTAGATGCTGTTGCAGGTCAGAGTGTTGGCCAGCACTTTGTTCAGGCGTCGGCCCTGCCAGTCCGGCAGGAACAGGAACACCGTCAGGCCGGCAATCAGGCTGCCGAGCAAAGTATCGAACAGCCGTGGCAGGAACAGCCCGTAACCGTCACCGACCTGGTTGAAGCAGAACAGCACCATGATGGTGATCGCCGCTGTCGCCAGGGTGTAGCGGGTGGTGCGGTTGGTAAAGAACACCACGCCGGCGGCAATGGCGAAGCACGATTGCACCAGCGGGCTCGGGAACAGATCGAACAACGCCCACGCCACTGTCAGGCCGATGGCGGTGCCAAGGATCCGCTGACCGAGTTTGCGCCGCGTCGCGCCATAGTTTGGCTGGCAGACGAACAGGGTGGTGAGGATGATCCAGTAACCCTGCGAAGGGTGAATCAAATGCACCATGCCGTAACCGATACTCAGCGCCAAGGGCAGGCGCAGGGCGTGGCGGAACAGCAAAGACGTTGGCGTCAGCTGCGTGCGCAGGCGAATCCAGACGTCCTTGAGGTTGCGCGGCGAGCGGTCGAGCAAGCTGCTGTCGGTCGCGTCGGCCAAGGCATCGGGATTACTCGCGTCGCTGAGCAAACGGTCGAGGGTGCCGAGGTTGGCGGCCAGTGCACGCAGCGAACGCAGCAACCCGCGCCAAGCCGGGTTGCTCTGGATGCGCAAGTGTTCGAGCGAAGCGTCGAGGTCGCTCAGGGCTTCGGCGAAACTGGCGTCGTAAATGAACGGCTGGCGCATCTGAATCGATTCGGCCAGTGCGCGGCAGGCTTTGCCTTGCTGGCGCAACAGGCGCTGGCAGCGAAACAGCACGTCACTGTGAAAAAACGCATCAGCGAGGGCGTTGTACGGATAGTGCGAAGAGCTGGCGCGTTCGTGGATGTCCTGAGCGAGGAAATACAGCTTCAAGTAGCGACTGACCTTCGAACCGGGGCGGCCGTTGCCGACGCGGTGCAGGATGATTTCCTTGGCACTGTTCAGCGCCGCCACCACGCGGCCGTTTTGTTTGGCCAGTTCCAGACGCCGGGCCTCGACGTCCATCTGCCGGATCGGCTCGAACAGCGACGATTTCAGCTTCAGGTAAAAACCCAGTTCGCGGAACAGCCGCGCCAGACTCTGCTGCACCGGCTGGTTGGAAAACATTGCCTGCCACAACACCGAGAGCAAGCCGTACCAAGCGGCGCCGGCCACTAGCAGCATCGGTTCGTGCCAGAAGTCGGTGACCGCGCCACCGCGCTGATCAACGCCGATCATCGTGTATACGGACAGAATCAACGTCGCCGAAGCAATCGCCCCATAACGCTCGCCGAGCGCCCCGAGCATGGTCAGACCGAAACTGGCCAGCGCCAGGGCAATGGCAAATATGATGGGGTAGGGGAAGAGCAATTCCACCGACAGCGCGGCGATGCTGAAACACACCAGCGTCACGGCGAGGGCGTTGAGGCGGCCCTGCCAACTGTCGTCGGTCTCGGCCAGGGCGCTGGCGATAATCCCCAGGAACAACGGGATCAGCAGGCCCATTTCATCCTGATACCAACACAGCGCCATGCTGCCGGTCAGGGCGATGAATACCCGCACGCTGTAGCTGAATTTATCCAGCGCCCACAGGCGCCGCAAAGACTGACGAAACGAGGTCGAGGACATGAAGTGCGAAGGCCTTCCGAGGCGATGCCGCTAAATTGAGCCAGTAATGACGCCGACGCAATGGCGCCGATCACATCTGACAGCAAAAAGTGTTCCTTTGAGATCTTGTGTAGAACTAAATCTTGAATTGGGCACGGAACCCTGTGGGAGCTGGCTTGCCAGCGATGGCTGCATGACAGTCAACAATGATGTTGGATCTGCCTGCCTCATCGCTGGCAAGCCAGCTCCCACAGGTTTTTGTATTTAGCTTTGAATTAAGCGTACTGCGCGGCGGCGTAGCCCGAGGCCCAGGCCCACTGGAAGTTGAAGCCGCCCAGATGACCGGTGACGTCGAGCACTTCGCCAATGAAGTACAGGCCCGGGCTTTTCAGCGATTCCATGGTCTTGGACGACACTTCGCGGGTATCAACGCCACCGAGTGTAACCTCAGCGGTGCGATAGCCTTCCGTGCCGGCCGGCACGACTTTCCAGCTGCCCAGCTTCTCGGCGATTTCCGCCAGTTCCGCGTGGGTGTACTGCTTCATCGGCTTGGACACGAACCAGTTGTCTGCCAGTAGGTTGGCCATTTTCTTGGTGAAGATTTCACCCAGCAGGGTTTTCAGCTCACTGTTCGGGCGGTCGGCGACTTGCTGCTGCAACCAGCTCGCCGCGTCGTGATCCGGCAGCAGGTTGATCTCTACCGTATCGCCAGATTCCCAGAACGAGGAAATCTGCAGAATCGCCGGGCCGCTGAGACCACGGTGAGTGAACAGGATGTTCTCGCGAAAGCTCTGGTCATTGCAGCTGACCAGACAATCCACCGACGTTCCGGACAACTCGGTGCAGAGTTCCTTGAGCTGATCGGTGATGGTGAACGGCACCAGCCCGGCGCGGGTTGGCAGCAGTTCATGGCCGAACTGTTTGGCCACCTGGTAACCGAAACCGGTGGCGCCCAGCGTCGGGATCGACAGCCCGCCGGTGGCGATCACCAGCGACTGGCACTGAATCTGGCCGAGGGTGGTGTCGAGCAAGTAACCGCTTTCGACCTTCTCGATGGTCTGGATCGAGGTGTCCAGATGCAGCTCCACACCGACCTGATCGCACTCGGTCAGGAGCATTTCGAGGATGTCGCTGGATTTGTTATCGCAGAACAACTGGCCGAGTTTTTTCTCGTGATACGGCACGGCGTGTTTGCCGACCATGCCGATGAAGTCCCACTGGGTGTAGCGCGCCAGCGCGGATTTGCAGAAGTGTGGGTTCTGCGAGAGAAAATTGCTCGGTTCTGTGTACATGTTGGTGAAGTTGCAGCGGCCACCGCCCGACATCAGGATTTTCTTGCCGGCCTTGTTCGCGTGGTCGAGCAGCAACACCTGACGCCCGCGCCCGGCGGCGGTCAGTGCACACATCAACCCAGCGGCGCCAGCGCCAATGATCACGACTTCGGTAGAGCGCAAAACGGTGTCCTCTGAAATATCACCACAAAACGAACTGTAGGAGCTGCCGCAGGCTGCGATCTTTTGATCTTGCTCTTAAAAAACAAAGTCAAAAGATCGCAGCCTGCGGCAGCTCCTACAGGGGAGTTACGTTGTTCTTACAGGATGCGTACGCGCAGCGAGCGGCCCTTGATCTTGCCGTCGTTCAAACGCTGCAAGGCCTGCATGGCCACGGTGCGGTCAACGGCTACATAAGCCTGGAAGTCGAAAATCGCGATCTTGCCAACCTGCGCACCCGGAATGCCGGCATCGCCAGTCAATGCACCCAGAATGTCGCCCGGACGCACTTTATCTTTGCGGCCAGCACCGATGCACAACGTGGTCATCGGCGGTTGCAGCGGTGCGAGGCCCTGGGACTTGAGGTTATCGACCTGATCCCAGTTCAACGGCGATTTCTGCAGTTGTTCGATGGCTTGCGCGCGGTGCGCTTCGCCCGGTGCAACCAGACTGATTGCGATACCTTTTTCGCCGGCGCGACCGGTACGGCCAACGCGGTGAATGTGGATTTCCGAATCGCGCGCCAGTTCGACGTTGATCACCATGTCCAGCGCATCGATGTCCAGACCTCGGGCGGCGACGTCGGTGGCGACCAGTACCGAAGTACTGCGGTTGGCGAACATCGCCAGTACCTGATCGCGGTCACGCTGTTCCAGATCGCCGTGTAGGCCGACGGCGGAAATGCCTTTGGCGGTCAGGTGATCAACGGTTTCCTGCACTTGCTGCTTGGTGAAGCAGAACGCCACGCAAGACGCCGGACGGAAATGGTGCAGGACTTTGGTCACTGCGCTCATGCGGTCTTCCGGGGAAATTTCGTAGAAGCGCTGTTCGATCTGCGTGTCGTCGTGGAACGCTTCGGCCTTGACCGTTTGCGGATCACGCATGAATTTCGAGGCCAGTTGCTTGATGCCCACCGGGTAAGTCGCGGAGAACAGCAGGGTCTGACGACGCTCTGGAGTCTTGACGATGATGTCTTCGATGGCGTCGTAGAAACCCATGTCGAGCATGCGATCGGCTTCGTCGAGGATCAGCGTGTTCAGGCCATCGAGCACCAGCGAACCTTTGCGCAGGTGCTGCTGAATTCGGCCCGGGGTGCCAACGATGATGTGCGCGCCGTGTTCCAGCGAAGCGATCTGCGGGCCGAACGACACGCCGCCGCACAGGGTCAGGACCTTGATGTTGTCTTCGGCGCGGGCCAGACGACGGATTTCCTTGGCGACCTGGTCGGCCAGTTCGCGCGTCGGGCAAATCACCAGTGCCTGGCAACCGAAGTAGCGCGGGTTGATCGGGTTGAGCAGGCCAATGCCGAACGCGGCGGTCTTGCCGCTGCCGGTCTTGGCCTGGGCGATCAGGTCCATCCCCTTGAGGATCACCGGCAAGCTCTGCGCCTGGATCGGCGTCATCTGGGCATAACCGAGGGATTCGAGGTTAGCCAGCATGGCGGCGGACAGCGGCAGAGTATTAAAAGCGGTGGCGATGGTGGTCACGGGACTGGCCTGCAAAACAAAATGTCGCGCAGTGTAGCAGCCCCGTGCCACTTTCTTCGAAAGTTCTGGACGAACAGTGGTTAATGTTCGATGTGTTCTTCCGGGCGTTTGGCCCGCCGGCCGTCTTCTTTCGACAGTTGCGAGAAGATTGTCGCGGCGAGCATCGCCATGATCCCGACGGTGACGAAGGTCAGCTGGAACGCGCCGAGCACGGTTTCCACGCCATCGTTGCCGATCTCTGCCGTAAAGCCACCGAGCAATGCACCGGCGCACGCCACACCCAGACTCAACGACAACTGCGCCACCACCGACAGCAAGCTGTTGCCGCTGCTGGCGCTGGCGTCGTCGAGGTCGATCAGCGTGACGGTGTTCATCGCGGTGAATTGCAGCGAGTTGATCGCGCCGAGAATCGCCAGCAGGCACAGCAGCAGCCAGTACGGCGTTTGCTCGCTGACCAGACCCATGCTCGCCAGCATGATCCCCAGGGCCAGGGTGTTGCCGGTAAGGACGAGGCGATAGCCGAAGCGTTCGATCAGCGGCCGCGCCATCCACTTGGCAAACATCGCCGCCGCTGCCAGCGGCAGCATGCTCATCCCCGCTTGCGACGGCGAATAGCCCAGCGCCACTTGCAGCAACAACGGCACCAGAAACGGCAAGGCGCCGCTGCCCAGTCGGGCAAAGAGATTGCCGAGAATGCCGACGGCAAATGTGCGGGTCTTGAACAGCGACGGGGCGAACAGCGGGTTTTCGATGTGCCCGGCGCGCAACCAGTACGCGGCCAGACAGGCCATGCCGCCGAACAGCAGCAACATCACCCGCAGGTGCGGCAAGTGCAGTTCGCCAAGGCCTTCCATGGCGATGGTGATCAGGATCATCGCCGCGCCAAACAGCAGGAAACCCAGACTATCGAAACGCGTGCGTTCGGTGCCGCGCAGGTCGGGAATGAACTTCCACACCGCGTAGCAGCCGATCAAGCCGACCGGCAGGTTGATCAGGAAGATCCAGTGCCACGTCAGGTATTCGACCATCCAGCCGCCCATGGTCGGGCCGATCAGCGGGCCGAGCAGGCCGGGGATGGTGATGAAACCCATGATCCGCACCAGTTCGGATCGCGGATAGGCGCGTAGTACGACGAGTCGCCCGACCGGCAGCATCAGCGCACCGCCGAGTCCCTGAATCACCCGGGCGCCGATCAGCATGCTCAGGCTGCTCGACAACGCGCAGAGCAGCGAGCCGAAGCTGAACAACAGGATCGCGCCGAAGAAGATTTTCTTGGTGCCGAAACGGTCGGCGATCCAGCCCGAGGCCGGTATCAGCAAGGCCACGGTGAGCATGTAGGCGATGATCACGCCTTGCATGCGCAACGGATCTTCGGCCAGATCGCGGGCCATGGCGGGCAGGGCGGTGTTGAGGATGGTCCCGTCGAGGGACTGCATGAAGAACGCAATGGCGACGACCCACGGCAACCAGCGTGCGGTGATGGCGTCGAGAGGCGGGCGGTTGGGCATGGAACCTCTGAAAATGTGTGGCAGACGGAACACAATCCTGTGGGAGCTGGCTTGCCAGCGATGAGGACGGCAGATTCAACATCGTTTTCGTCTGAAAGTCCGCCATCGCTGGCAAGCCAGCTCCCACAGGTTTTTGCGGTGTTACAGGGTAAGGGTCAGGCGGCTAACTAACGCCCCCGGCAGCAACGCTGACGAGGTATTGCGCTGGCTGTACGTACTCGCCGACAGCAACAACTCACGCTCGGCGGTCAACGCTTCCAGCTGCGAACCGAGCAGGCTGTAGGCGCTGTCGTCGAAACGCATGGTGCTGACCGGCGCCTGGATCTCGCCGTTCTCGACCCAGAAGGTCGCGAACCGGGTCATTCCGGTCATGCGCGCGGCCGGTTGATCCGAGTAGTTCAGGTACCACAGGTTGCTGATGTACAGCCCGGTGCCTAATTGCTTGAGGATCTCTGCTTGCGCCAGATCACCCGCCGCCATGTTCAACGCACTGGGCATTTCACCGCCGCCGGCGCCGTTGGCGGTCAAACCGTATTCAGCAGCACTGCGCGAGCCGACCAGTTGATCACCGGCCTTGCCTTCGACGATCAGGCGCAAATCACTGCGTGGATAACCTTCGCCGGAAAACGCCGGGCTCAGCGATTCGCTGACTTTCTCATCCAGCGACAGCAGCGGACTGAAGGCCTGATCGCCGACATACAGCTTCTGCAGCGGGCTGCTCTTGCTGGCGATCGACTGCGCCGAGAAACCGCCCCAGCTCAACATGCCCATGATTTCTTCCAGCGCCGCCGGTGCCAGGTACGCGCGGTACTGCCCCGGCGCCAAAGTGCGCAGCGGTCGGCCGAGAAACTCCAGTTGCTCGCGGGCCTGGCCGAAGCGCTTTGCGAAGCCCTCACTGCTCCAGTCGTGCCCGGCGTAGCTGGCTTTCACCGCTTCGCCGTTCTCGTGGAACAGGCTGAAATCGAAGTTGAAGCTGTTGGCCTGATGCCAGCCAAACGCGCCCGAAGAACTGGCGAAGCCACGACTGATCGGGCCGGCGGCATAGAAGCCAACCAAGTCCAGACCCTCAGCGGCAGCACAGATTTCATCGACTACCTGTTCAGTGTCCGGCAGCGGATGTTCCTGCACGTTCTGACTCTGCCAGCCGTTGTGATTGAGCAGTAGGTACGGATCCTGAGGCAGCAACGGCAGGGTTTCGCGCAGTTGTTGCAGACCTTCGGCAAGCCGTTGCAGATCGCCTTCCTGATCACCGGACAGGGTGACTTGCAGGTCGGCATGACGACCGTCGTTGATCAGTTTCAGAACGACGTTGGCCTGCTGCACTTGCCCGGCCTGACGCACCTTGGCGTGATTGAATCGCACGAACGCCGAGGATTCGGCGGCAAAGCTGAGGGTGAACTGTTCCGGCTCGCGCACGCTGTCGCGCAGCCACTCGACCATGACCTTGAAGGCGTCGGACTGACTCTTCGAAATGCTCATCAGGCGTCTCCCCCAAATACATCAACGTTGCTGAATACGCAGGCCGGCGAAGCGTGGCCGACGCGGATCACCTGGTTCGGTTCGCCCTTGCCGCAGTTCGGCGTGCCCAGCACCTTAACGGTGTTGGCGTCGCCGACAGCGCGCAGGCTTTTCCAGAAGTGCGCGGAAATCGCCCGATAGTTCGGGTTTTTCACCACACTTTTGAGTTCACCGTTTTCGATCAACTGGCCCCATTCGCAGCCGAACTGGAATTTGTTGCGCGCATCGTCGATCGACCATGAGCGGTTGGTGCTCATCAGGATGCCGTGCTCGATGCCTTCGATCAGCTTGTTCAGAGGCTGATCGCCCGGCTCGATATTGAGGTTGGCCATGCGGTCGATCGGCGGGCGATTCCAGCCACAGGCGCGGCTGTTGGCGACGCCATCGAGACCAGCGCGGAACTGCGACAGCGCACCGCCCAGCGGGCGCAACAACAGGCCATCGCGGATCAGGAATTGTTTGCTGGCCTTGCTGCCGTCGTCGTCATGACCGTAGCTGGCGAGTTCTTCGGGAATACCCGGATCGAACGTCACGTTGAGCAGTTTGGAGCCGTATTGCAGGCTGCCGAAGTCGCTGGCTTTGACGAAACTGGTGCCGGCGTAATTGCGTTCGTCGCCGAGGATGCGGTCGAGCTCCAGCGGGTGGCCGATGGATTCGTGGATCTGCAGCATCATCTGATCCGGCATCAACAGCAGGTCGCGCGGGCCTTGCGGAGTGTTCGGCGCGAGCAGCAGTTGCAGCGCCTGATCGGCGACTTGCGGGCCGGCGCCGATCAAACCGCAGCGGCTGATCACGTCAGCGCCGCCCTGCTGGCCGAAGTTCTCGCGGCCGAGGCTGCGGGTCTGGCTGTCGTTGCCGTCGTAAGCGGTGACGTCGAGGCCCGGGTAGACGAAGCGCTGGGCCTGGCGCAATTCAGCCCCGGCGCTGCTCAGGTAAATCTGCTCGACGTGGGTGATGCCGATGCTCACTTGCCAGTTCACCAGGCGCTCATCCTTTGGCACCGAGGCGGATTCCGCGCCGAGCAGCTCGAAGCATTCGCTCAGGGACGGGAAGGCTTGTTCGAGATTGGGCGAAAAGTAATCAGCGCGATCGCTGGACACCGGCTGCTCGCGCAGGTCGAGCAAGGCGTGCGGCTTGAGGCGGCGGGCTTGCTGCTCGGCGCGTTCGAGGGCGGCTTGCAGGCCTTGCTGCGACAGGTCGTTGGTCGCCGCGTAGGCCTCAACGCCGTTGACGCGCACGGTGAGCATCGCGCCTTCGTCGCGGCTCAGGCTCGGCGGCTCGGCGACATTCTTGCGCACCGACAGGTATTGCCCGGATTCGCGTACATACCGCAGGGAAAAGAACTCAGCGCCCGTGCGCAAGGCAGCGAAGCGCTGCTTGAGCTGGGGGTGGAAATCGAACATTCGGGAACCTCCTTGTCAGGGGGAAGCGGTAGAGCAGCGGCGGGGAGGGGGTGAAACGGTTGCGCGAGGTCTAGAGTAGGCCTGCGTGGGGGTAGGATCAAGTGAAGAGGGGGTGTAGGAGGATTTACTGTGCAGCGAGGGAATTTGTGCTGAATCTGAGGGCCCCATCGCTGGCAAGCCAGGCTCCCACAGGTTTTTTGGTGAACACAATATGTGTGAACGACGCAAAACCCTGTGGGAGCTGGCTTGCCAGCGATTAGCCGTGACGCGGTATTACGTCTTACTGGGCCGCCGGGGTGATATCACGCATCGGTTTGCCCTTCACTGGCGCACCGCCAGCGACGTAGTAGGCAGCATTGCTACGCGGCAGCGGCTTGCGGCCACGGATCTTGTCGGCGATTTTCTCGGCGATCATGATCGTCGGCGCGTTGAGGTTGCCGGTGGTGATGATCGGCATGATCGAGGCATCGACCACACGCAGGCTCTGCATGCCGTGCACGCGACCTTCGCCATCCACTACGGCCATTTCGTCGGTGCCCATCTTGCACGAGCAGGACGGGTGGAACGCGGTTTCGGCGTGTTCGCGGATGAACTTGTCCAGTTGCTCATCAGTTTGCACGTCGATGCCCGGGCTGATTTCGCGGCCACGGAACGCGTCGAGGGCCGGCTGCTGCATGATCTCGCGGGTCAGGCGAATACCGTCGCGGAATTCCTGCCAGTCCTGCTCGGTGGCCATGTAGTTGAACAGGATGCTCGGGTGCTGGCGCGGATCTTTCGACTTGGCCTGGATGCGACCGCGGCTCGGCGAACGCATGGAGCCCATGTGCGCCTGGAAACCATGTTCTTTCACACCGTTGCTGCCGTTGTAGTTAATCGCCACCGGCAGGAAGTGGTACTGGATGTTCGGCCATTCGAATTCCGGACGCGAACGGATGAAACCGCCGGCTTCGAACTGGTTGCTGGCGCCGATGCCGGTGCCGTTGAACAGCCACTCGGCACCGATCGCCGGCTGGTTGTACCAGAGCAGCGACGGGTACAGCGAAACCGGT
The DNA here is from genome assembly GCF_023634765.1 of Pseudomonas sp. AKS31. Lineage (GTDB taxonomy): Bacteria > Pseudomonadota > Gammaproteobacteria > Pseudomonadales > Pseudomonadaceae > Aquipseudomonas. The sequence goes on from NZ_JAMLFX010000003.1 coordinate 649,485, forward strand.
TGGGTGCAGGCGTATTGCAGGTACAGCTCGAGGTGATCCTGCAGGTTTTCACCGACGCCCGGCAGGTCGTGAACGACCGGGATGTCGAGGGATTTCAGCAGTTCGGCAGGACCGACACCGGAACGCTGCAGAATCTGCGGCGAAGCGATGGCGCCGGAGCACAGCAGCACTTCTTTGCGCGCTTTGGCTTCAACACGCTCTTCGGCGTCGCCGATCAGGTAACGCACGCCAACGGCACGCTTGCCTTCGAACAGGATCTTGTCGGTCAGGGCGTGAGTGACGATGGTCAGGGTCGAGCGCTTCTTGGCGACGTCGAGGTAGCCACGGGCGGTGGATGCACGGCGGCCGTTTGGCGTCACGGTGCGGTCCATCGGGCCGAAGCCTTCCTGCTGGTAGCCGTTCAAGTCTTCGGTGCGCGGGTAACCGGCCTGCACGCCAGCTTCAACCATGGCGTGGAACAGCGGGTTGTTGCCCGCCTTTGGCGTGGTCACGCTGACCGGGCCGTCGCCACCGTGGTAGTCGTTCGGGCCGATATCACGGGTTTCCGCTTTGCGGAAGTACGGCAGGCAGTCGAGGTACGACCAGTCTTCCAGGCCTGGCAGTTTTGCCCAGCCGTCGTAGTCCATCGCGTTACCACGGATGTAGCACATGCCGTTGATCAGCGAAGAACCGCCGAGGCCTTTGCCGCGACCGCATTCCATCCGGCGACCGTCCATGTGTGGCTCTGGATCGGTTTCGTACGCCCAGTTGTAACGACGACCCTGCAGCGGGAACGCCAGCGCGGCCGGCATTTGCGTGCGGAAGTCGAGACGGTAATCCGGGCCGCCGGCTTCGAGCAGCAGAACGGTGACGCCTTCGTCTTCAGTCAGACGGGTCGCAAGTGTGTTACCGGCCGAGCCGGCACCGATGATGATGTAATCGAATTCTTGGGACATTGAATGCACCCTCTTTGATAGTGGTCAGGTCAGACCTCGGCGAGTGCTGTGCACTCGAATCGCTGGCAAGCCAGCTCCCACAAGGATTGGGGGCTGCCACAGATTTGATGGACAACTCCAAACCTGTGGGAGCGGGCTTGCCCGCGAAGAGGCCCTCGCGGGCAATACAAGACTCGGGTCTTAGAACACCGAGACGTAATCGCCCAGTTCGACCTGTACCGATTTGATGCGGGTGAAGTTGTTCAGCGAGCTGATGCCGTTTTCGCGGCCGACACCCGACTGCTTGTAGCCGCCGACCGGCATTTTTGCGTCGGACTCGCCCCAGGCGTTGATCCAGCAGATACCGGCTTCCAGCTGATGAATCACGCGGTGCGCGCGGTTCAGGTCTTTGGTGACGATACCGGCGGCCAGGCCGAAGTCGGTGTCGTTGGCGCGGCGGATCACTTCTTCTTCAGTCTCGTAGGAGAGGATCGCCATCACCGGGCCAAAGATTTCTTCACGGACGATGGTCATGTCGTCGGTGCAATCGGTGAACACGGTCGGAGCCACGAATGCGCCTTTGGCGAATTCGCCGTCGGTCAGACGCTCGCCGCCGCACAGGACGCGGGCACCTTCTTCTTTACCCTTGGCGATGTAACCCAACACGCTTTCCATGTGCGGGAAGCTGACCAGCGGGCCGAAGTTGGTGTTCTCGTCTTCCGGGTTGCCGATGCGGATGCGTGCAACACGCTCGACGATCTTGGCTTCGAAAGCGGCTTTGAGGTGCGCCGGAACGAACACGCGAGTGCCGTTGGTGCAGACCTGACCGGAGCTGTAGAAGTTGGCCATCATCGCGGTGTCGGCAGCGCGATCCAGATCGGCGTCGTCGCAGATGATCAGCGGGGATTTACCGCCCAGTTCCATGGTCACGTCTTTCAGCGACGAAGCCGAAGCGCTGGCCATGACCTTCTTGCCGGTGTCGGTGCCGCCGGTGAAGGAGATTTTTTCGATGCGCGGGTGCTCGGTCAGCCAAGTGCCGACTTCACGGCCGCTACCGGTCAATACGTTGAACACACCGTTTGGAACGCCGGCTTCGGTGTAGATCTCGGCCAGTTTCAGGGTGGTCAGCGAGGTCACTTCGCTTGGCTTGAAGATCATCGCGTTACCGGCAGCCAGGGCTGGCGCGGATTTCCACAGTGCGATCTGGATCGGGTAGTTCCACGCGCCGATACCGGCGACCACGCCCAGCGGCTCGCGACGGGTGTAGACGAACGAGGTGTCACGCAGCGGGATCTGCTCGCCTTCGATCGCTGGCACCAGACCTGCGTAGTATTCCAGCACGTCGGCGCCGGTGACGATGTCGACGTACTTGGTTTCCGAGAACGCTTTACCGGTGTCCAGGGTTTCCAGTGCGGCCAGCTCATCGTTGCGCTCGCGCAGGATGTCGACGGCGCGACGCAGGATGCGCGAACGCTCCATGGCGGTCATCGCGGCCCAGATTTTCTGGCCCTTTTCAGCGCTGACCACAGCACGCTCGACGTCTTCCTTGGTCGCACGTTGCACCAGTGCGAGGACTTCACCGTTAGCCGGGTTAATGGCTTCGAAGGTGGCATCGCTGCCGGCGTCGGAGTACGCGCCATCGATGTAAAGTTTTTGCAGTTCGAAACGGGCCATAGTGTCCTCGCAAGTGCATAAGTGGTTGGCGTTGGTCACCGGGTGAGCCATGTAACTGTGGCATCGCTGGTCGGTGACAGTTCAGGGGCCGAGCGTTTTCTTTGTGCTCTAGCTCACCTTCTTGGCCAATTGGAAATCCATGTATTCGTAAGCGATCTGTTGCGCCTGCGCCGTGTCGAAAGCATCTCCCGACAGCGCGCCGCGCAACCACAAGCCGTCAATCAACGCTGCCAGTCCTCGTGCTGCGCTGCGTGCATCTTCGAGCGACAGCACACGGCGGAACTGGCAGCACAGGTTGGAATACAGACGGTGATCGTTGATCCGCTGCAACCTGTGCAAAGACGGTTGGTGCATGCTGGTGGCCCAGAAGGCCAGCCAGGTTTTCATTGCCGGGCCATTGACCTGGCTGGCGTCGAAGTTGCCTTCGATGATCACCTGCAGATGCGCCCGTGGGCTGTCATCTGCCAGCGCCTGACGGCGCGCGGTGACGTTCTCGCTGAGGACATTCATCAGATACCGCATCGTGGCGGCAATCAGGCCGTTCTTGTCCTGAAAGTAATGACTGATGATGCCATTCGAGACACCTGCCAAACGGGCGATCAGCGCAATGCTGGCGTCCCCCATTCCGACCTGATCGACCGCCTGCAAAGTGGCTTCGATCAGTTGTTGGCGGCGGATGGGTTGCATACCGACCTTGGGCATCTTGCACATCTCCTTAGGCCTTCCGAGGGGCGAATAACGCTTATCGGATTGAGGGCCAGTCTATTTTGTTTTGATTGAACGTTCAATCAACAAAGAATAAGATCTGCGACAAATCGTCGCTGCCTACAGATTTTTCCTACGTGTAAGTGGCGATAAAACCGACATCCGAAAATGCTCGAAACCTGCGTGGGGCATGGCGCGGTTCGCGATTCGATGGACGTGTTGAAAGGGCAAGACGCTCAGGGCCAGGTTTCGGATGAACGTCCGTACACCTTCGGCCACGATTGCGATTCGCAGCGCCATTTCGGCAGGTTCGGGCTTTTTTCGGGGTGTCTTTATATCACCCGCCGGTCGGCTGCCAACTAACCGATTGGTCGGGTTCCGTGTTGCCTTGTGTTCTTCTCTCGCACTGCCTGGAGCATTTGTGCCATGAGTTCTGCCTCGCTAATAAAGACCCCGCCCGAGAAGGTGACGGTCAACGGTTGGGTGTTTTACACCTCTACCGCGCTGATTCTGTTGTTGACCGCCATTCTGATCATCGCCCCGCAAGAGGCCGGCAGACTGTTGGGTATCGCTCAGGCCTGGTTGTCGCGCAGCTTTGGCTGGTACTACATGGTGGTGATCGCCGCCTACCTGGTATTTGTTGTGGGCCTGGCGTTTTCCTCGTACGGCAAACTCAAACTGGGCAGCAAGGACGACACCCCGGATTTCAGTTACGGCGCCTGGGCGGGGATGCTGTTCTCGTCGGGTATCGGCATTTCTCTGCTGTACTTCGGCGCGTCCGAGCCACTGGACCACTACTTCAATCCGCCGGAAGGCGCTGCGGCCACCAACATGGCCGCGCGTCAGGCGGTGCAACTGACGTTCCTGCACTGGGGCCTTCACGGCTGGGCGATCTATGCACTGGTCGGTCTGGCCGTGGCGTACTTTGCTTACCGGCATAACCAGCCGCTGGCCCTGCGTTCGGCGCTGTATCCGCTGGTTGGCGAGCGCTGGGTCAAAGGCGCGGCCGGTCACGCGGTGGACGGCTTTGGCATGTTCGTGACCCTGCTGGGGCTGGTGACCAACCTGGGGATCGGCTCGCTGCAAGTGTCGTCGGGCCTGGAAAACCTGTTCGGCATGGAGCACAGCAACACCAACCTGCTGATCGTGATCATCGTGATGAGCACCGTGGCGACCATCGCTGCCGTGTCCGGCGTGGAAAACGGCATTCGTCGTCTGTCCAACCTGAACATCGTGCTGTTCAGCGGTCTGCTGATTTTCGTATTGCTGTTCGGCCCGACCCTGCACCTGCTCAACGGCTTCGTGCAGAACATCGGTGACTACCTCAATGGCATCGTGCTGAAAACCTTCGACCTTTATGTGTATGAAGGCGACAACGCCAAGTCCGAGCGCTGGATGGGCCTGTGGACCCTGTTCTACTGGGCCTGGTGGATTTCCTGGGCACCATTCGTAGGCATGTTCATCGCGCGTATTTCCCGTGGTCGTACCGTGCGTGAACTGGTGGCGGGTGTGCTGCTGATTCCGCTGGGCTTCACCTTGGCCTGGCTGTCGATCTTCGGTAACTCGGCGCTGGATCTGGTGATGAATCAGGGGGCGGTTGAGTTGGGCAAGACGGCGCTGGAACAGCCGTCGATGGCGATCTATCAATTGCTTGAGCACTACCCGGCGTCGAAAGTCGTCATCGGTGTGTCGATCTTTGTCGGTTTTGTGCTGTTCCTGACCCCGGCCGACTCTGGCGCGGTAATGATGGCGAATCTGTCCTGCAAGGGCGGCAACGTCGATGAAGATGCGCCGCACTGGCTGCGGATCTTCTGGTCGGTGGTGATCACGCTGGTGACCATCGGTCTGCTGTTTGCCGGTAACTTCGAAGCCATGCAAACCATGGTCGTGCTGGCTGGTCTGCCGTTCTCGGTGGTGTTGGTGTTCTTCATGTTTGGCCTGCACAAGGCGATGCGTCAGGACGTGCAGATCGAACAGGAGCAGGCGCAACTGGCGGAACGCGGTCGTCGTGGTTTCAGCGAGCGTCTGACGCAACTGGACCTGCAACCGAGCCAATCGGTGGTGCAGCGTTTCATGGACAAGCAGGTCAGCCCGGCGCTGGAGGATGCTGCGGCGCAGATGCGTGCGCAGGGTCTGGAAGTGCAGACGCTGCTGGGTAAATCCAAGCGTTGCATGGGCGTGCGTATCGAGATGGAAGAGGGCAACCCTTTCGTCTACGAAGTCAGCCTGGACGGCTATCTGGCGACCCCGACCGAATCGGCCCAGTCCGATGAAGCGCGCCAGCGTTACTACCGCGCTGAAGTGTATTTGCACAACGGCAGCCAGGATTACGACCTGATGGGCTTCACACAGGATCAGATCACGCGCGATGTGCTCGATCAGTTTGAAAGCCATCGGCAGCTCCTTGGCCGGGTGTACAGCTAAAGTCAAAAGCCCCCTCACCCTAACCCTCTCCCCAAGGGAGAGGGGGAAAGGGAGCAGGTCGGGGGCTTTTCAAAGCCTGAGTTCGACTCGATATTTCAATGCCAGTCAAAAGCCCCTCACCCCAACCCTCTCCCGAAGGGAGAGGGAGCTGACCGAGGTGTCTGGCGTCGTACATCGACCTGAAAGATCGAGTCGATTATGGATTGGCTGCAGCAGGTTGCGAGCTTCTCCAAATCTTAGTTCCACTCGGTCATTCAGGTCGGCGTAGTTCGAAAATACAACTCGGTCAGTCCCCTCTCCCTCTGGGAGAGGGCTAGGGTGAGGGGCTTTTTTTCCTGACCCAATAAAAAAGGGATCGCTCACCGCGATCCCTTTTTTTACCCCGCCTTAACCGAGGTTCTTGCCCAGCAACGCGTGATACAACTCGCTGTCGCCCAAGATCCCCACCACATGATTGTTATCGTGCAGCACCAGCTTGTTGCCGGTCTGATAACGAATCTGCAGCGCGTCACGCATGCCGATATTCGAATCCACCAGCGTTGGCTTGCGCTCCAGTCCCTCAACCGCTTGCCCTGGTGCCCAGTTCTGCAGGTTAAGCACCGAACCATTCTGCCGCGCACCTTTGATGGTGTTGCCTTCGGCCAGGTCGAGCCACGAATCGCCGCCCGGATCGAGACACACCGAACCGTTGATGCGTTTGCACTTGTCCAGCGTGCGCATCAGGCTGCGGCCGCAGAGGACGTTGAGCGGGTTGGTGTGCGCGACGAAGGTGCGCACATAGTCGTCCGCCGGGTTCAGCACGATCTCTTCCGGCACGCTGTACTGGATGATCCGGCCGTCTTTCATGATCGCGATGCGGCTACCGAGTTTCAGCGCCTCGTCGAGGTCGTGGCTCACAAACACGATGGTCTTGCTCAGCTTGCGTTGCAGTTCCAGCAGTTCATCCTGCAGACCCTGACGGATCAGCGGGTCGAGCGCCGAGAACGGTTCGTCCATCAGCAGAATATCGGCGTCCATCGCCAGTGCCCGCGCCAGACCGACACGCTGCTGCATGCCGCCGGAGAGTTCGTCAGGCTTCTTGTTGCGCCATTGGGTCAGGCCAACCAGTTCCAGTTTCTCGTCGACGAGCTTCTTGCGTTCCTTCTCCGGTCGACCCTGCATTTCCAGACCGAAACTGATGTTCTCGCGCACCGTCAGCCACGGCATCAGGGCGAACTTCTGGAACACCATGGCGATGCGTTTGGTGCGCATCATTTTCAACTCGGCCGGGGTGCAGGAGGCGATGTCGATCTGGCGGTTTTCATGCTCGACGAACAGCTTGCCGCGGCTCACGGTGTTGAGGCCGTTGATGCAGCGCAGCAGGCTCGACTTGCCGGAACCCGACAGGCCCATCAGCACGCAGATTTCGCCTTTGTTGATGTCCAGCGAGGCCTTTTCCACGCCGACGATCTGCCCGGTTTTTTTCAGGATCTCGTTGCGGGTCATGCCCTGATCCAGCAGCTTGAGTGCCTCGCGTGGATCTTTGGAGAAGATTACGTCGACGTCTTCGAAGCGAATTATGCTCATGCGTCACCCCCTACTTTGGCGTCGGGTTGTTTGCAGATACGGTCGAGCATGATCGCCAGCAGTACGATCGCCAGGCCCGCTTCGAAGCCCAGGGCGATATCAGCAGTGTTCAGTGCGTTGACCACCGGTTTGCCGAGTCCGTCGGCGCCTACCAGTGCCGCGATCACCACCATCGACAGCGACAGCATGATGCACTGGGTGATGCCGGCCGCGATGCTTGGCATGGCGTGAGGCAGTTCGATCCGTGAGAGCAGTTGGCGACGCGAGCAGCCGAAGGCCTTGCCAGCGTCCATCAGTTCTTGCGGGACATCGCGGATGCCCAGGTAGGTCAGGCGGATCGGCGCGGCGATTGCGAACACCACCGTGGAGATCAGGCCCGGCACCACACCCAGCCCGAAGAGGGTCAGGGTAGGAATGAGGTAAACGAAGGTCGGTACGGTCTGCATCAGATCGAGCACCGGACGCATTACTGTGTAGAACATCGGTTTGTGCGCGGCGACGATGCCCAACGGCACGCCGATGACCACGCAGACCAGGGTCGCGAACATGACCTGGGCGAGGGTTTCCATGGTCTCCTGCCAGTACCCCAGATTGAGGATCAGCAGGAAGGAGGCGACCACAAACGCGGTCAGGCCCCATTTGCGTTGAATCAGATGGGCGATGATTGCAATCAGGCCAATCAAGACCAGTGGGTTGAACCAGGTCAGCGCAAACGTCACGCCGTGGATCATCGTTTCCAGTGTCACGGCGATTGCGTCGAAGGTGTTGGCGCCGTGTTGCGTCAACCATTCAACGAAGCCCGCGATGTACTGGCCTAAAGGTATTTTCTGATCAATCAGCATGGTAGTGAACGTCCGCATGCAAGGAAATAAACAGCCCGGGCGGGCGAACCCACCCGGCATAAGCGATTACTGAAGCTTGGCTTTCACGGCCTCCAGGCCAGGTTTACCGTCAATGGTGGTCACGCCAGTGAGCCAGGTATCGAGCACTTGTGGATTCTTTTTCAGCCAGGCCTTGGCGGCCGCGTCAGGCTTCATCTTGTCGTCGAGGATGTTGCCCATCAGTTCGCTTTCCATGTCGACGGTGAACTCCAGGTTCTTCAGCAACTGACCGACGTTGCTGCATTCCTCGGCATAACCCTTGCGGGTATTGGTCGCCACGGTTGCAGCACCGAAATCGGGGCCGAAGAAATCATCACCACCGGTCAGGTATTGAATCTTGAAGCGCTTGTTCATCGGGTGCGGCGCCCAGCCGAGGAAGACCACGGCGGTGTCGCGTTTTTGCGCGCGATCCACCTGCGAGAGCATGCCCGCTTCCGATGATTCAACCACTTTGAAACCGGCGGTTTTCAGGCCGAAGGCGTCCTTGTCGATCATGCTCTGGATCAGACGGTTGCCGTCGTTGCCAGGCTCGATGCCGTAGATCTTGCCGTCGAGTTCTTTCTTGAATTTGGCGATGTCGGCGAAGTCATGCAGACCTTTGTCATACAGCGCTTGCGGCACGGCGAGGGTGTACTTGGCGCCCTTGAGGTTGGTGCGCACGGTTTCCACGGTGCCGGCGTCGCGATAGGCCTTGATGTCGTTTTCCATGGTCGGCATCCAGTTGCCGAGGAACACGTCCATGTTCTTGCCGTCGGCCAGCGACTTGTAGGTCACGGGCACGGAGATCATGGTGGTCTTGGTCTTGTAGCCGAGGGCGTTGAGTACAACGGAGGTGGTAGCGGTGGTAGCGGTGATGTCGGTCCAGCCGACATCGGAGAAGTTAACGGTACTGCACTGTGCCGGTTCTGCAGCTTGCGCCAGTAACGGCAGACTCAGCATGGCGGCCAACAACAACGACGGGGAACCTTTCATGGATGGACTCCTTGGTGTTTTTTTTGGCAGTGTTCCGACTGTGGACCACCGCACTTATAGGTTGCGGTTGGATGGCGTTCTGGAGACAGCTCTGTCACGGCGCCTTGCAATCGAGTCATAACGATCATGTACCAGTGAAAATCTGACGCCTACAGGGGGGGTCGTATCCAGTACAGGGATGGTCGCATCCAGTGTCAGTGACGTCGTTTACAGCTTTTTTCAGCCCCGAATGGCCATCTGAACCGCACAAAAACGGCGAAAAACCGGGGCAAAAACGGCGCGGCGCTGGTGGACATGAGTGCGTCGGTGTCAGACGCCGTGCGCTCCGACAAAAGCCTGATGATGCGGGCATTCCGGCGGAACGCAGCTTGAGCGTAGCAGCTCCGCCAGCGGGCGCTTCACGCCCCGGACCGGCATCCTCAGGAGCTCTGCAGCAATGGCTATCAGCGTTTTCGACCTGTTCAAAATCGGCATCGGCCCTTCCAGTTCCCACACCGTCGGGCCGATGCGCGCCGCGGCGTTGTTCGTCGAGTCGCTACGGGACAAGCACCAGTTGGAACAGGTGCGCCGTATAGAAGTGCAATTGTTCGGATCGCTGTCGGCCACGGGCATTGGTCACGGCAGCGACAACGCGGTGATCATGGGTTTGATGGGCGAGTGGCCGGACGCAATCGACCCGTCGCAGATCGGTCCCCGCATTCAGGCGCTGCGCGAAACGCATACCCTGCTATTGGATGGTCGTCTGTCGGTGCCGTTTGTCTGGGCACGGGACATGCGCCTCATTGATGAGAACCTGCCGTTCCACCCCAATGCCATGACGATTGTTGCCGAGGGCGATCACGGCGAACTGCATCGCGACACCTACTATTCGGTGGGTGGCGGGTTTGTGGTGGATCAGGCGCAGGCCTCCAGCGGAGTGGTCGATCTGGATCGCACTGAATTGCCCTACGACTTTTCCAGCGCGGTCGAGTTGCTGGAACTGTGCAAACGCAACAATCTGCGCGTCGCCGAATTGATGATGGCCAACGAAAAGGTCTGGCGCAGCGAGGAAGAAATCCGCGCCGGGCTGATGAAACTGTGGCGGGCCATGCAGGATTGCGTCGAGCAGGGCCTCAAGCACGAAGGCATCCTGCCTGGTGGATTGAATGTGCGTCGGCGCGCGGCGAAGTTGCATCGCAGTCTTCAGGAATTGAACAAGCCCAACGTGATCGGCTCGACGCTGAGCGCGATGGAGTGGGTCAACCTGTTCGCCCTGGCGGTTAATGAAGAAAATGCGGCGGGCGGACGGATGGTCACGGCGCCGACCAATGGTGCCGCAGGGATCATTCCGGCGGTGTTGCACTACTTCATGAAGTTCAGCGAGGCGGTGACGGACGCCAACGTGGTCGATTACTTCCTAGGTGCAGCGGCGGTGGGCATTCTGTGCAAAAAGAATGCTTCGATCTCGGGCGCCGAAGTGGGTTGTCAGGGTGAGGTCGGCTCGGCGTGCGCCATGGCGGCGGCAGGGCTGGCGGAGATTCTTGGCGCCACGCCGGAGCAATTGTGCAACGCGGCGGAGATTGGTCTGGAGCATAACCTTGGACTGACCTGCGATCCGGTCGGTGGCCTGGTGCAGGTGCCGTGCATCGAGCGTAATGCGATTGCCGCGGTGAAGGCGATCAACGCGGCGCAGATGGCATTGCGTGGCGATGGTCAGCACTTTATCTCGCTGGATCGGGTGATCCGCACCATGCGCGATACCGGCGCCGACATGCATGACAAATATAAAGAGACTTCGCGCGGTGGCTTGGCCGTTAGCGCGGTTGAGTGCTGAGACCGCGTCGCCACTATCGCTGGCAAGCCAGCTCCCACAGGTTCTTTGGTGATACCGATATCTTGATCACACTGAAAATCCCTGTGGGAGCTGCGGTGCGACGATTCGACTTGCCAGCGATGAGGCCAGACCAGTCAAAACTGCGCGCTAAGTGAACACGGACAATAAATCACGCCACCTTTTAGCGCGTCGCAAACAGATAAGAGTCTTTCCCAGCTGTTACAGGCGCTCAGCACCCCCTACCGTCCGTCACCCGTGCCTGCGGTGACACTGTCCGACAATCGTGCGCAGGCCAGTTCCCACAAGTGCTACCGATCTGCTCACACCTGCCGGAGCAGGGCTTTCACCGCCGCTGATGGCACTTCGAAACTCCCCTGGTCGGACCGTTCGTGTAGACACGTCGCGACGTCGTTTTCAGGAGTTATTGAACGGCCATCCAACTTTAGGCATGGCAATTGCTCTGTCATAACAAAGCCCGTCTCCCACGCGAGAACGCTGGCAATAACAAGAGCCTCCGCCTGAGGCCATCACCCGCTTTGTGTGAGGAGATACCGCGATGACGTCGTTCAACTCCGGGGCCCAACCCCAGAACCGTGCGCCTCAATCCATCGGCTTTCTGCTGCTGGACAATTTCACGCTGATTTCTCTGGCGTCCGCAGTAGAACCCCTGCGCATGGCCAACCAATTGTCCGGTCGCGAGCTGTATCGCTGGAGCACCCTCACCGTCGATGGCGGCCAGGTGTGGGCCAGTGACGGTCTGCAAATCACTCCCGACGCTTCCATGCACAAAGCGCCACCGCTGGACACCGTGATTGTCTGCGGTGGCATCGGTATCCAACGCACTGTCACCCGCGAACACGTTTCATGGCTGCAAAGCCAGGCGCGCCAGTCCAAGCGTCTTGGCGCGGTGTGCACCGGCAGTTGGGCTCTGGCCTGTGCCGGCCTGCTCGACGGTTTCGATTGCAGCGTGCACTGGGAATGTCTGGCGGCGATGCAGGAAGCTTTCCCGCGCGTGGCCATGAGCACACGCCTGTTCACCCTCGACCGTAACCGTTTCACCAGCTCTGGCGGCACCGCGCCACTGGACATGATGCTGCACCTGATCAGCCGCGATCACGGCCGTGAACTGTCCGCCGCGATCTCGGAGATGTTTGTCTACGAACGCATCCGCAACGAGCAGGATCACCAGCGTGTGCCGCTCAAGCACATGCTCGGCACCAACCAGCCGAAACTGCAGGAAATCGTGGCGCTGATGGAAGCCAACCTTGAAGAGCCGATCGACCTTGACGAACTGGCGGTGTACGTCGCCGTGTCGCGTCGACAGCTGGAGCGGCTGTTCCAGAAATACCTGCACTGCTCGCCGTCGCGTTACTACTTGAAGCTGCGTTTGATCCGCGCCCGGCAGTTGCTCAAGCAAACGCCGATGTCGATCATCGAAGTGGCCTCGGTGTGTGGTTTCGTCTCGACACCGCACTTCTCCAAGTGCTACCGCGAATACTTCGGCATTCCGCCGCGTGACGAGCGCGTAGGTTCCAACACCACCCAGCAAGTTGCGATGCTGCCGCTGCCGCAGGCGATCGTGATGTCGCCGCTGTCGGGGCCGATGTCGGCGTTGAGTCAGGCGCGCAATGAGTCGACGTTTGCCAGCGTAAGGCTGTAAGGCAAAAGATCGCAGCCTGCGGCAGCTCCTACAGGGATATGCGTTCCAATGTAGGAGCTGCCGAAGGCTGCGATCTTTTGATCTGCTGTCAGGCGCTATGGCTTTGCTGATAGTCCGCCAATGCCGGCAGTAATTGTTTGTCGATCGCCTGACGCACCGCCGGCTGGATACTGGCGCCGCTGGTGTACATGTCCTTGACCATTTTGCGCAATTCAAACGCACGAACATTATCCAGGCCGCGCACGGCATGCTCGCAAGCCTGCTCGGCCGTTGAACCGCTCGGCACTTGAAATCCCAACGCCTTGAGCTGGCCCAGCAAATCTTCCTGATCGATCAAATCGGCATACATCATGACGCGCATCCTTCTTCAATAACGGAGGTCGTGGCTCGATTCTGGTAGCCATGCGGGGGCACGGCAAGGGCGATTTGTCGCAGTGGCTGCGACGGCTATGAACAGGTCGTTTTCGGCTAACTCGGCGGCGAGGGGAGTCGGCACACTGAACTCAGCTTGCAACACGAAGGTTTGGTCACCCTCGCTTGGCAGCTCCTCAACAGTACCCTCTGCCCCGATCCTGTCACGGCTTGTATCGGGGCTTTTTTCATTTTGTGAAAGGCAAAAGATCGCAGCCTTCGGCAGCTCCTACAGGAAAACGCATTCCAATGTAGGAGCTGCCGAAGGCTGCGATCTTTTTGCATTGAATGGTCTAGCGCTGCAACACCAGAATCCGCGACAACAACTCATCCCGGTCGATGTAGCAGCCCTGAAAATGCCGCGCCCCGGTGGCCGGGTCAAACGCATTGCGCGCATGCAACGTGCGGCGGTTATCAAAGCACCACAGCTCCCCCGGATTGAGCCTTTGCATCAGCTGAAACCGTGGTTCGCGGGTCATCGCGATAAAGCGCCGATACGCCCGGTACAACCGTGGCATTTGTTCCACCGAGGTATCAAACGCCCCGCGCAGAAAGTTCGCCATGCGAATCTCGGTCACGCGACCCAAGGCATCCAAGGCAATGATCGGCGCCAGGCAGCGATAGTCGCTATGGCGATCCTTGTTGCGAAACTCTAAGGGGATTTCACACAGGGCCTGAAACGATGCCGGGTCTTCACTGCGCAGCGCATCGGCAATCGCAAAACCATCGATAAAAATGCTTTCGCCGCCCTCGGCGTCATTCACCAGACAATGCAGAAATTGCAGCCCCGGTTGCAGCTCGCGGGTGGGCAGATCGGTGTGCAACGGCAAGTTGAAAGCGGTGTAGGCGTTGCTGTCGGCATCGGCTTTGGATTGCACGTTGAACAGCACACCGAAGTTGCTTTCGCGAATAAAGGAAATGCGTTGCGCGATGAGTTTCAACGAACCGGATTCAGTGGGCACACCGCGCACTTGCGTCAGGCCGATGTCGCGTACGGCGAGCAGCCATTGGAGCAGCGCGGCGTTGTCGTTCATCAGTGCCGCGTATTCGAATACCGGCAACTGCAGATCGTTGCGCCACAGATAAGACTTGGGTTTGCCGGCCAAGCGTTCGGCGCGGGATTCATCGTCATAGGCATGAGCGCGCAACCAGCCCGGATCGAAGCGGCTGAGGTGGCCGTCCTGCCAGTCGATGCGCAGGCAGCCGTCGGTATCGATATGGGCGGCGGCAGGCTTGAGGTCTTCAGCGGCATCGACAATCTCGAACACCTGCTCGCGGGTAACGTTGTAGACGCACTGCGGGCACGGGCAGTTATCCCGCAACCAGACATGGTGAAACGGGCTGATGCGACCGTCAGCCCATTCGATGGCAACGCGATCCGCCAGGGTCTGCACGCCACCGAGCGCGCTGATCAACGGATAAGTACGGAAATCGGCAACAACGGCAGCGGTGTGCATGGCGGGCTCCTATAGATCGATGGATTACCTGGCGGGTGGCAGCGCGATAACGCGGCCGATGTAAGCGGGAGCGGGCAAGTCTTGCTGCTCGGCGACGATGCTTTGCAGGCAGCTCAAGGTGTCCGCGCTGAACGGTGCCGAGCGTGGGCCGGCGAGGTCGACGTGCAACAGCATCTGTTCGTTGCCGGCCAGTTCCTGTTCCTCACCGACCTTGTGCAGGCTGTGATAGAGGTGCAGGCGTTTACTGTCGTGGGCGATGATTTGCGTGCGCACTTCGACTTCAGTGTCGAGCTTCACTTCGTGCAGGTAGTTGAGGTGCAGTTCCAGGGTGAACAGCGAATTACCGCTGGCTTCGCGGTGGCTGCTGTCCATGCCCAGACGGTCCATCAGGGCGTCGGTGGCGTAGCTGAAAATCAGCAGGTAGAAGGCGTCGCGCAGGTGACCGTTGTAGTCGACCCAGTCGGCGATGATTCTGGTTTGGTAGGTGGTGAGGTGGGGCATGGTTTGGGTTCCGGCAGTTGGCGGGTCGCTAAGATCAAGAGCTACCCCCTCACCCCAGCCCTCTCCCCCAAGGGGGGCGAGGGGGAAAGGGAGCAGATCTTCAAGTCTTTCAAGTCTTGAGTTCGACTCAGTAGTGCAAATCGGCGTGGCTCGCAAAAACACCTCGGTCAGTCCCCTCTCCCCCCGGGAGAGGGCTAGGGTGAGGGCAGCGATGTCATGCCAGACACATCACTCGCTGAACGCCATCCCATGCTTTTCCTTGGTGGTCTTCACCGCCTCAAGCACCGCCAGCAAACAATCATCACGATAGCGTTCCAGCGCCGAAATGCTGTGGCGGCCGAGCTGATCACTGGTGCCATCGACCACGTCATCAATCAACTTGTCAGTCAGTTCCGGTGCCGGCAAGTACGTCCACGGCAACTGCAACGCCGGGCCGAATTGCGACATGAAGTGGCGCATGCCGGCATCACCCCCGGCCAGGGTATACGTCAAGAAGGTGCCCATGAACGACCAGCGCAAACCAGCGCCAAAGCGGATCGCATCGTCGATTTCGCCCGTGGTCGCCACGCCATCGTTGACCAGATGCAACGCCTCGCGCCACAGCGCTTCAAGCAAACGGTCAGCGATGAAACCGGGCACTTCCTTGCGCACGTGCAGCGGACGCATGCCGAGGGATTCGTAGACTTTCATTGCGGCTTGCACAGCCTCGGGCGCGGTGTTCTTCCCGCCCACGACTTCCACCAGCGGCAACAGGTAAACCGGGTTGAACGGATGGCCAACCACGCAACGTTCCGGGTGCGTCGAACTCTCGTAGAACTCGCTCGGCAACAGGCCGGAAGTGCTCGATCCGATCAAGGCATCTGGCTTCGCGGCCGCGCTGATTTTGCTGTGCAGCTCGAGTTTCAGTTCCAGACGTTCCGGGGCGCTTTCCTGAATGAAGTCGGCATCGCGCACGCATTCCTCGATGGTCGCGACAAAACGCAGGCGATCCTGAGAAGCCCCCGGTGCCAGGCCATTTTTCTCCAGCGCGCCCCAGGCATTGGCGACGCGTTTGCGCAGCGCCGCTTCAGCGCCGGGCGCCGGGTCCCAGGCCACCACGTCGAGGCCATGGGCGAGGGCACGCGCGACCCAGCCGCTGCCGATGACACCGCTGCCCAGCGCGGCGAAGGTTTTGATTTCGGTGATAAAGCTCATAGGGATTTTCCCGAGTAAGGTGATCCCTGTAGGAGCTGCCGAAAGCTGCGATCTTTTGATCTTGCTTCTAAAAATCAAAGTCAAAAGATCGCAGCCTTCGGCAGCTCCTACAGGGGGAAATGAGTGCTCGTTTAACCGCGCTGGGTCAGGCCCATTTTCTTGCGACCTTCCGCCGGGGTCAGCACCCGGGCGCCGAGGCGGCTGAGGATTTCGGTGGCGCGTTCGACCAATTGGCCGTTGGTCGCCAGCACGCCTTTGTCCAGCCACAGGTTGTCTTCCAGCCCGACCCGCACGTTGCCGCCGAGCAACACCGCTTGCGCGGCCATCGGCATCTGCATGCGGCCAATGCCAAACCCGGCCCACACCGCATCGGCGGGCAGGTTGTCGACCATGGCTTTCATGGTGGTGGTATCTGCCGGCGCGCCCCACGGGATGCCCAGGCACAGCTGGAACAGCGGGTTATCGAGCAGGCCTTCCTTGATCATCTGCTTGGCGAACCACAGGTGACCGGTGTCGAAAATCTCCAGCTCGGCCTTCACGCCCAGCTCGGTAATACGCTTGGCGCCGGCACGCAGTTGCGCTGGCGTCGAGACATAAATGGTGTCGCCGTCGCCGAAGTTCAGCGTGCCGCAATCGAGGGTGCAGATTTCCGGCAGCAACTCCTCAACGTGGGCGAGACGGGTCAGCGGGCCGACCAGATCGGTGTTCGGGCCGAACTCCATCGGGTTCTCGCCAGCGCCGATCTCCAGGTCGCCGCCCATGCCGGCGGTGAGGTTGACGATGATGTCGACGTCGGCCTCGCGAATGCGCTCCATTACTTCGCGGTACAGCGCCACGTCGCGGCTGAACTTGCCGGTCTGCGGGTCACGCACATGGCAGTGCACCACGGTGGCGCCGGCCTTGGCCGCTTCGACGGCGGCAGCGGCGATCTGTTTCGGAGTGACCGGCACGTGTGGGCTCTTGGCGGTCGTGTCGCCAGCACCGGTGAGTGCGCAGGTGATGATGACGTCGTGGTTCATGGTGCGGTTTCCTTAAGGCGTGATGGGTCTGTCCGCAGCCCTTTTCGGGCTGCGAAGCGTCGGTCAGGCGCCCCTCCCATCTGGGAGAGGGCTTTTCAATCGAGAGTTATTTGCTGGTCAGTTGAAGGTTTTCAGCGGCCGGTTTGCCATCGAACGTGGTCACACCTTCGAGCCAGCGCTGCTTGTCTTCAGGGTGATCCTTGAGCCACTGCCTGGCCGATTCGAAGGCGTCCTTGTGGTCGAGCAGCGGTTGCATCATCCGGCTCTCGTCTTCGGCGGTGAACGTCAGGTTGGTCAACAGACGGCCAATGTTCGGGCACTGCTCGGCGTATTTCGGCGCAGTGACGGTCCACACGGTGGCCATGCCTTCGTTCGGGCCGAGGGCGTCGTCGCTGCCGGTCAGATACGTCATCTGCACGTTGACGTTCATCGGGTGCGGCGCCCAGCCGAAGAACACCACGGCCTCTTTGCGGCGCACGGCGCGGTCGACGGCGGCGAGCATCCCGGCTTCGCTGGACTCGACCAACTGGAATTTGCCGAGGCCGAACTGGTTCTTGGCGATCATCGCTTTGATCTGGGTGTTGGCGCCGGAACCGGGTTCGATGCCGTAGATCTTGCCGCCCAGTTCTTTTTCGAACCTGGCGATGTCGGCGAAGGTTTTCAGGCCTTTGTCCGCCAGGTAAGTCGGCACGGCGAGGGTGGCGCGGGCGTCTTTCAGGCTCGGCGCTTCGAGGACTTTGACCTGATTGGCGTCGACGAACGGCGTAATGGTCTGGGTCATCAGCGGGTTCCAGTAACCGAGGAACAGGTCCAGGCGCTGATCGCGGATCCCGGCGAAGATGATCTGCTGGGACGCGCTGGTTTGTTTGGTGTTGTAGCCGAGGCCGTCGAGCAGGACCTGGGTCATGGCACTGGTGGCGATCACGTCGGTCCAGTTGACCACGCCCATGCGTACGTTTTTGCAGGATGCGGGTTCGGCGGCCATGACGCCGGCGCTGAAGAAAGCGGTACCGCTGAGTGCAAGAACACAGCTGCTGATCAGTCGTTTCATGTCGGGTTCCTCGGCAGGTCGTTTATTGTGGGGCCCGGCGTCTGATGCGCCGGTGATGCCAAGTTACGCAGCTATACGTCCGTGAAAGCGCACTGCGGCGACTGGCATTTGCACTGTAGCGACCTGTGCGCTTGAACGCTGACGACAATCGGCGTATCAACATCCCACGCTCCCCTCCCTCTCGTTACCCGCGAATCGAGTGCGCCCATGTCCCAGGACTTCTACTTTTTGCTGATGCCGGGGTTCTCCGCCATCGGCTTTATTTCTGCGATCGAACCGCTGCGCGTGGCCAACCGCTTTCGTGGCGAGTTGTATCGTTGGCATGTGCTCAGCGCTGACGGCGGGGCGGTGCTGGCGAGCAATGGCATGTCGGTCAACGCCGATGCGGCACTGGAGCCGTTGAAGAAAGGCGCGACGTTGCTGGTGGTGGCCGGGTTTGAACCGCTGAAATTCGCCACGCCAACCCTTGAACACTGGTTGCGGCGGCTGGATAACGAAGGCGTGACTCTCGGCGCCATCGACACCGGCAGCTTTGTCCTCGCTGAAGCGGGCCTGCTTGACGGTCATCGCCTGACCCTGCACTGGGAAGCCATCGACGCATTCAAGGAATCTTATCCACAGCTCAGCGTGACCCAGGAGCTGTTCGAGATCGACCGCCGGCGAATCACCTCGGCCGGCGGCACGGCTTCCATCGATCTAATGCTCGATCTGATCGCTCAGGCCCATGGCCCGCAACTGGCGATTCAGGTCAGCGAGCAGTTTGTGCTGGGGCGCATTCGTCCACGCAAAGACCACCAGCGCATGGAAGTCGCCACGCGTTACGGGATCAACAACAAGAAACTGGTGCAGGTGATTGGCGAGATGGAACAGCACAGCGAACCGCCGCTGACCACGCTGCAACTGGCGGAATCGATCAAGGTGACGCGGCGGCAACTGGAGCGCTTGTTCCGGCTGCACCTGAACGATACGCCGAGCAATTTCTATCTGCGGTTAAGGCTGGAAAAGGCCCGACAGCTGCTGCGCCAGACCGACATGAGCGTGCTTGAAGTGAGCATCGCCTGCGGCTTTGAATCACCGTCGTACTTCACCCGCAGCTACCGGGCACGCTTCGCCCGCTGCCCGCGCGAAGACCGGCGTACTGCCCAGGCCTGAAATCAAAAGATCGCAGCCTTCGGCAGCTCCTACAGGGAAATGCATTCCAATGTAGGAGCTGCCGAAGGCTGCGATCTTTTGATCTTGCTGTTGGTTACTTCTTCACCAACGCCGAACACGCCGCCTTGTACGCCTCATGCTGATACTTGTTCAGTGTCCCCGGCAGCTCGAAATTATGCTTCTTTGCCTGCGCATTGATCGTCTGCGGCGACAACAACGTCACCTCACACCCATCGAGCAACTGAAACACCCCCTCAATTTTGAAAGTGGTCGGCCCGCCGGCAAACTCACCCTTCTTGCTGCGCTTCTTGATCGCAATCCGGTCAACCGAATTCTCCCGCACAAACGACGCCACCTGCGCCGCGAACAGCTTCACGTTGGCCGCTTCGTCATCGTCTTCGAGGGCGATCTTCTTGGTGGCGAGGGGAATGTGGCTCAGGGTCGAACCGTCGAGAGCGGCCACGGCGATGATCGCTTCGCTGCCTTTGATTTCGATGCCGCAGATGTTCATGGGGAATTCCTTGAAGTGAAGAGGGCAGCTTACAGCTCAAGCTGATTGGCGGTGATGCCGAACGCCGACGCAATTTTCTCACGCGTAACCTTGCGAGGCTTGGCGACTGTTTCCTGCTGGGCAAACGCCGGTTGCGAAATACCCATGCGTTTGGCGACTTCTTCCTGAGTCAGGTTGAGGTGTTCGCGCCAGGCACGGATCGGTGTTGCCCCATCGACCATCCGACTGACGACCTCATGGGGAATCAGGTCGGGCTGCATTTTTTGCGCAACGTACTGCGCGTAAGGGATGACGACGAAGGCGGGGTTGCCCTCGGCGTCGTTGATGATTTGGATATCTGTGGGTAACTTCATATTAGGAGAGATATAAGTCTTTTATAAGATTTCAGAATCTTTGCTTATATTTTTCCCAAAGCCAATCAACAAGTTTGACGGCATGTTGCGAGAAGTCAGGATCACTCCTGCCCAATAGACTCCAAAAACTCCGACCGTTCATCACTCATCCGTGCCACGCAGTCATTCTGCGCAATGGTAAAAGCCTTGCTCCCCGCCGTAGCCGGGAATGCCTCAACCGCGCAATCCGCATCCCGCGTCTTCAACCACTGTTGCTGGGCGGTTTTGAGTTTGGCGGTGATATCAGCCAGTTGCGTCGGGTTCTTGCCGTACGCGGTCTGCATGCGTTCGGTCAGGCTGGCGTAGTTGTCCTTGAGCAGGTCTTCGGCAGTAGTGCGGCTGTAGGTCGAGCATTCCAGGGTCTGGACGTCGTTTTCCACCGCGTCGCACGGGTTGTTGTCGGACTCTTCGGCGGCGTGTACGCCGGTTGCCATCAGTGCCAAAGCCAGGAAGATCGATTTCATTGTTGTCGCCGCTCTAATCCAGTGGTGTATCCCAAGATGCGCCAGATTCTGGCTCAAGCTGACGGGCTTGAACAGGTAGCTGATCGGAGCGTCTGGCGACCCTTTGTCGCGGATTGACGCTTTCGGCAATTCCCCTGTCGTTTTTGCACCCGGTCGCCCCTGCACCGAGGCATATGCTGGCCCCAAAGCGCCGGCAGACGATTCGGCGCATGAATCGCCAATAAGGGGACGCCTGATGAGCCCAGCCGAATTACACGCAGACAGCATCGTTATCGACGGTCTGATCATTGCCAAATGGAACCGCGAGCTGTTTGAAGACATGCGCAAGGGCGGTCTGACGGCGGCCAACTGCACTGTGTCGGTGTGGGAAGGCTTTCAGGCGACCGTGAACAATATTGCTGCCAGCCAGAAGCTGATCCGCGAAAACAGCGATCTGGTGATGCCGGTGCGCACCACCGCCGACATCCGCCGCGCCAAAGAGCAAGGCAAGACCGGCATCCTCTTCGGCTTCCAGAATGCCCACGCGTTTGAAGACCAGATCGGCTACGTCGAGGTGTTCAAGCAGCTCGGCGTCGGCATCGTGCAGATGTGCTACAACACCCAGAACCTGGTCGGCACCGGTTGCTACGAGCGTGACGGTGGCCTGTCGGGCTTCGGTCGCGAGATCGTCGCCGAGATGAACCGCGTCGGCGTCATGTGCGACCTGTCCCACGTCGGTTCCAAGACCTCGGAAGAAGTCATCCTCGAATCGAAAAAACCGGTCTGTTATTCCCACTGCCTGCCGTCGGGTCTCAAAGAGCACCCGCGCAACAAGTCTGATGAAGAGCTGAAGTTCATTGCCGACCACGGCGGTTTTGTCGGCGTGACCATGTTCGCGCCGTTCCTCGCCAAGGGTATCGATTCGACCATCGACGACTACGCCGAAGCCATCGAATACACCATGAACATCGTCGGCGAAGACGCCATCGGCATCGGCACCGACTTCACCCAGGGTCACGGTCAGGACTTCTTCGAATACCTGACCCACGACAAGGGCTACGCCCGCCGTCTGACCAGCTTCGGCAAGATCATCAACCCGCTGGGCATCCGCACCGTCGGCGAGTTCCCGAACCTGACCGAAACCCTGCTCAAGCGCGGCCATTCCGAGCGCGTGGTACGCAAGATCATGGGCGAGAACTGGGTCAACGTCCTCAAGGACGTCTGGGGCGAGTAACGCTGACTCAAGACCGCCGCCGATCTGCCCCCTCTCCTGTGGGAGGGCTGGGGTGAGGGCAGCGGTCATCACTGAATCCACTATTTTTCTGGAGTTAAGTTTCCATGGCCAAGATCGCCCCGCAATTGCCAATCGAAGTCGACAGCGAAACCGGTGTCTGGACCTCCGACGCCCTGCCGATGCTGTACGTGCCGCGTCACTTCTTCGTCAACAACCACATGGGCATCGAAGAGGTTCTGGGCGCTGACGCCTACGCCGAGATCCTCTACAAGGCCGGCTACAAATCCGCCTGGCACTGGTGTGAAAAAGAAGCTGAATGCCACGGCCTGGAAGGCGTTGCGGTGTTCGAGCACTACATGAAGCGCCTGTCGCAACGTGGCTGGGGCCTGTTCAAGATCCAGGACATCGACCTCGACAAAGGCACCGCCAGCGTCAAGCTCGAACACTCGGCATTCGTCTATGTGTACGGCAAGGTTGGGCGCAAGGTCGACTACATGTTCACCGGCTGGTTTGCCGGGGCCATGGATCAGATTCTTGAAGCGCGCGGCAGCAAGATTCGCACGGTTGCCGAGCAAGTTTACGGTGGCTCCGAAGAAGGCCACGACGACGGCCTGTTCACCGTCAAGCCGTTGTAAGTCGAGGAACCCGCCATGGCTTTCGAAGCAATGTTCCAGCCGATCCAGATCGGCAAACTGACCATCCGCAACCGCGTGCTCAGCACTGCGCACGCCGAGGTCTACGCGACCGACGGTGGCATGACCACCGACCGCTACGTCAAGTATTACGAAGAGAAAGCCAAGGGCGGCATCGGCCTGGCGATTTGCGGCGGCTCCTCTGTGGTCGCCATCGACAGCCCGCAGGAGTGGTGGAGCTCGGTCAACTTGTCGACCGACCGGATCATTCCGCATTTCCAGAATCTGGCCGACGCCATGCACAAGCATGGCGCCAAGATCATGATTCAGATTACCCACATGGGCCGGCGCTCGCGCTGGGACGGCTTCAACTGGCCGACCCTGATGTCGCCGTCGGGTATCCGTGAGCCGGTGCACCGCGCCACCTGCAAAACCATCGAACCGGAAGAAATCTGGCGGGTGATCGGCAACTACGCCCAGGCCGCGCGCCGGGCCAAGGCCGGTGGCCTCGACGGCGTTGAGCTGTCAGCTGTGCACCAACACATGATCGACCAGTTCTGGAGCCCGCGCGTCAACAAGCGTACCGACGAATGGGGCGGCACCTTCGAAGGCCGGATGAAGTTCGGTCTGGAAGTGTTGAAAGCCGTGCGCGCCGAGGTCGGTGACGACTTCTGCGTGGGCATGCGTCTGTGCGGTGACGAGTTCCACCCGGACGGCTTGTCCCACGAGGACATGAAGCAGATCGCCAAGTATTACGACGACACCGGCATGCTCGATTTCATCGGTGTTGTCGGCTCAGGTTGTGACACTCACAACACCCTGGCCAACGTGATTCCGAACATGAGTTATCCACCGGAGCCGTTCCTGCATCTGGCCGCCGGGATCAAGGAAGTGGTCAAGGTGCCGGTGCTGCACGCACAGAACATCAAGGACCCGAACCAGGCTACGCGCATCCTTGAAGGCGGTTACGTCGACATGGTTGGCATGACCCGCGCGCACATCGCCGACCCGCACCTGATCGCCAAGATCAAGATGGGCCAGATCGACCAGATCAAACAGTGCGTCGGCGCCAACTATTGCATCGACCGTCAGTATCAAGGCCTCGACGTGTTGTGCATCCAGAACGCCGCGACGTCCCGTGAATACATGGGCGTGCCGCACATCATCGAGAAATCCACCGGACCGAAACGCAAGGTTGTGATCGTCGGTGCCGGCCCGGCCGGTATGGAAGCGGCACGCGTGGCCGCCGAACGCGGCCACGATGTGACCCTGTTCGAGAAGAAGGAATTCATCGGCGGCCAGATCACCACCGCATCGAAAGCGCCGCAGCGTGACCAGATCGCCGGCATCACCCGCTGGTTCCAGCTGGAACTGGCGCGGCTGAAAGTCGATCTGCGTCTGGGCACGGCGGCCGATGCCGAGACCATCATGGACTTGCGTCCGGACGTGGTGGTGCTGGCGGTCGGCGGGCATCCGTACCTGGAGCAGAACGAGCACTGGGGCGCCGCCGAAGGACTGGTAGTCAGCAGCTGGGACGTGCTCGACGGCAAGGTTGCGCCGGGCAAGAACGTGCTGGTCTACGACACCATTTGCGAGTTCACCGGGATGTCGGTTGCCGACTTCCTCGCCGACAAGGGCAGCCAGGTCGAGATCGTCACCGACGACATCAAACCGGGTGTGGCCATCGGCGGTACGTCGTTCCCGACCTACTACCGCAGCATGTACCCGAAAGAAGTGATCATGACCGGCGACATGATGCTCGAGAAGGTCTACCGCGAAGGCGACAAACTGGTCGCGGTGCTGGAGAACGAATACACCGGCGCCAAAGAGGAGCGGGTGGTCGATCAGGTGGTGGTGGAAAACGGTGTGCGTCCGGATGAGGAAATCTACTACGCGCTCAAAGAGGGTTCGCGCAACAAGGGTCAGATCGACGTCGAAGCGTTGTTCGCGATCCAGCCACAACCTTCGCTGAGCACCACCGGCGACGGCTACTTGCTGTTCCGCATCGGCGACTGCGTGGCGCAGCGCAACACACACGCCGCCATCTACGACGCCCTGCGGCTCTGCAAGGATTTCTAAGGACTTGCACCAAACCCTGTGGGAGCGAGCCTGCTCGCGAATGCAATCTGTCAGTGAAAGATGAGCTGACTGATTCACCGCTTTCGCGAGCAGGCTCGCTCCCACAGTAAAGCGGATCGTGTTTCTCCAGGTTGTACTGGTGGGAGCTTCACCATGTTGAACACCCTTCTTCCAATCCTGTTGTTCGCAGCCTTGGGCCTTGGTGTCCTTGGCGCGTTGCGGCGGGTAGCGATGTGGCGTCGGGGCCGGGCCTCGAAGGTCGATCTGATCGGCGGCCTGTTCGCCATGCCCAAGCGCTATATGGTCGATTTGCACCATGTCGTGGCGCGGGACAAATACATCGCCAACACCCACGTGGCCACGGCCGGCGGTGCGGTTGCGTCGATTGTGCTGGCGCTGCTGGTGCACGGTTTCGGCCTGCATAACCGCATCCTCGGTTACGCCTTGCTGCTGATGACGGCAGTGATGTTTGTCGGTGCGATTTTCGTTTACCTGCGTCGGCGCAATCCGCCGGCACGGTTGTCGAAAGGCCCGTGGATGCGCCTGCCGAAAAGCCTGCTGGCGTTCTCGGCGTCGTTCTTTCTGCTGACCTTGCCGGTGGCCGGGATTCTTCCGGAGAACTTCGGTGGCTGGCTGCTCGCGGTCATTTTGGGGATCGGTGTGCTGTGGGGTGTGTCGGAACTTTTCTTCGGCATGACCTGGGGCGGGCCGATGAAACACGCCTTTGCCGGTGCGTTGCACCTGGCCTGGCACCGTCGCGCCGAACGCTTTGGCGGCGGCCGTTCCACCGGTTTGAAACCGCTGGATCTGAACGATCCGAACGCGCCACTGGGCGTGGAAAAACCCAAGGACTTCACCTGGAACCAGTTGCTCGGTTTCGACGCCTGCGTGCAGTGCGGCAAGTGCGAAGCCGCGTGCCCGGCGTTCGCTGCCGGTCAGCCGCTGAACCCGAAGAAACTGATTCAGGACATGGTCGTCGGCCTGGCTGGCGGCACCGATGCCAAATTCGCCGGCAGCCCGTATCCCGGCAAACCAGTGGGCGAACACAGCGGCAATCCGCATCAACCGATCGTCAACGGTCTGGTCGATGCCGAAACCCTGTGGTCATGCACCACTTGCCGCGCCTGCGTCGAGGAATGCCCGATGATGATCGAGCACGTCGACGCCATCGTCGACATGCGCCGGCACCTCACTCTGGAAAAAGGCGCGACGCCGAACAAGGGCGCTGAAGTCCTGGAAAACCTCATCGCTACCGACAACCCCGGCGGTTTCGCCCCGGGCGGGCGGATGAACTGGGCGGCAGACCTGAACCTCACTCTGCTCAGCGAGAAGAAATCCACCGACGTGCTGTTCTGGGTTGGCGACGGCGCTTTCGACATGCGCAACCAGCGCACCCTGCGCGCGTTCGTGAAAGTGCTTAAAGCGGCGAAAATCGACTTTGCTGTGCTCGGTCTTGAAGAGCGAGACAGCGGCGATGTCGCACGGCGTCTCGGCGATGAAGCGACCTTCCAGTTGCTCGCCAAACGCAACATCCAGACCCTGGCCAAATACAGCTTCAACCGCATCGTCACCTGCGATCCGCATAGCTTCCATGTGCTGAAAAACGAGTACGGCGCGTTCGATGGCAACTATCTGGTGCAGCACCACAGCACCTACATGGCGGAAATCATTCAGGCCGGCGCGCTCAACCTCGGGCAGCACAAAGGCAACAGCGTGACCTATCACGATCCGTGCTACCTCGGCCGCTACAACGGCGAGTACGAAGCGCCGCGTGAAGTACTGCGTGCGCTCGGTATCGAAGTCAAAGAGATGCAACGTTCCGGCTTCCGCTCGCGCTGCTGCGGCGGCGGTGGTGGGGCGCCAATCACTGACATTCCGGGCAAGCAGCGGATTCCTGATATGCGCATGGAAGACATCCGCGAGACCGGCGCCGAACTGGTGGCCGTGGGTTGTCCACAGTGCACGGCGATGCTCGAAGGCGTGGTCGAACCGCGTCCGCTGATCAAGGACATCGCCGAACTGGTGGCCGACGCACTGCTCGAAGACGCCGCACCGAACAAGCCTGCCACCCCGGCCAAACGTGAACCTGCGGAGGCCCACTGATGAGCGACATTATCCGCCGCGACCCGCGCGCCGAATGGATTGCCCGTAATCGCCTGCACCCGCTGCACGCGGCGATGCAACCGGCGCAACACAGCTGGATGGGGCCTAACGGCGTCATTCGCAAGAATCTGCATGGGATCGGTTTCATCGGCCCCAACGGCATCAAGCGTATCGACCGCAGCGGCGCGCAACAGGGCGGGGCGGTCAAACGCTCGGCGACGGTTGAGGTGCAACTGCCGCTGCATCAGGTGCCGGCCCCGGCTTTCTATATCAGCGTAGTGCCGGACATGGTTGGCGGTCGCTTGAGCAGCCACGATCGTGACTTGCTTGGCCTCGCTCATCAGCTCGCCGGTAATGACGGCGCAGTGTTGGCGGTGGTCTTTGGCGAGCATAAGGAAAACGCCTTCGCGACCGCAGGCGTGGATCGCTTGCTGGTGCTGGAAGGCGAACAGTTCAGCGGTTATGCACCGGAGCAGCGAGTGCAAGGTCTGCGCGCTGTGGATAACCAGTTCAATCCGCGCCACTGGCTGCTGCCTGACAGTCGCAGTGGTGGCGGTGAACTCGGTCGGCGCTTTGCCGCGGCACTGGGCGAGCGCCCGGCGACGCGGGTCTGGCAGGTCAAGGATCAGGAGTGCATCGGCCGCGCTGGCGCTGGGCTGCAAGACCTTGCCCGTCCCGTCGCACGGTTGATTCTGGCCGCGGCAGAATGCGCCGAGCCGGTCAGTGAAACCCGTCACGAAGCATTGCCGGTGGAGTTATCCACAAGTGTCGCGCGCAGCCTTTCGCGGATCGAAGATCTCGGCGCTGTTGCGGTCGACCCGGCGGCGATTCCAATGGCCGAAGCCGAATTCATCTTCTCCGGCGGTAACGGCGTCAAGGATTGGGCGTTGTTCCACGAAACGGCGGCGGCACTCGGTGCTACCGAAGGCGCGTCGCGGGTGGCGGTGGACGATGGCTTCATGGCCCGTGATCGTCAGGTCGGTGCGTCCGGCACCTGGGTTACCGCGCGGGTGTATGTGGCTGTGGGTATCTCCGGAGCGATCCAGCACCTGCAAGGCATCGGTGCCTGCGACAAGGTCGTGGCGATCAACCTTGATCCAGGTTGCGACATGATCAAACGTGCCGATCTCTCGGTGATTGGCGAGAGCGCAGAGATTCTGCAAGCGTTGATCGAAGCGGTCGCGGCTTACCGCAACGAAGCCAAGCGCGATGCGGCTTAAGGAAACGCTATGAACACGAAAGTTATCAGTCTGGTTTCCATCGGCGCTCACCCGACTTCCGGGCGGCCACGCCGTGCTGATCAGGATGCGCGCGCCGTGGAACTCGGTTTGCAACTGGCTGGGGATAACCTGCAAGTGCTGCATGCCGGGGATGTCGCGGAGCCGGCATTGCGCGCCTATTTGGGTATGGGTCTTGAGCAGATGCATGTGCTGGAGCAACCGGCTGGTGCCGATGCGCTGCCGGCGTTGACCGAGTATCTGCGTGATGCCGGTGCGCAAGTGGTGTTGACCGGCAGCCAGGCGGAAACCGGGGAGGGTTCGGGGATGTTGCCGTTCCTGCTGGCGGAAGGTCTTGGCTGGCCATTGGTGGTCGGACTGGCGCAGGTCGAGTCGATCAACGACGGCTCGGCGCTGGTGCTGCAAGCGTTGCCGCGCGGGCAGCGGCGACGGTTGAAAGTGAAACTGCCGTTTCTGGCGACTGTGGATAACGCTGCGCCGAAGCCACGGCAAAGCGCCTACGGGCCGGCGCGACGCGGGGTCTTGCAGGCTGAAGACATCGAAGTTGTCGACGACGAACTCCTGGCGGTCGCCACCCTGCAACCGGCCAAACCACGGCCGAAACGCCTGAAAGTGATCAAGGCCAAAAGCGGGGCAGACCGGATGAAGGCCGCGACGGCCAAGGCAAGTGGGGGCGGGGGGCAGGTGCTCAAGGGTGTTACTGCACAGGCTGGCGCTGAAGCGATTCTCAAGTTGCTGATTGAAGAAGGTGTGGTTCGCTGAAAAGCCCCCCACCCTAGCCCTCTCCCAGAGGGAGAGGGGACCGACCGAGTGGTATTGGCTAATTACATCGACCTGCGATTGCGCGGTGACCTTGGTCTGGCCAAGCCTGAGATCACAATGTTCGTTCAGGTCGGTGGAGTTTGAACAGGCGATGCGGTCGGCTCCCTCTCCCTTTGGGAGAGGGCTGGGGTGAGGGGGAGTGTTTACCCACAATCCCTGTTGGCGGATCTGTGGATAACGTGTTCGCCCCTCTCTGCACCCCACGTCAATCAAGCCCTACAGCTCTCCGATCAAAAAACAACCAGCCTAAGTTACGGATTTTCTGAGCTTTTTATCTTGGATAACTGAATAAGTTGCCCCCAATCTCTGTTGGCGCTTCTGTGGATAAGATGTTCGCTTTCCGCTGAAGCCCATACAAAACGTGGCTTTCGAAGGGGTGATCAAAAAACAGTCAATTCGTCAGTTTCCGCACTTAATTCCCGCGCAAGCCTCGATTTCACACAGCCTCCAACGCTTTTCCACAGACAAGACAAAGTTACCCCCGATCTCTGTTGGCGCTTCTGTGGATAACGTGTTTGTCATCCGCTACAGGCTATGAAAACCGTGGCTTACAGAGATATGATCAAAAAACAACCAATGCGTCCAGCAAACTGTCTTTCTGGATAAGTCACGATTTTTCTTCACAAATCAGCGAGTTATTTTTCCAGTCATCCACAGTTACCCCCATTTGCTGTGGGTGGCTATGTGGATAACTTGTTTGCCAAACCCTACAGGCCCCGTCCGGCATAGTCCAAACGGCAATTGATCACATTTCATACAGTTCTAAGGCGTTGCCTTGACTTCGATTCCTGCGCTGTCTTCACTGCAATGGCACAAGGACAGCCGTCAGTTATCCACATCAGGTTCTGGGAGAACGCATGATGGATAGTCAGCCGCACCGCCCCCCGCCCTCGCCACGCAAGCGCACGCTCCGGCGCGCCGCCAATCAGCACGCTCGCCTGTAGCGCGCCACACCCGTCAGACCGCTGTGCTGTCGCCGGACTTGATCCGGTGGCCAGGTGCCCGTTCGTTCATTGATTGCAGGCAACCGCAGAGTTGCCCCCATCTGCCTGATTAGAGGAACCACCTCATGACACGGATCGCAACGCCCATCAGCGAGATCAAGGAACACTACGATGTGATCGTTATCGGTTCAGGCTACGGCGGCGGCATTGCTGCCTCGCGCCTGTCCCGTGCCGGCAAACGTGTGTGCCTGCTCGAACGCGGTCGGGAAATCCAGCCCGGCGAATATCCCAACACCATGATCGCCGCCACCGAGGAACTGCAGGTGCATGACCCGGACGGCCATATCGGCTCACGCACCGGGCTGTTCGATTTGCATGTGAATGCCCAGCAGAACGTCGTGGTCGGTTGCGGCCTCGGTGGCACGTCGCTGATCAATGCCAACGTTGCCCTGGAGCCGGAGCCCGGCGTATTCGACGATCCGCGCTGGCCGCAAGCGGTGCGCGAACACCGCGACACGCTGCTCAAGGACGGTTATGCCCGCGCCCGGGAAATGCTCAAACCCAATCCCTACCCGAGCACTGCACCCAACCTGCCGAAACTCGACGCCAACAAGAAATCCGCGGATTACCTCAAGCAAGGCGCGCATTTCTACAAGCCGCCGATCAACGTGACCTTCGACAAACTGCCAAACAACCTCAACCATGTCGGCGTCGAGCAACTGCCGTGCAACCAGTGCGGCGACTGCGTGTCGGGCTGTAACAACAAGGCCAAGAACACCACGCTGATGAACTACCTGCCAGACGCCTGGAACCACGGCGCGGAGATTTTCTGCCAGGCCGAAGTGCGGCACCTGGAGCGCGACGGTGAAGGCTGGATCGTGCACTTCCAGTACCTGGACAGCGGTCGCGAGAAGTTTTCCGCGCCTACCTTGTTTGTGAAGGCCGACATCGTCGTGGTCTCCGCCGGCACCCTCGGCTCCACGGAAATTCTTCTGCGCACGCGTGACAAAGGCGTGGTGATGTCCGGCCAGCTCGGTGAGAACATGAGCGGCAACGGCGACATCCTCGGCTTCGGCCACAACTGCGAGCAGACCATCAACGGCATCGGTTTCGGTGCGCACCCGGCCAAGGAACTGCACCCGGTCGGCCCGTGCATCACTTCGGTCATCGACATGCGTACCGAAGGTGACTGGCGCAGCCGTATGGTCATTGAAGAAGGCTCGATCCCCGGCGCCCTCGGCCGGCCGATGGTGCCGGCCATGGCCGGGTTTGCCGAGATGATCGGAGTGGCCACGGATGACAGCTTCAGCGGCAAGGTCAAATACAAGGCGCGTGAAGCGGAAAGCTTTCTGCGCGGCCCGTATTACGGCGCACTGCACAACATGCAGACCTACCTGATCATGAGCCACGACAGTGGCCAGGGGCGGATGGTCCTCGATAACAAGGATCAGCTGCGGATCGATTGGCCGGGCGTTGGCGAGCAGGAGAACTTCAAACTCGGCAACGAACGTTTGCAGCAGAGCACCAAGGCGCTGGGCGGGGTCTGGGTGGAAAACCCGATATGGACCAAGCTGCTCAAGCACAGCATCGTCTCGGTGCACCCTTTGGGCGGTTGCGTGATGGGCGAAGACGCGGCGCAGGGCGTGGTCAATCACAAGGGCCAGGTGTTCAGCGGCGCCAGTGGCACCGATGTTTACGCCAATCTCTACGTGACCGATGGCGCGGTGATTCCGACGTCGCTGGCGGTTAATCCACTGCTGACCATCTCGGCTGTGAGTGAGCGCAACATGGGCCTGCTCGCCGCCGACCGTGGCTGGCAGATCGACTACACGCTGCCTTCGGCGCCGCGCAAACAGGTGGCACCGCCAACCCTCGGCGTGCAGTTCACCGAAACCATGAAAGGCTATTTCTCCCGGGCTTTCACCGCGGCGCAGAGCACCGATCTGAAAGTCTATGAAGCGGCGGCCAAACGCGGCGAGGCGGACAACTCGCCGATCGACTTCACCCTGACCATCACCGCCAACGACCTTAACCGGATGATCAAGGAGCCGGAACACGCAGCAACCATTGTCGGCACGGTGATTGCTCCGGCACTGTCGCCACAACCGCTGACCGCCAGCAATGGCGTGTTCAACCTGTTCGAGCAATTCGAGCAACAGGTCGATACGCGCCACATGAAATACGACATGAAACTGACCGCCGAGGACGGTAACGACTATTTCTTCAGCGCCTTCAAAACCGTGCCGGAAGACAACGGCGTGCTGAATATCTGGCACGACACCAGCACGCTGTACGTGACGCTGTATCGCGGGCCGGACAAGTCGGGCGAGGTGATCGGCTCCGGGGTGATGCACATTCATCCGACCGATTTCGCCAAACAGATGACCACCATGAAAGTGCTCAATGCGCGCAACGAACGCGAGCGCATTGAAGGCCTGGCGCGTTTCGGCAAGTTCTTCGCCGGGATCCTCTGGGAGAGTTACGGCGGGGTGTTTGCCGGGGATATCTACTTCAATCCCGACGCGCCGCCCCGGTTGAAACGGCCCTTGGATGCGCCAACCCCGGCAGTGCATTTCTTCCCTACCGAGGATGGCGTCGAACTGCGCCTGACCCGTTACCAGGCCGGCAGCAAAGGCCCGGTGATGCTGGTGCATGGTCTGGGCGTGGGCTCGAATATCTTTTCCACCGACACGATTCAGACCAACCTGTTGGAGTACCTGTGCAAGCACGATTACGACGTCTGGCTGCTTGATTTTCGCGTGAGCATTCTGCTGCCGGCGAGCAAGAAGGAGTGGAACGGCGACCAGATCGCCCGATACGACTTCAAGGCGGCCATCGCGCAGATTCAGCAGGAAACCAACGCCCGCGATGTGCAGTGCGTGGTGCATTGCTACGGCGCAACGACCTTCTTTATGTCGCTGCTCGCCGGATTGCAGGGCGTGCGTTCGGTGGTCTGCTCGCAGATTGCCGCTGACACCGTGGTCGCCACTGCCACAGGGTTGAAGGCCGGATTGCACCTGCCGGGCATGCTCGATGCGATCGGCATCAAGTCGATGACCGCTTACGCCGACAGCAAGGAAAACTGGTTCAACAAACTTTACGACAAGGCCCTCAACGGCTACGCGCGGATCGAGGCGCAGGGTTATTGCACCAACCCGGTGTGCCACCGCATCACCTTCATGTATGCGTCGCTGTATCGCCACGACACCCTCAACGAAACCCTGCACGACAACCTGCACGAGCTGTTCGGCGAGTCGAACATCGAGACTTTCGAGCACCTGGCGCTGATCGTGCGCAAAGGGCACCTGGTGGACTTCAAAGGCAACGATGTGTACATGCCGCACTTTGATCGGCTGACCATGCCGATCTGCTTTATCAGCGGCGCCGACAACCAGTGTTACCTGCCGGAAAGCACCCTCAAGACTTACCAGCGTTTGTGCGAAGTCAACGGGCCGGAGCGCTACAGCCGGCAGGTGGTGCCGGGCTACGGCCATATCGACTGCATGTTCGGCAAGAATGCGGTGGTCGATGTGTATCCGATCATCCTTGAACACCTGGAGAAAACTGCCCTCGGCTGACTGCAGACCGAGTCGAACGCTTCGCGAGCAGGCTCGCTCCCACAGGGTTTTGTGCCAGTCACAAAACCAGTGGGCATCCCCAATCCAATGTGGGAGCGAGCCTGCTCGCGAAAGCGGTGCATCTGGCACAACACCTCTCAGGTCTGCACAAGGAAATGGATGATATGGACAGCTACATCCGCTGGTTTCAACGCTTCATCTGGCTAGGCATTGCAATGAACATGGTGTTCGCCATCCCCGCGCTGTTCGCGCCGGGGTTGCTGACATCGGTGGTCGGCCTGCCGCCGCAACTCTCCGATCCGTGGCTGGAAAACGCCGGGATGCTGCTGGTCGGCATCAGCGTGTTTTACATGCCGTCTGGCTTCAACGCGCCGCGCTACGTGGTGCATTCCTGGCTTTGCGTGCTGACGCGGTTGATCGCCGTGATCTTCTGGATCTACCTGATCAACACCAGCACCCAGGGTTCGGTGTTCGTGCCGATGCTGATGGGCGATCTGAGCTTCTTTCTGATCCTCGGCATTTTGCTCTACCTCGGCACCACGCCAGAGAACCGGCCATGGGCGTTGCTCGGCGATGGCTGGCGCGAGTGGCGTGCGGCGTGGCAGCGGCAATGGCAGAGTCACGCGTTCAAGGTCGGCACGCTGGTTGTCGTCGCGGTGCTGGGTTTTATCGGTTACCAAACCTGGTATCAGATGCTGCGGGTGGTGCCGGAGCAGGAATACGCCTCCGACGAAGACCACTACAAATACGCCGCCATTGGCCTCGGCATCGAAGCGCGCATCCCGTATTACCTGTTCGCCGTGTTGCCGCAGATGTGCCCGGAGAAAATGCCCAAACCCGGTGGCTGGGAGGTTTTCGGTTTCCTCTTTGAAAACGGCAAGGACCTGCCGATCGGCATGGCCAAGCGGCAGATCGGCTACCCGACGGTAGAGCCGAACTGCGCGCTGTGCCACACCGGTTCCTACCGGGCCAATGCCAGCGACGTCGCCGTCAATGTGCCGAGCGCGCCGGCCAACACCCTGCAACTGCAAGCCTTCCAGTGGTTCGCCTACGATTGCGCCAGTGATCCGAAATTCACCACCGACGCGGTGATGGCGGCGATCAACAGCAAATTTCAGTTGGGCTTCTTCGAGAAGCTGTACAACCGCTACCTGATCATGCCGATGGCGAAAACCGCTTTGCTCAAGCAGAAGCAGGCTTACGCCTGGCAGAAGCTGCGCCCGCAACAGGGCCCGGGCCGCACCGACACCTTCAACCCGACGAAAATGGTGGTGTTCGGCTTCCCGGATGACTCGACGATCGGCACCGTCGACCTGCCGCAAGTGTGGAACCAGAAACCACGCGAATCGATGTACCTGCACTGGGACGGCAATAACAACAAGATCCACGAACGCAACTACGCCGCCGCGATGGCCGTGGGCGCGACGCCGGAATCGGTGCTGCCGCCGAGCTTCAACCGCGTGACCAACTGGCTGCTCGGGCACAAGGCGCCGGCGTGGCCGTGGGCGCTGGATCAGGCGAAAGTCGCCCAGGGCAAACCGATCTGGGAAGCCAATTGCGCCGCTTGTCACGACTTCGGACGTGCCGACACCGGGCAAGTGACCACCAACATCGATCAACTGGGCACCGATCCACATCGGCTGGACTCGTTTACCACCGGTCTGGTGAACGCATTCCACACCTTCAAGAAACCGCCGTTCGATTTCGGCGCGTATCGCAAGACCCAGAGCTACAGCAACACGCCCACCGACGGCGTCTGGCTGCGCGCGCCGTACCTGCACAACGGTTCGGTGCCGACCCTGTGGGACTTGCTGCAACCGTCGGAAAAACGTCCGCAGGTGTTCATCACCGGTTCCGACATTTACGACCCGGTCAACGTCGGTTTCGTCACCAGCGGCGCCCAGGCCAAAGCCTCGGCGGACTTCAAATACGACACGCGCCTGGAGGGCAATCACAACAGCGGTCACCTGTACGGCACGAGCCTGTCGGACGACGACAAGCGTGCATTGATCGAATTCATGAAAACCCTGTGAACCCTTACGGAGAGAGGATTACGCCATGTCACTGGTCAGTCATTGGGAACACGAATACGACAAGGTCAAACTGCGCATTCACGGCTTGTTCACGCGTATGGAAATGGCCTGGATGAAGCTCATCAGCGAGCTGGAGCCGCAGGAGTTTCAGGCCATCATCAAGTTGCTGCAGCGTGGGCATGATCAGGCGCATTACGTGCTGAAGAACGGCGAGTTGCCGGACGACGAACCGAGCGTACCCTGGGAGTTGTCCCACGGTTTGTCGATCCTGCGCATCGGTAACGCCGCGCCGTTGCCGCAGTCCACCGATCAACTGGCGACCCGGGTACTCAAAGACGGCAGCCTGCTTGGCTGTCGTAAGTGGGAACTGCTGGATCTGCTGTGGAGCGAGGCGCTGTTGAAGTGGATCGAGAACCTGCGCCATCACGCGACGTTCGGCACGGACCCGGCGGTGGTGCAAATGGAGCGCGACGTGACCCTGGCGATTGCCGGCGACTGGGGCACCGGGCCGTTCGACAGTCATGCGCCGGCGGTGTCGGTGGCCAATCAGATGCAACTGGCCCAGGCCGATTTCACCATTCACTTGGGCGATGTGTATTACGCCGGCAGTCACTCCCAGGAAGACGTCGACATGGCCGGTTGGCCGCTGGGCACACACGGCTCGTTCACCCTCAATTCGAACCACGAGATGTACAGCGGTGCCCACGGTTATTTCAAGGAGCTGGCCAAGCGTTTTCCCGGGCAGCAGGGCACCAGTTACTTCGCCTTGATCAACGATGACTGGCTGGTGGTCGGACTCGATTCCGCGTACGCGTCCGATGCGATGAACCTGTACATGGACGGCACCTTGAACGAGCCGCAGATCCAGTGGATGAAAGGCCTGCCGAAACGCAAAAAGCTCATGGTGCTCAGCCATCACCAGGGCTTCGATATTTCCGGGCACAACAAGACTGCGCTCTATCAACCGGTGTGCGATGCACTGGGGCGCGAGCCGGATTACTGGTATTGGGGGCATCTGCACAACGGCATTGTTTATGCGCAGCAGGGCGGTTTGCATGCGCGTTGCGCCGGGCACGGGGCGATTCCCTATGGCAATGCCAGCGAACTGAACGGGCATTCACGGGTGTTGTGGTCGGAGACCCAGGATGCCAATGACCCGGCATATCCGCTGCGGGTGTTGAACGGCTACGCGAAGATCCGGTTGGTGGGGGAGGAGATATTTGAGGAGTTTATTGGGGAGGACGGATCGGTGAGGTGGTCATCGAAGTGATGCGGTGAGTGTTCTGACGCTATCGCTGGCAAGCCAGCTCCCACAGGTTTTGCGGTGTACACGGAATCTGTGAACACCATCAACCACTGTGGGAGCTGGCTTGCCAGCGATGCTTTTAGCCTTGGACGGGAACGCCTTTGAGGTACGGTGCTGGCTCGGCGCCAAGGTTGTTCAGCATCCGCTCGCTGTACCAGTCGACGAAGTTGACCACGCCAAACTCATAGGTCTTGGAATAAGGCCCAGGCTGGTAAGCGGTGGAGTTGATCCCGCGCTGGTTCTCTTCGGCCAGACGACGATCCTGATCGTTGGTCGCGTCCCACACCTGACGCATACGTTCCACGTCGTAATCGACACCCTCAACCGCATCCTTGTGCACCAGCCATTTGGTGGTAACCATGGTTTCCTGCGCGCTGATCGGCCACACGGTGAAGACGATGATGTGGTCGCCCATGCAGTGGTTCCACGAATGCGGCAGGTGCAGGATGCGCATCGAGCCGAGGTCGGGGTTCTTGATGCGGCCCATCAGTTTCGCGCAGCCCTGTTTGCCGTCGAGGGTCATCGACACGGTGCCTTTGAGCAGCGGCATGCGCACGATACGGTTGCGCAGGCCGAAGCTGGCGTGGGCGTAAGGAATCTTCTCGGCTTCCCAGGCTGCGGCAGAAGCGGCGACGTGATCCTTGAACGCCTGATCGGCGCGCGGGTCGGTGACGTCGTCCCACTCCAGCAGGGTTTTCAGCAGTTCCGGGTGCGACGCGTTGCAGTGGTAGCACTCGCGGTTGTTTTCCAGCACCAGTTTCCAGTTGGCCTTTTCCATCAAGGTGGTGGTAATTGCCACCTTGGTGTTCTCCATGTCGTACGGTTCCATGTAATGGTTCAGCGTCGACAGGAAGTCATCGATGGCCGGTGGATTGTCCGCCAGGCTGATGAAGATATAGCCGCCAGCAGTTTTCACGTTCACCGGTTTCAGGCCGTATTGCTTCATGTCGAAGTCGGCGCCCATTTCGGTGCCGGCGAACAGCAGGCGCCCGTCCAGCTCGTAGGTCCACTGGTGATAGTGGCAGACCAGTTTGGCGACCTTGCCTTTTTCGCTGGTGCACAGGCGCGAGCCACGGTGGCGACAGACGTTGTGGAACGCGTGCACCACGCCTTCGGCGCCACGAATGACAATGATCGGGTTTTTGCCGACCTGCAGGGTCAGGTAGTTGCCCTTGGCCGGGATTTCGCAGGTCATGCCGGCGATCAACCACTCTTTCTGGAAGATTTCCTGCATGTCGATATCGAACAGCCGCTCGTCGCTATAAAACGGTTGTGGCAGCGAGAACGTGCGCTCGCGCTCCTGCAGCATCTGTGCGGTGGCCTTGCGTGCGGGTTCCAGCGGATCGCCCAGGCTGATTTTTGCGGTGACGTCCATCGATGTGATCCTCGAGGCCATTCTGTGTGGCCGATGAAAAGTGGCTGATCAGGGGTGCTACGCAAGGTGTAAAGGTTTCGTCTTGGTGTGAGGCGAGTGTGGGGCCGGCGCTGCCGCGAACCTTATCCATGGGCGACATGGTGCAATCTGTTCCCGACGCGCAACCCCCGGTGGTTGGGGGCTGGTCGCGATAAGTATGCCGATGTCGCGGATAGGTAAACGGGCGGTCTGCGCTATACGCAGAATCGCCACATGAAGGCCGACAGTCGGCCGTGGAGAACAGCATGTCCAACAGCTTCCTGAATCCGGTCACCACCCAGACCTGGGCCAATGGCCGACACATCGTCCGTTGCGTCAAAGTCATCCAGGAAACCTGGGACGTGCGCACCTTCTGCTTTATGGCCGACCAGCCGATCCTGTTCTTCTTCAAGCCCGGGCAGTTCGTGACCCTGGAGCTGGAAATCGACGGCCAGCCGATCATGCGCTCGTACACGATTTCCAGTTCGCCGTCGGTGCCGTACAGCTTTTCGGTGACGATCAAGCGCGTGCCGGGCGGCAAGGTCTCTAACTGGCTGCACGACACTCTGCATGAAGGCCAGGAACTGGCGGTGCACGGGCCGGTCGGGCTGTTCAATGCCATCGACTTCCCGAGCCCGAAAGTGCTGTACCTGAGCGGCGGCGTCGGCATCACGCCGTGCATGTCGATGGCGCGCTGGTTCTACGACACCAACGCCAACGTCGACATGACCTTTATCCACAGCGCGCGCTCGCCGAAAGACATCATTTACCACCGCGAGCTGGAACACATGGCGTCGCGGATCGATAACTTCAGCCTGCACCTGATTTGCGAGAAACATGGCTTGGGCGAGCCGTGGGCCGGGTATCGCGGTTACCTGAACCATAAAATGCTGGAACTGATGGTGCCGGACTTCCTTGAGCGCGAAGTGTTCTGC
Organism: Pseudomonas sp. AKS31; assembly: GCF_023634765.1. Lineage (GTDB taxonomy): Bacteria > Pseudomonadota > Gammaproteobacteria > Pseudomonadales > Pseudomonadaceae > Aquipseudomonas. The sequence continues at coordinate 688,522 of NZ_JAMLFX010000003.1, forward strand.
TGCGGCCCGACGCCGTACATGAACGCGGTCAAGCGTCTGCTGGAAGTGGCCGGTTACGACATGTCGCGTTATCACGAGGAGTCGTTCGGTGCTACGCCGCCAGAAGCGCGTGCCGATGCGGTGGAGCAAGCCGAACAGGCAGCCGATGCGCCAGAAATCGATGCAGCGGATCTGCATCAGGTCGAGTTCACCGCGTCCGGCAAGAGCATTCGCGTGGCTCCGGGCGAGACCGTGCACGCGGCGGCGGCCAAGCTGGGGCTGATGATTCCGAAAGCCTGCGGTATGGGGATTTGCGGGACGTGCAAGGTGATGAAGCTGGGCGGCGAAGTGGAGATGGAGCACAACGGCGGGATCACCGAGGACGATGAGGCCGAAGGGTTTATTCTTTCGTGCTGCAGCGTGCCGAAGGGGGATGTGCGTATCGAGTTTTGAGTGAGGCGAGTTTTTGCGTACGGCTTGCCCCTCACCCCAGCCCTCTCCCGAGGGAGAGGGAGCCGATTTTTGGGCTTTTCAAAATGTGAGTTCGGCTCGCTATTTCAAGTCGGCGTAACTTTGATAAACACCACGGTCAGTCCCCTCTCCCTCCGGGAGAGGGCTAGGGTGAGGGGCTTTTCAGTCGATAAACAAATCCGGCATCAGTGCCGCATCGCTTTCTCGATCAAAGCGATATTGATCGAACTCAGCCACACCGCTTTCACGCAAAATCTCTTCGTCAATCAACAACCGCCCGGTAATTTGCCGCCCGCTGCTATCCAGAATCACATGCGCTGCATCCGCCATGATCGCCGGCGTGCGCGCCAGCTTGAACGACTCGCGATTGCCCAGCTGAAACTCGATTGCCGCTGTGGCAATCATCGTCTGCGGCCATAGCGAATTCACACTGATCCCGTAGCTGGCGAATTCTTCGCTCATCCCGAGAGTAAGCATGCTCATGCCGTACTTGGTCACGGTGTAGGGGCTGAATTGGGCAAACCACTTGCTCGCCAGATTCAACGGCGGTGACAGGTTGAGAATGTGCCCGGCGGATTTTTTCAGATAGGGCAGGGCGGCCTGGCTGCACAGCAGCACCGCGCGGGTGTTGATCTGGTGCATCAGGTCGAAACGCTTGAGTTCGATGTGCTGTACGCCCGTGAGCTTGATCGCCCCGGCGTTGTTCACCAGCGCATCAATGCCGCCGAAATGCTCGTTGGCCTGAGCCAGTGCCTGGCGCACGGCGTCTTCATCACGCACATCCACTTGCAGCGCCAGGGCCTTGCCGCCGGCGGCTTCGACTTCGGCGGCGACGCTGTGGATGGTGCCGGGCAGCTTGGCGTGGGGTTCGGCGCTTTTAGCAGCGATGACGATATTGGCTCCGTCCTTCGCGGCGCGCAGCGCAATCTCACGCCCGATGCCACGGCTGGCGCCGGTGATGAACAGGGTTTTGCCTTGTAACGACATGCCGATGCTCCTGCTTATTGTTAGGTGAGCGGAGGCTCGACAGACACTGTAGACCAGGCAGATCAGGTAACACTGTCTCCGCCATTGATCGTTCCCACGCGGAGCGTGGGAATGATCGGTGAGGTGCAGTCAGGTCAGGCGGACATGACTTCGCGGATGTCGCGGGCCAGTTCGCGCACGCGTTCTTCTTCGGTGTCCCAGGAGCACATGAAGCGCGCGCCGCCCTTGCCGATGAAGGTGTAGAAGCGCCAGTTCTTCGCAGTCAGTGCAGCAATCGCTGGCTCCGACAGTTGCAGGAACACGCCGTTGGCCTGCACCGGGAACATCAGTTCCACGCCCGGAATGTCGCTGACCAGTTCTGCCAGCAGTTGCGCGCAGTGGTTGGCGTGGCGGGCGTATTTGAGCCAGGCGTCGTTTTCGAGGATGCCGACCCATGGCGCCGAGAGGAAGCGCATTTTTGACGCCAGTTGCCCGGCCTGCTTGCAGCGGTAATCGAAGTCTTCCGCCAGTTTATGGTTGAAGAACAGAATCGCTTCACCCACGGCCATGCCGTTCTTGGTGCCGCCGAAGCACAACACATCGACACCGGCCTTCCAGGTCAGATCCGCTGGCGAGCAGCCGAGGAACGCGCAGGCGTTGGAGAAACGCGCGCCGTCCATGTGCAGGTGCAGGCCCAGTTCCTTACAGGTGGCGCTGATGGCGCGGACTTCTTCCGGGGTGTAGACGCTGCCGACTTCGGTGGCTTGAGTCAGGGTCACGACGCGCGGTTTCGGGTAGTGAATGTCCTGGCGCTTGAGCGCGACTTCGCGGATCGATTGCGGGGTGATCTTGCCGTTTTCGGTGCCGGCGATCAGCAGTTTCGAACCGTTGGAGAAAAATTCCGGGGCGCCGCATTCGTCGGTTTCGACGTGGGCGGTTTCCGAGCAGATCACGCTGTGGTAACTCTGGCACAGCGACGACAGGGCCAGCGAGTTGGCGGCAGTGCCGTTGAAGGCGAAGAACACTTCGCAGTCGGTTTCAAACAATTGGCGGAAATGGTCAGCCGCGCGTGCGGTCCACTCATCGTCGCCATACGCGCGCTGGTGGCCGTGGTTGGCCTGTTCCATCGCAGCCCAGGCTTCAGGGCAGATTCCGGAATAGTTGTCGCTGGCGAATTGTTGGCTCTTGTCGGTCATGGCCGGCTTCCGTGGTCGAGACTCTTGTGAAGGCTCGTGGTCAATGATGGTGCGCACTTTACCGAAGATCTTCCGGGGAGCACACGAGATGTCGCGTTCAGAAAGTTACCAGTTAGCGGCCCGATTATGCACCTGAGCAAACGCGACGGCGCACTGGATCTGCTCAAGTGGCTGGCGCTGCTGTGCATGTTGCTCGATCACCTGCGATATGTCGGCTTTTCCGCCGATTGGCTGTATGTGCCGGGGCGGCTGGCGTTTCCGTGGTTTTGTCTGGCGATGGCGGCGAATCTTGATCGTGCGGGGGCGCGCAAGACCGAGTGGCGGTATCTGGGCTGGTTGCTGTTGTTCAGCCTGGTCAGCGAGATTCCGTATCGGTTGTACATTCCTGATCCCGACACGTTGAACGTCATGCCCACTCTGGCGTTGGGATTGCTGGTGGCGCGAGGCTGGCAGGATCGGGCCTTGGCATCGCGAGTGCTCGGCGCTGGCGCGTTGCTGCTTTCGGCGCTGTTCTCGGAACGGCTGATGTTCGGTTTCTTTGGTGTGCTGTTGCCGCTGGCGACGTTGTGGGTGATTCGCCGGCAATGGTATTTCAGTCTGTTGCCGGGGCTGGTGTGCCTGGCGGCGAATCAGTGGCGGGTGTTGTTCGAATCTGTGCGGTTCGGCAATGAACTGGCGATCTTCGGCCTCATCGTTTGCCTGATTGCGCCATTGCTTGGGATGTTGCTTTTGCGACATGCCCAAACGATCCAGCCGCCACCGATGCGGCGCTGGGCCTACGCTCTGTATCCGGCGCATTTCCTCGTACTGCTCGCCCTCCGCCAAGTCATCGCATAACCCCTGTAGGAGCTGCCGCAGGCTGCGATCTTTTGACTTTGGCTTTTCAGAATCAAAAGCAAGATCAAAAGATCGCAGCCTGCGGCAGCTCCTACAGGGGACTGCATTCTCCAAGCCATTTCCAGCCATGTCGTAAACGCACCTTTGCGTGGCGCGCGCAGGCATTTGAGCTGTCTGCGCCGGTCATACCATCGGCATCAAAGGGCACTGCCTTCAATGCCAGTGCCTTACCGAGACGAATGGCGCACAGATGCCGCTGGGAGAGACGCGATGTTCAGCAAGCAAGACCAGATCCAGGGTTACGACGATGCACTGCTGGCGGCGATGAATGCCGAGGAGCAACGTCAGGAAGATCACATCGAGCTGATCGCGTCGGAGAACTACACCAGCAAACGCGTCATGCAAGCGCAGGGCAGTGGCCTGACCAACAAATACGCCGAAGGTTATCCGGGCAAGCGCTACTACGGCGGCTGCGAGCACGTGGATAAAGTCGAGGCGCTGGCCATCGAGCGCGCCAAGCAACTGTTCGGCGCCGATTACGCCAACGTCCAGCCACACTCCGGTTCCTCGGCCAACAGCGCCGTGTACCTGGCGCTGATCCAGCCGGGCGACACCATCCTCGGCATGAGCCTGGCCCACGGCGGTCACCTGACCCACGGCGCCAAAGTGTCGTCCTCGGGCAAGCTCTACAACGCTGTGCAGTACGGCATCAACACCGACACCGGGCTGATCGATTACGACGAAGTCGAGCGTCTGGCCGTCGAATCCAAGCCGAAAATGATCGTTGCCGGATTCTCCGCTTACTCGAAGACCCTGGACTTCCCGCGCTTCCGTCAGATCGCTGACAAAGTCGGCGCGCTGCTGTTCGTCGACATGGCCCACGTCGCTGGTCTGGTCGCCGCCGGTCTGTACCCGAACCCGCTGCCGTACGCCGACGTGGTCACTACCACCACCCACAAAACCCTGCGCGGTCCACGTGGCGGGCTGATCCTGGCCAAGTCCAACGAAGAAATCGAGAAGAAGCTCAACGCCGCCGTGTTCCCCGGCGCTCAGGGCGGCCCGCTGATGCACGTCATCGCCGGTAAAGCCGTGTGCTTCAAGGAAGCGCTGGAGCCGAGCTTCAAGGCGTATCAGCAACAAGTGATCGACAACGCCCAAGCCATGGCGAGCGTATTTATCAAACGTGGCTACGATGTAGTGTCCGGCGGCACCGATAACCACTTGTTCCTGGTCAGTCTGATCCGTCAGGGCCTGACCGGCAAAGACGCCGACGCCGCCCTCGGTCGCGCCCACATCACCGTCAACAAGAACGCCGTGCCGAACGACCCGCAATCGCCGTTCGTGACCTCGGGCCTGCGCATCGGCACCCCGGCTGTCACCACTCGCGGTTTCAAAGTGACCCAGTGCGAAGTGTTGGCTGGCTGGATCTGCGACATCCTCGACAACCTCGGCGATGCCGATGTCGAGGCCAATGTCGCCCAGCAAGTGTCGGCCCTGTGCGCTGACTTCCCGGTTTACCGCTGAGCGTTCTGGAGTAAATGACTATGCAACGCTATTCGGGCTTCGGCCTCTTCAAACACTCCCTCAGCCACCATGAAAACTGGCAGCGCATGTGGCGCACGCCGACGCCGAAGAAGGTCTACGACGTGGTCATCGTCGGCGGCGGCGGGCACGGTCTGGCGACTGCCTACTATCTGGCCAAAGAGCACGGCATCACCAACGTGGCCGTGGTCGAAAAAGGCTGGCTGGGCGGCGGTAACACCGCGCGCAACACCACCATCGTGCGCTCCAACTACCTGTGGGACGAGTCGGCGCACCTCTACGAACACGCGATGAAATTGTGGGAAGGCCTGTCGCAGGACCTCAACTACAACGTGATGTTCTCCCAGCGTGGCGTCTACAACCTGTGCCACACCCTGCAGGACATCCGTGATTCCGAGCGTCGGGTCAGCGCCAACCGTCTCAACGGCGTCGATGGCGAGCTGCTCAACGCCAAGCAAGTCGCTGACGAAATCCCGTACCTGGACTGCTCGAAAAACACCCGCTACCCAGTGTTGGGCGCCACCGTTCAGCGTCGCGGCGGCGTTGCCCGTCACGATGCCGTGGCCTGGGGCTTCGCCCGTGCCGCCGACGCCTTGGGCGTGGACTTGATTCAGCAGACCGAAGTGATCGGTTTCCGCAAGGAAAACGGCGTGTGCATTGGTGTTGAAACCAACAAGGGTTTCATCGGCGCCAAGCGCGTCGGCGTGGTCACCGCCGGTAACTCCGGGCACATGGCCAAACTCGCCGGTTTCCGTCTGCCGATCGAATCGCACCCGCTGCAAGCGCTGGTGTCCGAGCCGATCAAACCGATTATCGACAGCGTGATCATGTCCAACGCCGTGCACGGTTACATCAGCCAGTCCGACAAGGGCGACCTGGTGATCGGCGCCGGTATCGACGGCTACAACGGCTACGGCCAGCGCGGTTCGTACCCGGTGATCGAGCACACCATTCAGGCCATCGTCGAGATGTTTCCGGTGCTGTCGCGGGTACGCATGAACCGCCAGTGGGGCGGCATCGTCGACACCACGCCGGACGCTTGCCCGATCATTTCGAAAACCCCGGTCCCGAACATGTTCTTCAACTGCGGTTGGGGCACCGGCGGTTTCAAGGCAACACCTGGCTCGGGCAACGTGTTTGCGGCGAGTCTGGCCAAGGGTGAAATGCACCCATTGGCTGCACCTTTCTCCATCGACCGTTTCCACAACGGTGCGTTGATCGATGAACACGGCGCTGCTGCGGTTGCCCACTAACAGGAGAAATTCCCATGTTGCATATCTTCTGTCCTCACTGCGGCGAACTGCGCTCTGAAGAGGAATTCCACGCATCCGGTCAGGCGCACATTCCGCGCCCGCTGGATCCAGGCGCCTGCACTGACGAGGAGTGGGGCGACTACATGTTCTTCCGCGATAACCCGCGCGGTCTGCACCACGAGCTGTGGGATCACGTTGCCGGTTGCCGCCAGTACTTCAACGTCACCCGCGACACCGTGACCTACGAGATTCTCGAAACCTACAAGATCGGCACCAAGCCGCAATTCACCGACAAGGCTGACTCGGCGAAAACAGCCACGACGGCGCAGGGAGAGAAGGTATGAGCCAGACCAATCGCCTGTCCAACGGTGGACGGATCGACCGCAACAAAGTGCTGAGCTTTACCTTCAACGGTCAGAGCTACAAAGGCTTCGAGGGTGACTCGCTGGCCGCCGCGCTGATCGCCAACGGCGTCGACATCATTGGCCGCAGCTTCAAGTATTCGCGTCCTCGCGGGATCTTCGCCGCCGGTGCCGAAGAGCCGAACGCGGTGCTGCAGATCGGTGCTACTGAGGCTACGCAGATCCCCAACGTGCGCGCCACGCAACAGGCGCTGTATCAAGGTCTGGTCGCGACCAGCACCAACGGCTGGCCGAGCGTCAACAACGACATGATGGGGATTCTCGGCAAGGTTGGCGGCAAGCTGATGCCGCCGGGTTTCTACTACAAAACCTTCATGTACCCGCAATCGTTCTGGATGACTTACGAGAAGTACATTCGTAAGGCTGCCGGTTTGGGCCGTTCGCCGACCGAAATCGATCCGGACACTTACGACTACATGAACCAGCACTGCGACGTGCTGATCGTCGGTGCTGGCCCTGCCGGTCTCGCCGCAGCCCTGGCCGCAGCGCGCAGCGGTGCCCGCGTGATTCTGGCCGATGAACAGGAAGAGTTCGGCGGCAGCCTGCTCGACTCCCGCGAAAGCCTCGACGGCAAACCGGCGATGGATTGGGTTGCCAGCGTCATCGCTGAACTGAAGGACACCCCGGACGTGCTGCTGTTGCCGCGCGCCACGGTCAACGGTTACCACGACCACAACTTCCTGACCATTCACGAACGCCTCACCGATCACCTCGGCGACCGCGCACCGATCGGCCAGGTGCGTCAGCGCATTCACCGCGTTCGCGCCAAGCGTGTGGTGCTGGCGACCGGCGCTTGCGAGCGTCCGCTGGTCTACGGCAACAACGACGTGCCGGGCAACATGCTTGCCGGTGCGGTGTCGACTTACGTGCGTCGCTACGGCGTAGCGCCGGGCAAAAAACTGGTGCTGTCGACCAACAACGATCACGCCTATCGCGTTGCTCTGGATTGGCTCGACGCCAGTCTGCAAGTGGTGGCCATCGCCGACGCCCGCAGCAATCCACGTGGTGCATTGGTGGAAGAGGCGCGTGCCAAAGGCATTCGCATCCTCACCGGCAGCGCCGTGATCGAGGCCCGGGGCAGCAAGCGCGTTACTGCTGCCCGCGTCGCCGCGATCGATGTCAAAGCCCATGCCGTGACCAGCCCTGGCGAATGGCTCGACTGCGATGTGGTCGCCAGCTCCGGCGGTTATAGCCCTGTCGTGCACTTGGCTTCGCACCTCGGTGGCAAGCCGACCTGGCGCGAAGACATCCTCGGTTTCATCCCGGGCGAAGCCCCGCAGAAACGCGTGTGCGTCGGTGGTATCAACGGCGTTTACGGTCTCGGCGATTCGCTGGCCGATGGTTTTGAAGGTGGCGTGCGCGCTGCCAGTGAAGCCGGTTTTGCTGCGGTCGAAGGCACTCTGCCGAAAGCCCTGAGCCGTCTCGAAGAGCCGACCCTGGCGCTGTTCCAGGTGCCGCATGAAAAGGGCACCGCTCGGGCGCCAAAGCAATTCGTTGACCTGCAAAACGACGTGACCGCCGCCGCCATCGAACTGGCAACCCGCGAAGGTTTCGAGTCGGTCGAGCACGTCAAACGCTACACCGCGCTGGGCTTCGGCACCGATCAGGGCAAGCTCGGCAACGTCAACGGTCTGGCCATTGCCGCCCGTTCGCTGAACGTGACCATCCCGCAGATGGGCACCACCATGTTCCGCCCGAACTACACGCCGGTGACTTTCGGCGCCGTGGCCGGTCGTCACTGTGGGCACATCTTCGAACCGGTTCGCTACACCGCACTGCATGCCTGGCACGTGAAGAACGGCGCCGAGTTTGAAGACGTCGGTCAGTGGAAGCGTCCATGGTATTTCCCGAAAAACGGTGAAGACCTGCACGCCGCCGTGAAGCGCGAATGCAAAGCCGTGCGCGACAGCGTCGGCCTGCTCGACGCCTCGACCCTCGGCAAGATCGACATTCAAGGCCCGGATGCCCGCGAGTTCCTCAACCGCGTGTACACCAACGCCTGGACCAAACTCGACGTGGGCAAAGCCCGCTACGGTTTGATGTGCAAAGAAGACGGCATGGTCTTCGACGACGGTGTGACCGCGTGCCTGGCGGACAACCATTTCGTCATGACCACCACCACTGGCGGCGCCGCACGCGTGCTGCAATGGCTGGAGCTGTACCACCAGACCGAATGGCCGAACATGAAGGTCTACTTCACTTCTGTCACCGACCACTGGGCGACCATGACCCTGTCCGGGCCGAACAGCCGCAAGCTGCTCAGCGCCGTGACCGACATCGACCTGAGCAACGAAGCATTCCCGTTCATGACCTGGAAAGAAGGTCTGGTCGGCGGCGTGCCGGCGCGGGTGTTCCGCATCTCGTTTACCGGTGAGCTGTCGTACGAAGTCAACGTCCAGGCCGACTACGCGATGGGCGTGCTGGAGAAAATCGTCGAGGCCGGCAAGCAGTACAACCTGACCCCGTACGGCACTGAAACCATGCACGTCCTGCGGGCCGAGAAGGGTTTCATCATCGTCGGTCAGGACACTGACGGCTCGATGACCCCGGACGACTTGAACATGGGCTGGTGTGTTGGTCGCACCAAACCGTTTTCCTGGATCGGTCAGCGTGGGATGAACCGTGAAGACTGCGTGAAGGATCAGCGTAAGCAACTGGTCGGCCTGAAGCCGATCGATCCGACCAAATGGCTGCCGGAAGGTGCGCAACTGGTGTTCAACACCAAACAGGCGATCCCGATGACCATGGTCGGCCACGTGACTTCCAGTTACGCGCACAACTCCCTCGGTTATTCGTTTGCCATGGGTGTGGTCAAGGGCGGTCTGAAGCGCATGGGTGAGCGGGTGTTTGCACCGCTGGCCGATGGCAGCGTGATTGAAGCGGAGATTGTTTCTTCGGTGTTCTTCGATCCGAAGGGTGATCGCCAGAACATTTGACGGCCTCGAGAACTGTGGGCGGGCGGCTATTCGCGAGCAGGCTCGCTCCCACATTCGACCGCGTTCCCCTGTGGGAGCGAGCCTGCTC
>NZ_JAMLFX010000003.1:698221-716134 GCF_023634765.1 Pseudomonas sp. AKS31
CAGGAACCAACAGAATTCAGGAAGGTGCTTTATGACCACAGCCAATGTTTACCAACAACGCCCAACCACTGGCGCCAAGGCCGAGTCGTCGCTGCACCATGCCGACCTCGCCAGCCTGGTCGGCAAGGGCCGCAAGAACGCCGGCGTGATCGTGCGGGAAAAGAAACTCCTCGGCCACCTGACCATTCGTGGTGATGGTCACGATGCCGCGTTCGCCGCCGGCGTACATAAAGCGCTGGGCATCGAACTGCCCGGCGCGCTGAGCGTCATCGTCAAAGGTGAAACCAGCCTGCAGTGGATGGGCCCGGACGAATGGCTGCTGATCGTGCCAAGCGGTGAAGAGTTCGCCGCCGAACAGAAACTGCGCGAAGCGCTGGGTGATCTGCACATCGCGATCGTCAACGTCAGCGGCGGCCAGCAAGTGCTCGAACTGAGCGGGCCGAACGTGCGTCAGGTGCTGATGAAGTCGACCAGCTATGACGTGCACCCGAACAATTTCCCGGTCGGTAAAGCGGTCGGCACGGTGTTCGCCAAGTCGCAGTTGATGATCCGTCATACGGCGGAAGACACCTGGGAATTGTTGATTCGTCGCAGCTTCTCGGATTACTGGTGGTTGTGGTTGCAGGATGCGTCGGCTGAGTACGGCCTTAGCGTTCAGGCCTGACAGATCAAGAGCTACCCCCTCACCCCAGCCCTCTCCCCCTGGGGGAGAGGGGGAAAGGGAGCCGATCTCGGGTGTTTTTGCGATCTGCATTCACATTCGGAATTTCAGGTCGGCGTAGCTCCAACGAACACCTCACCCTGGCCCTCTCCCTCTGGGAGAGGGCCAGGGTGAGGGAAAAACCTGACACCCCGCACAAAGAACAGGAGTCACCGCACCATGAGCCGCGCCCCAGACACATGGATTCTGACCGCCGACTGCCCCAGCGTCCTCGGCACGGTGGACGCGGTCACGCGTTTTCTGTTCGAGCAGGGCTGCTACGTCACCGAGCACCACTCGTTCGATGACCGCCTCTCCGGGCGTTTCTTCATTCGCGTGGAATTCCGTCAGCCCGACGGCTTCGACGAACAATCCTTCCGCGCCGGCCTCGCCGAACGCGGCCAGGCCTTCGGCATGGTCTTCGAACTGACCGCGCCGAACTACCGGCCGAAAGTGGTGATCATGGTCTCCAAGGCTGATCACTGCCTTAACGATTTGCTCTATCGCCAGCGTATCGGCCAGTTGTCGATGGACGTCGCGGCGGTGGTCTCCAACCATCCGGATCTCAAGCCGCTGGCCGACTGGCACCAGATTCCCTACTACCATTTCCCCCTCGACCCCAACGACAAGCCGTCGCAGGAGCGTCAGGTGTGGCAGGTGATCGAAGAGTCCGGCGCCGAACTGGTGATCCTTGCCCGCTACATGCAAGTGCTGTCGCCGGAGTTGTGCCGCAAGCTCGATGGCAAGGCGATCAACATTCATCACTCGTTGCTGCCGGGCTTCAAGGGCGCCAAACCGTATCACCAGGCCTACAACAAGGGCGTGAAACTGGTTGGCGCGACGGCGCATTACATCAATAACGACCTCGATGAAGGGCCGATCATCGCTCAAGGCGTCGAGGCGGTGGATCACAGTCATTACCCCGAGGATCTGATTGCCAAGGGGCGCGATATCGAAGGCCTGACCTTGGCGCGGGCGGTTGGCTATCACATCGAAAGAAGGGTGTTCTTGAACGCCAACAGAACCGTCGTTCTTTAGGCCGCCATCGCTGGCAAGCCAGCTCCCACAGGGATTTGTGTCGTACACAAAAATTGAATTCAACCTCGAATTCTGTGGGAGCTGGCTTGCCAGCGATGAGGCCATAACAGACAACACAAAAGCAGCATCTGTACCCGAGCACTCAACGCGCTGCCTGCCTGGGCAACGCGGTTCCATAAAAACAACAGCGAGGTGAAAGCATGTCTGGCAATCGTGGTGTGGTGTATCTCGGCGCTGGCAAGGTCGAAGTACAGAAAATCGACTATCCGAAAATGCAGGACCCGCGCGGTCGCAAGATCGAGCACGGGGTCATTCTCAAAGTGGTTTCCACCAATATCTGCGGCTCCGACCAGCACATGGTGCGCGGCCGTACCACGGCGCAGACCGGTCTGGTGCTGGGCCACGAGATCACCGGTGAGGTGATCGAAAAAGGCTCCGACGTCGAAAACCTGAAGATCGGCGACCTGGTTTCCGTTCCGTTCAACGTGGCTTGCGGGCGCTGCCGTTCCTGCAAAGAGCAACACACCGGCGTCTGCCTGACCGTCAACCCGGCCCGTGCCGGCGGCGCATACGGTTACGTCGACATGGGCGACTGGACCGGTGGCCAGGCCGAATACGTGCTGGTGCCATACGCCGACTTCAACCTGCTGAAACTGCCGGACCGCGACAAGGCCATGGAGAAAATCCGCGACCTGACTTGCCTCTCCGACATCCTCCCGACCGGTTACCACGGCGCAGTCACTGCGGGCGTTGGCCCGGGCAGCACCGTTTACATCGCGGGCGCCGGCCCGGTCGGCCTGGCCGCTGCCGCTTCGGCGCGTCTGCTCGGTGCTGCGGTAGTGATCATCGGCGACGTCAACACCATCCGCCTGGCCCACGCCAAGGCGCAGGGTTTTGAAATCGTCGACCTGTCCAAGGACACGCCGCTGCACGAACAGATCGCCGCACTGCTGGGCGAACCGGAAGTGGATTGCGCAGTGGACTGCGTCGGTTTCGAAGCCCGCGGCCACGGGCACGACGGCGTAAAAGCCGAGGCCCCGGCCACCGTACTCAACTCACTGATGGGTGTGGTGCGTGTGGCCGGCAAGATCGGTATCCCCGGCCTGTACGTCACCGAAGATCCAGGTGCCGTGGACGCCGCCGCGAAAATGGGCAGCTTGAGCATCCGCTTCGGTCTGGGCTGGGCCAAATCGCACAGCTTCCACACCGGCCAGACGCCAGTGATGAAGTACAACCGCCAACTGATGCAGGCGATCATGTGGGATCGCATCAACATTGCCGAAGTGGTGGGCGTGCAAGTGATCAGTCTCGATCAGGCGCCGGAAGGGTACGGCGAGTTCGATGCCGGTGTGCCGAAGAAGTTTGTGATTGATCCGCACAAGTTGTTTAGTGCGGCGTAAGTTTCACTTGTAAGAAAAGGGCAGCCCTCGGGTTGCCCTTTTCTTAAGTGTTATTTCTTCTTTTCTTTAAACGAGCATTTGCTGGCGTCTCCATCGGTGACTACGCAGTCATCCGAAGGTTTACCGTCCTTATCTTTCCAACCGGTTCCAGTGGCTTTAACCGGAGTACCGTTTCTGTAGCCGGACGAGGCGCTGAGGTCGTTCTTGCCTTCGTAGCGACAAATCACGACTGAGTTGGCACTGTTTTTGTCTTTAAGGCGTGCAGAAGTGAAGGTGAGATCTTCGTTGTCTTGAGAGCGAGTAATTGAAAGTGTCGGGCATGTTGCTGCATAGGCGCTGCTCATCATAGCGATGCTAACCAGAACACCTGCGGCAATTTTCAGCTTCATCATCTGTACTCCGTTACGTAATAGGAGCAGAAATGTTGGCGGTATTAAGGATTTGTGCCAACTGTCAAATCTGACAGGTTTTCTAGTTTTTTTGAAATAACGATGAGCGTCTTAAGCAGAAAAGAATCTATAAAGGTTCCATATTTTATAGCTCTCACACCGTCCCTACAGGAGCTGCCGAAGGCTGCGATCTTTTGACTGATGCATTCACAGCGCCGCCAACCTCCCTTGATACAACACTGGCCCCGTCGGCTGCCCAGTCGGCGAACCACTCTTCGGCTCCAGACTCACCGCCAGCGCAATCGGCTTGTTGATCAGCACTTTCTGCGCCTCGCTCAACTGGACTTTGCCCTTACCCCCTGCCGGGATTACACCGAGCGAGATCGGTTTGCCATCCGCCGGAATTACCCACAGCTCCAGGCTACGATCCGAATCGACCGCCGCCAGCGTCAACGGCTCGACTTGCAGATAATCCGCATGCGCCTCGACCTTCAACGCCGGTTGCGCATCGGCGGTCAGCAGCGTGGCGTGGTAGCGGGCGTCGTCGCGGTTGTACAGCGAGCCGAGGAACACCAGCAGGGCGATGGAACAGATGGCTGCCGTGAGCCGCAGCCAGTTCCAGAACGGCCGCTTCTCGGGCACATGCAGCACTTGCGGGTCGATGCGGGCGGTGATGCCGTGCCACACGCGTTCCGGAACCGGATGTTCTGGCAGCGCTTCGGTGAGAGAGGCGAGGCTTTCCTGCCATTGCGCCAGTTCGGCTCGCAGTGCCGCGTCATCCAGTAGCAACTGTTCAAAGCGCCGCCGCGCAGGCGCAGACATCAGGCCGATGGCGTAGTCGGCGGCGAGGGCGCGGCGCAGGGCAGGGGTCTGGTAGTTCATGATTCAAGGCACCGGCGCAGACGTTCCAGGCCACGGCGAATCCACGATTTCACCGTTCCCAGCGGCGTGGCCAGGTGTTCGGCCAGTTCCGAGCACGACAATCCTTGAAAGTAGGCCACGGTAATCGACTGGCGCTGCATGCTTTCGAGGGTTTCGAGGCAACGGTTCAGCGCGCTGGCCTCACGGGCGCTGTTCAGTTGCTCGTGAGCCGAAGGGCTTTCGTCCGGCAGTGTGTCCTGTTGGAGATCGGTCAGTGGCCGTTCGCGATGTTTGCGCAACTGATCGATGGCCTGATTACGGGTGATGTTGATCATCCAGGTCAGCGGCGCCGACAGGTGCGCTTCGTAGCGCGAGGCGTTGTTCCAGATGCGCACGAAGCTTTCCTGCAGCACTTCCTCTGCCAGATCGGTGCGGCCCATAAAACGCAGGGCCACGCCATGCAGACGCGGGCCGACGCTGCGGTACAGCGTTTCGAAGGCGCGACGATCACCCAGTGCACACTGGGCCAACAGCTGGCGCAACTGATCGGTGTCGGCGATGGAAATGACGACTCTCCAGGCAAAGGTCGAACGACGAGGGCTGGACTCGGACTGATCACAGGCTAGTTCAGTGACAGCGGTTGTGCCATTCATCGCGAGGGTGTCCGGGATTTCACGTTTTATATACGCAGGCCGGACGAAAATGGATGCGCCGCGCCGGAACATGCCGGCGGATACCCGGTCAAACCGGCAGTTTCGCCGCCTTTCAATGGGCGATTTTTACAGCGCAAGAGGATGTCTGAATGAAGATTTCACGCGGTATTGCAATGGCTTCGCTGATGACCCTTGCGGCCAGTCCGGTGTTTGCCGGTTTCAGTCTGGACGATGTGACCAAGGCGGCTTCGAGCATGCAGGGCGGCAACGCTGCAACCGCTGCCGCGCCGACCTCGGAAACCGCCGGTCTGCTGCAAGCTGTCACCGGTCTGGGGGTTACCCCGCAGCAAGCCGTCGGCGGCACCAGCGCCATGCTTGGCTTGGCCAAGAACCAATTGAGCAGTACCGATTATTCGCAGTTGGCCAAGGAAGTGCCGGGCATCGACAAGTTGTCCGGTGGCGGTGGCAACCTGGCGGCGCTGAGCGGGTTGCTGGGCTCGTCGGGCAAGTCAGCCGGGCTGGAAAACGCGCTGGGCAACGTCAAGGACACCAATGACCTGAACAATGCCTTCGGCGCGCTGGGCATGGACAGCGGCATGGTCGGCCAGTTTGCCCCGGTGCTGCTCAAGTATCTGGGTGATCAGGGCGTTGGCGGCCCGCTGCTGCAAAGTCTGGGCAGCATCTGGGGCGCCGGCACCGGTAGCTGATTCAGCCGCGCTCGCCGCGCAGTTCGGCGATGCGCTGATCCTTCTCGGTCCAGAGCTGGTTGACCCAGTTCTGAACCGTCTGGCGAAACGCCGGATCATTCTCGTAATCACCCTGCCACAGCGCCGGGTCGAGTTCACGAGTCTTGATGTCGATGATCACGCGCGGCACGTTGCCGCTGATCAAATCCCAGAAGCCCGGAATTCGCTCCTGTGGATAAACCACGGTGACGTCGAGAATCGCATCCAGCTGTTCACCCATTGCCGCCAACACAAACGCCACGCCACCGGCCTTGGGCTTGAGCAGGTAGTTGAACGGTGATTGCTGCTGCGCGCTTTTCGCGGCGGTGTAGCGGGTGCCTTCCAGGTAATTCACCACGGTCACCGGCTGACGCTTGAACAGCTCGCAGGCCTGTCGGGTGATTTCCAGATCCCTGCCGGCCAGCTCCGGGTGCTTGGCCAGGAACGCTTTGGTGTAGCGCTTCATGAACGGGTAATCCAGCGCCCACCACGCCAGCCCCAGGAACGGCACCCAGATCAGTTCTTTCTTGAGAAAGAATTTGAAAAACGGCGTGCGCCGGTTGAGCGTCTGGATCAGCGCCGGAATGTCGACCCACGACTGGTGATTGCTGACCACCAGATACGAGGTGTCACCGCGCAGATCTTCACCACCGCGAATGTCCCATTGGGTAGGGATGCACAGGCGGAAAATCAGCTTGTCGATCTCGGCCCAGGTCTCGGCGATCCACATCACCGCGCCCGACGCGTAATCGCGCCAGCGGCCTGGTGCGATCAGTTTGAGCAGAGCAAATACCAGCAACGGCCCGATCAGGATCAGGGTGTTGAGCAACAGCAGCAGGGTGACGAAACAGCCGGTGAGCAGGCGGCGCATAAGCAACTCTTTGCAAACGGATGGGCACGCCATGATAAGCAGCTTCGCGCGACAGGCCAAATCGCTGGTGACGAATGTTTCACTTTTGGGGCGGTATGCTGGTGCCAGATATTGTATTGATTTTGCTGGCCTCATCGCTGGCAAGCCAGCTCCCACAGGTTTCTCTGGTGTTCACGAGAATTGCATTCATTGAAGATCCTTGTGGGAGCTGGCTTGCCAGCGATGCGGTCTCACGGGCGAACGAATTGCTCGCCGGGTGTCTAAAATCTCGCGTCTGCCGCCCTCATTTTCCAAGGAAGCCCCTTACGTGAAATCCCTCCTTGCACTGTTTGCCCTCGTCGCCCTGCCGGTCATGGCCGCCGAGCCGACCCTGTACGGGCGCTATGAATACATCGCGCTGCCGGAAATCGGCGGTGAAGTGCTCAAGGCCAAGATGGACACCGGCGCCCTGACCGCCTCGCTGTCGGCCAAGGACATCGAGACCTTCACCCGCGATGGCGATGAATGGGTGCGGTTCCGCCTCGCCACCAAAGACGCCAGCAACAAGGTCTATGAACACAAGGTCGCGCGGATCAGCAAGATCAAGAGCCGTTCGGATGAAGAGGACGAGGGCGAAAGCACCGAAGTCGCCAAGCGCCCGGTGGTCGATCTGGAACTGTGTCTGGGTAACGTCAAGCGTACCGTCGAGGTCAACCTGACCGACCGCAGCAACTTCAACTACCCGCTGCTGATCGGTGCCAAGGCCTTGCGTGAATTCGGCGCGGCAGTGAACCCGGCGCGGCGCTTCACCGCCGACAAACCGGACTGCTGAACCAAGTGGTCTCATTGACGTAACGTCAGGCTTGGGGCACCGTTCGCGCACCTAACCCACGGGCTCGGACGCCATGCCTCATATCCTGATTGTCGAAGACGAAGCGGCAATTGCCGACACGCTGATTTTTGCCTTGCAGGGCGAAGGCTTCACCACCACGTGGTTGAGCCTCGGCGCTCTGGCGCTGGAACATCAGCGCCAGAGCCCGGCCGATCTGATCATCCTCGACATCGGCCTGCCGGACATCAGCGGCTTCGAGACCTGCAAACAGCTACGGCGCTTCAGCGAAGTGCCGGTGCTGTTCCTCAGCGCCCGCGATGCCGAGATTGATCGTGTGGTCGGGCTGGAAATCGGCGCCGACGACTACGTGGTCAAGCCGTTCAGCCCGCGTGAAGTCGCGGCGCGGGTCAAGGCCATCCTCAAGCGCATGGCACCGCGTCCAGCAATTGAAGCCGGTTCTGCGCTGTTTCGTATTGATCCGGAACGGATTCAAATCATTTATCGCGGCCAGACGTTAAGCCTGACCCGCCACGAATTCCGCCTGCTGCAATGCCTGCTCGAACAACCCGAGCGGGTCTTCAGCCGCGAGCAATTACTCGATGCGCTGGGCGTGGCCGCCGACGCCGGTTACGAGCGCAGCATCGACAGCCACATCAAGAGCGTGCGCGCCAAACTGCGGCTGGTGCGTGCCGATGCCGAGCCGATCCAGACCCATCGCGGCCTCGGTTACAGCTACAGCCCGGGGCACAGCTGATGTCGCTGGGGCTGCGGATCTTTCTGGTGTATGTGCTGTTTGTCGGTCTGACCGGTTATTTCGTGCTCAACACGGTGATGGAAGAAATCCGCCCCGGCGTGCGCCAGTCCACCGAAGAAACCCTGGTCGATACCGCCAACCTGATGGCGGAAATCCTCCGTGATGATTTCAAGGCTGGCACCCTTAGCGAGAACCGCTGGCCCGAGTTGCTCCGCGCCTATGGCGAGCGTCAGCCGCAAGCGACCATTTGGGGCTTGCCGAAAAATCAGGTCAACCACCGCATCTACGTCACCAACGCGAAAGGCATCGTCGTGCTCGATTCCAGTGGTGTCGCGGTCGGTCAGGATTACTCGCGCTGGAACGACGTTTACCTGACCCTGCGCGGCGAATATGGCGCACGTTCGAGCCGCAGTGATGCGAATGACGCGAACTCGTCGGTGATGCACGTCGGCGCACCGATCCGCGACAACGGCCAGATCATCGGTGTGGTCACCGTGGCCAAGCCCAACAGCTCATTGCAGCCCTACGTCGATCGCACCGAGCGGCGCCTGCTGTTTTACGGCGCCGGGTTGATCGGCCTCGGTCTGCTGTTTGGCGCATTGCTGTCGTGGTGGCTGAGCCGTGCGCTGCACCGGTTGACCGGTTATGCCCAGGCGGTGAGCGAAGGGCGGCGGGTGGAAGTGCCGCACTATCGCGGCGGTGAGCTGGAGCAACTGGCGACAGCGGTCGAGCAGATGCGCACGCAACTGGAAGGCAAGGCCTACGTCGAGCGTTACGTGCACACGCTGACCCATGAACTGAAAAGTCCGCTGGCGGCGATTCGTGGCGCAGCGGAGTTGCTGCAGGGCGACATGCCGCCGGTTCAGCGCCTGAGGTTTATCGGCAACATCGACAGCGAAAGTGCGCGGATGCAGCAGTTGATCGAACGGTTGTTGAATCTGGCACAAGTGGAACAACGTCAAGGCCTGGAAGAGCGGGTCGCCGTGCCGTTGGCGGCGCTGGTTGATCAGTTGTTGCAGGGGCAGGCGGCGCGGATTGAGGGCAAACTGTTGTGCATCGAACAGACGATTGCAGCGGATCTGCTGTTGATTGGCGAGCCATTTCTGTTGCGTCAGGCGTTGGGTAATCTGCTGGAGAATGCGCTGGATTTCACCCCGCGTCAGGGCTTGTTGCGCTTCAGTGCCCAGCGCGAAGAGGAGCAGATTGTTTACCGGCTCTTCAATGAAACCGCGCCGATTCCCGATTACGCCTTGCCGCGTTTGACCGAGCGCTTCTACTCATTGCCGCGACCGGACAGTGGGCGGAAAAGCACGGGGCTGGGGCTTAACTTCGTTGAAGAAGTGGTCAAGTTGCATGGTGGGGCGATGCAGATTCGCAATGTCGAAAACGGTGTTGAAGTGATATTGCGCCTGCCTTGATTCCGTCAAAAGATCGCAGCCTTCGGCAGTTCCTACATAGGGTTGCGTACACCTGTAGGAGCTGCCGAAGGCTGCGATCTTTTGATTTTTCCACACAATCTCCACATTCCCCCCACAAAAACCCCACACCCACTCAGCAGACTCTGCCCATCCAAACAGGGAGAGTCCCATGAACAAGAATCTGACGATAAAGCTCGGCGCCATCGCCCTGCTGATCCTGCTGTTGCTGATCCCGCTGCTGATGATCGACGGCGTCATCGACGAGCGCCAAGAACTACGCGACGGTGTGCTTGAAGACATCGCCCGCAGTTCCAGCTACAGCCAGCAACTGAGCGGCCCGGTGATGGTGGTGCCGTATCGCAAAGTGATTCACAACTGGAAAACCAACGACAAAACCAATCAGCGCTACGACGAGCCGAGCGAAGAGCGCGGCCGTTTGTACTTCCTGCCGGAGCGTTTCGAACTCGACGGTCAGGTGCAGACCGAACTGCGTGCACGGGGCATTTATGAAGCGCGTCTGTTCCATGCCGACAACCGCATCAACGGCCACTTTTCGCTGCCAGCACAGTTGGGCATCAAAGAAGACTTCACCGATTACCAATTCGATGCACCGTTTCTCGCGGTCGGTATCAGCGACATTCGCGGCATCGAAAATGCGCTGAAACTAGAACTCGAAGGCCAGCGTCTGGACTTCGTTCCTGGCACGCAAGTCGGTTGGCTCGGTGAAGGCGTGCGGGTCACGTTGCCGCTGCTCGACACCAGCAAAACCACCGAGCTGAGCTTTTGTTTCGACCTGCGTCTGCAAGGCACCGGTTCGTTGCAAGTGTTGCCGGTGGGTAAGAGCAGCAGTGTCAGCCTCACCGCCAACTGGCCGCATCCAAGCTTTGTCGGCAACTTCCTGCCGGGCAAACGTGAAATCAATGATCAGGGTTTCAGCGCCGATTGGCAGACCACGTTTTTCTCTACCAACCTGCAAGACGCCATGAGCCGTTGCGTGAGCAGCAATGATTGCGAGGCGTTCAACGGTCGCAGCTTCGGCGTGAGCTTCATCGACCCGGTGGATCAATATCTGAAGAGCGATCGAGCGATCAAATATGCGCTGCTGTTCATTGTCCTGACGTTCGCCGGTTTCTTCCTGTTCGAAGTGCTCAAGAGTCTGGCCGTGCACCCGGTGCAATACGCGCTGGTCGGTGTGGCGCTGGCGTTCTTTTATCTGTTGTTGCTGTCGCTGTCGGAGCACATCGGTTTTGCCCCAGCGTATCTGCTGTCGGCCAGCGCTTGTGTGTTGTTGATCGGGTTTTATGTCTGCCATGTGCTGCGCAGTGTGCGTCACGGTTTGAGCTTTTCGGCGGGGCTGGCGGCGTTGTATGGCCTGCTCTACGGATTGCTCAGCGCTGAGGATTACGCGTTGTTGATGGGCTCGTTGTTGCTGTTCGGCCTGCTGGGTGTGTTCATGATGCTGACGCGCAAATTGGACTGGTACGGGATCGGGCAGAAACCGGCCAAACCGTTGGAGTTTGATGTGGGGGCGATGCAATGAGCCGGTCGCTTGGGTTGCGTGAGGATCAGTGCTGGAAGGATGAACTGGTGACGCGGATTATCGGGTTTTTGCCTGTGGAACCGAGTGGCTGCCATCGCTGGCAAGCCAGCTCCCACAATGAGTTCGGTGATGACATAAATCCCCGATCTACCACAAATCCTGTGGGAGCTGGCTTGCCAGCGAAGAGGCCGGAACAGGCGCCGCCGATTTAAGGCTTGGGCATCGTGGCGATCATGGACGGTCGCTGACTCACTTCAAAGAACCAGTTGGCCAATTGCGGGTTGGCATCACGCCAGCCCAGGTCGGGGAAACGCAGGTCGAGGTAACCCAGCGCACAGGCCACACTGATGGCGGCCACATCGAAATGGCTGGTCAGCTCGGCAATCGCATCTTTTTCCAACACAGCGAGGGCGCGGCGGATCTTGTCGCGCTGAGCTTCAAGCCATTCGTCCCAATGCTTTTCCGGCGCGCGCAAAACCAGTTCATAACGCACCATCACCGACGCATCCATGATCCCGTCAGCCATCGAGGCCAGGGTCAGGCGGCGCCATCGGGCCGCGCCTTCGCGGGGGATCAGCGGATTGCCGACGTGTTGTTGATCGAGGTATTCGAGGATCACCCGACTGTCATGGATGACGTTGCCATCGGCCAGACGCAGGGCGGGAATCTTGCCCAGCGGGTTATCGGCATTGAGCTCGGCACTCGGGCTGACCGGGCTGAGCACGCAGTCTTGCAAGGCAACGCGATCCTGCTGGCCGGTTTCATGCAGCAACACCATCACTTTGCGCACGAACGGGGAGAGCGTGTTGTGGTACAGGGTCATGCTGGGGGCGGACATTGGCAAACCTCGGTGATCGTCGAAGAGCAGGTGGTTAGCCTAGTCAGAACCGCGATGGCTGGCGAGGGAATTTATGGCGCCCATCCGGCCGCCATCGCTGGCAAGCCAGCTCCCACAGGTTTTTCCAGTGAATACACATTTTCGGCCCAGCAGAGATCCTTGTGGGAGCTGGCTTGCCAGCGATGAGGCCATCACCGACAACACAAAACTACCCGCGCTGCAGCAATCCCCTGATCGCCAGAACGGCCGGAACACCCAGCCCAACCCAGCTCAACGCATCCCAGATCCCGTCCCCCAACAACGCCGCAAACAATCCCGCTGCACTGAGCAATGCAATCACGATCGGCGTGCTGAAGACCTTCCAGAAATTCGACTGACGCGGCTTCATGCAGACGCCTCCGCCGTTTCCACTACAGGCCTGGCCGCTTTGCGCCGCACCACCCACAGATACACGCCGCTGCCGAGCACAATGATCGTCAGCACATCGAGCGTGGCCCAGAGAATCTTCATCGGCATACCGCCGTAGTCGCCGAAGTGCAGCGGTTGCGACATGCCCATGGCGTCCATGTACCACGGCCGTTCGGCCACGGCGGTGACCTGCAGCGTAGTCGCATCGATCAGCACCGGCGTCAGCAGATGCGAGGTCAGGTGCGTGCCGCCCTTCATGAACACCGAGTAATGGTGCTCGCTAGAAAACCGCGTGCCGGGAAAGGCAATGAAGTCCGGTTTCATCTCCGGCGCAACTTCAGCAGCGATATCGAGCAAACGCGTGGCCGGCGCCAGGTGCGTCAGCGGTGGCGCATCGCGGTACGGTTCGATCAGCGCAGTCAGTGCTTCATTGCGCCACGCCGCGATCAGCAGGTCGGCGCAGGCGCTGATTACACCGGTCACGCCGACCACCAGCGCCCAGGTCAGAGTGACAACACCGATCAGGTTATGCAGGTCGAGCCAGCGTAATCTTGTCGACTTGTCCTGACGCACGGTGCCGAACTTCAAACGGCGCATGAACGGCAGGTACAACACCGTCCCGGACACGATGGCCACGACAAACAGCAGCCCCATGAACGCCAGCAGCAATTTGCCCGGCAGCCCGGCGAACATGTCGACGTGCAGGCGCAGGATGAACAGCATCAAACCACCGTTGGCCGAAGGCGTTTCCAGCGCTTCCCCGGTGCGTGCATCGAGCATGAACGTGTGTGACGAGTTCGGTTCGGTGCCAGCGGTTTTCGCCATGATCGTCAGCACGGCGTTCGGCTCATCGTCGTCGAAACCGAAGTACTGCACGACATCATCGGGGCGATGCTTTTCGGCGGCCTCGACCAGTTGCGCCAGGTTCAGCCGTGGCGTGTCGGCCGGCAGCTCGCGCACTTCGGGTGCGTCGCCGAGCAGGTGCTCGATCTCGTGATGAAAGATCAGCGGCAAACCGGTCAGTGCCAGCATCAGCAAAAACACGGTGCAGACCAGGCTGGTCCAGGTGTGGATGAAGGACCAGCGGCGGATAGTTTTACTTTTCATTTCATGACCTTCAAAAACACCAAAGCCGTCCACGAGGGACGGCCGGGTGACATGAACTGTTTCAGCTCAATTGCTTACCACTTGTAAGTGGCGCTGGCGACGACACTGCGCGTGTCGCCGTAGTAGCAGTAGAAGCTGTCGCAGGTGGAAATGTATTCCTTGTCGAACAGGTTGGTCGCGTTGAGTGCCAGCGACGCGCCTTTGAGGCTGTTGTCCAGGCGACCGAGGTCGTAATGCACGCTCGCGTCGAACACGGTGTAGGCGTCCGCCTTGCCCAGCCAGGTGTTGGCCTTGTCGCCGTAGGTGTTGCCGGTGTAACGCACGCCACCGCCAATGCCGAAGCCGTCGAGAACGCCTGCGTGCCAAGTGTAATCGGTCCACAGCGACGCTTGCTGGTTCGGCATCAGTTGCAGGCGATTGCCCTTGTCGACGCCATTCTGTACTTCGGATTTGGCCAGGGTGTAGGCGGCGATAACTTTGAGGTTGTCGGTGACGTCGGAAACCGCTTCCAGCTCCAGGCCTTTGACTTTCACTTCGCCGGTCTGACTGGTGATCGACACGTTGTTGACGAAGGTGTTGACCGAGACGTTCTTCTGGGTGAGGTCGTACACGGCGGCGGTCAGCAGGGTTTTGCTGCCCGGTGGCTGGTACTTGATGCCCAGTTCCCACTGTTTGCCTTCGGTCGGCTTGAGCGAACCGGTCGAGGTGGCGTCGGCGCCCGTGGTCGGCTGGAAGGATTCGGCGTACGACAGGTACGGCACGAAACCGTTGTCGAACACGTAGCTGAGCGCGGCGTTGCCGCTGAACGCCTTGTCACGCTGGGTGTTGGTGGCATCGCCCTTGTTGATGAATTTTGTGCTGGTGTGCACCCAGTCTTCACGGCCGCCGAGGGTCAGACGCCACTGGTCGAGGGCCATCTGATCCTGGATGTACAGGCCGGTCTGGTAGGTCTTCTGGTCGTAATCGTAAAACGCGGTGGAGCGCGCCGGGCGCACGATCGGCTGACCGTAGATCGGCGTGATGACGTTGGTGGTCAGGCCGTCACCGAAGATCGAGGTGTAGTTGGTGTTGCTGCGCTGGTGGTCAAGGCCCAGCAGCAGGGTGTGGCGGATATCGCCAGTGGCGAAGTCGGCCTGGAAGTTGTTGTCCACGGCGAACTGGCTGATGTCTTCTTCGACGCTGGTGCTGGTGCGCCCGACGTTGCCTTGATCATCCACTTCGGTGAACGGGTACGACCCCGGCGTCAGCGACTGGAACGACAGGTCCGACTTGGTGTAACGCAGGTTCTGCTTGAACTGCCAGACATCGTTCAGACGATGTTCGAAGGCGTAGCCCAGCGCGTAGTAAGTGCGATCGTAATATTCCCAGTCCGGATCACCCAGATTCTTGTGGTGGGAAATATCACCGAACGGTGACTTGATCTTGGTGCCCTGCACCGGCAGGAACTGGCTGGTGATGCCGGTATCGTCGCGAGTGAACTGGCTGAGCAGGGTGAATTTGGTGTCGTCGTCGATGTTCCAGGTCAGGCTCGGCGCGATGTTGTAGCGCTTGTTGTCGACGTGATCGACCTGCGTGCCGCTGTCGCGCACCACACCGCTGAGGCCATAGAGAAACTGGCCGGCGTCGTCGATCTTGCCGGTGCTGGCAAAGTTGATCTGGCGGTGATTGTCGCTGCCGTATTGCAGCTGGATTTCATTGCTGGCTTCGGCACTTGGGCGACGGCTGACCATGTCCAGCAGGCCGCCCGGTGGGGTCTGGCCGTAAACCGAAGAGGCCGGGCCGCGCAGCAGGGCGAGGCGGTCGAGGTTCCAGGTTTCCTGTTTCGGGTTGGCGTACACGCCTTTTGGCAGCGGCAGGCCATCGAGGAACTGGGTCGGTTCGAAGCCACGCACCCGCAGCCAGTCGGCGCGGGTGTCGCTGCCGTAGCTGCTGGCGGTGATACCCGGCATGTAGCGCACCGCGTCATCGAGGCTGTGCACGCTGCGGTCGTCCATTTGCTGGCGGGTCGCCACTGAGATCGAACGCGGTGCTTCGACCAGTGCGGTGTCGGTCTTGCTGCCGGCAGCGGTGCGGGTGGCGGTGTAGCCTTCGACCGGGCCCCAGGCACTTTCGAAGTTTTCCACACCGATGACCGAAGTTTCCGGCAGGGCCAGCGTCCCTTCAGGCACGGCCACGAGGGTGTAGGTGCCGGTGCTGCTTTGTTCCAGTTGCAGACCGGTGCCACGCAGGGCCGCGCGCAAGGCACCGGCCGCGTCGTACTGGCCGTTGACCGGCGCCGAGGTCTTGCCCGCCGCCAGCGAGGGATTGAGCGAAAGTGCGATGCCGCCCTGGCTGGCGATCTGGTTCAGGGTGGTCGACAGTGGCGCCGCCGGCAGATTGTAGGCGCGCACGCTGGACGCTTGTTCAGCGGCAAGCAACGGACTGCTGATCAGCGGCGCGCCGAGCGCGATGGCGACAGCCAGCAGACTGGGGCGCAACAAGGTGTCTAGCGAACGGGACATACGGCGGCTCCTGAATGGAAATATTTCTCAATTGCCTGTGTGCCGGATGAAAAGCAAAAAGTGATAGGGCGGGATGAAAATAATTTCGATTAACTGAAAGTGGAGGCTGTAGGGGCCTCATCGCTGGCAAGCCAGCTCCCACAGGTTTCAGTGCTGTTCACAAAATTGCTGCTCACCGCAGATCCCTGTGGGAGCTGGCTTGCCAGCGATGGCGGCCGCTCAGACACCGCATTACTCAGGCTTGATATCGGCCTTTGCGACAGTGACCCAATACGGCGTATGCCGCTCGATCTGCACTGGCAAAGTCGGCAGCAATGCGCTCAGGGCCTTATCGGTGTCATGCAGCGGGAAGCTGCCGGTGATGCGCAAGTCCGCCACGTCCGGCGCCACGCCCAGATGCCCGCGCCGATACCGCCCCAACTCATGCACCAAATCGCCAAGGCGTGCGTTATCCACTACCAGCATGCCGCGCGTCCAGGCATCGGCGCCGGGGTTGAGCGCGACGATCGAACCCAGTCCGTCACTGCGCAGCAGCACTTGCTGGCCTTCATGGAGGATTTGCTCTTCAGGGTTGGATTGCGGGTGCGCCGCCACGGCCGATTGCAACACGCTCAGGCGCGTGCCTTGGTCTTCACGCTTGACCAAAAAACGCGTACCCAGGGCACGCATGCTGCCCTCGCGGGTTTCGACGATAAAGGGGCGCGCATCGCCATGCCCGGTCTCGACGAGAATTTCGCCTTCCTGCAACACGATCAACCGCCGCTTGTCATCGAACCGCACATCCACCGCACTGTGGGTGTTGAGGTTCAATACCGTGCCGTCGGCGAGGCGAACAGTACGCTGCTCACCGGTCGCGGTGCGCTGGTCGGCGAGCCAGTAGTCCAGCGGCAGAAACCGTTCGCTGGCAAACAGCCCCACTCCGACCACCACCACAATACTGGCCAGCCCACTGCCCAGTCTGCGCACCCGCCGGCGAATGCCTTCGCGCGATTGCAGCAAGGCGCTGCGGGCCGGGCCTTTGGCTACACTGAAACGCTGATCGAGCATGCCCAGTTGCCGCCACGCACGGGCGTGTTCTTCATGGGCCGCGTGCCATTTGGCGAACTCTTCGCGCTCCAGCGGACTGCTCGAATCGAGGGTCAGTTGCCAGGCAATCGCCGCGTCCAGCACATGGGCCGGCACCGGTCTGGAACTGGCCGGGCTCACGTCGGCTCACCGTACAGCGCGATGTAGCACTGACGAATGCCTTGCGCCAGATACTGGCGTACGCGCGGCACCGAGACGCCGAGCTTGTCGGCGATCTCGGCATGGCTGAGGCCATCGAGGCGGTTATAAAGGAAGGCGGCGCGGGCCTTGCTCGACAGTTTGCCGAGCAAGCGGTCGATGGCTTTGAGGTCTTCGAGGATCATTTGCTGTTCTTCCACCGACGGTTGTTCGCCTTCGGGGATCAGCATCAGCTCGGTGAGGTAAGCCTGTTCCAGCGCCGCACGGCGAAAGTAGTCGAACAGCAAGCCTTTGGCGATCGCCACCAGAAAGGCGCGCGGCTCGCGCGGTGTCTGCATTTCGTCGCGACCGAGCAGGCGGACAAAGGTGTCCTGGCTCAGGTCTTCGGCGCGCTGTGGACACGCCACATTGCGCCGCAGCCAGGCCAGCAGCCAACCGCGATGGTCGCGATACAGCGCACCGACGAGCTCACTGTTAGGGCTTGGGACTGACGACACCGGACATCACCGATTGGGAAATATTAACTAACGCGAATTGTTCGCGATTGTCGCAGAGGTGGGAATGGTTAGCAATTGGCCACTGGTCAGGTGGGCGTTTAAAGACAGGCCCTCACTGTAGAGACCGGCACATCCTTTACAAATTAGACCGGGGACATCGTTTACACCTTTACAGGCT
>NZ_JAMLFX010000039.1 GCF_023634765.1 Pseudomonas sp. AKS31
GTATTCTCTGACATGATCGCGCGCCTTTCGCCGGGGCCTTCGGCCGATAAGTCTTGTTTTTACAGAACACGCGGATACCTGGACACCTGTAAAATCTGACAGTCCCGACCAACGGTAAACTGCTCCATTGAGTGCGCACGCCTTCCAGGCAGGTGCCGCGGAACGTCGGTGTCAGGTCTTCCCGGGGTGGCTCATCCACTGTAGGGGGCAGGGGCGCAATCGAAACCTTCAACACCACACGGTTGAGTGAACAATGCTCCTCGGTACACTGCTGGATATGGACTTCCCGATCCTTCACCGGCCCCCACTCTTCATAGGCTGTGCTCGACCAGGTTCCGCCGCTCACGACTGCATCAGGGGCTGCCTTGAGGTCGCCGCCAGGATGGTAAAAACTCACGGTGGCGCCGTTGTAACCCTTGCCACTGAAGACCGGCCGGTAGTCCCTGGTGTGGGTCACGTCGGTGAGACATCCGGCATGTCGTTGTGGATTTCAAACTCAAAAGGCTGTGATTCGATCCAGCCACTGGCGTTGTCGACGATCTTCTGCACGACCTCGACTGAAAAAGTCCCCAAAGCCCAGCCTGTCGATGTTGTT
>NZ_JAMLFX010000040.1 GCF_023634765.1 Pseudomonas sp. AKS31
GCGTCGTCGTAGTCGTAACGCTCGCTGTCGCCGACGGCGTTGGTCGCTTCGATCAGGTGCCGATAGGCGTCGTAGCGGTAGCTGACCAGCGTCTGTTCGCTGTCCCAGGCACCGTCGCGAAACACCTGGTAATCGACCCCGACCAACTGCGCGCGGTCATACCGCAACAGCAGCGAACGCCCGGCGCCGTTGTCCAGGCGCTGCACCCGGTCAGACCGATCGTGCTGCACCGTCAGACGATTGCCATAGGCATCGCTGATCGCCGTCAGCCGTCCTGCGCGAAAGTGATAAAACCGTGCGGTTTCCCCGGCCAGCGCGAGGATCAGCTCCTCCGGCTCATCGCCCAAGAAAATCGCTGCCCGCGACAGGCTGTTGTGAATCGCTGGCCGCTCACTACTCGGCAACGGAAAGCGGGTGCGGCGGTTTTCGTGATCGACCCAAAC
>NZ_JAMLFX010000041.1 GCF_023634765.1 Pseudomonas sp. AKS31
CCTACGCACCTGTCAGATCTGACAGGTGCGCATTCTGCCGTTTAGCCGTTCAATCACTCCGTCATCTTCCCGCCACGGAGTCCTCGCCATGTCCAACCCCATCGAACCTATGCTCCTCGAAGAACTCGGCATCCCCGGTCGCAGCAAAGACCCGGTGTCGACGAATCCCGATGTCTGGGGCATCAACATCGCCGCGGCGCTGGACAACTTTCCGCTTCATGGCCTGCTTTGCCAGGCGGGGCCGTGGGGCAACATGGCCGAAGGCGACAGGTTGACGGTCTTTTGGGGCACCGGGCAGAACGTCTGGGTGGAGACCGTCAACAAGGACGAAGTCAAGACGCAACTGCGCATGTTCGTGCCTCCCCGGCACATGGTCGATGGCGAGTTTGCGGTGTCCTATTCCGTCAGG
>NZ_JAMLFX010000042.1 GCF_023634765.1 Pseudomonas sp. AKS31
CGCGCGGCCTCGAACATGTGCACCAGCGTCAACGCCCCGCTGGCCGAGCACATGACCACCGATGAACTGAGCGGTTGGCGCGACTTGATCGGCGCGCTGAGGCGCACGTCGTTGCCGACGGTGAAGACCTGCTCGACATCCAGCGCGGTTCCGGTCCAGAACTGCTCGGCCCAGGCGTCGTAGTTGTTCAGGCACAGGCGAAACTCGCTGATCAGGTTGTCAAAATCCGGCTCGTCGGGATTCAGGGCGGCAACAATGAGCAGGCCGATGCTGTTGTTCAGGGCCAGAAGCCGATCGGGTTGAAGCATGGGCAAGCACTCGCGCACATGAAGAAAAAGGTGCGCGGACTTTGCGGGGGATCAATCAGGAAAGAAGTCGGGCGAGTAGG
>NZ_JAMLFX010000043.1:0-384 GCF_023634765.1 Pseudomonas sp. AKS31
TCCTTGATTGACTCAATAGTCGGCAGCACCTCTACGACGTTTTTGACCGTATAGGTCCGCACCGGAAAACTCAGCGCGAGGTTTTCATCCGTGCTGCGGTCCGGCGTTGCCATGAAAGACACGTTGAGTGGGCTGAGATCCTTTAACGACTGCAGGTCAGCCAAAGGCAAGGATGCATCGAGATAACCTTGCGATATCCAGGTCCCGTTCACGGCGTTACTTGGGCCTCTCCACACGACGCGTTTGTACTCGGTATCATCTTTTTTGGTGCCCTGTACCTCCATCCAGACACGTTGGCCACTGGCAATGTGCGGCCAGAAACCGCCACGAAGAGTGGCCGCAGCAGTGAGCGTCGACACATCCAGCTCAGTGCCGTTACCACCG
>NZ_JAMLFX010000043.1:22771-23133 GCF_023634765.1 Pseudomonas sp. AKS31
GTGATTGACTTGTCGAGGTTGAAGGCGATCACCGAGACGTCCAGCGGAATTTCCTGCGGGCCGACGCGGGTGACCGGCCATGGATCCGTGGTGTGCGAACCGGCAGGCAGCGTTCCGGGGGCGCCGGTCCAGCGGACGCTGATCTTGTCGCCGACCAGCATGCCGTCATAGTCGATCACCGCGGTCAGTGTGTTCTGGGCATTGAGCGGGTCGAGACTGGTGTCATTGGGGGCTTCCTTGATCTTCGGCGCTTTCAGATCCAGCGCCACGCCGACACTGAACTTCAACGTATCCGAATAACTCGTCCCGCCCGCCGCGCGTTTGATCTCGTACTTGACCTCGACCGTGCCGCCTTCATTGCC
>NZ_JAMLFX010000044.1 GCF_023634765.1 Pseudomonas sp. AKS31
GACACCTTGAGCTACGCCACCTCCGAGCAAGCGATCAACCTGACGTTGACCGGCGTCAACGGCACCGGTCTGGGCGGCGATGCGCAGGGTGATGCCTTCAGCAACCTGGAAGCGGTTATCGGCACGGCGTTCGATGACGTCTTTACCCTCAACTCTGGTAGCACCAGCATCAGTGGTGGTGCCGGTAACGACGTTTACATCATCAATGGTCCGTGGACCGGTGGCATCGGTGAAGGCGCCGGTGGCGGCGATGATGAGATCCGTACCAACCAGCTCAAAATGGGCATGAGTGGTGAAATCGAACGCTTGACCTACACCGGTACCGGCAACTTCACCGGCACAGGCAGTGCTGGCAATAACATCATCACCGG
>NZ_JAMLFX010000045.1 GCF_023634765.1 Pseudomonas sp. AKS31
GGCAACGGCACGGAAACCTTCGCCTACACCATCACAGATGCAGACGGCGATACCAGCACCGCCAACCTCGTGTTGCAGATCCACAACAACGACGATCCGGTGATCATCAATGGCCTCGACGTGAATGGCGGCGAACTCACCGTTTACGAAAAAAATCTCACTGACGGCAGTGCACCAGATTCCACCGCACTGACCCAAAGCGGCACGTTCACCATCACCGCACTCGATGGCGTCACAACCCTGACTGTCGGCGGCATCGCCGTCGTCACCAACGGTGTAGCGGCAGGTTTCCCGCAATCGATCACCACGCCGCTGGGCAGCAC
>NZ_JAMLFX010000046.1 GCF_023634765.1 Pseudomonas sp. AKS31
TCAAACCCTTCTGCCAGCGCCGACAAGGTCGGGAACGCTACGCACACATCCGTTACCACACCGGCAATGATGATCTGCTTGCGGCCGGTGGCTTTGATCGCCTTCACAAAATCTTCGTTGTCCCAGGCGTTGATCTGGCCTGGACGAGCGATGTACGGCGCGTCCGGGAACATCTCTTTCAGCTCTGGCACCAGCGGGCCGTTCGGGCCTTGTTCGAAACTGGTGGTGAGGATGGTCGGCAGTTCGAAGAACTTGGCCAGATCCGCCAGGGCCAGCACGTTGTTCTTGAACTCGTTTGGCGAGAAGTCCTGCACCAG
>NZ_JAMLFX010000047.1 GCF_023634765.1 Pseudomonas sp. AKS31
CCGCAGGCGTCGTAGCGGTAACGCAGGGTGCCCCAGCCCTGATGCTCGGTGATCAGCCGGTCCTGACGGTCGTACTCGAAGGCCAAAGGATGTTGCTGGCCGTCGTCGACACCGATCAGTCGGCCGAGGCGGTCGTATTGGTAGGAAACCTTGATCCCGTCGGGCAGGGTTTTGAGCAGAAGACGCCCGGCAGCATCGCGCTCATAAGCAGTGAGCAAACAAGAGCCGTCATCACCGAACTCGGTCTTCTCCAGCAGATGGCCGTTGAGGTCATAGGCGTACGCGGTGCG
>NZ_JAMLFX010000048.1 GCF_023634765.1 Pseudomonas sp. AKS31
TGCCGGGTCGAGTTGTTGCCCGCCCGCACATGACTCAGTTCGAACAGGTTGCCGCCGTTGTCGTACCGATAGGTCTGGGTGTAGTTGAGGCGATTGTTCGGGTCGCCCGGTTGCGGCAGGCCGGGAATGTCCGGCGGCGGGGCGTCGTCGTAGCCGGTGGCGCTGGTCAACCGATAGAGCGAGTCGTAGGTGAAATCGCGGTGGCCATCGATCAACTGGTTGGCGAAGTAACGTGGCTGAAACGCGTGGTCTTCAATGCGGGTGATATTGCCGACGCGGTC
>NZ_JAMLFX010000004.1:0-11706 GCF_023634765.1 Pseudomonas sp. AKS31
GTGAGAGTAGGTCATCGTCAAGATTAAATTCCGAAACCCCAATTGCGAAAGCAGTTGGGGTTTTGTTTTGTCCGCAGGAAAAGTTTGCTCGGCATAAAAGTTTGGGAAGATTATCTAGTTAAAAATTAAGGCCCCGTCGCAGTGGAGTTTGCGACGGGGCTTTTTGCATTAGCTTCGGCCGACGAATTGCTACGACGAGCCGTGACTGCATCATTGATCTTCAGCATCAGACTGGAGGCGCGCTTAACCTTCGTTCAGCTCAATTTTACCCATTGAGGTACTGACTTCGGTTATGTGTCGGCGACCGTAGACTTCGTAAGTGCGGCTGCCGTCATCGCTGTCCGGTTTTCGCAATGCCAGTTGCGCGAACAAACCATTCTTTTCGCTGTAACTGCCGAACCAGTCGATCAAGGCGCCGATGTAACAATCCATGCCAATGAAGACCGGCAGGTCGGCTACTTTTTCAATGCTGTAATGCGCCGGGCCAAAGCTGTAGTAATCGTTTTCACCGGCGCCGGTAGCCGGAATAGGGCAGAGCGGTTCTTTTGAAGGGATAGCAGCGGTTTCATTTACTTTCGCCACTGCCAGATTGAGCGCTCGGTGCAGATCGGGTTCGAGTTGAAACGTGCTGTTGCCGTCATCTTTGTGTTGAAGAACGGGCACGTCGAGGTCGTAGTGATAACGGATTGTCACCGTAGGCACCTGGACGTTGATTTGCAGCGGGTTGAGCAAGTAGATCCGATCAACGCCGTACTCGCTGTTTCGATAAGCCGCGTAAGTTTTGCCACGCAGGCTTATCCAGTCCACTGACTGATTGGCGCCGCGATCATTGGTATAGAACAGCGAACTTTCGGGCTCAACAGAGCGTTTGACGAACCGTTCTCCGTCCCGACGCCAAGTTTCCACATAGGTGAACAGACCTGTGCCCCCGGCGTAGGTATTCACAATCAGATCGCGCTGCCCGTCGCCATTCAGATCCTGCAAAGTGTAAGAGGTCAGGCCGGTTTCGGCAGCGTCAGTGATCCGCGAAGCGGTCAACGCTCGCCATTCATTGGCAGTAACGCCTTTGGGTTGCGCAGTCGGAAAGTGCGTTATCGACGAATCCTCTTCACTGGCATCGCCTTGAAAACCGCCGGCAGTTGTTTTGACGGCGAGCGCGGCGAGTGCTCGGTCCAGAGCAAATTCGGGATCATCTTTACTGGCGGCTTGAATGCTCTTTTGCAGGTCGTCCAGCGCCTGTTCATCGAGGTCATCCGGTTGATAGGCAACGGCTGCCTGCCATTGTGCCAGCAGCACTTTCAGGCGCTCGCGATAGTGCTGATCCAGGCACGAAATGTCTTCGGCGCATTCGTTGCGCGCTTTCAGCCACAGTCGTTGAGTGCGCCTGAACTCAGGTTGTGCGGGAGCAGATACCTTGAATAAATCCCGATAAACCACACCCATCTGCGCATCCAGTTCACGCAACGATTTATTCGCGCAAACAGTGTTTTCGACGGCATTCGCCGCTTTAGTGCAATCCATTCCAGCCGCCATTGCCTGCTGAACAAACAGCAACGCGCAGGCGGACACGATGCAGCGTCCTTTGATGTACACGATGTGAGCCTTGTAGTGGGAGATTGTCCTGGCGCGCAGAGTAAATGCTCGCAGAGGAATCTTGAAGCGCTGGCTTCAGGGAACCGCACTTCTGGCCGATAACCCATTCGGTGACTTCAAAGTCGTGCGAATTCGCTTGATAGCATTTGGCCGCCAGCTATCATCTGCGCGCCTGAAATTGCCCTCACTTCAATTGCCTGGAAATCTTCGATGCTGTCGTATCACCAAAAAAGTTTTCTGATCGTCGATGATTTCTCGGATTTCCGCAGTTCTGTGCGTTCAATGCTGCGTGAGCTTGGGGTCAAGGACGTCGACACTGCCGACACCGGTGAGCAGGCGCTGAAGATGTGCGCGCAGAAGTCCTACGATTTCATCCTGCAGGATTTCCATCTCGGCGATGGCAAGAAAAACGGCCAGCAGGTGCTCGAAGACCTGATGTCGGAAAAGCTCATCAGCCATGAAGCGGTGTTTGTCATGGTGACGGCCGAGACCAGCCAGGCCATGGTGCTCAGTGCCCTCGAGCACGAGCCGGATGCGTACCTGACCAAACCGTTCAACCGCTCCGGCCTGGCCCAGCGCCTGGAGCGTCTGGAGCAGCGCAAGACGTTGCTCAAACCGATTCTGCAAGCCCTCGACCGTGGCAAACCGGTCGAGGTGCTCAACGCTTGCATTGCCTTGTGCAAACAGGACATTCGTTATTCGCCGTTGTGCCTGCGTTATCGCGCCGATGCGCTGCGCGACATGAACCAGAACGAAGCACTCGAACGCCTGTACGACAGCATCATCGCTGACCGCCCGTTGCCGTGGGCGTTTGCCGGGTTGGGCAAGTTGCTGTTCAAGCGCGGTCAGGTGGCGCAAGCCAAAGGCGTGTACGAAAAAGCTCTGAAGGTGTTTCCGATGATGCCGGCGCTGTATGACGGCATGGCCGACGTGCTGGTTTCCGAGGGGGACACCAAGGGTGCGCAGCGGGTGCTGGAAGAGGCAATTCGCCTGTCACCGTTGGCGGTGCGCCGGCAAGCTTTGCTGGGCAAACTGGCGATGGCCAATGAAGATTTCGACACGGCTTCGCGCGCTTATCGCCAAGCGGTGGCGCAAGGCGCACAGTCGCGCTTCAAGGATCCGGAAAGCAACCTGGGCCTTGCCCATGCGCTGATCAGCAAAGGCAGTGAGCGCGGTCTCGACACGCGCACGCGGCTGGAGATCAACACCACGCTCAGTGCGGTGGCCAAAGAGAACCCGACCGACCCCGGCCTGCAGATTCGTGCGCGCCTGATGAAAGCCACGAGCCTGCTGCTCAACGATGCCGAGACGGCGGACAAGCTCACCGAGCAAGCCTTGATGCGCCTCGACGGCATGGAGCAGTTCATGAGCCCTGAGGCAGCGCTGCTGGTCGCCAAGCAATTGCAGATGCTCGGGCAGGCCGAGGCGGGCACCTCGATGCTCAAGAGCTGTGCGGAGATCTACGGTGACGATCCGGCAGTGATGAAAGACATCGCCAAGCTCACCGATGACCCGACCATTCTCAGTTCCAGTAACGCCGCCGCCGACCTCAATCGTCAGGGCGTGCGCGTGTACAAGACCGGCAACCTGGTGGAGGCCCGCGAGGTCTTCCGCAAGGCACTGAAGATGCAACCGAAGAACATCAGTATCGCGCTGAACATGGCCCAGTCGCTGCTCCACGGCACCGACACCAGTGTGCCGTCGGCGGAGCTGGAAGAATGTCGGGCCTGCCTGAAAATGGTCGGCCTGATGCCCGACACCGACGCGCGTTTTGCGCGTTATCAGAAGCTGAAAAGCAAGGCGTTTGGCGAATGAATCACGACGAACAAGCTCTGGATTTTTCCACGGTGATCGCCTCCACCGTCCATGACATGAAGAACTCGCTGGCCATGCTCATGCAGGCCCACAGCCAATGGTTGGCGCGCTTGCCCGAGGCCCAGCGCCAAGGCGCGGAGCAGGGCGTGATCGACTTCGAGTTCGCTCACCTCAACGGCATGCTCGTGCAGTTGCTCGGGCTGTATAAGCTCGGCGTCAACCAGCTGCCGCTGCAACCGGCGTACCACGAACTCGATGACTTTATCGAGGCGCAACTGGCGGCGCATCAAGAGGTGTTCGCCAGTCGCGGCATCATCGCTACCTATGAAGTCGATCCGCTGAGCCCGCTGGGTTTCTTCGACCGAGAGTTGATTGCATCGGTGCTCGGCAACTGCATCAACAACGCCATTCGTTATGCTCGAGAATCACTGCTGATCACCGTCAGTGACGAAGCCGGGCAACTGGTGCTGAGCATCAATGATGATGGCGACGGTTACCCGGCCGAGATGCTCGAGCGCCAGGCCGATTATGTGCAGGGCATCAATCACAGCACTGGCAGCACCGGACTCGGTTTGTATTTCGCCAATCGCATCGCGGCGCTGCATCAGCGCAATGGTGTCGAAGGACGCACCGAAATCCGCAATGGCGGAGCGCTTGGCGGCGGGGTGTTCAGCCTTTATTTGCCGTGAAAAAGTTTTTGTTTGACGCTGCTTGATATTCCGAACAGCCGGAGCCTATTTTGTACGGGTCGCCGTTCGCGGCTCGCACAATAACAAGGATTGCGTCATGACAACCGATGGCCAGCGTTCACTCGCGCAGCGATTGACCGGCATTGATGAGATTGAATGTGTTACGCCGGATCTGAATGGCGTGCCACGCGGGAAAGTAATGACCGCCGAGGGTTTCCTCGAAGGGCGGCGTTTGCAACTGGCGCGTGGCGTGCTTTTGCAATGCATCATGGGCGGTTACCCGGCAGCACGGTTCTACGGCAGCGACGACGGCGATCTCGCTCTGATTGCCGAACCGACCCAGATCCATCGTTTGCCATGGAGTGACGAGCCGCGTGCCCTCGCCATTTGCGACGCGGATGAACTGACCGGCGAAAGCTCCAACCTGTCGACTCGTGGTCAGCTCAAGAAAGTCATTGCCCGTTATGCCGCGCGTGGCCTGGCGCCGGTGGTGGCGACCGAGCTGGAATTCTTTGTCTTCGCGCCGAATACCGATCCGACCCAGCCGTTCCGTCCGCCAGTAGGCCTGGATGGGCGTCGCGAGGATGGCCAATCAGCGTTCAGCGTCAGTTCCAATAACGGTCTGCGGCCGTTCTTCAACGAAGTCTATAGATGCATGGCGGCACTCGGTCTGCCGCGCGATACCTTCATGCACGAGATGGGCGTCAGCCAGTTCGAGATCAATCTGCTGCACGGTGATCCACTGTTGCTGGCCGATCAGACGTTCCTGTTCAAGCACCTGCTCAAAGAGGTTGCGCTCAAGCATGGTTTGACCGTGGTGTGCATGGCCAAGCCGCTGGCACACACGCCGGGCAGTTCGATGCACATTCATCAGAGCATCGTCGAGATCGGCAGCGGCAAGAATGTCTTCAGTGACGAGCACGGTGAACCGACTGCGCTGTTCCGCCACTTCATCGCTGGCCAGCAGGCGGGCATGGCCGACTTCACCGCACTGTTTGCACCCAATGTGAATTCCTATCAGCGCCTGTGCCATCCGTACGCATCGCCGAACAACGCGTGCTGGTCGCACGACAATCGGGCGGCCGGGCTGCGAATTCCGGCCAGCTCGCCGGTTGCCCGTCGGGTGGAAAACCGTTTGCCGGGCGCCGATGCGAATCCGTATCTGGCGATCGCCGCCAGTCTGGCTGCCGGTTTGCATGGCATCGAGCATGAACTGGAACCGAGCGAGGCGATTCAGGGCGAGTTCGCGGTGCCGGACAATCTTGCACTGCCGTGTACCTTGCATGCCGCACTCGAACGTCTGAAACGTAGCCAATTGGCGAGGGAACTGTTCGGACAGGAGTTCATCGAAGGCTACATCGCTTCGAAGACCATGGAGTTGACCAGCTTCTTTGATGAAATCACTCCCTGGGAACGGCGTGTTCTCGCAGCCCAGGCCTGACGTACCGCCGCCATCGGGCTATCGTTCTGGTAGCCCGATATTTACTGCAAGGAGCCGCTCGGAACGCCGATGCGCCAAATCTGGAAATCCTTTCGAGCACTGTATTTCGCCTCGCTGATGATGTTGATCGGCTCGGGCCTTCTATCCACTTATCTGGCATTGCGTCTGGCCGCTGACAATGTCGACGGCCTCTGGGTCGGTGCGCTGATGGCGGCCAACTATTTCGGCCTGGTGCTGGGCGGCAAGATCGGTCACCGATTGATCGCCCGGGTCGGGCACATCCGTGCTTATTCGGCCTGTGCCGGGATCGTCGGGGCGGCGGTGCTTGGCCATGGTCTGGTCGATTGGCTGCCGGCGTGGCTGGTGCTGCGGACCATCGTCGGTCTGGGCATGATGTGCCAGTACATGGTGATCGAGAGCTGGCTCAACGAGCAGGCGGACGCCAATCAGCGTGGCCTGGTGTTCAGCGGATACATGATCGCTTCGTACCTGGGCCTGGTGCTCGGCCAACTGATTCTGGTCATGCATCCGGGCCTGGGGCTGGAACTGCTGATGCTGGTCGCGCTGTGCTTTGCGCTGTGTCTGGTGCCGGTGGCGTTGACTCGACGGATTCACCCGGCGCCCCTGCATCCGGCGCCCATGGAGCCACGCTTCTTTATCAAGCGCGTGCCGCAGTCGTTGAGTACGGTGCTGGGGGCCGGTTTGATCATCGGTTCGTTCTATGGTCTGGCGCCGCTGTATGCCTCGCAGCAGGGGTTGTCGACCGAGCAGGTCGGTTTGTTCATGGGTAGCTGCATCTTCGCCGGGTTGCTGGTGCAGTGGCCGTTGGGCTGGTTGTCCGATCGTTACGACCGGGCGCTGCTGATTCGCTGTTTTGCCGGGTTCCTGGCGGTGGCGGCGTTGCCGTTGGCGATTCTGCCGCAGGTGCCGCTGGAGGTTTTGTTTGTTGTCGGGTTCATGTGCTCACTGGTGCAGTTCTGTCTGTATCCGCTGGCGGTAGCGTTTTCCAACGACCACGTCGAAGGCGATCGTCGCGTTTCGCTGACGGCGATGCTGCTGGTGACCTACGGGGTTGGCGCGAGCATCGGGCCGTTGTTGGCAGGTGTGCTGATGAAGTTGTTTGGCAGCCAGAGCCTGTATGCGTTCTTCAGCTTCTTCGCGCTGGTGCTGGTGTGGCGGATCCGGCCGAAAGCGGTGACCAATCTGCATCAGGTCGACGATGCGCCGCTGCATCACGTGGCCATGCCCGACAGCATGTCCAGCTCACCGCTGGTGGCGGCCCTCGATCCTCGGGTAGACGAGCAGGTGGTGCAGGAGCAGATGGTGCAGGACCCTGTGCAAACGCCGGCGACTCCCGAGCCTGAACCCGAGCCTCAGCCAGAGCCTGCGGCAGAAGTCGAGCCGGATAGCGGCGATGACAAACCTGCGCCCGATCTCAGCGGCGGCAGACCCTGAACTGAACAAAAACCACGCGCATAAAAAAGGGCAGTCCCCTCAAGGACTGCCCTTTTTATTGGCCGCAACGAATCAGAGATCGTCTTTGTCGAAACGGCGTGCCTCACGTTGCAGCTGATACACGAAACGCTCGACGTTGCGCGCAGCCTGACCACTGATGTTGTGGAAGCGCAGGCCGGCAAAAGTGATGTTGAGTTTTTCTTCGAAGTGCAGGTAGCGCAGTTCGACGGAGGTCGGCTGATTGCCGAACAGCGGCGGGGCGATCAGGCGGTCATAGACCTGGCCCAGTTGCAGGCGGTCAGTGATATCGCCTTCGAAGCGCAGCTTGCAACCGGTCGCGGAGATATCCAGCAGTTTGCCGTTGATTGGCGCCTTGAGCTTTTCGCCGCCCAGTTCAACACTGACCAGATCGGTCAGTTTCAGCGCGGCGCGGAAGGCATTGCGGCGCTGGTGGTAAACCACTTCGGTCGGCAGAGCGCCGGTGTAGAAACGATCGCCCTCGGATTCTTCGATATTCAGCGTGCCGGTGCATTCCCAGGCAATCCGCACGCCGTCATGAAAACCTTCAACCTTGAACGGCTCCCCGGCCTGCAGAAAGCGTTCGCCATCACGCGGGATCATCTCGTCCAGTGCGATCGAAGCGCTGTCGCGGTCGACTTTGATCAGGTAGCTCTGGAAGCGCTGGCTGCGCTCATGGAAGGTGATGATCAGCGGATCGTGGCTTTCTTGCAGCTGGCGCAGGTTGCTGGAGATTTCCAGTGGCGTGGTGAGCACCTTAGGGGGCTGCGGAGCATCATCCGCGCTGAGGGCGTTGGACACGGTTTATCAATCTCCAGACAAAATATGACTACTAGCCAGCATTTTGCCAGCATGTTTCGCGGGTAGATAGTGCTGGCGCATCAACGGCTCATGCCTGGCTGAGCGGACGCGGTGTGGCGGGTTTGGCAAATGTACCGCTGGCGTTATAAAGCGCTGGCGCTTCACCACCGGTGAGGATCTTCAGCTGATTGGCCGTGGCGATCTGCTGGATCTGGATCGACTGGCCATTCTTGAGGTTGGCGGCCTGGCATTGAGCGATCAGATCGGTCAATGCGTCGCCTTGCGTCAACAACTGTTCGCCAATGCTCGACTGGCTTGCCAGTTGCTCAAGACCTGAACGATCAGTCGGCAGGTTGAGGCTGGCGAGGATTTCACTGCGCTTGCGGCCATGCTGTTCAAGCAGAATGATCAATGCCTGTTTGTGCGCCAGAATTTCTTCCAGCAACGGCATGTCGCGACCGTGCAACGCGAGGGATTCGGTTTGCAACAACTCCAGCAATTGTTGAGCTGGAGCAAAGTCGTCGTTGATCAATTGCAATAAATTAGTGTCGTGCATGGCTGGCCTTGGGTTTTAAGCGTCCAAAAGCCTGGCGCCGGCAAAAGCCTAGCGCTGGGCTTCGAAGTTGAGCAGTTTGCTGGCTACACGGTTGCTGTCGACTTTATAGCTGCCATCGGCAATCGCGGCTTTCAACTCGGCCACACGGGCTTTGTCGACAGCAGGTTGATCGCGCAGCTTGTCAGTGACCTTCTGCAACTGTTGAGCCTCATTGCTGAGGTGTACCGATTCCCCGCTTTTTGCGGTACTGGCCGTTTCGGCCTGGGTATTCAGCGGCGCGGAGGTGCCGGTTTCGGCGGTTTCCTTGGCGTTGCTGGTACGTGTACTGCCCGTAAGTGACGAGGAGCTGTTCAAACGGCTGAAATCGATGACCATGATAAAAACCTCTGGGAATTTGGACGCTTGCCATGTTTTCGGCCATCCCCTGGAAAACTTTAGGCACATTTACAATGAGCCTTGCATGCGCCGGCGCGTGTCCTGCTGCGGCACAGTTTAGGGAACAGCCGGGGTCAGCGCCAGTTTTCTACATCGCCACTTCCACTTGGCCCGGCGCGGTGACTTGCGCCTTGATGACCCGTTGCGAGTTGAGGTTTTTCACCCGGATCTGCTCTTTCAGACCGCCATTGGCCAGCGCTTCCCCGGGCATGCGCACAGCGAGTGTGCCGCTTCGGGCAGTAATGACCACTTGATCGCCCTTGCGAATGACTTCTGCTTGTTCCAGATGAACCAGGGTAATGACCTGATCGGCTACCGTTGGTCGGGTTAATTTCTGCCCGATCGCTTCGTCAACGGAGGTCAGGAAACCCTGATTGATCTGACTGATGTCGCGTTCACGCAAGGTCACATCCTGCGGCTCGATAATCCCGGCCCGTTTGAGCGGGCGCGTGGTGGTCACAATCTCGCGAAACAGGCGGACTTGAGCGGGCACGAACACGGTCCAGGGCGAGGCCCCCTCGCAGCGGACCTTGACGGTAACCCGGCCCAGCGGACGTGCCGGACTCTCCAAAGTCGCTGTCAATTCCTTGTCGCACATAGGCATGCGCATACGTGGATCAAGCTGGTTTACTTCGATTTCGTAGCGGCCTTCCGTTTGACTGCTAGCCAGATAGTCTTCTACGGTGAACTCAAGAAAGCCCTGAGTGACGCCGATAAGCATGTCAGGCAAGGTAACCGCATCAGCAATGGCAGGGCTGCCAGCGAAAAAGCAGCAAATGGCGGACATCGCGCAAAGCCCTCTGCGGAGGGGCGATGTCAGGCGTCGAAAAAATGTCGTTTGAGCGTTCATACGAGTTAAAAAGCAAGCGCCGTGCCGTTTAGCAATGAATGTGCGTCGCAACAACACTTGGCGTTGGTGTAGGAGTCTGGGCATGGCTGGTGTAATGGATTCGGTGAACCAGCGCACGCAACTGGTGGGGCAGAATCGCCTGGAGCTGTTGTTGTTCCGTCTTGACGGTCAGCAGCTCTACGGAATCAACGTGTTCAAGGTGCGGGAAGTGTTGCAGTGCCCGTCACTGACGTTGATGCCCAAGTCCAGTCCTGTCGTGTGCGGGGTGGCAAATATCCGGGGGGCGACCATTCCGATCCTTGATCTGGCAATGGCCACCGGTTCCGGAGCGTTGAAGGACAAGAACAACCCGTTCGTGATCATCACGGAGTACAACACCAAGACCCAGGGTTTCCTGGTTCGCTCGGTGGAGCGCATCGTCAACATGAACTGGGAAGAGATTCATCCACCACCCAAGGGCACGGGTCGCGATCATTACCTGACCGCTGTGACTCGGGTGGACAATCAGTTA
Organism: Pseudomonas sp. AKS31; assembly: GCF_023634765.1. Lineage (GTDB taxonomy): Bacteria > Pseudomonadota > Gammaproteobacteria > Pseudomonadales > Pseudomonadaceae > Aquipseudomonas. The sequence goes on from NZ_JAMLFX010000004.1 coordinate 10,165, forward strand.
GTCGAAATCATCGACGTCGAGAAAGTGCTGGCCGAAGTTGCGCCGACACCGGAAGCGATTTCGGTGGGCGTGGTCGATGTCGAGACCCAGACCAAGGCACTCTCGTTGCGTGTCTTGACGGTCGATGACTCGTCCGTGGCGCGCAAGCAGGTCACGCGCTGCCTGCAGACGGTCGGCGTTGAAGTAGTAGCGCTGAACGACGGCAAGCAGGCGCTGGATTACCTGCGCAAGCTGGTCGATGAGGGCAAGAAGCCGGAAGAAGAGTTCCTGATGATGATTTCCGACATCGAGATGCCGGAGATGGACGGGTACACACTGACGGCCGAGATCCGCGCTGACCCGCGCATGCAAAAGCTTCACATCATCCTGCATACTTCGTTGTCCGGGGTATTCAATCAGGCGATGGTCAAGAAAGTCGGTGCCGATGACTTCCTGGCCAAGTTCCGTCCTGATGACCTGGCATCCCGGGTAGTCGACCGGATCAAAGCAGCAGATATCAGCTAGGGGCGTTTTGCTCCTGGCGGTCAACACGATTTAAGAGGCGGCATCATTGTCTACGGGTAATTTGGATTTCGAACAGTTCCGGGTCTTCCTGGAAAAAGCCTGTGGCATTTTGCTCGGTGAAAACAAGCAGTACCTGGTCTCGAGCCGTCTCAACAAACTGATGGAGCAGCAAGGCATCAAGTCTCTGGGTGAGCTGGTTCAGCGCATCCAGACCCAGCCGCGCAGCGGTTTGCGCGAACAGGTGGTCGATGCCATGACGACCAACGAAACCCTCTGGTTTCGGGATACCTATCCGTTTGAAGTCTTGAAGAACAAGGTGCTGCCTGAAGCGATCAAGGCCAGCCCCAACCAGCGCCTGCGGATCTGGTCGGCAGCCTGCTCGTCGGGTCAGGAGCCTTACTCGCTGTCGATGTCGATCGACGAATTCGAGCGCAGCAACCTCGGCCAGTTGAAGATGGGCGTGCAGATCGTTGCCACGGACCTGTCCGGCAGCATGCTGACCAACTGCAAGACCGGTGAGTACGACAGCCTGGCCATTGGTCGCGGTTTGTCCGCCGATCGTTTGCAGCGGTACTTTGATCCGAAAGGGCCGGGCCGCTGGGTGATCAAGGCGCCGATCAAGAACCGGGTGGAGTTCCGTTCGTTCAACCTGCTCGACAGCTATGCCGCGCTGGGCAAGTTCGACATCGTGTTCTGCCGCAACGTGTTGATCTACTTCTCTGCCGAAGTGAAGAAAGACATCCTGTTGCGCATTCACAGCACGTTGAAGCCGGGCGGGTATCTGTTCCTTGGCGCTTCTGAAGCGCTGAACGGTTTGCCGGATCATTACCAAATGGTTCAGTGCAGCCCGGGGATCATTTACCAGGCGAAATGATTGCAGCGGCAATACAAAAAACGGGAAGCCTTAAGGCCTTCCGTTTTTTTATGCCCCAATTATTTTATTTCCCACGAACACCACACCCCCCCCTGTGGGAGCGAGCCTGCTCGCGAAAGCGGTCTGTCAGTAAAACAGTTGGCGACTGACAAGCCGCCTTCGCG
>NZ_JAMLFX010000004.1:11716-16369 GCF_023634765.1 Pseudomonas sp. AKS31
CGCTCCCACAGGGGATCTGCGTTGACCTGGCAAGGACGGCAAGCGGCAGAAAAGCGGCATCCGGCGGTAACCGGTTGCCGCTTTTCTGGCATTGCCGCTTTGCCGACTCCCGGCAAAGCCCCGGTTTACGCGGCTTTCACAGTTTGGCACGACGCTTGCTAAAGCTCAGTTACGAAAAACCGGTCACCTGAAGGTTCCCGACATGAGCATCAGCTTCGATAAAGCGCTCGGCATTCACGAAAAGGCGTTGGGCTTCCGCGCTCAGCGTGCCGAAGTGCTGGCCAACAACATCGCCAACGCCGACACCCCGAACTACAAGGCTCGGGATCTGGACTTCTCCAAAGTGCTTGAAGCACAGACCCAGAAAAACGCCAACGGCACTATCGCCCTGAACATGACCAACAGCCGTCACATCGAAGCTGAAGGCCTGGGCAACGGCGACGAATCGCTGCTGTATCGCACGCCGATGCAACCTTCGATCGACCAGAACACCGTGGACGCTCAACTGGAACAGTCGAACTACGCGGAAAACGCCGTCGGCTTCCAGGCCAGCTTCACCCTGCTCAACAGCAAATTCAAAGGGTTGGTGTCAGCCCTGCGCGGAGAGTAATCCATGTCCCTGTCCAGCGTTTTCAACATTGCCGGCAGCGGCATGAGCGCACAAACCACGCGTCTGAACACCGTGGCTTCGAACATCGCCAACGCCGAAACCGTCTCGTCGAGCATCGACCAGACCTATCGCGCCCGTCACCCGGTGTTCGCCACCATGTTCCAGGGCGGCCAGAACAGCGGCAGCAATTCGCTGTTCCAGAGCCAGGACGCGGCCGGTCAAGGCGTACAGGTGCTCGGTGTGGTCGAAGACCAGAGCAACCTCGAAGCGCGCTACGAGCCGAACCATCCGGCGGCTGACGCCAAAGGCTACGTCTACTACCCGAACGTCAACGTGGTGGAAGAAATGGCTGACATGATTTCCGCGAGCCGCTCGTTCCAGACCAACGCCGAAATGATGAACACCGCCAAAACCATGATGCAGAAGGTACTGACCCTCGGTCAGTAATAAGGGGCGACGGCCATGAGTGTTTCCGATACCACCAGCAGCTTGAGCATGAATGACATCCTGGCGAACTCGTCGAAAAAGACCAGTTCGACCACCGGTGGCATTGCTTCGGCGACCAACAGCGCCACCGGCGGCCAGGCACTGGGCAAGGACGCGTTCCTGCAATTGCTGGTCACCCAGCTGAAAAACCAGAATCCGCTCGATCCGCAGGACAACAGCGCCTTCGTTGCGCAGTTGGCGCAGTTCAGCAGCCTTGAGGGGATTACCACCCTCAACAGCACCGTCAGCTCGCTGGCCGGCAACTACAACTCGTCGCAAGCCTTGCAGGCTTCGTCGCTGGTGGGCCGTAATGTGATCGTGCAGACCAACTCGGTTCAGCTCGACGATCCGAGCAAAGGCATGACCGGTTCGGTCACCGTTCCGTCGTCGATTGCCGGCGGCACCGTCAGCATCACCGACAGCAGCGGCGCGGTGGTTCGCACCATCGATCTGGGCAGTCGCGCCGCAGGCGCCGCGAGCTTCACTTGGGACGGCAAGGACAAGGACGGCAATCTGGTCAAGACCGGTACCTATACCGTCAAGGCCAACGCATCGATCAATGGTACCTCGACCGACATGGCGACATACCTGCCGGCTACCGTCACCAGCGTGACGATCAGCCAGACCGGTGGCGAGCTGATGCTCAACCTGTCCGGCAAGGGCACCGTTGCCCTGTCCAAAGTACAAACCATTGGTATATAGAGCCGACTAACCGGCACAAAGGAGTGGAATATGTCTTTCAATATCGGCCTTAGCGGTCTCTATGCAGCCAACAAACAACTGGACGTGACCGGCAACAACATCGCCAACGTTGCGACCGCCGGTTTCAAATCGTCCCGTGCAGAATTCGAAGACGTCTACTCGGCCACTCGCCTGGGTAGCGGCAGCAAAGTCATCGGTAACGGCGTGCGCCTGGCCAACGTGTCCCAGCAGTTCACCCAGGGTGACATCAACAACACCGGTAACGTGTTGGACATGGGCATCAACGGTTCGGGCTTCTTCACCATGAGCAACAACGGCTCGGTGTCCTACACCCGTGCCGGTACGTTCAAGGTCGACAACGCCGGTTACATCACCAACACCGATTACACCTCGCGCCTGCAGGGTTACGGTGTGGACGCCAACGGCAAGATCATCAACGGCGTGTTGACCGACCTGAAGATCGACACCTCGAACCTGGCGCCGAAATCGACTTCGTTGGTGACTTCGAGCATCAACTTGAACTCGACTGCGCCGGTGATCAACGACGCAGTGGCGGCCGGCAAGTTTGATCCGAGCAAGCTTGAGACATATACGAAGAGCTTCAGCACTCCGATCTACGACTCGCAGGGCAACTCGCACGTCATGGATCAGTACATGGTGAAAACCGGCCAAAACACTTGGAAGGTTTACACCCTGGTGGACGGGCGTAATCCGGATGCAACCGGTAGCAATCCACTCACGACGCCTCCAACTGCTTCGACACTGACGTTTGACAGTTCGGGCAATCTGACCCAGGTCAGCACGCCTAACCCGGCGGATCCGACCAATCCGATCATCAGCAGCGACTTGAAGCTGACCAATTGGAAGCCGGGCAACGTGGTCAACGGTAACTTTGTACCTAACGGCGCAGCGGCCAACACGGCTGGCGTGACCATTTCCATGGCCAAGACCACTCAGTACAACGCTGATACCGCGCGTTCGATCCCGACTCAGGACGGTTACGCCACTGGCCAGATCACCAACCTGACCATCGACGGCACCGGTACGTTGTTCGCCAACTTCAGCAACAACCAGAGCAAGGCCATCGGCCAGGTTGCGCTGGCTAGCTTCACCAACGAACAAGGCCTGCAGGCTATCGGTGGCACTAGCTGGAAAGAGACTTTTGCTTCGGGTATCCCGGGCTACGATGCACCGGAAACCGGTACCTTGGGTTCGGTTGTTTCCAACTCGCTGGAAGAGTCGAACGTTAACCTGACCAACGAGCTGGTAGACCTGATCAAGGGCCAGAGCAACTATCAGGCGAACGCCAAGACCATCTCCACTCAGAGCACCATCATGCAGACCATCATTCAGATGACTTGATGTGATCTGAGCTGCATTGAAAACCGACGCGCCAATGCGTCGGTTTTTTTATGCGCGTTATTTGGGACGTGTGTTCAGGTTTATACCGTTTGTCGGTCGCTGTGGTGCGGAACTTGCAATCTCGGGAAACGGTGGCGGTGCGCGTCAAACTTTCATTCACTCCGCCTGTTTGCAAGCCGGGCCTAGGGTCCGGTGGCTTGGAAGCCATCAGTAGTCACCAGGGATGCAACACTTTGAACAGTCATGATTACGTCAGTGCGCCGATTGCGGTGCCAGCGCTCGACGCATCCGGCCGGGCCGTAGATGCCCGCACTGCCCGGGCAGTGCCGGTTGCTCTGTCAGTGCCCCCTCATTCAAACCGATTGAAATCAATTTTCCTGTTGCCGGGTTCACGCAGCAACGGCTGCGCAGCCGATGCCGTGCGCGGTGATTTTTCTGATCGTGTCGAGCATTAGCGCCCCGGCCCAAAGCGGTCGGACTTTTCCCAATGCTCGGGCCTTTTCGCAATCAAGCCTTACCTGCATCAGAGAGGGTGAGCCCCTGAGCACCAGGCGATTTAACGCAGTTTCCAACACAAACACACTCACACAAGGAAGATGTAATGGCGGTAATTTATGGCTCCAATGGTGCTGATTCGCTGCTAGGTACCATCGGCGATGATCAAATACGTGGTTTGGCGGGCGATGACGTGTTGAATGGTGGGGATGGCAACGACCTTCTCATTGGTGGCGAAGGGGCTGATCAGCTCATTGGTGGCGCAGGTTTCGACACCGCCAGCTACGAAGACGCCAATCAGGGAGTCGGCGTGACGATCAACCTGAAAACCGGCGTTAACTCCGGTCTTGCGGCGGGCGATACGTTCAACGGTATTGAGGCGTTTCGCGGTACCAGTTACACCGACAACTTTGTCGCCGACGCCTCGGCCAACACGTTTGACGGCGTGATCGGCTACGACACCTTGAGCTACGCCACCTCCGAGCAGGCGATCAACCTGACGTTGACCGGCGTCAACGGCACCGGTCTGGGCGGCGATGCGCAGGGTGATGCCTTCAGTAACATGGACGTGGTTATCGGCACGGCGTTCGATGACGTCTTTACCCTCAACTCTGGTAGCACCAGCATCAGTGGTGGTGCCGGTAACGACGTTTACATCATCAATGGTCCGTGGACCGGTGGCATCGGTGAAGGCGCCGGTGGCGGCGATGATGAGATCCGTACCAACCAGCTCAAAATGGGCATGAGTGGTGAAATCGAACGCTTGACCTACACCGGTACCGGCAACTTCACCGGCACAGGCAGTGCTGGCAATAACATCATCACCGGTGGCGTCGGCAACGACGTGCTGATCGGTGGTGCGGGGGCCGACCAGTTGATTGGCGGCGCAGGTTTCGACACGGCCAGCTACGAAGACGCCAATCAGGGTATCGGCGTGACGATCAACCTGAAAACCGGGGTTCACACCAGCCTGGCGGCGGGCGATACGTTCAACGGTA
>NZ_JAMLFX010000004.1:16379-29509 GCF_023634765.1 Pseudomonas sp. AKS31
CGCCGCGGCCACTTCGTTTGATGGTGCAGGTGGCTACGACACCTTGAGCTACGCCACCTCCGAGCAAGCGATCAACCTGACGTTGACCGGCGTCAACGGCACCGGTCTGGGCGGCGATGCGCAGGGTGATGCCTTCAGCAACCTGGAAGCGGTTATCGGCACGGCGTTCGATGACGTCTTTACCCTCAACTCTGGTAGCACCAGCATCAGTGGTGGTGCCGGTAACGACGTTTACATCATCAATGGTCCGTGGACCGGTGGCATCGGTGAAGGCGCCGGTGGCGGCGATGATGAGATCCGTACCAACCAGCTCAAAATGGGCATGAGTGGTGAAATCGAACGCTTGACCTACACCGGTACCGGCAACTTCACCGGCACAGGCAGTGCTGGCAATAACATCATCACCGGCGGCGTCGGCAATGACGTGCTGATCGGTGGCGCGGGGGCCGACCAGTTGATTGGCGGCGCAGGTTTCGACACGGCCAGCTACGAAGACGCCAATCAGGGCATCGGCGTGACGATCAACCTGAAAACCGGGGTTCACACCAGCCTGGCGGCGGGCGATACGTTCAACGGTATCGAGGCGTTTCGTGGCACCAGTTACACCGACAATTTTGTCGCCGATGCCACGGCCACCTCGTTTGATGGTGCGGGCGGTTATGACACCTTGAGCTACGCCACCTCCGAGCAAGCGATCAACCTGACGTTGACCGGCGTCAACGGCACCGGTCTGGGCGGCGATGCGCAGGGTGATGCCTTCAGCAACCTGGAAGCGGTTATCGGCACGGCGTTCGATGACGTCTTTACCCTCAACTCTGGTAGCACCAGCGTCAGTGGTGGTGCCGGTAACGATGTCTACATCATCAATGGTCCGTGGACAGGTGGCATCGGTGAAGGCGCCGGTGGTGGTGACGATGAAATCCGTACCAACCAGACCAGTATGGGCATGAGCGGCGAAGTCGAGCGCTTGACCTATACCGGGACGGGTAACTTCACCGGTACCGGCAACGCTGGCGACAACATCATCACCGGCGGCGCCGGCAACGATGTGCTCCTCGGCGGTGCAGGTGCCGACCAATTGATTGGCGGCGCCGGTAACGACGTTGCCAGCTATGAGGACAGCCTTGCTGCGGGTGTCACGGTCAACCTGAAAACCGGTGTACACACAGGCTTCGCCGCAGGCGATACCTTCTCTGGTATCGAAATCATTCGTGGCAGCAAGAACGGTGACACGTTCTTCAGTGACGCGCAGGCCAACATCTTTGACGGCGGCACCGCGGGTGGCGTCGATACCGTCGATTACTCGTTGTCGGCACAGGCCGTGAACATCACGCTAACCACGCTCGGCGCCGGCAGTGGCCAGGGCGGCGACGCGCAGGGCGATACCTTTACCAATATCGAGAAAGTCGTCGGTTCGGGCTTCGACGATGTGTTTATCACCGGCTCCGCAGCCTCCCTGTTGCAGGGCGGGGCGGGTAACGATCTGTACATCATCAACGGCTCGCCCAATCAGTCGGTCATCGAATTGGCCGGTGGTGGTGACGACGAAATACGCACCTCGCTGAGCACCATGACCTTGAGTGCCGAAGTCGAACGCCTGACCTATACCGGCACCGGTAACTTCACCGGTACAGGCAATGCGGGCAACAACATCATCACCGGTGGCGTTGGCAACGACGTACTAATGGGCGGTGCGGGTGCGGACGTCTTCATCGGTGGCACGGGCCTCGATACCGTCTCCTACGACGACTCCACCGTAGGCGTGACGATCAACCAGAAAACCGGTGTTCACACTGGCATTGCTGCTGGCGATACCTTTGAGGGTATCGAGGTCATTCGCGGCTCCAAATACAGTGACACGTTCATGGCCGGCGCCGCTGCCGACAAGTTCGACGGCGGTACGGCCGGCCCGGACAACATGGACGTCGTCGACTACTCGCAGTCTGGAGCGGCCATCAACCTGACGCTGGTTTCCGGCACCGGCACCGGGACCGGTGGTGACGCCGAGGGCGATTCGTTCTCGGCAATCGAGAAGGTGATCGGTTCGGCGTATGACGATGTGTTCACCACTTCCACGTCCGGCTCCTTCACTTTGCAGGGGGGGGTGGGCAATGACGTCTACATCGTCAACGCCGGTGCCTCGGCGGTGATCATCGAAGCGCAGGGCGGCGGCGACGACGAAGTGCGTACCAACCAGCTCAGCATGGGGCTGCACAACAACGTCGAGCGCCTGACTTACACCGGCACGGGCAACTTCACCGGTCGCGGTAATGCCAGCGACAACATCATCACTGGTGGCGCCGGCAACGATACCTTGTTGGGCGGTGCGGGTGCCGACAGCTTTATCGGTGGTGCCGGTACGGACACCGTCAGTTATGACGACAGCACGGTGGCGGTGACGCTCAATTTCAAGACGGGCGTATACAGCGGCATCGCCGCAGGTGACACCTTCACCGATATCGAACTGATTCGCGGCACGCAGTACGCCGATACATTTATCGCCGGTGCCGGTGCGGACAAGTTCGACGGTGCTACGGGCGTGGATGTGGCGGATTACTCGCAATCCGCCCAGGGCGTGACGCTGACATTGGGTGCTGCCGGTATCGGCTCTGGCACGGGCACGGGGGGCGATGCCGAGGGAGACAGCTTTTACGGCATCGAAACCATCATCGGCTCGGCTTACAACGACGTCTTTATCGCCAATGCCAACTCGACCGGTTTCACTGTACAAGGCGGTTTGGGCGACGATGTTTACGTCCTCAACAACGCAAACTATGGCGCGATCATCGAACTGGCTGGCGGCGGTAATGATGAAGTGCGCACCAATCAGTCTTACTACCTCATGAATGCCGGGATCGAGCGCTTGACCTATACCGGTACCGGGATGTTCCAGGCGCGAGGCAATGCGCTCGATAACGTCATCACGGGCGGGGCCGGGGACGACATTTTGATGGGGGGCGATGGCGGCGACACGTTTATCGGTGGCGATGGTTTCGATACGGTCAGCTATAACGACATCGGGCCGGTTGGAGTGGTCATCAATCTCAAAACTGGCGAGCACACCGCAATAGCCAAGGGCGATACCTTCCAGAGCATCGAGAAGTTCGTCGGCTCGGGGCGCGACGACACCTTCATCGGTAATGATCAAATCAACAATTTTGACGGTGCTTTCGGGCGCGACACGGTCAGCTTCGCCTTTGAAAGCTCGGCCATCACCCTTGACCTCACTCAGCCACTGACCGGTGCCGCCGCAGGCGATACCTACACCAACATCGAAAACTGGGAAGGTACTGCATTCAATGACACGTTGATCGGTGGTGCCGGCGCCGAGACGTTTATTGGTGGCAAGGGCGCTGACTTTATCGATGGCGGTGCAGGTGTTTCCGATGAAGCCTGGTACATCGGCAGTTCGGCAGCGGTGCAAGTCGACTTGCAGGCCAATACAGTCACCGGCGGTGATGCGAGCGGCGATGTACTGGTCAATATCGAGGGGCTGCACGGCTCGTCATTCAATGACACGCTGACGGGTAACGTAGGCTGGAACACTCTCTATGGTGGCGCAGGCAATGACCTGATCCGCGGCGGGGACGGTAACGACTCGATTTATGGCGGCAACTACGAGCCTTACGCCATCAACGGTCCGGATCGCAGCGGTCCGGCCGAGGCGGATCAGCTGTTTGGCGGCAATGGCAACGACAGCATGTTCAGCGCCAACAACGATGTCGGCAGCATCCTGCATGGTGATGCCGGTAACGACGACATTAACGTTTACGCCGGTATTGCCTACGGTGATGACGGCAGTGACTCGCTGGTTGGGAATGGGCCTGAGTATCAGCTATTTGGCGGTGCCGGTTCGGATACCTTGATCATGTCCGGCGGTGGTTATGCCTATGGTGGTGAGGGCAGCGATACCTACAAGGTGTTGTCTTCGACCAATGTCATGATCAAGGACGATGGTACTCAGGGCAGCGATAGAGTCGAGCTGCAGAATATCAAGTCGTATGCCGATGTGATCATCAAGACCGACGGCACCAATGCCTACATCTTCAATGCTGTGGAGTGGAATGCCGGCAAGCAGAACAATGCGGTGATTCTTGCGGACTGGTATGCCGGCTCGAACACCATCGAAACCTTCGCTACCGCCAATGGTGATACGTTCACCATTCCGGTAGTGGGGCAGGCGATGGCCGAGTCCTTTATGGTCTGATGAGGCACTGAAACCACAATGAGCGGCGAAACCTGTAACCGGGTTTCGCCGTTTTTTTTGCTTCGATTTTTATTCCAGACAAAAGAAAACCCCCGACACACCAGAAGTCTGTCGGGGGTTTCTTTTGCCCGGAGAATATCAGGCGTTTCGCAACGCCTGATTCAGCTCAGCTTATTGGCAAGCTTCGCAATCCGGCTCGTCAATGGCGCAAGCCTTTGGCACTGGAGCTGGACCGGCAGGAACTGCCAGAACCGAATCGTCGCCGTGGTTGCCGCCGCTGGAAACAGCGTTCAGCTTGCCGGTGTTGATGGTCGACTTCTCGGTGCTGGTCGCGGCCAGGGCACGGAGGTAGTAAGTGGTTTTCAGACCACGGTACCAGGCCATGCGGTAGGTCACGTCGAGCTTCTTGCCCGAGGCGCCGGCGATGTACAGGTTCAGCGACTGGGCCTGGTCGATCCACTTCTGACGACGGCTGGCGGCGTCAACGATCCACTTGGTGTCCACTTCGAACGCGGTCGCGTAGAGCTCTTTGAGTTCTTGCGGGATGCGCTCGATCTGCTGAACCGAACCGTCGTAGTACTTCAGGTCGTTGATCATGACCGAGTCCCACAGACCGCGAGCTTTCAGGTCGCGAACCAGGTACGGGTTGATCACGGTGAATTCGCCCGACAGGTTCGATTTCACATACAGGTTCTGGTAGGTCGGTTCGATCGACTGCGAGACGCCAGTGATGTTGGCGATGGTCGCGGTCGGTGCGATGGCCATGATGTTCGAGTTACGAATGCCTTTCTGTACACGGGCGCGAACCGGTGCCCAGTCGAGGGTTTCGTTCAGGTCGACATCGATGTACTTCTGGCCACGGGCTTCGATCAGGATCTGTTGCGAATCCAGTGGCAGGATGCCTTTGGACCACAGCGAACCCTGGAACGTCTCGTACGAGCCGCGCTCGTCAGCCAGGTCGCAGGACGCCTGGATCGCGTAGTAGCTGACCGCTTCCATCGACTTGTCGGCGAACTCGACGGCAGCGTCGGAACCGTAAGGGATGTGCTGCAGGTACAAAGCGTCCTGGAAGCCCATGATGCCCAGACCGACCGGACGGTGCTTGAAGTTGGAGTTCTTCGCTTGCGGCACCGAGTAGTAGTTGATGTCGATCACGTTATCGAGCATGCGTACAGCGGTGTTCACGGTGCGTTGCAGCTTGGCGGTGTCCAGCTTGCCGTCAACGATGTGGTTCGGCAGGTTGATCGAGCCCAGGTTGCAGACAGCGATTTCGTCCTTGTTGGTGTTCAAGGTGATTTCGGTGCACAGGTTCGAGCTGTGAACCACGCCGACGTGCTGCTGCGGGCTACGCAGGTTGCACGGGTCTTTGAAGGTCAGCCATGGGTGGCCGGTTTCAAACAGCATGGACAGCATTTTGCGCCACAGGTCTTTGGCCTGGATGGTCTTGAACAGTTTGACCTTGCCCGGGTATTCGGTCAGGGCTTCGTAGTACTCGTAGCGCTCTTCGAAGGCTTTACCGGTCAGGTCGTGCAGGTCCGGCACTTCGGATGGCGAGAACAGGGTCCACTTGCCGTCATCGAAGACGCGCTTCATGAACAGGTCAGGAATCCAGTTGGCAGTGTTCATGTCGTGGGTACGACGACGGTCATCACCGGTGTTCTTGCGCAGCTCGATGAACTCTTCGATGTCCATGTGCCAGGTTTCCAGGTAGGCACACACAGCGCCTTTGCGCTTGCCACCCTGGTTAACGGCTACTGCGGTGTCGTTCACTACTTTCAGGAACGGCACAACGCCTTGGGATTTGCCGTTGGTGCCCTTGATGTACGAACCCAGAGCGCGAACAGGCGTCCAGTCGTTGCCCAGGCCGCCGGCGAATTTCGACAACATGGCGTTGTCGTGGATCGCGTGGTAGATGCCCGACAGGTCATCCGGCACGGTGGTCAGGTAGCAGCTCGACAGCTGTGGACGCAGGGTGCCGGCGTTGAACAGGGTCGGGGTCGACGACATGTAGTCGAAGGACGACAGCAGGTTGTAGAACTCGATCGCACGGTCTTCTTTCTGCTTCTCTTCGATCGCCAGGCCCATGGCTACGCGCATGAAGAAGATCTGTGGCAGTTCGAAACGCACGCCATCCTTGTGGATGAAGTAACGGTCGTACAGGGTTTGCAGGCCCAGGTAGGTGAATTGCTGGTCACGCTCGTGGTTGATCGCCTTGCCCAGTTTTTCCAGGTCGAAGGAGGCCAGCACAGGGTTCAGCAGTTCGAACTCGATACCTTTGGCGATGTAAGCCGGCAGTGCCTTGGCGTACAGGTCGGCCATTTCGTGGTGAGTGGCGCTTTCGGCCACACCGAGGAAACCCAGGCCTTCGGCGCGCAGGGTGTCCATCAGCAGGCGGGCGGTCACGAACGAGTAGTTCGGCTCGCGCTCAACCAGGGTACGGGCGGTCATCACCAGGGCGGTGTTGACGTCGGTCAGGGCCACGCCGTCGTACAGGTTTTTCAGGGTTTCGCGCTGGATCAGGTCGCCGTCGACTTCTTCCAGACCTTCGCATGCTTCGGTGACGATGGTGTTCAGGCGGCCCATGTCCAGCGGCGCCAGGCTGCCGTCGGCACGGGTGATGCGGATCGACGGGTGAGCGTTGACCGCTTCTTCGGCCGGCGCGTGGGCAGCGCGTTCTTTCGAACGACCGTCACGGTAGATCACGTAGTCGCGCGCAACTTTCTGCTCGCCGGCACGCATCAGGGCCAGTTCGACCTGGTCCTGGATTTCTTCGATGTGAATGGTGCCACCCGATGGCATGCGACGCTTGAAGGTCGCGGTGACTTGTTCGGTCAGGCGCGCAACAGTGTCATGAATTCGCGACGAAGCGGCAGCGGTGCCGCCTTCAACTGCGAGGAACGCTTTGGTGATAGCGACGGTGATCTTGTCATCGGTGTAAGGAACGACAGTGCCATTGCGCTTGATCACGCGCAGTTGACCAGGCGCGGTGGCTGCCAGATCCGAAGTCGAATCAGCGGCCTGCGGCAAGGTGCCCTGCGGGTTCTCGCGAGTTGTGTCGGTTTGCATGGGGGGTGATCTCCACATTCTCTATGTTTGTTTGGGCACCATCATGGTGCTCACCGTTCTGGTCCGAAGCACTACAACCGACGGGCGTCGGGCATAACAACTTCGGATCAGTAGGAAAAAGGCTAATGACGCCGCATCCTTGCCGAAGTTTTTGGCCGCGAGCCAGGGCTCGAGCCGGATTCCTTCCCGGGTGACAGTAATGACTGCAACACCCGTACCGTTCCGGTCGTTTCCAACCTGAAAAACGATGCCATCCGCAAGTGCGGTTTGGGCTTTGAAAAACTTGCTTGGTTCAACCGGAAACCGGCAATAAATCGCTTGAGTTTCAGGTCTGAAATGTGGTTGGGCGTTTAAGCGGAAAACCCTATATGTAGGGTCTATCCCTGCGCCGTGCTACAAGATAATGCGTTTCACGGGTGCTTGCAACGTACTAGCTGTGGATAAACCTGTGCGTAAATTGTGTAAGAAATCCGGAATTCCCGTGTAGGCCGCGAACCTGCTGAGTTAGACCGTCTGTCACTGTTTTTTCACCGGGAAAAACGCTTCAGCGGATTTTTAAGGGCGCGAACCCTATCACAAAAAACTGCCTTGTCCGAACGCATTTACCGACTTGTGTTCTGGCTGTACGCCGTTTATACAATCGGCCGGTGCGCAGGCATTCTTATCCTCCTCAAACATGACAAAAGGACGGGAGGATCACGCTAAATATCGCGTACCCCTGTAGGAGCTGCCGGAGGCTGCGATCTTTTGAGCCTGATCTTGAAAAGCAAGATCAAGAGATCGCAGCCTCGTTTCACTCGACAGCTCCTACAGGGCATCGTGCGGATTCGGGCAATCGTCCTCCTTTATTAATAACAATAGAAAGCAGAGGTCACCGGTGGAGCAACAAGCCTTTCAGGTATTGATCGTCGAGGATGACCAGCGACTGGCCGAACTGACGCGCGACTACCTGCAAGCCAATGGACTGCGCGTAGACATCGAAGGCAACGGGGCGCTGGCGGCGGCGCGGATCATCAAGGAGCAGCCGGATCTGGTGATCCTCGATTTGATGCTGCCCGGCGAAGATGGCCTGAGCATCTGTCGCAAGGTGCGTGATCAGTATGACGGGCCGATTCTGATGCTCACCGCACGCACTGACGATGCCGATCAGATTCAGGGCCTTGACCTCGGTGCCGACGATTACGTTTGCAAACCGGTGCGCCCACGGCTGTTGCTGGCGCGCATTCAAGCGTTGCTGCGCCGTAGCGACACACCTGAACCGCTCGCCGAAAAATCCCGGCGACTGCAATTCGGCCCGTTGGTGGTCGACAACGCCTTGCGTGAAGCGTGGCTGAGCGACAACGGCATCGAGCTGACCAGCGCCGAATTCGACCTGCTCTGGCTATTAGTGTCCAACGCCGGGCGGATCCTGTCCCGCGAAGAAATCTTCACCGCCCTGCGCGGCATCGGCTACGACGGCCAGGATCGCTCGATCGACGTGCGCATCTCGCGCATCCGCCCGAAAATCGGCGACGACCCCGACCATCCACGCCTGATCAAGACCATTCGCAGCAAAGGTTATCTGTTTGTTCCCGAAGCCTGTGTAGACCTGCCGCTGTGAACTCGATCTTCCTGCGCATCTACGGCGGCATGTGCGCAGCGCTGATTCTGGTGGCAGTGCTCGGCGTGCTGGCGCTCAATCTGCTCAACCAGGTGCGCAGCGAGCAGTATCGCGAACGGCTGGCCCACGGCACGTTCTCGCTGATGGCCGACAACTTGCAGCCGATGAATGAAACCGAGCGCCATCGTGCGTTGCTGGTGTGGGAGCGTTTGCTGGGGATTCCGCTGGCGCTGAAGAAGTTTGCCGAGACCGATCTCGATCTGACCCAGCGCACTCGCGTGCAGCGGGGGCAGGCGTTGGTCGAGCAGACCGGGCCGCACGCGGCGAAGGTTTACCGGATGGTCAGCGATAAGGAACAGCTTGTGCTGGTGGGGGAAGTGCAGCAGATCAGCGAGCAACTGGCCCGCGCAACCATTTACCTGCTGGCCGATGAACTGGTGCGCGTGCCGGTCGCCGAGCAGCCCAAGCGCCTCGCGCAGATAAAGCAAGAGAAGGGCTTCGGTTTCGATCTGCGGCTGGTCACGGTGAATGACGCCGACATGGACGAAGACCAGAGCCGCCGCGTGGCCGAAGGCGACACGGTGATGGCGCTGGGCAAGGGCGGCGATTCGATCCGCGTATTCGCTGGCATGGTCGGCACGCCGTGGGTGCTGGAAATCGGCCCGTTGTATCAGATGAATCCGTACCCGCCGGAATGGCTGGTACTGATCGCCGCACTCGGCCTGACCCTGATCGGCCTCATCGTTTATTTGTTGGTGCGCCAGCTCGAACGGCGTTTACGCGGCCTCGAAGCGGCGGCCACGCGGATTGCCAAGGGCAGCCTGGAAACCCGTGTGCCGGCGCGCGGTGCCGACTCGGTCGGGCGTCTGGCGTCGGCGTTCAACGGCATGGCCGAGCACTTGCAGCAACTGCTGGCGATCCAGCGTGAACTGGTGCGTGCGGTGTCCCACGAATTGCGCACGCCGGTGGCGCGTCTGCGTTTCGGTCTGGAAATGATCGGTTCGGCGACCACCCCGCAAGCGCTGGAGAAGTACCGCGAAGGCATGGATCACGACATCGAAGACCTCGATAAACTGGTCGATGAAATGCTCACCTATGCGCGATTGGAGCAGGGTTCGCCGGCGCTGACCTTCCAGCGCATCGATCTGGATGCGCTGGTCAATCAGGTGATTGAAGAGCTGGCGCCGTTGCGCGCCGAAGTCACGGTGCAACGTGGTTTGTGCCTGTCTGCGGCGGATAACGATGATGCCTGGGTCGAAGCCGAGCCGCGTTATCTGCATCGGGCGCTGCAGAATCTGGTGAGCAACGCGATGCGCCATGCGCGTTCGAAGGTGACGGTCAGTTATCAGGTCGGGCAATTGCGCTGCCGCGTCGATGTCGAGGATGACGGGCCGGGCGTGCCGGAAGTGGCGTGGGAGCGGATTTTCACTCCATTTCTGCGCCTCGATGACAGCCGTACGCGGGCGTCGGGCGGGCATGGCCTGGGCTTGTCGATTGTGCGGCGGATCATTCACTGGCACGACGGCCGGGCGATCATTGGCAAGAGCAAGAGTCTGGGCGGCGCCTGTTTCAGCCTGAGTTGGCCGCGTAATCAGGAACGCCGGTAATTCTTTGCGGTGATTGTGCTGGCCCCATCGCTGGCAAGCCAGCTCCCACAGTGACCGTGGTGAGCACAGTTTCAAGGTTCACACAGAAACCTGTGGGAGCTGGCTTGCCAGCGATGAGGCCCGGACAGGCGCTAAAGATTTCAGGCCTGAATGCTGACCAGACTCAACAACTGCCCACCGTGCACGCCGAACTGAGCCTCCAGTTCAGTGCCGTTAAGCCACTCGGCCGACAAGTCCGTCAACAGCCGCAACCTCACTTGACCCGCTTCAGTCCACTCCAGCACTTCAGCGTGCTCGAAATAAAAGCGCTTCTGCACAATCGGGTACAGCGCTTTGAACAGACTTTCCTTCACCGAAAAGGTCAGCGTCACCCACAGCGCCAACTGATCCCGCGAGGCGGCCGTCATGCGTTGCATTTCAGGTGGCGTCAGAATCTCCCCAGCCAGCCGCTCGGCACGTTCGGTGTCGAGCAGGTTTTCCAGATCCATGCCCAGACCGCGCCAGTGTTGCTTGTTGGCGACAATCGCTGCTGCGCGTCCGGTGCTGTGGGTGATCGAGCCGCAAATGTGCGCGGGCCATATCGGCGCGCGGTCTTCACCGATCGCCGGCACAACGCTGCTGCCTTCCAGTTGCTGCAACGCCGCGCGGGCGCAAATCCGCCCGGCGAGAAATTCCGCCTGACGTTTGGCCACCGAGCGCTGAATGCTCGGCGGCGCAACGACGGCGCTGCGCTGAAAGTCATCGCCAAGCAGTCGGGTCGGGTCGAAATGGGTGGTGAGCAGCACGGTGTCGGGCAATACCGTTGGCAACGGCCAGTGGCTGTCGAGCGCGGTGCAGCAGGCGGGGAGGGCGGGGGTGAGATTCATGGCGGGCATTTTGCCGGTTAGCGCCAACACTGACCAGTGCCCACCCGTGTAGGAACTGCCGAAGGCTGCGATCTTTTGACCTTGCTCTTATAAACATCAAGATCAAAAGATCGCAGCCTTCGGCAGCTCCTACAGGGGGGGCGCGGTTAGCTAAAGATTTTCTGGAAAAACGCTTTCATATCCGCCCAGGATATTTCGTCTGCTGCTTTGTTGTACCCGATGTCCGGGCCACCGTGTTCACCATGGCTCAGGCGATCGGCATCCGGATTTGTGAAACCATGCTTGGCACCCTTCAGACTGACAAACTTGTAGTCAGCCCCGGCCTTGTCCATTTCTGACTTGAAGGCAGTGACGTTGTCGGCAGTGACCATGCTGTCCAGCGCGCCATGCTCGACCAGAATCTTCGCCTTTACGCTGCCGGGCGTCGCCGGGGTTTTGGTTGCCAGCGCGCCATGGAAACTCACCACGCCCGCCAGCGGCTCACCTTGTCGCGCCGCGTTGAGTACCACGCCACCGCCGAAGCAGTAACCAATGGCGGCGATTTTATTGACGTCGGTCTGCGGTTGTTTCTTCAGCAAATTCAGCCCGGCCTCGAAGCGCTTGCTGGAAGCCGCCGCATCCTGCGTCGCTGCCTGCATGAACGCCATCGCATCTTTCGGGTGCTCGGTGTTCTTGCCTTCGCCGTACATGTCGATCGCCAGAGCGCTGTAACCGAGTGCGGCGAGATCGCGCGCGCGGCGCTTGGCGTAGTCGTTCAGCCCCCACCATTCGTGCACCACGATGACACCCGGGCGTTTGCCTTGGACGGCGTCGTCGTAGGCGTAGTAGCCGATCAGTTTCGTGCCGTCGGCGCTCTGGTAGGGGATTTCTTCCGTCTTGATCGCAGCCTGAGTGAGGCTGCTGACAGCCAGCAAAGTAAGGGCGAGGAACAGGCGCATGGTCGAGTCTCCTGACAGTAAAGGGTCAAAACAGCCTAGTTCATTTGGTTCAGGTCAGGTTCAGAGACGGTTCAGGGGCGGTACAGGGGAGGGTCAGTAACCTTGCGCCATACCCAAACAGCACTGTGAAAGAGGAAATACCCATGACTTTTAACAAACTGTTGCTGGCATTGACCGTAATGAGCGCCAGTATCGCGGCCCAGGCCGATACCACTTCCAACTTCGCCGGCCTGTCCTTCGGCCAGACCAGCGACAAGATCGACAAGTCCCACTCACTGAACAATAACCTCGACCACCCGAACGCCACCGGCGCCATCGACGGCAACAACACCTACGGCGTACGCCTCGGTCAGCAAAACAGTCAGGGTCGCTACTACGCCACCTACGACAACGTGTCAGGCTCGCACAATGGCATTAAACTGCGTCAGGAAAACCTGCTGGGCAGCTACGATCTGTTCTACCCGGTGGGCGGCAGCACCAAGCTGTTCGGCGGTGCCACGGCCGGTCTGACCAAGTTGACCCAGGATTCGCCAGGCTACAGCCGCGACAGTGACATCGGTTACGCCGTCGGCGGCCAGTTCGGGGTATTGCAGCAAGTTTCGCAAAACACCTCGGTCGAACTCGGTTACCGTTACCTGATGAGCAACGCCAGCACCGAAATGAAAGAAAGCGGTGGCAGCAAGCAAGGCTCGCTGGATCTGAACAGCAGTGCCCAGACTTACCTGTCGGCTAACTACAATTTCTAAGGCGTTGCCAGCAGGTTCAATGTTGGAGCGAGCCTGCTCGCGAAAGCGCCGGTTCAGTCGATGAGAGGTCGACTGAGCCATCGCCTTCGCGAGCAGGCTC
>NZ_JAMLFX010000004.1:29519-93759 GCF_023634765.1 Pseudomonas sp. AKS31
CCCACAGGTGTGTGACTGGAGATTCTGATTTACCCGGGAGAGTGTTATGAAACTGTTGGTCGTCGAAGATGAAGCGCTGTTGCGCCATCACCTGCAAACCCGCCTGACGGAAAGTGGCCACGTTGTCGAATCCGTGGCCAATGCCGAAGAGGCGCTGTACCAGACCGGACAGTTCAACTTCGACCTGGCGGTGATCGATCTCGGCCTGCCGGGCATGGGCGGTCTCGACCTGATTCGCCAATTGCGCGCGGCCGGCAAGACCTTCCCGATCCTGATCCTCACCGCGCGCGGCAACTGGCAGGACAAGGTCGAAGGCCTCGCCGCCGGCGCCGACGATTACGTGGTCAAGCCGTTCCAGTTCGAAGAGCTCGACGCGCGCCTGAATGCCTTGCTGCGCCGTTCCAGCGGTTTCACCCAGTCGACCATCGTCGCCGGTCCGCTGCTGCTCGACCTCAATCGCAAACAGGCGAGCCTTGACGAGCAACCGCTGGCGCTGACCGCTTACGAATACCGCATCCTTGAATACCTCATGCGCCATCACCAGCAAGTGGTGCCCAAGGATCGCTTGATGGAGCAACTCTACCCGGACGACGACGAGCGCGATCCAAATGTCATCGAAGTGCTGGTCGGTCGTCTGCGGCGCAAGCTCGAAGGCCCGGCCGGGTTCAAGCCGATCGACACCGTGCGCGGCCTCGGCTACCTGTTCAATGAGCGCTGCACTTGATTCGTTCCCTTCGCGTTCGCTTGATGCTCGCCGCCACCACGTTGGCGGTGTTGTTCATGCTCGCCTTGCTGCCGGCAATGCAAGGCGCGTTCAGCTTGGCCTTGCAGGATTCCATTGAGCAGCGGCTGGCCTCGGATGTCACCACGCTGATCTCGGCTGCACGCATCGAAAACGGTCGGTTGGTGATGCCGACGCAACTGCCGGATGAGCGCTTCAACCTCACCGACTTCCGTTTGCTCGGCTACATCTATGACCGCGAAGGGCATCTGGTGTGGCGCTCGAAAGCCACCCAGGAAGAGCAGATCAACTACAAGCCGCGTTATGACGGCCTCGGTAACGAGTTCGCGCGGATCCGCGAAAGCAACGGCCAGGAATTCTTCGTCTATGACGTCGAAGTCAAACTGCTCGGCGGCAAAAGCGCGGCGTTCAGCATCGTCGCCCTGCAACCAGTGCGCGAGTACGAAACCACCCTCGAAGGCCTGCGTGAAAATCTCTATCTGGGCTTCGGCGCTGCATTACTCGTGCTGCTGGCGCTGTTGTGGATCGGCCTGACCTGGGGCCTCAAAGCCCTGCGCCGGCTCAGTCAGGAACTCGACGAAATCGAAGGTGGCACTCGTGAGAGTCTGACTGAACAACACCCGCGTGAACTGCTGCGTCTGACCGGTTCGCTCAACCGTTTGCTGCACAGCGAACGTCAACAGCGCAGTCGCTATCGCGATTCCCTCGATGACCTGGCGCACAGCCTGAAAACGCCGTTGGCGGTGTTGCAAGGCGTCAGCGAAGACATGGCGCAACGTCCCGAAGAGCGCGATCAGGCCTGGGTGCTGCAAAGCCAGATCGAACGCATGAGCCAGCAGATCAGCTACCAACTGCAACGGGCCAGCTTGCGCAAAAGCGGGCTGGTGCGACATCAAGTGCGCTTGCAACCGGTGCTCAAAAGCCTCTGCGATACGCTGGACAAGGTTTACCGTGATAAACATGTGCGGGTGGCGTTCGATCTGCCCGAGCATTGCTACGTGCCGATCGAGCAGGGCGCGTTGCTGGAGATGATGGGCAATCTGCTGGAAAACGCTTATCGCCTGTGTCTGGGCGAAGTGCGCATCAGTGTGCGCGAGACTCTGGCCGGAATTGAACTGTGCGTCGAAGATGACGGCCCGGGCGTACCGCCGGATCAGCGTGCGCGGATTCTTGAGCGCGGTGAGCGACTGGATGCCCAGCATCCGGGGCAGGGCATCGGGTTGGCGGTGGTCAAGGACATTATTGAAAGCTACAACGCCAAACTCGCACTGGGGGATTCGCCGATGGGCGGGGCGGCGTTCAGGATTCATTTTCCGGCGGTGTGATTAAAAGCTGCCCTCACCCCAGCCCTCTCCCAGAGGGAGAGGGAGCCGACCGAGGTGTCTGGCGTTATCCATCGACCTGAAATAGCCAGTCGATTATGGATTCAACAGCGAAGTTTCAGGTCGGCGGATTTACCGAGCATCCCCCAATCAGTCCCTTCCCGCTCAGAGCGAGGGGACTGATCGAATTGTCTTTGGAAAATTATCGACCTGAGCGATTTGCAGCGAATATGGATTCAATAGAGAGCTTGCAGGTCGGCGTATTTCTCAAGCATCCCCCAATCAGTCCCCTCTCCCTCCGGGAGAGGGTTAGGGTGAGGGGCTTTTGATTTAGCGCCTCATTGTTCCTGCGCCCGATAAGCCCCCGGCGTCAGCCCCGTCCACTTCTTGAACGCCCGGTGAAACGCCGACGGTTCGGAAAACCCCAACTGCTCGGCAATCTGCTGCAACGACAGATCCGCCCGGCCCAAATGATAAATGGCGATATCCCGCCGCAACTGATCCTTCAATTCCTGAAAACTGCTGCCTTCTTCACGCAAATGCCGGCGCAGCGTTTGCGGGCTGATGTGCAAGTGCGCCGCCACCGCTTCCAGATCCGGCCAGTGTGCCGTGTCGCGACTGAGCAAACGGCGCAAACGACTGCTCAGGCTGTCGCCTTCGTCCGGGCGTGAGAGCAGGTCGGCGGGGGAACGTTCGAGGAAATGTTTGAGTGTGCGTTCGTCCTGCAACAGCGGCATAGACAGATAGCGGCTGTGGAATAAAAGGCTGCTTTGCTCGGTGCCGAAGGTCAGCGGGCAGGGGAACAGCAGGTCATATTCAGCCCCATGCTCGGGGCGCGGATAGCTGAAGCTCGCTTGTTCGAGGCGAATCCGCTGGCCGATCAGCCAACTGCCGAGGCGATGCCAGATCACCAGCAAACTTTCGGTGAGAAAGTGATCCGGGTCCCACATCTGCGAATCAGCGAGGCTCAAACGCACCCATTCGTCTTCGCGCGTCAGGCTCAGGCGTGGGGCTTCGGGGAATAGGCTATAGAACAATAAACCGCGTTGCAGCGCTTTCTCCAGATTGCGGCAGTGAATCGAGGCATGGCACATCATGGCGAAACTGCCGGGTTTGCTGGGTGCGTTGCCGAAACCCAGGTACTCGTCGTCCAGCGCCAGCCACAGGCCCTGGATCAACCGGGTGAATTGTTCCGGAGCAATGCGTGCGCGGGGTTCGTCGAGCAATTCCGGGCTGATGCCCAGTTGCGACAGCAGCTGCGAATAATCAAAACCCAGGCGGCGCGCGCCACCGAGGGCGGCACGGGCGAAATGACTGGCGATGGTGCGTTCGCGCATAAGCGGCAGATCCTTCCTCAGGCGCCGGATGGTAGCCGGCGGCTGGACACGCCTACAAGGCGGATTTCCGCCAAATTGCAGGACGACAAGCGGCGAGTTGGCGGAAATCCGCCACACTTGAGTCACTGGACGGTGACATTCGTACACCTGTAATCCCTGATATCAAAAGGCTTGCTGGCAATCGCACCAAAGTGGCACGAGGTTTGCGATACAAGCCACAGAAGCGTGCGTTTGGCCCTGATGGAAAATGCTGCTCCAACAACAAATCCCTCCAGTGCAGGAGGGTTCGCAATTAAGGTTTCGCGGCCAACAGATGGATGTTGTCACGCGGAACGCTTGAGGAAACCTGCAATGACGACTCGTCAGCCACTGTACAAATCCCTGTATTTCCAGGTGATCGTTGCCATCGCCATCGGCATCCTGCTTGGTCACTTCTACCCTCAGACCGGTGTGGCCCTCAAGCCGCTGGGTGACGGGTTCATCAAACTGATCAAAATGGTCATCGCCCCGATCATCTTCTGTACCGTTGTCAGCGGCATCGCCGGCATGCAGAACATGAAATCCGTGGGCAAGACCGGCGGCTACGCGCTGCTGTACTTCGAAATCGTTTCCACCATTGCCCTGCTGATCGGTCTGATCGTGGTCAACGTTGTGCAACCGGGCGCCGGCATGCACATCGACGTCACCACTCTGGATGCCTCGAAAATCGCCACTTATGTGACGGCCAGTAAAGACCAGAGCATTGTCGGTTTCCTCCTCAATGTAATCCCGAACACCATCGTCGGCGCGTTCGCCACCGGTGACATCCTGCAAGTGCTGATGTTCTCGGTGATCTTCGGCTACGCCCTGCATCGCCTGGGTTCGTACGGTCGTCCGCTGCTGGACATGATCGATCGCTTCGCCCACGTGATGTTCAACATCATCAACATGATCATGAAGCTGGCGCCGCTGGGTGCTTTCGGCGCGATGGCCTTCACCATCGGTGCCTACGGCGTCGGCTCGCTGGTGCAACTGGGCCAGTTGATGATCTGCTTCTACATCACCTGCATCCTGTTCGTTGTGCTGGTGCTGGGTGCGATCTGCCGTGCTCACGGTTTCAGCGTGTTCAAGCTGGTGCGTTACATCCGTGAAGAACTGTTGATCGTACTGGGTACATCCTCGTCGGAATCGGCACTGCCACGCATGCTGATCAAGATGGAGCGTCTGGGCGCGAAGAAATCGGTAGTGGGTCTGGTGATCCCGACCGGTTACTCGTTCAACCTCGACGGTACTTCGATCTACCTGACCATGGCGGCCGTGTTCATCGCTCAAGCGACTGATACCCACATGGACATCACCCACCAGATCACCCTGCTGCTGGTATTGCTGCTGTCCTCCAAAGGCGCGGCTGGCGTGACCGGTTCGGGCTTCATCGTGCTGGCAGCGACCCTGTCGGCGGTCGGTCACCTGCCGGTGGCCGGTCTGGCGCTGATCCTTGGTATCGACCGTTTCATGTCCGAAGCCCGTGCACTGACCAACCTGGTTGGTAACGCAGTAGCCACCATCGTGGTTGCCAAGTGGGTCAAGGAACTGGATACCGATCAGCTGCAAACCGAGCTGGCCTCGGGCGGTCGCGGTATCTCCGACGAGCGTGAAGAAGATGACCTGGGTGTGGCTGAAGGCCCAACCCCAAGCAATGTGAAGTAAGCACTGCTTGCCTGGAAAAACCCGCTTCGGCGGGTTTTTTCTTGCCTGCGATTTGAGCATAACGGTCACACCCGCTGACATTTGCGGTGATTGCCGTACGCGGTATCGCTGCCTAGGCTGAGTGCATCGCCCAAGGAGTTCACCCATGTCCGCACCGCTGGCCTCACTGAAGATCCTCGATTTCTCGACACTGTTGCCGGGGCCGTTCGCGTCGCTGTTGCTGGCGGACATGGGCGCCGAAGTGCTGCGCATCGAGTCGCCGACGCGCCTGGATCTGTTGCGGGTATTGCCGCCGCATGATGGCGGAGTCTCGGCCAGTCACGCCTACCTCAATCGCAACAAGCGCAGCCTGGCGCTGGACCTCAAGCAGCCCGCGGCACTGGAAGTGGTCAAGCAACTGCTGGCCGATTACGACATCGTTCTCGAGCAGTTTCGCCCCGGTGTGATGGCGCGTCTGGGGCTGGGTTATGAAGCGCTGAAGGCGATCAACCCGAAGCTGATTTACGTGTCGATCACCGGTTATGGCCAGACCGGGCCATACAAGGATCGCGCCGGGCATGACATCAACTACCTGGCGCTGGCGGGACTGGCCAGCTACAACGGCCGCGCCGACAGCGGTCCGCTGCCGCTGGGCATGCAAGTGGCGGATGTTGCCGGAGGTTCATTGCACGGGGTGATCGGCTTGCTCGCGGCGGTGATTGCTCGTCAGCAGACCGGGCAGGGCACGCATCTGGATGTGAGCATGACCGATTGCGCGTTCAGCCTGAATGCCATGGCCGGTGCCGGCTATCTGGCGTGCGGCGAGGAGCCTGCGTGGGAAGAGCAGATGCTCAATGGCGGCAGTTTTTACGACTACTACCGCTCTCGCGATGGGCGCTGGATGTCGGTGGGCAGTCTGGAACCGGGGTTCATGCAGCAATTGTGTGCGGCGCTGGGCCGGCCGGAGTTGGCAGCGCAGGGCCTGTCGCCCAAGCCTGAACAGCAGCGAGCACTGAAATATGCGCTGACGGTCGAGTTCGAAAAACATGACTTTGCCGAGCTGTGCGAGATGTTTGCCGGGATCGATGCGTGTGTCGAGCCGGTGTTGAGTCTGGGCGAGGCGGTGCGCCATCCGCAGTTGCAGGCGCGGGAACTGGTAACGCAGGTGCCGCGTGAGGATGGTACGACGCAGGCGCAAATGGCCTGTCCGTTGAAGTTTTCCAAGGCGTTGCCGGCGCCGCGGCATGTTGGCGCGGCGTTGGGGCAGCATACGGATCAGGTGTTGGGGGAGTTGGGGTTGAGTCCTTCGAAAATTGAAGAGCTGCGCCGGGCCAAAGTCATTCTTTAGTGCCTGTTCTGGCCTCATCGCTGGCAAGCCAGCTCCCACAGTTTTCGAGGTGTCCACAGATTCTGTGTAAGACACCTAAACCTGTGGGAGCTGGCTTGCCAGCGATGGGGCCAGTCAGGGCGACACAAACTGACTATTCCACCCGCATCTCACCACTGAATACCAGCGTGTTGCGGCATCGCCGACACAAATACCGCCGCCCCTGCCGCACCAGGCTATGGCGCTGCGCCGAAAACGGGAAATCACTGTCGGCACACGGGCATTTGTAGATATAGCGGGTCGCGCTGCGACGCTTGATTGCATAGGTGTGGCAGCGATCCGGCGGCAGTTCGTAAACGCCGCGCATGATCAGTTGCCATTCCTCGCCGTGGGGCTGAATGCGCTCGCCAAACAACTGATGGGCGATCAGGTGCGCGACTTCGTGGGCCACGGTCTGCTTGAGGAAGTGTTCGGTGTTTTCCCGGTACAGCTGCGGGTTGAAGCGCAGCAGGTTCTCGTGCAGATGCGCGACACCGGCTTTTTGCCCGCGCAGCTTGAGGCTGACAACAGGGCGCGGGAAGGAGCGTTTGAAAAAGGATTCAGCGAGTTGGTAACAGTCTTCGACGCGGGTATTGAGTTGCTCGGGCATGCTTGATGGATCTCCAGAGGCGTCGAGTATGCCGCAACCCTGTGCACTTGCGAATCGCCAAGCTGCCGAATGGTCATGCCGAGAACGAGAAGGCCGCCTTGCGGCGGCCTGAGTTGGCAGATCTTGTTTTTCTCGGAGGGTCAGTTCGTATAGACCGGGCCGACGCCCAAGCCCCAGACGATCACGGTGAACGCCATGATGGCCACCAGAACCACCAGACCCACCGCCAGCACCGAGCTGGAAAACAGGAAACCTTCATCCGACGGAATATTCATGAATGTCGGCAGCCCCACGTACAGCAGATAAACCGTGTAACAGATGGCCGCCGTGCCGACGATCATCCCCAGCCACATATGCGGATACAGCGCCGCCAGTCCACCGACAAACAACGGTGTCGCGGTGTAGGTGGCGAACGCGACGCACCGTGCCAGGCTCGGGTTGGCGTCATAGGTGCGGGCCATCCAGTGCACGAAAGCACCCATGACCGCGACCCCGCCCAGCATCGCCAGGTAGGACATGATCGTCATCCACAGTGCGCTTTCAAAGGTCAGCATCACCGGCGCACGGTTGCCTATCACCCAGCCGACCTGAGTCGTGCCGATAAATGCCGATACAGCGGGTATCGCCGCCAGAATCAGCGTGTGGGTGAGGTACATGTGGCTGATGCTTTCCTCTTGGTCGCCACGGATTTCCTTCCATTCCTGATCGGGGTGGGTAAAAAGTCCCACTACGTGATGGATCATGCCATTCACTCCTCTTGTTATTGCCATCGCCCCCCAGCGGAGCGCCTACGGGCCAAGGTGGCCGAGCAAATACAGGTCTTCAGATTGTGTGCGACCTTATGTCGCAGTATAGAAAGGACTTACCCGTACAGGTATCAGGGGCTTAGAGCAAATCGCGCTGTAAACACAAGACTTAATCGCCGTACAGTCTTGAGTGATCGGACTTCCGATCCTGTAGGAGCTGCCGAAGGCTGCGATCTTTTGATCTTGTTTTAAAAAATCACAATCAAAAGATCGCAGCCTTCGGCAGCTCCTGCATGAATATGCATTTCAGAATGCGACCGTTCGGTATGCTTCGCCCACGCCGGGTTTTTGCGTAAAATGCCGGCCTTTCGTCACACCTCACGGATTCCGCGTCATGGGCACTCTTACGGTCAACCAGAACAAACTGCAAAAGCGCCTGCGCCGCCTGGCCGGCGAAGCGGTCGCCGATTTCAACATGATTGAAGACGGCGACAAGGTCATGGTCTGCCTGTCCGGGGGCAAAGACAGCTACACCATGCTCGACGTGCTGCTGCACCTGCAAAAGGTTGCCCCGATCAAGTTCGAGATCGTCGCGGTGAACATGGACCAGAAGCAGCCGGGCTTCCCCGAGCATGTGCTGCCGGCCTATCTGAAAGAGCTGGGCGTCGAGTACCACATCGTCGAGAAAGACACCTATTCTGTGGTCAAGGAACTGATCCCGGAAGGCAAGACCACCTGCTCGCTGTGCTCGCGCCTGCGTCGCGGCACGCTGTACACCTTTGCCGACGAAATCGGCGCGACCAAAATGGCCCTCGGTCACCACCGTGACGACATTGTCGAAACGTTCTTCCTCAATATGTTCTTCAACGGCTCGCTCAAGGCGATGCCGCCGAAGCTGCGCGCCGATGACGGTCGCAACGTGGTGATTCGTCCGCTGGCGTACTGCAACGAGAAAGACATTCAGGCGTACTCGGACTTCAAGGCATTCCCGATCATCCCGTGCAACCTCTGCGGTTCGCAGGAAAACCTGCAGCGTCAGGTGGTCAAGGAAATGCTCCAGGACTGGGAGCGCAAGACCCCGGGCCGTACCGAAAGCATCTTCCGCAGTCTGCAGAACGTGATCCCGTCGCAACTGGCCGACCGCAACCTGTTCGACTTCACCAGCCTGAAGATCGACGAGACCGCAGCTTCGCGCTTCGTCAACGTCGTCAATCTGTAAACACCTTCAAATGTGAGAGCGAGCCTGCTGGCGAAAGCGGTGTGTCATTCAACTGATTTGTTGACTGAGACTCCCACTTCGCGAGCAGGCTCGCTCCCACATTGGTTTCTTCGCTTTATTCAATAGGAGAGGGCATGCGCGATTACAAGTGGCTGCACGAATACTGTCTGAACCGCTTC
Organism: Pseudomonas sp. AKS31; assembly: GCF_023634765.1. Classification (GTDB taxonomy): domain Bacteria; phylum Pseudomonadota; class Gammaproteobacteria; order Pseudomonadales; family Pseudomonadaceae; genus Aquipseudomonas. The sequence continues at coordinate 38,706 of NZ_JAMLFX010000004.1, forward strand.
GGTTCGGCGGCTGAACTGGAAGCCCATCTGCCTGTTCCCAAGACTCCCGCACAACTGCGCAAGATCAGCGACGACCGCTACCTTTCGACCATGGCCTTGCGCGTATTCCGCGCTGGCCTCAAGCACAGTCTGGTCGACGCCAAATGGCCGGCCTTCGAAGAAGTGTTCTTCAAGTTCGACCCGGAAAAAGTCGTGCTGATGAGCGCCGAACACCTTGAGCGCCTGATGCAGGATGCGCGGATCATCCGCCACCTGGGCAAACTCAAGAGCGTGCCGCGCAATGCGCAGTTCATCCTCGATGTCGAGAAAGAGAAGGGCAGTTTCGGCGCACTGATCGCCGACTGGCCGGTGACTGATATCGTCGGCCTGTGGACGTACCTGAAAAAGCACGGCCATCAACTGGGCGGGCTCTCGGCACCACGGTTCTTGCGCATGGTCGGCAAAGACACATTCGTGCCGAGCTACGACGTGGTCGCGGCGCTGAATGCCCAGAAGATCGTCGACAAAGTGCCAACCAGTCAGCGTGATCTGGCGATTGTGCAGGATGTGTTTAACCAGTGGCACGAACAGAGTGGCGGGCGGCCGATGAGCCAGATTTCGATGATGCTCGCTTACACCGTCAACCATTAAGACCGGGTCGCCCCAATCGCTGGCAAGCCAGCTCCCACAGGTTTTTGTATTGATCACAATATTGTGTTTCAACACAGACCCTGTGGGAGCTGGCTTGCCAGCGATGGCGGTCTGTCAGGCGACGCTGACCTCGCCTTCGCCAGCCAGTTTGCGATTCAACTGATACCGCCACCGCACATACAGCAGCGCCGAGCAGAACACCGCCAGGCTGGCGACCATCTCCAACACCCCAAACCACTGGCGGTTCGGGTCATACGCCGCCAGTGCGCCTTTGATGAAATACAGATTCACCACAAAACACATCCACGAATGCCCACGGGCACTACCCATGATCATCGCCGGGGCGAGCACGATCCACGGGATCAGCTCGACCAGCAGAATCACCCACGGCCGTGCACCGTGCAGATCGGCGAAAACCAGGTAGTAGACAGCGAGCAATCCGGCCAAAGCAAAAAAACTCAGCAGGCTGAGCACCCGCATCGCCTTCACCCGTGGCTCAAGCCACTCGACACTCGGCAGAATCTTCGGCTTCTTCGCCATCTCAGCCCACCAGTTTCTGAGCGGTTTTCGCCAGCCGCAGACCCAGTGCGCGACACAACGCCACTTCATGCGGATCGAGGCCATTTTTGCCGTCAGCCCCAGCGTGATGGCTGGCACCGTAAGGTGTGCCGCCGCCCTGGGTTTCCAGCAGCGCCGACTCGCTGTACGGCAGGCCGGTGATGAGCATGCCGTGGTGCAGCAGCGGCAACATCATCGACAGCAGGGTGGTTTCCTGACCGCCGTGCAGGCTGGCGGTTGAGGTAAACACACCGGCCGGTTTGCCGACCAGAGCGCCTGTCAGCCACAGGTTACTGGTGCCGTCGAGGAAGTACTTCAGTGGCGCGGCCATGTTGCCAAAACGCGTCGGGCTGCCGAGAGCGAGGCCGGCGCAGTTCTTCAAATCATCCAGCGTCGCGTACAGCGCGCCTTCGTCCGGGATGGCCGGGGCCACGGCTTCGCACTCGGTGGAGATCGCCGGCACGGTGCGCAGGCGCGCTTCGAGACCGGCCTGTTCGACACCGCGGGCAATCTGCCGGGCCATCTCGTTGGTCGAGCCGCTGCGGCTGTAATACAGCACCAGAATGTACGGCGCGCTCACGGCAACAACTCCAGCACATTTTCCGGCGGACGACCGATCACGGCTTTGTCGCCGACCTCGAGAATCGGTCGTTCCATCAGTTTCGGGTGCTGGGCGATCGCGTCGATCAGTTGCGCTTCGCTGAGGCTTTCGTCAGCCAGCTGAAGCATTTTGTATTCATCTTCCCCGGTGCGCAGCAATTGGCGTGCGCTGATCCCGAGTTTGCCGAGCAGGGACTTGATTTGCGCCGCGTTCAGCGGGGTTTCCAGGTAACGCACGACGTTTGGCGTCAGGCCGCGGGCTTCAAGAAGCTCCAGCGCGCCGCGGGATTTCGAGCAGCGCGGATTGTGATAAAGCGTCAGATCGGTCATGGCGGGTCGCTTCTGGCGTAAAGTGGCGGCTATTCTAACTGTGCAGCGCGCAATCCAGAACCTTCGGAGGCAATGGGTCGCAGGCGCCTTCAAATTTTCTCAAGGAACACGACATGACACGGCGATTGGCAGCGGCATTGACGATTATCGGGGCGTTGATGCTGGGGGGCTGCGGAAATGATTACGGGATCGACCAGAACGGTCAGAAAGTTGCGTCCGAACGTCTCGACAAGCAATGGGTGGTGCTCAACTACTGGGCCGAATGGTGCGGCCCGTGCCGGACCGAGATCCCGGAACTCAACCATCTGGCAGATGAGCTGAAGAGCAAGAACGTCGGCGTGTTCGGGGTCAACTTCGACAATGTGCAAGGCGTGGAGCTGAAGGACGCCAGTGAAAAACTGGGTATCAAGTTCACCGTGCTGGCGCAGGATCCGGCTGAACTGTTCGAATTGCCGCGCAGTGAGGCGCTGCCGGTGACCTACATCATCGACAACAAGGGCAAGGTGCGTGAACAGTTGATGGGCGAGCAGACGGCGGCGGGGGTGATGGCCAAGCTTGAGGCGTTGCGGGCGACCCAGTAACGTCAAAAGCCCCTTACCCCAGCCACTCCCGGAGGGAGAGGGGCCCGACCAAGGTGTCTGGCGAAGTACATCGACCTGAAAAAACCAGTCGATTATGGATTCACCAAAGCCACATCAAGTCGGTGTATTCCGCGAAGCCAGCAAGTCGGTTATGGATTCACCAAAGCAGGATCAAGTCGGTGTATCTCTGGAATATCCCCCAATCAGTCCCCTCTCCCCCTGGGAGAGGGTTAGTGAGGGCTTTTTAACCCTCTTCCAGCCACCAACGCAAAGGCTTGCCTTGCGCCGGCCAGAAACGCATCTGCTCGATCGGCGAGATGTCCCAGCGCTCGACGTGTTCCAGCGCCTGCAGGAAACGTTGTTCCTGCTCCATCAGCGCCGGTGCGCAGAGTTTGCGAGTCTTGCCGATCTTGCCGAAGGTCAGCTTGTCACCTTCCAGCGTGTACGGCGCAAACCAGTGGTTGCAACCGCCATTGCCGTAGGCGCGGCCATCATCACCGAGGGTCACGGTCAGATGGCTGTAATCCATCAGCGGGCGCTCGCCGATCCACTCCAGAATGTAGCTGCGGTTCTGTTGCAGTTGCACCGGCTCTGCCGCGCAACCCACCAGACCCACACCGACCATGGCGGTCAGGGCAAAGCGTTTCATCACGCAGGCTCCTGGCATTTCGGGCACAGGTGCTTGTCGCCAACGGCTTTCCAGCCCAGCTCGGCGATGCGCGCGGTGGCCGCCGGTTTCTCGGCGGCCTTGCCGAGTTTGGCGTCCACGGCGAATTCGAAGCTCAGCTCTTTGGCGCAGCTGTCGCAGTTGACCTGCCAGGTGTGAATCGCCAGTTCACCGAACACCGGACCCGTGGTCATCGCGGTCCATTGGCCCGGCGGGTTGATCAGATGGCGGACGGTTTCAACGGTCAGTCGCATGGACAAGTCCTTGCTGCCTTTGAGGGTGACCAACAGCGCGTCACCGATGCGAATCGAGCCACCATTGCCGGTGACCTGATAGCGGCCCGGAACGAGGGCGCGGCATTCGGTGAGGGTGTGTTGCGGGTTCATCAGGGTGTAGCGGAAATCGTGTTCGACCATGGGTCCTCCAAATATGCGCGACATGCTAGCACGGGCTTGATTGCAGAATGATGCGCGCGTGCGACCTTCGATCCGGTTCAAATGCCGCGACACTCATGGCAAACTGCCGGCCTCGAATCTGAAGGAACGGAACATGGCGCTGATCGAATGTTATGAATGCAAAAAGAGCATCAGCTCCGAAGCCTCGGCCTGCATTCATTGTGGAGCTCCGATGGCGGAGCAAACCGCTCACGCCCAGGCGCAGACAGTCGCGGCACCGGCTCAGCCGTCGACGATTTCTTTTGGCAGTCTGCCGCGTAACAAGGCTGTGCCCGAAGTCAGTGCTCCGGCGCCTGAACCGCAACCGTTACCGAAAGTCATGCCGGCCGCCGCGCGGCGTCGGCGCCAGCAGCCAACCGAGCAACCGGCCACTGAGCAGGCCAATGCCGACGGCAGTCGTCCAGTGGAAGGCTGGCTGAAGATCATGATCTTCCTGCTGCCGATGGTTTTCGTCTGGTTCCTGCTGCGCTACGGCCACTCGATGAAACAGCGCTTTTTTGGCTTCGGCTGGCTGGCGCTGCTGATTCTGGCGTCTTCGCTTTCACCGAAATAAACGGAATAAATCTCAGCCCTCGACCTGGTTCTGTGGCGTTCCCGCCGCCCAGGTCGCGATGTTGTGCAGAGTGGTTGCGGCAATCGCACCCAGCGCTTCGCGGGTCAGAAAGGCCTGATGCGCGGTGATGATCACGTTGGGAAAGGTCAGCAATCGCGCCAACACATCGTCCTGCAAGGGCAGGTCGGAGCGATCCTCGAAAAACAGTTGTGCCTCTTCTTCATAGACATCCAGCCCCAGATAACCGAGCTGGCCGTCCTTCAATGCATCGATCAGTGCCGGTGTGTCAACCAGGCCACCACGTCCGGTATTGATGAGCATGGCGCCGGCCTGCATGTGCGCCAGTGAATCGCGGTTGATCAAGTGTTTGCTCTGCTCGTTGAGAGGGCAATGCAGGCTGATGATCCGCGACTGCGCGAGTAGTTCCGGCAGGCTCAGATAGCGCGCACCCAACGCCAGAACATCGGGGTTGGGGAAGGGGTCGTAAGCCAGCAGCTCACAGCCGAAGCCGTGCATGATTTTCGCGAACGTGGCGCCGATCTGTCCGGTGCCGACAATCCCCACGGTTTTGCCGACCAGATCGAAACCGGTCAGGCCATGCAGGCTGAAATCGCCTTCACGGGTGCGGTTATAGGCACGGTGCAGGCGACGGTTGAGAGCCAGGATCAGCGCCACGGCGTGTTCGGCCACCGCATGGGGCGAGTAGGCCGGCACGCGCACCACGGCCAGTCCGAGACGTTTCGCTGCGGCCAGATCGACATGGTTGTAACCCGCCGAGCGCAGGGCAATCAGGCGCGTGCCGCCCTTCGCCAGCCGCTCCAGCACCGCAGCGCTGAGGTCATCATTGATGAACGCACAGACCACTTCATGTTGGTCGGCCAGCGCTGCCGTATCAAGGCTGAGCCGGGCCGCTTGAAAATGCAGCTCGATACCCGCCGGGCAAGCGGCGGCGAGGAAGCTGTCGCGGTCGTAGGTCTGGCTACTGAAAACGAGCGTGCGCATGAAATCCTCCTGGAACATCGACACGGATTGAATCACCGAACCTACTTTAGCGCTGCCGGCGCTGGCCGGCATTGCCGTAGATCAGGCGCTGATCTTCGCTTGCGCCGCGAGCCGGTTGATCGCGCGCTCCAGTTCTTCCAGCGCTGCCACGGCCTTGGGGTCGTCCTGCTTGAGCAGGGTTTCGCTGCGCTGGCAGGCCGCGCGCAATTGCGGAACGCCGCAGTAACGGGTGGCGCCGTGCAGACGATGGACGCGCTCGATCAATGCGTTCTGGTCGCGGTTTTCGCACGCCGCGCGGATGGCTTCGCGGTCGGCTTCCAGTGAGGCGAGCAACATGGCCAGCATGTCTGCCGCCAGATCAGCCTTGCCAGCGGCCAGGCGTAAACCTTCCTCGTGATCGAGTACCGGCAGTTCATGGTTGCCCAGCGCCGTGTCGCCGATCCGCTCCGGCCCTTGATTGCGCAAGGCCAGGCCGGTCCACTTCAACACCACCTGCGCCAGTTGCCGCTCGCTGATCGGTTTGGTCAGGTAGTCGTCCATGCCGCTTTGCAGCAAGGCGCGTTTTTCGTTGGCCATGGCATGGGCGGTGAGGGCGACGATCGGCAGCGGCGTGCAATGCCGCTCGCTTTCCCAATGGCGAATGGTTTCGGTGCTCTGGCGGCCGTCCATGCCGGGCATCTGCACGTCCATCAGCACCAGATCGAAAGACTCGCTCTGCACGGCTTTGACCGCCGCGTAGCCGCTTTCCACCGCAAGCACCTTGGCGCCCATGTCTTCGAGCAGGGTTTGCACCAGCAGCAGGTTGGCCGGGTTGTCGTCGACGCACAGCACTTTCGGTGCACGGCTCGACAGCGGTTCGCCCGGCTCATTGCGCGGCTGACGCGGGTTGACCAGATCGGCCAGAGCGCGACGCAATTTGCGCGTGCAGGCCGGTTTTGCTTGCAGTTGACTGTGCGGGTTCGGCACCGACAGATGGAACAGCGTCTGTTCGGTGGTCGGGCACAGCACCAGCACTTTGCAGCCGAGGTGTTCGAGGTCCCAGATGTGCTGATTCAACCGCTCGGGCAGCATGTCGTTGCTGGTGATGCCGATGACCGCCAGATCAATCGCCTGATCGGTCTGGTGCGCGCCGGTGACGCCATTGGTCAAGGTTTCCAGCGTATTGAACGGCGTGACGTCGAGGCCGCAATCTTCCAGTTGGTGTTGCAAGGCCTGACGCGCCAGTTCGTGACTTTCCAGCACCGCCACGCGGCGCCCGAGCAACGGCGCGGCTGGCAAGTCTTCGGCGTCATCGCGGGTTTTCGGCAGGCTCAGGCTGATCCAGAATTCCGAGCCTTCGCCCGGTGTGCTGTCGACGCCGATTTCGCCGCCCATCTGTTCGATCAGGCGTTTGGAAATCACCAGCCCCAGACCGGTGCCACCCGGTTGCCGCGACAGCGAGTTGTCGGCCTGACTGAAGGCCTGGAACAACGCGCGCACGTCCTGGTTCGACAGGCCGATGCCGGTGTCCTGAATGCTGATGCGCAACTGCACGCTGTCTTCCTGTTCATCTTCAAGCATCGCCCGGGCAACGATGGTGCCTTCGCGGGTGAACTTGATCGCATTGCTGACCAGGTTGGTGAGGATCTGCTTCAGACGCAGCGGGTCACCGACCAGCGACAGCGGCGTGTCGCGATAGACCAGGCTGACCAGCTCCAATTGCTTGGCATGTGCGGCAGGGGCGAGGATGGTCAGGGTGTCCTGCAACAGGTCGCGCAGGTTGAACGGAATATGGTCGAGCACCAGTTTGCCGGCCTCGATTTTCGAGAAGTCGAGGATCTCGTTGATGATCCCCAAGAGGCTGTCGGCGGACTTTTCGATGGTGCCCAGATAATCGAGCTGGCGCGGGGTCAGTTCGCTCTTCTGCAACAGGTGCGTGAAGCCGAGAATACCGTTGAGCGGCGTGCGGATTTCGTGGCTCATGTTGGCGAGGAATTCGGATTTGATCCGGCTCGCCTCCAGTGCTTCTTTGCGCGCCAGATCCAGTTCGATGTTCTGGATCTCGATGGTTTCCAGGTTCTGGCGCACGTCTTCGGTGGCCTGATCGACACTGTGCTGCAACTCTTCGCGGGCGTTTTGCAGGGTGCCGGCCATGCGGTTGATGCCGGAGGCCAGTTCATCCAGCTCCTGACTGCCGAGCGGTGGCAAACGCGTTTCCAGATGGCCGTCCTTGAGTTGCGCGACGGCTTGTTTGATCTGGCTCAGCGGGCGGTTGATGGTGCGGCCCATGCGCAACGCCAGCAGGGCGGCGCCCGCCAGACCGGCGGCAATCAGCAGCAGGCTGGCAAACAGGCTGCGATAACCGCGCAGCAACATGCCGTTGTGCGACAGCTCCAGTTCGACCCAGCCGAGCAGTCGGTCGGACTCGTCCGGGATCAGTTCGCCGGCGAGGTTGCGGTGTTTGCCGAACACCGGCATCAGGTAACGCGTCGCGTCATTGCCACTGCGCCGTTGCAATTGCGCGCTGTCGCCGCTCGGTGCCTGATTGAGCATGGTCGGTCCGGCGTGGGCCAGCGGCGAGCGGTCCGGGGCGAGGAACGTTACCGCGCGCACATCCGGCTGCTCAAGGGATTGTGTGGCAATGCGCTCCAGCAGCTCGCTGTTGCCGTGGCCCATGGCGGGCGCCACGAGAGGCGCCAGTTGCTCGGCAATCATTTCGCCGCGCTGCATCAATTGGGTCTGCAAGTCGACCTGCTGCGTCCAGGTGAAATAACCACCCAGCACCAGCGCCATCAGGCTGGTCGGCAACAAGGTCAGCAACAACACGCGACCTTTGATTCCCAGTTTCTTGAGCACGCCTATCTCCTGCATCCCGCTGATCTGTTGACTCATGCGTGCATCCGGCACGCGACATTGGCGCAGTGTAGCGATTTGCTCGCGGGCAATCTCCGGAAAAATGCGCTCGCGTCGGGGCAGGGCGCCGCCGCGCGTTGGTCAGCTCGCTCAACCTTGAGTTGCCCGATGCCCGGCAATCTTGAATAATCAGTCTCAACTGAGAATTACTTGCAGATACTCATGACTCCTGTTTCCGCTGGCCAGCCACGCATTCTCTCCATCGAAGACGATCCGGTGCTCGGCGCCTATGTTCACGAACATCTGGGCCGCAGCGGCTTTCAGGTGACCTGGTGCCAGAACGGTCAGGAAGGCCTGAACATCGCCACGCGCCAGCCGTTCGACGTGGTGCTGATGGACATCCTCTTGCCGGGACTGGACGGTTTGCAGGTGTTGACGCAATTGCGCCAGAGCCACACGACGCCAGTGCTGCTGATGTCGGCCCTCGGCGCCGAGGCAGATCGCATCAGCGGTTTCCGTCTCGGTGCCGATGACTATTTGCCCAAGCCGTTCAGCATGGCCGAGTTGCACGTGCGCATCGAAGCGATTCTGCGCCGGGTCGCGCTGGATCGGCGCCCGGCATCGCTGGCGGCGGCAGTGGCGGCCGGTACGCTGCGATTCGATGAAGAACAGTGCGATGTGTTGTTCCGCGAGCAAGCCGCCGGGCTGACCCGCAGTGAGTTCCGTTTGCTGGAAACCCTCAATCGCCACGATGAGGAAGTGCTGAGCAAAGCCTTCCTTTATCAGCACGTTCTGCAGCGCGGCTACGCGGCCCACGACCGCAGTCTCGACATGCACATCAGCCAGATCCGCCGCAAACTGAAAGCCATCGATTACACCGAGCGTGAAGTGCGCACCGTCTGGGGCAAGGGTTACGTGTTGAGCGCCGCTGATGAAACGCTCTGAACTGCCGGGGCGGCATTCGCTGTTCTGGAAACTGGCGTTTCTGCTGGTCGCATTTTGTCTGCTGATGATCTGGCTGAGCTGGTCGTGGGGACGTTATATGGAGGAGCGCAACCAGTTCCTCTCCGATGAAGCGCGCGGCACCCTGACGCGTTACGCCGCGCAAGCGGAACAGGCGTGGCAGCACGGCGGCCGCAGCGGGGTCGATGACTGGTTGCAGAGCATGGAGCTGCGTGAAGCCAGTTGGGTCGGGGTGATCGGTGGCAATTTACAGTCGTTGAGTAATGATCCGCTCACTGATCAGGCGTTGCAGCGCCTGACGTTCCTGCGCGGCCTCGACTGGCCGATTCACAAACAGGGGCGGCCGTGGTTGCGCATTCCTTTTCCCAAAGAACCGTCTGCCGGCAGCCTGGTGATCGAATTGCCCGAACGATTTGTTCCGGGCAAGTACCGGCTGTTCTGGCGCGTTATCACCAACGGCGTGATTCCCGGTCTGTTCACGTTATTGCTGTGTGTCGGTTTGTACCGCTTGCTGGTCGTGCCCCTGAACAACCTGCGCGAACAGGCCAACGCCTGGCGCGCCGACCAATTGAATGTGCGCCTGTCGAGCGGCATTACTCAGCGCCCGGATGAACTCGGCGAACTGGCGCGGGCATTCGACTCGATGTCTGAGCGCCTGCAATCGACCGTAGCTCTGCAGCAGCAATTGCTCCGCGATCTGTCCCATGAATTGCGCACACCGCTGAGCCGGCTGCGCGTCGCCAGCGAAAGCGAGCAGGATTTGGTGCAGCTACGCGAACGTATCGGTCGCGAAGTCGACGGTATGCAAAGACTGGTCGAAGACACCCTGCAACTGGCTTGGCTCGATACTGACCGCTCGCCATTGCCCGACGAGGCGATCCAGATTCAAGCCCTGTGGGAAATGCTCACCGATAACGCCTGTTATGAAAGCGGCTGGCCGAGTCTGCAATTGCAGTGTTCGGTCGAGGCGTCGTGCTGGGTGCGTGGCAACCTGAATACGTTGGCGCAGGCGCTGGAGAATATTTTGCGCAACGCCATTCGGCATTCACCGCCGGGCGGGATTGTGCGTCTCGATGGCCGGCGCGATGGCGATTACTGGCATTTGTGGCTGGAAGATCAGGGCGGCGGTGTAGCGGAAGGGGATCTGGAGCGGATCTTTTCGCCGTTCACCCGACTCGACGGCTCGCGGCCCGGCGACGGTGGATTCGGCTTGGGGCTGAGCATCGCGCGCAATGCCGTGCAGCGTCAGTGCGGGAGTATTTGGGCGGAGAACAGCGGAGCGGGGTTGCGGTTGAATTTGCGGTTGCTGGCGGATGACGGTGTTGCGCCGACTGACGCTATCGCTGGCAAGCCAGCTCCCACAGGGAGTGTGTTTCACCCGCAGATTGTTTGAGTAATACAAGACAGTGTCAGCACTGCTGACACTATTAATAGAGCAACACGGGTCACTGTGGGAGCTGGCTTGCCAGCGATGAGGCCACTCGCATCGCCGCAAACAAAGATGACCCAGCGTAAAAGTCTCACCAGTGGTGAGACTATTGCTGCTTATTCCCATAAACCATAAGCACCGCACTTTGCGTGATATGGCCTTCGCAGGTTTGCCGGTATGATAGGCGCCCCCGCACGTCTGGATTGCGAATACGCCATGACCTTGCAGTACCCAACCATCGCCGATTGCGTCGGCAACACGCCGCTGGTGCGTTTGCAGCGCCTGCCCGGTGCCACCAGCAACACCCTATTGCTCAAGCTCGAAGGGAATAACCCGGCGGGTTCGGTCAAGGACCGTCCGGCGTTGTCGATGATCACCCGCGCCGAGTTGCGCGGGCAGATCCACGCTGGCGATACATTGATCGAAGCGACCTCGGGCAACACCGGGATCGCCTTGGCGATGGCCGCCGCGATCAAGGGTTACAAGATGATCCTGATCATGCCGGACAACTCCAGCGCCGAGCGTAAAGCGGCGATGACCGCCTACGGTGCCGAGCTGATTCTGGTCAGCCAGGAAGAAGGCATGGAAGGCGCCCGCGATCTTGCGCAGCGGATGGAAGCCGAAGGTCGTGGCAAGGTGCTTGATCAGTTCGCCAACGGTGACAACCCCGAGGCGCACTACACCACCACCGGCCCGGAAATCTGGCGTCAGACCCAGGGCACCATCACCCATTTCGTCAGTTCGATGGGCACCACCGGCACCATCATGGGCGTGTCGCGCTACTTGAAAGAGCAGAGCGACAGCGTGCAGATCGTTGGTCTGCAACCGATGGAAGGCTCGGCCATTCCCGGCATCCGCCGCTGGCCGCAGGAATACCTGCCGAAGATCTATCAGGCTGACCGCGTCGACCGTATCGTCGACATGGCGCAAAGCGAGGCCGAAGACGTCACCCGGCGTCTGGCCCGCGAAGAAGGCATCTTCTGCGGCGTGTCCTCGGGCGGTGCAGTGGCAGCGATGCTGCGCCTGTCCAAAGAAGTTGAAAACGCGGTGATCGTCGCGATCATCTGCGACCGTGGCGACCGTTACTTGTCGACCGGCATTTTCGACGCGCCCAACTGATGGCCAAGCATGAGAGAGGCCTGCGCTTCCAGCCCACGGGCGGAAGCAAGGCGCCGCAAATCCCGACCGGCAAAAAGCAGCGCTTGAGCATCGAGCGCCTGGCCAATGACGGTCGCGGTATCGCGTTTTTCGAAGGCAAAACCTGGTTCGTCCTCGGCGCCCTTGCCGGTGAAGAGGTCGAAGCACGGGTGCTCGGCGCCCACGGCAAAGTGGTCGAGGCGCGCACCGAGCGCGTGTTCAAGGCCAGCGAGTTGCGTCGCCCGGCACCGTGTCAGCACGCCGGCCGTTGCGGCGGTTGCAGCGTCCAGCATTTGCCCCACAGCGAACAGCTTGCCCTGAAACAGCGCATGCTCGCCGAGCAATTGTCGCGCGTTGCCGGTGTCGAACCGCAAGAGTGGGCCGCGCCGCTGACCGGTCCCGAATTCGGTTATCGCCGTCGCGCCCGGATTGCGGTGCGCTGGGACATGAAGGCGAAGAAGCTCGAAGTGGGTTTCCGTGCCGCCGGCAGTCAGGACATCGTCGCGATCAACGAATGCCCGGTGCTGGTACAGCCCTTGCAACCGATCATGACCCGCTTGCCGGAGATGCTTCGTCGTTTGAGCAAACCGCAAGCGTTGGGCCATGTCGAGTTGTTCAGCGGCTCGTCACTGGCAGTGCTGCTGCGGCACATGGCGCCGTTGTCCGAAGCGGATCTGACGATCCTCAAGGACTTCTGCCAATTCCATCAAGCGCAATTGTGGCTGCATGGCGAAAGCGAGCCGCAACCGGTCGATGCGACCCAGTCGCTGGGCTATCGCTTGGAGCAGTGGGATCTCGATCTGGCGTACCGCCCGGGTGATTTCATTCAGGTCAACGCCGGCGTCAACGAAGCCATGGTTGCGCAAGCGCTGGACTGGTTGAAACCGGGCAGCGACGAGCGCGTGCTGGATCTGTTCTGCGGCCTCGGCAACTTTGCCTTGCCGCTGGCCAAAAGCGTGCGGGAAGTGGTAGCGGTCGAAGGCGTGCAGACCATGGTCGATCGCGCCGAAGCCAACGCCGCCAGTAACAATTTGCATAACACAAAGTTTTTTCAAGCTGATTTATCCCAGCCTTTGACCGATGCCCAGTGGATCGGAAACGGCTTTTCTGCGGTACTCTTGGACCCACCGCGTGACGGTGCTTTCGAGGTGGTGCGCAAGCTGGCGACCCTGGGCGCCAAACGGTTGGTGTATGTGTCGTGCAACCCGGCAACTCTGGCGCGCGATACGGTCGAATTGATCAAGCAGGGCTACCGGTTAAAACGTGCCGGGATTCTCGATATGTTTCCTCAGACGGCGCATGTCGAGGCCATGGCGTTATTTGAAGCGAGCCAGGATGGCTCGTCTGAATCCGTCTGATCTGTCCGCGCAGCGCTCGCTTTAGCCCCGCGAGCGCAAACGGACAATAAGGATCAGCGATTTGACGCATTGAATCTGCGTCGTAGGGAAGGTAAAGCAAGATGGTACAGGTGAGAGCACACCAGCCGATCAACACTGACGGCAGTATCAATCTCGAGGCTTGGCTCGATCACGCGGTCAGTGTCGATCTGGCACTGGATCGCGAAGCCTTGAAAGAAGCCTGCGAGTTCGCTCGCGAGGCCGAACAACAATCCAATGCCAAGAAGAATCTGTGGGCCGAAGGCTCCGGCAGTTTCAGCACGGGCCTGGAAATCGCCGAGATTCTCGCCGACCTCAAGCTCGATCAGGATTCGCTTGTCGCAGCGGTCCTGTATCGCGGCGTGCGCGAAGGCCAGATCGAACTCGCGGCCGTCGGCCAGCGCTTCGGCCCGGTGGTGGCCAAACTGATCGACGGCGTGCAGCGCATGGCGGCCATCAGCGCCAGTCTCAGCCCGCGTCAGTCGATGGTCATGGGCACGCAAGGGCAGGTGGAAAACCTGCGCAAGATGCTTGTGGCGATGGTCGATGACGTTCGCGTTGCGCTGATCAAACTGGCCGAACGTACTTGCGCCATTCGTGCGGTGAAAACCGCCGACGACGAAAAGCGTAACCGTGTCGCCCGCGAAGTCTTCGACATTTACGCGCCGCTCGCGCACCGCCTCGGCATCGGTCATATCAAATGGGAACTGGAGGACTTGTCCTTCCGTTATCTCGAGCCGGATCAATACAAACAGATCGCCAAGTTGCTCCACGAGCGACGGCTGGACCGTGAGCGTTTCATCGCCGATGTGATGACCCAGCTCAAGGATGAATTGCAGGCCACCGGCATCGATGCCGATATCAGCGGCCGGGCCAAACACATCTATTCCATCTGGCGCAAAATGCAGCGCAAGGGTCTGGAATTCAGCCAGATCTACGACGTGCGCGCCGTGCGTGTGCTGGTGCCGGAAATGCGCGACTGCTACACCGCGTTGGGCATCGTCCACACCTTGTGGCGGCACATCCCGAAAGAATTCGACGACTACATTGCCAACCCGAAAGAGAACGGCTACCGCTCGCTGCACACGGCGGTGATCGGCCCTGAAGGTAAAGTGCTTGAGGTGCAGATCCGTACGCACTCGATGCACGAAGAAGCCGAGCTCGGCGTCTGCGCGCACTGGCGCTACAAGGGTACCGACGTCAAATCCGGTTCGAACCACTACGAAGAGAAAATTTCCTGGCTGCGTCAGGTTCTTGAGTGGCACGAAGAGCTGGGCGATATCGGTGGTCTGGCCGAACAGCTGCGTGTCGATATCGAGCCGGATCGGGTCTACATCTTCACTCCTGACGGTCACGCCATCGACTTGCCGAAAGGCGCGACGCCGCTGGACTTCGCCTATCGCGTGCACACCGAGATCGGCCACAACTGCCGTGGCGCGAAGATCAACGGGCGCATTGTGCCGCTCAACTACAGCCTGCAGACCGGTGAGCAGGTCGAGATCATCACCAGCAAGCACGGCACGCCGAGCCGCGACTGGCTGAACTCCAACCTCGGTTACGTCACCACCTCGCGGGCGCGGGCGAAGATCGTTCACTGGTTCAAGCTGCAGGCGCGTGACCAGAACGTGGCGGCCGGTAAAACCCTGATCGAGCGCGAACTGACGCGCCTCGGCCTGCCCGCGGTGGACTTCGACAAGCTGGCCGACAAGGCCAATATGAAAACCGCCGAGGACATGTTCGCCGCCCTCGGCGCCGGCGACTTGCGCCTGGCGCAACTGGTCAACCTCGCGCAGCAATTGGTCGAACCGGAACGCGGCAACGAGCAACTGGAACTGATCCCGCGCAAAGCCACCGGTTACAAACCGGGCAAGCGCGGCGATATTCAGATCCAGGGCGTGGGCAACCTGATGACGCAGATGGCCGGCTGCTGCCAGCCGCTGCCTGGCGATGCGATCGTCGGTTACATCACCCAGGGGCGTGGCGTGAGCATTCACCGTCAGGACTGCGCCTCGGTGCTGCAACTGGGCGGACGCGAGCCGGAGCGGATCATCCAGGTCAGCTGGGGTCCGGTGCCGGTGCTCACCTATCCGGTGGACATCGTCATCCGCGCCTACGACCGTTCCGGGCTGCTGCGTGACGTTTCGCAAGTACTGCTCAACGAGCGCATCAACGTGCTGGCGGTCAACACCCGTTCGAACAAGGAAGACAACACCGCGCTGATGTCGCTGACCATCGAGATCCCGGGCCTGGATGCGCTGGGTCGCTTGCTGGGACGGATTTCGCAGTTGCCGAACATCATCGAAACGCGGCGTAACCGCACCCCTTGAAGATGACTTCGATTGATCGTTCCCACGCTCCGCGTGGGAACGATCAAGATCGCAGAAAGGGTTGAGTGAGATTTTGTATGTACAGCCTTGAAGACCTGCTCCACCTCATGAACCGTCTGCGCGATCCGCAGTTCGGTTGCCCGTGGGACATCAAGCAAACCTACGCAACCATCGTTCCGCACACCCTCGAAGAAGCTTACGAAGTGGCCGACGCCATCGAGCGTGGCGACTTCGATCATTTGCAGGGCGAGTTGGGCGATCTGCTGTTCCAGGTGGTGTATTACAGCCAGTTGGCCAAGGAAGAAGGGCGCTTCGAATTTGCCGGAGTAATCGATAGCATCACCCGCAAGCTGATTCGTCGTCATCCACACGTGTTTCCCACCGGCGATCTCTACGCGCCGCTGGATGTGCCGCGCTTGAGTGAAGAACAGGTCAAGCAGCGCTGGGAAGAGATCAAAGCCGAGGAGCGCGCGGAGAAGTCTGCCGCGCCGGAGCAGCTGTCATTGCTTGATGATGTGCCAGCGACGTTGCCGGCACTATCGCGTTCGGCCAAGTTGCAGAAGCGCGCAGGCCAGGTCGGTTTCGACTGGCCGGATGCCTTGCCGGTGCTCGACAAGGTGCGCGAGGAACTCGATGAAGTCCTCGAAGCCATGGCCGAAAACGATCCGGTGGCCGTGGCTGACGAGATCGGCGACTTGCTGTTTTCCGTGGTCAATCTGGCTCGGCATCTGAAGGTCGACCCGGAAACGGCACTGCGTGGCGCCAACGGCAAGTTCGAAAGACGTTTCCGATTTATCGAACAGGCATTGCGCGACACCCACCGTCCCATAGAAGATTGCACCCTCGAAGAGTTGGACGCCCTGTGGGGTGAAGCCAAACGTCAGGAAAAGAATTTGCCCGGCTGCGGCTGAGCCACTGCCCAAGTGAGTAAGCACCATGAGTATTTCCCTTCGCGACCAGTTGCTCAAAGCAGGCCTGGTCAACCAAAAGCAGGCAAAACAGGTCAGCAAGGACAAGCAGAAGCAGCAGCGTCTGGCGCACAAAGGCCAGATCGAGCTGGATGACTCGCAGCAGCGTGCCGCCCAGGAAGCCATGGCCGAGAAGGTCAAGCGCGACCAGGAGCTGAACCGTCAGCAGAAAGAGAAAGCCGAAGCCAAGGCGCGTGCGGCGCAGGTCAAGCAACTGATCGAAGTCTCGCGTCTGCCCAAGCTGACCACCGAGGACTACTACAACTTCGTCGACGACAAGAAGGTCAAGCGCATCTCGGTCAACACGCTGATGCGCAACAAGCTCAGCAGCGGTTCGCTGGCGATCGTCCACCATGCCGGCGGCTACGAAGTGATTCCCCGTGAAGCGGCCCTGAAGATCCAGGAACGCGATCCACAGCGTATCGTCCAGCTCAACGTGCAGACCGAAGAGGTCAGCAGCGAGGACGATCCGTACGCGGCGTATCAGATCCCTGATGACCTGATGTGGTAAATCGATAAAGCTGTAACAACGACAAACCCCGCTCATGGCGGGGTTTGTCGTTTTCAATGCTGTGGTGACTCAGGAGGAGCGGGCTTCGCGTTGTTGCTCTTGCACTTCGAGTTCGGCCTTGTAGTTATGGGCATCGATCTCATTGTGGAACATGCCGACCAGCAAGTCTTGTTGATGCACATCCCAGATGCGGATACCGGCGGCTACGCCTTCGTGGGACATGTGTGAATCGTCGCGTTCAGTTACTTTTACAGTCATCTGCTAGCTCCAAATCTCAAGTTATCTGCAGCAAGGCGTGTGCAGGACTCTTTTATATGTTTGGTTAGCTTGCTAAGTAAACGCTTGATTTGCGCAAGGTGTTGTTGCGTTTTTTGCAACAGTGCTGCAGCCCGCGTAATCCGCGACATTCGGTCGCAGGGCGGTAAGTTTCATGACAGAAGTTTCATTTTCAGAACACACCGAGAACCCTGTGGGAGCTGGCTTGCCAGCGATAGCGGGGTGTCAGGCGACATAGATGTTTGCTGTGCTGACGTCATCGCTGGCAAGCCAGCTCCCACAGGGGGCGGTGGGGTTCCCGCTACTTTCTGCAGGCAAAAAAAACGCCCCGAACCAGTCGGGGCGTTTTCATGTGTGGCTCAGCAACGGGGAATTACTTGCCTTCCCAGCGCTTCAGGACCAGCGTGGCGTTGGTGCCGCCGAAGCCGAAGCTGTTGCTCATCACGGTGTTGATGGTGGCGTTCTCGCGGGTCTTGGTCAGCACCGGCAGATCGGCCACTTCAGGGTCCAGCTCGTCGATGTTGGCGGAGCCGGCAATGAAGTTGCCTTCCATCATCAGCATGCAGTAGATCGCTTCGTGAACGCCGGCGGCGCCCAGGGAGTGACCGGACAGGCTCTTGGTCGAGCTGATTGCAGGTGCCTTGTCGCCGAACACTTCACGCACACCTTTCATTTCCGCAACGTCGCCGACCGGAGTCGAGGTGCCGTGGGTATTCAGGTAGTCGATCGGCGTATCAACGGTGGACATCGCCATCTGCATGCAGCGGATCGCGCCTTCGCCACTTGGGGCAACCATGTCGTAGCCGTCGGAGGTCGCGCCGTAGCCAACGATTTCCGCGTAGATTTTTGCGCCACGGGCCAGAGCGTGTTCCAGCTCTTCAACCACGACCATACCGCCACCGCCAGCAATGACGAAACCGTCACGGTCAGCGTCGTAGGCACGCGAAGCTTGTTCCGGGGTGTCGTTACGCTTGCTGGACAGAGCGCCCATCGCGTCGAACAGGAACGACTGGCTCCAGTGCTCTTCTTCACCGCCACCGGCGAAGACGATGTCCTGCTTGCCCATCTGGATCTGTTCCATGGCGGTACCGATGCAGTGAGCACTGGTGGCGCAGGCAGAAGCGATGGAGTAGTTCAGGCCCTTGATCTTGAATGGCGTGGCCAGGCACGCGGAAACGGTGCTGCTCATGGTCCGCGTAACGCGGTATGGGCCAACGCGCTTCACGCCTTTCTCACGCAGGATGTCCAGCGCTTCCATCTGGTTCAGCGTGGAAGCACCACCGGAACCAGCGATCAGGCCGGTACGCGGGTTGGACACTTGCTCTTCGGTCAGGCCGGAGTCAGTGATGGCGTCTTTCATGGCCAGGTAGGCGTAAGCCGCTGCGTGGCCGACGAAACGATAGATCTTGCGATCGATCAGTTCTTCAAGGTTGAGGTCGATGGAGCCGGAAACCTGGCTACGCAGACCCATTTCAGCATATTCCGGGTTGAACCGGATGCCAGGGCGGCTTGCACGCAGGTTAGCGGAGACGGTCTCTTTGTCATTGCCCAGGCACGAAACAATGCCCAGACCAGTGATAACGACGCGGCGCATGCGAATAACCCTTAGAAGTTGTCAGTGGAGGTGAATACGCCGACGCGAAGGCCTTCGGCGGTGTAGATTTCGCGACCGTCGACAGTCACCGAACCATCGGCGATGGCCAGGTTCAGCTTGCCCTTGAGGACGCGTTTGATATGAATGTTGTAGGTGACTTTCTTGGCGGTCGGCAGGACCTGACCGAAGAACTTCACTTCGCCCGACCCCAGTGCACGGCCACGGCCCGGCAGGCCTTGCCAGCCCAGGAAGAAACCGACGAGTTGCCACATGGCATCCAGACCCAGGCAGCCCGGCATCACCGGATCGCCTTCGAAGTGGCACGCGAAGAACCACAGGTCAGGGTTGATATCCAGCTCGGCGACCAATTCACCTTTGCCGTACTTGCCGCCTTCTTCGCTGATCAGGGTGATGCGATCAACCATCAGCATGTTCGGGGCGGGCAGTTGCGCGTTACCTGGGCCGAACAGCTCACCGCGACTGCAGCGCAGCAGATCTTCCCGAGTAAAGGCGTTTTGTTTGGTCATGCGAGCTCCTCAATAATCCCATGCGGCAGGTGGGGCAAATCTTCCCGACCGATCGAAGCGTTCATGCCTCGAACCGGCAGCCTACTCATAGACTATTGCGTTGTGGTGAAAGTCACAGCACCAAGGACATGAATGTACACTTGTGCACTGAAATTTTTATTCAAGCCCCTTTTGAGGCTTGTTCGGGTGCCTAAGACTGCCGCACTTTCGCTTTTCACGCCAGTCGCAGATGGTCAAAAGGCCCACACTACGACACCCAGCGCTGCAGAATCTGCTGCAGATCATTACGTTTGAACGGCTTTGCCAGATAATCGTTCATGCCCGCCGACAGGCAGGTTTCACGATCGCCCTGCAAGGCGTTGGCGGTCAGCGCGATGATCGGCACGTCAGTGCGTCCGGGCAGGCGGCGGATCTGCCGGGTGGCCTCGTAGCCATCGATGATCGGCAAGCGGCAATCCATCAGAATCACTTCAAAGTCGCTGCCCTCGGCACTGCGCACGGCCTGTGCGCCATCAGTGGCAACACTGACAGTAAAGCCCAGACTGCGCAGCATCGCTTCGATAACCGTCTGGTTCACCGGATTGTCTTCGACCAGCAAGACATTGCGCCCTTCGCCTTGGCCCATGCCATTCAGCGCACGCGGCGCGGCCAGTGGCGGCAGCGCCTGCTTATAGAGTGCCAGCGGAATTTCCAGAGTGAAGACCGAACCACGACCCTCCTCGCTCTGCGCACGCAAGGTGCCGCCCATGCGTTCGGCCAGCGTCCGGGCGATCGGCAAACCGAGACCGGTGCCGCCGTAACGTCGCGAGATCGAACTGTCGGCCTGCTGAAAAGCGTTGAACATCAATTCCAGACTTTCGGAAGAAATGCCGATGCCGCTGTCACGCACCGAGCAGGTGAACCACAGCAGTTCGTGATCCAGCGACTGCCACTGCGCTTCGATGCTGATCCGGCCCTGTTCGGTGAACTTCAGCGCATTGCCGACCAGGTTGACCAGAATCTGCCGGATCCGCGTCGGATCGCCCTGCACCTGCAAACCGCGCATGTCGTCCGGGATCCGCAGATTCAGCGCCAGACCGCGTTGCACCGCACTGTGCTGGAACGACTGCGCGCAGGCGCCGATCAGTTCGGCGAGGTTGAACGGAATGTGCTCCAGTTCCAGCTCCGAGCGTTCGATGCGCGAGAAATCGAGAATGTCGTTGATGACTTTCAACAGGTGTTCGGTGGACTCCGAGGCGAGGGCGGCGTATTCGACCTGCTCCTCGGTCATCTCGGTGGTTTCCAGCAGTTGCAGCATGCCCAGCACACCGTTCATGGGCGTGCGCAGTTCGTGGCTCATCATCGCCAGAAAGTCGGATTTGGCGTTGTTGGCCTTTTCCGCCTCTTCGCGGGTCTGAATCAGTTGCGCCATGGCTTGATGCTGCTCACGGCTGGCCTGTTCCAGCGCCTGGGCGAGGTTGTTGATGTGCTGCGACAGCGCGCCCAATTCAGTGTCATCGACAATTGGCAGTGGCGTTTTGTAATCGCCCTCCTGAATCGCCTTCACCGCGTCACCGATATCGCGGATCGGCTGCGACAGGCTACCGGCCAGGCGTCGTGCCAATACGAAGGTGAAGAGCAGGGCGAACAGCGCGAGAATTGCGGCCTTGAACAGAATCTCCTGCTGGCGCTGGCTGAAGGCATCGTTGGACAAGCCGACGATCACTCGGCCCAGATAGTCCTCGCTGGCCCCGCCGTTGCTGACCTTGCCGTCCTGAAAGAAATCATTGTGCAGGGCGATGCGTTGCAAGCGCACGGGGGCCTGAAACACTTCAACCTGATGCGGGCGACTGTGAGCGGCGGCGGGTTGTTCGACGTACACCAGAATCCGGTTGGCACTGTCCTGTACTTCAAGAAAACGCACGTTAGGCGTGGCCAGTGTGGCTTTGAGCAGGCTTTCCAGTACTTCGTTATTGCCGGAAATCACTCCGTATTCGGTGGCCGGTGCCAACTGGTTGGCGATCAGTTGGCCGGTGTGGTTCAACTCCTGACGCAAATCCTGAATGCGCACGAAGGTGAAGAAGCTGATCAACAACAGGGTCAGCAACAACGCCGGGCCCAGGCTGATCAACTGGGTGCGGGTATTGATGTCCCAACGGCGACGAAAACTCATGGGTGACGTTCTCCTTCAGCCAGAGCACTGGCGACAGACGCATCATTCAGCGGTTCGATACCGAGTGAACGAGCGACCTGTGCATTACTTGAGACTTTAAAACGTGCGGGGTAGAGCGTTCGCGGCCAACTGGTCGGCGGTTGGTCGAGCAAATGATCGAGCACGGCCAGCCAGTCGTCCTGATCGCTGTAGGTACTGGCCAGGCTGCCGGCGCGGACGAACGCCACGTTTGGCCCGACCAGCGCGACTTGCCGTGAGTAGCTGCTGAGCAGCAGGTTTTTCGCGGTTTTCGGGTTGTACAGGTCAGGGTCGTCGAGGCCGAGTAACACGTCGCTGTTCTTCAGCACGGTTTGCAGGGGGCGGCTGTCGTGGATGTTGTCCCAGGTCTGGCTGACGATCTGCAGGTTCAGCGGTTCGGCAGCGAGATTCAGTTCCTTGAGGAGGAATTCGCTGTGTTGATCGAAGAGCACGCCGATCCGCCGCGCCTGGGGCAGAATGCGTCGGATCAACTGCAACTGGCGGCTCAACGGTGGATCACTCCACAGCAGACTCAGGTGTGCCGGTTGCGCGCTGCCCAGGCGCTGGCGCGCTTGCAGACGACTGATGCGCAGCACCAGCGTTGCCGGTCCTTGGGGTTCTTGCAGGCGCCAGTCGAGGCTCGGCAGGTCGAGCAGAATCAAGCGCAAACTGGCGGGCAGTTTTCCCGGTGCCGGCAAACTGGCCAGCGGTTGGAAACGCACGTTGTCGGTCGGGCGCAGCTCACTCAATGCCTGGACGAAGGCTTGCACGCCGGGACTTTCTTCAGTGCCGGTCAACAGGATATCGGCCGCCTGCACCGCCACGCCATGCAGCCATGCGGTCAGAAACAGGCAAACCCCGGCCAGCCAGTGGCCAAGGGTTGGCAGCTTCCGTAACGGCCCGTAGCGCACTCTAGAACTCCAGCTCGGCGCTGAAATACATCACCCGACGCTCGTCGTAATTGTTATCGACGAAGGTAGTCGGCTCATGGTCGAGGCGCTGTTGCAGCACGCCGGCCAGTTGCAACTGGGCTTTGCCCAGCGGGATGCGTTTGGCGATGCGCGTGTCGACTCGCTCAAAGCGGTAGCCGTTGAGTGCGTTGTCGCCGTAATAGAAGAGGGCGCTGTTCCAGCCGTGGCCCCAATCGCGCAACCAGCCGGCCGAACCGCTGTTGCGCGAGGTGAATTGCTGATCCAGTGGGTTACTCGCCTCGGCATCGACAAAGGCGTAGGTGAAGCGCAGGCGATCGGCGAGGCTCACGCGCCAGTCGAGCTGGGTTTCCGTGCCGCGAAACCGTGAGCTGTTGGCGTTGCTCGCGATGTATTGGTTGTTGCGCAGCGGCTCGCTGATCATCCCGGTGATCTCGTCGTAGAACAGCTTCACATCCAAGGCCAGGCCCAGCTCGGCAAAATAGCCGTTGTAGCCCAGTTCCCGCGAGCGCATGTGCTCCTGATCGAGATCGCCCGGGCCACGGGTCTTGACGAAGTAGCGCGCCGACGACTGGCCGTAAGCCGTAGGTCGCAATTTGCTGACCTGATAGCTCCAGTTCACATTGTTCTCGAACATGTCCGGCGAGCGGATGGCCTCGGAGTACACCGCGCGCAGGCCGTGGCGCGGGTTGATCAGGTAATTGACGGCGAAGCGCGGGGTCAGCGAGCTGCCGATCAGTTGCGTGTCTTCAAACATCGCTCCGCCCTGCAACAGCCAGTGTTCCGTGGCGCGCCATTCCAGTTGGCCGAACGCGCGCCAGGTGGTGTCGTCCAGCGTGCCGTTGAAGTAGGTCTCGGAGTCGGCGCGGTCGTAACGATAGTTCATGCCGCTGACCAGACGCAGGCTGTCGGACAGGCTGAGGGTGTCCTGCAATTCGAGATCGTAGCGCGATTCCCGCGCGCTCTGGTCGATGTCGCCGCACAGGGTTCGGCTGGCGCCATTGCGCCACTGATCAAGCACCTGATTGGCCAGGGCCATTTCCTGCGGCGTGCCGGGCGCCGCGCCAGGGCCGGTGAACTGCGTAATGTTGCGCGCCAGGCGTTCGGTGTAATTCGGGTTGAGTTGCCACAGCTGTGTCAGCTCAGGGCTGAACGACACCTCGGCATCACAGGCGCGCCAGGTTTGCTGACGATCCCAGTGTTGCGCCGAGCCTTGTATATAGAGGCTGTGTTCGGGATTGATGTCGAGGTTCCAGCGCACCGAGCCAGCGTAATCCTTGGCCACCACGTCGGAATTGTTCCCGGCGGCGGTAATCCCGGAGAAGACCGGACGATAGGTGTACGGCCGCTGGTTTGTTCCGTCCTTCGCGTTGACCTGCCAGTCGAGGCTCTGGTTATCGCTGAGGGTATGGCTGACCGCGAGACTGAAGCGGTTCAAGCGCCGACTGTCGCGATAATCAGCGCCGCTGCGATCGCTGTCGAAGCCGTCGTCTTCCTGCCCGGACAACGACAGACGCAAGTCACCGCCATTCCAGCCGGTGCCCTGGCTGGCGTAAAAATCATTGATGCCGCGCTGACCTCGGGTGTACTTCAGCCGCGTGCCATGGCTGTCCGCCGGGTTTCGAGTGATGATGTTGACCACCGCCATCAACGCGTTGGCGCCGTAACTGACGGTGTTCGGGCCGCGAAAGACTTCGATGCGCTCGATGTCTTCCATGGCCACTGGAATATCGCTCCAGTCCACCGTGGACAGGCCGGCGCGGTACACCGAGCGGCCGTCGATCAGCACTTGCATGCGTCGTGCTTCGCTGGCGTTGGTGCCGTGGTAATTGACCGCCGCCTGATTGCCGCTGATGTTGCCGACCATCATCCCCGGCACCAGGCGCAGCAGTTCGCTGATGTCGCGGGCACCACTGGCGGTGATCAGTTCGTTGTCAATTACGGTCATGCTTCCCGGCACTTCCGCCGGTGTCTGCTTCAGGCGCGTGGCGGTCAGCACCTGGGGCAGTGCTTCGTTGTCCGTGAACAGGTCGTCGGCCATTAATACCGGGCTGAACAACAGCGCCAGTAACACGGACGAACGCGGGGACGCAGAGCCAAAAGACACGACACAACCTTGATAGCGAAGAATTGGCGCGCATGTTAACCGAGGGCAGCGACTTTTCCAGTCACGTTGCAGGCATTTTCCTAGGAATTATTGGTCTTCTTCCTACAAGTGTCGGTAATTGACGCAGGGGCTGGCCGCGACCGGGTCGCCCCGTATAATGCCGGCATCGCCACTGGTATGGATTAACGGATTGCATATGACTGAACAGCGCCCGATTGCGGTCCTGGGAGGCGGAAGTTTTGGTACCGCCGTGGCCAATCTTTTGGCCGAGAACGGCCATCAAGTCCGGCAGTGGATGCGTGACCCCGAGCAGGCCGAGGCCATCCGGGTCAATCGCGAAAACCCGCGTTACCTCAAAGGCATCAAGATTCTGCCGGGGGTAACTGCCGTCACCGACCTGCAAGAAACCCTCGACGCCTGTGATTTGTGCTTTGTCGCGCTGCCGTCCAGCGCGTTGCGCACGGTACTCGCTCCCCACGCCGAGCGCTTGCGCGGCAAGATGCTGGTCAGCCTGACCAAAGGCATCGAAGCCCAGACCTTCAAACTGATGAGCCAGATCCTCGAAGAAATCGCCCCACAGGCGCGCATCGGCGTGTTGTCCGGGCCGAACCTGGCGCGCGAGATTGCCGAGCACGCACTGACCGCCACCGTGGTCGCCAGCGAAGACGAAGAACTGTGCAAAGCCGTGCAGGCCGCGCTGCATGGTCGCACCTTCCGCGTTTACGCCAGCGCTGACCGTTTCGGCGTCGAGCTGGGCGGGGCGTTGAAAAACGTTTACGCGATCATCGCTGGCATGGCGGTCGCGCTGGAGATGGGCGAGAACACCAAAAGCATGCTGATCACCCGCGCACTGGCGGAAATGACCCGCTTTGCCGTGAATCAGGGCGCCAACCCGATGACCTTCCTCGGTCTGGCCGGTGTCGGCGACCTGATCGTGACCTGTTCGTCGCCGAAGAGTCGCAACTATCAAGTCGGTTTCGCGCTGGGTCAGGGCTTGAGCCTCGACGAAGCGGTGTCGCGCCTCGGAGAAGTGGCGGAAGGGGTCAACACCTTGAAGGTGCTCAAAGCCAAGTCCCAGGAAGTCGGCGTGTACATGCCGCTGGTCGCCGGGCTGCACGCGATCCTGTTCGAAGGACGCACGCTGGAGCAGGTGATCGGTCTACTGATGCGAGCCGAACCGAAAACCGACGTCGATTTTATTTCCACCAGCGGTTTCAACTGAAATCAGCACGGAGCAAGTCATGAACGATCCGAAAACCGAAGCCAAGTACGAATCCATCCTTCTGCGCGTGTTGTGGATGATCGTCTACGTGCTGGTCTGGCAAGTGGCGCAGTTCATCCTCGGCGCGGTGGTGCTGGTGCAACTGATCTATCGTCTGATTTACGGCGCGCCGAGCGGCAGCCTGATGAACTTCGGCGACAGCCTGAGCCAGTTCCTGGCGCAGATCGGTCGCTTCGGCAGTTTCCACAGCGACCAGAAACCTTGGCCGTTCGCCGACTGGCCAACGCCGCGTACCCCGGAAGGTGAGGCGCCACACGCCGTAGCGCCGGCGCCGCATCCGGTTCGAGATGAGGAACCCAAGCTATGAAACTCTGGGTATTGCGTCACGGTGAGGCCGTGCCTTACGGCTCGTGCCCCGACTCCGAACGGGAGTTGACCGATCACGGTCGCCGGGAAGCCTTGAGCAGCGCCGCGCGCTTGATCGGCCAGCCGCTGACGGCAATCTACGCCAGCCCTTATCTGCGCGCGCAACAGACTGCGCAGATTGTTCGTGAGGCGCTGGGCTTCGAGCCGGAGATTCGCACGGTCGAGTGGCTGACGCCGGAGGTCGACCCGGACAAGGTCACCGATCAATTGGTGTCAGTGAGCAATGTGCTGCTGGTCAGCCACAACCCGCTGGTGGGCAATTTGCTCAGCTATCTGCAGCATGGCGCCGGTTATCCGCCGGAGAGGGTCAGCACGGCTGGCCTGGCTGAGCTGGAAAGCCCTGAACTGCTGATCGGCTCGATGACCCTCAACAGCCTTAAACACCCTTAAAAGCAAAGATCGCAGCCTTCGGCAGCTCCTACAGGGGAATGCATTTCAATGTAGGAGCTGCCGAAGGCTCGGGCCGCGATCGGACGATCTTTTGATCTTGTTTCTTTTAGTAAAAAATCCAACCAAGCACTTGCTTGGTTGACTACGCTTGCTCCAGACCCAAAAAACAGGAGCGAGTCGCATGTCTGCTGCCTTCCGTTTGCCGCTGGACGTGTTTTATGAACGCGAGGCCCGGCACCCGCGCCAGCGCTTTCTGGTGCAGCCCATCGGTGGCGGTCAGGTCGAGACGCTGAGCTGGGCCGACGTCGGTCATCAGGCCCGCTGCGCCGCGCATTGGTTGCGTGCGCGGGAGTTGCCGCAGGGCAGCCATATCGCCCTGATCTCGAAAAACTGCGCGCACTGGATCATCGCCGACCTGGCGATCTGGATGGCCGGGCACGTCTCCGTTCCGTTGTATCCCAACCTCACTGCCGATTCTGTCGCGCAAGTGCTCAATCACTCGGAAAGCGCGCTGGCCTTCATCGGCAAACTCGACGACTGGCCGGGCATGTCCAAAGGCGTGCCAGCAGATCTGCCGACCGTAAGCCTGCCACTGCACCCGCCCGGGGATTTTGATTTCAGTTGGGCCGACTTGCAGCTCAGCTCACCGATTCAGGACGATCCGCGCCCGGCCGCCGGGCAACTGGCGACGATCATCTACACCTCCGGCACCACCGGCCTGCCCAAAGGCGTGATGCACAATTTTGCCAATCTCGGCTTCGCCACCACGCGCGGTACGCAACTGTTCGGGCTTAACGAGAATGATCGATTGCTCTCGTACTTGCCGCTGTGCCATGTCGCCGAGCGCATGTTCGTGGAGCTGGCGTCGATCTACACCGGGCAGACGGTGTTCTTCGCCGAGAGTCTCGAGACCTTTATCACTGACTTGCAGCGAGCGCGGCCGACCGCGATGTTCGGCGTGCCGCGGATCTGGACCAAATTCCAGATGGGCGTGTACAGCAAGATCCCGGCGAAACGTCTGGATTTTCTCCTCGGTCTGCCCTTCATCGGCAAGCGCGTGGGTCACAAAGTACTGGCCGGCCTGGGGCTGGATGCTTTGCGCGTGGCGCTGTCCGGTGCCGCGCCTGTGCCGCAGACGTTGCTTGCCTGGTATCAGAAACTTGGCCTCGATGTGCTGGAGGTTTATGGCATGACCGAGAGCTGCGGTTACTCGCACATCTGCCTGCCGGGGCAATACAGGCAGGGCTGGATCGGCAAGCCGTGCCCGGATGTCGAAGTGCGTATCGATGCGTCGGGCGAGGTGCAGGTGCGCAGTCAGGCGAACATGCTCGGCTATTTCAAGGAGCCGCAGAAAACCGCTGAAACGTTGACCGAGGACGGTTTTCTGCGCACCGGTGACAAGGGCGAGCAGGATGCCGACGGGCGTTTGCGCCTGACCGGCCGCCTCAAGGAAATCTTCAAGACCAGCAAAGGCAAATACGTCGCCCCGGCGCCGATCGAAAATCGTCTGGCGGTACATTCACGGATCGAACAGGTGTGCGTGGTCGGTGACGGTTTGAGTGCCCCGTTGGGTTTGTGCGTGCTGTCGACGGTCAATCAGGAGGAGGGCCGGGCGAGTCTGCATTCGAGCCTTGAGAAACTGCTGGAAGAGGTCAACGCTGTACTCGACAAGCATGAACGCTTGCGCCGGTTGGTAGTGGTCAAGGACAGTTGGGCGGTGGAAAACGGCTTTCTTACGCCGACCCTGAAGATCAAGCGCAACGTCATCGAAGACACCTATGGCGCGCGTTTCGAGGAATGGAGCGAGCGCAGCGAAGCGGTGCTGTGGCAGGATTGAACGACCACCAAAACAACAAAGGAAGTCTGCGATGAGCTTGTGGCGTACCACTCCGAACATCGAGCAGTTGAACGCAATCCAGAAAAACACCATCGGCGAAGTGCTGGACATCCGCTTCGAAGCGTTCGACGAAGAATCGCTGACCGCGAGCATGGTCATCGATCATCGCACCCATCAGCCCTACGGTTTACTGCACGGCGGCGCCTCGGTGGTGCTGGCGGAAACCGTTGGTTCGATGGCCAGTTACCTGTGCATCGATGCCAGCAAGTTTTATTGCGTGGGGCTTGAGATCAACGCCAACCATTTGCGCGGCTTGCGCAGTGGACGGGTGACGGCGGTGGCCAAGCCGATTCATATCGGTCGCACCACCCATGTGTGGGACATTCGCTTGACCAGCGATGAAGGCAAGGCCAGTTGTGTGTCGCGCCTGACCATGGCAGTGGTGCCTTTGGGTGAACAGCCGCCGGCGCGTTGAGTGGGTTTCTTCAGTGATCAGCCCCTCACCCCAGCCCTCTCCCAGAGGGAGAGGGGGCCGACCTGGTTGTTTTAACGTGCTTCATCGACCTGAGATACCGAGTCGAATACAGATTCGGAATAGCATGAAGAACGGCTCCCTTTCCCCCTCGCCCCCTTGGGGGAGAGGGTTGGGGTGAGGGGGGGAAGCAGTCTCCCTGACACACCATCACGCTGACCGGACTGTCATCATTCCTGGCAGTTACGGTCATTGCTGTAAGACGCGGTCTTGCGGACAATCAACGCCACGTTTCCCGCTCATGGATTTACCCAGCATGTCGCAACCGATCTTTTTCGCCCACGCCAACGGTTTCCCTTCGGGCACCTATGGCAAGTTGTTCGCGGCCCTGGCGCCCGAGTACCGGGTCGCGCATCTGGAGCAGCATGCCCATGACCCGCGCTTCCCGGCGGATGACAATTGGTACAACCTCGTCGACGAGTTGATCCACCATCTGCAGCAACAGGATCAGCCGGTGTGGGGCGTCGGCCATTCCTTCGGCGGCGTACTGCATTTGCACGCGGCGCTGCGTTGCCCTGAGCTGTATCGCGGCGTGGTGATGCTCGATTCGCCAGTGCTGACCCGCACCGATCAGTGGGTCATCCGCGCCGCCAAGCGTTTTGGTTTCATCGACAAACTGACCCCGGCCGGCCGCACCCTTGGCCGCCGTGAAGAGTTCGCCGACCTCGACAGCGCGCGCCGCTATTTTGCCGGCAAGACGCTGTTCCGTGGTTTTGATCCGGAATGTTTCGATGCCTACCTGCAGCACGGTTTGCACCAGGTCGGCGACAAACTGCGCCTGCGTTTCGACCCGGCCACCGAGATCAGCATCTATCGCGGCGTGCCGCACACCAGCCCTGGCCACACCCGGAAATTGCAGGTGCCGCTGGCGGTGGTGCGCGGGCACAAGAGTCGCGTGGTCATGCGCCATCACACCCGGTTCGTTTCGCGTCTGGCCCAGGGCGAGGCACTGAGCATGCCCGGCGGCCACATGTTCCCGCTTGAGCGGCCGCAGGACACCGCGCGGTTGTTGAAGAATCTGTTTACCCGGTGGGAAAACCGTCAGGACAAGGATTGCGCATGAGTCCGACTTTCGAAGAAGTGCGCCTGAGCCTGCCGCATATCGAACTGGCGGCGCATTTGTTCGGTCCCGAGGACGGTCTGCCGGTGATCGCCCTGCATGGCTGGCTCGACAACGCCAACAGCTTTGCCCGATTGGCGCCGAAGCTCAAAGGCCTGCGCATCATCGCTTTGGACATGGCCGGGCACGGGCATTCCGGGCACCGGCCGAACGGCGCCGGCTATGCGCTGTGGGATTACGCCCATGATGTGCTGCAAGTTGCCGAACAGCTGGGCTGGAAGCGTTTCGGTCTGCTCGGGCACTCGATGGGCGCGATTGTTTCGCTGGTGCTGGCGGGGTCGTTGCCGGAGCGCATCAGCCATCTGGCGCTGATCGACGGTGTGATTGCGCCTACAGATAAAGGCGAAAATGCGGCCGAGCGCATGGGCATGGCCCTGCAAGCGCAACTGGATCTGCGCGAGAAGCGCAAACCGGTCTACAACACCCTCGACCGCGCCATCGAAGCGCGTATGAAAGGTCTGGTGGCGGTCAGCCGTGAGGCGGCTGAATTGTTGGCCCAGCGCGGTCTGATGCCGGTGCCCGGCGGTTACACCTGGCGCACCGACAATCGCCTGACCCTGCCATCGCCGCTGCGCCTGACCCAGGAACAGGCAATGGCGTTCGCGCTTCGAGTCAGTTGCCCGGCGCACCTGGTGGTCGCGGCTGACGGCATGCTGGCCAAACATCCCGAACTGCTGGAGCGTCTACCCTTTAGCCGGGAACAGCTGGCAGGCGGGCACCATTTGCACCTGAACGACGAGGCCGGTGCCGACCTTGTCGCAGACTGTTTCAATCGGTTCTTCGCCATTCCTTGACTTGCTGCGGGCAACTGTCGAGGCTGGGCGGGTTGAAATGGGAGACAACCACGATGGATTTCTATACCGCTGCGACCTCGAATCATCCAGCATTGCCGATCCGATGAGCCTGACTATGCGCTCACTCAGTCTGTTGGCACTGTGCTGTTTCAGTACCGTTTCGTTCGCCGCCGACGTGCCGGGCAGTCAGGATCTGCAGATCGTGCCGCGCCTGGCCGATGCGCAAATCGTCGATTACCGTCCGCCCGTGGAGCTTGAACGGATCTATCCACTGGGCTCGATCCGCAAGATCAGCGGACAGTTGCGTTTCGACGGCCAGGTCACCGCCCGTGGCCAGACCACTTCGGTGACCTACGAGTTGCCCCCCGAACACTCCGCCACCGAAGCCTTTACTGCCGCTCGTGAAGCGCTGCAAAAGCAGGACGCGCAATTGCTGTTCTGGTGTCAGGCGCGTGATTGCGGCGAAAGCAGCCTGTGGGCCAACGAGGTGTTCGGTAACTCCAAGTTGTACGGTGCTGACGAGCAACAGGCATATCTGTTGTTGAGGCTGGCCGCACCGCGCGACAACACGCTGGTGGCGCTTTACAGCATCACGCGCGGCAATCGCAAAGCCTACCTGCATGTCGAACAGTTCGAGGCGACTGCACCGTTGGGTGAGCTGCTGCCGACCTCAGCGACCCTGTTGCGGCAGTTGAAAAGCACCGGTGAACTGGATTTCCCAGATCGCGTGAATGACCCGGATGACACCTGGCTACGCCTGATTTCCCGTGGCCTTAACCTCGATACGACATTGCGTGTGACCGTGTCCGGGCCGAAAGCCGAGGCCTGGCGACAGGCGCTGATCAATCAGGGGGTGCGCGCGGCACGCCTGGAAACCGGCAGTGTCGAAGGCTCTGGCCTGCGCATCGATCTGTTGCGTTAAGCTGTTTCGGGCGAGCACGAATCGCGTGTTCGCCTACTCTTTGCCTGACTGACTTTTTCGAGACCTTACATGCTCAATAACGATCGCCTGCTGGTGCAGATCCTGCTGCTGGTGTTGTTTGGTGCCAGCCTGTGGGTGATGGCTCCGTTCTGGTCGGCGCTGTTCTGGGGCGCGGTGCTGGCGTTTGCCAGTTGGCCGCTGATGCGTTTGTTGACCCGTTGGCTCAATGGTCGCGAATCCCTGGCTGCCGCGATTCTGACGTTGGGCTGGATGCTGCTGGTGGCAGCGCCGCTGGTGTGGCTGGGGTTCAACCTGGCGGATCACGTGCGCGATGCCACGGCGTTTATCAAGGATGTGCAGGTCGACGGTCTGCCGGAGGCGCCGGTGTGGCTGGGGACTTTGCCGTTTGTGGGAGAACGCCTGGTCGGGCTGTGGAACAGCATCGATCAGCAGGGCGCCGCACTGATGGTGTCGATCAAGCCCTATCTGGGGCAGGTCGGCAACTGGCTGCTGGCGCGCAGCGCGCAGATTGGCGGCGGGATTCTCGAGCTGACCCTGAGCATCGTCTTTGTGTTCTTTTTCTATCGCGACGGGCCGCGGCTGGCGGCGTTTGTGCACGGTCTGCTGGAGCGGCTGATCGGTGATCGGGCGGGGTATTACATCGAGTTGGTGGCCGGCACGGTGCAGCGGGTGGTCAACGGCGTGATCGGCACGGCTGCGGCGCAGGCGGTTCTGGCGTTGATCGGGTTTTTGATTGCCGGGGTGCCGGGGGCGCTGGTGCTCGGGATTGTCACCTTCCTGTTGAGTCTGATTCCGATGGGGCCGCCGTTGGTGTGGGTGCCGGCCACGGCCTGGCTGGCGTGGAAGGGCGAGTACGGGATGGCGGTGTTTCTCGGGATCTGGGGGACGTTCATCATCAGTGGCGTGGACAATGTGCTCAAGCCGTATCTGATCAGTCGCGGGGGGAATTTGCCGTTGGTGATTGTGTTGCTTGGGGTGTTTGGCGGGTTGATTGCGTTTGGGTTTATCGGGTTGTTTATCGGGCCTACGTTGTTGGCGGTGGCTTACAGTTTGTTGACGGATTGGAGCAAGAGTCAGTCTCGGGTTGAGGATCGGCGGTAGCTTTTTGGGTTTTGGGTGTATATCCATTGCTGCGGTAACGGCTGCTTAAGGTTCCGCCCTTACGGGTCACTTTTGACAAACGCGAACGCCTCAAAAGTAACCAAAAACGCTTGCTCCTGCGTGCGGCCCGCTCGCTGGGGCTCGGGATTCCTTCGCTCCGGGATCGATCCGGGCGCAGCGTCTCCGGTTTGCTTCGCTGCACCTACTCCCGCTGTGTTCGACTGCCTCGAACGGTCGCTGCGCTCCCACGCCCGGATCAATCCCGGAACGAAGCCTTCCGACGTCGCCCTACAGATCAAGAGCGGCAGCCGAGCTAACGCTCATCCTGTTGAGTGGTGAGAAGCAAAAGCGATTCGAGGTGTGTGCGGTTTTTGCTTTTGCTCTTCTGTGGGAGTTGGCTTGCCAGCGATGGCGACCTGACAGCCGACCAGACTCTTTGACCTTTCACAATCCTCTGTAGGAGCTGCCGAAGGCTGCGATCTTTTGCCGTTGTTTTTTTACAATCAAAAGATCGCAGCCTTCGGCAACTCCTACAGGAGGGCAACTTATGTGGCGACGTTGAGGTATTTGCCCACTGACGCAGTTTTTTCCAGCGAGTACTGTTTGCTCAAATTGGCGATCATGCGGTTCAGCGCTTCAGTCGTGCTCTGGGTCGAAGCGGTCTGTTCTTCGTCAGGTCGTTCCCGGCCTGCCTGTAGCGCCGCTTTCAACTCGTCACTGCTCACGCCGCCACTGCTGTCGCTGTCTAGCACCTTGAGCAGCGCGGCACTGGTGTCGGTGCTGGTCGTTGCGGTGCTGTTGTTGCTGGTTTGCAGTGCGCTGTCGAGTTCGGTCGCGGTTACGCTGCCGTCGCCATCGGTGTCGAGTGCGCTGATCAGGGCGTCGGCGAGTTCGGTGTCCGGAGCTTGATCGCGTGGCGGTGGCGGAGGGGGCGCCATGACGGTCATTTCTTCGGCGCTGAGGCTGCCGCTGGCGTCGCTGTCCAGATCGCCGAATTGTTTACTCAGGTTGACCAGCAGGCCGTCGTCGGACTTCTGCGACAGGGCGCTTTGCAGTTCGTCCTGATCCACCGCGCTGTCGCCGTTGCTGTCGAGTTTGGCGAACAGTTCTTTTTGCAGTTGCTGGCTGCGGGCGTTTTGCGTGGAGGTACTGCTGGTGCTGGTATAGCTCGTGTAGTTGCTGACGCTACCGATCATCGGACTCACTCCCTGGAATGGAAAGCCGGTGGGTGCACCGGCTTATGCAGCCTCAGGGCGCAAGTTGTCGGGGGTATGTGGGATTTGTACCGGTGGGTACACACGATGCAATGAACACCAAATACCTTGTAGGAGTGTGTGTTTCTCAGAGGCGGGGCAGGCGAATGATGGCGGTGAGGCCGCCGCCGGGGGTTTCTTCAAGATTGAGCTGGCCACCCAATCGCTGCGCCGCCTCGCGGGCAATGGTCATGCCCAGGCCAACACCGCCGGAGTTGCGATTGCGCGAGCCTTCCAGACGATAAAACGGTTCAAACACCGCTTCCCGCTTGTCCTCGGCAATCCCCGGGCCGTGGTCGATCACGCGGATCAGCAGTTGCTCGCGTTGATCCTGCAATTCGATGCGTGCCTGCCCGGCATAACGCAAGGCATTGTCCATGAGGTTGTTGATGCACGAACGCAGCGCCATCGGCTGTACCGGCAACGGTGCGCAATGGCCGCTGACCTGTACGTCGGCGCCTTGATCCTGAGCATTTTCACAGAGCGACTCGACTAACGCCTGAACGTCCATCAACTGCAACGCTTCGCTGGTGCGCTGTTCGTGCAGGTAGGTGAGGGTGGCGTCGAGCATGCCGATCATGTCGTCCAGGTCCTGACGCATCTGGCCTTGCAGCTTTTCATCGCTGATGTTTTCCAGACGCAGTTTCAGGCGTGACAACGGTGTGCGCAGGTCGTGGGACACGGCACCGAGCATCCGCGCGCGCTGCTGCACCTGTTCGCGAATGCGTTGCTGCATCAGGTTGAAGGTGTAGGCGGCTTGACGCGCTTCCCGTGGGCCGGACTCGTCGAGTGGCGGGCTGTCGAGGTCTTCGCTGAGGCGTTCGGCGGCGTCGCTCAGGCGCTGGATCGGGCGACTGAGCAGTTTTGCGCCGTACCACGCGGCGATCATCAACGTGATGAACTGGAAGGTCAGCGGCACCACCGGGCCACCGAACCATGGACGCGGTGGCCGTGGCGGGTAACGCGGATCGTGCGCCATCGGTTGCCCTTCGGCGCCTTGGGAGAACTCCGGGGGCGGCGGGGGCGGGGGCGGACCGTAGAGGCGGAACCAGGCAAAAGCCAGCAGATGCGCCAGGACGATCGCCACGAACAGCACGCCAAACAGGCGCCCGAACAGCGTGTCGAAGCGCGCCCGCATCAGCCGATGTCTCGCGCGTCGAACAGGTAACCCTCACCGCGCACGGTTTTGATCAACTGCGGTGCTTTCGGGTCGTCGCCGAGTTTCTGCCGCAGACGCGAGACCAGCAAGTCGATGCTGCGGTCGAACGCTTCGATCGATCGACCCCGGGCCGCGTCGAGCAATTGCTCGCGGCTGAGCACCCGGCGAGGACGTTCGATAAACACCCACAGCAAGCGGAATTCGGCGTTGGACAGCGGCACCACCAGGCCATCGTCGGCGATCAGCTGGCGCAGGACGCTGTTCAGGCGCCAGTTGTCGAAACGAATGTTGGCCCGCTGTTCAGTACGGTCATCACGTACCCGGCGCAGGATGGTCTGAATGCGCGCGACCAGTTCGCGCGGTTCGAACGGTTTGGCCATGTAGTCATCGGCACCCAGTTCCAGGCCGATGATGCGATCGGTCGGTTCGCAGCGGGCGGTGAGCATCAGGATCGGGATGTCCGATTCGGCGCGCAGCCAGCGACACAGCGACAGGCCGTCTTCGCCGGGCAGCATCAGGTCCAGCACGACGACGTCGAAATGTTCGGCCTGCATTGCCTGCCGCATCGCCGCACCGTCGGTGACGCCGCTGGCGTGGATGTTGAAGCGGGCGAGGTAATCGATCATCAGCTCGCGGATCGGCACGTCATCGTCGACGATCAGCGCACGAATGCTCCAGCGCTTGTCGTCTTTAGGCTCATCCTTCGCGGTCATTTGGGTGTTGTGCATGGGGCTGTTCATCTGCCAGTAGGCCGCCAACCACAAAAGATGGGCTGCGAGGTGGTGGTTTCAGCATAGGCGTCCGGCCGTGAGGCGGGAAGTGCTGATGTAAGGACGTATTGCGGCTGGCGAGGCTAGCGCGGGTGCTTGTTGCTGGCGTGTCGGTTGTGTATCGGAGTCGACACAATAGCAGCGAGCGCTATGCTGATCACGGTCGACGCGACGATTTACCGATCATCGGGTGCCGCGCCGCCGCCGGTTCCGCTACAATGCGCGCCGATTTCGACCTGCCTGAGAGCCCATTCATGTCCGCCTGCCAGACTCCTATCATCGTCGCCCTGGATTTCCCTACCCGTGACGCCGCACTGAAGCTGGCCGACCAGTTGGACCCGAAACTGTGCCGGGTCAAAGTGGGCAAGGAACTGTTCACCAGTTGCGCTGCGGAAATTGTCGGCACCCTGCGTGACAAGGGTTTTGAAGTATTCCTCGACCTGAAATTCCACGACATTCCCAACACCACCGCGATGGCCGTGAAAGCTGCTGCCGAGATGGGCGTGTGGATGGTCAACGTGCATTGCTCCGGTGGCCTGCGCATGATGGCCGCCTGCCGTGAAGAGCTGGACAAGCGCAGCGGCCCGCAGCCGTTGCTGATCGGAGTGACCGTGCTGACTTCGATGGAACGTGAAGATCTGGCCGGTATCGGTCTGGATATCGAGCCACAAGAGCAGGTTCTACGTCTGGCTGCACTCGCCGACAAGGCTGGCATGGACGGTCTGGTGTGCTCGGCGCTGGAAGCCACGGCACTGAAAACCGCGCACCCGTCGCTGCAACTGGTGACCCCGGGCATTCGTCCGGCCGGCAGCGCGCAGGACGATCAGCGTCGCATCCTGACCCCGCGTCAGGCGCTGGATGCCGGTTCCGATTATCTGGTGATTGGCCGTCCGATCAGCCAGGCAGCAGATCCGGCCAAGGCGCTGGCGTCGGTAGTAGCCGAAATCGCCTAAAAGATCGCAGCCTTCGGCAGCTCCTACAGGGGTTATTTGAACACCTGTAGGAGCTGGCGCAGCCTGCGATCTTTTGATCTTGCTTTAGATTTTCAGTACCAACTTGCCAAAGTTCTCGCCGCTGAACAATTTCATCAGCGTTTCCGGGAAGGTTTCCAAGCCTTCGACGATATCTTCCTTGCTCTTGAGCTGCCCCTTGGCCATCCAGCCGGCCATTTCCTGCGCGGCGCTCGCGTATTGCGCGGCGTAATCCATCACTACAAAGCCTTCCATCCGCGCACGATTGACCAACAGCGACAGGTAGTTGGCCGGGCCTTTGACCGCTTCCTTATTGTTGTACTGGCTGATCGCGCCGCAGATCACCACACGCGCCTTCATGTTCAACCGGCTCAGCACCGCATCGAGGATGTCGCCGCCGACGTTGTCGAAATACACATCGACGCCTTTCGGGCACTCGCGTTTAAGCCCGGCCACGACATCTTCGGATTTGTAGTCGATGGCACCGTCAAAGCCCAACTCATCGATGAGGAATTTGCACTTGTCGGCGCCACCGGCAATGCCAACCACGCGGCAGCCTTTGATCTTGGCGATCTGCCCGGCAATGCTGCCCACTGCGCCCGCCGCACCGGACAACACAACGGTGTCGCCGGCCTTTGGTGCGCCGACATCCAGCAGGGCGAAGTAGGCGGTCATGCCGGTCATGCCCAGCGCTGACAGATACACCGGCAGCGGTGCCAGTTTCGGATCGACTTTGTAGAAACCTCTTGGCTCGCCAAGGAAATAATCCTGCACGCCAATGGCGCCGTTGATGTAGTCCCCGACCGCAAAGCCAGGATTGTTCGAAGCAATGACTTTGCCGACCCCCAGCGCACGCATGACTTCACCGATACCCACCGGCGGGATGTAGGACTTGCCTTCGTTCATCCAGCCGCGCATGGCCGGGTCGAGGGACAGGTATTCGTTCTTGACCAGAATCTGGCCCGCCACCGGTTCGCCGACCGGTACTTCCTGAAAGGTGAAGGTCTCGCGGTTGGCCGCGCCCACCGGGCGTTTGGCGAGCAGGAACTGGCGATTGGTCTGGTTGGTCATGGCAGGCACTCGAACGGAATGAAGCCTTGTTGATAGACCTTCGCCGGCATTGGCGCAAGGTTGGCTGATGCGGCGAATGCACGCCGATCCAGTGCAGTGATGATCACCGGGATGGTTTTATCACTGCGACGCATGGGTACATAAACAGCCTTTGGATAGTGCTGACGCTCTTCGGACCCCAATGGCTATGCTGCCAATCACTTGCAGCTATCCCTTTGAGGACATAACAATGAGCATGACGTTTTCCGGTCAAGTTGCCGTAATCACTGGCGCGGCCAACGGCATTGGCCGTGCGACCGCGCAGGCGTTCGCCGCCGAAGGCCTGAAAGTGGTGGTCGCCGACCTGGACGCGGCAGGGGGCGAGGGCACGGTAGCGCTGATTCGTACAGCCGGCGGCGAAGCGACCTTCGTGCGCTGCAACGTCACCGTCGAAAGCGAAGTAAAAAATCTGATGGACGAGGTCATCAATACCTACGGCCGTCTCGACTACGCCTTCAACAATGCCGGCATCGAAATCGAAAAAGGCAAACTGGCCGACGGCTCGATGGATGAGTTCGACGCGATCATGGGCGTCAACGTCAAAGGCGTCTGGCTGTGCATGAAGTATCAACTGCCGCTGCTGCTGGCGCAGGGCGGCGGGGCGATCGTCAATACCGCCTCGGTGGCAGGGCTGGGTGCGGCGCCGAAGATGAGCATCTATGCGGCGTCGAAGCACGCGGTGATCGGGTTGACCAAATCGGCGGCTATCGAATACGCGAAGAAGAAAATCCGCGTCAACGCTGTGTGTCCGGCGGTGATCGATACCGACATGTTCCGCCGCGCCTATGAGGCCGATCCGAAGAAGGGCGAGTTCGCCAACGCCATGCACCCGGTCGGGCGCATTGGCAAGGTCGAAGAAATCGCCAGTGCCGTGTTGTACCTGTGCAGCGACGGTGCGGCATTCACCACCGGCCACTCGCTGGCAGTGGATGGCGGCGTCACGGCTTTCTGAATAACACCCAGTAAAAACAGCCCGCATTCGTTGCGGGTTTTTTATGTGGGCAACGGCCAGTTCCGTGAAGCCCCTTAAACAATGTGTATCAAAGGGTTAGAACGGTCGCTTTTAGCGGCGTTGTCGCACAGCCTGTCCGGCGCGGCTGTGATTTACTGCCGCCAGCAAAACGGACAGGAGTTTGCTTGCTCATGGAATTGAGAATTGATCGACAGGCAATGGTGCCGGTCGTGCAGCAGATTGTTGACGGACTGACCGAGTGGATCCTGCAAAGTGGCGTACCGCCGGCCACCCGTTTGCCTTCCGTGCGGCAGATCGCCCGGGGCAATCTGCTCAGCCAGTCGTGTGTAGTCGAGGCGTGTGAACGGCTGGTGTCGCAGGGCGTTCTGAGGTCATGCCAGGGCGCCGGGTTCATTGTCGCCGCCTCGCCGTCGACACTCGGCGCAGAAGATGAACTGGCGCCATTCGAGGGCCGGTTTGCCTGGTGCGATGCCGTGTGCGAAGCCGCCGGTGGCTTGAAGCTTGGCGCGGGTGGTCTGCCGCAAAGCTGGCGCGAGCCCGACGACCTCAGCTATGCGCTGCGCGAGGTGGCGCGCACTGACATGGCCAGCTTGTTCAACTACAGCACGCCCTTGGGGCTTCCGGCGTTGCGCGAGCAGATCGCCAAACGTCTGAGGCTGGTCGGTATCGAAGCCCGCAGTGCGCAATTGCTCAGTACTTGCGGCGCCAGCCACGCGCTGGATCTGATCGTGCGCACGTTGTTCAAGGCCGGAGACTGCGTGGTGGTCGAAACGCCCGGGTACGCGCCGCTGTTCGATCTCCTGCGGATGCACGGCGTGCGCATGCTCGAGGTGCGTCGCACCCCGAACGGTCCGGATATCGACGCGCTGGAAGCTTTGCTGCAACAGTTTCGCCCCGGCGCACTGTTCATCAACAGCCATCATCACAACCCCACCGGCAGTTGCCTCTCGCCGAGTGTGGCGCAACGTCTCCTGCAACTTAGCAAGATGTACGATCTGCGCGTGATCGAAGACGATGTCTACGCAGACTTGCACACTGGTAACGGCACGCGCCTGGCGGCTCTGGATGATGAGGGGCGAGTCATCTACGTGGGCAGTTTTTCCAAGACGCTGAGCAGCTCGTTGCGGGTCGGCTTCGTCTTCGCCGACAGCGACATTGTCCGACGGCTGGCGCAGGTCAAGATGATCAGCGGTCTGGGGGCGTCGCGGTTTACCGAAGCGGTGCTGGCCAGCCTGATGGTCAGCGGCGCTTATCGCAAACTGGTGCAGCGCCAGCGTCAACGCTTGAATGCCGATCGCGCAGCCGCATTGCAGGCGTTGGAGGACGCCGACTGGGAGGTTTTCGGCAAGCCTGCGGGTGGCTTGTTCATCTGGGCGCGCTCGCGCATGGCCGATCAGGTTCGGGTGCGTCGGCAGGCTCAACGCTGCGGCGTATTGCTCTCAGCGCCTGACGCATTCAGCCCCAGTGGCGAGTCGGGCGACTGGCTGCGCATCAATGTCGCCTATGCTTGTGATCCACGTGCCAGGCAGTTTTTCCGTCACACCGGTTCGGATCGACCTCAAGCGTTCTGAAAACGACGCGGGCGTAGCTTTTTGCCATTATTCCGACGCCAGAGACTTGTGCCGGTGAATGGCCGTTGCGACTCTTCGCTCTACTGACAATGGCAGGGGACTACGCGCAATGATTTCGGCCATGCAAAGACGTTTTGCCAACCTCGGTATGGCGAAAAAACTAGGTATCGGTTTTTTGCTGGTTTTGCTCCTGACCGCCTTGGTGGCGGCCATTGGCGTCTGGTCGCTGCAAACCATCAGTCAGCGTTTCGACGGGCTGAAGCAGATGTCCTCGCTCAACAGCGGCTTGCTCAAGGTGCGCCTGCTCGAACAGGAATATGCCCTGCATGGCAGTCCGAAGACCGCCGATGCCCTGCGCAAGGGCGTCGATGAACTGGTTGCTCTGGCTGATCAGCTCAAGGCGCAGTCGGTGGCCAATGTACCGGTCATGAATGATGTGCAGCAGTCACTCGGTGCTTATCGCAAGGCATTCGATGAGTTTGTGTCGCTGACTCAGGCCAAGGACCTCGCGCTGGAAATGGCCAGTTGGTCGGTGTCCAGTGTGGCCAACAACCTTGATGTGTTGCAGGCCGGGCTTGCCGACGACGGCGCCTATACCTTGAAAGACACCGAGGGCAAGGACGGCGCGCAGTTCATCGAGCAGGCCAGTCAGGTCAGCCAGGTGTCGCGGTTGATGCTGCAAGCGATGAATGAAGCACGGATTCGTCTGGATCAAAGTCGCAAGGGTGATGCCGACAGTGCCGGCAAGGGCAATATCGAACAGGCCGCGCAGGCTCAGGCACAGGCCGAAGAACTGAAAACCACGGTCAAGGACGAGGGCTACCTGACCGTGCTCAACGAAGTCTCCGGGCATATCGCCGGCTTCAACGACAAGCTGGCCGAGTACATCGGATTGCTTGCGCAGGAAAAAACCGTCTACGAACAATTGCACCAGCGCGCCAACGAAGTGGTCGAGCGGGTGAATCAGGCGTATGTCGCTGAAGACGGCGCGATGCAGGCAGAACTGAAGAAAAACTCGCTGCTGATCATTGGCTCATCGGCGCTGGCATTGTTGGTCGGATTGCTCGCTGCGTGGCTGATCACTCGACTTATCGTCGCGCCGCTGCGCAGTGTGATTCAGGTCGCCCAGCAGATTGCCGCCGGCGACTTGAGTGCGACTGTGGAGGTGACCCGTCGTGACGAGATCGGCCAGTTGATGCTGGCGATGCAGCAGATGGGCGCGGGCCTGAGCACGATTGTCAGCGGGTTGCAGGCCGGGATCGAACAACTGGCCAGCTCGGCGCAATCGTTGTCGGCGGTCACCGAGCAGACCAACCTTGAGGTCAGCAGCCAGAAGGAAGAAACCGAGCAGGTCGCCACGGCAATGAACCAGATGACCGCCACTGTGCATGACGTTGCACGCAACGCCGAGGAGGCGGCGTTGGCCGCGCAAACGGCGGATGACAAGGTCGAGAGTGGACAGCAGGTGGTGCGTCAGAGCATGGCACGGATCGAGCAATTGGCCGATTCGGCGACGTCGGCCAGTTCCAGCATCGAAAGTCTCAGTGCGGAAATCCAGAATATCGGCACGGTGTTGGGGGTAATCAAGAGCGTCGCCGAGCAGACCAATCTATTGGCGTTGAACGCCGCGATCGAGGCGGCGCGGGCCGGTGAGCAGGGCAGGGGCTTTGCGGTGGTGGCCGATGAGGTGCGCGCGCTGGCGCGGCGCACGCAGCAATCGACCGAGGAAATTGAACGGCTGGTGAGTGCGTTGCGTTCGGCGGCGAATTCGTCGGTGCAGCAGATTCAGAGCAGCGGCGAGTTGGTAAAGCTGGCGGTCAGTGATGCCTTGCAGACCGAGAGTGCGCTGGGGAGTATTGCGGCGGCGGTGTCGTTGATTCAGCAGATGAATCAGCAGATTGCGGCGGCGGCCGAGGAGCAGAGTTCGGTGGCGGAGGAGATCAATCGCAGTGTGACGAGTATTCGTGCGAGTGCGGATCAGTCGTCGATCGCGATGCGCGGGAATGCGGCTTCGAGTGTTGAGCTGGCGCAGTTGGGGAGTGAGTTGCGCGGAATGGTTGGGCATTTTCGGCTTTGACGCTTTGGGCTTGGCGGCCTTTGGGCCGGCCATGCTCTTGGGGTTTTGGGTGTATATCCTTTGCTTTGGGTGCTGCCGCTGGCGGTTCCGCCCTTACGGCGGGTCACTTTTGGCAAACGCGGTGCGTGTCAACGTACCTGTCGCTTCACGGCTGTTTTAGGAGTCTATTACGCTCTTGCGTCAGGGCGCTCTGGATTCAGGTAAACAGCGTTTGCGAGTTTCCAATTACGTACTTCGCTGCACCTCCTCTCGATGTGTTCGACTTCGTCGAACGGTCGCTGCGCTCCCACCCCCGGATCAACCCCTCCACTCAGCCTGCCGACGGGCTTTCAGATCAAGATCAAGAGCTGCAGCCGAGCTAACGCTCATCCTGTTGAGTGGTGAGAAGCGAAGCGGGGCGAGGTGGTTGTGGTTGTGGTTGTGGTTGTGGTTGTGGTTTTTGCTTTTGTTTTTGCTTTTCTGTGGGAGCGAGCTTGCTCGCGAAGGCGGCCTGACAGCCGACCAATCCTCTCTCGGATGTACTCAGTCCCATTTTTCGCGATACCGGTCTTGCATCCACCGGGTTTCCAGTTCCCTCCCGCGAGCCACAAAAAAGCCACCTCTCGGTGGCTTCTCTTTCAATCTCTGCAATCAGTCGTAAATCACTTTCTTCTTCCAGTCCGCATCGGCCTCTACATCTTTGAGGCCGGCGGTCAGTTGGTTCTCTTCACCTTCAACCGGTGCGATCTTGTCCATGACCTGGGCGTTGGCGCGGGCCAGCAGTTTTTCCAGGTATTGCAGTTGTTCGGCGTACATCTGCGGGTCCTGCTGTTTGCGCAGGTATTGCACGCCGCGTTCGAAGGCGAGGCGCGCCTGGCCGGGCTGGTTTTGTTGCAGGGACTGTTGGCCGAGGTTGTTGAAGAATTCGATGTGCAGCAGTACCAGAATGTGGCGGACTTCGCGGATCCAGTGTTTGGCTTCGTTCGGCGGCAGGAAGCCGTCGTGGGCGGCGCGGGTGATCTGGCCGTGGAGGGCTTCGAGCAGGAAGCGCACGTCTTTGGCCTTGGCTTCGGTCAGGATCGGAGCCGGTGGGTTGTTGACCGGGATCGATTCGCCTTGGGCGACCAGGGCGCTCAGTTCGGTGATGCGTGCCTTGGTAGTGGCGCTGGTTTTTTCCAGGTTCAGCAGGCGCTGGCAGACGTTCAATTCCAGACGGGTCAGCAGCAGCTTGAGTGCCGGGGTCATGAACTGGCCGGGGAAAGTTTCGGTCAGTTCGCCACAGCGACGCAGGCGGTCGTTGAGTTCGACCTTGGTGCGGGCCTTCTCCAGTTTGTTGTTTTCCACCACATGGTTCATGTAGCCAATGGCGATCAGAATTGCGATCCCGGCTACGACTAGCAGGGTGATCATGAGTGGTGTCACCGGTAAGACCTCTTTATAGGGTTCGCATGCGAGTGTAGTGGCTGGGCATTTAGCCGCCTAGCG
Organism: Pseudomonas sp. AKS31; assembly: GCF_023634765.1. GTDB lineage: Bacteria > Pseudomonadota > Gammaproteobacteria > Pseudomonadales > Pseudomonadaceae > Aquipseudomonas. Next base: position 82,941 of record NZ_JAMLFX010000004.1, read on the forward strand.
CCGCTCGACGAGTTGGATCGGCAGGTTCAATCTGTATCGGCCGCACGCTGCTTATATGAATGCTGGCGCTGCATGTGCAGATTGCCATCACTGTGGGTGGACTATAGCGTCTTGGCGAGTGGCGGAATATAGGCGTCAATCGTCGGGCGACGGAAAAGCCCGGTTGCCGCCGTAAAGCAGGTCGAAGTCATTGATTTAAATAAATTTATATCAAGGGGTTGACGACCCCTCAATCCATCCATAGAATGCGCGCCACTTGCAGCGTAAAGCACACAGCGAAGCGCGGCAGGGAGTGAATGTTGTAGTGTGTCCCCTTCGTCTAGTGGCCTAGGACACCGCCCTTTCACGGCGGTAACAGGGGTTCGAGTCCCCTAGGGGACGCCAATTGCGGGAATAGCTCAGTTGGTAGAGCACGACCTTGCCAAGGTCGGGGTCGCGAGTTCGAGTCTCGTTTCCCGCTCCAATTTTAAACAGCAGTGCTTTCGGGCGGTGCTGAGTGAAACCAGAACCAATTCTTCGGATTCGGATCTGGACACCGAAACACACACCATGTGTTCCGGGTAGCGTGTCCCCTTCGTCTAGTGGCCTAGGACACCGCCCTTTCACGGCGGTAACAGGGGTTCGAGTCCCCTAGGGGACGCCATTTGCGGGAATAGCTCAGTTGGTAGAGCACGACCTTGCCAAGGTCGGGGTCGCGAGTTCGAGTCTCGTTTCCCGCTCCAAATTCTAAAAACGCCGCTCAGTGAGCGGCGTTTTTATTGAGTGAAAGTTGTAGCCTGTGTCCCCTTCGTCTAGTGGCCTAGGACACCGCCCTTTCACGGCGGTAACAGGGGTTCGAGTCCCCTAGGGGACGCCATTTGCGGGAATAGCTCAGTTGGTAGAGCACGACCTTGCCAAGGTCGGGGTCGCGAGTTCGAGTCTCGTTTCCCGCTCCAATTTCACAAAAACGCCGCTCAATAGAGCGGCGTTTTTGTATGTGCGTGATTTGTGGTTGTTTCATCAGTAATAAAGAAAAAGGCCCGTCGAAGCGATTCGGCGGGCCTTTTGTGTTTTGTGTCTGCTTACCAGGACAGCATCAGTCGGCCAGCAAACAGAATCAGCACAACGCCCATGGTGCGCTCAAACCAATGGCCCATGCGCATGAACAGCAAGCGAACCCGACTGCTCGAGAAAAACAGCGCGACCACAACAAACCACAGCGCATTCACAAAGCACATCCATAGCCCGTAAAAGGCCTGGATCTGCAGGGGCGTGCTGGCGCTGATGATCGTGGTGAAAATCGCCAGGAAAAACAGCGTGGCCTTGGGGTTGGTCGCATTGGTCAGAAAACCGGTGCTGAACGCTTTGAACAGAGTTTGTTCGGCCACAGGCTCGTCCGCAGCTTTCTCACCTTCAACGGCCGATTTGGGTTTGCTGCGCAGCAGGCTGACACCCAGATAGAGGATGTAGGCACCGCCAATCACTTTGGCAACGGTCAGCAACCACGGCGTGGTGTGCATCAGCGCGCCCACACCAAGCAGCGTGTACAGCACGTGCACGGAAATCCCCGCGCCGATACCCAGGGCCGTGCAGATTCCTACCAACCGGCCGAACCGTACGCTTTGGCGAATAGTGACCGCAAAGTCCGGGCCGGGAGCAACCACGGCCAGAAAGTGAATGGTAGCCAGCGCCAGAAACTCGCCCAGATAATTCGAATACATCTCAGCTCCAGTAGGTCAGGGGTGAAGCATTGCCGCGATAGCCGACAAAAAAGGAAAGGCTCAAGCGCGGATCGGCCACGCCCGGGGTCACCGAGTGCATGCGTCGCGAATTGAACATGATGAAATCGCCGGGTTGCGGTCGGACTTCCAGCGCGGGTGGGCCGAGCAGCGCCGGTTCGATGCCGTAACTGTCACCGCGCATCTCGTCGAATTGATCCGGGGTGATGTCGTCGTCCCACATCTGCAATGCACCGCCCTCGGTCGGCATGTTCAGATAGACGTTGCAGGCGAACTGCGCTTCCAGGCTGCGGGCCTGGAAACTGTCCGGGGCGTCCTTGGCGAAGATGTCGTGATGGGCGAGGAAGCACACGCCTGGCTTTACCACTCGCGAAAGACCGACATACATTTTTCGACCGTAGAGATTTTCCAGATGTGCGCCGGCCGGCCAGGATTCGTCGAGCATGCAGCGCAAGGTGTCGATCGGTGAGGAGTAAGGCGCGCAGCGATTGCGCAGTTCCGCAATATTGCTGGTGGCGCGTTCGAAGTAGTCTTCGATCAGCAGCGGCTGGTTTTCCGCCTCATAAAAAGCCATGCCGATGCGGCCGATACTCGGCGCGTTGATGTAACCTTCGAAGCCCGGAGCGAGAATCTTGTCGCCAATCTGAATGGCCAGCGGCTCAGGCAAAAAGCCTTTGAGGCGGATGGCGAGGACTTCTTCGTTGGCCAGTTTTTTTATGCACGTCTCATCGAGACGCTCGACGTCTAGCATCATTTTTTTAGGTCCATCTATCGATAGTCAACGGAACCTGCGAATGCGGTTCCCCAGCGTTGGACGCTGCGTGAGGCAGCGTCCGAAATGCTCAATCCACGTTGTAGTGGACGGATAGCGTGCCTTTCTTCTGCGAAAGGGCGGAGATCGTGACTGTGCCCAGTTCCTTCAGGCTACGTACATGGGTGCCGCCGCAGCCATAGGCGGGCAGGTCACCAAAACCGATTTCTCGCGCACCTTCGCGGAGCGAGGTAAGGCGGGGCAGGTCGTGCTCGATCCACTGCTCGATGCCGTGTTGAACAGCCTCGGCGTCGACTTCCTGCGCGGTATCGCCGGGCTTGAATTGCACGCGACCTTCATCTGGCCAGTGATGTGCCTTGATCGGCATCCAACCCATGGCCTGAACGAAATGCCCGATCAGGTGGCCGGCTGAATGCATGCGCGTGTTGAAGCGACGGCGCTGTTCGTCGATGCGGATGCAGGTCATGCCCAGCTCCACCGGCCGGTCAACAAAATGAATGATCCGCTCCGGATCCTGCACCACACGCAATACCTGGCTTTCGCCGATCCAGCCGGTATCACACGGCTGTCCGCCGCCTTGCGGATGAAACAGTGTGGCGCGCAAGACCACGGCGAATTCGTTCTCTTGGGGCGTGCAGTCGAGGACTTCCACATTGGCCTTGAGGTCATCACTATGGAAAAAGAGGCGAAGCGTCATATTCCATGCCCTTATTAAAGTTTCTTTTTTTATTATATGAATCGTGCAATAACGTGATAATCCGTTCAAACATCAAAGGACTTGTGCGCTGTGAGCATCAATCTGCCGCTACCGCTGCTCGGTGAAATGGCGATTTTCGTCAAGGTCGTGGAGACCGGCAGCTTCTCTGAAGCGGCTCGGCAACTGGGTTCATCGCCATCGGCGGTGAGTCGCAGTATTTCTCGGCTGGAGAAGGCCCTGGCCACGCGACTGCTGCAGCGCACTACCCGCAAGCTGCGCTTGAGTGACGGCGGCGAAGAGGTGTTCAAACGCTGTCAGGAGATGGTCAGCGCGGCCAAGTCGGTGATGGAAATCAGCGGTCAGTTCACCCATGAAGCGGAAGGACTGGTGCGCGTCAGCGTGCCGAAAGCGGTAGGGCGCTTCGTGATTCATCCGCACATGCCCGAATTTCTAAGGCGTTACCCCAAGGTTGATGTCGAGTTGTTGCTGGAAGACCGTCAGGTCGATCTGATCGACGACCATGTCGACCTGGCCATTCGCATCACCGATCGACCACCGGCCGGGCTGGTCGGCCGGCAGTTGCTGACCATCGACCACTTGCTCTGTGCCACGCCGCAGTACTTGGCCGAGCACGGTGTACCGACTCACCCGCATGATCTGCTCAATCACAGTTGTATTTATCTGGGGGAAACCCCGAGCGATGCGCGCTGGAAATTCAAGAAGGGCAGTAAGGCGGTAACAGTGGGTGTCCGCGGTCGTTATGCCGCCAATCACACCGGCGTGCGGCTGGGCGCGGTGTTGCAGCACATCGGCATCGGCAGCCTGCCGTATTTCACCGCCCGTTACGCGCTTGAGCAAAAGTTGGTGGTGCAGGTGTTGCCGGACTGGACGTTCCTCGCTTCCTATCATGGCGGACTGTGGTTGCTGCACTCGCCGACACGCTATCTGCCACCCAAGTTGCGGGTGTTTATCGACTATCTGGTGGAGTGTCTGGAAAAAGAGCCAACCTTGAGCAAGCCGGGCAAATCAGCGGGGGAGAGCAACGCCGCGATGGCGTATGAATTGCCCGAAAGCGAAGGGTTGTTGTAGCGCAAAGCAAAAGATCGCAGCCTTCGGCAGCTCCTACAGGGGATTGCGTGAGTCCACTGTAGGAGCTGCCGAAGGCTGCGATCTTTTGATCTTCAACCCACTGTTAAATCAGTGCTTGCTGTCCTGAGCGGACATCGCCAGCAGCTGTTTTTCCTGATTCCAGTCGAACGGTTCATCGTTCTGTTCAGCTTCGTAGCGACGTTCTTCCAGTGCCTGATACAGGTCGATTTCTTCATCGGACAGGTAGTGCAGACAGTCACCGGCGAAGAACCACAGCAGATCCCGAGGGATCAGGTGGGCGATTTGCGGATAACGGGTGATCACTTGAGTCAGGATGTCCTGGCCCAGGTACTGGCTTTCGATCGGATCGATCGGCAGCGATGCCAGCAGTTCGTCGAAGCGCTCCAGGAACAAGGCATGGCTTTCTTCGGGAACCTGTTCGGCCTCACCTACGGCGACCAGGATACTGCGCAGGTGGTCGAGCAAAACAAGATGATCGGCAACGACGTTGGACACGAGATAAGTCCTCAAGAGCAAAACGGGCGCGGGAGTATAAAGCCCCCGCGCCCTCTTGGACATGGTTGTCAGGATCAGCGGACTTTGCCCTCTGCCAGTTTCAGTTCCTCTTTGTCAAAGTCGTCGACGTCGATCACCCGGCGTCGTGCGGCTTCGGCATCGCGCAGGCTCTGCGCTTCTCCCGGTTGCAACACCCCGGCCTCCAGCGCCGCATCAATGGCGTGTTCGCCCGCGACCGGTTTGACTTGACCGCTTTTCAGCGACGTGTGCAGTTTTTTGTGCAACGGCTGCGCGGCATTCAGCAGATCGCTGGCGTGTTGCAATGCGCCGACCGCATCGTCCGCCGATTGCGGGCGATAGCAACCGGCAAGCAACTCTTCCAGGGCTGGATCACCCTTGGCGCGACCAATGATGCCTGCCACTTCGGCACCGAGTTTGTCCGATGGACCTTTGTGACGACGACCGAACGGGAACACGATGGCTCGCAGCAGGCAGCCGAATACCTTGTTCGGGAAGTTGCGCAGCAATTCATCCAGCGCCCGTTCCGATTGGCCGAGGCTTTCTTCCATCGCCCAACGGAACAGCGGCTCCATGTGCGCCGGCGAGTCCAGATCGTGATAACGCTTGAGCGCGGCGGAGGCCAGGTACAGGTTGCTCAACACGTCACCCAGACGTGCCGACAGACGCTCGCGACGTTTCAGTTCGCCGCCCAGCAGCATCATGCTGAAGTCGGCAAGCATGGCAAACGCCGCGGCCTGGCGGTTGAGCGCGCGGAAGTAGCCTTGGCTGATCTTGTCGCCCGGCGCATGTTCGAAGTGGCCGAAACCGAGGTTCAACACCAGCGTGCTGGCCGCATTGCTCACGGCAAAACCGATGTGTTTGAGCAACAGACCATCGAACTCTTTCAGCGCCTGATCCTTGTCCTCACGCCCGGCGAGGGCCATTTCCTTCAGCACGAATGGATGGCAACGAATCGCACCCTGACCGAAGATCATCAGGTTGCGCGAGAGGATGTTCGCACCTTCCACGGTGATGAAGATCGGCGCGCCGTTCCAACTGCGCCCGAGGTAGTTGTTCGGGCCCATGATGATCGCCTTGCCACCGTGCACATCCATCGCGTGGCTGATGCATTCGCGTCCGCGTTCGGTGAGGTGATACTTGAGAATCGCCGAGAGCACCGATGGTTTCTCGCCCAGATCCACTGCGTTGGCGGTGAGCATCCGCGCCGCGTCCATCATCCACGCGTTGCCGCCGATGCGCGCCATGGCTTCCTGAATACCTTCGAAGGCCGACAGCGGTACGTTGAACTGTTCACGAATCTGCGCGTACTGACCGGTCACCAGGCTGGTGAACTTGGCCGCGCCAGTGCCGACTGCCGGCAGCGAGATCGAACGGCCGACCGACAGGCAGTTCATCAGCATCATCCAGCCCTTGCCGAGCATTTCCTGACCGCCGATGAGAAAGTCCAGTGGGATAAATACATCTTTGCCCGAGTTCGGGCCGTTCATGAATGCAGCGCCGAGTGGCAGGTGACGACGACCGATTTCCACGCCGGGGGTATCGGTCGGAATCAAAGCGAGGCTGATGCCAAGGTCTTCCTTGTCACCCAGCAGGTGCTCAGGGTCGTAGGCCTTGAAAGCCAGGCCGAGGAGAGTCGCGACCGGGCCGAGGGTGATGTAGCGTTTTTCCCAGTTCAGGCGCAGGCCGATGACTTCCTGACCTTCCCATTGGCCTTTGCAGATGATCCCGGTGTCGGGCATCGCACCGGCATCGGAACCGGCGAGCGGGCCGGTAAGGGCAAAGCACGGGATGTCATCGCCACGGGCCAGGCGCGGCAGGTAGTGATTGCGTTGTTCGTCGGTGCCGTAATGCAGCAGCAGTTCGGCCGGGCCGAGGGAGTTCGGCACCATCACGGTGGAGGCGAGGTCACCGCTACGGGTGGCGAGTTTCATCGCCACTTGCGAGTGGGCGTAAGCCGAGAAGCCCTTGCCGCCAAATTCTTTCGGGATGATCAGGGCGAAGAAACCGTGTTCCTTGATGTGCGCCCAGGCTTCGGGCGGCAGGTCCATCGACTGGCCGATCTGCCAGTCAGTGACCATCGCGCAAAGCTCCTCGGTCGGGCCGTCGATGAACGCCAGTTCTTCTTCGCTCAATTGCACCTTGGGATAGGCCAGCAGTTTGTCCCAGTCCGGGCGGCCGCTGAACAGCTCGCCATCCCACCAGACGGTACCAGCGTCGATCGCGTCGCGTTCGGTCTGAGACATGGGTGGCAGGGTTTTCTGGAACCAGTTGAACAGCGGCGCAGTGAAATGCTTGCGGCGCAGATCAGGCAGCAGCAGCGGTGCAGCGACCGCCGCCAGCAGCACCCAGAACACCAGCAATAACCAGCCCGGCGCGTGACTGAAAATACCCATCGCCAGCAGGTAGACAGCCACGATGCCCAACGCGGGCAGCGGGGCAGTACGCCGGTGGGCGAGATACGCCACGCCAACGATCAAAACCAGTATCCACAACAACAGCATAATCAGTCCTCCGTGAACCAAGGCAAATCGACCCTCCAGAGCTTAGACGGCATCTGTAAAACCGGGTGGTCAGACCAAGGTGATTGAAATCGTGGGAAACCCCGGATGGTTTTCGTAGGTTCGGTGGGCAACACGTGTGGGAAATCGTTCGCTGATCCCGCGTCTTTGCGTCCAAGTTTGGCCGAAACGTCGTTATCTCTGTGCTGACGCTGTCGCTAGACTCGGGGTTCACCCAGGAGATTGTCGTCATGCACGAGTATCTGAGCCCCGGCCGCTTCATCGATAGTGACCACCCGGCGGTGGTGGAGTTCGCCGAACAACATCGGGGTGCCAGCCGCGATCCGCTCAAGCAGGCGATCAGTCTTTATTACGCCGTGCGTGAAGCGGTGCGTTACAACCCCTACACCTTCAGCCGCGATCCACAGACCTTGCGTGGCAGCTATGCGTTGGCGACGGGGGAGAGTTATTGCGTGCCGAAAGCCACGCTGCTCGCCGGTTGTGCACGGCATTGCGGGATCGCGGCGCGGATTGGCCTGGCCGACGTGAAAAATCATCTGTCGACCCCGCGTCTGCTCGAATTATTGAAAAGCGACATGTTCGCCATGCACGGCTACACCGAGTTCTTTTTGAATGATCGCTGGGTCAAGGCCACGCCGGCGTTCAATCAGAAGCTTTGCGAATTGTTCAACGTCGCGCCGCTGGAGTTCGACGGGGTCAATGACAGCGTGTTCCATCCGTTCAATCGTGACGGCGCGCAGTTGATGGAGTATCTGGTCGACCACGGTCAATTCGCCGATGTGCCGGAAATGTTCTTCTTCGAGCATCTGCAAAAGTGCTATCCGCACCTGTTCACTGATCAGCAGCCGCAATTGTTGGGCGATATGCAGAGTGATTTGAGCCGTACCTGATCCGGCGTATGCTGCCTGCCCACTCATTTGAAAGGAGGCGGTCATGCTGAAGATCTGGGGACGGAAAAACTCATCGAATGTGAGGAAGCCATTGTGGGCGGCTGAAGAGCTTGGCCTGGTCTACGAGGCGATCGATGCCGGCGGCGCATTCGGCGTGGTCGACACACCTGAGTATCGGGCGATGAACCCGAACGGCCGGGTACCGGTGATCGAAGACGACGGTTTTGTGCTGTGGGAGTCCAACGCCATCGTTCGCTATCTGCTGGCCAGACATGCGCCCGGCAGCCACTGGTATCCGGCGGATCCGCAAGCGCGCGCCATCGCTGACAAATGGATGGACTGGACCACTTCAAGTTTTGCCGGTCCGTTCCGCACTGTGTTCTGGGGCGTATTGCGCACCCCGGCGGACAAGCAGGACTGGGCCGCGATCAATTCCGCGATCAAGGAATGCAATGAGCTGTTGAGCATGGCCGACCATGCCCTGGCCAGTCAGCCTTATCTCTCCGGACAAGAAATCGGCATGGGCGATATTCCGCTGGGCAGTTTCATTTATGCCTGGTTCGAGATGCCCATCGAACGCTCGCCACAAGCGCATCTGCAAGCCTGGTACGAGCGCTTGAAGCAGCGTCCGGCTTACCGGAAAGCGGTCATGACCGCGTTGACTTAATACTTACTATCGACACACTTGACTGTACTTGTGCGGCGGCGGCAAGCACCATTGCGCTCGGGTGCTGCGGTTGTTTCCCTCGCCGCCCGCCCTTATGTATCCCTTTCTTCCCTTCTTGGTGCGTAAATCCGATATGAGTTCCGCTCTGTCCATCCGGCAGCTAACCAAAACCTACGGCAACGGGTTCCAGGCCTTGAGTGGTATCGATCTGGACGTCGCCGAAGGTGACTTTTTCGCCTTGCTCGGCCCTAACGGTGCCGGCAAATCCACGACCATCGGCATTCTCTCGACCCTGGTGAACAAGACCAGCGGCACGGTGAATATCTTCGGCCATGACCTGGACAAAAACCCGGCAGCGCTCAAGCGCTCGATCGGCGTGGTGCCCCAGGAATTCAACTTCAACCAGTTCGAAAAGACTTTCGACATCGTCGTGACCCAGGCCGGTTACTACGGCATTCCGGCGAAGATCGCCAAGGAACGCGCCGAGCAGTACCTGACCCAGCTCGGCCTGTGGGACAAGCGCGATGTGCCGTCGCGTTCGTTGTCCGGCGGCATGAAGCGGCGCTTGATGATCGCCCGTGCGCTGGTGCACGAACCGCGTTTGCTGATCCTCGACGAACCGACTGCGGGCGTCGACATCGAGCTGCGCCGTTCGATGTGGACGTTCCTCACTGAACTGAACCAGAAAGGCATCACCATCATCCTCACCACGCACTACCTGGAAGAGGCTGAGCAGTTGTGCCGCAACATCGGCATCATTGACCACGGCACCATCGTCGAGAACACCAGCATGAAACAATTGCTGGGGCAGTTGCACGTGGAAACCTTCCTGCTGGACCTGAAAAACGACTTGAACGCCGCACCGCAATTGCTCGGCTACCCGGCCCGGTTGATCGACAGCCACACCCTGGAAGTCCAGGTCGACAAATCCATGGGCATCACGGCGTTGTTCACCCAGTTGGCGCAGCAGAACATTGAAGTGCTGAGCCTGCGTAACAAAACCAATCGCCTCGAGGAGCTGTTCGTGTCCCTGGTGGAGAAAAATCTGTCGAAGGTGGCGGTATGAGTTCCGAATTCCGTCCCAACCTCGTCGCCCTGCAGACCATCGTTTACCGTGAGGTCAAACGCTTCACGCGGATCTGGCCGCAGACGCTGCTGCCGCCGGCGATCACCATGGTTCTGTACTTTGTGATCTTCGGTAACCTGATCGGTCGGCAGATCGGCGACATGGGTGGCTTCACTTACATGGAGTACATCGTGCCGGGGCTGATCATGATGTCGGTGATCACCAACTCCTACGGCAACGTGGTTTCGAGTTTCTTCGGCAGCAAGTTCCAGCGCTCCATCGAAGAGTTGATGGTGTCGCCGGTGTCGCCGCACACGATTCTGATCGGCTTCACCATCGGCGGTGTGTTGCGTGGTCTGATGGTTGGCGTGATCGTGACGATTTTGTCGCTGTTCTTCACCCATTTGCAGGTGCATCACCTCGGCGTGACCATCCTCGTGGTGGTGCTGACGGCGACGATCTTCTCGCTGCTCGGCTTCATCAACGCGGTGTTTGCGCGCAACTTCGATGATATTTCGATCATCCCGACGTTTGTGCTGACGCCGCTGACGTACCTGGGCGGGGTGTTCTACTCGATTACGCTGCTGCCACCGTTCTGGCAAACCGTGTCGCTCGCCAACCCGGTGCTGCACATGGTCAACGCCTTCCGCTACGGCATTCTGGGCGTGTCGGATATCAAGATCGGCATTGCGATCACCTTCATGCTGGTGGCGACCGTTGTGCTGTATCTCGGTTGTGCGCGGTTGCTGGTGAGTGGGCGCGGGATGCGTACCTGATCCGGAACCGCGTCGATTTCTTCGCGAGCAGGCTCGCTCCCACATTGGATCTATGTTGTGCTGAAGATCTCCTGTGGGAGCGAGCCTG
>NZ_JAMLFX010000004.1:93769-139274 GCF_023634765.1 Pseudomonas sp. AKS31
ATGCAGACGCCACAAATCAAAACGGCCTCCCACTGCGGAGGCCGTTTTGCGTTCAGCGCATACGACTCTTCTTGCGCCGCGCCCATTGCCGCGCCACCCACCAGCGCCAATACATCATCACAATGCAGTAGGCGAGGGCGCCGAGTATCAGTCCCACCACCACCGAACCGAGCAGAAACGGCTGCCATAACGTCGACAACTCGCCGCTGATCCACTCCCAGGTCAACTCGTCCGGTAGATGCCGGGCGGGCACATCCATCAAAAACGCCCCGGCCTGATAGGTGCAGAAGAACACCGCCGGCATGGTGATCGGGTTGGTCAGCCACACCAGGCTGACCGCAATCGGCATGTTCCCGCGCACCATGACGGCAAGGGCGGCCGCCACCAGCATCTGCGCCGGAATCGGCAGGAACGCGGCGAACAGACCGACCGCCATCGCCCGCGCGACCGAGTGACGATTGAGGTGCCAGAGGTTCGGGTCATGCAGCAACTTGCCGAGAAAGCGTAAGGATTTATGTTCCCTGATGCTCGTCGGGTCGGGCATGTAACGTTTGAATAAGCGCCGGGGCATAAGGCTTCTCGGTCGGTTAAGGCGGCAAGTATGTCTGGATTCTACGAAGCGCCCATTCAGACTTTGTGACAATTGTTGACGACGCTCGTGCCTGACACCCGCTATGCCTAAGTACGGGACTCTCAAGGACGGGCTTATGCGCACAGGGATGATGGCGCTCGCAGTCGGTCTGCTGGTCGCGGTTTTTATGCCGGCATTACCGCCGGTCTGGTTGATGCTGTTGTTGCCGGTCGTGGCGTTGATGCTGCTGCCGTTTCGCAGCTATCCGCTGGCGTTTTTGCTGTTTGGCTTCACGTGGGCCAGTGTCGGTGCGCAATGGGCGTTGAATGACCGTTTGCCGGCCGGGCTGGATGGCGAAACCCGCTGGGTTGAAGGGCGGGTCGTCGGTTTGCCGCAGAACAGTGACGGTGTGGTGCGCTTCGAATTGGCCGATGCGCACTCACGTCACGAAAAACTGCCATCGCTGATGCGGCTCGCCTGGTACACCGGGCCACCGGTCAACAGTGGCGAGCGCTGGCGTTTGGCGGTGAAGTTGAAGCGGCCCGCTGGCTTGCGCAATCCAGATGCGTTCGACTACGAGGCGTGGCTGCTGGCGCAACGCATTGGCGCCACCGGCACGATCAAGGACGGCCAGCGCTTGAGCGAAGCGCGCTGGGCCTGGCGCGACAGCATTCGCCAGCGCTTGCTGAGCGTGGATGCGCAGGGGCGAAACGGCGCATTGGCCGCGTTGGTGCTGGGCGACGGTTCGGGGCTCAGTCGCGAGGACTGGCAGACTCTGCAGGACACCGGCACCGTGCACTTGCTGGTGATTTCCGGTCAGCACATTGGTTTGCTGGCGGCGGTGATGTATGGGCTGGTCGCCGGGTTGGCGCGATTTGGCTGGTGGCCGCTGCGCTGGCCGTGGCTGCCGTGGGCCTGTGGTCTGGCATTTGCGGCGGCGCTCGGTTATGGCCTGCTCGCCGGATTCGACGTACCGGTGCAGCGCGCGTGTGTGATGGTCGGGCTGGTGCTGCTATGGCGTTTGCGCTTTCGTCATCTTGGTGCGTGGTGGCCTTTGCTGCTGGCGTTCAACGCTGTGCTGTTGCTGGACCCGCTCGCCAGTTTGCGCCCGGGTCTGTGGCTCTCGTTTGCGGCGGTGGCGGTGTTGATCTTTACCTTTGGCGGCCGCTTGGGTGCATGGCGCTGGTGGCAGACCTGGACGCGAGCGCAGTGGTTGATCGCGATCGGCTTATGCCCGGTGTTGCTGGTGCTGAGCCTGCCGATCAGTCTCAGTGGACCGCTGGCCAATTTGCTCGCGGTGCCTTGGGTCAGTCTGGTAGTGCTGCCTCCGGCGCTGCTCGGGACGGTGTTGCTGCCTGTTCCCTATGTCGGCGCCGGCCTGCTGTGGCTGGCCGGCGGTTTGATCGATGGGCTGTTTCGTGCGCTGGCAATGATTGCCGGGCACTGGCCGGCGTGGATCGCACCCTCGATACCGGTTTGGGCCTGGGTCATTGGCAGTCTCGGCACCGTGTTGTTGCTATTGCCGCGCGGCGTGCCGCTGCGTCCACTGGGCTGGCCGTTGCTGTTGCTGCTGGTCGTGCCGCCACGGGAGCGGCTGGATGAAGGCCTGGCCGATATCTGGCAACTCGACGTCGGCCAAGGCCTGGCCATCCTGATTCGCACTCGGCATCACGCGGTGCTTTACGACGCGGGGCCGCGCTTTGGCGATTTTGACCTCGGTGAGCGGGTGGTGCTGCCTGCGTTGCGCAAACTCGATGTGGCAAAACTCGATCTGATGCTGCTCAGTCATGCCGACGCCGATCACGCTGGCGGCGCTCTGGCGATCAGCCGTGGTTTGACCGTCGATCAGGTGCTCAGCGGCGATCCGGCGGGACTGCCCGCGCCATTGAACGCCGAAGCCTGCGCCAGTGGTCGGCAATGGCAGTGGGACGGCGTGCGTTTTCAACTCTGGCAGTGGGCGGACGCTCACGACAGCAATCAGCGTTCCTGCGTGTTGCAGATCGAGGCCAATGGCGAGCGCCTGCTGCTGACTGGCGATATCGACACCCACGCCGAACGCGTCCTCCTCGACAGTCCACTGGCCGTGCCGACGCAATGGCTGCAATCGCCCCATCATGGCAGCCGCAGTTCGTCGTCCATGGCGCTGCTCAAAGTCTTGAAGCCTGAGTCCGTGCTGATCTCTCGAGGTCAGGGCAACTCTTTTGGCCATCCGCATCCGACCGTGCTGGCGCGTTATCGCAAACTGGGCCTGCACATTTACGACAGCGCCGAGCAGGGCGCCATTCATCTGCAACTGGGCACCTTCAGGGCACCACGCACGATGCGTCATCAGCGGCGTTTCTGGCGTGATCCGCCCGCGCTGGCCCGCTGATCGGGACGTGGGGCAATGGGGCGTCACGGTCGTCGGGGCGGCGGGTCTTAATCGTGGATCGGTATGGTAAAGTGGCGCACTTTTTCGAGGGGACTGTCACTGTGTGGGAATTGGTCAAATCCGGCGGCTGGATGATGTTGCCGATCATTCTGAGCTCCATCGCGGCCATGGCGATTGTCGCCGAACGCCTGTGGACCCTGCGCGCCAGTCGCGTCACCCCCGAGCATCTGCTGGGCCAGGTCTGGGTGTGGATCAAGGACAAGCAGCTCAATAAAGAAAAACTCAAGGAATTGCGCGCCAATTCGCCGCTGGGGGAAATCCTCGCCGCCGGTCTGGCCAACTCCAAGCATGGTCGCGAGATCATGAAAGAATGCATCGAAGAGGCCGCCGCCCGGGTCATTCACGAGCTCGAGCGCTACATCAATGCGCTCGGCACCATCGCCGCCATGGCGCCACTGCTGGGTCTGCTTGGCACCGTGCTGGGCATGATCGATATTTTCAGCGCGTTCACCGGCTCCGGCATGACCACCAATGCCTCAGTGTTGGCCGGCGGTATTTCCAAAGCGCTGATCACCACCGCAGCAGGCCTGATGGTCGGTATTCCGGCGGTGTTCTTCCACCGGTTCCTGCAGCGCCGTATTGATGAGCTGGTGGTGGGCATGGAGCAGGAAGCGATCAAACTGGTTGAAGTGGTGCAGGGCGATCGTGATGTCGACCTGACCGAGGGCCGCGCGTGAAATTCCGTCGCAAACCACGGGAAACCGTGGACATCAACCTCGCGTCGCTGATCGACGTGGTGTTCATTCTGCTGCTGTTTTTCGTCGTGACCACCACGTTCACTCGCGAAACCCAGTTGCGGGTTGATCTGCCGGAAGCGGTCAGCGGCTCGCCAGCCGAAGATCAGCAGCTCAAGCAGATCGACGTCGCCATCAGCGCTGAAGGCGTGTTTTCGGTGAACAACAAGATTCTGCCGAAGAACGATCTGGCGACCCTGATGGAAGCCATGCAGAAAGAGTCCAACGGCGACACCAACATGCCGTTGTCGATCAGTGCTGATGGCAAGACTCAGCATCAATCCGTGATCACCGCCATGGACGCGGCCGGCAAGCTCGGTTTCAGCCATCTGCGCATGACCACGGTCGAGGCGGCGCCCAAATCCTGATGAGCCTGTCCGATCGCTTGCTCGCCGCGTGGTATCAGGGGCACCCGGCCCTGACGCTGTTGCGGCCGCTGGAAATGCTGTATCGCCACGTGGTGGTGGGTAAGCGCCAGCGCTTTCTCGCCGGTCAGGGTGAAATCTATCAGCCGTCCGTGCCGCTGATTGTGGTCGGTAACATCACCGTCGGTGGCACCGGCAAAACGCCGATGATTCTCTGGCTGATCGAACATTGCCGACGCAGCGGTTTGCGCGTCGGCGTGGTCAGCCGTGGTTACGGGGCCAAACCGCCGCAACTGCCGTGGCGCGTTGCGGCCGAGCAAACCGCCGACATTGCCGGTGACGAACCGTTGCTGATCGTCCAGCGTACCGGCGTGCCGTTGATGATCGACCCCGATCGCAGCGCCGCCGTCAAAGCCTTGCTGGCCAGCGAACCGCTGGACCTGATTCTGTCGGATGACGGTATGCAGCATTACCGTTTGGCGCGGGATCTGGAGCTGGTGCTGATCGACGCCGCTCGCGGTCTCGGTAACAAACGCTGCTTGCCGGCAGGGCCATTGCGTGAACCGATCGAGCGCCTGCAAAGTGTCGACGGTGTGCTGTTCAATGGTGCCAGCGAGGACCGCGACGGCGGTTTCGCTTTCCGTCTGCAACCGACTGCGCTGGTCAATCTGCGCAGCGGCGAGCGCAAGTCGCTCGATCATTTTTCGGCCGGCCAGGCCGTGCACGCGGTGGCCGGGATCGGCAATCCGCAACGTTTCTTCAATACCCTCGAAGCGCTAGACTGGCGAGCAGTCCCCCATGCGTTTGCCGACCACGCCGAATACAGCGTGCAGGCCTTGAATTTCACACCGTCATTGCCGTTGGTGATGACCGAAAAGGACGCGGTGAAGTGCCGTGCCTTCGCGGCTGACGACTGGTGGTATCTGGCGGTCGATGCGCTGCCGTCACCGGCCTTCGTGGCCTGGTTCGACACCCAGTTGATGCGCCTGCTGCCCGATCGTCTTTTGCCTTAACTCTTTACTCAGGGAATGTTCATGGACACCAAATTGCTCGACATCCTCGCGTGCCCGATCTGCAAAGGCCCGCTCAAGCTCAGCGCCGACAAGACCGAGCTGATCAGCAAGGGCGCCGGTCTGGCGTACCCGATCCGCGACGGCATCCCGGTGATGCTCGAAAGCGAAGCCCGCACCCTGACCACCGACGAGCGTCTGGATAAATGACCACTGCCTTCACCGTTGTCATCCCGTCGCGTTTTGCCTCGACCCGTCTGCCGGGCAAACCGCTGCTGGATATCGCCGGCAAGCCGATGATCCAGCATGTCTGGGAACAGGCGAGCAAAAGCAGCGCCAGCCGTGTGGTCGTCGCGACCGACGATGCGCGTATCGTCGAGGCCTGCAAGGCTTTTGGTGCCGAAGTGGTGCTGACCCGTGAAGATCACAATTCCGGCACCGATCGTCTGGCCGAAGTCGCGGCGAAACTGGGTCTCGAGCCCGACGCGATCGTGGTCAACGTGCAAGGTGATGAACCCTTGATCCCGCCGAGCGTGATCGATCAGGTCGCTGCCAATCTGGCGGCCCACACCGAAGCGCGCATGGCCACGCTGGCCGAGCCGATTGAAGACGTGGACACTCTGTTCAATCCGAATGTGGTCAAGGTTGTCAGCGACCTCAACGGTCTGGCGCTGACTTTCAGCCGTGCCACTTTGCCGTGGGCACGCGATGCGTTTGCCAAGAGCCGCGAGCAATTGCCGGAAGGTGTGCCATACCGTCGCCACATCGGCATTTATGCCTATCGCGCCGGTTTCCTTCAGGACTTCGTGAGCTGGGGCCCGTGCTGGCTGGAAAACACTGAATCCCTCGAGCAACTGCGTGCCCTGTGGCACGGTGTGCGAATTCATGTTGCCGACGCGTTGATCGCACCGCCGACCGGCGTCGACACTGCCGAAGACCTCGAGCGCGTTCGTCGCCTGCTGGAGGCCTGATGCGCGTTCTGTTTGTGTGCCTGGGCAACATTTGCCGTTCGCCCACGGCCGAAGGCGTACTGCGCCACAAACTGCGTGAAGCAGGGCTGGCGGATCAGGTCGAAGTGGCTTCCGCCGGCACCGGCGACTGGCACGTCGGCAACCCGCCGGACAAGCGCAGCCAGGCCGCCGCCAAAGTGCGCGGCTATGACCTGTCAGCGCAACGCGCGCAGCAGGTCAGCCGTGCCGACTTCGCCAGTTACGACCTGATCCTGGCGATGGACAACAGTAATCTGCGCAACCTCAAGGCGCTGCAGCCGTCCACTGGAAAGGCCGAACTGGACCTGTTCCTGCGCCGTTATGCCGGTGTGGTCGATGAAGTGCCGGATCCGTATTACGACGGCGACCAGGGTTTCGAGCAGGTGCTGGATCTGATCGAAGCCGCGTGTGACCAATTGTTGATCGAAGTGAAGGGCCGGTTATGAGTTTGCAGGTGCAACCGCAGGTTTCCCTGAAACCGTTCAACAGTTTTGGCGTGGATGTGTGCGCGCAACTGTTCGCCGAAGCCCACAGCGATGCCGATGTCCGTGAAGCGCTGGCGTATGCCACCGAGCACCATGTGCCGTTGCTGGTGATCGGTGGTGGCAGCAACTTGCTGCTGACCGCCGACATTACCGCACTGGTGCTGCGCATGGCGACGCGCGGGATCCGCGTGATCAGCGAGGACGGCAGTCGCGTTGTGATCGAGGCTGAGGCCGGCGAGCCGTGGCACCCTTTTGTGCAATACACGCTGGCGCAGGGCTTGTCCGGACTGGAAAATCTCAGCTTGATTCCTGGCACGGTCGGCGCCGCGCCGATGCAGAACATCGGTGCCTACGGTGTCGAGATCAAGGATGTGTTCGCCGGACTGACTGCGCTGGATCGCCAGACCGGCGAACTGCGCGATTTCAGCCTCGAAGAATGCAACTTCGCCTACCGCGACAGCCTGTTCAAGCAGCAGCCAGGGCGTTGGCTGATTCTGCGTGTGCGCTTTGCGCTCGACCGCGTCGCCCATCTGCAGCTGGAATACGGACCGGTGCGTCAGCGCCTGAGTGAGCAGGGTATCGAGCAGCCGACGCCGACCGACGTCAGTCGCGCGATTTGCAGCATCCGCAGTGAAAAACTGCCGGATCCGGCGGTGCTGGGCAACGCCGGCAGCTTCTTCAAGAATCCGCTGGTGTCGGCGGCCATCGTCGCGCAGATCAAAGCGCAACATCCGGATCTGGTGGCGTACGCGCAACCGGACGGACAGATGAAACTGGCCGCCGGCTGGTTGATCGAGCGGGCCGGGTGGAAAGGTTTCCGCGAGGCCGATGCCGGGGTGCATAAGTTGCAGGCGTTGGTACTGGTCAACTACGGGGCGGCAACCGGGCTGCAACTGCTCGATCTGGCGCAACGCATCCAGAGAGACATTGCCGAACGTTTCAATGTCGAACTGGAAATGGAGCCCAATCGGTATTGAAGCAGCGGCGAGCTTCAAGCTTCTAGCGGCAAGCTACAATCTTGAGCGTGAGCCAGCTACTGCTTTTACTTGCAGCTTGTAGCTGAAAGCTCGTAACTGAAAAGCCCTGTCTCAGCAGGGCTTTTTCGTTAATGTTGGGTTAACTTAGCGAGCTAACGATAAACGTCATTTGCTCCACCAAAGGCCCGGTGCAGACATTCCTGTCGGCACAAGAGAGCCTGATTAGCCTGAGTCGATCTGCGTGAACCACAGCCGATGCAGCGGCGGCAGATTGCTCGACCCGATAACCACCAAAAATATGCGGGCGTGCCCATGATTACCCTGAAACTCAACGGTCAAGACCATCCCCTCGATGTCACTGAAGACATGCCGCTGTTGTGGGCGATTCGTGATGTCGCCGGTTATAACGGCACCAAATTCGGCTGCGGCATGGGCCTGTGCGGCGCGTGCACCATTCATATCGATGGCTTGCCGGCGCGCAGTTGCATCACGCCGATCGGTTCGGTGGTCGGCCAGAACGTCACTACCATCGACAACCTGCACGCCGACCCGGTGGGTCAGGTGGTCCAGCAAGCCTGGCTCGACACCGCTGTAGCGCAATGCGGGTTCTGTCAGGGCGGGCAGATCATGTCGGCCACCGCGTTGCTCAAGACCAACCCGAACCCGAGCGACGAGCAGATCGAAGAAGCCATGGTCGGCAACATTTGCCGCTGCGGCACCTACAACCGGATCAAGACGGCGATCCGTCAGGCGTCCACGCATTTGAAGGAGGCCAAAGCATGAGCCGCCTGCCGAATGATTTCGCCCTGAGCAATCTCAGCCGTCGCGGTTTCCTCAAAGGCGTCGGCGCTACCGGCGCACTGGTGCTGGCTGCCAGTTGGGGCTGGCAGGATGCGTTGGCCGAGGAAAAACCGAAGCAATTCGGCGCCGATGGCATGCCCAACGGCTGGATCGATGATCCGAAGGTCTATGTGAGCATTGCCGCTGACGGCACCGTCACCGTGGTCTGCAACCGCTCCGAGATGGGTCAGGGTGTGCGCACCAGTCTGACCATGGTTGTCGCCGATGAGCTGGAAGCCGACTGGGCCCAGGTCAAAGTGCAACAGGCGCCGGGCGATGAAGTGCGTTTCGGTAATCAGGACACCGACGGTTCGCGCAGCATGCGCCATTGGTATGAGCCGATGCGGCGTTGCGGCGCGGCCGCGCGAACCATGCTTGAGCAGGCTGCTGCTGCGCAGTGGAAAGTGCCGGTGAGCGAATGCCACGCGCAGTTGCATAAAATCGTTCACAAACCGTCCGGCCGTGAACTGGGCTATGGCGAACTTGCCGCCGCCGCCAGTGCGTTGCCGGTGCCGGCGCGTGACAGCCTGCGCCTCAAGCAGCCGTCGGAGTTTCGCTACATCGGCAAAGAAGGCACGAAAGCCATCGACGGTGCAGACATCGTCAACGGTCGTGCGGTGTACGGCGCCGATGTGCGTTTCGATGGCATGGTGTACGCGACTATCGCTCGTCCGGCGGTGTACGGCGGCAAGGTCAAATCGCTGGATGACAGCGCTGCGCTGAAAGTCCCTGGCGTGCTCAAAGTGATGCAGATCGAAAGCCGTCCGCTGCCTTCGGAGTTTCAGCCGTTGGGTGGCGTGGCCGTGGTGGCCAGCAACACCTGGGCCGCGATCAAGGGTCGCGAAGCGTTGAAAATCGAATGGGACGATGGCCAGAACGCCAGTTATGACTCGATCGCCTATCGCAAGGAACTCGAAGCCGCGTCGCTGAAGCCTGGCAAAGTGGTGCGCAATACCGGTGATATCGACAAGGCCCTGAGCGGTGCTGCCAGTACCCTCGAAGCTTCTTACTATTTACCGCATCTGGCCCAGGCGCCAATGGAACCTATGGTCGCCATCGCCCGGTACAAGGACGGCGTTTGCGAAGCCTGGGCACCGAGTCAGGCGCCGCAGGTCACCCGCGAGCGCATTGCCGAGCGTCTTGGCTTGCCGTTCGATAACGTTACCTTCAATGTCACCTTGCTTGGCGGTGGTTTCGGTCGCAAGTCGAAACCGGATTTCGTCGTCGAAGCAGCGATTCTCGCCAAAGAATTTCCCGGCAAAGCCGTGCGGGTGCAGTGGACGCGTGAAGATGACATCCACAACTCGTATTTCCATACCGTGTCCGCCGAATATCTGAAGGCAGGTGTGGGCAAGGACGGCATGCCGTCCGGTTGGTTGCATCGCACCGTGGCACCGAGCATCACCGCGCTGTTCGCGCCGGGCATGAACCATGAAGCAGCCTTCGAGCTGGGCATGGGCTTCACCAACATGGCCTACGCGATTCCCAACGTGCGCCTGGAGAACCCCGAAGCGACCGTGCACACGCGGGTCGGCTGGTATCGCTCGGTGTCGAACATTCCCCATGGTTTTGCCATCCAGAGTTTCGTCGATGAACTGGCGCACAAGGCCGGCGAGGATCCACTCAAGTACCAGATCAAACTGCTCGGTCCAGATCGGCAGATCGATCCGCGCACGCTGAGCGAAGAGTGGAATTACGGCGAATCTCCGGAGCGTTATCCGATCGACACCGGACGCATGCGCACCGTGCTGGAAACTGCTGCGAAGGCAGCCGGTTGGGGCCGTAAATTGCCCAAGGGCCGTGGTCTGGGGCTGGCAGTGCATTACAGCTTCGTCACTTATGTGGCAGCGGTGATCGAAGTCGAGGTTAAAGACGACGGCACACTGATCGTGCACAAGGCAGATATCGCCGTGGATTGCGGGCCGCAGATCAACCCTGAGCGCATTCGCTCGCAGTTCGAAGGCGCTTGTGTGATGGGCCTCGGTAATGCGGTGCTGGGCGAAATCAGCTTCAAGGATGGCAAGGTGCAGCAGGACAACTTCCATATGTATGAAGTGGCGCGCATGTCGCTGGCGCCGAAGGAAGTTGCCGTGCATCTGGTGACGCCGCCGGGCGATGTGCCCTTGGGCGGTGTCGGCGAACCGGGCGTGCCACCGATTGCCCCGGCCTTGTGTAACGCGATCTTCGCCGCCACCGGCAAGCGCATCCGCAATCTGCCGGTGCGTTACCAGTTGCAGGGCTGGCAGAAGGCCGAGGCGTAATGGACAGCGTCGACCTTAATGTCTTGCGCAGCGTCCTCGAATGGCGCCGCGCCGGACAGCGGGTGGTGCTGTTCAGCGTGGTGCAGACCTGGGGCACCGCGCCCCGCGCGCCCGGTGCCATGCTCGCCTTGCGTGAAGATGGCGTGGTGATCGGTTCGGTGTCGGGCGGGTGCGTCGAGGATGATTTGATCGCCCGCCTGCACGACGGGCGCATCGCCACCGATGGGCCGCCGGTGCAGTTGATCACCTATGGCGTCACACGCGAGGAGGCGGCGCGCTTCGGCTTGCCTTGCGGTGGCACGCTGCGCCTGACCGAAGAGCGGGTCGGCGATCCCGCGTGGGTTGCCGAGTTGCTCACGCGTTGCGAAGCACACGAAATCGTTGCCCGTGAGCTGAACATCGAAACCGGTGAAGTGGTTTTGATGGCGGCGAGCAAAGCCGATTCGTTGGCGTTCGACGGTAAAACCCTGCGCGCAATCTACGGCCCACGCTGGCGCTTGCTGTTGATCGGCGCCGGGCAGTTATCGCGCTACGTCGCCGACATGGCGCGGCTGCTGGATTTCGAAGTGCTGATCTGCGATCCGCGCACCGAGTTTGTCTACGGCTGGGAGGAGCACCACGGTCGCTTCGTCCCGGGCATGCCGGATGACGCGGTGTTGAGCATTCAGACCGATGAGCGCACGGCGATTGTCGCGCTGACTCATGATCCGCGTCTGGATGACATGGCGTTGCTCACGGCGCTGGATTCACCTGCTTTCTATGTGGGGGCGCTCGGCTCGCGGGTCAACAGTCAGAAACGCCGGGAGAACCTGGCTCAGCTAGGCTTGTCGGTAGAGGCGATTGCTCGACTGCACGGGCCGATCGGTTTGCACATCGGCAGTCATTCACCGGCAGAAATTGCCTTGTCGTTGTTGGCGGAGATCGTCGCGATCAAGAACGGCGTGGAATTGAAGCAGAAGAAAACTCTGGAGGACGCATGAGCCGTTCCATTGCAGTGATTGTGCTGGCGGCGGGCGAGGGCAGCCGCTTTCGCCAAGTGGCGGGTGCCGATAAGGACAAGTTGCTGGCGGACTGCGTCGGGCGTGATGGTGCGGTGCGTTCGGTGATTGAGCAGGTGCTGGTGAATCTTCCGGCCAGTCTCGACAAGCGCGTGCTGGTGACGACCGAAGCGCGGCCGCAGGCGATGCGCATGGCGCAGGCGTATGGCTGTGACGTGGTCTCGATTGAATCGACCGGTATGGGTGACAGCATTGCTGCGGGCGTCGCGGCATGCCCGGAGGCGGATGGCTGGTTGATTGTGCTGGGGGATATGCCGTTTATCTTGCCGTCGAGTATTGAGCGGGTGGTTGCGGCCATTGACGATGATGCGGTGAGCGTGCCGGTGCAGGAGGGCGAGTTTGGTCATCCTGTGGGGTTTGGGCGTTCGTTTGGTCCGGGGTTGCAGGCATTGAGTGGCGATCGCGGGGCCAGGCCGTTGTTCACGCAGGGCAGGGTGGTGGAGATTGCCATCGATGATCCAGGCGTTCTGTGGGACATCGATGTGCCTGAGGCTTTGGTTTTTACTTCGTCTTGAGGTCTGTGTGAATTCCTTGGAGCCCTCACCCTAACCCTCTCCCAGAGGGAGAGGGTTAGGGTGAGGCGTTTGGGCTTTATGCATCGACCTGTAAGTTTTCAGTCGAACTCAGGTCTGGAAAATCCCCCGATGTGCTCCCTTCCCCCTCGCCCCCTTGGGGGAGAGGGCTGGGGTGAGGGGGGATCTAGAGTCCACCACAAAAATCGAGACATAAAAAAGCCCCGCCAGGTTTTCACCGGGCGGGGCTTTTTAACGGCGTTGGAAATTACACGAGAGGTTTAGGCTCGTGCTCTTTTTCCTCGGCCTCTTGGTGTTGCTCGACCGCGTCCTGAACCGAGCGTGGTGCTTCAGCAATTACCGACTCAACCACAGCTTCTTCAGTCACCGGGGCAGGAGCTGCCTCGACTACGTCAGCAACCACGGCTGGCTCGGCAGCGACTGGAGCAGCAGCGGCCGCCAGTTCGGCTTCCTTCTGCAGGCGCTCTTCTTCACGCTTGCGACGACGCACTTCTCGTGGGTCGTTTGGTGCGCGGCCGCTTGGCGTCAGAGCGCTGACCGGAGTCGGTGCTTCAACGACCGGGGCCGGAGCCTCTGCAACCACTGGCGCTTCGACAACCGGAGCTTGAACGGCAGGCGCTGGTTCAGCGGCGACCACTGGCTCGGCAGCCTTGGCGTGTTCGAACACTGGCGCTTCGACAACCGGCGCTTCAACCACTGGCGTTGGCGTTTCGGCAACAGTCGGCTCGGCAACCCAGTTGAAGGCGGTCTGCTCTTCGCGAACTTCGCGCACGGTTTCGGTCACGGTTTCTGCGACGGTTTCAACCACTGGCTCGGCAGCCACAACTGGCGCTGGCTCAACCTGAGGCAGGGTCTCCTGAACCGGTGCCACTTCGACTTCCGGAGCAGCAACCACTTCGACTGGCGTGGTTGCTTCAACAACCGGCGCTTCTACTGGAGCGGTTTCCTGAACAGCCGCGGTAGCGCGCTCAGCTTGCTCGTGGGCTTGTGCTTCGGCCGGTGCACTGATCACGCTGCTGGCAACAGCGGCGGTCACAGCCAGGCCAGCAGCCAGGTCGGCAGAGTCTGGCGCTTCAGTGTTCTCGCCGGCTTCGGATTCTTCCGAACCTTCGATCACGTTGCCGTTGGCATCACGCTGACGCTCACGACGGTTGCTGCGACGACGCTGACCGCGGGAGCGACGACGTGGACGATCGCCTTCGGCGTTCTCCGAACCGTCTTCCGGCAGTTGCTCTTCGTTGCTGTTCACTTCTTCTTCAGCGACGGCAGCAGCGGCCTGTTCGGCGCGCGGTTGACGTTCTTCACGCGGCGGACGCGGTGCGCGCTCTTCACGTGGCTGACGGGCTGGACGCTCTTCAGCAGTGACGGCAACGGCGGCTGCAGCGGCTGGAACGGCGTCCAGTGGCTCACGCAGTTCACGTACACGCTCTTCACGCTCGCCACGTGGCTTGCGGTCTTCGCGCGGTGCACGCGGAGCACGTTCTTCACGCGGAGCGCGTGGTGCGCGTTCTTCGCGGGCTACCGGTGCTTCGGTGCGGGCTTCGCGAGGCTCGCGGATTTCACGGGCTTCACGTGGCTGACGCTCTTCGCGCGGCTCACGTGGGGCGCGTTCTTCACGCGGAGCACGTTCTTCGCGCGGCTTGCGTTCTTCATCGCGGCGACCGTTACGGTTGCGGCTCTGCTGACGACCGTTGCGACGCTCTTCGTTGCGGGCCGGACGCTCGGCAGCTGGTTTTTCAACCACAACCGGCGCGGCTGGCTCTTCTTTGGTGGCGAACAGGCTGACCAGCGATTTCACCAGGCCTTTGAACAGGCTTGGCTCTGGCGCGGCAACCGGAGCCGGTGCCGGAGCAGCAGGTGCAGCGGCTTCGGTCGGAACCGGAGCGTTGGCACGGGCCGGTGCAGTTTTAACGGCTGCTTCCTGGCGAACCAGGGTGCGGGTCGCCGCGGCTGGCTGGACTTCTTCGACTTCGGCAGCGGCAGCAGCGATTTCGTAGCTGGACTGGTTGGTCGCGGCTTCCGGGCTATCGTCACGCAAACGCTGAACTTCGAAGTGCGGCGTTTCGAGGTGATCGTTCGGCAGAATGACGATGCGAGCACGGGTGCGCAGTTCGATCTTGGTGATCGAGTTACGTTTTTCGTTGAGCAGGAACGCGGCGACCGGGATCGGCACCTGGGCGCGCACTTCGGCAGTGCGGTCTTTCAGGGCTTCTTCTTCGATCAGCCGCAGGATCGCCAGCGACAGCGATTCAACGTCACGGATGATGCCGGTGCCATTGCAACGCGGGCAGACGATGCCGCTGCTTTCGCCCAGGGATGGACGCAGGCGCTGACGGGACATTTCCAGCAGGCCGAAGCGCGAGATGCGGCCGATCTGCACGCGAGCGCGGTCGGCTTCCAGGCATTCGCGGACTTTTTCTTCCACGGCGCGCTGGTTCTTGGCAGGGGTCATGTCGATGAAGTCGATGACGATCAGGCCGCCGATGTCGCGCAGGCGCAACTGACGGGCGATTTCTTCGGCGGCTTCAAGGTTGGTCTGCAGAGCGGTTTCTTCGATGTCGCTGCCTTTGGTGGCGCGCGCCGAGTTGATGTCGATGGACACCAGGGCTTCGGTCGGATCGATCACGATGGAGCCGCCGGAAGGCAGTTCAACGACGCGCTGGAAAGCGGTCTCGATCTGGCTTTCGATCTGGAAACGGTTGAACAGCGGAACGCTGTCTTCGTACAGCTTGATCTTGCTGGCGTACTGCGGCATCACCTGGCGAATGAAGGTCAGGGCTTCGTCCTGGGCTTCAACGCTGTCGATCAGCACTTCGCCGATGTCCTGGCGCAGGTAATCGCGGATGGCGCGGATGATCACGTTGCTTTCCTGGTAGATCAGGAATGGCGCGGAGCGATCCAGCGAGGCTTCTTTGATGGCGGTCCAGAGTTGCAGCAGGTAGTCGAGGTCCCACTGCATTTCTTCGCTGCTGCGGCCCAGGCCGGCAGTGCGCACGATCAGACCCATATCGGCTGGAGCAACCAGACCGTTCAGCGCTTCACGCAGTTCATTGCGCTCTTCGCCTTCGATGCGACGGGAGATACCGCCGGCACGCGGGTTGTTCGGCATCAGCACGAGGTAACGACCCGCCAGGCTGATGAAGGTGGTCAGGGCGGCGCCCTTGTTGCCACGTTCTTCTTTTTCGACCTGAACGATGACTTCCTGGCCTTCGCTCAGGACGTCCTTGATGTTGACGCGGCCTTCAGGGGCTTTCTTGAAGTATTCGCGGGAGATTTCTTTGAGGGGCAGGAAGCCGTGGCGCTCGGAGCCGAAATCGACAAAGGCAGCCTCAAGGCTTGGTTCGATGCGAGTGATACGGCCTTTATAGATGTTGGCCTTTTTCTGCTCGCGTGCACCGGATTCGATGTCCAGGTCGTAGAGGCGTTGGCCATCTACCAGTGCAACACGCAACTCTTCGGGTTGAGTTGCGTTAATCAGCATTCTTTTCATGTAGTACCGTCGGTTTCCGGGCTGCCGGAAACGGCGTTCGGCACACACGACTTCTCACGGTCGGTGTCAGGTGCGTCGGGAGTGGTTGGCCATTCCCGTGTCCAGCGATATGCGGCCAATTGGGCCGATATAGCGACGTACGCGTCCTGCTTGCTGTGGCTACTTAAGCACTCAGTCAGGAGGAGGAATCAACCAGCGGCTGTGGACGAGATGAAGCGTCTTGATAAAGCCTATTGCTACACAGTCCAGCGGTTGTGCATCTCCACCCTACACGTATCCCTGATAATTCGGGTGCTGCCGCGCGCAGAATCCGCAGCGGGTTGGCATTTACCGTGAGCTCCGAAAGGGGAGGTCACGCATCATGGCTAATTCAGGCGTTGTTTCCGAAACATTCGCTCGGGGTCATCTGCAGCTGACTGCACTTTGTGAACTGGCCTTGAATGTGTGCCTGCCAGGCGAGTAAAAACTCTGCTCGGCGGTGTAATTCAGGCCTCATGTCACCTGCGCTTGTTACAACTGAAAACTCCACCGTTACGTAGCGAAAGCCCCGTAGGACGGCCTCGCGTCCTGGTGAATTGCGTTGGTCAGGGCCGGTTTTTGACCGTGGTTCCTCTGTCCAGGCCGCTTTTGGCGGCGTTCGCGACTATAGCAGCAATGATTAAGTGCTTCAATTCCATAAAAATTGTTATCATCCGCGGCATGACAACTACTGCCCCTTCGACTCCAGGCGTTCAATTGCTTGAAGTCTCGCCGGAGTATGCCGGCCAACGAATAGACAATTTTCTCCTCGCCCGGCTCAAAGGCGTGCCCAAGACCTTGATTTACCGCATTTTGCGTAAAGGCGAAGTGCGCGTGAACAAAGGCAGGATCAAGCCCGAGTACAAGCTGCAGGCCGGCGATATCGTGCGCGTGCCGCCGGTTCGCGTGCCTGAGCGTGATGAACCGGTGCCGCTGGCCCAAGGCCTGTTACAGCGCCTGGAGGCCTCGATCGTCTACGAAGACAAAGCCCTGATCGTGATCAACAAGCCCGCCGGCATTGCGGTTCATGGTGGTAGCGGTTTGAATTTTGGCGTGATCGAAGCCTTTCGTCAGTTGCGTCCCGATGCCAAGGAGCTGGAGCTGGTTCACCGTCTCGACCGTGACACCTCCGGCCTGCTGATGATTGCCAAGAAGCGCAGCATGCTGCGCCACTTGCACGAGAAACTGCGTGGCGATGGCGTCGACAAGCGTTACATGGCGCTGGTGCGTGGTAACTGGGCGACTTCGATCAAGCAAGTCAGTGCGCCGTTGCTCAAGAGCAACCTGCGTTCCGGTGAGCGCATGGTCGAAGTCAACGACGAGGGCAAAGAAGCCCTGACCGTGTTCAAGGTGCTGCGCCGTTTCGGCGATTTTGCCACCATGGTCGAGGCCAAGCCTGTGACTGGCCGTACTCACCAGATTCGTGTGCACACGCTGCACGCCGGACATTGCATTGCCGGTGACAGCAAGTATGGCGATGAGGATTTCACCAGGGAAATCCGCGATCTGGGCGGCAAGCGTCTGTTTCTGCACGCTTACATGCTGACCGTGCCGCTGCCTGATGGCGGCAAGCTGACCCTGCAGGCGCCGGTTGACGAGATGTGGGCCAAGACCGTGGAGCGATTGAGTGCGCCCATCTGATTACAAACTGCTGATATTCGATTGGGACGGCACGCTGGCCGACTCCATTCACCGGATTGTCGAGGCCATGCATTCGGCGTCTTGGCGCTCCGGTTTCGAGTTGCGTGATGATTTTGCTGTCAAAGGCATTATCGGTCTGGGCCTGCCTGAGGCGATCCGCACCTTGTATCCCGAGATCAGTGACGCCGAAATGACCGCGTTTCGCGAGTATTACGCCGATCACTACATCGCTGCCGAAGCTGTGCCTTCACCGTTGTTCGAAGGCGTAGTCGAGTCGATGGCGTCCTTTCGCGAGCAGGGTTATCACCTCGCGGTGGCCACCGGCAAGAATCGTCGCGGCCTGGATCGGGTGCTCAAGGCCAATGGTTGGGAAGATTATTTCGATATCACCCGCGCCGCCGATGAAACTGCGAGCAAGCCGCACCCTCTGATGCTGGAACAGATCCTCGCTCATTGTGGTGTGCGCCCGGAGCAGGCGCTGATGGTCGGCGATTCGTCCTTCGATCTGTTGATGGCGCGCAATGCCGGGATGGATTCGGTAGCAGTCAGCTATGGCGCGCAATCGATCGAGTCGCTGCAGCAGTTCGAGCCGCGCCTGTCGATCGACCGTTTTTGCGAATTGCATGCCTGGCTGGAGAAGCAGGCTTAATACGTTTTTGCTGGGGTGAATGGCATGACCGACGAATGGAAAGCACCGGCCAAGGCAAGTGCCGACGGCGGTGACGAGAAAAGCTGGAAACTGTTGGAAAAGACCCTGCTCGCCGGGGTGCAGGAACAACGTCGTTCGCGGCGTTGGGGGATTTTCTTCAAGCTGCTGACGTTTGTTTATCTGTTTGTCGCGCTGATTCTGTTCACGCCGCTGATGGACATGGAAAAGAGCGCCACACGCGGCCCGAATTACACCGCGTTGATCGACGTCACCGGCATGATCGCCGACAAAGAGCCGGCCAGTGCCGATAATATCGTCGGCAGTCTGCGGGCGGCGTTCGAGGACAAGAAGGTCAAGGGCGTGATCCTGCGCATCAACAGTCCGGGCGGTAGTCCAGTGCAGTCGGGGTATGTCTATGACGAAATCAAGCGTCTGCGCGGCCTGCATCCGGAGATCAAGCTGTATGCGGTGATTTCCGATCTGGGGGCGTCCGGTGCGTACTACATCGCCAGCGCGGCGGATCAGATCTACGCCGACAAGGCCAGCCTGGTTGGTTCTATCGGCGTGACGGCGGCCGGTTACGGCTTTGTCGGCACTATGGACAAGCTCGGTGTCGAGCGCCGTACGTACACTTCGGGCGAACACAAGTCGTTCCTTGATCCGTTCCAGCCGCAGAAGCCTGATGAAACGGCGTTCTGGCAGACGGTGCTGGACACCACGCACAAGCAGTTCATTAACAGCGTCAAACAGGGTCGTGGCGATCGCTTGAAAGACAAAGAACATCCGGAGTTGTTCTCCGGGCTGGTCTGGTCAGGCGAGCAGGCGCTGTCGCTGGGCTTGATCGATGGTCTGGGCAACGCCAGTTCGGTGGCGCGTGATGTGATTGGCGAGAAAGAGTTGGTGGACTTCACCGTTCAAGAGTCGCCGTTTGATCGCTTTTCGAAAAAGCTCGGTGCCAGCGTGGCTGAGCAGTTGGCGATGTGGATGGGTTTCCACGGGCCTTCGTTGCGCTGATTCGTTGTAAAGATCAAAAGATCGCAGCCTGCGGCAGTTCCTACAGTGATCGGTGTAGGAGTTGCCGCAGGCTGCGATCTTTTTGCTTTAAGGGATCTGCACACCCTCAGCCAGCAACATGTCGATCAGGCGAATCAGCGGCAAGCCGATCAGGCTGGTGGCGTCAGGGCCTTCGGTGGACTTAAACAGGCTCACACCCAGGCCTTCAGCCTTGAAGCTGCCTGCGCAGTCGTACGGCTGTTCGATACGCAAGTAGCGTTCGATGCTCGCTTGATCCAGTGTGCGCATGTGCACGGTAAACGGCACGCAGTCGACCTGGCATTCGCCGCTCTGGCTATTGAGCAGCGCCAGGCCTGTCAGGAAGGTCACGCTGGCGCCGCTAGCCGCCAGCAGTTGTTCGCGTGCCTTCTCGAAGGTGTGCGGCTTGCCGATGATCTGTTCGCCGAGCACGGCAACCTGGTCCGAGCCGATAATCAGATGAGCGGGGTGGCTGTCAGCCAGTGCCCGGGCTTTTTGTTCGGCGAGGCGTTTGACCAGTTCGATTGCTGATTCGCACGGGCGATGACTTTCATCGATATCCGGCGAGCTGCAGGCGAACGGCAGGTGCAGGCGGGCGAGCAATTCCCGACGATAGGTCGAGCTTGAAGCGAGTAATAAAGGCAGCATTCGCGTCTCCTGAGGCAGGTGCGAATTCTAGCGGAGGCACGCAAGTGACGGACAGGGCACAATTTCCTTTGACATGGGTGGGTGCATCCCTATAATGCTGCGCCTATGTTGAATGACCCGATTCCACCTCACGTTGACCCGCGCAAATTGGCTGACCGTGGCACCACCCTTCAAGGTGAACTGCTGCTGGCCGATTTGAAGAGACTCTGCGACCCGCTTTCCGACGATGTCGGTACGGTGCAGGCGAAATTCGTTTTTGAACGAGATGAACGTAAATCTGTGGTGATCCACAGCTTTATCGACACCGAGGTCAAAATGGTTTGCCAGCGTTGTCTTGAGCTGGTCACCCTGCCGATCCACAGCGAATGCAGTTACGCTGTTGTGAAGGAGGGTGCGAATACCCAGTCGTTACCGAAAGGTTATGACGTGCTGGAACTGGGCGAAGATCCATTGGATCTGCAGTCACTGGTCGAGGAAGAGCTTCTGCTTGCCTTGCCTATTGTGCCTGCTCATCATCCGGAAGAATGCCAGCAGCCGGCGGGAGCAGATGAGCCCGAACCGAGCGAGGACGAGGTAACGCGGTCCAACCCGTTCAGTGTATTGGCGCAGTTAAAGCGTGACCCAAACGTTTAGGAGTTAATCAATTATGGCTGTTCAGCAGAACAAAAAATCCCGCTCTGCCCGTGACATGCGCCGTTCGCACGACGCTCTCGAGGCTAGCACCCTGTCTGTAGAAAAAACCACTGGTGAAGTTCACCTGCGTCACCACGTATCGCCAGAAGGCGTATACCGTGGCCGTAAAGTGATCGACAAGGGCGCTGACGAGTAATCACTTGTCCGCTCAAGTCATCGCGATTGACGCAATGGGCGGGGACTTCGGTCCCCGCAGCATTGTTCAGGCCAGCCTTGCTTGCCTTTCTGCTACGCCCTCGCTGCACCTGACCCTTGTCGGTCAACCCTCCCTTCTTGAAGAATTGATCAACGGCCAGTCGGCTGCCGATCGCGCGCGCCTGACGATTGTCCCGGCCAGCGAAGTCATCACCATGGACGAGAAACCGACCCAGGCCTTGCGTGGCAAGCCGGACTCGTCGATGCGTGTCGCCCTTGAACTGGTCCGTGATGGCAAGGCGCAAGCGTGTGTCAGTGCCGGCAATACCGGTGCGTTGATGGCGTTGTCGCGGTTTGTGCTGAAAACGCTGCCCGGTATCGATCGGCCGGCGATGGTGGCGGCTATTCCGACGCAGAAGGGTTATTGCCAGTTGCTCGACCTGGGCGCCAACGTCGATTGCAGTGCCGAGCATTTGCTGCAGTTTGCGGTGATGGGCTCGGTGGCGGCGCAGACGCTGGGTATCCATCGCCCGCGTGTCGCGTTGCTGAACATCGGCACCGAAGACATCAAGGGCAATCAGCAGGTCAAACTGGCCGCAACGCTGTTGCAGGCTGCCCGTGGCATCAATTACATCGGCTTTATCGAAGGCGACGGTTTGTATCGTGGCGAGGCTGACGTCGTGGTGTGTGATGGTTTCGTTGGCAACATCCTGCTCAAGTCCAGCGAAGGGCTGGCCACTATGATTGCTGCGCGTATCGAAGCGCTGTTCAAACAAAATCTCGCTTCCCGTGTCGTGGGGGCTTTGGCGTTGCCGCTGATGAAGCGTTTGCAGGCCGATCTGGCGCCGGCGCGACATAACGGCGCAAGCTTTCTCGGCTTGCAGGGTATCGTGGTGAAAAGCCATGGTTCGGCCGGGGTTCAGGGCTTTCAGAGTGCTATTTCGCGAGCGCTGATCGAGATTCAGGAGAACCTCCCCGAACGTCTCCACGGTCGTCTGGAGGATTTGTTGTCTTAGGCGTTTTCGTCGGACAATGCTTAAATGTGACCGCCCGGTTCAAAGGGCCATCCAACTGTCAGTTTCTTGCGTCCCCGAGTGGGGCGTCATTTTTCGACGACAAGATCATTAGGGGCTTGTTACATGTCTGCTTCCCTCGCATTCGTCTTTCCAGGACAGGGTTCGCAGTCCCTCGGCATGCTGGCCGAGCTGGGCGCGGAATATCCGTTGATCCTCGAAACTTTCAAAGAAGCCTCTGAGGCTCTGGGCTATGACCTGTGGGCGCTGACCCAGCAGGGCCCGGAAGAGCTGCTCAATCAAACCGATAAAACCCAACCGGCCATTCTGACCGCTTCGATCGCCCTGTGGCGTCTGTGGCTGGCGGAAGGTGGTGCGCGTCCGGCCTTTGTTGCCGGTCACAGCCTGGGTGAATACAGCGCGCTGGTCGCTGCTGGCAGCCTGACACTGGCTGAAGCGGTGAAGCTCGTTGAGCGCCGTGGTCAGTTGATGCAGGAAGCGGTTCCGGCCGGGCAGGGCGGCATGGCTGCCATCCTCGGTCTGGAAGATGCTGATGTGCTGGCTGCCTGCGCCGAAGCGGCGCAAGGTGAAGTGGTCAGCGCGGTCAACTTCAACTCGCCGGGCCAAGTGGTCATTGCCGGTGCCAAGGCTGCCGTCGAGCGCGCCATCGAAGGCTGCAAGGCGCGTGGCGCCAAGCGTGCCATGCCGCTGCCGGTGAGCGTGCCGTCGCACTGCGAACTGATGCGTCCGGCGGCCGAGCGCTTTGCCGAATCCATCGCCGCCATCGACTGGCAGGCGCCGCAGATCCCGGTGGTACAGAACGTCAGTGCGCAAGTGCCGGCCGATCTGGAAACCCTCAAGCGTGATCTGCTCGAACAACTGTACAAGCCAGTACGCTGGGTCGAGTCGGTACAGACTCTCGCTGCCAAAGGTGCGACCAATCTGGTCGAATGCGGCCCGGGCAAAGTGCTGGCCGGTCTGAACAAACGTTGCGCTGAAGGCGTGGCGACTTCCAACCTCAATACCCCAGATGCTTTCGCTGCCGCTCGCGCAGCGCAAGCCTGAATCAGGAGAAACTTGCATGAGTCTGCAAGGTAAAGTTGCACTGGTCACCGGTGCAAGCCGTGGCATTGGCCAGGCCATCGCGCTGGAACTGGGTCGTCAGGGCGCCATCGTTGTTGGCACCGCGACCTCCGCTTCGGGCGCCGAGCGCATTGCCGCGACCCTGAAGGAAAACGGTATTCAGGGCACAGGCCTTGAGCTTAACGTAACTAGCGATGAATCGGTCAGCGCTGTGCTGGCAAGCATTCAGGAGCAGTTCGGTGCGCCAGTGGCGATCCTGGTCAATAATGCCGGCATCACCCGCGATAACCTGATGATGCGCATGAAAGACGATGAGTGGTACGACGTGATCGATACCAACCTGAACAGTCTATTCCGCCTGTCCAAGGGCGTTCTGCGCGGTATGACCAAGGCGCGCTGGGGGCGAATTATCAGTATTGGCTCGGTGGTGGGTGCCATGGGCAACGCAGGCCAAGTAAACTATGCAGCCGCCAAGGCCGGTCTGGAAGGTTTCAGCCGTGCAATGGCGCGTGAAGTCGGTTCGCGTTCGATTACGGTCAACTCGGTAACCCCAGGGTTTATCGACACCGATATGACGCGCGAGCTGCCTGAAGCACAGCGTGAAGCCTTGCAGACGCAGATTCCGCTGGGTCGTCTGGGGCAAGCTCAAGAGATCGCGTCTGTGGTCGCTTTTCTTGCATCCGACGGTGCGGCATACGTCACCGGGGCTACAATCCCGGTGAACGGTGGGATGTACATGTAAGTAAAATGTGACGGATTGCTTCAAAAAAATGTCATACGAGCTGTCTAAAATCCGTTATAAAGCTGCAATCTATTTATAGGCAGAGGGCTGCAGGGTTTGAGGAGTGAAGCTTTCAGTTGAAAAACTGAAAAGTCTTTCTATACACTTACCCACTGGCCAGCTGCCTGAATTTGTCCATTAGGAGTGAAAACAAGGTATGAGCACCATCGAAGAGCGCGTCAAGAAAATCGTTGCCGAGCAACTGGGTGTTAAAGAAGAAGAAGTGGTCAACAACGCTTCCTTCGTAGAAGACCTGGGTGCCGACTCCCTTGACACCGTTGAGCTGGTGATGGCTCTGGAAGAGGAATTCGAGACCGAAATCCCTGACGAAGAAGCTGAAAAGATCACTACTGTACAAGCTGCAATCGACTACGTTACTAGCCACCAGGCGTAATAGTTTGTAATCGTTGTTTGCTGTCATGGAAAAACCGCACTGCCATCATGGCGTGCGGTTTTTTCTTTAGGCCTGATGCAAAATCGTCATTTGAAAAAGGAGAGTGCTGTGTCGCGTAGACGCGTCGTAGTCACCGGTATGGGTATGTTGTCGCCACTGGGCACGGATGTGCCGAGCAGTTGGCAGGGCATTCTGGCTGGCCGCAGTGGCATTGGTCTGATCGAACACACCGACCTTTCTGCCTATTCCACCCGCTTTGGCGGCTCGGTAAAGGGCTTCAATGTCGAGGAATACCTGTCGGTCAAGGAAGCGCGCAAGCTCGACCTGTTCATTCAGTACGGTCTCGCTGCCGGCTTTCAAGCCGTACGCAACGCTGGTCTGGAAGTCACCGACGCCAACCGTGAACGCATTGGCGTGGCCATGGGTTCGGGGATCGGCGGTCTGACCAACATCGAAGAAACCAGCCGTACCCTGCATGAGACGGGCCCGCGTCGAATCTCGCCATTCTTCGTACCAGGCTCGATCATCAATATGATTTCCGGTTTCCTGTCCATCCACCTGGGTGCACAGGGGCCTAACTACGCCATCGCTACTGCATGTACCACCGGTACGCACTGCATCGGCATGGCGGCGCGCAACATCATGTACGACGAAGCCGACGTGATGATTGCCGGCGGTGCCGAAATGGCCGCGTGCGGTCTGGGCATGGGCGGCTTCGGCGCGTCCCGTGCACTGTCGACCCGCAACGATGAACCGACCCGCGCCAGCCGTCCATGGGACAAGGGCCGTGACGGCTTCGTCCTGTCTGACGGTGCCGGTGCACTGGTTCTCGAAGAGCTGGAGCACGCCAAGGCGCGTGGCGCGACTATCTATGCCGAGCTGATCGGGTTCGGTACCAGCGGCGATGCGTTCCATATGACCTCGCCACCAGCCGACGGCGCCGGTGCCGCACGCTGCATCACTAATGCGCTGCGCGATGCGAAGATCAACGTCGATCAAGTGCAGTACATCAACGCTCACGGTACTTCGACTCCGGCCGGCGACCTCGCCGAAGCCAATGCGATCAAGACTGTGTTCGGTGATCACGCCTACAAACTCGCCGTGAGCTCGACCAAGTCCATGACCGGTCACCTGTTGGGTGCGGCGGGCGCCGTCGAAGCGATCTTCAGCGTGTTGGCGATCAATAGTCAGGTCGCACCGCCGACCATCAACCTTGATGAGCCGGACGAAGGTTGCGACCTCGATTTCGTGGCGCACACCGCGCGCAACATGGACATCGATGTCGTGCTGTCCAACTCCTTCGGTTTTGGCGGCACCAACGGCACCTTGGCGTTCCGTCGGTTCGCAGGCTGATGGACAGCTGGGTCGACGGTCAACCGGCTGACGCTCTGTCGCTGAAAGATCGCGGCCTGGCTTACGGCGACGGTCTGTTTGAGACCATCGCCGTGCGTGGTGGTCAGCCGATCCTGTTGGATCGGCATCTGACGCGATTGGCCGATGGCTGCTCGCGTCTGGCCATCGCCGCCGATATCGAGCTGATTCGCCATGAGCTGCTCAGCTATGCGGCAGCAATGGGCGAGGGCGTGCTCAAGCTCATCCTCACCCGTGGCGACGGTTTGCGCGGTTATG
This sequence comes from Pseudomonas sp. AKS31, assembly GCF_023634765.1. GTDB lineage: Bacteria > Pseudomonadota > Gammaproteobacteria > Pseudomonadales > Pseudomonadaceae > Aquipseudomonas. Next base: position 119,230 of record NZ_JAMLFX010000004.1, read on the forward strand.
CGCCTGATCCGGCGGCGCCTGGCCGACGCATTCTGCAAGGCAACCCTCCTGCGGCTTATCCTGCTGTGCATGCTGAACAAGGCGTTCGCCTGTTTCCCTGCAACACGCGCCTGGCCAAACAGCCTTTACTGGCTGGACTCAAACACCTCAATCGACTGGAACAAGTCATCGCCCGTGCCGAATGGCAGGACAGCGAGCATGCCGAAGGCTTGATGCTGGATCAGGTGGGGCGCGTGATTGAAGGGGTGTTCAGCAACCTGTTCATCGTTCGTGACGGTGTGTTGATCACGCCGGATCTGAAGCGTTGTGGCGTCGCCGGTGTGATGCGCGCCGAAATATTGTTTCAGGCCGAGTCACTGGCCATTCCCACGCAGATCGCTGACATCAGCCTCGAACAGCTGCAATGGGCCGATGAAGTGTTTGTCTGCAACAGCGTGTATGGCGTCTGGCCGGTACGCGCCTGTGCTGCACTGAGCTGGCCGGTTGGCCCGCTCACCCGTAAACTGCAAACCATTGCCCGCGCCCTACTGGATGCCTGATTTGTGAGACGTAAACTTTTGCTGCTGCTGGAAACCGGACTGGTTCTGGCAGGGCTGTTGATGGGCGCCAGCGCCTGGAAGATTCACAGCGCACTGGAACAGCCTCTGAACATCACGCAGGAAGAACTGCTGGATGTGCCGAAAGGCTCCACCCCGACCCGTACATTCCTTTCCCTCGAAACCGATGGCGTCATCAATGACGCATTCTGGTTGCGCGTCTATTGGCGCTTCAACCTCGCCGGTACGCCGATCCACAGCGGCGAATACCGCATGCAGCCGGGCATGACCGTCAACGGTCTGATCGATTTGTGGAAGCGCGGTGAAGTGGTCCAGTACAGCCTGACACTGGTCGAGGGCTGGAATTTCCATCAAGTGCGCGCGGCGTTGGCCAAGGATGACAAGATCGAGCAGACCCTCAACGGTTTGAGCGACAGCGACGTCATGGCGAAGATTGGTCATAAGGGCTTGTTCCCGGAAGGCCGTTTCTTCCCCGACACTTACCGCTTTGTGCGTGGCATGTCCGATGCCGAACTGCTGAAGAAAGCCTTTGATCGTCTTGATGAAGTGCTGGCGAAAGAGTGGGAAAGTCGTTCTGCCGATGTACCGTACACCGAACCCTATCAAGCGCTGATCATGGCCTCGCTGGTCGAGAAGGAAACCGGTGTGCCGCAGGAGCGGGGGCAGATTGCCGGTGTCTTCGTGCGCCGCATGGCCTTGGGCATGCAACTGCAAACCGACCCGACCGTCATCTACGGTCTGGGCGATCGCTATAACGGCAAACTGACTCGCGCGCATTTGAAAGAGCCGACGCCTTACAACACCTACGTAATTCCCGGCCTGCCACCGACACCGATTGCGATGGTCGGGCGCGAAGCGATTCACGCGGCGCTGAACCCGGTGGATGGCACCAGCCTGTACTTCGTTGCACGTGGCGATGGCAGCCATGTGTTCTCCGACGATCTGGATGCGCACAATAATGCGGTGCGTGAGTACCAGCTCAAGCGCCGTGCCGATTACCGTTCCAGCCCGGCGCCGGCGACAAGCCCTGAAGCCGCTCCGGCTGTCGAGGAGGCGATTCCTGCCGCATCTCCGGATACCGCCCCGGAATCGTTGCCGCAAGTTCCGCCTCAGGAGCCTGCGCCGGCTCCCGAAGCTGCTGCCCCCCAAAACACGCAATGACGTTGATTAAGGACTGCCTGTGACTGGCTTGTTTATTACCCTGGAAGGCCCGGAAGGCGCCGGCAAAAGCACTAACCGCGAATACCTTGCCGAGCGCCTGCGCGCCGCCGGTATCGAAGTGGTGCTGACTCGCGAGCCAGGCGGTACGCCACTGGCCGAGCGGATTCGCGATGTGCTGCTGGCACCGGCCGACGAGGTCATGAACCCGGATGCCGAGCTGTTGCTGGTGTTTGCTGCGCGCGCTCAGCACCTGGCTGAAGTGATCCGACCGGCGCTGGCTCGAGGTGCAGTGGTGCTGTGCGATCGGTTCACCGATTCCACTTACGCCTATCAGGGCGGCGGTCGCGGTTTGTCGCTGGAGCGCATCGCCACGCTGGAAACTTTCGTGCAGGGTGACCTGCGTCCTGATCTGACGCTTATTTTTGATCTGCCGGTGGAGATTGGTCTTGCGCGGGCCAGTGCCCGTGGCCGTCTGGATCGTTTTGAGCTGGAAGGCCGGGCTTTTTTCGAGGCTGTACGCAATGCGTTTCTGAAGCGCGCCGAAGCCGATCCCGCGCGCTATGTGCGCATCGATGCCGGTCAGCCATTGGCCAAGGTTCAACAATCGCTGGATACCTTGTTGCCGAACTTGCTGGAGCTGGCCCGTGGCTGAGGCCTATCCATGGCAGGACAGTCTCTGGCAGCAACTGGCCGGGCGTAAACAGCACGCCCACGCCTATCTGCTGCATGGCCCGGCCGGCATCGGCAAACGTGCATTGGCCGAACGCTTGATGGCGAGTCTGCTGTGCCAGCGGCCGACGCCGGAAGCCTGCGGCGAGTGCAAATCCTGCCTGCTGCTCAAGGCCGGCAGCCACCCGGATAATTACATTCTCGAGCCGGAAGAAGCCGACAAGGCGATCAAGGTCGATCAGGTCCGCGATCTGGTCAGCTTCGTGGTGCAGACTGCGCAGTTGGGTGGACGCAAAGTGGTGCTGATCGAGCCGGTCGAGTCGATGAACATCAACGCCGCCAACGCCTTGCTCAAGAGCCTTGAAGAACCGTCCGGCGATACCGTGTTGCTGTTGGTCAGCCACCAGACCAGCCGGTTGCTGCCGACGATCAAGAGCCGTTGCGTGCAGCAGGCCTGTCCGTTGCCGGGCGAGGCGATGAGCCTGCAATGGCTGGCCCAGGCGTTGCCCGATTGCTCCGAAGAGGAGCGCGTCGAATTGCTGACGCTGGCAGCCGGCTCGCCGTTGATGGCCGTCAGTCTGCAATCTCAGGGCGTGCGTGAACAGCGCGCGCAAGTGGTCGAAGGCGTGAAGAAGTTGCTCAAGCAACAGCAATCACCGACGCAATTGGCCGAAGAATGGAAAAGCATTCCGATGCTGCGTCTGTTTGACTGGTTCTGCGATTGGTCGAGCCTGATCCTGCGTTATCAGTTGACTCAGGATGAAGCAGGGCTCGGTCTGACCGACATGCGCAAAGTCGTGCAATACCTTGCGCAGAAAAGCGCGCAAGGCAAAGTCCTGGAGATTCAGGACTGGATTCTCGCCCAGCGCCAGAAAGTCCTGAGCAAGGCCAACCTCAATCCGGCCTTGCTGCTGGAAGCATTGTTGGTGCAATGGGCGGGATTGCCTGGTCAAAGATAAGAATGTGTACCTAGACTCTGAACATCAGCAGTGGAGGTCAACATGAATGAACCCGTCAGCCCCGGGCCGCGCAACGGCATTTTGTCCCTGACCATCAAGGACAAGTCGGTGCTTTACGCCGCGTACATGCCGTTCATCAAGAACGGTGGCTTGTTCATCCCGACCAACAAGAGTTACCGCTTGGGCGACGAGGTGTTCATGCTGCTCAACCTGATGGACGAGGCCGAGAAGATCCCGGTGGCCGGCAAGGTCGCGTGGATCACCCCGAAAGGGGCACAAGGCAATCGCGCTGCCGGCGTCGGCGTGCAGTTCAACGACGGCGACAACACCGCGCGCAGTCGCATCGAAACCCATCTGGCCGGAGCGCTGAAATCCGACCGTCCCACTCATACGATGTAAGTAGCCGTCTTTTTATGCTTGTAGATTCCCATTGTCACCTTGATCGCCTCGACCTCGCCGCCCATGACGGTTCGCTGGATGCTGCACTGGATGCGGCCCGTGGGCGCGGAGTAGGGCACTTCTTGTGCATCGGCGTGAGTGCCGACAACGCCGCCGACGTCAAAGCTCTGGCTGAGCGTTATGACGATGTCGATTGTTCGGTCGGCGTGCATCCGCTTGATGTGCAACCCGGTGCGGCGCCGGCGCTGGACTGGCTGCTGCACGAACTCAATCATCCGAAAGTGGTGGCGATCGGCGAAACCGGCCTCGACTATCACTACGAGCCAGAAGCCGCCGAGCTGCAACAGGCGTCCTTCCGTCTGCACCTGCAAGCGGCGCAGCAGACTGGCAAGCCAGTGATCATCCACACCCGTGGCGCGCGTGCCGACACCCTTGAGTTGCTGCGTGAAGCGGCGTTGCCTCAGGCCGGTGTGCTGCATTGCTTCACTGAAGACTGGGACATGGCCAAGGCTGCACTGGACATGGGTTATTACATTTCCCTGTCGGGCATTGTCACGTTCCGCAATGCCGACGCCTTGCGCGACGTGGCGAGCAAAGTACCGGCGGATCGTTTGCTGGTGGAAACCGATTCCCCGTATCTGGCGCCAATCCCTTATCGCGGCAAGCCGAACCTGCCGCAGTACGTGCGCGAAGTGGCGGAATTCCTGGCGATGTTGCGTGGTGAAAACTACGAGCGTTTCGCCGAGCAGACCACCGAGAATTTCAAGCGTCTGTTTCCGCTGGCCTCCGTTAAATCTGCGGTGTAGGAGCTGCCGAAGGCTGCGATCTTTTGATCTTGATTTTGACAGGCAAAGGCAAAAGATCGCAGCCTGCGGCAGCTCCTACAGTTGTGATGTGCAGGTAGCTGGGCCAAGCGTTAAATCGCAGGCAAAAAAAACCCGGGTTCTGGGGGGTGAATCCGGGTTAAGACCATTAGGAGTAAAACAAAGGCACGCGGTCCCTTGGTACCTTTATCGGCGCGACACTTGGGGGAGATGTCGCCCGACAGTTCAAGTATTGATCAGTCTGGCGTGCAGTCCAGTTAGCCGGTCGGGGTTTTTAAACAAATTTGGAATACGTTTGCTTCAGTTGAGTTCTCATTGCGTCCAAAACGTTCTCAAAATGAACATGAAACACAGATGTGGTCGGATGATCCGTGCATTTTTGCGCAAGTTAGGCATAATACGCGGCTTCGAATTTTGACCCTTCAGACCTTTTCTTATGCACAAAGAACCTCGTAAGGTCCGTGAGTTTCGTCGCCGCGAGCAAGAAATTCTCGATACCGCGCTCAAGCTGTTCCTCGAACAAGGTGAAGACAGTGTCACCGTCGAGATGATTGCTGATGCCGTGGGTATCGGCAAAGGCACGATCTACAAGCACTTCAAATCCAAGGCCGAGATCTATCTGCGCCTGATGCTCGATTACGAGCGCGATTTGAACGAGCTGCTGCATTCGGCCGATGTCGACAAGGACAAGGAGGCGCTGTCCCGCGCCTACTTCGAATTCCGCATGCGCGACCCGCAGCGTTATCGCCTGTTCGACCGTCTCGAAGAGAAGGTCGTCAAAGGCAATCAGGTACCGGAAATGGTCGAGGAGCTGCACAAGATCCGTGCCTCGAACTTCGAACGCCTGACCCTGCTGATCAAGGGCCGCATCAGCGAAGGCAAGCTCGAAGACGTGCCGCCATACTTCCACTACTGCGCATCCTGGGCGCTGGTGCATGGCGCTGTGGCGCTGTATCACTCGCCGTTCTGGAGCAATGTGCTGGAAGACCAGGAAGGTTTCTTCCAGTTTCTGATGGACATCGGCGTGCGCATGGGCAACAAGCGCAAGCGCGACCCGGAAACGCCAAGCAGCTGAGCCATTCAGCAGCCTTATTGCGCCATGATTTCGCTACATGACGCAGTAACGCAGGAATATACTCAGGCATAGGGCTTGCTAAAACTTGATTTGTGAGTCAAGTTTTAGCGGCTCGATTTTCTATCGCCGGAGTGATCATGATCGTTGACCGTCAAGGCAGGCGTTTTCGCAATTTGCGAATCAGTCTGACTTCAGCCTGCAATTACGCGTGTACCTACTGCGTGCCCAACGGCAAGCGGTTGGTGGCTGCGCAGGATGAACTGTCGGCCGAAGCCATGGCCCGTGGCGTGGCGTATCTGATCGAAGCCGCCGGCATCGAACGGCTGCGCATCACTGGCGGCGAGCCGCTGGTCAGCCCCAAACTCGAATCGTTCATGACCGCTGTCGGCAAGATGGGCCTGGAAGACATCAGCCTGACCACCAACGGTCAACTCCTCGCAAAAAAACTGCCGCTGTTGGTGGATGCCGGTCTGCGCCGGATCAACGTGTCCCTCGATACCCTCGACGCTGGTGCTTTCCGCAGCATCGCCCGTGGCGGCGATCTGGCCACGGTGCTCGATGGCATGGATCAGGCGAAAGCGGCGGGGATGAAGATCAAGGTCAACATGGTGCCGTTGCGCGGGCAGAACCTCGACCAGGTGATGCCGTTGCTCGATTACTGCCTTGAACGCGGTTATGAACTGCGTTTCATCGAGCTGATGCGCATGGGCCATCTGGCCAAGGACTCCAATGCCTTCCTGCAACAGTTCGTCAGCCTGCAGCAATTGCTGGCACTGATTGGCGAACGATATGAGTACGCACAAACCGACGCTCCTGTAGATGCCACTGCCGTGCGCTACGCGATTCCCGGCCTGGGCAACTTTGGTGTGATCGCTAACGAAAGCGTGCCGTTCTGCCGGACCTGCTCGCGCTTGCGCCTGTCGTCGACCGGTTGGCTGCATGGCTGCCTGTCGTCCAGCAACCGCCACTATGTCGGCGATCTGCTCGACAAGCCACGCCATCAGGCGTTGCCGGCGCTCCAGCGTTTGCTGGTCAAAGCGCTGGGCGACAAGCAGGAGGTGGCGTTCTCGGGCGGTGCCACCGTCATGAAGATTATCGGCGGCTGAAAACTCTTTTTCGCGAGCAGGCTCGCTCCCACCCTTGGAATGCGTTCCACTTGTGGGAGCGAGCCTGCTCGCGAATACGATCTAACCATCAACGAACAACCAGAGCTGGCGCAAAAGCTGCATCCAACGGCCATTCGCCGGTTTTCCGTCACCGGCCTCTGGAGGAATAGGATGCGTAGCCTGGTTTTGCTGCTGGCCGTTTTGGCGCTTGGCGGCTGTATGACTGTCAGCGATATGGCCGAAGGCACTCGCTACCAGATGAGCGACGCGGGCTTGCTGGATCACAGCGACAGCCGCCGCGTGAACAATTTCCGCATTCAGCCGGACTCGTTCATCTACATCGCGCAGGGCGCGTTTGCGCCGCCGGGCGGTTCCTACCCGCGCCCTAACGTGGTCGCCGAAGAAGCCTTCAAAGGCTTCGTCGAGTACTTCCCGATGGTCCGCCGCGCCCGCGCGCCGGAAGGCCTCGATCAGGCGATGGGCGAAGCTCGTGATGCCGGCGCGCACTATCTGCTGTACACGCGCTTTGCCAAGGCTGATGACCGCATCGGCAACTCCGATGAGTGGCTTGATCAGGAAGCCGTGGATCGTCTCGGCATCGATGGCGGCGTAATTCAGATCATGTTGATCGAGACCAGCACCCAGTATTTGATTGATACTGCACGGATCAAGAGTCGTGGCGGTTTACTGACGTTCCACGACAGCAAGCCCGAAGACCTGATCGGCCCGCCGCTGGCCCAGTATGCGCGCAGCCTGTTGGGAGTCGGCGACCAATAATTCAAGGAGAACGCCATGAGTGGCCCGCAAAAAGCCAATGACCTGTTGGGACAGATCCCCAAATCCAAAGGCTTGCCGCCAGTGCACTTGTGGAACCCGGACTTCTGCGGCGACATCGATATGCGCATCGCCCGCGACGGCACCTGGTATTACCTGGGCACGCCGATCGGGCGCAAGCCGATGGTCAAATTGTTCTCCACGATCATCCGCCGCGACGGCGATGATTATTTCCTGATCACCCCGGTCGAGAAGGTCGGGATCAAGGTCGACGACGCGCCGTTTGTGGCGATTGCAGTCGAGGTTGAAGGCGAGGGGGAGGCGCAGCTGTTGCGCTTCACTACCAACGTCGAGGAAACCGCCGAGGCTGGGCCGGAACATCCGATCCGGGTCGAGATTGATCCCACGACCCAAGAGCCGGCGCCTTACGTGCATGTGCGCACCAACCTTGAAGCGCTGATTCACCGCAATGTGTTCTATCAACTGGTGGAGCTGGCGGTCAGTCGTGAAATCGATGGCCAGCGCTGGCTCGGGGTGTGGAGCGGCGGCGAATTCTTCTGCATCGGCCTGGAACCGTAAACACAAATCCCTGTGGGAGCGAGCCTGCTCGCGAAGGCGGTATGTCAGTCAATACTTAGGGTGACTGATACACCGCTTTCGCGAGCAGGCTCGCTCCCACGTTGTTTTTGTGGATCACCTTAAAATCCTGATTGACTGTCAATCGTATGATGATTAGCTTGATCACCCATCGCGATCCGCTTTGAGGTGTTCATGTCCAGCAGCTTTCACGCATCCACGGTCGACTGGCTGGGCAGCTGGATTGCCGCTGGCCAGGTCAAGCCGGGGCAGACCATCAAGGTCGAGGCCGATCTGGGCGAACAGCTCGGTGTCAGTCGCACGGTCATTCGCGAAGCGATCAAGACCCTTGTTGCCAAAGGCATGCTCGAAGTCGGGCCGAAAGTCGGCACTCGCGTGCTGCCGGTAAGGCGCTGGAACCTGTTCGATCCGCAAGTGGTCGGTTGGCTGTCGCGCAACGGCCTGCCGGAAAATTTCGTCGATGACTTGCTCGACCTGCGCCGCACCATCGAACCGATGGCCGTGCGCTGGGCTTGCGAGCGCGCGACTCTGGAGCAGATTGAAGCGGTGCAACTGGCCTATAACGCCCTTGAGCGCGCGGTCGACAGCGGCATCGATTACAACCGCGCCGATCAGATCTTCCACGAATGCATCCTCGCCGCCAGCCACAATCAATTCATCGAACAAATGGTTCCGGCCCTCGGTGCGTTGCTGGCCGTGTCGTTCGAGGTTTCTGCGGCCGATCCGGATGAACTGCGCCGCACCTTGCCGATCCACAAGGACATGGCCGACGCCATCGCCGCCCGCGATTCCGCGCGCGGCGTGTGGGCGTGCATGACCTTGATCGACAACGCAGACCTGGCGATCAAACGCTTTTACCCGAAAGTCATGGCCGACAAAAAAGTGAGCTGAATATAACGAGATCCCCTGTGGGAGCGAGCCTGCTCGCGAAGGCTGTGTATCAGGTAACTCATGCATCGACTGACACGACGCTTTCGCGAGCAGGCTCGCTCCCACATTAAATAACAACAAGATCCGAGGAGTTGATATGACGTGGACCGCCCTGACCCAACACCGCGCCCGACTCGGCGAAGGCCCGTTCTGGGATGCGCCGACCCAGGCGTTGTACTGGGTCGATATCGCTGGCAAACAGGCCCTGCGCTTGATCGGCCAGAACGTACAGATCTGGCAGATGCCTGAGCACGTCTCCGCGTTCATCCCTTGCGCCAGCGGCGACGCCTTGGTGACCCTGAGCAGCGGCGTCTACCGCCTCGATCTCGACTCCCCGGGCCTCGAACCACGCCTGACGCTGTTCTGCGTCGCCGACCCGCAACCGGGCAATCGCCCCAACGAAGCGCGCTGCGATGCTCAGGGGCGACTGTGGCTCGGCACCATGCAAAACAACATCGGCGAGCAGGGCGAAGATCTGCCGATCACCCAGCGCTCCGGTGGCCTGTTCCGCATCGATCCGGATCAACATGTCACGCCGTTGCTGCGCGGCCTGGGCATTCCCAACACGTTGCTGTGGAGCGATGACGGCACCACAGTCCTGTTCGGTGACAGTCTCGATGACACGCTGTATCGCTATTTTATTCACGCCGACGGCAGCCTTGATGTGGCCACTCCCTGGTACGGCCCTGATCAGAATGGTGGCCCGGACGGTTCGGCGATGGATGCCGAAGGCTATGTGTGGAATGCCCGCTGGGACGGCAGCTGCCTGCTGCGCATGACGCCTGACGGCAAGGTCGACCGCAGGATCGATCTGCCGGTCAGCCGTCCTACCAGTTGTGTGTTCGGCGGTGAAGACCTGAAAACCCTGTACGTCACCAGCGCCAAGAGTCCGCACAACCATCCATTGGATGGCGCGGTGCTGTCGATGCGCGTGGATGTCGCAGGAAAACTCTGTACGCGGTTTGCGGGCTAAATCCCAAAATATGGGATGCAAAATTATATATTGAGATTATTCGGCGGTCGGGTTTATAGTCGGCTCCAGCAGTAACACGCACTCACACTTAAAAAGAACAAAACAGGTGAAGTGATGCAGCGAATGTCTATCGCACTCCCGTGTGGAGTCCGCGTCTCGCAACGGCCCCAAGCTGTCGGCCGCGCCTGCCTGTTTCGTTCCAACCGCCTTCCAGACCGGACATCGGCAGATGCCCGGTTTTTTTGTGCCTGCGAAACAGGAGTCCTGATCCATGGCTGAACCTCTTTCCCTGCCGCCGGTGCCCGCACCGCCGAAGGGCGAGCGTCTGAAAAACAAGGTCGTGCTGCTGACCGGTGCCGCGCAAGGCATCGGTGAAGCCATCGTCGCTGCCTGCGCCTCGCAGCAAGCGAAACTGTTGATCAGCGATATCCAGGCCGAAAAAGTCGAACAGGTTGCCGCGCACTGGCGTGAGCAAGGCTGTGACGTGCAAGCACTGAAGGTGGATGTCTCAAATCAGCCAGATCTGCAGGCCATGGCCAAGCGCGCCGTTGAACTGCACGGGCGCATCGATGTGCTGGTCAACTGCGCCGGGGTCAACGTATTCCGTGATCCGCTGGCAATGACCGAGGAAGACTGGCGCCGCTGCTTCGCCATTGATCTGGACGGCGCCTGGTTCGGCTGCAAAGCAGTGCTGCCGCAGATGATCGAGCAGGGTGTCGGCAGCATCATCAACATCGCCTCGACCCATTCCAGTCACATCATTCCCGGCTGCTTCCCGTACCCGGTGGCCAAGCACGGTTTGCTCGGCCTGACCCGCGCGCTCGGTATCGAGTACGCCGCGAAGGGCATTCGCGTCAACGCCATCGCCCCGGGTTATATCGAGACACAGTTGAACGTCGACTACTGGAACGGTTTTGCCGACCCGCGTGCCGAGCGTCAGCGCGCGTTTGATCTGCACCCGCCGAAACGCATCGGTCAGCCGCTTGAAGTGGCGATGACGGCGGTGTTTCTGGCCAGTGATGAAGCGCCGTTCATCAATGCCTCGTGTATCACCATCGATGGTGGCCGCTCGGTGATGTACCACGACTGAATAAATAGATTTCGAGCGCTGAACTACGCTTGAAATCCAATCATCATACGATATGACTATTTTCAAACCGCTTCACTGAGAACACGCTTTAACGCTTTTCAAACATTGCTCAAAAAAAATAACAAGGAGTCAGCTTATGAAACGTCGTTTCGGGATTCGTACCCTGTGCAGTACCGCCCTGGCGGTCACCGCGTTCAGCCTGAGCAGTGCGCTGCTCGCTGCCGACACCGTGAAAATCGGTTTTCTGGTCAAGCAGGCTGAAGAACCGTGGTTCCAGACCGAGTGGGCCTTCGCCGAGAAAGCCGCCAAGGACAAGGGCTTTGAATTGATCAAGATTGCCGTGCCGGACGGTGAGAAAACCCTGTCGGCGATCGACAGCCTCGCCGCCAACGGTGCCAAGGGCTTCGTGATTTGCCCGCCGGACGTGTCGCTCGGCCCGGCGATCATGGCCAAGGCCAAACTCAATGACCTGAAAGTGATTGCCGTCGATGACCGTTTCGTCGACGCCAATGGCAAGTTCATGGAAGACGTGCCGTACCTCGGCATGGCTGCGTTCGAAGTTGGCCAGAAGCAGGGCAACGCCATGGTCGCCGAAGCGAAGAAGCGTAACTGGGACTGGAAAGACACCTACGCGGTGGTCAACACCTACAACGAACTCGACACCGGCAAGAAACGCACCGACGGCTCGGTGAAATCCCTCGAAGACGCCGGTATGCCGAAGGATCACATCCTCTTCGCTGCACTGAAAACCCTCGACGTACCGGGCAGCATGGACGCGACCAACTCGGCACTGGTGAAACTGCCGAGCGGCGCAAAAAACCTGATCATCGGCGGCATGAACGACAACACCGTGCTCGGCGGCGTACGCGCCACCGAAGCCGCCGGTTTTGCGGCGGCCAACGTGATCGGCATCGGCATCAACGGCACCGACGCCATCGGCGAACTGAAAAAGCCCAACAGCGGTTTCTTCGGTTCGATGCTGCCAAGCCCGCACATCGAAGGCTACAAGACTGCCGAGATGATGTACGAGTGGGTCACCACCGGCAAAGAACCGCCGAAGTACACCGCGATGGACGACGTCACCCTGATCACCCGCGAGAACTTCAAGCAAGAGCTGGAAAAAATCGGCTTGTGGAACTGATGCAGCGACGGCCCGGGCAGCCGGGCCGTTTTTCGGTGTGAAGAGGTGGCTTTATGCACGCGCAAGTACAAACACAACAACACAGCGCCAGCGGCAGCCTGCGCTTCAACGGGATCGGCAAAACCTTTCCCGGCGTGAAGGCGCTGGACGCCATCAGTTTCGTCGCGCATCCGGGGCAGGTTCATGCCTTGATGGGCGAGAACGGCGCCGGTAAATCGACCCTGCTGAAAATCCTCGGTGGCGCTTACATCCCGAGCAGCGGCGAGTTGCAGATCGGCGAGCAGACCATGGCGTTCAAGTCGACCGCCGACAGCATCGGCAGCGGCGTCGCGGTGATTCACCAGGAGCTGCATCTGGTGCCGGAAATGACCGTCGCCGAGAACCTGTTTCTCGGCCATCTGCCGGCCAGTTTCGGTTTGATCAATCGCGGCGTGCTGCGCCAGCAAGCATTGAGTTGTCTGAAAGGCCTGGCCGACGAAATCGATCCGCAAACCAAGGTCGGACGCTTGTCCCTCGGCCAGCGGCAACTGGTGGAAATCGCCAAAGCGTTGTCGCGCGGGGCTCACGTCATCGCTTTCGACGAACCGACCAGCAGCCTTTCGGCTCGAGAAATCGATCGTTTGATGGCGATCATCGGCCGTCTGCGTGACGAGGGCAAAGTCGTGCTCTACGTCTCGCACCGCATGGAAGAAGTGTTCCGCATCTGCGACGCCGTGACGGTGTTCAAGGACGGGCGCTACGTGCGCACCTTCGACGACATGAGCCAGTTGACCCACGATCAACTGGTGACCTGCATGGTCGGTCGCGATATTCAGGACATCTACGATTATCGCCATCGTCCACGCGGCGCCGTCGCGCTGAAGGTCGACGGTTTGCTTGGCCCGGGGCTGCGCGAGCCAATCAGTTTCGAAGCGCACAAAGGTGAAATCCTTGGCCTGTTCGGACTGGTCGGGGCAGGGCGCACCGAGCTGTTTCGCCTGCTCAGTGGGCTGGAGCGCAACACCGCCGGACGCCTAGAACTGCGTGGCCATGAACTGAAATTGCGCTCACCGCGCGATGCGATTGCCGCGGGCATTCTGCTGTGCCCGGAGGATCGTAAAAAGGAAGGCATCATCCCGCTGGCCAGCGTCGCCGAGAACATCAACATCAGCGCACGCGGCGCCCATTCGGGCCTCGGTTGCCTGATTCGTGGTCTGTGGGAAAAGGGCAACGCCGACAAGCAGATCAAAGCGCTGAAAGTGAAAACCCCGCACGCCGGCCAGCAGATCAAGTTCCTTTCCGGCGGCAACCAGCAGAAGGCCATTCTCGGTCGCTGGCTGTCGATGCCGATGAAAGTTTTGCTGCTTGACGAACCGACGCGCGGCATCGACATCGGCGCCAAAGCGGAGATCTACCAGATCATCCATAACCTTGCCGCCGACGGCATTTCGGTGATCGTGGTGTCCAGCGATCTGATGGAAGTGATGGGCATTTCCGACCGCATTCTGGTGCTTTGCGAAGGCGCCCTGCGCGGCGAAATCGGCCGCGACCAGGCCAATGAATCCAACCTGCTGCAACTGGCTTTGCCGCGCCACCGCGCTGACGGCGTGGCGAACTGAGAGGTGACTATGATGACAACCCAAAACGAAACCTTGCCCAAAGAGCGCAAACCTTTGGACATGCGCCGCTTCCTCGATGACTGGGTCATGCTGCTGGCGGCGATCGGCATCTTCATTGCCTGCACGCTGCTGATCGACAACTTCCTTTCGCCGCTGAACATGCGTGGCCTGGGCCTGGCGATTTCCACCACCGGGATTGCCGCGTGCACGATGTTGTATTGCCTGGCGTCGGGGCACTTCGACTTGTCGGTGGGCTCGGTGATTGCCTGCGCCGGCGTGGTCGCGGCAGTAGTGATGCGCGACACCAACAGCGTTTTTCTCGGTGTCAGCGCGGCGCTGGTGATGGGCCTGATTGTCGGGTTGATCAACGGCATCGTGATTGCCAAGTTGCGCGTCAATGCCTTGATCACCACGTTGGCGACCATGCAGATCGTCCGTGGTCTGGCTTACATTTTTGCCAACGGCAAAGCAGTGGGCGTGTCGCAGGAATCGTTCTTCGTCTTCGGCAATGGCCAGTTGTTCGGTGTGCCGGTGCCGATTCTGATCACCATTGTTTGCTTCCTGTTTTTTGGCTGGCTGTTGAATTACACCACCTACGGGCGCAACACCATGGCCATCGGTGGCAACCAGGAAGCGGCGTTGCTCGCGGGTGTGAACGTTGACCGGACCAAGATCATTATCTTTGCCGTGCACGGTGTGATTGGTGCGTTGGCCGGGGTGATACTGGCGTCGCGGATGACCTCGGGGCAGCCGATGATTGGTCAGGGTTTCGAACTGACCGTGATCTCGGCTTGCGTGCTGGGCGGGGTGTCGCTGAGCGGCGGGATCGGCATGATTCGGCATGTGATTGCCGGGGTGTTGATTCTGGCGATCATCGAGAATGCGATGAACCTGAAGAACATTGATACCTTCTACCAATACGTTATCCGTGGTTCGATCCTTTTGCTGGCCGTGGTCATCGACCGTCTGAAGCAGCGCTAAGATCAAGAGCCCCTCACCCCAGCCCTCTCCCAAAGGGAGAGGGCTGGGGTGAGGTGTCTTGCGCAATCCGTGGACCTGAAAGTTCTCGTCGACTATGGATTCGGAAAAGCACTTTCGGGTCGATTGTGGATTCGGCGAAGCACTTTCAGGTCGGCGTACCTCTTGAGCATCCCCCATTCAGGCCCCTCTCCCGCCGGGAGAGGGCTAGGGTGAGGGGCTTTTGCTTCTCCCGCCTTTCGTCACTCTCGCTAAATATCCCTTGCCCGCCCACGCTAGTTTCGGGTATCAATTTGTACATGATTAGACAGGTACGATTTGACAAGAAACAACGGGTGGTCGACGAGCTCGTCCGACGCATCGAAAGCGGCCTCATGGAGGACGGTTTTCTGTTGCCCGGCGAGCATCAGTTGGCTCAAGAATTCCAAGTCAGCCGTGGCACGTTGCGCGAAGCGCTGGCCGAACTGAAACGGCGCAATTACATCGCCACGCAAAGCGGCGTCGGCTCCATCGTCACCTTCGACGGTGTGGCGCTCGACCAGCGAAGCGGCTGGGCGCAGGCGCTGGCCGACAGCGGTGCGCTGATCAACACCGAAGTGCTGCGTCTGGAAGCCGTGACCCGGCCCGATCTGCTCTCGCGGTTCGGCACTGACCAATTCATTACCCTCGACCGTCGTCGGCGCTCCAACGACGGCACTTTGGTATCCCTCGAACGCTCTTTGATGCCAGCGACCGGCGGCCTGGAAAGCCTGCCGCGTGTCGGTCTGATCGATAACTCCCTGACCATCACCCTGGCCGCCTACGGCTACATCGGCGAGCGCGGCGATCAATGGATCGGCGCCGAACCGTTGAATGCCGAAGACGCCGAACTGCTCGGCCGCCCGGTCGGCACTGTTTTTCTCAAAGCGTTGCGCACCACCTACGACCGCCAGAACCGCTTCATGGAGCTGGTCGAAAGCCTGCTCGACCCGGTGCATTTCCGTCTGCACCTGCAATTCGGAGAATCGAAATGACCGCGCTCAACCGTGCCCTCGGCGCTTTCTATGGCCTGGCCCTCGGTGATGCGCTGGGCATGCCGACGCAATCGCTGAACCGCGAAACCATCAAGACCCGCTTCGGCACAATCACCGATCTGCAGGACGCAGGCCCCTTGCAACCGATTGCCGCGAACATGCCCAAAGGCTCGATCACTGACGACACCGAACAGGCGATTCTGGTCGGCGAGCTGCTGGTCGAAGGCAAGGGCCGCATCGAACCGGCGATCCTCGCGCAACGCTTGATCGAGTGGGAAGCCGAAATGCAGGCCAAGGGCTCGCAGGACTTGCTCGGGCCGTCGACCAAGCGCGCCATCGAAATGATCCTCGCCGGCCATTCGCCGGAAGAGGCCGGGCGCTACGGCACCACCAATGGCGCGGCGATGCGCATCACCCCGGTGGGCATCGCGGCGGATGTTGCCGACCCTCAGCGGTTTATCGCGGCGGTGGTTCAGGCCTGTCAGGTCACCCACAACACCACGTTGGGGATTGCCAGTGCGGCGGCGGTGGCAGCGGTAGTGTCCGCCGGCATCAATGGCATGGACCTGGGCGAGGCGTTGAACCTTGGTCAGCACATCGCGCAGCAAGCCGAGGCGCACGGGCACTGGGTGGCCGGTGGGCGCATTGCCTCGCGAATCAGTTGGGCGCGCACCATCAGCGTCGATAGCGACAAGGCTTTGCTGGCGGATCTGCTCTACGACGTGATCGGCACTTCGGTGGCTTCGCAGGAGTCGGTGGTGGTCTCGTTCGCCCTGGCGCAGCAAGTGGCCGTCGGTGAGATGAGCGCGTTTGATGCGCTGTGCATGGCCGCCAGTCTTGGCGGTGACACCGACACCATCGCGGCGATTCTCGGCGCCATGCTCGGGGCCTGCCTGGGTCTTGAGAGCTGGCCTGTCGAGATGATCGAGACGGTCAAGGCCGTTAATCATTTGGAGCTCGAACCGTTGGTGCAGGGGCTGTTGGTCTTGCGCTGATTGAACTGACGCCATCGCTGGCAAGCCAGCTCCCACAGGTTTTTGCTGTGACCACACATTTGTGTACACCCTGATCCCTGTGGGAGCTGGCTTGCCAGCGATAGGCGCGCCACGATTTTTGAATCATTCACCCGCAATGGATCGCGCAGACAGGCCGAGGACGGCCGCAAAGTCTTGTCGTTTTGCATCATTGCCACAACCACAAAAAAGGCAAACAGGAGCACCTTCATGAGTTCATCAAACGCCGGGCAAAGCGCCGGGCAACTGGAAACCCGCGGCATTGAACCGGTGCCGGAAGCCGAGTGCAACGGGCATCCGCTGCAACTGTTCTGGGTCTGGTTCGCGGCCAATATTTCCATCCTCGGCCTGCCGCTGGGCGCCACACTGGTGGCGTTCCGCGGGCTGGCGATCTGGCAGGCGATCATCGTCGCGATCATCGGCGCCGCCGGTTCGTTCGCAGTGGTCGGGATCATCTCGATTGCCGGCCGCCGGGGCCGCGCGCCGAGCCTGACCTTGTCGCGGGCGATCTTCGGCGTGCGCGGCAATATCGGCCCGACGCTGGTCTCGCTGATGTCGCGTCTGGGTTGGGAAACGGTCAACACCACCACCGCTGCATTCGTATTGCTGTCGCTGTGCTCGATCCTGTTCGGCTCGCCAGTGGAAGCGAAAAGTGCGCCGATACTCACGCTGATCTTCATCGCGATTTTCGTCCTGCTGACCCTCTCGGTGTCCGGCCTCGGCCACGCGACCCTGCTGGTGATCCAGAAGTGGGCGACTTACGTGTTCGGCGCGCTGAACATCCTCGTCGGTGGTTTCCTTTGCGCGACCATCGACTGGAGCGCGGTGTTCAACGCTACGCCAGCACCGATCAGCGCGATGATCATCGGGATCGGCACCATGGCCGCCGGCACCGGGATCGGCTGGGCCAACGCTGGCGCCGACATGTCGCGCTATCAGCATCGCAGCGTCAAGGCTGTGCGACTGGTCGCGTCCGCTGCGTTCGGCGCGGGCATTCCGCTGGTGCTGCTGATCACCCTCGGCGGCTTGCTGTCGGTGGGCAATAACGACCTCGCTTCGGCGACTGACCCGATCGTGGCGATTCGCGACATGCTGCCGACGTGGATGGCCGTGCCGTACCTGATCACCGCGTTCGGTGGCCTGTTGCTGTCGAATAACCTGTCGGTGTATTCCGCCGGTCTGACCACGCTGACCCTCGGCCTCAAGGTCAAGCGCGTTTATGCGGTGGTGGTCGATATCGTCGCGATCTTCGCCGGTTCGATCTACTTCATGCTGATCGCCGATAGCTTCTACGGCCCGTTCATCACCTTCATTTCCCTGCTGGCGGTGCCGATCACCGCGTGGGTCGGGATCTTCGTCGTTGACCTGATCCACCGTCACTACTACAGCCCGCAAGACCTGCTCGACGTCAGCCCGAGCAGTGCCTACTGGTATCACGGCGGTATCGAATGGCGCGCATTCGGTGCGTGGGCGATTGCCATCGTCTTGGGCTTCAGCTTCACCACCATCGGCACCACCGCTGAAAACGTCTGGTTCAAAGGCTTCTTGTCCGACTCGTGGCTGGGCCACAACGGCCTCGGCTGGATCGTGACCTTCGTCGTGGCCGGTGGCATTTACTTGGTCCTCGGCGGAGCTAAAGACCGCCGCGCCGCGCAAGCCGAGAATGCTCATGCCTAAGATGTTGCACACCGGCCAGGTCATCATCGACCTGGTCATGGCCGTGGATAAACTGCCGCAGGTTGGCGGTGATGTGCTGGCGCAGTCGGCCGGTTTTGAAGCGGGTGGCGGGTTCAACGTGATGGCGGCGGCAGTGCGTAACGGCCTGCCGGTGGTTTATCTCGGCCGGCATGGCAGCGGGCGTTTCGGTGATCTGGCGCGTCAGGCGATGAATGACGAAGGCATTCACATCGGTATTCGCGAACCTGCGCAGCGTGACACGGGGTTGTGTGTCGCGCTGACCGATGCGTCGGCCGAGCGCAGTTTCATTTCCTATATCGGCGCTGAAGGTGAGGTGACCGAAGAGGATCTGAACAGCGTTGCCGCCGAGGCGGGCGATTACGTTTATCTCAGTGGCTACAGCCTGTTGCACGAAGGCAAGGCGCAGGCGTTGCTCGACTGGACATTGGCATTGCCGGAGTCGATCAGCGTGGTGTTCGATCCGGGCCCGTTAGTGGAATCGCCGGATTCGCCGATGATGCAGGCGCTGTTGCCGCGCATCGATGTGTGGACCAGCAACAGCGTCGAAGCGCTGCGGTTTACCGGGGCTGAGGGCATTGGTGCGGCGCTGGATCGTCTCGCTGAGCATCTATCCAGAGAGGTGCTGATGGTGGTTCGCGATGGGCCGCAGGGCTGCTGGATTCATCAGGCCGGCGAGCGTCGACATGTGCCGGGGTTTGTCGTGAAAGCCGTGGACAGCAACGGCGCCGGTGATGCTCATGCTGGCGTGTTTGTCGCAGGGTTGGCGCAGGGCCTGTCTGCCCATGAAGCGGCGCGGCGGGCGAATGCGGCGGCGGCGCTGGCGGTGACGCGCTGGGGGCCGGCTACTTCGCCTGGGGCGGCTGAGGTGGATGCTTTTATCCGGGAGTCCAGCGGCGCCTGATCTACCGCCATCGCTGGCAAGCCAGCTCCCACAGGTTTTTGTGGTGAACACACATTGGTGTTCACCCCGGTTCCTGTGGGAGTTGGCTTGCCAGCGATGAGGCCATCAGCCTCAAGTCAAAAATTGAATTGGCCGCTCGCCGCGTCGGCAGCGAGCGGCCTCAGGACTACTGCAGATCCAGCTTGCGCGCCGCTTCAACGCCAGCGGCACTGAGCTTGATCGGCAGGTTCAACGAATGTTCGCCGGCTTCATTGCAGGTCACATGACCGTGATGAATCAGTCCGCGATCCTGCAAGGCGGCGAGGGCGCTGGCCACGACTTTCTCGCCCCGGTAATTGTCCAGCACCTCCTTGCCCAGGCCACTTGGATGGGCATGCAGCAGGCGGGTGAGGACTTCTTTTTCCAGGTTTTTATCGACGTTCATGGTTACCTCTTCATTGGATTGAATAGGACGCTCGCGTCGGCGAACTACTGACCGGATCCTTCGGAGCCCGAACCACCGGTGGTGGTTTTAGAGCCAACGCCGGGCCCGGCGTTGTCAGGTGTGGCGGGGGAGTCAGGGGTGTTCATGCCGCCCTGACGACCCGGG
>NZ_JAMLFX010000004.1:139284-323383 GCF_023634765.1 Pseudomonas sp. AKS31
ATCAGTACCGGTGGCGGGCGGCTGATTGATCAACGGCACGCCCGAGCCATCGGTATTCATACCGGGAGCACTGTTGATGGCGGGGGCTCGTGGTGGGGTCGGGTCGGTAGGGCCGGTGCCCGCAGCGGTGGTGGATGCGGCGAAAACTGCAGGACAGAGCAGGGCGCTGAATACGAAAGCGGTCAACCTTGACGGGATCATAGGGCGTCTCCAGTGATTGGAATCCTTACCTGATGTTGGTCTGCCCTCTGAGCGGATTGGTGCCTGATGAACGACGAACGGTCGAACAACAGGAGCCTCAGGCGAGGCCGATCTCCTCCTTGAACTGCTCCATGAAACCCTTCAGGCGTTGATGACGGACTTGCGCCAGACGCTGGCCTGCGGCGGTCTGGAAACCGTCGGCGAGGTGCAGCAGTTTGGTCTGGAAGTGATCCAGGCAAAAACGCGTGTCGTCGTAATCGCGCTGTTTCGCTTCGGGATCCTGCGGGTCGTACAGCGCCGAGCCCATGCGTCCGGCGACGTAGAACGTACGAGCAACACCAAGCATGCCCAGTGAGTCGAGACGGTCGGCGTCCTGGACGATTTTCGCTTCGAGGGTGCGCGGGGTCATGTTGGCGGAAAAGCTGTGGGCTTCGATGGCATGAAACGCGGCGCTGATTTTTTCGTCGGGCCAGCCCAGCGTGGCCAGTACTGCCGAAGCCTTCTCCGCTGCCAGACGCGAGGCTTGTGCGCGCAGCGGTGAGTTCTTTTCGACGGCTACGCAGTCGTGCAGGAGCACGGCGGCGAGCAGCACCTGCAGATCACCGCCTTCTTCTGCATGCAGCGTACGCACGTTATGCCAGACACGCTGGAGGTGGGCGAGGTCATGAGCGCCGTCGTCGGACGGTTCCAGTGCGTGTGGCAACAGAGCTGACGCGAGTGCCTCCAGGGGCGTAAAACTCTCTAAGTTCATAAGCATCCTTTCAGATTGTCGAGGTCCCCGTGGGAGCAGTGTTTGCAACATGACGCAGGGTAGTGTGTGTTTTGCCATGTGACGAGCGCCGCTCACCACCTTAGTATGGCGTTTTCCTTTTCCGACAAGGCCCGTCCATGACGATCGACATCCGCCCGGCGACCCCCAGCGATGCTCCGCAAATCCTCGCCTTCATCACTGAACTCGCCGATTTCGAAAAGGCCCGCCACGAAGTCATCGCCAACGTGACCGACATCGAGCGCAGCCTGTTCGGCGAAGGCGCTACCGCCCACGGCCTGATCTGCCTGCGCGACGGCGTGCCGATCGGTTTCGCGGTGTTCTTCTTCAGCTATTCGACCTGGCTGGGCAGCAACTGCCTGTACCTCGAAGACCTCTACATCACCCCGGATCAACGCGGCGGCGGTGCCGGCAAAACCTTGTTGCGGCACTTGGCAAAAATCGCCTGCGACAATGATTGCGGTCGCTTCGAATGGAGCGTGCTGGAGTGGAATACCCCGGCGATCGAGTTCTACAAATCCCTCGGCGCACAACCACAGGAGGAGTGGGTGCGCTATCGCATGGACGGCAAGGTGTTGCGTGAGTTTGCCGAGGGCTGACCACAATGATGGCATTGCCATGCTGATTCGATTGTCGCCAACGCTCTAGTCCGGCATTCTACGCGCCATTTTTTCGCGCTCACGGACGACACCTGCAATGCCTTCGGCACTATTTCTCCACGCCTGTGGAGCCTTCGCTGCGTCAACGAGTGACCAGCGATGAGCGGACTACGGGCGTCAATGCGTCTGTATGGCCTGGTGAAAAACTCAGGCTTGAGCGACAACCCCCAGCGTCAACCGGTCGATATTCTGTGCATGACAAATCGCACGGGCGGCAGCGCCATTCGCGCGTTCGTGTCACGCCTTGATGCCGAGTTGATGATCCGCAGCGCCGGGCTCGCCGAGTACCGTGTGATACCGCTGCGCACCTTCGATCCGACGGCGTTTATCGACGCCCATCAAGGCTGGCTGATGCTGCACGTCTGTTGCGGTTTCGTCGCCCCTGCCGGGCATTCGCTGCTCAAGGACGGCGGGTTGATGCCGATGGGCTGGTACGTCTATTCCGAGATCGGCGAGTGGACGGCCCGGCATCATCTCGACCTCGGCACGCAAATGGCCGAACTGCTGCAATCGACTTACGAGCGTAATCACCTGCGCAACTACAACGCCTGGCTCAACGAACTCGACGACGCCTCGCCGGCCGAACTGGCCTGGCAAACCGACGAAGCCTGGCGGCACCTGCAAACCGCCGCATCACCCGACAGCCGTGAGCATTGCCACGCATTGTTCGACCCCGTCGACAACCGCTGGCGCTTCGCCGCGACCGACATCGATATCCATCAGCCGCATCCGGAATCTCTGAAGCAAGGAGCTCTGAATTGAGTGGTAAACCCGCCGCCCGCGTCACCGACCCGACCGCCTGCCCATTGCCAGGCCATGGCACCAACCCGATTGCCTCCGGCTCGCCGAACGTCTTCTTCGACGGCCTCGCCGCCGCGCGCATGACCGATAAATCGGCGTGCGGCAGTCCGATTACCGGAGCGGTTTCCGGCACCGTATTCATCAACGGCCTGAACGCGGCCACGCTCGATAGCACCGGAGGCCACGGCAATGTCGTGGTTGGTGGGTCGGGGACGGTAATTATTGGCCAGAGTGGCGGCGGGGCGGCTTTTAGCGGGTTGTTGCCGATGCCGGTGCATTTTACGGACAGGTTGCAAGTGGTTAATGAAGCAACTGGCGAGCCTGTGCCCGATCATCCCTATGTGATTCAACGGGGCGATGGCAGCATGGAACATGGGATCACCAATGAGCAGGGCTTTACTCATATGGTCAGCTCTCATTTGGCCGAAACTATAAAACTGTTTGTAGAGTGATCGAAATGGAAGTCGCAAACCCTGCACTCAAAGATTGCAAAAACGAGGTGGTGAGTCATGAGTTGACTTGCAAAACCGACCAGACTGTAAAAGCTGTGGCAATCAAAATCAAAAAAATCGTCGTGTTTTTCATCGGCGGTGCTGGAGACAAGGAACCGTATTATCAAGATCAACCACCTCACGGTAACGTAACCAGTGCGCAGGTTTTATTGCCTAAAAAATTCAGCGACGCGCAAATTGGAAAAATAAAGTCGGTGTACCTTAGTTATAAGGATGTGCGCGGCAAGAAAGACATAGAAAAGTATGTGCTGAGTTATCTGAAAGGTGATAAATCAATTTATATAAGTATCGTCGGTCACAGTCTGGGAGGATGGAACGGCGCTCATCTGGCAGCCATACTCAAAGAACAGGGATTTACGGTGAAGTCCTTGGTCACGCTTGATCCAGTGGGCGGCGGACTGGGTGTCTGGCTGATTTCAGACATTTACGCCACCACCCCGAAGCCTGGTGCAGAGTACTGGATCAATATATTGGCTGCACCGGCGAAACCCAATCAGTCCGATGATGTCGCCGAGATGGGAGAACGCTGGGTCATGAGCTCGGGTCCTGATATCAATAAAGCGGTAGACACCAACCACGAAGATGCAGGCGTAATGTTCAAGGCGAGGATTCTTGGCGAACAGTCCGCATGTGATCTCATCGCTGAAAAAATGATCAAATATCTGGAGTCTTGACATGCGAGTGTTGCTTGCAATTCTAGTTCTTTGTTTGTGTACTTCGTGCGCAAAAAGAGTGCCATTACCAACGACTGAAATTGAATTTGTTTCTGTTACCAAGCCTGGAGACAGTGCTCTTCTGGATGTTCGCTTCAGTTCAATGACTGATCTGTTGCGATTCTTCGAGATCAATGCCGGCCAACATCAGGTCGGCAATGCCTTGATCTGTTCATTGGATGAGAGTGGCTTCTTCGAAACAAAACAGGACCTGACCCGGTATCTCGAAGGGGAGGTCGTCGCGGTATTAAATGAATCTGCTGCGGGGCCATATGTGTATTCGGCTGAGGTCTCTGCGGTGCATACACCGGACGGTGGAACGCTGAGTACGTACTTCAATAAAAAACAACTGTTGATGGTATTGAGCGCGCGTCAGGTCGTGGCATGTAAGTTCAGGACTGCTGCCTACGCTTACGGTCCGTATTACTCAAAATCGATGAATATTCCTGCCAGTGTTTTCGTTCAGGCGATAGAGCGTCAGTAGTGATATTGATAACGGTGAATCACGGATCTGTTCGAGGAGAGTGGGTAGACTTGGCCATCCCAAAATATGGGATGTAAAATTACATATTGAGATTTTTCGTCTGGGAGGTCTATAGTCCGTCGCACTCACTGCCAAAAACAAAACAGGTGAAGCGATGCTGGCGCAATTGATCGCGCTCGACTGGGGGACGACCTCATTACGTGCTTACAAACTCGCGGCGGGCGGTGTGGTGCTGGAGCAGCGCGCGCTGTCGTCCGGGATCATGCAGTTGCCCAAGACCCCGCGAATCATCAATGGTCGCGAATGCGCCGATGGTTTTGAACTGGCGTTCGACGAGGCGTGCGGCGACTGGCTCGATGCGCAACCAAATCTGCCGGTGATTGCCTGCGGTATGGTCGGCAGTGCGCAGGGCTGGCGTGAAGCGGCCTACTGCGAGACGCCGGCGAACGTCGCCAATCTCGGAAACTCCTTACAAACAGTTGTCAGCCTGCGCGGCACCGTGGTGCATATCGTGCCGGGCGTGATCCAGCGTTCGCGTCTGCCGAATGTGATGCGCGGCGAAGAAACCCAAGTGCTTGGCGTGCTGCAGAATCTGCCGGTCGAGGCGGGCAATGATCTGCTGATCGGACTGCCCGGTAGCCATTCGAAATGGGTGGAGGTGGTCGATGGCTGCATCACCCATTTCGACACGTTCATGACCGGCGAAGTATTCGCCGTGCTCAGCGAACACAGCATTCTCGGTCGTACCCAACAACACAGTGCGACATTCGACAGTCAGGCGTTCGACCGAGGTGTGCAGATTGCACAATCGGCGGAGGGCGAGTTGGGTGTGCTTTCGACCTTGTTCAGCGCGCGGACCCTGGGCCTGACCGGCGAACTCGGCCCGACGGCGCAGGCGGATTATCTGTCCGGCCTGATGATCGGCCATGAACTGGCGGCGCTCGCCACGGTTCAGCGACGTCGTCGCAACAACACGAATCTCCCTTCGATCATCCTTATCGGCAACGCGCAACTCTGTGCGCGCTACAGCCGCGCCCTCAATGCCTGTGGTTTCGCCAGCGTGACGTTGGCCGAACAGGCCACCGAGCGTGGTCTGTGGCAACTGGCGCTGGCTGCCGGACTGATTGATTCCTCATCCCGTTAACCCTGACTGGAGGCCTGACATGCTCAAGCAAGCATTGGCGCAAAACGGTCTGATCGCGATCCTGCGTGGCCTGCATCCGCAGGAAGCTGCCGCTGTCGGAGAAGTCCTGTATGCGGCCGGATTTCGCGTCATCGAAGTACCGCTCAATTCCCCTTCGCCGTACGAAAGTATCCGCATCCTGCGCAAGACTTTGCCCGCCGATTGCCTGATCGGTGCCGGTACGGTGTTGACCCCGGAGCAGGTCGAGTTGGTGAAAGAAGCCGGCGGCCAAGTGATCGTCATGCCGCACAGCGACGCCAAGGTATTGCGAGCGGCGAAAGCGGCGGGGCTGTTTCTGTCGCCGGGCGTCGCGACGCCGACCGAAGCCTTCGCGGCGCTGGCGGAGGGCGCGGACATTCTCAAGCTGTTTCCGGCCGAGCAGATGGGCCCGGCGGTCGTCAAAGCCTGGCTCGCGGTGTTGCCATCCGGGACAGTGCTGGCTCCGGTCGGCGGTATCACGCCGGACAACATGCAGGCGTTTATCGATGCCGGCGTAAAAGGTTTCGGTCTCGGTTCCGGCCTTTTCAAACCGGGCATGACGCCAGAACAAGTGGCCGTGAATGCCAAGGCCTACGTGGCCGCCTGGAAAGCGCTTCGCTAAGACTTTTGGCGCTGCGAGCGCTGCATCTACAAGAGAGACAAAAAGATGAAAATCACCAAACTCACCACCTTCATCGTCCCGCCGCGCTGGTGCTTCCTCAAGGTCGAAACCGACGAAGGCGTGACCGGTTGGGGCGAACCCGTGGTTGAAGGGCGCGCGCACACCGTCGCGGCTGCCGTTGAAGAATTGTCCGACTACTTGATCGGCAAAGACCCACGCAATATCGAGGACATCTGGACCGTGCTCTATCGCGGCGGTTTCTACCGTGGCGGCGCGATCCACATGAGCGCGCTGGCCGGTATCGATCAGGCGCTGTGGGACATCAAGGGCAAGGCCCTTGGCGTCTCGGTCAGTGATCTGCTTGGCGGCCAGGTGCGCGACAAAATTCGCGTGTATTCGTGGATCGGCGGCGACCGTCCGGCCGACACCGCCCGTGCGGCGAAAGAGGCGGTGAGCCGTGGTTTTACCGCAGTGAAAATGAACGGCACCGAAGAGCTGCAGTTCCTCGACACCTTCGAGAAAGTCGATCTGGCCCTGGCCAACGTTGCTGCGGTGCGTGACGCGGTCGGGCCGAACGTCGGCATCGGCGTCGACTTCCACGGCCGCGTGCACAAGCCAATGGCCAAGGTGCTGATGAAGGAACTCGATCCGTACAAACTGATGTTTATCGAAGAACCGGTGCTCAGCGAAAACTATGAAGCCTTGAAAGAGCTGGCGCCGTTGACCAGCACGCCGATTGCCCTCGGTGAGCGGCTGTTCTCGCGTTGGGACTTTAAACGGGTGTTGAGCGAAGGCTACGTCGACATCATCCAGCCCGATGCCTCCCATGCGGGCGGCATCACCGAAACCCGCAAGATCGCCAACATGGCCGAAGCCTACGACGTCGCGCTGGCGCTGCACTGCCCGCTGGGGCCGATTGCGCTGGCGGCGTGTTTGCAACTGGACGCGGCTTGTTACAACGCGTTTATCCAGGAGCAAAGCCTGGGCATCCATTACAACGAGAGCAATGACTTGCTCGATTACGTCAAGGATCCGCGGGTCTTCGATTATGACAAAGGCTTCGTGAAGATCCCCAACGGCCCGGGGTTGGGCATCGAGATCAACGAGGAATACGTGATCGAGCGCGCGGCAGTCGGCCACCGCTGGCGCAACCCGATCTGGCGCCATGCCGATGGCAGTTTTGCCGAGTGGTGAGTCCCTTCTGATTCACCCAATGAGATCGTTCCCACGCTCTGCGTGGGAATGCCTCTATGGACGCTCTGCGTCCGCTTTTGGGACGCGGAGCGTCCCGGGCTGCATTCCCACGCGGAGCGTGGGAACGATCAGATGCAAGGCCTCAGGCCGACCTCAATAAACATAAAAAGAGGCTCTCCCCATGCAACCGCAAACCCTCACCGGGCAGGCGTCTTTAGTCACGCCCAGCCGTAAGCGGTTTTTCATCATGGTGTTGCTGTTTATCACCGTGGTCATCAACTACCTCGACCGCAGCAACCTGTCGATTGCCGCACCGGCGCTGACCAGTGAGCTGGGCATCGATCCGATTCACGTCGGTCTGATCTTCTCCGCATTCGGCTGGACCTACGCCGCCATGCAGATCCCCGGCGGTTGGCTGGTGGATCGTGTGCCGCCGCGCATTCTGTATAGCGTTGCGTTGCTGCTGTGGTCGCTGGCGACGGTGATGCTCGGTTTCGCCGCCAGTTTCATCGCGTTGTTCGTGCTGCGCATGGCGGTCGGCGCGCTGGAAGCACCGGCTTATCCAATCAACAGCCGTGTGGTGACGACCTGGTTCCCCGAGCGTGAACGCGCTACCGCGATCGGTTTCTACACCTCAGGGCAGTTCGTCGGTCTGGCGTTCCTTACGCCGGTTCTGGCTTGGCTGCAGCATGAGTTCGGCTGGCACATGGTGTTCGTCGTCACTGGCGCGGTCGGCATTCTCTGGGCGGCGATCTGGTACGCGGTGTATCGCGAGCCACGGGATTTCAAAGGCGCCAACGAGGCAGAAATCGACCTGATCCGCGAGGGCGGTGGTCTGGTCGATATTCAGCAGGAGTCCGCCAAGGTCAAAGCCAAATTCAGTTGGACCGATCTCGGCATCGTCCTGACCAAACGCAAGTTGTGGGGCATCTACCTCGGTCAGTTCTGCCTGAACTCGACGCTGTGGTTTTTCCTCACCTGGTTCCCGACCTATTTGGTGAAATATCGCGGCATGGACTTCATCAAGTCCGGCCTGTTGGCGTCGCTACCGTTTCTCGCCGCGTTCATTGGTGTGCTGTGTTCGGGGTTCTTTTCCGACTTCCTGATTCGTCGCGGCTACACCGTCGGCTTTGCGCGCAAGCTGCCGATCATTGGCGGCTTGCTGATTTCCACTTCGATCATCGGCGCCAACTTCGTTGAGTCGACGCCGCTGGTGATTGCCTTTCTGGCGCTGGCATTTTTCGGCAACGGTCTTGCCTCCATCACGTGGTCGCTGGTCTCGACGCTGGCGCCGGCGCGATTGTTGGGGTTGACCGGCGGGGTGTTCAACTTCATCGGCAACCTGTCGGCGATTGCCACGCCGATCGTTATCGGTTTCCTTGCCAGCGGCGATTCGTTCGCGCCGGCGATCACCTACATCGCGGTTCTCGCATTGATCGGTGCCTTGTCCTACGTGTTGCTGGTCGGCAAGGTCGAGCGTATCGAGTTGTAGTGGTCTGCGTCGGGCGACCATAATGCCGCCCGTTCCCTCGCTCAATGGTAAAAGGCTGGATATGCAGGAAGACGCCCCGGAAAAAACCAAGGACGCCGCACCCACCGGCACGCAAACGCTGTTGCGCGGGTTGGGTGTGGTGCAAGCCGTCGCCAGTGGCGCTCGCGATCTCAAGGAGATCGCCCGGCTGATCGGCACTACGCGCAGCACCACCCATCGTTTGGCCAGTTGCCTGGTCGACGAGCGCTACCTGCGCGTGGTGCCGCAAGTCGGTTATCTGCTCGGGCCGAAACTGATCGAGCTGGGTTTTCAGGCCCGCGAAGAGTTGCCGCTGGTGACCTTGGCCGGGCCGTATCTGGACGAGTTGTCGGCGCTGACCGGCGACACCGTGCACCTGGGGATTCGTGAAGGCGATGAAGTGCTGTATCTGCTGAAGAACCCAGGGCGCAACGGCCCGGAAATGCGTTCGCGGGTCGGCCATCGCATGCCGCTGGCACGCACCGGGATTGGCAAGGCGTTGATGCTCGATGATTCGCCGAAAGATTGGCAACGGCTGTACGACATCAGTCTGCCGGCGGGTGGGAAAAGTCAGTTCTGGCCGCAGCATCCCCAGCAGTCCTGGGAACAGCTGGAGCAGCGCATGACCGAGTACGTCGCCGGTGGCTACGCCTTCGATCTGGAGGACAACGAACCGTCGATCCGCTGCGTGGCGGCGCCGATTCGGGATGCGAGCAAGGGCATCGTGGCGGCGATCAGTATCGCCAGCACCGTGCCGTACATGCCGCTGGAAAAAATGGCCGAGCTGATTCCTCTGATCAAAGGGGTCACAGCCCGGCTCTCGGCGGAACTGGGTTTAAAGGTTTAAACCTTGAGCGTCGCCATGTCGATCACGAAACGGTATTTCACGTCGCCGGCGATCATGCGCGCGTAAGCCTCGTTGATCTGGCGGATGTCGAGCATTTCGATGTCGCAGGTGATGTTGTGCTCGGCGCAGAAATCCAGCACTTCCTGGGTTTCGGCAATGCCACCGATCAACGAACCGGCCAGTACGCGGCGGCCCAGCACCAGGTTGGCGGCGTGCACCGGCGGGTCGATCGGTTCGATCAGCCCCACCAGAATATGCACGCCATCAAAGCGCAGGGTTTGCAGGTACGGGTTGAGGTCGTGCTGCACCGGAATGGTGTCGAGCAGGAAGTCGAACCGGCCTGCGGCGGCGGCCATCTGCTCGGCGTCGGTGGAGACGATTACATGATCGGCGCCCTGACGACGACCTTCTTCAGCCTTGCTCGCCGAGCGGGTGAACAGCGTGACTTCCGCACCCATCGCCTTGGCGAACTTGATGCCCATGTGGCCGAGGCCGCCCATGCCGAGAATCCCGACCTTGTCGCCGGCCTTGACGCCATAGTGCTTGAGCGGCGAATAGGTGGTGATGCCGGCGCAGAGGATCGGCGCGGCGCTGGCCAGGTCGAGTTTCTCCGGAATGCGCACGACGAAGTGCTCGCTGACGACGATGCTGTCCGAATAACCGCCCATGGTGTTGCTGCCATCGACCCGATCCGGGGTGGCGTAGGTCATGGTCGGGCCTTCGAGGCAGTATTGCTCAAGGTTCTGCTGGCAGGCGGCGCAGGTGCGGCACGAATCGACCATACAGCCAACTCCGACCAGATCGCCTACTTTGTGTTGGGTGACATTCGCACCGACGGCGGTGACTTTTCCGACGATCTCGTGGCCCGGCATCAAGGGGTAAACAGCGATGCCCCATTCATTGCGCGCCTGGTGGATGTCGGAGTGGCAGACGCCGCAATACAGAATCTCGATCGCTACGTCGTCGGCACGAGGACTGCGGCGTTCGAATTTCATCGGGGCGAGGGGAGTGGTGGCCGATTGGGCGGCATAACCGATAGCGGTGTACATATGAAACCTCGCAAAAGCAGGAACAAGTGAGGCGGCGCATTCTGGGCGCCGACTGTCGCTCCGGCCATGACGATTTCTCCGGGTCTCATGCCTAATCCTCCGGCATGCAGGTTTGATCGGTCGCATTGGCAAAAGGATCTGCGATGATGCTCTCATCCCTTATTTTCGTGTTTTTTTGTGAAGAACAATTCGATGCAATTGACCCGTCATCTTGATGCCAATGCCCGGCTGGTTTCGCTGATCGAACCGCTGGCGCTGCGCGATGGTTACAGCCAGACCGGGCTGCCCGGCGTGCAGATTTTGCGTGCCAGTTGCGACGTTGCCCGTGGACCGCACATTTATGAGCCGAGCCTGATGATCATCGCCCAGGGCAGCAAACTGGCGTTTCTCGGGCCGCGCACCATGGAGTACGGCGCCGGGCACTATCTGATTCAGGCACTGCCGGTGCCGTTCGAGTGCGAGACCTTTGCCTTGCCGGATGCGCCGTTGCTCGGTGTTTCGGTGGCGATTGATCGGGTGTTGCTCGGTGAACTGGTGTTGGCCATGGGGCTGGCGCCGGGCCGGCATATCCCTGCGCAGACGCCGGAGTCGATGACCTCGGTGGTGCTTGACGATGGCATGCGCGGCTGTGTCGAGCGCTTGCTCAGTTGCCTGCATGATCCGCTGGAGTGTCAGATTCTGGGGCCGGCGCGGGTGCGCGAGTTGTTGTTCGTCGCCTTGCGCGGACCACAGGCCGATGTATTGCGGGCATTGGTTGAGCAACAGGGGCAGTTCGCACGGGTGGCGGCGTCGATCAGTCATCTGCATGCGCATTACACCGAGCCGTTGAATGTCGAGACCCTGGCGAGTTGCGCGAACATGAGCGTGTCGACCTTTCATGAGCATTTCAAACGCAGCACGTTGTTGTCGCCAGTGCAGTATTTGAAGCGTTTACGGTTGTTGAAAGCGCAGACGTTGTTGGTGGCTGAAGGTCTGGGGGTGGCGCAGGTCGCGCATCGGGTGGGGTATCAGAGTACGTCGCAGTTCAGCCGCGAGTACAAACGCTACTTCGAGCGTAGCCCGGGTGACGAGCGCGCTGCCTGAGGATTTTCACAATCCCTGTGGGAGCTGGCTTGCCAGCGATGAGGCCGGCACATTCAACATAGATGTCACCTGATCCACCGCCATCGCTGGCAAGCCAGCTCCCACAGGGAGTCAAGTGATGCAGTAAATTTTGGGCAACAAAAAGGCCCCCGATTCGGGAGCCTTGTTGTTCAGCATTTCGACTTACATATTCGGATAAGTCGGACCGCCAGCGCCTTCCGGCGTCACCCAGGTGATGTTCTGCGAAGGGTCCTTGATGTCACAGGTCTTGCAGTGCACGCAGTTCTGGGCGTTGATCTGGAAGCGTTTTTCGCCGTCTTCCTTGGTGATCACTTCGTACACGCCAGCCGGGCAGTAGCGCTGCGCCGGTTCGTCGTACAGCGGCAGGTTCTTGCTGATCGGGATGCTCGGGTCGGTCAGCTTCAGGTGGCACGGCTGCTCTTCTTCGTGGTTGGTACCGGAGATGAACACCGAGCTGAGTTTGTCGAAGCTGAGTTTGCCGTCCGGCTTCGGATAGTCGATCTTCTTGCAGTCGGCCGCGAGCTTGAGGCAGGCGTAATCCGGCTTGGTGTCGTGCAGGGTGAACGGCAGTTTGCCGCCGAAGATGTTCTGGTCCAGCCAGTTGAAACCACCGCCAACGATAGCGCCGAACTTATGGATCGCCGGGCCGAAGTTGCGGCTGGCGAACAGTTCGTCGTAGAGCCAGCTCTTCTTGAATGCGTCCACATAAGTGGTCAGCTCTTCAGTGCCGTCCTTTTCCGCGAACAGCGCATCAGCCACCGATTCCGCGGCGAGCATGCCGGACTTCATTGCGGTGTGGCTGCCCTTGATCTTGGCGAAGTTCAGGGTGCCGAGGTCGCAACCGATCAGCGCGCCACCCTTGAAGACCATTTTCGGCAGCGAGTTCAGGCCTCCTTTGCAGATGGCGCGAGCGCCGTAGCTGACACGCTTGCCGCCTTCCAGGTACTGGGCCAGCACCGGGTGATGCTTGAGGCGCTGGAACTCGTCGAACGGCGACAGGTAGGTGTTGCTGTAGGACAGGTCAACGATCAGACCAACCACCACCTGGTTGTTTTCCAGGTGATAAAGGAACGAGCCACCGGTGTTTTCGGTGCCCATGATGTCCAGCGGCCAGCCGGCGGTGTGCACCACCAGGCCAGGTTGATGTTTGGCCGGGTCGATTTCCCAGATTTCTTTCAGGCCGATGCCGTAGTGCTGGGCGTCGGCATCGCTGTCGAGGTTGTAGCGCTTGATCAGTTGCTTGCCGATGTGGCCCCGGCAGCCTTCGGCGAATAGCGTGTATTTGCCACGCAATTCCATGCCCGGGGTGTACAGGCCTTCTTTCGGGTTGCCTTCGCGGTCGACGCCCAGATCACCGGTGATGATCCCGCGGACCACGCCTTGCTCGTCGATCAGTGCTTCCTGAGCGGCGAAGCCCGGATAGATTTCTACGCCGAGGTTCTCGGCCTGCTGAGCGAGCCAGCGGCACAGGTTGCCGAGAGAAATAATGTAGTTGCCTTCGTTGTGCATGGTCTTGGGCACAAAGAAGTCAGGAATCTTCTGCGCGCTGTCGGCGTTTTTCAGGACGAAAATATCGTCGCGGGTGACCGGGGTGTTCAGCGGGGCGCCGAGTTCTTTCCAGTCCGGGAACAGTTCGTTCAGAGCGCGTGGTTCGAACACGGCACCGGAAAGGATGTGTGCGCCGACTTCGGAGCCTTTTTCGACCACGCAGACGCTGATTTCCTTACCGGCTTCGGCGGCCTTCTGCTTCAGACGGCAGGCGGCGGACAGGCCAGCGGGGCCGGCACCGACGATGACCACGTCGAATTCCATGTATTCGCGTTCCACAGGCTATCTCCTACTCAAGGCTCAACAGTTTTTTTTTCTAATTTGGAGGTTTGATGTCGCATCCGCTATTCCTTTACGTTAACGTCAAGGGGAATATTGGAGACCGACCTTTCTCTTTAGGCGGCGCATTATATCTACACCACTCTGAGCGTCCAATACAAACGTTTGTTTGAATCGGCTCCAGCCCAGAGAAATCAAAGAAGCGCGGCTTATGAATGGTCATTTTGCTGTATTGACCGGAATAGGCGTTCCGGTCAAGATACGGGCGGTTTTGCGCTCGTCGTAGGCAGACTGGCGGTTTCAAGAGCACGTCTAAAGACAGGGCACAGGCAGTAGAAGGTGATGCGCAGCGCAGGTCCGGCGCGCAGTTTACACCGCGTGAAGATCCATGACTGGTTGGTCACCACTGACGAACGGTCGCAGGTTTTCACACCGTGCAACACCTGACCCCCGAGTCGGCGTTTTTAGAGGTGCCCTTTAGCCTGATGAGCATCAACCGCCAGGTTCGCCTAGGCGACTTTCTTTTCACCGGAGAGTAACGAGGAATCCATGAAGGTTCTTGTAGCTGTCAAACGCGTTGTGGATTACAACGTCAAGGTTCGCGTCAAGGCGGACAATTCCGGCGTCGATCTCGCCAACGTCAAGATGTCGATGAACCCGTTCTGCGAAATCGCAGTGGAAGAAGCCGTACGCCTGAAAGAGAAAGGTGTTGCGACTGAAATCGTCGTCGTCTCCATCGGCCCGACCACCGCTCAGGAACAGCTGCGTACCGCACTGGCTCTGGGTGCCGACCGTGCCATCCTCGTCGAATTCGCTGAAGATCTGACCTCGCTCGCCGTGGCCAAGCTGCTCAAGGCTGTGGTCGACAAGGAACAGCCGCAGCTGGTGATCCTCGGCAAGCAAGCGATCGACAGCGACAACAACCAGACCGGCCAGATGCTCGCGGCACTGAGCGGCTACGGTCAGGGCACATTCGCCTCGAAAGTCGAAGTCTCCGGCGACAGCGTTGCCGTGACTCGCGAAATCGACGGCGGCGCGCAGACCGTTTCCCTGAAACTGCCAGCGATCGTCACCACCGACCTGCGTTTGAACGAGCCGCGCTACGCGTCCCTGCCAAACATCATGAAAGCCAAGAAGAAGCCTCTCGAAGTGCTGACTCCGGACGCTTTGGGCGTTTCCACCGCCTCCACCAACAAGACCCTGAAAGTCGAAGCGCCGGCTGCACGCAGCGCAGGCATCAAGGTCAAGTCGGTGGCTGAACTGGTCGAGAAACTGAAAAACGAAGCGAAGGTAATCTAAAAATGACTATCTTGGTAATCGCTGAACACGACAACAAAGTGCTGGCCCCGGCCACGCTGAACACCGTGGCTGCTGCTGCCAAAATCGGCGGCGACATCCACGTTCTGGTTGCTGGTCAAGGCGCTGGCGCCGTGGCTGAAGCCGCTGCGAAAATCGCTGGTGTGAGCAAAGTCCTGAACGCTGACAACGCCGCTTACGCGCATCAGCTGCCGGAAAACGTTGCTCCGCTGGTAGCAGAGCTGGGCGCTGGCTACAGCCACATCCTGGCTGCCGCGACCTCCAACGGCAAAAACATCCTGCCGCGCGTTGCCGCGCAGCTGGACGTTGACCAGATCTCCGAAATCATCTCGGTCGAAAGCGCTGACACGTTCAAGCGTCCGATTTACGCCGGTAACGCCATCGCGACCGTACAGTCCACCGCTGCGATCAAAGTGATCACCGTGCGTGCCACCGGTTTCGACCCGGTTGCTGCTGAAGGTGGCTCGGCTGCTGTTGAAGCAGTCGGCGCTGCACACGATGCGGGCACTTCGAGCTTCGTTGGCGAAGAACTGGCCAAGTCTGATCGTCCAGAGCTGACCGCTGCCAAGATCGTCGTTTCCGGCGGCCGCGGCATGCAGAACGGCGACAACTTCAAACACCTGTACGCCCTGGCCGACAAGCTCGGCGCTGCCGTCGGTGCTTCGCGCGCCGCGGTCGACGCAGGTTTCGTACCGAACGACATGCAGGTCGGTCAGACCGGCAAGATCGTTGCGCCACAGCTGTACATCGCCGTCGGTATCTCCGGCGCGATCCAGCACCTGGCCGGTATGAAAGACTCCAAAGTGATCGTTGCGATCAACAAGGACGAAGAAGCACCGATCTTCCAGGTGGCCGATTACGGTCTCGTGGCGGATCTGTTCGAAGCCGTCCCTGAGCTGGAGAAGCTGGTCTAATCCAGCTGCTTCACTTATAAAGAGCCCGGCCTGTTGGTCGGGCTTTTTTTTGTCTCGGATTTGAGTGGGAGCGTGTTGCCATGGATCTGCGCTGCGGATGGTTGTTGGGATTGGCCCTGTTGCCAGGTTTGGCCTTGGCCGCTGGCAAGTGCGAGCGCCTCGTCGTCACCGGCAGCCCGGATGCGCCGCCGTACCTGTGGCAAGACCCGCAAAACCCCAAGCAACTGATCGGCGCCAGCGCTGACCTGTTGCAACAAGTCGCCAAAGACCTCGGCATAAAGGTCGAATTGCTCTACGCCGGCAAACGCTCGCAAGCCCTTGATGAAGTGCGCAGCGGACGCATGGACATGCTCGCCGATGCGCCGCTGACCCTCAATGAACTGGAAAACCTCGACTACATCCATCCGCCGCTACTGGAAAACGATTATCTGGTGTGGACTCGCAAAGGCTCGACGCTGGTCTACAGCGAGGCCAAAGACCTGCACGGCCACAGCGGGGCTTTGTCGGAAAAGTCTCGTATGACCCAGGCATTCGGCACTTTCGCCGAGCAGAATCTGACCCTGATCCGGACAGCCAACCTCACTCAAGCGCTACAGAAATTGCTCTTGGGCGAAGTGGAATATGTACTCGCCGGCCGCTACTCGGGCATGGCCGCCGCGCAGGCGCTGGGCATGGCTAATGACCTGCTGGTATTCGAACAACCCGTCGACCGGCCGGGGTTGTTTCTCGCGGTTTCGCATAACTCGGCATGCAACGATCCGTGGTTGCGCGGACAGTTGGCCAAAAAGATGACAGAATTGCCCGCGTCCGGACTGACGGAAGCCGCGCTGCAACGCAATATCGAGCGCTGGAAGGCGCAGCAGCAACAGCCGCCACAACCTGTCAGTGCCCCAAAACAGTAGGGATTCTTAGTGAGTATTCGACCTTTTTTCGCGGCTGTGGCCGTTCTGGCCCTGGCCGGTTGCGCGACCGATCCGGCACCCAATGAACAAATGCGCCTGACCGAGCAAGCCATCACCCAGGCCAAGGCTGTTGGCGCCACCGCCGACGAAGTGCCGGAAATGAAACTGGCCGAAACCAAGTACAACCGCGCCAAAGGCAACATGGCTGACGAGTCCTACCGCAACGCGCGTATGCGTTCGGAACAGGCCGAGCTGGATGCCCGTCTGGCCGAAGCCAAAGTGCTGACGCAAAAAAGTGAAGAACAGGTGAATGTGCTCAACACCCGCATCGTCCGTCTGCGCAAGCAACTGGGAGATGCCCGATGAGCCTCAAGTCAAAAGTCCTCGGCGGTGTGCTGCTCGTCGGTTGCGTCGGCCTCTACGGCTGCGCCGGTCAGCACAGCGAATCGGCTTTGCAAGAAGCCAGCGCCGACTTCCAGAAGGTCAAGGAAGACTCCAACGTGCTGCGCATCGCGCCGAAAGACGTGATCCGCGCCGGTGAATCCCTGGCCCGTGCCGATCGCCTGTCGACCTATTGGGGCAGCGGCTCGGACGTGGTGCATTACGCCTACTTGAGCCAGCGTTATAGCGAAATCGCCCGTGAGCATACCAATCAGGTGCTCAACGAGGAGCGCGCGGCCAAGCTCGAACTGGAACGTCAGCGCCTGCAACTGGCCTTGCGTGAGTCGAAGTTGCTCAGCGTGCAGCAGCAGGGTAAATGGCTCGAAGAACAGATCGTTGCGCTGGCCACCACGCAGACCGATCGCGGTCTGGTGATGACCCTCGGTGACGTGCTGTTCGACACCGGTGAAGCAGAGCTGAAAAACTCGGCCAACCGCGTGGTGCTGAAAATTGTCCAGTTCCTGCAACTGAACCCGAAACGCGTGGTGCGCATCGAGGGCTACACCGACAGCACCGGCGGCAAACAGGAAAACCTCAAGCTGTCCCGTGACCGCGCCCAATCGGTGGCGGATGTGCTGATGGATCTGGGCATCGACGACAAGCGCATTCAGGTCGAAGGCTACGGCGACGAATACCCGGTGGATGCCAACGCTTCCGAGCGCGGACGGGCACAGAACCGTCGCGTGGAAATTGTCTTCTCCGATGAAAAAGGCCAGCTCGGCGCCGCCCGCTGAGGCTGGCGTCTCTGGAAAGCCCGGCCTGTCATGCAGTGCCGGGCTTTTTTACGTCTGTCGAATGGCTCGCAAATCCGTACAGTCGGGGGCAGACACCGCACTGTATGGTCGAGTAATGTGGCAACTGTCCCAGTACACTTCTAAACTGTTCCGGTATTGTTTCACACAAGAATAAAATGCCCGTGAAATCGAGTGCTGCGTCATGACCAATCTCTTGCTCTACCAACGTATTGCTCAGCAACTGGCCGAAGACATCCGCCGTGGTGTCTATCAACCGGGGGAGCGCGTGCCTTCGGTGCGCAAGATGAGTTCGCAGCTCAACGTCAGCCATGCGACGGTGTTGCAGGCTTACGCCAATCTCGAAGACCAAGGCTTGATCCGCGCACGTCCGCAGTCTGGTTATTACGTACACCAAACGCCTGCGCTGACCGCGCCGACGCCGGACATTGCCCGGGTTGAACGTCCCGGTCTGGTCACGCGCAGCAGCATCATTCAACAGGTTCTGGTCGAATCGCGCCGTGAGGGTGTGTTCCCGCTCGGTGCCGCCGTACCGAGTGTCGATTACTTGCCGGTGCGCGCACTGCATCAGCAACTGGCCAAGGTCACCCGTTTCCATAGTCCACGCGCCTTCAGCTACATGTTCAGCCCCGGTTTTGAACCGCTGCGCCGGCAAGTGGCGATCCGCATGCGCGATGCCGGTGTGGTGGTCGATCCTTCGGAAGTGGTGATCACCCACGGTTGTGTCGATGCCTTGCAGATGTCGTTGCGTGTGCTGACCCGCCCGGGCGATCTGATCGCCGCGGAGTCGCCGACCTATTACGGTCTGCTGCAATTGGCCGATCTTCTCGGCTTGAAAGTCATCGAAATTCCTAGCGATCCTGCCACCGGCATGAGCCTTGAAGCCCTGCAACTCGCCGCCAACCAATGGTCGATCAAAGCACTGGTGCTGACCACGCGCCTGAGCAATCCGCTGGGCGGCACCATGCCCGAAGAGCGGCAGAAGCAGTTGCTGCGCTTGGCTTCGGATTTCGATATTCAGATTGTCGAAGATGATATCTATGGCGAACTGATGTTCGAGCAAGGCAAAACCAAAGCGCTCAAGGCTTATGACCGACTGGATCGGGTGATCTACTGTTCGAGTTTCTCCAAAACCTTGTCACCCGGTGTGCGCATCGGCTGGATGATCGCCGGCAAGTATCAGCAGGAAATACAGCGCTTGCAGACCTTCAGCACCCATTCGGCGTG
Source organism: Pseudomonas sp. AKS31 (assembly GCF_023634765.1). Classification (GTDB taxonomy): domain Bacteria; phylum Pseudomonadota; class Gammaproteobacteria; order Pseudomonadales; family Pseudomonadaceae; genus Aquipseudomonas. The sequence continues at coordinate 158,292 of NZ_JAMLFX010000004.1, forward strand.
CAGCGTGACGCAGATGGCGATTGCCGCTTATCTGGAAAACGGCGGTTATGACCGGCATTTACGGTACATCCGCCAGGAATACCGGAAAAACCTCAGCGCGTTCCAGTTGGCGGTGCAGCAGTACTTCCCTGAAGGCACGCAGATGACCCGGCCCACGGGCGGTTTCATCCTTTGGGTGAGCTTGCCGGGGAGGGTGAACACCCAGGAATTGCATGTGCGCGCGTTGCAGCAGGGCATCAGCATTGCGCCGGGGCTGATCTTCAGTAATACCGAGCAGTTCAACCACTGTATCCGCCTCAATTGCGGGATTCCGTGGAACCGCGAGGCGGAGCGGGCGTTGATGACGCTCGGTCTGCTGGCGACACAACTGTGTCAGGAAACCGCTGGCGGATTCTGAACAAGCGGTGGGTGATGCTTGTCTTGTGGCGTTCAACAAGCGAGCATATGGCCCTCTGCCGTTAGTGTCGTTGGGTTCATGAAAGCGATTTTTCCTGCCGCTTGGGTTTTGCTGGGTTTGCTGATGATCGGTCATGCACCGGGCGTGGTGGCCGCTGCGGTTCAGGAAAAACCAGCGGCGACGAGCCCGGCGAAAAAAACCACGCCAGCGCAGAAGGCAGCTCCCGCGAAGAAAACCCAGCAAAAAGTCATCAAGAAGCGCAAGCCAGTCGCCTCCAAATCCAAACCCGCCAGCGAAGTGGTAAAAACCAGGTTACCGTCGGCCAAACTCGATCTGAGCCTGCCCAAGGACATGGTCGAGGAGTTGAAGCCCCAGGGCACGGTCGAGTTGCCCAAGCGTGAGGCGATCCTGCCGCAGATGTTTGGCGAGAAGAACAACGGCTTCCAGCTCAACGGCCGACTGCTCAGCAATGAAATGCAGTTGCAACTGCGCAATGAAGAGCGCCGCGAAGTCGAAGGCGCGGCGCTGGATTTCGAATTCAAGCAGTAAATCCAAACCGTCCGTGACCCGCAGAGCAGACGCTTTGTCGGAGACTGGTCAGTCACATTCAGTTATCGCTAAAAACCCCGGTTGAGGAATTTGAAACAGCCGTTTTAGCGGTTACTCTGTTCCGCGTCCCTTTTACACATCGCCCGTCGCGAGGAAACGTTCGTCATGAAATGCCGTGAAGGCTGTGGCGCTTGCTGCATTGCCCCATCCATCAGTTCGCCCATTCCCGGCATGCCTGATGGCAAACCCGCCGGCGAACGTTGCGTGCAACTCTCGGTCGAAAACCTGTGCAGCATTTTCGGCCGCCCTGAACGCCCGGCCGTCTGTTCCGGCTTTGCGGCGGATGTCGAAGTCTGTGGCAGCAGCTCGGAAGAAGCGATCAAACTGATCGGCTGGTGGGAGCAAATGACGGCGGCGTAATGTGTCAAACGAACGGAACTTCAACAATAAGGAACAAGACTATGGGTTCGCTGCATCGTATCGCTGTGTTGTGTGGTTTGACTGCTGTGCTGGCGACGTCCGTCGCTCAGGCTGAGGACTGGAAAGTCGCCAAGGAACAGGATGGCATCAAGGTCTCGCTCGCCGATTTTCCGGGTTCTGATTACAAGTCCTACCAGGGTGTGACCCTGATGAAGACCACCATTGCCAATCTGCGCGCCTTGCAGGAAGACGTCTCCGGTGCCTGCGCCTGGATCTACGAATGCAAGTCCCAGAAGCTGCTCAAGCACGAGGGCGATCAGAGTTGGACCTACACTCAGTTCAACACGCCGTGGCCAGTGACCTCGCGTGATTCGGTGCTGCACATCACCACCGTTGAAGGCGCCGATGGCAGCCTCACCCGTAACCTCGAAGGTCTGCCGAAGTACATTCCGGAAGAGAAAGGTTTTGTCCGGGTCACGCAGGTCAAAGGTTTCTGGAAATTCGTGCCCGAGGGTGATCAGGTCGAAGTGACCTATCAGGTGCATACCGAGCCAGGCGGCAGCGTGCCGGCGATGGTTGCCAACAAGTTTGTCGTCGATGCGCCGTTCAACACCCTCAAAGCCTTGAAAGAACGCGCCGAGAAGTAATCTCGCGTTCCAGCAAACGCCCCGATCGATTCGGGGCGTTTTGTTTTGTATCTATATTGTGTTTCCAGATATGCGCTGCACGAAATTTTCACAACGTGTTCCTGACAATTCGCCCGCGCTGTTTGCACGCTGTCGCGGTTCGCCACCGCTCTAAATGAAAGTGTCTGGCGGCAGGGCAGTAATCAATGGCAATGGTGCGGGTGATCGTGCAACATTTGCGCACCGCGCAAGCCCCGGGGTCTGGAATGACCAATAGAGGGCATGGCGCCGCTGTATTTTTTGCAACTTCAACTTTCAATGGGTCCTAAAACGACATGGCAAACCCGGACGCCCTGAATCAGCAGCGATCTTCTGCTCGCCTGCTGCAACCGACCGTCAAATCGCATCTGGCCTACACGCTGCTTTGCGCGCTGGTCATGATGGTGATGTTTTCCGTGCTGCGCCTCGCGCTGCTGGTCTACAACCGCGAGATGATCCTCGATACCCCGGCTTCGACTTTCCTCGAAGCCTTCGTCAACGGCCTGCGTTTCGACCTGCGCCTGGTGGTTTACGTGTGCATTCCGCTGGTGCTGGCGCTGTTCAGTGCCCGCGCCATGGCCGCACGCGGCTTCTTCAGACTGTGGCTGACCATCGCCTCAAGCATTGCGCTGTTCCTCGGCCTGATGGAGATGGACTTCTACCGCGAGTTCCACCAGCGCCTCAACGGTCTGGTGTTCCAGTACGTGAAAGAAGACCCGAAAACCGTGATGAGCATGCTCTGGTACGGTTTCCCGGTGGTGCGCTACCTGCTGGCGTGGGTGATCGGCACGCTGATCCTGACGCTTGCGTTCAAAGGCGCCGACCGCGCCACCCGGCCGCGCGGCCCGTTCAGCGGCGGCAGCGTGGGCACTCGCCAAGTCGCGCCGTGGTACACCCGTCTGGCAGTGTTCGTGGTCTGCCTGATGATCTGCGTGGTTTCCGCCCGTGGCACCCTGCGTCAAGGCCCGCCAATGCGTTGGGGTGACGTCTACACCACCGACTCCAACTTCGCCAACCAGCTCGGCCTCAACGGCACGCTGTCGCTGATCGGCGCCGCCAAGGCGCGTATGGGCGAGGATCGCGACAATATCTGGAAAGCCACACTGCCGCAGGAACAGGCACAGAAAGTTGTGCGCGATATGCTGCTGGTGCCGGACGACAAACTGGTCGAAGCCGATATTGCCGCCGTACGCCGCGACTACACGCCACCGGCCGACAAGACCCTGCCGATCAAGAACGTCGTCGTGATCCTGATGGAAAGCATGGCCGGTCACTCGGTCGGCGCGTTGGGCGCGCCGGGCAACATCACGCCTTACCTGGACAAGCTGTCCAAGGAAGGCCTGCTGTTTGACCGCTTCTTTTCCAACGGCACGCATACCCACCAGGGCATGTTCGCGACCATGGCCTGCTTCCCGAACCTGCCAGGTTTCGAATACCTGATGCAGACCCCGGAAGGCAGCCATAAGCTGTCCGGTCTGCCGCAGTTGCTGAGCGCCCGAGACTATGACGATGTGTATGTCTACAACGGCGACTTCGCCTGGGACAACCAGTCGGGCTTCTTCAGCAACCAGGGCATGACCAACTTCGTTGGCCGTAACGATTTCGTCAACCCGGTGTTCTCCGATCCGACCTGGGGTGTGTCCGATCAGGACATGTTTGACCGTGGCCTGCAGGAACTCAAGGCGCGGGAAAACGGCAAGCCGTTCTACGCACTGCTGCAAACCCTGTCCAACCACACGCCGTACGCCTTGCCGACGCCATTGCCGGTCGAACGTGTGACCGATCGCGGTTCGCTCAACGAACACTTGACCGCCATGCGCTACTCCGACTGGGCGCTGGGTCAATTCTTCGAGAAGGCGCGCAAAGAACCGTACTTCAAGGAAACCCTGTTCGTCATCGTCGGCGACCACGGTTTCGGCAACGAGCGCCAGATCACCGAAATGGACCTGGGCCGCTTCAACGTGCCGATGCTGATGATCGCGCCGGGCATCCAGGAGAAGTTCGGCACCCGTGACCACACCGTGGGCACGCAGATCGACATCGTGCCGACCATCATGGGCCGGCTCGGTGGCGAAGTGCGTCATCAGTGCTGGGGCCGTGACCTGCTCAACCTGCCGGAAGGCGACACCGGTTTCGGTGTGATCAAGCCGTCGGGCAGCGAGCAGACCACCGCCATCGTCACCGCCGACCAGATCCTGGTGTTGCCGAGAGACAAGGACATGGGGCCGAAGATCTGGCAGTACCAGTTGGGTGCCAATCCGCACGCCGAGGTTGTTCCGGACGCACCGCGCACTGCCGAGTTGAAACTCAAGCTGGAAGCGTTCCTGCAAACAGCGACAAAGAGCCTGCTGGACAACACTGCCGGTGTCATTCACGGCAAGCCGGATTGATCGCTCGCCGACAGTAAAATCCGCGCAATAAAAAAGAGGCCCTGAACAGGGCCTCTTTTTTTTGCATTTGAATCGTTATATCCGACCGAGCAACAGCAGCACCAACAGTACTACCAACACCACGCCGATAATGCCCGAAGGACCATAACCCCAACTTCTGGAGTGCGGGAAGACCGGCAGACCACCGATCAGCAACAGGATCAGGATAATGATTAGAATTGTGCCCATGTCGATTTCCTTGTTGATAGTGTTCGAGAAGTCTTGGTATTCAAGGGCGACTGGAGACTAAGTAATTCCAGACGGCTTATAAATTCCGACCGGTGCGCATGAAAGAAAATTCAATGTTTTTTTAATGTATTTGGATTGCTCGCTTATTTCTTTTAAAGCGCAAGATCAAAAGATCGCAGCCTGCGGCAGCTCCTACATTGAACGCGTGCAGAAGCTGCCGCAGGCTGCGGCCTTTTGATCCTCCATTCAGCAATCTGATGGAGCGTGGGCGCGCGTCGATCCTTCGCTACACTCCGCGCATCTTCCCCGGAACAACAAGGCTGTCTGCTATGCAAAATCGCATGATGATCACTGGTGCGGGCTCGGGCCTGGGTCGCGAAATCGCGCTGCGCTGGGCGCGTGAAGGCTGGCAACTGGCCTTGTCCGATGTCAGTGAACCCAGCCTGCAGGAAACCCTGAAAATGGTCCGCGAGGCCGGTGGCGACGGTTTTACCCAGCGCTGCGATGTGCGTGATTACAGCCAGCTCACCGCGTTCGCTCAGGCCTGCGAAGAAAAGCTCGGCGGCATCGACATCATTGTCAACAACGCCGGTGTGGCCTCGGGTGGTTTCTTCAGTGAACTGTCGCTGGAAGACTGGGACTGGCAGATCGCGATCAACCTGATGGGCGTGGTCAAGGGTTGCAAGGCGTTCCTGCCGCTTCTTGAACAAAGCAAAGGCAAAATCATCAACATCGCCTCCATGGCAGCACTGATGCAAGGCCCGGCGATGAGCAACTACAACGTGGCCAAGGCCGGCGTGGTAGCCCTGTCGGAAAGCCTGCTGATCGAACTGGCGCAGCAGGAAGTCGGCGTGCATGTGGTGTGCCCGTCGTTCTTTCAGACCAACTTGCTCGATTCGTTCCGTGGCCCGACCCCGGCGATGAAAGCCCAGGTCGGCAAGTTGCTGGAAAGTTCGCCGATTACCGCGGCGGACATCGCTGACTACATCTATCAGCAAGTTGCCGCTGGCGAGTTCATGATCCTGCCCCACGAACAAGGGCGCATGGCCTGGGCCATCAAGCAGAAGAACCCGCAGCTGCTCTACAACGAAATGACCTCAATGGCGGAAAAAATGCGCGCCAAAGCCAAACAGAACAACGGCTGACCTTGCCCGTTGCAGACGGCGTCGTTAGGGTGGCCGCAATGGTCACCCTGTCGAGACACATCAATGCTCAATTACTTGTGGTTTTTCCTCGCGGCGCTGTTTGAAATTGCCGGTTGTTTCGGCTTTTTCATGTGGCTGCGCCAAGGCAAAAGTGCTTTGTGGGTGATCCCTGCGCTGCTCAGCCTGACCCTGTTCGCCCTGTTGCTGACCCGTGTTGAGGCCAGCTATGCCGGGCGAGCCTATGCCGCGTACGGCGGGATCTACATCGTCGCTTCGATTGGCTGGCTGATGGTGGTCGAGCGCGTGCGGCCGTTGGGTTCGGACTGGATCGGCGTGGCGCTGTGCGTAATCGGCGCCAGCGTGATTCTGTTCGGGCCACGCTTTTCAGCTGCCTAAAGGCTGTTTGTGGGAAACGTCTGACGGCTCTGCGCGAACAAGGGTGTAAGGCAAAACTGATTTGCTCGGCGCGCATTGTGGAGCCGCAGCAAGCCGCGCATCTTCAGGGTTGGCTAACCCTGAAGGACGAATCTCATGCTTGTACTCAGCCGTGTCGTTGGTGAGTTGATTTCAATCGGCGACGACATTTCCCTGCGCGTGCTGTCGGTGAACGGTTCCAGCGTGCGCTTTGGCGTCGAAGCCCCGCAAAAGGTCAATGTGCATCGCTCTGAGGTCTATGACCGGATCAAGCGCAAGCAGGGCACCGAAAAGCGGCGCTGAGGCGTTCAATCGAACAGGTGCTTGGGCACGTCGTGCTTGAGCATCAACTGGCACTGCTCGCTTTCCGGGTCGAAGACGATCAGCGCCTGGCCTTTGGTCAGTGCCTGACGCACGCGTAGCACGCGGGTTTCCAGCGGCGTGTCATCGCCGTTGTCGGTCCCGTCGCGGGTGACGAAATCCTCGATCAGGCGAGTAAGGGTGTCGACTTCAAGAGCGTCGTGGGGAATGAGCATGGGCACCTCGGCTGAATCAATGGCGCGATGCTACGGCGATTGCGGTCTGCCTGCCAGTTTTGTATCGCCTGTGCCGACCCCATCGCTGGCAAGCCAGCTCCCACAAGTATCGACGGTGCACACAAATGTTGTGTGGCACCCCAATACTGTGGGAGCTGGCTTGCCAGCGATGGGGCCAGTCCTGTTATTACAAAACCCGGATCAACTGTCGGAACGCTGCCCCACCAGACTGTCCACCGACGGCACCCGCGTATCACTCTCCATTTGCGTGTCATGTTCAATCTGATGACTGAAGCGATCGAGCGAGGCATTCGCCGGCGCCGCATCGCTGGCGAACACCGGCGGACTCAAGATGTAAGCCCCCAGCAAGCGACTGAGTGCCGCCAGGCTGTCGATGTGTGTGCGTTCATAACCATGGGTCGCATCGCAGCCAAAGGCGAGCAGGGCGGTGCGGATATCGTGGCCGGCGGTCACCGCCGAATGCGCATCGCTGAAGTAATAACGGAACAGGTCGCGGCGCACCGGCAGTTCGTGTTCACCGGCCAGACGCAGCAAATGTCGTGACAGGTGATAGTCGTAAGGGCCGCCGGAATCCTGCATCGCCACACTCACCGCGTGTTCACTGGAGTGCTGCCCTGGCGCAACGGGGGCGATGTCGATGCCGACGAATTCGCTGACGTCCCACGGCAATGCTGCCGCCGCGCCGCTGCCGGTTTCTTCGGTGATGGTGAACAGCGGATGGCAATCGATCATCAGTTCCTGGCCGCTGTCGACGATGGCTTTGAGTGCCGCGAGCAGCGCCGCAACCCCGGCCTTGTCATCGAGGTGGCGGGCGCTGATGTGGCCGCTTTCGGTGAACTCCGGCAGCGGATCGAAGGCGACCACGTCACCGATGCTGATGCCCAGCGAGTCGCAGTCAGCCTTGGTCGCACAGTAGGCGTCCAGACGCAGTTCAACATGATCCCAACTGATCGGCATTTCATCGACGGCAGTGTTGAAGGCATGCCCGGAGGCCATCAACGGCAAGACACTGCCGCGAATCACGCCGTTGTCGGTGAACAGGCTGACGCGGCTGCCTTCGGCAAAACGGCTCGACCAGCAGCCGACCGGGGCGAGGGTCAGGCGCCCGTTGTCCTTGATCGCACGGACCGCCGCGCCGATGGTGTCGAGGTGCGCCGAGACCGCGCGGTCGGGGCTGTTCTTTTTGCCCTTGAGCGTGGCGCGAATGGTGCCGCGCCGGGTCATTTCAAAGGGGATGCCGAGTTCTTCCAGACGCTCGGCGACGTAACGCACGATGGTGTCGGTGAACCCGGTGGGGCTGGGAATGGCGAGCATTTCCAGCAAGACTTTTTGCAGGTAGTTGAGATCCGGTTCGGGGATTTGCGTGGTCATGGAAACTCCTGATGGGTTGAGCACACCGATGGTTTCGATGAGGAAAGTTTTGTGTTGCTTGATCGGGCCTCATCGCTGGCAAGCCAGCTCCCACCGTTTTTGTGTGTACCGCAAAACTTGTGGGAGCTGGCTTGCCAGCGATGGCGTCGGTTCAGTCTCTAGAGAATCAAGAGACAACCGGCTGACTGTGCGGAAACAACAAATCGACAAACCGCTCCGCCGTCGGCTGCGGCTCATGGTTGGCCAGACCGGCACGTTCGTTGGCCTCGATAAACACGTACTCGGGCTGATCCGCCGCCGGCACCATCAAATCGAGACCGACCATCGGAATATCCAGCGCCCGCGCCGCCCGTACCGCTGCATCGACCAGCGTCGGGTGCAGGATTGCGGTGACGTCTTCCAGCGTGCCGCCGGTGTGCAGATTCGCCGTACGCCGCACAAACAGGTGCTCGCCGGCCGGCAAAATACTGCTGTAGTCGTAACCTGCCGCATGCAGGGTGCGCTGGGTTTCGTGATCCAGCGGGATCTTGCTTTCGCCGCTGGTGGCCGCTTGCCGCCGACGGCTCTGCGCCTCGATCAACGCGCCCACCGAATGCTGGCCATCGCCGACCACTTCCGCCGGTTTGCGAATCGCCGCGGCCACTACCTCAAAGCCAATCACCAGAATCCGCAGATCAAGCCCTTCGTGGAAGCTTTCCAGCAGTACGCGGCTATCAAATTGCTTCGCCGTTTCGATGGCCTGCTGCACTTCTTCAATGCTCTGCAAATCCACCGCCACGCCTTGGCCCTGCTCACCGTCGAGCGGCTTGACCACCACCCGTTGGTGCTCGTCGAGGAAGGCCAGGTTGTCGTCGGCATTGCCGGCCAGTTGCTGCGAGGGCAGGTTCAACCCGGCGCCTTTCAGCACTTTGTGTGTCAGGCTTTTGTCCTGGCACAGGCTCATGCTGATCGCGCTGGTCAGGTCGCTCAACGATTCGCGGCAACGCACGCGGCGTCCGCCATGGCTGAGGGTGAACAGCCCGGCATCGGCGTCATCCACCTGCACATCGATGCCGCGTCGATGGGCTTCTTCAACGATGATTCGCGCATAGGGATTGAACTGCGCCTCCGGCCCCGGGCCGAGAAACAGCGGTTGATTGATGCCGTTCTTGCGCTTGATGGCGAAGGTCGACAGATTGCGAAAGCCGAGCTTGGCGTAAAGGTTTTTCGCCTGACGGTTGTCGTGCAACACCGACAGGTCGAGATAGCTCAGGCCGCGACTCATGAAGTGCTCGATCAGGTGCCGCACCAGCACTTCACCAACACCCGGGCGCGAGCATTGCGGATCAACTGCCAGGCACCACAAGCTGCTGCCGTTTTCCGGGTCGTTGAAAGCCTTTTGATGGTTCAGGCCCATGACGCTGCCGATCACCGCGCCGCTGTCTTCATCCTCGGCCAGCCAGTACACCGGGCCGCCCTGATGGTGCGGGGTCAGGCGCGTGGCATCGATCGGCAGCATGCCGCGTGCCTGGTACAACTGATTGATCGCCTGCCAGTCCGCCTCGCTCTGTGCGCGGCGGATACGAAAGCCGCGAAACACGCGGGTGGCTTGCCGGTAATCGCTGAACCACAGGCGCAGGGTATCGGACGGGTCGAGAAACAGTTGCGTCGGTTCCAGGCCGAGAATCTGCTGCGGCGCAGCGACGTACAACGCGATGTCGCGCTCGCCGGGCTGCTCCTTGAGCAGTTCCTGCGCCAGCGATGCCGGGTCGGGAAACGTGTGGCCGATCAGCAACCGGCCCCAGCCGCAATGGACGGCAATCGGGTCGGCGGCCAGCGTGCTGCCGTCTTCGGCCAGGCGCGCCTGCAAGCGTTCATAGGACGGTGTCTGACCGCGTAGCAGGCGTTGGTTGATGGCCGTGGCGTGGGGTTTCATCAATCAGATTCCTTGTTCACTGAGCCACAGGTTCAGGGCAGCCAGTTGCCACAGTTTCGAACCACGCAACGGCGTCAGTTGGCCTTGCGGATCGGTCAGCAATTTGTCGAGCATGGCCGGGTTGAACAGGCCGCGATCCTGACTTGGATCGAGCAGCAGTTCGCGTACCCAGTTCAGCGTGTCGCCCTGCAAGTGCTTGAGGCCCGGCACCGGGAAGTAGCCTTTTTTGCGGTCGATCACTTCACTTGGAATCACTCGACGCGCGGCTTCTTTCAGCACTTGTTTGCCGCCGTCAGGCAGCTTGAATTGGCCCGGTACGCGGGCCGAGAGTTCCACCAGTCGATAGTCAAGAAACGGCGTGCGCGCCTCCAGGCCCCAGGCCATGGTCATGTTGTCGACGCGTTTGACCGGGTCATCGACCAGCATCACCGTGCTGTCCAGACGCAAGGCTTTGTCCACTGCGGCATCGGCGCCGGGTTGGGCGAAGTGTTCTTTCACGAAGTCACCGGCTGCATCGTTCGCGGTCAGCCATTTCGGCTGCACGGTGGCGGCGTAGTCGTCGTAGCTGCGGTCGAAAAACGCATTGCGATACGCCGCGTACGGATCGGCCGCGCCGTCGACTTGCGGGTACCAGTGATAACCGGCGAACAATTCGTCAGCACCCTGACCGCTCTGCACAACCTTGCAGTGCTTGGCCACTTCGCGCGACAGCAGGTAGAAGGCGATGCAGTCATGGCTGACCATCGGCTCGCTCATCGCGCGGAATGCGGCGGGCAGTTGCTCGATGATTTCTTTCTCGTCGATGCGCAGTTGATGATGCTGAGTGCCGTAGTGCTTGGCGATCAGATCGGAATACTGAAACTCGTCACCGCGTTCGCCACCGGCATCCTGAAAACCGATGGAAAAGGTCGAAAGGTTGTCGACGCCGACTTCACGCAACAGACCGACGAGCATGCTCGAATCGACACCGCCGGAGAGCAGTACACCGACATCCACGGCGGCCCGTTGACGAATCGCCACCGCTTCGCGGGTGCTGTCGAGGACGCGGTCGACCCAGTCGTCCAGCGTCAGGTTTTTCTCGTCGTCGTGTGGGCCGTAGGGCAGAGTCCACCAGGTTTTCTGCTCGGTGGTGCCATCGGCTTCAACGCGCATCCAGGTCGCCGGTGGCAGTTTTTCGATGCCGGCCAGCAGAGTGCGCGGTGCCGGGACCACCGCATGGAAATTCAGGTAGTGATTGAGCGCCACCGGATCGAGGATCGGGTTGATGTCACCGCCCTTGAGCAGCGCCGGCAACGCCGAGGCAAAGCGTAGGCGCTGGCCGGTGCGCGATAGGTACAGCGGCTTCACGCCGAGACGGTCGCGAGCGATGAACAGGCGTTTGGCGTCACGTTCCCAAATGGCAAAAGCGAACATGCCGTTGAGCTTCGGCAGCAGGGCTTCGCCCCAAGCGTGGTAGCCCTTGAGCAGCACTTCGGTGTCGCCACCGGAGTAGAAGGCATAGCCCAGCGCTTCAAGTTCGGCACGCAATTCCGGGAAGTTGTAGATCGCGCCGTTGAAGGCCAGGGACAAGCCCAACTGGCTGTCGATCATCGGCTGCGCCGAGCCGTCCGACAGGTCCATGATTTTCAGGCGACGGTGGCCCAGGGCAATCGGCCCTTGGGCATGGAAACCCCACGCGTCGGGGCCGCGAGGGGCCAGGTGATGGGTGATTCTCTCGATCGCTGCAAGGTCTGCAGGTTGTTGATCAAAACGTAACTCGCCAGCTAATCCGCACATAAAGTCCTTACCGGTTTTTCCGTTGGGGAGGGGTCAAGGCATACCTCGCCAGAAGGGCGGGTACTCAGAAACTGACCCGTGTCGGTAAGTGGAGTTTTAGAACGATAAGTTATAAGGCGGCTGGCAGGTCATCACAGAACATGAAACGTTTGCAGGCTCCGGTGGTGGTGGCACACATGAGTTGTTCTTGATCAAGGGTGTTCCGTGAAGGTTTTTTGATCGGGTCGTATAACCCTGTACCGCCCTTTGGCAAAAGGCGGTAACACGTTATCTGAATGATGAGAAAACTGGTTGCTTTGCCGGGTTTTGATCAGGTTTTCGAGTTGTTGAGCCTGGCGGCGCAGCGATAAGGTCAATGGTCCGATCCCGCAATAAAGGACTATTGCAGATGGCAATCGAAGCACCGAAAAAACAGCTCACCCCAGAGGCGATCCTGAGCACGCTGCTCGACGCCACGGGCGACCTCGATACCGCCGAAGTCTTGCAAAAAAATCTGCCGGCTTATTTGCTCAAGGCCTCTCCCGCCACGCTGGCCGTGCTCGATCAGGCTTCGCGCGACCTGATTACTTTGCAAGAGACTGTCGAGAAAGACCTGGCCGCGCTGAAACCCTTGTCGGCGTTTTGCATCGACAAGCTCACGGAGGCCCTGAACCTCAAATGGCCGGCGGTTTACAACGTCGAGCAGGACCTGCTGAGTGTGCCGGGGGCCGATTGTGGCTGCGAACCGGCGTCTGTCGATCAAGCCGGTATCGAAACCGTCGAAAACGCTACGCAAACGCTGTTGCAGGCGGCGATGCAGAACTTCAGCGCTGGCGAGGAGGAGGCTGACGGGTTCCCCGACGGCAGTGTGGTGCGGATCAAGAGTGCTGCGGCCGGCGTCGACGGATTGACCCCGGCGGCGTTCGCAAAGCTGTGCCGCAAGCTGGATCTGGGCAAACAGTATCAGGCGCATTTCCAGGCGGTGTTCGGGCTCAGGGAAGATGACGGCAAGGTCGTGGCGACCAGCCCCATGACCCGCGACGTCGCCGCGATGAAAAAGCATGAACTGCAACTGGACGCACAGTTGGCGGCGCTCAAAGGGCATATCACTGCGGCAGGTTTGCAAACGGTACAGGGCTTGCTCGACGCCGACGGCAGTGTGTCAGAGAAAACGCTGAAGTACGGCAAACGCGCATTGATCATGCAGGGCATTGAAGTGCTCGACAGCTGCGTCTGGGGCGTGGTGGTGTTTTCCGTCCGTTCGGTGGAGCTGTACCCGAATCAATGGTGCATGGTCTACATGCCCGGCGAACCCGAGCGCCCCTTGTATGAATACTCGAGTTTCACCGCGTTCCAGCGACACCTTGCGCAGCAATTGCAGGTGAAAAGCTACCAAGGCTTTTTTGCCAACAGCCTGGATCAGGACGCCAGGGCCGACTTCTTCAAGACCCTCGCCGAGAGCGCCGATCTGGGGCACATCCGGCAGTGGCCGATCAGCGTGGCGCTGTTCGAGTTCATGGTGCAGAGCCACGTCGGCAAGCTGCAGCTCGACGCGCGCAAACTGGCGGTACCGACCGACGATATCGAGGAGGACGCGCGCCGCAAAAGACTGCTGGATTTCCTCGAACTGGGCGTGACCGTGGCCTCGGTGGCCGGGCTCTTTGTGCCGGTGCTCGGGCAATTGATGATGGGCGTTGCCGTGGGACAACTGCTCGGCGAGGTCTATGAAGGCGTCGAGGATTGGCGCCGTGGCGATCACCAGCAAGCGCTGTCGCACCTGTTCAGTGTGGTGGAAAACATCGCGGGGATGGCGGCGTTTGCCGGGGGACAAAAAGCGTTGGGCGCGCTCGGCAGAAAGCTGTTGCGTTCGCACCCGGATTTTTTTTCACAATTCACGGCCATCCGCAATCGGGCGGGCCAAGCGCGCCTGTGGAACCCTGATCTGGCGCCCTTTGAGCATCGACTGCCAGCCGGCGTGACCCTGGAGGAGGGGGCTACGGAGCTTTATCCGGTCGGTGACAAGCATGTCGGTCGTGTCGACAACCGGATCCTTTCCGGTCCGTACGACTCTGCGGCCACTGGTTGGCGTCTTGAGCATCCCGCGCGGCCGCAAGCGTATGCCCCCACACTGCAGCAGCATGTCGAGGGTGGCTGGCGAATGCCCCACGAGGATGCCGACGCTTGGGGCAGCATGGGTTATACCCTCAAACGCATGGACCCGCGCCTGAGTGAGTTCGGCGATCTGGAGCTGGACACCTTTCGCCAGCTCAGCGCTACTTCACATGAACAGGTGCATCGCGCTTTTGCCGACAACCTGCCGCTGCCGGCCCGAATGCGCGACGTCATCGAGCGTGCCCGGCTTGAAAGGCAGCTGCGCGGCCTGGTCAGTGCGCTTGAACGCGGCGAAACCCCTGCCGGCCAACCGGTCGAAGAGCAGTTGCACGGGCTGCCGACATTGCCCGGCTGGCCGACGGATCATTACATCGAAGTCACCGATGGCGAGGGTGCGATCACCGCGACCTATCCCGCCAAGCGCACGCCGGGCGAAACCCTGAGGGTGGTGGTCAGCACTGATCACCTGGCTGATGGAAAACTGCTGCAAACCGTGATCGACGGCCTGTATCAGCGCGAAGTCGACGCATTGCTGGGTGGCAAAACCGCGCGCAATCTCGAAGGCCCCACACTGGCGAAAAAACTTGGTGCTGCGCTCAAGGCTGATCATCGCGCTACGTTCGAACGCATGTATCAGCGATATGACCAGAGTGACCTCGACGACGTGGGGAAATTGCGCCAAGTCTATCCGGACATACCGACACGTCTGGGCCAAACCCTGATCGACCAAGCGCCAACTGTCGAGCGCGTACAGTTGCGCACAACCGGACGAGTGCCGCTGAGGCTCGCGCAAAAGGTCGCTGTGGCCTTGGGCAACCTGCGCCTGGATCGCGCGCTGACCGGGTTTCACCTGCCGTCGATCGCCAACGCCGATACGGAAAAACTGGCGATTCAGCTGCTGCCTCGCTTGAGTGGCTGGGATGCGCGTATACGGCTGACCGTGCGCGAAAAGTCGCTGACCGGTCCGATACTGGAAGCTATCGGCGATGAAACCGCGGCCCCTTTGCATACCGGCACGCTGGTCAAATCAAGCACTGGCTATGAAGTGTTTGACGGTGACGGTAAGTTGCGTGGCCGGGTGGCCGCCGGGCCAGACAGTCTGTATCAAGCGGTGCTCAAAGCGCTGCCAGCGCGCCAGCGGGTCGCAGTTGGTTTTTCTGAACCGGTGGATGCCGACGCAGCTCGCTTACGCAAAAAACTGCTCGACACGGCAGTGCAGGCACATGAGGAGAGTGGGCGGATTCTCACCGGCCGTAAGCCGCCGGTCATTGAAGCGGACTGCGTTCAGGGCAATCAGCCGCCTGCCACCGCCCATCCACGGGCCTTGCTGCGCAAGATGAAAAAACTCTATCCACGTTTGAGCGAGCCACAGGCCATTGAGCTGATCGATCAGTTGGGCCATGACCCGCTGAGTCGCGCGACTCGGGTCAAAGCGTTGCGCCAGGATCTGCAGAACCTGCGGGAAGCGCTGCGCACCTGGAGTGAAGATCAAACCGCCATGAAAGCGCTGGCTGACAAGCTGGCTCAAGTGGACTCGGCACACGCCGACGATAAAGTCGCGAGGGCGGCGGCGCGTAAAGAATTGCAGGAGGTGCGCTACAGCCGCAAAGCCGTGGCCGAGCAAATCGAGGGCGGGTTTCGCCGGCTTTTCTGGCGCAAGGGCACTGGCGGCAAAGTGATTTACGCACTGAACCTGGACGGCATACACGTCGGCCCGTTGCCGACGCTACCGCCGGGGCTGAATTTCGAGCACATCCACGACTTGTCGATGAAGAACATGCAGCAAGGTGACGACATGGTTTATTTCCTCAAGTCGTTCAAGCAGCTCAAGACACTGGAACTGGGCGGCAACCACATGACCCGCCTGCCCGAGGTGTTGTCACACATGCCCAACCTGACCCGGCTGAGCCTGGCCGGTAACCAGATCCGCTTGACCGAGGCGACGCTGGCGAAGCTGAGCGGTTTGCGCACGTTGAAGTACCTGGACCTGAACGGCAATCCGCTGGGCGCCACGCCGAATGTTGGCAAGATGTTCGACCTCAAACGTCTGCAACTGGCCGAAACCGGCCTTACCGAGTTGCCCGGCGGGCTTGCGTATCCGGTGAATCTGGAATGGGTGGATTTGCGTCGAAACCAGATCAGGGACCTGCCCCAGTGGCTGTTCAAGACCACGCGGCGTTTCAGTCAGGTGCTCAACTTACGCGGCAATCCGCTGTCGCCAGCCAGTCAAACGCATCTGGAAAACTACCTTGGCAATGTCGGTATCGGCATGGGCTTTCTGGCCGACGATCAGGCGCGCCTGGACGAGCAATCGGCGCGCGAGCTCTGGTTCGAGCAAGGTGCTGGCGCGAACTGGGAGCGACGCAACCGGATCTGGACAGCGTTCAAGGAGGAACCACGCGCGGAGGGGCTGTTTCGCCTGCTGGCGGAGTTGGGCAACACCGCTGACTCGGAGAAGATCAACGCGGACATGCAGCGCCGGGTGTGGTCGGTGCTGGAGGCGGCGCATGGCGATGCCAGTCTGTGTGACCAGTTGCTGGAGCTGTCCGCCAATCCAATCCATTGCACAGACAACGCAGCGGTCAATTTCAGCCATCTTGAAGTGGCCGTGGAAGTCGACAAAGTGACTAACCTCGCCGATGGCCAGATCCCCACTGCCAAGCCGTTACTCGAACTGGGGCGCGGTCTGTTTCGCCTCGAACAACTGAACCGGATAGCCCGGGAATATGCAGCCAGGGATCTGAAAACCGATCCGCTGGAGGTCAGCCTCGCTTTTCGCATCGGACTGGCCGACGCCCTGGACCTGCCGGGCCAGCCGCGCAACATGCGTTTCGGGTCTTTGGCGGGGGTTACCGAGGCAGATCTGGACGTTGCCAAGAGTCAGATCACAACGGCTGAGTTGTCCTCCGCATGGCTTGAATTCATGCAGCGCCAGTCGTTCTGGAGCGATTATCTGAAGCGTACATTTGCCCGCCAGTTCGCCAGGGTTGACGCAATCTATTCGCCAAAGCTCAATGCTGTATTCGAAGAGGCGACCAAGCTCAGTTCGGCCGACTACCTGAGCCAGATGGACGCCATCAAGCTCGAACGGGAACAGGCGGAAGCGGCGATCACCCGGCGTCTGACCAACGATGCCATCCGCCAGGTGGATCTGGGCCTTTGTGTGCTGCCCGAGGTGTGAGCGATCACTTGCCGCGAATCAACCGACGTAACGCAAAGCGGTTGGGGTGACAGGCTTCGGCGACACTGCGTGGCAGCGGCAGCGGCTCGTTGTCCAGCCACGCGGCAAGCAGTTCGCCTGACAGCGGCGCGGTGATCAATCCACGCGAACCGTGGCCGCTGTTGACGTATAAACCGTCCAGCCAAGGGCAGGCGATGTCCGGCACTTGGCGGGCGTCTTTGCTCAGCACCGAGTAGGTGTCGAGGAACGCTTCGCGGTCGGCGAGCGGTCCGACAATCGGCAAATAGTCAGGGCTGGTGCAGCGAAAGGCTGCGCGGCCCTGCAGGTTTTCGACAGGCTGTTCGCTGATGTGCAGGCGTGTGACCAGGTCGCTGGAAATCTCTTCGAGCATTGCCAGATTACCCACGTGTTCCGCTATGGTCGGGGTCAGGTCATCGCTGTTGAAATCGAAACTGGCGCCGAGGGTGTGTTCGCCCAGACGGGCAGGGGCGACGTAGCCTTCGGCGCAGACCACCGTGGCCAGCGCCTGGCTTTCTGCGGTTTCGGCCAGACGGGTGATCTGCCCGCGAATGCGCTTGAGCGGCAATTCGGCGCTCTGTGCAAAACATTTGATGTCGGCGGCACCGGCCAGCACCACGACCGGCGCGCTGGCGAGCAAGCGCTCACCGTCGAGGGCTTGCCACTGGTCATCGACTTTGCGCAGTTGCAGCGCTTGGCAATGGTTGAGCAGTTCGATCTTCGGTTGCGCCGCTTGCGCCTGACACAACGCCGGCGGATGCACCCAACCGCCTTCGGGATAATACAAACCGCCATGGGCCACGCCGACCCCGGCCCGGGTCTGCGCCTCGGGCTGATCAAGCCACTGCAACAGGTCTTGCGGGAAAGCTTCGGCCAATTGCGCGTGACGCTCGGCTTCCTTGGCATTGAACGCCAGTTGCAACACGCCGCAATCGTCCCAGTCGGTGCCGCGTTGCAGGGTTTCCAGCAGGCGCCGGGTGTAACCGAAACCGCTGACGATCAGTTGCGACAACGCCGTGCCGTGGGCAGACAATTTCAGGTACAGCACGCCCTGCGGGTTGCCCGAGGCTTCTTGCGCCACGGTTTCATGGCGCTCCAGCAAAGTGACCTGCCAGCCGCGTGCGGCCAGACTGGACGCCGTGGCACATCCGGCCAGACCGGCACCGATCACCAGCGCACGCCGCTCAGTGGCGATCGGCGCAGGACGCGCGAACCACGGCTTGTCCGGCACTGGCGGGGCAACTTCCGCCGGCCAGCCGAGAAATTCGCCCCGGAGGATTTCCCACTTGTGACCAATGCCCGGCGTGCGCTTCATTTTGAACCCGGCGGCATTGAGCAGACGCCGTACCCAACCGGTGCTGGTGAAGGTGCTGATGGTCGAGCCGGGCGCTGCCAGTCGCGCCAATTCGACAAACAGTTCAGCGGTCCACATGTCGGGGTTTTTCGCCGGGGCGAAGCCGTCGAGAAACCACGCGTCAATCTGCGCGTCGAGCTGCGGTAACTGCTCCAGTGCATCGCCGATCAACAGCGTCAGCGTCACGCGGCCGTTGGCCAGGGTGATGCGCTGAAAACCAGTGTGGATAGCCACGTAATGCG
Source organism: Pseudomonas sp. AKS31 (assembly GCF_023634765.1). GTDB lineage: Bacteria > Pseudomonadota > Gammaproteobacteria > Pseudomonadales > Pseudomonadaceae > Aquipseudomonas. The sequence continues at coordinate 177,005 of NZ_JAMLFX010000004.1, forward strand.
TCAGCAATTGATCGGCCAGCGGCTTGAGTTCCGGCCACAGGGCCAACGCACGTTTCAGGTCGGCAGGGCTCAGCGGGTATTTTTCGACGCTGACGAAATGCAGGCGCGCACCCGCCACGGCGTGTTGCTCGAACAACTGCCAGGCACAGAGAAAATTCAGTCCGGTGCCAAAACCGGTTTCGCCGATGACCAGTCGCCCACTCGCCGGCAGCGCGGCAAAACGCTCGGCCAGGCGGTTCTGTTCGAGGAACACATAACGGGTTTCTTCCAGCCCCGACTGGTCGGAAAAATACACGTCATCGAAGACTCGCGAGCGCGGGTGTCCGTGGTCATCCCAGTCGAGTTGGGCGTGGGGCAATACAGGTTTCATGGCAGGCTCGGCAACGACAAGGCCGCCATTCTAGCCGATCGCGCAGGGGCTGCTTGATCCATGGCAAGGCTTGTGTGCGGTGACTCACGGACAATCCGCCACCCGCGGGAATTTCTGCGCCGCTGCTGTGCCCAATCCGCTAGTCTTGCTGAATCCTGGAAGGAGCCGTCCCATGTTTGAATCCGCTGAAATCGGTCACGCCATCGACAAAGACACCTTTGATGCGGCCGTCCCGGCATTGCGTGAAGCCTTGCTCGAAGCTCAGTTCGAATTGCAGCAGCAGAAGCGTTTCCCGGTGATCATCCTGATCAACGGCATAGAAGGCGCGGGCAAGGGCGAGACGGTCAAATTGCTCAACGAGTGGATGGACCCGCGCCTGATCGAGGTGCGCACCTTCGATCAGCAGACCGATGAAGAGTTGTCGCGGCCGCCAGCGTGGCGCTACTGGCGAATGCTTCCGGCCAAGGGGCGCATGGGCATTTTCTTTGGTAACTGGTACAGCCAAATGCTGCAGGGGCGGGTGCATGGCTTGTTCAAGGATCCGCGTCTGGATCAGGCGATTGCCGGTGCCGAGCGTCTGGAAAAGATGCTCTGCGATGAAGGCGCGCTGATCTTCAAGTTCTGGTTTCACCTGTCCAAGAAACAGATGAAGGCGCGGCTCAAGGCGCTGGCCGATGACCCGTTGCACAGCTGGCGCATCAGCCCGCTGGACTGGCAGCAATCGCAGACCTACGACAAATTCGTCAAATACGGCGAGCGCGTGTTGCGCCGTACCAGTCGTGATTACGCGCCGTGGCATGTGATCGAAGGCGCCGACGCCAACTACCGCAGTCTGGCGGTTGGCAAGATTCTCCTCGAGGGTTTGCAGAATGCGCTGAAACGCCCGGACGTGTATCCACACGATGTCAGCGCCGCGCCGTTGGGCACGCCGGTCGATCACTTGAACCTGCTCGACAGCCTCGACCTGAGCCAGCGCCTGGAGAAGAAAGATTACGAAGAACAACTGATCACCGAGCAGGCGCGCTTGTCCGGGCTGATGCGCGATAAACGCATGCGCCGCCACGCGTTGGTGGCGGTGTTCGAAGGCAACGATGCCGCTGGCAAGGGCGGGGCGATCCGCCGGGTCGCGGCGGCGCTCGATCCGCGCCAATACAACATCGTGCCGATTGCCGCGCCGACTGAAGAAGAGCGGGCGCAACCTTACTTGTGGCGCTTCTGGCGGCACATTCCGGCGCGCGGCAAGTTCACCGTGTTCGACCGGTCCTGGTACGGCCGGGTGCTGGTAGAGCGGGTCGAGGGTTTTTGCGCGCCGGCCGACTGGCTGCGCGCCTACGGCGAGATCAACGATTTCGAAGAGCAACTGGCCGACGCCGGGGTGATCGTCGTCAAGTTCTGGCTGGCGATTGATAAAGACACGCAGATGGAGCGTTTCCAGGCGCGTGAAGCGATCCCCTTCAAACGCTTCAAGATCACCGAAGACGACTGGCGCAACCGCGACAAGTGGGACGCCTATCGCGCTGCCGTCGGCGATATGGTCGACCGCACCAGCTCGGAGATCTCGCCATGGACGCTGATCGAGGCCAATGACAAACGCTGGGCCCGGGTGAAGGTGTTGCGCACGATCAACCGTGCACTGGAGGAGGCCTTCGAGAAATCCGACAAGCGCGCAAAAAAACACAAGGACTGAACCGATGGACCCGCATACGCGGGGTGAATGATTGTCGCGGTCGGTAATGAGGTGGACTTATGCTCGGTCCACTCTCAACCGACAACAACAATGAGGTATGCCATGCGTGAAGTGGTGATCGTCGACAGCGTACGGACTGGCCTGGCCAAATCCTTTCGCGGCAAGTTCAACCAGACCCGTCCGGATGACATGGCGGCCCATTGCGTCAATGCGCTGCTTGAGCGCAATGACATCGACCCCGCCAGCGTTGAAGACTGCATCGTCGGCGCTGGCTCCAACGAAGGCGCGCAGGGCTACAACATCGGCCGCAACGTCGCGGTGCTGTCGCGCCTGGGCACCGGCACCGCCGGCATGACTCTCAACCGTTTCTGCTCGTCAGGTTTGCAGGCGATTGCGATTGCCGCCAACCAGATCGCCTCGGGTTGCAGCGACATCATCGTGGCCGGCGGTGTCGAGTCGATCAGCCTGACGATGAAAAGCGTCAACACCGATCACCTGATCAACCCGCTGCTCAAACAACAGACGCCGGGCATCTATTACACGATGGGTCAGACCGCCGAAGTGGTCGCGCGGCGTTATGGCGTGAGCCGGGAAGCGCAGGATCGCTATTCATTGCAGAGCCAGATTCGCACCGCCCAGGCACAGGCTGCCGGGCTGTTCAACGATGAAATCGTGCCGATGGCGGTGAAGTATCGCGTCGAGGACAAAAACACCGGCGAAGTGCAGGTTCTCGACGGTGTAGTTGATCGCGACGACTGCAACCGCCCGGACACCACCTATGACAGCCTCGCCGGTTTGAAACCGGTTTTTGCCGAGGATGGCTCGGTGACGGCGGGCAACTCGTCGCAACTGTCCGACGGTGCGTCGATGACGCTGGTGATGAGCCTGGAGAAAGCCTTGCAACTGGGCCTCAAGCCGAAAGCGTTTTTCCGCGGTTTCACCGTGGCCGGTTGCGAGCCTGACGAGATGGGTATCGGCCCGGTATTTTCGGTGCCGAAACTGCTCAAGGCGAAGGGCTTGCAAGTGGCGGATATCGATCTGTGGGAGCTGAACGAGGCGTTCGCGTCGCAGTGCCTGTACAGCCGGGATCGGCTAGAGATCGACAACGAGAAATACAACGTCAATGGCGGCTCGATTTCCATTGGGCACCCGTTCGGTATGACCGGATCGCGGCAGGTCGGGCATCTGGTGCGTGAGCTGCAGCGGCGTAATCTGCGCTATGGCATCGTCACCATGTGCGTGGGCGGCGGGATGGGCGCGACGGGGTTGTTTGAGGCGGTGCGTTAATTAAGGAGATGTCCGGCGCTTGTGCAATTGTCATCGCTGGCAAGCCAGCTCCCACAGGCCACAGGTTTCGTAGCGTAAGCAAAATCTGTGTACGCCACCAATCCTGTGGGAGCTGGCTTGCCAGCGATTGGATCACCACCACTTAGCGGTTGGAATCCTGCAGCTGCATCCGCGCGATATAAGCTTTTATCTCCAGCTCAGCCTTCTCCCACAGGTTTCGGAACGTGAGCAAAATCTGTGTACGCCACCAATGCTGTGGGAGCTGGCTTGCCAGCGATTGGATCAACACCGCTTAGCGGTTGGAATCTAGAAGCTGCATCCGCGCGATATAAGCCTTTATTTCCTGCTCAGCCTTCTCCCACAGGTTTCGGAACGTGAGCAAAATCTGTGTACGCCACCAATCCTGTGGGAGCTGGCTTGCCAGCGATTGGATCAACACCGCTTAGCGGTTGGAATCTAGAAGCTGCATCCGCGCGATATAAGCCTTTATTTCCTGCTCAGCCTTCTCGGGGCTGTCGAACGGCCCCTCTTGGGTATTCTCCCGAGTATTGAAATACAGTTCGCCATTGACCCGGCACAGCCGGTCGCTGCGAAAGTGCGTAGCCGGGGCTGGGTCCTGAGCGCGCATTCCTAACATGATCGGTCTCCTTGGCTGAAACGCTGAAAGGCATTCAATGAGCTTATGCCTGAAGCACTTGGCACGCCCGCCCGGCCGATCAACGGCGCGGCGTCAATTTACTGCTGCGACCTGCACAGTTTCATTCGCGGCCTGGCCCCAACTGTCCCTGTGTTGCGCCGGGCAGCGCGCCTAGAATGAGCGCACTTGTCAGCAGGCTTTGGGGTTTCCATGCACATTTCATCCGGTCGCTGGGTCTACGGTCTGTTCCTGGCGCTGCTGACCGCGTTTCTCTGGGGCATCCTGCCGATCAAGCTCAAACAGGTGCTGCTGGTGATGGACCCGGTCACGGTGACTTGGTTTCGTCTGCTGGTGTCCGGGGGCTGTCTGTTCATCTATCTGGCGGCGGTGAAGCGTCTGCCCAGTCGCAAAGTGCTGGGCCCCAAGGGCGGCTGGCTGGTGCTGATGGCCGTGCTCGGGCTGGTCGGCAACTATGTGTTGTACCTGATGGGCCTCAACCTGCTCAGCCCCGGTACCGCGCAATTGGTCGTGCAGATGGGGCCGATCATGTTGCTGATCGCCAGTCTGTTTGTGTTCAAGGAGCGTTTCAGCATCGGGCAGGGGATTGGTCTGGCGGTGTTGTTGATCGGTTTTGTGCTGTTCTTCAATCAACGGCTGGCTGAGCTGCTGACTTCGTTGTCGGATTACACCGCCGGGGTGTTGCTGGTGCTGTTGGCGTCGACGGTGTGGACCTTCTATGCACTGGGCCAGAAGCAATTGCTGACGGTGTGGAATTCGTTGCAGGTGATGATGGTGATCTACCTCTTCTGCGCACTATTGCTGACGCCGTGGGTGCATCCGCTCGAAGCGCTGAACCTGAGTCCGCTGCAGGGCTGGCTGCTGCTGGCATGCTGCATGAATACCTTGATTGCCTATGGCGCGTTCGCTGAAGCGCTGGCGCATTGGGAGGCGTCGCGGGTCAGTGCGACGTTGGCGATCACGCCGTTGGTGACCTTTGCTGCGGTGGCAATTGCGGCGCGGATCTGGCCTGAGTACGTGCATGCCGAGCAAATCAACGGGCTCGGGTATGGCGGGGCGGTGCTGGTGGTGCTGGGCTCGGCGCTGGTGGCGTTGGGGCCGTCGTTGATTGCCGGGTTGAAGGCGCGGCGGATGCGTATGGCCTGAAGATCAAAAGATCGCAGCCTGCGGCAGCTCCTGCATTGGAATGCATTCCACCCTGTAGGAGTTGCCGCAGGCTGCGATCTTTTGCTTTTAAACCTTGGCGCCAGCCTCGATCATGTTCTCCGGCCGCACCCAGGCATCGAACTCTTCATCGGTCAGATAGCCCAACGCCAACGCCGCCTCACGCAAGGTCAACCCCTCGCTGTAAGCCTTCTTGGCGATCTCCGCCGACTTGTCATAACCGATGTGTGGATTCAGTGCCGTCACCAGCATCAGCCCACGTTCAAGATGTCGGGCCATGACCTCGGCATCCGGTTCCAGCCCGGCGATGCAGTGCTGCTGGAAGTTGCTGCAACCATCGGCAAGCAGGCGGATCGATTGCAGCAGGTTGTGGATGATCACCGGTTTGAACACGTTCAACTGCAAGTGACCCTGACTGGCGGCGATGCCGATGGTCACGTCGTTGCCCAATACCTGACAGGCGAGCATCGACAGCGCTTCGCACTGGGTCGGATTGACCTTGCCCGGCATGATTGAACTGCCCGGCTCATTCGCCGGCAGCCGCACTTCGGCAAAACCTGCGCGGGGGCCTGAGCCAAGCAGACGCAGGTCGTTGGCGATTTTCATCAGCGCTACGGCGAGGGTTTTCAACGCGCCGGACAGGCTGGTCAGCGGTTCGTGGCCGGCGAGGGCGGCAAACTTGTTCGGCGCAGTGACGAAGGGCAGCCCGGACAACGCCGCCAGCTCTGCGGCAATCGCCTCACCAAAACCGTGCGGCGAATTCAGCCCGGTGCCGACCGCGGTGCCGCCCTGAGCCAGTTCACACACCGCCGGCAATGCGGCGCGGATCGCGCGTTCGGCGTAATCCAGCTGCGCTATGAATCCGGACAGCTCCTGGCCAAAGGTGATCGGCGTCGCATCCATCATGTGCGTGCGACCGGTCTTCACCAGTTTCATGTGTCGCGCCGCCAGTTCGGCGAGACCACCGGACAGCTCGGCGATCGCCGGCAGCAGTTGTTCCTGCACCGCTTGTGCAGTGGCGATGCTCATAGCGGTCGGGAAGCAGTCGTTGGAGCTTTGCGAGCGGTTGACGTGATCGTTCGGGTGCACTGGCGTCTTGCCGCCGCGCGGGTTGCCGGCCAGCTCATTGGCGCGACCGGCGATCACTTCGTTGACGTTCATGTTGCTCTGGGTGCCGCTGCCGGTCTGCCAGACCACCAGTGGAAACTGGTCGTCGTGCTGGCCGTCGAGGACTTCGTCGGCAGCCTGTTCGATCAGGCGGGCAATGTCGGCGGGCAGATCGCCGTTGCGGTCGTTGACCCGTGCAGCTGCTTTCTTGATCAGGGCCAGGGCATGCAGGACCGGCAGCGGCATGCGTTCCTGACCAATGGCGAAGTTGATCAGCGAGCGTTGCGTCTGAGCACCCCAGTAGGCATCGTCCGGGACTTCGATCTGGCCCAGGCTGTCGGTTTCGATACGGCTCATCGTGCACACTCCTGTTGGTCTGTTTGCGCAGTTTAGGCCCGGTCAGGCCCAGGTGGTTCCATCGATCCGATTGTTGACCGGTAAAACTGCGCCAATCAAGCGCGGCAAGGCTCGGGGGTTGAGCCACGAGGTTTTTTAGGCGCAGAATGGTCGCCCTTGGGGTTTTACCTCGCCTAGCTGAAAAGGAAACTCGATGACTCGTCTTCGTGCCATCTGCACCGCGGTTGCACTGGTTTGCGCCAGCGGCCAGGTGCTTGCCGATACCGCCAGCCACAACGCCAGTGCTGAAGCTTTCCTGACCCTGGCGCACGCTGACAAGCTGGGCACTCCGGTGTACATGCAAGTGCAGCAAATGTTCGCTCAGCGTTTCGAACAGACCAAAGCCCCGGAAGCCAAGAAAGCCGTACTGGAAACCTACCAGGCCAAGGCCAACGCCGCGCTGGACCAGGCCATCGGCTGGAACAAGCTCAAGCCTGACATGGTCAAGCTCTACACCAGCAACTTCAGCGAATCCGAGCTGAAAGACCTTGTTGCGTTCTACAAGTCGCCACTGGGCAAGAAAGTCCTGGAAAAAATGCCGCAGCTGACCCAGCAATCGGCCCAGATGACCCAGGCCAAACTGGAAAGCGCCGTGCCTGTCGTCAACAAGCTGCTCGACGACATGACCAAAGAGCTGGACCCGAAAGGCGCTGCTGCGCCGGCCAAGAAGAAGTAAGCGGAGTTCGTGATGACCATGCAACAACGCATCGAATCGACGCTGGCCCTGCTTCAGCCTGAACACCTGCAGGTGCTGGATGAAAGCCACATGCACAGTCGCGGGTTGCAGACCCACTTCAAGGCAGTGGTGGTCAGCGCGCAGTTCGACGGCCTGAACCGGGTCAAGCGCCACCAGAAAGTCTACGGCACGCTCGGCGAGCTGATGGGCGAGTTCCATGCGTTGGCGCTGCACACCTACACCCCGCAGGAATGGGCAGAGATTGGCGCCGCCCCGGCGTCGCCGACCTGTGCTGGCGGCAGCAAGCATTAAGCTTCGGTTTTTTGCTAGAATCCGCAACGCGCCGCTCACCCGGCGCGTTTTTTTTTGAATCCGGTTCACCCTTTGCGAGGGTAGCCACCTGGAGAAATACCCATGACACAACCCATTGTCGTGGCGGCACTGTATAAGTTCGTCACCCTCGAAGATTACGTTGACCTGCGCGAGCCGCTTCTGCAAGCGATGGTCGACAACCAGATCAAAGGCACCCTGCTGATCGCCGAAGAAGGCATCAACGGCACAGTGTCCGGCACGCGCGAAGGCATCGACGGCCTGCTCGCCTGGCTCAAGAACGATCCGCGCATGGTCGACATCGACCACAAGGAATCGTACTGCGACGAGCAGCCGTTCTATCGCACCAAGGTCAAGCTGAAAAAAGAAATCGTCACCCTCGGTGTCGAAGGCGTCGACCCGAACAAAAAGGTCGGTACTTACGTCGAGCCGCAAGACTGGAACGCGTTGATCAGCGACCCGGAAGTGCTGTTGATCGACACGCGCAACGATTACGAAGTGTCGATCGGCACCTTCGAAGGCGCCATCGATCCGAAAACCACCAGTTTTCGCGAATTTCCCGACTACATCAAAGAACACTTCGATCCGGCCGTGCACAAGAAGGTCGCGATGTTCTGCACCGGTGGCATTCGCTGCGAGAAAGCCTCGAGCTACATGCTCGGCGAGGGCTTCGAAGAGGTTTACCACCTCAAGGGCGGCATCCTGAAGTACCTTGAAGAGGTGCCGCAGGAAGAAACCAAGTGGCAGGGCGACTGCTTCGTGTTCGACAACCGCGTGACCGTGCGCCACGACCTCAGCGAAGGCGACTACGATCAATGTCATGCCTGCCGCACCCCGGTCAGCGTCGAGGATCGCGCTTCCGAGCATTATGTGGCCGGCATCAGCTGCCCGCATTGCTGGGACAAACTGAGCGAGAAAACCCGCCGCAGTGCCATCGATCGGCAGAAACAGATCGAACTGGCCAAGGCGCGCAATCAGCCGCATCCGATCGGCTACAACTACAAGCAAGCATCCACCGAGGCTTAATCATGTCTGCGCGCCTGCTCTATGTGATGGATCCGATGTGTTCCTGGTGCTGGGGTTTTGCTCCGGTGGCCAAGGCATTGGTCGAGCAGGCGCAAGCAGCCGGGGTCGAGTTGCATCTGGTGGTCGGTGGTCTGCGCACCGGCAGTGGTTCGGCGCTGGAGCCGACCACGCGTCGCTACATTCTTGAACACTGGCAAGCGGTCACCGAGGCCACGGGTCAACCGTTCAAGTTTGAAGGAGCGTTGCCTGACGGTTTCGTCTATGACACCGAACCGGCCTGTCGGGCAATCGTCACCGCGCGCAGCCTGGCACCGGATTGCGCATGGAAACTGGTCGGGCTGATCCAGCAAGCGTTTTACGTTGAAGGTCGCGATGTCACCCAGGCCAGTGTTTTGGTTGAACTGGCAGAGCAGGCCGGCGTGCCGCGTATCGAATTCGCAGCCTTGTTCGATCATGCCGACCAGCACAAAGCGACTCAGGCCGATTTCAGTTGGGTGCAGGATCTGGGCATCGCCGGTTTCCCGACCCTGCTCGCCGAGCGCAACGGTCAATTGGCGCTGCTGACCAATGGTTATCAACCGCTCAGCGAGCTGTCGCCCTTGCTCGGTCGCTGGCTGGAGCGTGCGGCCTGTGTCTGATCCGGCCGATGACACGCCAGCCGTTAAGCGTGTCGACCGGCTGAGCTGGGCAGAAGTCCGGCGACTGGCACTGACTCACAAAAAATCCCTGTGGATCGCCAATGGCGTGGCCGTGCTGGCGACGCTGTGCAGTGTGCCGATTCCATTGCTGTTGCCGCTGCTGGTGGACGAAGTTCTGCTTGGCCATGGCGATGCCGCGCTGAAAGTCATGAACCATGTGCTGCCGGGCATGTGGCAGCAAGCGGCCGGCTATATCGGCCTGATGCTGCTGGTGACGCTGACCCTGCGCTGCAGTTCGCTGTGCTTTGGCGTGTTGCAATCGCGCCTGTTTGCGCGGCTGGCCAAAGACATCGTCTACCGCATCCGCGTGCGCTTGATCGAACGCCTCAAGCGGATTTCCCTTGGCGAATACGAAAGCCTCGGTAGTGGCACGGTGACGACGCACCTGGTCACCGACCTGGATACCCTCGACAAATTCGTCGGCGAAACCCTCAGCCGCTTTCTGGTGGCGATGCTGACGCTGGTCGGCACTGCGAGCATCCTGATGTGGATGCACTGGAAACTGGCGCTGCTGATTCTGCTGTTCAACCCGCTGGTGATCTACGCCACGGTGCAGTTGGGCAAACGCGTCAAACACCTGAAGAAACTCGAGAACGACAGCACCTCGCGCTTCACCCAGGCGTTGAGCGAAACCCTCGATGCGATTCAGGAAATCCGTGCCGGCAACCGTCAGGGGTTCTTCCTCGGGCGACTCGGCCTGCGCGCCCAGGAGGTGCGCAACTACGCGGTCAATTCGCAGTGGAAAACCGACGCTTCCAACCGTGCCAGCGGTTTGCTGTTCCAGTTCGGAATCGACATCTTCCGCGCCGCGGCGATGCTCACGGTGTTGTTCTCCGACCTGTCGATCGGCCAGATGCTCGCGGTGTTCAGTTACCTGTGGTTCATGATCGGCCCGGTCGAACAACTGCTCAACCTGCAATACGCCTATTACGCGGCGGGCGGGGCGCTGGCGCGGATCAACGAACTGCTGGCACGCGCCGATGAGCTGCAATACCCCGGCGGTGTTGATCCGTTCAAGGGCCGTGACACCGTTGGCATTCAGGTGCAGGGCCTGAGCTTCGGCTACGGCGATGAACTAGTGCTGGATCAGTTGAATCTGTCGATTGCCCCCGGTGAAAAAGTCGCGATTGTCGGCGCCAGTGGCGGCGGTAAAAGCACCCTCGTACAGTTGCTGCTCGGGCTCTATACACCACTGTCCGGGACCATTCGCTTCGGCGGCTCGACCCAGCAGGAAATTGGCCTGGAAACGGTTCGCGAAAACGTCGCGGTGGTGTTGCAGCATCCGGCGCTGTTCAACGACACGGTGCGCGCCAACCTGACCATGGGCCGCACCCGCAGTGACGAAGCCTGCTGGCAGGCGCTGGAAATCGCTCAGCTCGAAGCGACCATCCGCGCCTTGCCCAATGGCCTGGACAGTATCGTTGGCCGCTCCGGCGTGCGTCTGTCGGGCGGACAGCGGCAACGGCTGGCCATCGCGCGGATGATCCTCGCCGAGCCGAAAGTCGTCATCCTCGACGAAGCCACCTCGGCCCTCGACGCCGCCACCGAGTACAACCTGCATCAGGCCATGGCGCGCTTCCTCAATGGCCGTACCACGCTGATCATTGCCCACCGACTGTCGGCGGTGAAACAGGCCGATCGCGTGCTGGTGTTCGATGGTGGTCAGGTCGCTGAAGACGGCGATCATCAGCAGTTGATTGCCGACGGCGGTCTGTACGCCAAGCTTTATGGTCACCTGCAGCAGATCCAGCGCCCTTGAGTTTCGTCCCGGTTTCTGTGCTTAGTGCTTGAATTGCATTGAATAAAAACTCTCGGAACGCCCGCACAGACCCACCCTTTGCACAATCGACCCAGAGGACGGCCAGACTGTCCCTTTGACTTGGCGAAAATTGGCCTAGGCTGAGCTGTCAGGAGCGGGATTTTCCGGTGTTCATCTGGCAGTAATTGCGCAAGGGATCTCATGAAGCAAAAGCGGACTCTCGGAACGCCACGGTTGTTGGGCATCGTCTGGCCATTTATTGCCGTCGTGTTGTTTCAAGCGTTATTGGGCGGCGTGAGTCTTTATGTGCTCTCGGCGGTTCGCGGTTACGTCGCCGGTGAAAGCCTCTGGTCCAAGGGCCAGAAAGACGCGATTTATTATCTTAATCTCTACGCTGACAGCCGCGACGAGGCGATCTTTCTTAAATATCGAGACGCGATTTCCGTGCCGCAAGGCGGGCACCAGTTGCGCCTGGCGCTGGATCATCAGCCACCGGATCTGGCCGCGGCGCGCGAAGGCATTCTCAAGGGGGGCAACCACCCGGACGACGTTTCCAGCCTGATCTGGCTGTACCTCAACTTCCGCCATTTCAGTTATCTGGAAACCGCAATTGACCGCTGGACGGTCGGTGACGCTTATCTGGTCGAGCTGCATGATGTGGCGCAGGAGATGCACCGCAGCATTGCGCAGAACGCTGCCAGCAGCGCCGATATCCAGCGCTGGAAGGCGCGGATTTTTGCCATCAACAATGGCGTGACCCCGGCCGCGAAAGCCTTCAGCGATGCGTTAGGCGAAGGCTCGCGGATGATTCTGCGGCTGCTGCTGTTAACCAATCTGGCCACGGCACTGGGGCTGATCGTGCTGGCCCTGTGGCGCACGCACAAATTGCTCAGGCAGCGTCATGCCTTTGCCGAGGCGTTGCAACTGGAGAAGGATCGGGCGCACGTTACCTTGCATTCGATCGGTGATGGCGTCATCACCACCGACGTCAGTGGCGCCATCGATTACATGAACCCGGCCGCCGAAGCCATGACCCACTGGAAGGCCGAACAGGCGGCGGGCCTGCCGCTGGCGGCGTTGTTCAATCTGCTCGACGACAACGCCCAGTCCGAGGGGCTGACCCTGATCGAGCACATCCTCAGTGGCAAGCTCAGTGGCGGCAGCGAGCATTCGAAACTGATCCAGCGCCTCGATGGCACTACGTTGTCAGTGACGCTGGTCGGCGCGCCGATCCGCAATGCCGGCAAGGTCAGTGGCACGGTGCTGGTGTTACACGACATGACCCAAGAGCGGCAATACATCGCCAATCTGTCGTGGCAGGCCACCCATGACGCGCTGACCGGGCTGGCCAACCGTCGCGAGTTCGAATATCGCCTGGAACAGGCGCTGCACAAACTCACGCGCCATGCCGGGCGGCATGCGCTGATGTTCCTCGATCTCGATCAATTCAAACTGGTCAACGACACCTGTGGCCACGCCGCCGGTGATGAGCTGTTGCGACACATTTGCACGCTGTTGCAATCGGGACTGCGCGAGGGCGATACGCTGGCGCGACTCGGCGGTGATGAGTTCGGCATATTGCTGGAGAACTGCGCGCCGGAGGCGGCGGAGAAAATCGCCGAAGCGCTGCGCCATACAGTGCAGAACCTGCATTTTGTCTGGAAAGGGCGGCCGTTCCTGACCACAGTGAGCATTGGTCTGGTGCATATCGCACAAATCCCGACCACCCTCGAAGCCTCATTGCGCGCCGCCGATATGGCCTGTTACATGGCCAAGGAAAAGGGTCGCAACCGTGTGCAGGTCTACCACGCTGACGATTCCGAGCTGTCGCTGCGCTTCGGTGAGATGGCCTGGGTGCAACGTCTGCACATGGCGCTGGAAGAAAACCGCTTTTGCCTCTACGCCCAGGAAATCACACCACTCAAGCCGGGTAGCAACAAGGGCGGGCACGTGGAGATTCTCCTGCGTCTGCATGATGAAGCCGGGCGTATGATTTTGCCGGACAGTTTCATTCCCGCGGCCGAGCGTTATGGTTTGATGAGTCAATTGGATCGTTGGGTAGTTCAGAACGTATTTAAGGTTATTGCTCAATGTATTGCGCAAGAACATCAACAGCCATTAGCAATGTGTGCGATTAATCTGTCAGGCATTACTATAGGAGATGACGCGTTTTTGCACTTTCTGCGAGAACAGTTTGTTAACTACGCAATACCGCCTGAAATGATTTGTTTTGAAATTACAGAAACCAGTGCAATTTCAAATTTGGGTAGTGCAATAAGATTTATCAATGAACTCAAAGGCTTAGGTTGCTATTTCTCCTTAGATGACTTTTGTGCCGGAATGTCTTCATTCGCTTATCTGAAACATTTGCCTGTAGACTTCCTGAAGATCGACGGGAGTTTCGTAAAGGATATGCTGGACGACCCGATTAACCGCGCAATGGTCGAAGTGATCAATCACATCGGGCATGTCATGGGTAAAAAGACAATTGCCGAGTTTGTTGAAACAACCCAGATCGAGCAGGCCTTGCTTGAAATCGGTGTGGATTATGCTCAGGGTTATGTTATAGAACGCCCACAGTTGTTTACCTGCGACAGTTTGCAAAGTCGGCCCGCCAGACCGCAACCGCTGTTATTCAAAGCGCCTGGCACGTTCCGTTGAAGTCTCTCGCCGATCCTTACAATCACAAATCAAAAGGAGCCGAACAGTGATCGACACTTTCAACCGAACCGGACCACTCATGGAAGCTGCAAGTTATCCTACCTGGGCACAACAGCTCATTGCGGATTGCAGCGAGAGCAAGCGCCGGGTTGTCGAACATGAACTTTACCTGCGCATGCGTGATAACAAGCTCAGCGCCAGAACCATGCGTCAGTACCTGATCGGGGGCTGGCCGGTGGTTGAGCAGTTTGCGTTGTACATGGCGCAGAATCTCACCAAAACCAAATTTGCCCGGCATCCGGGCGAAGACATGGCGCGGCGCTGGCTGATGCGCAATATCCGCGTTGAACTCAATCATGCGGATTATTGGGTGCACTGGAGTCGCGCACATGGCGTCAGTCTGGAAGACCTTCAGGCCCAGCATGTGCCGCCCGAGTTGCACGCCTTGAGTCATTGGTGCTGGCACACCAGCTCAGCCGATTCGTTGATTGTGGCCATCGCCGCCACCAACTATGCCATCGAAGGCGCGACCGGGGAGTGGTCGGCGCTGGTCTGCTCCACAGGCGTATACGCCGCAGCGTTTCCTGAAGAGGATCGCAAGCGCGCGATGAAGTGGCTGAAGATGCATGCCCAGTACGACGATGCCCACCCTTGGGAAGCGCTGGAAATCATCTGCACCCTGGCCGGGATGAACCCGAGCAAGTCGTTGCAGGCCGAGCTGCGTCAGGCCGTCTGCAAGAGTTACGACTACATGTATCTGTTTCTGGAACGTTGCATGCAACTGGAGACGTCGGAACGCTTGTTGGTCAACCGAGAGCGCAGAGCTGTAGTCGAGAGCTGATTTCAGCTTCACGCAAAACCAATGTGGGAGCGAGCCTGCTCGCGAAGGGGTCATGTCAGTCAGCATTGCTTTGACTGATTCACCGCTTTCGCGAGCAGGCTCGCTCCCACACTGTTTTGTCTTGGTTGAACAGCTTAGCCCGCCATCGCCAGGCGGTTACGACCCTCGCGCTTGGCCACATACAACGCACTGTCGGCGCGACGCAGCAAGCTGTCGACCGATTCGCCCGGCAATAACGTCGAACAGCCCAGGCTCACCGTCAATTCAATCAACTGCCCATCTGCATAGTATTCGGCCGCCTGCGTCGCATAACGCAGCCGTTCGCCGACCATTGCGGCCGCTTCCCGGCTGGTATTGGACAGCAGCACCAGAAACTCTTCGCCACCGTAACGGAACACCATGTCGACGTTGCGCAGCTGTGTCTTGATCGTCGCTGCAATGGCTCTAAGCACGTCATCGCCGGCGCTGTGGCCATGGCTG
Source organism: Pseudomonas sp. AKS31 (assembly GCF_023634765.1). Classification (GTDB taxonomy): domain Bacteria; phylum Pseudomonadota; class Gammaproteobacteria; order Pseudomonadales; family Pseudomonadaceae; genus Aquipseudomonas. The sequence goes on from NZ_JAMLFX010000004.1 coordinate 192,142, forward strand.
TCGTTGACCCGTTTGAAGTGGTCGATATCGAGCATCAGCAGCGACAACGGTTGTTGATGCCGGCGGGACATATCGATTTCCCGCTGCAGGGTCTGCTCCATGGCGATGCGGTTGCCGGCGCCGGTCAGCGGATCGCGCAGGGCACTCTGAGTCGCCTCGCGATAAAGCAGGGCATTGCGCATCGGGTACAGCAAGGACGACAACAGCGATTCCAGCTGGCCTTGTTCCTTGTCGTTGAAGCGCTGATTGCGACGGAACACCAGCTCCCCCATATGCTCGCCTTCGTGGCTCAGGGTATAGCTGATCGAGTGGTGGCCGCGAGTGCCGAACTCCAGGCGCAAGTCGCTGCCCTGGTGTACGTAGCTGAGCGCGTCCAGCGGCACAAGACGCTGAACTTCGCGGAAAAACAGACCGAGGATGCGTTGCGGTTCGAGGCTGGTTTGCAGTTGCAGGCTCATTTGCTGGCGCAGTTGCGCCAGGCTGGCCGGTCGCTCCAGGAGGGGAGGCAGTTGACCAAAGCCCAGGCGTTGCAATTTGGCATTGTCAAAGTCAATTGCATTGGTCTGGGAGGGTGATTTCATATGGCGTGAGCCCCTAAAGCAGTAAGTCTGTCTTACAGGCTGGGTGAGAGCGGCTATGGGCTGCGCGTCATACTGATCCATCAGTCCCGTAGGACATTTGGCGTAAGTTTAGTCTGCCTGAAGACGATTAGTCAGCTATCGAAATCGGCCTTGCCCCACTGCCTTCACACGGCATGCTTTGAAGGAATTTAGAGCGAAAGTCGTGCCATTCGGTTCGCTTTTATTTAAACCGTTTGGAATCAATAAGTTGGCAGATCAAGGGGGGAGAGTGTGCTGGAATTTTGACTGGAATATGACTGTCGTCAGCGGCAAATACATGCCGCGACAGGAATCTGCCGCGGCAACAAAAGCGACGTATGGCAGTTACTGCGCGTTGAAGGCCTGGCCATTGATGCCCGTGCTGTCCGGCCCCATCAGGTACAGGTAGACCGGCATGATCTCCTCCGGTGTCGGATTGTTCAGCGGGTTCTCCCCCGGATACGCCTGCGCGCGCATGCTGGTACGCGTGCCGCCCGGGTTGATGCTGTTGGAGCGTACCGGGGCGACGCCGTCGAGTTCATCGGCCAGGGTTTGCATCAGGCCTTCGGTGGCGAACTTCGACACGCCATAAGCGCCCCAGTAAGCACGGCCCTTGCGACCGACGCTGCTGGAGGTGAACACCACCGAAGCATCTTGCGACAGCTTGAGCAGCGGCAGCAGGGTTTGGGTCAGCATGAACATGGCGTTGACGTTGACCTGCATGACGCGCATGAAGTTTTCGCCGGACAACTGCTCGATCGGCGTGCGTGGGCCGATGATCGAAGCGTTGTGCAGCAAACCGTCGAGGTGGCCGAACTCCTTCTCGATCATCGCCGCCAGCTCATCGTACTGATGGGGCAGGGCGGTTTCGAGGTTGAATGGAATCACCGCCGGTTGCGGGTAGCCCGCGGCTTCGATCTCGTCGTAGACCTGCGTCAGATTGGCTTCGGTCTTGCCCAGCAGCAACACGGTTGCACCATGGGCGGCGTAGGTTTTCGCGGCCGCCGCGCCAATGCCACGACCGGCACCGGTGACCAGAATGACCCGATCCTTGAGCAATTCGGGACGAGCGGAATAATCAAACATAAAAACCTCATCAAGTCAGATCGTTCCCACGCTCTGCGTGGAAATGCAGCCAATGACGCTCTGCGTCAGGTCTCAGCAGCTGCAAAGCGCGCTATCAAGCACCTTGCGCAACTCCGACGGATGATCCACCACCACGTCCGCACCCCAATGCCGCGGGTTGTCGTCCGGGTGGATATAACCAAACGTCACCGCCGCCGTTTTCGTACCGGCATCGCGCCCCGATTCGATATCACGCAGATCATCGCCGACAAACAGAACCGTCGACGGATCCAGATCAAGCATTTTGCAGGCGAGGATCAACGGTTCCGGATCCGGCTTGCTGTTCTTCACGTGATCCGGGCAGATCAGCAAGGCCGAACGCTTAGCCAATCCCAGTTGCTGCATGATCGGCTCGGCGAAGCGCAGTGGCTTGTTGGTCACCACGCCCCAGATCAGATTGGCCTTTTCGATATCGGCCAGCAGTTCGCCCATGCCGTCGAACAGCTTGCTGTGCACGGCGCAGCCGACCAGATAGCGCTCGAGGAACTCCAGGCGAAGTTCTTCGAAGCCCGGCGATTCCGGGTCCATCGAGAACGTCACCGCAACCATGGCCTTGGCGCCACCGGAGATCTCGTCGCGGATGTGCTTGTCGTTCATCGGTGGCAAGCCGCGGTCCGCGCGCATGGCCTGGCAGATGGCGATGAAGTCCGGCGCCGTGTCGAGCAGGGTGCCGTCCATGTCGAAGAGAACTGCTCTGATCGCCATCAGCTTATTCCTCGCGCAGGGTCTGGATCATGTAGTTGACGTCAACGTCGTTGGCCAGCTTGTAGTGCTTGGTCAGCGGGTTGTAGGTCAGGCCGATGATGTCCTTGACGGTCAGGCCAGCCATGCGGCTCCAGGCACCCAGCTCGGACGGGCGGATGAATTTCTTGAAGTCGTGGGTACCGCGCGGCAGCAACTTCATGATGTATTCGGCGCCGACGATGGCGAACAGGTAGGCCTTCGGGTTGCGGTTGATGGTCGAGAAGAACACCTGACCGCCCGGCTTGACCATGCGGAAGCAGGCGCGGATCACCGACGACGGATCCGGCACGTGCTCGAGCATTTCCAGGCAGGTGACCACGTCGAACTGCTCCGGCATTTCTTCGGCGAGGGCTTCGGCGGTGATCTGGCGGTACTCGACGCTGACGCCGGATTCCAGCTGATGCAGTTGCGCGACCGCCAATGGCGCTTCGCCCATGTCGATGCCCATTACAGTGGCGCCTCGCTGGGCCATGGCTTCGCTGAGGATGCCGCCGCCGCAACCGACATCGAGGACTTTCTTGCCGGCCAGATTGACCCGCTCGTCAATCCAGTTGACCCGCAGCGGGTTGATGTCGTGCAGCGGTTTGAATTCGCTTTCGCGGTCCCACCAGCGATGAGCCAGGGCTTCGAATTTGGCGATTTCGGCGTGGTCGACGTTGCTCATGTTCATTCCTCTAAAACTTTAAAAGTGCTGTAGCCCCGGCGTTTGCGCCAGAGTGTTTACGATTCGGTGCGGCCGCTGATGCGCTGGCCCCAGGCCCGGGCGGTAGCGCCAAGCTGTTCTTCGTCGAGTCGGGTCAGGCGCCGGTCGTCCAGCAGTTGCTTGCCGGCGACCCACAGGTGTTTCACACAATCGCGACCGGTGGCATATATAAGCTGCGAAACCGGGTCATACACCGGTTGCTGCGCCAGACCGGACAGGTCGAAAGCGACGATGTCCGCAGCTTTGCCGATTTCCAGCGAGCCGACTTGCGCTTCGATCCCCAATGCCCGCGCGCCATTCAGTGTGGCCATGCGCAGCGCCCGATGGGCGTCCAGCGCCGTGGCTGAGCCGGCGACGGCTTTGGCCAGCAGCGCGGCGGTGCGGGTTTCGCCGAGCAGGTCGAGATCATTGTTGCTCGCCGCGCCATCGGTGCCGACCGCGACATTGACACCAGCCTGCCACAAACGCTCGACCGGGCAGAAACCGCTGGCCAGTTTGAGGTTCGATTCCGGGCAGTGGATCACGCTGGTGTTGCTTTCTACCAGCAACGCCAGGTCGTCATCGCTGATCTGAGTCATGTGCACCGCCTGGAAGCGCGGGCCGAGCAGGCCCAAACGACCGAGGCGAGCGAGCGGACGTTCGCCGCGCTGTTCCAGCGCTTGCTGGACTTCGAAAGCCGTCTCATGGACATGCATGTGGATCGACGCGTCGAGTTCCTCGGCAATCACACGGATTTTCTCAAGGTTCTCGTCGCCGACGGTGTACGGTGCATGGGGGCCGAAGGTGATCCTGATGCGTTCGTGGTGCTTCAGATCGCCGAACAATTCAACGCCCTGACGAATGGCTTCATCGGCGCTGCTGGCGCCCGGAATCGGGAAATCAAGGATCGGAATGGCGATCTGTGCGCGAATGCCGCTGTTGTGTACGCGCTCGCTGGCGACTTTCGGGAAGAAATACATGTCCGAGAAACAGGTGATGCCACCCTTGATCTGCTCGGCGATGGCCAGGTCGGTGCCATCACGGACGAAATCTTCATCGACCCACTTGGCTTCGGCCGGCCAGATGTGGTTTTCCAGCCAGGTCATCAGCGGCAGATCATCGGCCAGCCCACGGAACAGCGTCATCGCCGCATGGCCGTGCGCATTGATCAGGCCGGGGGCGAGCAGCATGTCCGGCAATTCGCGGGTTTCAGTGGCGTTACACTTCAATGCTTCGGCGCGCGGGCCGATAAACACGATGCGACCGTCGCGGATGCCCAGGCCATGTTCCTTGAGCACGACGCCTGCAGGTTCGACGGGTACCAGCCAGGTCGGCAGCAATAATAAGTCGAGCGCAATGGCAGGTTTCGGCATCGAGGGTCGGTTCCAGTGCTTTTGTAAAGGATGGCGAAGTATACCCGAGCGTCTTCGCGGGGGGATCGCTATAATCGGCGGCTTTTGTTCATGAGTGCGGGGTGAGGGATGCGCGATCGACTGTTGGCTGCGGAGAAAGTAAAGGCCATCGATTGGCGAGATGGCGCGCTCCACCTGCTGGATCAGCGTATTTTGCCGTTCGAAGAGACCTGGATTGCCTACACCAGCGCCGCCGACGTGGCTGAGGCGATTCGTTCGATGGTGGTGCGTGGCGCGCCGGCCATCGGCATCAGTGCCGCTTATGGCATCGTCCTCGCGGCCCGTGCGCGGATCGCCGAAGGTGGCGACTGGTCGGCGGCGCTGGAAGAAGATTTCGCCTTGCTCGCCGATTCCCGTCCGACGGCAGTCAATCTGTTCTGGGCACTCGGCCGTATGCACGATCGTCTGGATCGCTTGAAAGAAAACGCCGACCCGCTGGCGGCGCTGGAAGCCGAAGCCATCGCCATTCATGAAAGCGACCGTGAAGCCAACCTGACCATGGCCCAGCTCGGCGTTGACCTGATCCGCAAGCATCAGGGCAATGCCCAGGCGATTCTGACCCACTGCAATACTGGCGCGCTGGCGACCGGCGGTTTCGGTACGGCACTGGGGGTGATTCGCGCGGCTTATCTGGAAGGCATGGTCGAGCGCGTTTATGCCGACGAAACCCGTCCATGGCTGCAGGGCTCGCGCCTGACTGCGTGGGAGTTGGCCAATGAAGGCATCCCGGTGACGCTGAATGCCGACTCCGCCGCGGCGCACATCATGAAAACCAAAGGCGTGACCTGGGTGATCGTTGGCGCGGACCGCATCACGGCCAATGGTGACGTCGCCAACAAGATCGGCACCTATCAACTGGCGGTCAATGCCATGCACCACGGCGTGCGTTTCATGGTGGTTGCGCCAAGTTCGACCATCGACATGAATCTGGCCAGCGGTGACGACATCCCGATCGAGGAGCGTGACGGCGCCGAGTTGCTGGAAGTCGGCGGCAAGCGTCTCGGCGCGGACGTTGAAGCGTTCAATCCGGTGTTTGACGTGACGCCGGCGGATCTCATCGACGCGATCGTCACCGAAAAAGGCATCGTCGAGCGCCCGGACACCGCGAAAATGGCCCAGTTGATGTGCCGCAAACGCCTGCATTGATGCGGTGATACTCAATGTAGGAGCTGCCGAAGGCTGCGATCTGTTGATCTTGCTTTTTACAGGTCAGGATCAAAAGATCGCAGCCTTCGGCAGCTCCTACAGGTGTTTGGGGCCCTAAATGTCAATAAACATCGCTAAACCAAGCCTCAATTCTGCATTCAACGAAGCTCTGAGCTTCTCTCGTCCCCGTTAAGCCTGTCACCGGTCAACTAACTATGCTCCATGCGCATCAGGGGGATAGGTGCGTGGCGGCTCTTGTGATAACATCCGGCGTTTTCCGAGGCAGCTCCACGGAGCTGTCTTTACTGCGCAAATCCGCGATCCAATGTTGATTTGTCGTAAGTCGGTGCATGGCACTCGGCCTGCCCCGACGAGCTTCGTTGGTCCCATATGGATATGACGAAGTTTCACCAGAAAAAGGAATCAGGCTTCTCATGGGCGAACTGGCCAAAGAAATCCTCCCGGTCAATATCGAAGACGAGCTGAAACAGTCCTACCTCGACTACGCGATGAGCGTGATCGTCGGCCGTGCACTGCCGGATGCGCGCGATGGCCTCAAGCCCGTGCACCGTCGCGTACTGTTCGCGATGAGCGAGCTGGGCAACGACTTCAACAAGCCGTACAAGAAATCTGCCCGTGTTGTCGGCGACGTGATCGGTAAGTATCACCCGCACGGTGATACCGCGGTGTACGACACCATCGTCCGTATGGCCCAGCCTTTCTCCCTGCGCTACCTGCTGGTAGACGGTCAGGGCAACTTCGGTTCGGTCGACGGCGACAACGCAGCGGCCATGCGATACACCGAAGTGCGCATGACCAAGCTGGCGCACGAACTGCTGGCTGACCTGCACAAGGAAACCGTGGACTGGGTGCCGAACTACGACGGCACTGAAATGATCCCGGCGGTCATGCCGACCCGTATCCCCAACCTGCTGGTCAACGGCTCCAGCGGTATCGCCGTGGGCATGGCGACCAACATTCCGCCGCACAACCTCGGTGAAGTCATCGACGGTTGCCTGGCGCTCATCGACAACCCTGAGCTGACCGTCGATGAACTGATGCAATACATCCCCGGTCCGGACTTCCCGACCGCCGCGATCATCAACGGTCGTGCCGGCATCATTGAAGCCTACCGTACCGGTCGCGGGCGTATTTACATGCGCGCCCGCTCGATCATTGAAGACATCGACAAGGTCGGTGGTCGTCAGCAGATCGTCATCACTGAACTCCCTTACCAGTTGAACAAGGCGCGTCTGATCGAGAAGATCGCCGAGCTGGTCAAAGAGAAGAAGCTGGAAGGTATCACCGAACTGCGCGATGAGTCCGACAAGGACGGTATGCGCGTCGTGATCGAACTGCGTCGCGGCGAAGTGCCTGAGGTGATCCTCAACAACCTCTACGCCCAGACCCAGCTGCAATCGGTCTTCGGCATCAACATCGTTGCGCTGATCGACGGCCGTCCACGCATCCTCAACCTCAAGGATCTGCTGGAAGCCTTCGTCCGTCACCGTCGCGAAGTGGTTACCCGCCGTACCGTGTTCGAACTGCGCAAGGCGCGCGAGCGTGGTCACATCCTCGAAGGCCAGGCCGTTGCCCTGTCGAACATCGACCCGGTGATCGCCCTGATCAAGGCTTCGCCGACACCGTCGGAAGCGAAAGAAGCGCTGGTCAGCACGCCGTGGGAATCCTCGGCAGTGGTGGCGATGGTTGAGCGTGCCGGTGCCGATTCGTGCCGTCCGGAAAACCTCGATCCGCAATACGGTCTGCGTGAAGGTAAATACTTCCTGTCGCCAGAACAGGCGCAAGCCATTCTGGAACTGCGTCTGCACCGTCTGACCGGTCTGGAACACGAAAAACTGCTGGCCGAGTATCAAGAGATCCTCAACCAGATCGGCGAGCTGATCCGCATCCTCAACAGCGCCGTGCGCCTGATGGAAGTGATCCGCGAAGAGCTGGAAGTGATCCGCGCCGAATACGGCGATCAGCGTCGTACCGAAATTCTCGATGCCCGTCTCGACCTGACCCTGGGTGACATGATCCCGGAAGAAGAGCGCGTCGTGACCATCTCCCACGGTGGCTACGCCAAGACCCAGCCATTGGCTGCGTACCAGGCGCAGCGTCGTGGCGGTAAAGGCAAGTCGGCGACCGGCGTCAAGGATGAGGACTACATCGCTCACCTGCTGGTTGCCAACAGCCACACCACGCTGCTGCTGTTCTCCAGCAAGGGCAAGGTGTACTGGCTCAAGACCTACGAGATTCCGGAAGCGTCCCGCGCCGCCCGTGGTCGCCCGCTGGTCAATCTCTTGCCGTTGAGCGAGGGTGAATACATCACCACCATGCTGCCGGTCGATCTCGAAGCCATGAAGCGTCAGGCTGATGAAGAAGAGGCCGAAGGCGCCGAGGCGGATGTAGAAGAGATCGAAAACAGCAACGAAACCGACGAAGAGCGTCGCGCCCGCATCAAGGCTGCCGACCGCAAGAAAGCCCCGTTCATCTTCATGTCGACCGCCAACGGTACCGTGAAGAAGACTCCGCTGGTGGCCTTCAGCCGTCAGCGCAGCGTCGGTCTGATCGCGCTGGAGCTGGACGAAGGCGACATCCTGATCTCCGCTGCCATCACCGATGGCGAGCAGGAAATCATGCTGTTCTCCGACGGCGGCAAAGTGACTCGCTTTAAAGAGTCCGAAGTTCGCGCCATGGGCCGTACCGCCCGCGGTGTGCGTGGCATGCGTCTGCCAGAAGGGCAGAAGCTGATCTCCATGCTGATTCCGGAAGAAGGCAGCGAAATTCTCACCGCTTCCGAGCGCGGCTACGGCAAGCGCACGGCGATCACCGAGTTCCCTGAGTACAAGCGTGGCGGTCAGGGCGTTATTGCCATGGTCAGCAACGAGCGTAACGGCCGTCTGGTCGGCGCGGTTCAGGTGCAGGACGGTGAAGAGATCATGCTGATCTCCGATCAGGGCACCCTGGTACGTACCCGTGTCGACGAAGTGTCGAGCCTGGGCCGTAACACTCAAGGTGTAACGCTGATCAAACTGGCCAAGGACGAAACCCTGGTCGGGCTGGAGCGGGTTCAGGAGCCTTCGGAAGTTGAAGGTGAAGAGCTTGAGGGTGAAGAGGGCGAGGAATTCGAAGGCACTGTCGTGAACGACGATGCTGTCGAAGACCAGCAACTCGACGCCGCAGCAGACGAAGAACCGCAAGAATAAGCGGACAAACGAGGGGGCGGATGAGAATTCGCCCCCTTGTTATTTGTCCGGTATGAATTTCCCCTGTAGGAGCTGCCGAAGGCTGCGATCTTTTGATCTTGAAGGTAAAAAACAGGATCAAAAGATCGCAGCCTTCGGCAGCTCCTACAGAGGTAGACCTATCAGATTTACAGATTTTTTGTGTATCACCAAGTCAGAGCGAGATTGGATGTGAGCAAGCGAGCCTATAACTTCTGCGCCGGTCCTGCGGCGCTTCCTGAAGCTGTCCTGCAGCGCGCCCAAGGGGAACTCCTTGATTGGCACGGCAAGGGTCTGTCGGTCATGGAAATGAGCCATCGCAGTGATGAGTTCGTGTCCATCGCCACCCAGGCCGAACAGGATCTGCGTGACCTGCTGAATATCCCGTCGAACTACAAAGTGCTGTTTCTGCAAGGTGGCGCCAGCCAGCAATTCGCGCAGATTCCGCTGAACCTGCTGCCGGAAAACGGCTCGGCCGACTATATCGACACCGGTATCTGGTCGCAGAAAGCCATCGAAGAGGCCTCGCGCTACGGTCACGTCAACGTTGCCGCCACCGCCAAGCCTTACGACTATTTCGCCATCCCGGGCCAGAACGAGTGGAATCTGTCGAAAGACGCCGCTTACGTCCACTACGCACCGAACGAAACCATCGGCGGTCTGGAATTCCAGTGGATCCCTGAAACCGGTGACGTGCCGCTGCTGGCGGACATGTCTTCGGACATCCTCTCGCGTCCGGTTGATATCTCGCGTTTCGGCATGATCTACGCCGGCGCACAGAAAAACATCGGCCCGAGCGGCATCGTCGTCAACATCATTCGCGAAGACTTGCTGGGCAAGGCGCGCGCGCTGTGCCCGACCATGCTCGACTACAAGGTCGCGGCCGATAACGGCTCGATGTACAACACCCCGCCGACGTTGGCCTGGTATTTGTCCGGTCTGGTGTTCCAGTGGCTGAAAGAGCAGGGCGGTGTCGAAGCGATCGCCAAACTGAATGACGTCAAGCAGCGCACGCTGTACGACTTCATCGATGCCAGCGGCCTCTACAGCAACCCGATCAACAAGTCGGACCGCTCGTGGATGAACGTGCCGTTCCGTCTGGCTGATGATCGTCTGGACAAGCCATTCCTCGCCGGCGCCGATGCGCGTGGTCTGCTCAATCTCAAGGGCCACCGCTCTGTGGGCGGCATGCGCGCCTCCATCTACAACGCCGTCGACATCACCGCCGTTAACGCGCTGGTGGCGTACATGGCTGAATTCGAGAAGGAACACGGCTGATGTCCGAGCAAGAACTCAAGGCACTGCGCGTTCGCATTGACGCTCTGGACACCAAAGTCCTCGAGCTGATCAGTGAGCGTGCGCGTTGCGCCCAGGAAGTCGCGCGAGTAAAGATGGCCTCGCTGGCCGAAGGCGAAGTGCCGGTGTTCTATCGTCCTGAGCGCGAAGCTCAGGTGCTCAAACGGGTGATGGAGCGCAACCAGGGGCCGCTGGGCAACGAAGAGATGGCGCGGTTGTTCCGCGAAATCATGTCCTCGTGCCTGGCGCTGGAGCAGCCGCTGAAAGTGGCTTACCTCGGCCCTGAAGGCACCTTCACCCAGGCTGCCGCGATGAAGCACTTCGGTCACGCGGTGATCAGCAAGCCGATGGCGGCGATCGACGAAGTGTTCCGTGAAGTGGCGGCCGGTGCTGTGAATTTCGGCGTGGTGCCGGTGGAAAACTCCACCGAAGGCGCGGTCAACCACACGCTGGACAGCTTCCTTGAACACGACATGGTCATCTGTGGTGAAGTCGAGCTGCGCATTCACCATCACCTGTTGGTCGGTGAAAACACCAAGACCGACAGCATCAGCCGCATCTATTCCCACGCGCAGTCGCTGGCCCAGTGCCGCAAGTGGCTGGATGCGCACTACCCGAATGTCGAGCGCGTGGCAGTGTCCAGCAACGCTGAAGCGGCCAAGCGGGTCAAGGGCGAGTGGAACTCGGCGGCGATTGCCGGCGATATGGCGGCTGGTCTGTATGGCCTGACCCGTCTGGCCGAGAAGATCGAAGATCGTCCGGACAACTCGACGCGCTTCCTGATGATCGGTAACCAGGAAGTGCCGCCGACTGGTGACGACAAGACTTCGATCATCGTTTCGATGAGCAACAAGCCAGGTGCGCTCCACGAGCTGCTGGTGCCGTTCCATGACAACGGGATCGACCTGACCCGGATCGAAACCCGTCCGTCGCGCAGCGGCAAATGGACCTACGTGTTCTTCATCGACTTCGTCGGCCACCACCGTGATCCGTTGATCAAGGGTGTGCTGGAAAAGATCAGTCAGGAAGCAGTGGCACTCAAAGTGCTGGGTTCCTACCCGAAAGCAGTTCTCTAAGGGCGGTAGCAAATGAGTGGTAACTTCCTCGCTCTGGCACAGCCGGGCGTGCAACAACTTTCGCCGTACGTTCCGGGCAAGCCTGTGGACGAACTGGCGCGCGAGCTGGATCTGGATCCGGCAAAAATCGTCAAACTGGCGAGCAACGAAAACCCGCTGGGCGCCAGTCCGAAAGCCTTGGCGGCGATCCGCGAAGAGCTGGCCGAGCTGACCCGTTACCCGGACGGTAACGGTTTCGCGCTGAAATCGCTGCTGGCCGAGCAGTGCCGCGTCGAGCTGAACCAGGTCACTCTGGGCAATGGCTCCAACGACATTCTTGAGTTGGTCGCGCGCGCTTATCTGGCGCCGGGCCTGAATGCGGTGTTCAGTGAGCACGCGTTTGCGGTGTATCCGATCGCCACTCAGGCGGTCGGCGCGCAGGCCAAAGTGGTTCCGGCGAAGGATTGGGGGCACGACCTGCCTGCGATGCTTGCGGCCATTGATGCCAATACCCGCGTCGTGTTTATCGCCAACCCGAATAACCCGACCGGTACCTGGTTCGGCGCAGAGGCGCTGGACGAGTTCCTGCAGGATGTTCCGGGGCATGTGCTGGTGGTGCTCGACGAGGCTTACATCGAGTACGCCGAAGGCAGTGATCTGCCGGACGGTCTGGATTTCCTCGCCGCTTACCCGAACCTGCTGGTTTCGCGCACGTTCTCCAAGGCTTATGGTCTGGCGGCATTGCGTGTTGGTTATGGCCTGTCCACCCCGGTGGTGGCGGATGTGCTGAACCGTGTGCGTCAACCGTTCAACGTCAACAGCCTCGCCTTGGCGGCGGCCTGTGCGGCACTGAAGGACGACGAGTATCTGGCGCAAAGCCGTCAGCTCAACGAGGCGGGCATGCAGCAGTTGCAAGCCGGTTTCCGTGAGTTGGGCCTGAGCTGGATCGAATCCAAGGGTAACTTCATCTGCGTCGACCTCGGTCAAGTAGCCGCTCCGGTATTTCAGGGCTTGCTGCGCGAAGGCGTGATCGTGCGTCCGGTGGCCAATTACGGCATGCCGAACCACCTGCGGGTGACCATCGGTCTGCCGGCGGAAAACAGCCGCTTCCTCGAAGCGCTGCGCAAGGTTCTGGCTCGTGGGTGATGTCACTGCACTGCAATCTGCTGCACCTATGATCGGGCGCCTGGTGGTGGTCGGTCTGGGGTTGATCGGTGGTTCGTTTGCCAAAGGCTTGCGTGAAAGCGGCGTCTGCCGCGAAGTGGTCGGGGTCGATCTCGACCCGCAATCGCGCAAGCTGGCGGTCGAGTTGGGTGTGGTCGATCGTTGTGAAGACGACTTGGCAGCTGCATGCCAGGGCGCTGACGTGATTCAACTGGCCGTGCCGATCCTGGCCATGGAAAAAGTGCTCGCGCGTCTGGCGGGTATGGATCTTGGACAGGCGATTCTGACGGATGTCGGCAGCGCCAAAGGCAACGTGGTGCGCGCGGCAACCGAAGCGTTCGGTGGTATGCCGGCGCGTTTCGTGCCAGGCCATCCGATTGCCGGTTCCGAGCAGAGCGGGGTGGAAGCCTCCAATGCAGAACTGTTCCGTCGCCACAAAGTGATCCTTACGCCGCTTGAGCAAACCGATCCGGCCGCATTGGCTGTGGTTGATCGTCTGTGGCGCGAATTGGGCGCCGACGTCGAGCACATGCAGGTCGAGCGTCACGATGAGGTGCTGGCCGCGACCAGTCATCTACCGCACCTGCTGGCCTTCGGTCTGGTCGATTCGTTGGCCAAGCGCAATGAAAATCTTGAGATCTTCCGTTACGCTGCGGGCGGTTTCCGCGATTTCACAAGAATCGCCGGAAGCGACCCGGTGATGTGGCACGACATCTTCCTCGCCAACCGCGAGGCTGTTCTGCGCACACTCGATACATTTCGCAGCGACCTCGACGCCTTGCGCGACGCGGTCGATGCAGGGGATGGGCACCAATTGTTGGGCGTCTTCACGCGCGCCCGGGTTGCCCGCGAGCATTTCAGTAAAATCCTGGCCCGCAGGGCCTATGTGGACGCTATGAATTCCAACGATCTGATCTTCCTGGCTCAACCTGGTGGCCGCCTGTCCGGTCGGATTCGCGTACCGGGTGATAAATCGATTTCCCACCGCTCGATCATGCTCGGCTCGCTGGCCGAAGGCGTCACCGAAGTGGAAGGTTTCCTTGAGGGCGAAGACGCCCTGGCGACCTTGCAGGCATTTCGCGACATGGGCGTGGTCATCGAAGGCCCGCACCACGGCCGCGTGACCATCCATGGTGTCGGCCTGCACGGTCTGAAACCGGCGCCGGGCCCGATCTATCTGGGCAACTCCGGCACTTCGATGCGTCTGCTGTCCGGCCTGTTGGCTGCGCAGAACTTCGACAGTGTTTTGACTGGCGATGCGTCGCTGTCCAAGCGTCCAATGAATCGTGTGGCCAATCCGCTGCGTGAAATGGGCGCCGTGATCGAGACCGCTGCCGAAGGTCGTCCGCCGATGACCATTCGCGGTGGTCACAAGCTTAAAGGCCTGACCTACACCATGCCGATGGCCAGTGCTCAGGTGAAATCCTGCCTGCTGCTTGCTGGTCTGTACGCTGAAGGCAAGACCACGGTGACCGAGCCGGCTCCGACTCGCGACCACACCGAGCGCATGCTGCGTGGCTTCGGTTATCCGGTGAGCGTTGATGGCGCCACGGCGTCGGTCGAGTCCGGTGGCAAGCTGACCGCGACCCATATCGAAGTGCCGGGTGACATCTCGTCGTCGGCGTTCTTCCTCGTCGCTGCATCGATCGCTGAAGGTTCGGAACTGGTGCTTGAGCACGTCGGCATCAATCCGACACGTACCGGTGTGATCGACATCCTGCGTTTGATGGGCGCGGACATCACTCTGGAGAACCAGCGTGAAGTTGGCGGCGAGCCTGTGGCCGACCTGCGTGTGCGGGCAGCTAAACTCAAAGGTATCGAGATTCCCGAAGCGCTGGTTCCGCTGGCCATCGACGAATTCCCGGTGCTGTTCGTGGCGGCTGCCTGCGCCGAAGGGCGTACCGTGCTGACTGGCGCTGAAGAGCTGCGGGTCAAGGAATCGGATCGTATTCAAGTGATGGCGGACGGCCTGTTGGCGCTGGGCGTGAAATGCCAGCCAACCCCGGACGGCATCATCATCGACGGCGGCCAGATTGGCGGCGGCGAAGTGCATGGTCATGGCGATCACCGTATCGCGATGGCGTTCAGCGTTGCCTCGTTGCGCGCTACTGCGCCAATCCGCATCCATGATTGCGCCAACGTCGCGACGTCGTTCCCGAACTTCCTCGCGCTGTGCGGGCAGGTGGGTATTCGTGTGGCACAAGAGGCTCAGTCGTGAAAAACATTGCACCGGTCATCACCATTGATGGGCCAAGCGGCTCGGGCAAAGGCACCGTAGCCGGGATTCTGGCCAAGCGTCTGGGCTGGAACCTGCTGGATTCCGGTGCGTTGTACCGCTTGCTGGCATTTGCTGCACGTAACCATGGTGTCGACCTCACCAATGAAGAGCTGCTGAAGAAACTCGCTGCTCATCTGGATGTTCAGTTCATTGCGGCGACCGACGGTCAGTTGCAACGGATCATTCTGGAAGGTGACGAAGTCAGCGATGTCATCCGTACCGAAAGCGTCGGCTCCGGTGCTTCGCAAGTGGCGGCATTGCCGGCCGTGCGCGAGGCGCTGCTGCAGCGCCAGCGTGCTTTTCAGGAAGCACCGGGCCTGGTGGCCGACGGCCGCGACATGGGCACGGTGGTTTTTCCGGATGCACCGCTGAAGATTTTCCTGACCGCCAGTGCCGAGGAGAGAGCTCGCCGTCGATATTTGCAGTTGAAGGGCAAAGTCGAGGGTGTTAGTCTGTCGAGTCTGCTAGATGAGATCCGTGCTCGCGACGAGCGTGACACCCAGCGAGCGGTAGCCCCGCTTAAGCCGGCGGCTGACGCCATACAGCTGGATTCCACGGAGTTGTCCATCGATCAGGTGCTTGAACGCATCATGAGCGAAATCGCCATTCGCGATATCGCCGGGTGACCAAGAAGGCCGCAGGGGACCAGTCATAGTCCTGCAGCGCTTCTTTTATATGAAACTAACCCACACCGTCTGGGGTGTGGAGATGGGCGTATCCTTCGCCCTCATTTACAGGAATTAAAATGAGCGAAAGCTTTGCGGAACTCTTTGAAGAAAGCCTAAAAACCCTGAACCTTCAGGCAGGCTCCATCATCACCGGTGTTATCGTTGATATCGATTACCAAGCTCGCTGGGTAACCGTTCACGCTGGCCTGAAGTCTGAAGCACTCATCCCGCTTGAGCAGTTCTACAACGACGCTGGCGATCTGACTATCAATGTCGGTGACGAAGTTCACGTTGCGCTGGACTCGGTTGAAGACGGTTTCGGTGAAACCAAGCTGTCCCGTGAAAAAGCCAAGCGCGCTGAATGCTGGATCGTTCTGGAAGCAGCCTTCGCAGCTGAGGAAGTGGTCAAGGGCGTTATCAACGGTAAGGTTAAAGGCGGCTTCACTGTCGACGTTAACGGCATCCGTGCGTTCCTGCCAGGTTCCCTGGTTGACGTCCGTCCAGTGCGCGACACCACGCACCTGGAAGGCAAAGAGCTGGAATTCAAGGTCATCAAGCTGGACCAGAAGCGCAACAACGTTGTCGTTTCCCGTCGCAGCGTCCTGGAAGCCGAGAACTCCGCCGAGCGTGAAGCTCTGCTGGAATCCCTGCAGGAAGGCCAGCAAGTCAAAGGTATCGTCAAAAACCTCACCGATTACGGCGCATTCGTCGA
The DNA here is from genome assembly GCF_023634765.1 of Pseudomonas sp. AKS31. GTDB lineage: Bacteria > Pseudomonadota > Gammaproteobacteria > Pseudomonadales > Pseudomonadaceae > Aquipseudomonas. Next base: position 208,250 of record NZ_JAMLFX010000004.1, read on the forward strand.
TCTGGGTGGCGTGGACGGCCTGCTGCACATCACCGACATGGCCTGGAAGCGCATCAAGCATCCTTCCGAGATCGTCAACGTTGGTGACGAAATCGACGTTAAGGTTCTGAAATACGATCGCGAACGCAACCGTGTTTCCCTGGGCCTGAAGCAACTGGGCGAAGATCCATGGGTTGCTATCAAAGCCCGTTACCCAGAAAGCACTCGCGTTACCGCTCGTGTAACCAACCTGACCGACTACGGCTGCTTCGCTGAGCTGGAAGAAGGCGTTGAAGGTCTGGTACACGTTTCGGAAATGGACTGGACCAACAAGAACATCCACCCTTCGAAAGTCGTACAAGTCGGCGACGAAGTGGAAGTTATGGTTCTGGACATCGACGAAGAGCGTCGTCGTATCTCCCTGGGCATCAAGCAGTGCAAATCTAACCCATGGGAAGATTTCTCTGGCCAGTTCAACAAGGGCGATAAAATCTCCGGCACCATCAAGTCGATCACCGATTTCGGTATCTTCATTGGTCTGGACGGCGGCATCGACGGTCTGGTTCACCTGTCCGACATCTCCTGGAACGAAGTGGGCGAAGAAGCCGTACGTCGTTTCAAGAAGGGCGACGAGCTGGACACCGTTATCCTGTCGGTTGACCCAGAGCGCGAGCGTATCTCCCTGGGTATCAAGCAACTGGAAAGCGATCCGTTCTCCGAGTACGTCTCGGTTAACGACAAAGGCGCAATCGTTACTGGCACCGTGAAAGAAGTTGACGCCAAAGGCGCCATCATCGTTCTGGCCGACGATATCGAAGCGACTCTGAAAGCCTCCGAAATCAGCCGTGACCGCGTTGAAGACGCGCGCAACGTTCTGAAAGAAGGCCAGGAAGTAGAAGCCAAGATCATCAGCGTTGATCGTAAGAGCCGTGTAATTCAGCTGTCGATCAAATCGAAAGACGATGCTGAAGAGAAAGAAGCTATCCAGAGCCTGAAAGAAGGTGAAGCTGCTGCTCCTGCCGATACCACTATGGCTGCACTGCTGCGTCAAGCAATGGCCAAGCAGAACTAAGTTCTGCTTGATCATGAAAAAGGGCGACTTCGGTCGCCCTTTTTTGTGCCTGCGATTTAGTGCTCACGGCTTGTGTGGGGTTTTTAGTGAAACCAATCTTGCTTCCGGGTGGTCTGTTTCTTTAATCGGATCAATCGCCTATTCACGACTAAGCTTGGTCTTAAGTGTGTAGTCGTCGGGCAGTTGCCTGGCATAAGGAAGTGGATGAACAAGTTTATTGTCCTCATGGCTGTACTGGTTCTGGCCGGCTGTACGACCAGTGCCAAGACCCATGCCGTGCGTGGTGTCAGTGGTATAGAGGTCGACTGCTCCGGATTGGGCTCTGGCTGGGAGAAATGTCAGAAGCGCGCGGCAAAGGAGTGCAAGGGGGCGGGATACAAGGTGGTCACGCGATCGGATGATGCCAAGGACGAAGATGAGTTTCCTTTTGGCTTCAATCCGGCGGGCTACGTCACGCGCACCATGCTGGTGATCTGTCGATAAGCATGCATTGCTCAGTTTGTTGCGTTGATGCCCTGAAAATGGGCGTTTCGACGCCAAGGAAGATATGTCAATCCCTGGGCTGTTCAAAATCTTCCGGGCGTGCTAAAACCTTTCAAGCGCTGATCTAGCTGCTTGAAAAAGAAGGGAAAAATATGACGAAGTCGGAGTTGATCGAACGAATTGTCACCCATCAAGGGCTACTCTCATCCAAGGATGTGGAGCTGGCCATCAAGACCATGCTTGAACAAATGTCCCAATGCCTTGCCACCGGTGATCGTATCGAGATCCGTGGGTTTGGCAGCTTCTCCCTGCATTACCGCGCGCCGCGCGTCGGTCGTAATCCGAAGACTGGCCAGTCTGTCAGCCTTGACGGTAAATTCGTACCGCACTTCAAGCCGGGTAAAGAATTGCGTGATCGGGTGAATGAGGAAGAGGAGGAGGGGGTTTGACAGTCGCGATTTCTCAAGAGGTTACTCATGCGTAATCTCAAACGCATCTTTATTGGTATTTTTATTCTTCTGCTGGTCTTGGTGATTCTGGCGTTTGTGCTTGAGAATCAGCAATCAGTGCCGTTGTTGTTTTTAGGGTGGGCAGCTCCTGAGCTCCCGATCTCTATGGTCGTAGTGCTGGCATTGCTGATCGGTATGCTTGTCGGTCCAGTACTTGGCTGGTTTCTGGGCCGTTCGTCCAGGGCAGCACGCAAGCGTCTCGTCTGAATGTGCAAGGCGCAGGGCGTCTGTCGAATTTGCGTCCCTGGCTGTCTATATCCATTAGTAAAAGATTCATTAAGCTGTAAAATACGCCCCTTGTTCGATAGTGGGCTATTCCACATCGATTCAGTCTGGCTCTGACGGAAGCCTCAGTTTGACGGCTTCTGCATTCATGGATTAGACAGTGCTCGTTGGTGTCACTGTCCGCAGCTCAAGGGTATGGTTTCGCGTGAAAATTCTAGTTACCGGCGGCGCCGGGTTCATCGGCTCGGCAGTCATCCGTCACATCATTTCCAATACTAGCGACGCAGTGATCAACGTCGATAAGCTGACGTATGCCGGTAATCTTGAGTCCCTGGCGGAAGTTAGCGGTGATTCGCGCTATGTGTTCGAGCGTGTCGATATCTGTGATCGCGATCAGATCGACCGTGTCCTGCGTGAACATAAACCAGATGCCATCATGCACCTGGCCGCAGAGTCCCACGTCGACCGCTCGATTACCGGTCCATCCGAATTTATTCAGACCAACATCATCGGAACTTATACTCTGCTGGAAGCTGCCCGCCACTATTGGGCTTCACTGGATGATGCGCGTAAAGCCAACTTCCGTTTCCATCATATTTCAACCGATGAAGTTTACGGTGATCTTGAAGGGCCAGAAGATCTCTTTACCGAGACCACTCCCTATCAGCCAAGCTCGCCTTATTCGGCCAGCAAGGCCAGTTCCGATCACCTGGTTCGCGCTTGGGCACGTACTTATGGCCTGCCGACATTGGTTACAAATTGCTCGAACAACTATGGCCCTTGCCATTTTCCTGAGAAATTGATTCCGTTGATCATTCTCAATGCGCTGGAAGGCAAGCCGCTGCCGGTTTATGGCAAAGGCAATCAGGTTCGCGACTGGCTGTATGTCGAAGATCACGCTCGTGCATTGTATAAAGTCGTTACTGAAGGTGTAATCGGCGAGACTTACAACATTGGCGGACATAACGAAAAGCAGAACATCGAGGTGGTTCACACACTTTGTGCTTTGCTTGATGAGTTGCGTCCTGATTCCGTCCATCGGCCGCATGCCAGCTTGATTACATATGTCCAGGATCGCCCGGGCCACGATCAGCGTTATGCAATTGATGCCAGCAAGATCCAAAAAGAGTTGGGCTGGACTCCGGAAGAAACGTTCGAATCCGGAATTCGTAAAACCGTCGAGTGGTATCTGACTAACATCGAATGGGTGGAGCACGTAAAAAGTGGCAGCTACCAGCAGTGGATTGACGCCAACTACAGCGACCGTTCGGTGAAAGCATGAAAATCCTGTTGCTCGGCAAAAATGGCCAGGTTGGCTGGGAGCTTCAACGCGCTCTCGCCCCCCTTGGTGATTTGATTGCGCTGGATCGTAACGCGGTTGGTGATTTGTGCGGTGACTTGGCGAACCTCGACGCGCTACGTATGACTATTCGCCAAGTCAAGCCCGATGTGATTGTTAATGCCGCGGCTTACACAGCAGTAGACAAGGCCGAGTCGGACAAGGAACTGGCGGATCGGGTCAATGGTGAAGCGACCCGGGTTATGGCGGAAGAAGCAGCGCTTCTGGGTGCATGGTTAGTACACTATTCAACCGATTACGTATTCAGCGGCCTCGGTCTGTCTCCTTGGCAGGAGACAGACGATGTGGCTCCGGTGAATCATTACGGAGCCAGCAAGCTCGCCGGTGAGCAGGGGATTCTGCAGTCCGGCTGCAAGCACCTGATCTTCCGTACCAGTTGGGTATATGGCGCGCGCGGTAACAACTTCGCCAAAACAATGTTGCGCCTGGCAAAAGACCGCGAAAGTCTCAATGTCATCGCCGATCAAATTGGCGCACCTACAGGTGCAGATCTCATTGCGGATGTTACTGTCTTGGCAATTCAGAAAGTGCAGCAAGCCCCTGAACTGGGTGGCTTGTATCACTTGGCTGCCGGTGGTGAGGTTTCTTGGCACGGTTATGCGGCTCACGTCATCGACTTTGCACGTGCAGTTGGCGAAGAGCTGGTAGTCAAGGAGGTGAATCCGATTGATACGACGGCCTATCCAACTCCCGCACGTCGGCCATTGAATTCGCGTCTGAATACTCAAAAAATTCGCGACAATTTCTCTCTGCACTTGCCGGATTGGCAAAGTGGTGTCACCCGAATGCTTATGGAAGTTTTAAATAAATGATCACTACAAATCGTAAAGGCATCATTCTCGCTGGCGGTTCGGGTACGCGCCTACACCCGTTGACCCTGGGCGTATCCAAGCAAATGTTGCCTATCTACGACAAGCCGATGATCTTCTATCCGCTGTCGGTGCTAATGCTTGCAGGCATGCGGGAAATCCTCATTATTTCTACACCTGAGGATTTGCCTTGTTTCCGTAAGCTGCTGGGTGATGGCAGTCTGTATGGCATCAAGTTGACCTATGCAGAGCAACCAAGTCCTGATGGCTTGGCTCAAGCATTCATTATCGGTGAGGAATTTATTGGCGAGGACCCTTGCTGCTTGATTCTGGGCGACAATATTTTCCACGGGCATCATTTCTCGGACAACTTGCGCGCCGCCAGCAATCAGGAAAGTGGAGCCACAGTTTTTGGCTATCACGTTTCTGACCCGGAGCGTTTTGGTGTCGTCGAGTTTGATGATTCCGGTCGTGCCTTGAGTATTGAGGAAAAGCCTGCTCAGCCAAAATCCAGCTATGCAGTAACTGGCTTGTACTTCTACGACAATCAGGTTGTTGATATCGCCAAAAGCATCAAGCCGTCTGAACGGGGAGAGTTGGAAATTACTGACGTCAACCGAGTTTATCTTGAGCAAAAATCGCTCAGTGTTCAAATGCTCGGACGTGGTTTTGCATGGCTTGATACAGGGACTCATGATTCTTTGCTCGAAGCAAGCCACTTTGTGCACACCATTGAACATCGTCAAGGATTCAAGATTGCGTGTCTTGAAGAAATTGCTTATACCAATGGGTGGATTGACGCGGAACAACTTGGGGCTCAGGCTGAGCGCCTGAAAAAAACCGGGTACGGCCAATATCTACAAAAGCTATTGGATCATGGCTCGCTGTAATTCGAGCGAAGCACACTCTGGATTAGTAAATCCAGCACCGTCTATGCAGGATTCGCATGCCAGTAGAAAATCAGAACGTTGCAGTTTTGCTGGCTGCGTACAACGGTATGCTTTGGATCGAGCAACAACTTGATTCGATTCAAGCCCAATCCATGACGGATGTATCAATCTACATCAGTGTCGATTTGTCTACCGATGGCACTGAGGCTTGGTGTGCTGCCTACGCGGCACGTCATTCCAATGTAGTTGTTCTGCCAACGCACGGCAAGTTCGGTGGGGCATCACGTAATTTCTTTCGCCTGATACGGGATGTCGATTTTTCCGGGCATGACTTTATCGCCTTCGCCGATCAAGATGATATTTGGCACGAGGACAAGCTTGTCCGGGCAACCCGTACTCTGCTTGATGATCAATGTGACGCATACTCGAGCAATGTTACTGCTTTTTGGGCGAGCGGAAAGTCTCGCTTGTTAGACAAGGCTCAACCTCAAGTCGAATGGGATTACTTGTTCGAAGCAGCAGGGCCAGGCTGCACCTATGTGTTAGGGCGCAGACTGGCAGACGCTCTTAAAACTTCACTTCTTACTAATTGGCCGGCGTTGCAGTATGTTGATCTGCACGATTGGTATTGTTATGCGTTTGCTCGTAGCCGTGGGTTCAGGTGGGTGATTGATCCAGTATCCACGATGCAATACAGACAGCATGACCGTAATCAGGTCGGTGCCAATACCGGGATCAAGACATTAATCGCACGCTATAAAACAGTGTGGGACGGCTGGTGGTTCAAGCAGGTTCGAATAATTGTAGAGCTGATTGGTCTGATGGATGATCGATTTATTCGTCAATGGATTGGCTTTAGTCGCAGAGAGTTGATGTTTCTGTCATTGAGTTCATATCAGTGTCGGCGACGTAAGCGCGATAAAGCGCTTTTCTTTATTTTATGCTGGGTTGCAGCGCTGTCAGGGACGAAGAAAAGATGAATCAGCCGCTGGTTCTGGTTACTGGGGCAACAGGGTTCGTAGGTGAGGCGGTAGTTTTTAAGCTGCTTCTTGATAAAACATTTACACCCTTGGCCGCTGTACGCTCCCAGTCAAGAATCAGCGGGCTGTGTAAAACCGTATATTGGGATATGAAATCCCCAGATATCGGTTTTACTCTCGATGGTATTCACGCAATCGTTCACTGTGCTGCCAGGGTTCATGTGATGGACGAAACTGCTCCGGACGCGATGGATGAATTTCGGAAAATCAATGTCTACAGTACTTTGAATCTGGCCAGAAATGCCGCCAAGTCAGGCGTAAAGCGCTTTATATATATAAGCTCTATCAAAGTGAATGGTGAGAGTACTCCTCCAGGTCAGCCTTTTACATCTGTTCTGAGTTCACTGCCGCAAGATCCTTATGGGCTATCGAAATTTGAAGCTGAAGAGGGATTAAGAAAAATAAGTTCAGAAACAGGTATGGGATTGGTTGTCATTCGTCCGCCGCTGGTTTATGGGCCGGGTGTTAAGGCAAATTTTCTGAATATGATGAGTTGGCTGGATAGGGGAGTTCCGCTTCCGCTGGGTGCTATTAACAATCAGCGAAGTCTGGTGTTTATTGATAATCTGGTGGATTTGATTGCTACCTGTATCAGCCATCCGTCCGCTGAGGGACGTGTATTCATGGTCAGTGATGGCGCGGACATCTCCACATCGCAGTTGCTTGGATTAATGGCGAAGGCATTAGGAAAAAAAAGTCGCTTGATACCGGTTCCGGTCGGCCTGCTGAAATTGGCTGGTTTTTTGGCTGGACGCAGCGGGATGACTCAGCGCCTTTGTAGTTCGCTGCAAGTCGATATGAGTGAAACTTGCCGTTTGTTGGGGTGGTCTCCTCCGATAACAAGGGATCTCGCGTTCCTCCGTAGTGCTCTTCACTTTCAGGATAATCAGAAAAAATGATTTTCTGTGGGCTATTATTCGTTGTTCTTTGCGTCTCCCTCGCTTTGACCTGGGCTTTGCGTCGCTACGCACTCAAGGCAAGCATAATGGATGTCCCGAACGAGCGAAGTTCTCACTCGGCACCTACGCCTAGAGGTGGGGGCGTCGCGATTGTTATCTCTTTCATTGTAGCGCTTCCAATACTAGTCGAATTTGACTCTTTAGCGCTGTCGGAGGCAGTAGCACTGGGTGGCGCAGGCTTATTTATAGCAATATTGGGTTTTGCTGATGACCATGGACACATCGCTGCTGCGTGGCGTCTGTTGGGGCATTTTATTGCTGCAGGCTGGCTTCTATTCTGGTTGAACGGGTTGCCAACCATATCGATTTTTTCCCAAACACTAGACTTGGGTTGGGCTGGCCCGGTGGTCGGCGCGATGTACCTGGTTTGGCTTCTCAATTTATATAACTTTATGGATGGCATTGACGGTCTTGCAAGTGTAGAAGCCATTTGCGCTTGTTTAGGTGTGTGTATTGTCTACTACTTTGCGGGTGGGGCAGAACTTTTTGCTACACCTTTGTTACTGTCTGTGGCGGTCATGGGGTTTCTCTTTTGGAATTTTCCGCCTGCGAAAATATTCATGGGGGACGCGGGTAGCGGTTTTCTGGGGATTACATTAGGCGGCCTTTCTCTTGTTTCAGCCGGGCATTCGCCTGATTTTCTATGGTGCTGGTTGATATTGCTTGGTGTCTTTGTAGTAGACGCTACATTTACACTTTTTCGTCGAGTCGCCCGAGGCGAAAAAATTTATCAGGCTCACTGCAGTCACGCCTATCAAAATGCCGCAAGGCACTTCAAGAGTCATAGGTTTGTTACATTGGCTGTGCTCGCAATCAACGTACTCTGGCTTCTTCCCATTGCTGTGTTTGTCGCCACCAACGCATTGGAAGGCATGGTAGGTATTTTGCTAGCCTATTTTCCAATCGTCGTACTTGCTTGGAAGTTTGGGGCAGGGTCAGCCTCATCTCAATAGGAATTTGCTTTCATGACTTTTTAAAAATATCTACCGTGAAAGGCTGCCGACCAGGCTGAAACATCTCTGAAAATGACGGTCTAGCGGCGATTTTTTGAGATCCATGCGTGGGTTTGATAAGATCGACATTCTGATTTTCGTGCTCCTCTCGATTTCAGGATTCTCAAGCGGCTGGCCTCAGAGCCAATGATTTCTGGCAGCAGCCTCTGCTTTTTTAACAAGATCCGCGAAGGTATCGAACATGCTCCCCCCGAAAAATGTGTTGCACCTTGGAAAAATGGCCTGCATACGGTGAGTGACTCTTTTTTACGCAAGGAAAGCAATGCAGTGACCGTTGGTAATGAAACGATTGGGACGGTTGCGATACTACTTTGCACCTATCAGGGGGAGCGCTATCTCGCGGAGCAGATCGACTCTATCATCAGTCAAACTTACGATAATTGGGTTATTTATGCCTCCGATGACGGATCGCAAGATCGTACCTTGGAGATTCTCCGTAGCTTTCAGAAAAAGCTGGGTACGGAGCGGCTTTTTATATTCTCAGGTCCGCAGCAAGGTTACGCTAGTAACTTTGTTTCTTTGGTCAAGAATCAAAATATCGTCGCGGATTACTACGCGTTCTGTGATCAGGACGACATATGGTCAGCAGATAAACTCTGTGTCGCTATTCAGTGGCTGAAAAGAAACACGACAGATATCCCTTCACTTTATTGTGGTCGAACAGCGCTGGTTAATGAGTCGGGAGTGAAAATTGGTCACTCACCTCTCTTCAAGTATCCGCCGAGCTTTAAAAACGCACTGGTACAAAGCCTTGCTGGCGGAAATACGATGGTGTTCAATCATGCGTTGAAAAAAATAGCTAGCGTTACCGTCGATTCAGAAATTATTTCTCATGACTGGTGGTTCTACATACTGGCGACGGCATGTGGCGGTCAGGTTTTCTACGATTTCGAATCGCATGTCAGCTACCGACAACATTCAGATAATGTGATTGGAGCAAATGCCGGTGTTATATCCGGCTTGTCACGTTTAAAGAAAATGCTTGGTGGTCGTTTGCTGGAGTGGAATAGACGTAACCTTAAAGCAGTTGAGTTGTTAAAGGGGCGTATGCCGCCTGCAAACTTGATGGTCTTAGAGAATTTTGAAAGGGCAAGATGCTCGCCACTACTCAGGCGCTGCGTTTTTTTAATGCGGTCGGGAGTTTATCGACAAACGCTGAAGGGGAATTTAGCCCTTTGGATAGCGGTATTCCTCAACAGAATTTGAACAGGATTATTTATGCAGTTTGATGGGTGTGATGTTTATCGAAAAAACGAAAAGGTTCTGAAGGGGATAGTAGCAATATTCTCCGAAGTGCCTGATTTCAGTTTTTATGATTTATGCCATTAATTTGTTTTTTGATTGTTGATTATTGAGATTTATTTGGTTTAGTCGATAGTGCGATGCTTCTTGGAGTGGCTATGACCAGTTTTGTTGGAAGTTTGAAGGCGAGTATTCTTGCACCAGCCATTTCGGTTGTACGCAATCGTTCGTTGATACTTGCATTGAGCAAGCGTGAAGTGCTCGGGCGATATCGCGGAGCTAGTTTTGGCCTGTTATGGTCGATTTTAAGTCCTTTTTTGATGCTGTGTGTATACGCTTTTGCATTCGGCAGCATTCTTAATAGCCGTTGGCCACAGCCCGCTGGTTCGGTCAACAGTTTTGCGATAATTCTTTTTGTTGGCCTTATCGTGCATGGTTTCTTTGCAGAGTGTTTTACCCGTGCGCCAATGCTGATTACCAGTAATGTAAGTTACGTTAAGAAAGTTATTTTTCCTATTGAGATACTTCCTTGGCCAATGGTGGTCTCGGCGTTGTTTCATACCTTCATGAACGTTGTAGTCCTGATCGTGCTAAGGCTGGCAGTCGATCACCAGTTTTCCTTAAGTATTATTCTCTTGCCGGTCGTGTTTTTACCCTTGATCATATTGATGTTGGGGGTTGGCTGGTTTCTTTCCGCTCTGGGTGTATATGTTCGGGATATCAGTCAGGTTACAGGGGTGCTGTCCACGGCACTATTGTTTACTTCCTCGGCTGTCGTTCCGGTTAATGCCATTCCAGAGCAATATCGATTTGTGTTTTCCCTCAATCCATTGACTTTCATTATCGATCAGGCACGAGAAGTTTCTCTGTGGGGCGGCATGCCCGATTGGACAGGATTAGGGCTATATGCCTTGGCCAGTTCGCTGTTTGCATTGATCGGATATACATGGTTTTCGGCGACAAGAAGGGGCTTTGGCGATGTGCTCTGACTCTGCAGTGATTGTGAGCAATGTGAGTAAAAGCTTTCCCGTATATGAGAAGCCCCATCATCGGCTTCTGCAGATGCTTTCTCCAGCGAGTAAGAAGAAGAACTGGTTCAGAGAGTTTCATGCGTTAAAAAACATTAGTTTTGAAGTCAAGCGTGGAGAAACGTTTGGGATTGTCGGTCGTAATGGCTCCGGCAAGTCAACTCTCTTGCAGTTGATTTGCGGTACGCTATTTCCAAGCCAGGGCGGAATAAAGGTTAACGGGCGTATCGCTGCTTTGCTTGAGTTGGGTGCTGGTTTCAATCCGGATTTTACCGGGCGTGAAAATGTTTACTTGAATGGTTCTGTGCTTGGTCTTTCCAAGGAAGAAATCGATTCCCGATTTGAGGCTATAGCTGCATTTGCAGATATCGGCAATTTCATTGAGCAGCCGGTAAAGAGTTACTCAAGCGGAATGTATGTCCGCTTGGCATTTTCCGTAGCTATTAATGTAAGCCCGGATTTACTCATTGTAGATGAGGCGTTGGCGGTCGGTGATGAAGCCTTCCAGCGTAAGTGTTTCGCGCGCATTCAGCGTCTAAGGGATGATGGTTCTACTATCCTCTTCGTATCTCATTCTGCCGGGATTGTAACCGAACTTTGTGACCGGGCTATTCTCTTGGATCAGGGAGAAGTACTTGCCCTTGGCGGTCCAAAGTCGGTTGTCTCAAAGTATCATAAATTAATCTATTCACCTGCTGATTCTGTGGAGGCACTGAGAGCAGAAATTAAATCGCAGATAAATGATGAGCTGCAAAGTCCTGATAAGTTTGTTTCGGTCGCTGATAGAGTCGATTCCAAGTTGGTAATCAGTGCAAAAAAAGACGCCGAGACTAAAGAAGATGCCTATTACGATGAGGGCATGGTTCCGCAAAGCACTTTAAGTTATAGCTCCAATGGTGTGTCTATAGATAGTGCTCAGATTGAAACTCTAGACGGTCGCCGGGTCAACGTGATTCAGGAGGGTGAGGCCTATAATTTTGTATACGAAGCAGAGTTTGCGGAATCTGCCGACAAAGTAAGATTCGGTATGATGATTCGTACTACCTCTGGACTGGAGTTGGGCGGAGCAGTCAGTTCCACGACTCAAGACGCGATTGAAACCGTAGAGAAGGGGACTCGGGTCAAGGCGGTTTTCCCTTTTGTTTGCCAGCTAATGCCTGCAATGTATTTCTTGAACGCGGGTGTCTTGGCTGTTGTGGATGGACAAGAGCAGTTCCTGGATCGAAAAATCGATATCGGGATGTTCCGGGTATTGCCCAATCCGTCGCGCCTTTCTACTGGTTTGACAGATTTGGTTGAATCTCCCGATTTATGGTTCTCTTCTACAGATTCATCGGTGACTCATCATGCATAAGCCTACTGCGATTCTGGTATTGGGAATGCCTCGAAGTGGTACTTCGGCGGTAACCCGTGTACTTAACCTACGTGGCGCAGCGTTGTCGGGAAACTTGTTGCCTGCTGCCAAACCGAACCCTAAAGGTTTTTTTGAAAGCGCAGACGCGTTGGCCATTCATGAGCGGCTTCTGACCGCTTTAGGGCGTACTTGGTTTGACGTCAGTGAAATGCCTGAGCGGTGGCTTGAGCACCCAGCGACACAGACGGCATATGAAGAGTTGATCGCGTTGGTTCGACGTGAATACAGCGACCAGATGCTTTGGATTATCAAAGAACCGAGAATGTGTCGTATTGTTCCTCTATGGCTTAAAGTTCTTGAATCGCTGGATATTGCGCCGCGTGCACTTCTGGTTACCCGTCATCCTGATGAGGTTGTCAGTTCTGTCGCTCGAATGGTAGGTGAAGAGCAGTGGGGACCCAAACATACTGAAGTTTTGTGGCTTGAGTACTTTTTTGAAGCTGAAAAAGCTACACGTGAAATTCCCCGAGCGATGATTACTTATGATCAATTGTTGGAGGATTGGGCGGGCAGCGTAGAGCGGGTTGAAGCCGAACTGAAGCTTGAGTGGCCAGTTCCGATCGCGGAAGCGAAGCATGAAATTGATGCTTACCTGGGAGTTGAGAACCGTCACCATGACCACAACTCAGGCGCTGAACCGCAACGCAAACAGAGAACGTTTGCAGAGCGTGTATATTCTGTATGCAACGAAATGCAGAGTGATTACTGGCGGGTTATCGAAAAAGCACAGACCGAATTTTCCGAAATGCTGGCTCTTTTCTCTTCGCCGATGCACGAGGCAGTCAATAGGGCGGTGGAGCAACGAGATCAAGAGACGCTTGTGCAGCAAGCTGAACTCGAAGCGTTGAGAAAACATCATAATGATGTTTTTTTTACGCAACATGCTGAGTTGATCGCGCTGAAAGAAGCGCGATGTGAAATGGAAGAAGCAATAGTCAAAATGGAAAAAGCGCTCTCCGAAAGTAATGTGGAAATATCTAAATTGATAAATTCACTCAATGAAGTTTCGTATGAGCTTGGGGTCGTCGCTACGCGAGAAGAAAGCTGTCAACAGCAACTACGCGACGTTCAGGCGAGTTATGCGGCGCTCCACGCACTTACAGGCAGCCGGATGTGGCTGGCAAAAAAAATATTCTCGATTTCAAAAAAATAAGCCTTATTTGAATTGGTGGTTATATGAAACGCGTACTATTTTATCTTTTTTATGATGAGCAGGGTCAGGTCGATGACTATGTTACTCATAAATTGAAATCGCTGAAGGACAGCATTGACACGATCTTCGTCGTGTCAAACTCTGCGCTGACAGTCGAGTCAAGAAAGAAACTCGAAGATGTCGTTGATGTTGTTTATGTCCGTGAGAATATCGGTTTTGATGTTTGGGGATATAAAGATGCTATGGAGACTTTTGGTCTCGATAAGCTGGAAGAATATGATGAACTGATTCTGATGAATTACACGTTCTTCGGTCCGATTTTTCCGTTCTCCGAAACGTTTGAAAAAATGGACGCGATGGAGTGTGATTTTTGGGGGATCACCGCGCACAAGGCAATGGTGCCTAACCCATTCACTGGGCGTGATGAACTTCCGCTTCATTTGAACTCGCACTGGATTGCAGTGCGTAAGAAAATGTTTACATCTCCTGAGTTCAAGCAATATTGGCGTGATATGCCGATGATCAACTCCTATGTGGACTCTATTCTTCAGCATGAATCCCGCTTTACCAAGCATTTTAGTGATTGCGGATTCAGCTTTGAGGTAACATTTCCTGTAGAAGATTATCCAACTGAATACTCCGCGTTCCAGAGTATTGAGTTGATGTTCGAGAATCGTAGCCCGATTTTAAAGCGGCGCCCGTTTTTCCATGATCCGATTTTTCTAGAACAAAACGCGATGACCCTGAAAGGGGTAATGAAAAAGATAGAGGAGGAAAGTGACTACGACACTTCTCTTATCTGGAAGAATGTCGTCCGTAGCACTCAGCCGCGAACACTTCATACCAATATGGACTTGCTCGAAGTTCTTCCGGGTGAGGACTTTGCTGAGCCAGATAGTAAGCCGCGCCGTATCGCGGTGTTGGCTCACTTGTATTATGACGACATGCTTGAAGAGGCTATGTCGTATATTACTAATATTCCATACTCATATGACCTTTATATTACTACCAGCAGTGAGCAGAAGAAAAAGAATATTGAGCTTGCGCTGCTAAAATATAATGTAAATAAATTTGAGGTGCGCGTTACCGAGGAAAATCGTGGAAGGGACATGGGTTCCCTTTTCATGACGCTTCGCGATGTTCTGTTGTCAGATGAATATGACTACCTGTGCCGGATTCATTCAAAAAAATCCCCACAAAATGGTCATAATATGGCGCTGATGTTCAAACAGCATATGTTTGACAATCTGTTGCACAGTCCAGGATATGTACGGCGCGTTCTTGGGTTGTTTGAAAAAAATGAAAGTTTGGGGATGGTTTTTCCTCCCGTAGTTCATATTGCCTACCCAACATTGGGGCATGCCTGGTTCGAGAACCGCGAACCAGCGACAGAGTGGGCCAAAAAACTAGGCATTACCACAGCGTTTGATGACTCAACACCGATGGCGCCATATGGAACGATGTTTTGGTTTCGACCGGAAGCTATCAAGAAAATTTCAACCTATCCTTTCAAATGGTCCGACTTTGATCCAGAGCCGAATCATATGGACGGCAGTCTGGCTCATGTACTAGAGCGACTGTTAGGTTATTCGGTAATGAGTGATGGTTATCACATGAGATGTGTTATTAACACATATCAGGCATCGGTCAATTACACTAAGCTGGAATACAAGCTGCAGCGGCTTGGTTCTATGTTGCCTAACGGAAACATACAGTATCAAATTCAGTGGTTGGGTAAAGCCAAAGATGTTTGCAATCGTGTAGACCACTATTCTACCGCTAACAATACTTACGTACCTCCTGTCGAGTGGCTGGATCAAGCCAGAGAGCTGCATGAGAAACTGGTTACATTCTTGCCAGGTGGGACGTTTCGTGAAAGGATGGGAGCTTTGGATCAGGCTCGAATCTTGAGTGATAAATTGAACTCTTTCATGGGTGATTCGGATATTTTGAGTCGCTTGCGTTGGATAGATCGAGCGAAACTGTCCGTACAACGACGGGTATTGAGTCGAATCGCATCGTTGTTCAGAGGTAAATAAGCAGCGATGACAAGTGGCGAATCTAACGGTTCGCCGTTTGTCATAAGTCTATGCATGTGCTTTCGGGTGATGAATGCATACGGTTTGTTTGAGAACTTAATGGAATCAGATTGAATATGCGTAGAGTTGCTTTTTATCTTTTTTATGATAATGACGGAGTGGTGGATGACTACATAGTCTATAAGCTTCGTAAGCTTCGCGCGCACGTCGATACCATTTTTTTTGTTTCTAACTCTAAAATTGTTCCGGATTCGCTAAAGAAGATTGAGCCATTAGTCGATGTTATTTACTGTCGGGAAAATATTGGTTTCGATGTATGGGCTTACAAGGAGTCGATAGACAAGTTTGGTTGGGAAGCGTTACGTCAGTATGACGAGGCGCTGTTCCTGAATTATACTTTCTACGCTCCGATTTTTCCTTTTTCGGAACTGTTTGATTCGATGAGTGAAGCAGACGTGGATTTTTGGGGAGTGTCTGCTCATAACCAGATTTCGCCAAATCCTTTTACCGGTAAAGGCGATTTGCCGTTTCATATCCAATCGCACTTCATTGCCGTGCGTAACAAGATGCTTTGCTCTGATGGCTTTTATAAATATTGGCATGAAATGCCAATGATAAAATCTTATGAAGATTCTATTTTAAGGCACGAAGGGCGTTTTACTCAGTATTTCAAAGACTTGGGTTTTCAGTATTCAGTTTATCTGGAGCCCGCGACTTACAACACCGATCATCCGGTTTTTTCTGAAATTGATTTAACCATTGAGCGACGATCACCAATTCTAAAGCGCCGGCCTTTTTTTCACGATCCTGGTTTTCTCGAAAGCGAGGCAATCGATGTCAAGCGTGCCTTGGACTGTATGCGAGAGACGTCAGATTACGACGAAGCGTTAATCTGGAAAAATCTGATCCGCACCACGCCTTTGCGCACAATATATACAAATCTCGAACAATTGAGCATTCTTTCCGATACTCATGCTAATCCCATTAGCTCTGCGCTCTTACTGAAGAGGGTTGCTGTTATTGCGCATGTTTACTATGTGGATATGCTCGATGAAATAATGGATTTGGTAAAGAATGTTTCGCTGAATTGTTCGCTGTTTATTACGACTGATTCCGACGTAAAGAAAGCACAGATCATCAATGCTCTTGCCGATTTTAATTATTGTGATTTTTCGGTATTGGTTTGCGACTCCAACTTTGGCAGGGATACGTCTGCGTTATTTATTACTTGCCGCCACGTCGTGCTCCGTGGTGGGTTCGATTACATTTGCAGACTTCATAGCAAGAAGTCACCGCAAGATGCCTGGGCAAAAGCATCCATGTTCAAGCGCCATCTGTTCGAGAACCTTCTTTCCAGTAGTGAATACGTAACCAATGTACTCGAGATGTTTGAGAAGGAGCCATGGGTGGGCGTTGCAATGCCGCCTGCGGTGCATATTGGTTATCCTACGTTAGGTCATGGGTGGTTTCTCAACAGGGAGCGAGCGGTGGACATCGCCAGTAAACTTGGCCTGAGCGTTCCTTTGGATACCGAGACTCCCATCGCAACCTATGGATCGATGTATTGGTTCAGGCCAGATGCGTTAAAAAAGCTGTTTGAGCATGAGTGGAAATGGAGTGACTTTGATGAACCGCGCTATGGAGATGGGGATCTTCCTCATGTTCTCGAGCGACTGATTACGTATTGCGCTCAGGATGCTGGCTTTATAAGCAGGTGCATAATGACGCCCGCCCAAGCGTCGAAAAGCTACGTCAAGTTAGAGTATAAAGTACAGGCGTTATCTAGTTGTTTTCCTTCGGGAGACCTTCGTGAGCAAATGCAAATCGCCAGAACGGCACGCTTCGCAGGGGGGGTACTTGTTTCTTTGAAACGTTCTATAATGTTCAGATTTCCACGGTTGGCACCACTTTTACGTAGTGCCTACCGTTGGGCGTTGAAAAAATAACAATGCTTGAGAAAGTGTTGATCTCGCCACTCTCCTGCGTAGGCAACATTGCCATCGTTACCAACTGGAAAGTAGATTATGGTTTTTAGTTCTTACCTATTCATTTTTCTGTTTTTGCCCGCTTTTTTGATAGCTTACAAGCTGGTCGGGCATCGACTCAGAAATATTTTGATTCTGGTTGCAAGTCTATTTTTTTACTACTTGGGGGATGCGAAGGGGGTCTGGATTCTCTTGGCCGCCATTGTCGGAAACTACGCTTTCGGTTACTTGATAGCGATATACCGACAACCGAATGGCAGTGAAAGGGCGAATAAACTTGCCAGGATTTTTCTCATTCTTGGTCTGTTTTTTAACCTATCGGTATTAGGGTATTTCAAGTACATCGGTTTTATTACGCAGAATATCAATATCATCGCTGAGAAGTTTGGGCACCCGTCAGCGGTTCCGGTCATATCCGTCCTTCTGCCCCTGGGCATCAGTTTTTTTGTTTTCCAAGGCATCAGTTATCTGGTCGACGTGTATCGTGGCACCATTCAGGCAACTAAAAGTCTGTTGATTTTCGGTACGTTCAAATCGTTGTTTCCGCAACTGATTGCCGGACCTATCGTTCGGTATCGTGATATCGCAGCAGAGCTTCCGGATCGTTCTGTCAACCCCGATATGGTCGTTGAAGGCATCACCCGGTTTGTTATTGGTTTTGCAAAAAAAGTGTTGTTGGCTGATACCTTTGCAATTACCGCTGACGCTATATTCGCATTGCCTTCGTCTGAACTGAATTTTGGTACGGCCTGGTTGGGCGCTGCCAGTTATACGTTGCAGATATATTTCGATTTTTCCGCGTACTCCGACATGGCTATCGGATTGGGTTTGATGATGGGGTTCCGGTTTCCGGAAAACTTCAACTACCCCTACAAGGCCGCATCTATTCGCGACTTCTGGCGCCGCTGGCACATGACCTTGTCCGGGTGGTTTCGCGATTACGTCTACGTGCCTTTGGGCGGCAACCGAACAGGCGCCGCTCGAACATACGTAAATCTTATGGCGGTTTTCATCCTCACAGGGTTATGGCACGGCGCTTCGTGGACATTTGTTGCATGGGGTCTATGGCATGGCCTGTTCCTTGTGATAGAGCGCTTCACCAACATGGAGAGCCGCGGCATACCTTTCGTGCTGCGTTGGTTTTATACCTTGGCGGTGGTGGTTTTCGGCTGGGTACTGTTCCGCTCGGAAACGTTCGAGCATGCGTTCCACATGAGCGCTTTGATGTTGAATCTGCGGAGCGGTCCGGAAAACTACGTAGTTGCCGAGTATATGAGCAACGGATTGTTATTGGCCTTGGTTGCGGGAGCTATTCTCAGCTTCCCGGTCTATAAATGGCTGTGTGATCGTCTATCTTCCAGTCAGCGACTTGTTGCTGGCGTATTTGGCCTCGGTTCACTCTTCATGCTTGCCAGCATGAAAGTTCTTTCCGGTGCATACAGCCCTTTTCTCTACTTCCGGTTTTAATATATGAGATCAGTATTTACGCCACGGGTCATCATTGGGTTGTTCATGCTCGCCTTGTGCGTGCCTGGTATTGCGGTGATGTTTTCTCCCCAGTTCGCTCCTGCGATAAAGTCCATCATTAAGCATCCGGGTGAATGGGCAAACCTGAGGGACGGGATTCGCAGAACCACGCCGCTCTGGAATAACGCCGTCGAGGGCTACTCGAGTTTTCTTTACGCTCTCGGGACCACCAATGACAAGGCTATCGCTGTTGTCGGACGTGATGGTTGGGTTTTTCTGGGAGACTTTTTCAACAAGAACATGTCACAGGCTCTCGGACGTCGTCACTATAATGACGCTGAACTGAATGCCTGGAGCGGCACAGTGGGTGGCCAAGAGCAGTGGTTGGCTCGTCGCGATATTCCGATGTTGTTTGTTGTCGCGCCAGCCAAGTGGTCTATTTATCCGGATAAGCTTCCTCAATGGTCCGAGGGGCGCATTGGTACTCACATCTTCGATCAGTTACTGAGTTCGCCGCAGCATCTGCCGTTGATTGATTTGCGTCCAAGTCTGCAACAGGCTCGCTCAATTGGAGATACCTATTCCCCATTCAATAGTCATTGGACGGATTTTGGCGCTTGGGTAGGCTGGAAGGAAATTAGCAACAGACTGGCTGCACTCGATCCGAAATTCAAGGATCTGTACGTTCCTTCGGCTGATGGTGCTGTCGTAAATCCTAATTACGGCAGTGAATTCAAAGCAATGATCAGCCTGCCGGAACCCAATCCTTGGACGATGCCCAAGCTGGCTTCCCCTTTGCCTGAATTTGCGATCGTAGGTGATGATGGCTCAGCTCAGGTTGTGCCTGGCAGTACTCACACAGGGCTATTGGATCTACCGCGAAATACCCGCAACGAATCGGCGAAAAAACACTTGAGAGCGTTGGTGTTGCGGGATTCGATGGGGGACTCATTGTCGCCGTACTTGCAAGCAGCCTTTTATGAAACGATTCAGGTTCGGCATAACATCGACAATCAATCGCTCGCTCCTAATGTTCCGGCCCTGATTGAGAAGTACAAACCGGATGTTGTGCTCTACGTGATGACTGAGCGTCATCTCGATAACATTTTGAGCGAGAGTTACTTGTGGTTATCCGCCAATAACTATGATCTTGCTGTGAGCCAAGGCGCCCGTGTCAACGTGGCCAACGAATCCCCGGTCCTCACCACGAGCGGTAATTCGGATTTGAAGGGCTCTTTCGCGCTTACGTGGGCGGACTCATCGAAAGGTTTGCGAACGGTGCGGGTTTCCCTGAAGGCAAGCGCCCCAGGCACACTCAAGATTCAAGGGGTGAAGGACGGGCGACCGGTGGAGTTTGCCGAGCGCTACGCACAGGGAGATAATGAGCTCTTTTTGAGCCTTACCTCCGAGGTTGAGGGAGCTCAAGTCAGTTTTGAAAATATGGATCCTTCTGTTCAGGTGACCCTGGGCAAGGTTTCCATGGTTGTGCAGGACGCGAAGTAATTTTTTTTGAATCAAGATCAGGAGTGGTTAATGAGCAAGACATGTCTAGTTACCGGCGGCGCGGGCTTTATCGGCTGTGCTTTGTCTCCTTTGTTGGCCGGGCAATTCAGCCGAGTTGTTGCTTTCGACAATCTCCATCCTCAGGTGCATCCAAGCGCAGAGCGTCCGGCGGCACTGGACTCGCGTGTTGAGTTTGTGAAAGGCGATGTCACCAGTCCTGAGGACTGGGATCGGGTCTTGAAAGACTTTGCTCCCGATGTCGTTATTCATTTGGCAGCAGAAACAGGCACAGGCCAATCGTTGATGGAAGCGAGCCGCCACGCTCATGTCAACGTTACTGGTACGACGCAGATGCTGGATGCGCTCGTGCGCAACAATCCGGAAGCGTTGCCTGAGCGT
Source organism: Pseudomonas sp. AKS31 (assembly GCF_023634765.1). Lineage (GTDB taxonomy): Bacteria > Pseudomonadota > Gammaproteobacteria > Pseudomonadales > Pseudomonadaceae > Aquipseudomonas. Next base: position 228,819 of record NZ_JAMLFX010000004.1, read on the forward strand.
ATTGTTCTGACTTCCAGCCGTGCCGTTTATGGTGAAGGGGCATGGAAAGGTGCTAACGGTGCGATCGTTTATCCGGGCCAGCGTTCCCGGGAGCAACTGGAGCGCGCAGAGTGGGATTTCCCTGGCCTTCAGGCTTTGCCGTTCAACTCTCATACCACCACACCTGATCCAACCAGTGTTTACGGTGCAACCAAGCTTGCTCAAGAACATATCCTCAGCTCCTGGTGCCTTGCACTTGGCGTGACGCCTGTAATGCTGCGTCTACAGAACGTTTATGGTCCAGGTCAGTCCCTGATCAACTCCTATACCGGTATCGTTTCTCTGTTCGCGCGTATGGCGAAAGAAGGCAAGAGTATTCCGGTCTATGAAGATGGCGTAATTATTCGCGACTTCGTTTTCATCGACGATGTGGCCAACGCAATTTTTGCTGCGACCATCCACTCCGACGGTACCACCAAGCCTTATGACGTAGGTTCGGGCGAAGCGACCAGCGTAGCCCAGTTGGCGGATATCATTTCTCGCTACTACAAAGCTCCTGAGCATCATATCAATGGCAAGTATCGCCATGGTGATGTGCGTCACGCTTCTTGCACCATTGAGGAGACCAAGGACGTTCTGAACTGGTCGCCAAAAATCATGGTTGAAGAGGGTGTACACATCCTTTGCAAGTGGATTGATGATGGCGCTCAAGCCTGAAATCGTCTGACATGAATAAAGGGTGATCTATTGATCACCCTTTTTTTGGATTTTTTTCCATGCTGACACTACTGCCGGCGCCCTACCTTTCAAATTTCTTGCAGACGCTCAATGCTACCGAGCGTGCCGCGACACGCAATTCGGGAACCGCAGTAAGCTCCCAGTGATCGGCTTTTAGCATGGGGCCGACATAGCTTAGCCATTCATTTGGCTCGCCTTGAGTGTTTTTCAGACAGTAATTATCGTTTACACAAACACCCAACCCCAAGGTGTCCGAAACAACCAGCCCTTCCCTCAATAGCTTTTTGACAAGAGGGCTGTTGGTTTTTTCTGGATCGGAAGTAGGGCCTGTGCAGTTCACAACTAGGTTGACGGTCAGTAATCGAGTTGATGCCTTGCGTCGTTCCTTTATCACTGCATTCACAGCGCCGTTCACGACATCCATCGAGACTATTCGTCCGGCCAATGGAATCAGTTGGCCACGGTCTAACGCATCTTCGAATATCTGGAATGTATCCGGCGCGACCCTGTGACGATGTACGTCCCAGTAGCTTTGGAGATGGCGCAGGAATCGACGGCGTTCGGTGTCGGGAAGGCGTTTCCAGAGGTCTGCAGTAATGGGGCGAATCGATGCAATAACATCCCGCCAGTCAATCTGTTCACTTCGTCCGGCTTTTATCGCAGTCCGGATGATTTTCAGATAGCCAAGTATCGATGGCTTTGACTCAAGAAGGCGATTGTGAGTGCTTGTGTGATCCGTATGCTGACCTCTCGCGATACGATGAGGTTTAGGTAGTAAGCCACGTCGCGAAAGCATGTAAATTTTGCCGAGATGATTTGACTTCATCAAGTTGCTGATGACATCTATTGCGGTGAGTCCGCCTCCGATCAAGAGTATCGGCTCATGCTGCTGGATTTGAGAGTCAGCGCGTTGTTCCCAAGGGTCCTGCTTATAGTAGTGCGTTTCGCTCACAGACCCGAGGCCCGAAGGATTGCTGGGAGGGAAGTGCCCGAAAGCCAATGTGACTTGATCAGCTTTGAATATCTCTCCGGAGTCTAATTCAATGGTGGCGCCTTGACCATTTGGAGTAAGGCTGACAACTTCGGCACTGATCTGTGTTGTTTTAACGCGAGGCGAAGAGCGTTCAATTGCCTGATTGAGCAAGTGTTCGAGATAGTCGCCATACACTTTGCGCGAAACAAACGAGCTCGCCGTCACTTCCATATTGTGCTCAAGGCAATAGTTGAGGAAGGAGTCTGGTTCGTCTGCAAGGGCTGTCATGTTACCGGCTGGTACATTTAAAAGATGCAGTGGACTATTGGTGCCATATGCAAGTCCGCGAGCAATCAGTCCAGACCGGTTGATGATGAGTAGATGAGCTTCGTGTTGTACACGATTCAAAAACTCGACAGCTGCGACGGTTCCGCTGAAACCTGCTCCCACAACGACAAATGTATTCATGCTTACAGGTTTTCTTGAAGGACAGCAAGAATGCGCTGTACCGATTTTTCGAGGTCCTCTTCAAGTGTATTGATTCTTATCTTCGGCGCAACCGGCGCTTCATAGGCTGAGTCAATTCCAGTGAAGTTCTTGATCAGTCCCTGTCTTGCTTTTCCATACAAGCCCTTCGGGTCGCGACGTTCACACTCGGTCAAAGGCGTATCGATATGGACTTCAATGAAGTTTTGATCGCCAATAACGCTGCGAGCCAAGGCCCTATCACGCAGAAACGGCGAAATGAATGCCGTTATTACGATAAGCCCGGCATCTAGAAATAATTTTGCAACTTCCGAGATTCTTCTGATGTTCTCTTCACGGTCGCGATCGGAGAATCCAAGATCATTGCACAGGCCTAGCCTGACGTTATCTCCGTCAAGAAGATAAGTGTGTCGTCCTGCTTCTAATAGTGCCAGTTCCAAGGCGTTGGCGATGGTAGACTTGCCTGCGCCGCTCAATCCTGTCAGCCATATAACGATCGGCCTCTGCCCTTTAAGCGCTGTTCGATCTTCAGTTGTTACCACTTGAGGAGGTGAGGTAAGATTTCTAGTCATGATATCTCTTTTGCAACTAATTGGTTACAGGTGGCAGGTTTGTTTGATAATCAGGCAAGATTTATTTCTGATGTTCTGTAGATGATTTTCATTTGTTCTGAATAGCATTGCGAATGCCCTCAAGTGTAGCTGATGTCCCTGTGTGTCTCAATTTCCTTTCCTCTTTTTACCGCCGTAACCCCTCTCAAAATATGACATTCTCTGCTTCAAAGGTTACATTTCAATTGTCAGAGTCGCGAAATATTTGGCACGAGCGTCATCGCTCCTGGTGGGGGGCAACCAATTTGAGTTCACCTAGAGTCCTGGTAGACGGTTACAATGTGAAACGCTGACCTTGGTGAAAGGAGTGGGCACTAAGCCATTATGCTAATGGATAAAATTCGATCTTTTTTGTTGGGGTTACCGCGGCGCAAGAAACGGCTGATACAGGTTGCCACCGACGTCGTGCTTGTGTGGGGTGCGCTCTGGCTTGCGTTCATCGTTCGTCTGGGCATCGACGACATGTACAACCCCTTGAAGGTTCATCTCTGGCTCTTCGCTTGTGCCCCCGTCATCGCCATCCCCCTTTTTATCCGTTTTGGCATGTACCGCGCTGTCATGCGATATTTCGGCAACGATGCACTCATTGCGATCATCAAGGCTGTAAGTCTCTCTTCGCTGCTTCTGGCACTGGTGGTTTATTGGTATAGCAACCATGAAGCGGTGGTGCCCCGTTCCATCGTTTTCAACTATTGGTGGCTCAGTCTTGTCATCATCGGTGGTTTGCGTCTGTGCATGCGTCACTACTTCATGGGGGATTGGTTCACAGCCGCCCAGCACGTACCCTTTACATCACGCGATGATGGTCTGACGAAAGTGGCTATCTATGGTGCGGGTGTTGCGGGTAACCAGCTGGTCGCCGCATTGCGCATGGGGCGAGCCATGCGCCCTGTTGCGTTCATAGATGATGACTCCAGCATTGCCGATCGTTCGATTTCAGGTCTGCAGGTCTACAAACCCAAGCATATTCAGCAGATGATCGACGCCACGGGGGCGCAGGAAATCCTTCTCGCGCTCCCGTCTTCGACGCGTGCTCGACGCAGGGAGATTCTGAATCTGCTTGAAGGATTTCCCCTCCATATACGCAGCGTTCCCAATTTCACGGATCTGGCTAGCGGTCGAGTGAAGGTTGAAGATATTCAGGAAGTGGATATCGCCGATCTGCTTGGACGAGATTCGGTGCCAGCCCAACCAGACCTGCTGGAGCGTTGTATAAAAGGTAAGACCGTCATGGTCACAGGTGCCGGTGGTTCAATCGGTTCGGAGTTGTGTCGACAGATCTTCTTGCTCGAGCCGACGACGCTGTTGTTGTTCGAACACAGTGAATTCAACCTTTACAGCATCCTGACGGAGTTGGAGGGGCGCGGGGCTCGGCAGTCGGTTTCTGTGCGGCTGCTACCGATTCTGGGCTCTATTCGTCATCAGGAAAAGCTGCTCGATGTGATGAAGACCTGGAAAGTCGACACTGTCTACCACGCGGCCGCTTACAAGCATGTGCCGATGGTGGAACATAATATTGCGGAGGGTGTCCTCAACAACGTATTCGGAACCCTTAATACCGCTCAGGCAGCGCTTCAGTCCGGGGTCTCGAATTTTGTCCTGATTTCTACCGACAAGGCTGTGAGGCCGACGAATGTCATGGGTAGCACCAAGCGTCTGGCTGAGTTGTCCCTACAGGCGCTGAGTAAGGAGGTTGCCCCGGTGATGTTCGGCGACAAGGCCAACGTTTCCCGGGTTAATAAAACCCGATTCACCATGGTTCGGTTCGGTAATGTTCTGGGATCGTCCGGCTCGGTGATTCCGTTGTTTCACAGCCAGATCAAGTCTGGTGGACCGCTGACAGTCACTCACCCGAAAATCACCCGCTACTTCATGACCATCCCGGAAGCTGCGCAATTGGTGATCCAGGCTGGCTCCATGGGCCAGGGCGGCGATGTTTTCGTACTGGACATGGGCGAACCGGTAAAGATCGTCGAACTGGCGGAGAAAATGATTCATCTCTCGGGCCTGAGCATTCGCTCCGATCGCAATCCTCAAGGGGACATTTCCATTGAGTTCACCGGTTTGCGCCCGGGCGAAAAGCTTTACGAGGAATTGTTGATCGGCGAAAACGTAGCCGCCACACCGCACCCCATGATCATGAGCGCCAATGAAGATCATCTGCCCTGGGAAGTATTGAAAGCTCGGTTGAGCGAATTGCTTCTGGCGGTCGAAAAAGATGACTACTCCAGAGTTCGCCAACTCCTGCGCGAAACCGTCAGCGGTTACACCCCCGACGGTGAAATCGTCGACTGGATCTACCAGCAGCGCCGTCTCGAGCCCTGATTGTTTCACATCCTGTAACGCACGCATTTTTGACATCGCTCCACCATGACCTACGTTTGGAGAGCAGCTTCGGAAAAGCTGCTTTCTCAAACGATGATGGAGCGTCACTAATGCGTACCGGTTACTTCTACTCTCTGATTTTCGCTTTCCTCACCAGCGCCTCGATCGCCGCTATTGCCGCACCTGTTGCGCCAGCGGAGGCACCCAAGGCGCCTTTGGTGATGGATACCGCGGCACCTTCCCAAAGTGCAAAAGTCGATCTCAACACTGCCGACGCGGCAGCGCTGCAAAAGGAACTGGCGGGAGTCGGTGAGGCCAAGGCCAAATCAATTGTTACGTATCGTGAAACAAACGGGCCATTCTCCTCGGTGGATGAGTTGCTGGAAGTGAAGGGTATCGGCAAGGCGATTCTGGATCGCAATCGCGACAAGCTGGAAGTCAACTAAGCTGAGTGTTCAACGCCAAGGGGGCCGGTCATTGACCGGCCTTTTTTACTTGCGCAGCGCATGGCCGCGGGCAGTGATGGAGAGGGCACCCGTCGGACAATTTGAAATTACGGCTATCATATTGCGTTTAGATTATGTCTATAATAATTTGCCGATGCGTCGAGCCAATACGCCTCATCGGCAACTTCCTTCACCAAACGTTCCAGGAGCATTCTCATGAATTCCGCACAATCTCAAGGTACTGCTCTGGTTACCGGCGCATCGTCCGGAATCGGCGCAATTTACGCTGACCGCCTGGCGGCGCGTGGTTTTGATTTGCTGCTGGTTGCTCGTGACAAGGATCGTCTGGAAAGTGCTGCGAGCCAGTTGCGTGATGCCCATGGCGTTCAGGTCGAAGTACTGAAAGCAGACCTGACGCAAAAGGATGACGTACTCAAACTCGAACAACGCCTGCGCAGCGATTCCAGCATCAGCTTGCTGGTCAATAACGCCGGTGTGGCGGCAGACGGTTTGCTGGCCAACGCCGATATGGACCAGTTGGAGCGACTGATCCAGTTGAACATCACCGCCGTCACGCGCCTGGCATCGGCGGCCGCCGCCAGTTTCGCCAAGGCCGGGCGTGGCACAATCATCAATATCGCCTCGGTGGTGGCGTTGTTTCCGGAGCGCTTCAACGCCACCTACAGCGCCAGCAAAGCTTATGTACTGAGCCTCACCCAATCGCTGAACACTGAACTCGAAGGCACCGGCGTGCAGATCCAGGCCGTGCTGCCGGGTGTGACTCGCACCGAAATCTGGGAGCGCTCCGGTATCGATGCCAGTGGCATTCCGGCAGAAATGATCATGGACGCGGACGAGATGGTCGATGCGGCGCTGGCCGGTCTGGATCAGGGCGAGTTGATCACCATTCCTTCGCTGCCTGATGCAGGCGAGTGGCACGCCTATGTTGCGGCTCGCCATGTCATGGCGCCGAACCTTTCCCGCAGTTCCGCAGCCCAGCGCTACAAGTCCGGCAATTGAATTGATCAGAGGTCACCACGGTATGGATTCGCGTCGAATAGTCGTCACGGGCATGGGCCTGGTTTCACCCTTGGGCAGCGATCTTGAAGTCGTATGGCAGCGTTTGCTGGCCGGGCGTTCTGGTTTGCGTAACTTGCCTGAGGCAACGGTCGCTGATTTGCCCACGCGAGTCGGCGGCGCGGTGCCGACGGTGGAAGAGGACGCTGAAGCAGGTTTCGATCCGGATCGCGCCACGCCACCCAAGGAACAGAAGAAGATGGACCGCTTTATTCTGTTCGCCATGGAGGCTGCCCGGCAGGCGCTGGAGCAGGCTGACTGGCATCCGTCGGAGAGCGAAAGTCAGGAGCGTACCGCAACGATCATCGGTTCCGGTGTCGGTGGTTTCGGTGCGATTGCCGACGCCGTGCGCACCACCGACAGTCGCGGTCCTCGGCGTTTGTCACCGTTTACCATTCCGTCGTTTCTGGTCAATCTCGCGGCCGGGCACGTGTCCATTCAGCATGGCCTCAAAGGTCCTTTGGGCGCACCGGTGACGGCGTGCGCTGCAGGTGTTCAAGCGATTGGCGATGCGGCGCGATTGATCCGCGCCGGTGAAGCGGATATTGCCGTGTGCGGCGGCGCGGAAGCCTGCATCGACCGCGTCAGTCTGGCCGGTTTTGCGGCGGCGCGGGCACTGTCGAGCGGTTACAACGACACCCCGGAGCGCGCGTCACGGCCGTTCGACAGCGGTCGCGACGGTTTCGTGATGGGCGAGGGCGCGGGGCTGTTGGTGATCGAATCTCTGGAACATGCCTTGGCGCGTGGCGCGAAGCCGTTGGCGGAACTGGTCGGTTATGGCACCAGCGCCGACGCCTATCACCTGACGGCCGGACCTGAAGATGGCAGTGGTGCGCGGCGGGCGATGACGCTGGCACTGGCCCAGGCGGGTATCGAGCCGGGTCAGGTGCAGCACCTCAACGCTCACGCGACTTCGACCCCAGTGGGCGATCTGGGTGAGTTGGCCGCGATCAAGGCGTTGTTCGGTACCGAGAATAAAATCGCCGTGACCTCGACCAAGTCAGCCACCGGTCACTTGCTCGGCGCTGCCGGCGGGCTTGAAGCCATTTTCACATTGTTGGCGATTCGTGATCAGGTGGTGCCGCCGACGCTGAATTTCGACAACCCCGATCCGGCGAGCGCAGGCGTGGATATTGTTCATGGCCAAGCGCGGCCGATGTCGATTGAGTACGCACTGTCCAACGGTTTCGGGTTTGGCGGGGTCAATGCCAGCGTGTTGTTCAAGCGCTGGCAGGTTTAGTCGCGTTTCTTGAGGTGGTCGCGGGTGACATCGAGGATGCGTTGTGCAAACTCGGCATCCGCGACGCTGCGTGACAGCAGCAGCGCGCCGACCAGTGTCGACATGATGACGATGGCGCGGTCAGCGCTGTTCGCACCTTCGAGGCTGTTCTCGATCTGCTCCAGCCGAGCATTGAGGACCACATCACTGGTGGGACTTGGTTGGCCGCGCAGGCCCAGCTCCGAAGAAATGGTCAGTAACGGACAGCCTTCATGGGGCGACGTTTGATGCCATTCGGACAGGTACGTCTCGATGAACACGTCGAGCGGGTTGTCCTGGGCAAAAATCTCTGCACATAACCCTTCGACCTGGTGGCCGGCCTCTTGCAGCGCCTTCTCCACCAACTCGTCCTTGGACTTGAAATGCGAGTAGAAACCGCCATGGGTCAGACCCAGCGCTTTCATCAGGGGTTGCAGGCCTGTGGCGCCGATTCCGTCCTTGCGAAAGCGTGCCGAAGCCTCCTTGATGATGCGCTGATGAGTCTGGGCTTTATGGTCCTGCGAATAACGCATTTGAAACTCTCCGCAACAATGTCTCCATCTTAACCAAGGAAAATTAGATGGTGACTGTACTTCTACTTCTTAAAAGCGTGCAGATAGGTCCAATGGCTATAAAAAGCACAAACCCCGCGGCTCAGGCGGGGTTGTGTTCAACGGTCTTGGGCGTCTTTGGCGTCCGCTTCTGCATTGCGTTGCGCAACGCGCTTGCGTTCTTCATCGGTCAGATCGACCTTGTTGGCGGTGTCGCGCAACATCATTAACCCACCAACGATCGAGCCGATTGCAACCACCAGAATCAACCAGGCATACCAAGGCATAACGGCTCTCCTTAAGGGCAGGTCGACGGGCGAGGATTTCGCCGTACAACACTGCATACCACTTTTGAGCGAAGTGAACTCGCAGTGGTTCCATTCTAGGCCGCTTGTACCCGGTTCACCCGAAATCCCTGTAGGAGCTGCCGAAGGCTGCGATCTTTTGATCTTGAAAAGCAAAGATCGCAGCCTCGTTTCACTCGTCAGCTCCTACAGGAGACGGGTCGTTACAGGCCTGTGAGCATCGCATCGGCCGGTGCGTTGGCACGTAGTTGCCCGGTCAGCAGGAAGTAGCCGAAACCGACCGCCATGAAGCCGAGGAAGATCAAGCCGATCAACGCGTTGAACCACGCCATCGCCACCAGGCACACCACCGCCAGCACCAGTGCAATCAGCGGAATCAACGGATAGCACGGCGCGCGAAAGGTGCGTTCCAGATTCGGTTCCGATTTGCGCAGTTTGAACAGGCTGAGCATGCTCATGATGTACATCACGATCGCGCCGAACACGGCCATGGTAATCATCGCGGCGGTCAGGGTCATGCCACCCAGGTTGATCAGACCATCGCTGTAAATTGCGGCAATGCCGATGATGCCGCCGACAATGATGGCGCGATGCGGCGTCTGGAAGCGCGAGAGTTTTGCCAGCGAGGCCGGCAGGTAACCGGCGCGGGCCAGTGCGAAGAACTGCCGGGAGTAGCCGAGGATGATCCCGTGGAAACTGGCGACCAGACCGAACAGGCCGATCCACACCAGCATGTGCAGCCAGCCGGAGTTGTCACCCACCACGGTTTTCATCGCCTGTGGCAGTGGGTCGTTGATGTTGGCCAGGGTGCGCCAGTCGCCGACACCGCCGGCAAAGAACATCACGCCCATGGCCAACAGCACCAGGGTCAGAATGCCGCTGATATAAGCCTTGGGAATCGTCCGTTTCGGATCCTTGGCTTCTTCGGCAGCCATCGCCGCGCCTTCGATGGCGAGGAAGAACCAGATGGCAAACGGAATGGCTGCGAACATCCCGGCAATCGCCGGCGCACCAAACACATCCGACCCCGCCCAGCCGTTGAGGGCGAAGTTGCTGAAGCTGAACGCCGGCGCGACCACGCCCATGAACACCAGCAACTCAGCCACCGCCAGCACGCAGACGATCAGCTCGAACGTCGCCGCCAGCTTCACGCCAAGAATATTCAGCCCCATAAACACGATGTACGCACCGACCGCCGCGTGTTTCGGGTCAAGCGCCGGAAACTGCACATTGAGGTACGCGCCAATCGCCAAGGCAATGGCCGGCGGGGCGAAGACGAATTCGATCAGCGTGGCCAAGCCTGCAATCAATCCACCTTTTTCGCCAAAGGCGCGACGGCTGTAGGCAAACGGTCCGCCGGCATGGGGAATCGCCGTGGTGAGTTCGGTGAAACTGAAAATGAAGCAGGTGTACATGGTCGCGACCATGAACGAGGTCACCAGGAAACCCAGCGTCCCGGCCACGCCCCAGCCATAACTCCAGCCGAAGTACTCCCCGGAAATCACCAGCCCTACGGCGATACCCCACAGATGCAAGGTGCCCAGCGTGGGTTTGAGTTGTGTGTTCATGCGTTTGCTCCCTGAACGGTTTGGAAAGCTCGGGGGAGGGCGTTTGCAGTGGGCGTGCCAGTACGCTGAAACAAGTCGTAATGAGTTGAAAGCTGTCGTATCGGGGATGTTCACGGTGGGATAGCTGCATTTTGTGCGCCAGTTGGGTGCGATGTTGGCGTTTATGCCGTGTTCGCGAGCAGGCTCGCTTCCACAGGGGAATGCATTTCAAATTGTGGAAGCGAGCCTGCTCGCGAAGAGGCCCGGCCTGACGGCGCAAAAACCTGCTGTAACGCCCGCATAAACCCACTCTTTACGCTTTCTTTATGCCCAGCCAGACCCCTCGCTCTCGTTCCTTTACAGCCTCCTTTCCGACAATGCCTCCACACGCGGCAATACGCCGTAACACGGAGATCTTCCATGAGCGTTCTGGACGGGGTGTCACTGCTGTTGGCAGTGGGGCTGTTCATTTATCTGTTGGTTGCGCTGTTGCGCGCGGATCGGAACTAGGAGCGGCTATGCACAGTTATGACTATTGGCTGATCCTCGCGTTTTTTGCGCTGGTCTTGCTGCCGGCGCCGTTCCTTGGGCGCTTCTACTACAAGGTGATGGAAGGTCAGCGCACCTGGCTGACGCCGATTCTCGGGCCGGTCGAGCGCGGCTGTTATCGCGTCGCCGGGGTTGATCCTAACGCCGAGCAGAGCTGGCAGAAGTACACGCTGGCGCTGCTGGCGTTCAACCTCGCCGGTTTCCTCCTGCTGTTCGCGATTCTGTTGTTCCAGGATCACTTGCCGCTGAACCCGCAAAATCTGCCGGGCCAGGAATGGACGCAAGCGTTCAACACCGCGGTCAGTTTCATGACCAACACCAACTGGCAGTCCTACAGCGGTGAAGCGACCCTCAGCTATCTGAGCCAGATGGTCGGCCTCACCGTGCAGAACTTCGTCAGCGCCGCCACCGGCCTGGCTGTGCTGGTTGCGTTGTGCCGTGGCATTGGCCGCAAATCGACGAAAACCCTCGGCAACTTCTGGGTCGACATGACCCGCGCCACCCTCTACGGATTGCTGCCGCTGTGCCTGTTGCTGGCGCTGTATCTGGTCTGGCAGGGCGTGCCGCAAACCTTCGCGCAGTATGTGAACGCAGTGACGATGCAGGGCGTCGATCAAGTGATCCCGCTCGGCCCGGCCGCCAGCCAGATTGCGATCAAGCAACTGGGCACCAACGGTGGTGGTTTCTTCGGCGTCAATTCGGCGCATCCGTTCGAGAACCCGACCGCGTGGAGCAACCTGTTCGAAGTCGCTTCGATCATCCTGATTCCGGTGGCGCTGGTCTTCACCTTCGGCCATTACGTCAAGGACCTGCGTCAGAGCCGCGCGATCATCGCCTGCATGCTGGCGCTGTTCCTGATCGGCGGCGCGACCTCGCTGTGGGCCGAATATCAACCGAACCCGACTCTGAACAACGCTGCCGTTGAACAGACTGCACCACTGGAAGGTAAGGAAGCGCGTTTGGGCACCACCGCCACGGTGCTGTGGTCGGTGACGACGACGGCAGCCTCGAACGGCTCGGTCAACGGCATGCACGACAGCCTCAACCCGCTTAGCGGCATGGTTGCACTGGTCAACATGATGGTTGGCGAAGTGATCTTCGGCGGCGTCGGTGCCGGGCTCTACGGCATGTTGCTCAACGTGCTGATCGCGGTGTTCCTTGCCGGTCTGATGATTGGCCGTACGCCGGAATACCTCGGCAAGAAACTGCAGGCGCGGGAAGTGCAATTGTTGGTGGTTACGTTGCTGGTGATGCCGATTGGCGTGCTGGTGTTGGGTGCGATTGCCGCGAGCCTGCCAGGCCCGGTGGCCGCAGTGACTAACCCGGGGCCACACGGTTTCAGCCAGTTGCTCTACGCCTACACCTCGGCCAGCGCGAACAACGGTTCGGCGTTCGCAGGCTTCGGTGCCAACACCCCTTTTCACAACCTGATGCTTGGCTTTGGCATGTTGATCGGTCGCTTCGGCTACATCCTCCCGGTACTGGCACTGGCCGGCAGCCTGGCGATGAAGAAAACTGCACCGATCGGCCAGAACAGCTTCCCGACCCATGGCCCGCTGTTCGTGACCCTGTTGACCGTGACCATTTTGCTGGTGGGCGGCCTGACCTTCCTGCCAACCCTGGCGCTCGGCCCAATCGCCGAACACCTGAGCATGGGCTTCTAAGGAGCTGATGATGAATATGCCCGCAATCAAACCCGCTGCTGTCAAAGCGCCGGAACAAGCGAAAACCGCGATCTCGGCCCTGTGGCGGCCGGCGCTGGTGCAAGCCTTCGTCAAGCTCGACCCGCGGCAACTGAAGCGTTCGCCGGTGATGCTGGTGGTTGAGCTGACGGCGATTTTCACCACCGTGCTGTGCTTCATTCCGGACGCGGATGTGCCGACCTTCGTCGCTGCGCAAATCGCCCTGTGGCTGTGGTTCACCGTGCTGTTTGCCAACTTCGCCGAAGCCTTGGCCGAAGGTCGCGGCAAGGCCCGCGCCGACAGCCTCAAGGCGGGCAGCGAAGGCCTCAGCGCACGGCGTAAACAGGCCAACGGCAGCTTTCAAGTTGTGCCAGCGGCAAGTTTGCGCAAAGGCGATGTGGTGCGCGTCGAAGCCGGGGAAATGATCCCCGGTGACGGCGAAGTCATCGAAGGCATCGCGGCGGTCAACGAAGCGGCGATCACCGGTGAATCGGCACCGGTGATTCGTGAGTCCGGCGGCGACCGTTCGGCGGTCACCGGCAACACGCGCCTGGTGTCCGACTGGCTGCTGGTGAAGATCACCGCCAATCCGGGCGAGTCGACCCTTGATCGCATGATCGCACTGGTCGAAGGCGCCAAACGCCAGAAAACCCCGAACGAAGTGGCGCTGGATATCCTGCTGATCGGCCTGACCCTGATCTTCCTGCTGGTGGTCGTGACGCTGCAACCGTTCGCGCATTTCGCCAATGGCAGCCTGCCGCTGGTGTTTCTGGTAGCGCTGCTGGTCACGCTGATTCCGACCACCATTGGCGGTCTGCTGTCGGCCATCGGTATTGCCGGGATGGATCGTCTGGTGCGTCTGAACGTGATCGCCAAGTCTGGCCGTGCGGTAGAAGCAGCGGGCGACGTGCATGTGCTGTTGCTGGACAAGACCGGCACCATCACTTTCGGTAACCGTCGTTGCAGCGCGGTGTATGCCGCGCCGGGTGTGAGTGGTCGCGAGCTGGCCGAAGGGGCGTTGTTTGCCTCTTTGGCTGACGAAACCGCTGAAGGTAAATCCATCGTCGAATACCTGCGCGGTCTGCACCCGCAGCCTGAGCCGGCGCTGGAGACCTTGACCGCTGTGCCGTTCAGCGCTGAAACCCGTTTGTCCGGCGTCGACTATCAGGGCCGTGTCTATCGCAAAGGTGCAGTGGATTCGCTGCTGAGTTTCCTCGGCCAAAAACGCTCGGATCTGGCCCCGGCACTGTCGCGGGAAATCGACAAGATCGCCCAGAGCGGCGGCACGCCATTGCTGGTCTGTGCCGACGGCAAATTGCTGGGCGCGATCCACCTCAAGGACGTGGTCAAGCCGGGCATCCGCGAGCGCTTCGCCGAACTGCGCAAACTGGGCATTCGTACGGTGATGGTCACCGGCGACAACCCGCTGACCGCTGCCGCGATCGCTGCTGAAGCAGGCGTTGATGACGTTCTCGCCGAAGCCACCCCGGAGAAAAAACTCGCGCGCATTCGTCATGAGCAGAATGACGGTCGTCTGGTCGCGATGTGCGGTGACGGCGCCAACGATGCTCCGGCGCTGGCCCAGGCTGACGTCGGCATGGCGATGAACGACGGCACCCAGGCCGCCCGCGAAGCGGCGAACATGGTCGACCTCGACAGCGACCCGACCAAGCTGCTCGACGTGGTGCAGATCGGCAAGGAATTGCTGGTGACCCGTGGTGCGCTGACGACGTTTTCCATCGCCAACGACGTCGCCAAATACTTCGCGATTCTGCCGGCGCTGTTCGCCTCGATTTATCCGCAACTGGGCGTGCTGAACATCATGCAGCTGACCAGTCCGCAGAGCGCGATTCTCTCGGCGATTGTGTTCAACGCCTTGATCATCGTCGTGCTGATTCCGCTGGCGCTGCGCGGTGTACGCGTGCAGGCGGCGAGTGCGGCAGCGTTGCTGCGGCGCAACCTGTTGATCTATGGCTTGGGCGGGATTCTGGTGCCGTTCGTGGGGATCAAGGCGATCGACATGCTGCTCACGGCGCTGCATCTGGTGTGAGGCCGGAAAAAGCCCCTCACCCTAACCCTCTCCCAGAGGGAGAGGGGACTGACCGAGGTGTTTACGAGAGCTACATCGACTTGAAATACCGAGCCGAACTCAGGTTTTGAAAAGCACAGAAATCGGCTCCCTATCCCCTTGGCGACTTTGGAGGAGAGGGGACTGACCTAGGTGTTTACGGAAGCTGTACCGACCTGAAATCCCGAGTCGAACTCAGGTTTGAACTGCACAAAGATCGGCTCCCTTTCCCCCTCGCCCCCTTGGGGGAGAGGGCTGGGGTGAGGGGGAAAAGATCTCCCTGACACCCCGCAAAAGTTTGCCCAACGAATTCGAGGATCCTGCAATGTCCACAATGATACGTCCGGCCCTGAGCCTGCTGGTGCTAATGACCCTGATCACCGGCGTCGCCTATCCACTGGTGGTGACCGGTGTCGCGCAAGTCGCATTCCCCGCCCAAGCCAACGGCAGCCTGGTGCACGACGCCGACGGCAAGGTCCGCGGCTCGTCGCTGATCGCCCAGGATTTTGTCGGCGATGCGTGGTTCCATCCACGTCCCTCTGCCGGTGCGTTTGCGACCGTTTCCAGCAGCGCGAGCAACCTGGCCCCGAGCAATCCGGCACTGGCAACCCGCGTGATCGACGACGCCAACAAACTCCAGGTTCCCGGCCAAGGCCCAGTGCCATTGGCCCTGCTGACCACCTCCGGCAGTGGCCTCGATCCGCACTTGCCACCGGCGGCAATTGCCTATCAACTGGCGCGTGTCTCGGCAGCGCGAAATGTGCCGGTATCGACTCTTCAGCAACTGCTCGATGCGCATATCGAACAGCCGCTGGTGGGGCCGCCGGTGGTGAATGTGCTTGAGCTGAATATGGCACTGGAAAAACTCTGAATCAGCGGCGCGGCCATTCGCGAGCAGGCTCGCTCCCACAGTGGAATGCATACTTCTTGTGGGAGCGAGCCTGCTCGCGAATAGGGCCGAAAGAACACCGCATAACCATCAGCAAGAGAGAACATCAAGCATGAGCGACTCCGGCCGCGCCGACGCGCTGTTAGCAGACCTGCCCCGTGACGGCCGTGGCCGGCTCAAGGTTTTCCTCGGCGCCGCTCCCGGTGTCGGCAAGACCTACGCCATGCTCCAGGCCGCCCACACGCAATTGCGCCAAGGCGTGAAAGTCATCGCTGGCGTCGTCGAAACCCATGGCCGCGCCGAAACCGAAGCGCTGCTCGGCGGCTTGCCGCAGCAACCGTTGGTGCGCTCGGAATACCGTGGCGTGATGCTCGAAGAAATGGACCTCGACGGCATTCTCGCGGCCAAACCGAAACTGGTGCTGGTCGATGAGCTGGCCCACAGCAACGCCCCCGGCAGTCGCCACACGAAACGCTGGCAAGACATTCAGGAACTGCTCGCCGCCGGCATCGACGTGTTCACCACGGTCAACGTCCAGCACCTGGAAAGTCTCAATGATCAGGTGCGCGGCATCACCGGTGTGCAAGTGCGCGAAACCCTGCCGGACTGGGTCCTGCAAGAGGCCTACGAACTGCTGCTGATCGACCTGCCGCCACGTGAATTGCTCGAGCGTCTGCGCGAAGGCAAAGTCTACGTGCCGGAGCAGGCCCGCGCGGCGATCGATGCGTTTTTCACCCAGACCAACCTCACCGCGTTGCGTGAATTGGCGATGCAAACCGCCGCCGCGCAGGTCGATAACGATCTCGCCCAAGGCTATCGCCAACTTGGTCAGGCGGCCCCGGCGGTGCGTGGACGCCTGCTGGTCGGCGTCGATGGCGATGCGCAGGCCGAACGCCTGGTGCGCCATGCCAGTCGCGTCGCCCAGCGCCGGCATTTGCCGTGGAGTCTGGTGCATGTCGATAACGGCAGCGTGCGCGATGAGCAATCGCGCCTGCGCCTGCAAAGCGCTCAGCAATTGGCCGAGCGCCTGGGCGGTGAAGTGGTGTTGCTGCGCGCCGGTGAGGTGGCGAAAACCCTGATCCAGCATGCCGCCGAACGCCGTGCGAGTCTGGTGCTGGTTGGGCAGTCCCGGCCACGTCTACGCCGGCGTCTGTTTGGCGGTGGCCTCGCGGCGCGCCTGCTGCGTCAGGCTCACGGGCTGGAGATCAACGTCCTCGACAGCGATCAGCAACAGCATCAACCGCGCCCGCGCAATGCGCTGACCCTGGTGTGGTTCGACTATGCCTTGGCGCTGGTCGCCACCGTATTGGCCACCGCCCTGGCGTGGGCAGTGTCGAGCGTGCTGCCGCTGCCGAACATCTCGCTGGTGTTCCTTGCGGCGGTGCTGTTGGTGGCGGTGCGCAGCAGTCTCGGCCCGGCGCTGGCCTGTGCCGCGCTGTCGTTTCTGACCTATGACTTTCTGTTCATTCCGCCGAATTTTTCCTTCGCCATCCAGCGCGAAGAAGACGTCCTGACGCTGTTGTTTTTCCTGCTGATGGCGGCGCTCACCGGCAACCTCGCGGCGCGTCAGCGTCGGCAATTGCAGGCCTTGCGCGATACCCAGGAAGAGACCACCGAATTGCTCGACCTGTCGCGCAAACTCACCGCCGCAACCGATCGCCAAGCGGTGGTCAGCGCCGCCGCGCAGCACCTCAATGGCTGGAGCGATCTGCAGTTGTGCCTGCTCAACCGCGACGGCCAGGGCGGCTGGAAAGTCGAGACCGGTGGCCCGCTGGAATTTACCGAGTCCGAACGCGCCGCCGCCGATTGGGCCTGGCAACACGATCAACCGGCAGGCATGGGCACCGGCACATTGCCGTTCGGACGCTGGTGGTGGTGGCCGCTTTCGGTCGAGGACGGGCCGCTGGCCTTGCTCGGTGTTTGCGCCAAGGAAGGCCAGACCTTGAGCGGTCAACGTCGGCGTTTGCTCACCGCGTTGAGTCAGCCGCTCGCCCAAGCGCTGGCGCGCGCGCAGTTGGCTGATGACCTGGAAGCCGCGCGCCTGCACGGTGAAACCGAACAACTGCGCAGTGCCTTGCTGGCCTCCGTGTCCCACGATTTGCGCACGCCGCTGACCGCCATGCGCGGCAGCATCGATAGCCTGTTGGCCCTCGGCGAAGCGATCCCGCTGGAGGATCGGCGTGAACTGCTCGAAGGCACTCGCGATGAAGCCGAACGCCTCGATCGCTACATCCAGAATCTGCTCGACATGACCCGCCTCGGCCACGGCGCGCTGAAACTGGCGCGAGACTGGGTGTCGCCCGCCGATATCGTCGGCAGTTCGCTCAATCGTCTGCGCGCGGTGCTGGCGCCATTGCAGGTCAGCACCGATGTGCCGGCCGAGTTGCCGCTGTTGTTCGTGCATGCGGCGCTGATCGAGCAAGCACTGGTCAATGTATTGGAAAACGCCGCACGTTTCTCACCCGCGCACGGTCGCTTGCAACTGAGTGCGGGCGCGAATGACCAGGAGATTTTCTTCTCGGTCAGCGACGAGGGGCCGGGGATTCCCGAGGAGGAACGGGCGAAGATTTTCGACATGTTCTACACCGCTGCCCGGGGTGATCGTGGCGGCCAGGGCACCGGCCTCGGCCTGGCAATCTGTCAGGGCATGATCGGTGCGCACGGTGGGCGTATCAGCGTCGCTGACGGCATCGACGGACGCGGCACCTGCATCACCTTGCACTTGCCGTTGCAGACGCAACCGGGGCTGGACCATGAAGCCTGATGCGGACTGCGCTACTCTCTTGCCATTCTTTTGTGTTGATGTGAATTCATGAGCCAGACCGCGACCATTTTGGTCATCGACGACGAACCGCAGATCCGCAAGTTTCTGCGCATCAGCCTCGCTTCCCAGGGCTACAAAGTGCTCGAGGCCGGCACCGGTGCCGAAGGGCTG
Organism: Pseudomonas sp. AKS31; assembly: GCF_023634765.1. Classification (GTDB taxonomy): domain Bacteria; phylum Pseudomonadota; class Gammaproteobacteria; order Pseudomonadales; family Pseudomonadaceae; genus Aquipseudomonas. The sequence continues at coordinate 247,238 of NZ_JAMLFX010000004.1, forward strand.
GCGCAGGCCGCACTGAACAAGCCGGACTTATTGGTGCTCGACCTCGGTTTACCGGACATGGACGGCCAGCAGGTGCTGCGCGAGTTTCGCGAGTGGGCCACGGCGCCGGTGCTGGTGTTGTCGGTGCGCGCCAGCGAAGGGCAGAAAGTCCAGGCGCTGGATGGCGGTGCCAACGATTACGTGACCAAGCCCTTTGGCATTCAGGAATTTCTCGCCCGGGTTCGTGCGTTGTTGCGTCAGGCTCCGGCAGGGGAGGCGCAGCAGGCGGCGCTGAGCTTCGGCCCGCTGACGGTGGATCTGGCCTATCGGCGAGTGTTGCTCGACGGTGTCGAAGTGGCGCTGACCCGCAAGGAATACGCGGTGCTGGCGCAACTCGCGCGGCATCCGGGGCGGGTGATTACCCAGCAGCAACTGCTCAAGGATATCTGGGGGCCGACCCATACCGAGGACAGCCATTATCTGCGGATTGTGGTGGGGCATTTGCGCCAGAAGCTGGCGGATGATCCGACGCGGCCGCGGTTTATCGTGACTGAGGCGGGGGTTGGCTATCGGCTGTTGAATGACAACACTCTTTAGCTATTTGTTGTCCCGGCAGACGCCATCGCTGGCAAGCCAGCTCCCACAGGTTTTTCAGCTGTGATTGAAATCTGTGTATCACCTCGATCACTGTGGGAGCTGGCTTGCCAGCGATGAGGCCCTTAAAGACTGCGGAAAACTTCAGGGCTCTCTGCTCTGCTCACTGTCGTACCGATCCAGCGTATCCCGGGCAATCTCGCGCCCTAATGCGATCAACTCCGGCGCCTTGTAAAACTCGAAAAACCGGCACACGCGCTTCGGCACGTTGATCAGGATGTCCGGCGGATACCCGGCAATCTTGTACTGCGCCAACGAGGTCTGCATCACCTCGAAACTCTGGTTGATCAAATCCAGCAACGAGGCCGGCCCGACGTTATCGATGATGAATGACCCGGTCGCCGATTTCGGCGCGCCTTCACGCTCTGGTGCGGCGGCCGGTTGCTGGCTCTCCGGCTCGACGCCTTCCAGCCAGGGATTGATGTCCGCCGCTTCGGCGCGCAGCGCCTCCTGTTCGAGACGCAATAATTGCTCGGCCTGTGTACGGCGGAACGGCATCTTCGACCCCAGCGATCGGATCAGGTTGTCGAAGCGTGAGCGGAACGCGGCGGGGCGCTGGATCACCGGCAATTTGTAGTGACGCTGGTTGGTCGAGTTGAGGTTGACCGCAATGATCAGATCGCAGTGACTCGACACCACCGGCACGATTGGCAACGGGTTGAGAATGCCGCCGTCGACCAGCATGCGATTGCCCTGCATCACCGGAGTGAACAGGCTGGGAATCGCCGCCGAGGCGCGCATGGCCTGATGCAGGCAGCCTTCCTGAAACCAGATCTCCTGTTGATTGGTGAGGTCGGCGGCGACGGCGGTGTAGGGGATACGCAAGTCTTCGATGTTGACCTCGCCGACGATCTTGCGGATCTGCCCGAAGACCTTTTCGCCGCGAATCGCGCCGAGACGAAAACTCACGTCGACCAGGCGCAAGACGTCGAGGTAATCGAGGCTTTCGATCCAGTTCTTGTAAACGTCGAGTTTGCCGGCGGCATAGATCCCGCCAACCACGGCGCCCATCGAACAGCCAGCAATACAGGCGATTTCGTAACCGCGTTTCTCGATCTCTTCAATGACCCCGATATGGGCATAGCCCCGGGCGCCACCGGAACCCAGCACCAGCGCAACACGTTTTTTCATCCAGCGTCCTCCCGACAAGGTTCCACAATGCACCCATCGCCGGGCAGGCTCAATCGCCGAAGTCGTTGAGTGCGCCAGTGACGTCGTTTTTTCGCTACTGCATGGCCCTTCAGCGCTATCCTTCTCAGTTGCGCGGTTTCACCCGCCGGCAAGGCACTTTTTCGCAGCCTTACCGTCTTACCTGCACGACTGTTGACCTATTTGAGGTGTGAGTGATGAAAGCCTGGATCTGTGTGCCGTTGATGGCTTTGGCATTGGCCGGTTGCGCCGGTAAAACCGCTTACCGCGACAGCTGCGGCAGCCAGCTCGACGCGGCCTGGCATGAGCTGGATCTGGCCAAGGCCGAAGGCTTTGCCGGCACCGTTAGCTACTCCAAAGCGTTGTCGCTGCTGACCGCCGCCAAGACCCAGCAGCAGTTCGAAGGGTTCGAAGGCTGCAGCAAGAAAGCCGAGAAAGCGCGCTTCTATATTCGCGAATCCCGCGCCGGGCGCTAAGCTGCTGACGTGAAGCAAGGAGGCTGCGTTCACGAAACGGCAGCATGTTCTTCAGAGCCATTTGAATCAGGAGCAAGTGATGTCTGCGTTGGTTGATCGGTTGGTGGCTCATGTCCTGAGCCTGGAGGTGCGGCTGCTGGCCTGTCAGGCGCGATTGACGGCTCGCACCGACCCCGAGGCGTTGCATGATCTGCGCACCACGGTGCGGCGCTTGCGCAGCCTGTTGCGGCCCTTGCGTGGTTTGCCCGGGGTCGAACAACTGGAAGATTCCGCCTCGGCCGTCGGCCAATTGACCACCCCGTGGCGTGATCGCGAAGTGTTGGCGGCGTACCTGCTCGCGCACGATCAACCGGCAGCTGCGCAACGGCGCATGGCGCAAATGGCCGAGGCCTATCCGGCGCTGGCGGCGAGTACCGAAGTGGCCTCGCTGCTGATGATTCTCGACGCGTTCCCGCGATTCCTGCGCGCTTCCCAGCGTCAGGGCTTGCTCAAAGGTTTGGATAAACGCATCGAAAAACGCTTGGGCAAGCAATGGCAGAAACTCGACGAGGCGCTGCACGACCCGGCCCACGACCGCCATCGCCTGCGCTTGCTGATCAAACGCGTGCGCTACGGCATCGAAGCCTATCCCGAACTGGATCGCCTGCCCGAGGCGGCGCTGGCGCGTCTCAAGTCTGCCCAAGGCGCGTTGGGTGACTGGCACGATTACTGGCAGTGGTTGGCGAGAGCCGAGCAGGAGGCCGATCTTCAGCCCTGTGTGGCGACCTGGCGGGCCACCATGATCAACGCTGAAGCCAAGGCTGATCGCGTGCTGGAAAAACTCAGTTCAGCCTGCTTCAAATAACCTGAGCCCCGCGATATCCCCTGTAGGAGCTGCCGAAGGCTGCGATCTTTTGATCTTGTTGTTAAAAATCAAAATCAAAAGATCGCAGCCTTCGGCGCTCCTACAGGTTTTTGTGACTAAATTTGAAATACGGTAAGGCCTTTCTGTCAGCCCATTTGACCGGAATAGACGCTGCGGCGCTGTGCAGGTCTGGTTAAGATCCGTGCATTCCTTTTTTGTTTTCTGAGGTTGTCATGCGCTTTAGCGATCTGCTCGAGGCGGTCCGCCGCCAACCGGAACTGACGATCCCTGCCGAATGGGGCCAGGGCCGTGCCAGTTTCGGTGGTCTGGTGGCCGCGCTGCAATACGAAGCCATGCGCGCGAAAGTACCGGCAGATCGCCCGGTGCGTTCGCTGGCGATCAGTTTTGTCGGCCCTGTCGAGCCCGAAGTGCCGGTGACTTTCGAAGTGGATGTGCTGCGCGAAGGCAAAGCCGTCAGTCAGGTCATGGGTCGGGCGATGCAGAATGGTCAGGTGGTGACGATCGTTCAGGGCAGCTTCGGTGCTTCGCGGCCCTCGGAGGTGGCAGTCGAAGCGTATCCGGCGCCATCAATGAAGCACTGGGACGAATGCCAGGAGTTGCCGTACATCAAAGGCGTGACCCCGGAGTTCATGCGTCATCTGGCAATGCGCTGGAGTGTTGGCGGCATGCCGTTCACCGGTACTCAATCGCGGTTGATGGGCGGCTGGGTGCGCTTGCGTGGAGATGTCAAAGAAGAGCCGGTCAATGAGGCGCATCTGCTGGCCCTGGTGGACGCGTGGCCGCCCGCGCTGTTGCCGTATCTGAAGAAGCCTGCCCCCGGCAGCACATTGACCTGGACCATCGAATTCGTGCAGCCGCTACACGATTTGAGCACGCTGGACTGGTGCCAGTACCTCGCCGATATCGAATACGCCGCCGACGGTTACGGCCATGTGGCCGCCAAGCTGTGGAGCGCAAAAGGCGAGTTGATTGCGATGAGTCGCCAGACCGTCACGATCTTCGCCTGACTCAATGCCGACGGTGGCGCTCACGCCAGGCGCGCCACCAGCCGCCACCGAGCAAGAAGCGCGGAAAGGTCAGGAACTGCTCGACCAGCAAACGCGACACCGCGTCTTTACGATCACTGAACGGCTCGGAGGCTTGCGCCTCCAGGCTGTGGCCGTGGCGCTGCAAACCCAGCGCCGCGATGATGCCGATCACGCCGATGGCGACGCTGGCCAGACTCAGGCTGAACACCCCGGAGACGATCAGCAGAAACGCGACGATGAACAACGGCACGGCAATCAGGTGCAGCACCAGATTGGTCGGGTGCTGATGATTGCCCGGGTACGCGCGCCATTGCCACGCGGGAAGGTTGGGGTGACGTTTGCCCATGTTTGCTACTCCTCGATCCATGTTGAACTCATGGTTGAAGAATAGGCCCGGGCGCAGAGGGCGGCGAATCAAGGTTGGCTATTGGCATCATAGGGATGATGGACAAAAAAGATCGTAGCCTTCGGCAGCTCCTACATTGAAATGCGTACATCTGTAGGAGCTGCCGAAGGCTGCGATCTTTTGATCTTCAGAGTTTCAACTGCCCAATTGCTTTGTTGAGCTCCCCAGCCAGCGTCGCCAACTCATTACTGGTTGTGGCCGAATCCACCGTCTGCTGCACAGTGTTCTCGGTCACATCGCGAATACTCACCACCGCCCGGTTCATTTCCTCGGCAACCTGGCTTTGCTGCTCCGCCGCCACGGCAATCTGCGTATTGCTTTCACGCATCTGCGCCACGGCACCGGTGATTTCCGCCAGCGCCTCGCCAGCCTCCTGTGCTTGCTGCACGCAGTCGTCAGCCTTGTACGAACTCTCCTGCATGAAATCCACCGCATCGCGGGTCCCAGCCTGCAAGGCCGAGACCATCGTGGTGATCTCGTCGGTCGAGGTCTGCACGCGTTTGGCCAGGTTACGCACCTCATCGGCCACCACCGCAAAACCTCGGCCCATCTCACCGGCGCGGGCGGCTTCGATGGCAGCGTTCAGTGCCAACAGGTTGGTCTGCTCGGCAATGCTGTGAATCACGCTGACCACGCCGTTGATCTTCTGGCTGTCCTCGGCCAGCCGTTGAATCATCTCGGCGGTCTGCTGCACACCGCTGGATAACCCGGCAATCGAATGCTGCACCCGCGCGACCACTTGCTGACCGCTGCCGGCGAGGCCATCGGCGGTCTGCGACAGGTCGCGGGTGGCGCCGGCGTGCTGGGCGATGTGGTAAACGGTGGCGGTCATTTCGTTGATCGCGGTGGCGGCCTGATCGGTTTCGCTCTGCTGGCCGAGCATGCCGTGGCGCACTTCGTTCATGCTCGATGCCAGCCGCGCTGCGCCGACATCCAGTTGCCGCGCCGTGTTAGCCACTGTGGTGACGACACGTTGATAACCGGCTTGCATCGCGTTGAACGCATTGGCCATCTGCCCGACTTCGTCTTTGCCGGCCAGCGGCACTCGGGCCGAGAGATCGCCGCTTTTCTCGACGTGGAGCATCACGTCTTTCAGCGTATTGAGCTGGCTGAGCAAGAAGCGGATCAACAGTTGCGAGGCGCACAGCATGGCGAACATCAGGATAAACACCGCCACCGCATAATTGGCGAAACGCTCGCTGAACACCTGACTCAGACTCGGGCCGTAGGCAATCACCGCAACCTGCTGGCCATCGGCGCGACCGAACACTTCGGCGCCCATCAGCGGGTTATCGCCGAACAGCGGCATGTGATTGATGTCGTTCCAGCCGTTGCTTTCCGTGATTTCCAGCAAGGGTTGATCGTTCAGGCGCGGAGCTTCACCGCGTTTGAAGGTCAGCACGTGATCCGCCTTCGGCAGCGGCTGCCCGGCCGGCCAGGCCTTGAGCAATTGCGCCTGGGCCTGTGCGGAAACCTGCGACGCGTGACTGCGCGCCTGTTGTTCGAGCTGCACGGCGTACAGCACCAGCAGCAGGGTGGTGACGAAGGCGACCGCATTGACCGCCCAGAATTTGTATTTCAGCGAGATATTGCTAAGCCAGGCACCCATGGAGGTCTTCTCTGATAGCGGAAACAGTTTTGGCAAGGTGCCAGCATTGTGCCGCTATGCAGAAGACTCTATTTGATGTGGGTCAAGAGATCAAAAGATCGCAGCCTTCGGCAGCTCCTACATTCGGATGGGCGTACACCCTGTAGGAGCTGCCGAAGGCTGCGATCTTTTGCGGCTTACGCCAATGCCGGGAGGTTGTAGAACGTTCGGGCACACGCGGTGGTGTGCGCCGCCAGATCTTCCTCGGTTTCGCCGCGATGCAACGCCACTTCACGCAGCACTTCAGTCAGATATGCCGGCTCATTGCGGCCGTTTTTCGGTTTTGGTCGGAGCGTGCGCGGCAGCAGGTACGGCGCATCGCTTTCCAGCATCAAGCGCCCACGCTTGATCTCTTTCACCAGTGGATGCAAATGCGTGCCCCGGCGCTCGTCGCAGATCCAGCCGGTGATACCAATGTGCAGATCCAGATCGAGGTAGCTGAACAGGGCTTTTTGCTCGCCGGTGAAGCAGTGCACCACAGCGGCGGGCAGTTGATCGCGGAAGTCCTTGAGGATTTCCAGCAGGCGCTGGCTCGCGTCACGCTCGTGCAGAAACACCGGCAGTTGCAGTTCAACGGCCAGCGCCAGATGCTCTTCGAGGACTTTTTCCTGCTGTGGCCGCGGCGAGAAATCCCGGTTGAAATCCAGCCCGCATTCACCCACCGCGACCACATTGGATTCCTTCAGCAAACTGCGCAGGCGGCGCGCGCTGTCGGCGTTCCAGTCACTGGCCGAATGCGGGTGAATACCGGCGGTGGCGAACAGTCGCTGGCCGCTTTCATCGAGTTGCTGGCACAGCTCCAGGGCTTGCTCGCTGCCCTCGACGCTGGTGCCGGTCAGCACCAGTTGGCAGACCCCGGCGGCATAGGCGCGATCAAGCACGGCCTGGTGTTTGTCGGCGAAACTGGGGTTGGTCAGGTTGACGCCGATATCGATGAGTTGCATGGTTGCTACCTCGGGCCGAAGGCCGGAAAGCATACCAGAGCTGTAGATTCATAAGAAAAGCCAAGAACTACAACGACTTATAGCTGTCTGTTGATGCCGCGACGCAGACCGGTTTGGTTGAAGTGCCATTACTGTGCCAGTCTCTCGCACGTTGCCAGCGCTCATGGCGCTCTGTTTTCGTCGGTGATTTCGATCTTTTAACGATGAAATCGCCCCGTATTCTTTTCGGAGAGTGGATGGTTCGTCCCTCGGTTTTGCTCCTGTTGTGTGGCTCGCTGCTATTGCCGATGACGGCGGTCGCGCGCCTGCCCGGGCCGCTGCAAGCCGTGCCAGCCGCCAAAGTGCGGGATTTATCCGAGATTCGCAGCAGCCGCGTGTTGCGCGTGCTGGTCAACCAGAGCCGCAACAGCTCCGGCGAAGTGCAGGGCCAGGCCATTGGCGTCGAATACCATCGTCTGCGCGCCTTCGAGCAATACCTCAATGGCTACGCCCGCGACGGCCAGGAAATCACCCTCAAGATCATTCCCAAAGCCAAGGATCAATTGCTCGGCGCTTTGCAGCGTGGCGAGGGTGATCTGGTCGCGCCGGGCGAACTGCTCGATCTGCAATCGGGCTACGCCGTGGCCAGTAGCGAACCGATCGCCAGCAATGTGCCGCTGGTGCTGGTCGGGATCAAGGGCGAGCGGCGCTACACCAAGGTCGAGCAGCTGTCCGGCAAAACCCTGGCGTTGCCCACTGGCAGTGCGGCGGGGGAGGCGGTCAGTCAGCTCAATCAGAAACTGGCGTTGCACAAACTGGCGCCGATCAAGATCGAATGGGTCGATCCGACCCTGGCGGTCGAAGATGTGCTGGAGATGGTGCAGGGCGGGATTTTCCACCTGACCATCGTCGAGCAACCCATTGCCGAGCGCTGGGGCAAGATCTTGCCGAAGCTGCGTTTTGACCGGCAACTGATGATCAGCGAGCCGGGCGAGGAGTACTGGTTCGTACGCCGCGACGCCTCGATGTTGCGCGCAAGCATCGACCGCTTTCTCGGCGGTTACAAGAAGCCATCCAATGAAGACGCCGCGTTTCTGCGCATCTATCGGCGTCTCTATCAAGTCCACTATCCATTGGCCAAGGCTGATCGCCAGCGCCTGGAAAAGCTGCGCCCGACCCTGCAAAAGCACGCCCAGGCGCAGAACATGGACTGGTTGAATCTGGCCGCACTGGCGTTCAAGGAATCACGCCTGCAACCCAATGCCCGCAGCGGCAGTGGTCCGACCGGGCTGATGCAGATCACCCCGTCCGCTGCTCAGCGTGTCGGCGTGAATAACATTCAGAATCTCGATTCGAATGTGCAGGCCGGGGCCAAGTACCTGGCCATGATCCGCCGCAAGTTCTTCAACAGCCCCAAGCTCAATGAACGTGAACGCATGGCGTTCACGTTGGCGGCCTACAACATCGGCCCCGAACGCGTGCAGGGCATGCGCGCTGAAGCCCGACGGCGGGGGCTGAATCCCAATCAGTGGTTCTTCCAGGTCGAGCGCATCGCCATGGAGCAGGTAGGAATGGGGCCGGTCAGCTATGTTAATAGCGTGAACAAGTATTACTTGGCGTTCGACCGGGAGCGGGAGTCGTTGGAGCCCGGGGTGCAAAAAGTCGTCTCACGGAAATGATCTAATAAACTGATTGTTATGGCGGAATATTTGCGCTTTTAACATGAAATTTACTGATTAATATAGCGGCCAACCAACACACACAACTTCTCGCAAAAACAAGGAATGCCCCATGAGCTCTCTGATCAACAAAGTACTGTTCACCCGCGCTGGCTACGGTCTGACCCTCCTGCGCATCGCCGTCGGCGTGATCTTCGCGGCCCACGGTTCGCAAAAACTTTTCGGTCTGTTCGGTGGTTATGGTCTGGCTGGCACCGCGCAATACATGGACAGCATCGGTCTGCACCCAGGCTACCTGATGGCGACGCTGGCGGGCGGAACTGAATTCTTCGCTGGCCTGGCGTTGATCATCGGCCTGCTGGTGCGCCCGGCGGCATTGGGTCTGACCTTCCTGTCGCTGGTAGCGATCTTCACCGTACACATCAGTAACGGTCTGTTTATGGCCAACAACGGTTACGAGTTCGCTCTGGCGCTGCTCGGTGGCAGCCTTGCCGTCCTGATCGAAGGCGCCGGCAAGCTCTCGGTGGATCGCGCCATCGCCGGTTGAAGGCTCTGGCTCAGGCAATAGGCCCGCATTGTGCGGGCCTTTTTTGTTGCAGCTGATTCTTGACACTGATCGGTCACGTTCTCTAGGATGTTGCCCATGCGCCGATTTAAACAGCTACTTGCGGGGCGCCAGGTGACTTCAACAGTTGCCGTCAGAAGCCGAAACGAGGCTTCGAAATACCGCTAAAGCGCTGGTTCGGTGTTGCCTCTCACCTGCCATGCAGACTTTTGAGGCAGAGACACGACACGATGAATGCACTACACCCTCCAGCACGTCCAGCGCCGATCACTGCGCATATCACTCAACGCAACCCGAAAATCCTCCTTGGCGGCAAACATCAGCCGACGCTGTTGCGTTATCTCGATGGTTGGCCACGTCGCAGCGGCGGCCCTGCCGCGTTTCTGATCCAGTTTGTCGAAGACGGCGAGTCGCTGGCACGTTTTGCCAGTGACAGTTTCGATCTGGCGGTGATTCAGGCACCGACTGCCGAAGATGCGCCGGAAATGATCAAGCAACTGACCCGCGTTGCACGTCAGGGTCTGATCACCCGCCGCTGACAGGCTTTACGGATAGTCGATGGCGACGATGTAAACGAACTGCTCACCGGTGGGTGTCTGCACCCTGACTTCTGCGTCCAGCGCCTTGCCGATCAAAGCGCGGGCCAGGGGCGAGTCGATGCTGATCAGACCCAGTTTCAGATCCAGTTCATCCGGGCCGACGATGCGGTAGCGCGATTGCTTGCCGTCTTCGTCCTCGATGGTCACCCAGGCACCGAAGTAGACCTTGTTCGGGTCGCTGGGTTTTTCGCTGACGACTTTCAGAGCTTCGAGACGTTTGGTCAGAAAGCGCACGCGACTGTCGATCTCGCGCAGCATTTTCTTGCCATAGGTGTACTCGGCGTTTTCCGAGCGATCGCCCTGCGCCGCCGCCTCACTGACTGATTGCGTCACCTGCGGGCGGCGCACATGCCACAGCTCATGGAATTCGGCGCGCATCCGCGCTTCACCTTCGGGAGTGATCAGCGCGGTGCCGGCGGTGCGGGGAGGGCGATAACGGCTCATGGCAACTTCTTGTGATTAAGACCGCTTGAGTCTATCAACCCTCGCGCAACACTGTCAGTGGGCTTGCGTTGAGTGCCCGGCGCGTACCGAACACGCCTGCACCGCCAATCAGCGCCGCGCCAATCAATGGCAGCACCAGCAGCCACGGATGCGGATGCCACGGCAGATCGAACGCGTAGCGATACAACACCAGACTCACCACTTCCGAACCGATCGCGGCGAGCAAGCCGCTGACCGCGCCGAGCAAGCCGAACTCGATGCGCCGCGCCTTGATCAGCAACTGCCGCTCCGCACCCAATGCACGCAGCAGCGCACCTTGGCGAATCCGTTCATCCAGCGTCGCCTGCAAACCGGAAAACAGCACGGCCATGCCCGCTGCCAAAACAAACAACAACACATATTCGACCGCCAAGGTGACTTGGGCGAGGATGCTGCGCAGTTGTTCCAGCAACGCCTCGACCTGAAGAATGGTCACCGCCGGGAAGGTGCGTGACAGTTCGACAATCTGCTGGTCATGACCGGGCGCCAGATAGAAGCTGGTCAGGTAAGTCGCCGGCAGATCCTTCAATGTGCCGGGCTGGAAGATCATGAAGAAGTTTGGCTGGAAGTTATCCCAGTTGATCTCGCGCAGGCTGGTGACTTTCGCTTCACGGTTGACCCCGCCGACACTGAACACCATGTGATCGCCGAGTTTGAGCTTGAGGCTTTCAGCGACTTTGCCTTCCACCGATACGCCGGGAACATCGTCGGTTGGCTGATCTTTCCACCACTCACCGGCAGTGAGCTTGTTGCCCGCCGGCAAATCCGCTGCCCAGGTCAGGCTCAAGTCGCGCTGCACGGCACGGTCGCCCGCCGAATCCTTGCTGACGATTTGCTGCACGGCTTCGCCGTTGATGCTGATCAATCGGCCGGGTACGACCGGATAAAGAGGTGCGGCTTGCGCGGAGACCTTGATCAGGTGATCGGTGAACGCCTGTTTATCTGCCGGCAGAATATTCAGGGCGAAGTAGTTCGGCGCGTTTTTCGGCAACTGGTTTTGCCAGGTGTCGAGCAGTTCGCCGCGCAGCAGGGCGATCAAGGCCATCGACAACAGAATCAGGCCGAACGCCAGCGACTGACCGGCCGCTGCCAAGGGGTGGCGCAGCAGTTGCCCCAGGCCCAAGCGCCATGGCAGCGAGGCACGGGCGAGCATCCGCCGCAGGCTTTGCAGCAGCAACAGCAACAAGCCGCCCAAAAGCAACGCGGCGACCACGCCACCGCCGAGCAGGGCGAATGTCAGCAGCAGATCGAGGCTCAGGCGCCACATGATCAGGCCGAGCGCACCCAGGGCTGCGCCATAAACCATCCAGGTGCTCGACGGTATCGGCAGCATGTCCCGGCGTAGCACGCGCAGCGGCGGCACGCGACCCAATGCGGCCAGAGGCGGCAAGGCGAAACCGGCCAATGCGACCAGTCCGGTGCCGATCCCGGCGATGGCAGGAAACAGGCCACCCGGTGGAACATCGCTCGGTAACAATTCATGCAGCAGCGCGAACAACCCCAACTGCGCCAGCCAGCCGAGCAAAGCCCCGCTGAGCGCGGCGAGCAGCCCCAGCACGGTCAGCTGCAAGCTGAACAGCACCATGGTTTCCCGACGCGACAGACCGAGGCAACGCAGCAAGGCACTGGCGTCGAAGCGGCGACTGGCGAAACGATTGGCCGACAACGCCACCGCGACACCGGCCAACAGTACGGCGACCAGACTGGCCATGTTCAGGTAGCGTTCGGCCTTACCCAATGCACCGCCAATCTGTCGGTTGCCATCGCGGGCGTCCTGAATCCGCTGGTTGGCGGCGAGCCCGGGTTTGATCAGTTGTCGATAGGTTTCCAGCGCCTGCGGTTCACCGCGCCACAGTTCGCGATAACTCACGCGGCTGCCGGGTTGCACGACGCCGGTGGCGGCGAGGTCGTCGAGGTTGATCATGACCCTCGGTGTGAGGCTGTAGAAGTTGCCGGCGCGATCCGGTTCATACGTCAGCACGCGGGTCATTTTCAATGTCTTCATGCCGACATCGATGCTGTCGCCGATCTTCAGATCCAGCGCCGTCAGCAAGCGTGCCTCGACCCAGGCTTCACCGGGTAGCGGTTCGCCGCCGGATTCTTCGGTGGCGAACGGGGCTGGCGCGCTCTTCAGTTCGCCGCGCAACGGATAGGCACGGTCGACGGCTTTGATGCTCGACAGCTGGATGCCGTTGTCGGTGGCGATGACGCTGGAAAACTCCACCACTTGCGCATGCTTCAGAAGCAACTCGGTGCCACTGCGGATCTGTTCCTCGCGAGCCGGCGAGCTGCCCTCAAGCACCAGATCGGCGCCGAGAAATTCGGTCGCGCGCAGCATCATGGCGCCGTTCAGGCGGGCGCCGAAGTAACCGATGGCGGTGCTTGCCGCCACCGCTACGACCAGCGCAAAGAACAACACGCGCAGTTCCCCGGCGCGGGCATCGCGCATCAGTTGGCGTAGCGCGAGACTGAACAGACGCAACAGCGGCAAACGTGCCATCAAGGCTCCAGGGGGGCGACCAACAGCCCGGCTTCAAGACGGATGAGGCGCCGGCAGCGATGGGCCAGGCGTTCGTCGTGGGTCACCAGCACCAGGGTGGTGCCGCGTTCCTTGTTCAGTTCGAAGAGCAAATCGCTGATGCGCTCGCCGGTGTGGCTGTCGAGGTTGCCGGTCGGTTCGTCGGCAAACAGCACGTCAGGCTCGGCAGCGAAGGCGCGGGCAATGGCCACACGTTGCTGCTCGCCACCGGAGAGCTGGCGTGGCGAGTGGGTCAGGCGCTGGCCGAGACCGACGCGCTGAAGCAATTCGGTCGCACGTTCACGGGCATCTTTGCGGCCGTCGAGTTCCAGCGGCAGCATGACGTTTTCCAGCGCATTGAGGCTGTCGAGCAACTGGAACGACTGGAAGACGAAACCGACATGCTCGGCACGAATGCGTGCACGCTGGTCTTCATCAAGATTACTCAGGCCCTGGCCGGCGAGAATGACTTCGCCACTGCTCGGCAAATCGAGACCGGCGAGCAGGCCGAGGAGGGTGGATTTGCCGGAACCGGACGCGCCGACGATGGCCAGGCTGTCGCCCTTGTTCAGTTCCAGGCTGAGTTCGTGCAGGATAGTCAGTTCACCTTCCGCGCTGGGAACCACTTTGCTGAGGTTCTTCGCGGTGAGAATGCTTGCGCCCATGGAGAATCCGATGCGTGTGTGGTTTTTGAGTGCTGGCCTGGCCTTGATGTGCATGGCCCAGAACGCAGCGGCGGGTACTGTCCTGATCGTTGGCGATAGTATCAGCGCCGGTTTCGGCCTGGATACCCGCTTGGGGTGGGTGTCGTTGCTCGAACAACGGCTCAAAGAAGAGGGTTTCGACGACAAAGTGGTCAATGCCTCGATCAGTGGCGACACCAGTGCCGGAGGCCAGGCACGGCTGCCGGCGCTGCTTGCAGAGCATAAACCTGAGCTGGTGATCCTCGAACTGGGCGGCAACGACGGCTTACGCGGAATGCCGCCAACTCAATTGCAACAAAATCTTGCCTCGATGATCGACAGTTCGCGTCAGAGCGGGGCCAAGGTGTTGTTGCTCGGCATGCAACTGCCGCCCAATTACGGCAAGCGCTACACCGACGCCTTCGCCGAGGTCTACGGTAAACTTGCCGACGATAAAAAGATCCCGCTGGTGCCGTTTTTCCTCGACGGCGTCGGTGGTCATCCGGACCTGATGCAGGCTGATGGTCTGCACCCGGCGGCCGGGGCTCAGGGCAAGTTGCTGGAAAATGTCTGGCCGACGCTAAAACCGCTGTTATGAGGCTTTTCTAGTGGCAGGCTTTCGGCTAATGTGGCGCCCCCTTATTTGGAGCCCCCGATGCCGCGTCCTGCCTGGTCCCTGTTTGCCTACCAACTGATCGAGCCTGACGAACAGCTGGATCTGTTCGCCTGCCAGGAAGTGCGGGTGCATCTGGTGACGCGTCAGCTCGAACTCGGTGGCTCGGCCGATCGCACCCTGTGCGGCAGTCTGCTCCCGGCGCAACCGCGTTGGTCGAGCGTTGATCGCCGGGTGTTTCAGGATCAGCGCCTGTGTTCGCTGTGCCGGGCGATTCTTGAATCGCAGAAGCGCGGCACCTCGCCGATCTGGCCGGAGCTGCGTTTCGAGCTCTAGGGGCAGAACATCGCAGCTTGCGTCAGCTCCTGTATGAAGACTTTTGTCTGCCTATCGGCGCGTCTCCCCGAATATTCAAAGTGCGGTGTACAATCGCGCCCTTATACCCTTGTTGATCATGCGAAGGATTTTCCGGATGTTGCCGCGCTTTCCTGCCGTCACCCGCTGCCTGTCACTTGCCGCCCTGTGTGTGGCCGGTCCCGTTGCTGCATTGGAGTTTCCCCTGCCACCACCCGGTGAAGACATCATCGGCCAGGTGCAGGTGATCAAAGCCAAGTACGAAGACACCTTCGCCGACCTGGGCACGAAGTACGATCTGGGCTACTCGGAGATGGTCGCGGCCAACCCTGGCGTCGATGCCTGGTTGCCGGGTGCCGGCACCGAAATCGTCTTGCCGACCCGTTTCATTCTGCCGCCGGGCCCGCGCGAAGGTATCGTCATCAACCTGGCCGAATACCGCCTCTACTATTTCCCGAAAGGCCGCAACGTGGTGTACACGTTCCCGCTGGGTATCGGTCGTGAGGGTTGGGGTTCGCCGATCGCGCATACTTCGATCATTGCCAAGACGCCAAACCCGACATGGACGCCTCCTGCGTCGATCAAGGCTGAACACGCCGCGGATGGTGATCCGCTGCCAAACGTCGTGCCGGCCGGCCCTGACAACCCATTGGGCCCGTTCAAGTTCACTCTGGGCACGCCGGGCTACCTGATCCACGGTTCGAACAAGAAGTTCGGTATCGGCATGCGCACCAGCCATGGCTGCTTCCGCATGTTCAACAACAACGTGCTGGAAATGGCCAGCATGGTGCCGGTAGGCACGTCGGTGCGTATCCTCAACGATGCCTACAAGTTCGGCAGCAGTGGCGGCAAGGTTTATCTGGAAGCGCACACGCCGATCGACGACAAGGGCAACCCGTCTGTGGTCGATAAGCACACTGCGGTGATCAACGCGATGCTCAAGCGTGAAGACGTCACCAGCAATCTGCGCGTGAACTGGGATGTGGTGCGTGACGTGGTCGCGGCCGAAGATGGCCTGCCAACGGAAATCGGCACGCCGACTACCTCGGCCCCTATGGTTTCGAGTACACCGATCGACTTGCAGCAGTAAGTCGAGGTTAAAGGCCCGTCGATGCGTACAGCGTCGGCGGGTTTTTTATTGCCCGGGGAAAAGCTTCAGGCATAAAAAAGCCGACCCGAAAAATCGGGTCGGCTCGATAACAACCCCGAAGGATTATTACTTGCGGCTAGCTTTGTCCAGCATGCGCAGAGCACGCTCGTTAGCTTCGTCAGCAGTCTGTTGTGCTTTTTGAGCAGCAGCCAGAGCTTCATCAGCTTTACGGTAAGCTTCGTCTGCACGAGCCTGGGAGCGAGCAGCTGCGTCTTCAGTAGCGGTCAGACGTGCTTCGGTTTCTTTCGATGCGCTGCTGCAACCGGTAGCCAGAACTGCGGCCAGAGCCAGAGCAGAGAATTTCAGAACGTTGTTCATCGTGTTCCCCTTCAAGGACTTTCAAATTAAGTGGCTGTCTCCTCACGATTGAGGAAATAGCCGGCGTACATACTACCCATTACTTGTAGTAAGTAAACTGACGTAAGGCAAGAAGCAAAAAAAATTGTAGGCGTTGATTCTTTTTCGAGCAACTTTTAACTGCGCTGTTTAAAAAATGTTCAGCTGCAAGCCCCGAGCTGAGCGAGTTAATGAGAAAAAGTTCCCGTTGCCCCGTGCTGTTTTTGCAGTCTTGGCTAAAGTCTGTCTAGATGAATACGTCCATACTTTTGTTCCGATTCTGCGCACTGCTTCGCGTATCTTTCTGCATGTTGAGGTGACTTTATAAAAGGCTGCACGTCTTAAGTCTCAACATCCGGCAATGTTCAGGTGAGCCGCCCGGGAAGATCTTCTCCCGGGCCCACCCTGCGTCCATCGGAGCAACCCCCGTCAACTCGCTTGATGACGAGCGCACCTTGAGCATTTTTGCCAATGGTGCCTACTATTTATCAGGTGTCAGGTTGCGCGAGATCGGTGTGGCTCTTCTCGGTGTCCAGCAGGCACGGGGTGGCGTAGATGTTCCTTCGCCGGAAAAACATCGGTAAGGTAGGGGTCAGAATTCAAGACCCGCGAGGAGTAGTGATGAGCGAGGCGTTGTCCATCCACCATGACCAGGCTGGTCATCAGTTCGAGACCAATGTGGACGGTCATCGTGCCTACCTGACCTATATGGATCTGGGGAAACAGACCCTGGATATCTATCGCACCTTCGTGCCCAACGCCCTGCGTGGCCGTGGCATTGCCGCAGCGCTGACCGAAAGCGCGCTGCAGTACGCTGAAGAAATGGGCTACACGGTGATCCCGTCGTGCTCCTACGTCGAGCGCTACATGGAACGCCATCAGCGTCGCGCCGCCAAGATCTGAATCGCACACACACAAAAACGCCGGGCATTGCCCGGCGTTTTTTTATGCCTGTAAAACGCGAATCAGCTGCGCTGGCGTTTCGGCAGAACATCCTTGAGCTTGGCGTGCATGCTGCGCAAGGTATTCTCGGTGGCAGACCAGTCGATGCAGGCATCAGTGATCGACACGCCGTATTGCAGGTCGGCGAGGTCTTTCGGAATCGCCTGGCAACCCCAGTTCAGGTGACTTTCGACCATCAGGCCGATGATCGACTGGTTGCCTTCGAGGATCTGGTTGGCGACGTTCTCCATCACCAGCGGTTGCAGGGCCGGATCCTTGTTGGAGTTGGCGTGGCTGCAATCGACCATGATGTTCGGCTTGATCTTCGCTTTGTTCAGCGCCTGTTCGCACAGGGCAACGCTGACCGAATCGTAGTTCGGCTTGCCATTACCACCGCGCAGCACCACGTGACCGTAGGCATTGCCCTTGGTGGTGACGATCGACACGCCACCTTCCTGGTTGATGCCGAGGAAACGGTGCGGACTGGACACCGACTGCAAGGCGTTGATCGCCACAGTCAGACCGCCGTCGGTGCCGTTCTTGAAGCCAACCGCCGAGGACAGGCCAGAAGCCATTTCCCGGTGCGTCTGCGATTCGGTGGTGCGTGCGCCGATGGCCGACCAGCTGATCAGGTCCTGCAGATACTGCGGGGAGATCGGGTCGAGGGCTTCAGTCGCGGTCGGCAGGCCTTTTTCGGCCAGATCCAGCAGCAACTGACGACCAATGTGCAGACCGTCCTGGATCTTGAACGAGTCGTCCAGGTACGGGTCGTTGATCAGGCCTTTCCAGCCGACGGTGGTCCGTGGCTTCTCGAAATACACACGCATGACCAGATACAGGGTGTCGGAGACTTCCTCCGCCAGCACCTTCAGGCGATCAGCGTATTCGTGGGCAGCCTTGATATCGTGGATCGAGCACGGGCCGATCACTACGAACAGACGGTGGTCGGTGCCATCAAGAATGTTGCGAATGACTTCGCGGCCCTTGGTGACGGTGCGCAGGGCAGCATCGCTCAGAGGGATATCACGCTTGAGCTGATCGGGAGTGATCAGGGTCTCGTTAGAGGCGACGTTTAGGTCGTTGATCGGTAAATCAGCCATCGTTTACTCGTCAGGTCACGGGTGCCGGCCGCCAGCGATCCCCGCGCGGCGGAGCACAGCAGATTTAAGCGCGTCGGGGAGCGGAACCTTAGCGCGTAAAGCGCCTGCTCGACAATGGGCAAGTAACGGTTTGAAGAAGAGCGTCAGTCCAGCACTGGCTGGGCGAAAGCCTTGCGCACGCTGTCGTGGGAGAACTCGTCGGCGTGCTGCTCGACCCATTGCAGGGCCAGCGCCTGAATATCCTGCAGATCATCGTGGGTTTCGTTCATGCGACAGTAACGCTCGATCTGACACACTTGCTCACCCATTCGCGCACTGAACAGGGTCTGCTCATCGGTGAAGGCGATCCCCACCAGATAGCCTTTTTTGCGCCGCAGGCACCACGCCACATAGCCCGGATAACAGATGTCGGCGTTGAGTGTCGGCATGCGCACTTGCAGCGCCGTGCCATGGCGCCAGGCACGGTGGTAATTGCAAGCGATGCCGCCGAGGCTGATAGTGTGCAGCTGTTGCCTGGAAATACACTCAGGCTTGAGCAAGGTTAATTCAACCGGCACCTCGTCCGGATGAGGAATGAAACGTCCCATGAGCACAGACTCCCTGTGTCGGCCATTTGACATTGTTTCCCCCAGTATAGTGGTCGAATCCGAACTGACCGATTTCGACGCCGATCAACGGCTGTTGGCGATGAGCGGCGTTTCGCTGGTGATTTTCACTAGCGTCGGCTGCGCCAGTTGCCGTTATGCCCGCGAGGTCTTGCCTGGACTCGATCTGGCAATCGATCAGTTGTGCTGGATCGATGCCGGCGACAACGGCGGGTTGGTGCAGCGCTATCAGGTCTTTCATTTGCCGGCGCTGTTTGTGGTGCGCGACGGCGAGTTCTTTGGGGCATTGCACACGCGCCTGACGGCCGATGCGCTGAATGCCGCGCTGGCGCAGGCACTGGGTCGAATTGCAGAGGAGTTGCCATGATGGGGGCAGTGATTAAACCGGTAGTGGGGATTATTGGCACCGGCGCAATTGGTGGTTTCTACGGTGTGATGCTGGCGCGTGCCGGCTTCGATGTGCACTTTCTGTTGCGCAGCGAGTTTTCGGCTGTTGCCGAGCGCGGTTTGCAGATCAACAGCGCGGTGCATGGCCCGCTGACGCTGAATCCGGCACAGGCCTATTCTGCTGCCGAAGACATGCCCAAGTGCGACTGGCTGTTGGTGGGAGCGAAAACCACCAGCAACGTCGGTCTGGCACCGTCGATCATTCAAGCGGCCAAACCCGATGCGAAAGTGCTGGTGCTGCAAAACGGTCTCGACGTCGAGGACAGCTTGCGTGACGTGCTCCCCGATTCCCTGCATCTGTTGGGCGGCTTGTGCCTGATCTGCGTGCATCGCGATGGGCCTGGACAAGTAACCCACCAAGCCTTGGGCGCGGTCAATATTGGCTATCACAGCGGCCCGACCATGGATGATGGCGTACGCATGGCGATTGTCGAGGAGGGTGCCGGGCTGTTCCACGCCGCCGGAATCGATTCCCAGGCGATGCCGAAACTGCACCAGGCGCGCTGGCAGAAACTGGTCTGGAACATCCCCTACAACGGACTCTCGGTACTGCTCGGCGCCAGCACCACGCCGCTGATGGCGGATGCCGATAGCCGCGTGTTGATCCAGGCGTTGATGGCCGAAGTGGTGCAGGGCGCCAAGGCCTGCGGCCAGGAGATACCGCCGGGATACGCCGACTATCTGTTCATGATGACCGAGAAAATGCCCGACTACTGGCCGAGCATGTACCACGACTTTTTACATAAACGACCGCTGGAGCTGGAAGCAATCTACGCTCGGCCATTGGCGGCAGCGAAAGCGGCGGGCTGTGAGCTGCCACGCATTGAAGCGCTGTATCGCAATCTGCGTTTTATCGACCGACGCAACGTTTAGGTCGGTTTTTTTTGTGAAGGGCGGGGGAACGCATGGCCAAGAACATCGATGACAAACTGGTGCTGGCGATTTCGTCGCGCGCCTTGTTCGACCTGAGCGAGAGCCACAAGGTCTACCTGTCGAGCGGCGTTGAAGCCTATCGGCAATATCAGATCGAACACGAAGACGAGATTCTGGCCCCCGGCGATGCCTTCCCGCTGGTGGAAAAACTCCTGAGCCTGAACAGTCGTCTCGGCCGTGCGCGGGTCGAGGTGATTCTGGTCTCGCGCAACAGCGCCGATACCGGGCTGCGCGTATTCAACTCGATTCACCATTACGGTCTGGCGATTTCCCGCGCGGCGTTTGTTGGCGGGCGCAGTCCGTATCCGTATCTGAAAGCCTTTGGTTGCGACCTGTTTCTTTCGACCCATGCCGAAGATGTACGCGCGGCGCTCGACGCCGGTTTCGCTGCGGCGACGATTCTGTCCGGTGGCGCCAGCCGTGCGGCCAGCGACGAATTGCGCATCGCCTTCGACGGTGACGCGGTGATTTTTTCCGACGAGTCGGAGCGCGTCTATCAATCCGGCGGGCTGGAAGCGTTCCAGGCCAAAGAGCGTGAATCGGCCCGCGAGCCGTTACGCGGTGGGCCGTTCAAGGGCTTTCTGGCGGCGCTCAATCTGTTGCAGCGTGAGTTTCCCGATGACGATTGCCCGATCCGTACGGCGCTGGTCACTGCGCGCTCGGCACCGGCCCATGAGCGGGTGATCCGTACCTTGCGCGAGTGGGACATTCGCCTTGACGAATCACTGTTCCTCGGCGGCCTGACCAAATCGGCGTTCCTCGAAGCGTTTGCCGCCGACGTGTTTTTCGACGATCAGGCCGGCCACTGCGAACTCGCCCGCGAAGTCGTTGCCACTGGCCACGTGCCGCATGGCATCAGCAACGAACCGTCGGTCTAAAGCCCTTTGGTTCAAGACGTTGCGTCGCACCGTCGTACTCGCCAAGGCACTGCTAAGCTGAATCAAATCTCCGCCATGTTGGCACGCGAGGAGGTCATATGATTCGTTCGATGCTGTATGCCACTGACCTCGGTCTGTACGCACCGTTAGTGATGCAGCATGCCCTGGCGTTGGCGCGAACGTTCGATGCCGATCTGTACGTGGTGCACGCGGTGGAGCCGATGGGGCTGTTTGCCGAATCGGTGTTGCAGAGCTATCTCGACGAGCAGGCATTGAACGAATTTCACAGCCAGGGTCTGAAAACTGTCATCGCCAATATCGAGCAGCGGGTACTGGAAAGTTTTCGCGAAGAACTGGGAGACGAAGGCGAGCAGGATCTGCAGCGCATTCGCGCGGTGCGCGTGCTGCAGGGCGATCCGTCGCAGGTGATTCTCGACCAGGTGCAGAAACTCTCTGTCGATCTGCTGATCGTAGGCAGTCACAGTCACGGGGTGGGCGCGGAAACGCCGTTGGGACGCACGGCGGCGCGGGTCCTGCAATTGGCCAAGGTGCCGGTTTATCTGGTGCCGTTAGTGGAGCGTCGGCGGCGGGGGGATCGCTGAAGCAGGAATAATGGCGCTTTGATAAAAAAGTTCTAGATTTATTATTCAAACCATTAATATAGTTATATACCGTCGCTGATGCCCGTGGCGTCTACCTGCTTTGAGGGATACATATGAAGCTTCAACAATTGCGCTACATCTGGGAAGTGGCGCACCACGACCTCAACGTTTCCGCTACAGCCCAAAGCCTTTACACCTCGCAACCGGGCATCAGTAAACAAATCCGCCTGCTGGAAGACGAACTCGGTGTAGAAGTGTTTGCCCGCAGCGGCAAGCATCTGACCCGCGTGACCCCAGCCGGCGAGCGCATCATCACCACTGCCGGTGAGATTCTGCGCAAGGTCGAAAGCATCAAGCAGATCGCCCAGGAATTCTCCAACGAGAAAAAAGGCACCCTGTCGATCGCCACCACCCACACTCAGGCACGTTATGCGTTGCCGCCGGTGATCAGCAATTTCATCAAGCAATACCCGGACGTTGCGCTGCACATGCACCAGGGTTCGCCGATGCAGATCGCCGAAATGGCCGCTGACGGCACGGTGGATTTTGCCATCGCCACTGAAGCGCTGGAGCTGTTCGGCGATCTGGTGATGATGCCGTGCTACCGCTGGAACCGTTGCGTGGTCGTGCCGCAGGGGCACCCGCTGACCAAACTGCCGAAGCTGACCCTGGAAGCGTTGGCCGAATACCCGATCGTGACTTACGTGTTCGGTTTCACCGGCCGTTCGAAACTCGACGAAGCCTTCAGCCATCGCGGTCTGACGCCGAAAGTGGTATTCACCGCCGCCGACGCCGACGTGATCAAGACTTACGTGCGTCTGGGGTTGGGCGTGGGCATCGTCGCTAAAATGGCGGTCGACACCAAGCTCGACAACGACCTGGTGGTGCTGGACGCCAGCGAACTGTTCGAATCGAGCGTGACCAAGATCGGTTTCCGTCGCGGCACTTTCCTGCGCGGTTTCATGTGCGACTTCATCGAGAAGTTCGCCCCGCACCTGACTCGTGAAGTCATGGCCAAAGCCATTCAGTGCCACAACAAGCAGGAACTGGAAGAGCTGTTCGACGGCGTCGAGCTACCCGTTCACTGATCAGTTGCCTCAAAGCACCTCGGTGACAGCAAACTGTTGCCGGGTGCCCGCCACCAGAATCTCCACCTCATCACCTTCACACTTGCCCAGCAGACTTTTGCCCAGCGGCGAGCGCGGAGTGATGACGGTAATCGGTTGACCGACCACATCGACTTTCAGCCCTGCCGCATCCGGCGCCAGAAACAGCCATTGCTCGCGACCCTTTTCGTCTTCCAGACCGAGCAGGGCGCCGACCTCGATGCCACGATTTTCATCGTAGGCACGCAGCGTCAGGTTCTGGCACAGCGCCAGTGACTGACGGATTTCCTCGACCCGTTTCGCTTGCCCGGCCGCCAGATACGACGCTTCCAGACCCAGCGTGTCGTACTTGTTTTCGGCGATGTTCTCTTCGTGTGTCGCGGTTTCGTAGGCGGTTTGCGCGGCGCGTTCGGCGATGTCGAGGTCGATGCGCAGTTTGTCGAGAATCAGTTGGTGGACGATGTGCTTGTTCATGATCAATCGCAGAATTGCAAAACGTTGGCGCGGCTTTTCTCGCTGGGAGCTGTCTGATCCTGCTGTAGCCAGAACTGGCACTTCGGATTGGACAGGTTACGCGTGCTGCCGCGTGCCTGATCCAGACGCGCCTGTTGTTCGTTCTTGCGCAGGTTTTCTTCGTACTGCTGGAACTGCGGGCTCGGCGGCGGAATGTCCGGTTGCACCTGCACGGCCGGTGGATTGGCCAGTTGCTGCACCGCTTGCGCAACCGGTGCCAATTGCTCCTTGAACAGAAAGTGCGACAGCAGCCAGCAGGTCAGCGCAATGGCGACAAAGCCCAGCCACAGACCCAAGGCAATGCTGCCGGTCAAATGCAGCGCGCTAAGCTGAACAGGCAACGGGCGACGCGGATTGGGGCGATAGGGCATGGCTGCCTCCTGGCGGATGATTGCGGGCAAGTGGCGATTGTCGCACGAAGATTAATCGCCGTCGGCTCTTCTGCGCGAGGTGATTTATGCGGACAATCGCTTCTTTTGCCAACGGGAGTCTTGAATGTCGGAGTTGAAACCCCGCTGGGATATTTTCTGCACCGTGGTCGACAATTTTGGCGACATCGGCGTGACCTGGCGTCTGGCCCGGCAATTGGCCGCCGAGCACGGTTTGACGGTGCGCTTGTGGGTCGATGATCTGCGCGCCTTCGAACGCATTTGCCCCGAGATCGATAGCAGCGCCGCACAGCAATGGCAACAAAGCGTCGAAGTGCGGCATTGGCCGGCCGAGTGGTTGCACACAGAGGCGGCGGATGTGGTGATCGCCGCGTTTGCCTGTCAGTTGCCCAGTGATTACATGGACGCAATGGCCGCGCGGGAACAGCCGCCGCTGTGGATGAACCTCGACTATCTCAGCGCCGAAGACTGGGTCACTGGCTGTCACGGCTTGCCGTCGGTCAAATACAAATCGGTGCAGAAGTTCTTTTTCTTTCCCGGATTCCAGTCAGGCACCGGCGGGCTGTTGCGTGAGCGCGGCTTGCTTGAGCAGCGTCGGCAGTTTCAACAGGATGCCGAGGCGCAACGGCAATTCCTGCAAGGTCTCGGGGTTGATCGCGCAGCGGATGCGCAGCTGATTTCGTTGTTCGCCTACGAGAACGCCGGGCTCGCCAGTTGGCTGGATGTACTGGCTGCCGACGAGGCGCCAACCCACCTGTTGGTGCCGGAAGGGCGGATTCTCGGTGATGTGGCGCGCTGGCTCGGAGTAGAAGCCCTGACGGTGGGCGAGATCAATGTGCGGCAGTCATTGACTGTGCAGGTGTTGCCGTTCGTCCGTCAGGATCAATACGACCATTTGCTCTGGTGCTGCGATTTCAACGCGGTGCGCGGTGAAGACTCGTTCGTAAGGGCGCAGTGGGCGGGGCGGCCGATGCTCTGGCACATCTATCAGCAGGACGAAGACATCCATCTGGACAAGCTCGACGCCTTCCTCGCGCTCTACACAAAAGGCCTGTCACCGGCTGCTGCCGAGGCGATCAACGGTCTTTGGCGAGCCTGGAGCGCCGGCCAGCCGATCGGCGAACACTGGCTTGCAGCCCGCAATCATTGGCCGGAACTGCAGGAAAATGCCGAAGCGTGGTGTCTGGAACAAGGCTTGCAGGCCGATCTTGCCGCAGCGCTGGTACAGTTTTACCTAAATTGGATATGATACGCGGCCTAGATTTTTGTAAATCCCATCCAAATTCGGATATTCGCAATGAAAACTGGTAAAGAACTCAAACCCGGTACCGTGATCCGTATCGACAACGATCCTTGGCTGGTTCAGAAAGCTGAATTCACCAAGTCGGGCCGTAACAGCGCGATCATGAAGACCAAGCTGAAGAACCTGCTGACCGGTTACAAGACCGAAACCGTTTACGGTGCGGACGACAAACTGGACGACGTGATCCTGGATCGTAAAGAAGCCACCCTGTCGTTCATCAGCGGTGACACCTACACGTTCATGGACACCACTGACTACACCATGTACGAGCTGAACGCCGAAGACATCGAAAGCGTTCTGCCTTTCGTTGAAGAAGGCATGACCGACGTTTGCGAAGCCGTGTTCTTCGAAGAGCGTCTGGTTTCCGTAGAGCTGCCGACCACTATCGTGCGTCAGGTTGACTACACCGAAGGTTCCGCTCGCGGTGACACTTCCGGCAAGGTGATGAAGCCTGCCAAACTGAAGAACGGTACCGAACTGTCGGTTGCTGACTTCATCGAAATCGGCGACATGATCGAGATCGATACCCGCGAAGGCGGTTCGTACAAAGGCCGTGCTAAATAAGCATCGGTTTTTGCGCAAAGAAAAAGCCCGACCATTGAGTCGGGCTTTTTTGTGCCTGCGATTTGAGTTTCACACCTATCCCCTGTGGGAGCGAGCCTGCTCGCGAATGCGTTCTGTCAGCCAGCACTTCACCGGATGACACACCGCTTTCGCGAGCAGGCTCGCTCCCACAATGGGATTGTGGTTACTTCAAGTGTTGCTTCAGTTCTTCAGACGCCTGCAGCATCGCCGAACGCACCGCCGGCACCTGACTGACCACGTTGAGCAAACCGTAGTCGTGAATCATGCCGTTGTAGCGAACTGACGTTACCGGCACTCCGGCCTCGTCGAGTTTGCGTGCGTAAGCTTCACCTTCATCGCGCAACACATCGGCGCCGGCGGTCTGCACCAGCGCGGGCGGCAGGCCCTTCAGTTGCGCAGTGGTTGCCCGCAGTGGCGAGGCGTAGATCTCGTTGCGCTGTTTGGCGTCGGTGGTGTAGTTGTCCCAGAACCACTGCATCATGTTGCGCGTGAGGAAATGCCCTTCGGCGTACTGGTTGTAGGAACCGGTATCAAAGTTGGCATCGGTCACCGGCCACAGCAGCAGCTGGAATTTGATCGCCGGGGTGCCTTTGTCTTTGGCCATCAGCGCGACAACCGCGGCCATGTTACCGCCGACGCTGTTGCCGGCGACGGCCAAGCGTTTGCCGTCGACATTGATCTCTTTACCGTGCTCTGCCACCCATTTGGTCGCAGCGTAGGCCTGGTTGATCGCCACCGGGTAATGCGCTTCCGGGGAAGGCGTGTAGTTGACGAACACCGCCGCCGCCCCTGAACCGACCACCAGATCACGCACCAGTCGTTCGTGAGTCGGGAAATCGCCCAAGACCCAGCCGCCGCCGTGGAAGAACATGAACACCGGCAGCTCGCTCTTGACCCCGGCCGGCCGGACGATGGTCAGGCTCAACGGTTGGCCATCGACCTGAATGGTCTTCTCGCTGACGTCGGCTTTGGGCAGCGTCAGCTTGACCCCGGACTGCGCGCCGACCAGCACGGCGCGGGCATCTTTCGGCGACAGCTGCTCAATCGGCTTGCCGCTGCCGGCATTCAGCACATCGAGAAAAGCCTGCGTGTTGTGTTCGACATCACCGGCGAAAGCGCTGTGGATGGACAGGGCGAGAAGGGTACCGGTCAAGACTTTGCTGAAAGTGTTCATGTTCATTTCCTGTTCGGGCCTGGGGCGTCAGTGGTTAGACGGTGACGTGCAGACGCACATCGACGTTGCCACGGGTGGCGTTGGAGTACGGGCAGACCTGGTGAGCCGCATCGACCAGCGCTTGCGCATCGGCTTGTTCCAGACCCGGCAGGCTGATGTGCAGGTCGATGTCCAGACCGAAGCCGCCAGGGATCTGGCCGATACCGACGTGGGCGGTGATCGAGGCGTCGTCAGGGATTTTGCGTTTGGTCTGGCTGGCGACAAATTTCAGCGCGCCGATGAAGCAGGCCGAGTAGCCGGCAGCGAACAACTGCTCAGGGTTGGTCGCCGCGCCACCGGCACCGCCGAGTTCTTTCGGGGTAGCGAGTTTGACGTCGAGAACGTTGTCGCTGGAGATCGCACGACCGTCACGGCCGCCAGTGGAAGTTGCGATTGCGGTGTAGAGAGTTTGCATGGTGTGAGCCTCTTTGAGTGTGTCTGTTTGCGCTAATTGTTTGCGCGCTAAGTAAGTGCGAAGTGAATGTATCGCGCAAATATTTAGTGCGCAAGATAAATTTTTGAAGAAACAGCTTTTTTGCGAAGGAGCGGCTATGAGAAGGGGACTGTAAGGCCTGAGCTAGAGCGGATTGCGCGGTAGATCAGGCGTTGAAAATATTTTGCTGGTGATGACATCAATGTGGGAGCGAGCCTGCTCGCGAATGGGATGTCTCACTCAACCAGCAGGTTGGCTGACAGATCGCATTCGCGAGCAGACTCGCTCCCACAGGGAACTATGTGGAGGTCAGATCAGGCTGTCCTGCAGATGGCTACGCAGCGCCTGCAACTCCGCTTGCAGCTTCTGCAGACGTTCCAGAGAAAAACCGCTGGCGCCAAGGATGCATTGGGGAACGGTCTGGGCTTTTTCTTTCAACGCTCGGCCTTGTTCGGTCAACTCGACAATCACCACACGCTCATCCTCGCGGCTGCGGGTGCGGCTAAGCAAGCCTTCGCCTTCCAGGCGTTTGAGCAGTGGCGTCAGCGATCCCGGATCGGTCAGTAGTCGAGTGCTGATTTCTCCGACGGTCAAACCATCCTTCTCCCACAACACCATCATCGCCAGATACTGTGGATAGGTCAGGTTCAAGGCTTGCAGCAGCGGCTTGTAGACCTTGGTCATCATCAGCGAGGTGGAGTGCAGGGCGAAGCAGGCCTGATTATCCAGCAGCAGGTCGTCGCAGGTGTCGCGTTCGGAAGTCATGTCAAAGCCTTGTTCGGTGATGGTCATGAATCTAGCGCTCGAATCTTTAATGCGCCAGATAATTCTCCGGATCTAATGCCGACCCAGATCCCGTTGCAGCGCCAGATCCCACGGCGGCACCGGACTGAAACGAGTCTTGAGGTATTCAAGCAACAAGCGGCTGCGCGAGTTGGTTTGCTGTTCCATGCGTAGCGCGTAGATGCCGGTGGATTCCGGTGCCGGCAGGCCGTTGTCGCAGAACAGCGGGACCAGCTCCCCGCGCAGCAGGTATTCGCTCGCCAGCCAGGTCGGCAAGTGCGCAACCCCTAATCCCGCCAAAGCCCCGAAGACCAAGGCTTCGGCATTGTTGGCGCTCATGCGGATGCGTGCCGGGCGGTGCAAGTGCATCTGGCCGTCTTGCTCGAACCGCCAGGCGAAGGGCGGGGCGAGGCCCTCCCAGTCCAGGCCGTCATGTTCGCCAAGTTGCGCCGGACTGCCGGGCACGCCCCGGCGTTTGAGATAGTCAGGACTGGCGCAGGCAATGCGCACCATACTCGCCAAAGGCGTGGCCACCAGTCGCGTGTCAGCCATTTGCCCGGCCCGCAGCACCAGATCGACTTTGCCCAGGTTCGAGCCGCCCATGTCGACGAAACTGTCGATCAAGTGCAATTGCACATCCAATCCCGGGTAGAGGACGAGAAAGTCCGCGATCACCGGCGCCAGATGCCGGCGCCCGAACGCGGCGGGTGCATCAATGCGGATCAAGCCTTCCGGCGCGCTACTCAGGGACACGGCTTCAGCCCGCGCCAGTTGCAACTCGGCGACTATGCGCCGGGCACGTTCGGCAAACGCCAGACCGGCGGGTGTTGCTCGTACAGCGTGGGTACTGCGTATAAACAACTGGCTGCCGACGGCGCTTTCCAGGCTGTCGATGCGTCGCGCGACGGCCGAAGGTGTCAACGGATGACGGCGCGAGGCGGCGGAAAAACTGCCACTCTCCAGCACATCGAGAAAAAGTCCGAGTTGCTCGGTTAATTGATTGGGATTCATATCGGCTCAACGCTTGTGCGAAATCGGCATAGCCATTGTGCGTTGCTGTGCGTTTCCCCGCCAGCCACGACTGCGTAGGATGAAGCGCCTGACGCGAGAGGAATTCGGCTGTGATGGAGTTTTTGTTGTACCTGCTGTTCGGCGCCGCCCTTGGCACACTCGGCGGCATATTCGGCATAGGTGGCGGTTTGATTGCTATCCCGTTGCTCGGTGTCTGGTTTGGCCTCGATCAGCAGATTGCCCAAGGCACGGCGCTGGTCATGGTGGTACCCAACGTGATGCTGGCGCTGTGGCGCTATCACCAACGCAATCGCATCGAACTGCGGCATGCGCTGCCCCTGGCGGTGATGGGCTTTTGTTTTGCGTGGATCGGTTCGATCTGGGCGGTGGGCATTGATGCGCAAACCATGCGCATCGGCTTTGTCGCGTTTCTGGTGGCGCTCTCGGCGTACAACTTGCTGAAGATGTTCGGCAAGCCACCTGCTGCGACTTCCGAAATGCGTTATTCCTGGCCATGGCTCGGCGTGCTTGGCGCGGCGTCCGGGACCATGGGCGGATTGTTCGGTGTCGGCGGTGCGGTGGTCGCGACGCCGGTGCTGACCAGCCTGTTCGGCACCACGCAAGTGGTCGCTCAGGGCTTGTCGCTGGCGCTGGCTTTGCCCAGCACCGGCGTGACCTTGGTCACCTACGCGGTGCATCACGAAGTGGACTGGATGATCGGCCTGCCGTTGGCCATCGGTGGTCTGGCGAGCATCAGTTGGGGGGTGAAAGTCGCCCACGCCATGCCGGAAAAACGCCTGCGCTGGCTGTTCTGCGGTTTCCTGGTGCTGTGTGCGGTGATGCTCGCGTTTAAAGTTTGAAGCCTTCGACGATGTGCTCGGCCAGGCACTCGGTGATCGGCGACGGATTGTTCAGGTTGCGGATCAGCATGATGCTGGCCTCGGGCAGCAGCGGCAAATCTTCGGCGGCGCCGAGAATGCGCATGTCCGGGGTGATCAGGCTTTCCAGTTGCGCAGTGATCGCCAGACCCGCGCTCACCACCGCCATCAGCGCCGAGAGGCTGGTGCTGTTGTAGGCAATGCGGTAATCGCGACCCATCGCATCCAGCGCGTTACACGCCCACAAACGGCAGAAACAATCACTGTTGAACATCGCCAGAGGCAGTGGCGTTTGTTCGTGGGCGCTGAAATTCTGCGCCTCGGCCCAGACAAAACGCTCCTTGCGCAGCAACTGGCCGATCTCGTTGCCCGGCTCGCGGGTGACGATCGACAAATCCAGATCAGTGCGCTGCAACAGTTGTTTGGTCGATTCGCAATGCACTTCGATCTGGATCAGCGGATAGAACTGCGCGAACCGCGACAGGATCCCCGGCAGAAAACGCATCACGTAGTCATCCGGCGTGCCGATGCGCACGGTGCCGACCATGTGCGGCTCGCGCAAGGTGTTGAACACTTCACTGTGCAGCTTGAGGATGCGCCGCGCGTATCCGAGCAGCACCTGGCCTTCAGCGGTCAGGCGCACCTGGCGTCCGTCGCGCTCGAACAACTGCCGCTGCAACACGTCCTCTTCCAGACGCTTCATCTGCATGCTCACCGCCGACTGTGTGCGGTTGACCATTTCGCCGGCGCGGGTGAAACCGCCCTGATCAGCGATGGCGACGAAGGTGCGCAGGACATCGGTATCGATACTGGGGTAGGCCGACAATTGATGAATCTCCGTGATGCATGCCATCAGAAACATTCGTTGGATTGATCTTAGCGCCGGCGCGAGACTTGAGCCATCCACAAAAGGAGGCAACACGATGAAAGGTCAAAGAGAGTATGTAGATGACGCAAAATTTTCCGGCCACGGCCATATCGTTTCCGACCTGCTGCACAAGTTTAGCCGCTGGTACGAACTGCACCGTGAACGCGAGTTGCTCGCCAGTCTGAGCGACGAGGCGTTGAAGGACATCGGCGTCAGTCGTGCCGACGTCGAGCACGAGGCCGTGCGGCCGTTCTGGGATGACCCGATGCATAAATGATGAGCAGAGCGCTACACAAACCAACTTCCGGTGAGGTAGGTTGCGAGCAGACAAGGAGATGCTCATGCCCGCGACTCTGGCCTTTTCCCTCAAACAGGCGCGACGACTGGCGCTGGCTGCCCAAGGGTTCAACGGGCGCCAGCCGCCAACCGTCAAGGCGCCGCACGTCAACCGGCTGATCGAACGGCTGGGCCTGCTGCAAATTGACTCTGTCAACGCTGTGGTGCGCTCGCACTACCTGCCGCTGTTTTCCCGCTTGGGTTCCTATCCCTCTGAATTGCTCGACCAGGCTGCCTGGAGTTCGGGGAGTCGTCGCACGCTGTTCGAATACTGGGGGCACGAAGCCTCGTTGCTACCGATGTCGATGTATCCGTTGCTGGGCTGGCGCATGCAACGGGCCAGGCGTGGCGAGGATATTTACCAGCAGCTGGCCAGATTCGGTCGCGAGCAGCAGGACGTGGTGCGTCGGGTCTTGAGTTCCGTTGAAGAGCAGGGTGCGTTGGGCGCCGGCAGCCTCTCGACCCGTGAAGACAAGGCTGGGCCATGGTGGGACTGGAGCGCGGAAAAGCATGCGTTGGAGTGGCTGTTCGCGGCAGGCGAAGTGACGGTGGCCGGGCGGCGTGGTTTTGAGCGTTTGTATGATTTGCCTGAGCGGGTGATTCCCTCCTCGATTCTGCAACAAGCGTTGCCGGATGAGGCCGAAGCGCAGCGTGGCTTGCTGCTGCACGCGGCACAGGCCTTGGGTGTCGGTACTGAAAAAGACCTGCGTGATTACTTTCGCCTGAACCCGGCGGATGCACGGCCACGTCTGGCGGAACTGGTCGAGGCCGGGCAGTTGCAGATGTGCGAAGTCGCCGGTTGGCGGCAAATAGCTTATTGCCTGCCGGCGCCGAGCGTCCCGCGCAAGGTCATGGCCAGTGCGCTGTTGTCGCCATTCGATTCGTTGATCTGGGAGCGCAATCGCACCGAGCGTTTATTCGATTTCCGTTACCGGCTGGAGATTTATACGCCCCAGGACAAACGGGTTTACGGCTATTACGTGTTGCCGTTCTTGCACAACGAGCGGATTGCCGCGCGGGTCGATTTGCGCGCCGAACGGGCGGCAGGGCGGTTGGCGGTGCATGCGCTGCATGAGGAAGAGCCGGGGCTGGATGAGCAGGGGATGCTGGCGCTGGCGCTGAATTTGCGGCAGATGGCGGACTGGTTGGGGCTTGCGCGGGTGCAGTTGAATTGTCAGCGCGAGAGTGCGGCGCGGTTGCGGGTGGCATTGGCGCAGATTGGGGGCGACTGACCTGACGCCATCGCTGGCAAGCCAGGCTCCCACAGTGTGTGCGTCGTACATATATTTTGTGATCGACGCGATCACTGTGGGAGCCTGGCTTGCCAGCGATGAGACCAGTTAAAGCGATAAAGATGTCGAATCTTAGCGGCGAACCTGCTTCAGGGTTTCGGCAATCAGAAACGCCAGCTCCAGCGACTGATCGGCATTCATCCGTGGATCACAATGCGTGTGATAGCGGTCCGACAACCCGTCTTCAGTAATCGGCCGCGCGCCACCGATGCACTCAGTGACATTCTGCCCGGTCATCTCGATGTGAATGCCGCCGGCATAACTGCCTTCTGCTTCATGCACCTGGAAGAACTGCTTCACCTCGCCAAGGATCTGTGCAAAGTCGCGGGTCTTGTAGCCGCTGCTCGCCTTGATGGTGTTGCCGTGCATCGGGTCGGAGCTCCACAGCACTTGCTTGCCTTCGCGCTGCACCGCGCGGATCAGCGCCGGCAGGTGATCGCCGACCTTGTTTGCGCCCATCCGCGCAATCAGGTTGAGGCGCCCCGGATCGTTGTCCGGGTTGAGTACGTCGATCAGGCGGATCAGGTCATCGGGGTCCATGCTCGGGCCGACTTTCACGCCAATCGGGTTGTTTACCCCGCGCAGGAATTCGACATGCGCGCCGTCGAGCTGACGAGTGCGGTCGCCGATCCACAGCATGTGCGCCGAGCAATCGTAGTAATCGTTGGTCAGGCTGTCGCGACGCACGAAGGCTTCTTCGTAGTTCAGCAGCAGCGCTTCGTGGGCGGTGAAGAAACTGGTTTCGCGCAGTTGCGGCGAGCTGTCCATGCCGCAGGCGCGCATGAACGCCAGGGTTTCATCGATGCGGTCGGCGAGATGACTGTATTTTTCTGCCAGCGCCGAGTTGGCGATGAAGTCCAGGTTCCACTTGTGCACCTGATGCAGGTCGGCAAAACCGCCTTGGGCGAAGGCGCGCAGCAGGTTCAGCGTCGCGGTGGACTGGTGATAGGACTGCAGCAGGCGCTCCGGATCCGGCGCGCGGCTCTTTTCGTCGAAGCCGATGCCGTTGACGATGTCGCCCCGGTAGGCCGGCAGCGTCACGCCACCGATGGTTTCATCGTTGGCCGAGCGTGGCTTGGCGAACTGACCGGCCATGCGCCCGACCTTGACCACCGGGCAGCCGGCGGCGAAGGTCATGACGATCGCCATTTGCAGCAACACTTTGAAGGTGTCGCGAATCTTTGCCGCAGAGAATTCGGCAAAGCTTTCCGCGCAATCGCCGCCCTGCAGCAGGAATGCCCGGCCCTGGGTCACTTCGGCAAACTGCCGGCGCAGCTCGCGCGCCTCACCGGCAAACACCAGTGGCGGATAACTGGCCAGGGTTTGCTCGACCTGGCGCAGATGCGCAGCGTCAGGGTATTGGGGTTGTTGCTGGATCGGCAGGGCGCGCCAGCTGTCAGGGCTCCACGGTTGGCTCATCACGGTCTCTAATTGGTTCTACGCACGGGAAGCCCATGGTAGCAGCAATTAGTGCGTGACCTGCTCCTGCCCCATCGCCGACAATCGCCGCTTTGCCACGGCGCTACAGCGGTGCCATCGCGTCACCGCGCCCGGTGACCATCAGGAGACGAAATGACTGAGGAGCGCGTCGAGCATCTGCTCGCCGAAGTACAGGATGAGTTCGGCGTGATTCGCGTGCTGGAAGTGGCCGATTACCGCTTTCTGGAGTTCGGCGATGCGATCGAGCAGAGCTGCGTGTTCACCGCAGACCCGAGCTGGCTCGAATACGATTACACGCGGGCGATGCTGATCGGTGCGTTGTGCCATGAGCAGCCGGAAAGCGCGCTGTTTCTCGGGCTCGGCGCCGGTACATTGACCCAGGCCTGCCTCAAGTTTCTGTCGCTGGAAGACGTCGAGGCCATTGAACTGCGTCCGGATGTGCCGCGTTTGGCCATCGAATACCTTGGGCTGGACGATGATCCACGGCTATACATCCGTGTTGGCGATGCGCTGGAGTTGCTGCCGACGGCGGAGCCGGCGGATCTGATTTTTGTCGACCTGTATACCGATGTCGGTCCGGGCGTCGGGCATCTGGCCTGGAGTTTTCTCGGCGACTGCCAGAAGCGTTTGAATCCGGGGGGCTGGCTGGTGATCAATCAGTGGGCCACCGATGACGGCAAACCGTTGGGGGCCGCGTTGTTGCGAGGGCTCTATCATCGGCATTACTGGGAGCTGCCGGTGAAGGAGGGCAATGTGATTCTGATTGTGCCGGCGGACCTCGATCAGGCGCTGGACATGCAGGCGCTGACCGCCCGGGCCGAGGCACTGGCGCCACGGTTGGGGTATTCGTTGCAGTCGTTGATCAACAGCATTCGCCCGGCGACCTGAGGCATCTGTGATGGCCCCTTCGCTGGCAAGCCAGCTCCCACAGGGTTCGTGCCGTACGCAAAATGTCTGAACGACTCGGTCATTGTGGGAGCTGGCTTGCCAGCGATGGCGCCCCGACAGGCGCCATAATTCTCAGATCCCCTTGAATATGCCAGGCCGCCGCTCCACCAACGAGCGCACCCCTTCCTTGGCATCCTCACTGGCCAGTAACTTCTTCACCAGCGCCGGTAGTCCCTGCGCTGCCGCTGTCTCACCCTCATACCGCGCCTGCCGCGCCGACATCAACGTCGCCTGCACCCCCAGCGGCGCCTGTCGGGCAATCCGTTCGGCCAATTCGATCGCCCTTGGCAACAGGTCTTCACTGGCCATCACTTCCTGCACCAACCCCAGATGCAATGCATCGTGGGCATCAAACTCATCGCCGGTGAGCAACCAGCGCATCGCATTGCCCCATCCCGCCACCTGATGAAAACGTAAAGTCGCGCCCCCAAAAGGAAAGATCCCACGCTGCACTTCCATTTGTGCGAAGCGGGTATTGCTCGCACACAGGTTGATATCCGCTGCCAGCATCAGCTCGATGCCAATGGTCAGGCAATAGCCCTGCGCGGCGACAATCACCGGTTTGCTCACCCGTGGCCCGACGAAAACACCCCACGGATCGCAACCGCCGGTCGGAACCTGCCAGCCTTCGGCTAGGGCGGTGCTGGCATTCACCAGATCCAGACCGGCGGTGAAGTGTTCGCCGTGGCCGAACACCACCGCCACCCGCGCCTCGCTGTCCGCCTCGAACTCGCCGTAGGCCAGGCTCAGCTCGTTGAGCAGGTCGAGGTCGAACGCATTGCGTTTGGCCGCTCGATCGAGACCAATCAAGTGGACATGACCGCGACGTTCATGGCTGACGCGGCCGGGGCAGGGCTGATTCATGGCGAAATCCTCGGGCGGGAAGGGCGGGTGCAGCGACGGTATGCCGCACGTCGATGAATCGTTTTAGCGTCATCGCCCGCAGGGCCGGGCCTTTGAAAAATAGACCTTGGCGCGATTATCCGCAAAACCCCGTTACACAGCGGTGACACAGGTATTTTGACGATAAAAAAAGCTCCCTTTTTGGGCAAAATCCGGTATAGTGCGCGCCGGCCTTTAACCGGGCCGCGTTTAGGTAGCGCAATTTCCCGAAGTCAGCTTCGGCTGCACGTCCGCATAGCGGGCTCTTCCCGGACGATTCTTTTTTTCATTCATTCGTTTTCGCAAATCCCCGCCGACAAAGCTGCCAGGGCGACTCTTGAGTCTCAACACGGCATGCGCAGCTTTGGAGCATGGGTCTTTGCGGATGCACTTAGAGGCAGACCCATGACCCAGGAAACCGGCGGATTCGCCGCTTTTAATCTTAACCCGAATATTCTTGCAGCCGTCGCAGCGACCGGCTACGAAGAGCCTTCGGCGATTCAGCAGCAATCGATCCCGATCATCATGGCCGGCCAGGACATGATTGGCCAAGCGCAAACCGGTACCGGTAAAACCGCCGCGTTCGCACTGCCTATTCTGCACCGCATCGATCCTGCCAAGCGCGAACCGCAAGCCCTGATCCTGGCGCCAACTCGTGAGTTGGCGCTGCAAGTAGCAACCGCTTTCGAAACCTACGCCAAGCAAATGCCGGGCGTTACCGTTGTGGCCGTTTACGGCGGCGCGCCTATGGGCCCACAACTGAAAGCAATCCGTAATGGCGCACAGATCGTTGTCGCCACTCCGGGCCGTCTGTGCGACCACCTGCGTCGCGACGAAAAAGTTCTGTCGACCGTGAACCATCTGGTTCTCGACGAAGCTGACGAAATGTTGAAGCTGGGCTTCATGGATGACCTGGAAGTCATCTTCAAGGCTCTGCCAGCGACCCGTCAGACTGTTTTGTTCTCGGCTACCCTGCCGCAGTCGATCCGCGCCATTGCCGAACGCCACCTGCGCGATCCGCAACACGTGAAGATCCAGACCAAGACCCAGACCGTTACCGCGATCGAACAGGCTCACCTGTTGGTTCACGCTGACCAGAAGACTTCGGCCGTTCTCAGCTTGCTGGAAGTGGAAGACTTCGACGCTCTGATCATGTTCGTGCGCACCAAGCAAGCGACCCTGGATCTGGCCAGCGCCCTCGACGCCAAAGGCTACAAAGCCGCGGCGCTGAACGGTGACATCGCCCAGAACCAGCGTGAGCGCGTTATCGATTCGCTGAAAGATGGCCGTCTGGACATCGTTGTTGCGACCGACGTTGCTGCCCGTGGTCTGGACGTTCCGCGCATCACTCACGTGTTCAACGTTGACATGCCGTACGATCCGGAATCCTACGTTCACCGTATCGGCCGTACCGGCCGTGCCGGTCGCGAAGGCCGTGCACTGCTGCTGGTGACTCCACGTGAGCGCCGCATGCTGCAAGTGATCGAGCGTGTCACCGGTCAGAAAGTCGCTGAAGTCCGTCTGCCGGACGCTCAGGCCGTTCTCGATGCGCGCATCAAGAAACTGACCAACAGCCTGTCGCCGCTGGTCGCTGATGCCGAATCGACTCACGGTGAGCTGCTCGATCGTCTGACTGCGGACATCGGTTGCACCCCGCGTGCTCTGGCTGCTGCGCTGCTGCGCAAAGCCACCAACGGTCAAGCGCTGAACCTGGCGGCGATCGAGAAGGAACGTCCACTGGTGCCGAACAACGCACCGCGTGGCGACCGTCCTGAGCGTTCCGGTGATCGTCCTGATCGTGGTGACCGCGAGCGTCGCGCGCCAATGCCTTTGGGCGAAGGCCGTGCTCGTTGCCGTACCGCGCTGGGCGCGCGTGATGGTATCGCTGCGAAGAACCTGCTGGGCGCCATCCTCAACGAAGGCGGTCTGGCCCGTGAAGCGATCGGTCGCATCCAGGTGCGTGACAGCTTCAGCCTCGTCGAGCTGCCGGAAGATGGTCTGGACAAACTCCTGACCAAACTGAAGGACACTCGCGTTGCCGGTAAGCAGCTGAAACTGCGTCGCTACCGCGAAGATTGATCTGCCCTTGGGCTGATTGATCGAACATAAAAAAATCCCCGACTGGTTCGGGGATTTTTTTGCCTGCTTTTCAAGATCAAAAGATCGCAGCCTGCGGCAGCTCCTACATGTTGGAATCTGTTCACCTGCAGGAGCTGCCGAAGGCTGCGATCTTTTGCTTTTGCTTCTAGCCGAAGCGATAAATATCCATACCCAGCGCACCCATCGTGAAACC
This sequence comes from Pseudomonas sp. AKS31, assembly GCF_023634765.1. Classification (GTDB taxonomy): domain Bacteria; phylum Pseudomonadota; class Gammaproteobacteria; order Pseudomonadales; family Pseudomonadaceae; genus Aquipseudomonas. Next base: position 285,126 of record NZ_JAMLFX010000004.1, read on the forward strand.
CTGATGCGCCACGCTGAACTCACCGCCCGCACCCCGGGCAAAATACAGCGGCAACAAATGCTCATCACTCGGATGGCTGCGCAGCGCATTCGGCGCCTGCCGGCGATAGTCATGCAGCGCCGCCTCATCGTCGGCCGCCAGTTTCTCGATCACCCAGTCACGGAAATCCCGCGCCCACGGCTCAACAATTTCAGGGCCAGCGTGCCAATCCAGTTCGCGCAGGTTGTGGGTGATGCTGCCGGAGCCGATCAGCAAAATGCCCTGATCGCGCAAATTCGCCAGCGCTTGCCCGACACGGGTTTGCAGCGCCGGGCCGCCGCGACTCGGCAGTGAGACTTGCACCACCGGAATATCCGCCTGCGGATACATCAGCGACAACGGCACCCAAACACCATGATCGAAGGGACGTTGCGGGTCGAGATGTGCCGGCAAATGCGCGGCTTGCAACAATTCGGCGATTTCGGCAGCCAGTTGCGGAGCACCTGGCGCCGGGTATTGCACTTCAAACAGCGCCCGGGGGAACCCGCCGAAGTCGTGCCACGTTTCCGGTTGCGCATGGCTGCTGACCAGCAGTTCGTGGCTTTCCCAGTGCGCGGAGACGATGACAATGGCTTTGGGTTTCGGTAATTCGGCGGCCAGGCGTGCCAGTGCCGGGCCGCTGGCGCCGGGCTCCAGTGCCAGCATGGGTGAACCATGGGAAATGAACAGGCTGGGCAACATGATGGGTTCCTGAGCGTTAAGATGGCTTCATCTTCGGTCAGATTATTGATCTAAATCTAATATAAGTTTTAACGCTTTTTGATCGAATTATTGGGAGTGATGCATGCAGCCGGAGTTTTGGCACAAAAAGTGGGCTTCGGGGCAGATTGGTTTCCATCTGCCTGAGGTAAACCCGAATTTACAGCGGCATTGGCCCGGGTTGGGGCTGCCGACAACCGCGCGGGTGCTCGTGCCTCTGTGCGGGAAAAGTCTTGATCTGGCGTGGCTGGCCGGGTGCGGTCATCAGGTGCTCGGTATCGAGCTATCGGAAAAGGCCATCGAGGACTTTTTCAGTGAGCATCAGATTCAGCCGCAGATCAGTGAGAGGGGCGCATTCAAGGTTTACCGTGGTGACACCATCGAATTGTGGTGCGGCGATTTCTTTGCGCTGACGGCCAGCGATGTGGCCGCTTGCGCCGCTTTTTATGACCGCGCCGCGCTGATCGCCTTGCCGGCGCCGATGCGTGAGCGCTATGCGGCGCATCTTCAGCAGATTCTGCCGCAGGGTATGCACGGGTTGTTGATTACGCTGGATTACGATCAGGCGCAGATGCCGGGGCCGCCGTTCGCGGTGGGGGATGATGAGGTGCAGCGGTTGCTGAGTGGTGCCTGGCAGGTGCAGGTGCTGGAACAGCAGGATGTGCTGGGGGAGAGCTGGAAATTCTTGCAGGCGGGTGTGACGCGCCTTGAGGAGCGGGTTTACCGGGTTTCCAGCCAATAGTTCTGTGCCAATAGTGCCAGCGATGGGGGCATCAGGAACAACCAATTAATCAAGGCAAAAAAAGGCCCCGCATCACTGCAGGGCCTTTTTCATGATTACGCCGGTTGTATCAACCGCGACGACGCAGGGCGTCGATACGCTCTTCCAGCGGCGGGTGGCTCATGAACATGCGGGCAAAGCCTTGTTTGATGCCACCGTTGATGCCAAAGGCGTTGAGGGTGTCCGGCATGTGCACCGGCAGGCCCTGTTCGGCGCGCAGACGTTGCAGTGCGCCGATCATCGCGCTGGTGCCAGCCAGGCGGGCGCCGGCTTCGTCGGCACGGAATTCGCGCTTGCGCGAGAACCACATGACGATCGCACTGGCCAGGATGCCCAGTACCAGTTCAGCGAAGATGGTCGCCACGTAGTAGGCGATGCCCTGGCCTTCTTCGTTCTTGAAAATGACCTTGTCGACGAAGTTGCCGATGATCCGCGCAAAGAACATCACGAAGGTGTTCACCACGCCCTGAATCAGCGCCAGCGTGACCATGTCGCCGTTGGCGACGTGACCGATTTCGTGGGCCAGCACGGCTTTCACTTCATCGGGCGAAAAACGCTCGAGCAGGCCCTGACTGACCGCGACCAGCGCGTCGTTCTTGTTCCAGCCGGTGGCGAAGGCGTTTGCTTCGTAGGCCGGGAAAATACCGACTTCGGGCATCTTGATCCCGGCTTCGCGGGACAGTTGCTCGACGGTTTGCAGCAGCCATTGCTCATGCCGGGTACGTGGCTGGCTGATGATCTGGGTGCCAGTGCTCATCTTCGCCATCCACTTGGAGATGAACAGCGAGAACAGCGAGCCGGCGAAACCAAAGACTGCACAGAAAACCAGCAGCTGACTAAGGTCGAGATCAACCCCGTTGGCCGCCATGAACCCGTTGAAGCCGAAAAGGCTCAGGGTGATGCTGGCTATCAGCACGACCGCCAGGTTAGTGGCCAAAAACAGCAGGATGCGCATCATGGTTGTAGAAATCTCCTCAAGCTAAAGATGTAGCGTACTGCGGGGTATATAAGGTGCCGCACCGGGCTATTCAACTGAGTGACTATTTCAAACTGTGTCCTACAGCGGATTCTTCGGTGCCCGGCACATTTCCCACGACAGATAACGATAGGGATGACGACCAGCCGCGACCCGTCGCCATTACGCTGGACGCAGGTAAACGGTACGAATCGCAAGTGTAGAAGGCGTGCGCGGACGCGGAACGCAGAAGTGTTGCTGAATCAGACAGTGCGCAACGTTTGGCCGTTGCGCACTGCTGGCCAGTTACTGGCGGTAGGACTTGAGGAAGTTGCCAATACGGCCGATGGCCATTTCCAGATCGTCGACGCGGGGCAGGGTGACCACGCGGAAGTGATCCGGCCAGGGCCAGTTGAACGCCGTGCCCTGGACGACCAGCAGCTTCTCGGAGAGCAGCAGGTCGAGGACAAATTTCTCGTCGTTGTGGATCGGGCAGACCTTCGGATCGATTTTCGGGAACGCATACAGCGCGCCCATCGGCTTGACGCAGCTCACGCCCGGAATGTCGTTGAGCAATTCCCAGGTGCGGTTGCGTTGTTCCAGCAGACGACCCTGTGGCAGCACCAGGTCGTTGATGCTCTGGTAGCCGCCCAATGCGGTCTGGATCGCATGCTGGCTCGGCACGTTGGCGCACAGGCGCATGTTGGCCAGCATGTCGATGCCTTCGATGTAGCTCTGGGCATTGTGCTTGGGCCCGGAAATGGCGATCCAGCCGGAGCGGAAACCCGCCACACGGTACGACTTCGACAGGCCGTTGAAGGTCAGGCACAGCAGGTCCGGGGCCAGTGACGCGGTGCAGATGTGCACGGCATCGTCGTACAGGATCTTGTCGTAGATTTCGTCGGAGAACACCACCAGGTTGTGCGCACGGGCGATTTCCAGCATGCCCAGCAACACTTCCTTCGAATACACCGCGCCGGTCGGGTTGTTCGGGTTGATGATCACCATCGCTTTGGTGTTCGGGGTGATCTTGGCCTTGATGTCGGCCAGATCGGGGAACCAGTCGGCCCCTTCGTCGCACAGGTAATGCACGGCGTTACCGCCGGCGAGGCTGACAGCAGCAGTCCACAGCGGATAGTCCGGGGCCGGCACGAGCACTTCGTCGCCGTTGTTGAGCAGCGCCTGTAGCGACATCACGATCAGTTCGGAAACGCCGTTGCCCAGGTAGATGTCTTCGATGCCGACACCTTCAACATTCTTCTGCTGGTAGTACTGCATCACCGCCTTGCGCGCGCTGAACAGGCCTTTGGAGTCGCTGTAGCCTTGCGCGGTCGGCAGGTTGCGGATCACATCCTGAAGAATTTCGTCCGGTGCTTCGAAACCAAACGGCGCCGGGTTGCCGATGTTCAGCTTGAGGATGCGCTGGCCTTCCTCTTCCAGTCGTTTGGCGTGCTTGAGCACCGGGCCGCGAATGTCGTAGCAGACGTTGGCGAGCTTGTTCGATTTGCTGAACTGCATGGCGATGTGATCCCGAAAATGAACGATCCAGGCGGCGGGTGGACAACCGTACTGGGATTCCTGCGTCTTCACACAGGCGGACGTCTTGAGCCGTGGCTCCCATAATCCGTTTGAATGCGCCCGGTCTGGCTGCCAGACTGGTGCGTGACGAGGCGCAATCATACGTGCCGCCCGATCCGTGGAAAAGGTACAGATCGGGCTTTTTCAGCCGCTGAGGTGTGATGATGGAAAAGTTGGAAAAAACCCTGGAAGAATGGCGGGCGATGCTCGACCCCGAGCAATACAACGTTTGTCGTCTGAGTGCGACCGAGCGCCCGTTCTCCGGCAAATACAACGACACCAAGACCGCCGGTGTCTACCACTGCGTCTGCTGTAATGAGCCGCTGTTCGATTCCACGACCAAATTCGACTCCGGCTGCGGCTGGCCGAGCTTCTACGCGCCAATTGGTGAAAGCGCGATGACTGAAATCCGTGACACCAGCCACGGCATGATCCGTACGGAAGTGAAGTGCGCGCGCTGTGATGCGCATCTGGGTCACGTATTCCCCGACGGCCCGCCGCCGACCGGCCTGCGCTATTGCATCAATTCGGTGTGCCTGGACCTGGTTCCACGCGCATAAACGAATGAAGGCGACCTTCGGGTCGCCTTGTTTTTCAAAAATTAAATTGCACGCAATTCAATTGCTCGCTATGTTTTTCTCTTCTTCCTGATTTCAGAGTGCCGACCATGAGCGACAACCTGCTGAATATCCCATGCACCACGATCAAAGGTGAGCAAAAGACCCTGGCCGATTTCGCCGGCAAAGCGGTGCTGGTGGTCAACACCGCCAGCAAATGCGGTTTCACCCCGCAATACAAAGGACTCGAAGAACTGTGGCAGACCTACAAGGATCAGGGCCTGGTGGTTCTGGGCTTCCCGTGCAATCAGTTCGGCAAGCAGGAGCCGGGTAACGAAGGGGCAATCAGTGAGTTCTGCGAGCTGAACTTCGGTGTCAGCTTCCCTCTGTTCAAGAAGATCGACGTTAACGGTGCCGATGCGCATCCGCTATTCGTACAGCTGAAAAAACGCGCGCCGGGCCTGCTTGGCTCCCAGGGCATCAAGTGGAACTTCACCAAGTTCCTGATTGGCAAGGACGGAAAACTGGTCAAGCGTTTTGCCCCGACCACCAAGCCGCAGGAGCTGAGCGGCGAGATCGAAGCCCTGCTCAAATGAACAGCTTGCCGGTCGATTCGCTGAAGCTCGACAACCAGTTGTGCTTCAAGCTCTACGCCGCCTCCCGGGCGGTGATTCGTGCCTACAAGCCGATGCTCGATCAGCTCGGCCTGACGTACCCGCAATATCTGGCGATGCTGGTGTTGTGGGAATGGCAGGACTCAGCGCCGGAGCATCCGACGGTCAAGGCGTTGGGCGAGCGCCTGGCACTCGACTCTGGCACGCTGACACCGTTGCTCAAGCGCCTGGAGCAGTTGCAATGGGTGCAGCGCCAGCGTTCAACGCGTGACGAGCGCGAAGTGCACCTGAGCCTGACATCGGCAGGCCAGGCCTTGCGCGAGCAGGTCGGGCCGCTCAAGGCCCGACTGCTGTGCGACAGCGGGGTGGATCTGGATCGCCTCAATGAATTGCGTGACGGCCTTGATCATTTGTTGGGGCAGATCAAGGCGCTGTCGTAGTCGGGATCCACTGATCGAGCAAGGCCGCCAGTTCTTCGCGGCGGAACGGCTTGGCCAGATAGTCGCTCATGCCGGCTGCGCGGCAGCGTTCGCGCTCCTCGGACATCGCATTGGCGGTCAGGGCGACAATCGGCAGCTGCGGCCAGCGCCCGCTCTGACGGATCTGCCGGCTGGCTTCGTAACCGTCCATCACCGGCATGTTGCAGTCCATCAGCACCAGATCGAATTCGTGATACTCCAACTGATCCAGCGCTTCGGCACCATGGGCGGCGACGATGACTTCGCAGCCCAGTTTGCCGAGCATGCCTTTGGCCACCAGTTGATTGACCGGATTGTCCTCGACCAGCAACACCCGCCCGCGCCTTACCGAGGGGGATGTTTCGAGCTGTGCATCGTTAATGGCGACCACATCCGGTTGCAGGGTGCGCCGCAGGTTCTGGTAGAGCGCATTACGCGCCAACGGTCGTGCCTGTTGCTGCAAGGGCGCCAGCGCGGCCGCTTCTTCGCTGGGCAGGAAACTGCCGTAGGCGGTCACCAGCAAAATCGGCGCACCGAGGGTCGGGCGCAAGCCGAACAGACACTCCGGACAATCGGTGATCACCACGTCCGGCGTCAGGCCCAGCAGCGAGTCGTCGATGGTGCGCTGCTCATACGTCAGTCCCCAGACCGGCAGCAGGCTCTGCAACAGTTCCGCCAGTCCACTGCTGGCAGCGGTGATGGCGAGGATTTTGCCGGGCAGCGGTGCCGGCACCAGTGCGCGGGTATGACACGGCAGTGGCAGCTCGGCACAGAACTGACTGCCGAACCCGGTCTCGGAACTGATGGTCAGGCGCCCCTGCATGGCTTCGCAAAGGTTGTAGGTCAGCGCCAGCCCCAGTCCGGTGCCGCCGTACTGACGAGTAATGCCGGCGCCCGCCTGAGTGAACGGCTGGAAGATCTTCAACTGCGCATCCTGGGCGATGCCGATGCCGGTGTCGCAGACCTCAATGCGCACGCCTTCCTTGTAGGTCGACAAGCGCACATCCACCCGACCGAACCGGGTGAACTTCAGGGCGTTGGACAACAGGTTGCTGACGATCTGCCGCACGCGGGTGGGATCGCCCAGCACCAAAGCCGGGAAGTGCGGATCGATCAGGCAGGTCAGCTCGACGCTCGGCGCGGCGTTCTGCGACAGCAGGTTGGCGGTGTCTTCGATCAACGAGCCCAGGTCGAACGGAATGTGCTCAAGCTCCAGTTGCCCCGCATCGAATTTCGACAGGTCGAGAATATCGTTGAGCAATTCGACCAGCACTTTGCCCGAGTCGTGGGCGATCGACAGTTGTTGCTGCTGTTCGGCATTCAACGGGCCGTCGAGTGACAGCGCGATCATCCCTAACAAGCCGTTGAGCGGCGTGCGGATCTCGTGGCTCATGTTGGCGAGGAACGCCGAGCGGGCCTCGGCCATTTCCAGGGCGGTGCTGCGCGCGACTTCGAGTTCCTGGTTGGACTGACTGAGCCGGGCGTTGATTGCCTTGAGTTCGGCAGTGCGCGCCGAGACGATGTTTTCCAGTTGCCCGAGGTAGTCGGTCAGGCGGTTTTCGGCGTTGCGTCGCTGCTGGATCTCGGTGGCAATGTTCTCGAATTGTTGATTGGCGACTTTGACCAGCACGCCGATTTCATCATTGCCATGGCCGGACGGGCATTCCAGCGTGGTTGGCTCGGCGCTGCGCGGGTCGCGCCCGCTGAGTTCGCGGATCACCCGCACCAGCGGTTTGGTCAGCATCACGTAGAACAGCGCCAACAGGATGCCGGTGAGAATCAGGCTGCGCGCGAACCCGTTGAGCAGGGTCACCTCGGCGCGGCGCAGGAAGCGGCTGCCGAAGGCATAGGTGTCGACCTCGAGGCTTAACACGCCCAGCGATTCATTGGGCAGATGATCCAGATACAGACGGTCTTCGAATTGGCGCTTGGCGCCGAACAGGAAGTCGCTGATCACTCGATAGCCGCTTTGCAGTTCCGGACGTTTGACGCTGGCCAGCACCGTATTGTTGTTGTCGATCAGTTGCGCAGAAATGATCGCCGGTGAGCGCAACAGGCCCAGAGTCAGTTCCTGCGCCAGTTCGGCGTCGATGTTGTAGGCGATCCGTGAGGCCGGGTTATGGCTGATTTCCAGCAATGACAGGATTTCACGGTTGATGGAGGCGTCTTCACTGGCATAATCGATGCCGATTTGCAGCAGGCTGAGCAGCGTGCCCAGAATGAACCCGACCAGCACGGTAAGCCTGGCTTGCTTGTAAGACAGCCGGTGGGTGAATTTGATATCCATGGGGTGTTGAACCACTTCCGTTTCCCTTCGCTGCTCAAGCATAGTCGATCATGTATGGATACCGAGGTTCCCGAATCGCCTTGTAACAAGGCTTGGTAGGGTGATTTTTATCTGTGTGTCGTCGCAGTATCGCCATCATCACTGTGAACGTGCCCGAGGAGAAGACGTGGATTCCCGATTGAATGCTTTTCTTGAACGCGCCGAGTCGGTTCTGGCGCGGATTGAACCGTTGTTGCCGGCACCACGGCCGGCGATCGACTGGGGCACTTGTCTGGCGGCGCGTTGGCAGCGCGACGGGCGCAGCGGCTATCTGCTGCCGCTGGAAGTCAGCCTCGACATGCGCCTGTCTGACCTGATCGGTGTTGACCGTCAGCTCGAACAACTGGGGCGCAACACCCAACAGTTTCTTGATGGCATGCCGGCCAACCACGCGTTGCTCTGGGGTTCGCGCGGTACCGGCAAGTCTTCGCTGGTGCGGGCCTTGCTGGCGGAACACGCCGCCGCCGGCCTGCGCCTGATCGAGATCGAGCGCGATCATCTGGCGGATCTGCCACGGGTGGTCGAGCAGATCGGCAAACTGCCACAACGCTTCGTGCTGTTTTGCGATGACTTGTCGTTCGAATCCGGTGAAGGCGATTATCGCGTCCTCAAAAGCGTACTCGACGGCTCGCTCGAGCAGGCCCCGGACAACGTCTTGCTGTACGCCACCTCCAACCGCCGCCACCTGGTGCCGGAAAAGGAGAGCGATAACGAAAACTGGAAACGCGTCGACGGCGAACTGCACCCCAGCGAAGCCGTTGAAGACAAGATCGCGCTGTCGGACCGTTTCGGTCTGTGGCTGTCGTTCTACCCGTTTACTCAAGAACACTTCCTTAACGTCGTCGAGCACTGGATCGGCCAATTGGCGGCCAAGGCCGGTCTGAGCTGGCAGCGTGACGAAGAACTGGACATCCTCGCCGTGCGTTGGGCCACCGGCCGCGGTAATCGCAATGGACGTTGCGCGTACCAATTCGCCCGTTATTGGGTGGGACTGAAATTGTTGGAGCACAAGGCATGATTGATTTGCAACAAAGCGGCCAGGGCCTCGAAGGCTACGGCATGTTGGCCGCACAACTGGAATCGCTGCTGGCGGACGAGCGCGATTTCATCGCCAACGCCGCGCAGTTTTCGGCATTCCTGTTTAACCAGCTCGAGGACCTGAACTGGGCGGGTTTTTACCTCAATCGTAACGAAGAGCTGGTGCTTGGTCCGTTCCAGGGGCAGATCGCCTGCGTGCGTATTCCGTTTGGCCGTGGTGTGTGCGGTGCGGCGGCGGCCACTCTGCAAACCCAGCGGGTTGAAGACGTGCACACGTTCCCGGGGCATATCGCCTGTGACAGCGCCTCGAACAGCGAGCTGGTCGTGCCGTTGGTCAAGGACGGTCGCCTGATCGGTGTACTCGACCTCGACAGCCCGAAACTTTCGCGTTTCGGCGTGCAGGATCAGGCCGGTATCGAGCAACTGGCGGCGATTTTCCTGCGTCTGACCGACTGCTGATCACGCAGTGAGGCCAGCCTTTTGCAACAGGCTGGCCGGATCCACGCTGTCGATCTGCACAGGATCGAGAAAGCGCTCGGCGTACTGCAGGTAAACGCCTTCGTTGATGAACAATCCAAACAGCGGCGCATCGATGTGCGACTCGCGGCACATGGTGGCCATGATCGCCAGGGCCTCGCTCAGGGTTTTGGCTTTCTTGTACGGGCGATCGGCCGCAGTCAGCGCCTCAAAGATATCGGCAATCGCCATCATCCGCGCCGGCAGGCTCATCTCCTCACGCTTCAGGCGTTTCGGGTAACCGGTGCCGTCCATTTTTTCATGATGACCGCCGGCGATTTCGGCAATGCTGTCGAGGTGGCCGGGGAAGGGCAGGTGGCTGAGCATCATGATCGTCTGCACCATGTGGTGGTTGATCACGTAACGCTCCTCGCGGGTCAGGGTGCCACGGCTGATGCTCAGGTTGTACAGCTCGCCGCGATTGTATTTGTGGCGCGGCACATCCAGTTTGAAGCCCCATGGATTGTCTTCGGGGATCAACTCGTTCGGGTCGCGTTCGAGCAGGTGTTCGGGCTTGTCCGCCAATAGCTTTTCACTGATCGGCAAACTCGGCGCCGGCGTGCGCGCCTGACGCCGGTTCTCTTCCCAGGATACGCCCAGGCGGTCATCAAGGGTGCGCAGCCAGGTCCGTTGCGCCAGATGATCAAGCCGTCGCAAATCCGCTTCAGCCATCGCTTCACTGCCCAGATTGCAGCGCGCGACGAACGCAAAATCGTCGTCCAGCGCCGTCAGTGTGGCGTCGCGCAGTTCGGCCAATGCTGTCTCATCGCCCCCCAAGGCGCGCGCCTGCCAATAGCTGATCCAGGCATCACGCTTGAGCACTTCGAAACGCGTGCGGATCTCGTGGATGCGGTCGTTGATGGTTTCCAGTTTGGTCGCCTTATCGACCACGTATTCCGGCGTCGTCACCTTGCCGCAGTCGTGCAGCCACGCCGCGATATGCAGGGCTTCCCATTCATCCTCGCTCGGTTGGTAGGCACTGAACGCCGGTGCCTGACTGGCCGCTGCCGCCTGGGCGAGCATCAGCGTCAGCTCTGGCACGCGCTGACAATGGCCGCCGGTGTACGGGCTCTTGGCGTCAATCGCGCCGGCGAGCAATTGAATGAAGGCATCGAGCAATTGCTTCTGGCGGGCTTGCAGGCGCTGGCTCTCGATGCTCACCGCCGCCGCACCGGAGACGGCTTGCAGGAACGCGATGCGATCAGGGCGCAGCTTTTCCAGATCGGCCGCCGTGCCGCTGTCGTTCACCAGCAGAATCAGCAGGCCGATGGTTTCGTCGTGGCGGTTGTGCAGGCGGATGCCGATCAGGTGGACACGCGGTGATTGCATCGCCAGCAGGACTTTCTGCAGATCGCCGGCCTGCTCGAAGCCGAAGTTGCTCACCACGTTGTTGGCGCTGACCAGCTGTCTGAACCATGCCGGACCTTTGCTCTGTTGCAGGTCGTGGCCCTGAATGTCGAACGCCTTCAGGGTCTGTGGCGCGCCATCGATCACCAGTCCGTAAGGCTCCATGCGGCTGCTGTCGCTTTCACGCAGATAGATCAGCCCCGCCTGTGCCTGAGCAATCTGCACCGTTTCGAACAGCACCCGCTGCAGCAGGGAGCCGAAACGGGTTTCGGCGCCGAGGGTGTCAGTGATCCGGAAGAAACTCGCCAGGGTGTCTTTCATCCGTGCCATCGACACGCTCAACTGGTCGACCTCAAGCACCGGCGAACGGCGTGCCAGCGGAAAATTGAAATCGAAGCTGCGAATCGCGTCGGCTTCCTTGACCAGCGCATGCAGCGGCTTGACCAGCACCCGCGAGATTACCCAGCCCAGCGGCAGGCACAGCAACAGGGTCGCGAGGGTGATCAGCGCGCCTTGCCAGCGCAGGCGGTAGGCATCGACCAATAACTCGTCTTCCGGCACCAGCAGCGCCAATTGCAAGCCATTCGGCCCTCCTTCCTGAATGCTGCTGCGGGCGACAATCCACTGCCGCCCCTCGGCTTTCAGGCGATTGCCGGTGTTCGGGCCTGACAGCAGCGCGTGCAAGCCCGGACTCAGATCCGCCGCTTTGGCCAGGTGCGTGGTGCTGCCGTCGACGATCAGGCGCTGGCTGTCGGGGTAGGCCACGGCATTGCCTTCGGCATCGAACAGGGCGATGTCGGTGGACGGTGTGACGACATGTTTGCTCAGCGCGGCGGACAGGGCGACCAGCGTCAGGTCCGCGCCGATCACGGCGTTCTCGCCACTGCGGCGAGCCAGCGTCGTGCCGACATTGTGCGTGGAGAAAAACACGTAGGGCTCGGTGGTGATCTGTTCGTCTTGTTGACGGGCATCGTTGAACCACGCACGGCTACGCGGATCGTAACTGTCGTCGGGGTTGTCCTGACGGCTGATCAGCGTCAGAGCCTGATCGAAGAACAGCGATTGCGAGTGCAGCGTGCCCTGCGGGTCATGCTCGATACTCCAGACCTGGTACGCCGCCGCTTCAGGGGCCTTGAGCAGTGTCTTGAGCGCCGCGCTGCGCAGCGGGCGCACCATGAAAAAGTCGCCATTGGCATAACCCAGGTACAGCGACGCGAGGTTGGGATTGTCGCTGAGCGACTGGCTGAACGGCCGGAGCAAGGGCAGGCGTTGTTCAAGGCGTGTGCCCTGAGTGGCGGGGTTGTCCGCCAGCAAACTCAGCAGGTGGCGGATTGGCTGATAGGTCGCGGACATGTCCAGCCGCACGTCCTGTTCGATCCGTTCGAACAGCTTTTCGCTGCTCGAGAGGATGATCTGCGTGGTCTGATGGTAATTGAACAGCCCGAGCACGACCCCGGTGAGCAGCAACAGGAAGGTGAACATGACGCTGATGTGCACATGCAGCGGAAACCGGCGTTGCTCCGGGCGCAGTGGGCTGGGCATTTCGGGCTCTCCATGATGGTTAACTCACTGCTCAGCGCCAAGCATAGTTAAGGCAAGCTCATTGTGCTTCGATCCGACACCGCCAATTGTTGCTGTAATGCCTGCTCCAGTTCGAGCATCGCCCGGCTGCTCGCCTCGCAACGACGAGCGACTTCGTCGGTCGCCATGGCCTCGGTGCAGGCCTGTTCGAGGGCATCGCAACATTCGATCACGCGCGATGCCTGAGCGATACGCGCCGCGCCTTTGATCTTGTGAGCGACCACCGCCAGCGCCGCGCGATCCTGTTCAGGCGACAGCGCGAGCAGTTCCTCTCGGTCGAGACGGCTACTTTTGAGCAGTTCAGCCAGCAGGCGGCGATTCTGTGCAGGATTGCCACCGGTCAGCATATTCATGTTTTGCAGGTTGAATAACGGCGCTGCTGACGTCGGCGTGATGCCATCGACCCACTGGCTGAGCAGGCTCAGACTCAGGGGTTTGAACAGGCAGTCGTTCATGCCGGCCTGTTTGCAGCGCTGGATTTCCTCGGGCTGCGCATTGGCCGTGAAACCCAGCACGATGCACGGCGGGCAGCGCGCCTGCAGTTCCTGCTGACGAATGGCGCGGGTCAGTTCATAGCCATTCATCAACGGCATGTTGCAGTCGGCAATCACCAGATCGAAGTGGCCGGCTTTCCACAGTTCCAGGCCGCTGCAGCCGTTCTCGGCAATGCTGAAGTGATGGCCGAGAAACTCCAATTGCTGACACATCAACAAACGGTTGGCTGGATGGTCATCCACCACCAGCACGCGCAAAGGCGTCTGTGAGGTCTTGATCGCGGGTTCACTTTTGACCGTGCTGACCTGTATCGGCAGGGTTTCCAGTGCCAGCGAGACGCAGACCTGGGTGCCGATGCCGGGCTGGCTGCTCAATTGCAGTTGCCCGCCCATCATTTCGCACAGGTTACGGCTGATCACCAATCCCAGACCGGCCCCGCCTCTGCCTTGCTGGCTGCTGTTTTCCGCTTGGGCAAAGGGTTCGAACAAGCGTTGCTGATCCTCGGCACTGATACCGACGCCGCTGTCCTGTACGGTCAGCTGCATCAGGGCGCGTGCAGGTACATCGGTGTTCATGAGGTCGAGGGTGATCCGCACATGTCCCTGCTCGGTGAATTTGATCGCATTGCTGATCAGATTCGACAGCACCTGCTTGAACCGCAGTGGGTCCAGATGCACATCGACCGCCAGATCCGGTGGGTTGAAGATGACTTGCAGGGAGAGGTTTTTCTGCCGGGCGAGGCCGTCGAAGATCCTGGCGACTGACGCCACGGTATCGGCCAGATTGACCCGTTCCGGGCAAAGGCTCAGGCGCCCGGATTCGATTCGCGCGATGTCGAGAATGTCGCCGATCAAACCCAGTAGGTCCTTGGCTGAATGGTAGGCGGTGTCGATGGATGAGCGATCCGGATGCTGCAGATCCATGCGCTTGAGCGTCAATTCGAGCATGCCGATCACCGCGTTCATCGGCGTGCGGATCTCGTGGCTCATGGTCGCCAGAAAGGTACTTTTCGCCCGGTTTGCCTCATCTGCGCGTTCTTTGGCCGTACGTAATTCGTCGAACAGCTGACGGCGCTCGCTGATGTCGATCCAGCCGCCGATGATGCCTTTCACCTCGCCGCAGGAGTCGCGGTACGGCAGTATCCAGTGATAGATCGTCAGGCGCCGGTTGCCGATGTGCAGAGGCCGGTCGACGACCATCGGCGTGCCTTCGGCGACGACGCGCTGGTAATCGGCTTGAAAGGCCTTGGCTTCGAAGGCGTTGCTCAGGGAACCCTCGATGACGCTTTTGCCGATGACGTCCTCGCGCCGGGCGTTGAATACTTCGAGATAGCTCTCGTTGCAACTTTGCAACAGGCCCTGGCGGTCGCGCACGTAGATCGGATGGGGAGTGCCGTCGACCAGCGAACGCATGAATTCGAACTGGTCGTTCAGCGCACGCTCGGCGGCCTGGCGTTGTTTGATCTGATGGCGCATATAGGCGTTCCACGCCAACAGCAACAGCAGTAACAGGCAGGCGCCGATGATCACTTGATAGAACAGGCGTTGGTAGTTGTGCCAGATGTTCTGCGAGACAGTGGAGTAACCGCGCCAGCGCCCATTGATCACCCCCAGTTCGTCGGGTGCGATGCTCAACAACGCCTTGTTGATGATCGACGTCAGTTCCGTGTTGTCCCGCGCGGTCGCCAGGGAAAACGCCGCCTGGCCCGTGCCGATGGTGGTGGTGATCTGCAGCGCCTGATTGAAGATTCGCGAGGAAATGAAGTAGTTGGCAATCACCAGCGAGTTAACAGCACCGTCGACATGGCCCTCAGCGAGCTGCGACACCGCGCTGAATGTATCGGCCGTTTCGATCAAGTGAATGCGCGGGTAATCCCGACGCAGATACTCCACCATCGGATTGCCCTGGGCAATCGCCAGCCGCTTGTCTTTGAGCTGGCCCAGGTTGGTCGGGCCATCGGCGCTTTTGCGAGTCAACAGAACGTAGGAGTTTTCAAGGTAAGGACGACTGAAACTGAGGGTTTTTTCGCGCTCATCCGTCGGCAGTAATGCAGCGATCAGATCGGCTTGATGGCGGTCGATCTGCTGGATCATTTCCGCGTCGTTACGGCTGCGGCGAATCTCGAAACGCAAGCCGGTGCGCAGGCGGATCAGCTCGAGCAGGTCGGCACTGATACCGCGAAAATTGCCGTAGTTGTCAAAGAATGTCAGCGGCGCGAACGCTTCATTCACCACCACGCTGACGACCGGATGCTGTTTGAGCCACGCTTCTTCGCGCTGGCTCAGTTGCAGTTTCCGGTCGGTGAGCAGCAGATCGCTGCCAGCGCTCCAGCGCTTGGCAATGTTGTCACGCTCAATGGCCGGCACAGCCTTGAGCACGCTGTCGACGATGGTCAACAGTTGCGGGTTGTTGCGGTTCACGGCGAAGCTGAACCCCTGGGCTTCCTGCTTGCCGAAATTGGCCATGCGCACGTTGTTCAGGTAACCCTTGTTGATCATGTAGTGAGTTGAAAGGGTGTCGCCGAGGAACACATCGGCCTGATCGAACGCCACGGCGTTGATTGCATTCTGATAGGAGGGGTAGCAGGTGATGAGCGCCTTGGGGTACAGCGCCTTGACTTCGGGCAATGGCAAGTAGTGATAGACCATGCTCAACCGCAGCCCGGCGAGGCCGTCGGTGAGCGAGCGGGTTTCATCTTCGCGGGTGACCAGCACCGGCAGGTCAATGGCATAGGGTGTCGACAGCGCCAGGTTCTCGTTGCCCGCTTCAAACCCGTTTGCGGTGCCGAGCAGGTCGATCTGACCGTCGATCAGTGCGCGAATCGCCGCGTCCCGAGAGGGAAAGCGCTGCACCCGGATCGGCACACCGGTGGCCTGGCCGATGAGTCCGGCGTAGTCGGCCGTCAGGCCTTCGTAATCCTTGCCACTGGTGGTCATGTCAAAAGGCGGGTAGTCGGGCGCGGAGGTACCCAGAACCAGTTCGTTACGTGTCAGCAGCCACTGCCGTTGGGAGTGTTCGAGCGTGACCGGCACCGGTTCGTCCGCCGACCGGCTGAGCAAGGCATAGTCTGGTGAGGTGCCGGGCATGGCAAACACGTTGGCGCTCAGGTAAAGACCTGCGCTCAACGCAATTAAATAGTCCTTTAAACGGCTGGGCATGCGGGCTCTCACACGAGTGCGTTTCGTTTGGCCATCTCGATAAGTTCTACAAGGGACTTGGCTTTGAGTTTTTGCATCAGGCGTTTTTTGTAGGTGCTGACAGTTTTATTGCTGAGAAACATGCCCTTGGCGATTTCCTTGTTAGTGCGCCCTTGGGCAAACAGTTGCAAGACCATCAATTCGCGATCATTAACGGATTTGAACAGTTCCAGCTCGGCAAAACGAACGTCGTCACTACGCACCGGGTTTAATGCCTGGCTGGGGAAATAGTTGTAACCGGACAGTACCGCTTTGATTGCACTGACCAGTTCGCTCAAGTCTTCCTGTTTGCAGACATAACCCGATGCGCCGGATTGCATGCAGCGAATGCCGAAGAGCGTCGGACACTGCGCCGTCAGGATCAGGATCTTCAGCGGAGAACCCATGGCGTTGAAGCGGGCCAGGACTTCCAGGCCGTCGAGCTTGGGGATACTCACATCGAGAATGACCAGGTCAGGCATGCACTCACGCACCATTTGCATGGCATCGACCCCGTTATCGGTTTCACCGACGACCTTGTAACCTTCATGCTCCAGCAACATTCGAACAGCGAGACGGATGACCGGGTGATCGTCGACAATAAAAACGGAGTTCATAATCAAATCCCATGCAAGCACGAATAAAGCGCGCACCTTAGCTCAGTTGAATGAGCACTCGCATGAAGTGACGTGGCTCCAGTCACCTTATCGGATTATTCCTACAATTAATGAGGAAACGGACTACTACCAAACTAGGTTTGACGTAAGGAAGTGCGGGATTCGAGCGGGCTTATAGTTTGCCTTGATTGATTTGCAAGTACTGGCTGTCAATGGCTTTTTATAAATGTTTAAAGTTGCTGACTGCTCAATGGGTAACAATGGTCATGTCAGTCGTTTATTAACGGCTCGCCGGGCAACTTTGACCGAGGGAATGCAGGCGGGCGACCAACGTCATGACCGCCTGCCTGCGACGGGATCAGTGACTTGAACGGCCGGTCATTTCCAGCGCCATGTCGCTGGCATAGCTGTCGGTCATGCCGGCAATGAAATCGATCATGCGCAAAAACGACGCGTGTAACGAACCTTGAGGATCCGGTGCGTTATTGCCCAGCAGATCGAGAATACGTCGGCTTTTGAACGACGGCGTACGACCGTTGTGCTGTTCCAGTGCTGCACCGCAGAACGAGTTGAGCAGAATCTCAAGCGTCGTATAGGCGCCGATTTCATGCAGGGTTTTGCGTTTGTCCTGAAAGATTTTCTTGCGCGCGATGTCCTTGGCATTCAGCACGCAACGCTTGGCCGGGCCGTGCATATGCTCGACCAGATCGCCGGGCAGTGTGCCGGCAAGCAGTGCGTCCTGTTGCTCGACAAAAGCCCGTGCGGCGGCGTTGGTCAAATGTTCGATGGCCTTGCCGCGCAAAATCGCCAGTTTGCGCCGCCGCGAATCCTGCGGGCCGAGCTGACGATAGGTCTCCGGCAGATCATCGCCGACCAGCCCGAGCAGCAGCGATTCGACTTCGGCGTACTCCAGCAACTCCATTTCGAGGCCGTCTTCGAGATCGATCAGCGCGTAGCAGATGTCGTCAGCCGCCTCCATCAGGTACACCAGCGGGTGACGCGCCCAGCGCTGGTCTTCGATTTGCGGCAGGCCGAGTTTATGGGCGATCTGCTCAAGCAACGGCAGTTCGCTCTGATAGCAACCGAATTTGTGTTTCTTGTAGCCCAGTGAATCTGCGTGGCGTGCGGTCCAGGGGTATTTCAGATAGGTGCCAAGGGTCGCGTAGGTCAGCCGTGTGCCGCCATCGAACTGATGGTATTCAAGCTGAGTCAGTACGCGGAAGCCCTGGGCATTGCCTTCGAAGTTGAGGAAGTCCGCGCGTTCGGCTTCGCTCATGCCGTCGAGCCAGCCACGCCCGGCTGCCTGCTGGAACCAGTGGCGAATGGCATCTTCACCGGAATGACCGAATGGCGGATTGCCAATGTCGTGGGCCAGACAAGCCGATTGCACCACCATGCCGAGGTCGGCCGGGTCGCACCATTCGGGCAAGGCACTGCGCAGGGTTTCACCCACCCGCATGCCCAACGAGCGGCCGACGCAACTGACCTCCAGCGAATGGGTCAGGCGCGTGTGAATGTGGTCGTTGCTGGTGACCGGGTGCACTTGAGTCTTGCGCCCGAGACGGCGGAAGGCGCCGGAGAAAATGATGCGGTCATGGTCTTTGTGGAAAGGGCTGCGGCCAAGTTCTTGCGGGCTGTGCAGCGGCTTGCCGAGGCGTTCGCGGTTGAGCAGGGTGTGCCAATCCAAGGCTGGTTCTCTCCGTCAGGTGACTGGGGGCGTTGGCCCCTAGCTTCCCGGTTCACGCCCGCCCCTGCAAGCGGAACTACAGCCCCGCCGCGTCAATGTCGATCAACAGCAAACGCTCACCGTTGTCGAAAAACTGCCCGGCCGTCAGGCAATACTGATTGCTGGTGGCATCGCGGTAGGTATTGGAGAGCGTTAACCGCCGCTCCTCCCAACCTTCGGAGAGTAAATGATAGAAGTACGGGCGCCACGACCAGTTGTGCCCCAGATAACGGTTGTCGGCGACCCAGCCGTGCTGCCGCCATTCCAGGTTGGGCGTCAACTGCGTGCCGTGGCGATCGCATTGATAAAACCGCAGCAGCCAGGGGAAGGCGTCCAGTTGCGGCAATGCGCTCAACGGTGCGTGTGACTGAGCCCAGGCTTGCAGGATCGACATCAGGTCAGCGAGTTGCTGACGCATCTGCATCAGCCGCCCGCGCTCAGCGAGTTTCTGCCGGACATAGCGCTGGCGCAGTTCGGCGAAGCGTTGCACAAACGCGTCAGTGGGGAAAAATGCCTCCTGTGCCCGCGCGAACAGGAATCCCTGCACATAGCGCGATCCGCATTCCAGGGCGAAATTCAACTGCGCTTCGGTCTCGACGCCTTCGGCAATGATCCAGCAGCCGGTCTTCTCGGCCATCTGCGCGAGGGCCTTGACCACGTCGCTACTCGGCCCACCCAGTGCCGCAGCCTGGAACAGGCGCATATCGAGTTTGAGAATGTCCGGTTGCAGCGCCAGCACTCGGTCCAGCTGCGAGTAGCCGGCGCCAAAGTCGTCGATGGCGATTCTTGCTCCGGCCTCGCGATAGCGCGCGACGACTTCGGCCAGACGTTGACCGTTGCCACCCAGTTCGGTGATCTCGAAGACGATGCGTTGCGGATCGATACCATAGCGCGCCAATTGTTTGAGGCTGGGCAGGGCTTGATCGGCGCGCAGGCGACTGATCCAGCGCGGCGACATGTTCAGGCTGAGAAACCAGTCTGCCGGCGCTTCATGCAGGCGGCTCAGGGCGTTATCGCGGATCTGCCGATCAAGGCGGCGCAGGGCAATGGCGGGTGTGCGCGGGTCGGCGAACAATGGCCCGACCGAGTTCAGTTGGCCGTCGGCCTGGCGCAGGCGCCCCAGCGCTTCGACGCCGGCAATGCGTCCCGTGGCGGTATCGATGAAAGGCTGAAAGCAGGCGAGCGGTTGCCCGTCGATCACGGGGCCTCCTTAGTGGTTCTTGTTCTGATGAACCCCGCCAACCGGGTAGGCGAGCGGGATTGAACCTCTGGATCAAGAGGTTCATCCCGCCGACAGTGCAAGAATGTAGCCAGATGTATCTATTCAGCGTTTCGCCGAGCTCTGCATCACCAGTTTGATCAGCGGCCCGAGGCTGGTGCCGAGGCGGATCAAGCGGGTCAGACCACCGACACCGCCGCTTTTCGCGCCTTTGCCGGTGATGAAACCCAATAGCGTCACGGCAGCCACGCCCCACAAAGGCGCGTGTTTGATGCCGAAACCGCCTTGCAGGTTTTGCGACATACCGCGCATGCGCTGCAGAGGCTGCAGCACTTGCCCGGCTTCATGGCGGATTTCCTGGCGATGCATTTCCATGCGCAGACGGATCAACGCCTTGCGCATTTCCCGACGCGAGCTGTTGTGTGGCAGTTCAGGCAGGCTCATGGCAGCAGGCGCTCCCGGTCGTTGGCCAGCTCTTCGAGCGTGCCGTGGAAAGGCGAGGACTCATCGAAAATCGCCGCCTTGAGGCGCAGCGCACAGAATATCGACGCCAGGGTATAGAACACGCACAGGCCGATGATCGCAGCGAGGCGATAGGTATCCCAGAACACGATCATCACCAATGTCGATAACCCCACCAGCAGCAACAGGGCAAAGACCAGGGCCAGGCCTGCGAACAGCAACAGGCTGACCGTGCGTGATTTCTGCTCCTGCAATTCGATGCCGAACAATTCGACATGGCTGTGCAGCAGACCGAGAACGGCGGCGCCCAGGCGTCGCGTGGAAGAGGCGGTGCCCGCAGTCGGGCCGGATTCACCGATCGACATAATCAGCGCCGGGTAGCCAGCAGGCCGATCAGGAAGCCGACACCGGCAGCAATACCGACGGACTGCCATGGGTTGGCCGACACGTAATCCTCGGTGGCGGTGACTGCCGCCTGACCGCGATCACGCAGGGTTTCTTCGGTCAATTTCAGGGTCTCGCGGGCGCGCAGCAGGCTGTCGTGAATCTGCCCGCGCAGCTCATCGGCCTGATCGCCGGCCAGGGTAGCGGTGTGCTCGAGCAAGCGTTCGGTGTCGGCGACCAAAGTCTGGAAGTCGTTCATCAGGATTTCTTGAGCAGTCTTTGCCTTGATGCTGGCCATGGGTGGATCTCCGTAAGTGACGTCTGAAGCGTTCGAGTATGAGCCTTGCGCGAAGGTTCAGTACAAATGACTGGTACAACTTTTGCTGTGTCGTGGTGCGTTGCCCGGCTGTTGTGCGCTGTTGCCGGGCGTGCGCCTTGAGAAACCTTATCCCAAACAAGCCCGGTTCGTGTCAGGACATCGACCTTGTGCGCCAAAGCAGTTCGCCGGACCTTGGGTTCCGTGACTGGGCGGTCGCAACTTGGTGCATGAAATGTGCGCATGAACCGCTTTGGTGCCTTTTTCGCCTTTAGGTCTGCCTGCTCATGGAAAATCTGCAAAGCGCTGTGGACACGCTGGTTCACAGCTCCAATACCTTGTTCATTCTGATCGGTGCGGTGATGGTGCTGGCGATGCATGCCGGTTTCGCCTTTCTCGAAGTCGGTACTGTTCGCCAGAAAAACCAGGTCAACGCGCTGTCGAAAATTCTCAGTGATTTCGCTGTCTCGACCCTGGCCTATTTCTTTATAGGCTATTGGATCTCCTACGGCGTGACGTTCATGCAGCCGGCGGCGGTGTTGAGTGCCGATCACGGTTATGGACTGGTGAAGTTTTTCTTCCTGCTGACTTTTGCTGCCGCGATCCCGGCGATCATCTCCGGCGGTATTGCCGAGCGCGCGCGTTTCGTGCCGCAGTTGTGCGCCACGGCGCTGATCGTAGCGTTCATCTATCCGTTTTTCGAAGGCATGGTCTGGAACGGCAACTTCGGTTTGCAAGCGTGGCTGACGGCGCAGTTCGGTGCCGCGTTCCATGACTTTGCCGGGTCCGTGGTGGTGCATGCCATGGGCGGGTGGCTGGCGCTGGCGGCGGTATTGCTGCTGGGGCCACGTAATGGTCGTTACCGCGAGGGGCGTCTGGTGGCGTTTGCACCGTCGAGCATTCCCTTTCTGGCGTTGGGGTCGTGGATTCTGATTGTCGGCTGGTTCGGCTTCAACGTGATGAGCGCGCAGACGCTGCAAGGCGTCAGCGGTCTGGTGGCGGTCAACTCGTTGATGGCGATGGTCGGCGGCACCATGGCGGCGCTGATTGTCGGGCGCAATGACCCAGGCTTTCTGCACAACGGTCCATTGGCCGGCTTGGTGGCGATCTGTGCCGGGTCGGATCTGATGCATCCGGTCGGCGCGCTGGTGACTGGCGCGATCGCCGGCGCACTGTTTGTCTGGTGCTTCACCGCTGCGCAGGTGAAATGGCGCATCGACGATGTCTTGGGTGTGTGGCCATTGCATGGTTTGTGCGGCGTGTGGGGCGGGATTGCCTGCGGGATTTTCGGCCAGACTGCGCTCGGCGGTATTGGCGGCGTCAGCTTGATCAGCCAGTTGATCGGCACCACGCTGGGTGTTGCCGTGGCGCTGATCGGTGGCTTCGCGGTGTACGGCGTAATCAAGGCGCTGCACGGGCTGCGCCTGAGTCAGGAACAAGAGTATTACGGCGCCGACCTGTCGCTGCACAAGATCGGCGCGGTGAGCCAGGATTAAGTCTCGGCATCGTCGCTACCGGGATAAAAGCCGTGGAGCAGGCGATAGCGGTCGATGCGCACCTGATCGACTTTTTCCTGCACCTTATGCGCCGGCAGACCGAGCATGATCAAGGCGTGAGAGGCGAGCATCAGGCTCGATTCCAATAGCTCCGGCACCACTTCGGTGGCGCCGGCAGCTTTCAGTTCGGCCCATTGGCTGTCGTCGCGGGTGCGTACCAGTATCGGTACGTGGGCGTTGAGCCGACGTGCTTCCTTGAGGATCCGCAGGGCAATGTCACTCTGATCCACGGCCACCACCAGCAATCTGGCGCGCAGCAGGCCAACGGCAGTCAGCAGATCGCCGCGCGACGAGTCGCCGTAGTGCACTTCGCTTTCTCCACTGGCGGCTTCCTGTACCCGCACCGGGTCGTTGTCCAGCGCGATAAAAGGCTGCTTGGCGTTGCGCATGAAACGACCGATGGATTGGCCGACGCGGCCGTAGCCGCAAATCACCACGTGCTGATTGAGGTCGGCGTTGAGGGCGCTGATCTCTTCGATCTGCGCCTCCTGATTGGGTTTACGGTGCAGGACTGCCGCGATGCGTGGTGCGCCGCGCAATAGCAGTGGTGTCAGCAGCATCGAGCAGAATGTCGCCGCGAGCAGCAGGTCGCCCAGCGCTTCGGGCATCATGCTGTGTTGCTGCATCTGTGCCATCAGGGCGAAGCAGAACTCGCCGCCCTGGGCCAGCGCCAGACCGCTGCGCCATGCCGTTTCGCTGTCACTGCCGCGCCACTTCACCAGCAAGGCCACGACAATGCCCTTGATCACCATCAAGCCGACGGTGAGCCCGAGGATCAGCAGGCTGTGACTGACGAACAGTTGCAGGTCGATGAGCATGCCGATGCTGACGAAAAACACTCCAAGCAGGATGTCGCGGAACGGCCGGATATCCGCCTCGATCTGGTGTCGATAATGGCTTTCGCCGAGCAACATGCCGGCGAGGAACGCACCGAGGGCAGGGGACAGACCCAACAGGTGGGTCAGCCAGGCGGTCAACAGCACAATCACCAGCGCCAGTAGCACAAACAATTCTGCCGAGCGTGATGCGGCCACTTCATGAAACAGCCGCGGCAGCAACCAGCGACTGGCCAGCAGCAGACCGACAAACAGCACCACGGTTTTTGCCAGCGTCAGTGGCAACGCCCAGTACCAGACTTGTTCGCTGCTCCCGGCAAACACCGGCACCAACGTCAGCAGCAATACCGCGATAACGTCCTGAAACAGCAAAACGCCGACAGCATTCTGGCCATGACTGCTGAACACCTCGCCGAGGCTGCCCAACTCTTTGGTCACGATGGCCGTTGATGACAGCGAAAGCCCGGCGCCGAGCAATAGCGCCGGCGTCATCGGCATGCCCAACAGCATCAGCAGCAGACCCAGCAGCGCAGTGCTGATCAGCACCTGCTGGCTGCCGAGACGGAACACCACTTGGCGCAGGGCGATCATCTTCGACAGGGAGAACTCCAGGCCCAGTGAAAACAACAGAAACACCACGCCCAATTCGGCCACATCAGGCAGATGTTGGCTCTCGTTGACCCAGTCGAAGGCACTCGGCCCGACCAGCAATCCCACGCACAGATAACCCAGAACCGGTGGCAATCGCAGGCGACGGAACAGGGCAATCACCACGAGGGACGAGGCGAGGATGATCAACAGATTGGCAAACACTGGACACTCCGAGGTCAGATCAGGCTTTTCAAGCGTAGAGGCAAAAAGACCGGGAGGATCGCGTAATTGGTTTTTGTGCGGACTGATTTGCGTCAGGGTTTTGCCTGTGAACCTTTGTTGGGGCGCTGGAGCCTTTGGGCGGCGCTGGCTCGACGGGTTTTCAGGTGCGGCCTAGAATAGGTCCACTCATTTTTTGGTTGATCAATCATGCCTCCTGAATGTCAGTTGTTCGGCACCCTTGGATGCCACTTGTGTGAAGTCGCCGAGGCCGAGCTGATGCCTCTTGTCGAGCATGGTTTGTTGGTCGAACTGGTCGATATTGCTGAGGATGAAGCTTGGTATGCGGCTTACAGCCTGCGAATCCCGGTGTTGCGCCGCATCGACACCGGGGCTGAGCTGGGCTGGCCATTCAGCGCTGATGAAGTCGTCGCGTTTCTGGGTTAATCCGCATTTTCCGGTTTATCCCGCCGGTCGCCGCTGCCATCCATTCCTTGGCATTTTGCGCTTTGTTCGGTTACTGTATGTTCATACAGTAAATGCGTCAGAGGGATGAACCGTGGTCAATGTCGAACAGTTGAAGAACAGCGTGAACCGGATGTCGGTTGACGTGGTGCGCGAGGCGGTTCTCGAATTGCGCCTGGACGGGCTGGTCACGGAAGGCAAGACGCCCTTCAACAAACTGCATTTCAATACCTGCTTTGCCGAAATCGAGGCCTTGTTTCAGCGTGCCGGTTATCACAAGCAACTGGATGTGGTCGGTTATCAGGGGCTGCTCTACGCCTTGTACGATCCGGGCCGCTGGGAAGCAGTCGATGTATTGCGCTGGCTCAAGGAATTCACTGACGCCGCAGCGCTGAAAACAATTCCGGCCTGAACATTCTGCGCTAGGTTGGTTTCCCTCAGTGCTGGATAATGCCTCCCTGCATTGAGGGTCCGATTTTCGTATGTCCACATCTACATTTTCTGCTGCTCAGAATCAGGCGAGCACACTTTATCTGCCGCCCGGTAAATGGCTGACCGTACTCGATTGTCTGTGCGAGCATTTCAGCGCCATTGACCGCGAGCAATGGCTGGACCGCATCGCTCGGGGGCGCGTGCTGGACGGCCATGGCCAGCCGATCCCGGTGGATCTGCCTTACAAGGAAGGTCTGCGGATTCATTATTTTCGCGAAGTGCCGGACGAGAAGCCGATCCCGGTGGTGGAGTCGATTCTGTATGCAGACGAACATCTGGTGGTGGCCGACAAACCGCATTTTCTGCCGGTGACGCCCGCCGGCGAATACGTTGAGCAAACCCTGTTGCGCAGGCTGATTCGTCGCTTGAACAATCCTCACCTGGTGCCGCTGCACCGCATCGACCGGCATACGGCGGGACTGGTCATTTTCTCGGCCAATCCGCAAACCCGATCGGCTTATCAGTCGCTGTTCCCGACGCGGCAGATCGACAAGCGTTATGAGGCCATCGCTCCGGCACTGCCCGATCTGAGTTTCCCCCTGGTGCACAAGAGCCGTCTGGTCGATGGCGAACCGTTTTTCCGCATGCAGGAAGGCGCGGGCGCCAGCAATACCGAAACGGCGGTGGAAGTTCGGGAAAAACATGGCGATCTGTGGCGTTATGGCTTGTTTCCGGTGACCGGCAAGAAACATCAACTGCGCGTCCACATGACTGCGCTGGGGGCGAGCATCTGCAACGATCCGTTTTATCCGGATGTGTTGAAAGACGTCGAGGATGATTACGCCAATCCGCTGAAGCTGCTGGCGCAAGGTCTGCGGTTTATCGACCCGGTGACCGGTGAAGAGCGCGAATTCGAGAGCCGGATCACGCTGCAGTGGTGATACCGACTTCACTTTTCGAGCGCCCATGAAAAAGCCCGCAATCAATGCGGGCTTTTCTGTATCCGGGGTCGATCCAGAGCTTACAGCTCTTTAACGGTACGAACCTGATCCTTGTTGATGCGGGTTTCTTTGCCGTCCAGCTGTTTGAACTCGTAGAAGCCCGAATCGTCATCGTATTTCGGGGTGTCGACGGCCTGGATTTCGCGACCGTCATTCAAGGTGATCACTGTAGGCGACGAGCAACCGGCGAGGGTGGCAAGGCCCAGTGCGAGCATGAAAGTGGCGAGGGTCCGTTGAGTCATGAGTGTGTCTCCGAATGGGAATTCTTTTGGTTACTGAGCTTGAGACGTATACAAGGCGTGAGAGTTCCTTGAGTGGTGTCAGTCTGACACAGTGTTGTGGGAATTTAACAGTTCGGGGGTGTTCAGGTTGGCCAGACGCGGATCGTTGTCCGGGCACGGCAGCGCCGTGGCGCCAAGTTTGCGCATGACCCGGCCGGGACTGCGCTCACCGGCATTCCAGGCATCTTCGAAGGCTGCTAGGAGGGCCACCGGAATCACACACAGCAACGGTTCCCAATGCTCGTCATGGCGCAACATTAAAGGTTTTTCAGGATACTGATTGGCGGTCTCGCGCATGTCGTGCAGCAGCGCTGCATCAATTCGCGGTACGTCGCAGGGTAAAACCAGCAGGTGACTATGGCGTGCAGCTTTCAGACCTGCACGAATACCAGCCAATGGTCCCGGAAAATCGCCTTCGTCATCGACCACCAATTGATCGGCAAACGGCGCGTAGCGCTCGCGATTGCGGTTGCAGGAAATGATCAGGTCGTCAGTCAGCCCACGTACCTTACGCTGCAAATGCGCGATCAACGGCTCGCCCAGCCACTCGACCAGGCCTTTGTCCTGACCGCCCATGCGTTGGCCGCGCCCGCCTGCCAAAAGCAGAATGGAGCAGGGCGGCAATTGCGAATCGCGGGTCATGGCAGCTCTCCAGAGGGGCGGCGAAAAAATGGGGCGCTGTGATATAACACCGGGCTGTTTCTCCTACAACTGGACGAGCCTATGAAAGCCAAGGCTGATGTACCTTTCGTGCCGCTCAATATTGCGGTGCTGACAGTCAGTGACACCCGAACCCTGGAAACCGACACCTCAGGCCAGGTCTTCGTCGACCGCTTGACGGCGGCGGGCCACCATCTGGCGGAGCGGGTCTTGCTCAAAGATGACCTCTACAAAATTCGCGCGCAAGTCGCCACCTGGATTGCCGACGATGTTGTGCAGGTCGTGCTGATTACCGGCGGTACCGGTTTTACCGGCCGCGACAGCACACCGGAAGCGGTTGCCTGCCTGCTCGACAAACAGGTAGACGGGTTTGGAGAGTTGTTCCGGCAAATCTCGGTGGCCGATATCGGCACCTCGACGGTGCAGTCCCGGGCGCTGGCCGGTCTGGCCAACGGTACGCTGGTGTGCTGCCTGCCGGGTTCGACCAATGCCGTACGCACCGGTTGGGACGGCATTCTGGGCGAGCAGTTGGACGCGCGTCATCGCCCGTGCAACTTCGTCACTCATCTGAAGCAGGCGGCGCCTTGTGAATCCCGTGGGTAAGCCGGGCAAGACCGGCGCGCTGATGCCGGTGGAGCTGGCGCTGGCGCGTCTGCTTGAGTTGGCCGAGGCCTCGCCAATTGTCGAGCATGAATATTTGCCGCTGGCTCAGGTTCAGGGGCGTGTGCTGGGTGAAGACCTGACTTCGACGCTGGATCTACCGCCCTGGCCGAATAGTGCCATGGACGGCTATGCGCTGAATCTCGCCGACTGGACGGGCGAACCGATGCCAGTCAGCCAGAAGGTGTTCGCCGGACAATCCCCGGAACCGCTGAAGCCGGGTACCTGTGCACGGATTTTTACCGGGGCGCCGGTGCCTGCTGACGCTGATTGCGTGGAAATGCAGGAAAATGCTGAGGTTCAAACCGATGAAAGGGTGCGTTTCCTTGAGCCAATGAAGGCCGGGCAGAACATCCGCCCGCAAGGTCAGGAAACCACTGTCGGTGAGCTGATTCTGCCAGCCGGAACCCGATTGGGTCCGATAGAGCAGGGGCTGGCCGCTTCGTTGGGTTGTGCCGGGCTGAAGGTCGTGCGCAAGGTTCGCGTTGCGGTGATTTCCACTGGCGATGAATTGGTCGAACCGGGCCAGCCACTGGGCCCGGGTCAGATATACAACAGCAATCGGGTGTTGCTGTGCAGTTGGCTGCAACGTCTGGGCTGTGAGGTGATCGACGCCGGTATTCTTCCGGACGATCTGGCCACAACCCGTGCGCGTCTGGGTGAGTTGCAGGATGTTGATCTGATTCTTTCCACCGGTGGCGTGTCGGTGGGTGAGGCGGATTTTTTGGGTATCGCGTTGCGTGAAGAAGGCGAGCTTGCCCTTTGGAAACTGGCGATCAAACCTGGAAAGCCGCTGACGTTCGGCCATTTCCGCAACGTGCCGGTGATTGGCTTGCCAGGCAATCCTGCGTCGACCCTGGTGACCTTTGCGCTGCTCACTCGGCCCTATCTGTTACGTCGTCAGGGCGTTCGGGACGTCGAGCCGTTGAAGTTCACCGTGCCAGCAGGTTTCAACTGGCCGGTGGCCGGCAATCGGCGTGAATACCTGCGTGGCCGCCTCGAGCAAGGACGGGCAACTGTCTACCGCAACCAGAGCTCAGGCGTACTGCGTAGCGCCGCGTGGGCAGACGGATTGGTGGAAGTGCTGGAAGGTCGCACGCTGAGCGAAGGAGACTCAGTGGTCTTTATTCCGCTGAGTGACCTGCTGGACTGATTGCGGCCCCGCAAATGCAGGCGTCGTCGCGCTGGACGGCGCCTGCAATGACTGTTCAGTTAATTGCTGACCAATGTCACAAGCTGGTCGAATCGGCTGTTGGCCACCCAACCCAGCAGACCGAGCAACACTGCTGTTGCACCCGCCGAGTAGGCAAGCCGGTGTTTGATCGTTCTGACATCACCGCGAACTTCGTCCATGTCCCGTCGAAGGTATTTGAGATGGGTTTCCAGCTCGGTAACACGGGGTTCCATATCAACTTCTCCAGTGGTTCTGGCGCTGTTTTTGAAATCGGACTTGTGATTCGCGCGACTTTCTACAAAGGGCCCAACCGGACTTACGGGTATTCTTGCTTCATGACCAGGCATGGAAGCATCCGCCGATTGTTTCAACTGTTTGCTTGCAACCTTTTCCAGCTCTCGAACCGGCAAGAGCCCATGGGGTGTATCCACTCATTACATGCACGTCCTTGTGTGTTGGATTTAAGATCGATACCGCCAGCACACGGTGACCCAATGCTCGAACCGGGTCAATTAAGCCAATTCCGCATGTTTTGTAAGAAAAAATACCGTCGTGTAGGACGTCGAGGCTCGGAGCGCTGAATTTATTACGGGTCTGACGGCTTTTTTGCGTGCGCCAGTGGTCAAGATGTCTCAACCGAACGATTTGGGAGTGATGAAATGAGTGAACGCCGCGCGCTGTTGATTCTGCATGGCAAGCAGGCACTCAACGAGGCGGTACGCACCGCCGTCGAGGACAAGCGCAAGCAAGGCTGGGAGCTGGCCGTGCGTCTGACCTGGGAGGCGGGGGATGCGCAGCGCTGGGTCGAACAAGCCTTGGCTGACGGCTACACGAAAATCATTGCCGGCGGCGGCGATGGCACCTTGCGCGACATCGCCGAAGCGCTCGCCGCTCATCCTGGCAAAGCCAGCCTGGTACTCTTGCCCCTGGGCACTGCCAACGATTTTTCCCGCGCCGCTGGCGTGCCACTGGAGCCTGCCGAAGCCCTTGAGCTGCTCGATGTGCCCCCGCGTGCAATCGATCTGGGCGAAGTGGGCGGACAGATTTTTCTCAACATGGCCACGGGTGGTTTTGGCAGCCAGGTCACGGCCAATACTTCCGAGGACCTGAAAAAAGTACTCGGCGGTGCCGCTTACCTGTTCACTGGCTTGTCACGATTCAGTGAGCTGCATGCCGCTTATGGCGAGCTTCAGGGACCGGATTTTCACTGGCGTGGCGAGCTGTTGGCGCTGGGCATCGGCAATGGCCGGCAAGCCGGCGGTGGGCACGTATTGTGCCCGGAGGCGCTGGCCGATGATGGCTTGCTGGATATCAGCATTCTGCCGGCGCCACAGGAGTTGGTGGGCACCTTGAAAACACTGCTCAGCGATGGTTTCGGAATCGACAACATGTTTGTTCGCACCCGTTTGCCATGGGTCGAAATCAAGGTGGCCGAGGGGCTGTGCATCAATCTTGATGGCGAACCGCTGGAAGGTGACAGCATGCGATTCGAGGCACGTCCCGCAGCGTTGCGTGTGCATTTGCCGGAGCATTCACCATTGTTGAGCAGAGCGGGGTTGGTCAGTCGTCCAGACTGATGATCTGTTCGCGCACGGCGAACAGTACCAGGCCCGCCACGTCATAGATCTGCAGACGCTTCATGATTTGTGAGCGGTGGGTCTCGACAGTCTTGATGCTCAACCCGAGGCCATTGGCGATTTCCCGGGTGGATTTTCCGCGCACGATCAAGCGCAGGATTTCCAGTTGGCGCGCTGTCAGATTGTGCGAGTCGGCAGTCTCCGGCGGCTGCTTCTGATTGCGGGTCAGGGCTTGATTGATCACGGTATGGGCGATGGCCGGACTCAGGTAGCGCTCATTGTTGCGCAAGGCTTCCAGTGCATGTTCGAGTTCGGTGGCCGTGGTGTCCTTGAGCAGGTAGCCGTGGGCACCGGATTCCAGTGCCTGCATGATCAGCGCCGGATCGGTGTGCATCGACAGGATCAGCACCTTGCTCTGCGGGCGCACCCGCTTGAGCCGTTGCAGGGCTTCCAGGCCACCGGTTTCTTTCATGGAGATATCCAGCAACACGATATCCGGATCCAGTTGCTCGACCATCTCGAGCAACTGCGAACCGTCATTGGCCTCGCCAATCACCGCGTAACCGGGAATATCCAGCACCAGAGCGCGCACGCCGGCCCTGATCAGCGAGTGGTCATCCACCAGAAGTAAGTTGCAAGTCAACGCATAACCTTATTCGTACTGGCCCGCTCGAGTGCGCGTGGCGCCCAGGGGAAGAGTGCTTCGATTTGAGTGCCTTTGCCCGGTTCGCTGATAACGTTCAGGGTGCCACCCAGTTGCTCGATTCGTTCGGCCATCCCGGCCATGCCTCGTTGTCCTTCACGACCCGGGTTGGCCGCCGGGGCGAAACCCAGGCCGTCATCGCTGATCAGCAATGTCAGGCCTTTGGGCAGACGTTGCACGCGTATCACCAGGTTTTTCGCCTGTGCGTGACGCAGGATATTGGTAACAGCCTCTTGGGTGATACGGAAGGCGGCAACCGCCATTTCTTCCGGAATGCCATTGAGCCGTTGCTGGCAGTCGAGGCTCCAGTGCACGCTGGTGTTGGCCAATGTCTTGAGCAGGTGCGCCCGCAGGCTGGCTTCAAGTCCCAGGCTGGTCAATTGGCGTGGATTGAGAATGGCTGAAACGTCGCGCACTTTGTTGAGGGTTTCTTCGAGCGTGTCGCACAACGCCGTGCATTGTTCCTGCAGGTCGTCCGGCATGCGTCGCTTGAGCCATTCGCTCTGCAGTTTGGCGGCCGTCAGCAGTTGGCCGATATCATCGTGCAGTTCGCGGCTGAGGCGATGGCGCTCGTTTTCCTGGACTTCCAGCAAGCGGTCAGCGAGTTCCTGTGGCTGGAATTTGATCGATTTGCGTGACAGTCGATATTGCACCCAGACACACGCAGTAGCCGCGATATCGAGCAGCAGCAATCCCAGGCAAAGTGGTGTTGAAAGAGCGTAGGTCAGCAGACTGCCGAGCGTTGCCGCAACACAGAGTATGAGTGTGAACCGGCGAGCATTTTCCCGGGAGGGTGGCCATGTAGTGATTGACTTGAGACTGGCGTACATAACGGATGGAGCCAATGGATGTTCGCTGCGGGCAGACCGGCCGGAGGCTGGCGGATCTCTGTCTGAAAATGCTGTCAATTATGTTATTGATTTCAACGCGGTTCAGTGAATGTGTTGACCGCCAACTTCAGTGCACAGCGACTTATGAAATCACTGTGCCATTAATTTGAAAGCAACTAGTGCGCGGCATAATACCACTTAAGATACCGTTGGTCGCGCTTGCTATATATGTCCATTGGGTCAGGAAATACATGACATTGGACGCAAGTTCCATAATGGAAAAGTCAATTTATTGTGTTCGACAGGATGTCGGTGTTGCCTGAAGTTGTGCGTCTTGACACACAGGCAAACCCTGAGGCCGGCGGAAATTATTCGTGGCTGTCAGAGCTGATTATTTAATTCGATTGTCGTTGGCAGGTATGAACTGTTCAATTACGACATTCAGAGTGTGTACCCAGTCCCTGCTTGGACCCAGTGGGTTGCTCAGGCCCGCCCCGAATAGGGCAATTGGGGCAAACGTTTGCCGGTCAACGGCGGCTGAAGCCGACTTTGGCCGACCTGGAAGGCGAATGCTTCGATCAGTGAAATCTGCTCACTGTCATCAAGACTCAGTTGCCCGGTCTGCTGATCGACCAGTTCAAGCTGCCAGGCCATCAACGTGAAGCAATCCTGCAAGGCTTGCAGGGCCTGTTCGTGAAGGTCGACATGATCCTGATTGAGGTTGAGCAGGCTGTAAATGTGCAGGGAAAATTCGGAAATCGCCTCCAGCGCCAGGGCTTCAGCCCGGCGTGCGAGCTTGAGGAGAGTGCTGAGGATGCACTCGATGGCGTCCTTGTCGTTGCTGATCAGTTGCAGATGGCTGAGGCATTCTTCGGACTTGGCCAGGAGTTGCTCGGCCTCGACAAGGAATTCGGGGAAGCGTTGTACCCACTCTTTGCGGTCCATTGGCATGCTTATCTCCACAACGTCATGTCTGATGAGGGAATGCCGTGTGTGACGACGATCGTGAATCGTCGGGAGATCGCGCCCAGCCGTGCAAGTGCACAGACTGAGAGGTTCCAGGGGGCTTGTTTCCACTGAACTGCGATCGCACACAATAGCCTGACTCCGTTCATGCAATGAGAATGGCGTCACATTAATGGCTATTGGATATTGCGAATATCAGGTTGGGCCTGATTGATACTAGGGGAATCCCTTAGGCGCGGGAACCTAGCGTGCAAACCGAGGTCGCGCCGAAGAGAATGTAGCAGATGAAAATCACCGGGCCAGTAAAGCATGATGTTAATGTGACATCAATGCCTGTTCATGGCATTTTTGAGAGGGTCGGGTATGGCAATCAAGAACTGCCATTTGCCGCCGATAACCTCACATAGTGAATTCATCAGAACAAGCCCAGGAGTCATTGATGGCCGGCATTCTCGACACGGTAGACCAACGCACGCAACTGGTGGGTGAGAATCGCCTGGAAATTCTCATGTTTCGGTTGGCCGGGCGGCAGTTGTTCGCAATCAACGTGTTCAAGGTTCAGGAAGTACTGCAACTGCCAAAACTGACCTTGATGCCGCAGCGTCATCCGTTTGTGTGCGGTGTGGTCAATCTGCGCGGTCAGACCTTGCCAGTCATTGACCTGTCGCAGGCGATCGGTATGCGTCCGTTGGTACCGGGGCCGAACAGCACCATCATCGTTACCGAATACAACCGCTCGGTGCAGGCCTTCCTGGTGGGCGGTGTGGACCGCATCGTCAACATGAACTGGGAAGCCATCCTGCCGCCACCGACCAGCGCCGGGCGTCAGCACTATCTGACCGCGATCAGCAAGGTTGACGATCAACTGGTGGAAATCATCGACGTCGAGAAAGTCCTCGCCGAAATCGTCCCGTACAACGCCAAGGTCTCGCGTGAAAAACTCGATGATCCGGTTCTGGAGCGCGCCCGTGGTCGTGAGGTGCTGCTGGTGGACGACTCCAACGTGGCGCTCTCGCAGTTGCGCGACACCCTTGGCCAGCTCGGGGTGAAAATGCACATCGCCAGCGATGGCCTGAAGGCGCTGAACATGCTCAAGGCCTGGGCCGATACCGGGGTGAACATGACCGACAAGCTGCTGATGATCTTCACCGATGCGGAAATGCCGGAGATGGACGGCTATCGTCTGACTACCGAAATTCGTAACGATCCGCGTCTGCGTGGTTTGTACGTGGTACTGCACACTTCGCTGTCTGGCAGCTTCAATGACTCGATGGTGAAGAAGGTCGGCTGCGACAACTTCCTCTCCAAGTTCCAGCCGGACAAATTGGTCGACGTGGTGCGCCAGCGTCTGATGCTCGACGAAGTACCCGCCTGATCATCACCCCCACATGGGATATGCAGTGCGCAAATTCTGGCTTTGATTCGCGGATAAAGCTCGTATAGGGTGGCGTTTTTATTCTCCAGGGAGCTGGCCATGTTGCGTCTGAGCGCGCTTTATCGTTACCCGTTGAAATCCGGCAAGGTCGATGTGCTGCAAAGCGTTGATCTCGATAGGCTGGGGCTTGATGGCGATCGACGCTGGATGCTCGTGGACGAAGCCAGCGGCCGCTTCCTGACCCAGCGCGCCGAAGCGAAGATGAGTCAATTGTCGGCCCTGTGGAATGCACAGGGCGGTCTGACCCTGAGCGCACCTGAACGGTCCTCCATCGACATCGCCTTGCCGGGCAACGACGCCGAACTGCGTGGCGTGACGATCTGGCGTGACACCTTGCGCGTGCCGGATGCCGGTGATGAGGCGGCGCGCTGGGTCAGTGATTTCATCGGCAAGCCGACCCGGCTGGTGCAGGTGCCGCTGGATCGCGCCCGGTCCACTCAGGCGGGCTTCGGCAAAGATGACGATCAGGTCGCGTTCGCTGACGGATTTCCGCTGTTGTTGATCGGCGAGGCCTCTCTGCAGGACCTTTCGCAAAAGGTCGGACGACCATTGGAAATGTTGCGTTTTCGGCCGAATCTGGTGATTGAAGGCAGTGCTGCCTATGCAGAAGACAGTTGGAAGCGCATTCGCATCGGTGACGTCGAGTTTCGCGTGGTCAAGTCGTGCGCACGTTGCATCCTCACCACCATCGACCCGCAAACCGGTGAGCGCAGTGCCGATCGCGAGCCGCTGGCCACTTTGCAGAAATACCGTGCCGAAGCTGATGGCGCAATGTTCGGGCAGAATCTGGTCAACGACAGCAATGGCCGACTTGAAGTCGGCATGCCGGTGGAGATTCTCGAGTAATCGGCCACTGAAACGAAAAATGCCCGTGTCCTTGGACACGGGCATTTTTGTTGGTGCAGTGAAACCGTTGCTTTAGCCGCGGTATTCGCACAGGTAAGCGGTGTCGACCGCAACCTTCAGCTGGAACTTGCTGTTGGCCGGGACGTTGAACTGGCTGCCGGCGGCGAAGGTTTCCCAATCGCTGCTGTCGGGCAGTTTGACGGTCAGTGCGCCGGAAACCACGTGCATGATTTCACGCTGAGCGGTGCCGAATTCGTATTCGCCCGGGGCCATGACGCCGATGGTCGCCGGACCCTCAGCGGTGCCAAAGGCGATCGACTTGACGGTGCCGTCGAAGTACTCGTTGACTTTAAACATGGGCGATTCCTCGAAAAGGGTTAGAAATTGGAGGCGGCCAGTATGCACAAGGCTTTTCGCGCCGTCACCTGCCCGGCATCTGTCCGCTGAGTTCTCGAATTGACCCTAGAGTGGCAAGACCAGTGGCAATAACCGCGCGGTGTTGCGCGCATCTTCCAGCGCCCGATGCTGCTGGCCGCTGAACTGCATGCCGGCCAGCTGCAGCGCGCCGTTGAGGCCCAGCGGCCGCTCCAGGCGTCGAGCCTTGGCGAAGCGTTGTTTGAGGTTCATGTGTGGCACTTGGCTCAAGCCGCTGTCGATGTGCAGGCGCTGCCATTCCTGGAGCAATTGCTTGCGGTCGTAATCGCCCCAACTGGCCCAACCTTCAAGACGTGCCTGATGTTGCGCGAGCCAGCGTTCGAACGCCGGCCAGACTTCAGTCAACGGCTGTGCCGAGTCGATATTGGCCTGAGTGATGTGCGTCAGTTCACGACAGAAAGGCGTCAGCAACGGCCGTCGCGTCGGTTTGACGAAGCGCTGGAAGTGATCCTGCTCGCGCCCGGCGCGATCAACCAGGGTGGCGCCGATCTCGATAATTTCCATTTCGGTGACCGGCCAGCCACCCTCATCGGTGGTGGCTTCCAGATCTATGACCAGCCAGTGGGGCATCGCAGGGTTCCTGATTTCCGCGTTCTGATAACTCAGAGCGTAGTCAAAACCCGCAGGGGTGTGTGGGCGACTACTCGACCTGCAACAGAACCTGACGATTTTTTACCTGATCGCCGACCTTGACCTGCACCCGCGTGAGCACGCCGTCGATGCCGGCCGTGAGCGGATGCTCCATTTTCATTGCCTCCAGCACCACCAGCAACTGACCTTTGCTGACCGCACTGCCTTCGCTGACCAGTACGTCGACGATGGCACCGTCCATCGGCGCTTTCAGAGTGCCGGAACTGGCGCTGGTCTGACTGCCGATCACGGCATGAGTTCGATTCTCGAGGCACAAACTGCCGGGATGGCTGAACAACCAGAGGTGCCCGGCATCGAGCCGATAGGCGTGACGCTGGCGTAAGCCGTCGATTTCCAGCGTCACTGACTGCGCATCATGGTCGATGAGCTTCAATTCGAGTGTGCGTTCGGCGACCTGCACGTTGAATACGCCGTGTGCCTCAGCGAGCAGTTGCACGGCCCAGGTCTGATCATCAAGACCGAGGCGATAATGCAGCGGCACATTGGCGTTATTGCGCCAGCCGTTAAGT
Source organism: Pseudomonas sp. AKS31 (assembly GCF_023634765.1). Lineage (GTDB taxonomy): Bacteria > Pseudomonadota > Gammaproteobacteria > Pseudomonadales > Pseudomonadaceae > Aquipseudomonas. The sequence continues at coordinate 321,837 of NZ_JAMLFX010000004.1, forward strand.
GGCGCACGGTGGTTGCGGGCGCTGGTTTGATAGAAAAGCACCGTTGCGATCGCCAACTGCTCGGCATCCGGAATGTAGCGGTGCAAACAAGGGTGATCACTGAAGTGCCGAGCGATGAAGGCGGTACTGAATTCACCGCTGATGAATTGCGGGTGTTGCAGCAGGCTGGCGAGCAGGCGCTGATTGCTCTGTACGCCCAATAACACCGTGTCCTGTACCGCACGCAGCAGTTTGCGGCGCGCTTCCTCGCGAGTGGCGCCGAAGGCGATCAGCTTACCGAGCATCGGGTCATAGAACGGGCTGACCGATTGCCCTTCAAGCAAACCATGATCGATTCGCGCACCGTGCTGCAGCGCCGGCTCCCAGGCTTCTACTCGACCGGTTTGCGGGAGGAAGTCGTGGGCGGGATCTTCGGCGTAAAGCCGCACCTCCATGGCATGGCCGGTGAGCTGGACTTGTTCTTGAGTCAGCGGCAACGGCTGTCCCTCGGCAACCAGCAATTGCCAAGCGACCAGATCCAGCCCGGTAATCAGTTCAGTCACCGGGTGCTCGACTTGCAGGCGCGTGTTCATCTCCAGAAAGTAGAACTGTCCGCGCGCATCGAGCAGAAACTCAACGGTGCCGGCGCCGACATAGTTCACTGCACGCCCGGCCTGTAATGCTGCTTCACCCATGGCTTGGCGCAACTCGGCGGTCATCACCGGGCAGGGCGCTTCCTCGATGACTTTCTGATGGCGGCGCTGGATCGAACAGTCGCGTTCGCCGAGGTAGATCAGGTTGCCGTGCTGATCGCCGAACAGCTGCACTTCGACATGCCGCGGTTCGATCAGCGCCTGTTCAAGAATCAATTCGTCGCTGCCGAAAGCGTTGAATGCTTCGGAGCGCGCGGTGCGCAATTGCGCCGGCAAATCAGCGGCGTTGTGCAGCAGACGCATGCCGCGTCCACCCCCGCCGGCACTGGCCTTGATCATCAGTGGGTAGCCGATACGCTCGGCTTCACGCAGCAGGGTGGCGTCGTCCTGTTCCGCGCCCTGATAGCCGGCGATGCACGGCACGCCGGCTTCGAGCATGGCAGTTTTTGAGCGGCGTTTGCTGCCCATCAATTCGATGGCTTCGACGCTGGGGCCGATGAAGATCAGCCCGGCTTGTTCGCAGGCGCGGGCGAACTCGGTGTTTTCCGAGAGAAAACCGTAGCCGGGATGGATCGCGTCGGCACCGCTGCGGCGAGCGGCGTCGAGGATCGCCGGGATGTTCAGATACGACTGCTGCACCGGCGCCGGGCCGATACGCACGGCTTGATCGGCCATTTGCACGTGCAGGGCATCGGCGTCGGCGTCGCTGAAAACGGCGACGGTGTGGTAGCCCAAAGCCTGAGCGGTGTGCTGGATGCGGCAGGCGATTTCACCGCGGTTGGCGATCAGGATTTTGTGGATGGCGGGCATAGTGATCTTCCTGAGTATTTGGCGGTGGGTTGGCTGGCCTCTTCGCGAGCAGGCTCGCTCCCACAGGAATTTGCATCGTTCACAAAACCTGTGGGAGCGAGCCTG
>NZ_JAMLFX010000004.1:323393-373418 GCF_023634765.1 Pseudomonas sp. AKS31
GGCCCACCGCGGTTTACGCTTTTGCACAAAAGCCATGGTGCCCTCGATCCCTTCGGCGCCAGTCACCGCTTCGCTGAACCACTGCGCTGCCTCATCGAGCAATTCGCTTGAAGGCTGCCCGGCGCTCGCCAAGAGCAATTTCTTGGTCATCGCATTCGCCTCCGGCGCGCAACACAGCACATGTTGCAACACCTCATCCAGGCGCTCAGCCAAGGCCTGCGCATCCTCTTCGACGAAATGCACCAGCCCCAGACGCCGTGCCTGATGCCCGTCGAAACGTGCGGCGGTCAGTGCCAGTCGACGGGTTTCGGTGAGGCCGATGCGCTGCACCACAAACGGCGCAATCTGCGCCGGCAGCAAGCCGAGACTGGTTTCCGGCAAACCGAATTGCGCCTGATGATCGGCAATCGCGATGTCGCTGACACAGGCCAGCCCGAAACCACCGCCAAGCACCGCGCCTTGCAGCACGCTGATCAGCACTTGCGGCGTGCACTGTGCTTCTTCCAGCAGGGCGCCGAATGCGCGATTCAAATCTCGATAAGCCTCGGCGCCTTGAGCACGAGCGCTGGCCATGTCCTTGATATCGCCGCCGGCACAGAAATGCCCGCCGGCACCGCTGAGCACCAATGCCCGAACAGCGCGATCATCGCGCACAGCCGCCAGCACCGCGCGCAGTTCGCTGACCATCTGCAGGCTCATCGCATTGCGACTGTCCGGCCGATGCAGGGTGATGTGCAGCACGCCGCCCTGCAGTTCCAGCAATAGCGTCTGGCATTGCGGCAGGCTGCTCATTTCTTTTTCCCCGGCAGGATGCCCATCAGTTTGCAGATGATCCCCAACATGATCTCGTCGGCGCCGCCGCCAATCGATACCAGCCGCACATCGCGGTAGGCGCGCGCCACCGGGTTGTCCCACATGAAACCCATGCCGCCCCAATATTGCAGGCAGCTGTCGCTGACTTCACGGCCGAGGCGCCCGGCCTTGAGCTTGGCCATCGACGCCAGCCGCGTGACGTCCTGGCCTTTCACGTATTGCTCGGTGGCCTGATAGACCAGTGCGCGCAGGCATTCGATTTCGGTCTGCAGTTCGGCGAGGCGGAAGTGGATGACCTGATTGTCGATCAGCGCATTGCCGAAGGTTTTGCGCTCCTTGCAGTACTCGATGGTGCTGTCGACGCAGTATTCCAGACCCTTGATCATGTTTGCCGCACCGAACAGGCGTTCTTCCTGGAATTGCAGCATCTGCATCATGAACCCGGCGCCTTCATGACCGATGCGGTTGCGCTGCGGCACACGCACGTTGTCGAAAAATACCTGGGCCGTTTCCGAGCTGCGCATGCCGAGCTTGTCCAGGTGCGAACTGAGGCTGATCCCCGGCGTGTTCATCGGCACCATGATCAGCGATTTGTTGATGTGCGGTTTGTCGTCCGAGGTGTTGGCCAGCAGGCAGATGAAGTCGGCGCTCGGCGAGTTGGTGATCCACATCTTGCTGCCGTTGATCACATAGTCGTCGCCGTCCTTGCGCGCGGTGGTTTTCAGCCCGGCGACGTCGGAACCGGCGCCGACTTCAGAAACGCCGATGCAACCAACCTGCTCGCCAGTGATCGCCGGGCGCAGGAACTCTTCGCGCAATTCATCGGAGCCGAAGCGGGCGAGGGCCGGCGTGCACATGTCGGTCTGCACGCCGATCGACATCGGAATGCCGCCGCAATGGATGGTGCCGAACTCTTCGGCGGCGACAATCGAGTAGCTGTAGTCGAGGCCCATGCCGCCGAACTTTTCCGGTTTGGAAATCCCCAGCAAGCCGAGGTCGCCGGCCCTGCGGAAAATCTCGTGGATCGGGAAGCGACCGGCCTTTTCCCATTCGTCGACGTGCGGATTGATCTCGTGCTCGACAAATTGGTGGACGGTACGGCGCAGGGCTTCGTGTTCCGGGGTGAAGATCATTGTTATTGTTCTCCGTAGGGTCCGTGGCGGTCAGAAGCGGCTGACGCCGAAGCTGTTGGGTTGCAACGTGCGAATGTCGGCCTCGTGGCAGATGTCCAGCAGGTAACCGAGCAGGGTGCGCGTGTCGCGCGGGTCGATCAGCCCGTCGTCCCACAGGTTGGCGCTGCCATAGAGCGCGGTGGACTGGCTGTCGAGTTTCTGCGCGGTGACCTGTTCGAGCATGTCGAGCATTTTCGGGTCCGGCGTCAGGCCGTCCTTGAGCTGCTTGGCTTCGGTGACGATGCGCAATACCTTGCCGGCCTGCGCACCGCCCATCACCGCGGTGCGGCTGTTCGGCCAGGCGAAGATGAAGCGCGGATCGAGACCGCGGCCGCACATCGCATAGTTACCGGCACCGTAAGAACCGCCGACCACGATGGTCAGTTTAGGCACCCGCGCATTGGCCACCGCTTGAATCAGTTTCGAGCCGTGTTTGATCACGCCTTGTTGCTCGGATTCGGTGCCGACCATGAAGCCCGTGGTGTTGTGAAAGAACAGTAGCGGTGTCTGGCTCTGGTCGCACAGTTGAATGAACTGCGCCGCTTTGCTCGCACCGTTGGGCGTGATCGGGCCGTTGTTGCCGATGAAACCGCAGGCGCGGCCCTGAATCTTCAATTGGCCGCAAATGGTCTGCTGATCGAACTCGCCCTTGAATTCGACGAAACACGATTCGTCGGCGATGCGCGCGATGATTTCGCGCACGTCGTAAGGCTTTTTCGGATCGTCGGGGATCAGCCCGAGCAACTCGTCGATGGGGTAGAGCGGCTCTTTGTATTGCGGCTCCGGCAGCCACGGCAGTTGCTCGTTCCACGGCAGCATACGGAGGATTTCACGGACCTGACGCACGCCGTCGGCATCGTTTTCAGCGAGGTATTCAGCCGTGCCAGCGACTTGCGCGTGCATCTCGGCGCCACCGAGTTCTTCATCGGTGGCGACTTCGCCGGTGGCCGCTTTCAGCAGGGGCGGACCGGCGAGAAACAGCTTGGCCTTGCCGCGCACCACCACCACGTAATCCGACAACCCCGGCTGATAAGCGCCACCGGCCGTGGCCGAACCATGTACCACGGTAATCTGCGGCAAACCCATTGCCGACATCCGCGCCTGATTGGCAAAACTGCGCGCGCCTTCGACAAAAATCTCGGCGGCGTAATTGAGATTGGCACCGCCGCTTTCGGCGAGGGTGATCACCGGGAGTTTGTTTTCCTGGGCGATCTGTTGCAGGCGCAGGGATTTTTTCAGGCCGCTGGGCGAGATCGTCCCGCCCTTGATTGCGCTGTTGTTGGCGACCACCATCGCGCGGATGCCGGACACATACCCGATGCCGGCGATCAAGCCGCCACCGGCCGCGCTGCCGTCCTTGTCGTCGTGCAACTTGTAGCCGGCGAGGCTGGCCAGTTCGAGAAACGGCGCGCCGGGATCGAGCAACAGGTTCAAGCGCTCACGGGGCAGCAGTTGCCCGCGTTGGTCGAATTTGGCTTTGGCCTCGGCGGCTTTGTTCAGCAGGTTTTTTTCGAGCTGCTGTACGTGTTCGATGGCCGCGAGCATGGCTGCCCGGTTGCGGGCGAAGTCCTCACTGTGCGGGTCGAGCCGGGACTGGATCTGCGGCATGGCTTACTCCTTGTCCTTCAGCACTTCGGGTAAATACGCGCGATGGAAGCCGTTGAACGACTCGCTGTGGCTGGCCTTGTGCAACGGCCATGCACGGCTGCCGAGGCTGGCCGCACCATCGATTCTCAAAGTGCTGCCGCTGATAAACGCGGCGGCCGGGCTCAGCAAAAACACAATCGCCGCACTGACTTCCGACTCGGTGCCGATGCGCTTGAGCGGCACGTGTTCGCGCAGGGTCGGAATCACCGCTTTGAACGCCCCCTCATAAGTGTCCATGCCGCTGGAGGCAATCCAGCCCGGCGCCACCGCGTTGACCCGCACGCCGGCATAGCCCCATTCGAACGCAGCGGTCTTGGTGAAGTTGTCCATGCCCGAACGCGCGGCGCCGGAGTGACCCATGCCGGGCATGCCGCCCCACATGTCGGCGAGCATGTTGACGATGTTGCCGCCGTGTTTGCTCATCGACTGATTGAACACTTCCCGCGCCATCAGAAAACCGCCGACCAGGTTGGTGCGCAGCACGGTTTCGAAGCCTTTCTGATTGATCGAAGCCAGGGGCGACGGGAACTGGCCGCCAGCATTGTTGACCAGGCCGTGGATCGGCCCGTGCTCAGCGATCAGCTCCTTGATCAGTTGTTTCACTGCTTCTTCATCGCGGATGTCGCAAGCCTTCCAGTGCGCCCGGCCACCGTCCTCGGTGATTTCGGTGGCGACCTTTTGCAGTTTCTCCGGCTTGCGCCCGACCAGCAGCACATTGGCGCCGAGGGCTGCCAGTTCATGGGCGGTGCAGCGACCAATGCCACTGCCGCCCCCGGTGACGATGATGGTCTGGCCGTGGAACAGTTCGGCGTTGAAAATCGACGCGTAAGCCATGCAAACAATCCTCTAGTCGAGCTGTTCGGCGATGCTCTGCGGCACCGGGATCTGGATTTCCAACAGTTGCTGGGCGAAGGCTTTGCCTTGCGGATCGATGCGCAGACTGGCCACGCCACCGCCGCCAAGGGCGTTTTCCAGAAGGAAGTTGAGGCTGTGGGTGCCAGGCAGATACCAGCGTTCGACCCGGCCGTGGATCGGGTCGAGCACGTGGCTCATCCAGTCGACCACGACGGCCGGGGTCAGCGCTTCGGCGATCCACGGCAGGTATTCGGGTTTGCGCGGCATCACGCCGATGTTGCTGTGATTGCCCTTGTCACCGGAGCGCGCCACGGCCAGTTTCACCAGCGCTACGCTGGCATCGGCGCGGCCCAGTGGTTTGGGCGGTTGCTGGGGCAGGGGCAAGTCCGCGCTGTCGAGTGAGCTGAGCGAGGGCAGGGCGCATGGATAACGTTCACCGGCCATATCGATCTGCACGGTGCAGGCGCTTTTATCGATCAGGAATGAAAACAGACGAATCAGCGGGTACACCGTTGGCCGCCCGCCGACGATGCCGGTCAGCCCCGGCGCCATGCCGGTTGCGGCCTGAGCGATCTCCCGGGAGAACAGTACCAGCGCCTGTTTGCTCGGATGACGCACGGCGAGTTTGATCACCACTTCACGGCTGTCGCGGCGTTGGCCATGAGGGCCGTAGGTGGCTTCGCTGCCGAGCAGTTCGATGTTGGTTTCGCTGTAAGGCGCCCAACCGCGCTGGCTGAACATCTCCGCCGTCTTGTCGATGATCGCCTGACTGACCCGCCGGGCCTTGTCCACGGCATCGATGCCGGCAATCAGGCAACTGGCGGTGCAACGAAAACCGTCCGGGTAAGTGGCGCTGACCTTGTATTTGTCGCTCGGCGGCAGGCCTTTGGCGCCGTGGACGTGCACGGCATTCTTGCCTTGTTGCTGAAGTTTGACCTCGGTGAAATCGCAGACCACATCGGGCAACAGATAGGCCTGGGGATCGCCGATTTCATACAGCATTTGCTCGCCGACGGTCAGCGTAGTGACCAGTCCGCCGCTGCCTTCAGGCTTGCTGACGATGAATTGGCTGTCGCCGCTGACCTCAACGATCGGGAAGCCGATGTGCTCGTAATCCGGCACCTCGCGCCAATCGGTGAAATTGCCGCCGGTGCATTGCGCGCCGCATTCGATGATGTGCCCGGCGAGCGCGGCCTGGGCGAGTTTGTCGTAGTCGTGCCACGACCAGCCGAATTCGTGCACCAGCGCCGCGCTGACCACGGCGCTGTCGACCACGCGCCCGGTGATGACAATGTCAGCGCCCAGGCGCAGCGCTTCGACAATGCCCGGCGCGCCAAGGTAGGCGTTGGTTGACACGCACATCGGCGGCAGCGCGGCGCCGCTGAACATTTCGGTGATGCCGCTTAGCTGTTTGAACCGTGGTTGCAGGTCATCGCCGAGTAAAACGGCGATTTTCAGCGCGACGCCGGCCTTGTCGCACGCCGCTTGCAGGGCGGCGGCGCAGGCTTGCGGGTTGATCCCGCCGGCATTGCTGATCACGCGGATGTTCTGCTCGGCCAGTTGTGGCAGCAGTGGTGTCAATACGTCGATGAAGTCGCTGGCAAAACCCGCTTGCGGGTCCTTCATGCGTGCCCCGGCCATGATCGACATCGTGATCTCGGCCAGGTAATCGAACACCAGATAATCAAGCTTGCCGCCGTCCACTAACTGCGCGGCGGCGGTCGAGGTGTCTCCCCAGAATGCACTGGCGCATCCGATGCGAACGGTGGTGGGCATTTTTTATCTCCGACTCAGCAACCTGCGACAGAAGTGTCTGGAGGCTACCAAGCAAGCGCTTGGTTTGTAAACAGTTGAAACTATCTTCTGCCCAAGCGCTTGCTTGGTTGCCGCTGGCGGCTTAAATTGCGCGCAACCCTGCGGTTTCAGGGGGCAACAGACTGATCGACTGTAGGAGAGAACGGGTGGACGAGCAAAAAGCCCTGAGGGTCATGCGCGATTTGGTCGACGAAGGCCAGTTGACCGACCCCGACAGCGCCCGCGGCAAATTGCTGCAAGTGGCCGCTCACCTGTTCCGCAACAAAGGCTACGAACGCACCACGGTGCGCGATCTGGCCGGTGCCGTCGGCATCCAGTCGGGAAGCATTTTTCATCACTTCAAAAGCAAGGATGAAATCCTCCGTGCGGTGATGGAAGAGACCATCCGCTACAACACCGCGTTGATGCGTGCAGCGCTTGCTGACGCGACCGATGTGCGCGAGCGCGTGCTGGCGCTGATTCGCTGCGAATTGCAGTCGATCATGGGCGGCAGCGGTGAAGCCATGGCGGTGCTGGTTTATGAGTGGCGTTCACTGTCCGAAGACGGTCAGGCCAAGGTGCTGGCATTGCGCGATGTTTACGAAGACATCTGGCTGCAAGTGCTGGGTGAGGCCAAAGACGCGGGGTTTATCCGTGGCGACGTATTTATTACCCGACGTTTCCTCACTGGCGCACTGTCGTGGACGACCACCTGGTTCCGTGCCGGCGGCAGTTTGAGCCTCGATCAGTTGGCCGATGAGGCGTTGATTCTGGTCCTTGAAGCGCGTTGAAGCACTTTCTATCCGGCCGGGAAACTGGCTAACTGGGCGAAACCGCCTAGCTTGAATGCATTGATCGGTATTTTTTCGGGGAGTGGGGTGTTTTGAAGTCTTCGCCAATTCGGACGGCCGCGGGGTTGATGCTCGTAGCGCTGGCTGCATTTTGGGTATTGCCCGCTCAGGCAGCGCAATTGGTCCGGGTCGGCGCGGCGCATTTTCCGCCTTACACCGTTCGCCCGGAAAACGGTGCCGACACAGGTCTTCTGCCCGCAGTTGGTCGAAGCCCTCAATCGTCTGCAAAGCGACTATCAGTTCGTCCTCGTACCGACCTCGATTCCTCGGCGTTTCGGTGATTTCAAGCAGGGCCGGATCGACATGGCAATTTTCGAGAACCCCGATTGGGGCTGGAAGGAAATTCCCCACACGGATGTCGACATGGGCCTTGAGGATGCGGAGATTTTCGTCGCGCAACGCGAAGACGGTCGGCAGCAGAACTATTTCGCCGACCTCACCGGCAAACGCCTGGCATTGTTCAGCGGTTACCACTACGAGTTCGCCAACTTCAACGCCGACCCCAAATACCTCGCACAGAATTACAACGCGACGCTGACCTATTCCCACGACAGCAACTTGCTGATGGTGCTGCGCCGGCGCGCCGATGTTGCCCTGGTGACACGTTCCTATCTGTTCGATTACCTGTTGCGTAACGAGAAGGTGCGCGACGAATTGCTGGTGTCGCAGCGCATCGATCAGGTCTATCACCATTACGCGATTCTGCGCCCGACCGCGCCGATCACCGGCGCGGCGTTTGGCAAGTTGCTGCAGGGTTTGCGCGACAACGGTGAAATGCTGAAGATTTTCGATCCGTACAAGATTGCCGTGGTGCCGGTGCCTCACCACTGAGGCAGCGATTTCTGGGCAAAGCCTAAATTTTCCTTCCCGGCTCACGTCCCATCGTTGAACTGTCGACGATTATCGTGAGCCCGACCCATGTCCAATCTGAATGACCTGACTGCCCTGGCCTTGCCTTCGGGCAGTCAATTGATCGCTGATGTCAGTGAAAGCCGTCTGAGCCTGAGCCTGGACGGTCAACCGCTGATCCGCTTGCGCCTCGATCGGGAGGCAAAGGGACCGATCCAGATCGATGAACGCTTTGCGCTGCCGCCCGGGCAGGCGTTGTGGGCGGCCTGTTACTGGCTGTTCGCACGGGATCCGGCGTGCCAGCAATTGACTTGGCATCTGGATCAGCCGCCGACCGAAGCCTTGCTCAGTGGCTTGCTGGTGAGCACCGGAGTGGCCGGCGAATATCGCTGCGAGCGCACGCTGTTCTGGCAGTTGCCGCAACCGTGGCTCGGCAACTCCCTGGCGGGCAGCTATCCGCAGCAAATGGTCATCAACGAGGGCAAGCGTCATCCACTGCGTCCGGTCAAACCGCGCGGTGAAGTGTATCGGCGTTTCGATGCGCGTCTTGGTGCGTGGATTTCCCTGCGCACTGTAGAGATCGAAGAAGACCTGTCGCGCTTCAACCGCTGGCAGAACAGCCCGCGCGTTGCCAGTTTCTGGCAAGAAGAGGGCAGCCTCGAGAAACACCGCGAGTACCTGAGCAAACTCGCTGCCGACCCGCACACGCTGACGCTGATTGGCTGTTTCGATGATCAGCCGTTTGCCTATTTCGAAGCCTACTGGGCCAAGGAAGATCGCATCGCGCCGTTCTACGATGCCGACAATTACGACCGCGGCATTCACATGCTGGTGGGCGAAGAAGATCATCGCGGCCCGCACAAAGTGGCGAGCTGGTTATCGGCGCTGGTGCATTACCTGTTTCTCGATGATCCGCGCACTCAGCGGGTGGTTGCCGAGCCTCGGGCCGACAACGCGAAGATGATCGGGCATATGCACAACCAGTGCTTCCACTGCGAGAAAGAGTTCGATTTCCCGCACAAGCGCGCGGCGCTGATGATACTGGGACGTGAGCGGTTTTTTGATCGGTGCAAATTGGCTTGAGGTGATTTAAAGGCAAAAGATCGCAGCCTTCGACAGCTCCTGCAGAGGAATGCATTTCCATGTAGGAGCTGCCGAAGGCTGCGATCTTTTTTATCTGTCGACGCGGTCTCAGCGACGACCCACGGCCACCGCCTCTCGACGACTGCCCGACACCTTGCGGCAGTGCACCAGCGCATCGCGAATCATGAAGTTGACCAGCGTTGGCGAAACGCCCAGTTCCTTGGCGATGTCCTTTTGCGGCACGCCGTGCAGCCGGTACATCTCGAACGCATAGCGCGTGCGGTTGGGCAGTTCGGTCAGCGCGTCGGCGATGTTTTCCAGGGTCGAGAAATTGATGTGCGAGGTTTCCGGCGAAGCACCCTGGATGACCACGTTCAGCCCTTCCTCTTCAGGGCCGGAGTACTTCTGCTCAAGCGCCTGTTTGCGGTAATGATCGATGGCGAGGTTGCGCACGATCTGGAACAGATAGCTCAGTTGAGCCTTGATCGACGACGTGATCGGTGGCGCCGATTGCAGGCGGAAAAACGCATCCTGCACCACGTCCTCGGCGCGCGAGCGGCAGCCGGTAATACGGGCTGCAATCTTGACCAGAATCAGTCGATTGTCGACGAATGCCTGAAGTAGCGGTGAATCGCACCTGCTTGTGGATACTTGTTCCGTCATGGAAATCACCTTGCTGCCAAATAGGGTCGTGGGACGCCTTGGGGGAGGGGGGCGTCCTACACATCGAGCGACAAATTATGTTGAATGATAATGATTGTCAATTGAGAAAGAGAAGTAATGCGCTACAAAGGTGCATTCTGAGAACTGCGACACGCCGCCGCACCCCGGCGCTATTGGCGCTCCTGCCCGTCGACTAATTATTTCAAGACGTCATCCGTTCTCATTGGTGAATGGTTCCGGGTATCGAGCCCCGGCCAGACAGCATTCCCAAGCCTTGCGCGGTCGGCACAGACCGCGCCCTGCATGCCCTTCGCGGGGCGTGACGCAGCAACCCGATTCCATTAGCAAGCCGAATTCAGGCAGGAAACCCCATGACCGACGCGTTCGAACTCCCCAGCACCCTGGTCCAAGCCCTCCAGCGCCGCGCGGCCCTGACGCCGGATCGACTGGCCTTGCGTTTTCTCGCCGAAAACCCGGAGCAGGCTGTGGTACTCAGTTATCGCGAGCTGGATCAACGCGCACGCATGATCGCCGCTGCACTGCAGGCTGACGCTGAATTCGGTGATCGCGCGGTGCTACTGTTCCCAAGTGGCCCGGATTACGTCGCGGCGTTTTTTGGCTGCCTGTACGCAGGGGTGATCGCGGTGCCGGCCTATCCGCCGGAATCCGCGCGCCGTCACCATCAGGAGCGTTTGCTGTCGATCATCGCCGACGCCGAACCGCGTCTGTTGCTGACCAGCGCTGACCTGCGCGACACCTTGCAGCAGATCGAGGGCGCGCCGCCGTTGTTGTGTGTCGACACGCTCGACAATTCACTGGCGCAAAACTGGGTTGAACCGAGCCTGCCGCAAGACCACATCGCCTTCCTGCAATACACTTCCGGTTCCACTGCGCTGCCCAAAGGCGTGCAGGTCAGCCATGGCAATCTGGTCGCCAACGAACAGCTGATCCGTCACGGGTTCGGCATCGACGTGAACCCGGACGACGTAATCGTCAGTTGGCTGCCGCTGTATCACGACATGGGTTTGATCGGCGGTCTGCTGCAGCCGATTTTCAGCGGTGTGCCGTGCATCCTGATGTCGCCGGCCTACTTCCTTGGCCGGCCATTGCGCTGGCTGGAAGCGATCAGCGAATACGGCGGCACCATCAGCGGCGGGCCGGACTTCGCCTATCGCTTGTGCAGCGAACGGGTCAGCGAGTCGGCGCTGGAGCGTCTCGACCTGAGCCGCTGGCGCGTGGCCTATTCCGGCTCCGAGCCGATCCGTCTCGACACCCTTGAGCGCTTCGCCGAGAAGTTCGCCGCATGCGGTTTCAGTGAGGGCAGTTTCATGGCCTCGTACGGTCTGGCCGAGGCCACGCTATTCGTCGCCGGCACCCCGCGCGGCACCGGTATTCCGGTGTTGCGCGTGAACGATCAAGCCTTGGCGCAAAACCGCGCCGAACCGGGCGATGGCAGCCCGATCATGAGTTGCGGCATCAGCCAGCCGGAACACGCCGTGCTGATCGTTGAACCGAACACGCTGGTCGAACTTGCCGACAACGCCGTTGGTGAAGTCTGGGCTGCTGGCCCGAGTATCGCCCACGGCTACTGGCGCAACCCTGAAGCCAGCGCCAAGACCTTCGTCCAGCACGCCGGGCGCACCTGGCTACGCACCGGTGACCTTGGCTTCATGCGCGGCGCTGAACTGTTTATCACTGGCCGCCTGAAAGACATGCTCATCGTGCGCGGCCATAACCTCTATCCGCAGGACATCGAGAAAACGGTCGAGAACGAAGTGGAAGTGGTGCGCAAGGGCCGCGTCGCGGTGTTCGCGGTCAATCAGGATGGCGAGGAGGGTATCGGCATCGCCGCAGAAATCAGCCGCAGCGTGCAGAAAATCCTTGCGCCGCAGGCGTTGATCAAAGCCATCCGCCAAGCCGTGGCTGAGGCATATCAGGAAGCGCCAAGCGTCGTGGTGTTGCTTAATCCGGGCGCACTGCCCAAAACCTCCAGCGGCAAATTACAGCGTTCGGCGTGCCGCAATCGTCTGGCCGATGGCAGCCTCGACAGCTACGCAGTGTTCCCGTCGAACACCGCTGAAAGCCAGGACGCAGTCACCAGCGCCTCGGAGCTTGAAGCCTTGATCGGCAAGATCTGGGCCGAGCAACTCAACGTTAAACAGGTCAACGCCGACGACCACTTCTTCCTGCTCGGCGGTAACTCGATCGCCGCCACGCAAGTCATCGCCCGGGTTCGCGAAGAACTCAGCCTTGAGCTGAACCTGCGTCTGCTCTTCGAGGCGCCGACCCTGTCCGCGTTTGCGGCTGCCGTGGCCCAACAGCAACAGGACGGCGGCAACGCCCAAGGTGCAATCACCGCACTGTCGCGCAGCGAGCCGCTGCCGCAATCGCTGGCGCAAAACCGTCTGTGGATCACCTGGCAACTCGACCCGCAGAGCAGCGCCTACAACATTCCCGGTGCCCTGCGTCTGCGCGGTGAACTCGACGAAGACGCCTTGCGTGCCAGCTTCCAGCAACTGATCGAGCGCCATGAATCCCTGCGTACACGCTTCTTCGAACGCGACGGCGTGGCCCTGCAACAAGTCGCAGCCGCCGCCGAATTCAACCTGCAACTGATCGACATCAGCGACATGCCGGCCCATGCGCGTGAACTCCGCGCCCAGCAGATCCGCGAAGACGAAGCACACACCCGATTCGATTTGCAAAAAGGCCCGCTGCTGCGGGTGACACTGGTGCGTCTCGATGACGAGGATCACCAACTGCTGGTGACGCTGCATCACATCATCGCCGACGGCTGGTCGCTGAACGTATTGATCGACGAATTCTCGCGGCTGTACGCCGCCGCTTCGCAAGGTGCGAGCGCCAACCTCGCGCCGCTGCCAACCCATTACGCCGACTACGGCAGTTGGCAGCGTCAATGGTTGGCGCAAGGCGAGGGCGAGCGACAACTGACGTACTGGAAAGCGCAACTGGGTGACGAGCATCCGACCCTGGAACTGGCCACCGATCACCCGCGTTCGGCGCAAAAAAATCCCAGCGCCGCACGCCACACCGTGCGTCTGGGCGCGAGCCTAAGTGATGCGATCCGCAACACGGCGCAAGCTCACCAATCGACGCCGTTCATGCTGCTGCTCTCGGCGTTTCAGAGCCTGCTGCATCGCTACAGCGGTCAGCGCGACATTCGTATCGGTGTACCGAACGCCAACCGTCCGCGCCTGGAAACCCAGGGCCTGATCGGCTTCTTTATCAACACGCAAGTGTTGCGCGCGCAGATCGATTCGCGCTTGTCATTCGTTGCGCTGCTGGCCCAGACCCGCGACGCTGCACTCGGTGCCCAGGCGAACCAGGATCTGCCGTTCGAACAACTCCTCGAAGCCTTCCCGCAAGCCCGCGAACACGGCTTGTTCCAGGTCATGTTCAACCACCAGCAGCGCGATTTGAGCGCGCTCAAGCGTCTGCCGGGGCTGCTCGCCGAAGAGCTGCCGTGGCACAGCCGCGAAGCCAAGTTCGACCTGCAACTGCACAGCGAAGAGGACCGCAACGGGCGTCTGACGCTGTCGTTCGACTACGCCAGCGAACTGTTCGATGCGGCGACCATCGAGCGGCTGGCCGAGCATTTCAGCCACTTGTTGCGCGAGGTCTGCGAACGTCCGGAGCAAGCCATTGGCGATCTGCAACTGCTGACCGCCACTGAGCTCGAACAGCAACAACACTGGGGCGTTGCGCCGTGCACCCCGGCGCAACAATGGCTGCCAGAACAGCTCAACGAACAGGCGCGTCTGAACCCGGAACGCACCGCGCTGGTGTGGGACGGCGGTAGTCTCGACTTTGCCGAATTGCACATGCAAGCCAACCGCCTCGCGCATTACCTGCGCGACAAAGGCGTCGGCCCGGATGTCCGCGTCGCCATCGCTGCGGAGCGTTCGCCACAACTGCTGATCGGCCTGCTGGCGATCATCAAGGCGGGCGGCGCTTATGTGCCGCTGGACCCGGATTACCCGGCCGATCGTCTGGCCTACATGCTCAGCGACAGCGCCGTCGAATTGCTCCTGACCCAAACCGAATTGCTCGGCCGCTTGCCGGCCTGCGCCGGTGTCAGCGTCATCGCCATGGACGCCTTGCACCTGGAAAACTGGCCGAGTCAGGCACCGGGTCTGCACCTGCACGGTGACAACCTCGCCTACGTGATTTACACCTCGGGTTCCACCGGCCAACCGAAAGGTGTCGGCAACACCCATGCGGCACTGGCCGAGCGTTTGCAATGGATGCAGAACACTTACCGCCTCGATGAAACCGATGTGCTGATGCAAAAGGCGCCGATCAGCTTCGACGTGTCGGTGTGGGAGTGCTTCTGGCCATTGATCACCGGCGCGCGTCTGTTGATCGCCGGCCCCGGCGAACACCGTGATCCGCATCGCATCGCCCAACTGGTTCAGGAATACGGCGTGACCACGCTGCACTTCGTGCCGCCGCTGCTCGCGCTGTTTATCGATGAACCGCTGAGCGCCGAATGCACCAGCCTGCGCCGGGTGTTCTGCGGCGGTGAAGCGCTGCCGGCCGAACTGCGCAACCGCGTACTCGCGCAATTGCCGGCGGTGCAATTGCACAACCGTTATGGCCCGACCGAAACCGCGATCAACGTTACTCACTGGCATTGCAGCGCTGCCGATGGCGAACGCTCGCCGATTGGCCGGCCGCTGGGTAACGTGATTTGCCGTGTGCTCGATGCTGATCTCAATCCAGTGCCGGCCGGTGTGCCGGGTGAACTGTGCATCAGCGGTATCGGTCTGGCCCGGGGTTACCTCGGTCGTCCTGCCCTGACGGCCGAGCGTTTTGTGGTCGATCCGTTGGGCGAGCAGGGCGCTCGTTTGTACCGCACTGGCGACCGCGCGCGCTGGACCGCCGATGGCGTGATCGAATACCTCGGTCGCCTCGATCAGCAGGTCAAGCTGCGTGGCTTCCGCGTCGAACCGGAAGAAATCGAATCGCGTTTGCTCGCGCAGAACGGCGTCGCCCAAGCCGTGGTGCTGGTACGCGAAACCGCTGCCGGTGCACAACTGATCGGCTACTTCACCGCAACCGATGCCAGTGAAGATCACGACGAGCAAATCACTCGCCTGAAAACTGCTCTGGCCGCCGAACTGCCGGAATACATGGTCCCGGCGCAACTCATGCGTCTGGACGCAATGCCCCTCAGCCCGAGCGGCAAACTCGACCGCCGGGCCTTGCCCGAGCCGCAATGGCAAGTGCGGGAACACGTCGAACCGGTGACAGAACTGGAACAGCAGATCGCCGCGATCTGGCGCGAAGTGCTGGGCTTGACTCGGGTCGGCCTGCGCGACGACTTCTTCGCTCTCGGCGGTCATTCCTTGCTGGCCACGCAAATCATCTCGCGCACCCGTCAGGCCTGCGACGTCGAACTGCCGCTGCGTGCATTGTTCGAACACAGCGAACTGGCTGATTTTGCCGAACAGATCCGCCTGATCCAGGCCAGTGGTCGCACTAATAAACAACCGCCAATCGCCAAGGTTGATCGCAGCCAACCGGTGCCGCTGTCGTACTCGCAACAGCGCATGTGGTTCCTCTGGCAGATGGAGCCGGACAGTCCGGCGTACAACGTCGGTGGCATGGCGCGCCTGCGTGGCGTGCTGCATGTCGAGCGTTTCGAGTCCGCGTTGCAAGCGCTGATCCTGCGCCATGAAACCCTGCGCACCACGTTCCCGAGTGTCGACGGCGTCGCCCGTCAGCAGGTGCATGGCGAAACCGGCGTGCGCATGGGCTGGAAGGATTTCTCAAAACTTGCCACCGATGTGCGTGAGCAAAAGGTTCAGCAACTGGCCGATGAAGAGGCGCATCTGCCGTTCGACCTGGAAACCGGTCCGCTGCTGCGCGCCTGTCTGGTGAAAACTGCCGAGCAAGAACATTACTTCGTGCTGACCCTGCACCACATCGTTACTGAAGGCTGGGCGATGGACATCTTCGCCCGCGAACTCAGTGCGCTGTACGAAGCGTTTGTCGATGACCGCGATTCGCCGCTTGAGCCGCTGCCGGTGCAGTATCTCGACTACAGCGTCTGGCAGCGCAACTGGCTGGAATCCGGCGAGCGTCAGCGCCAACTCGACTACTGGACGGCGCAACTCGGTCGTGAGCATCCACTGCTGGAATTGCCCGGCGACCGTCCGCGTCCCCCAGTGCAAAGCCATCAGGGCGAACTGTTCCGTTTCGACCTCAGCGACGATCTTGCCGCGCGGGTTCGTGCCTTCAATGCGCAAAACGGTCTGACCCTGTTCATGACCATGACTGCCGCGCTCGCCACGCTGCTTTACCGCTACAGCGGCCAGACCGATCTGCGCATTGGCGCGCCGGTGGCCAACCGCATCCGCCCGGAAAGCGAAGGGCTGATCGGTGCGTTCCTCAACACCCAAGTGCTGCGTTGCCAGCTCGACGGCATGATGTCGGTCGGCGAATTGTTCGAGCAGGTGCGTCACACCGTGATCGAAGGCCAGTCACATCAGGACCTGCCGTTCGATCATCTGGTTGAAGCCTTGCAGCCCCCGCGCAGCGCCGCATACAACCCGCTGTTCCAGGTGATGTGCAACGTGCAGCGCTGGGAATTCCAGCAAAGCCGCATGCTCGCCGGGATGACCGTCGAGTACCTGGCCAACGATGCGCGGGCGACCAAGTTCGACCTCAATCTGGAAGTCACCGACCTCGACCATCGCCTCGGCTGCTGCCTGACCTACAGCACGGATCTGTTCGATGAACCGACCATTGCGCGCATGGCCAAACATTGGCGCAACTTGCTCGAAGCGCTGATCGCTGATCCGCAGCAGCGCCTCAGTGAACTGCCGCTGCTCGACCAGCCTGAGCAACAGCAACTGCTCGACAGCCTCGGCATTGAGCCGGGCGAGCATCGCCTCGATCAATGCATCCATCACCTGTTCGCCGAACAGGCGCTGGCGCGCAAAGACGCGCCGGCCCTGACGTTCGCCGGGCAGACCCTGAGCTACGCCGAACTCGACGCCCGCGCCAATCGTCTGGCCTGGGCCTTGCGTGAACGCGGCGTCGGCCCGCAAGTGCGGGTCGGTCTGGCACTGGAGCGTTCGCTGGAAATGGTCATCGGTCTGCTGGCGATTCTCAAGGCTGGTGGCGCGTATGTGCCGCTGGACCCGGAATACCCGCTCGACCGTCTGCATTACATGATCGAAGACAGCCGCATCGGCCTGCTGCTCAGTGATCGCGCGATGTTCAAAGCCCTCGGCGATCTGCCGCCAGATGTGGCGCGCTGGTGCCTGGAAGATGACAGCGCGGCACTCGCCGCTTACCCGTCCACTGAGCTGCCGTTTATCAGTCTGCCGCAGCATCAGGCCTACTTGATTTATACCTCGGGTTCGACCGGTAAACCGAAGGGCGTGGTGGTCTCCCACGGCGAAATCGCCATGCATTGCCAAGCCGTGATCGAGCGTTTCGGCATGCGCCCGGACGACTGCGAGCTGCATTTCTATTCGATCAACTTCGATGCGGCCACCGAGCGTCTGTTGGTGCCGCTGCTCTGCGGCGCGCAGGTCGTGTTGCGTGCGCAAGGTCAGTGGGACGCGGAAGAAATCTGCGCCTTGATCCGCACGCATAAAATCAACGTCCTTGGTTTCACCCCGAGCTACGGCAGCCAGTTGGCGCAGTTCCTCTCGACGCAAAACCAGATCTTGCCGGTGCGGATGATCATCACCGGCGGCGAAGCGCTGACCGGTGAGCACCTGCAGCGGATTCGCGCGGCGTTCCAACCGGCAATGTTTTTCAACGCTTACGGCCCGACCGAAACCGTGGTCATGCCCCTGGCCAGTCTGGCGCCGGAGGTGCTGGAGGAGGGTGCCGGCAGTGTGCCGATCGGCAGTGTGATCGGCGCGCGCGTGGCGTACATTCTCGACGCCGATCTGGCGCTGGTGCCGCAAGGTGCAACCGGTGAATTGTTCGTTGGCGGTGCCGGTCTGGCCCAGGCTTATCACGACCGTCCAGGCATTACCGCCGAACGTTTTGTCGCTGACCCGTTTGCCATCGATGGCGGGCGCATGTACCGCACTGGCGATCTGGTGCGCCAGCGTGCCGATGGTTTGGTGGAATACCTGGGCCGGATCGACCATCAGGTGAAGATCCGTGGTTTCCGTATCGAACTCGGCGAAATCGAAACCCGTCTGCTCGATCATGACTCGATCCGCGAAGCCGTGGTGCTCGCTCTGGATGCACCAAGCGGCAAACAACTCGTTGGCTATTTAGTCACTGAAGTTGCCGAGCAAAGCGAAGCCAATCAAGCAGAACTGCGCGACGCGCTCAAGGCGCACCTCAAGGCACAATTGCCGGATTACATGGTGCCGACGCACCTGATTCTGCTGGCAAGCATGCCGCTGACCGCCAACGGCAAACTCGACCGCCGCGCCTTGCCGGCGCCGGATCCGGAGCTCAATCGTCAGGACTACGTCGCGCCAAGTAACGAACTGGAACAGACACTGGCGCAGATCTGGTGCGAAGTGCTCAACGTCGAACAGGTTGGCCTCAACGACAACTTCTTTGAGCTGGGCGGCGACTCGATTCTGTCGATTCAAGTGGTCAGCCGTGCGCGTCAGCAGGGCATTCATTTCAGCCCGCGTGATCTGTTCCAGCACCAGACTGTGCAGACACTGGCCGCAGTGGCCAGCCGTAGCGAGCAGGTGACGGCCGAGCAAGGTCTGGTGGTGGGTGAATCGGCCCTGACACCGATTCAGCATTGGTTCTTCGACACCGATATTCCTCAACGCCAGCACTGGAATCAGGCGTTATTGCTGGAGCCGACCGCAACCCTTGAACCGCATCGTCTGGAGCAGGCGCTGCTGGCGGTGATCGAGCAGCATGACGCCTTGCGTCTGCGCTTCAGCGAAGTCAACGGCGCGTGGCAAGCGACGCACCAACCGGTGTCCGATGCGGCGGTGTTGTGGCAGGCGCGGGTTACCTCGATGGACAAGTGCGAGGCGCTGTTTGCCGACGCGCAACGCAGCCTCGATCTGCAAAATGGCCCGCTGGTTCGCGCCTTGCTGGTCGATGGCCCTGAAGGTCAGCAACGTCTGTTTATCGCGATCCATCACTTGGTGGTCGACGGCGTCTCGTGGCGCGTATTGCTCGACGATCTGCAAACCGTGTATCGCCAACTCGACGCCGAACAAGCGGTAAAACTGCCGGCGAAAACCAGTGCCTTCAAGGACTGGGCGGCACGCTTGCAGGCCTACGCCGGCAGCGAATCCCTGCGCGAAGAACTCGACTGGTGGCAGACCCGACTGGCCGGCCCGAGCGCTGATCTGCCTTGCGAAAATCCCCAGGGCGGCCAGCAGAATCGCCACGCGCAAACCGTCAGCGTACGCCTTGATGCCGAGCAAACCCGGCAGCTGCTGCAACAAGCTCCGAGCGCTTATCGCACTCAGGTAAACGACCTGTTGCTGACCGCATTGGCCCGCGTACTCTGTCGCTGGAGCGGTCAACCGTCGGCGCTGATTCAACTGGAAGGTCACGGCCGCGAAACCCTGTTCGACGAGATCGATCTGACCCGCACCGTCGGTTGGTTCACCAGCGCTTACCCACTGCGTCTGACCCCGCACAACATCGAAGAAGCCGCCGGGCAGGGCGCTTCGATCAAGGCGATCAAAGAGCAACTGCGCGCGGTGCCGCACAAAGGCCTCGGCTACGGAGTGCTGCGTTATCTCGCCGATGACCTCAGCCAGCGCAGCATGGCCGCGCTGCCGCAGGCGCCGGTCACCTTCAACTACCTCGGCCAGTTCGACCAGAGCTTCGGCAGCGATGCGCTGTTCCGTCCGCTGGAGGAAGCGGTCGGCGCCGCCCACGATCCGCAGGCGCCGTTGCCCAACGAGTTGAGCATCGACAGTCAGGTTTACGGTGGTGAACTGCTGCTGCGCTGGACCTTCAGCGCCGAGCGGTATGACGCGCAGACCATCAACGATCTGGCCGACGCTTACCTCGGTGAGCTGCAAAGCCTGATCGCCCATTGCCTGCAAGACGAGGCCGGTGGCCTGACGCCGTCGGACTTCCCGCTGGCCAGACTGACTCAGGCACAACTCGATGCCTTGCCGGTGCCCGCCGCACACATCGAAGACGTCTATCCGCTGACGCCGATGCAGGAAGGCATGTTGCTGCATACCTTGCTCGAACCGGGCACCGGTCTGTACTACATGCAGGATCGCTACCGCATCAACAGCGAACTCGACCCGCAGCGTTTCGCTCAGGCCTGGCAAGCGGTGGTCGCCCGTCACGAAGCGCTGCGCGCGTCGTTCTGCTGGAACGTCGGCGAAGACATGCTGCAAGTAATCCATACCCCGGGCCGTACGCCGATCGAGTATCTGGACTGGAGCGCCATCACCGAAGCCGAGCAGGAACCCAAGCTGCAAGCCCTGCTGAAAAGCGAGCGCGAAGCCGGCTTCGATCTGCTCAATCAGGCACCGTTCCACCTGCGCCTGATCAAGGTCGGCGCGGCGCGTTACTGGTTCATGATGAGCAACCACCACATTCTCATCGATGCCTGGTGCCGCTCGTTGCTGATGAACGACTTCTTTGAAATCTACACCGCCCTTGGTGAAGGTCGCGAAGCGCAATTGAGCGTGCCGCCGCGTTACCGCGACTACATCGGTTGGCTGCAACGCCAGAGCCTCGCCGAAGCACGGCAGTGGTGGCAGCAGAACCTGCAAGGGTTTGAGCGCACCACGCCGATTCCGAGCGACCGGCCATTCCTGCGCGAACATGCCGGTGAAAGCGGCGGCATGATCGTCGGCGACCGCTACACCCGCCTCAATGTCGAGGACGGTGCGCGGCTGCGGGAACTGGCGCAGGCCCATCAACTGACCATCAACACCTTCGCCCAAGCGGCATGGGCGCTGGTACTGCGGCGCATGAGCGGCGATCGTGACGTGCTGTTCGGCGTCACCGTGGCCGGGCGTCCGGTGGACATGCCGGAGATGCAACGCACCGTCGGCCTGTTCATCAACAGCATCGCCCTGCGGGTGAAAATGCCTGAGGACGATCAGCGCAGCAGCGTGCGTGAGTGGCTCAGCGCTTTGCTCGACAGCAACATGCAACTGCGTGAGTACGAATACCTGCCGTTGGTGAACATCCAGGAACAAAGCGAATTGCCGAAAGGCCAGCCACTGTTCGACAGCCTGTTCGTGTTCGAAAACGCTCCGGTGGAAGTCTCGGTACTCGATCGCGCGCAGAGCCTCAATGCGACCTCGGACTCCGGCCGAACCCACACCAACTTCCCGCTGACGGCGGTGTGCTACCCGGGCGATGACCTCGGTCTGCATCTGTCGTATGACCAGCGTTACTTTGACGAATCGACCATCGAGCGCATGCTCGGCGAGTTCAAGCGTCTGCTGCTGGCGCTGGTCGATGGCTTCCATGGCGACATGGCCGATTTGCCGCTGCTAGGCACGGAGGAGCAGGACTTCCTGCTTCACGGTTGCAACCAGAGTGCCCACGATTATCCGCTGGAGCAGAGCTACGTCGCGCTGTTCGAAGCGCAGGTTGCCGCGCATCCGCAGCGTATCGCCGCCAGTTGCCTGGATCAGCAGCAGAGCTATGCCGAGTTGAACCAGAATGCCAACCGCCTCGGTCATGCACTGGTCGCCGCCGGTGTGCAGATGGATCAACCGGTGGCCTTGCTCGGCGAACGTAACCTTGACCTGCTCGGCATGATCATCGGCAGCTTCAAGGCTGGCGCGGGTTATCTGCCACTGGATCCGGGTCTGCCGAGTCAGCGTCTGCAACGCATCATCGAACTGAGCCGCACGCCGGTGCTGGTCTGCAGCGACGCGTGCCGCGCACAGGCGCAGACTTTGCTGGATGAGTTCAGTTGCGCCAATCGCCCGCGCTTGCTGGTGTGGGAAGAGATTCAAGCGGCGGCGACATCGGCGCAGGACCTGGGCATTTACAGCGGCCCGGACAACCTCGCTTACGTGATTTACACTTCGGGCTCCACCGGCCTGCCGAAAGGCGTGATGGTCGAGCAGCGCGGCATGCTCAACAATCAGTTGAGCAAGGTGCCGTATCTGCAACTGAGCGAGGCCGACGTGATTGCGCAGACCGCTTCGCAAAGCTTCGATATTTCGGTCTGGCAGTTCCTCGCCGCGCCGCTGTTCGGTGCGCGGGTGGACATCGTGCCGAACACCATTGCCCACGATCCGCAGGGGCTGCTGATGCATGTGCAGGCCCAGGGCATCACCGTGCTGGAGAGTGTGCCGTCGCTGATTCAGGGCATGCTTGCCTCGGAGCGCCTGAGCCTTGATGGCTTGCGCTGGATGTTGCCGACCGGTGAAGCCATGCCGCCGGAACTGGCGCACCAATGGCTGCTGCGTTATCCGGACATTGGTCTGGTCAACGCCTACGGCCCGGCGGAATGCTCGGACGACGTGGCGTTCTTCCGCGTCGACATGGCTTCAACACGCGGCAGTTACTTGCCGATCGGCACGCCGACCGACAACAACTTGCTGTACCTGGTCGATGGCGCGCTGGAACTGGTGCCATTGGGCGCGGTGGGTGAGTTGTGTGTAGCGGGCACGGGTGTCGGTCGCGGTTATGTCAGCGATCCGCTGCGCACCGCGCCGGTGTTTGTGCCGAACCCGTTCGGTGCGCCGGGCGAGCGTCTGTATCGCACCGGTGACCTGGCGCGACGTCGCAGTGACGGCGTGCTGGAATACGTTGGCCGGGTTGACCATCAGGTGAAGATCCGTGGTTATCGCATCGAGCTGGGTGAAATCGAGGCGCGTCTGCATGAGCAACCAGAAGTGCGCGACGGCGCGGTCGGCGTGCAGGAAGGCGTCAACGGTAAACACTTGGTGGGTTATCTGGTCGCGGCAGACTCCGCGCTGAATCCGAGCGAACGCCTGGAGCGGATCAAGCAGCGCCTGCGTGCCGAACTGCCGGAGTACATGGTGCCGCTGCACTGGCTGTGGCTTGAGCAGATGCCGCTGAATGCCAACGGCAAACTCGATCGCAAAGCCTTGCCGGCGCTGGAGATCGGGCAGTTGCAGAGCGAGGATTATCTGGCGCCGCGCAATGATCTTGAGCAGACGTTGGCTGACATTTGGGCCGAAGTGTTGAAGGTCGAACAGGTCGGTGTGCGCGACAACTTCTTCGAGCTGGGCGGGCATTCGTTGCTGGCCACGCAAATTGCCTCGCGCGTGCAGAAAACCCTGCAACGGGATGTGCCGCTGCGGGCGATGTTCGAGTGCAGCACGGTGGCGGAACTGGCCGAGTACATTGATGGACTGGCGGCGAGTGATATCACCGAGGAGAAGGTTGATCGGTTGAATGATCTGATGGCGGAGCTGGAGGGCCTTTGATTCTCTAGTGCCCGTACCGGCCTCATCGCTGGCAAGTCGCATCGTCGCACCGCAGCTCCCACAGTTTCGGCGCTTTACACAAACTTTGTGAACGACGTTGATCCCTGTGGGAGCTGGCTTGCCAGCGATGGCGTCAGTGCGTGCAACACCATTCAACCGGCACACCCGCGTACATTTCCAGGGTTGACGATCAGCAACCGGCAGCTCAGTCTGCCGGTTCTCTTTTTTGTCGCGGGGGTGGTCGATGCCTTTTTTTACGGTGGACGGACAAGCGCTGCATTACATTGATCAAGGCACCGGTCCGGCGGTACTGCTGGCCGGGAGTTATCTATGGGATCAGGCCATGTGGGCACCGCAGATCGCCGCGCTGTCGCCGCACTATCGGGTGATTGCGCTGGATCTGTGGGGCCATGGCGAGTCAGGGCGGTTACCTGAAGGCACGACATCACTGGATGACATTGCCAGTCAGGCGCAGGCTCTGCTCGATCATCTGGATATCGACCGTGTCACCCTGATTGGCCTGTCGGTCGGCGGCATGTGGGGCGTGCGTCTGGCGTTGTCGGCACCGCAACGGATCAACGGTCTGGTATTGATGGACACCTACGTTGGCGTCGAACCTGAACCCACCCGTCAGTATTACTTCTCGCTGTTCAAGCAAATTGAGGAAACCGGCGAAATCTCCGAGCAACTACTGGATATCGTCGTGCCGATTTTCTTCCGTCCGGGGATCGATCCGCAGTCGGCGCTGTATCAGGATTTCCGCGCGAAACTGGCGGCGTACTCCTCGGATCGACTGCGCGAAAGCATCGTACCGATGGGGCGTATAACCTTTGGGCGTGACGATTTGTTGCCACGGCTGGGCGAGTTCAACGCAGCGACCACGCTGGTGCTGTGTGGCGATCAGGACAAACCACGTCCACCGTCGGAAGCCCAGGAAATGGCTGAGTTGATCGGTTGCCCGTGGATACTGGTGCCGGAGGCGGGGCATATCTCCAATCTGGAGAATCCCGAGTTTGTCACTGAAGCGTTGCTCGCCTTTTTGGCTGAGCGGCATTGAAAAGATCGCAGCCTGCGGCAGCTCCTACAGAAAGCGCGTTCCCATGCAGGAGCTGCCGCAGGCTGCGATCTTTTCACTTTGCTTATTTAGGCCCGAGAATCTTCGCCAACTTGTCCGGCGAAGGCGCGCCTTGCTGCTGTTGCAGCTCGCCCTTGTCATCCATGTAGAAAATCGCCGGCGTGGCTTGCAAGTCGAGGTCTTCCATCAACTGCATGTTCGCCGCCAGTTTGGTCTGCACGGCCACCGGAATGTCTTTCAAGGCTTTGAGCGAGCTGCCCTTGCCAGCCTTTTCGTGATCTTCCAGGGCCTTGGCCGGATCTTTCGCGGCCAGCAATGCCGCCGATTTGCCCGGGCTGTCCTCGCGGATGATGCCGACCATGATGTGCCGCAGTTGCACCTTGCCGGCCTTGACCCATGGCCGTGCCTGTTCCCAGAACATGTTGCAGTACGGGCAGTTCGGATCGCTGAACAGGTACACGGTGCGCGGTGCATCCTTGTTGCCGTCCTGAATCCAGTTGCTCGCTTCGAATTTGGCCCAGACTTCTTTGGCCATCGGCGCGTAAACCAGTTTTTGCAGTGGCTCGCTGCTCAGGTCCTTGCCATCGGCGTCGTACAGATTACCCAACAGAACATGCTTGCCATCCGGGGTCAGGTACAACGCCATGCCGCGATTCTGATACTGCGCCGCATACCCGCGCAGGCCATCGGGGGCGTCGAACTGGCCGACGATTTTTGCGCCTTTGGCTTCGATCTGTTTGATCGCCGCAGGCAATTCTTCAGCAGCCTGCACCGACGGCAAGTGCAGCAGGGCGGTGCCCAGAGTCAGCGTCAGCAGGTGGCGGAGGCGGGGCATGGCAATTTCCTTGCAGAGGTGGCCGGTGCAGTGGCCGGGTTCGAATTCGGGATCGGAGTGGCGAAGTTTTCCAGCGCACGCGCCAGGCTGGCGTTGGACAGCTCGCCCAGGTGGCTGGTCAGTAGGCGACCGTCAGGGCTATAGAACAGCGTAGTCGGCAAGGCCATGGAGCCGACGGCCTGACCGAGGCGGCCGCTGCGGTCAAACAGCACGTTGTTGAGGCTCAGGCCCTGGGTTTCGAGAAACGTCGCCACGCTCTGCATGCTTTCGGCCTGATTGACGAACAGGAAGGTCAGGTCCGGGCGTTGCATCTGGGCGTTTTCCAGCACCGGCATCTCGCGGCGGCACGGTGGGCACCAGGTCGCCCACAGGTTGATCACCAGCGGGCCGCCCTGATAGTCACGGAGCTGGATGGTTTCCCCGGCCGCATTGCGCAGGGTAATGTCCGGCAGTCGCGTGCCTTGTTCGTAGAGGTTCAATGACAGTGTCGCCAACAACCAGAACGCCACGCCGCTGGCCACGCCAAAGCCCAGCGGGCGACGCAGGCCCGGACGACGCCAGCCGCGATACAGCGCTGCGAGCAACAGCACGATCACCCCCGGCCAGGCGAGGAAACCACCGTCACGCAAGTCGATGATCTGCCACAGGTCATTACGATAGTGCGACCAGTACAGCAGCACAAAGGCAACCCGTGCCGCGAGCATGCCCAGCAGAAACAGGCTGAACAATGCCGACTCGGGGTTATCGCCACCCCGCTTGGCCACTCGCCAGCCGACAAAGGTCGCCAGCGCCAGGGCACTGATCAGCAGCAGATGGTTGAGCGCGATGGCAAAGGTACCGAGGGTTAGCGTCAGCATTAATTGGCGTCCCGGGTGGTGGCCCAGCGTTGCAGGAACGTCTCGGCATCGACTTCGCCGGTGATGCGCTGGCTGCGGCGCTCTTCGCCATCAGCACCGATCCAGATGAAAGTTGGCGGCCCCGGTACTTTGTAGCGGCTCAGCAGTTCGCGGCTGGCGGCATTGTCAGCGGTGACATCGAGGCGCAGCAGGCGCACGTCACTCAGTGCTTGCATGACCTTGTCTTTGCCGAACACTTGCTTCTCCATGACCTTGCACGACACGCACCAGTCCGCGTAGTAATCGAGCAACACCCACTGGCCTTGAGCCTTGGCGGCATCGAGTTCGCGCTGCAGTGCAGCCGGTTCCTTGATCGTGGTGAATGCGTCGTGAGCCGATGGCGCCGCTGTGCTGGCGTGGCCGGCACTGTAGACCTGCAACGGTTGATACGGATCATCGCTGCCGCCCGCCGCACCAATCACCAGCAAACTGCCCCACAGCCCAAGCAACAACGAGCTGGCGCCGAACAACTGGGCAACGCGGCCAAAACCTTCGGACTGTTTCCAGGCACAGAACGCAGCGATCAACAGCAGTGCACCGCACAGGCCCAGCCACAACGACGTATCCAGTACCGGGCGCAGCATCAGCAGCGCGGTGGCGAGGAAGAGGAAACCGAACACGCCTTTGAGCAGATTCATCCACGCGCCCGGTTTGGGCAGGAAGCGATTGCCCACGGTCACCAGCAACAGCAGCGGCACACCGATGCCGATGCCCAGCGAAAACAGAATCAAGCCACCGTGCAGCGCGTTGCCGGTCTGCGCGATATACAGCAATGCACCGGCCAGCGGCGCGGTCATGCACGGCCCGACCAGCAGGCCGGACAAGGCACCGAGCGCCCCGGCGCCGATCAGGCTGCCGCCACTGCGGCTGCGCGAGGCGTGCTCAAGACGATCACGTAGAGCCACCGGCAGTTGCAGTTCGAAGAAGCCGAACATTGGCAAGGCCAGCACCACGAAGACCGCGGCGAACGTGCCGAGCAGCCACGGATTCTGCAACCATGCCTGCAGGTTTGCGCCGAGCAGCGCAGCAATGACCCCCATCGCCGCATACACCAACGCCATGCAGATCACATAACTGCCGGCCAACGCGAAACCGCGACGCGGAGTGGCGCCACTTCCAACGACCATGCCGGCCAGAATCGGCAGCATCGGCAACGTGCAAGGTGTGAACGCCAGCAACAGACCGAGACCAAAAAATACCAGTAGGCTCCAGCCCAACGCGCGTTGTTGCAGGCTGCTGGCCAATGCCTGATCCGGCGCTTCAGCGCTGGCGGCCACCGCCGCTTTGCCACCCAGATCAATGACCCGGGTTTGCGGTGGATAGCACAGGCCGGCATCGGCACAGCCCTGATAGCTGACCTTGATCTGGCCTGTGGCTGCCGCCGGGATTTTCACTTCCAGCCCTTGGCGATAGACCGGTTGCTCGCCGAAAAACTCGTCGCTGTGGGATTCGCCTTCAGGCAGCGCGGGCTGTTGCTCTGCGCTCAGCCCTTCGAATTTCAGGCGTTTCTGATACAGGTAATAGCCGTCGGTGATTTGCCAGAACAGCTGGGTCTCACCGGATTCCAGGCGTTCGGAGGTGAGCACGAATGCCTGGTCGACCGGCAGAAAGTCCGGTTTTGTCTCAAATGGATTGTTTCCAGCCTGGGCCAGACTTGAAATCAGCAGTGCAAACAATAGAAAAAAATGACGCATGGAGAAGCCTTGTCCCTGTGCAAGTGAGGTGCACAATGGGCGGCGGCGATTAACCGATGATTAACCGCCACGCCCTTGTTGCTGTGACGTTCGGGGCATAATGTCAGCTTAATCGGCCAACTGCCTAATCGGCTTTTTTCTACGGGACTCACCATGCACGTACTGGTTTGCGAAGACGATGAGCTGATCGCCAGCGGCATTGTTGCCGGTCTTACGGCTCAGGGATTGACCGTTGAGCACGTCAACACCGCATCGAAAGCGCGGGCGATGCTCAAGGTTGCCGAATTTGACGTGATGGTGCTAGATCTCGGCCTGCCCGACGAAGATGGCCTCAAGTTGCTACAACAACTGCGTCAAAGCGGCCTGGAAATTCCGGTGCTGATTCTGACCGCGCGCGACTCGGTCACCGACCGCGTTGACGGCTTGCAGGCCGGGGCTGACGATTACCTGCTCAAGCCGTTTGATCTGCGCGAGCTGTTCGCCCGTCTGCAAACCCTGTTGCGCCGGGTTGCCGGGCGCAGTGTCAACCTGATCGAGCACGGCGCATTGACATACGACCCGAGCAGCCGCGAAACCATGTTGGCCGGGCAACCGGTGGACCTGTCACGCCGGGAGCAATCGCTGTTGCAGGCGCTGCTGCACAATCGTGGCCGGGTGCTGTCCACCGAGCAATTGAAGGACAGCGTCTACGGCTTCAACGATGAACTGGAAAGCAACGCGCTGAATGTGCACATCCATCACCTGCGCAGCAAACTGGGCAAAGGCATCGTCGAAACCGTGCGCGGCCTGGGCTATCGCCTCGGCCCGGCCGACGGCGGAGATCGAGACAAGTGATGAGCCTGCGACTGCGCCTGAGCCTGACCCTCGGCGCTGCGTTTGCGCTGATCTGGGCGCTGGCGGCGGCCTGGATGCTCAGTGACCTGCGCAATCAGATGATGTTTTCCCTCGACCAGCGTCTGGTGGCGTCGGCGCGCATGGTCGCCGGGCTGCTGGAACAGCTGCCGACGCTGCCGAGCAAAGGCGAGGGCACGCATTTCAGTGCCGAACAACTGAATATCCCCGGCGGCATGGCCTGTCAGGTCAGTTCGTTGCGCGGAGAAATTCTCGCGCGCAGTCATAACAACCCCGAACAAGCACTGGAAGCCGAAAAAATGGGCTTCCATGACCAGATGATCGACGGTGCACCATGGCGCAGTTTCACCCTGGCCCGGGGCGATGTGCGCATTACCACGGCCGACCGGCAGATCGAACGCGAAGCCCTGAACATGTCGATCCTGCTGGCGGCGTCGGTGCCGGTGGGTGTGGCGTTGCTGGGTTGTCTGTGCCTGTTGTGGCTGGGCATCGGTCAGGGGCTGGCGCCGCTCAACCGTCTGCGTGAGGCGCTGATGCGGCGCAATGCCGACTCGCTCGAACCGCTGCAGATCCAGACGTTCCCCAGCGAATTGAAGCCGCTGCTCGAAACGCAGAACCAGTTGTTCCAGCGCATCGGCAAGACCATCGAACGTGAGCGGCGCCTGACCGGTGATGCGGCTCATGAGCTGCGCAGCCCGCTGACGGCGATCAAGACCCACCTGCAAGTTGCGCGCATGACCGATGGCAGCGCCCGCGATCAGTCGCTGGCGCGGGCCGAGGAGGGCGCCGATCGCTTGCATCGCACCCTTGAGCAATTGTTGTTGCTGGCGCGGGTCGAGGGCAGTCTGTCGTTCGACGACGGTTCGCAGTGCAGCGCCGAGCAAGTGGCACGCCTGGCGATCCAGGACGCCACGGGTGGCGAGCGCCTGCGGATCAAACTGCAACTGCCGGCCGGGCTTTCTGCAGCGCCGCTGCACATGCCGTCGGTGCTGTCGATTGCGGCGCTGCGCAACTTGCTCGACAACGCCTTGCGCCACACCCCCGAGGACTGTGCGGTTGAGCTGAGCCTGGAAACCATTGGCAACCGCGTACGTTTTGTCGTGCGTGATCATGGCCCGGGCATTGCACCGGAGGATCTGCAGCACCTGACCCAACGCTTCTGGCGCAACGGCCAAAGCACCGGGTGCGGCCTCGGTCTGGCGATTGTCCAGGCGATCGTTCAGCGCTGCGACTGCGCCCTGCATTTCGACAGCCGCCCGGATGGCCTGCGTGTCGAACTGACGATGCCGCTGCAACCTGTCTGATTCCAGCACAGCCTGTGTAGGAGCTGCCGAAGGCTGCGATCTTTTGATTTTGTTTTTTAAGATCAAGATAAAAAGATCGCAGCCTTCGGCAGCTCCTACAGGAAATCGCGCCAGACACATCAAATGTAACTTCTCGACGTTCGCTATCCGGCAGGGCTAGGGGTAAGGTCAACGCAGCTTTGACTCAATGGATTGAGGGAACTGCGCCATGGAAGCACCCATCTGCATTCGTCCGGCCATACTGGCCGACGCCGGCATCATCAGCCGCATCATCGAACGTTCGATCCGCATCGGTTGTGCACTCGACCACCGCAACGATCCGCCACGGGTCAGCACCTGGATCGCTCAGCAATCCGCCGACTTCATCAGCGCCCGGCTCGCCGATCCCCACTTCTATTTATGCATGGCTTTACTGGCGGGCAAACCAGTCGGTGCCGGCATGGCGCAGGCCAGCGGCGACATTTCCCTGTGTTACGTGCAGCCGGAGTCATTTCGTCGCGGCGTCGGCCGGGCACTGATGCACGATCTGGAGGGTTGGTTGCGGGTTCGCGGAGTGCTTCACGCGAACCTCAACAGTACGCGCACCGGCCGCGCTTTTTACCGCCGTCTGGACTATCGCGAGTCTGCGCCGCCCTTTGAATACCAAGGTGTGCAGACACTGCCCATGCACAAGTTGCTGGCTGCGCCGGTCTGACAACTCGATCACAGGCTAAATCCTCAGGACCCTTAAGCGTTTCCAGAACAGGAAAACCTGCAAGTGCGCCCCGTGATCGGAATGCGCACCTGTCCGGTGTGCTGTTTTGGTCACTATCCATAGCGTATTGAGGGGTCGAGAGATGTCAGTCGCCACCAGCCTTATCGAAGAGTCGTCGGCTCGGGTCACTTCGGCGCCGGCCGAAACGTTGTACCAGTTCAATGAATCGCCATTGCTGGCCCGGCAGGCCCAACAGGAATCCAACGCCCGCAGCTACCCACGGCGCATTCCGCTGGCCCTGAAACGCGCCAAAGGCCTGTATGTCGAAGACGTCGAAGGGCGCACCTTCATTGACTGTCTGGCCGGTGCCGGCACGCTGGCGCTGGGGCATAACCACCCGGTGGTGATCGAAGCGATCCAGCAGGTGTTGGCCGATGAGTTACCGCTGCACACCCTCGACCTGACCACGCCGGTCAAGGATCAGTTCGTCCAGGATCTGTTCGGCCTGCTGCCACCCGCCCTGGCGGTGGAGGCGAAAATCCAGTTCTGCGGCCCGACCGGTACCGATGCCGTGGAAGCGGCGTTGAAGCTGGTGCGCACGGCGACCGGGCGCAGCACCGTGTTGTCGTTTTCCGGCGGTTACCACGGCATGAGCCAGGGCGCGCTCAGCCTGATGGGCAGCCTGGGACCGAAAAAGCCGCTGGGTGCGTTGCTCAGCAATGGCGTGCAGTTCATGCCGTTCCCGTATGACTACCGTTGCCCGTTCGGTCTCGGCGGTGCGGCGGGGGTGAAAGCCAACCTTTGCTACCTGGATAACCTGCTCAACGACCCCGAGGCCGGCGTGCAATTGCCCGCAGCGGTGATCGTCGAAGCGGTGCAGGGCGAGGGCGGCGTGATTCCGGCGGACATCGAGTGGCTACGCGGCTTGCGCCGGATCACCGAGAAGGCCGGTGTGGCGCTGATCGTCGATGAGATCCAGAGCGGTTTCGCCCGCACCGGCAAAATGTTTGCCTTCGAACACGCCGGCATCACCCCGGATGTGGTGGTGTTGTCCAAAGCCATCGGCGGCAGCCTGCCGTTGGCCGTGGTGGTTTATCGCGACTGGCTCGACACCTGGCAGCCGGGCGCGCATGCCGGCACCTTCCGTGGCAATCAGATGGCCATGGCGGCGGGGTCTGCGGTAATGCGTTATCTGGTTGAACACAAGGTCTGCGAACACGCCGCTGCCATGGGTGAACGCCTGAGTGAACACCTGCGCATCCTGCAACGGGACTTCCCGCAACTGGGCGATATTCGCGGTCGTGGCCTGATGCTCGGGGTTGAACTGGTCGAGCCGAACGGCACGCCGGATGCGCTTGGTCATCCGCCGGCGTTTGCGCGACTGGCGCCGCTGGTCCAGCGCGAATGCCTCAAGCGCGGGCTGATTCTGGAGTTGGGTGGTCGGCATGGCGCGGTGGTGCGTTTCCTGCCGCCACTGGTCATCACTGCCGCCGAAATCGATCGTGTGGCGGAAATCTTTGGCCGTGCTTTGGCCGCTGCCAGCGCTGCGCTGTAAATTTTTCGCCGAGCCAAACGTTCTTTCTACATACCCGGCTGCACCCCGCGTGCAGCCCACCCTTACAACGATGGAGAACCAGCATGACGTCAGTATTCGACCGCGAGGACATCCTCTTTCAGGTCGTGGTCAACCACGAAGAGCAATACTCGATCTGGCCGGACTACAAAGCCGTGCCGCAAGGCTGGCGCACCGTGGGCAAGAGCGGCCTGAAAAAGGAATGCCTGGCCTACATCGAAGAAGTCTGGACCGACATGCGTCCGCTGAGCCTGCGTCAGAAGATGGAAGCCCAGGCCGCCGCGCAATAAGCAGCCGGGCAAAAACAAACCCGCTGGACTGGTGACAGTCAGCGGGTTTTTTCATGCCAGCAAAAAAGATCGCAGCCTTCGGCGGCTCCTACAGTGCAGCGTTTACATCCTGTAGGAGCTGCCGAAGGCTGCGATCTTTTGATCTTCAGCCCTTCAAGCCCTTGAGCAGCAAATCCACATTGCCTTCCAGCTCCGTCACCGGATCCGCCGCATCGGTACTCAACACCACCAGACGACTGCCTGACCCGGCAATTGCCGCTTTCACCGGCTCCGATGGCTGACGATGATGCAGCACCACCGCCACATCATTGTCTTTCAGCGTTGCCGTCAGTTGTTTCAGATCCTCCGGCGTCCACTCCGCATCAGGGCGTGGATCCTGGCCAACCAGCTCCAGATTCAGACTGCCGATCAGATAACCAAAGTGATCGCTCAAACTCATCACGCTCAGATTGTCGGCACTGGCCAACCGCGCCTCGCTGTCGGCGCTGAGTTTCAACAAGCGCTGCTTCAGCGTCGCCAGGTTCGCCTCGATCACAGGTTTGGCGCCCGGTGCCAGGCGCACCAGATCCGCCGCCATCACATCCGCCATGCGCCCCATGTTGTTGCTCGCCAGCCATGGCTGGCTGTTCAGACCATCAATCTGCAGATCCGGTTGCACGGCAATGCCCGGCAGGGCGCCGTCGACCGGGCGCGCCGCGTCGACTTCAACGATGCGGATATTGCTGCGGCGGGCGATCGGGTACAGCGGATCATCGGCCCACAGCGAGCGCACGCCAATCACCGCATCGGCGCCCGTTGCCAACTTGCTCAGCGCCGGGGCACCGCGACCGGTGAAATAAGCGCTCTGTCGGCTGCCCGGCAAGTTCGCCGGTGCCGCACGCTCGAGCTGGACGTCAGTGCCTTTGAGCAGTACTTCGCCCAGGCCATAAGTGATTGGCAACGAGGCCAGCACTCGCAGCGGTTTAGCGTTTTCGGCGGCCATCACCGGCATGCAGACCACGCCGCACAGGGTCATGGCCAAGGTCAGTTTGCGCAGTGAAAAAGTCATTTATCCAAGATTCCCTTTCAGACTCGGGACAACCCCGCGCGCAATGGCGGCGAGGGCGAAGGCAATGCCGGCGACCAGAATGATCGCGGCGCCGGATGGAATCGGCAGGTCAAACACTATTGGCGCAAGGATCCCGCACAGCGTGCTGACGGTGGCAATCAGCACCGAGCACCAGAAAAAGCCCTTGAGCGACTGGCTGAGCAAACGTGCCGCCGCCGCTGGAATCACCAGCAGCGCGCCGACCAGAATCGCACCAATGACTTTCACCGCCGCGACGGTGATCAGCGTCACCAGAATCACGAACAGATAATCCAGGGTCTTCACCGCCACCCCGCGCACCGCCGCCAGTTGCGGGTTGAAACTGGCGAGCATGATGCGGTTGTACAGCGGCAAGGCCAGGGCCATGACCAGTGAACCGACGATGGCCAGTACCGCCAGATCGTTGCCGTTAACGGTCAGTACCGAGCCGAACAGCACGTTCTCGAGAATGTGCACGTTGATCTTGCCCGCGAGAATCAGCAGCAGACTCGCACCCAGCGCCAGCGACACCGAGAGGAACACGCCGATCAAGGTATCCGGCGCCAGGCCGGTGCGGTTGCGCAGGTAGTTAAGCAGGATGCCGAACAGCAGACAGTAGCCGAACAGGCTGCCATACGGCCCGGTGTAAGGTTCGCCGAGCAGAATGCCGATGGCCACGCCGGTCAGCGCCGCGTGGCCCACCGCTTCGGAGAAGAACGCGAAGCGCTTGACCACCACCAGCGTGCCGAGGCCGCCTAGCACCGGACCGATCAACAAGCCGGCAAGCAACGCATTGACCACGAAACCGTAGGCCAGCGCTTCCGGCAGATACCCTGACGAGGCCCAGCCTTGAACCATCAAACGAAAGGCTTCGTAACTCATCAGGCAGCGCTCCGTGGATGGGTCGAGAACAGCGTCAGCAGGCGTTCCGGAGTCAGCGCCTCTTGCGGCGTGGCATCGAACAGCACGCGGCGGTTAAGCCCGGTGACGCGGCTCGCCAGACGCCCGACTGCTTCCAGATCGTGCTCGATCCACAGCACGGTGATGCCCGCTGCACGCCAGTCGCCAAGCAGGCGTTCAAAGACTTGAATCCCGGCTTCATCGAGGGCCGACATCGGTTCATCCAGCACCAGCAATTGCGGCGCCGGAATCAAACCCTGGGCGAGCAGCACCCGCTGCCGCTCACCGCCGGACAGCGCGCCCATGCGGCGTTTGCGTTTGTCTTGCATGCCGACGCGTTCCAGCGCTTCACCAATGGCGCCGGCATGACGCTTGCTCAAGCCGAGAAACGCCGGGCGTCGCTGGCACATGGCAGCCATGAAATCGTCGACGGTCATCGGCAGACCGCGATCAAATTCCAGTGCCTGCGGTACATAACCGATGGTGCCGGGTTCGCCGGGCCATTGCAGGCTGAGCTGGCCCTGATGCGGCATTTGCCCGAGCAGGGTCTTGACCAGCGAACTCTTGCCGCCGCCGTTGGGGCCGACCAGGGCGTGCACGCTGCCGGGCTGCACCTGGAAGGTGACGTTGTCGAGGATTGTCGTGCGACCGAGCGTCAGAGAGACTTCCGCAAAATCCAGAGTCGGTCCCAATCCTTGTGGGAGCGAGCCTGCTCGCGAATGCGGTGTGTCATTCGGTAAAGATGTTGGCTGGCCCGGCGTCTTCGCGAGGAGGCTCGCTCCCACAGGGGATTCGGTGTTTTCGCAGGAAAGGTTTTCTCTGGAAGTCATGCGCCAGACTCCTGAATCGCCCGCACCACGGTGTTGAGGTTGCCGGTCATTTCCTTTTCGTACTTGTCGGCGGTGTATTCGCCGTAGGAAATGTGCGACAGCGGATACAGCTTGACGCCGGACTCACGCTGAATGGTCTCGACATAAGTGGACGGGAAATCCATCTCCGAGAAGATCACTTTCACGTCCAGTTCACGCAGCTGGTCGATGGTCTTCTTCAACTGGCTTGGACTCGGTTCGATACCATGGGCCGGTTCGACCACGGCGGTCACTTCCAGGCCGAACTCACGCAGCAGATAGTCGTAAGCGGCATGCACCGTGGCCACGCGCAGTTCGGCGTTCGGCG
Source organism: Pseudomonas sp. AKS31 (assembly GCF_023634765.1). Classification (GTDB taxonomy): domain Bacteria; phylum Pseudomonadota; class Gammaproteobacteria; order Pseudomonadales; family Pseudomonadaceae; genus Aquipseudomonas. The sequence goes on from NZ_JAMLFX010000004.1 coordinate 358,846, forward strand.
CTTGAGTCAGCTTGGCCAGGGCATCGGCGCGCATCTGCCGCAGGCGTTTGCCGTAGGCGCGGGCGTTCTGGGTGTAGGTCTTGGCGTTGTCCGGATCGAGTTTGCCCAGCTCGCGGGCAATGTTGTTGACCTGAGCGATGGAAGCGCTGATCGACAGGAACGTATGCGGGTTCACCACTTTGCCGGCACCGCGCGCGGCAACCCCGGTGGCGGCGAGCAACGGCACGTTTTCGTTGGCTTCGATGGTCTTGATGTTCGGCGTTTCGCTGGCGGCGATCATGCGATCGGCAAAGTCGTCATGGCCGACGCCGTTGAGCACGATCACATCCAGCCCGCTGATGCGTTTGATGTCCTCGGCCCGTGGCTCGTAGGCATGCGGATTGAAGCCGGCCGGGATCAGCGGCACCACCTCGGCCTTGTCGCCGACGATGTTCGCCACATAGCTGTAGTAAGGGTGCAGGGTGATGCCGATGCGCAGGCGTTTGCCCTGATCGGCGCTGGCCAGTGGACTCAGCAGGCAGGCACACAGGCCCACGAGAAACAAACGTAACAACGGACGGCGAGGCGATGAAATAAACATGGGCAAACGGTCTTCTCTCGGAGGAGGGCGAGGAATCAATGGCGATGTTCGCGGGTAACCCCGGCATCGTATTGCGCGACGATCTGTTTCCAGCCAGCAGCGGACAGTGCTGCCGCACTGAGTTGCGCTGGGGCTTGAGCGGCGGCATCACGATTGAGCCAGATGTCTGGCGCAGCCTTGTCATCGGCACTCAGCAGCATCACAAACGAACCAGCGACGGTCGGATTCTGGCTCTGACCGACATACGCGGTGTCCGCGAGCAATTGCCAGGCATGACCACCCCGGCTGACCGAACTTGCGTCCTGGGCAAACGGCGCAAACCCTTCGTCGGCCAGGTTCTGCGGTGTCGGCAAGGCTTGCTGTTCTTCGCGCAGCAAGCGGATTTCATCGAGGGTCACCCGCAGGTCGGCATAGATGCCTTGCTCGGCAGCACTGAGGTCGCGGCGTGCGTCGAGCTGGTTGGTCGCCACTGGCTCTGGCTCATGGGAAACCCCGCGCCACGCGACCACGGCACCTGCGACCGCCAGAATCAACAGGCACAACAGCAGCACATTGAGGGTTTCATGACCGGCACCTGCCGGACGTACGATTTGTCGGGTCGGCGTACTCATGGGGCTTCGATATCCGCTTGATCGATTTCCACCACGTGACCCGGACCTGCGTCGAACAGCACGTAAAACTCACTGCCGGGTTTCTTGAACGTCAGTGTGGAATCGGCGCCGAGCTTGCCCGGCACCAGAATGGTTTCGTCGTAACCGATCACATCAAGGGTCACCCCCGGCGCGCCGCTGCCGTCGGAGAACCCGCCGGTGCATTTGATCTGTTCGGCGTCGATGGCTTTGCATTCACACATCGGGTTGTGAGCCAGCGCACTGGCACTGAAACCGGCGCACAGCACCAGCAGTGCAACCTTCAGGCACAAGCGGGAAGGGCGTTGAGAGCACGTCATGGTTTGACTCCTTGTTTATTCAGCCAGGCGAAGGTGGCGGGGGAGGCCTGACTCAGAGGGATCGAAGCCTGATGCATGCTGCCGTCCCAGCCTTCCATGGTGATCCACAGTTCGGCGTCGGGTCTGGTCTTCTCCGGGAACGGCATTTGCGTGCCCATGCGGTAAGGCGTGCCGAAGAAAATGCTGCCGGCGGCGCGCAGGCTGCGTGGCTTGCCGATGCGCAGATAGGTAGCTTTGACCTGTTCGACGCAGGCATCGCACAGGGCGGCGCTGAAGTCCTTCATGTAGCCGGCCGGGCCGGTGAGCACCGGCGCCTCGTTGCGCAATTCGGCCAGGCGCAGGCTCCATGGGCCGACCTGGATAGTGCCGATTTCGTGCTGACCCAGGCCGCTGTCACCGCGAAACAGCGAGGCGTCGGCGAAGTACTTGGGCATGAAACCCAGCGGAATCAACAGCAGCAGGACGTTGATGTGGAAGCGCCATTTATGCCAGAGACGCGCGAGTCGAGAGGGTTGAGCCTTGGTAGTGGATTTGCTCACAGGCTGGCCTCCGAGGTTTCACGGCTCATGGCCGGTTGTGCCTTGAGGCGGGTTTTCTTGTCTTCGCGCTTCAATGCATTGGCGGTGGCCAGTGCAGTGCGTTTGGTCCAGATCAACAAGCCGCTGAGGATCATCATGCTCAGTATCAAACCGAAGAAGAACCAGATCAGCTTGATCCAGATGCCGCCGAAATCGCCGGTGTGCAGCGGCCGCATGGACTCGGTGACGAACTCCAGCGACGAGCGATCGGACAGCAATCGTGACGCGGCGATGTCGCCGTTGTACGGGTTGAGCGTGGCGGTCTGGAACATCAGCGGATACCAGCCGCGCCCACCGACGCTCATGTGGCTGTAGGCATTGCCCGGCAGGCTGACGAAACTGGCTTCCAGCCCCGGAATCTTCTCTTGCGCGAGCTCGACGGCACGGTCCAGGCTGATCCTTGGCGGTGGCGTGCCGGCGGCAGAAATCGGCACGCTTTCACGGGACATGGCCGGAATGATCGGCTCGCTGGAAATGGCGATCTGGTTGTCGAACAGAATTGCCCGAATCAGAAACCAGATCCCGGTGATGGAAATCACCGCAATGAACCAGATTGACCAGATACCGCACAAGCGGTGGAAGTCACCCCAGAAAATCCGCGCGCCGTGGCGCACGCGCAGGGTCGGACGCAGAAAACCTTTCCAGAAGCGCTTGTAGACCACCAGGCCGGTGATCAGCGACACCAGCATCGGCACGCCGAGAAACGACACCAGATACCAGCCCCAACTGAAACCGTTGGTGAACGGCACCAGCCACCAGCCGTGCAGGGCGCGGGTGAAAGCCTTGAAATCGAAAGTCGGCGCAGGGCCCTGAATCACCCCGGTGTAAGGGTTGACGTAGACCGTCTGCGAACGGCCGTCCGGATAACTGACCGCAACGTCCAGGGCGAAGTGTGATTCGTCGGGGCGACTGATGCTTTCAACGAGGGTCTGCGGTTCGGCTTGCTTGATCGCCGCCATGATCTGGTCATAGCTGAGCAACGGCGCATCGTCCGCTGGCTGGCTGGCACGCATTTGCGGGTTGGCCAGCCAGACGATTTCCTGGCTGACCACCGCCAGGGTGCCGGTGACACAGACGATCAGGACAAAGAACCAGATCGGTAAGGCTAGCCAGCTATGAACGAGGAACCACAGTTTGGAGCGGGATTTCTTCGACATGATTGCGCGTCTTGATAGCGATGAAAGGGCGCGTGGCTACGGGCTTCGCAGCACGGCAGACCCCGAAAGGCCGAACGTGGCTTTTGCCTACGCGAACGGCCTGCATCTCTATAGGACGGATGAGCGAGGTAAATCCCGAAAGGTGATATGAAAGCAAATGTTTCCCAATTCCCCGATCAGCATAAAACCCTTGTGGGAGCGAGTCTGCTCGCGAAAGCGCCGGTTCAGTCACTTCACCCGTTGTCTGATCCATCGCATTCGCGAGCAGTCCAGGCCAGTCCAGGCCATGAAATGCTCAACCCTGCTGAAACATTTCCATCGCCCGCTGCTTGATCTGCTCTTCAGTCAGATCCTCCTTGCGCGAGGCAAGAAACCACAGATGCCCATACGGATCCTTCAATGTCCCGCTGCGATCCCCGTAAAACTGATCCTTGACCTCGGACACCGTCGTCGCCCCGGCCTCCAGCGCCCGTTGAAACGATTTGTCGACATCGGTCACATACAAGCAAACCAACCGACACGGCTTTGTCGGGACTGCTTAGAGGCCCTTGATCACAGGGTGAGCCGAGCATGATCGCGCTGTCGCCGATGCGCAGTTCGGCGTGGCCGATGCCGCCGTCCGGCATGGTCAGGCGCATGACTTCGGTGGCGCCGAAGGCTTTTTTATAGAAATCGATGGCCTCGGCGGCTTTGTGAATGCCGAGATACGGGGTAATGCTGTGATACCCCTCGGGAATGGGTTTGACGCTCATGACGTTCTCCCTGAATTGTTGTTCTGTGGGACAGGACTCCACCGGATTTGTGGAAGATTCACTATAGAACTGTCCTTGCCGAGCAGATTTCTGCCCGACGAGCAGTCAATTTTTGGGAAAGTGCGGCCCCGGTCCCTGTTCGCCCAGCACATCCCCCTGATTGCGCAGCGGGCAGGCTTCCATCGACAAACAGCCGCAACCAATGCAGCCATTGAGCCGGTCACGCAGCAGCGTCAATTGCTCGATCCGTTCATCCAGCTCACGGCGCCATTGCTGCGAGAGGATTTTCCAGTCGGCCGCAGTGGGCGCCCGATCATCCGGGAGAGTTTTCAGCGCCTCACCAATTTCCGCCAACGGAATCCCCAGTCGCTGCGCGACTTTGATCAACGCCACCCGGCGCAGTACTTCGCGCGGATAGCGCCGCTGGTTGCCAGCATTGCGCTGGCTCTTGATCAAGCCTTTGGCTTCATAAAAGTGCAGGGCAGTGACGGCGACACCGCTGCGCGCCGCGACTTCGCCGACCGTTAACTGCTTGTGCACATTTTCTTTGCTGATCATCTGCAGACAGCTCTTGACCTTGACTTAACTAGAGGTTTTACCCTGCAGGCCTTCGAGTCGCAAGGCTCGTCTTACGATGAGTGGGGGCTTTCCATGAATAACCGCAGTTTTACCCAATTGATCGAATTTGAAGTCGAACCACGCCAGCAACCGGCGCTGGTGACTGCTCTAGCGAGGCAGACCGAGCGTCTGGCTCAGCGCTACGACGGTTTTGTCAGCGCCAGTGTGCAGGCCAGTGATGACGGCCGGCGCGTGCTGGGTTTTCTCCAATGGCGTTCCCGCGAGGCGGGGGAGGCGGCGTTTCGCAGCTTCGAAAGCGGCGAGCAGGACTTCTGGCAACTGATTCACACCCATCAGGCGAAAACCATCACCTTTAATTCGTTTCAGGTGCTGAGCAGCATCGCCCGCAGCCACGACGATGCGCTGCACTGCCACCTGGTCGGCTAGATCGACAACTGGATCAAGCGATCGCCCTGCAGATTCTCGGTAAGTCGCCGCTTGTTCACCGCCAGTTCGCCGATCTTGATCAAACGCGTGCGCGTAACGTTGCGGCTCAGGCCGAGCAGCGCCGCAGTGTGTACCTGGTTGTAATGGCAAAAGCGATACGCCGCGCGCAGCAGGGCGTCTTCGACTTTTTCGTGCAACGCGCCGGCCTGTTGCGCGAACAGTTTTTCAAAGGCCTGTGCAAGCAACGCTTCCGGTGAGTCATCGGCGCTGCTGTGATGACCGTCCGGGCGATCGATGCGCAGGTTCGACAGGCGCAAATCATCGCGTTCGATCACGCCGTTGCGGCAGATCAGCAGGGTGTGATGGATGACGTTTTCCAGTTCACGAATGTTGCCCGGCCAACTGTAGGCACGCAGTTTCTGCTCGGCGCCGGGGCTGATGCTGACCCGGCCATAACCGAGGCGCTGGCTGTAGGTCTCGATGAAATGGCGGGTCAGCGGCAGGATATCGCCGGGCCGCTCGCGCAACGGGTTCAGTTGCAGATTGACCACGTTGAGGCGGTAATACAGATCCTCGCGAAAATGGCCGGCATTGATGGCTTTTTCCAACTGCACGTTGGTCGCTGCCAGCACCCGTACATCGATGGCAATGCTTTTGCGCGAGCCGAGCCGCACCACTTCGCGCTCCTGCAAAACCCGCAACAACTTCACCTGAATCGCCATCGGCAGATCGCCGATCTCATCGAGAAACAACGTGCCGCCATCCGCTTCCTCGAACCACCCGGCCTTGGCGTTCAGCGCGCCGGTGAACGCACCTTTTTCATGACCGAACAATTCCGCTTCCACCAGCGACTCGGAAAACGCCCCGCAATTGACCGCAATAAACGGCCGATGCCGGCGGTTGCTGAGGTTATGAATATGCCGCGCCACCAGCTCTTTGCCAGTGCCGGTCTCGCCGATGATCAGCACACTGGCTTCACTCGGCGCGACCTGTTGCAAATGCGCGAGCAGGGCCTGGGACTTCGGGTCTTCGAACACTTGCGCGGTGGCGCGGATCGACGTGGCGAGCGTGGGTGAGGGCGGTAGGGTCAGCAGTTGCATGGGCTCGTCCTTCTTTTTAGTTCAAATGCAGGCAGGTCAGGAATAGAAAGTCGGCGCCGGCAGCGACTGATTCAGCGCCCAGTCGCCCAACTCATGGAGTTTGTAGTCCAGCGGGTCGTGCAGGGTTTGCGTGCGCAGGTTGCGCCAGTGGCGGTCGCAAGATGCCCAAGTCCGCGTATTCCTCGATCCGCTCAGGCGATTTTCAGCAGTTCGGTACGGGACGGACGCCAGGTGCCGCCGGAGAGGGCGACGACTTTCAGGGGACGCGACATGATCAGTTCTTTTTTCAACAGTTGCTCAGCGAGCAGTGAGTAAGTCATCGGGTCAGAGCAAGTGCTGTACCCATTCCTGAAAGCCCCGGTTTACAGGGGTTGAGCGTTAGCTTGGTGGTCGCCGCTGTGAGTGACAGGGCGCTTTGTTGAATCAGTATCGGCTGAGTAACAGTGGCTGGAGCAACAGTGCTCACCGCATGGATGGAGTTATAAACGCAGTTTTTTATTCCGTAAAAGAACGTTAATTGATATTTATAGATCGTTGGGAGATATGCGGCAGCTTGTGTCGAATTCCTGATAGCCACTATTGAGAGCGTTGATTTCTGCGCGAGCGAGCCGGGGCGTAGCCTTTGTCCATCGACTCCCCCATTGCTCGCCAGGACGCTCCCATGAATCGTTTACTGACTGTCTCCCTGTTGCTCGCTGTCTCCGTACTCGCCGGTTGTGCCGGACACGTTTCGCCGGAACTGCGCCCTTATACCGATGAAGAATCCCGCGAATTGGCGATGGAAGCACTGAACCGCAGCGGCTTGTCCTTCGACGAATACCACGCTAAAAAAGCGCAATTGCTCGGTCAGTCGCAGTTCGACAAGAAAGCGGAAATGAGTGCTGAACGTGCCGTACAGCTGCACGGTCGCCCAAGCTGAAAACAAACTGTACTGGTAGAAGTTTTACCCAACTGTCCGTGGGTTTGCCGGGCTGCGTGGGATAGGGTCAACACCTGAATGACCCGGATGGACTGCCTGCCATGAACCTCTCGCTTGATCTGCTGTTGGGCTTTGCCCTTTTTGCCCTTGTCACCTCGATTACGCCGGGGCCGAACAACACCATGTTGCTGGCATCGGGGGTGAATTTCGGCTTTAACCGCACCATCCCGCATATGCTCGGGATTACCTGCGGCTTCTTTGTTCTGGTTGTGGCCGTGGGCTTTGGCCTTGGTGCGGTGTTTCAGACCTATCCGATTCTTTATACGGTTCTGCGCTATGTCGGCGCGGCGTATCTGTTGTATCTGGCGTGGAAAATCGCGCACTCGGGACCTGTCGGTGACAGTGCCGAAGGCGAGGCGAAGCCGATCAGCTACCTCGGCGCTGCCGCGTTTCAGTGGGTCAACCCCAAAGCGTGGATCATGGCCATCGGCGCCATCAGCACTTACACGCCGATGCAGGGCTATTTCAGCAATGTCGTGGTGATTGCCGCGGTATTCGCCATCATCAACCTGCCGAGCGTCGGCGTCTGGGCAGCCTGCGGTACGTTGTTGCGTAATGTGCTGAAGGATCCGCGCTGGTTACGCGTGTTCAACTGGGGCATGGCGGCGCTGCTGGTGATTTCGCTGTACCCGTTACTTCTCGAAAGCTTTACCTGACGCATCGCTTCAACCGCAGGCCGGATGCCTGTTAAGCTCGACTTCAGGAGCGTTCCTACGCACTTTTAAATGAAGTTGTTCTTCTTTAACGGCATCCGATCAGGTATTGATGGCGCTCTCGAACCGACGCGCAGCTCACAAGGCTGCGCCGTACCGTTTGCAGACACGAGCCTCCTGATCCCGGAACACGCTCTGCGAGTCTTTTATGAACACACGTCCGTTGTATTTCGATTACGCCGCCACCACCCCGGTTGACGAGCGGGTCATCCAGGTGATGATCGAGTGTCTGGGCTTTCACGGTAATTTCGGCAACCCGGCTTCCAGCTCCCACGCGTTCGGCCAGCAGGCCCGGCAGACGGTCGAGCAGGCCCGCCGACAGGTCGCCGAACTGGTCGGCGCCCAGGCTGAGCAGATTGTCTGGACCTCCGGCGCCACCGAGTCCAATAACCTCGCCCTCAAAGGCGTGGCGCAGGCCCGCGGGGTTTCCGGCGGCCACATCATTACCAGTCAGATCGAACACAAAGCCATCCTCGATACCGCCCGCCAATTGCAGGACGCCGGCATCGCCGTGACCTATCTGGTGCCGGATTCCAACGGCCTGATCACGCCGCAAGCGGTCAGTGAAGCCATGCGTGATGACACTTTTCTAGTGTCGCTGATGCTGGTCAACAACGAGCTGGGCACCGTCAACGATGTTCAAGCGATTGGTGCCGTGGTGCGCAGTCGCGAGGCGTTGTTCCATGTCGATGCGGCGCAGGGGGCCGGCAAGGTTGCTATCGATCTGGCGCAATGGCCAGTGGATCTGATGTCGTTTTCCGCGCACAAACTTTACGGCCCCAAAGGCATCGGCGCGTTGTATGTCGGCCCACGGGCGCAGCAGCGGTTGCAGGCGCAGATTCACGGCGGTGGACACGAAGGTGGCTTGCGCTCCGGGACATTGGCGACGCACCAGATTGCCGGGATGGGCGCAGCGTTTGCTTTGGCCGCCGAGGCATTCGATGCCGAGAAAAAAACCATCGTCGCACTGCGCGAACGCTTGCTCGAACAACTGCTCAGCTTGCCGGGCGTGCGCTTGAACGGCTGCGCCACTCAACGTATTGCGCACACCTTGAGCCTGACCTTCGGCGAAGGCGAATTCAACAGCGCGGCATTGAGCCATTCGATCGCGTTTTCCGCGACCTCGGCCTGTAACTCGGCCAGTAACACGCCATCCCACGTGCTGTTGGCGCTCGGGCATGACGCGCATCTGGCCGGTCGCACCATTCGCCTGAGCCTCGGCCGTTTCACCACCGTCGAAGATGTCGACAAGGCCGTTCAACTGATCAAGACCGCCTGCGCCAGTGCTCCGGCATTCTGGGCGACAGGGCTTTAAACCAGCCGACTCACGGCTACGAACAATAACGATGAAGTGATTAGCAGGAGACATGATGAGTACCCAGACCTCGACCGAAGGATCGGTGCCCCAGCGCCTGGCGCACACCCGTGAACTGATGCGCCGCGAAGGCATTCATGCGCTGTTGGTGCCGTCCGCCGACCCGCATTTGTCGGAATACCTGCCGGGTTACTGGCAGGGTCGGCAGTGGTTGTCGGGCTTCCATGGTTCGGTCGGGACGCTGATCGTCACCGCTGATTTCGCCGGTGTCTGGGCCGACAGCCGTTATTGGGAGCAAGCGACCAAGGAACTCAAGGGCAGTGGCATCGAACTGGTCAAACTGCAACCGGGTCAGCCGAGCCCGCTGGACTGGCTGGCCGAGCAGACACCGGAAGGTGGTGTGGTCGCGGTTGACGGTGCGGTGATGGCCGTGGCATCGGCGCGTACCCTGAGCAGCAAGCTCGAAGCACGCGGCGCGCGCCTGCGTACCGACATCGATCTGCTGCAGGAAGTCTGGCGCGATCGCCCGAGCCTGCCGAATGCTCCGATCTATCAGCATCTGCCACCGCAGGCGACAGTCAGCCGTGGCGAGAAACTGGCCAAACTGCGCGACACCCTGCAAGAGCGCGGTGCCGACTGGCATTTCATCGCCACCCTCGACGACATTGCCTGGCTGTTCAACCTGCGCGGCGGCGATGTGTCGTTCAACCCGGTGTTTGTTTCGTTTGCCTTGATCGATCAGCAGCAGGCCACATTGTTCGTGGCGCTGAGCAAGGTTGACGCGGATCTGCGTGCGGTGCTGGAGAAGGATGGCGTGACGCTGCGTGATTACCGCGAAGTCGCTGATGCCCTGCGTGCCGTGCCGAGTGGCGCAAGTCTGTTGGTGGATCCGGCGCGAGTGACCAGCGGTTTGCTGGATAACCTCGACAGCACTGTGAAACTGGTCGAAGGCCTGAACCCGACCACATTGGCCAAGTCGCAGAAAAGCGAAGCGGACGCCGAACATATTCGCCAAGCGATGGAGCAGGACGGTGCGGCGCTTTGCGAATTCTTCGCCTGGCTGGAATCGGCTTGGGGGCGCGAGCGCATTACCGAGTTGACCATCGACGAAAAGCTCACCGCAGCCCGCGAACGTCGTCCGGATTATGTCTCGCTGAGTTTCAACACCATTGCCGCGTTCAACGCCAACGGTGCGATGCCGCATTACCACGCCACCGAAGAAGAGCACGCGGTGATCGAAGGCGACGGTTTGCTGCTGATCGACTCCGGCGGTCAATACCTGGGTGGCACGACGGATATCACGCGGATGGTGCCGGTCGGTACGCCGAGCGAAGAGCAGAAACGCGATTGCACGCGCGTGCTCAAGGGCGTGATCGCGCTGTCGCGAGCACAGTTCCCGAAAGGCATTCTGTCGCCGCTGCTGGACGCCATTGCCCGTGCGCCGATCTGGGCCGACAGCGTGGATTACGGTCACGGCACCGGTCACGGCGTTGGCTACTTCCTTAACGTCCATGAAGGCCCGCAAGTGATTGCCTATCAGGCAGCGCCTGCGCCGCAGACGGCCATGCAGCCGGGGATGATCACTTCGATCGAGCCGGGCACTTACCGTCCGGGCCGTTGGGGTGTGCGCATCGAGAACCTGGCGATGAACCGCGAGGCGGGCAGCAGCGAATTCGGTGAATTCCTCAGGTTTGAAACCCTGACGCTGTGCCCGATCGACACGCGTTGCCTGCTACCGGATCTGCTCACCGAGGAAGAGAAGCAGTGGTTCAACGCCTACCATGCGCAAGTGCGTGAGCGGTTGAGCCCGTTGCTTGAGGGCGCGGCGCTGGAATGGCTGAACACCCGTACTGCGGCTATCTGATTGGTTGGGATTCAGGCGCTGTGTTCAGCGCCTGAATGATCGCTTAGCGCTGGCGCAGGGCTTCTTCAACGAAATCGAGTCGATCCTGGCCGAAGAACAGTTGCTTGCCGATAAACATGCTGGGTGCGCCAAACACGCCGCGTTTAACCGCGGTTTCGGTATTGTCTTTGAGTACGGCTTTGACTGACTCATCGTTGCTCAGTGCTAGCACTTCAAGCGGATCGAAGCCGTGGTCGCTCAGCACGGCAGCGACTGTCTCCGGCTCGTCGAGACTACGTCCTTCCACCCACAGCGCCGTGAACAGGCAATCGATAAAGGCCTGAAAGCGTTCTGGTTGACGCAATTGGATCCCAGTGACCGCACGCATCAGCATCAGTGTGTTGATCGGGAAATGCGGATTGAATCTCAGCGGCACCCCGTAGCGTTTCGCGTAGCGATCCAGATCCTCGAACATATACCGACCCTTCGCCGGAATCATCGCCGGAGATGCGTTGCCGGTTGCCTTGAATACGCCACCGAGCAGCATCGGGATGTAAATCAGCTCACTGTTGGTCTCGGCACAAATCTTCGGCAATTGGGTGTAGGCCAGATAGGTGGCAGGGCTGCCGAGGTCGAAATAGAACTCCACGCTTTTAGTCATTTTCGCGTCTCTGTCGTTATTGTTATGGCGGGGGCTTACCAGCGTTCGTTCCACGGGCGCAGGTCCAGTTCGAAGGTCCAGGCATCCCGTGGCTGACTGTGCAGATACCAGTAGTTTTCGGCAATGTGCTCGGGGTTGAGGATGCCGTCCTGATCTTTGGTCGCGTACTTCTCGGGGAAACTGTTGCGAATGAAATCGGTGTCGATCGCACCATCGACTACCACGTGGGCGACATGAATGTTCATCGGCCCAAGTTCCCGCGCCATGCTTTGCGCCAGGGCGCGGATGCCGTGTTTGGCACCAGCGAAAGCGGCGAAGCCGGAAGCGCCGCGAAGTCCGGCAGTGGCGCCGGTGAATAGAATCGTGCCGCGCTGGCGCGTGACCATGCGTTTGGCCACTTCGCGGGCATTGAGAAAACCAGAGAAACAGGCCATCTCCCAGATCTTGAAATATTTGCGCGCGGTTTCTTCGAGGATGCTGCACGGCACATTTGCGCCGATGTTGAACACAAAAGCTTCGATCGGACCGAGTCGAGTCTCGATGTCTTCAATCAGGGCGATGACCTCTTCTTCCTTGCGCGCATCGCAGGCAAAGCCGTGGGCCTCTCCGCCTTCAGCTTTGATTGAATCCACCAGCGGTTGCAGTTTGTCGGCGCTGCGCCGGGTGACGCAGGCGATGAATCCCTCTTTGGCGAAACGCTTGGCAATCGCTCCGCCCGTGGCATCGCCAGCACCGGCCACCAACACGACCTTCTTGTTATTCATGGGTAGATCCCTTTATTAAACGATCGTTAAGTGAACGAACGTTATGCTAGGATCCAGACCACGTCAAGGCAGTCGATTCGAGGGCAAACACATGCGTTATTCCGCCAGCCACAAACTGGAAACCCGGGAAAAGTTATTGCAGAGCAGCGCGCTGTCGGCCAAGCGTTCGGGGTTTTCCACGGTGGGCGTCGATGGCTTGATGAAGGCTATCGGATTGAGCGGAGCGGCGTTCTACAGCCACTTCTCGTCGAAAGATGCATTGTTCACTGCCATCGTCGAGCGCGAGTTGGGCCAAAGCCTTGAGCGACTGGGGGGCGAGGGCGCGCCGGATCGTGAGCGACTGGAGCGCTGTCTCAAGCACTATCTGAGCTTGGCTCACGTTGAGCAACCTGAGGCCGGTTGCGCGTTGCCGGCGCTGGGTGCAGAAATTGCCCGATCGGATGTTCAGGTACGCGAACAGGCCGAGTTATGGATTTGTCGGCTGCAAGAGCGCTGGGCACAGATACTTGAGAGCGAGACCCTGGCGTGGTCAGTGTTGTCGCAATGCGTCGGGGCATTGGTGGTGGCGCGTATGTTGGTCACGCCGGACGTCCAGCAAGCGGTGCTGAAGTCCAGCCATGAAGAGATTGGCCGGCAGATCGCCGGGCCACGCTGATCTATTTGCAGATGACAATCATGCTGCGACTGGTGTAACCCGCAGGATTGAGACCGAACGGGTAATCGCCGGGCTCTTCCACGGTGTCACCGGATTTGGCGATGACCTTGTAGCCTTTCGGCAAACAAGCACTGGCGGCGCTGGCGTAGCACTTGTCCCAGGAGGACGATAGCCCTGAGCAGTTGATGTGCAGCCCTTTTTTTCCGCGTTTTACCTTGGTTTCCGAAGTCGCCGCACAACCCGCAATAGCCAGTATGGCGATCAGTATCAAAATTCGTTTCATTACCGTCCTTATAGCGGCCACGAGTCTAACGCTCGGGTTTGCCTGTGTTCGCTTGCGCTCTAAGCGTTTTGAAATCCCTGTCCGAAAAAATCCATGTCTGGCATTGGGTTACGGGTCTAAACATGGCCTAAATGCGCACCAATTACCAGACCTTCGTCAAAACCTCTTTCAGTCAGCCGCGATTGCGGGGTTCGCGCCGCTACCCATGGTCATGGTTGCGCCTACGGACGCCAGAATAATGCACAGGATCGCCATCCATTGTGACAGCGTGAGGAATTCATGCAGAAACAACAGGCCAGACAAGGCCCCGAAAGCCGGTTCGATACTCATCAGTGTGCCGAATGTACGTGCCGGCATGCGGGTGAGGGCGACCATTTCCAGTGTGTAGGGCAGGGCGGTAGACAGAATGGCGACGCCAATGGCAATCGGAATCAGGGAGGGGGTCAAAAGCGCTGCGCCGGCATGCACGATGCCAATAGGGGCCACGAACAATGCCGCGATCATTACGCCTAGTGCTGCGGTCGCCACACCGTTATCGGCCCCGGCCTTCTGCCCGAACAGTATATATAGCGCCCAGCAGACACCAGCTCCCAGTGCATACCCAGCGCCGACCAGATCGATTCCGGCGCTGGTGGCGCCTGTTGGAATCAGCAACATCAATCCCGCGGCGGCGAGGGCGATCCAGAGAAAGTCGATGGCGCGGCGGGAGGCATAAATGGCTACAGCCAATGGCCCGGTAAATTCGAGGGCAACGGCGATCCCCAGCGGCACAGTGCGCAATGACATATAGAAGAGGAAGTTCATGCCGCCCAGTGCCATGCCGTAAACGATAACCGTGCGCAGGGATTTGGCGGTCAGCGTGGCGCGCCAGGGACGAAGTATCAACAGCATGATCACACTGGCGAAGATTAGACGCAGCGTTGTGGTTCCCTGAGCGCCAACGATGGGGAACATGCTTTTGGCCAGTGAGGCGCCTGACTGGATCGATGCCATGGCTATTAATAGCAGGCCAACCGGAAACAGCATTGAGGCGAGGGAACGTGGCTGGTCATTCATTGCGTGGCATCGTCCAAGGTAAGAACAGCAGGGTTTTATTTTGATATTGGGCAATATACTGCGCATTCGTTGCGGTTACGTCTATATAGAAGGGGCTTTTTGCGTGATTCGATAGAAAAGCGAAATTAACGGTTGACGGCAGATTCAGGATGTCTATAATTCGCCCCACTTCCGGCGCAGTCG
>NZ_JAMLFX010000049.1 GCF_023634765.1 Pseudomonas sp. AKS31
CCTGTAAACCATGTCCCCGGTCTCAAACGTAAAGGATGTACCCGGTCTTTACCCACCCTAGCCCTCTCCCAGGGGGAGAGGGGACCGATCGGGGGATATTCTGGAGGTACACCGACCTGAGCGATCTTCAGTGAATCCATAATCGACTCGATTTCTCAGGTCGATGAAAAGCCCGAGACACCTCGGTCGGCTCCCTCTCCCTCCGGGAGTGTATGTACCGGAGACATGGTGGACACATGTTCGGAGACATAGTGGACGGTTTTAGATCTTCTTA
>NZ_JAMLFX010000050.1 GCF_023634765.1 Pseudomonas sp. AKS31
GTGGGAGCGCAGCGACCGTTTGGCGCAGCCAAACACAGCGAGAGGAGGTGCAGCGAAGCAAACCGTAGGCGCTGCGCCCGGATCGATCCCGGAGCGAAGGAACCCCGAGCTTTAGCGAGCGGGCCGCACGTAGGAGCAAGCCTTTTGGGTTACCTTTTCGGCGTTTGGAAAAGGTGACCCGCCGTAAGGGCCATCCCTTTCAAGGTCTTCGGTAAAATCGCTGAAATTTCATTCAGGGATCCCCAAACGATGTGGGCC
>NZ_JAMLFX010000051.1 GCF_023634765.1 Pseudomonas sp. AKS31
TCGTTTTCGATCTCGGTGAGCAATAACTGCGCATGGTCGTAGCGGTACTGCACCCGCGTGCCGTCGGGGTTGATTCGCCGCGAGACCAGGTGCAGATCGTCGTCGTATTCGTAGCGGGTGATGCGCCCCAGTTCATCGCGCTCGGCGGTGACCTGACCGTAGGCGCCGTAGCTGTAGGCACGGGTGCTGCCGGTAGGAAACGTCGTCTGGAGCAGTCGGCCAACGGCGTCCCAATGTTGCCG
>NZ_JAMLFX010000052.1 GCF_023634765.1 Pseudomonas sp. AKS31
TCCTCGCCGGCCAGGGTCAGTGCGGCGACTTTGCCGTAGGCGTCGTATTGCGCGGACCAGACGATGTCGCCGCTGTAGTCGGTGAGTTCCTGCGGGGTGCCGAGGTGGTCGAGTTGGTAGTAGAAGGGGCAGGCTTTTTTCGGGCCTTTGCCGTCGAGCAGGGCCAGCGGGCGGAAGGTGCCGGGTTCGTAGACGTAGCTGCGGTATTCGCTTTCGCTGCTTTC
>NZ_JAMLFX010000053.1 GCF_023634765.1 Pseudomonas sp. AKS31
TTCGAACCTGTGACCGCTCGGTTCGTAGCCGAGTACTCTATCCAGCTGAGCTACGAGTGCATTTGTGTTTTTAGACCAGACCACAACTGGCTGAAACTAAGTTATTCACATTGCTGCAACTAACTCTTAAATGGTGCACTCGACAGGATTCGAACCTGTGACCGCTCGGTTCGTAGCCGAGTACTCTATCCAGCTGAGCTACGAGTGCATTTGTGTTT
>NZ_JAMLFX010000054.1 GCF_023634765.1 Pseudomonas sp. AKS31
GATGACGTGCAGTTCTTCGCCGTTGTCGCGGGTGCGGATTTCCAGCCCCGGCAGGTAGCGCACCTGATGAAAATGCTCGGCGTTGGCCGCGAAGGTTTCGTGGCGTTTGAACACGCGCATGCCCTGGCTGTAACGGTAGTACTCGGCATCATTGGAACCGTCCTCGCGCTGGACCAGGGTCACGCTTTCCAGCTCATCGCGGGCATTCCAG
>NZ_JAMLFX010000055.1 GCF_023634765.1 Pseudomonas sp. AKS31
CTGATCCGTTACCAGTGAAAGTAACGTTCAGTCTATCTTTCTATCACATACCCAAATTTTTAAAGAACGATCTAATCAAAAGACTAGAAATCAATATTCTCAATGGAATACTCATTTCTAAGCTTTCAGAAGCATTTATATGGTGGAGCCAAGCGGGATCGAACCGCTGACCTCCTGCGTGCAAGGCAGGCGCTCTCCCAGCTGAGCTAT
>NZ_JAMLFX010000056.1 GCF_023634765.1 Pseudomonas sp. AKS31
ATCCGGGGGTGGGAGCGCAGCGACCGTTCGACGCAGTCGAACACATCGAAAGGAGGTGCAGCGAAGCAAACCGGAAGCGATGCCCCCGGATCGATCCCGGAGCGAAGGAACCCCGAGCCCCAGCGAGCGGGCCGAACGCCGGGGCCCAGACCTTTGGTTCCTTTGGGGCGTTTGCCAAAGGGACTCGCTGTAAGAGCGAAACCGCCAGC
>NZ_JAMLFX010000005.1:0-3911 GCF_023634765.1 Pseudomonas sp. AKS31
TCGTCAAGATTAAATTCCGAAACCCCAATTGCGAAAGCAGTTGGGGTTTTGTTTTGCCCGCAGGAAAGTTTTTTACTCGCGACAGCGAACAAATTTGCACAGTTATTTTCGAATCACAACACTAGAATAGCCCCACCTTATTCGGAGCCAGAGCCTTTATGTCAGAGTCGGTTGACGCCCCCGGGCTGTCAGATTTACCGCTGGAAGACTTGGTGGCCTGTCATGAGTGCGACCTGCTGATGCGCAAGCCACAACTTGCCCATGGCGAAAAAGCCCTCTGCCCGCGCTGCGGTTACGAGTTGTACGCCCACCGCCATAACGTGGTGCAGCGCAGCCTCGCCTTGGTGATCGCAGCATTATTGCTGTACATCCCGGCAAACTTTTTACCCATCATGCAACTCAATATCCTCGGGCAATCGTCACAGGATACGGTGTGGAGCGGCGTGTTAGGTCTGTTCAACACCGACATGCAGGGCGTTTCGATCGTAGTTTTCCTGTGTAGCATGGCCATACCGCTGCTCAAGTTGCTGTGCCAGTTATTCGTGTTACTGACGATCCGCTTCGATATCGGCCGCAGTTACGGTTTGCTGCTCTATCGCATTTATCACCACCTCAAAGATTGGGGAATGCTTGAGGTCTACCTCATGGGCGTACTGGTGGCGATCGTCAAACTGGCGGACATGGCCGCCATCACCGTAGGCCTCGGTTTGGCGTGTTTTATCGGTTTGTTGTTGGTTCAGGTCTGGCTGGAAGTGGTGATGTCGCCACATCAGATCTGGCAGGCGTTATCAGGAGAAAACGCTCATGCGGGCGATTGATGCAGGCATTTTGATCTGTACCGAATGCCACGAACTGAACAGGCAGGACGCGGACACCGATGAGCAAACCTGCACCCGTTGCGGTGCGCTGGTTCATGCCCGGCGTCCGAATAGCCTCGTGCGCACTTGGGCACTGCTGATAACGGCAGCGATTATCTATATCCCGGCCAATGTCTTGCCGATCATGACTGTCAGTTCTTTGGGGCAGGGTGATCCGAGCACCATCATGTCCGGCGTGATCCAACTAGTGCAGCACGGCATGATTCCGATTGCCGCCGTGGTGTTTATCGCCAGTATTCTGGTGCCGACCTTCAAACTGGTGGGCATCGCGTTGCTGCTGTTTTCAGTGCAACGACGTCAGCCATTGTCCGCCCGTCAGCGCATCTGGATGTACCGTTTTATCGAGTTTATTGGCCGCTGGTCGATGCTCGATATTTTTGTGATCGCCATTCTCGTGGCGGTCGTCAACTTCGGCCGGCTCGCCAGTGTCGAAGCCAATCTTGGCGCCATCGCCTTCGCCAGTGTGGTGATTCTGACGATGCTCGCCGCTGTAACTTTCGATCCCCGACTGATTTGGGATAACACGGAGTCGGACGACGACCATGACTGATTTGCCCGTAGCGAAAACCCGACCGGCTTCGAACTGGTCTGCCATTTGGGTACTGCCTCTGATCGCGCTGATCATCGGTGGCTGGCTCGGCTGGCGTGCCTATTCCGAAACCGGTATCGAGATCCAGGTCCGCTTCGAGAGTGGCGAAGGCATCCAGGCCAATAAAACCGAGGTCATGTACAAAGGCATGCCGGTCGGTAAGGTCAAGGCGCTCAAGCTCGACGATGAAGGCAACTCCAAAGGCGTGATCGCCACCGTCGAGATGAATAAAGACGTCGAGCAATACCTCAAGACCAGCACGCGCTTCTGGCTGGTCAAACCGAGCGTGACCCTGGCCGGCATCACCGGTCTGGAAACTCTGGTTTCGGGTAACTACGTCGCTATCAGCCCTGGCGAAGGCGAGCCGACGCGCAAGTTCAAGGCGCTGGCCGAAGAGCCGCCGCTGTCGGACGCCAAACCCGGTCTGCACCTGACCATCAAGGCTGATCGTCTCGGTTCGCTGAACCGTGGCAGCCCGGTGTTCTACAAGCAGATCAAGGTTGGCCAGATCAAAAGCTACGTGCTGTCGGAAGATCAAAGCACCGTTGAACTCAAAGTCTTCATTGAGCCGACCTACGCCAAACTGGTGCGTAAACACACGCGTTTCTGGAATGCCAGCGGCATCAGCATCGACGCCAACCTGTCCGGCGTGAAAGTACGCAGCGAATCGCTGGCCAGCATTGTCGCGGGCGGTATTGCCTTCGCCACGCCGGAGAACCGCAAGGACAGCCCGCCGACTGATCCAAGTCTGCCGTTTCGTCTCTATGAAGACTTCGATGCGGCCGCTGCCGGGATTCGCGTGAAGGTCAAACTCAGCGACTTCGAAGGCCTGCAGGCTGGTCGTACGCCGGTGATGTACAAAGGCATTCAGGTCGGCAACCTGAAAGCACTGAAAGTCGATCCGGATCTGAACAGCGCGACTGCCGAGCTGACGCTTGATCCTCTGGCCGAAGACTATCTGGTCGACGGCACCCAGTTCTGGGTGGTCAAACCGTCGATTTCTCTGGCTGGGATCACCGGCCTGGAAGCGTTGGTGAAAGGTAACTACATCGCCGTGCGCCCGGGTGACAAGGGCGCAGCGCCGAAACGCGAGTTCGAGGCACGGCCGAAAGCGCCGCCGCTGGATCTGCGTTCGCCGGGTCTGCACCTGGTGTTGTTCACCGACACCCTCGGTTCGATCGATGTCGGCAGCCCGATTCTGTACAAACAGGTCAAGGTCGGTTCGGTGCAGAGCTATCAGTTCTCCAAGACCCGCAAGCAATTGGTGATTGGCGTTCACATCGAGAAGGAATACGAAAACCTGGTCAACGCCTCGACGCGCTTCTGGAACGTCAGTGGTGTCACGCTGACCGGCGGTTTGACCGGCGGGATTCAAGTGAAGAGCGAGTCCCTGCAAACCCTGATGGCCGGCGGTATCGCTTTCGAAACACCGCAAGCCAAGGCACCGCTGCAGAAACGCATTCCGCGGTTCCGTCTGTTCGCCAGCCACGATGACGCCAATCAGAAGGGCGCTGTGGTCACGATCAAAGTCGATCGCGCCGACGGCCTGCGCAGCGGCACACCGGTTCGCTTCAAGGGGCTGGATGTCGGCAAGATCGAAAGTGTCGATCTGACCGATGATCTGCAATCGGTCATCCTCACGGCGCGGATTACCGAAGTACCGGAGAAGATCGCCCGGGTCGGCAGTCAATTCTGGGTGGTCAAACCGGAGTTGGGCCTGATCAAGACAGAGAATCTGGAAACCCTGGTGACCGGAAAATACATCGAAGTGCAACCGGCGGCGAAGAACCTCGGCCCACAGAAGAACTTTGTTGCCTTGGCCAATGCGCCGGAAGTGACCAAGCAAGAAGCGGGTTTGAGTCTGGTATTGAGCGCGGCCCGTCGCGGTTCGCTGAAACCGGGTGTGCCAGTGACTTACCGCGAAATCACCGTGGGCAAAGTCACCGGCTATGAACTGGGGCAGACCGCTGATCGCGTGTTGGTGCACATTCTGATCGAGCCGAAGTACGCGCCGTTGGTGCGCAGCGGCAGCCGTTTCTGGAACACCAGTGGCGTAGGGTTCGATATCGGTTTGTTCAACGGGCTGACCGTGCGAACCGAGTCGCTGGAGACGGCGATTCAGGGTGGGATTGCTTTCGCCACGCCGGATGGCGAGCGCATGGGTAACCCGGCGCGGGCTGAGCAGACGTTCCCGCTGTTCGACAAGTTTGAGGATGAGTGGCTGACGTGGGCGCCGAAGATTTCGCTCGGTAAATAACCTCCAGATTATTCGGTGTCTGAAAGGACGCCATCGCTGGCAAGCCAGCTCCCACAGTGGTCGGTGGTGCACACAAAATTTGTGTATGACATAAAACCCAGTGGGAGCAGCGATGAGGCCCGCAAAGTCAGCAAAAATCCCAAGCCATAAAAAAGGGCCGCGATCCCAGCAGATCGCGGCCCTTTTT
>NZ_JAMLFX010000005.1:3921-35660 GCF_023634765.1 Pseudomonas sp. AKS31
GGTTCATCTGCTTCAACGTTCAGCGTCGCCTTCACCACATCATGGCGACGGATGTACTTCCAGTCCGCCTCATCGATGTAGATGCCCGCCGGGCCGCTACCGCCTTCCAGGTCGATCGCGACACTGGCGCAGACCTGCGGCTTCACACTCGCCAGAATCGGCACGAAGCCCAGTTGCAGACTGGTTTCCAGCAGCGCTGCCTGGTTCTTCTCGTCGATGTCCGCTGCTTCATCGAGGTAGTACGGCAGACGCACACGGCCGGCCAGATCGCGATCCATCAAGTGCAGCAACAAATACATGTTGGTCAGCGCCTTGATGGTCATGGTCGTACCGTTGGACGCCGCGCCGTCAATGTCGGTATGAATCACCGGCTGACCGTTGACCTTGGTGATCTCGAACGCCAGTTCGAACAAATCCTTGAGGCCGAGCTGGTTGTGGTTAGCCGCCACCAGCCGCGCGAGGTATTCCTTGGCCTCTTCGTTCTTGTTGTCCTGCTCGGCGCTCTGGCTCAGGTCAAACACCGACAGGGTTTCGCCTTCTTCGTACTGACCGGCGCTGTGGATGATCTGGTCGATGTGCTTGAGCGCTTCCTTGTTCGGCGCGAGGACGATGCGGAAGCTCTGCAGGTTGGAGACCTGACGCTTGTTGATTTCGCGGTTGAACAGCGCCAATTGATGCTCGAGGCTGTCGTAGTCGCTGCGGATGTTACGCAGGGTCCGGGCGATGTCGGTGACTGCCGCACGACGGGCCTTGCCCAGCGTCAGCGCCTCATCGGTACGGTGTGCGTAAGCGTTGATCAGCAACGACAGACGGCGTTCCATATCGTCTTCGCTGTCGAACTTGGCCACGCCTTTCAGACGCACCTGCGCGTACAGCGCTTCAATCTGACCGTCGGCACGCAGCAGGCCCTGCCAGCTGTCCTGATAGTCGTTGAGCAGCGGCAGCAGGTTGTCCATGGAATCGTCGACCGGATCCATGAACGGCGTACCGAACGGCAGATCCGCCGGCAGCAACTGACGACGGCGCAGCGCGTCGTCGAGGGTGCGCTGTTTGGCTTCCATATCCGCGATCTGGCGGCCGACCAGTTGTAGCTTGGCGGACAGTTGCTGGACGCGCTCGGTGAACGCATCGCTGGAGCGCTTGAGTTCATCCTGAGCGGCTTCCATCTGCGCCAGTTGCTCGAGCTTGTCGCCTTCTTCGGCACTCAGCGTCTGGGTGCGCCGGAAGTCTTCCAGGGCTTTCTGCGCGTCCAGCACCTGCTGGTACAGCGCCTCGGTCTGGGTCTTGCTCGCGGCGCGGTCAGCGGCCACGGCTTGTTGGGTTTTCAGCTGCTTGAGCTCTTTTTCCAGACGCTCTTTCTGATCGCGTAACGCGGCACGGTCAGCCAGTGCCTGCAATGCCGGCGGCTCGATGTGCGAGATGTCGATGGACAGGCCCGGCACTTCGAAGCGCTCGCCTTTGAAGCCATCGAGAATCAGTTCAACCGATTTGACCCACTCGCCTTCCTCGTCGAGGGTGATGCCGTGTTCGCCCAGCGGCAGGCTGAACAACGCGCTATTGAACAGGCGCATCAAACGCTCGACGTCCTGTTGCGAGAACTCTTCGCGCAGGCGGGCGTAGCTGTTGTTGTCGGCGTGATCGAGTTGCTGCTTCACCGACTTCAGGCGTTTTTCCAGATCGCGCAGACGCTCTTCCAGATCTTCGGCACTGAACTGGCGGGATTGTGCCAAGGCGCCGGCCAGTTCGTCGTGAGCGTCTTTGGCTGCGAGCAGTTGTTGCTCAAGCACTTTGACGTCATCGACCAGGGCGAAGCGGTTTTTCAATACCGACAACTCGCCGAGCCAGCGCTGGATGCCGGAAATTTCCCGCTCCAGGCGCATCAGTTCCTGAGTGCCACCGCGTTGATCATTTTGCAGATCGTCCTGCTCGCGACGGTAGTGCTCGGCCTGAATGGTCAGCTCTTCCTTGCGCGCATTGGCGTAGTCCGACCAGGTACCGAGCAGCGAATCGAGCAGCGGCGACAGGCGATGCAGTTTGCCGCGCAGCACGTCGCGCTGTTTCACGCCATTGGCCAAGGCCTCAACCAACGGGCCGGCAGCGACCAGTGAGTTGTAGTCCTGCTCCATGCGGCGTACGTCGCGGAAGGCTTCTTCGCACGCGGCGATGTAATCGACGCTGCCGGAACGCAGGCTGTGCTCGAACGCATCGAGGAACAGCTGCTTGAGTTTGGCTGCCGTGATTTCGCGCATGTGCAACAGGTTGATGAACAGCGCGCGGAAGGTCTTCAGGCTCTGCTCGCTGGTGGAGCGCAGCGGGATCAGGGTCAGATCCAGCGGGATCGAGGTGTGGCCGCCAACCAGCAAGCGGCGCAGTTCGTCCGGCTTGAGTTCGTAGGCTTTCAGGCCTTCTTTCTCAAGGTTGCTGAACAGCTCTTTCTGACGCAGGCAGGTGTCGTTCTTCTGGTAATGCGCGAGATCGAGCTTGCCAGCGTAGGCAAAGAACTGGTGACCGAAACCACCGCCCGGGCCGCGACCGACCACGCCGATCACGTGCGGGCCGTGGGGCAGGTTCACTTCGACGAGGATGTAGCTGGTGTCGGAGGCGAAGTAGAAGCGCCGCGATTGTTCGAGGCTGTACTTGCCGAAGCTCATGTCCGACATGCGCGCCAGAATCGGGAACTGCAAGGCGTTGATCGACGCCGATTTACCGAGGTTGTTCGCGCCGTAGACCGACAGCGGTTCTTCCAGCGGGAACAGACCGAGGCTGTAACCGGCGGTGTTCAAAAGGGCAAAGCGGCGGATGCCGTAGCGTTCCTGGCTCATGCGTCGGACTCCTGTTCTTCGGCAATGGCGCGGGCCAGTGCGTCTTCTTCGCTCTCTTCTTCAAATTCGGAAAGATCGAGCGGGTCGTCGGTTTCGAGGAATTTGGCTTCGGCCGCTTCGTCGATCAGCACCGGTGCCGGCAGCGGCAGAACGCTGTGCACGCTGGCCGCCAGATCACGGTCCTGCTGCACCGACAGGCACACGTCGAGGAAACGGTGCATCGGCGGGAGGAAGCGGTACACGCCGTTTTCTTCACCGGCAAAACCGAGCTGGGTCATGCGGCGCATGATTTTTTCTTCCAGTTCTTCGACGGTCTGCACTTCGGCCTGGATGAACAGGTCGCGGTACTTCTCCAGCAGCGATGGCAACTCTTCGCGGCCGAGGCTGCCGCCATCGAGCACGGCGATCGGGTCGCGGCCCTGATCGGCCAGGTGCTCGACGAGGATGAAGGTGAACAGCGCCAGACGCTGGGCGGTCTTGTTCACCGCCGCCGCGGCCATGTCCGGCACGAAGTAGTAGAAACCACGGGTGTCGCAGACCAGTTCAAAGCCCAGCGCCTTGAACAGCGTGCGGTACTGATCCTGGAAGTTCGACAGTTGCGCGTACAGCTCCGGGTCGCGGCGGCTGACGTGGTAACCCTTGAACAGCTCGCGGAAGATCGGCGCTAGTTGCGACAGTTCGGAAAGATCAAGATGCATTGGATGTGCTCGCGGAATTCTCGGCGGCGGTATCGCTGGCCGAGAGCAGGGCGAAGGAGCGCAGGCTGACCTGGTGCTCGTGAGTGTGGTATTCGCGGCGTTCCAGACGCTCACGCTTGAAGCGTTTTTCCCGCGACAGGCGCGAGAACCAGTAGAGCAATTCGTCGGTGGCGCCGTCCGGTTCCTGCTCCAGCAGCCAGGTCATCAGATCCGGCATCGGCAGGGCTTCTTCGCAACGGTCGACCATCTCGCGCACGGTGCGTGGCGCGCGCGGGGCTTCGCCTTTCTGGGTCTTGTGCGCCTTGGGGAAGCGCGCCGGTTTCGGCTCGAAACGTGCCAACGCATAGACGTAGGCTTCGACCTGACTGGCGCTGCCGAGGAAGGTGCTTTGCGGCCGGGTGAACAGCGGCATCGCCGCTTGCGGCACGGCATCGATGCCTTTACGCCGAATGGCGGCCAGAGCCAGCGCCGCGCCACGGGTCACGGCGTTGTGCCGGCGCGCTTCTTCACGCAGCGGCAGCAGCAGTTCGCGGGCGTGACGCAACGTCAGTTGGGCGCTGGTCTGCATTTCGAGGATGCGCGCGTGGGTGCGCAACAGCATGTCGTCATCGACCAGATGGCCGAGGCGCTGCTGTTCGCTGAGCATCTTCAGCAACACGGTTTCGACCTTGCGCACGCCTTGTTCGAAGGCGCCGTCGGCGTTCACCAGATCGATCATCGGCTCGACGTATTCGTCCCACGTCGCCAGTACTTCGGCGTAACGCTGACGCAATGGAATCTGCCGATCGCTGGTCTTCGCGCGCTCGGCCACGGCGACCAGGGCCTGTTCGTCGTTGTCGAGCTTCTTCAGCACGTCACGCACACGCATGTCGAGCAGGCGCAACTGGCGGGCGAGGTCGTGGCCGTCGCGGACTTCGAAAGCGTCCTGAATGTAACCGGCCAGACGTTCGAGGTGACGCAGATAAGCTTCGATTTCCAGGCACAGGCCCAAGCGGTGTTCACGCCGCAGGTACGCGAGGAAATCGTGGATCTGTGCGTTCAGCTCGAAACGGTTCGGGCTTTTCGCCACCGGAATCAGGATATCGAGGCGAATCCACACGTCGAGCAGGCTGGTGATGTCCTGCGGCGTGCTGTCCAGTTGTTGGGCGGCCAGTTGCGAGCGCAGTTCGTTGAGGCTCAATGTGCCTTGGTCGAAGTGCTCACACAGTGGCTCAAGCAGTGCCCAGTGTTCAGCGAGGGCGCGCAAGACGCGCTTGGGTTCGATCATCGGAATGCCCGGCTGGTTGGCAATGAAAAGCGGCGATTGTACTGCATCACGAAGGATGCGATTCACTCTCGGGACGGACTGTCGCTTTCTTTAGATCAAGTCTATCGATCAACAACGGGCGATCTTGAGCGAACGGCGGTAGAATCAGCGCACTTTAGTTATCCACAAGTGGCCGACCCTTGCTTATCGAGTCCCGCCGCCGCGCCTATTTGAACGCCATGCAGGTGGTCAATTGGCTGCCGCGCACCGAATTGCCCTTTGCCGCACCGTCACGGCCCGAGCTGCTGGATATGCCCGAGCCTGAGGTGGAGGCGCCGGTGGTGCCCGCGCCGCAGGCCGAAGCGCCGGTGCAAACGGTTGCCGCTCGTCCGGTCGAACGGCCGAAAATCGAAGTCCCGCGGCCGTCGTTGGCGAGCACCCGCAACGGTGCCAAACCGGTGGAAGTGGTCGATGACACACCGGTCGTCGCCAAACCGGCACCGGTGCCGCCGCCGCGTTTCGCCCTGCAACTGTTGCGCGCCGGGCGTTGCCTGCTGCTGGTCGAGTTACCCACAGGTGAAGCCTTCCAGAGCCGCGATCCGGCCTATCTGTTGCTCAAAGACATGCTGCGCGCCGCCGGTCTGCCGGATGCGCCGCAGATTGTCGGCGAGCCGGTGCGCTGGCCGTGGCTCAATCGCGGCACCATGGATCAAGGCCCGGAGGCGGCGCGCGATTTCGTCCAGGGTTTCCTTTCCGTGCAAATGGAAGCCGCGCCGTGCGCCTGCCTGTGGCTGATCGGTCTGCCGGCGGTGCGTTTTGCCGGTGAAGCGGACGCCGAAGCATTCAATCGTGAATTGCAGATCGAAGGTCTGGGCGCGGCCTGGGCCATTCCCGGTCTGGAATTGTTAATGGAAGAGCCACAACGCAAGGCCGCTGTGTGGCAAGCCATGCGTCGGCTGATGGCGCGCTGGAAAGAATCGAATGAGTGACGCTGTATCGTTCCGCCCGATGACCGAGGCGGATCTGGAAACCGTGCTGAAAATCGAGTACGCCGCTTACAGCCACCCGTGGACCCGGGGGATTTTTCTCGACGGCTTGGGCAAATACCAGATCTGGCTGATGTTCGAAGGCCAGCAGCAGGTGGGGCACGGGGTGGTGCAGATCATTCTGGATGAGGCACACCTGCTCAACATTACCGTCAAACCGGAAAATCAGGGGCGTGGCCTGGGGCTGACGTTGCTGGAGCATCTGATGTCGATTGCCTACAAGGCTGACGCTCGGGAATGCTTTCTGGAAGTGCGTGACAGCAATACGGCGGCGTTCAAGTTATACGAGCGCTATGGCTTCAACGAGATTGGCCGGCGTCGGGATTATTATCCGGCGGTGGGCGGACGTGAAGATGCCGTGGTCATGGCTTGCACCCTGGTTGACTGATTAACTGCAGGAGCTGCCGAAGGCTGCGATCCTTTGATTTTGCTTCTGCTGTTACGAAACAAGATCAAAAGATCGCAGCCTTCGGCAGCTCCTACAGAGTTTCAGCTCAAGTGATTAGCGATTGCCATCCAGCGGATCGCGCCGCGCCAGTTCCGCCTCATCCAGCCCGTTGCCACCGCCAATATCATCTTCATCAACAATGCTCAGGTCCCAATCGGCCTGATTGCCTTCCCCGGCCTCTTCGGCATCCCGTGCGCCATCTTCATGAATCAGCGTTTCCGGGCTCAGGTCATCGTCGGTGGGTTCATGGTCGGCGGTCGATGCGCCGGTAAACCCGGCCTCGCGCACCCGCTCGTTCGGCATCAACTGCTCGCGTTCACGTTCCGGGATTTCATCACCGATTTTCGCGCTGGGTTCGTCTTCGTCGAAATCCAGCTCATGCACCGAACCCATGCGGTCTTCGTTATCATCGATCGGTTCCGGTTGCACCGCGTCAAAAGGGCGTCGTGAATCAGTCATGGCAAATCCTCATACTGTGGGCCTTACTAAGGTGGACTCATCGGGCACACGAGAATTCCCACGAAATCACTTGCGATTCTGGCGTGACCCCGACCGGCGGTCGTCTGTCAAAGCAGCGCATCTTTCTTGAGGCCTTACAGCATGCACGACTTACAAGACCTGATTGATAACAACGAGCGTTGGGCTGACGCGATCACCAAGGAAGACCCGGATTTCTTCGCCAAACTGGCGCGCCAGCAAACGCCGGAATATCTGTGGATCGGCTGTTCCGACGCACGCGTGCCGGCCAACGAGATCGTCGGCATGCTGCCGGGCGATCTGTTCGTGCACCGCAACGTCGCCAACGTGGTGCTGCACACCGACCTCAATTGCCTGTCGGTGATCCAGTACGCGGTCGATGTGCTCAAGGTTAAACACATTCTCGTCACCGGCCACTACGGCTGCGGCGGTGTGCGCGCGTCGATGCAGGATCGCCAGTTCGGCCTGATCGACGGCTGGCTGCGCTCGATCCGCGATCTGTACTACGAAAAGCGCGAAGAGCTGGCCAAGTTGCCGACCGAAGAAGAGCAGGTCGATCGTCTCTGCGAACTCAACGTGGTCCAGCAAGTGGCCAACGTCGCGCACACCAGCATCATCCAGAACGCCTGGCATCGCGGGCAGAGCCTGTCGATCCACGGCTGCATCTACGGCATCAAGGATGGCCGCTGGAAAAGCCTGAACACCACCATCAGCGGTTTCGAGCAATTGCCGCCGCAATACCGTTTGCGTCCGGTTGGCGCGTTGTAACGAACGCTTTCAACGCAAACCCGAGTGCCGCCAGCGCTGTAGAAAGTGGTAGCCCTCGATGCTGGGTGGTTCGTCGTAACCGGTGATCCACCCTCGGCAGCGTTTGGCCCCGCAGCCGCAGGCAAACTGATGCAGCAGTTTGTCTTCGGTGGCGGCGTAGTCCATGGTCAGCCGCTCCCCCCTGTGGATATCTTTCAACGCCCACAACCACAGCTCGCTCATGTCGAGGAATACGTTGGGGTCGCACGCGTGTTCGATCAAGCCGCAAAAGCGCGGATCGTAAATGTGGATGCCCGTCAGCATTTGTCGGGTCTGTCGGCAGCGATAGGGCAGTAGTTGTCCGGACACCCGGCACATCCGGCGACTTTGTAAAAACTCACGCCGCGCCGCGACCGCCACAGGGCTGCCGTGCGCATCGTGGATGATTTCGAAATCGGCCCTGGCAGGGAACCCCAGGCGCACGGGCAAACCGGCGAAGGGGTAAATACCTTCAGTATCGCGTGGCGCCGATTGCGTCATGGCATGGATGTTCATAACAGTCCTTGTCGCAAAGATTTTGCGACTTCCTTGGGGTGACGTCCTGTCATTGCTGCAACACGTCTATTTGGATCCAATCGTGTCGTATTAGGTATAGCCGGTCTACTGTCAGATCTGACAGGCGATTTAGACGCTTTCCCGCGTCAGCATTGGCTGACACGGGAGCGCTTCAAGCGATTACAGGTGCGGGGCGGGAACGGCGGTGGCAGGCAGCGGTGCCTGCAATTGCTTCAGTTGGGCCTTGATCGGGGTGGTCGCGCACTTGGCGACGGCCTGCTCCGGGGTCAGGTTGCGGATCGAGGTGTAGAACAATTCGCAGGTTTTGACTTTCTGCGTCACCTGCCACGTCTGCGTGCAACTGTTGAGGGTGGCCTGCGCATCGCTGCCCGGTTTGCTGCCCATGCCCGCTTGCCAGCAGGCCGCGCTCAAATCCTGACCCATGACTTTCAGACCCGCAGCATCAGCCTTGGCCTGTGCGTCGTCGCCGGTGTAGCTCTTCGGGTCAGCGGCGTACCAGATGTAACTCGGGTGGTTGGAACCCAGCACCGGCACGTTCACGCCTTCGCTCGGGCTGATGGTCGCCAGGCCCAGGACATTCACGGTGGGCCCGTATTGCTGCTTGATCCAGTTACGCACCGGCGCGCCAAACGCGACCATCGGCAGCGTTGCGCCGCTGGCGGTCTGGCTGAACTGTTTGACCAGGGTGGTCTGGTAGTCCTTGAAGTAGTCATACACGCCTTCCAGATCACTGCCGGCGTTGGACGGCGCAGCGATGGGGGCGATGTCGATAATGGTCTGGAACGCTGGCGTCTGGTCAGCAGGAATGCCGTTGTCGGTCAGCAGCGTCGCCCAGCGATCGGTGGTGTTCGAACGCAGATAATCCTGCGCCTGGGTCAGCGAGTAATCCGGCGGGAAGTGCAGCAGCTCGACACTTTTACGGTTTTCCAGCGCCATGCCCAGCGGCAGAAACAGGTACCAGCTGTAAGCCCATTTGCCATCGGCATTGAGTTTGCTCGCACCGGTGTAGGCCAGATCTCCGGCGTCCAGCAGCGCCGACAGCGGTTTGTCGTAATCCTTTGGCACGCCAGTGATCTCAGCGTAGAGCTGGCCGTTGTCGGTCTTGACCAGCACTTTGGCATCGGCATAACCATCGCGTTGCACGCTCTGGCTGAGGTAATGGGCGACGGTCTGTTCCAGCGTCCAGTTGCGGAAGCAGATCACGCTGCAATTGTTGGGGTAAGCGAAGAGGCGGGTGACGCGTTCGCTGCTGCCCAGTTTCAGATCGACATCGGCGTGGGCGGCTGCGCTCAGTGTGAGCGCGGCGAGGGTGAGTCCTGCGAGTTTGAACATGCTCAGATCCTTTTCAGCGTGGGTTCCCCGCGTGTCGGGGGCGCCTCATAGTGGATCAGCCGCGTTTGACAGAGAAGCCATCATTGGCAGATTTTTGCGCAAACTCGCAGGGCTGGTTTTCAGGCCGGAAAATGCAGGGCATTGGTCAAATCGCCCATGGGTTGCTGGCCCCGGGCAACCATCGCCTCGTCACGTTGCTTGAGACCGTCGAGGGTTTCCAACTGGAAGACTCGGGTGATCAACCGCAGAATCGATGCCGTGTCGTAGACCGTGTGATCAACCGTGCCCTTGCGCGCAAACGGCGACACCACCAGCGCCGGCACTCGTGAGCCTGGCCCCCAACGATCGCCCTTGGGCGGTGCGACGTGATCCCACCAGCCGCCGTTCTCGTCGACCGTGACGATCACCACCATGTTTTGCCACTGCGGACTTTCGCGCAGCACCTTCAGCGCACGCACGATATGCCGGTCACCGGAGGCCACATCGGCGTAACCGGCGTGCATGTTCAGGTTGCCTTGGGGTTTGTAGAAACTCACCGCCGGCAGCTTGCCCGCCTCGGCATCGGCGAAGAACTTGTTTGTGCTCGACTCATCCCCCAGCCCGGCATCGCGCAGGCGTTTATTGCGCTCGTCGGGGTTCTCCGGGCCTTGCTGCTTGAAGTAGTTGAACGGCTGATGGTGATACTGAAAGTTGGGGATTTTCGGAATGCCGGCGGAATCCTTGTATTGCTCCAGCGTCGCCTGCCACGCGCCGGCATACCACGCCCAATCAATGTGCTTTTTCGACAACTTGTCGCCGATGTGTTCGTGGGTCTGCGGCACCATCACGTTGGGCAGATCCGCTTTCGAATAAGCCGGGCGCTCAGGGTCGCGAATCCACGTCGGCCAGTAGGGCGGGGCGAGGGTGTTGACGCCGAAGCCGTCCGGGGTCAAAGCACTCGGGCCGAACTGTGGCGGGCCGCTCATCGCGCTGGCCGGCGATTGCTCCAACGGCTTGAGGCGCGGGTCGCTCGGATCATCGCTTTGCAGCGCGGCGATCTGCGATTTGGCCACGGAATTGGCGGCGTCAGGATAGAACGGCGCGGTGGCGCTGATCAGGTATTGGTGGTTGAGAAACGAGCCACCGAAAGCGCCCTGGAAGAAGTTGTCGCACAGCACAAACTCCTGAGCGACGTCCCACAGACGCAGGGAATAACGGCTCTGGGCGTAATGGCCCATGGTCAAGCCGCCGGAGTCGGCCCAGGCGACGAAGCCATCGTTCTTGCCGCCATTGATCTGCATCTGGTTCTGATAGAACACGTGCCACAAGTCGCGGGTGACCAGACCGAACGGCAAGTCCTCGCCATTCGGGCCTTTGAGGGCGAACGGTGCGTTGGGCAGGTTTTCCTGAAACTGCGTGGCGCTGGGGTAGGTCACGCCATCGACGGTTTGCGGGCCGATCTGCAGGACGCCGCCCCAGACGGGCGGCAGGGTTTGCAGCAGCGAGCCGTCGCGATCGCGTTGTTGATAGTCGGCGGGTTTGAGCGCGGCCAGCGGCTGTTCGACACCGGGGAAATCACCGAACAGGTTATTGAAACTGCGGTTCTCGGCGTAGATCACCACCACGGTTTTCACTTGATCGCGCAGGGCCTTGTCCAGCTCGGCGGGCGTCAGAGGGCGCTCGGCCGGTTTGCCCGGTTGATCACCGGCGGTGCCACACCCGGCCAGTGTGGCACCGACACCGAGCACCGCGACGCCGCCGAGGAAGCGGCGGCGACTGGTGTCGGTAGGTTGATTGGATTCAGCTGCGTCAGTGCTGTCTGTGTCGTCTTTCATCGTTCAGCCCGTTTCGCTTAATTGTTTCAGTATGTTTCGGGCGGACGCTAGCAAGGCAATGTGACGGTTGGGTGACAGAGCGTTTTGTCGTTGCGCTCCTAGCCGGGCATGAACTGGGTGAGCGAAAAGCCGAGCCTGCCGGCCGCTGTCATGGCGGTCATGACCAGCAGAAAGAACAATTGCAGCGGACTGAAGTGCGCCCAGTGCAGCGCCGTCAGCCAAGGACGGCGCTGGCTCAGTTCCGGATCGAGCGAGCCGATACGGCGTTTGTGCATCAGCCCGATCAGGAGCGTGCCGACATAAGTGAGCGCCCCCAGCGGCCCGAGCAGCAGCGAAAACAGCAGCACCATCACCCCTTGCGGTACTCCGTGGCGTATCACCAGCCAGCGCGTGTCAGGGTTCCATTTGCGTGGAATCAGCCATTCGGTGAGCCACAGATCCGGCACGATGACATAGGACGTGAGCACCACCCACCAACTCAGGGCAAAGCGGAAAAACCAGACCGGCACACAGGCAAATATCATTGGAATGAAGATGAGGTGCATGGCCGTTTTTTCTTGCGAGGGCAGATGTTGCAGGAACAGCGCCAAGGCAATGGCCGCCCACACACGTACCCAGGTTTCGGCAGCGATGGGCCGTGGAAAAAAACGCCGCCAGTAAAAAACATCGGCGTAGGGCAAACGTGCGAGCAACTCGGGGAAGCGCCACGTGAGTTTTTCCGACAAGTCATGGCAGGCCTGCCATTCATTCTGGCCAAAGCCGTCGATGATCTTCTTCTGCTGCAAAGGCTTGAGCGGGTTGATCAACAGATGCGCCGCCTGAACGTCGGCCGCCCACGTGCGGTCACTTTCCGCCTTGGCGCGCAGATTGTCGTAGAAGCTTTCCTGGTCGCAGCGTTCGATCAAGGCGTCCCAGAGCCAGTCCGGCTGCGGGTGCAGGCCTTTGTTGTGATCCCAGCCGAACAACTGGCCGATGCGGTCGAACAGCGGCACGCTCCACTCAGTGTCATTGAGCAAGTGCAAAAGGGTTTGCTGCCATTGTTCGCGGTGATCGAAAACCTGCAGCCACGGTTGAGCGCTGTAGCGTTTGAGCACGTTGAGAAATTCGCGTTCGTTCTGGCTTTCGAGCATCGCCTGCAAGGCGTTTCGATAATCGGCCATCAGGCTTTCGCCGAGCCGGTCGCGCTGATGTTCATTGATCAGCACGTCCTGCCACGGCCCCAACCATCCAAGTTGCTCGACGGCCCAGTGCAGCACCGGAGCGCGCAGTTGTGGCTGTTCAAAACACAGTTGCAGCAACAGCCTTTCGAAAGCCTTGGCGCAGCCTTGCTGTTGCGCCTGATCCCAACGCTCGTCGAGATTTTCTGGCGATAGCCCCTCAAGCAGTTGCCGTGCGGCCTGCGCTTCAAGCACATACGCTTCTGTGTCCGGGGCCGGCGTCAGTGGCTCGACACGTAAAGCATCATCCTTCGCTGGCGGCGCAAAAGGCTCAGGGGCTGCCGGGCCGACGGGTGGAACGTCGAGAGCGGCAAAATCCCACGGCTGGTTTTGCGGGTGGCTGTGTTTGTTTGCCAGCGCAGCATCGAACGCCAGTGCGGCAAAAGTGCTGGAGGCCGTGGCCACGGCGACGTCTTCTTCGTCCGCAGGCTCAGCGTTTTCAAGGCGCCACCGGGCAATCGCCAGCGCTTGTTCGTAGGCTTCGCGCAAGCGCTGGAAACCTTCGGCATCCTCATCGGGGCGGAAGGTTTTCAGCAGGCGCGCATAGGCGCGCTTGATGTCGCGGGCGTCGGCGTCATCGTGCAGGTGCAGCACCGACCAGCAATCCATGGCCAGGCTCCTTATTGCCACGGGGTGCGATCAAGTTCGTTCAGGCGGCGGCTCAAGTCGGTGCGCACTTCACGGATCTGGCGCTCGTCCTGAGAGTCGAGCGCGATCTGGAATTGCTTGGCCCAATCGCCCATCAGATCACGCAGATCGCCCAGACTTTCCTGATAGAGACGCTCCAGACGGGCACTCAACAGCGTGTTGACCTGTTGCTCGCGCGGATGAATCTTCAGCTGCGCAAGGTTTGCCAGGCGCTGCTGGATCTCTTCGGGCGAGAGCACGCCCGGATTATTCTCGATGACCAGCGAATGCTGCTGCCCGGTCAGAGGGATTTTCACCTGGGCTTCGAGCAGGCCGTTGTTGTCGTAGGTGAAACGCACATCAAGGGCAACTTCGCCGGCCTTGCGTTTCGGCACCTTGATGTCCAGCTCGCCGAGCGCCACGTTGTCTTTGACCAGGCGGCTTTCGCCCTGAAAGATCCGCACGACCACCTGTTCCTGATTGTCGTGCAGGGTGTACACGGTCTTGACCCGACTGACCGGGACGATGCTGTTGCGCTCGATGATCGGCAGGTAGTGGCCGCTCTCATAGTTGCGGCCGACCTGGGTGGAGGTCTCGATGCCCAGCGTGTAGGAGCAGACATCGGTCAGCACCACTTCTTCCAGCGCTGCGGCGCGAGCCTTGAGTGCCGCTTGAATCGCCGCGCCCTGGGCCACGACCTGATCGGGATCCAGAGTGATCGACGGAAAGCGGCCGAACAACCCGGCGGCAAGTTTGCGCACCAGCGGCATGCGCGTGGTGCCGCCGACCAACAGAATCTCGTCCAGATCGCTGACGCGGATGCGCGCATCGCGCAGGGCTCGTTCAATCGGCGCGCGCAGGCGCTCGAGCAGCGGCATGTACAGCGTCGCCAGCTGTTGCTGGGTGATGGTTTGCGTCCACTGCCGCTCACCGAGCTGCAAGCGGAATTCGGCGCTGTCGTCCTGACCCAGTGCCTTGCGCACACGCTCGGCCTCGCGACGCAGCGGCTGGATGACGCTGCTGCGCTCAGGGAAATCGGCGGCCGAGCGGTGCTGGCTGATGAAGTGCTCCAGCAGCACCGTGTCGAAGTCTTCGCCACCGAGGAAGTTGTCACCGGCGCTGGCGCGCACTTCCATGACCCCTTCGAACAGCTCCAGAATCGACACGTCAAACGTGCCACCACCGAGGTCGAAGACCAGGAACGAGGTTTCCTTGTCGCGCTGGTGCAGTCCATAGGCGAGGGCGGCGGCGGTCGGTTCGTTGATCAGCTTCTCGACCTTCAGCCCGGCCAGTTCGCCGGCGATGCGCGTGGCTTTGCGTTGCGCGTCGCTGAAGTAGGCCGGGACGCTGATCACCGCTTCGGTGACGGTTTCGCCGAACGCGCGCTCGACGTCTTCTTTCAGGCTTTTGAGCACCAGCGCAGACAGTTCTTCCGGGCGAAACGCCTTGTCGGCCAGATAAATTTCCGTGGCGCTGCCCATGTGGCGCTTGAACAGCGACGCGGTCAGGCGCGGATGCGTGTGCAGACGCTCGCGCGCCGCCTGACCCACCAGAATCCGGCCTTGATCATCCAGACCGACTACGCTCGGTGTCAGGAACTGGCCCAGGGCATTGGGCACCAACTCGGTGGCATCGCCACGCCAGACGGCGACCAGGCTGTTGGTGGTTCCCAGGTCAATCCCTACGATCATTGCAACGAACTCCCTTTGCGCTTGGTAAAAAATGGAAACATTTATGGGCGCGCAGAATATTACCGAGGGAGCGATGCGGTAAAGCAGGATGATGGCTCTGAGCCATTATTTGCGACAGGCAGCCCGACACAGGGCTGTTTCAGGAGAAAAGTGTGGGGCGCGGCCATCATGACTGCGCCCCCGCTTTGGGTTAAGGCATCACTGGCGGTGTATACGCCAGCGTCGTCCCCAACGCCCACAGCAACAGCAGCACCAGCGGCGTGTGCACCAGCAGTTGCACGAAAGAGAAACCGATCAGATCCCGTGCCTTCAACCCGAGTACGCCGAGCAGCGGCAGCATGTAGAACGGGTTGATCAGGTTCGGCAGCGCTTCGGCCGCGTTGTAGATCTGCACCGCCCAGCCGAGGTGGTATTGCAGATCATTGGCGACCTGCATCACGTACGGCGCCTCGATGATCCACTTGCCGCCACCGGACGGGATGAAGAAACCGAGAATTGCCGAATACACGCCCATCAACAGCGCATAAGTGTCGTGGGAGGCGATGCTGACGAAGAACGTCGAAATGTGATGCGCCAGGGTTTGCGCGTCGGTGCCTTTGACCGTGGTCATCAGCGCAGCAATCGAGCCGTACAGCGGGAACTGGATCAACACGCCGGTGGTGGTCGGCACCGCCCGGGCCACGGCATCGAGGAAGCTGCGCGGGCGCCAGTGCAGCAATGCGCCGAGCATGATGAACAGGAAGTTGTAGGTATTGAGGCCGGAAATCGCAGTGATCGCCGGTTTGCTCGAGAACTCGTGAAACAGCCATCCCGCCGCCAACAGCACCAACACGATGATCAGCAGCGGACTGTGTTCCAGCCATTCACCCGGACGGGTACGCGGTTGCAGCGGTGGCAGGTTGAAGGCCGGGTCGATGCCACAGGCCTTGGCGTCGCGCGCCGAGTTCGGCCCGGGGGCGGTGGCGTAAGCGATGATGATCGAGATCACGATCAGCGCCAGCAGCATCACGCCGGACTGCCAGAGGAAAATCGTTTCGGTGAACGGAATCACCCCGGTGATCGACAGGATCGACGGCGGCAGGCTGGCGGGGTTGGCTTGTAACTGCGCAGCCGACGACGACAAACCCAGTGCCCACACCGCGCCAAGGCCCAGATAAGCCGCAGCACCGGCGGCGCGGTAATCCATTTTCAGATCGGTGCGGCGGGCGAGGGCGCGCACCAGCAAACCGCCGAACACCAGCGACAGGCCCCAGTTGAGCAGGGACGCGACCATCGAGATCAGCGCCACCCAGGCCACGGCGGAACGGCCGTTTTTCGGGATGCGTGCCAGACGATCAATCAGTTTCACGGCGGGTGGCGAGCTGGCGACTACATAGCCGCCGATCACCACGAAGGCCATTTGCATGGTGAACGGGATCAGACTCCAGAACCCGTCGCCGAACGCCATCGCGGCATCGGTGGGTTTCGCGCCCATGGTCAAAGTGGCCAAAGCAACGATGATCACCGCCAGCGCGGCGAATACCCAGGAGTCGGGAAACCAGCGTTCGGCAAAACTTGAACAGCGCAAGGCAAAGCGCGCAGAGCGGCTATCTTCGATATCAACGGCCACAGGGAGTACCTCGGATTTTTATGGTTATTGTGGTCCGCGGGAACGCTCGCCGATCTCGACAACACAGAGATCCGTGTGGGAGCGAGCCTGCTCGCGAAGAAGTCGGCACATTCAACATTGAAGTTGGCTGGGCTGACGCTTTCGCGAGCAGGCTCGCTCCCATATGGGTTCACGGCGGTTGGCCGGCGTTGGCGTGGTCCCGCTGGACAGGCATTAACAGTAATTCAACGGCCGACTCTTTGTGAGCCGCTTTTGCAAAACCGGGACTATGGTCTAACGGGTTGTCCATCCGCCCGTTTGCGTAGACCATGGGCGCCTTGGTTTTTTGCCTGATTCAGAGTTCTTTGCCATGACTGCCCAATCCCCGGCCAAACCCGCGCCGTTCAGCCGTTCCGACTACAAAACCCTCGGCCTTGCGGCCCTTGGCGGCGCGCTGGAAATCTACGATTTCATCATCTTCGTGTTCTTCGCCCTGACCCTCAGCCAGTTGTTCTTCCCACCGGAAATGCCCGAGTGGCTGCGTCTGCTGCAAAGCTTCGGGATCTTCGTCACCGGCTACCTGGCGCGGCCGTTGGGCGGAATTCTGATGGCGCATTTCGCTGACAAACTCGGGCGCAAGAAAGTCTTCAGCCTGAGCATCCTGATGATGGCGCTGCCGTGCCTGCTGATCGGGATCATGCCGACTTATGCCCAGATCGGTTATTTCGCGCCGTTGCTGTTGCTGGCGCTGCGCATCCTGCAGGGCGCGGCGGTTGGTGGTGAGGTGCCGAGCGCCTGGGTGTTCGTCGCCGAACACGCGCCGGCCGGCCATCGTGGTTACGCGTTGGGCTTTTTGCAGGCCGGGCTGACCTTCGGTTACCTGATCGGCGCGTTGACCGCGACGTTCCTCGCGCAAGTGTTCACCCCGGCGGAAATCCTCGATTACGCCTGGCGTTACCCGTTCCTGCTCGGCGGCGTGTTCGGTGTAGTCGGCGTTTACCTGCGCCGCTGGCTCAGCGAAACCCCGGTGTTCATGGCCATGGAAGCGCAGCGCGAGGCGCGGGTCGAACTGCCGCTGCGCACGGTGCTTCGCGAGCATCGATTGGCGATGCTGCCGGCGATGCTTTTGACCTGCGTGCTGACCTCGGCGGTGGTGGTATTCGTCGTCATCACCCCGACCATGATGCAGAAAACCTTCGGCATGACCGCCAGCCACACCTTCGCGCTCAGTGCATTGGGCATCGTGTTTCTCAATATCGGCTGCGTGATTGCCGGGTTGCTGGTCGATCGTTTCGGTGCGTGGCGCACGGTCATGCTCTATAGCCTGCTGCTGCCGCTGGGCATCGGCGTGCTTTACGGCTGCCTGATCAGCGGTGGCGAGTGGATTGGTATCGCGTATGCCATTGCCGGCCTGGCCTGCGGCGTGGTCGGCGCGGTGCCGTCGGTAATGGTCGGGTTGTTCCCGGCGCGTATCCGCGTGTCAGGCATTTCCTTCACCTACAACATTGCCTACGCCGCGTGGGCGAGTATCACACCACTGTTGCTGATCGGTCTGATGCCATGGAGCCCGTGGATCTGTGTGATGTTCTGCGCTGTGATGGGCGTGGTGGGGCTGTTGAGTGCCGCGTATTTCGGCTCGCGAATGCCACGCACAGGACAATGTCAGGTCGCCGGAACCGCCTGACAGCGTGCGCTCGAACTATTTTTGACCGGCGGGTCGCAAGCGCTCTTCAGAAATTTTTTTCAAGGCCGATGGCTAGGCTGTATCCCGCTTTCTATCCTGCCCATCGGTACTTTCCCATGTTCAACAAACGCCTGAAGCAAGAGCTGGCCACTCTTCGTGAAGAACTCTCCAGCCTTGTGCAAGTGAAGGAAAGCCTGGAAAGCGAGATGCTGGTGCTGAACCTTGAGCCCGACGGGCGCATTCAATCGGTCAACCAGAACTTCCTCACCGAGATGCTCTACAAGAGCCAGGACCTGATCGGGCGGGTGATTGAAGACATCGTCCCGGCTCATGTGAAGACCGACGAATTCCACCACCGTTTCAAAAACGCCATGACCCGCGGCGAGCATTTCGCCGGCGCCGTGCGCCTGTTGCGCGGCAACGGTGAGGAAGCGTGGCTGCGTTCCATCGTGCAACCGGTGCGGTCTTCGGACGGGCGGATCAAGCACATTTCGCTGTTCGCCAGCGACCTGACCCGCACCATCGAAGCCTCGCGTGAACACGAAAACCTGATCGGTGCGCTGGTGCGTTCCACCGCTGTAATCGAATTCGACCTCAACGGCAATGTGCTCAACGCCAACGACCGCTTCCTCAGCGGCATGGGTTACAGCCTGGCGCAGATCAAGGGCAAACATCACCGGATGTTCTGCACGCCGGAGGAATACAACAGCGCCGAGTACCAGAATTTCTGGCGACGTCTGAACAACGGCGAATTCGTGGCTAACCGCTTCAAGCGTGTCGACAGCCATGGCCGTACCGTGTGGCTGGAGGCGTCCTACAACCCGGTGGTCGATG
The DNA here is from genome assembly GCF_023634765.1 of Pseudomonas sp. AKS31. Taxonomy (GTDB): domain Bacteria; phylum Pseudomonadota; class Gammaproteobacteria; order Pseudomonadales; family Pseudomonadaceae; genus Aquipseudomonas. The sequence continues at coordinate 22,769 of NZ_JAMLFX010000005.1, forward strand.
CCAACGACAAACTGTACAAAGTGGTGAAGTTCGCTACGGTGATCACTGATCAGGTCAACCGCGAACAAGCCGTCGCCGACGCGGCGAGCATTGCCTACAGCACCTCGCAGCAAACCGACAGCACCGCCCAGCGCGGTACCACGGTGGTGACTGAAGCGGTCAACGTAATGCGAGATCTGTCGCGACACATGCAGGCTGCCGGCGAAGGCATTGAAGCGCTGAACGAGCAGTCGCAGGTGATCGGCACCATCGTCAAAACCATCAGCGGCATTGCCGAACAGACCAACCTGCTGGCGCTCAACGCCGCCATCGAAGCGGCCCGTGCCGGCGAGCAGGGCCGTGGTTTTGCGGTGGTGGCCGACGAGGTGCGACAACTAGCGTCGCGTACCAGTCAGGCGACTGAAGAAATCGTCACCGTGGTGCGGCAGAACCAGGAAATGGCACGCAATGCCGTGGCCCTGATGACCGACGGCAAGCTTCAGGCTGAACAAGGGCTGGCGCTGGCGGCAGAGGCGGGCACAGTGATTGTCGAGATTCAGGACGGTGCGCAGAAGGTCGTCAACGCAGTGGGCCAGTTTGCCAATCAACTCTCCCACTGACCTGCACACAACCTCTGTAGGAGCTGTCGAGTGAAACGAGGCTGCGATCTTTTGATCTTGACTCCGAGGATCAACATCAAGATCAAAAGATCGCAGCGTGCCGCAGCTCCTACAGAGTTTTCACCTGCCTGTATTTCGATGCTGGCGCTACAATCGGCTCCTTTTCCCCCGGAGCAGATCCCCATGAGCGATTCCCACCGCCGCCCGGTGCCCCTGAACAAAGCCTACCGTTTGCTCAACCACGGGCCGACCGTGCTGGTCAGCGCCGCCCATGATGGCAAGCGCAACATCATGGCCGCCGCCTGGGCAATGCCGCTGGATTTCGAACCGCCGAAAGTCGCCGTCGTCCTCGACAAATCCACCTGGACCCGCCAGTTGCTCGAAGCGTCCGGCACCTTCGTGCTCAATGTGCCGTGCGCCAATCAGGCCGACATCGTGCAAACCGTCGGTAATACGTCGGGCCTGGAAATCAGCCAGACCCAAGGGCAAGACAAGTTTCAGGCCTATGGCCTGCAGACCTTCGCCGGTGAACAAGTCGAAGCGCCGCTGCTTGACGGCTGCGTCGCCTGGCTGGAATGCCGTTTGCTCCCGGAGCCGCGCAATCACGAGCAATACGACCTGTTCCTCGCCGAAGTCATCGCCGCCCACGCCGATGAGCGCGTGTTCAGCGACGGGCGCTGGCATTTCGAGGGGCATGACGGCTTGCGCACCTTGCACCACGTGGCGGGTGGGCATTTCCTGAAGATTGGTGATGCGGTGGATGGCAAGACGCTCGCGGTCTGAATGGCCGCTGATGGCAAAACATTGCCGGATGTTGCAAGGTAGTGGGCATCGTCGAACCAATCAGGCGCATGCCCATGGATCTTTCCCTTTCGAGTTATCTGGCGCCGCTGCTGTCGCTGGCCCTGTTGTGGACAGTCGCGGTGGTCACGCCCGGTCCGAACTTCTTCAACATCGCGCAACTGGCGGTTAGCCGTTCTCGCCGCCATGGCGTTGTCGCGGCGCTCGGCGTTGCCAGCGGAACGGTGTTGTGGGGGCTGGCGGGCGGTCTGGGCATCCAGTCACTGTTCAGCGCGGCGCCAACGCTGTACCTGAGCTTCAAGATTGCCGGCGGCTGTTACCTGATCTACCTCGGGCTCAAGCAGTTCAAGCGCAAGGCGCCGATCGTCCCGGGCGCGCCCGATACCTCGGAGCAGACATTGCTCGGCGCTTACGGGCGGGGCTTTCTGGGCAACATGACCAATCCCAAGTCCGCACTGTTCGTCGCCACCATCTTCGCCACCGCCATGCCGGCTCATATCCCGCCACTGTTGCTGGTGCTGGCGGTGCTGACCATGGCGACGTTGTCGTTCAGCTGGTATTGCTGCGTGGCGCTGTTCTTCGCCAGTCGGCGGATTGCCGGTTTGTATGAGCGTTCGCGACAATGGCTGGATCGCTTGGCCGGTGGTTGTTATTTGCTGTTTGGGGCGCATCTGGTGGCTAATCGCTGAGCCGAGTGATCTCCCGAGTTAATCAGTTGCATGAAAAAAGGCCTACCTCTCGGTAAGCCTTTTTTGTTTTGCGTCCTAGCCTCAATTCCCTAACGCTTCGCCTTCACGCCGTGGATCCGCGCCACCCGCCAACGACGCCTTGCCCTGCGCATCCTTGACCCGCACGATGGCCTGGGTGCCGCTGGTCATGTCGATTTCATTCACCGCATGCCCTTTGTCTTTCAACGCCTGAATCAGCGCCGGGCTGAACTGGCCTTGTTCCAGTTCGGTCGGGCCGTTGCGGCTGCCGAAGTTGGGCAGGCTGATGGCGCTTTGCGGGTCGAGGTTCCAGTCGAGCAGGCCGACGGTGGTTTTCGCCACGTATTCGATGATTTGCGAACCGCCCGGCGAGCCGACTGTGGCGACGAATTCGCCGCTGTGGCGATCAAAGATCAGCGTTGGCGCCATCGACGAGCGCGGGCGTTTTAAGGGCTCAACGCGGTTGGCGACTTTCTGTCCGTTTTCTTCGGGGATGAACGAGAAGTCAGTCATCTGATTGTTCAGCAGAAAACCCTGAACCATCAGGTGCGAGCCGAACGCGGCTTCGATGGTGGTGGTCATCGACACCGCGCCACCAAGGTCATCCACCGCGACCACTTGCGAGGTGGAGATGCGCAGCGGCGAACGGTCCGGGGCGTAGGCCACTTGTACGCCCGGCGGTGTGCCCGGTTTGGCGCTGCCCATGCTGCGTTCGCCGATCAGGCTGGCGCGGCTGGCCAGATAACCCGGATCGACCAGGCCTTTGACCGGCACTGGCACGAAGTCGGTGTCGGCGACGTATTGCGCGCGGTCGGCGTAGGCCAGACGTTCGGCTTCGGCGATCAAATGCACAGCCTCTGGCGCCGGCTCTATGCCCGCCGGTTTATCGGTCTTCACCGGTTTCAGCGGCGTCAGCGAAAGACGTGGATCGCGGGTTTCCAGCGCCTGCAAGATGCCGAGAATCTGCGCCACGGCGATCCCGCCCGACGACGGTGGCGGCATGCCGCAAACCTGCCAGCGTTTGTAGTCGGTGCACAGCGGCGCGCGTTCCTTGGCCTGATAGCGCTGCAGATCGTTCAGCGACAGGCTGCCGGGGTTGGCGTGGCCCTGCACCTTGGCGACGATTTCTTCAGCAATCGGGCCTTTGTACAGCGCCTCGGCACCTTCGTTGGCGATGCGTTTGAGCACTGCAGCCAATGCCGGGTTTTGCAGACGCGTGCCGACGGCTTTGACGCTGCCATCGGCATTGAGGAAGTACTTGGCCATGTCGGGCGACTGGCGGATAACCGGGTCTGATGCCAGCAGCGAGTGCAAACGCGCAGAGATCGCAAAGCCTTGCTCGGACAGTTTGATCGCCGGTTCAAACAGCTTGGCCCAAGGCAGGCGACCGTGTTGTTTGTGCGCCATCTCCAGCGCACGCAGTACGCCCGGTGTACCGACTGAGCGACCGCCAATCTGTGCCTGCGGGAACGACATCGGCTGGCCATCGGCACGCAAGAACAGCTTCTCGGTAGCGCCGGCCGGTGCGGTTTCGCGACCGTCGTAGGTGCGAACCTGTTTGCCGTCCCACAACACGATCATCGCGCCGCCGCCGATCCCGGACGATTGCGGCTCAACCAGCGTCAACACCGCTTGCATCGCAATCGCCGCATCAATTGCCGAACCACCCTGACGCAGCATCTCGCGCCCGGCTTCAGCGGCCAGTGGATTGGCAGCGGCGGCCATGTGTTTGCTGGCGTGGCGGGTTTGCAGATCAGTGCGGTAACCGGAAGCGGCTTCCGGTGCCAGCGGAAGGGTCGAGGAGGGCGGGGCGTTGCACGCGGTGAGGGTCAGGGCGCTGATGATCAGCGCAAGGGCAGGCAGGCGAAAGCGGCTCAAGGGCAAGGCTGAAAACACGCGGGCTCTCCGTCCGTGGATAAAAAGTCTCAGGGACTTTATCGACCGCTCGGTCGCGACGCAAACCGGTGGGCATTTTTGTCTTTCTTTTCGGGGCGGATGTTCGCTACGGTCAGCGTCAAAGTCATCGAACTGAAATACGTCCCTGTGTGAGCGAGCCTGCTCGCGAATGCGGCATGTCAGGCAACCAAATGTTGGATGCACCGCCGCCTTCGTCGGAACGCCGCCCGGAGCAGGCTCGCTCCCACAATTACAAGATCAACAAGAGGCTGATATGCACAGCGAGTTCCCCACCGAATCCAGCTACCGCGATCAACGCGAGCAGTTCATCGCCGCTGCCAATGCCGCCGGCGCCACGCTCACTTCCTACGCACATCCACGTTGCGGGCCATTCGGCGAACCGCTGAGCACCGACGTCGCCATGCTCGGTGATCCACAGGCCAAACGCCGGCTGGTAGCGCTCAGCGGTACCCACGGTGTCGAGGGCTATTACGGTTCGGACTGTCAGATCGATTGGCTGAAAGCATTCGTAGCGGGCTCACTGGCCAATGATGTCGCGGTGGTGATGGTGCACCTGATCAACCCATGGGGCACCGCATGGCTGCGTCGGGTCAATGAAGACAACATCGACCTCAACCGCAATCATCAGGATTTCACAGGACCGCTGCCGGACAACCACGCTTACGCCGCACTGCATGAAATCTACGCCTGCACCGATTTGCACGGCCCCGAGCGCCAACGCGCCGATGCCCTGCTCGATGCGCAGATCGACGAACACGGCTGGCCGGCAGTGATGTCGATTGTCGAGGGCGGTCAGCACAGTCATCCCGACGGATTGTTTTACGGTGGCCGCGCACCGAGCTGGTCGAATCGCACCTTGCATCAAATCATCGAAACGCATCTGGCTGGCGCTGAAACCGTGATGTGTTTTGATCTGCATACCGGTGCTGGCGAATACGGCCATCCGATGTTGCTGACCATCACCCGGGCGCCTTATCCGGCTCTGGCAAAAGCCCAGTCGATCTACGGCCCATGGCTTTACACGCTACACACCGGCGCCGATACCTTGAGCGAAACCGGTGTGGCAGCGACGGCTACCGCGTACACCTCGCAGGCATTGCTCAATGCGTTGCCGGACGTGCAGTTGATGCCGTTCGTGATCGAGTGCGGGACGTATCCGGGGCCGGAGGTACATCGTTATTTGCGCGATGACCATTGGCTGCATCTGCATGGCGATCCGCTGGATGCGACGGGGCGGGGGATCAAGTTGAATCTGCTGGAGCAGTTTTATCCGGCTGATCCGGATTGGCGCGCAATGGTCGGTTTGCGCACTCGGCAAATCTGGGCGAAAGGGTTGTCGGCGTTGGCTTGCTGAAAAGGCATTTCGCGCCTGTAGTACCTCGCCGCAACTTGGCGGTTGCTCTGCATTTTTCCTACAGATTTTTCAGGTCGACAACTTACGCGCCCTTACCTGAGGATGGTTTTTATCGTTTTTTCCAGGATGGATTTCAGATGAAAAGGATGAGTCCGTTGCCATTCAACTCTATGTTCAGTCGGCCATTGTCATGAGTGTTTCCAATGAGGACCGCGATTTTCTGGTGGCGATGGGCAGTCGCATTGCTCACTTACGCACAGTTCACGAGATCACCCAGACTCGGTTTGCACGGGCTTTAGGTCTTTCTCGGCAAACCTTTCAGGGCTACGAGGAGGGCACTCGCAGCATGCCGGTCACGACACTGGTGAAGATGGCATTTGCGCTTCGCGTGCCTGTTGAAGACCTGCTCGGGGTTCCCTCGTACACGGAGACGCCCAGGCGCAGCTTGACCTCGACGTGGTATCGACGGCTGCAGTCGATCAATGAGCTTTCGAAGGTCCAGCAGAAGGTCATTGCGCAGATGCTCGACGCCCTGATCGCACAGGCAGCGACCAAAACGAGCAACGAAGAAAAAGAAGTTTGAAGTAACCCAAAGAACGCGGAACCAAGGTGCACGAACACCCTGGCCCCGCTAACCAAAAGCAGCTAGACAGGAGCTAATCATGGCTAAAACCAATCATACGTCATCAACCCCCATCACTGAACGCCGGCTGAAAATCGCCGCAGACTTTTACCCAGTCCACACCAAGGAAAAAGCCTACAGCCCCGCCAAACCGGTGCCCTGGATCAGGCTTCGCGGACTGTGGTTACGACAGGCAGGATTCGAGGTAAACGAGAACGTCAAAGTGCGTGTGATGAAAGGGTGTCTGGTGATTACAGCGGAATAACAGATCACCAAGACTTTTCCAGAGGCATAAAAAAACGGCCTACCTTTCGGTAAGCCGTTTTTAGTACTTGGTGGCTACACAGGGACTTGAACCCCGGACCCCAGCATTATGAATGCTATGCTCTAACCAACTGAGCTATGTAGCCAAGTGGCGCGCATTATTCCCCTGAAATGGAAAAGCGTCAAGCGTAAATTTAAAATATTTCTTCTTATTTTCAACCGCTTATCCTCCGGCCCGCGAAATCCGGGCCGGGTGGGGCTTCAACGCAGCTGAAATCTTGCCGTATTGGCGCTCAAGGCATGGCTGCCCTGACTCAGGGTGTCCGCCGCGAGGTTCACCGCCCTTGCGCCTTCAAGCAAACGCACGGCCGCCTGATCAACCTGCTGGATATTGCCGCTGACCTCGTCGGCGGTGCTCGCCTGTTCCTCAACCGCCGTAGCGATCTGCGCCAGTGTATCGGTGACGCTCTGCACAGCGCTGGCAATTTCGCCCAAACGTTCACCCAGACCGGTGACCGACTCGGCATCGGCTTGCGCCTGGCCGCAGGCGGCTTCCATCAAACTCACGGCTTCGTTGACCGTCGCACGCAAGCTGTCGACCGTGCCAGCGATCTGCGCGGTGGACGACTGCGTGCGTTGCGACAGGCTGCGCACTTCATCGGCGACCACGGCGAAACCGCGTCCCTGTTCACCGGCGCGTGCGGCTTCGATGGCCGCATTGAGTGCGAGCAGGTTAGTTTGCTCGGCGACACCACGAATGGTGTCGACGACCAATTGAATCTGCTGGCCTTGCTCGCTGACCCGGCCGAGTGCCGCTGCAGTTTCGTTCAAACGCTGATTGAGCTGCTGAATACTCGCCGTGGTGCGCTGGCTGTCACGGCTGCTGTCGGCGGCGATGCGCCGGGTCTGCTGAGCGCTGCCGGAGGCCTGTTCGCAACTCTGCGCCACGCCTTGCGAGGTGGCGGCCAATTGCGTCGCAGCGGCGGCGATCTGGCTGATCTGCAACTGCTGCGCCTCGACTTCGCCGAGAGCGCCGCTGGAGTGTTCGTTGAGGCTGCGCACGGCATGGCTCAACTGCGAGGTTTCGTGATCGACACCGAGCATGCTCGCGCGCAGTTGCACCACGGCAACGTTGAGTGCGGTGCTGATCGCCGCCAGCTCATCGCGGCCCTCCACCGGTACTTGCAGACTGAGGTTGCCATCGCGAAGGGCTTCGGCGAGCAGGGTGATGCCGCTGGCGCTGCGACGGATCGAGGCTTGCAGGCAGACAAACAGGTACAACGCCGCGAGCAGCAGGCAGCCGAAAATCGCCGCGACGATGATGAACTGACGAATCGCCGAGCTGTGGTAGGCATCGAGTCGTTGATCCAGCGACACCAGCGATTGCTGGCGCAGTGCGGCTAGGTCGGTCAGCAGCGCATCGAGGCTGCGTTCGAACTCTTCGGGTTTGAGATTGATAGAGCCGCCGAACACGCCGTCGTCCAACACCTTTAGACCGCTGTCGAGGTTTTTGAGGCTGTCGTGGTATTGGCTGGCCCAGCTCTGCTGATCTTGCGGCAGACGTGCTTCGAGCAGCGTGGCCGTTTTGACCAGTTGCTCGCGGGCGTCACCGATGCGGCTGCGCAGGTCGCGCAACTGCAAGCGGCTTTGCAGGGTGAATTGGCCGGAAACGACTGAGGCCTGGCCGACTGCTGCGAGGCGTCCGACGCGTTCGATCAGGTCCGGCGCGTGCTGCGTGGAGATCTGCGTCAGCAGATAGGTTTCCAGCCACGGTGCGAGGGTCAGGCGATTGTCCATGACGATCTGCTCGCGCAACGCTTGCAGCGCGCTGAGGGCGCTGGTGAAGCGGTCGTAGCCGTCCGGCCACCAACCGACACCGCTGAGGCTTTTCGAGTCCAGGCCGTTGAGTGCAGTTTGCAGTGCTTGATAGCGGGTGAGGGTTTCGCCTTCGGCGCCTTCGTTTTTCAGCGCGGTGCCCAAATCCGTAGTCGCTTGCAGAACCGCTGGTTGTACCGCGTCGAACGCGGCCATGGCGGCGAGGGTGGCCGGCGTCGGTTGGCGGTTGGTTTCCGTGGCGCGCCAACGGGCGGCGCGGTCGCGTTGGGCGGCGAGCAGGTCGTCCAGCGCATCGAGTGCGAGCAACTGGCGCACACCGGCGCGTTCGCCGGAAATCAGATTGAGCTTGTCGCGATAGTCCTGGCCGATCATCAACAGGCTGCCGGCCAACGGCAGAATGAACAGCAAAAACAACAACTGGAATTTACCTGCGAAGCCAAACCGCCCCAGCAATTTGATCCCCGGTGAAAGGAAAGCCTGCATGCCCCATGACTCCTCTGGACACCACGCACCATCGGCGTGCATCGCGCTCATTTCGATCGCGACCTGTGCCCTCTAAAAGGCCTCGAAAGTTCACTCTCGCCCGCTCTGTAGGCCGGCTCTGTAGCGAAACTTCCCATTGTCGGTCGCCTTTGTAAGGCGACCGCGTTCAAGGGGAGAAGCAAGGCAAGATTCAGACCATGGCGTTGCGCTATCACCTTGTAGTCGACGACCAGTCAGTTAGTTAGCTGGCTAAGGGGATGGCGCTGGCGCACCGAAAAATGGCACATTGACGCACTTGCCTGCGTGCACCCATCTGCTGTCCGGAAACTTCCATGGCTATCAGCAACGTTCAGACCGCCGCTGCCTCGGCGCCCGCTGCTCCGCAAAGCAGCCCATTGGTGATGCGTATCATCGGCGCGGTGGCGCTGGCGCATTTGATCAACGACCTGATCCAGTCGGTGCTGCCGTCGATCTACCCGATGCTCAAGGCCAACTATGGCCTGACGTTCACTCAGGTCGGTCTGATCACTTTGACGTTTCAACTGACGGCATCGCTGTTGCAGCCGTGGGTCGGTTATCACACCGATCGGCATCCGAAACCCTGGCTGTTGCCGGCGGGGTCGATTTGTACGTTGATTGGCATCGTGATGATGTCGATGGTTGGCAGTTTCCCCCTGATCCTGCTGGCGGCGGCGTTGATCGGTATCGGTTCCTCGACGTTCCACCCCGAAGCCTCGCGGATTGCGCGGCTGGCCTCGGGCGGGCGCTTTGGGCTGGCGCAGTCGACTTTCCAGGTCGGCGGTAACGCCGGTTCGGCGTTCGGCCCGTTGCTGGCGGCGGCGATCATCATCCCGTTCGGCCAGGGCAATGTGGCGTGGTTCGGTTTGTTCGCGGTGTTTGCGCTGTTTGTGCTGTACCGCATCAGTCGCTGGTACGCCCATCACTTGAACCTGTTCAAGCTCAAGGCCGGCCAGGCAGCGACTCACGGGTTGTCGAAGGGCAGGGTGATCAGTGCGCTGGTGGTGCTGGGGCTGTTGGTGTTCTCGAAGTATTTCTACATGGCCAGCCTGACCAGTTACTTCACGTTCTATCTGATCGAGAAGTTCGACCTGTCGGTGGCCAGTTCGCAGTTGCACCTGTTCCTGTTTCTCGGAGCCGTGGCGGCGGGGACGTTCTTCGGCGGGCCGATTGGCGACAAGATCGGCCGTAAAGCGGTGATCTGGTTCTCGATCCTCGGCGTCGCACCGTTCACGCTGCTCATGCCCCACGTTGATCTGTTCTGGACCACGGTTCTCAGCGTGGTAATCGGCTTCATTCTGGCTTCGGCGTTCTCGGCGATTGTGGTGTACGCGCAGGAGCTGGTGCCGGGCAATGTCGGGATGATTGCCGGGGTGTTCTTCGGTTTGATGTTCGGTTTTGGCGGGATTGGCGCGGCGCTGCTGGGGCATCTGGCGGATGTGCACGGGATTGAGTACGTGTATTTCCTCTGTTCGTTCCTGCCCTTGTTTGGCGTGTTGGCGATTTTCCTGCCGCGCACCAAAAAGGCCTGACCCCACACAATTCCAACTGTGGGCGAGCCTGCTCGCGAATGCGGTGTGCCATCCGCAGAGATGTGACTGACACTCCCTCTTCGCGAGCAGGCTCGCTCCCGCAGGGGAAATAGGTTCAGCAGTAAATCTCAGGCACAAAAAAGCCGCGTATCAAACGCGGCTTTTTCTTGGGCGTAACGTTTACACGTTGAAGCGGAAGTGCATTACGTCGCCGTCTTTGACGATGTAATCCTTGCCTTCCAGACGCCATTTACCGGCTTCTTTGGTGCCGGCTTCGCCCTTGTACTGGATGAAGTCGTTGTAGGCGATCACTTCGGCGCGGATGAAGCCTTTCTCGAAGTCGGTGTGGATCACGCCAGCAGCCTGAGGTGCGGTGGCACCGACTTTGACGGTCCAGGCGCGGACTTCTTCGACACCGGCGGTGAAGTAGGTCTGCAGGTGCAGCATTTCGTAACCGGCGCGGATCACGCGGTTCAGGCCAGGCTCTTCCAGGCCCAGGGCCTCGAGGAACATGTCCTTCTCTTCGCCGTCATCGAGCTCGGCGATTTCCGCTTCGATCTTGTTGCAGACCGGAACGACCATCGCGCCTTCTTCTTCGGCAATGGCCTTGACCACGTCCAGGTGCGGGTTGTTCTCGAAACCGTCTTCAGCGACGTTGGCGATGTACATGACCGGTTTGGTGGTCAGCAGGTGGAAGCCCTTGATCACGGCCTTTTCGTCCGCGCTCATGTTCTTCATCAGGCTGCGCGCCGGCTTGGCTTCGGTGAAGTGGGCGATCAGTTGCTCAAGCAAGGCTTTCTGAACCACGGCGTCCTTGTCACCACCCTTGGCGTTGCGCGCGACTTTCTGCAGTTGCTTCTCGCAGCTGTCGAGGTCGGCGAAGATCAGTTCCAGGTCGATGATTTCGATGTCGCGCTTCGGGTCGACGCTGTTGGAAACGTGGATCACGTTGTCGTCTTCGAAGCAGCGCACAACGTGAGCGATCGCGTCGGTTTCACGGATGTTGGCCAGGAACTTGTTGCCCAGGCCTTCACCTTTCGAGGCGCCGGCTACCAGGCCTGCGATGTCGACGAACTCCATGGTGGTCGGCAGGATGCGCTTCGGGTTGACGATGGCCGCCAGGGCTTCCAGACGCGGATCCGGCATCGGCACGATGCCGCTGTTCGGCTCGATCGTGCAGAAGGGGAAGTTCTCGGCCGCGATACCGGATTTGGTCAGGGCGTTGAACAGGGTGGACTTGCCGACGTTAGGCAGGCCGACGATGCCGCAATTGAATCCCATGGTGTTTCCCCTCGGATAAGAGTCAGGCCTTCTGGCTGTGCAGGTTTTTCATCGCGCGGTTCCATTCACCGGCGAGGATATCCGGCAGCACGCCGAGGGCAAAGTCGATGCTGGCATCGAGTTTTTCCTGTTCGGCGCGTGGCGCACGACCCAGGACGAAATTTGAAACCATACTGGCGACGCCCGGGTGGCCAATGCCAAGCCGCAGGCGGTAGAACGTATTCTGATTACCCAATTGCGCAATGATGTCGCGCAACCCGTTGTGACCGCCATGGCCGCCGCCCTGCTTGAGCTTGGCAACGCCCGGAGGCAGATCGAGTTCGTCGTGCGCCACGAGGATTTCTTCAGGCTTGATGCGGAAGAAACCGGCGAGTGCCGCCACGGCCTGGCCGCTGCGGTTCATGTACGTGGTGGGAATCAGCAGACGAACATCCTGACCCTGATGCGAATAGCGCCCGGTCAGGCCGAAATATTTGCGATCGGCGACAAGGTTGACACCTTGTGCGTCAGCGATGCGCTCAACAAAAAGGGCCCCTGCGTTATGCCGGGTCTGGTCGTATTCAGCGCCTGGATTTCCCAGGCCAACGATCAGTTTGATGGCAGTCACGATAGGGGCCCTTCCTTTGAGTGGTGGATAACATCGCCGCGATCAGGGAAAGCGGCGAAAGTGGACGAAAAATGCTCATTTACCATGGATGTAAACTCCGCGTTCTCGCCCGCTTTCTCGCTACGTTCCAGTCCGCGATGTTACTTGCTCACTCAGGCATGACAGAGTGAATTACTCTGCTGCGCCTTCTTCGGTAGCTTCTGGAGCAACACGTGGAGCGTGGACGTTGGCAACAGCCTTGTCATCGCCGTGTGCCAGAGCAACGAACTCAACGCCTTTAGGAGCTTTGAGGTCCGACAGGTGAATGATCGAACCGATTTCTGCTTTCGACAGGTCGACTTCGATGAACTCAGGCAGGTCTTTAGGCAGGCAGGTCACTTCGATTTCCGAAGTAACATGCGAAACTTCGCCGCCTTTTTTCACTGGAGCTTCTTCGCCGACAAAGTGCACAGGCACGATAGCGGTGAGTTTCTGGCCAGCGACAACGCGTACGAAGTCAGCGTGCATCACGTGGCCTTTGGCCGGGTGACGCTGCAGAGCTTTGATGATTACGTTTTGCTTGGTGCCACCAATGTTCAGCTCGATGATGTGGCTGTAAGCCGCTTCGTTTTCGAGCAGTTTGGTAACTTCTTTGGCCAGCATGCTGATGGATTCAGGGGCTTTCTCGCCACCGTAAACTACAGCTGGAACCAGGCTAGCGATACGACGCAGGCGGCGGCTCGCACCTTTCCCCAGGTCGGAACGCACTTCAGCATTCAGAGTAAAATCGTTCATTTTGTATCTCCAAAATAGCCATGACCGAGTGGCGTTTGCGACCAGCGCCGAACACGGTATGGGCAAAAAAGCCCCGCCCCGGCAGGAATGCCGGGGC
>NZ_JAMLFX010000005.1:35670-87447 GCF_023634765.1 Pseudomonas sp. AKS31
GAACATCGCGCTGATCGATTCTTCATTGCTGATGCGGCGAACCGCTTCGGCAACAACCGGTGCGATATCCAGTTGACGGATACGTGCACAGGCTTGTGCTGCAGCGGACAGCGGGATGGTGTTGGTCACCACCAGCTCGTCCAGCACGGAATTTTCGATATTCTCGATGGCCCGACCCGACAGCACAGGGTGTGTGCAGTAGGCAAAGACCTTGGCTGCGCCATGCTCTTTCAGGGCCTTGGCCGCGTGGCACAGAGTGCCGGCGGTATCGACCATGTCATCGACCAGAATGCAGGTACGCCCTTCGACATCACCGATGATATGCATCACTTCAGAGTGATTGGCTTTCTCACGGCGTTTGTCGATGATCCCGAGGTCCACGCCCAGGGATTTGGCAACGGCACGTGCACGCACGACGCCACCAATGTCCGGGGACACGATCATCAGGTTTTCGAAGCGCTGATCTTCAATGTCATCCACCAGTACCGGGGAGCCGTAGATGTTATCTACCGGAATATCGAAGAAACCCTGAATCTGGTCAGCATGCAGATCAACCGTGAGAACACGGTCGATGCCGACTACGGTAAGCATGTCAGCAACGACTTTCGCGCTGATAGCCACACGTGCGGAACGCGGACGGCGATCCTGACGGGCATAACCAAAATAAGGAATAACAGCAGTGATACGAGTAGCCGAGGAGCGGCGGAAGGCATCAGCCATCACTACCAGTTCCATCAGGTTATCGTTGGTCGGAGCGCAAGTCGGCTGAATAATGAAAACGTCTTTACCGCGAACGTTTTCATTGATCTCGGCTGTAATTTCGCCGTCGGAAAACTTGCCGACAGAGATGTCACCGAGAGGGATATGCAGCTGACGTACGACACGCCGAGCCAGATCGGGGTTAGCATTCCCCGTAAAGACCATCATCTTGGACACGCGCAGTACCTAGAGGCTGAGGGTAACCTGGATGAGTATAGAAAATGGCAGGGGCGGCTGGATTCGAACCAACGCATGGCAGGATCAAAACCTGCTGCCTTACCGCTTGGCGACGCCCCTGTATCTGTTGCATCAAGTGCCGAGCACTTGGTTCCTTTAGAGCAGACTTTGCAGCTTGCGGTGCAACATCGAAACGTTGCTGCCTTTGGCTACAAACCCTGTAAGGGTCTCTGTCAGAAGGGCCGAGACTTTATCAGCTTCAGCTTTGCTTGGGAAGCCCCCAAACACACAACTTCCAGTTCCGGTGAGCTTTGCTTCGGTAAATTTACCTAACAAATCCAATGCGTTACGTACTTCTGGATAACGCCTTGCAACCACCGGCAAGCAGTCATTTCGACTGTTTCCCTCGGGAACGGGGCGCACTTTAATGGGCGGCGTGTTACGTGTCAACAAAGGATCGGAAAAAATTTCTGCCGTACTAACAGAGACTTGCGGCACGAGCACCAGATACCACGGTTCTTCGGGATCGACCGGGGTCAGTTTCTCGCCCACGCCCTCGGCAAACGCCGCGTGACCACGGACGAAAACCGGTACGTCGGCACCCAGCGTCAGGCCCAGTTCGGCCAGGCGATCTTCGTCCCAACCCAATTGCCACAAATGATTCAGGCCGAGCAAAGTCGTCGCCGCGTTCGAGCTGCCACCGCCGATGCCGCCGCCCATGGGCAGCACTTTATCAATCCAGATATCGATACCGAGCGAGCAACCGGATTGTTGCTGGAGCATTTTCGCCGCGCGCACGATCAGATTGCTGTCGTGGGGCACGCCTGCGAATTCGGTGTGCAGTTGAATCACGCCGTCATTGCGCACGGCAAAAGTGATCTCGTCGCCATAATCGACAAACTGAAACAGCGTCTGCAATTCGTGATAACCGTCTTCACGGCGACCGAGAATGTGCAGCATCAGATTGAGTTTGGCCGGCGAGGGCAGGGTCAGGCGTGCAGCGGTCATGGGTTATTGCCCCAACTTGCGCGGTTGCCAGGTCTTGATCACCAACGTGACGTCCAGGTCAGTGCCGTGCAACTTGATGCGTTCCGGCAACCAGTAACCGTTCTGCTCGGTGTAGGCGATGTATTCGACTTTCCAGCCATCCTGTTCGAGGTTGGCCAAGCGGCTGTCGGCATCCAGATTCAGGCGACTTTTGCTGTTCGGGGCTGGCAGGCCACGCACCCACCAGGCCAGGTTCGACACCGGCAGTTTCCAGCCTAGTTGCTCTTCAAGCAGCGCTTCCGGCGACTCGGAGTCATAGCGACCTTGATTGGCAACTTCCAGCGAAACCTTGCCCGGGCGCCCGGTCAAACGGGCCGCGCCACGACCCAGTGGGCCGGACAGGCGAATGTCGTAATAGTCCTGACGTTGCAGCCAGAACAGCGTGCCGCTACCGGAATCTTTCGGTGCGCGGATGCCGATCTTGCCGTCGATCTGCCAGCCGTCGAGGCCGGTCAGCTGTTGTTTGTTCGCGGCCCATTGAGCCGGACTGCCGTGGCCCTCGACCGATTCGCGAGTGCCAAAACCCGAGCAGCCGGCGAGCAGGGCGATGAAGCTGAAAACAATAACGTGGCGCAAAAACATGAGTTAAAGAGTCTCGGATCCGGTCAGGCGCTTGATGGTGCTGCGCAGAATGGTGCTGTCGGGCTGATCCTTGAGGAATTTGCCCCAGATTTGTTTGGCTTCACGCTGGTTGCCCTTGGTCCACAAGACTTCGCCCAGGTGCGCGGCGACTTCGTGATCGGGGAAGCGCTCCAGCGCCTGACGCAGATATTTCTCGGCGTCATCCAGATTGCCCAAGCGGTAGTTCACCCAGCCGAGGCTGTCGAGTACGGCCGGGTCTTCCGGATTGATCTGATGTGCCTGCTCGATCAGCGCTTTGGCTTCAGCGTAGCGGGTGGTGCGGTCGGACAGGGTGTAGCCCAGCGCGTTGAGCGCCATGGCGTTGTCCGGATCACGCTTGATGATCAGGCGCAGGTCTTTTTCCATTTGCGCCAGGTCATTGCGTTTTTCCGCGAGCATCGCCCGGGTGTAGAGCAGATTCAGATCGTCCGGGTATTGCTGCAAGGCTTGCTGCAAGACTTTCCAGGCCTTGTCGTCCTGTTTGTTAGCCGACAGGGTTTCCGATTCGATCAGGTACAGCTGGATCGCGTAATCCGGTTGCTCGTCGCGCTGGGCGGCGAGTTTGCTTTGCGCTTCAGCCGTTTTGCCGTTGTTCATCAGGATGTCGGCCTGACGCAATTGCGCCGGCAGATAATCGTTGCCCGGGCCGACCTGGGCGTACTCGATGAGCGCGCCTTGCGGGTCGTTGCGTTCTTCGGCGATGCGACCGAGGTTCAGGTGCGCCGAATCGACGTGGCTTTCGCGGGCGATCAAGTCTTCCAGATAACCCTTGGCCTCGTCCCAGGCTTTGGCTTCCAGGCAGACCAGGGCGAGCGAGTAACGCAGTTCGTCGTCTTCCGGGTATTGCTGAACCAGGCTGGAGAACTCGGCCTTGGCGTCTTCCATGCGGTCTTGCTCAACCAGCATGCGCGCGTAAGTCAGGCGCAGGCGTTTGTCGTCCGGGTATTTCTTGATGCTTTTTTGCAGCAGCGGCAGGGCTTCGTCGCCACGGTTGAGCAATTGCAGCAGACGTGCGCGCAGCAGGATCGGTGCGATCTCGCCTTCTTCCGGCGGATGGTCTTCGAGCAATGCCAGTGCGGCTTTATTGTCGCCATCCTGTTGCAACAACAGGGCCTTGCCGAAAATCAGCTGGCTGTTGTTCGGGTGACGCTGCAACAAGCGGTCGAAACTTTTCATCAGACCGTTGCGGGTTTCCTGATCGGTATCCGCTGCCGACAGCGCGAGGAAATCGAAATGGGTATCGCCCTTGCCCTGCAGAACTTTCTCCATATAGACCATCGAGTCGTCATAACGCCCGGCGCGCGCCAGTTGCACGGCGGCGGCGCGTTGCGCTTCGAGGTCATCCGGGGCGTTTTTCGCCCAGATCAGCGCGGTATCGAGGGCCGGTTGATCGGCGCCCAGATATTCGGCGATGCGGAATGCACGCTCGGAGACACCCGGATCCTGAGTGTTGATGGCCTGGGTCACGTAGTTGTCCAGGGCAATGTCGAAACGATTGCGCTGGCCGGCGAGTTCGGCGCTCAACAGGCTGAAAACGGTTTCCTCGCTGAACGAGCTGTAAACCTTGGGCTTTTCAGGCGCGGGCGTGGTGTCTTCAACCGACGGCGTACCGTCCGGCGAAACGGGGGCCAAGGCCTGGCAGCCGCTGAGGAAGACAAAAGCGAGGAGCAACGCGGAAGATCTATTCATATAGGAAGAGGACGACTAACCTGCGGTCGGATCATCATGACACAAGCCTTCGACCAAACATAACCGAGACTCAATTGTGCCCATTATAGGGACTGACGATTGGGACAATAGTCAGCGGTAGTTGTTCTGAATCTTTCGAAGTAGGACAATTGCCGGCTTCACGTCACCATCAGCGACCTTGAATGGCCTTCCTTGCACTCGGTATCAACCACAAGACTGCTTCAGTAGACGTCCGCGAGCGCGTGGCTTTTACTCCTGAACAGCTGGTGGAGGCCTTGCAGCAGCTCTGCCGACTCACCGACAGCCGCGAAGCTGCGATCCTCTCCACCTGCAATCGCAGTGAGCTTTATATAGAACAGGATCAGCTTTCTGCCGATATCGTGCTGCGCTGGCTGGCCGATTATCACCATTTAAGCCTCGATGAGCTGCGCGCGAGTGCTTATGTGCATGAAGATGATGCGGCAGTTCGTCACATGATGCGTGTCGCCTCCGGGCTCGACTCGCTGGTGCTGGGCGAACCGCAGATTCTCGGCCAAATGAAGTCGGCCTATGCCGTGGCCCGCGAGGCCGGCACCATCGGGCCGCTACTCGGACGGCTGTTTCAGGCGACGTTCAATGCCGCCAAACAGGTGCGCACCGACACCGCGATTGGTGAAAACCCGGTGTCCGTGGCGTTTGCCGCGGTCAGTCTGGCCAAACAGATTTTCAGTGATTTGCAACGCAGCCAGGCCTTGCTGATCGGCGCCGGCGAGACCATCACCCTGGTCGCCCGCCATTTGCATGAGCTGGGGGTCAAGCGCATCGTCGTGGCCAACCGCACTCTGGAGCGCGCCAGTTTGCTGGCCGAACAGTTCGGCGCCCACGCGGTGCTGCTCTCGGACATCCCGGCAGAGCTGGTGCGCAGCGACATCGTCATCAGTTCGACCGCCAGTCAGTTGCCGATTCTCGGCAAAGGCGCGGTCGAGAGTGCATTGAAGCTGCGCAAGCACAAACCGATTTTCATGGTCGACATCGCCGTTCCCCGCGATATCGAGCCAGAAGTCGGCGAGTTGGACGACGTTTACCTCTACAGCGTCGACGATCTCCACGAAGTGGTCGCCGAGAACCTCAAGAGTCGCCAGGGGGCAGCCCAGGCCGCGGAGGAGATGGTCTCGGTCGGCGCCGATGATTTCATGGTGCGCCTGCGCGAATTGGCGGCGGTCGATGTGCTCAAGGCCTATCGTCAGCAGAGCGAACGCCTGCGCGACGAGGAGCTGCAAAAAGCCCTGCGTCTGCTGGCCAACGGCGGCAACGCCGAAGACGTACTCGGGCAACTGGCCCGTGGCCTGACCAATAAACTCTTGCATGCGCCCAGCGTGCAATTGAAAAAGCTTTCTGCCGAAGGCCGCCTCGATGCGCTGGCCATGGCCCAGGAACTCTTTGCCCTCGAGGGCTCACCGGATAGCTTTTCGGATAAAAAACCGCAATGAAAGCGTCACTGCTCAATAAGCTGGATGTCCTCCAGGACCGTTTCGAGGAACTCACCGCACTGCTCGGCGACGGCGAAGTCATTTCCGATCAAGTCAAATTCCGCGCCTATTCCAAGGAATACGCCGAACTTGAGCCGGTGGTACAGGGCTATAAAAAGCTGCTCAGCGTACAAAGCGATCTTGAAGGCGCGCAGGCGTTGCTCAAGGACAGCGACCCGGACATGCGGGAAATGGCCGTGGAAGAAGTTCGTGAAGCCAAAGAGTTGCTGATAACCCTGGAAGACGATCTGCAGCGCATGCTGCTGCCCAAGGATCCCAACGACGGCCGTAACGTCTTTCTTGAAATCCGCGCCGGCACCGGTGGCGACGAGGCGGCGATCTTCTCCGGCGACCTGTTCCGCATGTACTCGCGTTACGCCGAACGTCGTGGCTGGCGCGTGGAAATTCTTTCGGAAAACGAAGGCGAGCACGGTGGCTATAAAGAAGTCATCGCCCGCATCGAAGGCGACAACGTTTACGGCAAGCTGAAATTCGAATCCGGCGCGCACCGCGTACAGCGTGTACCCGCCACCGAATCCCAGGGTCGGATCCACACTTCGGCGTGCACCGTGGCGGTATTGCCCGAGCCGGACGAGCGCGAAGCCATCGAGATCAACCCGGCGGATCTGCGCGTCGACACTTACCGCTCCTCCGGGGCCGGTGGTCAGCACGTCAACACCACCGATTCGGCGATCCGCATCACCCACATACCGACCGGCACCGTCGTCGAGTGTCAGGAAGAACGTTCCCAGCACAAGAACCGGGCGCGGGCGATGGCCTGGCTGTCGGCCAAACTCAACGATCAGCAAACCGCCGCGGCGGCCAATGCGATTGCCAGCGAGCGTAAATTGCTGGTGGGTTCCGGTGATCGTTCCGAGCGGATTCGTACCTACAACTTTGCTCAGGGCCGGGTTACCGACCATCGCGTCAACCTGACCCTGTACTCCCTCGATGAAATCCTTGCCGGTGGCGTTGAAGCGGTGATCGAGCCGTTGCTGGCCGAATACCAGGCTGACCAGCTCGCAGCGATAGGTGAATAAATGACCATCATTGCCAGCCTGTTGCGCGCTGCCGAATTGCCGGACTCACCGACTGCGCGTCTGGATGCCGAATTGCTTCTTGCCGCTGCACTGGGCAAGTCGCGCAGCTTTCTGCACACCTGGCCCGAGCGCATCGTGCCGAGTGAAGCGGCGCTGGTCTTTGCCGAATATTTGCAACGCCGCCGCAGTGGCGAACCGGTGGCTTACATTCTGGGTCAGCAGGGTTTCTGGAAGCTGGATCTGGAAGTCGCGCCGCACACGCTGATTCCGCGCCCGGATACCGAGTTGCTAGTGGAAGCGGCGCTGGAATTGCTGCCCGCAACGCCCGCTAAAGTCCTCGATCTCGGCACTGGCAGCGGCGCGATCGCCCTGGCCTTGGCCAGCGAACGCCCTGCGTGGAAAGTCACCGCTGTGGATCGCGTGCTGGAAGCCGTGGCACTTGCCGAACGCAATCGCCAGCGCCTGCATTTGCACAACGCCACCGTGCTCAGCAGCCATTGGTTCAGTGCGCTGGAAGGTCAGCGTTTTCAGTTGATCATCAGCAACCCGCCGTACATTGCCGCTGCCGATCCGCATCTGGTCGAAGGCGATGTGCGTTTCGAACCGACCAGTGCACTGGTCGCCGGTGAAGACGGACTCGACGATCTGCGTCTGATCGTCGCCCAGGCCCCTGATCATCTTGAGGCCGCCGGCTGGCTGATGCTCGAACACGGCTATGATCAAGCCGAAGCCATGCGCGATCTGTTGCTCACTCGCGGTTTTGAAGAAGTCCGCAGCCGCACCGATCTGGGCGGTCATCAACGCATCAGTCTGGGGCGCCTGCCGTGCTGAATGATCAGGAATTGCTGCGCTACAGCCGGCAGATTCTGCTGCAACACATCGACATCGACGGGCAGTTGAAGCTCAAGGCCAGTCGCGTGCTGATCGTCGGCCTCGGCGGTCTCGGCGCGCCGGTTGCGCTGTATCTGGCAGCGGCGGGTGTCGGTGAATTGCATCTGGCGGATTTCGATACGGTCGACCTGACCAACCTGCAACGCCAGATCATTCATGACACCGACAGCGTCGGCATGAGCAAGGTCGACTCGGCGCTCAAGCGTCTGGGCGCGATCAATCCCGAGATTCAACTGATCGCTCATCGTCAGGCGCTGGACGAGGATTCTCTCGCTGCTGCCGTGGCGGCGGTGGATCTGGTGCTCGACTGCTCCGATAATTTCTCCACCCGCGAAGCGGTCAACGCCGCGTGTGTGGCTGCGTGCAAACCTTTGGTCAGCGGCGCGGCGATTCGTCTTGAGGGGCAGTTGTCGGTGTTTGACCCGCGTCGTGCCGAGAGCCCGTGCTATCACTGTTTATACGGGCACGGCAGCGAGGCCGAACTGACCTGCAGCGAGGCCGGAGTGGTCGGACCGCTGGTTGGTCTGGTCGGCAGCCTGCAAGCACTGGAAGCCTTGAAGGTGCTGGTCGGTTTCGGTGAGCCGCTGGTGGGCCGCTTGCTGCTGATCGATGCCCTGGGTTCGCGCTTCCGCGAGCTGCGGGTCAAGCGCGATCCGGGTTGCAGCGTCTGTGGTTCGCGCCATGCGTGAAGCGCCGATCGGCGTGTTCGACTCCGGCGTTGGCGGCTTGTCGGTGTTGGCGGAAATCCAGCGGTTGCTGCCCAATGAATCGCTGCTCTATGTCGCCGATTGCGGGCACGTCCCCTACGGCGAGAAAACCCCGGAATTCATTCGCCAGCGCTGCAGCGTGATGGCCGGTTTTTTCCGCGAGCAGGGCGCCAAGGCGTTGGTGCTGGCCTGCAATACCGCAACGGTCGCAGGCGTTGCCGATTTACGACGTGATTTTCCTGACTGGCCGATTGTCGGTATGGAGCCTGCGGTCAAACCAGCGGCAGCCGCGACCCGCAGCGGTGTAGTCGGCGTACTCGCCACCACCGGCACGTTGCAGAGCGCCAAGTTCGCGGCGCTGCTCGATCGCTTTGCCACTGACGTGCGCGTGATCACCCAGCCATGCCCCGGCCTGGTCGAGCTGATTGAAAGCGGCGATCTGCACAGCGCCGAGTTGCGCCAGTTGCTGCAAGGGTATGTCGAGCCACTGCTGGCCAGCAGTTGCGACACGATCATTCTGGGCTGTACCCACTATCCCTTCCTCAAGCCGATGCTCAAATCGATGATCCCTGCGGACATCAGCCTGATCGATACCGGCGCTGCTGTGGCGCGGCAACTTCAGCGGCTTTTGGCGGAGCGCGATTTGCTTGCCGCCGGCCCGAACCGGTCGGTCAGATTCTGGACCAGCGCGGACCCTGCGTACTTCAAAAACATCCTGCCATTGCTGGGACAAAGCGCTGGCGAAGTGCAAAACTTCGACTTGTAAAAAAATTGTGAAATAACTAGAAAAACAGCTGAACTTCTAATCAAGCGCTAGCTTCTATAGCGATGAGTTATCTAGAAAACCAAACGATCGTTCCGGAAAAGGAAGTTTCAACGTGAAGCGACTATTCTGCTTGGCCGCGATTGCGGCCGCACTGATGGGGCAAAGTATTACTGCACAAGCGGCAGGCGTGGAGTTCGCGGTGGGTGCCACCAGCGATTCGACCATGACGTACCGCCTGGGCATGAATTTCGACTGGGACAAGAGCTGGCTGCAAAGTGACGTCGGTCGTCTGACCGGTTACTGGAGCGGCGCTTACACTTACTGGGAAGGTGACAAGACGTCCAGTAACAACAGCCTGTCGTTCTCGCCGGTATTCGTTTACGAGTTCGCCGGTGAGTCGGTCAAACCGTATGTCGAGGCGGGCATCGGCGTAGCCGCGTTCTCCAATACCAAGTACGAATCCAACAATCTCGGCGGCTCTTTCCAGTTCGAAGACCGCCTGGGTTTTGGCCTGCGTTTCAATGGCGGACATGAAGTCGGGATTCGTGCGACGCACTATTCCAACGCCGGTCTCGCCAGTGACAACGACGGCGTAGAAAGTTACTCGCTGCATTACACGATGCCGCTCTAAAAAGATCAAAAGATCGCAGCCTTCGGCAGCTCCTACATGGGAATGATTTCTTCTGTAGGAGCTGCCGAAGGCTGCGATCTTTTGCTTTAAATCAGCGGTAGGCAGTCGTGATGCCTTTGCGTTCTTCAATGCACTCCGGCGCGCCCATTTCGAATTCGCGACAAATCAGCGGCCGTTTCTCATAGATCGTGCACATCATGCTGTCGCGATCCAGCGCCGCGCACCAGCCGTCGTCCAGACGCAACATCACTTCACCGCCCCACTCATCGGTATCGATAAAGCGATCAGGCACGCCGGTGTCGGTGATCAGCATCACTTCGAGCTGGCAACAGCACGCCGCGCAGGTCGAGCAAGTGACCGCCGGTTCCGTGATTTGTTGGTGGGGAATGGTCTTCATGGTCGGCAGTGTAAGGCAGTGGCCGGAGCACGTGTGAAAGGTCTGACGGACGCTCAGCGAGTCAGCCGCCGAGCCATCGTATGCAGCAACGGAAATAGCAGTGCCCAGAGCAGGCCGATGCCGATCAGTGTCGGCAATTCGCCATAGGGAAATTGCACCCCGGCCAGGCGCCCGCCAGCGTAATACGACAGCGCGCCGCCGACCGCGCCAAGCACACTGGCCAGCCACCAAGGGCGGGCGCTCCAGGCCAGACAATGACGCAAGGTGGTCGCCAGCAGCGCCCAGAGCAGCATCAGCCACAACGGAATCAGCGGCGACTGATCCTGAAACGCGAACACGCCGGCACCGCGCAACACACTGTCGACCGCGGTGCCGACAATCACCACGCTGAGGATCAAACGCCCCTCAGCCGCCCAACTGCTGATCCAGCGCAGATGGATCACCAGCACCGCCAGCGCGGCCAGCAACCACAGGCTGTTGCCGCCCATCACGCAGATCAGCCAGCCGATCTGGAACAACACGGCATTGGCGACACGCTCAAGCATCGAAGCGTCCGAGCAGCGGCGCGGTCATCGCCGCCGGTTTGGCCAGCAGCAATTGCGCGGTGCCGATGGTGCGTTCGAGGAAACCGCCCTCGCAGTAACACAGGTAAAACTCCCACAACCGCAGGAAATAATCGTCATAGCCCAGTTCGCTCAAGCGGCCGTGGGCGCGGCGGAAGTTCTCGTGCCACAGGCGCAGGGTGCGGGCGTAGTGCAGGCCGAAATCCTCCATGTGCAGCAGGTTCATGTCGGTGTCGCGGCCGACCACTTCGAGCATTTTCTGCACGCAGGGCAGGGCGCCGCCGGGGAAGATGTAGCGCTGGATGAAATCGACGCTACGCTTGGCCTGTTCGTAACGCTGCTCGCGGATGGTGATCGCCTGGATCAACATCAGGCCGTTGCTCTTGAGCAACTGCGCGCACTGTTTGAAGTAGGTCGGCAGGAAGCGGTGCCCGACGGCTTCGATCATCTCGATCGACACCAGTTTGTCGTATTCGCCGGTCAGGTCGCGGTAGTCCTTGAGCAACAGCGTGACGCGATCCTGCAAACCCAGTTGTTCGATGCGTTGCGCGGTAAACGCGTACTGCTCTTTCGACAGGGTCGTGGTGGTCACGCGGCAGCCGTAATGTTGCGCGGCATACAGCGCCATGCTGCCCCAGCCAGTGCCGATCTCCAGCAAATGGTCGCTGTCCTTGAGCGCGAGCTTCTGACAGATGCGCTCGAGTTTGTTCAGTTGTGCCTGTTCGAGGCTGTCTTCCGGCGTAAGGAACTGCGCCGCCGAATACATCATGGTCGGGTCGAGAAACTGCTCGAACAGATCGTTGCCCAGATCGTAGTGCGCGGCGATGTTCTTCTGCGAACCCTTGCGCGTGTTGCGGTTGAGCCAGTGCAGACCTTGCACAAGTGGCCGGCTGAGACGGGCCAGACCGCCCTCCATGGCATCGAGCACGTCGAGGTTGCTGACGAACACGCGGACCACGGCCGTCAGATCCGGTGAACTCCAATAGCCATGGATAAAGGCCTCGCCGGCACCAATCGAACCGTTACCGGCAACCAGGCCCCAAACGGCCGAGTCGAGCACATGGATTTCCCCGAGCAAGGCACTGCCCGGCGTACCGAACATCAGGCGTTCGCCATCCTCGATCACCAACAGTTGGCCGTTTTTCAGCTGAGCCAATTGACGCAGCACGCCACGGCGCAGCAACGATCCGGTCAAACCGTTGGTGCTGAGCCGGCTGACCGACAGACTAGAGGATTTCATGGCGCTGCTCCTTGGGAGGCACAGTGGCGGTTTGAAAACTGCCGTCGGCAGTCTGATGAGCAAAAATCGGTGCGCGTTTTAGCAGCAGTCGCAGCGCTTGCCAGTAAATGGCCAGAGCGGTTTTCGCGGTCATCCACGGAAAGCGCCGCAGGTAACGATGCAGGCTGCGCCGGTCGAGGCTTTCGCGTTGCAGATTGAGCGTCGCGTCGAACAGTTTGTGTTCGCCTTGCCAGTCAGCCATGTGCACGCCGAGTTTTTGCGCGGCGGGGCTGAAGCTCATGCGGTATTCGAGATCGCGCGGCAGGAACGGTGAAACGTGAAAGGCTTTGGCCACGGCAAAGTGCTGATGGAAATCCTGCAGATTGACCGGGGGCCGCGCCGGCAACACATAGTGGTAGCGCTCGCCCCACGGCGTGTTGGTCACTTCGCAGACGATCGCCGCCAGTTGCCCGTCCGCCTCATGGCAGTAAAAGAAACTCACCGGGTTGAACGACAGCCCCCAACTGCGCGCCTGGGTCAGCAGGCAGATCGAGCCTTGCGGTTCGTGGCCGATGGCAAGGCCGATTTGCTGGCGCACCGCATCGATCAAGCGTATGCCACGGCCGGTGAAGGCCTTGAGGTAGTCAGTCTCGCGAAATGAAAACGGCGCAAAGCGGCTGCGTCCGGCCAGCGGCGAGAGTGCAAGTACCGCGTCCTGTTCGCTGAGATCGAGGTAGAGCAAGCCGATCCGGTAACGGAATTCATGGCGGCGCGGCGAAAAACGCCGATGGCCGATCCAGCCGCTATACAGGGCGCTGTTCATAAGCTTTCCCCGAACGCGGCGGCCACGCGCAAGGCGCTGACGACACCGTCCTCATGAAACCCGTTGGCCCAGTAAGCGCCGCAATAATGCGTGTGCTGCGCACCATCCAGTTCACCCCAGCGTTGCTGCGCGGCCACGGCCGCAAGGCTGAACTGCGGGTGGGCGTACGTGTAGCGGGCGAGCACTTTGTCGGGGCTGATCCCGGCACTCTGATTGAGGCTGACGCAGAACGTGGTGTCGCTCTGAATGCCCTGCAGAATGTTCATGTCGTAAGTGACGGCAGCGTGGGTATGGCCGGCGCCGCTGAGCCGATAGTTCCAGCTCGCCCAGGCCAGTTTGCGCGTCGGCAGCAAACGGGTATCGGTGTGCAGCACCACTTCGTTGTCGGCATACGGCAGGGCGCCGAGGATTGCGCGTTCGGCATCGCTAGGGACTGCCAGCAGTTTCAGCGCCTGGTCGCTGTGACAGGCGAATACCACTCGGTCAAAGTGCTCGAGGCCTGCCGGGCTGTGGATAACTACGCCATGCACATCGCGATCAACCCGGGTGACCGGGCAATTGAGCCGAATCCTGTCCTTGAACGCGGCTGTCAGCGGCGCGATGTAAGCGCTGGAACCGCCTTCAATGACTTGCCATTGCGGCCGATCGCTGACTGACAACAGCCCGTGGTTCTTGAAGAACCGCACAAAAAACTGCAGCGGGAAGTTGAGCATTTCTGCCATCGACATCGACCAGATCGCCGAGCCCATCGGCACGATGTAATGCAGGATGAAACGTTCACCGTAGCCGCCAGCCTTGAGGTATTCGTCGAGGGTGGTGTCGGCGGCGATGCGCAGTTCGACGAGGTCGCGCTGAGCTTCTTTGTTGAAGCGCAGGATGTCGCGCAACATGCCCCAGAACCCCGGCGACAACAGATTGCTGCGCTGGGCGAAGAGGCTGTTGAGGTTGTTGCCGTTGTATTCCAGACCGGTGTCTGGGTCGGTTACCGAGAAACTCATTTCCGTCGGTTTGAACGCCACGCCGAGTTGGCCGAGCAAGCGGATGAAGTTCGGGTAGGTCCAGTCGTTGAAGACGATGAAACCGGTGTCCACGGCGTACTGCCGTCCTGCGACGGTGACGTCCACGGTGTGCGTGTGGCCACCGACCCAGTCGCCCGCCTCGAATACCGTGACTTCATGGCGGCGATTGAGCAGGTAGGCGCAGGTCAGTCCGGCGATGCCGCTGCCGACGATGGCAATTTTCATGTCGGATCCGTCAGAGGAGGCGACTTGCGCACCATGCGCTTGCCGATGGCCAATTGGACGCGCGTCGGCAATTTCGACAGCGGCCACAGCGCGGCCATGAACAGCGCCGGGAAGGCGATTTCCAATGGCCGATCTTTGAGTTTGGCGAAGATATGCCGCGCCGCTTTATCCACAGGCCAGCTCAAGGGCATGGGGAAATCGTTTTTGGCGGTCAGCGGGGTCTCCACAAAACCGGGGCTGATGACTGTGACTTCAATGCCTTCGTCGGCGAGATCGATGCGCAGCGATTCGAACAGGTAGCGCAAACCGGCCTTCGAGGCGCCGTAGGCTTCAGCCCGTGGCAGCGGCAGGTAGGTTACCGAACTGGCCATGCCGACCAGGTGCGGCGCGGTGCCTTTGCGCAGCAAGGGCAGGGCGGCCTCGATGCAGTAGCTGCTGGCGAGCAGGTTGGTGCGCACCACATGCTCGATGATCGAGGAATCGAACTGTTTGGCATCCACGTATTCGCAGGTGCCAGCGTTGAGGATCACCGAATCCAGGGAACCCCAGTCGGCGGCGATCTGCTCGCCGATTTCGCGCACTGTCTGGCTGTTGGTCAGATCCCCCGGCACCACCAGAACCTGCCCCGGATAGCGTTGTGACAAGACCTTGAGCGCGGCGACCTGACGGGAGCTGACCGCCAGGTGTGCACCGGTTTTCAGAATCTCTTCAGCCAGCGCCGCGCCGATGCCACTGCTGGCCCCGGTCAACCAATAACGCCGTGGAGGTGTACGACTCATCCCATTCTCCTTTTCAGCCAGGCAATGACCCGGCCCAATACTGGCAAGTGTTCATACAGCAGCGCCCCGGCATCAAAATAATCCCGATGGCGATAAACCTTGTCGTGCCACAGCAAATGCGAGCAGCCGCTGACACGAATCAAACGACCACCCGCCAGGCGCGGGTGGCGATAACTCATGACCCAACGCAGGTAGCCCTCGCAGGCGCCGATCTGGTCGAAACCATGAAAGTCGAAACGCAGTTCGCTGACGTTGGCGTACAGCTCGCCGAAATAGACGCGCAGTTGCGCCAGCCCCTGCACTTCATGCAGCGGGTCGGTGAAGTGAATGTCATCGCTGTACAGCTCGCCCAGGCTTTCCAGGTTGTCTTTGTTCAATGCTGAAAATTGCCGGGCGAAACGGCGCAGGAATTCACTCATCATCACCTCCGGTAGACGTACGCGAAGGCAGACTCTTGAAGGCAGCCAATGCGCGCTGGCGCGAAGTGCTGAGATTGACGATCGGCGACGGGTAATCCGCCGCGCCGAACAAACCACCGACGTCGGCCGGGTTATGCACTTCTTTCTTGTTGAGGGCCGCCAGTTCCGGTAGCCAGTGCTTGATGAACAGGCCTTCGCTGTCGAATTTTTCCGACTGGCTCAACGGATTGAAGATGCGGAAGTACGGTGCCGAATCGGTGCCGGTGGAGGCGCTCCATTGCCAGCCACCGTTGTTCGCCGCCAGATCGCCATCAATCAGGTGACGCATGAAAAAGCGTTCGCCTTCGCGCCAGTCGATCAGCAGGTTTTTGGTCAGGAACATCGCCACGATCATGCGCAGGCGATTGTGCATCCAGCCGGTTTCGAGCAATTGCCGCATGGCCGCGTCGATGATCGGCAGACCGGTGCGCGCCTCTTGCCAGGCGGCAAGATCGTCCGGCGCATCACGCCAGGCCAGCGCTTCGGTTTCCTGGCGAAAGGCGCGGTGCCGCGAGACCCGTGGATAGCCGACCAGAATGTGTTTGTAGAACTCGCGCCACAGCAGCTCGTTGATCCAGGTGACCGCACCGACCTTGCCGCTCTCGAACTCGCCCTGATTGCTTTGCAGGGCGGCGTGCAGGCACTGGCGCGGCGAAATAACCCCGGCGGCGAGGTACGCCGAGAGCTGACTGGTGCCAGGCTTGGCCGGGAAATCGCGTTCGCTTTGGTAGTAGTCGATCTGCGCGTCGGTGAAGGTGTCGAGACGGCGCCGGGCTTCCTGTTCCCCGGCCGGCCACAGATCACGCAGAGCTTGATTCGGAGTGGCGAAGCCTGTGACGGAACCGGGCAGCGGATCGCTGTCGATCTGAAGTTTTGCCTGTTTGCCGGGTGCCGGGATCAGGGCCGGCATCGAGCGGTGCAGACGTTCGTAACAGACTTTGCGGAATTGGCTGAACACCTTGAAATAAGTGCCGGTCTTGGTCAGCACGCTGCCGGGTTTGAACAGCAACTGATCGAGGTAGCTGTGAAACGTGATGCCCTCGGCCTTCAGTGTGTCCGCCACCGAGGCGTCGCGACGGCTTTCATGGACACCGTATTCTTCATTGACGTGAACCGCTTCGACCTTCAGTTGCCGACAGAGCTTGAGCAGTTCCGCTGGCGCTTGATCCCAATGCGCGGCAGTACGGATCAGCAGCGGAATGTTCAGCGCGGCGAGGCTTTTGCTCAGCTCATCGAGGTTGCGCAACCAGAAGTCGACCTTGCACGGCGCATCGTCATGTTCCAGCCACTGCTGCGGGCTCAACAGATACACGGCAACCGTCGGGCCGCGCGCTGCGGCGGCCGCGAGGGCGGTGTTGTCATGTTGGCGCAAGTCGCTGCGCAGCCAGATCAATTGCATGTCGGCACTCACGGTGTCCATTAAATCAACCCACGCTGAACGAGTTCCTGATGGGCCAGAAGCGCGTCTTCAGCCAGGAACACATCAGCCATCTCGGAGGTTTTTACGGACAACTCGGCGTGGTGGATGCATACCGTTGGTCCGACCAGTATTTTCGGGCAATTGACTCCGTTCAGCAGCTTGGGCAACTGCGCAAGGCTCATGGCTTTGCTGGAATACAGCAGTACGCCACGGGCTTGCAGGTGTTCGACCGCCAGTGCCAGTTCGGCGGCCGGCAGCGGCCAGTCAAACACTTGCACCGGACAGTCGGCGCTGCTGATCAGCCATGCGCACAACCACAGATGAGGCTCCAGTGGCAGGTCGGAATGATTGATCAGCAGCAGCGGAGCGCCCTGTAACTGGCGATTGTTATGGTAGATGCGTGTGCCGAATTTGCTGCGCAGCCACGAATAAAAGAACACCCGTTCCATCTGCGCGCCGAACTGGCCTTGCCAGCGCTGCTCCAGTTCCGCCAGCAACGGCATCAGCAATTGCTCGCACAGCGTGCGTGGCGGGTAGAGCGCCATGGCCTGATTGACGCTGTCGTCGAGGCTGCGTTCATTGAGTTGGGTGACGGCGGTAAGCAGGGTTTGGCGCAAGCGCTGCCAGTCGTTCTCCACCGACTCGCTGAACGCCTGTGGTGCATCGAGCAGCGGTTTGACCTGACTGACGGCAACACCGCGGTTGAGCCAGGTGAGGATGGTCAGAATCTGTTGCACATGTTCGGCCGAATACAACCGATGGCCCTTGGGCGTGCGTTGCGGCACGACCAGCCCGTAGCGGCGTTCCCAGGCACGCAGGGTGATCGCGTTGACGCCGGTCTGCCGCGCGACTTCGCGAATCGGCAGCCAGCCTTCGTCGAGGGCTTTTTTAAAATCCGCGCCGAGGTCTTCCTGGGCGCTGGTATCGATTTGGTCATTCATTAGATTGCGTTTCGCAGGCTGAGGTTTTCCGGGTGCGGTTGCAGGTAAACCTGTTGCGCGATGTACGAATCCGGATGGAGGCGAAAGTGATGCTTGAGCAACGTCAACGGCACCACCAACGGCACGATGCCCTGGCGGTATTGGCCGATGATGTGCTGCATTTCCTGTTTTTCTTCAGCGCTGATCGCCTGTTTCAGATAACCGCTGATGTGCAGCAGGACATTGCTGTGGGTGCCGCGCGTGGCGCATTTCTTCAGGGCGGCCATCAGTTCGCTGAAGTAGCGCGGGCCGAGTTCGGCGGGATCGGTGTCGGCCATATTGCCCAACAACTTGCCCAGCGTTTTGTATTGCAGTGGGTTGTGCGCCATCAGCAAGTATTTGTAGCGCGAATGGAATTCGGTGAGGGCGCGACGGCTCAGGCCATTGGCGAGGACCTGTTGCCATTCGCTGTAGGCGAACACACGGGTGATGAAGTTCTCGCGCAGTACCGGATCATTGAGACGCCCGGCTTCTTCCACGGGCAGATCCGGGTGCTGTGCGCAGAACGCCTGGGCATAAATCCCGCGTCCGCCGCCGTTAACCGGGGCGCCGTTGGCGTGGTAGACCTTGACCCGTTCCAGACCGCAGGACGGCGACTGCTGCATGAAGATGTAGCCGCAGATGTCACTAAGCTCGGCGGCCATTTTCGTGCCGTATTCGGCCAATGGTTGAGTGACGTTGATCGATGGATTTACCGTGCCCACCGCTTGTGGATGCTCGGCCTCGCCGACGAGGCGGATCGGCTCGCGCGGAATGCCGAGGCCGATCGCGACTTCCGGACACACCGGGACGAAATCGAAATGCTCGGTGAGGGTGCGGCTGCACAGGCGTGATTCCTTGTGTCCACCGTTGTAGCGCACCTCGGCGCCCAGCAGGCAGGCGCTGATAGCGATTTTGGGTTTGGCTGCGCAAGAATCAGACATGGGCACCTCGAATCTATACCTGTACAGAGGTAGATCTCTGTACAACTTTGCTCAGCATAGATTCATGGGTGTACAAGTCAAATGATTTGTATAACTTTTTCCGGTTGATGCATTCCCTTGCAGGCCTTCGCCTGCTCGCGATAGCGGTATGTCATTCAACAAAAAAGGTTGAATGGTCCACCGCCATCGCGAGCAGGCACTCCGACAGGATCTTTATTGCCAGCCCAATAACCAGTGATCGTTGTTCTTGAGGGTTTGCCAATCGAGTCGTTCGGCACGCTTGGTCAACACCGCCTGCAATTCAACTTCCAGCACTGTGCCTTCTTCGTCGCAGAACAGCTCGGTCACCAGAAAGTGTTTCTCACGGTTTTGCGGCTGCGCTGCTGTCCATTTCGACAGCAGCAATTTACGCGGATTGATACGGTTCATTGCAGGTGTTCGTGCAGGCGGCGTGCGGCTTCCTGACCGCTCAGCCATGCGCCTTCGACGCGGCCCGACAGGCACCAGTCGCCGCAGGCATACAGACCCAGATCGGCGTCGGCCAAGGTGCCCCATTCGTGGCCCGTCGCCGGGCGCGCATAGAGCCAGCGGTGGGCGAGGCTGAAGCTCGGCGCTGGCATGGCGCTGTGCAGCAACTCGGCAAACGCGCCATGCAGTTGCTCGATCACCGCTTCCTTGGACAGGTCGATGTGCTGGCGACTCCACGCGCTGCTGGCATGCAGCACCCAGGTGTCGAGGGTGTTGTCGCGCCCCGGTTTGCTGCGGTTGCGCGCCAGCCAGTCGAGTGGGCTGTCTTGTACAAAGCAGCCTTCAATCGGGGTGTCCAATGGTGTTTCGAAAGCGAGGGCGACGGCCCAGGTCGGCTCCATTTTCACCCCGGCGGCGGCCCCGGCAAGTTTCGGCGCTGCAGCGAGCAACGCTGTCGCTTGCGGTGCGGGTGTGGCGATCACGACGTGACTGAACGGGCCATGAGTGAAGCCCTCGGCGTCCTGCAGATGCCAGTGTTCTTCACCGCGATAAACCTCGGTGATGCGGCAGGCAAAGTGCACTTCCAGGCCATCGAGCAGTCCACGGGTGATGGCGCTCATGCGCGGCGTGCCGACCCAGCGGGTCTGCTCGTCCGGTGACAGATTCAGCTGGCCGCCCTGAAAGGTGTAGAGCTGCGGTTGCCATTCGGCGACCCAGCCCTGACTTTGCCAGCGTTGCACTTCGGTGACGAAACGTCGGTCGCGCGCGGTGAAATATTGCGCGCCCATGTCCAGCGAACCAGCGTCGCTGCGTTTGCTCGCCATGCGCCCACCGCTGCCGCGGCTTTTGTCGAACAGTTGCACGGTGTGCCCGCTCTCTGTCAGAGCCTGGGCGGCGGAGAGCCCGGCGATGCCGGTGCCGATGATTGCGATAGGTACAGTCATAGGGGCCTCGTTTACCTTTCTGTACAGACTACGCCGTCGATCAAACCTGTACAATTTTGTTTTTTGGTATAACTTCTAGCGTTCTCGATCTGACAGCTTGGCCTATGGTTAAACAATAGAGCCTGCCCGATAGAAAAGATCCCTGCTTATAAAAATAGACTAGTGATCCGGGTTAAACGCCACGCGAGGAAGATGTCATGCACATATTGCTGACCGGCGGTACTGGTTTGATAGGACGTCAGCTCTGCCGATACTGGTCGGGGCAGGGGCATCGCTTGACGGTGTGGAGTCGCCAGCCGGAGAAAGTCGCGAAAATCTGTGGCGCACAGGTGCGCGGTATTGCGCGTCTGCAAGACCTTGGCGAAGAGCCGGTTGACGCGATCATCAATCTGGCCGGTGCGCCGATTGCCGATCGGCCGTGGACCCATCGACGCAAAGCGTTGTTGTGGAGCAGCCGTATCACGCTCACGGAAACCCTGTTGAGCTGGCTCGACACGCGAGAGCAGAAACCGCCGCTGCTGATTTCCGGATCAGCCATTGGCTGGTATGGCGACGGCGGTGAGCGTGAGCTGACGGAAGAATCGCCGCCGGTGATCGACGACTTCGCCAGTCAGCTGTGCATAGCCTGGGAGGAAACCGCACTGCGCGCAGAATCGCTGGGTATCCGCGTGGTGCTGGTGCGAACCGGTCTGGTGCTGTCGGCCGAGGGCGGCTTTTTGTCGCGCCTGTTGCTGCCGTTCAAGCTTGGGCTGGGCGGGCCTTTGGGCAACGGCCGGCAGTGGATGCCGTGGATTCATATCAACGATCAAATCGCCCTGATTGATTTTCTTCTGCACCGCGATCAGGCCAGTGGTCCTTATAATGCGTGCGCGCCGCAACCTGTGCGCAATCGCGAATTTGCCAAAACGCTGGGCAGCGTGTTGCACCGCCCGGTGTTCATGCCGATGCCGACACTGGCACTGAAAGTCGGCCTCGGCGAGATGTCTTTGTTGTTGCTTGGCGGCCAGAAGGCCGTGCCGGCACGCTTGCTGGAAGCGGGTTTCACTTTCCAGTTCACGGATTTACGCGCGGCTCTGGATGATCTCTCCAGCCGCCTCTGAAATAGGACGTTGCATGACCGATCACGCCTTGCTTCTGGTCAACCTGGGTTCCCCGGCTTCCACCTCGGTGGCCGATGTACGCAGCTACCTCAATCAATTCCTGATGGACCCGTACGTGATCGACCTGCCGTGGCCGGTGCGGCGCTTGCTGGTGTCGCTGATCCTGGTCAAGCGCCCCGAGCAGTCGGCCCACGCCTACGCCTCGATCTGGTGGGACGAAGGTTCGCCGCTGGTGGTGCTCAGCCGGCGTCTGCAGCAGCAGATGAAGGCGCAATGGAAGCAGGGGCCAGTGGAGTTGGCGATGCGCTACGGTGAGCCGTCGATTGAAACCTGCCTGCTGAAACTGGTGGCGGCGGGGCACAAGCGCATTACGCTGGCGCCGCTGTATCCGCAGTTCGCCGAAAGCACCACCACCACGGTGATTGAAGAGGCCAGACGTGTCATTCGCGCGAAGAATCTCGATGTGCAGTTGTCGATCCTGCAACCGTTCTACGATCAGCCGGAATACCTCGACGCTTTGGTTGCCAGTGCCAAACCGCATTTGCAGCAGGATTACGATCACTTGCTGCTGAGCTTCCACGGGCTGCCTGAGCGGCACCTGACCAAACTCGATCCGACCGGCAATCATTGCTTCAAGAATGAAGACTGCTGCAAGAACGCCTCGCCTGCGGTATTGGCGACCTGTTATCGCGCGCAATGCCTGCGTACTGCGGCGTTGTTCGCTGAGCGCATGGGCCTGGCGGATGGAAAGTGGTCGGTGTCGTTTCAGTCACGTCTGGGCCGGGCCAAGTGGATCGAACCCTACACTGAAGCACGCCTGGATGAACTGGCGAAAAGCGGCGTGAAGAAGATTCTGGTGATGTGCCCGGCGTTTGTTGCCGACTGCATCGAGACGCTGGAAGAGATTGGTGATCGCGGCAATGAGCAGTTCCGCGAAGCGGGGGGCGAGGAATTGGTGTTGGTGCCGTGCCTGAATGACGACCCGCAATGGGCGAAGGCATTGGCAACCCTTTGCGAAAGAGCACCGCTGGCCCTGTGATGATCGTTCCCGCGCTCTGCGTGGGATGCCTCTAGGGACGCATTCCCACGCAGAGCGTGGGAACGATCACTCAGCGACGATCTAAAGGTTTAGATCTGCGGCTCATCCGCCTTCTTGTTCTTCCAGCCATCGTTACCCGGCAGGATCAGGTTCAGCGCAATCGCCACCACCGCGCACAGCGCGATGCCTTTGAGGCCGAAGTCGTCGGGACCTGTGCCGGTGCCGACCAGCACACCGCCGATACCGAATACCAGGGTCACCGACACGATCACCAGATTGCGCGCCTCGCCCAGATCGATCTTGTGACGGATCAGGGTGTTCATCCCCACCGCCGCGATCGAACCGAACAGCAAGCACAGAATCCCGCCCATTACCGGCACCGGAATGCTTTGCAGCAGCGCGCCGAACTTGCCGATGAACGCCAGGGTGATGGCGAAGATCGCCGCCCAGGTCATGATCTTCGGGTTGTAGTTCTTGGTCAGCATCACCGCGCCGGTCACTTCGGCGTAGGTGGTGTTTGGCGGGCCTCCGAACAGGCCAGCGGCGGTGGTGGCAATGCCGTCACCGAGCAGGGTGCGATGCAGGCCTGGCTTCTTCAGGTAATCGCGACCGGTCACGCTACCGACCGCAATCACGCCGCCGATGTGTTCAATGGCCGGGGCCAATGCCACCGGGACGATGAACAGAATCGCCTGCCAGTTGAACTCCGGCGCGGTGAAGTGCGGCAAAGCGAACCATGGCGCGGCAGCAATCTTTGCGGTATCGACCACGCCGAAATAGAACGACATGGCAAAACCGACCAGCACACCGGAAATGATTGGCACCAGACGAAAGATGCCTTTACCGAACACCGCCACGATCAAGGTGGTCAGCAGCGCTGGCATCGAGATCATCATCGCGGTCTGGTAGTGGATCAGTTCCGAACCGTCGCCAGCCTTGCCCATTGCCATGTTCGCGGCAATCGGCGCCATGGCCAGACCGATGGAAATGATCACCGGACCAATCACCACCGGTGGCAGCAGACGGTCGATGAAACCGGTGCCTTTGATCTTCACGGCCAGGCCCAGGAAGGTGTAGACAAAACCGGCCGCCATCACGCCGCCCATGGTCGCGGCGAGGCCGAACTGGCCCTTGGCGAGAATGATCGGGGTGATGAAAGCGAAGCTCGAGGCCAGGAACACCGGCACCTGACGCCCGGTGACGATCTGGAACAGGATCGTCCCTAAACCTGCGGTAAACAGTGCCACGTTCGGGTCAAGGCCCGTGATCAGCGGCATCAGCACCAACGCGCCGAAAGCCACGAACAGCATCTGGGCGCCGGACAGCACCGTGCGCCAGAGCGGATCGTTGAACTCTTGCTGCATGGTCACGCGTCCTTCTGCTTGGTGCCGAAGATCTTGTCACCGGCATCGCCAAGCCCTGGGATGATGTAACCGTGTTCGTTCAGACGTTCATCTATGGAGGCGGTGTAGATGGTCACGTCCGGGTGAGCCTTTTCTACGGCGGCAATACCTTCCGGCGCGGCGACCAGCACCATCGCGCGGATGTCCTTGCAGCCGGCTTTCTTCAGCAGGTCGATGGTCGCAACCATCGAGCTGCCGGTGGCGAGCATCGGGTCGATGATCATCGCCAGCCGTTCGTCGATTTCCGGAACCAGTTTTTCCAGATAAGTGTGCGCTTGCAGGGTTTCTTCGTTGCGGGCAACGCCCACAGCAGACACCTTGGCTCCCGGGATCAGGCTCAGCACGCCTTCAAGCATGCCGATACCGGCGCGCAGGATCGGCACGACGGTGATCTTCTTGCCGGCGATTTTCTCGACCGACACGGTGCCGCACCAGCCTGCAATATCGTAGGACTCCAGCGGCAAATCTTTTGTAGCTTCATAGGTCAACAGGGCGCCGACTTCCTGAGCGAGCTCACGGAAATTCTTGGTGCTGATATCGGCGCGGCGCATCAGGCCGAGTTTATGGCGGATCAGCGGATGGCGGATCTCGAGGATGGGCATGGAAAAACTCCGGCGGCGGGCAAAAAAACCGGCCTAGATTAATCTATCCGAGGGTGATGTCCTATAGGACATTCTGTACGTTAGTCCATAAAGGCTTGATTCGGCCTCGATGGATGCGTACCTTTGCCCGCTTTTCCAATTCCGCCAACCCCTGGAGAGCGCCATGTCCGCTGATCTCGAGCATATCCGTCAAATCATGCGAGAGGCTGACTGCCTGTACACCGAAGCTGAAGTCGAGGCCGCCATTGCCCGCGTCGGTGCACAAATCAACGAACAACTGGCTGACAGCAACCCGGTGGTGTTCTGCGTGATGAACGGCGGGCTGATTTTCTCCGGCAAACTGCTCACGCATCTGCAGTTCCCGCTGGAAGCCTCCTACCTGCACGCGACCCGTTATCGCAACGAAACCAGCGGTGGCGACCTGTTCTGGAAAGCCAAGCCGGAAGTCTCGTTCATCGACCGCGACGTGCTGATCATCGACGACATCCTCGATGAGGGTCACACCCTGGGCGCGATCATCGACTTCTGCAAACACGCCGGCGCGCGCAAAGTGCACACCGCCGTGCTGATCGACAAGGATCATGACCGCAAGGCGCGTCCTGACCTGAAAGCCGATTTCGTCGGCCTGCCGTGCATCGACCGCTACATCTTCGGTTACGGCATGGACTACAAAGGCTACTGGCGCAACGCCAACGGGATTTTTGCCGTTAAAGGCATGTAAGCAAGATCAAAAGATCGCAGCCTTCGGCAGCGCCTACAGGGGATTGATGTAAACCTGTAAGAGCTGCGGAACGCTGCGATCTTTTGCTTTTAATCCCATGCTAGAGTGCTCGGCCCCGCCCCCGGAGCCTGCCATGCGCCTCTTGATCCGCAGCTTTGCCGCCCTGTTGCTGACCCTCAGCCTGCCGCTGTCCGCCGCGCCGATGCACAGCCAATTCCTTCCGCCGGACGATCTGACCGTGCGCGATGCCGAGCCTGAACAGCAGCAACTCATGCAGGTCACTGACTATTCCGTGGTCGTCGGCGCGCAACGCCAGTCCAATCAGCAGCCGATTCCGGTGACGTCATCGCTGATGATCCGCCTCAAGGGCAAGTCCCTGAACAAGGGAGCGACCATCACTCAGGTGCTGGTGAATTTCGACGGCGAAAGCAAAAGCCTGAAAAAACCGGTGTACGACGACAAGAGCAAAATCCTGACGCTGTTCTATCCGTTGGCCCAGTACCGCGTAGTCATCGACTTGTTGCGCAACGACACCGTGTATGTGCAGTTCCTCAGTTACGCCAACGGCCATATCTGGGCCGATTTGCACACCGGGGCGGTGCGATCGCGTTGAGCCGGGCGGCCGGGCAGGGGTAAACTGCCCGCCCCGTGTAATGTCTGCGAGCTGGAGTCGGCAATGCGTAAAGATAAGAAACAAGTGATTGGTGACGAGATCGGCGATGAGCAGATCAAGCTGTTCCTCGATTTTGAGCCGGTCGACGCCACTTCGCCGTCGCTGCACAAACTGATCAAGGCCTACCGTGGCCTGCGTATCGATGACTTCGAGCGCTTTCTGACGTTCTTCGTAGCGGCCGGTTATGACGTGGATGGCAAGGACGAGCACGGTCAGACGTTTGTTGACCAGATCAAGGATCAACGCAACGCGGCCGAGTACATCGAGCTGATCGACAAGGCCCGCGGCTAAGATCAAAGGACAAGATCCAAAGATCGCAGCCTTCGGCAGCTCCTACAGAGGGTTTGTGTTTACCCTGTAGGAGCTGCCGCAGGCTGCGATCTTTTGCTTTTCAAGGCCATAAAAAAACGCCCCGCACTCACTGAGTACGGGGCGTTTTTCATGCCGCAAGATCAAGCGTAGCTTGGGGTCTCGCTGCTTTCTTCAACCAGCTCCAGCGCGATGTTGTTCTGCGTGTTGATCTTGCGATACAGCGCAGCATCGGTTTCCAGCACCTTTTCACGGGCCGGGAAGATTTCCGCCAGTTTGCCGGCCCACTCGCCCTTGGCCTTGGCCGGGAAGCATTTTTCGATCAGTTCCAGCATGATCGAAACGGTCACCGACGCGCCCGGCGAAGCGCCGAGCAGGGCGGCGAGGGAACCGTCCTTGGCTGCGACCAGTTCGGTACCGAACTGCAGGATGCCGCCCTTTTTCGGGTCTTTCTTGATGATTTGTACCCGTTGGCCGGCCACTTCCAGGCGCCAGTCTTCGGCTTTCGCCTCAGGGTAGAAACGGCGCAGGGAATCCAGACGCTGTTCCATCGATTGCATCACTTCGCTGACCAGATATTTGGTCAGGTCCATGTTGTTTTTCGCCACGGCCAGCATCGGCCCGATGTTGCCGGCGCGAACCGACAGCGGCAGGTCCATGAAGGAGCCGTGCTTGAGGAACTTGGTGGTGAAACCGGCGTATGGCCCGAACAGCAGGGATTTCTTGCCGTCGACCACGCGGGTGTCCAGGTGCGGCACCGACATTGGTGGTGAACCCACCGCAGCCTGGCTGTAAACCTTGGCCTGGTGATGCTTGACCACTTCCGGGTTGTCGCAGCGCAGCCACTGGCCGCTGATCGGGAAGCCGCCGAAGCCTTTGCTTTCTTCGATGCCCGAAGCCTGCAGCAACGGCAACGCCGCACCACCCGCGCCGAGGAAAACGAATTTGGCGTCGACTTCACGGCTGTTGCCGCTGTTGACGTCCTTGATGCTGACGGTCCAGCCGGCACCGTTACGCTTGAGGCCGGTGACGCGCTTGCAGTATTTGACTTGAGTGTCGGGAGCGCTGGTCAGGTGCTTGAGCAACTGATTGGTCAGGGCGCCGAAGTTGACGTCGGTGCCGTTCATCACGCGGGTCGCGGCGAGAACTTCGTCCGGCGAGCGGCCCGGCATCATCAGCGGCATCCACTCGGCCATCTTGGCCTTGTCTTCGGTGTACTCCATGTCAGCGAAGGCGTGGTGCTTGCTCAACACGTCGAAGCGCGATTTGAGGAAAGACACGCCGCTGTCGCCCTGGACGAAACTCAGGTGCGGCACCGGGCTGATAAAGGATTTGCACGAGCCGAAGGTGCCTTTTTTGGTCAGGTACGACCAGAACTGCTTGGACACTTCGAACTGGGTGTTGATGTGCACGGCTTTCTTGATGTCGACGGTGCCATCAGCGGCCTGTGGCGTGTAGTTCAGCTCGCACAGACCCGCGTGGCCGGTACCGGCGTTGTTCCAGGGGTTGGAACTCTCCGCAGCACCGGAATCCATCAGCTCGACGACTTCCAGCTTGATCGCGGGGTCGAGCTCTTTGAGCAGCACGGCCAGGGTGGCACTCATGATGCCCGCCCCTACCAGAACTACGTCGACTGCTTCGTTATGCGCCATTTAACGCGTCTCCAAAATCTGCAGCACCAAATTGTCGGCATGGCTGCCAGGCGTTCCGGGACAGGTCAGTGGTGTCCAGGCTATCCGTGGTCAGGTCGCCATGTCCGAATCTTCGCAATTTTTCGCAACTTCGACGGATGTATGCGGCTTGGCTTTCAAGAGCTCCATGAACTCATTTCAGCACGCAGCTGGCAATTCGACTTATGGTCGAGACATCCGTTTTTGTGCAACCAAATCCGTAGCGGACAGGCTTCAGGCTCCGATATTCGAGGTATACCCGGTCCTGTGTCGTTGGGCTGTTTCAGACGCTAATGGTGCATGTTCAGACGCAAAACTTTTCATTTGCTCGCCACACTCTTGTGAAGTTGTGAAAACCCGTTTTTTTCACGCTCTTTTGAAGACGTGAACCTCAAAAAAGGGCTGTCCAGGCCTGGCACCCTGCCCGCAAGGGCAAAACAACGCGGTGGCCGAGCGTCATGACAGCTCTGCAGATTCGCGAAAAGCGGGGTTTTTGCCGGAAGAACAGGCAAGCGCGCCAACTTCACTCGATCTGTGTGGGCGGCTCTCTGTGGGCGATTTTGGGTGTCGATGCATGCGCATTGACGCTGTTGCGGGGCCCGATCAGGAGACGTCCTTATAATCGGGGGGAGATTGTATCGAAGAAATGCGCGCTGTTGCTCGTGTTTAATGACTTTTATTAGGCATCCGGTCAGATGCTCAACATCCCTTGCACCCGTGCGCGGGGCTGCGACGCTATGACGCGGGCGCTGGCGGGCAGTGGCTGGTGCAACCAGTTGAGACGGATTTCTTCGATTTCCACCCAGCCATCGCCCATCGGTTGCAGGCTGCACTGCTTGAATGCCTGGCAATGACCGTTGCGGTCGAGCAGGGCGAAGCAGCGGTGCAATGGGCGAGGAGCGAACAACGAGATCAGATAACGCATGATTGAGTACCTTTTGGGGGACTGATTACAAGGTTGCCAATGCGCCGTGACGTGAACGTGTATGCCGGGTGAATAATCTGTGACAGGAACCGCTTTCCCAAGGGTTTGTCAGACATTTCAGTATTCGCTGTCGGGCGCTGGTTACCCGGAGTGGCCCACCGCTATACTGCCGGCCTGTTTGTGCCTGATTCTGGAGAGAAGAGCATGTTGCAACGCCTGTTGTTCGGTTTGATCACTGTGGCCGGTTTGACCCTGGCCGGCTGCGCCCACAGCCCGCAACAACTGAGCCCGGAGCCGAAGCTGACTACGCAGCTGCCAGCGGTCGGCCGTGGCCAGCCAGTCGTCGTGCGTGTGGTTGACGGTCGTCCGTCGCCAACCTTGGGCACCCGTGGCGGCCTGTACCCGGAAACCAGCGCCATCACCGTGCAGCGCGAGCAGATCCTGCCCAAGCTGCAGGCTCAGGCTGAAGCCGCCGTGCGTCTGCTCGGCTTCACCCCGACCAACAACGCGCCGAACGCGCCGCAGTTGACGGTGACCCTGGCCGAGCTGAAATACCAGTCGCCGAAAGAAGGCATGTACGTGACCGAAGCGACCATCGGCGCGACCTTCCGCTCCGACGTGCAGAACGCCAACCGTCGCTACAGCGGCCGTTACGGCGCCTCGCTGGACCAGCGTTTCGGCATGGCGCCGAACCAGGAAACCAACACCAAACTGGTCAGCGACGTGTTGAGTGATGCGTTGACGCGCCTGTTCAAGGACCCGACCGTGGGTCAGGTTCTGGCTGAGTAAGTTTTCAGCGGATGTGAAAAAGCCCGGGATCAGCGATGAGCCCGGGCTTTTTTGTGGGTGTCAGGGTTGGGATTTGTGTCGTATGGGAGATCGATCCCCCTCACCCCAGCCCTCTCCCCCAAAGGGGGCGAGGGGGAAAGGGAGCCGATCGGGGGCTTTTCAGAACCTGAGTTCGGCTGGAAATTTCAGGTCGATGGACCTCGAATAAACAACTCGGTCGGTTCCCTCTCCCTCGGGGAGAGGGCTAGGGTGAGGGTGCTTTTGCTTTCAGGCAGCCTGCGAGTAGAAATCGAGCACGCTGACACCCGTCAACAAATCCGTCTCGGGCAAATCCGCATGCTGATGCCCGCCCAGCGCGCAATACACCAGCCAATGGCGATCCTGGACATTGAAGGCGAGGCTGCCGACGAGGCTTTGTTGTTCGTCGTAAGGGGTAATGAGGTACAGACGATCCTGATTTTCAGCGTGAAGCATGTCGCGTTCCATGTGCGTTTCGAGGCGCGCATCTTGGTGTATCCACATGACGATGCCGTGACACAGGACAGCCATCGGTCGATTGTCAGGTTATTTGTCGCAAAGACTGGGGAGGAACGGGCAGGTTTGGTTAGAATCCGCGCCGCAGTCGTCGATTTGGCGACTGCCATACCGGTTCAGATAGAGGTCTGTGATGTCGCTGCACTTGATGACGCTGTTTACCGCCCATCCCGCCAAACTGATCAACCTGCTGGCGTTGTTGTTGGCGTTTCCGGGTAGTTGGCTGCTGCACGCCACTCGCCGCCGTGAGCAGCGCGCGATGGCCAGCATTGCCGCCCAGCGTCAGGCGCAACCGAACGCCGAGCCTATCCTCGATTGGGCGACCTTGCGCATGAACCGGTTTTTCTATCGCTTCGGTTTTGCCTGCCTGGGCCTGGCCCTGATCGTTTCCTGGATCAGCACCCGCTTTTAAAAGCAAAAGATCGCAGCCTTCGGCAGCTCCTGTACGGGAATGATGTACATCCTGCAGGAGCTGCCGAAGGCTGCGATCTTTTGATCTTGCTGTTGCTTTACAGTGGCAACCCAGCCTTGACCCGGTATTGATTACGCACCGGCGTCGCATATTGCAGCACCAGATACGGACGATGCTCCTCAGGGCACGCATCCAGCCGGCTCTGCCATTCCTCCTGCGCCTTGGCCAGTTCATCGGCCGGGAACACTTCGGCCGCTTTCGGCACATTCAATTGCGGATCGGCGTCGGCCCACTGCGCATACGCCAGGTAATGCACCGGGAACAACCGGTAGCCGCCGAGAATCTGCTTGTCCATTTCGATCGCCAATTGCTTGGTGTCTTCGAACAGCTCAGTGATCGGCGCAGCAAAGTTCACGTGCACCCGACCTTTGTAGCCGGTAATGCCCTTGGCGATGCTCACGTCATCCTCGCCCGGCGCTTTCGCATAGGTGCCGGTGGTGGCGCGGATGTACAGCTCGCGGGCCTTGGCCTGATCGCACGGGTCATACTCGTAACTGATCGACACCGGGGTGACGTTCAGCGACTGGATGACTTCGCCGAACGGCTCGTCCTTGCGGCTCATGTGGAACATCTTGAGGATGGCCGACTCGGTGCGATCGTCGCCGTCCTTCGCCCGACCTTCGGCCTGAGCGATCCAGATCGAGGCGCAATCGTTGCGGATCGAGTGGTTGATATACGCCGACAACAGTTGATACGCGGCCATTTTCTCGCGGCGGCCGGTGATCGAGCGATGGACGATGAAGCTCTTGTTCAGGCGCATCAGGTCGCTGACAAACGGCTTTTGCAGCAGGTTGTCGCCAATCGCGATGCGCGGGGTCGGCAGGCCGGCGTGGTACACGGCATAGTTGACGAAGGCCGGGTCCATCACGATGTCGCGGTGGTTGGCGATGAACAGATAGGCACTGCCAGACTTGAATTGCTCGACACCGGTGTAGGTCACGCCGTCGGTGGCGCGCTCGATGGTGTGGTCGACATAGGACTCGATCTTGTCCTGCAACGTCGCCACCGACGTCACGTCGGCGAACTCACGACGCAGCCGATGAGCTATAAGTGGTTTGAGCATCCAGCCGAAGGCACCGGCAAAACGCGGGAAGCGGAAGTGGGTGAGGATATCTAGAAACGCCTTGTCGCCGAGCAGTCTTGCCAGTACCACAGGTACTTCGCTGTCGTCGTAAGGTCGGATGGCATCGAATTCGCCCATCATGCTCTCTTGTTGGAAACGGCTAGGGTAAGTAAAGGTTTTGATCGAAAACCCGCGGGGCACGGTCTGAAAAAGTAGCCAGACAAAAATAGCCCTGCAAATAGACCGGCGATTATACGCACAAGTCACTTGGGAGACCGCGATGCTGGAAACCGCTGAATACGAATGTCCTTA
This sequence comes from Pseudomonas sp. AKS31, assembly GCF_023634765.1. Taxonomy (GTDB): domain Bacteria; phylum Pseudomonadota; class Gammaproteobacteria; order Pseudomonadales; family Pseudomonadaceae; genus Aquipseudomonas. The sequence goes on from NZ_JAMLFX010000005.1 coordinate 67,337, forward strand.
TTGTGGGGAACCGGTCGAGACGACAGTAGACCTGTCCGGCGGCGATCAGACCTACATCGAAGACTGTCAGGTGTGTTGTCAGCCCATAACGTTCGTCTTGCAGGTCCATGGAGAGGACTGGTTTCTGGAAGTCTTCAGCGAAAACGATTGAGAGGCGCCCATGCAGCGAATCTACGAGCCAGAAAACCTGATGGAAGGTGAAATGCTCAAGGGCATGCTCGCCAGCGAAGGCATCGAGGCGCACTTGATTGGTCGCGATTTGCTCGGCGGTACGGGGGAACTGCCGATCTTCGGCCTGTTGGGACTGTCGGTGGATAACGACCAGGCCGAATACGCCCGCGAGCTGATCACCGCGTACAATGCCGCGCTGCCGCTGCCCGGCGATGAACCGGAGAGCTTCCCCGGGACGCTGGTCTGTTAGGCTGAGCTTCGTTTTATTTCAGAGTCGTGTTGCCCCATGTGTGGACGTTATGCCCTGTTTCGCTGGAACCGCGACTTCGCGGCCCTGCCAGGTTTTCCCGCCGATCAGCAGGCGCAGTGGAACATTTCCCCCAATGATTCGGTGTTGATGCTGCGTGCCGGTGAAGATGGCCAGCGCACCCTCGCCCGCGCCCGCTGGGGGCTGACTCCGCCGTGGCTGACTGATCTGTCGAAAACCCCGGCTCATGCTCGTGCCGAAACGGTGGCCGAGCAGCCGATGTTTCGTGAAGCCTTGCGCTTGCGCCGCTGCCTGCTGCCGGCCAACGGTTTTTATGAATGGCGTGGGACCCAGCGCAAGCGGCCGTTCTGGCTGACGCCGGGGGAGGGCTCGTCACTGTTTTTTGCGGCGATCTGGGAGGCTTATCCGGTGCAGGAGCAGGTCTGGTTGAGCACGGCAGTGATTACGCAGCCGGCGTCGAGTCAACGCCGGCCGTTGATTCTGGATGAAGCGGGGCAGGCGGCGTGGCTCGATCCCGAGACGCCATTGCATGTGTTGCAAGGGTTGCTGGCCAGTGAACCGGCGGCATTGCGCGAGCGGGTGCTGGCGAATCTGATCAATGATCCCAAGCTTAATGGGCCGGAGTGTCTGACCCCGGGTTAAAGCCTGTAGATCAAAAGTCCCTCACCCCAGCCCTCTCCCAGAGGGAGAGGGAGCCGACCGAGTTGTCTTGAGCGATTCAGCGACCTGATGCATCGAGTCGATTATGGATTCAGTGAAGATCTTTCAGGTCGGTGTCATTCTGAAATATCCCCCAATCAGTCCCCTCTCCCTCTGGGAGAGGGTTAGGGTGAGGGGCTTTTCGCTTTTCAGACCTTGAACTGGTTGATCAACCGCCGCTGCTGCTCCGCCAGTTTGGTCAGGTCCGCGCTCGCCGAACTCGACTCATCCGCACCGCCCGCCACTTCATTCGCCACTTGCCCGATGTTGATCACGTTGCGATTGATGTCATCGGCTACTGCACTCTGCTCTTCCGCCGCGCTGGCAATCTGCGTGTTCATGTCGTTGATCACCGATACCGCCTGGGTGATCGTCTCCAGCGCCTCAGCCGCTTTCGCCGCGTGCTGCACGCTTTCGTCGGTGCGGTTCTGGCTGTCTTCCATGACCCGCACGACATCGCGGGTGCCTTGTTGCAATTGCTGGATCATGCTCTGGATTTCTTCGGTGGCTTTCTGGGTTTTCTGCGCCAGATTGCGCACTTCGTCCGCCACCACGGCAAAACCACGACCCTGCTCGCCGGCACGCGCCGCTTCAATCGCCGCGTTCAGCGCCAACAGGTTGGTCTGCTCGGCGATGCCGCGAATGGCGGTGAGAATGGCGTTGATGTTTTCGCTGTCCTTGGCCAGGTTCTGCACCACATCTACAGCCTTGCCGATTTCCAGCGCCAGCACGCCGATTGAGTTCGACGTGTCACGGACGATCTGCATACCTTGGCTGGCGGCCTGATCGGCATGACTGGCCGCTTGTGCCGCCTGCGTCGCGTTACGCGCGACGTCCTGCGCGGTGGCGGTCATTTCCTGCACCGCCGTGGCAACCTGATCGATCTCGGCCATTTGTTTCTGGATGCCGATGTTGGTGCGAATCGCGATGTCAGCAGTGTGTTCAGAGGAGTCGCTGACGCTCTGCACCGACGTCACCACCTGAGTGATCATCGCCTGCAGCTTGGCCAGAAACGTGTTGAAGCCTTTGGCAATCGAGCCGAGTTCATCGCTGCGATCACTGGTTAAGCGACGGGTCAGATCACCTTCACCCTGAGCGATGTCATTGAGCATCGCGACCATCTGTTTCAGCGGTCGGGCGATGCCGTGGCCGACCAGCCAGATCACCAGCAAGCCGAGGCCGGCGATGAGCAGACCGACCATGGCCATGCCGAAGGTGTCGGATTTGCGCTGGGCCTCCAGATCGCCCTGCAGTTTTTGCAGATCGGCCATCACCGCGTTCAGCGGCAATTGCAGCATCAATGTCCAGCGTGCGTCGGTCTGGCCGATGCCGAACGGCAGGTACAACTCGATGCGCCCCTTGTCCTTGTTGACCGAGTAAGTCACTTCGCCGCGTTTGAGATTAGCCAGGTTGGCGGTCTGCCCGGCGTCGAGGATGTCGCTGACTTTCTCGCCGAATTTGCTCGGGTCTTGGGTGTACGCGACGATCCGGCCGTTGCCGCCGATCAGGGCCATTTGCCCGGCGCCGCTGTACAGCTTCTGGTTGGCGCTGAGGAGCATTTCCTGAATGAAGTTCACCGACAGGTCGGCGCCGACGATGCCTTGAAAGGTGCCATTGAGCATGATCGGTTCAATAAAGGAGGCGAGCATGACGATCTTGTCGCCGACTTTGTACGGCGCCGGATCGATCACGCAGGATTTCTTGGTTTCTTTCGAGCACAGGTAGTACTCGCTGGCGCGCACGCCGGTGGACAGAGTCTTCTGGTCATCGACGTCGACCAGTTTGTCGAGGCCGAGGGTGCCGTCATCATTGCGGAACCACCACGGCAGGAAACGTCCGTTGGCCGGGTCGATCCCCACGACGCTGGTGCCGACGTAGGCCGCGTCATTGTGGTCGAGGGCGTTTTTTTCCCAGCCGATGTAGGTGCCGAGAATTTTCGGGTTCTTTTCGACGTTCTCTTTGATCAGGCTGATCAGTTGCTCGCGGCTGACGGTCAGGCGCGGCTGGCCATCATCACCTGGCGTGCCGAGCAGGGCGTTGACCCGCACCAGGCCGCCGGCAATCAACAGTGGCGCTTCGAGCTCGCGCTGGATCTGGCTGACCTGGGTTTGCGCCAGCGAGGTCAGGCGCTGTTCGATGACTTGCTCGAACTGCGCCTGAGTGCGCTGTTGCACCATTTCTTGCGTGCGCGCACCGGAGAACAGCGCATACAGCACCAGCGCGGCCACCACGCTGAGCACGATGGCGCCGGCCAAGGCGGCGACGGAAAACTGGATCGACTTGAACTTCATGGGAGCTCCGCACGCAAGAGGACGTCTGCGCTGTTGTATCGGCAGCGGGCATTGGGCCATGAGCGCGAGCAGGTGCAATTGAAAGGCGATGTCGCAAATGGATCAGTGCGCGACGCAGTTGCACGGGGTTGGCGGTCGCTGTGAATTTTTTACGACAGTGCAGGTGGGAAACATCTGAAAGTCGCTGCAACACGTCCGTTGTATCTGGCGTCGATACAATTACCCGCCTAGGATACGCGACAGGTTTTCAGGGAGCTTTTGAATGAACAAGACATTGGTTGTAAGTGCACTGAGCGCAGCGCTGTTGCTGGCCGGTTGTCAGTCGGTCAACACCACCAGCGGCGGCGCCGTGGGTGTGGAGCGCAAGCAGTACATGTTCAGCATGCTGTCCTCGCAAGAGGTCGACCAGATGTATGCGCAGTCGTATCAGAAGACCGTCGGCGAGGCGTCCAGCAAAGGTGTGCTGGACAAGACCAGTCCCGAGGCCAAGCGGGTTCAGGCGATTGCCAACCGCCTGATCGCCCAGGCGCCGAACTTCCGTCCGGATGCGGCGCAATGGCAGTGGGAAGTCAACCTGATCAAGAGTGATGAACTCAACGCCAACTGCGGGCCTGGCGGCAAGATCATCTTCTACACCGGGCTGATCGACAGCCTGAAGCTGACCGACGATGAAATCGCCGCGGTCATGGGCCATGAAATCGCCCACGCCCTGCGCGAGCACGGCCGTGAAGCGATGTCCAAGGCCTACGGGATTGAAATGGCCAAGCAGGGCGCCGGTGCGTTGCTCGGTCTGGGTCAGGACAGTCTGGCGCTGGCCGACACCGTGGCCAACTACGGCATGACCCTGCCAAACAGCCGCGCCAACGAAAACGAAGCCGATCTGATCGGTCTGGAGCTGGCCGCACGCGCCGGCTACAACCCGAATGCCGCGATTACTTTGTGGAACAAGATGAGCAAGGCCTCGGAAGGTTCGCCACCGGAGTTCATGAGCACCCACCCGGCCTCGACCAGCCGGATTGCGTCGTTGCAGGCGGCGATTCCGAAGGTCATGCCGCTGTACGAAAAAGCGCCGAAATCCTGAGTCGATGATCGTTCCCACGCTCTGCGTGGGAATGCCTCAAGGGACGTTCCGCGTTCCAATGGGACGCAGAGCGTCCCCCGGCTGCATTCCCACGCAGAACGTGGGAATGATCGGCGCGATCGGCTTTGGCAGGGTTAAACCCAGCCACTGCTCTGCATCGCCTTGTACACCGCAACAATCGCCAGAATCATGAATGCCGATGCCGCGAGGCGACGGATCAAGGTCAGCGGCAATTTGTCCGCAGCAAAATTACCCGCCAATACCACTGGCACGTTGGCAATCAGCATGCCCGCCGTCGTTCCGATAATCACCAGCCACAGTTCCGGATATTGCGCGGCCAGCATCACCGTGGCGACCTGAGTCTTGTCGCCCATTTCGGCGAGGAAAAACGCAATCAGCGTGGTCAGGAAAGGCCCGAACTTGCGTGCGGTGCTGGTTTCATCGTCATCCATTTTGTCCGGGACCAGTGTCCACAGCGCCGTGGCCGTAAAGCTTGCGGCGAGAATCCAGTGCAGCGTGGCATTCGAGAAGAAACTGCCGAACCAGGCGCCGACCGCACCGGCTGCTGCGTGGTTGGCCAGGGTCGCGGCGACAATACCGGCAATGATCGGCCAGGGTTTGCGGAAGCGAGCGGCGAGAATCAGTGCGAGCAGTTGCGTCTTGTCGCCGATTTCGGCCAAGGCAACGATTGCGGTGGGAACGAGTAACGAGTCCAGCATCAGGATTTCCTAAGGGGCGGGTCGACACGGCTATGACACGTACAGCCTTCCCGCCCCGGGTAAGGTGTGCGTGTCATAGGTCTTGTCAAACCCTGCGATCCGTCTGCTGCGGACGCTTGGGTCGCATACGCCATGATCTGAGGATCAAGTATGTTGACGTATGCCGGACGAGCTTGGTGCTCGTGGGAGACTACTCCCCTAGGACGGAGCGGATTCTGCCTAGGCAAATCCGTTTGGGCAAGAACAAATTTTCAGCCGCGCTTGGCCCGGTAAATCCGGAAACCGTTGCCTTCAGCCTTGATCGCACAGACGCCCAGATGCTCTTCGATCAGTGGTTGATACTTGAGGAAACTGTTCGCCACCAAGCGCAGTTCGCCGCCGTTTTTCAGATGTTTCGCCGCTTTTCGCAGCAAGTTCTCAGTAGCGAAATAATCGGTGTGTACGCCGACATGGAACGGTGGGTTGCTCAGAATTGCGTTCAAACCCATCGGCGCAGCGTCGATACCGTCACCGGTCAGCACTTCAGCTTCCAGACCATTGGCCGCCAATGTCAGGCGACTGCTGGCGGCGGCGAAGGCATCGACGTCGAGCAGAGTCACCTGATTGTGCGGATAGCGACGTTTGACCGCAGCCCCCAACACGCCCGCGCCGCAACCGAAGTCGAGCAAATGGCCACTCGGCAGTTTGTCCAGATGCTCCAGCAGCAGGGCGCTGCCGCGATCGAGGCGGCCGTGGCTGAACACGCCCGGCAGGCTGATAACTTTCAGCGGACCCTCGGCCAAGGGCAATTCATAGGTCTGCGCCAGGCTTTCCAGGGATTTCACTTCAGGGGCGTTGGCCACGGTGACTTGCCAGAGCTGGCAATGACGCGCGCTGTCGAGTTTGCGTGGTTTGCCGAACGGGTTGAGTTGCTTGGATGCGCCTTCGATGCCGCTGCGCTTCTCCCCGACCAGAAATACTTCACGCCCGGCCAGACGCGAAGCCACGGCGTTGAGGATGTAGTCGGTGAGGTCTTTGGACTTGGGCAGAAACACCACGGCGCTGTCGAATTCTCGCTCGGGTATGTTCACGCCAAAATGGCTACGGCCTTCAAAGCGTGCATCCAGTGCGGCCTGGTCGCCGGCATGCCAGCACCAGCCGAATGCGTTGGGCAGGCGCCCGAGCAAATCATCGGCGGGTAAACCGGCCAACAACAACGAACCTTGAAACAACTCGGGCTGACGAAGCAGTACTTCACTGCGCGGATCCATAACTGCTCCTCAAAAAAAAGTGCCGCAGTCTATCAACTGACGACCCGCAGCGCCTTACCGCTGAAGAACGCCTGAGCGTTTTCGGTCAATTGGCCGACGATTCGCTGGCGTGCCTCGCGGCTGCCCCAGGCGTTGTGCGGGGTCACGATCAGGCGCGGGATGTCCGCTGCGAGCAGTGGATTGCCGTTGGTCGGCGGCTCGACGCTCAGCACATCGGTAGCCGCGCCGCCGAGGTGGCCATTGCGCAAGGCATCAGCCAGCGCCTGCTCATCGATCAGCCCGCCACGGGCGGTGTTGACCACAAAGGCGCCAGGTTTCATCGACGCCAGTTCGCGGGCGCCGATGAAATGGCGAGTGTGTTCGTTGAGTGGGCAGTGCAGGGTGAGGGCGTCGATTTGCGGCAGCAGTTCATCCAGCGGCAAACGATCCGGGCGAGCAGGGCGCCCGGGAATCTGCCCGAGCAACACACGCATGCCGAACGCTTCGGCCAATCGCGCCACGGCGCCGCCGAGTTCGCCATGACCGAGCAGGCCGAGGGTTTTGCCTTCCAGCTCGACGATCGGGTAGTCGAGCAGGCAGAACTGTTTTGCCTGCTGCCAGCGACCTTCGCCGACGGCTTTCTGGTAATCGGCCAGACGCGTGGCAAGGTTGAGCAGCAGCATGATCGTGTGCTGCGCCACCGACGGCGTGCCGTAACCCTGACAGTTGCACACAGTGATGCCGTGAGCGCGGGCGGCGGCCAGATCGACGTTGTTGGTGCCAGTGGCGGTGATCAGGATCAGCTTCAGGTCGGGGTTGGCGGCCATGGCGGCGGCGTCGATCAGGATTTTGTTGGTGATCGCTACGGTGGCGCCTTGCAGGCGCTCGGCCACTTGCTCTGGCAAGGTCTGGGCGAACAGTTGCAGATCGCTGAAACACGCGCGCAACGGACTGAGGTCGAGGTCGCCGAGATCCAGCGAAGGGTGATCAAGGAATACCGCACGGCGCGTGTTCGTCATCAACTGTACCTTTTGTGCTGTGAGCGTTGGGCGTAATCTGCCGAGCCTACCAGATGAAACAAATTGATACGCTTGGCCGAAAGGAGCCCCCATGTACTGGACCGAGTTCTTGACCGTTGCACTGATCCACTTGCTGGCCGTCGCCAGCCCCGGCCCGGACTTCGCCGTGGTGGTGCGCGAGAGCGTGACCCACGGTCGTCGCGCCGGTACCTGGACGGCACTGGGCGTCGGCACAGCGATTTTCCTGCATGTCGGTTATTCGCTGCTCGGCATCGGCCTGATCGTGTCGCAGTCGATCGTGTTGTTCAACGCGTTGAAATGGGCGGCGGCGGCTTACTTGCTGTACATCGGCTTCAAGGCATTGCGTGCGCAACCGGCGAAAACCGTCACCGATGACCTGCACAAAGAGGCTGGCGTGCGCACAGCACGCGGCGCGTTCACCTCGGGTTTCGTGACCAACGGCCTGAACCCGAAAGCCACGCTGTTTTTCCTGTCGCTGTTTACCGTGGTGATCAACCCGCACACACCACTGGCGGTGCAGGCCGGCTACGGGATTTACCTGGCGGTCGCGACTGCTATCTGGTTCTGCCTCGTTGCGATGCTCTTTAGTCAGCAACGCGTACGTGCCGGTTTCGCCCGCATGGGCCACTGGTTCGACCGCACCATGGGCGCGGTGCTGATCGCGCTCGGCGTGAAAATCGCGTTTACCGAAATGCACTGATCGGACTGTGTAGGAGCTGCCGAAGGCTGCGATCTTTGATCTTGATCTTAAAAACAAAGTCAAAAGATCGCAGCCTCGTTGCACTCGACAGCTCCTACACGAGTTCGCTGAGTTTGCTCAGGTTGTTGAGGTATTCGCGGGGATTCTCCCCCAGCAAACGGCGAAACATCGCGCTGAACGCCCGCGCGCTGCCGTAACCCAGGTCCTGCGCCACACGTTGCACGCTGTCTCCGGCGAGCAGGCGCGGCAGGGCTTCCATCAGGCGCAGTTGCTGGCGCCAGGCGTTGAAACTCATCTGCACTTGTTGCTGAAACAGCCGCGCCAATGTCCGTGAGCTGGCGCCGACCTGCTGCGCCCAGTCTTCCAGGGTATTGGCATGATCGGGAGTGTGCAGCAGCGCCAGGCAAATGTTTTGCAGGCGCCGGTCGTTAGGCATCGGAATGTGCAGGGGCAGGTTTTCCAGGCTGCCCAGCTCTTCGAGCATCAACTGCTGAATCAGCGGGTTGTCGGCATGCGGTGGCCCTTGGACGGCACGCAGGATCAGTTCACGCAGCAGCGGTGTCACTGCCAATACGCAGCACTGTTGCAGGCTGTCGGGGGACAGTTCTGGCGCGATGAACAGCGAGCGCATCTGCACGTCGCCGCTCATGAAAATCTCGTGCGCCACTTCTGGCGGAATCCACACCGCACGACTTGGCGGAATCACCCATGCGCCCGACGCCGTGACCACGCGCATGATCCCGCTGACCGCATACAACAACTGCGCCTCACGATGCAGGTGCAGTGGCTGGTGCGCGCCATCCAGATAATCCCGGGGGTAGGCGCTCACCGGGCCGTGTTCGAAGTGGCTGATCAACATGTCTGGTTTGATGACTTGCTTGGCAGGAATGCGCTTTGCGGCCAACTTAGCATAAGCGCTACACAACAACGTAAAGCGTGCCGCCATGAAGCAATCCAGAAACGTTATTCGCTATATCAACGCCGCCCATGTGATCGATCACATGTTCATGCTGATCTTTCCTGCCGCTGTACTCGGTATGACGCAGGCCTTCGGCCTCGATTACGCCACGCTGATCGGCCTGTCACTGGGCGGGTTCATTGCCTTCGGCGCTTGTTCGCTACCCGCCGGTTGGCTGGGCGATCACTGGAGTCGGCGGCAGATGATGCTGGTGTTTTTCTTTGGCATTGGTGCCTCGGCGATTTTTACTGGCCTGAGTAACAGTCCGACGATGCTGGTGATCGGTCTGACCCTGATCGGCATTTTCGCGGCGATTTATCACCCGGTCGGCACGGCAATGCTGGTCGCCTACGCGCAGAACCGTGGCCGGGAAATCGGCATCAATGGCATGTGGGGCAATCTGGGCGTGGCGTTTTCGGCGCTGATCACGGGCTTGCTGGTGGCGCAATTCGGCTGGCGCTCGGCGTTTCTGTTACCGGGCGCGGTGGCGATTGTGCTGGGGGCTGGCTTCGCCTTGCAGGTGCGTGAAGAGCCGATTCCGAAGCGTGCGCACACGCCACTCAAAGGCGCCGCTGGCCAGCGTATTTCCATGCTCATGGTGTTCGGCGTGCTGGCGCTGGCGACGGCCACTGGCGGCGTCGTGTTCAACGCCACCACCATGACCTATCCGAAGCTGTTTCAGGAGCGTTTGCATGAACTGTTCGCTTCGCCACAAACCCTTGGCGTGGTGGTCAGTCTGGCTTATGCCTTTGGCGCGGTCGCACAGTTGAGCATCGGTCGAGTGCTGCATCGGCTCAGCCTGAAATGGCCGTTCATTGTCCTGACGCTGTGCCAGGCGCCACTGTTGCTTGCGCTTTCCTATGCCGACGGATGGGTCGTGATCGCCCTCGGCGCAGCCTTCATGTTCGTGGTGTTTGGTCAGGTCACCGTCAACGATGCGATGGTCGCCAACTTCGTCGCCCCGCAGTGGCAATCGCGCGTCTTCGCCCTGCGTTACTGTTTATCGTTTGGTGCCAGTGCGACGGCGATTCCGCTGATTTCCTATGTCGAACCGCGCCATGGTTTTGTAGGCCTTTACTTGATTCTTGCGGGTTTCGGCGCTTTGACCTTTCTAGCCGCGGTGGTTTTCCCACGCACACCTTCCGAAGAGGCTGTAGGGCAAACAGCCTGACCGATGAAGAAAACCGACAAATGCTGGCGCAAAGCTAGCATTTGTACGGCTCTGCAAATCATTCCTTTGGCTGATTTGGCTGGCGTATAAGGGTTCTAGAGTACCGATCTCTACGCCAACACCGTGCAGCCAGAAAAGGGATTCATATGTTGCAGACTCGCGTCATTCCCCCGGCCGATGGGGCCTACCAGTATCCATTGCTGATTAAACGGCTGCTGATGTCCGGCGCCCGTTACGAGAAAACCCGCGAGATCATCTACCGTGACCAGATCCGCTATAGCTACCCGACGCTGATCGAGCGTGTGGCGCGGCTGGCCAATGTCCTCACGGCGAACGGTGTGAAGGCCGGGGACACTGTGGCGGTGATGGACTGGGACAGCCATCGTTACCTGGAATGCATGTTTGCGATTCCGATGATTGGCGCGGTGATTCATACGATCAACGTGCGCCTGTCGCCGGAGCAGATCCTCTACACCATGAACCACGCCGAGGACCGCTTTGTGCTGGTCAACAGTGAGTTCGTCGGTTTATACCAAGCGATCGCCCCGCACCTGACCACGGTCGAGAAAACCCTGCTGCTGACCGATCTGCCGGAGAAAACTGCCGATCTGCCGAACCTGGTCGGCGAGTACGAGCAACTGCTGGCCGCCGCGAGCCCGCAGTATGACTTCCAGGATTTCGACGAAAATTCGGTTGCCACCACGTTCTACACCACCGGCACTACGGGCAATCCGAAGGGCGTGTATTTCACCCATCGGCAACTGGTCCTGCACACCATGGGTGTGTCGACAATCATGGGCGCGATCGACAGCGTGCGCCTGCTCGGCACCAACGACGTGTACATGCCGATCACACCGATGTTTCACGTGCATGCCTGGGGCCTGCCATACGTGGCGACCATGCTGGGCCTCAAACAGGTTTATCCGGGACGCTACGATCCGGAATTACTCGTCGAGCTGTGGCGCAAAGAGAAGGTCACGTTCTCCCATTGCGTGCCGACCATCCTGCAAATGCTGCTCAACGCCAAAGGCGCGCAGGACACCGATTTCGGCGGCTGGAAAATCGTTATTGGCGGCAGCGCACTCAACCGCACGCTGTACGAAACCGCCAAGGCGCGGGGCATTCAGCTCACCGCCGCGTACGGCATGTCGGAAACCGGGCCGCTGGTGTCCTGTGCACATCTCAACGATGAGTTGATGGCCGGCACCGAAGACGAACGCACCACCTATCGGATCAAGGCCGGTGTGCCGGGGCCGCTGGTGGAAGCAGCGATTGTCGACGCCGAGGGTAACTTTCTCCCGGCCGATGGCGAGACCCAGGGCGAATTGGTGCTGCGTGCGCCATGGCTCACCGAAGGTTATTTCAACGAACCGCAGAAGGGCGCCGAGCTCTGGGCGGGCGGCTGGCTGCACACCGGCGACGTCGCCACGCTCGACAGCATGGGCGTGATCGACATCCGCGATCGCATCAAGGACGTGATCAAGACCGGCGGCGAGTGGATCTCCTCGCTGGACCTCGAAGACCTGATCAGCCGTCACGTCGCGGTACGCGAAGTAGCAGTGGTGGGCATCGCCGATCCGCAGTGGGGCGAGCGCCCGTTTGCCCTGCTGGTGATCCGCGAAGGGCACGAGATCGGGGCACGCGAGCTCAAGGAACACCTCAAGCCGTTCGTCGAACTGGGTCACTTGAGCAAGTGGGCAATTCCAAGCCAGATCGCCGTTGTTACGGAAATTCCCAAGACCAGTGTCGGCAAGCTCGACAAGAAGCGCATCCGCCTCGACATCACCGAATGGCAGGCCAACAACAGCACCTTCCTCTCGACACTTTGAGTGTCTGCTGGCGCGCCGAAAACGGCGCGCCAGACCCACCAAGCAAGCGCTTGGCTTGTGAAATCGAAAAAATCAGCCATCCTTGCCGTGCCGACTTGTGTCGGACTGGCGAAAGGACTGTTCCAGAGTGGTTGGCGGCTGCAAATCACACTTTAGAGGGATCAAGCAGTACCACCTGCTGGCTATAGTCCGCTCAAGGATTTTTAAGAACGGGGCACACGCACAAAACGGGGCGATGCATCTTTGGAGTGGTTTCGGGTTGTCTCTGGCACCCGGTCCTTCAGGCGTTTTTAAAAGTACTCACTGCCATAACAATAATGCACATGGAGTAGCGTCGATGACCTCAGTAAACCAGTTCTGGCGCCGGGCGAAACTGCCTCTGGCAGTCAGTCTTGCTTCTTCGCTCGCCGGGCCCGCATTCGGCGTCAGTTTCAACGTCGGTGAAATCGAGGGCCAGTTCGACTCGTCCCTGTCGATTGGTGCCAGTTGGTCTACTCAGAGCCCGAACAAGAACCTGATCGGCGTCAACAACGGCGGCCACGGCCTGTCGCAAACGTCCGATGACGGTCACGCCAACTTCAAGAGTGGTGAAACCTTTTCGAAAATCTTCAAGGGCATCCATGACCTTGAACTGAAGTACGGCGACACCGGTGTGTTTGTCCGTGGCAAATACTGGTACGACTTCGAACTGAAGGACGAGAGCCGCCAGTTCAAGGACATCAGCGACAGCAACCGCAAAGAGGGCGCCAAGTCGTCCGGCGGGCAGATCCTCGACGCCTTCGTCTACCACAACTACGCGATCGCCGATCAGCCGGGCTCCGTGCGTCTGGGCAAGCAGGTGGTGAGCTGGGGTGAAAGTACCTTCATTGGCGGCGGCATCAACTCGATCAACCCGATCGACGTATCGGCGTTCCGCCGTCCGGGTGCCGAGATCAAGGAAGGCCTGATTCCGGTCAACATGTTCTATCTGTCCCAGAGCCTGACCGATAACCTCTCGGCCGAAGCGTTCTATCAACTGGAATGGGACCAGACCGTTGTCGATAACTGCGGCACGTTCTTCTCGCAGCCGGACATCGTTGCCGACGGTTGCGACAACAACTTGCGCGTACTCAACAAGCGTTCGCAAATCCCGGCCGTCGCGCTGGGGCCATTGGCGGCCAACGGTGTCAACGTCAACGAAGAGGGCGTTCTGGTACGCCGTGGTCCGGATCGTGACGCCCGTGACAGCGGTCAGTGGGGCGCGTCTCTGAAGTACATGTTCGAGCCGCTGGATACCGAGTTCGGCGCGTATTTCATGAACTACCACAGCCGTGCGCCGATTTTCAGCGCCACCGGTGCACCGCAATCGGTGTACAACACCGCAGCCTCTCTGCCTGGGCCTTTCGCGGCACTCGCACCCCTGCTGGTCGCGGGCAACTCGAATTACTTCATCGAATACCCTGAAGATATTCGCCTCTACGGTCTGAGCTTCTCCACCACCCTGCCTACCGGTACGGCGTGGAGCGGTGAGATCAGCTACCGTCCGAACGCTCCGGTGCAACTGAACTCCACCGACATCCTGTTCGCCGGCGTACGTCCGCTGGGCGGCGCACTGACCAATGCTTCGCTGCTAACCGGCGTGCCGGGTCAGGATCTGCATGGCTATGAGCGCAAGGAAATCACCCAGATCCAGACAACGTTCACGCACTTCTTCGATCAGGTCATGGGCGCCAGCCGTCTGACCCTCGTCGGCGAAGTCGGCGCGACCTACGTCGGTGGGCTGGAAAGCCGTTCCGACATGCGTTATGGCCGCGATCCGGTCTACGGCCCTGGTGAGTTGCCGGCCACCGGCACCACCAACACCTGCGCCAACATTCTCAACAACAGCACCATCAACGGCGCCGGCCCGGGCTCGCCACAGAACAACCGCAGCCGCAATTGCGACAACGACGGCTTCACCACATCGATGTCGTGGGGCTACCGCGGTCGCGCCATCTGGGAATACAACGACGTCTTCGCCGGTGTGAACCTCAAGCCGAACGTGGCCTGGTCCCATGACGTCAGCGGTTACTCGCCAGGCCCTGGCGGCAACTTCGAGGAAGGTCGCAAAGCGGTCAGCCTGGGCGTCGACGCCGAATACCAGAACACCTACACCGCGAGCCTGGCTTACACCAACTTCTTCGACGGCAAGTACACCACCGTGGATGACCGCGACTTCGTTGCGCTCAGCTTCGGCGTGAACTTCTAAGCACTGCATTTCAGGACGAACGAATTTATGAAAATAACAAAGAGTCTGTTCCACGCCGGTGTTCTGGGCCTGTCGCTGCTGGCGACCGGCGTCATGGCCGCGGTGCCTGCTGCCGAAGCCGACAAACTGGGCAAGAGCCTGACGCCGATGGGCGCCGAAATGGCCGGTAACGCCGATGGTTCGATCCCGGCGTGGAAACCACTGCCGAAGAATGCCGGTTCGGTCGACAGCAAGGGTTTCCTGTCCAATCCGTACGCCAGTGAGCAACCGCTGTTCACCATCACCGCGAAAGACGTCGACAAGTACAAAGACAAGCTGGCGCCAGGTCAGTACGCGATGTTCAAGCGTTACCCGGACACCTTCAAAATGCCGGTCTACCCGTCCCATCGCGGCGCGACCGTGCCGGATGATGTGTTCGCCGCGATCAGGAAAAACGCCACCACCACCAACCTGGTGTCCGGCGGCAACGGTCTGGAAAACTTCGATACCGCGGTACCGTTCCCGATTCCGAAGAGCGGTGTGGAAGTCATCTGGAACCACATCACCCGCTACCGCGGCGGCAGTGTGACCCGTCTGGTGACTCAGGCCACACCGCAACCGAACGGCTCGTACAGTCTGGTGTACTTCCAGGACCAGTTCGTGTTCCGCGACAAGATGAAGGACTACGATCCGAAAAACCCGGGCAACATCCTGTTCTACTTCAAGCAGAAAGTGACTGCGCCGGCACGTCTGGCCGGTGGTGTGCTGCTGGTTCACGAGACCCTCGATCAGGTGAAGGAACCACGTTCGGCGTGGGTCTACAACGCCGGTCAGCGCCGTGTACGCCGTGCTCCACAAGTGTCCTATGACGGGCCGGGTACTGCCGCCGACGGTCTGCGTACCTCCGACAACCTCGACATGTTCAACGGTGCTCCGGATCGCTACGACTGGAAGCTCGAAGGCAAGAAAGAAATGTACATCGCCTCCGACAGCTACAAGCTCGACGATCCGAAACTGAAATACGCCGACATCATCAAGGCCGGCCACATCAACCAGGATCTGGCGCGTTACGAGCTGCGCCGCGTCTGGCATGTGGTTGCCACCCTGAAAGAAGGCCAGCGCCACATCTACGCCAAGCGTGACTTCTACATCGACGAGGACACCTGGCAAGCCGCCGTGATCGACCACTACGACGGTCGTGGCCAACTGTGGCGCGTCGCCGAAGCACACGCCGAGAACTACTACGACAAGCAAGTGCCGTGGTATGCCCTGGAAACCCTCTACGACCTGCAGTCCGGCCGTTATCTGGCACTGGGCATGAAGAACGAAGAGAAGAGCGCGTATGACTTCGGTTTCACCGCCACCACCAGCGACTTCACTCCGGCCGCATTGCGTCAGGACGGTGTTCGCTAACCCGCTGTAACCCGAGGCCGCATCCTCGTGAAAACGCCCTGACTGGTTCGGGGCGTTTTTTTTTGCTTTCGCAGGAGCTGCCGATGGCTGCGATCTTTTGACTTTTCAGCGGCAAATGCGAGATCAAGAGATCGCAGCCTCCGGCAGCTCCTACAGGATAGGGTTCACAGGTGGATGTAGCCTTTTTGTAGCCATTTGTAGCAGCAACCTTCATTCCCGGTACGTTTAAGGCTAGTCTGCGGACATCTGCAATGCCGCCAACAGCAATTCGAACAAGAGCCGGCCATGACTGATCTGTCCCCACTTCCGGGTCCCGCAAGCGTTGCCGTCGCGGCACTGGACGGGCGTTTTTTTCGCCCTCCGTTGCCCGACGGCTACGTCTTGCGACCACGTCTTTGCGAGCGCCTGCAGGCCGGGCTCGGTGGACGGCTGTTGCTGGTCAGCGCTCCCGCCGGGTTCGGCAAGAGCTCGCTGGCGGTAGAGTTCTGTCAGAGCCTGCCGGCGCACTGGCAAAGCCTCTGGTTGGGGCTGAGCCCGCGTGACAGCGACCCCGGACGTTTTCTTGAGCGTTTGCTCGAAGGTTTGCAGGACTACTTTCCGGCCCTGGGCGCTGGCGCTCTCGGTCTGTTGAAAATGCGTCAGCGCCATCAGCCATTTGCTTTTGAAGAATGGCTCGACGGCCTGCTCGATGAACTGACCCGGCACCTCGATCCCGGCGCGCCGCTGCTGCTGGTGCTCGACGATTACCATCTCGCCCAAGGCCCGGTGCTCGATCGCTGCCTGCAATTTTTCCTCAACCATCTGCCTGATGGCTTGCTGGTGATGGTCACCAGCCGCCAGCGTCCGGACTGGCATCTGGCGCGCTTGCGGCTGTCGCGGCAGTTGCTGGAGTTGCACGAACAGGACTTGCGCCTGACATACGACGAAGCCCTGACCTTGCTCGATCGTCACAGCAGTTCACTGCGCGGTGAAGCGCTGGAAAACCTGATCCAGCGCAGCGAAGGCTGGGTCGCCGGTTTGCGCTTCTGGTTGCTGGCGGTGGCCGAGGCGGGCAACGATGCCGCGTTGCCGCAAGCACTGAACGGCGGGGAAGGGCTGATCCGCGACTATTTGCTGGAGGAAGTCATCGATTGCCTGCCCGCCGAAGTACAGGCCTTTCTCTACGACACCGCACCGCAAGAGCGTTTTTGCAGCGAGTTGTGCGATGCCGTTCGTGAAGCCCATGACAGTGCCGAGATCCTGCGTTTCCTGCTGGCGCATCAGGTGTTTCTGGTGCCGCTGGACGAGCATGGTCACTGGTATCGTTATCACCATTTATTCTCTGATTTATTGCGCAGTCGGCCGATTGCGCAAGCGATGGTGCCGACGGCAACGCTGCATCTGCGTGCCTGTCGCTGGTTCAACGCTCAAGGGCTGCTGGACGAGGCGGTCGAACAGGCGCTGCGTGCAGGTCACCTCGATGTGGCGGCAAATCTGGTACAGAACCTTTCCGAGGAGCAACTGCTCGCCGAGCAGAACGTCGGCATGCTGCTGCGCTGGAAAATGGACTTGCCCGACAGCCTGTTGATCAGTACTCCGCGTTTGATTGTGTTGTACAGCTGGGCGCTGGGGCTGGCCTGTCAACTCGATGCCGCCGAAGAGCTGTCCAGCCACCTGAGCCGCTTCCTGCCGGCGCCCTCCGCTACCGCGCAGAAGTCGATGCTGGCGCAATGGCTGGCGCTGAGCGGGATCATTGCGCGCGGGCGTGGGCATCGGGAATTGACGATCAGATACTGCACTGAAGCTCTGGAAAGCCTGCCGGCCAAACGTTATGGCCAACGGCTGATGTGTCTATCGACCTTGTCCAATCTGGCCATTGCCGATGGCGATCTGTGGCGCGCACGCGGGCTTAACCGCGAATCCCTGGAACTGGCACAGCGCGTCGGCAATCCCTTGTTCGAAGCGTTGGCGCATTACGATCGTGCGCGGGTGTTGCAGGCTCGCGGCGAAATCCTGCGTGCTCTCGATGAGGTCCATCAGGGGCTGGAGCGGTTGCGCGGCTTGTCGCCACAGCGCTTGTACGCGGTGCGTGCACGGCTGACGCTGTACGAGGGTTTTCTGTTGGCCATGCGCCTGCAGCCGCAGGCCGCGCGCGTGCGGTTGTTGGCCGGAATCGGCGAAGCGCGAGCCTGTCGCGATATCAGCGTGTTGATCGGCCACTGCGTGATCGCTCGACTGGATGGCAGCAGTGGCGAGTTCGCCAAGGCCTTTGCCGAGCTCGCCGAAGCCGAACGCCTGATGCACATCTGGGATGTGCCGCCGATCTACTATTTGGCGATGATCACGCTGGTCAAATGTGAGCTGTGGCTGGCGCAGGGTCGCACTGATCTGGCAGAAGCGTGGCTCGCGCGGTTGGGGCAGACATACACGGGAGAACGCGCCGCCGCACCACCGGAATTTCATCCACAACTGCCGCTGCATGTGGAGCTGCAACAAGCGCTGCTCGACATGATTCAGGGGCAACCGATGCTCGCCGAAGGGCGGTTGAATGTGTTGCATGAAAACGGCCAGCAAACCGGCCGGCAGTTGCTCAGTGTGATGGCGTTGACGCAGAAGGTGGCGTTGCTGCTGGTGGGGGGGCGTGAGCCGGAGGCCAGAAAAGCACTGAGTCAGGCGCTGGAGGCGGCAACCGGCGGCGTGGCGCAGCCATTCGATCTGCTGGTGAAGGAGCATGGCGACTGGTTGCGCGGGCAATTGGTCGCGATCGCTTCGACAGCCGTCAGTCAGCAATTGCTGGAACACCTGCCTGTTCCCGCTGCGCGTCCCGTCGCGGAGGTTTCAGTGGCCGAGCAACTCAGCAGTCGAGAACTGGCCGTCCTGCGCCTGATTGCTCAAGGCTGTTCGAATCAGCAGATCAGCGAGCAATTGTTCATTTCCCTGCACACCGTGAAAACCCACGCCAGCCATATCAACAGCAAGCTGGGGGTTGAGCGGCGCACACAGGCAGTGGCGCGGGCCAAAGAGCTGGGGTTGCTGGCTTAGGTAATAGATAACGCGAACAGAAAAACACCCCGCCTCGGCGGGGTGTTTTTATTGCTCGGCTTCGATTGTTTCGGGCAGCGAAGAGATCAGACGATGACGTCGTTCGCGTTGAGCGAGTTGACACCTACCATTTGCACTTCGAAGTAACCGCCAGCGTCTGCGCTCATGTTCCCCGATAGAACATTATCGACGAAACGCAGTTGCCCGAAGCCGGTGAATTCACTCGAGCCAACGAAGGTCATGTGCTGTAAGCCGAGGGCCATCGGATCGCTGTCGAAATTGGAGAAATCGATTTTGTCGCCTTCCAGGGCGTTGAAATCGGTAATGACGTTTTGGGGAGAGGTTCCCCCCATTACGGCGTTAATAAGAAACAGATTGGTGAAGGCAAAGGTATCGGCGCCTGAACCACCGTTCAGTGTGGTATTGCCGATGCCGCCGTACAGTATGTCGTTGCCTGCTCCACCGAATAGTTGGTCGATACCGTCAAAGCCCTGTAGTTCGTTATTGCCGGAGTTTCCGATCAGGATGTTATCAAGATTGTTGCCCGACAGTTTCACGTCTGCATTGCCTGTTATCGTGCCGTCCTCGACGTTATCCCCCAGCGTGTAGTCGACCGAAGTGCTGACGAGGTCGTGACCTTTATCCGGGGCCTCTAGCACGATGTCATTGACGTTATCCACGACGTATGTATCGTCGCCGCCCGCGCCAGACATTCGATCGGCACCGAGACCGCCCGAGAGGATGTTGTTGCCCTCGTTACCATTCAAGGTGTTATCCAGCGCGCTCCCCGTCAGATTCAAGTTGGCATTGCCAGTCATAAAGCCGTTTTCGACGTTGTCCGAGAGGGTGAAATCGACGCTGGTCCAGACGGTATCAATACCTTCATCGGCAAGTTCGGTGACAACATCGTTGAGATTATCCACAAAGTAGGTGTCGTTGCCGGCACCACCGATCATGGTGTCCGCGCCAAGCCCGCCATCGATATAGTTGGAGCCGGCATTACCGGTGATGACGTTGTCCAGCGCGTTGCCCCTGAGCGATCCATCGGAATTGCCAATCATCGTCAGGTCTTCGACATTTGCGCCGAGGGTATAGCTGAGACTGGCTCTGACCAGGTCGTGGCCTTCACCAACCTGTTCGATGACGACATCGTTGATGTTATCCACAACGTAGGTGTCGTTGCCGGCACCACCCATCAAGGTGTCGGCACCCATGCCACCGTCGAGGATGTTATTGCCGATGTTGCCGGTGATGCGGTTGTTGACGCTGTTGCCGGTGCCGTTGAGGTTGGCACTGCCCAGCAAGATCAGGTTTT
>NZ_JAMLFX010000005.1:109828-110119 GCF_023634765.1 Pseudomonas sp. AKS31
CCGCCACCGATCATGGTGTCGGCCCCGAGGCCGCCGTCCAGGGTATTGGCCTGTTCGTTGCCGGTGATGCGGTTGTCCAGTTCGTTGCCGGTGCCGTTGATGATGTCGTTACCGGTGAGGATCAGGTTTTCGACATTGGCGGTCAGGGTGTAGCCGATGGATGCGAACACCCGGTCGGTCGCGCCGAGCGTTGCGTCAGTTTCGATGACGACATCGCCGTAGTTATCGACGTAGTAACTGTCGAAGCCACCGCCACCGATCATGGTGTCGGCCCCGAGGCCGCCGTCCAGG
>NZ_JAMLFX010000005.1:132401-132806 GCF_023634765.1 Pseudomonas sp. AKS31
TATCGACGTAGTAACTGTCGAAGCCACCGCCACCGATCATGGTGTCGGCCCCGAGGCCGCCGTCCAGGGTGTTGGCCTGGTCATTACCGGTCAGGGTGTTGTTGAGGTTGTTGCCGGTGCCGTTGATCACGTTGTTACCGGTGAGGACAAGGTTCTCGACGTTGGCGCCTAGGGTGAATGCCACCGAACTGCGCACCGTGTCGATTTCGCCAGCCAGGGTGCTGGTTTCGGTCACAGTGTCGCCGTAGTTGTCGACGATGTAGGTGTCATTGCCCAGACCGCCGATCAGGCTGTCAGCCCCGAGGCCTCCGTCGAGAATGTTGTTGCCGTCGTTACCGGTGATGCGGTTGTTGACGCTGTTGCCGGTGCCGTTGAGGTTGGCACTGCCCAGCAAGATCAGGTTTT
>NZ_JAMLFX010000005.1:155088-155319 GCF_023634765.1 Pseudomonas sp. AKS31
CCGGTGATGCGGTTGTTGACGCTGTTGCCGGTGCCGTTGAGGTTGGCACTGCCCAGCAAGATCAGGTTTTCGACGTTCTGCACCAAGGTGTAATCGATGGTCGAGAACACGCGGTCGATGGCGGTCAGCGAGGCGTCGGTTTCGATCACCACGTCACCGACGTTATCGACGTAGTAACTGTCGAAGCCACCGCCACCGATCATGGTGTCGGCCCCGAGGCCGCCGTCCAGG
>NZ_JAMLFX010000005.1:177613-192420 GCF_023634765.1 Pseudomonas sp. AKS31
CCGCCACCGATCATGGTGTCGGCCCCGAGGCCGCCGTCCAGGGTATTGGCCTGTTCGTTGCCGGTGATGCCGTTGTCCAGTTCGTTGCCGGTGCCGTTGACTGTATTGAGGCCGGTCAGAGCGAGGTTTTCGACGTTGGCGCCCAATGTGAAGGCCACGGAGCTTCGAACCGTGTCGATTTCGCCGGCAAGGGTGCTGGTTTCCGTGACCGTATCACCGAGGTTGTCGACGATGTAGGTGTCGTTGCCCGCGCCACCGATCAGGGCATCTGCGCCCTGACCGCCGTCGAGGACGTTATCGCCGGCTGTGCCGATGATTGTATTGCTCGATGCATTACCGGTGCCATTGAGGTTGGCGACGCCAGTCAGCGTCAGGTTCTCCAGGTGCGCCCCGAGAACGTAACTGATGGAGGAAACGACGGTGTCGGTGCCCATGCCCGGATAATCGAAAATAACGTCCCCGGCGTTGTCAACGTAGTACGTGTCGTTGCCTGCGCCACCGTACATGGTGTCTGCGCCGCCATTGCCGTTGAGTACGTTATCCAACTCGTTGCCGTACAGAATGTCATCGAAATTCGAGCCGATGGCGTTTTCGATTTTTGCGCCATACGCAATCGCGAGACCGTTATTGATGAGACTCGCCGTTGACTGGTCGACAAACGCCTTGCCGATCTGGCTGAACGTACCTTCATTCAGATTGAGGGTTACGGCCGCCAGTTGGTTGCTGCCATCGAGGGTGTCGATGCCGCCAGCATCCCAAATGGTTTCGAAAATTGACTGGTCAGCCGCCCATGAGTAGACGTTGTTACTGGTCTGCCACTGCATGTTGGCGCCATACAGGCTCTGAATCGCCAGGATGTCGAGCAGCATCGGCGTGGTCGGCTGATAGGAATAGTTGCTGTTGTAGCTCATCACTGTGTAGTGAACATCGTCCAGCGCCGAGTCCAGCAGCGTCTTGTTGCTCGAACTGACATCGAATGGATGCTTGAGCCCGAGCGCGTGTCCGATTTCGTGGACAAAGGTCAGGTAGTCGTAGGTGCCTTTACCCGGATTCGGGTCGTTGGTCTCCGGGCCGATCCAGACATCGCCGGCGGTTGGATTATTGGCCGGGAAGTAGCCCCAGGCAGCTGTCTGGTTATCCATCAACCGATAGGCGCCGAAGCGAAGGTCACCCACGTTGTTGATGTCATCGCTGGTTAGCGTGAAGCTGAGGTTGGCGACAGCACTCCAGGTGGCCAAGGCATTGGTCACCGCCGTTTTCTGCCCGCTCGTCAGTTCGTACAACGCGTTGTATTCGTTGTCAGGGCTGTAGTTAGTGATGAAGTAAGAGGTGTTGGGCGCCATGAAGCTGTAGCTAAGGCTGGTCGGACCCGAAGCAGGCCAGTTAGCCCCCAGCCAATATGTTCCGGAGATCAGGCTGTCAGCGTACTTGTTGCCGGTCAGTGATGAGGGAAACGAAAGTGAATACGACGAAGGTGTTGGCATGGTTTTCCCTGGGCGCTATGCGACCCATCCTGAATGCGGTCGCTACAAAAAAGAATCCGATTTTGCACGAGAATTTATAGAAATGACATTATTTGGCCATCACTTTCAGATTGGTGGCGTCAAATTACTGGCCTGGTTTTTTGTATCGGCTCCTGCAGTAGAATCCTTAGTAAGCGCCATCAGCCGTTTGTCGAGGATTCTTATGCCTGCAACCACCCCGTCGCTCATCCGCGAAACCTTCCCCGTCGGCCCGCTCCAGTGCAACTGCACCATCATTGGCGACCCTGCTACAAAGAAAGCCATCGTCGTCGATCCGGGTGGCAATCCGGATCTGATCATGGCGCGACTCGATGCCCACGGCCTCAAGGTCGTCAGCATCATCCACACCCACGCGCATCTCGATCATTTCCTCGCTTCCGGGCAAATGAAGGAAAAAACCGGCGCGACTTTGCACTTGCACAAAGAAGACCAGTTCCTCTGGGACAACCTCGAAATGCAGTGCCAGATGTTCGGTGTGCCATACACCCCGGTGCCATCGCCAGATCGCTGGTTGAGCGACGATGAAGAACTGGCCTGTGGTTGCGGCGTGGCCCTGCATACGCCGGGACATACACCCGGTTCCATGAGCTTTTGGTTTTCCGAAGCTAAGCTGTTGATTGCTGGCGACACGTTGTTCCGTCGCGGCGTAGGGCGCACGGATTTGTGGGGCGGCGATCAGGCGACCATTGTGCGTTCGATCAAGCAGCGGCTGTACACGCTGGACGAGGACGCGATCGTGGTGACCGGGCATGGGCCGGATACCCGTCTGGGTGATGAAATGCGCGAGAACCCGTTTGTGCGCGTCTAAATATTTTGTCACGAGTGCCCGGCGGAATTTTTGTGCATTGTCATGATCCAACGCCCGCGCAGGTCCATTAACCCAGTGGCCGCTGCACCACAGAATGCGAAAAACCAGGAGCTCTCCATGTTCACCACGCGTCGTTTGATTATTGTCGCTACTGCCGTGGCCTTGCTGTCCGGCTGCGCCTCGCCTAACCCGTATGACAATCAGGGCCAGGCCGACGGTGGCTCGCAAGGCATGAGCAAAACCGCCAAGTACGGTGGCCTCGGTGCCCTGGCCGGTGCGCTCGCCGGTGCCGCCATCGACCACAACAACCGCGGCAAAGGGGCTTTGATCGGCGCCGCTGTGGTGGGCGCCTCTGCAGCCGGTTACGGTTACTACGCCGATCAGCAGGAAAAGAAACTGCGCGCGAGCATGGCCAACACCGGTGTTGAAGTGCAGCGTCAGGGCGATCAGATCAAGCTGATCATGCCGGGCAACATTACGTTCGCCACTGATTCGGCGAACATCGCGCCAAGCTTCTACCAGCCGCTGAATAACCTCGCGGGTTCGTTGAAAGAGTTCAACCAGAACCAGATCGAGATCGTTGGCTATACCGACAGCACCGGCAGCCGCCAGCACAATATGGACCTGTCCCAGCGTCGTGCGCAGAGCGTGGCGACCTACCTGACCTCGCAAGGTGTCAGCGGTGCCAACCTCTCGGCCCGTGGCGCCGGCCCGGATAACCCGGTTGCCAGTAACGGTGACGTGAATGGCCGGGCGCAGAACCGTCGCGTTGAAGTCAACCTGAAGGCGATTCCTGGCCAGCAGTATGGTGGTCAGCAGCAGCAGCCGGGCACGGTTCAGCAGTATCCGTAACTCAATGCCTGTATGAAGAAATGCCCGGTCCTGTGATCGGGCATTTTTTTGCCTGAACGCAGTCGCCCTGTACGAACTGCGGCACGCTGCGATCTGTTGATCTTTAGCTTTGACAACAAGATCAACAGATCGCAGCCTCGTTTCACTCGACAGCTCCTACAGGGTTGCCAGGCCTGTGCAGGCATCACAAACTCAACAGGCACAAAAAAGCCCCCGGACAACCGAATTGTCCGGGGGCTTTTGTTTATCAGCGAAGGCTGGTTACTTCTTCAGACCATAATGCTCATCGAGCATCCCCGGCGAGTTCGGGGTCTTCGGTGCGTAGTCACGTGGCGGCTCCTGATCGCGCGGTGGCGTCAGGCGTTCGCGTGGCGCGACTGCCGCGTCAGCGTGCAGGGCAGCGATCAGGCGCTGGCGGGTCTGCTCGTCCAGGGCCAGACGATTGGCGCCCTCGGCGAGATGATCCTGCACTTCCTGATAGCTCTGGGTCAGCTTCTTGACCAGCATCGCGGTGCTGTTGAAGTGGGTGACCACTTCATTTTGATAACTGTCGAAACGCTCCTGGATATCATCCAGTTGACGCTGCGTACGGCTCGGCGCGGCGTTCGGCGCAACGCGCGCGATCAGGAATCCAATGGCGACACCCACAACCAGGGCAAGAGTCGGTAACAACCAAACTAAGAGCGAGTGTTCCACGAGTCCTTCCTCTATAAACGGCTTTGCTTTACGTTAACGGCTCGAACCTGCGCTGTATACCGCGATTCACTCGCAATAGATTGGCACAGACAATTTGCTAGACGAGTCGACCCGATTCGAGGTCACGGAGTTCCTTCCTTGCTGATGCGTGAAACCCCTGTAGTGATTGACGGCCCGGTGGGTCAACTTGAGTCTCTGTACCTGGATAACGAGCAGCCAATCGGCATCGCGCTGATCTGTCATCCGAACCCGGTGCAGGGTGGCACCATGCTCAACAAGGTCGTCTCGACCCTGCAGCGCACCGCGCGCGACGCGGGCCTGATCACCTTGCGTTTCAACTATCGCGGCGTCGGCGCCAGCGAAGGTTCGCACGACATGGGCACCGGTGAAGTCGACGATGCCCAGGCTGCGGCGGCATGGCTGCGGGAAAAACACCCGAATCTGCCGTTGATCCTGTTCGGTTTCTCCTTCGGCGGATTTGTTGCAGCAAGTCTCGGCGGTCGTCTTGAAGCGCAGGGCGTGCCGCTCAAGCACCTGTTCATGGTCGCGCCAGCGGTGATGCGTCTGGGCGAGCAGGATCAACTGCCACAGCACGGCGAGCTGACCGTGATCCAGCCGGAAACCGACGAAGTCATCGATCCGCAACTGGTCTACGACTGGTCGGAAAAACTCCAGCGCCCCCATGAGCTGCTGAAAGTGGCAGAATGCGGACACTTTTTTCATGGCAAGCTGACCGATCTCAAGGATCTGATCCTGCCGCGTCTCTCGAATTGATTGCAGTCTGACAAGCGATTACCCATGACGAACCGTACCCGTATCCTCACCGGCATCACCACCACCGGCACGCCGCACCTGGGCAACTACGCCGGCGCCATCCGCCCGGCGATCCTCGCCAGTCGCGACAGCAATGCCGACTCGTTCTACTTTCTGGCCGACTATCACGCCCTGATCAAATGCGATGACCCGCTGCGCATCCAGCGCTCGCGTCTGGAAATCGCCGCGACCTGGCTGGCCGGTGGCCTCGATGTCGACCGCGTGACCTTCTACCGCCAGTCCGACATCCCGGAAATCCCTGAACTGACCTGGCTGCTGACCTGCGTCGCGGCCAAGGGCCTGCTCAACCGCGCGCACGCCTACAAGGCCTCGGTGGACAAGAACGTCGAGACCGGCGAAGACCCGGATGCCGGCATCACCATGGGCCTCTACAGCTATCCGGTGCTGATGGCGGCGGACATCCTGATGTTCAACGCGCACAAGGTTCCGGTCGGTCGTGACCAGATCCAGCACGTGGAAATGGCCCGTGACATCGGCCAGCGCTTCAACCACCTGTTCGGGCAGGGCAAAGAATTCTTCACCATGCCCGAAGCGCTGATCGAAGAGAGCGTGGCGACGTTGCCAGGCCTCGACGGTCGCAAGATGTCGAAGAGCTACGACAACACCATCCCGTTGTTCTCCAGCGCCAAAGAAATGAAGGACGCGATTTCACGGATCGTCACTGACTCCAAAGCGCCAGGCGAAGCGAAAGATCCGGACAATTCGCACCTGTTCACTCTGTTTCAGGCGTTCGCCACGCCGGCGCAATCTGATGAGTTCCGCAGCGAACTGCTCGGCGGTCTGGGTTGGGGCGAGGCGAAGAACCGTCTGTTCCAGTTGCTCGACAACCAACTCGGCGAGGCTCGCGACAAGTATCACCAGTTGATCGAGCGCCCGGCGGATCTGGAAGACATCCTGCAGATCGGTGCGAAAAAGGCCCGTGCCGTGGCAACGCCATTCCTCAACGAGCTGCGCGAAGCCGTGGGCCTGCGTTCCTTCGTCAATCAGGTGCAAGTCACCGCGACCACCAAGAAGAAAGCCGCGAAAGCCGCACGTTTCGTCAGCTTCCGTGAAGACGACGGCAGCTTCCGCTTCCGCATGTTGAACGCTGATGGCGAGCAAATGTTGCTATCTCGTAATTTTGCTGACGGTAGAACCGCAGGAAGTTTTAGCAAACTACTGCAGGCGGATGAGCAGGTAGAGGTGCGCGTCGAAGCATTGAGCTTCAGCGTATGGATAGGTGGCACCGCAGTCGCCGACAGCCCGGCGTTCGCCGACGCTGCTGCGCGAGACGCGGCCATCGAGGCTCTGCGCGTCGCGCTGACCCCGGTTCAGGACTAATCGGCGGCACGGTCCGACCAAGGGCCGATTGCCATTCCCCCGGGCCGTCGCTACAGTGACGGCCCGTTTTTGTTGCCTTGCTAACGAATTATGACGCCCCTAGAACGATACCAAGCTGATCTGAAACGCCCGGACTTCTTCCATGACGCCGCGCAGGAAACTGCCGTGCGTCATTTGCAGCGTCTGTACGAGGATCTGATCGCCGCCGATCAGAACAAGCCGGGTCTGTTGAGCAAACTGTTCGGCAAAAAGGATCAGGCGCCGGTCAAGGGCCTGTATTTCTGGGGCGGCGTAGGTCGCGGCAAGACTTACCTGGTCGACACCTTCTTCGAAGCGCTGCCGTTCAAGGAAAAGACCCGCACGCACTTCCACCGCTTCATGAAGCGTGTGCACGAAGAGATGAAAACCCTCGGTGGTGAGAAAAACCCGCTGACCATCATCGCCAAGCGCTTCGCGACCGAGTCGCGGGTGATCTGCTTCGATGAATTCTTCGTTTCCGACATCACCGACGCGATGATCCTCGGCACGCTGATGGAAGAACTGTTCAAGAATGGCGTGACCCTGGTCGCGACCTCGAACATCGTGCCGGACGGTCTGTACAAGGACGGCCTGCAACGCGCGCGTTTCTTGCCAGCCATCGCCCTGATCAAGCAGAACACCGAGATCGTCAACGTCGACAGCGGCGTCGACTACCGTCTGCGTCACCTCGAACAAGCGGAGCTGTTCCACTATCCGCTCGACGAAGCCGCTCACGAAAGCCTGCGCAAGAGCTTCCGTGCGCTGACGCCTGAGTGCACCGCAGCGGTCGAGAATGATGTGCTGATCATCGAAAACCGTGAGATCCGAGCGCTGCGCACATGCGACGACGTGGCCTGGTTCGACTTCCGTGAACTGTGCGACGGCCCGCGTAGCCAGAACGACTACATCGAACTGGGCAAGATTTTCCACGCCGTGCTGCTCAGCGGTGTCGAGCAGATGAGCGTCACCACTGACGACATTGCTCGGCGCTTCATCAACATGGTCGACGAGTTCTACGACCGCAACGTGAAACTGATCATTTCGGCTGAAGTCGAGCTGAAGGATCTGTACACCGGCGGCCGTCTGACGTTTGAATTCCAGCGTACGCTGAGCCGTCTGCTGGAGATGCAATCGCACGAGTTTCTGTCGCGGGCGCACAAGCCTTAAGCGGATTCGCAAAACAAAAAAAGGGCCTGCAATTGCAGGCCCTTTTTTTGTGTGCTGAAGATCAAAAGATCGCAGGCTTCGCCAGCTCCTACAGGTGTACACCATTCTGTAGGAGCTGCCGCAGGCTGCGATCTTTTGCTTTTAGGCTGCCTGCTGAAACTGCTGCCGATACTGATTCGGCGACAGTCCAGTGTGCTGCCGGAACAGCCGCGCAAAGAAGCTCGCATCGTCGTAACCGACCTCATAGCTGATGGTCTTGATGCTCTTGCGGCTCCCGGACAGCAGGCCTTTCGCGGTTTCGATACGCAGCCGTTGCAGGTAGTGCAGCGGTTTGTCCCCGGTGGCGGTCTGGAAGCGGCGCATGAAGTTGCGGATGCTCATGCCGTGCTCGCGGGCGACGTCTTCGAAGCGGAATTTGTCGGCGAAGTGCTCTTCGAGCCAGTGCTGGATCTGCAGGATGATCACGTCCTGGTGCAGCTTCTGCCCGCCAAAACCGATGCGTCCCGGCGCATAGTTGCGTTGCACTTCGTAGAGAATGTCACGGGCCACGGCTTGCGCCACGTTGGCCCCGCAGAAACGCTCGATCAAGTAGATGTACAGGTCGCAGGCTGAGGTGGTGCCGCCGGCGCAATACAAGTTGTCGGCGTCGGTCAGGTGCTTGTCCTGATTGAGGTAGACCTTGGGGAAACGCTCGGCGAAGGCATTGAAGAAGCGCCAGTAGGTGGTCGCTTCCTTGCCATTGAGCAGGCCGGCCTCCGCCAGCCAGAACACCCCGGTGGCTTCGCCGCACAACACTGCGCCTCGGGCATGCTGTTCGCGCAGCCACGGCAGGACTTGTGGATAACGGCTGCACAGCGTATCGAAATCGTCCCAGAACGCCGGGAGAATAATGACATCGGCGTTTTCCAGGCCGCCATCGACGGGCATCACGACGTCACTGAAGCTGTTCACCGGTTTGCCGTCGGGGCTGACCAGCCGTGTTTCGAAGGCTGGCGTCAGGCCGTGGCCCAGTTGTTTGCCATAACGCAGGCTGGCCAGATGGAAGAAATCCTTGGCTTGCATGAGAGTGGAGGCGAAAACCCGGTCGATTGCCAGGATGCTGACGCGCCGCAAGGGCGTGGAGACTTGCTTGGACATAATTCAACTTTTGTTTTGTTTTTATAAGGGAAAGTGGTCACCAGACGGCTGGATCGTCTTATTTTTTGTCGGATGTGTCCAGTGTCCCGTGTCAGAAGGGAGGCTTAGTCTCTGAAGGTCATCTCCCTCCAACAACAAAGAAAGGTGCCGCATGATCCCCAGAACCTTGTTCAGCCCCGAGCACGAATTGTTTCGCGACAGCGTACGAACCTTCCTCGAAAAAGAGGCGGTGCCGTTCCATGCGCAATGGGAGAAACAAGGCCATATCGACCGTAAGCTCTGGAACAAGGCAGGGGAGGCGGGAATGCTCTGCTCGCACCTGCCGGAAGAGTACGGCGGGCTGGGGGCGGATTTTCTCTACAGTGCGGTGGTGATCGAGGAGGTCGGGCGACTAGGCCTGACCGGTATCGGTTTCTCGCTGCATTCGGACATTGTTGCGCCGTACATCCTGCATTACGGCAGTGAAGCACTGAAGCAAAAATACCTGCCGAAACTGGTTTCGGGCGAGATGGTCACAGCCATCGCCATGACCGAGCCGGGAGCGGGTTCCGATCTGCAAGGTGTGAAGACCACCGCTGTGCTGGACGGTGACGAATATGTGATCAACGGTTCGAAAACCTTTATCACCAATGGCTTTCTGGCTGATCTGGTTATCGTGGTTGCCAAGACCGATCCGAAGGCCGGCGCCAAGGGCACCAGCCTGTTTCTGGTGGAAGCGGGCACGCCGGGTTTCGACAAGGGCAAGCGCCTGGAAAAGGTTGGCATGAAGGCGCAGGACACCTCGGAGCTGTTCTTTCAGGATGTGCGCGTGCCGAAGGAAAATCTTCTGGGCCAGGCTGGGGCAGGGTTCGCTTACTTGATGCAGGAATTGCCGCAGGAGCGTCTGACCGTGGCGATCGGTGGCTTGGCCTCAGCCGAAGCGGCGCTGCAATGGACGCTCGATTACACCCGTGATCGCAAAGCGTTCGGCAAGGCGATTGCCGACTTCCAGAACACGCGCTTCAAGCTGGCGGAAATGGCGACTGAGATCCAGATCGGCCGGGTGTTCGTCGATAAATGTCTGGAACTGCACCTGCAAGGCAAGCTCGACGTGCCGACAGCGGCGATGGCGAAATACTGGGGCACCGATCTGCAATGCAAGGTGCTCGACGAGTGCGTGCAGTTGCATGGTGGCTACGGCTTCATGTGGGAGTACCCGGTGGCCCGGGCGTGGGCGGATGCGCGGGTGCAGCGGATTTATGCCGGCACCAATGAAATCATGAAGGAGATTATTGCGCGGTCGCTTTAATAGCCAAAAAGATCGCAGCCCGCGGCAGCCCGCGGCAGCTCCTGCACAGGATGTGCGTGAACCCTGTAGGAGCTGCCGAAGGCTGCGATCTTTTTACTTACGGCGCAGGATTCGGATGATCCTTGTGAATCGCCTCGATCCCCTCCAGCACTTCATCCGACAGCTTCAGATCGAAGCTGGCAATGTTGCTGTCCAGTTGCTCCAGCGTTGTTGCGCCAATGATGTTGCTGGTGACGAACGGTTGCTGAGTGACGAACGCCAGCGCCATCTGCGCCGGATCCAGACCGTGTTCACGGGCCAGCGCAACATAACGGCTGCAGGCTGCTTCCGACTGGGCATTGAAATAGCGGCTGAAGCGACTGTAGAGGCTCAGGCGCCCTTTCGGCGGACGGGCGCCACCTTCGTATTTGCCTGAGAGAAAACCAAACGCCAGCGGCGAATAGGCCAGCAGGCCACATTGTTCGCGGATGGCGATTTCTGCCAGGCCCACTTCAAAGCTGCGGTTGAGCAGGTTGTACGGGTTCTGGATCGACACCGCGCGCGGCCAGCCACGGGCTTCGGCCAATGCCAGAAAACGCATGGTGCCCCAAGGGGTTTCGTTGGACAGACCGATGTGGCGGATCTTGCCGGCTTTCACTTGCTCGTCGAGTGCTTCGAGGGTGTCTTCAAGCGGGGTCAGGTTAGCTTCGATCTTGTGTTTGTAGCCCAGCTGTCCGAAAAAGTTGGTGCTGCGCTCCGGCCAGTGCAATTGATACAGATCGATGTAGTCGGTCTGCAGGCGCTCAAGGCTGGCGTCGACGGCTGCAATGATGTGCTGGCGGTTGTGGCGCAGGTTTTTGTCGCGGATGTAGTCGATGGTGTTGCCGGGGCCGGCGATCTTGCTGGCGAGGATCCAGTCGGCACGGTCGCCGCGACTTTTGAAGTAATTGCCAATATAGCGCTCGGTGGTGGCGTAGGTTTCGGCTTTTGGTGGCACCGGGTACATCTCGGCGGTGTCGATGAAATTGATCCCGGCTTCTTTGGCCCGTTCGATCTGGGCGAAGGCTTCAGCTTCAGTGTTTTGCTCGCCCCAGGTCATGGTGCCGAGGCAGATTGCACTCACGTTCAGGTCGGTACGGCCTAGTTGGCGATAGTCCATCGGGTGCTCCTTGGGCAAAACAATCATAAAAGCAGGTTGAAATATTTTTCGCAATCTGCATAATTGCCGACCTCTTTCTGCAGTGGAAGTGATGCGCCGCCGCCGAAGAATCTTGCCGTTGAACGGACGCGCCGACCCGAGCCCCCGAAAGCGTCTGTATCCGGCTGCCTTTGACTTGTCAAAGTACGCACTATTCAGTAAGATCCGCCGTCTAATTTACAGGGCGGCCCCTGAGGCTATAAAGAATGAAAACTTTTACTGCTAAACCGGAAACAGTAAAGCGCGACTGGTTTGTCGTCGACGCTGCTGGTCAGACCCTGGGTCGTCTGGCCACCGAAATCGCGAGCCGTCTGCGTGGCAAGCACAAGCCTGAGTACACTCCTCACGTTGACACCGGCGACTACATCGTCGTCATCAACGCTGAGCAGATTCGTGTTACCGGTGCTAAAACCACTGACAAAATGTACTACTCCCACTCCGGTTTCCCGGGCGGCATCAAGTCGATCAACTTTGAAAAGCTGATCGCTAAAGCCCCTGAGCGCGTGATCGAGACCGCGGTTAAAGGCATGCTGCCTAAAAACCCACTGGGTCGCGACATGTACCGTAAGCTGAAAGTCTATGCGGGCGCTGCACACCCACATACTGCTCAGCAGCCCCAAGAACTGAAGTTTTAACGGAATAGTACATTATGTCGGCGACTCAAAATTACGGCACTGGCCGTCGCAAGACCGCAACCGCACGCGTTTTCCTGCGTCCGGGTACTGGTAACATCTCCATCAACAACCGTTCGCTGGATAACTTCTTCGGCCGCGAAACTGCCCGCATGGTAGTTCGTCAGCCGCTGGAGCTGACCGAGACTGTCGAGAAGTTCGACATCTACGTCACCGTGATCGGCGGTGGTGTAAGTGGTCAAGCTGGCGCAATCCGCCACGGCATCACTCGCGCTCTGATGGACTACGACGAAACCCTGCGTGGCGCTCTGCGCAAAGCTGGCTTCGTTACTCGCGACGCCCGTGAAGTTGAACGTAAGAAAGTTGGTCTGCGTAAAGCGCGTAAGCGTCCGCAGTACTCGAAGCGTTAATTCCGCTTCCACGTTCAAAAAAGAACGCCCGCCTCCTCACGGAAGCGGGCGTTTTTTTATGCCTGTGATTTATCAAAGAATTGCGCTGCGACAACTTGCCACTTCCGTAGACCCCCTATACTGCAAGGCTTGAGGGTAAGAGCTCCGGGTAATTCCCTTGTCAGAATTGGGGCTTTTCATTACCATTCGGCAAAATTTTTATAAGTAACATTGATTTATTTAGTAGATGCCTGATTTAACAGGCCACAAAAGCTGATGGGAGAGGACTGAATGAGCAATGACGGCGTGAATGCAGGCCGGCGTCGCTTCTTGGTAGCAGCCACATCCGTGGTGGGTGCTGCAGGAGCGGTGGGGGCTGCGGTCCCGTTCGTGGGGTCATGGTTTCCCAGTGCCAAGGCGAAAGCCGCCGGTGCACCGGTGAAAGTGAATGTCAGCAAAATCGAGCCGGGACAGCAGATGATTGCTGAATGGCGCGGCCAGCCGGTGTTCATTGTCCGCCGTACTGAGGAAATTCTGGGGAATCTCAAGAAGATCGAAGGCCAGCTCTCCGATCCGACCTCCAAAAACTCCACGCAACCCACCTATGTCGACCCTGAAGTGCGTTCGATCAAGCCGGAGATTCTGCTGCTGATCGGGATTTGCACACACCTTGGTTGCTCGCCAACCTTCCGTCCCGAAGTGGCACCTGCGGATCTGGGCAAAGACTGGGTCGGTGGCTATTTCTGCCCTTGCCACGGTTCCCATTACGATCTGGCTGGCCGTGTCTACAAGTCGCAACCTGCGCCTTTGAACCTGCCAGTTCCCCCGCATTCCTATGAGACCGATGATCTGATTGTCATTGGCGTCGATACGGAGAAAGCGTGATGAGCAAGTTCATGGATTGGGTTGATGCGCGCTTTCCTGCGACCAAAATGTGGGAAGACCATCTCAGCAAGTATTACGCTCCAAAAAACTTCAACTTTTTCTACTTCTTCGGCTCCCTGGCGCTGCTGGTGTTGGTCAATCAGATCGTCACCGGTGTCTGGCTGACGATGAGCTACACGCCGTCGGCAGAAGAAGCGTTTGCCTCCGTTGAATACATCATGCGCGACGTCGAGTACGGCTCGATCCTGCGTCTGCTGCACTCGACCGGCGCTTCGGCGTTCTTCATCGTGGTCTATCTGCATATGTTCCGTGGCCTGCTCTACGGTTCGTACCAGAAACCGCGCGAGCTGGTCTGGGTGTTCGGCATGCTGATTTACCTGGCGCTGATGGCGGAAGCCTTCATGGGGTATCTGCTGCCGTGGGGTCAGATGTCGTACTGGGGGGCCCAGGTGATCATCTCGCTGTTCGGTGCGATTCCGGTCATCGGCAACGACCTGACCCAGTGGATTCGTGGTGACTACCTGATCTCCGGGATCACCCTGAACCGCTTCTTCGCTTTGCACGTTGTCGCGCTGCCGATCGTGATTCTCGGCCTGGTGGTGTTGCACATTCTGGCGCTGCACGAAGTCGGTTCCAACAACCCTGATGGCGTCGACATCAAGAAGCACAAAGACGAAAACGGCATCCCGCTGGACGGCATTGCCTTCCACCCGTACTACACCGTGAAAGACATTGTCGGTGTCGTGGTGTTCCTGTTTATCTTCTGCTTTATTGTGTTCTTCTTCCCGGAAATGGGTGGCTACTTCCTCGAAAAACCAAACTTCGAGCCGGCCAACCCGTTCAAGACGCCAGAGCATATTGCGCCGGTCTGGTACTTCACGCCGTTCTACGCAATCTTGCGGGCGATCCCTGACAAACTCATGGGTGTTATCGCCATGGGGGCGGCGATTGCGGTGCTGTTCGTGCTGCCATGGCTCGATCGCAGTCCGGTCAAATCGATGCGCTATAAAGGGTGGATGAGCAAAATCTGGCTGCTGGTGTTCTGCATTTCGTTCGTGATTCTTGGCGTTCTTGGCGTTTTGGCGCCGACGCCGGAGCGAACCCTGTTGTCGCAGGTTTGCACCTTCCTGTACTTCGCCTACTTCATTCTGATGCCGTTCTACACCAGGCTCGAGAAGACCAAACCGGTTCCGGAAAGGGTGACTGGCTGATGAAAAAGTTATTTTTTGCTCTGATTTTTGCTGCGCTGCCTGTGCTGTCTTTCGCTGCCGAACACGGTGGTCCGGAACTGGAAAAAGTCGACATCGACGTGTCCGACAAGGCTGCCCTGCAAGATGGTGCGCGTACCTTTGCCAACTATTGCATGGGTTGCCACAGTGCCAAGTTCCAGCGTTACGAGCGGGTGGCCGATGATTTGGGTATTCCTCACGAAATGATGCTGGAGAAATTGGTGTTCACTGGCGCCAAGATTGGCGATCACATGAACATCGGCATGCAGCCGGCAGACGCCAAGACCTGGTTTGGTGCCGCACCGCCGGATCTGACCCTGGTCGCTCGCGTACGCGGCACCGACTGGCTCTACGGTTACCTGAAGTCGTTCTACGAAGATCCTGCACGTCCATGGGGCGTGAACAACAAGGTCTTCCCGAACGTCGGCATGCCCAACGTGCTGGTCGGCCTGCAAGGTCGTCAGGTCGTCGGTTGCAAGCAGGTGCAGATCGTCGAAGACGGCAAGAAGCAATATGATCCGCTGACCGGTACGCCTCTGACTCATGAAGCGTGCGATCAACTGACCATCGTGCCGAAATCCGGTGCTCTGAACGAAGAGCAGTTCGATGAGAAGGTCAAGAATCTGGTAACCTTCCTGGCTTACTCGGCTAACCCGGTTAAGCTGCAACATCAGCGCATCGGTACTTATGTCTTGCTGTACCTGGCGTTCTTCTTTGTGTTCGCCTACCTGCTCAAGCGTGAATACTGGAAAGACGTGCACTGATACGCTTCAAGCATTGCTGTTAATCGCGCGCGCCCAAGGGCGCCTCCGATAACGCAACGTCTGGTCAGCCAGAGGTTGCGGGAGGCGC
>NZ_JAMLFX010000005.1:192430-205576 GCF_023634765.1 Pseudomonas sp. AKS31
CGCGTTTTTCCGGTTCCGATAATTTCAACAAGCGAGGAGGATCGCCATGGGCGTGACCAATCGGTTGGCCTGTTACTCCGACCCCGCCGACCACTATTCCCACCGAGTGCGCATTGTGCTTGCAGAGAAGGGTGTCAGCGCCGAGATCATTTATGTGGAAGCTGGTCGCCAGCCGCCTAAACTGATTGAAGTAAACCCTTACGGCAGTCTGCCGACGCTGGTCGATCGTGACCTGGCGTTGTGGGAGTCGACCGTGGTGATGGAATATCTGGATGAGCGTTACCCGCACCCGCCATTGATGCCGGTTTATCCGGTGGCGCGTGCCAACAGTCGTCTGCTGATTCACCGTATTCAGCGCGACTGGTGTGGTCTGGTGGATCTGATTCTGGATCCCAAGTCCAAGGAGGCCGCGCGTGTCGTGGCGCGCAAGGAACTGCGTGAAAGCCTGACGGGCGTGTCGCCGTTATTTGCTGACAAGCCGTTTTTCCTCAGTGAGGAACAAAGTCTGGTGGATTGCTGCCTATTGCCAATACTCTGGCGTTTGCCGATTCTGGGTATTGAACTGCCGCGGCCAGCCAAGCCGCTGCTTGATTATATGGAGCGCTCGTTTGCGCGTGAGGCTTTCCAGGCGAGTCTGTCTGGTGTCGAACGCGATATGCGCTAAGGCTTAAGGAGCCGCTATGAACTCCAGTCGACCTTATCTGGTCCGCGCGCTCTACGAGTGGATTGTTGATAACGATTGCACCCCGCACATGCTGGTCAATTCCGAGTACCCGGCGGTGCAGGTGCCGCAGGGTTTTGCCAGTGACGGGCAGATTGTCCTGAATATCTCGCCAAGTGCCGTGCGTCATCTGCACATGGACAACGACGTGGTGACCTTCGAAGGTCGCTTCGGTGGCGTCCCGCACAGCCTGTATGTGCCGATCAGCGCGATCCTGGGGATCTATGCCCGGGAGAACGGTCAGGGCATGGTGTTCGATCTCGAGTCGCCGATGGATGGCGAAGAAGAGATCGAGTCGGATGACGACTTGCCGCCACCGGACAGCGAGCCGCCGCGCCCTAGCGGCCGGCCAAGCCTGAAAGTGGTGAAATAATAAAAAAGGCGATCCGGATGGATCGCCTTTTTTGTGTGCGCGTTTCAGCTATCAATCGATGTATTCGAACAGCTTCACGATCTTCTGCACGCCGGAAACGCCCTGCACCAGATTGGTCGCCTGAGTGGCTTCCTGTTTGGTCAGCAGGCCCAGCAGGTAGACGATACCGTTTTCGGTTACGACCTTGATGCGCGAGCCAGGAATGCTGGCATCAGTCAGCATCTGCGTCTTGATCTTGGTGGTCAGCCACGCATCGTTCTGACGAGCCAGCAGGGACGACGGTTGCAGCACTTGCAGCTCGTTGTGCACCTTCTTCACGCGCTGCACGTTGGCGGCAGCCTGTTCGGCCTTGGCCTTGAGGTCTTCGCGCGGGGTCTGGCCGGCGAGCAGTACGACACCGTTAAAGCTGGTGACGACGATGTGTGAATCGTTGTCCAGAGCCGGATCGGCCTTGGCCACGTTCACACCCACTTTGGTTTCGATCAGCGAGTCGTCGATCTTGCTGCCGAAGGTGCGGGTGCCACGATCATCTTCGATCGGCGCTTCACGGCTGGCGTTCACCACCGAGGTGCAGCCGCTGATGCCGAGGCACAGGGTCAAGGCCAGAAGGCCAAGGCGATTAGGGGTCATTCTTCACTCCCGAACAGTTGGCTGTCGATCAGATCGCAAAGGCAATGGATCGCCAGCAAGTGGACTTCTTGAATACGTGCAGTGACATTGGCCGGTACGCGAATCTCGACGTCCTCGGGCAACAGCAGCGACGCCATGCCGCCGCCATCGCGTCCGGTCATAGCTACGACAATCATTTCGCGATCATGTGCGGCCTGGATCGCTTGAATAATGTTCGCCGAGTTGCCGCTGGTCGAAATCGCCAGCAGGACATCGCCTGGCTGACCGAGCGCACGGATCTGTTTGGAGAACACTTCGTTGTAGCTGTAGTCGTTGGCGATCGAGGTGATCGTCGAGGTGTCGGTGGTCAGGGCGATGGCCGGCAGGCTCGGACGCTCGCGCTCGAAGCGGTTGAGCAACTCCGAAGAGAAGTGCTGGGCGTCACCGGCCGAGCCGCCGTTGCCGCACGAAAGCATTTTGCCCTCGTTGAGCAGGGCGTTGACCATGATCTGGCTGGCTTGCTCGATGTGCGGTGCAAGTACGTCCATCGCCTGTTGCTTGGTGTCGATACTGGCCTGGAAAAGCTGGCGAATTCGGGATTGCATGTCCATCTGTGTGACCTTAAGTAGCGCGGCTGTCCGGCACATGAATGTGCAGCCCGCAAAGCAAAGAGCAAAATTTGTCGGTGGAATTGTCCGGGTCGCAACGCCGACGATCAACTGTCGAACGCATTCTGCAACCAGTTCAGCTGATCCGGATGGCTGTCGATGGCCACCACGTCGAAGCGGCAGGGGGAATTGGCCCAGCGCGACTCGCGCTGAAGAAAATACTGCGCAGCGAAAATCAGTTTCTGCTGCTTGCGCGCATCAATGCTAGCGAGCGCGCCACCCCATTGAGTGTTTTTTCTGTAGCGAACTTCAACGAATACTACTGTATCGCCATCAAGCATGACCAGATCAAGCTCGCCGCGTTTGCATAACCAGTTCTGCGCCAGCAGGCGCAGACCTTGTTGTTGCAGATGCTCGAGCGCCTGGCGCTCGGCATCCTTGCCGCTTTGCGAGCGTGACCTGTCGGGCATTAGCGCGGGGTGTCCGGCAGGCGCTGAACCTGGCCGCTGACGAACTGCGCCCAAGGCAACTGACGCACAACGCGCTGGGTCTGGGTCATGCCGAGGCTGCCCGACTCGCCGTCGATGCGGCTGTCCGGCAGCGCTTTGAGTTGACCCAAGCGCGGTGCCAGACGATACGCGTCAACACCCATGGCGTACAGGCGACCGAGACTGCCGGAGGCCTGCGGCCACTGCGCTACCACTTGTTGACGCAGTGGATCGCTGGTGTCCAGCAGCCACGGGGTTTCGCAGAAGCGAATGCCGTTCATGTCGTTGTACTGGTTGACGTCGCCACTGGCGCTGTAAACGTGCGACGTCGCGTACACCGGAACGTCACCAGCGTACTGGAAGTTCAGGGTTGGCTTGATCTGCTGAGCCTGTTGCGGGGTCGCGGCCAAGAAGATGAATTCGATGTCCTGACGACGCGAGGGCTGCGCCGCTACGTTGGTGCCGGCGGCATTTTGCAGGCTCTTGGCGCGGGCTTCGCTTTGACGCAGCTGGAACATGTCGGCGATCTGCTGGGCCAGTTGTACTGGCTGATCAACACGCTCGGTGGCGACGATGCTGCCACCGTTGGCCTGCCAGTCCTGGCTGAAAGCACGCAGTACACGGTCGCCCCATTCGCCTTTGGGTACCATGATGGCGGCGCGGTGCAGGCCATCGGCACGGGCACGACGCGAGACTTCGCGAGCTTCGTCTTCAGCGGCCAGGCCGAATTGGAACAGTTGCGCCGGGCCTTGATCGCCTTCGCTGTAGTTCAGCGCGAGGGTGGTGATCGGCAGTTGCGGGCGGGTGCTCAGTTGTTTGACCAGTGGTTTTTCCAGCGGGCCGACGACCAGTTGCACGCCGTCAGCCTGAGCCTTGCGGTAGAACTCGTCCATCGAAGTCAGCTTGGAACTGTCGTAGAACTCGATCGCTGGCGGCTTTTGCCCGGCCTGTTGAGCTTGGTAGTGCGCAGCCATGAAGCCTTCACGCAGGGCCTTGCCAACAGCGGCCAGTGGGCCGTCCTGCGGCAGCAGCAGGGCGATCTTGCTCAGTGGCTGGCTGGCCAGTTCCTTGAGTTTGGTCAACGGCAGCGGCAGGTTGATTGCGGCCGGGTGTTTTGGATTCTGCGCGCGCCAGGTGTCGATCGCGGCTTGCTGCTGTTCCAGCGTGCCAGCGGATTTTACCGCCAGTGCCAGGCCCATCCAGCCGCCAAGATCGTCGGTGCTGTTCGGCTGCAGTTGATCAGTTGGCAGCGAGCCGATCAGGGTCCAGATCGCTTCGTGGTTTTTGCTCGCAGCTTCGCCTTGCAGCATCGGCGCGATGAATACGCGCTCACGGGCAGCGGCCAGTGTCTGGCCGTCGGCCTCAAGGGCGCGGGCGTGGACGGTGCCGGTGCGCACTTGCTGCTCTTCTGGCATCTCGCTCAAGTGTTGCAAGCTTGGATGGCTCAGCGCCGTCAGCGCAGCTTTCGGCTGATTGCGGGTCATGGCCAGCTCAGCATTCAGCGTGCTGGCAAAAATCTGCTGGCCGGGCTTGAGTTGCTCCATCGGCACTTGTTGCAGGATTTGCGCGGACTGTCCGGCATTGCCCTGGCGATAAGCCAGGTCAGCGGCGCTCAGGCGCAACAGAGCGGCTTTTTCCGGGGTTTTCGCCTGGCCAGCCTGTTCGAGCAGTTGCTCGATGCTGGCATCCGGGGTCCGTGGAAGTTCGCCAAGGCTGGAGGAGGGGGAGCTGGCGCAAGCCGCCAACAGGGCAGCGAGGCAGAGGGCAGTGAACAGCCGCAGGCAAGCGATCATGTAAGTGTTCCTGATACTCGATCAAATTAGCGTCGAATTGTACCCAAGCACTGGCCGGGGCGCGATGTTACTGGTGTGAATCGGGCAATTTAGCTGGAGTAAATGTTGCGGCGGCGCACAACTGCGCACAAAAGCTGGCGCGGCTTGAGCGCATCGCAAGCCTCGTGACGCGCTACAATGGCCGCTTTTACCGATCACGAGGTGTGCGCTTTGACTGCTCCAGGTTCCCTGAATTCCGCTGCTGGCTCGCTTTATGTGGTGGCGACGCCCATCGGCAACCTGGACGACATCAGCGCCCGGGCCCTGAAGATCCTCCGTGAAGTGGCCTTGATTGCTGCCGAAGACACTCGTCACTCGGCGCGTCTGATGCAGCACTTCGGCATCGGCACGCCGCTGGCCGCGTGTCATGAACACAATGAAAGAGATGAAGGTAGCCGCTTTATCACCCGCTTGCTGGCCGGTGACAACGTCGCACTGATTTCCGATGCGGGAACACCGCTGATTTCCGATCCGGGGTATCACCTGGTGCGTCAGGCCCGTGCGGCGGGGATCAGCGTGGTGCCGGTGCCAGGTGCCTGTGCGCTTATCGCCGCGCTGTCGGCGGCCGGTCTGCCGTCCGACCGGTTCATCTTCGAAGGTTTTCTGCCGGCCAAATCGGTCGGGCGCAAGGCGCGCCTGGAGGCGGTTAAAGATGAGCCGCGAACGTTGATTTTCTATGAAGCGCCGCACCGCATCCTTGAATGTCTGCAGGATATGGAAGCCGTGTTTGGTGGTGAGCGTCAGGCATTGCTCGCCCGCGAAATCACCAAAACCTTTGAAACCCTCAAGGGGCTACCGCTGGCCGAGCTGCGCGCCTTCGTTGAATCCGACAGCAATCAGCAACGCGGCGAATGCGTTGTGCTGGTGGCTGGCTGGACCGCGCCGGAGTCCGAGGACGCCGTCAGCAGCGAAGCCATGCGTATCCTTGATCTGTTGCTCGAAGAGATGCCGCTCAAGCGTGCCGCCGCGTTGGCCGCGCAAATCACCGGCGAGCGCAAAAACGTGCTGTATCAGGTCGCGCTGGAGAAACAGAAAGGCGTGTAAGCCGTCGCCCATAGCGGTCTTGAGGCTTTTAGCGCTTGTTCTTCAGGCGCTCTGCCGTTAACCTTCGCGGCGGAGAGTCGATCGGACAGTCGCTGCCCTCTATGAAAATTAGGGGGGGGAGGAAAGTCCGGGCTCCATAGGGCGAAGTGCCAGGTAATGCCTGGGAGGCGTGAGCCTACGGAAAGTGCCACAGAAAATAACCGCCTAAGCGTTTCGGCGCCGGTAAGGGTGAAAAGGTGCGGTAAGAGCGCACCGCACGTCTGGCAACAGTTCGTGGCTAGGTAAACCCCACTTGGAGCAAGACCAAATAGGGTCCCAAGGCGTGGCCCGCGCTGGGACCGGGTAGGTTGCTAAAGATGTCCAGTGATGGCCATCGTAGACGAATGACTGTTCAAGACAGAACCCGGCTTACAGATCGACTCTCCACCTTTTTCTTTCCCTGCTTGAATCATTGGCAACAGGGCTGTGTAATATCAGCAGGCCTGCTCTGAAAGTCCGGCAGCGGCAAACGCAGTAATAGCCATTTCCCACCTTGCTTCAATCAACAGCAGAAGCGCTTTTGTAATACCGAAAAAATCTTACTCTTAACAAATTACTTTAACTTTCGAGCGCAGCTATCAGTGCTGCTTCAAGTTATGGGTCGAAAGTCTGCGCCAGATTGTCGTTACGCCTCCTTTTATGCTCCTAAATCTCCGTTCTGTAAGGGTTTTCCTTTAATCCGCGCCTTGACGGTGTGGTGGGCGCATTCCTATAGTGTGCGCAAGTGGCGGAAAGTGGCATGAAGTGGGTTTTTTGAGCTCAAAACGATAAAAATTGGAGAAACGCAGACGTGTTTCGCGGAGCTAACGCTATCAGTCTCGATGCAAAGGGCCGTCTCGCCATGCCGAGCCGGTACCGTGACGAGCTCGATTCGCGCAGTTCCGGCCAATTGATCGTGACCATTGATGCCGTTGATCCGTGCCTGTGTGTCTATCCGCTCGACGAGTGGGAAATTATTGAAACCAAGTTGCGCGCGCTCCCTTCGCTTCGTGAAGAGAACCGTCGCCTGCAACGTTTGCTGATTGGTAATGCCGTCGACCTCGAACTCGATGGCAGTGGTCGTTTTCTGGTTCCACCGCGTCTGCGCGAATACGCCAAGTTGGATAAGCGCGCGATGCTGGTAGGCCAACTGAACAAGTTCCAATTGTGGGACGAGGATGCATGGAACGCGGTATCTGCCGCTGA
Organism: Pseudomonas sp. AKS31; assembly: GCF_023634765.1. GTDB lineage: Bacteria > Pseudomonadota > Gammaproteobacteria > Pseudomonadales > Pseudomonadaceae > Aquipseudomonas. The sequence continues at coordinate 199,330 of NZ_JAMLFX010000005.1, forward strand.
CCTTGCTGCTATTCAACAACCGGGCGCGATGCCTGATGAACTGCGTGATTTGATCCTGTGACTATTGATAGCGGCTTTAACCACATCACCGTACTGCTTGACGAAGCCGTCGAGGCTCTCGCCGTACGTCCTGATGGCTGCTATCTGGATGGTACGTTCGGGCGCGGCGGCCATAGCCGGTTGATCCTCAGCCAGCTCGGCACGGATGGTCGGCTCATCGGATTCGACAAAGACCCACAAGCGATTGCCACCGGGCAAACGCTAGCGGCCGAAGACGGCCGCTTTGTCGTTGTGCAGCGCAGCTTTGCCGAGCTCGGTTCGGTGGTTGCCGAGCAAGGCCTGGCCGGCAAGGTCAGCGGCATTCTGCTCGATCTGGGCGTGTCTTCGCCGCAGCTCGACGACGCTGAGCGCGGTTTCAGTTTCCTCAACGACGGTCCGCTGGACATGCGCATGGACCCGTCCCGTGGCATCAGCGCTGCCGAATTCGTCAACACCGCGCCGGCTGAGGAAATCGCCCGGGTGTTCAAGGAATACGGTGAAGAACGCTTCTCCGGTCGTATGGCCCGCGCGGTCGTCGAGCGTCGCGATATCAAGCCTTTCGAACGCACTGCCGATCTGGCCGAAGTGTTGAAAGTCGCCAACCCGGCATGGGAAAAGGGCAAGAACCCGGCTACCCGTGCATTCCAGGGTTTGCGTATTCACGTCAACAACGAACTGGGTGATCTGGAAGCCGGCCTCGAAGCCGCGCTGGATGCTCTGGAAGTCGGCGGCCGTCTGGTGGTGATCAGCTTCCACTCGCTGGAAGACCGTATCGTCAAACTGTTCATGCGCAAGCTGGTAAAAGGCGAAGCCGACAACCTGCCGCGCAACCTGCCGGTGCGCCACGTGGCGTTCGAACCGAAAATCAAAATCCATGGCAAAGCGCAGACGGCCTCCGACGCCGAACTCAAAGCCAACCCACGCTCCCGTAGCGCCGTCATGCGCGTCGCGGAGAAGTTGCGGTGAGCAAGCTTTTCGCCAAGCCACTGCCCGGCGGCAGCTTTCTGATGCTGCTGCTGTTTATCGGCGTGCTCGTGTCGGCCATTGCCGTGTCGTACAGCGCGCACTGGAACCGGCAACTGCTCAACACTCTTTATAGCGAACTCAGCGTGCGCGACAAGGCGCAGGCCGAGTGGGGCCGTCTGATTCTTGAGCAAAGCACCTGGACTGCGCACAGCCGCATCGAAGTGCTGGCCACCGAACAACTGAAAATGCACATTCCCGGCGCGGCTGACGTGAAGATGGTGGCGCCATGATGAAACTCGAAGGCGCACTGTTCCCGTGGCGCTTCCGCCTGATGGTGGCGCTGCTCGGCATGATGGTCGCAGCAATCTGCTGGCGCATCATCGACCTGCAAGTGGTTGACCGTGACTTCCTCAAAGGTCAGGGCGACGCGCGCAGCCTGCGTCACATTCCGATTCCGGCTCACCGTGGTCTGATCACCGACCGTAACGGCGAGCCGTTGGCCGTGAGTACCCCGGTGACCACGCTGTGGGCCAACGCCAAGGAAATGCAGACGGCCAAAGAGAAATGGCCGGCACTCGCCGCCGCGCTGGGGCAGGATCCGAAAGCCCTGAGCGAACGCCTCGAAGCCCAGGCCAACAAAGAATTCATTTATCTGGTGCGCGGGTTGACCCCCGAGCAAGGCCAGGCTGTGCTCGACCTGAAAGTCCCGGGCGTGTACGGCATCGAAGAATTCCGCCGCTTCTACCCGGCCGGTGAAGTCACTGCGCACATGGTCGGCTTTACCGACATCGATGACCACGGTCGTGAAGGTGTCGAGCTGGCTTATGACGAATGGCTGGCCGGAGTGCCGGGCAAACGACAGGTCATCAAGGATCGGCGCGGACGCCTGATCAAGGATGTCCAGGTCACCAAAAACGCCAAGGCCGGCAAGCCCTTGGCGTTGTCCATTGACCTGCGTCTGCAATATCTGGCCAACCGCGAGCTGCGCAACGCGATCATCGAGAACGGCGCCAAGGCCGGCAGCCTGGTGATCATGGACGTGAAGACTGGCGAGATTCTCGCCATGGTCAACCAGCCGACCTACAACCCGAACAACCGTCGCAACCTGCAACCGGCGATGATGCGTAACCGCGCAATGATCGACGTGTTCGAACCGGGTTCGACCATGAAAGCCATCTCGATGAGCGCCGCGATCGAAACCGGCCGCTGGAAACCGAGTGACACCGTCGAGGTGTATCCGGGCTCCCTGCAGATCGGCAAATACACGATCAAGGACGTTTCCAAGACCGAAGGTCCGGTGCTCGACCTGACCGGCATTCTGATCAATTCCAGTAACGTCGGCATGAGTAAGGTCGCCTTCGATATCGGCGGCGAAACGATTTTCCGCCTCGCGCAGAAGGTCGGTCTGGGCCAGGACACCGGCCTCGGCTTCCCGGGCGAACGTGTCGGCAACCTGCCGAACTACCGCGAGTGGCGCAAGGCTGAAACCGCAACCTTGTCCTACGGCTACGGTATTTCCGTGACTGCGATTCAACTGGTGCACGCGTTCTCGGCCTTGGCCAACAACGGTCGTCTGGCGCCACTGACCCTGATCAAAACCGACAAGATGCCGCAGACCACGCAAGTGCTGCCGGAAGCCGTGGCAAAAACCATGCAAGGCATGCTGCAGCAAGTGATCGAAGCGCCGCGCGGCGTGTTCCGAGCGCAGGTGCCGGCGTATCACGTGGCGGGCAAGTCGGGTACTGCGCGTAAGACCTCGGTGGGTACCAAGGGCTACGCGGAAAACTCTTATCGCTCGCTGTTCGCCGGTTTCGGCCCGATGAGCGATCCGCGTTACGCGATTGTTGTGGTGATCGATGAGCCGTCCAAGGCCGGTTACTTCGGTGGTCTGGTCTCCGCGCCGGTGTTCAGCCGCGTGATGTCCGGCACCCTGCGCCTGATGAACGTGACCCCGGACAACCTGCCGAACACTCAGCAGGCCAACGCGACTCCCGTCATTCCGCTGAAAGCCAATGGAGGGCGCGGCTGATGTCATTAAGTCTGAACAAGATATTCCCCCACGCCGGCCACGATCTGTTGATCCGTGAACTGGCGCTGGACAGCCGCAACGTACGCGCGGGCGATTTGTTCCTTGCCGTGCCGGGCGGCAAATTCGATGGCCGTGCGCACATTGCCGATGCTCTGGCGCGCGGCGCTGCCGCGGTGGCCTATGAAGTGGAAGGCGCCACCGTGCTGCCGATCACTGATGTGCCGCTGATCCCGGTCAAAGGCCTGGCTGCGCAGCTGTCGGACATCGCCGGGCGTTTTTACGGTGAGCCGAGCCATCACCTGAACCTGATTGGCGTGACCGGCACCAACGGCAAGACCAGCGTGACTCAATTGGTCGCGCAGGCGCTGGATCTGCTCGGCCAGCATTGCGGCATCGTCGGGACCCTGGGTTCGGGCTTCTATGGCGCACTGGAAAGCGGTCTGCACACCACACCGAATCCGATCGCCGTGCAAGCGACCCTGGGCGACCTGAAAAAGGCCGGCGCCAAAGCCGTGGCCATGGAAGTCTCGTCTCACGGCCTGGATCAGGGGCGCGTTACGGCGCTGGCGTTCGACGTCGCGGTGATGACCAACCTGTCCCGCGATCACCTGGATTATCACGGCACCATGGAAGCGTACGCCGAGGCCAAGGCCAAGCTGTTCGCCTGGAATGACCTGAAGTGCCGCGTGGTCAACCTCGACGACGATTTCGGCCGGCGACTGGCCGCTGAAAAACGTGAATCGCGCCTGATCACCTACAGCCTGCTCGACAGCAGCGCCTATCTTTATTGCCGCGAAGCGCAGTTCGACGACCACGGCGTGCGCGCCACACTGGTCACGCCGCAGGGCGAACATCATCTGCGCAGCACGCTGCTCGGTCGCTTCAACCTGAGCAACGTATTGGCGGCAGTGGGCGCCTTGCTCGGTCTGGATTACGCGCTCGACGAAATTCTCAAAGTGCTGCCGAAACTCGAAGGCCCGGCCGGTCGCATGCAGCGTCTGGGTGGTGGCACGCAGCCGTTGGTGGTGGTCGATTACGCCCACACCCCGGATGCCCTGGAAAAAGTACTGACCGCGTTGCGCCCGCACGTCAAAGGTCAGTTGCTATGCCTGTTCGGCTGCGGCGGCGACCGTGATCGCGGCAAGCGTCCGTTGATGGCTGAAGTGGTCGAGCGTCTGGCCGATCAGGTGCTGGTCACCGACGATAACCCGCGCACTGAAGACCCGGCGGTGATTTTCGATGACATTCGCGCCGGTTTCACGGCTGTGGATAAAGTCACTTTCGTCGCTGGCCGTGGTCAGGCGATTGCACAACTGATTGCCGGCGCGTCCGCCGATGACGTGATTGTCCTGGCCGGTAAAGGTCATGAGGACTATCAGGAAATCAACGGCGAGCGTCATGCCTTCTCTGACCTGGTCGAGGCCGATCACGCCCTGACCGCCTGGGAGGTGGCCCATGCTTAAAGCCTTGAAACTCAGCGAGCTGACCAACGCGCTTGATGCGCGTTTGATCGCGGCTGATGCCAGTTTCGACGGCGTCAGCATCGACAGCCGTGCGATCCAGCCTGGCCAACTGTTTATCGCCTTGACCGGTCCGCGTTTCGACGGTCATGACTACTTGAACGACGTCGCCGCCAAAGGCGCGGTGGCTGCGCTGGTCGAGCGCGAAGTCGCCGACAGCACCTTGCCGCAACTGCTGGTCAAGGACTCCCGTCAGGCCCTCGGCCAATTGGGTGCCTTGAACCGTGCCGCGTTCACTCAGCCGGTCGCGGCCATCACGGGCTCCAGCGGCAAGACCACGGTCAAGGAAATGCTTGCGAGCATCCTGCGCACCCGCGGTCCGGTGCTGGCCACCCGTGGCAATCTGAACAACGACCTCGGCGCGCCGCTGACCCTGCTCGAACTGGCCCCGGAGCACACTTCGGCGGTGATCGAGCTGGGTGCCTCGCGCCTCGGCGAAATCGCTTACACCGTAGGCCTGACCAAGCCGCACGTGGCGATCCTGAACAACGCCGGCACCGCTCACGTCGGTGAGTTCGGCGGCCCGGAAAAAATCGTCGACGCCAAGGGTGAAATCATCGACGGGCTGGCGGCTGATGGCATCGCCGTGCTCAACCTTGATGACAAAGCCTTCGGTATCTGGAAGACCCGTGCGGGTGCTCGCAAGGTGCTGACCTTCGCCCTGAGCAATACGCAGGCGGATTTCTACGCCAGCGACCTGACGACTGACGCCCGTGGTTGCCCGGCCTTCAATCTGCACACACCTGAAGGTGTCGAACGCGTTCAACTGAACCTGCTCGGCACCCACAACGTCGCCAATGCCATGGCCGCCGCCGCTGCCGCTCACGCCTTGGGCGTGTCGCTGTTCGGCATCGCCACCGGGCTTGGCGCCGTGCAACCGGTCAAGGGTCGCACCGTCGCGCAACTGGCGAAAAACGGTATGCGCGTGATCGATGACACTTACAACGCAAACCCCACCTCGATGTGCGCGGCCGTTGATATACTCGCCGGCTTTTCCGGCCGCACCGTCCTGGTGCTCGGAGATATCGGCGAGTTGGGCGATTGGGCGGAGCAGGGGCACCGCGACGTGGGCGAGTACGCCCGGGGCAAGGTTTCCGCGCTTTATGCCGTTGGGCCAAACATGGTTCACGCCGTAAACGCTTTCGGTGAACAGGCGCATCACTTCGGCACGCAAGCCGAACTGATTCAGGCCCTCGACGCCGAGCAGGACACAAACACCACCATTTTGATCAAGGGTTCGCGCAGTGCAGCGATGGAAAACATCGTTGCGGCTCTGTGCGGGTCCAGTCTGGAGAAACATTAATGCTGCTGCTGCTAGCGGAGTATCTGCAACAGTTCTACAAAGGCTTCGCGGTCTTTCAGTACCTGACCCTGCGCGGGATTCTCGGTGTACTGACCGCGCTGGTTTTGTCGCTGTGCTATGGCCCGTGGATGATCCGCACCCTGCAGAACCGTCAGATCGGCCAGTCCGTGCGTAACGATGGTCCGCAATCGCACCTGTCCAAATCCGGTACGCCGACCATGGGTGGCGCACTGATTCTGTCTTCGATTGGCGTCAGCACGTTGCTCTGGGCCGACCTGAGCAACCGTTACGTCTGGGTGGTGCTGCTGGTGACCCTGCTGTTCGGCGCCATCGGCTGGGTCGACGATTACCGCAAAGTCATCGAGAAGAACTCCCGTGGCTTGCCAAGCC
>NZ_JAMLFX010000005.1:205586-227759 GCF_023634765.1 Pseudomonas sp. AKS31
GGCAATCGGTGTTCGGTCTCGGCGCGGCGATCTTCCTTTATATGACTGCGTCCACCCCGGTGGAAACCACGCTGATCCTGCCGATGCTCAAGGACTACAGCATTCCGCTGGGCGCAGGCTTCATCGTGCTGACCTACTTTGTGATCGTCGGTTCGAGCAACGCGGTCAATCTGACTGACGGCCTCGATGGTCTGGCGATCATGCCCACCGTGATGGTTGGCGGCGGTCTGGGCATCTTCTGCTACCTGTCGGGTAACGTGAAGTTCGCCGAATACCTGCTGATTCCTTACGTGCCGGGCGCGGGCGAGCTGATCGTGTTCTGCGGTGCGCTGATCGGTGCCGGTCTGGGCTTCCTGTGGTTCAACACCTATCCGGCGCAAGTGTTCATGGGCGACGTCGGTGCCCTGGCACTCGGCGCGGCACTGGGCACCATCGCCGTAATCGTCCGTCAGGAAATCGTCCTGTTCATAATGGGCGGCGTGTTCGTGATGGAAACCCTGTCAGTCGTCATTCAGGTTGCGTCCTTTAAGCTGACCGGTCGCCGTGTGTTCCGCATGGCACCGATCCACCACCATTTTGAACTCAAGGGCTGGCCCGAGCCGCGCGTGATCGTCCGTTTCTGGATCATCACCGTGATTCTCGTGCTGATCGGCCTTGCCACCCTGAAGCTGAGGTAGAACGAGTGTCTCTGATCGCTTCTGACCACTTCCGCATCGTTGTCGGCCTCGGCAAGAGCGGCATGTCCCTGGTTCGCTTCCTGGCGAACCGGGGCACGTCGTTTGCCGTGGCCGACACGCGGGAAAATCCACCGGAACTGGCCACGCTCAAGCGTGACTATCCGCACGTGGAAGTGCGTTGTGGCGAGCTGGACGTCGAATTCCTGTGCCGTGCCGACGAGCTCTACGTGAGCCCCGGCCTGGCGCTGGCGACCCCGGCCCTGCAAGCCGCTGCGGCCCGTGGCGTGAAACTGTCCGGCGACATCGAGCTGTTCGCGCGTAACGCACGGGCGCCGATCGTGGCCATCAGCGGTTCCAACGCGAAAAGTACCGTGACCACGCTGGTTGGCGAGATGGCGGCTGCGGCTGGCAAGCGCGTCGCCGTCGGTGGCAACCTCGGCACCCCGGCGCTGGACCTGCTCAGCGACGACGTCGAGCTTTACGTGATGGAGCTGTCGAGTTTCCAACTGGAAACCACCGACCAGCTCAATGCCGAAGTGGCCACCGTGCTGAACATCAGCGAAGATCACATGGATCGCTACAGCGGTCTGCCGGCGTACCACCTGGCCAAGCACCGGATCTTCCGTGGCGCCAGGCAGTTCGTGGTCAACCGTCAGGATGCGCTGACCCGTCCGTTGATGGGCGAGGGCCAGCCATGCTGGACCTTCGGCCTGACCAAACCGGATTTCAAGGCATTCGGTATCCGCGAAGAAGACGGCGAGAAGTACCTGGCCTTCGAATTCCAGAACCTGATGCCGGTGCGTGAGCTGAAGATTCGCGGCGCCCATAACCAGTCCAACGCCCTCGCAGCATTGGCGCTGGGGCATGCCGTGGGCTTGCCGTTCGACGCCATGCTCTCGGCCTTGCGCACTTTCGCCGGCCTCGAACATCGCTGCCAGTGGGTGCGTGATCTCGACGGCGTGGCCTATTACAACGATTCCAAAGCGACCAACGTTGGCGCCGCACTGGCCGCCATCGAAGGCTTGGGCGCGGACATCGACGGCAAGGTCATTCTGATCGCCGGTGGTGATGGCAAGGGTGCCGAATTCAACGATCTGCGTGGTCCGGTGGCGGCCAACTGCCGCGCCGTGATCCTGATGGGCCGCGACTCGGACAAGATCGGCACAGCCATCGGTGATGCCGTACCGCTGATTCGCGCGACCTCGCTGGTCGACGCCGTTGCGCAGTGCCGCGCCGCCGCCCAGCCGGGTGACGTTGTGCTGCTGTCGCCGGCCTGCGCCAGTTTCGACATGTTCAAGAATTACGAAGACCGTGGTCACCAGTTCGTCCGCGCTGTGGAGGATCTGGCATGAGCCTGCGCAATATCATCAAGCCGTATCCTTCGCCGATTATCACCGGGCGCGGCATCGACCTCGATTTCCCGATGCTCGCCGGTTGCCTGGCGCTGCTTGGTCTCGGCCTGATCATGATTGCCTCGGCGTCCACCGAAGTGGCGGCGGCGCAGTCCGGCAGCCCGCTGTATTACATGATTCGCCACCTTATTTATGTGGTGCTGGGTCTTGGCGCGTGCATCGTCACCATGATGATTCCGATTGCCACCTGGCAACGCCTCGGCTGGCTGATGCTGATCGGTGCGTTCGGTTTGCTGGTGATGGTGATCATCCCGGGCATCGGGCGCGAAGTGAACGGTTCGATGCGCTGGATCGGTTTCAGCTTCTTCAACGTGCAGCCGTCGGAAATCGCCAAGGTGTTCGTGGTGATCTACCTCGCCGGTTATCTGGTGCGGCGTCAGAAAGAAGTGCGCGAGAGCTGGATGGGCTTCTTCAAGCCGTTCATCGTGCTGCTGCCGATGGCCGGTCTGCTGCTGATGGAGCCGGACTTCGGTGCCACCGTGGTGATGATGGGCGCTGCGGCGGCCATGCTATTTCTCGGCGGGGTCGGGCTGTTCCGCTTCTCGCTGATGGTGGTGTTGGCGGTCGGGGCGGTGGTCTTGCTGATTCAAATGCAGCCGTACCGGATGGCGCGTCTGACCAACTTCGCTGACCCGTGGGCCGACCAGTTCGGCGCCGGTTATCAATTGTCGCAAGCCTTGATCGCTTTCGGTCGCGGCGAGTGGCTGGGCGTGGGCCTGGGCAACAGCGTGCAGAAGCAGTTCTATCTGCCGGAAGCACACACCGACTTCGTGTTCTCGGTATTGGCCGAAGAGCTGGGCGCGGTGGGTTCGCTGTGCACTGTCGCGCTGTTCGTGTTCGTGTGTATTCGCGGCATGTACATCGGCTTGTGGGCAGAGAAAGCCAAACAGTTTTTCGCCGCTTATGTGGCTTACGGCCTGTCGTTCCTGTGGATTGGTCAATTCCTGATCAACATCGGGGTGAACGTCGGTCTGCTGCCAACCAAAGGTCTGACCTTGCCGTTCCTCAGTTATGGCGGCAGTTCGTTGGTGATCTGCTGTGCCTGTCTGGGCTTGTTGCTGCGGATCGAGTGGGAGAGTCGAACCCACCTGGGCAGTGAAGAGATGGAATTCCATGAGAGCGACTTCGCCGAGGAGCCGAATCATGGGCGCTAACGTATTGATCATGGCCGGCGGAACCGGCGGCCACGTATTCCCGGCGCTGGCCTGTGCCCGCGAGTTTCAGGCGCGCGGTTACACCGTGCACTGGCTCGGCACGCCACGCGGTATCGAAAACGAACTGGTGCCGGCGGCCGGTCTGCAACTGCACCGGATCAACGCCACCGGCCTGCGCGGCAAGGGCAAGCTGTCGCTGCTCAAGGCGCCGTTCATGCTGCTGAAATCGGTGTGGCAGGCGCGGGCAATCATTCGTCGCTTGAAGCCAGTGTGTGTGGTCGGCTTCGGTGGTTATGTGACCGGCCCCGGTGGCCTCGCCGCAAAACTGGCCGGCGTGCCGGTGATCGTTCACGAGCAGAACGCTGTGGCCGGCACCGCCAATCGGTTGCTGGTGCCGTTCGCCGCCCGGGTGTGTGAAGCGTTCCCCGACACCTTTACTCTGTCGGACACCCGCCGTACCACCGGAAACCCGGTGCGCAGCGAGCTGTTCCTCGACACATCGCGACCTGCCCTGGCCGGTCGCAAAGCGCGTTTGCTGATCCTCGGCGGAAGCCTGGGCGCAGAACCGTTGAACAAATTGCTGCCTGAAGCCCTGGCCCAAGTCGCTGCCGATTTGCGCCCGGAAGTGTTTCATCAGGCCGGCAAAAACCACGATGAAGTGACTGCAGAGCGCTACCGCGCCGCCGGCGTGGATGCGCAGGTGCAGCCGTTCATCAAAGACATGGCCCAGGCCTATGGCTGGGCTGACCTGGTGGTGTGCCGCGCAGGCGCGTTGACCATCAGTGAGCTGGCTGCCGCCGGTCTGCCCTCGATGCTGGTGCCTTTGCCCCACGCGATCGACGATCACCAGACCCGCAACGCCGATTATTTGGCCCGTGAAGGCGCAGCCTTCCTGATGCCGCAAAGAACGACTGGCGCCGCGGACCTTGCCGCGCGCCTGACAGAGGTCTTGATGCAACCGCAACGACTCGAAGATATGGCCCAAGCGGCCCGCCGTCTGGCGAAACCCGATGCCACCCGTAGCGTGGTCGATACCTGTCTGGAGGTGGCCCATGGTTGAGAATCAGAAAGCCATGCCGCAACCGGAAATGCGCCGCATCCGTCGCATCCACTTCGTCGGTATCGGCGGCGTGGGCATGTGCGGGATTGCCGAAGTGTTGTTGAACCTGGGCTATGAAGTGTCCGGTTCCGACTTGAAAGCTTCGCCGGTGACCGAGCGTCTGGAATCGTTCGGTGCGCACATCTTCATCGGCCACCGTGCCGAGAACGCCGCTGCCGCCGATGTGCTGGTGGTGTCGAGCGCTGTGAATACCTCCAACCCGGAAGTGGCGAACGCGCTTGAGCGCCGCATCCCGGTGGTGCCGCGTGCCGAGATGCTCGCCGAACTGATGCGCTATCGCCACGGCATCGCCGTTGCCGGTACGCACGGCAAAACCACCACCACCAGCCTGATCGCTTCGGTGTTCGCCGCCGGTGGTCTGGACCCGACCTTCGTCATCGGTGGCCGTCTGAATGCCGCGGGCACCAATGCCCAGCTCGGCACCAGCCGTTATCTGATCGCCGAAGCCGACGAAAGCGATGCGAGTTTCCTGCACCTGCAACCGCTGGTGGCCGTGGTCACCAACATCGACGCCGACCACATGGCAACCTACGACGGTGACTTCAACAAACTGAAGAAAACCTTCGTCGAGTTCCTGCACAACCTGCCGTTCTACGGTTTGGCCGTGATGTGCCTGGACGATCCGGTGGTGCGCGAAATTCTGCCGCTGGTGAAACGTCCGACCGTGACTTACGGCTTCAGCGAAGACGCTGACGTGCGCGCGATCAATATTCGCCAGCAAGGCATGCAGACGTTCTTCACCGTGCTGCGCCCGGATCGTGAGCCGCTGGACGTGTCGGTGAACATGCCCGGCAACCACAACGTGCTCAACTCGCTGGCGACCATTTGCATCGCCACCGACGAAGGCGTCAGCGATGAAGCCATCGTCCAGGGCCTGTCGGGCTTCCAGGGCGTTGGTCGGCGTTTCCAGGTCTACGGCGAACTGCCAGTGGACGGCGGCAACGTGATGTTGGTCGACGATTACGGTCACCACCCGACCGAAGTCGCCGCAGTGATCAAAGCCGTGCGCGGTGGCTGGCCGGAGCGCCGTCTGGTGATGGTCTACCAGCCGCACCGTTACAGCCGCACCCGCGACCTGTACGACGATTTCGTCAATGTACTGGCCGACGCCAACGTGCTGCTGCTGATGGAAGTCTATCCGGCCGGCGAAGAGCCGATCCCGGGCGCCGACAGCCGCAAGCTGTGCAACAGCATCCGTCAGCGCGGGCAGCTCGACCCGATCTACATCGAGCGTGGCGTCGATCTGGCGCCGCTGGTCAAGCCGCTGCTGCGTGCCGGCGACATCCTGCTGTGCCAGGGCGCCGGTGATATCGGCGGTCTCGCGCCGAAGCTGTTGAAAAGTGAATTGTTCGCTGGCGCCGTGGCGGCGTCGGTCGAGGGGAAGTTGAAATGACTGCTGCCTACGCCAAACTGTTCTCCACCATCGCGCCGAAAGACTTCGGCCGCGTCGCCGTACTCTTCGGTGGCCTGAGTGCCGAGCGTGAGGTGTCGCTGAAATCCGGTAATGCCGTGCTCGACGCGCTGCAAAGCGCTGGCGTGGACGCGTTCGGCATTGACGTTGGCGCCGACATTCTGCAACGTCTGCTCAGCGAAAAGATCGACCGCGCCTTCATCATTCTTCACGGCCGTGGCGGTGAAGACGGCAGCATGCAGGGGCTGCTCGAAGTGGCGGGCATTCCGTACACCGGCAGTGGCATTCTGGCTTCGGCACTGGCGATGGACAAACTGCGCACCAAACAGGTCTGGCACAGCCTCGGGATTCCGACGCCGCGTCACGCCGTGCTGTGCAGCGAAGCCGATTGTATTTCGGCGGCGACGGAACTGGGCTTCCCTTTGATCGTCAAACCGGCGCATGAAGGTTCAAGTATCGGGATGGCCAAAGTGAGTTCTGCGTCCGAGTTGATCGACGCATGGAAAGCGGCCAGTACCTACGATTCGCAAGTCTTGGTTGAGCAATGGATTCAAGGTCCGGAGTTCACCATCGCCACCCTGCGTGACCAGGTGTTGCCTCCAATTGCCCTGGGTACACCGCACACGTTCTACGACTACGACGCCAAGTACATCGCCAACGATACCCAGTACCGCATTCCGTGCGGGCTGGATGCCGCCAAGGAACAGGAACTCATGGATCTCACGGCCAAGGCCTGTGAGGCGCTGGGTATTGCCGGTTGGGGCAGGGCGGACGTGATGCAGGACGCCGACGGGCAGTTCTGGTTCCTGGAAGTGAACACCGCGCCGGGCATGACCGATCACAGTCTGGTACCGATGGCGGCCCGTGCGGCTGGCCTGGATTTCCAGCAACTGGTTCTGGCCATTCTCGCCGCCAGTGTTGAAGACGCTCGAGGTTAAGACGATGCAAGGCGCTCAGCTCAGACATCAGCCTCCCGCACCCGGCCGCAAGCCGGTGCCGCGGGGTGCCAGCCGAATGGTGGCGAAAGAGCCGATGTCCGCGCGCCTGCCGAAAGCCAATTTCAGCTTTCTGAAAAGTCTGTTCTGGCCGGTGCTGCTGGTGGCGCTGGGCTTTGGTACCTACGAAGGTGCAACACGTTTGCTGCCGTACGCCGACCGGCCGATCACCAAGATCGCCGTGCAGGGCGACCTGAGCTACATCAGCCAGCAAGCGGTGCAGCAGCGAATCGCCCCATACGTGGCGTCGAGCTTCTTCACCATCGATTTGGCCGGGATGCGTACCGAGCTTGAACAGATGCCGTGGATCGCTCACGCCGAAGTGCGTCGGGTGTGGCCGGACCAGGTGGTGATCCGCCTCGAAGAGCAACTGCCGGTGGCGCGTTGGGGTGACGAGTCGTTGCTGAACAACCAGGGCCAGGCGTTTACGCCCAGGGAACTGGCCAACTACGAACACTTGCCACAGCTGTTCGGCCCACAACGGGCCCAGCAGCAAGTCATGCAGCAGTATCAGGTGCTGAGCCAGATGCTGCGGCCGTTGGGCTTCTCGATTGCACGCCTGGAACTGCGTGAACGCGGGAGCTGGTTCCTGACCACCGGTGCCGGCAGTTCCGGCCCCGGCATCGAGTTGCTGCTGGGACGCGGCAACCTGGTGGAAAAGATGCGCCGCTTTATCGCCATCTATGACAAGACGCTTAAAGAACAGATTACGAACATTGCGCGCATCGATCTGCGCTACGCCAACGGCCTCGCTGTTGGCTGGCGGGAACCAGTCGCGCCGACGACAGCCCAACCCGCTGTCGCGAAGAATTAAGAAGAGGCAGGACCCATGGCAAACGTGCAAAGCGGCAAAATGATCGTCGGTCTCGATATCGGCACCTCCAAGGTGGTGGCGCTGGTCGGCGAGGTTTCCGACGACGGCTCGCTGGAAATCGTCGGGATCGGTACCCATCCGTCCCGTGGCCTGAAGAAGGGCGTGGTGGTCAACATCGAGTCCACCGTGCAATCGATCCAGCGCGCGATCGAAGAAGCCCAACTGATGGCGGGCTGCCGCATTCACTCGGCGTTCGTCGGTGTGGCGGGCAATCACATCCGCAGCCTGAACTCCCACGGCATCGTTGCGATCCGCGATCGTGAAGTCAGCTCGGCCGACCTTGAGCGCGTGCTCGACGCCGCTCAGGCTGTGGCGATCCCGGCTGATCAGCGCGTGCTGCACACCCTGCCGCAGGATTATGTGATCGATAACCAGGAAGGCGTTCGTGAGCCTCTGGGCATGTCCGGTGTGCGTCTGGAAGCCAAGGTTCACGTGGTCACCTGCGCCGTCAACGCCGCACAAAACATTGAAAAATGCGTGCGTCGCTGCGGTCTGGAAATCGACGACATCATTCTTGAGCAACTGGCGTCCGCGTACTCGGTGCTGACCGACGACGAAAAAGAGCTGGGCGTGTGTCTGGTCGACATCGGCGGTGGTACCACCGACATCGCGATCTTCACCGAAGGCGCGATCCGTCACACCGCAGTGATCCCGATTGCCGGAGATCAGGTGACCAACGACATCGCCATGGCGTTGCGCACCCCGACCCAGTACGCCGAAGAGATCAAGATTCGCTACGCCTGCGCCCTGGCCAAACTGGCCGGTGCCGGTGAAACCATCAAGGTGCCGAGCGTCGGCGACCGTCCACCGCGCGAGCTGTCGCGTCAGGCCCTGGCCGAAGTGGTCGAGCCGCGCTACGACGAACTGTTCACGCTGATTCAGGCCGAGCTGCGTCGCAGCGGCTACGAAGACCTGATCCCGGCCGGCATCGTGCTGACCGGTGGCACCTCGAAGATGGAAGGCGCCACTGAACTGGCCGAAGAAATCTTCCACATGCCGGTCCGCCTCGGTGTGCCGCATGGCGTGAAAGGCCTGGATGACGTGGTGCGCAACCCGATTTATTCCACTGGCGTTGGCTTGTTGATGTACGGCCTGCAAAAGCAGTCCGACGGGGTTTCGTTCTCCGGCATCGGCAGCCGCGACAGCTACAGCAACGAAGAGCCTCAGGCGCCGTTGCTGGACCGATTGAAGAAGTGGGTTCAAGGCAACTTTTAAAAGCAGCTCGAAGCGTCAAGCTTCAGGCGGCAAGCAGTAGCAGTAGATGCACCGCGACAAAAATGCAGTAGGCGAAAAAACTAGAGAATGTAAGGAGAGGGAAAATGTTCGAACTCGTAGACAACATCCCCGCAAGCCCGGTAATCAAAGTTATCGGTGTTGGCGGTGGCGGCGGCAACGCTGTCAATCACATGGTCAAGAGCAACATCGAAGGCGTTGAATTCATCTGCGCCAACACTGATGCTCAAGCGCTGAAAAACATCGGCGCGCGCACCATTCTGCAACTGGGCACCGGCGTGACCAAAGGTCTGGGCGCTGGCGCCAACCCTGAAGTAGGTCGTCAGGCCGCTCTCGAAGACCGTGAGCGCATTGCCGAAGTCCTGCAGGGCACCAACATGGTGTTCATCACCACTGGCATGGGCGGCGGTACCGGTACCGGTGCTGCGCCGATCATCGCCGAAGTGGCCAAGGAAATGGGCATTCTGACCGTCGCTGTCGTGACGCGTCCGTTCCCGTTCGAAGGCCGCAAGCGTATGCAGATCGCCGACGAAGGCATCCGCATGCTCTCCGAAAGCGTCGACTCGTTGATCACCATTCCCAACGAGAAGCTGCTGACCATCCTCGGTAAAGACGCAAGCCTGCTGTCGGCTTTCGCCAAGGCTGACGATGTATTGGCCGGTGCCGTTCGCGGTATCTCCGACATCATCAAGCGTCCGGGCATGATCAACGTCGACTTCGCCGACGTGCGTACCGTGATGAGCGAAATGGGCATGGCGATGATGGGCACTGGCTGCGCCAGCGGTCCGAACCGTGCACGTGAAGCGACCGAAGCTGCAATTCGCAACCCGCTGCTGGAAGACGTGAACCTGCAAGGTGCACGCGGCATCCTGGTGAACATCACTGCCGGTCCTGACCTGTCTCTGGGTGAGTACTCCGACGTGGGTTCGATCATCGAAGCCTTCGCTTCCGAACACGCGATGGTCAAGGTCGGTACCGTTATCGATCCGGACATGCGCGACGAGCTGCACGTGACTGTGGTTGCCACCGGTCTGGGCGCGAAAATCGAGAAGCCTGTGAAGGTCATCGACAACACCGTTCACACCTCCATGGCTTCCGCCCAGGTGCAACAACCGGCTCCGGCCCGTCAGGAAGTGCCAGCGGTGAACTACCGTGATCTGGACCGTCCGACCGTCATGCGCAACCAGGCTCAGGCCGGTGCTGCGGCTGCCGCGAAGATGAATCCGCAAGATGACCTGGACTACCTGGACATCCCGGCTTTCCTGCGTCGTCAGGCCGATTGATGGAATGTATCAGGGCTATGAAGGTGATTGGTGTTCAGCAAAGGCATGGTCTGCTATCATCGCCAGCCTTTGTTGATACCAGTTCGCAATTTGCGCTGAAGCGGCCCAAGCCATGATTAAACAACGCACACTGAAAAATATTATCCGTGCCACAGGTGTAGGCCTGCACTCCGGTGAGAAGGTCTATCTGACCCTCAAGCCTGCGCCTGTCGACACTGGCATTGTGTTTTGTCGCGCTGACCTCGACCCTGTGGTGCAGATTCCTGCCCGCGCGGAAAACGTCGGTGAAACCACTATGTCGACGACGCTGATCAACGGCGACGTCAAAGTGGACACGGTAGAGCACTTGCTCTCGGCCATGGCTGGCCTGGGCATCGATAACGCCTACGTCGAGCTCTCCGCGTCCGAAGTCCCGATCATGGATGGCAGCGCTGGACCCTTCGTATTCCTGATTCAATCGGCAGGCCTGGAAGAACAGGACGCCGCCAAGAAATTCATCCGCATCCTGCGTGAAGTGACAGTGGAAGACGGCGACAAGCGCGCCACTTTCGTCCCTTTCGAAGGCTTCAAGGTGAGCTTCGAGATCGATTTCGATCACCCGGTATTCCGGGACCGCACCCAGAGTGCAAGCGTGGATTTTTCCAGCACTTCGTTCGTAAAAGAAGTCAGCCGCGCCCGTACCTTTGGTTTCATGAGTGACATCGAGTACCTGCGCAAGCACAACCTCGCACTCGGCGGCAGCGTTGAAAACGCAATTGTGGTCGACGCTGATGGTGTGTTGAACGAAGACGGTCTTCGTTATGAAGACGAATTCGTCAAACACAAGATCCTCGATGCGATTGGCGACCTGTACCTGCTGGGCAACAGCCTGATTGGTGAGTTCAAAGGCTTCAAGTCCGGTCATGCACTGAACAACCAGCTGCTGCGCAAGTTGATTGAGCAGACAGACGCTTGGGAAGTGGTGACGTTCGAAGACGCCAGCACCGCACCGATCTCTTACATGCGCCCGGTTGCGGCCGTGTAAGTAAAAAACCTCTCTAGTTTTTTGAAGGCCATCCTCGGATGGCCTTTTTTTATGCTCTTTTAAAATCAAAAGATCGCAGCCTTCGGCAGCTCCTGCATGGGAATGCGATCATCCTGTAGGCGCTGCCGAAGGCTGCGATCTTTTGATCTTAATAGCTCACGACCCGATTACGCCCACCTTCCTTGGCCTGATACAGCGCCTTGTCCGCCGCAAACAACAACTGCTCCAGCGTCATCTCGCTCGCCGTCGTCCACGTCGCAATGCCAATGCTCACGGTCATCGGCCGATCGGCACCGTCGACCAACGGCAATTGCTCCACCGCCTGACGAATATGCTCGGCAATCTGCTGCGCGCCCTGGCCGTCGGTCTCGGCGAGAATCACCGAAAACTCTTCACCTCCGTAGCGCGCCACCAGATCCGCCGGTCTCCGCACATTTTCCGTGATGACCCTGGCCAGCGTCTTCAGCGCCAAATCGCCGCCCTGATGGCCATGCCGGTCATTAAAGGCCTTGAAGTGATCGGCATCGATCATCATCACTGACAGCGGTTTACCTGAACGCTGGGCGCGGAACCATTCGTGACGCAGTGTCTGATCGAGCATCCGCCGATTGGCCAAGCCCGTCAGCGCATCGGTGGCGGCCAGTTGCGCCAGCTCGCGCTCGGCCCGTTGGCGCAGGCGCAACTCGCGAGCCAGCAACCAGGTCAGCCACAGCAAACCCATACACAACACGCCCGTGGCACCACTGATCAGAATCGCGGTGCGCCGCCAGGTGCCGAACACTTCGTCGCTGGACAGCGCGACCATCACCGTCAGCGGCAGATTACCGACCCGCGAATAGGTATAGAGCCGCTGTTGCTGGTCCATGCTTGAGGTGCTGGTAAAACTGCCATTGCCATCCTTGTCCCCGAGGATCCGCACGACATTCGGTCGGTTGCCGAAGCTCTTGCCGATGGAATCGCTTTGCAGATAAGGCTTCTGCGCCAGCAGGATGCCGTCGTTGTTGATGATGTTCAGCGTGCTGTCATTGCCGATGTCGAGGCTGTTGAACAACTGATCGAAGTAATCGAGTTTCATCGACGCCACGGCCACACCGGCGAACTCACCGGTTTCCGAGGAAATCCGTCGACTGAAGCTGATTCGCCACTGATTGGCCTCGTCACAGTCGCAACGGGTCTTGAATGGGCGGCTGATGAACATGCCGATGTGGCGGTCGAGCGCGTGGGCGAGGAAGTAGTCGCGGTCGGCAAAGTTGCCCGGCTTCGGTTCGATCCGCGAGGAGTCGGCAAGCACATCACCGTTCTTGTCGAGCAGCAGTATGTCGCCCTTGAAGCGCGCCGTGGTTGAGCGGTCGAACAGCGCCAGGTGGCGGATCTGCGGTGAGACATCTTGCAGGTCATCGCGCTGGGCGGCGGCGATCAGACCTTGCAAGGTCAAGTCGTACAGCTCGACGGTGCGCAGTACATCGGCGTCGATCAGCTGCGCGATGGTGGTGGCGCTGCGTGTCGCCGATTCCTGAGCGTTGGCGTGCTCGCGGATCAGCAGGAACGTGACGATGCACAGAATCGCGATCACGCTCAGCAAACTGCCGCAGATCAGCAGCAATTCGGGGCGTCCGGTCTTGCCCGCAACGGGTGGGGTACGGCTCGCGATCATGATGGGCTGTCGGTTGGGGGAAAGTCTTATAAGCGTAGTTGCACAAACACTGCTGCCGAAGCCAGAAACCATTCCTAATGTGGGAGCGAGCCTGCTCGCGAAAGCGCTGTGTCATTCAACCTGGATGTCGAATGGTAGACCGCTTTCGTCGGAACGCCGCTCGGAGCAGGCTCGCACACAGGGTGCATCACTGAATTTAAGACGGTGTTATGGCGGCGCCGATCTTAGAAGACGTTGAGCGGGTAGTCGATGATCACGCGGTACTCATCTGTATCTGAATCAATCACGCCGTAACCGTTGCCGCCACGGTTGGTTGCCCATTGCAGGTGTACCGCCAGATCCTTGGCCTGACCGCTTTGCACCACGTACTTCAAATCGAGATCGCGTTCCCAATGCTTGGCGTTGCGGCCATCGGCGCTGTACCAGTTGGAATAGCCCTTGCTGTCGGGGTCGACCTTGGTCAGATCCACCGTACCGCGCGAATAGGACACGGAGGAGGTCAGCCCCGGCATGCCGACACCGGCGAAATCATAGGCGTACTTGAGCTTCCACGAGCGTTCGTTCGGGCCGTTGAAGTCGGAATACTGCTGCGAGTTATCCAGATAAACGCTGTCGCCCTGGCTGATGTAGTCGAACGGCGTGTTGCCGTTGACCCGCTGATAGGCGGCAGTGACGCTGTGGCTGCCGACGCCGACAGTGAAATGCACGCTGTAGGTGTTGTTGTCGATGTTGCCGAGCAGCGCATCGCCGGTGTCTTGCGTGTGATAGAAGTGCAGGCCCGGGTTGAGGCTGACCAGATCGCTCAACTGCCAGGTGTAGTCGAGGTCGTAGTAGTACTGGTTCCAGATGTCTTTCAACTCAGCGGCGTACAGGCTGCTGGTCAGGCCTTCGACGCCGCTCCACGCCACGCCGGTCCAGTTCAGGTGCTGACTCTCGTCGCCATCGGCCAGCGTCCCGTACGAGGTGCCGATGCGCGTATGGCCGCTCTGGTTGTACGGTTTGGTGAAACTCGCCTGGCCACCTTCGATCAACCAGCCGTCGAAGCTGTGGTTGGTCAGGCTCACACCCCGGAAAGTCTGCGGCAGCATGCGCGTGTCGCCGCCGGCGATCACCGGGTTGGTGAGGAACAGGTCACCGGCCTTCAACTCGGTATCGAATGCGCGAATTTTCAACGTGCCGCCCGCCGTGGAGAACGAACCCGGGGCTTTGCCGCCATTCTCTCTGATCGGGAGGATGCTCGAGCCGTCCGTGCCGCCTCCGCCATCGAGCTTTAACCCGAGCATGGCGTGGGCATCGAGGCCGAAACCGACCGTGCCTTCGGTGTAGCCTGACTGGAAAACCCCGAGAAAGCCCTGGCCCCACTCGATGTTGTCGTCCGCTTTCTGCAAGCGGTTGCGATTCATGTAGTAGTTGCGGGCGTTGAGGTTGAGGCTCGAGCCTTCGACGAAGCCTTCTTTGGCAGGTTCATCGGCGTGGACGGCGGGAGCAATCGTTGCGGCAATTGCAATGAACAGCGGGGTGAAACGGACTGGGTAACGCACGTGCGATGGAGCTCCTTGGGTCAACTGGCCCTTCAATGGCGTGAGGGGCTTGATGTTTCTTGTTGTTACAGACGAACCAGACGGCTTTCAGACCACAACGAAAAAAGGCCGCTGAAAAGCAGCGGCCTGGAATGACGACGGTTGAACGGGAAGAGCCAAACAACCGCGTCGAGGGAAACGTTGGCGCGGTGCGCGACTCAGCTGTCTTTCTCGGTAGCTTGAGTTTGGGAAGTGGCAGCCTGCGGGGCTTGCGAGGCGTCTTGCGCCTTGGCCATCACTTCGGCCTGATGTTGATCGAAGGCCTGCGCGCGAGCGACGTTGTGCGCTACGAACGACTGCGATTCTTCAGCCATCGCCATCGGCGACAGGATCAATGAGGACAAAACGAACGCGCTGGCAATACCCATACTGTTGGACATCTTGAAAACCTTCTCGCTTGGCGAGTGCTGTTTGGTGCGGGCAAAGATAAGGTTGCCGGGCGTCGGGAAACAGCGTGATTTTCATAAATGACTGTTGCGCAGGAGGTAAAAGTCAAAGATTGCGGTGCAGCCAAGAGCAACCCCCTCACCCCAGCCCTCTCCCCCAAGGGGGCGAGGGGGAAAGGGAGCAGATCTCCATGCTTTTCAAAGCCTGACTACGACTGGATATTTCAGGTCGGCGTACTTCGAGAGAAAAACTCGGCCAGTCTCGCTCCCCCAGGGAGAAGGGGAGCAGATCTTCATGCTTTTCAGAGTCTGAGTTCGACTGGATATTCCAGGTCGGCGTACCTTGAAAGAACAACGCGGTCAGTCCCCTCTCCCTCTGGGAGAGGGTTAGGGTGAGGGGCTTTTCAGACCGGAAGATAAATCCCGAAGGTATTCATCCCGCGATCACTGCGC
This sequence comes from Pseudomonas sp. AKS31, assembly GCF_023634765.1. Classification (GTDB taxonomy): domain Bacteria; phylum Pseudomonadota; class Gammaproteobacteria; order Pseudomonadales; family Pseudomonadaceae; genus Aquipseudomonas. Next base: position 220,843 of record NZ_JAMLFX010000005.1, read on the forward strand.
ACAAACACATCGCCGCCATGCATCAACGCAATCGCCTTGACGATCGCCAGCCCCAAGCCATGGTTATTGCCACTGTTGCTGCGCGACGCATCCACCCGATAAAAACGCTCGAACAAGCGCGGCAAGTGTTCGCTGGCAATCGGCGAGCCGGGGTTGGCCACGCCGATACTCACCTGATGTTCCTCGACCTCGATGCGCACCTCGATCACCTGTCCAGGGCCGGTGTGCTGCACCGCGTTGCTCAACAAATTGATCAACGCCCGACGCAAATGCGCGACCTCGATGTGCACCAGCGCATCACCGCTGACCCGCACTTCAACCTGCGCATCTTCAAGGATGAAATCCAGATATTCCAGGGTCGTCGCCACCTCATCGGCCAGCGACGTCGAGGTCAGTTTGGTCGCCTTGTTGCCTTGGTCGGCACTGGCCAGAAACAGCATGTCGTTGATGATCGAGCGCAGCCGTTCCAGTTCTTCCAGATTCGATTGCAGCACTTCGAAGTAATGCTCGGCGGAGCGGCCGCGAGTCAGCGCCACTTGCGTCTGGCCAATCAGATTGGTCAGCGGCGAGCGCAGTTCATGGGCCACATCGGCGTTGAATGATTCCAGCCGTGAGTAGGCCTGTTCAACGCGCTCCAGCGTCGAGTTGAACGAGTCGACAAACTGCTCCAGCTCCGGTGGCAGCGGCGACAGACGCAAGCGCCCGGCGCGTAATGGGGGCGCCAAGCGTTGAGCTTCGTGGGACAGTTTGATCAACGGCTTGAGGCCGATCCGAGCGACCCAATAGCCCAGCGCCGAGGCCATCAACACGCCGACAATCGCCAGACCGATCAGCGCAATCAGCAGATTGTGCTGAGTCTCGTGGAAGGTCTCGGTATCGATGCCGATCATGAAGCGCAGCGGCGGGCGTTGATCCTTGGCCGGCAACTCGGTCAGCAGCACTTTCAGTGGGTAAGGCTGGCCGGGCAACTGCAGGTCATGCATGCCCAACGGGCCTTTGGCGAAGGCACGAATGGCGGCGTCCGGTTGACCATATTCGTAACCCGGATCACCACTCACCACCCAGAAACGAATGCGTTTGTCCTCTTCGCCGAGCAGCTTCAACTTGGCGTTTATCTTCACCCAATGCTCCGGCGTACCGAAGCGATTGAGCGCCGATTCGAGCACGCTATATCGGGCATCCAGCTCGGCTTCCGGCAGCAACCCCAAGCCTTTATCGACTTGCTGATACAACGCGCCGCCGATCAACAGAAACACCAGCAGCGCCACCAGAGTGAACATTCCACTGAGGCGCAGGGCAATCGAGTTACTGGACACCACGGCTCTCCAGCACATAACCCATGCCACGAATGGTGTGCAGCAGTTTCTCGTCGAACGGCCCGTCGAGCTTGGCGCGCAGGCGTTTGATCGCCACTTCGACGACGTTGGCGTCGCTGTCGAAATTGATGTCCCAGACCATCTCGGCAATCGCGGTTTTCGAAAGGATTTCACCCTGGCGGCGGGCGAGGACGCTCAACAACGAAAACTCTTTGGCGGTCAGATCCAGACGGGTGCCGGCGCGAGTGGCCTTGCGGCTGATCAAATCTATCCACAGGTCAGCGATGCTCACCTGCACCGGTTCATGACCGCCGCTGCGCCGGGTCAACGCTTGCAGGCGCGCGACCAGTTCGAGGAAGGAAAACGGTTTGCCGAGGTAATCGTCGGCGCCGTCGCGCAGGCCTTTGATGCGGTCTTCGACGCGCTCGCGGGCGGTGAGCATGATCACCGGGGTCTGCTTGCGCGCACGCAACGCGCGCAACACGCCAAAGCCATCGAGGCCCGGCAACATGACGTCGAGGACGATCACCGCGTAGTCGCTTTCCAGCGCCAGATGCAGCCCCTCGACGCCGTCGCGGGCCAGATCCACGGTGTAACCCTGTTCCGTCAGACCGCGGTGCAGATAGTCCGCGGTTTTTTCCTCGTCTTCGATAATCAGAACGCGCATGACCCTGCCTCAGTCTGTGGTCGCCAGTGCCGGTGAGGGCATCGGTTTGGGCCGGTGGAACAGCCGCTCGAGCCACAAGTATATGACCGGAGTGGTAAACAGCGTCAGCATCTGGCTGACCAGCAAACCGCCGACCACTGCGATCCCCAGCGGCTGGCGCAACTCGGCGCCGGTGCCGTAACCGAGCATCAGCGGCAGAGCGCCAAGCAGGGCGGCGAGGGTGGTCATGATGATTGGCCGGAACCGCGTGATGCACGCCTCGAAAATCGCTTCCTGCGGCGACAGGCCTCGCTGGCGCTGCGCTTCGAGCGCGAAGTCGATCATCAGAATGCCGTTCTTCTTGACGATACCGATCAGCAACACCAGGCCGATCAACGCCATGATCGAAAAGTCCTGACCGCAGATCCACAGCATGATCACCGCACCCAAACCTGCCGCCGGCAGCGTCGAGATGATCGTCAGCGGGTGCACGAAGCTTTCATAAAGCACACCGAGAATGATGTACACCGCAACCAGCGCCGCGAGAATCAGCCATGGCTGGCTGGCCAGCGAACTCTGGAACGCCTGCGCCGCGCCCTGGAAATTGCCGCTGATCGCCGTCGGCATGCCGATCTCGGCCTTGGCCTGATTGAGCAGAATCACCGCATCACCCAACGCCACGCCAGGCGCGAGGTTGAACGACAGGTTGGCGGCGGGGAACATGCCGTCATGCGCGATCGACAACGGGCCAATGGTCGGCGCGTCAAATTTGGCCAGCGCTGACAGCGGCACCATCTCGCCACTCAGTGGCGAGCGCAGGTAGAAATAGTTGAGGCTCTCGGCCTTGCCGCGCTGTTTGGTGTCCAACTCCAGAATCACGTTGTACTGGTTGACCTGGGTCTGGAATTCATTGATCTGCCGTTGGCCGAAGGCATCGTACAGCGCCTCGTCGACATCGCTGGCGGTCAGGCCGAAACGTGCGGCGGCGCTGCGGTCGATGCTGATGTGGGTGATGCTGCCGCCCAGTTGCAGGTCATTGGAAATGTCACGGAACGCGGGGTTGCTGCGCAGTTTTTCGGTCAGGCGTTGCGTCCACGTCGCGAGGGTCGCGCCGTCGTTGCTCTTCAGCACATATTGATACTGCGCGCGGCTCGGGCCGGAGCTGAGGTTGATGTCCTGGCCGGCGCGCAGGTAGAGCACGATGCCGGGGACTTTCATCAGTTGCGGACGGATGCGGTCGATGAACTGGCTGGCTGAAACATCACGGTCGCCGCGTTTTTTCAGGGCAATCCAGAAGCGGCCGTTGGCGATGGTCTGGTTGCTGCCGGACACGCCGACCGAGTGGGAAAACGCCTGCACGGCCGGATCGGCGGCGACGATTTCGGCCATCGCGAGGTGTTTTTTTACCATGTCGCCGTAGGAAATATCCGCAGCGGCTTCGGTGGTGCCGAGGACGAAACCGGTGTCCTGCACCGGGAAGAAACCTTTCGGGATAAAGATGTAACCGCCGATGGCCAGCGCCAGCGATAAACCGAAAACGCCGATCATCAACTTCTGATGGGCGAGGGCGCGGCGCAGACCTTTCTCGTACCAGCCGAGCAGACGTTCGCTGAAGCCCGGTTTGGCGTGGGCGTGGTGCACCGGTTTGCGCATGAACAGCGCCGCCAGCGTCGGCGCCAGGGTCAGCGACACCACCACGGAAATCATGATGGTCGAGGTCGCCGTCAGGGCGAATTCCTTGAACAGTCGCCCGACCACACCACCCATGAACAGCAGCGGAATAAACGCCGCCACCAGCGAAAAGCTGATCGAGACCACGGTAAAACCGATCTCGCCCGCGCCTTTGATCGCGGCCTCGCGCATGTCGTCGCCGGCCTCCAGATGCCGGTGGATGTTTTCCACCACCACGATGGCATCGTCGACCACAAATCCCACGGCCACCACGATCGCCACCAGCGTCAGGTTGTTCAGGCTGAAACCGAGGATGTACATCAAGGCGAAACTGGCGATCAGCGACACGCCGAGTACCGCCGAAACAATCAGGGTTGCCGACAACTGACGCAGGAACAGTGCCATCACCGCCACCACCAGGAGGATCGCGATCAACAGCGTGATCTCGACTTCATGCAGCGAGGCGCGGATGGTCTGGGTGCGGTCGATCAGAACGTCGACCTGCACAGAGGCCGGCAGCATGGCTTCGAGGCCGGGCAGGGCGGCTTGGATGCGATCCACTGTCTCGACAATGTTGGCGCCAGGTTGGCGCGAAATCACAAGGTTTACCCCCGGTCGATCACCCGCCCACGCTTGCACATAATCATCTTCCGAACCGTTGATAACGTTGGCGACATCTCTTAGGTGAACCGGGGCGCCATCCTTGTAGGAAACGATGAGCTGGCGGTACTCCTCAGGCTGGAACAACTGGTCGTTGGTCGACAGCGTGGAAATACTCGACTCGCCGTACAGCGCGCCCTTGGCGAGGTTGAGGCTGGTTTGCTGGATCGCCAGACGGATGTCAGCGAGGGTCAGGCCGATGGCCGCGAGTTTGTCCGCCGAAGCCTGAACGCGGATCGCCGGACGTTGCTGACCGGTGATGTTGATTTGGCCTACGCCGTCGATCTGACTGATCTGACGCGCGAGCAGGGTTTCCACCAGATCGCTGAGTTCGGTGCCGGGCATCTGCGTCGAGCTGACACTGAGGATCAGCACCGGGCTGTCGGCCGGGTTGACCTTCCTCCAGGTCGGCAGCGTTGGCATGTCTTTGGGCAACTTGCCGGCGGCGGTGTTGATCGCTGCTTGGACTTCCTGAGCGGCGGTGTCGATGCTCTTGTCGAGGCTGAATTGCAGGGTCAGCAGGGTAGAGCCGAGCGCACTGCTGGAAGTCATCTGGGTCATGCCGGGGATGGCACTGAATTGCACCTCCAGCGGCGTGGCCACGGACGAGGCCATGGTGTCGGGGCTGGCGCCGGGCAATTTCGCGGACACCTGAATCGTCGGAAATTCCGCTTCCGGCAGTGGGGCAATCGGTAAGCGCGGGAAGGCAATCAACCCGACCAGTACCAAGGCAATGGTCAGCAGAATTGTTGCGACCGGGTGATCGATACACCACGTGGAGACGCCTTTGTGCGCCTTCATGGTTTCGGCTCCGCTTGCACCACCTGCGGCGGCTCGCTCATGACTTGCACGGTCGAACCGGGTTTGAGCCGCGACTGGCCATCGGTCACCAGCACATCACCGGCCTTCACGCCTTTGATGATGTCCTGGCCGCTGCCTTGGTGAACCATCTGCACCTGCACCGCTTCGACCTTGTCGCCATTCACTCGGTAAACGAAGTGTTGATCGAGGCCACGTTGTACGACGGTGGGCGGGACGACCAGCGCATCTTTGTCGAGGGCTGTCTGAATTTTTACCGTCACCAGCAGGCCGGGCCAGAGTTTTTGGCTGGCGTTGTCGAATTCGGCTTTGGCGCGGATGGTGCCGGTGTTGGCGTTGATCTGGTTGTCGATCAGGGTCAGGTGCCCTTCGCCGAGCAGGCTGCCGGTTTCGCCATCGGTGTCGGCGCCGATGTAGGCCTTGACCTGCGCACGCTGTGGATCGTTGATCAGGCCTTGCAGGGTCGGCAGCATTTGCTGGGGCAGGGAGAATTCGACGGCGATCGGGTCGATCTGGGTGACGGTGAACAGTCCGGCGGTGTCGGTCGTGCGCAGGAAGTTGCCTTCATCTACTGTGCGAATACCGACGCGGCCGGTGACCGGGGAGCGGATTTGCGTGTAGGACAGTTGTACTTGCGCGGCGTCGATTGAGGCTTGGTTGCCTTGGGCGGTGGCTTTGAGCTGGTTGACCAGGGCTTGTTGCTGGTCGTAGGTCTGTTTCGAGATGCCGTCGTCGACGGTGAGCAGTTTGTAGCGTTTGAGGTTGACCAGGGCGACTTGCAGTTGCGCCTGGCTTTCGCCCAGTTGGGCGCGGGCCTGGTCGAGGCTGGCGCGGATGGAGCGGTCGTCGATGGTGGCCAGCAGGTCGCCTGCTTTGACGAGTTGGCCTTCTTTGACGAGGATTTTGGTGAGGATGCCGTCTATTTGTGGGCGCACGACGACGCTGTGTAATGAGAGTACGGAGCCGATGCCGCTGGTGTAGCGGGGGACGTCTTTTTCGCTGACCGCTATGACTCGCACGGGGATGGCGGTGGGGGTGGCGAGTTTGGTCGGGGCGGGTTTCATTGCCCACCATGTGCCTGCGGCGGCCAAGACGATCACTAGGGCTAGCAGGGCTTTGTTCTTTTGGATTCGCATGCGGGGTGGGCGCCGGGCGGAGTTTGGGCAGGGTTGTTGTCTTTATAAACCTGTCTGCGGGTCAGTAGGGTGACGGCTAGCTGTCAGCGCTGTCAGTTTTCTTTGCGGTGGATCCGTTGCTGCGGTAACGGCGGCTTAGGGGATGGCCCTTACGGCGACTCACTTTTTTACAAGAGCGCCTAAAAAAGTAAGCAAAAAACGCTTGCTCCTACGTACGGCCCGCTCGCTGGGGCTCGGGGTTCCTTCGCTCCGGGATCGATCCGGGCGCAGCGTCTCCGGTTTGCTTCGCTGCACCTACTCCCGCTGTGTTTGGCTTCGCCAAACGGTCGCTGCGCTCCCACGCCCGGATCAATCCCTCCACTCAGCCTTCCGACGTCGCCCGTGGGTCAAGATCAAAAGCAGGCGAGCTGACACTCGGCCTATTGAGTGGTGAGGAGCACAGCGTGCTCGGCTTTGGATTTGTGGTGGATTTGCCCCTCACCCCAGCCCTCTCCCGAGGGAGAGGGAGCCGATTTGTGTGCTTTTCAAGATCCAAATTCAACGAGGTATTGCACGTCGGCGTACCTCCCGCAAACACCACGGTCATTCCCTCTCCCTCCGGGAGAGGGCTAGGGTGAGGGGCTTTTGATCTGTTTCAGAATCTGAGTTCGACTCGGTATTTCACGTCGG
>NZ_JAMLFX010000005.1:227846-283136 GCF_023634765.1 Pseudomonas sp. AKS31
TCTTTGGGTGTCGCCGAAAACTCGGTGATCGGGTGTGAGAACCCGGGCTAAGTATTATTCCAACACCAGTACCGTCATAATCGGCGCCAGCTGATTGCTGCCTGCTTTTTTATGGCAGCTATGTGCGGGCGGACTTCGGTCCGGCCGGAGGTTGTACTGGTCCTTGCCCGGTTTCTCACCCCGTACGTAGCTGCCACCCAATTCGCCGCGTGAGAAACGGTAATTGTTGGCTCCAATCAGTAAGGACTGAATCAATGACTAAGCCAGTTCCCGATCCACCCATCGATCCCACCACCCCACTCGAAGACGCCCTCCGCGCCGACGATCAGATCAAAACCCGCGAAGCCATCAAGCGCGCTCTCGATTTCTACCTCTGCCCCGAACCGGTCAAGCCGCGTCAGCCCAGTACGATGTTCCTCATCCACCCGAACATCGACACCGAAAGCCTGCTGGCCCACGCCTGCGAATCGCTGGCTTCAGCCAATGTCATGGCCGGTGATCTGGCCGATCAGCTCAGTCGTCCGCAGCGCAGTACGGCGCTGGCGATTCAGCAGATCGTCATGCTCGCCGAGCTGGCGGTAAACCGGGCGCTGGATCGGGTTGATCCGCAGACGTAATCCGTCTGAGCACCGCGTCATCGTTCTTCGCGAGCAGGCTCGCTCCTACAAGGGGATCGCATTCCAAATGTGGGTGTGAGCCTGTTCGCGATGGCTATTGGTCTGTGGCCGCTGTCTCTGGAAATATTCTCAAGGTTGATAAGTCCCAAAAAGGGACCTATCGTTCCCTTTTTGGGACTCTTTGGGCTTCACAGTGGAAACGATCTCTCTAAGCGAAGCGCTGTTTACCACCACTCAACAAAAAGTGTTGGGTCTGCTGTTCGGTAAGCCTGACCAGACTTTCTATGCCAATGAGATCGCGCGCTGGGCGCGTGTTGGCAAAGGCAGTCTCATGCGTGAACTCGACCGTCTGCAGCGAGCCGGTGTGTTGCGCATGACGAGAGTGGGCAATCAGAACCATTACCAGGCCAATCCCACCTGTCCCATCTATGCCGAACTACTGGGCATCGCCCGCAAGACGTTTGGCATCGCCGAGCCTCTGCGTCAGGCATTGCAGCCATTTACCGAGCAGATCACCTGGGCGTTTGTCTATGGCTCCATCGCCAAGGACACAGCAAACACACTCAGTGACATTGATCTCATGCTGATCGGCGAAGGCCTGCACTACAGTGACGTCATGGAACGGCTCATGCCCATGGAGGAGCAATTGGGTCGTCCCATCAATCCGACGCTTTACACCCCGCAAGACTGGGCGGCGAAACTGGCTGCGCAAAACAGCTTTGTCGTGCGGGTGGTGCAGCAGGAAAAAATCGATCTGTTAGGGGCAAACCCTTTGGAGTCCAAGGATGGGCAGCAACGAGAGTCTGGAGAATCTTCTACGTAGCGGTGGGCTGAAAGCGGAGCCGCCGGATCGCAAGGAGTGTGAGGGCTTGATGCGCTCGGCCGTGGATCGGCTCAAGGATGCGCAAACTTCTACATTGTCTTTTTCCAGCCGTTTCGACTTGGCTTATAACGCAGCGCACGCGTTGGCGCTGACTGCGCTCCGATTGAGTGGCTATCGATCGGATAAACGCTATCTGGTCTTTCAGTGTCTGGTGCATACGGCGCATATCAGCAAGGTTCAGGTGCGATTGTTCGCGTTGTGTCATGAGCGGCGCAATCTCGCAGAATACGAAGGGTATATGGATGAGGATGACGCGCTTCTGGCGCAGTTGTTGGAAGGCACCTCGCAATTATTGAGTAACGTCCAGCAACGAATTAACTGACATCCGGCACGGCTTGCGATCCTGACTAATCTCTTAAAGATCCGCCTCTATGAGCGGATACAGCTTGTATGGCTCAGGCCGCGCACGGCCCAAATCTCTCTGGGCCGTCCACTTCGGGAGTGTCTTGAAATGAAGCTGAAAACCGCTCTGCCGTCTGTGCTTCTCTTGCTTCCACTCACAGCGTTCGCCGCGCCGGCCAGTCAATCCGGTGAGATCCGCTTCAGCGGGCAAATCGTTGATTCGGGTTGTCAGGTCGGACCGGTCGGGGCGTTTGTTGCTCGTGATTCTCGTCAGATCGAAATCACGCCCGGCGTGAAAGTCGATGTCGACACCGATCGCAATGCTTGCAGTCATCAGGCGCTGCCGATTTCCATGCGCTACGAAGCGCTGAAGACCTCGAACGACAAAGGCATTGTCATCATCAGTTATCTGTAAACCGTTCGGCGTGCGCTGCAAATCTTCAGGTGCCGAGCCATGGCGCACAGGTATACTGCGCGCCTTCGCGGCTCACTGATCGGGCCCGACTTTTTGCTTTCCGGAGCTTTTATGACTTCCCCGACCCTGCCGCCGGTTGACGACGCCGTGAGCGATGTCTCGGCTGAACTGGCCGATACCAGTGAAACCAAAGCCGAAATCCCGGCATTCAAGTTCCCCTTCAAACCGGGCGAACTGGCCGCTGCCAAAGGCTCGAACCAGCCTTGGTACAAGAACGGCGCCAAGAACGGCCACACCAAGACCCCGGGCATGGCGCCGCCGGGCACCCGTCGTTCGATGGGCAAGCGCTGAGTTTTATTCCCGCCAGCTCCCACAGGGTTCTGTGTCGTACACAAATTATGTGAATGCCCGAGATACCTGTTGGAGCTGGCTTGCCAGCGATGAGGCCAGTTCGATCTTGCAAAACCCCGATCAAGCCGCCCGCAGCGAGATAAACGCATAGGTCTGCGCCGGCTCAGTCACCACCTGTGCCCCGGTCGCCAACACCTGCCCGGCCACATCATCGCCCGACAGATGAAACACCCACTCACTCGACGCCATCGTCAACGGTTGGGCCGTTACCTGATCAATCACCGCCGCAAACGCATCCATGTTCGGCAAATACGCAGTAAAGCCGTCACCCTTCAGCGCTGTGGTGCGAATCCCCAGCGCCGCGCAGATCGCGTCCTTGATGCCGATGTCGTCGCGATCGGCCTGGCGCGAACGTTGAATCAATTCAATCAGCTCCTGATCGACCAACTCGCCCCCGGCAATCAGCACCGGCCCCTGTTGCCAGGACTCCGGCGGGCAATCCTTGGCGGCAGGGTTGAGCGGGATATGCGGATTGATTTCCGCCGGATAAATGCGGCACACCAACGGCCGTCGCTCGTAGATCCGGCACAGGTTTTCTTCGTCAAGATTCCGGCAGCGGCCGACGTTGTAAGCGGCGAAGGTGATTGCTACATGGGCGTCTGTCGTGCCGCTGCGAACGTGCGTTGAGCGACGTTCGGCATGTTCCCGCTGCTGCGCCGGCAAACCCAGGCCATTACCGAGAAAAGCCTCCACCAGCACGATCACCTGACCGCCATCCGCCGCCCACATGCGGGCTTCGGCCAGGGTCAGCGGGACATGGTGGTCGGTGCAGCATTTGCCGCAGCCTACGCAGGAAAACGTCGTATTCATTGAGCGATCTGTCTTCAATCAGGGTGTGAAACGGTGGCGGAAAACCACCGCACAGGCGCGGATCGAAGCAAGTTATGCGCCACTCACTGGGCTTTGGCGGTCGGACGGATCGAGTCCCACTCGGTGACGAAGGCGGTTTTCGATTGTTTGTTGTACAGGCACAGCTCGGTGCCTTGCTGGCCTTTCATGTGTTTTTGCGGGTATTGGCCTTGCAGCAGGACGGCGGTATAGCCGACGCGGTCATCGAATTGTGCGGGCGTGCCGACCGGTTTGGCGCTTTTCAGACCGCTGGCCTTGGTGCAACTGGCGAGTACGGTTTTGTCGTAAGCGGCCCAGGCGTCGGGGCTCGAGGCTTGGACCTGGGAGGCGAGGGCGGTGAGGCAGAGCAGGCTTAAGGTGATGGCTTTCATGATGGGCGTCCTTGGGCGTGGGTGGCCAAGGTTGGAGTATGCCTAAAGAGTTTTGTTGCCTGGGACACCATTAAAAGATCGCAGCCTTCGGCAGCTCCTACATGGATATGCGGTTCCCTGTAGGAGCTGCCGAAGGCTGCGATCTTTTGACTTTAATCAGTCCGGCACCAGCTCGCGGCGGACCACGTACATCCCCGCACTTTCATACAACCGCTGCGCCCGCCGGTTGTCTTCCAGCACCTTCAGATCAACAAACCCTTCGCGGCGTTGCTGAAACACCTTGAATGCATTGAGCAACAACGCCCGGCCCAATCCGCGCCCCTGCATGCGCGGATGCACCACCAGATTCTTGATATAGGCGCTGGTCCAGCACTGCGCCACACCGACCACGCCTTCGGCATCGCGGGCAATTAAACACAGGCTCGGATCGTATTCAGGATCGCTTTCGAACTGCCGCTGCCAAACGTCCAGCGCCGGCACTCGGCCACCACCTTCGCGGTAGCCGAGTTGCATCAAGTCATGCGCGTCCGCCGCCAGTTCGACGGAGTACGTGCACAGTTCAATACCTTGAGGCATAAAAGCATCCGGCGCGTCCTTACCGAGGTCGCGCCGCATCAGGAAACAATATCTCTCGGCCAAGACTTAGTGCCCGTGGGCGGCGACGTGTTTGGCCGCTTCGATCAGGCAGTGGGTCAGTTCCGGCGAGGAGAACTTGGTCAGCACGCCGTTCGCCCCGGCCAGCCGCGCTTTCTCGCTGTTCATCGCGCTGTCGAGCGAGGTGTGCAGCAGCACGTACAAATGGGCGAAGTCCGGAGTCTCGCGCAGGGTGCGGGTGAAGGCGTAGCCGTCCATCTCGGACATTTCGATATCGGAGACGATCAGGTTGATCTGCTGCGCGGTGCCTTGCAGGTCGAGCAGGCAGTCGATGGCTTCCTTGGCGCTGCGTGCGGTGTGGCATTGCAGGCCGAGATTGCGCAGGGTGTGCACCGATTGCTGCAGCGCCACCTGGCTGTCATCGACCACCAGAATGCGCGCATTGCCGAGCACTTCGGCGTCTTCCATTGTCAGGTCGGTCGGGGCCATTTCGATCTGCGCCGGGGCGATGCTGTGGATAACCTTTTCGATATCCAGCACCTGCACCAGCGTGCCGTCCACCGAGGTCACGCCGGTGATGTAGGCGCGCGAGCCGCCGGAGCCGAACGGCGGCGGTTTGATGTCGGTGGTCAGGCAGTGGACGATTTTACTCACCGCCTGCACGTGCAGACCCTGCTTCGAGCGGCTGACGTCGGTGACGATCAGGCAGCCGCCGTTCGGGTCTTCCAGCGGGCGCTCGCCGATGGCGCGGCTGAGGTCGATCACCGACAGGGAAGCACCGCGTAACGTGGCGATGCCTTTCACGTGCGGGTGCGACTCCGGCAGTTTGGTCAGCGGCGGGCAGGGGATGATTTCACTGACTTTCAGCAGGTTGATCGCCATCAGCTTGCCGCTGCGCAAGGTAAACAGCAGAAGCGAAAGTGAATCTGCGCGGGCTTTGGTGGAGGACATATGAACCTTCTGTGGAAAGGTGGTGGGCGAGGGTGGGAATCGCCAGAAACTATTGATGCCGGGTTATCGGCGTCAAAAGGTTGGGCTTTAGGTTAGTTGTCGGGTTGTGTTTCGATCTAAAGCCAAAGCCCCTCACCCCAGCCCTCTCCCGGAGGGAGAGGGGGCCGATTGGGGAATATTGTAGTAATTCACCGACCTGAACCTGCTCTGCCGAATCCATAATCGACTCGATATTTCAGGTCGGCGTATGGCGAAAGACACCTCGGTCAGTCCCCTCTCCCTCTGGGAGAGGGCTAGGGTGAGGGTGTGCTTTTAGCTCTTCATCCCCAACCGCTTGGCCATCCGCCCAAGATTCGCCCGATCCAGCCCCAACTCCCGCGCCGCACTCGCCCAGTTATCCTGATTACGCTCCAGCGCCGCACTGATCAAACGCCGCTGATACTGCTCGGTCTCACTGCGCAAATCCCCGCTGATCAGCGGCATCTCGGTCACCGCACCAACAACAGCCTCAACCGAGTTATCCACAATCTCACGCGGCAAATCCAGGTCCGCCGCACTGAGGCTGAGGATCTTCGGCCGCACCTTGCAGTTGCCCAGCGCCTTCAACGCACTGCGCCCGATCAGGTGTTCCAGTTCACGCACGTTGCCCGGCCAAGTGTAGGCGAGCAACGCTTCCTGGGCGTCGCTGCTCAGGCGCAGGCTGTTGAGGCCCATGCGCGAACGGTTCTGCTCAAGAAAGAAGCCGCTGAGCAACAACACATCGCGGCCGCGATCGCGCAGCGCCGGCACACGCAGCGGGTACACGCTCAGGCGATGGTAAAAGTCGGCGCGATAGCGACCGCTGCGCACTTCTTCGGCCAGGTCGCGGTTGGTCGCGGCAATCAGGCGCACATCGACCTGATGCTCCTTGTCCGAACCCAAACGCTGCAACTGACCACTCTGCAAAACGCGCAGCAATTTCGCCTGTACGGTCAGTGACAACTCGCCAACTTCATCGAGAAACAGCGTGCCGCCATTGGCCAGTTCGAACTTGCCGCGCCGGTCGCTGGTGGCGCCGGTGAAGGCGCCGCGCACGTGGCCGAACAGTTCGCTTTCGACCAGTGTGTCGGGCAGGGCGGCGCAGTTGAGGCTGATGATCGGTTGGTCGGCGCGCGCTGAAGCGGCGTGAATCGCCTGGGCGACCAGCTCTTTGCCGACCCCGGTTTCGCCGGTGATCAATACGGTCAGATCGCTGCCGCCGACCAGATTGATTTCCTCCACCAGTTTTTTCAGCGCCTTGCTCTGGCCGATCATTTCGCGGTTCTGCTGACCGCTGGCCTGGCGATAAACCTCGGCGCGCTGGTGCTCGTCTTCAGCGCGATTGGCTAAACGCTGGATGCGTTCGGCGGCGTTGACCGTGGCCGAGGCGAGGCTGGCGAAGGCTTGCAGGGCGTCGAGTTCGATCGGTTCGAAACGCTCGGGGTCGAGGGCGTCGAGGGTGATCAGGCCCCAGAGTTTTTCATCGACAAATAATGGGCAGCCGAGGCAATCGTGGACTTCGAGGTGTTCGTCGAGTCCGTCGACGAGACCGTCATAAGGATCGGGCAAGTCGCTGTCGGCGGCGAAGCGCGTGGGGCCGGTTCCGCTGAGGAGAATTTCGAAGCGCGGGTGCTCGCTGACCTTGAAGCGCCGACCGAGGGTGTCCGTACTTAAACCGTCCACGGCCAGCGGCACCAGCGCTTCGCCGTCGAGGCGCAACAATGCGGCGGCATCGCACGGCAGTAGCGCGCGCATGGCTTCGAGCAAGCGCCGATAACGCTCGCCCTCGGGAAGTTCGCGGGACAGGTCGGACACTAGAGGCAGCAGCGCGGTGAGCAGGGATTTTGCGGTCATGGTCTTGTAGTCAAAGAGACAAGATGTAGTCGGGATGACTATAAGGCTCTTTGAGTCTTTATGACTACGTAAACCTCAAATCATTGATTTATATGAATAAATTAGTTGGCACGAATACTGATAACCCAAAGGTAACTTTTCCAAGAAGCTCAGGAGTCACCTTATGCTTAGCGTTCAGGATCGTGCCATCGTCAAATCCACCGTGCCTCTGCTGGAAAGCGGCGGTGAAGCGCTGATCACCCACTTCTATCGCATGATGCTCTCCGAATACCCGGAAGTCCGGCCGCTGTTTAACCAGGCCCACCAGGCCAGCGGTGACCAGCCACGCGCCTTGGCCAATGGCGTGCTGATGTATGCGCGGCACATTGATCAACTCGATCAGTTGGGCGATCTGGTGGCGAAGATCATCAATAAGCACGTCGCCCTGCAGATCCTTCCGGAGCACTACCCGATTGTCGGCGCCTGCCTGCTGCGTGCGATTTCTGAAGTGCTTGGCGAAGAGATCGCCACACCGGAAGTGATGAGCGCGTGGGGCGCGGCTTATGGGCAACTGGCGGACATTCTGATCGGCGCCGAAACCGCGATTTACGACCAGAAAGAACACGCCGTCGGCGGCTGGCGCGGGGCGCGTGAGTTCATCGTCGCGGCCAGGGTCGAGGAAAGTGCGGAAATCGTTTCGTTCTACTTCGAGCCAGCAGACAAAGACCCGATTCTCGCGGCCGAACCGGGTCAGTACATTGGCATGAAGCTGATCCTTGATGGCGAGGAAATCCGCCGCAACTACTCGCTGTCGGCACTGGCGAACAACGGTCAGTACCGCATCAGCGTCAAGCGCGAACCGGGTGGCCGGGCGTCCAACCACTTGCACGATCAACTGCAGGTCGGCGCCAGCATTCAACTGTTCCCGCCATCGGGCGAGTTCACCTTGACCGCCAGCGACAAACCGTTGGTGCTGATCAGTGGTGGTGTTGGCATTACGCCGACCTTGGCAATGCTTGAAGCGGCGCTGGAAACCGAGCGTCCGGTGCACTTTATCCACTGCGCGCGCAATGGCCGCGTGCACGCGTTCCGCGACTGGATTGATGAGCTGGCGGCGCGTCATCCGCAACTCAAGCGTTTTTACTGCTATGCCGAAGATGACGGCGTGAGCCCGGCGGCGGACAAGGTCGGGATGCTGGATCAGGCGCTGCTGGGCGAGTGGTTGCCGGCTCAGCGTGATGTCGACGCTTACTTCCTTGGGCCGAAGGGATTCATGGGGGCGATCAAGCGCCATCTGAAAGCCTTGGGTGTGCCTGAGAAGCAGAGTCGTTATGAGTTCTTCGGGCCGGCTGCGGCTTTGGAATAATTCAGAACCGGGTTGCCTTCATTCGCGAGCAGGCTCGCTCCCACAGGATTTGTGTTCGACGCAGATCCAATGTGGGAGCGAGCCTGCTCGCGAAGGCCGTTACGCGGTGCTGATTCTTAAAAAGTGTTTAAAGGTTAATCGTTTCTTAACCGGTTTATCGTTTATTCCCCGATGCTGATGATAGGCGCTCGTTCGTTTACATGATCAGGATCGCCCCCATGTCGCATTTCATCTTCGCCCGTCGTTTCAGCTTTGCAGCCATCGGTCTTTCGGTCGCGTGGCTGGCCAGCCCGTTTGCTGCTGCCGAATCTGCCTTGATAAAGCCGCAGACGCTGATCGTCGATCAGAGCCTGCCGAAGGCGCAGGTAGAAGCCATGACCCTGGCCGCGCGGCGTTATGGCAGTTTCTGGAATTCCGGTGAAGAGGCGTTGGCCGTAGCGGCGTTGTCGCCGCAGTTTGTCGACCAGACGCCGCCCGAAGGTCGGGTGCAGGGGCCGACCGGGCCGTTGCTGGCGTCGAAGTTCTTTCGCACGGCTGTTCCGGACTTGAGTTGCGACATCGAGCAAATGATCATCGCCGGTGATCGCGTGGTGGTGCATCTGCACTTTCGCGGGCACTTCAGCGGTACGTTCAAGGCTCTCAAAGGGCAGGGCCAGCGTGTAGACTTCCGGGCAACCGATATCTATCAGATCGACAACGGTCGCATCGCGGCCAATTGGCATATCGAAGACAACATCAGCTTGATGGCGCAACTGCAGGCGCAGCCGCCATCCAGCTGAACCATGGACATATAAGGGAAACGCGATGAGCGAGGAAACGATTCGACTGGGACGTGAGCGGCGCTTTCTGGTGTTGCTGGGCATCATCTGCCTGGCACTGATCGGTGGTGCGCTGTACATGCAGATCGTGCTCGGCGAGGCGCCGTGCCCACTGTGCATTTTGCAGCGCTACGCGTTGCTGCTGATCGCGCTGTTCGCGTTCATCGGCGCAGCCATGCGCACGCGCCGCAGCATCACCGCATTCGAAGTGCTGGTGGTGATCTGCGCGGTTGCCGGGGCCGGTGTGGCCGGGCATCACGTGTACACCCAGTTCTACCCGGCGGTGAGCTGCGGCATCGATGTGCTGCAGCCGATTGTCGATGACCTGCCGCTTGCGAAGATCTTCCCGCTTGGCTTCCAGGTCGACGGTTTCTGCTCGACGCCGTACCCGCCGATCCTCGGTCTGTCGTTGGCACAATGGGCATTGCTGGCGTTCGTGCTGGTGGTGATTCTGGTCCCGCTGCTGACCTCGCGTAACCGAAAAGCACTGCGCTGAGTCAACTAATCGGCTGTCTGGCCGATACAGAAAACGCCTCGATTTGCGTATCAGCATGTCGGGGCGTTTTGCATTTCGAGGTGTTTGTGAAAACACCGTGACGGGTGGCAAGGAAGGGTGTGGCAAGTGTGCGACATGTTGTCACACGCGCCGTGTCGCAGGCCGCTTCGATGACGCGGAATTGGTCGTTGTTACAAAAAAGGATTGGTCAGTTTCAGGGTTTTTTGGCTTTAGCACGCGAGTGCCAGAGCAGGCAGTTTTAACAAGCGCTGGCAGATGGCCAAAAGCCTTGGGTTATCGGGCTTTGCGCTGTTCCAGCGTTCGGAAAAGGCCTTCGGAGCTGTCTGAACTGACGCGGGTACACCCACAATTTTTGGTGTTTTTGTTGAGAATCTATTTCGATAACATGTGGAACTTTTGCAAAAATGGTGATGCATTGTTGCTCGAACGGATAAAAATTATTTCGGGATAAGACATGGTGTATAGGGCGCTACCTATCTACAATCGCCCGCACTGAATTCCCGGCACTGTTCAGCCTTTATTAAGGAGGCGAGCAGGAAGTCGGGTGTCGAGTGAGTCGAAAGGCTTTCAAGACACCCAGGTGTCGGTGCCTTCCAACTTTCCGCACCAAATGGAATTGGTCTGTAACAAGGCCTTTGACCACGAATTCGAATAAGAACTGACCGCTGTCCCAGGTTTTGTCGAGCGTCTGACGCGCGACGGGCGGCCCTTATTCAATCCAAAGAAAATGCCAACCCTTGGCAGGGTGAAGTGTTGGCGATCAAAACCCAACTGCATTGCGCAAGCTGCTTTAGAGGTCGTGAGATGAGTAAAAACAGGTACCCCAGATTACTAGGCCTAGTGCCGCTGCTCGGCACGTTGTTGCTGGGAGGCTGCAACATGACCTTGCTCAATCCAACGGGCCAGGTTGGCCTGGAACAGCGAAACCTGATCATCACCGCGACCCTGCTGATGCTGTTGGTCGTCGTGCCGGTTATCGTCATGACCTTCCTGTTCGCCTGGAAGTACCGCGCGTCGAACAAGAACGCCGTCTACACCCCGAAATGGTCGCACTCGACCAAGATCGAAGTGGCAGTCTGGACCATCCCGGTCCTGATCATCATTGCCCTGGGTTACATCACCTACATTTCGACCCACGAACTGGACCCGTATCGTCCGATTCAATCCGACGTCAAGCCAGTGACCATCGAAGTGGTCGCGCTGGACTGGAAGTGGCTGTTCATCTACCCGGAACAAGGCATCGCCACGGTCAACAAGATCGTGTTCCCGGCGCACACGCCCATCAACTTCAAGATCACCTCTGACGCTGTGATGAACTCGTTCTTCATCCCGGGTCTGGGCGGCCAGATCTACGCGATGGCGGGCATGCAGACCAAGCTGCACCTGATCGCTGACCGCAACGCTGAAATGGACGGTATCTCCGCCAACTACAGCGGCGCGGGTTTCACCGGTATGAAATTCAAGGCTATCTCCACCACTCAGGAAGATTTCGACGCCTGGGTAAGTGAAGTCAAGAAGTCACCTAAACAGCTTGATCAAGCTGAATACGCGGCCCTTGCCAAACCGAGCCAGAACAACCCAGTCGAGCTCTACTCCTCGGTCACGCCGAACCAGTTCCAGATCATCGTCGACAAGTACGAAGGTATGAAGCCGGGCAAGCCGCTGAAGCACGAGAAGAAAGAGAAAGAAGTGGCGGCCACGGAAATTGACTCGAGTTCGCATTCAGCTGCCGGGGCAGAGGAGTAAACGATGTTTGGTAAATTAAGTTGGGAAGCAGTCCCATTCCACGAGCCGATCGTGATGGTGACCATCGCCATGATCGCCCTCGGTGGTCTGGCGCTGTTCGCTGCAATCACCTACTTCAAGAAGTGGACCTACTTGTGGACCGAGTGGCTGACTTCGGTCGACCACAAGAAAATCGGCGTGATGTACATCATCGTCGCCATGGTCATGCTGCTGCGCGGTTTTGCCGACGCCATCATGATGCGTACCCAGTTGGCCATGGCCACCGAGGGTTCGCCTGGCTACCTGCCACCTGAACACTATGACCAGATCTTCACCGCTCACGGTGTGATCATGATCATCTTCATGGCGATGCCATTCTTCACCGGCCTGATGAACCTTGCAGTGCCGCTGCAGATCGGCGCGCGTGACGTTGCGTTCCCGTTCCTGAACTCCCTGAGCTTCTGGCTGCTGGTGTCCGGCGTTGTGCTGATCAACCTGTCCCTGGGCGTCGGCGAATTCGCCAAGACCGGTTGGGTTGCCTATCCACCGCTGTCGGGTCTGCAATACAGCCCTGGCGTGGGTATGGACTACTACATCTGGGCGCTACAGCTATCCGGGTTAGGTACGACGTTAACGGGGGTTAACTTCCTCGCGACCGTACTGAAAATGCGTACCCCTGGCATGAAACTGATGGACATGCCGATCTTCACCTGGACCTGCACCTGGGCAAACGTTCTGATCGTGGCTTCGTTCCCGATCCTGACCGCTACCCTGGCACTGCTGACCCTTGACCGTTACATGGATTTCCACATTTTCACCAATGAACTTGGTGGCAATCCAATGATGTACGTCAACCTGTTCTGGGCCTGGGGCCACCCTGAGGTTTACATCCTGATCCTGCCGGCCTTCGGCATCTTCTCGGAAGTGATCTCGGCGTTCACCGGCAAGAAACTGTTCGGCCACCACTCGATGATCTACGCCTCGGGCGCGATCTCGGTACTGGGCTTCATGGTTTGGCTGCACCACTTCTTCACCATGGGTTCGGGTGCCAGCGTCAACGCCTTCTTCGGTCTGGCGACGATGCTGATTTCCATCCCGACGGGTGTGAAGCTGTTCAACTGGCTGTTCACCATCTACCAGGGCCGTCTGCGCTTCACCAGCCAGGTTCTGTGGACCCTGGGCTTCATGGTGACCTTCGCCATCGGCGGCATGACCGGCGTACTGCTGGCCATCCCGGGTGCTGACTTCGTGCTGCACAACAGCCTGTTCGTGATCGCGCACTTCCACAACGTGATCATCGGCGGTGCGGTATTCGGTTACATCGCTGGTTTCGCGTTCTACTTCCCGAAAGCGTTCGGCTTCAAGCTGCACGAAGGCTGGGGTAAAGCAGCGTTCTGGTTCTGGATCTCGGGCTTCTTCGTCGCGTTCATGCCGCTCTATGCACTGGGCTTCATGGGCATGACCCGTCGTCTGAACGCCACCACCAACCCTGAGTGGGTACCGTACCTGTACGTTGCCATGTTCGGTGCGGTGATGATCGCTGTCGGTATCGCCTGCCAACTGATCCAGCTGTACGTCAGTGTGCGCGACCGCAACAAGCCAGAGAACGTTTGCGATCACGGTGACCCGTGGAATGCACACACCCTGGAATGGTCGACCTCGTCGCCACCTCCGTTCTACAACTTTGCTGTGCTGCCTAAGGCTGACTGCATCGACCCGTTCACCGAAGCCAAGGAAAACGGTACTGCGTACCAGCGTCCGGCCAAGTACGAGCCGATCCACATGCCGAACAACACCGCCACTGGCGTGGTGATGGGCGCACTGTTGACCGTCTTCGGTTTCGCGATGATCTGGCACATCTGGTGGTTGGCGATCGCCAGCCTGGCCGGCACCGTCATCTACTTCGTGATCCACGCTGCACGTGACGACCAGGGCTATATGGTTCCGGTTGAAACGATCGAGCGCATCGAAGCCGAGCAGCACAAGCGTCTGGTTGCGGCAGGGAAAATCCCGGCCGGTGCCACCCGTGTTGAAACCTCGTTGGAACAGGCTTAAACCATGTCGAACTTAGTGACCAATGTTGGACACGCCCATGGTGACCATGGGCACGATGACCATCACCACGACTCGGGCGAGATGACCGTATACGGTTTCTGGCTCTACCTGATGACCGACTGCATTCTGTTTGCGTCGATCTTCGCGGTGTACGCAGTACTGGTAAACAACGTAGCCGGTGGCCCGTCGGGCCACGACATCTTCGAACTGCCATACGTGCTGGGCGAAACCGCTCTGCTGTTGTTCAGTTCGATCACCTACGGCTTCGCCATGCTGGCGTTGTACAAAGGCAAGAAGCAGGCGGTCCTGGGTTGGTTGTTCATGACCTTCCTGCTCGGCGCAGGCTTTATCGCCATGGAGATCAACGAGTTCCACCTGCTGATCTCCGAGGGCTTCGGTCCTAGCCGTTCGGGCTTCCTGTCCGCGTTCTTCACCCTGGTCGGTACCCACGGTCTGCACGTATCTGCGGGTCTGATCTGGATGGGCATCATGATGTACCAGGTCAACAAGCACGGCCTGACGGCGACCAACAAGACCCGTCTGAGCTGCCTGAGCCTGTTCTGGCACTTCCTCGACGTGGTGTGGATCTGCGTATTCACCGTTGTTTACCTGATGGGGACTCTGTAATGGCTAATGCACACTCCCATGACAGCCATGATGCTGGCCACGGCAGCGTAAAGTCGTACGCCATTGGCTTCATCCTGTCGGTGATCCTGACCGTGATTCCTTTTGGTCTGGTGATGTACCCGAGCCTGCCGAAGGCCACCACGCTGGCAATCGTTCTGTTGTTCGCCGTGATCCAGGTGATCGTTCACCTGTATTACTTCCTGCACCTGGACCGTTCCATTGCTCAGCGTAACAACGTGATTGCATTCGTCTTTACGGCGATCGTAATCGTGCTGCTGGTTGGCCTGTCGTTGTGGATCATGTTCAGCATCCACACCTACATGATGGCGAAGTGAGGTAAGACCCGATGTCGCTCAAGCACTTTATCCAAATCACCAAACCGGGGATCATTTTCGGTAACGTGCTTTCTGTGGCAGGCGGGTTTTTCCTGGCCTCGAAAGGGCATGTGGATCTGGCGGTGTTTCTGGCTGCCATGATCGGTACATCCCTGGTTGTTGCCTCCGGTTGCGTGTTCAACAACTGCATCGACCGCGACATCGACCTGAAGATGGAACGCACTAAAAACCGGGTGCTGGTGCAGGGCTTGATCTCCCTGAAACTGGCCCTGGTCTATGCGACCATCCTTGGTGTTCTCGGCGTTGCGTTGTTGTACAAGGTGGCCAATCCGTTGGCCGCGCTGTTCGCGGTCATCGGCTTCATCATCTACGTCGGCTTCTACAGCCTGTACCTCAAGCGCAAGTCGGTTCACGGCACGCTGGTGGGCAGTCTGTCGGGCGCCATGCCGCCAGTGATCGGTTACGTCGCCGTCACCAACAGCTTCGACATGGCCGCGCTGACGTTGCTGGTGATGTTCAGCCTGTGGCAGATGCCGCATTCCTACGCCATCGCGATCTTCCGCTTCAACGATTACCTGGCCGCATCGATTCCGGTGCTGCCAGTGAAGCGCGGGATTCAAGTGGCCAAGAAGCACATCCTGCTCTACATCCTGGCGTTCCTCGTAGCGACCTTGATGCTGACCTTCAGCGGTTACGCTGGCATGAGCTACCTCGCAGTGGCTGCGGCCATGGGCATGTACTGGTTGTACATGGCCTGGACCGGCTACAAGGCAGTGGATGACACGGTCTGGGCACGCAAGCTGTTCGTGTTCTCGATCTTCACCATCACTGCATTGAGCGTCATGATGTCCCTGGACTTCAAGGTGCCTGCAGAGTTGCTGCTGACGTACGCGCCGTAAGGCTCAAAGGCTTGAAGAAAAACCCCGCACATCGAGAGATGTGCGGGGTTTTTTTGTGATTATGGAAATCGAAGTGATTCTGTGGATGGCATAGGCAATAGACTGAATGAGCATGAAAAAAAGAATTTAGAAGCGAATTCGCCTAAAAAACTGTCATTTTTTACAGGTGAATAATAGGGCGACTAGAAGGAAGCTATGACCTTGTTTTCTTAAGGAGCAACAATCATGGTTTATGCGCAGAGTTCATTTTCAAACGTAAAAATTGACGAAGAAATAGTGCTCATCGAAAAAGAGGGAGGTGCGCAGCGGCAAGGGATATTCAAAGGGGCTACGACGGATGGGGTAACAATCTATTGGACCACCTACGATAAGGAGTTCACCCTGAGTTATTCGAAGATGGGCGGGGTACTCGTCAAGGGAGGAGATAAGATTGTGAGGAGCAGGCTGAATGAGAATGGGACTGTCACTGCTCCACCGTCCTTGAATAACAACCCTTATTCAATCACCAATCTGAAGGGTCAATAGCCGCTCAACCTTATCGATCATCACGAAGCCCTGTATTTCAAAAGATAATAGGGCTTTTTAGTTTTCGCCGTTGCTTGCTCTGTATAAATCCCCTAGATTTGGATCCAACCATGCCAGTGATAGCGCCATGCCACTGGCCGCTGTTTGGCTGTCTTGACCTGCGGTTCTTCATGCACTGATCAAAAGGCTGGGCGAAATGACTGAGAGGAAGACCTGCGACGAGCGTTTTATTGCCCTGGCCCAAGAGCTTAACTACGACATTTATGGTGAGAACACCGCTGGTGGCAATTACGCGCCGCTGATCCGTCATCACGATGAGTTGTACATCAGCGGCATGGTGCCGCGCACTAACGGCAAGATTCAGTACCCGGGTCGCGTCGGGCTGGAACTGAACCTCAAGGATGCGCAAGCCGCCGCCAGCATCAGTGCAATGCGTTGCCTGGCGTTGATCGTCGACGCGGTGGGTTCGCTGGACAAGATCAAGGCGTTGTTGCGGGTCACTGTTTACGTGAAGTCGACGCCGGACTTCGTTGACCTTAGCGAAGTGGCCAACGGCGCGTCGGACGTGTTCAGCCATGTGCTCGGCGATGCCGGCCGGCACACGCGCAGCACGGTCGGTGTGTATCAGTTGCCGAAGAACGCGGCGATTGAAGTGGACATGATTGTAGCGTTGCATCCTTCGGCTTGAGAGTAACTTCTCGGCTTGCCCTCACCCTAGCCCTCTCCCAGAGGGTGAGGGGACTGACGGAGGTGTCTCCCGCTATACATCGACCTGAGAGACCGAGGCGATTGTGGATTCGACACTGCACTTTCATTTCGGTGTATCTCTTGAATATCTCCCGATCGGCTCCCTCTCCCTCGGGAGAGGGCTGGGCGGGCGACGTTCCGATGAGGGGCGAGGATTTTCGCCTCCTCACGAATCCCAAGCCGGACAGCAAAAAGCCCCGCACTGAATCCCAGTGCGGGGCTTTTTCGTACAGCAGCTGCGCTATTACTGCGCGGCGATGCTATAGCCATCAAACGCGGTCTGCTGTTGCAGCGCGGTGATGATGTTCTTGCGGTTTACCGCCTGCTCGGTGCCGGCGTTGTCGAGGAACGTTTCGCTCTCCAGCTCCGCTTCTTCGCCTTCACCGACGAAGGTGAAACCGAGGAACTCCAGCGCTGCACGGTCAACGTTCAGGCGCGAGCGCGGTGTGCGCAGCGGCAGGGTTACGCTGATGCCGTCCTTGCTGATGGTAAAGATCTCGACTTCTTTCTTCTTCGCCGCTTTGCTCTTGCCGCCGCTCGGGTTGCTGATCGCTTGGTGGGTCTGGTTCAGCACTTTGAGGGCCAGACCATAAACGATTTCCTGGAACGCCGGATCGTCCTTGAAACTGGACAGGATACGGCCGATCGAGAACTTGCTGCTCAGGTCTTCAAGGGCGGCGAGGTCAGCGGCTTCGGCGTCTTTCAGGGCTTTGAGCTGGCCCATCAGTTCGTAGGCCTTGTCGTCATCGAAGCTGTCGTGAGCCTGACGGATCGCCGCGCGCAGTTCGCGGATCTGGTCGCTCTCGCGGGTCGACTGGAATGCGTCCAGGACCATCTCGCTGATGATTTTGGCTTGCGGCAGGTGTTGTGAAAGATTGATGGAGTTTTCGTATTCCGCTTTGGACGATTCGGTGACTACGGATTCAGCGGTGTTGAAATCGGACATTGAAATTTCACTACTTTTTAACTTGAGTGGAGATGAGAAAGCCGCGGGCTTTTTCAGGCCGACTAATTTAGGGGAGCGGGGCGGCGTTGTCACGGAGCAACGGTCTGCCGGTCGAGTTTTTTGCCGGCGTGTACTATTTCCGGCGCGGGCGTTCCATGGCAATCACCGAGGTCTCGAAACCCAGGCTGGCGAAAAAAGCCTCTGCGCCTTCGCGCCCGGCGCGCAGTACCCACGTGATATCCGCGTTGTCGCCCATGATGTGCTCAACCAGTGCGCGGCCAATCCCTTCACGCCGATGCTGGTCATCGACCACCACCATCGACAGGTAACCGTTGGACAAACCATCGGTGATCCCACGAGCGAAACCGATGATGCGCTCACCCTGAACGGCGACGGCCGTGCGCTGAGAGTGCTCGATCAACCGGGCGAAGTGTTCAGCTGAGCCGGTGCGATGGCCCCAGCCATGCTGCCCGAGAAACTGCCTCACCGATTCCGTTTCGGCGGGCTGTAAATTGCGTACGTTGAGTGTGTTGTTCATCTGCTGTTCGGGTCCTTGTCAGCGATTCTTCCGGGGAGGCTGGTGCAGGTGACGTCAGGATTTGCCCCATCGCTGCATGACAAACTCTACGAAACGACGCAGTTTCGGCAAGCGATAGCGATCCGGCGCGTAGAGGAGATGCATCGGTCGGCTGGGTGGCTGGTAATCGGCGATCACTTTCACCAGTCGGCCTTCGCGCAGGTCTTGTTCCACCAGCGCATCCGGCAACATCACGATGCCCATGCCGGTGCGGGCAGCCTGATGCAGCCCGGCGGAACTGTTGATCAGCATAGGCCCGCTGACGTCGACCATGATCTCCCCGTCGGGGCCGCTGAGGCGCCAACGCTTTTCCACCGATTGCCAGTCGTCACCGGCGGGATAGGCGAACGACAGGCAGTCGTGTTGTTGCAAGTCTTCCGGCGTTTTCGGCATGCCGCGCCGGGCGACGTATTGCGGCGACGCGCACGCGGTCAGGGTGTAGTCGATCAAGGGCCGGGCGATCAGGTTGGACTGCTCGAAATTGCCCAGCCGAAACGCGACATCGAGGCCGCTTTCCAGTAGATCGGGACGGCTGTTGGTCAACACCACATCGAGTTTGACCTGTGGATAAAGCAGTGAAAATTCACTCAGCGCAGGCGCCAGCCGTTCAACGCCGAACGTCAGCGGCGCGGTGAGGCGCAGCATGCCTCGGGGTTGATCGAGGGTCTGCTCGGCGAGGCGTTCGGAATCGGCGACCAATCCCAACACTTCCAGACAGCGCTGGTAATAAACACTGCCGAATTCAGTGAGTCGCTGACGGCGGGTCGTGCGTTGCAGCAGTTGCACGCCCAGCCGTCGTTCTAGCGCACGCAGATGATTGCCAACCATGGTCGTCGACATGTCGCACTGCAACGCGGCCGCCGTCATGCTCCCGGTTTCGACGACTTTGACGTACACGCTCATCGACTGGAACAGGTCCATTATCAAGCCCTGCTTTTAAATGAATGAAGTTTTGCCGAGTTTATCCAGTTTCGGTGGCTAACCATACTGCCAGCACACCGACCTTCACTGGAGTTTGAAGTCATGACCGCCGCCCTGATGAACACCTACCAACCGCTGGCCCTGAGTTTCACCAAAGGCCTCGGCACTCGCCTGTGGGACCAGGCCGGTCGCGAATATCTGGATGCGGTTGCCGGTGTCGCGGTGACCAACGTCGGCCACTCGCACCCGCGGATCGTTTCAGTGATCAGCGAGCAGGCGGGATTGCTTCTGCATACCTCTAATCTGTACAGCATCGACTGGCAGCAGCAACTGGCCAAGCGACTGACCAAGCTGTCGGGCATGGAGCGCGCGTTCTTCAATAATTCCGGTGCGGAAGCCAATGAAACGGCGCTGAAGCTTGCGCGTCTGTTCGGCTGGCGCAAAGGCATCGAGCAGCCGCTGGTGGTGGTCATGACCAACGCGTTCCATGGCCGCACACTCGGCACCTTGTCGGCCAGCGATGGCCCGGCGGTGCGCCTGGGTTTCAACGAATTGCCGGGGGATTTCCTCAAAGTGCCATTTGGTGATCTCGCTGCGCTGGAACAGGTGCAGCAAAAGCACGGCGAGCGCATCGTGGCGATTCTGATCGAGCCGATTCAGGGCGAAAGCGGTGTACAGATCGCGCCGCCCGGTTACCTGAAAGCCCTGCGCGAACTGTGCAATCGCCACGCGTGGCTATTGATGTTCGATGAAATCCAGACTGGTATTGGCCGCACCGGGCGTTGGTTTGCGTTTCAACATGAAGGCATTGTCCCGGATGTCATGACCCTGGCAAAAGGGCTGGGCAACGGCGTGCCGATCGGCGCGTGCCTGGCGCGGGGGCGGGCGGCAGATCTGTTCACCCCCGGCAGTCACGGCAGCACCTTCGGCGGCAATCCTCTCGCGTGCCGGGTCGCTTGCACGGTGCTGGATATCATCGAAGAACAGGGCCTGCTGGAAAATGCCCGGATTCAGGGTGAACGCCTTTTGACTCGTCTGCGTGCAGAGCTGGCGGACAATCCCAATGTGCTGGCGATTCGCGGGCAGGGCTTGATGATCGGTATCGAGCTGAAACAACCGGTACGTGATCTGACCCTGATCGCCGCGCGGGATCATGGACTGTTGATCAACGTCACGCGTGGCAAGACGATACGGCTGCTGCCACCGTTGACGATTGATGAGCGTGAGGTGGAGATGATTGTCAGAGGTGTGGGGCGAGCACTGATCGCGCATTGATGGCTTGCAGGTAGCACTGTGGGAGCGAGCCTGCTCGCGAAGGTGAACTGTCGGTCGACATCTCTGCTGGATGATCGACCGCTTTCGCGAGCAGGCTCGCTCCCACATTTTCGGTGTAGGCCTCAGTCCGGATAATCCGCCAGATCCGGCGCCAGCATCCGTGTCTTCGCCTTGCCATTCGAATTGTGCTGAATAATCTCGCGCGGCTGCCCCTGCTCATTGAAAAACACCTGACCGATGCCCGCCGAATTCCATAGGCGTTCGCCAGCCTCGGCATGTTCTGGCGTGTACGGCACGATGCGCATGCGGCGGCGTTTGGTGAACCAGTTCAGCGGTGAGCGTGGCGAATAGAGCCAGCGGTTGAGGCGGTCGAACCATTCCAGCAGGGTTTTCGGAAACTCGTTTTTGATCCCGCTGCTGGTGATCTGCCAGATCCGCGGCCCGGCCTTGCGGTGGCGGATGAGCACTTCGTAGACGAAGGAGTAATGCACATCGCCGGACAGCACCACGTAGTTCCCCGGCGTGCGCGAGTGGCGGAAAATATTCAGGATCACTTGCGCGGCACCGCGATGGGCCATCCAGTTTTCCGCGTCGACCAGCAGCGGATAACCGCACCAACTGAAAACCTTCTGCACGGTTTCAATCAGCTTCACGCCGAAGATCGGCGCCGGAGAAACGATGATCGCTGACGGGTGATCGAGCAGTTCCTGTTGCAGTTCGCTCAGCGCCTCCCAATCGAGCAGGCCCGACGGTTGTTTGAGCGCCATCTCACTGCGCCAGCGTCGGGTGCGGGTGTCGATGACCACCAGCGCCGGGCTGGTCGGCAGGACGAAATGCCATTGCTGAAAGCGCAGCAAATCATCGATCAGAGCATCTTGCACCGGGCTGTCGAGATACTGATCATCACCGCTGGCGCTCAGCCCCAGTGTTTTCTCCAAGACATCCTTGAACGCATCGGGATTATTGCCCCAGCCCTGACACAACATGTAGGCGATCAGCGCGTTGCCGATGATGCGTTTGGAGAACGGATGGCCGTAGGCCGTTTCCTCCCATTGCGCGGACAGGTTCCAGTCATCGGTGATGTCGTGATCGTCAAAAATCATCAGGCTCGGCAGATGCGCCAACGCGCGGGCGACCTTGTCCAATCCAGCCTTGAAGGCATCGATGCGAGTCTGTTCGAGGGTGTAGCGCTTGAGGCGTTCGGGCGTCAGTTCGGGCGCTTGCGGATCGATCAGCGACCAGGCCGTCGGCGACCACACCAGCAGGTACATCGCCATGACTTCGGCGAAGGTCACCAGGTGATTGTCAGCGCTGCTGCTGGTGAAAATCGGCTTACGCGCACCGCCGAAAAAACGCTCGCGCAAGGTCTCGTTGCTCTCCAGCGCCGGTAACAAATCCGCACGGTGGTAGTAACTGGCCGGGTGTTCGTAGAGCTTGGCGCTGTCGCTGACCACGGCGCCTTCGAGGTGTTCGTCGAACAGGCCGAGCCGTTCGATCAAGGCATGAATCGCCCGCAACATCGGGCCGGCGACATCGTCGGCGTAGACCTGATCACCGCTCATCATCAACAGCGCCGGCCGTTGTTGCGCATCGGTTTCCGTTGCCAGCAGTTGATCGACGCACAGCAAACCATCCGTCGCCGGGTGATGCGGTTTGCGGCAGGAGCCGTGCAACAGTTGATCGATCCGCGAGCGCAAGACGAAGTTCGGGCTGGTTGCATCGCCGTATAGCAGATGCGCCGCCCAGTCGGCGATGCCCTCTGCATTGTCGATCAGCAGGTCATAGTCGATACGTGTGTCGCAGGGCAGGGCGCTATCGAGAGCAACATCGATGAGATGAACAAAGGCCTCGCGGCCTACTGGAATGACCGTGCATTTCCCGGCGTCGAGAGGAATGTCTCCTACACCTTGCAGGCGCAAGGTCAGCGCCAGTGGCCGTGTGCCGACCAGCCACATGACCACGCGCGTTGGCTCCAGCCGTCGCATCAGCGGGCCGGCCAGGACAGGAGGCAGCGGGATCAGGTCAGCGGGTGTCGAAAACATCGAGGGCAAAGCTCAAGGCGCACAGGCCGGCGATGATAGCGCAGCCGGCGCCTTGATCCCTTAAATGAGGCTTAAGAGGCGGCTTTTTCCAGTTTCAGCGCCAACAAACGCCATTGCGCCGGTAGCGCGTCAGTTCGCGGCTGTTCTTGCACGGAGCAATCGAAACGGTAGGTGACATCGTCGCCGTTCATGTTGCGCGCGGTGACGGTGTTGTTGAAGGTGTAGACCTGGTCCTTGAAGCGGTGGCTGACCAGCGCTTTGCTGTCAGCAAAGCGCGCCGACCCGGGAAAGCGCAACGTGCTGGTCACAAACGGGCTGCACATGACATACGCGATCATCGATTTGTCGGCCTGCGCGTCGCCGCGCAACTTCTTGTTCAGCGCTGCCAGGGCCATGCGCCCCTGATAGTCGCTTTGATCCAGCACGGTCTGTAAGCCGATTGATTTCGGCGCCCGGCCGGCGTAGTTCGGCAGCAATGCGGAGTCGGCGGGAGAGGGCTTGTCGTCCGGCTCGATGGCAGCAAAAGCCGGCGCATCCTTCAGTTCGGCAGCGGGTGTAACGGCCTCGGCTTCAGGCAATAGCGAGGTCGGCTCGATGACTTGCGCCTGCGTGTTTTCGGTCTGCGCCGCTTGGTCATCATGCGCCGAAGGAAACAACGACAACGTGATCGACAGCACTACCATCGCGACAATGAACCCACCCGCTGCGCCAACGATGTTGCCGTAGAAGATATTCCAGCTGCCACGGTTCTTGACCACCCAGCGCCACATGAACCCCCACACCGCGACAAACGCCAGAAAACGCAGAAACTCCATTTGATCCTTTCCTTAAACCTTCAAAACCTGAAATCAACGCACGCCCAAGGTGAACGCTGACGATGGGCGGCAAGATAACAAAACAGACGGGTAATGCCAGTGACGATAGCGGCGCTCAGTGGAAATTGTGCGCGAAAAACGCCAGCGTCGTCACACCCGCAGCCAAGCCACAGATGCCAGCGAAAAGTTGCCGTGCCAACGGATGCTCTGGCCGAGGACGCCTGACCAGCCACATCCAGACGCCCGCCAACACACCGAACGTGGTGATCATTTGCAACACGCTACTGGCCAGGTTTTCCGGTGAAGGAGGCACGTGCGAAGGGAAAAGGCCCGAACAGACCACAGAAAAAATCATCGCGACGATGAAGCCGCTGGCGGCACCCGCCAGGTTGGCGAGGATCAGGTTCCAGGCACCACGGGTCTGCACGACCCAAGCCCAAACGGCTGCCCAGACGAAAAAGTACAACACGGCCATCAAGGTGTTTCTCCCTCTGAAAATTGACTCCATCAAGGCCCTGGCGACCTCGTTACTGGCAGTGGACGGCAAGATAGCAAAATAGTAGCGTCGCGCCACTGCCCATCTCCGTAACGGACTACCTATGCCAGTCAATACCCATTGTTTGCGCCTGCTCTGCGCAATCACACTCGCCGCTGCAATGACCCCGGCATTCGCCGCCGTGCAAGAACACCCGGAAAACAGCTGGAAGTATTACGCCGGCAACTGCCAGCGCGTGCTGGAGAAAATGGCCGATGTGCAAAGCGGTCGAACCACGGCTTATGACGTGATGTTTGCACTGGAAAGCAACCTGCGGACGATGAATGAACACCGTTCCAACCTGACGCCCAATCATCTGGGCTCGCGAGAATTCGCCGAATGCGAAAACTTCGCAGGCCAGGCTGAAGCAATGATCGCCCAAGGCAAAGCCGAGTTCGCCGCGAAAATGCAAGGTGCTGCGGAGGAAGGCCGCATCGCCCACCAGAACTCCCCCGAATACCAACGCGCCCGCGCCCTCGGCTACAGCGACGTCGGTGACATCTCCTTCCTGAAACTGCACGAAGACACCGACGGCGAAGCACGCCTGAAGACCATGCTGATCACCGTCGACGAAATCTGCGGCCAATACTTCCGCGCCACGCAATACGTGAAGCCGTATGTGATCTATACCGTCAGTCCTTCGGACGGCGGATGCGGCGAAGTGAAACGCGTCGCGGTGGTTGGCGGCCGATCGGTGGAGAAGGGTGATTACATTGATGAGAAGGGCGAGTTTCAGTATCTGGGCTGGAAAAAGCTTGTTGGCGCTGATGGGTTCCCAACCGATATCCGCGTGCTGAAAGCCCGTCGTTGAACCAAAGAAATACCGGGATGTTTTCTTGAATATGAGGATGGACAGATGATCGACTTCAACAACAAAGGCTTCTTCAAACTCAAGCAAAACGATGAGTACGCCGAACGCGTAAGCGCGCTGTTGCTCGACGGCGAGGAAGTGATCGACTCTTACAAGGCCATGCGTGACGGCGTGGTGTTTACCAACAAACGCATCATCGCCGTCAACGTTCAGGGTATTACCGGCAGCAAGAAGGATTTCACGTCCCTGCCGTACAAGAACATCGTCGCCTACTCCGTGGAAACCTCGGGCACCTTCGATCTTGACTCGGAGCTGGAGATTTACTTCTCGTCACTGGGGAAAGTGAAGTTCGAGTTCACCGGGAAGACGTCGATGGTGGAGATATCCAAGTACATTTCCAAGCATCTGCTCTAACGGCTCAGCCCATTACAAGATGTCTTTCAAATAGCCCTTGAGCGCGAGGAGCGGCTGATCCAGCTGCTCCAGCGAACGCGCCTCGCTGAACTCGGCGGACAATTTGTGTAGCTCGCGCCCCAGCGGTTTCTCGATACCGCCCAAGGCGTCCATCGCTAGGCCAAGGCATTCGTTCATCTTGAACTGAATAGTCTCGACATCCCCGCGCCGTACCAATAGTTCGAAAATGTCTTTCTGGTAATCACCCATGACCATGTCGTCCCGCAAAATCGGGCTCAGGCCTTCTTCCTCGTAAGCGAGTTTGAGGGAGAAAAGGGCGACTGTTTCCAGAGACGTTTCCATGGGGTGCCTTTAGCGACGTCCGTCAGTGTGAGAGTTGATGTCTGGAGGCAGCCACCGTTAGGTGCAAGATGCGCTGGGCTGCCTTCAGAGTGGCGGGATTATACGGAGCGGGATCAACAAGTGCAGCCCAAAGGCGAGGCCGGGCACACTGAAGCCGATCAATAACCTCCACGGGATTGAGCGGTATTTCCATCGGAGGCCGGTGAGTATTATGGTGTGCCTTCACACACTCGACGTTAACTGTTGGATACGAATGGAGTGACGACCATGGAATACGACGACAAACTGATGGAAGACGCCGTGCTTGCCCTGTTGGCAGCACTCAGCTCCGATAAAGGAAATGCCTGGAAAGGGTTCGACTTCGAGATCATGAACCGATTGCATGAGCAGGGTTTCATCAGTAACCCGGTGAACAGGAACAAGTCGGTCTGGTTGACGGAGGAGGGGCTGGAGCGGGGGCGGGCGATAGCGGCGCGGTTGTTTGGGGGAGGTGCCCAGGCTGAGACTGCAAACGACTCCGGCACCTGAGTCACTGCTAAGCCGACCGTAGTGGGAAGACTGGTCGCGGGCTCGCTAGATGAGGAACTTGAGGAGTTTTCCCATTGGGACATTTTCTGACTGAACCACAGCTGACAGACGTCAGAGCTGCACTGTCCGAACCTTTCAACCATTTTCCCACTGATTACGATTACATCGCACGCCAGCTCAAAGGCGTCGATCCAGCGGTGCTCTATGAGATTTTTTACTCAGAAGTAGCGCCAGTGTGCTTTACGAACATTGCAGCGGTCTTGCCTACTGTCTGGACAGGTTTTGACCCTGATTGGCTCAGGGCCGAGATAGAGGAAAGGCTCGCGGCGCGGCAGCGTAATTGGTCTCGTAGGCTGTTCGACAAATTGCTGGTTCGTTGGCTGAAATACAACTACGACTATATGTGGGAAGAGATCGCCAGCAGACTTTGATCTTGTGGATAGGGTTTGGAACTCTTCGCTTTTAGCTATCCATGCTTCGCCAGGTTTATCGCGCAGCCGGTCTCATCGCCGGTTAGCAGGTGCCCGTTGAGTGAAGAGAGGGACTTTACTGCAGACGAAAAAAAAGGCCTTGCTAAGCAAGACCTTTCTTAATTTTGGTGCCCCGAGGGAGACTCGAACTCCCACTCCTTTCGAAAACGGATTTTGAATCCGCCGCGTCTACCAATTCCGCCATCAGGGCTCAATGGCGGCGAAGTATAGAGATGAGATTACCGTCGGTCAATCAGGTACATAGAGAATTTTCGATATTTCCGCTAGACTTTCCGGCCCTGCTAGACGAACCCCATCATGCGCGTTGCTGACTTTACTTTCGAGCTCCCTGATTCGCTGATCGCCCGCCACCCTTTGGCCGAGCGTCGCGGTAGTCGCCTGCTGACCCTTGACGGGCCGAGCGGCGCCCTCGCACACCGTCAATTCACTGATTTGCTTGAGCATTTGCGCCCGGGCGATTTGATGGTGTTCAACAATACCCGGGTGATTCCGGCGCGGCTGTTCGGGCAGAAAGCCTCGGGCGGCAAGCTGGAAATCCTCGTTGAGCGGGTGCTCGATTCGCACCGCGTGCTGGCCCATGTGCGTTCCAGCAAGTCGCCGAAGCCGGGTTCGAAGATTCTCATCGACGGCGGTGGCGAAGCCGAGATGCTCGCGCGTCATGACGCGTTGTTCGAGCTGGGCTTTGATGAAGAAGTGTTGCCGCTGCTCGATCGCGTCGGGCACATGCCGTTGCCTCCTTATATAGACCGCCCGGACGAAGGCTCGGATCGCGAGCGTTATCAGACCGTGTACGCCGAGCGTCTGGGCGCGGTGGCGGCGCCGACCGCCGGGCTGCATTTCGATCAGTCGCTGATGGAGGCAATTGCCGCCAAGGGCGTCGAGACCGCGTTTGTCACGTTGCACGTGGGCGCGGGGACGTTCCAGCCGGTGCGCGTCGAGAAGCTTGAAGATCACCACATGCACACCGAGTGGCTGGAAGTCGGCCAGGACGTGGTCGATGCAGTCGCAGCGTGCCGTGCGCGCGGTGGTCGAGTGATTGCGGTCGGCACCACCAGTGTGCGTTCGCTGGAAAGTGCGGCGCGCGATGGTGTGCTCAAGCCGTTCAGCGGCGACACCGACATCTTTATCTACCCGGGCCGGCCGTTCCATGTGGTCGACGCCCTGGTGACCAATTTCCATTTGCCGGAATCCACGCTGCTGATGCTGGTTTCGGCGTTTGCCGGTTATCCCGAAACCATGGCGGCCTACAAGGCTGCCGTCGACAACGGTTACCGCTTTTTCAGCTACGGTGATGCCATGTTCATCACCCGCAATCCCGCACCGACTGCCCCTAAAGAAACCGGCCCAGAGGAAACAGAATGAGTCGCGAATGTCGAATGTCCTTTGAGCTCCTTGCTACCGATGGCAAGGCCCGTCGTGGTCGTCTGACCTTCCCGCGTGGCACCGTCGAGACCCCGGCGTTCATGCCGGTGGGCACCTACGGCACGGTCAAGGGCATGTTGCCGCGTGACATCGTTGCCACTGGCGCAGAAATCATTCTGGGCAACACCTTCCACCTGTGGCTGCGTCCTGGCACCCAAGTGATCAAGGAACACGGCGACCTGCACGATTTCATGCAGTGGAAAGGCCCGATCCTCACCGACTCCGGTGGTTTTCAGGTGTTCAGCCTCGGCGCGATGCGCAAGATCAAGGAGGAGGGCGTGACCTTCGCCTCTCCGGTCGACGGCGCCAAAGTGTTCATGGGCCCGGAAGAATCGATGCAGGTGCAGCGCGATCTCGGCTCTGACATCGTGATGATCTTCGACGAATGCACGCCATATCCGGCTGACGAAGACGTCGCGCGCGTATCGATGGAATTGTCGCTGCGCTGGGCTCAGCGTTCGAAAAATGCTCACGGTGACAACACCGCAGCGTTGTTCGGCATCGTGCAGGGCGGCATGCACCAGGATCTGCGCATGCGTTCGCTCGAAGGCCTCGACAAGATCGGCTTCGATGGCCTCGCTATCGGCGGTCTGTCGGTGGGCGAGCCGAAGCACGAGATGATCAAAGTTTTGGATTATCTGCCGGGCATGATGCCGGCTGACAAACCTCGTTACCTTATGGGCGTTGGCAAACCGGAAGATCTGGTTGAGGGTGTGCGCCGCGGTGTGGACATGTTCGATTGCGTGATGCCAACCCGTAATGCTCGCAATGGGCATCTGTTCATTGATACAGGCGTGCTGAAGATCCGTAACGCGTTCCATCGCCATGATGAATCGCCGCTGGATCCGACCTGCGATTGCTATACCTGCCAGAACTTCTCCCGCGCTTATCTGCATCACCTGGACAAGTGCGGCGAAATGCTGGGAAGCATGCTCAATACCATCCATAACTTGCGCCATTATCAGGTGCTGATGGCTGGTTTGCGCGAGGCTATTCAACAGGGTACATTGGCCGCCTTTGTCGATGCCTTCTACGCCAAACGCGGGCTCCCCGTTCCGCCTTTGGACTGAGTTTTCTGACCCCAAGATTCAACATTTGCAACTGGAGTGCTAAATGAGCTTTTTTATCTCTAACGCCATGGCTGACGCGGCTGCACCGGCTGCTGCCGGCCCAATGGGCGGCGGTTTCGAGTGGATTTTCCTGGTCGGCTTCCTGGTCATCTTCTACCTGATGATCTGGCGTCCACAGGCCAAGCGCGCCAAAGAGCAGAAGAACCTGCTGAGCAGCCTGCAGAAGGGCGACGAAGTGGTCACCACCGGCGGCATCGCTGGCAAGATCACCAAAGTGGCCGATGACTTCGTGGTTCTGGAAGTTTCCGACACCGTGGAAATGAAGTTCCAGAAAGGCGCCATCGCCGCCACGCTGCCAAAAGGCACGCTGAAAGCGATCTAAGGTTCCAACTTCTACTCAATCGACGGGGCGCGCAAGGCGCCCCGCGTTCATAACGGGCGGCGTGATGCTGAACAAATATCCTCTGTGGAAATACATTCTGATCCTGGCGGTGCTGGCGATCGGTCTGATTTATTCCGCTCCCAATCTATACCCCGATGACCCGGCCATTCAGATCAGCGGCGCCAGCACGGCCCTGCAGGTCAATCAGGCCGATCTTGATCGCGTAAGCACAGCGCTCAAAGAGTCCGGGATCAACGTCAAGGCAGCCACGCTGGCCGCCAACGGCAAGGGCGGTCTGATCCGTCTGAGCAAGGCTGAAGATCAGTTGCCGGCCAAAGACGTTGTGCGCAAGGCATTGGGTGATGACTACGTCGTCGCGCTGAACCTGGCACAGACCACCCCGCAATGGCTGCGCAATCTGGGCGCGCACCCGATGAAGCTGGGTCTGGATTTGTCCGGTGGTGTGCACTTCCTGCTGGAAGTGGACATGGACAAAGCCCTCGATGCACGCCTGAAAGTCTACGAAGGCGACGTCAAGAGCCTGCTGCGCAAAGAGAAGCTGCGCTATCGCAGTCTGCCGCAACTGGGCGGTGCCATTCAGTTGGGCTTCAGCGATGAAGACTCCCGCGAACAGGCCCGTGCACTGATCCGCAAGAACTTCAACGATTTCGACATTGTTCCGGCCGACCTCAACGGTCAACCGGTGCTGCGTCTGGCGATGACCCCGGCCAAGCTGGCGGAAATCCGTGAATACTCCATCAAGCAGAACTTGACCACGGTACGTAACCGCGTCAACGAGCTGGGTGTTGCCGAACCGATCGTTCAGCGTCAGGGCGCCAACCGCATCGTGGTTGAGCTGCCGGGCGTGCAGGACACTGCCGAAGCCAAGCGTATTCTCGGCAAGACGGCCAACCTTGAGTTCCGTCTGGCTGCAGAGCCTGGCGCTTCGAAAGCCACTTCCGAAACCTTCGAGTTCCGTGAAGGCAATCGTCCGCCAGCGCAGATCGAGCGTGGCCTGATCATCACCGGTGACCAGGTTACCGACGCCAAGGCCGGTTTCGGCGAGCACGGCACACCTGAAGTGAACATCCGTCTGGATGGTCACGGCGGCGAGCTGATGAGCCGCGCCACCCGTTCGAACGTCGGTCGCAGCATGGCGGTGATCTTCATCGAACAGCGTCCGGTCACCACTTACACCAAGCAAGTGGTTGATGGCGTCGAGAAAGACGTTGCCGTTCAAACGTTCAAAGAAGAGAAGAAGATCATCAGCCTGGCGACCATTCAGTCGCCGCTGGGTGCTCAGTTCCGCATCACTGGCCTGAACGGTCAGGGCGAATCGTCCGAACTGGCGCTGCTGCTGCGTGCCGGTGGTCTGGCTGCTCCGATGTACTTCGCTGAAGAGCGCACCATCGGCCCGAGCCTGGGTGCTGACAACATCACCAAAGGTATCGATGCGTCGCTGTGGGGCATGCTGTTCGTGTCGCTGTTCATCATCGCCATCTACCGCTTCTTCGGCATCATCGCCACCGTCGCACTGGCGGTGAACATGGTGTTGCTGCTGGCCCTGATGTCGCTGCTGGGGGCAACGCTGACCCTGCCGGGTATCGCCGGTATCGTGCTGACCATGGGTATGGCGGTCGACGCCAACGTGCTGATCTTCTCGCGGATCCGTGAAGAGATCGCCGCCGGCATGACCGTGCAGCGCGCAATCAACGAAGGCTTCGGCCGGGCATTCACCGCGATTCTCGACGCCAACCTGACCACGTTGTTGGTCGGCGGGATTCTCTTTGCCATGGGCACCGGCCCGGTCAAAGGTTTCGCGGTGACCATGTCCCTCGGGATCTTTACCTCGATGTTCACGGCCATCATGGTGACCCGCGCAATGGTCAACCTGATCTTCGGCGGACGTGACTTCAAGAAGTTGTGGATTTAAGGGGCTGCCATGTTACGTACAATCAACTTCATGGGCGTTCGCAACTTCGCGTTCGGCGTCACAGTGTTTCTCACGTTGCTGGCTATATTCAGTGTCGTGACCAAGGGTATGAACTGGGGTCTGGACTTCACCGGCGGTACGCTCATCGAGCTGACCTACGAGCGTCCGGCCGATGTCACCAAGGTGCGTGAAGAGCTGGTGACTTCGGGTTACCACGAAGCCATCGTGCAGAGCTTTGGTGCAACCACCGATCTGCTGGTGCGCATGCCGGGTGAAGACCCGCAGCTGGGCCATCAGGTCGCGGAGGCGCTGCAGAAGCTCGGCGGCGACAACCCGGCAACGGTCAAGCGTGTCGAGTTCGTCGGCCCGCAGGTCGGTGAAGAGCTGCGCGACCAGGGCGGCCTCGGCATGCTGCTGGCGCTCGGCGGCATCCTGATCTACCTGGCTTTCCGCTTTCAGTGGAAGTTCGCGGTCGGCGCCATCGTTTCGCTGATTCACGACGTGATCGTGACCATTGGTATCCTGTCGTTCTTCCAGATCACCTTCGATCTGACCGTACTGGCGGCGGTGCTGGCGATCATCGGTTACTCGCTGAACGACACCATCGTGGTATTCGACCGAGTTCGTGAGAACTTCCGTGTGCTGCGCAAGGCAACGCTGATCGAGAACATCAACATCTCGACCACGCAGACCCTGTTGCGCACCATGGCGACGTCGATCTCCACCTTGCTGGCGATCGCAGCGCTGCTGTTCTTCGGTGGCGATAACCTGTTCGGCTTCTCGATCGCGCTGTTTATTGGTGTTCTGGCGGGTACTTACTCGTCGATCTACATCGCTAACGTGGTGCTGATCTGGCTGAACCTGAGCACCGAGGATCTGATTCCTCCGGCGAACACCGAGAAGGAAGTCGACGACCGTCCATAACGGCCATCGTTTTCCCGGCTGTCAGCCCAAGAAAGGCGCGAGTTGAACTCGCGCCTTTTTTTATGCTCCAAGGCTGGGAGAAGC
This sequence comes from Pseudomonas sp. AKS31, assembly GCF_023634765.1. GTDB lineage: Bacteria > Pseudomonadota > Gammaproteobacteria > Pseudomonadales > Pseudomonadaceae > Aquipseudomonas. Next base: position 260,257 of record NZ_JAMLFX010000005.1, read on the forward strand.
GCGGGCGCGTCCCGCATGTGATGGTCAGGAGGTTCATGTGAACAAGTCGTTGCTGGTTGGTGCGGTATTGGGTGCTGTCGGTGTGACTGCCGGGGGTGCTGTTGCCACCTACAGCCTGGTTAAAAGCGGCCCTGAGTATGCGCAAGTATTGGCCGTCGAACCGGTTAAAACACAGATCAAGACTCCACGTGAAGTGTGCAAGGACGTGACAGTGACGCGTCAGGCACCGGTAAAAGATCAACACCAGATTGCCGGTACCGTTGTCGGTGCGCTGGCAGGTGGTTTGCTGGGTAATCAGATTGGCGGCGGCACCGGCAAGAAAATTGCCACGGTGGCCGGTGCGGTCGGTGGCGGTTATGCGGGCAACAAGGTGCAGGAAGGCATGCAAGAGCGTGACACCTACACCACCACGCAAACCCGTTGTAATACGGTTAATGACATCAGTGACAAGGTTGTCGGGTACGACGTGCGTTACTCGCTCGATGGCAAGGAAGGCAAAGTGCGGATGGATCGCGATCCGGGCAACCAGATTCCGGTCGACAAGGAAGGCAAGCTGATTCTGTCGCAGAATGAGCCGGCTCAGTAAGGTCCGACTGTTTTAACAAGAAGCACCCTGCGGGGTGCTTTTTTTGTGCCCGCCATTTCTGGCTGTGCCGTGATCCCTTGTGGGGGCGAGCAGGCTCGCTCCCACATGAAGATTTTGGTGATCTGAAGATCGAATTCCAGGCATAAAAAAAGCACCCCGAAGGGTGCTTTTTGCGTTTCGCGAAAAGCTTAGCGCTTCAGCGAAGCCGGCAGGTGCGGCTGGATTGCCGTCAGAACTGCCTTGAAGCATTTGGTGTTGCCGGCAACGATGTGGCCCTTTTCAAGGAAGTCGTGACCACCGGTGAAGTCGCTCACCAGGCCGCCGGCCTCTTGAATCAGCAGGGCGCCTGCAGCCATGTCCCACTCGGACAGGCCCGATTCCCAGAACGCGTCGAAACGACCGGCAGCGACGTAAGCCAGGTCCAGGCTGGCGGAACCGGCGCGGCGGATGCCGGCGGTCTGGCCAACCAGGGCGCGGAACATGCCCAGGTAGTTGTCGAGGTTGTCCATCTGGTCGTCACGGAACGGGAAGCCAGTACCCAGCAGAGCGCCGTCGAGGCTGGTGCGACCGCTGACGCGCAGACGGCGACCGTTCAGTTGAGCGCCGCGACCACGGCTGGCGGTGAATTCTTCCTGGCGAACCGGGTCCAGAACCACTGCGTGTTCCAGGCGGCCACGGTACTTACAGGCAATGCTGACAGCGAAGTGCGGAATGCCACGCAGGAAGTTGGTGGTGCCGTCCAGTGGATCGATGATCCACAGGTACTCTTCGCCTTCGATGCCGGTGCCGGCGTGCAGGCCAGTCTCTTCACCCTGGATCGAGTGATTCGGGTAAGCCTTGCGCAGGGCGTCGATGATTTTCTGTTCAGCGGCGCGATCGACCTCGGATACATAATCCTTGGCGTCTTTTTCGTCGACCTTGATGGTATCCAGGCGCTCGATGGAGCGGAAGATCAGTTCACTGGCGCTGCGGGCGGCGCGCAGCGCGATATTCAGCATGGGCTGCATGGATGTGTCACCTAAGGTTGTTAAAGAAAGCCGCGCATTCTATCAGAACTTTTCTTCAGGTGAAGGACGCTGTTCGCTTTCATAGCTTAACGGTAGGCTGTTCTGTAAGATTTGCACCCCTTTCCTGTGTCCGAGAGCGCCTCCCTTGCTGCAGAACATTCGTGTCGTCCTGGTCAATACCAGCCACCCCGGCAACATCGGCGGGGCCGCGCGCGCCATGAAAAACATGGGTCTGTCGCGATTGGTGCTGGTCGAACCGCGGGTCTTCCCGCATCACGAAGCCGACGCTCGTGCTTCCGGTGCCGGTGACATCCTTGAAAATGCGCAAGTCGTCGCCACTTTGGAAGACGCCTTGGTCGGCTGCAATCTGGTGCTTGGCACCAGCGCCCGTGACCGGCGTATTCCCTGGCCGCTGCTGGATCCGCGCGAGTGCGGCACCAAAGTGGTCGAGGAAGCCGGGCAGGGCGCTGAAATCGCCCTGGTGTTCGGTCGCGAAGATTCCGGCCTGACCAATGACGAGCTGCAGCGATGTCACTTTCACGTGCACATCCCCTCCGACCCTGAGTTCAGTTCGCTGAACCTCGGCGCGGCGGTGCAGGTGTTGAGCTACGAAGTGCGCATGGCCTGGCTGGCCGCCCAAGGTCAGCCGAGCAAGATCGAGAAAGAAGAAGTGGCTTCGGTGAAAAGTGCCGAGCTGGCGACCATGGATGAGCTGGAGCGATTCTATGAGCATCTGGAGCAGACGCTGGTCGCCATCGAATTCCTCGATCCGGAAAAGCCGCGGCACTTGATGGCGCGCCTGCGCCGGTTGTACGGACGCAGCTCGGTCAGCCGGGCGGAAATGAATATTTTGCGTGGCATCCTCACGGAAACCCAGAAAGCGGCCCGTGGTGAGCTTCTTAAGCGGAAGGACTAAATGATGTTTGAGCGTTTGCGTGAAGATATCCAGAGCGTATTCCATCGAGACCCGGCGGCGCGTAACGCTTTTGAAGTCCTGACCTGCTACCCCGGCATGCATGCGATCTGGATCCATCGATTGGCCGGCATGCTCTGGCGCAATGAGCTGAAATGGCTGGCGCGGCTGGTGTCGAATTTCGGTCGCTGGTTGACCGGGATCGAGATTCATCCGGGGGCCAAGGTCGGTCGTCGCTTCTTCATCGACCACGGCATGGGCATTGTCATCGGTGAGACCGCCGAGATTGGTGATGACGTGACCATTTATCAGGGCGTGACCCTGGGTGGCACCAGTTGGAACAAAGGCAAGCGCCACCCGACGCTGGGTGATGGTGTGGTCGTGGGCGCGGGCGCCAAGGTGCTTGGCCCGTTCACGGTCGGCGCCGGCGCCAAGGTTGGTTCCAACGCCGTGGTGACCAAAGAAGTGCCGCCGGGCGCCACTGTTGTCGGTATTCCGGGGCGCATCATCGTCAAATCCGACGAAGAGCAGGACGCCAAGCGCAAGGCCATGGCCGAGAAGATCGGTTTCGATGCCTACGGCGTCAGCGAAGACATGCCTGACCCGGTGGCGCGCGCCATTGGTCAGTTGCTCGATCACTTGCAAGCGGTGGACGGGCGGCTGGAGGGGATGTGCGGGGCTCTGAAGGATCTGGGCAGCAATTACTGTGCGAAAGATCTGCCTGAGCTGCGTGAAGAAGACTTCGCCTGCGTCAAAGGCAAAGACGAGTCCAAGGCCAGCTAACGCCCCCTGTAGGAGCTGCCGAAGGCTGCGATCCCTTGATCTTCTAAAGAGCAAAATCAAAAGATCGCAGCCTGCGGCAGCTCCTAGAAAGGCTTGCGCCAGCCGGTGTGCCATTAAGCCGCAGACCCTGCTATCATTCGCGCGCTCTTTTGCGGGTAAACCTGACTAAAGTACTAGGTCTTAAAGTTGACTTAAATACTCGGGAATTGCATACTCGCCCCATTCTGAACTCCGTGGTAACTGTCCATGCGACTGACTACAAAAGGCCGATACGCCGTGACCGCCATGCTTGACCTGGCGTTGCACGCGCAGCACGGGCCCGTGTCCCTGGCCGATATCTCCGAGCGCCAAGGCATCTCCCTGTCCTACCTCGAACAGCTGTTCGCCAAGCTGCGCCGCAGCAACCTGGTTTCCAGCGTTCGCGGCCCGGGTGGTGGCTACCAGTTGTCCCGCGACATGCAGGGCATCCAGGTCGCTCAGGTGATCGATGCGGTAAACGAATCGGTTGATGCCACCAAATGCCAGGGCCAAGGCGATTGCCATTCCGGCGACACCTGCCTGACCCATCATCTGTGGTGCGACCTGAGCCTGCAGATTCACGAATTTCTAAGTGGTATCAGCTTGGCTGATCTTGTGACTCGCCGTGAGGTGCAAGAAGTAGCCCAGCGTCAGGACCAGCGTCGTTGCAACAGCAAGGCGCCACGCCTGGACAAGATTGAAGCGTCCGCCGTCGAATGACAGCCAAAGAGCTAGCGGCACGCCAGCCCTGATTTAGGAGATAGTCCATGAAATTGCCGATTTACCTTGATTACTCTGCGACCACCCCGGTTGATCCGCGTGTTGCGCAAAAAATGAGTGAATGCCTGCTGGTCGACGGAAACTTCGGTAACCCGGCGTCCCGTTCCCACGTGTTCGGCTGGAAGGCTGAAGAGTCCGTTGAAAACGCCCGTCGTCAGGTGGCCGATCTGGTCAACGCCGACCCGCGTGAAATCGTCTGGACTTCCGGTGCCACCGAGTCCGACAACCTGGCAATCAAGGGTGCGGCACATTTCTACGGCTCCAAGGGCAAGCACCTGATCACCTCCAAGATCGAGCACAAGGCTGTCCTCGACACCATGCGCCAACTGGAGCGTGAAGGTTTCGAGGTTACTTACCTCGAGCCGACCGAAGACGGTCTGATCACCCCGGCCATGATTGAAGCTGCACTGCGCGAAGACACCATTCTGGTCTCCGTAATGCACGTGAACAACGAAATCGGCACCGTTAACGACATCGCCGCGATCGGCGAAATGCTGCGCGCCAAGGGCGTTCTGTTCCACGTCGACGCCGCTCAGTCCACTGGCAAGGTCGAAATCGACCTGCAGAAGCTGAAAGTCGACATGATGTCGTTCTCCGCCCACAAAACCTACGGCCCTAAAGGCATCGGCGCGCTGTACGTCAGCCGCAAGCCGCGTGTGCGCATCGAAGCGACCATGCACGGCGGCGGTCACGAGCGTGGCATGCGTTCCGGCACCCTGGCGACCCACCAGATCGTCGGCATGGGTGAAGCGTTCCGCGTAGCCAAGGAAGACATGGCTGCAGAGAACGTCCGTATCAAAGCCTTGAGCGACCGTTTCTACAAACAGGTCGAGCATCTGGAAGAGCTGTACGTCAACGGCAGCCTGACCGCCCGCGTTCCGCACAACCTGAACCTGAGCTTCAACTACGTTGAAGGCGAGTCGCTGATCATGGCGCTCAAGGATCTGGCGGTATCGTCCGGTTCGGCCTGCACCTCGGCATCGTTGGAGCCGTCGTACGTACTGCGCGCCCTGGGCCGCAACGACGAGCTGGCACACAGCTCGATCCGCTTCACCTTCGGCCGATTCACCACTGAAGAAGAAATCGACTACGCCGCGCAGAAAGTCTGCGAGGCCGTTACCAAGCTGCGCGCTTTGTCGCCGCTGTGGGACATGTACAAAGACGGCGTCGATATCTCGAAAATCGAGTGGGCGGCACACTAAATATAGAAGCCGCCAGATACAGATCCTGTAGCGACGCGGCGGTTTACGCAGCGCAGTTGCAGGGTCTCAAGAGCGGCCCTGATGAGTGAGGATTGAGAATCATGGCTTACAGCGACAAGGTCATCGACCACTACGAAAACCCGCGCAACGTCGGCAAGATGAACGCGGAAGATCCTGATGTCGGCACCGGCATGGTCGGCGCTCCGGCGTGCGGCGACGTGATGCGTCTGCAAATCAAGGTCAACGATCAGGGCGTTATCGAAGACGCCAAGTTCAAGACCTACGGTTGCGGTTCGGCCATCGCTTCCAGCTCCCTCGCCACCGAGTGGATGAAGGGCAAGACCCTGGACGAAGCCGAAACCATCAAGAACACCCAGCTGGCCGAAGAACTGGCCCTGCCGCCAGTGAAGATTCACTGCTCGGTACTGGCTGAAGACGCTATCAAAGCGGCTGTTCGCGATTACAAGCAGAAGAAAGGCTTGATCTGACTTTCTGGATTTGGCGACGAGTAAGGAGTCACCGATGGCTATCAGCATGACAGAAGCGGCTGCTCGACACGTGCGGCGCTCCCTCGACGGGCGCGGCAAAGGTGAAGGGATTCGTCTGGGTGTTCGCACCACAGGCTGTTCCGGCCTTGCCTACGTGCTGGAGTTTGTCGACGAGGTGGTTGCAGAGGATCAGGTGTTCGAAAGTCACGGCGAAAAAGTGATCATCGACCCGAAAAGCCTGGCCTACCTGGACGGCACCGAGCTCGATTTCGTCAAGGAAGGGTTGAACGAAGGCTTCAAGTTCAACAACCCCAACGTACGCGGTGAATGTGGCTGCGGCGAAAGCTTCAACATCTGAGGCTTGTCGTGGGTATTCCTTGTCATTTCGCTTTATTCGAGCTGCAACCGGGTTTCCGTCTGGATCTCGAGCAGTTGGCCACGCGCTATCGTGAGTTGGCGCGCGGCGTTCATCCTGACCGATTTGCCGACGCTTCCGAGCGTGAGCAGCGGTCGGCGCTTGAGCAGTCTGCGCGGCTCAACGACGCCTATCAGACGCTCAAGAGTCCGGCCCAGCGCGCACGCTACCTGCTGACCATCAGCGGGCATGAAGTGCCGATGGAAGTCACGGTCCACGACCCCGAGTTTCTTCTGCAGCAGATGCAATGGCGCGAAGAACTTGAAGACCTCCAGGACAGTGCCGACCTCGACGGCGTCGCCGTTTTCAAGCGGCGCTTGAAAGTGGCTCAGGAAGAACTCAACGAAAGTTTCGCAGCTTGCTGGGATGACGCGGCGCAACGCGAACAGGCCGAACGCCTGATGCGGCGCATGCAGTTTCTCGACAAGCTCACCTACGAAGTGCGCCAGTTAGAAGAGCGCCTCGACGATTAACCCAGTGCCGCTCCGGTCGCACGCCTGATATACAGATAAGTCCTGATCACGATGGCCCTACTGCAGATCGCCGAACCCGGCCAAAGTCCTCAACCGCACCAGCGTCGTCTGGCTGTGGGGATCGACTTGGGCACTACCAATTCGCTGGTCGCTGCGTTGCGCAGTGGTCTTTCCGAGCCGCTGGCTGACGCAAACGGGCAGGTCATCCTGCCGTCCGCCGTGCGTTACCACGCCGATCATATCGAAGTCGGCGAGTCGGCCAAGCTGGCCGCCGCTTCCGATCCTTTGAACACCGTGCTGTCGGTCAAGCGCTTGATGGGTCGTGGTCTGTCCGACGTCAAGCAATTGGGCGAACAACTGCCATACCGCTTTGTCGGTGGCGAATCGCACATGCCGTTCATCGACACCGTGCAAGGCCCGAAAAGCCCGGTCGAAGTCTCCGCCGACATCCTCAAGGTGCTGCGTCAACGCGCTGAGGCGACCTTGGGTGGCGAGCTGGTTGGCGCGGTAATTACCGTTCCGGCGTACTTCGATGATGCTCAGCGCCAAGCCACCAAGGATGCGGCGAAACTCGCCGGTTTGAACGTGCTGCGTCTGCTCAACGAGCCGACCGCAGCCGCCGTGGCTTATGGTCTGGATCAACACGCCGAAGGCCTGGTGGCGATTTATGACTTGGGCGGCGGCACCTTCGATATTTCCATTCTGCGTCTGACTGGCGGCGTTTTCGAAGTGCTGGCAACCGGCGGCGACAGCGCGCTGGGTGGCGATGACTTCGATCACGCGATTGCTGGCTGGATCATCGAGAGCGCTGGTCTGTCCGCCGATCTCGACCCGGGCGCACAACGCAATCTGCTGCAAACTGCTTGTGCGGCCAAAGAAACCCTGACCGATGCGGCCAGCGTTGAAGTGGCCTATGGCGACTGGAAGGCACAGCTGACCCGCGAAGCATTCGATGCGCTGATCGAGCCGATGGTCGCTCGTAGCCTGAAAGCCTGCCGTCGCGCCGTTCGTGACTCCGGTGTCGAGCTGGAAGACGTGCACGCCGTGGTCATGGTCGGCGGTTCGACTCGCGTTCCGCGTGTTCGCGAAGCCGTTGCCGAAGCCTTCGGTCGTCAGCCGCTGACTGAAATCGACCCGGATCAAGTGGTGGCCATCGGTGCCGCGATCCAGGCTGATACGCTGGCTGGCAACAAGCGCGATGGCGGCGAACTGTTGCTGCTCGACGTGATTCCGCTGTCCCTGGGGCTGGAAACCATGGGCGGCCTGATGGAGAAGGTGATTCCGCGCAACACCACCATCCCCGTCGCGCGTGCACAGGATTTCACCACTTATAAAGACGGCCAGTCGGCCATGGCGATCCACGTCCTGCAAGGTGAGCGCGAGCTGATCAGCGACTGCCGCTCGCTGGCGCGCTTCGAATTGCGCGGCATTCCGGCGATGGTGGCCGGTGCAGCGAAGATTCGCGTGACCTTCCAGGTCGATGCCGACGGTCTGCTAAGCGTGTCTGCCCGTGAACTGGGTTCAGGCGTTGAGGCAAGCATTCAGGTCAAACCGTCCTATGGTCTGACCGACGGCGAAATCGCCAAGATGCTGAAAGATTCGTTCCAGCACGCCAATGACGACAAAGTCGCCCGCGTCCTGCGCGAGCAGCAAGTCGATGCCCAGCGCCTGATTGAAGCGGTGCAGGGCGCTCTGGAGGCGGATGGCGAGCGTTTGCTCGACGCCGAAGAGCGCATGGTCATCGATCTGCAGTTGCAGGAACTGGCCGAACTGATGAAAGGCACTGATGGTTACGCCATCGAGCAGCAGACCAAGCGTCTGTCGCAAGTGACCGATGCTTTTGCTGCCCGCCGCATGGATCTGACGGTGAAAGCCGCTCTGTCGGGGCGCAATCTGAATGAAATCGAGGATATCTGATGCCGCAGGTCATTTTTCTGCCCCACGAGAAGTTCTGCCCGGAAGGCATGGTGGTCGAGGCTGAGCCCGGCACATCGATTCTCGAACTGGCCCACGAACACCACATCGAGATGGAAAGCGCCTGCGGCGGCGTGTGTGCTTGCACCACTTGTCACTGCATCATCCGCGAGGGTTTCGACTCGCTGGAAGAGGCTGACGAGCTGGAAGAAGACTTCCTCGATCGCGCCTGGGGCCTGGAAGCGCAATCGCGTCTGGCTTGTCAGGCAATTGTCGGTGAAGAAGATCTCACCGTCGAAATTCCGAAATATTCGCTTAACCATGCGGCTGAAGCGCCGCACTGACTGGTAAGACTGTCATGAGCTACGGTTGGAATGATGTTCAACGTATTGCAGAAGAATTGGCCGAGGCCAAGCCGGGCGTAGATCCGTTTTCTGTCAATTTCGTCGATCTGCAGCAATGGATCAAAGAGCTGCCGGATTTCGACAACACCTCTGGTCGCGTAGGCGAGAAGGTGTTGGAAGCGGTTCAGACGCTCTGGGCTGAAGAATTGGACTGATCGTCCTCGCAGGTTAGGCAATACCCAAGAACCCGCGTATAATTCGCGGGTTTAATTTTTCGCAAATTACCGTTTCTGGAGTTACACCATGGCTGTTCAACGCACTTTCTCCATCATCAAGCCTGACGCTGTTGCAAAAAACGTCATCGGCGAAATCACCACTCGTTTCGAAAAAGCCGGCCTGCGCGTTGTAGCTTCGAAACTGAAGCAACTGTCCAAAGCTGAAGCTGAAGGCTTCTACGCTGAGCACAAAGAGCGCGGTTTCTTCGGCGACCTGGTTGCTTTCATGATCTCCGGTCCTGTTGTTGTTCAGGTTCTGGAAGGCGAAAACGCTATCGCTCTGAACCGTGAGCTGATGGGCGCTACCAACCCTAAAGAAGCTGCTGCCGGCACCATCCGCGCTGACTTCGCTGATTCCATCGACGCCAACGCTGTTCACGGTTCGGACTCCGAAGCCGCAGCTGCTCGTGAAATCTCGTACTTCTTCGCAGCTACTGAAGTAACCACTCGCTAAGCATTGGCTTAAGAGTGAAGGTGAATCCATGACTACATCGACTGTAAAAACCAACCTGCTGGGTCTGACTCAACAGGAAATGGAAAAATTCTTCGACTCAATCGGGGAGAAGCGTTTCCGTGCCGGTCAGGTAATGAAATGGATTCACCACTTTGGCGTCGATGATTTCGACGCCATGACGAACGTCAGCAAGGCCTTGCGCGACAAGCTCAAGGCGATTGCTGAAGTCCGTGGTCCGGAAGTGGTCAGCGAGGACATCTCCAGCGACGGCACCCGTAAGTGGGTGGTGCGCGTGGCGTCCGGCAGCTGCGTCGAGACCGTGTACATTCCCCAGGGCAAACGCGGCACTCTGTGCGTTTCGTCCCAGGCAGGCTGTGCCCTGGATTGCAGTTTCTGCTCCACCGGCAAGCAAGGCTTCAATAGCAACCTCACCGCCGCCGAAGTCATCGGCCAGGTGTGGATTGCCAACAAATCTTTCGGCAGCGTCCCGGCAACCGTCGACCGTGCCATCACCAATGTGGTGATGATGGGCATGGGTGAGCCGCTGCTGAACTTCGACAACGTCGTCGCCGCCATGCACCTGATGATGGACGACCTCGGCTACGGGATCTCCAAGCGCCGCGTGACCCTGTCCACCTCGGGTGTGGTGCCGATGATCGATGAGCTGGCCAAGCACATTGACGTATCCCTGGCGTTGTCGCTGCACGCACCGAATGACGCATTGCGTAACCAATTGGTGCCGATCAACAAGAAGTATCCGCTTAAGATGCTGCTCGAGTCGTGCCAGCGCTACATGTCCGCCCTTGGCGAGAAACGTGTGCTGACCATCGAGTACACCTTGCTCAAGGACATCAACGACAAGGTCGAGCACGCGGTGGAAATGATCGCGCTGTTGAAAGATATCCCGTGCAAGATCAACCTGATTCCGTTCAACCCGTTCCCGCATTCCGGGTACGAGCGGCCAAGCAACAACGCGATCCGTCGTTTCCAGGATCAGTTGCATCAGGCCGGTTTCAACGTCACTGTCCGCACCACCCGTGGTGAAGACATCGACGCTGCATGTGGTCAATTGGTAGGGCAGGTGCTGGATCGCACCCGTCGCAGCGAACGTTACATCGCCGTGCGCGAGTTGAGCGCCGACAGCGATCTGGCACAGAACGCCGCGAACACAAATTAAGAGAGGATCTCTATGTCCCTGCGCTTTGCGCTGCTGTTGCTGTTGGCCAGCCTGTGTGCTGGTTGTGTCCTGTCGGGTGACTACAACCCGATGAAGACCAGCAAGGGCCGCGATGAAGCGCGGGCTGCCTACGTGCAACTGGGGCTGGGCTATTTGCAGCAGGGCATGACCGAGCGGGCCAAGGTGCCGCTGAAAAAGGCGCTGGAAATCGACGGTTCCGATCCTGACGCCAACGCTGCCCTCGGCCTGGTGTTTCAGTCCGAAATGGAGCCTGAGCTGGCCGACGAACACTTCCGCAAGGCTTTGTCCTCCCGTCCCGCCGATGCGCGCATCCTCAACAACTACGGCAGTTTTCTCTACGAACAACAGCGTTATAAAGAAGCCTACGAGCGTTTTGAACAGGCCGCCGCCGATACCCTGTATCCTGAGCGTTCGCGTGTGTTCGAAAACCTCGGCATGACGGCGGCAAAACTCGGTCAGCGTGATCTGGCGCAGCAGCAACTGGAAAAGGCGCTGCGTTTGAACCGCCAACAGCCCCGCGCATTGCTGGAAATGGCTGAGTTGTCCTTCGAAGACAGGCATTATGTGCCCGCGCGAGATTATTACGACCGATTCAGCCTGCTGACCGAACAAAATGCACGTAGTCTATTGCTCGGCGTTCGGCTGGCAAAAGTGTTTGAAGATCGCGACAAGGCCGCCAGTTATGGCCTGCAATTAAAACGACTCTATCCCGGTACGCCGGAATATCAGCAATACCTGTCGGAGCAATGATGAAAGCGGCGCATCCCGAAGTTGTAGCAGCGAATCGCGTTAACCCCGGTGAGACCCTGCGCCAGGCCCGCGAAAGCAATGGCTGGTCGCTGGCCGAAGTGGCCCTCAAGCTCAACCTCACCGTGACTTCCCTGAGCAATCTTGAAGCCGGCGCTTTCGACAAGCTGCCGGGGCATACCTTCGCTCGCGGTTACATTCGCGCCTATGCCAAATTGCTCGGCATGGACCAGACCGTGCTGGTTCAGCAATTCGACCAGTCCACCGGCACCGATTCCCAGGGCAGCAACGTGCATGCCCTCGGCCGTATCGAAGAGCCTGTGCGGGTCTCTCACACCATTTTGCGTATTGTCAGCCTGCTGTTGCTGATCGCGGTCATCGGCGGCGGTTTCGTCTGGTGGCAGGATCAGACGTCGCAGCGCACCAAGGACCTGACGTCTCTGGCGCCTGAGCACGTTGAAGTCGAAGGTGCTGACGGCACCACCCAGATTCACCCGATCGACGAGCCGGAAGACCAGGCTGTCGAGGAAAACCAGGCCGACAGTTCGACGGCACTGGCGCTGCCTCAGTCTGCAACCACCGCTGAGTCCACCGGTGCCGAAGCTGCCGCGCCAGCGACTGCTCCGGCAGCACCGGCAGCACCGGCAGCACCGGTTGCTCTGGGTGCTCCGGGTGCAACGCCGACCGCCCCGGTTCATACGTCAGCGCCGGTTGTCGCTACTCCGGCCACCCCGGCGCCAAACGTTCCAGCCACGCCAGCCCCGACCGTTACCGCTCCGGTAGTACCTGCAACGCCCGCGCCAACCGCTGAAGCGGCTGCTCCTGTTGCTGGCGACGGTCAGGTACAACTGCAGTTCAGCGCCGACTGCTGGGCACAGGTCACCGATGGCCGTGGCAAAGTATTGTTCAGTGGTCTGAAGCACAAAGGCGATAGCGTCTCTGTTTCCGGTAAGCCACCGCTTGCCGTGCGTCTGGGTGTTGCCCGTGCCGCACAGGTCAGCTACAACGGCCAGCCGGTCGATATCGCTCCGTTCACCAGTGGCGAGACTGCTCGCCTGAAGTTGGGTCAATAAGTCATGCACGGCGAATCTCCAATCAAACGTCGCGTTTCGCGCAAGATCTGGGTCGGTAATGTGCCGGTGGGTGGCGATGCGCCTATCGCTGTGCAGAGCATGACCAACAGCGACACCAATGACGTTGCCGCCACTGTTGCGCAGATCAACCGTCTGGAAGCCGCTGGCGTCGACATCGTCCGCGTTTCGGTGCCGGACATGGACGCCGCCGAGGCGTTCGGCAAGATCAAGCAATTGGTCAAGGTGCCGCTGGTTGCCGACATTCACTTCGACTACAAGATCGCCTTGCGCGTCGCCGAGCTGGGTGTCGATTGCCTGCGCATCAACCCGGGCAACATCGGTCGTGAAGACCGGGTTCGCGCTGTCGTTGATGCTGCCCGTGATCGCGGCATTCCGATCCGCATCGGCGTCAACGCCGGTTCCCTGGAAAAAGACCTGCAAAAGAAATACGGCGAGCCGACCCCGGCCGCACTGGTCGAATCCGCTCTGCGTCACGTTGAACACCTGGAGCGCCTGAATTTCCAGGACTTCAAGGTCAGCGTGAAGGCCTCTGACGTGTTCATGGCCGTCGAAGCCTACCGCTTGCTGGCGAAAGAAATCGTCCAGCCGCTGCACCTGGGCATCACCGAAGCCGGTGGATTGCGTTCGGGCACAGTGAAATCCGCCGTGGGCCTAGGTATGCTGCTCGCCGAGGGGATTGGCGATACCATTCGCATCTCGCTGGCGGCCGACCCGGTCGAGGAAGTGAAGGTCGGTTACGACATTCTCAAGTCTTTGCATCTGCGTTCCCGTGGCATCAACTTCATCGCCTGCCCGAGCTGCTCGCGGCAGAACTTCGATGTGGTGAAAACCATGAACGAGCTGGAAGGGCGTCTTGAAGACCTGCTGGTGCCGCTGGATGTCGCGGTGATCGGTTGTGTGGTCAACGGCCCCGGCGAAGCCAAGGAAGCCCATATCGGCTTGACCGGCGGTACGCCAAACCTGATTTACATCGACGGCAAGCCGTCGCAGAAACTGACGAATGACAATCTGGTGGACGAGCTGGAAAAGCTGATCCGCCAGAAAGCGGCCGAAAAGGTCGAAGCCGACGCAGCAGTTATCGCGCGCGGCTGAGCCTGACTGAACGCCGAACGAATTTAAGGATTTATAGTGAGCAAGTCTCTGCAAGCCATTCGTGGCATGAACGACATCCTGCCCGAGCAGACCCCGCTGTGGCGATATTTCGAGGGCACCGTTGCGCGGCTGCTGGATAACTACGGTTACAAGCAGATCCGTATGCCGATCGTTGAATTCACCGAGCTGTTCAAACGCTCGATCGGTGAAGTGACCGACATCGTCGAAAAAGAGATGTACACCTTCGAAGACCGCAACGGCGACTCCCTGACCCTGCGTCCGGAAGGCACCGCAGCGTGCGTGCGTGCTGTGCTCGAACACGGCATCACCGGCGGTGGCCAGGTGCAGAAACTCTGGTACATCGGCCCGATGTTCCGCCACGAGCGTCCGCAGAAAGGCCGTTATCGCCAGTTCCACCAGATCGGTCTGGAAGTCTTCAACCTCGACGGTCCGGACATCGACGCCGAGCTGATCACCATGACCTGGCGCCTGTGGGGCGAGCTGGGCATTCGTGATGCGGTCAAGCTCGAACTCAACAGCCTCGGTACCAGCGAGTCCCGTGGTCGCTATCGTGAAGCGCTGGTCGAGTACCTCTCGGCGCACCACGACAAACTCGACGAAGACAGCCAGCGTCGCCTGAAAACCAACCCGCTGCGCGTGCTCGACACGAAAAATGCCGACACCCAAGCGGTGCTGGTCGATGCGCCGAAAATGGCCGATTACCTCGATGACGAATCCCGTGCCCACTTCGAAGGCCTGAAGGCCCGTCTGGATGCCGTCGGCATTCCTTACGTGCTCAACCCGAAACTGGTACGTGGCCTCGATTACTACAGCAAAACCGTATTCGAATGGGTCACCGACAAGCTCGGCGCTCAGGGCACTGTCTGCGCGGGCGGCCGATACGACGGTCTGGTCGAGCAGATGGGCGGCAAGCCGACCACTGGTGTGGGTTTCGCCATGGGCATCGAACGTCTGGTGTTGATGCTCGAAACCCTGGAGCAGATCCCGGAAGAAATCTCCCGTCAGGTTGATGTCTATCTGTGCGCCTTCGGCGAAGAAGCCGAGTTGGCCGGTCTGGCCCTGGCTGAACGTGTTCGCGATCAACTTCCAAACCTGCGCCTGCAAGTCAATGCCGGCGCCGGCAGCTTCAAAAGCCAGTTCAAGAAGGCCGACAAGAGCGGTGCGCTGTACGCACTGATCCTCGGCGACGACGAAATGGCCCAGCAAGTGGTAGGTTTCAAACCCCTGCGTGGCCAGGGCGAACAACAAAGCATTGCCTGGGACGCGCTCGCCGCTCACCTGGCCACCTGCGTCGTGCAGGGTTGAAGCTGTCCAAACAGCCGATTTAGCGATTAAGGAGTATTGGGGTGTCGAGTACCGAAGACGAACAGTTGGCGGATTTGAAGGACTGGTGGACACGCAACGGCAAACCTCTGGTCACCGGCGGCCTGTTGGCGCTGGTCATCGTGTTCGGCTGGCAGGCATATCACAAATACCAGAGCAACCAGTCGCAAGGCGCCTCGGTGCTCTATCAGCAACTGCTGGAAACCACGCTGACGCCTGACGGCAAGCCTGATGCGGCCCGCGTTGCGGATCTGGCCGGCAAGCTCAACAGCGAGTTCGGCGGTTCTGCCTACGCGCAGTACGGCAGCCTGTTCGTGGCCAAAGTGGCGGTCGACAGCGGCAAGCTGGATGACGCCGCGACCGAACTCAAAGCCATTGTCGACAAACCGGCCAACCCGGCGCTGGGCGAAATCGCCCGTCAGCGTCTGGCGCAGGTGCTCGGCGCGCAGAACAAGGCTGAAGATGCCCTGAAACTGCTCGACGGCGATGCCGACAAAGCGTTCCTGGCCACTCGCGAAGAACTCAAGGGCGACCTGCTGGTGCAGCTGGGCCGTACCGATGACGCAAACAAGGCGTATCAAAAAGCCAAGGCGGCACTGTCGGATGAAGCGGCGGTCGGTGGCCTTCAAATCAAGCTCGACGACCTGGCCAAAGGGGATGCGTGACGTGATCCGTTGGAAGCATGCAGCATTGCTGGCTCTGGCCCTTCTGGCCGCGGGTTGCAGCAGCAACAGCAAGAAAGAATTGCCACCGGCTGAACTGACCGACTTCAAAGAAGAAGTGGTTCTGCACAAGCAGTGGAGTCGTTCGATCGGTGACGGTCAGGGCGAAACCTACAACATGCTCGTACCGGCGATCGACGGTGACACCATCTACGCCGCTGATGTGACCGGCGTGGTAATGGCCATGGATCGCAGCAATGGCGACGTGAAGTGGAAGCAGGATCTTGATCTGCCTGTCTCCGGCGCTGTTGGCGTGGGTTACGGTCTGGTTCTGATCGGTACGCTGCGTGGCGAAGTCGTCGCTCTGGACACCAGCAATGGTGAAGAGAAGTGGCGTGCTCGTGTAAACAGCGAAGTTCTCGCGCCGCCGGCCAACAACGGTGACGTGGTAGTGGTACAGACTCAGGACGATCGTCTGATCGGTCTGGATGCTTCCACCGGTACCCAGCGCTGGGTGTATGACAGCACGCCAGCCGTACTGACCCTGCGTGGCACCAGTGCTCCGCTCGTGACCAACCGCCTCGCGGTGGCTGGCCTGTCGACCGGTAAAGTGGTCGCTCTGGATATTTCCAACGGCGTGCCGGTGTGGGAACAACGGATTGCGATCCCGCAAGGCCGTTCGGAACTGGAGCGCGTGGTGGACATCGACGGCGGTCTGCTGTTGTCCGGCGGGACGCTGTACGTCGCCAGCTACCAGGGTCGCGTTGCGGCACTGGATCTGGAAAGCGGTCGTCAACTCTGGCAGCGCGATGCGTCGAGCTACGCCGGTATTGCTCAGGGTTTCGGCAGCGTTTACGTGAGCCTGTCCTCGGGCACTGTTGAAGGCGTCGACGAGCGTTCCACCACAGCACTGTGGAGCAACGACTCGCTGGCTCGCCGTCAACTGTCGGCTCCGGAAGTGTTCTCCAGCTATGTTGCAGTGGGTGACCTGGAAGGTTATCTGCACCTGCTGAGTCAGGTTGACGGTCGTTTCGTCGGCCGTGAGCGCATCGACAGCGACGGCCTGCGTGCCCGTCCGCTGGTGGTGGGTGACACGATTTATGTCTATGGCAACAGCGGCAAACTGGAAGCCCTGACCATCAAGTAACAACTATGCTTGGGGATAACACCCCAGGCAGCTTCACTTGTGGAAGTGGACCTGTTCACTTCCGCAGTGTTGCCCCGAGCACCAGCCGCTGCCTCGCAGCGGCTTTTGTATTTTCTGAAATAACGAAGTGGAGAGCCGCATGGTTCCCGTAATCGCCCTGGTGGGCCGACCGAACGTCGGCAAGTCCACCTTGTTCAACCGCCTGACCAGGACTCGTGACGCCATCGTCGGCGACTTGTCCGGTCTGACCCGTGATCGCCAGTACGGTGAGGCCAAGTGGCAAGGGCGTTCCTACATTCTGGTCGACACCGGCGGTATCTCCGGTGACGAGCATGGTATGGACGAAAAAATGGCTGAGCAGTCGCTGCTGGCCATTGAAGAAGCGGATGTTGTGCTGTTCCTGGTAGATGCCAAGGCCGGTTTCACCGCCGCCGACCAGATGATCGCCGAACACCTGCGCAAGCGTAACAAGCGTTCTCACGTGGTCGCCAACAAGGTCGACAACATCGACCCGGAAATGGCCCGCGCTGAATTCGCTCCGCTGGGCATGGGCCACGCGATCCCGATCGCCGGTGCCCACGGTCGCGGTATCACCCAGTTGCTGGAAATCGCCCTGGGTGATTTCCCCAGAGACGAAGAAGAGCCGGAAGAAGGCGAGGAAGAGATCGTTGCCGAAGGCGAGGAAGCCAAGCGCATTCCTGGCCCGAGCGAAAAAGACGGGATCAAGATCGCCATCATCGGCCGTCCGAACGTCGGCAAGTCGACCCTGGTCAACCGCATGCTCGGTGAAGATCGGGTTATCGTCTATGACCAGCCCGGCACCACCCGCGACAGTATCTACATCCCGTTCGAGCGGAATGAAGAGAAGTACACGCTGATCGACACCGCCGGTGTGCGCAAGCGCGGCAAGATCCACGAAGAAGTCGAAAAATTCTCCGTGGTCAAAACCCTGCAGGCGATCAAAGACGCCAACGTGGTGATCTTCGTGATGGACGCCCGCGAAGGCGTGGTCGATCACGACCTCAACCTGCTGGGCTTCGCGATCGAATCCGGTCGTGCACTGGTGATCGCGATCAACAAGTGGGACGGCATGACGCCGAGCGAGCGCGACTTCGTCAAGGTCGAGCTGCAACGTCGGCTGTTCTTCGTTGACTACGCCGACATCCACTTCATCTCGGCCCTGCACGGCACTGGCGTGGGTAACCTCTACGCGTCCGTACAGAACTCGTTCAAATCGGCGGTCACCCGCTGGCCGACCAACCGTCTGACCCAGATTCTGGAAGATGCGGTGGGCGAGCACGCGCCACCGATGGTCAACAACCGCCGGATCAAGCTGCGTTACGCTCACTTGGGTGGTGCGAACCCGCCGATCATCGTGATCCACGGTAACCAGATCGAGAAAGTGCCGAAGTCGTACGTGCGCTATCTGGAAAACACTTACCGTCGTGTGCTGAAGCTGGTCGGTACGCCGATCCGCATCGAGTTCAAGGGCGGCGAGAACCCGTACGAAGGCAACAAGAACACGCTGACCGACCGCCAGGTCAACAAGAAGCGTCGCTTGATGTCGCACAACAAGAAAGCCAGCAAGAAGCGCCGCGACAAGAAGTGATTTATCACTTCGTGTAGGAGCTGCCGCAGGCTGCGATCTTTTGATTTTGCTTCAAAGACAAGATCAAAGGATCGCAGCCTTCGGCAGCTCCTACATGGGTTCGGCGATAAGAAGGGCGCTCACCAGAGCGCCCTTTTTTTATGGGCGCCGGATGGGCTATCCTCGGGCTCTCCCGCGCCGTCGTCAGAGCCGGGTGTTGAGCAGGGAACCCCCGATGATCACCAGTAAGCTGCCGAATGTCGGCATCACTATTTTCACGCAGATGTCTCAGCTCGCGGCGCAAACCGGAGCGATCAACCTGTCCCAGGGTTTTCCTGACTTCGACGGCCCACAGTCCCTGCGTGACGCGGTCGCTCGGCACATCGCCAGTGGTCATAACCAGTATTCACCGATGACCGGCCTGCCGGCCTTGCGCGAGCAGATTGCGGCGAAAATCGCTCGTAGTTACGGCGTCAACGTCGATGCTGATAACGAAGTGACCGTAACCCCGGGCGCAACCCAGGCGATCTTCTGTGCGATTCAGGCGGTTATCCACAGCGGCGACGAAGTCATCGTGTTTGATCCGTGCTACGACAGCTACGAACCGGCGACGGAGTTGGCGGGCGGTCGTTGCGTGCATGTGCAGCTGAACCCGGACGACTTCTCCATCGATTTCGACCAGCTCGCCGCGGCCCTGAGCCCGCGCACGAAAATGATCGTCATCAACACCCCGCACAACCCGAGCGGCGCGCTGATCAGTCGTGCCGAGCTTGATCAACTGGCAGAGTTGATCCGTGGTCGCGACATCTACCTGATCAGCGACGAAGTCTACGAACACCTGGTATTCGACGGCGTGCCGCATGTCAGCGTGCTGGCCCATGAAGAGCTGTATCAGCGCGCCTTCGTGGTCAGCTCGTTCGGCAAGACCTATCACGTCACCGGCTGGAAAACCGGTTACGTCGTCGCGCCCCCCGCGCTGACTACCGAACTGCGCAAGGTGCACCAGTACGTCAGTTTCTGCGGCGTCACGCCGTTGCAGTACGCGCTGGCCGATTACATGGTCGAGCACCCGGAACACGTCGAAGAACTGCCGGGGTTCTATCAGGCCAAGCGCGATCTGTTCTGCGATCTGCTGGCGCCGTCGCGCTTCAGTTTTACCCGGGTCACCGGCACCTATTTCCAACTGGTCGATTACTCGCAGATTCGCCCTGATCTCAATGACGTCGAGATGGCCATGTGGATGACCCGCGAACACGGCGTGGCGAGTATCCCGGTGTCGGTGTTCTACCAGAACCCACCGCAAGGCCAGCGCCTGGTGCGCCTGTGCTTTGCCAAACGCGAGGAGACGCTGCGCGAAGCAGCGGCAAAACTATGCGTGATTTGAGTGCGTTGCCCGATCTGAATCTTGCGCTGATCCAGACCAGCCTGGCCTGGCATGACCGCCAGGCCAACTTTGAGCATTTCGAGGTGTTGCTGGAGCAGGCCCAGGGGGCGGATTTAATCATCCTGCCGGAAATGTTCACCACCGGATTCTCCATGGAGTCCGAAACCCTCGCCGAAGCCGAGAATGGCCCGACCAGCAAATGGTTGCGGGTTCAGGCGGCGAAGCTCAATGCAGTGATTACCGGCAGCGTGATCATTCAGGCCGCCGACGGCAGCCATCGCAACCGCCTGCTGTGGGCGCGGCCGGACGGCGAAGTGCTGCATTACGACAAGCGTCACCTGTTCCGCATGGCCGGTGAGCACAACCACTACACACCCGGCGAGCGTCAGGTGCAGTTCGAACTCAAGGGCTGGCGGATTCGCCCGCTGATCTGCTACGACCTGCGTTTCCCCGTGTGGAGCCGCGATGCCCAGGACACCGATCTGCTGCTGTACACCGCCAACTGGCCGGGTGCGCGGCGTCTGCACTGGAATCGCCTGTTGCCGGCACGCGCTATCGAAAACCTTTGCTATGTGGCGGCGGTGAATCGCGTCGGCACCGATGGCAAGGGCTTCGCTTACACCGGTGACAGTCAGGTGCTGGATTTCCAGGGTGAAACCTTGCTGGCGGCGGGGGAGGCGGACGGCGTGTTCAAGGTGGTTCTGGAAGCCGCACCATTGGCGGCTTATCGTGAACGCTTTCCAGCGAATCTGGATGCCGACACATTTGAGTTCACCTGAAAAGCAAAAGATCGCAGCCTTCGGCAGCTCCTACATGGCGTACGACATCACAATGTAGGAGCTGCCGAAGGCTGCGATCTTTTGATCTTCAACAAAAAGGCCCCGGAGTTCGCACTCCGGGGCCTTTTGCATTTCAGCGATCGATTACGCCGCTTTCGCCTCAGGCTGGCTCAGCGAGCGGTTCAGCGCGCTGAACAGCGCCTTGAAGCTGGCAGTGGTGATGTTTTCATCGATGCCCACACCGTGTACCGCACGTTCGCCGTTCACCCGCAGTTCGATGTAAGCCGCTGCTTTGGCGTTGGTGCCCGCGCCGATCGCGTGTTCGTTGTAGTCCATGATCTCCACCGGAATCGGCAGGCCGGCGACCAGTGCTTCCAGCGCACCGTTGCCCTTGCCACGCCAGTGCAGGTTGGTTTCGCCCTGACCTTTGCTCGCCACTTCCACTTCGACGGCGCTGTTGCCGTTTTCTTCCTGCAGGCGATGGCTGACCAGCGCATACGGGGTGTTGGCTTGCAGGTATTCGCTGATCAACAGTGAGTGGATCTGCTTGGCGGTCATCTCCAGACCCAAACGGTCGGTCTCACGCTGCACGACCTGGCTGAATTCGATCTGCATGCGACGTGGCAGGCTGATGCCGTATTCCTGCTCCAGCAAGTAAGCGATGCCGCCCTTGCCCGACTGGCTGTTGACGCGAATCACCGCCTCGTAGCTGCGACCGATATCGGCCGGGTCGATCGGCAAGTACGGCACTTCCCACAGGGTGTCCGGTTTCTGCTGGGAGAAGCCCTTGCGGATCGCATCCTGGTGCGAGCCGGAGAACGCGGTGTGCACCAGGTCGCCAACGTACGGGTGACGCGGGTGAACCTGAATCTGGTTGCACTCCTCGACCACTTTGCGCACGCCGTCGATGTCGGAGAAGTCCAGCTGCGGGTCGAGACCCTGGGTGTACATGTTCAGTGCGACGGTGACGAGGTCGACGTTACCGGTACGCTCGCCGTTGCCGAACAGGCAGCCTTCGACGCGATCCGCGCCGGCCATCAGGCCCAGCTCGGTAGCGGCGACGCCGGTACCACGGTCGTTGTGGGTGTGCAGGCTGATGATCACGCTGTCACGACGGTTGATGTTGCGCCCGAACCACTCGATCTGGTCGGCGTAGACGTTCGGCGTCGCGCATTCAACGGTGGCGGGCAGGTTGAGGATCATCTTGTGCTCAGGCGTCGGGTTCCACACCTCGATCACCGCGTCACAGACTTCCTTGGCGAATTCCAGTTCGGTGGCGCTGAAGGTTTCCGGCGAGTATTCGAAGGTCCACTCGGTGTCTGGCTGCATCGCTGCGTACTTGACGAACAGCTTGGCGGCGTTGACCGCGATGGCCTTGATGCCGTCCTTGTCCTGGTTGAAGACAATGCGACGGAAAGAAGGCGAAGTGGCGTTGTACAGGTGAACGATGGCTTTCTTCGCTCCGCGCAGGGATTCGAAGGTGCGCTCGATCAAGTCTTCACGGCCCTGGGTCAGCACCTGAATGGTGGTGTCGTCCGGGATGTGGCCTTCTTCGATCAGCGTACGCACGAAGTCGAAGTCGGTTTGCGAAGCAGCCGGGAACGACGCTTCGATTTCCTTCACGCCCACCTGCACCAGGGTCTTCCAGAAGCGCAGCTTTTTCGCCGCGTCCATCGGCTCGATCAGCGACTGGTTGCCGTCACGCAGGTCGGAGCTGCACCAGATCGGCGCGGCGTCGATGGTTTTCGACGGCCAGGTACGATCCGGCAGGTTGATGACGGGAAACGCGCGGTATTTCGAAGACGGATCTTTGAGCATGCTCATCGGGAAATTCCTTATTGTCTGGGCCGAAAAGAGGCGGCCTGCCGGTGTTACGAATGTTCTTGGAAAAGCGTGGGACGAGGCGCAGCGATTCAGCCTGGCAGTCGTGCGCTGACGAGGCACAGGCTGCGGTGCTGGCGAAGCTGAATGAGGGTGTGAGAGGTTTTCATGCCTTCAACCCTAACCGCGAGGGGAGAGGATGGCAAGCAGTCGGAAAAAATTGAGAGGAATACTCGGAAAGCGGGTTTTTGCGGGATTTTATTGCGCTGGAGATCGCTGATCGTTGTGATGTTTGCGCAAGGTTTGATTGGGGCGCAATCGAGGTTTATAGCAATTCAGTAAGTATTGATGTGCTGTACAGGCCGCCTTCGC
>NZ_JAMLFX010000005.1:283146-322189 GCF_023634765.1 Pseudomonas sp. AKS31
AGAGGCCGGTCGCCTCAATACATATTCAAGGTTGAAATGCGCCAATGAAAATCGCCGGGTCCACCCGCGCATCATTCAGGCTGACATTCCAGTGCATGTGCGGCCCGGTCGCCCGGCCAGTCGAGCCGACTTTGCCGACAACCGCTCCGCGTGCCAGTTGATCGCCGACCTTCACGTCAATCTTCGACATATGGCAGAACATGCTGATAAAGCCCTGCCCATGGTCGACAAACACCGTGTTGCCATTGAAGAAGTAGTTGCCGGTGAGGATCACCTTGCCCGCCGCCGGAGTCTTGATCGGCGTGCCCGCCGGCACCGCGAAGTCGAGGCCTGCGTGGGGATTGCGTTCTTCACCATTGAAGAAACGCCGTACGCCAAACTTGCTCGACAGCGGCCCGTTGACCGGTTTGTCCAGCAACAGATTGCTCGGCGTGTTCGGGCTGAAGCTGCGATACGCCTTGATCTGCTCGGCCAGTTCACCCTCGATGCGTTTGAGGTTCGACTGATCCGGGTTGACTTGCTGTTTGTTCTTCAGGGTGATGCGTTGTTCCGGGTAGTTCTTGTTGCCCACGGTGAACGGCAGATTGCGCCCGCCACTGCTGATCTGTTGTGCACCCGGCTTGACGGTCAGCGGCACGCCGACAATCGCCAGCCAGTTGTTCTGTTCTTTCACCACCAGCACCGGTTTGCCTTGATAAGTGGCTTTCGGCGCCTGCGCGGCGGTGCCCAGATCAATCACCGCCACACCGCCCGGCACCGGTTTGTTGAGTAGCCGGGTGATGTAACTGTCGGCGTGGGCATTGAAGGTCAGGCAAAGCAAAAGCAGTGGAGCCAGAAAACGCGGCATGGATCAGTCCAGTAAAGAGAGGGTGACAGGCGTCAGGTGATTGTCCTCGACGCGCACTTGCAGTTCGCCTTCGCCGAGTTTGGCTTTGAGGCGCTGGCCGGTGTGGGTCTGCGCGGCGTTGCGGATCGCCTGGCCGCGCTCATCGAGCAGAATGCTGTAACCACGGCCGAGCGTTGCCAGCGGGCTGACCACGTGCAATGTCTGCATCTGACTGTGCAGTTGCAGACGACGGTTTTTCAGGCCTTCGCGCATGGCCCGGGGCAAGCGTTCGGCGAGGCTGTCGAGGCGCTGACGCAACATCGCCAGTTGCCGTCCCGGATGTTGCCCGGCAAGGCGGGTTTCCAGGCGGATCAGGCGTTCGCGGCGGGTATTGAGATGACGCTCGAAGGCCCGGCGCATGCGCATGTCCAGATCATCCAGACGCTGAGCCTGCTGACGCAGACGCTCGCCTGGATGGCGCAAGCGACGGGCCATGCCTTCCAGGCGCAGGCGATCACGCATCAAGCGATCACGCATGCGCATCACCAGACGGCGATGCAGGCTTTCGACCTGACGGATCAGATGACTCGAATCGGGAGCAAGCAGTTCGGCAGCCGCCGACGGCGTGGGGGCGCGCACGTCGGCGACAAAGTCGCTGATCGACACATCGGTTTCGTGGCCGACGGCGCTGACAATCGGCGTCACGCAGGCATCGACGGCGCGGGCCACGGCTTCTTCGTTGAAGCACCAGAGGTCTTCCAGCGAGCCGCCGCCACGGGCGAGGATCAGCGCATCGAAACCACGGGCATCGGCCATTTTCAGTGCTCGGACGATTTGCGCGGTAGCTTCGCGGCCCTGCACGGCAGTCGGAATCAGCGTCAGTTGCACCTGCGGCGCACGCCGGCGGAATACGCTGATGATGTCGCGAATCACCGCGCCGGTTGGCGAACTGATGATGCCGATGCGTTGCGGATGCGCGGGCAACGGCACTTTGCGTTCGGCACTGAACAGGCCTTCGGCGCTGAGCTTTTCTTTCAGCGCATCGAACGCCAGACGCAGCGCACCGTCACCGGCAGGCTCCACTGTGTCGAGAATCAACTGATAGTCGCCACGGCCTTCGAACAGTGAAACCTTGCCGCGCACCTTGACCGCCAGGCCATCCTTCAGCGCCTGACGCACCCGCGCCGCGTTCTGCCGGAACAACGCGCATCGAACCTGAGCGCCGCTGTCCTTGAGGGTGAAATAGATGTGGCCGGACGCCGGGCGGGCGAGGTTGGAGATTTCGCCTTCGACCCAGATGTTGCTGAACACGTCTTCGAGCAACACCCGCGCGCGGCCGTTGAGCTGGCTGACGGTCAGGACTTCACGGTCCAGGCCAAGTCTTGCAAAGGGATCTTTAATCATGGGGCGCAGTTTAAAGCTAATTTCCAATGCAATACACGCTCCCCTGTAGGAGCTGCCGAAGGCTGCGATCTTTTGATCTTTCTTTTGGCGGTCAGGATCAAAAGATCGCAGCCTCGTTTCACTCGTCAGCTCCTACAGGGGATTGGTGAAGGTCTGGAGGAAGTGTTGGATCAGCGGAGTGGGATTCTGGCGGTAGGCGAGGGCGACGGTGCTGTGGCAATCGGGATCGGTCAGCGGCAGGAATCGTACGCCGCTCGGGGCGATGTCCTGCATCGATTCCGGCAGCAGGGCGATGCCGAACCCGGCCTGAATCAGCTGGAGCTGGGTGGTCTTGCGCGACATGACCCGCGCGGCTTTCGGGAAGAAACCCTGACGCATGCACAAGTCTGCACACAGATAACTCAGGCCGCCGCGGTGCGGATGCGGGATCGAGATGAACGCTTCGTCCTTCAGTTGAGCCAGGTCAACACGCTCAGCCTCGGCCAATCGATGATTCATCGGAACTGCCAGCAGCAAGCGCTCAGTAAACAGCGGCAAAATCTGAACACCTTCGCGCTGACGCAATACGGGCAGACGCAGCAGGCCGACGTCGAGGCGTCCTTCGGCCAACTCTTCCAATTGCGCCTCGGAAGACAACTTGCCGATGTCCAGCGACACGCCGTGCTGTTGTTGCAGGTAAGCGCCAATACCACTGAGCAAACGGCCGCTGATCGACACGGTACTGGAATGGCTGAGGCGCAATGTGCCGAGCTGACCATTACCGACCTCGGTGGCCATGGCGCTGGCCTTGCTCAATTCATTGAGCAGATTTCGTGCTCGCGGTAAAAACGCTTCGCCTGCTGCCGTGAGTCGAGGCTGGCGCGCCGTACGCTCGAACAGCGGGGTTTGCAGGCGCGTCTCCATGTCCTTGATCTGCCGGCTCAGCGCCGATTGCGCAACGAACAAACGTTCAGCTGCAGCACTGAAACTGCCGCATTCGGCAATTTCCACGAAGTAACGCAATTGACGGGTTGAAAGCACAGGCATGCCTTTTCGAGATGGGTAAGCGGCCTGGAAGATATTAGTCGCAACCCTCGGCGCTGGCTAAAGTCATCTCGGGCTTATTAAGGAAGCGCATCGATGAGCGTGGCAGGGTTGTTGAGTGAGTGGTCGTGGGGGGGAGGTGGTTGGGTGGTGATCGGGCTGGGCATCGCCCTGGCTTACATCGTGTTCGGCATTGCCGGGTTTGGCACGGCGCTGGTGGCGGGGCCGATTCTGATTCTGTTCATGCCGCTGTCGAAGATCGTGCCGTTGCTGGTGCTGCTGGATTTTGTCGCGGCGTTCGGCAATCTGCTGCCGTCGCGGCGGGATGTGGCTAAACCGGAGCTGTTGCGGCTGCTGCCGTGCATGGCGGTCGGCTGCACGTTGGGGGTGATCTTTCTACTTAATCTGAAATCCGATCTGTTGCTGTTGTTGATGGGGCTGTTTATCAGCGCTTATGCGATTTACAGCCTGTGGGTGAAAGTGCGGCCAGCGCAATTGTCGGCGGCGTGGGCAGTGCCGATGGGGACGGTGGGCGGGTTGTTCGGCGCGCTGTTTGGCAGTGGCGGCTTTCTCTATGCGATTTATCTCAACAGTCGGCTGCCGAAAGACGCCGCGCGGGCGACGCAAAGTGCGCTGATCAGTTGCAGCACAGTGGTGCGTTTGAGTCTGTTTGCCATCGCCGGTGTGTATGCCGAGCTACCCTTGTTGATGCTGGCATTGTGTCTGTTGCCGGCCATGGCGCTGGGGTTGTGGATCGGGCGGCACTTGACCATGAAGTTGTCGCGCGAAGCGTTTGTGCGGCTGGTGACATGGCTGGTGCTGGCGAGCGGGATTGCGTTGATCGGGCGCTACCTCAGCACTTGACCGGATTTTGTCAGGGATTAAGCTGCCGCCCGCCATTCCCTGTGGGAGCCAGCCTGCTGGCGATCGCGCAGTGTCAGTCAACATTTATATTTCTGACCCACCGCAATCGCTAGCAGGCTAGCTCCCACAATGGACATCCTCAGTATTTGCAGCAGGCTTGCACCATGAACTCGCAAAGCATCATCGTCCCGAAAATCTCCACCCTGCCGGTCCACGAACCCCGGGCCCGGGCGATCGTGCGCTGGCTGGTGCGCAAGAACATCATCAAAGAAGAGCTGACAACCTGTGGTCGCACCGGCAACCGCATGGCGTACGCGATTGCCGATGGTGCGCGGGCCGTGGTGCTGCACCCGCAAGCGTTGCCGTTCGGTGAGCCGATCAACGGGCTGGAGATCGTCACCAAGCGCTGCATCTACACCCCGGCCAAAGGTTTTCTCGAAGAGGCTGGCTGCGCCGAGTGCCGTCGCGAGGTCGGCGAAGCGCTGTTCGATAGCCTGGAGGACTGGATGCCCGGGCGCACCGACAACTTCACCTGCCCTGAATGCGGGCATGAAGACGACATCAACGGCTTTCTGTATTTGCAGGAATGTGCGTTTTCCAACCTCGGCTTCATCTTCAACAACTGGCTTGAAGCCGGTTTCAAGCAGAGCTTTATCGATGAGTTTGCTGACTGGCTCGATCAACCTGTCTCTTGGGTCAAGGTGGAGCTGTAACGGCGGGGGTCTCCGTATATCAGCAACATTGATATTAAGCTGAGTTTTACATTGAACAGCGGGGGGTGGATGACTATAATGGCGCGCTTCCATTTTCCCGCTCGGGAGCCCCCGCGATGCTGCGTATCAGCCAAGAAGCTCTGACATTCGACGACATTCTCTTAGTGCCTGGTTATTCCGAGGTACTTCCTAACGAAGTCAGTCTCAAGACCCGCCTTACCCGTGGCATCGAGCTGAACATTCCTCTGGTTTCTGCTGCAATGGACACCGTGACTGAAGCCCGTCTGGCAATCGCCATGGCTCAGGAAGGTGGCATCGGCATTATCCACAAGAACATGACCATCGAGCAGCAAGCTGCCGAAGTGCGTAAGGTCAAGAAGTTCGAAGCCGGCGTCGTCAAGGATCCGATCACCATCGAGGCTGATGCCACGGTGCGTGACCTGTTCGAATTGACCCGCATGCACAACATTTCCGGCGTTCCGGTGCTGCACGATGGCGACCTGGTCGGCATCGTCACTTCCCGTGACGTGCGTTTCGAAACCCGTCTGGAAGCCACCGTACGTGAAGTGATGACGCCTAAAGAGCGTCTGGTCACCGTGCGTGAAGGCGCCGACAAGAACGAAGTCCGCGAGTTGCTGCACAAGCACCGTCTGGAAAAAGTTCTGATCGTCGATGACAAGTTTGCCCTCAAAGGCATGATGACCGTCAAAGACATCGAAAAAGCCAAAGCCTACCCGCTGGCCAGCAAGGACGATCAAGGTCGTCTGCGCGTTGGCGCCGCTGTCGGTACCGGTAAAGACACCGGTGACCGTGTAGCCGCGCTGGTCAATGCCGGTGTGGACGTCGTGGTAGTCGATACCGCGCACGGCCACTCCAAAGGCGTGATCGACCGCGTTCGCTGGGTCAAAGAGAATTTCCCTGAAGTGCAGGTGATCGGCGGCAACATCGCCACCGGCGCCGCTGCCAAGGCTCTGGCCGAAGCAGGCGCTGACGCAGTCAAGGTCGGTATCGGCCCTGGCTCGATCTGCACCACCCGTATCGTCGCCGGTGTCGGCGTCCCGCAAATCAGTGCCATCGCCAACGTCGCCGCTGCCCTTGAAGGCACCGGCGTACCGTTGATCGCCGACGGCGGCATCCGTTTCTCCGGTGACCTGTCCAAGGCCATCGTAGCCGGTGCTTCCTGCGTGATGATGGGCTCGATGTTCGCCGGTACTGAAGAAGCACCGGGCGAGATCGAACTGTTCCAGGGCCGTTCGTACAAGGCGTATCGCGGTATGGGTTCGCTGGGCGCCATGTCCCAGGCTCAAGGCTCCTCCGACCGTTACTTCCAGGACTCCTCGGCAGGCGCCGAGAAACTCGTTCCGGAAGGTATCGAAGGCCGTGTGCCTTACAAAGGCACCCTGAGCGCGATCATTCACCAGTTGATGGGCGGTCTGCGTTCCTCGATGGGCTACACCGGCAGCGCCAACATCGAAGAAATGCGCACCAAGCCTGAATTCGTGCGGATCACCGGCGCTGGCATGGCCGAATCCCACGTTCACGACGTGCAGATCACCAAAGAAGCGCCAAACTACCGCGTAGGTTGAGCCTTCAAGCAACAAGCAAAGCAACCGGGGCTGTTTGATTCAGCCCCGAGTTGTTTCTGAATCACGACTGTTTCTGAACGACTTAGACGAGACTGAATCATGGCCCTCGATATTCACGCTCACCGCATCCTGATCCTCGACTTCGGCTCGCAATACACCCAACTGATCGCCCGCCGCGTGCGCGAAATCGGTGTGTACTGCGAACTGCACCCGTTCGACATGGACGAAGATGCGATCCGCGAATTCGCTCCTAAAGGCGTCATCCTCGCCGGCGGCCCCGAGTCCGTGCACGTCGCCGACAGCCCGCGCTGCCCACAGGCAGTGTTTGATCTGGGCGTACCGGTCTTCGGTATCTGCTACGGCATGCAGACCATGGCCGAGCAACTGGGCGGCAAGGTTGAAGGTTCCGAACTGCGTGAGTTCGGCTACGCCCGCGTTGACGTGGTCGGCAAGAGCCGTCTGCTCGACGGCATCGAAGACCACATCGACGCTGACGGCCTGTTCGGCCTCGACGTATGGATGAGCCACGGTGACAAGGTCACCAAGATGCCGGAAGACTTCCACATCCTCGCCAGCACCCCTAGCTGCCCGATCGCCGGTATGTTCAACGACGACCGTGGCTACTACGGCGTGCAGTTCCACCCGGAAGTGACCCACACCAAACAGGGCGGTCGCATCCTCTCGCGCTTCGTGCTGGACATCTGCGGCTGTGAAGCCCTGTGGACCCCATCGAAAATCGCTGAAGACGCCATCGCCAACATCCGCGCACAAGTCGGTACCGACAACGTGCTGCTGGGCCTGTCCGGCGGCGTTGACTCCTCGGTGGTTGCCGCACTGCTGCACAAAGCCATCGGCGACCAGCTGACCTGCGTCTTCGTCGACAACGGCCTGTTGCGTCTGCACGAAGGCGAGCAAGTGATGGCCATGTTCGCCGAGAACATGGGCGTCAAGGTGATCCGCGCCAACGCTGAAGAGCAGTTCCTCAACAACCTGGCCGGCGAAGCCGATCCGGAGAAGAAGCGCAAGATCATCGGTCGCACTTTCATCGACGTGTTCGATGCCGAATCCTGCAAGCTGGACAACATCAAGTACCTGGCTCAGGGCACCATCTACCCGGACGTGATCGAATCGGCTGGCGCGAAAAGCGGCAAGGCCCACGTGATCAAGTCGCACCACAACGTGGGCGGCCTGCCGGAAGAGATGAACCTGAAACTGGTCGAGCCTTTGCGCGAACTGTTCAAGGACGAAGTCCGTCGTCTGGGTCTGGAACTGGGCCTGCCGTACGACATGGTCTACCGTCACCCGTTCCCGGGCCCGGGCCTGGGCGTGCGCATCCTTGGTGAAGTGAAGAAGGAGTACGCCGACCTGTTGCGTCGCGCCGACCACATCTTCATCGAAGAACTGCGCAAAGCCGACTGGTACCACAAGGTCAGCCAGGCGTTCGTGGTGTTCCAGCCAGTGAAATCGGTTGGTGTGGTCGGCGATGGCCGTCGTTACGCCTGGGTCGTGGCCCTGCGTGCCGTAGAAACCATCGACTTCATGACCGCGCGTTGGGCTCACCTGCCTTACGAACTGCTGGAAACCGTATCCGGCCGCATCATCAATGAAATCGAAGGCATCTCCCGCGTCACTTACGACGTGTCGAGCAAGCCGCCTGCGACGATTGAGTGGGAGTGATCCTCCTGGTTGTTTCGTGGTGAACAAAAAAGGCGCTCAGGCGCCTTTTTTGTTGGGTGAGTTTTCTGGTTAGAGCAATTGATTTGAAGCCTGACCAGCGTGCCGCGCCGGATTCGCAGGCGAGCTGGCGCAGGTGTCAGAGAAACTGTGATCGAATCAGAACCGTATCGAACGGCGTAATTCCTTGATCAGGCGCAAACACTGCTTGCGCCTGCTGCGGTGAAGCCACTCGCTCCCCTCGCGCTCGAACATGTAAATCGAACAGAGTTTCCAGATCCGGCCGAGGTGTATGCACCAACGCCCGCAGCATCAACGACACGCCGCTGAGGTTGTTCCCGAGGTTGTTCCATCGCGGAAATGAGGTGAGCCCCAGATCGGCCCAAATCATGCGTCGTTCCTGCAGGTCCATCACGAATGGCAGACAGATCACTGTGTCGGATGCGATATCGATACGGTCGAACACGGATCGCGGCTCGAACACTTCACCCGACGCTGTATCAGTGCGGGCCATCCAGCCAGCGAAGCATTCCGGGAGATCGCAATACGGTTGCTCGGTGTATGAGTTGATGGACGTGACGACATAACGGATACCCTTCTCGACAAGGGCCTCGATGTCGAGGTCGATGAACTCCGAAGCGCCGTCGGGCGCATCGACGATGTCGCCGCTGTGGTAGCCGCCGTAGCCCGCCAGGTTGTAATACGCGACCGAATCTTTGAACACGAAGTTGGCATCGAAAAAAGCGGCGGACAAATCGATATCCGTACGTCCCCTGCCATTCTTCCACCAGAGGAACAGGCGAATGAAACGTGTGTCAGGAATGGGTAATTGACTGCCTCGCACCAGCGTACGTAATGCCTTTGATGCGGCGCGCTGCGCCAGCGGCACCCTGTATTCGCTTAATGCTGGATCGATGAAACAGCGGCCTAGCGGTGGCAGTGACGCAAACCGCTTCAAGAGAGCGTCGTCGCAGATTCGGGCTGCCCGCGCCAGCACTTCAGGTGTAAGAGGCTCTCGGTGATCCTTGATCGCGAAGACTTTAGCGAATGAACCTTTCGGTGTGAACGCCCGCAGGGGCAGAGGGCGCGGTGCACGCACCTGGGCCAGAATCTGCAGCAGGACAGGCGAGGACACTTGTGCCGCAACGGCCTCGAACGCTTCTAGTACCGAGTCTGTTTCCTTCGCGCGGCGCAGGGTCACGTCAAGCCGTCGCGCGAACTCACCAGGGCGGCTTTGCAGTATTGGCATAAGCGTGGCGATGTCACGCTGGGCCAGCAATGTTTCCACGCGTGAATTAAATGTGACGGGCGGTTCGTTTCGACGCGCTGCCGTGATGGCGGCCAGAGCGTGTGGATATTGATCGGCATAGTCGCCCGGATGCAGTACTTCAGCCAGGCGTTTCCAGCGCTCAGCATGACGCATCACGTCTTCGGCAGCGTTGGGTATCTTATCGAGCAACTGCAAAAACAGACGGCGCATCGAACGCTTCATCGGTTTGAAACGCGTCGAAGCG
Source organism: Pseudomonas sp. AKS31 (assembly GCF_023634765.1). Taxonomy (GTDB): domain Bacteria; phylum Pseudomonadota; class Gammaproteobacteria; order Pseudomonadales; family Pseudomonadaceae; genus Aquipseudomonas. Next base: position 292,751 of record NZ_JAMLFX010000005.1, read on the forward strand.
GTCGCCAGCGATACGTCTCCTCCGCTCAGGGCGACTGCCAGTCGGAGTACGTCAGTCGCTGTTTCGACATTTCGCTCCAAAAATGTATCTACTCGTTTGTCGCCAGCGACATGCATGATCAGTGCGCCGCCAACCTGTGCACGGATCTCCCGGAACGGAATGATCTCGGGCAGCAGGCGGAACACATCGCTTTTGTAGTTTCGGATAAACCAGACAACATCGGCTGTTTCCTCTTCGGAGAGCGAAGTGCGTGATGAAACCAGCGGCTCCAGCAGTGACTCGAACTCAGCAAAGCTACCCGATTCAATCACCCAGGATATGAAGTTACCTTCAAGCATCGGCGGGCGAGCGTGTTCGGTCGGCGGTAAACGCCGAAGCGTGAGGTAGTGCATGACGGCGTTAAGGTACAGCTCCGCCTCCGAGGCTTTCAGAACCTGCTCTGGAAAGTCCGGATAAAACGGCCGGTGGTGCACATGAGCGCCGGTTCTGCGTCGCAGGACTCTGATAATTTCGCGTAGCCAGTACTTGAGTTCTGTCGCCGACAACATGCCGATTTGCTCAATCAGAGACTCTGACAATACGCATTGGAATGCCGCGACTTCCTGGACGGCCGACGCGACTTGAGCGCGCGTGGCGCCGCCAGTGCCCGTCGGGACGTGAACTTTGCTGCGGCGACGCAGGAACAGCTCCTGATTCATGCTTGATTTTCTCCTTGGGTCGCCGTCATGGACGAGCTGCAGCATCGTGTCTGCAGCGGATGTAAAAACGCCTGCAAGAAGCAGGCGCGGTGTGGAGAGCGAAACCCCTAGGTCATAGGAGGTTTAGAAGGAAGGTGTTCCATAGCCACGGCGGCATTCTACGTAACGTTGTCTCTGTTTGTCAGGTGGTTGCCTGTCTCAACGGTAACAAGCTGCTTCGGCAGAAGATTGGTTACTAGCGATCAGCCTCAATCAGGAATCCGGCTGCGCAATATCAATCCTGTATCGGACAACCGTTGTGACATGTCCTTCAGACTGGCGAACGCAATGTCATTCACGCGCTGCCATGCAGGTCGGTGAAGGGAGACTTTGCCGTCACTCGATCGAGTGATCGGTGTGCGTTGCAGCATGCCTTGTTTGCTGCGGTGGATCAGCGTGTAGCTGTCGCCCGCTTTTTCGAACAGATACATGCCGCGCCTGTACAACAGATTCTCCAGCGTATCTTCGGTCCAGGTCACCTCGGGTGCCTGAACTTTCAAGCGCAAGTCGGCGCGCAGGAGGTCTGGATTTCCTTGTCTGACAGTGCCACCGGGCGAGCTGCCGCGTGGGACTTCAATACCCGGATCGACATCCACGCCCAGCTCTTCACCGGCGCCGACTTCATCGATTCGCAAGCCGATTCCCCCCTTCAGTTCACTGATGCCCAGCAGTCCTCTGAAGGTGTTGGTGTTGTGAGCATCGGTCACTACGATCCATTTTCCGGGGCTGTTGAGGTAGACGTCACCGGTCATGATGTCGTTGGTCAGGAAGGTGTTCATCATTTGCTCGTCGACGGAGGGCAGCGGTGTTTTCATTTTGTAGCTGGCGGCGCAATCGACCGCCTGAATCCGAACCCCGTTCGCTCGTGCAACCTGAACCAGTTCCAGTGGGTTGAGTCGACCGGCGGGATCGGTGCCCAGGCTGTTCAAGTAAGTGTGTAAATCCGCAGTCATGTTGCCGCTGGTGAAGTAGCGGTTCAGTTCCACTTGAGCGAAGTCACTGAGCAGGCCGCGCAGGTAGAGGGTTTTCACGTGTCGGGCCAGAGCCGGCATGTTTTCGATCAGAAAACCCATGCTGGCAATGCGATCAAGGGTTTCTCCGACCACCAGCCCGGAGGCACTTTCAAAAACGCCATCGACAAGATCGGCCAGTGGCATCAGCCGGTTGATCTCGGGTATCACCGGGCGCGCAGGCTGGATGACCCACGGCAGGTTCTTGAAAAAGCCTCGGGCTGAACTTTGCAGAAGTTGGCGTTTGCCAGCGGCATACAACTCGAACGGATCGTCCATGGCAAAACCGCCGGCACCGTCGGGCTGCAACCGGGCATGGGTTTCGTTGAGGTTCAACGCCCAGGCTTTTATCGAACGGCGTACCGACGGTTCGATGTCGAAGGCACTGGTCACCGGGCGTGGGGGCCGCGATGTCGAGGGTTGTGGTTCTTCTGCCGGTTGCACGGGCGTCTCGGCTGATGCAGGTTCGAAGGTGTCGAGTTCGAGATCCGGAGTGCATTGTTTGCCCATGCACTGGCCGCCACCCTTGAGGCCCAAGGCTGGCATGCGCTCCCATTCTCCTTCGACATTGAGGCGCACCGGCAGCGCGTGGACAAGCTGGTTGGGGCGCTCCGGGTCGACGATGGCCCAGTCGCCAGTGCCGCGTACGTTGGCGAAGTAGCGCACATAGTACGGCGCATCGTTCATCAGAATGGCATAGGGCGGATCCGAGTCGAGACGGTAGATGCCGTGAAACTTCCCGGACTCTTCGCCGAGTGCTGTGCCATCAAGCAACTCGTTGCATTGGTACCGTTCGGGCACCGGAGGCGATAGGGCGTTTTGCGCCGGAATCAGCGTCGTTTCATCGACAGTTGGCAGGGTGATGTCGGCATCGTCCGGCACCATGATCGGTGGGTTGTCGGCTTCGGCGGAGGCGTTCAAGGCTTCGCTGTATTCAGCCATTTCGGCGGCTTCTGCCGCCTCGACCTCGGCGCCAACTTCCAGCATCGGCCCGGTGCCGATCAGCAATGGAAGGTTGAATAACAGGTTGATGCCACTCAGAACCGCACCCAGCACACCGGCTTTGCGTTCGGCCCTTGTCTTGCCGTTTTGCGCCTGTTCAATATTCAGACCCATGCTGGCGAGGGTGGCGCCAATAACCGGCAACGCCAGCGGCCAACCGACAGTGGCCATCGGACCAAATACCTTGAGGCCCGCACTCAGATAGCCGATCCACAGTTTCTTGCGCAGATCGCCATTGGATGTCAGGGACAGGTGGGCTTCAGCAAACATCGCCTGGCGTGTCGAGTCGCGCAGCCAACTGAATGCATCGTCGCTCAGCACCTGGTTCGTGCGGTTGATCAGGTGATGATCTGAGCAGCCCCAGGTGCCCACCAGGCGATTCATCAGATCGGTGATGTTCTCGCTCATGTGCTGACGATCGGCGAGGGCAAAATGCTCGAGGAAGGCCGCGCGGCGTTTTGCGTCGTTCAGTTGATCCAGCACCCACCAATGCAGGTCCGCCGGCGTTTCCTTGACCACGAACGCCTCGGTCTCACCGGGCAGATAGATAATCTGCCGACCGGCAGAGTCGACGATGCGCAGCAATTGCGTGGAGATATGCCCGTCAATGTCGAAGGCGAACACATTCCCCGTTGGCGTGTGGCTCGCTTGCAGCATGCTCAGGGTGACCGGCCAGTTGACCGGTCCCGCCACGGAGTCCAGCAGCCATTGAAAGTCACTGCGGGTGAGTTGCCCAAGGTCCAGCGCCTGCACTGCGCGGCTGAGGAGGTTGCATTTTGCCAATGTGCGGAAATCCTCGGCGTGGCTGTTCCAGAAGTCCGTCAGGGTGGCGCTGTAGTGGCCACTGAAATCCAGGCTCCAGAACGCGTTCAAGACCTCGTTGCCGTGCAGGCGCACCTGGTTTTTTTCGTCGAAGTTCTCGTCCTGCGGACCTTCGCTGTAGAAGCCACCGTACAGATCGAGCAGGTCGGCGTTGTCTTGGTCGGTGGCGCGAAAACGATGAATGACCAGTTGTGTCAGGGTCATCGATTCGTAGGGTTTTTCGCGGATGTGCTCCCAGCCGGTAAACGAGCGGGTGCTGCTCTGGGCCGTCTTGAAGCGATGGAAATAAACCTGATCCGGGTCGAGGCTCGACAAGCCTTTTGCTTCCAGCAGGTCACCCGCGGCTTGATGGGCGGCGTCCTGCAGGCCGGGGCAGTTCTGCACGACGGTATAGGCGATTCGCTTCAGCGCTGCTTTGTCTGCCGCGTTCGGCAGAGGGCTTTGTTGGGTGGCGTACATGCTTTCTCCATCCTTGAGAAATGAAGACCGAGCATGGCCGATTCGTTCAAGGGGAGTGCACTACATATGTACCGCACATGATCGTTTGAAACGTGTCGGGGTCAGCGTCGCGCCACGTCGGAAAAGTAGAACTTGTCGAGGGTGTGCCGCGATTCGGTGTACTCGAACTGACGGCCGTCCTGGAGGAAGGTCTGGTTGCTGACCACGATCACATGGCTCTGGCCGTCGAGGTCCAGGTGCAGTTGATCGTCCTTGCTGCGCGGCACCGCTTCGATGGTGCGTTGGGCGTAGGCAATCTGTAGCTGCAGGGTCTGCTCGATATGGGCGTAGATCGATTGCTCGGCGATATCGAGGGACAGGCCGGGAATCACTTCGCTGACGAAGTGGTTGATGTCGAGGATCACCCGTTTGCCGTCGATCCGCCGCACACGCTTGATCCGGGTGATGAGGCTGCCGGGTTCGGCATGGATGTGTTCGAGCAGTGCGCCTTCGAGCGGGATCTGGCTCAGTTCGACCACTTCGGTGCTGACATCGTTGCCCAGGCGCGGGTAGGTCTCCTGGAAACTGACGATGCCGCCGAGCTGAAATTCGATCGGGTTGGTTGAAAGCACAAAGGTGCCTTTGCCGTGGATTTTCTGCGCAAAGCCGCGTTCCTGAAGCAGTTCGATGGCTTTGCGTACCGTGCCTCGGCTGGCCTGATAGCTGTCCATCAGTTCGGTTTCGGAAGGCAGGCGGGCGCCGCGCTCCAGGCGTTCAGTCGTAATGCTGGCCAGCAGATCGCTATAGATCTGGTTGTATTTGCTCATGGATAGGCTCGGTGCCGACTGTACTCAAAGCTTCGAACCTTAAGGCCAGGGTAGGGCTTTGTCCATGTGGACGATGGAAATCACCCTAAGGCAGGGTAGGAAAATTCGCCTTCGGTCTGGCAGGAACATACATAAACAAACTCGTCTGTACGAGTTGTTGCATTAACTCGTACAGACGAGTATTTTTCGCTTCGGCGTGCTGCCAATAACAACAATCCATAGCGGAAGAACTAGCATGAGCCACGACTATCCGAACATCGCCAGGCAATTGCTGCAAAGCCTCGGCGGCAGTGACAACCTCGAACAGGCCGCCCATTGCGTCACGCGGTTGCGGCTGGCCCTAAAGGATCCGGGCCTGGTCGATAGCGCCACGCTCAACCAGATCGACCTGGTCAAAGGCTCGTTCTTCACCGGTGGCCTGTATCAGGTCGTCATCGGTCCGGGCGAGGTGGAAAAGGTCTATGCCGAACTGCGTCGGCAGACCGGCCTCGCAGCGTCGACCATTGCTGACGTCAAACAGAAAAGTACCGAGAAGATCAACGCCATGCAGCGTCTGGTGCGGGTGTTTTCCGACGTGTTCATGCCGATCCTGCCGGCGCTGATCATTGCCGGCCTGCTGATGGGCATCAACAATCTGCTCGGTGCCAAAGGCATGTTCATCGACGGGCAGACCCTGCTCGATGCCTACCCGAAACTCGACGGGTTGTGGAGCCTGATCAATCTGATGGCCAACACCTCGTTCGTGTTTCTGCCAGCGCTGGTGGGTTGGTCGGCGGCCAAGCGCTTTGGCGGCAGCGAGATCCTCGGCATCGTGCTCGGTCTGATGCTGGTGCACCCGGATCTGCTCAACGCCTGGAACTACGGCAAGGCCGTCGCCGGGCTGGACGGGCAGCATCTGCCGTACTTCGACATTCTCGGGTTGTTTCAGGTGGAGAAGGTCGGTTATCAGGGGCAGATCCTGCCGATTCTGCTCGCCGCCTACGTGATGAGCGTCATCGAAAAATGGCTGCGGGCGCGCGTGCCCAATGCCATTCAATTGCTCGTGGTGCCGATCACCACCATCGTCGTCACAGGCGTGCTGGCGCTGGCGGTGATCGGCCCGGTGACCCGCCACCTCGGCATCTTCATCACCGAAGGGCTGGTCATGCTGTTTGATCTGGCGCCGATGGTGGGCGGCGCGATTTTCGGTTTGCTGTATGCGCCGCTGGTCATCACCGGCATGCACCACATGTTTCTCGCGGTCGACCTGCAGTTGATCTCGACTCAGGGCGGCACCTTCATCTGGCCGATGATCGTCATGTCCAACCTCGCTCAGGGCAGTGCCGCCCTGGCGGTGTTCTGGATGACCCGTAATGCACGGGACAAGAGCATGGCGTCGACTTCGGCGATTTCCGCCTACTTCGGTATCACCGAGCCGGCGATGTTCGGCGTCAACCTGCGCTACAAGTTTCCGTTCTATGCCGCGCTGACCGGTTCGGCGCTGGGCTGCGTGTTCCTGTCGCTGAACAGGATTCAGGCCTCGGCCATCGGCGTCGGTGGTCTGCCGGGGTTCATCTCGATCATTCCGCAGTACATCCCGATGTTTGTGCTGGGGATGCTGATTGCCATGCTCGTGCCGTTTGTTCTGACCTGTGCACTGAGCATGAAGATTGTCCGGCCCGGTTATCGGGTTGCCTGAACAATCGCTTTCGCGAGCAGGCTCGCTCCCCCAGTTGATTGCATTTCAATCTGGGCGCGAGCCGTACGGACTTATTGAAGGAGTTGTGCCATGCAAGACTGGCAGCGTTCGGTGATCTACCAGATCTATCCGAAGAGTTTTCATAGTCACGCCGGCAACCCGACGGGGGATCTGCTCGGTATCGTCGCCAAGCTCGACTACCTGCAGTGGCTGGGTGTCGACTGCTTGTGGATCACGCCATTCCTGCGTTCGCCGCAACGTGATAACGGCTATGACATCAGCGATTACTACGCCATCGACCCGAGCTACGGCAGCATGGCCGACTGCGAGTTGCTGATCGCCGAGGCGGGCAAGCGCGGGATCAAGCTGATGCTCGACATCGTGGTCAATCACACCTCGATCGAGCACGTGTGGTTTCAACAGGCGCGCAGCAGCCTCGACAACCCTTACCGTGATTTCTACATCTGGCGAGATCAGCCGAACAACTGGGAATCCAAGTTTGGCGGTTCCGCCTGGGAGTACGAAGCTCAGACAGGCCAGTATTATCTGCACCTGTTCGACCACACCCAGGCCGACCTGAATTGGGACAACCCCAAGGTGCGCGCCGAAGTGTTCCGGATGATGCAGTTCTGGCGGGACAAGGGCGTGGGTGGTTTTCGTCTGGATGTGATCAATCTGATTTCCAAGCCTGCGGACTTTCCCGAAGACAACAGCGATGGCCGACGCTTCTATACCGACGGGCCGAATGTCCATGCGTACTTGCAGCAGATGCACCGCGAAGTCTTCGAAGGACACGACCTGATCAATGTCGGCGAGATGTCATCGACCAGCCTCGAACACTGCATTCGCTATTCGAATCCGCAGTCGAAAGAACTGTCGATGACCTTCAACTTTCATCACCTGAAAGTCGATTATCCGAACCTGCAAAAGTGGGTACGTGCCGATTTCGATTTCCTTCAGCTCAAGGGGATTCTGTCCGACTGGCAGACCGGCATGCAGGCCGGTGGCGGCTGGAACGCGCTGTTCTGGTGTAACCACGATCAACCGCGCGTGGTCTCGCGTTTCGGCAATGACGGCGAGCACCGCGAACGCTCGGCGAAGATGCTCGGCACCGCGCTGCATTTTTTGCAGGGCACGCCGTTCGTGTATCAGGGCGAAGAGTTGGGCATGACCAATCCGGGGTTCGAATCGATCGAGCATTATCGCGATGTCGAAACGCTGAACATCTTTCGCCTCAAGCGCGAAGCCGGTAGCAGCGATGCCGACAACATGGCGGCGATCATGCAGAAATCCCGTGATAACGGGCGCACCCCGATGCACTGGGACGCTGGGCCGAACGCCGGTTTCAGCAGCGTTGAACCGTGGATCGGAGTGCCGGCCAATGCCGCGCAGATCAACGTCGCCCATCAGCTCGACGACCCGGACTCGGTGCTGCATCACTACCGCCGTCTGATCGCGCTGCGCCGCAGCGAATCGTTGATTACCGATGGGCTGTACCGACAATTGCTGTCCGAACATCCGCAGGTCTGGGCGTATGTGCGTGAAGGCAGCGCCGAGCGTTTGTTGGTGGTGAACAACTTCTACGGGACTACCTGTGAAGTGGAGTTGCCATCGACGGTCATCAGCGAGTCGATGAGCCAGCGCCAGTTGATCAGCAATTATCCGGACGGGCCGTTGCGCAAGCGCCAGGTGACATTGCGACCTTACGAGTCATTCGTCGTGCACCTGATCGACCCTTGACCTTTAACTAAAAAAACCAGCTTTCAAAAAAACACGCAGAGCAATGCGCGGGGGATTTCTGCGCGCCGAATTTATGCAACCAGACAATAAAAACAATGGGGTGGCTTATGAAAACAACAATAAATCGCAGCCTTGCAGTTGCAGGTTTTTGCCTGGCTTTACCGCCAACGTCACAGGCGCTGGAGTTTGGCGGGTACTTGCGCAGCGGTGTCGGCACGTCGGTCAACAGCAGCGGTCAGTCGTGCTTCCAGTTACCGGGTGCGCAGACCAAATATCGCTTGGGTAACGAATGCGAGCAGTACGGCGAGCTTGAGTTGCGCCAGGACTTGTACACCCTCGACGATGGTTCGGTACTGAGTGTCGACGGCATGGCCTCGCTGTATAACCGCTACGACCGCAGCCCCACCTTCAAAGACAACAATGGTTCGATTCGCTTGCCGCAGGCTTATGCACAGTGGTCGGCGATGCCCGCACTCAACGGTGGCTCACTGTGGGCCGGGCGCCGTTACTACAAGCGCAATGACATCCATATTTCCGACTTCTATTACTGGAATCAGAGTGCCACGGGGGGCGGGGTCGAGGACGTGTTGATCGGCGATCTGAAATACAGCTACGCCTTCTCGCGCAAGGACAACCTGTACCAGAAGGACTACATCAATCGGCACGACTTCAACGTCGCCGGGTTCAAGACCAATCCGGGCGGCGAGCTGGAATTCGGCTTGAGCTATATCGACAAGCCCGACAGCCGCGATGCCCACCGGGGCTGGGCGATCACCACGCAACATGTGCAAACGGATTTTTTGGGCGGCAAGAACAAACTGGCGCTGCAATACGGTGAAGGGCCGGGCACCGGGCTGGGTTATACCGGCAACGTCAAACTGGACGACAGCAACAAGAGTTACCGGATCGTCGAGTTTTTCGACTGGCAGGTGACGCCGCGTTTCGGTGGCCAGATTGCGGCGGTGTATCAGAAAGACATTCGCCCGGACGGTGCAGATCAGAACTGGATCTCTTTGGGTGTGCGTCCGACTTACGCGCTCAGCGAACACTTCAAACTGGTCACCGAGCTGGGCCATGATCAAGTCGAAGCTCCGGGCGGCACGCGCAAACTGAGCAAGTTCACATTTGCCCCGACCTGGTCGCCCAAGGGCCCGGAGTTCTGGGCGCGTCCCGAGGTGCGTCTGTATTACACGTACGCCACCTGGAACGAGGCGGCCAAACGGGCGGCCAACCAACTGGCCAAAGGTTCGGCACTGTCTGACACCGGCGCCTTCGGTAGCGCTCGCCACGGTGCGAATGTCGGATTGCAGGTCGAATACTGGTGGAAATAAGCGATGCTGATGGAGCGTCGCGCTCCATGGGCACTTCAAAGCACAAAACTGCAGGTGACGTCATGGCCACACCCCAACAATTGCAACTGCTGGCTCCCTTGTCCGGTGTCCTGATGGCGCTGGAACAGGTGCCCGATCCGGTGTTTTCCGGGCGCGTGATCGGCGACGGTCTGTGCATCGACCCGACCTCGTCGACCCTGTGTGCGCCTCTGGCCGGCATCGTCAGCAACGTGCAGGCCAGCGGGCATGCCGTGAGTATCACCGATGACCATGGCGTGCAGGTATTGATGCACATCGGCCTCGACACGGTGAACCTCGGCGGGCAAGGCTTCACCCGTCTGGTTGAAGAAGGGCAGCGGGTTGCCGCCGGACAGGCGTTGATCGAGTTCGATGCCGATTACATTGCCCGACATGCGCGCAGTCTGATGACATTGATGCTGGTGGTCAGCGGTGAGCCGTTTACCTGGTTGGTCGCGTCGAGCGGAGGGGTCGAAACCGGTCAGCCGTTGCTTGAGCTTGTCAGCGCACAGGCGATCAGCGAGGAGTCAGTCGCGGCAGAAAGTCCGGCGGTGTTTTCACAGCAGTTGAAACTGCCTAACCCCAATGGCCTGCATGCGCGCCCGGCAGCAGTGTTCGCGCAAGCGGCCAAGGGCTTCGCGGCAAAGATTTACCTGCATAAACAGCAGGCTCAGGCCAACGCCAAATCTCTGGTGGCGATCATGGCGTTGCAGACCGCGTTCGGCGACAGCGTGCAGGTCAGTGCGGTGGGCGAAGATGCTGACGCAGCAATCGAGGCGCTGACTCGATTACTGGTTGAGGGCTGCGGGGAAACGGTGACGGCGCTGGCATCTGTCGAAGTGGTCGAAACCGAGGTTCTGACCCTGCTGCGCGGTGTCTGCGCGTCACCCGGTTCGGCGTTGGGGCAAGTGGTGCAGATCAGCGAACCGGTGTTCGACGTCAGTGAGTTCGGCGCCGGAGCGGACGTCGAGCGCGCGGCCCTCGGCAATGCCCTGATCGAAGCCGATCTGGCCTTGCAGCATTTGCGCGACACCGCCGCTGGCGAGGCCGAAGCCGAGATCTTCAAGGCGCACCAGGAACTGCTCGAAGATCCAGGCCTGCTCGATCAGGCCCAAACGCTGATCAGTCAGGGCAAAAGCGCGGCGTTCGCCTGGCGTGCGGCCACTGAAGAAACCGCGGCGATGTTTCGCCAACTGGGCAGTGCGTTGCTGGCCGAACGGGCGGCGGATCTCACCGATGTCGGGCGCCGCGTGCTCAAGCGGCTGCTGGGGATTGGCGAGCAGGCGTTGGAACTGCCGCAAGGCAGCATTCTGATTGCCGATCAACTGACCCCGTCGCAGACCGCCGGCATCGATACCAGCAAAGTGCTGGGTTTTGCCACGGTCGGCGGCGGCGCAACCAGTCACGTGGCGATTCTCGCCCGTGCCTGCGGTTTGCCGTCGATCTGCGGGGTGCCGGTGCAACTGCTCGCGCTGAGCAACGGCACCCCGGTATTGCTCGATGCCGACAAGGGCGAATTGCATGTGCAGCCCGATCCTGCGGCCGTCAGTCAATGGCAGGCGCGGCGCGCGCAACAGCGTCAACGCCATGAGCATGAGTTGGCCAGCGCAACGCTCGCGGCACGGACCCTTGACGGCCATCACGTCGAGGTGTCGGCCAACGTCGCCTCGTTGTCGGAAACCGAGCAGGCCATGGCCCTGGGCGGTGCGGGCGTCGGCCTGCTGCGTTCGGAGTTTCTCTATCTGGGCCGTAATCACGCACCGGGCCATGACGAACAGGTCGCCACCTACGGCGCCATCGCCCGCTGCGTTGGACCTGCGCACAATCTGGTGGTGCGCACCCTGGATGTCGGTGGCGACAAACCGCTGGCCTACGTGCCCATGGACAGCGAAACCAACCCGTTCCTCGGCGTGCGCGGCATTCGTTTGTGTCTGGAGCGCCCGCAGTTATTGCGCGAGCAGTTCCGGGCCATGCTCGGCTGTTGCGAGCTGACGCGTTTGCACATCATGTTGCCAATGGTCACGCAACTGTCCGAGCTGCGTCTGGCGCGGCAGATGCTCGACGAGGAAATCCTCGCACTGGGGCTAACGCAACGGCCGAAACTGGGGATCATGATCGAAGTGCCGGCTGCGGCGCTGATGGCGGACCTGTTTGCGCCGCTGGTGGATTTCTTCTCGATCGGCACCAATGACCTGACGCAATACACCTTGGCGATGGATCGCGATCACCCGCGTCTGGCCAGTCAGGCGGACAGTTTTCATCCCTCGGTATTGCGCCTGATTGCCATGACCGTGAAGGCCGCGCACGCCCACGGCAAATGGGTCGGCGTGTGCGGGGCGATGGCTTCGGAACGTCTGGCGGTGCCGCTGTTGCTGGGCTTGGGCGTGGATGAGCTGTCGGTGAGTGTGCCGATGATTGCGCCGGTCAAGGCGACGGTGCGCGAGCTGAAGTTGGCCGATTGTCAGATCATCGCCAAACAGGTGCTGGGTCTGGAAAGTGCCGGGCAGGTGCGCGAGGCGTTGCAGCTGTTTCACGAGGCAACCGTCGATACTTTACGGGTTCTGGAGAACTGAAGATGTTGGATAAATTGCAGAAGGCATTCTGGAAGGCCCTGACCCCGGATCTGGTGGTGGACGCACCCGAAGCACCGGCCGCGCCGAGCGACGGATTGAGCCGCGAAATTGTCGCGGCGCTGGGTGGTGTGGATAACCTTCAGTCGCAGCAACCACTGGCGTTGACGCGGGTGCGGGTTGTATTGCGTGATGTCTCGGGGATCGATCAACAGGCGTTGAGCGCCGCCGGGGTCGCGGGCGTGATGCCCTTGACGGGCGGTGTGGTGCACCTGATTACCGGGCTGCGACCTTAAACCGTCAGGGGCGTGCGGCCTCAGGTCGCCCTTACTGTTTCTCAACCGCAGGTGTATCGTATTCGCCTTTTGCAGGCTCTCAGGGCCTGTCGCTGATACGTGAGGTAGTTGAGTTCATGTCCTTTACCCGTCGCCAAATCCTCGGTGGCCTGGCCGGTCTTGTTGTCGTTGGTGTCGGTGCGGGGGGCGCGTCGCGTTATTGGCTGGGGAAAATGGCCGACGCCGAGGCGGGCCACGACTATGAGCTGATCGCCGCGCCGCTGGACGTCGAGCTGGTGCCGGGGCACAAGACCGAGGCTTGGGCATTCGGGCCGTCGGCACCGGGCACCGAGTTGCGCGTGCGTCAGGGGGAATGGCTGCGGGTGCGCTTCATCAACCACCTGCCGGTGGCGACCACCATTCACTGGCATGGCATTCGTCTGCCGCTGGAAATGGACGGCGTGCCGTACGTGTCGCAACTGCCGGTGCTGCCGGGTGAGTATTTCGATTACAAATTCCGCGTACCGGATGCCGGCAGCTACTGGTATCACCCCCACGTCAGCAGCAGCGAAGAACTCGGCCGTGGGCTGGTCGGGCCACTGATCGTCGAAGAGCGCGAGCCGACCGGCTTCAAGTACGAAAAGACCTTGAGCCTGAAAAACTGGCACATCGATGACGAAGGCAATTTCGTCGAATTCAGCATCCCCCGTGAAGCCGCACGCGGCGGCACGGCGGGGCGGTTGTCGACCATCAACGGCGTGCCGACTCCGGTGATCGAGTTGCCGGCCGGGCAGATTACCCGCGTGCGTCTGCTTAACCTCGATAACACCCTGACTTACCGCATCAACATTCCCGGCGTCGAAGCGCAGATCTACGCACTGGACGGCAACCCGGTCGAGCCGCGTCCGCTGGGCAAGGAATACTGGTTGGGCCCGGGCATGCGTATTTGTCTGGCGATCAAGGCGCCGGCAGCGGGTGAAGAATTGTCGCTGCGCAACGGCCCGGTGCGTCTGGGCACGCTGCGCTCGGTGGCCAACAACGATGGACCGAGCGACTGGCCGAAAGCCTTGCCCGCCAATCCGGTGGCCGAGCCGGATCTGGCCAATGCCGAGAAACTCAACTTCAATTTCGAATGGGTCGGCTCGGTGTCGGTCAACGTCGACAACGGCAAACCGCCGAGCCTGTGGCAGATCAACGGCAAGGCCTGGGACATCACCGACAAGACCTGCGCCGACCGGCCGATTGCCAGCCTGAAACTGGGGCAGAGCTACATCTTCGAATTGAAGAACATGACCCAGTATCAGCACCCGATCCACCTGCACGGCATGAGTTTCAAGGTGATTGCGTCGAACCGGCACAAGATCATTCCGTACTTCACCGACACCTATCTGCTGGGCAAGAACGAGCGCGCGCAAGTGGCGCTGGTGGCCGATAATCCGGGGGTGTGGATGTTCCACTGCCACGTGATCGATCACATGGAAACCGGCCTGATGGCCGCCATCGAGGTGAAGTGATGCGCCAGATTCGCCCTGCCGCGATCATCGACCGCAGCCGTGATCGCGATTTCATGCGCGAAGCCCTGACCCTCGCCGCACAAGGCGCAGCCCTCGGCGAAGTGCCGGTGGGCGCGGTGCTGGTGCAGGACGGCGAGATCATCGGGCGCGGCTTCAATTGCCCGATCAGCACCAGCGACCCGAGTGCCCACGCGGAAATGGTCGCGATCCGTGCGGCGGCGCAGGCGGTGGATAACTATCGTCTGCCGGGCAGCACGCTGTATGTGACGCTGGAGCCGTGCAGCATGTGCGCGGGGCTGATCGTGCATTCACGGGTGGCGCGGGTGGTGTATGGCGCGCTGGAACCGAAGGCGGGGATTGTGCAAAGCCAGGGGCAGTTTTTCACCCAGGGCTTTTTGAATCACCGGGTGTTGTATGAAGGTGGGGTGTTGGCGGAGGAGTGTGGCGCGGTGCTGACCGAGTTCTTCCGCGCCCGAAGAGCCAAAAGCCCCTCACCCTAACCCTCTCCCAGAGGGAGAGGGGACTGACCGAGCTGGATGGGCCAAGTCCGTCGACCTGAGATTCCGAGTCGAACTCAAGTCTTGAAAAGCTCAACGAACAGTCCCCTCTCCTTGGGGAGAGGGCTGGGGTGAGCTGGATGGGCCAAGTCCGTCGACCTGAGATTCCGAGTCGAACTCAAGTCTTGAAAAGCTCAACGATCAGTCCCCTCTCCTTGGGGAGAGGGCTGGGGTGAGCTGGATGGGCCAAGTCCGTCGACCTGAGATTCCGAGTCGAACTCAAGTCTTGAAAAGCCCAAAGATCGGCCCCCTCTCCTTGGGGAGAGGGCTGGGGTGAGGGGTGGGCTCACCGCGGTGTTTGGGCGATTGGGTTACTTACGGGCGACGATTACGGCACGCATCGGCGCCGGCAATCCTTCGATGGTTTTGCTGTGGTCTTCCGGATCAAGGAAGTCGCTCAGCGACTGATACTTCATCCACTCGGTGCCGCGCTGTTCCTCGACCGTCGTGGTGCTGACATCCACGCAACGAATATCGGTGAACCCGGCCCGACGCAGCCACAATTCCAGCGCCGGCACCGACGGCAGGAACCACACGTTGCGCATCTGCGCATAACGATCTTCCGGCACCAGCACCTGATGCTTGTCGCCTTCAACCACCAGCGTTTCCAGGACCAGCTCACCGCCCTTGACCAGGCAATCCTTCAGCGCCAGCAAATGCTCGATCGGCGAGCGGCGATGGTAGAACACGCCCATGGAAAACACCGTGTCGAAACCTTCGAGGTTCGGCGGCAGGTCTTCGAATGGGAACGGCAGGTGCCAGGCATTGGGTTGTGACAGATAACGCTGCACAGCCTGGAACTGGCAGAAGAACAACCAGTTCGGGTCGACACCGATCACACTGTCAGCGCCGGCACCGAGCATGCGCCACATGTAGTAACCGTTGCCGCAACCGACATCGAGGATGCGTTTGCCCTTCAGATTCAGATGCGCAGAGACGCGTGACCACTTCCAGTCCGAACGCCATTCGGTGTCGACGTGCACGCCGAACAGATCAAACGGCCCCTTGCGCCACGGCGACAGGCCCATCAGCGCGGTACGCATCTGCGCACGGGTTTCCTCGTCGCAATCGGTGTCGAGTTTCAGGCCGTTGAGCAGATCGACTTCACTCGGCTGGATTTTCGGCAAGGCGTCGAGCGCACTTTGCCAGCGCTCCAGGTCGCCGTGACCTTTCTCCATTTTCTTGTCGAGTTGCGCTTGCAGGGTGCTGGCCCATTCGGCCAGCGGTGTGCCGGCCAGACGGCGGGCGAGGGGGGACAGATCAATCATGGCAAGGCAATCAACGAGGCAAAGTTAAGACACTGGAACCACGGCACGACTTTCGAGAACCCGGCGGCCAGCAGGCGTTCGCGGTGTTCTTCGAGGCTGTCGGGCTTCATGACGTTTTCGATGGCGCTGCGCTTCTGGGCAATTTCCAGTTCGCTGTAGCCGTTGGCGCGCTTGAAGGCGACGTGCAGATCGGTGAGCAGCGCGTGCTCTTCGGCATCGTTGAAACGCAGCTTTTCCGAGAGAATCAGTGCGCCGCCCGGCAGCAACGATTGGCGGATGCGCGAGAGCAACGCGGTGCGCTGATCCGGGGCGATGAATTGCAGGGTGAAGTTCAGCGCCACCACCGAGGCGGGCTGGAAGTCGAGGGCGAGAATGTCGCCTTCAATTACTTCGACCGGCAGCAACTCCTGAAACATCGAATCCTGACCGTTGAGGTATTCGCGGCAGCGTTCAACCATGGCGGCGGAGTTATCCACAGCGATCACCCGGCAGCCGTCGGTACGCACGTGGCGACGCAGCGCTTGAGTGACCGCGCCCAGCGACGAGCCGAGGTCGTAGAGCACGCTGTGCGGCTGGGCGAACTGCGCGGCGAGCACGCCGAGGTTTTCGACGATGGTCGGGTAACCCGGCACTGAGCGCTTGATCATGTCCGGGAACACCCGCACGACGTCTTCGTTGAAGGCGAAGTCAGGCACCTGGGCCAAAGGCTTGGCGAAAATACGATCGGGTTCTTTGCTCACGGCGGTTCCGGCGGTGTAAATGGAAAGGCCGGCATTTTAGCCAAAAGGGCGCGGGGATGCTTGGGTTGTCTGATAAAGCGGAAAATCAAAAGATCGCAGCCTGCGGCAGCTCCTACATGGGAATGCGGTTTTCTGTAGGAGCTGCCGAAGGCTGCGATCTTTTAAAGGCTAGCGCGTTTGCTTTGGGAGAACGCCGAGGCAGCGATGCCCCACTGGCCCAGCCAGTAGCTGAGGATGATCACGTACGGCGCGGCGTGGAATGGCGATACAAACCGGTCAATGCCAATCACGCTGTCAGAGAACACAAACGCCACTGCACCGCCCGCCGCCAGTAGCGCCGAACGTTTCGGCACATCGGTTCCGAGACGAGCGAGGGCACGCCAGAGCATCGCGCTGATGGCCGTGCCATAGACAATCACTGGCACCAGCAACGGCCCAAGACCGCTGGAAATCAGAAGACCCAGCAGCATCGCGCCAACACCGAGGGCGAGCACCAGCGGCAACACCGCCAGACGCTTGCAGTCACTCAGATAAGCTTTCAGATAAGCCAGATGCGCAACCAGAAACGCACCGAGGCCAAACACAAAGAGATCCCCCGGCCACGCCAGCAACACATCACCCAGCAGCGAGAAAATCAGACCCAGACTGATCCAGCGCCGATAGTCGCTGGGCGGTGCATCGTGCAACCAGCCGAGCAACGCCAGTACCGGCAGCGGTTTGACCAACAGGCACAGCAACGCCGCATGGGTGCTGACACCGTAGAGAAACGTCACCGCGCCCATCAGCGCCAGAATCAGCCAGCCCACGATCAGTTCACCGAAATGGCGCAGTCAAAGGTTTCCACCGGCAGCACTTCCGGCGCCCATGGCTGTTGCGAAGTCAGGCGCAGGCGGCCGGTGCCGGGGGCGAAGGCCTGGAAGCGCCAGGTTGATACACCCGCTGCGCCGACCACGCCGGCATCTTCCGGATTGCTGTAAACCTCGGGGCTGAGGGCGCGCAACACACCGCCGGCGGAATCCTGAATGGCCCAGCGATAACCGGTGGTCGGGTTGCTTGGCAGTGTGATGATCAGGTTTTGCCCATTGGTGAGTTTCACGGGGCATTCGCTTTGTTTTTCCACGGTCACGTTGTGTTGCGGTTGCGTGGCGCAACCGGCCAGCAACGAGAGGGCGATGGGAAGAAACAGGCGAGTGGGGGACATAGGGTCAGCGGCTCCGGGCGTTCACGACGAACGGCGAGCATAACTGAAGATGAGACAAAGTGTGACAGTCAGGAAGTCCAGTGGTGTCAGCACTGACGCCATCGCTGGCAGGCCAGCTCCCACATTGGCCGGTGGTGCTTACAAACATCGTGGTCACCCCAAAAACCTGTGGGAGCTTGCTAGCGAAAGCTGAATTCGACGCGCTACATGCTTGTTCGCAGACACGGGTGTTTGACATAAAAGTGTCAGTTGAACACGACCACTGCCATCCACACTTCAAAGTCGGCTTCAATCTCCAGCGTCAGGCCATTTCTGGAAATGGCCGTGAAGTTCAGGTGGCGGGCTTTGTAGTATTGGTGATTTTCTGAAACTTCCAGCTCTAGCGTTCCTTCTATTGTCTCAAGCGGCATCAGGAAATGCTGGCCATTGATGTGATCCATTTCAGAGTAAATCAACTGGATGATCGGCCCACTAGTATCGTTTTTTTTGAAAGCGTATGTGCCTGAAGTGATGTCTCCCTTCAAGTGCAAAGCAATACGTCTCTCACAGTGCCTGCCGCGGGGTTCTGCGATAGCGGTAATCATGAACTCCTTGCCATCGGAGACATATTCGACTTCTTGTGTTTTGAAATCTGACCGCCGTTTTCGTACGGTGGAACCGTCGTTGCTCGGGAAAATAGCGTTGAATTGCCCGGTGATATTCGCAAGTGTTGTTGCGGGTTTTGTAAGTCCGACGAACTTGTCCATGGATTTTCCTTCTGGCAACGGGTTGTTCTGAGTACCCATTGGAACGCCTGGAAATCTCACGGTCTACTGTAAGATATGACAGTTTTATAGCGTGTTTGGCTATAGCGTTGGTAAGAAGCAGTTATAAACGAATACTGAAATGTAAAATGGCCAAATATGAATTTGGCCATTTTTTTTGCATACGAGTCAGCGGTCAGAAGAGCACCTTCGCCACATCCGCAAACTTCTTCGCAAAATGCACGGTAATCCCTTCCTTCAGATAATCCGGCAATTCCTCGAAGTTGCCCCGGTTCGGTTCCGGCAGAATCAGCTCGAAAATCTTCTGCCGCCGCGCCGCGATCACTTTCTCGCGCACCCCGCCGATCGGCAGCACATGCCCGGTCAGGGTCAGTTCGCCGGTCATCGCCACGCCTTTCTTCGGCGGTTGATTACGTGCGAGGGAGAGCAGGGCGCTGGCCATGGTCACGCCGGCGCTCGGGCCGTCTTTCGGCGTTGCGCCCTCGGGGACGTGCAGGTGAACGAAGGCTTCGTCGAAGAACTTCGCGTCGCCGCCGAACTGTTTCAGGTGCGAACTGACGTAGCTGTAGGCGATCTCCGCCGATTCCTTCATCACCTCGCCCAGTTGCCCGGTAAGTTTGAAGCCACGGTTAAGCGTGTGAATCCGCGTCGCTTCGATCGGCAACGTGGCGCCGCCCATGCTGGTCCACGCCAGACCGGTGATGACGCCAGTGCCGGACAGCACTTGTTCGTTGCGGAACACCGGATGGCCGAGTGACGCTTCGAGGTCTTTCGGCCCGAGTTTGATCACCGCTTTCGGGTCATCAATAAGCTTCATCACGGCTTTGCGCACCAGTTTGCCCATTTGCTTTTCCAGCTGACGCACGCCGGCTTCGCGGGCGTAACCGTCGATCAAGGCTTTGAGCGCGGTGTCGCTGATGCTCAGGCTGCCCTTGGACACCCCAGCCTTTTCCAGCAGTTTCGGCCACAGGTGCCGCTTGGCGATGGCGACTTTTTCTTCGGTGATGTAGCCCGACAGACGAATCACTTCCATGCGGTCGAGCAAGGGGCCGGGGATCGAATCCAGGGTGTTGGCGGTGCAGACGAACAGGACTTTCGACAGGTCCATGCGCAGGTCGAGGTAGTGATCGAGGAATTCGACGTTCTGCTCCGGGTCGAGGGTTTCCAGCAGCGCCGAGGCCGGGTCGCCCTGGTAGCTCTGGCCCATCTTGTCGATCTCGTCGAGCATGATCACCGGGTTCATCACTTCGACGTCTTTCAACGCCTGCACCAGTTTGCCCGGCTGCGCGCCGATGTAAGTGCGGCGGTGGCCCTTGATCTCGGCCTCATCACGCATGCCGCCGACGCTGAAGCGGTAGAACGGCCGGCCGAGGGATTCGGCGATCGATTTGCCGACGCTGGTTTTACCCACGCCCGGCGGGCCGACCAGCAGCACGATGGAACCGCTGATCTCGCCTTTATAAGCACCGACGGCGAGGAATTCGAGGATGCGATCCTTGATGTCGTCGAGGCCGGCGTGGTGCTTGTCGAGGACTTTGCGCGCGTGCTTGAGGTCGAGTTTGTCCTCACCGTAGACGCCCCACGGCACCGAAGTCGCCCAGTCAAGGTAGTTGCGGGTGACCGCGTACTCCGGCGAACCGGTCTCGAGGATCGACAGTTTGTGGGTTTCCTCTTCGAGGCGCTTCTGCACCTGCGCCGGCAGGACTTTGCCTTCCAGGCGTTGCTCGAACTGTTCGAGGTCGGCGCTGCGGTCGTCCTTGGTCAGGCCGAGTTCCTGCTGGATAACCTTGAGTTGTTCTTTAAGGAAGAACTCGCGCTGATGCTCGCCGATCTTGCGGTTAACTTCCGCCGAAATCTCTTTTTGCAGGCGCGCGACTTCGACTTCCTTGCGCAGCATCGGCAGGACTTTTTCCATGCGCTTGAGCATCGGCACGCAGTCGAGCACTTCTTGCAACTCATTACCTGTCGCCGAAGTGAGGGCGGCGGCGAAGTCGGTCAGCGGCGACGGGTCGTTGGGGCTGAAGCGGTTGAGGTAGTTCTTCAGCTCTTCGCTGTACAGCGGGTTGAGCGGCAGCAGTTCCTTGATCGCGTTGATCAGCGCCATGCCGTAGGCCTTGACCTCGTCGGTCGGCTCGGTGGGCTGGTGCGGGTATTCGACCTCGACCAGATACGGCGGGCGGTGGTGTTTCAGCCAGGTCTTGATCCGTACGCGGCTCAGGCCTTGGGCGACGAACTGCAGTTTGCCGTTCTCGCGGCTGGCGTGGTGGACTTTGACCAGCGTGCCGTATTGCGGCAGGGCGTCGGTATCGAAGTGGCGCGGGTCTTCCTGGGGCGTGTCCATGAAGAACAGGGCCAGGGAATGGTGTTCGGATTTGCTGACCAGTTCGAGGGTTTCAGCCCAGGGTTCTTCGTTGACGATGACCGGCAGGACTTGCGCCGGGAAGAACGGGCGATTGTGGATCGGGATGATGTAGACCTTGTCCGGCAGGTTCTGGCCTGGCAGGGCGAGGCCTTTACCGGAAGAGGTGTGTTCGATGTGTTCGGCTTCGGTGTAGTCGTCGGGGTTTTCCGGGAATTCTTGCTGGTCGCTCATGGGGCACCTGCGCAATGGGGTATGGGTCTTAGATGGGGCAGGCCTTGGGTGGTTTCAATGGGGGGCGGTGTTTCTGCTTGTGTGTTCAGGGTTTTGACAGGGTTTCTCTGCACTTGGCGATCGTTGTTTTTTATCTGAACGCTACCCGAAACATCCACGCTTGCATTGGCCTGCGCTATTGCTGTACGGCGCAGAACGGTGGCATCCGGGCTATAAAAAACCACCGGGCCGTCACGCCCGGTGGTTGTTGGCAATGTACAGGTCAGACCTGACGGTTATTTCACCTCGATCAATTTCAAATCACTGACCAGCATATCGATCAAGGTCCGCAGGTATTTGAAACCCTCGTCTTTTTTCTCCCAGCGATCAACGAAAAACAAGCCGTGATCGTTGACCTGGATCGGTGTCTCAACAATCTCACCGGACCTGGATTTATGCACCAGACGGAGCCCGTCCGTATCCGTATTTTCGATCATGAACATCCCGGACCGGGTCAGTTTGCTGCGATCGACGGCCGGCGTCGGGGCTGGCTTTTGCTTTCCGGCGACGGCCACTTCCAGCAGGAAATCGCTGCGCAAGGCCCGGCTATTGGTGCCGCGCTTGCTGGCCACCACTTCCCATGTCCCGCGATGGATACCTCTGGCCAGTTCCGGCACGGTGTCGCGCACATTCAGACTGACCGCCGAGAGGGTATCCGCCAGACCCGGCACACCCAGGTTGTAGTTAGTGTGGGCATTGCCGATAAAGGCCACCCACTTATGCGGTCCGTGTGCCAGTTGGTCGGCTTCGATGACTTGGGTGGCGAAATAGCTGAACATCTCGTTTCGCGAGATATCTTCGTCAAGCACACCCTTGAGGTGATAAGACGCCGTGCAATCGAGTGCCCTGATCCGGATGTTGTACTTGGCTGCCGCCTGACACACCTCTGTGTAGTTATCGTTACCGTCATAGGTGGGCATGTGGCCATGGTCCTGAGCGCGCAGGTAAGCCTTCAGTCTGTCCGGCATGCGCTGCGTCCGATGGAAAATATCCAGATCGGCCTGGTGCAAATCGGTGAACAGATGTTCCACGTACAGCGTGTCATACCCGGCTTGCTTGAGCGCCTTCATGTGCTTTTTCAGCAGCGCTTTGCTCGATACGTGGGGATGGGCCTCGCCGATCAGCAGGTTCAAGCGTGCGTCGGCCAGCAGCCGCAAAAACTCTTCGAATGTGGTGTCTGAGTTGAGCGTCGGGAGTGTGGCCGCTTCGGGGGGCGTGTAGTGAGTAAATGCGTCCCTGGCCTTTTTCTCCAGACGCCTGCGGTTGGCGATGAACTCATCATACGCCTGTCCTTCACTCGGTACGGTCGGCCTGTAGCGTGAGTCCATGGCATAGCGTTGGTTCAACATTTGCGCAATATCGTCGCGCATGGAGGGCGCGATATCGTATTCGCTGAAATGCTCGACAACGGGGGCAATCGCTGCCGGCCTGGAGACGGGCTGAGGCGCCTTGTACGCCGTCGGCCATTGCACACGATAATCGCCCTTGGCTGCCGAATCCCCGGCGATTGCCCCGGCTGAATCGAGGCTGATGCGTGCCGCCTGACCCTCTGCGACATCTTCCACGCGCACGGCGACAGCCGCGTGCAGGTCGGCCAGGCCGGGGGTGCTGTCGAAGGTGCACATGCGTGATTGTTCGGTGAGGATCACCCAGCGCTCTTCAGGCGCGTCGGCGATATCGGCGGCCAGCGTCTTGTGCGAATAGAAATTCCTCAGGCTGTTGCTGCGAGGGGTCAATGGCGAGACGTCGTCCAGCACCAGAGCGCCTTCCAGTTTGTAGCTGGTCGAAGCATCCAGCGCATGGATTTTCAGGCCCTTTTCGCGAGCGGTACGCACCAGCGCCAGATAAGAAAATGGCGCGTTCTTCTCATGGCCCAGCGCACTATCGACCGCTTCAAGATGTTTTTTGATGTGTCTCCAGGATTTTCCCTTGTTCATTTTTTCCAGCTTGGCGTTGAAGACATCCGCTGCCAGGTATTCCACGTAAAGTCGCTTGAAGCCACTTTCAACGAGGGTGTCCAGGTGATTGATCAGCAGTTGTTTGCTGGCGATCGAACCGGGCTGGGCACCGATCACCAGATTCTTCCCTTTGACCGCGTCACTGGCGATCAACTGTGTAAATGACAAGTCGTCGGCGATCGGCGGGACTTCGGCGCGGGCTGGCAGCGCGGCAAGGTCAGCGAAATGCGCGGCGGCGTCTGTGCTGAGCTTTTCGACCTGCTTCAGGTAAGCGGTGCGTGTCGAGGCGAGATCTTCCACGACCCCGACAAGGATCAAGCGGGGATCGCTGCCCATGTAGTCTTGACTGCTAAGGAGGATGTTTTCCCGGGTTTGCGGATTCATCACTGTTTCGATGCGCTGGCGGTATTTGGGCTCGACGCCATAGATCTTGTGCGGACCGTCTGGCTCTGGCACGGCCTCGTACTTCGGCGCACCGCCGGACACGCCGGCGCGCACCATCACCCCGTCGGAATTGCGCACGGCGAGAATGCCGCTCGAGAGGGGGGCGCCGAATTCCGGGTTGTTCAGGTAGAGCACATGACGACCGAGCAAGTCGGCATTTTCCCGGATATAGAACACCTGGCCTCTGAAAATCACCGCACTCAATTTATCCCGTTCGGGGCCGGATGACACTCGATCGATCACGGCCATTGCATTCTGTTGTTCGTTGCTGGCGCTGGCGATGCTCTGTCGCAACGGCCGGCGCGCGAGTTTGAGTGAACGCAGCGCCGGACGCAGGTCGGTCAGCACCGCGCCGGCACTGTTGAACAGATAACCGAGCAGATGCTGGAAGGCTTCGCCGTGGTCACCCTGACGGTACGCGTGCAGGGCGAGCATGGTGTCCTTGAACGCCAGCAACAGGCCGGTGCTCAGGCTGAGCAGCGGGAACGGCGCAGTCGCAATGGCGGTGATCCATTCGACACTGGTCCAGACCAGACTGGCGATCATCTCGGCACGGCTGGTGGTGGTGGCGTTGACGTCGTCGATCCGGCGCTGCAGCTTCATGTCGTAAAGGGCCGTGCGCAGATCACTGACCGCCGTGACTGAGCGGGTAGCGTCATAACGTGCCGGGCTGGGCGTGGTTTTATTGAGGTCCCTGGGCAGCCCTTTCTTGATGGTTTCAAGGTGCGAACGCACCCGCGTGCGGGCACTGATGCCGACCCGCAAGGTCAGGTATTCGAGCATGCCGGACTGCTGCTGGAGCAGATAATTGAACAACCGCGCTTCGCGAAAACCGACACCGTCGGGCGCATCGGGCGTGTAGAGCAGGACCGGGTTGTCGCCATGGCTGAACAGCCATGTATCGAGCACCCATTCGCCGTCGATCATCAAACGGTGGATCGGATATTTCGTGCGCATGGCTCCGGACGTCTCAGCCATGCTGTCGATACTCTGCTCCAGCCATTGCAGATCACGGCTGGCGATATGGCCTTGCAGCTGGCATTCCAGCGCGGCGCTTTTCATCTGGCGCTGGGTAATGGCCAGGGTCGCGTTGCGTCTGAAGTCGTAGCCTTCGCTCGTCGAACCTTGCAGTTCAGCCTTGACCTTGTCGATGTAGCGCTGGCCGATCCACACACCGGTGACCGAGCGCGCGACATTCTGTGCGGTCAGGCTGCTGATATCGATGCCTTGCGGGCCTTTGAAGCGGGCCGAGCGGGAAAATTTCTCATCGAGAAAACCGACGCCGTCGGCGTAGCCGTCGCGATAAAGCGTGGTGTAGGTCAACGGTTTTGGCGTCCACGAGCGCACGACCGAACTCGGCGAGTACGCCCAGACGGTATCCGGATCGACATCGTTGGTCGTGCGCTTGAGCAAGCGGTTCAAGCTGATTTTGGCTTGCGCGTGGACGTAGTCATCAAACGCCGGAAAGCGACTGCCCGACAAGGCGTGGCTGTTGAATGCACGCAAGGCGCCTTCGGCGTCTTCGCTCAGGGTCGTCAGCTTGCGGCGGTTGGCAGCCGTGGTGGAGCGATACCACGACGGTGTAGAGAAATCGTAGTCGTCGATCCGTGTGGCCAGCACATGTTCAGCCATCGCACGCAGGCAATCGGGATGGCTGCCAGTGTGATCGAACGTGACCTTTTGATGTTCCAGCGCCTCAGGTTTGAAACTCAGCCCGGCCAGCACGTGGCGCAGCTTCGCGCGAAAGCGCATCGGCGCGCGGCTGATCAGGTAGCCGGCCATGCTTTCGGCGACATCGCTGTGCCTGGCCCAGCCAAGCAAGTGGGTCTGGCATTCGCGCTCACTGTCAAAGGCCTGGAATTGTTGTGCTCGCGGCGCCTGCGGCGTGCACAGCAACAGCCGTTTGAGTGCGCCGCCGTCGTCGTTCTGGCGCAGTACCCACAAGTCTTGCAACTGTGCACCGTGCAGCGACAGGGTAGCGGCGCGCAGGCGCTGATCGCTGCCGTCACGCAGGCGCTCGATCAGTTGCAGGTCACTGTCGAGCAAGTGCCCTTGCAGCACCGCCGTGTGAGCGAGGGCGACGATACGTTGATCGAGCATCTGCTCGATGGCGGGTTTGATCGCGGGCCTGGCCTGCAGCTCTTTTTGCCGGTGATTGAAGTCAATCCGAGGCTGCAGTTCAACGGCTTGCCTGATCAGCCACGCCGGCGTCACGTCAGCGTAGGTTGGCGGCAAAGGTGCGTCAGCGTAGGTGAGGGTGGTGTGCTTCAAAAACGCCGAGCCCGGTAATTCATCGCCGGTGTGCGGGCCGCGCAAGGACAGCTCGAGCAGACTGGATTGATGCACATAAATGCCGTAGCCCGGCACTCGGCGCTCGGTCGAAAGGCTTAACTTTTCCGGATCGAGATCGTCGATTTCCAGGTCTTCGCTCAGACGTTCCAGCCATTGCTGGCGGGCCAGTGCCGTCAGGCTGCCTGTAGGCTCCAGCAAATCGAGCAGGTGTTGCCGCGCTTGCTGGTAGTTGTGCAGATGCTGCGCCAGTGTGTTTTTTTGCGCGGTGCTGGCGCTGCGGTACCAGTCCGGTGCGCTATTGCGCAGGTGGCGTTCGAACAAGGTTTGCGCACGTAATGCCAGGCGCGGCGTGAGATCCGGCAGGGCGGCAGCAATTGCGCGTTCCAGCGCTGTGAACAATTGCTTGGGGTCTTGCTGCGGGTTATCGGCGAAGCTCAAGGCGCGCTCGATATCCTGCGTGCGTTTTTCGATCAGCGCATCGTAGGTGTGTTCGAACAAGGGTTTGCTGTCGATCGGCGCCAGCTCTAGCGGCCAGATCCCTGCTGCGCCCACGGCGTGATAGCGCGTCGGCAGCATGGACATGAACTCCTCGTTACCGCTGGCCTGGTTCAGCGATGCACGCAGTTGGCTGTCGAGATCAGCAAGGGAGTTGAAGAATTCGATGCCTCTTGCGGGTGTGAACAGCAGGGCGAAACCCATGCTTTGGTCGGTCTGCAAGTCCTTGACGCGGCGAGTGTCCTTTTCCGTGACAACGAAGGCGCCGGCCAGCTCGACGGTGGTGTCTTGATAGTTGAACTGCAGCGCGTAAATGGCCGGGCGCAGCATCGGGAGCAGATCGAGCTTTTGCAGCAGTTCGCCGGCTTGCGTGTGCAGCAGACGGTCGGTGACGGCCTGTCTGGCTTCGTGGCCGATGGCGGTGAAGCCTGCGTCGTATTTGAGGAAGGTTTTCGCCGGTTTGTCGTCGATCCGGTCGCGCTGGTCCATGTTGATCAGTTGGGTGGTCAGCCTGACTTTCAGCGTGGCGATCAGCTGTTTGCCTTCGTCGCTTTGCAGGTCGCTGTTCTCCAGCGCCTGAAACAGCACGCGGCTGCGTTGCAGGTAGCTTGTTCGGTAGGTTTTCAATTGTTCTTCGAGGCGTTTCAGGAAGACCTGTTCGCTGGTCGGTTTTTGTTCGGGAAGCAATGGGGTTTGTGTACCGAACAGGTGGTGAGCGATCGCGTTGAGATCGTTTCTGATCTCTTCGGGTGTGGGGGCTGTCGCGGGGTTCATGGGCGCTTTTTCCATGCTGAGGATGAGGGGCCAGCATGGCGAGGGGCAGTGGGGGGCGGGTGGTATATATGTATGCCGCGACGCCCCATCGCTGAATTTGCAGCGACCCCCAGAGCCTATCCAGCCCATTTCCGAGGGACAACCGACACAACTTGTCGGAAACTCCGCGTAATAACCAGCGTCCGTAGGACGAGCACATTTTCCACAGACCAACACATTTCAACCTGTAGGAGTTGCCGAAGGCTGCGATCTTTTGATCTGGCTTTTAAAAACAAAGTCAAAAGATCGCAGCCTTCGGCAGCTCCTACATGGGTGATTGGCGTGCACAAAAAAGGCGATGTCTCTCGAGGGGCACCTTCAACGGGTGCATCACTCATAGATCAAAATTCATTGCGGTTTATTTCGAAGCGGTCTTGAGAACCTGTAATTTCTGACAGTAGACACATTGCCCCGGTCGATCCGAGATTAACCAGGCGCCCTTGGGCAGGACGGCGCATGCCAATTTACGGACTTCAAGGACTCAAACCATGAGATATACCGATACGAAATACGAAGGCTTCACTATCCGCGAATACTCCTCCGACACCCCAGGTCTGCGTTATCAGGTGATCTATAGCGCAACGGATGAGAGTTTGTTGCTTGAGACCCGCAAACACGCCGAGCAATTGATCAATGATCGATTGCAGCGGATAGAAAGTGGAGGCAAAGCTTTTTGAATCGGCCGGGCTAACGCTCACCTTGTGCAGGAGCTGCGGCAGCTCCTGCACAAGGTGGTTTGTCAGGTATTTGCGGGGATTTCGTGGTTATCCAGAACGCGGTTCACGGCCAGTTCAGCGAGCATGATGATTTGCTGGATGGCCAGGATCGTGCGCCGTTGCGGCAGGTCGATGTAGGCGGCGATGTCGCTGGTCATGAGGCTGGCCTGGGCCAGGGATTCGCAGGCGTGGACCAGCAGGCTTTCGCTGTCCTGGTCTGGTGCGACCTGGAACATGGTGCTGGGTGTGTGGAAGCGCAGGGTCAGTGCGTTGGGCTTGAGGTAGTGATCGAGGGCGCGTTCGGCAGCGTCGTGGAATCGCTTCGAGCCGGGGAATTCGTAGGGGGTGGTGTCTTCGGTTTCGGGCGGATTGGGTGTTGGCTTTTTCATGGTGAAGCTCCGAATGATAAGTGGGGCTGTCACTCTCAATCACCGCGACGCGACAGAGGGTGGCAGCTGTACGCGGGGTCGCGGACCGAGCCATTCGGCAATCTCGGCATACCCGAAGGTATCCCGCGCACAGCCACCATCAAATCAAACCAAAAGCACGTGAGCGCTTCAGTTTGGGCCGGCGATTATGCATCAAATCGAATGAACTGCTCGGGCCGCGACGCCCGTTCGCTGAATTTGCAGCGACCCCACGAGCCTATCCAGCCGATTTCCGAGGCACAACCGACACGACTTGTCGGAAAACTCCTCGCAACTTTCAGCGTTTGTAGGACGAGTACATTTCCCACAGACAAACACTTTTCAACTTGTGGGAACTAGCCTGCTAGCGATGGGGCCCTGTCAGCAAACAGAAATGTTTAATGTCAGACCGCAATCGCTCGCAAGCTCGCCCGTAAAGGAAGCTCGCCATTCTCGGCAAATTATTTAGCACCCAACCGCGCTGGCATCATCACCCACCGGATCGCTTGTTCAAATAAGCCGTAGTGCAATTATTTTCCTTTGTCCGCTGGATTGTAGTAGTCACACGCAACGATTTCAGCACCCTCATAGAACGTTGATGTGTAGGGTCCATTTGCGTCGCAAATCTCACGCGTTTTATTAAAGAGCTCCCCTGGGGCATGGGCTCGCCAGTACATTTCCTTCTTGGTATTGGCTTCACAACTGGCTTCGCCAGGTATAACTCCGATAGCCTCTAGCTCTCTCAGCGCTGTTTTGCAATTTGTTTCCATTTCTACAAGACGTGGTAAGGCTTGAGCAAGCGTTGAAGCGCCCAGCGCTACGATGGCTAACAAGAGCGCAGCGCGCCTGTTTCCTGGATTGCCCATGGGGTATTCCTCGAATATTTAAGGGAACTCCTGAAATTCCGGAACCAAGCATCAGGAGGTGCGCAGCCACTCGCCTGGCGGGAAGTGCTATTCACACAACTGCATGGTTATCTGTTTTTATTAGGGGGGGTACTGTCATAGTTGACAGTTTTTTAGTTCGTTTTTACTGAATGTTGATCGAGCTAATGCTATTTGGTTTTGGGGGCTGAAGTAAGTCTACATATAGCCATTGATGCCACGCGCCTTGGTGTGAATGGCATTTGTGCACTGCTCTATGTAAAAAGGCGCCACCCCTTACAGGGTGGCGCCTTTTTGTTACCCGCC
>NZ_JAMLFX010000005.1:322199-371098 GCF_023634765.1 Pseudomonas sp. AKS31
AATCACGTAGTCACCCATCTTGGTGCCCAGCGAGCCGTGACCGCCGACAACCAGCAGCACGTATTGCTTGCCGTCCTTGCCGGTATACGTCATCGGGGTTGCCTGGCCGCCAGCCGGCAGACGCGATTTCCACAGCTCTTTACCGCTGTTCACGTCGTACGCACGCAGGTACTGGTCGAGGGTGCCGCTGAGGAAGCCGACGCCGCCGGCCGTCACCATCGAACCGCCCATGCTCGGTACACCCAGGGTGAAACCGATCGGGATTGGCGAGCTGTCGCGGCTGGTGCCGTTTTTGCGTTTCCACACGACTTTGCCGGTGGTCAGGTCGATACCGGCCACGTAGCCCCAGGCCGGGGCCTGGCACGGTACGCCGAATGGCGACATGAACGGGTGCATGATCACCGCGTACGGCGCGCCAGTGTTTGGCTGCACGCCAGCGGTTTCGCTTTCGCGTTTGCTGCCGGCGGCGACTTGCTCGCGTGGCACCATTTTCGACACGAAGGCCATGTAGTTCGGGCTGGTGAACAGCATCTGGCGAACCGGGTCGACCGAGACGCCGCCCCAGTTGAACACGCCGACGTTACCCGGGTAGATCAGGCTGCCCTGTTCCGACGGCGGGGTGTACTGGCCTTCATAACGCAGTTCCTTGAACTGGATGCGGCACAGCATCTGGTCGAACGGGCTCGCGCCCCACATGGCTTTTTCGGTCAGTTCCGGGGCCAGCAGGTTGAGGTCCGAACGGGCCTGGGTCGGTGCGGTGAAGTCGCCTTTGACGGCGCCTTGCGGAACCGGGATTTCCTTGATCGGGATGATCGGCGTGCCGTCACGACGGTCGAGGACGTACAGGCTGCCCTGTTTGGTCGGAGCGATCAGCGCAGGTTTCACGCCGTCGGCGGTTTTCATGTCGAGCAGGGTTGGCTGGCTGCCAACGTCCATGTCCCACAGGTCGTGGTGGGTGAACTGGTAGTTCCAGCGCACTTTACCGGTGGCCAGGTCGAGGGCTACGACGCCGGCGCTGAATTTCTCGGCGCCCGGGGTGCGGTCAGCGCCCCACTGGTCTGGAGTCTGGTTGCCCAGTGGCAGGTAAACCATGCCGAGTTTTTCGTCGACGCTGGCCAGCGACCACATGTTCGCCGAGTTGCGGCTGTAGGTTTCGCCCGGTGCCAATGGCTCGGTGGCGTCTGGCTTGTCGCTGTCCCAGTTCCATACGAGGTGGCCGTCGCGTACGTCGAAGGCGCGGATCACGCCCGATGGCTCGTTGGTCGATTCGTTGTCGGTCACGTGACCGCCCATGATCACCAGATCACGGGTAATCGCCGCTGGCGAGGTGGAGTAGTAACCACCGGCGGTGAACGGGCCGATGCCCTGGGTCAGGTCAACCACGCCGTTGTTGCCGAAGCCTTCGCAGATCTTGCCGGTGTCGGCGTTCAGGGCGATCAGGCGGGCATCAGCGGTTGGCAGGTACAGACGACGCGGGCAGGCCTGAGCAACGGCTTTGCCGGCTTCGGAAATCACAGCGGAAGCTGCGTTTTCAGTCTTGGCGTACGCGGCTTCGTCGTAATACGACACGCCACGGCAAGTCATGTGCGCGAAGCCTTTGAAGCCGACCGGGCTCTTGATCTGCGGGTCGAAGCGCCACAGTTCTTTGCCGGTGTCCGGGTCCAGGGCCAACACTTTGCTGTGCGCGGTGCAGGCGTAGATCATGCCGTTGGCTTTCAGCGGGGTGTTTTCATTGGTCAGCTCGACCGGATCATCGGCGGTCGGCAGGTCGCCGGTCTGGATGCGCCAGGCTTCTTGCAGCTTGCCGACGTTGGCCGGGGTGATCTGCTTCAGCGGCGAGTAACGGTCACCGAACTCGGTGCGGCCATAGGCCTGCCAGTCGCCATCGGGCATGGCTGGCGCGGTGCTGGTGGTGTCCGCGGTGTCGCGGCCCAGTTCGCCGAAGGTTTCGCCCGGATGGGTGAACAGGCTGGCCAGTGCGGTAACGCCGGCCAGAATCACGGCCACGGTCAGGCCGCCAGTGCCCATCGGCGCCGGGCCTGCGAGCAGCAATGGACGGCGGAACCACGGCAGCAACATCACAAAACCGAGGACAAACCACAGGGCCAGGCGCGGCACCAGTTGCCACCAGTCCAGACCGACTTCCCACAGCGCCCAAACGGTGCTGGCAAACAAGACGATGGCGTACAGGCCCAGCGCCGCGCGACGGCGCATCAGCAGCAGAATGCCGGACAGCGCGATGCCGATACCGGCCAGCAGGTAGTACAGCGAGCCGCCGAGCATGCTCAGCTTGACCCCCCCGGCCAGCATGGCCAGGCCCATCAGTAGAAGCAGAATGCCGAGCAGGCTCGGTAGCAGACGGCCCCGACTCGAAGCACTTTCGGTGCTCATAGTGTGATTCTCCGTGACGTTTATGTAGTCCCGCGCTGTAGTCACTTTAGATGACGATTTGGCGCAGGCATGGTTCAGATAAAAACTTGCCTAGCTAACGAATTTTCCTTCGCCCCCTGTGGGAGCTGGCTTGCCAGCGATGGCGGTCTATCAGTGGGCATTTTCAGTGACTGACCCACCGCTATCGCTGGCAAGCCAGCTCCCACAGGTTTTTGCGGTGTTGGTTAGAACGAGGACTGGATCTTCAGTCCCGCGATCAGGGCGTCATCAACCTTGTCCACGCCACCGGGGTGGCGGATGTATTGCAGGTTCGGGCGCACGGTCAGCCAGTTCGTCACGTGCACGCCGTAATACAGCTCGGCGCTGTATTCGGTGTCTTGTGGCGGCAGGAAGGACGGGTCGTCGTAGTCGTAAACGGCGTTGGCTCGGTTGCTCGCTTCAGCGTTTTTGCGCAAGGCCGGGTTGACGTGCACGCGGGCGAGGGCGAAACCGATGTCATCCTTGGCGCGCGCATCGAACGGGCCTTTATAGGTAATGCCGGCCTGCACATAGTTGTCGATCGCGTTGGTTTTCTTGTCGTGCATCGTGCCGTTGGCGAACACGCTCAAACCACGACTGTTGTCGCTGGCCACGCTGGTGATCTGCTGTTGGATGCCCAGCCACACGCCGTGTTTGCTTGATGCGCTGCGGTAGGCTTCGCCGCTGAGGGCGGCCGGTTGGCCGTGGCTGTCTTTATAGACGTCGCTGGCGTTGGCGTTGCTGTAGTAGTAACCGGCGCGGTATTCGCCCGGCAGGCCGTTGAGTTTCGGCGTCCACACCAGTTCGATCGGCAGGATCGCGCCTTGGGTGCCGCTGCCGCTGAGTTTGAAGCCGTTGCCGCGATCGAGGTTCGACGGGTTCTGCTCGTAGGCGCCGACCTGTGCATACAGCTCTGGGGTCAGGTGATATTTGACGCGCAATGCCCATTGGCTGACCGGCCAGTTGTACCAGATGCCGCCGACCCAGTTGCCGACCTGGGAGCCGCAGAACGCGAGGTTCTGGAAGTCGCACGGGAAGCTGTTGAAGTCTTCGCCTTCGCCGAAACGGCCGACCTTGATGTCGAGTTTCTGATCGAAGAATTTCTGCTGGTACCACATCTGCGTCAGGCGCGTGGTCTGGCCACGGCCCCAGACTTCCTGGGCCGAGGTGAAGCCGCCAACGCGCGGATCGTTGATGCGGTCGTTGCTGATGTTGTTGCCGCTGCGCTTGGTGATGGTCAGTTGAAACTCGGCGTCGTCCCAGCCGAGGATCTTTTGCAGGTCCAGGTGCGTGCCCAGGCCGAATTGATCGCTATAGCGCGCAGTGCGGTCGTGGTCGTAGCCACCGTGCAGGTTGCTGCCCATTTCGCCGGTGTAATCGAGTTTGAAGTCGTAGCCTTTTTCCGAGAGTTCGGTACGCGTGCCGTTCCAGTCGCCGAGCATGTACGGCGATTCACTGTCGAACGCGGGTGCCGCCTGGGCGCAAGTGGCAAGGCCGAGGGCGGTACAGCCGCCAAGGGTGCGCAGGGTTGAGATAGCGCTGTCTCGGTAAAAGGAAAAATCGGGCATGGCTCAGTCTTTTTTTGGTGTTTTCGGGGTGCAATTCGAGCGCTTCAATATGTCGCAGGCAGTGAAGCGATTCAGCGGAAGGGCGGCAGGATAATGATCTGTTACAAAAAGACAAAGGCCTTTTGTGAACATGCAGCGTTTCGGATTCGGTAACAGTGCGAAAAGATCGCAACGTTCGGCAGCTCCCACGTTGAAATGCATAAACGTGTAGGAGCTGCGGAACGCTGCGATCTTTTGACCTTGACCTACATTTGAAGGAAGCCCTTCCACCCGATCACCCCCTCGGCTAAGGTGCGCGGCTTGTGCATTTTCACTTCGTCCAAAGGCCTGGCATGAACGAACACACCCCCGATCCGCTGCACGGCGTCACCCTCGAACAGATCCTCAATGCCTTGGTGGCCCATTACGAATGGTCGGGGCTAGCCGAGCGCATCGATATTCGCTGCTTCAAGAGTGATCCGAGCATCAAGTCGAGCCTGACATTTCTGCGCAAAACCCCGTGGGCGCGGGAGAAGATCGAGCGTCTGTACGTGAAGTTGATGCGCACCAAGCGACCGCTCTGAAATGGATACCGGTTGTTGGCGCCGCCGCCTGATCACCCTCGCCGCTGTGTTGGGCTGGGCAGGCTTGGGCATTCAGCTTTACCTGATTTTCTTCGCGCGTTTGAGCGTCGGTGCCAGCCTGTTGGGTGGGCTGGTGAGCTTTTTCAGTTACTTCACGATACTGACCAACACACTGGTGGCGACGGTGCTGACCTGCGCCGTGACCGCGCGTGAATCTGCCTTGCGCCGCTGGTTTTTGCAGCCCTGGGTGAGTAGCGGGATTGCCGTGAGCATTGCGGTGGTCGGCCTCGCCTACAGCATTTTGCTGCGGCATTTGTGGCACCCGCAGGGTTGGCAATTTATCGCTGACGAGTTGCTGCACGACGTGATGCCGCTGCTGTTTCTTGGCTATTGGTGGCTGTGCGTACCGAAAGGCACGCTGCGCTTGTGGCACCTGCTGGTGTGGCTGATTTATCCGCTGGTGTATTTCATCTACGCCTTGCTGCGCGGGCATCTGCTCGGCGCGTATGCGTATCCGTTCATTGATGTGGCGGTGTTGGGTTATCCACAGGTGCTGCTCAATGCCGGGGGGATATTGGTGGGGTTTGTGGTGATTGGGTTGTTGGTCATTGGCTTGGACCGATTACGGCGATGAAAATCAAAAGATCGCAGCCTTCGGCAGCTCCTGCAGGTATACGCATTCCAATGTAGGAGCTGCCGAAGGCTGCGATCTTTTGATCTGGGGATTTACTCCTCTTCGGAGGTGCCTTCGGCGCGCCAGTAGCCGACCGCTTTAATCAGTTGCTCATCCAGCCCGTGCTCATCGATCAGCACCCGGCGGATCTGCCGCGAAACCTTGGTCTCTGTCGCGACCCACGCATACAGATTGCCCTTGGGCACCTGCAATTGCTTAACCGTGGTCAGCAGGTTGTCCTTGCCACCCTCGCGCAACACCCAGATCACATTGACCTGTGCCGCACTTTCCAGCACTTGCTGTTCGGCGCCGTTTTCCACTTCGATCACCACCAGCGCCTTGCGATTGGCCGCCAGGCCTTCGAGGCGGCGGGCGATGGCGGGCAGGGCGGTTTCGTCGCCGATCAGCAAGTAGCTGTCGAAGATGTCCGGGACGATCATCGAACCGCGCGGGCCGCCGATGTGCAGGAACTGCCCGGGTTGGACCTGTTCGGCCCAGGTCGACGCAGGGCCGTCACCGTGCAGAACAAAATCGATGTCCAGTTCCAGCGCATCGAGGTCGTAGCGACGCGGGGTGTAGTCGCGCATTGGCGGCTTCGGTCCATCGTCCTTGCCGGCGCCTAGCACCATCGTCTCCAGCGCGGCGGCTTGTTCGGCGTTCTGCGGGAACAACAGTTTGACGTGATCATCGCTGCCGAGGCTGATGAACCCGGCCAGCTCCGGCCCGCCGAGGGTGATGCGGCGCATGCGCGGGGTCAGGTCGACGACGCGCAGAACCTCTAACTTGCGGCGTTTGATTTCGTGCATCACGCGGTGAATGGTTTGGGTATCGACTGCAGTCATTCGGCTTTCTCCGGGGCAGGTTGAACGGCAGGGCCGTCGACGATGGCTTTGGCGGTGTCGTTGAGCAGGTCACGCACACGCAGGATTTCTGCGGCGCTCCAGCGGCCGTGGTGCATTTGTAGGGCATGGCGCAGGTTGTGTACGGCTTCGTGAATTTCCGGCGGACGATCATGGCCGCGCAGTGAGCGTTTGCTCACATCGATACGCATGCGCACGCCGTCCAGCGCGACCGCTTGCTCGCTAAGTGATAAACGACCGGCCTCGGTGACGCTGTAACGTTTTTTGCCGCCCTCGGCGTCGCCGGTGATCAGTTCGCTCTCTTCGAGAAAGGTCAGGGTCGGGTAGATCACCCCGGGGCTCGGGCTGTACGCGCCGTCGAACATGCCTTCGATCTGGCGGATCAGGTCGTAGCCGTGGCACGGCTGTTCGGCGACCAGCGCCAGCAACAGCAGTTTCAGATCACCGGGGGCGAACACCCGGGGGCCACGGCCGCCGCGCTCGCGTCCGGGGCGCTTCTCGAAGCCGTCACGACCGTCGCCGTGTTCGCGGTGGGGGGAATGATGGTCTCTCATTTCTGTCTTCTCTCGTCGTGTTTAGATACAACTTAAGATATATCTTAAGGTCTGCGCAAGACGTTTTCCCCCGCTTCGCGACCTCGGCTGACGAGTGGCAGCCGACCCGCCAATGCAAGCGCTGATTTTTCAGCGGGATGTAAGTCGGCGATAACTCGAAAGTTAAAGTCATCACTCTATTGATGTAGAGTATATGTTCTAAATGGCGCTAAGTTGCCGCACTGTCGGGGCGAAGTTGCTGTATGGTTTTTTAACTTTAACTGTCTGTAGGGGATAACTTACAGTTACTGTTTCGAATATCGTTATTTCGTTCTTTTTTCTGGCGGGTCATGGGGTTGTTTAACTACGAGGTTATCGGAAGTTACTTGCTTACTTTCCAGAGGTAACAGTCGATGATGCCCCGGCATTGAAAGTTCAAGTTTGACCTGGCTCAACTCGGGCAGCGACTCGGGCAGTGATTGTCTTGAACTTTCAATGTTCATCCCCCTATCAAGAAAACAGGTACATAACGATGTTCAAGAAACTCGCAATCGCCGCTCCACTGGCTCTTCTGGCTCTGGGTTCTACTGGCGTATTCGCTGCTGGTGAAGCGCAGCACACGATCAGCCTTGTCGCTCATGTGCCGACCAACGGTTTCTATGTAGTGCCGACCGACCCGGATCTGGTCAACAAGGACCAGGATATGAGCTACCAGCCGACCACCGGCAAGATGCGTGACGTCAATGGTTACTTCGATGTGCGCAACAACAACGGTTCGGTACACGCCAGCCTCGAAAGCCAGCCGAAACTGATCGCCGGCAATACCTCCATTGACCTGCGCGTGCTGCTTAACAACAAGGAGTTGACCTTGACTCCGCAACTGGTGGTGGGTGAGTCGGAGTCCGACGTCAACTACCGTGCGCCGCTGAACATCAGCGCCGTAGGCAGCAACTTCCAGCCGGGTGATTACACCGGTTCCGTGGCGATGATCTTTGATGCTGTGCCGCCGGTTGGTGGCAACTGATCACATTGATCGGGCATTAAGCGTGCACTTATACAAGTGACGCTCACCGACGGGGCAGGCCTTAGTGTTGGCCCCGCCGGACTTTCCTTGTTTGTAAATCAGAGTACGAGTTCATGTTCCCGATGACACCCATCGCGGCTGCGCTTGCGCTGTTGTTTTGTGCCAGCGCAGCCGTGGCGTCCAACTCCACCGGTACCACACCCCGCAGTCTGCTGGCGCAGGCCAAGGGTTTGCCGGCGGATTTCGAAGAGCATTTCTTTGATGTGCCTCTGGCGGTAAGGGTCGAAGTCGATCAGCAGCCGTTGGGTGAGGCCATGGTGGTGTTGTCCCGCGACGATCGCATCACCCTGCTCGAATTCACCGACACCAGCGAAAACCGCTTTGGCCCCGCCGAGCGTGAAAAGTGGGCGAGCTACCTCAAACCCGGCGTGCCGCTGGGGGCGTGCAGCGGTTCCTGCCCGGATCAGTTTCTGGCGGTGCACTACAACCTGGAAAGTTCGCTGGTCTCGATTCTCACCGAGAACGCCGAACGCGATGTCGAGGCCAAGCGTTATTACGCACAGCCCGACAGCGGCAGTCACGGCTTGATGGTGCGTAACCAGCTCAACCTCAATGGCGGTCAGGATCAGGATCTCGGCGGACGCTTCGGCCTTGAGGCCAGTTCAAGCCTGGGCAACTGGAGCCAGACGCTCAATCTGCAAGTGGCTCGTCTTGGCGGTCCGGACGACAAGCTTTATCACGCCATCCAAGAGCTGCACACCCAGCGCGAACTGCAAGGCAGTTTTTTCCGGCTGGGCTATTTCACCCCCAATTCCGAAGGGCTGACGCGCCAGCCGCGCACGTTCGGCACCAGCCCCGACACCGCTGTCGGTGTGATGTACGGCAGCTCCGACAGCCTGGCCATCAACAGCCCGATGCCCAGTGTTTATCCGATTTATGTCACCGCCAACCGCCAGGGCTCGGTGGAGATCTGGCGCGACGGTCTGCTGATCAATACGCAGTCGGTGCCGGCCGGTTTGCAGACCCTCGACACCCGGCCACTGCCCGGCGGCATCTATGAAGTGGAAGTGCACCTGATCGAAGACGGCCAGATCACTTCCACCACCCAGGAGTTGGTGTACAAGCCCAACAACTGGCGCAACCTCGACGAGCGCTGGCGCTACAACGTCTTCGCCGGCGAAGAACAGAAACTGCTGAGCAACTGGGACACCCAGGCCAGCGGCAGCCCGACGGCGGGCGCGTCGGTGAATTACCTGCTGCATCCGCGCGTCATTCTCGGGCTGTCGGCGCGACAGATTCGCGAAAAGCTCCAATACGGCACGTCCATCGACTGGACCCTGGCCAATCACATCAACCTGTACGCCAACGTCTACAAGACCGAGGATTACGGCACCGGTCTCGATCTGCAAAGCCTTTACAACTATGGCTCCGGCAGTCTTGTCGTCAGCCATAACCGCAGCTGGCTCGACACCACCAATACCTACGATACGTTGCCGGACGGCACCCGGGTGCGCCCGCGCAATGTGTTCGTCGGCCAGACCAGCAATTCATCGCTGGCGCTCAACCATCGCCTCAGCAGCAAGAGCTCGGTCAACGCGCGGGTCTCGCACAGCGAGGGCAACGTTGAAGGCATGGGCGTGGATCTGGGCTGGACCCAGCGCGTGATGGTGCTGGGCAGCGATGCCAGTTGGCGTCTGTCGATTTTTGATCGGCCGGGCAGTTTCAGCAGCGGCGATGCGCGCAATCGCGGGGTCGACCTGAGCATCAACATGGCGCTCGGCGCACCCGGTCAGCAGATCACCGGCAGTATCGGTTCGCGCACGGCCCGTGATGGCGCGCGTGACAACAATGCCTCGCTCGGCTGGCGCAAGGATTTTCAGGATCACGTCCTGCAGAACGTGTCGCTCACGGCACTCACCGACACCTATGGCGTGGGCGTATCGAGCCTGGCCAACTTCCGCACCGATGCGGTCAACGGCGACGGCTTTATCCAGCGCTCCTCCTACAACGGCAACTTCACCGGCGGCCTCAACCTCGACAGCACGCTGGTGGTTGGCGGACAGCAAGTGCTCATGACCAGCCAGACCGAGGTACGCGGCGCCGGGCTGATCGTCGACGTCGAGTCGGACATCGAGGACATCGTCCTGCGCGCCGACGATTACACCGGTGGCGGTTCGGTGTTGAAGCCGGGGCGCAATTTCATCCCGATCACCGCATACCAGAACAGCTCGGTGAGTTTCGACTTCGAGGGCAACCACGTGCCGGCAGCCACCATCGAACCGCCGCGCACCCGCTATCACCTGAACAAGGGCGGGGTGGAGTACCGCAAGGTCCGCGTGATGAAAACCCTGACCGTGCTCGGCCGACTGGTGGATGGCCAAGGGCTGCCGCTCAAAGGCCACCACGTGATCAACCACGCCAGCCGAGGGGTGACCGAAGTCGACGGGTTCTTCTCGATGGAAATGAACGCCGGTTCACCGACCCTGGAAGTGCGTCAGGGCAACCAGTTGCTCTGCCAGTTCCGCCTCGAAGCCAACAACCATCGCAGTGAAAACAATGTGCTGATGATCGGCGATCTGCGTTGCACGCCGGACACGCTCGCTGACGCCACCTCCACCGAACAGAAGGCAGGTTGATCATGAAGGTATTCAAACGAGGCTGCGCACTGGTGCTGCTGATGGGGGCATCCACCGCCCACGGCGCGAGTCAGGAAATTCGCGCCATGTTTCGGCCGGACCCTGCCCAGCCCTCGAAGAACGTGTTCATCAACCAGACGCCGAACAGCGGTTACTGCGCCAATTACCCGACCCAGTGCGCAGAAAACCTTACGTTCAGTATTCGTGTGCCAGTGAATTTCAACCAGAGTCGATCTCTGATTCCAGGTGATGGCATACCGGTGAAGGCCCCTGCCAACTGGCAAAGGCTGACAGTGACCAACGCCGACACGCAGGAGGCGGAAACTGTCGAGATCCGCATTACCGGGATCGGTTCAACGTATCGCTTGAGCCACTCGGCCAATGAACTGACAGGGGTCACCGGCCCCATCGATGCGGGGCACAGAGCCCTCTGGACAAACAGTAGCTGGGTTTATGCCCCTGAGCCTTGTCGGTTCAGCGGCAACATGCCCCTCAGTTCCCACACGTACAGTTTTTTCTGGAAAACACCCGTGGAAGCGCCTTGCACCAAATATGCGGCCTACAGCATTCCGTCTATCGCGTTCGAGACGCTGGATTTTGCCTACGAGTTGCGTACACCCAATCCGCTGGGCATGTCGTCAGGCCTCTATACCGGCTCGATGTCCTACAGCATCGGACCCACCAGCGATTTCGATTTCGGGCCATTGCTGAACCCGGATGATGCCAGCCTGGATCTGGATTTCGTACTGGACGTTCAGCACACCCTGAAGGTCGACCTGCCACCGGGTGGCAACGAAGTGTCGCTGGAACCCGAGGGCGGATGGGCGCCGTGGCTCGACGCCGGGCGCAAGCCGAGAAGGATCTTTCGCGATCAACCGTTCTTCATCTCGGCGTCTTCGCGCTTCAAAGTGATGATGATGTGCGATTCCCAGGGCGGGCCCTACTGCAACCTCGGTAGCTCCTTGGGCGACACCACATCGGTCAGGGTCTCGATGACTTTGCCCGCGGGAATCGACGGCCCCGGCAATGGCCCGGTCAACAGAATTCCATTGAATTTCAACAACTGGATGGGCCCGTTCCAGCCAGGCATCTATGTGGATCGCAAGCCCGGCACGCTGCATTTCGAGCTGGAACCTTCGGCCATCGATTTTCTCCTGCGACCCGGCAAGAACGACCGGCTGCGCGGCAACATCACCATTATCTGGGACTCGGATGCGTGAGCATTCCAGTCCGGCCTTTTTCGATATTCAAGGAGTTGAACGCGATGAACCGTGGTTTTCTGCTGGGCCTGCTCAGCATGTGTTGCCTGACAGCGCAGGCCGGCCCGCAAATCAATGTCGGCACCGTCTACGACTATCTCGACGCCGATAAGAGTACCTACCTGAAACGGGTGTTCAACAGCGGCGACGCCACGGCATTCGTCAAGATCAACGTGCTGGAAATCATTTACGGCGCCGATGGCGTGCCGAAGGAAGTGCCTGTGCAAAACGCCGCCGATGGCGCGTCGCGCAATGGCGTGATGGCCAGCCCGGCGCGGCTGATCGTCCCGGCGCAAGGCATGCAGGGCACGCGTTTGCTGTACATGGGTGAGCGTGACCGCGAGCGTTATTTCCGCGTGCGTTTCGTCCCGGTGGTGCCGGAAAAGGAAGACGACTTTGTGGTCAGCAGTGAGGAGCGCGAAGACTATAAAAACTCGCTCTCGGCCGGGGTCAACGTGATGACGGGTTTCGGCACGATCTTCTTTGTGCGGCCCAAGGACGCGCGTTATGCCACCGTCATCAATGACACCAACAGCCGCTACGAGCTGCGCAACGATGGCAATACCGTGCTGATCGTCGATGAATTCAAAAGCTGTTCGCTGAGCAAGGAAAACGACTGCGGCGCGACCACCAAACACCATGTGCTGGCGGGCAAGACCTTTGCCTTCGACAAGGAAAAGGGCCGCGAATACAGCTTCTTCCTGATCGAAGGCAGCGAGAAGAAAACCATCAAGATCGCCAGTCGCTAGGTGTTTCCATTGACGCATCGGGTAACCAACATGATCAAGCAATGCACCGCCGCCGCGCTGATGGCCGCCACTGCGCTGACCGTCACCGGGGCGTGGGCCGCGCGCGAGGAGCACACCTTCGTAGTGTCCCTGAACATTCCCAGCCGCCCGTTCTACATCATTCCGGCAGAACCGGACTGGATCCACCGGCCGCAGCGGCTTGAGTGGGACTACCAGCGCTCGACCCTGAGCGGGCTGCAGAGGAATTTCGATGTGCGCCATGACAGCAGCGCGATCGAAGCGCGTCTGCTCTACGAACCTTATCTGGAGAATGGCCGCCCCGGCGAAGTGATCTATCTGCGGGTCTCTTTCAATGATATCGAGCTGAGTTCGCACGCCGCGTCGCGCCAGGTGCTGTCCGAAGAAGAAGCCGGCGGAGGCAAACGCGTGGCATTGAAAATCGACCCGATCGAGCCGGAGGGGGGGTATCGCTCCGGGGATTACCAAGGCACGGTGGTGCTGTTTTTCACTGCCAGGGCGCCGGGGGCAGAATGAGCGCGGTCTGGCCAATGGTCTGATTCCGGCCAGCCCCTGAGGGGCCGGCCGGGTGGCACGCCGGCTGTCAAAGGTCGGCGATTCTCATCGCTTCCCGGGTCAGTTGGCGGGACAGTTCATTGCGCTGGTAGCCCATTTCTTCCAGCAGAGTCTTGTATAGCTCTGGGTCCAAGGGCTCGTCTTCGAGAATATATTCCACGGAAAGGCCGAGTTTA
Organism: Pseudomonas sp. AKS31; assembly: GCF_023634765.1. GTDB lineage: Bacteria > Pseudomonadota > Gammaproteobacteria > Pseudomonadales > Pseudomonadaceae > Aquipseudomonas. The sequence goes on from NZ_JAMLFX010000005.1 coordinate 335,223, forward strand.
TTGGCCAGGCTTTCCAGTTTTTCCGACAGCGGTTTGATCTGACGCCGATCCTTGAGGTCAGCCCATTGCTTTTTTACCTCTCTCAATTCATCCAGCCATTCGGGTTTGTTCTCGAAGAGTTGATCATTACGCATGTACTGCGTCGGGTGGGTCTTGCGCAGATGAAGCTCCCAGAAGTTGTCTGAAGGCAGATTGATCATTTTATTGATCAACCCGTCGCCCCGTTCCCGATTCATGATCATTCTGTGAGCCAGTTCGATCTTCGCGTCAGTGACTCCTGATCGAGGTTGATAGCGCATGCCTTCCGATTGCCAGGGCAGTTCCAGCCTTTGCGCCAGGCCGGTTTCGAATGCCAAGTGAATCTCTACTTCATCCGGTGCAGGCTTTCTCGGATCGATCAGGTTCTGTTGCGCCTGGTTGCTGTATTCCACGCGAGCCTCGTCGCTCACAAAGTCCAGCCGCGCAGCACTGCGGGCCAGGCGTACGAGGGTGTTATCCAGAACCTGGGCCGATGTCGGCGCTGTATAGGCTTTGGATACCAGCACTTTCATTCCCAGTGAATTGAACAATTGCGCACCGAGATCGCCGCAGTCCTCCGGTGACACAATCTGTCTGAACAGTTTTTCGCGCAGTTTTGAATCGAGGGCGGCGGCTTCGACCATTTCCCAGACGCGCTGGGTCAACTGCCGGCGACCGTGATGGGTCTGGTAATCCGCGCTCTCTCTTTGCTTGGCAATCACGCTGAAAAAACCGGCGGAGTCCGGCTCGGCCATCAGGTCATGCCAGGTTTCTTCGCGATATTTGCTGAACGCCGCTGAGGGGCTGAAACCGCCAGGCTCATCGGAAGAAACTTGCCAATGGCGAAGCTCGGTTTTGATTGCCTGTGAATAACGCTGTTCAAAAGAAAACCCTGAAGACTCCCGGTATTGGCCAAAACGCACGCGGTCTTCATTGGTGAGTCCCGATAAACCAAAACGCGCGCGACTGAGAACGAACGCCTGTTCGGTGCCCGGCGTGACCTCGGGCAAGGTGTTGATCGGTGCCTGCCGCATATCGAGCATGAAACTGCGCGGTCGCTGCCGATTATTGCTGCCCACCTTGAACAGCCCCTCGGGCCAGGTCTGGATGTCGGTGTTAGCCAGGCTCAGCTCTTCCAGCCGGTACATCCGCCCGACATCCGGAGGCAGGTGCAAGGGGTTGCCGTTGAGGTTGAGGGTGCGCAGACGCACCAGTTCCTTGAGTTGAGGCGCCGAGCCGATGCGGTTATCGGCCAGATCCAGATCTTCGAGTTCACGCATCTGGCCGATGCTGGAGGGTACCTCTTCGAGATTGCACTGGCGGGCGCTCAATTGGCGCAGATGAGGGAAGCTGCCGAGCAATCCCTCGGGATCTGTCGAGAGGGATGTTCTGTTGATGCGCAGTGAGGTGATCTTGTCGAGGTGCACCTTGATGTCGGGTCGCTTGCGCAGATCTTTCCACCAGCGTTCGAGATCATAAGTTCTGAGTTCGGAGGTCAGGTCCAGCGTATAGCCTTGATCGGGATCCAGGCTGCGCTCACCGAACGGTTCGCTTTTACGCTCGAAACATTCGATCAGTTGTTCTTCGATGTGCATGCCGCCGTTTTGCGCGTATTGCCTGGACGCTCCCAAGGGCATATGTCCGGAGTCGTCCATTGCGGCGGGATAGGTGTCCCGCCATTTCTGCAATGCACTGTGCAATTCCTTGCGTTCGCTTTCCAGCTCTGCAATCGCATCGACCGCACTGCCGTCGGTCTTGCGCTGCAAGCCTTCAATGAAGGCGTTCACCTCTCTTTTGTTCATTTTCGGGTAGAGCGTGCTGACGCGTTGTTCCGGGGTCGGTCTAGCCCAGAACCACGGCCAACCGCGCACCAGCGTTTCGGTCTCGATCGTCGCCACTGGACGGATCGGCGGTTCCGCCAGTGCGGTTCGGCGCTGCGCTGGGGCGGCAGCCTGTTCCATGACCCACCGTTTCAACGGGCGTCCCTGACCGTGCCGGTAACCCACGGCTGGCAATGTTTCGGCAGGCACGGCCTGCAGAATCGACTCGTAGAAATTATCCGCGTCATGCAGCGTACGGTTGCCTGCGTCGAGCACTTCATAGCGCCCCTGTTCGTCGCGGATCAGGCGCCTGACGACGCTTGCATCATCGGGGCCGACACTGCAGCGCAGTGGCCCGTCGTAGGTGCCGTCGCGCACTTCCAGACGCAGATCGGCAAAGGTATCGGTGTTGAGCCTGAGGGTATTGAGGGCGAGGCGTTCACTGTCTGCAGTCATCAGCTCGTCATGATAAAAGCCCTCGTAGGCGCGGGTGGCACAGGCTTCGAAATCCATTTCACGGGCCTGGACCTTGAGGCGCAACGGCAGGCGTTTTTCATCGGCGATTCTTTTCAGTTCGTTGGGGCTGGCCTGGGCCACGAGTTTTTCGGCAAGCGGCAGCGGGAGGTCGGGGAAGGTCTGCTTGACGATTCTGATGTCGGCTTTATCTGATCTTTCCCCTGCTTGATAGACATGACGGGAGATGTCGCCACGGCGCTCATCGACGGCATTGGCGAGCCGATTGCGCAAGGCCGCGACGCGCTCGTCCCGAGGAATGTCCGGGCCCAGCAGGTGGTTGAATTCTTCATCGGTGAGGAAGTTCGCCACGCGATCCGGCAACTGGCCCGCATTCAGATCGTTGAGGCTGATGCGCAAGGTATCCGCCGGTGCAGCCTGTGGATTGCCGTACTTGCGCGAGTAGCCGCTCAGGCTGGAATCGGCAAACACTTCCAGCGCTTTGCTGTAAGGCCAGCCCGGCAATCCGGTCAACAGCGGTTCCAGCCAGACGGCCTGTGGATCGATCGGGCGGCCAGCGCGAATGTCGGCAGTCGCTGTGAGCACATCGTCGTAGGCGCTGAAGCGCCTGACCGTATCGGCCAACAGCGGCGGAGGCGGGCTGTTGTCGATATGCATCTGACGCAGGGCGTTGTGATCGGTGCCGCTGCCGACGCGGATCTGTTCCAGCTCCGTGGGCGAAAAACGTTCGACGCTGTGGCCCAGTCGCCGCATCAGCGCGTCATTCGGCCAGTCTTGTGGCGTTTCCACTTCATGCACCCAGGCACCGTGGCCGTTGGGTTCGATTTGCGGTCGGTAGGCGTTGGCGCGGGTCGGGTGTTTGATGCGGTGGGTATTGGACGTCGTATCAGGCGAGACTTTTTCGACGACGTACAGCTTGCCCTCCAGTGGCAGGACGTTTTCGTTGCCGTACCGATGCAGGCCATGGGAGTCGGGTTTGGCGCCGGGCGCAAGCATCAGTTCATTGCGTTGGTAAGGGCTCAGGTCCGGGTGCCACAAGCTGTTTTTGCCGTCGGGCAGCGTGACCGGTTTCATGCCGTCGACCAGTGGCGACAGCTTGATACGAAACGCTTCGCCGATCTGCGCGCCTGCTGTGAAAGCGGCCAACTGAATGATGTCGGTGACCACGCTGATGACATGCCCGGCGGCTTCCTGCCAAAGCCCTTCGGCCAGATCGACGATGCCTTCGATGACGTCGCTGGTCAGTTGGTAGGCGGTGTAGGCCATCATCAGTTCGCCCAGTCCCGGCACGAACGGCGTGGCAATCAGCAGCGCCACGTTGAAAATGTCCGAAAGGATTTTCTTGAAGTTGTCCCACCACGCCCAGCGCGCCTTGCTGTCGGTGTCGGCGGTGGAGACGGCAATTTCCCGCGCGTCGTTGAGGATCTTGTTGAGCTTTTGCTGATAGGCGTGGCGCCAGTAATCACCCTGCAATTTCACTCGACCGAACTGCAGGTTGGGATTGTTCAGCGGGTCCTTGCGCCACGCCGGTTGCTGGTCAGTGGGATCCTGGCGCGGGTGATACCTGACAACGAACAGCCGTTGTTCCAGCTCGGCAAAGAAGTGCCCGCGCTGCTGATGGTCGACAAACTGACTGAAGAACTGGCGGTAGGTCTGTCGGGTCGTCTCGCTGAACCGGTCCTCGCGAAACTGGCGCGCCAATTCATCCCGGAAAGCTTTCAGAGAGGCGTATTCCTTGAGCGGATGATCCGGGTCGTGGGGGATGTAGACGATCAGGCGTCGGACGCCACGGTTGTCCGAGACCGTGTGCGTCAGCAGCAGGATCCCGGTCAGCCGGGTGCCCAGCAGCGTCAGATCGGAACACTGCATCGAACGGCCATTGAGCACCAGTTGCGGTTTCTCCTCGGCCAGGCTCAGGAGCATTTTGTAGGCGTCGTACTGGATGTCGTCATTGATCAGCGCCAGATTCGCCGCAACGGCGAGGGCGTCCTTCTGACTTTCGTTGACTTTGTACTGCAGCACGCTCTCGGCCAGCGCTTCGCCGGGCAGCAGGTAACTTTCCAGGAGTTTTTTATACTGCGCGCCGATATCCAGATCGCGGCACAGCGTCTGAAACTGGCTGATCGGCATGGCGCTTTTGATCGGCACGATATCGAACAGACCGCGTTCATCGGGTTTGCTGATGTAGTCCGAGCCATGGCCGACCGTTTCACTGCTGGCGAAGTTGTGCAGGGCGGCATCCAGCAATGAGACGGTGCGGGTCACGCTGCCTGTGGAAACATCGATGGCGTACCACGGTTTGTCCTTGGGCAGGTACAGGCGTAGAAAGGTGTTTTTGACGTCCAGCTCGATGCCGTGCCGCTCCTTGATTTTCGCCTTGAGCAGCGGCTCGGCGAAAGCGTAGAGATCGGTTTTCGCCAGCAGATGGTCAACCTGGTTCTGCGAACCCCAGGCCTTGAGGTTGGCCACAGCGAGTTTGCTCAGATACGCGGAAGGCGCGTTGGTGTACCAGGCTTCAATCTGCAGAGGCGAGGCTGCCAGCGCGAGGCCCCGGCTGACGGTGGCGGTTTTGAAGGTGTCGTTGACGGCAGACTTGATGAATTCGTAGTGCCGTCCTTTGTCCGCGGTTTCCGCAGGCAGGGGAGAGAGAGACATGGCCAATCATCCTTGATTGTTGAGGAGTGATCAGCCTACTCAGGACAGGGCAAAACAAAAGTTCAAAGATCGGGAGGCAAACCGTGTTGCGCAGCGCCAATTCGACGAAAATTCGAATCTGAAAAATATATAAATACCACCCGCCGAAGCGAAAATTCGTCACCCTGATGCAGAAAAAGCCGACACGATTTGTTACCTCGCTGTAGGGCGCGGCGCCTCGAGCATCGCCACGCTGGCGGTCTGTGTCGGCTTGCATTGCGAGTCACTGCCCGGTTGCAGATACGGCGTCAGAATCGGCGCCATGCCCTTGAGCACCTGCACTGGCAGGGCCGAGGTGAACTTGAAGTTCTCCGCCGAGCGCCCCGGAACGAACGCGGTGAGGGTGCCGAAATGGTGATCGCCGATGAAGAAAACGAACGTCGCCGTGCGGTTGATCGACTTCGAACTGAGGATGCGTCCGCCCGAACCGATGGCTTCGATGCGGTTGTCACCGGTCCCCGTTTTGCCACCCATGGCCAGTGGGCTGCCATCAGCCAGTTTGAAACTGCCGGAAACACGTTTTGCCGTACCGGCGTCGACCACTTGCGACAGCGCCTCGCGCATGGCCGTGGCGACCTCGGACGGCATCACCCGTTTGCCGACATGCGGGTCATTGACCAGTTGCGTTTCATAGGGCGTGCCGGCGGCGAAATGCAGGCTGTCGATGCGCAGCGTCGGCATGCGCACGCCGTCATTGAGAATGGTGCCGATCAACTCGGCCAGTGCGGCCGGGCGGTCACCGGAGCTGCCAATGGCGGTGGCCAGCGATGGCACCAGATGATCGAACGGGTAGCCGACTTTCTGCCAGCGCTGGTGAATCTCGAGGAACGCTTCGATCTCGAGCATGGTGCGAATACGACTGTCGCGGGCGCCCTTGTGCTTGCTCTTGAACAGCCAGCTGTAGACTTCCTGACGTTCGAAATGGCTGGCCTTGACGATCTCGCTGAAGGTCGCGTCCGGGTGATGCAACAGGTAACCCATCATCCACAAGTCCAGCGGATGCACCTTGGCGATGAAGCCTTGATCGGGCAAATCGAAACTGCCGGGGCCGTAGGCGTCGTAAAGGCGGATCAGGCGATCGTCGGTGAGTTTTTCGCTGAGCCTGGCGCCTTTGAGGTGTGAGCGCACGAAGGTGTTGAAGTCTTCCTGGCTGGCCTCGGGCAGCAGGTAGCGATGCACGGCGGCCATGCGGATCGGCGTCGGGCGCATGCTGTCGAGGAAGGTGTCGAGGCGCGCCTGAGTGTCTTTGTTTTTGTATTTTTTCCAGAACTTGAGCTGGAACGCCGTGCCTTCGCGGTCGGCGAAATTCGCCAGGTATTCCTGTCGGCGCGGGTCACGATCATCCTTGAGCAGTTCGGCACTGCTGTTGGGCCCCGAATAAGTGACGTAGCGCACCACGTCGCGCATCAGGCGAATGAACGGCAGGTTGATCGATTCGCGCAGGGCATCGCGCAGGGTCGGCAGGCGGCCGTTGTCTTCCTTGCGAAAGTTGTGGAACGTGTGCAGTCCGCCGCCGGTGAAAAACGCTTCGCCGGGGCTCGCCGAGTATTTGCGGTCAAGGGCTGCACCGAGCAGCGTCGACAGGTCGTGATCCTTGTTCTGGATCAGGTAATCGATGACCCACTGGCTCAAGCGGTCCTGATCGGGAACTTCGACTTTCTTCAGTTCCGGCACGCTCATGGCGCCGTACTTGTCGTGCAGTTCGGCGATGATTTGCAGGTAAGTGGTGAGCACGCGCATTTTCGCCGTGGAGCCGAGTTCGAGTTTGCTGCCTTCGTTGATGTCGAACGGCTGGTCGGTGCTGTCGGTCTGCACCCGTACGCGGGATCCGTCCGCGGTCAGTTCGAAGAGGGTGAAGCTGTAGCGCACTTGTGTGGTGCTGGTCGGGGTCAGCAAACGTTCACCGAGCAGGCCGATTTCGGCGGCATAGGCCGGGTCGGCGAGTTTTTTCAGGTAAGCGGTGGCCTGGGTTTGCAGGTCGCCCTGCAGGGTACTTGTAGCCGAGAGATCGAGGCGATCGAGGTCGTACAGCGGCCTGTTGAGCATGCTCGCCAGACGACTGCGGGCGACGCTGATGCCCTTGTTGGTTTCGATGGGTTGAAGGGTCGGCTGGGTCTGCCAGTCGCGGTAAGTGACCTTGCTGGCAAGCGCGGCATCGGCCAGGGCGCTGTCGATCACAGCGTTCTGCTTGAGCAGGCGCAAGTGGCTGTCGGTAAGGTTGGCGAGTTCGTCGCGGCCCTTGGTCAGGTAATGCGAAGGACGGCGCTGGGCGATCATCAGCGAGAGCATTTCACGCAGGACCAAGCCTTTGGCGGCCATGGTTTTTGCATCGGTGGCCGGGTTGTTCAGTTGTTCGTTGGCCTGGTTGAAGTCGCTGCCGTACCACACGCGCAAGCCTTCAGCCATGCCATGCACTTCGCCATGCCCCGGCACCGCCGAGAGCGGTACGCTGTTGAGGTAGTCACGCACGATGTTCTGCCGTGCCACCAGGGTTTGCGGGCCGGCCTGATAGGCGCGTACGCTGGCGGACATCATCTGCCGCAGCTTCTCGGCACCGGACACCGTCAGGCCATCCGGGGAATGCCGGTACTTTTCCAATTGCGTCGCCAGCGTACTGCCGCCCGCCGACTGGCCCGGCAGGTTCAGCAGCTTCGCCACTTGCGACCATGCGGCCATGCCGAAGCGCGGCCAGTCCACCGCCGGGTTGGCCAGCGGCTGTTTCGGGTCAAGCAGAAAACGGTTTTCGATGAATAACAGGCTGCTGACCACCACGGGCGGGATGGCGTCGAAACTTGAGTAGAGCTGTTGCGGATAGTTGTACTTGTACAGCGGCGCAGCCCGGCAATCGGTGATCGACAGCCCGGCCTGAATCTTCTCGGAATACGGCACGAACAGGCCTTTGTCGGTGTAGCTGAGCAGCGCCGGGGAAAACCGCGCCTGCTCGGTGATGACGTAATTGCGTTTGAGCAGGCGTGGCAGAAATTCATCCAGCGAGCTGTAACCCAGGCGCAGATCAAACGGCCCATTGCCCGGATAGCGAATGGCTTCGCTGGGACCGGGTTCGAGGGTGTACGTCAGCGACGCGGCGTACTGGCTGAGCTCGCGAGACTGGAAGCGCGAAGTGCGCATTTCCCTGGACGCAGCCAGCCCCACGACGATCGCGATTATCACCAGCAACAACCAGAAAGCCTTCCACCCATGCCGGTTGCGGCGGGGTTTTTCAGGGACAGGCGCTTCATCCACTCGTTCAGTCGGAACCACGGCTTTACTCGAATCGGTTTGCCACAAAGCGCCCATAGTCGATTGATCCATTCACGCAGATTGATCGGACTTGTCTGAAGCTTAGACGGTGGTTGCCGGTGGTGAAAAAAATGTGCGGGATGGGGGAGGGGAGTTGCTGAATTAATCTGGAAGGCGGGTGCCGGAGCGAAAATGAGCCTGGAGCAAACTTTGTGGCGAGGGAGATCTGAGCGGCCGCAATAGAGGCCGGTCAGCAGTGAAGGTAGCCAAGCGGACACATGACGATGCACCAATGCTGTGCAATACTCGGCGGCTTTTTCAGCGGCGAATAATCCTACGCTAAGCAGGTAAAGCATCTCCGCAAACCGCGCTTTAACCGAGAGTTGTCGCTGAATGTTGTGGTTTATAGAGTGAAAACGCCTGCCAAAGGCTTTTTATACTGCACGCCCCGCTGATCTTGCAGGTGGTCCTGCAAGACGCGTCTGCCCACAAGGCAGGCGCGGTTCCACAGTAGCCAAGGCTTACCGGCCGACGCTTCGATACTCGGTGGTCAAATCCAATAACAAGACGAGGTTGCACCCCTATGCCAGTTGGCAATCACCTGCCTCACGGCGACACCGCTCAGGGCGGTCCGCTCAAACGCGAACTCGGCGAACGGCATATTCGCCTGATGGCGCTCGGCGCCTGTATCGGCGTCGGTCTGTTTTTAGGTTCCGCCAAGGCCATCGAAATGGCTGGCCCGGCGATCATGCTGTCCTACATTCTGGGTGGCCTGGCGATCCTGGTGATCATGCGCGCCCTCGGTGAGATGGCCGTGCATAACCCGGTCGCCGGCTCGTTCAGCCGCTACGCGCAAGACTATCTCGGCCCATTGGCGGGCTTCCTCACGGGCTGGAACTACTGGTTTCTGTGGCTGGTGACCTGTGTTGCGGAAATCACCGCGGTGGCCGTTTACATGGGCATCTGGTTTCCCGATGTGCCGCGCTGGATCTGGGCGCTGGCCGCGTTGATCAGCATGGGCTCGGTCAACCTGATCGCGGTGAAGGCCTTCGGTGAATTCGAATTCTGGTTCGCCTTGATCAAGATTGTCACCATCATTGCCATGGTCATCGGCGGCGTCGGCATCATCGCCTTCGGGTTCGGCAATGACGGCGTGGCGCTGGGGATTTCCAATCTGTGGGCGCATGGCGGCTTCATGCCCAACGGCGTGACCGGCGTGCTGATGTCCCTGCAAATGGTCATGTTCGCCTACCTCGGCGTGGAGATGATCGGCCTGACCGCCGGTGAAGCGAAGAACCCGCAGAAGACCATTCCCGATGCGATCGGCTCGGTGTTCTGGCGCATTCTGCTGTTCTATGTCGGTGCGCTGTTCGTGATTCTGTCGATCTACCCGTGGAACGAAATCGGCACCCAAGGCAGCCCGTTCGTGATGACCTTCGAGCGTCTGGGCATCAAGACCGCCGCCGGCATCATCAACTTCGTGGTGATCACCGCCGCGCTGTCGTCGTGCAACGGTGGCATCTTCAGCACCGGGCGCATGCTCTACAGCCTGGCGCAGAACGGCCAGGCACCGGCCGGTTTTGCCAAGACCTCGAGCAACGGTGTGCCGCGTCGTGCATTGCTGTTGTCGATTGCTGCCTTGTTGCTGGGCGTGCTGCTCAACTATCTGGTGCCGGAAAAAGTCTTTGTCTGGGTGACCTCGATTGCCACCTTCGGCGCGATCTGGACTTGGGTAATGATCCTGCTGGCGCAACTGAAATTCCGCAAAGGCCTGAGCGCCAGCGAACGTGCCGGCCTCAAGTACAAGATGTGGCTGTACCCGGTCAGCTCGTACTTTGCGCTGGCGTTTCTGGTGCTGGTGGTCGGCCTGATGGCGTACTTCCCGGACACCCGCGTGGCGCTGTATGTGGGGCCGGCGTTCCTGGTGCTGCTGACGGTGTTGTTCTACGTGTTCAAGCTGCAACCGAGCAATGTGTCGCAAGGTGCGGTGCGTTCGGCTTCGTAAGTTGTAACGGTAAAAACAACAAAGCCCCGATCGAGAGATCGGGGCTTTTGCATTTTTGAGTAAGGCCAACTGGCCAGGCACTGAAAGGATTTACGCTGCCGCCACTTCCTGCGGCTCAAAACTGTCCGCCCGCGCCATCTGCCACATCCGCGAATAGAACTCGCCGTTCACTTCCCCGGTAAGCAATTCCCCCGGTTTCAGGAACACGTGCAACTGCGAGAACAACTTGATCTCGGTCGCCGACATGCGCCGCACCAGGTGCTTGGCCGACAGTTGCGACGGATGCTCAAGGCCGGCAGCGGCAAGCATTTCTGCCAGCGCCTTGAGGGTATTGCGGTGGAAGTTGAACACGCGCTGCGCCTTGTCCGGCACCACCAGCGCGCGTTGGCGCAGGGCGTCCTGGGTGGCGACGCCGGTCGGGCATTTGTTGGTGTGGCAGCTCTGCGATTGAATGCAGCCGATGGCAAACATGAAGCCGCGCGCGGAGTTGGCCCAGTCGGCGCCGATGGCCAGTACGCTGGCGATGTCGAAGGCGCTGACGATCTTGCCGCTGGCGCCGAGTTTGATCTTGTCGCGCAGGTTCAGGCCGACCAGGGTGTTGTGGACAAACAGCAGGCCTTCGCGCATCGGCACGCCGATGTGGTCGGTGAACTCGACCGGCGCGGCGCCGGTGCCACCTTCCTTGCCGTCGACGACGATGAAGTCCGGCAGGATGCCGGTTTCCAGCATGGCTTTGGCGATGCCCATGAACTCCCACGGGTGGCCGAGGCAGAACTTGAAGCCCACCGGTTTGCCGCCGGACAGTTCACGCAGTTGCTGGATGAACTGCATCAGTTCGATCGGCGTGGAGAACGCGCTGTGGCGTGACGGCGACACGCAATCTTCGCCCATCAGGATGCCGCGTGTTTCGGCAATTTCCTTGGTGACTTTGTGCTTGGGCAGGATGCCGCCGTGACCCGGTTTCGCACCTTGGCTCATCTTGATTTCGATCATCCGCACTTGCGGGTTCTGCGCCTGGGTGGCGAAGCGTTCCGGGTCGAAACGGCCGTCGCTGGTGCGGCAGCCGAAGTAGCCACTGCCCAGCTCCCAGGTCAGGTCGCCGCCGTGTTCGCGGTGATACGGGCTGATGCTGCCTTCACCGGTGTCGTGGGCGAAGTTGCCGAGTTTCGCGCCTTGATTCAACGCGCGAATGGCGTTGGCACTGAGCGAGCCGAAGCTCATCGCCGAGATGTTGAACACCGAGGCCGAGTACGGCTGGCTGCACTGCGGACCGCCGACGGTGACGCGGAAACTGCTTGGGTCGCTCAGCGGTGCCGGGCGCATCGAGTGACCGATGAATTCGAACCCGGATTGATAGACATCGATCAGCGTGCCGAACGGTTTGTCGGCGGTTTCGTTTTTCGCTCGCGAATAGACCAGCGAACGTTGCGCGCGGGAGAAGGGCAGGGCATCGCTGTCGGACTCCAGCAGGTACTGGCGTATTTCCGGGCGGATGCCTTCGACCAGGTAACGGATGTTGCCGAGGATCGGGTAATTGCGGCGCACCGCGTGCGGGCTTTGCAGCAGGTCGAACAGACCGAGCAGGCTCAGTACACCGGTGACGGCGGTGATTGGCCACAGCCAGTCGTGTTCGAGGAAGGGCAGGCTGGCGAGGGTGAACATCACGCAGACGGCAAAGAAGGCGTAGCGGCTCAGGAGTGACAGGCTCATACGGTTTCCTTGGTTCGGACTCAGAGATTTCGGCGAAAGGCTCAGGGATGTACAAAATCCCTGTGGGAGCGAGCCTGCTCGCGAAAGCGACCTGTCAGTAGAAAAATTATTGTCTGATCCGACGCATTCGCGAGCAGGCTCGCTCCCACAAAAAGCAACTTCACCAAACGATCAGGCGTTTTGCGCCTGAAGAAAAATCGAAAACAGCTCGGACTGGGATTTGATTCCCAGCTTGCTGTACATGTGTTTCTTATGGACTTTCACGGTTTCTACGGAGATTTCCAGCTTACGGGCGATTTCTTTACTGGAGCAACCGCTGAGCATCAAACGCCCGACATCCAGTTCCCGGGCGGTCAACTGCGCGCCCTTGAGTTGCTGCACTGACGCCTCCAGTTGCACCCGCCAGTCGGTCGGCGCGGGGGCGGTAGCGAGGGCCACGGTCTCGTTGATTTCATAAGGCAGGCGCTGGCGCAACAAACCCAGCACCCATGGCTGGATCAATGACAGCAAGGCGATATGTTCGCCAGTGAAACGTTTTTCACTGCCCAGTGACAGACACAACGTGCGCTCGCCTTCGAGCTGACAATTGAACTGGATTTCGTCGGCCACGACATTCAGACGAAAGTATCGCTGGTAATACTCGGTCAGTTCGAAATGCTCCGGCGCGACCTCCGACAGGCGATACAGACCGGTGCGGGTTTGCTCGCGGCAGGCGATGTAGAACGGGTCGAGCAGGTACAGGCCGCGCAAGTAGTCCTGAAACAACGGGTCAGGATTGCCGTCCTCGCCCGGACATTCGGCGAACACTTGCGGGTGTTGATCGGCGCTGAACAGCAGCGCCACCCAGCTATCGAACGGCACGTACTGGTCGAGCAACCGCACCAGTTGCGCCCAGAAATTCGGCTTGTCCAGCGCCTCGATCAGTTGCCCGACGGCGCGGTGCCAGGTGATGTCGTCAAACGCAAGTGTCATCGATCTACCCCTATCGGGTTACCCCGGCCGCGTAATTCCCTGGCCGGCTGCTTGCTGCGCATACTGGCCCACAGACAGCCACCGGGCAATCTTTCAGCGCCCGGCGCTCATCACAAGGAATTCCCATGAAAGTCGAACTCGCGCAATTGGCGGGCCGTGACAATGCCACGGCCTACAACCTCGAACGCGCACTGGCAGCGATTGCCGCGTGCGCGGCCGACACGCAATTGATCGTGTTTCCGGAAACCCACCTGATGGGCTTTCCGACGGCCGAGACTGTCGCGCAAACCGCCGAACCGCTGGACGGCCCGACTGTCAGCGCCGTGCTGGCCGCCGCGCGCGAACGCAACATTGCCGTGGTGATCGGCATGGCCGAAAACGACAACGGTCGCTTCTACAACACCACGCTGTTGATCACCCCTGAAGGCATCGCCCTGAAATATCGCAAGACGCATTTGTGGGCGTCGGATCGCGGTGTGTTCGAGGCAGGCGACCGCTACGCCACGTGCGAGTGGAACGGTGTGCGTGTCGGCCTGTTGATTTGCTACGACATCGAGTTTCCAGAGTCGGCCCGTGCCTTGGCACAACTGGGTGCCGAACTGTTGATCGTGACCAACGGCAACATGGACCCATACGCGCCGACGCACCGCACCGCCATCATGGCGCGGGCGCAGGAGAATCAGTCCTTTGCGTTGATGGTCAATCGCGTCGAGGCCGGGGATGACGGTCTGGTGTTTGCCGGTGGCAGTGCGCTGGTCGATCCGCTGGGGACGTTGCTGTTCGAAGCGGGGCGAGAGGAGGGGACGTTCAACGTCGAGCTGGATTTCGCTCAACTGGCGATTGCGCGCAAGGATTACCGCTATCTGGATGATCAGCGTTTGAAGTTGCCGGGGGAGGTGCTGGAGCACGGCGATGGTGTTCGTGAGTTGTTGATTCCACGCCGTTGACCGCTGCCCTCACCCTAGCCCTCTCCCGGAGGGAGAGGGAACTGACCGGGTTGATTGTTCGAGGTACGCCGACCTGAAATACCGAGTCGAACTCAGGATTTGAAGCTGCGAATTCGAATTGGACGCAAGGTTTGAAACTGCGAATTCGAGTCGAACGCAGGGTTTGAAACCCATGGAGATCCGCTCCCTTCCCCCTCTACCCCCTGGGGGAGAGGGCTGGGGTGAGGGGGAAAAGATTTCAAGCCGAACAAAAAACTCAAACAACACCAGAACAACAAAGCCACACCCGAAACATTCGCCGAATCCGGCTCTGCCATAAATCCAATAACATTCGGAGTAAGTCGCCCATGGCTCGTTTGCAACGCACCCTTTCATTAGGGTCGGTGGTGCTGTTCGGCATCGCCTACATGACGCCGATCATTGTTCTCGGCACCTTCGGCATCCTCGCCCAGTCCACCGCGGGCATGGTGCCCGCCGCATACCTGGCGGCGCTGGTGGCGATGTTCTTCACCGCCATGAGTTACGGGCGCATGGCCGCCGCGTTCCCCGTCGCCGGTTCCGCCTATAGCTACGTGCGCAAGGCAATCAGCCCGAAACTCGGCTTTATCGCCGGTTGGGCGGTGTTGCTCGATTACCTGTTTCTGCCGATGGCGATCTGGCTGATCGGCGCGGCTTATCTGGCCTCGGCATTCCCGGCGATCCCGCAATGGATCTGGGTGCTGGCGTTTATCGGCATCACCAGCGCGATCAACATCATTGGTCTGAAACTGGCCAACGGTATCAACGCCTTGTTGATGTTGGTGCAGTTTCTGGTGCTGATCGCCTTCGTCGCGCTGTGCGTGCACTACATCGGTGGCGATGCGAGCAGGCCGTTGTGGTCGATCAAGCCGTTCTTCAACGGCGACATGCAGATGCCGTTGATCATGAGCGGCGCGGCGATTGCCTGCTACTCGTTCCTCGGCTTCGATGCGGTCAGCACGCTGACCGAGGAAACCCGCGATCCACGCCGTACCATTCCGCGAGCGATCATGCTGATCACCCTGATCGGCGGACTGATCTTCGTCGGCGTTTCATACTTTGTGCAAATCGCCCACCCGTCGTTCCAGTTCGACAGCGTCGACTCCGCCGCCTATGAAATCGCCCGCAATATCGGCGGCGATCTGTTCGTCTCGATCTTCCTCATCGGTCTGATTGTCGGCCAGTTCGCCTCGGGGCTGTCGGCTCAGGCCAGCGGCTCGCGTCTGCTGTTCGCCATGGGCCGCGACGGCGTGTTGCCGAAGTCGTTCTTCGGCACCTTGCACACGCGCTTCGGCACACCGGTCAACAGCATCCTGCTGTGCGCCGTGGTGGCGTTGCTGGCGCTGAAACTCGACGTGACCACCTCGACTTCGTTCATCAACTTCGGCGCATTCCTGGCCTTCAGCCTGGTCAACCTGTCGGTGATCTTTCATTACTGGATCGGCGGCGAGAAAAAAGGCCCGCGAGAGCTGCTGCTGTTTCTGGTTTTCCCGTTTATCGGGCTGGTGGCGGACTTGTGGCTGATGGTCAGCCTCGATCACCTGGCGGTGTATCTGGGCTTGAGCTGGCTGGCGATCGGCGTGGTGTACCTGGCGCTACTCACCGGGGGTTTCCGCCGCCAGCCGCCGGAAATGGACTTTCAGGAAACCACCTGAAGCGCCTTCAGGCAGCGGGCCGGTTCTGGCGCATCGGCAACTCGACGCGAAAGGTCGTGCCCACCCCCGGCTCGCTGCGTACCGAAATGTCGCCACCGTGCTTTTTCACAATGCCGTAGGACAGGGACAGGCCAAGCCCGGTGCCCTGGCCGACCGGTTTGGTGGTGAAAAACGGATCGAAGATCTTCTGCAGGATGTCCGGCGCAATCCCCGCGCCGGTGTCGGCGACTTCCACCCACGCCGTGTCTTGTAGCTGCCCGGTGCGCAAAGTGATGGTGCCGCGTTCGGGGCCCATGGCCTGCGCCGCATTGACCACCAGGTTCATGATCACCTGATTGATTTGCGACGGCAGGCACTCGATGTCCGGCAGGGGCTGGTACTCCTTGATCAGGTCGGCCTTGTACTTGAGTTCACTGGCGACGATGTTCAGCGTCGACTCGATGCCTTGTTGCAGATTGGCCCACTGCCATTGCTGCTGGGTATCGACCCGGGAGAAATCCTTCAGGTCCTTGACGATCTGGCCGACGCGGCCAATGCCTTCCTTGGATTCGCGGATCAGCACCGGGATGTCTTCGAGCAGAAACGCCAGATCGGCGTCTTTGCGCAATTGCTCCAGCCGCGCCACGGATTGCGGATCTGGCGTTGGCCCAAGCGTCTGCCAGGCATCGAGTACGCTGAGCAATTGTTTGAAGTAGCCGTCGAGGGTGCCGAGGTTGGAGGAGATGAAGCCGATCGGGTTATTGATTTCATGGGCCACGCCCGCCGCCATTTGCCCCAGTGAGGCGAGTTTTTCCGACTGCACCAACTGACTTTCCAGTTGCTTGCGCTCATCGATTTCCCGCTGCAGTGCTTCGCTGGCCTGCTTGAACTGGGCGGTGCGTTGATCGACCAGATGTTCCAGGTGGTGCATTTGCAATGACGCGCGTTCGGTCATCTGCCATTTGGTCAGCAGGGTGTTGGCCATCTGCTGCACTTCGATGTTGTCGAACGGTTTCTTCAGAATCAGCAAGCGGTCATGCGCCTGCAGACGCTCCAGCAGTTCATCCCAGGAATAATCCGAGTAGGCGGTGCAGACCACCACTTGCAACTGCGGGTCCTGTTGCCACAGATGCTCGATGGTTTTCGCGCCATCCCAGCCGTCGGGCATGCGCATGTCGACGAAGGCCAGCGCGTAGGGGCGTTGTTCCGCCAAGGCCTGGATCAGCTTGCCCAGACCCTCCTCGCCGCCGTAGGCGGAGTCCAGCTCGAACGGCGGACGTTCGACGCGCACCTGAGCGCCAAACAGAGCGGCTTCCATCTCGTCCAGTTCCACGGACTGCGCTGCCGGCGGCGCAAGAATCTTGCGAAAGTCTTCATGGATCGACGGCATGTCGTCGATCAGCAGAATGCGGCGGTTCGACAGCTCGCTCATGCGTTCTCCGTGACGCTGATCAGGGGGATCTGCAAGGTGAACAACGCACCCAGGCCGGGGCCGTCGCTGTGCGCAGTCAGGTGGCCGTTCATCTCGATGGCGGCCAGGGCGCAGCTGTGCAGGCCGAAGCCGTGACCTTCCTTGCGGGTGGTGAAACCGTGGGCAAAGATGCGCGTCATGTTTTCCGGCGCGATGCCTTCGCCGTCATCCTTGACGCTGATTTCAAGGAAGTTGTCATCGACAATCCTGACCGTCAGGGTCATGGTGCGGGGGCGGTTGCTGAGGTCGGACATGGCGTATTTGGCGTTGCTGATGAGGTTGATCAGGATCAGCAGCAAACGGTGTTTGTCGCCCATCACCTGCGGCACGTCGGCGTACTCCCGGACCACCGTGACGTGGTGCCGGGTCAGGGCGCCGGCGTTCATGCGCAACGCGTCTTCGAGCAATTCGTTGATGAACAGCGGTTCGGTCATGCTGTTGGCGCCGGCATAGGATTGCTGGGTGGCGACGATGTCCTTGATGTGGTCGACGCTTTTGTTCATCTGGTTCAACTCATCGAGCATTTCCTGCTGTTCCTGGGTAATGGCGACCACCAGTTGGTTGAGGTAACCGGGGAGCAATTTGCCTTTGGCGTCTTCGCTGAGGAACGTACCGAGGTCATCCGGGTGTTCGTTGATCAGTTGCATGGCCTTGCCCAGGCCTTGGGCCTTGCTGTTGCGCAGTTTGCGGGTAATCAGATCGCTGGAGATGTTCACGCTGTTGAGCACGTTGCCGACGTTGTGCAGCACATTGGTGGCGATCTCCGCCATGCCGGCCTGACGTGCCGCGTCGAGCAGCTCGCTCTGGGCGTTGCGCAGTTCCCGGGTGCGTTCTTCGACCCGCTGTTCCAGTGCATCGTTGGCTGTTTGCAGAGCGTTATTGACCCGATTGATCTCGGCGAAGCTGCCGATCAAGCGGATGGCCAGCCACACCAGCGACAACATCAACAGCACCGAAAACAACAGCAGGTAGAAGTGGTATTGGCGGTCGACCTGATCGGCGCGCTGCTGGTCGTGATCGAGCATGGTGGTGATGTTGTCGAGGCTGTCGGCCACGGGAATGCCTTCGATGCTTTCGAGCAACTGGTTGACCCGTGGCTGCTCGCGAGCAATCAGTGAGATATGGCTGCTCAGGATTTTGATCGGGGTCTGAAACGCGAGCGGCAGGCGTTGTGCGTTGACCTTCAGCTTGTTCAGGCCGACCTCGATGTCGGCGGCCCGGTCGTCAGAGGTGACCTGGGCGAATTCGAGGGCGCTGAGCAACAAGTCGTAGGTGTCGGTGATGATGTTTTGCAATTGCAATTTATCGAAGTCCGACAGGCTGGACAGTTGCTGCTGGATGTCGTCTTCAGCGGTGGGCAAAAAAGCCAGGGAATTACGCAACAGCGCGTTGTGCGATTTGAACTGTTCGACCAGACGGGTCTTTTCCTGCATCGCCTGCAGGAAGCTTTCGTGAGCGGCGTTCCATTGCGCCGAGTCGTTGCGCCCATGCCCTGACTCGATCATGTCGAAGCGCGCCCAGAGCCGGTTCATCTCGTCCATCGGTGACACCAGCGGATCGTAGTTGTGAGTCAGCGCCACCCGGGCCTTGAGGATCTCGTTTTCCCACAGTGAGTTCTGCTGTTTGATCTGCCGGATCAGATCCCGGGATTCGGTGTACGTCATGGTCTGGTCAGAGCTGGATTTCAAGTACAGAAACAGCAGGATCGAGGCCAGCGCCAGGGCGACCAGGGTCAGCAATAACAGGCTGCGTCGCCGCGAAATGTTGATCATGGCTGGTCCTCCCGTTGGCCGGTCAGGGTCGCGAGAAACAGCATGATCAGCCGCTTGTCCTCTTCACTCGGCATGCGCCCCAACTGGTACTGGAACATCACATCCACCGCCCGCTCGAGGGTGGGTGCCGAGCCGTCGTGAAAGTACGGCGCGGTGATCGCGACATTGCGCAGGCTCGGCACCTTGAACACTGCGCGGTCCGCTTCATCGCCGGTCACGTTGAAGCGGCCCTGATCGGCCAGGGTCGGGTTGCCGCGATCGGCGATGTAATCGCCGAACACGCCGAATTTCTGGAACATGTTGCCGCCGATGTTCACCCCCTGATGGCAGGCAATGCAGCCGTGCTCCTTGAAGCGCTGGTAACCGTACTTTTCATCCAGGGTAAGGATGTCGGTATTGCCCTGCAGGTATTGATCGAAGCGCGAATCGGGCGTCAGCAGGGTGCGTTCAAAACTGGCCAGCGCCTGCTGGACATTGGCCTGGGTCACGCCGTCCGGGTAGCTGGCGGCGAAATCGCGACGGTAGTCGGGGTCGTTGCCGATGCGTTCGATCACGGTGCGCCAGTCGCTGCCCATTTCATGGGGGCTGGTGACGACGACGTTGCTTTGCTCCTCGAGCGTTTTAACGCGGCCATCCCAGAACTGGCGGAAGTTGAGGGCTGCGTTGAACACGGTCGGTGTGTTGACGGCGACCGGTTTGCCATCGAAACCCAGTGACAAGGCGCGGCTGTCGGCGCCGTTCTTGTCCAGTTGGTGGCAGCTGGCGCAGGACAGCGTGTTGTTGATCGATAGCCGTGGCTCGTGGAACAAGCGTCGACCGAGTTCCACGCGCCGGGCATCCTGCTGCGGTATCGCGGGCAACGGTTTGAGTGGCTCGTTCAGCGGCTCGGCACTGGCCCCGGCACAGAGTCCGCACAGCAGCAACGCTATGGCGTGGTGGAAAAGCTTCATCAGCAATTGTCTCCCTGACTCCAGGCCGGTTGCACAGTGATTATTCAATCGTCCACGGCGCGGGATCCGTGCCGGCGAGCAACCGCGCAAACGTGTCTGCTGGCATGGCTTGGCTGAAAAAGTAGCCCTGGCCCTCTTCGCAATGATGAGCCTTGAGAAAGGCCAGTTGCTCGGCGGTTTCGATGCCTTCGGCGATGACATCCAGCTCCAGGCTTTTGCCCAGGTTGATGATCGCGCTGACCAGCGCGGCATCGTTGCGGTCGTTGCACAGGTTGCGAATGAACGACTGGTCGATCTTCAGCACATCGATGGGAAACCGCCGCAGGTAGCTCAGGCTGGAATAGCCGGTGCCGAAATCATCAATAGCCAGACGTGTGCCCAGCGTTTTCAGGCGATTGAGCGCAGTCATCGTCGCCTCGACGTTTTGCATCAGCACGCCTTCGGTGATTTCCAGTTCCAGCCACTCGGGCGCCAGACCTGTCTGTTCCAGTACGCGTTCGATGCCGGCGACGAAGTCACGCTGGCGAAAATCGATGGGTGAAGTATTGACCGACATGCGGATCGGCGGCAGTCCGGCCAGTTGCCAGGCGCGGGTCTGGCGACAGGCCTCCGCCAGCACCCATTTGCTCAGCGGTACGATCAGGCCGCTGTCCTCGGCCACCGGGATGAAGTCCGACGGATAGACCCAGCCATGCCCCGGTTTCTGCCAGCGCAGCAGTGCTTCGGCACCCACCACTTTGGCACTGCGCAAGTCGATTTTCGGCTGGTAGTGCAGGACGAATTCATGTTCCTGCAGGGCGCGGCGAATACCCGACTCGATGCTGTGCTGTTCCCGGGCGTGCTGGTTCATGGCTTCGATAAAAAAGCCGATGTTGTCGGGGCCCTGATCCTTGACGTTGCGCATCGCAGTCTCGGCCTTCTTGATCAGCTCGGTGGCTTCAAGGCCGTCTTCGGGGTAGACGCTGATGCCGACGCTGGCGGTGACGCTGACATCGTGCCCGGCAATCGCCTGCGGCAGGCGAATGGCAGCGAGAAGTTTTTCCGCGATGCCGTGGGTTTGCTGAGGGTGGTTGATGTCGCCGAGGATCACCACGAACTCGTCGGAACCGTAGCGAAACACCGAGTCGGAATCACGCACGCAGGACAACAGTTGCCGGGCGACCCGTTTGAGCATCTCGTCACCCGCCGGATGGCCCAGCGCATTGTTGATGCGCTTGAAGCGGTCCAGGCCGAGAAACATCACCACCAATTGTTTGTCATGCCGTCGGCACACCGCCATGGCCTGACTCAGGCGATCACCGAGCAGCGTGCTGTTGGGCAGCTCCGTGAGGCTGTCGTATTGCAGCAGGTGCGAAACCTTGAGCAGTTCGTGCACCCGCGCCTCGATGGTTCGCTCAAGGCTGAGCATCTTCAGCGCCGCGTCCTGCGCCAGTTGCCATTTCCACGTCAGGGCGTTGGCCATCTGGCGGATTTCCAGACTGTCGAACGGCTTTTTCAGGATCAGTAACTGATCGCCGAACTCCAGTCGTTCGGCCATCGCTTCCCAGCTGTAGTCGCTGTAGGCGGTGCACAAGGCGATTTGCAGGTTCGGGTCGACCCGCCATAGTTGCTCGATGGTTTCCAGGCCATCCCAGCCGGGCGGCATGCGCATGTCGATAAAGGCGAGGGCGTAGGGGGTGCCACTGGCCAGTGCGCGGTTGACCAGCGCCAGCGCTTCCTGGCCCTGATAGGCGGAGTCGAGCTGAAAGCTCAGGTGCGGCGTCTGCTGAGTGCCGAACAACGTTTGCTCCAGTTGCTGCAAATCGGCGGCGTCTGGAACCTGTGGGGCAAGGATCTTGCGAAAGTCATCGTGGATCGCCGGCGTGTCGTCGATGATCAGGATGCGCCGGTTGGTCTGGGGAAAAGGCGTTTTCATGCCTCGTCCTCCTTCGGCGCCAGACGGGCACTGTCCTTGAGCAAATGCCCGGCCTGTTCGGCGCTGACCGCTGCGCTGAAATACATGCCCCGGGTGCTGGGCAGCGGGGTTGCAGCGGGGGGCGTGCAAGGTTGATCCGGCGACGGCTGGCCTTCAGCAATGATGCCGATGTCCAGATCCCGGGCGAAGTTGACGATCGCGCGCAGGGCGTTGGCACTGGCGACATCGTGGGCGGCGCTGTCGACGAAACTCTGCGCCAGTTTGAGGTGATTGACCCGGTAGGTTTTCAGGTAGTCGAACGAGGAGTATTCGGTGCCGAAATCATCGATGGCGATGCTCACGCCCAGTTCACGCAGGCGTGGCAGCGCGTCGTTGTGCGTCCACTTGGTCTGGGCCAGCGTGGCCTCGGTGACATCGAAGCGCAGATCCCATGGGGCGAGTTCCCAGCGCGCGGTGGTGCGCAGCACGTTGTAGATCAGCTCGGGGCCGCTCTTGAGTTGGGCCAGCGAGAGTTTGATCGCCATCACCGGTGGCGCGACGCCGTCGTTACGCCACAGATGCATCTGGTGACAGGCGTGATCCAGCACCCAGCGCCCGAGTGGAATGATTGCGCCGGTTTTCTCCGCGATCGGCACGAAGTCGGCGGCCGGCAGCAGACCACGCCGGGGATGCTGCCAGAGGACTTGTGCCTCCATGCCGAGAATCCTGCCGCTGTGCAGATCGACTTCCGGCGCATAGCGCAGCATCAGCTCATTGCCCTCCAGGGCCGTCATCAATTCGCCGACGAGGGTCATGCGTTCGGCCACTTCCCGGGAGATGTCCTCGGAATGGAAGTGGTACTGGTTGCGCCCCATTTCCTTGGCGCGGTACAGCGCCATGTCGGCCTGTCCGAGCAGCGTGTCGGCATCGAGGCTGAGTTTGCTGTAACTGCTGATGCCGATGCTGACTGAAATGTGCAGGGCATTGCCGGCCAGGTGGTAGGGCGCCAGCAGCGTGTCGCGGATATTGGCGGCCATCGCGGCGGACTGGGTCGGATCACTGACGTCCAGTTGCAGGATCGCGAATTCGTCGCCGCCCAGGCGCGCCACTACGTCGCTTTCGCGGACACCGCACTTGATGCGCCGGGCGACTTCCTGCAGCAGCAGATCGCCCACCGGGTGGCCCAGGGTGTCATTGATCCGCTTGAAGTGGTCGAGGTCCAGGTAGAACACTGCGAACGGCATGGCGCCGCGTCGCGCGGCGGCGAATGCCTGATGCAGACGTTCGATCAACGTGGCGCGATTGGCCAGCCCCGTCAGGCCATCGGAGCGCGCCAGCAAGGCCAGTTTGTCCTCGGCCAGGCGGCGTTCGGTGATGTCGAGGATGATGCCTTCGACTTCCAGCAGGCGACCTTCCTGATCGCGCACCGGGATGTAGCGGTTCTCCACCCAGCGCCAGGTGCCCTGGCCGGTGCGCATGCGGAACTCGATGGACGCGCCCGACGCATGCCGATCCAGCACCCGGGCCATGGCGGCATCGACGTTCGCCTGATCGTCCGGATGAATCAATGCCTGTGCCCAGTCGGGCGACCCCACCAGGTCGGCGGCGACGTGGCCGTAACGGGTGATGTTGTGGGAGATGTACATCAGCGCAAACGAGGGTTCGCCGCGCAAACGGTAAAGAATGGTCGGGCTGTTCTGCACGATCACATTGGCGTCCGACAGCTCGCGGGTGCGTTCCTGCACCGCTTGTTCCAGCAGGCTCATCTTCAGTTCGGCGTCTTCGGTCATCTGCCATTTGACCGTGAGGGCGCTGGCCATCTGGCGGATCTCGATCGCGTCGAATGGCTTTTTCAGGATCAGCAACCGATCGTTCAGCGCCAGACGCCGGTCGATGTCTTCCCAGGAATAATCGGAATAGGCCGTGCACAAGGCAACTTGCAACTTGGGGTCGGCTTGCCACAGCCGTTCGATGGTCTCCACACCATCCCAGCCCGGTGGCATGCGCATGTCGATGAACGCCATGGCGTAGGGGCGGTTTTCCCTCAGCGCGGCCTCAAGCTTTTCCAGGGCTTCGCGGCCCTGAAAGGCCGAATCCAGTTCGAAATGTTGGGATTGCTGTGCGGATGGTGTGCCGAACAACAGGCTCTCGGTTGCGCCCAGCCCCTCGTCGCCGGGGATGACCGGGCTGAGAATCTTGGCGAAATCGCCATGGATCGCCGGGCTGTCGTCAACGATCAGCACCCGACGGTTGATGTGCACGGTTGCTGCTGTCATGCCGCGCCGCCCGTGGGCAGGCCTGCTGTGATCATCCGGGGCATCCCTTTCCCTCGCCATTTGCCTGCTTGTATCAGCCGATGGAGTCTTGCGCTGTCTTCAGCATAGTCGGCTCCTCGGTACTACGCTTTCGGCCCCGGACAAAGATCGGCGTGAATGCCGGCCAAAATCATCTAGCCTTGGACTCAGGCGCGGACCGGTGAAGTGTTGGTCGGTGCGTCGTAATTTCCCTGTTTGCTTGAGGCCATGCCATGGAAGAGCTATCCGCGCCGATGCCGGCGCATCGACCCACAGTACTGCTGGTCGATGACGAGGAGTCGATCCTCAACAGCCTGCGTCGCCTGTTACGCGGCCAACCTTACGATGTGCTGTTGGCCACCAGCGGCGCCCAGGCGCTGGAGATCCTCGCGCAGCAGCCGGTCAACCTGGTGATGAGCGATGCGCGCATGCCGGGCATGGATGGAGCTTCGTTACTGGCGCATGTCCGTGAGCGTTATCCGGCGACTGCGCGGATCATGCTCACCGGCTACGCCGATCCGGCGGCGATCATCAAAGCCATCAATGACGGGCAGATTCACCGTTACATCAGCAAGCCGTGGAATGACGAGGAGCTGCTGCTGATTCTGCGCCAGTCCCTCGAACACCAGCATTCCGAGCAGGAGCGCCAGCGCCTGGAGCGCTTGAACCAGGTGCAGAACGACCAGTTGAAACTGCTCAACAGCACCCTGGAAAAGCATGTCGCGGCGCGCACCGCCGAACTGCAGCAGACCGCCGACATGCTCGATCTGGCCTACGAAGAGCTCAAGCACAGCTACGTCACCGGCACTGAAGTGTTCTCGCTGCTGGCCAATCTGCGCCTGCCCCCTGCCAAGCAGACCAATCGGCAGATCATTGAACTGGTGCGCAGCTACTGCAAACAGCACGGGCTGGACGAGGCCACCAGCCGCGACCTGACCATGGCTGCGGCGCTGTACAACGTCGGTAAGCTGAGTTGGACCGACGCGATGATGACCACGCCCTCGGATCTGCTGCGCCATACCGAACGCGAGCGCTATCGCAGTTATCCGAAGCAGAGCGAATCGTTGCTCATGACCCTCGACCCGATGAAGGATGCGGCGCGTCTGATCCTGCATCATCAGGAGCGTTGGGACGGCAGCGGCTTTCCCGACCGGCTCAAGGGCGAGGGCATTCCGTTCGGTTCACGCCTGCTGAAACTGGCGGTGGATTTCGTCGAGTTGCAGCGCGGTCTGATCCTTGAGCGGCAGATGAACAGCGACGAAGCGCTGCTGTACCTGCGCCAGTACGCCGGGCGCTTGTACGATCCCGATCTGGTCGAAGATTTCATTCAGGTGTGCGCGGCATTCCTCAGCGATGTGACGCTGGCCGATCCGTCGGTCAAGGTGCTGTCCACCCGGGATCTGGCGGCGGGAATGATCCTGGCGCGCAATCTGAACGCCGATAACGGCATGCTGCTGCTCAACGCCGGCAAGGTGCTCAGCGCGCTGTTGGTGGAAAAGCTGATTGCGTTCGAAGCCATGGAGGGCGGCAAATACACGATTTTCGTCAAGGTGCCGGAGGAGGTTGAAGCCGCGCTCAAGGCCCAGGGGGAATGATTTACGGGATGACCTCAGCGGGGCGCGCATGGGATCCTTGCGGTTTTTCCAGGCCGGTGGCTGACCCATGACCTCTGCATCCGTTGTCTCTGCAAACCTCATTCATATAGCCGCCGCGCTGTTGCTCAACCCCGAAGGCCAGACCCTGCTGGTGCGCAAGCGTGGCACCACGGCGTTCATGCAACCGGGCGGCAAGATCGAGGCGCATGAGTTGCCGGTGCACGCGCTGGCCCGGGAGCTGGAAGAAGAGCTGGGGCTGCGGATCGATCCTGCGCAGGCCAGCTTTCTCGGCCAGTTCTCGGCGCCTGCGGCCAACGAGCCGGGGTTTGTCGTCCAGGCCGAGATCTTTCAACTGACGATCGCGGCCGACGTCACTCCGGCGGCGGAAATCGAGGAAGTGATCTGGGTCGATCCGGCCACTGATCCTGCTGTCGTACTGGCGCCATTGACACGCGACCTGATCCTGCCGTTTTATCGCAATTCGCTGACGGCCATCGTCTGATCATCCACGCAAAGGACTTTGCCATGATCCCGCTGCAAGACCTGCTGATTTTTGCTGCTGCCGCGCTGTTGATGGTGCTGACACCGGGGCCGAACATGATCTACCTGATCTCGCGTTCGATCTGTCAGGGGCGCAAGGCCGGAGTCACCTCGTTGCTCGGCGTGGTCAGTGGATTCTTTGTGCACATGTTCGCGGCGGCGGCAGGTTTGACCGCGGTGTTTCTGGCGGTGCCGATGGCGTATGAAGTACTGAAGTGGGCCGGTGCGCTGTACCTGCTGTGGCTGGCCTGGCAAGCAGTGAAACCGGGCGCGCGCTCACCGTTCGAGGCGCAGCAGTTGCCCCCGGACTCGTCGCGAAAGCTGATCACCATGGGCTTTCTCACCAGCGCGCTGAATCCGAAAATCGCCGTGTTCTACCTCTCGGTCTTTCCGCAATTCATCACCCCTGAACACGGCTCGGTGTTCACCCAAAGCATCATTCTCGGCCTGACCCAGATCAGCGTCAGCTTCTGCGTCAATCTGTTGATCGCGCTGTTCGCGGCGGGCATCGCTGCGTGGTTTGTGCGTAACCCGACGTGGCTGGCGCTGCAGCGTTATTTCATGGGCTTCGTCCTCGGCGGCCTCGCTGTGCGGCTGATGCTTGAACAACGCAGGACGGCGTGAGCATGTGGATCGAACGGCTGGATGCCAGTCATGCCCTGGCTTACCGCGAACTGATGCTTGAAGCCTATGACCGTCATCCGCAGGCCTTCACCTCAAGCGTGCGCGAACGCGCGGTGATGCCGTTGAGCTGGTGGGAAGGGCGCCTGACCAGCAAGCTCGATGTGGTGCTTGGCGCGTTTGAAACCGGCACGTTGGCCGGCATCGTCGGCCTGGCCTTCGAACCGCGCGAGAAGGCTCGTCACAAGGCCACGTTGTTCGGCATGTACGTCTCGGCAGATTTTCGTCAGCACGGCCTGGGCCATGAACTGGTGCAGGCAGCCATCGCCGAAGCGCGAAACCACCCGGCGCTGAAACTGCTGCAACTCACCGTTACCGCCGGCAATGACGCCGCGTTCAATCTCTACCAACGCTGCGGCTTCATCCAGTTCGGCCTCGAACCGCTGGCGGTGCGGGTGGGCGAAGACTATTTCGACAAGATCCACATGTGGCGACAGCTCTGATATTGCGCTGATCCCTGTGGGAGCGAGCCTGCTCGCGAAGGCAATCTGACAGTCACTATTTTCGTGTCTGATACATCGCTTTCGCGAGCAGGCTCGCTCCCACAAGTGACTCAGCGAACCGCGCTGACGCCGTCCAGGGTCGAGAACGAGGTGTCTTTCGCCGTCAGCAGAAAATCGCGCATGTACGGGGCATCGAGCATGTCGGTGCGAATCGCCGCGTACAAAGTCGCGAACAAACCTTTTTCCCCCAATCGTTTGCCCTTCACATAACCGCGCGAGCTATATTCGTGCAGCGCCCAGTGCGGCATGCCACAGACGCCTCGGCCGCTGGCGACCAGTTGCATCATCATCACCGTCAGCTCCGAGGTGCGCACTTGTGCCGGCTCGATGTCGGCCGGTTCCAGAAAGCGCGTGAAGATGTCGAGGCGGTCGCGTTCCACCGGGTAGGTGATCAGCGTTTCCGTCAGCAAGTCTTCGGGGACGATGTACGGTTTACCCGCGAGAGCATGCTGATTGGCCACGGCGAGCATGGCTTCGTAGGTGAACAGCGGAACATAGGTGATGCCGGCGATTTCCAGTGGATCAGACGTCACCACCAGATCCAGATCACCACGTGCCAGTGCCGGCAGCGGTGCAAAAGCGAAGCCTGAGGCGAGGTCGAGTTCGACTTCCGGCCAGGCATCGCGGAACTGGTCGATGGTCGGCATCAGCCACTGGAAGCAGCTGTGGCATTCGATGGCCATGTGCAAACGCCCGGCGGTGCCACCGGCCAGACGACCGATATCCCGTTCGGCGGCGCGCAACAGCGGCAGGGTTGCGTCGGCCAGTTGCAGCAGGCGCAAACCGGCACTGGTGAAACGCACCGGCTTGGTCTTGCGCACGAACAGGGCCATGCCCAAGCGTTCCTCAAGCTCCTTGAACTGGTGGGACAATGCCGACTGCGTCAGGTGCAGACGGTCGGCGGCATCGACCAGGCTGTCGGCTTCACGCAAGGCGTGCAGGGTTTTCAGGTGACGGATTTCAAGCACCGAAGGCTCCATGAGGAAAACTTGTGATAAACGCAAAGAGGGTGAGTTTGTCTCAAGTTGCCTGAGCTGTCGACCGTTACACCTCTTTAATCCGTGGAGCGCCGCACGTCCTTGTGCAGTGGCGCCGATCCGCCGTTCACTGACTCCATCGGGTTTCGCGAACGTGTTCGGGTGGATCGAGCGTGTAGCTGACGTTATCGATGTAGAGCGGGCCCTTGACCCTGAGAGGATCAGAAGAAAAGGACACTTGAACCTGGGCCTCCACTACGCCGTCCAACATGACGCCGGAGTATTTGAAAGACTTTTGTGCAGGTTTCAGCCACCAGCTACCGATGTCGTACTGGACTGGTTTACCGTCCTTTGCATAGCCCGAAATAATAAAAAACAGAATCGCGTGCGTATCGATGTTCGGCGGATCCTGATGGTATTTGGCCTCAGGCGCGGATGCTTCGATCTGCACGGTAAAGGCACCGGATTGGGCATTGAATCGGTTCAACAGCACTACGCCGTTGTTTACACCGGGCAGCACCTGCGCCTGGGCGCTGCGATTATGCTGAACGACGCTGGCTTTGCCTTCGAATACGTGTACCTCCCAAGGATCAAACTCGCCCGTGTCGAAGCCGCCGTTCTGAAGAAGGTTTTTATTCATGTCTGCCATCCCTTGATCGTATCGACGGTTCATCATGAGTTCCGTCGTCGATCCATTGGCTGCGCAAAACCTTGGCCGCGCTACTGTCAGATCTGACAGTAGCGACGGGCGGTAGCAGAGCGCGGATTCAAATCCCTTCGAAATGCCGCAGAACAATCGACTGTTCGGTGATTCGGGAATCGAGCAGGGTCGGGTCGTCAGCGTGAGTCAGCTTGCGATGCGCCGGCAGTTTCAGGTGAGCTCTTTCGAATTGACGCAGAGGCCTTGTCGCCGAGCGGTAATGGAAATGCACGTACCAGAGCAGTTGCGCAGGCTCCTGCGTGAGGTTCCAGACCTCATATTCCTGCAGGTAGTTGGCGCGACCCTGATGATCCGCCAGTTGCCGGATCGCAAGGGGTTTGCGGATCTCCACCGCGTTTTGACCGATGAGGTCATCAAGCATGCCGTCGGTAGGCTTTTGACTGCTCAATGAGCGCTGGGTGCGCAAGGTCCGGCCTTCGACGATCAGCGCGGCGGCCTGGTCGCGTAATTGCCGAATGATCGGCTGCTCTGCCGACTTGGCGGCGATACTGTCGGCACGGGTGGTGAGTTCACTCGCCTGACTGTCCATCATGTGCTGCAGGTCGACGGGGAGCATGCCGCGGTTGGCGTTGCTCTGCACCGTGGTGCGGTAAGTGGCCAGGTTGTCCAGACGTTGCTGTGCCTCGGTTACCAGGGTGGCCAGACTCAGCTCGGCGGGGGAGGGAACTGCCAGGTTTTGCGGGTTGGTCAGGCGCACGACGCCATCGGCGCCATGTTCCCAGATTTCTTCATAGCCTCCAGTCCCGGTGCTTCTGTATTGACGGGCGTTGGTCACGTTGTCCCATTGCTCCACGCCATGGCGCAACTGGTTGTCATCGGTGATGAACACGCGCTGCAGAGGTTGCCCCGCGACCCTCGGCTCGGGTGGTTTGTTGATAGCGGCACGCGCGCGATCCGCCAAGCGATCGATACCTTCGAGCAAGGGCTCGACTACGTCCAGATGAAAGAATTGCGGATAGCTGGCGATCCAGACGCCAATCTCGCGACGAAACTCGACACAAGCGTCGATGCTTTCCTGAAGAATGCGGTTACGTTGGGCGGTCGTATTCTGCATGTTCGGCAGGTCGTACTGGCGGTACAGGCGCAGATCGATTTTGTTGCGCAGGGGCTCTGCCATCGTCACAAAATAGCGCCACGAGGCGTCGTCGGGGCTGCCGGGTTTTCTGACGATTTCCAGGCGTTGGGAGGTTTTCAGGTACAGCAACACGGCTTCACTGTGACGACTGTTCGTGTTATCGACCAGCGCCGAAATTTTCGGCCGGTCTTTAGCCAGCATGCGTTCATACCAGTGATTGACCTGATCCTTGAGTTCGCCCAATTGATCGAGCTGGTTGATGATCTCGACACGAAACCTGTGGATGTCTTCAATGTGTTTCAAACGTTCAGCCACAGCATCACCTGGTAGCGCATTGTGTAGCTGCTTCAAGCGCTTGACTGCTCGTGTCATGCCGAGAAATTTATGCGACACGTGAATGGCGCGTCGCCGGTAACGATCAGTCAACAGCCATGCGGTCTTGCTTTGCATGTAGGTGACTTCCCTGCGTTTTCTGCCCTGGGTCAGCGCAGTCAACTCGGTCAACGCCTCATAACGCTGCCTGGCCAATTTGATATCGCCAACACAAGCGGCTTCGACCGCTGGCAACATGGTCAGGCGTTGCGCGTCCGTGGCTGCGCCGTAGGCATTGAGCACCCGGTCACTTTTTGCCCCCCTGCGTTGCAATTGGTCGGCCAGGTCATCAACGGTAGCGGTCAGTTGATGGTGACGGCGGAAGTTTCGATCCACCAGCCAGCGCGGCAAGCGTTGGCGAATCACCGGTGGCCAGAAAGGTTCGAGCGTATCGGCGACACGCCCGACGACATTGCCACCCCCCACCGCGGCGCCTTCAAGGGCTGTACCGTGGACGCCGAACCAGGTGTCCCAGTGTCCGCTTTCATCCAGTGCGATCGGTTGCTTGTAGGTTTTTCGCGAGTTGCCGGCCAGGCGCCAGCTGCGCGAATCGCGGCTCAGCTCTACCTGGTAGAGGCGACCCTGGCGCTCGATGAAGTCACCGTCGGCATGCCGGTAGATCCCGCGATAGAGGCCGTGGCCGACCGGCTCTGTGGCGGCCAGGGAAATCGGCTTTTCATATTCGTAATCCTTGAAGCGCGCCAGCACATGCCGGGCGTGACGCTGCGACTTGATCTGCAGTGCCGCCATGTTGCGCACCACCGTGTGAAGCTGACGCGCCCGCGTCAACGCGCGGGTCGTCTGCGACAGCGTCGAGGCTGCGGCTTCGCCCGGAAGCAGATCCATGAACGCGTCGATCAACGACAACAGCATCGATTCGATTTCCACCAGACCGTCGGCCACATCGCCGCGCAAGAATGCGGCGGTCGCCTGATTGGCAGCGGTCCAGGCCTGGTAAAGGGCCAGTACGCTGCCGACGAAGGGCACCATGCCCAAGGCCATTTTGATGTAGTTGAAAGCGCGCGGGCCTTTCAGGGCGTAACGCTCGAAGAACAATTCATCATTGGAGCGCGACGTGCCGCGATGGGCTTCGATCAAGCGTCCCATGTGCGCGTCGAGCAGGTGCGCGGCCAGCGAAGTACTGGCCGGCCAGCGCACGCCGACTTCGATAATGGCATCGAAGTTTTTTTCCACGGCCTGACCGATACGCCGGACATGGGCCCTGACGTTGCCCTGCAAGGTCCTGCCTGCCAGGTAGTCGATCCATTTGTCAGTTGCGCACAAAGTGAACAGCCCTTTGCGCGCCGCCTCGAGCGTGTCGTAGCGGCGGAAAAACTGCCCGTCGTGGCTGTCCGGCAGGTACAGCAGGGTGACGCCGCTGATCTGCTCTTGGATGAAGCTGACGCCGGACAGCGTCACCGGGCCTTCGCCGGGGGTGTCCTTGCCACCGACTTTCAGCGACACCGGCAACAGCACAAGGCGCTTGCCGGTGGCTTGCCATGCCTGTGGGGTGTCGGCATCGATAGCGGTGTTCAGCAGCGCTGCTTCATCAGGGCTGAGGTGTTTTTGCAGGCGTGCATTTTCGCTCTGTATTTTCAGCATCAGGCGCCAGGGCTCGATCAGGCTTTCCCGGCGATGTTGTCTGACGAATGCCGACTCGCTGGCGGCGCCTTGAAAGGCGTCACGGATCTTCTGCTCATAGGCTTTGGGCAGGTCGAGTTCCGGCAGGACCCTGCGCAGATAGGTCAGGTTGATGCCGTTGAGCAGGCGCGTGCGATCTGTCCTGTGCGTCGCAGTGATCTCCAGGCGCAGGAAGACCAGGCGTTGTGAAAGCGAGTCATTGAGCACCGATTGCACGTTATCGATATTGAGCTGGGCCAGGTCCTCCAGTGACATTTTGCTGTGTGCTTTGCTGGGCACAATGTTGGTCGTCTTCCTGATGCCACCGGGCCCAGCCTCGGGCACCTGTTCGGTGGTGGTCGAGTCGGGCAGTTCAACCAGGATGGAAAAGTCACCATCAAGGGAAAAGTCCTTGCGCAGGCGTGCGTGCAGGTGACGGCGGGTGAAGTCGTCACGGGGCTCCAGCGCAAGTGTCATCAGCGCGTGGCTTTGGCGCATCGCCGCAATGTACGCCTCGATGTTCTGTTTCAACGCGCTGCGCTCGTTCTCTTTGAGCGTGACCAGCCAGCCCGGCAGATGCCCGGCGAGGGTGCCGCTGCGTTCCTGTTCCTGCAGATGAGCAAAGGCCAGTTGTCTGGCGGCGTGCAGCGGAACCTGCAGATGGGCGAGGTAGCCCTGGCGCAGGATTGCCAGTGCATCGGCCTGCTCGGGAATACCGCGCAGGGGTGTGGCTTTTGCTTCGAAGTCGGTCACCAGCTCATTGAGGCAGTGATGTAACGGGTCTGTGCTGATGGGGCTCAGTTGCAGGGTCAGGTTGCTGTCGTGATCCAGAATCCGGAACACCTCGCACTCCAGCGTGCGGCGATCAGCAAAGCGTTGCAGGCCCCCACCATTGCCCGGCCAGTAGAGCATCAGACTGGAAGTCGCGGTGCGGTCGGCGAGTGCGGCTTGTGCTCCGATGACCAGCGCGCCCCGGAGCACTTCGCTCTGCGTTGTCGTGACCCCGTCCTGGGTTTCGCTCAGTGACAAGGTCAGGCTGGCCGCCGTGATGTCCGCGTCGCGTTCGGCCGCGACGGGCTTATCCAGCACGGCTTTGAGCAGGTCATGTTCGCCGCTGTCGAGTTGGCCCAGCGCCGCTTGCAGTCTGCCTTCGGCATACAAGCCGTCCAGGTGTGCCTGGCGCAGGGCACTGAACGCCGTATTGAAGGTGCTCACGTCGAGGGCCGTTTCGCGGTAAAGCAGCGTTGTGGCAGCGGTCGTGCCGGCTTGTTCGGCGGTTTCCAGCGCATCGAGGGCGTCCTGGCATTCTCGGTATCGAGCGCCGTCGCTGTCATTGTCCTGCAAGCGCTCAAGCGCTTCGCGCTGGCGTTTGAGCGCCGCGTGGCGCATGCCCAGTGGAATCCCGGCCGACAGGCTGCCGAACAGCGGTGTCTCGTCCGTCTCGACATCGCTGGTGGACGTAAGCGGTTTTGGCGGCGCCGCCACGATGATCGCGCTGCTGCGCTGATGATCGATCAGATCGACGTGCACCAGTGAGCGCGCGCCATGCGCCCTGATCCCGGGATGGCCCTTGTTGGTATTGCTCAAGGCGTAGAGCTGCGCGTGGTGGCGGTTGGCGAACAGATCGCTGGCGCCGGTGACCATCGGCTCGAGCGCTGTGCTGTAGTCAACGCGCTGGATGGTCTTGGGCAGTCCGGTGGGAATCTGTACCTGACCGGCCAGCCACGTCTGCATGTCTGCGCGAGTGGTGAAAGCCTGGATCGATGTGGCGTTGCCGGGCAGATAAAGCAACGGAGCGGCCGTGGCCAAATCGCCGACGCTGATGACCCAGGCACCGGGGAGTTTGATTCTGCTGCCATTGCTCAGCACCAGTGCCAGCTTTTCCGTGTGCACAGGCTGGCCATCGATCGTCAGCACGCCGTCACCTGAATCAATGATCAGTTGCAGGGTTTTGAGTTGCGCCGCGGTAATGGCCTGGTGGGCGAGGGCCATGTGCGCAGTGGCTTCGAAATGCGCACGGTAAAGCTGCGTGGCGCGGGTACGTCGCGACACGGGCGTGCGCGGCGCCCGCGCATCCCAGAATTCTGCCCAGCGAATCTCGTGGCTTTTGCGTGGGTCGAGGGCTTTGAGTTTTTCCAGGAGTTGCAGCGGCTTCAAGGCGTACAACGGATGGTTGGCGCGTAGGCCGGAGAGGACACAATGCTGATCCAGATCGGTTTCCAGCGTCGGCTGTTGAACGACGAAGGCACAGGCGTCGGTGAGGCTGACGAAGTGTTCCGGCTGGTCATCGGTGGCAGCAAAGCGCAGTCCGGTTTTTTCACCGTCCAGTTGCAGTTGTTGGCGCAGCAGTTCATTGATGCTGTCGCGCAGGGCCGGGCTGGCGGCAAACAGGTCGCGTAAACCCTCGCTGCTGGCGCGCCAGCGTTGGCAGGCCTGCAGCAACAGGCTGTCATCAATGGTTTTCGGCAGGTGCTCGACGGTCTCGGGCAACGGTGACGGTGCGGGGAGTTCATCCGGAATAAGGCGCTCGGGCATGGTGGTGTGACTCGCATTGGCGGGGCGGGGAATCCGTCCCTGAGCGGGTCATTCAAGAGAAATCGCGCAAGGCGATGGCGGTACATAGATATTGTTTGCACCAACGGTCGATGACCGCTCGGCACTCTTCATCAAACTGTCATGGAAGTGTGGCAGCGCGCTTGAACAAACTTCATCAGACTCGCGCTCTACTGGGGTTCTGCGTTTCGGTGTTTTTCATGGTCAAGGGATTTTTATCGGTCGCGGCTGTTCTGGCCGCGATTTTTTTCGGATCGTCGGTATGGGCGGCGGCGCGTTGCGACGTCAATGTGCCGACCGAACATGTTGATCTGCAGCAGGTGAGCCTGGCTTACCAGAGCATTGGTCGCACGTCGGATCCGGCGTTGTTGCTGGTCATGGGCTTGGGTGGTCAGTTGATCCACTGGCCGGATGAAGTGGTGGTCGCGCTGTGTCAGCAGGGCTTTCGGGTGATTCGCTATGACAACCGCGACGTCGGTTTGTCGACCTGGCGTCAGGCGCCGGCGGAGGCCAATCTGACCTTTGAAGTGCTGCGCTACAAACTCGGTCTGCCGGTGGCGGCGCCCTACAGCCTGACGGATATGGCAGACGATGCGCTGGGCTTGATGGACGCGCTGCATGTTGAGCAATTCCATGTGCTGGGCGCAAGCATGGGCGGGATGATTGCCCAGCACATGGCGGCAATGGCACCGCAGCGGGTCGAGAGCCTGACATTGATCATGACCACCTCGGGCGCCGAAGGCCTGCCGGCACCGAGCGCGGCACTGGTGCAGTTGTTGTCGCGTCGCGGCGCACCGAATCGACAGGTGGCGCTGGAGCAACAGGCTGACCTGCTCGCCGCGCTGGGCAGCCCGACGGTCACCGATGATCGTCAGGCCTTGCTGCATCAGGCCGCGCTGTCCTACGACCGTGCGTTCAACCCCGAAGGTGTGAAGCGGCAGATCATGGCGATCCTTGCCGAGCCGAGCCGGGTGGCGTTGCTCAATCAATTGCGAGTGCCGACGCTGGTGGTGCATGGCACGGCGGACCCGTTGTTGCCGGTGATGCACGGGGTGCATCTGGCGGCGCATATTCGCGGCAGTCAGTTGAAGCTGATTCCTGGTCTGGCGCATCGTTTTCAAGAGGCGTTCAAAGCGCCGTTGCTGGCGGCGGTGCTGCCGTATTTGCAGGCGCATCGTGAAGACACCTCGCATTGGGCGCAGGTTGAGCCGGTGGTGGGTGGGAATCTGCTGTAACCGAGGTATTTGTGTTGTCTGAGCGGGCCTCTTCGCGAGCAGGCTCACTCCCACAGGGAACGCATTCCAAGGGTGGGAGCGAGCCTGCTCG
>NZ_JAMLFX010000005.1:371108-451947 GCF_023634765.1 Pseudomonas sp. AKS31
CCGCTATGGTCACCAAAAATCTGAAGCAGGTGTATCGTGCAAACTTTCCCGCACGATTTCCCCCCGCGAGGTGTGTGATGAGTTTTGCCTTGAACATCGACTTTGTCAGCGACGTCTCCTGCCCCTGGTGTGTCGTCGGTTTGCGTGGCCTGTTACAGGCGCTGGAGATCCTGCGCAACGAAGTGCAGGCCGAGATCCGGTTTCAGCCGTTCGAACTGAATCCGAAAATGGGCGCCGATGGACAGAACATTGCCGAGCACATTCAAGAGAAATACGGCTCGACGCCTGAGCAATCGCAGAAGAATCGCGAAGCCATTCGTGCCCGTGGCGCTGAACTCGGGTTTGCCTTTCGCACTGACGGCAACAGCCGTATCTACAACACTTTCGATGCGCACCGCTTGCTTCATTGGGCCGGACTTGAAGGTCTGCAGTTGCCGCTGAAAGAGGCGCTGTTCAAGGCCTATTTCAGCGATGGCGGCAATCCGTCGGATCATCGACAACTGGTGCAGATTGCTGAAAGCGTCGGGCTGGATCGCCAGCGAGCCGAGGCGATTCTGGCGTCGGACGAGTTTGCCGATGAGGTGCGTGAAGAAGAACAGGAGTGGCTGCAACGCGGGGTGAGTTCGGTGCCGACCGTGGTGTTCAACGGTCAGTACGCGGTGACCGGCGGGCAACCGGTGGAGACGTTTGTCGGGGCGATCCGGCAGATCATGGCTGAGTCCAAGGGCGGCACTGTCAACTGAAAAGCTAAAAGCCCCTCACCCTGGCCCTCTCCCGGAGGGAGAGGGGACTGATTGGGGGATGCTGGAGTGATACGCCGACCTGAGCGTGTTGTAGCGAATCCATAATCGACTGGATCTTTCAGGTCAATGTCAGACGCAAGACACCTCGGTCGGCGCCCTCTCCCGGAGGGAGAGGGCTGGGCGGGCGGCGTTCCGATGAGGGTGGTTTTTGACCTTAGCTGTGCAGGCGAACCCAAACGGTCACCAACACGGTGGCCGCCATCAACCATGCCACCGCCGCCACCGCCAGCGACGCCTCCAGCCGCAACCGGTCAACCATCACATATAAAGTCGCCAGATAGATGAAGTACGGAATGATCGACCACATGCCGAACACGATTGTGGTCTTCAGATCATCAACCGAACGCCCCTTGCCGACGATGTAATGCGCAATCAGTGCAAACGTCGGAAACAGCGGCACCAATCCGGCGATGTAGTAGTTTCTGGTTTTCGACAGCGCCGCGAGGATCAGCACCACCGCGGCGCCGATAGCGGCCTTCAGAATCAGATCCATCAGTGGCTCAACCCGTACTTTTTAACTTTATCGAACAGCGTGGTCTTGGCCATGCCCAGCTCAAGACTGGCCTGAGTCAGGTTGCCGCCGCTGCGTTGCAGGGCGTCGCTGAGCAGGTTGCGTTCGAACGCTTCCACCGCTTCGGCAAACGCCAGTCCTTGTCCGCCACTGCTGGCGCCGGACTTTTTGAACGCTGGCAGGCCGAGGGCAAACCGTTCGGCGACGTTGCGCAGTTCGCGTACGTTGCCCGGCCAGTCGTGGCTCATCAGGTTCGACAGGGTCTGGTTGTCCAGTTCCGGCAGTGCGCGGTCGAAACGCAGGGCTGACTGCTGGGTGAAGTGTTCGAACAGTTGCAGGATGTCTTCGCGGCGCTCGCGCAGTGGCGGCAGTTCCAGGGTCACGACGTTGAGGCGGTAGTACAAGTCGCTGCGGAACTCACCGGCCTTGCTCGCTTCGTCGAGGTCGGATTTGGTCGCTGCGATCACCCGGCAATCCACGGCCACGCTCTGGTTCGAGCCGAGGCGTTCGAGGGTGCGTTCCTGCAACACGCGCAGCAGTTTGATCTGCAGCGGCAGTGGCATGCTTTCCACTTCGTCGAGGAACAGCGTGCCACCGTCGGCGTGTTCGATCTTGCCGATACGGCGTTTGCCGGCACCGGTGAAGGCGTTGGCTTCGTGGCCGAATATCTCGCTTTCGAAAAGGTTTTCCGGCAGGCCGCCGCAGTTCAGCGCGACGAATTGCTTGCTGTGGCGACGGCTGAAATCGTGCAGACAGCGGGCAACCAGTTCCTTGCCGGTGCCGGTCTCGCCTTCGATCAGCACGTTGGCTGAGGTGTCGGCGACGTTGGCAATCAGTTCGCGCAGGTTCTGCATCGCCGGCGAGCGGCCGATGATCCGCCCCTCCAGGGAATCGCGTTCGGCCAGTTGCCGGCGCAGCGAAGAGACTTCACGGGCGAGGCTGCGTTGCTCCAGCGCACGCCGCGCGACGTCGACCAGACGCTCCGGCGAGAACGGTTTTTCCATGAAGTCATAGGCGCCTTTCTGCATCGCGCCGACGGCCATGGAAATGTCGCCGTGGCCGGTGATCAACACCACCGGCAGGCTGCGATCGCGTTGCTTGAGGCGGGTCAACAGTTCCAGGCCATCGATGCCCGGCAGGCGAATGTCGCTGATGACGATGCCGGCAAAGTTGTCGCCGACCCGCTCCAGCGCTTCTTCGGCACTGCCGACGCCGACGCAGGGAATGTCTTCGAGGGTCAGCGCCTGTTGGCAGCCGAGCAGCACATGGGGGTCGTCTTCGACGATCAGCACACTAAGGTCGTGGTTCATATTGGCTCGGCAGGAGTAGGGCTTACCAACGGTAAACTGAGGACGAAGGTGGTGCCACCGCTGGCCGGGTGTTCAACACCCAGATGCCCGCCGGTGGCGGCCGCGAGGCTGGCGGAAAGGGTCAGGCCAAGACCCAGGCCTTGTTCGCCGGGTTTGGTGGTGAAGAACGGTTCGAACAGATGCTTGCGCGCTTCGGCGTCGATGCCGTGGCCGTTGTCTCGCACGCGCAGGCGATATTTGCCGTTGAATTCTTCGCCTTCCAGCCACAGCTCGGGCAGCGGTTGCGCCTGCATGGCGTCAAGGGCGTTGCCGATCAGGTTGACCAGAATCTGTTCGAGGCGGGTCTGGTCGATCTGCACCTGGACATCAATGAACTGGCGGTGGATGTTGATCGCCGAACTCTCCAGGCGTGCCCCGAGCAGTTGCAGCGCCGCCTCCACGGCTTTGCCGAGGCTGGCCTGGCCCTGATTGTCACCGCGCCGGGCAAACGAACGCAGGCTGGCGGTGATCCGGCCCATGCGGTCGATCAGCTCGTTGATGGTCTTGAGGTTGGTGCTGGCGACATCGAGCTGACCGCGCTCGAGGAAGCGCACGGTGTTGCCCGACAGCGTGCGCATCGCCGCCAGCGGCTGGTTCAATTCGTGGGCGATGCTGGTCGACATCTGGCCGATGGCGGCGAGTTTACCGGCCTGAACCAGCTCATCCTGTGCACGGCGCAATGTCTCTTCGGCCTGACGGCGTTCGCGGATCTGGCTCTTCAGGCGCTCGTTGCTGGCGCGCAGGTCGGTGGTGCGTTCGGTAATCCGACGCTCCAGTTGATTGTTGGCTTCCTGCAAGGCTTCGCGGGCGGCGAGGCGGGTGGCGATGACCTTGCGCCGCTCGTTCCAGGCGATCAACAGGAACGCCACCAGCGCAAACGCGACCGCCACCAGAATCCCTTGGTTGATGGCTTCGCGGCGCAGGTCCTGCAACGGCGTGAGCAGGGTGAAATTCCACGGTGTGTCGCTCAGCGGCCGGGTCTGCGCGAGATAACTGATGTCGTCATCGTCGGAGCGTACTTCGCTGTTGGCGGGGAAGGTGAGTTTCTCTACGCCTTCGGACAGGGTTTCCCGTGCCAGCGGTTGCAGTTCGTTGAGCGGGAACCAGTAGTACTGCAGGCTGCGCGCGAGTTTCTCCTTGATTTCGTCACTCAGTGCAATTACCGATTTGAGGCGACGAGCCGGATCGCTGGAGAGAATGATGATGCCGTTCTCATCGCTGACAAAGGCTTCCAGACGCGCGCGTTGCCAGCGTTCTTCCATGGCTTCGAGGCGCACTTTGACCACGGCGACGCCAATGATCTTGCCGTGCTCTTCGAGGCCGTGGGCGAGGTAATAACCGGGTTCGCCGTTGGTGCTGCCGATGCCGTAGAAACGGCCCGGCTCGCCGCGGATGGCTTTCTGGAAGTAGGCGCGGAAGGACAGGTCTTCACCGAGGTAACTGTCGACATCGCGCCAGTTGCTGGTGGCCATGACGCGACCGGTGGTGTCCATGACGTAGATGGCCCGACTGCGGCTGCGCCGGTTCAGGCCTTCAAGGTAATCGTTGACCGTTTGCCGGTGTTCCGGGGTCGGGTCGGCCAGCAGCTGCGACACACTGGTTTCGAGTTCCAGCAGGCTGGGCAGATAGGTGTACTTGCTGATTTCGCTTTCGACGGCGCGGGCGTTCAGTTCGAGCTGACGCTGGCCGCTTTCGCTGAGGCTGCGAATGCCGAAATGCTCGCTGGTCCAGAAGCCGGCATAACCCAACCCGATCATCAGGATGATGACCAGCGGCGGCAGGAACAGATGACGAATCAGACGAGGCTTCACGGCAAGTGATGGCGGCGCGGCGCGATAGAGAGTGGGGTCGCATTTCATCACAGTTGCCTTGGGTCAACCACAACACTTGTCGCGAGGGCACCGCCGGCCCTTGTGGGAGCGACCCTGCTCGCGAAAGCGGACTGACATTCAACCTCCAGGCTGAATGTAATGGCCTCTTCGCGAGCAGGCTCGCTCCCACAGGGATGGAGTAATGCCCCGGCAGGTGTGTTGGTTTTAGTGCTGCAGGATTTTCTCGAGGAAGTGCTGCGCGCGTTCGGAGCGGGCGCTGATGTCGCCGAAAAACTCCTCTTTCGGGCAGTCCTCGATGATCTTGCCGGCGTCCATGAAGATCACGCGGTCGGCCACTTTGCGCGCGAAGCCCATTTCGTGGGTCACGCACATCATGGTCATGCCTTCGTGGGCCAGTTGCACCATCACGTCGAGTACTTCGTTGACCATTTCCGGGTCGAGCGCCGAGGTCGGTTCGTCGAACAGCATGACGATCGGGTCCATCGCCAGCGCACGGGCAATTGCCACACGCTGTTGCTGACCACCGGACAGTTGCCCCGGGTGCTTGTGGGCGTGCGCCGACAGACCGACGCGCTCAAGCAGTTGCAGACCTTTCTTGGTCGCCTCTTCCTTGCTGCGGCCCAACACCTTGATCTGCGCGATGGTCAGGTTTTCGGTGATGGTCAGGTGCGGGAACAGTTCGAAGTGCTGGAACACCATGCCCACGCGCGAGCGCAGTTTCGGCAGGTTGGTCTTCGGGTCCGCAATCGAGGTGCCGTCAACGACGATGTCGCCTTTCTGGAACGGCTCGAGCGCGTTGACGCATTTGATCAGGGTCGATTTGCCGGAACCCGACGGGCCACAGACCACGATCACTTCGCCTTTTTTGACCTCGGTGCTGCAATCAGTCAGCACCTGGAAGTCCCCATACCACTTGTTGATGTTCTTGATAGAGATCATACGGCGAACCTTTTTTGCAGACGCTTGACCAGCAGCGAGGCGGAAAAGCTGATGATGAAGTAGACGACACCGGCGAAGATCAGGAACTCGTTGGATCGACCGATGATGTCGCCGCTGGAACGGGCGGAGTTGAGGAAGTCCACCAGGCCCACGGTGTAGACCAGCGAGGTGTCCTGGAACAGGATGATCGACTGTTGCAGCAGCAACGGGGTCATCTTGCGGAACGCCTGGGGCAGGATGATCAGACGCATGGTCTGGCCATAGGTCATGCCCATCGCTTGCGCGGCGGCCATCTGGCCTTTGGGGATCGACTGCACACCGGCCCGGACGATTTCGCAGAAGTACGCGGCTTCGAACATCATGAAGGCCACGACGCAGGAGGTGAACGCACCGATCGGCGTGTCTTCGCCGGTAATCCAGCGCAGCACGAACGGCACCGCCAGGTAGAACCAGGTGATCACCAACAGCAGCGGGATCGAACGGAAGTAGTTCACATAAGCGCCGGCCACCCGCGACAGCAGTTTGCTCGACGACAGGCGCATCAGTGCGAGGATGGTTCCCAGCACGATGCCGCCGACCACACCCATGACCATCAACTGCAAGGTCATGACCATGCCGTTCCACAGGCCCGGAATGGCGGGGATGATGCCACTGAAATCGAAGTCCATTATTTACCCCCCACGGAGATCAGGCCGGGCACTGCGACTTTCTTCTCGACCATGCGCATCAGCAACATCAGGCTCATGTTCAGGGTGAAGTAGATCAGCGTGGCCAGGGTGAAGGCTTCAAACAGGTTGGCCGAGAACTCGGCGGTCTGTTTGGTTTGCGCCAGCAGTTCCATCAGGCCGATCAGGGACGCCACGGAGGAGTTCTTGAAGACGTTGAGGAATTCCGAGGTGAGCGGCGGAATGATGATCCGGTAGGCCTGGGGCAGCAGCACGTTCCAGTAGATTTGCGGCAGCTTGAAACCCATGGCGCGGGCGGCGGATTCCTGGCCGCGTGGCAGCGCCTGGATGCCGGTACGCACTTGCTCGCAGACACGGGCGGCGGTGAACAGGCCCAGGCACACGACAACGCTCAAGTAAGCCGAGGTGGTCGGGTTGAGGTCCTGTTTGTACCAGTCCTGCAGGTTTTGCGGCAGCAGGTCGGGTACCAGGAAGTACCAGATGAACAGCTGCACCAGCAGTGGTACGTTACGGAACAGCTCGACGTAGCAGGTGGCGATGCCCGATACGATGCGGTTTGGCACCGTGCGCATGACCCCCAGAATGGAGCCCAGCAGCAAGGCGATGATCCACGCCACGATGGCAATGGCGATGGTCCAGCCCAAACCGGAGACGTACCAGTCGAGATAGGTCTCGCTGCCGACGCCGGTGGACTTGAAGAACACGCCCCAGTCCCAGTTGTAATTCATTAGGGTCTCCCCTCGAGATCGATCGATGTACAAGCACCCGCTTGGGGAAAATCCTTTCCCGTCCGACGTTGAACGCCGGGCACACGCGATCGGCTCGGAAACCGCCAGGTCGAGTGTTCCACAGTACAGCCAGCAGGTAGTAACAGACGCCTGAGGGAGGGTTACTCCCTCAGGAGACAAGGTTAGTCAGGAATCAGATTTTTACGTCAGGCGCCGGCTTGTCGCTCGGGTTGGCGATCAGATCTTTTACCTTGTCGCTCATCGGGAAGTTCAGGTTCAGACCTTTTGGTGGAATCGGGCTCTCGAACCATTTGCTGTAGATCTTGTTGATCTCGCCCGACTTGTACAGGCCAACGATGGCGGCATCGACCGCCTTCTTGAAGGCCGGGTCGCCTTTGCGAACCATGCACGCGTAGGCTTCGAAGGACTGCGGAGTACCGGTGATGATCCAGTCGGCCGGCTTCTTGGCCTTGGCTTCTTCACCAGCCAGCAGAGCGTCGTCCATCATGAAGGCTACGGCGCGGCCGCTTTCCAGCATGTTGAAGGATTCGCCGTGGTCTTTGGCGGAGATGATGTTCATGTCCATCTGCTTGTCGGCGTTCATCGCTTTGATGATGCGCTCGGACGTGGTGCCGGCGGTGGTCACGACGTTTTTGCCTTTGAGGTCGGCAAAGTCAGCGTAGGACGGCTTGCCATCCTTGTCTTTCTTGACCAGCAGACGGGTGCCGATTTCGAAGATGTTGACGGTGAAGTCGACTTGCTGGGCGCGTTCGGCGTTGTTGGTGGTGGAGCCGCACTCGATATCCGCGGTGCCGTTCTGGATCAGCGGGATACGGGTTTGCGAAGTCACCAGGTTGTACTTGACCTGCAGGTCTGGCTTGTTCAGGTCTTTTTTCAGGGCTTCAACGATAGCCACTTGAATGTCGTGGGAGTAGCCCACTGGCTTGCCGGTGGCATCCGCGATGTAGGAAAACGGAATGGAGCTGTCACGGTGAGCGAGCGTGATGGTGCCCGAATCGTTGATTTTCTTCAGGGTGCCGGTGAGTTCGGCGGCGAAAACTGGCGTGCTGATCAGAGCGGCCGCAATGGCTGCGCCCAGGATATGGGGAACGATGCGCATCAAATTTTCCTCGAATTGTTTTTTTTATGGAGCCAGTTCGTCGGCCCTTTTGTGCTTCGAATGCCTGACGGCTCCTGAAGTGTTGGCACAGCAGGCATTCGTCGAGAGAGTGTAGAGCATGAGTCGTGCCAGACCCGCCGCAGATAGTTAACTCGTTGTTTTGTAAGCTTATTAAACTTTTGTGGCGGTGCTTTTCAGCGCAACTGATCCGGTTAACCGAATCGACCGTGAAGTCGCGTTCGGAAAACCGAACGCATCGCTTCAGCGCCACACCGGCAGGCAATCAAATACGAACAGCAAATGCGACACCGCGCAGATCACTCCGAAAAACAGCACCAGGACGATCATTGGCGTGCCGCCCCACACGCGATAGCGCGGACTGCCAAAGCGCTTGCGCGAAGCGCGTGCCAGCAGCGCCGGGGTGATCACCGCCCACAATGTCGCCGCCAACCCGGCGAAACCGATGGCATGCAGAAAACCTTCCGGCCACAGAAAACCACCGAGCATCGGCGGCCCGAACGTCACGGCTGCCGTCTGCAGACGACCGACGGGGCTGTCGTCGAACTTCAGCACATCGGCCAGGTAATCAAACAAACCCAGGGTCACCCCGAGAAACGAACAGGCCACGGCGAAA
This sequence comes from Pseudomonas sp. AKS31, assembly GCF_023634765.1. Classification (GTDB taxonomy): domain Bacteria; phylum Pseudomonadota; class Gammaproteobacteria; order Pseudomonadales; family Pseudomonadaceae; genus Aquipseudomonas. Next base: position 379,711 of record NZ_JAMLFX010000005.1, read on the forward strand.
TTGGAGAAAAACGTCAGCAGCAGATCGACATTGGCGCTGTTGAGTCTTGCCCCCAGGGCGCTGATCAGCACATCGATGTTGCCGCCGCGCTGGGCGATACCCTTGAACGTGTCGCGGGGAATGTTGCCCATGCTGCACAGCATCCACACCAGATACAGCACCAGTGCGATCAAGGTGCCGCCGACCAGACAAGCGCGAATCCGCTGCGGGTCCTTGCCGTAATGCTTCATCAGGCTCGGCACGTTGCCGTGAAAACCGAACGAAGTCAGGCAGAAGGGCAGGGTCACCAGCAGATAAGGCCAGTAATGGCTGTCGCCGCTATTCAGATTGAGCAGCGTGGTGCTTTGCACATGGCCCAGCAAACCGCCGAAGGTCAGAAAGAACGCCAGAATTTTTGCCCCGAACACCAGCGTGGTCATGCGACTGACCGCCGTGGTGCTGAGCCAGACGATAAATGCCACCACCAGGGTGAAACACAAACCACCGGTTCGCGACGACAGCGCAAGCCCGAGTGATTGCGCAGTGTGATGAATCACCGAACCGCTGGCGGAAATGTAGGCGTACGTCAGGGTGTACAGGACAAACACAATGCTCAAACCATTCAAGCGGCTCCAGCCACGCCCTAGCAGATCCCGGGTAATGGTGGAAAAACTCGCGCCTTCACGGTAGTTGAGATTGGCTTCAAGAATCATCAGGCCCGAGTGCAACGTGCAGAACCAGGCAAACAGCAGCACGGCGACCGAGCCGTAGAACCACAGCCCGGACATGATTACCGGCAGTGAGAACATGCCGGCACCGACGATGGTGCCGCCGATGATCATGGCGCCGCCGAGAATCGACGGCGAGCGTTCGACGGCGGGAGCGGAGGATATTGAGGTGACACGCATGGCAAGGCCCGCAATTTGAATTGTTACAGGTGCATTGATGCAGAGCCCCTGTAGAGGGTGAGCCTGCTCGCGATAGCGGTGTGGCAGACGAAGCTGATGTCGACCGACACGACGCCTTCGCGAGCAGGCTCGCTCCCACAGGGATGGTGGTTTAACCGATGTTGAGCAGGTGCGTCAGATGCCGTACGTTCGCCAGCAAAAAGTCGTCCTGCCCCGGTAGCGCATCGAACGACAAGCCCACCGGCAACGCACCCGCCGCCGCCACCGGAACGCTGATGCTCGGCGCCGCCAGATTGCTCGCCGGGTCGGTATTGCGCACGAACGTTTCAAAGTTGCTTTCATCCGAGCAATCGCTGAGCAGCGGCGCGCTGCAAGTGACGGTCGGGTAAGCCAGCAGATCCAGTTGATGGCGACTGAAGAGAGCGTGGTATTCCTGCTCCAGACGCAGTTTGCTCATCAATGCCTGCACGTAATCGGTGTAGGAAATTGCCGGGCTTTCCAGTTGGGCGGTGAGGATTTTCTTGATCGCCGGATCACGGATCTGCGCGAGGATGTCGAGGAACTGCGCGCCGCGTCCTGCCTTCATCAGGAACCGCGGAAAATCGATGAAAAATTCATAGATCGGCAACGGAAACTGAATGCTCTCGTTGATCTCGCCAATCACGGCATCGTCGACCGGCACGATGATCACACCGCGATCGGCCAAGGTATCGATGGCCGTGCGGCAAGCGCGTTGCACGTTGTCAGCGAGGTCGGTCCAGAGAAAACGCTCGGGAATGCCAATGCGCAGCGACCGGGTTTCTGGCTGATGCAGGCAGCCGGTCAGTTGCGTGTGAACGAACTGACAATCCTCCACGGTGCGGGTCAACAAGCCCGGAGTGTCTTTGGTTTGCGACACCGGGACGATGCCGTCGACCGGATAAACGCCGATGGTGGGGCGAAATCCGACAATCCCGCAGAACGCCGCCGGTATCCGTACCGACCCCCCGGTATCGGTGCCGACCGCGCACGCCACCAGTCCGGCAGCGACGGCGGCAGCACAGCCGCCGCTGCTGCCACCGGCACTGTGGCGTTCGTTGACAGGGTTGATCACCGCGCCATGGGAATGGTTGGCCGAGGTCACGCCGAACGACAATTCGTGCATGTTGTTCTTGCCCACAATCTGCGCGCCCAATTGCCGAAAGCGCTCGACGATGCCGGCATCGGTCTGCGGCACGTAGTCGGCCAGCCCGGGCGTACCGGCGGTGGTCGGCAGGCCGCTGACGTTGATGTTGTCCTTGAACGACACGGGCAGGCCATACAGTGCGTTGTCGCGCCCGAAGGCATTTGCCTTGAACCCCGACGGGTCAAAGGTGATGAAACTGTTCAGGTGTTGCATCTGCACATGACGCTCGCGCAAGGCTTGCTGCCAGGTGTCAGGGCAGTGTTGGCCACTGCGAAATCCGTTGACGAGCTGTTCAATGGAAAGCTGGTTGTACATGGATGATTCTCGGCATTAAAAGGGACTGGCTCAGCAGTAGCGGTACTGCGAGTGCAGGTCATCGAGCGGGTTACCGGCAATCAGGTCGCCGCCCAGGCTGCTGATCACCGCGCACGCGCCATTCAGCGCGGTTTGAATCGCGCCTTCGGCCCAGCCTCCGGTGAACGAGGCGCCGCAACCGGCCAGGTACAAACCGGTGTCCTGTTGCGGGTCGAGAGCCGTGCGGAACTGATAGAACAGGCGCTCTGAGTAAATATCGTCGCCGGGGAAGTTCAGCTTGAAAGCGCCGAGCGCGTGTTTGTCGGTCAGCCAGTCGTATTCCAGAACGTAGCGCTGGTAGTCACCGTCCAGCGGGATCAAATGGCTGGCAAATTCCGGCGCGCTCATTGCCAGTTCATCGACCAGTCGCAGGCAGCGTTGCACCTTGTCGGTCATCGAGACCATTTTGTGCGAGTCGTCTTCCCAGGTGTAACTGATCAGCACCACACCCCAGGAATCCGGATCTTGCGGCGCGTAGTCCAGGCAATACACGCCTTTGACCAGGGTGTCGGTCTGGATGTTTTGCGCCAGGCCATGTTTGAGCCAGAACTTGTCTTTGGTCAGGATGAACAGCTTGGATGAGCCGACCATGTGCGTTTCATTGATCGCCCGCGCGACGTCGCGATTGACGAACGCCTGGTTCTGCGTGAGCTTGAGGTTCACTTGCAGGGCGCGGGTCGTGGTGGTGGTGATCACCCGGTCGCAGGCGTAGGTTTCGCCATTGCTGCCGGCCAGCAGAATCTCGCCGTGTGCGCCTTTGTTGATTGATTCGATGCGTGTGCGGCAGATCATGTCGCGCAGTTGAATGCCGTTGAACGAGGTGTCGGCAATCCGTTCGGCCAGCGAGGAAATACCGTTGGGCACCAGGCGCTGATTGACCTCCAGTGCATTGACCACCAGCCGCAGGATTTCGGTGAACGAGGCGCGGTACACCGATTGGAAACCGCCGGAACCAATGCCCAGCGAGCCGAACAGATGGAAGTCTTCGGGTTTGCGCCACGGCTTGCCGCCCGGCGGGTTTTTGCCGGTGAAGATGCGCACCATCGCCGAGTAGAACGAGCTATCGCCGAAGCAGTCGAGGTAGCGTTGCCACTCGGGCTGCACCTCGCAGTAATTGTGCTGCTTGAGCAATTCGGTGATCAGCAGCGGTGGCGCCAGGCACGTGCCGTCATCGAGGGTCACGCCTTCGCTGAGAAACGCGATCCAGCCCTGGTGCACGGTGCTGAACAGCGCCGGCGGTGGTTGCATGGCTGCCCAGTGATGGGCTTCGCCACGGTAGTGGATTTCGGTGTCGACGATGCCGGGGTCGGGAAACGCTTCGGTGGTCTGGATGCCGAAGCGATTGAGGTAGTGAAACAGCCCGACCTCACTCGGCGGAAAGCGCATGGCGCCCATTTCGGCGATGAATTGCGGTTGGTCTTCGTCAAAGCACTGGGTCAGCAGACGCCCGCCGACATGCTCAGGTTCGGCTTCAAACAACGTGACGCGACGTGCACCGGCGCGTAGCAATTCGTAGGCGGCCACTAACCCGCTGAGGCCGGCGCCGACGATGCCGATGTGTTTCTCGGCGGTTTCCGCCGGCAGATATCCAATGGCCTCTTCGGCATTGCGCAGGAACTGGCCGTAGTCATACAACAGATCGACGTAGGGAAATGACAGGCACGCGGACGCCTGGCTGGAATCATGGGGAATAGCGTTCACAGGGAGACTTCTCGATCGATCAGATAATGAGTTGCAGGCTTTCAAGGGCGCGTGCGGGGTTGAGCAACAGGATCTTCTTGCCGTGAATCTTCCACGTGCCATCGATGTTGATCAGTTGATGTTCGACGGTCACCGGGTAGTGCCATTCGTTGTCGCCGCGGGCTTCGCAATAGAGCATGTTGGAACTGGCGAAGGCGCTGAACGAGGCTGCGTCGAGCGTGATGCGCGGGCGCTGGGCGATGTGCAGGCTGCGACTCTTCGGCTGCTGGGAAAAGTTGCGCGCGTTGGCCAGCCGGTTGATCCGCAGCGTGGTCAGAAAGCGGTCTTCATATACCAGCGACGATTCGTGCAACGGGCTGCGTTGCTCGCGGGTCATTGGAATCCAGTAGTGGTAGTCATCGCTGAGCAGTTGTTGCCAGGCGTCGAAATCCTGCTGGTCGAGCAGGTGCAGTTCGGTCTCGATCAGTTGCTCGATGGCGTGGTGATTAGATTGATCGTGTTGCATGGTCGTCCCGCATCAATTGCTGCCAACTGTTATAGAAATTACGCATGGCCATTTCGCTGGTGCCGGACACCACTTGAGTCTGCGCATAGGATTCGTTCGGGCTGAACAGGCGGGCGACGTTGACCCATTCGTTGGCGTCGCTGCCCAGGCCTTCCATGGCCCGTTCGTACATTTCCACGTCGTCATGGGCGACCATCGAGCACGGCGAGTTGATCAGGTTGTTGTACTGCACGGTTCTTTCCAGCAACTGCACGGGAGCGCCCTGCAGTTCGAAGATCCACGATTCGACGATGGTTTCGCGGGCGCTGACCGGTTTGATCACGCGCAAGGTCTGGATCGGGCCCTTGACCATCAGGTTGGGGAAATACACGGTGTTGTGACGCGTGTCGTCGAGGATCGCCCGGGCCTGCTTTTCACCGTAGCTTTCGACCATCAAGTCCCAGTAACCGGGAATGTCGGTGTAGGCCTTGTGGATCGAATTGCTGACCCCGGTGTGCCCGTGGCCGTTGGGCCAGACCCGAATGCCCATGCCGGCGAAAAAGTCGTAAGAGGCCATGAACGGCGAGAACAGTTCGACGGCCATCGGTGGCTTGCCCTGATCGCCGGTTTCCTGCCACAGGCGTATGGCTTCGCCGGCGGAAGATTCGTGGGCGATCATCGGGTGACAGGTGTCGGTCTGGTTGTCGACGACCATTTTCCAGTTGCAGCGATGGCGGTGCAGCAATGGCTGGCCGATTACTTTCAACTGGCCCTGCGGCGAGCGCATGACCATGTTGTCGAGTGTCGACAGCGACTCGCCAAAGAACTCCTCGAAGCCGATGCCTTCTTCCGTCAGGCGGACAAAGACGAAGCCGCGATAGTTGTGCACCGCGTTCACCGGGCGCATGCCTTTATGTGCGGAACAGCTGCTGAGGTCGCAGTCGTCGTATTCCTTTTTCACCGGAATGCTCAGCAGTTCGCCGTCAGTCTTGAATGTCCAGGCGTGGTACGGGCAACGCATGAAGCGGCCGACATTGCCGCGTGCTTCGGCCAGCACTTTCACGCCTTTGTGCGGGCAGCGGTTGTGCAGCACGACGATGGCGCCGTTCTTCTGGCGAACCATCGCCAGCGGCTGTTGCGCGAGGGTGGTGGTGAAGTAGTCGCCGGTCTCCGGAATCAGGCTGTCGTGACCCAGGTAACACCAGCTCGCGGCGAACACGCGCTGCTGCTCCTGGTCGAAAAGCGCCTGATCAAGGAACAGAGATTTATGCACTTCCCTGCCATTGAAATAGTTGTCCAACGGGGTGTCCTCTTTCAGATCGCCAGTTTCAGGCGCGGGCTTTTGGCGCGGGAGACGCAGGGATAAATCCGCGCGCTGCACGCCGCTTCCTGTTCGCTCATGATGAAGTCGCGGTGATCGACATCGCCTTCCAGTACGTCCAGCGCGCAGACCCCGCACTCGCCACGACGGCAGTCGTAAAGCGGATCGAGTCCGGCTGCTTCCAACGCTTCGAGCAACGATTGTTGCGGGCCGACATTGACGCTGACGCCGGAGTCGACCGCCTCGATGACGAAGCCTTGCGCGGCGTCATCGCGGGCAACATTGAACACCTCCAGATGGATCTGCTCACGAGCGAGGCCGACAACTTCGGCGTGGTTGAGCACTGCACTGAGCAGCGCTGCCGGGCCGCAGACATACAGGCGGTCATCGGCGCGCAGATCGGCGAGCACTTCGCTGATCGCCGGGCAACTGCCGGAGAGGTGCAGTTGCAGGCGTTCTTGCAGTTGTTCTTGCAGGTGCCGTGTGTAGACCGCGTCGTCGGCGCTTCTGGCGAAGTAATGCAAGTGCGCAGGGCGGTTCAACGCGTCCAGGTGGCGCAGAATACCGGTCAGCGGCGTGATGCCGATGCCGCCGGCAATTGCGATATCACGTCCGCTGTCAGCACTGAGCGGGTAGTTGAAGGTGTTCAACGGGCCTTCCAGTTCCACGCTGTCATTTACAGCCAACCCACGGATGTACTGACTGCTGGCGGAGTCCGGCGAGAGGCGGATGGCGAAGGTGAACTGTCCATCCTCAACCGCGTTCACATGCACCGTCGAGTAATGACGACAGTCATCCAGACCCGGGATCAGCCATTTGAAATGCGCACCGGCATGGGTCATATCCGACAGGGAGGCCGGACCGCTGACGGTGACTTCCTTGATCGACGCCGAGAGCATTCGGCAGTGGGTGACGGTGTATTTCATGCAGGTTTTTCCTGGCTCATCGGTGTTTCATGCAGGTACAGCCACTGGACGTCGTGGTGCTGCACGCGAAGGATCGCCAGCGAAATACGCGAGGTTTCGCTCTGATTCAGGCGATGGGTTTCCTTGTAACGCAGGGCCACGGTCGAACCTTCGTGCCAGACCGTGTGCGGGTCGCTGATCAGAATCTCCAGACCTTTGCGGGCACCGACGGCGCCGCTGAACAGTTGCTCGACTTGCGCCCGACCGACCACGGCGGCCGAGGTGGTGACCATGCTGAAGTGCTCGGCAAACACCTCCATCAGCGGCGCGATGGCGTCTGCGCCGGCCCCGTCGGCGTCGGTAAAGACGCGGTGAATCAGCTCGTGCACGTGGTGAATACTGTGTTGCGCTCGTTCAACCAGGTTGTTGTTCATGGCATTCCTTTGGAGGGTTCAATTGACTCATCTGAAACAGCGGGAACAGCCCGACCAGCGCGGCAATCGCGAACGTCGCGTGGTAGGCCTGTGTGGTGTCGAACTGCTTGAGCAGCACATTGAAGATCATCAGGAACAACGCCGCACCGAGGCTGAACGACATCTGCCGATTGATGTTCCAGATCACGCTCGCTTTGTGTGTATCGCCGCCGGCAAAATCCATCAGTGAAGTGGTTTGCGCGGTGTTGGCGCCGATGCCGCCACCGATACCCATCAGGCTGTAGGCGATGACGATCACCCACAGGTCCGCCGGGTCATTGACCAGCATCAGCGTCGCGATGCCGGCGCTGTGCAGCAGCATGCCGAGGGTGAACAGGCGTTTCGCGCCGACGCGGTTGTAGACCCGGCCACAAATCGTCATCGCAATGAAAGCGCCGATGGCGTAGAGGATCATGAACATCCCGGTCAGTCGGGCACTGAAGTGCAGGGTGTTCTGCAGGAAAAAAATGCTCATCAGGTTGACCCCGGTGAACACGCCGGGAATCGCGTAATAGATGAAGATCGAGGTGCTGAGTTTTTTACTTTTGAGCAGGCTCAGTTCGATGATCGCGTTGCTGCAGCGGCGGTAGTGCCGCAGGTACAGCGCGATGAACAGCAGGCCTGCCGCGACGCAGATCAACGCGGCCAGTGCCGGATAGTCACCACCGTACAGCGACATGCCCATCAGCAGGCTGGCGAGTGCAGCGCTGACCAGCAGCAGGCCTTTGATGTCCGGGCGTGGCAGGTCGGTCGGTTTGCTTTCCTTGATCCAGAACCACGACAGCCCGGCGGCGATCAACGAGAACGGGATGTTGCTGTAGAACACCCACCGCCAGGAGCTGCTGTCGACGATGATGCCGCCGACCGTCGGCGAAATGGCCGGGGCAATCAGCGCGACAGCCATCACCAGTGTGGATATTTTCGCCCGCTGCTCGCCCTGAAACAGGTTGAAGGTCAGCGCCTGACCGACCGGGATCAGCAAGCCACCACCGATGCCCTGAACGAACCGCCAGATCACCAGTTCGTGGAAACTGTCAGCCATGCCGCACATCCACACAGAGCCGGTGAAGACCAGCATCGAAGCGGTCAGAATCTCGCGGCTGCCGAAACGCCCTGCCAGCCAGGTGCTGACCGGAATAATCAGGGTCAGGCCAAGAATATAAGCATTGGCGACCCACGCCACGGATGAAGTACTGACCTGTAAAGTTGCCGATATACTGGGCAATGCCACAGCCGACATAAATATATTTATACAGTCAATAAAGAAGCCGATCAGAAAGATCAGCGCGATCTTATAGCGATAGTTCATGTTGTATCCCCTTTGCCGTGCAGCATAGGGGCGATGGACTTGAAGTGTCGATACGACTATGCTTAAAACAATGTTTGACAGGATTTAACAGTGAGCCATAGCGCCATGCACTCTCATCTTAATCGGGTTCAGACGTTTCTTGCGGTGGTGGATTTTGGTTCTTACACCAAGGCCGCTAATTATCTGAGTATCAGCAAAGCCATGGCCAGCCTGCATGTCAAGGCGCTGGAAGAAGTTTTGTCGGCGACGCTGTTGATCCGCAATACCCGGAATATATCGCTGACCGAAATAGGTCAGGAGTTTTATGAGGAATTCAAAGGTATTGTCGCTGACATCGATAATGCGTTTGATAATGTCCTGAAGGGTAATAATCGGGTGTCTGGAAAGTTGCGAATTAGTTCAACCAGTGAATACGGTGAAAAGTATATCCTGCCGTTGATTCCACTGTTTTCCGAGCGTTATCCGGAAATTCGCCTGTGCTACAACTTCAATTCTTCGTTGAATGATCTGGTTGCGGAAAAGCTTGATCTGGTGATCCGTCTGGGCAACTTGGCGGACTCGGCATTCAAGAGTCGCAAGTTGGCCGATTATGAAATCGTGCTGGTGGCCACCGAGGCATTTCTCGCCCGGCATCCGGTGCGGGAACCGCAGGACCTGAACAGCGTGCCGTGGATCGCCAACAGCAATTTGCAGGCGCCGACCCAGTGGACATTGCGCCATGGGCCAGGGCAGGGCGTCGAAGTCGGCGGCACCAGTCACTTCGAATCGAACTCGTCGACGGCGATTCGCTCGATGACGTTGTCTTCACTGGGCGTGTCGGTTCTGCCTGCCTGGGTGGTGGCAGATGACATTGCCGCCGGGCGTCTGGTGCGCTTGCTGCCGGAGTATTCGCTGCCTTCGCAGTCGATCAATGTGGTATTTCCCAACACCCCTCACTTGCCGCACAAGTCGCGGGCGTTTATTGATTTTCTGTTGTTGCATCTGGCGCAGTGATACCGGCCCAAAAGCCCCTCACCCTAGCCCTCTCCCAGAGGGAGAGGGGATTGATCGTGTTGTCCCTGCGAGTTACGCCGAACTGAAATATCGAGTCGACCTCAGGATTGGAAAAGCCTCCCGATCGGCTCCCTTTCCCCTCGCCCGGAGGAAGAGGGGACTGATCGCGTGGTCCTTGCGAGTGATGCCGGCCTGAAATATCGAGTCGAACTCAGGATTGGAAATCTCCGCCGATCTGCTCCCTTTCCCCCTCGCCCCTTGGGGGGAGAGGGCTGGGGTGAGGGGGCTGGATTTCATTGGCACAACAAAAAGCCCCTGAATCTCTCAATTCAGGGGCTTTCGTTTAAGCGACGTTCCGCAGATCAGGCCGCTTCGATCTTGCGGTTCTGCTCAACCTTGCCCAAATAAGCAGCGAGTTTTTCCTGCTCTGCCGGCGTGGTGAACAAACCGAGTTTGCTACGGCGCCAGAGGATATCGTGGGCAGTGGTCGCCCACTCTTCGCTGCACAGGTAATCGACTTCACGGGTGTAGAGCCCGCCGCCGAGGTGTTCGCCCATGTCGGCCAGGGTTTCCACGCCTTCGAGCATGCGCCAGGTGCGGCTGCCGTAAGTGGTGGACCAGCGACGGGCGATCTCGGTCGGCACGAAGTCGAACTTGTCGCGAATCAGCGCGCTCAAGGCCTGTGGCGTGGTCATGTCTTCACCGCCGGGCAGCGTGGCGGTGGCGGTCCAGCTCGGGCGCATCTGGGTGAAGAACGGCATCAACTGGGCCATCGCCGACTCGGCGAGTTTGCGGTAGGTGGTCAGCTTGCCGCCGAACACCGACAGCAACGGTGCTTCTTCTGCACTGCCGGACAGCGCCAGGGTGTAGTCGCGGGTGACGGCTGACGGGTTGTCGGACTCATCGTTGCACAGTGGGCGTACGCCCGAATAGCTGTGCTGGATGTCGTCACGGCTGAGCTGCTTCTTGAAGTGAGCGTTGACCACGTTCAACAGGTAGTCGGTTTCGGCGTCGGTGATTGCCACTTTCGCCGGATCACCGGTGTACTCACGGTCGGTGGTGCCGATCAGGGTGAAATGGTTCAGGTACGGAATGGTGAACACGATACGCTGATCTTCGTTTTGCAGAATGTGCGCGTGATCGCCTTCGTACAGCTTCGGCACGATGATGTGGCTGCCCTGAATCAGACGGATGCCGTACGGCGATTCCATTTTCAGGTCGTCACGGATGAACTTGGCGACCCATGGGCCGGCGGCGTTCACCAGCGCTTTGGCAGTGATCGAAAACAGGCTGCCGTCGGCACGTTCCAGATGCAGGTGCCACAGGCCTTTGGTGCGACGGGCGCTGACGCAACGGGTCTGGGTGTGCACGTGGGCGCCTTTTTCGCGGGCGGCCATGGCATTGAGTACAACCAGGCGGGCGTCGTCCACCCAGCAGTCGGAGTATTCGAAGCCTTTCTTGATTTCGCTCTTCAATGCGCTGTCGGCGCCGAACTTCAGGCTTTTCGAACCCGGCAGTTTTTCCCGCTTGCCGAGGTTGTCATAAAGGAACAGGCCGGCACGGATCATCCACGCCGGGCGCAGGTGCGGACGGTGCGGCAGCACGAAGCGCATCGGTTTGACGATGTGCGGGGCCTTGGCCAGCAGCACTTCGCGCTCGGCCAGCGCTTCCCGTACCAGACGGAATTCGTAATGTTCGAGGTAGCGCAGGCCGCCGTGGATCAGTTTGCTGCTGGCCGACGAGGTGTGGCTGGCCAGGTCGTCTTTTTCGCAAAGGAACACCGAAAGCCCGCGACCGGCGGCATCCGCTGCGATCCCCACGCCATTGATCCCGCCGCCAATAACGGCGATGTCGTAGATCTCGGAGAGAGGGGGCGTACGCAAGGTAGAGGTGGACATCGGCTGGCCTCGGGTTCTTTTGATTTTCTATATTGGAAATCGAACATGAATGTTCATTTGCGAAAATGGTAGCCCATAAACACGCGCGCAGCCAGTCGCGTTCGATTGAAAAAACTCATCGAAGGGCGATTAAAAGAAAATTTTCGAACATTAAAAGCAAAAGATCGCAGCCTGCGGCAGCACCTACAGGTCAAGTGAACTCATGTAGGAGCTGCCGTAGGCTGCGATCTTTTGATCTTGCGGGAGTTAGACGACTTCGAGGCGAATCTTGTGCTGACTCAACAATTGCGCGAGCGCCGGCACCGGCTGCTGATCGGTGACCAAGCAATCGATCAGGCTGATCGGGCCGAGGCGAATCATTGCATTGCGTCCGAACTTGCTCGAGTCCGCCGCCAGAATCACCTGCCGCGCATTGGCAATGATCGCCTGCGAGACCCGCACTTCCTGATAATCAAAATCCAGCAAACTGCCGTCTTCATCAATACCGCTGATCCCGACCAGCGCGAAATCGACCTTGAACTGATTGATGAAATCGACGCTCGCCTGACCGACTACGCCGCCGTCACGGCGCACATTGCCGCCGGTCAGCAGCACATCGAAATCATCCTTGGCACTGAGCATCGACGCCACATGCAGGTTGTTGGTGATGATCTTCAGATGATTGTGATTGAGCAGGGCACGGGCAATCGATTCGGTGGTGGTGCCGATATTGATGAACAGCGAGGCGTGATCGGGAATCTGTGCGGCGATGGCTTCACCGATGCGTTGTTTTTCATCGCGCATCTGGTCGGCGCGCATCGCATAGGCAGTGTTTTCAACGCTGGAATCATAGGCAGCGCCGCCATGGTAGCGACGCAACAGATTGGCTTCCGCGAGCTGATTGATGTCGCGGCGGATGGTTTGCGGGGTAACAACGAACAGCGTGGCCATTTCCTCGATGCTCACATAGCCGCGTTCGCGGACCAGCTCGAGGATTTGCTGCTGACGGGGAGGCAGATTCATGGGGCTTCCTTTGGGCTGCCGTGCAAAATTTGCCCATGATGCCGCAGGAATCCGCTCCCGACCAGTTAGATGCCTATCTGGATCTGAAGGTTGGCTTATTCAGCGTCTTCACGCGCCCAGTCACGGGTGCGGCTGACGGCTTTTTTCCAGCCTTTGTACAGCTTCTCTTTCTCGACTTCGTCCAGGCTTGGTTCGAACTCGCGCTCGATCACCGCTTTGCCGCGCAGTTCGTCCAGGCTGCCCCAGAAACCGCACGCCAGGCCCGCCAGATACGCCGCGCCGAGTGCCGTGGTTTCGCGCATTTGCGGGCGCTCGACCTGGGTGCCGAGGATGTCGGCCTGGAACTGCATGAGGAAGTTGTTCGCTACCGCACCGCCGTCCACGCGCAGGGCCTTGAGGCGTTCGCCGGAGTCCTGTTGCATGGCGTCGAGGACGTCGCGGGTCTGGTAGGCGATCGATTCCAGCGCGGCGCGGATGATGTGATCCACACGTACGCCGCGGGTCAGGCCGAACAGCGCGCCACGGGCATACGGGTCCCAGTACGGAGCGCCCAGACCGGTAAAGGCCGGTACCAGGTACACGCCGTTGCTGTCTTTGACTTTATTGGCAAAGTATTCGGTGTCGTGGGCGTCGTTGATGATCTTCAGTTCATCGCGCAGCCACTGTACGGTCGAACCGCCGTTGAACACCGCGCCTTCCAGTGCGTAAGCCACTTCGCCACGCGGGCCGCAAGCGATGGTGGTGAGCATGCCGTGCTGAGACTTCACCGCTTTGTCGCCAGTGTTCATCAGCAGGAAGCAGCCGGTGCCATAGGTGTTTTTCGCCTGGCCTGGCTCGACGCACATCTGCCCGAACAGCGCCGCTTGCTGGTCGCCAGCGATACCGCCGATGGCGATGCCGCTCTTGGTGCGACCGTAGATTTCCGAAGAAGCCTTCACTTCCGGCAGCATTTCGCGAGGGATGTCGAGGATCTCCAGCATCTTCGAATCCCACTCCAGCGAGTGAATGTTGAAGAGCATGGTGCGCGAGGCGTTGGTGTAGTCGGTGACGTGCACCTTGCCGCCGGTGAATTTCCAGATCAGCCAGCTATCGACAGTGCCGAACAGCAGTTCGCCGTTGCGCGCACGTTCGCGGCTGCCTTCGACGTTGTCGAGGATCCACTTCAGTTTCGTGCCGGAGAAGTACGGGTCGGTGACCAGACCGGTGTTGTCGCGGATGTAGTCTTCGTGGCCATCGCGCTTGAGCTGCTGGCAGATCTCGGTGCTGCGGCGGCACTGCCAGACGATGGCGTTGTACACCGGGCGGCCGGTGGTTTTGTCCCAGACCACGGTGGTTTCACGCTGGTTGGTGATGCCGATGGCAGCCACCTGATCGTGATGCAGGCCAGCCTGGGCCAGCGCTTCAACCATCACCGCGCTCTGGGTGGCGAAGATTTCCATCGGGTCGTGTTCGACCCAGCCGGCTTGCGGGTAGTGCTGAGCGAATTCGCGCTGCGCGGTGCAGACCACGTTCGCATCACGGTCGAAAATGATCGCGCGGGAGCTGGTCGTACCCTGATCGAGGGCAATGATGTAGTTCTTATTCTGAATGTCGGTCATGTCGATTGCCTTGGACTAAATAAGGGAGAGTGGGCCGGGGCGCAGGCTCTATTGGGCAGGAGCTTGCGCCGACTGTTTCAAGAAGTTCTTGGTTTGCCGTCAATGGCCGGTTCTGCATCCTTTGTAGCAGGTGTGGCGCCGGTCAGGTGACGGGCGATGAGCCCGCGATACCCGGCAGCGCCGAGGCAGGCACCGACAATCGGTGCAAAAATCGGAATCAGGAAATACGGAATATCGCGGCCGCCAGTGAAGGAAATTTCACCCCAGCCGGCGAAGAAAGTCATCAGTTTCGGACCGAAGTCACGCGCCGGGTTCATCGCGAAACCGGTCAACGGCCCCATCGAGCTGCCGATCACTGCGATCAGCAAACCGATTAGCAGCGGCGCCAACGGGCCTTTCGGCAGGCCGTTGTTGTCGTCCGTCAGTGACATGATCACGCCCATCAGGATTGCGGTGATGATCATCTCGACCAGGAATGCCTGAGCGGTGGACAGCACCGGATTCGGGAAGGTCGAGAACACCGAGGCCAACTCAAGGCTGGCAGTAGAGCCACGAACCATTTGGTGAGTTTGTTCGTAATCGAAGAAAAGATTGCTGTACAGCGTGTAAACCAACAGCGCGCCGCAGAACGCGCCGGCGATCTGGGCAAGGATATAGAACGGCAGTTTGCGCTTTTCGAAGTCGGCGAAGATCGCCAGCGCGATGCTCACGGCCGGGTTCAGGTGCGCGCCGGAAACCCCGGCCGTGAGGTAGATCGCCATGCTCACGCCGACGCCCCAGATGATGCTGATTTCCCACAGGCCGAAGCTGGCGCCCGCGACTTTGAGCGCGGCGACACAGCCAGTGCCGAAAAAGATCAGTAGTGCAGTACCCAGAAACTCGGCCATGCATTGGCTCGAGAGCGTTGGTTGCTGTAAAGCAGTTGTCATTGAAAACCTCGTTTTTTGTTGTTGTCTGGCGCTTTGCCGACAGGGCAAGGCGCGATTTTCCCCGAGTAGGAATCCCCATTCCGTTCCCGGTTTACTGCTCGGTGCCGCTGTGACGACAATTCTTACATTATTCAGATTCGAAAAAATATAGACAAGAAACAAACCTGTCAAAGGTCGAAAGTGAACCGTCGGTCACAATAAAACTATTCGCTGGGTGAATGATCCTTTGAGGTCGAGGCGCGCCGACGTCTGCGGAATGACTGCAAGCCACGGGAATCGCGGCTTGGGATAGAGCCTTTTGGGAGCTGATCACCTAGAATCCGGCGGAGGATATTTTCGCCATTGCCGAGCCTGGAGCTGCCATGACCCCTGCGTTGGACTTGTTGAAAAAAGTTCGTGCCGAACATCGCGTGCACAGTTACGAACATGACCCGAAGGCCGCGTCCTATGGCCTGGAGGCTGCAGAGAAACTGGCGCTCGAGCCGGCGCAGGTGTTTAAAACCCTGCTGGCAGCCAGCGAAAAAGGTGAGTTGCTGGTGGCGGTGGTGCCGGTCGTCGGAAGCCTCGACCTCAAAGGTCTGGCCCATGCCGCGGGCGTGAAAAAAGCCGAGATGGCTGACCCGGCAGCCGCCCAGCGCGCCACCGGTTATCTGTTGGGCGGCATCAGCCCGTTGGGGCAGAAGAAGCGCCTGCGCACGTTCATCGACAACTCCGCTCAGGGTTTTGCGACTATTTATGTCAGCGCCGGTCGGCGTGGGCTGGAGGTCGAATTGGCGCCCGCGGTGCTCGCCGAACATACCCAGGCGAAATTTGCCGACATCGGCCGTCCTTAGTTGTTATTGCTGTATGTAAAAAATTGACCGGTTCTGTCACTGGCGTTGGTCATATCGTGGCTGCATGCTCTGCCGACTGACTCAGGGAGAAAGTTATGCAGCTCGAATTTCATCAGGTCGACGCGTTCAGTGATCGGCCGTTCAGTGGTAATCCGGCGATGGTTTATCGGCTGGAGGCATGGCTCGCGGATGAGCTGATGCAGAAGATCGCCGCTGAGCACAATCTGGCGGAAACCGCGTTTCTGGTGCGCGAAGGTCAGGCTTGGCATATCCGCTGGTTTACCCCGACCACTGAAGTGCCGTTGTGCGGGCACGCCACGTTGGCCAGTGCTTATGTGCTGTTCGAAATCTACAAGGAAAGCGCCGAGCGTATCGACTTCACCAGCCAGTCCGGGCCTTTGAGTGTCAGCCGTGAAGAGGGCCGTTTGTGGCTGGACTTCCCGTCGATCGTGCCCTCGGAAATTGGCGTGACACTGGATGTCGAGCGAGCGCTGGGGGTTGAAGCGGTCGATGTGCTCGGCTCCAAAGAACTGTTTGTGGTATTGGAGTCGGAGCAGGCGGTACTCGATTGCAAGCCGGATATGGTCGCGCTGGCCAAATTGCCGTGGCTGGGTGCGATCGTCACCGCGCCCGGCAATCAGCACGATTTTGTCTCGCGGTATTTCGCGCCGGCGATCGGCATCAATGAAGATCCGGTGACCGGCTCGACGCATTGCAGCCTGATTCCCTATTGGTCCAAACGTCTGGGCAAGTCGAGCCTGACGGCGTGCCAGCGTTCGGCGCGAGGTGGGGAGTTGTTCTGTCGTCTGGAGGGGGAGCGGGTGAAGATCGGCGGCAATGCGACGCTGGTTGCCAGCGGTACCCTTATCCTCGGTTAAAAGCTAAAAGATCGCAGCCTTCGGCAGCTCCTGCATTGATCCCTGTAGGAGCTGCCGAAGGCTGCGATCTTTTGATCTTTAAAGCGCGGCGCTGTAGCGGCGAACACCGTTTTCCAACGCCGGGATTTGTGCGGCGGTGCTGCCGGAAGCCTGGAACAAGACCAGATGCTCAGCGGCAACACGAATCCCCACCTCCGCCCCCACTTGGTGATCAGCATGGCTCGGGAAAATCGATTCCAGCTGCGCACCCGTCGGCAGTTGCAGGCGATACAGCGTCGAAGCGCCAAGGAACGTCTTGCCGACAATCTGTGCTTTCAACGCACTGTCCGGCGCATAAACAATGTCGTCCGGGCGCAGCAACACATCCACCGCGCCGCCAATCGGCCACGTATAGGCTCGATTGCCACGCAGTTCACCCAGTTCGGTCTGCACCGATTCCGGGCTGCCGAGCTGACCACGAATGAAGTAACCCTGACCGATGAAGCTGGCCACGTACGGCGTTGCCGGTTCGTGATACAGGTTGTACGGCGTGTCCCATTGTTCCAGTCGGCCTTCCTTGAACACGCCAACGTGATCGCTGACAGCAAAAGCCTCTTCCTGATCGTGGGTCACCAGAATCGCGCTGGTGCCACGGAATTTGAGGATGTCGCGCACTTCATGGCTGAGCTTGCGGCGCAGTTCGCCATCGAGGTTGGAGAACGGCTCATCAAGCAGCAGCAACTGCGGCTCCGGCGCCAAGGCGCGGGCGAGGGCGACGCGCTGTTGCTGGCCGCCGGACAGCTCGTGCGGGAAGCGCTTGCCGAGGTTCTTCAGGTTGACCAGTTCGAGCAACTCTTCGGTCACGCGATCCTTCTGCGGATGCTTGCGGATGCCGAAGGCGATGTTGTCGGCGACGCTCAAGTGCGGGAACAGTGCGTAGTCCTGAAACACCATGCCGATCCGGCGTTTTTCCGGGGCGAGGGTGAAACCGGCGCTGGAAATGGTTTCGCCACCGAGAGTGATTTCACCTTCGTGCACCGGCTCAAATCCGGCAATGGCGCGCAGGGTAGTCGTCTTGCCGCAGCCTGACGAGCCGAGCAGGCAGCCGATGTCACCGGCGTTAAGGTGCAGATTGAGGTTCTGCACCACACGTTGATCTTGATAGCCGCAAGCGAGGTTGCGCAGGTTCAGCAGTAATTCATGGCTCATGCGTGGTGATATGCCGGTTCAACAAGGAACTCGAGCAGGGCCTTCTGTGCGTGGAGACGGTTTTCTGCCTGATCCCAGGCGACGGAGCGCGGGTCATCAAGCAGGTCGAGGCTGATTTCTTCGCCACGGTGCGCCGGCAGGCAGTGCATGAACAGCACGTCCTCGGCAGCGAGGTCGAGCAGGGCGCGATTGACCTGGAACGGCGCGAACAGCTTGAGGCGTTTGGCAGTTTCCTCTTCCTGACCCATCGAAGTCCAGACGTCGGTGCTTACCAGATGCGCGCCGCGCACGGCGTCTTGCGGGTCGCGGACGATGGTCACGCGATCGCCGGCCCGGGCCACGAATTCAGGGTTCGGCTCGTAGCCTTCCGGGCAGGCAATGCGCAACTTGAAGTCGAACTGGATCGCCGCTTCTATATAGCTGTTGCACATGTTGTTGCCGTCGCCGATCCAGGCCACGGTTTTGCCCTGGATCGAGCCACGGTGTTCAAGGAAGGTCTGCATGTCGGCCAGCAACTGGCACGGGTGCAGGTCATCAGACAGGCCGTTGATCACCGGTACGCGTGAGTTGGCGGCGAATTCGGTCAGGGTGCTGTGGGCAAAGGTACGGATCATCACCGCATCGAGCATGCTCGACATGACGATGGCGCAGTCGCCGATCGGCTCGCCACGACCCAGTTGAGTGTCACGCGGGGACAGGAAGATCGCCTGGCCGCCGAGCTGGATCATGCCGGCCTCGAACGAGATGCGGGTGCGGGTCGAGGATTTCTCGAAGATCATCCCCAATACACGGTTTTTCAGAGGCTCGAACAGTACGCCGCGGTTACGCAGGTCCTTGAGCTCAACGCCTCGACGGATCACGCTGACCAGCTCTTCGGGCGTGCAATCCATCAGGGAGAGAAAGTGCCTTGCGCTCATCATTGACTACCTTTTTGCTACAGACCGCAGATGCTCAAAGCCTTGTTTAACGGAACAACGGGCGAGACCTGCGGCGTAAGCCGCACGGGGCGACGAAATAGGGGAAGGCGCGATATTGACACTAAATGTCGCGTTTTTCCAATAGGCTACGGTTTTTGCGGGTTTCGGAGGGCGCACTGGATGTTGCAGTTGCGCATTTGAAGCCGGGTTCAGGACAGCAGCGAGCCCCTTTGTACACTGGCCTCGCCTGGCTTGGCAATGCGACGTGGCGGGGATCGCGTCGCTTGGGTCGGTTTACGACCGTGGCGCCATGCCATCACTTGGTCGGATGCTCACGCTGAAACATTTGCTAAAGCAAAGTGCTGGGTTATAAATAAGTTTCGAGCGACGCAGGAAGCCTCCGCATGGAATCGAAAGAAAAACTGTTAATGGAACTGCTGGGCCACACGGCTCGCTCACTGACCCATCTCACCGCCTCAGTCACTTCAATGTCATTCGAACTGCTGCGCAGCGAAGACGAAGTGGTGAAGAGCGCCGGGCGTCACATGATCGATCGCATGGCGACGATCAGTGCCGGGCTCGACGAGCACTGGCGATTGATCGGCGAACTCACCGGCGTACATGTCGCCCACGAGCAGATCGAAACCATCCAGGAAATTCAGTTGGCCGCGCCGCCGCAGCTGCCGTCGAGCTGATCATGGCGGTTTATCGGCTCGCCTGATAACCGTCGATTCACAAGACAAACGTCGCTGGCGCAGGATCGACGCCGGGGCCATAGTTTTGTTCCCGCGGGCCTGATTGCCTGCCCAGAACAAGACAGAGACTGGCCATGACCAAGACTCTCCATCACCGTGCCTGCCACCTGTGTGAAGCCATTTGCGGGCTGACCATCGAAACCACCGAAACCGATGGCAACGTTGCGATCACTTCAATCAAGGGTGATGCGCTCGACACGTTTAGTCGCGGACACATCTGTCCCAAGGCTGTGGCTCTGCAAGACATCCAGAACGATCCGGATCGCCTGCGCCAGCCGATGCGCCGTGTGGGCAGTGAATGGCTGCCGATCGAGTGGGACGAGGCCTTTACGCTGGTGGCCGAGAAGCTGGCGGCGATTCAGGAGCGTCATGGCCAGAACGCCGTTGCGGTTTATCAAGGCAACCCGAGTGTGCATAACTACGGGCTGATGACCCATAGCAATTATTTCCTGGGTTTGCTCAAGACGCGCAATCGCTACTCGGCAACCTCGGTCGATCAGTTGCCGCATCACCTGAGCAGTTACCTGATGTACGGCCATGGCCTGCTGTTGCCGATTCCGGATATCGATCACACCGACTTCATGCTGATTCTCGGTGGTAATCCGCTGGCGTCCAACGGCAGCATCATGACCGTGCCGGATGTCGAGAAGCGTTTGAAAGCGATTCAGGCGCGCGGCGGCAAAGTGGTGGTGGTTGATCCACGGCGCAGCGAGACAGCGGCCATGGCTGATCAGCATTTGTTCGTGCGTCCCGGTGGCGATGCGGCATTGTTGTTCGGCGTACTCAACACCCTGTTTAGCGAAGGCCTGACCCGCGAAAGTCATTTGCCGGTTGATGGGCTGGACGACGTGCGCGCCGCCGTCGCTGGTTTCACGGCTGAAGCCATGGGCCCGTTGTGTGCGATTCCTGCCGAGCTGATCCGCCAACTGGCCCGGGATTTCGCCGCCGCGCCGAGTGCCGTGTGCTACGGGCGCATGGGTGTTTCGACGCAGGCCTTCGGCACCTTGTGCCACTGGCTGGTGCAATTGATCAATCTGGTCACCGGTAATCTTGATCGCGTCGGCGGTGCACTGTGCACTGAACCCGCTGTGGATCTGGTGGCGTCGACCTCGGGCGGGCATTTCAACAAGTGGCAGAGTCGTGTTTCCGGGCGTCCCGAGTACGGCGGCGAGCTACCGGTCTCGGCGCTGGCCGAAGAGATGCTTACCGAAGGCGAGGGTCAGATTCGCGCGTTGATCACTGTCGCTGGCAACCCGGTGTTGTCGACGCCGAACGGGCGGCAACTGGAGCAGGCGCTGGATGGCCTGGAGTTCATGGTCAGCATCGACCTGTACATCAACGAAACCACACGCTATGCCGACCTGATCCTGCCGTCGACCTCGGCGCTGGAAAATGATCACTACGACACCACGTTCAACCTGTTCGCGGTGCGCAACGTCACCCGCTTCAACCGCGCGATTCTCGCCAAACCCGAGGGCGCTTTGCATGACTGGGAGATCTTCGTGGGCCTGGCCAAGGCCTTTGCCGAGAAGACCGGCAAGGAACTGAAACCGACCATGCCACCAGCGAAGATGATCGACATGGGCCTGCGCATGGGCCTCTACGGTGACGCGTCCGAGCAAAAGCTTTCGTTGGCGACGTTGTTCGATCATCCCCACGGGATTGACCTGGGCGCGTTGAAGCCGAACCTGGCTGCGCGCCTGAAAACGCCGAATCAGCGCCTGCAGGCTGCTCCGCCAGAGATCCTTGCTGACCTGGCACGCTTTGCCGCATTGCAGGCGCCGGCCGCCGATGAGCTGTTGATGATTGGCCGCCGTCATGTGCGCAGCAATAACTCGTGGATGCACAACTATCACCGTCTGGTGAAGGGCAAGCCGCGCCATCAGCTATTGATGCACCCGGATGACCTCGCCAGTCGTGGCCTCAACGATGGGCAGTTGGTGCGCGTCAGTTCGCGGGTGGGGCAGATCGAGGTCGAGGTGATCGGCAGTCTGGACATGATGAAAGGTGTGGTCAGCCTGCCGCACGGTTGGGGGCATGCGCGTCCGGGCGTGCAAATGGCGATAGCCAGTAGTCAGCCTGGGTCGAGCGCAAACGATCTGACCGATGAATGTCAGCTTGATGAACTGTCGGGTAACGCCGCTCTTAATGGTGTGCCGGTGACGGTGGCGGCGGCCTGAACGTGACCGTCGGGGAGACCGAGCATGGCGCTCGGGATTCCGTTACAATGCGTCACCGTGCCGACCCATGAGTCGGAAAGTTCAGCCGAGGTGCTCCATGGATATCATCGAAACGATTAAAGAGCAGATTGCCAACAACACCATTCTGCTTTACATGAAAGGCTCGCCGAATGCCCCACAGTGTGGCTTCTCTGCGAAAGCTGCGCAGGCTGTGATGGCTTGTGGCGAAAAGTTTGCGTACGTGGACATCCTGCAGAACCCGGAAATCCGCGCCAACCTGCCGAAGTACGCCAACTGGCCGACTTTCCCGCAACTGTGGGTCGGCGGTGAACTGGTCGGCGGTAGCGACATCATGACTGAGATGGCTGCAGACGGTTCGCTGCAAAGCACCATCAAGGCTGCTGTTGAAGCGGCCGCTGCGAACAAGTCCGAAGCCTGATTCGCTTTTGTAAAAAAGCCCCGCACCTCGAAAGAGGGCGGGGCTTTTTAGTGTCTTGCGAGTGTCAGATCACTCTTCGCCCATCTGCGATTGCAGATAGTTCTCAAGGCCGACTTTGTCGATCAGGCCCAGTTGGGTCTCCAGCCAGTCGATATGTTCTTCTTCGGACTCAAGGATGTCTTCGAGCAATTCACGGCTGCCAAAGTCGCCAACGGATTCGCAATGGGCGATGGCGGTCTTCAGGTCAGCGTGGCCGGTCTTCTCGATACGCAGGTCGCACTCCAGCATTTCCTTGGTGTGCTCGCCGATGTGCAGCTTGCCCAGGTCCTGCACGTTCGGCAGACCTTCGAGGAACAGGATGCGCTTGATCAACTTGTCCGCGTGTTTCATCTCGTCGATGGATTCTTTGTACTCGTGCTTGCCGAGCTTGTTCAGACCCCAATCTTCGTACATGCGCGCATGCAGGAAGTACTGATTGATCGCGACCAGCTCATTGGCAAGGATCTTGTTGAGATGCTGGATGACTGTAATGTCGCCTTTCATGATCGGAGTCCTGCCCTGTATTAACTGTATATACGGCGGAGTTTGAGCTTCGTACTTATAAGTGTCAAACCTAAGTTATTGAATAATATATGAAAATTAATCGGAATAAGAATGTTTGTGTTCCGCGTCTGAGCGCTAAGCAGTTGATTTAAAGGCATAAAAAAACCGGACATAAGTCCGGTTCTTTGAAATGGGGGCAATCAAGCAGCGGTAAATTCTACAGGGTAAGGGATCGCAGCCTGAGCGGTTTGCAGCTTGGTCAGGGTTTCGCGAACGACTTCCTTGGCAAGGCACGCACATTTGCCGCATTGGCTGGCGACGCCGGTGGCCTGGCGGACTTCTTTATAGCTGCAGCAACCTTCATAGATCGCATCGCGGATCTGTCCGTCGGTGACGCCAGTGCAGAGACAAACATACATAAGTGAGAACCGTCGCTGGTTGTGACTCAATTGCGATGGATCTTAATGTTAACGAGAATGATTGTCAAAGTGCTTTCGGAAGGCTTCTGCTGATTCTCAGCCGTGACTGACGAACGGTATTTGCTGGCGATTTGCCTGGCCCCGTAAATGCAGCGCCGTTCTTCGCCTGCTTTGAAAAACCGTTAAGGACAGGCGAAATTCGCAGTGTATGATGGTCGGCCCTTGCGAAGGGGGTTCGTGTCACAGGGCTGTCGCCTGAGGGTGGCAGGCTGGCGCGGACCCTGAACTTCAAGTTTTTACACCAGGAGATATCAATGAGCGTACTCGTAGGCAAACAAGCCCCTGACTTCACCGTCCCGGCCGTACTCGGCAATGGCGAGATCGTTGACAGCTTCACCCTGTCCTCGGCCATCAAAGGCAAATACGGCCTGGTGTTCTTCTACCCACTGGACTTCACCTTCGTCTGCCCGTCCGAGCTGATCGCTCTGGACAACCGTATGGCTGACTTCAAGGCACGCAACGTTGAAGTGATCGCTGTGTCGATCGACTCGCACTTCACTCACAACGCCTGGCGCAACACTCCAGTGAACAATGGCGGCATCGGCCAGGTGAAATACACCATGGCTGCCGACATGAAGCACGACATCGCCAAGGCTTACGACGTTGAGTCCGAAGGCGGCGTGGCTTTCCGTGGCGCGTTCCTGATCGACGACAAAGGCGTTGTCCGTTCGCAGATCATCAACGACCTGCCGCTGGGCCGTAACATGGAAGAGCTGATCCGTCTGGTCGACGCTCTGCAATTCCACGAAGAGCACGGCGAAGTCTGCCCTGCCAACTGGAAAAAAGGCGACAAAGGCATGAACGCTTCGCCAGAAGGCGTTGCGGCTTACCTGACCGAGAACGCTGCTGCCCTGTAAGGCGCAACGTCGAGGTACAAAAAAACCGGCCCACGTGGCCGGTTTTTTCATGCGCGGGAGTTACCCGACGACCATCCATCAGTCGTCGAAGTCTTCCCAGCCGCCCATCTGCTTCCAGCGATTGACGATGCCGCAGAACAGCTCAGCGGTTTTCTCGGTGTCGTAACGCGCCGAGTGCGCCTCACGGCCGTCGAAATCGATGTCGGCGGCCTGGCAGGCTTTCGCCAGTACGGTTTGACCGTATGCCAAACCGGCCAGCGTCGCGGTATCGAAACTGGAGAACGGGTGGAACGGGTTGCGTTTCATGTCCAGGCGCGCAACCGCAGCATTCAGGAAGCCGAGGTCGAAGCTGCTGTTGTGGCCGACCAGAATCGCGCGTTTGCAGCCGTTGGCTTTCAGCGCCTTGCGTATGCCACGGAAGATATCGGTCAGTGCGGTTTCTTCGCTGACGGCCATGCGCAGTGGATGGTCCAGCTTGATCCCGGTGAACTCCAGCGCCGCCGCCTCGATGTTGGCGCCTTCGAACGGCTCAACACGGAAGAAGTAGGTGTGATCCGGGTAAACAAAACCCTTTTCATCCATGGCGATGGTGGTCGCGGCAATCTCCAGCAGAGCGTCGGTGGCCGAGTTGAAGCCACCGGTTTCTACGTCAACGACAACCGGCAAGTAGCCGCGAAAGCGTGCTGCCATCGGGTGACGGGAACCGCCACCACCACTTTGACCGTCCAGTTCGTCGTCGAAATGGTCTTCACTCACGCGTGTTCCTCCAGCAGGCGCCAGCGCAGTTTTTCACCGGCGCGCAGCGGGATAACGGTCAGCTCGCCAAACGGCAGGCTGGTCGGGGCAGTCCATTCTTCACGAACCAGGGTGATGCGATCGGTGTTCGCCGGCAGGCCGTAGAAGCGCGGGCCATTTAGGCTGGCGAAGGCTTCGAGTTTGTCCAGCGCGTTACGCTGTTCGAAGGCTTCGGCATACAACTCGATGGCGGCGTATGCGGTGTAGCAGCCGGCACAGCCGCAAGCGGCTTCCTTGGCGTGCTGGGCATGCGGCGCCGAGTCGGTGCCGAGGAAGAACTTCGCGCTGCCACTGGTGGCCGCGTCGAGCAGGGCTTCCTGGTGCGTATTGCGTTTGAGGATCGGCAGGCAATAGAAGTGCGGCCGAATCCCGCCCACCAGCATGTGGTTGCGGTTGTAGAGCAGGTGATGCGCGGTGATCGTTGCACCAACGTTGGCCGAAGCCTCGTTGACGAACTGCACGGCGTCGCCGGTGGTGATGTGTTCGAACACCACTTTCAGCGTCGGGAAACGCTCGACCACACGGCGCATGTGCTCATCGATGAAGATCTTTTCGCGATCGAACACATCGACGTCGCCACGGGTGACTTCACCGTGGATCAGCAGCGGCATGCCGACTTCGGCCATGGCTTCCAGCGCCGGGAAGATCTTGTCGATGCTGGTCACACCGGAATCGGAGTTGGTGGTCGCGCCGGCCGGGTACAGCTTGGCTGCGTGCACGAAACCGCTGGCCTTGGCTTCACGAATTTCTTCGGGCTGGGTGCGGTCGGTGAGGTACAGCACCATCAGCGGCTCGAAGCGACTGCCGGCCGGGCGGGCAGCGAGAATCCGCTGGCGATAGCCGTCGGCTTCAGCGGCGTTGCGCACCGGCGGTACCAGGTTGGGCATGATGATGGCGCGGCCAAAAGTGCGCGCTACATCGGCAACGGTATTGGTCAACACGGCACCATCGCGAAGATGAATGTGCCAGTCGTCGGGACGCAGCAGGGTCAGGCGGTCGGACATGAGGGGATTCCAGGCGGGTCAAACTGAGGCGAATGCTACCGGAAAAGACTCTTGCAGGCACTCGCTATCAAGTTTTACGGGAACCTTCCGATATCCCGTAGGTATGCCGTAAACATAGTGTGAATCGGTCTTTGTGTTTCAGAAGCCAATGGAGCCTCCCGTGCGCCAGCGTTATTTAGCCTTGCTCAGTGTGTTTGCCAGCCTTCCGGCGATGGCGCTCACGTACCAGACCCGTCTGGAGAACATTGAGTGGACGGTCGCCGGCGACAAGTTCGAATGTCGTCTGACCCAGCCGATCACTGATTTCGGCTCGGGCGAGTTCGTGCGCAAGGCGGGCGAGCAGGCGATATTCCGTCTGAACGCCTACAACGCCATGCTCGGCGGCGGTTCAGCGACGTTGCTGGCGGCGGCTGCGCCTTGGCAGCCGGGCCGTGGTGATATCAACCTGGGGTCTGTAAGACTCGGCAGCGGTAACGTCTTGTTCAACAGTTCGCAGTCTCAGGCCGGTGGTCTGATCAGTGGTCTGCTGGACGGTCGCAGCCCGGTGGTGCGCCGCGCGTCTGGCGATGGCCGTGTCTCGGAAGTGCGCCTGTTGCCGGTCAAGTTCAGCAAAGCGTTCAACGATTACCAGACGTGTGTGGCGAAACTGCTGCCGCAGAATTTCGATCAGATCAAGCAGTCGCAGATCGGCTTTCCCGGCGAGGGCGTTGACCTGGACGCCGCTGCCAAGGCCAAGCTGCAAGTGATGCTCGAATACATGAAGGCCGATCCGACGGTCAATCACATCGAACTCGACGGCCATTCCGACAACAGCGGCAATCGCCTGACCAACCGTGAACTGTCGCGCCGCAGGGCGCTGGCGGTGGTCGATTTCTTCAAGGCCAACGGTATTCAGGAATCGCAGATCACCGTGCGTTTCCATGGCGAGCAATATCCGATCGTGCCGAACACCAATGCGGCCAATCGGGCGAAGAACCGTCGGGTCAATGTCAAACTGGCGCGCGTGGCGCCAGCCACGGCTCCGGCACCACAAGCGAGCACGCCAGCCAGCACCGCGGCGACTTCCTGACCCGCGGGTCATCGTCGCGCTCTCGACAGATTCTGTCGCTTTGTCGTCTTAAGCTGTCGCGCCTCTGTAAATTATCGCGTTTGAGCGGTAGACTCCTCGGCTTTCCGTAGAACCCCGTGGAGTGATGGCATGGCGGACGTAAACAAGGTCGTTCTGGCGTATTCCGGCGGCCTGGACACTTCGGTGATCCTCAAGTGGCTGCAGGATACTTATAACTGTGAAGTGGTGACCTTCACCGCTGATCTCGGTCAAGGCGAAGAGGTCGAGCCGGCCCGCGCCAAGGCTCAGGCCATGGGCGTCAAAGAAATCTACATCGACGACCTGCGCGAAGAATTCGTGCGTGATTTCGTGTTCCCGATGTTCCGCGCCAACACCGTTTACGAAGGCGAGTACCTGCTGGGTACTTCCATCGCGCGCCCGCTGATCGCCAAACGTCTGATCGAAATCGCCAACGAAACCGGCGCTGACGCCATTTCCCATGGCGCCACCGGTAAGGGTAACGACCAGGTGCGTTTCGAACTGGGTGCCTACGCGCTCAAGCCAGGCGTGAAAGTGATTGCTCCTTGGCGTGAGTGGGATCTGCTGTCCCGCGAGAAACTGATGGACTACGCCGAGAAGCATGCGATCCCGATCGAGCGTCACGGTAAAAAGAAGTCCCCGTACTCGATGGACGCCAACCTGCTGCACATCTCCTATGAAGGCGGCGTGCTGGAAGACACCTGGACCGAGCACGAAGAAGACATGTGGCGCTGGACCGTCTCCCCGGAGAAGGCTCCCGACACCCCGCAGTACCTGGAACTGACCTACCGTAACGGCGATATCGTTGCGCTGGACGGCGTCGAGATGACCCCGGCCACCGTATTGGCGACGCTGAACAAGATCGGTGGTGCTCACGGTATCGGACGTCTCGACATCGTCGAAAACCGTTACGTCGGCATGAAGTCCCGTGGCTGCTACGAAACCCCGGGCGGCACCATCATGCTGCGCGCTCACCGCGCCATCGAATCGATCACTCTGGACCGCGAAGTCGCTCACCTCAAAGACGAGCTGATGCCGAAATACGCCAGCCTGATCTACACCGGTTACTGGTGGAGCCCTGAGCGTCTGATGCTGCAACAGATGATCGACGCTTCGCAGGTCAACGTGAACGGCGTTGTGCGCCTGAAACTGTACAAGGGCAACGTGATCGTCACCGGCCGCAAGTCCGACGATTCGCTGTTCGACGCCAACATCGCGACCTTCGAAGAAGACGGCGGTGCTTACAACCAGGCTGACGCGGCGGGCTTCATCAAGCTCAACGCGCTGCGCATGCGTATTGCTGCCAACAAGGGCCGCAAGTTGTTCTAAGCGTCCCTGTCTGACGCGTAATGAAAAGGGCGGCCTTGTCTATCGAGACAAGGTCGCCCTTTTTGCATGATTCTTTGTCTGCGTCTGATTGAAGCCTGGTCCTGGCACCTGTGGCTACGACTCATCTTTCATGCCCGTCCCAGCAGCGTTACCGCCTGTGCGCAAAGGTTATAAACAATACAAAGCGTTTTGCCTGAGCCTTTCCTGACGTGTCTGATCTTCAGCAATGAATGCTGCGTCAGTAAAACGTCCGATACATGATTGGAAAGAAACACCACCACCCGGGGAGTTTTCCGATCCAGGTTCCGGATGTTTTCCAGAATCGTGGCTAACTCTCTCGATGCATCGACATCCCGAACGTCGATGAGGTGCAGGTCACTTACCCACGCGGGCAACTGAATGTTGTGCTGAATAATCAGGTTCGATTTTGAGTTGATAGCCGAGGGCGGGTCAGGCGCGTTGTGGACTTTGCACGCGTCTTTGCATTCGGCAGTACCTGATTCGCTGGGCACGATACAACTTGATAGTCCAAATGTGCCCTGCGTCGCTGGCTCTGGGGACGGGGTATTTCGTTTGTTTTCGCGATCGTTGTTGTCGATTACTTTAAGAAAGTTTTTGTCCTTGCCGAAATCCGAGGGTGAGTAGAGGGAGCGATAGTTAAAGTTTAAAGTTATAAAGAAGAGAAACAGCAAGTAAAATGGAAAGCTGATTAGAAACCATACGTAGATCTCTCTGTCTTTGTTGTCGAGGAAAGGCAGGGAAATGGCGGCTGATGTTTCCGAGATGGCTGCGAATATGGCAATGACTGTCATCGGGTTAGTGATTTTGTTTTTTATTTTCAGCATGTTTGTGCTCTTTTTTCTGATCTTTCTCATGGTTGATAAGTTTATGTTGATTTAAGTTGTTTGGTAGTTGGGTTGTGCCTGTTTATGTTTATAGCAAAAGTATTAGGTCGGGTATAAATATCTTGTTTCAAGTGTTTATATTTTGCTCGGTGTCATAGGATGTGTGCGTGAGCTGTTGCC
This sequence comes from Pseudomonas sp. AKS31, assembly GCF_023634765.1. Lineage (GTDB taxonomy): Bacteria > Pseudomonadota > Gammaproteobacteria > Pseudomonadales > Pseudomonadaceae > Aquipseudomonas. The sequence continues at coordinate 409,039 of NZ_JAMLFX010000005.1, forward strand.
GTGTATTTCCATTTCGATAATCAATGTCTTCTGCGGGGCGCAGATTCAAAGGTGTCAGGTGCGCTCTGCGTGGATCGTCTGATGGGCGAGTCACGATTCATGCGTCGTCAGTCGTAGTCTGTAACAAGTTAAAAGTGAAATATTTTTGCGAGATGAGGAAGGAGTAACGTCGGATGTTTAGTGCGGGTAGAGGCTTTTTGTAGGATTAATCCGCAATGACTGTAGGGTATGTCTCTCGATGCAAGTGCGTGTAAACCCTGATATGCCATAGAGCAAGTGACTGGGCTATTGTGCGTGTTCTAAAAATTCGAACAGCGAAACTGGACTTGCCCATGAATAAAGTGCTGATCGTGGATGATCACCCTGTCATTCGTCTTGCGGTACGTATGCTGATGGAACGTCATGGCTACGAAGTCATCGCAGAAACTGATAATGGTGTGGATGCGTTACAACTTGCGCGCGAACAAATGCCGGATATTGTCATTCTGGATATTGGAATACCGAAACTCGATGGGTTGGAAGTTATTGCGCGCCTGACTTCAACGGCCATGCCTATTAAAGTGCTGGTGTTGACCTCTCAAGCGCCTGGACATTTTTCAATGCGCTGCATGCAGTCGGGGGCGGCGGGTTATGTCTGTAAACAACAGGACCTGACCGAACTGCTCAGTGCAATCAAAGCGGTATTGTCCGGCTACAGTTATTTTCCCAATCAGGCGTTGCACACCGTGCGCACCAGTTTGGGTAATGCCAGTGAAGCCGACATGGTCGATCGTCTGTCCGGTCGGGAAATGATGGTGTTGCAGCAGTTGGCGCGGGGCAAGACCAACAAGGAAATCGCCGATGGCATGTTTCTGAGCAACAAAACCGTCAGCACCTACAAGACACGCCTTTTGTTGAAACTCAATGCACGCTCTCTGGTTGATCTGATCGAGTTGGCGCAGCGTAATGGTCTGGTTTGAATATATTGATAGCTGACAGCGTCATGGGCCGGTCGAACTCAGCTAGCCGCAGAAAGTGAAAAGCCTCCATTTCGGGAGGCTTTCAGATATCAGTCATCAAAATCGTAATCGGCCAATTGCTTTTGCAGTCGGCGCTCCTCAAGCAGGTTATCGATGGTACGGCGCTTGCTGAGATTGGTCTTGGCGACTTCGATCACAGGTTCGGCGTCATCAGTTTCCGCAGCGATATCGTCATCTACATCCAGTGGCTCTTTGTCGCTACTCATCAGCTAACTCCCGGCTAAGAATGCCTTTGGCGCCCCTTATATCGACATTCCTGCGGCGGGTAAAAAAGATTTTTTCAATCGACGTATCAATTATTCCAATAGCGGGTCAATCGTCCGATGTTTTGTCTTTGTACTCGCACAAGTCTTCGATCCGGCAGCTGCCGCAGCGTGGCTTGCGGGCCAGACACACGTAGCGGCCGTGAAGAATCAGCCAGTGATGAGAGTCGAGCAGGAATTCTTTGGGTACAAACTTCATCAGCTTCTTTTCCACTTCGACCACATTTTTGCCCGGTGCAATGCCGGTGCGGTTGCTGACCCGAAAGATATGAGTGTCGACGGCCATGGTCAGTTGGCGAAAAGCCGTGTTGAGCACGACGTTGGCGGTCTTGCGCCCGACTCCCGGCAAGGCTTCGAGCTCCTCGCGGGTTTGCGGGACTTCGCTGCCATGGCGTTCGACCAGCAAGCGGCAGGTCTCGATGACGTTCTTGGCCTTGCTGTTATAGAGGCCGATCGTCTTGATGTATTCGGATAGACCTTCGACACCCAGTGCATGGATCGCCGCTGGCGTGTTGGCAACCGGGAACAGCTTGGCCGTGGCCTTGTTCACGCCAACGTCCGTCGACTGCGCCGAAAGAATCACCGCGATCAACAATTCAAACGGCGAGGAGTAGGCCAGTTCGGTCTTCGGCTCCGGGTTGTCTTCGTGCAGGCGGCGGAAAATCTCCAGACGTTTTGCAGCATTCATGGGCGATGCGTTTCCTTGGATATCGAGTTCGGGCGAATCATCGCCTGACGCGCCGCCAACAGCAGCGCCAACAAAATAAAAGCACCGGGGATCAACGTGATCAGGTGCAGCCCTTCGCTAAATACAACAAAACCTGACCAGTGTTCGAACAGTCCCCGGCCGAGAGTCCCGTGGCCGATGAGTTCGCGCAGCCCGGCGAGCCCCAGCATGAGTCCGCCGAGCATGCCGCAGCGTTTGAAGCGCTCGGCCCGCGACTGGCGCCAGAAACCATTGTGCTCCAGCATCACGCATTGCAAGGCGATCAGGGTGGTATAGAGGCCGAAGGTCTGCTGCCAGGACAGAAACCAGCGTTGCGTGAAAAGGTCTGCACAACCGCTGAAGGTCGCAGCGAGCAACACGCTGGCGAGCAATACGCTGTTTTCTGTGAGTCGTGGCCGCAAAACAGACATGCACAAACCATAAACACCGACGACAGTGGCGAACATCAATAGTGTCCCCAGTGCACCTGCCAATGAGTCAGTGGTGCCAAGCAGCAGGGTCAGCATCAACGTGTTCGAGAGGGCTGCCGTTCGGTTCATGACCCGCTCCCCAGCAGTGCCGCGCGATGTTCATCAAAGTAGCGCAGGGCATCATGGATCGCGCTGATGGCTGCGCGCGAGGTGATGGTCGCACCGGCTATCTGATCGAATTGTCCCTGATCCTTTTTCAACGCCCAACCGGCATCTGTCGGCTCATTGCTCGATGTGCCGATAAACGATTGCAGCCAGGCATTCGGCCAGTCCCCCAGATGCCCGCCGAGTGCTGGTGTTTCGCTTTGTTTGAGGGTTTTGACCCCCAACAATTTGCCGTTGGCATCAATAGCGATCAACAGTTCGATGGCGCCCGCATAACCCTGGGTCTGACTGCGCAGCAGGATCGCTACGGTCTGGCCGCGGTTGGTCGCGCGATAGCCGCTCGTCAAGGTGCTATGGGCTAAGGTCATCTCTGCAAGGGCCAGGGGCTGCTCGAGCGGTTGATTGTCGTAAGCATCGAGCGGGAGCAGGTCGAGCAGCTTGCGGCTTTCGATAATGCGCTGCTCGTTGGCAATTTGCGCGGCAGTACTGCGGTATACAGCATAGGTCGCAGCAACACCGATGATCGCCAACAGCAGCACAATAAACGCGCTGGCCGTGCGATTCATGCGCTCACCTCTGACTGACGGGCCGCGGCAAATCGCTCCAGCGCCGGCACGCAAAGATTCGTCAGCAGCACCGCGAACGCCACGCCATCCGGGTATCCGCCCCAGGTTCGAATCACGTAAGTCAGTAGCCCGACGCCGACTCCGAACAGCAGACGGGCAAGCGCGCTTTTAGCGCCAGAGACCGGTTCAGTGATGATAAAGAACGCCCCCAGCATCGTCGCGCCACTGAGCAGTTGGAACAGCGGTGACCCATGCGAGTCCGACCCTGAGCCGTTCCAGCACAGCAGGCTGATGACAAACAGGCTGGCGAGCATGCCCACTGGCGCATGCCAGCTGAAGACCCGGCGCTGCAGCAAAAACACTCCGCCGGCGAGGAATGCCAGATTCACCCATTCCACACCGTGTCCGCCAAAGCGACCGAAGGCCGGATTGCTCGCGAACAATTCGTCCATGGTCAGGCTTTTGTTGATGCGCAGGCTATCCAGCACCGTCGCCTGCGCCCAGGCATCCGGTGCCTGACCTGCGCCGAATACCTGTTGAAACGCTGCTGACAGATCCAGGCCGTGGGCCGGCCATTGAGTCATCGGTTGCGGGAACATCACCATGGCCAAGGCAAACCCGAGCATGGCCGGATTGAACGGGTTTTTGCCGACGCCGCCGTACACGTGCTTGCCGAACAGCAGACCCGAAGCAATGGCCGTTACCGTCAGCCACCAGGGGCAATAAGGTGGCAGGGCGGCAGCCAGCAATGTCGCGCTGACCAGCGCACTGCCGTCGCTCAGCGCTGGCTGCGGGGGCTGTCGACGCAGACGCAGGACGGCTGCCTCGACCATCAGCGCGGTAACGATAGCCAGCAGCAGATTGATCAACACGCCCCAACCGTATAGCCAGAACAGTGCGAGCAGCCCCGGCAAAGCGGCCAGCAGCACCAGCTTCATTGCCTGTTGCAGGCGATTGTCCGGTGCCTCAAGGGGCAACATGATCTTGCACCTGGCGCTCGGCGTCTTGCAGGCGGGCGCGGGCCTTGTCGAGGATTTCGTTGGGGGTGTCGGCACGCCGTTCGAGTTTGTTGAGGTCCGCGCGGGCGTAGGCCAATTCGGTTTTCAACTGGCGAAGCTGGCTGTCGATCGGGCGTTTTTCGACGCGCACCAGGTCAGGCAATGGCTGATCACTTGTGGTTTCGGCGGCGTGCAGAGTCTGCTCGGCATCGTGCAGTGCTTGTTCCAGCGCGGCGATCTGCTCGGGGGCTGCTTCGGCGGTTTGGGCTTTTTTCAGTTCAGCGCGGCGCATGGCCAACTGGATTTTAGCCCGCTTCAAGTCGGCGTCTTTCGCCGGGGCCGTGACTGCAGGGGCAGGCGCTGCGCTGCTTTCAAGTTTCGCCAAGGCCTGCTCGGCCGCTTCGAACTGCTGCTGCAACACCATCAACTGTGTCTGCTGCTCGAAGGTCGGCGGATGGCCGAAAGCTTTCAACGATTTGTGCAATTGCGCACGGCTCATCGCTACATCGATCTTGGCTTTCTTCAGCGCCGCGTCGACGGTGGCCGCTTTCTGCGCCCGCACTCGTTCCAATGCTGCCTGCACTGGATCCGTCGCGGTCACTTCAGGCTGCGCTGCCCGTTTCGCCCGCGCTTCACGTTCCGCCTGTTTCTGTTGTTCTTCGCGGTGCAAGCGCTCGTTGCGGCGCTCGAAGCGTTGACGCGCGTGATCGCGTTTGGCTGCGCGAGCACTTTGTTCGTCGAGACTGAAGGCGAGGCCGCCGACGACCGGCAATGTACTCGGCGTCAATGGATGCATTTCGATGCAATCCACCGGACACGGTGCGACACACAGATCGCATCCGGTGCATTCGTCGATGATGACCGTGTGCATCAGTTTCGCCGCGCCGACAATCGCGTCGATCGGGCAGGCCTGAATGCACTTGGTGCAGCCAATGCATTCGGCTTCACGAATGAATGCCACTTGCGGCGGTGCCGAGCCGCGACTGATGTCCAGCTCCAGCACCGGCACTTTCAGCAGCTCGGCCAGCGCGGCGATGGTTTCGTCACCACCCGGCGGGCACTTGTTGATTGGCTCGCCCTCGGCGATGCCTTGCGCGTACGGTTTGCATCCGGGATGGCCGCACTTGCCGCATTGGGTCTGCGGCAGGAGGGCATCGATGCGTTGAATCAGACTCATGTTTTGATCAATCCACTGAATCCGAGAAAAATCACTGCGATCAGTCCAGCGCCGATCAGATCAATCGGCAGGCCACGAAAGGGCAGGGGTATATCGTTGTCGGCGGTGCGCTCGCGCAAATCGCTGAACAGGCTCAGCACCAGCCAGAAACCCAGCCCGGCACCGAGACTCAGCGCTGTCGCCTGCAGCAGACCTCGGTCGTTTTGCGCGTTGATCAGCGTCAGCCCGAGGACACCGGCGTTACCGAGCAATAACGGCCACAAACCTTCGAAGGGCAGATTAGGCAAGCCGCGCGCCAACAGTTTCAGCAGTGGTGCGATCAGCAAAACGCTCAACGGCAGAAATACGAACAATCGCAGGGCTTCAAGGTGAAACGGCACCAGCAACCAATGCCAGATCACGTAACCGCCTACACCGACGACCAGCATCACACACAACGTCGCCAACCCCAACGCATGCACCTGACGACGACTGCCCGCCAGCAGCGGATCGACGCCCAGCGGCCAGTGCAACACGAAGTTGTTGAGCAGCGCAGTACTGATCAGCGTAAGCACGAGTTCGGTCATGGTTCTGCCAGGGAAACGGGCGGCTGTGTCATAAGGTTAGGCATTATCCGGCACCCGCGAAGGGTGGGCCAGATATGAAAAATCCCACCGGCATGCGGGACACGCCGGTGGGATCGATTTGTTGCAGGGCCTTACTTGATGCGTTGACCCGGCTTGGCGCCGCTGTCCGGGCTCAGCAGGTAGATTTCTTCACCGCCAGGGCCGGCCGCCATCACCATGCCTTCGGAGATACCGAACTTCATTTTCCGTGGCTTGAGGTTGGCGATCATCATGGTCAGGCGCCCGTCGAGTTTCGACGGATCCGGGTAAGCGCTCTTGATCCCGGAGAACACGTTGCGTTGCTCGTCACCGATGTCCAGTGTCAGGCGCAGCAGCTTGTCCGCACCTTCGACGTGTTCAGCCTTGACGATCAGGGCGACGCGCAGGTCGATCGCCGCAAAGGCGTCGAAGTCGATTTCCGGCGACAGCGGATCCTTGGCCAGTTCGCCATTGCCCGCCGGGGCGGCTGCACCGGTGTCGGTCTGGCTGGCGGTCAGGTCTTCTTTCGAGGCATCGGTCATGGCTTGCACTTTTACCGGGTCGATGCGGGTCATCAACGGTTTGAATTCGTTCAACTGGTGGTTGGCCAGCAGCGTGGTGTGGTCGTTCCAGGTCAGCGGCGCGACGTTGAGGAACGCCTCGGCATCGGCGGCCAGCAACGGCAGTACCGGTTTGAGGAAAATCACCAGTTGGCGGAACAGGTTGATGCCGGTGGCGCAGATCGCCTGGACTTCATCCTGCTTGCCTTCCTGCTTGTTCAACGACCATGGCGCCTTGTCGGCGATCCAGGCGTTGGCGCGGTCGGCCAGGGCCATGGTTTCACGCATGGCGCGGGCGAAGTCACGGGCTTCATAGGCATCGGCAATGCCTGGCGCAGCAGCGAGGAAGGCCTCGGTCAGTTCCGGCGCGGCATTGTTGTCGACCAGCAGGCCGGCGTTACCCTTGTGAATGAAACCGGCGCAGCGGCTGGCGATGTTGACCACTTTGCCGACCAGGTCGGAGTTGACCTTCTGCACGAAGTCTTCGAGATTCAGGTCGAGGTCATCAACGCCACGGCCCAGCTTGGCCGCGTAGTAGTAGCGCAGGTATTCCGGCGACAGGTGATCCAGATACGTGCGGGCCTTGATGAAGGTGCCGCGCGACTTGGACATCTTCTGACCGTTGACGGTCAGGTAGCCGTGCACGTTGATGCCGGTGGGCTTGCGGTAGCCCGCGCCTTCGAGCATGGCTGGCCAGAACAGCGCGTGGAAGTTAACGATGTCCTTGCCGATGAAGTGGTACAGCTCGGCGGTGGAGTCCTTGCCCCAGAACGCGTCGAAGTCCAGCTCCGGCGTGCGGTCGCAGAGGTTCTTGAAGCTGGCCATGTAGCCGATCGGCGCATCCAGCCACACGTAGAAATATTTGCCCGGCTCGCCCGGGATCTCGAAACCGAAGTACGGCGCATCGCGGGAGATATCCCACTGCTGCAGGCCGGCGTCCAGCCATTCGGCGATCTTGTTGGCCACGGCGTCTTGCAGAGTGCCGCTGCGGGTCCAGGTCTGCAGCATTTGCTGGAAGTCTGGCAGCTTGAAGAAGAAGTGCTGGGAATCCTTGAGCACCGGGGTGGCGCCGGAGATCGCCGACTTCGGATCCTTCAGGTCAGTCGGGGCGTAGGTCGCACCGCATTTTTCGCAGTTGTCGCCGTACTGGTCTTCAGTGCCGCATTTCGGGCAGGTGCCCTTGATGAAGCGGTCGGCCAGGAACATTTTCTTTTCCGGGTCGAAATACTGGGTGATCGAGCGCTGTGCGATGTGCCCGGCGTCACGCAGCTTGAGGTAGATCTGGCTCGACAGCTCACGGTTTTCTTCAGCGTGAGTGGAGTGGAAGTTGTCGAAGTCGACCAGAAACTCGGCAAAGTCGGCGCTGTGTTCAGCCTGCACATTGGCGATCAACTGTTCCGGGGTGATGCCTTCTTTTTCCGCGCGCAGCATGATCGCCGAACCGTGGGCGTCGTCGGCGCAGACATAAATGCACTGGTTGCCGCGATGCTTCTGGAAGCGCACCCACATATCGGTCTGGATATATTCCAGCATATGGCCAAGGTGAATCGAACCGTTGGCGTAGGGCAGGGCGCTGGTGACGAGGATCTTGCGTGGTTCGGACATGTGGGGCTTCGCTACTTGATGAAACGGAGGTCGGCCACTATAAAGCGCTGGCGCATAATTTTCACCCTGTGCGCCTGTTTCATTGGATGAGCAACAGCAAAGATCAAAAGATCGCCGCCTTCGGCAGCTCCTGCACATGATCCCCTGTAGGCGCTGCCGAAGACGGCGATCTTTTTCAGGTACGATACCCGCCATCTATTCCCAGTCTTGTTATCGGAGTTGCCCATGAGCGCCGTCACTCGCGCAGCGGTGGAAGCCGTCCTCAGCCAATACACCGACCCTTACCTGAACCAGGACCCGGTCAGCGCCGGTTGCGTGAAGCACATCGAGATCGTCGGTGACCGCGTCAACGTGCAGCTGGAAATCGGTTACGCCGCCGGTCTGTTCAAGAGCGGCTGGGCGCAACTGCTGCAACTGGCCATCGAAAACCTCGACGGCGTGGTTATCGCCAAGGTCGAAGTGACCAGCGTGATCGCCGCGCACAAGGCCCAGGCGCAGATTCCCGGGCTGGCCAACGTCAAGAACGTGGTCGCCGTGGCGTCCGGCAAGGGCGGTGTGGGCAAATCGACCACCGCCGCCAACCTCGCCCTGGCTCTGGCCCGTGAAGGCGCCAAGGTCGGTATTCTCGACGCCGATATCTACGGCCCGAGCCAGGGCATCATGTTCGGCATTCCCGAGCGCACCCGCCCGGAGGTCAAGGACCAGAAGTGGTTCGTGCCGCTCAAGGCTCACGGCGTGGAGGTCATGTCGATGGCGTTCCTCACCGACGACAACACGCCGATGCTCTGGCGCGGGCCGATGGTCTCCGGGGCGCTGCTGCAATTGGTCACGCAAACCGCGTGGGGCGATCTGGATTATCTGGTCATCGACATGCCGCCAGGCACCGGCGACATCCAGCTGACGCTCGCGCAGAAAGTCCCGGTGGCCGGCGCGGTGATCGTCACCACACCCCAGGATCTGGCTTTGCTCGACGCGCGCAAAGGCGTAGAAATGTTCCGCAAGGTCAACATTCCGGTGCTGGGCGTGGTGGAAAACATGGCCGTGCACATCTGCTCGAATTGCGGGCATGCCGAGCATCTGTTCGGTGAAGGCGGGGGCGAGAAGCTGGCGACCCAATACGGCGTTGAGCTGCTGGCCTCGCTGCCGCTGTCGATGCTGATCCGCGAGCAGGCCGATGGCGGCAAGCCGACGGTGATCGCCGAGCCGGACAGCCAGATTGCCATGGTCTATCAGGAGCTGGCCCGCCACGTTGGCGCGCGGATCGTGTTGCAGGAAGCGGCGACGCCGGCGATGCCGAATATCACCATCAGCGACGATTGATGACTCAGCAACACTGAAAAAAACTGTGGGAGCGAGCCTGCTCGCGAATGCGGTGTGTCAGACAACCAATGGGTTGAATGACACACCGCATTCGCGAGCAGGCTCGCTCCCACATTTGGTTTTGTAGTGGGGGGGGGTTAGATGCGCAAGCCGCCATCCATCTCCAGAATCCGCCCGGTGTAGTAGTCGTTCTCGAAGATGTACGCCGCCGAATGGGCGATCTCTTCCGGCTTGCCCATGCGCTTGAGCGGGATTCCCGATGTCATTTTCTCCAGCGCTTCCGGCTTCATGCCCAGGGTCATCTCGGTTTCGATGAAGCCCGGTGCAATGCCCGCCACACGAATGCCATAGCGCGCCAGCTCTTTGGCCCAGGTCACCGTGGCTGCTGCCACACCAGACTTGGCCGCCGAGTAATTGGTCTGGCCAACGTTGCCCGCACGCGAGATCGACGAGATATTGATGATCGCGCCGCTATTCTTCAGCTCGACCATTTTCGCCGCCACTTCACGGGTGCAGAGGAACACGCCGGTCAGGTTGACGTCGATCACCGCCTGCCACTGTGCCAGGCTCATCTTGGTCATTTCGCCGTCCTTGACCTTGAGCAGCAGGCCATCACGGAGGATTCCGGCGTTGTTGATCAGGCCGTGGATCGCGCCAAAGTCGGCGGCGACCTGAGCGACCATGTGCTCGACCTGCTCTTCATTGGCCACGTTGCACAGGTAACTGCGCGCCTCGATACCTTTGGCCTTGCAGGCCGCGACCGCGTCGTCGAGCTTTTCCTGATTGAGGTCGACCAGCGCGAGTCTGGCGCGTTTGCCGGCGAAATACTCGGCCATGGAACGGCCCAAACCCTGGCAACCGCCAGTGATAATGATTACTTTGTCGTTGAGTTGCATTTGCATGCCCCGATAGCTGGTCTGAGTCGTTTTTGTTTTCAGCAACGCCCGATCTGCACCGGCCGTGGCTGGAGTGCACATGAGAATTGCCCGCCGGCGTGACGGGGACTTGATCCCGGGCGCCTGTCCGTTTTTTCGACGGATTCTATTTAAGGAGTCATAAATTGAGCGTTGAAGTGGCCAAGAATGCCCGAGAATTGCTTCTCAAGGAATACCGTGGAGTGCTGTCGACGCACTCGAAATCGATGCCCGGTTTTCCCTTTGGCTCCGTGGTGCCTTACTGCCTGGACGAGCAGGGCCGGCCGCTGATCCTGATCAGCCGCATTGCACAGCACACCCACAACCTGCAAAAAGACCCGAAGTGCTCGATGCTCGTCGGCGAGCGCGAGGCTGACGACGTACAAGCGGTGGGGCGCCTCACTTATCTGGCCGAAGCGCAAAAGCTTGAAGACGCGGCTGCCATCGAAGCCGCCGCCGAGCGTTACTACCGTTATTTCCCGGATTCGCAGAATTACCACAAGGCCCACGATTTCGACTTCTGGGTGCTGAACCCGGTGCGTCACCGCTACATCGGCGGTTTCGGCGCGATTCACTGGGTCGATCAACTGACCTTGGCCAACCCGTTCGCCGGCAAGGCTGAAATCAGCATGGTCGAGCACATGAACAGTGACCACGCCAAAGCCATCGCGCACTACGTCGACCTCGCCGGTCTGCCGAAAAGCGTGCCGGCGCAACTGGCCGGGATCGACACCGAAGGCATGCACCTGCGCATCGGTCAGGCGCTGTACTGGTTGCCGTTTCCGGCGCCTTGTCATACGCCGATACAAGTGCGTGAAGCCTTGGTTTCATTGGCTCACGCCGAGGTCTGGCCAAAAAATGAAGTGGCCGACGCTTGAATTCACGAAAGGGCGACGTCATCTAAGGCTTACTGCAAGGCATTTCTTGCGTTGAGGAAACTTTGATGCGCCCTTTTCTGTTGCTCTTTCTGCTGTTTCCAGTGCTGGAGCTGTTCGTATTCGTCAAAGTGGCAGGCTCTATCGGGTTTTTCCCGGCCCTGCTGCTGATCATTCTCGGCTCGATGTTCGGCGTGTTCGTGCTGCGCGTCGCCGGTCTGGCCACGGCCCTGCGTGCCCGTGAAAGCCTGAACCGCGGCGAATTGCCCGCGCAAACCATGCTCGAAGGGCTGATGCTGGCATTGGCCGGTGGCCTGTTGATCCTGCCGGGCTTCATCAGCGATGTGGTCGGTCTGGTCATGCTGCTGCCCATCAGCCGCCGGTTGCTGGCAAACAAGATGCGCCAGCGCGCCGAAGAACAGGCCATGCGCCAGCGTGCGTTCGCCGACGACCTGCAACCCCGTGGCGGTCCCGCACCGCGTCAGCCTCTGGGCCGCGAGGGTGATGTGATCGAAGGCGAGTTCGAACATCGCGACAGCAAGTAACGCCTCTCTCTACACGGCACCTTCGGGTGCCGTGTTCGTTTATGGACTGCTTTTGTGCAGAACATCAGTGAAAAATTTTTCGCCCCGCCCTTGTAATAAGCTTATGCGCCCTTATGTATCGGTCACCGAAAGGTTTCCGGTATTGAACCGGACAGACTTCCGCGGTTCGCTCGACGAATCGCAACCGGCGCAGGCCGGATTTGTTAAACCCGCCGGGACTACACCGGCCGATGAAAACCACAATTAGGAGAGATCGACAATGAAGCTTCGTCCTCTGCATGACCGCGTCGTTATCCGTCGCAGCGAAGAAGAAAAGAAAACCGCTGGCGGTATCGTCCTGCCAGGTTCGGCTGCTGAAAAAGCCAACCACGGTGTGATTCTCGCTGTAGGCCCGGGCAAAGCTCTGGAAAACGGTGAAGTGCGCGCACTGTCCGTCAAGGAAGGCGACAAGGTTGTGTTCGGTCCTTACTCCGGCAGCAACACAGTGAAAGTCGACGGCGAAGACCTGCTGGTAATGAGCGAGAACGAAATCCTCGCTGTTATCGAAGGCTGATAACCCCGTTCATTTTCCCGCTACTACAAAGTATTTAAGGAATATCGATCATGGCTGCTAAAGAAGTTCTGTTTGGCGATTCCGCCCGTAAAAAAATGCTCAAGGGCGTCAACGTCCTGGCTGACGCAGTAAAAGCGACCCTGGGCCCGAAAGGCCGTAACGTGATCATCGAGAAGAGCTTCGGCGCTCCGACCATCACCAAGGACGGCGTTTCCGTCGCCAAAGAAATCGAACTCGAAGATCGCTTCGAAAACATGGGCGCGCAGCTGGTCAAAGACGTTGCCTCCCGTGCCAACGATGACGCGGGTGACGGTACTACCACCGCTACCGTTCTGGCTCAGTCGATCGTCAACGAAGGCCTGAAAGCCGTCGCTGCCGGCATGAACCCGATGGACCTGAAGCGCGGTATCGACAAAGCGACCATCGCTATCGTCAAAGAGCTGAAGAACCTGTCCAAGCCATGCGCTGACACCAAGGCAATCGCTCAGGTAGGCACCATCTCCGCCAACTCCGACAACTCCATCGGCGACATCATTGCCGAAGCCATGGAAAAAGTCGGTAAAGAAGGCGTGATCACCGTTGAAGAAGGCACTGGCCTGGAAAACGAACTGTCGGTTGTTGAAGGCATGCAGTTCGACCGTGGCTACCTGTCCCCGTACTTCGTCAACAAGCCAGAGACCATGGTTGCCGAGTTGGACAGCCCGCTGATCCTGCTGGTCGACAAAAAGATCTCGAACATCCGTGAAATGCTGCCAGTGCTGGAAGCCGTTGCCAAAGCCGGCCGTCCACTGCTGATCGTTTCCGAAGACGTTGAAGGCGAAGCCCTGGCGACGCTGGTTGTGAACAACATGCGTGGCATCGTCAAAGTCGCAGCCGTCAAGGCGCCAGGCTTCGGCGACCGTCGCAAGGCCATGCTGCAGGACATCGCTGTTCTGACCGGCGGTACCGTTATCTCCGAAGAGATCGGCCTGAGCCTGGAAGCCGCTACCCTGGAAAACCTGGGCAGCGCCAAGCGTGTGACCATTTCCAAGGAAAACACCATCATTGTTGACGGTGCCGGTGCAGATTCCGACATCCAGGCGCGCATCACTCAGATCCGTGCTCAGGTTGCCGAAACTTCGTCCGACTACGACCGTGAAAAACTGCAAGAGCGTCTGGCCAAGCTGTCCGGCGGCGTTGCAGTGATCAAGGTTGGCGCTGGTTCCGAAGTTGAAATGAAAGAGAAGAAAGCCCGCGTTGAAGACGCCCTGCACGCAACCCGTGCAGCCGTTGAAGAAGGCGTGGTACCTGGCGGTGGCGTTGCGCTGATCCGCGCTCTGCAAACCCTGGTTGACCTGAAAGGCGACAACGCTGATCAGGACGTCGGTATCGCTGTTCTGCGCCGCGCTGTTGAAGCTCCGCTGCGTCAGATCGCTGCAAACAGCGGCGACGAGCCAAGCGTTGTGGTCAACGAAGTCAAGAACGGCAAGGGTAACTTCGGTTACAACGCTGCGACTGGCGAATACGGCGACATGATTGAAATGGGCATCCTGGACCCAACCAAGGTGACTCGTTCCGCTCTGCAAGCGGCATCGTCGATCGGCGGTCTGATCCTGACCACCGAAGCCGCTGTTGCTGACGCGCCGAAGAAAGACAACGCTGCTGGCGGCGGTATGCCAGACATGGGCGGCATGGGTGGGATGGGCGGCATGATGTAAGCCAGCCTTGTCCCTGTAACGCAAAACCCCGCTGGCGCAAGCCAGCGGGGTTTTTTATTGCCTTTGATTCAGTGTTGGCGCAAGACCGAGTAATCGTTCATCGCTGGCAAGCCAGCTCCCACAGTGATTCAGGCGTTCACAAAATGTGTGCTCGACACCAATCCTGTGGGAGCTGGCTTGCCAGCGATCGCGTCAGATCAGACGCTGACCGGTTGTGCCTGGACGACACCCTCGGTTTTCACCGCCGGGCGATACAGCACCCAGTAATACGACCCCAGGCAAATCAGCCAGCAGAAAATCGCTGTCCACACGTTGTGCGAGAAGAAGTGCGCACCCTGCATCATCCGGCTGATCGAAAATACCGAACCCAGCGCAAAGGCAAAGATAAACGCCTGACGGGCCAGACGCGGACGGCGATCACGCAGGACAAAGAACAGCGCAAACAAGGTGAACCCCGTCGCCGCATGCCCACCAGGCCAGCAACGGCCGGGTTTGTCGGTCTGAGGACGATGTTCCATCAGTTTGCTGTAGGTTTCATGGCCGCCGAATTGCTCCAGGCTCCATGGGCACTGCACTGCCGTCACGGCTTTGACAGGGGTGACGAATGAGGTTGCCAGGCCCAGCGACAGCACCAGACAGCCCAGCTCACGTTTGAAGGGCTTCAGTCTGGCGATGAAAAACGAGCCGAGAAAACCCAGCACCGCAAACACCGAAAACGCGATCACCACTTGTTTGGCGCGATCGTGCAGGATGTCTTCCAGGAAAAAACTGTGGCGGCCAATAAAGTCGCCAGCCACCGGGTCATAGAACAGCCGGGCCAGATCCATATCCAGGTCGGTCAGTTCAAGCAGCACCAGAACGATCGCCGCAATGGTGGGTATTCCCAGGCACAGCCACAGGTTCAGCGGTCTGGAAGCAGGGCGGGCAGAAGTCGACACCATGGGCAATTCCTTGGTCGTAAGTGGAGTCTGAAGAGCGCAACCGCGCGGAGTCTGCGCGCGCTGGCGTCGCCGATTTGTTAACCGAAGGTGAAAAAAACGTTGGCAGGCGCAATGAGCGTTTTTCTTGCCAGACAACCCGACGCACGCCTAGCCCTGAGCCACACTTGGCCGTAAGCTGCGCGGGCCAAGACGGCCGTTACCCCGTACGGAGGAGGTGCCCATGCGAATTCTATTGGTCGAAGACAACCGCGACATCCTGGCCAATCTGGCCGATTATCTGGGCCTCAAGGGCTATACCGTCGATTGCGCCCAGGACGGCCTGTCGGGCCTGCATCTGGCGGCCACCGAGCATTACGACCTGATCGTGCTCGACATCATGCTGCCGGGCATCGATGGCTACACCCTGTGCAAACGCCTGCGTGAAGATGCCCGTCGGGACACACCGGTGATCATGCTCACCGCTCGCGATCAACTGGACGATCGTTTGCAGGGTTTCAAGTCCGGGGCGGACGATTACCTGGTCAAACCTTTTGCCTTGTCCGAACTGGCCGCGCGCGTCGAAGCGGTGATGCGCCGCACCCAGGGTGGCGGTCGTCGGGCGTTGCAGGTCGGTGATCTGAGCTACGACCTCGATACGCTGGAGGTCACCCGTGAGGGCAAATTGCTTAAGCTCAACCCGGTCGGCCTGAAGCTGCTGGCCGTTTTGATGCAGAAGAGCCCGCACGTGCTGCGCCGGGAAATTCTCGAAGAAGCGCTGTGGGGCGATGATTGTCCCGACAGCGACAGCCTGCGCAGCCACGTTCACCAACTGCGACAAGTCATTGATAAACCTTTCGCCAAACCACTGCTGCACACCGTGCACGGGGTGGGTTACCGGCTGGCCGACGTGTAATGGAGTTCAGGCAAAGTCTTTCCCAGCGGATCATCATTGCCTTTGCCTTGATGAGCGCACTTGTGGCCGGCGCCTTCGCGATGGGCATCGTCGCGACCGTGCACCTGGTGGAAGAGAAGTTGATTTCGGCGGGGCTGGGCGGCGATCTGCAACGGCTTCTGCTGATGGACAACGTCTCGGACTGGAGCCATCGCCCGGAACCCGACCAGTTGTTCTATTTCAGTGGCGGGCCGGGGGATTTCGAGCTGCCCAAGGACCTGCGCCACCTCGATTCCGGTTTCCATGAAGTGTTCCGCGAGCAGCTGTCGTATCACGCGATGGTCGAGGTCGTTGACGGTCGACGTTATGTGCTGCTGCAGGATCAAAGTGATTTCGAAGAGCGCGAGCGCGTACTGTTTGCCGTGGTGCTGGTCGGCTTTGTGCTCAGTCTGGCCCTGGCGGTATTCCTCGGGTGGGTGCTCGCACGCAAGGTGATGGCACCGGTGGTGCGCCTGGCCCGGCAGGTGCGCCATCGCGATCAGTTGCTCGGCCTGGCGCCGCCGTTGGCGCCGGATTACGCGGCTGACGAAGTTGGCGAGCTGGCGGTGGCGTTCGATGCCACGCTGGGGCGCCTGCGTCAGGCGCTGACGCGTGAAAGACTGTTCACCAGCGATGTCAGTCACGAATTGCGCACGCCGCTGATGGTCTTGGCCAGCTCATGCGAATTGCTGATGGAAAACCCGGCCATCGATCAGCGTGGGCGCAACCAGGTCCAGCGCATTGCCCGGGCCAGTGAAGAAATGCGCGAACTGGTGCAGACCTTCCTTATGCTCGCCCGCTCCCAGCGCGAAGATGCCGGTTCGGCACCGCAACAGAATCTCGCCCAAGTCGCGGACAGCCTGTTGTGTGTGTGGCGAGAGTCGATCGAAAGCAAAGGGCTGACCTTGCAGTTCGAACCGGGCAATCCGCCACACACCTGCTACAACGCAACGTTGTTGACCGCGGTGATGGGCAACCTGTTGCGCAACGCTTGTCACTACACCGAGAAGGGCTTTATTCGCCTGACACTCACGGCCAACGGCTTTGTGGTGGAAGACTCCGGTGTCGGCATTCCGGAAGAAAAACGTGAAGCCATGTTCGAGCCTTTCGTGCGTGGCAGCGAAAAGCGCGGCGAGGGGCTGGGCCTGGGATTGTCGCTGGTTCAGCGGATCTGCGAGAACCAGGGCTGGACCGTCAGTCTCAGCACGATGGAACCCAATGGCTGCCGCTTCGAGGTGGATCTGGGCAAAATCTGACGCACGGAGTGGCTCGATGCTACTCCCTCCTTCCTGTCTAAATCCTGTATAACGCTGTAATAATTTGTCTGTTTACCGGACATTTTTTTCACAAATGGATGACCTGACGCTGACACACCGCTCCTTAAGGTGGTGACATCAGCAATTCAGGAGTTCAGGTGATGGCCGGTCCGATCAAACTCGATTTTTCCGAGAAGTACGACGATCAACACGCGCAAAAATACCTGCGCAAGCACAAAGAAAGCCTTGGACGGCGGCTCTCCCACTGGCGTGACGAACAGATGGCCCGCAAGGCGCTGGCGTCCGTTGGCGATCCGGGGCTGGTGCTGGATCTGCCTTGCGGTGCCGGGCGCTTCTGGCCCCTGTTGGGCGAAAAAGCCAACCGGGTGATTATCGGCGCGGACAATTCCGAATCGATGATCAAGACGGCCATGCAGTCGCAACCGGCCGATGTGGTGAAACGGGTACAACCCTTGCACACATCTGCCTTCGACATTGCCTTGCCTGACAACGCCGTCGACAGCATTTTCTGCATGCGTCTGCTCCACCACATCGGTGAAGCCGAGCATCGCCGGGCGATTCTGCGCGAATTCGAGCGCGTCACCCGCGACAGTGTGATCGTTTCGTTGTGGGTTGATGGCAATTTCAAAGCCTGGAAACGCCAGCGAGCCGAGCGCAACCGTGACAAACGCGAGTATCAGAATCGCTTTGTGTTACCGGCCGCTACGGTGGAAAAGGAGTTCGAGGAAGCAGGTTTTCGGATTCAGGAACAACTGGACTTTATTCCGCTCTACGCCATGTGGCGGGTTTACGTATTACGCAAGAGGTAACAGGATGGCAGTGCAATTTGCAGCAGAAACGGATGTCGCTCCGCAAGATCGCTTTGACTTTTACTGGAACCAGCGCGGCGAGTGGGTGGAAGAACCCAATGTTCGACGTGGCGGGGAAAGTGGCGTGCAAAGGGTCGTGGGGCGCGATGGTCAACTGCTGTATGCCAAGCGCCAGACCGGTCATATCTACCGCAGCTGGTTGCACCCTTTTGGCCGTCCTACCGTTTTGCGTGAGCTTGACGCGCTGACCGGCGTGAGCAAGCTCGGTGTTCGCGTGCCGGAGATCGTTTTCTGCGGCGCTCAGCCTGATCCGCAACACAAGTGGCGTGCACTTTTGGTCACCAAGTCCCTGGACGGTTTCCAGGAACTGGAACACTGGCTGGCGGCCGCCGGCGGTCGTGATCAGTGCGGCGATGTGGTGTATGAGCGTGTGCTCAAGGACCTCGCCGAAAACCTGGCGCGCATGCACAAGGGCCGTTGGCAGCACAGCTGCATCTACATCAAACACGTGTTTGTGCGCGTGACGGGCGAAGGCGAGTCGGCCAAGGTCGAGGTCGCCTTGATCGATCTGGAGAAATGCCGCCAGCGTCTGACCGCCTATCGCGCCGCTTCCCACGACATGAAGCAATTGCGCCGCCACTCGTCGTTCCGCGACGCGGACTGGAAAAAACTCGTCTACTTTTATGAGACGGCGTTTGGCAGCGCTATCAAAGGTTTATAGCGATGAAACTAGAAATTGCACGAGGTTTGTTTTTGGTTGGAGCCTTGGCAGTTGCGTCATTGGCGGTGGCTGCCTGGGAGCAGCCCCGCATGCAGGTGGTGGGCGCGTCCGTAGACGACGCCCACTGCGCAGTCCCACGGGTGGCGAAAGCCTCCGTGGCGACCAAACCTGATCATGATCTGTTGTTGTTCATGTTCGGACTTTCTCAAGGGATGAGGCCACAAAGTTGAACAGATTGAAGCCCACATAAAAGGCCTCGCAGATGCGAGGCCTTTTTTTATGCAAGCAAGATCAAAAGATCGCAGCCTTCGGCAGCTCCTACATGGGGCGGTGTAGGAGCTGCCGAAGGCTGCGATCTTTTGCTTTCAAGGCTTATCGGGTTTCGCCAGCAGGGTGTAAACGCAGGGCAGCACAAACAGCGTAAACAACGTGCCAATCGACATCCCCGTGGCAATCACCATGCCGATATCAAAACGGCTGACCGCACCCGCGCCCGTGGCGAGAATCAGCGGCACCATGCCAAACACCATCGCCGCTGTGGTCATCAACACCGGCCGCAAGCGAATCGCCGCCGCTTCCTCAACGGCTTCACGCGCCGTCAGGCCCTTGTCCTTACGCAACTGGTTGGCGAACTCGACGATCAGGATCCCATGCTTGCTGATCAGCCCGATCAGCGTCACCAACCCGACCTGGGTGTAGATGTTCATGCTCGACCAGCCAAGGAACAGCGGAATCAACGCGCCACAAATCGATAACGGCACCGTCACCAGAATCACCAGCGGATCGCGGAAACTCTCGAACTGCGCCGCCAGCACCAGAAAGATAATCGCCAGCGCCAGCGCAAAGGTTACCCACAAGGCGCTGCCTTCCTGGACGAACTGGCGTGAAGCGCCGCCGTAGTCGAAAGCAAATCCGGCTGGCGCTTCTTCGCGGGCGATCTGCAACACGGTGTCGATGGCTTCACCCATGCTCACCAACGGGAAACCGGAGATTTTCGCCGCGTTGAGTTGCTGGAACTGGTTGAGCTGGCGCGGTCGGGCGCGGTCGCTGACCTTGATCAGTGTCGACAGTGGCAGCAACTCACCCTGGGTGTTTTTCACGTAGTAATTGTTCAGCCAGTCCGGGTTGTCGCGATAGGGGCGCTCGACCTGAGCGATCACCTTGTAGCTGCGCCCTTCAATGGTGAAACGATTGATTTCCGCTTCGCCCAACAGGGTGGCGAGGGTGCCACCGAGGTCCTGCATCGATACGCCCATCTGCGCTGCTTTGGCGCGGTCGATGTCGACCACCACCTCGGGTTTGTCGAACGCCAGATCGAGATCGACGAAGGCGAACTTGCCCGACTCCATCGCACGTTTCTTGATCCGGTCGGCGACCTGTAACAACAACTCGTAGTCGTTGGCGGTGTTGACCACGAACTCGAACGGCAAGCCTTCGCCGGTGCCGGGCAGGGAAGGCAGGTTGAAACCGAAAATCTGCAGGCCCGGAATACCTTCCAGCTTGCCTTGCACCTCCGGGAGGATTTCCATTTGCGTACGACTGCGTTCGTTCCACGGCTTGAGCAGGAAGCCGCCGATGCCCGCCTGCACACCGTTGTAGCCGTTGATCTGGAACGACGAGTAGTACTCCGGAAACTCCTTGAAGATCTTGATGAATTCGTCGGTGTAGGTGCTCAGGTAATCGAGGTTGGTTGGCTGCGGCGCAGTGGCCATCATGAAAATGATGCCCTGATCTTCGTCCGGGGCCAGCTCCGATTTGGTGAACTTGAGGAACACCGGGATCAGGCACAATACGATCACCGCGAACACCAGCACCACCGGCCGCGTGTTCAGTGTGCCGTGCAGCATGCTTTGATAGCGGCGCTTGAGGCCATCGAAAATACGATCGAGGCGATGCGCCAGGCCGCTGGGATTTTCCTCGTGGCGCAGCAAGAACGCGCACATCATCGGTGACAGGGTCAGGGCGACAATCCCGGAAATCACCACGGCGCCGGCCAGGGTCAACGCAAATTCCTTGAACAACGCCCCGGTCAGCCCGGTGAGAAAGCCGATCGGCGCATACACCGCCGCCAGGGTGATGGTCATCGACACCACCGGCATGGCGATTTCCCGTGCACCTTCCAGCGCCGCATCAAACGGCGTTTTGCCTTCCTCGATATGCCGGTGGATGTTTTCCACCACAACAATCGCATCGTCCACCACCAGACCGATCGCCAGCACCATTGCCAGCAGCGTCAGCAGGTTCATTGAGTAGCCCATCATCTGCATGAAGAACATCACGCCGATCATCGACAGCGGAATGGTCACCACCGGGATCACCACCGAACGCAATGCGCCGAGGAACAGGAACACCACAACGATGACGATCAGCACCGCTTCGAACAGGGTTTTCACCACTTCATCAATCGAAGCCTGAATAAACAGCGTGGCGTCGTAGGCGATCTCGCTCTTGAGGTTCGGCGGCAGTTGCGCTTCCAGCTCCGGCATCAGCTTGCGCACTTCCTTGATCACATCCAGCGGGTTGGCGCCGGGGGTGGCCTTGATGCCGATGTACACCGACGGCGTGCCGCCGAACGAGCTGATCGAATCGTAGTTTTCTGCGCCCATTTCCACCCGCGCGACATCGCTGAGCAGCACGCGGCTGTCGCCACTGACCTTGAGCGGAATCGCCGCGAAGGCTTCGGCGGATTTCAGTTCGGTGTTGGCGTTGATGCTGGTGACCACGTACTCGCCTTTCACTTCGCCGGCAGCGGAGAGGAAGTTGTACTGGCGCACGGCGTTGGTCACATCGTTGGCGCTGAGGCCGAAACCTGCGAGCTTCACCGGGTCGAGCCACAGGCGCATGGCGAACACCTGATTGCCGAGAATTTCCGCCTCGGCCATGCCCGGCAGGGTCGCCAGTTTTGGCTGGATTACCCGTGACAGGTAGTCGGTGATCTGCGGGTTGCTCAGATCCTTGCTGAAGAAGCTGATGTACATCAGCGCCGAGGCGTCGGCGGACTCCTTGCTCAGCACCGGGTCTTCGGCGTCCTGCGGCAGCTTGTTTTTCACCTCGTTGGCCTTGGCCAGCAGTTCGGTGAACAAGCGGTCGGTGTTGGAACCGATGCGCGCGTAAATCGAAATCACCGAGAAATTCTGGCGACTGACCGAGGTCATGTAGTCGATGCCCTCGGCGCTGGCCAGGCTCTGCTGCATCGGCTGGGTGATGTAGCCCTGAATGGTTTCGGCGTTGGCCCCGGGATAAGCCGTAGTGACCGTGATCAGGGCGTTTTCCATTTGCGGGTATTGGCGCAGCGGCAACTTGCTCCAGGCTTGAAAGCCCAGCAGCACAATCAACAGGCTGACCACGGTGGCGAGCACCGGGCGGCGGATGAACGGATCGGTAAAAGCCATGGGAATTCCTTGATCAGTCGGCGCGGGGCGGACTGTTCTGCTCGCCGAGGGTCTTGTCGTCGCTGATGGCGATGTGAGCACCGTTGTCCAGTTTGATCTGGCCGGCCGTCACCACTTGTTCGCCGCTCTGCACGCCCTTGTTGATCATCACCAGGCCATCGCGGCGCTCACCGGTTTCGATGAAGCGGCGTTCGGCGATCAGCACCGGTTGGCCCTTGTCATCCTTTTCGACGCTGCCGTCCTCGGCTTTCTTCTGCCCGACCACGTAGATCGAGTTGCCGTAGAGGGTGTAGGTGATCGCACTCTCCGGCACGACGATGTGTTTCTGCGGATCGGGCAGCAACACCTCGAGGCTGGCGAACATGCCCGGGAGCAATTTGCCGTCCGGGTTGGCCAGCGTGGCGCGAACCAGAATGTTGCGCGTAGTGCTTTCGACGATCGGGTTGATCGCGCTGATCTTGCCGGCGAAGTTCTGCTTGGGATACGCGGCGACAGCGATCTGCACCGGCTGACCGATGGCCAGTTTAGGCACCGATTGTTCGGGCAGGTAGAAGTCGGCGTAGAGGCTGCTCAAGTCCTGCAGTGTGGCGATTTTGGTGCCGCTGGCGAGGTAGTCGCCGACGTCGACCTGACGGATGCCGATGGTGCCGCTGAACGGCGCGAGGATGCGTTTTTTCGCCAGCGAAGCGTTGAGCTGATTGACCGTGGCTTTGTTCTTTTGCAGCACGGCGGAGAGCCGGTCGTACTCGCCTTTGGAGATCGCGCGGCTGTCGACCAATTGCGCGCCACGGCCGAAGTCCAGTTGTGCCAGACCCAGATCAGCCTTGGCGGTTTCCAGCAGGGCGGTTTCGACGCCACTGTCGAGTTGCAGCAGCGGCTGCCCGGCCTTGACCTTCTGGCCGGATTCGAACTTGAGTTCGGTGACGGTGCCGGCCACTTCCAGGCTTAGCTCGACACCCTGCAGCGCCTTGAGAGAGCCAACGGTGGGCAAACGCATCTGCCACGGCTGCTCGGTGGCATTGGCCACGGCGACGCTGATCGGCGGTTTCGGCTTGGAAAAGCCCTGGATCATCGTGTAGATCGAAAAGGCTTTGTACCCGCCCAGCACCAGGACGATCAACAAAACAACACCCAACATGATCAGCATGCGGCGACGCAGCATATTTCCAGTTCCTTGGATAAATCAGGTGAGACAGGCGGGCACATTACTCCGAGTGCAGGGGGGATTCCAACTGGCAGTTTTTACAGGGGGGCGCAAAAAGATCGCAGCCTTCGGCAGCTCCTACAGTGGAATGCATTCCAAGGTAGGAGCTGCCGCAGGCTGCGATCTTTTAAGGCTTTTTTACGCCATCAAGTGCAGATGGTTGTCCCAGAGCCCCGCCGGCAATTCCAGCGGCTTGGCCAGCAGCTCATCCTGACGGCAATCGTAGTAACGGCAACGCCCTTGTCCGGAAGTCACGACAAAACCGTCCTTCACCGCACCGACGCCTGCGCAATCGGGCAATGGAGCGTCGAGGCGTACTTCGCCGCTGTCCAGATCCCAGATAAAGAAGCGATTGCCACGCGGTGCCGTCAGCGCGACCAGACGCAAATCGCTGTGCACGGCGACGCTGGCGGTGTAGTGCCCCATCGACTGCAACTGATGCTCCGGCACCGGGAATGCCACGAACGGTTGCCCCGGACGCTTGATCGCCAGCAGCTCCGAACGCTCATGGGAGGCGCCCATGAACTGCTGACCGGCAACGATGGTGCCGTCGCTGGCGATGCCCAAATGACGCACGCTGTTCATCTGCTGGGCGAGGGTTTCCTTGCTCAGCAGGGTGCCGTCGCGCTGCATCAAGACCAGGCTCGGCTCCATGGCGTTGAGGTTCATGTCGACGCGGCTTTCCGCCTCGGTACGAATCCCGCCGTTGGCCACCACCAGCGTCTCGCCGTCAGGCATCCAGGAAACCTGATGCGGGCCGAGGCCATGGGTGGAAATCTCGCCCGTGTGTATCAGCCGCGCCCCTTCGAACTTGTACACGCCGAGCAAGCCACGGCCGGGATCGGTGGTGTCGTTCTCGGTGGCGTAGAGGTATTCGCCGTCCTTGTGCACCACGGCGTGGCCGTAGAAATGCCGGTTCGGCTGCGAGGTCACCGTCTGCAGTAACTTACCGTCGCGCAGGTCGATCAGGTAACTCTCGGTGCCCGGGCGACGTGCGACGAACAGTGCAATCGGCTGCGTCGGATGGTTGATGATGTCGTGGCAGCGTTGGCCGACTTCGGTGGCGAACACCCGCGTGCCATCCAGCCGATAGCCGACGGCGTAGTGCTTGCCGTCGGTGTCGTCGCGCGCCGACAGCAACAGCGGGCTCTGATCCTTGCGTTTGAACAGCGTCCAGCCGCCCAGCGTCACTGCTCCCAGCAGTGCACTACCTAAAGTCAGCACCTGACGTCGCAGCATGGCACTTGCCCTCATCAGTCACCGTCGTTGGCGTTGAAGCCCAGTTGGATGCCCAGCGCCTTGGCCAGTTCGCCTTCGTGCAGGCGATGGACGACGTTGAGGCTGTCGTAGATGTCGTTCAGTTGCTGACGACCGGCGTCGTCTTCGAGCATATCGCCGAGCGAACGCTGAGTGCTGTCGAACAGTTTCAGCGAAGCGGCGTAGGCAGCGTCGATTTTGTCCGCCAGTGGCTTCTGCTCAGCCGGTAACAGAGCGCGCAGGCCTTTGTTGTCGACACCTTCCCAGACGGTTTTGGCAGCGGCGAGGCTGGCTTCCAGTGCGGTCAGCGAGGACTGGCTGCGCCAGGCATCGGCCTGGAACGGTTGAGGCACGCCTTTGCTCTGGCGGCCCATTGGCGTGCCGAGTTTTTTCTTCAGAGTGTCCAGTGCGGTGACCTGCACGCGCAGCAGATCGGCGATCGCTTCGTGGGAATCGGCGTAGCGCTGGTTGGGGAACTTGCTCATCTGCGCGAGCATGCCGTCGGTGTTGTTCCAGCTCTGCAGAATCTCTTCGGCCAGTTGCTTCTGCCGTTCGCCAATGGCGATCAACAGCGGGCAGTACTTGGCTTTCTGTTCGGCGTTGGCCACGTCAGGCTTGGCGTCGAACAGAATGTACTCGTAAGCCGACAGGCCTTGCACGACCACGCTCGACTTGGCCAGGGCGGCGGCGTCGATCTGCGGCTGGGCGACCACCAGTTGCTCGACCTGACGGCCAACCAGGTTCTTCTTGTCCGGCCAGAACTGCACTTGCCACGAACGATTGCCCTCGGCCAGCGGACCGATCAGCAGCGGTTGCAGCTCGGCCCAGGCTTTCTGCGCATGGAGGAAGTCGGCGCGCGCGGTTTCCAGGGTTTCTTTGCCCTGGCAGTAGGCGAGGGCGCTGACCGCCAGTTGCTTGTCGGCTTCGACCCAACGGGTGTAGGTCGGCAGGATCACTGATTTGGCGATGGCTGCCGAGGTGACCGCTTGCGGATCCTGCGGCGAGCAGGCACCGAGGGCGAGCGCGGCAAGGCTGGTGAACAGTAGCTTGGGACGGAACATGTCGGGCTCCCGATTCTTTTTCAGTGTTTAAAGTGAGTTCAAGAACGCCAGCAGCGCGGCGCGCTGCTCGGCATTGAAAGACAAAACCTGTTGCTGCGCGGCCGTCGCTTCGCCGCCGTGCCAGAGCACCGCTTCGAGCAGATTGCGCGCGCGACCGTCATGCAAAAACTGGGTGTGACCGCTGACTGCTTGCGTCAGACCGACGCCCCACAACGGCGGCGTGCGCCAGTCGCGACCGGAGGCCTGGAATTCTGTGCGGTTGTCAGCCAGACCCTCGCCCATGTCGTGCAGCAGCAGATCGCTGTACGGGCGAATCACCTGATTGGCCAGTTCCGGTTCGGCTGCGTCGGCGGCGGTGGTGTATTTCGGTGTATGGCACGACTGGCAGCCGGCCTGGAAAAACAGGTTCTTGCCGGCCAGCACTTGAGGATCGTTGACGCCACGCCGCGCAGGTACCGCGAGGTTGCGGCTGTAGAACAGCACCAGACGCAGAATGTTGTCGCTGACTTCCGGCTCGCCATCCGGGCCGTTGCCGTTCGGTGCCTGTTTGCAGGCGGTTTGGGCGTCGGTGCAGTCATCGAAGGGGCGCAGGCTGGTGGTGAGGCCCATGTCGCCGGAAAACGCGTGGACGTTCTGTTGATTGAGGTTCGGTTGTCCGGCTTTCCAGCCGAATCTGCCCATGACGGTCTTCTGCAACGCATCATCCCAGACCTGATTGGGACGGCCATTGATGCCTTTGTTGTCTTTGGCTTGCGCGGTGGCGTTGGCCAGAATCGCTTCTTCGGGGATCGCTTCGAGCAGGCCCAGACCAATCATCGGCGGGGCAACGCGGGCCGAGAAACGCGTGTCCGGGTGCATCGGGCCGTAGCCCAGTTGGGTGATCTGCAACACTGGCTTGCGCAATTCGACTTCGGTACCGTCCTTGAAACGCACGGGCACAGGCGTGTAATCGACGCGCACTTTGCCTTCGGGGGCTACGCCGGGCACGGCCATGTCCTGGAACTGGCCGCCGTAGACCGGCTCCGGCACTACGCCGACCTGCTCAATGAGCTTGGCGAATTGCGGCGCATCAGGGATCGACAGGCGCACCAGCATCGACACCGCGTTGGCGGCATCCGGCGTTGGCGGATGGCCGCGACCGTCCTTGATGTGGCAGTTCTGGCAGGCGTTGGTGTTGAACAGCGGGCCGAGACCATCGCGCGCAGTGGTGGTCGACGGTGCGATCACCCATGGGCTGCGGAAGAAACTGTTGCCGACACTGAAGTCCACTCGCCGTGACGGTGGCAGGTTGGCCGAGGGCAGGGAGAATGCGTTCTGATCGGTCTTGCGCACGGTCGCTGCACCGCCCGAACGTGCTTCACCCGGCTCAGCCTTGGTGAAACGCGGGGCGTCATCGCAGGCACTCAGGCCCAGGGCCAGCAACAGTGCGGACAAGCGAAGAGGCAGCGAGGGCATCAGACATCCTGCGGACGGGCGAAAATGAAGGCGCAAAGTCTAACAGGGCGAAGGAGTTTGAATAAGAGGAATTATCGTTTGCTTGATATCGCGCAAATCTGAAGAGCAATGCAAAACCCCTGTAGGAGCTGCCGAAGGCTGCGATCTTTTGATCTGTCTTTTTTAGAAGCAAAGTCAAAAGATCGCAGCCTTCGGCAGCTCCTACAATGGGCCGTGTAGGGCAGGCATGAAAAAGGCGACCCGAAGGTCGCCTTTTTTGAATCGGACGCTGTGATCAGAACTCGTGATCAGCGTTGTCCGGGTTCAGGTCGCTGATGCCCAGTTTGCCGGCGGCGGCTTCGATCGAACCGGTCTGCTTGACCAGCGATGCGATGGCGTCACGAACGATCTGGTTGCCCGCGGTGTTGCCGGCAGCGATCAACTGGTCGTAGTGCTCACCCTTGTTGGCGTGATCGACCATGACCTGGATCTTCGCTTCGGTAGCGGCCAGATCGGCTTTCAGTGCGGTGTCGGCAGCCGGGTCAGCCTTGGCCACCAGCGACGACAGGCTGGCGCCGGTCATCTTGGTGCCATCAACACGGGTGTACTCGCCCAGGTAGACATTACGAATGCCTTTGGCATCGTAGAAGTGCGAGTTGTGGGTGTTGTCGCTGAAGCAGTCCTGCTCGTCTTCAGGGGAGTTGGCTTCCAGGGAAACCTTCATGCGCTCGCCCGCCAGTTCACCGAGGGAGAGGCTGCCCATGCCGAAGAGCATTTTGCGCAGACCGCTTTCGCCCGGCTCGGCTTCCAGGGTGGCGCGGTAGTTGTCAGCCACGTTCGGCTTCCAGTTGCCGACCATTTCTTCCAGGTCGCTGACCAGCAGTTGGGTCACCGACTTCAGGTAGGCACGGCGACGATCGTTGTGACCGCCAGTGGCGCCGGCGCCTTCCAGGTAGTCCGACGCCGGACGGTTGCCGGCGCCAGGACCGGTGCCGTTGAGGTCCTGGCCCCAGAGCAGGAATTCGATCGCGTGGTAGCCGGTGGCGACGTTGGCTTCGGAACCGCCCAGCTCGTTGAGGCTGGCGAGTTTTTCCGGGGTGATGTCCTTGACGTCGACCTTGTCTTCGCCGACCTGAACTTCGGTGTTGGCGATGATGTTGGCAGTGGCGCCCGGGTTACCCAGTGCGTGCTCGTAGGATTTGTCGACGTAGTCGATCAGACCCTCGTCCAGTGGCCAGGCGTTAACCTGACCTTCCCAATCGTCGATGATGGTGTTGCCGAAGCGAAACACTTCACTCTGCAGGTACGGAACGCGCGCAGCGACCCATGCAGCCTTGGCGGCTTTCAGGGTGTCGGCGTTCGGCTTGGCGAGGAAGGCGTCGACGGCGGTCTGCAGGGTTTTCGCGGTAGATTCGGCATCGCTGTAGACGGCGAAGACCATGTCGGCGTAGTGCGCGACCACAGCCTTGGCGGCGGCTTCGTCGACTTTACCGGCAGCGGCAGGCGCCGCCGCAGGTGCGGTGGTGCTGGCGGCTGGCGTCGGTGCGGCCGGAGCGGCGGCCTTGTCTTTGCCTTCGCCGCAACCGGCGAGGGAAATAGCGATGGCCAGCAGACTGGCGGTAGCCAGAGGCATACGAATCATGGCGAACATCCTGCTTCGGTAGTTGATTGGACTGGCGCGGGGGTGCGCAAAACTGCGACATAATGCAAATCTTTCGCATTATGTGTAAAGGGCGTACTTGGAAATATTTCTTATTCGCGCATCAGGAACAAAAGATCGCAGCCTGCGGCAGCTCCTGCATTTGAAATGCGTTCGTCTGTAGGAGCTGCCGCAGGCTGCGATCTTTTGACCTTCTAGAGAATGGCCGCGTTAGTGCGTTGTGCCTGTTTGAGATAGGCGCCCAGCTCGCGTGCCGGCAACGGCTTGCTGTAGTGATAACCCTGACCTTCGTGGCAGCCTTCGGAGATGATGTAGCTTTCCTGCTCGGCGGTTTCCACGCCCTCGGCGATCACCTGCATGCCCAGGCTTTTGCCCAGTTGAATGATCGCGCGAACGATGGTCGCATCGTCGTCGTCATCGAGCAGATCCTGCACAAAGCTCTTGTCGATCTTGATCTTGTCCAGCGGCAGGCTTTTCAGATAGCTCAGGGATGAATAGCCGGTACCGAAGTCATCGATGGCGATCAGTGCGCCAGAGCGGCGCAGGCTGAGCAAGTGTTGCGCAGCGGTGCTGATATCTTCCATCAGGCCGGTTTCGGTGACTTCCAGTTCCAGGCTGCGCGGTGGCAGGCGGTACATCTGCAGCAGGTTGTTGACCACTCGCGGCAGCTCGGCGTGGTGCAACTGCACGGTGGAAAGGTTCACCGCCATGCGCAGATCGGCGAAGCCCTGATCGTGCCATTCGCGTAGTTGTTTGCAGGCCTGATCGAGCACCCATTCGCCGATGGCGATGATCGTGCCGTTCTGTTCGGCCAGCGGGATGAACAGGTCCGGCGGCACCAGACCGTGTTCCGGGTGCTGCCAGCGAATCAGCGCTTCGACGCCAACCACGCGGTGATCGCGGTAGCTGATCTGCGGCTGGTAGACGAGGTAGAACTGATCGCGGATCAGCGCGTCACGCAGGTCTTTTTCCAGCTCGCGACGGCGGCGCATCTCGCTGTCGACGCTGGCGATATAGAACTGATAACGGTTGCGCGAGCGAGTCTTGGCCAGGGTCATGGTCTGCTCGGCTTTCTGCAACAGCTTCTCGGTGCTGTCGCCATCCTCCGGGAACAGGGTAATGCCGATGGTTGCGCGCAGGCGGATTTCCTGATGGTCGAGGGCGAACGGCGCTTCCAGATCATCAAGGATGCTTTGCGCCAGTTCTGCCGCTTCGTAAGGTTGTTCGATATCCGCTTGCACCAGTGCGAACTGGTCGCCACCCAGGCGGGCGAGGGCGCCGAGTCGGCCGCTGTGGGCGCGCAGGCGATCGGCGAGTGCCAGCAACAATTGATCGCCGGTCTGATAACTGAACTGCTCGTTGATGCCTTTGAAATCATCCAGCCCCACGCACAACACCGCGACCCGGCGTTGCAGCTTGCCGGCGTCGACCAGAATCTTGTCCAGTTGCTGCTGGAGTTGCTGGCGGTTCGGCAGGCCGGTGAGGAAGTCGTACTGGGCCATGCGCAGCAGGCTGTTTTCCGCTTCGTGGCGCAGATGGGTGTTGCGTTCGATCGACTCAAGCAACTGGTTGGCGGTGTTGATCCAGATGCCGAGTTCGTTTTTCTCGTGACCCTTGATCTGCGGAATCTTGTGCTCGCTGGGGCGATCCGGGTTGATCTCGGTGAGGTGTTCGATAATCCGCGACAGCGGTTTGGTCAGCAGCCAGTGATAGACCAGATACAACACCAGGCCCATCGCCAGTGCGCGCAGAACCCCGGAAATGAAGATGATCACCGAACTGACAATAAACCCCTCGCCGTAGGTGGCGGTGTCGAGGGTGATGCTCAGGTCGCCGTAATACTCGCTGTACGGCCCGCGCCCCACCAACTGCGTGGTGAACGTGCGCTCCTGGCCGAGGATCAGGTCGGTCAGCCAGCGGCTGTTGGACTGCTTCAATTCGCGGGATTTCTGCGCGAGCATGGCTTCGTTAGGGTGGCCGATGGAGGCCTGACGCACGGCATCGTCCTGGAACAGGCCTTCGATCACTTGCATGCCCATTTCCCGATCGAGGCTGTAAACCGCCTGGGTCGAGGGATCGCGGAACATGTCGAGGATGCGTTCGGCGTCGCCAGCAACGGCCTGGCGGGTTTTGTAGGCATCGAAAACGATCTGTGCGCAGCTCAAGACCACGCCGACGATCAATGCCGACAGGAGCACGACCCGGAGCAACTTCACCGACAAGCTGTTCTTGAGTTCCAGCTTCAAAGGGTTATTCCTTGTTCCGTGCGGGTAGCGTCAAGTTGCCATGAGTATTGGCAATCCCGAGTTGGCAGTCAAAGGGACAATCAGACCGGGGATGGTTTGCCCATGGCCTTGGCCGAAATGCGGCTGTCTGGAGTATTAGCCCTAATTTGTACTATGTCGGTAGTTTCGCCCCTCAACTTGAGCGGTTCGCAGCATTTTTTCCTCTTTTTGATGGTGGCCCGCGGTGGCATGTCGGCAAGCGGCCTGAGCTTACATTTGCTTGGGAGGCGCGTTTTGAATTCGGATGAGTTTCGCCGTAGCCGAATACGGCGGCGAAAAATCTTCGCTCGCGTCGATGCAATAGACCCCAGCAATAGGTCCTCAAGGTTGCGGGTGAGGGGAATGCTTGCGCAGCATTCGCCCAAGCGGGCCGATGCATCAAGAACTTTTCAATTCAGCACTGGGTCATCGATCGGCCGAGACTATTAATGTTGGGACACTGCAGAGATTAATCGATCAGTCGGCACTTCAGTGTGTACACAGCCTGTTGAATTGTGACAGCCGACGTCCTCAGAAAGCAAAAATACCCTGTGAGTGAGGGCTTTCACAGGGTATTAGGGATACCTAGAGCGCAGACGAGGTGTTTGATATGAGATCGCTACGGTTCAATGCTCATCTCGAAATTTTTTGGCCAGAATACCTAACTTGGTCATGACCTTTTCTACCTTGGCTTTGTCGTGACCGTTGGGAGCAAAAAAAGCTAGGATCATATAGTGATCTTCTTCCATGACACCTTGGACATACACAAGTGCTGCATCTAACTCAGGTAGATCTTTAGAACACTTTCGATAACATTGGGCCTTCCTCGGATCAAATGTCTGCGGAGGTAGCGCAATATGTATGTGCCTCAACTGACCTGACCGTGCCGCCGGAGGATGGCTATAAGGTTGATCACAGCCAAAATAATCAGCCAGCCTTAATCCTTTGCTCTCCATGCAGATACGAAAGTCTTGAAGGATTGACTTTTCTAGTGATGGGTAGTCTTTCAGGACGTCGTCGAAGAGTTCACCCCGAGTTTCGGGGTGAATGGAGACAATTACCGACATTTAACTGACTGACAGAATGAGTCGATCAGTCGAGCGCACCACCAGTGCTTTTAATGCATCCATATCAACATCGCTTTCGTAATACTCAGGCACTGCGGAGCGCTGGTTTACAATTGATGCATTTAGAGAAGCTGCGGACCTCGCTTTTGCGATAGATCTTAAAATTGATTTGCTTTCGGTTTTATAATCAGCGGAAATTTTATCATTTTTAAGAGTGCGCTCGGCGCATCGAAGATTGTCCGCAATCAAACTAAAGTGATTGATTTCAAATAAACTTTCTGGTGCGTCATTATGTATCAGTATAAGTGTGTATTTTTCCAGCGCTGTTGTAAGTTCAGCGAGCTTTTTATTAATGGTGTCGGCCAACAATTGAACTTTAAGAGATTCTTCATCAATCGAAGCGTTCAAAGGTTGTGGTGGTTTTGGGCCAAGCATATCGTGTTCATAAGCAATACCAACGCAGACTGTCGCGATGGCTGCTGCGAGGGTAAGGCTTGCCCAAGTTCCTTTGGGTTGCATTACAGTTGTAGTCATAAATCCTCCTTGGACGACTCAGCGATCAAAGCAGATTTCACTTCGCGCATGCAGTCAAATTTGGATGCGAATTATCGGCATGTCAACCCTGTTGTCAACGGATAATGGCCGATTGACACTGAATCCAATGGGTGGAATGGCTAAGGATGACGTATCTCCGACAGTCGGTTAGCCGCAACATTTCGCAGGAAAATATCAGGCCAAGAATTGTAAGTTATCGCGACTTCTCAGTGTAAGAGAATGCTTACAAGAGATGTAGATCTGCAGTTCCTTGTTGAGCAGCGCGCTCGACCGCTTGATCGAGTTGCGATGACCATTCTGCTTCTAGTCAGTGACACAGATCAGCGTCTGCTTGCTGCGGACGTTCTTCTTGTATATAGAGATTTTTAGGCGCGTTTTGCGGGAACTGTGTTTGCGAAAGAAAAGTTTTTTCTGGCATATGCCGTCGTTCAATACTGACCCGATTGTGGTGATCCCACACCAAAATCAAAACACCCTGTAAAGACATCGTCTCTACAGGGTGTCCGGGGCCAGCTCATAAACCCGGCAAAAGCCGGGTTTTTTGACTGGCGCGCAGCTTAAGCGGTGAAGGTTTTGCCTTCGAACTGCTCAGCAACGAACTTCCAGTTGACCAGGTTCCAGAACGCTTCGACATATTTAGGACGAACGTTGCGGTAGTCGATGTAGTAAGCGTGTTCCCAGACGTCGCAGGTCAGCAGCGGGGTGTCGCCGCTGGTCAGCGGGTTGCCGGCGCCGATGGTGCTGGCCAGGGCCAGGGAACCGTCAGCCTTTTTCACCAGCCAGCCCCAGCCGGAACCGAAGGTGCCGATCGAGGTTTTGCTGAACTCTTCCTTGAACTTGTCGAACGAACCGAAAGCAGCGTTGATGGCTTCTGCCAGTGCGCCGGTTGGTTGACCGCCGGCGTTTGGCGCCAGGCAGTTCCAGTAGAAAGTGTGGTTCCAGACCTGAGCGGCGTTGTTGAAGATACCGCCCGAGGAAGTCTTGACGATTTCTTCCAGGGTCTTGCCTTCGAACTCGGTGCCTGGCACCAGGTTGTTCAGGTTCACGACATAGGTGTTGTGGTGCTTGTCGTGGTGGTATTCCAGGGTTTCCTTGGAAATGTGCGGCTGCAGGGCATCGTGTGCGTAAGGCAGCGGCGGCAATTCGAAAGCCATGATGATTCTCCTAATCAGGTCTGTTGCGGTGAGCGCAAGGCCGATCACGGGCGGCCAGAAATGCACCGGCGAGTTTTTACTCTTTGCGGCGCAGGGTTTCGATCATAGCACCGGGGTTGCGCCATAACCACGCAACAACTGTGTGGGATAGAGGTTCCAGAGCCTTTTGGAATAAATCAGGATGCCAATATCAATTGCCCCGCGACCGTGAACATCATCAACGCCACCACCAGATCGAGGATCCGCCAGGTACTCGGACGGGCCAGCCACGGTGCCAACCAGGCAGCGCCCAATGCCAAGGTGAAAAACCACAGCAGTGAAGCACTCGCCGCGCCCACTACATAAGCGCCCGGCACCGATTGCTGCGCGCCGAGAGAACCGATCAGCAACACCGTATCCAAGTAAACGTGCGGGTTGAGCAGCGTCACCGCCAAAGCGCTGAGCATCACCGCGCGCAGGGAGCGCACGGTCTGATTCTCGCCTTGACCCATGCTTTGTTTCGAGCAGGCCCGACGCAACGCCTGGCTGCCGTACCAGATCAAAAATGTCGCACCGCCCCAACGGGCAATCGCCAGCAGCGTCGGGTTCTGCGCCAGAATCGTCGCCAGGCCGAATACCCCGGCCGCCACCAGCAGCGCATCGCAGACCACGCACAACGCTGCCACCGGCAAATGATGTTCACGGCGCAAACTCTGCGCCAACACAAACGCATTCTGCGTGCCGATGGCCATGATCAGCCCGAAGGCCACCAGAAGGCCGTTCACATAGCTTTGCCACATAACATTCACTCCGCGTTGGCTGCGAGATCGCGCAGCACTTGGATGGCGCGTTCGGCGTCGGCCTGGCCGACAAACAAATGGTCGTGGTAGTAGCCGGCGATCACGTTGCAACTGATCCCGGCCTTGCCCAGTGCCGTGGCGAAAGCGGCGGTGAGGCCAACGGCTTCCAGCGCCGAATGCACGTTCAAGGTGATCCACGCGGCGACGTAATCGAAACTGAGGCCGGCCTGTTCGGCGTGGGAACGTTCGAGAATCACAGTCAAGCCTTCCTGTTCGCGGAAGCTGCCGACAACCTCCAGACCGCTTGGCAACACACCGTCGCGCAGGGTGCAAAACACGTATTCGCCGGCGTTGAGTTGCGGGCTCATGCTGCGCAACAAGGTTGTGAGAGAGGTTTCGCCAGCCATGAGGGTGATCCTTGAGAAAGAGTGCTTGCTGGCTATTCTCCGGGCGAAACCTGTATAAGAAAAACCAATAGTGCTGATCGCTCATTAGGAAAACTGATGTTCGACTATAAATTGCTCTCCGCTCTGGCCGCCGTGGTCGAGCAGGCAGGATTTGAACGCGCCGCGCAGGTGCTGGGCTTGTCGCAGTCGGCGATCTCGCAGCGGATCAAACTGCTTGAAGCGCGGGTCGGCCAGCCGGTGTTGATTCGCGGCACGCCGCCGTCGCCGACGGAGATTGGCCGGCGCCTGCTCAACCATGTGCAGCAGGTGCGTTTGCTTGAGCGGGACTTGCAAACCCTGGTGCCGGCGCTGGACGAAGAGGGCCTGCCGGAGCGTTTGCGCATCGCGCTGAATGCCGACAGCCTCGCCACGTGGTGGGCCGAAGCGGTTGGCGACTTTTGTGCCGAACAACATTTGCTGCTCGATCTGATCGTCGAAGATCAGACGGTCGGCCTCAAACGCATGCGCGCCGGCGAAGTGGCCGCGTGTCTTTGCGCCAGCGAGCGACCGGTGGCCGGCGCGCGCAGTGTGTTGCTCGGCGCGATGCGCTATCGCGCGCTGGCCAGCCCGGCGTTCATTGAACGGCATTTTCCCGATGGCGTACGCGCCGAACAATTGCCGCGCACGCCAGCGCTGGTGTTCGGGCCGGACGATTTCCTGCAGCATCGCTACCTCGCCTCGTTGGGCGTCGATGGCGGTTTCGAGCACCATCTGTGCCCGTCCTCGGAAGGTTTTATCCGCCTGATCGAAGCCGGACTCGGCTGGGGACTGGTGCCGGAACTGCAAGTGCGCGATCAATTGCAACGCGGGTTATTGCGCGAACTGTTGCCAGATAAACCGATCGACGTGCCGTTGTACTGGCATCATTGGCGCAATGGCGGTCAACTGCTGGGCTTGCTGACTGAGCAATTGGTGCGTTCATCGGCGCAATGGCTGGTGGCTTGAAAGCAGCTGTGAGCGTCAAGCTGCAAGCGGCAAGACAAGCGCTGCGCACCGTTTTAACTTGCAGCTGGGGGCTTGAAGTTCGTAGCTGCTTTTCTGTTGGAGTTTTGCATGAAAATTCTGGTCACCGGCGCAAGCGGCTTCATTGGCGGACGCTTTGCGCGTTTCGCCCTGGAGCAAGGCCTGGACGTGCGGGTCAACGGTCGCCGGGCCGAGAGCGTCGAACATCTGGTGCGCCGTGGTGCCGAATTTGTCCCCGGCGATCTGACTGATCCTGATCTGGTCCGCGAGCTGTGTTCCGATGTTGAAGCCGTGGTGCATTGCGCGGGCGCCGTCGGGCTGTGGGGTCGCTATCAGGACTTTCATCAGGGCAATGTGCAGGTCACGGAAAACGTCGTCGAAGCCTGCTTGAAGCAGCGCGTTCGGCGTTTGGTGCATCTTTCCTCGCCATCGATCTATTTCGATGGTCGCGATCATCTCAATCTGACTGAAGAGCAGGTGCCCAAGCGCTTCAAGCATCCCTACGCCGCGACCAAGTACCTGGCCGAGCAAAAGGTCTTCGGCGCGCAGGAGTTCGGCCTCGAAACCATTGCTCTGCGCCCGCGCTTCGTCACCGGCGCTGGTGACATGAGCATCTTCCCGCGCCTGCTCAACATGCAGCGCAAAGGCCGTCTGGCGATCATCGGCAATGGCTTGAACAAAGTCGATTTCACCAGCGTGCAGAACCTCAACGAAGCGATGCTCAGCAGTTTGCTGGCCGCCGGCTCCGCGCTGGGTAAGGCTTACAACATCAGCAACGGCGTGCCGGTGCCGCTGTGGGATGTTGTCAATTACGTGATGCGCAAGATGGAAGTGCCGCAAGTCACCCAATATCGCTCGTATGGTCTGGCCTACAGCGTCGCGGCGCTCAACGAGGGCGCCTGCAAGCTCTGGCCGGGGCGTCCGGAGCCAACCTTGTCGCGGCTGGGCATGCAGGTGATGAAAAAAAATTTCACCCTCGACATCAGCCGTGCCCGGCATTATCTGGACTACGATCCGAAAGTCAGCCTGTGGTCGGCGCTGGATGAGTTCTGCGCCTGGTGGAAAGCTCAGGACATTCGTTGAAACGATTCGGCCGGGCGGCAATGAACCGCTCCGCAGGTTGGGGGTCAATCCCTGCGGCTGCGGCGGTTATACTTCGCAGCATTTAGCCATCACCGCGTTTCACAAAGGTTGCCTCAATGTCCATGCGTAATGATGCCCACGACGATTTCGATGATGTCCCGAGCCTGCGTGCCGACACCTTCGACGACGATGACATTCCGACCACCGCTCGCACCTCCGTGCACTCGCGCACGCCGCCCGTGGTCAAGGTCAAGGCGGCCAACACCGGCCCGTTGTGGGCGTTGGTCGGTGCATTGTTTTTTGCCTTCATCGGCCTCGCCTGGTGGAGCTTTCAGCAGATTTCGCTGATGGAACAGCAACTGGTCGCCACTCAGGAAAGCTTCGCGCGCATCAGTGAGGAAGCCGCCGGACGCTTGCAGGACATTTCCGGCAAGGTTGTCGCCAGCCAGTCCAACGTTACCAGCGACAGCGAAGCCCTTAAGCTGCAAATCAAGCAACTTGAAGGCAAGCTGCTCGATCAGAGCAAACAGCAGCAAGGCGTCGCGGGGCAAGCCAGTGATCTGGACAAGCGTCTGGCGCAGATGACTGCGCAGACCACCGAACAACAGAACGCCAACACTCAGTTGCAGGCACAGGTCAAAGCCTTGAGCGCGGAACTGGCGACGCTGAAAAACACACCGGCCGACACCAGCAAGGTCGACACGCAATTGAAGGCCTTTGACGCGCAGTTTAAAAGCCTCGGCGCTGATATCGCGGCGTTGAAGAAGCAGGGCAATCCTAGCGCGGCAATCGATCGCCTCGAACAGGAAATCGTCGTATTGAAAAGCGAGCAGGACAACCGCCCGGCAGCCCCGCAGGGTGGCGGTAATACCGCTGAGTTCGATGCGTTCCGTGGGCAGATGACCCGCAACATCAATACGCTGCAGGCGCAGATCCAGAACCTGCAGCAGCAGATCAACGCCCGCCCATAGCGAAAAACAGGGTTCTTTGCGTGGACAGAGAACCCTGTGGCGAGGGGATATCCTTTGTCACAGGGGGGCTCTGTAATCCCCTGCATCATTCTGAATACTCGTACATCACCCCAAGCCGTCTACGCTCTTGAAACACCAACAAGAACGAGGGATGCGCTATGGGGTTTTTGCATAAAGTGGCCTGGCTCGGCGTGATGTTACTGGCTGGTTTCGGCCAGGCCAGCGCCGCTACTACCGCCAAGGATGACAGTCAGGCCGCCATTGCTTTGCTGGAAAAAGCCCTGGCTTATTACCACGACAACGGCGACAAGGCGTTCGCTGCGTTCAGCCGGCAGGGCGAGTTCGTCGACAAGGATCGCTACGTTTTCGTGGTCGACACCAAAGGTGTGATGCTCGCCAGCGGCGGGCCTTCGTCGGCGTTGATCGGTCGTGACGTCAGTGAAGTACTCGGCCCGGATCTGCAGAAAACCTTCAAGGACGCGTTGAAAGTGCCGGAAGGCAACGGCATCCAGCAGGCCGAATACCGTTGGCAGAACTGGTCCGACGGCAAGGTCGAGCGCAAGCACGTGTATTACCAGCGCATCGGCCAGCGGATTCTGGCGGTGGGGTACTACTTGCCGCGAGCATCGGCGGAGCAGGCCAAAGCACTGCTGGACAAAGCGGCCAGCGATTTGGGCAAAGACGAGAAGGGCACACTCACCGCGATCAATTCGCTCAAGGGTGGCTACTTGCAGGATGACCTGTATGTGTTTGTGGTCGATCTGAACACCCAGCGCTACGTTGCCCACGGCACCAATCTGCGCTTGATCAACACCGACTTCGGCAAGGTCAAGGACCCAGAAGGCAAACCGGTGGGCGAGCCGATTCTGGCGCTGATCGGCAAGCAGGATGAGGGCGAATATGAATACCGCTGGAAGAACCCGGTAACCGGCAAGGTCGAGGACAAGCATGCCTACCTGAAGAAAGCCGGGCATTTCCTCGTTGCAGTCGGTTACTACAGCCCTTGAAGATCAAAAGATCGCAGCCTTCGGTTATTTGGCGCCGTGCTCACGCCCGCGCAGCAGATTGTTCGGCATGGCAATCGCCGCCGCCAGCCCGAGCAACGACACTGCAGCACTCACCCACAACAAATGCCGGAATGTCACCAGCAGTTCCGCACGCAAGGCGTTCTGCGCATCCCCTGGCGCGGCGTTCAAACCATCGAGCAGGACGTTGCCCGAATGCCCTTCGCTCATCAGCGAACTGTTCGCCAGATGGGCGAAACTGGAATCCTGCAACAACGCCAGCAACAGCGCCGACATCAACGCCACGCCCACTGCGCCGCCGAGGGAGCGAAACAAGTTGGTGGTGCTGGTGGCCACGCCGATGTCGCGTTGCTCCACCGAATTCTGCGTGCCGACCAGCGAAGTCGGGAACTGCATGCCGCTGGAAATACCGCAGAGCAACATGAACAGACCACTGACCAGCGTCGCCTCGGGCGGGCTGAACGCCATGCCGACTATCGCGACCGGCATCAGCATCGCGCCGGTCAGAATCTGCGGTTTGTAACGCCCGGTGATTGACGTGCGACGCCCGGCGAAAAACGCACCAATCGGCAGCCCCATCGCCAGCGGCAGCAAGTGCAAGGCTGCACTGTCAGCACCGGCCCCGGTGACGCTCTGAAAGCGCAGCGGCATCAGCACAATCAGCGAAATCGCCTGGAAACTGGTGAAGAAAATCGTGCACCAGCACAGCAAGGCGTTGCGATTGGCGAACAGGTGCATCGGCAGCAACGGCTCCCGCGTTCGGCGTTCGTGCCAGACAAACAGCGCCAACACCACCACTGCACACGCGAACAGACCGAGCACTTCACTGCTGCGCCACGAATGGCCCTGACCCACCTGAGTGATTCCCAGCAGCAGGGCGGTCAGGCCGATGATCATCAGCAGCGTGCCGAGGTAGTCGATGATCGGTTTGCGCTGCGGAATCGGCAGGCCACGCAGATTGCGCCGCGCCACCCACCAGGCACCGAGGCCCAGCGGCAGGTTGATCAGAAATACCCAGCGCCACGACAGGTATTCGGTCATGTAACCGCCGAGTACCGGGCCGGCGACACTGGCCACCGCGTACATGCTGCTGAAGTAACCCTGATAACGCCCGCGTTCACGCGGCGGCACGATGTCGCCGATGATCGCCTGACTCACCGAGATCATCCCGCCGGCACCGATACCCTGAAGGATCCGCGCCAGCACCAGTTGCTCCATGCTTTGCGCCATGCCGCAAAACAGTGAGGCAAGGGTGAACAGGCCCATACCGAACAGCATCAGTTTGCGCCGCCCATACAAGTCGCCAAGCTTGCCGTAGATCGGCACGGCCACCGTCATCGCGACCATGTATCCGGAAATCACCCAGGCCAGCAGGCTGACGTCCTTGAACTGAGCCGAGATGGCCGGCATCGACACGGCGACGATGGTCTGGTCGAGCGCGCCGAGAAAGATCGCCATCATCAGCGCGACCAGCACGCTGCGAATGGCCGGTTTGGGCGTTTCGGGGTGATTGAGATTGGTCACGGGCGAGCCTGCGGGCAGTGATGAACCCGCGCGGCCATTGCGCGCGGGTGGATGCTCGCCAGTGTAAGTCGGTAGCAGGCTATTCGATAGCCTCATAAGGAAGTCCGACGTAATTTTCTGCAATGGTTTTTCGCCCTGCTTCTGAACTGACAAAGTAGTCCAGTTCCGAGGCGCTGATGCGGTGGCTGAACGCATCGTGATCATCGAAGCGATGCAGCATCGAGGTCATCCACCAAGAAAAGCGTTCGGCTTTCCACACTCGACGCAGGCAGATTTCCGAGTACTTCTCCAGCAGATCGGTGCGGCCGTCGCGGTAAACCTTCAGCAGAATATTGAACAACGTGCTGACATCGCTGGCGGCCAGATTCAAACCCTTGGCGCCGGTCGGCGGGACGATATGCGCAGCGTCGCCGACCAGAAACATCCGCCCGTACTGCATCGGCTCGACGACAAAACTGCGCAGCGGCGCGATGCTTTTTTCGATCGACGGGCCGGTGACCAGCTTCTCGGCAAGCGCCACCGGCAGGCGATTTTTCAACTCGTCCCAGAAGCGCTGATCGCTCCAGTCGTCGACGTTTTCATCCGCCGGCACTTGCAGGTAATAGCGGGTGCGGGTCGCCGAACGCATGCTGCACAAGGCGAAGCCGCGTTCATGGCGGGCGTAGACCAACTCGTCATGCACTGGCGGCGTGTCGGCGAGAATGCCCAGCCAGCCAAACGGATAAACCCGCTCGAAGACATTCAGGCAATCGGCCGGAATCGACTGCCGCGCGACACCGTGGAAACCGTCGCAACCGGCGATGTAATCGCAATCGACGCGCCAGGTTTCGCCGTCCTTCTCGAAAGTGATAAACGCTTCGTCGCTTTTCATGCCGTGAGGAACGACCTGGCTCGCCTGGTAAATCGTTGGCGCGCCAGCCTCCCGACGAGCGGCCATCAGGTCACGGGTAACTTCGGTCTGACCGTAGATCATCACGCTCTTGCCGCCGGTCAGCGCGTGCAGATCGATGTGCACCTGACGCCCGTCCAGGGCCAGATCGAAACCGCCATGCACCAGCCCTTCGGCGTCCATGCGCTGACTCACGCCAGCCTGACGCAACAGCTCTACCATGCCTTGTTCAAGCACCCCGGCGCGGATGCGGCCGAGGACATAATCCGGCGTCTGGCGTTCGAGGATGAGGGTGTCGATGCCAGCGTTGTGCAGCAACTGGCCGAGGAGCAATCCGGATGGACCGGCGCCGATAATGGCGACTTGGGTTTTGAGAGTTTTCATTGTTTTTATGGCTCGCAAGCTTCACGCGACAAGCGCCGGTGAATGTTTTTTATGGATCGAGTGCTTGCATTTTTCCCTTGCGGGTCTGTCAATTGAAGGTGAAAACTGAGCCGATACCTGTACATTCTGCCAATCGGTGCGATTATCGCCCACAACCCCGAGGCCTGGATTGAAGTGATGAACAAGCCTGAGCTGCCTTCGATTCCAGTGTTCAAGCTCTACGGTGAAAGCCTGGACTGGCCGACCCCTGACTTGCTGCACTGTGAAACCATTTCCTCCCGCAGTCGCGAACATGAGTGGGAAATCAAACCCCACCGCCATGCTGATTTATGCCAGTTGCTCTTCGTCTTCAAAGGTCAGGCAGAGCTTGAGATCGAAGGGCAGCGCACGCAACTCCAGACCCCGGCGATTCAAGTGCTGCCACCGCTATCGGTGCATGGCTTTCGTTTTTCCGAAGACGTCGAAGGGTTCATCGTTACCCTCGCCACACCGCTGATCAATCACTTGCAGGCGCAACTGGGCGATTCGGTGCACGCGCTGGCCAGCGCGCAAAACTACCCGGCAGGCAACGACGGTGATTACCTCAACAGCCTGTTTTCGGCGTTGCAGGCCGAGTACAACGGCCACCAACCGGCGCGGGAAATGCTCATGCATTCGCTGGTCAGCGTGATCATGGTCTGGGTCAGCCGGCAGGCGATCGTGCGGCACAAAGCCAGTCAGCGGCCGCAGCGTCAGCGCGAATACCTCAATGGCTTTATTCAGTTGGTCGAGGAGACTTATCGCCAGCACGTCAAGGTTGAAGACCTCGCGCATCGGCTGGGGATTTCGGTATCGCACCTCAACGGCACATGCCGTGAACTGGCGGGGCAGCCGGCGCTGCAGATCATGCACGAGCGTCAGTTGCTGGAGGCCAAGCGCTTGCTGACCTACACCAGCATGACGATTTACGAGATGTCGGAGTTGTTGGGGTTTTCCGATCCGACCAACTTCACGCGTTTGTTCCGGCGCCGGGTGGGGATTTCACCGAAGGCTTTCCGCGACCGTCTGAAGGCCGAACAGTAGTTTCATAAACACAACAAAAACCTGTGGGAGCTGGCTTGCCAGCGATAGCGGTGGCACAGTCACCTTCAATGGTGAATGTCAGACCGCAATCGCTGGCAA
>NZ_JAMLFX010000005.1:451957-455102 GCF_023634765.1 Pseudomonas sp. AKS31
CTCCCACAGGTAATGAGTCACCCCCCAGCCTCAGCGCAACGCGTTCAGCGTGGCATTGTGCGGAATGCAGCGCTCGAAGTTGCAGCTCGCATACTCGCGCGGCAGCTGTCGCAGCTGTTCGACCCGCCAGGCAGCGGTGCCGTACAGCGCCAGCGTGGCGGCGCAGGTGATGAAAATCGCGACGTACCTTCTTGTTTTGATGTTCATGGCGTAGACCTCTGAACGACATACCCTGCGGTATTACTTTCAGCATAGGTCAGCGGCGGGGAGTTGCCAGCGAGGGCGTTTGAGGATTTACCACGGCATTCAGCACGCTGATGAACCTTTTGTGGGAGCGAGCAGGCTCGCTCCCACTTTGGATCCGTTTACAGATCAACGTCCCATTGCGGACTTTCAGGAAAGCGCTCTACCAGAAAATCCAGCATGCTGCGCAGCGCCGCCGGCATGTGTTTGCGCGAGGCGT
This sequence comes from Pseudomonas sp. AKS31, assembly GCF_023634765.1. Lineage (GTDB taxonomy): Bacteria > Pseudomonadota > Gammaproteobacteria > Pseudomonadales > Pseudomonadaceae > Aquipseudomonas. Next base: position 452,421 of record NZ_JAMLFX010000005.1, read on the forward strand.
ACACGGCATAGATGCTCATCTGCCGCGGCTCGGCATGGGGCAACAGGCGAACCAGCTCACCGCTGTGAATATGCACCCCGGCCTGATAGGTCGGCAGCATCGCCACCCCGGCGCCGGCCAGGGTGGCGCGCAGTAACGTGCTGGCCTCGTTGGCGCTGATATTGCCCTGCACCGGCACCGACACCGGTTCGCCATCCTCCTCGAAATGCCACAGGCTTTTGCCGAAATACGAGTGCGTCAGGCAATTGTGTCTGCTCAGATCCTCGACCCGTAACGGCGCCGGCTGTTCTCGCAGATAGGCCGGGGCGGCGCAGACCACCGAACGACAAACGGTCAGGCGTCGGGCAATCAGATTGGGGTCAAGATCATTACTGGTGCGAATCGCCAGATCGATGCGTTCATCCACCAGATTTACCGTGCGATCGAGCATTTGCAGATCGATGCTCACACCCGGATAGCGCTTGACGTAGGCGGCCATCGCATCGGCCAGTTGCGCCTGGCCGAACGAAGTGCTGACGCTGATCCGCAGCAGCCCGCGCGGGGCGTCGTGGGGTTCGCTGACGGCGGCCTGCATGTCGGTCGACAGTTCAAGCATTTGCCGGCAGCGCGGCAGGATTTCGCTGCCGGCGGCGGTCAGGCTCAACTTGCGCGTGGTGCGGTGCATCAGGCGTGCGCCGATCCAGTCTTCCAGCTCTGCCAGATAACGTGAAACCACCGGCCGCGAAAGGTCCAGATGATCGGCCGCTGCCGACTGGCTGCCCAGATCCACCACGGTGACAAACACCCGCATTGCTTGGAGACGATCCATGATTTGCCCGCTTTCAGAAACAAACTATGTCCAAGCATCGCATTTTTTGTACTGAGTCAGGCAACTAAGCTTTGTCCCATCGCCAAACACGGCATTCGGACAACGGAGCAACAGATGATCGGCTTCACCACACTTAAACGCGTTCTACTCGCCACCGCTTCCCTGGGTTTCGCCGCGCACGCAGCGGCTGCCAACCTGACCTTGGACGTCTACAACCCAGGGACAAACGCGATTTTTCCGGTGACCTCGGTGCTGGTCAGCGGCGAGAAAGACGCGATTCTCGTCGATGCGCAATTCGGCAAGTCCCAGGCTGAACAGGTGGTGGAAAAGATCCGCGCCAGCGGCAAGCACCTGACCACGATCTACATCAGCCATGGCGACCCGGATTACTACTTCGGTCTCGATACCCTGACTCAAGCATTCCCGGAGGCCAAGGTACTGGCCTCGCAACCGACGGTTGATCACATCAATAAAACCGTCGCCGGCAAACTGGCCTTCTGGGGCCCGAAAATGGGCGCCGACGTTCCGGCAAAGACCATCGTGCCGGGCGTACTCAAGGGTGACAGCCTGATGCTCGAAGGGCAGAAATTGCAGGTCGTCGGCCTCGATGGCAAACAGCCGGATCGCAGTTTTGTGTGGATCCCGTCACTCAAAGCCGTGGTCGGTGGTGTGGTTGTCGCCGAGAACATCCATGTGTGGATGGCCGATACCCAGACCGCGCAATCCCACGCCGACTGGCTGGAAACGTTGCACTCGATCGAAACCCTCAAACCGAACACCGTGGTGCCGGGTCATTACCTGGGTGACAGCAGCCGCTCGTTGGCCAGCGTGAAATTCACCGCCGACTACATCAAGGCTTTCGACGCGGAAACCGCCAAGGCCAAAGATTCCGCTGCACTGATCGCCGCGATGAAAAAGCGCTACCCGACACTCGGCGAAGAAAGCTCGCTGGAGCTGAGCGCGAAAGTCGCCAAGGGCGAAATGCAGTGGTAAGCCGAATCTGAAAACGCAGCACTCTCAAGCCAACTGGAGAATGTCATGAGCAAGATCGCAATCATTGGTGCCACCGGTCGTGCCGGTAGCCAACTGCTGGAAGAAGCCCTGCGTCGCGGCCATAGCGTTACGGCTATCGCCCGCGACACCTCGAAGATCGGCAGCCGTGCCGGCGTGGTCAGCAAGAATGTCGACGTGCTGGATTCGGCAGCGCTGCAAGCCGCCGTGGCCGGTCACGACCTGGTGATCAGCGCCGCGCATTTCGCCACCGTGCCCGCCAGTGCCGTGGTCGGCCCGATGAAGCAGGCAGGCGTGAAGCGTCTGTTGGTGGTCGGCGGTGCCGGTTCGCTGTTGCTGCCGGACGACACCCGGGTGATCGACAGCGCCGGTTTCCCCGCCGAGTACAAAGCCGAGGCCAGCGCTGGCGCGGCGTTTCTCGATGCGTTGCGTTCGGAGAACGAGCTGGACTGGACCTTCCTGTCGCCGTCGGCGGAATTCGTTGAAGGTGAGCGCACGGGTAGTTTCCGTGTCGGCCAGGATCATTTGCTGGTGAGTGCCGAGGGGCGTAGCTGGATCACGTTTGCTGATTACGCGATTGCGCTGATCGATGAAGTGGAAACGCCGAAGCATTCGCGTCGGCGGTTTACTGTCGGGTATTGAATGAGGTGATGCTGAGAGATTGGTCTGGCTTCAGATCTTTCCCCCTCACCCCAGCCCTCTCCCCAAGGGGGCGAGGGGGAAAGGGAGCCGATCTTCAAGCCTTTCAAAACTGAAGTTCGGCTCGGTATCGCAGGTCGGCGTAGCCTGAACAATGCAGTGGTCAACTAATTCCGGACACCTCGATAGGTGGTTTTGACGCCATCGCCCGCTCATAAGCGGTC
>NZ_JAMLFX010000006.1:0-203 GCF_023634765.1 Pseudomonas sp. AKS31
TTGGGATTGGGCTTGAATCTACATCGCAGCCATTGCCTGCATCGTATTGAGATACTGCTGTTGATTGCAGCTCTCGCCAATTACCTGCTCTTTTTAACGGGGCTTCAGGCTCGAAAAAGTAACTTGGAGCGGCGATATCAAAGCAACAGCCTCAGAGAACGACGAGTGCTTTCATTGTGGCGCCTTGGCCTGGAATACTGGCG
>NZ_JAMLFX010000006.1:22534-86524 GCF_023634765.1 Pseudomonas sp. AKS31
ATACTGGCGCAGGTGCACAGAGTTCGGAGGCAGCGGAGACTGGGAAAGATTGGAGAAAGCTCTGCGCGATCAGGTGCATCATCAGGCGCAGAGCCTGGAGTAGATTTGTGGGGATCCCTCAGGGACAGACCACGTTTTTCAATTAATAGAGAGAGTCGCAACCTGAATTCTTTTTTCGATTTTAGTGCCGACGCCATACAAAACGAAGCCTCTGCAGAAATGCAGGGGCTTCGTTGTTTTATGTAGCAGAAGTCAGCCCAAAGGTTTAAGTGGTATCAAGCAGGGTGCAGATCCCGCAACGCTTCAGGATGCTGACTGGCAACCCTCAGGAGAGTTTGCGCCGCACCAGTCGGCTGCCTGCGACCTTGCTCCCAATCCTGCAAAGTCCGCAAACTCACCCCAATCAACTTGGCAAACGCACTTTGAGAAACGCCCACTTTGGCACGTGCTTCCGCTGCCGCAGAGAGCGGCACCTGCGTTACACGCGCGGCCTTTCCGGCCTTCATCTGACGTACAGATTCCAGCAAGTCCTGCTGGAATTGCTCCAGTTCATCGACCATCGCTGATTTCCTCCTTCAGTTGCTCAAGGAAGGCTACGGGCAAGTTGTCGAGCTTTGCCTTGGTGTAGGCAATGAGCGACCAAATCGAGCCTTCAGAAAGCGTGTTGTAATAAATGACACGTGTACCGCCTCGCTTACCCATGCCGCTGCGAGTCCACCGCACCTTGCGCAAACCTCCACTGCCAGGCACGACATCACCAGCCAGAGGATTTGCAGCAAGCCAATTTATGAATTCATGGCGCTCACCATCGACCCATATGCGTCTGCATAGCGCTTGAACATTTCCGTTTCGATGATTGTATACATGAACCTGACTATACGGCTACGCCGTACAAACAAACCATAAACGTTTATAGGGACAGATCGACGAAATGCATGGCGCGAAGCCTTGTGAAATCTGTTGTAACGAGAAGCCACTACTAGCCACCGTTGCTCATTCGCTTCTCGCAAAGCTACCGTTCAGCTCGTCGCTGCCAATTCAGCGACCGGGCCTGAGAACCCGCGTAAGATGCAGGCGCACCAGCGCCCAACTCACGTTTGCCGGCGCATTTTTTGCGTCTGCATAACCGTGCAATGGCGGCTGTGCGTGGGAGACCTCCGGGTCTGCCGGGTTCCTGTATCTCCGGTTTCTCAGCCTGCGCATAGCTGCCACCCTTTCGCCTGAGAACGAAAATGGCGGCTCTCATTTGATACAGGGAGTTCACAAATGAATGCCATGGATCCATCAGCAATTCACCGAACTGCAGCAACGGTCACCTCACGACACTTCCTTACGGCAGGTGAAGCGAAATGACCAACTACCTCGATCTGAAAACCCCAGGCCTCACGCACTTTTCCTTCCAGGCCAATCAAGCGCTGTTCCGCACCAATCGTGGTGTTCCAGTAATAGCCGCTCTCTCGCACGCCTCACATTTGCTTCACATCTCCAAGCTACTGACCGCTGACTCCACAGTCTCTCGCGATCCTGACCTTCACGCTTATGCCTCCCAGTATCTGCAGGAGTTAAGCAAGGCACTGATAGATGATGTAGTGAAAGTGATGGATGCGCCGCCGGACAAGCCGTTGATGTAAATCACCCACATGAAGCCCTCGTTGATGCGAGGGCTTTTTGCGTTTCAAACCTGACTGATCTCAAACACAAACGAAATCCGGCGCTGGCTCGCACTCCACACATAACGCAGATGCTTGCCCTGCTTCGGAATCGAAACCGCCGGAGGCCGAAACGCGGCGACACATTCGTGTCCCGACAGGCGAACGCTGTTGTAGAGCAGGCCCCAGGATTCAGACTCGCGCAGTTGTCGAGCAAACGCTTGGGACGGGCCATAGGCGTCTGGATCGGGTTGATGTAAGTCTGGGAAGTCATGACGAACGTCGTGCAGCGGTTTAACCACCCGATTGACGTAAGTACGCATGGTCAACTCAAGATCCGCTTCGTTGGTGGCTGCGAGGAAACGTTCCTGGTGATAGCAGGTTTCGGCGATGGCGGCGGCCTGGCTGCTGGCGGCGTAGTACACGCCAAAGGTGCCATCGCAGAAACGACTGCGTTTGCCGATGTGGGTGAACGCAGCCATCACCGGAGTCGAGCCGGGGCCGGAGAGTCGATCTTCGGGACGCACTCGGGCGAGAACCCCGGCCTGCTCTATCAACCGATCATTGGTTAGCGCTTCCAGCGCGTAGGCAACTTCCAGGTCTTCGGGATCGAGCACGTCTTCGAACAACGCAATCGGAGGGAAGCTGCTGTTGACGATCCGGTAGGCTCTCGGCCATTGCACATCCACCAAATCAGGCACTTTCAACCGCGCACCCCGTCGAGGTAACGGCGCACGTCGGCAATGTCGACCACCCTCCCCGCCAGCATGTAATCCAGCGCCGTTCGGCCATTGAATGGCGCAGCCGTGTTTGGGCTGCTGACCCACGTGTAGGCGCGCTCGCTGCTGTTGCTGAAGATGATGCTCAACGCTTTGTGAATGCCCATCAGGTACGAGATACGCTCCAGCGTATCGTGCGGCAGGCGGATATTCGGCGGCAGATGTTTGTACTTGTAGAACGTGGTGTTGCCGACGCCCCCCAACAGTGTGCGCTGCTGCTCGGCGTTGCAGCCCCAGCGCTCCATGAGGTTGAAGAAGAACTTCAACGCAACGCGCCCGGCTTCCGGAACGTCGAGTTGTTCACGCGGGGTGAGGGCAGTGGATGAAGTAGGCACGACCACCTCCGTTGCTGAATGACATGCCTTCAAGCCTAGTACAGATGGGGATGTTTGTTTTCTTTTAATCCGCAAATGAATCAATTCGTCCCTTTGATCAGATCCCGGAAAAAACCACGAATTGTTATTCCAAGTCAGCATTTTTTTGACCTTCATCACCCCCACGTCACCAAAAAACCCGATCCTGTGTCAGCCTCCAGCCATCGGCGAGGACATCAATTCGCTACTAAACCCGCGACAACTATGCTCAGGTACAGGAATATAGCCAGCATATGGCGCCTGACCGGCAGTCTCGTAAACAACAATACCCAGCCCACTTCAGAGGGCATTACCCATGGATAGCAGAACCTTACGCAACCTCATGCGCATCGTGCAGACCGGCTCGTTGTCGGCCGCAGCCGAGCATTCGTGCCTGACTGTGCAGGCGTTGGCCGCGCAGTTGAACAAGGTCGAAGAGCAGTTCGGTTTCCGCTTGTTTCGACGGTCCAACAAAGGCCTGACGCTGACGCCGCAAGGCACTGAGCTCACGCCTTACATGGACAAAGTGCTGATTGCCACGCGACAGATGGAAGAGAAGGTCGAGGCGCTGAAGGTGCCGGGCCAGCGAACGTTGAAGGTGGCGTTGAACAACACGTTGTCGGCTGACTTCAATCGGCGAATGATCGGACGCCTGATCGAGGTGTTTCCCGATTACCAGATGGAATTCAGCTACGCCGAGTCGATGGAAAACCTCAGCAAGCTGAAGAATGAAGACTTCGACCTCGCGGTGCTGATCGGCCCGCAACGGCCGGGCTTGCCGAGTATCGTCCTGCCGGATGTACAGGTACAGGTGGTCGGTGCCCATTGCGGGCAGGAAAACGATCCACTGACGTTGCTGGGCAACAAGTTTCAGGTACGTCCTGCGGAAGATTGTCCGTATTCCCACAGCTTTTTGCGTTTTCTCGACGCCGGGCTGGGCAATCACGAGAACGGTCAGCGCATGGTCTATTCGTGCAGTGAAACGTTGACGCTGTCGCTGATCACGCAGATGGATGCGGTCGGCATGGTCTCGCGTGAAGCCGCGCAGAAGAACGGCCTGACGATTTTCCCCGGGTTCGAGGATTTTCTCGAAGTGCGTCTGGCGGTGAACAATCCGGCGTTGTCGAACCAGGCACTCAACGATGTCGTCGACTTGCCGCTACATGAACGAGCCGAGCGCAATGTACGCAGCCGTCCCAACCGCCACACTGAGAAAGAGGTTTTTGCTGAAATACGCACATAACAACGTCGGAATCGCGGCATAGAATTCCGGGCGATCGAGCTGTATGTGCTGATCCTTGATCAACAAGGGTGTCAGGCTGATCGCAGCGACGATCGCCACTGGCAAGTATTCCAGCGCCCGCGCAACAAACGGCGGCCAGTGCTCGGTATTCACTTGCAGTGGCAAGGCGCGCGGCAGAAAGGTCACGGCCATCATCAGCGCGACCACCAGAATCAGGAACGTTTGGTCAGGCATACACCCACTCCACAGCCCACAAACGTGGCGATAAACACATTGAACGGCGAACTGCCGACCAGGCTCAGTGCGCCCATGCACAGCACAGCGGCTGCAGCGGCGATGAGTTTGTTACGGGTGTTGCAGAGCGATACCAGCACGTAGAGCATCATCGCGGTCAGGGCATAGTCGAGCTGATATTTGATCAGGTGCGCCGCGTACTGCGCGCAGACCGCGCCAAGCAAACCGCCGAGCACCCACGAGGTGTGGCAGAACAGGTTGAAACCGATCAGATAGCGCACGTTGACCGGCGCGCCAGTGCCGAGTTTGACGCTGTGGAACGCAAAGGATTCGTCCGTCAGGCCACCGGCGTAAGCCCAGCGCTCCATGCGGCTGAGCCCCAGCGCCCGCAGGGCCTTGGCCATGTACACCGACATCAGCATGTGGCGCGCGTTGATCAGGAACGTGGTCAGCACAATGGTGGTCAGCGAAGCACCGCTGGAGATCAGCGCCAGCGCGGCAAATTGCGAAGCGCCGGCGTAAACGAACAAGCACATCGCCACCGGCAGCCACATCGGCAATCCTGCGTTGACGGCCATCAGCCCGAACACGAATGACACCGTGAAGTAGCCGGCGACCACCGGGCTGGCTTCGGCAAAGGTGCGCGACGGCTGATGGGTAGCCATCAGCGGCGCACTGCCGGACGTTTCATTCATAGATCCCTCTCAAATGTCCGCTCGCCGTGGGGTTCGCAAAAACCCTGGGCAGCCCAGAATCGCTTGCCCGCGAGGTTAGCATCGTCGACGAACAGAAACATCCGCAACACGCCAACCCGTTTCATATCGGACGACGCCGCTTCAACCAGGCGTTGACCGACGCCCTGGCTGCGATAGCGCGGGCTGACCGCCAGATGATTGATCGTGCCGCGACTGCCGAGCATGCCGCCGAGCACCGCGCCGACGATTTCGCCTTCGACGTCGAAGGCGAGATAGGCCGTGGTGGTTTTCTGGATCAGCACACCGCGCAGGCACTTGGCATCCTGCCACTCGCAGAACGACACTTCGTCGAACTGGCGGAAAAAACGCTCCATGCGCTGCGCATCCTTGGCCGTGGCGCGGCGCAGCACCACCGGCGTCGAGCACTCGACGCCGTCGATTGGGGTGATCTGATTAGCGAACAATGTCGAAAGCGGTCCCGGGCCGCGAGAAAGAGATCGCCAGAATCTGCCGGTACGCCATCGCATGGGTGTGCGTGTTGCGGGCCGGGGTCACGTAGTGGCGCATATCGCGATCAAGGAAGTAAGTGGTGTCGAGAATTTCCTGGTAAGTGGTCGACGCCAGTTGATGCTCGTGGATGTCGTACAAACGACTCTCCGCGCCCTCGACGTTGTTGCGGCCCCAGAAGTGCACACCGCTGAACGGATAGCCGTCGCAGTGAATACCTTCAGGGGTGATTTCAAGTTGCTTGCCGGGTTTGATCTCGATGCGGATCTGATGGATCTGGCACTGCCAGATTTCATCGTGCAGCTCTTCCGGCAGTACGCTTTTGTACACTTCGAAATCGGTGTCGATCAGGCTGCGCATTACCGGCGAAGTAATCACTTCATCGGAGAAGTCCTGAAAGTGTCGTACCAGGCCGCCAACATAGGCGTTGTTCTCTTTGGACTGCACGTAGGCGCGATGCTCGAGTTGCTTGAGCTCGCGGGTTTTCGGGTTGTACTCAAAGTCGCTGTAACGACGGTAACGCATGCCGGCTTCGGCCTGACCGTAGTAACTGTCAGGCTCCATGTTTTCCCAACTTTTGGTCAGTCTGACGAAGTCGGCAAAATGACCGTAGAGATTGAAGTCACCACCCTGGACGTTGACATATTTGTCGCGCCGTAGCGATTCGCCCACTTCTCTGTTCAAAACGATCATTACCAAATTCTCCGCTGCGTTGAGCGGCCTAATCTATTAGGTGGAGAATTTGCGTCCATGAGAAAGAATTTCAGGCATTTAAAGCCCTGCTTGAAACGGCGTTTGCAGTCACTCAAAAACAACTTTTACATGACAAAAACACGGGTTTATTGCGGTTTTCATCGAAAAACCGTCGAAAAAAAACCCCGAACCAGTCGGGGCTTTCTCAGTTTCATTACACCTGATCGTTCATCAGAAGATGTTGATCGGGTAGTCCACGAATACACGCAGCTCGTTGCCGCTGACGTTGTACTCGCTGGACTTCTGCGAAACACGCAGGATCGAGCTGCGCAGTTTCACGCTCAGGTCTTTGGCCGGGCCGCTTTGCACGACGTACTTGAACTGGTTGAAGATTTCACGTTCGGTGCCGCCTTCGCTGGTGGAGGTGGTGATGTTGTCGCCACGCACGTAAGCGAAGTTGTAGCTCAGACCCGGCACGCCGAATGCGCCGAAGTCCAGGCCGTAGCCCAGCTGCCAGCTGCGTTCGTCTTCAGCATTGAAGTCCGACCAGTAGGAGTTGGCCAGGTAGATGGTGTTGCCGCCATCGCCGACACGCTGCTGATCTTTCTGGTAGCCGCCGTAGGCGTAGCCCAGGTTGCTGTCGCCGGTGGAACGCTGGTGCGCCACGGTGAACGAGTGCGGGCCGGTGGCGAAGGTGGCTGCCAGGCTCCAGATCTTGTTGTCCTGACCGGTGACGATGCTTTTGCCCGGCACGGTGTTTTCGCGAACGTACGAGCTGTCCAGCTTGGTGCGATAGCCGTTGAAGTCCAGGGTCAGCGACTGATCCTTGTTGAACGGCAACACGTAGTTGGCGTTCACGTATTGTTTCTTCAATACGTCTTCAACGTCGGAAGCGTACAGCGCACCCTTGAAGCGCTCAGTGAACTGGTAGCTACCGCCCAGCACATTGATCGACTTCAGACCACCGCTGTCACGGCCTTCATCGCTCTTGCGCGATTCGGCGGTGAAACGACCGGCGTTCAGTTCCAGGCCTTTGATCTCTTTGGAAGTGATCAACGTACCGGTGTAGCTTTCCGGCAGCAGGCGGGAGTTGTCGTAGTTCAGCACCGGCAGGGCCGACATCTGGTCACCGTAGGTCAGCACGGTGTTGGAGAAGCGAAACTTCACCGCCGCGCCGGCCTTGGCCAGGTCGTTGGCCGCGCTGCCGTTGTGGTCTTTTACGTAGCTGTTTTCTTGCTTGAAGAAGTCGATACCACCGGCGCCGCTGCGGCCCTTGCCGCCGTCCAGACGCAGCGCGTAAAGACCAAAGGCGTCAACGCCGACACCGACGGTGCCTTGGGTGAAGCCGGACGAGAACGTACCGATGGCCGCTTGGCCCCATTCGGCTTTGTCTTTGTTACCGTCTTTGTAATCACGATTGATGTAGGCATTGCGCAGCAGCACTTTGAGGCTGCTGTCTTCTTGAAAACCCTTGGACTCGGCCTGGTCGTTAGCCATGGCCGAAGTGGCGCTCAACATCCCCAGTGCGATCAGACTGATTCGCTTGTTCAACATTTTGTTTTCCTTATTACGGGTTGAAACGCGCTGTGTCGAACGGCGGAAACGGCGCTTTTGCACTCTTTTATTCACCCCGAAACAAAAAGGCCCGCCCACGATAACGTGATGGCGGGCCTGCTCCTTATTTTGAGTCATGGCGGTTGGCCACAGGCGTTGGGCCGAATCGTAGCCGCGCCCTGAACAATGTGTCAATTTCAAGAATCGTCTTTAAATAGGTAAAAATCGTCTAAGAAACGTAAATTTTGCGCTGACTCCTTGCTGGGAAATGCCTGCAGCCAGTGAATCCAGTGTGTATCAAACGCAGCCATCGACAGCACAAAGTGCAGAGGCTTTGCTTGGCTCATCAAGAACGATGGCCTGTTTCAACCAATCGGCAAATGCCTGCGGCTTGCCCAGCCATGGACTGATGTCGACCAATTGGAAGTTGCCGTTCTGTTCCATTGCCATGGTCGGAAAACCCTGGCCGCCCAATTGCGCCAGAAACTGGCGACTGGCTTTTATATGACCCTCGCTGTCAACCGACTCCAGCGCAATGTGGAAATCGTCCTGCGCATAACCCATCTGCATCGCCAATTCCAGCAGCACGGCGGAATCGGCAATGCGTCGCCCTTCCACATAGTGCGCCGTCTGCAAGCGGCCCAACAGGCGCAAACCGCCGCGGTCGATGGCTTCGGCCGCCATGACCGCAGCAATCGGTGGCGTTGAGTCGAACACCGCTGAGTGATCCCGCAGCAAACCATCGAAATACGCCTCGCCAAAAGGCTGGCCGGTGTACTCGGCGATGCGTCGGTCGTGGGGCATGACGTAATTGCGCAGTTGCGCAGAAACGCGCTGGCGATTGGCGCCACTCATCATTCCCCCGGCATGCGCGATCACTGGCAGCACTGCCTGCGCCGCGTCTACCAGCGGCTTGGCGCCATAGCACCAGCCACACAAGGGGTCGTAGATGTAATGAAGAATCATGGGGAACGCTCCGGCAGAAAGTCAGGAAAATCGATGGCGGCAGATTAGTCGCCGCACCTTTGCGGAAAAACGCCGGAATGGCTTTCAGTCTGTTTCATGAATCGGTCGAATTGTCGATTCAGGCAGATTGTGTCGGAGCCGACACAAATTGAAACAATCACACAAGGGAACTTATAAGGAATAATTAACGGAAGTAAATGCAAAGCATTACCATTCGTGCGGTCGAATTCTTCCACCCTTTCGGATGCGCTGTTCAATGCCTGCCCCGTTCCGTCTTACGCCCGTCACCCTTGGGCTTTCTGCTTTTCTATCCAGCGGTTTTGCCTACGCCGCGACCGAGCTACCCGCCACCGCGATCAGCGCCGAAGCGCAAGTCGATGACCCGCGCGTGAAACTGAGCAGCACCGCGACTCGGACCTCGACGCCCGTGCGCTACGTGCCCCAGGCGATCGATTCGATCAAGACCTCAAACGTTGCCAACTACGGCACCAATGACATCGGCGACGCCTTGAGTGGCATGCCCAACGTCAGCAGCAGCGCCGACACCCGCTTCGACAGCCTGCGCATTCGCGGCTTCGATGCCAGCAACGATTTCTATCTGGACGGCATCCGCGACGACAGCCAGTACAAGCGCGACTTGCACAACATCGAACGTGTCGAAGTGCTCAAAGGCCCAGCCGCTGTGCTTTACGGGCGTGGCAGTCAGGGCGGGATCGTCAACCGCGTGAGCAAAATGCCTGAGTTCGGCCGGCGCTCGACTATCGAAGCCCAGGCGGGCAGCGAAGATTTGCGCAGTCTTTACGCTGACCTCAGCACCGACCCGAGCGAAAACATCAGCCTGCGCCTGAACATGGGCAACATGGATGAAAACAGCTTCCGCGACGGTGTCAGTGGCAATCGCCAATTGTTCGCGCCGTCGATGAGCTGGCAACTGACGCCGGACCTGAACTGGCTGGTGCAATACGAATACAGCCGCTACAACCGCACCCCGGATCGCGGTATTCCCGGCGTCAACGGGCGCCCGGCCGATGTCGGTCGTGACACGACCTACGGCAACGATCACGACTTCATCGATGACAAGTCGCAGTCCTTGCGCTCGAAACTCACCTACGAAATCAACGACAACTGGCAACTGCGCCAGACCCTCGGCGTGTTCAACCTCGACAGTGATTTCGACAACACCTACCTCACCGGTTACACGCCGGCGACCAACAAGGTCACGCGCCAGCACTGGCAGCAGGATCTGACCACCCGCAACGTCTACAACAACCTTGAGCTTGAAGGCGGTTTCGATACCTTCGGCCTTGAACATCGCCTGCTCACCGGCATCGAGATCGGCAGCCAGCGCCGCGATCCGACACTGTACAACGCCGCTACCGGCAGAACGCCGGGCGCACAGCCGGTACCATCGCTCGACCTCTACAACCCGAACCGTGATCTGCGCCATACCGGCAGCATGCAGGTCTCCAGCAGCAGCCACACCGAAGTCGAAAGCCGTGCGGTATATGTGCAAGATCAACTGCGTTTGAACGATCAATGGCAAGTGCTCGCCGGTCTGCGTTACGACACTTTCGATATCGAGTCGACCAACAAGCTGCGCAACATCTCCGAAGACCGCGACAGCCACAGCACTAGCCCGCGCGTCGGCCTGGTCTGGACGCCGTTGCAGAACCATTCGTTCTACGCCTCGTGGTCCAAGACCTTTTCGCCAGTCGGCGGTGGTTTGATCGGCATCACCCCGGGCGCGGCCGGTAACACCAACGACCTCAGCCCCGAGCTGACCAAGCAGAAAGAACTCGGCGTGAAAAGCGACTGGTTCGATGACCGCTTGAGCACCACGCTGGCGATCTACGATCTGGAACTCTACAACCGCCGCACCACTGATCCAAACGATCCGACCCTGACGGTGATGTCAGGTTTGCAACGCTCGCGCGGGATCGAATTGACGGCCACCGGCAATCTCGTCGGCAACTGGTACCTGCGCGGTGGCATCGGTCTGCAGGATGCGAAGATCGAGAAGGACAACAACGGCCTGGAAGGCAAACGCATCAACAACGTTGCCAAGCACAACGGCAGTCTGTTCCTGACCTGGAAACCGGAAATGGGCTGGTACGGCGAAACCGGTCTGACCCTGGTTGGCCAACGCTATGCCGATAACGCCAACACCACCGTGTTGCCGGGTTACGGCCGCTGGGATGCCTTGGTCGGTTACCGCTTCAAGGATTGGGATTTGCGCGCGGCACTGAACAACATCACTGATCGCGAGTACTACGCGTCGGCGACCAGCCAGTATCAGATCCAGCCAGGTGCACCGCGCAGCGTCGTAATGACCGGCACCTACAGCTTCTGATTTCACACAAATCCCTGTTGGAGCGAGCCTGCTCGCGAAAGCGTCGGGTCAGTCGACATCGTCGTAACCTGATCCACCGCCTTCGCGAGCAGGCTCGCTCCCACATTGAATGGGTGTGTACAGAATAATCGTGCATAAAAAAGCGCCGCCATCCCGGCAGCGCTTTCACCAATCCCTGTTGTTCTTCTTATCCTTCCATCACAGCCCACAACGCTTCCAGTTCGGCCTCGCTGAACAGGTCAGCGGGGTAACGCTCGATCATCATCCGGCGCGGATCAGGTTCCCTGATCTGACGCGTTCCATTGGACTTCAACCAGTGCGCGACAATCTGGAGCGCTTCGCCGTTAACGGCCATGGGATGCAACGTCCGCTCGCTGACTACGTTCACTTCGGCGTTCATTTCAGCGCTCTCTCCCCGTTCGTGAGCGGCTACGTTATCCAAGGTTTATGACAGAACTGTTGAAGTTCTCCCCCTCCCTAGTGCACGGATGATGAATACAAGAGCTATGCCAAAGTCTTTGAATTGTCGACAAGCGGATACAAACAAGCCCGCCGTCCTTTCGGGCTGCGGGCTTGTGTACATGCATAGCGAGCTAATCATTACCCGGCTGATTTGTTAATCAACTCAAGGTGTTACGACTCAACTCACTCTTTGTGCGGCGCGGGTTGCTGCTGGGTAAGGCAGTGAATATTGCCGCCACCCAGTAACAGTTCGCGGCCCGGCACCATCACCACTTCGTGCTGCGGGAACAGCTTCTGCAAAATCTCTTTCGCTGGCGCATCCATCGGATCGTCAAAACTCGGCGCGATGATGCCGCCGTTGACGATCAGGAAGTTCACGTAAGAACCGGCCAGGCGCACAGACGGATTGCGCTCCTGCGTGCCGTCCACCGGATCGACACCGGCGCACTCTTCTTCAGTCGCATAGAGCGGCCCCGGAATCGGCATTTTGTGCACCGTGAACGGGCGCCCCTTGGCGTCAGTGCTGCTTTGCAGGACTTTCATCGCGGCCTGGCAACGCGGGTAGTTCGGATCCTGCGGATCGTCGGTCCATGCCAGCAGGACTTCGCCCGGACGCACGTAGCAGCAGAAGTTATCCACATGACCGTCGGTTTCGTCGTTGAACAAACCGTCCGGCAGCCAGATGATTTTATCCACAGACAGATTGGCGCTCAGTACCGCCTCAATCTCTTCCCGGCTCAGGTGCGGGTTGCGATTGCGGTTGAGCAGGCATTCTTCGGTGGTGATCAACGTGCCTTCGCCGTCGACGTGAATCGACCCGCCCTCGAGCACGAAACCTTCGGTGCGGTAACGCGGGCTGCGCTCGATCTCGAGGATCTTGCCGCCGACCTGCGAATCACGATTCCACGGCGAATACAGGCCACCGTCGAAACCACCCCAGGCGTTGAAGTCCCAGTTCACACCGCGCACTTCGCCGTTGTTGTTGATGACGAAGGTCGGGCCGCTGTCACGTACCCAAGCGTCATCGCTGGACATCTCGACCACGCGGATATTCGGTACGTCGAGGCGTGCCCGGGCGTTTTCGTACTGGCCGGCGGACACCGCCACGGTCACCGGTTCGAAACGTGCGATGGCTTTGGCCACCGCAGCGTGCGCGGCTTGCGCCGGTTTTCCGCCCAGACGCCAGTTGTCCGGGCGCTCGGGCCAGATCATCCAGGTCTGCGTCTGCGGCGCCCACTCGGCCGGCATGTGAAAGCCGTCGGCGCGCGGGGTACTTTTCAAGGTGGTCATCGGGATCAGGACTCCAGGGAACCGTCGAGGGTTTTCAACGCGCCGTACAGGTTTGGACGGCGGTCACGGAATGAACCCCACGCGCTGCGAATGTGTTCGAGCTCGTCGAGGTTGAAAGTGTGCACAAGAATACCTTCTTCGGTTTTATTCAGCTCCTGCACTTTTTCGCCGAACTGGTTGGCAATGAACGAAGAGCCGTAGAACGTGATGTCATAGCCGTCCTGTTCTTCGTTGCCGATGCGGTTACTGGCGATCAACGGCATCAGGTTGGCGCCGGCATGGCCCTGCTGCACGCGCTGCCAGTGATCGCGCGACGAGATGGTCTTGTCGTGCGGCTCGCTGCCGATTGCGGTCGGGTAAAACAGAATCTCCGCGCCTTGCAACGCCATGCTGCGTGCGGCTTCCGGAAACCATTGGTCCCAGCAGATGCCCACGCCGATTTTCGCGTAACGCGTATTCCACACTTTGAAACCGGTGTCGCCCGGGTTGAAGTAATACTTCTCGTGGTAGCCCGGGCCGTCCGGGATGTGGCTTTTACGATAAATCCCGAGGTTGCTGCCGTCGGCGTCGATGATCGCGATGCTGTTGAAGCGCGCACGGCCGGCCAGTTCGTAGAAGCTGATTGGCAGCACCACTTGCAGTTCTTTGGCGATTTTCTGGAAATGTTTGATCGCGACGTTTTCTTCCACCGTCGTCGCCAGTTGCAGGTAGTCCGGGTTTGGCTTCTGGCAGAAGTACGGCGCCTCGAACAGCTCCTGGATCAGGATGATCTGCGCGCCTTTGGCGGCGGCTTCACGCACCAGCCTTTCAGCGATTTCGAGGTTGGCTTCCAGATCCCAGGAACAGGCCATCTGAGTGGCGGCGACGGTAACGATACGGCTCATGAATCATCTCCGGGCAAGTGCTTTTCGGTCGACAATTCGACCGAAAAGAAAACGCGCGCACCGGACATGAGATCGCCATGCCGGAGCAATGGCGACTTTATAGCCGATAAATATCGGCTTTAGAAGCTACAGAAATGCATTCCGTCTAATTTTACGCACAAAATACCGATACAAATCGAATTGACCCCGAAACGCTGTAGGAGCTGCCGAAGGCTGCGATCTCTTGATTTTGCTCTTGAAAAACAAGATCAAAAGATCGCAGCCTTCGGCAGCTCCTACATGGGGTGAGTGTCAAAGGCCCTCGGTGAGCACCCGATCGAGCATGTCGACAAAGAAATCCACACTCTGGCGCGATGTCACCATCGGCGGCTTGATCTTCAGAATGTTCAGGTCATCACCAGTCGGCTGCATGAAAATCCCCAGCTCACGCAAGCGATCGCATAGCAACGTCGTCTCCTCGGTCGCCGGCTCCAGCGTCTCGCGATTGCGGATCAGCTCCAGCCCCAGATAGAACCCGGAACCGTGCACCGCGCCCACCAACGGATGTTTATCGATCAACGCTTCAAGCCGCGCCTTGAAGTGGCCACCGACCACCTGCGCGTTCTCCCAGAGCTTTTCTTCTTCCATGACATCCAGCACCGCCATGCCGATCTGGCAGCTCACCGGACTGCCGCCCGCCGACGAGAAGAAATAGCCCTCGGCCTCCAACGCCTCGGCAATTTCCCGCCGAGTGATGACCGCGCCCAGCGGCTGACCGTTGCCCATGCCCTTGGCCATACAGATGATGTCTGGCACCACGCCCTGCTCTTCAAAGCCCCAGAAGAAGTGGCCCATGCGCCCGTAACCGACCTGCACTTCGTCGGCGATACACACGCCGCCCTGCGCGCGTACAAGCGCATACACCTGCTGCAGATACCCCGGCGGCAGCGAGATGCCGCCGGCATTGCCATAAACCGGCTCGCAGATGAACCCGGCCAGTTGGCGCTTCTGCTCGGCGAGTTTTGCCAGGTGATGCTCAACGCTGCGCACGTAATCCGGCGCCGAATCAAGACCGCGGAATTCACCGCGATAAGTGTTTGGCGCAGGCACCGGATGCACCCAGTCCGGGCGGCTTTCCAAGGCTTTCGGGTTATCGGCAATTGACGTTGATACCGCATCGGCGCCGACCGTCCAGCCGTGATAGGCCTCAAGCACGCTGATCAGGTCGCGGCCGCCGCTGTAGGCCCACGCCAGACGAATCGCCAGGTCATTGGCCTCGCTGCCGCTGTTGACCAGAAACACCCGATCCATGCCCTCGGGTGCCAGTTTCAGCAAGCGCTCGGAAAACTCCGCCACCGCCGCATAGTTGAATCGCGAGTTGGTGTTGAGCAGCGACCACTGCCGCGCCGCGACCGCCGCCATGCGCGGGTGGCCGTGACCGAGCACCGCAACGTTGTTGAGCATGTCCAGATAGGAGCGGCCCTGCATGTCGATCAGGTGATTGCGCCAGCCGCGCTCGATGCGCGGCGGATCGACGTAGTAGTGTTTCTGGGTACGGGCGAAACTGGCATCGCGGCGTTCGAGCAGGGTTTTCGCGTCCAGCTCCGGTTCGGCATCGCAGGCCAGCCCTAACAACGCTGCCGGCGACGGGCACAGTGCCTGCCACGCCGCTGCTTGCGCCGGGGTACAGAACAACGGCGCATTGAGTTGCGCGCCACGGCACAACTGCACCCGCAACGGGCCGCTCACCGCCCCCAGCACCTGACCTTTGACCAATGCCGCGCCGCTGTGCAGCGAAGGTGTCACGCCCCAGAGGCGCACGCTGAGTTGCGGGCCATCCAGTTGCAGCACGCCGTCTACTGCCTGATGCACGACACCAGCGAACGGCGCCTCCACGGCGGTGCCATCGGGCACGCGCAATTCCACGTGCAACGGGAAGGTGTCCGGTTCAACGGCACTGTCGGGGCGAGTGCGCGACAAACGGTACTGTCCATAACGGCTTGCCGCCAAACCATGGGCCGCCGCCGCTTCGCTCAACAGGTGCTGATCGATGCCTGCCTGTTCCCAATTACCGGCCTCGAAATGCGGACTCAGGACACCCAGATCAATCAACGCAAATTCACGCCCGACCAGACCGGGCAGCAAGGGCGCAAAACCTTCGCCGTCGATCGCCGGCAAGCTGTGACCGACGGCAGTGAGGATCGCCGCTTCCATCAGTTCCTGTGGCACCGAAGTGGCCACACGAAAGATTTCCCACTCATGGCTGAGGTTGTCACGGCTGTAGGTATTCGCAGGGTCGATGCTGACCTGTTGCTCGCCACTGAGTACCAGCACCGCCGCGCGCGCGACGATCAATGGCCACAGCGCTTGCAGCTCTGCATGTTGCAGCGGGTTGACCGCGTGGTAAGCCTGCACCGCCGGCAGGATGACAAACGGATCGCCACTGGCGTGATGCAGCAACGCCGCACAGGTCACCGACAGATCGGTGATGCGCCAGGTGCGCACCAGATCGCCAAAGTCGATCACGCCCTGCAACTGCCAGTGCCGCTGGGCATCGCGCGCCCAGACGGCGTTGTCATCGGTGATGTCCATGTGGATCGCCTGCACCGGCAGCTTGCCCTGCAACGGCTGCAAGCGGCGTTCAGCCTGTTCGGCGGCATCGGCAATCAATGTGCGCTGCTGCTCGTCGTTGATCACTGGCAGCAGATGGCTGATCAGGGCACTGGCGTGGCGGGCATCCCACTGCAACGTGCGTTCAAGGCCCGGATGATCGAACCCGGCCAGCGCCAGATCCATCTCGCCGCAGAGCCGGCCAAACCCCGCCACCACATCGCGCCCCAAATGATCGAGATGCGTGAGCGGCTGGCCCTCGATGTAATCCAGCAGGCGTACATGGACGGCTTCGCCGCCGACCTCGAGTGACAGCAGATCTTCGCCACTATTGGCCGCTATCACCCGCGGCACCGTCACCGCCGAGTGCTCGGCCAGGTACTTGAGCCCGGCATGCTGGGCTTGCAGCTCGACCAGAGCGTAATCGCCACGGCAGATTTTCAGCACGAACCGACCGCGCGGGCTGTCGACGCGGTAATTGAGATCCTGCTGGCTGCCAAGGGCCTGCAACGTGCCACTGAGTCCGTAATGCTCCGCCAGCCATTGCCGGGCCTGCTCTGCAGACACCTGCGGGCTGGGCAAACTGGCGCGATGAATCAACGTGGCGAGCGGCATGAAACGACCCCTGAAATTTTATTAGGCGCCTATATCGCCATTGCTTCACAGGATCCGCAACCCCCAACCGCGTAAAGGTATCGGGGTTATTTCTCTTCCGGCACTCGCACCCTTGGACACTTTGCGCAAGAATGTCGGCCATTCACACCTGCCTATGGAAATCCTCATGAATGTAATCACCACCGACCTGCCCGGTGTCCTGATCATCGAACCGAAGGTGTTCGGTGACGAGCGCGGTTTTTTCTACGAGAGCTTCAATGCCAAAGCGTTCCAGGACGCCACCGGTCTGGACACGCAGTTCGTCCAGGACAACCACTCGCGTTCGCAAAAAGGCGTATTGCGTGGCCTGCATTACCAACTGCAAAACACCCAGGGCAAACTGGTCCGCGTGACCGTTGGCGAAGTATTGGATGTGGCCGTGGATATTCGCCGCAGCTCGCCGCACTTCGGCAAATCCGTAGCGGTACGTCTTTCGGCCGACAATCATCGCCAACTGTGGGTACCGGAAGGTTTCGCCCATGGTTTCGTGGTGCTGAGCGAGTTCGCCGAATTCCTCTACAAGACCACCAATTACTACGACCCATCGTCCGAGCGCAGCATTCGCTGGGATGACCCGGCTCTTGGCATCGACTGGCAGCTGGACGAAGCGCCGAAGCTGTCCGCCAAGGATCAAGCCGCCGCTCTGCTCAAGGACGCTGACGTCTTCGCCTGAGCCTAGGCATAATGCGCCTGTCCCTACAGGCGCATCGGCTCATGAAACCAACTCTTCCCCCCAGACCTCGCTGGCGCAGTCTTGCCCTGCTGGCCCTGTGTCTTGCGCCGCTGCTGTGGCCGCTGGAACATCTCGCCGAGCGCTATTACCGCAGCGAACTCGCCGGACAGAACCGCCAGACCCTCGACCTCTACGTCGCCAACCTGCTGGGCACCCTGCACCGCTATGAAGTGTTGCCGCAGATCCTCGGCGACCTGCCCGCCCTGCGCGCGGTACTCGGCGCACCGGACGACGGCGTCACCCAAGGCAATGCCAATCGCCTGCTGAAGAACATCGCTGCGCAGACCGGCGCCGAAGTCATGTACCTGATGGACACCAGCGGCCAGACGCTGGCAGCGTCGAACTGGGACAAGCACGACAGTTTCGTCGGTCGCAATTTCTCCTTCCGTCCCTACTTCAGCGAAGCCATGGCCGGACGCCTCGGACGCTTTTTCGGCCTCGGCACCACATCAGCCAAACGCGGTTACTTCTTCGCTGCCGCCGTGCGCAATGGCGAAAAAATCATCGGCGTGCTGGTGATCAAGGTCGACCTCGACCACACCGAAAGCCTGTGGGGCAAAACCCCGGAACAACTGTTGGTGACCGACCACAACGGCGTGGTGATTCTCACCTCGCGTCCGGAATGGCGCTTCCGCTCGACCCGTAACTTGAGTGACAGCGAACGCTCGGCGATCACCGCTATCCAGCCTTACCCGACCCGCGCACCGCGGCCGCTGAACCTAAGCCCCAGCGCATGGCTGACCCAGACCCACGACATCGCCGAAACCGGCTGGAGCGTGAGCATCCTCGCCCCGCGCACGCTGATCGACCGCCCGGTGCGCACCGTGGTTGCCATCGGCGGCGCCACGCTGCTGGTGCTGATGCTGTTGCTCGGTCTGATGATGCAACGCCGCCGGCATTATCTGGAACGCATCGCCTTCGAGGCCAAGGCTCGTCGTGAACTGGAAGGCCGCGTCGCCGAGCGCACCAGCGACCTCGAAGGCCTCAACCGGCGTTTGAAGGAGGAAGTGCTGGAGCGTGAACAGGCCCAGCAGGAGCTGGTGCGTGCTCAGGACGACCTGGTCCAGGCCGGCAAGCTGTCAGCGCTGGGCACCATGTCGGCGAGCATCAGCCACGAACTCAATCAGCCGCTGGCAGCGATCCGCAGCTACGCGGAAAACGCCGAAGTGCTGCTCGATCATCAACGCATCGACGACGCCCGCGGCAACCTCAAACTGATCAGCGAACTGACCGGCCGCATGGCCTCGATCATCGCCCACCTGCGCGCTTTCGCCCGCCGTGATCGCCACGCGCCGGAAAGCGTTGCCCTGCAACCGGCGCTCGACGATGCCCTGGCGCTGCTGGCCAAACGTCGGCGCAGCATGGAAGTCGAACTGATCCGCGATCTGCCCGCCGCCACGCTGTGGGTCGAGGCCGGGGAAACGCGCCTGCGTCAGGTGCTTGGCAACCTGCTGGCCAATGCCCTCGACGCGCTCACCGAGAAAGGCCCGCCGCGCAAACTGTGGCTGAGTGCCGAATCCACCGCCGAGGGCGTCAATCTGTACATTCGCGACAACGGCCCGGGCTTTTGCATGGAAGCCCTCGGCCGCGCCAGCGAGCCCTTTTACACCACCAAGACCCGCACTCAGGGCCTGGGCCTGGGGCTGGCGATTTGTGAAACGCTGATGCGCGCCTTCGGTGGTGAACTGTCGTTCGCCAACCACAAGCAAGGTGGCGCCTTGATTACCCTGCGGCTGCGCGCCGGTGCGCCGGGGGTCAGCCTGCAACCGTCCGAGGATCGAAGTGCATGACCATCGACAATCGCATTCAGGTGGTGTTGATCGACGACGATCCGCACCTGCGTCAGGCCCTCGGCCAGACCCTGGATCTGGCCGGCCTGAAAATTCTGCCGCTGTCCGAAGCCAAAGGACTGGCCGCACAACTTGAGCGTGACTGGCCTGGCGTGGTGGTCAGTGACATTCGCATGCCGGGCATGGACGGTCTCGAATTGCTGGCCGAACTGCACGCGCAGGATCCGGAACTGCCAGTGCTGCTGATCACCGGCCACGGCGACGTACCGCTGGCGGTGCAGGCCATGCGGGCCGGCGCTTACGATTTTCTCGAAAAACCGTTTGCCAGCGATGCGCTGCTCGACAGCGTGCGTCGCGCCCTCGCCTTGCGCCGCCTGGTGCTGGACAACCGCAGCCTGCGCTTAGCCCTCAGTGACCGCAATGAACTGAGCGCGCGGCTGGTCGGCCATTCGACGCCGATGCTGCGCCTGCGTGAGCAGATCGGCGCGCTGGCCGCGACCAAGGCGGACGTGCTGATCCTCGGCGAAACCGGCGCCGGCAAAGAGGTGGTCGCCCGTGCGCTGCACGATTTGTCCAGCCGTCGTAATGGCCCGTTCGTGGCGATCAACGCCGGCGCACTCGCCGAGTCCGTGGTGGAAAGCGAACTGTTCGGCCACGAACCCGGCGCGTTCACCGGTGCGCAGAAACGCCGCATCGGCAAATTCGAATTTGCCAACGGCGGCACATTGTTTCTCGATGAAATCGAGAGCATGAGCATGGATGTGCAGGTGAAGTTGCTGCGCATGCTGCAAGAGCGCGTGGTCGAGCGTCTGGGGGGTAATCAACTGATCCCGCTGGACATCCGCGTGATTGCCGCGACCAAGGAAGACCTGCGTCAGGCCGCCGATCAAGGCCGCTTCCGTGCCGACTTGTATTACCGCCTCAACGTTGCACCGCTGCGCATTCCGCCGCTGCGCGAACGCGGCGAAGATGCGTTGGTGCTGTTCCAGCATTACGCCGATGAA
This sequence comes from Pseudomonas sp. AKS31, assembly GCF_023634765.1. Lineage (GTDB taxonomy): Bacteria > Pseudomonadota > Gammaproteobacteria > Pseudomonadales > Pseudomonadaceae > Aquipseudomonas. The sequence goes on from NZ_JAMLFX010000006.1 coordinate 42,964, forward strand.
GCCAGCGCCCGCCACGGCCTGCCGCCCCACGAACTGCAACCGGCGCAACGCGCCTTGCTGCTGCGTCACACCTGGCCGGGCAACGTACGCGAATTGCAGAATGCCGCCGAACGTTTCGCCCTCGGCCTGGAACTGGCGCTGGATAACGCTGACGCTGAAAGCGCTGGCAGCACCACGGTCGAAGTCATCAATGGCGGTCTGAGCGAGCAAGTGGAAAATTTCGAGAAGTCGCTGATCGCCGCGGAACTGGCGCGCTCGCACAGTTCGGTGCGCAGCCTCGCCGAGGCCTTGGGTATTCCGCGCAAGACCCTGCATGACAAGTTGCGCAAGCATGGCCTCAACTTTGGCGACAGCAGCCATGGGGACGAAAACGAATGAGCACCGACAGTCGCTATCTGGAATCGGTCCTGCATCACGACATTCCCCTGACGCGGGACATGGGGCTGAAGGTGCTCGACTGGCACGAGCAGCAACTGAGCCTGCATCTGCCTCTCGATCCCAACGTCAATCACAAGAGCACCATGTTCGGTGGCAGCCTCTACTGCGGCGCAGTGCTGGCCGGTTGGGGCTGGTTGCATTTGCGTCTGAAGGAAGAAGGCATCACCGACGGGCACATTGTGATTCAAGAAGGGCAGATCAGTTATCCACTGCCCGTGACCGGCGATGCCGTGGCGATTTGCCCGGCGCCGGATGCAAAGGTGTGGAAAAAGTTTCTGACGATGTATCAGCGTTATGGGCGGGCGCGGTTGACGCTTGATACGCGGATCGTCAATGCGGGAAGTGATGAGGATGCTGTGACATTTACCGGGCAGTACGTTTTGCATCGCTGACAATCAAAAGCACCTCACCCTAACCCTCTCCCAAAGGGAGAGGGTTAGGGTGAGGTGTCTTGCGTTGGACATCGACCTGAAAGATCGAAGCGATTATGGATTCAGCAAAACTCGACCAGGTCGGCGCTACTCTCAAATATCCCGGGATCGGCTCCCTCTCCTGAGGGAGAGGGCTGGGGTGAGGGGGATTGCGGATCAGCCCACTTAACCCCGGGCCAACTCCAACAACCTCGCGCGCCAGGCCGCCTTCGCCGGCAATGCCAAAAAGAACTCGTTCAACAGCGATTCCCGTGCCGGATAACAAAACGCTTCCCCCCGCAGATCCAACACTTCACCACCCGCGCCTTCCAGCACACCTTGCGCCGCCGCCGTGTCCCACTGCGAAGTCGGCGCCAGGCGCGGATAGCAATCCGCCGCGCCTTCAGCCAGCAGGCAGAATTTCAGCGAGCTGCCAATGTTGGTCAATTGCAACTCGCCCAGACTGGCACTCAGCCCGGCCAACAGACGTTCCTGCTCGGGACTCGAATGGCGACGGCTGGCCACCACGGTAAACGCCTCTCCCGGCCCCGGCACATCGCGCACCTGAATCGCGACCGGTGTGCCGCCCTTGTCGCAGCGCCATGCGCCTAGCCCGGCGCCGCCAACGTAGAAACGACCATTGGTTGGCATCGATACCACGCCGAATACCACGCGGCCGTTTTCGATCAGCGCAATGTTCACGGTGAACTCTTCGCTACCGCTGATGAACTCCTTGGTGCCATCCAGCGGATCCACCAACCACCAGCGTTGCCAGCCAGCGCGTACGCTCTGAGGGATGTTGGCGTCTTCTTCCGACAACACTGGAATGCTCGGATCCAGCGCCGTCAGCCCGGCGACGATCAAGTGGTGCGCGGCCAGATCCGCCGCTGTCACGGGCGAGTCATCGGACTTGGCCGTGACTTCAACGCCGGCGCGCCAGAACGGCAGAATCGCCTCGCCGGCCTGCAAGGCCAGCTCTACGACCGGCGCCATCAACGGGTGGGGAAACTTCATCGATATCTCACTCATGCTGGAAAGAACCCGCGCTCGGTCAGCAGATCGCGGGCCAAATACAGTGCAGCCAACGCGCGACCTTCAGAGAATTGAGGATTGAGCGCCAGCGACGACAATTCGCGCAGGTTCACTTTGTCGACGCGCATCGGTTCGGGCTCGTCGCCTTCCAGGCGCTCTTCGTACAAATCAGTCGCCAGGACCACCTGAATCTTCTGGCTCATGTAACCAGGCGACAGCGACAGCTCGGTCAGATGTTCCAGTTGTCGCGCGCCAAAACCGGCCTCTTCCTTGAGTTCACGCTCGGCTGCCGCCAACACATCTTCGCCCGGTTCGATCAAACCTTTAGGCAAGGACAGTTCGTACTCATCGGTACCGCCGCAGTATTCCTCGACCAGCACTGCGTGTTCAGCATCCAGCATCGCCACGATCATCACCGCGCCGTAGCCCGCAACTTTGCCGACCAGACGCTCATAAGTGCGTTCCACGCCGTTGGAAAAACGCAGTTTGAGTTCTTCGACACAAAACAGGCGACTGGTGGCGACGATCTCGCGGGCAAGTACGGTGGGTTTCTGGCGCATGCAAAGCTCCTTGGCGTGAACGCGCTACTATAACGCGGCTTTCCCGATTGTTTATGTCGGATATCTTTCTACCGTTCGAGACGTTGCCATGCCTTCATTACCGTGGTCCGACATCGATACCGTTCTGCTGGACATGGACGGCACGCTGCTGGATCTGCACTTCGACAATCACTTCTGGCTGGAACACCTGCCCCAGCGTTACGCCGAACTGCACGGGGTCAGCCGGGCCATGGCCGAGATGGAATTGCAGCCGCTGTTCGAACGCCACGCCGGCCAGTTGCAGTGGTACTGCCTTGATTTCTGGAGTGCCGAGCTGAAGTTGTCGGTGCGTGAACTGAAGCTGGAAACTGCGCACCTGATTGCCTTGCGGCCGGATGCCGATACCTTTCTGGAGGCAATCAAACGCGCCGGAAAACGGGTGATCATGATCACCAACGCGCACCGCGACTCACTGTCGTTGAAGCTGGAGCGGATCGAACTGGCGCCGTATTTCGAGCGGCTGATCAGCTCCCACGATTATGGTTATCCCAAGGAGAACCCGCAGTTCTGGGATGCCTTGCAGGCGGACATCGGCTTTGATCCGGCGCGCAGTCTGTTTATCGACGATACCTTGCCGATACTGCGCAGTGCGCGGGATTTTGGCGTGGCACATTTGCTGGCGGTGAAAGAGCCGGACAGCCGCAAGGGGCCGAAGGACACGGCTGAGTTTGCGGCGGTTGAGGATTATCGGGATCTGATTGCCGGACTCTAATCTTCTGTAGGAGCTGCCGAAGGCTGCGATCTTTTGATTTTGATTTTTTACAAACAAGATCAAAAGATCGCAGCCTTCGGCAGCTCCTACAGAGGGTTTGTGTTACTCAGGAATACGCAGGGTCTGCCCTGGATAGATCTTGTCCGGATGCGACAGCAGCGGCTTGTTGGCCTCGAATATCTTGTTGTACTGGTTGGCGTTGCCATACACAGCGAGGGAAATCGCGCTGAGGGTGTCGCCTTTTTTCACCACGACAAACTTTGCTGCCGCCACCACCGGACCAGTCACCGTGATCTGATCATCAACGCTGCCGACACCTTCAATATTGCCTACCGCCAGCAAAATCTTCTCTTTCTCTTCCTGACTCGCAACTTCGCCGGCGACGGTCACTTTGTCGCCATCCACCGTCGCCTGCACATTCGGATTGCCCAAGCCGACCTTGCTGATGTGTTCCTTCAACTGCTCACTGGCATTGGCGTTGCCCGGGGTCAGCAGATCGATCAGCTTCACACCGGCTTCTTTCACAAAGCTCAAAAGACTCATAGCGCACACTCCTTGATTTGGGTTCCAGACGTCCAAGCCTAGACCACCTCAGACAAACCCGGTTCCAAGCCGACCAATGACCCTGCCACCGCGCAAGCGGTAGAATCTCCCACCCCTGCCAGCGCCCGGAGCGAAGATGGACATCAAGCAACTGAAATTCCTCATCGCCCTCGACGAAACCCGCCACTTCGGCCAGGCCGCCGCGCGTTGCCATATCACTCAGCCAACGCTGTCGATGCGCCTGCGCAGTCTTGAAGAAGAACTCGACCTGCCGCTGGTCAACCGTGGCCAGCGCTTCGAAGGTTTCACCGCGCCGGGCGAGCGCGTGCTGGCGTGGGCACGTTCGGTGATGGCGGCATATGACGGTTTGCACGCGGAAGCGGCGGCATGTCGCGGCAACCTGATCGGCACGTTGCGCCTAGGCGTGGTGCCGCTGTCGAGTTTCGATCCACTGCCGTTGATGCAACGCCTGCACAGCGCCCACCCGAACTTGCGTTTTGAGATGTCGGCGCTGAGTTCGGAGCAGATTCTTGAGCAATTGGCGAACAATCGCATCGATCTCGGCGTGTCGTATCTCGAGCGCCTGGATAACGAGCGCTTCGAGTCCCTGGCCTTCAGTGAAACGCGCATGGGCCTGCTCTACGATCAGCGCTCGTTTACATTTGGCGACGAACCCTTGAGTTGGGCGTCGCTGATCGAACTGCCGCTGGGCATGCTCACCAGCGGCATGCACTTTCGTCAGTCCATCGACCACAATTTCCACAGCCGTGGCCTGACTCCGCAACCGTTGCTGCAAACCGACGCCGTGCATCAATTGTTACAAGCCGTACACGGCGGGTTCTGCTGCGCGATCATGCCGCTTGACGGAGGGCTGGAAAAACTCACCGACCACCTGCGCCTGCAGCCCATCGAAAACGCTCAGACCCTCGCCCCGCTGGGCTTGATCATGCGGCGCGGGGCGCCACGCTCGGCGCTCGCCGAGGCGTGTTTTGCGCTGTATCAGAAATCGCCAACGGCGCCTTGATCAACGGCATCTATCGATAGATCGACACTAGCGATTAGACGCGACAACTTGCCGCGCCTAGTCTTAACGTTGTTCAAACCGTCGGTGATGCCATGAACGCCAAGCGCCCAGCCTGCGCGGCGCCTGCACTTGAAACGCCCGCGCCCGCTGCCAGCCAGACCTACAGTTACAGCGATCTACCCCGCGAGGAATCGGCCAGCACTGCGCTGGCCGAGGAAGTCGCGTTGGCGATTGCCTACAACGGCATCAGTCAGGCGGTGATGCTGGTGACGCCGACCGACCTGGAAGACTTTATCGTCGGTTTCAGCCTCGGCAGCGGCATCATTATCGACGCCACCGACATTTACGACCTGCAATTGACCGGTGCAGGCTCCGCGCAATACGCGCAAGTGACCATCGCCAATCGCGCGTTCTGGAATCTCAAGCAACAACGTCGGCAAATGGCCGGCACCAGCGGTTGCGGCTTGTGTGGCGTTGAAGCGGTGGAGCAGGCACTGCCTGATCTCAAGGTCTTGCCCGGCGCGCCGCTGCCACCGATCGAATGGCTGGACGGTTTACGTCAGCGTATCGGCGCGTTTCAGCCTTTGGGTCAGCATTGCGGCGCGGTGCATGCGGCGGTGTTCATGAACGCCAGCGGCGAATTGCTGTTTGGGCGCGAAGACATCGGCAGACATAACGCCCTCGACAAACTGATCGGCGGGCTGATCCGCCAGAAGATTTCCACTGAAGGCGGACTGGCGATTGTCACCAGCCGTTGCAGCCTCGAATTGATCCAGAAAGTCTTGCGCGCCGGCATCCAGACTCTGGTCAGCCTGTCCGCGCCCACGGGCCTTGCCGTGCAATGGGCCCGTCGACACAACCTCAATCTCATCCACCTGCCGCAGAAAAGTGCGCCGCGGGTGTACAGCCCCGCGATGGAGAATCAAGCGTGAGCCAACATCATCAAGCCGACCAGAAACCTGTCCCGCGCTACAAGCCTTACAAAGGTGCCGCCGGCGGCTGGGGTGCGCTGATCAGTGTGGCCCAGGCCTGGTTGACCAGCGACAACGCGCTGAAGAACCTGCGCATGATGCTCAAGACCAACCAGAACGGCGGTTTCGACTGCCCGGGTTGCGCGTGGGGCGATTCGCCGGAAAGCGGCATGGTCAAGTTCTGCGAGAACGGCGCGAAAGCGGTGAACTGGGAAGCGACCAAGCGTCGCGTGGATGCCAGGTTCTTCGCCAAACACAGCGTGACCTCTCTGCTGGAGCAGAGCGACTACTGGCTCGAGTACCAGGGCCGTCTGACCGAGCCAATGGTTTATGACGCCGAAACCGATCGTTACAAACCGATCAGTTGGGATGACGCCTACACGCTGATCGCCAAACACCTGCAAAGCCTGCCGAGCCCGGATCTGGCCGAGTTCTACACCTCGGGTCGTGCCAGCAACGAGGCGGCGTACCTGTATCAACTGTTCGTGCGCGCTTACGGCACCAACAACTTTCCTGACTGCTCGAACATGTGCCACGAGGCCAGCGGTGTGGCGTTGGCGCAAAGTGTCGGCGTCGGCAAAGGCACCGTGACCTTCGACGATTTCGAACACGCCGATGCGATTTTCGTCTGGGGCCAGAACCCGGGCACTAACCACCCGCGCATGCTCGAACCACTGCGTGAAGCGGTGAAACGCGGCGCCCAAGTGGTGTGCATCAACCCGCTGAAAGAGCGTGGCCTGGAACGCTTTCAGCACCCGCAGCACCCGATCGAAATGCTCACCAACGGCGACAAGCCAACCAACACCGCTTACTTCCGCCCGGCACTCGGTGGCGACATGGCGCTGCTGCGCGGCATGGCCAAGTTCCTCCTGCAGTGGGAGCGCGATGCACAGAAGGCTGGCGAGCCTGCGGTGTTCGATCACGACTTCCTCAATGCCCACAGCGCCAACGTGCTCGAGTACCTGGGCGTGGTCGATGACACGCCATGGGAACAGATCGTCGAGCAATCCCGCCTGCCCCTCGTAGAAATCGAGCAAGCTGCGCGCATGTACGCCAAGGGCAAGAACGTGATCATGTGCTGGGCGATGGGCATCACCCAGCATCGCCACTCGGTGCCGACGATTCAGGAAATCGCCAACCTGATGCTGCTGCGCGGCAACATCGGCAAACCGGGCGCCGGCCTGTGCCCGGTGCGCGGCCACAGCAACGTGCAGGGCGACCGCACCATGGGCATCAACGAGCGTCCGCCGGTGGCGTTTCTCGATTCGCTGGAACGACGCTTCCAGTTCAAGGTGCCGCGCCACAACGGCCACAACGTGGTCGAAGCGATCCACGCGATGGCTGAAGGTCGCGCCAAAGTCTTTATCGGTCTGGGTGGCAACTTCGCCCAAGCCACGCCGGACAGTCCGCGCACGTTTGCCGCTCTGAGCAATTGCGACCTGACCGTACAAATCAGCACCAAACTCAACCGTAGCCACCTGGCTCACGGTAAAGACGCGCTGATCCTGCCGTGCCTCGGCCGGACCGACATTGATATCCAGACCGAAGGCCCGCAAGCGGTCACCGTGGAAGACTCGTTCAGCATGGTTCACGCCTCCAACGGTCAGTTGCAGCCACTGTCGAACCAGATGCGCTCCGAGCCGTCGATCATCGCCGGTATCGCTGCCGCCACACTGGGCAGCAAACCGGTGGACTGGAACTGGCTGGTGGCCGATTACGGACGCATCCGCGAACTGATCGCCGATACCATTCCCAACTTCAAAGAATTCAACGAGAAGATCAAGAACCCGGGCGGCTTCTACCTCGGCAACAGCGCTGGCGCGCGCAAGTGGAACACGCCGTCGGGCCGCGCCAATTTCCGCGCGAACATGCTGCCGAAAGATCTGGTGCACGAACGCACCCGCGCCACCGGGCAACTGCCGGATCTGATCCTGCAATCGATGCGCTCTCACGATCAGTACAACACCACGATTTATGGCCTCGACGACCGTTATCGCGGGGTGAAAGGCCAGCGCGATGTATTGTTTGCCAACGAAGCGGACATCATTCGTTTGGGCTTCCGTCCGGGGCAGAAAGCCGACATCGTTTCGATATGGGACGATGGCCGCGAGCGTCGCGTTAAAGGCTTTACGCTGCTGGCGTTTGATATTCCCGCCGGACAAGCGGCGGCGTATTACCCGGAAGTAAACCCGCTGGTGCCGCTGGAAAGCACCGGGGATGGCAGCCATACACCGACGTCGAAGTTCATTGCGATTCGGTTGGAAGCGGCGAGTGAGACTGGGTTGATCATGGCCAAGTCCGCTTAATTCAAAATCATCTCTTGTTTTTGCGTTTCCATGGCCCACAAAAAAGGCCGCTTTTTCACAAAAGCGGCCTGTCCGAAGTAGCTAAAGACCGGCGAAAATCAGTTAAGTTCCGCTGAAAAAACAGCAACTTGCAAAATTGTATACAAGTCGTGTTATTCGTCGGATTTCGATTGTCAGCCTTGTTACACAGCCTCAGGATCGGCGCCGTCATCCCTTTGAGGCTCATCTATGAAGTTCTCCTCGATTCTCTTGTTGTCCCTTGGCCTGGTCAGTGGTTTTGCTTCTGCAGGCGGCACCACCGAAGCAGGTGTGGGCGGCGCATTGGGCGGGGTTCTTGGCTCGGTCGTCGGTCAGTCCTTAGGCGGCAATACAGGTTCCACCATTGGCGCAGCCCTGGGCGGCGCGGGTGGTAGCGCGGTCGGCGCCGACAAACGCAGCCGTGGCGAAGCCGCCATCGGTGGTGCGCTGGGCGCAGCCGGCGGTAACGTGGTCGGCCGCAGCATGGGCGGCACCACCGGCAGCCTGATCGGCTCCGCAGCAGGTGGCGGCGCCGGTGGCGCGCTGGGTAACTATATGGGTAACAAAAGCGATGACGATGATCGTCGCTATGACCGTCGCCATGATGATCGTCGCTACTACCGCGACGGCCATCCAGGTCGCGGCCATGCCTACGGCCACCGCAAGCATCACAAGTACTATCGCCACCGTTAAGGCGAATGCTTGAACAAAAATCGCAGCCCGAGGGCTGCGATTTTTTTGCTTTTTTTAAACCACAAGGTATTCCAGTGCCTGCCGCAGCTTGGCGGGAATCGGTACTGGCTGGTTACTCGTCCGATCGACGAATACGTGAACGAAGCGCCCGGCCGCGCAGGCCTCGCTCTCTCCCACCTTGAACACCGCCAATTCGTATTGCACCGAACTGTTGCCCAGCTTGCCGACCCGCAGACCGATCTCGATCAGATCCGGAAACGCGATCGAGGCAAAGTAATCACACGCCGAACTGACCACAAATCCCACCACCTCGCCATCATGAATATCCAGACCACCGACTTGAATCAGGTAGGTGTTCACCGCCGTGTCGAAGAAGCTGTAGTAGGTGACGTTGTTGACGTGACCGTAGGCGTCGTTGTCGTGCCAGCGTGTGGTGATGGGCTGGAAGTGTGAGTAGTCGGTGCGTTGAGGGGTGGACATGGTTGTGCTGATTCTCCTGTTTTTTCAGTGATGCTGCTTGCCCTCACCCTAGCCCTCTCCCAGAGGTAGAGGGGACTGACCGAGGTGTTCTCGAAATACACCGACCTGAATTGCCGAGCCGAACGCGAAAGGCACAGAGATCGGCTCCCTTTCCCCCTCGCCCCCTTGTGAGGGGGTAAGATTTTGACTTCAACACTAATCCTGAGCAAACCGCCTACCCTGCGCCGCCAACTCGCCAATCAACCGCGCCGGTTTCCACTGATCGCCCTGACGCGTCTCCAGCGCCAGCAAGCGCTGATGAATATCCGCCAGCCCCTGCTGATCCGCCCAGGCCATCGGCCCGCCCTTGTCCGCCGGGAAGCCGTAGCCGTTCAGGTACACCAGATCGATGTCGTGCGCTGACGCGGCAATGCCCTCCTGCAAAATCTTCGCGCCTTCGTTGACCAGAGCCAGCAGGCAGCGCTCCAGAATCTCCTCCGGGCCGATCTCGCGGCGCTGGAAGCCCAGCCCTTCGCTGACCTGCAATACCAGCGCATCGACCTCAGCATCGTGCTCGGCCTGACGACTGCCCGGCTCGTAATGGTAGTAACCGTTGCCAGACTTCTGCCCAAACCGGCCCAGCTCGCACAAGCGGTTATCCACCTGTACCTCTGGCGCATCCTGGCCCTTGCCGGCCAACTCGCGGGCACGCCACTCCAGATCGATGCCAACCACGTCGTACATGCGAAACGGCCCCATGGCAAAACCGAAACCTTGCAGCGCCGCGTCGACCTGCTGTGGATAAGCGCCCTCAAGCAACATCTTGCGCGCCTCCAGCACATACGGATGCAGCATGCGATTGCCGATAAAACCGTGGCAGTTCCCCGACACCACACTGACCTTGCCCATGCGCTTGCCCAGCGCCAGTGCGGCCTCCAGCACCGCCGCAGAGGTTTGCGCACCGCGAACGATTTCCAGCAGTTTCATGATGTGCGCCGGGCTGAAGAAATGCAGGCCCAGCACTTGCTCCGGACGCCTCGTCGCCGCAGCAATCGCATCGATGTCCAGCGCCGAGGTATTGCTCGCCAACAAGGCTTCAGGCTTGAGCAAACCATCCAGCTCACGAAAGATCTTCTGCTTCAGCTCAAGATTCTCGTACACCGCCTCGATCACCAGGTCGACATTACGAATCGCCGCATAATCCGCCGCCGCGCTGACCCGTGCGATACGCGCATCCGCCTCGGCCTGATCAATCCGCCCCTGACGCACGTTGTGTGCATAAGTCTCGGCCACGGTGGCGAGTGCCTGTTCAAGCATCTGTGGATTGTTATCCACCCATTGCACGGTCACGCCGGCATTGGCCAGGCACATGACAATGCCGCGGCCCATGGTGCCCGCGCCAATCACCGCGGCCTGCTGAATATCGAAGGATGTCTGGCTCATGTTGTTCTCTTGTTGGCGATCCAAAGACTGGTCTCACCATAGTCAGCCAATAACGGATTTTGAAGTTTATTACCGTGATGATCGACATTCAGCGGATGGATAGAGCCCCAGACTTGATGACACTTAATGTAGGAGCTGCCGAAGGCTGCGATCTTTTGATCTTGAACAAATCAACATCAAAAGATCGCAGCCTTCGGCAGCTCCTACAAGGATCAGAGGTGCTCTTGCGCCCAACTGCGGACTTCCGCATAGGGATACTCCTCCAGCCCCGCAAACCCGGTAATCGTTCGCGCCTTGAGCCTGGTAAACAACGGCACGCTGATCCCGCACAAAAATCGCGTCAGCCGTTCCGCCGTTGGAATCAACCCGGTGTGCTGCTCATGCCTGTGGATAAAATCGCCGCACAGCGCCGCGAAGTTTTTATCCACAAGCGCTGGCAACTCCGGTGGTGCCGGCAGCCGCGCAACCTGCCCGTGGCACACCGAACAATGCCCACACTGCTCGGGCGCATTGTGATCACCGAAATACTCGGCCAGGCGATAACCCAAGCAGCGTTCGGTGGCGAATACCTCAAGCATCGCGTGGATGCGCGCCACTTCGGCCTGCTCATGTCGGGTGAAATATTCATGCAGCTCGGCACTCAGGACATCGCTGTCGAAGTCGCTGTTCAGCAGGCTGTAGACCTCGGTCATTTGCTTGCTTTCCAGCTCGACCCAACCCTTTTCCTGGAAGTAATCCAGCGCCTTCACTACCCGATTGCGCTCGGCGGAATATTGCGAATACATCGACTCGAAATTCACTGTGGCCCAGGTGCGCGCGCGGGTCGAGGTCTGAATGATTGCAGCGACGAAATCCCTGCGCTCACCCTCAAAACGTTCAAGCAGCACTTCGGGTTCCAGCAGGTATTTGAAACGGTATTCGGCGTAGTAGGCGTAGCGCGGTGCGATCAAACCGCGCAGTTCCAGTTGCACCAGCAAGGTCTTCAGCGGCAGTGCGCGAATGTTGCTCTGATCCGCCAGCGGCCCGAGCAGAAACTCCCACTGCCCTTCTGGTGCCGATGCCTTCAGTTCGTCGAGCACATAGCGGATGCCGTCACGCTCCGGCGTATCGCCGTATACGAAGTTTTCCAGCACATTGAGGCTGTCGCGATTGGCCAATACCAAACAGTCGGATGGCTGCCCGTCGCGCCCGGCGCGGCCAATTTCCTGACTGTAGTTTTCGATGGATTTGGGCAGATCAAAGTGCACGACGTTGCGGATATCACTCTTGTCGATGCCCATACCGAAAGCGATCGTCGCGACGATGCAATTGGACTGCCCAGCCATGAAGCGCTTCTGGATCGCCTCGCGTTTGTCGTGGGCCAGACCTGCGTGATACGCCTCGGCCTGAATGCCGTTACGCTCAAGGTGTTCGGCGATGTGTTCGGCGGTTTTCTGCAAGGTCACATAGACGATGCTTGGCTGCCCTGGCCGCTCGGCCATCCACTCCACCAGACGCCGCCGCTTGTCCTGGCCGCGCACCGGTTCGACCAACAGATTGAGGTTGGGCCGATAGAAGCCGGTAGTCACCACGTCAGCGTCGGCGATAGCGAATTTGGCCTGCATGTCGGCGATGACTTTCGGCGTTGCCGTGGCCGTCAGTAGCAAGGTTTGCGGGATGTTGAACTGGCGTTGGTAGTCCGGCAGTTTTAGATAGTCAGGACGGAAGTTGTGGCCCCATTCCGAGATGCAATGCGCCTCGTCGACCACCAGCAACGAGATCGGCACTTGCTGCAAAAAGTTGCGGAAGCGCTCGTTCTTCAAGCGCTCCACCGAGATCATCAGAATCTTCAGTTCACCTGAGCGGGCGCGGGCCATCACGTCATTGGCGTCATCGCGGCTCTGCGCTGAATCAATGCTGCCAGCGGAAATACCGTGTCGCTGCAAAAACGCCAACTGATCCTGCATCAGCGCCAGTAACGGCGAGACCACCAATGTCAGGTGCGGCAGCATCAGCGCCGGCAATTGATAGCAAATCGACTTGCCGGAACCGGTGGGGAAAATCGCCGCCGCCGAGCGCCCGGCCAGCACCGCGCTGATCGCGGCCTCTTGCCCGGGTCGAAACTGTGGAAAACCAAAAACCTGTTCCAGGGTGTTGTGCATTCGCTGTCACTCCATTGACTGCTGCCATGCCAACAGCCTAGCGGGCGATCGCAGCGAGTCGAGAAAAGGTCGGGGCCAAATCGATTCGGAATGATACAGCGATTACTTGATTGCCACGGTCCCTGTGGGAGCGAGCCTGCTCGCGAAGAGGCCGGTCAGAACAACACAACACCGGAGGTTCAGGGGTGCAACACCGCCACCCGCAACTGCTCATTCAGCATCTGCTCATGGACGTTTTGGCTTTTGCTCGCCCACAGCGCATGGGCCGGACTGATGTCGCCAGTGAATGCCGCCGCCAACTGCCGCAGGTCAGCGACGCTGCGCACGCGCGGGCAGAACGGTTGTTCATCACAGTTCTGGCTGGCGTTGCGATAGGTGCTCAACAACCCCTCCCAGAGGCCGTCACGCACGCGGCGAATCGACTTCAGTTGCACGTGGGGCACACCGAGTCGCTGCTCAAGCCCTTCTTCATCCAGTGCTTCACTGGCCAACAGGGCTTTGGCGAACATCAACACCTCCCCGCGCGACGCCGTGTCCATGCTCGCTTGGCTGATGATTGCCTCCGGCCAATCGGTGCGATCGAGACGGTCCAGCACCCATGCATTGCCAATGTCAGAGGCCATGGTCCAACGGCAAGTGCTCAGCCCGAGCAATAAAATCGCGGCCATTCGTAGCCAGTGCATACCTAATTCCCTTTAAGCGCGTGTCAGACGTTTGGAAACGCCCTACAGATTCTGGCGCGCACGATACAGCGGTTTACCGCGAATCGCCTGACAAACATGTAGGAATTATTACGCCTAAGGGTTTTGGCCTGAAAAAGCTGCGAAAACACGTAGGGCATTTCCTCAAAACACGGAAAAACCCCTACGAATACTGTCCATTGCGGCTGTCTTGTCCCACAGAGAAACGCCCTTCTATAGTGGCCGGCGCGGCTGCAAACACTGCACCGGCCCGCTCCAGCGCCTTCGAACAGGACACGCCTGACCATGATCAACCGCTACCGCCCCCTCAAGACTTGCTACAGCGAAAACCCGGTACTGCTTATCGACAGCCACTCCAGCCAGACTGACCTGATCAATGCCGCCGATCAGCGCCTTCGCGCGGCCGGGGACTTGCTGGAGACACTCTATTGCCTATGTTTCAAACAGGCTGATGTGAAAGATATTCCCAACATCGTTAACGCGCTTTATTTGCTGGTTCAGGATGGCTGTGACTTGCTTGAAGTTGCCAAACAAAAATCGCCCCAAACAACATACAACTAATCCCGCTACAAATACGGAAACACCAACACGCTTTATTTATACATGCAGCCCGCACTAACTTGTTCGCTCTTACAACTAAACGAGAGCAACAGCATGACAGTTCTAACTATATTTTTTTGCGGTACGGGTTCCAACAAGTTCGATACCGCCCATGAAAACTTCTGGGACGGTGAATTGGTTTCCACGCTGGCTGCCAACCACACCGGCCGCGAGTTCGCCGAATGGATCGTCGTCGACGGACCCGGCAGCGGCAACCTGCAAGCTGACGATCTGTTCACCAAAACCAAGGAGTACGGCCTTACGGGCACGCTGTTCGGCAAAGGCTGGGAGGAAAACGTGCAGCATGCCCTCAATATTATCAAGGGCAAATGCGACTGGCAGCGCGAGCAACTGACCGAGACTGAATACAACCGCCTCAAAGCCGCTGGCATTCCTATTGAAGACGTAAAATTCGAGGGTTCGTGGTTCTGGCGCAAATATAACTACGGTGATCGCAGCGTGACCCAACAGAAGTTACAGGAGCAAATCATCAAGACATTTCGCAAGGACGGTGTCATTCCCACTCAAGTCAATCTGGTGGGTTGGAGTCGCGGCGGGATAAGTTGCCATATGCTGGCCAATGCAATGTTAAATGATCGAGCGCTAAACAATATTCCGGTGAATATATTTGCCCTTGATCCAGTGCCGGGCATCGGCAACTTCCAGGACGAGCGCGTCAAACTCGGCGCCAACGTCAAAGAATATGTCGCCTTCTATGCCCGCGATGAACGCTCCAAAGGCTTCAGCTGTGTCATTCCACAAACCGCCACCGGCACCAAAACCTGCGTGTATCCGATGGCCGGCCGCCACGCGACCATGGCCGGTAACGCCACCGCAGCCGGCGGCGTACCCACCAGCAGCGACGACCTGAAAACGCTGGTCGAGCCTGGCCGCATCGTCCGCCACCTCGCCGAAACCTGCCTCAAGCGCTGGGGCGTGCAACTGTACAAAACCCTGAACCTGAGCGAAACAGATCTGCTACGCCTGACAGGCGCCATCGTCGCCGACGAAGCGCGCTACAAGCAGATGCACAGCGTTTCCTACACCTACTTCACCGAACTGGATAAAGGTGAGCGCTATGTTTCGCTGGGCAGTAAAGGGGTGCCGTTTTCGGCGGTGAAGGGTTCGATTTATACCCCTGCGACGGGGCTGACGACCAGTGTGCTGGATGCGGCGGCGTATCGGGTTATTGGCTGAAGATTCTGAGTGTGTGATTGGGCGAAAAAACCTACAGCAATGCCCTATCAGGTATTCGTCCCGTTCCTACAAGCTCAGACTCCCTAGCCGCCTATCGCGACTTGGTAAGTCAAATCTATAGTCGTGACTGTCGCTGCCAAATCAGCGACTCGGGCTTGGTCACCCGATTGGATCGTGTATACGCACGCGCTGTATGCTGCCGGCACTCACTTGCCTGCGGTTTATGGTGACTGTGTTTGGGACACCTTCGGGTGTGCCGGGTATGTGCACGATCCTCACCGGTTGACCAACCCGAACACAGTCGCCTCCTGTCGCTTGGTCACGATGCGGTGGCTTCTTTCGAAGCAATTGAGGATTAAAACATGACAACTTGGAATCAATTCACCACCGATCGCTACCGCCGACTCGAATCCAACCTCACCGACACCAAGCCCCTGATCATCGACACACACGCCAACCCGCAAGACACCCTCGAATGCGCCGTACAGCGCCTGCGCGCTTCAAGCGACCTGCTAAAAACCCTCTACTGCCTCAGCTTCAAACAAGCCGACGTCGAAGACATCCCCCACATCACCCACGCCCTCTATCTGCTGACGCAGGATGGCTGTGACCTGCTGCAAGTCGCACAGCAGCAGATGCTCAACTGGAAGGCTCCAGCCTGAAATCGAGTGATCGTATCGCTCTTATGCACTCTGTGAGAGCGATCAAAAAAACGGTAATCAAACATGGGAGCAACCATGAGCAAATTCTTTGATGAGCGAATGGAAAGCGTGCGAGAAATGGACGAAATTCTGCGTGGTGAATGTGCACCATCGCGTATATCCAAGGCTGGCAAAGTGATTCAAAAAAACCAACAGACTCTCGATGAACAGCCTCGCTTTAAGGATCGAAAATCCCCACCTATCACTCCACACGATTGCGCTACACTGGAGTCCTGCACCAAGAGACCTATGAAATGAGCGAATTGACGTTCCAGCAGAAACAGGCTTATTACGACAAAGTACGCCGGTCAAACTATCTGGCAAGCTTACGTCTGGAAGGTTTCGATACCAGCCGTGCCGATGCCGAGAAACCGCTTCCATCAAGGGAATCGGTCATTGAAAAATATCGTCAGACTGCACGTTAATGATGGACAAATATGGGGTCGGACAAGACCCCTATTGCTACCCTCATAGTGATGTTCTGCGTAACTTGCTCGACATCCACTCTGAAGAAGAACTGCAAAAAGCAGAGCGAGAGCTCTCGGAAATCGCGATCAGTCAATTTCGTCTTCTCCCCCCTCCTTATGATTTAAGTGTCCTGCAGCACGCCCATAAAACTCTTTTTTGCGATGTTTACGATTGGGCCGGGCAGTTGCGTACCGTTAACATCAAAAAGGGGCAAACATTTTTCTGCACTGCAGAGCGAATTCTTCCAGAAGCGCAAAAAATCTTTAGCGTGATGGAGCGCTCGGCGTGGTTCGCGGGAATGGGCAAACCAGAACTTGTGGTGAAAATCGCTAAGGCTTATGGCGATTTGAATGTCATCCATCCTTTTCGCGAAGGTAATGGCCGAGCGCAACGCCTATTATTTGAACAAATCATTATTAACGCAGGCTTCCCAGTCGATTGGTGGCTGGTTGAAGATGACGCTTGGGTCCCAGCAAACATTGATGCTGTGTCATGTGATTATCGGGGGCTAGTGGCGATCTTTGACCGCTGCATTGGCGAAAAGCTGGCTCTTTAAGTGGCAGTATTCTGGTAGTTAAGGCCATTTTCTGCGGGAATATTGCCAGTTAGTCTTGTTTTCGCCCACAAAAAAGCCGCCCCTAAAGGGCGGCTTTTTCATTCACTACAAACCAAGTCTTACAACTTCGGCCCTGCAGCCTTGATCGCGTCGCTCACTTCGAACTTCTTGAAGTTCTCGATGAACAGACCGGCCAGTGCTTTGGCAGCCTCGTCGTACGCAGCCTTGTCAGCCCAGGTGTTGCGTGGGTTGAGCAGGTTGGTTTCAACGCCCGGTACGGCCAGTGGCACGTCGAGGTTGATGGTGTCGAGGTGCTCGGTGGCTGCACCGATCAGCGCGCCGCTCTGGATTGCGGCGATCACTGCGCGGGTGGTCGGGATGTTGAAGCGCTTGCCGACGCCGTAGCCGCCGCCGGTCCAGCCGGTGTTGACCAGGTAGACCTTCGAACCGAAGCCGCGGATGCGCTTGATCAGCAGCTCGGCGTATTCGCCGGCCGGACGCGGGAAGAACGGTGCGCCGAAGCAGGTGGAGAAGGTCGACTTGATGCCGCTGCCCGAACCCATTTCAGTCGAGCCCACCAGTGCGGTGTAGCCGGACAGGAAGTGGTAGGCCGCTTGTTCTTCGTTGAGGATCGACACTGGCGGCAGGACGCCGGTCAGGTCGCAGGTCAGGAAGATCACAGCGTTTGGCTCGCCGCCCAGGTTCTTCTCGGAACGCTTGGCAACGTGCTCCAGCGGATACGCGGCGCGGCTGTTCTGGGTCAGGCTGACATCGGCGTAGTCGGCGTGTTTGGCGTCGTCGATGACAACGTTTTCCAGCACCGCGCCGTGCTTGATGGCTTTCCAGATCACCGGCTCGTTCTTCTCGGAGAGGTCGATGCACTTGGCATAGCAACCGCCTTCGATGTTGAACACCACGCCTTCGCCCCAGCCGTGTTCGTCGTCACCGATCAGGTAACGGCTTTCGTCGGCCGACAGGGTGGTTTTACCGGTGCCCGACAGACCGAAGAACAGGGTCACGTCGCCTTCTTCGCCGATGTTGGCAGCGCAGTGCATTGGCAGCACGTCAGCGGCCGGCAGCAGGAAGTTCTGCACGGAGAACATGGCTTTCTTCATTTCACCGGCGTAACGCATGCCGGCGATCAGCACTTTCTTCTGTGCGAAGTTGAGGATCACGCAACCATCGGAGTTGGTGCCGTCACGCTCAGGCACGCACTCGAAGTTGGCCACGTTGAGCACTTGCCACTCTTCACGACCGGCCGGGTTGTACTGGGCCGGGTTGATGAACAGGCAACGACCGAACAGATTCTGCCAGGCAGTCTGGGTGGTCATTTTCACGGCCAGGTAGTGATCTTCCGCCGCGCCTACATGCACGTGGGACACAAAGTGCTCTTGCGCGTTGTTGAAGGCTTCTACGCGAGCCCACAGCGCGTCGAACTTGTCGGCCGGGAACTTGCGGTTGATCGGGCCCCAGGCGATAGCGGCCTGGGTGGAAGGCTCTTCAACGATGAAACGGTCAACAGGCGAACGACCGGTGCGGTGACCAGTGCGAACAACCAGAGCGCCGGTATCGGCAAGCTCGCCCTCACCGCGCTGCAGGGCTTCTTTAACCAGATCATCAACACTCAGATCGGTGTACACGGCGTTATTGGCTTGCGTCATGAGGTTCCCCGTCGGCCAGTGGCCGAGTGTGCTCCAAACGTTTTGTAGTAGAAAGTCGTGCACTACTACCGCGAAAAAAGTGGGCCGGATTATGCCAGAAAAGCCCAAAAAGAGTAGGGTCCTCCCGTCGTAACGGCGAAATTCCGTCGTTACGCAGTGAATTTACCTGCGCTGAACCGTTTTAGTGCCGGGTATCTGACGGCGTGTCGACGCCTGCGCCAGCGAACAACTGAGCAATATCGGCCGAGTCGAACAGGTACTGCTGATTGCAAAACTGGCAATCGATCTCGACTTTGCCACCCTGCTCGGCTGCCAGCGCCAGCGCATCTTCAAGCCCAAGACTGACCAGCGCGTTGCCGGAGCGTTCCCGCGAGCAGCTGCAGCTGAAGCGCAAATGTTGCACATCGAACAGGCGCACCTGCTCTTCGTGATAGAGACGATGGAGTACGGTTTCGTTATCCAGGCTAAGCATTTCATCTGCGGTCAGCGTGTTGCCCAACGCGGTGATGTGCTGCCAGCTGGCGGCGCGTTCTTCTTCGTCCTTCAAGCGATCGGCCGGCAATTGCTGCAGCAGCAGGCCACGGGCACGACGACCGTCGGCGAAGAGCTTGAAGCGGGTGCCGACCTGTTGCGACATGACGAAATAGTTGGTGAAGCAGTCCGACAGTGTCTCGCCGTCAAGATCAACAATGCCCTGATAGCGCTGACCAACAGTCGGGTCGACGGTCAGGGCCAGAACGCCGTTCGGCATCAGATCATTGAGGGTGGCGTCCGCCGCGATCTGCTCGGCGTTGTAACGCGCCAGGCCACGGATCTCGCGCTCGCTGGAGCATTCGATCATCAGCAGCGGAATCGGCCCTTCGGAACGCGCCTGCAGAATCAGCAAGCCATCGAACTTCAGGGTGCCCACCAGCAAAGAGGCGGCCGCCATCAATTCGCCCAGCAGTTGCGCCACCGGCTCCGGGTACGGGTGCTTGGCGAGGACTTCGGCGTAGCTGCGTTCAAGCGCCACCAGTTCGCCGCGCGTGTCGCTGTCATCGAAGATGAAACGTTGGGTGAAATCGGTATCCGCTAGGTCGGTCATAATTTTGGGTATCTGAATGTGATGACAAAATGGTTACAAGACGTGAAAATTTGCACTTCTTGGCACCCTTTTTGGTGCCAGCGTTAAGCCATGGGAGGCATTTTATGAACAATCCGGGTTTGTTCCAATCAAGGTGGAACCTCGGCCGGCTGGTTCTGTGCAACGTAGTGCCGCTGGCGCTACTGGCTTTCTGGTTATGGCCTACGGGCAACTCGCTGTGTGTGATTTTCGACGAGTGGCTGTTCCGCTCGCTCAATGCACCGCTGGCCAGCAACCCGATATGGCTCCACATCTGGGCAATTGCAAGTCTGCGTCCGTTCGACATCGTTGTCGGTGTGATTTTGCTGGCGCTGCTGATCAAGGGCGACTGGGTGTTCAAGGCGATTGAGGTGCGTCGCGCATTCTTCGGTTTTTTCTCGATCCTGCTGTTGATGGTGGTGATCCGCGCACTGTTTTCCAAGTTCGCCGACCATATGGACTGGCAGCACAGCAGTCCGTCGATGGTGCTCGAAGGCGCGGTGCATATCAGCGATTACTTCCCGCACCTGGAGAAAACCTGGGAGCTGAAGGATCGCTCAAGCCAGAGTTTCCCTGGTGACCACGCTTCGGTATTGCTGATCTGGGCGCTGTTCATGGGCGTGTTCAGCCGCACGGCTGGCCAGTTTGTAACGATCTGGGGGCTGGCGCTGTTGTTCATGCTCCCGCGTCTGGTGGCCGGTGCGCATTGGGGTCAGGACGATTACGTCGGCGGCGTGCTGCTGGCGGTGTGGGCGTTGGGTTGGGGTTACTACACGCCGTTTGCTTATCACGCCGCGAATTTCTGGCTGAAGGTGACGGCGCCGATCTTTGCGTTGCTGGGCAAGTTGCCGCTGGTGTCGCGGATGAGTGTGGTGCGTAGCGCCTGATTCCGAGCTGTCTTCGGCGAGGGCTGCGCCCTCGATTCGCGAGCAGGCTCGCTCCCACATTGAAATGCAATCTCCTGTGGGAGCGAGCCTGCTCACGAAGAGGCCAGAACCAACAACACAGAACGTCGCGCTTACTCGTCGTTACTGCTGCCGCGAAACTTGAACAAATCCCGCCGCTGCTTCTTGCTCGGCTTGCCGTCGGTGCTCACACCCAGCGACCCCGCCTTGCGCATTGCCGCTGCGGCTTCCCGCTTGGCGATACTCGCCTCAGTCTCCGAATACAACGTCTGCGCTTCGGGCGCACCACGCCGCACATTCGACAACGCCTCGACCTTCACCGTGCGCACCTCGAACCCGGTACGAATCTCGAACTCGTCGCCAATACGCGGCTCTTTGCCAGGTTTGCAGCGCTCACCGCGACAATGCACCTTGCCGCTTTCGATCGCCGCTTTGGCCAAGGCACGGGTTTTGTAAAAACGCGCGGCCCACAGCCACTTGTCGAGACGGACCTTGTCGTCCTCTTCGCTTTTTTGTGCCATTTGAATTCCTCGTTCAGCCAGTAGTCGGAACTGTACTACCGTTTCTGTCGGGCGCAAGAACTCGGCCCTCCCGATAGACAGATCTTGGCCGGTGCATCGGCATGGGGGTGTTCGAGTGACAAAATTTCCGTCTTCATTAACCTCGACCCACACCGGTTGCCAGGGCTGCCAGCACAGTGAACCGTTGGGCTTCGATTTTGACTTTGCCTACCAACCTATTGTCGATCTGCGCGACCAGTCGGTTTTCGCCCATGAAGCGCTGGTCCGTGGGGTGAGCGGTGAAGGCGCATTCACTGTGTTGAATCAGGTTACAGAAGAAAACCGCTACCGTTTCGACCAGCTCTGCCGGACCCGCGCCATCAAAGGCGCGGCCGATCTTAATATGCAGACACACTTGTCGATCAACTTCATGCCCAACGCCGTCTATCGTCCAGAGCTGTGCATTCGCAGTACGCTCGAGGCGGCAAAAAAACACTGTTTCCCGCTCGACCGACTGATTTTTGAAACACTGGAAAGCGAGCACGTAGATAACTATCGCCATTTGACCAATATTCTGCGTGAATACCGCGAATTCGGCTTCAAGACCGCCATCGACGATTTCGGTGCCGGTCATTCGGGGCTCAATCTGCTGGCCGATTTCCAACCGGACCTGATCAAACTCGACATGGCGCTGATCCGGAATGTCGACCAAGACCGTGTCCGTCAGGTGATCGTCCGGGGGATTGTCACAATCTGTGCGGAGTTGGACGTTACAGTCATTGCCGAAGGCATCGAGAGCGCCGGTGAACGGGACTTCCTGGCGGACTGTGGAATATTTCTGATGCAGGGCTACTGGTTCGCCAAGCCTGCATTCAAAGCGTTGGCCCCGGTTTCAGCTGAGGCCTGGACGCGTTAATCGTTGGTTTTTCCTATTGAAGACATTTGACCATTTGACCGTTGTCGGTCTGCGCGAGTGGGTGGCGCTCCCTGATCTGGGAGTCGCAGGCCTGCGAGCGAAAATCGACACCGGCGCCAGCACCTCCAGCCTGCATGCCACTGACATCGAGCCGTTCGAGCGTGACGGCGAGAAGTGGGTGCGCTTCACCGCGCACCTGGGCACGGTGGTGCAGTTACGTCACCGGCGTTGCGAAGCGCCGCTGGTGACGCGCAAAACCATCAAAAGCTCCAACGGCCATGCCCAGGAGCGCTACGTGATCAGCACCACCCTGGCTTTGGGTGATCGGGTCTGGCCGGTCGAGTTCACCCTCGCCTGCCGCAAGTCCATGCGCTATCGCCTGTTGCTCGGTTCCAAAGCCCTGATCGATGGCCAGTTGGTGGTCAATCCGGGTATCAAGTATGTACAAGACAAGCCGGTGTTCCCGGTATCTACCTCTTCCACAGGTGTTGCATGAAGATCGCTGTGCTGTCGCGAAACCCGCGTCTGTATTCCACCCGCCGTCTGGTCGAAGCCGGAACCGAGCGCGGGCATGAAATGGTAGTGATCGACACCTTGCGCGCCTACATGAACATCGCCAGCCACAAGCCGCAGATCCACTATCGCGGCAAACCGCTGGAAGGCTTCGATGCGGTGATTCCGCGGATCGGCGCGTCGGTGACGTTCTACGGCTGCGCGGTGTTGCGCCAGTTTGAAATGATGGGGGTATTCCCGCTCAACGAATCGGTGGCCATCGCCCGTTCGCGGGACAAGCTGCGTTCACTGCAACTGCTGTCGCGTCGCGGCATCGGTCTGCCGGTCACCGGTTTTGCTCACTCGCCGGATGACATTCCCGACCTGATCGACATGGTCAACGGCGCACCACTGGTGATCAAGGTGCTGGAAGGCACTCAGGGCATCGGCGTGGTGTTGTGCGAAACCGCCACGGCGGCAGAGTCGGTGATCGAGGCGTTCATGGGCCTGAAGCAGAACATCATGGTTCAGGAATACATCAAGGAAGCGGGCGGTGCGGATATTCGTTGCTTCGTGGTGGGCGACAAAGTCATCGCCGCGATGAAGCGTCAGGCCAAGCCGGGGGAGTTCCGCTCCAACCTGCATCGTGGCGGCAGCGCCAGCCTGATCAAGATCACCCCGGAAGAACGCATGACCGCATTGCGCGCCGCCAAGGTCATGGGCCTGGCCGTAGCGGGTGTGGACATCCTGCGTTCCAATCACGGGCCATTGGTGATGGAAGTGAACTCGTCACCGGGACTGGAAGGGATCGAGACCACCACGGGCAAGAACGTGGCCGGGATCATCATCGAGCATCTTGAGAAGAATGGCGGGCCGAACATGACCCGGACCAAAGGCAAGGGCTAGAGCGAAGAGCAAGAGCCCCTCACCCTAACCCTCCCATAGGGAGAGGGGACTGATAGGGGGATGCTTAAAAGATACGCCGACCTGATCCTGCTGTGCCGCATTCACAATCGCCTCGGAATTTCAGGTCGACGTAGACGCCAGACACCTCGGTCTGCTCCCTCTGGGAGAGGGAGCAGATAGGGGGATGATTAAGAGATACGCCGACCTGATCTTGCTGTACCGAATCCGTAATCGACTCGGAATTTCAGGTCGATGTATGGCGCCAGACACCTCGGCTGGCCCCCTCTCCCTCTGGGAGAGGGCTGGGGTGAGGGTTTTATGTTTTAAACGGCATCCCGAGGCAACATCAACCCCAACGGCAACCTGACTCGCGCTTCCAATCCACCCCCGGACCGATTGCGCAGTTCAACATTGCCGCCGTGCATCGAAGCAATCCGCTTCACGATCGCCAGGCCCAGGCCAGTGCCCTTGCCACCCCGGGCGCGATCGCCTCGGGTGAACGGATTGAAAATTGCCTCCAGCTCCGAAGGATCAATCCCTGCGCCACGGTCCATCACGCTCAACACCACATACGGCGCACTGACGTCACCGGACACATAAGCGGCGACCTCAACGCTGCCACCGGCATGGTTCAAGGCGTTGCCGATCAGGTTGTTGAGCAAGCGTTTCATCGAGACCCGACGCAGCGGAAACGGCTGGATCGGCTCAAGACGCAAACGCACTTTCTCTTCATTCTGGTTGTACGGCGCTGCGACCTCGCGCACCAGATCAGTCAGATCCACCTCTTCCACTGATTCGTCGCGACCATCGCGAATAAACGCGAGGAACTGGTCGAGGATCGCGTCCATGTCTTCGATGTCGCGCACCATGTCGTCGGTCAGGTCGTTGCGGTCACCCATCAACTCCAGCGACAGGCGCAAGCGGGTCAATGGTGTGCGCAAGTCATGGGACACGCCGGCCAGCATCAACTCGCGTTCGCGTCCAGCCTGCTCGACGTCTTCGGCCATCTGGTTGAACGCGCGATAGACCTCGGTCATCTCGCTTGGCGTGTCGCTGATCGGCAGCCGCACGCTGCGACCCTGACCGAGCTGCCGGGCGGCATAGACCAAGCGTTTCAACGGCTGGTTGAGCTGACTGACGAAAATCCACGCCGACGCCGTCGACAGCAGGCCGATGGCGAGGAACCAGCCGAGCACGTTCCAGATTTTCTGGCCACGCAACGGGTGCGGATACAGCGGTACTTTCAGCCAACCATCGCCGAGGCTGGGCGCACGCACCCACAACGCCGGCGGCGAGTGCATGCGTAAACGCACTTCGGTGTCGGCGCCCAGTTCCGCCTGCATCTGCCGCTGGTAGATTTCGCTGTACGGCCAGTGCTGTTCGCCTTCCGGCACGCCGGCGCCCACGACCCGAATCAGGGTCGCGGCATCAGCGATCTTCGCGCGGTTTTCTTCATCGGCAGCCCAATAGGCTCGCAGCGTCAGGGCGACGCCGTGGCTGTATTGGCGGTCCACCAGCACGTCCTCGTTCATCAACAGATAAACCAGGGTCAGCGCCTTGGAAAACAGCACGACGATAAGCACCAGCCAGAGGGTGCGGGAGAAAAAACTTTGGGGGAACCAGACGGGGGTTTTCATCTATAACCGCTACACACTTGCAGGAGCGAGCAATGCTCGCATATTGCGGATTGCGAGTCTGCGGCCATGGCCCTTCGACCTAACCTGCAGACTCGCTCCTACAAATCACCGATCACTTGGTGGCGGCACCATCGGGTACAAACACGTAGCCCACGCCCCAGACAGTCTGGATATAGCGCGGCTTCGACGGATCAGGCTCGATCATGCGGCGCAGACGGGAAATCTGCACATCGATGGAACGCTCCAGGGCATCCCACTCGCGGCCACGGGCCAGATTCATCAGCTTGTCACGGGTCAGTGGCTGACGCGCGTTCATCACCAGGGCCTTGAGTACCGCAAACTCACCGGTGGTGAGCATGTGCACCTCGTCGCCGCGTTTCAGTTCGCGGGTGGCCAGCGACAAGACGTAATCACCGAAGGTGACGTTCTCGTCTTCGCTGCCCGGGGCGCCCGGCACCGGTGCAGCCTGACGACGCAGAACCGCTTTGACCCGCGCCATCAGCTCGTCCGGGTTGAACGGCTTGGCCAGATAATCGTCGGCGCCCAGCTCCAGGCCTTTGATGCGGCTCATCTCATCGCCCTTGGCGGTGAGCATGATGATCGGGATCTGATTGTTCGCAGCCCGCAGGCGGCGGCAAGCGGTCAGACCATCTTCGCCAGGCAGCATCAGGTCGAGAACGACCAGATTGAAAACCTCACGCGACAGCAGACGATCCATCTGCTCGGTATTCGGTACGGTACGGGCTCGGTAGCCCTTGCTGACGAAAAAACGTTCCAGCAGGCTGCTCAGGCCCGGATCGTCGTCAACGATGAGAATTTTTTCGCCTTCAGCAGTTTGTGCAGTGCTGCTCATTGGATGCTCCTTTTAGCTCGGCGCGCATTATGGCGTAGCTGCCGTTATACGCACCGTGTGCATTGTTAGCAGATTTTTCCTTCACTGCCAGAAAACCGGGGTTTATGCCTACAGACTGCAACGCCCCCGAATGACAGAACGCTGGTTATAATGCGCGGCGTTTTGTGCCAGGCAACGTCTGAATCGTTACCGCAGGTGGCAGGCTTTTTTTCCCACCGCGCGCAGTAATTGTTCGATTTCACGGGTCAATGGGCTGCCTTTTGACCCAGGCAGCGGCAATTTTCTAGCCGCTCAACCAGACTCCGGGCCTTTATTTCCGTGCCTGCGAGCCTGCTTTCACAATATGTCAGGTGGTTTTATGGACAGCATCAACAGCCGCATTGCCGAGGAACTCGGTGTACGCCCACAACAGGTCGAAGCGGCCGTCGCGCTACTCGATGAAGGCTCTACCGTTCCCTTCATCGCCCGTTACCGGAAAGAAGTCACCGGCAGCCTCGATGACACCCAGTTGCGTCACCTGGAAGAGCGCCTACGCTACCTGCGAGAACTCGACGAACGGCGCATCAGCATCCTCGCCAGCATTGAGGAGCAAGGCAAACTCACCCCTGCCCTTGAGCGCGACATCAAACTTGCTGACACCAAGACCCGCCTCGAAGACTTGTACCTGCCGTACAAGCAGAAGCGCCGCACCAAGGGCCAGATCGCCCTGGAAGCCGGCCTCGGCGACCTGGCCGACGGTCTGTTCAACGACCCGAACCTGACCCCGGAAACCGAAGCCGCACGCTTCGTCGATGCCGAAAAAGGCGTGGCCGACGTGAAGGCTGCGCTCGAAGGCGCCAAGTACATCCTGATGGAACGCTTCGCCGAAGACGCTAGCCTGCTGGAGAAACTGCGTAACTACCTGAAACAGGAAGCGACCCTCAGTGCCCGCGTTATCGCTGGCAAGGAAGAGGAAGGCGCCAAGTTCCGTGATTACTTCGAACACGACGAGCCGCTGAAAAGCATGCCATCGCACCGCGCATTGGCGATTTTCCGTGGCCGCAACGAAGGCATTCTCAGCTCCGCGCTGAAAGTCGGCGACGAACTGCCGGGCACCATGCACCCGTGCGAAGGCATGATCGGCCAGCAATTCGGCATCCAGAACCAGAACCGCCCGGCCGACAAGTGGCTCGGTGAAGTGGTGCGCTGGACGTGGAAGGTCAAGCTCTACACCCACCTGGAAACCGACCTGCTCGGCGAGCTGCGTGACGGCGCCGAAACCGAGGCGATCAACGTCTTCGCGCACAACCTGCACGACTTGCTGCTGGCCGCCCCGGCCGGCCCGCGCGCGACGCTGGGTCTCGACCCGGGCCTGCGTACCGGTTGCAAAGTCGCTGTGGTCGACTCGACTGGCAAACTGCTGGATCACGCCACGGTTTACCCGCACGTGCCGCACAACAAGTGGGATCAGACCATCGCCATTCTGGCCGCCCTGTGCGCCAAGCACTCGGTTGACCTGATCGCCATCGGCAACGGCACCGCCAGCCGCGAAACCGACAAACTGGCGATCGAGCTAATCAAAAAATACCCAGCGATGAAGATGACCAAAGTCATGGTCTCCGAGGCCGGTGCATCGGTGTACTCGGCGTCGGAACTGGCAGCCAAGGAATTCCCGGATCTGGACGTGTCGATCCGTGGCGCGGTATCGATTGCCCGCCGCCTGCAGGATCCGCTGGCCGAGCTGGTGAAGATCGATCCGAAATCCATCGGTGTCGGCCAGTACCAGCACGACGTCTCGCAACTGAAACTGGCGCGCGGTCTGGACGCTGTAGTCGAGGACTGCGTGAACGCCGTCGGTGTAGACGTGAACACCGCTTCGGTGGCGCTGCTGGCCCGTATCTCCGGTCTCAACGCAACGCTGGCGCAGAACATCGTCACGCACCGCGACGAACACGGCGCGTTCAAAACCCGCGCGGCACTGAAGAAAGTCGCACGCCTGGGCGAAAAAACCTTTGAACAGGCCGCCGGTTTCTTGCGCGTGATGAACGGCGACAACCCGCTGGATTCGTCGGCCGTTCACCCGGAAGCCTATCCGTTGGTGCAGCGCATCGCCGCTGAAACCGACCGTGACATTCGCTCGCTGATCGGCGATGCCGCGTTCCTCAAGCGTCTGGATCCGAAGAAATTCACCGACGAAACCTTCGGTCTGCCGACCGTAACCGACATCCTTCAGGAACTGGAAAAACCGGGCCGCGATCCACGTCCGGAGTTCAAGACCGCCGAGTTCCAGGAAGGCGTTGAAGATCTGAAAGACCTGCAATTGGGGATGATCCTCGAAGGCGTCGTCACCAACGTGACCGCGTTCGGCGCATTCGTCGACATCGGCGTGCATCAGGACGGTCTGGTGCACATCTCGGCGCTGTCGGAGAAGTTCATCAAGGATCCGCGTGAAGCGGTGAAGGCCGGTGACGTGGTGAAAGTGAAGGTCATGGAAGTCGACATCCCGCGCAAACGCGTCGGTCTGTCGATGCGCATGGGCGACACCCCGGGCGAGAAAATCGACGGCGCCCGTGGCTCGCGTCCGGGCTCGGCCCAGCGCCAGCCTTCGAACAACGCGCCGCGCAAGGAAACCGCGACAGCAGCGCCAGTGAACAATGCGATGGCCTCGCTGTTCGCCAACGCCAAGCAGTTGAAGAAACGCTGATGGAGATTCCGGCCGGGCTCGTCGAGAGCGCGTTTTTCAAGCTGTTGGGCTGCCGCCTGCACAGCCTGGAAACCGGGGTGGCGCAAGTCGCCCTGGCGCTGGAACCGGAACTGCGCAATCGCGGCGGCAAATTGCACGGCGGCGCGCTGTTCAGTCTGGTCGACATCGCCATGGGGCTGGCCTGTTCCAGCACCCACGGTTTCGATCAACAGAGCGCGACCATCGAGTGCAAGATCAACTATATCCGCGCCGTTTCCGACGGTGAGGTCATGTGCACGGCACGGGTGATTCACCCGGGCCGACGTACTTTGGTGGTCGAAGCCGACGTGATGCAGGGCGACAAACTGGTCGCAAAAGCGCAAGGCACGTTCGCTGTCCTGTAGCTTGTCGTTATCAATTTGAGTTAATTTCGGCGCTGCGTCTGCGGCGTCGAACTTTTCCGTGCGCGCAATAGCCAGATTCAAGGAGTGAAGTTGGCAATCGACACGGGCCGTTGTGGCTCAAAAACCAGGCGAAAACGCCAGTTTCAACTTCACCCTTGTAGACCGTCTTGCCCACCCCCATATTGGGGCGACTGACGCGTGAAGGAATCCAAATTGAGCGAACTTCTCAACCGCCGCCTGGCTCTGCTCGGCGAGCGCGCTAACCTCTCTCTGCTCGAGCGGTGCCTGCACGGTATCGAACGTGAATGCCTGCGCGTGACCAGCGAAGGTCGCCTGGCGCAAACGCCGCACCCCGAAACCTTGGGTTCCGCGCTGACCAACGAACAGATCACCACCGACTACTCCGAGTCGCTGCTGGAATTCATCACGCCCGCCCTGCCGGATCCGGCCGACACGTTGGCGAGCCTGGACAAGATTCACCGCTTTGCCTACAGCAAGCTCGGCAACGAGTACCTGTGGAGTCCATCGATGCCGTGCCCGTTGCCGGCCGAGGAAGACATCCCGATCGCCTATTACGGCACCTCCAACATCGGTCAACTCAAGTACGTCTATCGCAAGGGCCTGGCCCTGCGTTACGGCAAGACCATGCAGTGCATCGCCGGGATTCACTACAATTTCTCCCTGCCGGAAAAGCTCTGGCCACTGCTGAAGGAAGCCGAAGGTTTCGTCGGCACCGACCGCGATTTCCAGTCGACGTCCTATATCGCCCTGATCCGTAATTTCCGCCGCTACAGCTGGCTGCTGATGTACCTGTTCGGTGCCTCCCCGGCGCTCGACGCCGGTTTCCTGCGCGGCCGTTCGCATCAGCTGGAACAACTGGATCCCGACACGCTGTACCTGCCGTACGCCACCAGCCTGCGCATGAGCGACCTCGGTTACCAGAGCAACGCCCAGGCCGGTCTGACGCCGTGCTACAACGATCTGTCGAGCTACACCGATAGCCTGCGCAAAGCCGTGGCCACGCCATACGCCCCATACGTGGAAGTCGGCACTCACAAGGATGGCGAGTGGGTTCAGCTCAACACCAACATCCTGCAGATCGAAAACGAGTACTACTCCAACATCCGCCCGAAACGCGTGACCTATACCGGCGAGCGGCCGATTCAGGCGTTGGTGGCCCGTGGCATTCAGTACGTTGAAGTGCGTTGCCTGGACATCAACCCGTTCCTGCCGATGGGCATCGACCTCACCGAGTCGCGCTTCCTTGACGCCTTCCTGCTGTATTGCGCGCTGAACGACAGCCCGTTGCTGACCAATACCTCATGCGGCAACGCGACGTCGAACTTCCTCAGCGTGGTCAAGGAAGGTCGTCGCCCGGGCCTGCAATTGCAGCGTGACGGTGAAGCGGTCGAGATGAAGACCTGGGCAGCCGAACTGCTGGAGCAAATCGCTCCGCTGGCGGCGCTGTTGGATCAGAGCCATGGCGGCGATGCCCACAGCAAGGCGCTGGACGCGCAACTGGCCAAGGTCAGCGATCCGTCCCTGACACCTTCGGCGCAAGTGCTGGCGGCGATGGCTGAGCACAAGGAAAGCTTTGCGCAGTTCTCGCTGCGACAGAGCCAGGCCCATGCCGAGTTTTTCCGTAGCGAGCCACTGGCGGCGGATGAGCAGGCGAAGTTTGAGGAGCTCGCGCGTTCGTCGCTGGCAGCGCAGGCTGAGCTGGAGCAGAACGAGGTTGGGGATTTCGACGTGTTCGTCGGTTCCTATCAGGCGAGTATTTTGGCGATCAGCAATTAAAAGCCCCTCACCCTAGCCCTCTCCCGGAGGGAGAGGGGACTGATTCAGGTGCTCATGAAAGTTACGCCGACCTGAAATACCGAGCCGAACTCAGGCCTTGAAAAGCACAGAGATCGGCCCCCTTTCCCCCTCGCCCCCCTGGGGGAGAGGGCTGGGGTGAGGGGGCAAAGATCTAACGTCGAACGCAAGATCCGAAATATCCACAATCCCCCGCGCCTTAGATTTTTCCGCTCATAAGCTCATTCTAAAAAGTTATTTATTTACCGATTCTTAGATCATTTAGTCTCCTTTCACGCCGACGCTCGGTCGCCTGATATGGAGCTGTTCAATGAAACTGAATTTCCCGCTTCGCCTGCTGGCCGTGGCCTCTCTGGCTGCCGCGAGTTTTCTGGCCCAGGCCGCCGACCTCACCGTCGCCTACCAAACCACCGTTGACCCGGCGAAAGTTGCCCAAGCCGACGGCGCTTACGAAAAAGCCACCAAAGCCGACATCGCCTGGCGCAAGTTCGACAACGGCGCCGACATCATCGCCGCCATCGCTTCCGGTGATGTGCAGATCGGCTACCTCGGCTCGAGCCCTTTGACCGCTGCGATCACCCGTAAAGTCCCGGTGGAAACCTTCCTCATCGCCACCCAGATCGGCGCCGCCGAAGCACTGGTCGCGCGCGACGGTTCCGGCATCAAGACTCCGCAAGATCTGATCGGCAAGAAAATCGCCGTACCGTTCGTATCCACCGGTCACTACAGCCTGCTGGCCGCGCTGAAGCACTGGAACATCGACCCTTCGAAAGTCACCGTGCTCAACCTCGCCCCGCCAGCGATCATTGCCGCGTGGAAACGTGGCGACATTGACGCCACTTACGTATGGGATCCGGCGCTCGGCGTGGCGAAGGAAAACGGCAAAGTGCTGATCACTTCCGGCGAACTGGCCAAGTTTGGCGCGCCGACCTTTGATGCGTGGATCGTGCGCAAGGACTTCGCCGAGAAACATCCGGAAATCGTCACCGCGTTCGCCAAGGTCACCCTCGACGCCTACGCCGATTACCGCAAAGACCCGAAGGCCTGGCTCGCCGATCAAGCCAACGTCGACAAACTGGTGAAACTCTCCGGCGCCAAGGCCAGCGACATTCCGCTGTTGCTGCAAGGCAACGTCTACCCGCTGGCGGCGGATCAGGTCGTCACCCTCGGCGCGCCGACCACCAAAGCCATCACCGACACCGCTGCGTTCCTCAAGGAACAAGGCAAGGTCGAAGCCGTTCTGCCGGACTACGCGCCGTACGTCAGCGCCAAATACATCACTAACTGATCGGGAGTTAACCGCGATGGCCTTGCTACAGCTGGAGCGCATCAGCGCACAGTACCCGGGCAGCCCGACACCGGTGCTGGCGGATATTTCTCTGACCCTGGGGCCTCAGCAATTGCTGGTGGCCCTCGGCCCGTCCGGCAGTGGCAAGACTTCGCTGTTGAACCTGATTGCCGGTTTCGTCGGACCGAGCGCCGGGCGCATCACCCTCGACGGTGTGCCGGTCAAAGGTCCGGGCGCCGAACGTGGCGTGGTGTTCCAGGACGACGCTCTGCTGCCTTGGCAGGACGTGTTGGCCAACGTTGCGTTCGGTCTGGAACTGGCCGGTGTCGCCAGGGACAAACGCGAAAAGATCGCCCGTGAAATGCTCGCGCTGGTTGATCTCTCCGGTTTCGAAAGCCGTCGTATCTGGCAACTCTCCGGGGGCCAGAAACAACGTGTTGGCCTCGCCCGCGCCCTCGCCGCCGACCCGCGTGTATTGCTGATGGATGAGCCTTTCGGTGCCCTCGACGCATTCACTCGCGAGCAGATGCAGGAGCTGCTGCTGCAAGTCTGGCAGCGCACCGCCAAACCGGTTTTCCTGATTACCCACGACATCGAAGAAGCCGTGTTCCTCGCCACTGACCTGATTTTGCTTGCACCGAATCCGGGGCAGATCGTTGAGCGTCTGCACCTGGATTTCGGTCAGCGTTATGCCGCTGGCGAGTCCGCCCGGGCGATCAAATCCGATCCGCGTTTTATCGAAACCCGCGAGCACGTGCTGAGCAAAGTGTTCTCGCAACGCAGCGCCGTGCAACGGCAGGAGCGCGCATGAGCAGTTACGACGTTTCCTCGGCTGCGGTAAAACCGGTCAGCGCTTCGACGGTCATTCCCGTACGCCGCAGTCTCAGCACACGCTGGATCAGCTTGCTGACGTTGTTTGCATTGTTGGCCATCTGGTGGGCGGTCACCGCTAGCGGGTTGATCGAACCGCTGTTCCTGCCGCCACCGTCCGCCGTGCTGCAAAAAGGCTGGTTGCTGGCGACTACCGGTTACATGGATTCGACCTTGTGGCAGCACCTCGGCGCAAGCCTGAGCCGTATCGGTCTGGGCCTCGGCTTCGCCATTCTGACCGCCGTGCCGGTGGGCATTGCCATTGGCGCCAACCGCATCGCCCGTGGCGTGCTGGATCCACTGATCGAGTTCTATCGCCCTATTCCACCGCTGGCCTATTTGCCGCTGATCGTGATCTGGTGCGGCATCGGCGAGTTGTCGAAAGTGCTGCTGATCTACCTGGCGATTTTCGCGCCGATTGCCATCGCCACCGCGACCGGTGTGCGTACGGTTGATCCAGCAAAATTGCGCGCGGCGCAGTCGCTGGGCGCGACTCGCGTGCAGCTGATTCGTCATGTGATTTTGCCGAGCGCTCTGCCGGACATTCTCACCGGCGTGCGCATTGGTCTGGGGGTTGGCTGGTCGACGCTGGTTGCGGCCGAACTGATTGCCGCCACCAGTGGTTTGGGCTTCATGGTGCAGTCGGCCGCGCAGTTCCTGGTCACCGATGTCGTGGTGCTGGGGATTCTGGTCATCGCTCTGATCGCCTTCGCCATGGAGATGGGCCTGCGCGCCCTGCAGCGCAAACTGGTGCCATGGCACGGCCAGGCTCACTAAAGCATCCCGTTTTTGAATCCCCGTGTAGGAGCTGCCGAAGGCTGCGATCTTTTGATCTTGTTTTTAAAAAGATCAAGATCAAGAGATCGCAGCCTTCGGCAGCTCCTACATAGGGTGATGACCGCAATTGAAGAGAAAGACCATGAGCAGCCTGAACATCACCCCGTTAAGCTCAGCCCTCGGCGCACAGATCAGCGGCGTCGACATCAGCCAGCCACTGAGCCTGGAACACCGCGATGCCATCGAGCAGGCGCTGCTCAAGTATCAAGTGTTGTTCTTCCGCAACCAGCCAATCGAGCCGCCGCAACAGGCGCGCTTCGCCGCCTATTTCGGTGATCTGCACATTCACCCGATCTACCCGAACGTACCGGAGCAACCGGAAGTGCTGATCCTCGACACCGCCGTCACCGACGTGCGCGACAACGCGATCTGGCACACCGACGTGACCTTCCTGCCGACCCCGGCGATGGGCGCGGTGCTCAGTGCCAAGCTGCTGCCGGAATTTGGTGGCGACACACTGTGGGCCAGCGGCATTGCTGCGTACGAAGCGCTGTCGGCGCCGCTGAAAGGCTTGCTTGAAGGGCTGACCGCGACTCACGATTTCACTCGCTCGTTTCCGCTGGAGCGCTATGGCAACACACCGCAAGCGCTGGCGCAGTGGGAAGAGGCACGACGCAAGAATCCACCGCTGTCGCACCCGGTGATCCGTACACATCCGGTCAGCGGGCGGCGCGCGTTGTTCGTCAATGAAGGCTTCACCTCAAAGATCAATGAGCTGTCGGACACCGAGAGCGAGGCGATTCTGAAGTTTTTGTTCGCCCAAGCGACGCGGCCGGAATTCACCATTCGCTGGCGCTGGCAGAAAGACGATATTGCGTTCTGGGATAACCGCGTGACCCAGCATTACGCGGTAGACGATTACCGCCCGGCACGGCGGGTGATGCAGCGGGCGACGGTGTTGGGGGATGTGCCGTTTTTTCGCTGAGCCTTGAACAGCAAAAGCCCCTCACCCTAACCCTCTCCCCGAGAGAGAGGGGACTGAATGAGGGATGCTTTAGAGGTACGCCGACCTGATATTGCTTTGCTGAATCCATAATCGACTCGGTATTTCAGGTCGATGTATGGCTACAGACACCTCGGTCGGCTCCCTCTCCCTTTGGGAGAGGGCTGGGGTGAGGGTGACTCACTCCGCCGTCGAAGGCTTCTCCCAAAGATTGATCCCGCCCTCTTGGGCAAACCGGTCAATCTCCGCCAGCTCTTCAGCACTGAAGCTCAGATTCTTCAACGCCCCGACGTTCTCGATGATCTGCTCCGGCCGGCTCGCGCCGATCAGCGCCGACGTCACCCGTGGATCACGCAGGGTCCAGGCCAGCGCCAGTTGCGCCAGGCTTTGACCACGACGCTTGGCGATTTCATTCAGCGCCCGCACATGAGCGATGTTGGCATCGGACAGGTGCGAAGCCTGCAATGAACCACCGCCCGGCCGATTGACCCGCGCATCTGCCGGCACGCCGTTGAGGTATTTGTCGGTGAGCAGACCTTGCGCCAGCGGGGTGAAAGCGATAACGCCTGTGCCGAGTTCATCGGTGGTATCGAGCAAATCCTTTTCCACCCAGCGATTGAGCAGGTTGTACGCCGGCTGATGAATCAGCAACGGCACTTTCCACTCTTTCAGCAGCGCCGCCATCTCACGGGTTTTCACCCCGGAGTACGACGAGATACCGATGTACAACGCCTTGCCCTGTTGCACCGCAGTGGCGAGGGCGCTGGCAGTTTCTTCCAGCGGGGTGTCCGGGTCGAAGCGGTGTGAATAGAAGATATCCACATAGTCCAGACCGAGGCGTTGCAGGCTCTGGTCGAGGCTGGCCAGCACGTATTTGCGCGAGCCACCGCCTTGGCCGTAGGGGCCGGGCCACATGTCCCAACCGGCCTTGCTGGAGATGATCAGCTCATCGCGGTATTGCTTGAAATCTTCGCGCAGCAAACGACCGAAATTGATCTCGGCGCTGCCGTACGGCGGGCCGTAATTGTTGGCCAGGTCGAAGTGGTTGATGCCCAGATCGAACGCGGTGCGCAGTAAGGCACGCTGGGTGTCGATCGGCGTGCTGTCGCCGAAGTTGTGCCACAGGCCCAGCGACAGCGCCGGCAGCACCAGACCGCTGCGGCCGACGCGGCGGTAAGGGATGGAGTCGTAGCGGTTTTCGGCAGCGGTGTAAGTCATCGAATCCTCTCTTGTCTGTCTTGAATGGGGTGTCGACTGCTTCGCTAGCAGGCTAGCGATTGGGCGCTACAAAAATCTATTGCCGGGTCGAGCGAGACCCAGGTTCTGGCGCAACGTCCGGCCCTCATACTCGGTTCTGAACAGCCCACGCCGTTGCAGTTCCGGGACCACGCCATTGGCGAAGTCTTCGAGCCCGCCCGGCAGGTGCGGTACCAGCACGTTGAAGCCGTCCGCCGCGCCTTGTTCGAACCACTGCTGCAAGCGATCAGCGATCTGCTCCGGCGTGCCGACCAGGCTGTAATGCCCGCGCCCGCCGGCAATCTTGCGACCCAGTTCGGCAAGGCTCAGCTTCTCCCGCCCGGCCAGCTCAGTGAGCAATTTCTGCCGACTCTGCTGGCCACTTTCCGTCAGCGGCAATTCCGGTAGCGGCCCGTCCAGCGGGTACTTCGACAAATCGAAGTTGCCCAGCATACGCCCAAGCAAGGCGACGCCAACTTCGGGTTCGACTAATTGCTGAAACGTTTCACATTTTTTCTGCGCTTCAGCTTCAGTGCGTCCGACCACGACGAAAACCCCGGGCATGATTTTCAGCGAGTCAGCGCTGCGACCGTACTTGGGCAGACGTCCCTTGAGGTCGGCGTAGAACGCCTGGGCACCGGCCAACGAAGTCTGCGCGGTGAACACCACTTCAGCCGTCTGCGCCGCCAGTTCGCGCCCGGTTTCGGAAGAGCCGGCCTGAACAATCACCGGGCGCCCCTGCGGCGAGCGCGCGAGGTTCAGCGGGCCTTTGACCCGGAAGTGCTCGCCAGCGTGATTCAGCACATGCAATTTCCCAGGGTCGTAATACGCCCCGCTCGCCTTGTCGCGCACAAAAGCGTCGTCCTCCCAACTGTCCCAAAGCCCGGTGACCACTTGATGAAACTCGCGAGCACGGCTGTAGCGTTCGGCGTGGCCAATGTGTTCGTCACGACCGAAATTCAGCGCTTCGGCAGCATTGTCCGACGTCACCAGATTCCACCCCGCGCGGCCACCCGACAGGTGATCGAGCGAAGCGAATTTGCGCGCCACGTGGTACGGCTCGTTGTAACTGGTGGTCGCCGTGGCGATCAGGCCGATGTGTTCGGTCACCGCACTCAAGGCCGAGAGCAAGGTCAGCGGTTCGAAGTGATCGGAACGTGCCATGCGGCTGGCGATGTCCTGAGTCGGCGCGGCAACGCTGTCAGCGACAAACAGCGCATCGAACTTCGCCGCCTCGGCAATCTGCGCCAGTCGCTTGTAATGGGTGAAATCCAGACCCGCATTGGCTGGCACATCAGGATGACGCCACGCCGCCACGTGGTGCCCGGTGGCCATGAGGAACGCGCCTAGTTTCAACTGTCTGCTCATCGTCAGAAATCCTTGCGCAGTTGCACACCGAAGTAGCGCTCGTCATCCCGAGGCACGGCGCGATAAATGTAATTGCCGCCGCTGGCGAGCAGTGGCGAATAGGACTTGTCGGTGAGGTTCTTGCCCAGCAGCGCGACGCGCCAGCCATCGCTGTAATCGGCCAGGGCGACGCTGGCGTTCCACAGGCCGTAGGCGCCCTGCCTGGTGTCGGGGTTCTGGCTGATGTCGTACTGCACTTCGCTTTGCCAGCTGTAGTCGGTGCCCAGTTCGATATCCAGGCCGTTATCCAGCGGGATGCTGTAGTCGGCGCGCACGTAGCTTTTCCAGTCCGGGCTGAACGGCAGCGGTTTGCCGTTGACGTTGCACGACGCCGCCGCGCCCGCCGGGCAGGCGAATTCATCGATGCGTGCGCGGGTGTAGGCCAGTGCGCCGGACAGCTTCAATTGTTGGGTGGCCTGCAAGGCGTAATCGAGTTCGACGCCTTCGCTGCTGACGCTGCCGGCGTTGATCAGGCGCGTCACCACTTGCCCGGCGACGGTGTCAAAGAAGTTCGCCTGATAGTTGTCGTAGTCGCTGTGGAACACCGCGAGGTTAGTGGTCAGGCGATTGTTCCAGCTGGTTGCTTTGATCCCCGCTTCCCAGGTGTTGGAGGTCTCCGGTTTGAGCGCTTCGGTGTCACGCGGCTGCATGTTGAAGAACACGTTGTAGGCCGGTCCTTTGTAGCCGCGCGAGTAGGTCAGATAGGTGGTGACCGTATCGCTCAGGTCGTACTGCACGCCGAGGCGGCCGGACCAGCCGTCTTCGTCCACCGAACCGGAACTGCTGGTGGCCGGTTGAATGCCGCTGACCGTAGTCGCCGAAGTGGAAACGCGGCGGTGATCGTATTCGAGATCATCGTGGGTGTAGCGCAGGCCGGCGATGCCGCGCAAATCCGAGGTGAAGTTCAGCGTGGCCTCGCCGAATGCTGCGTAGCTGTCGCTGGTGGTGCTGTAATCGGCGACGCCGCGATCGGTGCGTGTGGTCGTTGTCAGCGTGCGCTGATAGGTCTCGTCATCCTTACCGTGCATGTAGAACAGGCCGCCGACGTATTCAAGGAATTCACCTTTCGGTGAGGCCAGACGCAGTTCCTGCGAGTACTGATCGAAGGCCAGATCGCCCTTGTCCGCCGTGCCGGGGAACGCAGCCGTCACGGTGCCGAGTCGGTCGCCATCCTGATACTGGGTGTTGTCCCAACCGCGCCACGCGGTGATCGAGGTCAGAGTGTAATCGCCCAGTTGCCAATCGAGCTGGCCGGACAAACCTTTGTTGATGTCCTCGACATGGCTGCGGGTGTCGGTGTTGATGTCGCGGTTGTGGCTGCTCGCATTGACCGGGCTCAGCGCGTTGGCGAAGGCCGGTGTCAGCGACTTGCTGACCACGCCGTTGGGGCCGTCGTCGTGGGACTGCATGTAGTCGGCAATCAGGGTGAAGGTGACGTCGTCATTCGGCGTGAATTCAAGTTTGCCGCGCACGCCGCGATGGTTGTAGCCGTTGACCTCCTGACCGTTGTGCTGGTTGTCGACGTTACCGTCGTAGGTGCCAAACAGCGTGCTGATCGAGCCTTTCAACGTCTCCGGAATCAGGCTGCCGCCAATGCCGAAACGGGTGCGGCTTTCGTTGCCGCTGTAGTACGACTGATCGATGTAGCCGTGGGTTTCGGCGGTCGGTGCCTTGCTGGTGATGTTGAGCACACCGGCCGAAGCGTTTTTGCCGAACAGCGTGCCTTGCGGGCCACGCAATACTTCGACGCGTTCCAGATCCAGCAGGTCGAGCGTGGACTGCCCCGGACGCGCATAGACCACGCCGTCGATCACCGTCGCCACGGTCGGCTCGACGCCGGGAGAGGTGGAAATCGTACCGACGCCGCGCACGAACAACGAGGTGTCCTTGTTCGATGCGCCGGTGCGGAAATTCAGCGACGGCACTTGCTGGACGATGCTCGCCACGCCGTTGCGGTTGTCGCGCTCAAGCTGTTCGCCGTCGATCACCGAGACCGCCACCGGCACTTTTTGCAACGACTCTTCGCGGCGCGTGGCGGTGACGGTCACGGATTTGAGAGTGGGTTCCTGATCACTGCTCTCGGCAGCGAATGCAGTGGGCAACGGCAGCGCCGCCAACCCCGTGAATAACCAGCCGGCGGCGCGAATCGACTGCGCCAGTGTGTGTGTCGCCCCAGGAATATTGTGCATGTATGCCCGCTCGAAATTGGCCCTGAACCGCTGCCGTTCTGCGACGACAGCGCCTGAATCGGTGTCTTGGGCATTCGCTCGAGCGAGTAGCAGACAGCGCGCTTTGTTAGCGCTACCATCGACAGTATTGGCAACCCTGGCATAGAGCGTCCAATACTGAAAAATTACTTTTATATGCGTTTTGGTTTTTAAGAGGGATCGAGCCTTGGATCAGGAAAAGCCCCGCAAACGTCGTGGCGCCGGACGTGTAACGCTGAATGCCGTGGCGCGCCAAGCCGGGGTTTCGGCGATCACCGTGTCGCGCTACTTCAATCAGCCGGAGCAGGTTTCGCCCGAGCGTCGCGAGCGGATTGCGGCGGTGGTGGCCGAGTTGGGCTATGTACCGAATCTGGTAGCCGGCGGGCTGGCCTCGGCGCGGGGAAAAATCGTCGGTATGGTCATCCCGAACATCTCCGGGCCGATCTTCGCCAACACCATTCAGGGTTTCAGCGACACCCTCAGTCGACATGGTTATCAACTGTTGCTGGCGTCGAGTTACTTCAGCACTGAACAAGAAGAAAACGCCGTGCGTGCGTTTCTCGGCTGGTCGCCGGCGGCGTTGGTGCTGACCAGTCACTTTCACAGTGCGGGCACGGAAAAGATGATTGCCGAGGCCGAAGTTCCGGTGATCGAAACCTGGGATTACCAGCCGGATCGCGAGCCAATGCAGATTGGTTTTTCGCATTTTGAAGTGGGCGTAACGGCGGCGAAGTATCTGCTGGAAAAAGGCTACCAACGTATCGCCTTCGTGCAGAACAGCGCTGCGGGCGACTTCAGCGCACTGGAGCGCCGCGATGGTTACGCGGCGACTTTAAAAGAATCCGGCCTGAAACCCCGGGTCTTCGCCCCCGACGCTGATCGCGCACCATTCGAGGCCGGCAAACAGGCGATGGACGCCCTGATGAGCGCATCCCCGCGCCCCGATGCAATCATCTTCGCCAACGACAACCTCGCCGCCGGCGGCCTGCTCGCTGGGCAACGCGCGGGTTTGAAAATCCCCGAAGACTGCGCCGTTCTCGGCTTCGGCGATTACCCGTTCGCCGAGATGCTTTTGCCCAGCCTGAGCACCATCAAACCACCGGCACTGGAGATCGGCGTACTGGCCGCAACCCGCGTACTGGAAAGCCTTGGGGTATTGCCGAGCGACGAAGTGCAACGACTCAACCTGCTGCAGTGCCAAGTCATAGAGCGCGAAAGCACCTGACTTCGCTATACCGACAATTCGCGCAAGGCAGCCGCCGCGAGAAAACCGGAGCGGGAGCGATAGCGCTGGTCACGACGGACCGTCTGGTCAATACGCTCAAGCAACTGCTCCGGCAGCGTGGCGTTAAAACGCACTGACTTACCGAAATACGGGGTGATATCAAAATCGACCACACCCCAGATCCCTCCCGCGTAATCCGGATTATCGAGATGAGCATCAATGTCCCGCACTTGCGGCAACGGCGCGCCGTCGGCGACCAAACCCTCATAGTGAAGCGCCAGCGCCTCCTGAGTATTTTCAAACGCCTCAGCGACCGTAGTGCCCGCAGAGAAGCACCCCGGTACATCCGGGATGATCACGCCGTAGTCTGAGTCGGCATCCTTGTGCAGAACGACCGGGAATTTCATAGGAAACCCATTCTTCAAGCCATTTAATGTCGGCAACTATAGGCGTAACTCTCGGGGAGTAATTCAAACGACACATCCTGAAATTGATCGTTATTTGAGAGCTAACTCTGTTCTGCGAATCAACATCGCGCACTAGCCACAAACTATCAATGGTCAGATAAAAGAACAGTAGGCTGGATTGGCTATGCTCTAAAGAACACCGAGGTGGCCCCTTCGCGAGCAGGCTCGCTCCCACAGGGATTTCCTTTGGACATAAAAATTTATGTCCAGCCGGGATCCATTGTGGGAGCGAGCCTGCTCGCGAAAGCGATCCTTCAGGCAATGCACCTCCACCAGGCAGAACCCGCCATGCACACCGCCATCATCATTTTCTTCGGTCTGATCCTGCTCGCCCTGATGCTCTACATCGGCGAACGCATCGGCTTCAGCCGCCAGACCATGGCCTACGGCTTCGCCGCCCTGTGGCTGGCATTGACGGTGATTAATGGTGCGGTGGGGGTGGTGCATGCCGGCCAGTCCGCAGGGTCGGAAATAGCCATTGGTAGCGCGGTGTTCGGGGTGCCGGTGGCGGCGATGGTGTTGTTCATGGTGCTGAGCGCCGAGTCCTGAGCAGACCCGGCGCCCAACCACCGATCAACGCACCAAGTGCAGGAATTGCATGTGCCGTTCGTACTGGTCGAGGATGTCGTTGATGATCTGCTCTTTGGTGTAGCCGACCAGATCGTAGTCCTGACTGCCCTCGCTCAGATGCACTTCGGCACGGTAGTAGCGGCGATTGTTAAGTTGCTTGGAACCCATGCCGCCACGCGCGAACGACGGCGTGAAGTAGCCGCGCATCTGCACCTGATAGATGAACGGATGCGCATCACCATGGCCAATTTCGAGGCTGACGCTGTCATTCGCCGGATCAGGCTGGGTGACCACGTTGAGGCCTTTCTCGACGAACACCGCCGTCACTTCTTCAATCGCCGGGCGCACCGTGGTGTCCATGAAGCGGTACACCTCGTCACGCGACGGGAAGTGCACAGCCTGGCTCAGACGCTGTCGCCAGCCGCCCGTGCCGCGCCGTGAACCGGAGACCGGTGCCAGCGAGTGCAATTGCGCGATCTGCTTCTGCGACTCCAGATAGAACGCCTTGTGCAGGCCCCACATCATCAACAGCAAGATCAGCGAGAACGGCAAAGACGTCAGCACCACCGCCGATTTCAGCGCATCGATGCTGCCGGAGAACAGCAGCGCACTGGTGATCAGCGCCGTCATCGCGCCCCAGAACACTCGCAGCCATTTCGGCCCGTCTTCGTCGGGGTTGCCGCCCTTGGCCGACAGCGTCGAGAGCACCACGGTGCCGGAGTCGGCAGAGGTGACGAAGAACACGAAGCTGATGAACACCGTCACGGCGATGACGGTTTTGCTCCACGGATAGGTTTCCAGCAGCAGGTAAATGCTCATCGACGGGTTGTCGATGGCCGACATGCCCAGCGCGCTCATGCCGTGGTTGAGTACCTGATCGATTGCGCTGTTGCCGAAGATCGACATCCACGCGAGGGTGAAACCGAGCGGGATCAACAGCACGCCGAAAACGAACTCACGAATGGTCCGGCCACGAGAAATACGTGCGATGAACAAGCCCACGAACGGCGACCACGCAATCCACCAGGCCCAGTAGAACACTGTCCAGCCACCAAGCCAGTCGCTCGGTTTGTCGTAGGCGTAGAGGTCAAAACTCTTCATCGGCAGGGCGCCGAGGTAGTCGCCCAAGTTCTGGATCAGGGTGTTGAGCAGGTGCTGGGTGGGACCGGCGAACAACACAAACAGCAGCAGCGCACAGGCCAGCAGCATGTTGATGTCGGACATCACCCGCACGCCTTTATCGACCCCGGAGACGGCCACGATGATCGCCGCGCCCATCATCAGCGTGATCAGGCCGACCTGAATCCACTGGGTGTGAGCGATGCCGAACAGGTAGTCGAGGCCGGAGTTGAGGTGCAGCACACCGAAGCCCATGTCGGCACCCAGACCGAACACCGTGGCGATGATGCCGAAGCCGTCCACCGCGTAACCGATCGGGCCGTTGATGCGTTTGCCGATCAGC
Source organism: Pseudomonas sp. AKS31 (assembly GCF_023634765.1). Classification (GTDB taxonomy): domain Bacteria; phylum Pseudomonadota; class Gammaproteobacteria; order Pseudomonadales; family Pseudomonadaceae; genus Aquipseudomonas. Next base: position 86,341 of record NZ_JAMLFX010000006.1, read on the forward strand.
GGATACAGCGCCGAGCGCAGGGCCAGCGGCAGATTGTGGCGGTAAGCGAAGTAGGCCAGCGCCATACCGACAAAGGCGAACACGCCCCAGCCATGCAGGCCCCAGTGCAAAAACAGAATCTGCATCGCCTGACGGGCCGCATCCGCCGTGCCCGCCTCGCCTTGCGGCGGCTGGAGCATATGGG
>NZ_JAMLFX010000006.1:86534-87189 GCF_023634765.1 Pseudomonas sp. AKS31
CAGCGTGATGCTGATCCCGGCGGCGAACAGCATGCCGGCCCAGGACAGGTAACTGAATTCGGGTTCGTCGTGGTCGGCACCGAGTTTTATCTTGCCGTAGCCGGATAAGGCGGTGACCACCACGAAGACCAGATACAGGGTCATCGCGAGCATGTAATACCAGCCGACCGTATTGGCCGCCCAGTTTTGCGCTTGCAGCAGCCAGGCGCCTGCCTGCTCAGGCATGGCGATAACAACGAGACCAAACAGCAGAATGACCGTCGCGGCGAAATAGAACACCGGCGGATTCATGCGTACCAGACCGCTGGCGGGGGTAGACGATGCACTCATGAAACGTGCACCTCGAGGGGTTGAAACGTGGCTGAAATGATCGGACTCAGCAAAGGCAAGCCTCCTGTTGTGAGCGGGCAGCGAACCACCGGTTTAACTTGAATGAACGTTCAAGTTAAACATGGATAGGGTGGTAAGGACTAATCGTACGGCTAGGCGGTAGTTTTCCTACGGTAGCCCAAGGAGGTGTATGACGCGGGTTTGAGGGTATTCGTTCACTGGAGATTTGGCTGATTGCCATTATCTTGATTTGGTCTGAAAACCATTCGCGAGCAGGCTCGCTCCCACCTTTGAAACGCATTCCAGTGTGGGAGCGAGCCTGCTC
>NZ_JAMLFX010000006.1:87199-100028 GCF_023634765.1 Pseudomonas sp. AKS31
GCCGCAACGCAATTTCAGAGCCTACTTCTGCGTCCCGTCATCATGCTGCAGATTCGCCTGGGTCAGATTGCACCCCGCCGGCACACTGCGCGTCAGCCACACATTGCCGCCAATGGTCGACCCTTTGCCAATGGTGATTCGCCCGAGAATCGTCGCCCCGGCATAAATCACCACATCATCTTCAACGATCGGATGGCGCGGATGGCCCTTTTGCAACTGGCCGTCTTCATCCGCCGGGAAGCGCTTGGCGCCCAACGTCACCGCCTGATAAATCCGCACGCGCTCACCAATGATCGCGGTCTCGCCGATCACCACACCCGTGCCGTGATCGATAAAGAAACTACGGCCGATCTGCGCGCCCGGATGGATATCGATACCGGTCGCCGAATGGGCGATTTCCGCGCTGATCCGCGCCAGCAATGGCAAACCGGCGCGATACAGATGGTGCGCCAGACGATGGTGAATCACCGCGAGAATCCCCGGATAGCACAGCAGCACTTCATCGACACTGCGTGCCGCCGGATCACCGTGATAGGCCGCCAGCACATCGGTGTCGAGCAGCGTGCGCAAGCCCGGCAGTGCGAGGGCGAAATCCTGCACGATCTGAATCGCGCGGGCTTCGACTTCGGTGTCAGCCTGCGCGCTGTGGCGGGCGACGTAACGCAGCTCCAGGCGGGTCTGCGCCAGCAAGGCATTCAGCGCCACATCGAGGGTGTGGCCGACGTAGAAATCTTCACTTTCTTCGCGCAGGTCCACCGGCCCCAGGCGCATCGGGAACAGCGCCCCACACAATGCTTCAAGAATCTCCGCCATCGCCGCCCGCGACGGCAACTCGCGACCACCCTGCTCGCCGAACGCCCGGCCGTTCTGTGCCCGCCACTGATCCCGCGCGCTGCGCAGTTGACTGACGATGGTCTGCAATTGCCAATGGCTGGAACGCTCGCTCACGGTAAAGACTCCTCACGGGCGGCCGGACTGTCTGGCCGCGTCATCGGCGCCTACTTTACGGCATGCTCACGAGAGCGAATTAAGAACCGATAGTGCTGGCCTCAGTTCATTTGGCTATAAGCGATTCGCGGTTGCCCCTGCAAAAGCGCGTGCCTATAGTCCTTTCATCTTCCTCCGCCAGTACGGACTCATGATCAAACAACAGCTGGACCGCTTTAACCGTCTCAACCTGCTCGGCCACCCGACGCCCCTGGAAAAACTCGAACGCCTGTCCACCTGGCTCGGCCGCGAGGTGTACATCAAGCGCGATGACCTGACGCCGCTGGCCATGGGTGGCAACAAACTGCGCAAACTCGAATACCTCGCTGCCGATGCCCTGGCACAAGGCGCCGACACGCTGATCACTGCCGGCGCCTTGCAATCGAACCACGTCCGCCAGACCGCCGCACTGGCCGCCAAATTGGGCCTGGGTTGCGTGGCGCTGCTGGAAAATCCGCTGGGCACTGACGACAGCAACTACACCGGCAACGGCAACCGCCTGCTGCTGGATCTGTTCGACACCAAGGTCGAGCTGGTCGACAACCTCGACAACGCCGACGAACAACTGACCGCCCTCGCCGCCCGCCTGCGCAGCAACGGCAAGAAGCCGTATCTGGTGCCAATCGGTGGCTCCAATGCGCTCGGTGCGTTGGGCTATGTGCGTGCCGGGCTGGAGCTGGCCGAGCAGATCAAGGACACCGGTCTGGAGTTCGCTGCGGTGGTATTGGCCTCGGGCAGCGCCGGTACTCACAGCGGTCTGGCACTGGCGTTGAGCGAAGTGCTGCCGCAATTACCGGTGATTGGCGTGACCGTTTCGCGCAGTGAAGAAGATCAGCGACCGAAGGTTCAAGGACTTGCCGAGCGTACGGCGGAGTTACTCGGCGTCGAACTGCCGGCCGGTTTCAAGGTCGAGTTGTGGGACGAGTATTTCGGCCCGCGTTATGGCGAGCCGAATGCCGGGACGCTGGCGGCGGTAAACTTGCTGGCGAGTCAGGAAGCGGTGTTGCTCGATCCGGTGTACACCGGCAAGGCCATGGCAGGTTTGCTCGATGGCATTGGCCGTCAGCGCTTTGATGAAGGCCCGATCATCTTCCTGCATACCGGTGGGGCGCCGGCGTTGTTTGCTTACAAGGATTTCCTGTAGCAGAAGATCAAAAGATCGCAGCCCGCGGCAGCTCCCACAAGTGATCTCATGTAGGAGCTGCCGCAGGCTGCGATCTTTTTCCACAGGCAAATCTTATTCCAATAAAGAATAAAGTTTCAGATATTAAGTATTTTCAAGTCTAACGCAGACATCTTATAGTCTCGCCGCAGGCGAATTTCGCGAGAGACGCATAAGCTGCTTTAAGGCAGGATAGCGCTGTCGTCCGAATCACCCATTCGCCAACTTTCCTTAAGCGTCTTCCATAAGAAAACACAGGGGCTTGTCATGAATTTTTCCGCACTACGTCGCAATCTGCTGGTGGGTTCGCTGGGTCTTGCGCTGAGCGCCGGCCTGATCGGCCAGGCAGTGGCCGGTGAACAGTTGCAACAGATCAAGGACAAAGGCGTTATCAACGTCGGCCTGGAAGGCACTTACCCACCGTTCAGCTTCGTTGACGAGAACGGCAAGCTGTCCGGCTTCGAAGTCGAACTCTCCGAAGCGCTGGCGCAAAAACTCGGCGTCAAAGCCAAGATTCAGCCAACCAAGTGGGACGGCATTCTCGCCGCGCTGGAATCCAAGCGTCTGGACGTCGTGGTCAACCAGGTGACCATCTCCGAAGAGCGCAAGAAGAAGTATGACTTCTCCGAGCCTTACACCGTTTCCGGGATTCAGGCGCTGGTGCTGAAGAGCAAGGAAGCCGCGCTGAACATCAAGACTGCCGCTGACCTGTCCGGCAAAAAAGTCGGTGTCGGCCTGGGCACCAACTATGAACAATGGGTCCGCGCCAACGTCCCGGGCGCCGACGTCCGTACTTACGACGATGATCCAACCAAGTTCGCCGACCTGAACAATGGCCGTACCGATGCCATCCTGATCGACCGTCTGGCTGCACTTGAGTACGCCAAGAAAGCGCCAAAAACCGTTGCAGCCGGTGAAGCTTTCTCCCGCCAGGAATCCGGTATTGCCCTGCGCAAAGGCGAGCCTGAGTTGCTGGCTGCGGTGAACAAGGCGCTCGACGAACTGCGCGCCGACGGCACTCTTGAGAAACTGTCGAAAAAATACTTCAACGCAGACGTCACTAAATAATGGAAGCAGGTTTTCAGTTCGGACTGGACTTCCCGCAGTTGAGCCAGCAAATCGCCGAAACCACACAGCTGTTGGTGGACTCCGCGCCCTTCCTGTTCAAGGGCGCGTATTTCACGGTCATCCTCAGCCTCGGCGGGATGTTCTTCGGGCTGCTGCTGGGCTTCGGCCTGGCATTGATGCGCCTGTCCCGCTTCAAATCGGTCAACTGGCTGGCCCGCGTCTACGTGTCGTTCTTCCGCGGTACGCCGTTATTGGTGCAGCTGTTCGTGATCTATTACGGCTTCCCGCAACTGGGAATAGAGCTTGATCCACTGCCTGCGGCACTGATCGGCTTTTCGCTGAACATGGCCGCCTACGCCTGTGAAATCCTCCGCGCCGCGATCGGTTCGATCGAGCGTGGCCAGTGGGAAGCCGCTGCGAGCATCGGCATGACCCGCGCGCAGACCCTGCGCCGGGCCATCCTGCCGCAAGCGATGCGCACGGCGCTGCCGCCACTGGGCAACAGCTTCATTTCACTGGTCAAGGACACGGCACTGGCCGCCACTATTCAGGTGCCGGAGCTGTTCCGTCAGGCGCAGTTGATTACCGCCCGGACTTTTGAAGTCTTCACCATGTATCTTGCCGCCGCGCTGATCTACTGGATTCTGGCCACGGTGCTCTCGCACTTCCAGAACAAGTTGGAAGAGCGGGTCAATCGGCACGACCAGGAGTCCTGACCCCATGATTGTCGTGGAAAAACTGACCAAGCAATTCAAGGGTCAGGTCGTGCTCAACGGCATTGACCTTGAGGTAAAGGAAGGCGAAGTCGTCGCAATCATCGGCCCCAGCGGTTCGGGGAAAACGACGTTCCTGCGTTGCCTGAATTTCCTTGAACAACCCACCAGTGGCCGGATCAAGGTCGGCGATATCGAAATCGATACCAGTCGCCCGTTGAACCAGCAGCAGAGTCTGGTGCGCAACCTGCGCCAGCACGTGGGCTTCGTGTTTCAGAACTTCAACCTGTTCCCCCATCGCACCGCACTGGAAAACGTCATCGAAGGCCCGATTGTGGTCAAGAAGATGCCGCGCGAAGAGGCGGTTGCTCTGGGCAAGAAACTCCTGGCCAAGGTCGGACTCGCCGGCAAAGAGGACGCTTATCCGCGTCGTCTCTCCGGTGGTCAGCAACAGCGCGTAGCGATTGCCCGCGCGCTGGCGATGGAGCCGGAAGTGATTCTGTTCGACGAGCCGACCTCGGCCCTCGACCCGGAACTGGTCGGCGAAGTGCTGGCGACCATTCGTGGCCTGGCTGAAGAAAAACGCACCATGGTGATTGTCACTCACGAGATGGGTTTTGCTCGCGACGTGGCCAACCGTGTGGTGTTTTTCGATAAAGGTGTGATCGTTGAACAAGGCGAAGCCAAAGCATTGTTTGCCAACCCGAAAGAAGAACGCACTAAACAGTTTCTCAGCAAGTTTCTGAATCACGCCTGAGAACTTTTATTGCTTGAACGGTAACTTCCATGGATGGAAGTTTCTTTTATCAATCCCCAACATCCTCCAACCCCACTCAAACAAAACATATCCCAAGCGGTACATATATATGTTCTGCAACAGATGATACCTGCCTCCCTCCCTTCCACTTGAAATGATAGTGCTCAAATAAATCCGCGCATAAAACGCCATGAAAGCCTTGCGCCCCGTGGTTCATTTCGCCTGATCACTTAGGCATATGGCCGCAACGGCGTAGGAAACTTCTGATTAATTCGTAATTCACGGGTTAACTAATATCGTCTATTGACACCCCAACCCGCACACTCTTATCTAGTCGGCAACCCGTACCACTTAGTTCAACCACCCCGTCTTCAACTTGAATAAAAGCCCAAAGCTTTATTGCCAGTTTATTCACGCTTTTTGTTCTTTCAGAAACGGACTTCGCTGCAAGGCTTCAAGGAGAGAAATCGATGACCCGCACTTCGCACACCCCCGAACTGGCCGCGCCGTCCCTCGCGCCAGCGCAAAAAACAGGTATCAATCTGGTCGCCGCCGCACACCTTTTGATCGAGGTGTCGCCCTACCCTGATATGGACAGCGGCGATCTCATCGAGCTGTTCTGGAACAAATGCTATGTCGCCTCCAAAGTGCTCACAGCGGATGACGTTGGCGCGCCAGTCAGCCTGAGGGTGCCGGAGAGTTTCATCGCCAACGGCACCGCGCGCATCCACTATCGGGTGATGCAGGTCGGTCAGGGTCCGGCGTTATCGGCGGCGACACGCGTCCAGGTCAAACTGGACTGCCCCGGCGGGCAACCCACGGCGCTGAGTGCAGACGAAAATCAGCAACTGGCCCCGGTGACCATCCCCGACGCCATACGCCGTCAGGGCGTCAATCCGAACCAGATCAAACGCGGTGTGCCGCTGACCATCGAGCCGTATCTGAACATGGCCGAAGACGACGCCATCACCTTGCGCTGGGGGGATGTGCGCATGGATCTGGCGCCAGTCACCGCTGCGGATATCGGCTTGCCGATTCAGGTCTGGGTACCGCCGTCGGTAATTGTCGATGCAGGCGAGGATCTGCGCCTGGATGTGACGTATTGCATCCTCGATCGGGTCGGCAACAACTCACGCTGGGCACCGCCTCGCACCTTGAAGATCGGCTGCGCAAATCCCTATCTGAAAGTCCCCCTGCGGCCAGAACTCATGGCTGCCGAATCCCGCAAGTCCTGAACACAACGACCTGTGGCGAGAAAGCAAGCGCCCTCGCCACAGGATCAATCCCGCCGCAAAAAATTGTTAACCAACCCGACCATCACCCCTTCTATGCATATTCCTAAAAGTTAGTTTATTTAATATTTATACACGCTTAGGGTATATGAACCGGACCACCGGACATTCTTTCGTTCGCCGCACTTTTGCGGCGCTTTTCATGAGATGTGAGGTAGGTAGTATGGTCCGGAACACAATCACCCCAGTGCAGATCGCCAGGGCATTGCGTGCAGCCAGGGAGCGGCACTGATGTCCAGTCTGGCAGATGCAAACGTCCAGTCTGATCTGGATATCGCCCCGTTGTTGTTGCCCGCGCAGGTCTTGCGCAACGACGCCCAAGCCATCAAAGCCGCCCATGAACTGGCGCAGGTCGCCCGCGTGCAGGCGGCCAAACGCGACCGCCAGCGCAAGTTGCCGTGGTCGGAAATCGAACAGTTCACCCGCAGCGGTCTGGGCAGCATCGCCATCCCGCGCGAATACGGTGGCCCGCAGGTTTCGTTCGTCACCCTGACCGAGGTGTTCGCGATCATTTCCGCCGCCGACCCGGCGTTGGGGCAGATCCCGCAGAACCAGTTCGGCATCATCAATCTGGTACTTGGCAGCGCCACCGAAGCGCAGAAAAAGCAGCTGCTCCAGAGCGTTCTGGAAGGCTGGCGCATCGGCAATGCCGGCCCCGAGCGCGGCACCAAAAACACCCTGGAACTGAAAGCGCGGATCACCGCCGATGGCGATGATTACGTGATCAATGGCCAGAAGTTCTACTCCACCGGCGCGCTGTTTGCGCACTGGGTCGCGGTCAAAGCGCTCAACGATGACGGCAAGCAAGTGCTGGCCTTCGTCCGTCGCGGCACGCCGGGCCTGCGCATTGTTGATGACTGGTCGGGCTTCGGTCAGCGCACCACCGCCAGCGGCACGATTGTGCTGAACAACGTGCGTGTCGAGTCGAGCCTGGTCGTCGACAACTGGAAGATCAACGAAACCCCGAATACTCAGGGCGCGGTGTCGCAGTTGATCCAAGCGGCCATCGACGCCGGAATTGCCCGTGGCGCTATCGACGACGCCATCGAGTTCGTCAAAACCCGTGCACGGCCATGGATTGACGCCAAGGTCGAACACGCCAGTGATGACCTCTACGTGATCGCCGACATCGGCAAACTGAAAATCGAATTGCACGCCGCGGAAGCACTGTTGCGCAAGGCCGGCAAAGTACTCGATCAAGCCCATGCTGCGCCGCTGACCGCCGAATCCGCCGCCCGCGCCTCGATTGCCGTGGCCGAAGCGAAAGTGCTGACCACCGAGATTTCCTTGCTCGCCAGCGAGAAGCTTTTCGAACTGGCCGGCAGCCGCGCGACCCTTGCCGAATTCAACCTCGACCGCCACTGGCGCAACGCCCGCGTGCACACCCTGCACGACCCGGTGCGCTGGAAGTATCACGCGGTCGGCGCCTATCGCCTCAACGGCACGTTGCCTGCTCGCCATTCCTGGATCTGAGACGACCGCACACTTTCTCAAGTGCAATGGAGAAACCTATGACTTTTTCCCATCCCGTCGCGGTCATCACCAGCGATGAGCAAGCCCTGATCGTCGCCAGCGACCTGGCCGAAGATTTCAAACGCGACAGCGCCGTGCGCGACCGCGAACGCCGCCTGCCACTGCCGGAACTCGACGTGTTTTCCCGCTCGGGTCTGTGGGGCATCAGCGTGCCCAAAGAATACGGTGGCGCTGGTGTGTCCAACGTAACCCTGGCCAAAGTCATCGCCCTGATCGCTCAGGCTGACGGCTCGCTCGGGCAGATTCCGCAGAACCATTTTTACGCACTCGAAGTGCTCCGTGTGAACGGCAGTCACGCGCAGAAACAACGGCTGTACGCCGAAGTGCTCGCCGGCCAACGCTTCGGCAATGCCTTGGCAGAACTGGGCACCAAAACCGCCCACGACCGCCTCACCAGCCTCAAGCGCGACGGTGATGGGTATCGCATCAACGGCCGCAAGTTTTATTCGACCGGGGCGATTTACGCGCAGCGCATTCCGACTTCGGTTGTCGATGAAAACGGCGTGCAGCAACTGGCCTTCGTCCCGCGTGACAGCAAAGGCCTGACCGTGATCGACGACTGGAGCGGCTTCGGTCAGCGCACCACCGGCAGCGGTTCGGTGGTGTTCGAAGACGTGTATGTTGCCGCTGAAGACGTCCTGCCGTTTCAAAGCGCCTTCGAACGCCCGACCACCGTTGGCCCGCTGGCACAGATCCTTCACGCCGCCATCGACACCGGCATCGCCCGCGCCGCTTACGAGGATGCGTTGCATTTCGTGCGCAGCAAGACGCGCCCGTGGATCGACTCCGGCAATGACAACGCCACTGAAGATCCATTGACGCTGAAAAGCTTCGGCCATTTGAGCATTCGCCTGCACGCCACCGAAGCCTTGCTTGAACGGGCCGGCGAATTTCTTGATGCCGCGCAGGCTGACACCAACGCTGACACGGTTGCGGCGGCCTCGATTGCCGTCGCTGAAGCACGGGCGATCAGCACTGAAATCTCTCTGGCTGCCGGCAGCACGCTGTTCGAACTGGCTGGCAGCCAGGCAACCCTGATCGAACACGGCCTCGACCGCCACTGGCGCAACGCCCGCGTGCACACCCTGCACGACCCGGTGCGCTGGAAATATCACGCGGTGGGCAACTACTACCTCAACAATGAAAACCCTCCGTTGCGAGGGACGATCTGATGAGCGCGGCGAAAAAGAAGATCCTGCTCAATGCGTTCAACATGAACTGCATCGGTCATATCAACCATGGCCTGTGGACGCATCCGCGCGACACCTCGACGCGCTACAACACCCTTGAATACTGGACCGAACTGGCGCAGTTGCTTGAGCGTGGACTGTTCGACGGCTTGTTCATCGCCGACATCGTCGGCGTGTATGACGTCTATCAGAACTCGGTGGACGTGACGTTGAAAGAGTCGATCCAGTTACCGGTCAACGATCCGTTATTGCTGGTTTCAGCGATGGCTGCCGTGACCAAAAACCTCGGTTTCGGCTTGACCGCCAACCTCACCTACGAACCGCCGTATCTGTTCGCCCGGCGCATGTCGACGCTCGATCATTTGAGCCGTGGTCGAGTGGGCTGGAACATTGTCACCGGCTATCTCGACAGCGCCGCGAAAGCCATGGGACTGAGCGAGCAGGTCGAGCATGACCGTCGTTATGACCAGGCCGACGAGTACCTGGAGGTGCTCTACAAACTCTGGGAAGGCAGTTGGGAAAACGGCGCGGTACTGAATAACCGTGAGCAGCGGATCTACGCCGACCCGGAAAAAGTGCACAAGGTCGAGCACAAGGGCGAGTTCTATCAGGTCGAGGGTTATCACCTTTGCGAGCCGTCGCCGCAGCGTACGCCAGTGCTGTTTCAGGCCGGCAGTTCCGATCGCGGTTTGCTCTTCGCCGGGCGTCACGCCGAGTGCGTGTTCATCAGTGGCCAGAACAAGGCGTCGACCAGGGTTCAGGTGGACAAGGTCCGCGCCAGTGGCTTCGAAGCGGGACGTAACCCGGAGGACATCAAGGTGTTCATGGGCCTCAATGTGATCGTCGGCGCGACCGAAGAAGCCGCATGGGCCAAGCATGCCGAGTACCTGAGCTACGCCAGCGCCGAAGCCGGCGTGGCGCATTTTTCCGCGTCGACCGGCATCGACTTTTCCCGGTACGAGATCGACGAACCGATCCAGTACGTGAAGAGCAACGCGATTCAATCGGCCACCAGGAACCTGCAGAACAACGACTGGACCCGGCGCAAATTGCTCGACCAGCACGCCCTCGGTGGCCGCTACATCACCGTGGTCGGCTCGCCTGAGCAAGTGGCGGATGAGCTGGAATCGTGGATCGCCGAGACCGGCCTCGATGGCTTCAACCTGACCCGCATTGTTACGCCGGAAAGCTATGTCGATTTCATTGACCTGGTGATTCCAGAGTTGCAGCGACGCGGGTCGTACAAGACTGCGTACGACACCGGCACCCTGCGCGAGAAGCTGTTTCATGGCGGGGCGCAGTTGCCCGTGCAACACACCGGCGCAGCGTTTCGCCGCTAAAAGCATCGCTGGCAAGCCAGCTCCCACAAGGGTCTGTGGCGTTCACAAAACCTGTGGGAGCTGGCTTGCCAGCGATGAGGCCCGACCCGACACCACAAAATTAATGCACTGACTGGAAAAACCATCATGACCAAGAAAATCCTGTCCCACCCAGTCAAAGCACTGGCCCTGGCCCTCGGCCTGTTCAGCTCGGCGGTGTTCGCCGCCGATGCGCCGTTGAAAATCGGCACCACCGCCGCCTTCGCCATCCCGCTGGAAGCCGCCGTCGAAGAAGCTTCCAGACAAGGCCTGAACGTCGAGCTGGTGGAGTTCACCGACTGGATCGCGCCGAACGTCAGCCTCGCCGCCGGCGACATCGACGTGAATTACTTCCAGCACATTCCGTTTCTGGAAAATGCCAAAGCCGCGTCGGGTTTTGATCTGGTGCCATTCGCGCCGGGGATCATCAACAACGTCGGCCTCTACTCGAAAAAATACAAAAGTTTCGACGAGTTGCCAGAGGGCGCCAGCGTCGCTATCGCCAACGATCCGATCAACAGCGGTCGCGGCCTGCAGCTGTTGGCCAAGGCTGGCTTGATCACGCTGAAACCGGGTGTTGGCTACAAAGCCACCGAAGACGACATCGTCGCCAACCCGAAGAAAATCAAAATCCTCCAGGTCGAAGCCGTGCAATTGGTGCGCGCCTATGACGACGCCGATCTGGTCCAGGGCTACCCGGCCTACATTCGTCTGGCGAAGACCTTCGATGCCGGTTCCGCGCTGCTGTTTGACGGCCTCGACCACAAGGAATACGTGATCCAGTTTGTCATCCAGCCGAAGAGCAAAACCGATCCACGCCTGATCAAATTCGTCGACATCTACCAGCATTCGCCAGCCGTTCGCGCGGCGCTGGATAAGGCTCACGGCAAGCTGTATCAAGCCGGTTGGGAAAGCTGAACATGACGGCCGCGATCCAACGGCGACTGGAAATTCCAGAGCCACACAATGCTGAAAAAACCGAGCTGCACCCTGAGCTGAATCGCGCCCACGTGCGCTTCATCGGCCTGGGTAAAACCTACAACGGCCGGCAAGGCCCGGTGGCGGCATTGCAGGGCATCGATCTGGCGATTCAGCGCGGTGAAGTGTTCGGCATCATTGGCCGCAGCGGCGCCGGCAAGTCCTCGCTGGTCCGCACGATCAATCGTCTGGAACAACCGACCTCGGGGCGCGTGTTGATCGATCAAGTCGACATCGGCGAGTTCGATGAAGACCGCCTCGTCGCTTTGCGCCGACGCATCGGCATGATCTTTCAGCACTTCAATCTGATGTCGGCCAAGACTGTTTGGCAGAACGTCGAGCTGCCGTTGAAAGTCGCTGGCGTGCCGAAAGAACAACGCGAAAAAAAGGTCCGCGAACTGCTCGAGCTGGTTGGCTTGCAGGAAAAGCACAAGGCTTATCCGGCGCAGCTTTCCGGTGGGCAGAAACAGCGTGTCGGCATCGCCCGCGCGCTGGTGCATGACCCGGATATTCTGCTCTGCGACGAGGCGACTTCGGCGCTCGATCCGGAGACCACGCAGTCGATCCTCGGCCTGTTGCGCGAGATCAACCAACGCTTGGGCCTGACCATCGTCCTGATCACCCATGAGATGGCAGTGATCCGCGAGATCTGCGACCGCGTTGTCGTGCTGGAGCATGGCCGCGTCGTCGAGCAAGGCCCGGTTTGGGAAGTGTTCGGCAATCCGCAGCACGAGGTCAGCCAGACCTTGCTTGCACCGCTGCAACACGCGTTGCCGGAAGAGTTGCAGAGCCGCTTGCACGGCCAAGCGCCCTGCGCTGACGCTGCTGTGGTGTTGCGTTTGCAGTTCACCGGCAGCGCCAGTGATGAACCGGATCTGGCGGCGCTGTTCACTGCATTGGGTGGCCGGGTGAAGTTGCTTCAGGGCGGCGTCGAGCGAATTCAGGGGCATGCGCTGGGGCAATTGTTGTTGGCCGTCAGCGGCTCAGCGTTCAGTGCCGGGCAATTGAGCGAACGCGCCGCACCGTGGGCCCAACGCGTGGAGGTAGTCGGTTATGTGGTTTGATCGCTTGTTGCAGGGTTTTATCGATACGTTTCTGATGGTCGGCGTGTCGTCGCTGATCGCCTTGCTGGTGGGGATTCCCATGGCGGTGATCCTGGTCACCAGCGACAAGGGCGGCATCTATGCAGCGCCGGTGCTGAATCGCGCTCTGGGCGCATTCGTGAACCTGTTCCGCTCGATCCCGTTTCTGATTCTGATGGTCGCGCTGATTCCGTTTACCCGGTTGATCGTCGGCACCACCTACGGTGTCTGGGCTGCGGTGGTACCGCTGACGATTGCGGCGACGCCGTTCTTTGCGCGGATTGCCGAAGTGAGTCTGCGCGAGGTTGATCATGGTTTGATCGAGGCCGCGCAAGCAATGGGTTGCCGGCGCTGGCACATTGTCTGGCATGTGCTGTTGCCGGAGGCGCTGCCGGGGATTGTCGGCGGCTTCACCATCACGCTGGTGACGATGATCAACTCCTCGGCGATGGCCGGAGCGATTGGCGCGGGCGGGTTGGGGGACATCGCTTATCGTTACGGTTATCAGCGCTTTGACAGCCAGATCATGTTGACGGTGATTGTGTTGCTGGTGGCGTTGGTGGCGGTGATTCAGTTGGGTGGAGACCGCCTGGCGCGTGGGTTGAACAAGCGCTGAGTCTGGCCGAGTTCATGCGGCGCCTCTGAACCCGCTTTCGCGAGCAGGCTCGCTCCCACATTTGGAATGTGTTCCCCTGTGGGAGCGAGCCTG
>NZ_JAMLFX010000006.1:100038-100949 GCF_023634765.1 Pseudomonas sp. AKS31
CCCCGAACCCGATGGCGTATATTCGGCAAATCTCCTTTGCCCGTGCAGCCCTCGACCATGAAGCAGACCCCCACCGATCTCGAACAGATCACCGCCACCACCCTCGGCCATTACAACTCAGTGGCCGAAGACTTCCGCGAAGGCACCCGCGATCACGATGTCAGCCAGAACATCGATGCGTTGCTGCGGCATATCCAGGGCACGGCGCCCTTCACGATTCTGGATTTCGGCTGCGGCCCGGGGCGGGATCTGCAGACATTTACGCGCATGGGCCACGTCGCTGTGGGTCTCGACGGCTCTCAAGAGTTTGCGCGAATGGCCCGTGAAGACAGTGGCTGCGAGGTGTTGCAGCAGGACTTTCTGAAACTTGATCTGCCGCCCGAACGCTTTGACGGCATCTTCGCCAACGCGGTGTTGTTTCATGTGCCGCTGCAGGAATTGCCACGGGTGCTCAAGCAATTACATGGCGCGCTGAAGCCCGGTGGCGTGTTGTTCAGCTCCAATCCGCGTGGGGATAACCGCGAAGGCTGGAACGGGCCGCGCTATGGCTCGTATCACGATCTGTCGGCGTGGCAGAGGTTGTTGACGGACGCGGGGTTTGTCGAGCTGGAGCATTACTACCGCCCGGCGGGGCTGCCGCGTGAGCAGCAGCCTTGGTTGGCCAGCGTTTGGCGTAAGGCTTGAGTCGAGTCAGAGAAAAGCCCCTCACCCCCAGCCCTCTCCCGGAGGGAGAGGGAGCCGATTGGGGGATATTCAAGCAGTACGCCGACCGGATCTAACTTAGCTGAACCCATAATCGACTCGATTTTTCAGGTCGATGGATAGCGTCAGACACCTCGGTCAGTCCCCTCTCCCCCCGGGAGAGGGTTAGGGTGAGGGTCGTTGTTGACTTGATCCTTCTTCGGCTCGCG
>NZ_JAMLFX010000006.1:100959-148169 GCF_023634765.1 Pseudomonas sp. AKS31
GCAGCGTCAGCAACGTCGCCACCACAATCCCGCCAATCATTGCGTAAGCCATCGGCCCCCAGAACACTTCCCGGGCAATCGGGATCATGCCCATGCTCGCCGCGGCGGCGGTCAGCAGGATCGGCCGGCGCCGGTGTTCGGTCGCTTCCACCACCGCATCCCAGGGCGCATAGCCTTTCTGCTCGAACTCATCGATCTGCGTCACCAAAATCACCGAGTTACGGATGATGATGCCGATCAGCGCCAGAATCCCCAGAATCGCCACGAAGCCCATCGGCGTACCGGTCGGCACCAGCGCCAGCACCACACCGATCAGCCCCAGCGGCGCGACACTCGCGACGAGGAACATCTTCTGCACGCTGTGCAACTGGATCATCAGGAAAGTCGCCATCAAAAACAGCATCAACGGCAAGACCTTGGCAATCGGCCCCTGGGCCTTGCCGCTCTCCTCGACCGTACCGCCGGTGGCGACTTTGTAGCCGACCGGCAGTTTCTCGGCGAAGGCATCAATCGATGGCTTGAGGATTTTCACCAGGTCGGTCGGCTGGATCTCGTCGCGTACCGAGGCCTTGATGGTGATGGTCGGCAAACGGTCGCGACGCCACACCAGCGGCTGCTCCAGTTCATAGCGCACGGTGGCGAACGCCAGCAGCGGAATCGACGTGCCGCTCGGGGTGACGATCTGCAGGTTTTGCAGGGTTTCCGGGGTGCCACGCTCGGAATCCACCGCACGCCCGACCACATTGATCAGGTAGATATCGTCATCGACCTGAGTCAACGGCGAACCGCTGACAATGCTGTTCATCAGCTTCGCCACGTCTTCGGACGACAGCCCGAGCTGGCGCGCCTTGTCCTGGGCGATATCGATACGCAGGACTTTGCCCGGCTCGTTCCAGTCGTAAATGATCTCGCCGATGTGCGAGTTCTTGTCCAGTTCGGTGGCCAGGTCGATGGCGTGCTTGCGCACCTGGTCGATGTCCTTGCCACTGATCCGGTACTGAATCGGACGTCCCACCGGCGGGCCCATTTCCAGCGCCTGGACGTAACTGCCGATGCCGACGAAGTCTTTGTGCAAGCGTTCGCGCAGGCGTTGGCTCAACGCCTCACGGGCCTCGAAATCCTTGCTGACGATCACCAGTTGCGCGTAGTACGGGTTTTGCAATTGTTGGTCGAGAGGCAGGTAGAAACGGATCGCGCCCTGACCGATGTAAGTGCTCCAGCGCACGATGTCCGGATCACCCTTGAGCGTCGCTTCGAGCTTGTCGACAGCTTTGCGGGTTTCGTCGATCGAGGCATTTTGCGGCAGGTTCAGGTCGACCAGAATTTCCGGGCGGTCCGATGCCGGGAAGAACTGGTTCTGCACAAAGCGCATGCAGAAAATCGACAGGGCAAACAGCAGCACGGTAATGCCGATCGCCCACCAGCGATTGCGCATGGCCCACAACAGGCCACCATTGAACGCGCGACCGATGCGGCCCGGCTCGGCCTCATGGGGTTTTACGTTGGCACTGAGAATGTGCACGCCAATCACCGGGGCGAAGAATACCGCCACCACCCACGACACCAGCATCGCCACGGCGATCACCGCGAACAGGGTGAAGGTGTACTCACCGGCGGAGCTGGCATTGAGGCCAATCGGCACGAAACCGGCCACTGTCACCAGTGTTCCCGTGAGCATCGGGAACGCCGTCGAGGTGTAAGCAAACGTCGCCGCCTGCTCACGGGTCTCGCCCATTTCCAGGCGCGTGACCATCATTTCCACGGTGATCATCGCGTCGTCCACCAGCAGGCCGAGGGCGATAATCAGTGCACCGAGGGAAATCCGCTGCATGGTGATGCCGCTGTATTCCATGAATACAAACACCATCGCCAGCACCAACGGGATCGAGCACGCCACCACCAGACCGGCACGCACGCCGAGACTGATAAAGCTCACCACCAGCACGATGATCACCGCCTCGAACAGCGCGCTGGTAAAGCCGCCGACAGCCTCTTCCACCACCACAGCCTGATCGGAAACGGTGTGCACGCCAACGCCCACTGGCAAGTCCGCCGTCAGCTCATCGATGCGTGTGTGCAGCGCCTTGCCGAACTCCTGAACGTTGCCGCCCTTCTGCATGGCAATGGCCAGACCGATGGCCGGTTTGCCGTCGAAGCGGAACTCCGGGGTGGCCGGGTCGACGTAACCACGGCTGATGTCGGCAATGTCGGCCAGACGATAGAAACGGTCATTGAGCTTGAGATTGACCTCGGCCAGATCCTTCTCCGAAGCGAACTGCCCCGAGGTGCGCACGGAAATCCGTTCGGGACCTGCTTCGATCACACCCGCCGGGGTCACGGCGTTTTGCGATTGCAGGCTCTGCACAACCTGACGTTGATCGATGCCCAGTGCAGCGAGTTTGCGCGTGGAGAAGTTGAGGTAAATCACTTCGTCCTGCTGGCCGACCATTTCGATCTTGCCCAGCCCCGGCACGTTGCGGATCTCGGCGCGGGCCTGCTCGACGTAGTCGCGCAACTGGCGCATGGTCAGGCCGTCAGCGGTGAACGCATACACCGAACCGAACACATCCCCGAATTCGTCGTTGAATCCCGGCCCCTGAATCCCCTGGGGAAACTGCCCGCGAATGTCATCGATCTTCTTGCGCACCTGGTACCAGATTTGCGGGATGTCCTTGGCACTGGTGGTGTCGCGCAGGTACACGTAGACCGTCGATTCACCCGGGCGCGTGTAGCTCTTCACGTAATCGAGGGAGTCGAGTTCTTCGAGTTTTTTCTCGATGCGGTCGGTGACCTGCTTGAGGGTTTCCTCCTGGGTCGCGCCCGGCCATTTGGTCTGGATCACCATGGTCTTGATGGTGAAGGACGGGTCTTCTTCGCGTCCCAGATTGAAGTACGAGAACACGCCCATCAGCAACGCGACGAACATCAGGTACCAGACGAATGACTGATGCTTGAGGGCCCATTCGGAGAGGTTGAAAGAGCCTTTCATTGACTGTCCTCGTCAAGTTTTACCGATTGCCCGGGATTGAGACTGTTGACGCCGGCGCTGACCACGCGCTCGCCGTTCTTCACGCCGCCCGCCAGCACCACGCTGCTGTCGCTGCGACTGACCACCGTGATGTCGCGCGGGCTGACGGTTTTGTTTTGCGTATCGATTACCCAGATCCGCGATTTGCCGTCGACCTCCTGCAGCGCGGTGACGGGCAACTCGATGCGTGGTTTGATCGCCGAACTCAAGGTCACGCTGATCGCCGTGCCGAGGCGGAAGCCGTCCGGCGTGTCGGCCAGGGTCAGGCGCGCGCGCCGCGTGCGCGTAGCGCTTTGCGCCTGCGGCTCGATCTCGCGGATGACCGCGGTGGTGTTGATACTCGGGTCGAGTTGCGCAGCCACGGCAAACACCACGTCGCTGGGAATCTGGTCGACCAGGGTGTCCGGCAGATCGATCACCGCTTCCTTGATGTCCGGTTGCGCCAGGGTCACCACTTGCTGGCCGGCGGTGACGACCTGCCCGGCCTCGGCGTTCCACGCGGTGACCACGGCGCGGTGGTCAGAGCGCAATTCGGTGTAGCCGAGCTGGTCCTTGCTCTGATTGACCGCCGCGCGCGCCTGATCCAGCGAGGCCTGGGTGGTTTTCAGATCGGTCGTGGCAATGTCCAGTTGTGCCTGCGCACCGACGCCGCGATCGAACAGCGCCTGCTGACGGCGCGCGTTGGCCTGGGCGTTGATCAGCTGCGCCTGGACTTTCGCCAGATCGCCCTGAGCCGAGCGCAACTGGTTTTGCTGATCGGACGGGTCGAGGGTGGCAAGCAGCGTGCCCTTCTCCACTTCGGCGCCGACATCGACGTTACGGCTGGCTATACGGCCACCGACGCGAAAACCGGTGTTGCTCTCGTAGCGCGCCTGAATACTGCCGGCAAAGCGCCCGAGATTTTCTTCACTCAAGGCCTCAACCTTGACCGACAGCACCGGGCGCACCGGCTCCGGCGGAGGTTCTTTCTTTGAGCAGGCGGCCAACAACACAGCCATGGGTAACAGCCACAGACGCTTCATGGCTGTGCTCCCGGTTGCAGATCCTTGTAGGTGTTTTCGGCGATCTCGACTTTCATCCCCGGGTGCAGCAATTGCCCACCGGCGACGATGACTTTTTCGCCACCCTTGAGGCCTTCGCTGATGATGACTTTGCCGGTCAGGTAACGGCCGACCGTGACCGTATGCAGTTGCGCCTCGCCCTTGTCGTCGACCATCCACACCGCCGGGTCGCTGACGTTTTTGGTCAGCGCCGACCACGGCAGTTCAACCGCCGACTGACCCGAGCCTTTGGCCGTGGCACTGACCACTGAACCGAGCTGCATGCCCGGCGGCAGTTTGTCGAGGGTGACTTTGACTTGTACGGTGCCGGACTGCGCCGACACCGCCGGGGTGACTTCGCGCACGGTGCCGGTGGTTTTGATTTCGGGATTGTCGAGCAGGCTGACGGTGATCTTGTTGTCCGCTGGCCGCTCGGCCAGCAGTGATTCATAAACGTTGAACACCGCGTCGCGATCGCCATCGCGGGCCAGGCTGAAAATCGGCGCAGTGGCCTGCACGACCTGGCCGACTTCGGCCTGACGCTCGGTAATCACGCCCGGCGCATCAGCGATCAGCGCGGTGTAGCTGAGCTGATCCTTAGCGTTGGCCAATTGCGCCTGCGCCGCGCTCAAGGCGCTCTGACTGCTGCGCAACGCGGCTTGGGCGGAATCGTATTCGCTCTGGCTGGTGTAACCCTTGGGCAAGAGTTTTTGCTGGCGCACGAACGCTGCAGCGCTCTGTTTCACCCGGGCTTGCTCAGCGACGACCTGGGCCTGGGCCGAATCGACGTTGGTCTGCAAATCCTTGGGATCAAGTTTGGCCAGCACCTGTTTGGCGGTGACCCGGTCGCCTACGTCGACCATGCGCTGGATGATCTTGCCGCCAACACGGAACGACAATTCGGTCTGCACGCGCGCCTGCACGTCACCGGTCAACGTCACCGAAGCCGCGTAATCCGTGGGTTTGACTTCCTGTACAAAGACCCTGGGCAGGTATTCCTCAGGGGCCTTTTTCTCGCCGCAGGCGGTCAGCAGGGTGAACAGACTCAGCATGACCGCTGTTTTCAATCCGGGACTCGCCATGCAGACTCCTTCCTGTGTACGAACGTGCAAGTGACGATACGACTGTGAGCTTAGAACAGGGTTCAACGTTCGCCCGTTCGATCCCCATATTTCCCTGTAGGAGCTGCCGCAGGCTGCGATCTTTTAATCTTTTAAAAACAACATCAAAAGATCGCAGCCTGCGGCAGCTCCTACAATCAGGCGCCTCAAGAGAAGGAATTCCATGCTCAATACTCTCGCGGTGGCCAATTACCGCTCGATCAACAAACTGGTGATTCCGCTCGGCCGGCTGAACCTGATCACCGGCCCCAACGGCAGCGGCAAGTCCAACCTCTACCGGGCCTTGCGCCTGCTTGCCGAAACCGCTCAGGGCGGCGTGGTCAATGCGCTGGCCCGTGAGGGTGGGCTGGATTCGACGTTCTGGGCCGGGCCGGAAACCATCAGCCGGCGCATGCGCAATGGTGAAGTGCCGATCCAGTCGACGGTTCGCCAAAGCGTGAAGCGTCTGCGCCTGGGGTTCGCCGGGGAAGATTTCAGTTACTCGATCAGCCTGGGGCTGCCCGACTCCAACGGTCACTTCATGCTGCCCGAGCATTCGCACCCCATTCCCTCGCGATTCAGTCTCGATCCGCAGATCAAGCGCGAGTGCATCTGGGCCGGCGCGCTCTACCGCCCCGCCAGCCTGCTGGTGGATCGCGACGGCCCGATGATCCGCGCACGCGCCGAGCGCAAATGGGATGTGCTGGCGCAGCACACACCGAATTTCGACAGTCTGTTTGATCAGGTCGGTAGCCTGCGCAGCTCGCCGGAAGTATTCCAGATGCGCGAGTTCATTCGCCGCTGGCGCTTTTATGATCACTTTCGCAGCGATGCCGATGCGCCGGTGCGTCAGCCACAATTGGGCACACGCACGCCGGTGCTGCATCACGACGGCCGAGATCTGGCGGCGGCGTTGCAGACCATCATCGAAATCGGTGATGGCGATGCCCTGCGGGCGGCGATTACCGATGCGTTTCCTGGCGCACGGGTGCATATCGAAGCGCAGGCCGGTGGGAGGTTTGCCATCGAGTTCTATCAGGAAGGTTTACTGCGTCCATTGTCGGTGGCGGAGCTGTCAGACGGGACGTTGCGTTATCTGCTGTTGGTTGCGGCGCTACTGACGCCAAGGCCGCCGTCGCTGATGGTGCTGAACGAACCTGAAACCAGCCTGCACCCCGATCTGTTGCCGGCGTTGGCGCGGTTGATTATCCGTGCCTCAGAGCAGTGTCAGGTGTGGGTGGTGTCCCATGCGCGGCGGTTGATTTCGGCGTTGCAGCAAGACCCGGAGTGCAACTGCATTGTGCTGGAGAAAACCCTGGGGCAGACCGGGATGGTCGGGCAGCGGGTGCTGGATGAGCCGGCTTGGAACTGGCCGGATTAAAAGCCCCTCACCCTAACCCTCTCCCAGAGGGAGAGGGGACTGATTGGGGGATGCTGGTGAATAACGCCGACCTGAAAATGCTTCTGTGAATCCATAACCGACTCGGTTTGTCAGGTCGATGTCCAATGCAAAACAACTCGGTCGGCTCTCTCTCCCTCCGGAGAGGGCTGGGGTGAGGGGCAGGCCTCACCACCGATTCAACAGGCAATCACCCCTGCCACTTGCCACCCTCGACAATCACGCTCTCAGGCTTGGTGTCATCGCTCAGCTCTTTACGCACATATTGGTCGTACAGCTTGAGCAAATACTTCTCCTCACCCAGCTTGGTCAGCTCGCTATTCACCCAGTCACGCAGCTCGATATTGCCCTTCTTCACCGCCGGCGCAATCGGCGCTTCGGCACCGAGTTTTTCATCCAGCACGCGATAGCCCGGGTTCTGCTTGGCCCAGCTGAACAGCACCAGATTGTCCTGCGCATAGGCATCGCCACGACCATTGGCCAGGGCTTGCAGCGACTCGGAGTTCTTCTCGAACTTGAGCAGTTTCCAGTCCGGGTGATTCTTGGTCAGCCAGATATCGGCGGTGGTGCCCGTAGTGACGATGGTGGTGCGGGTCGCCAGGTCATCAAGGTTTTTCACCGCGCTGCTTTGCGGCACCAGCGCCTGCACCGCGACCTTGAGATTCGGATTGGTGAACTCCACCGCTTCCTTGCGCTCCGGGGTCACGGTCATGTTGGCGAGGATCAGGTCGACCTTGTCGCTTTGCAGAAATGGAATACGGCTCGCCGGTTCAACAGCGACGAACTCGACCTTGTTTTCATCGCCGAGCAGATCCTTGGCGAAACGGCGGCCGATGTCGGTATCGAAGCCAACGTAACGCCCGGCCTGATCGACAAATCCGAAGGGCGGTTTATCGGTAAAGACGCCGACGATCAATTTGTCGCGGGCCTTGATCTTGTCCAGATAACCGGCCGGCGCGGTGCTTTCGCTGGCGACTTTCGGCTTCGGCGGTTCTTCGGTTTTGCTGCAACCGGCAAGCAAGGCAAGGCTGAGCAGAGGCAGTAAAAAAGCGGCAGTTTTCATAACAGTTCCAGTTCCTTTGTCGGATTCGTTTTGGGCAGTGTTGCCACGAAGGAGAACTTCTCCAGAAACTGCTGCGCGCGTGCGGTTTGCGGGTTCGTAAAGAAAATCTCGGGCGGGTTCTGTTCAAGGATGCGCCCGGCATCCATGAACACAATGCGGTCGGCCACCGCGCGGGCGAAGGCCATTTCATGGGTGACGATCAACAGGGTCATGCCTTCGCGGGCCAGGCCCTGAATGACCTGCAAAACTTCCTTGACCATTTCCGGATCAAGGGCTGCGGTAACTTCGTCGAAGAGCATCACGCGCGGGTTCATACACAACGAACGAACGATGGCGATGCGTTGCTGCTGGCCGCCGGAGAGCTGACGCGGGAAAGCATCGCGCTTGTCCGCCAGCCCCACGCGTTCGAGCAAGGCTTCAGCTTGTTGCTGCGCTTCGCGGCGTTGACGCTTCTGCACCTTGAGCGGGCCAAGCAACAAGTTGTCGAGCACGCTCATGTGCGGGAACAGGTGATAACTCTGGAACACCATGCCGATCTGCTGGCGGATCTCGCGCCAGTCGGTGGCCTTGTCCAGCAGTTCGCGGCCGACAAATTTCAGGCTGCCGCTGTGGGCCTCTTCCAGGCCATTGAGGCAACGCAGCAAGGTGCTTTTGCCGCAGCCGCTGGGGCCGAGGATGACGATCACTTCGCCGCTCTGCACCTGCAGGTCGATGCCGTTGAGCACCTGTTGCTCGCCGTAGAATTTGTTGAAACCGTGAAACTCGATCAATGCGCTCATGCTTGCGTCCAGCGCCGCTCCAGCACGCGCGAAGCGGCCGAGAGCGGGTAGCAGATGAAAAAGAAAAACAGGAACAGCGCGCCGTAGATCAGCACCGATTCGTAGGTGCGTTCGATGATCTGCTGGCCGACTTTGATCACGTCGACCACACCGATGAGCACCGCCAGCGAGCTGGTCTTGATGATTCGCGTGTAGACGTTGATGGTCGGCGGCGTCATGCGTTTCAGCGCTTGCGGCAGCAACACGTAGCCGTAGAGTTGCGCGGTGTTCAAACCAATCGAAAGCCCTGCTTCGCGCTGCCCGCGTGGCAACGAATGCAACGCACCGCGCGCCACTTCACCCACCTCGCTGGCGCCCCACAGCGACAGCACCAGCACCGCGCACCAGAAACTCGGCAGGCTCAGGCCAAAAAAGATCGGTAAGCCGAAGAACAGCAGGTACAACCAGACCAGCACCGGAATCGCCCGGAACAACTCCAGATAGGCCCGCAGGAGCGCGTTCAGCCAGGTCACGTTGAGCGTGCGCAGCACGCCGTAGAGCACGCCGCCAACGGTGCTGATGGCGATGCTCAGAAACGAGATCGACAGGGTTTGCCCGGCACCTTTGGCCAATTGCGGCAACGACACCCAGAGCAGTTCAAGACCCGAACTGGCCATGCTGGAGCCTCCTTTCCAGGCGGCTGAGCAGCAACGACAGCGGCAAGAACAGCAGCACGCAGATCAGCGTCAGCACGGCGAGCATTTCGTAGGTTTTGTAGTAGAGCGCGATGTAGCTTTTGGTGGTGTAGAGAATTTCCGGCACGGCCACCGCCGAAACCACGGTGGTTTCCTTGAGCAGGAAAATGAAATTGGCGAACAGCGACGGCAGGCTGAGAATCCCCGCTTGCGGCAGGATCACGTAGCGCAGCAACTGACCATGGGACAGGCCAATCGAACGCCCCGACTCCAGTTGCGCCTGCGGCACCGCATCGACACCCGCACGCAACACTTCGGTGAGGTAAGCGCCGCCGAGAAAGGTCATGGTGATGATCGCGGCAGTGAAACCGGAGACCTTGATGCCCAGCGCCGGCAAGGCGAAGTAGACGAAAAACAACTGGATCAGCAGCGGCGTGTTGCGCGCCAGTTCCACATACAGGCCGACCAGTTTTTGCAGGTACGGCGTGCGGAACACCAGAATCGTCGCGTTGAGCAGCGCCACCAGCAGCGAAGTACCAATGGCAATAAACCCGACCTGCAACGTCACGCCCACGGCTTTGAGAAACGCCGGCAGGGTACTGAGGATAAATGCGTAATCGAAGGTCATGAAACGTCCTGAACGCCGCTCGGTAAGCGACGGTGGTGCAGTCCATGGACAGCGGGTGGCTGTCCGGCAGACACCGACTTTATAGGTATAAAAAAAAGAATTTAAATACCGTTAAAGCATATTGATATCACCCAAAAAACTATCTTGTGGGTTTGCCGGGAAGGAATAAGAAGGCTATTTTCCTTTGCGCTGTAGGAAGGATCTTTTTTTCATGAAAGCCCTCCAAGGACGAACAGCTTTTGGCCAGACTCCCCCGGCCAATTACATAACAAGGAAGAGAACATGGACGTAAAAGTGCCGCAGCGACTGGATCCGCAGGAGATTGTGAAATTGTTGGTGGCGTTGCGCCGAGCGTTGAAGGCCACAGCGTAAATCAAAAGCCCCTCACCCCAACCCTCTCCCGGAGGGAGAGGGAGCCGACCGAAGTGTCTGGCGATTAACATCGACCTGAAAGATCGAGTCGATTATGGATTCAGCTAAAGATCTTTCACGTCGGCGTACTTCCACAGCATCCCCCAATCAGCCCCCCTCTCCCTGAGGGATAGGGAGCCGACCGAGTCGTATGGCGTTTGACATCGACCTGAGAGATCGAGTCGATTATGGATTCAGCTAAGATCTTTCACGTCGGCGTACTTCCACAGCATCCCCCAATCAGTTCCCCCTCTCCCTGAGGGATAGGGAGCCGACCGAGTCGTATGGCGTTTGACATCGACCTGAGAGATCGAGTCGATTATGGATTCAGCTAAGATCTTTCACGTCGGCGTACTTCCACAGCATCCCCCAATCAGTTCCCTCTCCCTCTGGGAGAGGGTTAGGGTGAGGGGCTTTTCAACGCACACACAAAAACGCCGATGACCATCACTGGCCATCGGCGTTTTCATACCTTGAAGGGATTCACTCAAGCGTCAGATCAGAACGCCGGCAGTACTGCGCCGTTGTACTTCTTCTCAATGAACGCTTTGACTTCCGGGCTGGTCAGGGCTTTGGCCAGTTTCTGGATCGCGTCGCTGTTCTTGTTGTCCTCACGGGCCACCAGGAAGTTCACGTACGGCGAGTCAGAACCTTCGATCACCAGCGCATCTTTCTGCGGATTCAACTTGGCTTCCAGCGCGTAGTTGGTGTTGATCATGTCCAGATCAACTTCCTTCAGAACGCGTGGCAGCAGGGCCGATTCCAGTTCCTTGAACTTGAAGTTGTGCGGGTTCTTGGCGATATCTTTCGGCGTTGCCACGGCGTTTTTCGGGTCTTTCAGCTCGATCAGGCCAGCCTTCTGCAGCAGGATCAGTGCGCGGCCGCTGTTGCTGCCTTCGTTCGGGATAGCAATGGTGGCGCCGTCCGGCAGTTCAGCCAGGGTCTTGTACTTGCTCGAGTAGCCACCGAACGGTTCAACGTGCACGCCCTGCACGGTCACCAGGTACTTGGCCTTGTCGTCCTTGTACTTACCGGCGTTGAAGCTGTCCAGGTAAGGCTTGGTCTGAAAGTAGTTGGCGTCCAGACGCTTCTCGCCCACTTGTACGTTCGGCTGAACGTAGTCGGTGAAGACTTTGATTTCCAGATCCACGCCTTCTTTGGCCAGGGTCGGTTTGATCAGCTCGAGAATTTCAGCGTGTGGTACCGGCGTCGCGGCAACCACCAGTTTCTCGCCGGCATTGGCCAGGGACGCAGTCAGAGCAGCCGCCAATGCGGTAAACAACAGAACCTTTTTCATGCAGTGTCCTTATCGAAAATCACGGTCGTCATCGACGACGGCATTTAATACGTGTGCCAGTGAAGTGACATCGCTGGCGTGGGTCGGACAATACCGGGATTTTTTATTACCGGACAATAACGTTTATTCAGCTTCATATTCCATTTTGTTCATGTTGAACAAAACGGTTACAAGCCCTCACTCAAACGAATCAGCAAATCTTTCAATGCCTTACGCTCAGCGACGCTACCGCCGATGTTGATTTGTGCCACCAGCCGTTCGATCTGAAGCTGCGGCCCAGACGCCTCGGGGAGGTTCAAGTGCTCCGGCAGAATCTCGTCGCCCGTGCTCACCAGCAACGCGAAATGAATGACGTTTTCCAGCTCACGGGTATTGCCCGGCCAACTGTGTTGTTCGAGCACATGCTGCGCCGCTTCGCTAATCAGCGGCACAGGGAGATCAAGGCGCTGGCTGTAGATGCCTAAAAAGTACTCGGCCAGCGACAGGATATCGCCGGTGCGCGCGCGTAACGCCGGCAACTCGAGATGGCCTTCGCTGAGATAGTGATAAAGCCGCTCGTGGAATTTCCCGGCGTCCACCGCTTGCGCCAGATCAATGCTGGTGGCCGCGACCAGGCGCACATCCACGGGACTTGGCTGAGGCGCACCGACACGGGTGACTTCGTGATTCTCCAATGCCGCGAGCAATTTGATTTGAATCGGCAGCGGCAGATCGCCGATTTCATCCAGATACAAGGTGCCGCCATTGGCCGAACCGAACCAGCCTGCACGGCTGCTGGCCGAGCCGCTGTAACTGCCGGCAGCGTAGCCGAACAACTCGGCATCGGCGTAGGTCGGGCTGATCGCTCCGCAATTGACCGAAACGAACAGACCGCTGCGGTCACTGGCGCGATGGATGTGCCGGGCGAGCAATTCTTTACCCGTACCGGTCTCGCCGCGAATCAATACTGAAATCGAACGCGGCGCCAGTTGCTCCAGTTCTTCGCGCAACTGACGCGAGCGCGGATCGACGAACACCAGCGCCTTGGCGCGAATACTCAGGGGGCTTTTTTCCGCATCGGGAAAGGTCAGCAACGGCTGACCGAAGGTTTCGAAACTCATGGCAGACTCCCGCCCAAAACCGCCGGCAGACGGGGGCGTTGAAAGAAATAAAAATCAGGCGCGACGGCGGGCGTGGTGTTCCATGCGGTTTTGCAGGCGATAGAGATAAGCAAAACCCTGCTCCCAACGCTGATGCCCGGACTTGACGTTGATGTGTCCGGCACCGGCGAGAATCCCCGCCTCGGCGCCCCAGTTACGCGCCAGCTCAAGCGCTCGCGGCGCACTCACGGCGGCGTCGTTGTCGGAGCTGACGACCTGGCTCGGGAACGGCAGCAGATCGCTCGGGATCGGCGCGAAATTGCGCAGCGCCGGCGCGCAGGCCGGACGCTCGACATCCGCTGGTGCGACCAGCAAGGCCCCGCGGACCTGACGCAGGTATTGCAGCGGCGCCGTGGCTGCCCAATGGGCCACAGTGATGCAGCCCAGGCTATGGGCGATAAGGATGACCGGCGTGCTGTCGGCGGCGATCGCCTCGGCCAGCGCCGCGACCCAGTCTTCACGACGCGGCGTCAGCCAATCGGCCTGCTCGACCCGCGCGCTGTTCGGCAGGCTGTTCTGCCAATGGGTTTGCCAATGATCTTCTGGCGATCCTTGCCAGCCCGGCACAATCAGGTAGCGGATTGATTCGTTGCGCATGGGGAGCTCTCCTGCGTCGTGTCTGTTCCTGAACGAGTATAGGGAGGGGATTTATATTCGCTAAGGAATAAGAAGCTATTTATTAAGATCTGAAATGAATATGAGATTTGTGCATGGCTGGAAATCTTTTCCCCCTCAACCCCAGCCCTCTCCCCCATGGGGGCGAGGGGGGAAGGGAGCCGATCTTCATGCCGTTCAAATCTTGAGTTCTTCTCGAAATATCAGGTCGGCGTACCTCAAACAATCACCTCGGTCAGTTCCCTCTCCCTCCGGGAGAGGGTTAGGGTGAGGGGCTTTTCCATATGCCAGAAATAAAAAAAGGGCCGCACCCTGCCAAGGAGACGGCCCCGGAAAAACGTTGTATCTGTCAGCGCGCAGTAATCACCGACAACTTGGTAATCCCCGCCCGTTCAATCGAAGCCATGGCGCGCGCCACTTCGCCGTAGTTCACCCCGTCATCGGCCTGCAACTGCACGCGCACTTCCGGGTCTTTGGCCTTGGCCGACTTGAGGTTGAATTCCAGCAAGTCCGGCTGAATCTCGTCCTTGTTGATAAACAGCTTGCCGGCACCATCGATGCTCACCACCAGCGGGTCCTTCTGCTCGACCGGCGCCACGGCTTCGGTCTTCGGCAGATTGATCGGGATCGCGTTGGTCAGCAGCGGTGCGGTAACGATAAAAACCACCAGCAGCACCAGCATCACGTCCACCAGCGGCGTCACGTTGATCTCGCTGAGTACCTCATCACTGTCCTGCGTGGAGAAGGCCATATCAGGACGCCTCCTTCACTTTTGCTGCGTTGCCCGGCACTGCGACCTTGTGCGCCGTCGGGTGGATCAACACGCGGAACGCACTCTTCTGCGCCAGGCTGTAGAAGTCGTGGGCGAAGTCATCCAGATCCGCTGCCGTCAGTTTCAACCGGCGCAAAAAATAGTTGTAAACCAGCACTGCCGGCACCGCGACGGCGATCCCCACACCCGTGGCGACCAGTGCCGCACCGATTGGCCCGGCGACCGTTTCCAGGCTCGCCGAACCTGCGGCGCTGATGCCTTTCAACGCTTCCATGATTCCCCACACCGTGCCGAACAAACCAATGAACGGCGAGGTGCTGCCAATACTGGCGACCACTGCCAGGCCTGTTTCCAGCGAACGGCGTTCGCGGACAATTTGCTGACGCAGGGCACGCTCCAGTCGATCCTGATGGTTGATCGCCTGGCTCAAATCATTGGCCTGTGGCGCCTCGCCCACCTGAATCGCCGCGTAACCGGCCTGTGCCACCCGCGCTGCAGCGCCAGGCTGGGTTTCACTCAACTCGGCGGCAGAATCGAGACTCGACGCCGCCCAGAAACGCTTATGAAAGCGCCGATCCTGTGCCTTCAGACGTCCGAACTGCAAAGCCTTGAGCAATGCCAGCCCCCAAGTGGCGACGGAAAAAACCACCAGCAGCCAGATCACCGCGCTTTCGATGGATTCCAGTGGAGATGCCAGTAACGTCATGATGTATTCCTCGTGTAAACGTTTCGCGCGAATTTGGTTTCGGTTTAATGAATCTTGAAATCGATGGGCACGCTGACCCAGCCGTCCTGGGCGACATCACCCTGCTTGGCCGGGACGAAACTCCAACGTTTGACGGCGTTCAGCGCCGCGTCGTCGAGCTGTTGCCGGCCGCTGCTTTTGGCTATCTGGATCTCACCCGGCTTGCCGCTGGCCAACACATGCACACGCAGCAACACCGTGCCTTCCCAACCGCGACGCTGAGCCAGCGACGGGTATTCCGGTGCCGGGTTTTTCAGGTACGCGGCATTCGCTGACGCCGGGGTTACCGGTGCCGGCGCGGGTGGCGCAGGTGGCGCTGGCGCTGCAACCGGGGCTGCCGGTTGTGGCGGCGCGGGCGGTTGCTCGACGGCTTTCGGCGCTGGCTTGGGGGCTTGTTTAATCACCGGTTTGGGTTTCGGAACGGGTTTTGGCGGCGGTGGTTTTACCGCCAGTTCGTCTTCTACCGGCGGCGGTGGCTCAACCACAGGCGCAGGTGGCGGCGGCTCGACAACCGGTGGGGCTGGCGGTGCCGGGCGCGAAAACTCGATGGTCATCGGCGGAATTTCCGGCGGCACGATCGGCAGCACTGGCGTCGGCTTCTGGCTGATCCAGTAGATCACCGCGCCATGCACCACCAATGCGAGCACGCCGAGCAGAAGGATTTCGCGCCGACTCAAAATACCTTTGGGCGCACGCTGCAAACGCAGCTGTCCCAACGGCACACGATGCGGCCGGCCGAGATCGACCAATTCGCCACCCGGCGTCTGACGCCACAGCAACTCCTCTGCGCTGGCGGCGGTCTGGACATTGCCCATTGATTCACTCCCTGCGGTCTTTTTGCGTTCTCTACAAAAACTGCCGATCGACCGTTTGTTGAATCCCCCACGGCTGATCGATAGGTGAATCATTGGGTTTGATGCTTATTTCCGAAAGTAATCTTTAACGTTATGCATAGGCCATTATGGAATATATGAATTGATCAATTCCGCCAAAGCCACGTGCCACGCGGGCTGCAGCGATGCCGTGAAAATGGCATGCTTTTCAGGCATTGAAAGTATTCATGCAACGCATCAAATTCGCCTGACCCGGTTTTATGGGACAACTAATACCAAGTAGATAGTTGATTATTATTTTCCCGAAACAAGAAAAAAGGCCGGCGCACTTTCGTGCGTCGGCCCTTCTTGTAAAACAAATGTTATTGCTTGACGAATTCCCCGGCCAGGCCAACAACATCACCATCAAAGTTGGTACGCGAGCCAACCGCACGAACTTTCGAGTAATTGTGATCCGGCGAGAACAATGTCCAGGACTGATAACCAGTGCCGTCATTCAACGCCGCGAAAGTGATGATCGTAGGCTGCCCGGTGCTGTTCTGGAAATGGTAGTGACCGTATGCGATGTCGTAATTGACGCCGTTCTGGCTGAATTTTCCGCTGAAGGTGCCGTTGGAGTCGTTGCCATCGGTAATCGTCAGTTTGGCGCCAGCGTTAGCGTTTACATAATTGCCATTAATGCTCGACATAACAAGATTTCCTTTATCGTTGGATAAGTGTCTTCCGATGAGAGCAAGTTCCCTCCTGGAAACTCACGACAGTCAGAATGGTCGGACATTCAACTATTGTCCACGCGACTTACCAACCAAATTGCAATAAGCACCATTCAACTCGCTCATAATTTATCGCCGTTCGTTCGAGCACTTATTCCAATTAAACTAACGACTGGCACTGGTTTGTTGCGCGCCGACAACCGGGGCATTAACTCCCGTCTCGCAGCGTGGCGTACCCGTTGGCACCCAGTCATAACTCACAGCCAGCGCCCGATACGCCTGCTGATAGACGAACCGTAAAACGCCCACCCCGGCAGCTTTGAGTTCGCCGCGCTGTACTGCCAGACTACTTTTTTGCCGCCCCACTCCAGCTCTGATCCCAGAGCGACGAATCAGAAGTCGTAGCGACCGGTGACGCCCAGCGTGCGCGGTGTGCCGAGCAGGCCTTCATAGCCGCCGTTGCCGCCCGTCCACAGGGTCGTGTAGTAAGTTTTGTCGAAGGCGTTTTTCAGCCACAGCGACACGTCCCACTGACCCTGATTGAAGTCGCCGCGCAGGCCGGTGGAGAAGTTGACCACGGCGTAACTCGGGATCTGTCCGTAGTCGGAATCCTCGACCGTGCCGACGGCTTTCGAGCGAAACGCATAGCTCGCGGTGACGTAGGGTTCGAAGCCGTTATCCAGATTCCATTTGTATTCACCGTTGGCGTTGCCGATCCATTTCGAGGCGCCGACCACTTGATGACCGCTGAGGTCGCAAGACGCTGGAGCACCCGGCGCCTGGCTGACTTCCGGCGGGCACGGGGCATCTTTGTACGAGAGGTAACTGACGTCGTTGTAGGAGCCGTTGATGTTCAATGTCAGGCCGCGCAACGGGATCACCGTGCTTTCGAACTCGACCCCGCGTGAACGTACGGAACCGGCGTTGGTCAGGTATTGCACGCGGTTTTCAGCGTCGTAGGCGTTGGTCTGGTAAGCATTGACCTGGGTCCAGAACACGTTGGCGTTGAGTTGCAAACGGTGGTCCCACAGCGTGCTCTTGAAACCGAGTTCGGCGTTGTTCGCGCGTTCGGTGCCGATCAGCAACGAATCGGCGCCGGCCACCGGTGCGGAACCGACCGCGAGGTTAACCCCGCCGGATTTCTCGCCGTGGGACAACGTGGCGTAGCCGAGCACATCATCGGTGATGCGATAGCTGAGGTTGAGCAGCCCGGACGGACTGGAACTGTACTGATTCAGATCGCCGGAATCGTAGGCGCCGGCACGACCGCGCCGCGCCGTGGCCGCAGCGCCCGTTACGGCAGCGCCACCAATCGGCGCATCCCGTGTGACCCAGGCAGATTTTTCTTCATAAGTGCCACGTACCCCGGCGGTGAAGTCCAGCCGCTCGGTAAGGTGCCAGGTGCCTTGGGCGAACAGCGCGAAGCTGTCGGTCTTGATATGGCCGTTGCCAATACTGGTGACATTGGCCAGCGCTCCGCGCGCCGTGCCATTCCAGATATCGGCTTGCGGGCCGTAATAGGCGAAGGATTTGTTGTCCAGATCCGAACCGAAGTAGTAGGCGCCCACGACGTAATCGAAGAACTCACCCTTGGGTGAGGCCAGGCGAAATTCCTGCGAGTACTGCTTGTCTTCCACCGACACCCCGGCGTTATAACTCGCCGGCACGTTGAGGCCGTCGTCGTTGCGCGGAGTGAAATTCCAGAAGCGATAGGAACTGATCGAGGTCAGTGTGAAGTCGCTTGGCAGCGTCCAGTTGGCCTCCACCGAGGTGCCGCCCTGATGCACGGTGACATGCTGGTCATTGTCCAGATTGACCTTGCGGTGCGATCCGTTGACCAGTGTTGCGCCGGCGGCATTGGCCCGCGCCTGATAGAGATTGACGCCGTTGATGGTCGGCCCGGTGTTGTACAGCACGCGGGTACCGGCACTGGAATCCTCTTCGTTGTAGTCGCCGATCCAGCGCAGGTTGAAATCTTCATTGGGCTTGAACAGCAGTTGCGCGCGGAAGCCCTCGCGCGATCCGCCATTCAAATCATGGCCGTCGTATTCGTTTTTGATGTCGCCGTCACTGCGCGTGCGGTAGGCCGAAAAACGCCCGGCCAGTTGGTCGTTGAGCGGCCCGGAAATGGTGCCCTTGGTCTGGAAATAACCGTCCTCGCCGACCGAGGTTTCGATGCTGCGCTCAGGCGTGAGAGTTGGCGCGCGGGTGCTGATATTGATCACCCCGGCGGTGGTGTTTTTGCCGAACAACGTGCCCTGCGGCCCGCGCAGGACCTCAAGCTGCTCGATGTCCATCAAGTCAAACACCGCCATCCCCGGACGGCCCAGATAGACGTTGTCTATGTACAGGCCCACGCTGCCTTCCAGGCCATCGCTCGCCGGGTTGTTGCCGAGGCCACGGATCGACACGCTGGACTGCCGCGCGTGCATGTAGGCGACGTTGACGCTGGGCACCAGTTGCTGCAAATCCTGAATCCGGTAGACGCGCTGCGTCTCCAGATTCTGTCCGCTGACCACACTCATTGGCGTCGGTACGTCCTGCGAACTTTCTTCGCGACGGCGGGTGGTGACGGTCACGGTTTCCAGTTGTGAACTGTTGGCGGCAGGCTTGCCGGCCGGCACCGGCGCCGGGGTTTCCGCTTCGGCGGCGTAACCGTGAGTCCAGCTCGCGCTCCCTGCCAGCAGCAGGGCCAGAGGCAGGCGTTTGAGCCGTCGTGGCGTTAAGGGTGACGCAAGGTTCAACGGACTCATGGCGCGGCTCCTGGTCAAAAAACACACAGACATCATCAACGCTGCATATTCTTTTAAGTTATTTATTTATGGATTTACAAATATTTACTGCATAAGAGATTGCCTTTATAAGGAGTCGACCTAATGCATATCCAATGCATTTCCCGGATATTTTTTATGTGAAAAATGCATATCGACTTGCGCCAACTTCGTCACTTCATCGCCTTGGCTGAACAACGCAGCTTCGTCGCCGGCGCGCAGGCGGTGAACCTGTCGCAGTCGGCGTTCAGCCGCAGCATTCAGGCGCTGGAGCACAGCGTTGGCTGTCAGTTGGTTGATCGCGGGCGCAAGGAGTTACCGCCGACCAAACAGGGCCAGGTGCTGCTGGAGCACGCGCGGCGACTGGTCAGTGGCGCGCAGCAGATGGCCAACGAGATCAGTCAGTTCAAAGGGCTGGAAGCGGGGGAATTACGCTTCGGTTGCGGGCCGGCGCCGGCGGCGGGTTTGATCCCTCGGGCGATTGGCAGCTTTATAGGGCGCTATCCGAAAGCGCGAGTGCAGTTTCAGGTCGATGACTGGCAGAGTCTGAGCAAGCGGTTACTCAGTGAGGAGTTCGAATTCTTCGTCGCGGACACGCGCTACTTCGAGGCCGATCCAGACTATCTGACGCACCGGTTGCGTCCGCGCAAATGGCATTTCTGTTGCCGTGAGGGGCATCCGCTGGCCGGTTTTGAGCGGGTCACGGCCGAACAATTGATGAGCTATCCGCTGGCGGTAAGTATTCGTCCGCCGAACCTGCGCAAGGTCATCATCGACCTCAGCGGCCGCCCGGATTTCACGCCCAATGTGGAATGTGAAAACAGTGCCAGCCTGCTCAGCGTGGTGCTGCGCTCGGAGGCGATCGGGATTGTTGGCGCGTATTCGGATGCGTTGCATCAGGCCAAGGGTGAGCTGGTGTGTCTGCGCATTGAAGGGTTGGCCGATGATCTTGAGGAGTTGTACACCCGTTACGGGATTGTCAGCCGGGCGGGGTATCGGTTGTCGCCGTTGGCGGAAGCGATGATTGAGCAGATCAAGGCGATAGATCAGCAGGATGAGGAGGTTTGCTCGCTGCAGAATCTCGCCGTTTGATCCACCGCTATCGCTGGCAAGCCAGCTCCCACATGATTCGCGCCGAGCACAAACCATTTGAACACTCCCAATACCTGTGGGAGCTGGCTTGCCAGCGATGGCGGCAGTGCAGGCAACGATGCATTTCCTGCATAAAACCCATTCCCCAAATGCACTTGCCGAACACCCCCAGCGAAAGCGACAACCCTCGCCTGTCCCATTGACCGGTGAACCCCATGCCCACCCCGCCAAACCCCGTGCGCAACGTGCTGTACATCATGTGCGACCAACTGCGCCGCGATTACCTGTCCTGCTACGGCCATCCGCATTTGCACACGCCGAACATCGATCGCCTGGCTGCAGCCGGCGTACGTTTCAGCCGCGCCTACACTCAAGGCACGATTTGCGGCCCGTCGCGGATGTCTGCTTACACCGGACGCTATGTCAGCAGTCATCAAGTGGCGTGGAACGCCGTGCCGTTGCCGCTGGAAGAACTGACCATCGGCGATTACCTGCGCCCCCACGGCATTCGTACTGCGCTGGTCGGCAAGACCCACGCCACGGCGAATATCGATGCCTTGCAACGCCTGGCGATCAACCCCGACAGCGAACAGGCCGAAATCCTCAACGAAGTCGGCTTCGAACCCTACATGCGCCATGACGGCATCTATCCCGACGACCCGCTGTTCGACGACAAGCGCGAATCCGCGCCCTACACCCATTACCTGCGCGAACACGGTTTCGACGGCAAAAACCCCTGGCACGACTGGGCCAACGCCGCCGAAGGCACGAACGGTGAAATCCTCAGTGGCTGGCAAATGCGTCATGCGAATTTGCCAGCACGAATTCCCGAGCAACACTCAGAGACTGTCTACACTACAAATCGAGCCATCGACTTCATCACCGAGCAAGGCGAGAAATCGTGGTGTTTACACCTCTCCTATATCAAACCGCACTGGCCCTACATCGTACCGGCGCCGTACCACGCCTTGTACAGTACGAAATCGATTCTCGAAGCAGTCCGCGCGACGCCCTCCGACGCCAGCAAACACCCTGTATACGCTGCCTTTCGCCAGCATGAGGAAAGCCTCAACTTCTCCCGCGATTCAGTACGATTGACTGTAATCCCTACGTACATGGGTCTGATCAAGCAAGTGGATGATCAACTCGGGCGGCTGTTCGATTTTTTGCAGAGCAACGGCCGTTGGGAGGACACGTTGATCGTGTTCACCAGCGATCACGGCGACTTTCTCGGTGATCACTGGTTGGGAGAGAAGGAGTATTTGCTGGAGCAGGCGGTTGGTGTGCCGCTGATCGTGCGCGATCCTCGGGCGGCGGCAGATATCACGCGCGGAACGGTTGATGAGCGACTGGCGGAAACCATCGACGCACTGCCGACGTTTCTTCAAGCATTAGGGCTGCCGGGAGCAGAGCATCGGCTTGAAGGGCGTTCGTTGATCCCGCTTCTACACGGCGAAAATCCGGACTGGCGCCGCTATGCAATCAGTGAATATGACTACGCCTTTCAGGCGCCGGCGCGCGAGCGTTTGGGCCAGCCGATCGACCGTTGCCGCATGACCATGGTGCGTAGCGAGCGCTGGAAATACCTGGCGTACGACGGCTTTCGGCCGCAGTTGTTTGATCTGTTGAATGATCCACAGGAGCTGCGTGACCTGGGAGATGATCCGGCGTTCGCGGCGGTGCGCGAGGAACATGCGGGGTATTTGTTTGAGTGGGTGCGCGGGTTGAAGCGGCGCACGACCATTAGTCATCAGGAGATTGATTGGCGTGGGCAGCGGTTTCGTTATGGTGAGCCGGAAGCCGAGAAGGTTGTTCAGATTGGTGTTTGGTAGCTTTAAGAGCCCCTCACCCTAACCCTCTCCCGTAGGGAGAGGGGACTGAACGAGTTGTTTTTTAGGTTTACGCCGACCTGAAATATCAAGGTTGAACTCAGGTTCGAAAAGCCCCCGATCGGCTCCCTCTCCCCCCGGGAGAGGGCTGGGCGGGCGGCGTTCCGATGAGGGGCTTTTGATCTTCAATCGCGACCTTTGATGGTCTGGCTACGCTGTCCCGAAGCCCCAACCGGCACTTCCCCCTTCAACGTCACCCGACGCACCACTCGATCCTGAGTGCCGTAATCATCAATCGCGTAATGCTGCGTCGAGCGGTTATCCCAGATCGCCACATCACCGGCCTTCCAGCGCCAGCGAACGGTGTTTTCCTGACGAATCACATGGCTCTGCAACAGCCCGAACAGATGCGCCGAATCCGCCTGCGAATAGCCCTTGATGCGTTTGACGAAATGCCCCAGCAGCAAGCTCTTCTCACCGCTGATCGGGTGCACGCGGACCACGGGGTGTTCGGTCTCGTAAACGGTCGAGGTGAAGACCTTGCGATAGCGCTCAAGCTTCTCCGCCGAGACGTCCGGTTTCGCGCTGGCGTAGTCATATTCGTTGCTGTGCACGGCGACCAGTTTGTCGGCCAGTTCACGCAGCTCGGTCGGCAAGCCGTTGTACGCCGTCGCGGTGTTGGCCCACAGGGTATCGCCACCGAACGCCGGCGCGACGACCGAGCGCAGAATCGAGGCTTTCGGGTAGGCGTCGACGAAGGTCACGTCGGTGTGCCAGGAGTTGGCGCGCTGGCCTTCGGCGCCGTCCAGTTCGAGCAGATAACGCGTGCCCTCGCGGGACGGCACCGTTGGATGCGCCACCGGCTCGCCGAGCAAATGCGCGAAGGCTTCCTGACGCTGATCGTCGAGCTGAGTCTGCTCGCGGAAGAACACGACTTTGTATTGGACCAGGGCCTGTTGAATCGCTTCGACGGTGGCGGCGTCCAGCTCACCGGACAGGTGCACGCCACGGATCTCGGCGCCGATACGACCGGCCACCGGATGAATTTCCAGCGCGTGGACAGCGGGTTTTACTGCGAGTGCGGCATTGCTCATGGGTAGACCCTCATCGACTGCTTACGGTTTGGCGGCAGCGAAACAACGCTCTATCTATATTCCATTTACATCTAATAGATAGCCACATGCTTCGTTGACGGAATAAGAGCATGCATTTAAAACCTCTAGTAACCCTCGTCGCAAATGCCTTCGAGCTATTTTTAGGATGCCGGAAAAGCATATGGATCTTCGCCAGTTGCGTTACTTCATCGCCCTCAACGAACACCGCAGTTTTGTCCGCGCGGCCGACGCGATGGGCATCACTCAACCGGCGTTCAGCCGCAGTATTCAAGGGCTGGAGCAAGAGTTCGGTTGCGTACTGGTGGATCGCGGCAATAAGGATCTGCGCCCCACGCCCGAGGGCCAGGTGGTGCTGCAACACGCCCTGACGCTGGTGCAGGGCGCAGCGTTGCTCAGCGCCGAAGTGACGCAGATGACCAAGCTCGACGCCGGCGAGGTGCACTTCGGCTGCGGCCCGGCACCGGCGGTGAAACTGGTGCCGGATGCGGTGGCGCAATTCATCAATGCGCACCCGAAAGTGCGCACCTGTTTTCAGGTGGATAACTGGGAAAAACTCAGCCGCGCACTGAGCCGTGAAGAGATCGAGTTCTTCATCGCCGACATTCGCCATTTCGAGTCCGATCCGAACTTCCAGACCCAGGCGCTGACGCCCAAGCGCGGGGTGTTTTTCTGCCGCCCGGGGCATCCGTTGCTGGCCAAGGAAAGCCTGTCGACCAACGATATGTTCGACTATCCGCTGGCGACCACGCTGATCCCGCCGGGCATTCGCAAACTGCTGGCGAACCTCAGCGGGCGCATCGATTTTTCCCCGAGCATCGAGACCGAGCACTTTCCGGCGCTGGTCAAAGTGGTGCTGCAATCGAATGCGATTGGCGTCGGTACGGAGGAGGCATTTGTCGAGGACATTGCCAAGGGTTCGCTGGTGTTGCTGCACTGGCGCAATTTGCCGCAGAACCTGGAGAGCATGAATGCGCGCTGCGGGATTGTCAGTCGTACCGGGTTTCGGCTGTCGCCGGCGGCACGGGCAATGATCGAGACGTTGGTGGCGGTGGATCGGCAGAAGATCAGCGTCGCTGTTTAGGGCCCTTTCGCGAGCAGGCTCGCTCCCACAGTGGTTCGGTGGTGAATGCAGAATCTGTGTTCACCTAAGAACCCTGCTCGCGAAGAGGCCAGAGCAGGCGCTAGAGATTCATAGCTTGGCCGCAGCCAGCTCAGGCGCCACCCAATCGCTGACCTTGAACGGCTTGCGAATCAGCCTCTCCTTCGCCGCCAGATCCACCGAGTCCTGCAACTTGCCAAGGAACACCGGATCCAGCGTCGACGGGAACACTTCGCTCAACTTCTGATCCTGCAGATCCTGGGTCAGGATCACCGGCGGATAGCTGGCCAAACCCGAGACCAGTTGCACGTAAGCGGCCTTGTTGCTGTCCTGCGTCAGCCACTCCACGGCCTGTTGTTGCGCCTTGAGCAGCTTGGCCACTGCTTCCGGGTGCGCGTCGACAAACTTGCCCGTGCCGACCAGTACCGACTGCACGCTGCCTGCGCCACCGAGATCCTTGGTGTTCAGCGGCAACTCGGCCAGCCCCTTGGCCTGCAATGCGCTCAACCCGGAGCTGCCCCATGACGCATCGATCTGCTTGGCTGCCAACGCCGCGACCGCCGCATTGAAATCCAGATTGATGACTTTCAGGTCCTTCTCGCTGAGGCCCTGACTGGCCAGCGCCGCATCAAACGACAACTGCGTCGCGGTGCCACGGAAGATCGCCACGCGCTTGCCCTTGAGATCCTGCAACGTCTTGATCCCCGAACCCGGCACCACGCCCAGATACTGCTTCACGCCACGGGCACTGGCGCTGAGCAAACGCGTATCCAGGCCGTTGGACTTGCCGATGATTGCCGCCAGGTCGCCCAGATACGCCAGATCAACCTGACCGTTGGCAAACGCCTCATTGATCACCGGTCCCGCGCCTTTGAAGAAACTCCACTGAATCTTGATGCCCTGATCGGCGAAGGCCTTTTCGAAGATCTGCTGATCGCGCAACACATCAACCACACCCCCACCGCTGTGCTGAGTGCCGGCGCTCAGGTCAGGCACGGCGATCCTGATTTCCTTGAGCTCGTCGGCATGCGCGGTGAACGCCAGCAGGCCCGCCAGAGCCGGAACGGCAAACAGACTGAAAACACGTTTGAAGGGAAGGTTCATGGGTGCTGCTCCTTGATCACGACGGGCGTTGAGGAGCCGAAAGTAGGCCGAACGACTACCAGCGCTTAAATACTATAAATGCACATTTTTATAGCTTTTTACGCTAAGCGAGCAGCGCCGGGGCTTGCAGCGGCATATGCATTAACAGCATTGAAAATATTCTTCGAATGCATTGGATGCGTGTGGGCTGGAGGCCTTAAATGGCGCTGCTTATCTCTAAAAACAACTTATTAAAGATTATTTATAACCATTAGCTCTTAGTTAATACCGCAAGAGATCGCAGCCTTCGGTAGCTCCTACAGGGGTCACTTCACGGACGCATTCCCCCGCAGGAGCTGCCGAAGGCTGCGATCTTTTGATCTTGATCTTGAGCCAACCCGACAACGGAGGTCACCCATGGCCCGCCAATCCTTGCTCAGTCTCCCCCTGCCCGCGCCGCCGCTGAAAAGCCGCCGCACCTGGCCAAGCCTGAACCAACGCCTGTTGCCTTGGCTGCTGCCGCTCAGTCTGTTCACGCTGTGGTGGCTGGCCGCAGGCAATGAATGGATGAGCGAGCAGATCTTGCCGGCGCCGTCGCTGGTCTGGAACAGCGCTGTCGAGCTGTCTCAAGGCGAGTTATGGAGCCATTTGTGGATCAGCCTGCAGCGTTTGTTCTGGGGCCTGCTTGCCGGGGTTTCGGCCGGTGCATTGCTCGGCGCAGCACTGGGCTTCAGTCAGCGTCTTGAACGTTTGATCTTCCCGACCTTCGCCGGCCTGTCGCAAGTACCGACGCTGGCGTGGATTCCCTTGTTCATGGTTTTTTTCGGCATCGGCGAAGTGCTGAAACTGGTGGTGCTGATCAAAGCGATCGTGGTGCCGGTGACGCTGCACACACTCGTCGGCGTAAGAGATGCCCAGCCGAAATTGCGTGAAGCCGCCGCCGTTTTGCGCCTGCCGCCACGCCTGCTGATTCGGCGCCTGGTATTGCCCGCCGCCCTCCCCGCGTTCATGGCCGGCGTACGTCTGGCGCTCGCCGCCGGATGGACCTCATTGCTGGCCGTCGAGTTGCTGGCCTCCAGCGAAGGCATCGGCTACCTGATGGTCTGGGCGCGACAACTGTTCATGCTCGACATCGTGTTCGTCTGCATCGTCGTCATCGGTTTGATCGGCGTGGCGATGGATCGCGGTATCGGTCTGCTGGACAAGAAACTGGTGCACTGGCCGCACCCGGCCACTGCCGAAATCCGTCGCGGCCCGCGCTATCAAGGCTGGCAGCGTTTGCAACCGTGGCTGCTGCCGTTGGGCTTGTTGGCACTGTGGCAATTGGCGAGTGACCAGCAGTGGGTCGACGCCAATATTCTGGTCAGCCCGTTGGCCGTTTTGAGCACGGCATGGGCTGGCGTGCTCGATGGCACGTTGATCAGCGGCATGGCGCTCAGCCTCGGTCGCACCCTCGGCGGTTTGCTGTTAGGCGGCGGACTCGGTTTCGCCCTCGGCTTGCTGCTGGGCTTGTCGCGCACCAGCGAACGCCTGCTCGGCCCAACTCTCGCGGCCATCCGCCAGATCGCCATTTTCGCCTGGGTGCCGCTGCTCACCGCGTGGTTCGGCCTCGGCGAATTGGCAAAGTGGGTGTTCGTCGCCCTCGCTGCATTCTTCCCGCTGTTTATCGCCACGCAACGCAGCGTCGCCAACCTCTCGCCACAGCTCAACGAAGCCGCGCAAGTGCTGCGCCTGAGCCTCGGCCAGCGTCTGCGTCGATTAGTGCTGCCCGGCGCCGCGCCGGGGATTTTCGCCGGTCTGCGCCTGAGCCTGATCTACGCCTGGCTCGGCACCATCGGCGCCGAATATTTCATGCCGTCCAATGGCGGCATCGGCAGCCAGATGATTGGCGCACAACAACTGCTGCGCATGGACCTGATCATGGCCGGCATGCTTTTCGTCGGTCTCACCGGCGCCCTGCTCAACCTCATTGGCCAACGCCTGGAAATTCACGCGACCCGCTGGAGACACGCATGAACGCACCGATTGTCAGCTTCAATCACGTAGGCAAATCCTTCGACGTCGACGGTTTCGAACTGGAGGCGATTCGCGAATTCAACCTGGACATCGCCGAGGGCGAATTCGTCGCCATTGTCGGCTCCAGCGGCTGCGGTAAATCCACCTTGCTGCGCTTGCTGGTGGGCCTGGATACGCAGTTTCGCGGGCAGATTACCGTGGACGGCAAAGCCGTCAGCGGCATCGGTGGCGAGCGTGGCATCGTCTTTCAGGAGCACCGTTTGTTCCCGTGGCTCACCGTCGCCGACAACATCGGTCTGGGCTTGGTCAACGAACCGCTGAGCGTTGCGCAGAAGCAACAACGGATCAACGACTTCATCGATCTGGTCGGCCTGCGCGATTTCACCCGCGCCTACCCGCATCAGTTGTCCGGCGGCATGGCCCAGCGCGTGGCGATCGCTCGCGGCCTCGTCGCCAGCCCACGCATTCTGCTGCTTGATGAACCCTTCGGTGCCCTTGATGCACTGACCCGCCAGCAGATGCAGGACGAGCTGTTGGCGATTCGCGATCGCGCAAAAATCACCACGATCCTCGTCACCCATGACGTCGAAGAAGCGATCTTCCTCGCCGACCGCGTGGTGGTGATGGAGCCGCGCCCGGGACGGATCAAGCAAGTGGTCGACATCGCCCTGCCGCACCCGCGTCAGCGCAGCAGTTTCGACTTCCATCAGTTGCGTGAAGAACTGCTGCACGAACTGACCAGTGATGACCATTACCAACCGAGCGTGCCAGTGCAGATCCGCGATCTGCCGCTGACGTTCATTGCCTGCTGAACAGGAGTTTTGCGATGCCGCAACGTCCCAATTTTCTGGTGATTCTTGCCGACGATTTAGGTTTCTCCGACATCGGTGCGTTCGGCGGCGAAATCGCCACGCCGCACCTTGATGCCCTGGCCAACAACGGCCTGCGCCTGACCGACTTTCATACCGCGCCAACCTGTTCGCCGACCCGTTCGATGTTGCTGACCGGCACTGACCACCACATCGCCGGCATCGGCACCATGGCCGAAGCGCTGACCCC
Organism: Pseudomonas sp. AKS31; assembly: GCF_023634765.1. GTDB lineage: Bacteria > Pseudomonadota > Gammaproteobacteria > Pseudomonadales > Pseudomonadaceae > Aquipseudomonas. The sequence goes on from NZ_JAMLFX010000006.1 coordinate 129,260, forward strand.
AGAGCTGATCGGCAAACCGGGTTACGAGGGTTACCTCAATGATCGTGTTGTGGCGCTGCCGGAGCTGCTGCGCGAGGCCGGTTATCAAACCTTGATGAGCGGCAAATGGCACCTCGGTCTGAAGGCCGAACTGGCGCCCCATGCACGAGGTTTCGAGCGCTCGTTTTCGCTGTTGCCGGGCGCGGCCAACCATTACGGCTTCGAGCCGACCTACGATGAGCAAACCCCAGGTCTGCTGAAATCCACCCCGGCGCTGTACATCGAGGACGACAACTTCCTCGACGAATTGCCCAAGGATTTCTATTCCTCCGATGCCTTTGGCGACAAGCTGCTGCAATACCTCAAGGAGCGTGACCAGAGCCGGCCGTTCTTCGCCTATCTGCCGTTCTCCGCGCCGCACTGGCCGTTGCAGGCGCCGGCCGACATTGTCGAGAAATACCGTGGCCGCTATGACGCCGGGCCGGAAGTGCTGCGTCTGGAGCGACTGGAAAAACTCAAAGCGTTGGGGCTGATCGAGCCAGACGTCGAGCCGCATCCACTGATTCAGTTGACCCAACAGTGGGACGCGTTGAGCGAGGAACAAAAACAGATTTCCGCGCGGGCGATGGAGGTCTACGCGGCGATGGTCGAGCGCATGGACTGGAACATCGGCCGGGTCGTCGACTATCTGCGCCAGCAGGGGCAACTCGACAACACGTTCATCCTGTTCATGTCCGACAACGGTGCCGAAGGTGCGCTGCTGGAGGCGTTCCCGAAATTCGGGCCGGAGTTGATGACCTATCTGAACCAGCATTACGACAACAGCCTGGACAACATCGGCCGGGCCAATTCCTACGTCTGGTACGGGCCGAACTGGGCGCAGGTAGCGACTGCGCCGTCGCGTCTGTTCAAGGCGTTCACCACCGAGGGCGGAATTCGCGTGCCGGCGCTGCTGCACTATCCGCAGTTGCCGCTCAAAGGGCAGATCAGCCATGGTTTCGGCACGGTGATGGACATCACGCCGACCATTCTCGATCTGGCCGGCGTGAGGCATCCGGGCAAGCTCTGGCACGGCAAACCGGTAGCGCCGTTGCGCGGTAAATCGTGGTTGGGATTCTTGTCCGGCGAGACCGCGCAAGTGCATGACGAGCATACGGTGACGGGTTGGGAGTTGTTCGGACGGAGAGCGATTCGCCAAGGGTCGTGGAAAGCGGTATGGATTCCCGGGCCGGTGGGGCCGGCGACGTGGCAGCTCTATGATTTGAGCAGTGATCCGGGGGAGATTCATGATCTGGCGTTGAGTGAGCCGGACAAGCTCAGCACGTTGATCGGGCATTGGCAGCAATATGTGGAAGAGACCGGGGTGATTCTCAGTGCTTCGCCGTTTCAGCCGGATTGAGACAGGATCAAGAGCCCCTCACCCCAGCCCTCTCCCAGAGGGAGAGGGGGAAAGGGAGCAGATCTTCATGTTCTTCAAACCTGAGTTCGACTCGCAGTTTCAGGTCGATGTATCAAGCGCAAACAACTCGGTCAGTCCCCTCTCCCTCTGGGAGAGGGCTAGGGTGAGGGCAGCTTGTCAGGCCTCCACCGCCTCACCAGACACCGCAACTTCATCCCGACGAACAAAGCGGTTCGCCCGCCCGAACGTGCCGAAATCATTGAACCGCACGCCCATCTCGCGCATCACCTTATGCGCCACTGGTACGGTCATCTGGCGAATGTAAAACGGCTCCTTCACGACAAAATGATGGATCCCGTGACTGCTGCCAAAGTTGAAGCAAAACGCCTGCAACGGCCACAACCACCACGGGTTCAGCACCTGGCACTGCTGCAGCACATTGCCCAACTCGACATCGCCGTAGTAATGCATGTTCGAGCTGATGAAGTGCAGGCAAAACGTGCGCAACACATTCGGGCCGATGATCACCACGGCGGCGATATCGATCACCTGCATCACCGACAACGTCGTCGCCGACCACTCGATTGGCGAACCCAGCAGATAGGCGATGCCATTGGCCGCATGAAAACCGAGAAACACATACCAGGCGCCCCAATGCACCAGCGCCAGCGGCGCGTAGACCTTCAGCGTGCGCTTGATGATGCTGAACTTGTGCGCCCAGGTCTTGGCCCGCAGCATGCGGATAAACGCCGACATTACGTTGTCGCCGACCATCAGCAAGCGCGCAAAACCCCATGGTTCGCCGTTGGTGATCGCGCGCTCCTCCATGTCGGTTTCAGTCCCGGAGACCTTGTGGTGATTGAGGTGCAGATGCCGGCGGATCCACGGGTTGATCGTGCTCGGCCGCGCCAGCCAGACCAGGCCCATCATCAGGTTGTGCGGCACACGCTGCTTGCGGAAGTACATGCTGTGGATCAGGTCATGCTCCAGCTCATGGGTCAGCGAAGCAAAAAACGCGTTGAGCAGCAGGCACACCCACCACGCCATATGGCCGCTGATGTACAACGCTGCCGAACCGATCATCCCCGCCAGGGCAAAGGCCAGAATCCCCGCGCCCAGCGCATCCTGATGCTGGAGAATCGGGTAGCGCTGACGCAGCTCGACGCCTCTGGCCAGCACCACTTCGCGAATATGCGCTGATCGCTGGGCAGCATTGTGTCGCTGGGGACTTGCAGAAGTACCGTCCATGCTTCCATCCTCTGTTTATGGATGCTCGCATCGTGCCTCGTCAGACCTTGTTTCGCGGTAGCCGAGAACGCCAACCTGTTGACCGGAAGCGCCAATCAGCATGAAGGAACCGACCTCTCTCGCCAGTTGGACCCGTGCCTTGCGCAAGCAACTCGATGCGCTGGGGCTGGACAGCATTGCCCTGTGCCAACAGGCCGGGCTCGACCCGAACTTGATGGACGACCCCAACGCGCGCTATCCACTGTCCGGCACCACGCGCCTGTGGGAAATTGCCGTGCAGAGCAGCGGCGACCCGGCGATTGGTTTGCGCGTATCGCGGTTCGTCAGCCCGACTACTTTTCATGCACTCGGTTATGCGCTGGTGGCCAGCGGCAGTTTGCGCGAAGTGTTCGAACGCATCGTGCGCTATCACCCGGTGGTCAGCGATGCGCTGGAGCTGGAGCTGAGCCGCGGCGACGACCGCTACCAATTCCGTCTGAAAATTCCGTCAGGCAATCCGGCGCCAGCCTTCGAAGCCATCGACGCCTTCACCGCGATCTACGTGCGCACCTGCCGCAATCGCCTCGGCCGCGACTACGCGCCGCTGGCCGTGTACCTGCGCCGCCCGGAACCGAGCGATTCGCAGCAATGGCACAAAGTCTTCCGCGCCCCGGTGCACTTCGGCTGCGTCGAGGATCGCCTGGAGTTCGCCCTCGCCGACTTCGACAGCCACCTCGACGACGCCAACCCGGAACTCGCCGAACACAATGAAGCGGTGCTCAATCGCACGATGGCCCAGCTCCAGCCGCTGACCTGGGAGCGCAAGGTTCGCGATGCCATTGAAGAGCAACTGCCGGAAGGTGAGCCCAGTGCCGAACGGATTGCTCAGGCCTTGCACCTGAGTCTGCGCAGTCTGCAAAGGCATCTGGCGGATGAAGGTTGTCGCTTTGATACGTTGCTCAACGAGAGCCGCGAGAATCTGGCGCTGCTGCACCTGCGCGATCCGCAGTGCTCGTTGAGTGAGGTGAGTTATTTGCTGGGTTTTGCCGACACCAGCAGCTTCAGCCGCGCGTTCAAGCGCTGGACGGGGCTGACGCCGGGGCAGTTTCGCGATGGCTTGCGCTGATCGTCAGCTTTTACTCAGGCTGCGCGCCATACCAGACAACCATTGTTCGATCATCGCAGCACCCATCTCAGCGAACGCTGGATGACCTGCGCTGTACTCGGCCATTTCGCCCATCGTTATCTGCATGCCATTAGCGACTTGCTGCAGTAATTCATTGCAACGCGCTTCGGTCAGATTGCAGGCAGTTCGACCAAAGCGCACCAGCATTTTGTGCTTTGGCCAGGCCTTCGAACCACCCAACAGCAACGCCATACTGTCGTTCTTTATGTAGACCGAGGTGGTGATGATGTCGTATGCGGGGGCGAGCCTGATTACTGATTCCTCACCGCAGTTTTCGTAAAGCACGCCAAAATTTTTTAGATGCGCGTCGCCGTTTTTCAGGCCTGCGGACAAAGCCACTATTTTGAAAAATGCTTCCAGCGCCTGATTGAGCAGCGCGGGTGACACAAACGCTTTGATCTGCCGGGCCGCACCTTCGTAAGAGCCGTCGTATTTGGCCTTCGATGACCAACCATTGAGTACGCAAAAGTCCTCGAAACCGAGGTAGCCCGTAGAGCTCAAGTCAAAGCGCTCGATGACCAGAAATTTGCCCTGCTCGCTGAGCTCGAACTTTGGCACTTCAAGCCCGCAGTGCTGCGCGGCACGCATGCAGAAGTATTCGTTGGTTGCCAACTGCGGATATTCATCGGCACGAAACGCTTTGACCAGATGGGTTGACCCTCGATGAGTCAGGCGATCAATCCCAGCAGTACTGTCACGTACCAGCACTTTGGGCTGCACACCTGACACCCCGGAATACTGACCATAGGTTTGCAACAGATCCTCAAACAAGCCTTGCGCGCCATCGTGCACCAGCAGATCGGCCAGAGACGTTTCGGGCGGGCAGTCCGCCGGCGATGCGTTGGCAATTGACAAACGACCGAGTTGAAAAGGACCGACGATCGCCAACAATGCAAAGTCATCGAAACCACGAACCGCTTTACTGAAGCGCCGGACCAGCTCATCACGCAGCGCACCCTCAGGCAAATTCATCTCGAAGACCGGATGGATACCATGCTCCCAACCATAAGTTTCCAGACGGGGCGGCATTGTCAGTGACACGGCGTTTTTGTCACTGGTCTCTTCGCGGTAACTGAAGACGCTATCCGCGCGATCCTGCCCGCGCCCCAGTGTTCCCGCTATTTGCCCACCGACGCAGACGTTCAATCGATCCGTCGATTCAGTCATGGAAATTTACCTTTTGCAGCGCATCAAGCGTCGGGCGGCGAGACTGACGGGGAACCGCCGTCAACTCATAGCCGAACCCGTTCAGGATCGCTTCCACCTTGCGCAAACCGATTTCCGAGACCGTGTTGTTTTCGATTCCCGAGATGGTCGCGCGACTCATGCCGTATTGCTGGGCCAGCGCCTGCTGCGACAGTTTGCTTGCCTTGCGCAAAGCTCTAATCAACTCACCAAGCTGTTCCATGACGAAATCCTGCATTATTTACGATGCAAATCTAAACTATTTCTTTATTTTGCATCATATTTGATGCAGTCATTGATCGAGCTTAGCCTAATTTGGAATGATCAAGAAGCTGTCACCGGACCACCGCAAAGCCCAACTCAAAAACGCTGCCGTCAGCATCACTGTTCACCCGCACCTGCCCGCCATGCAATTGCATGATCGACTGCACAATCGCCAACCCCAACCCACCGGAATCCCCCGGCTCTGCCCGTGCAGGATCGACGCGGTAGAAACGGTCGAACAGTTTGCCCAGGTGCTCTGGCGCAATGGCCGGGCCGTGGTTGTGCACCTGCAACCAGCAGCAACCTGACTCATCGCGGCGACGCAGGCTGATCACGGTTCCGGGATCGGCATGACGCACGGCATTGGCCAGCAGATTGCCCAGCGCACGCTGCAACAGTTGCTGATCGGCAAACAGTTCGCCGTGCAATTGATTCTCCAGCCGTAGATCGCGGTCATCGGCCAAGGCTTCAAAGTAGTCACACAGTTCACCGCCAACGCTGTGCAAGTCCAGCGTTTGCAGATTGAGCGCGCGCTCGGCCTGCTCAGCGCGGGCAAGGAACATCAGGTTTTCCGCCATGCGCTTGAGCCGTTCGAACTCTTCCATGTTCGAAGCCAGCACTTCCTGATACTCCTCGGTGCTGCGCGGATGATTCAGCGCCTGCCCGTTGCTCGCCAACAAGGTGTGCAGCGGCGTACGAATCTCGTGGGCGAGGTCAGCGGAGAACTGCGACAGGCGCTGCACGCTGTCGTCCAGCCGCGCGAGCATGCCGTTGAGCGCCTGCACCGGTTCAAGCAGTTCGGCGGGCGTGCCGTTGGCGGGCAAGCGTTGGTCGAGGCTGCGCAGATCGATGCCGCGCACCGCTGCGCTCAACTGCCGTAACGGTTGCAGACCCCGGCGCAGCAACAGCAAGCCCAAGGCAAAGGCAAGCAACGCACCGACGCCGACGGCCAGATAAAGGCGTAAACGGTAACTGGCGAGCATCTGTTCGCGTTCGCTCAGCACCTTGCCGGCGATGACGGTCAGCGGCTCACCGTTCGGCCCTTGCGCTTCACCGGACAACAGCGCCAGCTCGGCACCATCCGGCGCTTGCCACGTCAGCACGTCGCGGCGCTGCGGCGTTTGCTCGCGGGGGATCGCGTTCAGCGCCGGCAATTCGCGTTGACGTGGATTAATGGCGATCACACTGGAACCATCGGCGCGGCGCACCAGCAACAGGCTGTCGAGATTACCGAGCATGTTTTGATACAACCGCGGCCGTGCCTGCAAGGCGCCCAGGCTGTCGCTGTCGGCGAGCAAGGCGCGGACCTGTTCCAGCCGCCCAAGCAACGCGAGGTCATCACGCCAGGCGATTTCCGTGGCCAGCGAGCGGTAGAGAAACACGCCAATCGCGCTCAGCACCAAAGCGCAGACCAATGCGAACGCCAGCGCCAGGCGCCAGGCGATCGACCTAGAGCGCATCGTCAGGCGCTTCCAATTGATAACCGACACCGCGCACGGTGTGGATCAGTTTCGGCATGTAGGGATCATCGACTTTGGAGCGCAAACGGCGCACTGCAACCTCGACCATGTTGGTGTCGCTGTCGAAATTCAGGTTCCACACCTGCGAGGCGATCAGCGTGCGCGACAGCACTTCGCCCTGGCGACTGGCGAGCAATTGCAGCAGGGCGAATTCCTTGTTGGTCAGGGCAATGCGCTGGCCACCACGGCTGACGCGGCGGCGCAGGACGTCGATTTCCAGATCGGCGATGGTGTACGACTCCGCTTCGCGCATCGGCCCACGCCGCAGCAAGGTGCGTACCCGCGCGAGCAGTTCGGCGAAGGCGAAGGGTTTGAGCAAGTAATCGTCAGCGCCCAGCTCGAGGCCGCGCACGCGGTCTTCAATAGCGTCCTTGGCGGTGAGAAACAACACCGGCGTGGCGCCGCGCTGGCGGATCAGTTGCAGCAATTGCCAACCGTTGAGGCCCGGCAGCATCACGTCGAGGATGATCAGGTCGTACTCCTGCTGCTCGATAAAATAGCGCCCATCGAGGCCATTGAGCGCCACGTCTACGGCAAAACCCGACTCGCCCAGGCCTTTGGCGAGGAAATTTGCGGTTTTGGCTTCATCTTCTACGACCAGCAAACGCATGGCACACCTCGATTGATCAGGCGTACAGGCTAGGCGCCTTCGGCGGCGTTGCCCATTACAAACTTGTAATCAGACTGACGAGGTTCTGACGAAGTCCGGCGATTAAGGTGATCACCTTCGCTTTTGGAGCCTGTCCATGACCGTCAAATACTTCGTTGCAAGCCTGATGATCGGCCTCAGTGGTGCCGCTGTCGCCAGCCCGGAACTGCCGCGTCACGCTGACCTCGACCTGAAAACCGCACGGCTGCTCGCTGACAGCGCATTGGCCAACTGCACCGGCACGGTGTCGGTGCTCGACCGGGGCGGCAATCTGTTGGTAACCCTTCGCGGCGACGGCGTCGGTCCGCACAACACCGCCGCCAGCCAACGCAAGGCCTACACCGCGCTGTCGAGCAAAACCGCCACCCGCTTGTTTGCCGAACGCGCTCGCAGCAATCCGGAAACCGCCAACCTCAACACCCTCGACGAGTTGCTGTTACTCGGCGGCGGCATTCCGCTGTTCCTCGGCACGGAACTGGTCGGCGCCATGGGCGTGGCCGGTTCCGGCGGCGGTGAGCAAGACGAAAACTGTGCAATCAAGGCGGCCGAGAAAACCGGTCTGGCCACTACCCGTTCCCAATAAGGAGTTTCATCCATGACGACTTTGCGCATGACCCTCGCTGCGCTCGGCCTGAGCGCTTTTTCAAGTCTGACCCTCGCCGCCGGCAACCCGTTGAGCGTGCACGTGCTCAACCTGGAAAACGGCCTGCCGTCGCCGGGCATCGACGTGACACTGGAGAAACACGTCGGCCAGAACTGGCAGCCCCTGGCTCAAGGCACAACCAATGAACAAGGGCGGATTGCCGAACTGTTCCCGGCCAAACAGCCTTTCGAAGCAGGTGAATACCGGGTGGTGTTCAAGACCGGCGAGTACTTCAAGAAGGTCAAGCACGACACGTTCTTCCCGGAGATTCCGGTGATCTTCGAAGTGAAGCAGACCGATCAGCACTACCACATCCCGCTGCTGCTCAGCCCGTACGGCTTCTCGACCTATCGCGGTTCCTGATCGCCATAAAAATCCCCTGTAGGCTCACTCCTACAGGTTCTGTGCTTTGCCTGAGATGTCACGAAAGCCCGAAACCCTGTGGGAGCCTGGCTTGCCAGCGATGGCGGCCGTTCAGAAAACATCAATGTCGGTTGATGCTCCGCTATCGCTGGCAAGCCAGCTCCCACAAGTTCGTGGTGTCTGGAATGGGTGTTTTTAGATCGTGGCGAGGCTGCGCAATCGCGCAGCGTCGAGGATTTCAATCTCGCCGTACCCGAGCCCGATAATCCCCTGCCCCTGCAGATCCTTGAGAATCTGGTTGGTGGTCTGCCGCGACAGCGACAGCATCGATGCCAATTGCTCCTGCGGCAGTTGCAGCACGCGGCGTGGCGCGTCGAGTTCGCCGTAGCCTTCGGCGATCATCAGCAGTCGATGGGCCAGACGTGCCGGGGCCGGCAGCAGGCTCAGTTGTTCGAGGTTGATGAAGGCCAGACGCAGTTTATGACTCATCAGCAGCGCCAGATGTCGCCAGTACACCGGCTGCTCGTCGAGCAGTTTCAGTAACGTCGGCTGAGGAATATTGAGCAAGGTGCACGGCCCGACCGCGTAGGCGTCATGGGTGCGCGGCTGGCCATCGAACAGGCAGATTTCGCCGAACCAGTGCGGCGCTTCCACCAGACTCAACAACGCCTCTTTGCCCTGCTCACTCACCGCGCCTATACGCACGGCGCCATCGAGCACCGCGTACAAGCCACACGGCGCATCGCCACGCTGGAACAGGCGTTGCCCCGCCGTCAGCCGCCGCTCTCGCGCTGTCGCCAGCAGACTATCCTGAAAGGATGCCGGCAGATGACTGAACCACTGGCCATGCATCAGCCGCGAACGTATTTGCATAAACACTCCTGGACTGTCGCCTGCCTGACAGAGCGAACCCTGATCCCGAGGGATGATGCGATCAACCCTACCGGAGGAACAACAATGAAAAGCCTCGTCGACCATCTCAGTCAATACGCCGCCTACCACCGTGATCCGCGCAACATCGCCAGCCACTTTATCGGCATTCCGCTGATTGTGGTGGCCGTGGCAGTTTTGTTGTCGCGGCCGGAATGGTCGCTGGGCATGTTGTGGCTATCTCCGGCCGTTGTCGTGGCGCTGGCCTCGGCGTGGTTTTATTTGCGGCTGGAAGTGAAGCTGGGGGTCTTGATGACGGTGCTGATGGGGCTATCGGTCTGGGCCGGGCATGCGTTGGCGCAGCAAAGCACCCTGGTCTGGCTAAGCAGTGGCCTGGCGATGTTTGTGATCGGCTGGGTGATCCAGTTTGTCGGGCATCACTATGAAGGACGCAAACCGGCGTTTGTCGATGATTTATCGGGGCTGATTGTCGGGCCGTTGTTTGTCGTCGCCGAGTTGGCGTTCATCCTCGGGATGCGCCATGAATTGAAAGAACAGATCGAAGCGCGGGCGGGGGTGGTGCGAGTCAATCCGAATCGCAAAGCGGCGGCTTAGGCCGCTTAAAAGATCGCAGCCTGCGGCAGCTCCTACATTGGAATGCGTTTCCCTGTAGGAGCTGCCGAAGGCTGCGATCTTTTGATCTTAGAGGTTGGCGACTTTCTGCCAGACCTTCGGCTTGAAGAACAGGGTTTCACCCTTGGCCAGACCGATCAGGCTGTCATGGTCTTTCACCACTTCGGCCTCGATCAGATCCGTCTGCCCTTCCACCTTCAGCGTCACCCGCGTGGTCGCGCCCAACGGGCGAATGTCACGCACCTCAGCCGCATGGTGATCTTCCAGCTCATGTTTGGACAGCGACACTTCATGCGGGCGGAACAGCACGTGGTTGTCGTCGCTCAACAGCAAGCGGTTCGAATCGCCGAGGAAGTGATAAACGAAATCGCTGGCCGGGTTTTCGTAAACGTCGCCCGGTGAGCCGATCTGCTCGATCACACCCTTGTTCATCACCACGATACGGTCGGCGACTTCCATCGCTTCTTCCTGGTCGTGGGTCACGAACACCGAGGTCAGGTTGATGTCTTCGTGCAGTCGTGCGAGCCAGCGGCGCAACTCCTTACGCACCTTGGCATCGAGGGCGCCGAACGGCTCGTCCAGCAGCAGCACTTTCGGCTCCACCGCCAAGGCACGAGCCAATGCGATGCGCTGACGCTGACCACCGGACAACTGCTCCGGGTAGCGATCCGACAACCAGTCCAGTTGCACCATGTTCAGCAGTTCGTGGACCTTGGTCGCGATCTGGCTTTCGCTCGGGCGCTGGTTTTTCGGTTTCATGCGCAGGCCGAATGCGACGTTGTCGAACACGGTCATGTGGCGGAACAAGGCGTAATGCTGGAACACGAAACCGACATTGCGATCACGCACGTCGTGGCCGGAAACGTCTTCACCATGGAACACGATGTTGCCGTTATCCGGGGTTTCCAGGCCGGCGATGATCCGCAGCAGGGTGGTCTTGCCGCAGCCGGACGGGCCGAGCAACGCGACCAGCTCACCGCTGTGAATGTCCAGGCTGATGTTGTCCAGCGCCTTGAACGCGTTGAAATTCTTGCTGACGTTACGCACTTCGATCGACATGAATTATTCCTCCGCGGCGCTGGCGCGCAGGCGGTTGATACGGTTTTCGCTCCACTGCTTGAGCAGCAGGATGAAGAGCGCCAGGATCAGCAACAGGCTCGCCACGGCGAACGCGGCCACGTGGTTGTATTCGTTGTAGAGGATCTCGACGTGCAGCGGCAAGGTGTTGGTCACCCCGCGAATATGCCCGGAGACCACCGACACCGCACCGAACTCGCCCATGGCCCGTGCGGTACACAGCACCACGCCATAGATCAGGCCCCATTTGATGTTGGGCACGGTGACGTGCCAGAACATCTGCCAGCCGTTGGCACCGAGCAGGCGCGCGGCTTCCTCTTCCTGCGTGCCTTGTTCCTGCATCAGCGGGATCAGCTCACGGGCCACAAACGGCACGGTGACGAAGATCGTCGCCAGCACAATGCCCGGCAGGGCGAAGACGATCTGGATGTCGTGATCCTGCAGCCACGGCCCGAACAGGCCTTGTGCGCCGAACATCAACACGTAGACCAGACCGGCGATTACCGGCGACACCGAAAACGGCAGGTCGATCAGCGTCACCAGCATGCTCTTGCCACGGAACGAGTATTTACTCACGCACCACGCGGCGCTGACACCGAACACCAGGTTCAGCGGCACCGAAATCAACACGGCGAACACGGTGAGTTTCAGTGCCGACAGTGCGTCCGGTTCAAAGATCGCGGTGAAAAATGCGCCGAGGCCATTCTTCAAACCCTGCGACACCACGATGAACAATGGCAGCAGCAGAAACAGGAAAAAGATCAGCCAGCCAAGACCGATCAGGATTCTGCGCGAAGTGGCACTGCCACGGCGCGCAGCGTTGGCCGAAGAGGCGGCAGCAATAGACGATTGGGACATGTTCGCGCCTCCTTATGGGGTTTCGATGCGCCGCTGCAGCAAGTTGATCAGCAGCAACAGGACGAAGGAAACCACCAGCATCAGCACGCCGATGGCAGTGGCGCCGGTGTAATCGTATTGGTCGAGTTTGACCATGATCAGCAGCGGCAGGATCTCGGTTTTCATCGGCATGTTGCCGGCGATGAAAATCACCGAACCGTACTCGCCGACGCCACGGGCAAAGGCCAGGGCAAAACCGGTCAGCCAGGCAGGCAGCAACGCGGGAACGAGGATGTGGCGAAACACCTGCCATGGCTTCGCACCGAGGCACGCGGCGGCCTCCTCGACTTCACGGGGAATGTCGGCCAGTACCGGCTGCACCGTGCGCACCACGAACGGCAGGGTCACGAAGGTCAGCGCCAGAGTGATACCGAGTGGGGTGTAAGCGATTTTGAAACCGAGGTCGGCGGCGAACTGGCCGACCAGACCGGCCGGCGCGTACAGCGCGGTCAGCGCAATACCGGCCACCGCAGTCGGCAGGGCGAACGGCAGATCGATCATCGCGTCGATCACCTTGCGCCCGGGGAAGGTGTAGCGCACCAGCACCCACGCCAGCAGCGTGCCGATGATGCCGTTGATGATCGCCGCACACAGCGCAGTGCCGAAGCTCAGCTTCAAAGCGGCCAGCACACGCGGCGCGGAGATGATCGTCCAGAACTGATCCCAGGTGAGTTGGGCGGCGTGGACGAACATCGCCGCCAGCGGGATAAGCACAATCAGGCTGAGGTACACCAAGGTGTAGCCCAGCGTCAGCCCGAAGCCGGGTATGACGGGGGAGATACGACGCGACATAAAAGTCCCTGGTTAAAAACGCATCAATGTGGGAGCGAGCCTGCTCGCGAAGAGGGAGTATCAGTCAACATCCTTGTCGCCTGAAATACCGCCTTCGCGAGCAGGCTCGCTCCCACATGTCATGTGCCCAAACATCAGGCTGGTTAAGGGTGAGATTACTGCGCCTGATAAATCTGGTCGAACACGCCACCATCATTGAAGAATTTCGGCTGCGCGGTTTTCCAGCCGCCGAAGTCCTTGTCGATGGTCACCAGTTCCAGTTTCGGGAACTGCTGGGCATACTTCGCGGCCACGTCCTTGTCACGCGGACGGTAGAAGTTCTTTGCGGCAATCTCCTGACCGGCCGGGCTGTACAGATGTTTCAGGTAGGCTTCGGCGATCTGCGCGTTGCCCTTCTTCTCGGCATTCTTGTCGACCACGGCCACCGGTGGCTCGGCGAGGATCGACAGCGAAGGCACGACGATGTCGAACTTGTCGGCGCCGCCATCTTCTTTCAACGCCAGGAACGCTTCGTTTTCCCAGGCCAGCAGCACGTCGCCCTGACCGTTGTTGACGAAGGTGATGGTCGAACCGCGAGCGCCGGTGTCCAGCACGGGCACGTGTTTGAACAGGGTCTGTACGTATTCTTTGGCTTTGGCTTCATCACCGCCGTTGGCTTTCAGACCGTAGGCCCAAGCGGCGAGGAAGTTCCAGCGCGCACCGCCGGAGGTTTTCGGGTTCGGGGTGATCACCGAGACGTCGTTCTTGACCAGATCGCCCCAGTCCTTGATGCCTTTCGGGTTGCCCTTGCGCACCAGGAACACGATGGTCGAGGTGTACGGGGTGCTGGCGTCCGGCAGACGTTTCTGCCAATCGGCGGGCAGGGTTTTGCCGAGTTTGGCGATTTCGTCGATGTCGCCGGCCAGCGCCAGGGTCACAACGTCGGCGCGCAGACCGTCGATCACTGCGCGGCCCTGCTTGCCCGAACCACCATGGGATTGCTGGATTTTCACGGTGTCGCCGGCGTGATCTTTCTGCCAGAACTTGATGAATTCAGCGTTGTAGTCCTGATACAGCTCGCGCGTCGGGTCATACGAGACGTTGAGCAGTTCGTAATCCTTGGCAACGGCGGAACCGGCAAACACAGCACTGGCCAGTGCGGCCAAAGCGTAACGGCGAATCGACGACATGGTGAAAGCTCCTGGAATTCTGGGTGGTGGCTTTTTTTTATGTATTTCGGGAATCGTGTTGTCGGTTCAAAGATCGCAGCCTTCGACAGCTCCTACGCACAGCCCCCTGTAGGAGCTGCCGCAGGCTGCGATCTTTTAGCCCGGTTGTTTGCCCGGTTGCTGCAACCGGAATTTCTCTTTGCGTTCGATCTGTACGACTTGCGCGTTGTGCACAGTGATCTCCACCGCGCCGAACCGCAGATCGCGCAGGGCGCTCTGGATTTCACGCAAGATGGTGCTTTCGTCCTGACCGTCAACGCTGCGAAGGGATGCGCTCATGGTGCTGCTCCTTGAATGGGATATGCCTGGCAGTGGGCGGCACTGCGTTCGGCGTGGGAGCAATATAAGAGAGGCACATATATTCTTAAAAAGACTATTTAAGAATGTTTATATAACCAGAAAACATTATGTGGCACGGCAAGGGTTTGCGCGTTGGTGGAGCAAAAGATCGCAGCCTTCGGCAGCTCCTACAGGGATCGGTGTAGGAGCTGCCGAAGGCTGCGATCTTTTGATCTTTTAACCAATCACCGGTGTTCTTGCCCAATCAATCTCCTGCGCTTGAACCGGCCGCCCAAACCAATACCCCTGCCCCAGATCACATTCCTGCCCCAGCAAAAACGCCGCCTGCTCAACCTGCTCGATACCCTCGGCGTGCACCTGCATGCCCATGCTCCGCGCAAGCGCGATGATCACCCGGACAATCGCCACGTCATCCTCGTCCCACGGCAACCCGGCGACGAAACCCTGATCGATCTTCAGCTTCTGCACCGGCAGCCGCTTGAGCCGCAGCAATGAGGAATAGCCCGTGCCGAAATCATCGATGGCCAGGCGAATACCCAACTCGCGCAAACGGTGCATCTGCTCCAGCGCCACTTCCGGATCATCCATTACCGCACTTTCAGTGACTTCCAGCTCCAGATACGCCGGATCCAGTCCGGTTTCATGTAGCACCTGCGCCACCTGCTGGTACAACTCGCGCCGGGCAAACAGGCGCGACGACACGTTCACCGCGACAAATGACAGCACCACCCCGGCCTGCTGCCATTGGCACATCTGCCGGCACGCCTGCTGCATCACCCACGCGTCGATATCGGCGATCAACCCGGTGCGTTCGGCAATCGGGATGAATTCCGCCGGCGACACCAGGCCACGCTGCGGGTGCTGCCAGCGAACCAGCGCTTCAACGCCAATCAGGCGACTGGTTTTCAAGTCATGCACCGGTTGGTAGTACACCCGCAGTTCCTGCTGCTCCAGCGCCCGGCGCAGCTCGAATGCAATCTCCACACGTTGCTGGGCGTGGGCGGTGAGTTCTTCGGTATACAAGGCGTAGCCGTTACGCCCGCTACTCTTGGCCTTGAACAGCGCCGCATCGGCATTGCGCAACAGTTGCTCTGCACTCAAGGCGTCACTGGGGAACAGGCTGATGCCGAGGCTGGCGTTGATGAACAGCTGATGGCCATCGATGCAGAACGGCTCCTTTAGCGCATCGTGAATCCGTTGCGCCAGCGCCGCTGCCTGCACCGGCTGTGGACAACTTTCCGCGAGCACCGCGAACTCGTCGCCCCCTAGGCGCGCCAGGGTAATGCCGGGGCCAAACAGCGCTTGCAGGCGCGCCGCCACCGCCTTCAGCAAGCGATCGCCGACGTTATGGCCGAGGCTGTCGTTGATCATTTTGAAATGATCGAGATCGAGCATCAGCAACGCACAGCCGCGCTTGTGGATCTGCGCCGAGGCCAGTGCCTGTTCGGCACGGTCGCTGAACAGCAGGCGATTGGGCAGATCGGTCAGCGGATCGTGGTGCGCAAGGTGTTTGAGCTCGTGTTCGGAATCCTTGATTGCGCTGATGTCGGAAAACACCGCGACGTAATGGCTGAGCCGGCGCTGATCATCATGAATGACCCGGATGGTTTGCCACTGTGGATAAATCTCGCCGCTTTTGCGCCGGTTCCAGATCTCGCCGCTCCATTCGCCCAGCGATTCCAGAGTGGCGAACATCGCTTGATAGAACCCCGGTGGATGATGGCCGGACTTGAACAGGCTCGGCTGCTGCCCGAGGACTTCTTCGCGCTGATAACCGGTGATCTCGATGAACGCGCGATTGACATGCACGATCAGCCCTTGGTGGTTGGTGACCAACACCCCTTCGCGGGTGCAATCGAACACGGCCGCCGCTTGACGCAGGCGTTCGCGATCAGCGTGGCGCTCGCGCAAACGTGCACCAATCCCGAGGAACTCACACAAGCGTGCTCGCGCGAGGAAGATCAGCCCGGCGCTGAGCACCGCAAACACGTAACCATTGATCAGTTGCCATCGGGCAAGATCGACGGAGTTATCGAAGAAATTGTTTAATAAATGATCAGTACCCTGCAGCCAGACAGCGGCAAGCACGAGATAGAGCAGCGCTGCACGCAAGGCATCGCGGTAAGTGGCACGCATTCGGCTGTCCATGTCCCCACAAAAAGGTTGGAATTATAGGTCAAGAAACATCCAGCGACTCTTATCTGAAAGGGCGACTGGTTTTATCTGTGTGCTTGGTGATAATGCAACGGCTGTTTTTATCTTTATCGAGGGCCCTATAGCCTATGTGGTACGAAGGTTTTCTTGGCTTGTCGGCCTGGTCTCTGGTCGCAGTCACCCTGCTGATGACCCACGTGACAATTGTTGCCGTCACGGTCTATCTGCACCGCTACTCGGCCCATCGCTCGCTGGAGCTGAATGCCGGCCTGAAGCACTTTTTCCGTTTCTGGCTGTGGCTGACCACGGCGCAGAACACCCGCGAGTGGACCGCCATCCACCGTAAACATCACGCCAAGTGCGAAACCGAAGACGACCCGCATAGCCCGGTCATCAAAGGTCTTTCCACTGTGCTGCGCACCGGCGCCGAGCTGTATCGCGCCGAAGCGCAGAACCCGGAAACCCTGCGCATCTACGGCAAGAACTGCCCCGAAGACTGGATCGAACGCAACGTCTACAGCCGCTACCCGCTGCTGGGCGTGGCGATCATGGGCGTTATCGACCTGCTGCTGTTCGGCACCATCGGCATCACCATCTGGGCCATCCAGATGATGTGGATCCCGGTGTGGGCTGCTGGCGTGATCAATGGCCTGGGCCATGCGGTCGGCTATCGCAACTTCGAATGCCGCGACGCGGCGACCAATCTGGTGCCATGGGGCATCCTGATCGGCGGCGAAGAACTGCACAACAACCATCACACCTACCCTAATTCGGCCAAGCTTTCGGTGAAAAAGTGGGAGTTCGACCTCGGTTGGGCGTGGATCAAAGTCTTCTGTTTCCTGCGTCTGGCCAAGGTTCAGCGTGTGGCGCCGATCGCCCACCGTGTCGAAGGCAAGGGCAATCTGGACATGGACACCGCCATGGCCATCCTCAACAACCGCTTCCAGATCATGGCCCAGTACCGCAAATTGGTGATCGGCCCGCTGGTCAAGCAAGAGCTGGCCAAGGTTGATCATTCGGTGCGTCACCAGTTCCACCGGGCCAAGCGTCTGCTGTCGCGGGAAACCAGCCTGCTGGAAGATCGTCATCACTTGCGCATCCAGACCATGCTCGAGCACAGCCACGCACTGAAGGTAATTTACGAAAAACGCCTGGCCCTGCAGCAGATCTGGGTCAAGACCAGCGCAAATGGCCACGACATGCTCGCGGCCATCAAAGAGTGGATTCACGAGGCAGAAGCCAGTGGCATCCAGTCCCTGCGCGAATTTGCTGACCAGTTGAAAACCTACTCGCTGCGTCCTGCAGCGGTCTGATGTGGCGAGGGAGCCTGCTCCCGTGCGGCTGCGCAGCAGTCGCAAAACCTGACGACGCGTTTTAACAGCTAAAACGCGTCGCCACTCACCGCCCGGCGGAACCCCGCCATCGCTGGGAACTTCGCTAAAAATCGCCTATCTCAAAGACACTTCGCCATCCCGGCGGGCTGTACTGTGGCCGTTGTCGAATTGCGGCACGTCCTTTGAGATCTGTGCCGATGGTCAACAACAATCAAAAAGACTCATCCTTCCCGCAGTGGCCCGAGGCCGCGCAAACCCTCATGGCGTTGATGCACGCCCAGGGCGAAGTCGCCCGTCTGAGCGAACGTGAGCAGCTGTTCAGCTCCTTGCTGGTCAGCGTCAATGCCGTGCTCTGGGCCTTCAACTGGGAAACCCGGCAGGTGCTGTACGTCAGCCCCGCCTATGAACGGATTTTCGGCCGCTCCGCCGGCCTGCTGCTCGCTGACTATAACCAGTGGCGCGACAGCATCTACCCCGACGACCTCGACTACGCCGAACGCAGCCTCGCCGAAGTGCTGCACAAAGGCGCGGTGGAAAATCGCGAATACCGGATCATCGCCGCCGACGGCCAGGTACGCTGGCTCAGCGACAAATGCTTCATCAACCGTCAGGACGAACCCGGGCAACCGGTGATCATCGTCGGCATCGCCGAAGACATTACTGACAAGAAGCAGATGGAAACCGAGCTGCACCGTCTGGCGACCACCGACGTGCTGACGCAAAGCAGCAATCGTCGGCACTTCTTCGAGTGCGCCAACCGCGCGTTCGAAGAAGCGCGGGTGCAGGGCGCGCAAATGGCCTTTCTGCTGCTGGATATCGATGATTTCAAAATGATCAACGACACCTACGGCCACCCGGAAGGCGATAACGTGCTGCAGCGGATTGCCGAGTGCGGACGCGGCTCGTTACGCCGGGGCGATCTGTTCGGGCGGATTGGCGGCGAAGAGTTTGCGGCGGTGTTTCCCGGTTGTGCCCCGGACATGGCCATGCAAGTGGCTGAACGGCTGCAGCAGGAGATTCAGCGATTGAGCTTCAGCCATGATGGCCAGACATTCGGCATCACCGTCAGTCAGGGCTTGACCTGTCTTACCGAAGCAGACGAGAGCCTCGACAGCCTGTTCGCCCGCGCGGATGGGGCGATGTATGAGGCAAAACGGCAGGGCAAGAATCGGATTATCTCTGCCTGACCCCCGTCCTCCCGCCTCAACACAAACCCACTGTGGGAGCGAG
>NZ_JAMLFX010000006.1:148179-219780 GCF_023634765.1 Pseudomonas sp. AKS31
TCGCTCCCACATTTGGAATGTCGGTGAATCCGGGTTATTTACGCATCCGCATCAATTCTGGCAGCCCGATCTTGAGCAACCGCGCCGTGCGGCTCTTCGCCAGTTCCTCAATGCCCTCATGCTCGGTCAGACGCGCCATCTGCGCCGCCATGTTCATCACCAGCGCCTCACGGGAATACACCCCGCCACCGAGCTGATAGACCGACGCGATCAGCTCGCGCAGCTCCAGCGGCAATCGCCAGCGGGTGCGCAAGGCCGAACCATAAGCGGCGCCAAACTCCGCCAGCGCCTCGCCCACCTCCTCCCACTCATCCAGCTCTCCGCCGGCCTGTTTCCACTCCTGCAGACAACGCAACAGCGCCAGATCACCTAGACGATGCAGCATGCCCGCGCAGTAACAGCGTTCCTGATCCAGATCGAGCAGGCGCGCCAGGGTGCGCGCGTATTCAGCGGTATGCAGCGACAGGCCCCAGTAACGCTCAGCGTAATCCGCCAGACATGGATCGCTGAGCCTGGCGCTGCGCTTGAGTGCCAGACCCAGAATCAGGTTCATGCTCTGCCCGGTGCCCAGCCGATGCAGGGCTTGCGCCAGTGTTTGCACCGGCTCGCCATGGTGCTGCGCCGCGCTGTTGGCCGCAGCAATCAGCACCGCCGTGATTTGTGGGTCGGTGCGAATCTCTTCTTCCAGCAGCTTCAGATCCAGCCCGTTGGGGTTGAGGCTGCGTTTAACCGCCACCTGCACATCGGTCATCAGTGGCGCACCATCGGCCTGCTCGCGACGGCGCTCGAGAAACACCGACAAGGTCATACCCGGCGCCAATGTCGGCACCTCACAGGACACCTCTTCACCGGCATTGAGCAGCAAACCCTGCAAACGCTCGGTCAGGCTCTCCATGTTCAGTGGTTTGGTCAGATAGGCCGTAGGCGCCAACGGAATCGCTTCGCGCACGCTGGCGCTGTCGTTGCGGCTGCTCATCAGAATGAACGGCAACGGCGGGTTGCGTTTGCGCTGCCGCACGCTGCGCAGCACGCTCAAACCGTCGATACCGGGCAACTCCCAATCAACGATAGCGAGGTCATACGGCACCTCACTGAGCATCGACATGGCTTGCTGGCCATCGGCACACAGATCCAGCCGTGCGTCGCAACGCACGTTCAGCAACACTTGTTTGAGCAGATCGCGAGACCACGGATCGGCCTCGGCAATCAACACTCGCGGTACAGCGGGTAATTCAACGGCAGTCATGCGCGCGCTCCCTTGCAATGCCTGAACCTTAGCCAATGCTGGCCATTCGATACAGTGCGAATGCGCAGATGAGTTTCAAAGGGCGTAAAAAAACCCGCCGCAGCGGGTTTTTTGTCGATCAGATCACAGGCAGATCAGAGCTCGGAGAAGCACTCTTCGATGATCGCCAGACCTTTGTCCAACTGCTCGTCCGGCGAAGTCAGCGGTACCAGTACGCGCAGAACGTTGCCGTAGGTGCCGCAGGACAGCAGGATCAGGCCCTTGTCGCGCGCCTTGGCCACAACAGACGCCACTGCAGCCGCGTTTGGCTTGTGGCTGTCGCCGTTTTCGAACAGCTCGACCGCGATCATCGCGCCCAGGGCACGGACTTCGCCGATGACCGGGTATTTGGCCTGAATGGCTTTCAGGCCAGTGACCAGACGCTCGCCGACAGCCTTGCAGCGATCCAGCAGCTTTTCTTCTTCGAACACTTCCATCACGGCCAATGCCGCGGCGCAGGCGATCGGGCTACCGGCGTAGGTGCCGCCCAGGCCGCCTGGGGCGATGGCGTCCATATATTCAGCCTTGCCGCAGACACCGGCCAGCGGGAAGCCGCCAGCGATGGATTTGGCGAAGGTGGTCAGGTCGGCAGCAACGCCCATCTGCTCCATGGCGAAGAACGTACCGGTACGGCCAGCGCCAGTTTGTACTTCGTCAGCGATCAGCAGGATGCCGTGCTGGTCGCACAAAGCACGCAGACGCTTCATGAATTCCTTCGGCGCAACGTAGAAACCACCTTCACCCTGCACAGGCTCGATGATGATCGCAGCGATGTCTTTCGGCTCGGCGTCGTTCTTGAAGATGCGCTCGATGGAAGCGATCGAATCGTCGATGCTCACGCCGTGCAGTTCGTTCGGGTACAGCGCGCGGAAGATGCCGCCTGGCATCAGGCCCATGCCAGCCGAGTACGGCACGACTTTACCGGTCAGGCCCAAAGTCATCATGGTGCGACCGTGGTAAGCGCCAGTGAAGGCGATCACACCAGCGCGGCCAGTGGCGGCACGGGCGATTTTCACGGCGTTTTCCACGGCTTCGGAACCGGTGGTCACCAGCAGGGTTTTCTTGGCGAAATCACCCGGAACCTTGGCGTTGATCTTTTCGCACAGCTCAACGTACGGCTCGTAAGCCAGCACCTGGAAGCAGGTGTGGGTCAGCTTGTTCAGCTGTTCGGTCACGGCGGCGATGATTTTCGGGTGCACGTGGCCGGTGTTCAGCACCGCGATGCCGCCAGCGAAGTCGATGAACTCACGACCTTCAACGTCAGTCACGGTAGCGTTCTTCGCCGATTCAGCGAAGATCGGGTGAATCTGGCCAACACCACGTGGAACAGCTGCGGTACGACGGGCCATCAGTTCTGCGTTAGTCTTGCTCATTACAGTCCTCATTCGCCGCTCATCGGGCGGCGTGGTTCAAGGATTAAGCGGGAGAAATCGACGGTGGCAGCATGCGATGATCGACTGCCACGGCGTTCCTGGCCGCAGAGAAAATTCCGGTTTGAAACGACGCAAAGGGACAGCGCTCTCGTGCCCTTTGCGTTTACAGCGATCTCTTACAGGGCTTAGATGCCCAGGCAGAGGTATTTGATTTCCAGGTAATCTTCGATGCCGTACTTGGAGCCTTCACGGCCCAGGCCCGAGGCCTTGATGCCGCCGAATGGCGCGACTTCGTTGGAGATCAGCCCGGTGTTGACGCCGACCATGCCGTATTCCAGCGCTTCAGCAACACGGAACACACGACCGAGGTCGCGAGCGTAGAAGTAGGAGGCCAGACCGAACTCGGTGTCGTTGGACATCGCGATCACTTCGGCTTCGTCTTTGAAACGGAACAACGGCGCCAGAGGGCCGAAGGTTTCTTCCTTGGCCACAGCAGCATTTTTCGGCACGTTGGTGAGGATGGTCGGCTCGAAGAAGTTGCCTTCCATTGGCTTGCCGCCAGCCAGCACGGTGGCGCCTTTGGCTACGGCGTCAGCGATATGCTCTTGCACCTTGGCCACGGCTTTTTCGTCGATCAGCGGGCCAGTGGTGGTGCCGTCTTCCAGACCGTTGCCGATCTTCAGTTTGGCCACGGCCACTTTCAGCTTCTCGGCGAACGCGTCGTAGACCGAATCCTGAATGTACAGACGGTTGGCGCAGACACAGGTCTGGCCGTTGTTGCGGTACTTGGAAATGATCGCGCCTTCGACGGCCTTATCCAGATCCGCGTCGTCGAACACGATGAACGGCGCGTTGCCGCCCAGTTCAAGCGAGACTTTCTTGATGTCCTTGGCGCACTCCGACATCAGCTGACGACCGATTTCGGTCGAACCGGTGAAGGACAGCTTGCGCACGATCGGGTTGCTGGTCAGCTCGCTGCCGATGTCGCCAGCGCTGCCGGAGACCACGCTGAACACGCCCGCAGGAATACCTGCGCGCTGAGCCAGTTCGGCCAGGGCGAAAGCGGAAAACGGCGTTTGCGAAGCAGGCTTGAGCACCATGGTGCAACCGGCAGCCAGCGCCGGGCCGGCTTTACGAGTGATCATCGCCGCCGGGAAGTTCCACGGAGTGATAGCTGCGGTCACGCCGATTGGCTGCTTGATTACGATCAGGCGCTTGTCTGGCTGGTGGCCCGGAATCACGTCACCGTAGATGCGCTTGGCTTCTTCGGCGAACCACTCGATGAACGAAGCGGCGTAAACGATTTCGCCTTTGGCTTCGGCCAGCGGCTTGCCCTGCTCGAGGGTCATCAGACGCGCGAGGTCGTCCTGGTTCTCGATCATCAGTTCGAACCAGCGACGCAGCTTGCCGGCACGCTCTTTGGCGGTCAGTGCACGCCAGGCCGGCAGCGCTTTGTCAGCGGCTTCGATGGCACGGCGGGTTTCGGCGGCGCCCATTTTTGGCACGGTACCGAGGATTTCGCCGGTGGCCGGGTTGTTGACCTTGATCGTCTGACCGTTGTCCGCATCGACCCAAGCGCCATCAATGAAGGCTTGCTGGCGGAACAACAGGGTGTCTTTAAGCTGCATGTCGGCTTTCCTTAACAGCACCGCGGCCTGCGCGGAGCAAAATTATGATTGTAGAAAGGCGCCTCGCAAGGCTGCCGTCAGGGAAATCAGAGACCGGGTGTGGCGCATCAACCGTGCACGATTCGAAACACCGGCGCTTCAACGCCCGGTCAACGAGCGTTTGAAATCTCAAACGGATCGTAGGATCAAAGGGGTTAAAGGACAATAGGTCGTTCGAAAAAAAGAACAAAAACGGCGTGTTTGTGGAATTTTTCAGATCAACGCGCCTAAAGCCTCAGCCGCAGCAAAACCATAGAACAGTCCCGCAAAAGCGCCAAGCGAGGGTTTTGCAGGACGTTACCGCTTTATGGAATACCGCGATTTGCACCGACACGCGCACTGACAATACGCCCCAAAACCCAGCATGGACGCCCCGAGCCGACCTAGGTATGATGTCGCCCGCTGCACCAGTAGCTCAGCTGGATAGAGTACTGCCCTCCGAAGGCAGGGGTCGTGGGTTCGAATCCCGCCTGGTGCACCATTGATTTAAACGAGAAAGCCCCGGACTGTGATGGTTCGGGGCTTTTTTGTGGGCGATGCAGAGGGAGCGGAACGACGTCACTCCGTCGTCCAGTCAAACTCGTCATAATCCTCATCGTCGTCTTCCTCCTCAACCTCTTCAAAAACATCGTCTTCCTCAACGACATCTTCTTCCGGCTGGTTAAGCAGAAATTCCTTACGCGCTTCAGTAATCGCTCGCCGCATCTCTTCGCCCTTGTCCGGGCAGTTGAGCAGTTGGGCGATGCGGTCAATTTTTGCTGCCACGTTGTCCTCCAGCGTATTGGCAATGCCCCGATAGTGCGCGTTTTTGCGGGGCAATGCCAAATGGCTGGGGGATCAGGCGGTCATTTTTTCTGCAACTGTAGGAGTCGGGTGTCGAGATCGGCGTTCGGGTAGCGTTTGTGCAGGTTGTTGAACAGGCTGTCGGCGGCCTGCGATTGGCCGGATTCGCGCAGACGCAGGACTTCGCGCAGTTGCGCGTCGAGGCCATTGGCCGGGGCGGCGCTGCGTTTGCTCAAATTGGCTTCGTCGGCGCTGATGGCTTCGCTTTGCATCGGCGCAGCCATTTCCGCCATTGGCGCGGGTGCGGCCATGCCGCCGGCGGGTGCTGGCAATGCTTCGGGGGCTTGTTTACGCATCAGCGGTGCGGCAGGTTTGGCAGCCGGGGCGAAGTCGTATTGCCCTTGCGGCTCGGGCGCGCGTTGTACCAGCGATAACATCAGGGCGATACCAACGAGGCTGGCGAACGCCACTTGCCAGCGTGGGTTGCGGCAGGCGTCGAGCCAGCGTTGCCACAGACCTGGCTGTGGTGACGGGGTTTCGCGGCGGGCCGCCTCAAGAATGAATGCATCAAGGTGTGCAGGTGGCTCGGCATGCTGCTCACGGTAATGCTTGAGCAGTTGTTCTTCGGGATTCTGGCGGGCGTCAGTCATGTCAGTACCTCCTCGGCCAGCAGCCGACGCAGTTTTTGCTGGGCGTAGCGCAAGCGGCTTTTGACGGTTTCCAGCGGTGTTTCAGTGAGGCTGGCGATTTGTGCCAGGTCGAGGTCGCCGTGGGCGCGCAGCAGGAACACTTCGCGTTGGTCGGCGGGCAGGGTTTGCAGGGCGCTTTCCAGGCGTTGGCTGTCACGGCTGAGGCTAAGCAGTTGTTCGGGATCGTTCGTCTCATCGCTGACCGCGTGATTTTGCTCGTCGTAGCTGTCGTGCAGCGGTTGGCGGGCGCCGTGTTTGCGCCAGTGGTCGATCAGGCGATTGCGGGCAATCTGAAACAGCCATGTACGAAATGTCGCCCGCCCTTGTGGCTGACTGGTGCTGCGGATCAGGCTGAGCCAGGTTTCCTGAAACACTTCGTCGGCCAGTTCCGGTTTGCCGCTCAACCCCAGTAAAAATCGGTACAAGCCTTGGCGATGGCGGGCGTACAAGATCTCGAACGCCGCGCCGTCGCCCTCGCGGTAACGCGCGAGCAGCGATTCATCGCTGCTCGCGGTTGAGCTGTCTGCCGAGGCAAACAGCTGACTGATAAAGCCTTTCAGACGACTCACTTATTCAATCCGTCGTTCAGTGGCCAGCGCGTTCGAAGCGCTCGCGGTACGCAGACTTTGTGCCAGCTCGACCAATTGCACGAACTCGTTGCGCAAACCGAAGCGGTCATCGCCGCGAGCGCCACGGGCCAATGCTACGGTGTCTTTCAGGCTGAAGTCGCCGGTGTAGCGAGCGTCCTTGAGTTGCTGGGAAAACGCGGCGACGGCGGCGGCAAAACGCAGATCCTCGCTGGCGGTTGCAACCTGATTGGCGATGGGCCGTTCGATCAGCAGACTTTTCCCACCTTCGGGACGCTGATAACGCACACGCAGCATCGCCAATTCTCCGCTCTTTGCCGAAACAGCGGCGTCGGAATTGCCGTAACGCAGCGGTTCCAGCCAGCCTTTCTCGCCCGCCGGGACAATTTCGTACAACGCGGTCACCGTGTGTCCTGCGCCGATTTCGCCGGCATCGACTTTGTCATTGCTGAAATCCTCACGCTTCAACGCACGGTTTTCGTAGCCGAGCAGGCGATATTCGCTGACCTGCGCCGGGTTGAACTCCACCTGCAGTTTGACGTTCTGCGCCACAACGGCGAGGGTCGAACTCAACTGATCCACCAACACTTTGCGCGCCTCGCGCAGGTTGTCGATGTAGGCATAGTTGCCATTGCCGGCGTCGGCCAATTGTTCCATCAGGTGTTCATTGTAGTTATCCACACCGAAACCCAGGGTTGTCAGCGAAATCCCGGTTTTGCGTTTATCCACAGCCATTTGCTTGAGGCTGTCGAAGTCACTGATGCCGACATTGAAGTCACCGTCGGTGGCCAACAGGATGCGATTGATGCCTTTGGGGATGAAAGCCTGCTGCGCCATTTGATAGGCCAACTCGATGCCCGAAGCGCCAGCGGTCGAACCACCGGCGGTCAATTGCTCGATGGCAGTACGAATTTTCGCTTTGTCGCGTCCGGAAGTCGGCTCCAGCACCACTCTCGACTCACCGGCATACACCACCAGCGACACGCGATCCTGATCGCGCAACTGATCAACCAGCAGTTTCAGCGTGCTTTTGACCATCGGCAGGCCTTCGCGGCGATCCATCGAGCCGGACACGTCGACCAGAAACACCAGATTGGCCGGGGCCAGTTCCGCCACGGCGCGGTCGGAGGCCTTGATGCCGATGCGCAGTAAACGCGTATGCGGGTTCCACGGTGAAGCGGCCAGTTCGGTGGTCACGCCAAACGGCGAGCCATCGCTGGGCAACGCGTAATCGTAGGGGAAGTAATTGACCATTTCCTCCAGTCGCACGGCACCTTCCGGTGGCAGCCGACCTTGGTTGAGCAAGCGGCGGACATTGGCGTAGGCGCCCGTGTCGACATCAGCGCTGAAGGTTGAAACCGGAGTTTCGGCGACATTGTGGATCGGGTTGTCGGCCAGTTTTTGATACTGCTCGCGCGACTCGTCACGGTAGCCCTGTGGATAACTGTCTGCGCTGGGCATCGCGGCGAAACTGGCGATGGGCGCCGGCCGGACCATGCGCTTGGCCATCGCCCCCCCCGCCATAGCGGCTTCCTGCTGAACCAGCACTTCAGGCTGTGCCGCCGGTGGCACAACCGCAGAATCGGGTGTGGAAGACGCACCGCAACCGGCGAGCGCCAGCAGCACACCAACCGCAACAGGACGCAAAAGAGAAAGAGACATGGGGGCTGACCTCGGGATGAAGTTGATCATTCATCCCGTGAGACGGGCAGCCCTTTCAGTTCGGGTTAAACGCCGCGAAAAAATTTTCAGCGATGATAACGGCGCACCGCACTGCTGTTGCGCAGCACATGGCCTTTGATTTTTTCCATCAGCTCGGCGCGGGTCAGACCGGCCGGCAAGGCGTCTGGCGCGAGATCCAGCGCGTAAATCTGGATGATGTAGTGGTGCGCACTGTCGCCCACTGGCGGGCACGGCCCCATGTAATGGGTGTTGCCCTTGCTGTTGGTGCCGCCAACGCCTTCGAATGCGGATTTGGCACCGACGCCTGCCGCAATCTGGTGCGTGGTGGACTTGATGCCGTAGTGAATCCAGTGATCGACGCCCAGGCCTTTCTGGCCGTCAGGGTCGTGCATGACGATCGCGTAGCTCTGGGTGCCGGCAGGCCCGGCGTTCCAGCTCAGCGCCGGCGACTGGTTCTTGCCGCCGCAACCGGGCGCATCGCTGGCCGCGGCCGAGGTGAACAGGCGGTTATCGGAAACCCCCGGAATGCTCAGGGTGAAACGCTCTTGGGCCTGCGCCGGGAGCTGCACGCAAAGGGTGACGGCGAGGGCCGCCAGCCAGGGGTTGAGAGAGGTCAATCGGGTCATTCCGGGAGCACCTTGTGCAGTGGGGCCGTCGTCGGCCTGCAAACTATAGCTGTACCGTTCGTGCCGTGGCAGTAGCAAATGGCTGAACCTCGCACTGCGGCGCAAACTCACAAGAGAAATGCCCGCGAGGAAGCCGCTCATGCCCCTGCACCGTGTCGCCCGTATCGCCGATGTCCCTGAAGACCGTGGCCTGCAAGTTGAAATCGGCGACTGCAAGCTTGTGCTGTTGCGTATCAACGGCCAGCTACGCGCGTTTCAGGGCGAATGTCCACATGCCGGCGCGCCGTTGGCCGAGGGTGCGTTGTGTCACGGACGCCTGATCTGCCCTTGGCACAAAGCTGCGTTTCGCGCCGAGGATGGCGCGTTGTGTGAGCCCCCGGCGCTCGACAGTCTCAAGCGCTATCCGCTGGAACTGCGTGGCGACGAGATTTGGGTCGATGATCAGCCATTGCCCGATCCGCATACGCCTCCAGCGGATGATTCGCGTACTTTCGTGATTGTCGGTGCCGGAGCTGCAGGTACGGCGTGCGCGGCGGCGTTACGGGAAAAGGGTTTCGGTGGCCGGATTGTGATGATCGATCGCGAGGAGGCTGCCGGCTACGACCGCACGGTACTGAGCAAATTTGTTCTCGCAGGGGAAATGCCGGCGGCAGAAACCCCGGCGTTGCGCGACGAAGTTTTCTATAAAGAGCAGCGCATTGAACGCCTGCACAGCGAAATCACCGCACTGGACGCCCAGGCCAAAACCCTGCAGCTCAACGATGGCCAGACCCTGAACTACGACGCCGCCGTACTGGCCACGGGTGGCGAGCCCAACCCGCTGGATTTGCCTGGGGCTGAGCTGCCCAACGTGTTCGTCCTGCGCTCAAAAGCCCAGGCCGAACAGATCATGAACACTGCCAGACCGGACCAGCGCGCCGTCATCATCGGCGACAGCTTCATCGCCCTCGAATGCGCATCGGCCCTGCGCCAATATGGCCTCGACGTCACGGTACTGGCTCGCCACGCGATTCCCTTCGCTGCGCAATTCGGTGAAGCCGTGGGCCAGGCGATCCGCGCACTGCACGAACAGAACGGGGTGAAATTCATCACCGAACACGCAGCCACGGAGATCATCGGCGATGGCAAGGTCGAGGCCGTGCTGCTGGACAATGGCCTGCGTCTTTCGGCAGATCTGGTGCTGGCCGGGGTCGGCGTGCACCCGGCCACCGAGGCATTCGCGGCACTGCCGAAAGAAAAAGATCAGTCATTGCGCGTTGATGGCGGCCTGCGCGTCACCGAAGGCCTATGGGCCATCGGCGACATCGCCACGTTTCCGCTGAACGGCCAGTTGCAGCGCATCGAACACTGGCGCCTGGCCCAGCAACACGCACGCATCGCCGCTGCCAATATGCTCGGTGGCGAAGAGCGTTACCTCGACGTACCGGTTTTCTGGACCTGGCATTTCGGCAAGAATTACGACTACCTCGGCCACGCCGAACACTGGGATGAGGTCGAGTTTCTCGGCGAGCCTGAACATCCGCCATTTATTGGTCTGTTCGGTAGAAACGGTGTGCTGGTCGCTGCAGTCGCTTGCGAGAAGGAACGGGCGATGGCGCTGCTGGCCGAGCGAATGAAGCAACCGCTGGCAATGGAAGAGGCCTGGACATTGATCCGCGACTGAAACAAACCCGTGTAGGAGCTGCCGAAGGCTGCGATCTTTTGACTTTAAAGATCAACAGATCGCAGCCTTCGGCAGCTCCTACACAGGGTTCACCATTCAGGTAATACGATTCACCGGTTCGCGATTATCGTCATCTTCAGCATGCAGAAAGATCACCCGCGGGTGCTCCAGCGGTGCCAGCGGCGGTGGCAATTCCTGCGGTTGAACCGGCCAGAAATGCGTCACCACATGGCTGATGTCGCCCTCCTGATCGTTGTGAATGGTCATCACCCCAGGCGTGCGCAGTTTCTGGAAGCGATCGTCGCAAAGCTTGAAGCTCTTGCTCAGCCCCGCATCGTCGATCACCGGCGATGGTAGACGGCGCTGGGCGAAGCTGCGGCTTTTGCGCTGCTGATAACGCGCCCAACCAATCAGAATCACTGCATTGACCAAGGCCACCCACAGATAGATCTGCAAGGTGCCCAGCGCTTCGAACGCTGAATTGTCGATGCGCGGCCCACCCGCGTGAGTTTCGATCAACGGCCACAGTCCGCGTATCAGCAAAAACAGCAGCCCCACCCACGCCACCACGGTGAGAATCACATCGACCACGACCAGAAACGGCCGCTGGCGGGTCCGGATGATTTTCATTTGATGACCTCCTCTTCGTCGTCGCCGATCGGTTTGATGCCGCGGTCAGGGCTGACCCAACGCGCACGTTTCTGATGTTGGCCGAACAAGACTTTCGGGAAGCTGACCAGCGTGGTCAGCAAACTGACAAACCAGAATGCGATCGGGTACCAGACCACCCAGAACATGGTCTTGCCCAACCCCGGCTCGTAGCGCCGGTCGATGATGATGCTGACGGCGAACTGCACCAGGCAGACAAACGCCAGTAGCAACCCGGTGAATGCCGGCGGCATCAAATGATCCACCGCGATGGCTTCGGGCATGACCACGAACTTGCCGACACCCCAGAAGATCACCGACAACAGGAAGGTGAATGCCCATCCGGTCGACAGGCAGTATTCGAACAGCAGCGGCCACAGATACCGGTGACGGTACTGCCAGATGCCACGGATGTTCTTGAACAGCACTTCGGCGCCGCCCTGAGCCCAGCGCAGACGCTGCTTCCACAGTCCGCCGAGGGTTTCCGGCATGAGGATCCAGCACAGCGCGCGCGGCTCGTAGAAAATGCTCCAGTGGTCGAGTTGCAGCTTCCAGCTGATGTCGATGTCTTCGGTGATCATGTCCGGGCTCCAGTAACCGACGCGGTTCAGCGCGGTACGGCGGAACGCGACGATTACGCCGGACACGGTGAAAATCCGCCCGAACACCCGTTGTGTGCGTTTGATCAGGCCGATGATCGAGGAGAACTCACCGACCTGCACCCGCCCGACCAGCGTCGAGCGCGTACGTATCCGCGGGTTACCGGTGACTGCGCCAAGGCGTGCGTTATCCAGCATCGGCGCGACCAGATACGCAGCCGTGTTCGGTGCCAGCAGCGCGTCACCGTCGATGCACACCAGATACTCACTGCGCGCAGCAATCGCGCCCATGCGCAGAGCGACAGCCTTGCCCTGGTTCTCCGCCAGATGCAGCACGCGCAGACGCGGATCTTCCTTGGCCAGCGCATCGAGCACTTGCGCGGTGTTGTCCTTGGAGCCGTCGTTGATCGCGATGACTTCGATGTTCGGGTAATGCTGGGCCAGCGCCGCGTGGATCGTATCGGCGGCGTTGTCACCTTCGTTGTAGCAAGGGATCAGGATCGAGATCAGCGGCTCGCCTTCCAGTGGCGGTGGCAGGGTGTCGTCCTTCCACGGCCAGTGGCGCTCCCAGTGCAGCCAGAAGTACAGGCCACCGGCAATCCACAACCCGGACATGAACAACGGGTAGAAGAACACGAAGTCCATCAGGAACTGCCCGGTGACCAGGAAGATCAGCCCCAGCGGCACGCCGAGGACGAGCGCCAGAACAAGCAGGGCTAACAGTCTATCCAGCATGTTATGGATTCCATTTGTTGGAGAGGGCAGGCCTTACGGTTTTCAGGTCCGGCAGGTTGTCGAGGAAGTTGTCCGGGTAGTAGCCGAAACTGGTCGCGCCCTGACGCTTGAGACGGCCCATCCAGTCCGCCAGATGCGCACCGTCGATGTCGGCCTGATCCTTTTTCGTCCAGTCGCGGGCCTGCAATTCGAACACCGTGCGGTTCAGGGCTCCGGGACGCTTGCTGACGGTTTGCACCAGGGTTTCCAGCCACGGGCCGGACTCGGCCTGGGTCTGTTTTTCCATCAGCGGCATAGCCATTGGTGCGGTCCAGTCGTAGGTCTGCAGGAAATCGTCGAGGTTCTGTGCGTACCAGGCTTCACTGTCGGGATTGAGCATCGGCTCGGCGAAAATGTTGCGCGCGGTCAGCACCTGCGGGCCACGGATGGCGCGAACTTTGGCAGTCAGCTCGTTGGTGAAGTCGATCAGGTAGCGGCTCTTGAACCGCGTCCATCGCTGCAGGGCCGCCGGGTCATCGCGCAACGCCGCGATCGAACCCGGCAAGCCGCTGGCCGCATAAGCTTTGAGCGCCGCAGGACTGGCATCTTCAAAGTCCGACAGAATCGCATCGTCGTGATAAAGGATGCCGTTGACCGAGGTCAGGCGCGCCAAGTCTTCGTAGATTTCACCGATGATCCGTCGCACTTCAGGATCGAACGGCGACAAGCGTTGGTACTGATCCGGATCCACCGAGGTGATGCCGGTTTTCGGGTCCCAACGGGTCACGCGCGGCAGTTTCGAGTCGAGACCAAAACTCAGCACCGGCATCCACGCAAAGACCTTCACGTTAGCGCGGGTACGTAGCTGCCAGGCGACGCGGTTAAAAATATCCGCACGTACCGGCAAGTGACGGTTCGGGAAGTACAGCGAGTGCACCAGACCATCGCCCTTCGGGTCGGCAAAGGCTTGCAGGAACACCGTGTTGGCGCCCATGTCGGCCATGCGCTGCACCAGTTTGCCGAGGTTGATGTCCTGTTGTGCCGGGTCCGGGTCGTAGACGTTGTCCAGATCGACATGCACCACGCGCATGGCGAAATCCGACTGCACGCCGACGACGCTGTTGGCGAAATGCTGACCATCAGGGTCAGAGGCGACGAGGAAACGCGGGCTGCTCATCAGGTTGTCGAGAGCGTCGAGGCCGTCATCCAGGGTCAGGGCCATTTCATAGCCCTGCTCGCCGACCACGGTCAGCGATGTGCCGTCCGCCGCGCCATACGGCCAGACCCAGACGCGGGGTTTCTTGCCGGTGACCTTGCGGATTTTTTCCGAGATGTTGTTCACGTCGGTGCGGATCCGTGCCTGGAATTCGGCCTCGGATTCATAACGCTTAGTCAGCGGATCGTAGCGCCGGGTCGCGGCAGCAGGCTGCAGGTTGCCCTGCGGGTTGGCCAGAATGCCTTTGTGGTTGGCGTCGGTGTGCGCGGCGATTTCCACCAGACCGGATTGCGAGATCTCGCGCACCTGATCCCAGGTCAGGAAATCGGAACGTGCGCGCGGAGCGCCGGCGAAATCCACCGGTTGATTGAGCGGCGTGTCGATCCAGACGCCGACCGGCGCCAGCAACGCGTGCCAGTTATAGGCGCGCAGTACCGGCAGCACGCGGGTGTAGAAACTCGCATAACCATCGTCGAAACTGAGCAGGATCGCTTTCGCCGGCAGCTCCGGGCCGCCC
Organism: Pseudomonas sp. AKS31; assembly: GCF_023634765.1. GTDB lineage: Bacteria > Pseudomonadota > Gammaproteobacteria > Pseudomonadales > Pseudomonadaceae > Aquipseudomonas. Next base: position 162,230 of record NZ_JAMLFX010000006.1, read on the forward strand.
TTGCGCGCGGCCATGATCTGGTCGACCGTCACCGGTTTGTAGCCGTTTTCGCGCAACCAGGCGAGCTGCTCGATCATGCGCTCGGTGCGCACCGCCACCACGGCCTGATCGGGATCGCGGTCTTCAACATCGTGATAGGCGATGCCGAGCACGTGATTTTTCGGCCAGGGTTTTTCACTGGCCGCCAGCGGACGCTCGGACGGCGGCGCGAAGGCCGGAGCTTGCTGGGCACAGGCGCTGACCAGCAGCACTCCCAGCAGAAGGATGCAACGCGAAATCAAAGGCATCTTCAAACTCTTCTAGAAGCGGAAAGTGAGGTCGACGAGCAGACGCAGATCGGTCTCCCGATCACCGTCGTAAGGCCGGTTGATCACACTGAACAAACCGCCCACCTCGAACACGTCGTTCCAGGCATAACGCTGGCCGTAACCGAGCAGGGCCATGCCACCTGTGCCGTGATCACGCTGGCTGTACGTCCCCGCACCGGCCTGGAACTGCTGGCTCCAGGAGGTTTCGTAGCGGTGGTAGAGCACGTGATTGACGTTGACCAGCGGCATCACGCTGAAGTCGGATTTGGGGTTGAAGTACGGCACGTCATCGGACTTGGAGTTGTGGCTGGTGCCGACTTCCAGACCGGCATCGACCTGCACGTTCGGCGCGCTGTAGACGCCCTCGCGACCGGTGAGCAAGGCCTCGACGCGGTTGTTGCCGTCACTGAAGTGCGATGGGCTCACCGACAGACGCCACTCGCGGCTTTCGTTGGCGCGCCAGCGGATAAAACCGCTGCCACCATTGGCCTTGATGTCACTGTTGAGCGCGCGCAACGGCGTCTCGGCCGACAAGTATTCGAGGCTGCCGCCGTATTGCCAGTGGTCGTTGATGTCACGGGCGATCGCCAGCCGCGCGCCTTGTTTGTCGCCGAAACCATAGGAGTGGTTGGAGACTTCGGCTTCGAGGGTCATGTCGCGGGTGCGCCGCTCCAGACCGACACGCTGGAAGCGGTGGTGACCGGTGCCTTCGGCGAAGTCGCCGGTGGCATAGCCGGCCCCGGCGAACACGCGCCAGTCCTCATCGATGGGCGGGCTGTACAGGGTGGTCTGGATGCCAAAATCGCGGCTGCCACTGACGGCGCCGGTATCGCCACTGCCGCCACCGTTGGCCTTGCCGCCATAGGCTTCGACGCGCAGTTCGGACATGTCATGCACTTCGCGTTCACGGGCCAGACGCTGAACCTGGCGGTTATCCGGATAACGGGCGACGACGTCGTCGGTCAGCGCATCCATTTGCCGCCATTCCTGCAGTTCCATGGCTGTGTGGGCCTGGCCAATTTCCAGGCCCATGTCACGCGGCACCATGCTCTCGGTTTCCTTGAGCTGCATTTCTGCGCGGCGCGGCCATTGTCGGGCCAGGTACAGATCAGCCTGAGCCAGACGCAGACCAATGTTGCCGGGGGCCTGATCGACCAGAGTCTGCAAGCGTTCCTCGCCGTGCGGCAGGTCGAAACCGTAGGTGCCGGCCTGCGCCGCGAGTTGCTGGGCATCCATCCATTCATCGTTGGGGTTGCCGATTGGCAATCCTTTCAGTTCGACACGCGGACGCTGGGACCTGGCGGCGTCTTCAGCGACTTTGCGCGCTTCATCGGCGCGGTCGCTTTCCAGCAACGCGTAGTACAGCGCGGTGGTGTCTTCGAGGCGATCACCGACATCGGCGTCCGGCGCCGCCAGCACTTGGCGATACAGGTCGGTGGCGATTTCCGGTTGACGCTGATCCAGATAAGACGCCGCCACCCAGCGCAGGGCGTAGGTTGGAATCTTCACGCCTTCGGCTTGCAGCTTCTGGTACTCGGTAATGACGTCAGCAGTGCGCGCCCGGGCCTTGAGCGCGCCCATGCGGTCGATGCGCCAGCGGGTCACATCATCCTGAGCGCTGGCGTCCGGCGTCCAGGTAGCGAGCAGTTTGTCGTAGTCGGCCAGCGCGCGGTCGGCGATGACGTAGCGTTCTTTTTCGCTGCGGGTGGCGAGTTCGGCGAGACGCACACGCTCGGCGGCGAGATCGCCCTCGAGGCGACGCAACGTGACCGGATCGATCAACCCCGGACGTTGATTGGCCAGACGCAGCGCCGGTTCCGGCAGACGCGCCTTTTGCAGGGCGACCACGTATTCGCGAGCGACTTCCGGTTTAGTGCCGGCGCGCTTGAAGGCCTGATCGTATTCGAACAGGGCATCGTAAGGTTTGTTGTTGCGGGTCAGGGCGTAGCCCAGAGCCAGGCGCCGGGCAGGATCATCTGGCTTGGCCGCGACCAGCGCTTTGGCGCGGGTCACCGCTTCGTCGGGTTTGCCGGCATCCGCCTGGGTCAAGGCCAGGCCCAGTTGCAGGTCGGCGTTATCCGGCTCCAGCGCCAAGGCCTTGTTGTAGACCTGCGTGGCTTGATCCCAGCGTTTGAGGTTGCGATAGGCGCGGGCGGTGGCGGTCAGCGCCTGAACCGGCAGGGCGCGGTCGCGGCCCTGGGTTTCATAAACCTGCACCACTTCGGCATCGAGGCCGGCCCAACTGGCGATTTGCAGATGATCGCTGATCTGCCCGGTGGTCGACTGGCCCGGTGGCACCTGACGCAAGACCGTCAGCGCCGGCGTGTACTGCCCGGCACGGGCGTCGCGCACCATTTGATCGTAGGGGGTGTCGGCAAACGCCAGTGCCGGCCAGAGCAATTGGCTGCACAGCGCGACTCGGAACAAAGGGCGTAAACCACGATGTAATACAGGAACATCAATACGCGGCATTCGTCAGCATCCTTACATGGCCAGCCGGGTCGCAATGCCCTCCTTGCCCATTCGTAACGGTGGCCGCCAATGCACATGCAACGGCCAAGCTTAGTCAGGCAGTCTTGCACGCAAGCGTAGACCAATCTCCGGAACACAATAATTGTTCAGAATCGTGCTCCGGAAACGCTGAAAACCCGAACGCCAGACAGCAAAACGCCCGGCGTCTGTGCGATACAGAGGCCGGGCGTTGCTATTAAGAGCGCAGGATTACTGCACTTGCGTGACGCCTGCGAACTTGCTCATCAGGAAGCCGACGAACTGCTCAACGGTCATCTTCTGGCCGTTGAATTCGACCTGATTGGCGGCGTAATGCAGCTTGGTCACCACGTTGGTGCCATCGACAACGGCCAACTGCGAACCGACCGCCATCCCGGCGAACATGTCGGCCGCTTCCTTGGACTGATCGACAATGGCTTTGGCATCGGTCTGACCGTCGAGTTGCGCCTGCACACTGAGCAGATCGACCAGCATAGGCTTGGACACCTTAATGTTCAGGTCAAGCAGCGCGATCAGTTGCTTGCCCAGTTGATCCGGTGGCAGATCCATCGATTGCGGTTTGGTCAGGTCAATGACCAGATTGGCCTTGCTCTCACCGTTGGCGGTATTGAACGAGAGATTTTCCAGCGCGATCTGCGGGCCGGCAGCCAGCAGCTTCTGCAGATCGGCTTTGACTTGCGCGTTTTCAGCTTCGGTGAGGTTCAACTCCGGCGCTGGCAAGCCCTGAGCTGCAGCCTCGGCGGCAGCCTTTTCATACGGCTGCAATTTGGTCTGGTAGATCTGCATCAGCGACATCGTCGACGGGATGTCGAGGTTTTTCAGGCTCATGGCCATGTTTGCCGAGCCGATTTTCTTGTCGTTGAGGCTGATTTCGCCAATCTTGTAGTCCGCACGACCAGAGGCATTGCTGCCGGTTTCTTCGGTGAGGTTCTTCATTTCGAAGTTCTTCACGCCGAGTACCGATTGCTTGATGCCGAAGGTGGTCTTGCTGTTGCTCAGTTCCAGCGTGTTTTCGCCGGTGTAGTAGCCGTAGCTGCTCTTGGCGAGGTTGCTGGCCAGGGTCAGACCGTTGAGCTCGACCTGCACCGGCGCCTGGTCTTCAGCCACGGTCACCAGTTTCAGGTTGTCCATGTAGCCGTCTGCCTTGACCTTCTGCGCTTTGGCGTTGGCGGAGATGTTCATGGTCAGGCCGGAGAACTTCAGGCTCGACTGTTCATCCAGCGCGGTTTCGAACGGCAGCAGGTCGAGGGTGCTGGTGGTCGATTCGTCGTAGCCGATGCTGGTCACGCCTTTGAGCGGCGCGGCGCCCTTGGTGGCGGCGAACCATTTTTCGGTGGCTGGGTTCTTTTCCAGCTCATAGTTGCTGGTGGCCATGACCGGCAGCCACTTCAGTGAAACCAGACGCGAGAACGGCAGCGGGCCATGTTCGATGTGGTCTACGAACAGCAGCTCGACCGGCGCATCACCGAACATCTCGCCTTCACCTTTGAGGCGGTAGTGCGCGGTGCTGGTGAAGGTGTGGCGTTCCAGCGACACCAGTTCCAGCGACGCGGTGCCGTTGGAGCCGGCCATGGCGGTTTGCAGCTCTTGGTTGGCATTGCTGACGGCGTTGTTCAACACGCCTTCGATCTTGGTCCCGGTGTACCAGGCCCCGCCTGCGCTGATCGCGCCGATGGCAACAACAATTCCGAGAAGCACGCCTGCTGATTTATTCATGAATGACCTGATCGATTTCCGTGGCTGTGAGTGTGGTCGTCTTCCCTGAACCCGTGACCGGGTCGCGGCTCGACTGCGCTGAATTCAGCGGTGGAGATTAGCACCGGGCGCGCGAGCTGGCCCAATGTTTAAAGGTTAAAGAGTGTCTATGGACACTCGGGAAAGCAAAAAGATCGCAGCCTGCGGCAGCTCCTACAGAGAAACGCGTTCCAATGTAGGAGCTGCCGCAGGCTGCGATCTTTTGCTGTTCAGGAATACTGAACCTCAATCTCATCCAGCTGATGATCAAAGCTTTTGAGCCGCGCGGTCCAGGTGTAAACCAGAACCTCAAAATCCCGATCGATCACCGCCCCACCCGGCCCGTCGGCGCGCGGGTCGCAAAAGTCCAGTTGATAGCGCTCGCGGGCCATGGCCGTGGCGACATCCGACAATTCGCGGGCGTTGTTCAACCAATGCCAGCCCTCGCCTTCAATCTGCTTGTCGAGTTCCAGGCACTGCTTTTTCAGCGCTTCGAGGCTTTTTTCCAGCGGCGTGCCGGTGAGTTCGCCCATGACTTCGGCGAAGGTCCGTCCCGGCTGCCAGTAACTGCCCCAGAAATATCGGTCGAACACGGTTTCGACCCGGCGCAGGGCAACTTTGGTGTCCCAGATCAGCACCAGGGTCTTGCCCTGTTCGAGGTGTTTTTTCTTGACCCGCTGCACCTGAACCGACGCCCACGCCACGACGACGATTGCCATGACCGCGATCAACGCGACGGCGCTATCGAGGAACACCATGGCCTTGTCGATCTGATGAGCCAGCATGATGCCGTAGAAATAGGTGGCCGAGAGCAGCACCAGCGCTGTGAGGGCGCACCAGAAGCCGAGAGCGTAAGGGTTTTTCATTATTGGTTTCCCCTAGACCAGCGCTAGCAATGTGCGCTGAAAGGGCGCCTTGCTCGGGGCACCCTTCCAACACTTCAAAGCATAGCAACGGCCTCAGGGTTTGCTGGCGGTTGTGGCGTGCGTTCGTCCGCTTTCCCAACCGCCGCCCAAGGCGAGGAACAAATCGATCTGGCTCATGGCAACCTGAGTGTTGGCGGCGGCCAGTTGCGCGGTGACATCGGTGTAGGTGCGAGTCGCCTGCAGGTCGGCGAGGAACGACTCGCGACCGGCCTGGAAGAAGCGGTGGGTCTGGTCGGCCGCCAGTTTCGCCGACTGCTCGGCATCGGCCAGCGCATCGCGGCGTTGCAGGAGTGCGCTGTACTGGGCCAGACCGGTCTGGGTTTCGCGAATGGCGTTGAGCACCACGCCGTCGAAGTGCGCCAAAGCGCCTTGGGTCGTGGCTTCAGCCTCGCGGATGCGTGCGCGGGCGCCGTTGGTCGGTACTTTCCAGCTCAGCGACGGGCCGAAGCCCCAGCGGTTGGTCGACGGATCACCGAGGTCATCGATGAGACCAACAGTGCCGATGGTCGCGCCGATACTGATGTCCGGATACAACTCGCCAGTGGCGACGCCGATCCCGGCGGTCGCAGCGGCCAGACGACGTTCGGCCTGACGAATGTCCGGGCGACGTTTGAGCAGCGCAGCGCCATCGCCGACCGGCACCAATTGGGCGATTTTCGGCAATTCGGCGCAGGTGGCGGTACCGGCCGGCAATTGATCGACCGGTTTCGCCAGCAGCATCGACAGACGGAACAGCCCGGCCTGACGCGCCGCTTCATAACGCGGCAGGTCGGCGCGCAGGGATTTGAATTGGGTTTGCGAACGGGTGACCTGGGTTTCGTCGCCACGTCCGGCGTCACGCAGACGCTGGATCAGCGTGGTGCTTTGCGATTGCAGATCGAGGGAATGCTCGGCGATTTCGCGTTCTTCGTTGGCCGCGCAGACCTGGGTGTAGGCACGGACGACGTCCGCCACCAAAGTGATCCGCGCCGTGTCTGCCGCGGCCTGGGTCGCATCGGCATTGGCCTTGGCGCCTTCGATGCCACGCTGCAAGGTGCCCCACAGATCGAACTGATAAGAAGCGCTGATGCCGATGTCGCCGACGTTATCGACCGGGACTTTTTCCGGCAGCAAGAAGGCCTGACCAGACTCTTGCAAACGCTGCGCGCCCATCTTCACACCAGCGCTCCAGCCGCCCGCTGCTTCGGCCTCATCGACCTGAGCTCGAGCCCGTTGCAGGTTCGCCGCCGCGACGCGCAAATCGGTGTTGGAGGCCATGGCCTGCTGCACCAGTTGATCCAGCCGCGCATCCTTATAAAGACGCCACCAGTCCGCCGGTACGGGCGCCGACACCACCGGTTTGCCGGCCACTGCCAGTTCACCCTGAAAATCCTCGCGCTGGACCGCCGCATCCGCCGGCACATGATAATCCGGCCCGACCATCTGACAGGCCGAGAGCATCACGCCCAACCCGGCGATCATCAGCGCCCGGTTCATTGCGCGGGCTCCTGCTTGCGGTCGTCGGCTTTCTGGTCGTCGATGATCGAAACGGTGGCGGTACGTCCGGCGATCATGCGGAAGTCTGCCGGCACATCATCAAAGGCAATCCGCACCGGAATCCGCTGCGCCAGCCGCACCCAGCTGAACGCCGGGTTGACGTTGGGCAACAGGTTGCTGCCGCTGGTCCGGTCGCGGTCTTCGATACCGGCAACAATGCTTTCGACATGCCCGCGCAGTTTGGCGCGGTCACCGATCACACGGATATCCACCGACTGACCGACATGAATGCCGTCGAGTTTGGTCTCTTCGAAATAGCCGTCGATGTGGAATGAATTGCTGTCGACCACCGACAACACCGGACGCCCGGCGGTGACGAATTCCTGCGGACGCGGCGCACGATCATTGACGTAACCGTCCACCGGGCTGCGGATCACCGAGCGGTCGAGGTTGAGCTGTGCGCTGTCCACCGCGACCACCGCTTCGGCCAGCGCCGACTGCGCGCGGGCGACCTTCGACAGGCTTTCTTCCAGTTGCTCGGCCGGCACCAGATTGCCGAGGCCACGATTACGTTTGGCTTCACGCTGGGCCTGGGCGAGGGTTTCTTCGCGATCGGCGACTGCGGCTTTGGCCTGACGCAGCGCCAGTTTGAAACGGTCCTGGTCGATGCTGAACAGCACCTGGCCGCGCTTGATCAACTGGTTGTCTTTCACTTCAACCTGCTGGATCAACCCGGACACGTCCGGGGCGATCTGGATGATGTCGGCGCGAATGTGGCCGTCGCGGGTCCATGGCGCGAACATGTAATACATGACCATGCGCCAGACGAGGACAACGGCAAAAGTCACGATCAGCAGGGTCAGTACCACGCGACCGATGGTCAAAAACGGTTTTTTCATGTCATCAGGTATCGACTGAGTGAGTCCACGCCGTACAGCAGTACCGCGTAGAGAGCCACGTTGAACAATGCCCGGTGCCAGACCAGACGGTAAAAGTGCACGCGCTGAAGTACGCCATGCACCAACAGAAACAGCACATAAGTGATGCCCATCAGCACCAGCAGGGTCGGCAGGAAAATGCCGCTGATGTCCAGATCACCGATCATAGGGGCGCTCCTTCGGGCAGCGGTTCTTCGGGCTCGGCGCTGGAGACGAATTCGACGCCGGGCAACAGTGCCAGACGCAAACCGCTCAAGGCGTGCAACAGATTCAGACGGGTTTCTTCATCGCCCTGGCCATTGAGTGCTCGGCGCGCGCGGTCCATGGTCATCAGCAACGCTGGCGGTGCCGGCAAGCGTTCGCCGGCCTTGAGGCAGGCGCGGAAATACGCGCCGACTTCACTGACCACTTGCTGCAACAAAGCGTTCGGTGCGCCCGTCACCCGAGGGGTGTAGGCGAGCAAGTCGAGCAGGTTCAGGCCAACGCGCACTTCGCGCATGGCGATGCCGGTGTCTTGGCCGGTGAGGGCCAGACGCGGCAGGTGCTGCATCAACCGATCGAGCAACTGCACGCCTAATTGCCGATGCTCGGCGAGGTTGGCCGGCTCGGTCATGTGGACAATGTCTTTCCAGCTGAAACGGGTCAGGCGCTTGGCCGCCAACTCCGCACCGAACGGACGCGCCACCAGCGTCCAGATAAACGCGAACAACAGACCTATCGGCCCCGCCAGGTTCGAGTTCACGAAGGCGAAAAAGTCCGCGTCGTAAGCGCCCTGAATGCTGATGAACGACGAGGTGTTGACCAACGTCAGCAGCATGCCGAGGTAGAAGCGCGGCTGCACGGTCAACGTGCCAACGCAAATAAACGGGATGGAAAACGCCAGCACCAGCATCGGGAAATCGTGCAGGTTGGGCAGAATCAGAAACAGATAAAGACTGGCGAACAGCACCGACATGCCGGTCCAGAAAAAGAACCGGTAGATCTGCGGTGCCGGGTCGTCCATCGATGCAAAGAAGCTACACGCCACCGCCGCCAGAATCACCGCGCTGCCGCCGTCGGGCCAGCCCAGCAGAATCCACAGCACTGAGGCGACGATGATCGCCAGAATCGTCGAGACCACCGAATACAGCATCAACCCGCGATCGATAAACGGTGTCAGGCGACCGAGGCGCCAGTGGCGATACACCGCGCGCCAGCTGCCTTGGCGCTCGCAGAGAATGGCGTCCTGCAGACTGCGGCAGTCCTGCCACAGATCGATGAATTCGCCGAGGCGGTAGATCGAGTTGGAGAACAGCAGTTGCTTGCGATCTTCCAGCGCCTCGGCGCTCGGTTGCAGGGCTTCGAGCTGGTCTTTCAGTGCTTGCCAGCGCTGGAGATCGGCATCCTGATGGCCGAGCCATTCCCGGGTCGCGGCGAGCAGCGGTGAGAATTTTTCCACCAGTTCGGGCGTGCGTCGCTCAAGGGCATAGAGCGAATCTTCCAGCGCATCGATCACCGGCAACAGGTGAATCATGCGCCCACGCAGTTCCTTGGTGTTGCGCACGGTTTGCGGCCGCGCGCCTTCGTGGGGCAGTTGGCCAATCATCAGCTCAAGGCTGTTGAAATTGGCAACCATGGCCATGCGCAGCGCGGTGACTTCTTCGGGCTGCACGTCGCGACTGAGAAATTTCAGGCTGTACGTCGTGGCGTCGGCGAACCACTTGCCCACGGCGTCGTTGAACACAGGCGCCAGCCGTCGCGGCCAGAACATCGCACCGACCACGGCAGCAACGGCGATGCCGAGGAAAATCTCTTCCGTGCGCGCTTCCGCCACGTCCCACACCGCCAGCGGGTTATCCACCGTCGGCAAGGCAATCAGCGGCAAGGTGTAACCGGCGAGCATCAACGCATAACTGTTGGCCGTGCGCAGGTGCAGGGACATGAACAGCAAAATCCCCGTCCACAAGGCGATCACCACCACCAACACATACGGACTCTGCACGAACATCGGCACAAACAGTACCGCTGCCGCCGCACCAAGAAACGTACCGATTGCCCGGTACAACGCCTTGGAACTGGTCGGCCCGAGAAACGGGCTGGAGACGATATACACCGTGGCCATCGCCCAATACGGACGCGGCATTTGCATGAGCAGAGCGATGTACAGCGCGGTCATCGACGCTGCAAACGTGCGGATCCCGTAGAACCAGTCACGGGCGGGCGGAATGCCGGAGAAAAAACCGTTCAAGAATTGATCACCACAGGCGAATGAGCCGCTTCAAAAGCCCTGAGTACCCGAAGCGTAGCTTCCAGATCGCTTTGCTCGATGCCTTCGAGCACCTCATGACGCAAGCGCACCAGTTCGATCTCGACCGCTTGCACGAGTTCGCGACCGGTGTCGGTGAGGCTCAGACATTTGGCGCGGCGATCCTGGGCATCTTCGGTGCGGCAGACGTAGCCGGAATGGCACAACTGATCGAGCAGACGCACCAGCGATGGACTCTCCATCCCGGCGGCCTGCGCCACCTGCACCTGGCGCACGCCCTCGCCCAGACGCCCGATCATCAAGAGCGGCACGGCGCAGGCTTCGGAGATTCCATAGTTGACCAGCGTGGTCTGGCAGATCTTCCGCCAATGCCTGGCGGCCACCACCATGGCACTGCTGATGTTCATCTGGAGAGCGTCGAGATCGTTCGGCACGAGGAAATGCATACTGTTAGTTTGCTAACTATCAATATCGCATTGGAGGGGAATTTCAGTCAAGTTTTGAAACAAATTGCCTGCTTGCCTGTAGGAATTGGCGCTGAGAGCTTATTCAGCGCTTTTTTGCATTCTCGTAAACACTGCTGCGCTCGCGCTTACCGACTGCGACAACCGAAACAACAACGCGCTCATCGATCACCTGATAAACCAAGCGATAACCGGGAGCCTTGAGTTTGATTTTGTAGCAGTTCGGCATCCCGTGTAGAGCATCAGCAGAAACCCTTGGCAGCTTCAACCTCTCGCCCAGCTTCTTTTTGAATTGTTCTCGTAGTGTATGACCCAACTTGTTCCACTCTTCGTGAGCGGATGGCAAAAATTCGAGCTTATAGGTCATCCAGGCTTACCGGAATTGGCGTCTCATGGCTGCGGGCGCGAACCATTTCAGCAAGCTCCAGATCATCAAGTCGCTCCATCATTGCTTCGTACACCTCCGCTGGCACCATATAGCCCATGACGCGATTGTGGTTAAGAACGGCCACGGCCCCGCCATGTGCACCGCTCAGCACTGCGGAAGGGTTTTTCTTTAATTCTGAGACACTGACAGCCATATCGGCCAGAACGCTTTGCATAATAAAAGACCTCAATTGAGGTCGTTATTTTGGTCTATTTTTTGATCCTCAACAACCGTTCCACTCAATTGAATGACAAGAGGTTGACGTCCAGTCAGCCCTCCCGTCCCTTTCTCAACAACACATCCAACTGATCCACCACCTCCGCCCAATCGGCGTCATCCAGAATTTCGTCCCGTAAAAACTGCGACTGGCTCTTCGACCAGAAAAACGCATCAGCCAAATGCAATTCGGGTTTTAGCGGGGAATGGGTAGCAATGAATTGCTCGATGCTGGTCGGGTCGTTGTCCAGGCCGAGTTGTTTGAACAGGGAGGGCAGGCTGTGATTTGGGTTTTCCATTGAGCTATTCCTTCAAAATCCTGGTGTGTGGAGGATTATTCGCGAGCAAGCTCGCTCGCACAGGGGAATGCGATCAACCTGTGGGAGCGAGCCTGCTCGCGAAGGCGTCAGTGCCGGCGCCACAGAGCCTAATCACTCAACTCCCGAACCTCGGCATGGGGCACCATTTTCAGAAACTCCGGCATGCTCATGTGCAGCAGATAGTTGTGGTTGCCCGCCTCCAGATAGATATCTTTCTGCCGCGTCAGCAACGGGTCGATGACCATGTCCAGGCCATAGGAATCACCCAGCGGCGGCACTGCGCCGCGTTCGCAGTCGTCGAAGATATGCGCCAAGTTGCTTTCGCGGGTCAGTTGCCATTCGCCGCGGGCGCGTACCTTGCTCAGGTCCAGATGACGGCTGGCCGGCAGCACGGCCATCAAGTAGTGCCCGTGGTGATCGTCGAGGATGATCGATTTGGCCACGCGCTCGGCGGGCACCCCGGCGACCCGTGCGGTTTCCAGGCTGCTGGACGAATGTCGGTGGGCGACGATGTCGTATTCGCAGTGCGCCCGGTTCAGGCTGCTCTGCACCTTTTTAGCCATACGCATGATGCACCTCGGTGTTGCGCTGAACGGTGGTTGCCGTGTCTTTGAGTCTAGTTCGGCGAGGGGGTGGCGCAGGAAATTCCGCTCACTGGACACATCCGCACATTGATCAACATTCAGCCAGTGCCACCCTCAACTAGACTGTAAGAACCAGACATGACGCTCGCGGAGGGTCACGTGAACAGTCGATGTTGTGCGTTTGCCTTGCTCCTGCTGGTCAGCGGCTCAGCCCTCGCCGCCGATAGTTCGTTGCCGCCGATGAGTCCGGCCGGGTTGTGGTTGATTACGTTGGGCATCGTTCTTCTGATCGCCGAAGCCGCGCTGCCCAACTACGGAGTGATCGGGCTGGGCGGGATCATCATGTTCGTGATCGGCGCGCTGATTCTCAGCAACGCCGAACTGCCCGTGCCGCTGATGATCGGCCTCGGCCTGATCAGCGCCCTGCTGTTGATCGCGCTGCTGATCCGCGCCCTGAAAACTCGTCCGCGCCACGCCGTCAGTGGCGACGCCGGCCTGCTCGGCAGTGTGACCGCGATCACCACGGTGCAACCGGGCGATGCGCGTAATGGTTGGGTGCAACTGCAAGGTGAGCGCTGGCAAGTGCTCAGCGCGACACCGCTGCACACCGGGCAACCGGTACGCGTGGTGGCGCGCAAGGGATTGTTGCTGCAAGTGGCCGCGACTGACGCGGCGCCACTCGGAGAGTGATCATGGGTCTGCAAATCGGTTTTGTTGCGCTGCTGTTACTGGTCATTGCCTTGGCCGGCTCGACGTTTCGCATCCTGCGTGAATACGAGCGCGGCGTGGTGTTCCAGCTCGGCCGCTTTTGGCAGGTAAAAGGCCCAGGCCTGATCCTGCTGATCCCGGTGGTCCAGCAAATGGTCCGGGTCGACCTGCGCACCGTGGTGCTCGACGTGCCGCCGCAGGACGTGATCACCCGCGACAACGTCTCGGTCAAAGTCAACGCCGTATTGTATTTCCGCGTGCTCGATCCGCAGAAGGCGATCATTCAGGTCGAGGATTATCTTTCCGCCACCAGCCAGTTGGCGCAAACCACCCTGCGCGCAGTCCTCGGCAAACATGAACTGGATGAGCTGCTGGCCGAACGCGAACAGTTGAACATCGACATCCAGCAGGTACTCGACGCGCAGACCGATGCCTGGGGGATCAAGGTCGCCAACGTCGAGATCAAGCATGTCGATCTCAACGAATCGATGGTTCGCGCCATCGCCAAACAGGCCGAAGCCGAACGCGAGCGTCGGGCCAAGGTGATTCACGCCGAAGGCGAACTGCAAGCCTCGGAAAAACTCATGCAGGCAGCAGAAATGCTCGGTCGCCAGCCCGGGGCAATGCAGTTGCGCTATATGCAGACCTTGAGTTCGATTGCCGGGGACAAGAGTTCGACGATTGTCTTTCCGCTGCCGATCGAATTGCTCAAAGGCATGGCGGATTTGTCCGGCAAGTCATGAAGCAAACCCTGTGGCGCACAGACGAAGCTTTTCCAACGCCTCGTAGGGCGCTCGAGTGTAATTCTGTACGTGCATTCGCAACATTGCTGAAGCTTCGCGACGTTTGTCGTCGCCATCGGCAATGAACGCTTGCGAGGGCTGTTTCGCATGCTGCGCGGTCGCGGCAAAGACCTGTTTGCACTGTTCATCGTTCAGGCGGAAAAACCTGGCCAACCGCCCCGCCATCGCCTCGGGCAACTCGCTGTAACTGACCGGTAAACCACCCGAGTCACGGCAATGCATCACCCCCGCCGCCAACAATCGCCCCAAGCGTCGGGCGATGAATTCTTCGCGCCCTTCGAACGGCAAACCATCCTCCAATACGCAATCACCGAGCATCCCCGGTACCATGTGCATCCCCGGCCGGCGCAGATGAGAAACGGCAATTTCCAAAGGATCGCGATAGAGAAACAGCCACGGCGTATCTGCGAAACAGTCCTGCAGCAGCGGCCATTCACCGATGTTCCAGGCGTCGAGTTTGATCACCAGGCGCTGTTCCACACCGCGCCGGCGCTGACCATAGGCCGAGAGCAACCCGACGATGGCGGCCCGGCGTTCGGCGGCGGGTAAATCACTGCGTAACAAGGCGTCCAGCGGCGGTGGCTCGGACACGACGATGTGGTCGTCGAGTCGGGCGAGCATCTGGCTGATCAGCGTCGAACCGCAACGCGAGGCGTGCAGCACAAATGCACTCGGTGCAAGCCCAGGGCTCTGCGTTTGCCATTCACTCAGCGCTGCCAAAGACGTCTGGCGCCGAAACGCCTGATTGAACGGCAGCCGTAATGCATCCTCGACCGCATCGCGAAAGAACGGCTGATGCAGCGCCGTGTCACCGAACCAGCACCAATCCACCTGCCACTGCCCGTCAACCGGCCAGACACGAATCGGCAACCAGCCGTCGAAATTCAACCGCTCCATTGTTCGTTCCATTGTCGACGGCCGTCGCGCATCGCCGCACGCAATTCCTCGTAAGAGAACGACAAACCACGCTCAGCGCCCAATTCCAGCGCTCGACTGATGAAGACGTCTGGATCGTGCAGCGTACGCAAGGCCAGAGACAGCGAAACATCTTCAGCCACCAGCCGCTGAAAGCGCTGCAAAGGCGTGTCGGCCAAGCCAGGCTCAGGGGTACTGTGCAATCCGTCGCTGATCATCTGTTCAAGCCAGGCACCGGGCCGGCAATCGAGCACCAGATGAACCCGCGCCGAGGTATCGCGGTTATCCACGCGATGTGGGCGAGCGAGATCAAGAAACCAGCACTCCCCGGCCTGCATGGGCATGCGCTGCCCATCGAGCCAGAAATCGACGCTCGGCGGACTGAGCAATGGAATGTGCAAACGCCGATCGGCCTGCGGGCCATCAAGGTCGTAATCGCGATGCTGGTGAATTCGTCCACCCGGCCCCAAGCGCAGCAATCGCGCGCTGACGATGTCCAGTGAGAGACTTTGCAGCCCTTGTTGCCAGCGCGCATCTCGCAGCCAAGGGCCGCGCTGCACCGGTTCACCGCGTCCGGGGGACAGTTCGGTCAGCGCATCGACCGCCGAAATGAGCGCCACCCCGCTCCAGTCACCGGAAAAATAACCGACATTGAAATGGCTGCGCCAGGCGGCGTCGGCAATCGCTGCCAGCGCCTGCAACAGCAAGGGCAAATCCACGGTCACCGGCAATCGCGAATACGCCGGGCGGCTCATGTCCTGGGCAACACCGAACACTCGCCGAGCCAGGTCAGCAGCCGATCGAGGCAGGCATCGACCGACTGCGCGCCAGTGTCGAGCACCAATGACGGTTGCGCCGGTGGCTCGTAGGGCGCGGAAATGCCGGTAAACCCGGGCAGGTCGCCGCGTCGGGCGCGGGCGTAATGCCCTTTCGGATCACGCTGCTCGCACACCGCCAGCGAAGCGCTGCACCAGACTTCGCGATAGTCGTCCCCCAAGCGTTGCACAAACACCTCACGCAGCTCGGCCAACGGCGCAATCATCGCCAGAATCACGATCTGGCCGTTGTCCACCAGCAGCGCCGCGAGTTCACTGGCGCGGCGAATGTTTTCCTGGCGATCGGCATCGCTGAAGCCCAGATCCCGGTTGAACCCGGTACGCAAAGTGTCGCCATCGAGCACCACGGTTTGCAGGCCATCCCCGAACAAGGTGGCATGCAGCGCTTGCGCCAATGTCGACTTGCCTGCCGCCGGCAAACCGGTCAGCAGGATCGCCGCACCCCGATGACCATTGCGGGCCTCGCGTTGCGTGCGGCTGACGCTGGCAACGGGCGCCAGCACATCACTGCGCTGGGGCATGCGCCACCACCGGCACCGAAATATCCCCCGACGCCCACGCCGACTCACGGTTGGCCAGCGCGGTGGCGATCGACTGCACTTCGGTCGACTGCACCTGATCCGGCAGCGGATCGAGGCCAGCACTGGCGAAGATCTGACCGTAGGCATTGCGCAGATCGGCGTACGACAAATCACGGCGCAAGTCGGCTTGCAGATTGTTCAACTCGCCCTGAATCAACTCCAGCTCACCAATCCCGGCAGCCTGATGACGGTTGCGTAACTGGCCAACGATTTGCCCGTCGATGTCCGACAACTGTTGGTTGGTCTTGAACTGGCGCATGGCTTCTTGATAGTTGGCATTCGCCACATACAGTTGCGCGAGCACCGCTATCGACATTGCTTGTCGCCGCGCAGTGGCCACTTCTTCGCCGGCCTTGGCGACGTTGATCGCCGCCGGAGCAGAGATCACGTTGAACAGGTTCCAGGTGACTTTGACGCCGTAGTCGGCCCAGCCCTGTTCGACGAGAAAGGAGTTGCTGTCGTAGTGCCCGCCAGCGGAAAACTCCAGGCCCGGCAGCAAGCGCAGCATGGCCTTGCGGGTTTCAGCGGCGCTGATGCGCGTCTGGTAATCCTGCTCGCGCAGTTCCGGGCGGCTGGTCAAGGCCTCCTGTTCCAGTTTGGCCAGATCGACCTTGAGTTCAGGAATCTGATAACCATCATCGGTGGCCAAGGTCAGATTGGTGCCCAGTGGCAAGTTGATCAACGTCGCCAGTTCGGTTTTCGCCAGCGACAAGGCACGGCGTTGTTCTTCCAGTTGCCGGGTGGCTTCGATCAGCGAACGCTGGTAACCGAGCGATTGCACCGGGTCGCCAATGCGTTGATCGCTGAGGGTCTGGCTGTTGTCCCGAGCGGTCTGGACCCGCGCCATCAGGCTGTCGATCTGTTTGAGCAGGCGCTCGGCAGCCATCGCTCGCCAATAGGCCGAACGCACATCCTGAACGATGGTGTTGATCACTTTGCGGCGCCGTTCCTGGACGATCAGGCGCTGATCGCCCTGCTGCTTGGCGCTGATGTAGCTGACGCCGAAGTCGAGGACGTTCCAGACCATGGTCAGGTCGGCGACCTCGCGGTCGCGATCCTGCGAGGTCGACGGTTCCAGCGACTGGGTGCCGGTGCGTACGCTCTGGCTGCTGGAGGCGTTGACGTTGTTGCGCCCGACGTAGCCGGCGTCCAGCGCCATGCGCGGCAGCATGTCGAAACTGGCGAGGTCGAGCTGCCGCTTGGCCAGCGCTTCCTCCATGATCTTCAAGCGGCCTTCGAGGTTGTACTTCACGGCGCGGGCCATGGCTTGGTGCAGGGTCAACGGACCGCGCAGCGGTTCCTGATCCTTGTACATGCCTTGCAGGTCGCTTTTGGCACGCTGTTCACTGACGCTGCGCTCAATCGGTTCACTGGTCACTGCACATCCGCTGATCGCCAGCGCCAGCAGGCTGGCGCCGAACAACTTCTGACTTCTCTTCATCCCTGGATCGCCCCTAGGTCCCGCACAGTGTTGAGTAATGGTTGGTTCAGGCCGATATTTCGCTGATGCCGACCTGTTGCAGTGCTGCCGCCAGGTTGTCGACCCGGTGCTGTTCGTTGTCTTTGAGTTGTTGCAGTTGCTGGCCCAGTGTCGGCGCGCCAAACACGCCGCGCAGGCCTTGAGAAACATCGCCAGCCTTGAGTGACTGACTGCCGAACGCGTTCAACGAATCGCGGTCGGCGGCGCTGTCCTGATTGAACAGGCTCGACAGCGTGCTGGTCCCGAATACGCCACCGTCACCGCCGCCAAAACCGAGGAAGCCGTGGCCGGATCCATCAGCGCCGCTGTCGCTACTGCTGAACACCTGCGCGATGAAGCTCGGGCTGAGGGCGCCGTGGTTCATGAAGATATCGCCCAGCGGACGGATGCCATTGCCGATCACCCGTTGCTCGAACAGTGGTGCAAAGGTCAGCGGTGAACCGAGATCGCCGGTGGGCGCTGTGAAAATGATCGGTTGCAGCGGGACGTTTGGCGGCGGTGGCGGCACCACCGGATCGCTGCTGCGAATCAGCGGATCGGGAATCACCACACTGGTGGACGGCGTTGGCGGAACGAGCGGCGGTACGGTGTTGATCGCGTAATTGTTCGAGTTGCTGACGCCGCTGCCGCTGTTGCCTGACTGATCACTGACGCCTGCGCTGTTGACGCTGATGGCATTGCTGGCGCTGTTGACGTTGGCATTCGGCGTCAGGGTCGCGGTCCAGGTTTTGCCGCCATCGCTGCTGCTCAGGTTGGACAAGGTGCCATTGCCGACATTGATGTCCGCCAGATCAAAACCACTGACCGCCTCATTGAAGGTGATGATCACCTGTGAGGTCTGGCCGAGACCGAGATTCGGATTGGAAATAACCACTGTCGCCGTGGGCCGTTCGCTGTCGAGTGCGTAGTTGTTCGACACCGCCACCGTGCTGCCGACGTTACCGGCCAGATCCGTGACGTTGCTGGTGTCCAGCGCGATGAAGTTGCTCGGATCGCTGACGTTGGCCGTCGGCGTGAACGTCGCGGTCCAGGTTTTTCCGCCATCGCTGCTGCTCAGGTTGCTCAGATCCCCGTTGGTCACGCTCAGGTCGGACAAGTCGAAATTGCTCACCGCCTCGCTGAAAGTGAAGGTCACCGTGGTGGTCTGGCCGATGCCCAGATGCGGGTTGGCGACCACGATGTCCACCGTTGGCCGGGTCGCGTCGAGCGCGTAGTTGTTGGAAATGGCGATGCTCGCGCCAGGGTTGCCGGCCAGATCCTGCACGCCGGCAGTGTCGACGATGATCAGGTTGGTCGCATCGTTGACGTTGGCGGTTGGTGTCAGCGTGGCGGTCCAGGTGATGCCGCCGTCGCTGCTGATCAGGTTCGCCAAGGTGCCATTGGCGACGCTGATGTCCGACAGATCGAAACCGCTCACGGCTTCGCTGAAGGTGATGGTCACCGTGGTGGTTTCGCCAATGCCCAGGCGATTGTCGGCGACCACGATAGTGGCGGTCGGCAACGCGGTGTCGATGGCAAAGTTGTTGGAGTCGGTGGTGCCGACGCCACTGTTGCCAGAGGCGTTGGTGACCCCGCTGTTGTCGAGGGTGATCAGGTTGGTGGTATCGCTAATGCTCACGGTCGGCGTGAACGTCGCCGTCCAGGTGACGCCGCCGTCGCTGGAGGCCACGTTGCTCAGGGTGCCGTTGGCGATGGTCAGGTCAGCGTTGCTGAAACCGCTGACCGCCTCGCTGAAGGTGATCGTCACGATCGAGGTTTCCCCGGCCTTGAGCGAGCTGTCCGCAACGACGATGGTCGCGGTCGGCACTTCGGTTTGCACCGCGTAGTTGGCCGAGTTGGTGGTGCCAGTGCCAGCATTGCCGGCCAGATCGCTGATGCCGGTGTTGTTCAGAACAATCAGGTTGGTGGTATCGCTGATGCCGATGGTCGGCGTGAACGTCGCCGTCCAGGTGATGCCGCCGTCGCTGGACGAGACGTTGCTCAACGTGCCATTGGCGACGCTCAGGTCGGAATTGTCGAAACCGGTGACGGCTTCGCTGAAGGTGATGGTCACGGTCGCTGTTTCACCAGGACGCAGATCGTTGTCACTCATGACAATCGTGGCGGTCGGACGCTGACTGTCGACCGCGTAGTTGTTCGAATCGGTGGTACCGCTGCCAGTGTTGCCGGCCCCGTCGACCACTCCAGTGTTGTCCAGGGTGATCAGGTTGCTGGTGTCGGTGACGCCGGCCGATGGGGTAAACGTCGCGGTGTAGGTGATGTTGTCCGAGGTGCTCAGCGCGGAAAGTGTGCCGTTCTCGACGGTCAGGTCTGCCAGGGTGAAACCGGTCACCGCCTCGCTGAAGGTAATAGTGACCGTGGTGGTCTGGCCAACGCCCAGCGCCGTGTCGGCCACCACAACGGTCGCGGTCGGGCGCTGGGTGTCGATGGCGTAATTGTTCGAATCAGTGGTGCCCACCCCCACGTTGCCGGCCCCATTCTGCACCCCGGTATTGTCCAGGGTGATCAGGTTGGTCGCGTCGGTAATGTTGGTGGTCGGCGTGAAGGTTGCCGTCCAGGTGATGCCTCCATCACTGCTGCTCACGGCGCTCAGCGTGCCGCTGGCGATGGTCAGGTCGGCGTTACTGAAACCGCTCACGGCTTCGGAGAAGGTGATGGTCACCGTGGTGGTTTCGCCGATGCTCAGGCTGTTGTCGGCAACCACGATAGTGGCGGTCGGTACCATTGTGTCGATCACGAAATTGCCGGAGTTGGTGACGCCGGTGCCGGCGTTACCGGCCAGGTCAGCGATGCCGGTGTTGTTCAGGCTGATAAGGTTGCTGGTGTCGTTGATCCCGAGAGTGGGCGTGTATGTCGCCGTCCAGGTGATGCCGCCGTCGCTGCTGCTCACGGCGGTCAACGTGCCGTTGGGTATGTTCAGATCGGCGTTGGTGAAGCCCGTCACCGCCTCGGAGAAGGTAAAGGTCACCAACGAGGTTTCACCGGCGCTGAGGCTCGTGTCGGCGACCACGATGGTCGCTGTCGGACGTTGGGTGTCGATGCTGTAATTGTTCGAATCCGTAGTGCCGCTGCCAGCGTTGCCGGCCAGGTCAGCGATGCCGGTGTTGTCCAGCGTCACCAGATTGGTGGTGTCGCTGACGCTGGCGCCCGGAGTGAACGTTGCGGTCCAGGTAATACCTCCGTCACTGCTGCTTACTGCGCTCAAGGTGCCGCTGGCGATGGTCAGGTCGGCGTTGGTGAAACCGCTGACCGCTTCACTGAAGGTGATGGTCACCAGCGATGTGTCGCCGATTTTCAAGGCCGTGTCCGTGAACACGATGGTGGCCGTTGGGCGCTGGTTGTCGATGGCGTAGTTATTGGAGTCGGTGGTGCCGCTGCCCTGGTTGCCGTTGACGTCACTGACCCCGCTGTTGTCCAGGGTGATCAGGTTGGTGGCATCGGTAATGTTGGCGGCCGTCGTGAAGGTTGCTGTCCAGGTGATGCCACCATCACTGCTGCTCACGGCGCTCAGCGTGCCGTTGGCGATGGTCAGGTCGGCATTAGTGAAGCCGGTCACGGCTTCGGAGAAGGTGATGGTCACCAACGACGTTTCGCCGATTCTCAAGGCGTTGTCGGCGACCACAATAGTCGCCGTCGGGCGCTGCGTGTCGATGGCGTAATTGTTCGAGTCGGTGGTGCCGCTGCCGACATTGCCGGACAAATCGGAGAGGCCGGTATTGGCCAGGGTGATCAGGTTGGTAGTATCGCTGACGTTGTTGGTTGGCGTGAGGGTGGCCGTCCAGGTGATCCCGCCGTCACTGCTGCTCAAACCGCTCACGCTGCCATTGGCCACGGACAGGTCGGCGGTGGTGAAACCGGTCACGGCCTCGCTGAACGTGATGGTCACCAGCGAGGTTTCCCCTGCCTTGAGCGCGGTGTCCGCGACGACAAGGGTGGCCGTCGGGCGCACGGTGTCGATGGCGTAGTTATTGGAATCGGTTGTACCGCTGCCGGCGTTACCGGCCAGGTCAGCGATCCCGGTGTTATCCAGCGTCACCACGTTAGTGGTGTCGGTGACACCGCCACTGGGCGTAAACGTCGCCGTCCAGGTAATGCCTCCATCGCTGCTGCTCACGGCGGACAACGTGCCGTTGGCGATGGTCAGGTCGGCGTTGGTGAATCCGCTGACCGCTTCACTGAAGGTAATGGTCACCAGCGACGTTTCACCGATTTTCAGGGCCGTGTCAGCGACAACGATAGTGGCCGTCGGGCGCTGGGTATCGATCACATAATTGCTGGAATTGGTGGTACCGACACCCACGGCACCGTCAGAGACCGCCGCCACACCGGTGTTGTCCAGAGTGATGACGTTGGTGGTGTCGGTAATCCCGTTGGTCGGCGTAAAAGTCGCGGTCCAGGTGATCCCGCCATCGCTGCTGCTCACGGCCGTCAACGTGCCGTTGGCGATGGTCAGGTCGGCATTGGTGAAGCCAGTGACCGCCTTGTTGAAGGTGATGGTTACCAGCGAGGTTTCGCCAATTTTCAGCGCACTGTCCGCCAGGACGATGGTCGCGGTCGGTGGTTCGACGTAATTGGTATTGAGCGTGCCGCCGACACTGTAAACCGCAGCAGTGGCACTCGGCGAGCTACCCGTCGCGCCGCCGTTTGACGGGCCTCCGACACCACTGGCCGCAGCGTTTCCGGTGATCGCCGCGAAGTTGGCAGCGGTGATCAGTACCGTGCCGCCGTTGTTCCAGATAGCCCCGACACCACGGCCACCGTCACCGCCGTTGGCAATGTTGCCGCCGCTGCCACCACCGCCGCCGCCACCGCCCGCCGCGAGGTTATTGCTGATGACCGATGTGCCGATGACTTTCAAGGTGCCGGTCGAGGCGTTGTAGATACCGCCGGCCGCATTGCCACCGACGCCGCCAACCGAGTTCCAGCCCGAACCACCGCCGCCACCACCAATGGACAACGTGCCATTGGTCGCTGAGCCGCCGTTGCCGCCTTGACTGTAACCGGCGGCGCCATTGCCGCCGAGACCGCCAGTGCTGGTACCGCCGCGCCCGCCCATATCGTTCGAGGTGTAGCCGCCGCCATAACCACCGGTATTCGCTGTGCCGACCCCACCGGCATAGGTTGAGTTACCCGGGCCTGTCGAACCACCATGGCCACCGTTACCGCCGCCGATCCCGCCACCACCGCCGCCGCCGCCGCCGGAATAACCTCCGGCCACCCCACCGCCGCCGCCACCACCGGAAGCGGCGTTGGCAGTGACCGTGACGTTATTGAGCGTAAGAATGCCGGCGTTGAAAATCCCGCCGCCCATGGCGCCTGCCGCCGCCGCGCCACCGTTACCGCCATTGCCGGCCACCAATCCCTTGGTGATCACCAGCCCGTCCAGCGTCACGGTGGCGCCGGAAGTGATTTCCACCACGCGGGTCTTGTATTGCCCGTCGAGGGTCACGTCGGCCACGCCGTCGTTGTTCAGATCGCCATCGACGGTGATGTTCTTGTTGATCAATAACTCGGAGTTGAGTTGCACGGTCATACCGGCGTTGAACGTGACGATGTCGCCGTTTTGCGCAGACGCCAGAGTCGTACGCAACGAGCCTACGCCCGAGTCGAGGTTGTTAGTCGCGGTCCAGGTGGCAAGGCCCCATTGATATTCACTCATCGCCTTGGTCGACAAGACATTGGCGCTCTCGATGGTGCCGGTGGCAATTTCCAGGTCCCAGTCGCCGCCGACACCGGTGCGGTTATTCGAAGCGGCTACATCACGGCCGGTCAACTGCGCCAGCGAGTCGACGAAACTCAAGCCGCGATCGCCCTCGGCGGTGTAGCAACCGTAGATCAGGATGTCGCCGCCAGCGTTCATGTCCTTGCCGATTTCGCCGAGGATGGCGCTGCGTTGCGCGACGTTGTCCGCAGACAGATAACTGTTGCCCAACCACAGATCGCCAGCGTTGCCGTGGGCAATGATCTGCACTGAACTGACGCCATGATGTTGATCGAGGTAATCGGCGATCTGTTGCAAACCATCCTTGGTGGCGTCGAGTTTCACCACTTGGGTGCCAGGGGCGACGCCCTGGACCAGGCTGTCGGCATCTTTCACACGCGAATCGACGAACACCACGCTCTGGCCCGGCACCGCCACGGGGCTGGCGGCCGGCGTGGCATCGGCCTGACCATGGGTGTCCTTGCTGGCGACCGGGTGATCGGCGGTCGGCGCCTTGGCGGCATCTGCCGCAGGGTGGCTGTCAGCCTGTGCAGCCGTATCGGCCACGGTGGCAGCCACTGCGCCGTCGAACAGCATGCGCGGTTCCAGAGACATGATCATCGGCGATGCCAGCGAACGCTGACCCTCGGTTGTCCGTGACTTGACCTTCGCACTGCCAAAAAGAGACCACCACATGTTGCTCACCCGAACTCGAACGAATGTACGTGACGCATCAATAAAAAATGCCGCGATCAGTTGATCGCAGCGTCGGACTTCATACGAATGACATTGGCGGCGCTGGCTGAGCCATCGAGCCAAAAGGACAAATCGGCGTATTGCTTGAACAGGTCGGGCGGCAGAATGCTGCGGCGCGACTGCAAGGCCACCTTGGGTTTGACCTTGTGCAGCCCGGCCAGGCCAAGGCCCTGGTCGAACGCTGGCGCGTCATAGGCCAGATGCTCGAAATCGTGTTCGAACCACGGTTCGCCGATGAACTCGTAGACCAGCCGCAGCACACGCTCCGGCGCCTGAGTCAGGAGGTCGTAATCGATGATCAGCAGCGAGTCGGCGTGCTCGCCGTAATAGGCTTCCTTGAGTGCCGCCCAGGCAAAACCCACCAGCCGGTTGCGCTGAGCCAGGGTTTCGCAACGGCTGTACACCGTGTTGCGCTCGACGGCATCGCTAAACAGTTTGGTGTTTTCGAAAGGATTGGCGCGGTACAGGCGCTCGAGACTGTCCATGACCCAAGCGACGTTGCGCACGCAGGCGATGACTTTGGCTTGCGGAAACAGGTCGTTGAGCGCCGGCAGCCGCGAGCTCCACTGCCGATTGGTGTCGAACACCACCGGTTTGTCGGCCTTGTCGGCATAGTAGGAGTCGAACAGACCGCGCAATAGGCGACGGCGCATGTCGGTGTCGATCACCGCGCCGTATTCACTGCCGGCGCTGCATTGCTCCAGGACGCTGGAGAAGAGCGATCCGACCGGGCTGCTCATGCCCGCGTGAAAGCGCGGATTCTGCAAAAGAATCGCAGAAAGCAGGGTGGAGCCTGAGCGCGGCAAGCCGGAGATAAAGTGGAACTGCTGCAATCCCTTCACCCTGATCAAAAGTCCTTTTGTTCGACAGAGCGTAGTCCAACAGTAACCTTGCGACTAGTAGTGTTTTGATATCAGATCAGAGCAAAAAGAACTAACCGATACATTTTTTATCGCGAATTTAAAGCAGAATCGATTTAGCGCTGAGCCTCCGGATTCACGGCATTCGCGGGCACCACATACAGGCGCGCAAATGCGCCGCCGCCCCGCACATCGCTGCGCTGCTGCCAGCCCTCGGGTATCGAGGCAAAGTCATCGGCGTCGTAAGTGGCGCCGATCAGCCACACCCGACCGTTACCCCGGGCCAGATCAGGAAGATGGTCGACGTAGACATTCTCGGCCACCAGCGAGCCAAAACCGTACTCGTTGGGTCGGGTCGAACGGCCATCCGCGGCCGGTGGCGTGTAGAGACGCACCAACGCGCCGGTACGATCGTAGTAGACGTAACTCAAGTACCAGAGCATGTCGCTGGTAACGATGCGATCACCGGGCTGGAAATGCTGATTGACGTAATTCACCACGCGATCGAACTGATCATTGCTGTCGACGGTAGCGTTGTTGTTCAGCCCGACCATTTCCACCCCGAGCAACGACAACAGCACCGCCACAGCCAGGATCCGCACACGACCGTACAAGCGGTCGATGGCCAGCGCTGCCAGCAGCGGCAAGCCCAGGGCATAGGCGGTCAGATAGCGCTCGATGAACAGCGGCGTGATAAACGACACCGCAAACACCAACAACAACGGTAAGCCGGTGTACAACGCCAACAGGACACTGCCGCGCGACACGCTGCGATCCCGCAGCACCGCCACCGCTGCGAGCACCAACAACGCCATCGGCATTGCGCCGAACACCAGCCACGGCAGATGTTCGCCGTCATCCTGGATCAGCCATGTCCAGATCATCGATGGCAACGAGGCCAGCGTCACCGGGTCTTCCCAGCCGACATCGCCACCGACCTTGAGTTGTTCCATGTGCTGCATCAGACCCAGCAAATTGGGCAGCCATGGCAAGTACAGCACCGCGATGAGCAGATTCGCCAGCCACCAGGCCGGACGCTGGATATGCCGCAGGCGATAGCCGCGCTGAAACCGGATCACCCCCAGATAAATCCAGTGACACAGCGCCGCCAGCACCGCGAAGTAATGGGTGTAGAACGCCGCCGTCATCAACAGCGCATAAACCACCAGATAGCGGTGACGCTGCGGGCGGCGGATCCAGTAGACCAGCGCCAGCGTCGCGGCGATCAACAGCAGGCCGAGCAGCGAATACATGCGCACTTCCTGGCTGTAGCGCACTGCCGTCGGCAACAACGCCAGCAGCAGCCCGGCGAGGATCGCAGCGCGGCGCGTGGCCAGGCGATCCACCAGCCAGACGCCCATCCCGACCGCCGCGATGCCGGCCAGCGCGCTGAGGCTGCGGATGGCAAAAATCCCGTCGCCGAACAGTTCGATCCAGCCATGCAGCAGCATGAAGTACAGCGGCGGATGCACATCGAACGCCGCGTGATGCCAGATCTCGCCCAACGAGTAGCGCGCCAGCCGCAGGCTGGAACCTTCATCGCCCCAGATCGCCGCCGCCGTCAGGTCGTAAAAGCGCGCAGCAGCGGCCAGCAGCAGGATCGGCAGTAGCCAGTGCTCCCGGGCCCAACGGATCAAGGGCAAGCGGGCAAACCACGAACCCGGCGTCGCATGCGGATCCTGTGTGTCACCCACCGGCGTAACTCTGTTGACCGCCATTGCGTCCTCTTGCCGTGCCACATCACCGCGCCTGTATGAGC
Source organism: Pseudomonas sp. AKS31 (assembly GCF_023634765.1). Classification (GTDB taxonomy): domain Bacteria; phylum Pseudomonadota; class Gammaproteobacteria; order Pseudomonadales; family Pseudomonadaceae; genus Aquipseudomonas. The sequence goes on from NZ_JAMLFX010000006.1 coordinate 188,778, forward strand.
CAGAACTGCCACTCACTCTAGGTCAGGCGCAGGAGAACCGTCGATGCCGATTTGCGACTTCACGACACCCGGCAACCTTGCCAATCCGCGTCTACGCTCTGGCGTGGCGTGACCTGGCCACGGAGTGCCAAGGCAATAGCTTCAGCCGAACCCACTAGCGGCCCGCCGACAACCAATCAGAAGGATAAGGACTTTATGGACGTTTACATGGGCACTGTTCTGACGTTTGCCTTCAACTACGCGCCCAGCGGCTGGGCCTTGTGCAACGGTCAGATCATCGGAATCAACCAGAACCAGGCGCTGTTTGCATTGCTGGGCACCACCTACGGCGGCAACGGCACCGTCAACTTCGGCCTGCCCAACCTGCAGAGCCGCATGCCGATCTGCCAGGGCAATGGCGGGGGCCTGACGCCGAGAGTCATGGGAGAAATCTCCGGCGCCGAACAAGTCACCGCCACCCTCAACAACCTGCCGAACCACACCCACGCCCTTGCCGGCCTCACCGCCACCACCACCGTGCAACTGGCCAACCCGGCCAGCAATCCGGTCGGCACACCCACCGCGACCAATGCCTATATCGGCGCATCGGGGACCGGGCCGGGTCTGGCGAATATCTTTTCCGATGCCCAAGGCACCTCAGCCATTCCCCTCAAAGGCGCTGCGACCACCATCAGCGGCACGATTTCGCCAACCGGCAACGGCTTGCCGCTGCCCATCATGAACCCGTACCTGGTGCTCAACTTCAGCATCGCGCTGAATGGCATTTTCCCTTCGCGTAACTGATCGACTACCGGGGGATCACCTTCCCCCGGTTCCCCACCTTGCCGGAGCGAAACCATGCTGCAATCGGTTCAAAGCCAACATTTCCAGGCACTTCTCGGGCGGATCGGCACCCTGCACCTGCCCGATGGCAGTGCGTTGCAAATCCATATCGGCGAACTCACAGAGAAACCGCTGGCGCAAATGCGTTACAGCGAGCGCATGCCATTCAGCGTCGAATTGAGCAGCCTGGAAGCAACTGAATTCATCGATGGTTTATGTGCACTGGAGTTGCCTGAACTGGGGCGAGTGGACGGCATCTTCGTGTCGCGGGTACCACCGATGGGGCGGCCGCCAGAGTTGGCTTACTTCCACATCACCTTCAACTGACCCGCGCCTTCGGCAGTGACTACACGGAGATTACCGGGGATACCAGACCAGTCGCTCCGCCGCCGGGTTGCGCTCTTCAACGGCAAAACCCAGCGCCAGATAATGCCGGCGCGCATGGGGGTTGCTGGTCCAGACCACCGTCGCCACCGGGCAGCGAATCTGTTGCGCGGCTTTCTGCACGCCTTGCAGCACAGCGCGGCCATAACCCTGGCCGCGCGCCTGCGGAATGAATGCCAGGTACAACACGCGAATTTCGTTAGCGCCGAAATCAGTACTCAACGCGCCAATCGCCGTGCCGAGTTTTTCCACCACGTAGTGCATGGCATTGGGGTAGTTGTCGCCCATGCCCTGCTCCTGCACCTGAAACTGCTGCGCGACCAGTTGCTGCACCTGTTCCGGCTCGCCGTCGATCCATTGCAGGTCCGGCCGCGCCGTCTGATACAGGCTGTGCAAAAACGGCCCGTCGGTTGCCCGCGAAGGCCGCACCACCAATCCGTCTGCCGCCACTGCTGCGTTGTCCACCATCGAGCTCTCCGTTAGAAACCGCTTTCCCTGACCCCCAGCGCCGCGATTCGCCGCCAGGCTACGCCGAGCAACGATTCACCGCTGCCCTGCAACACCACCACACCGCGCAACGGTTGCAACGGTGTCGGCGCTGTTTCGAGCACGCTGAGCCGCGCGCCGTATTGCGCCTGCACCGGTTCCGCCCGCTGCTGTTGATCGCGGCGCACGGCGATCGGCCCGTGATGATCAGAGGTCAGCGCCTCCTGATCGACGTAGGCCACGCCATTGGTGTCGATTTCATTCAATTGCACGGCGAGTGCCGGATGCATGGGGTCATCGGCGATAAAGCGGCCACTGGCGCCGGGCTTGACCCGCCACAGCTCGGCTTCCGCCAGATAGCCGCGCAGTCGCGCGCCGTCTTCGACGACCCGGGCCAGTGCATCCCTGGTCGACAACCAGCGCCCGACCGTCATGTTCGGCAGCAGATCACGCACGCTGCCGGCCTGCGGTGCGCGCAGCAGCAGGCGCTCGCGTTGCGCCGTCAGCCCGCGGTATTCGGCGACTGCTTCGGCCAGCCGTTGCTCGACAATGCCGGCATCGGCAGCGGTTTCGCTGCGACTGGCCTGACGGCGCATCAATAGCTGCTGAATCTGGATTTCCCGGCGCACGATCGCCAGTCGTGATTCGAGATCCGGCGATTCCAGTTCAATCAGCACATCGCCCTGAGCGACTTTCTGCCCGTCCGTCACGTTCACGGCTTTGACCCGCGCCGCCGTCGGCGCGTGCAGGGCACTGGCGCGCCCGGCCTCGAGCATCGTCGGCAATTCCACCGAACTGCGCCACGGCACGATCAGCACCAGCAACAGCCCGAGCAGCGCCAACCCACTGAGCAGCACGCGCTGGCCGTGCGCCTGTTCGCGGCGACTCCACCACTGGCGCCACTCACGCATGATCGGCAGAAAGATGAACCAGACCAGTTCCACCAGCATCAGGAAGATCCCCAACACCTTGAAGAACAGGTGATAGACCGCCAGCGCGATCCCGAAAAACAACGCCGCACGCCACAACCATGAGCCATACCCCCAGATCAGCAAACGCCGTTGCATCTTCGGCGACCACGGCTCCGGCGCCGGGGCGCCATAACCGAACAAAAATTCACGCAGGCGCCAACGGCACAGGGCAAATGCGCGCCCCTGCAAGTTGTCGACTTCCCAGAAATCACTGATCAGAAAATAACCATCAAAACGCATGAACGGATTGAGGTTGACCACCAGCGTGGTGATCCACGTGGCGCTGGCGAGCATGAACGCCGCCGTGCGCCCCGGTCCGTCTGGCAGCAACGACCATGCGAGGAGCGCAATACACGCCAACAGCAATTCCGCGAGCACACCACCGGCACCGATCAGCAATCGCGCACGGCGATCATTGACCCGCCAAGCGTCGCTGACATCGGTGTAGAACATCGGCAGCAAGACCATGAACGCCACGCCCATGCTCTGCACTCGACACCCGGCGCGCTTGGCCATGAACGCATGGCCGAATTCGTGACAGAGCTTGGCAAAGAACAACGCCACGCCAAACGCCAATGCGCCGCCGAGGCTGAAGAGGTGTGGAAACGTCCCGATAAAACGCTGCCAGTCGCGCGAGACCAAAAAAATGCCCAGTGCCAAGGTCGCCGGCAATCCATAGCGCAAAAGCCGTGGGCCAAAGCGTTCTAGCCACGGCCACGCGCGATTGAGAAACGCGTCCGGGCGCCACAGCGGAATACGGAAAAACAGATATTGATGCAGGAGGATTTGCCACAGGCTTTGCTTCTGCGCCAAGGCCTTGAGGCGGTAGCTGGCGCGTTGTTGATCGTCGAGCGCACTGATCAAATCGTGTCCACGCAGGAACTCCAGCAACTGCTCAAGCTCCGTGCCGGCCAACGGTAAACCCGGCTCGCGATTGGCCGCGCGCAAGACTTGCTCGGCGTCGCCCAACGACCAATGGCGCAACAAGCGCATCGCCGCCGCGCCCAGTTTGAAGTAACGCCCGCGCACCGGATCGGCGAGGGTCCAGCGCGGCGAACCGTCCAAGGCCGGCGCCGCGGGCGACAGTTGCAGGTCGGCACGCAGGCTCGGCAGATTCATCTACAGACCCACACTCTGGCGCAAACCGGCCAGTGGCCGGCGCAACAAGTACAGCGCCAGCGGCGCGCGGTCGCCGAAGATTTTCGCCGTGCCGCGCAGGCCGATGCGTGGCGGCGCCTCGGTAAAATTGGCGTCGAGCCGATAGGCCAGTTGACCGCCCGCCGTCGGCTGCGCCTCGTACGCCGAGCGTTCCAGTGTGGCGAGATGGCGCTTCAGCGGATCGCTGTCGAGAAACAACGCCACTTCGGCACCCGGCTCCAACGAAATCGCATCGCCTACTGCCAATTCGATACGCAGTTCAGCCTGGCTCGGATCGGCGATGTCCATGAGGCGTTCGCCGGTCTGCACCGGTTTGCCGGTCAAGCGTTCGGCGTCGGCGAACACCGCGATGCCATCGCGCTCGGCACGCACTTCGCTGCGCTTGAGCAACTCGCGGGCGTAGTCACGCTCGGCGCGTTTCTGCTCAGCGCGTGCGGCGAGCAAGTCGACTTTTGCGCTCGACTCGGCATCGGCAAACGAGCGCTGGGAATTGGATTTCAGTTCAGCTTCGGCCACACCCAGCGCACGCTCGGCCACGTCGGCCTGCGCCTTGAGCGTGGTGCTTTCGAAACGCACCAGCACATCGCCGGTTTTCACCGTTTGATTGGGTTTGACCAGAAACTCGGCGATCACTCCGTCCAGCGGCGCCGCCACCACGCGACCACCCAGCGGTACCACTTCGGCCGGGGCCAGCACCGATTGACGCACCGGAAGCAACAGCCCGAGCAACAGCACCGCGAGCAACGCCACCTGACGCTTGCGGGTCCAGCGCAGCCGCCACGGCTTGCGCGGTTGCAGCGCCAGCCAGGCGTGGCTGTAGGTGTCACCGAGTTGCGACAGCAACACTTGCTCGGAAGGATTCCACGGCACATCGCGCGCCAGCCACAAGCCGCCGAACACCTGCGCGTCGCGATCAACCAGCGGTAACCAGAACACCTGCGCAGCGGACAGACTGCGCCAGTCGGCCTGGATCGATTCGCTGAGCAGTTCCGGCGCGATCACCCGCGCTTGCTTCAGCACATCCTGCTTGAACAACTGCGCCACGGCTTGCTCGACGAACGCCACGAACGGCGCATTCGGCTCGACCGCACTGACGCCCGTCACGGCTTGTACCTTGCCGGCGATCAATAATGCGGCATGACGAAAGCCAAACAACGCCTGGCCGTCATTGACCAGGCTATAGGCCAGTTGCGCGGCATCGCGGGCAGCGCGAGTCTGCCGCTCAAGGTCGAGAAAGCGCGCGAACACCTGTTCAGCGGCGCCGCTCACCGGCGCGTTCACTTAAGCTCCGGGAAACGCGCGGTGCCGCTCATGCCGGCGAGCAAACCTTTGGCTTCGGGAAGTGTTGCGACCAGCAACAGGGTCTGACTGCCCTCATCGATTCGTGCGCCGAGACGTTTGACCGTGGCGTCGATCGGCTGGCCGGTTTCATCAGGAACGAAGCTGAAGGTCTGGCCGGGCTTGAGTCTGGCCATCCAGCGCGACGGCACCAGCAAATGAATTTCGAGGGTGCGGTTATCGACGACCTCGAGCAGCGGTGCACCGGCCGGCACGCTTTCATAGCGCTGCACCTTGCGCTCGACCACTTGTCCGTCGAACGGCGCGACGACGCTGCAGCGCTTGACCTGCACTTGATACACCTGGGATTGCGCCTGGGTTTCGCTGACCTTGGCCTCGGCCCGCGCCACTTCGAAACGCCCGACGGAATTGAGTGCAGCCAACTGTTTGTTGTGCGCCAGCTCTTCACCAGCACCACGGCTGGCCGCTTGTGCGGCATTGAGCTGTGCCTGATAAGCGGAGCAATCGAACTTCGCCAGCGTATCGCCCTTCTTGAACGACTCGCCCTCGCTGAACGGCAACTCGACAATCCGCCCGGAAAGCTCACTGGCCAGCGTCGCCTGATCACGCGCTCGCAATACACCCCGCGCCTCGCTGCTCGCGGTAGCCGCCGCCGTCGCTGGATTATCCAGCAGCGGATCATCTGGCCCGGGCGTTTGCGCCTGAACTGCACACGTAACTAAGGTCAATCCGATAACCCAACCGCGAAAACGCTGCATAACCGCTACTCCCTGACGGATGTGCGGAGTCTACGACAGCGGGGGTTAGCGTCAAGCGAAAGGCCATCACTCTTCGGAAATGTAATGTTTCAAAAGAGAAAGCCGCTCTATGAGCGTTTAAAAGATGTAGGCAAATTCCGGCGTCCTACAAGAGTTGGGGATACTGCTGATTGCTCACTGCGAAAACGGCGATAGACAGGCTACCTATGCAAATAGGCGCGGAGCGAATTTACCTCTCTCTGCAACAACCTCTAATACAGACGACCTTAAATGGCTTGACGCCGGTTGGTATTGGTAACCAAAACTGGCAAGCCGGTGCTGGAGATAAACCAGCGCAGTGAGCCCGCAATTATTTGGTGGTTGACCTGCATGACGCGCTCAATCTAGGATTGCCTTACTCAACCCCGTACGTAGCGATTCAGTTCGCTGGCAGTTGGGGTGAAGAAACCGGCTTAGGCCGGTTTTTTCGTTTCTGAGGAATAATTTGTGCGTACTGCTTTCTTTGTTGATGGCTACAACTTGTTCTATGGGCTGCTCGCGGGCACCCCCTATAAATGGCTCAATCTCGAAGGTTTGCTGATTCATGTCGCACACATCGAAAATCCGCAGAACGCCGTTGTCTCGATTGACTATTTCACCTCATCAATAAAACCAGAACTAGCGACGCTGGGCCGAATTTCAAAAGAGGCCCAAGACACTTACATAAGGGCACTGCGCACGACCAATGTCAGAGTGCATTTTGGTCGGCATCATCTTGAGCAGGCTAAAGCGCCTCGATTCATCGACAAAAACACCAAGGCCTCACGTCAGGACAAGGTCGACATCTGGAAGCTTGAAGAAAAGGAAACCGACGTTCATATCGCGATCAGCATGTATCGCACTGCCTGCCAGCAGGCACTGTTCGCAACGCAAGATCGCGTCGAACAACTCGTACTGGTTTCGAGTGACACTGATATCACCCCCGCATTGAGAGCAATACGCGCGGACTTTCCTCACCTGACCATCGGCGTCATTCTTCCTCACAGGGCAGGTTTGAATCGGCCCACCCCGGGCTCTCTGAAAGATCACTCTCACTGGCTGCGCCGCGTGATCACAGAGGAAGAATTGCTCATTAATCAGTTTCCAGGCCGAGTAGCCACGCACAAAAAACCAGCGTTCAAACCGGATTATTGGTAGGTACTTCTGCCGGATACACCGACTCCCACCCCCCACCCAGCGCCTTGTACAAGCCCACCATCGCCAACGAAACACCGGTCGAACTCTCCACCCACTGCTCCTGCGTCGCCAGCAGCGCGCTTTGCACGGTGAGGACGTTGACGAAATCGACCACGCCTTCGACGTATTGCTGTTGCGCGGTGCGCAGGGCGATCTGGTTCTGGCGGACGGCTTCGGCGAGGCTATCACGGCGGCGTTGACTGGCGTTGTAGGCGGTCAGTTGATCATCGATTTCGTGCCAGGCACGCAGTACGGTTTGCTGGTAGGCGACGGCCGCTTCCTGCTGCTGGGCTTCACGCAATTGCAGCATGCCGCGCAAGCGTCCGCCGTCGAACAGCGGCAGGCTGAATTGCGGGCCAATGCCGAAGGCACGTGAGCCCCAAGAGCCGAAATCGCTCAGTTGCATGGCTTGCGAACCAAGGTTGCCGGACAGGGTGATGCGCGGATAGAAATCGCCCTTGGCCACGCCGATATTGGCGATGGCCGCATGCAGGCGCGCTTCGGCCTGGCGGATGTCCGGACGGCGTTCGGCCAGTTGCGACGGCAGTCCGATGGCGACTTGCAAGGGCGACTGCGGAACGGCGGCGTCTGTGGATAAATATTTTGCGAGGGCCTGTGGTGGTTCGCCCATCAGCAGGCTGATCGCGTTGATCAGTTGCGATTGGCGTTGTTCCAGCGCAGGCAGGCGCGACTCGATCGCGGCGACTTGCGCAGCGGCTTCGGCGACGTCGAGGTCAGTCGCCACGCCGTCGGCCAGGCGCAGTTGCGAGAGCTTCAAGCTGTGCCGTGCGACGTCGAGGTTCTGCTCGGTGACGGCGCGGGTGTTCTGCACACCACGCAGTTGAATGTAGTTTTGTGCCGTGTCAGCAAGCACCGCCAGCAGCACCCCGCGACGGTCGTTTTCGGCGACTTCGAGGTTGGCGTCGGCAGCTTCGGTTTCGCGGCGCACGCGGCCCCAGAAATCCAGTTCCCACGAGACGGAGAAACCGGCGTCCCACAGATTGAAGGCAGAATCACCGTTGTGCCCGGACGGATCGTTCAGACCTTCGCCGCTGTTGCGTTTGCGCGCGTAACTGCCGGTGGCGGCAGTGTTCGGATAACGCTCAGCGGTGATCACCTGGCGCGCGGCGCGGCTTTGTTGCAGGCGGCTGCTGGCCAGTTGCAGGTCGAGGTTACTGCGCACGGCGCGCTGGGTCAGCGCTGACAGTTGCGAGTCGTGGAAGACCTCCCACCAGCGTTCGTTGAGGGGTTCGCTGACGGCTTGGCTGGGGGCGGATTTGGCGGGTTTGGCCCAGTCGGCGATTTGCGTGGCTTGAGGCTTTTGGAAGTCTGGGCCTACTGTGCAGGCGGTGAGGCTCACTGCGAGCAAGGCACTCAAGGTGAGTGGCTGCCACAGCCCCCATCGCTGGCAAGCCAGCTCCCACAGGGATTGTGCAGATTGACCGAATGGTTTTGTTCTAAAGGTGGACCCTGTGGGAGCTGGCTTGCCAGCGATGAGGCCAGTCGATTCAATACGACTCATCGCTGAGTCACCTCACGCACCGACGTCGCCGAGCTTTTGGTATCAATGCTCGCCTCCACCGACATACCCACCCGCAACCGTTCGGCCAAAGGCTGGCCCGGCTCCAGCATGATTTTCACCGGAATCCGCTGAACCACCTTGGTGAAGTTGCCTGTGGCGTTATCTGGTTTCACCGCAGCAAAGGTCACACCGGTCGCCGGGGCGATACTTTCAACGCGACCACTCAAGGCTTCGCCACCAAGGCTGTCGACACGCACCTGCACCTCCTGACCCGGCTGCACATCGGTGAGTTGCGTCTCTTGAAAATTCGCCACCACATACGCCTGCTGCAACGGCACCACCGCCAGCAGCTTGCTGCCCGGCGTGACATAGGCGCCGACGCGCACGGCGCGTTCGCCGATCATGCCGTCCTGCGGCGCGGTGATCCGCGTGTAGGAGAGTTCGAAACTGGCGATTTCCAGTGCCGCTTGCGCGTGTTTCAAACTGCCCTCGGCGGCATCTCGCTGGGCCGTAAGGATATCGACTTGTTTGCGCTCGGCAGCCAGTTTCGCCGTGGTGGTGTCGAGATGAGCCGTGGCCTGTTCGATGCGCGTGCGCGCCTGTTGCGCGTTTTGCACCGTGCCGGCGCCAACGCCCGCCAAGTGGTTGTAGCGATTCAATTCCTGTTGAGCGAAGGCCATTTCAGCCTTGGCCGCCACCACCGAAGCCTGAGCCTGAGCGATCACCGACGTCTGGCGTTCCAGCGTCGCCTTGGCATTTTGCAGTTGCGCCCGCGCCACCAGGGTTTGCGCGTCCGCCGCCTCGGCTGAGGCGCGTAAATCGCGGTCATCGATCAACGCCAGCAACTGCCCGGCTTTTACCTGTTGATTATCTTCCACCAACACTTCCTTGATGAAACCGGCCACACGCGGCACCACCAGGGTGTAGTCGGCAGAGACAAACGCATCGTTGGTGTTTTGCTGAGTACGTTTGCCAAACACACCGGGCATCGCCAGGTACATCAGCACGCCAACAGCCAGCGCGGCCGCCACGGCCACCGCGAGTTTCTGCTTTGCTTGAGTCGTCATAAAAACCTTCTGTTTCAGTACAGCCATCAGGTCGGCGCGCGCGGCGGATAGATCCGCGTCGGCAGCCAGAAAATCAGCAGGATCAACGCCAGTGCGACGCCGGCCATGCACACATAGAGATCGGAGGAAGTCAGCACCACAGCTTGCTCATGCAGGCGATGGGCAAGACCCGGATCGCTGCGATCGGCCAGCGGCGCATTGCCGAGACTGTCGACGAGCATGGTCGAGTGGAAATGCAGGCGCGCCGTGGTCAGCGCCTCGATCACCCCGGTGGCGACCACGGCCGACAGCCCTTTCACGGTGTTGAACCACGCCGACGCGAAAGGGCCGTCCAGCGGCGTGATGCTGCCGGTGGAGAGCATCAACAGCGGCAGGACCGCCATCGGCTGGCCGAAAATCTGCAGCCATTGCAGGACGTAGAAGTCGTCGCGAATCCACTGCGAAGTCAGATGCGATCCACCCAGGCACGACAGCGCCAACATGCTCAAGCCGATGCCGAGTACCCAACGACAATCGACCCAGCGCAGGTTGCACAGCGCCGCCACCAGCGGCAGCGCAATCAACTGCGGCAGCGCGGCGATGAGCATGATCGGAGCGGTCTGCACCGGGCGATAACCCTGCACCTGCGCCAGGTAACTCGACGGAATCAGCACCACCGCCAACAGCACCACCAACACACCGGCCAGGGTCATCAGGGCGAATGACAGGTTGCGGATGCCGAGCATCTGCAATTTGAAAAACGGAATCGGCTGCGACCATTCGTTGATCAGAAACGCCACCAGCAACAACGCGCCGGCGCCGAGCAAGCCGCAGATCAGGCTCGACTCAAACCAGTCCAGGCGATTGCCCTGCAACAGGCCGATCACCAACATGCAGATCGCCGGAAAGCCCAGCAGCAGGCCTTTCCAGTTGAACGATTTGAGGCGTTCCAGGCGCAGCGGATCCTGCGGAATGCCATACCCCACAGCGGCCATGGCGATCAGACAGGGCACGATGATCTGCCAGAACGTCCATTGCCAGCCGAAATACTCCGTCCACAAACCCGCCAGTGGTGTGCCGAGACCAGGGCCGAACGTCGCCGTCAGTGCGTAGCCGGCCAGGCCGTAGAGTTTGATGTTCGCCGGCAAAAAACGCAGGGCGACGGTCATCAGCATCGGTGGCAACGCACCGCCGGCCAGACCTTGCACCGTGCGCATCAGCAGCAGGCTTTCGTAGTTCGGTGCAAACGGACACAGCACGCCAAGTAACGTGAACAGGCTGATCGCGCAGAGGGTGAAGCGGCGCAGCGAAAACGTCACCGAGCACCAAGGCGCGAAGGCCATGGCCGCGACCGAGGTCGCGGTGTAACTGCTGACCAGCCAGGTGCCTTCGTCGTAACCGATGTGCAGCCCGCCACGGATGTCGGCCAAGGCTACCTTGGTCACCATCTCGTTGAGGCCCGACACCAGCACCGCCAGCAGCACGCCGACCAGGCCGATGATGATCCGCGCCCCGAACACCGGTGGCGTGGCCGCCGCCGGGCTGGCCGCAGCGATGGGTGCTGCCGCCGTCAGGGATGTCATGAATACACGCTCCGGAGGGAAAAATACCGGAGCATCTTAGTAGGGCTTGGCAATGACGAAAATTGACTTATTGGCAGCTTATAAGTGCGCCAGACGCAATTATTCGAAGCAAAAGATCGCAGCCTTCGGCAGCTCCTACAGAGATATACATTCCAATGCAGGAGCTGCCGAAGGCTGCGATCTTTTGACCTTCAAGGCTGGGCAGCCAGCCACGTTTCATCACAACAAGCCTTGAGGGTTTCGCGCAGCCACCGATGCGCCGGATCCTTGTCGAAACGCGGGTGCCAGGCCTGGGTCAGCATTAAGGTCGGCAACGGGATTGGCAGGTCGAACGAGCGCAGTTTCAGCCCGAGCCGGCGCACGCTCAGCAGTGCTTCCTTGGGCACAGGCAGAATCAGGTCAGAATCCGGCAGCGCAAACATCGCCGCATGGAAACTCGGCGCAATCACCGCCACGCGCCGCTCCAGACCCAGCGCATTCAGTGCCGTATCGATCGGGCCGCGTGCGATGCCACGGCGCGACATGCTGATATGGGAAAACCCGGCGTAGCGCTCGGCGGTAATCTCATCGTCGAGCAGTGGATGATCTTCGCGCACCAAGCCTACGAAATGCGTTGAGAACAGATTCTGTACTTTGACTTCAGGGGTAACGGGCCGGGTGTTGCTGACGCTCAGGTCGATCCGGCCCTCGCGCAGCGCTTCATCGTCGCCGTCACCCTCCGGGACGAAGCGCAGCTCGCAGTGCGGTGCCAGTTGATCAAGGGTGTCGAACAGCTTGCCGCCGTACACACCGACGAAGAAGTCATTGGCGCGGATGCTGAAGCGTCGACGTAATGTGCCCAACTCCACGGTGTCAGCAGAGCGGAACAGCAGCGCTGCCTGTTCGACCACGTCGCGCACCTGCTCGCGTAGCTCCAGGGCTTTGGGCGTTGGCACCAGACCCCGCCCGGCACGCACGAGGACTGGATCGCCGATGGCTTCGCGGATTCGCGTCAACGTGCGGCTCATGGCCGCCGGGCTGAGGTTCATCCGCCGCGCAGCGCCGACCACACTGCCCTCGTCGAGCAAGGCGTCGAGTGCGACCAGAAGGTTCATGTCCGGGAGTTGCATGTTGAGCACTCATGGCTGATCAGGATTGATCTGGGCGCAATGCTAGCAAACATCCCTGAAGTATGGAGGCGCCCGACAGGACGCCATCGCTGGCAAGCCAGCTCCCACAGTGATTGAGGAAACTCACAAATCTACGGCCACCGCAAAAACCTGTGGGAGCTGGCTTGCCAGCGATAGGGCCAGCAGCCACACCAGAAATTACCGCTGCATACCCCAACGCTTAACCGTCACGCGCTCAAGGGTATCGAACACCAGATTCTCCACCAGCAACCCAATCAGAATCACCACCGCCAACCCGGCAAACACCTTGTCGGTGTAAAGCTCATTGCGGTTCTGGAAGATGTACCAGCCCAACCCACCCTTGCCACTGGTCGCACCAAACACCAGTTCCGCGGCGATCAATGTGCGCCAGGCAAATGCCCAGCCGATCTTCAGCCCGGCCAGAATCGACGGCAGCGCCGCCGGGATCAGGATGAACAGGACCAGCCGCAGCCCCTTCAATCCATAGTTGCGCCCGGCCATGCGCAAGGTTTCCGAAACACCGAGAAACCCGGCATAAGTATTCAGCGCCAGCGCCCACAGCACCGAATGCACCAGCACAAAAATCAGGCTGTTCTGCCCCAAACCAAACCACAGCAACGCCAACGGCAACAGGGCAATCGCCGGCAGCGGATTGAACATCGAGGTCATCGTGCTCAGCAGATCACGGCCCAATTGCGTGGACACCGCCAGAGTGGTCAGAGCGAATGCCAAAACGATGCCGATCAGATAACCCTTGATCAGTACCACCAGCGATATCCACACCTTGGCCAGCAGTTCACCGCTGAGCAGGCCCTCGAACAACGCGTGGCTGGTCTGCAGGAAACTCGGCAGCATCAGGTCATTGTTCTGAATCCGTGCGACCACTTCCCACACGACGGCGAGCACAATCAGAATCAGGCTTTTTCGCAGCCAGCCCTGTTGCCACAGCCGCGTGCCGAGGGATAACTCACGCTCGACCGGCACTTCGGTCAGCGGCGCCAGGACAATTTCGAATTCTTCACGCACAGATGATGATTGGCTCATCGGGTAGTCCTCCTGGCCGCTCAATAGGCGATGCGAATGTCGTTGAAGTCGTGCTCACGCTCGGTTTCCGGCGACTGGCCTTCATCGAACAACAAACGATGAATGCGCCGCGCCGATTCCTGAAACGCCACACCACCGAGGCTGTTTAGATCGTATTGATGGCTGTGCACTTCGGCGCGCACCCGGCCCGGATGTGGCGACAGCAGCAGAATGCGATTACCGACCACCAGCGCCTCTTCAATCGAATGAGTCACGAACAACAGGGTGAAGCGCACCTCTTCCCAGAGCAGCAGCAATTCTTCCTGCATTTTGCGCCGGGTCAGCGCATCGAGCGCGGCGAACGGTTCGTCCATCAAGAGGATTTTCGGCTGCATCGCCAGCGCCCGGGCAATCGCCACACGCGCTTTCATGCCGCCGGACAAGGTGTGCGGATAAGCATCGGCAAACGCCGCCAAGCCGACCTTTTCCAGATAGTGCAGCGCGCGTTCTTCAGCTTCTTTTTTCTTCAGAGTGCGCGAGGCCAGCAGTGGAAACATCACGTTCTGTTTGACGGTTTTCCACGGCGGCAACTGATCAAATTCCTGAAACACCACAATCCGGTCCGGCCCCGGCGCGTCGACACGCTGGCCTTGCAGGCGGATCTCGCCTTCGCACGGTTGAATGAACCCGGCGACTGCTTTGAGCAAAGTCGATTTGCCGCAACCGGACGGGCCGAGCAGCACGTAGCGATCGGCCGGATCGATTTCAAAACTGACCTGGTGGGTGGCGCGCACCACACGTTGCGGCGTGCGGTATTCGAGGCTGACATGGTCGACCGCCAGCAACGCGTCGCTGCGGGCGATCGGTTTGCTGGCCGCGTGGCCTGGCAAGGGAGCGTTCATGATTTGATCAATCTCCGGCGAATCAGAAAGGCGCATCGCCCTGAATGGTCGTGCGATACAGCTTGCGACGCAGGTGCGCCGGGCAGCCGGCGGCGAGATGGATCAGCGAGCGGTTATCCCAGAACACCAGATCGTGGGGCTGCCACTGATGGCGGTAGATGTTTTGCGGCAGCACGCTGTGGGCGTACAGCTCGCTCAGCAATTGCTGGCTCTCGTCCTCCGGCAGACCGACGATGCGTGTGGTGAAACCTTCGCTGACGAACAGCGCCTTGCGGCCGTTTTCCGGGTGCGTACGCACCACCGGGTGCACCACTTCGGCGACTTGCGCCAGTTGCTCCGGGGTCAGGGTCGGGCGCCAGTTGCCTTCGAATTTGGTTTCGCTGTAACGCGCCGTGTAGGAATGCGCAGCGCTGCGGCCTTCGACCGCTTTGCGCAACGCTTCGGGCAGGTTGTCCCAGGCTTTGTGCATATCGGCGAACAGCGTGTCGCCGCCCTCCTCTGGCAGCTCCTGTGCGTGGAGCATCGAGCCGAGACTCGGCAGCTCTTTATAGGAGAGATCGGAGTGCCAGAACTTGCCGGCATCGCCGAGGCCGATGTTCTGGCCGTTTTCGATGATGTTGGAAACGATGAGGATTTCCGGGTGGTTGGCCAGCAGGAACTGTTTGAGCACATGGATCTGCAACACGCCAAAACGGCGGCTGAAATCGATCTGTTGTTGCGGGGTGATCTGCTGGTCGCGGAACACCACGACGTGGTGATCCAGGTGCGCGCGATGAATACGCGCGAAATCTTGATCATTGACCGGGCGGCTCAGATCGAGACCGACGATCTCGGCGCCGACGGCACCGCTGAACGGGCGAATTTCGAAGGTTTGCGGCGCGGCAGTCGCGGCGCTCGGGGTGGCAGTAGCTGCGGACATCTTTCAATCTCCCACGCACGACGCGCTCACAGGCGCGCTCGTCGATCAGACACTCACGCTGGATTGCGTGTTGGTTCAGGTCGTGCGGCGCGCCGATTGGTCGGCAGGTACGCAGGGGGATGACTTTATAGCTATAAGAATTGGAAATTAAATACCGTTAATGAATAACGATATGGCGAATGGTGAGGAATGGACTGGATAGTGAGTGACGGTTTTTGTCACTTCCTGACAGGGATGTGGTGTTGGGACTGGCGCCATCGCTGGCAAGCCAGCTCCCACAGGTTTCTCGGCTGGAACACTAACATGTGTCCGACACAGAAACTTGTGGGAGCTGGCTTGCCAGCGATGAGGCCGGAGAGACCAACGAAGATCTAGCGCTCGTGCAACGCCTCGGCCCGCGCCCGGATGATCGGCTTGAGCAGATAACTCAGCACCGACTTCTTGCCGGTAATGATGTCCACCGACGCGACCATCCCCGGGATGATCAGCAGCGGCTTTTCATCCGTACCCAGATGACTGCGCTCGGTGCGTACCTTGATGATGTAGTAGGTGGTTTTCTTGTCTTCATCGGTAATGGTGTCGGCGCCGATCTGCTCAAGCTTGGCTTTGAGGCCGCCGTAGATGGTGTAGTCGTAGGCAGTGAACTTGACGATCGCTTCCTGCCCCGGATGCAGGAAGGCAATGTCTTGCGGGCGGATCTTCGCTTCGACCAGCAAGGTGTCATCCAGCGGTACGATTTCAACCATGTCGCTGCCCGGCTGGATCACGCCGCCGATGGTGTTGACCAACAACTTGTTGACGATACCGCGCACCGGCGATGTCACCAGCGTGCGGCTGACCCGGTCTTCCAGTGCCTTGCCGGTGGCTTGGGCCTTGTTCAGGTCGGTGCGGGCTTCGTTGAGTTGGGTCAGCGCTTCACTGCGGAATTTGCCGCGGGTTTCGTCAATCTTGCGCTGCACTTCCTTGATCGCCGATTCGGCACGCGGAATCGCCAGCGTGGTGGCGTCGAGCTGACCACGGGTTTCCACCTCGGCACGCTTGAGCCGCAGCACTTCCACCGGGGACACCGCGCCCTGCGCCACCAGCGGCTCGGACATGTTGATTTCCTGGCGTTGCAGGCCGAGTTGCTGGCGGTACTGCGCCTGCTTGGAGCTGAATTCGCGAAGCTCTTGCTGACGCTGGATCAACTGCTCCTGCAAACCCCCGATCTCGTCGTGCAGTTGCTGACGGCGGCTGATGTACAGCGACTCTTCGCTTTTTGCCTGGCCCGGCACGGCTTTGAGCACGTCCTCGGGAAAATTCAGCGGACGGTCGTCGACTTCAGCGCTAAGACGCTCGACGCGCAGCAGCATCGACAGGCGATCGGCCTCGGTTTCGCCGACGTTGGAAGCAAATCGCGTGTCGTCGAGGCGAATCAGCGGCGCGCCGGCCTCGACAATCTGGCCTTCCTTGACGAACAGTTCGGAGATGATCCCGCCTTCGAGGTTCTGGATTTTCTGGATCTTCGACGACGGAATCGCCTTGCCGTCGCCCTTGGTCACTTCGTCGATCACAGCGAAGTTGGCCCACAGCAACAGGAAAATAAAGAAGCCTATGATCGCCCAGATGGTCAGGCGCACGACGCGCGGGGCGTCTTCGATCAGCGCTTTGTTGACCTCCGGCAGCGGCTGGCCCTGCAACGATGCCGAGCCTTTGAAGTAGCGACGGATCGAATCCTTGAAACCCGACTTAAGCAACACTGATCTGCCCCTTCTTCAACGCTTCCATCACGGCGGCTTTCGGGCCATCGGCGAGAATCTGCCCACGGTCGACCACCAGCAGGCGATCCACCAGCGACAGCAGCGACGCCCGGTGCGTCACCAGCACCACGGTCTTGTTTTCAATCACCGCCGCGAGGCGTTGCTTGAGGCGTTCTTCACCGGTGTTGTCCATCGCACTGGTTGGCTCGTCCATCAACAGGATCGGCGGATTGAGCAACAGCGCCCGGGCCAGTGCAACGTTCTGCCGCTGACCACCGGAAAGGTTCTGCCCGCGTTCGCCGACTTGCAGCTCATAACCTTGCGGGTGCAGACGGGCGAATTCGTGGACGCCGGCCAGTTCGGCCGCCTGCAGGACCAGTTCGTCTTCGACATAACGCGCGCCGGAGACAAGGTTGTCACGCAGGGTGCCGGCCAGCAGTTGAATGTCTTGCGGCACGTAGCCGATGTTGTAGCGCAGTTCGCTGACGTCGATCTGGCGGATATCCACACCGTCGACCAGCAACGAACCGTCGTCCGGCTGATACAGGCCGACCAGCAGTTTCGCCAGCGAGCTCTTGCCCGAGCCGCTGCGGCCGATGATGCCGATCTTCTCGCCGGGACGGATCACCAGGTTGATGTTCTTCAGCGCCGGGTTCTGCTGTTCCGGGTAGGTGAAGCTGAGCTGGCGGCATTCGATTGCACCTTGCAGGACCTTGCGGCTCAGCGGGCGCTCTTCGAAATTGCGCTCTTGCGGCAGTTCCATCATCTGGTCGACCGAGGTCATGGTCACTCGTGCCTGCTGGTAACGCGTCAACAGACCGGACAGCGAGGCCAACGGGCTGAGGGCGCGGCCGCTGAGCATGTAGCAGGCAATCAGACCGCCCATGCTCAGGTTGCCGGCGATGATCTGGTAGACGCCGAAGACGATCATGATCACCCCGGCCAGTTGCTGGATCAGCAGGGTGATGTTCATCGCCAGACCGGAGAGCATTTTCACTCGCAGCTCGAGGCGGCTGAGGGTGCCGATGGTCTGTTCCCACTGATACTGGCGTTCGCTTTCGGCATTGTTGACCTTCACCGCGTCGAGGCCGGCGAGGGTTTCGATCAGGCTCGACTGGCGCTCGGCACCGAGGGCCATGGTGCGCTCCATGGTCGCCACCAGCGGTTTCTGCAACGCGTAGCCGATCAGCAAGGCAATCGGGAAAGCCAACACCGGAATCCACACCAGATGCCCGCCGAGAATAGCAATGACGATGAAGATGAGGATGGTGAACGGCAGATCGATCAGGCTGGTCAGGGTCAGCGAGGCGAGGAAGTCGCGCAGGCTCTGAAACTCATGGATGTTCTGCGCAAAGCTGCCGACCCGCGCCGGGCGGTATTTCATGGCCATGCCGACGATGCGCTCGAACAGCGTCGCGGAGATGATCAGGTCGGTTTTCTTCCCGGCCAGATCCAGGCACAAACTGCGCAGGCTCTTGAGGACCAGGTCAAAGATATAGGCGCCGGTGATACCCAGCGCCAGCACCCACAGGGTCGCTTCGGCCTGGTTCGGCACCACGCGGTCGTAGACGTTCATCACGAACAGCGGCGCGGCCATGGCGATGATGTTGATCAGGAAACTCGCGGCGATCGCATCGGCGTACAGCCAGCGCGAACGCTTGAGGGTGTCGCGGAACCACGAACGCGCACGTGGAATCAGCGTGCCGTGATTGACGTCGAATTTGTGTTGCGGCTGGGCGAAGAAGACTTTGCCGGTGTAGTCGTCAGCGAGCAATTCGCGGCTGACGATGGACTCGCCGCCGTCGGTTTCGCTGAGCAGCACCCGCGCTTCGTTGTCCCCCTGCCAACCGAGCAGGACAGCGCTGCGACCATCCTTGAGCAGCAGCAACGCCGGCATGGCGATCGCCGGAATTTCTTCCAGTTTGCGCTGCAGCACGCGACCTTGCAGGCCGGCGCGAGCCGCCGCGCGGGGCAGCAGCTCGACACTCAGGCGTTGTTTGGGCAGCGGCAGGCCGGTGGTCAGCATCGCCGCGCTGGCGGGTTTCTGATGGAGCATGCAAAGGGCGAGCAGACCGTCCAGTAACGGATCGTCGTGCAACGCGCGTGGATCATGACTGAGTTGAACTCGACTGACTTCTGATTCCACGCTCGACACTCTTTGACAGTTGAAAAGGGATAACTCAATTCATCCCAGGCAGCTGGACCTTGGGCTTCACGTCGTTCTGCACAACGGATGCCAACGGTGCGACCACTCCCTGGCTTCTGAGCAACTCGCCCATGGTCGCCTTGATTCGGTACTGAGTAAATAACTGAATGTTTTTGATTTCCGCCAGGCGCCGCGAAGCGGTGAACAACTCGTTTTCGCTGTCGAGCAAATCGAGCAGAGTACGTTCGCCGAGGCTGAACTGACGCTGGTAAGCGGTGCGCACCGAGGTGCTGTGGTCGACGTATTGCTGAGCGATCGGCACCTGCGCGTTAGCGTTGTTCAGGGCGTTCCAGGCCAGACCGAGTTCTTCGTTCAACTGACGCAGGGCGTTGTTGCGGATATCCAGCGCCTGGTTCGACAGGTACGACTTGGATTCCAGATCAGCCTTGTTGCTGCCACCGGAATAGAGGTTGAAGCGCATGCGCAGCATGGCCTGCCATTCGTTGTTGTGGCCGTTCTGGCCGTCGAGATCGTTGTCGGCGGTGCGACCCAGTTCGGCGTCGAAACGTGGGTAGAAGGTCGACTTGGCGGTTTCGTACTGTTTTTCGGCAGCGGCGATGTCGGACTCGGCGGAGCGCAGGATCGGGCTGTTTTCCAGCATCTGCTGGCGCGCTTCATTGAGGTTGGCCGGCATCATCGCCATGAACGGCGCAGGACGCTCGAGTTGATCAGGCATTTGCCCGACCGCGCTGAGGAAGTTGGTTTCCGAGTCGGCCAGATTGGTCTGTTCGGTGATCAGGTTGTTGCGGGCCTGAGCCATCCGCGCTTCTGCCTGATCGAGGTCGGCACCGCTGCCGACGCCGCGCTGGGTGCGCAATTGGATCTGGTCATAAATGCGCTGGTGACTCTTGAGGTTTTCTTCGGCCAGACGCACGAATTCGCGGCGGGTCAGCACGTCGAGATACACCTGAGCGACGGTCAGCGCGGTGCGCTCGGAAGTGCCGAGCAGCGAGTACGCGCGGGAGTTAACGGTGGCTTGTTGACGCCCTACTTCACTGGAGGTCGCAAAACCGTCAAAAACCATTTGCGAGAGACGTAAACTTGACTCGCTGCGGTTCAGGGTCTCCCAGTGGTTACCGCCGCCATTGGCGCGGGTAGTGACGCTGTCGGTGCCTTCACGACCATAACCGCCGAGCAGATCGACCTTCGGCAGGTATCCACCTTTCGCCGCTCTTAATTGATAATCCGCAGCCAAACGACTGTTCACCCCTGCCTGGATTTCCGGATGAACATCCAGTGCCTGCTGCATGGCTTCTGGTAAGGATTGTGCTTGTACCAAAGAGGCGGCGAGAGCGAAGGGTACGGCGAAAAGCAGGGGCGAACGCATGATAGGAATATCCCAGAACTTCTTGTCTTGAATCACAGCAAAACTTGGCGCTGCGTCGGATGATGGCAACCAGATTGACCGTATGTCGGAAAGTTCAAAACAGGAACTGGATCACACGCTGAAGGACAGGTCGCCGCGGAAATATCAATGTGACATTAGTGGGGCGATTGTTTAGGATGGCACCCAGAAGGTCAATAGTTTGGCATAAAGTTAATAGCGAAAGAATCTAGCCAAATTATTGACGATTAGACGCGTCAAACTTGTTTCGCAAATTTTTAAAGTACGTCCAGACTGAATCGGCATCCATGCCATCAAGTCCATGGAAGTCAACTGAACGTGACACCCGGAGAGTCTTCAATGAGCAGTGTTGTTGCCATCGTCAAAAGCATTGTCGGTCAGGTATTCGTGGTGTCCCCAGAGGGCGTACGCCGCGTACTCGTTGAAGGCGACCGACTGTTTGTCGGCGACCAGATCGACACCGGTCTTTCCGGCGCCGTGTCGCTTGAACTGGCCGATGGCCGCACCCTTGATCTGGGCCGTGAAACCCAGTGGAGCGCCAACGCGCCCGACTCCAGCACTGACCTGGCAGAAGCCACCGCGCAGGCCGCGCCGTCGGTAGCCGAACTGCAGCAAGCCATCGCCGCCGGTGTCGACCCGACCACCGCGCTGGATGCCACCGCTGCCGGCCCGAGCGCCGCCGGCACGGGCGGTGCGGCCGGGGGTGGTCACAGCTTCGTCATGCTCGACGCCACCGCTGGCCGCGTTGACCCGACCATTGGCTTCCCGACCGCAGGCATCAACGCTGCCGGCCAGGCCGCGCAAAACATCACCGCTGGCCAGACCACCGATACCACCACCAACGCCCTGCGTGACTCGACCCTGAGCCTCAGCGCCACGCCGTCCATCACCGAAGCCGGCGGCGTGCTGGTGTACACCGCGACCCTGACCCAGGCGCCGCTGACCGACCTGACCATCACCCTGTCGAACGGCGCGGTGATTGTGATTCCGGCAGGCGCAACCACCGGCACCGTCAATGTGCCGCTGGCGCCGAACGACACCGTTTATAACGACCCGACCCAGATCGACGTGACTGTCACCGGCACCACCGGCGGCAATGGCATCACCGTGACGCCGCCGACCACTCCGGCGACGACCCAGGTCACCGACACCATCGACACCACCACCGTCACCCTGACGGCCGGGCCGAGTGTCACCGAAGGCGGACAGATTACCTACACCGCGACCCTGACCAACCCGGCGCAAACCCCGGTGACCGTCACCTTGTCGAACGGCTCGACCATCACCATCGGTGCCGGCCAGACCACCGGCACGGTCAACGTGCCGACCCCGGCCAACGACGTCTATAACAACGGCAGCACTGTCACCACGACGATTACCGGTGCCACTGGCGGCAACTTCGAAAACCTGGTGCCGAACCCGACGCCAGCGGTGACCACCATCACCGATTCGATCGACACCACCAACTTGACCCTGACCGCCACCGGCACAGTGGTCGAAGGCGGCCAGATCACCTACACCGCGACCCTGACCAACCCGGCGCAAACCCCGGTGACCGTCACCCTGTCTAACGGTTCGACCATCACCATTGAAGCCGGCCAGACCTCCGGCACCGTCAACGTGCCAACCGCGCCGAACGACGTCTACAACAATGGCGGCACCGTCAGCACCACCATTACAGGCGCCACCGGCGGCAACTTTGAAAGTCTGGTGCCGAACACCACGCCAGCCACCACCACCGTTACCGATTCGATCGACACCACCAGCGTGAGCCTCACCGCCACCGGTACGGTCGTCGAAGGCGGCCAGATCACCTACACCGCGACGCTGACCAACGCCGCGCAAACCCCGGTGACCATCACCCTGTCGAACGGCTCGACCATCACCATTGACGCCGGCAAGACCACGGGCTCGGTCAACGTGCCGACAGCGGCCAACGACGTTTACAACAATGGCAGCACCGTCAGCACCACCATCACCGGTACTTCCGGCGGCAATTTCGAAAACCTGGTGCCGAACACGACGCCAGCGACCACAACCATTACCGACTCGATCGACGACACCAATCTGTCGCTGACGGCTACCGGCACCGTGGCTGAAGGCGGTTCGATTGTTTACACCGCGACCTTGACCAACCCGGCCGGCACGCCAGTCACCGTGACCCTGAGCAACGGCTCGGTGATCACCATCGAAGCGGGTAAAACCACTGGCACCGTGACCGTTCCAGCGCCAGCCGACGACGTTTATAAAGACTCCGGCAAAGTCGAAGTCACCATCAAGGACGCCACCGGCGGCAACTTCGAAAACCTGGTGCCGAGCACCACGCCAGCCGTGACCGAAGTGACTGACACCATCGACACGTCGACCGTGAAACTGACGGCTGACACCTCGGTGGCAGAAGGTGGCACCGTCACCTACACCGCCACCGTCGGCGCGCCGGTCACCGGCTCGCCTGTCATCGTGACCCTGGCCAACGGTCAGAGTATTACGATTGAAGTCGGCAAAACCACCGGCACCGTGACCACCACCGCCCCTAACGATGCGTTGGCCGGCAATGCGCCGCTGACCAACTCGATCACCGGCGTTTCCGGTGGTAATTACGAAGATCTGGTGGCCGACAAGACCCCGGTTTCGACCAGCGTTACCGATGTCGCCGACACCACCAACCTGTTGCTGAGCGCGACCGGTTCCGTGGCTGAGGGTGGTTCGATCGTTTACACCGCGACGCTGACCAATCCGGCCGGCACGCCAGTCACTGTGACCCTGAGCAACGGCTCGGTGATCACCATTGAAGCGGGCAAGACCACCGGCACCGTGACCGTTCCTGCGCCAGCCGATGATGTCTATAAAGACGCCGGCAAAGTCGAAGTGACCATCAAGGATGTGTCCGGCGGCAATTTCGAGAATCTGGTGCCGAGCACCGTTCCAGCCGTGACCGAAGTCACCGACACCATCGACACATCGACCGTGAAGCTCACGGCTGACACCTCGGTCGCTGAAGGTGGCACTGTCACCTATACCGCCACTGTTGGCGCGCCGGTCACCGGTTCGCCGGTCGTGGTGACCCTGGCCAATGGTCAGAACATCACCATTGAGGTCGGCAAAACCACCGGCACCGTGACCACCACCGCACCGAACGATGCGCTGACTGGCCACGCGCCGCTGACCAACGCGATCACTGACGTAAGCGGCGGTAATTACGAAAACCTCGTCGCCGACAAAACCCCTGTCAGCACCACGGTCACCGACACCACTGACACCACCGACCTGACGCTAAGCGCGACGGGGACCGTGGCTGAAGGCGGCCAGATTACTTACACCGCGACCCTGTCCAATGCCGCAGGTTCGCCTGTCACCGTGACCCTGTCGAACGGTTCGGTAATCACCATCGAAGCGGGCAAAACCACCGGCACCGTGACCGTTCCTGCGCCTGCCGATGACGTCTATAAAGACGCCGGCAAGGTCGAAGTCACTATCAAGGATGCTACGGGCGGCAACTTCGAGAACCTGGTTCCGAGCACCACGCCAGCCGTGACCGAAGTCACCGACACCATCGACACTTCGACAGTGAAGCTGACGGCCGACACCACTGTGGCTGAGGGCGGCACCGTCACCTACACCGCTACTGTCGGCGCGCCAGTTACCGGCTCGCCGGTAGTCGTGACCCTGGCCAACGGTCAGAACATCACCATCGAAGTCGGCAAAACCACCGGCACCGTGACCACCACCGCACCGAATGATGCGCTGACCGGCCACGCGCCGATCACCAACGCGATCACCGACGTTTCCGGCGGCAATTACGAAAACCTCGTGGCCGACAAAACCCCGGTCACCACCTCCGTCACCGACACCACGGACACCACCGACCTGACGCTAAGCGCGACCGGCACCGTGGCTGAAGGCGGTTCGATTGTTTACACCGCGACACTGACCAATCCGGCCGGCACGCCAGTCACTGTGACCCTGAGCAACGGCTCGGTGATCACCATTGAAACGGGCAAGACCACCGGCACCGTGACCGTTCCTGCGCCAGCCGATGATGTCTATAAAGACGCCGGCAAAGTCGAGGTGACGATCAAGGACGCTACGGGCGGCAACTTCGAGAATCTGGTGCCAAGCACGACACCAGCAGTGACCGAAGTGACTGACACCATCGACACGTCGACCGTGAAACTGACGGCTGACACCTCGGTGGCAGAAGGTGGCACCGTCACCTACACCGCCACCGTCGGCGCGCCGGTCACCGGTTCGCCGGTCGTGGTGACCCTGGCCAATGGTCAGAACATTACGATTGAAGTCGGCAAAACCACCGGCACCGTGACCACCACCGCCCCTAACGATGCGTTGGCCGGCAATGCGCCGCTGACCAACTCGATCACCGGCGTTTCCGGTGGTAATTACGAAGATCTGGTGGCCGACAAGACCCCGGTTTCGACCAGCGTTACCGATGTCGCCGACACCACCAACCTGTCGCTGAGCGCGACCGGTTCCGTGGCCGAGGGTGGTTCGATCGTTTACACCGCGACGCTGACCAATCCGGCCGGCACGCCAGTCACCGTGACCCTGTCAAATGGCTCGGTGATCACCATCGAAGCGGGTAAAACCACTGGCACCGTGACCGTTCCTGCGCCTGCCGATGACGTTTACAAAGACGCCGGCAAAGTCGAAGTCACTATCGAGGATGCTACGGGCGGCAACTTCGAGAACCTGGTACCGAGCACCACGCCGGCCGTGACTGAAGTCACTGACACTGTCGACACCTCGACGGTCAAACTGACCGCCACCGAGTCGGCCGCTGAAGGTGGCACCGTCACCTATACCGCGACGGTCGGCGCGCCAGTCACCGGTTCCCCGGTTGTCGTGACCCTGGCCAACGGTCAGAACATCACCATCGAAGTTGGTAAAACCACCGGCACCGTGACCACCAGTGCGCCGAACGATGCGCTGACTGGCCACGCTCCACTGACCAACGCGATCACCGACGTTTCCGGCGGCAATTACGAAAACCTCGTGGCCGACAAAACCCCGGTCAGCACCACCGTCACCGACACCGTCGACACCACCAACTTGTCGCTGAGCGCGACCGGCTCGGTCAACGAAGGCGGCCAGATCACCTACACCGCGACCCTGACCAATGCCGCTGGAAGCCCGGTCACCGTGACCCTGAGCAACGGCTCGGTGATCACCATCGAAGCGGGCAAAACCACCGGCACCGTGACTGTTCCTGCGCCTGCCGATGATGTCTACAAAGACGCCGGCAAGGTCGAAGTCACCATCAAGGACGCCACCGGCGGCAACTTCGAGAACCTGGTCCCGAGCACCACGCCAGCCGTGACCGAAGTCACTGACACCATCGACACCTCGACCGTGAAGCTGACGGCCGACACCACGGTCGCTGAAGGCGGCACCGTCACCTATACCGCCACTGTCGGCGCGCCGGTCACCGGTTCTCCTGTCGTGGTGACCCTGGCTAATGGTCAGAGCATCACCATTGAAGTGGGCAAGACCACCGGCACCGTAACCTTCACCGCACCGAACGATACGCTGACCGGTCAGGCCCCGCTGACCAACTCGATCACCGGCGTGAGCGGCGGCAATTACGAAAATCTGGTCGCCGACAAAACCCCGATCACCACCACAGTGACCGACACCACCGACACCACCAATCTGTCGCTCAGCGCTACCGGTTCCGTGGCCGAGGGTGGTTCGATCATCTACACCGCGACCCTGACCAATGCGGCGGGCTCGCCTGTCACCGTGACCCTGTCGAACGGCTCGGTGATCACCATCGAGGCCGGTAAAACCACTGGCACAGTGACCGTTCCGGCGCCGGCCGATGACGTCTACAAAGACGCCGGCAAGGTCGAAGTCACTATCAAGGATGCTACCGGCGGCAACTTCGAGAACCTGGTCCCGAGCACTGTGCCGGCCGTGACCGAAGTCACTGACACCATCGACACCTCGACGGTCAAACTGACTGCCACCGAGTCAGCGGCTGAAGGTGGCACCGTTACTTACACCGCCACCGTCGGTGCTCCAGTGACGGGTTCTCCGGTTGTAGTGACCCTGGCCAACGGCCAGAACATCACCATCGAAGTCGGCAAAACCAGCGGCACCGTAACCACCACCGCACCTAACGACGCGTTGAACGGCCACACCCCGCTGACCAACGCGATCACTGACGTAAGCGGCGGTAACTACGAAAATCTGGTCGCCGACAAAACCCCGGTTTCGACCACTGTTACTGACACTGTCGACACCACCGACCTGACGCTAAGCGCGACGGGGACCGTGGCTGAAGGCGGCCAGATTACTTACACCGCGACCCTGTCCAATGCCGCAGGTTCGCCTGTCACCGTGACCCTGTCGAACGGCTCGGTGATCACCATCGAAGCCGGAAAAACCACTGGCACAGTGACCGTTCCTGCACCAGCCGATGACGTCTACAAGGACGCCGGCAAGGTCGAAGTGACCATCAAGGATGCTACGGGCGGCAACTTCGAGAACCTGGTGCCAAGCACCGTTCCAGCCGTCACCGACGTGACTGATACGGTCGATACCACCACGGTCAAACTGACCGCCACCGAGTCGGCGGCTGAAGGCGGCACCGTCACCTACACCGCTACTGTCGGCGCGCCGGTCACCGGTTCGCCTGTCGTCGTGACCCTGGCCAACGGCCAGAACATCACCATCGAAGTCGGCAAAACCACCGGCACCGTGACCACCACCGCACCGAATGATGCGCTGACCGGCCACGCGCCGATCACCAACGCGATCACCGACGTTTCCGGCGGCAACTACGAAAACCTCGTGGCCGACAAAACCCCGGTCAGCACTACCGTCACCGACAGCGTCGACACCACCAACCTGTCGCTGAGCGCGACCGGCTCGGTCAACGAAGGTGGCCAGATCACCTACACCGCGACCCTGAGCAATGCTGCTGGTTCACCGGTCACCGTGACTCTGTCGAACGGCGCAGTGATCACCATCGACGCTGGCAAAACCACTGGCACCGTTACTGTCGACGCGCCGAAAGATGACGTCTACAAAGACGCCGGCACGGTTGAAGCGACCATCAAAGGTGCGACTGGCGGCGACTTCGAAAACCTGGTCACCAGCACAGCGCCAGCGGTCACTACGGTCAACGACACCATCGACACCTCCACCGTGTCGCTGACCGCCACGGCGAACGTCGCTGAAGGCGAAACCGTGGTCTACACCGCGACCGTGACCGCACCAGTGACTGGCTCGCCGGTTGTCGTGACCCTGTCCAACGGCCAGACCATCACCATCGCTGTCGGTGAAACCACCGGTTCGGTGAACTTCGTTGCACCGAACAGCCCTCTGGCCGGCGGCAGCTCGCTGAGCGTGACCATCGACGGCGCCACTGGCGGCAATTTCGAAAAACTGGCGGTCGACGGCAAGTCCGCTGACACCACGGTTTCGGACACCACCGACACCACCAACCTGAACCTGACCGCGACCGATTCGGTGGCTGAAGGCGGATCGATCGTTTACACCGCGACACTGACCAACCCGGCCGGCACCCCGGTAACCGTGACGCTGTCGAACGGTTCGGTGATCACCATCGAGGCGGGCAAAACCACCGGCACCGTGACCGTTCCTGCGCCAGCCGATGACGTCTATAAAGACGCCGGTAAAGTCGAAGTCACGATCAAGGAGGCAACGGGCGGCAACTTCGAAAACCTGGTACCGAGCACCGTACCGGCCGTGACCAACGTCACTGACACCATCGACACCACCACCGTCAAACTCACCGCGACCGAGTCGGCGGCTGAGGGCGGCACCGTGACTTACACTGCGACTGTGGGCGCACCTGTCACTGGTTCACCTGTGGTCGTGACCCTCGCCAATGGTCAGACCATCACCATTGGTGTTGGCCAGACCACCGGCACCGCGACCACCACCGCGCCGAACGATGCATTGACCGGCCACGCGCCGATCACCAATGCGATCACTGAGGTGAGCGGCGGCAACTACGAAAATCTCGTGGCCGACAAGACCCCGGTTTCGACCAATGTCACCGACACCGTCGACACCACCAACCTGTCGCTGAGCGCCACGGGTTCTGTGGCCGAGGGTGGTTCGATTGTTTACACCGCAACCCTGACCAACCCAGCGGGTTCGCCAGTTACGGTAACCCTGTCGAACGGCGCGGTGATTACCATCGAAGCCGGCAAAACCACTGGCACCGTGTCTGTTCCGGCGCCAGCCGATGATGTCTACAAAGATGCGGGCAAAGTCGAAGCGACGATCTCGACGGCGACGGGCGGCAACTTCGAGAACCTGGTACCGAGCACTGTTCCGGCCGTGACCGAAGTGACTGACACCATCGACACCTCGACCGTCAAACTGACGGCCGATACCACCGTGGCTGAAGGCGGCACCGTCACTTACACCGCCACTGTCGGCGCGCCAGTCACCGGCTCGCCTGTGGTCGTGACCCTGGCCAATGGTCAGAACATCACCATCGAAGTCGGCAAAACCACCGGCACCGTAACCTTCACCGCACCGAACGATGCGTTGACCGGCCAGGCGCCGCTGAGCAACTCGATCACCGGTGTAACCGGCGGCAACTACGAAAATCTCGTGGCCGACAAGACGCCAGTCAGCACCACCGTGACCGACACTGTCGACACCACTAACCTGTCGCTGAGCGCCACGGGTTCTGTGGCCGAGGGTGGTTCGATTGTTTACACCGCAACCCTGACCAGCGCGGCTGGCTCGCCCGTCACCGTGACCTTGTCGAACGGCGCGGTGATCACCATCGAAGCTGGTAAAACCACTGGCACCGTGTCTGTTCCAGCGCCAGCCGATGACGTCTACAAAGACGCCGGCACGGTGCAGGCGACGATCAGCACCGCCACCGGTGGCAACTTTGAAAACCTGGTACCGAGCACTGTGCCGGCCGTGACCGAAGTCACCGACACCATCGACACCTCAACCGTCAAACTGACGGCCGATACCTCCGTGGCTGAAGGCGGCACCGTCACTTACACCGCCACTGTTGGCGCACCAGTGACCGGTTCGCCTGTGGTTGTGACCTTGGCCAACGGTCAGACCATTACCATCGGCGTCGGCCAGACCACGGGCACCGCCACCACCACCGCGCCGAACGACGCATTGACCGGCCACGCGCCGATCACCAATGCGATCACTGAGGTCAGCGGTGGCAACTACGAAAATCTGGTGGCCGACAAGACCCCGGTTTCGACCAATGTCACCGACACTGTCGACACCACTAACCTGTCGCTGACTGCGACCGGCACTGTGGCCGAGGGTGGTTCGATTGTTTACACCGCAACCCTGACCAACGCGGCTGGCTCGCCAGTGACCGTGACGCTGAGCAACGGCGCCGTGATCACCATCGACGCTGGCAAAACCACCGGCACTGTGACTGTTCCTGCGCCAGCCGACGACGTCTACAAAGACGCCGGCAAGGTTGAAGCGACGATCTCAACCGCTACCGGTGGCAACTTCGAAAACCTGGTGCCGAGCACGACGCCGGCTGTGACCGAAGTGACCGACACCATCGACACCTCGACCGTCAAACTGACGGCTGATACCTCCGTGGCTGAAGGCGGCACCGTCACCTACACCGCCACTGTCGGCGCGCCAGTCACCGGCTCGCCGGTCACCGTAACGCTGGCCAATGGTCAGAACATCACCATCGAAGTCGGTAAAACCACCGGCACAGTGACCTTCACCGCACCGAACGATGCACTGACCGGTCAGGCGCCGCTGACCAACTCGATCACCGGTGTAACCGGCGGCAATTACGAGAATCTGGTGGCCGACAAGACCCCGGTTTCGACCACGGTCACCGATACCGTCGACACCACCAACCTGTCGCTCAGCGCGACTGGTTCGGTCGCTGAAGGTGGCTCGATCATCTACACCGCGACACTGACTAACGCGGCCGGCTCGCCAGTCACCGTAACCCTATCCAACGGCGCCGTGATCAGCATCGAGGCCGGTAAAACCACGGGCACGGTGACTGTTCCAGCGCCCGCCGACGACGTTTACAAAGACGCCGGCAAAGTCGAAGCAACCATTTCGACCGCGACCGGTGGCAACTTCGAAAACCTGGTGCCGAGCACCGTACCGGCAGTCACCAACGTCACCGACACCATCGACGACACCACCGTCAAACTGACAGCGACAGAGTCGACTGCTGAAGGTGGCAACGTCACCTACACCGCGACTGTCGGCGCGCCAGTCACCGGCTCGCCGGTTGTTGTAACCCTGGCCAACGGTCAAACCATTACCATCGGCGTCGGCCAGACCACCGGTACCGCGACCACCACGGCGCCAAACGACGCATTGACTGGACACGCTCCGCTGACCAACTCGATCACTGACGTAACAGGTGGCAACTTCGAGAACCTGGTGGCCGACAAAACCCCGGTCAGCACCAACGTGACCGACACTGTCGACACCACCAATCTGTCGTTGAGCGCGACCGGCACTGTGG
>NZ_JAMLFX010000006.1:242032-242613 GCF_023634765.1 Pseudomonas sp. AKS31
CCGGTCAGCACCAACGTGACCGACACTGTCGACACCACCAATCTGTCGTTGAGCGCGACCGGCACTGTGGCCGAGGGCGGTTCAATTGTTTACACCGCGACCCTGACCAACGCCGCTGGCTCGCCAGTGACCGTGACTCTGTCGAACGGCGCCGTGATCACCATCGACGCTGGCAAAACCACCGGCACCGTGACCGTGCCAGCCCCGACCGACGACGTCTACAAAGACGCCGGCACCGTGCAGGCGACCATCAGCACCACCACTGGTGGTAATTTTGAAAACCTGGTGCCGAGCACGACTCCGGCTGTGACCAGCGTCACCGACACCATCGACACCACCAACGTGAAACTGACGGCCACCGAGTCGGCGGCTGAAGGCGGCAACGTTGTTTACACCGCGACTGTCGGCGCACCGGTAACCGGCTCGCCAGTTGTCGTGACGTTGGCCAATGGTCAAACCATCACCATCGGTGTCGGCCAGACCACGGGCACCGCAACCACCGCAGCGCCAAACGATGCATTGACCGGTCATGCGCCACTGACCAACTCGATCACCAACGTGACCGGCGGCAACTACGAGAA
>NZ_JAMLFX010000007.1:0-15298 GCF_023634765.1 Pseudomonas sp. AKS31
CGGATGGACACCGTAGCGAGGGAACACTGAGCCTCAGCGAAGTGCCGTACGCCAGGGGCAAAGCCTTTTGGTTCCTTTTTGGCGTTTGAAAAAGGGACTCGCTGTAAGAGCGAAACCGCCAGCGGCAACACCCGCAGCAACGGATATGCCCCCAATCCCGTTCCCCATTCCAATCGCAAACAAAATCAAAAGATCGCAGCCTGCCGCAGCTCCTACACTGGATGTTAGGGCTTGCCCTTCAAGCCCCAGACAACCACCACCCAAGGAGTCTGTCCCATGCCTGATAAAAAATGCGATTGCCCCGCTTGCAAGTGCACGATCAAAGAAGGCGATCATTCCTATGCAGTTCACGGCAAACACTATTGCTGTGAAGCCTGCGCCCACCACCACAAAAGTGGCGAAGAGTGTTCAACCAAGGGCTGTAAATGCGCTCACGGATGACGAGCGACACATAAAAAAAGTGGAGCCTAATCAGGCTCCACTTCCAGTTTCAGACTTTTATCATCCCGTCGCTCGAAATGCCTCACCGTGCCTTGCAGCGTTCGCCCCTTGACCTTGACGACAATGATCTTCGCCTGATCCAGATCATCCGGAACCGGCGCCTTTACGCACAAAGTGAACCGATAAGGGTCATCGGGAACCGTTTCCAGCCCGACCTCGCAATCCACCGTTTTGGTGATTTGGCCGAAGAAGGTGGTCAGCCCGTAATCGAGTCGGGCCGGGTGATAAGTGTCGTCCATCGGGCGATTCCCCTTTTCCGGTCACGGCGACGGGTTCAGTTGGTCGGTCGCCACACGACGTTTTCCACGCCGAATTTTTCTGCCATCGGCTTGCTGGTCTTCTGCACCTTCTCACGGCCAAAGCGCGGGATGCGACCGACGCCGGCGTCGCAGCTCGCCCAATGCCACGCCTCGACGTTGTCCATTTTGTCCGAGCGGATAATGAAGGACTTGGGCGTGCCGTGAAGGGTGTATTCGATGACATAGAGTTTTGCGTTGTTCATAAAGCCCGTATTCCTCCCTGTAGTATTAGAGGGATCGCGGCGCACCGGGAAAATTCATTCGGATTGTCCGACGGTCTCTATCGTTGGCGACGCCGTGGCGCACTGGTTACCATGGGTGTCCCGCCAACCCCAATGAATGCTCGCCATGGCCCTTGCCGCTCCGCCTGATCTCAGTGACACCGATGTGCCCGTGCAACCGCTGGCGCGCACCTATCCGCGCGGCTTGTTTATCGAGCCGCACGAGCATGTCTGGGGTCAGTTGCTGTATGCGATGAGCGGGGTGATGTGGGTCGAGACCCCGCACGAGGCGCTGGTGGTGCCGCCGCAGCGTGCGGTGTGGTTGCCGCCCGGGGTACCGCACGGGATTCGGGTGGTGTCGGATCTGCAGATGCGCAATATCTATCTGCGCCCGGCGCTGGCGGCGACGCTGGATCAGACGGTGCAGGTGATCGAGGTCGGTGGTTTGCTGCGCGAGTTGATTGTCGGGCTGGTGGAGCAGGGCGACAACGGTGAACCGGCCTACTACGAGGCGTTGGTCGGCCTGGCCTTGCTGGAGCTGAAACGCGCAAGGCGTTCGCAGTTGAAGATCCCCATGCCGGATGATTCCGACCGGCGTCTGATGAACCTGTGCCAGGCAGTGATGGCGGCACCGTCGCTGGAGATTCCGTTCGAGCAGCACGCAGAAAATGCCGGGGCCAGCGTGCGCACCCTGGCGCGGTTGTTCAAGGACAGCCTCGGCATGGGCTTCGCCGAGTGGCGGCGGCAGGTGCAACTGGCGACGGCGGTGGCGGCGTTGATTCAGGGCGTGGCGGTGAGTGTGATTGCGCGCGAACTCGGCTACTCACCCAGTAGTTTCAGCGACATGTTCCGCCGTGAACTTGGCGTGGCGCCCTCACAATTTACGCTGTAACGACGCTATATCCTGAACCTGCACAGAACCTTGTGGGAGCTGGCTTGCCAGCGATGACGTCAGCACATCCAGCATCATCGTCTTAGACAATCCGCTATCGCTGGCAAGCCAGCTCCCACATGGTTTTGTGGCGACTGCGCCAGGTTTGTCCGAAATTCAGAAGTCCTTGGCCGATGCCATCCCGGCCGATTCCCTAGACTTTGCCCATTCCCTTCAAACGGCAGAGTTCCTCTCCATGAACTACCTGATTTCGCTGGCCATCGGTCTGGGCGTCGGCCTGTTGTACGGCGCGCTGGATTTTCGTTCCCCCGCGCCACCGGCCATTGCGCTGGTCGGTCTGCTCGGCATGCTCGCGGGTGAGCAGTTGTGGCCGATGGGCCGGCAGCTGGTCGCGGGTTGGTTGTCCTGAATTCTTTTTCTCCTTCGGTGGATGTCCTCATGAAAGCACTGCAATTCGATAAAACCGGCGACCTGTCTGCCCTGCGTTATGTAGAGGTGCCAACCCCGCTACCCGGCGCAGGCGAAGTGCTGGTGCAGATCAAGGCTGCCGGCCTGAACCCCAGCGATGTGAAAAATGTCCTCGGGCGTTTTCCGTACACCACGCTGCCACGGATTCCCGGTCGGGATTTCGCCGGGGTCGTCGTCGAAGGACCGCAGGCGCTGATCGGCCAGGAAGTCTGGGGCACTGGTCGTGAGTTGGGCTTTTTTGCTGATGGCTCCCACGCGCAGTTCGTCAAACTGCCGGCCAATGGCGTGGCACACAAACCTTCGCACTTGAGTTTCACCCAGGCCGCCAGCCTTGGCGTGCCCTACACCACGGCGTGGGATGCGCTGGAACGTAGCCTGGTAACCACCGAAACACGCTTGCTGGTGATCGGCGGCGGTGCGGTGGCGACGGCGGCATTGGCCCTGGCGAAAGTGCGTGGTGCGCAGTTGCTGGCAGCGGCGCGACGCCCGGAGCAGGTGGCGGAGTTGCAGGCGCAGGGTTATCCGACGATTCAGCTGGATAAACCCGAAGACCTCGGCGCGCAGGTCAACGCGGTGTATCGCGGCGGTGCCGATGTGATCTTTGACACCACCGGCTTCTGGCTGCCGGCGTCGGTGGCGGCACTGGCCACTTTCGGCCGGATCGCGATTATCGCCGCACCGGTGGACGGGCATGTGCAATTGCCGGCGCTGGCCTTGTATCGCAAGGGCGGTTCGGTGGTCGGGATCAATTCTTTGCTGTATGGCGTTGAAGCCTGTGCGGCGATGCTGGAGCAGTTCGGTCGGTTCTTCGATGAAGGCTTGCTGCCGCTGCCGCAGGGGTTGGTCGAGGCGCCGTTGGCCGAAGGCCTGACGCGCTACGCCAACGTCAATCAGGGCGGCGGCGATAAGATCATCCTTATTCCCTGATACACCTTAAATCTCATTGACACCCGGCAACCTGTGGGAGCTGGCTTGCCAGCGATAGCGTCAGTTCAGGTTAGTTCTTCCTCGCCTGTTCTGCCGTCATCGCTGGCAAGCCAGCTCCCACAGGGATCTATGTTGGTCTTAAGAAGCAGGGACGCCGTTTTCCCACGCCGACCAGTTTTTCAGGATGTCCTGCACCAACGGATTCCCCGCGCGATAGAGGTTCTCCAGCGCTGGCACGAAACCGCCCTGATCGGCGTATTTGAGCAAGTTGTCCACTTCACTGCCGCCCGGCTCAGGGCGGTCGAAATCGGAGCCGGCACGCACCACGGCCAGACGTTGCACGTCGACCAGACCTTCGCGACTGGCGCGCAGCAAGGCCTCATAGGTGGAGTTGTCTTCCTGCTGCGTCGTGCAATATTCGCCTTTGTTATCGGTCAACAATTTGGTCCAGAACTCGGCCCGTTCGCTCAGGCGCGTGCCGGAAAACCAGGTGTTGCCCGCCAATGTGTCGCAGCGCGTCACCACCGGTGGTTGATTCGCTGGCGCCGACGGATATTTCAGACGCCACGCCGCCGACTCCTTGCTTTCGCTCAGCTCGACCTTGTGGCTCAGGGCGAAGGCTTTGGCCTGCAGTTTCGGATTGAGTTCGAAGACCTCGGTCTTGTAGTCCAGCGGCGGTTTTTCGTTCGGGCCCTTGGTGTTGATGCCCAGATAACCGGTCGGCCAGGTCGATGGCGCATCGCGCGAATCGATCTCCCATTGCGTGCCGAATTCCACCAGATAATGCGCCCACGCGGCGGTGCCGATGGTCCCGTGTTTCGGGCTGATCCCGGCAATGCCCGCAATCAGGAAGTAGCTCTTGCGCAGGTCGAATTTCGGCGACAAGGCCAACGCCAGAGTCGAGGCGGCGGCGTTGGTCTGGCCCATGCCAGTGGTCAGCAGGCACACCTGCTGCGCATTGCAGCGGATGCTCGGGTACTCGGCGGACAGGCCCGGCACACGGATTTCCTGCTTTAGCGCCAGGCGATCGATCCAGTATTGCGCCTCGGGGGCAAACATGGTGATCAGCACGACTTTCGGTTGAATCGGCGCCTCGGCCGCCCACGCGGTGGAAGAGAGCAGGGCCGCACCGGCCAGGGTCAAACGCATCATTGCTTGCATGGAAAACTCCTTGATTCAGAACTGATAACCGACGCCGGCGTAGTAACCCCAGCCGTTGGAACGTGCGCGGAAATTGCCGTCGCCAAAATTCAGCTCGCTGCCGTCTTCCCAGTTGCCGCCGTTGTGGAAATAACGGCCGACCAGGGTGAAGCGCAAATGGGTGAACGAGTAGAGCAACACGTTAGTCGCCACCGTCGCATTGGCGGTGCGCGCCGGGTTGTCCTTGTGCATGTCCGAGCCGAAATCGAAGTTGGTGAAACCGATGTAGGTCAGCGAGGCGCCGTTGCTGAAAGTGTCGATCGGCACGATGTACTTGAGCTGGGCGCGGTAGCCGTCCCACGAGTATTCATTGCTGGCGCCGTAGTTTTCCCACTGATAGCGCCCGTACAGGTTGGCCGACAGATTGACCCGCGAATGGGTGTCGATGTCGGTGCCGAAACCGCTGTAGAGGGTGTTGGCGCGGTTCTCCTTGCGGCTGCCGTGGTCGTAGATCCAGTCGAACGCCACATACCATTCCTTGAACGGACCGATGGCCAGGCTGCGGCCGGCGAGATAGTCGATGGAGATGCGCGGTTCGTGCTCCATGAACACCGGCGAGCCGTGATCCCACACGCCTTTGTCGTGGCTGTTGCCGATGTTGAAGATCTTCGGAATGTCGATGTAGCCGTACAGCTCGAACGGACCTTTGCGGCCGAAGTACTCGTATTCCAGGTAGATGTCGTCGGCCGGTTGCGGGCCGAAGCTGATGTCTTTGCTGCCGATCAGGGTCAGGTCCTGGTTGTACCAGTCTGAGAGGTACGCGCCTTTTTTCGGCGGACTGGCTTCGGGGCTGAGGGCTTCGCCCTGGGCGGATTCCTCTTTGGTTGCCGGCTGCGCCAGTGCGCTATGGCTGAGAAGTCCGGTAACGCCGGTCAGTAGCAGGGAAACAGCAAGCGTGCGCGCAAAAGGTGCGCGAAAAGATGAGGCGGCGTGCATTCAAAGTCCTTTTTTTGCGGATCGAGGCCCGTGTTCCGTGGGCTTGTACGGTTTTGTTACGAAAACGTTGGTATTGACGTTACGCAAACGTTTGCACAAGCCGTACCAGTTTTCTCAATGCTCTGAAATTTCAAAGGTTTCAGCTTATTTGTCGATGGGGCGGTCAGGTACGGTTTTGCGCACCCCAAGTCCCCTGTGGGAGCGAGCCTGCTCGCGAAGGCTGAATATCTGAAAAGTAGTTCTCAGCTGACCCACCGCTTTCGTGAGCAGGCTCGCTCCCACAGGTGTTGTATCACCTTCAAGAGCAGTGCTGGCTGGCTGAAACGCTCATTCCAGACCCCTCTAGTATTAAAGTATTAACACCATTTAATCCGTGCCCCATTGCCGGGCGTCTACTAGCTTTGTCCCCAATAACGCGGTTTTGTGATGACCGTCGCAGTCTTGATTCGCGTGTCGAATAAGCCCGCTGATTGTGCACGCCCTCAAGGAAGAAATTGGCCACGACAAGGAGTAGCCCGTGGAAGCAAGGTTTGGTGTCGCCCTCGTTTCGCGTTTTTCCCCACTTTCCCTTGCTGTGCATCTGAGCGTCGCCGGACTGTTGTTCGGCGGCGTCAGCGCACCTGCGTTGGCCACATGCTCCACGGCAGGTTCCACCGTGACCTGCACCGGCGTGCCGAGTCTGCCGCTGTTTCTCAACAACTTCTCCAGTGCCACCAGCGGTTTGACGGTCAACGTCAACAGCGGCGCGCAGATGAACGCGACCCTCGGCGGCCATGTGATGGACCTGACCGGGGTGAACATCTCCCTGAACAACTCCGGCACGATTGACCCTGCGCTGCTCGGCCTGGTTTCAGTGTTGAGCGGCGGTGCATTTATCGGCACGGGGGCGACGAGTACGGTCAGCGTGCTCAACAACGCCAGCGGGATCATTCGCGGCACGGGCATGTTGCTTGGCCTCAACCTGACCAGCATCGACGGCCTGGCCATCGGCGTGAACAACGCCGCTGCCGGCACCACCAGCATCACCAACAACGGCACCATCACCTCGACCGGTTTGTCGGTCGGCGGCATCACCCTCGCCGACACCCCGGTAGTCGGCGTCTACGGCGGCTCGCAGGTCAACATGACCAACAGCAGCACCGGCGTCATCAACGGCCGGATCGCATTCGAGACCTCGGCGGCGGGCAACACTTTCACCAACGCCGGTGCGATTACCGGCGGTGTGTCGATGGGCGCGGCGAGCACCAACACCTTCACGGCGGTGACCGGCTCCAGCGTCAACGTCGGTGACGGTGTACAGATCAGCGTCGGCCTCGGTGGCTTGATCGGTATCAACCTGACCTTCGCCCCGACCGGCACCGTCGATGGCGGTGCGGGCGGCACCAACAGCCTGATCCTGCAAAACCCGATCGGCGTCGGCGGCGGTACCACGGGCGTCGGCACCGCTTCGAGCGCGACCTACGTCAACTTCAACAACCTGACCCTCAACAGCGGCACCTGGACCTTGCAGGGGCCATTGGTCAGCGGCGCAACCACGCTCAATGGCGGTGTCGCCCAGTTCAACAACAACGCCACATTCGGCAGCGGTGTCTTGACCTCCAACGGCGGGATCCTCCAGGCCAGCAATGCCGGGTTGAACGTCAGTAACCTGATTTCCCTCGGCGCGGGCGGCGTGACCGTACAAGGCACTAACGCTACCACCCTGAGCGGCGTCATTTCCGGCAGCGGTGGCCTGACCAAGGTCGGTTCCGGGCAACTGAGCCTCAGCGCCGCCAACACCTACCTGGGCAACACCACGCTCAACGGCGGCACCGTGCAGTTGGGCAACAATCTTGCGCTGAGCACCGGCACCCTGAACGTCACCGGCGCGACTACCCTGAGCGCGCCTGGCACGATCAGCCTGAGCAACGCCATCAGCCTCGGCGGCACCTTGACGGCCGGCGGCACGGGGGCGTTGACCCTCGGCGGTTTGATCAGCGGCAGCAGTGGTTTGACCAAGACCGGTACTGGCAGCCTGACGGTCAGTGGCGCCAACACCGGTTTCACCGGCACCACCACCCTGAGCGCCGGCAGCCTGTTGGTGACCAACAACGATTCGCTGGGCAGTGGCGCGCTGAACACCGCCGCCGGTACCAGCCTGGACAGCACCACCAACGTCACCCTGGCCAATAACATCGCGATGACCGGCGCACTCAACGTGCTCGGCAGCAATGCCCTGACCCTCGGTGGTGTGTTGTCCGGCACGGGCGGGATTACCAAATCCGGCAGCGCCAGCCTGACCCTGAGCGGCAACAACACCAACAGCGGCAACACGCTGCTCAATGCCGGTAGCCTGTTCGTTGGCAGCAACACCGCGCTGGGGACTGGCGCGTTGAGCGCGGCAGCGGGCACTACGCTGGATGCGACTGCCGCAGTGACATTGGCCAACACCGTTGCGCTGGCGGGCGGGGTGACCATCGGCGGCACTCAGGCATTGGGCCTGAGCGGCGTTGTCAGCGGCGTCGGCAGCCTGATCAAGAATGGCACGGCGGATCTGACCCTTAGCGGCAACAACACCTTCTCCGGCGGCACTGCGCTCAATGCCGGTACGCTGATTGTCGGTTCCAATGCGGCGCTGGGTACCGGTGCCCTGGCCGCAGCGGCAGGCACCAAACTTGACGCCAGCACCACGGCCGCGTTGACCAATGCGGTGACCCTTGGCGGTGATCTGGAAGTGCGTGGCAGCGCTGACCTGACGCTCAGCGGTGTGATCAGCGGCAGTGGCGGGTTGACCAAGCGCGGTTTTGCCAACCTGATTCTCAACGGCGCCAACACTTATCTCGGCGGTACCACGCTGGCCGGCGGCACACTCACTGTGGGCAACGCGGCCGCGTTGGGCAGCGGAGCATTGAATGTCATCGATGTGTCAGCGCTGGACAGCAACACCGCTGTCAACCTGAGCAACAACATCAACCTCAACAGCAGTACCTTGACCCTCGGCGGCAGCAGCGGTCTGACCCTCTCCGGTGTCATCAACGGCGCCGGTCAACTGATCAAGAACGGCGCCGCCAACTTGACCCTCAATGGGGTGAACACCTTCGCTGGCGGCACCACGTTGAATGCCGGCAGCTTGACTGTCGGTAACGCCGCGGCGCTGGGCAGTGGCGCACTGACCGTCGCCGGGGCCAGCACCCTCAACAGCAGCACCGCGGTGACCCTGAACAACGCGATCACCCTCAACGCCAACCTCACCGCGGGTGGCGCCAATGCGCTGACCCTTGGCGGGGTGATCAGTGGTGGTAACGGTTTGATCAAGACCGGCGCATCCAGCCTGACGCTCAACGGCAACAACACCTACACCGGCACCACGGCGCTGAATGCCGGTTCGCTGGTGGTCGGCTCCAACAGCGCACTCGGCACCGGCGCGCTGAACGCCTCGAACGGCACCACGCTGGATGCCGGCACGGCGGCGACGCTCGCCAATAACGTCAACCTCGGCGGCACTCTGACCATCGGTGGCAGCAATGCGCTGACCCTCGGCGGCGTGGTCGCCGGTATCGGTGGGCTGACCAAGAACGGCGCGGCCGACCTGACCCTCAACGGCGCCAACACTTATTTTGGCAACACCGCGTTGAACACCGGCAAACTGATTGTCGGCAGTAACACTGCGCTGGGTTCCGGTACGTTGAACGCGGCGACGAACACGACGCTGGACGCCAATACGGCCGTCAGCCTGAACAATGCCGTGGCGCTGGCCGGCGCATTGAACATCGGCGGCACGGCGGACCTGACCCTGACCGGTCTGGTCAGTGGCGCTGGCAGTCTGGTGAAGGACGGCGCGGCCAATCTGATTCTCAACGCCGCTAACAACTACCTCGGCGGCACCACGCTGAACGCCGGTACGCTGACTGTCGGCAACAGTTCGGCGTTGGGTTCCGGGGCGCTGACCGTCGCTGGCGCGGCAACACTGGACAGCAATTCGCCGCTGGTCAGCCTCAACAACGATGTCGCCCTGAATGCCGCGCTGACCGTGGGCGGTACGCAGAACCTGACCCTCGGCGGCGTCACCAGCGGCACTGGCCAACTGATCAAGGACGGAGCGGCCAACCTGACCCTCAATGGCAACAACACGTTCAGCGGCGGCACCACCCTCAATGCCGGCACCCTGACCCTGGGCAATGCCAATGGCCTGGGCAGCGGCGGCTTGACCGTCGGCGGTGCGGCGACTCTGGATAACAGTGCATCGTTTGGCATCGGCAACGCGATCACGCTGAATGCCGGACTGACCGTCGCCGGCAACAATGATTTGAGCTTGAACGGCATCATCGACGGTGCCGGCAGCCTGATCAAAAACGGTCTGTCTGATCTGACTCTGGCCGGCAACAACACCTTCACTGGCGCGCTGAACATCATCTCGGGCAGCGTCACCACGCTCAATACCAACGCGTTGGGTAACACCTCCGGCGTCAACATCAGTGCCGGCGCCGGGCTGAATCTGGGCAGTGACGCCAGCCTCGGCGCACTCACCGGCAGCGGCAGTGTGCAACTGACCGGCAGCAATACCCTGACCGTCGGCAGCGGCAACGTCACCAGTACGTTTGACGGCGATCTCAGCGGCAGCGGCGGCCTGGTAAAAGTCGGCACCGGCACTTTGAACCTCACTGGCATCAACGGCATTACCGGCAATACCGCGATCGATGGCGGTATCGTGAACCTGAGCGGTTCGCTGGGCAGTGCACAACTCAACGTCAATACCGGCGGCACCCTGACCGGTACCGGCTCGGCGCTCGGCGCGGTGAACATCAACAACGGTGGGCATCTGGCGTTGTCGTCAGGCAACACCTTGTCGGCGAGTGCTCTGACGCTCGCGGCCGGCAGCAACGTTGATGTGGCACTGGGTACACCGTCGACCGCGTCGCTGATGAACGTCGGCGGCAACCTCACCCTCGATGGCAATCTCAATGTCACCGATGCCGGCGGTTTCGGTGTGGGTGTGTATCGCTTGTTCAACTACACCGGCAGCCTGACCAACCTCGGTCTGGATGTCGCCAGCGTACCGGTCGGTTACGGCCTCGGTGATCTGCTGGTGCAAACCGGCGTGGCCAATCAGATCAACATTCAAGTCTCGGCACCAAACGTCAACATCCGTTACTGGGACGGCAGCCAGACCATTGCCAACGGCGTGGTTGATGGCGGTAGCGGTACGTGGAACGCGGTCGGCACCAACTGGACCGATGCCAACGGTCTGGTCAACCAGCCATGGGCCGGCGACTTCGCGGTGTTCCAGGGCAGCGCCGGCACGGTGACGGTAAACGGCACGCAAGCGTTCACCGGTCTGCAGTTCGTCACGGATGGCTACAACCTGGTCAACGGCGCGGCGGGGCAACTGACGGCGGTCAACGGCACTGGTGGCACCACGGCAGTGCGGGTCGATCCGGGCGTCACCGGTACTATCGGCGTCAATATCGATGGCAGCGGCATTCTCAATAAACTCGACGCCGGCACCCTGGTGCTCAATGGCACCAACACTTACAGCGGCGGCACGCAACTGGACGGCGGCAAGATCATCGTCGGCAGCAACACCGCGCTGGGCAGCGGCACGCTGACGGCCAACGCCGGTACGCAACTGGACAGCAACACTGCCGTGACCCTCGGCAATGCTGCGACGCTCAACGGCAACCTCACCGTGGTCGGCAGCAATGCGTTGACCCTCAACGGGGTGATTGGCGGCACCGGCGGGCTGATCAAAAACGGCACGGCAAACCTGACCCTTGGTGGCAACAACGCTTTCCTCGGGCCGGTGGCGCTGAATGCCGGCGGACTGGTTCTGGCGTCGAACTCGGCGCTCGGCTCGGGCACGCTGAATGCAGCGGGCGCCACCACGCTGGATGCCAGCACCGGGGTTTCGCTGAACAACGCGGTCAACCTCGCGGGCAATCTCGGCATTGGCGGCACGGCGGATCTGACCCTGGCCGGCACGGTCAACGGCGCCGGCAGCCTGAGCAAAAACGGCGCGGCCAACCTGACCCTCAGCGGCAACAACAACTTCCTCGGTGGCGTCACCCTCAACGCGGGCACTCTGACCGCCGGCAGCAACTCGGCACTGGGCCTGGGCAACCTGACCGTTGCGGGCGCCTCGGCGCTGGACAGCAACAGCGCGCTGAGCCTGGGCAACAACGTTGTGCTCAACGCCAATCTGAGCAACACCGGCAGCAGCAACCTGACCCTGGCGGGCGTGGTCAGCGGTGCGGGCGGCTTGATCAAGAACGGCGCGGCGAACCTGACGCTCAACGGCGTCAACACTTACACCGGCGGCACCACGTTGAACGCCGGTACGCTGACCCTCGGCACCGGTTCGGCATTGGGCAGCGGTGCGCTGACCGTGGCCGGTGCTTCGAGCCTCGATAACTCAGCGCCACTGGTGCTGGCGAACAACGTCAACGTCAACGCGAATCTGGCCCTGGCGGGAAATAACAATCTGACCCTCGGCGGTGTTATCGCCGGCGCTGGCACGCTGAGCAAAAATGGTCTGGCCGACGTGACCCTTAGCGGCAACAACACCTTCAGCGGCACCTTCGATGTGGCGTCCGGCAGCCTGACCACACTGAGTGGTGCGGCGCTGGGCAACAACGCCACGGTCAATCTCGCGGGCGGCGCGGCGCTGAATCTCGGTGCATCGGGCAGCCTCGCCAGCCTCACAGGCAGCGGTACTGCACTGATCGGTACCGGCAACACCCTGAGCCTCGGTGGCAACAACGTCAGCAGTACCTTCGCCGGCATCCTCAGCGGTGACGGTGGCCTGAGCAAACTCGGCAGCGGCACCCTGACCCTCAGCGGTATCAGCGACCTGACCGGCGACACCAACGTCAACGCCGGCACCCTGCAGGTCAACGGCTCACTGGCCAGCGGCAACGTGCTGGTCAACAACGGCGGCACCCTCGGCGGCAGCGGCACCTTGACCGGCGCGGTGACGGTGGCCGATGGCGGTCATCTGGCGGGCACAACCGGCAGCACCTTGTCGGTGGATTCGCTGGTGTTCAACGGCAACTCCAGCTTCGACGTCGGCCTCGGCACACCGGTGTCCGGTGGCGGCAACGCGCTGGTGAATGTCGGCGGCAACCTGACCCTCGACGGCACCCTCAACGTCAGCGACATCGGTGGTTTTGGCAGCGGCGTGTATCGCCTGATCAACTACACCGGC
This sequence comes from Pseudomonas sp. AKS31, assembly GCF_023634765.1. Lineage (GTDB taxonomy): Bacteria > Pseudomonadota > Gammaproteobacteria > Pseudomonadales > Pseudomonadaceae > Aquipseudomonas. The sequence goes on from NZ_JAMLFX010000007.1 coordinate 12,625, forward strand.
GGCCTGACCGACAACGGCATGCTCTTCGGCACACTGCCGGGCAGCGTCACCCCGGGCGATCTGACCCTGCAAACCGCGCTGGCCAATCAGATCAACCTGCTGGTCACCGCACCGGGCGTCACCGTGCAGTTCTGGGACGGCAATCAGCTGGTGGCCAATGGTTCGGTAGAGGGCGGCAGCGGCACTTGGGGCACCGGCACCACTAACTGGACCGACGTCAACGGCACCACCAACCAGGCGTGGGGCAACAGCTTCGCGGTGTTCCAGGGCACGGCCGGCACGGTGACCGTCAATAGCGCGCAAACCATCACCGGCCTGCAGTTCGTCACCGACGGCTACAGCCTGGTGAACGGCACGGCGGGCTCGTTGAACCTGGTCAACGGTTCGCTCGGCAATGCCACGGTGCGGGTCGACCCGAACGCCACGGCAACCCTCGGCGTTGCGCTCAATGGCAGCGGCACGCTGGGCAAATACGACAGCGGTACGCTGGTGCTCAACGCGGCCAACGGCTACACCGGTGGCACGGCGCTTAACGGTGGCAAGATCGTGGTCGGTAACAACGCGGCGCTTGGCACTGGTGTGTTGACCGCAGCTGACGGCACCGCTCTGGACAGCAATACCGCCGTTACGCTGGGCAACGGCGTGGTCGTCAACGGTGGCTTGACCGTTGCCGGTTCCAACGCCTTGACCCTCGGCGGTGTGGTCAGCGGTGCGGGCAGCCTGATCAAGACTGGTGCGTCGAGCCTGACCCTCAACGGCAGCAACACCTACAGCGGTGGCACTCAGCTCGCGGGCGGTACGCTGATACTCGGCAACAACAGTGCACTCAGCAGCGCTGCGCTCAATGTGACCGGCAACGGCAGCCTCGACAGCACCTCGGCGCTGCAATTGGCCAACGCCATCAACCTCGGCGCGCAACTGACTCTCGCCGGTAATCAGAACACCACGCTGCTCGGTGCGGTGACTGGCACCGGCAGTCTGGTGAAAAATGGTGCCGGTGATCTCGTGCTCAGCGGCGCCAACAGCTACAGCGGCGGCACCACGTTGAACGGCGGCACGACGCGCGGCGACACCAGCAGCCTGCAAGGCGCAATCGTCAATAACGCGACGCTGACCTTCGAACAAAACGCCGATGGCAGCTACACCGGCAACCTCACCGGCGCCGGTACGCTGAACAAAACCGGGACCGGTGATTTGCTGCTGACGGGCAACAACACCTTCACCGGCAACACCTCGGTGCAGGCCGGCAACCTGATCGTCAACGGTGTGCTCAACAGCGCCAACGTCAACGTTGCCAGCGGCGCGGGCATCGGCGGTGGCGGTCAGTTCGGCGGTGCTGTGCAACTGGCCGATGGCGCGACGCTGGCCGGTGGCGGCACGGCAACACCGCTGTCGGTGGGTTCGCTGGCGCTGTCGTCGGGGACTAACCTGGACTTCAGCCTCGGCTCCGCAACCAGTTCGACCACGGTGGTCAATGTCGCGGGCAACCTGACCCTCGACGGTATGCTCAACGTCAGCAATGCCGGCGGTTTCGGCACCGGGGTCTATCAACTGTTCAGCTACGGCGGCAGCCTGACCGACAACGGTCTGGTGTACGGCAGCCTGCCGGTGTCGGCGGCCAACCTGACCCTGCAAACCGCCATCGCCAATCAGGTCAACCTGCTGGTGCAAGGCACGCCGGGTGAGGTGCAGTTCTGGAACGGTGGGAAAACCAATCCGGATGGCAGCATCGGTGGTGGCAGCGGTGTGTGGGGGCCTGGGACTAACTGGACCGATCCGAATGGCACGCAGGCGCTCGCTGCGAACGGACAGTTCGCGGTGTTCGGTGGCCAGGGCGGCACGGTGACGGTACAGGGCAACCAGAACTTCACCGGTCTGCAATTTCTTGCCAATGGCTACGGCCTGACGCCGGGTGCCGGTGGCGCGCTGACCCCGGTCAATGGCGCGGATGGCAGCCTCGCGCCGGTGCGCGTGAATGCCGGCGGGAGTGCGGAAATCTCCGCGCCGCTGGTGGGCACGGGCGGCATCGAGAAGCTTGATTCCGGCACGTTGGTCTTGAGCGGTGCCAACACCTACAGTGGCGGCACCACGGTCAGCGGCGGTACGCTGGTCGGTAACACCACGAGTTTGCAGGGCAATATTCTCAACAATGCTTCGCTGCTCTTCGTGCAGAACTTCAGTGGCCAGTTCAACGGATCGTTGCGCGGACTTGGCGCGATGCTCAAACGCGGTACCGGCACCTTGCTGTTGAACGGTGATAACCCGTTCAGCGGCACGGTCGCGGTCGAACAAGGCGTGCTGCAAGTCGGTAGCCGTGCGGCGCGGGCGTCGCTGGGCGGGCAGGTGACCGTCGCCAGCGGCGCAGGGCTGAGCGGTAACGGCAGTGTCGGCTCGCTGCTCAACCAGGGTGTGGTGACTTCCGGCGCCGAAGCCGGAACCCTCAGCGTGGCCGGTAACCTGACCAACGCGAGCGGCGGTGTGCTCGTGCTGACGGTCAGTTCGCCCACCGCGACACCGTTGGCCGTCGGTGGCACCGCGACGTTGGGTGGCGCCTTGCAGGTCAACTCGCTGGCACCGTTTACCGGCAACACCACGTACTCGCTGATCACGGCGGGTGGCGGAGTGAATGGCACCTTCAGCGCAGCGGACCTGCCGCAATACGCGTTCCTCAACA
>NZ_JAMLFX010000007.1:15308-28177 GCF_023634765.1 Pseudomonas sp. AKS31
CTGGTGTATGACGCCAACGCGGTGAACCTGGTGGTCAGCCGCAACGGCAATTCGTTCGCCGATGTCGCCGCCACCGGTAACCAGTTCCGCACCGCCACCGCACTGTCGAACAACGGCCCGGCAGGCGCGGCGTTGCAGAACGAGATCGTCAACCTCAGTGTCGCCGGTGCGCGTAATGCCTTCGACAGTCTGTCGGGTGAGATCCACGCCAGCACCGCCAGCGCCATTCTCGAGGATTCGCGTTATGTGCGTGACGCGGTGAACGATCGCATGCGCCAACCGTCGTGCAGCGCAGCGGATGATCCACGCCGTGCACTGGCGCCAAGTGACAACCAACTGAGCAGCAATGGTTGCCACGGCGAAATGGTCGGCTGGGCGCGGGCACTCGGCGCGTGGGGCGAGTCGGATGGCGACAGCAACGCGGCGAAACTCGACCGCAACCTCAGCGGCTTCATGCTCGGCACCGACAAGCAACTCGATGATCAGTGGCGCGTGGGCATGGCCGCCGGTTACACCCGCAGCGACCTCGACGCCCATGATCGTCGCTCGGATGCCACCGTCGAAAGCTACCACCTGGCGGCGTACCTCAACTCGCAGTTCGATGCCCTGGCCGTGCGCCTCGGCGCGGCCTACAGCTGGCACGACATAGAGACCAAACGCAACGTCAGCGTCGGCAGCTACAACGACCGCTTGAAAGCCAACTACGACGCACGCAGCGCGCAAGTGTTCGGTGAAGTCGGTTACGCGATTGATGCCGGCGGCATTGCGCTTGAGCCGTTCGCCGGCCTTGCCTATGTCAATTACGACACCGACAAGGCCAAGGAGAAAGGTGGAGTAGGGCGCCTGGAGGCCGATGCCGATCAAGACATCACCTTCTCGACCCTCGGTGTGCGCGCCGGCAAAGTCATTACCCTGGCCAACGGCGGGCAATTCACCCCGCGCGCGGCGCTCGGCTGGCGCCATGCATTTGGTGACACCAAGCCTGACGCTGATCTGACCTTCATCGACGGCGGCGCTTCGTTCAGCACCCAAGGCGTGCCGATCGCCAAGGACAGTGCCATCGTCGAAGCAGGTGTCGACTTCCAGATCAGCCCGACCGGCAAGCTCGGGGTCGGCTACTCGGGGCAACTGTCGAACGACAGCAACGATCATGCGATGACCATCAGCTTCAGCCTGGGCTTCTGATTTAGGGGCGAAGCACTTTTAGCCGCCCGCGAGGGCGGTTTTTTTTCAAGATCAAAAGATCGCAGCCTTCGGCAGCTCCTACAGTGGGGATTTGCGTTTCCCTGTAGGAGCTGCCGAAGGCTGCGATCTTTTGATCTGTTGGCTTTCGGTCCGGCCGTCCGCGCTCTGCTAGAATCGCCCCCATCAACAGCCTGAGACTCCCCCATGAGCGAGCCGATTCGTCTGACCCAATACAGCCACGGCGCCGGTTGCGGCTGCAAGATTTCCCCGCAGGTGCTGGAAGTGATTCTGGCCGGTAGCGGTGCACAGAACCTTGATCCGAAACTGTGGGTCGGCAACGCCTCGCGCGATGATGCGGCGGTGTACGAAATTGATGCGGAGCGCGGTGTGGTCTCGACCACCGACTTTTTCATGCCGATCGTCGATGACCCGTTCGACTTCGGCCGGATTGCCGCGACCAACGCGATCAGCGACATCTATGCGATGGGCGGTGATCCACTGATGGCCATCGCCATTCTCGGCTGGCCGGTCAATGTGCTGGCGCCGGAAGTGGCACGCGAAGTGATTCGCGGTGGTCGTGCCGTTTGCGACGCGGCGGGGATTCCGTTGGCGGGCGGGCATTCGATCGATGCGCCGGAGCCGATCTTCGGCCTCGCCGTCACCGGTCTGGTCGAGAAGCGCCACATGAAGCGCAACGACACCGCCACCGCCGGTTGCCTGTTGTACCTGACCAAACCGCTGGGCATCGGCATCCTCACCACCGCCGAGAAAAAGGGCAAGTTGCGTGCGGCCGACGTTGGTGTGGCCCGCGACTGGATGTGCACCCTGAACAAACCCGGCAGTCGTTTCGGCAAACTCGCCGGCGTTACAGCGATGACCGACGTTACCGGTTTCGGTCTGCTCGGGCATCTTGTGGAAATGGCCGATGGCAGCCAGCTCACCGCGCGCATCGCCTATGACCGTGTGCCGCGTCTGGACAGCGTCGAGTATTACCTCGATCAGGGCTGTGTGCCCGGCGGCACGCTGCGCAATTTCGACAGCTATGCGAGCAAAGTTGGACGCGTGCAGGAGCTGCACAAACGCGTGCTCTGCGACCCGCAAACCAGCGGTGGTCTGCTGATCGCGGTGACGCCTGAAGGCAATGAAGCATTCCTCGCCGTCGCCGCCGAACTGGGCCTGAACCTCGCGCCGATCGGCGAACTGGTTGAGCGACAGACGAACGCAGTCGAGGTGATTTGATGCTCCGCGACTGCACTGACTACCGAGACATTTTCCTCAACGACCGGCCGCTGATGGACGCCCGTGCGCCGGTCGAGTTTCACAAGGGCGCGTTCCCCGGCGTGATCAACCTGCCGCTGATGAACGATGTCGAACGGCAGAAGATCGGCACCTGCTACAAACAGCAGGGTCAGCAGGCCGCCATCGAATTGGGTCATCAACTGGTGTCTGGCGCGGTGAAGGCCGAGCGCATCCAGGCCTGGGCCGATTTTGCCCGCGCCCATCCTGACGGTTATCTCTATTGTTTTCGCGGCGGCCTGCGCTCGCAGATCACCCAGCAATGGCTGCGTGATGAGGCCGGCATCGACTATCCGCGCGTCGGCGGTGGTTACAAGGCGATGCGCAGTTTTCTGATCGACACCCTTGAGCAGGCCATCGCGCAATGTGATTTCGTTCTGCTCGGCGGCATGACCGGCACCGGCAAGACCGAAGTGCTGGTGCAGCTACCTAATGGTCTGGACCTGGAAGGGCACGCCAATCATCGCGGCTCCAGCTTCGGCAAACGCGCCACCGGGCAGCCGTCGAACATCGATTTTGAAAACCGCCTGGCCATCGACATCCTCAAGAAACGTGACGCGGGATTTGCACAGTTTGTGCTGGAGGACGAGAGCCGGGTGGTCGGCAGTTGCGCCTTGCCGCTGCCGCTGTATCAGGGCATGCAGCAGTACCCGATGGTGTGGCTGGAAGACAGTTTTGAGGATCGTGTGGAGCGGATTCTGCGTGATTACGTGGTAGATCTGTCGGCGGAGTTCTCCACGGTACATGGCGAGGAGGGCTTTACGCTGTTCTCGGAACGCCTCTTGGAAAGCCTGAACAACGTGCAGAAGCGTCTGGGTGGCGAGCGCCATCGACGGATGCTGATTTTGATGGAGGACGCGTTGATCGAGCAGGGGCGCAGCGGGGCGGTGGACTTGCATCGCGGCTGGATCGAAGGGTTACTGCGTGAGTATTACGACCCGATGTATGTGTTTCAGCGCGAGAAGAAGGGCGGGCGGATCGAGTTTGCCGGGGAGCGTGGGGCGGTGCTTGAGTACTTGCGAGCGCGGGTGAATCAGAAGGTTTGATAGTGCTTTTGCTGGCCTCATCGCTGGCAAGCCAGCTCCCACAGGTATTGCGGATGTATATGGAATTTGTGTACACCCTGGAACCCTGTGGGAGCTGGCTTGCCAGCGATGGGGCCGGTTCAGACAGAAGATGACTCAGGTCGGGCAGGTTTCCTTGCCATGATCCAGACCCTGCTTGTAGCTGTGGCTCTGCAGACTGGCCTTGCCGTTGTGCCAGGTCAGCGTCAGCACGTACAGCGAGTCAAAATCGTTGCCCGCCCAGTCATCGGTGATGTTCTGTTTCTCGCCGACCGCTTTGCCCGCCACTTTGTTGATCAGCTCCGGCAGATAGCCGTGGGACCAGGCGGTGTAGATCGTCGAGTTGTGATACTTGTCTTCCAGCAGTTCGCGGGCCAGATCGCTGGTGTCGTTGGCCGAAAACTCGATATTCACCGGCAGGCCGAGCTTGATCGCGGCGGGGCTGATGGTCATCAGCGGGCGAATGTAGCTGTAGGAGTTGTCCAGCTCGCCTTCCTCGACATTGCGCGTCGGATTGGCGGCGAACACGTAATCGGCCTTGCCGAATTTTTCCGGCAGCAGCGTCGACAGGTCGATGGCGCGGTTCAGACCCTGACAGTTGAGCTGGCCGAGGCCGCCCTCGGGTTTCTCCGCGTGGCGCAGGAACACCAGCGTCTGCGTGCCGTCCACCGGTTGCGCGCGGCTTTCGCTGGACTCCAGCGACAGGAACAGCGCACTGACGGCCAGCAGGGAAGGCAGGGCCACATACGCGCGATGTTTGAAACGTTTGGCGAATCGCATAAGGATCGTCATGAGATAAAAAGTTCTTCAGCAAATTCGGTTAAGGCTGACAAACCTCTACACCGCGGGCTCCCAGCACCGGGTGTTTTCCCTGTCGTGAACGGCTTCCTCTGCAACAAAGGCATAGCTCAGAGTCCCCTGAGGGCCGTTTGGTTCGATCGTCCGAGTGCGCAGCACTCTAACGGCAACGTTCAGCGGCCTGGGGGCAGGTTAGCGACAGGATGTTACGGTTCGTGCAGCCGCTGCCCAAGGCTGCGATCTTTTTGCAGACTGCAAAGCCTCAAGATCAAAAGATCGCAGCCGGCGCAGTGCCTACATTATGATCTGGCTTTAATTTGTGACTGGATGCTTCCCATGACCGATCTGTCCGCGTTCCCGATCACCCAGAAATGGCCGGCGCAGTACCCTGACTGGATTCAGCTCTATTCCTTGCCGACGCCCAACGGCGTCAAAGTCTCGATCATGCTCGAAGAAATCGGCCTGCCGTACGAGCCGCACAAGGTCGCTTTCGACAGCAACGATCAATTGTCCGCCGAGTTCCTGTCGCTGAACCCGAACAACAAGATCCCGGCAATCCTTGATCCCCATGGTCCCGAAGATAAGCCGCTGGCGCTGTTCGAATCGGGGGCGATCCTGATTTATCTGGCGGACAAAAGCGGCCAGTTGCTTGCGCAGGAAGGTGCGCAACGCTACGAAACACTCCAGTGGCTGATGTTCCAGATGGGCGGCATCGGCCCGATGTTCGGCCAGCTCGGCTTCTTCAACAAATTCGCCGGCAAGGACTACGAGGACAAGCGTCCGCGCGATCGTTACGTCGACGAAAGCAAACGCCTGCTCAAGGTGCTCGACGGCCGGCTGGAGGGCCGCGACTGGATCATGGGCGAGCGCTACACCATTGCCGATATCGCGACGTTTCCGTGGGTGCGTAACTTGATCGGGTTTTATGAGGCCGGTGATCTGGTCGGCATCAGCAACTTCCCGAATGTCACCCGTGTGCTTGAGCGTTTCCTCGCGCGCCCGGCAGTCATTCGCGGCCTGACCATTCCCTCGTAATTTTCGGACTACACACATAACCCTGTGGGAGCTGGCTTGCCAGCGATGACGCCGGCACAGTCGACATCTATGTTGACTGAACCACCGCCATCGCTGGCAAGCCAGCTCCCACAGGGATTTACAGTGTTCTGAAAGATTGTTACACCCCCAGTAATGCACTCTTGATTGATCCAGGTTTGTACGCCAACCCCCGCAAGGCATAAGCTTCGCCCCCTACGACTTTCGTCTCATCTGCCGTTTTCAGGAAAGGCCTCCATGTCCAGTCAGTTCCCCGAAGCACGTCCCCGCCGTCTGCGCCGCAATGCGAGCCTGCGCAGCCTGTTCCAGGAAACCGAGTTCAGCCTGAACGATCTGGTGCTGCCGATTTTCGTCGAAGAAGACATCGATGACTTCGTGCCGATCAAGAGCATGCCCGGGGTGATGCGCATTCCCGAGCGCAAACTGGCCGGCGAAATCGAGCGCTATGCCCGTGCCGGCATCAAGTCGGTGATGACCTTCGGCGTGTCGCATCATCTGGACAGCAACGGCAGCGATACCTGGCGCGAGAATGGTCTGGTCTCGCGCATGTCGCGCATCGCCAAGGACGCTGTGCCGGAGATGATCGTGATGTCCGACACCTGCTTCTGCGAATACACCGATCACGGCCACTGCGGCGTGATGCACAACCATGAGGTCGACAACGACCAGACCCTGATCAACCTCGGCAAACAAGCTGTGGCAGCGGCCCGCGCCGGAGCTGACGTGATCGCGCCATCAGCAGCGATGGATGGACAAGTGCGGGCGATTCGCCAGGCGCTGGACGCGGCCGGTTTCACGCAGATTCCGATCATGGCGTACTCGACCAAATTTGCTTCGGCACTCTACGGCCCGTTCCGCGAGGCCGGTGGCAGTGCGCTAAAGGGCGACCGCAAAAGCTATCAGATGAACCCGATGAATCGCCGCGAAGCCCTGCGCGAGTCGCTGCTCGACGAGCAGGAAGGCGCCGATGCGCTGATGGTCAAACCGGCCGGCGCGTACCTCGACATCATCCGCGACATCCGTGAGGCCTCGAACCTGCCGCTGGCGGCGTATCAGGTCAGCGGCGAGTACGCGATGATCAAGTTCGGCGCGCAGGCCGGGGCAATTGATGAGGATCGCGTGGTGCGTGAAAGCCTCGGCGCGATCAAACGGGCGGGGGCGGATCTGATCTTTACTTATTTTGCGATGGATCTGGCATTGGCCGGGATCTAAAGACCACCGCACAACCCTGTGGGAGCTGGCAAGCCAGCTCCCACAGGGGCTCGTGGTGTTTTTGGGTCAGGGGCAGTTGAAGTAGGGCCGGATGCCGTGATCGTGGAAATAGCGTTCAATCACTTTGGGGTCGGCGCTGTTGTCGGCAATCGCCACATAGGTATCCGGGCGCAGCAGATAAAAGCCGTTACGCCCCAATCCTGCGGTTTCAAACGCCGGGCGCCAGTCGAACACATGCAGCGGCAAGTGGTGTTCATTGCACCAGGCAATCATCTCGTCGCTGGTGTCGCCATACACATGCACTTGCCAGCACGGCTGGCGTAGCGGTTGGTAATTATCCCCCTCACCATCATGCGCCCACGGCAAGCGATCGCCGCCATGCACATGGCCGGCTGCGCCCTGGCTCAGCGGCATGCCGCGATAGTTGAGGGTGACTTGCGAAACGGTGCGAAAAAGGAACTCGCGACTGGCCTCGAACGAGGCCATTTTCGGGATCAGAAACGGCGCCACGCGCATGCGCAGCATGTCCGCCATACGTCCTTCGGCGGTGACAAAACTGAAGACCTTGTCGGTGGTCGACACCAGTCGGCGGGCGAAGGCGATGCGTTCGGTTTCGTAGCTGTCGAGCAGGCCTGGTTCGGCGCCGCCGCTGAGCACGGCGGCGAGTTTCCACGCCAGATTGATCGCATCGCCAATGCCGGTGTTCATGCCCTGACCGCCCGCCGGGCTGTGCACATGTGCGGCATCGCCGAGCAGAAACGCGCGGCCACTGCGAAAATGTTCGGCCACGCGGTGATGCACACGGTAGGTCGAGAACCAGTGCACGTCTTCAATGTGTACTTTCAGGTGTTCGATGGCGCGGCTGCTGACATCGGAGAATTCCAGGCTTTCGGCGCGATCTGCGCGTTCATCACGTACGGTGCCGATCAACCGCGCACGGCCTTCGCCGGCCAGTGGAAACACGGCGAGAAAGTCCGCTTCATCCAGATCCAGATGCAACTCACCGTTCATCGCCGGGCCGCTGGCCTTGACGTCCGCGACGTAGAAAATCTGCTGATAAGTGCCACCGGGGAACCCGGTGTCGAGGGTTTTACGCACTACTGAGCGGGCGCCGTCACAGCCGGCCAGATAACAGGCCTGGCAGATTTCCTGCTCGCCATCGGGCAGGCGCAAATGCGCGGTGAGGCCGTCGCCGTTCTCTTCGAAACTTTCCAGCGTGGTGTCGCGTTCGACGGTGACGCCGTAGTCCTTGAGACGCTCGATCAGCAGCCGTTCGTGTTGATCCTGCGGGAAGATTTCGACGAACGCGTAGGGTGTCAGACCTTCGCCGATGCGATTCAGCGGCAATTGCGCGACCGGTTTGCCGTTGACCCAGAAATTCGCCGCCGCCACCCGATGACCGTTGCGCACCACGGTGTCGGCCAGGTCCAGTTGCCGGTACAACTCCAGCGTGCGCGCCTGCACTGCCAGCGCCCGCGACGTGGTGCCAGGGGTAGAGGTCTTGTCGATGATCCGCACGCGCACGCCGAGTTTGCTCAGCCACAGGGCCAGCACCAGCCCGGTGGGGCCGGCGCCGATGATCAGAACGTCGCTGCGGTTCATAGGCCTGTCCTCCGATTGCTGTGCAGCAAGTATGGATCAGAAGGAGAGGGTGGCCAGTTGATCGGCCAGACGGAAAACGGCCCCATGGTGGTGGGGCTGTGTGGCCGTTTTCAGTGTTCGGCGGGAGATTTTGGTGAGAGTGAAATTTACCCCCTCACCCCAGCCCTCTCCCCCAAGGGGGCGAGGGGGAAAGGGAGCCGATTTGGGGCCGTTCAAAACCTGAGTTCGACTCGGTGACACACGTCGGCGTAACTCGAAAGAACACCCCGGTCAGTCCCCTCTCCTTTAAAAAACGAGGGGGAAAGGGAGTCGATTTGGGTGCCTTTCAAAACCTGAGATCGACTCGGTGGTACACGTCGGCGTAACTCGAAAGATCACCCCGGTCAGTCCCCTCTCCTTTAAAAAACGAGGGGGAAAGGGAGCAGATTCGGGGCCGTTCAAAAGCTGAGTTCGACTTGGTGACACACGTCGGCGTAACTCGAAAGAACACCCCGGTCAGTCCCCTCTCCTTTAAAAAACGAGGGGGAAAGGGAGCAGATTCGGTGCCTTTCAAAACCTGAGATCGACTTGGTGACACACGTCGGCGTAACTCGAAAGATCACCCCGGTCAGTCCCCTCTCCTTTAAAAGACGAGGGGGAAAGGGAGCAGATTCGGGGCCGTTCAAAAGCTGAGTTCGACTTGGTGACACACGTCGGCGTAACTCGAAAGAACACCCCGGTCAGTCCCCTCTCCTTTAAAAGACGAGGGGGAAAGGGAGCCGATTTGGGTGCCTTTCAAAACCTGAGATCGACTCGGTGGTACACGTCGGCGTAACTCGAAAGAACACCCCGGTCAGTCCCCTCTCCCTCCGGGAGAGGGTTAGGGTGAGGGGCTTTTCAGCCTTAGAAATCAATAGTACCGGACAACTTCGCCACCCGCGGTTCACCCTGGGTCAGATAACCACCCTGAGCCGATTCCCAGTACTTCTTGTTCGCCAGATTCTCTACACCCAGACGCACAGTCACGTCTTTCTCCGACACCTTGAACGCATAACGTGCTCCCGCATCGAAGCGGTTCCAGGTTGGCAGGCTTAGATTGTTCGCCGCATCCGCATACTGGCCGCCAGTGCGCAACATCCGCGCATTCAGCGCTACGCCTTGCAGGCCCGGCACGTCCCAGTCGGCGCCGGCGTTGAACTGGAAGGTCGGCACACCGATCGCACGGTTGCCGTCGTTGGCACCGTTGAGGGTGTTCTTCAGTTCGGTGTCCATCAGGGTCAGTCCGCTGATCAGGCGCAGGCCCTGGATCGGCTCGCCGAACACGTTCATTTCCACGCCTTTGTTGATCTGCTCGCCTTCACGCACGTAGGTGCAGGTGGTTGCACTGTTGATTTCGCAGTAACCGTCGCTCGGCTGTTCGATGCGATAAACACCGAGGCTGGCGCCGTAAGTGCCCATGTCGACTTTCACCCCGACTTCGGTCTGCTTGGAGCGTGCCGGTGCATAGACTTCGTTGCCGTTGGTCACGCGGAATCCGCCGGAGCTGGTCGGCGAAGTCGGGCCTTGGGCCAGGCCTTCGATGTGGTTGGCGTAAAACGACACATGGTCCCACGGCTTGAACACCACGCCGTACACCGGCGTTGTAATCGACTCGTCGTAGCTCGACTTGCGGCCGCCGCTGCCCCAACTGGCGTAGTTGTAGCCTTGCACCACCAGTTGCTGACGACGCAGGCCGGCGGTGACCAACAGGCGATCGTCGAAGAAGCCGAGGGTGTCGGAAATCGCCACGCTGCGGTTGAAGGTCTTGCCGGTGATGCCGGGATCATTCAAGTCGCCGCCGGCAAAGTTGCCCACCGGCGACGGCGTTTGCACCGGGTGGTAGATGTTGTTGGCGTACCGGGTCAGGTCGAAATCATAGGCGCTGCGCTGTTCGGCCCAGATGCCGGTCAGGCCGAAGTTGAGCTTATGGCTGACCGGGCCGGTGTTGAATTTACCGTTGAGGCCGGCCATCACGCTGGTGTTGTCTTCGTCGTGCGGAATGAACGAGCCGGTGGTGAAAGAGGCGCCGTTGTTACCGACCAGTGTGGTCGAGTTGTAGCGCCCGACTTCGCGGGTGTGCTTGGCGCCGCCGGCCGCATAAGCGGTCCAGTTGTCGTTCAGATCGTATTCGGCGCGGAGCATGCCGAAGGTGTCTTCGATGTCGGTATAGCCCCACTTCGGCGCGTAGTTGGTGTCGGCCGAGGGGGCGTCCGGAATGTGTGTGGCGGTGCCGAGGTTGACCGAGTTGCGGCCACCGTTGACGCGTTCTTTCTGATAGGCGAAGTCGCCGGAGATACGCAGCGCGTCGCCACGATAGTCGAGACCGATGGCAAACAGTTTCGAGCGTTGGTTCTCGTGATCGATACCGGTGTCGCCTTCGCGCTGGGACAGGTTGATCCGTGCGCCGAAGCGGTTGTCTTCACCGAAGCGCTGGCCGATGTCGAAGTGATGACCGATGCGGCCTTCGCTGTTGATGTCGGTGGTGTAACGCCGCAGCGGCACGTCGCCGGCGCGTTTCGGTTGCAGGTTGACGCCACCGCCGATGCCGGAGCCGGTCGGGGTCACGCCGTTGATAAAGGCATTCGGGCCTTTGAACACTTCCACACGCTCCAGGGCATCGGTGGAAATGATCTGCCGGGGCAGCACGCCGTACAGGCCGTTATAGGAAATGTCGTCGCCGTTCAGTGGCAAGCCGCGGATCATGAAGACTTGCGCCTGGTTGCCGTAACCGGACGCCTGACGTACCGACGAATCGTTGCGCAGCACATCGGCGACGTCTTCGGCCTGCTGATCCTGAATCAATTGTTCGGTGTACGACGCGGCGCTGAACGGCACGTCCATCATGTCCTGATTACCCAGCACGCCGAGTTGACCACCACGGGCGACCTGACCACCGGCGTAGACCGGGGGCAGGGTGTTGGGCGTCGGCGCCTGGGCGTTGATGTTGACGTCGTCCAGCACCAGCGCTTTGTTGGCGCTTTCGGCAGCGTGAGCGGTGACAGTCAGGGAGCACAGCAGGGCGAGAAGCGTCGGGCGAAACGGGACGGCGAGTCGAGCTGAAGCGGGCATGTGGATACCTGGAGGCGCACGGCCGGTGAGAAAAATAAGGGCGGCGCGGGAACTCCTTGCGCAAATGCGACTCCAGGCGCAAATGATAGGTTTTCTCAGTAACGGTTTGCAATCAGTTTGTCATCACTCCTTCAAAACCCGCATTCCTGTGTAGGAGCTGCCGCAGGCTGCGATCTTTTGATCTTGTTTTTAAAATCAGAGTCAAAAGATCGCAGCCTGCGGCAGCTCCTACAGGGATTGTGTATGGTGGTCGGGCTTAACAGACTGGATAAAGCTCCATGTACAACTTTCGATTACCGATCACGCTCGCCGCACTGCTGGTGCTCGCCGGTTGCGCGGGGCAGCGCGGCCAGGAACCGGTGCCCCGTGCGCCCGCTGAGGTGAAGGCCGAGATCGTGCGGCTGATGCCGGCCAAGACCGCGGATCGGCAAGGCTGGGCCACCGATATCTACGCCGCGTTTGCCGCGCAGAACATCAGCCCGACCACGCAGAATCTGTGTTCGGTGCTGGCCGTTGCCGAGCAGGAATCCACCTTTCAGGCCGACCCCACGGTGCCAGGCCTGGGCAAAATCGCCCGCGACGAAATTGATCGCCGTGCCGCCAAAGTGCACATCCCCAGCCTGTTGGTCAGCGGTGCTCTGCAAGTGCGCTCAACCAACGGCAAAACCTACAGCGAACGCCTGAACGCGGCGCGCAGTGAAAAAGAACTCAGTGGCATTTTCGACGATTTCATCGGCAGGGTGCCGATGGGGCGGACGCTGTTTGGTGGCTTCAACCCGGTGCACACCGGCGGGCCGATGCAGGTCAGCATCGAGTTTGCCGAGCAGCACGCCAAGGATTATCCGTATCCGGTGGACGGCACGATCCGCCGTGAAGTGTTCAGTCGTCGTGGTGGTATGTATTTCGGTATCGCGCATTTGCTCGGCTATCCGGTGAGTTATCGCGAGCCGCTGTACCGGTTTGCCGACTTCAACGCGGGCTGGTACGCCAGTCGCAATGCCGCTTTCCAGAATGCGGTGAGCCGCGCTTCGGGCATTCCCCTGGCGCTGGATGGCGACCTGATCCGCTACGACTCGATCATGCCCGGTGGTACGGAACTGGCGGTGCGCACGCTCGGCAAGTCGCTGGGCATGCGCAACCCGACCATTCGCGATCAATTGGAGAAGGGCAAAACCCTGGAGTTCGAAGAGACCAAGCTCTATCAACGGGTATTCGAACTGGCGGAGCAAGCGGAGGGGAAAAAACTGCCGCGTGCGGTGTTGCCGGGGATCGTGCTGCAGAGTCCGAAGATCACCCGCAAACTGACAACAGCGTGGTTTGCCAAGCGTGTGGACGAGCGTTACAAGCGCTGCATGGCCAAGGCCGGATAAAACTCACAGACATAAAAAACCCGGCTGAGGGAGCCGGGTTTCTCTGGGGTGTTGCGCTTGCCGCTAGTCATCAGGCAACGCGGCGTTCAATCAGACGATCCGAACCGCCTTCAGCGACGCGGCGTTCAATCAGACGATCCGAACCACCTTCAGCAACGCGGCGTTCGAGCAGACGATCCGAGCCACCTTCAGCGACGCGGCG
>NZ_JAMLFX010000007.1:28187-29956 GCF_023634765.1 Pseudomonas sp. AKS31
AAGCCACCTTCAGCGACGCGGCGTTCGAGCAGACGATCCGAGCCACCTTCAGCGACGCGGCGTTCGATCAGACGATCCGAGCCACCTTCAGCGACGCGGCGTTCGAGCAGACGATCCGAGCCACCTTCAGCCACGCGGCGTTCGATCAGACGATCGGAGCCACCTTCAGCCAAACGGCTTTCGATCAGTTTGTCCGAACCGCCTTCAGCGATCATGGTGTGGGCCGGGGTAGCGGCGAAAGCGTTGATAGCGAAGACCGAGAAAGCGATGCCGAGAAGAGTCTGGCGTTTCATGATGGTGTGCTCCGGGGTGTTGTTGGTTGGTATGGAGCTGATGTTACGCCGGAGATTTTTTATGAGAACTTCATTGCCGTGATGGTGAACATCGATGCCGATGATGGTTGCCGAAACCCGCAGATCAGAGCCTTACAACACCTTCACAGCGCGCCCGATCGCCTGAATCGGCCCGGTCGGTTTGCCGATTGGCGAGCCATTGGCGCCTTCCAGCGTCAGTTCGAACAACTGGTTCGGTTGCAGCGGCGGTAACTTGTCCAGCGGTACCGACAAAGCCTCGCCGGGTTTGACCAGACCCAGCGAAACCGGCCCCTGCCAGCCGTCAGCTTTGGTCCAGAATTCCAGCGCCTTGTCCGCCGGCACTTCGACCACACCCAGCGGAATCAGCTGGATCTCCCGCGAATTGCTCGCCTGAATCACCCAGCCCGGGGCCTTGTCCTGCGGCGCGACCAGCACCACCAGATAACTCGGTTTCGGCGTGGTCTGGGTCAGCAGGATCGAGCCCAGAATCAAAGTGGCGGCCAGTCCGGCAGCACTCAATCCGCGCCAGAGCGGCAGCAGATTCCACCATGACGTTGACGGTGCTTCCCGCGTCAAGCGCCCGATACTGCGCTCAATGCGCTGCCACAACTGCGCCGACGGTTGTTGCGGTTCGGCCAGATCCGTCAGGTCTAGCAGACGCCGTTCCCAGGCATCCACCGCTGCGCGCAATTCGGGATCATTCGGCAAGCGCCGTTGCACCTCGCTGCGCTGTTCGAACGACAGTGTGCCGAGCACATATTCGCCGGCCAGTTCGTCCCGTTCTTGCGCTGATTCACTGGTCATCCCATGCACTCCCGCAAGGCATTGAGGCTGCGCTTGATCCACGCTTTGACCGTGCCCAGCGGCGTGTCGAGGCGCGCGGCAATCTGCGCGTGGCTGTAGCCGTCGACGTAAGCATGCAGGACGCAACTGCGCCGTTGTGGCTCCAGTTGTTCAAGACAATGGTGGATGCGCGCCGAATGCGCATGGGCTTCGAAGCTGGCATCGTCCGCAGCGGTTTCGTGGGCTTCGCTGAACGGCGTTTCCCGGCCCTGATTACGTAACAGGTTCAGCGCCAGATGCCGGGTCACGCTGAACATCCAGCCACGCGCCGAACCGCGCGCCGGATCGAATCCCGCTGCGCCGTTCCAGATCTTGATGAAGGCCTCATGAACAATGTCCTCCGCCAGTGCTGTGTCGCGCACCAGCCGCTTGGCCACGCCGAGCAGACGCGGACCTTCCTGCACATACAAATCGCGCAGGGCCGAACGCTCGCCACGGGCACAGGCAGCGAGGCGGGCTTCGTAATCGAAAACGGATTCGGCTAAAGGCATGTCGTGCAATCTAGCTCATTTTCTGCATTACAACGCAGAACTCTGTGGGAGCGGGCTTGCCCGCGATGGCGGTGTATCAGTGACATAAATGTTGACTGACGCGACGCCATCGCGGGCAAGC
>NZ_JAMLFX010000007.1:29966-63545 GCF_023634765.1 Pseudomonas sp. AKS31
AGCTCCCACAGGGGGCAGGGTGAGCCTGAGAGATCAGTTCGCCGCCCAGAAAATGTAATCCGCCTGGTACTTCACCACTTCCTGCTTGCCCTTGTTCGCGGTCGTGCATTCACTGCCCGGCGCCACGCCGCCCTTGAGCGCGACACGCTGGATGTAACTCACACCGCTCATCGCGCCTTTGCCCTCGGCCGGATTGGCCTTGACCAATTGATAGGGCAGGTTGCCAGGGCTCGAAGGCGCCACGGCCAGTTGCGTGCCGGTGACTTTCGAACCGTCCTTGGCCTGCCAGGTGGCCGGTGGGCCGAAATAGGTGCCGACCTGCTTGCCACTGCGATCATTGAGCACTGCCTTCGGGCCGACGAAGGTCCACTCGGTCTGCCCGGCCGCGTTGGGCTTGTCGCGGCATTCGTAGGTGATCTCGCCGACGCCGGTGGTTTCCATGGCGATCTTGTGGCCGTCCGGGACTTTGATCGCGTCGGGGTAACTGCTTTGGGCGAAGGTTGTCGAGGACAGGGCGAGCAAACCGGTGAGGCCAATCAGTTGAGTGATGTTCATCAGTGTCATCTCCGAAAAGGGTAAACCGCTGACAGCCGAAGAGGGCTGTTACAGGGACTACCCGTGACGGAGGCGTTTGGATGCAGTGCCTGAAAAATATTTTTTCTGGATCACCTCTATACCTGTGGGAGCTGGCTTGCCAGCGATGGCGCCGTGTCAGCCAACATCGATTTCTCTGATGCACCGCAATCGCTGGCAAGCCAGCTCCCACAGGGTTCCTTATTGGGCTTGAGGCCGGAAGCTTTCAGGAGTTCCTGGGTGTAGGGATGTTGCGGCGCGGCAAAGATGCCCTGCGAGGAACCCTGCTCAACCACCTTGCCATCCTTGATCACCATCAAGTCATGCGCCAGCGCATGCACCACCGCCAGATCATGGCTGATGAACAAATAGGTCAGCCCATGCCTGATCTGCAGTTGCCGCAACAACTCCACCACCTGTTTCTGCACCGTACGATCCAGTGCCGACGTCGGTTCATCGAGCAGAATCAGCGCCGGTTCCAGCACCAGTGCGCGGGCGATGGAGATGCGCTGGCGCTGGCCACCGGAAAACTCGTGGGGATAACGATGGCGGCTCAGCGGATCGAGGCCGACTTCCTCCAGCACCCGGATCACCGCCGCCTCGCGCTCGGCCTCGGTGCCGATACCGTGAGTCAGCAAGCCTTCGGCAATGATCTGCTGCACTGACATCCGTGGGCTGAGGCTGCCGAACGGATCTTGGAACACCACTTGAATCTGCCGTCGCAATGGCCGCATCAAGCGCTGATTGAGCAGGCTCAGTTGCTTGTTGCCGAAACGAATATTGCCCTCGGATTCGACCAGGCGCAGGATCGCCTGACCCAGCGTCGATTTGCCCGAACCCGACTCGCCAACGATGCCCAAGGTCTTGCCGCGTTGCAGGGTGAAACTCACGCCGTCCACGGCTTTGATGTAATCCTGCTGGCGACTGAACAACCCTTTTGGCAAAGGAAACCACACCTTCAAATCATCAACCTCAAGCAGGTTGTGATCGTATTCACTGGGCACTGGCGCACCGCTCGGTTCCGCCTCGATCAACAAGCGACTGTAAGGATGCTGCGGCGCCCGAAACAGCGCTTCGCAATCGGCCTGCTCAACGATTTCGCCATGGCGCATCACGCACACCCTTTGCGCGATGCGCCGCACCAGATTGAGGTCATGGCTGATCAGCAACAGCGACATGCCCAGCCGCTGCTGCAATTCGATCAGCAGTTCAAGAATCTTCTGCTGCACCGTCACGTCCAGCGCCGTAGTCGGTTCATCAGCGATCAACAGTTCCGGCTCGTTGGCCAGCGCCATGGCGATCATCACCCGTTGCCGCTGACCCCCCGAGAGCTGATGCGGATAAGCTTTCAAACGCTGCAAAGGCTGGCGAATACCGACCAGCTCCAGCAGCTCCAGAGTTCGTTCGCGGGCAGCGCGGCCCTTGAGGCCTTTATGAATTTCCAGCACTTCGCTGACCTGTTTTTCCACCGTGTGCAAGGGATTCAGTGAAGTCATTGGCTCCTGAAAAATCATCGCAATGCGGTTGCCGCGCAAGCCGCGCATCTGCTGTTCGCTGGCGTGCAGCAAATCCACGCCGTTGTAGCGGATCGCGCCGCTGCTGCTGACGTTCTTGCCCGGCAATAAACGCAGAATCGAATGCGCGGTCACCGACTTTCCCGAGCCGGATTCACCGACCAGCGCCAGGCATTCGCCACGGCGAATATCCAGGTTCAAACCGTGCACCACTGCCTGCCCGGCGAAGGCGACGCGCAGGTCGCGGATCTCGATCAAATGGTCGTTCATGTCAGCTCCTCGGATCAAAGGCATCTCGGCACGCTTCACCGATGAAAACCAACAAAGACAAAATCAGCGCCAAGGCAAAAAACGCCGTCAGCCCCAGCCACGGCGCTTGCAGATTGCGCTTGGCCTGGCCGATCAGTTCGCCCAGCGACGCGGTGCCGGCGGGCATGCCGAAGCCGAGAAAATCCAGTGCGGTCAGCGTGGCGATGGCACCGGTCAAAATGAACGGCAGGTAGGTGAGGGTGGAGGTCATCGCGTTGGGCAGAATGTGCCGACACATCAGTTCGTTGTCAGTCAGGCCCAGCGCTCGCGCGGCTTTGACGTACTCGAGATTGCGCCCCCGCAGGAACTCGGCGCGCACCACATCGACCAGCGCCAGCCAGGAAAACAGCGCCATGATCCCCAGCAACCACCAGAAACTCGGCGAGACAAAACCGGACAAAATGATCAGCAGGTACAGCACCGGCAACCCCGACCAGATCTCCAGCAGCCGTTGCCCGAGCAAGTCGACCCAACCGCCGTAATAACCCTGCAACGCACCGGCAACGATGCCGATCAACGCACTGATGCCGGTGAGAATCAGTGCAAACAGAATCGAAATCCGCGTGCCGAAAATCACCCGCGCCAACACGTCGCGGGCCTGATCGTCGGTGCCCAGCCAATTGCTTGAGGACGGTGGGCTCGGTGCCGGCTCCGCAAGGTCGTAATTGACCGTGTCGTAACTGAACGGGATCGGCGGAAACAGCATCCAGCCGCCCTGATCCTCGATCAGTTTGTGCACGTAGCTGCTGGCGTAATCCGGTTGAAACGGCAGCTCGCCGCCGAAATCGGTTTCCAGGTAATCGCTGAGGATAGGGAAGTAAAAAGCGTCGTGATAACGGATCACCAGCGGCTTGTCGTTGGCGATCAGCTCACCGCCCAGACAAATCAGGCACAGACCGATAAACAGCCACAGCGACCAGCGCCCGCGCCGGTTGGCCTTGAACTGCGCCACACGGCGCTGGCCGAGAGGGGAGAGTGTGAACATCAGGCAGTCCTCGCCGAGAAGTCGATGCGCGGGTCGAGCAGGGTGTAGCAGAGGTCGCCGATCAGCTTGATCAGCAAACCGAACAGGGTGAACAGAAACAGCGCGCCGAACACCACCGGATAATCCCGCGACACCGCCGCTTCGTAACTCATGCGCCCGAGGCCATCGAGGTTGAAGATGGTTTCGATCAGCAAGGAACCGGCGAAAAACACCTCGATCAACGCCGACGGCACACCCGCCACCACCAACAACATGGCGTTGCGAAACACGTGGCCGTAGAGCACGCGACGTTCGGTCAGACCCTTGGCCCGCGCGGTGATCACGTACTGGCGGCTGATCTCGTTGAGGAAGCTGTTCTTGGTCAGGATCGTCAGTGTGGCGAAGCCGCCAATCACCAGCGCCGTCACCGGCAACACCAGGTGCCAGAGGTAGTCGCCAACCTTGCCCAACGTGCTGAGGCTGTCGAAGTTATCCGAGACCAGCCCTTGTACCGGAAACCAGTTGACGTAGCTGCCACCGGCGAACACCACGATCAACAGAATCGCGAAGAGGAACGCCGGCATCGCGTAGCCGATGATGATCGCCGTGCTGCTCCAGACATCAAACGCGCTGCCGTTCTTGATCGCCTTGCGAATGCCCAGCGGGATCGAGATCAGGTAGGTGATCAATGTCGCCCACAAGCCCAGCGACAGCGACACCGGCAGCTTCTGCACGATCAGATCGGTGACTTTGGCGCCGCGAAAGAAACTGCTGCCCAGATCCAGCTGCGCGTAGTTTTTCAGCATCAGCCACAGGCGTTCGTGCAGCGGTTTGTCGAAGCCGTAGTGGTGTTTGATCTCCTCGATCAACGCCGGGTCGAGGCCACGGCTGCTGCGTCCGGCACCGCCAACTGCAGCGACTTCGCCACCGCCGCCCATGCTGTGCCCGCCGAAGCCCTGCAAGCGCGCAATGGCTTGCTCCACCGGCCCGCCCGGCGCGGCCTGCACAATCAGAAAGTTCACCACCAGAATGCACAGCAGCGTGGGGATGATCAGCAGCAAACGTCGACTCAGATAACGCAGCATGTCACTGGCCCCCCGCAAGCTGAGTGTGCATCTGTTGCGTGGTCAGCGCCTTGGCCGACACCTCCCACCAGGTGTTGAGGCCTTCGTCGTACGCCGGTTGCACGGCTGGCATGCCGAAGCGGTTCTGATACACCGTCGGTGTGCCTTTGGAGTAGTAGTTGGGAATCATGTAGTAACCCCATTGCAGCACCCGGTCGAGGGCGCGGGCGTAATGCACCATGGCATCGCGGGTGTTGGCCTGGACCAGCCCGTCGATCAGTTGATCGACCGCCGGGTTGGCCAGCACCATCGAGTTGGAACTGCCGACTTGTGTGGCACTTTGCGAGGCGTAGAGGCTGTACAGCTCGCGGCCGGGGGAAACGATCGGGTCGCCACTGCGCGGGAAACTGGTGACGATCATGTCGTAGTCGCGGGCGTTGAGGCGGTTGACGTACTGCGCCGAATCGATCCGCCGCAAATTCAGGGTGATGCCGATCTGCGCGAGGGTGCGTTTGAACGGCAACAGCATGCGATCGAAGCCGCCCTGACCGTCGAGAAAAGTGAACTCCAGCGGCTCGCCGTCAGCGTTGACCAGACGATTGTGTTGCGGCGTCCAGCCGGCCTCGGCGAGGAGCTTCAGCGCTTGCAGTTGTTTGTCGCGGATATAGCCGCTGCCATCGGTTTTCGGCGCTTCATACACCGTGGTGAAGACCTCTTCGGGAATTTGCCCGCGCAGTGGTTCGAGGATCTTCAACTCTTCGGCGTCGGGCAGGGCGGTGGCAGCCATTTCACTCTTCGGCCAGAAGCTGTTCTGGCGCACGTAAAAGCCGCGCATCATCTGCTTGTTGGTCCACTCGAAATCCCACAGCAGGCTGATCGCCTGACGCACGCGGCGATCCTGGAAAATCGGGTTCTGCAGGTTGAACACGAAGCCCTGAGCGGCGGTGGGTTTTTCCGGCGCCAGAATCGACTGCTGCAAGCGCCCGTCACGCAGTGCCGGGCTGTCGTAGCCGACCACGTAACCGGACGAGGAAAACTCGCGGTTGTAGTCGAACGCGCCGGCCTGCAGCAGTTGGCGGGCGACATCGGTGTCGCCGTAGAAATTCACCGTGAGGGTGTCGAAGTTGTACATGCCGCGACTGACCGGCAGGTCCTTGCCCCACCAGTCCGGATCGCGTTGGAAGCTGATGCTGCGCCCGGCGTCGACCTTGCTCACCCGGTACGGGCCACTGCCCAGCGGTGGCTCGAAACCGCCGCCATTGGCGAAGTCACGGGTTTGCCACCAGTGTTCGGGGACGATGCGCATCGTCGCCAGATCCAGCGCGAGGGTGCGGTTGAGGTTGTTCTTGAAGGTGAAGCGCACCTGTCGGGGGCCTTCGATCAGCACGTCCTGGACATCGGCGTACTGCTGGCGATAGCTCAGGCTGCCTTTGGTCATCAGCAGGTTGAAGGTGTAGCGCACGTCTTCGGCGGTGATCGGCGTGCCGTCGGCGAAACGTGCTTTTGGATTGAGGGTGAAACGCACCCACAAACCTTCGGGATCGCGCTCGATCTGCTGCGCGACCAGTGCGTAAACGGTGTACGGCTCATCGAGCGAGCGAAACGCCAAGGGCGAGTACACCCAGTCGTTGACCTGCACCACGGAAATGCCCTGATCGGCATATGGGCTGATGTAGTTGTACTGGCCGATCTCCATCGACGCGCGACTGAGCGAACCGCCCTTCGGCGCGTGCGGATCGACGAAATCGAAATGCTGGAAGTTCGCCGGATACTTCGGCGCCTCGCCGTACACCGTCAGCGCATAACTGCCAGCGGCCAGCGCCGAAGTGCCGGTGCACAGCAGCGCACTGCCCAAAAGCAGGCCTGCCATGTTGCGCAAAAGACTCATGAAATCACTCCTGAAAATCCCTGAAGAAACCCGGTCCCCATGTGGGAGCTGGCTTGCCAGCGATAGCGATATGTCAGTGAAGTAAATGTCGACTGATACGACGCCATCGCTGGCAAGCCAGCTCCCACAGGGTTTTGCGGTGCTCGTTCTTTAGAAGTGGTAAGTCATGCGCGCAAACAACGTACGGCCCAGCGGGTCGGTGTAGCGCGGGTCATAGCCGCTCTGGAAGTTGTAGGCCTGGTTGGAGAACGGTGGGTTGCGGTCGAACACGTTCTTCATCCCGGCATCGACATCCAGCACCTTGTTGAAGGTGTAGCCGGCCGACAGGTCCCACACCGAATACGACGCCACGCGCGCGTGAGTGTCCCGGTCGTAGTCGTTGTAACCGGTGGTGAAGCGGTTGGTCAGCGCCGCCCGTGCCGCGCCGAAGGTCCAGCTGCCGGTGAGGTTGTGCTTCCAGCGCGCGATCACGCCGTCACCCTGAAAATCGCCGACCTTGTCGGTGAACGGACCTTTGATGGTGCTCTGGAAGTCGTACTCGTCAACGTAAGTGCCTTGCAGACCCAGGCCGAACTGACCGTACGGCGTGTTCGGGAAGCGATAATCCAGCGACACATCGACGCCGTTGGTTTCGACGATGCCAAGGTTGGCGTTGCCGGTGACGATGTAGTTGAGCGTGCCGTCGGCGTTGCGCACGAAGCGGTCCGGGTAGGAACCAGCCTGATCAAACACGGTGGATTCCGGGAACGGCTGGATCTGATTGGAAATGTGAATCCACCAGAAATCCAGACCCACCGACAGGTTGTTGATCGGCTGGTAGACGAAGCCGAGGGTGACGTTGCGCGCTTTCTCCGGGGCCAGATCCTCGTTGCCGCCAATCTGATTG
This sequence comes from Pseudomonas sp. AKS31, assembly GCF_023634765.1. GTDB lineage: Bacteria > Pseudomonadota > Gammaproteobacteria > Pseudomonadales > Pseudomonadaceae > Aquipseudomonas. Next base: position 37,165 of record NZ_JAMLFX010000007.1, read on the forward strand.
AGGAACTGTTGACCGCAATCGCGGCCACCGTTGCCGCCTGGCTGCACGACGCCGCCGGCACACAGCACCGGGTCGTTGTAGTAACCCTGAGTGAAAGTGATGCTGCGCGGCGAATACAGCTCATACAGCGACGGCGCGCGGAAACCTTCGCTATAGGCGCCACGCACCACCAGCTCTTTCAACGGCTGATAACGGAACGAATATTTCGGGTTGGTGGTGCTGCCGAAGTCGCTGTATTTGTCGTGACGCACCGCAGCGGACAGTTCGAGGCTGTCGAGCACCGGCACGTTGATTTCGGCGTAGGCGGCTTTGACGCTACGGTCGCCCTCGACACTGCCGGCCGGGTCGATACCGAGGCTCTGAATGTCGCCGGCGAACGACTCGAAGTCCTGATGGAATTTCTCTTTGCGGTACTCGCCGCCCAGCGCCAGACCGGACGGGCCTGCGCCGAACCAGTCGCCGATTTCACGGCTGATACGTCCATCAAAACCGGCCACGCGGCCAACAGCGGTGGAGTAGGCGCCGTGGTACGCCGCGTCGTCGATGTACTGCTGACCGGCCGCCGACTGCGGGCCGAACGGGTTGAGCAGACCGCTGGCCAGACCGGCGATCATCGCCTGGTCGCTGACAAAGCCACTGGTGACGCTGGAGACGATTTTGTTCTGGTTATACGAGGCGCCGACGTTGTAATCCCAGCCGCCCACCAAGCCGTCGAAGCTCAGCAGGAAGCGCTGGCTGGTGTTCTGGTCTTTTGATTCACGCGGGCCGGCAGCGGTCTCGCGCCAGTTGACGTCGACCGGTTGGGTCGGGTCGAGGGCGAAATCGGTCGGCGCGGGGGTGATGCCGTTGCCCGGGTAGTAAGGCGACGAGGAATCCAGGCTCAGACCGGTGAGCGGAGCAGGGCCAATCGCCGTGGCGTTGTTATTGCGCGACCAGAAGTATTCGAGGTTGACGTTGTGATCGTCGCCAAGCTTGCCGGTGGTCTTGCCGAAGAACGAGGTTTTCTCGGTCTGCGGCACCAGGTCGATGAATTCACGGGTGCTGAAGCGGCACAAGCCGTCGCGGGCGATCAGGTTGGGGCCGTTGCAATTGCTGTTGGCCAGCGGGTTGGTGGCATTGCCGTTCTGGCTGTAGTTGCCGGGGAACGCGGTGCCGGAGGTCTGATCGAGACCACGACCGGGGGCGTAGTCGGTGGCGAAGGAGCGGTCGTTGGCGTCGAGGTTCTGCTGCTTGTTGTAGTTGAACACGCCGAGGACGTTGAAGCGGTCTTCTTCCAGATCGCCGTAGCCCCAACTGGCGCTCATGTCTTTGGTCTGGCCGCCGCCGCTGTGGGTCGGGGTTTCGCCGCCGAGGGTCAACTGGCCGTCGGTCAAAGATTTCTTGGTGATGAAGTTGATCACGCCGCCGATGGCGTCGGTGCCGTACAGGGCCGAGGCGCCGTCGCGCAGCACTTCCACACGCTCGATCGCGGCAAACGGGATCATGTTCAGATCCACCGCGCCGCCGGCCGAGTTGGTCCCGGACAAGGCGTTGTTGGCCAGGCGTCGACCGTTGAGCAGCACCAGCGTCTTGTTCGCGCCGATGCCGCGCATGTCGGCGAACGAGGCGCCGCCAGTCGCCGCGCCCACGGAGCCTGCGCTGTTGTTGATCGACTGGCTGCCGGTGATGCGTTGCACCAGTTCGGCGGTGGTGGTCACGCCCTGTTTGCGCAGCTCATCGGCCTTGAGAATGGTGATCGGCACCGCCGTTTCCGCATCGACCCGGCGAATCGCCGAACCGGTCACTTCCACCCGTTGCAGTTGCGTGGTCGGCGCAACCACCGCCGCAGCCGCCGGGACGCTGGTGTTGTCGTCCTCGGCCGCCTGCACAGTCCCGGCGCCCATCCCCATGGCCACCAGATACAGCGGAACAAAACGGTGACGAGAAATCGTTGCCACCAATGGTTTGAGCGTGAAGCGTGGAGTGTTCATCAGCATGGTTATTTCCGACTTTTTAGACGTTATCGAATTGGCCTTGTGAGCCCCTCATTGCTCCGCTATCGGTGATACCGCGTGCGGAAAACCACTTTCTTCAAGCAAGCCGATCCCCTCCGAAGACGCGTGGCGTTTTTTCGGTCGGCTGGTTGCGACGGGAGTCAGCGAGCGGTGCCGGGTGCGTCTCTCAAGGCGCGCCCGGCACCGCACTCAGTGGGTGGTCATCACCGATATTTTGGTAATGCCCGAGCGTTCGATGGACGCCATGGCCTTGGCCACCTGGCCGTAATTGACGGCGGAGTCGGCCTGCAGCTGCACGCGCACTTCGCTGTCCTTGGCCTTGACCTCCTTGAGGCTGGCCTCCAGCGATTCCGGCGCCAGTTCGGTCTTGGCCAGATAGAACTTGCCGTCCTGATCGACGCTGACCACCACCGGGTCTTTCTTTTCGGCGGGGGCGACGGCGTCGGTTTTCGGCAGGTTCACTTTGATCGCGTTGGTCATCAGCGGCGCGGTGACGATGAACACCACCAGCAGCACGAGCATCACGTCGACCAGCGGCGTGACGTTCATTTCACTGAGCACTTCATCGCTGTCTTGAGTGGAAAAGGACATCAGCTGGCCTCCCGCACGGCGGCTGTGGTTTTGCTGGCGATGGCCTGACGGCTGATGGAAAACGCACTGCGCGAGGCGAGGGCGTCGAAGTCGTGGGCGAAGTCATCCATGTCTGCCGAGGCGAGCTTCAAGCGGCGCAGGAAGAAGTTGTAAATCAGCACTGCTGGCACCGCGACGGCGATACCCACGCCAGTGGCGATCAATGCGTGGCCGATCGGCCCAGCCACCGCTTCAAGGCTCGCCGAACCGGTTTCGCCGATGCTTTTCAGCGCTTCCATGATTCCCCACACGGTGCCGAACAAACCAATGAACGGCGCGGTGCTGCCGATACTGGCGAGGATCGCCTGGCCGTTTTCCAGCGAGCGGCGTTCCTTCTGGATCTGCTGGCGCAGGTTGCGCTCCAGGCGATCCGAGCGATTGATGGTGTGCGCCAATTGCTGGGTGGTGCGCGGCGAATCTTCCACCAGTAGCGCTTCGAAACCGCTGCTGGCGATACGCGCCAGCGAGCCCGGATACTGACTGGCGTGTTCGGCGGCGGTGAGCAGATCCGGCGCGCCCCAGAAGGCCTTGGTGAATTGTTTGTTCTGCGCTTTCTGCCGCAGGTACTGCGCCGACTTGACCAGCAGGATCGCCCAGCTGACCACGGAAAACAGCACCAGGCCCCAGAGCACGCCGGGGACAATCATCGAAGACAAATCGTTCATGGTGACACCTCGCTTGCATTATTCGGTTGTGCGTTGATTGAGCGTTCGGTTATTGCGGCAATTTGAAATCGATGGTCTGCGTGGCGAAGCCGTCGATCGGCGTGTCACCGCGTTTGGCCGGAATAAATTTCCAGTTCTTCACGGCGGCGACGGCCGCGTCATCCAGTTGCGGCTTGCCGCTGGATTTGGTCACCGTCACCGTGCCGGCGCGACCGTTGGCGAGCACCTGAATGCGCAGCACCACGCTGCCTTCCCAGTTGCGCCGCAGCGCCAGCGATGGGTATTCCGGCGGCGGGTTGCCGAGGCTGGCGAGGCCGGAAATCGCTGCCGATTCCTTGACCGGACCCGGTGCGGCGGCAGGGGCCGGTGGCGCGCTGGGTGTGGTCGGCGCAGCGGGAGCGGCCGGTTGTGCCGGGGCGGGTGGCGCTTTCGGCGGCTCGACCTTTTTCACCGGTTTCGGCTTCTCGACCGGTTTCGGTTTTTCGATCGGCTTGGGTTTCTCCACCGGTTTGGGCGGTGGCTTGACCGCGTCCTCGTCTTCCACCGGTTGTTCCGGTTCCGGCGGTGGCGGAGGAGGCGGTGGTGGCGGTTCCGGGGTGGGCGGTGCCGGTGGCGTCGGGCTGGTCAGCTCGACGGTCATTTCCGGAATCTGCGGCGGCGTCGGTAGTGGTTCCGTCCGCGATTGCTGGAGAAACCACCAGGCGCCGCCGTGTATCAGCGCCGACACCGCCACCAGCAACACCATCTGCTGTTTATTCAGACCGCCGGGTTGCGAGGTATTGGCTTTGAATACCGGCCTGCCCGGTGGCGGCGGGACTGGCGCTTCCCGCAACGGCCCCGGCAGGGTTCTGTGCTTTACCGCATCGTTCATTAAAGCTCCCTCGGGTTGATGAAGGGCAATAAGGTGCCGTCCGAACATCCAGGGGATATTCGAGTGGGTGGGTGCAACTTTCTTCAAGGTGTGCAGAAGCCGATAGTTCAACTATCCGGTAAACAAGGCTTGTGCAAACTTACTGGCTTAGCGCCATCGACTATGAGTATTCATTAGCCATTCCCTGATGTTGTTCTATGGAGGAGCTGCTGAAGGCTGCGATCTTTTGATTCTGTCTTTAAAGATCAAGATCAAAAGATCGCAGCCTTTGGCAGCTCCTGCAATTGATTGCTCGAACTCTGTTTAGCAACCGCTGTGCCAAATGTTGCTGGAATGTAGGTGGCTTATTTCATTGATGTTACCCATGTCGCATTTATATAAGTTTTGTCATCGCCGTGGTTTTTCTCTGGCGCGAGCATTCCCGTAACTCCGCTTGGCGGAGCTTTTTCAGAGGCGAGTCAGGCTCTACGCGGTATCACGCTGATCAGCGGGATAGAGCTGCGGCTTGGCTGGCGGCCGGGGCACTTGCTGGTGCGCGGCGGACAGATTTGGTGCGGGTCAATGTTTTAGCGGGTCACGGCGTATGTTCCTTGTTCTTGTTTAAATGAAATCAATGTTTGCAGTACTGAATAGTTCTAGTCGCTGGAGCCGTTTTGGTGCACTTGTAAAGTCGCTGGAAGTTATTGTTCGACAATCCCGCCTGCATTCATTTAATGCAGCGGTCGTGCAGTAATTTTTCCAGTTGTATTTAAAAAATAAATAGCACGCCATTGCCGGCGAATAAGTCATTGCCGATCACAGGGCGCGGTCATGGAGTCAGGTAATAAAGTAAAGGCGTTGGCCGCCGGGACTGTTCGAATGAACTCGGCGTTTTGTACAAACAAGCAAGCAGAGGCTGATGCGGCAGAGCGTTTGAAGATTCACGCGGTGAACTCCTTGTTGCCAGCTCGGATACGCGAACTTTTGGTTCGGTATCGCACCTTACAAGAACGCGGATAGCGTTCGATGATTGCTCTTGGTGCGGGATGGGCACCGCCAGCGCTGTTTTGCGAAGTTTGAATTCGCAAGTCGCGAGTGCATGGGAAAACCGTGCCAAAACCGATACACAGGCAGATTTTTTCTACAGCCACGCTACAGCCATCTACCCTGTGGCAATGGTCTTTTCGGGGGGATTGGATATGTACCAGCTCTACGGGCACAGAAACTCAGGCGCAGCCGCCATCGAAGCGGCACTGGAACTGTGCCAGATCGCTTACCGCTTCATTGATATCGAAGCCAGCGCCGAAGCGGCCGAGGCGCTGGCCCAGCTCAATCCACTGAAGCAGATACCGACCCTGCAACTGCCCGACGGCAGCGCCATCACCGAAAGCGCGGCGATCCTGATTCATCTGGGCCTGACGTTTCCCAAGTCCGGCCTGCTGCCTGCCAGGGCGGAGGATCGCGACCAGGCCATTCGCGGTCTGGTCTACATCGTCAGCAACTGCTACGCGGCAATCGGTGTCATCGATTATCCGGAGCGCTGGCTGCAGATGCCCGACGAAGCCTCGCGGCAGAATCTGATCGCTGGTGCGCGTGCGCGTTTGCACTGGAGTTGGGAGGTGTTTGCCGATCAGTTTTCCGCCGAGCTGTATCTGGATGACGAAACGCCGGGAGCGCTGGATGTGCTCGCGGCAGTGGTGACACGTTGGGCAGGCAGCCGCGAGCATTTGCGCCAGACACGACCGGGGTTTTATGCGTGGTTGCAGCGGATTGACCGGCATCCGGTGCTGGCGCCGGTATTCGCCCGGCATTGGCCGTCGTGATCGACGATGATCGTTCCCACGCTCTGCGTGGTAACGCAGCCCGGGACGCTCCGCGTCCCAATGCGTGACGCAGAGCGTCACAGGAGGCATTCCCACGCGGAGCGTGGGAACGATCAGGACACGGGATTGGGGGGATGTTTAGGGATTATTCCCCGCGAATGTACTGCTCCAGTTGCTTGATCAGCTCCGCCTGTTCGGCAATCGCTTCCTTGACCAGGTCACCGATCGACAGCAAGCCGATCAACTTGCCGTTCTCCACCACCGGCAAGTGCCGCAGGCGTTTGTCCGACATGATGCCCAGGCAGGTGTCGACGGTTTGATGGGTGTCGACGGTGATCACGTTCGCCACCATGATGTCGCGCACCGGTGTGCCCACGGATGAGCGGCCATGCAGCACCAGTTTGCGCGCGTAGTCCCGTTCGCTGATGATGCCGACCACTTTTTCGTCTTCGACCACCAGCAAGGCGCCGACGTTTTTTTCGGCCATCTTCATCAGTGCTTCGAGCACCATGTGATCAGGTTTGATCTGGTGCACTTCCTGATTTTTCTGATCTTTGAGCTTGAGCAGTTGGGCGACGGTCTTCATGGCGGTTACTCAGGTGTTGTCGTTGTTCTCCAAGCATCGTAGACGGATGTGAGAAGAGCAAGAGAGAAAAGCGGCCACGACATGGTCGATTGCGCCATGACAAGTGACCTTGTCAGTTTATTGCGGCAGTAAAGTTGGCTTTCGATAAAATGATGGCTATTTGAAATTGCTCTGGCCTGCCAATCGTAATAACGTTCGATTCACTTTATTTTTCTTGGCTCACAGGTACATATCATGGATGAAAGCACCGACGACTCCCGTCCTTTCCTTGAGGGCATGCCGGAGCAAGGCATGTTGTTTGCCTCCAGCGATCTGGGCGCTGCCCACGATTATCGAATGCAGCAGCAGCGAGCCTTCGGCGCCGACGACCTGTCGCGTTGGCGGTCACTGAGCTCACAAGTGCCGGATCTGATGAAATTCCTTCAGAGACAGTTTCGGGGCTTTCCGCTGGAGGGAGTGGAAGCGGAAATCATCGATAACCTTTCCCTGCCGGTTGGGCCGTTCGACGAGCCGCTGCTGCATGCGGGCATTGACGATGATCGCCAACAAATCGAACGCGCCGCGATTGAACTTGGCTACTCGTTGCATTCCGGTGTCTCGGCGGGCGTGTTGCACGGCCCGGGTATGGACGCCATGCAGCAACGGGTGATGCTGACGCACGCTAGTGTGTTGCTGGTCAACATCCACTTGAACACCGCCCTCCATCGTTTGGCCAAGTTACTCGCCCGCTCGACACCGGTCGATACGGCGGGAAAGGCTCTTTGGGAATACGCAAACATCCGCGACACGATAAAAGCGGATCAAGCCCTGCAAACGGATTGGACGCATTTCTTCATGGATTATTCATTGGATTCGGCACAGCCGGGTATCGGCCGCGCGATCCCGGTCTCGGGGCTACATCAAATGTGTCTATTGGGGGATTTCAGTGAGGCGATGAGCTGGTTCGTCATGGGACACGAGTTCGGCCATCACATTCTTCAACACACGCTGGATGGCGAAGCTTCTGCCGATGGCGAGTCTGCTGAAGTGACGCAAGGTAAAGAGGTCGAAGCCGACGTCGTGGGTGCCCGGCTCAGCGCCTATCTCGGAGAACATAATTTACGTGGCCTGAACTACATGGCAAAAACCAACATCGGGGCGGTATTGGTGCTGACCACGCTGGATTGTTTCAAGCGCGGGCGCCATCTGATGCTGACCGGAACTCAGGACGGCTTCCGCAAGGACGACGCTCATCCTCCTCTGCAAAAGCGTCTGCAGAGTGTTTTGTCCGCTACTTGCGGCTCTTATCCCGATGCCGATCCCGAGAGAATTGCCTGGTTCAATACGCTACGCGACCAACAGAAGATTGCTCATGACGTCATTGAGTTGATCTGGCGCAAAAGCAGTCCGCTGCTCAAGAAAGCTTTTGATGACGGCATGAGGGGCAAGACCAAGTTGGACACAGGCTGGCTGCCGTAAGCAGGCGCCGTTACCTTGCAATGCCGCGTAGAATGCCCCTCTGATTCAATTTCTGAGGTTGCAGTGGTGGATTTACCGCAGGGCTTCGTCCTGACCCGACATTGGCGCGATACCGCTGCCGGCACCGAAGTCGAGTTCTGGCTGGCGACCGACGCCGGGCCGCGCCGTGTGCGTCTGCCGCATCAGCCGTCGGTGGCATTTATCCCTGCTGAGCAGCGCGATGCGGCCGAACGCCTGCTGCATGACGAAAAGAACGTAGAACTGCGCCCGCTGGCGCTGCAGGATTTCGAGCATCGCCCGGTGCTCGGTCTGTATTGCCAGCAACACGGCCAGTTGATGCGTCTGGAAACCGCGCTCAACCGCAACGGGGTCGACGTCTTCGAAGCCGACGTGCGCCCGCCGGAACGCTATCTGATGGAGCGTTTCATCACCGCGCCGGTGCGGTTCAGCGGCACGTCCGATACTGACGGCGTGTTGCTTAACGCCCACCTCAAACCTGACCCGAATTACCGACCCAAACTGCGGCTGGTCTCGCTGGACATCGAAACCACCGAAACCGGCGAGTTGTACTCCATCGCCCTCGAAGGCTGCGGCCAGCGTCAGGTGTACATGCTCGGTGCGCCCAACGGTGACGACAGCATCGTCGACTTCGACCTTGAATATTGCGACTCACGCACCATCATTCTGAAGAAACTCAACGACTGGTTCGCCCGCCACGACCCTGACGCGATCATCGGCTGGAACGTCGTGCAGTTCGATTTGCGCATCCTCCACGACCACGCGCGGCGTCTCGGTGTGCCGCTGAAGCTCGGCCGTGGCGGCGAAGAGATGCAATGGCGCGAACACGGCAGCCGCAATCACTACTTCGCCTCGGCGGCGGGGCGGCTGATCATCGATGGCATCGAATCGCTGCGTTCGGCGACCTGGAGCTTTCCGTCGTTCAGTCTGGAGAACGTCGCCCAGACGTTGCTCGGCGAAGGCAAGTCCATCGACAACCCGTACCAGCGCATGGACGAAATCAACCGTATGTTCGCCGAGGACAAACCGGCGCTGGCCAAGTACAACCTCAAGGACTGCGAGCTGGTCACGCGGATCTTCGCCAAGACCGAGTTGCTGACCTTTTTACTCGAACGCGCCAGTGTCACCGGACTGCCGGCGGACAGAAGCGGCGGCTCGGTGGCGGCGTTCACGCATTTGTACATGCCATTGATGCACCGCCAGGGTTTCGTTGCGCCGAACCTCGGTACCAACCCGCCACAAGCCAGCCCCGGCGGGTTTGTCATGGACTCGCAACCGGGGCTTTACGAGTCGGTGCTGGTGCTCGATTACAAGAGTCTGTATCCGTCGATCATCCGCACGTTTCTGATCGATCCCGTGGGGCTGATCGAAGGTTTGCAGCACCCGGACGATGCCGATTCGGTGCCGGGTTTCCGAGGAGCGCGGTTCTCGCGCACCCGGCATTGCCTGCCGTCGATCGTCGCGCGGGTGGCCGAGGGCCGCGAGACCGCCAAGCGTGAGCACAACGCGCCGTTGTCGCAGGCACTGAAAATCATCATGAACGCCTTCTACGGTGTGCTCGGCTCCAGCGGTTGCCGCTTCTTCGATACGCGGCTGGCCTCATCGATTACCCTGCGCGGTCACGAGATCATGTTGCGCACGCGCAAGCTGATCGAAGAACAGGGCCACGCGGTGATCTACGGCGACACCGACTCGACCTTCGTCTGGCTGCGTCGTCCGCACGGGCAGGAAGAGGCGGCGAACATCGGTCATGCGCTGGTCAAGCACGTCAACGATTGGTGGCGCGCGCATGTGCGGGACGAATATGGCCTGGAAAGCGCCCTCGAGCTGCAATTTGAGATTCACTACAAACGCTTTCTGATGCCGACCATTCGTGGCGCGGAGGAGGGCAGCAAGAAGCGCTACGCCGGCCTCGTCACCCGTGCCGATGGCAACGATGAAATGGTCTACAAAGGCCTGGAAACCGTGCGCACCGACTGGTCGCTATTGGCCCGGCAATTTCAGCAGGAACTCTACGAGCGGATTTTCCAGCGCAAGCCCTATCAGGATTACGTGCGCGACTACGTGCGCAAAACCCTCGCCGGCGAATTCGACGATCGCCTGGTCTACCGCAAGCGCCTGCGCCGCACCCTCGACGATTACGAACGCAACGTCCCGCCGCACGTGCGTGCGGCGCGTTTGGCCGACGATTACAACGCGCAACACGGGCGCCCCCGCCAATACCAGAACGGTGGCTGGATCAGCTACGTCATCACCCTGGCCGGTCCCGAACCGCTGGAAGTGCGCCGCGCCGCCATCGACTACGACCACTACATCACCCGGCAACTGCAACCGGTGGCGGATGCGATTCTGCCGTTTGTCGACGACGATTTCTCAACCCTGATCGGTGGGCAACTGGGACTGTTTTGAGTCGAGCAACTGCAACGTCCATTCATCGAGGATGCCGTGGAAGTAGCGCTCCAGCGCCTGATTGAACACGCTGTCTGCAGCGGCAAACTGCGCGAACAGGGTCATCGAGGAATGAAATTTCAGGTCATCGGGATGGCCGAAAATCTCCGCAATCGAACGCTGGCGCACCTTCAACACTAACTGCGTGCACGTACGCAGGCGCGCGCCGAGCAGTTCGTGAGCCAGATACGCCCGGGCTTCCTCGGCCGAACCGATGGCGTAGCGCCGGGACATTTCACTGCCGCCCAGACCGGCGAGCTGCGGAAACACAAACCACATCCAGTGGCTGCGTTTGCGGCCCTCATCGAGTTCGCGCTGTACGCGCTCGAACACCGGATCCTGGGCCTGGATAAAACGTTGCAGGTTGAACGGGTCGTACTGATCAGTGCTTCTCATCGCGAAGCCCTCGCCAGTCGCTGGCTCAGACCATGGCCAGCCGTTGCTTGCGTTGTGGCGCTTTAAACACCTGGTCCAGCGCCGCCAGATCCCCGGCCTCCAGTTGCAGTTGCGCGGCGTGTGCATTGAGTTGCACGTGTTCCGGTCGCACAGCCTTGGGAATCGCAATCACACCATCCTGACGCAGAATCCACGCCAGCGAAACCTGTGCCGGGGTCACGCCATGACGAGCGGCAATGTCTTTCAACACCGGCTCGGCAAGCATCGCGCCGCCCTGGCCGATCGGACAGTAGGCCATCAGCGGCATGCGCTGATGTTGGCACCACGGCAGCAGATCAAATTCGATGCCGCGTTCTTCAAGGTTGTAGAGCACCTGATTGGTGGCACAGGCCGAACTCGACAGTTCTTCAAGATCGTCGACATCGAAATTCGACACGCCCCAACGGCCGATCTTGCCGTCCTCGCGCAGGCGTTCGAAGGCTTCGACGGTTTCCTCCAGCAGATACTGGCCGCGCCAGTGCAACAGATAGAGGTCGATGTAATCGGTGCCGAGCCGCCGCAGACTGCGCTCGCAAGCTTGCGGGATGCCCTTGCGGCTGGCGTTGTGCGGGTAGACCTTGCTCACCAGAAACACCTGATCGCGCAGGCCGGCGATGGCCTCGCCGACCACGGTTTCGGCACCGCCCTCGGCGTACATTTCGGCGCTGTCGATTAGGGTCATGCCCAGCTCGATACCCGTGCGCAGCGCCGCCACTTCACGCTTGTGCGCCGAGCGATCTTCACCCATGCGCCAGGTGCCTTGGCCAATGATCGGAACCTGAACGCCGGCCAGTTCGAGGGTACGCATGCAAACCTCCTTGCTGAATGTGTCGATACCTTTTAGTGGGCAGCAGGATAGCGCAGGGGTTCAATAAGCAAAGAGATCGCGGCCTTCGGCAGCGCTTTCCTTATGGGTACCGGTTTCCCATGCAGGAGCTGCCGAAGGCTGCGATCTTTTGATCTGGCGCTCTTCTTTATCCATCCACGTACAAGTGCGCAAGAAGTTGCGCAGTGCCTCGCCTGTTTTGACCCGGATAAGTCTCTACAGGCCGCGTAGCTCGTGGCCTCCAGCCAGGTGCGCAACTTCTTGCACACCACTGCGCAAAAAGTTGCGCACTTTCCCTTGTTTTTCATTGGCTTAATCACAGGAAAAGATCAGTCGATGAGCTCAAGGCATTGATCCGTATGGGCTACATAAAAGCTGGCACGAAGTTTGATGGCGCATGGCCATCCTTTCAGGCAATGGTGCCTGTGAGGTATGTCTTTTCAAGCAAGGAGAGCACCCCATGGCAACACCAGCGTACATGTCGGTTACCGGCGAAAAACAAGGCCTGATCACTGCAGGCGCATTCACCGCTGACTCCGTAGGCAACACCTACCAGGAAGGCCACGAAGACCAGGTCATGGTTCAGGCTTTCACCCACGATGTGATCATCCCGCGTGACCCGCAATCCGGTCAGCCTACCGGTCAGCGCGTGCACAAGCCAGTGGTGATCACCAAGGTCTACGACAAGGCTTCGCCTCTGCTGCAAGCTGCGCTGACTTCCGGCGAGCGCATGAGCGAAATCGTTATCCAGTGGTACCGCACTTCGGCGCAAGGCACCCAAGAGCACTACTACACCACCAAACTGGAAGACGCGATCATCGTCGCCATCAACAACAAAATGCACAACTGCCAGGATCCAGGCAACGCGCATTTCACCCACCTGGAAGAAGTGCAGTTCACCTACCGCAAAATCACCTGGACCCACGAAGTATCCGGTACTTCGGGTTCCGATGACTGGCGTGCTCCAGTCGTTTAATCGCGACTGATTGTTGTACCCCCTCGGCCGGTTTCGCCGGTCGGGGCGGATTCACTTCTAAAGAAATTTCGCCAATAGCCCCACAGCGGGCTGTTGCGCGTCGCAGCACTGCGCGAGGAACAAGGGATGTTCTCACCGGCCAACCAGCCTCATTTCAATCTGACCGTCGATGGCATCGACAGCGATTTCCAGGTGCTGTCCTTCACCGGTCGCGAGGCCCTCAACACGCCGTTCGAATTCGAACTGGAACTGGTCAGTGAGAAGTCCTCGATCAACCTCGAAAGCCTGCTGCACAAACTCGCGTTCCTGCAGCTGTCGCCCAGCGGCACGGGGATTCACGGGCTGGTCTACAGCATCGCCCAGGGCGAGGCGGGCAAGCGCCTGACCCGTTACAAGATCTCCCTGCGCCCGCAACTGGCGTACCTCGCGCATCGGGTCAACCAGCGCATCTTCCAGCAGATGACTGTGCAGCAGATCATCAGCCAGGTGCTGGAAGAACACGGCATCCTCGCCAGCGATTACCACTTCCAGCTCAGCGCGATTTACCCCGAGCGTATTTACTGCGTGCAGTACGACGAGTCGGATCTGGATTTCATCCAGCGCCTGTGTGAAGAGGAGGGCATTCACTACCACTTCCAGCACACGTCCAGCGGCCACAAACTGACCTTCGGCGATGACCAGACGGTGTTCCCGAAACTCGCGCCGGTGGCCTATCAGCAGGACTCCGGACTGGTTGCCGACAAACCGGTGGTCAAGCGTTTCGGCCTGCGTCTGGCCACGCGCACCAGCCGCACCACGCGCCGCGATTACGACTTCGTCAAACCGAAGATCGAACTGGAAAGCGACGCCAAGAGTTCGGCTCAGCCAGACCTTGAAGACTACGATTACCCGGGCCGTTTCGTCGATCGCGAGCGTGGCAAGCATCTGGCCAATCGCGCACTGGAACGTCATCGCAGCGACTATCGTCTGGCCGAGGGCAACAGCGATCAGCCGATTCTGGTCAGCGGGCATTTCCTCGCCCTGACCGACCACGCCAATCCGACCTGGAATGACCTCTGGCTGCTCACCGAAATCTTCCACGAAGGCAAGCAGCCGCAAGTGCTCGAAGAGTCGGTGACCAGCGACACCACCGACCTCAAGGACGATTTCCACCAAGGCTACCGCAACCGCTTCAGCGCGATCCCGTGGGACGTGCCGTACCGTCCGCCGCTCGATCACCCGAAACCAAAAGTTCTCGGCACCCAGAGCGCGGTGGTCTGCGGCCCTGAAGGCGAAGAGATCTACTGCGACCAATACGGCCGGGTGAAGGTGCAGTTCTTCTGGGACCGCGAAGGCAAGCACGACGACATGACCAGTTGCTGGATGCGTGTCGCGTCGAGCTGGGCCGCAGAAACCTTTGGTTCGATCAACATTCCGCGGGTCGGCATGGAGGTGCTGATCACCTTCCTTGAGGGCGACCCCGATCAACCACTGATCACCGGTTGCCTGTACCACGGCGCGAATCTGCCGCCGTACAAACTGCCGGATTTCAAGACCCTGGCCACGGTCAAGAGCAAGGAATACAAGGGCAGTCGCGCCAACGAACTGCGCATCGACGACACCACCAGCGAGATCAGCATCGCGCTGCGCAGTGACCACGGTGCGAGTGCGATCAACCTGGGTTACCTGACCCATCCGCGCCCGAGCGGTGGTCAGCCGCGTGGTGAAGGTTTTGAGTTGAGAACCGACCGCCACGGTGCGGTGCGTGCGGCCGCTGGTCTGCTGATCACCACTGAGCCACGTCCGAACGAGTCGAAACATCACAAGGATTTGCCGGAAACTGCCGAACGCCTCGCCACCGCGAGCGATCAGCAGGACGGTTTTGCGGTGCAGGCCAAAGAGTTGCAAGCCCAGGAAGCCGGCGATCAGGACGACGTGGCCAAGGCGCTGCACGCTCAGCATCAAGGCGTGCTCGGCAGTGGCCCGGCGAACATGACCGCCAATGAGTTCCCGGAATTCACTGAACCGCATTTGGTACTGGCCAGCCCGGCCGGCATCGCCCTGACCACACCGCGCTCCAGCCACATCGCTACCGGCGAACACCTGGCGCTGAGCAGCACCGGCCACACCAGCCTCTCCATCGGCAAACGCCTGCTGGCCAGCGCCAGTCGCGGCATGCGCCTGTTCGTGCAGAGCATGGGCTGGCGGCTGGTCGCAGCGTCCGGCGACATCGACGTACGAGCGCTGAAGGACAGCATCAACCTGCTGGCCAAACTCAACATCACCGCCAACGCCGACCGCATCACCATCACCGCCAAGACCGAACTGGTGATCCAGGGCGGCGGCAGCGCCACCACCTACAACGCCGGCGGCATCACCCACGCCACCAGCGGCCCGTACACCGCGCACGCGGCGAACTTCGCCTACACCGGGGCGAAAAGTCTCGCCGGGGTTTTCCCGGAGCCACCGAAACCGGGCAAGGGCAATCTGGAACTGTTCAACCAGTACGCCGGGCGACAAGGCATCAAGGACGGCGATTACGAAGTCATCGATGCACTGGGCAAAAGCATCAAAGGCAAGCTCGACGGCAAGGGTTTCGCCAGCGTCGCCGGTGCCGCACCGGGACCGGCGCGTGTGCTGTTCGGCAAGGATCCGGCGGACACCTGGAGCGATGGTAGTTACATCGGCAAGCCGGAATGGCCATTGAATCCGCCGGGGCCGGAAGACGTGCCGAGTCAGGTGCAGGCGATGGTCGCGCAGGTGTTGCCGAGCAAGAGCTGGGAGATGTTGGAGAAGGGCAAGGACATGGCGCAAACAGGGATGAGTGCGATGCAGACGGCGCAAGGTGCGATGCAAACGGCGCAGCAAGTGAAAGGTGTGGTGCAGGGCGGGGTGGCGGGGTTGCCGAAGCTGGCGAGTGCGGCGTTGCCGAGTGCGTCCGGGATTCTAGGGGCGGCGAGCAAGGCGGGCAACTTGCCGAGCCTGCCTGCACCGAGTCTGCCAAAACCTTCCTTGAAAACCCCGGGCCTGTTGGCGGGTGAGATGCTGTCATGACAACGGAAACGATTTCAGTCAAAGGAGTGACGCAATGAAAGACGCTATTCGTTTGGGGGACTCCACCACCCACGGTGGCAAGGTTCTCGAAGCCTTCTCTCAAACCGACCTCAATGGCAAGCCGATTGCCGGGGTCGGTCACAAGGTCAGTTGCCCGTTGTGCAAGGGGATTTTCCCGATTGCCGAGGGCAGCAGCACTTACTCCGTCGATGGCACACCTATTGCGCTCGACGGCATGAAAACCGCCTGCGGGGCCGCGCTGATTGCAAGTGGTCCCAAAGGGGCCGTAGTCAGCTGAAGTTCGAGTCCGCGTTTTGATTCTGTACCTCCAAGAGGCAGGCCTCATACCTGTTTTTGAGAGGTGTTCAAAAATTGTGCATAAAGGCTGGGGCTGCTGGCCGGTGAGTTGCTGTCATGACAAATGAAACTGCTGTTGCAAAGAAACGAGAACCGCAGGTTGCGGTCGCGCCTCTCAATACCATCGACATCAAGGATGTCGGTCGCGGGGCGGCGAAATTTGATGCTTGGCTGCAGTCTCTCAGCGGAGGTGTGGTTACGCTTGAGCGGGTGAAAAACGTCGCTGGCGCGTTGCCGGTGGTAGGTAACATCATGGCGTTGGTCGATGCGCTCGGCGACATCGTTACCCTTGCCAAAAGCAAGCAGAGGGAGGTACTGGACTGGGTGAGTCTGGGCATCAACCTGATAGGTGTATTGCCTGCACCGCCTACCATGGCATCGGCGCGGATGACGTTGCGCCCGACGTTATCGCTGGTGCGCCAGGAGCTGCGCAATAGCGCAAAGGTGCTATTGGGGGACTCACTGATCGAAGTGCTGATCGGACATTTGAACGCGACCATCGTTGGCACCATCGACGACTTTGTAAAACAGGCTCAACCCAAGCTTGCGTCAATTCTTGACGATGCCGGAAAGCTTGGACATGACGCTGTCAACGAGATTGCCAAAGGCCTGGAGGCTGTGGTCAATGGCAAGCTCGACGCCAAGGGCGACATGAAGGCTGCAAGTGCAAAAATGAGCGCTGC
Organism: Pseudomonas sp. AKS31; assembly: GCF_023634765.1. Taxonomy (GTDB): domain Bacteria; phylum Pseudomonadota; class Gammaproteobacteria; order Pseudomonadales; family Pseudomonadaceae; genus Aquipseudomonas. The sequence goes on from NZ_JAMLFX010000007.1 coordinate 53,947, forward strand.
TGGCAGTCAGTTTCTACATGATCCCAAGGCGTCCATCAGTAATTTTCTTGGCGCTACCTACAGCGCCTACAAGGCTGCGGGAAAGGGTGTGGCCAACAGCGCAGCGAAGAATCTGCTGCCGGAAAATGCCAAGGCATTGGTATTAACCAATACCTCGATGCTGCGCATTTTGGGTGTCGAATTACAAACCCAAATGAAAAAGCTCGGCGATCCTGGCGTCCAGCATTCTATTGGTTGGCTGTTGCAAATGCTTGCCGGTTCCGTGCTTACCTGGCGCAAGCGTCAGGCTCATGGACAAGGTGCAAGTGTCAAGCCGGGCACCACTTCCAAAGCTCAGCGCAAAGCGGGTGAGGGGCGTCTGGAAGCAACCAGTCAACAAGCGCCGGCAACCAGTAACTGTAACAGTTGTAAAAACACGGTAATGCCCGCAACCCAGCACAGCATCAGTTTTGCATTGGGCTCAGAATCACTCAGCCATACCGACTTCAGCTTGTCCGGTTCATTCCCGATAGAGTGGACGCGAACCTACAGTTCACGTCTGGCTGAGTATGACCAAAGTGAACTCGGTGCTCGCTGGATCACAGCGCTGACCACGCGTTTTGATTGCCGTAGTGATGGCGTGACTTTTCACGACGCTGACGGCCGCAGCCATGATTACCCGCTCCCCAAAATCGCGCTCTCTCACTACGACGCGATTGAAAACATCACGTTGGTCAGGGCCAGCGAGGATCAGTTGGTGCTTTGCCGTGGCTTCGAGCGCAAGGAAACCTATATGCGCCGGGGCCAGCGTTACGTTCTGACGGGCGTTGAACTGCGCAATGGCGCTGGGATGATGCTGCATTACGAGCATCGTCACGGTAAGGATTCAGTGCTGTCCGACCTGATCACTTACCAGGATGATATTGCAGAGGTTCAGGCCCACCTGGGGACGATGATTGATGGGCATGGCCGCTTGACCGGACTCTGGGAAATTCGAGACGGTGCGCCTCAACGTCAACTGTGCGCTTATCAATATGGGGACACTGGTGATCTTCTGCTGGCTCAGGATGAGAATGGGGCAAGCCGAGTTTATGAGTATCAGCATCACTTGATTACTCGTTACACGGATCGCACTGGCCGTGGCATGAATCTGCAGTGGCAAGGACAGGATGCAAAGGCTCGCGCTGTGCGCGAGTGGGCGGATGACGGTAGCTTCGACACCCGCCTGGAATGGGACGAAAACATTCGGCTGACCTATGTCACCGATGCCCACGGAAACGAAACCTGGCACTACTACGACATCCTTGGCTACACCTATCGTATTCGACATCCGGATGAGCGTTCGGAATGGTTCTTCCGCGATGAGGCCAAGAATCTGATCCGTCATGTTCACGCCAGTGGCAGCGAAGAGCGGTATAGCTACGATGAGCGTGGCAACGTGCTTGAACATATCCGGGCTGATGGCAGCGTAATGCATTACGCCTATGACGATCTGGATCAACTGATCAAAATCAGTGATGCCGAGGGTGGCCAATGGCAGCGCGCATACGATGATCGTGGCAACCTGATCGAAGCCATCGATCCGCTGGAAAACAAGACCGAATATGCCTACAACTCAGCGGGTTTGGTGACGGGGGTCAAGGACGCCCTTGGCAACGAACAAAAGCTCGATTACAACGATGCCGGCCAATTGGTGGAGTATGCCGACTGCTCAGGGAAAACCAGCTGTTGGGAATACAACGAACGTGGGCAGATGATTTGTTACACGGATGCGGCAGGTAACAGTACCGAGCATGAGTACAAGGCAGGGCACTTGGTGCTCACCAAGCATCCTGACAAGACCGAAGAGCGTTTTCAACACGATGCAGAAGGCCGGCTACTGGCTTATACGGATGGATTGGGTCAGTGCACGAGCTGGAGTTATACCGCGGCCGGTTTAGTTGGCGAGCGGGTCGATGCGTGCGAACAGACGTTGCGTTATCACTGGGATCGTTGTGGACGGTTACTGGTGCTGGAAAATGAAAACGAAAAGCGTGCTCAGTTCCAGTATGACTCTCTAGGGCGTTTGTTGCAGGAGGCCTGTTTCGATGGGCAAATTACCCGTTATGGCTATGACGCTGTTACTGGGCGACTAGCCAATACCGTCACCGGCAGCAGGCGCATTGCCTGGAGCTTCGATGCCATGGGCCGATTGGCCGAGCGTTCAGCGTCTTTAGGCGATCAAACGCAGCGCGAAAGTTTCGCTTATGACGGCAATGGCAACCTTACCGAAGCCTCCAATGCAGATAGTCGCTTGCAGTGGTTCCATGATGCTGCGGGTAATCTGCTGCGCGAGCACCAACACTATCTGGGGCTGGAGAAGTCGACAATCGCGGTATGGCGACACGAGTACGACGCGTTGAATCAGCGTATCGCCACTATTCGTCCGGACGGGCATAGGGTCAGTTGGTTGACCTATGGGACAGGGCACTTGCTTGGGCTTCGCCTGGACGAGCACGAATTGCTCGGACTCGAGCGTGATGATCTGCACCGGGAAGTCGCACGCCATCAAGGCAACCATTTACTTCAAACGCAACAGTGGGACGCCGTTGGGCGACTGCAGCAGCAAATGTTGGGTCGCAGCGATGATAAGACCACCCTGCTAAAACGCGATTATCAATACGACGCGGCCGGCCAGTTGACTGACATCAATGATAGCCGTCGCGGTCCGCTCGCTTATCGTTACGACCCCGTGGGCCGACTGTTGAGTGCTGCCAGCCGACTCGGCACAGAAACGTTCGCATTCGATCCGGCCGGTAATTTGCTGGACAAGGCCAATGAGGAGGATCGGCGTCCGCTGTCTGTAGACGCTCCTCGCAGTAAGCGACTCGACAATCTTTTGAGAGAGTATGCCGGGACACACTACGAGTACGACGATCGCGGCAATCGGACGCTTCGCTGGCACGACGGTCGTTACAGTCGAATGCGGTGGGATCTGTTTGACCGTCTAGCGCACTTCGAAGACGGACGTTTGTCCGTTGACTACGCCTATGACGCACTGGGACGGCGTCTGTATAAAAATTCTGTCGCCTATTGTAAACAACGGCCTGAGGCGGGCTCCGAATGGAACCGAAACGAGTATGCACGCAAGCAGCTTGAGCTCGGCTGCGGCTTTACGCTGTATGGTTGGGACGGTGACAACCTTGCGTGGGAAAGCAGTCGTGGTCAGGTCGACGGAGGCCTCGGTCGTACGGTTCACTACATCTATGAACCTGACACTTTTATTCCCGTTGCTCAGGCGCTTCGACATCAGTTCATTAATCTTTTGACTCAGGTCGAGCACGCTGGCGATTTCAATCTCGAAGAAGATCCGTTGTGGAATTACACCCCGTCTGCGCAACCTCTGGATGTGTTGGCCTGGTATCAGTGTGACCATCTGGGAACACCTCAAGAGCTGACAGATCAGCAAGGAGATATCGCTTGGAGTGCCCAGTACAAGGCATGGGGTGAAGTTCAAGAAACTCGTTCTCGATTTGCGCAGCAGGTCGGTCTGACCAATCCAATACGCTTCCAGGGTCAGTATCATGATCACGAGACCGGACTGCATTACAATCGTTATCGGTACTACGATCCGCTGATCGGGCGCTTTATCGGCAAAGACCCGATCAGTTATGCGGGTGGACTGAATCTTTACGAATATGCGCCAAATCCTGTTAGCTGGGTTGATCCGCTGGGGTTGGCACGTGACACTGCCAAAAAGGCCGCAGATGCTGCACTGAAAAAGGGTAAGACCACAGGCGCCGCCTCAGAACTACGTACCGGTGGCAAAGTGTTTGTAGGGGTGAGTGGATCGAGATATCCAGTCCATCCCAAGGTCAGGAAAGCCCTGAAGGCTGTGCCGAAGGATCAACGTGAGCCATGGCATGGCAAGTGTGCAGAAATCGAGTGCTTGAGCCGATCCTATGACGCAGGAATGGATCCCGCGGGCGGTACAAGCGAAGCCGTCAATATTGGTACCTCGGGCAAGGGGCATGGAACCGCTAAAAAGGCGTGTCGCTCCTGTAGCTCCGTACTCACAACACTTGGAGTTCACCATGATTAGTCATGATCAAATCGTTCATTTTTCAGAGCAGTTGAGTAAAGGTAAGGCTGAATCCGAAGCGGCTCGGAACATAATGAAGTTTATGTGCGCGGGTGTAGGTTTGGTTCTTCAGGACGAAGAAGTGTCCCCAATTGTCAAAAGCGCGTTTGCAACTGCGCAAAAATACTGGTTTGAAGGGGGAAAAAATGAAAAGGAGTTGAATGCTGCCAGAGTTAAATGCTGGGACTTTCTGGAGGCGAAAGGGCGCGATGTCGACATTGAAGATAACGAGGACGCCGCTGTAAGAGCTTTATTTTGCGTCATGTATCCTGACAGAGTTTCCGATGAAGATTTCGTGCAAGAGTCTTATGAGTGGTTTTTTGAGATGATCAACAAAACTGGCGATTTCAGTAAGGCGTTTGAAAAGCTAGCTACGAAAGTAGCCCTCGAGGGAGGGGCCTGACCATAAAAGGCCTAAGCGCTGGCGCTACAACCGAGGTAGCTCAGTAAAAGTGATAGCCATTTACTGGTCTCAGTGTAGTAGCACTATGAGGCGAAACTTGCCGGTTACGCTGGGACGGCGACAAACTCACCTTTGAACGCAGCCCGACTCAAAGCGATGGAGAACCAGGTTGCACCGTGCACTACGTCTGTGAACGTGCACTTTTGTCCTGTTGTTCAGACTGTACGGCATGCGCCGATCATACAAAGATCCCTATAACTCCAGCGGGCCGATAAATGAATTTTGATCATATTATTTTTATTGCGAGCGTTTTCACATGCTGGCGCTGCCAACACACGACAAGTAATCCAGACGATATGCACTTAGGACACAAGAATGTGCCCACCTGAAAAGGAGGAATCCTTGAAGACGTCAACGTGGATCTTGAGGGAGCATTGTGTAACCTTAGCGCAGAGAATAGTGGTTACGTCCAGGAAGGGATGTCGTGTGTTGAACGTAGAAGCTGTGGAGCCCCTTATGGAAGATAAGCAATCACCTATGCTGATTCAGGTATATATGGCAGACGACGATGGCGCAGTCCGTGAGGAACTGCTCGCTCGTCAAATTGGTGAAGATACTTACGAGCTACTCTCATCGCCTGGGTTGGCGCAAAATCTGGCGAGAGGAGATATTGTTTCAATTAAGGATAAAAATGCACCTGCAGAGGTACTAAAGCGAGGCGGTAACTTCTGTATTCAAATCTATGCAGACTATATTTCCCCGGAGGATATAACTGCGCTTCAGAATGATGTCATTCAAGAGTTAGATGGTACATTAGATGGTTTATGCGAGGGAGTGTTAGCATTAGCTATCCCTGCAAAGAATGGAATGGAGAAAATCAACGCTTTTTTTGATAAGTTTCGTGAAAAAAACTGCGTCGAATATTATTATGCTAACGTCTATAAAAATCTTGACGATGACAGTGACGAGACGCTTTTGTACTGGTGGTTGGATAGCTGACGACTGATTAGTGAATAGCTTACAGTCATCTGCTCGAGATTGCTTTTAATTAATAAAGTTTTCGGAGATAGATTGCGTTTGGAGAATTAATTAAGCGTAGTCTGTGCCGGTAAAACTCAGACGGTTCAGAGGTCAGGGTTCACAAGTACGGAAACTTGAATGCCTGCTCTCACAAATCTGGCAACAACTCACACATCCATAAACAGGGTCCGTCCAATCATCAACTGGATGATGAGGGTAAAGTTTCCACCGATCCTAATAAAACTCACATTGGCATTCGTAATCCTGCCGATTTACCAGCTGTCCGAGGGAGACCACACGGATCATGAGTTATGAATACAAATTGGTGTTTGACGACAACTCTACAGCTCAGCATGTCATCGACATTGTTAAAGCTAGTAGTGCTTGTGTTCGCTCGGGCGACGGTGATCTTTATTTGAAGGATCACTCGTTGAATAGCAGTGGGGCTTACGATACTCGTCTCATTTATGGGGATGATGAATCCCTGTGGCTCCAAGTGAATTTCCAATCAGCAGAACTGTACGCCCTACTTAAAACAGCACTCAATGGAAGAAATTTCAGGTGTCTTGAAGATGGGGACGAGGATGAAGAGGTTGGCTTAAATGAGGCCTTCCGCGTGTAGGTTGACTCTCGGTCAAATTGCAGCGAATAGCCACTTTTTAATCTCTAAAAATTTATGAAATATATCAGGGGCAGGCCACGTTTTTGAAGGTTGATTAAACGCAACCTGCCTCTGATAAAACTCTCTGCCATTGGTGGCCGAAAGACGCGAAATTGATCGAGGCTGCAGTCAACCCTCGTAGTCGAAGGAATGACAACATGAAAGACGCCATTCGCTTGGGCGACTCCACCACTCACGGTGGCAAAGTCCTCGAAGCCTTTTCCCAGACTGACCTCAACGGCAAGCCCGTCGCAGGGGTTGGCCACAAAGTCAGTTGTCCTCTGTGCAAAGGCATTTTTCCAATTGCCGAAGGCAGCAGCACTTACACCGTCGATGGAACGCCCATCGCGCTGGACGGCATGAAAACCGCCTGCGGGGCCGCGCTGATTGCCAGTGGCCCGAAAGGAGCGGTGGTCAGTTGAATCTACGAGGGTGAGCTCTTCGTTCGCCCTCAGGAATACTGCAAGTAAACAACCTGGCTTCATCCATTAAAGGAATAAACATGAAGAACATCGCTTTGATCCTCGCACTGACCGCCACTCTCGGCACCGTAAATGTTGCTCACGCAGAAGGGCCGGACGCCGCTACGTTGAAAGGAATGTACGATACTGGGCGCAACATGTCCGGTCTGATTAAGCATTGCGTTGACAAAGGTTTCCTGAAAGCTGAAAGCACTGCGAACGCCAATAAAATGGTGGCGTTTGTTGCTGGTATTCCAGGGCAGATGGACAAGAGTGACGGCGATAAGAACGAGGCCCATGGTCGCAAGGGTGAGGTATTGGGCGATGGACAATACAAAACCCTGGAGGCCAATCTGCCGCCGAGTCTGACGCTGAAGCAGTGGTGCGAGCAGGCGGATCAAGGCATGCGTCAGGGATTGGAGCGTGTGGGTCTGTAATCTCCTTGGTGATTGATCGTTCCCACGCGCAACAATGGAATGCCTCAAGGGACGCTCCGCGTTCCAGTTCGCGAAGGGACGCGGAGCGTGGGAGCGATCAGCGTTGGAGGTTATTTCGCGGAGAACTTCAACACCACGCTGTGGCTGTAAGTCTGCCCCGGATCAAGCCGAGTACTCGGGAAGTCCGGCTGATTCGGCGAATCCGGATAGTGCTGAGTCTCCAGGGTAAACGCGCCCCAATGCGGATAGACCTTGCCACCCTTGCCCTTGACCGTGCCGTCGAGGAAGTTGCTGGTATAGAACTGCACACCCGGCTCCGTGGTGAACAGTTGCAGCACACGGCCGGACTGCGGATCGCTGACCTCAGTGGCGACTTTATTGATATCGCCCTTGGTATCCAGCGCCCAGTTGAAATCGAAGCCACCCTGTTTCGGCTCGGCAAATTTCAGTTGCGGATGATCCGCCTTGATGTGCGTGCCGATCTCGGTTGGCTTGGTGAAGTCCATCGGCGTGCCGGCCACGGGTGCCAGTTCGCCGGTCGGGATCAGCTTGGCGGTGACCGGGGTGTAATGGCTGGCGTGCAGGGTGGCGACCTGTTTGAGAATGTCGCCATTGCCGGCGCCGGCGAGGTTGAAGTAGCTGTGGTTGGTCAGGTTGAGCACGGTCGGTTTGTCGGTGCTGGCCTTGTAGTCGATGCGCAGTTCGTTGTTGTCGGTGAGGCGATAGGTCACTTCGGTGGTGAGGTTGCCGGGGAAACCCATTTCACCGTCCGCCGACAGATAGGTCAGGGTCACGCCGACGGAGTCCTTGTCCTTGGTTTCCTGCGCTTTCCAGACTTTCTTGTCGAAGCCCTGCGGGCCGCCGTGCAGCGCATTGGTCTTGTCATTCTGCGGCACTTGATAGCGCTTGCCATCGAGTTCGAAGGCACCTTCGGCGAGGCGATTGCCGAAACGGCCGATGGTTGCGCCGAAGTAGGCGGTGCCTTTCTGGTAACCCTGGACATCATCGAAGCCGAGCACGACGTCGTCGAACTTGCCGTGCTTGTCCGCCACTTTCAGCGATTGCAGGGTCGCGCCGTAGGTGATGACGGTGGCTTGCATGCCGTGGCTGTTGCGCAGGATGTATTGCTCGACGGGCGTGCCGTCATTGGTCTTGCCGAAGGCTTTGTGTTCGGCGCTGAGGCCGGCCGCGTTGGCGGAGAGGGTGGCGATCATCAGGGACAGTCCGAGGCCGGAGAGCAGGTGACGGGATTGAAGCATGGTTGACCTTCCTTTTTGTTGTTGTTTTCAAATTGCTGCTGACCCTGTGTAGGAGCTGCCGCAGGCTGCGATCTTTTGATCTTGGCTATAAAAACAGAGTCAAAAGATCGCAGCCTTCGGCAGCTCCTACACGGTTACTAGTCATGCTATTTGTGGTGTTGAAGGAAATTTATAGTTGATTAATCGTTTATTTCAACAATAAAGACATACTAATTGGTTGGGCAGGCATTGCCGAAGGTCGGCTGGTCGTGCGCACCACTGCACTTTTTCGCAATCGGCGGCTCTATCCATGGCCAGGATGCGGTGACTCCCGCCGCACAGGAATGTGCCTGTTCGAGATTTCATGCCGAGAGCTTTTGCCCTGATCGCTGCTTTTTTCCGCCGCCCGTGCCTGTTGCTGGCGTGTCTGTCGTCGCTGCTGTTCAGCGGTTGCAGTCACCAGGACGGCAACGGCTTTTTCAACCAGATGCGTGACGGCCAGCCGCAGGAGTTTTTGCAGACCAGCGTCGACCGCATGGCCACGCTGGCGATGCGCGACAACCTCAACAGCCTCTACCGTTTGATGGGCAAGCTGTACCTGCGCAACCCCGAAGAACTGCGCAAATCCGGTTTCCTCAACATCAACGCGGCAGTGAAACAGGTGCGCCTGGCCGTCGAGCAGCAACAGCCGTTGCCGGTGCTTGGCGGTCGCAAGGATCTGGCTGCGCTCAGCTATGCGATGAGTCCGGAATTTCTCGGTGACCGCGTTGGCGCATTTATCTATGCGATCGGCAGCATGCTGGTGACCGCCCACGGCAATCGCACCGAGTTCTACATGACCGATGCGATCAACCCGACATTCGTGCACAACTCGGCGCGCAACATCGAGAAGGCCATGTGGATTCTGTCGCAACGGCAGAACAAGGAAGGCCAGCCGTTGTTGTTCTCCAACGAGATTTCGGAGGAGGGCAGCAACCTGAGTTTCGCCACCGAATTCAGCAAAATCGTCGCCCGCCTGGATTTGCTCACGCAGATGCTTGATGAGCGGTATCGGCGGATCGGCCTTAACTACGCGCAGAGTCTGTTGTTCCTGAATTTCTTGCCGGTGCAGTGAGTTCTGTTGGGGCGGTGATGATCAATGCACCACCAAAACCTGTGGGAGCTGGTTTGCCAGCGATAGCGGTGGGTCAGGCAAAACAATGTTGGCTGACCCGGCCTCATCGCTGGCAAGCCAGCTCCCACAAGTTTTTGTGGCGTGCAGAGATCCAGTGTGGGAGCGA
>NZ_JAMLFX010000007.1:63555-75008 GCF_023634765.1 Pseudomonas sp. AKS31
AAGCGGTGGATCAATCAACACTTCAGTGCATGAAAGAGCGCATTCGCGAGCAGGCTCGCTCCCACATTGATCGAATAGTGAAGGTTGTTTTTGTATACAATCCGTCACCGCTATTGATCAAAATGGAGCCGCCCCCGTCATGACCGACCCCGCTAGCGCCGATTTCAGCCGCGTCGACCGTACCGCCCGTGCGGACAAACTGCCTTATGCCGCGTTGCTGGCGTTCGCCATGACCGGGTTTATCGCCATCCTCACCGAAACCCTGCCTGCCGGGCTGCTGCCGCAAATCGGTGCCGGGCTCAACGTCAGCGAAGTGTTCGCCGGGCAACTGGTGACGCTCTATGCCCTCGGCTCGATCGTCGCGGCGATTCCGTTGACCGTCGCCACGCGCGGCTGGCCACGGCGGCGGGTGTTGTTGATGACGGTCGGCGGGTTTCTGTTGTTCAACACCGTCACCACATTTTCCAGCCATTACGGTCTGACCCTGGCCTCGCGCTTTCTCGCCGGGATGGCGGCGGGCCTGTCGTGGGGGATCATGGCCGGTTATGCACGCGGCATCGTGCCAGTGCATCAACAGGGGCGGGCGCTGGCAATTGCCATGCTCGGCACCCCGGTGGCGCTGTCGCTGGGCACGCCGGCGGGGACGTGGCTGGGTAATCTGATCGGCTGGCGTGCGTCGTTCGGGATCATGTCGGCGCTGGCCCTGGTGCTGGCCGCGTGGATCGTGATCGCGGTGCCGGATCGTCCGGGGCAGGCCAGTGACGAGCGTCTGCCGCTGCTCGCATCGATGCGCCTGCCGGGCGTGCGGCCGGTGTTGTTCGTGGTGCTGACGTGGATGCTCGGGCACAACATTCTCTACACCTATATCTCACCGTTTCTGATGCAGGCCGGTCTCGCCGATCGGGTTGATCTGGTGCTGTTGGTGTTTGGCCTGTGTTCACTGGGCGGGATCTGGATCATCGGTCTGCTGGTGGATCGCTGGCTGCGCTGGCTGACCTTGATCAGCCTCGCGGTGTTTGCATTGACCGCACTGGTCTTGGCGCTGGCTGCGCCGTCGCCGCTGATCATTTATGCCTGCATGGCGGTGTGGGGCTTGTCGTTCGGCGGCTCGGCCACCTTGCTGCTGACCTCCGCGGCGGATTCGGCCGGTGAACATGTCGACGTGGTGCAAGCGATGCTCACCACTTCGTGGAACGTAGCGATTGCCGGGGGCGGGTTGTTTGGTGGCTTGTTGCTGGATCGGGCCGGAGCGATGTCGTTTCCGTGGGCGTTGTTGATTCTTTCGCTGATTGCCCTGGCCACGGTGTGGATCAACAAGACCCACAGCTTCAAACCGGGGCGGCGAGTGCACTGAATCTTGTGCATCACACATTCTCTGTGGGAGCTGGCTTGCCAGCGATTGCGGTGTGTCAGTCAACGGATCAGCTAACTGACACGACCTCATCGCGGGCAAGCCCGCTCCCACAGTGGAAAGGGTGGTGATTGCAATATTGCATAACGATAGACCGCATCGATATATGTGGTTATAAGAAAAATCGCTATGCTGCGGGCCAGATTTTTCCTGTCGTTTTTCTGGACGGTTTATGGAATTGGCAAATTTCGGCCTGGTGATTGCCGGGCTGGTGGTGGGTTTTATTGTCGGTATGACCGGTGTCGGCGGTGGTTCGTTGATGACGCCGATCCTGCTGTGGTTCGGCATCAACCCGGCGACGGCGGTGGGCACTGACCTGCTGTACGCCGCTATTACCAAATCCAGTGGCGTACTCGTTCACCGCAAAAACAAGAACATCGACTGGGCCATCACCGGCTGGCTGACCCTCGGTAGCGTGCCGGCAGTGGCCATGACGCTGTGGTTCCTCAGCACCCTGCACACCGCGCCGGACGCGATGAACGCCATCATCAAACAGGCGCTGGGCTTCGTCCTGTTCGCCACAGCGCTGGCGATCTTCTTCAAAAAACGCTTGCTCGACTTCGCCCACAAACGCGCAGGTGGCAACTACAACCCGAGCGGTTCGCGGCTCAACGTGATGACCGTGATCACCGGTCTGATCCTCGGCACCATGGTCGCCCTGACTTCGATCGGTGCGGGCGCCCTCGGTACAGTTGCGCTGTTCATCCTCTATCCGCTGCTGCCGACCCGTCGCCTGGTTGGCACCGAAATCGCCCACGCCGTACCGCTGACACTGGTTGCAGGTCTCGGCCACGCGAGCATGGGCAATATGGATTGGGGCGTGCTGGGCTTCTTGCTGGTGGGTTCGCTGCCGGGCATCTGGCTGGGCAGTCACCTGACCGGACGCATCTCCGATGAAGTCCTGCGCCCGTGCCTGGCGACGATGCTGGTGTTGATCGGTTACAAACTGGCGTTCTGATCCGGCCATGAGTGAATCCACTGTCCATTGCGATGGCCGTCTTGCGATCACCGTCGAACCGCGTGAAATGCGCATGAGCCATTGGCTGTATGCGCCGCGTGTGGTCGATCTGCAGCGCGAGCAAGTGCTGCTGGATCTGAGCGAGAGCCTGTGGGATTTGCTCGGTACTGCCGACGAAACGGCCAATGGCATCGAACTGGTGTTGCGCAAATACCCGGGTGATCGGGCGTCGGTGAGGTTGAGCGTTGAACTCGACGGCGGTGAACTCAAGCTCGGTGGACAACCCGTCGCCCCTTCGCAATTGCTCTCGGCGCTCGATTCAGCTTTGGCTTAACGCTCAATGACGTATTTCATCACCGTCACCGGCAAATCGTCGTAGACCAGTTCTTCAACCACTTCCCAACCCAGTCGTGCGTACAGCGACTGCGACGTGTCGGTGTACAGATACAACTCCCGCACACCCAACGCTTTCGCTTCTGCAACCACTCGATTGACCAGTTGCGAAGCAATCCCGCGACCGCGCTCCTCAGCCTTCACATAGACGCCTGCCAGCCATGGCGTCAGGTTCGGTCGCAGCTTCAGATCGCTTTCGATCAGCAGCGCACCGCCCAGCAAACGTGAACCGTCGAGTGCCACCACGACGCTGGGCACTGCACCTTTGCCGCAGGATTCGCGCATGTGTTCTATGCGGTGCTCGACGGTTTGCCCGGGACGAAACTCGCCCCACTCCTTGAAGTTGAGCGTGGCCAGTTCTTCGATCAATTCCGGGTGATCGCACAGGTAATCGATGTGCATGCGGGTGAACTCCATTTCATGAGCAGAACCACCACCCTAATGCGGTCATAAAAGGTAATCAAATCCGAGTTGCGATCACCTCGACGATGTTGCGCAATGCCGTGCCTGTCCTAAGCTTCTGACAAGGCGCTACATATTTGCCGGGGTCACCCGGAACAATCGCCACGATGCGCAATCATTAGAGCGTGGATATCAAAAGGAGATGCGCATGCTCATCAGGTCATTGACCCTGACACTCTTGCTGGCGATTGCCGGCCCCTTGTTCGCCGCTGACAACGATTCGCCCATCGCCGGGGATATGGGCCGTTTCCGACCGCTGATCGTGATCGCGCAAAGCACCGTTGACCCCGTGTGGGTCGCCCTGAAAAAGTCGCTGGAAGACCCCGCGAACAAAAAAGGCGTGACCGACCGCAACATCAAGGTCTACACCATCCTCAACATGGCCGGCCAGCTCGACGGCAAAGACATGGGCCAGCAAGACACCATGGCGCTGCTGCGCTCGCTGAAGCTGGGCGCCGGGGCGTATCCGAAAGTGTTCCTGGTGGGCAAGGACGGCGAGACCAAACTCTCGGCCTCGGGGGATGAAGCGAAGGCGGTGGACTTGAAGAAAATCTTCGACACCATCGATGCCATGCCAATGGCTGAGAAGGAAGCGGCCGCTGCGGCCGCCGCTCAGGCACCGGCCGCCGCCGAGCCTGAACCGGCCAAAGGTGCGAAAGGCGCCAAGCCGAGCAAACCGGCAAAACCGAGCAAGCCACCGGAAATGCCGGATGATTGATCGCATGGCCTGAATCAAAAAAATGGGCGACCTCAGCAGGTCGCCCATTTTTTATTGCTCGCGAAAAGATCGCAGCCTTCGGCAGCTCCTACGCAGGTCTCATGTAGGAGCTGCCGAAGGCTGCGATCTTTTGATCTTGCCGTTTGCCTGTTAGCAAGCTGCTATAAGCTCCTTCACGGCAGAATCTGGCGAATTACGTTGACCAAAACCGGAGAGAAGGGCTGAAGTAGGCCAGCTTGAGGCGTCAACAAGTCCTCTAGGAGGATGCCCAAAAGTTCTTCGTCTTCTAGTCCGTCCGGCCGCAGGCCACCAGTGAAGATCAGGTCATCCACCATTCTTTTACGTTTTTCGATCAGTCCGCGATTGCTTTCTTCGGTATCGCCCAGATTCAGCGTCTTGATTGATTCCGTGGCACGGTCGGTTTTGCCGACCACGCGCCCGGACAAATAAAACTTGAGCTCGGTTTCGCACTCCGTCATGAACGGTGTCACTTTGAGCGGCTGAGTCTTTCGACCGTGCCCACAGTGAAGACGGTTTTCGCAACTGGCAACGATATTGCTGAAATCCAGAGTGCGCGCAGGAAATGTATCCTGGGCTGCAACGTGTTCATTGTGCGCGGCGCTCACGGAAATGGACTGGCAGCAATAAGCACAAAGCCCGAATTGCTCGGTGATACAAGCGGTGCGAACGGATTGACGTTCTTCAGCGGGTAAATCGCGGTAAGTAGCGGTGTGGTTTCTGATCTTCCATTGCGTCAGCGATGCTGGCTCAGCTCCTTTGAGAATCTTACGCACTGCGCAACTCCAGTTTGCGGATCAGCAAAGCGGCTTTGGCCAGTTCGATGTGTCCCTCGGGCAGTTCACTTGAAAGATCGGCGAAAAGCTTCTTGGCTTTTTTCAGCTCACCGTCCTGTAAGCATTCCATCAATTGATTCAGACGCTTCTGAACGTCACTGTTGCGAATGTCGGTGTCCATGACTTCCAGTAGCACCTGATTGGCATCCAGACCGTACAAACCGTTGTGTTCGTGGATTTCGCCGTCATTGAGCACGTAAACCAGCACATCCTTGGCGTCGCTGATCACCAGCGGTGAATGGGTGGTCAGGACAAACTGGCAGTTGGGGAAGGTTTCGCTCAATTGCCGGATCAGGCTGCGCTGCCATCTCGGGTGCAGGTGCAAATCAACTTCGTCGATCAGCACGATGCCGTCGCCGTGCAGCGGGTTGTCCAGCGACTGGTTCATCATCGCCAAGCGACGCGCAATGTCGCCGACCATCGCCATCATCGACTTCTCACCTTGGGAGAGTTGAGCGACGTTGAGGGTGACGCCGTCCTTGTCGATGGCCATGTGCAGGCGCGGTTTGCGTTGCACTCGCAGGTTGGTGAAACCGGGCATGAACGCGGCGATGGCCGAGCGCACGGCGGTTAACTGGCGGTCGCGGGAGGAGGCTTTCAGATTGGCCAGGGTTTTCCAGACGTCGCTGTCGGTGCCGAATTTCTCGGAGATTTCGGCCAGTGCGGTGTCGGAAATGCCGGTCTCGTTTTCACTGTCTTCGCGCTCGCGGAACCATTCGAAGAAACGGCGGAAGTCGACGCCCCGGTTGAGAGAGTTGTCGTAACCGTCGAGTTGGTCGAAGGTGTGTTTGGTGCGAATTTTTAGCGGGATCTCGAGTACGGAGCGTTCGACCGGGTAGTAGGCAATCAGTGGCAGAGAGGCTTTGTTATTGGCGGTAAGTTGGGTGCGGTAGTGTTCTGCGAGCAGAGTCACCTCGCCTAAAGAACTATGGAATGAAGCCTTACGTCCTTGTTTGGCACGAGCAATGCCCCATACAAACATTTCGCTTTCTTGGGTTGCGTCCCCAGCAAGTGCCCTTGGATGCGAAACGTCAGATACGCCGATAGTTATTACGCTCCCTGGAGCGCCGTTTCGAATGTCTTCATCAGCGAGGTGGTTACCACTACCTTTTTCAGTGCGAATTCGTGCGATGAGCCAGCTTAGCGAGGAGGCAAGCGATCCTAAAAGAGTAGTTTTTCCGGCGCCATTGTTTCCGACCAGGACCGTAATTTTCGAGTGATGTTTTAGGGTCGGGGCAAACACCACGCTCAAATCGGAAAATGGTCCGACATTGGTGAGCTTGAATCCTTTGATTTCCATTACAACGCCCTTTGCCGCGCAGTCGATTTGAATGCTTTGGCGCGCATTATGTCATCCCCGCCCACGGATTGATCCGGTGCAGTGTAGATACAACAAATTCATTCGCTAACCCAAAGTCGTTGCAGCATGTGCCGGCCGAAATGTCTGACACAAACCCCCTTCAACCCCCGTGGATTTTTCCTGCAAGTCGCGGCGGCAGTGGTGAACTGGTGGGTTTGGGGGAGGAGGGATAGTCTTCTTTGGCCGCTGCAAAAAACAGTGGTCGGATGTGGAAGTCCGCTGGATAGAGAATGAAACAGGCTTTCATAAAGCGCAGTGCGACATTATTTATGTCAACATTGCCGCGTTTATGGCGGCTGTGCGCGGGAGCACTTTCGAGTGCGCCGGGGTTTCGTTCTCTTCCCAGGTCTTCCACACCTGCGTACAGCTGCCACCTTTCATGTGGAAGTGAGTTTGGGTGGCCTTCTGAAATTCAAATAGAGAACTTCTGACATGAAAAAACACACTCCAAACCCTCCCGAATCCCCCATGGATTCAGGATCCTTCGACGCCAACAACCCCCGCTTACGCAACCCGCATCACCCTGATCCCATCAGCCATCTCTTCACCATCCTCCCCGATATCGATACGCCCACGCTGCTCTGCCACGCTTGCGAAACCCTCGCTTCACTGAACGTTCTGACCACCGATCTGGCCGCAGAACTTCAAGGTTCACCGCGCAGTCTTGCCCTGTCGATTCAACAGTTGGCCGTGCTCGGCGAGTTGCTGGTCAATCGGGCGCTGGACAATCTCGATCCGCCGGTGGCGGCGCAACATTGAGCAGGGAGGTTCAAACATGACGCGATACATTCCGATTACCGGGATCGACTGCAAGATTCCCTGCCTGCTGATCGACCGCGACGCACCGGTGGATGTGCTGCATGGCACGGCGGCCTACCGTTTACGCTGTGTGACGCAATTGATGGAGACCCTGGCGCAAGGTGACGGCAAGGGCCACGACGCCTTGCTGTTGCAGGATTTCGCCCGGGTGATGGCGATTGCGTTGCGGGACAGTTGCGACTTGATGGATGTCATCGGCTGGAAGCTTCAGGCGCAGCTTTAAGAGTTGATTAAGCCAATCGAGAAAGTTGTAAAAATAGCTGAAGCTATTGTTGTTTCGGAGCAAAAGCCAAAAGGTGTTTTTGTGGGGTACGCCGCTTGGTTTAACCAAACGGCGTTTTCCTCCTTATTTTCCGATGCTGCTAAGAATAGCCGTGGCAAATAAATCTATGCTGGTTACGAGTATCAGTGTTGAAACTATTGCATAGAAGAAATTCGAGGGTGAAAGCTTTAAGTAAGCGAATATCCCTTGCGTGAAGTTTAGTGCGTAACTAATTATCCCTATGATGATGAGGGTTGATCCGGTTATGTTGCCAATATAAGGGACAATGCTGATGCTGCTTCCGTTTCTTAGAAGATAAATGCCTGCCACTAAGATTGCTGCAGCGATTGTGTAGTTTCTAAGGTGGTCGAAGAAAAATTTTAAAGTAATGTCAGTTTTTTTAACGTTTATGAACTGTTCGAGGAAGCCTGAGTTATTTGTGTTCTCTGGTTTTCCATCTGGTTCGTAGTTTTTGATTGGGATTGCACGATAGTCAGCTTGTTTCCAAGTGTTTTTGCCGCTGAGGATTTGCCAAGGTTTTAGGTATATTGGCGTGCACTCCGATTTTACTCTTTCCCAATCATGTTTTAATAAAAGAGAAATTCTTAATGTGAAGTCATTTATATCTGTTGTGCTTCCTTCGATTAGTTTGTCCAGAAAGTCAATTAGTTCGATGTCGAAATGGTCTTTAGGGTTAAGTAGTGTTGCCAGGCTGTTTCTAAAAGAGGCGATCTCTGGAGTTTTTTTGTTATTTTTCTCTTCAGTGATAACTCTCGCTATCTCATTTGAGACTTCTCGAATTTGGGCACGCCACTTTGTGCGTTCCCCAGTAATTTGAGCAATTTGAACAGATTTTTCGTCTTTTCTTAAACTAAAAAAAGATCCGATCCAGGCGCCTAGTAAAGCAATGCCCGCTACCGATAAGTAAGAGGAGATAATGGGTGCAAATTCCATTTTGGGTTATCTTTTTTAGAGGGGTTAGGGGTATTTAAGTGGCGACTGAAACTTAACAATCGCCCTGGCAGGCTTAACTGAAGTTCACATCCGCAGCTTGCTTTTCATACAAGTGTTTTTGTCTCAATGCGGCAACTTGTATTACTGCTGGAATGGTAACGCGGTATGCCGGACTTGCGATGTCCACAGCAGTCCATGCACCTGTGATTGCCCAACCAATTGGGCCTGTCAAAATGGACATGGTGCGCATTAAGGTGGCATTTCCGGCCAGCGACAATCCACGCCCAATAATTGCTTTAAGCACTGCGTTAACAATTATGAGTGTCAGTTGGTAGGATTTGAAGCCGCCTGCACGAAAGACAGCCTGGAAAATACCTACTAGGCTTTCAGCGGTCATTAGATTGATGTTGCTTACGCCAATGCTTTCTGCAAGTTCTTTCAGTTCCTCGGGACTCATTTTTTCTAATGCATCTGTGAGGATCTTCATTAGCAGGTTGTTTTCTATTTTTTCTGTGCTGGACTCTTTGCTGTAGTTGACTTTCATTTTGTCGCATACATCAATGAGGATTTCCTTATAGGGAACCCCTTTGCCGCCACGGAGCAAGGTTGCAAAGGTATTTGCCCCAAAACACTGGATTTCAGCGGCAATTAACTCCCAATATTTCTTATGGTCTGGATAGTGATTTTTGTAAGTTTCATTATATGTTAGTTCCTCGGTGAATCGGACGCTGCCGTCCTTGTCGTGGGTGAGACAGTAGACCAGATCATTCAATGAGTCCGAGTCCAATTTAGAGAAAAAAACAAGATCGGCATCTTCTCTGTAAGCCATTTTTCAATTCCTTTTTGACGTTGATAGCGGCGTTTGAATGATTTCTAGACTGGCGGAGGAAATCGATTGGATCCGATGTCTCTCCGCGAGATAGAAAAGCTATCAAAAAGCCACTACCTAGTCCATTGCGCCGGCGTTGATAGCCGTTATTTGGGCATTAGTCAGTCAGGGCACTGAGGATTTTGTGGGCGATCTTCACCCGCTCAGGAATCGGGAAGTTCTTGTTGGCCATGATCACGATGCCCACGTCTTTGCTCGGCACAAACGCCACGTAGGTCCCGAAGCCACCCGTCGAGCCGGTCTTGTTGATCAACACATCTTCAGGTTGCGGTTGCGGCGGACTCAGCCAATGCACCTTGTGCGCCTCCATGGCCATTTCTGTCGAGTTGCCCGCCAGCAAGCGGTCGAGGCTGATCGGATAGCGGTACATTTCCCAACCGAGGCCTTGGGTCATGTCGCCGACGGTGTAGTAACCGGTGTGGGTGTTGGCGATGGTTTTTTGCAGTACCGCTTCCAGCGTTTCAGGTTTCAGGTTGGCCTTTACGTAACGCAGCATGTCCACCGCGCTGGTTTTCACGCCATAGGCCTGCGAGTCAAGCGCACCGGGCGTGACGCGCACAGGTTTTCCGTTCTTGTCATAGCCCTGCGCATACAGGTCTATTTGCGCGGCAGGCACGCTGAGGTAGGTGTGCTGCAAACCGAGTTTAGGCAGCAGGGTTTGTGTCATCGCCTGATCAAACGGTTGGCCGAGGCTTTTCGCGGCCAGATAACCGAACAGGCCCAGACTCGGGTTGGAGTACTGGCGATGGCTGCCGGCGGGATATACCGGTTTCCACTGTTGGAAATAGCCGAGCATCTTGTCAGACGAATCCGCGTCGTCCGGGAATTGCAGCGGCAAACCGCCGGCACTGTAGGTGCCCAATTGCAGCACGCTGATGTTGTCGAAGGCGCTGCCTTTCAGATCAGGCCAGAGCTGATTGGCCTTGGTCGACAGATCGAGTTTGCCAGTCGCCTGGGCGTAACCGGCGAGGGTGGCGGTGAAGGTTTTGCTCACCGAGCCGATTTCGAACAGGGTGTTTTCGCTGACTTTCTGCCCGGTGTCTTTGCTGGCAACACCGTAGTTAAAGTAATGCGGCTGACCGTTGATGGTCAGCGCTACGGTCAGGCCGGGAATGTTCTGCTGCTGCATCACGGGCGTTACCGCGTCGTTGACCAACGCTTGCAACTGCGCATCGCTGGGTACGGCGGCGAGACAGGCTGTGGCGCCGAAAAGCAGGCCGAAAGCGGCGCAGGAAATGACTTTGCTCGATTGAATGGATGGCATGAATGAACCACTCTCCATGAGTGTTGATAGTGTTATCCCGCTACACTGCGGGCGTCTTCTTTGTTGGGTGGCTGATCAGCGTCGCCAATCTAGTCAGCGCGGCGCCAATCGACAAACGATGAAAACTCGCACGAGCCATTAGAAAAATTTGGGACTGGGCATGATTCGACCACAATTGCCGCTCAACGCACTGCGCGCCTTTGAAGCGTCCGCGCGTCATTTGAGTTTCACTCGCGCGGCCGTGGAGCTGTGCGTCACACAAGCGGCGGTCAGCCATCAGGTGAAAAGTCTTGAGGCGCAACTCAACGTCACCCTGTTCAAACGCCTGCCCCGTGGGCTGATGTTGACCAGTGAGGGCGAAACCTTGCTGCCCGTGCTGAGCACTTCGTTCGATCACATCGCGCAGATTCTCGAGCGCCTCGCCGGTGGACAGTATCGCGAAATGTTGACCGTCGGCGCGGTGGGCACTTTCGCCGTCGGTTGGCTGTTGCCGAGGCTGTCTGACTTTCGGGCGAAACATCCGCTCATAGATTTGCGGCTGTCGACCAACAACAACCGTGTGGATGTCGCGGCGGAAGGGCTGGATTACGCGATCCGTTTTGGCGCCGGGGCGTGGCATGGCATCGAGGCGACGCGTTTGCTTGATGCACCGCTGTCGGTGTTGTGCGTGCCGGAAATCGCCCGGCAACTGCAATCGCCGGGGGATTTGCTGCAACAGACGCTGCTGCGTTCCTATCGCACGGATGAATGGCCGGAGTGGTTTCAGGCTGCCGGTTTGGCGACCCATGCGGCGCCGCCGCAGAGCATAGTGTTCGATTCGTCATTGGCGATGATGGAAGCGGCGTTGCAGGGCAGTGGCGTGGCGCTGGCGCCGCCGCTGATGTTCGCCCGGCAACTGGCGGCGGAGGCGATTTGTCAGCCGTTTGCGATTGAAATCACCACGGGCAGTTACTGGTTGACGCGTTTGCAGTCGCGGCCGGAAACGGCGGCGATGCTCGCCTTCAAAAACTGGTTGCTGCACATATCAAGCTGACACAAACCCTGTAGGAGCTGCCGAAGGCTGCGATCTTTTGATTCTGTTTTTAAGATCAAAAGATCGCAGCCTTCGG
>NZ_JAMLFX010000007.1:75018-86722 GCF_023634765.1 Pseudomonas sp. AKS31
AGTTATCAGTGAGGCATCAGCGCACCAGGCACGGCCGCTTGTTATCGAACGTCCACCCCGGAATCAGAAACTGCATCGCCACGCTGTCATCCCGCGCGCCGAGGCCCATGCCTTTATATAGCTCATGAGCCTTGGCCAGCTGATCCATGTCCAGCTCGACTCCCAGCCCCGGTTTCTTTGGCACCTGCACCAGACCATCGACGATTTGCAGCGGGGCCTTGGTCAGGCGCTGGCCGTCCTGCCAGATCCAGTGGGTGTCGATCGCGGTGATCTCGCCCGGTGCGGCAGCGGCGACGTGGGTGAACATCGCCAGTGAGATATCAAAGTGATTGTTGGAATGCGAACCCCAGGTCAGGCCCCATTCATGGCACATCTGCGCCACGCGCACCGAACCCTGCATGGTCCAGAAGTGCGGGTCGGCCAGCGGAATGTCCACCGACTGCAACTGGATCGCGTGGCCCATCTCGCGCCAGTCAGTGGCGATCATGTTGGTGGCGGTTTTCAATCCGGTAGCACGGCGGAATTCGGCCATCACTTCACGGCCGGAATAACCGTTTTCCGCACCGCACGGGTCTTCGGCATAGGCGAGCACCTGATGCTGGTCGCGGCACAAACGAATGGCCTCTTTCAGTGACCACGCGCCGTTCGGATCAAGGGTGATGCGCGCCTCGGGAAAGCGTTCGGCCAGGGCGGTGACGGCTTCGATTTCCGCATCGCCACTGAGCACGCCGCCCTTGAGTTTGAAGTCCTTGAAACCGTATTTGGCATGGGCTGCTTCAGCGAGGCGCACCACGGCTTCGGCGCTCATGGCTTTCTCGTGACGTACGCGGAACCAGTCGTTGTCGGCGTCCGGTTCGCTGCGGTAGGCGAGGTTGGTTTCGCGCTGATCGCCGACGTAGAACAGATAACCGAGCATCTTTACTTCGTCGCGTTGCTGGCCTTCACCGAGCAGCGCCGCCACCGGTACGTCCAGATGCTGACCAAGCAGATCGAGCAGCGCCGCTTCGAGGCCAGTCACTGCGTGGATGGTGATACGCAGGTCAAACGTCTGCAGGCCACGACCGCCGGCATCGCGGTCGGCGAAGGTCTGGCGCACTTGATTGAGGATCTTCTGATACGTGCCGATCGGGCTGCCGACCACCAAGTTGCGCGCGTCTTCCAGGGTCTGGCGAATGCACTCGCCACCGGGCACTTCACCGACGCCGGTGTGGCCGGCGTTGTCCTTGAGGATGACGATGTTGCGGGTGAAAAACGGCCCGTGGGCGCCGCTCAGATTGAGCAGCATGCCATCGTGGCCGGCCACCGGGATGACTTGCATGTCGGTGATGATCGGGGCTTTGGCGGTGTCGTGTGCGGTCATGTTCTTATCCTTGTAAAAAGTTCAGGCGTGCTTTGGCGCGGCGTCAGCCACGGCGAGGTCGGCAGCAGGTTTCGGCGTGGTGCGCGCGAAGAAGACAATGATTGCGGCAATGATCGACGTCGCGGCCAGGCCATAGAGGCCGCCCTGAATCGAGCCGGTGTGTTGTTCCAGCAGGCCGAACGTGGTCGGCGCGACGAAGCCGCCAAGGTTGCCGACCGAGTTGATCAGCGCGATCACCGCCGCAGCGATGCGGGCATCCAGATACGCCTGCGGGATCGGCCAGAACAGCGACGAGGCGGATTTGAAGCCCAGCGCAGCAAAGCAGATCGCGACGAAAGCGAAGATCGGCCCGCCGGTGGTGGACATGAACATCCCCGCGGCGGCGATCAACAGGGCGGTGGCGACCCACGCCTGCTGGTGTTTCCACTTGGCCGAGAACGAGGCGAAGGCGTACATGCCGATGATCGACAGCAACCATGGAATCGAGTTGAACAGGCCGACCTGGAAGTCACTCATCTCGCCCATTTTCTTGATGATGCTTGGCAGCCAGAAGGTCGCCGCGTAGATGGTCAGTTGAATGAAGAAATAGATCAGGCAGAACAGGATGATCTGCCGGTCCTTGAGCAGTTTGCCCATCGATGGCCGGATCGGCGTCGCAGCTTCGCGGGCCTTCTGTTCAGCGTCGATGGCGTTGACCAGTGCGTCCTGTTCGGCGCGGGTCAGCCATTTCGCGTCGTGGGGTTTGGCGTCGAGCCAGAACCAGACGAAGACGCACAGGCACACGGAAAACATCCCTTCGATGAAGTACATCCATTGCCAGCCGTGCATGCCCAGCCCGTTGATTTGCAGGAGCAGACCGGACAAAGGGCCGGAGATCAACGAGGCCACGGCGGAGCCGCTGAGGAAGATTGCAATGGCCTTGCCGCGTTCGGCGCCGGGCAGCCAACGGGTGAAGTAGTAAATCACCCCGGGGAAGAACCCGGCCTCAGCCACGCCGAGCAGAAAGCGCAAGACATAGAAGTGGGTTTCGTTCTGGATGAAGGCCATGCCGGCGGCGACCAGACCCCAGGTGAACATGATGCGGGTCAGCCAGATGCGTGCGCCGACTTTCTGCAGAAGCATATTCGACGGGACTTCGAACAGCGCGTAACCGATAAAGAACAGCCCGGCGCCGAAGCCGTAAGCGGCGGCACCAATGCCGAGGTCATGTTCCATGTGGGTGCGGACGAAACCGATGTTCACCCGGTCAATGTAATTGACGATGAACATGATCACGAAGAGCGGCAGGACGTGGCGTTTCACTTTCGAGATGGCGGTCGCGAGTGTCGAATCGACGCCCTCGTGCATCCCGGAGACGGAGGTTTTCACTTGGTTTTCTCCCACTGATTATTTTTATGCGGGGCAGGGCATGTGTTGCGCTGTTGATAGACATCATACAACTCGGAAAATTTGTCCTACAAGTGGGGAGGGTCGATTATTTTTCTCTGGGAAGGCGATTTTTTATGCTGTTTTGCGTTACTTCTCAGTGTTTGTTGGAGATTGAAGGTCGTAAAACGTGACGTCGTCTCTCGATCACACGGCTTTGATCGGCAGGGTTGCAGGAGGAACTCACGATTAATTCGAGTGTTGTCATACAAGTAGAGGCGCTAAACTCAACTGTGTTATCCCCGCAGGATGCTACGATCCACAAGCCCCGATCACCGGAACCGACCATGCAAGAAGACCTCGACGCTCCCACCCGCAAACGTGCGCACAACCTCGCCCATGATCTGGTTGAGAAGCTCACCCAGAGCATCCTGCTTGGCCAGTTGTCACCCGGCGACAAACTGCCGTCGGAGAATTCCATCGTTCAGGAACACGGGGTCAGCCGCACCGTGGTGCGCGAGGCGATTTCCAAATTGCAGGCTTCCGGGCTGGTGGAGACGCGCCACGGCATCGGTACGTTCGTCATCGAGCGTGTTGCGGAGCAGGGCTTGCGTTTGAATGTCGACACGGCGCTGGGTGTGCGCAGCATCCTCGAATTGCGTCTGGGCCTTGAAACCCAAGCAGCGGCGTTGGCGGCGCAGCGGCGCACGGAGCCGCAAGTGCTGCAGATGCGTCAGGCGCTGGATGACTATCAGCGGCTCCTCGACAACAACGACAGTTGCGTCGAAGCGGATCGGCGCTTTCATCTGCTGATCGCCGAGGCCACCGGCAATGTTTGCTTCAGCGAGATCATGCAGCACCTGGGTAGCGCGATGATTCCGCGTCATCGGCTCAATGCGGCCGAGCGCGGTGCGGCGGATCTGAGCAAACTCGGGCAACTGGCTCATCTGGAGCATGAGGCGATTCTGAATGCGATCAAGCGTCAGGATGCAGATGCTGCGCGGGCAGCGATGTGGCTGCACCTGACCAACAGCCGCGACCGGTTTTCCGCGCGGGGTTGATGGCCGTTGGTCTGTTCGATAGCACGCCGTCTGCAGGGCTGATTCCAAGTTGTACGGCCCGGGTTTTCCGGACCTACTTGGTGAGGTGTGTCATGGCTAATGATGTGCTGTTTCAGGGTGGTGTGCTGCCCACCGATCCGACCCGGCCGCTGCCCGGTACCGATGAGCCGACACTGGCTGATCACGATTCACCGATGGGAATGCCCCCGGGGCGCGATCCATTGAGTGACGCCGACCGGCCAGATGATTGGAAAGACCCGGGAGCGGACGATGAGGATGTGCCGCCGGCGGATGAGCCGACGCCGTTGTCGGATGATCGGCGCTGAGACTTGGTTGTTGTGCTGGATTTATCGGCCTCTTCGCGAGCAGGCTCGCTCCTACAAGATTTTGTGGCGTGCACAGACTCTATGTACAGTCCATCCGGCGCGCCCTCACCCCAGCCCTCTCCCGGAGGGAGAGGGGGCCGACCGAGGTGTCAGGCGTTATACGTCGACCTGAACAATCGAGTCGATTATGGATTCAGCCAAGTTGAACAATCGAGTCGATTATGGATTCAGCCAAGTTGAACGACCGAGTCGATTATGGATTCGGCCAAGTCCAATCTTCTTGGTTAGAAGAGTCGATTGTGGATTCACCGACGAATTTTCTGGTCCTTGGATTTCTGCAATATCCCCCGATCGGTCCCCTCTCCCTCTGGGAGAGGGCTAGGGTGAGGGCCTGCTCAGGCATCACGCAAATCCCGCATCAACAACCCGAACCGCAAATCCACTGCATCCGGAATCGGCAGATACACCGTATGCCCGTCCCCCGGCGCCACCTCGATGGCCTCGCCCTTGAAGCCCTGCAACTCATGCAGATCAAAATGAAAGTTGCCCTTGGGCGTCATCAACTCCAGATGATCGCCAAGGGCAAAGCGGTTCTTCACTTTGACCTCGGCCAGCCGCCCACGCCGCTCGCCGGTCAACTCACCGACGAACTGCTGGCGCTCCGACACCGAACTGCCATTCTGATAATTCTGGTACTCGTCATGCACATGCCGGCGCAGGAAACCTTCGGTGTAGCCGCGCTGCGCGAGTGATTCCAGGTCGGTCATCAGGTTGCGATCAAACTCACGGCCAGCCACTGCATCATCAATCGCGCGGCGATAAACCTGGGTGGTGCGCGCGCAATAGAAGTGCGATTTGGTCCGGCCTTCGATTTTCAGGGAATGCACGCCCATGCGCGTCAGACGCTCGACGTGCTGCACTGCGCGCAGATCCTTGGCGTTCATGATGTAGGTGCCGTGTTCGTCCTCGAACGCCGGCATCAATTCATCGGGGCGGTTGGCTTCCTGCAGCAGGAACACTTGATCGGTGGGCGCGCCAAGGCCCAGCGTCGGCTCTGGCTGGAAGGTCTGGACGATCTCGCCGAGCTGGTTTTCCGTGGCTTGCTGCGCCGAGTATTTCCAGCGACAGGCATTGGTGCAGGTGCCCTGATTGGCATCGCGCTTATTCATGTAACCCGACAACAGGCAGCGCCCGGAGTAGGCCATGCACAGCGCGCCGTGGACGAACACTTCCAGTTCCATGCCCGGCACCTGTTCGCGGATCTCGCCGATTTCCTCCAGCGACAATTCCCGCGACAGGATGATCCGGCTCAAGCCCTGCTGCTGCCAGAACTCGACACTCGCCCAGTTCACCGTGTTCGCCTGCACGGAAAGGTGAATCGGCATCTGCGGGAAGTGTCGACGCACGAGCATGATCAGTCCCGGGTCGGACATGATCAGCGCGTCGGGTGCCATGTCGATGACCGGTGCCAGATCCTTGAGGAAGGTCTTCAGCTTGGCGTTGTGCGGCGCGATGTTGACCACCACGTAAAAGCGCTTGCCCTGCGCCTGCGCTTCACGGATGCCCAGAGCCAGATTGGCGTGATCGAACTCGTTGTTGCGCACCCGCAGGCTGTAACGCGGCTGGCCGGCGTAGACCGCATCGGCGCCGTAAGCGAAGGCGTAGCGCATGTTTTTCAGGGTGCCGGCGGGGGCAAGCAGTTCGGGGGCGGCGAGGGTAGGGGTCATGGCGGTGTCGGTCGCAAAAGTGCGGCAGGGTAATGCGCACTCGGGCGCGGTTTATTGATCTGGATCTACGCTTTGCACTGAGCGTGTTTTGTTGTGGGTGATTGATCTCGGCGGCTCGCGCTGATCCACAACTATGCTCCATGAATAAAAGATGGCACTCGTGCAGGCCCCGGGTGACTAAGCATCGGGGCGTGCACGACGCCTGACTGACATGGATCGGACATGAACGAAAAAAGCCTTCAATTCAAATCCCTCACCGTGCTGCTGTTGCTGGTCACGGTGGCGTTTATCTGGATCCTCTTGCCCTTCTATGGCGCGGTGTTCTGGGCGGTGATTCTCGGCATTGTGTTTGCGCCGATGCAGCGCCGGCTGCAGGCGAAATTTGGCTGGGAGCGTAATCTGACGTCGCTGTGTACTTTGTCGATCTGTCTGGTGATCGCGATTCTGCCGGTGATCATCCTCAGTGTGCTGCTGGTGCAGGAAGGGGCGACGGTCTACAAGAACATCGAAAGCGGCGAGCTGGACATTGCCGCCTACCTGGCGCAGTTCAAAAACAGCCTGCCGCCGTACTTTCAGCACTTGCTCGACCGTTTCGGCATGGGCGAACTCAACGGCCTGCGCGAGAAGATCGTTAAATCGGCGATGCAGGGCAGCCAGGTGCTGGCCAGTCAGGCCTTCAGTTTTGGCCAGGGCACGTTCGAATTCGTGGTGAGTTTTTTCATCATGCTGTATCTGCTGTTTTTCTTTCTGCGTGACGGCGCCGAACTGGCGCGCAAGGTGCGGACTGCCGTGCCGCTGGAGGAAGGTCACAAACGTCGCCTGCAGTTGAAGTTCAACCGCGTAGTACGGGCGACGGTGAAGGGCAATCTGGTGGTCGCGGTGACGCAGGGCGCATTGGGCGGGGCGATTTTCTGGTTTCTCGACATCCCCAGTGCATTGCTGTGGGCGGTGTTGATGGGGTTTCTGTCGCTGCTGCCCGCGGTGGGCGCGGGGATTGTCTGGGCGCCGGTGGCGGTGTATTTCCTGCTCAGCGGGATGATCTGGCAAGGTGTGGTGCTGGGCTTGTTCGGGGTGTTCGTGATCGGTTTGGTGGACAACGTGATGCGACCGATTCTGGTGGGCAAGGACACCAAAATGCCCGATTACATGATTCTGATCTCGACCCTGGGTGGTCTGGCAGTCTTCGGCCTGAACGGTTTTGTGATCGGGCCGCTGATTGCGGCGTTGTTCATGTCGAGCTGGGCACTGTTCGCCGAGACCAAGCCCAAGGTGCAATTGCCTTAAGCGTGAAACGGCTCGCTGACCAGCTTCTGCGACAGTGCCTGCGCAGCGGGCAAGGACGTCAGCGGGCCACTGATCGCTTCGCCATCACGCATCAGATACCAGCAGGCGAGCAGGCCTGAGGCCCTGAGCGAAGCGGGAACAGCGCTGCCGATAACGGACATGATTTGAACCTGAGCCATGACGAGTACCTCCATCTATCAATGGAGCTACCTTAGAGACTCGCCGTTTTTACGGACAATCAACGCTTTCGATAGTGGTCATTGACGCCGTTGAGGGTTGGCTCAATCGACCACTTGGTCAAGCATGTGCATGACTTCGCGCTCGTTGAGCAGCCCTTTGTGCACAAGGTTCTCCGCCAGCAGCGAAAGAAGCTTGGCGCAGCGATGGCCTTCGAGGTGCTTGAGTTCGGTCAGCGCGCTGTACACCTTGCTGGAGGTGCACAGGCCGACGATGCGGTGCGGATTTTGTGTTGGCATACAGTCGTCCTTGTTGTTATCAACCTGTTGTTTACGGACGGATTCAGATTGCGGTTCCGTCATGACAAATAAATGACCGTTTGATGGAAATGTACATAACGGTCAATCAATCATGCCGACTTTAGCCGGTGAAACTGTCCTCACAGCGACCTTGGCGAGATTTTTTCAGACGCTGGCCGACCAACGGTCATAAAAAAGCCCTGCTGTAAAAGCAGGGCTTTGTGTTTCGGTTACCAGCGTGGGCCGCCGTAGTAGCCATGAGGCCGACCGTAATAGCCGCGCGGCGGGCCGTAATACACCGGGGCCGGCTGAACATAGACCGGTTGTTGCACGTACACCGGCGCTGGCTGGTAGTAGACCGGTGGCGGTGGTTGCTGCACGTAGACCGGTTGTGGCTGAACATAAACCGGCTGTTGTTGCACATACACCGGTCGATCCTGGTTGATCAGCGCCGAGCCGATGATGGCCGAGCCGACGATCGCGCCAAACACCGCAGGGCCTTGCCAGCCGTGGCCACCACCGGCTTCTGCCTGACCTGTGACCGCAAGTGCGCCAATCAACAAGGCCATAATGGGGAGTTTACGAATCATGATAATTCCTCGGTTCTTCGACCCGGCGGCAGGGCCTGCACCAGGCCCACAGTTGTCGCGGGGATACTTCTAAGACAGCGAGATTCTGAAAATCAGCACAGCTGTTGGGTAAATTTTGTGTAAGGTCTGTACCGGCTTCTTTACCAAGCCAAGTGATGGCCCCGGAACACGTTTAAACACGCCCCTATGATCGTTCAGAAGCCGCTGGGCTGGCTAATCCCGTTTATCCGAAAGTGCGTTTGAAGGAGAAGTTTCATGCAGATGAACCCGAACAAAGACACCCAGTTGTGCATGTCCCTGTCGGGGCGCCCGGGGAATTTCGGTCTGCGTTTTCACAACCATTTGTATGAGCAGTTGGGTCTGAACTTCTATTACAAGGCGTTCAGCAGCCAGGACCTGACCGGCGCGGTCGGCGGGATTCGCGCCTTGGGCATCCGTGGTTGCGGCGTGTCGATGCCGTTCAAGGAAGCGTGCATTGCGCTGGTTGATGAACTGGATGCGTCGGCGGCGGCGATCCAGTCGATCAACACCATCGTCAACACCGCCGGCCACCTCAAGGCTTACAACACTGATTACATCGCCGTTGCGCAGTTGCTGGAAACCCACGCGGTGCCCAAGGAATCGACGTTTGCCCTGCGAGGCAGCGGCGGCATGGCCAAAGCGGTGGCCAGTGCCCTGCGTGATGGTGGCTACAAAAACGGTTTGATTGTTGCGCGTAACGAGCGCGCCGGGCGTGCGCTGGCGGATTCGCTGGGTTATCGCTGGCAGGCGGAACTGGGTGATGAACGTCCGCAGATGCTGATCAATGTGACGCCGGTGGGCATGGACGGCGGGCCGGAGGCGGGACAGTTGGCGTTTGAACCGGAGGTGATAAAAGCTGCCGAAACGGTGTTTGATGTGGTCGCGATTCCGTCGGAGACGCCGTTGATCGTGCGTGGCCGGGCCGAGGGCAAAAAGGTCATTACCGGGCTTGAGGTGATTGCGATTCAGGCGCTGGAGCAGTTTGTGCTGTACACCGGCGTGCGCCCGACTGAAGAGCAATTCGCGGCGGCGGTGGCGTTTGCCCGTAGCTGATCATTGAGTTGTGTAGGGGCCTTACCGGCCCCATCGCTGGCAAGCCAGCTCCCACAGGTATCGGGGCGGAGCATAAATATGTGAGCAGCCCCAGGCCCCATCGCTGGCTTGCCAGCGATGAATTCACCTCGGTTTATCCTGCTGCCTATACTGCCTCACCAGCAAGCACAGACTAGCCCCCCCACAAAAACCGTGACCGAGGCTCCCATGCATCCGCCCATCCTCAACCTGCATCAGGTCGAACTCGAACCCCTGCCCGAAGCCCTTGCCCCGCAAGGCGAAACCGCCGGCCGCTACCAACAGCGCATGGCGCGGATTGGCCAGCAATTGGGGGCGCAGAAACTCGGTTATCGCCTGTACGCCTTGCCACCGGGTATGCGTGGCAGTCCGTTTCACAGCCATCGGGTCAATGAAGAAATGTTTTACGTGGTGGCCGGGGAGGGCGAGGTACGTCTTGGCGCCGAGCGCTTTCCGATCCGCGAAGGCGACG
This sequence comes from Pseudomonas sp. AKS31, assembly GCF_023634765.1. Lineage (GTDB taxonomy): Bacteria > Pseudomonadota > Gammaproteobacteria > Pseudomonadales > Pseudomonadaceae > Aquipseudomonas. The sequence continues at coordinate 84,772 of NZ_JAMLFX010000007.1, forward strand.
TGATCGCTTGTCCGCCGGGTGGGCCGGAAAAGGCGCATCAGATCATCAATACCAGCTCGGGCGAACTGCGTTATCTGGCGGTGAGTACCCAACAGCAACCGGACATTTGCGAATACCCGGATTCGAACAAGTACGTGGTGATGGATAACTTCAAGGTGGATGCCGAGGGCAATGCCTCAGGTTTTGTCGCGGTGGCACGGCAGGCGGATGGTGTGGATTACTGGGAGGGTGAATAACCCCAGGATCTGAAGCCTGATGAATAACCCCTGTGGGAGCGAGCCTGCTCGCGAATGCGGTGTGTCATTCAAAAATGATCTGGTTGACACAACCTCTTCGCGAGCAGGCTCGCTCCCACAATAAAACGGTGGTGATTATTCGAGGCGGGCCAGGCGCTCTTCCAGCGCCGCAATCCGCGCTTCCAGCTCTTCGATGCGTTCTACGGAAACGCCGGCGCTCGATCGATCCTGCGGATTCTGCCGTGCCGCCATGATCGCCTCGCTATCCGCCGGATCACCCAGCGCATGGCTATAACGATCTTCGCGCTGCCCGGCCTGACGCGGAATCAGCACCGCCAGCCCGCGCGCAATCAAGCGCTCAAGCTGATGCACCACCTGTTCGGCGTCTTCGAAATCATGCATGCGTCCGCTGCGGGTCAGCAGCTCATTGACGGTTTGCGGACCGCGCAGAAACATCAGTCCGCTGAGAATCACCTGCGCCGGCACCAGTTCCAGCGCCTTGTCGACCTTATGCTCCCAGCGGTCGGCTCGGCTGCCCATCACCAGTTTGGCGAAACCGCGGCTTTCGAGAGCGCGCAAGCTCTGGCCGACCTGGCCCTGGGTCAGGTTCATCACCGGTTCGCGACTGGTTTTCTGATTGCAGGCCAGCACCAGCGCATTGAGGGTCAGCGGGTAGGTTTCCGGGCTGGTTGCCTGTTTCTCGATCAGCGCACCAAGGATGCGGATTTCCGTGGCATTGAGCCGTGGTTCGTCGAAGCTGGATTCTGTCTCTGTGGTCATCGCGCGTTCCCTCTGCAGTCGAAGGCGCCTAGCCTAATCCTTGCCAAACAAAAGGCAAGCCGTGTGGTCATCAAGCATGGCTATAATCGCCTCCTTGTTCCACCCAGCCACCACACGAGACTGCCATGACCATTTCCCTGTACGCCGCATCCGTCCCGGTATTTCAACAAATGCTCAACGCCCTGAGCGATGTACTGAAAAAGGCTGAAGCCCACGCCACCGAGAAAAACATCGACCCGAACGCGTTCCTGCAGGCCCGCCTGTACCCGGACATGTTCCCGCTGACCCGCCAGGTGCAGATCGCCGTCGATTTCGCCAAAGGTGTTTCGGCACGTCTGGCCGAAGTCGAGCTGCCGAAATACGACGACACAGAAACCACCTTCGCCGAGCTGCAAGCCCTGATCGCCAAGGTTCTGGCCTTTATCGGCGAGATCAAGCCAGAGCAGATCAATGGCAAGGAAGGCATCGAAATCGTCACCCGTCCGGGCACGCCGAAAGAGAAGCGCTTCAGTGGCCAGTCGTACCTGCTGACTTACGGTCTGCCGCAGTTCTTCTTCCATGTCACCACCACCTATGCGCTGCTGCGTCATAACGGTGTTGAAGTGGGTAAACGCGATTACATGGGCGCGTTCTAAAAAGTCAAAAGCCCCTCACCCTAGCCCTCTCCCGGAGGGAGAGGGGACTGATCGCGTTGTTTGTTCGAGATACGCCGACCTGAACTATCAAGTCGAACTCAGGTTTGAACAGCACTCGGTCTGCCCCCTTTCCCCCTCGCCCCCCTTGGGGGGAGAGGGTTGGGGTGAGGGAGGAAAAGATCTCAGCCACAAAAAAGCCCGCCAAGGTTCACACCTCGGCGGGCTTTTCATTTTCCATTGTGGGAGCGAGCCTGCTCGCGAATGCAGTGTGTCAGGCGACATCTATGTCAACTGACCCGC
>NZ_JAMLFX010000007.1:86732-98745 GCF_023634765.1 Pseudomonas sp. AKS31
CGCTCCCACAGGGTAAGACGGTTACGCAGTACGTTGGGCTTTCGCTTCCTCACCCAGGCAGGCCGCAGCGGTGAACAGCACGTCTGTCGACGAGTTCAGCGCGGTCTCCGCCGAATCCTGCAGCACACCGATGATGAAACCGACTGCTACCACCTGCATGGCGATTTCGCTCGGAATGCCAAACAGGCTGCACGCCAGCGGAATCAGCAGCAGCGAACCGCCAGCCACACCCGAAGCGCCACAGGCACAAATCGCCGCAACAACGCTGAGCAGGATGGCGGTCGGGATGTCCACGGCGATGCCCAGTGTGTGCACGGCTGCCAGGGTCAACACGGTGATGGTGATCGCCGCGCCAGCCATGTTGATGGTCGCGCCCAGCGGGATCGACACCGAATAGGTGTCTTCATGCAGGCCCAGACGCTTGCTCAATTCCAGATTGACCGGAATGTTCGCCGCCGAGCTGCGGGTGAAGAACGCGGTGATCCCGCTTTCACGCAGGCACTTGAGTGTCAGCGGGTACGGGTTGCGACGCAGTTTCCAGAACACGATCAACGGGTTCATCACCAGCGCCACGAACAGCATGCAGCCGAGCAGCACGGCCAGCAGGTGCGCGTAACCGATCAGTGCGCCGAAACCGGAGGTGGCCAGCGTCGAAGCCACCAGACCGAAAATGCCCAGCGGCGCGAAGCGAATCACCACACGCACGATTACCGTCACGCCATTGGACAGATCACCCAGCACTTCGCGGGTGGTGTCGCCGGCATGACGAATCGCGATGCCCATGCCGATCGCCCACGCCAGAATGCCGATGAAGTTGGCGTTCATCAGCGCGCTGACCGGGTTGTCGACCACGCTCAACAGCAGGCTCTGCAGCACTTCGCCGATACCGCCCGGCGCCGTCACCGAGACGTTGTCGGTCGACAACACCAGGTGCGACGGGAACGCCATGCTCGCGACCACCGCCACGACTGCTGCCGCGAAGGTGCCCAGCAGATAGAGGAACAGGATCGGGCGGATATGGGTTTCCTGACCGTGCTTGTGGTTGGCAATCGAGGCCATCACCAGCACGAACACCAGAATCGGTGCGACGGCTTTCAATGCAGATACAAACACTTTGCCGATGAACGCCGTGCCTTTCGCCGCTTCCGGGGCGAACATCGCCAGGGCGATACCGGCGATCAGGCCGATGACGATCTGCGTGACCAGGCTGAGGTTTTTCAGGCGTTGCAGTAGAGAAGGGGATGAAGCGGTCATAGCGGCATCTCTGATTTTTTATAGGGTGCAAGGTTGCGTAACGCGATGGCAAAACAGGGGCAGGCCACCGCCACGAACCGAAAGTGTTGTCGCGACATCAACGCCAATAAACCGGTCGTTGAACAGGCTGTACGTTTTTCAGGGCGCGGACTTTATCACAGCGTAGGCCTTATCCTTCAGGCCTGTGACGATCTGCCACCGGATCAGGCAACAAAGTCGGCAGGTTTGTGCAAGTCAGCCCGGACACACTCTGTTAAGATTGCGCATCCTTATTTTCAAATTCCGCCAGCGGGCCTCCGGGTCAACGCTGGTGTCGTCGTTTTGCTGGAGTTGCGCATGCTGTTGCCCATTCTTCTGTTGTCCGCTGCCGGCTTCACGGTGCTGACCACGGAATTCGTCATCGTCGGCCTGTTGCCGGCGATCGCCCGAGACCTCGAAGTCACCATCCCGCAGGCCGGGTTGCTGGTGACTCTATTCGCTTTTACCGTGGCGATGTTCGGGCCTTTCTTGACCGCGTATTTCGCCCGCTTCGAGCGGCGCAAACTGTTTATCAGCATCCTGATCATGTTTGGCCTGGCCAATACCGTGGCGGCGCTGGCGCCAAATATCTGGGTGATGGCGATTGCCCGGTTGATCCCGGCGCTCGGTCTGCCGGTGTTCTGGGCCCTGGCCAGTGAGACCGCCGTGGACATCGTCGGCCCGGACTTCGCCGGTCGTGCGATCGCCAAGATCGGCTTCGGCATTGTCTGCGCCACGGTATTCGGCATCCCGGTCGGCACGCTGATTTCCGATGCGTTCGGCTGGCGCAGTGCCTTTGGCATTCTGGCGGTGATCGCGTTTGCCAAGGCATTGTTGCTGTTTGTTTATCTGCCGAAAACCAGCCTGCATCAACATCAGGTCAGCTTCCGCTCGCAATTCAAGATCCTGCGCAGTCCGCTGATGATCGGCCATATCCTGCTGTCAATCCTGGTGTTCAGCGGCATGTTTACCGCTTACACGTATCTGGCCGACATTCTTGAGCGCCTCGCCGGGTTCAACGGCACCGTGGTCGGTTGGTGCCTGATGGCGTTCGGTGCAGTCGGGCTGATCGGCAACTCCCTGGGCGGTCGTGCGGTGGACCGGCATCCGCTGGGGGCGTCGGTGTTGTTCTGCGCGTTCATGATTGCCGGCATGGTCTCGCTGGTGCCGAACATTCATTCGCCGCTGGGCTTGGCGGTGGCGATGGGGATCTGGGGCGTGACCCAGGCCGCGTTGTTCCTGGTCAGCCATGTGCGCCTGATGAAAGCCGCGCCGGAAGCGCCGGCCTTTGCCGCCTCGTTGAACATCGCCGGGGCCAATCTGGGGATCGGCCTGGGCGCCATCGTCGGTGGCCGGGTCATCGACAGTGCGGGTCTGGGCTTCCTCGGCTTTGCCGCCGCCGGGTTCATTTTGCTGTCAGTGTTCCTCGCCATGGTGCTGATGACGCTCAAGCCGCGCGAAATGTGCGCCGAGGCCTCATAACGCGGTAAACAGCTCGCGTCGGGCACCTTCGGTAATCGCAACGATGCCGGGGTGCTTGACCTTGCGCTCCACCGAAATGGCATAGAACGACTCGGTCACCGCGTCGGTCTGGCCAATCAGTTCGACGCCGTACTGGCGCTTCACTTCATCGGCAATCACGCTCGGGCCGATAAAAATCCCGCTGCCGGATTGGCCGAAGGCCTGCATCAACGCACTGTCATCGAACTCGCCGACGATTTGCGGCTGGATCTGCTGCTCGGCAAACCAGCGCTGCAAGCGGCTGCGCACCACGGTTTCCGGCCCGGGAATCAACAGTGGTGCACCGTGCAGGTTGCGTGGGAAGTCCTGACCGTATTTTGCTGCCAGTTCCGGGGTGGCAAAGAAACTTATCCCGCACTCACCGAGCTTCTGGCTGTAGCCCTTGATGTCCAGGTGTGAGGGCATCGGACTGTCGGAGATCACCAGATCCAGGCGCTGAATCGCCAGATCGGCGAGCAAACGTTCGAGTTTGTCTTCGCGGCAGGTGATGCGCAGTGGCTCGTTCAGCTCCATGGTTGGCGCGATCAGGCGATAGACGATGGATTTCGGCACCACGTCAGCCACGCCGACGCGGAACAGAATTTGCTGTTCGTTGGGCTGTGCGCGCAGCATCAGTTCCAGTTCACCGCCCAGTTGAAACATTTGCTCGGCGTAGGGCAGGGCTTGTCGCCCGGCTTCGGTCAATTCGAGTTGTCGGCCGACCCGTCTGAATAATTCGATGCCGTAAGTCTGTTCGAGCAAGGAAATCTGCCCGCTGATGGTTTGTGGAGTCAGGTTCAGTTGCTCGCAGGCGCGCACAATGCTGCCGGTCTTGGCTACGACCCAGAAGTAATGCAGTTGTCGGTAATTGAGCATGGTGTTCTACAGTTCGTGAAAACCGAAGTATAGCCGCTAAAAATACGAATTTTACTGAAGTGTTTGTCTCCCTAGAATGCCCAGCCATCGACGGGTGGTCTATGGCCCTGTCTGTTCATTCGAAGGAAGCCTCATGAAATACACCATCCCCGCATTGATGTTTACGTCTTTACTGCTTCTGGCTGGTTGCGATCAAGCCGAGAAAAGTGCCCAGCAACTGATGGGCAAAGCGGCTGAAAGCGCCAAGCAAGCGATCGACGACACCCATAAAGCCGCCGAGCAGGCGCTCAGCGATGCCACCGGCGGGTTGATCGAGAAGAAAGAAACACCGGAAAAAGATGCGGAACAATCCGAATCTTCCTCCAAGACCATCTAAACCGTCTTACACAGAGTCAGGACTGACCCATGGAATATCTGTTAGAACTCGCCGCCAGCCCCACCGCCTGGGTTGCTTTGGCCACACTGGTGGTGATGGAAATCGTGCTCGGCATCGATAACCTGATCTTTATTTCGATCCTGACCAACAAGCTGCCCGAGCAGCATCGGCAGAAAGCCCGCCGCATCGGTATCGGCATGGCGTTGATCCTGCGTCTGGCGCTGTTGAGCACCATCGCCTTCATCGTGCAGTTGACCGAGCCTGTGATCGAGATCCTTGGCCATGCCTTCTCCTGGAAGGACATGATCCTGATTGCCGGTGGCCTGTTCCTGGTCTGGAAAGCCACGACCGAGATCCATCACAGCATGGACCCGGCGCCGGAAGATCCGAAGTCGGCGACCTCGACGGTCACCTTGGGTTTTGCCGCAGCTATCGGCCAGATCCTGATGCTCGACATGGTGTTCTCGATCGACAGCATTATTACTGCGGTCGGCATGACCGAACACTTGCCGATCATGATCATCGCGGTGGTGGTGTCGGTACTGGTGATGCTGTTTGCTGCTGAGCCGCTGGCCAAGTTCATCAACGACAACCCGACGGTGGTGATGCTGGCCCTGGGCTTCCTGATCATGATCGGTATGACCTTGATCGCTGAAGGCTTCGGCGCCCATGTACCGAAAGGTTATGTGTATGCGGCCATGGCGTTCTCGGCCGGTATCGAGGTGCTGAACATGATGTCGCGTCGTGCGAAGCAGAAGAAGCTGGCTGAGCACGCGTAACCGCCAGTAAGCCAAAAAGGCCGCTTGAACTGAGTTCAGGCGGCCTTTTTTTATTTCGGGTTTTCTATGTTCTGTAAGGCAAGCCCCTCACCCCAGCCCTCTCCCGAGGGAGAGGGAGCCGATCTGTGTGGTTTTCAAACTTGAGTTCAGCTCGGTATTTCAGGTCGACGTAATTCGAGCTTGTCACTCGGTCAGTCCCCTCTCCCTCTGGGAGAGGGCTAGGGGGAGGGGCTTCTCGCTTTTGACGTAATCCTCAATGCGCGGCGGCGTGGCGTACCCGGTGCTTCTCGTTTTTTTCAACCGCAGCAGATTGAACCGGATGGTGATGATGGCGCCGCGAAATCCGCAGCACGCCCCACAACATGGCAGTGGCCACGGCCAGCCAGCCGGCAATCAACATCACAATGGTCATGGTCAGGCTCATCAGTGCCTCCTCTTTGCCCTGCATCGGGCGCCTACTTTCAATTCGCTCTGTTTCAGTGACAGTCTAGACAATAGGGTGTTTCAGACTATTGACCAAAGGTCGGTGACGACCAATCAGTTTGCTCTATGCAATCGGTATGTCTGCGGCTTAAGGCTATACCGCAGCCTGGCGTGGCCCTATGATCGCAGGCGTTGCCGGAACACGATGACCGGCGTCTGAACAGAGAGTGATGATGGTGCAGGTATTTTCCCGAATTCGTGCGGCGCTGCTGGTGGCGGGTTGTGCGGCCGTGTTGGCCGGATGTGCAGGTACTGTAGCGCCCGAGGTCAAGCGTCTGCCGGAGCGGGTCGAACTCAGCGGCACGTTCTATCGCGGCGAAGCCAATCAGAGCGGCCCGCAAGTGCTGGCCAGTCTGTTGTCGCAGCAGGGCATCGTGATCACCCCGGGGCTGCTCGAGAAACCTCTGCACTTGCCGGGTGCCGAAGACAAGTTGCAGCAGAACCTGCAAAACCTTGCCCGCGAATACGGCATGGTGGTTTATCCGCTGGACAGCAACCTGCCCGCGCTATTGACCCAGGTGGCAGCGGGGTATCCGGTGATGGTGCGTTTCAGTGAGGGTTCGGCCTTCTGGGCCGAGCCGCGATACGCGATCCTGTCCGGTTACGATCGCAACAAACAGAAGGTCTTGCTGCGCGCCGGCATGAACCGTCGCGAACTGATGAGTTTCAGCGCCTTTGAGTCGGCACTGGAAAAGTCCGGTGGCTGGGCCGTGTTGATTCAGAAGCCGTCGCAGATCCCGGCGGCCGTCGACCGTCAGCGCTGGCTCAAAGCGGCGGATGAACTGGCCCAGGCCGGTCAGGAAAACGAAGCGGCGCAGGCGCGCAAGGCGCTGGCCGCCCATTGAGTCTCCGTTCGTCATTTGCCGGGCACGACTGCGCCCGGCAAGCCTCCTAATAATAGAACCCGTGTTCCGCGGGTGAATCAGGAGGCGACATGACAAATTCCCAAGCACCCAAAGGCCCGCACTCGTCCGAGCATGCTTCGGGAGATGATCTGGGATTTGATCCGGACTCGCCCGACCTCGATGATCCACAAGTCGATCCTGTCGGCCCCGCCAAGGCGCCCCTCGACGTCGAGCCCGGCGAGGACGCCAAGAAGCCGGCCAAGCCTTATGACCCGTTAGCCAATCTGAAACCTTGAAGTGAGGTGCGTATGAGTACCGATTCGAGCTTCGATGACCAAAAAAAACCGGACAGTGTTCCGACGACGCCAGAACCTGAGATTGATCCGGTGCTGGACCCGGACAGCCCGTTGCGCGACCCGATGGCCCGGCCCAATGTGCTCACGCCTGAGCCTGCGCGGGATCCAAGCGCGGGCGATGGCATCCCTGATGATGACAAGATGCCGCTGCCCAATGACTGATTCACAGATGAAAAAAAGCCCCGAGGATTCGGGGCTTTTTCTTGTGCGAAGTTACTTGGACGCTTCAACCACGCCGCTCTGGCGCGATTTGAGGTTTTTCTCGGCCTTGTATTGCTGAGCCACCGCAGGAACGCTGGCGCTCCTGCCGGTTTCGACCCAGCTGCGAATGCGGCTGGCGTCGGCAAAGTGGGTGTATTTGCCGAACGCGTCGAGAATCACCAAAGCGACCGGGCGGTTGCCCATTCTTGTCACCAGAACCAGGCAATGACCGGCAGGATTGGTGAAACCGGTTTTGGTGATCTTGATGTCCCAGTCGGCTTTATTGACCAGGTGATCGGTATTGCGGAAACCCAAGGTGTAGTTGGGTTTGCGGAACGACACGGTCTTTTCCTTGGTGGTGGTGAGTTCGCTGAGGATCGGGTATTTGTGCGCGGCCACCAGCAGCTTGCTCAGGTCGCGGGCAGTGGATACGTTGCGCTCCGACAGACCTGTCGGCTCGACGAAGTGTGTGCTGGTCATCCCCAGTGCCTTGGCCTTGGCGTTCATCGCTGCGATAAAAGCTGCGTAGCCCCCCGGATAGTGGTGCGCAAGACTGGCGGCCGCACGGTTTTCCGAGGACATCAGAGCAATCAGCAGCATCTCGCGGCGCGGCAGTTCACTCTTGAGTTTGACTCGGGAGAACACGCCCTTCATTTCCGGCGTGTTGCTGATATCGACATTGATCCATTCGTCCATGTTTTGCCGGGCTTCAACCACAACCAAACCGGTCATCAACTTGCTGACAGAGGCGATCGGTACGATCACGTCAGGGTTGCTGGAGTAAATGACTTTGTTGGTCTGCATATCCATGAGCAGGGCGCTGCCGGAAGCGATCTTCAGGGTCGAAGCATCACGTGGGGCAGCGGTGGTTTCCGCAGCGTTGATCGTTGGCGTGATGAATGTGCCTGTAAAAGCAAAAAACAGGCTCAGAATCGAAAGACGAATTTTCACGCGGGCGAACTCATAAAGGTTGGATATTCCGTTAGTTTGTAACGGGTTATTTCTTCAAAGCGTCGCATTCTAGGAGTATGGCTGAAGATCTGTCGATGGTTGTTTGAGCGGCCTGAAAATCTCGTGAAAAGACCTGTAAAAAGAGGGGTTTCCGGCGAACGGTTACAGTTTTTTCTCAGGCATGAAAAAACCCGCACAAGGCGGGTTTTTCTTATTGCTGAAAGTACCGATCAAGCGTGCAGGGTTTCTGCCGCATAGAGGGTGTTTTCCAGCAGGCAGGCGCGGGTCATCGGGCCTACGCCGCCCGGTACCGGGGTGATCCAGCCAGCGCGGGGCAGGGCGGTTTCGTAGACAACGTCGCCGACCAGTTTGCCGTCGTCCTGGCGGTTGATACCGACGTCTATCACGATCGCGCCTTCCTTGATCCACTCGCCTTTGACCAGACCCGGCTTGCCGGCGGCTACCACTACCAGATCGGCACGACCCACGTGGCCGGCCAGATCCTTGGTGAAGCGGTGGGTCACGGTCACGGTGCAACCGGCCAGCAGCAGCTCCATCGCCATCGGACGACCGACGATGTTGGACGCGCCGACAACCACTGCGTCCATGCCATAAAGATCAGCGCCAGTGCTTTCCAGCAAGGTCATGATGCCTTTAGGCGTGCATGGACGCAGCAGCGGAATGCGCTGGGCCAGACGGCCGACGTTATAAGGGTGGAAACCGTCGACGTCTTTGTCCGGGCGGATACGCTCCAACAGTCTGGAGGCGTCCAGGTGCTCGGGCAGCGGCAACTGCAGCAGGATGCCGTCGATTGCAGGGTCGTCGTTGAGGCGATCGATCAGATCGGTCAACGCGTCTTGCGTGGTGTCGGAGGGCAGGTCGTAGGCTTGAGAGAGGAAGCCAACCTCTTCACAGTCTTTACGCTTGTGCGAGACATAAACCTGAGAGGCAGGATCGCTGCCGACCAGGATCACCGCGAGGCCGGGAGTGCGCAGGCCTTGCTGGCGACGCTCGGCAACTCGTTGGGCGATCTGCTGGCGCAGGCTGGCGGCGATCGATTTGCCGTCGATTAGTTGTGCAGTCATTGCGCGTGATTAACCATCGAGAGGGGAAAAAATGAGAACGCATTCTCGCATGTCGAGCGGTGGGGGCAAAGGCGCTTGGTCAGCAAATTCCTCTAACCCCTTTAATTAAATGAATTTTTTTCAAAAAGGATTTGACGACCTTCGGAGCGCTCTATACTATTCGTCGCACTTGTCGGGCACAGCCTAGCACTGGTTAAGAAGGTGAAGCGGAATCAAGGTTCTGCAACACTGGAAAGCACTTAGTTTGTAGTCCTTTAAGAGTACAGATTAATAAGGCGCCCGTAGCTCAGCTGGATAGAGCATCCGCCTTCTAAGCGGATGGTCGCAGGTTCGAGTCCTGCCGGGTGCGCCATTAGGCAGCATTGGCACAAGTAGCGCGATATGGTGGGCGTAGCTCAGTTGGTAGAGCACGGGATTGTGACTCCCGTTGTCGTGGGTTCGATCCCCATCGTCCACCCCATATTTCGAAAGGCGCCAGATGTAACAGTCTGGCGCCTTTGCTTTAAAAGCTTCATCCGCGGATGTGGTGGAATTGGTAGACACACTGGATTTAGGTTCCAGCGCCGCGAGGCGTAAGAGTTCGAGTCTCTTCATCCGCACCAATTAAAGCTTCATTCATGTCTTCGGGCTGGTGAGGTTTCAACAAAGAAGTTGTTTGGCTTTTTTGTTACGCAATATGGTGGGCGTAGCTCAGTTGGTAGAGCACGGGATTGTGACTCCCGTTGTCGTGGGTTCGATCCCCATCGTCCACCCCATATTTCGAAAGGCGCCAGATTTAACAGTCTGGCGCCTTTTTTGTTTTAGCGCTTCTGAAAGGCGGCGATTGCCGGTTTCGGGGTGCAGGGGCAGGGCGCTTCGTCGTATTTATGTTGCTCGATGATGCTGTGCTGCTCGCCGGACTTGCTTGCAGGTTCGGCCGTCAGGGACTGATTGGCAGCCTCTTCTATATATAGAAGCGGTTGGCGCAGAGCCCTGGCGTGATTGGTTGTATTCGCCTGTGGGACGCGCTGCATCCGTGCATCGATCCCTATAAATTGCCTGCTGTTTTTTTACCCGTTTTCAGTAGGGTGACTTCTTGAGTTTGACCCACTAGAATGCATGCCCTTGATTCTGGGGTCGGAAACGGCCGGCTAACGTCTGTGCAACGAGGAATATCCATGCAAGTTTCTGTTGAAAATACTACTGCTCTCGAGCGCCGCATGAGCGTCACCGTGCCGGCTGAGCGCATCGAGACTCAGGTCAACAAGCGTCTGCAACAGACTGCCCAAAAGGCCAAGATTGCTGGCTTCCGTCCAGGCAAAGTGCCAATGAGCGAAATCAAGCGCCGTTTCGGTGCTGATGCTCGTCAGGAAGCTGTAGGCGACGTGATCCAGTCCTCCTTCTACGAAGCTGTGGTTGAGCAGAAGCTGAACCCTGCTGGTTCGCCATCGATCGAGCCTAAATCGCTCGAAGCTGGTAAAGACCTGGAATACGTTGCTGTATTCGAAGTGTTCCCTGAGTTCACCGTTGCCGGTTTCGAAGGCATCACTGTTGAGCGCCTGAGCGCTGACGTGGCTGACGCTGACCTGGACAAAATGCTCGACATCCTGCGCAAGCAGAACACTCGTTTTGAAGTGGCCGATCGCGCTGCCCAGAACGAAGACCAACTGAACATCGATTTCGTTGGCAAGGTTGACGGCGAAGTATTCGCTGGTGGTTCCGCCAAGGGCACTCAGCTGGTGCTGGGTTCCGGCCGCATGATCCCGGGCTTCGAAGAAGGCCTGGTTGGCGCTAAGGCTGGCGAAGAGCGCGTTCTGAACCTGACCTTCCCAGAGGACTATCAGAACCTGGACCTGGCTGGCAAAACCGCCGAGTTCACCGTGACTGTCAACACTGTTTCCGAGCCTAAGCTGCCTGAGCTGAACGAAGAGTTCTTCGCTCAATTCGGCATCAAGGAAAGCGGCATCGACGGTTTCCGCACCGAAGTTCGCAAGAACATGGAGCGTGAACTGCGTCAGGCGATCAAATCCAAGGTCAAGAATCAGGTAATGGACGGTCTGCTGGCCACCAACCCGATCGAAGTGCCTAAGGCTCTGCTGTCCAACGAAGTTGACCGTCTGCGCGTGCAGGCTGTTCAGCAGTTCGGCGGTAACATCAAGCCTGACCAACTGCCGGCCGAGCTGTTCGAAGAGCAAGCCAAGCGCCGCGTCGTGCTGGGTCTGATCGTTGCTGAGGTGGTCAAGCAGTTCGATCTGAAGCCTGACGAAGCTCGCGTTCGCGAAATGATTCAGGAAATGGCTTCCGCTTACCAGGAGCCTGAGCAGGTTGTGTCGTGGTACTACAAGAACGAGCAGCAACTGAACGAAGTGCGTTCGGTTGTGCTGGAAGAACAAGTTGTGGATACTGTTCTGCAGAAAGCTAGTGTGACCGATAAAGCGGTCTCTTACGAAGAAGCAGTCAAGCCGGTAGAAGCTCCAGCAGCCGACTGATTGATTTAGCGCTAAGAAGTACACACCATAAGCCAGCTCTCGAGCTGGCTTATGCGTATTCAAGACATAACTATTTGGGAGCGACTGCAGAGCATGTTCCGTAATTCTTATATTCAGCAGAACTCTGATATCCAGGCCGCCGGCGGCCTGGTCCCGATGGTTGTCGAGCAATCTGCTCGTGGCGAACGCGCCTATGACATCTATTCGCGCCTGCTCAAGGAGCGAGTGATCTTTCTGGTTGGTCCGGTAGAGGACTACATGGCCAACCTGATCTGCGCGCAACTGCTGTTCCTTGAAGCGGAAAACCCGGACAAGGACATCCATCTCTACATCAACTCACCGGGCGGTTCGGTGACAGCGGGCATGTCGATCTACGACACCATGCAGTTCATCAAGCCGAACGTGTCGACCACCTGCATCGGCCAGGCCTGCAGCATGGGTGCGTTCCTGCTGACCGCAGGTGCCCCGGGCAAGCGTTTCTGCCTGCCGAACTCGCGCGTGATGATTCACCAGCCACTGGGCGGTTTCCAGGGCCAGGCGTCGGACATCGAAATCCACGCCAAGGAAATCCTCTTCATTCGCGAGCGTCTGAACACGCTGATGGCCAAGCACAGCGGGCGTACTCTGGAAGAAATCGAGCGCGACACCAATCGCGACAACTTCATGAGTGCAGAAGCTGCGAAGGAATATGGCCTGATCGACGAAGTGATCAACCAGCGCCCAGCTTAAAATAAGCAGCTCAAAATAGGCTTGGTCGGCTTGTCTGATCAGCGGCGGGCTTGAAAAAGCCCGCAATAGCCTTCATCTTGTGTTGCAAGCCT
>NZ_JAMLFX010000007.1:98755-178090 GCF_023634765.1 Pseudomonas sp. AKS31
ATGACTGACACCCGCAACGGCGAGGACAACGGCAAGCTGCTCTATTGCTCCTTCTGTGGCAAAAGCCAGCATGAAGTGCGCAAATTGATTGCCGGCCCCTCGGTCTTTATCTGCGACGAGTGCGTCGACCTGTGCAATGACATCATCCGCGAGGAGGTGCAGGAAGCCCAGGCCGAAAGCAGCGCGCATAAATTGCCTTCGCCTAAAGAAATCAGCGGCATCCTTGACCAGTACGTCATTGGTCAGGAGCGTGCGAAAAAGGTTTTGGCCGTAGCGGTGTACAACCACTACAAGCGCCTGAACCAGCGTGACAAAAAGGCTGACGACGTCGAACTCGGCAAGAGCAACATCCTGCTGATCGGCCCGACAGGCTCCGGTAAAACCCTGCTGGCCGAAACACTGGCCCGCTTGCTGAACGTTCCGTTCACCATTGCCGACGCAACCACTCTCACCGAGGCGGGTTACGTGGGTGAAGATGTCGAGAACATCATTCAGAAGCTGCTGCAGAAGTGCGATTACGACGTAGAGAAGGCCCAGATGGGTATTGTCTACATCGACGAAATCGACAAGATTTCCCGCAAGTCCGACAACCCGTCGATCACCCGGGACGTTTCCGGTGAAGGCGTGCAACAGGCCTTGTTGAAGTTGATCGAAGGCACGGTCGCTTCCGTACCGCCGCAAGGTGGTCGCAAGCACCCGCAGCAGGAATTCCTGCAGGTCGACACCCGTAACATCCTGTTCATCTGCGGTGGTGCGTTCTCCGGTCTGGAAAAGGTTATTCAAAACCGTTCCACCAAGGGCGGCATCGGTTTCAACGCAGAAGTGCGCAGCAAGGAAGAAGGCAAGAAAGTCGGTGAATCCCTGCGTGAAGTCGAGCCTGACGATCTGGTCAAGTTCGGTCTGATCCCGGAGTTCGTCGGTCGTCTGCCGGTCCTCGCGACGCTGGACGAGCTTGATGAGGCTGCGCTGATGCAGATCCTCACCGAGCCGAAAAATGCTCTGACCAAACAGTATGCCAAGCTGTTCGAGATGGAAGGCGTGGATCTGGAATTCCGTTCCGACGCGCTGAAATCGGTCGCCAAGCGTGCCCTGGAACGTAAAACCGGTGCCCGTGGCCTGCGCTCGATTCTCGAAGGTGTACTGCTCGACACGATGTATGAAATCCCCTCGCAGTCCGAGGTGAGCAAAGTCGTGATCGATGAAAGCGTGATCGAAGGCAAGTCCAAGCCACTGTATATCTACGAAAACAGTGAGCCGACGGCCAAGGCAGCGCCGGACGCGTAAGCGCCCAGTCTGCTGCAATAAAGAAGGGGCCTTCGGGCCTCTTTTTTTTTATGTCGTTTTTTACATCCGCTTTGCGCTTGTTTTTTTTCAAGGCAGCCCCCATCTTGGTTTCAAGCTCAATTCCATCTGATTACGGCCATATGGCCGCCGTAGAGGCGAAATCATGAAGACAACCATCGAATTGCCTCTCCTGCCATTGCGTGATGTCGTGGTTTATCCGCACATGGTTATCCCGCTGTTCGTGGGGCGCGAGAAATCCATCGAAGCCCTCGAGGCCGCGATGACGGGCGACAAGCAGATCCTGCTGCTGGCCCAGAGAAACCCGGCTGACGACGATCCCGGTGAAGACGCTCTCTATCGCGTAGGTACCATCGCCACTGTTCTACAGCTGCTCAAGCTGCCTGACGGCACCGTCAAGGTTCTGGTCGAGGGTGAGCAGCGTGGCACCGTCGAACGCTTCAGCGAAGTCGACGGCCATTGCCGTGCCGAAGTCTCGCTGATCGAAGAAGTCGACGCTGCCGAGCGCGAATCCGAAGTGTTCGTGCGCACACTGCTGTCGCAGTTCGAACAATATGTACAGTTGGGCAAGAAGGTCCCGGCTGAAGTCCTGTCGTCGCTCAACAGCATCGATGAGCCGGGTCGCTTGGTTGACACCATGGCGGCGCACATGGCGCTGAAAATCGAGCAGAAGCAGGAAATTCTCGAAATCATCGATTTGTCGGCCCGGGTCGAGCACGTTCTGGCGTTACTGGATGCCGAGATCGATCTGCTGCAAGTCGAAAAACGCATTCGCGGTCGTGTCAAAAAGCAAATGGAGCGCAGTCAGCGCGAGTACTACCTGAATGAGCAGATGAAGGCCATTCAGAAAGAACTCGGCGACAGCGACGAAGGCCACAACGAAATCGAAGACCTGAAAAAGCGTATCGACGCTGCCGGTCTGCCGAAAGACGCGTTGGCCAAGGCCACTGCCGAGCTGAACAAGCTCAAGCAGATGTCGCCGATGTCTGCTGAGGCCACCGTGGTGCGCTCTTACATCGACTGGCTGGTGCAAGTGCCGTGGAAGGCCCAGAGCAAGGTACGTCTGGACCTGGCGCGCGCAGAAGACATTCTCGATGCCGACCACTACGGTCTCGAAGAGGTCAAGGAACGTATCCTTGAATACCTCGCCGTGCAAAAACGCGTGAAGAAAATCCGTGGCCCGGTGTTGTGCCTGGTCGGTCCTCCGGGCGTAGGTAAAACCTCGCTGGCCGAGTCGATTGCCCATGCCACCAACCGTAAATTCGTGCGCATGGCCCTCGGTGGCGTGCGTGATGAAGCGGAAATCCGTGGTCACCGTCGGACTTACATCGGTTCGATGCCAGGAAGATTGATTCAAAAGATGACAAAGGTGGGCGTGCGCAACCCGCTGTTCCTCCTCGATGAAATCGACAAAATGGGCAGCGACATGCGTGGCGACCCGGCGTCGGCGTTGCTGGAAGTGCTCGATCCAGAGCAGAACCACAACTTCAACGACCATTATCTGGAAGTCGATTACGACCTCTCGGATGTGATGTTCCTGTGCACCTCGAACTCGATGAATATCCCGCCGGCGCTGCTCGACCGGATGGAAGTCATCCGTCTGCCGGGCTACACCGAAGACGAGAAGATCAACATCGCCGTCAAATACCTCTCGCCAAAGCAGATTGCCGCCAATGGTCTGAAGAAAGGCGAGCTGGAATTCGACGCTGAAGCGATCCGCGACATCATCCGTTACTACACCCGTGAAGCCGGTGTGCGTGGCCTCGAACGTCAGATCGCCAAGGTCTGCCGCAAGGCCGTTAAAGAACATGCACTGGAAAAACGCTTCTCGGTGAAAGTGACAGCTGATCTGCTGGAACACTTCCTCGGTGTGCGCAAGTTCCGCTACGGTCTGGCCGAGCAGCAGGATCAGATCGGTCAGGTCACCGGCCTTGCCTGGACTCAGGTGGGCGGTGAATTGCTGACTATCGAAGCCGCTGTAGTGCCGGGTAAAGGTCAGTTGATCAAGACCGGTTCGCTGGGCGATGTGATGGTCGAATCGATCACTGCCGCGCTCACCGTAGTACGCAGCCGCGCCAAGAGCCTGGGCATTCCTCTGGACTTCCACGAGAAGCGCGACACGCACATCCACATGCCGGAAGGGGCGACGCCGAAGGACGGCCCTAGCGCTGGTGTAGGCATGTGCACGGCGCTGGTGTCGGCATTGACCGGTATTCCGGTGCGCGCCGATGTCGCCATGACCGGTGAAATTACTTTGCGTGGTCAAGTGCTGGCGATTGGTGGTCTGAAGGAAAAACTGCTGGCGGCTCACCGCGGCGGAATCAAGATCGTGATTATTCCGGAAGAGAACGTGCGTGATCTGAAGGAGATTCCTGACAATATCAAGCAGGATCTGCAGATTAAACCGGTTAAATGGATTGACGAGGTCCTGCAAATTGCGCTGCAATACGCGCCGGAGCCCTTGCCGGATGTGGCTCCCGAGATAGTTGCCAAGGACGAAAAACGTGAGTCTGACTCTAAGGAAAGAATTAGCACGCATTAATACGCTTTTGCCTGGGGGGCTTCCTTGACAGTTTTTTAGAGCCCTTGTTATAAAGCGGCTCTTAAGTGTCTGTAGGCCATTCAGCACTCGTTTTTGCTTTCACCAAAAAACTTAGAATCATCTCAAAATAGATATAAGGGGACTTAGAGTGAACAAGTCGGAACTGATTGATGCTATCGCTGCATCCGCTGATATCCCGAAAGCTGCTGCTGGCCGTGCGCTGGACGCTGTAATCGAATCCGTCACTGGCGCTCTGAAGGCTGGCGACTCCGTTGTTCTGGTTGGTTTCGGTACTTTCTCCGTGACGGACCGTCCGGCTCGTACCGGTCGTAACCCTCAAACCGGCAAGACTCTGGAAATCCCGGCTGCCAAGAAGCCAGGTTTCAAAGCCGGTAAAGCACTGAAAGAAGCTGTTAACTAAGTTTTCAGGTTTTTACCCATCCGGGTCGGGGTCATGCCTGACTTGGCAGCGGAGCGGTAGAGCAGGTAGCTGAAACAGTTGCCTGTAACGCCGGGATCGAGGGTTCGAGCCCTGTCCGCTCCGCCAGTTACGAGAAGGCGCATCCTCGGATGCGCCTTTCTTCTATCCGGATTCTACCCACGCTCCACGGTTGCCTAATTTTGAAGTTCAACCGTTTCTGGGGGACGCATGCTGCAGAATATCAGGGACAATTCACAAGGCTGGATTGCCAAGACCATTATCGGGGTTATCGTTGCACTGATGGCTCTGACCGGTTTCGACGCCATTTTCCAGGCCACGACTCACAAGAATGAGGCGGCCAAGGTCAACGGTGAAGAAATCAGCCAGAACGAGCTGAGCCAGGCCGTTGATATGCAACGCCGTCAGCTGATGCAACAGTTGGGCAAAGACTTCGATGCTTCTTTGCTTGACGAGAAAATGCTGCGTGAATCGGCGCTCAAGGGCCTGATCGATCGCAAGTTGCTGCTGCAAGGCGCCGAACAAGCGAAATTCGCTTTCTCCGAAGCCGCGCTGGATCAAGTGATCCTGCAGACACCTGAATTCCAGGTGGACGGCAAGTTCAGCTCCGAGCGCTTTGACCAGGTGATCCGTCAACTGGGTTACAGCCGTATGCAATTCCGCCAGATGCTGGCTCAGGAAATGCTCATCGGCCAACTGCGCGCCGGTGTGGCGGGCAGCGGTTTCGTCACCGACGCCGAAGTGCTGGCATTCGCCCGTCTGGAAAAACAGACCCGCGATTTCGCTACCCTGAACGTCAAGGCTGACCCGGCGGCAGTTAAACTGACTGACGACGAAGTCAAGGCGTACTACGACGAACACGCCAAGGAGTTCATGACTCCGGATCAAGTGATCATCGATTATGTAGAGCTGAAGAAGTCCTCGTTCTTCGATCAGGTTGCGGTCAAGGACGAAGACCTGCAGGCGGCGTATCAGAAAGAGATCGCCAACCTGTCTGAACAGCGTCGTGCCGCGCACATCCTGATCGAAGTGAACGACAAGACCACCGAAGCTCAGGCCAAGGCGAAGATCGACGAAGTCCAGGCGCGTCTGGCCAAGGGCGAGAAGTTCGAAGCGCTGGCCAAAGAGTTCTCGCAGGACCCGGGTTCGGCCAACAATGGCGGTGACCTTGGTTACGCAGGTCCGGGCGTTTACGACCCAGCGTTTGAAAAAGCTTTGTACTCGCTGTCGAAAGACCAGGTGTCCGAGCCGGTTCGTACCGACTTCGGCTACCACTTGATCAAGCTGTTGGGTGTGGAAGCGCCTGAAGTACCGACCCTGGCCAGCCTGAAAGACAAGCTGACCCGCGAGCTGAAAGCTGCGCAGGTCGAGCAGCGTTTCGTCGAGGCGACCAAGCAACTGGAAGACTCCGCGTTCGAAGCGTCTGACCTGGCTCAGCCAGCGGCGGATCTGAAGCTGACCGTGCACACCTCCAAGCCGTTTGGCCGTGAGGGTGGCGAAGGTGTTACGGCCAACCGTGCCGTGGTCACTGCTGCGTTCAGCACCGAAGTGATCGATGAAGGTGCCAACAGCACCGCTATCGAACTGGATCCGGAAACCGTGATCGTGCTGCGCTCCAAGGAACACCTCAAG
Source organism: Pseudomonas sp. AKS31 (assembly GCF_023634765.1). Taxonomy (GTDB): domain Bacteria; phylum Pseudomonadota; class Gammaproteobacteria; order Pseudomonadales; family Pseudomonadaceae; genus Aquipseudomonas. The sequence continues at coordinate 104,671 of NZ_JAMLFX010000007.1, forward strand.
CCTGCGCAACTGCCGCTGGAAAGCGTGAGTGCGGCGATCCGCACTCAGTTGACCAAAGAGCACGCCAGCGCGGCTGCCAAGACCAAGGCCGAGAAGCTGATTGCTGATCTGCGTGATGGCAAGGCGCCGTTGGACAAGGCGGTTGATGGCCAGAACTGGAAAACCACTGAAGCGGCCACCCGTGGTCAGGAAGGTGTTGATCCGGCGGTGCTGCAAGCGTTGTTCCGTATGCCGAAGCCGGCTGCCAAGGATAAACCGACGTTCACCAGCGTGACGTTGCCGGATGGCAGCCTGATGATCGTGCGCCTGAACGGCGTTAACGAAGCGGCTGCGCCGACGGATGAAGAGAAGCTTCAGTACCGTCGCTTCCTTGCTTCGCGTGAGGGGCAGCAGGACTTTGCTGCGTATCGCAAGCAGTTGGAAGCTCAGGCGGACATCAAGCGGTTTTGATGGTTGACTGAGATGTGATGTGAAAGCCCCGGCCTGAGAAGGTCGGGGCTTTTTTTTGCGCGCGCGGTGCGGCGTGGCAGCCTTTGGGCCTGCCATGCTTTTGGGGTTTTGGGGGGATATCCCCAGTCGCCACGCTACGGCAAAATTGCGCGTGTTCATCGATCATCGGGTGTTGCGACTTTTTCCCGCAACTGACGGTCGATAGAGTTGTAACTGCTTTAAGACACTAATCCATGCGCCGCGGGGGCGTGATCTGTTGCACAATACGCCCCGGACTGTTTTCTTTCAGGATGTTCAATGTTGATTTCCACTCCCATGCGTGTTGTCGGGTTGGCGCTGTTGTTGACCGCTGTTGCCGGCTGTTCGAAAGACAAGCCGATGTATGAGCATGAGAACTTCGATGACTCCGGTACGTTTTCGCGCAATTACCCGGTGACCGACGCGGCCAGTTGCGAAGCGGCGCGCCGTGCGTTGCTCAGCCAGGGCTACATCATCACCAGCAGCGACCCGAAACTGGTCAGCGGCCACAAGAGCTTCCAGCAAACCGGCGACACCCACATGGAGATCAGCTTCAATGTGGTCTGCGCCGATGACGGCAGTGCCGGGCACCATGCAACGATGTTCGCCAACGCCTTGCAGGATCGCTACGCGCTGAAGAAGACCAACAACTCGGCCAGCCTCGGTGTGGGTGTGCTGGGCTCGGTGTCGATGCCGATCGGCTCGTCGGACGATTCGATGGTCAAGGTCGCCAGCGAGACGGTGACGTCGCAGAAGTTCTACGAGCGTTTCTTTACGTTGGTGGAGTTGTTCCTGCCGGCGGATGCGAAGAAGGCAGCGCATATCGAAGAGAAGCCCAAGACCGATCTCGGTATGCCTGAGGCGAAGGCGGCTCCGGCAGCGTTGGCGCCAACGCCAACGCCAACGCCAACGCCTGCGCCGAAGGTTGAACCTACGCCTGCTGCAGAACCGGCGCCCGCACCTGCTGAGGCCGCTCCAGTGACGTCGGAACCGGTTGCACCACCGGCAGACGCTGCGCCAATCACTCCGGCCCCGAGCGCTGAACCTGCGCCGGCACCTGCAGCTGCGCCGGCGACCGAAACCATCACGCCTCCGGCCAACCCGGATATTCCGCCGCCATCCGAGCCGATTCCGGCGATGCCTGCGTCCGGCCAATAATCCAGCCTCACCGCAACCCCCTGTGGGAGCGAGCCTGCTCGCGAAAGTGTCGGTACATTCAGCACTTATGTGACTGAGAGTCCGCCTTCGCGAGCAGGCTCGCTCCCACAGTGGTTTTTGGGGTGGCTTAAATTTCGTTACATTCCCCTGACAAAATTCCCACGATAAATTCCTGACCACCTGCTACGTTTTATTCATGAAGGCCGGGTTTCACTTTTCCTTCATACGAGCGCGTTAAGCTCGAGGCACTGGGCATTTGCTCAGGCCCATTCAAGAGAGCAGCAGGGGGATTACACGATGGATGAATATCAAGAAGAGCTGCTCGAATACCAGGCCTTTGAACTGGATCAACCCGAGCCCGCCGAAGACGCCACCGAGCTTTGACTTGAAGCTTGAAGCTCGCAGCTGCTTTTATGCCGTTTTGCGGTGACTGCGGCGGAATTCGCCGGGCGTCTGACCGCTCCAGCGTTTAAAGGCTCGCTGGAACGCTTCGGCTGAAGCAAAACCCAGCAGGTAGGCGATTTCGCCGAATGCCAGTTCGGTATCGCGGATGTAAGTCATCGCCAGATCGCGCCGGGTGTCGTTGAGGATCGCGCGAAACTGCGTGCCTTCCTCGGCCAGTTTGCGGCGCAATGTCCAGGTCGGCAGCTTCAGGCGCGACGCCACTTCTTCCAGGTCGGGTTCCCGGCCACCATTGAGCAACGGCCCAAGCAACTGCGTGATGCGTTCGCGCAGACTGCGGGTGCGGGTCAATTGCTCCAGTTCGCGTTCACACAGTTGCAGCAGATGCCGCCAGGTACTCGGGCAGTGCTCCGGGTTGCGCTGCGCGAGGCTGTTGAGGTTCAGGCGCAGCTGATTGCCATCGGCGCCAAACTGGATCGGGCAATCACCCAGCACGCTGTAGGCCTCGCGGTAATCCGGCTCCTCGAACTCGATGTCGATGCGTTCAGCGCGCAGCGCTTCGCGGCTGACACTGGAGAGCTGATGCAGCCATCCGGCGATGATCGAGTCCACGACAAAGCGGTTATAGGCGTTGTACGGGCTGATCGAATAGAAACGCAGCCACGCGCCATTGGCGTCCTCGTGGAAGCTGGATTGGCCGCGATAGTTGGAGCCGTACAACGCCTCGAAACGGATCAGACAGCGCGCGGCTTCACGCACCGTCGGCGCTTGTGCGGCGGTGACGCCGGCCAGCCCGGCCTGGCTGAGGCGACTGAGCTGGCCCATGCGCAGGCCCAGCGCCGAATCGCCGGTCAACTGAATCGCGGCGTGGCCCAGGCGCATATAGCGCGGAATCGACAAACGCGCCCCGGCCTCGGCCAGTCGCGCGGCGTCCAGTCCATATTGCTCCAGCAACGGCTGCGGATCCGCCCCATGACTGCGTACGGCGTCGGCGAGGCTGTGAACAAAGCCCACCGACAGATCCCCGAGGCGCATCGGCAGCGGCTTCATGGCTTACAACCAGATGTTCAGCAAACGCGCGCCACGGGCCTCGCCATCGGCGAACTGCTGACCGTCGCTGCTGAGGAAACTCTGACCGGCACTGGCCTTGTCCCAGAACTGCCCGCGCAGGAACACACTGATGCCGGCGATCGCTCGGCTGCTCGGCGGTTGCGCGGTCAGTGTCAGTCGATGCCAGGCCTGTCCTTCGGTGACTTCACCGGGTTTGAGGCTGACCGACCCCGGCGTGCTTGAACCTTTGTAACCGCGCCATGGCTGATTCCAGGCACCCTGGCCGAATACCTGCGCCGGTACCGCGATCAATTGTGTGTTTTGCTCGTCAAGTTTGCGGTAGTTGTCCGGGTACCAACTGTCGCTGCCAATCAACACGCCAAGGCGCCCGGCCGGGGTGTCGACCACGTTTAGCGCGTGTTTGTCTGCGCTTTCGAGCACCTCGCGCTGATCGAACACCGGATGCATCTGCCGTTGCGGCTGGCCAAGCGGCACGCCATCGCGGCCGAACACCACGCTGCTGTTGAACAGGGCACCGCTACCGGGTTTGAGCTGGCCGTCGCGGACACTCGGCTCCGGCAGCACGATCGAGCCGGCCACCAGGGTCACGTGAAATTCTTTGGCCAGCCCCCCGAACAGCGCCTGGTAATCCTTGGCCATCGCTTTGGCTTTCATGCGCAGGTAGGCGTCGTTGAGGCGGTCGCTGCCGTTGGCGCTGAGCCAGGCGCGGGCGAACAACAACGGATTGCTCGCGGCCAGCCAGTTCATTGCCTCGGCGAGGCTCGGGGCCTGATACAGCTCGTCTTTTTCGCCGCTGAGCAGCAACCAGGTGCCGATGTTCTCCGGCAGCACCACGACGGTTTTGTCGTTCAGCAGGCCTTGATCCTGCGCTTGCTGCAGATAGGCTGCGAGTTTGCGGTGCAAGCGCTCGGGGTTTTGATAGTCCGTGGGAAACAGCTCGGGCTGGATGCCCAGCAGATTGCCGCGATCGGCGGGGGTGCCCTGATCGACCGCCACGTTGATGCGCAGGTCCGACAGGTAGTGGCCCGCCGGCCGGTCCGCCGCCCACATGGCGTAGGTGGTCAGGGCGGCAACGAGGGCCATGGAAAAAAACAGGTACAAAAGTTTGCGCATGAAAACCAACAACTACCGGGTACAGGGTATGGCGACTAGGGTAGGGCCCATGGACCTGATTGCCAAGGGGCGCTGCGCATTTGGATCAATAAGTTGTCAGTTACGGTCATTGAGTGACAGCGATGCGACTCTTAGTCTGTCGAACATGACTGACGGGAGCCGCAGAGCGCCCGCAACTTTTCCGTGATCGCTCGTTGTGGAGTTACCGATGACCGCCGCTCATTACCCGCACCTGTTGGCCCCGCTGGACCTGGGATTCACCACGCTGCGCAACCGCACCCTGATGGGGTCGATGCACACCGGTCTGGAAGAAAAACCGGGGGGCTTCGAGCGCATGGCGGCGTACTTCGCTGAACGTGCGCGTGGCGGTGTCGGCCTGATGGTCACCGGTGGTATCGGCCCGAACGACGAGGGCGGCGTGTATTCCGGCGCGGCTAAGCTGACCACCGAGGAAGAAGCACTCAAACACCGCATCGTCACCCGCGCGGTGCACGAGGCGGGCGGCAAGATCTGCATGCAGATTCTCCACGCCGGGCGTTACGCCTACAGCCCGAAACAAGTGGCGCCGAGTGCGATTCAGGCACCGATCAACCCGTTCAAGCCCAAAGAGCTGGACGAAGAAGGCATCGAGAAGCAGATCAGCGATTTCGTCACCTGTTCGATACTGGCGCAGAGCGCCGAGTATGACGGCGTCGAGATCATGGGTTCGGAAGGTTATTTCATTAACCAGTTCCTCGCCGCGCACACCAACCACCGCACCGACCGCTGGGGCGGCAGCTACGAAAACCGTATGCGCCTGCCGGTGGAAATCGTTCGCCGTGTACGCGAAGCGGTTGGCCCGAACTTCATCATTATTTTCCGTCTGTCGATGCTCGACCTGGTCGAGGGCGGCAGCACCTGGGGCGAGATCGTCACCCTGGCCAAAGCCATCGAGCAGGCCGGTGCGACCATTATCAACACCGGCATCGGCTGGCACGAAGCGCGGATCCCGACCATCGCCACAAAAGTGCCGCGTGCGGCATTCAGCAAGGTCACGGCCAAACTGCGCGGCTCGGTGAAGATTCCGCTGATCACCACCAACCGCATCAACACGCCGGAAATCGCCGAGCAGATTCTGGCTGAAGGCGATGCCGACATGGTCTCGATGGCGCGGCCGTTCCTCGCCGACCCGGACTTCGTCAACAAGGCCGCTGAAGGTCGTGCGGACGAAATCAACACCTGCATCGGTTGCAACCAGGCGTGCCTCGATCACACCTTTGGTGGCAAGCTGACCAGTTGCCTGGTCAACCCGCGTGCCTGCCACGAAACCGAACTCAACTACCTGCCGGTGCAGCAGATCAAGAAAATCGCCGTGGTTGGCGCCGGCCCTGCCGGATTGTCCGCCGCGACCGTGGCTGCCGAGCGTGGCCATCAGGTGACCCTGTTCGATTCGGCCAGTGAAATCGGCGGCCAGTTCAACATCGCCAAGCGCGTGCCGGGCAAGGAAGAGTTTTTCGAAACCTTGCGTTACTTCAAGCGCAAGCTGCAGACCACTAATGTTGAGGTGTGCCTGAACACCCGCGTCGACGTGGCGAAACTGGTTGAAGGCGGGTATGACGAGATCATCCTCGCCACTGGTATTGCGCCGCGTGTGCCGGCAATTCCGGGTGTCGACAATGCCAAGGTGCTGAGCTACCTGGACGTGATCCTCGAGCGCAAACCGGTGGGCAAGCGCGTGGCGGTGATTGGCGCCGGCGGTATCGGTTTTGACGTCTCGGAATTCCTCGTTCACCAAGGTATAGCGACCAGCCAGGATCGCGCCGCGTTCTGGAAAGAATGGGGCATCGACACGCAACTGGAAGCCCGTGGTGGCGTGGCCGGGATCAAAGCCGAACCGCACGCGCCGGCACGCGAAGTGTTTCTGTTGCAGCGCAAGAAAACCAAGGTCGGCGATGGCCTCGGCAAAACCACTGGCTGGATTCACCGTACCGGTCTGAAGAACAAGCAAGTGCAGATGCTCAACAGCGTTGAATACCTGAGCATTGACGATCAGGGCCTGCATATCCGCATCGGCGAAACCGGCGAGCCGCAAGTCTTGGCGGTGGACAACATTGTGATTTGCGCAGGGCAGGATCCGTTGCGCGAATTGCACGACGGTCTGGTGGCTGCGGGGCAGAACGTGCACCTGATCGGCGGCGCGGATGTCGCGGCTGAGCTGGATGCCAAGCGTGCGATCAACCAAGGTTCGCGTCTGGCGGCTGAGCTATAAACAACGCCGCTTGAGCTGTGGAGCGAGCCTGCTCGCGAAAGCGGAGTGTCAGCCAATACACCTGTCGACTGACACGACGCCTTCGCGAGCAGGCTCTCTCCCACAAGTGTTTTGTTGTTCACAGATTCGGTGAGCACCAACCAATCGAGGAGTGAGCCTGCTCGCGATGCCTGCTCGTGAGCGACTAGAATGCCGGCTCTGTTCAGATCGAATCGCCGCCCATGCATTTGCCACCCTCCGATTGGCTACCCCAAGCCCCTCTCGAACGCCTTCACCTCGACTGGCTCGCAACCGCCGGCATTGAAGTCGCCATCCTGCGCCTCGACCAGATCGACCCGCTGATCAGCGGCAACAAATGGTTCAAACTCGTCGAACACCTCAAAGCCGCCGACCGCGCGGGTGCCGAGGGCATCATCAGCCTCGGTGGTGCGCATTCCAATCATCTGCATGCGTTGGCGGCGGCAGGGAAACGGCTGGGCTGCAAAACCGTGGGACTGTTGCGCGGGCATGCGCAGGACACACCGACGGTGCTGGATTTGCAGGCGTTCGGCATGCAGTTGCATTGGTTGGGTTATGGCGGTTATCGCGCGCGCAATGAACCGGGCTTCTGGGCGCCCTGGCATGAGCAGTATCCGCAGCTGTATGCGGTGCCGGAGGGCGGCGGCGGGTTAGCAGGGGCGCGCGGTTGTGCAGCGATCAAGGAACAGGCGCAAGCACAATTGCCTACGCTGGGCTGGACTGATTATCACGGTTGGTGGGTGGCCTGCGGCACCGGCACCACGCTGGCCGGGCTGGTTCTCGCCGAGGCGGGTTCGCATCGGGTCTATGGCGCGTTGGCGGTACCTGGAGATCACGGCGTTGCGCCGCAGGTCGAGTCGATTATTCAGTCAGCCGGACTGGCCAGTGTTGACTATGAGTTGATCGATGCCAGCCGTGGCGGTTTTGCCAAGGTCGATCCGCTGCTGCTCGCGTTCATCGAGCAGACCGAGCAGGCCTGCGGCATAGCTCTGGAGCCGTTGTACACCGGCAAGGCGTTGCTGGCACTCAAGCAACAGGTCGAGGCAGGCCGGTTCGCGCCCGGAACGCGGCTGATCTTCATCCACACCGGAGGCTTGCAGGGGAGGCGCGGTTTTATCGCCAGCCCCTGATATTCAGCCGCGCTTGGGCATCATCCGCAGCAGCGTGTTATCGCCCACCACGTAATGGTGATAGATCCCCGCCAGCGCATGCAGCCCGATCAGCCAGTAACCCACAGTGGCGATCAGTACATGCCAGCCCTCAACTTGTTTGGCGAAATCCTTGTTCTCCGCGACCAGCAGCGGCAGGTCAAAACCATAGAACATCACCTGATGTCCCTCGGCGCTGGTAATCAGCCAGCCCAGAATCGGCATGCTGATCATGAACAGGTACAACGCCCAGTGCATCAGCCGCGCCAGCACAGTCTGCCATTGTGGCGAAGCAGGGAAAATTTTCGGCGCCGGACCGAGGCTGCGTGCGAGGAGGCGAAACCACACGAGTACAAACACGGTCAGGCCGAGCATGTAGTGCACTTCGCGGATCAGTGTGCGCCCGCCACTGCCCTTGGGGAACAGGCCACGCAGTTCCATGCTGGCGTAAACCAGCACCAACAACACCAGCATCAGCCAGTGCAGCAGGACTGAAACGGTGCTGTAACGCGATTCTGAGCTTGTCCACGGCATAAGCGGTTTCCTCGGGATCGATGTGCAATCAGGCCGTCGTGACGGCACTCTTGTCACTGTAAACCTGCCGCGATGTTTTTGCCCGGAGTTCGTGATGTTTTTTGCAAGAAAGAAAAGTATTCAATACCCGATTTTGATTTGCTCGTTACTTGAAACTCGGTTTTGTATGTGGTCTGGCCAAGCGTAACTTTGTGTTGTTTATATCTTGTGTTTTCTTTTGGTTTGAATGGTTTGTTTTGGATGGTTATTGTCGGGTCGAATCTTTAGTGAGTTGTTGAAGATTAAAAGTTTATTATTTTAAGTTGAGTATAAATATGAAACGTCCGATTTCGAAGCCTCGCCCATCTACTACAGCGCCAACGCCAGTAGCTCCAACCAGGCCGGTTGTGCCGACCAAACCGGTGGCACCGACCAAGCCAGTGGCACCGACCAAGCCAGTGGCGCCGACCAAACCGGTGGCGCCGACCAAACCGGTGGCACCGACCAAGCCAGTGGCCCCTACCAAGCCAGTGGCCCCGACCAAACCAGTGGCACCGACCAAGCCAGTGGCCCCGACCAAGCCAGTGGCCCCGACCAAGCCAGTGGCCCCGACCAAGCCGGTGGCTCCGACCAAACCGGTAGCGCCGACCCAGCCGGTAGCGCCGACCCAGCCGGTGCGGCCGACCAGTCCTGCCACGCCAACCGAGACCAAGCGCCCGCCAATGCCATGGCCGACCATTAACGTCAACGTCGATCCGGTGGCCTTGATTGCGCTAATCCAGACACTTGGTGCGACAGTCAATGTCGATGGTTCGACCACACTGCCTGATGGCAGTTTGATTAACGCCGATACAACTTCAATCAAGCGTCCCGATGGCATCATTCAATATGAAGATGGCCGGGTCGAGTATCCGGACGGGCGGATTATCTGGCCGGATAATACCGTTGAATATCCGGATGGACGTATTGTCTGGGAAGACGGAACTGAACAGTTACCGGATGGAAGTGTTAAACATCCCGACGGCCGGACCTACGATGCAGAAGGCAATCTTGTTTCGGAGTAATTGATTACCGAGACTTGTGCTGGTTTTTTATACGGCGAAAAAAAACACCGCTGATTGTCATGGATCAGCGGTGTTTTTCATTTTCAGCTTCAAGCGTTTTGCGGCATCTCACCGTTGGCCAGGCGCTTGTTGATGTCAGCGATGACTTCCGGCAGATCGGTGATGGTGTCGATCATGTAGTGCGGGCGCGAACCTTCGAACAGCGCGTGAATGCGCTTGCGTTCGCTGGCCAGTTCATCGCTGCCCAAGGCGCGGAAACCGGCGTAATCCAGACCCAGTGCGTTGCCCGAGCAGATCAGCGCCACGGTCCACATTCCGGCGCGGCGGCCTTCCAGAATGCCCGGCACGGTGTCATCGATCTTCACGCACGCTGCGACATCGTCGATGCCCAGCGCGATCACGTTGGCCAGCGCCTGGGCCGGCCACGGACGGCCATTTGGCACTTCGTCGGTGGCAACCACATGATCAGCGACGTAGCCGTTGCTGGCGGCAAGTTCGACGACCTTGTCCATCACTTGCTTCGGATAGCCGGAGCAGGAACCGATCTTGATCCCTTGCTGACGCAGATTGGCGATGGTTTCCAGTGCACCGGGAATCAGCGCCGAGTGCTCGGCGATCTTTTCGATCTGCAGCGGCATGAAGCGGTTGTAGATTGCGGTGACGTCATCGTCGGTCGGCGTGCGGCCGAACGCCTTGCGATAACGCTCGGCCACTTGCGGCTGATCGCAGAGGGTACGGATGTGGTCCCACTTGCCCATCCCCATCGGGCCACGGGCTTCTTCGATGGAGACCTGCACGTCGAACTCGGCGAAGGCTTCGACGAAGATCTGCGTCGGTGCGAACGAGCCGAAATCGACCACGGTGCCGGCCCAGTCGAGGATCGCGGCTTGAAGTTTGTTTGGGTTTACATAGTTCATGGCAATCAAATTCCTGAGTTGAAATGCAGTTCAAATGTTGGAGCGAGCCTGCTCGCGAAGGCGTCGATATCAGTCGATATCAATGTTGAGTGTTCGACCGCTTTCGCGAGCAGGCTCGCTCCCACAGGGGATTTAGGATGGGGTTTAGATGTCGAGGACTTCCATCTCGCGCAGCACTTCGCCGATCGCTGCAACGGCCTGGCGCATTTCGTCCGGGCTGACATGGCCAATGCAGCCGACACGGAAGGTCTCGACCTGAGTCAATTTGCCGGGATAAAGGATGTAACCCTTGGCCTTCACGCGTTCATAGAAGTCCTTGAACTGATAACGCGGATCTTGCGGCGCATGGAACGTGGCAATGATCGGCGCCTGAATCGCCGCCGGCAGGAAGCTGCGCAAACCCAGTTTGCCCATCTCGTCCATCAGCGCCTGACAGTTGGCGGCGTAGCGCGCATGCCGCGCCGGCAGGCCACCTTCTTCGTTGTATTGCAGCAGCGCTTCGTGCAGCGCCGCGACCACGTGGGTCGGCGGGGTGAAGCGCCATTGCCCGGTCTTCTTCATGTAGGTGTGCTGGTCATACAGGTCCATTGCCAGCGAATGTGAATTACCGGCGGCAGCGGCCAGGGATTCTTTGCGAGCGAAGACAAACCCCATCCCCGGTACACCTTCCAGGCATTTGCCGGACGCGGCGATCAGCGCGTCGAACGGCACTTGCTGCGCGTCCACCGGCAGTGCGCCGAAGGAACTCATGGCGTCGATGATCAAGCGTTTGCCGTGTTGCTGGACCACCTCGGCAATCTCCGGCAGCGGGTTGAGAATGCCGGTGCTGGTTTCGCAGTGGATCAGGGCGACGTGGGTGATGGTGCTGTCGGCGCGCAACAGACGGTCAACGTCGGCAGCGGTGGTCGGTTCATCTTCGGCGGTTTCGAAGGTGCTGAACGAACGCCCGAGCACTTCGCAGATCTTCGCCAGACGCTTGCCATAGGCGCCATTGATCAGCACCAGGACTTTGCCGTCACGCGGCACCAAAGTGCCGATGGCCGCTTCGACAGCGAACGTGCCGCTGCCCTGTAATGGCACGCAGTGGTGAGTCGCGGCGCCGTTGAGGATCGCCAGCAATTGTTCGCAAAGGCTGGCGGTCAGTTGATTGAAACGGTCATCCCATGACCCCCAGTCGACCATCATCGCCTGGCGGGTGCGGGCCGAAGTGGTCAACGGGCCGGGAGTGAGCAGGATGGGTTCGGCGATACTCATTCGTGTGTCCTCGGATAGCGCTGTGGGATGAAGCTACGGGGCATACGTTGCAATTCGCCGTTGCATCAATCAAATTGTTTGTTGTTATGCCAGCCATCAGCGAGAGTTATTCATGAACCTGTTCCAGCTCCGCGCCTTCGACGCCGTGGCCCGTGAAGGCAGCTTCACCCGCGCCGCCGCGCGTTTGTTCATCAGTCAGCCGGCGGTCACCGGGCACATCAAGGCGCTGGAGGAGCACTACCAGATCACCCTGTTGCGGCGCACCGCGCGACGGGTGGAACTGACCGAGGAGGGCACCAAACTCGCGGCGATTACCCGAGCGATGTTTGGCCTCGCAGAAGAGGCGCAGACAATGCTCGAGGCCAACCGGCAATTGCTCACCGGGCGGTTGGAGGTGGCGGCGGACGGGCCGCACATGGTCATGCCGATGCTCGCCAGCCTGCGCACGCGGTATCCGGGAATCACGGTGAATCTGCGTTTGGGCAATGCCCAGGAAACCCTGGCGGCGTTGTTGTCGGAACACGCGGACGTGGCGGTGTTGACCGAGGTCGAACCGCGCAAAGGCCTGCATCTGCAAGCACTGAGCGAGTCGCGGATTTGCGCGTTGGTGCCGGCAGGGCACCCGTGGGCGATGCGCGCCGGGGAAGTGAAACTCAAGGAACTGGATCAGGTGATCATGGTGCTCCGTGAGCCGAGTTCGATCACCCGGCGCACGTTTGATCAGGCCTGTGCGCAGGCGTCGATCCAACCGCGGGTGTTGCTGGAACTGGACAGCCGTGAGGCGGTGACCGAAGCGGTGGCGGCCGAGCTGGGCGTTGGCGTGGTTTCATCGGTTGAGGTCAGCCATGACCCGCGCGTGGTGGCGATTCCGATTGCCGGCGAAGGGCTGGTCAATCGGCACATGATCGGCTGCATGGAGCGGCGGCGGGAGTTGCGTTTGATTCAGGCGTTCTTTGGTCTTGCGCCAGTCTGATACACCGAGTCGCCCCAATCGCTGGCAAGCCAGCTCCCACAGTGTTCTCGGTCGTTCAAAGGTGCTGTGTACAGCCAGGAAACCTGTGGGAGCTGGCTTGCCAGCGATGGGGCCGATATTACTTACACAAGGCTGTCGCGAACCATTTCGAGGAAGGTCGCCACTACCCGTCGATTGCTTTGCTCGCGCAAACACACCAGTGTCTCCGTCAATCGACGGGTGCAGTCGACGATCGGTAACGCACACACCCGCGAATCTGCGCCAAATTCCGCCGCCGACACCACGCCAACGCCAATCCCGACCACCACCGCCTCACGCGCCGCTTCCCGGCCTTCCACCTGAATCGCCGGGCGAATGCGAAACCCCGCCCTGGCCATTTCCTCTTCCAGCGTCTGCCGGGTTACCGAACCGTGTTCACGCAACACCAGCGGCGTGTCATCCAGGTCTGCCAGGCAGATCGATTCACGCGTGGCCCACGGATGATTGCGCGAAACAAATGCCACCATTGGATCATTGCGCAGCGGCACACACAGCAAGCGCTCATCGCTGACATCACGCCCGAGCAACGCCAGATCGGCCTGATAGTTGAACAGGCGAAACAACGATTCATCGGTGTTGCCGGTCTCGATCTTCACGCTGATCCCCGGATAGCGCTCGCAGAACCGCGCGATCTGCGGCAGCACGTGCACCGGCGCATCCACTGCGAGAATCAGGCTGCCGGTCTGCAGGGCCTGGGACTCCTGCAGCAATTCCTGGGCTTCGGCATCAATCACGAACAGCCGTTGCGTGATCGCCAGCAAGCGTTCGCCCAAGTCAGTCAGGCGTACGGAACGTTTATTGCGATGAAACAGCAAAACGCCAAAACGCTCTTCGAGCTTGCGCACTTGGTCGGATATCGCCGGTTGCGTGAGAAAAAGACGCTCGGCGGCTTTGGTGAAGCTTCCATGCACGGCCACGGCGTGGAAGGCTTTGAGTTGGGCGTGGGACACCGACATGAAGTCACCTGATCGCTCAGTCAGTAACAAGCTGAGCTTATGTGTGAAATACGATAAATCGATTTTATTTATTAAACAGTAATTGCTTTGATCGGCTCACGCCATCGCTGACTGCCTTCTCGGGCCGCACGGTGGCCATGAGCCTGTGCGTGCAACCGCAGGACTCATCTGACCGATATCGCCGTAGGGACGGGGTGATATCGCAGTGCTCAACAATAAAAACACAGGCGTTTTTCTTAACGATTCTGCCGGCACACTCACACCCTGAGGTCAGAACCACCATGAACAAGCACATCGGCACCATTGCGCGTTGGCGCGTGCAGATTTTCGCGATTACCTGGCTGGCGTACGCGGCTTTCTACTTCACCCGCAAAGCGTTTTCGGTGGCCAAACTCGGTATCGCCGAAGACCCCACCTTCATGCTCGACAAGATGGCCATGGCCAACCTCGATGCGATCTATCTGGCGGCTTACGCCATCGGCCAATTCACCTGGGGCATGCTCGCCGACCGCTTTGGTCCGAGGGTCGTGGTACTCGGCGGGTTGTTGATTTCCGCCGCCGCAGCGCTGGTGATGGGCAGTTACGCCACGCTACCGATCTTCGCCACTTGTATGTTGATTCAGGGGTTGGCGCAGTCCACCGGTTGGTCGGGATTGTGCAAAAACCTCGGCAGTTTTTTCCCCTCCCAGCAGCGCGGACGGGTGCTCGGCCTATGGAGTTCCTGCTACGCGTTCGGTGGTCTGGTGGCGTCGCCGTTCGCCGGTTGGTGGGCGTACACGCTGGTCGGCAGTTGGCACGCGGCGTTCATTTCCAGCGCGGTGGTGGTTGCCGTGGTGGCGGTGTTGTTCTTTGTCTTCCAGCGCAACAAACCGGAAGACGTCGGCTTGCCGGCGGTCGAGCCAGAACCTGAGCTGACCGCAGAAGAAACCGAAGCCAACAGCAAGCTCAGCGTCTGGGAGCCGTTGAAGGAAATCCTGCGTAACCGCACGGTGCTGGTACTGGGCCTGGCGTATTTCATGTTGAAACCGGCGCGTTACGCGATTCTGTTGTGGGGGCCGGTGATTGTCTTTGAACAGATGCCCAGTGTCGGCAAGGTCGGCGCGGCGATCATTCCCACTTCGTTTGAACTGGCCGGGTTGCTCGGGCCGATCCTGATCGGCCTGGCCTCGGACAAACTGTTCGGTGCCCGGCGCATGCCGGCCTGCGTGTTGAGCCTGCTGGCGCTGACCGTGACGCTGGCGCTGTTCATGGCCGCGCTGCACACCGGCAGTGTCTTGCTGGTGGTCGCATTGTTGTTTGTCATGGGCCTGACCCTGTACGGCCCGGATTCGATGATCAGCGGTGCCGCCGCGATCGATTTCGGCAAAGCCAAGGCCGGCGCCACGGCGGCCGGTTTCGTCAACGGCTGCGGCTCGGTTGGCGCGGTGCTTGGCGGTTTGTTGCCGGGCTACTTCGATTCGGTGACGGTGTTCATTGTTTTCGCCGGTTGTGCGCTGTTCTCGGCGCTGGTGCTGATTCCGCACTGGAACAGCCGTCCGGTTGGCGTGATGGAACCGCGCGCCTCAATCCCCAATTGCCCGCTGACGATCAAACCCCTGCGTTCCTGAACCCTCTTGCCTCGCGGCCTGCTGCGGCGCTTGCGGCAGGCTGTGTTGTGGCCTACTGACTGGAGAAACCCCATGAGACCGTTTTGGCTGGAGCAGGCCTTGCTGGCCGACACCGCGCAAACTTGCCCGCCGTTGCAGGGCGAAGTCCGCGCCGATGTGTGCATCGTCGGTGGCGGCTACACCGGGTTGTGGACGGCGATCATGCTCAAGCAACAGAACCCCGAACTCGATGTCTTGCTGATCGAAGCGGACATCTGCGGCGCCGGCGCCAGTGGCCGCAATGGCGGATGCGCGCTGTCATGGTCGGCGAAGTATTTCACCCTTGAGCGCCTGTTTGGCGTCGAGGAAGCGGTGCGCCTGGTCAAGGAGTCGGAGCGCAGCATCCATGCGATCGGCGAGTTCTGTGAACAGTACGGCGTCGATGCCGATTACCGCCTCGATGGCACGCTGTACACCGCGACCAACCGCGCGCAAGTCGGTTCGACCGACGCGGTGATCGCCGCACTGGAGCGCAACGGCATCAACTCGTTCACCCAGCGTCCGGTCGCCGACGTGCAGCGTATGGCCGGTTCGAGCAAGCATCTGGAAGGCTGGTTTTCGCCGGCGGCGGCCAGCGTGCAACCGGGCAAACTGGTGCGAGGCTTGCGTCGGGTGGCGTTGCAACTGGGCGTGAAGATTTACGAAGGCACGGCGATGACCGGGCTGGAAGAAGGGCGCCCGGCACGCCTGCAAACACCGAATGGCAGCGTCGTGGCCGATCGCGTGGTGCTGGCGATGAATGCGTGGATGGCCCGTGCTTTTCCGCAATTCGAGCGCAGCGTGGCGATTGTTTCCAGCGACATGCTGATCACCGAACCGCGCCCGGATCTGTTGCAGCAGATCGGCCTGACCAGCGGCATCAGCGTGCTTGATTCGCGGATTTTCGTGCACTACTACCACAACACCCCGGACGGCCGCATCATGCTCGGCAAGGGCGGCAACACCTTCGCCTTTGGCGGGCGAATGCTGCCGGTGTTCGATCAGCCATCGCCTTATGCGGGCCTGCTGAAAAACAGCCTCGCGGACTTTTTCCCGGCATTTGCCGATGTCAAAGTCGATGCCACCTGGAACGGCCCGTCGGATCGCTCGGTCACCGGTTTGCCGTTCTTCGGCCAGATGAGCGGCGCCGGCAATGTGTTTTACGGTTTCGGCTATTCGGGCAGCGGCGTCGGCCCGTGTCATATGGGCGGGCAGATTCTCGCTTCGCTGGTGCAAGGACTGGACAACCCGTGGACGCGCTCGCCGCTGGTCAACGGGCCGCTGGGTTATTTTCCGCCGGAACCGATTCGCTATCTCGGTTCTTTAATGGTGCGCAACGCCATTCGCCGCAAGGAACGCGCCGAGGACCATGGGCGGCGGCCCCGGCATCTGGATGTGCGTCTGGCGAAATTCGCCGCAGCGGCGGGTAAGGCTGACAAAGCCTGAAGCACGGCGTGTTGATGTAGGAGCTGCCGCAGACTGCGATCTTAAGATCAAAATCAAAAGATCGCAGCCTGCGGCAGCTCCTGCAACGGGATCAGCGTGCGCCGCTGTCGAGTAGCCAGTCGAGCAATAGGTTGTCACGTGCGGGCGCTTCGCGAGGTGTGGGCTTGCGTGAGTTGCCCAGACACAGAATCGGCCGGTCGGGGTCGCTGTCAAGGAAACTCACCCACACTTCACTGCCGGCGCAGGGCAGTTCATCGCAGGCGATGCGACCATTGGCCCGGGTCATGGCGATGGGCAGCCAGACCGCGTCGTCATCAGGCGATTGCAGAGGTTCCGAGGGCCACAGCCGGACGGCAACTCGACCCTGTTCATCGAGCTGCGCCGGTTGTCCGGCAGGTCCGAGTACCTGCGCCAGGTGATACCCGGCAATACTTGGGCGAGCCTGTTTGAGCGCCGGACGAAAATCGCTGGACCACGGCTGGGCGGTAAAATCGTTGTGATAGCGGTGCAGGGGCGGGGTCGGGTCGAGAATCGACGGATGTTGCCCGTGATGACTTGTCGCGGTGAGCCGCCATTGTTCGTTGAAGTGACTGATCGGATGTTCCGACACTTGCAGCAAGTGCCCACTGAGCAGACCAACCCGGTCGCTGCGGCCGTTGATCGTTCGATGCTGACAGCGTTGCCGTTCCAGATGTCGACGGCAGCGTTGTTCGTGGTGTCGTTGTTCGAGGGAAGATGCCTGCGGCAGGGGACTGGCCGTGATGTGGTTGGCGGCCTCGTCGCTGATCGCCCGCTGCCCTCGGTTACGCACGGCATGCAGCGTGGCGATGGGGGCGGCGTGATGATGCTGGTACAGCGAGCTGATGCAGGGTGAAGGCGTTTGCTCGCAGGCCTTGAACGCAACCAGTACTGGCGTTTGCGGCAGACTGAGGCTGTCATCGGCAAACACGACAACGTGCTCGTCCACCCGGTGTTCAAAGTGATAGTGAATACCTTCCTCTTCGCAAAGCCTGTGCAGCAGCGCCAGATCGCTTTCTTCGTACTGGATGCAAAAAGGCCGGATCGGGTATTGGCCGACGGTCATTTCGATCCGGTAGCTGTCAACGGGCAGGGCATTTTCCGTGAGCAACTGCTGGAGAATCTGCGGCACACTCCGATGCACAAACACTCGCCGTTTGCTCGGCTCGGCAAGGCTTTGCAAGCGCGGCACAACAGTCAGTCGATAGCCGATCCGGTGCGTACCGCGATGTTCGCAACTGGCACTGTCGATCACGCCGTGGATTCCATGATGGTCGTCCAGACGCAGAAAGGCCCGTTGGTGCAGGAATGTACCCGGCGCCACGGCGGGGGCCAAACCGATCAGTTCGATGTCGAAACGGTAGGGCTGGTTGAGTGCTTCCTCGCCGTGAAAGCGCACCACCGGCAGGCACAGACCGCTGTCGGTCAGGGTCAGGGTAAAAGGACTTTCCTTGTCATTGAGCATTCGGACAGGCTCTGTCAGGCAATACGGGCCTGAGAGGGTACGAAACCGCAGCGCTGAATGGTCATGTCAAAGCCGTTTTTCAGAATCGCCCTACAACCCCTGGTGAAGATGTCGATTCTGCATTGTGTTTTTTTGGTCGATTGCCGACTTTAGGCCGTATAAACTTGGCGCCACGCGTCGGCCAATAGATGTCTCGGCGCCACAGATCAAGAGAGTGAGTAATGGGCGCACAGTGGAAGGTTAAACACAAAGAAGCGGCAGCCAACGCCAAGGGCAAGATCTTCGGCAAACTGGTGAAGGAAATCACCATCGCTGCCCGCAACGGTGCCGATACCGCCACCAACGCACACCTGCGTCTGGTGGTCGAACAGGCCAAGAAAGCCTCGATGCCAAAGGAAACCCTGGACCGCGCGATCAAGAAAGGTGCAGGTCTGCTGGGTGAAACCGTGCAATACCATCGCGTGACCTACGAAGGGTTCGCCCCGCACCAGGTGCCGCTGATCGTTGAGTGCGTGACCGACAACATCAACCGTACCGTCGCGGAAATCCGTGTCGCGTTCCGTAAAGGCCAACTGGGGGCTTCCGGCTCCGTGGCGTGGGACTTCAACCACGTCGGCATGATCGAGGCTTCGCCGGATACCCCGGACGCCGATCCGGAAATGGCCGCGATCGAAGCCGGTGCGCAGGATTTCGAAGCCGGTGAAGACGGCGCGACGCTGTTCCTGACCGACCCGACTGACCTCGATTCGGTGCAGAAAGCACTGCCAGAGCAGGGTTTTACCGTGCTGTCGGCCAAGCTCGGCTACCAGCCGAAAAACCCGGTCAGCGGTTTGAGCGACGAGCAGATGGCTGAAGTTGAAGCGTTCCTCGAAGGCCTCGACAACCATGATGACGTGCAGGACATGTTTGTTGGTCTGGCGGGCTGATCGACTGCGTCAGTGATAGCCTCATCGCTGGCAGGCTAGCTCCCACACCGGATCTGTGGCGTTCACAAATCCCCTGTAGGCGCTAGCCTGCCAGCAATTGACCGCGCTGCGGTCACAGACCTTCAAGTTGCTTGATAACCTCTCCGAACCCAGGCCGCGCCAGCACATCCGCCTGACAGCAACGCCGCTCCAGCTCTTCAAGCACCGTACGCTGCTCATCACTCAACCCTGAGTCGATGCGCGCCAGCAATTCCCCCAGCAAAATCCCGAACGCGCGCACTTCGATGCGTTGCAACGCGCGCGTTTCTGCTGTGTCGACGACCGCATGGAACGAAGCCCCGCCAAAATCCCCGAGCAGGCAATCGCCGCGCTCGTTCAACAGAATGTTGTGCCCGTAGAGATCACCGTGGGTGATGCCTTGCCGATGCAGGTGTTCGGCTGCCGAAGCGATGCCTTTGGCAATGTTCAGCGCGACCTCGGCACTGAACCGGCAATCATCGGCGTACACATCCCGCGAGCAGGACGCCAGGCTGGGCAGGTCGGCGAGGTTGCGGAACGACGGATCGATCAATTGCATCACCAATCCTTGCTGGCCGTCGGGGTGACCGCTGATGCGACCCTCGACACGGATCAGATTGGGATGCAGGCCTGCGGTGATGCAGGCATTCATTTCGTGCAGCGGCGAGCCGTCGCTGGTCATTTCACCTTTGTACAACTTCACCGCAACCGGCGTGACTGAGCCATCGTCGCGTTGCCAGCTCGCCCGGGAAATCACCCCCGAAGCGCCTTCGCCCAGGCGTTGCTCCAGACGCAGCGCCGACCAGGCGATTTGCGCCGTCGCCTCGAGTGCGGCGGCGTCCGCCTCGGTTTCCAGCGGGTTACCGGCGTAGGCCAGCCAGGTCAGGCTCGGCAGCGCGAGCAGCCACTGTGGCAGCTCGGTCAGACGGTTGGCGGAGATGCGCAACAGCTCCAGACGATGGCAGTTGCTCAGCGAGGGCGGCAGCGCTTGCAGGCGGTTGCCGGACAGCATGAGTTTTTGCAGGGCAGGGCGCTCACCGAGTTCGCTCGGCAGGCTTTCGATGCAGTTGTCGGTGAGGATCAGCCAGCGCAGCTGCGGCGGCAGGGCGGCTCCCGGTACGTTGACGATGCGGTTGGCCCTGAAACCGACCATCGTCAACGCAGCGCATTGGCCGAGGCAGACCGGCAGTTCGGTGAACGGGTTGTCGGAACAGAACAGCACCCGCAAGCGCGTCAGACGGTGCAAGTCATCCGGCAGGCTGCTCAGGGCGTTGCCGCTGAGGTTGAGGATTTCCAGGGTGTCGGCCAGGTCGAAAATCTCCCGCGGGAATTCGCTCAGGCCACAGGACAGATCCAGACGCGTAATGCCCGACAACTCGCCGGCGCGTAATTGAGCAAGGGTGTGCATGTTGGTGTTCGCTATTGATCGGTGGAGCGACGCTGGGGCGCTGGGAATGGGCGACATGATAACGGCAAAGCCCGGGTTTGAATTGGATAGGCGGCGAAACTTCAGTTGCCCTTGGTGGGAGCGAGCCTGCTCGCGAAGGCGGAGTGTCAGAAGCTGATGTTTTGACTGATAGGGCGCTTTCGCGAGCAGGCTCGCTCCCACAGGGGAATGGCGTGCTCAGGTCGGTTCGTGCACTTCCTGCAACTGCCCCAACCGACTGCGCGTGCGCGCCAGGTCAATGGCCTGGCCATCCAGGCTCGTGCACAAAGGCAGCCGGCCGAGCAGCGTCAGGTGCTTGTCCTGGTCGTACAGCACGTCGATCAGGTTGATGAAGCGCTGTTGCGCGGCGATCGAGCATTTGCCCAGTTCCGGCAGATCTTCGATGATCCAGCGGTCGAAACGGCGACACAGTTCCAGATAATCCATGACCGCCGTTGGCTGTTCACACAGGTCGTCGAAGGTAAAACCGACACGCCGCTCTTCACACAAGCGCGCCTGAATCTGCCGGGTGCCGACCGTTAGCGTAACGGCCGGTGCCTCGGCAGGCGGCAGATCCAGGGCGGCGCGTTGTGCTGGCGTGGCCGGCCATACGTAATGCCCTTGAGTGAATATCTGGTGCGCAGCGTGGCGCGTCTGGCTGCGGTAATCGTGCGGGCCGCCGACTTCCATCACCTGCATGTGGGTATTGATCAGTTCGATCACCGGTTTGAAGCGGGCGTGATAGAGCGGATTGGGCAGCAAACCTTCAGGGGCATAGTTGGAAGTGACCAACAGCAGAATCCGCCGTTTGAACAACGCCTTGAACAACCGGGTGATGAGCATGGCATCGCCGATGTCGTGCACATGAAACTCGTCGAAACACAGCACCCGACAATCCTGCAGCAGTTCGTCGAGGGTCACTTCGAGGGCATTGTCCTGCTGGCGATGGCTGAACATGCCCTGATGCAATTGCGCGAAGAACTGATGGAAATGCAGACGCCGTTTCTGGGTGATCGGCAGGGCCTGAAAGAAGCCGTCGAGCAGCCAGCTCTTGCCACGCCCGACCGCGCCGAACAGATACAGGCTTGGCGCTGTTCGGCTGCTGGCGCCAAACAACAGGCTGGCCTGCTGCGCCATGCACTCGATGACGCGCTGCTGGCTGTGGCTGAGGGTGTAACCCTGGCCGCCGGCCTTGTGCCGGAAGTAATCGCGGATCGACTGGGCACTGGCGTCATGCCCGGCGCTGGCCGGCAGACCCTTGCCGAACCAGCGGCGCAACGCTGGCCAGCGCTGGATCAGTCGCGATCGTTTCGGCGGGTGGGCAGGCACTGTCGGCGTCTCCGTGTTCGTCAAAACCGGCGCCCGAGAGCGCGGCGATTTAGTGTAACCAGACACTGACTTGGCCAGCCACCGCGATGCGTTGAGAGAGGGCGGTAATTGAACAAATTTGTGTGGCACGTATAGCTATTTCTAGTGACTTGGCCCGACCTGCTGCCAACCTTTCGAAACATCTTCTGGGCGATTTGTGGATCCAATCGACTGGCGGAATCGTTGACCGTTGCTAACCTCAATCACAGAAACGACGTCGCAAGTGATTACTGACAAGGAACGGCGCAGTGAATGTACATGGGGGCATCGCGCTGCTGGGCGTACTGGTTGCGCCCGTCTGCGCGGCGGATCTTCAGGTTGAAGTGCGTGTCGACGTGCAGCGCGGCTGTCAGTTGATCGGCCAGCAACGAAGCGCCGGCATTGAGCAACTGGGCGTGCTCGACTTCGGCAGCACCGCGCGCCTCGATGACCTGGCCGGGCCGTTGGCCGCCGCGTTGACCAATCAGCGCCTGCCACGGCTGGAGTGCAACCCGGACACGCCGTACCAGATGCGCGTCGATGGCGGCTTGCATGGGGGTGTCGGTGAAGTCCGCTACATGGCCGGTTCGGCCGGCAGCAAACCGATTCCGTACCGCTTGTATCAGGACGCGGCGCGCCGGGTACCGCTGGAGGTAGATGTGCCGGTCAGCGGGCGGGTGCCGGACAGTGGCACGGTGGAGTTGCCGCTGTATGCGCGGATCGAGCGTTTGGCTGAGGTGCCACGGGTCAGCCGTTATACGGATCTGGTCAAGGTGACGGTCACCTGGTGATCACAGTTTCAAGGCAACCGATGGACGCGGGTGCGCAAGGAAGGCGTTCAAGGATGAGCGCGGTTATGGAGTCAGCGTAAAGGAGCAGGGACGGGCGCAATGACAGGCAAACACTGGATGGTGGTGGCGGCAGGTACGCTGGCCTTGCTCGCCGAAGACGCGCAAGCGGCGATGAGCGGGCAAATCAATGCGCGGTTGATCCTGATTGCCGGCTGCGAAGTCACCAATACCAGCACGCCCGACAGTCCGGTCAGTGCCCTCGGCACCCTTGATTTCGGTCTTCAGGGGCCTACCTGGAACGCACCGATCAAGGCCAGTCTGGATGGCGACAGCAGCGGCAAGCTCAATGTCGCCTGCAACCCTTCGGTCACCGGTTTCACTGTCACCATCGACGGCGGCACCCATGGTGACGGCAATACCCGGCGCCTGAGCAACGGCCGCCAGACCATCCCCTATCAGCTGTTCGTCGATCCCTCCGGTGTCCGCAGTTACAGCATCGGCCAGCAACATAATTTCGCTGTCACCAGCGGTGCGCAGATACCCATTCCGGTATTTGGCTCGGTGGTGGCGAACACCCGCGCGGTACCGGCAGGGGTTTATACCGACACCCTGACGGTGACGCTCGACTGGTAACCCCGTAGAGGACGGACACCATGCGTACGTTTGCATCAAGGATAGGTTTGTCGCTGCTCGGCCTGGCGCTGGTTTCCGGTGCCAACGCCGCCACCACGGTCACCGGCCAGATCACCTCCAGTCTGATTCTGATCAGCAGTTGTGAGGTCAACGGCGCTGGCGGCTCCACCGGGCTGAACTTCGGTGCGTTGAACTTCGGTACCGCCAACAGCCTGTTCACCACGGCCACCGGGCAAGTGTTGGGCGGCGGTGGCGGGGCCTTGTCGATTCTCTGCTCCAGCGGTACCACGCCGACGGTCAAGGTGCGTGCCGGTGCCCACGACGGCATGTCACCGGGCGGCACACGAGCGTTGTACGACGGTGTCGCCAATTATGTGCCGTACGACTTGTACACCGATGCCGGGCACTCACAACTGTTGGCGATTGACGGGACGATCAACCTCGCCGCCAGTACCGGTGTCGCGCAAACGGTGAATATTTACGGGCAGGCGGTGGGCAAGGCCGGTTTGCCAGCGGGGACGTACACCGACACCGTCGCTGTTGAACTGACGTTCTGATGCCATGCGCCGCCATGGCTGTGCCGCGCTGGTTCTGCTCTGTGCGGGCAGTGCGCCGCTGCCGCTGACCGCCGCGACGAGCCAGACTTTTCAGGTGAGCGCAACGGTCACCGCGGGGTGTCTGGTGGTGGGCGGGGTGTCGAACTATGGCGGGCTGAATTTCGGTTCGCGTTCGGCACTGGCCACCGGCACCGTGCAGGTCGCGCTGACCGGCGGGGTGCAACTGCAATGCACGCCGGGCGTGACGCTGAGCATGAGCGTCGATGGCGGTCAGTACAACAGCAGTGGCCGGCACATGCAGGTCAACAGCGGCAGCGCGCGGGTGGCGTATGCGCTGTTCAGCGATGCGGCCTACAGCCAGAGCCTGGGCATCGGCCAGAGTGTGGCGGTGGCCTACAGCGATGCGAACAACATCAGCCTGCCGATTTACGGTCAGGTGCAATTGCCGGGCAATCAGCCTGGGGGGACGTACAGCGACGTGTTGCAGGTGCAGCTGTCGTGGTAAGGCGAAGTTGAATGGCCGACAAGGAGCAGGTTTATGGGGTCAGTTACGTCACGGCACTCGCGCGTGCGTTGCGCGATGTGGGCGTTGGTCATGCTTGGGGCCAGCAATGCACACGCGGCCAGTTCGGTGCTGATCTGGCCGATCGATCCGGTGCTGGAGGCTGATCAACAGGCCAGTGCGCTGTGGCTGGAAAACCGCGGCAGCGAAACCGCCAATCTGCAGATCCGTGTGTTCGGCTGGAGCCAGAGTGGGTTCACCGAGCAATACCAGAACCAGCGCGACGTGATCGGCAGCCCGCCGGTGGCGAAAATCGAGCCGGGGCAAAAACAACTGGTCCGCCTGACCCGGACCAAGGAAGTGCCGCCGGGGCAGGAACTGGCCTACCGGATCATCATTGACGAAATTCCCTCCGCACAACCCGCGACTGCCGACGGCGGTAAAACAGCAGCAGCGATCCGCTTCCAGATGCGCTACTCGGTGCCGCTGTTTGCCTACGGCGCCGGGCTGTGGAGCAAGGAAGACAGCAGCCGCGTGCGTGATCCCAAGGGTGTCGGCCTGCCGCAATTGAGCTGGCGCACAGTTGCAGTCGACGGCAAGCCCTATGTCGAAGTGCGTAATCAGGGCGCGGTGCATGCGCGACTGACCGACGTGGCAATCAAGCAGGCAGGGCAGAGCAGACCGCTGGCCGAAGGATTGTTGGGTTATGTGTTGCCGGGCGCGGTGATGCGCTGGCCGGCACCGGGGCCGTTGGCCGGTGATTCGGCGTTGCAGGTGCGGGTGAACGGCGCGCCGCAG
This sequence comes from Pseudomonas sp. AKS31, assembly GCF_023634765.1. Lineage (GTDB taxonomy): Bacteria > Pseudomonadota > Gammaproteobacteria > Pseudomonadales > Pseudomonadaceae > Aquipseudomonas. The sequence goes on from NZ_JAMLFX010000007.1 coordinate 129,565, forward strand.
GTGCAGAGCATTACACCTGCCAATTGAGTCAGTCGTAGCACAGGCATCTGACGTCGGCTAAAGCGGAATCAGGGAGGATTCAGTCCATTGACGGACGTAAAACGCGTATGAACCCGGGACGGGTTCGCCGTATTCAGCGTCCGTTGTGGCTCATCACCGGCGCGTGTTGCCTGATGTTCGTTCAACCATCCGGGGCCGGCGATCTGCCTCCGCCACCGAGCGGCATGGAGGCCGTGAGTGATGCACAGTTGTTTCTGGAACTGGTGGTCAACCAGATGAATACCGGTCGCGTGGTGGCGGTGCAGCAGCGCGACGGGCGCTTGTTCGTGCCGGCGACCGCGTTGCGCGAAACCGGCATGAAGTTGCCCGACAGCCTCGGCGCCGAGGTCGATCTGGACAGTCTGGCGGGGTTGCACAGTGAATACGACAGCGTCGGCCAGCGCTTGCTGCTGGACGTGCCGCCGGACTGGCTGCCGGAACAGTTCATCGGCAATCGCCAGGCTTACCCGCGCACCCCGGCGCTGAGCAGCTTCGGCGCGCTGTTCAACTACGACCTCTACCTCAATGACACCGACGATGCCGGTACGTATCTGGCGGCGTGGAACGAAGTGCGGCTGTTCGACAGCTGGGGCACGTTGTCCAACACCGGGCAATACCGGCGTACGTTGTCCGCTGACTCGTTCAACACGCTGGACAACGGTTACCTGCGTTACGACACCACATGGCGTTACTCCGACGACGAGCGAATGCTCACCTACGAGGCCGGTGACGTGATCAGCGGAGCGCTGCCGTGGAGCAGTTCGGTGCGGCTGGGCGGCGTGCAGTTCTCGCGAGACTTTGCCGTGCGCCCGGATCTGGTCACGTATCCATTGCCGCAATTTGCCGGCGAAGCGGCGGTGCCGTCATCGGTGGACCTGTTCATCAATGGCTACAAGTCCAGCAGCGCAGATTTGCAGCCGGGGCCTTACACGCTGACCAATATTCCGTTCATCAACGGCGCAGGCGAAGCGGTGGTGGTGACCACCGATGCATTGGGTCGGCAGGTGTCGACCACGGTGCCGTTCTACGTCACCAGCACTTTGCTGCAAAAAGGCTTGAGCGATTTTTCCGTGGCCGCCGGTACGTTACGTCGCGACTACGGTTTGAAGGATTTCAGTTACGGCCCGGGTGTCACCTCCGGCAGCCTGCGTTATGGCGTCAGCGACAGTTTCACCCTGGAAAGCCATGCCGAAGCGGCCGATTCGCTGACACTGGGCGGCCTCGGCGGCAACCTGCGGCTGGGCAATTTTGGCGTACTCAACAGCGCCCTGAGTCAAAGCCGCTTCGATGGCGAGGGCGGTCAGCAATTGAGCCTGGGCTATCAGTACAGCAATCAGCGCTTCAGCTTTTCGTACCAACGCTTGCAACGCCACGATCAATACGCCGACCTCAGCGTGGTCGATAGCCCCTACATCAGCCTGAGTCGGCGCAGCGAACAGGCGACCCTGAGCCTCAACCTCGACCGCTGGGGCAGCCTCGGCGCCGGTTATTTCGATGTACGCGCGGCGGACGACTCGCGCACGCGGCTGCTCAACCTCAGCTGGAGCAAACCGCTGTGGCGCAACAGCAGCTTCTACCTGTCGGCCAACCGCGAAATCGGTGACAGCAACTGGGCGATGCAGGCGCAACTGGTGATCCCGTTCGATCTGCGCGGCAGTCTGGCGATCAGCAGTGATCGCAGTAAAACCGGGCAGAGCCAGCAACGGATCAACTACAGTCGCGCGGTGCCCAGCGAAGGCGGCGTGGGTTTCAACCTCGGTTACGCCAAGGGTGACGGCGCTGATTATCGTCAGGCCGACGTCACCTGGCGTCTGCAATCGGTGCAGTTGCAGGCTGGTGTCTACGGCACTTCCGACGCCGAAACCCGTTGGGCCGATGCCAGTGGCTCGCTGGTATGGATGGACCGTCAGGTGTTCGCGGCAAATCGTATCGACGACGCGTTTGTAGTAGTCAGCACCGACGGTTTTGCCGACATTCCAGTGCGCTACGAAAACCAGCAGGTCGGTCAGACCGACAAGAACGGTCATCTGCTGGTGCCGTGGAGCAGCGCCTATTACCGTGGCAAGTATGAAATCGATCCACTGAATCTGCCGGCCAACGTACGCAGTCCCAATGTCGAACAACGCATCGCGGTAAGGCGCGGCAGCGGTTATCTGCTGGAGTTTCCACTGACCCGGGTGATTGCCGCGAGCATCGTACTGGTCGACACGCAACAGCGCGAACTGCCGCTGGGCGCGGGCGTGCTGCATGAGCAGAGCGGTACGCGGACGGTGGTCGGCTGGGACGGGCTGGTGTATCTGGAAAACCTGCAGGCGCAGAACTCGCTGCAGGTGACGCTGGCCGACGGTAAGACGTGTCAGGCGCAGTTCAGCGTCGATCTGAATCATGACCAGGTGCCGTTGATTGGCCCGTTGGTGTGCCAATGATCGGCGCACGCTGGTTTCTGTTGCTGGCGCTGATGCTGCCTGCGGCGGTGCAGGCCGCGTGTTCGGTGGTCAGCACTACGCCGGCGGCGTTCGGTACGCTCAGTTCGATTGCCGTGCGCACGACGTCGCAGCCCAGTTCCACCCTGAACGCAGGTTTGAGTTGCACCGGTTCGCTGCTGTCCTTGCTGACCAGCAACGACCATTTCTGGGGCACGGTGTCTTCGACTCAAAGTGGTCTGGTCGGGCCGAGCGGTGATGTCATCAGTTACACGGTCTACGCCAACAACAGCACCAGCTACCCGCTGACTCGCGGCACGGCCTTCGACTTTGCGCGCAACGGCATCATCGATGCCCTCGGCCTGCTCAACGGTACGACGCCGAAAACGGTGCCGCTCTACCTCGGTACAACCATCGGCAGCAACGTCGCCGCCGGGATCTACACCGAGACCCTGAGCATTTTCTGGAACTGGAATTACTGCTCGGGGATCGGCATCGGCTCCATCTGCCTCGGGCGCGATATCGCCAGCGGCACGACTTCGTTGACGGTGAACCTGACGGTGTCCAATGACTGCACGATTACTGCGCCGAACATTGCTTTCGGCAGCGCGCCGGTGGTCAGCGCTTTTACGCCGGTGACCGGACAGACGATCAATCTGGCCTGCACCAAGGGCAGTGCCTACACCGTGGGGCTGAGTGACGGGCAGAACGCTGTGAGTGTCGGCGGCCGGCGAAGGATGATTTCCGGAAGCAATTATCTGGCCTACGACATTTTCAAAAGTGCCGGCACCACGCGCTGGGGCAGTGTCGGCGCGGCGCGGCGGGCGAGTACCGATGCCGAGGTCAATCCGGGTAACGGGCTGGGCACAGGCAGTCAGATCTTCAACTACAACGCGAAGATCTACACCGACCAGTCCACACCGCCGGCGGGCACGTATCTGGACAATGTGGTTTTGGACGTGGGTTTCTGAGCTGACACGATCCTTTTTAGGAGCTGTCGAGTGAAACGAGGCTGCGATCTTTTGATCTTGCCCTTAAGAACAAGATCAAAAGATCGCAGCGTGCCGCAGCTCCTACATAGAACAGCGGTGTTTTCAGAATGGCAGCGATTGCCTGAGCTGTTGCGCCGCCGGTGTATTGACCGGGCTGACCATCGCGTAGTTGTAGCCACCGCCCGACCAGTACTCGGCCTGCAAATCTCCGTCACTGCGCGTGCCACGCGGCAAAAAGGTGTTCTTCGGCCCCGGCGGGCGCACGTAGAAACTCACTTTATGGCCGCTGCCATCCTCATACATGACCATCGCCGCCGGCCCCTCGTCGGTGCTGAGCAGGCGCCCGCTGACCGGTTCAAACCCGGCCGCCTTCAGATCGGGCAAGCGACTGGCCCGGTTGAAATAGCGGTCGAGCCAGCGCTGCATGTCGCCATCGCTGTCGACCTTGTAATCAGCCGGCAACATGCCTTGCTGGGCAATCAGGCGATAGGCCTGCAAGGCGTCGGTCATTGGCAGCATGGGCGGGCGCACGAGGGTCATTTCCCGCGCCTGCCAGCCACTGAAGCCGCCGACGCTGACCGCGATCAGCAGCACCGCGGCACTGGCCAGATGCCGCCGTGCCTGGCGTTGGCGGCGCTGGCGAATCATCGCCGGGTCAAGCGCCGGATTGGCCGGTTGCTGTAGTGCGCCGCTGAGTGCCGCGCGCAGTTGCTGGGCATCCTGTTGCCAGGCGCGAACCTGCGCCGCTTCGTCGGGGTGACTGGCCAGCCAGGTGTCCAGCACACGCCTGTCGGCGTCGCTGAGCTGGTGGTCGACATAGGCGTGCAGGTCACGCTCGTTGGGAGGCAGGCTGATCATTTGAGTATCCGCAAAGAAGGGCTGCTGATTTCGCCGTCGCTGAGTTGGCGCAAGGCCTGGCGGGCGCGGGACAGGCGCGACATCACGGTGCCGATCGGGGCGCCGAGAATCTCGGCGACCTCTTTATAGGAAAGGCCTTCCACCGAGACCATCAGCAGCAGGGCACGCTGCTCGGTGGGCAGGCGGTCGAAGGCTTGCAGGGTCGACTGGGCGATGACGGTACGCTCCACCGACGGTTCGGCATCGTCGCGACCGGTGAAGAATTCGAGCATGCGCGCATAGCGCCGGGCGCGGCGATGGGCGTCGAGAAACTGCCGATACAGAATCGCAAACAGCCAGGCACGCAAGTCGCCGTCGGCACGTTTATCGCCCCAACTCGACAGGGCCCGCTCAAGGCACGCCTGCACCAGATCGTCGGCGCTGCTGCTGTTGCGTGTCAGTGACACGGCAAAGCGGCGCAATCTGGGAATGATTTCTCTCAACTGTTCGTCGAATTCGCTCATGAAATTCTACTAGTCACTACGCTGTGGACTAGGGAGACGCCCGCCGTTGGAGGTTATTCCACGTTCGGAAAAATAAATACCGTCGCGTGGAATAAACCCGGACGAGGCGCGTCTTGCTGATTCTTCCTACTTGTGGCCGATGGCCCTGGAGTTTTTCATGGTTGATCGTTCATCACCCAACGCTTCACCGCCCGGCGGGCCGCAGCGCCCGCCACTGAGTGCCGCGAGCCTGATATTGCGTCTGGGCGGCATTGCCGTGGTAGTCGCCGCAGTGGCGGGGGCGTTTGCCTACGTTCACGGTAACTTCGACCCACAACGTCTGACGCCGAAAGCGCTGGTCGATGTGCTGGAGAAGAACAACGGCGTGCATCCTGGGTTTCGCCGTAACCACGCCAAAGGCGTGTGCGTGATCGGGCATTTCGAAAGCAGTGGTGAGGCACGAGTATTCTCCACCGCGCAGGTGTTCAACGAGCCGCGGACTCCGGTGGTGGGGCGTTTTGCCCTGCCGGCAGGCAATCCGTACGCACCGGACAGCAGCGTGCCGATTCGCAGTCTGGCGTTGCGTTTTACCCAGGCCAACGGGCAGCAGTGGCGCACCGGGATGAACAGCATGCCGGTGTTCCCGGTCGGTACGCCTGAAGCGTTTTATCAATTGCAGCAGGCGCAATCGCCAGACCCTGCCACCGGTAAACCTGACCCGGCCAAAGTCCCGGCGTTTTTCGCCGCGCACCCGGAAACCGTGCCGTTTCTGACCTGGGTGAAGACGGCCAAACCGTCGGCCAGTTACGCCACTGAAACCTATAACAGCGTCAACGCGTTTTATCTGGTCGATGCCAGCGGTAAAAAGCAGGCCGTGCGCTGGAGCATGACCCCGTTGGCGCACGATGCTGCGGGCGCCAGTGCGCCGGAGGGCGGCGATTTTCTCGAGAAGGATCTGGTGCAACGATTGGCGGCGGCGCCGCTGCGTTTTCAGTTGAATATCACCCTGGCCAACCCTGAAGATCCAGTGAACGACGCCAGCAAGACCTGGCCCGAGGGGCGCAAAGTGTTGAACGCCGGCACGCTGGTGCTGGAAAAGACCCAGCCGCAATTGAGCGGCGAATGCCGTGACATCAACTATGACCCGCTGGTACTGCCAGCCGGCATTCAGGGTTCCGACGACCCGTTGCTCGCGGCCCGTTCCGCCGGTTACGCCAATTCCTACCTGCGCCGCACCAGCGAAGTCAGCCAGTTGCCCGCCGCCAAACAGGAGGCTCGCCCATGAGCACCCAACCGACGCATTTCGCCCTGTTGGCGCGGCTGCTGCACTGGCTGATGGCGCTGATGATCATCGCCATGCTGTTTATCGGCGCCGGCATGGTCACCTCGGTGTCCGAGCGGCATGAATGGCTGATCCATCTGCACAAACCGCTGGGCATCGCGATTCTGGCGCTGGTGATTGTGCGTTTGCTGGTGCGGCTCACCACGCGCCAGCCGCCGCTGCCAGCCGATCTGCCGGGCTGGCAGGTGCTGGCGGCCAAGGCTTCGCATTTGCTGTTGTACGCATTGATGCTGGTGTTGCCGTTGCTCGGTTGGGCGATGATCAGCGCTTCGGGTGAGCCGGTGATGCTCAGCACAACGTTGCAGTTGCCAGCGATTGTTCCGGCCGATGCGCAGTTGTTTGCGTTTCTGCGCAAGGCTCACGGGTATCTGGCCTATCTGCTGTTCCTGACGGTGCTGCTGCACCTGGCGGCGGCGTTGTTTCATGGCTGGATCCGCCGCGACGAGGTGCTCGACAGCATGTTGCGTGGTCGCGAACGCAGCTAACCCGTTTGCGTGGCGCATCGTACCGGTGCGCCGCGTTTCAGGGTCAGCCACCAGTACGCCAGCGCCACGGCGTTGATGCCCGCACCGAGCAGGCACACGCCGATCCAGCCGGCCCACGCGTACATCGCGGTCGAGCCGATGGAACCGAGCGCGCTGCCGATCGAATAGAACAGCATGTATCCGGCGGTGAGACGGCTTTGCGCTTCGGGGCGCACGCTGTAGATCATGCTCTGGCTGGTGACGTGCACGGCTTGCAGACCCAGATCAAGGGTGATTACGCCGAGCAGCAATGCCCACAGCGAGGATTGAGTCAGGGCAATCGGCAGCCACGAAGCAAGCATCAGCAACAGCGAAAGACCGCTGACCCATTGCCCGAGTCCGCGATCAGCCAGATGCCCGGCCCGTGCGGCAGCCAGCGCGCCGGCGGCGCCAGCCAGTCCGAACAGTCCGATTTCACTGTGCGACAGGGACAGTGGCGGGGCGGCCAGTGGCAACACCATCGGCGTCCACAGCACCATCGCACTGGCGAAAGTCAGCAACGCGAGGATCGCGCGTTGGCGCAGCACCGGTTCTTCTCTGAACAGGCTGAATACCGAAGCGATCAGTGCAAGGTAGCGAGTTGTCGGCTGTGGGGCTTCATGTTTGGGAAGAATGCGAAACAGTAGCAACGCCATCAATAGTGTCAGCCCGGCTGACAGGAAGTAAATCGCTCGCCATCCGGCCAGATCGGCCATACCGCCGGCGACCGTTCGCGCCAGCAAGATGCCGACGACGATACCGCTGGTGACTACACCGACCACGCGCCCGCGTTGGGCCGGGATGGCCAGCGTCGCGGCGTAAGCCACCAACACCTGCGTCACTACTGCGAGCAGCCCTGTCAGGGTCATGCCGAGCAACAACCAGACACTGTTGGGCGCCAACGCGATCATCAACAACGCCACAGCCGACAGCAGTGTCTGGTTGACGATCAATTTGCGGCGGTTAAGCAGGTCGCCAAGGGGTACCAATAACACCAGGCCGATGCCGTAGCCGATTTGCGTCAGGGTGATGACGATGCCGATGGTCGCCGGCGACATGGCAAACGCCTCGGCCATCGCGTCCAGTAATGGCTGGGCGTAATACACATTGCCCACGGCCAGACCGCAGGCCACGGAGAACAGCAACACGGCAGTGCTTTTGAGAGGTTTCATATCCCGCATCCTTTTAGGTTTCAAAATAAAACCTTGGTCACGGTATTGGTGCAGGTTTTATTTTGCAACCTGTTTGCGCGAGAGTGTGAATGGCAAAAAGCAAAAGATCGCAGACAAGCTGCGATCTTTACCGGACGGAGGAGGGGATCAGCGCAGGGTATCAACCATGTCAGCGATGGTCGTCAGCACGTCTTTACCCAACTGTTTGGAGCGTTTACCCGACCAGCCGGTGACTTTGTCGGGATGGTCGTCGTGATCCTTGAACGGCATTTCCAGAGTCAGCGACAGGCAGTCATATTTCTGTCCGACGCTGTTGCACGCCAGGGTCATGTTGGCCTGGCCCGGTTCGTCGCGGGTGTAGCCGTACTTGGTCTGGAACTCTTTGGTGGTGTGTTTCAGGTGATTGCGGAAGTGCTCTTCAAGCTTCTCGATGCGCGGCGTATAGCCTGGATTGCCTTCGCAGCCGGCGGTGAAAACGTGAGGAATGGTTTCATCGCCATGGGCGTCCAGGAACAGATCGACGCCGTACTTTTCCATTTGCTGCTGGACGAAGAGCACCTCGGGACTGATCTCCTGGCTGGCGTTCTGCCAGGCCCGGTTCAAATCCTGACCCATGGCGTTGGTGCGCAGATGGCCATGGAACGCGCCATCTGGATTCATGTTCGGCACCAGGTACAGATCGGCACTGGCGAGCAGCTTGTTCAGCACCGGATCATCGCGTCTTTCCAGACGCTCGATCACGCCCTCCATGAACCATTCAGCCATGTGCTCACCCGGATGCTGCTGAGCGATGATCCAGATTTTGCGCTGGCCTTCGGCGCCCGTGCCTTTGCGCAACAATTGAATGTCGCGACCTTCGACACTTTTACCGGTCGCCAATAATTCCGTGCCGGCCTTGGTCAGCGCCTGCTCGATCAGCCAGTCGTGACGGCCACGGCTGTAGGGTTCGAAGTAGGCGAACCAGGCGTGGGTCTGGGTAGCTTCCAGGCAAAAGCGCAGGCAGTCGCCTTCGTAAATAGTCGGCACGCGGAACCAGTTGACATGATCGTAAGACGCTACAGCCTGATAACCCGGCCAGCCCTTGCTGTAGGTAGATTGGCTGGCGTTGTTCAGGCGGAACCAGTGTTCCTGGCCGACATGCAGGCCGCTGGCCTTGAAATGGAACCACTGGAAATGGGCGCTGCGGGTATCCGGGCGAATGGCCAGAACCGGATTGAGCGGATTGCTGATGTCGATAACCTGGATGTTGCCGCTGTCGAAGTTGGCACTGATGTCGAACGAAGATTTGCCCACGGTCATAATCGATTCCTGAATATGATTTTTATGGCCGTTACTGTACACGCAGGCAGGGCTGAAACCGAGGGGAATTGCGGGGTTTGGCGGGGGGCGTCCTCCGTGACGCGCAAGCAGCTTAGAGACTGTGCAATTGATTCTCAAGTGCTAATTGTCATTAGTTTGCCCCAATGTGGCCGGGCTTCGCTTGCCAACCGATATTCTTTTGATATTATCCGCGCCATCGAATTTGCAGCACCTGAAGACTTCATTAGCCTGAAGCCATAAGCCCGAAAAACGGGCAAAAAAAGACCCGGCAAAAAGCCGGGTCAAAAACCGTGATTAGCCTGATGAGGAGATAGTCCAGAAGACCGACCTAAGGTCTCTGGTCCATCGACTGATCTCGCGATCAGCTGCATGCAATAATAATCATTATCATTTGCAAGTCAAATGTTTTTACCTGCGCGATTGGAAAATTCTTTCCTGTCCGTCCGTACTACCTTTCCTTAGACTTCCTCACCATCGAGTGAATGGTCGACCATCGCCCGCGCCATATCCACCATGTGCACCACTGAAAAGGCCAGATCGCGACTCGCGCCTTGCAGGTTTTCGGCTGCCTTGAATGCAGTCGCCGCTGCACAGCGCAACAAGTCCGAGGCGTGCACCAGGGCTTCTTCGCCACTGAGATGGCGCCTGACATCGAAAAAACGTTCGTCAACCTCAGGTTCTGACACAGCTGGTTTCAAGTAATAGTCGAGCGCTCGCTGTGCCGCCGCACTGCCTTGAGGCGAGGTGAAGGTGGTGTCCATTTGCAAATCGGGCAAGTCTTTGCTGCTGATATTCATGATGACGGGCACTCCTTGGTCGATTGAAAATCCGTGCCTTCAGGATAGTACTCTGTGTAGTTGTGACGAGAATTTAAATACTACAATATGTGTTTTGCCGGCCGAAGGCGTCCACGTAAGGTGCTGCACATGGATAAATGGATTGAGTTGGTCAAGGCCAAGATGAGTGAACTCAAAATCACTCAAACAGAGCTCGGAGAGCGCGTCGGCATGTCCCAGGGCGGGATCGGCCATTGGCTGAACAAGCGTCGCGAACCCGGTATCACTGAAATGAACCGCGTGCTGCAAGCGCTGGGCATGGATTTCCTCGAAGTGGTGCTGGTGATCCGTGAACCGCAACCAACGCCCGAGGACGAGATGCCGCTGGCGCAGAAGTACAACCCGTATTTCCGTTACCCGGTCAGTGATTGGCAGACGACGTGCGAAGTGCGCGAATGCGATCCGGCGTCCTACGCCAAGGCGGCCGGCAAACAGCGCTTCGAGCTGACGGATTATCACGCGCGTGGCCCGGCATTCTGGTTGACGGTGACGGGGGACTCAATGACCGCACCCAGTGGCCAGAGTATTGCCGAAGGCATGCTGATTCTGGTCGACCCGGCCGCCGAAGCGGTGCCCGGCAAACTGGTGATCGCGCAGTGGCCCGACAGCACTGAAGCGATTTTCCGCAAACTCGACGAAGAGGGCGGCCAGCGTTACCTGGTGCCGCTCAATCCGACGTGGCCGAAAGCCCTGCTGACCGATGAGTGCCGAATCATCGGTGTTGTGGTGCAGGCAACGGCGCGTTACTAGTCAGATCGATCCTCGCCATGCGCAGGATCGATCTCCCGTTCATACTGCTTCCAGTTCAACCAAAGCGCTGCCTTCGCCAACCATTTCACCTTCCTGGCAATACAGCGCTTTGATCACCCCGGCATGCGGCGCACGGATGCTGTGTTCCATCTTCATCGCTTCCAGCACCACCAGTTGCGCGCCGGCCTCAACCGATTGCCCGGCCTCCACCAACACACGGACGATGCTGCCGTTCATCGGCGCGGTCAAGCCGCTCTGATGGCTGTGACTGGCTTCGACAGCGCTGATCGGGTCGTACGTCTCGATACGGCGCAACTCGCCTTCCCATTGCAGGTAAAGCACATCGCTCTGGCGAATCGCACGCAACGTACGACGAACGCCCTCGTGCTCGACTATAAGTGCTTCGCCGGACAGTCTGGCGTGGCCGGCAGCATTCAGGGTCAAGGCGCGATCCTGGCCCTCGCAACTCAAATGCAAGGTGATTTCCGGCGGCAGCCCCGCACGCAAACCGCTGTTGAGAGACCAAGGCGAAGCAGCGTCATCCTGGCGTGCAAATTGTGGCAGGCTGTGCGCCACCGCCTGAGCCGCAGCGTCCCAGAACGCATCGCTCAGCGTGCCCGGAGCAGGCAGCAGTTGCTCCTGATAACGCGGAATAAACCCGGTATCCAGTTCCGACGCCGCGAACGCCGGGTGCGCAATGATCCGCCGCAAGAAGTTGATGTTGGTTTTCAAACCGCCAATCGCAAACTCGTCGAGCATGCTCAACAAACGCAACCGGGCCTGTTCGCGATCCTCGCCCCAGGCAATCAGCTTGCCGAGCATCGGGTCGTAGAACGGCGAAATTTCATCGCCTTCTTCAACCCCGCTATCCACCCGGCGCCCAGGCCCTTTGGCCGACTCGCGATACAACGCCAGACGTCCGGTCGCCGGCAGGAAGTCATTCGCAGGATCCTCGGCGTACAAGCGCACTTCAATCGCATGGCCGTTCAGCGGCACTTGTTCCTGAGTGATCGGCAGTGCTTCACCACGGGCAACGCGGATCTGCCAGGCCACCAGATCAAGACCGGTAATCGCTTCCGTCACTGGGTGCTCGACCTGTAACCGAGTGTTCATCTCCATGAAGAAGAACTCACCGCGTGCATCCAGCAGGAACTCCACCGTACCGGCGCCGACATACCCGATCGCCTGCGCCGAGCGCACGGCCGCTTCGCCCATGGCGCGACGCAATTCCGGGGACAGGCCCGGTGCCGGCGCTTCTTCGACGACTTTCTGATGGCGCCGTTGAATCGAGCAATCCCGCTCATTCAGATACAGGCAATTGCCATGCTGATCGGCGAACACCTGGATTTCCACGTGACGCGGCTTGAGCAGATATTTCTCCACCAGCATCCGTGAATCGCCGAACGAAGACTGCGCTTCACGCTGAGCCGAGGCGAGGGCTTCGGCGAGTTGGCTGACGTCCTCGACCACTTTCATGCCTTTGCCGCCACCGCCGGCTGTGGCTTTGAGCAACACTGGATAACCGATGCGTTCGCAGGCGTCGCGGAAGGTGTCGAGGTCCTGCGCTTCGCCGTGATAACCGGGCACCAGCGGCACACCGGCGGTTTCCATCAGCGCTTTGGCGGCGGACTTGCTGCCCATGGCATCGATGGCCGAGGCGGGCGGGCCGAGGAAAATCAGTCCGGCGGCTTCGATGGCGCGAGCGAATCCGGCGTTTTCCGAGAGAAACCCGTAACCCGGATGAATCGCTTGCGCGCCACTGGCCTTGGCCGCCGCGATCAATTTGTCGATTTGCAGATAACTGTCAGCCGCTTTGCTGCCACCGAGGTCGACGCGAATGTCCGCTTCACGGCTGTGCCGCGCTTCACGGTCGGTGGCGCTGTGCACGGCAACGGTGGTCAGGCCCAGGGCTTTGGCAGTACGCATCACGCGGCAAGCGATTTCGCCACGGTTGGCCACCAGCAGGGTGGTGAGAACAGGTGCGCTCATCAACGCGGCTCCTTGGTGGTGGTTACGGCTTGCCAGCTCGGTGGACGTTTTTGCAGAAAGGCGCGCAAGCCTTCCTGACCTTCCGGGCTGACGCGGATGCGGGCGATGGCGTTTTCGGTGTAGCGGCGCAGCGCCGGGGTCAATGCGCCGTTGCCGACTTCACGCAGCAAGTCCTTGCTGGCGCGCATCGCCGCGGGGCTGTTAAGCAACAGGTTGTTGATCCACTGCTCGATTTGCTGATCGAGTTCTGCCGCAGGATAGCTCTCCGACAACAAACCGATTTCCCGCGCACGTTGCCCGCCGAAACGCTCGGCGGTCAGGGCATACCGACGCGCAGCGCGTTCGCCGATGGCCTGCACCACGAACGGACTGATCACCGCCGGCGCCAGACCGATGCGCACTTCCGACAGGCAGAACTGCGCGTCATCGGCACCAATTGCCATGTCACAGCAACTGATCAGCCCCAGCGCGCCACCGAACGCCGCGCCTTGCACCACGGCCACGGTGGGGATTTTCAGCTTGGCGAGGTTGTACATCAGCTCCGCCAGTTCACGAGCATCGTCGAGGTTGGTGTGGTAATCGAGCTCGGCCGATTGCTGCATCCACGCCAGATCTGCGCCGGCGCTGAAGTGCTTGCCACGGCCACGCACCAGCAGAAAACGCAGGCTGGCGTCGCTGGCGACTTTGTCCAGCGCGAGGATCAGCTCGCGGATCATCTCGGCGTTGAAGGCGTTGTTCTTTTCCGCGCGGTTGAGCCACAGCGTCGCGAAACCCCGTGGGTCGCTTTGCAGTTCGAGGGTGTTGAAATCACTCATGAGATTCTCCCGATCACATCCGGAACACGCCGAAGCGGCTCGGTTCGATTGGCGCGTTCAGCGACGCGGACAGGGCCAGGGCCAGCACATCGCGGGTTTGCGCCGGGTCGATGACGCCGTCGTCCCACAACCGTGCGCTGGAATAGTAGGGGTGACCCTGCTCTTCATACTGGTCGAGGATCGGTTGCTTGATCTCGGCTTCCTGCTCGGCACTGAAACCCTGGCCACTGCGTTCAGCCTGTTCGCGTTTGACCTGCACCAATACGCCCGCCGCCTGCTCGGCGCCCATCACGCCGATCCGCGCGTTCGGCCACATCCACAGGAAGCGCGGATCGTAAGCGCGCCCGCACATGCCGTAGTTCCCCGCGCCGAAGCTGCCGCCAATGATCACGGTGAATTTCGGCACTTTCGCGCAAGCCACAGCCGTTACCAGTTTCGCGCCGTGCTTGGCGATGCCGCCGGCCTCGTATTTCTGGCCGACCATGAAGCCGGTGATGTTCTGCAAAAACAGTAGCGGGATGCCGCGCTGGCAGGCCAGTTCGATGAAGTGCGCGCCTTTCTGCGCGGCTTCGGCGAAAAGGATGCCGTTGTTCGCCAGAATCGCAATCGGGTAACCGTGCAGATGAGCGAAGCCGCAGACCAATGTGGTGCCGAACAGCGCCTTGAATTCATCGAACACCGAACCGTCGACCAGGCGCGCAATCACTTCGCGCACATCGAACGGCTGCTTGGCGTCGGCCGACACCACGCCGTACAACTCATCGCTGTTGTAGAGCGGAGCAATCGGTGCACGCTGTTGCACTTCACCTAGTTTGCGCCAGTTGAGGTTGGCAACGCTGCGGCGGGCGAGGGCGAGGGCGTGTTCGTCGCTCTCGGCGTAATGGTCGGCGACCCCGGAAATCTTGCAGTGCACATCGGCACCGCCCAAATCTTCGGCGCTGACCACTTCACCAGTCGCGGCTTTCACCAGCGGCGGGCCGGCGAGGAAAATCGTCGCCTGATTGCGCACCATGATCGCTTCGTCGGCCATCGCCGGCACATAAGCGCCGCCCGCGGTGCACGAGCCCATAACGACGGCGATTTGCGGAATGCCCATCGCACTCATGTTGGCCTGATTGAAGAAGATCCGCCCGAAGTGCTCACGATCCGGGAACACCTCGTCCTGGCGTGGCAGGTTGGCGCCGCCCGAGTCCACCAGATAGATGCACGGCAGACGATTCTGTTGAGCGATGGTCTGCGCGCGCAGGTGTTTTTTCACGGTCAGCGGGTAGTACGAACCCCCTTTCACCGTCGCATCGTTGGCGACGATCATGCACTCGACGCCTTCAACCCGACCGATCCCGGCAATCACCCCGGCGGCCGGCACGTCTTCACCGTAAACGGCGTGGGCAGCCAATTGGCTGATTTCCAGAAACGGCGAGCCGGGGTCGAGCAAGCGATTGATGCGCTCACGTGGCAGCAGTTTGCCGCGTGACGTGTGGCGTTCCTGAGCTTTCGCGCCACCACCCTGGGCCACTTGGGCGAGCAGGGTGTGCAGGGCGTCGACCTGTTTGAGCATTGCCGCGCTGTTGGCGGCGAACTCCGCTGAACGCGGGTTGAGCTGAGTGTGCAAGGTTGCCATGGCCAGCTCCGTTTAGCGGGTTTCGTTGAACAGTTCGCGACCGATCAGCATGCGACGGATCTCACTGGTGCCGGCGCCGATTTCGTACAGCTTGGCGTCGCGCAGCAGACGACCTGCCGGGAATTCGTTGATGTAACCGTTACCACCGAGAATCTGGATCGCATCGAGGGCCATTTGCGTGGCGCGCTCGGCGGTGTAGAGGATTACCCCGGCGGCATCCTTGCGAGTGGTTTCGCCGCGTTCGCAAGCCTGGGCCACCGCGTAGAGGTAGGCGCGACTGGCATTGAGTTGGGTGTACATGTCGGCGACTTTGCCCTGGATCAGCTGGAACTCGCCGATGCTTTGGCCAAACTGTTTGCGATCGTGGATGTACGGCACAATCAGGTCCATGCACGACTGCATGATCCCGGTCGGGCCGCCGGACAACACCACGCGCTCGTAATCGAGGCCGCTCATCAACACTTTCACGCCGCCATTGAGCACGCCGAGAATGTTTTCTTCCGGCACTTCGACGTCATCGAAGAACAGCTCGCAGGTGTTGGAACCGCGCATGCCGAGCTTGTCGAACTTGTTGCTGCGGCTGAAGCCTTTCCAGTCGCGCTCGACGATGAATGCGGTGATGCCGTGCGGGCCTTTTTCCAGATCAGTCTTGGCGTAGATCACGTAGGTGTTGGCGTCGGGGCCGTTGGTGATCCAGGTTTTGCTGCCGTTGAGGACGAAACGGTCGCCGCGTTTGTCAGCGCGCAGTTTCATCGAGACCACGTCGGAACCGGCATTCGGCTCGCTCATGGCGAGGGCGCCGACGTGTTCGCCGCTGATCAGCTTGGGCAGGTATCTGGATTTCTGTTCGTGGTTGCCGTTGCGGTTGATCTGGTTGACACAAAGATTGGAGTGGGCTCCGTAGGACAGGGCGACCGAAGCCGAACCACGGCTGATTTCCTCCATTGCCACCACATGCGCCAGGTAACCCAGGCCCGCGCCGCCGTACTCTTCCGGCACGGTGATGCCAAGCAGGCCCATGTCACCGAATTTGCGCCACATGTCGGCGGGGAACAGGTTGTCGCTGTCGATCTGCGCCGCGCGCGGGGCAATCTCCTTGGCGACAAAGGACTGAACCTGATCGCGCAGCATGTCGATGGTTTCACCGAGGGCGAAGTTCAGGGATGGATAGCTCATGGGTCACCTTTTGGCTTTTTTGTAGGGTGGGGAGAGCGGTCACTCGGCTCTCACCTTTACGTTAACGTAAGCCTGTGACGAATGGCTGTCAATCACCCTTTACGTTAACGTCAACTTGAGCGAGAGTAGGGGCAGTTCAAGATTGAAACGGAGCAGACCTCGTGGGAGCGAGCCTGCTCGCGAAAGCGTCAGATCAGTCAACGTGGATGTTGAATTCGCTGGCCTCTTCGCGAGCAGGCTCGCTCCCACAGGGTCAAATCCGGCAAACCCACTAATAAAGACAATAGGGGTCGTCATGGATCAACCCAGTGCAAACCCGCAGCGCAGTTACACCCGCGGTTCTCAGGACAAAGCCTTGCTGGCGATGACCATCGGGCAGCAGTTCGATCACACCGCCGCGCAATACCCTGACGGCGAAGCGCTCGTCGTGCGCCATCAGCAACTGCGCTATTCCTGGCGACAGCTGGCCGATGCGGTGGACCTGCACGCCAGAGCGCTGCTTGCCCTGGGTTTGCAGGCGGGGGATCGGCTCGGGATCTGGGCGCCGAACTGCGCGCAGTGGTGCATCACTCAAGTCGCGACGGCGAAAATCGGCGTGATCCTGGTCAACATCAACCCGGCCTATCGCAGCTCCGAACTCGAATACGTGCTCAAGCAATCCGGCTGCCAATGGCTGGTTTGCGCCGGGGCATTCAAGTCCTCCAATTACCACGGCATGTTGCAAGGATTGGTGCCGGAACTGGCCGAGCAATCCATCGGCCAATTGCGCAGCGAGCGCCTGCCGGAATTGCGCGGGGTGATCAGCCTCGACGCGCAACCGCCGTCAGGTTTTCTGCCGTGGTCGCAACTGGCCGATCTGGCCACCAGCATCTCCGCCGAACAATTGCGCGAACGCGGCGACAGCCTGCACTTCGACCAAGCGGTGAACATTCAGTACACCTCCGGCACCACCGGTTTCCCCAAGGGCGCGACACTCAGCCACTACAACATCCTCAACAACGGTTACATGGTCGGCGAAAGCATCGGCCTGACCCCGCGCGATCGCCTGGTGATCCCGGTGCCGCTGTACCACTGCTTTGGCATGGTCATGGGCAACCTCGGTTGCATTACCCACGGCAGCACGATGATTTACCCCAACGATGCCTTCGATCCGTTGCAGACCCTGCAAACCGTCGCTGAGGAAAAAGCCACGGGCCTGTACGGCGTGCCGACCATGTTCATCGCCATGCTCGACCAGCCACAACGCGGCGAATTCGATCTGTCGAGCCTGCGCACCGGGATCATGGCCGGCGCGACGTGTCCGATCGAAGTGATGCGTCGGGTCATCAGCGAGATGCACATGAATGAGGTGCAGATCGCCTACGGCATGACGGAAACCAGTCCTGTGTCGCTGCAGACCGGGCCGAACGATGAGCTGGAACTGCGCGTGACCACCGTCGGCCGCACCCAGCCGCAACTGGAAAGCAAGATCATCGACGAGGCCGGCAACCTGGTGCCGCGCGGCACCATCGGCGAACTGTGCACCCGTGGCTACAGTGTGATGCTCGGCTACTGGAACAATCCGCAGGCCACCGCCGAAGCGATTGATGACGCGGGCTGGATGCACACCGGCGACCTGGCGAGCATGAACGAGGAGGGCTACGTCAACATCGCCGGGCGTAACAAGGACATGATCATTCGCGGTGGCGAGAACATTTATCCGCGTGAGCTGGAGGAGTTTTTCTTCACCCATCCGGCGGTGGCGGATGTGCAGGTGATCGGCATTCCGTGTTCGCGTTACGGTGAGGAGATTGTTGCCTGGATCAAATTCCACCCCGGCCACAGCGCCTCCGAACTGGAGTTGCAAACCTGGTGCAAGGAGCGCATCGCGCACTTCAAGACGCCACGGCACTTCAAATTCGTTGAAGAGTTTCCGATGACGGTAACGGGCAAGATCCAGAAATTCAGGATGCGCGAAATTAGCATCGAAGAGCTGAAAACAATCGAGCGGTGAACACAAACACTGTGGGAGCTGGCTTGCCAGCGATGGCGTCGGGTCAGCCAGCATCAATGTTGAATGATCTACCGCAATCGCTGGCAAGCCAGCTCCCACAGGGGTTCGGGGGAATTGAAGAATCACAGAAAGCACAAAGGGGAGCCGAAGCTCCCCTTTAATTTTGTCGTCGCGTGCTCTTTTTTATTATTGAGGGTCGGTCTGTTGTTGTTTTTGGCAACCGTGGCCCTTTACCGCTGTTTTTGGCGACCCCCATCCGGGGTCAAGAGCAAACGTATTTTTTTGAGCGCTGATCTACTTTCTCGCCAAGCGATCCAACCGATTCGGGAGCTACCTGAAGGTAGTTTTATTATTCTCTGCCCGGTTGCGGGTCACTCCTGAGAGCACCCTGAAAAGCACACCTTCTCCAAAAAAATCTGTTAGCTGCGTCTCTGCCGTGTTGTTTTTGTTATGTCAGAGTCGGTACGTCTTATTTTTATTGGTTTGCTGCTTTTTATTCTTGTTATGCCATAGAGATAGCAGAAGCCGTGCCAACTTCTAAAAAACCTTTAAAATCAATGCTTTAAAAATTCAGGCGAATTTCAACCCTGTCGAAACCAGACAATTTGTTTCCGTGTTACTCGCTTGAACCCACATTCCGGACACAGCGGTAACACCTTCCCCCCTCACTGTGCGCTGCGAGCCTTGGCCACGCGCGAACCGCTCGGGCGACCGAGCACCGCGCTGATCTGCTGGCCCGCAGCAATCAAGGCGTCCAGGTCGATGCCGGTCTCGATGCCCAGGCCGTTGAGCAGGTACACCACGTCTTCGGTGGCAACGTTACCGCTCGCGCCTTTGGCGTACGGGCAGCCGCCGAGGCCTGCGATAGAGCTGTCGAAGACCGAAATACCTTCGAGCAGGCTGGCGTAAATATTGGCCATGGCCTGGCCGTAGGTGTCGTGAAAGTGCCCGGCGAGTTTGTCCCGTGGTACCTGCGCCGACACCACTTCAAACAAGCGACGGGTCGCGCCTGCGGTGCCGGTACCGATGGTGTCGCCCAACGAAACTTCGTAACAGCCCATTGAGTACAGCTCACGGGCGACCATCGCCACTTGCTCCGGCGCGACCGTGCCTTCGTACGGGCAACCGAGCACACACGACACGTAACCGCGCACGGTAACGCCGTGCTGTTGCGCCGCTTCCATGATCGGTGCGAAGCGCGCCAGGCTTTCGCTGATCGAGCAGTTGATGTTGCGCTGCGAGAACGCTTCGGAGGCGGCGGCGAACACCGCGACTTCCTTGACCCCGGCAGCAATCGCATCTTCAAAGCCACGCAGATTTGGCGCCAGCGCGCCGTAGGTCACGCCGGGTTTGCGCTGGATCTGCGCGAACACTTCGGCGGAACCGGCCATCTGTGGCACCCATTTCGGTGAAACGAAACTGCCGACTTCTATATAGCCAAGGCCGGCAGCGCTGAGGGCGTCGACCAGTTGCACCTTGTCGGCGACGCTGATCGGTTGGGCTTCGTTCTGCAGGCCATCGCGCGGGCCAACTTCGATCAGGCGTACTTGGGAGGGGAGGGACATGGGCTGACCTGCTGTAGTTATCTGAAATCTGCGGATATCCCCCTGTGGGAGCGAGCCTGCTCGCGAATGCGCCGGGTCAATCACCATAGATGTCGAATGACAAATTGCATTCGCGAGCAGTCTCGCTCCCACAGGGAATGGGGTTGTTACTGAACGGCCTGCTGGCTCTTGAGCGTCTGCTCCAGCGCCTGCACGCAGCGCTCTTCGGCGGTATCGAGCTCGAGTTTCATCTGCTCAATGTCGAGCAACTGCTGCTCAAGCTGTTCGCGGCGTTCGCTGATTTTCGCCAGCATGCTGTTGAGCTGTTTGGTGTTACCGCTGGACGGGTCGTAAAGTTCGATCAGTTCACGGCATTCGGCCAGCGAGAAACCGATGCGCTTGCCGCGCAGGATCAACTTCAGGCTGACCTTGTCGCGCGGTGAATAGATGCGTTCCTGGCCTCGGCGCTCAGGGCTGAGCAGGCCTTGCTCTTCATAAAAACGGATCGCCCGGGTAGTGATGTCCAGCTCGCGAGCGAGGTCGGAAATGCTGTAAGTCTGGCTGCTCATGGAAGCGCTCGAAAAAGGTCTTGGCGCTAAGCTAATGGTAGGTTGACGTTTACGTCAAGCAAGAAAAGGATCGCAGCCTTCGGCAGCTCCTACAGGGGGGATAGATTCCAAATGCAGGAGCTGCCGAAGGCTGCGATCTTTTGATCTTTCCTTACACCACCTGCTTATCCAGCTTCTTCTCCTGCGCCGTCACCTGTTGGCACAACTCGATCATCTGCTCGCGCATCCAGCGATTCGCCGGATCCTGGTCAGTGCTTTCATGCCAATACAGATGTGTCTCCACTGGCGGCACATCATTCACCGGCAGGTTAAACGCCTGCAGTTCATGGCGACGGGCAAAGCGTTCCGGCACGGTCATGACCATGTCGGTCTGCTGCATCACTTGCGAGGCCATCAAATAGTGCTGCGAACGCAGGGCGATCTTGCGTTGAATGCCCATTTTGCCCAGCGCCAGATCGACATAACCCAGGCCACTGCGGCGGCTGGAAATATGGATATGGGTCAGCGACAGATAATCATCCAGCGAGAGTTTTTCCTTGCCCGCCATCGGATGGCCCTTGCGCATCGCACATACGTAACGGTCTTCCATCAGCTTGACGTGGCGCACCTGCGGGTCGGTGTTGAGTGGCGCATCCACGGCGAAATCCAGACGCCCGGCGGCCAGTTCTTTGGTGGTCTCGCGGCGCTTGGACAAGAAGCTTTCGATGATCACCGTCGGCGCCAGACGGCGCAGGCGCTGGAACAGCGGCGGCAGAATCACCGCCTCGGTGAGGTCGGTCATGCTGATGCGGTAGGTCTTGACCGCTTGCGCCGGGTTGAAAATGCGGCTTTCCTGAACCGACACACGCAGCAACGACAGGGCGTTGCGCACCGGGCCGATGATGTTCTGCGCCATTGGCGTCGGCACCATGCCCTGAGCCGTGCGCACAAACAGCGGGTCGTTGAAAGTCTCGCGCAACCGTGCCAGAGCGTTGGATACCGCAGGCTGGGTGATGCCGACAATCTGCCCGGCGCGGGTCAGGTTGGCTTCGGTGTAGATCGCGTCGAAGACGATGAAAAGGTTGAGGTCGACCTTACTCAGATTCATAACGCGGCTTCTCTTGTTATTAAGGGCGGTGTTTTTAAGGGCTGGCAATCAGCCGATCATATATCGGTGATGAATGTTTATACACGCCGAGAATAGGCTAGGTAAATTATCAGCGCTGTTCTAGCATCGATTGCATGACTTGAACAACCTCTGCCCAAGAAGGTAATTGATCATGGATTTCGCTTATTCGCCCAAGGTGCAAGAACTGCGTGAGCGCGTGACCGCGTTCATGGACACTTACGTTTACCCGGCTGAAGCCGTGTTCGAACGCCAGGTTGCCGAAGGCGATCGCTGGCAGCCGACGGCGATCATGGAAGAACTCAAAGCCAAGGCCAAGGCCGAAGGCTTGTGGAATTTGTTTCTGCCTGAGTCGGAACTCGGTGCCGGCCTGACCAACCTCGAATACGCGCCATTGGCAGAAATCATGGGCCGCTCGCTGCTCGGCCCGGAGCCGTTCAACTGCTCGGCGCCGGATACCGGCAACATGGAAGTGCTGGTGCGCTACGCCAACGAAGAACAGAAACAGCGCTGGCTCGAACCGCTGTTGCGTGGCGAAATCCGCTCGGCATTCGCCATGACCGAACCCGATGTGGCTTCGTCCGACGCGACCAACATGGCCGCCCGCGCCGTGCGTGATGGTGACGAGTGGGTCATCAACGGCAAAAAATGGTGGACCTCCGGCGCCTGCGATCCGCGCTGCAAAATCCTGATTTTCATGGGCCTGAGCAATCCCGATGCACCGCGCCATGCGCAGCACTCGATGATCCTTGTGCCGGTCGACACCCCCGGGGTGAAAATCGTCCGTCCATTGCCGGTATTCGGTTACGACGACGCACCTCACGGCCACGCCGAAGTCCTGTTCGACAACGTACGTGTGCCGTACGAAAACGTACTTCTGGGTGAAGGACGCGGCTTTGAAATTGCGCAAGGTCGTCTTGGCCCGGGCCGGATTCACCACTGCATGCGCTCGATCGGCATGGCTGAGCGTGCGCTGGAATTGATGTGCAAACGGGCGGTGAGCCGCACGGCGTTCGGTAAGCCGCTGGCGCGTCTGGGCGGTAACGTCGACAAGATCGCCGACTCGCGGATGGAAATCGACATGGCGCGTCTGCTGACGTTGAAAGCGGCGTACATGATGGACACCGTCGGTAACAAAGTGGCGAAGAGCGAGATCGCGCAGATCAAAGTCGTTGCGCCGAACGTCGCGCTGCGGGTGATCGACCGGGCCATCCAGATGCATGGCGGGGCCGGGGTGTCGAACGATTTCCCGCTGGCCTACATGTACGCCATGCAGCGCACCCTGCGCCTGGCCGACGGCCCGGACGAAGTGCACCGCGCGGCGATCGGTAAATTCGAGATCGGCAAGTATGTGCCGAAGGAAATGCTGCGTAGCGAGCGCTGATTCAGCACCGCGTTAGCGTTCATCGCTGGCAAGCCAGCTCCCACAGGGATCTCCAGTGAACACAAATTTTGTGAACACCAGAGAAATCTGTGGGAGCTGGCTTGCCAGCGATGGCGTCAGCAGGTGCAACACATCAACATCAGACTCAATACACCCAAACCTCAACCCGCCGATTCTTGATCCTGCCCTCATCCGCATTGTTCGCCGCCACCGGCATCAACGCGCCGAAGCCACGAACCTCACGCAACACCACGCCGTTCTTGACCAACTCCCGTCGTACCGCCATCGCCCGCAGCTTCGAGAGCAAATCCGCCCGCGCCGGGTCGTCCTTGGCGTCTCCAAAACCCACCAGCGTCACCGCCCGTTCGGTCTTGTCGTGGCGCTTTATATAGTCGAACACCCGCGCCAGATCCTGACGTGCCTTGTTATCGAGCGTCGCACTGCCTTCCTCGAAGCGGAAATTCACCGTCAGACGCTGGGCGTGACGGCTGAGGGATTGATAGCCCTCAGGCATCAGCGCATTCGGCGCAACGCTTATGGCCTGCACGGTCTGACTGATAAAACCGTTGGCCGCGACGATCGCCTGGCCCTGACGACTTTGCGCGAACGTCACCAACGCCTTCGCCCAAGGATTGTTGCTTTCGGGTGGCAGATAGAAGAACAAGCGTCGCGACAGTGGATAGTCTTCGGTAGCGATCAGGCTGTTGAGCGGCAGCATGGATTGCGATGCGCCATCGGCAATCGCCACGGCTTTGGCTTGGCGCACATAAGGCAAACCGATGAAACCGATGCCTTGCGGATCCGCGCTGACGGCGTCGGATAATTGTTCGCTGGACTCAAACCTTTTCGCGGCGCTGTTCAGACTTTTCCCACGCCGGCTGAGGACCAATTCCTTAAACGTGTCGTAGGTGCCGGATTGATCATCCCGTGCATATAAATGAATCGCACCGCCACGACCGCCGAGGTCTTCCCAGGTTTTCACCTCGCCGGCAAAGATCCGCGCCAGTTGCTCGGTGTCGAGTTGCTGTAGCGGATTGTCGGGATGAAGGATGATCGCCAGGCCATCGATGGCGATGACTTGTTCGGCGGCGGGGCTTTTCAGATCGCCCAGTGATTGCAGAGTCTGCAGCTCACTGTCCTTGATCTCGCGGGAAGACGCGGCCAGGTCGGCGCTGGCATTTTTCAACGCGGAGAAACCGGTGCTGGAGCCGTGGGCGGCGACTTCAACGACCACGCGTTGACCTTCGCCGGTCTGGCCGACGATGCGCAGTTCGTTGGCGGTGTCGGGGGTTTCGCGGTGGATTTTCAGCAGGCCTTGCGCTTGCAGCAGGCCTTCAACGAGTGCCGGGCCGAGTTCGGCGCCGATGGTGTTGGAACCCTGAATACGCAATGCCGGGCCGTTTTCAGGAAGGGGCAGGGCGGCGGCAGAAACCGTCAGCCAGGCACTCAAGAGAAAAACGCACAAAACACGCAGGATCATGCCGGCACCGAATCAAGCCAAGGGGATTGCCGGGGAGATTAAGTCAGGCGCATGACCAAAAAATGACAGGCCAAAAGATCGCAGCCTTCGGCAGCTCCTACAGGGGAACGCATTCCAAATGTAGGAGCTGCCGAAGGCTGCGATCTTTTGATCCTGGCTGATATCAGCTGAGTTCAAGCCAGATCGGCGCATGGTCGGACGGCTTTTCCATTCCGCGCAATTCATAGTCGACACCGGCGGCCTTCACTCGCGGCAACAAACCATGGGACGCCAGAATCACATCGATGCGCAGGCCACGTTTCGGCTCATCTTCAAAGCCACGGCTGCGGTAGTCGAACCAGCTGAACATATCGGTCACGTCCGGATTCAGGTGACGGTAGCTGTCGGTCAGGCCCCAGTTCTTCAGGCGTGCCATCCACTCGCGCTCTTCCGGCAGGAAGCTGCACTTACCGGTTTTCAGCCAGCGCTTCATGTTGTCCGGGCCGATACCGATGTCGCAGTCTTCCGGGGAAATGTTCACATCGCCCATCACCACCAGCGGTTGTTCGTTATGGAACTGGCTTTCCAGCAGCGCTTGCAGATCGCTGTAGAAACGCTGCTTGGCGGGGAATTTGGTCGGGTGGTCGCGGCTTTCACCCTGGGGGAAATAGCCATTCATGATGGTCACCGGCACGCCATTGGCGTCGGCGAAGGTGCCCCAGATAAAGCGACGCTGGGCGTCTTCTTCGTCGGTGGCGAAACCTTTGTGGATGGCGATGGGTTCCTTGCGCGAGAGCATGGCCACGCCGTAATGGCCTTTCTGGCCGTGGAAATGCACGTGGTAGCCGAGGGCGCGGACTTCTTCGAGCGGGAACTGGTCGTCGTGGACCTTGGTTTCCTGCAGGCCGATCACGTCCGGCTGGTGTTTTTCGATCAGCGCTGCCAGCTGATGCGGACGGGCCCGCAGTCCGTTGATGTTGAAGGAAACGATCTTCATGGTCGGCAGTCCTGGCAAAAGGGCGATGCTAGCTGACATGGGGGAGATGGGCCAGTGTGAGAGAAATCATTTTGGCCTGTGGGATTTGTAGCACCTGTCCCGGCCCCAATCGCTGGCAAGCCAGCTCCCACAGGTTTCTGTGGTGTATGTAAATGTTTTGAACGACGCAGACACTGTGGGAGCTGGCTTGCCAGCGATGAGGCCCTCCCAGTCGATGAAGATCCGAGGCTGGTCTAACCTGTCAGGGGAACCACCACATCCGCCCAAGGTTCGTACCAACAAGAGCGCCGCCATTTGAACGCGCCCCCGGGGAGAATCACTGCAATGCCTGAAAGCCAGACCGCCGTTGCCGACATCCACATGCTCGACCGCGGTTATTCCCGCGAAGCCCGCTCGTTGCTGTATCAGGCCTATCGCCACGAGCCGACCTTCGGCTACCTGTTCGAAGCTGAACGTCCCGGCTACGAACAGCGCGTACGCGCCACGGTGCGCGAGCTGGTCAAACAGCATTTTCTCCAGGACCTGCCCGCCATCGGCTTGTTGGTCAACGATCGCCTGATCGGCATCGCCCTGATCGCGCCGCCGCAACGGCGCCTGGGCATCACCGAAAGTTGGGCGTGGCGCCTGCGCATGGTGCTCAGCACCGGTTTCCGCTGCACCCGCCGCTATCTGGAATACCACGATGCCGTCGCCGCCTGCGTGCCCAGCGATTCCGTGCACATGCTGCCGCTGCTGGGCATTCACCCACAATTTCAGGGCAAACACTTCGGCGAACAATTGCTCACGGCGGTCCACAATTGGTGTGCTGTCGACGAAACCTCGCAAGGCGTGGTGCTCGACACTGGCAACCCGCGTTACCTGGAATTCTATAAAAGGCAGGGATACGAAGAGATCGGCGAAGTTGCGGTCGGGCCGGTGCGCGAACACGTGTTTTTCCACGCCAATCCGCAGGTGTTACAAACTGCAACAGCATAACAATCGAACTTCTTGGGAAATTTCCTGTTCTATCACGCTCCCAAGCCCGTGATAGCATCCGCGCCTATGAAGTTTCCAGGAAGATTTACCAGTGGCGTGCTCATGCTGTTAACCAGCTGCGCGGCGCTGGCGCAAAGTGAATTGGACGTGCGGATCAAACCGTCCAACGATGAACTTAAAGCCAATATAGAAGGCTATATCGGCAGCCTCGGCGACCGTGACGAAGAAGCCCTGCAGCGCTTCAGTCGCGGTGCTGAAGAGCAGGCGCGCAAAGCGGCGCAGGCGTTGGGCTACTACCAGCCGCAGATCGAAAGTGACGTCAAGGGCGGCGACAAACCGCGCCTGGTGTTGAACATCGATCCCGGCGAGCCGATTCACCTGCGCAACGTCACCATCCGTGTCGACGGCCCGGCGGCCTCCCTCAAATCCTTTCGTGTACCGAGAAGCGACGCGCTCAAGTCCGGCGCGGTGCTCAACCATGGCCGTTACGAAGACGCCAAAAGACTTATTCAGAATCAGGCCTCGCGCTTCGGTTTTTTCAGTGGCCGTTTCACCAGTCAAAAACTCATGGTCGACCCGCGCGCCGGGGTGGCCGACATCGAACTGATCTACGAAAGCGGCCCGCGTTATGCGCTGGGCAAAGTCAAATTCGAAGGCGACACGCCGTTCGACGAAGACCTGCTGCAACGCATGGTGCCGTTCAAGGAAGGCGAACCCTACGACTCCGAGCTGATCGCCGAATTGAACCGCGATCTGCAATCGAGCGGTTATTTCGAAGGCATACGCGTCGATGCCGCACCCACCGCAGCAAAAAACGATGTGATTCCGGTCGACGTCAAACTCGACACGCGCAAGCCCCGCACCATGGGCCTGGGCCTCGGTTATTCGACCGACGTCGGGCCACGCATCAAAGCCAACTGGACGCGCCACTGGGTCAACCCGCAAGGCGACAGCTATGGCTGGGAAGCCGAACTCTCGGCGCCACGGCAAAACGTCGGGCTGTTCTATGACATCCCGCTCGACCCGCCGCTGACCGACAAACTGCGCTGGGCCGGCGGTTATCAATTCGAAGACATCGACGGTTCCGACACGCTCAGCAAACTGCTGACCTTCGGCCCGGAATGGCACAGCAAATTACCGAGCGGCTGGCAGCGAGTGATCTCGCTGAAATGGCAGCGCGAAGAGTACGAACTCGGTGACGACTCCGGCCTGAGTACCTTGCTGATGCCCGGCATCAGTTATTCGTACCTGAAAAGCGACAACCGCATCGACCCGCACAACGGCTATCGCCTGAGCTTCGAAAGCAAAGTGGCGAAGGAAGGCCTCGGCTCGGACAACAACCTTCTGTATGGCACGGCGCTGGTCAAAGGCCTGACCACGGTGTTCGACAAACACCGCTTGCTCGGTCGCGTGCAGGTCGGCGGCAGTGCCACCAACGGCTACAACTCGATCCCGCCGTCGCTGCGCTTCTTCGCCGGTGGCGATCAAAGCGTGCGCGGTTACGACTACCAGAGCCTGTCGCCGAAAAACTCTGATGGCGATCGAATCGGCGGCCGCTACATGGTCGCCGGCAGCGTCGAGTATCAATACTCGATCGCCGAGAAATGGCGCGTCGCGACCTTCGTCGACCAGGGCAACTCCTTCAATAAACTCGAACTGCCGAACCTCAAGACTGGTGTCGGTATTGGTGTGCGCTGGGTTTCGCCGGTGGGGCCGATCCGCCTCGACCTGGCCCACGCACTCGACGACGATGGCGGCATCCGGCTGCACTTTTCCATGGGGCCTGAGCTGTGAAGCGTGGTTTGAAAATTACGGCGCTGGCGTTGTTGGCGCTGGTGTTGTTGATTGTGTTGAGTGTCACCGCCGTACTCGGCACGGCGGCCGGCAGCCGCTGGGTGCTGGGCCTCGTACCGGGTCTGACAGTGGAGAATTTCCAGGGTCGCCTCGGCGGGCAATGGAGCGCCGATCATCTGCTGTGGCAGCAGGACAGCAGTCGCGTCGAGCTGAACAAGGCAATCTTCGCCTGGTCACCGCTGTGTCTGATGCGCATGACGCTGTGCATCGAACAGCTCAAGGCTGATCAGGTCATTCTGCAATTCCCGCCGAGTGAAGAAACCACCGAGAGCGGCCCGATCAAACTGCCGGATCTGCAATTGCCGGTGGCCATCGAACTGGGCGACGTGCAGGTCGGTAGCCTGCTGTTCAACGGCAGCGAACAGCTCAAGGGCTTGCAATTGGCGGCGCACTGGACCGCCAAGGGCATGCAGATCGACAGCGTGAAATTGCAGCGCGACGAGCTCAGCCTGAACCTGTCCGGCACCCTTGAACCGAGCGGCAACTGGCCGCTGAACATCGCCGGTGACCTGACGCTTCCGTCACCGGGCACGGGGCCGTGGACGCTGGCGTTGAAGATTGACGGCGACCTGTTGAAAACCCTCAACCTGCACGCCGATAGCCGTGGCTACCTCGACGGCCAGTTGAGCGGCGAGTTGCAACCGCTGGTGGAAAACCTGCCGGCCAAGGTGCGCATCACTTCCGACGCGTTCAAGCCGAGCGCCGACCTGCCGGACACGCTGCAACTCAATCAATTGGTACTGACCGGCGAAGGCGACCTGAAAAACGGTTACCAGCTCAACGGCAACGCCACGCTGCCCGCCGATAAAGGCCCGGTCGCGCTGCTGCTCAAAGGCAAAGTCGACGCCAGCGGCGCGCAGATTGCCGGCCTCGACCTGACGGCCAACGACAAGCAAAGCCTCAAACTCACCGGCAGTGTCGACTGGAGCAAAGGCCTCAGCGCCCAAGCCAATATCAACTGGCAGGACTTTCCGTGGCACCGGCTCTATAACGAAATTGACGAGCCACAAGTGGCTTTGCGTACCTTCACGGGCGAAGTTTCCTACACCGATGGTCAGTACCTCGGCAACTTCGCCGCTGCACTGGATGGCCCGGCGGGCGCGTTTACCTTGAGCAGTCCGTTTAGCGGCAGCCTGAAACAGATCGCCTTGCCGCAACTGACAATGGAAGCCGGGCAGGGCAAGGCCGAAGGGCACGTCAACGTACAGTTCGCCGATGGCATCGCCTGGGACACCGCGCTGGAACTGTCGGCTCTCAACCCGGCGTACTGGGTCGCCGAATTGCCGGGCACGTTAGCTGGACCGCTGAAAAGCACGGGCGAAATGAAAAACGAACGCCTGAGCCTGACCGCCGACCTTGACTTGAAAGGCAAACTGCGCGGGCAACCGGCGGTCCTCCAGGCCAAGGCTGACGGCGCTGGCGAACAGTGGAACCTCAACGCCCTGCAAATCCGCCTCGGCGACAACAGCATTAACGGCAAGGGCAGCCTGCAGCAGAAACTCACCGGGCAGATCGACATCAAGCTGGCGCGTTTGGCCCAGCTCTGGCCGCAGCTGCGCGGGCAGGTCAACGGTCAGGTCAATGTGGCTGGCACGCTGAAGGCGCCGCAGGGCAAACTCGACCTGCAAGGTTCGCAACTGGCGTTCCAGGATAATCGCCTGCAAAGCCTCAACCTCGACGCCACGCTCGACAGTGCACAACGGGCGAAGATCGATCTGAAAGGCAGCGGCATTCAGGCCGGTGACACCAACCTGGGCACGTTGACCGCTAGCGCTCAGGGCGACATCAAGAATCAGAAACTCAACCTCGACCTGATCGGGCCGAAGCTGAAACTCGCCCTCGGTCTGGACGGCAATCTGGACAAGGGCAACTGGCGTGGCCGCCTGGCCAGCGGCGATATTCAGGCCGGCGGCCAGGACTGGAGACTGCAAAGCCCGGCCAAACTCGAACGCCTCGCTGACGGCAAAATCAACTTCGGCGCGCATTGCTGGATGTCCGGCAATGCCAGCCTGTGCGGTGAAGATCAACGGCTGATGCCGGAGCCGAAACTGCGTTACCACCTCAAGCAGTTCCCGATTGAAAGTCTGGCGCAATGGCTGCCGAAAGACTTCGCCTGGCAAGGCAAGCTCAACGCCGACCTGCAACTGGACCTGCCGGCCAGCGGGCCCAACGGCGTGGTCAGCGTCGACGCCAGCGGCGGCACCTTGCGCATGAAGGAAAAGGATCAGTGGCTGGATTTTCCGTACCAGACCCTGAAACTCACCAGCAAACTGACGCCGAAACGCGTCGACACTGAACTCAACTTCGTCGGCGGCAAACTCGGCGAGTTGCTGGTGCAGGCGCAGCTCAATCCGCTGCCGAAAAACAAACCACTGAGTGGTTCGTTCCGCCTCTCCGGGCTTGATCTTTCGGTGGCGCGGCCGTTTGTTCCGATGGTCGAAAAACTAACCGGGCGCCTGAATGGTAGCGGCACCATTTCCGGCGGATTGCTGGCGCCGTTGGTCAACGGCACCGTGCAGCTCAGCGACGGCGAAGTGTCCGGTGCCGAGTTGCCGATGGAACTGCAGAATCTGCAACTTACCGCCCTGATTGCCGGCGAATCGGTGCGCCTCGATGGCGGCTGGAAAAGTGGCAAGAGCGGGCAGGGCAGCCTCAACGGTAACGTCGCCTGGGGCCAGGCACTGATGGTCGATCTGGCGCTCAAGGGCACGCAATTGCCGGTCACCGTCGAGCCTTATGCCAAGCTGGAAGTGGCGCCGGACCTGAAGATTTCCATGGCCGGCGACGAGCTGAAAATCGCCGGCAAAGTGCAGGTGCCCCGAGGCGAAATCACCGTGCGTGAGTTGCCGCCATCCACGGTGAAAGTCTCCGATGACACGATCATCGTCGGTGCGCAGACCGAAGAGGGCAAGCCGCCGATGGCGATGAAAATGGACATCGACGTGGTGGTTGGCGAAGACAAACTGGCCTTCGCCGGATTTGGTCTGACCGCCAACGTGCAAGGTCATGTGCACATCGGCGACAACATGGACACCCGTGGCGAACTCTGGCTCAACGATGGCCGCTACAGTGCCTACGGCCAGCGCCTGCAAGTGCGCCGTGCACGTCTGTTGTTCGCCGGCCCCCTCGATCAGCCGTATCTGGACATCGAAGCGATCCGTCAGACTGACGATGTGATCGCCGGTATTCGCCTCAGTGGCAGCGCCGAGCAACCGACCACGCAGATCTTCTCCGAGCCGGCGATGAGCCAGGAGCAGGCGTTGTCCTATCTGGTGCTCGGCCGTCCGCTGAGCACCAGCGGCGAGGACAACAACATGCTCGCGCAAGCGGCGTTGGGTCTGGGCTTGATGGGCAGTTCCGGGGTTACCAGCGGTCTGGCCAAGGATCTGGGGATTCAGGACTTCCAGCTCGACACGGCGGGCAGCGGCGATGCCACCAGCGTGGTGGCCAGCGGCAATATTACCGAGAAGCTCAGTTTGCGTTATGGCGTTGGCGTGTTTGAACCGGCCAGCACCATTGCGCTGCGTTACAAGCTGAGCAAGAAGGTCTATGTCGAGGCGGCGAGTGGCGTGGCCAGTTCGCTGGATATCTTCTACAAGCGCGATTTCTAGATCGCGCTTTCTCCTGAACCGAGTCGCTTCAATCGCTGGCAAGCCAGCTCCCACAGGTTTCTCTGGCGTACATGAATGTTTTGTACGGCATCAACCCTGTGGGAGCTGGCTTGCCAGCGATGGCGTCTTCTCAGTCAGCCACTGGCGCGCGGCACACCAGCGAAGCTCGCTCGTAATTCAACGCCTTGTCACGCTCGGGCAGTGCATACGACGCCTCGCAGCGCTGGCCTTGCCAGTTGATGGTCAGGGTGCCGGCGTCGTCCGCGACCAGCGCCAGTGCCTTGCCGCTCGGGTCGGAGATCGCCAGTTGCTTGCCGGCGGCGTCTTCCAGTGACGCCCCAAACGGAATTGGCTGGTGCTGCGCATCGAACAGGGCGAATTGCACCCGCCGCCCGGTCTTGCTCGCGTAGCGCGCCAGCACCACGGCACCACGGCGCGGCACCACTTGCCGGGTGGCGTTTTCAATTTCGAAATCACCGCCCAGATCTCGGGTATCGAGGCTGATCCAGTTGACTCGATACGGCTGCGCATTGGACACCACGGCGTAGCCATTGCCAGCGGTTTTGGCCCCGGAGAAGCTGGCGATCTTCACGCCTTCGACACCCTCGACCTGCGCCAATGCGAAAGTCTCACCGACGGTCTGCCCAAGGTTGATCCCGCCAGCGTGGCCGACAATCGACCCGGCAACGTTGAGATTCTGCGCATTGTAGCCACGGCCCTGGCTGTAACCGGCACTGATGTCCATCATCGACGTCCGTGTGCTGAGGTTGGCCGAACCCGTGCTGCCGCCGTTGCGACTGTTGCCGCCCTGCACCGAGTAGTAGGTATCGCTGTCTTCGGACAAATAGCCGTTGATGCCCATCTGGGTGCTGCTGGTGTCCTTCTGCGTACTGGCCGAAACGAAAGCCCTCGGCGCGCGCGGTTTCGAGCCCAGCGGAAACGACACTGAGAGATTGAACAACGTGTCGTTGTTCGCCGGCCCATAGTTGCCGACGTCCTTGGTGTAAGTCGCGCTGAGGTTGTAGCTGACCTCGCCCCAATAATTGCTGTAACCGGCCGACAGGCTCTGCGAACCGCCGCGTCCCCAGTAGCGCTGGTCGCTGGCGTTGAGGTAGATGCTGCCGAACTGCTGATTGCGCCCCAGGCTCTGGTTGACGGTCAGGTCGGTGCGGGTTTTCGAATTACCGATACGCTGCTCGCCCTCGCGGCTCAGTTCCTCGACGTGTTCGCTCAAGGTGCGATAGCCCTCGGTCGAATAGCGATAGGCCGCGAGGGTAAAGTTGGTGTCGGTGCCGGTGAACGTTTTGGCATACAACGCGCGCAAGCTGTTGCCCTTGACGGTCCGGCCAGAGGTGCGGCTGTTGGAGTGAGTCAGGTCGAGCGAGACGGCACCGATCGCCGTATTGCGCCCGGCCCCGACCGAGAGCGCCTGGAAATTCTCGGTGGCCTGAGTACCAACAATCGCCGACAGGTTACTGCTGACGCCATAAGCCACCGTGCTGCTGATAAATTCCGGCGTCTGCTGGTCATCGCTGTTGCTGTTGTAGCGGCCCGCCGAAACGCTGTACTTCAGTTGGCCTTCGCGCACCATGATCGGCAGGCTGGAAAACGCCTGCACCGTCACCCGGCGTCGACCGTCGGCTTCGATCACCGTGATTTCCAGATCGCCGTTGGAGCCGCTGGGATAGATGTCGCTGATCTCGAACGGCCCGGGCGGCACGTTGGTGGTGTAAAGAATGTAATTGTTCTGGCGAATCTCGACGGTGGCGCTCGACTGCGCAATGCCACGAATCACCGGCGCATAGCCGCGCTCGCTGTCGGCGCGCATGCCGTCGTCCGAGGCCAGTTTCAAGCCGCGATAGCGCACGCTGTCGAACAGGTCGGCGTCGGAGAAAATATCCCCGGCACTGAACTGGCCCTTCAACGCGGTGACGTCATGTTGCAGATAGCTGCGGTTGCTCTTGAACGTGCTCGGCTGGCCGGTGCTGCTGTTGAAGTTGGACTCATTGCGCAGGCGCCAGCCGCCGAGGTTGATGCCGTTGCGCAGGCCAACGTTATGGGCAAACGTGGTGTCGGCGTTGGTGCTGTTGCGATTGCTGCTCAGTTGATAGTTGATGAACGCCGCTGGCACGCCTTCGTCCCACAGCGCCGGATCGACGTAGCCGCGGCGACCGCGCTCCATGGCGCTTTGCGGCACGCTGACCAGCAAACGCAGACGCGGCACGTCGTAGCGCACAGTGGCGTGGTCGATCAGCGCGGGCAGGTCGAGGCAGGCATCCGCGTCAGCCTCGCCGAGCTTGCCGCTGGCCTGCAGCCTGGCGAGGTCGACGCCCACTTGCTTGAGCATGTCCAGGGTCAGGCAGGCTTCAACCTTGTTGCGCTCGGGATCACGGCGGAAATCGATATCGCGGCGGCCCACCAACATGTCGTTGGCGTACAGGTCGACCCGGTAAGTGCCGGGGAGTACGCGGCTGCCGGCGAGCAGCGATTGCAGATCGACGGCGGACGTCGTGCCTTGCAGAAACGATGTATTGAATTGTTCATCGCCATCGGCCAGGCAGGTTGTGCTGAAGACCAGAGCAAACGAAAACGGCGCCAGGCCATCGCGCTTGAGTAAAAACATGCAGGAACCCTATATCACCTCCGATACGAACTAACGGAGCGAAGAGAAATACAGTGAAAGTGCGGCTGTTAAAGCGGCACGCGAGTTATGGCGTTTGTTTATCCAGACTGGCGCTCACTTCGGCGCTGCTGGAAAGTTGCGCGACATAACGGTCGCGGGCGCCATAGTCGTTGATGCTGCTGAATAGCAAACGTGGCGAATTGATTGCGTGAAGTTGTTTGAGTACGAACTCTTTTTGTTCGCCTGGGGCGATCATCATTGAATCAAACGGGTGCTCGCCGGTTGCCCCCGATTGCACGGTGATATCGGCAATCGACACGTGATACAGCCCTGGATTTTTTACCTGCAGCACACTTTTACCGGCACGCTCGCTCAGCTTCCAGGTCAGCTCGGCCGGGGCTTGATAGGCGTTGTTTTTCAAACCGGCAGGGCGGAAGAACACCTTGATGCGTTGACGCACCGCCAACTGCAGGGTATTGGCCGTTTTTGCCGATTGCGGGATTTCCTGCACGTTCAGCCACACCACCGACTCTCGGTCGTCAGGCATGCCGGTGCCTTCGTAAATAACCCGCAATATCTGCTGCTCATCACCACTGACACGCACCAGCGGCGGGGTGACGGCGAAAGGCACCGTGCCGGCCGCGTCGCTGTCGTTGTCGACCCAAGACTGAATCAACACGTCTTCGCCGCTGTTACGCACGGTGATGCCGGCTTCTTTATGCTTGCCGTCGAAGATCAGCCGGGTGCTGCTCAAAGAGATGCCGGCCATGGCCTGATTGACGACGAACAGGCCCAGAAGGCCGACGCAAAGGGATAGGGAATGACGTAAAGACATGAACAATTACCGCGCAGACAGAAAGGAAGTGCAGGGCCGGTCGGCCCCGCACAGTGCTCGCTACAGCGCGCGATTTATTCGTATTGCAGGGTGAACGGCAGGGTCGCGTCGCCACGGCCGGCTACCGCCAGTTTCGGGTCAACGGTGGTGACGTAGGCTGCCGAGAATTTCAATGTGGTGTTGCTGTCCTGCAGGGTGTTTTCAATGCGGGCGGTGGTCGGCGAAGTCAGGTCGATCACGGCGCCATTGGCGTCCAGCAGAGCGATGCCGATACCTTTCGCAGAACCCAGGCCGTCGATCAGTTTCAAGACCTTGGTACCGGTTTCGATGCCCGAGCCTGCGCCCTTGGTCGGTTCAAAGATCATCGCCACTTTGGTTCCGGCGTTGCAGTTGATCTTCATGTCGAAGTTCTCGACGCTCAGCGTACCGTTGCCTTTCGGCGCAGTCGCGGTGCCCATGTCCTTGATCGACACCTCGCCCATGTTTACCGAAATGGTTTTGTCCTTGCCGGCGCCTTCCACCGAGCAGGCATCGTTGTTGATGGTGCCGGTGAAGTTGATAGTGCCAGTGCCAGCCTTGGTCGGCACGACGGGATCGGCGGCAAGGACATTACCGGCAGCGAAGATCGACAGGGCGAGAAGTGTGCGAGACAGCGTTTTCATGTTGCTTTTCCATTGTTGGGGTTAAAGCAACACAATAAAACCCAGGTTCCCGGTGGAACATCAGACGATTCCTAGATGCGCGGATGTTACGTCGAAGTGCAGAGTCGTTTATTTGAACAAGTTGCGTTCGATGCAATAAGCCAGTAACGCCTGATCGCTATTTACTTCAAGTTTGCGCATGGCTGAAATTTTTTGCGTACTGATGGTTTTGGCACTTCTGTTCAATCCCCTGGCAATTTCGTTAACGCCCTGGCCTTGAACGAACAGCCGCAGAATTTCATGTTCCTTGGGCGACAGTCGGGAAAAGCGTTCATCCAGATCGGCGCCATCGTTCAGCACGGATGTGGGGGCTGGTTCTTTGTGGCGTACCCGGCTGCCTTTGGCAATGGCTTTGAGCGCCACTTCTATTTCAGCGTGCAGCTGGCTTTTCTGAATCACCGCCAGCACACCGAGTTCCTGCAGGCGGGTCAGGATCAGAGGATTGGAAATCATGGTCAGGACCAGCACCCTGACTTCGGGAAAATGCCGGGTCACGTATTCCACCAGCTTCAGGCCGTCACCGTAGCGCGAGTCACCGGGCATATTGAAATCGGTGATCAACAGGTCCACCGCCTGAGACTTCAGCAACTCGATCAAGCCATCGGGACACACTGCCTCGCCCACCACGTTGAAGCGTCGGTCACGCTCGACCAGTTCCCGTACCCCCAAAAGGACGATGGGATGATCATCGGCGATGACAACGTTGAAGGTTTCCATGGGTGCTTTATCCAGAGTGAAATTATTCGAGGGTGTCGAGCAGGTCGGTCAGACGCGCCAGCTGTTGGCGCACTTGCAGGGCCAGCGCCGGAGTGATCGCCATGCCGGTCAGGCGACATTCCAGCTCGACCAGTGCGCTGGCCAGGGCCTCGACCCGCACGGCGCCGAGTGCCCCGGCCATGCTGTGCAATTGCTGTGCGACGCTGCTGGCGTTGGCCGCATCCAGCGCGGTCAGTGTGGTCTGAACGTCGCGGCGCAGGGTTGCGACGAACAGCTCGCGCATTTTCGGTGAGAGGGTCGGCGCGGCGTCTGCCACCGGCGCGATCACTGTCTGGCAGTGGCTTTGCAGCTGCGTGCGCAGTGTCGCCAGGTTCAGCGGCTTGACCATCCATGCGTTCATGCCGACAGCGGCGCAACGTTCACCTTCTTCGCGCAGGGCATTGGCGGTGACGCCGATGATCGGCAGCGTCGCATCCTGCTGGCGCAGTGCGGCGGCCAGTTGGTAGCCGTTCATGATCGGCATGTTGACGTCGGTCAGCAGCAGATCGAAGCGTCCGGGTGCCCATTGCACCAGCGCCTGTTCGCCATTGGCGGCGACGACTACCGAACAGCCCAGCGCCTCCAGTTGTTCCTTGATGATCGCCGCGTTGATCGTATTGTCCTCGGCCACCAGTACGCGCAGGTTCAGCGCTCGGCTGTTTTCCTGCTGCGAAGGCACACGCGGGTGACTGGCGCCGTGCCGGGCCAACGCAATTGCCCAGCCAATTGCGCGTACATCGTCCGCATCGACTTGCCAGCCGCTGCCGCTCACCCGCGCCGGATTGGGCCCGCCTGCAGTGGCGAGGATACGCGGGCCATCGAACACGCTGGCGTTAGCCAGGGGCGCAAGGTCTACCAGCAGCGCCGCGGAGGGCGGCAGCTCGTTCGTCACCAAGCGACAATCAAGGCCAAAACGCTCAAGCCAGGCGCTCAGATGCTGCGCCAGTTCGGCCACCGGTGCCCGTACATAAACGGCAGCGCCGCCGGGCACAAACGATGGGCAATCGGCAAGACTGCCAGGGGCGCAATCGAGGGTCAGTTGCAAGTTGAAGCGGCTGCCCAGTCCCGGCTCGCTGACCACGTTCAACTGACCTTGCATCAACTCACACAGCCACTTGCAAATGGCCAGACCCAACCCGGCGCCGGCATGACTGTCGGCTTCGTTGACTTGATAGAACGGGTCGAACAACTGCTGTTGCTGCGCTTGGGAAATGCCCACACCCGAATCGCTGACCTGCCACTGCACCTCGGCGCGACCGCCCGCGTTTTGCAGCACACGAACGCGCATGACCACACGGCCATTGTCAGTGAACTTGATGGCGTTGCTCAGCAAGTTATTGAGGATCTGGCGAATGCGCTGCGCATCACCGAGCAATTGATCCGGCAGCGCCGCATCGATGCAAGCATACAGTTGCAAACCTTTGCCACGGGCAAACGCGCCGAAGCTGCGTACGACGTCTTCGGTCAGCTCCAGCGGACAAAACGGCTGAAGCTCGAGGTTCATTTGCCCGGCCTCGATTTTCGACACATCCAGCACGTCGCTGATCAGCTTGAACAGACTGGCCGACGAGCGCTGGATGGTGTCCAGATAGGCCTGTTGACGCGGGTTCAGCGTGGTCAGGCCGAGCAGTTCCAGCGTGCCGAGCACGCCATACAGCGGCGTGCGGATTTCATGGCTCATCGTCGCCAGAAACCGGCTCTTGGCCTGATTCGCCGAATCAGCGGCCTGGCGCGCGACCTCAAGCGCCGCCGCGTCTTCGACATGCCGGGTCACATCGTGCAGTGCACACAGCCAGGCGTCCTGGCCCTGATAACGGGTGGCGACGAAGGCGACATGCAAATGCCGACCGCCAATCTCCAGTTCGGCATGGCCCTGGCCGGTCGCTGTCTGCCGGTCGAGCAGGTTGATCAGTTCGCGGGTGTCGTGCCATTGCTGAGCGCGCTGGTTCTCCAGCAATACCTGATGATCGCGGCGACTTATCACGCACAGGCCGGTGGGCGCGGTGTCGATGACCGCGCGGCTGAACGCTTCGCTTTCGGCGATGCTCGCGTGGGCACTTTGCGCGGGAAGGATAACGCGCTGGGTGTACCAGCGATTGAGTGCCCGGCCACTGCCGAGCAGGGCGAGCACGAGAACCAAAAGGCACAGCAATGGCCACAGCGCGTAATCGAGAAAGCTCTGCACACTGATCACGTAAATCGCCGTCCACGGACGTTCGCCGGGGCTGGTCAGCTTGAACACCAGGCCATCAGCGGTCAGATTCGTGCCTTCATTGAGCACTTGATCGGGCTTCAGCGCACCGATCAACACCGTACCTTCGGGCGTGATCAGGGTGAAGTCGTCGTAAATCGACCACTTCATCAAACGCTCGATGTTGTTGACCTGAGACAGTTTCAGCAGCGCGCCGACCACCGCCCAGGAGTTGGCGCCTTCGATGGCCCGCGTCGTTTTGCTCAGATTGATCCGCACGTAGGCCAGCAGAGTCGGGGTAACGTTGTCCTCCTCGGCGAACGCGTAGGGCACCCAGTGAACCTGCGCTGAAGTCTGCGTGCGCCGTTGCATGCTCATCCGGGTCATGAGCTCGACGAAGTTGCTTATCTGCGTCGGCCCTGCACCACGCAAACGGCCGGCGGCGGGCACGGCGATATCGAAATTGTCCGGCCCGTTGAGCAGGATCACCTGCGGCGACTGGTAATGCGAGGCTGCCCAGAAGGCGCTGTAATAAGCTGCCAGATAGCTGCCGAGGGCAAACACCTTGGGGTGCTGGCTGGGGGCGATTCGGTCCGGATCGATCTTTACGCTGAACGGCAGCGAAAAAGGCAGCCCACGGCCTTCGTAAATGTTCGGCCCTTCTTCGGGCAAAAGCTTTTGGACAACCGGCGGCGTCACAGCCTCGGCAAAGTACACACCCTTGGCGCTGGCCCTTGAGATCGCGTCGAGAAAGGCTTCCTGCTCGCGAACGTTTTCCATCAGTCGGGCGAAGTGGAACTGCAGGGTATCGCGCTGTTCTTCCACCATGCGCTGCACGCCCAGATAACTGATGCCCAGCAACAACAGGACCAGCGCACCGAGCACCAGCAAGCTCTTGTTCAGGCGTAGCGAACTGCTGGCGAGTCTTTCCAGAAATGCGTTGGGCTGGGGCATTACAACGCCTGATCAGGCAAAGTGGAAAAGTGTCTGGACACAAAGACCTCGGTGGCAAACGGTATCGTCAACAGCGTCTGGGGTTCACCAGGCATTGGCCGGTCCATCATGGGTCAGCAACTGCTGGAACTGCTCCGCAGACACGGCGTGGGAGATCAGGAAACCCTGAACCTGAGTGCAGTCGATCTTACGCAACAGAGCAAGTTCTTGCGCGGTTTCCACGCCTTCGGCGACCACCGTCAGGCCCAGTTGCCGACCGAGGGTGACAATGCTGGTCAGCGCCTGGGCCAGTTCGGCGTTGCTGTTGCAACCCTGCACCAGCGCGCGGTCGATTTTAAGCTCGGTGAAAGGCGCCGACACCAGATTCATGTAAGAACTGTAGCCTTTGCCGAAATCATCCTGAGACAAACCGAAACCCTTGATCCGCAAGCGGCAGGCGCCGGCGTAGAAATTACTGATGTCATCAGGCACCGAGCATTCCATCAGCTCGAAACAGATCCGCGCCGGCAGGCCTTCATGTTGCAGCACGAAAGCGAGGATGCGGTCGGGCAGATCATGGCTGTTAAGCAGGTGCGTGGGCAGATTGATTGACACCGGAATGTCATAGCCCTGCTGGCGCCATTCGGTTTGCGCGGCAATCGCCTGTTCCAGCATTCGCCAGAGCAGCCGCTCTTCGAGGTCATAAGCAATCAGCGCCGGTAGAAATGCCCCCGGCAACAGCGTGCCATGTTCGGGATGCATCCAGCGCACCAGTGTTTCGGCGGCGACGATGCGGCCATTGTCCAGCGCCTTCTTGGGTTGGAACCAGGCCTGTAATTCACCCTTGTCCAAGGCATGCACAATACTTTGCCGATCAATGCCGGGCTGCGTCGCGACCGGGCCGGCCTGGCGCAGCGTTTGTAACTGCTCGATCAGACAACGCAGGGCAGCGCTGTTGACCGGTTTGGAAATCAGCCCGATGACTTTGACCTGCAGGTTGCTCGCCACCAGGCTCGCACCCATCAGCATGCGCCGCGAGGCAGCGCTCATGATCGCCAGTGCCGGGCGCGAGGGCTGCGCGGCCAGGCCCTGGATGAACTGCACGCCGTCCATGCCCGGCATCAGCAGATCGGTGAGGACCAGATCGAATTTGCGGTTTTTCAGGCGCCGCAAGGCTTCTTCGCCGTCCCGGGCAAACTCCAGATCGAACACGCCCAGCTCGTTGAACAGGTTCTGCAAGTACAGGTGCTGGAACGGATGATCTTCGACAATCAGCAGGCTAGAGGACTTCATGGGCGACTCGTTCGTAGGGAGCCAGGATGGTCGACAAGGCTCTTAGCGTAAAAGGTTTGACCAGGCAGTGGTTCATGCCGGCCGCCAGGCACAGGGCCTCTTCACCGCGCAGGGCATTGGCGGTGGCGCCGATGATCGGCGTGGTGCAGCCGAGGCGGCGCAAGGCTTTGGCCAATTCATAACCGTTGAGTCGTGGCATGTTGACGTCGCTGAGCACGACATCGAAGGTGTCGTCCTGCCACAGCGACAAGGCCTCTTCGCCATCGCTGGCCAGCGCTACCGTGCAGCCCAACTCTTGCAACTGGTCGCGCAGGATCAACTGGTTGATTGCATTGTCTTCGGCCACGAGGATGTGCAGATGCAGCGGCGCCAGTGCCTGGGTTTCTGCCTGTTGCGGATGCTCGATGCTCTGGCCGCCCTGAGCCTGGCGCACGGCCTGGCGGATCGCGGCCAGGTCACTCAGATTCGCCACCCAGCCTTTGCCCGTGCATTGCGGCTCACAGGCCGCATCGCCACTGGCCAGTACCCGCGGCCCTGACCAGTGCAGTTCGCCGCGCGGCTCCATCGGTGCCGGGTACAGTTCCAGCAACACGCCAGCGTCGGCAGATTCGTGGTTGTCCGGCGCGCCGAGGTGCGGTCGGGCGCCCCAACGGCGCAGCCAGCCAGCGAGGCTTTCAGCCAGTTCGCGTACCGGCGACACCACGTAAACGGTTTCACCCGCCAGCTTCGGCGCTGCTGCGGGCAATCCGCTGCCCGCGCGCTGCTCCAGTGGCAAGGTCAGGGAAAAACTGCTGCCCAGCCCCGGTTCACTGACCATGCGTAGCGTGCCGTTCATCAAGTTTGTCAGCCGCAGGCAGATCGGCAGGCCCAAACCGGTGCCCGCGACTGCATGGCTATTGCCCTGGGTCTGATAGAACGGTTCGAAGATAAATGCCTGATCTGAATGGGCAATACCGCGACCGGTGTCCGACACCTGCCATTGCACGCACACGCGCTCGCCATCACGGGACAGCGTTTTGACCCGCAACACCACGCGTCCGGAGTCGGTGAATTTGACCGCGTTGCTCAACAGGTTATTGAGAATCTGCCGCACCCGGCTGACATCGCCCACCAGACTGTCGGGCAGTTGCGGATCAAAGCATGCATACAGCTGCAAACCTTTGCTCTGCGCCGCCGCCGCGTACCCCTGCACCACCTCCTGTGCCAGCGCAACGATGGAAAAGTCGCTCAGCTCCAGCGCCAGTTGCCCGGCCTCGATTTTCGACACATCAAGCACATCGCAGATCAATTGCAGCAGGGTCGCGGACGAGCCTTCGATCGCGCGCAAATAGCTTTTCTGCTGGTTGTCGAGCCGGGTGCGGGCGAGCAGTTCAAGGGTGCCGAGCACGCCATATAACGGCGTGCGGATTTCGTGGCTCATGGTCGCGAGAAACAGGGTTTTTGCTTCGTTGGCGGCATCGGCTGACTGGCGCGCCTGCTCCAGCGCCGCTTCGATTTGCCGGCGCGCGCTGATATCGCTGAAGGCGCAAAGCAATACGTCTTCGCCTTTGTAACGGGTCGGCGCGCAGCTCAGGTACAGGTGCCGGCCATCAGCGGTGTCGATATAGTCGGTCAGGCAGGGCGCGTTGTCGTCAAACGCAGCGCGAATCCAGCCGGGGCCCAGTTGCTGGCTGCACGTGCCCAGCCATTGTTGGGCAAGGGTATTTTCCAGTACCACCTGGCCATCGCTGCGGCGCAACACGCAGAGTGCCACGGGGGCGGTCTGGATCACGTCGCGGCTGAACAGCTCGCTTTCCACCAGCGCCTGAATCCGGTGCAGTGTCGGCGTGATGAAGCGATGTTCCAGACGCCGGGTCAGCAGACACACCAGGCTGATGCTCGCCAGACAGAACACCAGTGCGCCGAGCATCTGCGGCCACAAGGCCCAAAGCACCGCCAGCAAGTCGATGGAGTAGGTGAGTTGCCAGTCCGATGACTTGAGCTGTTTGCGCAATACCAATTGCTCGGGTAGCCAGCCGTCGCCGACGAATCCGAAGAAATCCTGCTGGCGCAGCAGTGGCAGATCCTGCCCGGGGGGCGGCTTGTGGCTGTTGCTGAACAGCGGCATCCCTTGCGAGTTGAACATGGTGAACTCGCCGGCACTGTGGTCGCTCAGCGCATTGGAGACTTCACGGTCATCCATTTCCAGACCGAGCCAGCCGGAATCGGGGTCGCGATCATCCAGGCGAATGAAGATGTACAGCTGCGAGTGCCCTTCCAAGTTGTGGGTCAGCCAGATTTCTTTGAGGGCGCTGGCGTTGTCGCGTTTGAAGGTTTCCAGGCGATCAAGCATCGCGCGTGGAAAATCGCCAGCCATGGGCGTCGTGTTGTACAGGCGCCACACCTGCGCCTCGGCGCCGCTGCTGACGTAGAGCAGATTCAATTTGCGCGCTTGCAGATAGTCGCGCATGCGCTGGGTCAGCCAGATGCTCCATTGCTTGCCTGGGATTTGTCCCAGCAGCAGCCGGATTTCTTCCTCGGACAGCGGCGCGCTCAACGCGGTCTGGCGAGTCGCCGACAAACTCAGGCTTTCCAGCAGCGCCTCGCGGGTGGTGAAAAAGGTATGCGCCTCGGCGATGGCGCTGCTCATGTAACTGCGCCGCTGAGAAATTTCGTTGTTGAAGGTGAACAGCAGAAAGCTGTAGACGCCGCCGAGGATGCCCACCAGCAACACCCACGCAAAAATGCGCAACAAACGTCGCGCAGCGTGGGGTGTGGACAGGACCGGGCTGATCTGGTGGAGGTAGTTCTTCAATCGCATCCCGGCACAGTAGGAGCGGCCGGGCATGATGAAAATCAGACGATTCTTAAAGAGGTTGCGCGAACAATTGGCTGTAGCAACCCATCAATGGATTCAAAGGTAACTCATGACAAATGCAATCGTTGCGTTGGCTGTACCGGCGCGCATGCCCTTGTCAAACCCGCCATTGCCACCTGTTTCAGCGACGCGAAAGTAACGAGCGCTCAGGGGGATCTTCAAGTTGCCTCCCGCAGGAGAATAGTCCGCGAACACATAGCTTTGATGTAAAACCAAGGGGGTTCCATCGCTATTGAGTACTTGCAAAGCCACACCCTGAGCAGTCGAATCTGCACTCAACTTTACGATGCCCCTCGTGGAGTTTTGCGAAGGTGAAGTCAGGGTAGGCTTGAGCATATAAGTTACTTTGTTTATGCCTGGCGGACAGTTGTTAAGGCTGATGTCAAACTTGACCGGCTCAGAATATGCGCCGTTTTGGGCAAAGCTACTCATGTCATGCGACCCCATGTCTACTTTGATGTCAGGCGTTTCACAGGATTGAGGCACAATCGTTGTGCCATTGGTCGCCATTGCGAGTGGTGACACTCCATCTGCATGGAAAACCCCAAGTGTTCCTGCCGGGATTTTCTGTACATCGATTACATCCGCTATTTTGAATAGCCGCAGCACGTGTCTTGTGGTGTCCCATCCGTATCCGCCCGCCTCTCGGCGAATACCCGGATAAATGGGTAGGGTTACATTGTCTTTGTAGGACCACTGCCATGCGAGCCCGGTGTTTCCGATTGCGTAAACAAGGTCACCCGATTTAGACACACCGACGTTGTTCTGAATACCATATGAAAACTCGTTAGTACATTTATACGAGCTGGGCGTAGGTCCCATTGTGAGCGGAGGGCTTTCATATATTACGGTGCCGTTA
This sequence comes from Pseudomonas sp. AKS31, assembly GCF_023634765.1. Classification (GTDB taxonomy): domain Bacteria; phylum Pseudomonadota; class Gammaproteobacteria; order Pseudomonadales; family Pseudomonadaceae; genus Aquipseudomonas. Next base: position 174,422 of record NZ_JAMLFX010000007.1, read on the forward strand.
GGTGTATCACGAGGAATCGAAAGTGTAGCGGGTACTTGCATAGTGATAGTTGTTTGATGATGACCCGGGTAGAACGCGCAATTAGCCGCGTCCGCGTAGCTTGGCGCGAAAAGTAACGACAGACATAGCGTGTGAATCAATTTCGTTAGCTGGAGCGGGCGCTGGAGTTTGAAACGTTTCATGAAGAGGGCTTTACGTATCGGCCAGTGAGCGGCGTACGTTAGCCAAGGCATTCAAGCCCGCCCATCAGGCGATTCTTAGAAAGCAATCATCCCTTGCACCGTGTTGCCGCCTTCGCAATAAAACCCAGCCCACTGGTCAACTAATTACCAAGCCACCTAACTATTACGTTGACATTCGCTGCCTAGGCAGTAACATCTCGACATACATTCACTGCCTAGGCAGTTATTAGGTGAGCAAATGAAGCATTTCACCCCGGACGAATTCAAACACTGCCATCTCGGCCTGTTGCTTGGCCGTGCTGCGCTGCTCAAGGACCGGATCATCGACACCCACATGGAACCCCACGGCATCACCGCCGCGCAGTTCAAGGTGTTGATCATCATGGCCCAGTTCGGCGTCGACACCCCGGCCGAGCTGTGCCGGCATCTGTCGCTGGACAGCGGTTCGATGACGCGCATGCTCGATCGTCTGGAGCAGAAAGGTTTCCTGGTTCGCCAACGCAGCGAAGGCGATCGCCGGCAGGTGCAACTCAAACTCACCGAGCAGGGCCAGCAACTGGCTGATCGCCTGCCGTACATCGGCGCCGACGCGATGAATGAACTGGCGGGCGCCGTCACTCCGGACGAGTTGAAGACCCTGGAATACATCCTCAAGAAAATCCTGCTGGCAGCCGGTGACCCGATCACGATCCAGCGGTTAGGTGAACACAATGAGCGGTAAAACCTTGCGCAGCAGCCTGACGCTGGTGCTGTCGGCGATGATCCTCGCCGGTTGCGCCAACTACAGCGGCCTCGACACCCAAGGCCAGAACCTTGATGCGAAAAGCCTGAAAGTTGGCCAATCCCTCGACGGCGTGACCCTGTCGCCGGCCGCGTGGCCGAAAAGCGACTGGTGGACCAGCCTTGGCGATCCGCAACTCGACGGTTTGATCCGCGAAGCGCTGCACGACAGCCCGGACATGCAAATCGCCGAAGCCCGCGCGCATCAGGCCAGCGCCGCCGCGTATGCCGCCGATGCCGAACGTTATCCGACCCTCGACGCCAGCGCCGGCATCAGCCGTTCACGCTTGGCTCGCGATCAGGATCCGCTGGGGCAGGGTGGGGCTTATTCGACGGTGCGCAATGTCAGCGCCGGTTTCAATTACAACTTCGACCTGTGGGGCGGTCAGCGTGATGCCTGGGAAGCTGCACTCGGTCAGGCCCGTGCCGCTGAAGTTGATCGTCAGGCCGCACAACTAACCCTTGCCGCCGATGTCGCTCGCGCTTACAGCGATCTCGGGCAGGCACACATCGTTTATGACCTGGCGAACGAAGACCTCAAGCGCACCAAGCAAATGCTCGATTTGAGCCAGCGTCGCCTGAGTTCCGGGATCGACAGCCAGTATCAGTTCCAGCAAACCCAGAGCCTGGAAGCCAGTTCCGAAGCCAGCCTGATTGACGCGGAAAAACGCCTGAACAGCGCCAAAATCGCTTTGGCCGTGTTGTTGGGCAAAGGCCCGGATCGCGGCAACGAAATCGCCCGACCGAAAGTCCTGCAAGCCAGCGCTGTCGCCGTGCCGTCGGTGCTGCCGGCGGAGTTGCTTGGCCGTCGCCCGGATCTGGTCGCCGCGCGCTGGCGCGTCGAAGCGGCGAGCAAAGACATCGACTCGGCGAAAACCCGCTTCTATCCCAACTTGAACCTCACGGCCTCGGCCGGTGCCGAGTCCTTGTTGGGTGACGCGATGTTCGGTTCGGCCAGTCGCTTCTTCAACATTGCCCCGACCATTTCGGTGCCGATTTTCGACGGCGGACGCCTGCGCGCCAACCTCGATGCGCGCGACGCCGATTACGACCTGGCGGTGGCGCAGTACAACAAAAGTCTGGTGAAAGCACTGGGCGATGTCAGCGACACGATCAACCAGTTGCGTGACATCGGCCGGCAGATCGGTGCGCAGCAACACGCCACCGAGATTGCCCAGGATTCTTACAACACCGTCGTCCAGCGTTACGGTTCCGGCATCGGCAACTACCTGGACGTGCTCAGCATCGAGCAGCAATTGCTGCAGGCCCAGCGTCAACTGGCCAACCTCAATGCCGAGCAGATCGACCTGTCGATTCAACTGATGCAAGCGCTGGGCGGCGGCTTCCAGGGCGACACCCTGACCGCAGCCAACGCCACCCCAGCCACGTCGCACAACTAATTCAAGGTAATTGTCATGGCCACTGCCGAAAATACCCAAGCTCAAGGCAACACCCCGGACACCGGCAACCCGCGCAAACGCAAAGTCATGCTGCTGGTGCTGGCCGTTGTGGTCGCGCTCGCCTGCGCCGGCGTCTGGGCGTATCACGAATTCATCGGGCGCTTTAACGAAAGCACCGACGACGCCTACGTCAACGGCAACGTCGTCGAAATCACCCCGCTGGTGACCGGCACCGTGGTCAGCATTGGCGCTGACGATGGTGATCTGGTTCATGAAGGTCAGGTGCTGATCAACTTCGACCCGAACGATGCCGAAGTCGGCCTGCAAAGTGCCAAGGCGAAACTGGCGCGCACCGTGCGTCAGGTGCGCGGCTTGTACAGCAACGTTGATGGCATGAAAGCCCAGGTCAACGCGCAACAGGCTGAAGTGCAGAAGGCGCAGGACAACTACAACCGCCGGAAAAACCTGGCGCAGGGCGGGGCGATTTCCCAGGAAGAACTGTCCCACGCTCGCGACGACCTGACCTCGGCGCAAAACGCCCTGGCCAACGCCAAACAGCAATTGAAAACCACCAGCGCACTGGTTGATGACACCGTGGTCTCGTCGCACCCGGACGTGATGTCGGCGGCTGCCGATTTGCGTCAGGCTTACCTGACCAATGCCCGCAGCACGCTGATCGCGCCGGTCACCGGTTACGTTGCCAAGCGCACCGTGCAACTCGGTCAGCGTGTGCAGCCGGGCACGGCGTTGATGGCGGTGATTCCGCTGGATCAACTGTGGATCGACGCCAACTTCAAGGAAACCCAGTTGCGTGACATGCGCATCGGTCAGCCGGTCGATATCGAATCCGACATCTACGGCAGCGACGTGAAGTACAGCGGCACCGTCGACAGCCTCGGTGCCGGCACCGGCAGTGCGTTCGCCTTGTTGCCGGCGCAGAACGCCACCGGTAACTGGATCAAGATTGTTCAGCGTGTGCCGGTGCGCATTCACATCAACGCCGAAGAACTGGCCAGGCATCCGCTGCGCGTCGGTCTGTCGACCAATGTTGAAGTGAACCTGCACGACCAGAGCGGTCCGGTGCTGGCTCAGCAGCCGCCGCAAAAAGCCTCGTTCAGCACCAACGTCTACGACCGTCAACTGGCCGAAGCCGACGCGATGATTGCGCAGCTGATCCACGACAACAGCGCTGCGGCGAGCAAAACCGCGCAACGCTGAATCTTTCCCCTGTGGGAGCGAGCCTGCTCGCGAATGCTGACTGACATTCAACTTGGAAGTTGTCTGACACACCGCTTTCGCGAGCAGGC
>NZ_JAMLFX010000007.1:178100-184902 GCF_023634765.1 Pseudomonas sp. AKS31
GCTCCCACAAAGGGCACGGCGTCAACCTGGTTTCATAGGATTCACAATGAGCAATAACGCCTCTTTCACGCCGCCCAGCCTGTTGCTCAGCACCATCGGCCTGTCGCTGGCGACGTTCATGCAAGTGCTCGACACCACCATTGCCAACGTGGCGCTGCCGACGATTTCCGGCAACCTGGGGGTGAGTTCGGAGCAGGGCACCTGGGTGATCACCTCCTTCGCCGTGAGCAACGCGATTGCGCTGCCGCTGACCGGTTGGCTCAGCCGCCGTTTCGGTGAGGTGAAGCTGTTTTTGTGGGCCACGATTCTGTTTGTGCTGGCCTCGTTTCTTTGCGGTATCTCGACCTCGATGCCGGAACTGATCGGTTTCCGCGTGCTGCAAGGTCTGGTGGCCGGGCCGCTGTACCCGATGACGCAAACCCTGTTGATCGCGGTGTATCCGCCGGCCAGGCGCGGCATGGCCCTGGCGTTACTGGCGATGGTCACGGTGGTTGCGCCGATTGCCGGGCCCATTCTCGGTGGCTGGATTACCGACAGTTACAGCTGGCCGTGGATCTTCTTCATCAACGTGCCGATCGGCATTTTTGCGGTGATGGTGGTGCGTTCGCAACTGGCCAAACGTCCGGTTGAGACCAGCCGTCAGCCGATGGATTACGTTGGTTTGATCACGTTGATCATTGGCGTCGGTGCGCTGCAGGTGATCCTCGACAAGGGCAATGATCTGGATTGGTTCGAGTCGAACTTCATCATCATCGGCGCAGCGATTTCGGTGATCGCGCTGGCGGTGTTCGTCATCTGGGAAATGACCGATCAGCATCCGGTGGTGAATCTACGGTTGTTCGCCTATCGCAACTTTCGCATCGGCACGCTGGTGTTGGTGCTGGGTTACGCCGGGTTCTTCGGCATCAACCTGATCCTGCCGCAATGGCTGCAGACGCAAATGGGCTACACCGCGACCTGGGCGGGACTTGCCGTGGCACCGATCGGTATTCTGCCGGTGCTGCTGTCGCCGTTTGTCGGCAAGTACGCGAACAAGTTCGACCTGCGCTTGCTCGCCGGCCTGGCGTTTCTGGCGATTGGTTTGAGCTGCTTCATGCGCGCCGGGTTCACCAACGAAGTGGACTTCCAGCACATTGCGCTGGTGCAGTTGTTCATGGGCATTGGCGTGGCGCTGTTCTTCATGCCGACCCTGAGCATTCTGATGTCTGACTTGCCACCTAGCCAGATTGCCGATGGCGCGGGTCTGGCGACTTTTCTGCGGACCTTGGGCGGTAGCTTTGCGGCATCGCTGACCACGTGGATCTGGATTCGTCGGGCCGATCAGCATCATGCGTATATGAGCGAGAGCATCAGCACCTTTGAGCCGGCAACCCGCGAGACCTTGAATCAGTTGGGCGGGGCGAGCCAGTCGGCGTATGCGCAGATGGATCAGATCCTGACCAGTCAGGCGTACATGCTCTCCACCGTGGATTACTTCACGCTGCTGGGCTGGGGCTTTATGGGGTTGATTCTGATTGTGTGGCTGGCGAAACCGCCGTTTGCTGCCAAGGCAGGGCCGGCGGCTTCTGGGCACTGAGGTCAAAAGCCCCTCACCCTAACCCTCTCCCAGAGGGAGAGGGGACTGACCGAGGTTTGCTTTCGAGGTACGCCGACCTGAGCCACCGAGTTGAGCTCAGGTTTTGAAAAGCATGATTTGAGATTGTGAGTCGGACTCAGGTTTGAACAGCATGAAGATCGGCTCCCTTTCCCCCTCGCCCCCTTGGGGGAGAGGGTTGGGGTGAGGGGGAGCGATCTTCAGCCGTGCGGCAAAGCCAGCGGCGGGGCGAAGTCGAACGGCGCCAAGGCGTACCCGCTCTCATCCACTTGCAACGCCCAACCCTGCCGATCCCAATCCCCCAGCACGATCCGCTTCGCCGCCTGCTCACCGAGCTGCAGCTTGTGAATCGCCGGGCGGTGGGTGTGGCCGTGAATCAGGGTTTTCACGCCAAATTCCTGCATGATCCGCGGAATCTCCTCCGGCGTGACATCGACAATGTCATTGGCTTTCATCCGCGTCTGCGCCTTGCTCTCGCTGCGCAGCTTGCGTGCCAGTTTGTGGCGTGTACTCAGCGGCAGGTTACGCAGGATAAACCGGGTAATCGGGTTACGCAGATAGCGCCGCAGCTTCATATAGCCGACGTCGCGGGTGCAGAGGCTGTCGCCGTGCATCAACAGCACCGGCTCGCCGTAAAACTGCACGACACTCGGATCCTTCAACAACGTACAGCCGGCCTGCTTGCAGAAGGCCTTGCCGAGCATGAAGTCGCGATTGCCGTGCATCAGAAAAATCGCCGTGCCGCTGTCGCTCAATTCGCGCAGGGCCTGGCAGATGGAACGCTGGAAGGGCGTCATGGCGTCGTCGCCAATCCACGCTTCGAAGAAGTCGCCAAGAATGTACAACGCACTCGCCGAGCGGGCGCGTCCGGCGAGCAAATCCAGAAACGCCCGGGTAATGTCCGGGCGCTCCTCTTCCAGATGCAAGTCTGAAATCAGCAATATCACGCTTCGATGATCTCGGCTTTCTCGATGATCACGTCGTCTGCGGGTACGTCCTGGTGGCCGGCCTTGGAAGTGGTCGAAACACCTTTGATCTTGTCGACAACGTCGGTGCCAGCGGTCACTTTACCGAATACTGCGTAGCCCCAGCCCTGCACGTTCTTGCCGCTGTGGTTGAGGAAGGTGTTGTCGGCGACGTTGATGAAGAACTGCGCGGAGGCCGAATGCGGCTCCATGGTGCGGGCCATGGCAACGGTGTATTTGTCGTTGGAAAGACCGTTGTCAGCTTCGTTCTGGATGCTTGGACGCTTGTCTTTCTTTTCCTTCATGCCAGGCTCGAAACCGCCGCCCTGGATCATGAAGTTACCGATGACACGGTGGAAAACGGTGTTTTCGTAGTGACCGGCGTTGACGTACTCGATGAAGTTGGCGACGGTGATCGGCGCCTTTTCAGCGTTCAGTTCGATGACGATGTCGCCATGATTGGTGGTCAATTTAACTTGAGTCATGATCGCTACTCTTTATAAGGAATTCGTGGTTTTCGGAGACTGAGTCCCGAAACCGGTTCAGCCTGCATCGGCCAAGGTGCGCAGTTTAGCGTGACAGGCGCGAATTTCGAGGCTGTTTTTCCAAATCCCTGCGATTAAATGCGCTCCTTTATAGGCCGTGCTCTGTCAGCCCCTTGACAGCATCGGCTATGATAGCGGCTTTGTTTTGTCTGGCCCCCTCTGCGGCCGCGCACCTGTAAGTCAAGGATCCTATGAGCAAGCCCACTGTCGACCCTACCTCGAATGCCAAGTCCGGCCCTGCCGTGCCGGTCAATTTCCTGCGGCCGATCATCCAGGCAGACCTGGACTCGGGCAAGCACACGCAGATCGTCACCCGTTTCCCGCCTGAGCCCAACGGCTACCTGCACATCGGCCACGCCAAGTCGATCTGTGTGAACTTCGGCCTGGCCCAGGAGTTCGGCGGCGTCACGCACCTGCGTTTCGACGACACCAACCCGGCCAAGGAAGACCAGGAATACATCGACGCGATCGAAGCCGACGTCAAATGGCTGGGTTTCGAGTGGTCCGGCGAAGTGCGCTACGCCTCGCAGTATTTCGACCAGTTGCATGACTGGGCCGTTGAGCTGATCAAGGCCGGCAAGGCCTACGTCGACGACCTGACCCCGGAGCAAGCCAAGGAATACCGTGGCAGCCTGACCGAGCCGGGCAAGAACAGCCCGTTCCGCGACCGTTCGGTGGAAGAGAACCTCGACTGGTTCGCTCGTATGCGTGCCGGTGAGTTCCCGGACGGCGCCCGCGTGCTGCGTGCGAAGATCGACATGGCCTCGCCGAACATGAACCTGCGCGACCCGATCATGTACCGCATCCGTCACGCGCACCACCACCAGACCGGTGACAAGTGGTGCATCTACCCGAACTACGATTTCACCCACGGTCAGTCGGACGCCATCGAAGGCATCACCCACTCGATCTGCACCCTCGAGTTCGAAAGCCATCGTCCGCTGTACGAGTGGTTCCTCGACGCACTGCCAGTGCCGGCGCACCCGCGTCAGTACGAGTTCAGCCGTCTGAATCTCAACTACACCATCACCAGCAAGCGCAAGCTCAAGCAACTGGTCGATGAAAAGCACGTCAATGGCTGGGACGATCCACGCATGTCCACGCTGTCGGGCTTCCGCCGCCGTGGCTACACGCCGAAATCGATCCGCAATTTCTGCGAAATGGTCGGCACCAACCGTTCCGACGGCGTGGTGGACTTCGGCATGCTCGAATTCAGCATCCGTGACGACCTCGACCAGACCGCACCGCGCGCCATGTGCGTACTGCGTCCACTGAAAGTGGTGATCACCAACTACCCGGAAGGCCAGGTCGAAAACCTCGAACTGCCGCGCCACCCGAAAGAAGACATGGGCGTGCGCGCACTGCCATTCGCCCGGGAAATCTACATCGACCGTGATGACTTCATGGAAGAGCCGCCGAAGGGTTACAAACGCCTGGAACCGGCCGGTGAAGTGCGTCTGCGTGGCAGCTACGTGATCCGTGCTGACGAGGCGATCAAGGACGCCGACGGTAACATCGTCGAACTGCGTTGCTCGTACGACCCGCAAACCCTGGGCAAGAACCCGGAAGGCCGCAAGGTCAAAGGCGTGATTCACTGGGTGCCGGCTGCGGCCAGCGTCGAGTGCGAAGTGCGTCTGTACGATCGTCTGTTCCGTTCGGCCAACCCTGAGAAGGCCGAAGACAGCGCCAGTTTCCTCGACAACATCAATCCTGATTCGCTGCAGGTACTTACCGGTTGTCGTGCTGAGCCATCGCTTGGCAATGCACAGCCGGAAGACCGTTTCCAGTTCGAGCGCGAAGGCTACTTCGTTGCGGATATGAAGGACTCGAAACCAGGTCAGCCGGTATTCAACCGTACCGTGACCCTGCGTGATTCGTGGGGCCAGTGATTCAGCGTCAAAGGAAATAACGTGCTAACGATCTACAACACGCTCACCAAGAGCAAAGAAGTCTTCAAGCCGCTGGATGGCAACAAGGTGCGCATGTACGTCTGCGGGATGACCGTGTACGACTACTGCCACCTCGGCCACGGCCGCAGCATGGTCGCGTTCGACCTGGTGACGCGCTGGTTGCGCTTCAGCGGTTACGACCTGACCTACGTGCGCAACATCACCGACATCGACGACAAGATCATCAACCGCGCCAACGAGAAAGGTGAATCGTTCGAAGCGTTGACCGAGCGCATGATCGCCGCGATGCACGAAGACGAAGCGCGCCTGAACATCAAGAAGCCGGACATGGAACCGCGCGCCACGGATCACATTCCGGGCATGCACGCGATGATCCAGACCCTGATCGACAAGGGTTACGCCTACGCTCCGGGCAACGGTGACGTGTACTACCGCGTTGCGAAATTCATGGGCTACGGCAAGCTGTCGCGCAAGAAGATCGAAGACCTGCGCATCGGCGCCCGCATCGAAGTCGACGAGTCGAAACAGGACCCGCTGGACTTCGTGCTGTGGAAAGCCGCCAAACCGGGCGAGCCGAGCTGGGAATCGCCATGGGGCGCCGGGCGTCCGGGCTGGCACATCGAGTGCTCGGTGATGTCCACCTGCTGCCTCGGCGAGACCTTCGACATTCATGGCGGCGGCAGCGACCTCGAGTTCCCGCACCACGAAAACGAAATCGCCCAGAGCGAAGCGGCCACCGGCAAGACCTACGCCAACGCGTGGATGCATTGCGGCATGATTCGCATCAATGGCGAGAAGATGTCCAAGTCCTTGAACAACTTCTTCACCATTCGCGACGTGCTGGAAAAGTACCACCCGGAAGTTGTGCGTTACCTGCTGGTGTCGAGCCACTACCGCAGCGCGATCAACTACTCGGAAGACAACCTCAAGGACGCCAAAGGCGCTCTGGAGCGTTTCTACCACGCGTTGAAAGGTCTGCCGACGGTGGCGCCGGCCGGTGGCGAAGCGTTCGTCGAACGTTTCACCACAGTGATGAACGACGACTTCGGCACGCCGGAAGCCTGTGCGGTGCTGTTCGAGATGGTTCGCGAGATCAACCGTCTGCGCGAGAGTGATCTCGACGCAGCGGCCGGTCTGGCAGCGCGTCTGAAAGAGCTGGCGAGCGTGTTGGGTGTGTTGCAGCTGGAGGCGGATGACTTCCTGCAGGCGGGCGCTGAAGGGCGTGTCGATGCGGCTGAGGTTGATGCACTGATTGCCGCGCGTCTGGCAGCGCGGGCGGGGAAGGATTGGGCTGAGTCCGATCGTATCCGTGACCAGCTGACGGCGATGGGCGTTGTGTTGGAAGACGGCAAGGGTGGCACGACCTGGCGTCTGGCTGACTGACCGAACCTGCTCTGCGTGGGAACGATCAGAACAAAACCCGCCTTGTGCGGGTTTTTGTTTGGCTGCGAGAAAGAGCCCCTCACTGTAGAGACCGGCACATCCTTTACAAATTAGACCGGGGACATCGTTTACACCTTTACAGGCTTGAAACGCGTTTGGCGCCGTTTTCAAGCCTGCCTAAACAGTGGCTGCAAAGGTACAGTTCCCAAGCGTCATCAGCCACTTCCTTCAGCGCGATATCCTCTCCAATCAGAGCCTCTCCAAGAAAAATCAGCTGTCCTTTCCATTTAATTTTCCCATTTGACCGAACCTTGCGTACTTCAACATCGGAACCGTATTCAAGCGCAGGCAAATAACCGGGATAAGCGCGTATCGACGGGCGATAGACAGATGCCGGCGGTTTCA
>NZ_JAMLFX010000008.1:0-61608 GCF_023634765.1 Pseudomonas sp. AKS31
GCAGGCCTCTTCAATATTCCAACTTCTTGATTTTCTGTAAGAAAAATCGGGGATCCCTCAGGGTCTGTCCCCATTTACCCCCAGAACCCGCGGCGACGTGCTACCTGTATCGCGACACGCCTCTTATAACCCGCCGAGAAGGTTCTTGTATTTCTCACAAACCGACCTACTGGACAGAGTGGAATCGTCCACGTCATTTAAAACACAAGGCCAGGCTTTCGCAAAACTCAAAAAAACCTTCAAATACATTAACTTAGCGTGCTCAGTATGATCTAGATTAATCTCAATCATTGTCTGCGGAGTAGCCCCGAGAGCATCCTGCCATTCCTGCTGATCTTCGGCATCATAAAACTCATCAAGAATATCTTTTGAATGCAGGGCCAACCAAATATCTGAATCCCCCTCACCAACGCCACCGCGAGAAGGTTTCCCGGCACTCACGAACCCACCATGTTCTAGGAGCACGGTTTTAAAATCGTCCGCGCTCAACTTTTCTGACGATATGATCATTGCCGACAATGACATAATTAAAGCCCTCCTCTGCTGGCGCCATACAAAAACAGCTGATCCAGAGTATTTATCACCTTGACACCTATTTTTTCGTAGGCTTTTATCTGCTGCGCTTTGTCCATATTTGGCGCAAACAATATAACCTCCTTACGATCAGGGTTCAGCGTAGGATTATTCTGGAGTTTTTTCAGCTGCTCCAGCTTCCGTGGATTTGCACTGCTGGCCACTTCGATTATGAAGTTAGGCGTTTCAGCATCAATCTCTCCAATACCTTCAGGTTTTCCATTTATGAACCCAGACCTGAATTTACTTTGATAATCCAACAACACACCCTTATCACTAAGCGCTTTACCTACTTGCCCCTCTAGCACCTCTCCCGGAGAGTTCGACTTCAACGCCAGCTCAATGTCATTTGAAAACTTGCCCGGTTCAAACTTTAGGAATCTTCCAGCATTACCTGCTTCGCTGTCCGCCAGCCCCGCCAGCTTGATCCGAAGCAATTCTGTTTCAGCAGCGGCTACTTTTGCTGCCTCCCGCTTCGCAAAGACCTCCAGAATAGCGTCTACAACAAACTTACCACTTCGAATCCCTGTCATCGCAAGGATGGCGTCATCGAAGGCGCTAACAGACAGTACCCCTTTATTACCAATTGTCGCCAGTCGATCAGCAGCATCCGTCACAACAGACTCAAATGACGAGATGCTCGACAACTCGTTCCCATACTGAGCTGTCTGTTCCCGGCCAAACTGGCCCCACTGCTGGTAAACCGCTCCTTGCCCAAATACCCCGGCAGCATTGAACAACGTCGAATCGTCGAATTGCTCTTTGGTGGCACTGAACGCGTATACCGGTGCGCCATTAGCGATAATCGGTCGACCATCACTCCAGGTCAGCGGGGTTTTCTGAGCTGTCAGTTGCGAGATTGCTTCATACGCAACGCCCATATCTATAGCAAAACCCTCGGACTCAGAGTCGTTGCCAACGGTTTTCTGCATCACGCTTTTCAGGCTTTCCAGATGCGCAGCATCCACTTCTGCGCCGGCAGCGAGGAGCAGCAGGTCTTCCCAACGAGCGCTCGAATGTGGCTTCCCAAGTAAGCCCTCAAGCTCCTCAGCTTTTTTCTTCAGCAGCGGGATTTCCTGTTGCTTGTGCAATTGGCGGTTGAACATCTCAACACCGGTTGCACTGACGATCGCAGTCGTCGCGCCCGTTGCTCCGCCACCAGACCCCGCCGCCGCGCCAAGACCCGAAGCAATCAAGGTTGCCAACGAATCCTGCTGCTTGTCGCTGAGACCGCTATCTTTCAGGGCTTTGGCAATCATTGGCATCAAGGCTGCGGAAACACCTGCACCCAGTGCACCGGCTGCAACGCTGCTGCCCGACAACCCCATTACCGCGCCAACCAGCGAGTGCAGCATGACGCGTGCGGCCCCGCCTTCGGCCCACGCCGCTTGAGTCACACTGTCAGTAGCATCGCGTGCTTGCTTGTCGGCGTAGTCGCCGATTTTTTTGAACGCGTCATTGGCCGTGGTGTTGGCGACGATACCGATGGCCGTCGTGCCGCCCACGCCTCCCAGGCCCACAGCAATCAAACCTGCCGCAACATCCGCCATGATGCGTTTTTCGCCGCCCACCTCCCAACTTTTAAGCTCGATGAGTGCTGCCAGACGCTCCTCGTCGGTCGTGGCTGCCTTCATTTTGTCAGCAGCCGCTTGCTGCTGGGCGTTGGCCACTTTGCCGATGATGTTTCTCGACAGCGAGACCGTGCTCTGAATCAGATCGATCCGCTCTTGAATGGCTTTCTGATCAGGTTTGTCCAGTGCCTCATTCGCATGCGCCGTATCACGATTCAGACCCACCAAATCATTCACGCCTGCAGCGTTGCGCACGATGATGGTGCCTTCGCTGACGGCACTGCGGGTCTTGCTCTGATCCGAGTATTCAAGCGCCAGCGGAATGCTGCCGCCGACACTGGTGCCGGACTTGCCGCCATAAGACAGCGAAATGCCGGCCGACTGGGCACTGATATCGCTCGTGTTTTTGATGTCACTGACGAACAGGCGATCAGTGCTGAGCAGGTTCTTGTCCGGTGTCGCTTCACTGGTAATGACCGCGCCTTGCAGGGTCGTATTTTTGCCAACGGTGATGTCGTAACCACCTTGGCCGGCGAACAGACCGCTCTGATCGGTCACGGCCTTGTAGTCGCTGTTCATGTTGCCGGCGGCAAGGCTTGCAGACCCGGTCACCGTTGCGCCATAGCAGAATGGCGGGATACAGATGCTCGCGCCGATACCGGCACTGCCCTGCTTGCTGCTCTGGGTCTCGGTGTCCTGACGCGAGGTGATGTTGAGGTTGCCGTCGATCACAGCCTTGATACTGTCGGCTCGGACTTGTGCACCTGCCAGCGTGGTGTCATTGCCGCTGTGCAAGGAGAGAGAGCCGGTATCCAGGGTCGTATTGACCTGGGTGACCGAGCTGCCGGTGCCTTTGTTTTTGGCTACAGACGCTCCGAGATCAAGGGTAAACCCGTTCTGCTCGCCCAGGTTGAAGCTAGCGCCAATGGCGGTTTTGTTATTACTGCCGTTGTTGGCCCAGTCAGCCGTGTTCTGCGCGCTTTCCAGAATGATGTCGTTCTTGGCGATCAAAGCAGTGTCTGCGGCTTTCACGCTGCTGCCGACAATATGAATATCACCGGCGGTCCCCGGCGCACCGCCATCAGCGATGATCAACAGGTTCTGGCCAGCATTGATCGTGCTTTGTTTCGCTGTCTGACTGTTGTACTCGCTGGTGCTCTTGCTGTGGGTGTTCGCCAGTTCAGTACCGATCTTTATCAACGAACCATTGCTGGCGGAACCCTGTTTCTTGCCATAGTCGGAACCTGCACCTTCGGCGCTTCCCCCCATACCGCCGAGATCGTTCAACGCCATGGCGGCTTGAGCGTATTTGACCGCTTTAAGGCGCGGGTCGTCGGCGTTTTTCGCCGCTTCGACCGAGTTGTGAATGGTATTGACCGTGTCAACGATCATGCCACCAATGACCCGCCCTACTCCCAGGCTACTGGATTTGTCAGTACTGCTTTGACTCGAGCTTTCCATGCCCGCAGCAATGGTCACCTTGGAGCCGATCAGGCTCATGTTCTTGGTGCTGACCAGATCACTGGCGATCACGCTCAGTTCACGACCACTGGAAAGAGTGACGTTGCCAGCACTGGAGCCGATGGTGCTACCGGTCAAAGTGGTCTGGGACGACTGCCCGGTATGGTTCTGACTGCTGACCGACAGATGTTGGTTGCCTGTGATGTCATCGACACCAAGGTTGTTGGCGGTCAATACCCCCGTCAGGTCGCGGTTCTTTTCCTTATGCAATTCATTGCGGGTAAAAGTGTTTTCTGCGGCGTTGATGGTCAAGTCGCGACCGGCCTGCACCTTCAGATCCTGAGTGCTGACCAGCGCTGAGCCGGTAATCGTGACGTCTCGACTGGCCACCACATCGACGGTGTTACCCGAAATCATGCTGCCGACCGCTGTCGTTTGCGTCTCGGACACTTGATCCTTGACCTTGCTCGACTTCAAGCCGCCCCAACTACTTTTGCTGGAGCTGCTTTCATGCCGGACGCTTTGCGAGTCAGTGACAGCAACGATTTGCATGTCGTTGCCTGCAACCAGTTTCACGGCACCTTTATCAGAGGCCACTTCGCTGCCCTTGATGAGCATGTCGTTGTTGGCAACCAGCGTTGTGTTGCCCCCCGACGTTACTGAGCTGGCGATATTGGTGGTGCTGGATTCTTCATCAAGACGGCTTTTCTTCCCGGAGGAGGTTTTCTTGGTCTTGCTGTAGAAGCTGTAATCGGTGTCTTGCGCCGATTGCAGCGTCAGATTGGCACCCGCGGTCAGGTAAGCCTCATTCCCGGCGCTGACTCGACTGGCAATCAGGTCCAAGTCTTTACCGGCATTGAGCATGACCGTCCCGCCCGCCGTCAGTGTCGTCGAGACCTGGCTGACATGGTCCTCTTGACTCGTGACCTTTTTGGTCTTGGTATACGAGTGCTCTTCATCCGCCGCCGAGGCCAGGGTCAAGTCGCCCACGGCGCTCATGTCGACATCGCGTTTGGCATCGATCTGGCTGGCAATGGCGGTGATGTCGCGACCGGCATTAACGATCAGACTCTGACCGGCATTAATGGCCGAACCATATTGAGTAATCGTCTGATCCGTGTGCAAACCACGTTGACCACCTGAGACCTGCTCAGCCGAAACGAGGTTGACGTCACGCCCGGCATTGATCGTGGTGTCCAGGCCGCTTTTCAGCATGCCTCCGGTGTTGTTGAAGTCCTGTCCAGCCTTGATGGTCAGATTGTTGGCGGCCTCGATACGCGCAGCACTGTCGACAAAGTCGCTACGCTCACTGCGGTAGCCGCTGTCACTCTCGTGGGTGGTGACGGTGCGTTCGTTGATGATGTCGCCACGAGTGGTGGTCAACGACACTTCTTTACCCGCGATAACGCCGCCGGATTTGTTGATCAGGTTGTTGCCGGCCAGCAGGTCGAGGCGATTGCCCGCTTCGATCAGGCCGCTGTTGACCAGGTCGTTGGTGGCGGTGGCCGACAGGTTGTTGTTGGCCTTCAAGGTACCGGCGTTGTTCAGGTCCTTGCCGGCGATCAGGGTCACGTCGCTGCCCTGGATCAGGGCGCCGTTCGGGGCGAGGCGATTGTTGGCGTTGGCCAGGTACAGTACCGGTACCAGTACTTGTTCGCCGTTGACTTCGGCGGTTTCCATCCAGACGATGTCGTGGGTCAGCGCCGCCACTTGTTCGGATGTCAGGCTGACGCCCACCGCCAGATTGAGCTCGTTTTTGCTGGCGAGCGCATTGTCCATCAGGTACTTGAACAGCTCGCTGTCAGACGTTTTACCATCGATAAAACGCTGCCCCGTACGGGCAACCACGGCTTGCTGGATCAAGGTCTGTTCGTAGAATCCGTCACCCAGACGCTTGGCGCTTTGATCGGGGTCGTAACCGAGGTTGGAAAGCAGGTAGTCCGAGCTCATGAACTGCTTGAGGTCGGTCAGTACCGGGTTGGTTTCGACCAGGTATTTTTGCGGTTTGGACTGGCCGCCGCTGACCGGTACGCCCTGCACGCGATTGATCGTGAACGCTGTGGAACGACCCGGCAGCGTCGCGCCACCAGTGTCCGTCGCCGGGGCGCTGACGTCGATTACGCTGGCACCGGCACCCTGTTGCTGGGTCTGGTGATCGACGGTGCTCAGGTTGACGTTGCTGGCTGAGGCCGAGGCATTGTTGGTCAGCAGAATGTTGCGCGTCTGCAAGTTCGGCAACGCTTGATCACGCTGGCTCGGATTGACGCTGGCACCGCCCATGGTCCAGCTCTGCGGGCCGGTCGCGACCGGCGCGGTGTTTTCCTGGCCGCTGAGGCGGAACAGACCATTCTGCCCGGTTGGCAGTGCGAAGCCAGGCAACACCACCGGGTTGACCTGCTGTTGGGCGAGGTTTGGCGGCAGTTGCTGATTGACAGTGACGCGCGTGGAGAACTGGCTGCCACCCGCTCCGGTGCCGGTGCGCGGACCGCTACCGATATAGGTGTAGCCCGGACGGACGACACTGTTATCAATGTTGTTCTGGGCGGTGATGTTGACCGCGCCTGCGGCTTGAATGACGGCGGAATAGCTCTGGTCGCTGCCGGCGATTTTACGGGTGCTGCCCAGCCCCGGCAGTTCCCGTTCGGTCATGCCGATGAAGTTGGCGATACCGCCCTGCAGACCACCCAGATTATTGGCGTCGTAGCCACTGCTTTCATACCAATACTGGTTGGTGAAGGCACTTGCTGCGCTGTACCAGCCACCCGCGTTCCGGGTGCGCTCGGACATGTAGATGCGGGTGGTTTCGGTCTCACCGGTTTCCACGCCACTGTTGGTCAGGTTCGCCACGTTGGCAGTGAAGTTGCCCGCCGTGGCGATGGTGCTGCTCTGGTTGAGCAGGTCACCGCCATTGATGGTCAGGTTGCTACCTGCGGTGATGCTGGACGCAGCGCTGGCCGCAGTGACCTCGAGTTTTTCGCGCTGCACGATCTCCCAGGCGTGGTTCTGCTTGCCGCTGCAGTCACCGGCGTTGACCCCTTCGATACAGGTGACCTCACCGATGCGCGCGGTGTAGATACCGGCGTTGTTGACCGTGAGCACGTCGCGGATGTTCTGGATCGAACTCGCCGCGAGGGTCATGCTGCCGTCGCTTTGCATCGACGCCGAGCGATTGACGATGGAGTTGGCCCACCCGCCCCTGCCGTCGCGGTCAATCGTCAGATTGCCGAGGCTGTAGACGTTGCCGTAGCTGTTATTCAAATCGGCGACCCGCAGCGACATGTTCTTGCCGCTGAAGATCAGCCCGCTGGCGTTGACCAGGTTACCGGTGGTGAGGGTCAGGTCATCGGCAGCAGCGGTGGTGCCGTAGTTGCGCACGCCGCTGGCATTGATGGTCAGGCCTGCGCCGGAGGTGAGTCGACCGGCGTTATCCAGTTGGCCACCGACATTGATCGTGGTCTGCCCGCCACCGGCGATGCTGGAGGTGGCGGTCGTGAGGCTGACTTGCGCAGCACTCAGACCGAGGTCGCCCTGGCTGGTGAGACGACCGGTGCCCCAATAAGCCGAGCTCAAGCCGACATTCATGCTGCCATCACTGGCCAGCAGCCCTTCGTTGTTCCAGTTGACGCCGTTGCCGGTGAAGCTGTTGGAGGCCAGCAACTGCCCGCTGGCGGTCTGGGTCAGGTTGTTGACGTTGACGGTCAGGCGCCCGGCCTGAATCGAGTTGCTGTTGGTCCAGGTGTCGGTGCTGATGGTCAGGCCACCACGGGTCACCAGCGTGCCACCAGCGTTGATCACGTTGTGGGTGGAGATGTCGAAGGTGCCCGTGCCGACGTGCAACAGGCTGCCACCGGCATTGAGGAAACTGCCGGCATCAAGGGTGAGGTCGGTGTTGGCGGTTTCCAGCGTCCCGTTGCGGTTGTCGAACAGGCCACCAATCTGGAAAGCGGTTTTGCCGCTGGTGCCCAGCGCACGCAACTGCCCCGTCTGATTGTCGAGGCTCGCCGCCTTGATCGCCAGGGTGCTATCGCTCTCGATGATACCCAGACGGTTGTTCAGTGCACCGCTCAGATTCAGGTCGATCTGCTGGCCGGCAATCTGCCCGTCGTTGTCGCCGCTGTTGTCGAAGTTGTTGCCGGTGACGTTGATTTTGCCTTTGGCGTAGAGCCCGCCATTGCGGTTATCGAAGTTGCCGGTGACGACGATGGCGTCGCCGCTTTGCGCGGAGATACGTCCACCGTAGTTGTCGATCGACATCAGCGCATTGAGGTTCAGGCGCTGGGCCTGGATCACGCCGCCCTGACGATTATTGTTCAGGTCGTAGCCATTTTTCAGCACACCGCTCAGGCGCGCAGTAAACGCAGCTTGCAGGCTGGCGAGTACACCGCCACGGCTGTCGAGGTGGCCGGCATCAATGGTCAGGTCGCCGTTGGTGGCGATGATCCGACCGCTCTGGTTATCGATGTCACCAGCAGTGACAACGCTCAGTGCGCCCTGGCTTTGCACGGTGCCTTTGCCGTTGTCGAGGCTGGCGGCCTGCAGTTGTACGTCGCCCGTCTGACTGTAAATCAAGCCATCGGTGCTGTTCTGGATGGCGCCCGGTGTAGTGATCGTCAGCAGACCGTTGGCGGCCACCGTGCCGCGATTACGGTTGTCGAGGCCACCGCTCAGCAGGGTCATCAGACCCTGACTGACCAATTGCCCGCCCTGGTTGTTGATCTGGGTCGAGCGTTGCAGCAACAGCGCGCCGCCACTGGCCAGTTTGCCGTTGGTATTGGTCAGAGCACCCAGCAGATCAAGGGTCACTGCGGCGCTACCGACAAGACTGCCGCCGGTGTTATCCAGCATGGTCCCGGTGAAACTCAGGTCTTGCTTGGCATTGACGGTGCCGCCAGCGTTGCCCAGGGTAATGGCTTGCATTGCCAGGGTCGCATCGGTGGCAATCAAACCACCCGCAGCGTTGTTCAGCAGACCACCGATGGTGAGGGTTTGCGCACCGCCGCTGGAGAGTAAGCCGCCGTTGCTGTTGTCCAGATTCGCGGCATTGACGCCAAGGTTTTTCTGGGTGACCAGTGCGCCCTTGCCGCTATTGAGCAAGTCCCCGCTCAAGGTCACGTTGAGGTTGCCGTCAGCGCTTGAAAGTGTGCCGATGTTGCGGTTGTCGAGGCTGGCCGCGTTGACGGCCAGGCCGTGCAAGCCGGAGATCAGACCGTTCTGGTTGATCACTGCGCCGGCGTTGACGTTCAGCACATTATTGCTGATCAGCTTGCCGCCGCTGTTATCGAAGCTGCGAGTATTGAGGTCGATGCTTTGGCTGCTGGAGATCTTGCCGTTGCGGTTGCTCAGGTCGCGCAGATGCTGGAGGCTCAGTTGGCCTTCGGTGGTGATCAGGCCACCGTCGTTGTTCAGGTCAGCGCTCGCTGCACCAAAATCGATGGCGATGGCGCTGCCCAGCAGAGAGCCGTTCTGGTTGTTCAAGCCTTTGCTGTTGATGGTCAGGCCACTAGTGGCGTTGATCAATCCAAGGTTCTGGTTAGTGAGCAAACCATCGAGATTCAGATCAAGGTTCGCGCGGCTGGTCACGGTACCGCCGCTGTTGTCCAGGCTGGCGGCTTTGATGTCCAGCGCGGCGGCGGCAATCATGCCTTTGAGGTTGCTCAGCGCCTGGTCGATGCGCAGCGTCACCGCCTGATTGCTGAGCAATTTGCCGTTGCTGTTATCGAGGCTGCGCGCCGCCACGGTGAAGGCGTGGGCACTGGAGATTTCGCCACCGTCGTTGTTGACGTCCTGAAGGTTTTTCAGCATCAGCAACGGTGCGCCGATCAGGCCGTTCTGGTTATTCAATTGACCGTGATTGAGGTCCAGCTCCAGCGACGTATTGCTGAACAGCTGACCGCCCTGCTGATCCAGACCGGTGACGTTAGCGGTCAGGGCAGCGGCGCTGGCAATCCGGCCGCCGTCCTGGTTGGTCAATTGGGTGGCTTTCAGGTCCAGCGTGTCGCCGCTGTTCAACTTGCCGTTGTGGCTGTTATCCAGCGCACCGGTCTGCACCCGCACCGGGCCTTTGCCGCTGATGACGCCGTTTTTACTGTTGTCGAGGCTGGCACTGTTGAGGGTCAGGCTGGCGTCGGTAACGATCTGCCCTTCCCGGTTGAGCACCACGCCGGTGGTGGTCAACGTCAGCGGCCCGCCCACGGACAGGCTGCCAAGGTTGTTGATCAGGCTAGCGGCGTTGACGACAAGCGTACCTTCGGCGCTGATCAGGCCCTGGCTGTTGTTCAGATCACCGGTGAGGTCGAGTTGCAGATCGTGCTGGCTCAACAGCGTACCCGCGCTGCTGTCGAGGCTGTGCCCGGTCAACGTCAGGTCGGTCTTGCCCGACAACAGGCCTTTGGCCCGGTTGAGCACTTCAGCAACGGTCAGGGTCAACGCGCCCTGCGCAATCAGTTTGCCGCCGTCGCTGTTGTCCAGACGGCTACCCACCAGCGTCACGTCGGCCTGGCTGGACAGTTCGCCGCCACGGTTGTCGACGGCATCGACCTTCAGTTGCAACGCGTCGTTGGCGCCGACGAGGCCACCGTTTCGGTTGTCGAGGCTGGCGCCGGTCAGCGTCAGACCGCTGCTGGCGACCAACTCACCGTGCTGGTTGTTGAGGTTGGCGACATTGGCGATGACATCGGTTTTACCGGCGATCTGGCCATCGCTGTTGTCCACGCTGTCAGCGCTCAGATTCAGCTCGCCATCAGCGATCAAAGTGCCGCTCTGGTTGAGCAGTTGACCGTCCACTGTCACCCCGAGGGTGCCACGGCTGGAGATCATGCCACTGCCGTTATCCAGGCGGGCACTGCTGATATCGACGGTTTGCGCGGAGATCAGACCTTTGACACTGGCCAGCAGTTGTTCGATGCGCAGGGTCAGGCCCTGATTGCTGATGAGCTTGCCGTTGTTGCTGTTATCAAGGTTTTGCGCGGTCAGTGTGAACGCCTGGGCGCTGGAAATTTCACCGCCCTGGTTGTTGATGTCCTTGAGGTTTTTCAGCACCAGCACGTGGGCGTTGATCAGACCGTTCTGGTTGTTCAACTGGCCGTGATTGAGGTCGAGACTCAGTGAGGTTTTGCTGAACAACTGGCCGCCCTGCTGATCGAAACCGGTGACCGTAGCGGTCAGCGCCTTTTCGCTGGCGATCCGGCTGCCGGTGCCGTTGCTCACCTGCGTGGCGTTGAGGTTCAGGGTGTCGCCGCTGATCAAGCTGCCGCCCGCGGTATTGTCGAAGACACCGGTGGTAACAGCGGTGGCATTTTTGCCGCTGATCAAGCCCTTCTGGCTGTTATCAAGACCTTGCGAGTTGAGGACCAGGCCTTTGTCGGTGGCGATCGAGCCGGCCTGATTGTTCAGGCTGCCCGTCGTGGTCAACGTGAGGGCACTGGCACTCGACACCTGACCGCGAGTGTTGTCGAGACTGGCCGAATTGACGGTCAGTTTGCCTTCACTGCTGAGCAGGCCTTCGATGTTGCTCAGGGCATTGTCGAGGCGAATATCCAGACCTTGCTGGCTGACGAAACTGCCACCGCTGTTGTCCAGCGTCTGCCCGACCAGCGTTGTGGCGTTCTGGCTGAACAGCTGCCCCTTGGCCTGGTTGATGATACGGGCCACGGTCAGGCCCAAGGTGGTTCCAGCGAGAATCTTGCCGCTGTCACTGTTGTTCAGGCTTTGCCCTGCAACCGTGACATCGACCGCGCTGGAGATTTCGCCACCGCGGTTGTCGATATCGTCGACCTTCAGTTTCAGCGCTTTTGTGGCGCCTACCAGACCGGCGTTACGGTTATCGAGCGCCTGGCCTGTGAGCAACAAAGTCCCTTGCGCGACCAGTTCACCGTCCTGGTTGACGAACTGTGCGACGTTGGCCGTCAGATCGGTTTTGCCGGCAATGCGCCCGGTGCTGTTATCGATACGCGTGACACCGAGGATCATCGGTCCGGCCGCACTGAGCAAGCCGCCGCGGTTATCCAGTTGGCTGCCGCTGAGGTTGACGGCAGCCTGACCATCGAGCAGGCCTTTCTGACGGTTGTCGAGTGTCCCGACCGTCAGTTGCAGATCCTTGGTCGCGCGAACTTTACCGCCACGGTTGTCCAGCGCGTCGCTGCGCAGGGTCAAACGGTCTTTGCCCAGCACGCTGCCGCTGCGGTTGTCGAGACTGATGCTCTGCACGTCCACCACGCCTTTGCCGCTGACATCGCCATTCTGGTTGTCGAACAGGCCGCTGATGCGCGCAGTCAGACCGCCGTCACTGACGAGGCTGCCTTCGTGGCTATTGTCCAGGCTCGCGGCGGTAATGCTGACGTTCACACCGGAGCCCAACACACCATTGCGGTTGTTCAGCGCACCGATCAAACCGATGTTCAGCGCAACGTCACCCGTGACCTGGCCGTCGCTGTTGTCGAGGGTGACAGCGGTGATACCGAGGGTCCCCGCACTGGAAATCTCGCCATTGTGGTTGTTCACCTCGCCGATATCGGCCTTCAGACTGCCACTGCTGGTAATCACGCCCTGCGTATTGAGAACTTTGCCGGCGCTCAGTTGCACGGCGGTGTTAGCGAGCACGCGGCCCTTGTTCTGGTTGTCCAGCGTGCCGGCAACGATGTCGACGGATTGCCCGGCGTTCAAAGAGCCACCCTGGTTGTTCAGGGTTTGCGTTACGTTCGCCGTCACGTTGCGACTGGCGATCACGCTTTTGCCGCTGTTGTTGAGGTTCTGCGCACGCAGGCTCACGTCGCCTGTACCGTTGCGGCTGTTGTCCGCGTTGACCCCGGCTTCGATGATGCCGTTGTTGGTCAGTGTGCCGCCGGCGCCGAGGTTGATGCTGTCGCGCGCGGCGAGGTTTTGCAGGCTGGTCAGATCACCTTGAGTTTGCACATTCAACGCGGTGCCAGCGTAAACCGGACCTTGCGCCTGGAGGCTGGTGGCTTTGACGTTGACGGCCGTGGCCGCAGAGGTCTGCGCCAGGGTCAATTGGCCGTTGGCATCGATCTGGATATCACCACCACTGGCGGCCAGATTACCGGCCAGTTTCACCCCGACCCCGGCCTCGGTGCCGACCAGTTTGATCGCGCCAGCGTACATGCCGCCGAGTGCCGAGGAGTCGATGGCCAATTGTGGTTTGGCGCTGCCGTCATCGGCGCGCGGCGTAGCGTTGAGGGTTTGTGCGTTGACGTCGTTGCGCCCGGCGACGATGGTCAGGTTCTGTGCCTGAATCTCGGCATTGATCTTCGCGCTGCGAGTGATGATTTCGAAGCGATCGACATTGTTCGCGTTGAGCCCCGCGCCTTCGATGGCGACGCTGCCCTGATCGACCTGGAAGCGATCGAGCCGACCGTTGTCGAGCACCGGTTTACCGGTGGTCAAGGTCACTCGTGGCGAGTTGATGAAACCGCAGCCATTACAGGTGATGCCGTAGGGGTTGGCGACGATGACCCGCGCCGACTGCCCCGCCACCTCGGTGTAACCACGCAACTGGCTTGGGTTACCACTGACGACTTCGTTGAGAATCGCCTGCGCCGACCCGCTGTTTTTCAGGTTCGGGTTACCGATGATGTGGCCGCCCAACTGAGTGTTCGACGTCTGGGTCGCACCGTTGTTGAGGATGACGCCCTGCGCACCAACGTTGTAATCGTGGAACTGGTTGTGCGACAGACCGCTGGCATTGGGCGTGGCGATGTTGATGATCGGCACGCCATTGCCGGCGCGATCCAGCGACGTATTCGGGTTGGCCACCACAATGCCGTCGGCCTGCGCCCACATCGGTTGCCAGAACATGACGTTCGCCAGCAGAAACGCCAGCCCGCGCTTGGGCATGCCCAGAAAGCGCTCGTGCTCTTTCACGGCCGCAGAAGGTTGGAGCGCAAGAAAGGCGAACTGGCGAACGTCCATGTCGATGATCTCGAAAAGTTGTTTTTAGATGAAGAAATCAATGCGGAAATAGATCGGCGCTTCGCGCTCGGTCAGGGCATCCGGTCGTTCCAGGGAATGCGCGAATGTCACGCTGGCGGCCACGTGCTGACCACGGGCGAACAGCTCCAGCGAGTTGCTCGACATGCGCCCATGCTGATTGCCGTTGTAGCGATCACCACGGATCACGCCTTGGTCGTAGCCCAGGCTGGTGCCGTATTCGGCGAACACCGGTTGCATCCACTCAATGGTCACCGGGCGGGCCCAGCGCAGATCGTTGCGCCAGTAGCCACCGCTGTCGCCGGATAGCGACTGATCCTTGTAACCACGAATCGACGACGAGCCGCCGAGGCTGGTGCGTTGCGGGCTAAACAGCACATCTTCACTGCGCTGACCGGTCATCAAGCTGCTGAAACTGAACGACTCGCCCCACACCTTGAACGGTTGCAGGTAGCTCAAGGTCGCGGTGTATTTACGGTAGCGGGCATCCGGTTCACCCGGACCAGGGTCGTGGCTACCCTGCGCGTCGAACGTACCGATGCCTTCCTGCATGCCGGCATCGAAGTTGACGAAGGCACTGCCGATTCGACGACCATGGTTGATGCCGAACTGCGCTTCGCTGATGCGGTTGCTGCTCAGCTTGAGTTTGCTGTCTTCGATGAAGTTATTGGTGCGCAGGTACGACAGGCCGGCGCTGAGCGAGGTCTTGCTGACGGCGTCGCGGTGGATCACCCGCTCGGCGCGCAAC
This sequence comes from Pseudomonas sp. AKS31, assembly GCF_023634765.1. Lineage (GTDB taxonomy): Bacteria > Pseudomonadota > Gammaproteobacteria > Pseudomonadales > Pseudomonadaceae > Aquipseudomonas. The sequence continues at coordinate 14,296 of NZ_JAMLFX010000008.1, forward strand.
TGATGGTTTTCGCTGTCGCCGGTCTGTTTGAAGTTGTAGCCGTTGGCGGCGATTTGTGAGCGGTACTCGCTCTGGCTGTAGGTGTAGCTGAATGTCCACCAGCCCCACGGCAAGCTGTAATTGAGCATGGCGTTATTGGAGGTGTGCTGGTGATCGGTCATCGCATCGTGACCACCGCGCAAACTCAACTGATCGGCCAGACCCAACGGGCTGTCCCAGTCAAACGTGGTGCCCCATTGCTGTTCACCGGTGCTGCGCTGGCCGTCGTTGTTGCGTGACAGCCCGACTCGCCATGGCTTCTGTGGAGTGTTAGTGACCAGCACGTTGCTGCCGCCGACGTTCTGCCCTGGCGCCAGCTCCATCTTCGCCTGATTGGAAGGCAGGCGATTGAGCTGATCGACCATCTGCTCGATCTCACGCAGGTTGACCAACTCGCCCGCCTTGCCGGGAAAGGCCATGGCCAGTTCGCGATCCGAGAGCTTGCTGTTCTCCGCGCCCTTCATGCCTTCGAGCTTGCCTTCGACCACCAGTACCTTCAGATGGCCGCCAGACAGATCCTGTTGCGGCAGGTAGGCGCGGCTGGTGACCAGACCTTTCTCGATGTAGTAGTCGGTGATGACCTTGAGCAGCTCGTTGAGCTGAGGTACGCCCAGGCATTCGCCGATATAGGGTTTGAGCAGGCGGGTTTTATCACGTTCGGAAAGGCTGTCGGCGCCCTTGAGTTCGATGTCCTGGATCGGGAAACAACGGGTATCCGTGGGGGCTGCCGGTTGCGCAGGCCTGGCGTCCTTGCCGGGCAGATCCTTGAGTTCTTCGAGGCGCCGCTGCTGCTCTTCGAGCAAGCGATTCTGGCGATCGCGGATCAGGTCGGTTTCACCGGGCGTGGGTGCAGCATGAGCCACTTGAAGTGCACACAGGCACAGTAAAGCCATGCACAACCGCACCGCAGGGGCGGGTGAGGACATGTTCGATCCCTCGAGATAAATTTGATATCAAAATAGTGGCGCGATACTAGATGGCCATCATTTTGACGTCAAACAATCGCTTTTACCGTTTGTCGGGTTTGTATCGAGGGTTTTACAAATGGGTTCGCTGCAGCCCAGCGAGGCACGTCCTCATTAATCTGGCGCCAGCGAAACACTCGATTAAAGTAATGCCGTCCTTTTAGTGTTCGACACCCAGCCGCGTCGCGACGTCCTCCGGCGCCAGCGCTCGACCATCGGCCGCGATCAATTCCAGCTTGCGAATCGGCTGACGGTCCTTTGCATCGACCATCACCGAACCCGGCTCACCCGGCGCGTACATGAATTCACCGCCCCACTGCGACAGCGCGACGATCACGGTCTGCAAGGCTTTGCCGCGCTCGGTCAACACGTATTCTTTATAGGCGCCGCCATCGGCCGCTGGCAGCGCTTGCAGGATCCCCTGCTCCACCAGCCCTTTGAGGCGCGCGCTGAGCATGTTCTTGGCGATATCCAGACTCTTCTGGAAATCATTGAAGCGGCGAATCCCGTCCAGCGCATCACGGATGATCAGCAGCGACCACCAGTCACCAATCAGGTCCAGTGTCCGGGCAACCGGGCAGGCATTGCCCTGCAGACTTTTGCGTTTCACGTAAACGTACTCCCTCGATTCAGTGCGCGGCCGGGCGGCTTTGAGTTGCATCATACAACTCTGCAGCCGATCGACGATTGCAGCGACACAAAACCAGCACCTGCATACAAGTAGCCGGCGCGCTTTGCGCTGATAGTGAATGTCGCCATTTCGGCATCACGTGCGATCCCTGACGCAGGAGTTTCCATGAGCACCTTCACCACGCAAGACGGTACCGAGATTTACTACAAGGATTGGGGCAGCGGCAAACCTGTGCTGTTCAGCCACGGCTGGCCGCTGGATGCCGACATGTGGGAATACCAGATGGAATACCTGAGCAGCCGTGGCTATCGCACCATTGCGTTCGATCGTCGCGGTTTCGGCCGGTCCGATCAGCCGTGGACCGGTTATGACTACGACACCTTTGCCGATGACATCGCGCAACTGATCAACCACCTGGACCTGCGCGAAGTGACGCTGGTGGGCTTCTCCATGGGCGGCGGCGATGTCAGCCGCTACATTGCCCGGCATGGCAGCGAGCGTGTTGCCGGTCTGGTGTTGTTGGGCGCGGTGACACCGCTGTTCGGCAAGAAAGCCGACTTCCCGCAAGGCGTCGATACCTCGGTGTTCGACGGCATCAAGGCCGGTCTGCTGCAGGATCGTGCGCAGTTCATCGCCGATTTCGCCGCGCCGTTCTACGGCACCAACCAAGGCCAGAAAGTCTCTGACGGCGTGCTCACGCAGACGCTGAATATGGCCCTGCTCGCTTCGCTCAAGGGCACCGTGGATTGCGTGACCGCGTTCTCGGAAACCGACTTCCGCCCGGACATGGCCAAGATCGATGTGCCAACCCTGGTGATCCATGGCGACGGCGATCAGATCGTGCCGTTCGAAACCACCGGCAAACAGGCGGCAGCGCAGATCAAGGGCGCTGAGTTGAAGGTCTATGCAGGTGCGCCGCATGGGTTTGCGGTAACGCACGCGCAAGCGTTGAATGAGGATCTGCTGGCGTTTCTGAATCGCTGAAACCAGCGCAGTGGTGAGGGGAAGATTCTGCTCACCACTGCACGTCACGCCATCCTGTTTTTTTTACCTCGCAACCCCGAACCGATGCTCTGAAAGCCCCGTTTTTCAGGAGTTTCCCGGCCCTGCATCAGAATTTTATCTTCACATCCCAGCTTAATAATATTTTACCGATAACCCCCTCCTCCCTAGTCTGACCTCAAGCCAAACGGACAAGCCAACAGCGGCCCGAATCCCACTGCCTTGCTAGGAAGGATGTAGAGATGACCCCTGAAATAATAAAAACAGACACGCTGATCGTGGGTGCCGGCCAGGCAGGCGTCGCCATGAGCGAGCACCTGAGCAAACTCGGTGTGCCGCACCTCGTGCTGGAGCGCAATCGCATTGCCGAACGCTGGCGCACCGGGCGCTGGGACTCGCTGGTGGCCAACGGCCCGGCGTGGCACGACCGCTTTCCCGGACTGGAATTCGATGACGTCGATCCCGACGGTTTCGCCCCGAAAGAACGTGTGGCCGATTACTTCGAAGCCTACGCGAAGAAATTCAATGCACCGATCCGCACCGGTGTGGAAGTGAAAAGCGTGGTACGCAATGTCGGTCGTCCGGGGTTCACCGTCCAGACCTCCGAAGGCGTGATCGAGGCCAGCCGTGTGGTCGCCGCGACCGGGCCGTTTCAGAAACCGGTGATCCCGGCGATTGCCTCGCAAGACGAACGACTGTTGCAGATCCACTCCGCTGACTACCGCAACCCGCAGCAACTGCCGGCAGGCGCAGTGCTGGTGGTCGGTGCCGGCTCTTCCGGCGTGCAGATCGCCGATGAGCTGCAACGTTCCGGCAAGCAGGTTTACCTGTCGGTCGGCGCCCATGACCGCCCGCCGCGCGCTTATCGCAACCGGGATTTCTGCTGGTGGCTGGGCGTGCTCGGCGAGTGGGATCAGGCGGCAATGAAACCCGGCCGCGAACACGTGACCATCGCGGTCAGCGGCGCCCATGGCGGTCGCACTATTGATTTTCGCGGTCTGGCCCATCGCGGCATGACCCTGGTCGGCGTGACTGAATCGTTCAAAAACGGCGTGGTGACCTTCAAGCAAGACCTGCTCGGCAATCTCACTCGCGGTGACGAAAACTACCTGGCACTGCTCGATGCTGCTGACGCCTACATCGAACGCAACGGCCTCGACCTGCCGGAAGAACCGCAAGCGCGCGAAACCTATCCGGATCCTGAGTGCGTGAAAAACCCGTTGGTCGATCTCGATCTGGCCAAGGCTGGCGTCACCTCGATCATCTGGGCCACCGGGTTTGCCGTGGATTATTCCTGGCTGCAAGTCGCGGCGTTCGATGACAAGGGCAAGCCAGTGCATCAGCGCGGCGTGTCGAGTGAGCCGGGGGTGTATTTCCTCGGTCTGCCGTGGCAGTCGCGCCGTGGCTCGTCGTTTATCTGGGGCGTGTGGCACGACGCCAAACATGTCGCCGACCACATCGCCACGCAGCGCAAGTACCTCGACTACCGCGATGCCGAACAGCGCGAGGCCGAGTTGCACCAGAACAGCCACAGCAAAGCCGCCGACACCGTCGACGCTTGATAGCCCTTTTCGCCCCGGCGCCGATTGCGCCGGGCAAACCTTCTTCAGGAGCCCTTCATGAGCCAGCCCACCCACACCCGTATCCGCATGTTCAACACCAAGGACACCTACCCGAACCAGACGCTGGACAACGACCTGTGCCAGGCCGTACGCGCCGGCAACACCGTTTATGTACGCGGTCAGGTCGGCACGGATTTCGACGGCAATCTGGTCGGCCTTGGCGACCCGCGCGCGCAGGCTGAACAGGCCATGCGCAACGTCAAGCAACTGCTCGAAGAAGCCGGCAGCGACATGAGCCATATCGTCAAGACCACCACGTACCTGATCGACCCGCGTTATCGCGAGGCGGTGTATCAGGAAGTCGGCAAGTGGCTCAAAGGCGTGTTCCCGATCTCCACCGGGCTGGTGGTGTCGGCACTGGGGCAGCCGCAGTGGTTGATGGAGATTGATGTGATTGCGGTGATTCCTGAGTAAGTCAGGAAACCGAGTCGCGGCGATCGCTGGCAAGCCAGCTCCCACAGGGATTTGAGTTGTTTGCAGATTTTGTGATCAACCCAATACCTGTGGGAGCTGGCTTGCCAGCGATGAGGCCCTCAAGGACAACATCTTCCTAGAAAGGAGTAAGCAGATGACCTTTTCAATCACAGCCCGCTGCGCCGAAACCGGCCAGTTCGGTGTCGCCATCAGTTCCTCCAGCATCGCCGTCGGCGCCCGTTGCCCGTGGCTGCTGCCCGGCGTTGGCGCGGTGTCGAGCCAGAACATCACCCTGCCGTCCCTCGGCCCGGAAGTCCTCGCGCTGATGGAGCAAGGCCTGGCGCCGGACGATGCGCTGGACAAAGTCCTCACGCGCAATGGCTACAGCCAGTACCGGCAGATCACTGCGATCAACCATCTCGGCCAGACCGCACATTTCAGCGGTGCGCAAACCCTCGGCGTGCACAATGCCGTGACCGGCGAGCAGTGCGTCGCCGCCGGCAACATGCTCGCCGGGCGCTCGGTGATCGAAGCGATGGTCAGCGCCTTTGAGGACGGCGAAGGGCAACTCGCTGATCGCCTGCTCAGAGCCCTGCACGCCGCGCAAGCCCTCGGCGGTGAAGCCGGCCCGGTACATTCGGCCGCTGTCGTGGTGGTCGGCGAGCAGACCTGGCCGATCGTCAACCTGCGCGTCGACTGGGCCGATGAAGACCCGATCGGCCAGTTGCAAAAGCTCTGGGACGCCTATGCGCCGCAGCTTCAGGATTATATCGACCGCGCCCTCGATCCGGCCAAAGCGCCGGGCTATGGCGTGGCTGGGGATGATCGATGAACAGTGTCGAGTTGCTCAAGGCGCTGGTGGCGTTCGACACCACCAGTCGCGAATCCAACCTGCAACTGATCGAATTCGTCCGCGATTACCTCGAAGGTTTCGACGTACCTTGCGCGCTGCTCTACAACGATGAGCGCAGCAAAGCCAACCTGTTCGCCACGATCGGCCCGGTGGATCAACCGGGCATTGTGCTGTCCGGGCATACCGATGTGGTGCCGGTCGATGGCCAGCCGTGGACGTTGCCGCCGTTCGAACTGACCGAGCGCGACGGCAAAGTTTTCGGACGCGGTACGGCGGACATGAAGGGTTATATCGCCTGCGTGCTGGCGTTGGTGCCGGCGCTGGTGCAGGCGTCGTTGCGCCTGCCGGTGCACATTGCCCTGTCTTACGACGAAGAGGTCGGCTGCCTCGGCGTGCGTTCGTTGCTCAAGGTTTTGCAGCAACGCCCGATCAAACCGTTGCTGTGCATCATCGGCGAACCGACCGAACTGAAACCGGTGCTCGGTCATAAAGGCAAACTGGCGATGCGCTGCGATGTGCAGGGCCATCCGTGCCATTCGGCGTATGCGCCGCTCGGGGTCAATGCGATTGAATACGCCGCCGAACTGATCGCTGAACTGGGCCGCCTCGGTCAGCAACTGAAAGCGCCGGAGCATCACGATGCGCGCTTCGATCCGCCCTACAGCACGGTGCAGACCGGGGTGATCAGCGGCGGCAAGGCCTTGAACATCGTGCCCGCCGATTGCCGTTTCGATTTCGAGATCCGCGCCCTGCCCTCACAGGATCCGGCCCTCGTCGCCGAAGCGCTGCAAGCCTATGCCGAACGCGAAGTGCTGCCGCGTATGCGCGCGGTCAGTGCGCAGAGTGATATTCGCTTCAGCGCCCTGTCGGCGTATCCGGGGCTGGCCACCGATGCGCAAAGCCAGGCCGCCGAGTTGATCTCTGCGTTCTGCGGTTCGAAGGATTTCGGCACCGTGGCGTTTGGCACTGAAGGCGGGTTGTTTGATGCAGTGGGCATTCCCACCGTGGCGTGCGGCCCCGGCAGCATGGATCAGGGTCACAAACCCGATGAGTTTGTCAGCCTCGATCAACTGCAGGCGTGCGATGACATGCTTCAGCGCTTGCTGGCGTTTATCAGTCTTTGACAGGCGGCTCGGCGGCACTCACGGGTGCAGTCGGGCCAGCTCTTCGCGGCAGTGATCGACAAACAACTGCGCCGGTTTGGTCAGTTGCACGCGACGCAGCCAGGCCGCCGACAATCCCGAACCGGTGACGTCTTCCGCCAGCGGCACACAGACGACTTGCTGACCATCGTAGGTGTAGTCGCTGAACGGTTTGGTCACCAGAATCGAAAAGCCGAAACCGTTGCCGACCATGCCGCGCACCATCTCGATCGACGGTGAGCTGAAGACAATGTTCGGCGTCAGCCCGCGCTCTTCGAAGATGCTCACGAAATAGGTTCGGCTCGGCACCACGTCGAGCAGGATCATCGGTTCCAGCACCAGATCATCCAGCGAGACCTTGGCCTGTTGCGCGAAGCGATGGCTGGCCGGCAGCAATGCGTAAGGCTGTTGCGGCGGCATCAGTGGTGTGGTTTCGATGGTGCTGTCCAGGTCGTGTTCGAACATCATCGCCACGTCAATGCTGCCAGCGGTGAGGGCCTGCACCAGTTCTTGTTGTTCGCCATCACGAATGCGGATTTCCACCCCCGGCCAGCGCGCCTTGAAACCGGCGATCAGGCGCGGCAGGTACAGCGGCGCGACGGTTTCGAAACAGCCGATATCGATCTGCCCCGCGACCACATCATTATCGGCCAGCGCGTTCTGCTCGAACTCGTGGGCCACCCGCAGCAGCTCCAACGCCTTGCGATAGAACCGCGAGCCACTGGGCGTCAGCGAGACGCCCTGGGCGTGGTGGCGGATAAACAGCTGCACACCGAAACTTTCTTCCAGGTGCTTGATGGCGGTGGAGACCGACGGTTGCGCGATGTAGAGCTTGCGCGAGGCTTCGGCGACGCTGCCGCAGTCGGCGGTGGTGACGAAGTATTTGAGCTGGCGCAGGTTGTAGGCGGCCATGTGAGTCTCCCAAAGAGCGCGGGTGTTCGCCCTGTTTCCCTGGCGCACGATCAAGCTTGAACATACCGGAGGCTGGCGCCAGCCCAAGCATATTTTTTTTAAGGTCTGTAGCAACAAACTTACTAATTTATCTATCCCGACGCTTTGCACATGATCACTTCAACAAGAAATGCGCCGCCCGTGCCGGCGCTTGCCGAAGTACGTCCACGTACTCATCCTTGCCTTGGAGTTCGTCATGGCTACCCCTGCAGCATCCTCCGCTCCGCTGATTGAAAAACACACGATAGGCTACGTGCCCCCCGAAGATCGCCATGGAAAGGTCAGGGATCTGTTCACCCTCTGGTTCGGCGGCAACATCGCGCCGTTGCCCATCGTCACCGGTGCGCTGGGCGTGCAGTTGTTTCACTTGAATCTGCTCTGGGGCATCGTCGCGATTCTGGTCGGCCATCTGGTCGGTGGTGTGCTGATGGCACTGCATTCGGCACAGGGCCCACAGATGGGCATCCCGCAGATGATCCAGAGCCGCGCGCAATTCGGCTCCCTCGGCGCGTTGCTGGTGGTGCTGATTGCCGGCGTCATGTACATCGGTTTCTTCGCCTCCAACATCGTGCTGGCCGGCAAGTCGCTGCATGGTGTGGTCGACAGCGTTCCGGTGCCGGTCGGCATCGTCATCGGCGCGGTTGGCTCGGGGATCATCGGCATCATCGGCTACCGCTTTATCCACGTGCTCAACCGCATCGGCACCTGGGTGCTGGGGATCGGCATCGTTGTCGGCTTCGGCTACATCTTCACCCACATCCAGACTGACGACTTCCTCACCCGGGGCAGCTTCAACTTCTCCGGTTGGCTGGCCACCGTGTCGCTCGCCGCGTTGTGGCAGATCGCGTTTGCGCCGTACGTGTCCGACTATTCGCGCTACTTGCCGGCCGACGTCAAAGTCTCGTCGACGTTCTGGACGACGTATCTGGGTTCAGCGCTGGGTTCGAGTCTGGCGTTCATCTTCGGTGCCGTTGCCGTGCTGGCTACACCGGTGGGCATGGACACCATGGACGCGGTCAAACTCGCCACCGGCTCGATCGGCCCGCTGATGCTGGTGCTGTTCCTGCTCAGCGTGATCAGCCACAACGCCCTCAACCTCTACGGCGCGGTGCTGTCGTTGATCACGCTGGTGCAAACCTTCGCCTACCGCTGGATCCCCACCGCCAAGAGCCGCGCAGTGATCTCGATCATCGTGTTGCTGGCCTGCTGCTTTGCCGCCGTCGGTGCCTCGAAGGACTTCATCGGCCACTTCGTCGACATGGTGCTGGTATTGCTGGTGGTGTTGGTGCCGTGGACGGCGATCAACCTGATCGACTTCTACGCGATCCACAAAGGCCAGTACGACATCCAGTCGATCTTCCAGGTCGACGGCGGCATCTACGGGCGCTACAACCCGCAGGCGTTGCTGGCCTATGCGATCGGCATCGCCGTGCAGATCCCGTTCATGAACACGCCGCTGTACGTCGGCCCGGTGTCGGCGCATATCAACGGTGCGGATCTGTCCTGGCTGGTGGGACTGCTGGTGACCTCGCCGTTGTATTTCTGGCTGGCCAACCGCGACACTTCCTATCGCCGGCGGATGATGGGCGGGAAACTGGCGAGCAGTCTGTGAGATTGATGCGCTGAAAAACGAAGGCCCGCACTGTGCGGGCCTTCTCTGTTGCGGTGTGGTATTTCTTTACACCTGACAACGATTGGGTAAGGGACATCCAATGCTGCGAATACTCGGTAAAGCCTCATCGATCAACGTGCGCAAAGTCCTGTGGACGTGCGCCGAATTGCACATTCCTTTCGAGCGTGAAGACTGGGGATCGGGGTTCAGATCGACCAACGATGCGGAATTTCTCGCGCTCAATCCCTGCGCCATGGTGCCGGTGATTCAGGACGGCGATTTCACGTTATGGGAATCGAACACGATCATTCGTTATCTGGCGTCGCGCTATGACGGTTCGCAGCTCTATCCGAGCGAACCGCAAGCCCGGGCGCGGGTTGATCAGTGGATCGACTGGCAAGCGTCGGAGCTGAATCGCTCGTGGTCGTATGCGTTTCTGTCACTGGTGCGCCAATCACCGGAGCATCAGGACAACGCCGCATTGTCAGCCGGTTGCCGCGACTGGGCGCGGAACATGGCCATCCTCGACCGGCAACTGGAAAAAACCGGCGCCTACGTCAGCGGCGAACAGTTTTCCCTCGCGGACATACCCATCGGGCTGTCGGTAAACCGCTGGTTCGAAACGCCATTTGCTCACCCGGACTTTGCCGCGGTGAAAGCCTATTACGAACGCTTGAGCCTGCGTCCCGGCTACAGGCTGCACGGTCGAAACGGCACGCCGTGATCAAGGTTACTTGCTTTTGAACGCCTCACGCCGCGCCTGCCGTTCGGCGGCGTAGGCTGCCTGTGGCTGGCTGATCAGGTCTTCCCGACGCAACGGTTCGCCGCAGTGTTCGCACAGCGGCCCGAGTCCGGCGCTGTGGTTGCAGCTTTTGTGGGTCATGTTCACCGCCAGCCCCTCCTCCGGTGCCTTGCACCAGGTCTCTCCCCACGCCCGCAGCGCAATGATTACCGGGTAGAACGCCTCGCCTTTCGCGGTGAGGTGGTACTCGTAGCGTTTCGGTCGCTCGTTGTACAAGCGGCGCTCGACCAGCCCATCCGCTTCCAGACATTTCAGACGCGCAGCGACCATTTGCGGCGTACCGCCGGTCTGCGCCTGGATCTCGTCATAGCGATGATTGGCCATGAACAGTTCGCGCAAAACCAACACGGTCCAACGGTCGCCGACGATCGTCTCGGCCCGCGAGATCGGGCACAGCGTGTCGGGAAGACTATCGTTTACTGCCATCAGGGCTTGCCTCTTTTAAAGTTGATATGATTATCATATCTACACGATGCCGGGACAAGCCCTGTGCACCGATAATCCCATTGCCGGAGCAAGCCGCCATGTCGAATACCCCCTATCCGTTGGACAGAACCGCCTACCTGTTGGTCGATCCGTACAACGATTTTCTTTCGGACGGTGGCAAGATTTTCCCTCTGATCAAACCGATGGCCGAACAGAACGGCCTGCTCGACAACCTGCGCAAACTCGACCGCACCGTTCGCGACTTGAACATTCGGGTGGTCATCGTACCCCATCACCGCTGGGAAAAAGGCGACTACGAAACCTGGGACCACCCGACCCCGACCCAATGCAAAATCATGCACATGCATCATTTTGCCCGTGGCGAATGGGGCGGCGAATGGCACCCGGATTTCGCCCCGAAGGACGGCGATATCGTGGTTCAGGAACACTGGGGGTCCAGTGGTTTCGCCAACACCGATCTGGATTTTCGCCTGAAACAGCAAGGTGTCACCCACGTGATCGTCGTCGGCCTGCTGGCCAACACCTGCATCGAAGCCACCGCCCGCTATGCCTCGGAACTGGGCTACCACGTCACCCTCGTCCGCGATGCAACAGCAGCCTTCAAAGCGGAAATGATGCACGCCGCCCACGAACTCAACGGCCCGACATTCGCCCACGTCATTGCCAGCACCGACGAACTGATTGCCAACCTCAAATCACAAGGTGAAGCGCAATGAATCTGACCGGCCATTTGCTGATCGGCGAGACGGATGTCGCCGCCACCGAAGGCACGATGAAAGCGCTGAATCCGGCCATTGATCAATTGATCGAACCGGACTTCGCCTTCGGCGGTGCCGCACAGGTTGATCAGGCTGCAACACTCGCCGATACAGCGTTCGACCACTACAGCCACACCTCACTGGCCGAACGTGCCGCGTTTCTCGAAACCATCGCTGACAACCTTGATGAGGTGCGCAGCGAACTGGCCGTACGCGCTGCGCTGGAAACCGGACTGCCCGAAGCTCAGCTTGAGGGCGAAGCGTTGAGAGCCGCCACCCAGTTCCGCCAGTTCGCTGATGTCGTGCGCAAGGGCCGCTTCCTGCAACTGGCGATCGACCCGGCGCAGCCCCAGCGTCAGCCGCGCCCACGGATGGATCATCGTCTGCAAAAAATCGCCATCGGCCCGGTGGCGATTTTCGGCGCGAGCAACTTCCCGATTGCCTACTCGGTGGCGGGTGGCGATACCGCGTCTGCACTGGCGGCCGGCGCTACCGTGATTCTCAAGGCACACAACGCGCATCCCGGCGCTTCGGAAATCCAGGCGCGGGCCATTCGTAAAGCCGTGCAGGCCCATGGCTTGCCCGAAGGTGTTTTTTCGATGGTGCGTGGCGGCGGCAATGCCATTGGCGAAGCGCTGGTCGATCATCCGCTGATCAAGGCGGTGACCTTCACCGGCTCCGAACCCGGTGGCATGGCGCTGTATCGCCGCGCGCAATTGCGCCCCGAGCCGATCCCGGTGTTCACCGAGATGACCAGCGTCAACCCGACCTTCATCCTGCCCGAGGCACTGGCGGCTCGCGGCGCCGAAATCGGCGACGGCTTCATCGAACGGATGCTGGTCAACGTCGGTCAGGCGTGTTTTTGTCCGTCGATCCTGATCGCCATCCGCGGTGCGGGGTTTGATGAACTGCGCGACGCCATGCGCAAACGGGTCAGCGAAGCACCGGCGCGGACAATGCTGACGCTGGGTATTCATGGCGCCTACGTCGAGGGTCTGATGGCCTTGGAACGTGCCGGCGCGCAGGTGATCGCGGCAGGCACGCCGGCCGAAGCCACGCTCGCCGGACGTGCTGCGTTGCTGGAAGTCGAGGGACAGCAATTGCTCAGCGAACCGGCATTGGCCCATGAAGTGTTTGGCCCGTCGGCGCTATTGGTTGCGGTCAACGATGAAGCCGAGTTGCTGGCCGTCGCCCGTTCGTTCAAGGGTCAGCTCAGCGCGGCGATTCACCTTGAAAGTGTCGATCTGGAATTGGCGCGGTGCCTGCTGCCGATTCTCGAACGGCGCACCGGACGCATCGTGGTTAACGCCTTCGCCCACCCACAGGAAGTGACCTTCGCCACCGTACACGGTGGGCCGTTTCCGGCTACATCGGACAGCCGTTTCACCTCGGTCGGCATGACCTCGATCGAACGTTTCTTGCGTCCCGTGGCGTATCAAGGGTTTCCCGATGAGTTGCTGCCAGAGGTGTTGCGCGAAGGGAATCCGCTGAATCTGCCGCGCAGTATTGACGGGGCGTTTTTTACTGCCCTCATCCACGCCTATAAGTAAACCCATGCATCAACTCCAGACTTTACTGGAAAAACGTGCCGGGAATCTCGTCCGCCGGGTTGCCGCTGATGTGAATGATCGGGTAATGGGTTTACAGCGGGTAGCGAGCACCGTGGGATAGGTGATCTCGACCATCTCCTATTTATAGCCCGGCAGATTGTCGAGGAATGACTTTGCAACTCGCGGCCACGATTGGATAGTTGCACAGCGCGATCCTGCAAAGTGCCGTAGGAAAACAACACGGCGTGTAATGTCAGGGTGGTCATGGCGCATCGTTACTTGGCCAACCGCGTTCATACTTTTTACGAAAAAACAACTGTCACTTATGACAGTTACGAATAGAAAAGCCTTTGTTAATCTGTGGTCCGGGTAACTACCCATTACAGAACATTTTTCAATTAATCAATCAAGGAATCTAAAAATGAAAACTTCCGACCAGAAATTAGAGTTTGCTGCTAGCGATCCGACCCATAAAAAACACCCCAACGACTCATTCACGGCAACTTTAACGCCTCCACGAAGATACACAGGCGAACACTTTGAAGCCGACTGGATTCAATGCAGCCACTCTGCTCAAGACGGGAACCTCCTTATCACGGGTGGCTACGATGCAGGAGGTGATGATGCTTATGTAGCCATCCAAATTATCTTCCAGAAAGACCTACCAGACGGTGAACATGAAGTGGGACCAAAGGGAAGCGCCGTCAGTGGAAACCTCGCCTTCGTGTCATCATGGTCTATCAATACCGAAATCCTCAGGGCAAAAAAAGGAAAATTTCATTTACAGAGAATCGCCCATAACTCTATTAACGCAACCATCGATATGGAGTTCGAGTACAACAACGAAACCATTAAAGTTTCAAATGGGAAGGTATTCGTTACAATCGACACTCCAGTTTAATTTTAGTTGATAGTTATGCAGCCCAAGTGGTTTGAAATAAACGTGCTGCCAGTCGCGGTTTTAAGTATTCACCGCGACTGGTACGCACGTTGCTAATCGAAAATTTTTCCACCACAGAAACACTCAAAAACCTGCCTCATTCCTCAGCCCGCACCACCCCGCGCTCCTCCAGCAAGCGCACAAACATGCTCAGGCTGCGCGACACCGTGCCCCGCCGCCACACCAGCCATGTAGTCAAATAGCGAAAATCCGCCGCCAATGGCCAGACGCTGACGGTCGCACTGCCGGGCATGCTCTGGAGCATTTTGCGCGGCATCAGCGCCAGGCCGGCACCGGCGCTGACGCAGGCGAGCATGCCGTGGTACGACTCCATTTCGAAAATCTTGCCCGGTACGGCCGCGTCGGTGCTGAACCATTTTTCGAAGTGGTGACGATAGGAGCAGTTGGAACGGAAGGCATAAATGTTCTCGCCGTTTACGTCCGCCGCGCGCTTGACAGGTGCGTGGTTGATCGGGGCGATGATGACCATTTCCTCCTCGAATGCCGGCACGCCCTCCAGCGTCGGATGCAACACCGGACCATCGACAAACGCTGCGGCGAGGCGCCCAGAGAGCACGCCGTCGATCATGGTGCCGGACGGTCCGGTGGACAGGTCCAGATCGACTTTCGGGTGCAATTGGTTGTACGCCGCAAGTAATTCGGGAATGCGCACCGCCGCTGTGCTTTCCAGTGAACCCAGCGGAAACGCGCCCTGCGGTTCCTCGCCCGCCACCGTTGCCCGGGCCTCTTGCACGAGGTCGAGAATCCGCCGCGCGTATTCAAGAAAACTCCACCCGGCCGGCGACAAACGCAAACGGCTTTTCTCGCGGATAAACAGATCAACGCCCAGATCCTGCTCAAGCTGCTTGATCCGCGTGGTCAGGTTCGACGGCACGCGATGGATCTGCGCGGCGGCGGCGCTGATGCTGCCGTGCTCGGCAACCGCTTTGAAGATTTCCAGCTGCACCAGATCCACAGTCATTCTCCAATCGTGAAAGAAACGATCTTTATTATTCAGTTTCCAGAAAACAAACACCACACTACTCTAGGCCCATCCGACGAACACGCAGGACGACGCCATGAGCCAGATTTCCAGCCAGACCCACGCTATCTCGATCAACCCCGCCACGGGCGAGCAGATCGGTCATTACGCGTTTGAATCCGCGCAAGCGCTCGACGCCGCACTGACCCGCGCCGCTTATGGCTTCGGCAAATGGAAGCGCAAGCCGTTGCAGGATCGCTCGCGTTTGTTGACCGCCCTCGCCGGCGCGCTGCGCGAAACCAGCGAAGCCATGGCTACCATGATCACCCTGGAAATGGGCAAGCCAATCGCCCAGGCCCGTGGTGAAATCGAGAAATGCGCCAAGCTCTGCGAGTGGTACGCCGAACACGGCCCGGCCATGCTTGACGCTGAACCGACCCAGGTTGAAGGCGGCAAGGCGCGCATCGAGTACCGTCCGCTCGGCCCGATCCTCGCGGTCATGCCCTGGAACTTCCCGATCTGGCAAGTGCTGCGCGGTGCCGTTCCGGCGCTGATTGCCGGCAACACTTACGTACTCAAGCATGCGCCGAACGTGATGGGCAGCGCCTACCTGTTGCGCGATGCCTTCACCCGCGCCGGTTTCGCCGAGGGTGTTTTTGAGGTGATCAACGTCACCCCGGAAGGGGTTTCCACCGCGATCGCCGATCCGCGCATTGCCGCTGTGACCCTGACCGGTAGCGTGCGTGCCGGTATGGCGATCGGCGCTCAGGCCGGTGCCGCGTTGAAGAAATGCGTGCTGGAACTGGGTGGTTCCGATCCGTTTATCGTCCTCAACGACGCCGATCTGGATGAAGCGGTACAAGCGGCAGTCATCGGTCGCTACCAGAACTCCGGTCAGGTCTGCGCCGCAGCCAAGCGCCTGATCATCGAAGCAGGCGTGGTCGAAGAATTCACCCGCAAGTTCGTCGAGGCCACGCGCAAGTTGAAGGTCGGTGATCCGCTGTCTGCCGAGACCTACATCGGCCCGATGGCACGTTTCGACCTGCGTGATGAACTCGACCAGCAAGTGCGCGACACCCTGGAAGAAGGCGCAACGTTGTTGCTCGGCGGCGGTAAATCCGAAGGCCCGGGCAACTACTACGAGCCGACGGTGCTGGCCGATGTCACCGACCGCATGACCTCGTTCAAACAGGAACTGTTCGGCCCGGTCGCGTCGATCATCACCGCCCGCGATTGCGCGCATGCCGTGGCCTTGGCCAACGACAGCGAGTTCGGCCTGACCGCAACGATCTACACCGCCAACGTGGCACTGGCCCAGCAGTTGACCAGCGAACTGGACACCGGCGGCGTGTTCATCAACGGCTACTCCGCCAGCGACCCGCGCGTGACCTTTGGCGGCGTGAAGAAGAGCGGTTTCGGTCGTGAACTGTCGCACTTCGGCGTACGTGAGTTCTGCAATGCACAGACCGTGTGGCTGGATCGCAAATAATCCAGACACCGGAAAACCCTGTAGGAGTGGGCCTGCTCGCGATAGCGGTGCATCAAGCGATGAAGATGCTGAATGCACCGGCCCCATCGCTGGCAAGCCAGCTCCCACAATGACTGCGGTGTAACCACTGATGCTGCAGACGCCTTTGGACCCTGTGGGAGCTGGCTTGCCAGCGATAGCGGCGCATCAGTCAACATTTATGCCGACTGATACTCCGCTTTCGCCAGCAGGTTCGCTCCCACATTGGGTTTATGCGGCAGCCTGTTGTGGCTCGGCGACGCTGCGATCTTTGCTCAACAATCCCAGCACCACCGCCGCCGACACCAATGTGATCACCGTCAGAATGTGCAGCAGATACTGAAACGCCGACGCATAACCTTGCACCAAACGTTCGTTGGCCAGACCTGGCACAGTGTTGATCGCATGCGCCATATCGCCGGTGGTCACCCGGTGCGCGGTCTCGGCGATCAGCGACGCCTCGGCACTGCCTGTCACCACGTGCACGGCACTCGACAAATCAGCGTGCAGCAATGACGCCAGCACTGCCGCGACAATCGCCAAGGCAATCCCCTCACCCGCCACGCGCACGGTGCTGAAGATACCCGCCGCCATGCCGGCGCGCTCTTTCGGCACGACACTGACCGACAAACCATCCATCAGCCCCCAAGGCAAACCGGCGCCCATACCGATCAGCAGCATCGGCACCACCAACGCAATTTTCGGCTCACCGACGTTGTACAGACTCAGCCAATGCAAGCCCACGGCGGCAATCAGGAACCCGGCACCGGACAGGATACCGGCGGAAACCAAGCGCGCCAGCGACGCGGCCAGCATCGGCACCACCAGCATCGGCGCCGACAACGCCAGCAACAGCAGACCGGCATCGATCTCGCTCAGACCCTCAACGCCGATGAAGCGCAGCGGCAACATCACCACCAGCACGATGTAGCAGAAACAGGTGCCGATCGGCAGCATCTGCACGCCAATGAAGCGCGGATAACGAAACAAGGTCAGGTCCAGCATCGGCCGTTCGACACGCATTTCGACGATCACGAACGCTGCCAGCAACACGACCGAAGCGCCCAATAGACCGAGCACCAGCGGACTGTCCCAACCACTGTCCGGCGCCTGGATCAGGCCAAACGTGAACAGCGCCAGCATTGCGCTGAACACCAGCGTGCCCGGCCAGTCCAGCCCTTTGGCATGCGGGTCGCGGGTTTCGCGCATGCGCGGCACCCCGAAAACCAGCGCGATGATTCCAATCAACGCGGTGAAGATAAAAATCGCCCGCCAGTTGAAGACCTCGATCAGCGCGCCGGCGACCAGCGGACCGAAGGCCAGACCAATGCCAAACGTAGTGCCCAGCACGCTGTACGCCCGGGTCCGGGCATGCCCTTCGAACTCTTGCGCCAACGCCGCCGAACCGCTGGCCAGCGCCGCCGCCCCCGCGACACCTTGAACCGCGCGCAACACGTCCAGCCAGAACACCGAAGGCGCCAGACTCTGCGCGATCGACGCAACGGTGAACAGCAGCATGCCGAAGGTGAACAGGCGTTTACGTCCGTATACATCAGCCAATGCGCCGGCGGCCATCAGCAAACTGCCGAACGACAACATAAACGCATTGGTGATCCAGGTCAGCGCCACCGGGCTGCCGCCCAAGTCCCGGCCGATGGCCGGTGTCGCCACCGCACCGCCAGTAAAACTTAACGGCAGGACCAGTGCCGAGAGACACACTGCGGCCAGTATGAGCAACTTGTCTCGCGCTCCGTGCGGCTGAGTCATAGAAATCATTCGTTCCATCCTTTGAGAAATCACAAAGCTGCGTTGCGCAGCGAATAAGGCGCGAAATACACAGAAAAATCCACCGAAGTTTGCGCACGAAAAAGATGAGAGCGAGCAGCCTCGCTCTCACAGCTCCGGCGTTCAGTTGGCGAAATCGGTAGACAGCGCCAGTTCATTCCACTCGGCCAGTTCTTGCGCCACCCACCGATTCTTCGCCTCGATCCGCGCAACCGTGTCACTGCCCAGCGCCAGGCGCAGCGGCGGATTTGGCGCATTGACCAGCGCCAGCATCGCCTCGGCCAACTTCAACGGATCACCCGGTTGCGCATGGTTGGCCGCCTCGGCGAATGTGCGCATCTTGCCGACGGTTTCGTCGTAATCCGCTAGCTCAAGGCGGGTTTTGATCAGCGATTGCTCATCAAGGAAATCCGTGCGGAAGAAGCCCGGCTCGACCACCGTGGCTTGAATGCCCAGCGGCGCCAGTTCCTGATGCAACGCCTCGGTAATGCCCTCGACGGCGAACTTGGTCGAGCCGTACACGCCCCAGCCCATATAAGCCTGGTAGCCGCCGATCGACGAGATGTTGATCACCCGACCACTGCGTTGCGCCCGCATATGCGGCAACACCGCGCGGGTGACGTTGAGCAGGCCGAACACGTTGGTGGCAAACAGACGCTCGGTCTCGCTGGCACTGGTTTCTTCGACGGCGCCGAGCACACCAAAACCGGCGTTGTTGATCAGCACATCGATACGGCCAAAACGCTTGATGCCTTCGGCAACCGCTTGGTGCGCTTGCTCCTCACGGGTGACGTCGAGACGCACCGCCAGCAGGTTCGGCTGCTCGCCGAGGCGGTCGGTGATGTCTTGCGGGTTGCGCGCGGTAGCGATGACCGCGTCACCGGCACGCAAGGCCTGTTCAGCGATGAGGATGCCAAAACCACGGGAAGCGCCAGTAATGAACCAGGTACGCATATCAACTCCTCCGGTCTGCAAGCCCGGCAACGGTGCCGGGTCTTGTTAATGAGTTGATGCGACTTTAAGGCCGTGCTACTGATGCGATAATCCCAACAAATTTGCATGACTTTGTGAAAGGCATTCACAGATGAAATCACCTTCGGCGGCAGATCTGTCAGTGTTCCTGTGCACCGCGCAGCACTTGAATTTCAGCAAAGCGGCCATCGAACTGGGCCTCACGCCCTCCGCTTTGAGCCATTCGGTAAAGGCCCTGGAAAACCGCCTCGGCGTGCGCCTGTTCAATCGCACCACCCGCAGCGTGGCGTTGACCGAGGCTGGCGAGCGTCTGTATGCGCGGCTGAAACCGGCGTTTCGCGACATCGACGACGCCTTGGAAGACCTCAACCATTTCCGCGATAAACCCTCGGGCAACCTGCGCATCACCTGCGGGCGGCAAGCCTGCGAACTGGTGTTGCTGCCGATTGCCAGCGAGTTTTTGCAGGCGTATCCGGACGTTCATCTGGAAGTGGTCGAGAGCGATGCACTGTTGGATATCGTCGCCAGCGGGTTCGATGCCGGCGTGCGCTTCGGCGATCGCCTCGAAGCCGATATGGTGTCGTTGCCGATTGGCCCGACAATGCGTTCGGTGGTGGTCGGCTCACCCGCGTTTTTCCAACGCCATGCGGCACCGCAAAAACCTGCGGACCTGCACGGTTTGCCGTGTATCCGCCACCGTTTCCCGAGCGGCTCGCTGTATCGCTGGGAACTCGAACGTGGTGGCGTCGCCCAGGAAATAGAAGTCAACGGGCCGCTGACCCTCGGCGATGTCAGCCTGATGGTCGGGCCCGCACTGCAGGGGCTGGGACTGGCTTATGTGTTCGAAGACATGGTAAGCGAACATCTCGCCAGCGAGCGGCTGGTGCAAGTGCTGGCAGACTGGTGCCCGTACTATCCGGGTCTGCACCTGTACTACCCGAGCCGGCGCCATGTACCGGCGCCGCTGAAGGCGTTTATCGACTTCGTGCGCAACCGGCGGTAGGCATCTACAGATATTTCAACCAGGCCATGTCGCGGCGCCGGGCCTTCAACGCCGAGAACCAGCGCACGACCGGGAACAGCGCAACCGCCAGAATCACCGACGCCAACCAGATCGCCGCCACCGACGAAAAGCCGAAATAGCTGCCTTGATTCAGCCCGAACAGGGCCACACCGATCAGGTACAACACCTTCAACGTGTACAGATGCAGCAGATAGAAAAACATCGGCGCCGAACCGAACACGGTCAGCCAACGAATCCAGCGACGATCCTGTACACGCTCGAACGCCAGTAGCAGTAACAGCCCGGCGCTCACGGTCAGCGCGATAAACAACAACGACGGTGGGTACTTGGTGATGTTGAAAAAGCTCATCAGGGTTTGCACCGACGTGTCGCCCACGGCCCATGGTTTTTCGCCATAGCCGTTGATCAGCCGCAGCCCGACAAAACCCAGCAGCCCCGCGCTACCCGCGATCAGCAGGTGGCACTGACGCAAACCCGCTTCAAAGCCGCGAGCAAACCATGGCCCCAGCGCATAACCCAGACCGATCACACCGATCCATGGCAGCAACGGATAGGAAGTGCGCAGGCGCAGATTTTCGCTGATTTCGATCCAGCCGCGATCATGCAAAATCGCCCATGGCACGTGCAGCGCCGACTCCACTGGAAAATGCACCGCGTCGAGCAGGTTGTGTCCAGCGATGATCGCCAGGCTCAACGCCAGCAACAGCCAGCGCGGCAGCCAGACCAGCAGCGACAGGGCGATCATGCTCAAGCCGATCGCCCAGATCACTTGCAGATAAATCACGCTCGGCGGCAGCTGGAACGTCCAGGCGAAGTTCACCAGCGTGAACTCCAGCACCACCAGAAACAGGCCGCGCTTGAACAGAAACGCACTGACATCGGCCTTGCCCGCGTACTTTTCGCCGAACAACCACGCCGACAATCCCGTCAGCAGCACGAATACCGGCGCACACAGATGCGCCAGGGTGCGACTGAAGAACAGCGCCGGCTCGGTGCTGGCAATGTCCATCGGATCAGCGACTTGGCGATGCAGCAAAAAGGTTTCACGCACGTGGTCCAGCAGCATGAACAGAATGACCAGGCCTCTGAGGGCATCGATGGACAGCAACCGGCCAGTCAACGGGGCAGAACGGGGAAGCACAATCGTCATAAGCGTTTCGCAATCGAAGGGATAACAGCGGGCGCCGACAAGGACTGCCCTGAAAAATTTGCGTTACCTTATAACACCAAAAAGCAAATTCCCAAGCCCAATCGATAGCAGTTCTCAGAAAACCCTGCCGATCACGCCGCCCGGGTTGCCCTCCGGCCTCAGGCTTCTATAGTGATCAGGTCCCCCTGCCCTTGCGGCGTGCTGTCGAGCGTTGTCCATGGTCAACACCGAACACCTGATCATCTGCGAGCACTGCGACTGCGTGTACGAAAAAGCCGTGCTGGGCAAACACCAGAAAACCTCGTGCGTGCGTTGCGGCGGCGTACTCCAGCGTTTCAACGGTTTGACCGTCGAACAGCGTCTGGCCCTGACCTTCACGGCGGCGATGCTGTGGCTGTTCGCCAACTTTTATCCGGTGATGAGCATCAGCCTCAAAGGCCTGAAAAACAGCGCGACGCTGTGGGATTCGGTGCTGGCGCTGAGTCAGGGGCCGATCACGTTCATGGCGATGGTCGCGGCGATTTCGATCATCATTGCCCCGGCGTTTCAACTGGTGCTGCTGGTCTGGGTGTTGAGCTTTGCCTTGGGTGAAAGGCGCGCACCGGGCTTCAAGTTGTGCATGCGCTGGCTGGAAACCCTGCGGCCGTGGAGCATGCTCGAGGTGTGCCTGCTGGGGGCGATGGTGGCGGTGTTCAAACTGGCCGGATTGCTCGACGTGTTGCCCGGTATCGGCCTGTTCGCGCTAGCCGTGCTGAGCTTGATGATGATCAGGATTGCCGGCCGCGACATCCGCGACCTCTGGGACATTCCATGAAACGGCCACCGACTGCCAGCGAACTCAATCTGTGTCTGTGCCACAGCTGCGGACTGGCTTGCGACATGACCGACGAGCCGCACGAGTGCCCGCGCTGCGATGCGCCGCTGCACCGGCGCAAGACGAACTCGCTGACGCGCACCTGGGCCTACATGCTCGCGGCACTGGCGTTTTACGTGCCGGCCAATCTGCTGCCGGTGATGAACACCACCATGCTCGGCAGCGGCGCCGACAGCACGATCATGAGCGGCGTGCTGGAGTTCTGGCAGCACGGCGCGTGGGACATCGCGCTGATCATTTTCATCGCCAGCATCGCCGTGCCGGGCGTCAAGTTCGTCGCCCTGTCGCTGTTGTTGATCACTGTGCAACGCGACAGTGGCTGGGCACGCCGGGAGCGCTCGAAAATGTTCCGCTTCGTCGAGCTGATCGGCTACTGGTCAATGCTCGATGTGCTGGTGGTCGCACTGGTCGCAGCGCTGGTGAAATTCCAGACACTGGGCGATATCGAACCGCGGCCGGGCATCCTGTTCTTCGGCATGGTTGTGGTGCTGACCATGCTCTCGGCAATGAGCTTCGACCCCCGGCTGATCTGGGACAACGCTCCAGACGATGAACCACTCAGCGACGCAGAACCGCCAGCAGCACCTGCAACGGATGACGCAGTGCCTGATCCGACTGGCGCTTGACCTGACTGCGGCAGGAATAACCGGTCGCCAATGCTTCGCCCTGCTCCGCCGGCGCGTCGACCTGACGGGCCCACGACTGCTCGTAGATCACCGCCGAGGTTTCACGATTGCGCGCTTCGTGGCCGTAAGTGCCGGACATGCCGCAGCAACCGGTGGCTTGCGTGGCCAGTTTCAACCCTGCGCGCTCAAACACCTGTTCCCACTGGCGGGTGGCGGCCGGGGCGTTGGTTTTCTCGGTGCAATGGGCGAGCAGTCGGAACGATGCAGTTTTATCCTGCGCCGCCTGCTCTGGCATCACCTTCAGCAACCATTCCTGCACCAGCGCCACCTCCGGGCATTGCTCCATGCCGGGGACTTTCAGGTATTCCTGGCGATACACCAGCGTCATCGCCGGATCGAGGCCCAGCAACGGCACTCCCACATCGGCCAATTCGCGCAACTGCCGAGCATTGCGCAACGCCGTGCGGTTGAACGCCGAGAGGAAGCCCTGCACGTGCAGCGGCTTGCCGTTGGCGCTGAACGGCGCCAGATAGACCTGATAGCCCAGACGTGAAATCAGCTCGACCAGATCGGCCAACAGCGGCGCTTCGAAGTAGCGGGTGAAGGCATCCTGCACGATGACCACACTGCGTTCGCGTTGCGCTGGAGTCAGCGCCGCCAAGGTCGACACCGTCGCCGGTTGCACCTGCCAGCGGCGCATCGCCGCGTGGAAATCGAAGCGACTGAGCAACGGCACGTCGATCATGCCGCCGACGCGCTCCAGCAGACGACGAACCCACGCAGCGCCCATCAACCCGTTGTACAGCGCCGGAATCCGCGCCATGTACGGGATGCTGTATTCCAGCGAGGCGATCAGGTAATCCCGCGCCGGGCGCAGATAACGGCTGTGATACAGCTCGAGAAACCGCGAGCGAAACTCCGGCACATTGACCTTGACCGGGCACTGCCCCGCGCAGGATTTGCACGCCAGGCAACCGGCCATTGCGTCGTAGACTTCGTGGGAAAAGTCTTCGGCCTGCGCGCGGCTGTTGCGCCAGCGCTGCCACAACGTGCTGAAAAACGCTGGCTTGCGAATCGCATCCGACAACACATCGACACCCGCCTCGCCCTGCAAACGCAGCCACTCGCGAATCAACGAGGCGCGACCCTTGGGCGATTGCGCACGCTCACGGGTGGCTTTCCACGACGGGCACATTGCATCGTCGGGGTCGAAGTTGTAGCAGGCGCCGTTGCCGTTGCAGTGCATGGCCGCGCCGTAGCTCTGCCAGACTTTTTCGTCTATCTGCCGATCCAGTTCACCGCGCAAAGTCACTTCGTCGATTTTCAGCAGCGCAGCGCCAGTGTTGGCCGGGGTGGCGATTTTACCGGGGTTGAACTGATTGAACGGGTCGAACGCGGCCTTCAAGGCTTGCAGCGCGGGGTACAGTTCACCGAAGAAGGCCGGTGCGTATTCGGAGCGCAAGCCTTTGCCGTGCTCACCCCACAACAGGCCACCGTAACGCTGGGTCAGCGCAGCGACGCCATCGGACACCGGACGCACCAACGCGGCTTGCTGCGGGTCTTTCATGTCGAGAATCGGCCGCACGTGCAGCACGCCTGCATCGACATGGCCGAACATGCCGTACTGCAAACCGTGGCTGTCGAGCAAGTCGCGCAACTCGGCGATATATTCGGCCAGGTGTTGCGGCGGCACCGCGGTGTCTTCCACAAACGGCTGCGGCCGCGCTTCACCGGCGACGTTGCCGAGCAGGCCAACCGCACGTTTGCGCATGCCGTAGACCTTGTTTACCGCGGCGTGCCCGACCGCCAGCGTGTGGCCCAAACGCTCGACCGTGCGGTCGCTGCTCAAGTGCTCGACAAACGCCTCGACCCGGCGTTGCAACTCTTCGGGATCGTCGCCGCAGAACTCCACCAGGTTGATGCCAAGCGTCGGCCGCTCGGCGCTTTCCGGGAAATACTCGGCGACGCCATGCCAGACGATGTCCTGCATCGCCAGCAGCAAGACTTTCGAGTCAACGGTTTCGATCGACAACGGCTTGAGCGCCATCAAGGCCCGGGCGTCGCGCAGTGCGTCCATGAACCCGGCGTAGCGGATGTTCACCAACATGGTGTGCTTGGGGATCGGCAAGACATTCAGCCGCGCTTCGACGACAAACCCCAGCGAGCCTTCGGCACCGCAGAGCACGCTGTTGAGGTTGAAACGGTTGTCCGCCTCACGCAGGTGCGCCAGGTCATAACCGGTCAGGCAGCGGTTGAGGTCGGGGAAACGCTCTTTGATCAGCTCACCCTGCTCATCAATGATTTGCCGGGCGCAGCGATAGACTTCGCCGACGCGATCTTCGCGGGCGCACAGGGCTTCGAGTTCGCTCTCCTCAAGCGGCAGCCCGTGCAGGCGCTCGCCACCACGCAGGACCATATCGAGCTCAAGCACATGGTCGCGGGTCTTGCCGTAGGTGCAACTGCCCTGACCGCTGGCGTCGGTGTTGATCATGCCGCCGACGGTGGCGCGGTTAGAGGTCGACAGCTCCGGGGCGAAAAACAGCCCGGCGGATTTCAGTGCGGCGTTGAGCTGATCCTTGACCACCCCGGCCTGCACGCGCACCCAGCGTTCTTCAACGTTGATTTCCAGAATGCGGTTCATGTGCCGCGACAGGTCGACGACGATGCCATCGGTCAGCGATTGGCCGTTGGTGCCGGTGCCACCACCGCGCGGTGTGATCACCACTTGCTGGTACGCCGGTTCGGCGATCAGCCGCGCCACCCGCGCCACGTCCTCGGCGTCCCGCGGAAACACCGCCGCTTGCGGCAGACGCTGATAGATCGAATTGTCCGTCGCCAGCACCACGCGGCTGGCGTAATCGGCGCTGATTTCACCGCGAAAACCGCTGGCTTTCAGGGCTGTCAGGAACTGCTGGTAATCGCTGGTCAGGGCTTTGGCGGGGGACAGCTGGGCAATCATCGGTCAGGTTATCTCGGTCAAATCGGGCCGCGTGGCGGTAAACAGTTGTACGCAACGAATGATTGCGTCAGGCTCCGCCATCTCATGGTGCCCATGTTCATTGCTGGCGAACGTCGGGACAACCGTAAATTCGACCCGCTATTGATGACTTTTACGAATGAATCCGCGCACGCTCACCCCTTCCATGTCGTTATTGCTGGCTTTCGAAGCAGCCGCACGCCACGAAAGCTATACCCGCGCCGCCCATGAACTGTCGCTGACGCAGAGTGCAGTCAGCCGTCAGGTGCAGATTCTCGAGAAGATGCTCGGCATGCGCCTGTTCACGCGCGAAGGCCGGCAAGTGGTGCTGACCGACGTCGGGCGCATGTATCAGCGCGAACTCGCCGAAGCGTTGGGGCAGATTCGCAGCGCGACGTTGCAGGCGATGGCATTTGGTTCGGGCATTCACAGCCTGCGCCTGGCGACGCTGCCGACCTTCGGTTCGAAATGGCTGCTGCCACGGCTGAAGGATTTCTACACCGCGCATCCGGGCATGACCGTGCACTTGCATTCGCGAATCGAAGCAATCGACTTCGACACCAGCGAAATCGACGCAGCGATCTGCGTCGGCGGCGGTGACTGGCCGGGATTGACCGCCCTGCCCCTGCACACCGAAGAACTGGTGGTGATCGCCAGTGCGCAGTTGTCCGACGCTGAACGCGATGACGCCAAACAACATATCGCCGGGCAACTGCTGCTCAACGTCAGCAGCAATGCCCAGGCCTGGGCGGAATGGTTCAGCCATCACGGCTTGCCGCACCGCAGCATGCGCATCGGGCCGAGCTTTGAAATGACCTCGCACTTGATTCAGGCAGTGCGGGCCAATATTGGCGTGGGATTGGTGCCGCGGATTCTGGTTGAGGATGAGTTGTTGAAAGGTGAGCTGTTGCAACTGGGCGAGCCGATTACCAGTCGTCGCAGCTATTACCTGGTGTATCCGCCGCGTAATGAAAATCTGCCGTCGCTGAAAGCGTTTCGGGATTGGTTGGTGCATACACTCTGAAAGAATGAGTTGCTGCCATTCGCGAGCAAGCTCGCTCCCACACCTTGGAATGCATTTCCCCTGTGGGAGCGAGCCTGCTCGCGAAGAAGCCGGCAATGGCAACCTCAAAATCTCGGTTTAACCGCTTTCCAGTCAGGCTTGTAGCGCTGCATCTGCCGCACATCATCGCGCTGACGAATTCCGCAGGTGAGGTACTGATCATGCAGCTTGCCCAACTGATCATGATCCAGCTCCAGCCCAAGCCCAGGCGCGCGGGTGATTTTCACGCAGCCATCGACAATCGGCAGCTTGCCACCCTTGATCACCTCTTCATCCGGCTCCTGCCACGGGTAATGCGTGTCGCAGGCGTAATCCAGATTCGGCACGGCCGCCGCCACATGCGCCATCGCCATCAGGCTGATGCCCAGGTGTGAATTGGAATGCATTGACACGCCGAGACCGAACACATCGCACATTTTCGCCAAGGTCTGGGTGTCGCGCAGACCGCCCCAGTAATGGTGATCGGCAAGCACAATCTGCACGCTGTTCTGCGCGACGCTGCGACGGAACTCGTCGAAATCGGTAACCACCATGTTGGTCGCCAGCGGCAGACCCGTGCGCTTGTGCAGTTCGGCCATGCCGTCGAGGCCCGGCGTCGGGTCTTCGTAATACTGCAGATCATCACCAAGCAATTCGGCCATGCGAATCGAGGTTTCCAGCGACCAGTTGCCGTTCGGATCGATGCGCAACGGGTATCCGGGAAAGGCTTTTTTCAACGCCTTGATGCACACCACTTCATGCTCCGGCGGCAAGGTGCCGGCCTTGAGCTTGATGCTCTTGAAACCGTACGCCTCGATCATCCGCGCAGCTTGCGCCACGATCTGCTGCTCACTGAGCGCCTCGCCCCAGTTGTCTGGCTTGTAGGGTGAATCGACATGCTGCGCGTACTTGAAGAACAGGTAAGCGCTGAACGGTATTTCATCGCGAATGGCACCGCCGAGCAGATCCACCAGCGGCACATTCAGGTAATGCGCCTGCAAATCGAGGAACGCCACTTCGAACGCCGAGTAGGCATTGCTCACCGCTTTGCTGGCGTGGGAGCCGGGCGCCAGTTCGGCACCGGCAAGGCTCGCCGGTTTGTTCGCGGCAACAGTGGCCTGGACGATGGCGCGCAACTGGTTGAGGTTGAACGGGTCGAGGCCGATCAACTGCGCCTGCAACTGCTGCTGGATCGCCAGTGCCGGGGCATCACCGTAGCTTTCGCCGAGGCCGATGTAGCCATTGTCGCTTTCGATCTCGATGATCGAGCGCAGGGCAAAGGGTTCGTGGATGCCACTGGCGTTGAGCAGCGGCGGATCGCGGAAGGCAATCGGGGTCACGGTGACACGAGTGATTTTCAAGATAACGCTCCTGACAGATCAACAATCAATTCAATGGCTCGCGGCCGGGCTGGCCGTCGCAACGGCGGCGGTCTTGTCATGGGGCTTTGCCGGGGTCTGACCTTTGCCGGCCGGCGCTGTGCGAGCGAAGAAGATCACCACCGCCGCAACCAGCGACGTGCCCGCCAAGCCATACAACCCGCCCTCGATCGAGCCGGTGGTTTGCTCAAGAAAACCGAACGCGGTCGGCGCGACGAAACCGCCGAGGTTGCCGATGGAGTTGATCAGCGCGATCACCGCCGCAGCGATGCGTGCATCCAGGTAGCTTTGCGGAATCGGCCAGAACAGTGCCGAAGCAGCCTTGAAACCGATAGCGGCGAAGCAGATGGCGACGAAGGCGAAGATCGGCCCGCCGGTGGTCGACATGAACATGCCGATCGCCGCGATCACCAGCGTCAGCGCGACCCAGGCCTGCTGGAATTTCCACTTGCCAGCCATCGCCGCAAAGCCATACATGGCGACAATCGAAATGATCCACGGGATCGAGTTGAGCAGGCCAACCTGGAAGTCGCCGAGGTTGCCCATTTTCTTGATCATGCTCGGCAGCCAGAACGTCGCGCCGTAGATGGTCAGGGCAATGGAGAAGTAGATGAAGCAGAACAGCGCAATCTGCCGATCTGCCAACAGTTTGAACATCGACGGCTTGGCCACCTGCACCGCCTCACGGGCACGCTGCTCTTCGGCAATCGCCGCCACCAGCGCATCACGTTCCTCTTCGCTCAACCACTTGGCCTGACGCGGATGCGATTGCAGCCAGAACCAGACGAAGGCGCAAAGCACCACCGAGGCGGCGCCCTCGATCAAGAACATCCATTGCCAGCCATGCAAACCCAGGCCACTGATATGCAGCAACGCACCGGACACCGGGCCGGAGATCACCGAGGCAATCGCCGAACCGCTGAGAAACACCGCCATGGTCTTGCCACGCTCGGAGGCTGGCAGCCATTGGGTGAAGTAATAAATGATCCCCGGAAAGAACCCCGCCTCGGCCGCACCCAGAATAAAGCGCAGCACATAGAAACTGGTTTCACCTCGGACGAACGCCATGGCCATGGCGGCCGCGCCCCAAGTGAACATGATCCGCGTCAGCCAGACCCGTGCGCCGTAGCGTTGCAGGAGCATGTTGGACGGCACTTCGAACAGCGCGTAGCCCACAAAGAACAAACCGGCACCGAGGCCGTAAGCCGCCGCGCCAATGCCCAGATCGGTTTCCAGGTGACTGCGTACAAACCCGATGTTGACCCGATCAATGTAATTGACGATGAACATCACCACGAACAGCGGCAGCACGTGGCGCTTGACCTTGGCGGCGGCACGGGCAAGAACCGTGACATCCAGCGGACTCTGGAGGGTTTTCAAGGGCGACTCCCGATCTTGTTTTTTTAGGGATGGCGTGAAGCATTGGGCCGATCATGGACGGGGGCATTGATCCCGTCTAATCTAACTTGGCATTCGATTGATACCCGGATTAGATCAATGTTCGAACTGACCCAACTGCGTTGCTTCACCACGGTCGCCACCGAACTCAACTTTCGCCGAGCCGCCGAGCGACTGAACATGACCCAGCCGCCGCTGAGCCGGCAGATTCAATTACTGGAACATCACCTTGGTGTCGAATTGTTTACCCGCAGCACCCGCAGCGTTGCGCTGACGGCGGCCGGGCGCGCGTTCTTCATCGAAGCGCAGAATCTGCTGGAGCGCGCACAGCAAGCGGCAGTCACCGCCAGGCGGTTTGCCGAGGGTGATATCGGTTCGGTGAACATCAGTTTTGTCGGCAGCGCGGTGTATGAGTTTCTGCCCAAAGTCATCGCTGAGGCACGCCTGAAACAGCCGCAGGTGAAAATCGATCTGTCGGAGATGAACACTTACCAGCAACACGAGGCCCTGCGCGCGCGACGGATTGATCTGGGCATTGCCCGCGCACCGTTACTGGAGCCGGGGTATGCCACCGAATGCCTGGTACGCGAGCCGTTTGTACTGGCGGTGCCGAGCGGACATCCATTGGCAACGGCGGCTGAAGTGGCGGTCAGTGACCTGGATAAACAACCGTTTCTGATGTATTCCCACGCTGCGTATCCGCCGTTCAACGAACTGCTGACCGGGATGCTGCGCTCAGCTCGGGTCGCACCGGATTACGTGCAGTGGCTGGGTTCGTCGCTGACGATTCTGGCGCTGGTCAACGCCGGCATGGGCCTGGCACTGGTTCCGCGTTGCGCCACCAGTGTGGTGTTCAAGAATGTGGTATTTCGCGACATTGATCTGGGTGAAGGCGTGCAGAGCGAGCTGCATCTGATCTGGCGTGAGAACAACGACAACCCGGCGTTCGCGATGTTGCTGGAAGCGATTCGCCGGGCGGTGGCTGAGGGTTGGGGGTGAAGAAATACTAATTCTTCAGCGGTGGTGGAGCACTGGGTGCCTTGGGCTGCGCATTTGCCACTGGCTTGCCATCTTTCGTGTAGCGACGCGCTACCCATTCCGGCATTGGTTGCGGTGCTCTGGCTGTCATAACGAAACCTCCAATTTCGGGCCGAATTCGACCCACTTGACCTTGCCGGAATCTATCAGCAAAAACTCGGCACCAAAAGGCACTTCCACCCCTTCGGCATCCAGCCAACAGGGATTTTGCATGACGAACTGGCCACTGCTGGACTCCGGCGGCCACTCCACCGGCCAGCCAAAAACGCGCCTTTCATCGTTCAAATGCAGTGTGACCAGACGATGGTGCTGGGCAAAAACGCTGAACCATTCGCTGGGGTAGGAAGTTTGTTTCGTGACATTTCGACTGCGTAACCAGCCATGCAATTTGTCATTCGTGGCCAGATAGCAGGAAAGCAACCCGAGCGTCACCGACACAACGAATGCCCATATCGTTTCGGCCTTGGCATCCCAACGTCCTACAGAAAATCCTTTCGAACCCACCCACAGACAAATTGCCCCAATCCCCAATACCGCGCCCTGAATCACAAACGTAAAAATCAACGCCTGCACAATCTGCCCAAACGTATCGGGTCGCTTGAATGCCGTCAGCGAATAAAAAATCCACGCCGACAAAAAACCGGGAATCAGGTACTGCAACAACGGAATAACTTCTTTGACCAGATCATCCATGATCCGCGACTCCTTGAAAGACCGGCCGACCTGACTATCGACCGCCCCGCAAAAGCCTAGTGCACACGGAGAAAACCCTTCGTGCGCAACTGTCACCGCTCATTTCGCCAATCAGATCCACACCTTTCAGCCTCCAGGCAGCCAAAAAAAAACAGAAACCGACGATACGGTTTCTGCTTTTTTTGTCTCTGCGAGCGTCGTTACAGGCAATCACGCACCGATTGACGCAACGACCCGGACTTGGCCCACGGTGGCCCCTGATACAACGAAACCCGGCTGCCATCCTTGTATTTGACGATATCGAGGATCTCGTCAGCCGTGATGATGCTTGGCGCCGTGATGCGGTAGCCGTTGGAAATCGATGTCTGCGAAGTCTTGGCCACATCCTTCTGCCACAACGGTAATAAACACGCAGCATAGTCCTTGGGCGACTTGGCGCTGGTCTTGCTGATATTCGGCTCACCCGGCACCAGCGATGCCGGCAACGAGCAACCCGCCAACAGGGTCAACGCCAGACTCCCGATCCATATCCGCATGGGGTATTCCTGATCTGAAAAAAGGTGAATGTAGCGTGTAAGCGGCTCTACATCCATCGTGGCACCGCGCCTTTGGCATATTCTGCACAAGTTTCCACAACCGTTCAGCGTGCTGACGAACAGGCTTTGCCCATCGACGAAAAATGCGACTACTCTTTTCTACCGAGAATGTTCTGGAGGTGATCATGCGGCTCAATGAATACGAACACGAACTTCAACGCGACCTGCAAAGCGTTGCATCGGACTTGAGATGGTCGGCCGTCGACCTGAAACGTATCGCCGAACAACTGCGCAAATCCGGCAACGAAGCAGACGCGCAAAGCGTGCTGAGATCCTGTGAGGTGCTGCAAAGCGATGAAGAACGGCTGCAACTCTATGCCCGGGAAGTGAAAGCCCGCGCCATCAGCCGGACCAAGGTCCACTGAGACACCTCCCCCAAAACAGAAGCCCCGACAATCGCCGGGGCTCTTTCATTACAGCCTGCCTGTCAGTGCATTTTGTGACTTTGCGCGCGCGCCGAGCGTTTTTTGTAGCCAGGCAGTGCGGCGGCATAGGCCAGCGCCTCCTCCCGGCTGCCAAACGACGCCAGCCGATCGCCCTGGGTGCAAACCCGCCATGGGCCATTGTTCACCCTAAGCACGTCATAGCCGTTCATGTGCATCTTGTTCAACATCGGCATGCTCATGGACACCTCCATTTTTGCTAACGGTCAGATCCAGTTTCACGCTTTTACCTTACACCCTCATCCGCCCGAAATGCCGACCGGATGTCGCAAGCCGCGACCGTCATGGCTTTGGCACTTTTCGCCGCAGCGAACGCTCCAAACTCCAATGAAACCTTTGCCGCAGGCTTCGGCTCAAATATTGCAGTTTTATTTCTAATTTGTGACAGGCAGTAAACAGGTAACAGATGAAAGTACGCGCAACCGTTATATGCGAGCAGGATCGCCACGTTCTCCTGGTACGCAAACCCCGCTGCCGCTGGACATTGCCCGGCGGCAAGGTCGAGCCCGGGGAAACCCGAGCGCAGGCTGCCGTACGTGAACTGCAAGAAGAAACCGGCCTGGACGCCGACGATGTGTTGTATTTAATGGAATTGCAGAGCGGCAGCACGCAGCATCATGTCTACGAGGCATCCGTGCTGGACTTCGAGCAAATGCGGCCGCAGAACGAGATCATCGATTGCATCTGGCATCCGCTGGACGCAGTACGCAATCTGCACACCAGTGAGGCGACGTTGCGCATTGTTGAAGCGTTTCAACGACGTTTATGAGGCGTCAACCAGCAAAGGCCCGGCGCCCGGCGCTCATTTCGGTGCGTAACTCACCGATGAAGTTGGAAATGTCACGGATCGTGACGAGATGTTCCGGGGAAACGCCATTCAACAACAATTCAACGCGCCCGCTGTCAGCCTCATAAACCTTGATTTGCAGCAGGCCCTGCGTGTCTTGAATGCACTCGCACTTGAACGCAGGAAAGCCGGATTCGACAATCCGGCAAATATCGTCAATGGCAAGCATGATTGAACGCCTCGCAGGCGATGGGTCGGTCGACTCGTTGAGCATAGACGAGCAATTTGTGGCTCACCCGATACAAAATGCCAACCCGATCACAGCATTTCATCCCCGCCCTCAGTGCGCGTCGTGGTCCCAAATCCAGTTCCACATTCCCGGCAAATTCACCGGCTCCGAGCTTTTTTCCACGGTACGCGCCAGTGCGGCTTTCTCCAGTTCGGCGTGATCATCATAGAAAGGCTTGTCCGCCAGCTTCACGCCCGTCGAGGCGGCGCTATCGAGCAAAATCTGCAGGTATTCGCGCGCGTGCCGCGCGGTATAACGGTTGAGATCATGAAACGTCACCACCACCGGAATCACTCCGTCCACGCTCGGCAATTCGCCAAGGGCAATTCGCTCACGGACTTCTGATAGCTGTCGCAACATGTTTGCCCGACGTCGCGGGCTGGCATTGAAGCCCCAGATCTTGCCGTCGTTGGCACTTAGATCCGTAAGCAAAACATGCAAGCCATGCTGTCGATAGGCGGCAAAAGTGCGTTTGTCGTAATTCCAGAACGGCGGGCGCAGCAACTTCGGCGGCGCCCCGGTGATGGCAGCGATATCGGCGGTACCGTTAGTCAGCGATTCTTCAAGTTGTTGCGGGTCGAGCGAGCGGTGATTGGTGTGCCAGTGAGTCGCCGTGTGAAACGCCAGTATGTGCCCCTCCTCATGCTCACGCCGCATGATGCTGCGACCGATGTCACTGTTGCCCGCTCGCGGTGCACGGGTCTGCACGAAGAACACCGCTTTGATATTCGGCTGCAGCGGGTTGTCCTTGAGGCTGTCGAGCACCGTCGCCGACGGATTCCACAAACTGGATGCACTGGGGCCGTCATCGAACGTCAACAGAAAGCGCACCGGCGCCTGGGTTTTCAGGCGCGTTGCGGTTTGCGCAGTCATTTCTATCGGGGCGGCGATACAACCGGCCAGCCCGAGGGCGATGAGCGCTGCACAGAGAAGCTTGAATCCGGATGTCATGTTTTGCCTTGGGCACGGCGACTGCCGTCATGTGGTCGATTGGCAAAACTCCCTCGCCCTTATCCATCCCTGCGCTGCGATACGCGAGCGGTGGTTGGATAAGGTACACAGGGTTTGGTTCCGGCGCTCGCTCAGTGAGCCAATGCCTGTTGAAAAGACGTGTCGATAATCCCGGCGGTGGCCAACGGTGCCGGCAGCGCTTTGACTTTGAACAGGAGGTCGGCGGTGCTTTGCAGGTCCGTTGCCGCTTGCGTGTCGACGGGGCCGACAGTCATGTGCGCCTGACGCAACCAGTGGCGTGAGACCTGCTGATCGAGATTGGCTTTCTTCGCCCACAGATCGGCGTATTCATCCGTGTGGCTGTCGACCCACGCCCGCGCCTGCTTCAAGCGCCCGAGAACACAATCTGTTGGGAATTCGATGAATGCATAAGCTCATCACTGTCGGTTACCACTGTGCGTACAACAACAGTGGCAATCCAGAGTGTTGCCCCAACAACAGTAGAAATTCTCCATCACGCCTTTAAACCCTTACAAACTGGTGCTTTCAGGCACATGGCACAGAGCCTGCAATATTCCATTCATGCAGGAAGCATTCGATAAAAATATCTTTTTGGACATAAGAAACCTGTGCCTTTGCCGGAGTGCCCCATGACATCGTTCTTTCCCGGATTCAAAACCCTGCTGGCGGCCAGCGCCATGGTGCTGAGCCTGCAACCGCTCGCCCACGCGGCTGAAACTGCGCCGGCGGAAATTCATCTCGACTACGCCTATTACTCGCCAGTCAGTCTGGTGCTCAAGCACTTCGGCTTCCTCGAAAAAGCCTTGCCGCAAACCAAAGTCAGCTGGGTGCTAAGTCAGGGCAGTAACCGCTCGCTGGAATACCTCAACAGTGGCGGCGTCGATTTCGCCTCAAGCGCCAGCCTTGCTGCGGTGCTGAGCCGCGCCAACGGCAGCCCGATCAAATCAGTCTATGTCTATAGCCGCGCCGAATGGACCGCCCTGGTGGTGCGCAAGGATTCGCCATATCAAAGCATCGCCGACCTCAAGGGCAAAAAGATCGCCGCCACCAAGGGCACCGACCCGTATCTGTTCACCCTGCGCAGCCTGCAGCAGTCCGGGCTGAAAAAAGACGAGGTGGAACTGGTCCACCTGCAACATCCGGATGGCCGCACCGCCCTGGAAAAAGGTGATGTCGACGCCTGGGCCGGGCTCGATCCGCACATGGCCGCCAGTCAGGTGCAGGCCGGCTCGCGCTTGCTCTACCGCAACCCGGCGTTCAACAGTTACGGCGTGGTCAGCGTCACCGAGCAATACGCCAAAGAGCATCCGCAGACCATCGACACCGTGATCAAAGCCTACGAACAGGCCCGCGAATGGGCGCTGAAAAACCCTGATGAATTCGCCGCCCTGCTCGCCAAGGAGTCCGGCTTGCCGCTGGACGTGGCCAAGTTGCAACTGTCGCGCACTGACCTGAGCAGCCCGCAACTCACCCAGCAGGACATCAGCGCCTCCAAGGCTGCGGCGCCGATTCTGGTCTCCGAAGAACTGGTGCGCCGTGGGGTGAACGTCGATCAAGTCATTGACCAACTGCTCGACAGCGGTGTGCAGCAAGCCGTCGCCCGCCAGTAACCGATCAGTCTCACGACCAATCCGCGCCCGTCGCGGATTTGTTGTGAGCGGAGCCAAAAACCATGACCACTCACAGCAAAGACCTGCCCGCGCCACTGGTCGTCGCGCGACAGCAACCGACGAGCCACAATCCGACGTGGCGGCGCCGCTGCAAAAGCCTGGCCCTGCCGCTGCTGATCATCGTCGCGCTGGAAATGATCGTACGCATCGGTTGGCTACCGTCCTACCAGATGCCGGCACCGAGCGAGATCGCCCTGACCCTCACCGACCTCGCCGAAGGCGCACTGTGGAAACACATCGGCGCCAGCCTGATTCGCGTGCTGCTGGGATTTGCCATTGGCGCCAGTCTGGCGCTGGTGTTTGCCGCCTGGGTTGGCTTGAGTCGCGAAGCCGAGGCTTATCTGGAACCGACTTTCGCCGCGTTGCGCTCAATCCCGAGCCTGGCCTGGGTGCCGCTGCTGCTGTTATGGCTGGGCATCGACGAGACCTCGAAAATCGTCTTGATCGCCATCGGCGCGTTCTTTCCGGTGTACGTCAATGTCGTCGCAGCGATTCGCAACATTGATCGCAAACTGGTGGAGGTCGGCCGCATCTATGGCTTCAGCCGCTTGCAACTGGTACGGCGGATATTGCTGCCGGCCGCCCTGCCCGGCCTGTTCACCGGACTACGCAGCGGCATGAGTCTGGCGTGGATGTTTCTGGTGGCGGCGGAACTGATCGCGGCCACCAAAGGTTTGGGGTATCTGCTCAGTGACGGCCGGGAAACTTCGCGGCCGGACATCGTGCTGGCCGCAATCATCGTGCTCGCCTTGCTCGGTAAACTCAGCGACGGCTTGCTGGCCATGCTCGAACGCCGCTGGCTGAGCTGGCGTGACACTTTCACCGGTCAAGGCGCCAGCGACTAAGCTGAAAGCTCCAACCGGAGATTCAGCCATGTGCGGAAGACTCTCGCAGTACCGCGGCATTCACGACTTCGTCGCGGTGCTGAGCATTCCCGACGCGTTGATCAATCACGTCGGCGATGCACCGCTCGACCGCTACAACGCGGCGCCAACCACCGCGCTGGCCGTCCTGCATCAACAAGGGCAACACCTGCAGGCCGACAATCTGCGCTGGGGCTGGCGCCCGCACTGGGCCAAGGATCGCCCGCCACCGATCAATGCCCGGGTAGAGAAAGTCGCCCACGGACCGTTCTTCCGGGCGATCTGGCGACATCGCTTGATTGTGCCCGTGGACAACTGGTTTGAATGGGTCGATAGCGAAGACAAAACCCGACAACCCTGGTTGATTCGTCGGGCAGATCATGGAGCGGTTTTCTGCGCTGCCATCGGACAATTTCCGACGGCCGAAACGCCGGCCCGGGACGACGACGGTTTCGTGATCATCACCGCCGATGCTGTCGGCGGCTTGCTCGATGTCCATGATCGCCGACCGGTGGTATTCCGCGCAGAGTTGGTGCACGAATGGCTCGACCCCGCGACGCCGGTTGAGCGCGCCGAACAAATGTTGCTGTTCGAAGGTGAAGGCAGTGAAGTGTTCGAATGGTACAAAGTCGGCAAAGCGGTTGGTAACGCACGTAATCAGGGGGCCAGTTTGATTATCGAGCAGCGTTAAACATTTACCGCCTAAAAGCGTTTATCAAATATAGGAGCTGCATGATCGTTACAACGACTGTTTCATCTTTGAAACGCTGTAGATAAAACACACGTTCGAATGAACTAACCGCCTGTCTGACATTTCAACCGTCATACATACATTTTGATGCACTACGGCTAGCATGCGCGCCGCCTTTCCGATTGGTATACCAGTTGACCAAAGAGTCAACAAACCAGGAATCCCCCACAACGTCTACAAGCCTTGCAGAGAAATAAGTTGCGCGACGATTTTGCAATCAAACAGGTCAGCGGCCTGGAGTGTATTTATCTGTCCATGACAGAACGCTTTGAACTCGACTGTTTTATCGGCCACTACATCAAGACTCGAAACCTGCGTGGCGTTGCCGATATTGAACGCACCCTGCGCACCACCCTCGAAGGGTATCCCGGCCACGCGCCGGTGATGGTCAACGAGCTGAATGCGTGGATTGATCGAACCTTGGGATATCGGGCCGCACACCCCGATTTCACGCAGCTGGACGATCTCTGAACCGAAAAAGCCCCGCATGCGCGCGGGGCTTTTTCGTAAAAATCATTCAAAACTTGCGGTCAGGATCCGAAAGTTCTCTGCCGTCATCGTGCTTCCAGGTTTGTTCCTTGTGTTTCTCCCGCTCTATTTCTTCTTGCGTCGGCTCATCCGCGCCTTCGTCATCCGTCTCTGGCTGCTTTTGCTCAGTCGTCATGTACACCTCCCGTCATCAGTTACCCGTCATCCTTGAAGCGTAGATCAGTTTCAAACGGACAACTTACAACCACCAACGCAGCAAAAAGAAGAACGCCATGCTCAACAACATGCTGAGCAATGTACTGCGCGTGTATATCACCAAAGCGATCGCCACCAGCGAACTCAGCAGATAAGGATTATCCCACTGCAGATTCAGCTGTTTGTCCGGCATGAAGACAATCGGCCCGCAGATGGCCGTGAGCATCCCCGGCACCGCAAAACCGAGAAACTGCCGCGCATTGCTACTCAAACGCACCGGCAACCGCGGTTCGAGAAACACGTAGCGATTGAGAAACACCAGAATCCCCATACCGAAAATCACTGCCCAAATCATCATGTGCGCCCCCGATACAGCTTGTTGCAGACAAACCCTGCGGTCATTCCGGCCAGCCCCGACAACACCAGGGCCGAACCCCATTGCCAGTAACTGAACAACACCGAACAAAACAGCGACACTGCCACGCAAACCACCGTCGGCACGTTGCGTACCACCGGTGTGATCAGGGCGATGAAGGTGGCGGCAATCGAGAAGTCCAGCCCCAGATGCTCAAGCCCCGGAATGCTGCTGCCGAGGACAATGCCAGCCAACGTGAACAGATTCCACGCGATGTAAAACGTCAGACCGACACCCAACGCATACCAGCGGTTGAACTGCTGACGGTCGTGCTGGCTGGTCAGGGCAAACAATTCATCGGTGAGCAGAAAACCCAGACCGATGCGCCAGCGCCCCGGCAGTGGCGAAATCACCGAACGCATGCTCATGCCATAGAGCAAGTGCTGCGAAGTCAGCAGCAGCGTGGTCAGCAGAATCGAGAAAATCCCCGCGCCGCCCTTGAGCATGCCGATCGCCACCAGTTGCGCCGCACCGGCAAACACAATGCTCGAAAGGCCCTGGCCTTGCAGCGGCGTGAGATTGGCTTCGATCGCCATGGAGCCGGCCAGCAGCCCCCAGGGCGCAGTGGCCAGAGACAACGGCATGATCGCCGCAGCGCCGCGAAGGAACGCACTGCGCGGCATCATAAGTGAGTCAGACATATCGCTCTTCAACAGTGAAAACAGCAACAGACTCTGCCAGCAAATCCCCTTGCCCGGCTTGAACAATCTTGCGCAATTGCGCCAAATCGCGCCGACTGTGGACAGCCAACGGCGTACCATGTGAGCCATTCACAATCGCGTCAGGGAGACGACATGCTGTACCGAATCGCAGCCGACGGGCTGGTGCTGTTTCATTTGTCCTTCATTCTGTTTGTGCTGTTTGGCGGGCTGCTGGTCCTCAAATGGCCACGCTTGATGTGGCTGCATTTGCCGGCGGCCGCCTGGGGAGTGGCGGTCGAGGTGCTGCATCTGACCTGTCCGCTGACCTACTGGGAAAACCTCATGCGCCACGCCGCCGGGCAGACTGAATACGCCGGCGGCTTCATCGAGCATTACATCTGGCCGATCATCTACCCGGCCGGGCTAACCCCGCAGATTCAACTGGCGCTCGGCAGCGTGGTGCTAGCGGTCAACCTGCTGGTTTACGGTCGTTTAATCCGTTCGTGGAAAATGCGTCGAGCCGTGTAATCAACGCGAAGTCTTCAAGGTTTCCAGCCAGACCGGATCCAGGCGCGTCTGCTCGGTATCGAGTGCCAGCGCCTGCATCCGCTCCTTATGCGTTTCAACTTCTCGCCACAGTTGCCCGTGATCGCTGGAGTTGCCGTCCAGTTCGTGCATTTGCATCAATCCCAGATGGTAGAAGCGCAGAACCTTCATCGCCGTCGGATCGTTCTGTTCCACCGCCGCCGTTACCTGATGCACCACATTGGTGATGCTCATCAGGCTGCGCTTGAGCCGCCAGCTGTACACCGCTGGCGCCATCCAGCTCTGATTCCAGAAGCGCCCGCGCAGTAACGCTGCGGTCAGCAGAAATGCCACAAACACCCCGCCGACATTGAAGCGCAGGTTATCGCCACCCGGCTCGCCGAACAGCGCCACCGCTACGCTGGAAAACAGCATCGCCAGCACCAGGAACAGCACGGCGATGATGATCGTGCTGCGTCGCGTCTGCTGGCGAAAAGTGGCGGCATCCATCGGCTGAATCTCGAACATCACAAATGACTTCCTTGAGCGACAAAAGGGGTAACTGAAAAAACCGGCCGGCGCATTATCGCCTCTACCGCGGATTTAGCTATGCTGGGGCTCCTTTTCATCTTTTCAGCGTCCAACGGGGACATGGCGGTACAGCGCAGATCGTGCCATCTTCATTCATGGATACACACTATTCGGATGCCATCCGCCTGGTTTTGGGATGACATCGTTTTAAGGATCATTGCATGACCCAACGACACGTAATCAATGCCTCGGTCAGCCCGAAAGGCAGCCTGGAAACCCTTTCTCAACGTGAAGTTCAGCAACTGAGCGAAGCCGGATCCGGCAGCACCTACACCCTCTTCCGCCAGTGCGCCCTGGCCATCCTCAACACCGGCGCCCATGTCGACAACGCCAAGACCATCCTCGAAGCCTACAAGGACTTCGAAATCCGCATTCACCAACAGGACCGCGGCGTCCGCCTGGAGCTGCTGAACGCTCCGGCCGACGCGTTCGTCGACGGCGAAATGATCGCCAGCACCCGCGAAATGCTCTTCAGTGCCCTGCGCGATATCGTCTACACCGAAAACGAACTCGACAGCCAGCGCATCGACCTCAGCACCTCGCAGGGCATCAGCGACTACGTTTTCCACCTGCTGCGCAATGCGCGCACGTTGCGTCCGGGCGTCGAGCCGAAGATCGTCGTGTGCTGGGGCGGTCACTCGATCAACACCGAAGAATACAAATACACCAAGAAAGTCGGCCATGAACTGGGCCTGCGCAGCCTCGACATCTGCACCGGCTGCGGTCCAGGTGTGATGAAAGGCCCGATGAAAGGCGCGACCATCGCTCACGCCAAACAGCGTATCCATGGCGGGCGCTACCTCGGTCTGACCGAGCCGGGCATCATCGCCGCCGAAGCACCGAACCCGATCGTCAACGAGCTGGTGATCCTGCCGGACATCGAGAAACGTCTGGAAGCCTTCGTCCGCGTTGGCCACGGCATCATCATTTTCCCGGGCGGCGCCGGTACGGCTGAGGAATTCCTCTACCTGCTGGGCATCCTGATGCACCCGGACAACAAAGGTCTGCCGTTCCCGGTGATCCTGACCGGGCCGAAACATGCCGCGCCGTATCTGGAGCAGCTTGACGCGTTCGTCACCGCGACCCTCGGTGAAGCGGCCAAGCAGCACTACGAGATCATCATCGACGACCCGGCCGAAGTGGCTCGGCAGATGACTCAGGGCCTGAAAGCCGTGAAGCAGTTCCGCCGCGAGCGCAACGACGCGTTCCACTTCAACTGGCTGTTGAAAATCGACGAGGGCTTCCAGCGCCCGTTCGATCCAACCCACGAAAACATGGCCAACCTCAAACTGCATCGCGACCAGCCACCACACGAACTGGCGGCCAACCTGCGCCGGGCGTTCTCGGGCATCGTCGCCGGCAACGTCAAGGACAAGGGCATTCGCCTGATCGAAGAACACGGGCCGTACCAGATCCGTGGTGATGCGGCGATCATGCAACCGCTCGACGCACTGCTCAAAGCCTTCGTCGCCCAGCACCGGATGAAACTGCCGGGCGGCGCCGCGTATGTGACGTGCTATCGCGTGGTGGCGTAATCCACAAGCATGAAGATCCGAAGATGATGCTTCGGGTCTTCATGACGGCTCGACCTACTCAATCTGGTTTGAAACGTATTTCCCGATAGCGCGGTACCGACAGATGCCAGCCGATGTTGCCAAGCCATTGCACTCTGAACGCCTCGGCGCATCGCAATGCTTGCTCGCGCACGTCGGTTTCACACCCAATTTGATCAAGCTCGTCGGGTAGTCGCGCCTGCAGTTCGAGAAACTGTCGCATCCACACCTCAATTCTCTGATTCACTTCAGCCGCTGCCTGATCCGGACTCAGTCCATGATGATGTCGAAGGTGAGTCAGGAGGTTGTAAACGTCCTCATCAGGATTAATTAAGATGCAGAACGACAGCACATCGTTGACTGCTTTCATTAAATTCAGTGATAGCCTGCGCAATTCCTGCCATAGCGAACAGTAATAAACCGTTGCGGGAAGATTTATCTGATGGGCAAAGTACGTAAACTCAAAGCACACCTGAAAACCTCCGGCATTGCGCCACACACTTTCATAATCGGCCAGTCCAGGCTGGGTTCCGCCGAGGCGATGCGTCGAAGCACTGACGCAGCAAAACAGATAGCTGCTGTATTGATCCAGTGTTCGTCGTACCCACTGCTCAGGCATTGACGCCCCCGCCCGACGAATAATGTCTCTCAATCCCCCAGGCAGTCCTGCGCACTGACCTGCGCCACGCTCGCTCGCAACTTCGTGCACTTGTCGCAACGCCCTTTCCAAAGCATCAGGAGAACAACTCAGATCTTCATCGGCCAAATCATCCTGACAACTGAACCACCCGGTCAGATCAGAGAGAACATTCAGCGTCTGCGCATTTGCATGGGGCCACATGAAGGCAGCGTATTTGCCTGGTAGATAAATATTCAACTGGTGTATCGCCCGTTCGGAATCTGTCAGCCCCAGACTTTCAAGCCAGGCACGCGTCTGTTGTTCGGCCTGATCGGCCATAGGACTGGGTGCAACATCAATCAATTGCAAGGCCGGTGGCAGTGAGTAACTCATGCGGCAACTCCATGATTATCGGGTGATAATATCCCGCAGCATGCTGAAGAAGACCGGAGTAAACATAACTTTACTTAGAGAACCAACATTGCTCCAGGCGCAGCGAACTCAGACAGTCACACCAACCTTAGTTCAGCAAAACAAGGTTTCAACTCTCCGCGCTACCGTCCATCGACTATCACGGCCAACCTGATATAGAACGCAATCGCGAAAACTTTATAATCAATAAGTCCTAAAAAAACCAAACACCCAACACTCTTTACGCTACTTTCTAGAGACGCTGACTGTGACACCCTGGCAACCAGGCATTCAAACGACGCTCTGATTGACACCGGGAGTAATCTGCCATGCTTCCTTCAAACCCTCAGCAATATGCGGCTGCCAAAAAAAGCTGGTTGGTTGCGTTCGAATATCAGGAGCAGCATGCGGGCAAGAAAGTCAGAACAGACCTGACACAGGCCTTGGCCAGTGTATATCGACTTCCTTCCGACAAAACCCGAATAATTTGCAACTGTGTCGAACGCTTCAACACTGCCTCTCTGATACACGATGACATCATTGACCAGGACCGGGTTCGTCGTGGAGCCGACTCCGTGTGGGTCAGATACGGAGTGGCCACGGCGCTGATTTCAGGCATGTATGGTTACACTCAAGGGCTGAAATCGCTCAGTGAATCAGGACGCATGACATTGGTTCAAGCAGGCCTCGATAGCCTGGAGGAATTGCACATCGGCCAGCACCTCGACACCTTGCTCAGCGAGGGAACGGACTTACCCACCATGGAGCAATACCGCTATGTTGCTCAACTGAATACCGGGTGTTTTTTCATATTCATCCTGAAAGCCTGTCAACAACTTAAGCCTCTGCCCGAACAATGTTACAGCTCTCTGAAATCAATGCTTCTTGAACTTTCCGTCTACTATCGTTTTATTAACGACTACTGCGACATCAATCACATCCCGCATTATGCGAAAAAAGGATTTGCGCCAGACCTTGAAGGAGGCCCCAAATCATTCCTGATGATTATTGCAAATCAGCCATTGCAGAAACGCAATAGAAACGAAATGCAGAAACGACAGATAATAATTAATTGGGGAAACGCTGATGTATTCTTCAAAGCCTTATCGATCATGGAAGGCAGCTATGCAAACCTGCTAGGC
This sequence comes from Pseudomonas sp. AKS31, assembly GCF_023634765.1. Classification (GTDB taxonomy): domain Bacteria; phylum Pseudomonadota; class Gammaproteobacteria; order Pseudomonadales; family Pseudomonadaceae; genus Aquipseudomonas. The sequence goes on from NZ_JAMLFX010000008.1 coordinate 58,423, forward strand.
TTTTTCCAACTCGCACAGCAACAGTGCAATGAGCTGGATTTCAGTCAACTTGAGAGTTTTCTCAACGACCTGCACTTCCAACAAAATCCGGAGGATAATTTCTATGAATCCCTTCGGTTGAATACTTGAAAGAATCGTTTTTTCGAAAAAACCATCTCTCCGTGCACTGCAAGCAGAATCGCCTCAACCACGGCCCGACAGTCGCACAGCCAACGCTTTCGCCTGCAACGCCACATCCGTCACCGCCGTGCTCTCCCACCACATCCCGCGCAATGGCGGCCCCATGGCAAATAACCGGTCAGCCGCACATCCCTCGGCATCCAGCACCGCGCCATCCACCGCCGCTGCGATTCCCAACGCCAACGGTCCCGGTTGCACCAAACCGCGCGCCAGTACCTGCTGCGGCAACGGCCTCGCCACCCGGCGCCAGTCATACTCGATGCCACTCGAGTTGATCAGTGCAGCGCCCTGCACCAGGCAAGTTTCCGACTCACCGCGACGCCGAATGCGAATGCCGACACCACCTCCCGGACTCGGCTCAAGCCCTTTGAAAGACGCCGCCTGAATACGCAACCGCCCTTCTGCATGCAACCGTTCAACCAGCGCCGCACTCAACGGCGGCGAACGGTGATGATGACTTTCCCACCACGGCCGTACATGCCGTACGAATTGTCGACGCTGCGTGTCAGTCGCCTGACTCCACAACCGGGCGATGTGCACGCGAACCGTGTCCAGCGGCGCCTGCCAATCGATGCCTTGTGCAATGGCTGCCTGGCATTGCCGACGCAATTCGCGCAACAGTTGTCGTGGCGTTCGAATGCTGTGATCGCTGCCAAGAAAATCCATCCAGGCCGGCGGTTGTCGGCGCACGTGGGGCAACAAGCCGTGCCGGGAAAACACTTCGATTGGCCCGCGATGCCCGGCCTGCTCCAGCGACACCACGGCATCGACCATGGTCAGGCCGGAGCCGATGATCAGCACCGTCGCTTGCGGGTCGAGTTGATGCATCGCTGCGACATCCCACGGATCGAGCGCGGCGGCGTTGAGGCCACTGGAGGTTTTCTGCGGGGTTCGCGCGGCCGGAAACATTCCGGTCGCCAGTACTGCGCGGCTTCCGCGCAATGACTGACCATCGCTCAACGTCAGCTGCACCGAATCGGCCTCGACTTGCAGGTCAACGACCTCAGCGCGAATGTGGTCAACGCATGAGCCATTTTGCGCCCCGACTCCGCGCGCTTCGGCCAGGCGCTGCTGCACATAGACCCCGAACAATCCACGCGGCGGAAACAGTTCGCTGACCGGCACATTCTGCTCGGCAGACTCCGGCCAGCCGCCAGCGGTAATGTGCTCGGTGAGCCATTGCGTCAGATCATCAGGATTGTCCGGATCGACGCTCATGCGCGCGGCGTTGCCGTTGAGCGTGTGACCCAACTCGACCGCGCTATAGGCCTCGCCGCGTCCCAGTTCCGCACGCGGCTCAATGATCAGGACCTTGCGCCGGCCAGGCAGACGCAACAATTGCACTGCCAGCATCGTACCGCTAAGCCCACCGCCGATAATCAGGATGTCTGCGCACTGACTCATTCAAATCACCACGTTCCGAACAAACCGCGCCGGCACATCTCCGTCATTGCGATAGGAATGCGGCTGGTTGCTGGCAAACATGAAGAACTCGCCGGTGCCGATGCGCTGCGGCTGATCGCCGAGCATCAAGGTGAGGCAACCCTCAAACACGAAAATCTGCTCGCTCCAGCCATCGGCATCCGCTTGCGAGGGGTAGACCTCACCCGGTTGCAGACACCATTCCCACTGCTCGACTTCGCGGGTCGCGCTGGCTTTCGACAGCAATACCGCTTTGCTGCCGGGAATCACGCCGGCCCAGGCCAGCTCGTTGATGCGGCTCGGATCACGGGCATCGGGGGCCTGAATCAAGTCACTGAAGGCAACGTCGAGCGCTTCGGCCACGCGATCAAGGGTGGTCAGGCTGACATTCTTTTCTCCCGCCTCGATCGCTACGAGCATGCGCCGACTGACTCCGGATTTTTCCGCCAGCGCGGTCTGGCTCAGGTCGGCGGCGTGCCGCAGACGCCGGACGTTCTGGCTGACGTGTTGCAGGACGGAGGCCCGTTGCGTTGAATCTTTGTGCACTATATTGCTCACTCGGTGAGGTTGGGCAGTATACTGCGCAACGTTGGGCGCATTGTGCGGCCTCCTTTTTATAGTGCGCAAGGTCATGACGTCGCAGAACAGCTCCCCCACTCCCGTCCGCTTGTCCCGTTTCAGTAAAGCCGAGTGCGTGCTGGTGCTGATCACCATGATCTGGGGCGGCACGTTCCTGCTGGTGCAGCACGCGATGACCGTCAGCGGCCCGATGTTCTTCGTCGGCCTGCGCTTCGCCGCTGCGGCAGGCATCGTCGCGCTGTTCTCATGGCGTCATCTGCGTGAACTGACGCTCTTCGAATTGAAGGCGGGCGCTTTTATTGGCGTGGCGATCATGCTCGGTTACGGCTTGCAGACAGTCGGTTTGCAAACGATCCCGAGCAGTCAATCGGCGTTTATCACCGCGTTGTACGTGCCGTTTGTGCCGCTGCTGCAATGGCTGGTGCTGGGGCGGCGGCCGGGGTTGATGCCGAGCATCGGGATCATGCTGGCGTTTACCGGGTTGATGTTGTTGTCAGGGCCATCCGGCGCGGCACTGAATTTCAGTCCCGGTGAAATTGCCACGTTGATCAGTGCCATTGCCATAGCCGCCGAGATCATTCTGATCAGCACCTATGCCGGGCAAGTGGATGTGCGTCGGGTGACCGTCGTGCAACTGGCAACTACCTCCGTGCTGTCGTTTCTGCTGGTGGTCCCGACTGGGGAAATGATTCCCGACTTTTCCTGGACCCTGCTGGTGACCGCGCTGGGGTTGGGCGCGGCGAGTGCGGCGATTCAGGTGGCGATGAACTGGGCGCAGAAGAGTGTGTCGCCAACCCGGGCGACGTTGATCTATGCCGGCGAGCCGGTGTGGGCCGGGATTGTCGGGCGGATTGCCGGGGAGCGCTTGCCGGCGATCGCGCTGGTGGGCGCGGGGTTGATTGTGGCGGCGGTGATTGTCAGTGAGCTGAAGACCAAGGGGAAGGTTGCAGAAGCCGAAGCAGAGCTGGAGCAGGAAACCCAGGGTTAACCCGCATCACCTTCAGC
>NZ_JAMLFX010000008.1:61618-78057 GCF_023634765.1 Pseudomonas sp. AKS31
AGGCTCGCTCCCACATTTTGAAATACATTGCAATGTGGGAGCGAGCCTGCTCGCGAAAGGGCCACCTGCCACAACATCGCTGCCCCTGAAACAATGCCAAACAGAAAATCCCAGACTACTTTGTAGGATTCTGAGACATCCTTGCGTTTGGTGATCGGGGAGCTGGCACGTATGATGCTTCACAAACTTCCGCAGATTAGAAGCCTATGTCCCTGATAGTTCTACTGCTTCTGCCATTCATTGGCAGCTGTCTGGCAGCGGTGCTGCCACACAATGCGCGTAATACCGAATCCCTGCTGGCAGGTCTGGTCGCTTTGATCGGCACCGTCCAGGTCGCGATGTTGTACCCGCAGATTGCCCATGGCGGCGTGATTCGCGAAGAATTCATGTGGCTGCCCAGCCTCGGTCTGAACTTCGTCCTGCGCATGGACGGCTTCGCCTGGCTGTTCTCGATGCTGGTGCTTGGCATCGGCACGCTGGTTTCTCTGTATGCCCGTTATTACATGTCGCCGGACGATCCGGTGCCGCGTTTCTTCGCGTTTTTTCTGGCGTTCATGGGCGCCATGCTCGGTCTGGTCATCTCCGGCAACCTGATTCAGATCGTGTTTTTCTGGGAGCTGACCAGCCTCTTCTCGTTCCTGTTGATCGGCTATTGGCACCACCGCGCCGACGCCCGTCGCGGCGCTTATATGGCGTTGATGGTCACCGGTGCCGGCGGGTTATGCCTGCTGGCGGGGGTCATGATTCTCGGCCATGTCGTCGGCAGCTATGACCTCGACAAGGTCCTGGCCGCCGGCGACATGATTCGTGCACACGCCCTCTACCCTATTCTTTTACCCCTCATTCTTGTTGGCGCACTTAGCAAAAGTGCGCAGTTCCCCTTCCACTTCTGGCTGCCCCACGCAATGGCGGCGCCGACACCGGTTTCGGCTTATCTGCACTCGGCCACCATGGTCAAGGCCGGGGTATTCCTGCTTGCGCGGCTGTGGCCGTCGCTGTCCGGCAGTGAAGAATGGTTCTACATCGTCAGTGGGGCCGGCGCCTGTACGCTGTTGCTCGGCGCCTATTGCGCGATGTTCCAGAACGATCTCAAAGGTCTGCTCGCGTACTCGACCATCAGCCACCTCGGCCTGATCACCCTGCTGCTGGGTCTCAACAGTCCGCTGGCGGCAGTGGCGGCGGTGTTCCACATTCTCAACCATGCGACGTTCAAAGCCTCGCTGTTCATGGCCGCCGGCATCATCGACCACGAAAGCGGCACCCGTGACATCCGCAAACTCAGCGGCCTGATCAAACTGATTCCGTTCACCGCAACGCTGGCCATGGTGGCCAGTGCCTCGATGGCGGGTGTGCCGCTGCTTAACGGCTTCCTGTCGAAAGAAATGTTCTTCGCCGAAACCGTGTTCATCAATGCCACGGCGTGGGTCGAAGCAGCACTGCCGATTGTTGCGACCATCGCCGGTACATTCAGCGTTGCCTATTCCCTGCGTTTCACCGTCGATGTGTTCTTCGGCCCGCCGGCCACCGACCTGCCACACACCCCGCACGAACCGCCGCGCTGGATGCGTGCGCCGGTCGAGTTGCTGGTGTTCACTTGTTTGCTGGTGGGGATTTTCCCGGCGCAGATCGTCGGGCCACTGCTTGCGGCAGCGGCATTGCCAGTGGTTGGCGGCACGCTACCGGAATACAGCCTGGCAATCTGGCACGGCCTGAATGCGCCGATGATCATGAGCCTGATCGCCATGTCCGGCGGCATCATCGTCTATCTGTTGCTACGCAATCAGCTCAAGCGCGGGCGCTTCAAGTATCCGCCACTGGTGGGCCGCTTCAACGGCAAGCGCCTGTTCGAGCGCAGTCTGGTGGTGATGATGCGCCTGGCCCGACGCCTGGAGCGGCGACTCGGCACCAAGCGTCTGCAGATGCAATTGTTCCTGATGGTATTGGCGGCAGTGCTCGCCGGACTGATCCCGATGTTGCACAGCAGCCTGAGCTGGGGCGACCGGCCGAAGATTCCCGGCTCGATCGTCTTCGTGACCCTGTGGTTGCTGGCCATCGCCTGCGCCCTCGGCGCCGCGTGGCAGGCCAAATACCACCGTCTCGCCGCCCTGACCATGGTCAGCGTCTGCGGATTGATGACCTGCGTGACCTTCGTCTGGTTCTCCGCTCCCGATCTGGCCCTGACGCAACTGGCGGTCGAAGTCGTCACCACCGTGCTGATCCTGCTCGGTCTGCGTTGGCTGCCACGCCGTATCGAAGAAGTCTCGCCACTGCCAAGCAGCCTGCGCAAGGCACGCATTCGCCGTCTGCGCGACTTGCTGCTGTCGATTGCCGTCGGCGGCGGCATGGCGCTGCTGTCCTACGCGATGCTGACGCGGCAAACGCCGAACGACATCTCCTCGTTCTACCTGAGCCGCGCCATGCCTGAGGGCGGCGGCAGCAACGTGGTCAACGTAATGCTGGTGGATTTCCGTGGCTTCGACACCCTTGGCGAAATCACCGTGCTGGTCGCCGTGGCGCTGACTGTGTTCGCCCTGCTGCGCCGCTTCCGCCCACCGAAAGAAAGCCTGCAACTGCCAGCCCAGCAACGCCTGCTGGCGCCGGACGTGGTCACCGATCTGGTCAACCCGCGTTCGGCCAGCGACACCGCGCTCGGCTTCATGATGGTGCCGGCAGTGCTGGTGCGCTTGTTGCTGCCGGTAGCGCTGGTGGTGTCGTGCTACCTGTTCATGCGCGGGCACAACCAACCGGGTGGCGGTTTCGTCGCCGGTCTGGTGATGTCGGTAGCGTTCATCCTGCAATACATGGTCGCCGGCACCCAGTGGGTCGAGGCGCAAATGAGCCTGCGCCCGTTGCGCTGGATGGGCACCGGTTTGCTGTTTGCGACCGCCACCGGCCTGGGCGCGATGCTGGTCGGTTATCCGTTCCTGACCACGCACACCTGGCACTTCACCTTGCCGCTGCTGGGTGACATCCATGTCGCCAGCGCGTTGTTCTTCGATATCGGCGTGTACGGTGTGGTGGTCGGTTCGACACTGTTGATCCTCACCGCCCTCGCCCACCAATCGGTGCGGGGTCACAAGACCGCATCGCTGCCCAAGTCCGTCGCCAGCAAAGGAGCCGTCTGATGGAAGAAGTCATCGCAATCGCCATCGGCGTGCTCGCCGCGTCGGGCGTCTGGCTAATCCTGCGGCCACGGACGTTCCAGGTGGTCATGGGCCTGTGCCTGCTGTCGTATGGCGTCAATCTGTTCATCTTCAGCATGGGCAGCCTGTTCATCGGCAAGGAGCCGGTGATCAAGGACGGCGTGACACAGGATTTGCTGCATTACACCGACCCGCTGCCACAGGCATTGGTGCTGACCGCAATTGTCATCAGCTTCGCCATGACCGCGCTGTTCCTCGTCGTGTTGCTCGCCTCGCGCGGTTTGACTGGCACCGACCACGTTGACGGCCGGGAGCCTAAAGAATGATGGCGATGACTCACCTGATCGCCGCACCGATTCTGCTGCCGCTGCTGACTGCCGCGATCATGCTGATGCTCGGAGAACGGCACCGACCGCTCAAGGCGAAAATCAACCTGTTCTCCAGCCTCGTCGGCCTGTTCATTTCGGTGCTGTTGCTGCAGTGGACGCAAACCACCGGCGTGCCCGGGTCCATCGGCGTTTACCTGCCGGGCAACTGGCAGGCGCCGTTCGGCATCGTGCTGGTGGTCGATCGTCTGTCGGCACTGATGCTGGTGCTGACCGGGATCATCGGTGTCAGCGCCCTGCTGTTTGCCATGGCCCGTTGGGACGGCGCCGGTTCAAGCTTCCATGCGTTATTCCAGATTCAGTTGATGGGCCTGTATGGCGCATTCCTGACGGCGGATCTGTTCAACCTGTTCGTGTTCTTTGAAGTGTTGCTCGCCGCCTCTTATGGCCTGTTGTTGCATGGTTCGGGGCGGGCGCGGGTCTCGTCAGGGCTGCATTACATCTCGATCAACCTGCTCGCCTCGTCGTTGTTCCTGATTGGCGCGGCGCTGATCTATGGTGTCACCGGCACGCTGAACATGGCCGATCTGGCGCTGAAGATTCCGCTGGTGCCGGAAGCCGACCGTGGTTTGTTGCACGCCGGCGCGGGGATTCTCGCGGTAGCGTTCCTGGCCAAGGCCGGCATGTGGCCGCTGAACTTCTGGCTGGTGCCGGCCTATTCCTCGGCCAGTGCGCCGGTCGCGGCGATGTTCGCGATCATGACCAAGGTCGGCGTGTACACCTTGCTGCGCCTGTGGACGCTGCTGTTTTCCGGGCAGGCCGGAGCCTCGGCATTCTTTGGTGGCGACTGGCTGATCTACGGCGGCATGGCGACCATGGCCTGCGCCGCGCTGGCAGTTCTTGCCGCACAACGACTGGAGCGCATGGCCAGCCTGAGCATTCTGGTGTCGGCGGGAATTCTGCTGTCCGCCGTCGGTTTCGCCCAGCCGAACCTGATCGGCGCAGCGCTGTTCTATCTGGTCAGCTCGACCCTGGCGCTGAGTGCACTGTTCCTGCTGGCCGAGTTGATCGAACGCTCGCGTTCGGCCAACGAGATCCCGCTCGAAGACGAAAGCGAACTGCTGCCGCGCCCGCAGGAGTCCCTGCAACCGCCCAAAGGCATCAACCTCGATGACGAGCAGAAAGCCGTGGTCGGTCAGGTCATCCCGTGGACCATGGCGTTCCTCGGTTTGAGCTTCATCGCCTGTGCACTGCTGATCATCGGCATGCCGCCGCTGTCAGGTTTTATCGGCAAACTCAGCCTGATCGGCGCCTTGCTCAATCCGCTGAGCCTGGGCACTGGCGCGCCAATATCCAACGCGGCGTGGGCGTTGCTGGCGCTGCTGATCCTCACCGGGCTGACGTCGTTGATGGCGTTCTCGCGCCTCGGCATCCAGCGCTTCTGGACACCTGAGGAGCGCCCTTCGCCGCTGCTGCGCAAACTCGAATGCGCACCGATCTTTCTGCTGCTGGGGCTGAGCATTGTTCTGACCTTCAAGGCTGAGCCGCTGCTGCGTTACACCCAGGCCACCGCCGAGGCGCTGAACAATCCGCAGCAATATGTGATGGCGGTGCTCGGCACTCGCGCCGTGCCAAGTCCGGAAGCCAAATCGGCCATGCTGGAGGTGCAGCCATGAAGCGAGTGTTTCCTGCACCGTTGTTGTCGCTGGCGCTGTGTGCTTTGTGGCTGACCCTGAACCTGTCGATCAGCCCGGGCAATCTGCTGCTCGGCGCGATATTGGGTTTTGCAGCGCCATTGATGATGCGCAAGCTGCGCCCGAAACAAGTGCGCATTCGCCGGCCGGGGACGATTCTGCGCCTGTTCCTGGTCGTCGGTCGTGACGTGGTGATGTCCAACCTGATCGTCGCGTGGGGCGTACTTAACGCCGGCCGCCGCCCTCCGCGCTCGGGCTTCGTCAAAGTCCCGCTGGACTTGCGCGATGCCCACGGCCTCGCAACGCTGGCGATGATCTGCACGGTGGTCCCCGGTACGGTGTGGTCAGAGCTGGCGCTGGATCGCAGCATTCTGTTGCTGCACGTCTGGGATCTGGATGACGAAGCGCAATTCATCGAGCACTTCAAAAGCACCTACGAGCGGCCGTTGATGGAGATCTTCGAATGAGCCCATTACTGTCGAACGCGATCCTGCTGACGCTGTTCCTGTTCTCGCTGGCCATGGTGCTGACCCTGGTGCGCCTGTTCAAAGGCCCGTCGGCGCAGGATCGGGTCCTGGCGCTGGACTATCTGTACATCGTCGCCATGCTGATGATGCTGACCCTGGGCATTCGCTACTCCAGTGACACTTACTTCGAAGCGGCGCTGCTGATCGCGCTGTTCGGCTTCGTCGGCTCGTTTGCCCTGGCGAAATTCCTGCTGCGTGGCGAGGTGATCGAATGAATGCTGAATTGTCGCTATGGATCGAGATTCCGGTGGCTATCCTGCTGGTGCTCAGCGGCCTTTTTGCGCTGATCGGCGCGATCGGTTTGTTGCGCATGAAGGATTACTTCCAGCGCATGCACCCACCGGCACTGGCTTCGACGCTGGGCGCCTGGTGTGTGGCGCTGGCGTCGATCATCTGCTTTTCGGCGCTGAAGTCCGGGCCGGTCATACATGCCTGGCTGATTCCGATTTTGCTGGCGATCACAGTGCCCGTGACTACCTTGTTGCTTGCGCGGGCAGCATTGTTCCGCAAGCGCATGGCTGGGGATGATGTGCCGGCCGAGGTGAGCAGCCGCCGCACCGAGAGCGGTAGCTGAACCGTTAGAAGATCGCAGCCTTCGGCAGCTCCTACATTGGAATGCGCTCCCCCCCTGTAGGAGTTGCCGAAGGCTGCGATCTTTTGATCTTGCTTTTCTAGACCCAAGCCACCGCCAACAACCCCGCCCCCAACACCGCACACAACGGCGAATACACCCAGGTGTCGAGCCGCGCAAACCGCGAATCCTTCACCTCCTTGAAGAACCCGACCAGATTCGAATCACCAATCGCCCGGGCGAACATCAACAGCGCAATCGCGCTGATCACCCATTGCAGCGCCTTGTGCGTCACCGCTGGCATTCCCCAGCCAACCCGCATGCACACCAACGCCGCAATCACCAGCAACGCCGCCGCCACGATCAACGTTAGCCATCCCGACGGGTTGAACGCCGGCCTCACCGTTGCGACAAAACCGCGCACGGGCACCTGCGGCACCACCACCGCAGCCGCCCACTGCCCACCCAGCGCCCAATACACGTGCATCAAGGCGATCACCGCGAACGTTGTCACCAGCCATTGAGCCAACACAAAGGTCATGGTTGAAATCCTTGGAAAGGGATTTGAACAAATCATCCTAGTCGCATTTTTTTCAAGTGCACGACCGATCAGCGGTACGGTAAAGTGCCGCCCCATGAAATTCTCCCGTTCCGATCGCTCACTGCTGGCCTGGATGCTCTATTGCTGCGTCCTGTTCAACGTGTTCGCCTGCAGCATCGGTCACGGACAAATGGTCGGCATGCAGCTCAACGGTATCGGCGGCCAGTTCTGTACCGTCGACCCGGCCACCCAAGCGCCGCTTGCCAGCAATCCCGGCGAAGAACAACTGCCCACCCTGTCCAAGGCATTTGGCTGCCCGCTGTGCTCGGTCGGCGGCGGCATGGGGCCGGCGTTCAACTCCAGCCTGACCCTGGCGATCCTGCCGGAACAACACAGCCCGCCACTGGCGCCCATTGTCAGCGCCGACCTCCCTGCCCGCTTCACCTGGCCTTCGGCCAACCCTCGCGCCCCACCGCTCGCCTGAGTGTCTCTGCCTTTTTGATTTGTCAGCCCACTGCGCCAACGCGCCGCGTTCGCCTGTGCGCTGACTCCTAGACAAGCATTCAGGATTCAATGATGAAACAACTCACTCTGCTGGCGAGCCTGTGCGGCTGCCTGTCCGTTAACGTCTGGGCGCAATCCACCGTGGATCTGGCGCCGATCACCATCGATGGCGAGTCCGGTGCCGAACCGGGCCTGAGCCTCGACCAATCCAGCGGCATGGCCTCGCGCCTCGGCTTGAGCGTGCGCGACACGCCGGCGTCGGTGGCCATCGCCAATCGCAACGACATCGAACGCCACGGCGCACAGAACTTCCAGGACGCCGCCAACACCCTGCCCGGGGTCAACGCCAGCGCACCGCCGGGGTTCGGCGGGTTCGTTTCCTATCGCGGTTTCACCAGCAGCCAGATCACTCAGATGTTCAATGGCATCAACGTTTCCGGCGGCCTCGCGCGGCCGGTTGATTCCTGGATCTATGATCGGGTGGAACTGCTCGGTGGCCCGTCATCGCTGATCAACGGCGCAGGCTCGGTGGGCGGTTCGCTGAACTACGTGACCAAACTGGCCACCCGCGATGAGCAAGCGGTTGAAGGCCGGGTCAGCTACGGCACCTACGACACCAGCGAAACCGCATTCGGCCTCAACCACGCCCTCACCGACCCGAGCGCCGACGTGCAGCACTACGCGCGCCTCGACGTCAGTCACAACACCAGCAACGGTTACATCGACCGTCAGGAGCGCGATGCCTGGAGCGTGGCGTTCTCGCTGCTCAGCGACCTCACGCCCGACCTGTCGCACACGCTGGCCCTGGAATATCAGGATGAACACGAAGACAGTCCGTACTGGGGCACGCCCGTGCTCAATCCCAAGGCCGGCGAATTGAAGATCGATAAACACAATCGCTTCAACAACTACAACGTTGAGGACGGTCGCTACGAACAGCGGACGATCTGGGTTCGCTCGATCATCGACTACCGGATCAACGACAACACCACCCTGCGCAACACGCTGTATCACCTCGACAGCCAGCGCGATTACCGCAACCTCGAGACCTACCAGTACACCGCCGACAACACTGCGGTGAATCGCTCCACTGCGTATCAGGTGCGCCATCAGGGTGAGCAGAACGGCAACCAGTTCGAACTGCGTCACGACAACACACTGTTCGGCCTCGACACGACGTGGTCGGGGGGCTTCGAATACAAGGTCAACCAGACCACCAATTCGCCGCTGAACGTCAAAGGTGCGAGCACGGTGGACCCAAACAATTATCGTCCGGGGCATTTCTACGATATCCCCGGCACCAACCCCAAACTGATCAGCGACAAGACCAACGAGGTCACCACCAAGGCGTTGTTCGTAGAAAACCGTCTGGCGTTGACCGACAAACTGTCGCTGCTCACAGGTCTGCGTTACGACGATATCGACCTCGACGTGACCAACCATCGCACCGTCACCGCTGCCAACCCGAAACACCTCAAGCGCAGTTGGGAGCCGGTTACCGGTCGCGCCGGCCTGACGTACCAATTCATTCCATCGGCCAACGTTTACGTGCAATACAGCACCGCCGCCGAACAACCAAACGGCACACAGAACTTCGACGTCTCCACCGGCAAGCAATGGGAGATTGGCAGCAAATTTGATTATCTGAACGGGCTCGGCTCGGCGACGATTGCCGCCTACACCATCGAGCGAAAAGACTTCGCCGTGACCGATCCGCTGGACCCGACCAGCAGCATTCCGGTCGGTCAGCAGACGTCGAAAGGTGTAGAGATTGCCAGTTCTTTGCGGATCACCGACAAGCTGTTGGCCGAAGGCAACTTCGCCTGGGTCGATGCGCAATACGATGATTTCACCGAAAAGAATGCCGCCGGCGTGGTGGTGTCACGCAAGGGCAACACGCCGACCAACGTACCGGATCGGGTTGGCAATCTGTGGCTGACGTATGATTTTTCGCCGCAATGGCAAGGTGGGGTGGATGCACGGTATGTGGCGTCGGTGTATGCCGACACGGCCAACACCATGACGGTGCCGTCGTACACATTGTTCGGCAGTTTCCTCAGCTACAAGGTTGATTCGCACACCACCGTGACCGGGCGCGTGCGCAACCTGACCAATGAGGTGTATGCCGAGTTTGCGCATGTTTCGCCGGCGTATTACCTGGGTACACCGCGCACCTTCGAACTGGCGGTGCAGACGAAGTTTTAAAAGCATCGCGGGCAAGCCCGCTTCCACAGTGTTTGGTGTCGTACATAGAATTTGCATTCGACAACAATACCTGTGGGAGCGGGCTTGCCCGCGATGAGGCCGGGCGCTACAGCCTCTATTTCAGATCAGCGGAAACCTTCTCCGCCACATCCTTCGGCAACCAGGCCTGCCACACATCCGGATGCGCCCTCATGAATGCCACCGCCGCATCACGCGGCGCTGTGTGCTTCTCGCTCATGTCCGCCAGCGCCTTGTTCAACGGTTCGATGGGAAAATCCACTTTGCTGAAGAATTCGGCAATCTGCGGATATTGCTTCTGGAACGGCGTAGACACACCAATCGACAGCTTCGACGCCAGCGACCGGGTCGGTTTTGGATTGGGATTATCGGCGTCAGTCAGGGTCTTCCAGGCTTCGGCATCAAACGGCGGCTCTTCCAGCTGCACCAGTTTGAACTTGCCCAATAGCGGTGTCGGTGACCAGTAGTAAAACAGCACAGGTTTGCCGCGACGAATCGAGGAGCTGATCTCAGCGTCCAGCGCCGCCCCCGAGCCACTGCGGAAATTGGTGTAGTCATCCTGCAGCCCGTAAGCCGTCAACTTCTGCTTGTTGACCACTTCCGAGGTCCAGCCAATCGGGCTGTTGAGGAAGCGTCCCTTGCTCGGGGCTTCCGGATCTTTGAACACGTCCTTGTACTTTTTCAGATCACTGACGCTGCGCAGATCCGGCGCCAGCGGCTTGATGCCCTTGGCCGGGTCGCCCTTGATCACGTACTCCGGCACCCACCAGCCCTCGGTAGCACCTTTGACGGTATCGCCCAGACTGACGACTTTGCCTTCCGCCTCGGCCTTGACCCACACCGGACTGCGCCCGGCCCACTCCTCGCCAATGACCTGAATGTCATTGTTGGCCAGGGCGGTTTCCAGCGTGATGGTGGTGCCAGGCAAGGTGTCGGTCGGCAAGCCATAGCCCTTCTCGACGATGATCCGCAGAACATCGGTAATCAGGCTGCCGCTTTCCCAGTTCAGATCGGCAAAGTGAATCGGCGCCTGGGCGGCCATCACCGATGGCGCTGACGTCAGCAAACCGAACGTCGCCACGCTGGCGGCCAATAACCGTCGAAATCCGTTCATGCATGCACCTCGTGCTGTTCACAGCAATGGCAGGATGGCCTGACAGAAGACCGCAAGCCTCTGAATACTCAGTCAACTGACTGTAGCCGAGGTTCCTGCTTTTTCCGGGCCATGCTGCGGACGAGGTTATGAATCAGACTTTTCCTGCAAGCTTTGCAGCTCGCGTCTGACCATGCTGGCGTATTCCGCGGGGCGCAACTGATAGATCTGCGCAGCCACCCAACTCAGCCATGCGCCCTGCAGTTCCGCCTTGGCGGCGAACAAACGCAACGCTTCCTCGCGTGCAGTGTCGAGGTTCTGCGCATGGAAATCCGCGCGGTTCACTCGCTGGCCTTGAACGTCACCAGTTCGCCTTTGCGCCACTTGGCGGCTTTGGCGGTCACGGCTTTCAGGGTCTTGGTCAGGCCTTCTTGCAATTGCTCATGGGCGGCGAACACCGTCACCACGCTATGGCCTTCCTTGAACAGGATCGCGTGGCCGTCAGCGGTTTCGACGAAAGCGTAATCGCCCAGCCCATAGACCGTGAGTTTGATTTCGCGAAAACGGATATCCATCTTGCCGCCTTCGCGGCTGGGCAAGACCGATGCGCTGAAATGATCGCCGACCTTGAGCTTGAGCCCCGGTTTGTCATCGACCACCAAGGCACTTTCGGTGTCGATCTCGGCCACGTAAATGCCTTCGGCGTTCTGCTCGGTGATGTAAACAAAACGCGACTGAAACAGCTTGACCAGCTTTGCACGCAAATCACCCAACACGAACAAAGCATGCATATCGAGATTACTGACTGCCAAAGAAACATCCCCACATCTGAAAAAACCGCACACGGAAAACGCGCACGGCAAAAAAACGGCCAGGCCGATGTCACTGCAAACAAATCAAAAAGCCCGAATCGAGCAGAGTGCTCATTCAACGCGAGGTTGGTAAGACTACTGGATTGTCACCCGGGAAACTCATCCCGATGTCGCCAAAACCTGAAGGAAAATTCCTCAGCGTCAGCAAGAGCAGTCTGACTACGAACTTTAGGGAAAATTCTCACGAAAAAAAGCACTTCTCCGACATATCGCTGGCGAAAAATTGCTTTAGATAAGCCCTGTCGTCAACAGGTACTGGCGATTCTAGAGCAGCGATGCTCATTCCGACTACCCGAAACGGCCGGTAAATACCGGCCAACTGATGAAAAGGACTTCATATGTGCACTCGGACTCACTTTGCCATGGCCGTTGACGCCCGGATCGAATCGCCGCTGATACTGCGTGCCACCACGATCAACGACGATTATCCGCGTTTCCAGGTCGTACCCGCCGGCAACGCCTTTTTCCATATAAAGGAAACATCGACCGGGCGCGTAAGAGGTTTCCGCGAGGATCACAACGAAGCCTGCGCCCTCGCCCGCTCACTTGAGTCAAAGATCGAACTCCTGGCGAGCGGTTGCCTCAGATAAAGAGAGCGACCCACCGCGCCATACCGGCGCCTACCGAAGGAGTACACGATGGAACTTCCAGCCTACGATCTGAAAACCCTGTTCGATCAACTGGGGTTGCCTTCAGAAGGTACTGCAATCGACGATTTCATCGAGGCACATCCGCTGGATGCCAACACCAAACTGATTGACGCCGATTTCTGGACGCCACAACAGGCGCAATTGCTCAAGGAATGGCTAAGGGCCGATGGCGAAGAAGCGGTGATGGTCGATGAGCTGAATGTGCGCCTGCACGACGGCAAGTAATCAGAAGTCAGTGAAGGCTGTCACCCGGCTCGGCGTGCAACTGCGCGAGCCACGCAGCCTTGCACTCCTCGGCCTCGTCGCGACTGGCAAACGCAGTTCCGCGACGCTCGCCATTGAGCAAAACCACCCAGCACACGCTCCGCCCCAACGCGCGCAAACCGGCCGGCACGCCACTGCCGATCATCACAGCAACATCAACTCTGCACTGCATGCAGCCCCCGAAATCATTAGCAACCTAACTAAGCGGGGAGATTAATGGTTTCTTTCGAGCGGAAACAGCAAGCTCCGTGCACAGATTCATTGCACCGCAAGTAACAATCCCTCAGCGCGGTTTTTCCGGCTTATAGCCCAGACGCAATCCACCCCAGTGACGCCCCTTGACCATGATCGGCACCGACAAGTCATGCATCAGCTCACCGGTGTCGCGAGTGTAGGTCTGCAATAACACCGGTTGTTGATGACTGCCGCAGCGAATGCCTGTGCGGTCGGCAAACTTGCGTTTGGTGCGATTGTTCACCGCATCGACCTGCGCATCACCAGTCAGCGGCTGACTGAAAAGCTGATTGTGCGTTGGCACATAACCCTGCTGCGTGCAGGCAATGGCGAACACCAGTCCCTCGTGACGCGGCAACAACGGCTCCTGAATCGCCGGCAGCACCTGATCGGTGTAACGGTCGAAACGGGTTTGAAACTTCGCCGGTTGGGTATTCGGAATCGGCTGATACTGGCGATCGAACAGATCCTCGAGGCTTATCTTTCCCTGCTCGACATCCGCTTCGAAACGCGCGGCAATCTGGCTCGCCCCGTCGCGGGCCAGATCGTAGATGCGCTGGTGATAGTCATCCAGACCGACTTCGGCCAGACGCTCGCTGATGGTTTCCGCCTGCCCTTCCATTTGCACTGCGGCTTCGGCGAGGCGGCGGGTCTGTTGATCGCTGATCGCCAGGTCGCTACGCATCTGTTCGATGGCCTTGAACAGACTGTCGAGTTGCTCGCGATTGGTTTCTGCACCCTGAGCGATTTCTCCGACCTGGCTTTCCACCCCGGCAGCCAGTCGCGCGATGTTCTCCAGATGTTGACCGGTATGTTCGACCTGCTCGACACCGGTCTGCAGATCGCTGGACAGTTCGCGAATCTGCTCCACGACCTGCGCCGTGCGTTGTTGTATATCAGCGACCATCTCACCGACTTCACCGGTCGCCGACGCTGTGCGCGCCGCCAACCCGCGCACCTCATCCGCCACCACGGCAAAACCGCGCCCATGCTCACCGGCCCGTGCCGCCTCGATCGCTGCGTTCAACGCGAGCAGATTGGTCTGGCTGGCAATCGACTGAATCACCAGGGTCACGCGCTGAATATCATCGCTGCGCAGGCTCAAGGCTTCGATCAATTCACGGCTGGCATTGGCGCGCTGACTGAGCTGATGCATGCGCGTGATCGAATCCACCAGTTCCGTGCGACCCGCCGCGCTGCTGTGATGCGCCTCACTGGCAGCGGCCAGCGCTTCACGGCTGAGCTGCGATGTGGCTTGTTCGGTGGCGATCATCACCTCGGCGTTGCTGACGATCTGCGCCGCCGCATCGAGTTGCGATTCGAGTTTGCTCGCCAGTTCCTTGACCGAAAACGCCACACCGGCCGCCGACAAGGCGTTATGACTGGTGGTGTAGGAAAGATCTCGGGTCAACTCAGAAATGGCGCTGCCGCTGTCGGCAGGCTGAACATCGGGGATGGCGCGGGAGCGCAGGCGCGGCAGCCAGACAATCAGCACCGCCAGCGGCATGCCGATGTACAGCGACCATTCGACCAAGGACATACCGGCCAGCAACAACATCAGGGCGATGCTTTGCAGGGTCGGCGCGATCCAGCGGTTTTTCGGCAAAAGCACTGGTGCAGGCAAAGCCCCAACCAGAGATCCGTCTCTCGTCATATCAACACCCCACGCTTGTTCTCATTATTGTGACTGCATTAAACGCCACTACAACGCCATTATCCATGGTCCGTTAGTCGTGGGGTCTGTGGCAGGTCAATGGAACAGCTTGAGATTATGAAAGACGAGCAAAAACAAAGATCGCAGCCTTCAGCAACGCCCGTGTAGGAGTTGCCGAAGGCTGCGATCTTTTCAAGGCGCCCCTGTTGAAAGGGTCACCCCACAGAATCAGGCCTGACGCTGGTGCTTGTCGATCTGCTCGTGACGCTCTTGAGCTTCGATGCAGTACTTGGTGGTCGGGCTGATCAGCAGGCGCTTCAGGCCAATGGCCTCGCCGCTGTCGTCGCACCAGCCAAAGCTGTCTTCCTTGATGCGCTCAAGGGCTTGTTCCAGTTGCGGCAGCATGCGCTGGTCGCGATCGATCGCGTTCACCAGCCAAGTGCGCTCTTCTTCAACCGAAGCCGCGTCCGCCGGGTCAGCCGGAGTGTCCAGGCTTTCGATGGCGATACGATTTTGCTCAATGCGCTCGTGGGTTTCGACTTTCATGTTCTGCAACAGCTCAGTGAAGAAAGCGTGCTGCTCTGCATTCATGTAGTCATCTGCCGGCATGGCCAGCAACTTGTCCTTTGTCATTGATATCTCTATAAAAAAACGTGCATTAAGGCGAATTAGGGAGCGTTTCGGCGAACCGCGTGCGGTCGGCGAAAAGGCATCGTTTATTGCAAATGCCACCCGGCACTCAATTTACGAGGGGCGGCAGTCTAAGGCCCGATCGAGGCCTCAGCAACTGTAAATACAGGGAATTTGTCCGACAACGCCGGGAAACTGCTCTGACACAGGGTTCACACGGCCATCGGAGTGCGTTTATAGCAAGAAATTCAGTCTAGCGGCTGTATATAGAAGACAAACGGCTAACCACGCAGCGCTCAGACGCAATTTTTTACCACGCACTGCATCGTTTCAGCAAAGCAGAACCTCAAAAGCCCCCCTACTATCAGGCTCACCGCGTGATCAATCAGCCTGAAGGATGACCTATGCCCCGCCCCGATCTGCCGGCCACCGACGAGGTTTCACTCGCCAGCCCCCCGATCAATGCCGAGCGCCTGCTGCAACTGATCACCGACGAATACGACGCCCTGCCGCGCCAACTCAAACGCATCGCCAGCTACATCAGCCAGCAGAGCGACCGGATCATGGTCGACCGCATCAGCGACATCGCCCGCGAGTGCGAAGTCCACCCGTCCGCCATCGTCCGCTTCTCGCAACGCTTCGGTTTCAGCGGCTTCAGCGAAATGCAGGCGCTGTTCCGCAGCGCCTACACCCACAAAGCCTCGCCGGTGCAAAACTACCAGCAACGCATCCGCAGCATGATCGCCAACCAGTCGCAGCAAGTCAGCGCCGGCGACCTCGCCCGCGAATGCATTGACGCCACGCGCTCAGGCATCGAACGCCTGGGCCACGAACTCGACGACGCCGCGTTCGAAAAAGCCGTCGAGCTGATCGTCAACGCCGACAACATTTATGTCGTCGGCGTGCGCCGTTCCTTCGCCGTCGCCGACTACCTCGTTTACAACTTGCAACACACTCAGAAGCGCATTCACCTGGTTTCGGGGCTGGGCGGTAGCTATCGCGAGCAAATGCGCAGCGTGCGCGCCAACGATCTGGTCATCGCCATCAGCTTCGTGCCCTACGCCAAGGAAACCCAACACTGCCTGCGCTTCGCCCGACAACAGCAGGCCAACACCCTGATCCTCACCGACAGCCACCTCTCGCCACTGGCGAAACTCGCCAACAGCGTATTGCTGGTCAACGAAGGCAGCGCCCTCGCCTTTCGCTCGCTGAGTGCGACGTTGTGTTTGTGTCAGGCGCTGTTTGTGGCAGTGGCGTATCGGCTGGAACTGAATGTTGATGAGATTCACGAACAACCCGGCTTCGACGACTGACAATTGCCTCAACGTCGGCTAGGTTATGCCTTCCCACCGGTTTGACTTGAAGGAACGCGTCATGAAACTGATCGGCATGCTGGACTCCCCTTACGTGCGCCGCGTGGCGATCTCCGCCAAACGCCTTGGCATTGACCTCGAACACGAGTCGGTCTCGGTGTTCCGCCACTTCGAGCAATTCCAGCAGATCAACCCGGTGG
>NZ_JAMLFX010000008.1:100301-107134 GCF_023634765.1 Pseudomonas sp. AKS31
TCGAACACGAGTCGGTCTCGGTGTTCCGCCACTTCGAGCAATTCCAGCAGATCAACCCGGTGGTCAAAGCGCCCACACTGATCCTCGACGACGGCGTGGTCCTGATGGACTCGACCCTCATTCTCGACTTCTCGAAACCGTACGCCACAAGCCAAATAGCCCGCCGAACAGTGCTCTCAACATCTTGCCTCTGCCCGGCATCCGCCTCACCGCGACTCCGGAGCTTTACCGCCTAGCTACCACTGCGATCGGATCGACGCTTTGTACTCCGTGGGCGGTAACACGACTAAAACACCTGTGGTGATGAAAAAGATTCTCTGATGATAAATCACGAAAATAGTGGCATTAGGCTTCTACTATTTTTGGATCCATTCTGCTAGGGTATTTATTTGACAAATCAATGGAGCTGATTATGGATTCTGTGAAAGAAAATTTTCTTAGTTTATATGACATTGACGAACAGCCCCTAAATTCCACTCATAGCATCTCTGATCGACCAACTATTTATAGCGCCGAAAAAGATGGTGAGCTATTTCTAGTAAAACATTGGAAAAGATCTCAGAAAATTCAAGATAAGGAAGTTGAATCAATTTGGCTACATGAGTTGCGCCAACTTCACCGATTAAAGGGTTATCCGGGAGCAGAAGATCTAATTGCAACGCTTGTGGAGCATGGACGAGATCCTGATGGATTCTATTTAATTCTCGACTCTCAAGAAAGAATCCCTATATCACAGATATTGAACAACAGAGTAATGTTGCGAAGTCCGCACTGGATAAAGAAGCTCAAACAACCTTCATCCAGGTCTTTATTCTGGAAAAACATAATAAGAATATCTGACGCCATAGATATACTGCACTCTCAAGGCCTACTCCATCGCCAACTTGACGAGGATGCAATTCTAACTAGTTCGACCTTGCGTCATGACGGGAAAGACTTTCAGCTTACCGGCTTTGAATGGTCAATGCGCGTTCCGGGGTTAGCCAACTCTCCAAATCAAAAAATACAAAATTCAGAAGAAAAAGCAACCCACTCATTTAGCAATGATTGGAAAGATCTCGGACGAGTTATTTCAAGAATACTAAGAGTAGACCATGAAAAACTAAATGACGCCCAGATACCAGCAAGAGAAATATCTGAACAGTCAGGATTAATGTTAATCGAAGTTAATTTAATCAGAAAACTAATAGGCATCATACCTTTCCGCCCCAATTCGAGCTTTGAAAATCTAGACGGAGACTTTGTCAAAAACACAATTATTGAAATAATGGACGCACTGGATAAAAGCTCCTCCCGACACTCCCCACCCTTCAAACTCGTCTTAAAAATCTCAGAAAACCCGGACGCAACAAAAAACAAAAATAGTGTAACCGCAAAAATTCAGGAAATATACAAAATAAAATTTGGCATAACTTTAGATAAAACAAACATCGTAGAACTCAAAAGATTCGTTGAGGACGACATACGTGATTCATCACAAATAATTAGAATATCGGACTCAGACAAAACAGAATCATTTTTTCTAAAAGGAAGTGAATTATACTATCAGCTTGAACCTTTTAAACCCAATAGATTTAGCGACGAATCAACGTGGGATTTCGCCGTCTGCCACCTTGCTCGTACAGAATTACCAGTAAGACCGACCAAGAATTTAAAAACATCATCATTGAACAGCAGTAAGATCTCCATAATCTCAATAAAAGAAGCTTATCAACAATGCCGTGATGCGGCCTCGAAGGAAGAGGATAGCTCTTGGGTCTCTATTTTTAATAAATTTGAAAATCAAGAATCACTAAAAAGTGTAGAGCAGCAAAACCTAATTAACGGTTTTATCGCTTGTCACCTTACAGAGGTGGCATATGCCAGAGCGGACATTTTCCCTGTTGAAATAATAAAAGCAGAAGCGGACACAGAAAACTGGTTAATTCATATATGTAGCAAGTTCTCAGAAGAAGTTGAACGCATATCCAAACCACTGAATATTGAACCACCTGCAACCCGGCTTGAAAAAATACTTAAACGAGACGAGAGCGAATTAGAAACACTAGTTTGGAGCTTAGTCAGCGGAAATGGTTTCGGCAAAGAGGAAGAGGAAACGATATTAACATTCGCCGACTCCTACATAAGTGAAGATGGCATCACGATATACATTTTCACATCTCGAACTCAGCTCCCTTATCAAGCGAATTACTACATTGCACCAAATTCTCTGCAAGGAACTCTTCGCCAGCTAAGCAGAAGAACTAAAGCATTAGAAACTTTAGCCTGCCACTCTGAGCTACTAGATGTACTGATCTCACCCCAAAAATACGCTACCCCTCTGAATTCGCCACCACCAAATCCAAAGCTTACTCAAGAACTAGACATATCCAAACAAAAAGCGTTCAACAAGACTTTATCCACTCTTCCCTTGTATTTAGTTCAAGGACCACCCGGAGTTGGAAAAACTTTTTTAGTTTCAACATTAGTAAAACAACAGTTTGAACACGAATCAGATAGCAGGCTGTTATTGACAGCACAGAGTCACTCTACTGTGCAACATCTTTACCATGAAGTCTGTCGCTCCTTAAACAAAGAAGACGATAGTGATTTCATTGTAATACGCTGCAGCAAACAAGATAAAAATGATGAAACATCACTCATGGATGCCGATGACAAATCCAAGCAATATATAGAAAAATTCATGACCAGTTCCATTTATCTTAATTCTGAATCAGTCGACATCAAATCTGAAGTCCGCCAGATGCTCGGCGGTCTAATATACAAACGATACCCCCTGATAAACCAACTACTTCGCTGCGCAAATATGGTTTTTTCAACAACAAACTCTGAACAAGTGGAACGAATGATTCATGACCGTGCTCAGTTCGATTGGACGATCATGGAAGAAACCGGCAAGGTCACAGGACTCGAACTTATAAGCCCATTATTACTTTCCCACCGAAGGCTGATGATTGGAGACCATAAGCAGCTCCCTCCATATCGGTCTAACGAAATCACTACCATTTTATCTGACCCACAGAAATTGAAATCAATATTGCGTGACAGTGAGTATATTTTGCACCCCAAGGTTCGTGGAGCCATAGCAAAGTCATTCCTTGACGACATGAGTTTTTCCGACGAAAGCATTACACAAATAGGTAGATCCGCCTCTAAATACTTCATGCTATTCCAAAGCCTTGTCGAGGACGAAATAGTAGAAAAATTATTACACGAAAAGAAATACGGCTCAGAAAATGGAAGAATCGCAATAGGGAGTATGTTGGAATATCAGCATAGAATGCATCCAGACATAGCCAAACTAATTTCTCGCGTCTTTTACCAGGACAAACTTAAAACAGATCCAGACAAAGAGAAAAGTTACAAAAATCCAAAGACTCCTCTCCCATATCTTATTGACCAAACTAATACTTTATCAAATTCTGCGCCATTGACCTGGATTGACATGCCTGACATCCAGACAACAAAAAATATGAAACAAGGAGAGCAGCTTCCTCGCTGGCACAACACAGAAGAAAGAAATATGATTTCTTCAATATTGAAATTACTGACCGCCAACCCCAATTCAAAATCAAAAACTAAAATTGCCATTCTCTCTCCCTACGCTGAGCAGGTCGGCAGAATATCGAGAACAATTTATACACAAGGTAAGTTAAGACCTGCCTTCACCCATCTCTCGGAATTCGAACCCGCGGACGATCACTCTGACTTTTGTAGCACCGTTGACGCATTCCAAGGCAGCGAAGCAGACATTGTAATTGTTTCACTTGTCAGAAATAACGGAAATCCCACTCTACGGGGGGCTCTTGGTTTTCTATCTGATGAGCGACGAATGAATGTATTACTAAGCAGAGCCCGCTACAAGCTTATTATTGTTGGATCTTACAACTTACTGAAAGCTTGGGGAGGGGACTATAAAAAACACAAACAACAAGATGACCTTAACCAAATAAAAGACTTCCTACCACGCCTTGTTGCAAACCTAGAACACTTTAAAGATATCGGGATACTAAGCTTGATTAAAGGTTCCGACATCACAAATCGAAAACCAACCACATACAAACCATAAAACCTAGTAAACCACAAGCTTAACAAGGATGGTAATTAAACATGAATCAGCGCCCCACTGCATATGTTGTTGTACCTTTTCACTTTGAACAACAGAGATTCAAAATATTAAAGGGGCAACGATGGGGAGCGATTGACCACTTGCTCTTACAGGAGATCGTTAAAAATCCGTTATCTGCAAACCAATTATCTTTATTATCTTGCCTACCTAAGCGCTTGGTAATTGAGATACTAATACCATTAATGAAGGCAGGTTGGCTCGAACTAGCCACCACTGACTCCGAGTACGTATTCAAAGCAACCGACCGAGGCATTATAGTAGCAAGACTGGAGAATCTGCCATTAGATAAAGAACCATTAATCTCAACTAGACAATATATAATAGACCCAAGCACGGGAGATTGCTATCGGACGGGTCATAGACAACAGACATTTCAACTTTACAGTAAAAAAAGAATAGACGAGCTAATTCAATCTAAAGACAGCCCTATTACGGTCTTAGATTTCAAAACCATGACCACCGAAGCAAGTTACACTGACATATTTAATTGTGTATCAGATCGCGACGAGGAAATCATCGCAATAGATGACTCGTACATTCAATTTTCTAAAGATCAAACTAAATATGCACTGATCTCCGTGGACGACTCGGACAAAATAGGTAATGCCCCTCCAAATATGTCAACAGAATTGAGCGAACAGGTAATCGAAGCTGCTCATGAAACCTTAGAGTTATTCG
Organism: Pseudomonas sp. AKS31; assembly: GCF_023634765.1. GTDB lineage: Bacteria > Pseudomonadota > Gammaproteobacteria > Pseudomonadales > Pseudomonadaceae > Aquipseudomonas. Next base: position 105,109 of record NZ_JAMLFX010000008.1, read on the forward strand.
CAGCCATCGACCAAAATAACAAGGAATATAGCAAACACACCTTCCAAGGAAAAAGCACACATAGAAGCTATATGTCACACTCACTTGAGGATGATGAATACGAGCTAATACTTGGCGCCGACGAACATAAAATAGCGCTAAACGAAGCTTTAACGGAAGCTAAGTCGAGACTTATTATTCACTCTACCTTTATCAACCCAACGAACTTGGCTTCCATTTCAAATTCTTTGTTTGTTTTAGCTAGGCGCTCTGTAAAAATTGATATCCTTTGGGGTCAAGTTGAACCAACTGAGGAAGACGCGCTGAAGTCATACCAAAAAACTAGAGACTGCCTTGCTAACTTGATTGAAAAAATACATATTGAAGGTTTGGACACACTAATAAATATCCATCTCGACCCAACAGAGTCACATTCAAAATTTATCATCTATGACAGGGATTATGGAGCTTACTCCGCGTTACTCGGATCATGTAACTGGTTAAATAGCAATTTCAATCTTTTCGAGGCATCCGTACAGCTTTCCAATCAAAGCATTGTCGCGGAAGTTATTAAAATTTCAAGCGATCTAGTACGCGGCGCATCAAAAGTCTCGAATTTATTTAGCAGAGAACTTTCATTACTCGCCAACTCCCTAAATAAAAACACTTTAGCTGTTCCGAACAAGAAACAAATCACCACAGCCCGTCTAATACTCAAAAACGATCATTACGAACTAGTCAGAAAAGCCAGAGACTGCGCCGAACAAGATATATTTATATGTAGCCATCAGTTCAGCCACATAGCGAAGAGGCCAATTATGGAGCCGATCACCACATCTACCAACAGTAACCGAACAATAGTAGCAAATATTTTCTACAGCAAAACATGTGGAGGGCTCACCGAAGAAGGCGCAAATGCAATTTCAAAATCAATTAAAGAACTCAACGTAAATATTAGCAAAACCTCACCCCCCATAACACACGCAAAAATTTTAACCTGGGATGATGATAATGCAGTAATTACAAGCTTAAACTGGCTATCCGCTTCAGCGTCCGGTAACGATCTTGATGAAATCGGAATACATATTGAAAGCCAAGATATCGCAAAGAAGATAAAACAAGCATTCTACAAATCATCCTTACAACCATAAAACAATCAATATCTACCCCAAGTCAACGCACCTTAACATTTAGGCAATAAGATATGAAAGACAATGTATGGTTCACATACAAAGCGCGCATTCAAGCTCACAAGAGATTAGCTTGGCTAGATTTTCACGCCCAGCTCCTCCTAGTCTGGTATGCCATATTAAGCACCATACTTGCGGTTTTGACGGTTCGCTACCCGAAAGTAATGGGAGAGAATACCGACATACTTGCGACTATTTTATCCGTAGCGTTACTGGGAGTTTCACTTGCAGTAGCAAACAGAGATTTTCGTGGTCGAGCCATGCTGATGCGCGACAACTATTTAAAGCTTCACAAGCTATATAGAGACATCCAACACAACAACGGCACGTCAAGTGAGCACCAGATGCAATATCACAGCATCTTATCTGAAGCTGAAAACCATCTTGAAATAGATGATCGTATTGCGCGCGTTTTCTCCCATGGGCTCACAAGCAGGGTCCCTGTAGGTTTTGAAAAAATTCAAGCTTGTCTTTGGCTGCTAGCGCGGATACTTATTACCTTATTCTTATATGCTGCCCCGGTTATCATAGGTGTATATGCCTGGAATACAAAACTAGGTTAGTCAAATTACAGCCCATTCGTGTGGGAGACTCTAGTTTGCTTGATGTTCTATGTTAGATATCGACTCAAGCTAAAACTCACGTTGAAGAAGCAGGCATTTCCACCAGGCTCTGGTAGGTTATGCCTTCCCACCGGTTCGACTTGAAGGAACGCGTCATGAAACTGATCGGCATGCTGGACTCCCCTTACGTACGCCGCGTAGCCATCTCCGCCAAACGCTTGGGGATTGACCTCGAACACGAGTCGGTCTCGGTGTTCCGCCACTTCGAGCAATTCCAGCAGATCAACCCGGTGG
>NZ_JAMLFX010000008.1:129386-187765 GCF_023634765.1 Pseudomonas sp. AKS31
TCGAACACGAGTCGGTCTCGGTGTTCCGCCACTTCGAGCAATTCCAGCAGATCAACCCGGTGGTCAAAGCCCCCACGCTGATCCTCGACGACGGCGTGGTCCTGATGGACTCGACCCTCATCCTCGACTACCTCGAAGCCAGTTCCGGCAAAAGCCTGCTGCCAACCGACCTGAAACAACGCGCCCACGCCCTACGCCTGATCGGCCTCAGCCTCGCCGCCTGCGAAAAAGCCGTACAGCTCTACTACGAACGCAACCTGCGCCCGGCCGACATTCAATACCAACCGTGGGTCGAACGCGTCGAAGGCCAACTCGCCGCCGCGTTCACCGCCCTTGAGCAAGAACTGGAAAAAACCGGCCTGCCCACCGACGGCACCCTCACCCAGGCCGGCATCAGCCTCGCCGTCGCCTGGAGCTTCACCGGCCTCGTCGTCCCCGACCAGATCGACACCCGCCGCTACCCCCACATCGCTCAATACACCGCCTACGCCGAAACCCTCGAAGCGTTCGTCAGCACCCCGATGACCTGACCATGAGCACCACCGACACCGCCGCCCCGGCGTTAAAGGAAATCTTCAACGCCGAGCGCTTGCAGCACATCGCCCGCGAAATGAGCGCCGTGTACCCGGCGTTCAAGGCCAAAGCGTTTCTCAAACACGCCCAGGACGGACTCGCCGAATTATCAGTGATGCAACGCATGGCCCGTGTCAGCGAAAGCCTGCATGCCGTGTTGCCGCTGGACTACGAAGATTCCCTCGATGTATTGCGTGAACTCGCGCCAAGGCTGAACAGCGGATTCGTCAGCATGTGTTTGCCGCACTACGTCGCGAGCTACGGCGGTCACGCGTTCGACACCTCCATGGACGCCCTGAAGTACTTCACCACCTTCGGCTCCTCCGAATTCGCCATCCGCCACTTTTTGCGCAGCGACCTGGAGCGCTCGCTGGAACGGATGCACGACTGGACCCGAGACGAAAACCACCACGTTCGCCGACTCGCCAGCGAAGGCAGCCGCCCTCGCCTGCCTTGGTCGTTTCGGTTAGAAGCGGTTCAGGCCGATCCGCAGTTGGCAGCGGGGATACTGGATCGGTTGAAGGCGGATGAGAGTTTGTACGTGCGCAAGTCCGTGGCGAATCATTTGAATGATGTGACGAAGGTGCATCCGGAGTGGGTGCTGGACACGATTGAAGGTTGGTCGCTGGAGAACAAGCACACGGCTTGGATTGCGAAGCATGCGTTGCGGAGTTTGATTAAGCAGGGGGACTTGCGGGCGCTGACGGTGATTGGTGCCGGGGCGAAGGCTGAGGTTGAGTTGTTGAATGTGCGGGTTGAGCCGGCGGTGGTGAGGTTGGGGGAAGCGATTACGTTGTCGTTTGTGGTGAAGTCGACGGTGGCGCATGAGCAGCGGTTGGTGATTGATTATGCGATTGACTATGTGAAGGCGAATGGCGGGGTTTCGGGGAAGGTTTTTAAGTTGAAGACGGTGGGGTTGGTGGGGTTTGGGGAGTTGGCTGTGGGGAGGCGGCAGGTGATTAAGGATTTTACGACGCGGAAGCATTTTATGGGGCGGCATGGGGTGCGGATTATGGTTAATGGGGAGGTGTTGGGTAGTGCTGCGTTTGGCATCGTTGCGGGATGAGACCATGTGTGGATTCGTTGATCTGGCAGTACCCGGACTGGTAGGAAGTTACGGATGGGGCTGCTTTCGGCCAAAAGCGGTCAGTCATCAAAGCCCCAAAAATGTCCCGAGGCGAGTATCTAGTCACGCCAATCGGGCCCGTCATTGTGAGCAAGGCTAGTGGTTTCAACCATTTGCTAGCCGGAGATAATCGAAAATAGATTTTTGCACAAATAGGCATCCTCTCTTTGGATGAAATCTTCGGGGCTTTCATTGCAGGAAAAAGCTTCGAAAACGTGGTTAATAATTTTTTTTGCTTGGTCCGTAGTAAGGACACGAATGTCTATCAGGTCAAGAAGAGCATCGGCTATCTCGTTTAAACTAATGCAGTATTCTTCAGCGGCAACCCTAAGCAGCGCTCGCATCTCCCTATGTTTACTATCTGAATCTACATTGTTTTTCAGAAATTCAAGTGGCTCTTCCAGAATTTCAAAAGGATAAATCTTTTGATACCTGTCGCAGTATTCTATAAGGATCCGCCTAATCTTCACGCCATCAAATTTTTGAGAGCTTGCCCCTAACAGTGCATTAATTTTCGTATTAGCTATCCAGCTTTTCATCGCGAAATTTACCTTGCTTAGCGCTTATTTAAGGGACGTCGACTGGCGGATCTTGGCCGATAGCTGCCACTTACAATTGAGTCGCCACCCACCCGCGGTGGCTATTTGCAAGAGGCGTGAGTGGCTTGAGAAATGAGCTAAAACGCATTCATCATAAGGCAGAAAGGCACCTAAGAGCTGCCCTAGCTTAATCGAACATAAGCACCAGGGTTCGCGGCATCGCAATCGGCGCTCAACCGCTGGTGATATATAAAACAGGATATAAGGTAACGTCAGTGCTTGAGCGCATCGAAGAGTGGAAACGGATTTTTGATTCCGAAGAGAATGCAATTACTAAGGCCTTAACTCGAATGGCTTGGGATGTTGCCGCATTTTCGTGTGTGGTTGAAATGGTACGGCAAGCCTCATCGGTCGACGGAGAAAAGCAGCTTAATGGCCTGGTGATGGACATGTTGGCGTCCGGTTTCTGGGCAGGAACGATGCAGGGAATCCGGCGGCTGGTCGAAAAGGAACCTATTCGCGGCCCTAAAAGCGTGTGCTCACTGGGTGGTCTGATTGAAGATATTCGCGCTTCTCGCGGAAAGCTTACTCGCGAGGTGTATGTAAGAGATATTGCCGGCTTAGAATACAACTACCTCCGCACTCGCGCCGCCAGCGACGCCTACGCAATAGAGCAGCTTCGACAAGGGAACCGCAGTTACTGGGTACCGATTCAATTACACCATGAGCTTGCGTTGAAACGGCACGAGGAATTTGATTGGCTCAGTGGGGTGACAGCGAATGTCTCTAGGCCGGATGATCTCATACGGGAGGAAATATTCGACATGCTTGAGTCACGATTGAAACGACTGTCGTCCGTGATTGATCACGTCAACGTCGAGATCGCCCATGCTGCCACAGAGGCAAGCCGTCAAGGGAGGGTTTTGGAGCGCTGGGGCTTGACTGACGCCAAGCAGGCTATGCGTGAGATTGCTGAGGTTGCCCATGTTGTGGGTTCCTGGTTTTGCTATAGCGGCGCAGGCACTGTGTTACCCATTGCACAGTTCGACAAGTTCAAGCATCTAGATCGTCCAATGTTCATTGGTGATCGTGCCAAGCTGGAAGCTGTATGGGCGGAATTCGATCGCGAGGCGCAGCAATGGAATCAAGTGGATGCGACAAAGTGGATGAACGCACAGTGAGGCCAGAATGAATCGGCCCTGATTCCATAGGCACATTAGAATGACCGCTTTTGGCCGAAAGCGGACCTTCGTTGAAACCAGCATTGACGCGGTAGCTGTCAAAGATGATTACTCGAAACAACGCCACTGAGAGACAGGCAAGAGAAATGTCTCATGCCTGCTGCTACCAACTCCCGTACGGTATGCCGAATTTATCGATATACCGCTTGGACTTTTCGCTGACGGGATACGCGTAGCGCCCTTGGCTCTTACCTTGACTCGGCCCTAGCGGTTCAACTTCTGCCTGTGCTCTGGCGATCTTGACAGGACGATGGCACTCGTCCCGAACAAAAACCTGTACAACGCCCCCTGGTGCCAATCCCAGATAAATAGATGCGCTATAGCTGGCCTGTTGCTCCGGTGTTTCCGGGCACCGCTGACTGACCGATTGCACCATCAGTTGCCTCGCCTCTTCTGGCACATCCAACCAAACCTTATAAGTCTGCGGCTCGACAATGGATTGCCAGCGCACGTAAATGCGCTTGGGCAAGTCGGCGCCAATCACTGGTTTCGCAGCCGCACCTAGCGCATGCCAACCGCGCGCGGGCTCTTTGCCATTTTCTGGTTCTCCACCAGCGGCCGTCCCTCCTCCTGTGCGCGTGAATAGCTTGCCGTTTATGTCTTCGACGGCACTGTCCTCAACCCAAACCTTCATGTAATAAGGTTCGGTGAACGCAAGCTCCCACGATTCGGACTTCGGGTCGTTTTTCCCGGATAGAGGAGAGGCAGACTGGCAACCGCTCAGGAACAACACAGATACCGCCACGATGCATTGCTTCATTGGTTTATCGCTTACCAACTACCGTAAGGAATACCGAATTTTTCGATATACCGCTTGGACTTTTCACTGACGGGATAAGCGTATCGCCCTTGGGTTTTCCCCTGACTCGGCCCCAACGGATCGATTTCGGCCTGCGCTTTCGCTACTTCGACCGGATGGTGACATGAGTCTCTTACCCAAACCTTGATGGCCCCGCCGGGAGCTAAACCCAAATAGACCGAAGATATATAGGTAGCTGTCTGGTCTGGAGTTTTCGCGCAGCGTTGATTCACCGATTTCAGCATCAGTTGTCTGGCCTCTTCGGGTATATCCACCCAGGCTCGATAGGTCTGTGGTTCCACGATGGACTGCCAGCGAACGAAGATCCGTTTCGGGAGATCAGCACCCACTACTGCTTTCGCGGAACTGCCCACACCGTGCCAACCTCGCGCCGACTCTGTTCCATCTTCTGGCTGCCCACCCGATGCGGATCCCTTTCCCGTACGAAGAAACGTCTTTCCTTTGATATCTTCGACGGAAGTGTCTTCAACCCACACCTTCATGTAGTCAGGTTCGGTAAAGCCTAGCTCCCACCAAGGAGATTTGGGGTCATTTTTGGCTGATAGTGGATCAGCAACCTGGCATCCCGTGACTAGCAAGATGCAAAGCATCGTAATGAGTTGCTTCATTGGCTGACTGGTTACCAACTCCCATAAGGTATGCCGTACTTTTCGACGTACAACTTAGCCTTATCACTCACCGGATAAGCATAGCGACCACCGTTTTTCCCTTGTTGCGCACCTAGGGGCTCAATATCGCCTTGGCCTCGAGCGACCTTAATAGGATCTCGGCATGAGTCTTTTACCCAAGCCTGTAGAACGCCACCTGGAGCAAGACCTACATAAAGAGACGCCATGAATCGAGCAGTCTTATCTGGGGTTTCCGGGCAGCGTTGATGTGTGGATGTCACCATCAACCGTCTGGCTTCTTCAGGAATATCAATGAACCCGCGATAGGTTTTCTGCTCTGTGATGGACTGCCAACGTACGGAAATGCGTTTTGGAAGGTCGGCCCCTGTTACCGGCATTCCCGATCCTGTCACAGCTCCCCAGCCACGTGCTGACTCGGTGCCAATGTCGGGTTCTCCTGAAGCGGCAGTGCTTTTGCCGGCTTTGGAAAATACCTTGTCGTTAATGTCCTGAACGGAACTGTCCTCTACCCAAACTTTCATGTAGTTCGGCTCAACGAACACTAATTCCCACCATGGGTATTTTGGGTCGTTTCCGCCGGTTTCGGCTCCTCCGAACTGGCACCCCGACAACAGTAAAACGCCCAAGAGGGCAATCATTGATTTCATTACCAAAGCGTCCAGTCAGGTACATGGGGGTGTTGTACGCGAATCCCGTCTTCAGTGGGGGCATTGATATAAACGGCGTCGATGCCACTTCCATCTCTTCTTCCGAGGGGATGATTCCAGTTTGCGGAGGTATGAATGTACCTCAGTTTAAGAAGTGCCTCTTCCTCTGGAGTGGTTGTGTAATCACCGGCGACAAATCGATCGCATAGCGGTTGGAGCTCCTCGGGTACGGAATACTCACCATCATCGGGAATGTCGATGAAGCGAACACCTTTTTCTTTTGCCAATTGATACATGACTTTTAAATAAACCCTCGAAAGCTTGCCGCTAACTGCGCGTTTGAGTTGCAGAGCTGCGAACACGCGCTTCTGACCGGGGGAAAGCCTGTCTTGATTTTCACGTGGGAGTTCTACAGACGCAGGAGTGACAATTTCCAGCAGATGAGCAGGCCATCCCTTAGCAACCCATTCACTTTTTGCTCGTGCAGCATCACGGTAGATCGAGGTACTTGCGACGTCGGTAAAAGTAGATACCGCCAGGGTTTGCATGGGGCTCACCAGCACACACTCTTCAACTTCGTCGAGATAACTGCCGCCGATATCAGAGTGGACGCCGGGAAAGGTGAACTCCGGATGAGCGGGCTTCACCCGGCTGAGCGCAAAGTTTGCGCGGCATTCATCACGAGCAACCAAGTGAACAACGTCCTTGAAGTACTTCCGATCCAGATAGAGCTTCACACCGGGAGCGATAGGACTTTTCACTCGCCCAAAATTCGTGAAACCGGCGATCGAGGGTACGGTGTCGAACAGCCCGATGAACCCCATGTTGATGCCGCTTCCGTATTGACTATCAAAGGTTCGGCTGAAGTCTCTGGCGCTGCCGTTTAGTAACGCGCCTAACGGTCCTTGCTTGCCCCTGACAACCTCGTTCGAAAAGTGCCGTGCTGCAGCGGCTCCCCGACTAAAGCCAAACGTATCAAAAGTCAGAGAAGCAATTTCGCTGTTTGAATTTTCCTTCAATGCTTCTTCAACAATGTGGTTGATCTGCGTGAAGGATGTCTGTACACGGCCTGCGACTCCTGTGTCACCGCGCCCCATACCGGAACCCAGCGCACTGTCTTTTTTATCGTTCTCCGTACCGATACCGTCGATGTAGATAGCACGCGAAACGCGCCTCAAAGAACCTTCACCCTCGTCTTCTTTGATCTCTTCATACAATGAAAACAATTTTTTTACGTTGGTAGGCCCGGCACCATAACTGCTGTCCGGATCCCTCATATAGGGCTGACAGCTAGCAGGAATATCTGCCGGCGCAATCGGATGCTGCGCCCCACACAGCAATCCCGCCGCCGTGTTATTCGCATTATTCCCAGTGCCATCAAAGAACACCCCAATCCTCAACGCGATCCCGATCTTCTCAGGTTCGCGCGCAGGTTCTTTCCCGTGTTTCTCATATTCCGCCCAACGCTGGGCGTGAATATCAACGGGTTTGGCTTCTTCGTAACGAAAATTTTTCGGGGGGTTGGGTACGTAGCCACTCATCCGTGATTCCTGGTTCTGATCCTTGAGAACGGCCCGAAGGGTGACAGCCGCGACTTTGGGGCGCAAGCCGTGGCCGTGTGCCAGCCAGGGTGTGACCGCGGGGTTCGACGAGGGTTTCCCCTCGTCGGGGTGGGGATTAGCTGGCGATTTCGACGTTATCCAGCGCTTGGTTGACGGCGATTTCGCCGAGCATCACGACTTGGGCGATGCCCAGTGCGGTTTTGCGGTGCGGGGTGTCGAGCATGGCGGCGAAGTTGAGGAGCATTTCGCTGGCGGAGCCGAGGGTTTCGCTGGCGTTGGCGAGCAGGGATTCGCTGTTGTACTTCGGGTTGGCGAGGTACATGCGTTCGGGTTGTTGGGTGCTGGCCATGATTTGGCTGGCGGGTTTGAGGTAGTGGTCGAGGGCGCGTTCGGCGGCTTCGTGGAATCGCTTGGAATCGGGGGATTCGTAGGGGGATGTGGGGTCGGTTTCTGGTGGGTTCGGCGTTACTTTGAACATAGATGAAGCTCCTAACACATTTAGAGGAGGCTTCACCCTTTCGCTACCAAACGAAGGGTGGCGGCCATGCGCAGGTTGGTAGACCGGGTGTTAGGATCCGGCGCGCCCTAGGACGCCCTGCACATGACCACCATAAATTCGAAACGAAGAAGTTTCGGCGATGGTGGAGCTGTACATCTAACACCGGGCTACCAAACCCGATCGCTGTTTTTCAGCGACCGACAGACGATAGAACCCGCGACCTAGACGCACAAGCCGGCGGATTCTGGCTTAGTCGTAGGTAACGGCGCAAGGCGTTGTAGGGTTTCGGTGGTTACTTGAGGCTTCGTTTAAACAGTGGTGGTTTTTACTGTTTATTTCGGTCAGTGGTTGATGGGGTGACTCGGTGGGCGTCTTCGCGAGCAAGCTCGCTCCCACAGGGATTTGTGGTTGAGTTGGGATTGGTGGTGGCTGAGCTGGCGTTATCGCGAGCAGGCTCACTCCTACATGGGATTGAGTCTGGCTTGGGATTTGGGGTGGTTGGGCTGGCGTCTTCGCGAGCAGGCTCGCTCCCACAGGTTTTGTGTTGGGCTTCTGGGTTCGCGGCGGCCGGGCTGGCGTCATCGCGGGCAAGCCCGGCTCCCACAGGAATTGGGGGATGGCTATGGTCGGTGGCGTGTCATGTTGATCAGCGCTGAACGTTTGCCACCCGGCGCCGGGCGTTCTTCGATGGAGAACGGCACGAAGCCGAGTTTTGGGTAAAGCAACAAGCCTGCGGTGTTTTCGTTAAAGCAGGACAGTTGCACTTCCTTAGCCTGGTATTTTTCGAAACCCACTGCGGTCATGGTCTCGACAATGTACCGCGCCACACCTTGCCCACGGGCGTATGGCGCGACGATGACGTTGCCGATGCAGCAGATGCCGTCGTGCTCAGCGCGATAGAAGTTGGCGAAACCGACAAACTCGCCGTTGGCCAGAAAAGCCGTGGAGTCGAAGCGCTGGCTGATTGCGCTGTGCATCTGCTCTTCGGTCAGCGGGAAGTTGGCTTTCGGGAACATGAAGAACAACTCTTGTTCGCCCTGGGGAAAGCTGCAGAGGGTGTTGACGTCGTCGGCCGTCACTGGCCGGTGGGAGAAATTCATCGCTGCCCTGCCCTCACTTTTTACCCGCCAGATGATGCGCAACCAAGGCGTTGGCATGACCGTGGCCCATGCCGTGTTCGTCTTTAAGCATGGCCACCAGTTCCATGTGTTTCTTGTCGCTGATGCCGGCGAGCAGGTTTAGCCAGTGATCGATGGGCTGCCCGTATTTTTTCTCGATGGAGGGGAAGTACGACGCCGGGCCTTTTACCTTGTTGTCTTCGCTCATGCTGCAAGCTCCCTGTGGTCACGACGGAGGGTCGGCGGACGCTCCTTGTCGGCAGGTCATAGAGTGGACGCGAAGTGCGATTCCGGCAACTGCCCCGCTCTGCCAGACACCACAAAAAACTGTGGGAGCGAGCTTGCTCGCGAAGGGGCCGTGTCAGCCAAAATCATCGTAGGCTGACACACCGCTTTCGCGAGCAGGCTCGCTCCCACAGGGTTTGTGGTTGAAGGGTTATTCGGTGCGGCCCGGCAGCATCCGCACCAGCGTGTTATCCCGCACCCAATAATGGTGGAACAACCCCGCCAGCGCATGCAGCCCGATCAGCCAGTAACCGGTGCTGCCAATCAGTTCATGCCAGTACTTCAGTTGCTTGGCGAAGTCCGGGTCGATGGCCACGGGTGCCGGGACGTGGAAGCCGAAGTACGGGAACGGTTTGTCGGCGGCGGCGAGCATCAGCCAGGCGAGGATTGGGGTGGCGATCATCAGGCCGTACAGCGCCAGGTGCATCAGGTGCGAGATGCCGGTCTGCCACGCCGGTGGCTTGGGCGTGATCGGTGGGCGTGGGCTGAGGCGGCCGAGCAGGCGGATCCACACCAGGGCGAAGATGCTCGCGCCGAACAGGCCGTGGAAGCCCATCAGCAAGCCGCGCGCTTCGCTGCCCTTGGGCATGTAGCCCTTGATTTCGACGCACGCGTAGACGCCGACAAAAAGCGCCAGCATCAGCCAGTGCAGGGTGATTGAGAGTTTTCCGTAACGGGTTACGGCGATGTCGCGGGACATAAGCTGCGCCTCTTGATTGTCATGAGTGACGGTCAATTCGTTCGACCGCCTCGCTCCGGTTGTTGGGCGAACCGACGGCGTTACCCTGCCCGCCCAGTCTTAAGAGAGTCTGAAGACAGACCCTCAGGTTAACCTTTTTTTACCTTCAGACTTCGTTAAGAAATGGCTTGGATACTCCGCTCAAACCTATTGAGGGAGGCGTTCTGCCCATGCCCGATTTTGACTGGAACATCCCCCTGCCCCTGCGCTTCGGTCAAGCCGAAACACCGCAGATGACACTGACCGGCGCGCTGCCCGACGACACTCTGCGAGCGTCGTTTGAGAGCTTTATCCAGCAACGCTTTCGCAAGGCCCATGGCGCCGATATCCGCCACTTCATGCCCGAGCTGTTCGGCATGCACAACGGCGAAGGCGAGTTGTGCGCCGTGGCCGGGGTGCGTCGCGCGCATCTGGAATCACTGTTTCTCGAGCGCTATCTGGATGAGCCGATCGAGCCGTTGATCAGCGCGGCGGCAGATCGTCCGGTCGAGCGCAGCGCCATTGTCGAAGTCGGCAACCTCGCCGCCAGCGACACCGGCAGCGCGCGCCTGAGCATCATCGCCATCACCTATCTGCTGGCCATGGGCGGCCTGGAATGGGTGACGTTCACCGGCAACATCGGCTTGGTCAACAGCTTCCATCGCCTGGGTTTGAAGCCAGTGACATTGTGCGCCGCTGACCCGGAACGATTGGGTGACGAGCGTCAACACTGGGGCAGTTATTACGAAAGCAAACCTTGGGTGCACGTCGGCAACATCCGCGCCGGGTTCGTCCATTTGCGCGATATCGGTCTGTTTGCCCGCCTGGGTTTGCCCGGTTCGATTGAAGGAGCCTGTCATGTCGCTTGAACTGCAACGCTTCCAGGAAACCCTGCGCGACCATGCCCGGCGCAATGACAACGCGACGGCCCTGTGGGGCGACACGCTGAAACTCGATTACGCCACGATGTATGCCGAGGTGCTGTATCGCCAGGAGCGTTTGCGCGATGAGCAAGCGCAGGTGATTGCACTGGCGTTGGACAATGGCGTCGACGCGATGCTGTGGGATCTGGCCGTGCTGTTTGAAGGCCTGACCTGCGTAACGCTGCCGCCGTTTTTCAGTGCGGCGCAACGTGCTCATTGTCTGGAACAGAGCCAGGCCGAACGGGTAATCGCCGAGCCGGAACTGGGCGCCGAACTGCTCGCAGCTGGCTATGAACAACGTGGCGAGTTCTGGTGCCGCTCGTTCAGCGGCCCCAGTCGCATGCCGGCCGGCACTGCGAAACTCACCTTCACCTCCGGCACCACCGGCACGCCGAAAGGTGTGTGCCTGAGCGCCGATAGCCTGCTGCGGGTTGCCCGGGAGCTGTATCACGCCAGCGAAGTGACCGGCCCGCAGCATCATCTGGCGCTGCTGCCGTTGGCGATTCTGCTGGAGAACCTTGGCTGTTACGCCGCGCTGTATGCCGGCGCGACGCTTAGTGTACCGAGCCAGAAAACCCTCGGTATTCAAGGCGCCAGCGGCGTCGACATTCCGCGCTTGCTCGGTTATCTGGCCAGCCGTGCGCCGGAGAGTCTGATCCTGGTGCCGCAGTTGCTGCTGTTACTGGTCAGCGCCGCCGAACAGAAAGCCTTCGACCCGCAAACCCTGCGCTTTGCCGCTGTCGGCGGTGCGCGAGTGTCGGAGGATCTGCTGCACCGCGCGCAACGGCTCGGGCTGCCGGTTTACGAAGGCTACGGCTTGTCCGAATGCGCCTCGGTGGTGTGCCTCAATCGCCCCGGTGCGCGCCGCCCCGGCAGCGTCGGCCGGCCATTGCCGCATGTCGAAGTGCGCCTGGCCGAGGACGGCGAAGTGCTGATCAAGGGCTCGACGTTGCTCGGTTATCTGGGCGACGCGCCGTACGCCGAGGAATGGTGGCCGAGCGGCGATCTGGGCGAGTTCGACCCGGAAGGTTTTCTCTATCTCAAGGGCCGCAAGAAGCACCAGTTCGTCACCAGTTTCGGGCGCAACGTCAACCCGGAATGGGTCGAGTCCGAGCTGACCCAGCGCCGCCACATCGCTCAGGCGTTCGTCTACGGCGAGGCCTTGCCGCATAACCACGCCCTGCTTTGGCCACATCGTCCGGACTGCACCGATGCCGAACTGGCCGCTGCCGTCGCCGAAGCCAACGAGGCTTTGCCCGATTACGCCCAAGTGCATCAGTGGACGCGCCTGCCGCAACCCTTCACCGCCGCCAATGGCTTGCTCACCGCCAATGGCCGCCCGCGCCGCGACGCCATCGTCGCGCAGTACCACACCCAATTGACCGAATCCGCTGTTTCCGAGGAGTCCGCATCATGAGTTTTTTTGACACCCTGCAAGAAGCCACGCAACAGGAACGCCACGAACTGTTCAACCTGCCGATCATCGTCGATGCCCTGCAAGGCAAGGTCAGCCTCGACAGCTATCGGGCGTTTCTGGCGCAGGCGTATTACCACGTGCGCCACACCGTGCCGCTGATGATGGCTTGCGGTGCACGCCTGCCGACGCGTCTGGAATGGCTGCGCAAAGCGGTGGCCGAGTACATCGAAGACGAATACGGCCACGAGCACTGGGTGCTCAACGACATCGCCGCGTGTGGCGGTGACCGTGATGCGGTGCGCGACGGTCAGCCGTCGTTGTCGATCGAACTGATGGTCAGCTTCCTTTACGACCTGATCGCCCGGGGCAATCCGGTCGGGCTGTTCGGCATGGTCAACGTGCTCGAAGGCACCAGCATCGCCCTGGCCACCCACGCGGCGGGCAGCATTCGCGAGCGTCTGGCGTTGCCGGAAACGGCGTTCAGTTACTTGAGTTCCCACGGCTCACTCGACATCGAGCACATGCAAACCTATCGGCGCCTGATGAATCAGCTGGAAGATCCTGCCGATCAAGCCGCCGTGATCCATGCCTCGAAGGTCGTCTATCGCCTGTACACCGACATGTTCCGTGGCTTGCCGCGTGACGCGGAGGCTCAACATGCAGCTGCGTGACGCACGGGTGGTGCTGACCGGTGCCAGTGGCGGCATCGGTCTGGCCATCGCCGAAACCTTGTGCGCTGCCGGCGCCCGCGTGCTGGCCGTGGCGCGGCATCAGGAGGCACTGCTGCCGTTGCTCAAGCGCTACCCCGACTCGTTGTGCTGGGTCGCCGCTGACCTGACCTTCCTCAGCGACCGGCGCAAAGTGCTGGTCGCCGCCGAAGCCATCGGCGGTATCAACCTGTTGATCAATGCCGCCGGGGTCAATCACTTCGCCATGCTTGAACAGCTGGATGACAGCGACATCAACGCGATGCTGGCGGTGAACATCAGTGCGCCGATGTGCCTGACCAAACTGCTGTTGCCGCTGCTCAAGCAGGCCGACAGCGCGATGGTGGTCAACGTCGGTTCGACCTATGGCTCGATCGGCTACCCCGGTTACGCCAGTTATTGCGCGACCAAATTCGCTCTGCGCGGGTTTTCCGAAGCGCTGCGCCGCGAGCTCGCCGACACCCGCGTCAGCGTGCTGTACGTCGCGCCCCGCGCCACGCGCACCTCGATGAACAGCGCCGCCGCGCAAGCGTTGAACGACGCGCTCAAGGCCAACGTCGACGACCCGCAAACCGTGGCCTCGGCGGTGATCCATGCGATTGCCGGTGATCGTCGCGATCTCTACCTGGGCTGGCCGGAACGCTTCTTCGTGCGCCTGAACAATTTGCTCCCGCATCTGGTGGATCGCGGCCTGCGCAAGCAGTTGCCGTTGATCCGCCGCCTCAGTGAAAAACCTGACAACGAGTCGCCAAAACCATGAAAAAACTATCCGCATGCCTGTTACTCGCTGCCCTGAGTCAAAGCGTCTGGGCACTGGAACCCGCCGACCAGCAACGTCTCGAGGGCATCCAGCAGAATTGGGCGCACATCCAATATGAAGTGGCGGAAAAACAACGCGCCGCCGCGTTCGAACAATTGGCCAGCGAGGCCAACGCGTTCACCACACAGCGCCCGGCGGTGGCCGAAGCGTGGATCTGGAAAGGCATCGTCACCAGCAGTTGGGCCGGTGCCGAAGGTGGCCTCGGAGCCTTGGGCAAAGCCAAGGACGCCAAGGCTGATCTGGAAAAATCCCTGACCCTCGACCCCAAGGCCCTGCAAGGCTCGGCTTACACCAGCCTCGCCGCGCTGTATGACCGCGTGCCCGGCTGGCCCATCGGTTTCGGCGACAGCGACAAGGCCGAGCAACTGCTCAAGCAAGCCTTGCAACTCAACCCCAACGGCATCGACAGTCTGTACTTCTGGGGCGATCACCTCTACCGTCAGAAGCGCTACGCTGAAGCCAAAGCAGCGCTGCTCAAAGCCCAGCAAGCCGCGCCGCGCCCGGGCCGGGAAAGTGCCGATGCCGGGCGCCGCAAAGAAATCGCCAGCCTGCTGCTGGACGTGAACAAGAAACTCGACTGACAGGAGTCCGCGTGCGTTTATTACTGGTTGAGGATGACGTGGCGCTGGGTGAAGGCATTCATCAGGCGCTGGGCCGCGAGGGTTACACCGTCGACTGGCTCAAGGACGGCAGCAGCGCGTTGCATGCGCTGCTCAGTGAAACCTTCGATGTCGCCGTGCTGGACCTCGGTCTGCCGCGCATGGACGGCCTGCAAGTGCTGCGCCGCCTGCGCGACAGCGGTTCGAATCTGCCGGTGCTGATTCTGACTGCCCGTGACGCTACTGAAGATCGCATCGCCGGGCTCGACGCCGGGGCCGACGACTACCTGATCAAACCGTTCGACCTGGACGAACTCAAGGCACGCTTGCGCGCCTTGTTGCGGCGCAGTGCCGGGCGCGCCCAGGCGTTGATCGAACATGCCGGCATCAGCCTCAACCCCGGCACCCAGCAAGTCAGCTATCAGGGCCAACCCGTGGCCCTGACGCCCAAGGAATATCAGTTGCTGCACGAACTGCTGTCGCCACCGGGCCGGGTGATGACCCGCGATCAACTGATGCAACTGCTTTATGGCTGGAATGAAGAAGCCGAAAGCAACACCCTCGAAGTGCACATCCACCATCTGCGCAAGAAATTTTCCACCGACCTGATCCGCACCATCCGTGGTGTGGGTTATCTGGTGGAGGAGCGTCGATGACCTCGATCCGCCGCCGCACGCTGACCCTGATCATCGGCCTGTTGCTGGCCGGTCTCGCCGTTCTCAGTACCTTCAACCTGCACGACAGCAACCACGAAATCGCCGAGGTGTACGACGCGCAATTGGCGCAGAACGCTCGCTTGTTGCAAGGCGTGATGCGCATGCCCTTGGCAGGCAAGCAGCACGCTGAACTTTATCAAGCGTTCAATTCTGCACTGGGCGAAGCGGTGCCACGCGGCGAAGGTCATCCCTACGAACGGAAAATCGCCTTTCAGGTATGGGATCCTGTCGGGGATGTGTTGGTGCACACCGCCAGCGCCCCGTCCTTCAGCGCACCGCCAACGCAGCCGGGCTTCAGCGATGTGGTGGATCTGAACAACCGTCACTGGCGCGCCTTTCTTCTCGAAGACCCGCAGAACAACCTGCGCATCTGGGTCGGTGAGCGCGACGATGTGCGCGCTGATCTGGTCGACCGCATCGTCCGTCACACCCTGTGGCCGAACATGGTCGGCAGCTTGCTGCTGGCGGCGATGGTCTGGCTGGCGATCGGCTGGGGCCTCAAGCCGTTGGCGAACATGGCCGAGACCCTGCGCGCCCGCCACAGCGGTTCGCTGGAACCGTTGCAACTGGCGCCGCTGCCCAGTGAGCTGGAACCGATGCAGGCAGCGCTCAACCGTATGCTCGCGCAGATTCAGGAAGTGCTCGGCCGCGAACGGCGTTTTATCGCCGATGCCGCCCACGAAATGCGCACGCCGCTGGCGGTGCTGCGGGTGCATGCGCAGAACCTTCAGGAGGCCGGCACCGAACAGGAACGCCGCGAATCGCTGGCGTTTCTGATCGCCGGGGTCGACCGCACCAGTCGCCTGGTCAACCAGTTATTGACCATGGCGCGCCTGGAACCGAAACCCAACCCGCCGCCGCTGCAACCCATCGACCTCAGCGAAACCGTGCGCAACAGCCTGGTGCAACTGACGCCGTGGTTGCTGAGCAAACACCTTGAGCTGGCCTTTGAAGACAGCGCCCAGCCGTTCAACATCATGGCCAGCCCCGGCACGATCGACATTGCCCTGAACAACCTGATCACCAACGCTGCCAACTTCTCCCCCGAACACGGCGTGATCACCGTACTGCTCAGCCAGGCCGAGGGTTTCTACCACTTGAGCGTTGAAGATCAGGGACCGGGCATTGATGAAGCAGATCGGGCGCGCTTGTTCGAACGTTTCTACAGTCGCGGCAATGCCAACGGTGCGGGGCTGGGGCTGACCATCGTCAACACCATCGCCACGCAGTTGGGCGGGCGAATCACGTTGGTCAACCGCGCCGAAGGTGGTTTACGCGCGACCTTGTCGATTCCCGACGGGCATCCGCGCTCCGCTGCGCAACGCAGCACCCGCGAGCCGCCGCCGGCCTGAGCCTGATTGCGGCGCCAGATGCGCCATCGCCCGGTAAAAACAGTGGCCTCGCGCCGGAATCTGATCCAGATCAGATCCCGGCGTTGCCACCGGCGTAGAACAGACCTCAGCGCACTGCCCGGCGCGTTGCTCGTTCAGCCGATGGAGGCTCACCTCATGCTCACTGTCAAAGACCACAATGACCGCGCGGCGACGATCTATGCCGCACATCAAGGTGAATACTGGATCGAGTCGCTCAAGGACGGCCGCCACGTCTTGATCCGGCCACTGGCCGCCAAGGATCGCGAACGCGAATACGCGTTCATCAAGCGCTTGTCGCCCGAGTCCCGGCACCTGCGTTTTCTCGCGCAGATCAGTGAACCGGGCACCGCGCTGCTCGATCAGTTGATGGACGTCGACTGCAAGCAACGCGCGGCCTTCATCGCGCTGGTACATGAAAACGGTGAACTGATCGAAATTGGCATCAGCCGCTACGCCGCCACCGGCGAACAGGATTGTGAATGCGCCGTGACGGTCGCCGATGAGTGGATGCACCTGGGCCTGGGCACGTTGCTGATGCAACACTTGATCAAGGCCGCTCGGCACCACGGTTTCAAGCATCTGTATTCGGTGGATTCGGCCAGCAACAAGGCCATGCGCGACCTCGCAAGATCACTGGGCTTTGAAACCCACAGCGATCCTGATGATCCGCACCAGGTCATTCATCGCCTGAGTCTGTAACGCATTCCTGCGCCCTGCACCTGTAAACAGTGCGGGGCGCATTGCCGATCAAGGCGTGATCGCCACCTTCATCACCCCATCGCGCTGATGCGCGAACAGTTCATACGCGGCTTCGATATCGTCGAGTTTGAAGTGGTGTGTCACCAACGGCGACAGATCGACGCCACCGCTTTGCACCACCGCCATCAACCGACGCATGCGTTCCTTGCCGCCGGGGCACAGGGTGCTGACGATGCTGTAATCACCCAGCCCTGCCGCGAAGGCATCGTAGGGAATACGCAGGTCCGACGCGTAAACACCCAGGCTCGACAAGCGTCCGCCCGGGCGTAACACCCGCAACGCAGACTCGAACGTGCCTTGGGTGCCCAAGGCTTCGATGGACACATCCACGCCGCGCCCGTCGGTCAACGCCATGATTTGCTCGACCACGTCACCGTCCTTGAAGTTGACCACATGGGTCGCGCCCAACTGCCGCGCAACGCTCATGCGCTCGGCCACCGCGTCGACGCCAATGATCACGCTCGCGCCCTTGAGCCGCGCCCCGGCCACCGCACACAGGCCGATCGGCCCCAGCGCGAATACCGCCACGCTGTCGCCGATACTGACTTCGCCGCGTTCGGCGCCGGAGAACCCGGTGGACATGATGTCCGGGCACATCAGCACTTGTTCGTCGCTCAATCCGTCGGGGATCGGACACAGGTTGGCCAAGGCATCGGGCACCAGAACGTACTCCGCCTGACAGCCATCGATGATATTGCCGAATTTCCAGCCACCGGTGGCGCGAAAGCCGTGGCGAGTGTCCGGCCCGTCCTGGGAACCGCAGCCGCACAGGCAGGCGTAGCTTTGACCGCTGGGGGTGATGGCGCCGGCGATCACTCGCTGGCCTTCGAAAAATCCGCGCACCTGTGAGCCGAGTTTCTCGATCACGCCCACCGGTTCGTGACCGACGGTCAAGCCTTTGGCCACCGGATACTCGCCGCGCAGGATATGCACGTCGGTGCCGCAGATCGTCGTGGTGGTGATGCGCACCAGCGCGTCCAGCGGACCAACCTCGGGGATCGGTTTGTCATCCAGCACGATGCGATTCTTTTCGACGAATATCGCCGCTTTCATCATGGCCATGATCAAGACTCCTGTGCAGGTGTTTGCAGTGAGTTCAGCACCTTTCCAAGGCTGCGCCGAATTGATCGACACAAGGTTGATAACGATCAACCCATGCAGAATTGCGCCCGCCGTTACCGCCCGTCGGGCGCGGGGGTTGCTCGGCTGCGTCATTGACAAAGATCAAGCCGCGCCCGGCGGCCCGGAGCAGCATGAACTGACGCCGCTGGTGCCGTTGCGCCCGCCGTGCAATGCCGCTACCCACAGGAGATTCGTCATGTCCGAGCAAGCACGTTTCATGCTGGTGGCTTCACCGCTGATGAAGCACAGCCCTGCGTTCGATCGGGCCGCGGCACTGGCCAAGGCATCGGGCGCGGCGCTGCATATTGTGGCGTTCGATTTCCTCGAAGGACTGGCGACCGCAGGGCTGGTCAACGAGCAGGCCCTCGAACAGATGCGCCTGGGTTATGTCGAGCGCCATCACCAATGGCTGGAGGATCAGGCCCGGCCGATGCGCCACCTCGGTGTGACCGTAACCACGGAAGTGGTGTGGGTCGACAATCCGTTGCGCGAGATTCAGATTCATCTCAAGGAGCAGCCGATGGCCCTGTTGATCAAGGATCTGCAGCACGCCTCGTTCATGTCGCGGTTGATGTTCACCCCGCTCGATGTTCATTTGCTGCGCGAATGCCGGGTGCCGCTGCACTTCGTCAGCCATGCTCAGCATGCGCGGCCACGGCGGATTGTGGCGGCGATCGATCCGTTTCATCGCGACGATCAATACGCGGATTTCAACGACCGCATCCTGCGCGAGGCCGCGAAACTGGCCAGCCTTTGTGCTGCCGAACTGGACGTGGTCTACGCCTATGACCTGTCATCGATCAGCGCCGACGAGTTCGGTTTTGGCAACGCCTCGACGTTTTTCACCCCGGGCAAGGCGAAAACCCTGTTCGATGCGCAAGGTGATGCGTTCCGCGAATTGGCCGAGCGCAACGGCATCGCGCCGGAACGTCAGCACATGATCATGGGCAATCCGGCCAAAGTGCTGTGCAGCTACGCCGATGCCTATGACATCGACGTGATCGTCATGGGCCGGATCGGCCATCGCGGCCTCGGTCGGTTGATCGGCAGCACGGTGGAACAGTTGCTGTACAAAATGCCCTGCAGCGTCTGGGTGGTGTCACCGCAAGTAATGGTCGACTGAACGCAGCCGTCCCTCGCCGAGGGACGGCTTCAGATCGAGCGCTGGTTGACCCGCGCCATCAATTGCTCGGCGCTTTCCTTGCGCTCGGAATAGCGGTCGACCAGATGCGCCTGTTGATCGCGCAGCAGCACGGTGAACTTCACCAGCTCTTCCATCACGTCCACCACACGGTCATAGAACGGCGACGCTTTCATCCGCCCGGCGTCGTCAAATTCCATGTAGGCCTTCGGCACCGAGGATTGGTTGGGGATGGTGAACATGCGCATCCAGCGCCCCAATACGCGCAACTGGTTGACCACGTTGAACGACTGCGAACCGCCGCAAACCTGCATCACCGCCAGGGTCTTGCCCTGGGTCGGGCGCACGGCGCCGAGCTCCAGCGGGATCCAGTCGATCTGCGCCTTGAACACGGCGGACATCGCGCCATGACGTTCCGGCGAACACCAGACCTGACCCTCCGACCACAGCACCAGCTCGCGCAGTTCCTGCACTTTGGGATGGTCGACCGGAACGTCGTCAGGCAGTGGCAGACCGGACGGGTTGAAGATGCGCGTCTCGGCGCCGAAGTGTTCGAGCAGACGTGCGGCCTCCTCTACCAGCAAACGGCTGAAGGAGCGTTCGCGGGTCGAGCCGTAGAGCAGCAGGATGCGGGGTTTGTGCTCGCCCAAAGGGGACGCTTCTTCGAACAGCGAATGATCAAGATGGGGCAGGTGTTCTGACATGTGTCCTCCAGCTCAGAGAGAGCCGATACGATCCAGCTCACGCTGGAGATCAGCGCGGCTGAGTGCTTTAAATGGCAGGCCGAGAAAGGTCGCGCAGCGCCGTTCGATGATCGCCAGCGTGGCAGCAAACGCCGCGTCCACGGCGGCATCGTCGCCGATCACATCCGAGGGATCTTCGAGGCCCCAATGGGCTTTGAGCGCGGGACCGAAGTACACCGGGCAGCTCTCACCGGCGGCCTTGTCACAGACGGTGATGACAATGTCTGGCGGATTGTCTTCGAACGCGTCATTGCCCTTGCTATACAGACCATCGATGGCAATGCCGGCCTGTTGCAGCGTCGACAGGCTGCGCGGCAACACTTGGCCCTTGGGGAAACTTCCGGAACTCACGGCCTCGAATCCGGGGCGCGCCAGATGATTGAACATGGCTTCGGACAGGACGCTGCGGCAGCTGTTGGCCGTGCACATAAACAGGACTCGCATGTTTTCTCTTTCCTCAGCAGCAGGCAGCTTCGCGAACCGGACGACCGTCCATGTTCTGCAGACGGGCGGCGTTGTCCTTGAGCCAATCGGCGTTGGCTTTGGACGTCACTTGCAGGATTTCGCGAACCCACGCAGGAAGATCAGGGTTGAGGCGGTAATAGACCCATTGCCCCTGACGGCGATCAAGCAGCAACTCATTGCTGCGCAGTTGCGCGAGGTGGCGGCTGATTTTCGGTTGGCTGTCGCCGAGTGCGCACATCAGCTCGCAGACGCAGAGTTCACCTTGATCGCAAATGAGCAGCATGGCGCGGACGCGGGTTTCGTCAGCGAGGCTCTTGAAGACTTCGGTGGGGGTGATCATGGGATAGGCTCGACACATATGGAAATCCGAATATACGAATATCCATATGTACGGTCAAACAAGATCAAAAGATCGCAGCCTCCGGCAGCTCCTACAGAAATCGTTGTAGGAGTTGCCGGAGGCTGCGATCTTTTGATCTCAAAGGTTAAGCAACAACCCCTGCTCCGCCTCACACAACCCCACCACATAATCCCAAACCACCCGCAGGCGCACCGACTTGTGCAACTCGCGCCGCGTGCTGATCCAATAGCTGCGCTCGATGCTTTCATCCGGCAGCAACGGCACCAGATCGGGATCCGACTCGGCCATGTAGCAAGGCAACACCGCAATGCCCAATCCCGACCGCGCCGCCTCCTGCTGCGCGATGACGCTGGTGCTATGGAACACCACGCGCGGACTGCGGCAGAAGCTGTTGAGAAACATCAGTTCCTGGCTGAACAGCAAGTCATCGACATAGCCAATCCACGCATGCCGCCCAAGGTCTTCGCGGCTTTGCAGTGGCGGCGCCTTATCGAGATAGCGTTGGCTGGCGTAGAGCGCCAAGCGATAGTCGGTGAGTTTGCGCGTCACCAGCATGTCCGCCGCCGGGCGCTCGAGATGAATGCTGATTTCCGCCTCGCGGTTGAGGATGCTGACAAAGCGCGGCACCGCGACCAGTTCCACTTCCAATCCCGGATAGCGTTCGAACAAGCCGATCATGCGACTGGCGAGAAACTTGATGCCCAGCCCTTCGGTGACACCGACGCGAATCTTGCCCAGCGGCGCGGTGGATTGGGTGATCTCTTCCTGCGCCAGCAACGCCACGTTTTCCATCGCCTCAGCGTGTTTAAGCAGCGCCTCCCCTGCCGGGGTCATTTCGTAGCCTTGTGCGTGCTGGACGAATAGCGCGGTGCCGAGGCTTTTTTCGATGGCTTCGATATGGCGGGCGACGGTGGCGTGGGTGGTGTTGAGGCGGCGGGCGGCGGTGAGCAGGCGGCCGCTGCGTTGCAGTTCGAGAAAAAACCGCAGGTCGTTCCAGTCGAACATGGCGTGTCCTTGTCGGCGATGGTCAATGCAGGCTGTTTAAAAACGCACAGCGGCTGCGCAAAAACTAACATTCTTTTAACGAAAGCTAACAACTAGAGTGTCCGACAATAAAAACAAAAAGCGAGGTCAGGGAATGCAGACTTCCCTTGATGAATACGACTACATCGTGGTCGGCGCCGGCCCTGCCGGGTGTTTGCTGGCCAATCGATTGTCAGCGGATCCGCAGCAGCGCGTGCTGTTGCTTGAAGCCGGCGGACGCGACAACTATGCGTGGATTCACATTCCTGTCGGTTACCTGTTCTGCATCGGTAACCCGCGCACCGATTGGTGCTTCAAGACCGAAGCACAACCGGGCCTCAATGGCCGCGCGCTGAGTTATCCGCGCGGCAAAGTGCTCGGTGGCTGTTCGTCCATCAACGGCATGATCTACATGCGCGGCCAGGCCAACGACTACGATGGCTGGGCTGCCGAGGGCAATCCGGGCTGGGCCTGGAACGACGTGCTGCCGCTGTTCAAACAAAGCGAAAACCATTTTGCCGGTAACGCTGAATTTCACGGTGCCAAGGGTGAATGGAGGGTCGAACAACAGCGCCTGTCGTGGCCGATTCTGGATGCCTTTCGCAGTGCCGCCGAGCAAAGCGGCATCGCCAGCATCGACGACTTCAATCAGGGCGACAACGAGGGTTGCGGCTACTTCCAGGTCAACCAGAAATCCGGCGTGCGCTGGAACGCGGCGAAGGCTTTTCTCAAGCCTGTACGCGATCGGACGAATCTGACGGTGCTGACCGGGGTTGAGGTGGATCGGGTACTGCTGGAGGACGGACGCGCCTCGAAGGTCAGTGCGCGTCATGAAGGTCAGAGCAAGCAGTTCAAGGCGCGCAAAGAGATCATCCTGTGCGCCGGCGCGGTCGGTTCGCCGAGCATTCTGCAACGTTCCGGGATCGGTCCGCGGCCGCTGCTCGAACGCTTGGGCATCGGCGTGATTCATGAGCTGCCGGGCGTCGGCGGCAACCTGCAGGATCACCTGCAATTGCGCCTGATCTACAAACTGGAAAACGCGCGCACGCTGAACCAGATCGCCGGCAGTGTCTGGGGCAAGATGGGCATGGGCCTGCGCTATCTGTATGACCGCAGCGGGCCGCTGTCGATGGCGCCGAGTCAGTTGGGCGCGTTTGCGCGTTCGGGGCCGGAGCAGACTTCGGCAAATCTGGAATATCACGTGCAACCGCTGTCGCTGGAGCGTTTTGGCGAGCCGTTGCACAGTTTCCCGGCGTTCACCGCGTCGGTGTGTGATCTGCGACCACAGAGTCGTGGGCGCATCGAAATCCGTTCGGCGGACCCGCAGGAGGCGCCGCTGATTCAACCCAACTACCTCAGCCATCCTGCAGATTTACGCGTCGCGGCAGACGCCATCCGTCTGACCCGGCGCATCGTCAGCGCCCCGGCCCTGCGCGCATTCAAACCGGTGGAATACCTGCCCGGTGCAAGCCTGCAAAGCGAAGAACAATTGCAGCAAGCAGCGGCGAAGATCGGCACGACAATTTTCCACCCGGTCGGCACCTGTCGCATGGGCAATGACGGCGATGCGGTGGTCGATGCACAGCTGCGCGTCCACGGCGTGCCCGGTCTGCGCATTGCCGACGCCTCGATCATGCCGCGCATTACCTCGGGCAACACCTGTTCGCCTACGCTGATGATTGCCGAGAAAGCCGCACAACTGATCCTCAACCCCAACACCAGGAGCAGCACCGCGAAATTGGAGCTGGCCCACCCCCTGTAGGAGCTGCCGAAGGCTGCGATCTTTTGATCTTTGGATTTTCCAGATCAACAGCAAGATCAAAAGATCGCAGCCTGCGGCAGCTCCTACAAAGAACCGCGTTTGATTCAAGGCATCACCCGGACACGCAACACCAGTGGAACAACAAAAACAATCACTGTGAGGGATACCGATATGTCAGAACACGCTCAGACGCTGGGCGCGGCGAGCAGCGCCGAGACCAGCAATGCCACACAAAAAGTCATCTTCGCTTCGTCACTGGGAACGGTGTTCGAGTGGTATGACTTCTTCCTCTACGGCGCCCTCGCGGCGGTGATCAGCAAACAGTTTTTCGCCGGGGTCAACGACACCACGGCGTTCATCTTTGCGCTGATGGCCTTCGCTGCTGGCTTTATCGTGCGGCCGTTCGGGGCGTTGGTGTTCGGTCGATTGGGGGACATGATCGGGCGCAAATACACCTTTCTCGCGACGATCATTCTGATGGGCGTGGCGACCTTCTGCGTCGGCCTGCTGCCGACCTACGCCAGCATCGGCATCGCCGCGCCGATCATTCTAGTGGTGCTGCGCATGCTTCAGGGTCTGGCGCTCGGCGGCGAGTATGGCGGCGCAGCCACCTACGTGGCCGAGCACGCGCCGATTGGCAAGCGCGGTTTCCACACCAGCTGGATTCAGTCCACCGCGACCCTCGGCCTGCTGCTGTCGCTGCTGGTGGTGCTCGGTTGCCGCTACTTTACTGGCGATCAGTTTGAAGTCTGGGGCTGGCGCATTCCGTTCCTGCTGTCGATCGTGCTGCTGGGCATTTCCACCTGGATCCGCCTGAGCCTGCACGAGTCGCCGGCGTACCTGAAGATGAAAGAGGAAGGCAAAACCTCGAAAGCGCCGATCCGCGAATCCTTCGGTAAATGGGAAAACCTCAAAGTCGTGCTGATCGCCCTGTTCAGCATTAACGCCGGGCAAGCGGTGACCTTCTACGCCGCGCAGTTCTACGTGCTGTTCTTCCTCACCCAGTTCCTGAAAATGGACCCGGCGGTGGCCAACACCTTGCTGATCATCAGCGTGGTGATCGGTGCGCCGTTCTTCATCATTTTCGGCTGGCTGTCGGACAAGGTCGGACGCAAACCGGTGCTGATGCTCGGCTTGCTGCTAGCCACGGCGCTGTACTTCCCGATCTTCAAATCCCTCGCCCACTACGCCAACCCGGCGATCGACCAGGCCAGCCGTCAGGCGCCGATCACCGTGCTGGCGGATCCGGCGACCTGCACCTTCCAGTTCGACCCGGTGGGCAAAGCCAAATTCGACAGCCCGTGCGACAAGGTCAAAACCTTTCTGGTCAAGCAAGGCCTGCCCTACTCCAGCGCCGCCGCCCCGGCCGGCAGCGGCGTACAGGTCAGCATCGGTGACGTGAAGATCGACGGCTACGACGAAGCCGCCCTGCGTGGCGCCGTGACCCTGGCCGGCTACCCGCAACAAGCCGATATGCAGCAGATCAACAAACCGATGATCGTCGCCCTGATCGTGGCGCTGATCATCATCTCGGCCATGTGCTACGGCCCGCTTGCGGCGCTGATGGTCGAACTGTTCCCGACGCGCATTCGCTACACCTCGATGTCGCTGCCGTACCACATCGGCAACGGCTGGTTTGGCGGGTTTCTGCCGACCGTGTCGTTTGCGCTGGTGGTGTACACCGGGGACATTTTCTATGGGCTGTGGTACCCGGTGCTGATTACCGGGGTGAGTCTGGTGGTGGGGATGATCTGTTTGCGTGAGACGAAGAATATCGATCTCGACAAGAACTGATTACGTTAATCGAGCCGCTTCAGGCAGGTCCTGAAGCGGCTTTTTGCTGCCCGCATTATTGTTATCGACAGACTAGTGGCACTTCAATACCATCGAATCTCCAGCAAGCGCGTCCATCGCGTGGCTGGCTCCCCATCCTAAGGAACAGGATATGACCGATTCACCAAATTCCACTGCCAGCCCTTACCGATATCACGAGCAAAATCTTTCAGAAGATCATCTCTTGGCAAAGGACCGGCATGTCGACATTCCCCACGCACCGCTAGAGAGTTTGAGACCAGTCCTCCTCAGCTGGATAAATTGCGTCCAGCGCTACATTGATGTCTGGGACGCCGATGATCTGCCTTACTGGTACAACGAACAGGCCAACGTCAGCATTCTTGCGGGAGCCGCATGGAAAGCTGACTGGACAGCCATTGAGGAATATCAGGTTCGCAAAATTGCAAACGAGGGGACAGAACCGTACTCGTCCATTGGGCGCAACGATCTCTATATTGCCAATGAAAATCACGGTTGGAGCATCGAGGCAAAGGTCTCCTACGTTCCCATCGATAACCGGGAGCGGGCCAGGACGCAAATCAACGAAAAATGCACATGGGCCATCCGGGATGCCAACCGGGTACATTACGACGAGCCGAGGTTGGGTGCCGTGTTCGTTGCGCCGTACTCGGCAGGCGAGCCAGCTAACGTGACGCAGATTCAGATGTTCCGGAAAATGCTTCTGGAAATCCCCTGTGCTGCGATTGCCTGGGTCGCTCCCGGCCGTGCGCAGAAGACGCATAGCCACGACGGCAGGTACTACCCGATGGTGGCGTTGATCTTGTTGAGTTCGGATTGAAAGCTCTCGACTCATCTTGGGGCCGTGAATCCACCTGCCCAGGCAGATAGCCCCCGTTTCCCATTTCAATCCGTAGAACAGTTTCAATGTCCAAGGAAGAATCCGTGATTTCAAAAGCCAAATTCGCTGAAGCCGAATTATTGACTCTGATAGATCGAATGCTGCGTAAGATTCCGGACGGAAATGGCGGAAGAGCCAAAATTCGTCAGGTCACGCAAAGACAGGAACGTAACCTCGGTGGGTACGATGCCGTCGCAACGAGCGTTCAGCCATTTTACATACAGGCTAAAACCTCAAGCTTTTACCCCGGCAGATCCACCAGCAAAATCATTTCATCGCGAAATGCCATACCGGTGAATAGCGACCCAGGTGCTTTCGCGTTTGATCTTCGCAAACACAAGGGCACTGATGAACCCTTGCAACACAATGCCTTGTATTGGCTTTCGCTAAGGTCCACTGCCGCCTACGTATGCCCGACATTCCTATCCGAGTACGAACTGGAAAATCGACTCGAAAAAGCCCTCGATTTGGAAAGACATGAAATATGGCACTACCGTGATCATGTGTATACCGAGGCCAGCAACAGCAAATCGCAGAGCTTTCAGGCCTTACACTTTCATGGGCTGATAACGGTCATTCCTCATCGCCTGGTAAAGACCAACCGCCACCGCTACAGCTACGACAACAATGCTACACCAAGTATTGTTTTTCACTCGGATCCGGAGAACGTTGGTGAAGCCCGCTCCTTCACTTCTTTTGTCGAAACACTGACCAGTCAAAACAAAATTCCCGACAAGGAATTCAGAAGCATTACCCGTCCCGTATCATTTGAAAAGCTCAAGGAGACGCAATTGAACTGGATAGAGGAAGCATTCGACCCCGATACGCCTGGCTTCAATATAAAGGCATCTGATGTTTCGGAATCGCTCAGATCGGCATTTCTATCCCGATCCACCGACTTTCAAAACACTACCAATGCGCTGAAGTATCTGCAGAAACTGGACGGCCGGGATCTTTCCATATTTTTTGGTGCGTTGCTGAAAAACAAATACTCCATCTATCAGCACCACCTTCTCAGGTTTGACTGAATGCAGGCTGTCCCCCGAGCAGGCACAGCCCCACGTCAGTGTTAACTGGCGGTAAGTGGACTCAAGCATCGGGCGCGATCACTTCAAACTTGACCTGATCCGGATAAAACGCCACGTAATCACGAATAGGCGCCACTGACACTTTCGGATTCTCATACGTCCACACTGCATTCGCGCCCTCATGCCCCGGCACTTGCAGACTGAAGTAGTTGGCATCGCCCTTGTACGGGCAATAACTGGTGTGATCGGTGCGGGCGAAATACTTTTCGTCGATGTCTTCGCGGGGGACGTAATAAACCGGCGGGTAGTTGGCTTCGTTGAGGATCAGCACGCGGGAGGACGCAGCGACCTGGATGCCGTGGAATTTCACCACCAGGCACCCGACAAGTTGTTCGAGGTTTATGACGGGACTGAGGCCGGAGCTTTTCATGGGGTTCCCCTGAATACGGCGAAGAGACCGGTTCAGGTATAGCCCATCGGTTCTGGTTGGGGTGGTTTTACAGCCGAACGGCCCATCAACTTCAAAAGCCCCTCACCCCAGCCCTCTCCCCGAGGGAGAGGGAGCCTACGGGGGTGTCTTTCGTTCTACATCGACCTGAAAGTCCTGCTTCGATTATGGATTCGGCAAAGCGCTATCAGGTCAATGTACTTCTGTAGCATCCCTCAATCGGTCTCCTCTACCTCTGGGAGAGGGAAGCGATGGGGGGATATTGGCGAGATTCACCGACTTGAACGATTGGCTTTGAATCCATAATCGACTCGGTTTTTCAGGTCGATGTATTTCGCCAGACAACTCGGTCAGTCCCCTCTACCTCTGGGAGAGGGTTAGGGTGAGGGCCGATCTTCAGGCATCACGCCAGAATATCAGTCGCCACCGCTTGCCCCACCACACCCACAGCAAAGTCCACCGAACCCTGCCCCGTCAGGTCAACCATCAGGCTGGTCTGATTGGTCTGCGCGAAGTAGGTCAGGATCGCGTCGCCCGCATGTCCGGTGAAGCCGCTGACAAAGTTCAGCGACGCCGCACCCGTGGCGAAACCAGCGATCCCCGACAAGTCGATCTTGTCCAGACCGCTGGTGAAATCCATGATCCAGTCCGGCGCGGTCATGGTCGAATCGCTGGCCGCGCCAAACACAAAGGTGTCTGCGCCGGCACCGCCCCACAAGGTATCGCCACCGCCACCACCGTAGAGGATGTCGTTGCCGGCACCGCCGAACAGATCATTGGCGGCCGCGTTGCCAATCAGCAGGTCATTGCCCGAACCGCCCACCGCATTCTCCACGGTCACACCGTAAGCAATCGACACGTTGCCCACCAGACCGCCGACATCGGAGAACGAGCCTTCATTGAGGTTGATCTTCTGGTTCTGGCTGAAGCCGGAGAAGTCCAGCGTGTCGTTGCCGCCGCCATCCCACACCGAAAACACCACTTTCGACGACGCCGAAGTGGCGCTGTAGAAATCGCGCTCGGCGTTGGAGTTGAAGCCGTAAGTGGTGTCATCGGCACGGGTCGCGTAGTTGGCGCCATAGAGTTTTTGCACAGCGACGATATCGTCCAGCAACGGCGCCGAGGCGTACGCGCCGCTGCCGTCCTTGCTGAAGTTCTGCTCGGTATTGGCTTCGCTCCAATAGCTCATCAGGCTGTAGCCACGGGTGTCTTCAGCGTATTTGGCGTCGTTGTAGGTCGGGTTGCCGTTACCGGCGTTGTAGGCGCCCGGGTGCGAGAGGCCGAGGGTGTGGCCGATTTCGTGGGTCAGGGTCTGGCGCCCGTAGTTGTTGGTGTCCGGGGTCTTGTTGACCTGATATTGATCGTTGATCAGGTACCACGACTGGCCGTCATAGCTGCCGCCGCTCGGCAGATAAGCGAATGCCGCGCCACCGGTGCTGACGTCGTAATTACCGAACGTCATGTGGCCATCGCCGCCCTTGCCTTCAGTGAAGGTGACGTTGGCGACGTCGGCCCAGGATTGCATAGCCAGCACAGCCTGAGCTTTTTGCTGGGCGCTGAATTCGCTGAAGTTGCCCAGCTTGACGTTGTAGTTCGCCGGTTTCTCGGTCAGGAACGTATAGCTGAGGTCGATTTTGCCATCAGCGTTCTTGTCGCCCCACGACAGGCCTTTGCGCAGGATTTCGTCAGCGGCCTGATCGGCAGTGAATGAGGGTTTGCCGTTGACCAGCCCGACGCCACGGTCATACAAGTGGCTGAAAGCATCGACCTGGTCGAAGGCGCTGGTGGTTGTGGATTTGGCTTGAGCCATGGTGGACTTCCTTGTTTCTGAGTAGTCAGTGTCGACAGACCACGGCGATCTTCTGGCGAGATCGTCCTGTCACTCGCGTGTTTGAATCGCTGAAAAACCTGACACAAGTGCAAACCGCAGGCTAATCAATTTCTCGATAGCCCAAGCTGCGTCCCGGTATTACCCGTCACGTGCTGCAATCCTTTTTATCTGTATATCCATACAGATAAAAGTTGCCGCTGAAGCCAAGTCCGGCCATTCTGTGCACCTGTGCGGATCTTGATCGACGTGGGTGGTTATGCGGTTGTACCTCTGTGAAAAACCTTCTCAGGCCAAAGACATTGCGGCCGTGCTCGGCGCCAGGCGTCGGGGCGACGGCTGCTGGCTGGGAACGGACGTCACGGTGACCTGGTGCATCGGCCACTTGCTCGAAACCGCCCCGCCGGATGCCTACGACGCGCGCTACAAGCGCTGGGTACTGGCCGATCTGCCGATCATCCCGGACAAGTGGAAAATGACCGTCAAGCCGCGCACCGCCAGCCAGTACAAAGCGGTCAAGCGCCTGCTCTGTGAAGCCAGCGAGCTGATCATCGCCACCGACGCCGACCGTGAGGGCGAGATGATCGCCCGGGAACTGGTCGAACATTGTCGCTATCGCGGGCCGATCCGTCGTTTATGGCTGTCGGCGCTGGACGAAGCGTCGATCCGCAAGGCTCTGGCGGCACTGAAACCGGGGGCCGAAACGTTCAGCCTGTATCACTCGGCGCTGGGCCGCTCGCGGGCGGACTGGCTGATCGGCATGAACATGAGCCGGCTGTTCACGCTGCTGGGGCGGCAATCGGGTTATCAAGGCGTATTGCCGGTAGGCCGGGTGCAGACGCCAACCTTGCGTCTGGTGGTGGATCGCGACCGCAGCATCGCCGATTTCGTGCCGGTGCCGTTCTGGGCAATCGATGTCGATTTGCTGCACAACGGCATCCCGTTTACCGCACAGTGGCGCGCGCCGCCGGATGTCTGTGACGATCAGGATCGCTGCCTGAATCAGGCGCTGGCCCAACAAGCCGCGGCAGCGATCCGCAGCGCTGCCAGTGCCCGGGTAGTGAAGCTGAAAACCGAGCGCATGCGTGAAGTGGCGCCCCTGCCCTTCGATCTCGGCACCTTGCAGGAAGTCTGTTCGAAGAAACTCGGCCTCGGCGCGCAGGAAACCCTCGACATCGCCCAGGCCCTCTACGAAACCTACAAAGTCATCACCTATCCGCGCAGTGATTGCGGCTATCTGCCGCTGAGCCAGCACAGTGAGGCGCCGGGGATTCTCGCCGCACTGCGTCAGGCCGATCCGGGTCTTGAGGCGCTGCAAGGCTTTCTCGAACCCCAACGCCGCTCCCGGGCATGGAACGACGCCAAGGTCAGCGCGCACCACGGCATCATCCCCACCGCTGCGGCGAAAAACCTTGAACGCCTGAGCGGCAAGCACCGCGCGGTCTATACGTTGATCCGCGCACGCTATCTGGCGCAATTCCTGCCCAATCACGAATACGATCGCACCCAGGCCGATTTCGATTGCGCCGGTGAAGCCCTGCGCGCAGTCGGCAAACAGATCATCGAACCGGGCTGGAAACGCGCACTGCCCGAAGCGCTGGCACCGGCCAAGGGCCGCGAAGCTCCGGCGCCACAAACCTTGCCGGCCCTGAGCCAGGGTGTCGAATGCGCCATCGCCGCGGTGAAACTCAAGGACCTGTGGACGCAACCGCCCAAGCCCTACACCGAAGGCGATCTGATCAAGGCGATGAAAAACGTCGCCAAACTGGTGGAAGACCCGCTGCTCAAGCAGAAACTCAAGGACACCACCGGGATCGGCACCGAAGCCACCCGTGCCTCGATCATTCAGGGCTTGATTGATCGGGGCTATCTGGTGAAAAACGGTAAGGCCCTCGCCGCCACCCCGGCCGCGTTCAGCCTGATCGATGCGGTGCCCCGCGCGATTGCCGACCCCGGCACCACCGCAATCTGGGAACAGGCGCTGGACATGGTGCAAAGCGGCGAAATGAGTCTGGAAGAGTTCGTCACCAAACAAGCGGCATGGATGAGCAAACAGGTGACGCGCTGTTCCAGCCTCAGCCTGACCATCAGCGGCCCGCCACCAGCCGGTAAAGCGGCGGCCCCGTGGAAGAAGAAACGCAAATCGACCCGCAGCAAAACCACGGGCACCACCAAACGCGCGGCGAAACCGGCAGGCAAATAAAACGCGCTACTGTTTCTGCAAGGCTCAGCACTTTCAGGAACCCGGCGCATGGCCAATATCGAACTGCACCCCGCCCAACGCGATGAGCTGGACATCATCGAAAACCTCATGCAGTTCTACATGTACGACTTCAGCGAGTGGCTGCCGCTGAAGCTCGCCGAGCACGGCTTTTTCTCGATTCAGCCGAAAATCGACTACTGGCGTCACTCGGCCACCCAACCCTTCCTGATTCGCGTCGACGGCGAACTCGCCGGTTTCGTGACCGCCGACAACGAAACCCATCTCGCCGGCGCCGAACACAACATCGGCTACTTCTTCATTGCACGACGCTTTCGTGGCCAAGGCGTCGCGCAGTTTGTCGTCTCTGCCCTCTTGAGCCGGATCCCCGGTCAGTGGCAGATTTTCCATATCGACGCCAACCTGCCGGCACAGCGCTTCTGGGCTGGGCTGATCCCTTTGTTGACCGGCGGCGATTTCACCCGGCAGCAGCGTGAAGTGGACGGCTATCCGTGCACGTTCTATCGCCTGCGAACGCCTTTTTCCGTTGTCTGAACGGATTCTTTCTCATTCCAAAACAGCTTTGTCCGACAATATGTAGTGAACAAAAATAATCACTACAAAACCGTTGACGGCGTCGTTTTGCTTTTGCATGATGAAGACGTTCCCCGATCGGGAACACGCGTAACACGCTTGAGCAAACTCGTCTGACCGCCGAGTTGTTTTTTCCGGATACACGCTGCCCACAAGGCAGATTGAAGAAGCTGACCTGGCCTGAACGTCCAGTACAAGGACGAGAAGCGCTGGCGAAAATTCTCAAGACGCTTGTGGTCGACACGGTAAATGTCGTCAAGGAGCCTCCCGGTTTTCGCTGCTTCTCCTCGTTGTGACGCTATTGCGTAGCAGTTATTCAACACGACTACATGCAACAGATGCACGACCCCGTACTTCATACGGGCGAGCGCTGACGTCCTGGTTTCGGTGCCAGGGATCAACTAACCGATGGGCTACCTGTATTAGCGAATCAACTTTGAAAGATCACCAGACTGGTCAAGGGGCAATATCATGAATCTGAACAATCAACCTACTATCGAAGAACTGGCTCGTATGTTCGCTGCGCAGAAAGACAGCCACGACAGCCATATTCTGTGGATCAGCAAGTCGGGTCAGGTACATATCGACTGCCTGGCGACCCATGCTGACGAAGACGAGTTCGACCGCAACCATCAGAACCTGCTGGCCCGCTTGAAGATGTACCGCCGTGGCCACGGTTATGTTGGCAAGAAGGCTGCGGCCGACAAGGACTTCATCGGGAATGTTCTGCAAACGCTGAAACAGGCGTGGGATTCGATGCAGAACAACAACGAAGTTCGGGTGATTGATCGGTTCTGCTGAGTCAGTCATTAAATAATTGAAAGGCCTGCTTCCTTAAAGGAAGCAGGCCTTTTTTGGTTCGCTCGCATTGATATGGCGTGACTGGAATTGTAGCCCCTCACCCCAGCCCTCTCCCGAGGGAGAGGGAGCCGATCGAGTTGTATAAAGTCATTCGTCAACAGGGAACACCGAGTTGATTATGGATTCAGCAGAACACTTTCAGGTCGGCGTATTACTCCAACATCCCTCGGTCAGTCCCCTCTCCCTCTGGGAGAGGGTTAGGGTGAGGGGCTTCCCATGCCCAACACCAATTCCACAAACGCCACTGCCGCCGCACTGTGATAATTATTGCGCCGCCGCAACACCGCCGCCCCACGTTGCGGCGCCTCGCTCTCGACGCGCAACCGGCGCAACGCCCGATCCTCCGTCGCGATCGCCTGCGGCAGCATCGTCGCCACCGGCGAATGACGCACCACCTCCAGCAATGTACTCACCGAATTCACCTCGATCCGCACCTGCGGCGTAATCCCGTGCTGACGGAAATATTCATCCACCGATAGCCGCGTGATGAAGTCCGGCGCCAGCAAGGCGAAATCCAGTGAAGCGATATCTTCCGGCGTCAGTACCGAGCTGGACTCATACAGCGGGTGCTCACGCCCGACCATGATCGCCAACGTTTCGGTAAACGCCGGAATGCATTCGATATCGGCGTTGCGCACGGGTGTAAAGGCAATCGCAATATCCAGCGAGTCATCCGCCAGACCCGCCTCGATGTCGTCCATCGACAGCTCGAAAATCTGCAAATGAATCCCCGGATACCGCGCGGCAAAGTCGCGCACCAACGGCCCGACCAGATACGCCATGAACGTCGGCGTCATCGCCAGGCGCAACGTCCCGCGAGAAAGATCCTTCACGTCATGCAACGCGCGCTTGCCCGCCTCCAACTCCACCAACACCCGTCGCGCGCATTCGATGTAGGCCTCGCCGGCATCGGTGGGTTTGACCGTGCGCGAAGTGCGATCAAACAGGTTCACCCCCAGGGTTTCCTCCAGTTGGCGAATCTGCTGCGACAGGGTCGGCTGCGACACGTGCAATGCCTCGGCGGCACGGGTGAAGCCGCCGTGATCGGCAACAGCCAGCAGATAACGCAAATGTCGCAGCAGCATGGGAACACCATCTATAGGCAGGGCTTATGCGAAGCATTGTATATCGGTCTTGGACGCTATGGATCAATCGGCAGAAGATGAATCCCACACAGCAAGCCAACCCCTGAAAGGAGTGACACCATGCAACAGTCCCACGCCTACAACGACACCAGCCTGGCCCTGACCACCCGCATTCTCGACGCCAAGGCACGCAAAGATCTGTCGTGGCAGGATCTCGCTGACGACACCGGCCTGAGCCTGGCGTACGTCACCGCTGCCCTGCTTGGCCAGCACCCGCTGCCGGAGAACGCCGCCCAAGTGGTCGGTGACAAGCTGGAGCTGAGCGCTGACGACGTCGCGGCGATGCAGGTCATCCCGCTGCGTGGCAGCCTCAGCGGTGTGCCGACCGACCCGACCATCTACCGCTTCCACGAGATGATCCAGATTTACGGCACCACCCTCAAAGCGCTGGTTCACGAGCAGTTCGGCGACGGCATCATCAGCGCGATCAACTTCAAACTCGACATCAAGAAAGTCGAAGATCCGGAAGGCGGCTCCCGCGCGGTCGTTACCCTTGACGGCAAGTTCCTGCCCCTGCGTCCGTTCTGATCCGCACCAGCCCGCACACCGCGTGCGGGCCACTCTCCCCAAAAAGGTTACCTGTCACCACTGCGTCTGGAGGCTGTCCCATGCAAAAAATGCTACTGACCCTGGCCCTGCTCGGCGGTTTTTCCGTTCAGGCCTTTGCCGCTGACGAGGCCGTCGCCTACCGCTACGGCATGCAACTGGATATCGCCCAAGTGCTGAGCATCACACCGGCTGCCGACGTGTGTGGCGTGGTCCCGGTCGAGATGACGTATCTGGACAGCCACGGCGGCAAACACATTCTTCAATACAGCGAATTTGGCAGCGGTTGCTCGAACTGAGAGGACAACACCATGAAAAACCTGATTGATGGCTTCCTGAAATTCCAGAACGAAGCGTTTCCGCAACGCACCGAACTGTTCAAACACCTGGCGACCACGCAACAGCCAGGAACTCTGTTCATTACCTGCTCCGACAGCCGTGTCGTGCCAGAATTATTGACCCAACAAGAACCCGGTGAGCTGTTCGTGATCCGTAATGCCGGCAATATCGTGCCGTCCTACAGCCCGCATCCGGGCGGGGTTTCGGCGACGGTGGAATACGCAGTGGCGGTGCTTGGCGTAACTGACATTGTGATCTGCGGGCATTCGGACTGCGGCGCGATGACTGCAATTGCCCAGTGCAAATGCATGGATCACCTGCCCGCCGTCAGTGGCTGGCTGCAGCATGCCGAGTCGGCAAAAGTGGTGAATGAAGCGCGGCCGCATGCCAGCGACGCGGCGAAATTGAGTTCGATGGTGCGTGAAAACGTGATCGCGCAACTGGCGAACATTCAGACCCACCCGAGCGTACGTCTGGCTCAGGAGAAAGGCCTGCTGAATCTGCATGGCTGGGTGTATGACATCGAGACCGGCTCGATCGACGCGCTGTCCGCCGACCGCCGCACGTTTGTGCCGCTGGCCGAGCAACCGGCGACGTGCGCGATCCACGCAAACGCCCCCGCAGCCGCCTGAAATTCAAGCCATCCCTGTAGGAGCTGCCGAAGGCTGCGATCTTTTGATCTTGTTTTTAACAGCAAGATCAAAAGATCGCAGCCTTCGGCAGCTCCTACACGGGATCAGCGTTTTATTGTGAGATCGATCTGCGTCATCCGGCTACGAACAGTAAACACGCCGTCACCAGAAAGAATCGCACTGCGCGCAAACAAGCGCCCGCTCTCCCAGTTCGAAAGCCCCAGTTCCGGCTTGTTCAGCGCGTACTGGCCGTCAACCCAACGGGTAATGCCGTTGCCCACGAACGGCGCGTTGACCACGTTGTAGAAACGCTCTTGTACGGCTGCATCCTCACTGATCAAAGACACGGTGAATTGCGGGCTATAGCGGTTGAACAGCGCAATCGCCTGGTCCAGATCGTCGACGATCATCAGGCTGACTTCCGGGGTTTCTTCCCATTCCCACTCGCGGCCCAACGCCGATTCCGCCAAGGGTTCGGCCAGTGCTTCAGTCTGATAACCCTCAGCGCGATAGACCTCGACCGTCGCGTTCTGCCACTCACCCGGCAAGCAGCCTTCGCTGCCTTCGACGATGTGTAATTTGCAGCCCTGGCCACGCGCGGTGCCGGCCTGTTGCAGCGCATCGAGAAACAACGGCACCAGTTCTGCCGCGCGATCACGCTGGATCAGGCACACGTTGAGGGTGTTGCACACCTTGCGATCCAACGAGTTGCGCACCACGGCGGCGAAACGTTTGGCATCGGCAGCGAGATCCGCGATCAACCACGCGCCCCCCGTGCCGTGCAGGCTGACGGCGGTGCCGGCCTGCTGGGCAATGCTGCCCAATTGACTGACCGCACGCCCCGAACCGCGCGCTACCGCCAACGACAAACGTCGGTCAGCGAACATCGCCCAACCGGCGGCATGATTGACACTTTCCACCAACGACACCGCACCGGCCGGCAGACCGGCATCGGCCAGTGCCGGGTTCAACGCGTGAGTAACGATGGCTTGCGCAGTGCCCAACGCATCGCTGCCAATACGCAGCACGGCGGTGTTACCGGTGCGCAGGACACCCGCCGCGTCGGCGAAGACGTTCGGCCGGCCTTCAAAGACAAACGCGACGATGCCCAGCGGCGAGACCACTTGTTCGACTTTCCAGCCATCGTGTTCGACGCTGCTGATGACTTTTCCCCGCGTGGCGGCGGCATCCCGCCAGGCACGCAGGCCGGCGATCATGTCGCGGCGCATGCGCTCATCAGCGAGCAGTCGGGTGGTGGAACGACCGCGCGCCTTGGCCCGCTCGATGTCCGCCAGGTTGGCGGACTCAATCTGCGCCCAGCACTCCGGACTTTCCAGACGTTGCGCGAACAGGTCGAAAAACTGGCTGATGGCCTCATCGGACACCGCCGACAACGCAGTGAATGCCGCTGCCGCACGCTCGATCGCCACGGACGCCGCTTGCTGATCCGCCACGGGGATCAACAGCAACTCGCCACTGACCTGCTCGACCAGCAGATGGTCACCGGGCTGAAAGCGCGCGGCCAGTTCGGGGCTGACCACGGTGACGCGGTTACCAGCGAAAGGGATCGGCGTGCCAGCGACTAGACGTTCGAGCGCGAGAGACATGAAGCGGATTCACCATGCAGGGAGCGGCCGGAAAATGTAGCGGATTACTCGATGAAATACACCTCCTCAAACACTAAAGAAACCTGTGGGAGCTGGCTTGCCAGCGATAGCGGTGGTTCAGGCAAATTCATAGTGACTGACAGGGCCTCATCGCTGGCAAGCCAGCTCCCACAGGGTTTTGTGGTGTTTGGCAGATCGGGTCAGAACACCGACCAGCCAATCCGCGAACTGAGCATCTCCAGCGCCGCCATCCCCGCCAGTGAGTTACCCGCCGCATTCAATTCCGGCGACCACACGCACACCGTGAACTGCCCCGGCACCACCGCGACAATCCCGCCGCCGACGCCACTCTTGCCCGGCAAGCCGACGCGGTACGCGAAGTTGCCCGCTTCGTCGTACAGCCCGCTGGTGGCCATGATCGAGTTGACCTGCTGAGTCTGCCGGCGCGTGAGTATCTGTTCGCCGCTGTGCTTGCAATAACCGTCGTTGGCCAGAAAGCAAAACGCCCGGGCCAGATCAATGCAGTTCATGCGCAACGCGCAGTGACTGAAATAGCTGCGCAACACCGCTTCGACGTCGTTGTGAAAATTGCCGAACGACTGCATCAGATACGCCATCGCCGCATTGCGCGCGCGGTGCTGGTATTCGGAGTCGGCCACTTTGCCGTCGATCATGATCTGCGGATTGCCTGACAGACGCCGGACGAAATCGCGCATCGACAGGGTCGGTGCGGCGAAACGCGACTGGTTGATGTCGCAGATCACCAGCGCACCGGCATTGATGAACGGATTGCGTGGCCGGCCGCGCTCGAATTCCAGCTGCACCAGCGAGTTGAACGGCTGCCCGGACGGCTCATGACCGAGGCGCTCCCAGATTGCTTCGCCGGAATGATCGATCGCCTGCACCAGGCTGAACACCTTGGAAATACTCTGCACCGAGAACGGCGTCTCGGCGTCACCGGCGCAGTACATCTCGCCGTCGTTGCCGTACACGGCGATGCCCAGTTGATTGGCCGGCACGGTGCCGAGGGCGGGAATGTAGTCAGCCACCTTGCCCTGCCCGATCAACGGGCGGACGGCGTCAAGAATCTCGTTCAACAGCGCTTGCATGCCGGGTTCCGAAGTCTCGCCCCATGGGATTGCGGGGACACTGGGGCTAGACGCTGCGCCCGCCCGTCGAATCACACCGGTCGCCATCGCACTGAATGTTCTAGGCTCAATCGCACATTCAAAACGGGAGAGCACCCATGCATCTCGAAGGCTCCTGCCATTGTGGCGAGGTCACATTCAGCCTCACCAGCACCCACCCCTACCCTTATCAACGCTGCTATTGCTCGATCTGCCGCAAGACCCAGGGCGGCGGCGGTTATGCGATCAACCTCGGCGGCGACGCAACAAGCCTCAAGGTGCGCGGGCGCAAACACATCAGCATCTACCACGCGAAGATGAAAGACGATGGCGCCAAGCGCGTCCATCGCAGCAGCGCCGAGCGGCATTTCTGCTCACTGTGCGGCAGCGGCCTGTGGCTGTTCAGCCCGGAATGGCCGGAGCTGATCCACCCGTTTGCCTCGGCCATCGACACGCCGTTGCCGGTGCCGCCGGAGCACACGCATCTGATGCTCGGTTCGAAAGCAACCTGGGTGGAAGTCGAGGTTAAAGCGAAAGACAAACAGTTCGACGTCTACCCCGAGGAATCCATTGCCCAGTGGCATGAACGGCTCGGACTGACCCGTTAAATCGCCACCTGCGCTGCCCTGTAGAAACTGCGGTGTTTTGACGTTGAAGGTCAGGATCAAAAGATCGCAGCCTCGTTTCACTCGACAGCTCCTACAGGTTTTGTGTGTGACAAAAATCCAATCGGCGCCATAAATCAATGTGGGAGCGCGCCTGCTCGCGAAGGGGCCGGTACAGGCCACAGCTTTAATCCAGATGCGCCCAGGTCATCCGGAACGACGCCCCACCCCAAGGCGAATCACCCACCTCAACCTGGCCGCCATGGGATTGCGACACTCTTCGCACCAACGCCAGGCCCAAGCCAAACCCGCCGGTACGCCGGTCCCGGCTGGCGTCCAGTCGCGAAAACGGTTCAAAGATTTTCTCCCGCCCATCCACCGGCACACCCGGCCCATCGTCATTGACCCGCACCTGGTAATAATCGCCCGTGCGTTCCAGCGTCACCTCCACGCGCTGCTCGGCATAACGAATCGCGTTGCGCAGCAGATTGATCACCGCCCGCGCCATGAATCGCGGTTCGATGCGCACCGTGTCGATCCGGCAATCAGCAATCAGCAACTGCACCCCCGCCGCCTCTGCTTCCAGCGCCACGCTGCCAACCACACTGTCGAGCCAATTGGCGGCCTCGATGTTTTCGCGTTTGATCACCGTCGCGCCGCGCTCAAGGCTGGCGTAGGTCAGCAGTTCCGAGACCATTTCTTCCAGCTCACCGAGGTCGGCGTACATGTCGGCAATCAGCTCGCGGTTCTGGCTGGCGTCCGGCTGCTGCTTGAGCTGGTCGAGCTCAAACGACAGCCGCGCGATCGGCGTGCGCAACTCGTGGGACACGGCGTTGGTCAGTTCCCGCTGATTGGCAATCAGCCCTTCAATGCGCGCCGCCATCAGGTTGAAGTGTTCGGCTAGGTCACGGATGTTCGAACGCTTCGACAACTGGATGCGCACCGACAGGTCGTTATCGCCGAAACGCTCGGCGGCCAGGCGCAGTTTTTCCAGATCGCGCCAGTGCGGACGCACCCAGAAAAACAGGACGATGCCGATCAACACGGCAATCATCAGGTAGGCAGCGGCAATATAAAACGGCATCAGGCTCGGTTCGGCCGGCAAGCGGATGCTGAGCAACTGCGGCCCTTCGTCAATCGCGGAAATATACTGGTTGTACTTGTCGCGGATCACCAGCAGCCCTTTGGCCAGCTCGGCTTTTTCCTCGGCGCTCAGGGCCAGTTCAGAGGCGTCAACCAGCGTCAGCCCCAAACCGTAATGCGGGCGGATGGTTTCCAGCTGTTGTTCCCGGGCCGGGCCGTCGAGGTCACGCAACTGCTGGCCCAATGTCCATGCCTGCCCACGCACGGCCTCGCGGTTGTAGTCCTGCATCTGATAATCGAGCAAGGCATCGAAGGTACGCTCGACCGTCTGCAAGGCCAGCACCAGACCTAACGTCATGACCAGAAACAGCCCGAAAAATAACCGCAGCATCTACAACTCCCACGCGAACGGATTGAACAGATACCCCTTGCCCCACACGGTTTTGATGCACATCGGTTCGCGGGGATTGTCTTTGAGCTTGTTGCGCAATTTGCTGATGTACACGTCGACACTGCGATTGAGCCCGTCGAAGGCAATCCCGCGCATGCGATTGAGGATGTCATCACGCGACAGCACTTTGCCGGCCGCGCTGGCCAGCAACCACAGCAGCTCGAACTCCATGGTGGTCATTTCGATAACCTCGCCCGCCAGTCGCACTTCACGGCAACTGCGGTCGACGCTCAACTGACCAAATTCCATGAAGCTCACCACGTTGCTGTCCGGCACCTGCCGTCGTTGTAGCGCTCGCAGCCGGGCCAGCAACACGGGTGGTTTGATCGGCTTGATCACGTAGTCATCGGCGCCGGACTCCAGACCGAGGATATGGTCGAGGTCATCTTCCTTGGCCGTCAGAATCACGATCGGCGTGTCCGACACGCTGCGAATCTCCCGACACACGTGCAAACCGCTCTGCCCCGGCAACATCAGGTCAAGCACCACGACTTTCGGCTTGAATTCCAGAAAAGCAGCCACGGCCAGATCACCGCGATGCACCGTGCGCACCTCGTAGCCGTGTTGTTCGAGAAAGTGGGCGATCAGCGCGGCGAGGCGCTCATCGTCTTCCACCAGCAGGAGTTTGCCAAAACCCAGGTTATCCATAACGACCATGTGCCGCCCTTGTGTGAAGTGGTCGGCATTATGGCGGCTTTCGTGGCGCAGGCGTTTGTTCCAGGCAGCAAAAACCGGCCGCTGGGGCCGGTTTTCGGTGATGTTTCATACTCTTAAGAGTTTTTAACATTCATGCACTGATCGCTATATCTGTAGGAGCTGCCGAAGGCTGCGATCTTTTGATCCGGCTTTTTCAAGAGCAAAAGATCGCAGCCTTCGGCAGCTCCTACACGGAGTCATGCGGTGGCAGGCACACCGCTGTGGAAGCGGAATTCTTCATCCGGCGACTCGATCAGCTCCTGCTCGGCGGCGCGGACCTTTTCGATGACCTGAGCAATATCCTTCGCATCGCCGTACTGATAGGCCAGTTTCAGATAACCCTGAAAATGCCGCGCCTCGCTTTTCAGCAGGCCAAAGTAGAACTTGCCGAGTTCTTCGTCCAGATGCGGTACCAGTGCTTCGAAACGCTCACAACTGCGCGCTTCGATAAACGCGCCGACTACCAGCGTATCGACCAGTTTCACCGGCTCGTGGCTGCGCACGACTTTACGCAAGCCCGAAGCGTAACGACCGGCGTGGAGCTGGCGCAGTTCGATCTTGCGCCGTTTCATGATGCGCATGACCTGCTCGTGGTGCACCAGTTCTTCCCGGGCCAGACGCGACATCATATTGATCAGATCGACGTGGGAATGGTACTTGGCAATCAGGCTCAGGGCGGTGCTGGCGGCCTTGAACTCGCAGTTCTTGTGGTCGATCAGCAGGGTTTCCTGATCGGCCAGGGCAGCCTGAACCCAGGCGTCGGGGGTGCGGCAGCCAAGGAATTCGTGGATTTCGGGAAGGATCATGGGGCTCACGGTAAAAGGTGTTCGAGCGAAGGCCGCCGATTATACCGGCCTGTCCGCAGACCACCAGCGGCTGGCGTTGATATGCATCAAGTCGCGCACGATCGAGCAGCAACTATAGTTGTGCAACGCCGTGCCTTTTCTTTGCTGGAGACTCCGCTCATGCAAGCCATTCGCAGCATTCTGGTGGTCATCAACCCCGAACATTCGGAAAGCCTGGCGCTCAAGCGCGCCAAG
Organism: Pseudomonas sp. AKS31; assembly: GCF_023634765.1. GTDB lineage: Bacteria > Pseudomonadota > Gammaproteobacteria > Pseudomonadales > Pseudomonadaceae > Aquipseudomonas. Next base: position 171,997 of record NZ_JAMLFX010000008.1, read on the forward strand.
TTGATTGCTGGCGTGACCCAGGCCCATCTACACCTGCTGGTGTGCGACAAGAAGCACGACCACGCCGCCATGCTCAGTGTGCTCAAAGCCGCGCTGCTGGCCGACGGCTACAGCGTGACCACCGAACAGGCGTGGAACGAAAGCCTGCACGAAACCATCATCGATGTGCAGCAGGCCGAGGGTTGCGGGCTGGTGATCAAGCAGCACTACCCGGACAGCTCACTGAAAAAAGCCCTGCTGACCCCGGCGGACTGGAAGCTCCTGCGTCACTGCCCTACCCCGGTGCTGCTGGTGAAAACCAGTACGCCTTGGAAGGATCGAGTGATTCTGGCGGCCGTCGATGTGGGTAATGCCGATGGCGAACACCGGCATTTGCACACGACGATCATTGATCATGGCTTCGACATTGCCAGCCTGGCCAAGGCGCACCTGCACGTGATCAGCGCCCATCCGTCTCCGATGCTGTCGGCGGCCGACCCGACGCTGCAACTGAGCGAAACCATCGAAGCGCGCTATCGCGAACAATGTCGGGCGTTTCAGGCGGAATTCGATGTCGATGATGAGCATCTGCACATTGAAGAAGGCCCGGCGGATGTGTTGATTCCGTTCATGGCGCACAAGCTGCAGGCAGCGGTGACCGTGATTGGCAGCGTGGCGCGCACCGGGTTGTCAGGGGCGCTGATCGGCAATACCGCGGAAGTGATTCTGGATGCGCTGGAGAGCGATGTACTGGTGCTCAAGCCGCAGGAGGTTGAGGATCATCTGGTGGAGCTGGCGGTGAAGCATTAAGCGCAAAAGATCGCAGCCTTCGGCAGCTCCTACATGAGAATGCGTTCTACCTGTAGGAGCTGCCGAAGGCTGCGATCTTTTGCTTTTTCAGGCGCCAAAAGCGTCTTTGAGGAATCCTGGGGCGATGTAGCGCTGATAGTGCGCTTCCGACAGCAGGAAAAATTCCCGATCAATGGCATCGCGCAGTTCCGGCAGATTCCAGTCGCGAAACTCCGGCAGCAACACCATCCCGTAGGCTTCCAGATTAATGATCACCCGCGCCCCACGGGCAATCAGCTGATAAGCCCAGCAATATTCCGACTGATGCGGCACGAAGCGGATCTTGCGCTGCTCCAGCTGTTCGCGCAGGCGCGCCGGATCGAAAATCTCGACCTTGGCCGCCATCACTTGTGACAGCAATTGCTCCAGACGCAGCCACACCGCACGCTTTTCCTCCTCGTTGTAGCCATTCCAGTGGATCACTTCGTGGTGGAAACGCTTGCAGCCACGGCACACCAGATCACCGTAAACAGTGGAGCAGAGGCCGACACAGGGGGTCTTGATGGTCTGATTGGGCATAAGATAGGCAAAACACTGAAACGCGGAACAGGTCGGCATGTTAGCCCTTTGTCGGGCATTGATCACCCCTCAAACATCAGGGTCTCAGTCGCGCGCGGCGTTTGGCACGGGCACGCGCATTGCCACGAAAGTCCAATAGAGCGCGACTTACCTTTAAATTTTTTTTGCCGTAGAATCAGCCAGCCTTTTAAGGCGCCAATGTCCGTTAGAAGCTGTTTTCAAAGCGTCACGAGCACAGTCGTTCCTTCAGAGCGGTGTTGGCGAAGGGTTTTTCCAGCGGGGAAAAGCCCAACGCCAACCCTCATCAGCTCCCCGTTCTGCAGGCGTAAAACTTTGAAAGCAGCTTCTGTAAGGAATTGCCGGTAATTCTGGCCGAACGACCCACAACGTCGTGAGGTGCATGAGTACGGCAATTTCGGGATGAGCGTCCCGGACACCCATTTGGGACCACTGATGAGGGTAATAACTGTGCTTGAAGCCTACCGCAAACATATCGAAGAGCGTGCAGCCCTGGGTATCGTTCCCCAGCCGCTTAACGCCGAACAAACAGCAGGCCTGGTCGAGCTGCTGAAAAACCCTCCGGCTGGCGAAGAAGAATTTCTCGTTGACCTGATCACCAATCGCATTCCACCAGGCGTGGACGAAGCGGCCTATGTCAAAGCCGGCTTCCTGTCTGCACTGGCCAAGGGCGAAGTTTCCTCCCCTCTGCTGGACAAAAAGCGCGCTGTAGAACTGCTCGGCACCATGCAGGGCGGCTACAACATCGTCACTCTGGTTGACCTGCTGGACGACGCCGAACTGGCGCCAGTCGCTGCCGCGCAACTCAAGCACACTCTGCTGATGTTCGATGCGTTCCACGACGTCGCGGAAAAAGCCAAGAACGGTAACGTTCACGCGAAAGAAGTGCTGCAATCCTGGGCTGACGGCGAGTGGTTCAAAAACCGTCCGACCCTGGCCGACAAGATCAGCCTGCGCGTGTTCAAGGTCACCGGCGAAACCAACACCGACGACCTGTCCCCTGCTCCAGATGCCTGGTCGCGTCCAGACATCCCGCTGCACGCCCTGGCCATGCTGAAAATGGCTCGCGACGGCATCGTTCCTGATCAACAGGGCGCCATCGGCCCTATGAAGCAGATCGAAGAAATGCGCGGTCAAGGCTTCCCTATCGCCTACGTCGGTGACGTGGTCGGTACCGGTTCCTCGCGTAAATCGGCAACCAACTCGGTGCTGTGGTTCTTCGGCGACGACGTTCCTTACGTACCGAACAAGCGCGCTGGCGGTTTCTGCTTCGGCAGCAAAATCGCTCCGATCTTCTACAACACCATGGAAGATGCCGGCGCACTGCCAATCGAGTTCGACGTTTCCAACATGAACATGGGCGACGTGATCGACCTGTACCCGCATGCTGGCAAAGTCTGCAAACACGGCACCGACGAAGTCCTGACCACCTTCGAAATGAAGACTCCGGTCCTGTTGGACGAAGTTCGTGCTGGCGGCCGTATTCCGCTGATCATCGGCCGCGGCCTGACCGAGAAGGCTCGCGCCGAACTGGGTCTGCCACCGTTCGATCTGTTCAAGAAGCCGGAAGCCCCGGCTGAAAGCACCAAGGGTTTCACCCTGGCGCAGAAAATGGTCGGCAAGGCTTGCGGTCTGGCAGAAGGCAAAGGCGTTCGTCCTGGCACCTACTGCGAACCGAAGATGACCACCGTAGGTTCTCAGGACACCACCGGTCCAATGACCCGTGACGAACTGAAAGACCTGGCGTGCCTGGGCTTCTCCGCTGATCTGGTAATGCAGTCGTTCTGCCACACCGCGGCGTATCCAAAGCCGATCGACGTGACCACCCACCACACCCTGCCTGACTTCATCATGACCCGCGGCGGCGTTTCCCTGCGTCCGGGCGACGGCATCATCCACTCGTGGCTGAACCGCATGCTGCTGCCAGACACCGTCGGTACCGGTGGTGACTCGCACACCCGCTTCCCGATGGGCATTTCGTTCCCGGCCGGTTCCGGTCTGGTCGCGTTCGCCGCAGCCACCGGCGTTATGCCGCTGGACATGCCGGAATCGATCCTGGTGCGCTTCAAAGGCAAAATGAAACCTGGCATCACCCTGCGTGACCTGGTTCATGCCATTCCTTACTTCGCTATCCAGAACGGTCTGCTGACCGTCGAGAAGAAAGGCAAGAAAAACGCCTTCTCCGGCCGCATCCTGGAAATCGAAGGTCTGGAAGGTCTGACCCTGGAGCAGGCGTTCGAACTGTCCGACGCCTCGGCCGAACGTTCGGCTGCCGGTTGCACCATCAAGCTGTCGAAAGAGTCGATCACCGAGTACCTGCAGTCCAACATCACCCTGCTGCGCTGGATGATCGGCGAAGGCTACGGCGATGCGCGTACTCTGGAACGTCGCGCCCAAGCGATGGAAGCCTGGATCGCCAACCCGGAACTGATGGAAGCCGATGCCGACGCCGAATACGCCGAAATCATCGAAATCGATCTGGCCGACATCAACGAGCCTGTGCTGTGTGCGCCGAACGATCCGGACGACGCCCGTCTGCTGTCCAGCGTTGCTGGCGAGAAGATCGACGAAGTGTTCATCGGTTCGTGCATGACCAACATCGGTCACTTCCGCGCTGCCGGTAAGCTGCTGGATCAGGTCAAGGGTCAGCTGCCAACCCGTCTGTGGCTGTCGCCGCCGACCAAAATGGACGCTCACCAACTGACCGAAGAAGGCTACTACGGCATCTACGGCAAAGCTGGCGCACGTATGGAAATGCCAGGCTGCTCGCTGTGCATGGGTAACCAGGCACGCGTTGAGCCGAACAGCACCGTGGTTTCCACTTCGACCCGTAACTTCCCGAACCGTCTGGGCGACGGCGCGAACGTCTACCTGGCTTCGGCCGAGCTGGCGTCCGTGGCTTCGATCCTGGGTCGCCTGCCGACCGTCGAGGAGTACATGGAATACGCTGGCAAGATCGACAGCATGGCGGCCGATATCTACCGCTACCTGTCCTTCGACCAGATCGCCGAGTTCCGTGAAGCTGCTGCGAACGCCAATATCCCGGTCGTTCAAGCCTAACGCTACAACGCAATGAAAAACGCCGCCCATCGTGAGATGTGCGGCGTTTTTTTATGCCTGCTGGAGCGTGGTTATCTGTTCGGGCCTCATCGCTGGCAAGCCAGCGATGGCGGAGTGTCAGTCGACATCATTGCTGATGACTCACCGCTTTCGCGCTCAAGCTCGGCTCCCGGGCAAAAAAAACCGCTGTGCCTGGGCAGGCACAGCGGTTCTTATCGATTGAATCCGCGTTACATCGCCAGCTTATAAACCAGTGCCGAAATCGCTACCAGACCTACCGCCGTAACAAACACGTTAGACGCCTGACCACGATAGCGTGCCATCGCCGGAACCTTGCGAATCGCATACATCGGCATCAGGAACAGAATCGCCGCGATCACCGGGCCGCCGATGGTTTCGATCATGCCCAGAATGCTCGGGTTCAGCGTCGCGATGACCCAGCAGATCACCAGCATGAACGCCGCCACGATGCGATCCAGCGCCTTGGCACCCGGACGCTTACCGCTTTTGATGATCAGGCCTTTGAGACCTTCGCTCGCACCGATGTAGTGACCGAGGAACGACTTGGAGATCGCCACAAACGCAATCAACGGCGCTGCGAAAGCGATGGTCGGATTGCTGAAGTGGTTGGCCAGGTACGACAGGATCGACAGGTTCTGCGCCTTGGCCTCGGCCAGTTGTTCCGGCGAAAGGGTCAGCACGCAACTGAAGACGAAGAACAGCACCATCGCCACCATCAACAGGTGCGCGCGGGACAGGATCTGCGAGCTGCGCTCTTCAGCGTGGACGCCGTAACGACGCTTCTGATCCACCGCAAACGCCGAGATGATCGGCGAGTGATTGAACGAGAACACCATCACCGGAATCGCCAGCCACAGCGTGTGCAGCAACGCAGACGGTGCCGGCACGTGCGAAGCCGTGGCGAGAATGCCGCCGTTCCAGTGCGGAACCAGGTACACCGCGAGGAACAGCAATGCGACGATAAACGGATACACCATCAGGCTCATCGCTTTGACGATCGCCTGCTCACCGCAACGCACCACGGCCAGCAGACCGAGGATCAACACGAACGACAGCAGCGCACGCGGTGGCGGCGTGATGTGCAGTTGATGCTCGAGGAAACTGGCGACCGTGTTGGTCAGGCCGACGCTATAGATCAGCAGGATCGGGAAGATCGCGAAGAAGTACAGCAAGGTGATCAGCGCACCGGCCTTGATGCCGAAATGCTGCTCGACCACTTCAGTGATGTCGGCGCCTTCACGACCGGAAAGCACAAAGCGGGTCAGACCACGGTGCGCGTAGAACGTCATCGGGAATGCCAACAGCGCGAGGATCACCAGCGGCCAGAAGCCACCCAGCCCCGCGTTGATCGGCAAAAACAGGGTGCCGGCGCCGATGGCCGTCCCAAACAGTCCCAACATCCAGGTGGTGTCCTGGCGATTCCAGCTCGAAAGTTCAGCGGGTGCTGTTGCATCAAAGCGCTCTTCGACGCTATTGGCCTGATCATTCATCCGGTCGGATCTCCGCATTCCGGTCACTTGCCACTCGGTCAGGACGCGTCGGAAAAAACCGACAGACATGCTCCGGCCGAAACAGGGGCGCGATTCTCCGCGATAAATGAGCAGAAGCAAAGACTTAGCTGAGGAATGGTTGTGCGGAGCAGATCAGTAGGGTGTCGTTTTCGGGAAAATGGCTGTCGCGCAAAGACACGCCGAATGTCGTTTTTAGTATGACCGTGCGAGTTCAAGAACACATTTCAGACCGAATGAAGAACCAGCGTTCCGATTGTGATGACGACCAGCGCAAACATTGCCCCCATGGCGAACCTGAATAATTCAGAGCGAATCTCCGCAGGGGACAGACCTTTCGACTCTTCAGCGAACTCGGCGTCCTCTCGTCGAAGTCGTTCGACTCTGGCCTTGGGATCTTCTGTGTACATGTTTATTGTCCTTTGCGAAGTCACGAGATCAATCTGCTATGCAAACCGTTGTTGAGCATCCGATACGCCTGATCGCAAACCATGATGCTTGCAGCGTTTCATTCAAAGCTTGGTCAATATCCCGAATACAGCCGTAATCGCAGTCAGCAGTCCCGTACCTACGGCTACCGGGTACCAGAACCTTTCTCGCTTGAGTTTGTTTTCCTCAGCCATAAGCTTGCGCCTCTCGACAATGAGCTTGCGGGATTCGTTTTGTAGTCTTTCGAGTTCCAGGTTTTCTCGATCATTCTGAAGCATGTGCCTTCCTTGGCGTTTAGCACTGAGTGCCCGGGCTGCTCTGTGCCCTCATGATTTCGCATTCATCAACTGCCCGATAGCGGATGGATCTGTCGAATTCGTAGGCAAAATCCGCCAGTCAGGTAGGCAGCCTCATACAGAGACCTTTCAGAAAACACCTCGCGATCAAGTACCCGTGCCTTTCAATTTGGCCCACATGATCTAGCGTGAGAGGAGTCCCCTGCCCTGCGGAGCCTTCCCATGCCATTGGTTCGCGTCGACATCAGACAAAACCCCGACCCCACCTTCGCCAAACGCATCGGTGAGCAGATCTACGCCGCCCTGCGCAGTTGTATCGATGTGCCCGAGCACGACAACTTTCAGATCCTCACCGAACACGATGGCCAGCACCTCGTCTACGATCCGCAATATCTGGGGATCCAGCGCAGCGACGGCGTGGTATTCATTCAGATCACCATCAGTGAGGGGCGCACGGTGGAGAAAAAGCAGTTGCTGTTCAAAACCATCGCGGAGAGCCTGCACACACAGTTGGCGATACGTCTGGAGGACGTGTTCATCAATCTGGTCGAGGTGAAAAAAGAAAACTGGTCATTCGGCAATGGCATTGCTCAGTACGTCACCTGACCCCGCAATTGGCAGCCAGCTACCTGCCGAGGCGATCATCAACAGTCACCATGCAACCCTCGGCGGCGCTTCGTACGGTTGATCGACAGCGCGCAGATGCGTTTCTAAAGAAAACTCCTTGAAATTGACGCAACTTCACCGACTGCGATTGCGTCAATCACGGATTTGTAACTTTATCCTCCGTCCTACAACTGCGTGTACTTATCTAATGCCACCTGCGCTATGAATTACAGAACACCCCCATAAAAAGCCCCTCATTTATCGATACTTCAGAATATTCCTACAGCCAAAAACACCTAATAAAACCACGACGAAATATTACTAAAACCCAAATGACAGCCATTTGTTACAAGCAACTACGCAGCCATTGAACAATCCTCTTTTTCAGGCCTATATTTTTCACGCCCTGAATAACGAAAGACCAATCGCAAACAACCTTCCATGTTTGATAAAAGAGGAAAAAGCATGCAAAAGCACAGAATGACCGGCCTGCTGTTGGCCGCACTGCTTTTTACCCCACTCGCCAGCGCCGATGTCCGCGAACTGGCGTCTTCGCCGCGATGGCTGACCACCAAGGTCTACATCGATGGTGCGCCTGAAACAGACGTGAAAGCGAAGTACCCCGGCGTTGTAGGGATATCAACCTGGGATCCCGAACGTAATCGATATGAGTTCTTTTACACCGATACAGGTGAATCAAAGTACAACAATGGTGGAGGCGGTTATTTCTTTGTCACCGGTGACCAGAAACAGCACATCCTGGTACCCGATATCGGCCCGACCAAAACAATTGTCAGACGCCTGGAAACATTGAACGACCGTGAATTTACTTACTCTCGGGAAGTCCCCCGCGACATGATCGACAGCAATCCTCCTGTGCGTATTCATGTTGTTCACGCGCCATATACCGGCACCGTAGAAACCCGATCAGCCATCAAACAATAAAACCAGGAGTTCACATGCAAAAGACCGTCAAAACCCTGCTGATCTCGACGTTGCTGGCTTCCTCGGTGTATTGCGCCGGAGTCAACGCGCAAGCCGCCAGTCAACCGGCCAAAAATACTGTCGCCACTGCCGACAACGCCATGATGCTGACCGTGTTTCTGAAACATGATCAGACACGTCCGTTGAGCGAACTCAAGGCTCAGCTCACGCAACAAGGCTTCTACAAGACCTTTCCCCCCGCCGGGGTCGAAGTGGTGAGCTGGAATATCATGATGGGCATTGGCCAAGTGGTGACCGTTCGCTTCCCCGCCTCGCGGTTGGCAGAAGTGAACCTCGCCCTGGAAAACACCGCTTGGGGCAGTTACCGCACCGAGTTTTATCCAACCTACGATTTCAAGCCGATTGCCCTGGCAGAACAAACCAAAGCCCAAGCGGCCCAATGATGCCGACAGCACACCGGATCACCGGTGTGCTGCCACCCCTTGCTTCTTGCCCGAAGCCGTCCAGAATCAAAGCACCACTGCGCGAATGACAACAATTGCCAAGCCGCTGCGGATTCAGCACTCTGAAACGATTTTCGCGACCCACCCGCCGACGACCACAGGAGCCGCGCAATGCCCGCAACCGTTCTGGTACTGGTTGAAACCATCAATGACTATTTGCCGATACTTGAACATCAGGGTTTTCACCTGATCCTCGCCCCCACACCCGCCGAACGAGCACAAGCCGTCGCCACACACGGCAGCCGCATCGACGCGGTACTGACCCGCGGCCCTTTGGGCCTGACCGCCGATGAAATCGCCGCCCTGCCCGCGCTGAAAATCATCACGGTCATCGGCGCCGGTTACGAGCAGGTCGACCTGCAAGCCGCCAGTAACCGTGGCATTACTGTTACCAACGGCGCCGGGGTCAATGCCTCGTCGGTGGCCGACCACGCGATGGCGATGTTGCTGGCGCTGGTCCGGGATATCCCCCGTTGTGACGCCGCGGTACGCCGCGGTGAATGGCCGAAGATCATGCGCCCTTCGCTGGCCGGCAAGCGCCTGGGGATTCTCGGTCTCGGCGCCGTGGGCATGGCGATTGCCAAACGCGCCAACCTCGGCTTCGACATGGAGATCAGTTATCACAGCCGCCAGGTGCGCAACGATGCGCCTTACACGTTCTGCTCGACGCCGACCGAACTGGCGCGGGCCTCGGATTTCCTGATCATCGCCACGCCTGGCGGCATCGGTACGCAGCACCTGGTGACCCGCCCGGTGCTCGATGCGCTCGGGCCGAAGGGCTTTATCGTCAACATCGCACGTGCCAGTGTGATCGCCACGGCGGATCTGATCACAGCGCTTGAACAACGCAAAATTGCCGGCGCCGCACTGGATGTGTTCGACCACGAGCCGCAAGTACCGGATGCACTGAAAACCCTGAGCAACGTGCTGCTGACGCCACACGTCGCCGGCCTGTCACCGGAAGCGACTCAAGGCACGGTGGAACTGGTGGGCAAAAATCTCATGGCGTTTTTTTCGGGCGAACCGGTACTGACGCCCATTGCGTTACCACCGAAGCTCAACAACCAGCGCGTGCACTGAAGCACGCCGAACCACTTGTGGAGCGCTCGCCTCAGCCTTCCCTTTTACCCATGGCACCTGCGCTAAAACCTGGTCAGCCGCGACTTTTCGCGCACATTCCCAAAGGTGATTATCGGGCAACACGCTAGCCTATAAGACCGACTCGCGCTTGTGGCAACCCAAGCTCGCCATTAGATTAGCCAATGATGTCTGGCCTCCAAAATAAGCAGAAGGGATAAGCATGGCGCTTACTGACCAGTCCACCCGTATCCGCTCTGGCGAAGAACTCGATGCCAGCCTGATCGATCCGTACCTCAAGGCGCACATTCCCGGCCTCAGCGGCACACCTGCGATCAGCCAGTTTCCCGGCGGTGCGTCGAACCTGACCTACCTGCTGGAATACCCGGAACAGGAATTCGTCCTGCGCCGTCCACCGTTCGGCCACAAGGCCAAATCCGCCCACGACATGGGCCGCGAATTCCGCATTCTCAATCAATTGCGCGACGGTTTCCCGTATTGCCCGAAAGCCTACGTGCATTGCACCGACGAATCGGTGATCGGCGCCGAGTTCTACGTGATGGAACGGGTCAAAGGGATCATCCTGCGCTCCGAGCTGCCGCCGGAACTGGGCCTCGACTCGGAAAAGACCGAAGCTCTGTGCAAAAGCTTTATCGACCGTTTCGTCGAACTGCACCGCGTCGACTACAACGCCTGCGGCCTCGGTGATCTGGGCAAACCGCAAGGCTACGTCGCCCGTCAGATCAAAGGCTGGAGCGAGCGCTACGAAAAAGCCCTGACCCCGGATGCGCCGCACTGGGAAGCGGTGAAAGCCTGGCTCAACGACAAGATGCCGGCCGACCATCCGACCTCGAGCATCGTTCACAACGACTACCGCTTCGACAACGTCATCCTCGACCCGCACAACCCGATGCAGATCATCGGCGTGCTCGACTGGGAACTGACGACCCTCGGCGATCCATTGATGGACCTGGGCAACACCCTCGCCTACTGGATCGAAGCCGGTGACCCGGCGCCGGTGCAACTGATGCGCCGCCAGCCAAGCCACGCGCCGGGCATGCTCACCCGCCGCGAGTTCGTCGATTACTACGCCGAACGTTCGGGCATCCAGATCGACAATTTCGACTTCTACTACACGTACGGCCTGTTCCGCCTGGCGGGCATCGTGCAGCAGATCTACTACCGCTTCTACCATGGTCAGACCCAGGACAAACGCTTCGCGCAGTTCATTCACATGAACAAACTGCTGGAGCAGATGAGCTTGCAGGTCATTGCGAAATCGAGCCTCTGACGGCCCACACCCAGGAACCCTTATGTCCAAGACTCAGTTGTTCGACCTCGACGGTAAAATTGCTTTCGTTTCCGGCGCCAGCCGTGGCATCGGAGAAGCCATCGCCAAACTGCTGGCCCAGCAAGGCGCCCATGTCATCGTTTCGAGCCGCAAGCTCGACGGCTGCCAGCACGTCGCCGACGCGATCATCGCCGCCGGCGGCAAAGCCACGGCCGTGGCCTGCCATATCGGTGAAATGGAGCAGATCAGCCAGGTCTTTGCCGGGATCAAGGAGCAGTTCGGCCGCCTCGACATTCTCGTCAACAACGCCGCGACCAATCCGCAATTCTGCAATGTGCTGGACACCGATCTGAGTGCGTTCCAGAAAACCGTCGACGTGAACATCCGTGGCTATTTCTTCATGTCGGTCGAAGCCGGCAAGCTGATGCGCGAAAACGGTGGTGGCAGCATCATCAACGTCGCGTCGATCAACGGCATTTCGCCGGGGATCTTCCAGGGCATCTACTCGGTGACCAAAGCGGCGGTGATCAACATGACCAAGGTCTTCGCCAAGGAATGCGCGCAATTCGGCATTCGCTGCAATGCCCTGCTTCCGGGGCTGACCGACACCAAGTTTGCCTCGGCACTGGTGAAGAACGATGCGATTCTCAAGCAAGCGCTGACGCAGATCCCGCTCAAACGCGTGGCCGATCCGAGCGAAATGGCCGGTGCGGTGTTGTACCTGGCGAGTGATGCTTCGAGCTACACCACCGGGGTTGCGCTGAATGTGGATGGTGGGTTCCTGTCCTGATCCGGATCTGAAATCGAACCTGCAGGAGCTGCCGAAGGCTGCGATCTTTTGATCTTGATCTGAGTAAATCAAAGTCAAAAGATCGCAGCCTTCGGCAGCTCCTAGGTGGGATTGGGGTTAACCAGGACTTTCGGTAATTGCCAACTGAAAGGCACCGGCAGCAAACACAGCAGCAAACATCCCGCCCCCGCCAGCCACGCCGCCAAACGCAATCACCATCACCCCGGGCAAGTCGAGCTGACTGCGCATTGCCGCACGGCAAACACCACCACGCCGGCCAGATCGGCCACCAGCACAATCCACTCAACCCGGGACTGACGCCCCGCCGGCGCTATTGCGTGACGCAACGGGTGGTCGTGATGTGTCGAGTCACCTGCCCGTCGGCGTACACGTCACCGGCGACCTCAGTGTTTTCGAGCACCTGACACGTACGCTCCGGCGGTGGCGGCGGCGCTGCCGGCGGAGGGGGTGGCGGACTGGCACAACCCGCCAACAACACTGCAAAAAAAGCCAACGACAACACGCGTTTCCCAAGATTGTTCATAGGACGACCCGCGATGAATGGAAGAGCCACTCCCGCGACCGAACCGACCACGGAAGACCTGACCACTCATTCTTTATAGCCGAGCCCCCCGCAAGCGCCAGTGAATCGGCCGGATCAGGAGAAAGTGGCTGTCGATTTTGCGTTGGGATTCGAAAAGATTGGCAGATTGGAATGCGCTCTGCCCGACAAGACCTCATCGCTGGTCCGATCGAGACTGGTCGGCTGTCAGGCCGCCTTCGCGAGCAGGCTCGCTCCCACCGAAAAGCCAAAGCACAACAGCACAACAGCGCACACCGCACAGCGCCCACCGCACATCGCTTCCGCTCCTCACCACTCAACAGGATGAGCGTTAGCTCGGCTGCAGCTCTTGATCTTGATTCACCGGCCGCGTCGGCAGGCTGAGTGGAGGGATTGATCCGGGGGTGGGAGCGCAGCGACCGTTTGGCGCAGCCAAACACAGCGAGAGGAGGTGCAGCGAAGCAAACCGTAGGCGCTGCCCCCGGATCGATCCCGGAGCGAAGGAACCCCGAGCCCCAGCGAGCGGGCCGAACGTTGCGGCAAGCCTTTTTGGGTACTTTTTCGGCGTCTGGAAAAAGTGCCTCGCCGTAAGGGCGAAACCGCCAGCCGCAACCCCGAAAGAAACGGATATACACCCAAAACCCAAGAGCATGGTCGGCCCAAAGGCCGCCAAGCCCAACCCCAACCCCAACCCCAAAAGGCCTAAGCCAAATCCGGATCCCGAGAAGAACGCAACGTGTTGCTCTCAAGCTCATACCGCAATTCTTCAATCAAAGCATCCACCGACTCCGGCGTCCGCAGCGCATTAAGTTTCAGCCCACTGATGACCAGATCCACCTGCCCCGAAACCGGGTGAAAAAGCTTCACGGTCAGCGAATGATCGCCATCCACCAGACACTCACACGCCAGCGGCGAAAAACTGCGTTCAAGCTGCGTGCGCAACTGCGCAACATTCATCATCAGACTGTTCCTATAACGACTGCAAAGGGCCGCGATCCCGAGCCAGAAAAAAACTCGTATCGCACCCCGCCAGACTAAGAACAGCCGTCGACCGCCAACACCTCAATTTGCACCTGCTGAACTAGTGCATTTGCACCTCATCGCTGGCCCTTGGCGCCCCGCTCCCCGGAAAACAATCCACGCTCGCGCGCCCAGACAATCGCCTCACTGCGGCTGTGCACATCAAGCTTGGAATACACCGTGGCGACATGATTGCGCACCGTGTTCGGCGCCAGTTTCAGCCGCGCAGCGATCTCCTTGTCCGCCAGCCCTTCACAGATCAACCCCAGCACATCACGCTCACGCGCCGTCAGATCGGTGAACGAAACGCTGGGCAGTTGCGGCGAATTGACCTTCTTCACATTGGCCAGTTTCTCGATCAGCGTGCGGCTGAACCACGACGCATCTTTCATCACCTCTTCAATCGCCGCTACCAATTCCAGCTCGGTACGCTTGCGCTCGGTAATGTCCATCAGCACCAGCAAATAACACAGTGTGTCCTGAATATTCACGGTGTCAGCGGACAGCGCGCATTCGAGCAGATCCGCATCCTTCTTGCGCACCCGCACATCGACCCGATCCACCCGGCCGTTTTTCGCCAGCGCCGCCAGCAACCGCGTGCACGCAACGCTGTCGTCGATAAAGTCCAACTGCGTCACGGTTTTGCCGAGCACGTCTTCGCTGTCATAGGCCAGGGTTTCGAGGAACGCCTGATTGACGTCGATCACCTGCTGCTCGTCGGCACTGCAAATCAGGATCGGCACCGGCGTCAGGCGAAACGCCTTGGCAAAACGCTCCTCACTCTGCCGCAACGCCACCTCGGCCTTGTGCCGCATCTCCATGTCGACGAAAGAAAACAACATGCAATCTTCATCGTTGAGCGTCAGCGGCTGACCGGCCACGATCACCTGCTTGCTGCTGCCATCGGGCAGGCGCAGCTCGGCCTGCATCTGCGGAATGGTCGCGACGTCGCGCAGGCGCTGAATAGCCAGATCCCGGTGTTCGGCCTGCTCGAAAATGTCGATTTCATAAGAGGACGTGCCAATCACCTGTTCACGGGTGTACCCGGTCATTTCCAGAAACCCCGGATTGACCTTGATGTAACGCAGATCACTAAGGCGGCAGATCACCGCCGGTGCGGGGTTGGCGTTGAAGGTCCTTTCGAAGCGCTGCTCGGCGTTGGCCCAATCGGTGACGTCGCTCATGATCAGCACCAGCGACTCGGGCTGCCCTTCGCGGTCCGTGAGAATCATGCTGCGCACGCTGTGCACCCAGATGCGTTCCGGATCGTCAGTCGGCGAGACTTCAATCAGCACGTCATTGAAACTCTCACAGCGCGCTACCCGGCTGATCGGGTAGTTTTCGGCGGTGATCGAATGATTATTGCGATAGCGCAGGTTGAACTTCTTGGCGTATTCGTCGGCATTGTGGCCCAGATCGGTGATCCGCTTGACACCGTGCATGGCCAGCGCGGCTTCGTTGGCCCAGAGAATGCTCTGATCCAGCTCCAGCAGAATCACCCCGTCGGACAGCCCGGCGATGATCTGCTGCAACTGGCGGCGGTTGGTTTCGGTGGTCAGGACTTCCTGGCTCATTGGATCTCCACAAGTGATACGCCCATTCGAAGAGTACGACCGCAGCCGATCGTGATCGTGCAGCGCCATTCGCACACAATACACCCCACTCCAGGAGAGGCCGAAGGCTGCGTTTTTTTGATCTTGATCTTTAACAGATCGCAGCCTTCGACAGCTCCGAAACGGACGTAGACATTCGCGCAGCCGGCGTTCGTCGACTAACGTTAATACCTCATCGGATTGAGCCCCTGCCCGCAACACTTGGCTCTTGATCAAGGAGAGACTGATGACGTCGCGTCGCAACATCGAACAGACCTACCGCAACTGGTCCAGCCCGATTCTGCTGGAGCTGAAAAAACGTGAACACCAAATGGCGCCGGTCGAGCGTCAGGCGCTGGAGAATGTTCTGGTGGAAAGAAGGTTGCTCGACACTGGCAACCCGGATGGCATTGAGCGGCGCCGTAATAGCGGTGACTGACGCTCGGTCCCATCGGCTTGAGGCGGCTCACTGAGTGTGTACGCCGTCCATTCAGTGGAATGGTAATAGCCGATTTATGGCACGTTCGGACGCTTGATCGGCTTTTTGGATTGTTGCAACATCGGCACAGCTTTTCCAATGGATGGAGTCGAGCATGCTGGATGCAAACGCTAGCCACATTACCTTCACTGTTGGAGGCGCCAACGCCGACCTGCAAGTCCTCAGCTTCACCGGTCGCGAAGCCCTCAACGAACCGTTCCGTTTC
>NZ_JAMLFX010000008.1:187775-215614 GCF_023634765.1 Pseudomonas sp. AKS31
GGTCAGCGCCCGCCCCGACCTCAAACTCGAAGAGCTGCTGCACAAACCCGGCGTCCTGGCCTTCGGCCCGACCGGCGAAGGCAAGATCCACGGTCTGGTGTATCGCATCGAGCAAGGCGACTCCGGCAAGACCCTGACCCGTTACAGCCTCAGCCTGGTGCCGCAACTGGCCTACCTGCGGCACAACCACGATCAGCAGATTTTCCAGCAACTGACCGTGCCGAAGATCATCGCTCAGGTCCTTGAAGATCGCGGCATCCTCGCCGACGCCTACAACTTCCAGCTCGGTGCCGAATACCCGGAACGCGAGTACTGCGTGCAGTACGACGAATCCGACCTGCATTTCATCCAGCGCCTGTGCGAAGAGGAAGGCATTCACTTCCACTTCCAGCACAGCAGCAGCGGCCACAAACTGGTGTTCGGCGACGACCAGACCGTGTTCCGCAAACTAAAAGCCGTGAGCTACCAGCAAGACTCCGGCATGGCCGCCGACAAACCGGTGATCAAACGCTTCAACCTGCGTCTGGAAACCCGCACCACCCGCGTCAGCCGCCGCGACTACGACTTCGAAAAACCAAAGATCCTCCCCGAAGGCGCGGTCAAAACCGACTTCGCCCCGGACCTCGAAGACTACGACTACCCCGGCCGCTTCACCACCCGCGAGCGCGGCAAGTTCCTCTCCACCCGCGCCCTCGAGCGTCATCGCAGCGACTACAAACTCGCCGAAGGCAAAGGTGACGAACCGACCCTCACCAGCGGCCATTTCCTCACCCTCGCCGAACACCCGCGCGCCGAATGGAATGACCTGTGGCTGCTGCTGGAAGTCTTCCACGAAGGCAAACAACCGCAAGTGCTCGGCGAAAACGTCACCAGCGACGTCACCGACCACAAAAGCGATTTCCACCAGGGCTACCGCAACAGCTTCCTCGCCACCCCGTGGGACGCGCACTACCGCCCTGCCCTTGAACACCCGAAACCAAAAGTGCTCGGCAGCCAGACCGCCGTCGTCACCGGCCCCGCAGGCGAAGAGATTCACTGCGACCAATACGGCCGCATCAAGGTGCAATTCCACTGGGACCGCGACGGCCAGGGCGACGACAAAACCACCTGCTGGATGCGCGTCGCCAGCGGCTGGGCCGGCGCAGCATACGGCGGCATCGCCATCCCGCGCATCGGTATGGAAGTCCTCGTCACCTTCCTCGAAGGCGACCCCGATCAGCCACTGGTCACCGGTTGCCTGTACCACAAGGAAAACGTCGTCCCCTACGACCTGCCGGCCAACAAGACCCGCAGCACGTTCAAGACCCTGAGTTCACCGGGCGGCAAGGGCTACAACGAGTTCCGCATTGAGGACAAGAAAGGTGTAGAGCAGATCTACATCCATGCCCAGCGCGATTGGGACGAGAACATTGAGCACGACCAGAAGATTCGCGTCGGTAACGAACGGCATGACACCGTTGAAGCCAACACGCTGAGCGAGTTCAAGGTTGAAGAGCACCGGATTACGCATCTGGATCGTAAAAGCGAAATCCGCGCGGATGATCACCTGACGGTTGGCGTGACTCGACACCTGAAAGTCGGCACCGCACAGTTTGTCGAGGCCGGCAGCGAGATCCATTACTACGCCGGTGACAGAGTCGTCGCCGAGGGTGGCATGGAACTCACGGCCAAGGCTGGCGGGAGTTTCGTCAAGGTCGACGCCGGCGGCGTGACCATCAGCGGTGCCGAAGTGAAGGTCAACACTGGCGGCGCGCCGGGCGTGGGGACCGGCATCGCCATTCTTGCTCCGCTGATTCCCGGACTGGCCGCGACTGACACGGCCGGCAACTTGATGGAACGGGCCAAAACCAATCCCACCTGGCTTGAACTGAACCTGCACTACGACAATCTCGAACCCGTACCCGGCGCGTCTTATCGCGTTGAATTCGCCGATGGCTCGACTCGCGAAGGTGTGCTCGACAGCGACGGATTCGCCCGGCTGGAAGACGTGCCAAAAGGCCCCGCGAAAGTCTATTACGGTGAAGACCCACGTCCCTATGAGCGTCCGGCTGTGGCCGTGGTTGACGCTTCTGACGACAAAATCGACGAAGATCTGCGAAAACTGGGTTTCGACCCCGCCACCGTTGATCTACAGGCATTGGTCGAAAAAGCCGCAGGGAGGCTGGCATGAGCGCACAAACAAGCAGCAACGACGACCGCACCGGGGCTTATCAGGAAGCGGCTATCGAACTGGGCAAAGGCATTGCGATGGGTGCGGTGCCGTTTCTGGGCCAGGCCATTGACGTGTACGACACCATTGAATCCGCCGTTCTGCTGTACAAATCGGACACGCCCGGAGCCAAGGAAGATGCCCAGTTCGATTTGCTCCTGGCAGTGATCGGCTGGATACCCGGCGCGGGTGACGGCTTGAAAAAAAGCATGCGTATCGTCAACCGCAACCCTCAACGATTCGCCCCGGTGTTGTTTGATCTGCTGCGGTTCGTCTTGCAGGAATGCGGCATCAAGACCAGTCCGGAAGAACTCCTGTCACGGATTTTCAACGCCGGCAAACTGCGCGCGGAAATGGACGACATTATTTCCGCAATCAGGAGTTCCTCTGTTTATAAGGGCTCGCCGGGTTGGGTTCAAACCGCCGTGGTGACCGTACTCGCTACCGCCCGAGACAACATGCCGGCGATGCTTGGCATCGTTGAAAAACGCCTGATCAAATGGAAAGGCATGCAGCGCAACAGCTCCGCCGCCTCCGTCTCCAGTCACCCACGACGCGGGGAAAAACCCGCCAACCGCGATTCCACCGTCGGCACCCAAGGCAAGGACGGCGCCAGCGGCACCCATTCCAACCGCGTCGAATCCTCCAGGGTCGGCGTTCAGGCGCCTTCGAGCATTTTGAATGAAGGCCTGGGCGTCAGCGGCGAACATATCGCCGATTACATCTGCGCAGTCGAGTTCGGCTGGGGCAAGGATTGGGATGGACATGACAAGGGGGCGGATGGCAAATGGCTGGAGGGGCTGCCAAGTGCCACGAAAAAAGGAAAACTGTCGAAAGGTGGAAGTCCGAAAGCCAGGCATGTTCTCTACAAACTCACAGACGGAGCCAATGGTACGGGGATTGATTCCGTCTGGCGCGCAGACCCGGCCAATAATCAGGGGAAGACATTCGCAATTGTTGAAGCGAAAGCCAGTCGTGATGAGGATGGCCCCAAGTTCATGCGTAAACCGAACAATACTCGTACTCCCGGCATCTCCTCAAAGCTTGGCGCAACCGGACTGCCCGACACGGATACACTGCTTGAACCGCAAGATCCGGTACAGGCTGCTCCCGCCGAAAAAAGCAGAGGTAAACGGGCTAAAACGAAACAACCGACCCCCTCGGCAGATAAGAAAGCCAAACCAACAGCCGCGAGAAGCACGGAAATTCTTGTTCAAATGAGCAAGGAGTGGATCCAGAAAAACATTGGAAACGCCGTTCCGTTGCGACTGGTAGATCAAGTCTCTGCCTCATATAGTCGTCATCTTTTTTATGCGCCGCTCTTCCATCCGAAATGGGGTCCTAAAGAACATGCGGAAGCTCGTCTGAAGAACAGTGATGAGCAAACCCATAGAAACCACTCGGCATTTCATTACAAGGACTCGGAAGTAAAAGCTTTTGTAAACAAGCGCAAAAAATCTCTTGCCGCGAAATACGGGGCGCAACCTTCCTTGAATCTTGAGTAGAGCGGCCATGAAGAAAAGACAAAAACTCCTTAGCGACGCTCAATATGTGGAGTTTCTCGCCTACAGCGTTGACACCGAGGAATTCTGGAGAAACAACACCTTTGAATCTGACTCCCCGGAACAGGAAGCCTCTCTGCGGGCGAATCACTTCAAGACAGTTGCGTTAAAAAAGCTGCTGATCTCCTACACCGCCGGCGTCGATATTCCAGAGTTAGAACCCCTGCTTGAAGACCTGATTTCAAAATATGAAGTACGTCAGCAAAAACTGGCAGCGTTCGAACAGATCGCGAACATCTCTCCACTGGCTATCGACAGCTGGCTTGACGAATATGAGGAATGCGTCCAAGTAATAAGTTTGTGTGTCCTGCTCCACCGCACTGATCTTCTGAAGCGGTTCACAAGCTTGTTGGACAATGCCGGCTTCAAGGGAGAGGACGCACTTTACGAAGATCTTCTCTGCAAAGTTTTGCCTGATCGAGACGATGTTGATGAGTGGTTTCACGATGTCTACACGCCGTTGTTACAGGCGATTTACGCAGACGAAAAAGAAGAAGCTTCCGAGCTGCTACTGACCTATTGCAAACAATGGTATCCCGCATTCCGGCATGCGCCTTGGCACGACGCTCATCTACAGGGAGAGGACGGGAACTACGTGGGCTACTGGGCGTTTGAAGCTGGCGCCGTCGCATTTTTGTATGGCATCGATGATCACGCCGTCGACCATATGGTTTATCCGAAAGATCTGGTCGACCACGCGAGAAATCATCAAAGCCCACGAATGACACAAGTCGGCCGAATCGTTGCCGGCGATGCATGCAGCCGAACCGGCTACTGGTTCACGCCCGCTCAGGCGAACTCCCGTCGTCATTTCCAACAGGGTGAACTCATGCCGAAGATCAATGACTCCCGCTGGGGCGATACGCTTTGGTATTGGTCGGGGGAAGCGTGAGTAGATTCAGCTGAGCAATCCGGCGCTTTTCAGCAGTTCGTGCAAGCCTTTCGGCACCAGGGGCGCCTGCTCGCTGAAGCTTGAGCTGTCATGCCAACGCGCGGTGAAGGGCGCGCCGTCGCTTTCATGGCCATCGATCTGTGCGTGGTCGTAGACGCCCGGATCGATAAACGTCGCGTCGTATACCTGGACAATTTCGTGTCCCGGTTTGCCGTTGTAAACGAAAAGACTTTCGAGTGTGCCGAGCAGACGCATGTCCGTCATGGACAACCCCAACTCCTCCTGCACTTCACGCACGATGGTTTCGGCGCTCGTCTCGCCGAATTCGATGCCGCCGCCGACGGGCCGAAAGCAGGTTTGCTGGCTGACCGGGTCGCGAAATTCGTTAACCAGAATTTTGCCGTTGTGATGAAAAACGCAAAGTGCGAGCGCGCGAATGCGGTGTTCGGCCATGACTGAAGTCCATTTACAGGTGTAGGGCGCGGCATTTAAACATGCTTTGCGCGACACACCCGTGGACGTCACTGGAAAAGGGTCGCTTCAGACCGGAGAAATCGTTGCGAGCAGGCCGATCAGAATGGTCAGTGTCAGAAAGCCACCCAGAAAAAACGCCATCTTGTTCATGTTGCTCTCCTCAATGCTGAGCTTGCGGTGCACTGGGCGCTTCGGGATGAAGAACTGCCGCGAGTGCCGAACCGTGGGGCTATTTTGAGCAGATGACTGAGCCGGTAACAGAGGCAGATCCAGTGAAATAATACGGATCAGATGCGCATCTGATCCGCATGGGCCATGGCCCGGTATTCAGATCGCGGCACGAGGGTTCAATTTCGGCGTGGTTGATCTAGAGTCATTGCCGTCGCGACAACAACAAGAAAAATCCTGGAGTGAACATGACCGACCTGAACCTGCAACCCAACGTCGCCGCATCGCTGGGCAAATGGCACGAAATGATCCGCACCGGCAACCTCAGCGCCCTGCCCGGCCTGCTCGACCCGCAAGCCGTGTTCCGCTCGCCGATGGCCCACACGCCTTATCCGGGCGCACCAGTGGTGTCGATGATTCTCAACACGGTGTTCGAGGTGTTTGAGGATTTCCGCTATCACCGTGAACTGGCGACTGCCGATGGCTTGAATGTGATTCTGGAGTTCAGCGCCAGGGTGGGTTCGAAGGAGTTGAAGGGGATCGACATGATTCGCTTTGATGAGAACGGGAAGATTGTCGAGTTTGAAGTGATGGTGCGGCCACTCAGTGGTCTGCAGGCCTTGGGCGAAGAGATGGGTCGGCGGCTGGGGGCTTATCTGGCCAAGGCCAAATCCTGAGCACATGAAAGCCCTGTAGGAGCTGCCGCAGGCTGCGATCTTTTGATCTCGATCTTTCAAAAGCAAGATCAAAAGATCGCAGCCTCGTTTCACTCGACAGCTCCTACAAAACGCTTTGCCAGAAAAAAGCCCACTGACCGTCGCCGGTTCAGTGGGCTTTGTGTGTCAGGGTTCTAGTTACAGAGCCATGTCACGTGCAGCGTTTTCCTTCGGAGCTTCAGCTTTCTGAGCTGCAGGTGCAGCCGGAGCAGCCGGAGCAGCCGCCTGACCGATCACTGGAGGTGTCGGCAATTCGAGGATCTTGGCGGTGTAAGCCCACTCTGCAGCCACTTTGGCTGGATCGTTGTTCAGCTGAGTGCCGTAGCTTGGAACGATCTGGTGCAGCTTGGTTTGCCACTCAGGAGTAGCCACTTTGTCTTTGAAGACTTTCTGCAGCACGCTCAGCATGATCGGTGCAGCGGTCGACGCGCCTGGCGATGCGCCCAGCAGACCGGCGATGGAGCCGTCTTGTGCAGCAACGATTTCGGTGCCCAGTTTCAGCACGCCGCCAGCGGCTTCATCACGCTTGATGATTTGCACGCGTTGGCCGGCTTGCCACAGGCGCCAGTCTTCGGCTTTGGCGTTCGGGAAGTATTCCTTCAGCGCGTTCAGACGGTCTTCATCCGACAGCATCAGTTGGCCAGCCAGGTACTCGACCAGCGGGTATTCCTTGATGCCGACCTTGGTCATAGGCCAGATGTTGTGGGTGGTGGTGCTGGTCAGCAGGTCCAGGTACGAGCCTTCCTTCAGGAACTTGGTGCTGAAGGTCGCGAACGGGCCAAACAGGATGACGCGCTTGCCGTCCAGAACACGGGTGTCCAGGTGCGGAACGGACATCGGTGGTGCGCCAACCGACGCTTTGCCGTAGGCCTTGGCAAGGTGCTGTTCAGCGATGGCCGGGTTATCGGTCACCAGGAACGAACCACCAACCGGGAAGCCAGCGTATTCCTTGGCTTCCGGAATGCCCGACTTCTGCAGCAGGTGCAGTGCACCGCCGCCCGCGCCGATGAACACGAACTTGGCGTCGGTTTCGGTTTTGCTGCCGTCTTTCAGGTTTTTGTAGCTGACGCGCCAAGTGCCATCGGCATTCTTGGTGATGTCCTGGACTTCGCTCGACAGTTTCAGATCGAAGTTAGGCTTGGTCTGCAGGTACGCAGCGAACTGGCGGGTGATTTCGCCGAAGTTCATGTCGGTACCCAGCGGGCTCCAGGTGGCCGCGATTTTCTGGTTCGGGTCACGCCCTTCCATCATCAGCGGGACCCACTTCTTGATCACAGCCGGGTCTTCGGAGTACTGCATGCCGGCGAACAGCGGGCTCGCCTGCAGGGCTTCGTAGCGCTTTTTCAGGAACTTGATGTTGTCATCGCCCCACACGAAGCTCATGTGCGGAGTGGTGTTGATGAACGAGCGAGGGTTCTTCAGAACGCCTTGCTGAACCTGCCAGGCCCAGAACTGACGGGAGACCTGGAACGCTTCGTTGATCTCGACGGCTTTCGGGATCGTTACGTTGCCTTTGTCGTCTTCCGGGGTGTAGTTCAACTCGGCGAGCGCCGAGTGACCGGTACCGGCGTTGTTCCAGCCGTTGGAGCTTTCCAGGGCGACGCCGTCGAGGCGTTCGACCATTTCCATCGACCAGCTTGGCTCCAGCTCATTGATCCACACACCGAGGGTGGTGCTCATGATGCCGCCGCCGATCAGCAGGACGTCGACTTTCTTTGCTTCGTCAGCATTGGCGGATGTCATCCCCATCGCCAAAGCCAGACCCAGCAGGGCTGTGTTCACTTTCTTAAACATCTGTTGCACCTATGATAAAACGCCTTCCGCCCGCCGCTGTTATCTGTATGCGATCCGCTTTGATGACGCTCAGGCTCGCGTCGCAGATTCCGGCACACTTCAATTTTGACGGGTGGGCACACAAGGCCGACATGCTGCATCGACCTCAGTTAATGTCCCTTCTGAACTGACTTCTTATCATTATTGGCTCAGCTACTTGAGCGACAGGGATTCCGTCAGCCCGCCCGAAGGCAAGCAAACTGAATAAGGTCAAACCAAGTTGGCGCGAAGAATATCACGTCAGGGCAAACCCGCGCGTCTGTTCCCGACTTGAGAGTCTTTTTCCGCTCTGGACACTATCGGCCGACGAAGGCTGAACATGACCCCCGACGACCAACGCTTTGAAGCAATGCCTTATCCAAAGATTTTCTGCTAGGTTGTACGATAACTGACGAACACAGTCATCAACTCATAACAACAAGGAAACTACCTCATGACCAAGACCCGACTCCTGATCGGTTTTCTCTGCGCCTTCAGCGGCTACGCCATGGCCGCCTCTGCCCCGGCGGAAAAGGATGTCGCCCAAGCGGTGGATCATCTGACCCAGGCGATGCTGCACAAGGACATCGCCGAACTGAACGCGCTGACCGCGCCCAACCTGACCTACGGCCACTCCAGCGGCAAGATTCAGGACAAGAAGGAATTCATCGCCGACATCGAAACCGGCAAGAGCGCGTTCAAGACCCTGGAAATGCAGAACCAGACCATCACCCTGTCCGGCGACACCGCGCTCGTGCGCCATCACTTCTCCGCACAGGCGTTAAAGGGGACAGAGGTGGTGCCGACCGAGATCGAGAATTTTCAGATCTGGCAGAAACAGCATGGCAAGTGGTTGCTGGTGGGGCGGCAGGCGTTCAAGTTCTGATTGATAAAAAGGACTCCGCCTGAAATGAGTAGAGGCAGAGTCCTTTCCCACAAAAAACTGGCGCTATACCTGAGTCGTCGCATTTCCCACTCCTGTTTCCATCCCGCCCTGATATGCTGCACCGCTATACCGCATCAGCTCGTCTCTATGGAGTGATCAATGACCCGACTACGCGTCAAGCATTTTGGCCCTATCCGTAACGGTGTGAAGAACAATGGCTGGATAGAGTTCAAACGTGTGACCGTATTTGTGGGCAATCAGGGCTCGGGGAAGAGCACATTGGCCAAACTGTATTCAACCTTCTCGTGGATTGAAAAGGCACTGGTGCGAGGCGACTACGACGCAAAATGGTTTGAACGAAAAAATAAATTCATCAAGCCCTACCTCATGTATCACAGGCTCGAAAATTATCTTTCTGCGGATACTGAGATCGAATACGAAGGTGAAGCCTACGTAATCCATTATTTGCGCGGACAGCTGCATGTCAGTGAATTGAAAGGCAGAAAATATCACCTGCCTCAAATCATGTATGTGCCTGCAGAACGCAATTTCATCGCCTACGTCCGGCACCCCCGGGAATTGAAGCTTTCTTCTGATTCGCTGAAAGAGTTTTTGACTGAGTTCGACGCGGCGAAAGCCAATATGAAGGGGGCACTACGCCTACCGATCAATCAGGCGGAACTCGAATACGACAAACTGAATGACATACTCAACATCCGCGAATCAGACTACAAACTGAGATTGGCTGATGCGTCCAGTGGTTTTCAATCAGCTGTACCGCTACATCTCGTGAGCCACTACTTAGCCAACACCGTTCAAGAGCGAAGTGAAGAGCGGCAGGAAACCATGAGTACCGAAGAGCTGGAGCGTTTCAGAAAGGAGGTTGTGGAGATTTTTTCCATCGACTCACTGACAGAGGAACAACGCCGTATTGCTCTCTCTGCATTGTCAGCAAGGTTTAACAAAACTGCTTTTATAAACATTGTTGAAGAACCCGAACAGAATCTTTACCCACGATCACAATGGAGCGTTCTGCAAAGCCTTCTTCAGTTCAATAACCAAGGGGAAAACAACCGTCTGGTACTGACAACTCATAGCCCTTATGTGGTGAGTTATCTGACGATCGCTGTGCAGGGCAAACATCTGCACGACAGCATATTGGAGAAGCGCGCAGAGACCCTGCTAACCAGCCTCGCCAAAGTAATACCCCTGCACGCGTTGGTAGACGCTAATGAACTGGCGATTTATCAAGCCGATGAAACAACTGGAAGCATCGAAAAATTGCCCATGTCGGGAGGCATTCCGTCGGACCATAACTACCTCAACGAATCACTTCGTGAAGGTAATGATTTGTTCGATCAACTTCTCGATATCGAGGAGGCATTGGAGGCGTGAATTTCCTCAATGCTCAATGTCAAAGTGGCCCTTACCACCAAGAACGGTTTGGCCTGTGCGACAACACATCGCGTCCTGTCGCCTACGCCGATCCAGAGTCAGAAGAGACCTGGATCGCCACAGTCAAAAACCCGGATAGTAAAGCGGTCCTTTTCACAGCCATCGACAAATGCGTGATTGGTGACACTGAAGAACCGGGTCGAGGTCGATGTGACTGCATGCTGACCACAAATAAGCAGCTTTACTTGGTTGAGTTGAAAGAAAGAGGCGGTAGCGCATGGAAAAATCATGCGATTGAGCAGCTCGAGTCGACAATTCAATTTCTGCAGACAACGCATGGTGAGGAGTATCTGGATAACTTCAGTCCTAAAAAAGCGTTCGTTTGCAATCGCAAGAAAAAGCCCTTTGTCACCATTGAAACAGATAAAAAACAACATTTCTTCAGAACATATAAATTCAAACTGGACATACAAACGACGGTACTTATCGTCTGAAAGCATTCCTGTTACCTATTTGCCTGACATTCAACTCAGGTTCGGGTCATTCCCCCGCTTTCACAACCGAAACCGATCCACCGACTGCGCCAACTGCCCCGCCAGGCTCGACAACTCATCTGTAGTATTCGCTGTTTGCCCGATCACCCGGCTGTTGCCCTCGGACATTCCGGCAATCATTTCCACCTGATGGGCAATTTCGTTACTGGCCTGGCTCTGCTCGCCAATCGTGCGGGTGATGTCGTTGACCAGTTGTGTCGTGCTCAACGTCGCCTCGAGGATTTCACGAATCGCTCGCTCGACATCCGCCGTCACCGCCATGCCCTTATCGACCTGCGCGACGCCCGCCTCCATGCTGCTGACCGCCTCGCGGGTGCTGTGCTGAATGCGCGCGACCATTGCGGCGATTTCCTGGGTCGAGGCGCTGGTGCGTGCCGCCAGACTGCGCACTTCGTCAGCCACCACTGCAAACCCCCTGCCCTGTTCCCCGGCCCGGGCCGCTTCAATGGCGGCATTGAGCGCCAGCAGGTTGGTCTGGTCGGCAATGCTCTTGATCACTTGAATGATGTTGAAAATGGCTTCGGATTCCTTATCCAGCGTGCGGATCACCTGGGCCGACTGTTGCGCTGATCGAGCGATATCGTCCATGTCGCTGACCACTTGATGAATCACGCCGCCGCCCTCTTTGGCCAGGGTTTCGGCCTGACTGGCCATGCTCAGTGCGCGTTCGGCGTGGCGTGTGATTTCCTCGATGCTTGCAGTCATCTGGCTGGCGGCCGCCGCCATGGTGCCGGCGGCCACGCTTTGTTGCTGGCTGCTGTCGGCGACCTGATGGCAGCCGTGGCTGAGTTGTTCGCTCATGCCGCTGACACCGTGAGCATTGCGCCGCACCACATCGATCATGTTGCGCAAGTCGCGCTGCATGGTCGCCAATGTGCGGATCAGGACACTGGCTTCATCCTTGCCGGACGGCTCGGCGATCGGCTCGCTGAGGTTGCCGTGGGCGATGCTTTCGGCGATACGGCTGGCGGCCTTCAACGGCCCCAAGATGCTGAGAATGACCCAGCGCCCCTGAATCAGGAGCAGCACAAGACTGGCGATCAACACCACGCCGAGCGCGACGTTGGCGCTGTGGATGGCTGATTCGGTACCTTCGCTGGTCTGCCGGGTATTGGACTCGATCAACTCGCTCAAAGCGGCCATTTGTTCTTCGAGCTGACTGAATGCCGATTTGAAGGTGCCCAGTTCCTGCTGAGCGGCATCAGGATTGTCCAGCGCCAACCCGACGATCCGCTCGCCGGTATTGATGTAGGTATCGAGGCTCGGCTTGATCTGCTCCAGCGCTGTGCGCAATGCCGGGTTGATCGGCAACTTGAGGTTGTCTTCAAGCACCTCACGAAAATGCCCCGCATGCTCGTTGATCGAATCGCGCACCTCGGGCGCCGTGCTGGTGCTTTTGCCCAAACCCACCAGCATTGCCGAATAGACATCGGCGCGCAGGGCGTCGTGCATCATGTCGGCTTCCATGTGGTTGCGCAGCGCGCTCATGCTGACCGCGTTATCGCTGACCGCGGAGGCCATCCGCTGATTGCCGACGTAACTGACCAGACTCACGATCAACGCCGTCAGCAGACTTGTCACAATCAGCAACACTAAACGCAGTTTGATCGACACCGGATTTTCCTCTCTCGTTACGCCCGTAAGCGCTTGTCAGCCTTCAGTTAAGCCTATTTGCGCAGGTCTGCCGCGCCAGAGCGTGTCAACAGGTGTCGGTACGCTGGCTAAACGCAGCAAAACTTTCGGATTGCGCGGCAAGTCTCACTTTGCAACGCAGGCGGATGTGCGTTCATCGCCGGTTAATGCCGGCAGGCTATTGAGTCCGTCGTTCTGAACACTCTTGCAGCAAAAGGAAAATGCTTATGAAACGCGCATTGTGGTTGGGTTTGCTCGGCACCTTGGCCATTGGAACCGCACAGGCGGCGACGGAAAAAGTCGCCATCAATCTGGTCAGCGCCGACGGTGCGCCGCAAGCGATCGGCTCGGTCACCATCAGTGAGACGGCGTATGGCCTGTTGTTCACGCCCGAGCTGAAATCCTTGCCGGCCGGTGTGCATGGCTTCCATGTGCATGAGAACGGCAGTTGCGAGGCCGGCATGAAGGACGGCGTGAAAGGCGCTGCACTGGCCGCTGGCGGACATTTCGACCCGCAAAAAACCGGCAAGCACCTCGGCCCGTATGCTGACGGTCATTTGGGTGACCTCCCGGCGATTTATGTGACTGCGGACGGCATTGCCAACTATCCGGTACTGGCGCCGCGCCTGAAAAAAATCTCCGAGATCAAAGGCCACGCGCTGATGATCCACGCCGGGGGCGACAACCACGCCGATATGCCGAAACCACTGGGCGGTGGCGGCGATCGCATGGCCTGCGGGGTGATCTGACTCATCGCAGCTTGAAAAACGGGCAACCCGCCATGGCGTTGCCCGCATCTGTTTTGCAATAACTCAGACTTTTCGGCACCACGGAACTCCCGTCGCGCGCGCCCCTCTCACTTTATGTAGACCTTCCCTTTTTGCTTCGCGCTTGTGGAGGAACACCGTCATGCGCAAGTTAGTGCTCATTTCTTCCTTACTCTTATGCCTGCCTGTCGGTTCGGCGTTGGCCCGCGTCGATGCGGGTGATGTCGCCACCTCAGCGGGTGTCTCCGCGTCGCTGTACTCGACCTTCAAGGATCACAAAATGGTGATTCCAGCCCGTGACGACTTATCTGCATTTGTCGCCAGTGGCGGGGCCATTCGTGGGGTTTATCTTGAATCGGTACTGCAGCAGGCTCGCCAGGACAATCCTGGCCTCAACGCCAGCGATGAAGATCTGGCCAACGCGATTCTGGTGCATTACGAAGGCCTGAATCAGTAGTCTTCACGGAAAAAGCAGGCGATGGATGGCCGCTGAAGGCGCATAGGCAAAAATGTCCGACGGCCTCTATGATGGAGGCCATGACGACTTCTGTGCCCTTGCGCTCCCCTTGCCCGCCCGGCGCCTGCATTTGCGGGCGCGACCCATTGCTGGAGACACCTGGCGCGGATTTGCGCATCCTGCGTCTGACCCGGGACGAAGAGAAGCGTCTGCTTGCTCGCCTCGAAATGCTCAAAGACCTGAATGACCTCAAACATCTGCAACAGCGGATGTTTGAGCAATTGGGCATCCGCGTCGACGTCGCTCCCGGTTTCAACGAAGTGCGCACCATGCGTGGCATAGCGATTCAGATCGAAGAGTTACCCGGCCTGTGCCGCAAGACCCGCGCCGCAATTCCGGCCGCCATTCGCCGCGGCCTGGAAAACCACCCGGAAATCGCCTTCGAACTACTCAATGCCCACGACTTGCTGCGGGACACCTGATCACTTCTTCAGCCCCAGCCGTTTGCGCATCTCGGCGGTGATGCTCTGGCGGGTTTTCTTCAAATCGGCCCATGGCTCGTCGCCAACCTCCGACAACCGCTCATGAACGTTGTGCACGTTCCACTGATTGCCGCCCTTGATCTCGGCGACTTCTTCGCGAAACAGCGGCACGGAGACCGGCAAGCCTTCGCGGGTGCGCGCGGCGTAAGCGCAAATGGTGGTGGCGCCCAGACCGTTGCGCAGGTAATCGATAAAGATCCGCCCGACGCGGTTTTTCGGCCCGGACACCGCAGAAAAGCGGTCCGGCAACAGCTTGGCGATATGCGTGACGATGGCGTGGCTGAAGTCCTTGACCTCGTCCCAGCCGAGTTTGCGGGTCAATGGCACCACCAAATGGATACCCTTGCCGCCGCTGGTTTTGAGGAACGCCTTGAGGCCCAGTTCATCGAGCACGGTCAATGTCAGCGCCGTCGCCTCGACCATGCTTTTCCACGGCAGCGCCGGATCCGGGTCGAGGTCGAGGACGAAGCGATCGGGTTTGTCCAGGTCAACCGTGGTCGCGTTCCAGGTATGCAGTTCAACGGTGCTCATCTGGACCGCACCGATCAGCGCCTCGGCGTTGTTGATCAGCATGACCGGTTGCCCGGTGACATCCTTGTCCAGCGTGGTAATGCCGGGGATCGCCAGGCGTTCGGCGTTTTTCTGGAAGAACAATTCGCCGGCGATGCCGTCCGGGGCGCGCACCAGTGCCACCGGACGATCCTTGAGCTGTGGCAGGATCCACTCGGCAACACTGGCGTAATACTCGGCCAGTTGCATCTTGGTGGTACCGCTGACCGCATCAATGACGCGATCCGGGTGAGTGATGCGCACCTTGCCGTTGGCCAGTCCAAGTTGTGACGGCGCGGTTTCTGCGCTGCTCGCCGGGGCTTTTTTCGGCGCTTTCTTCGTGGCTGATTTCTTCTCTGCAGTCTTCACCGGTTTCGCTCGCTCCTCAGTGATGGCTTTGGCCGGTTTGTCATTGCGCAGGCCATGGAACACGGCGTGGCGCACCGAACCGTCCTTGGTCATTTCCGCAAACGCGACTTCCGCCAGCAATTTCGGCTTGAGCCAGTGCACGCCTTTGACCTCGAAGCCGCTGGGTGGATTGACCACTGCAGCCGTCTTCACCTGCAACGGTTTGAGCTGGGCCAGAATGCTTTTCAACGTCGCCTCGTTGAAGCCGGTGCCGACCTTGCCGGCGTAACGCAACTCGCCACTGTCGCGATCATGCAGCCCCAGCAACAACGCGCCAAAGGCACTGCGTGAACCCTTCGGATCGGTGTAGCCGACGATGACGAACTCCTGGCGGTGTTTGCACTTGAGCTTGATCCAGTCGCTGCTGCGCCGGGATACATACGGCGAGCCGAGGCGTTTGCCGATCAGGCCCTCCATCTGCATCTGGCAGGCGCTGTTGAGCAGCGCATCCGGGGTTTCGTCAAAGGCTTCTGAGAAGCGCAGCAGCGGTTGTTCATGACTGCCGAGCACCGTGGCCAGCGCGGCGCGACGTTCCTCGACCGGCACTTCGCGCAGGTCGACACCGTTGAGATACGGCAGATCGAACAGGTAGTAGAGGATGTTACCGCTGCGCCCGGCTTCGAAAGCATTTTGCAGGGCCTGAAAATCCGGGACGCCGTGTTCGTTGGCGACGACCATTTCGCCGTCGAGCCACGCCGATTCCAGTCCCAGCGCGGCCAGAGCGGCGGCCTGTTGCGGCAGCTTGTGTGTCCAGTCATGGCCGTTGCGGGTGAACAACTGCACTTGATCATGATCGATGCGCGCCATAATCCGGTAGCCGTCGAATTTGATCTCGTAACTCCACTGCCCTTGCGGCGCACTGTCGACCAGCGTGGCCAGTTGCGGCTTGAGTTGCGTCGGCAGTTTGGCCTTGTGCGCCCCCGTGAGCTTGCCGTTCGGGGTCTTGCGCGTTTTTGCTGCGGGCTTTTTCAGCGGTTTGCTGTGCTCGGCGGCCAGCTTTGGTTTGGTGACGAGCGTGCGTTCGCTCAACACGCTGTCCGGTTCGGCTGCCAACACATCGTAGTCATCCTGCGGCCGTGCGGCGCCGTCCTGATGCTTGATCAGGAACCACTGCTCCTTCTTGCCCGGCATGTGCGTGCGCACCAGGTTCCAGATACCGCCGAGCTTCTCGCCTTGCAGCTCGAACTTGAGCTTGCCCTTGGCGTAGGCCTCGTGCGGATCTTCCAGTGGAATCCACACGCCACGATCCCAGACGATCACATCACCGGCGCCGTAATGCCCTTGCGGAATGTTGCCTTCGAATGTCGCGTAATCCAGCGGGTGATCCTCGACATGCACCGCCAGCCGCTTGACCTTGGGGTCGAGCGACGGCCCTTTTGGCACCGCCCAACTCTTCAGTGCGCCATCGAGTTCCAGGCGAAAGTCGTAGTGCAGGTGCGACGCGTCGTGCTTCTGAATGCAGAACTGCAAAGCATGCTCGGCAGCGGTTTTACGTCCAGATCGCTTGACAGCGGCCGGTTCCGAGGTCGCTGAAAAATCGCGCATGCGGTTGTAGTCGTCGAGGTTCCTGTTCATCGTGCACCTGCCTTGTTTCAGCCCATTCGGGTCACGGTCAGCGCCACCACTGCGATGCGGTCGACCCGTTGATACCCGGGGTTGAGCAGTTCTTCGCCGAAGACATCCGGGTCGAGTTCGCGGTACGTCCAGCCGAAGCGCTTTTCATCCAGGCGTGGCAGCACGGTGTCGAGGAACGGATCGCGACCGTCGACCATCGCCACACCGGTGTAGAGCAGCAGTGAACCGCCGGGCGCCAGTCGATTCAGTGCCTGTTCGACGATGCGCAGCGACAGCCCCGCCCCGAGCGTACCGCCACCGTGGCGATAGGCGCGCTCCGCCGGATCGGCCATGTACGGCGGGTTGGCGACGATCAGGTCGAACTCGCCGTCGACGCCCTGCAACAGATCACTGGCGCGCACTTCGACATTGGCAACTTCCGCCAGCGCCGCATTGATCGCGGTCAGACGCAGCGCCGCTGGGTTGATGTCCAGCGCCAGCACTTGCGCCTCGCGTCGGGCGCGGCCGATCAGAATCGCACCGACGCCAGCGCCACAACCGATGTCCACCGCACGATGGATTGGCGCGAAGTTCTGCTGCAGGTGGGTGTGAATCAGTTGCGCGAAACGGTAGGTGTCGGGGCCGAAAAACACCGCGTCAGCGGCCTCGGTGGGGAACGCCGAATGCACGAACAGCAAATCATCCAGGCTCGACCAGCGCACCCGACTCTTCAGCTCACCTTCGTAG
The DNA here is from genome assembly GCF_023634765.1 of Pseudomonas sp. AKS31. Taxonomy (GTDB): domain Bacteria; phylum Pseudomonadota; class Gammaproteobacteria; order Pseudomonadales; family Pseudomonadaceae; genus Aquipseudomonas. Next base: position 205,100 of record NZ_JAMLFX010000008.1, read on the forward strand.
TGATCAATGATCTGCGCGTCTTGCAGTTGCCGCTGTTCATCGGCCGACAGCAACCCCGGCGCGAACGGACGCGACCAGCCGAACACATCGCGCAAAGTGTCGGCCATCTGGCCCTCGTCACGCTGATTGACCCGTTGATGGGTCAACGGCGTCGGGGTGACGAACCGATATCCATCTGCCAACAAGCGCCGGCCCAATTGCAGTAGCACGAGGTCGTTGGGGCAGAGTTGTTCTTCCTGATTCATCGGCAAGGTCCTTAAGGCAAACGGGATTTGAGTTCGATAAAACGCCGGGTGGCGAGCAGCCCGGCCGGGTGTGCATGGCGGGCCGGGGCGAGCCAGGGGATCAGAATCGCCATTTGCGCCAAGGCATCCTGACCTTGCAGCGCGGCATTGAGCGCCTGTACATCGGGATCTTGCTCAAGCCCTTCGATGGGCGCTGCCGTCTGACTGTGCCGTCGCATGGGTCTGGGTTTATCCGATGAGGTCCAGTCGCCGGCAATCCAGTCGTGCACCAGTTGTTTTTCGTAGGCATTGAACACGCCAAACATGGCCGCACCGTCGCCCGCGATCAGTTGCCAAAAACGGCTGGCCTGGGGATCTTCGTGGCGTTTGATCCAGCCCTTGTTCTGCAATGCCTGGAGGAATCCGGGCAATTGCTCCGGTGCCGCCAGCCACTGATTGACGGTCTGCCCTTCGAAACGGCAGTAATCGGAGTGCATGTGCTGAGCGAATGGGCATTTGCGTTCAAGCATCGCCAGCAACTCGTGCTCAAGGTCGAAACCGTCGATGATCGCGCGACTGCCCTGCCCCAGATCGTTGAGCCGATAGCCCAGCGCTACCCGACGCAGAAACTCGGCTCGATCGGCCTCGAGCGGCAGCAGGTCAAGCGCCGCCTGCACGGCTTTTTGCGCATGGCCGGTGCTGGCGTTGTCGATGGTCACATGGAGGGTGAAATAGTACGGATCGATGCCCAGCTCACTGAGTTCGTAGCTGCTGATCAACAGGTGCAACGGCAGTTGTTCGTAACCGAGGTTGTAGCCGATCACTTCGGGCAGATAATCAGCACCACAGACACCGAGGGCCAATTGAATTGCGCCTTGCAGGTAGCGTTCATCGTCGATGGCACTGCTGTCCTGCAGATCGTGCTCGGCGAGCAATTTCTGGTAAATCACCACGTGGTTCTGCGCCGGATTGCCTTCGCCCAGTTCTTCCAGAAAGGTTCGCAGCAGGCCTTGGTGACGCGGGTCTTGCCAGCGCGGCAACAGACCATAAAGCCATGCACCGTCGACCAGTTTGGTCGGTGCCACCGCTTGCAGGAAATACAGAGCCTGCGCCTTGCCACGAAAGAATTGCCGAGGCCCACCGGCCTTGCGCTGTTGCAGATAGTCGGCGTATTGCCGGGCGACATCGGCGCAATGTTCGGCTACCCAGGCGTGCCATGTCGTCGGATCTTCGGGCAGCGAGTCGGTAAGCTGCGCGGCGTGTTGCAGTTGCTCCTGCAAAAACGCCTGCGCAAGGTCTTGCGGATTGTCTTCGCGCAACAACGCTTCATAGACCTGGCGGATGTTCCCGGCAGCGTTCATCAGGAGCGGTTGGGCAGGCGCAGCCTGCAGGGGGGTCAGGACAGTCATGGCAAAATTCTCGGTCGGTTGGCAGGACGCTGTTCCACACGCCTCTACAGCAGCAGAGAGGCGGCGCCTGCGAAAAATTCAATCGACGTGAAAATTGCCCGGACGGACGGCCACCTGCGCCGTCTTCGCATACACCGCAATCCCCTGTAGGAGCTGCCGAAGGCTGCGATCTTTTGATTTTGATTTTAGAAAACAAGATCAAAAGATCGCAGCCTTCGGCAGCTCCTACAGGGTTACATCCTGCAATGGGTTTGACCGGCGTGAGAGCGAGGGCTGGCTAGAGTTCGAGAATGATATTTTTTGGAGGGCAAAGGAATGCCTGCTGCTGCAAAGGCGTGTGGATTGCGTAAGGGGCGTTATAGCGAGGCAGGACGTATTTATCTGCTCACCGCCGTCGTTCACGAACGTCAGTCGGTGTTTTCGGATTGGCGTTTGGGAAGACTGCTAGTAGAGCAAATGCGTGCAGCCAATGACGATGGAATGGTTCAGTCACTGGCGTGGGTTGTGATGCCCGATCATCTGCATTGGCTGATTGAATTGAAACACTGTTCGTTGGCAGCGCTCATGTGCCGCGTCAAATCGCGCAGTTGTCGCTCGATCAATCTCAAGCGCGGCAGTCAGGGAGGGATATGGCAGCGCGGTTATTACGACCGGTCGTTGCGTCGCGACGAAGATCTAAAAGCGGCTGCCCGATACATCGTTATGAACCCGTTGCGCGCCGGTTTGGTTGGGCGTGTGGGGGACTACCCGTTGTGGGATGCAATTTGGCTATGAAGATCAAAAGATCGCAGCCTTCGGCAGCTCCTACACGGAATGATGGACACCCTGTAGGAGCTGCCGAAGGCTGCGATCCTTTGATTCTGCTTTCAGGCCTGACCCTTGGCCTGCTGTTCCAGGTGCACCTGCAACTGCGGGTCGATATTCAACGCGGCTGCCAGCTCGTCCAGATAGGTGCGTTCGGCGTCCTGCTGGTCGTCCACCAGCATCACGCTGGCCAGGTACATTTCGGCGGCGACAGCCGGGTCACCGTTTGACGCTTGCGCCACTTCGTCAGGGTCCAGCGGCTTGGCGACTTCAGCGTCAAGCCATTGCTGTAATTGCGGATCATCGGTGTGTTTGCCGATTTCGCTGCTGATCAGGTGTTTTTCGGGTTCATCGATACGACCATCAGCCTTGGCCGCCGCAATCAACGCGCGTAGCACCGCGTGGCTGTGTTCTTCTATTTCCGGGCCGGCAAGAAGGTTAGCCGTTTGCGGCGCTTGCTGCGGTGCCGCACTCGCCTGGTTGCGTTGCCAGGCCTGATACGCCTGGAACGCCATCATGCCCAGCGAGGCCAGCGCCGCGTAGTTGGTGCCTCCCGAACGGTTTTGCGTGGCGCCACCGCCGCCCAGCGCCCCGCCCAAGGCGCCGCCCAGACCACCAGCGCCTCCAAGCAAACCGCCGAGCAAGCCGCCTAATCCGCCAAGCCCGCCAGCCGCAGAGCCACCGCGTGTGCCAGTGGAATCCGCACCACCGAGCAATCCACCCAGTAACCCACCTAAACCGCCCGAACCAACGCCGGCGGACGCTGAAGATTGTTGCCCCGCCGAGGCCCGGCCTTGCAGCAGTTGTTCGAGCAAATCGCTGGTGTTCATGACGTCATCCTCAAGCATTGGCAGTCACTGCATCTGGCAACAATAGACCCGTGCGGCCATAGCGCCAGCACCGTTTGGCTGGTGCTCGAAGCTCTGACGGATTTCGCCCGCGTATTTTTTTGCCGGCCAGCTAAGATTGATCAGTGGTGAACCTTATCCCGGCCAGACCGGTCGATAGCTGCAACCCCGACCCGGTTTGCCGGCGCCCTTCCCGCCAAGGGTAATACCCGGCTTGCTTCACTTTCTGGAGAACGCCCCCGTGATATCGACCGTACACATCGCCAGGCTCAAAGCATGGGGCGCCCATGGTTTTACCGCGACTGGCGTGGTCACCGCTTTTCTGGCCACCCTCGCCCTGTTGGAAAACCAGCCGACCCATTGCCTGATGTGGCTGGGCGTGGCGCTGATTGTCGACGGCCTCGACGGCGCACTGGCGCGCAAGGTCAATGTGCAATCGGTGCTGCCGAGCTTCGACGGTTCGATCCTCGACCTGGTGATCGATTACCTGACCTATGTGTTTATTCCGGCACTGTTCATCTATCGCTACATTCCGTTGCCCGACTACACGTTGCTGCTGACCGTGTCGCTGATTCTGGTGTCGTCGCTGTTCTGCTTCTGCAACGTCAATATGAAGAGCAAGGACAACTACTTTGTCGGGTTTCCGGCTGCATGGAATGTGGTCGCGCTGTGCCTGTACATCATCGGCCCGGGGCCGTGGATCACCTTCCTGACGGTGATAGGCCTGGCGCTGCTGACGGTGACGCGGATGAAGTTCCTGCACCCGTTCCGGGTACGCCGGTTCATGCCGATCAACATTGCGGTGACGGCAATCTGGCTGCTGTGCAGCCTGTCGCTGGTGCTCAACCATCCGGTGATCAATCCGTTGGTGATGGGCTTGTGGCTGCTGATGTCGGCGTATTTCCTGGGGATCTGCATCTGGCGCACGGCGCTGGAATGGTTTGAGCGGCCGCAGGTGAAATAGGCTCAACTACCAAAATACCTACCCCTGTGGGAGCGAACCTGCTCGCGAAGACGGAGTTTCAGACAACATCTTTGTTGAATGACATACCGCTTTCGCGAGCAGGCTCGCTCCCACAGGGGTCTCCATCGTCATGAAAGTCGGGGGTGAATCAGCGCTTGGTAATCACCACCTCCAGATATTCACTCGGCACCACCAGCGAACCCTCTCCCGCCCGATTCAACCGATTGAGCAGATCCGCCAGATCACTTTCCAGCGCCTGCCCGCTCGCTGGCGGCAATGCGGCGAAGGCCTTGTGCACCGGCCCATACCAATGGCGAAAGACGTCGATGAAATGCGCCGCCGAGCGATAGCGAAAATTGAAGTCTCGGCGCGTCACGCGCAACAGGAAATCGCGGTCATCGAAATGTTTGTGCAACCAGGCATCGGAGCCCCAATTCGAGGGGGGCTGGGCACCGGCAGGCGGCGGCAGATGCCGGCCAAGGGTCTTGAACATCTGGCCGACGAAACCTTCCGGGGTCCAGTTGGCCAGACCGATCCGCCCGCCACGGCGACAAACCCGGCCCAGTTCGGCAGCGGCCTTGTCCTGATCCGGTGCGAACATCACACCAAAGGTCGACAGCACCGCGTCGTAACTTTCATCAGCGAATGGCAGCGCCTCGGCATCGGCGACCTGAAACGTCACGTCCAGATGCTCCGCCCTGGCACGATCCTGACCACGTTCCAGCAACGCCGCGACGTAGTCGGTCGAGGTGACCCGGCAACCACGCCGTGCCGCCGCCAGCGTCGCGTTACCGTTGCCGGCAGCGACATCCAGCACCTCTTCATCGCAACGCAAGTCGCAGGTTTCGGCGAGGTTTTCGCCGACGATTTGCAACGTCGTGCCGATCACGGCGTAGTCGCCACTGGCCCAGGCGACTTTCTGGCGTTCCTTCAAGGCAGTCAGATCAATCGGGGTACTCATGAGCATGAGCTCCGCAGCAGGTGGGGTCGTTGGTCATTCGGCCGTCGTCGGATCGATGACCGTCATCACCCGCGCCACACTGTTGGCAGGAAACCCACCGAGCCTGGCGTGTTCGCGCACCTGCTCTTCGTCAGGCGCGATGTACACGCAATAGATTTTGTCGGCGGTGACATAGCTTTGCAGCCACTGCACCTGCGGCCCGAGATCACGCAATACCTGACAGGACGTTTGCGACACAGCTTTGAGTTCTGCTTCGGATAGCTTCCCGGCCCCTGGAATCTCGCGTTCAATCACGAATTTAGGCATGGCAACCTCGCGCTCTTGTTATGAGGCAAGGCCGGCAGTGACCCTGCTCGCTCACTATCGCGCCGAGACCGCTCGGCGTCCCTGCCAATCGTCTGGCAACCCCGTAAAACCGGGGGTTTGCCGATGAGCGGTGGAAATCTGTAAAGCGTCTGGAACACCTTGAGGATTGCCAAGGTCGGGGGATTGGTTTCTGATGCCCCCTCGCCTCTGGAACGGACTCGACGGATGTCACTGCAAATCGATTGGCTCGCGCATCACATGCACCACAGCGACCGCTATGCCCAATGGATTCACCAACAATTCCCTTACGAATACGTCGACCAGCCGTTGGCCGAATGGCAACGTGAGTTTGCCCAAGGCCAACGCAATGGTGACTGGTCGTGCCTGATCGCCATGGACGGCGAACACCTGGTCGGCGGTGCGGCGCTGGCACGCGATGACCTTACCCTGCGCCCCGACCTCGGGCCTTGGCTGGCCTGCGTATTCGTCAGCCCTGAAGCACGTGGGCAAGGGTTGGCGGAACGCTTGATTGAAGGGATTTGTCAGGAGGCAAAAACCTGCGGCTTTGCGCGGTTGTACCTGCACACGCAGAACAAGCAGGACTACTACGCCAAACGCGGATGGCAGGTCCTGGAGCGTTTTCGCGCCTGGGACAACGAACAATGGCTCATGGTCCGCGACCTCTGAGCCATTGGTTTTGTTGATCAAGCGGCAGGTGCCTTCGCCTCCTCCAGCAACTGCTGGATCATCTGTTCCTGCGCTTCGTAGCGACCTTCACCGAAGTGGCTGTAACGCACCTGCCCCTTGGCGTCGATCAGGTAATGCGCCGGCCAGTACTGATTGTCGAAGTTGCGCCAGATCGTATAGTTATTGTCGATGGCCACCGGGTAGGTGATGCCGAGTTTTTTCACCTGATCCTTGACGTTGTCGATGATCCGCTCATAGCCGTATTCCGGGGTGTGTACACCGATCACCACGAGGCCGTCCTTCTCGTACTTCTTCGCCCAGTCTTTGACGTACGGCAAGGTGTGCTGGCAGTTGATGCAGTCATAAGTCCAGAAATCCACCAGCACCACCTTGCCGCGCAGGGCGTCTGCGCTCAGCTCAGGCGAGTTGAGCCATTGCACAGCGCCGGCCAATGACGGCATCGCGCCTTTGCCCTGCTCCATCGGCGAATCCGCGCGGACTTTGCTGACGAAGTAGTCGACCACCTTCGGCACGTTTTCCAGCACGCTTTTTTCGACGCTGGCGACGCCTTCAGAGGAGGTGTTCGCCAGCAAGGTTTTGTCGAAACCGGTGGCGATCACCGCCGCCGTCGCCAGTACCGCAACCCCGGCACCGCGGTGCAACCAGCCGGTGAACGGGATCGACGGTTTCAAGCGGTTGACCAGCCCGCGCCCGGTGAAGATCAGTGTGCCCAGCGACAACGCACTGCCGGCGCCGTAGGCCAGCAGCAACAGGCTGGTCTGCGCGTTGGCGCCTTGCAGCATGGCGCCGGTGAGGATCACCCCGAGAATCGGCCCGGCGCACGGTGCCCAAAGCAACCCCGTGGCCACGCCGAGCATGATCGATCCCATCGGCCCAGCCTTTTTCCGGGTGTCCGGGTCGAGGCGGTTGCCGAGCATCACGAACGGTCGCGTCAGCCAGTCACCGACGCGCGCCGAGATCAGCGACAGGGCGAACACGCTCATCACGATCAATGCGACATAACGGCCACTGTTGCTGGCCTGAATCACCCATTCGCTGCTGACCACGGCGAGGCTGGAGATCAGCGCGAAAGTCAGCGCCATGCCGCCGAGCGTCAGCACAATCGCTGCGCGGCTGCGTTGCGCGCCGGCAAACAGAAACGGCACCACCGGCAAAATACAGGGGCTGAGCACGGTCAGCAGACCGCCGAGAAATGCGATGAGGTACATAGTGAGTCACCCTTGATCAATGAATGTGACGAGCATTCAGACGCTCTGGCTTTCCAGCCAATGACTTTGCGGCGTACGGCTGGCGCCATTCTCGGCAAACATCTGGCCCTGCGGCGTGCGGCTGGAGCCATCAGCGGCAAACATCTGGCCTTGTGGCGTACGACTGGAACCGTCAGCCGCAATCAGGCCATCGCTGCCCTGCTTGGCCACCGGCGTCAGTTGAAAGCAGCTGCCGCTGTTGCAGCTATGCTGTTCAACCGCAGCGTTGGCATGGGCGGCGACACCGGCCAGGGAGAAAGCAATGGCGGTCAAAAAGCGCGATACGTTGTTCATGGTTGTGTTCCTTCTATAAAGAGTGGGTCTGATTGCCGTTGATGACTCAGTTGTCGTTGTTGCAACCGTCGGCAAATTTGCTGTAATCGAGCACGCGGGTTTTGCCGGCCGAATCGAGGTAGGTCATGCGGGCCTCGACGATGCCGCAAGCCACCGAGTTGTCCTCCTTCAGCGAGATCACTTTCTGGATATCCAGGTGGGTGCCGTAGGTGTAGGTTTGCGGGGTGGCGGCGGCTTCGGCCCGGGCCGACAAGGTGCAGACGTTCAGGGCGGCAAACAGGCAGGCGGCGATAACGGATTTGTTGATCATGGCGGTACTCCTCAAGGCTTCAGTGGGTTTGAGCCGAGGCGATCTGTGTGGGCCTCGATGGAGCCTATTTGAAGCTTGCGAGGTATCGCCTCTGTGTCAGGAACGGGCACGTTTCAATCGCTGTGTATCCCTGCCATCGAGGGATACACAGCGATACAAAACCCTGAAAAATTCCCGATTTTGCGTTCCCGTGTATCCGCCGCCACGGCAGATACACTGCAATACAAAGGCACGCAGGCGAGCCATTGAAGGCTCTATAGACTGCACGGCATTCCCCTTCTGACTGAGGCTTGAACCGATGGATCATGTCGATCACATTCTCATCGTCGACGACGACCGCGAGATCCGTGAGCTGGTGGGCAACTACCTGAAAAAAAACGGTTTGCGTACCACGGTGGTCGCCGATGGCCGGCAGATGCGCAGCTTTCTCGAGGCCAACACCGTCGACCTGATCGTGCTCGACATCATGATGCCCGGCGACGATGGCCTGCAGTTGTGCCGCGAATTGCGGGTGGGCAAACACAAGGCCACGCCGGTCCTGATGCTGACCGCCCGCAACGATGAAACCGACCGCATCATCGGCCTGGAAATGGGCGCCGACGATTACCTGACCAAACCGTTCGCCGCCCGCGAATTGCTCGCGCGGATCAACGCCGTGCTGCGCCGCACGCGGATGCTGCCGCCAAATCTGGTGGTCACCGAGGCTGGTCGCTTGCTGGCTTTCGGCCGTTGGCAACTGGACACCTCGGCCCGTCACCTGCTGGACAAGGACGGCACCATGGTAGCCCTCAGCGGCGCCGAATACCGTTTGCTGCGGGTGTTTCTCGATCACCCGCAACGGGTGCTCAGCCGCGACCAACTGCTCAACCTGACTCAGGGCCGTGATGCCGATCTGTTTGACCGCTCGATCGATTTGCTGGTCAGCCGTTTGCGTCAGCGTCTGCTGGATGATGCGCGTGAGCCGGCCTACATCAAGACCATGCGCAGCGAAGGTTATGTATTCTCGCTGCCGGTCGAAATTCTCGGTGCTCCGGCATGAGCGTCAATCTGCACTGGCCGCGCACCCTCGCCTCGCGCCTGTCGCTGATTTTCCTGATCGGCCTGCTGCTCGCTCAGGCGCTGTCGTTCGGTGCGCAATATTACGAGCGTTACCAAAGCGCAAAGAACACCATGCTCGGCAATCTGGAAACCGACGTTTCGACCTCGATTGCGATCCTCGATCGCCTGCCTGCCGAAGAGCGTCCCGACTGGCTCGAGCGTCTGGCGCGAAAAAATTATGGCTACCTGTTGAGCGAAGGCGAACCGGGCACGCCGATCGACGCCGGTGATGTGCCGGTGGCGGTCACCTCGATCACTGAAGCCATTGGTGAACGCTATCCACTGACCTTCACCGATATTCCCGGACCGAAGAAACACTTTCAGGGCCATCTGCGCCTGAGCGACGGCAGCCCGGTGACCATCGACGTGCGCCCCGCCATGGTCCCGCTGTCGCCCTGGTTGCCGGTGGTCTTGCTCGGCCAACTGGCGTTGATGATCGCCTGCACCTGGCTGGCCGTGCGCATCGCGATCCGCCCGCTGACCCGGCTTTCCAATGCCGTGGAAACTCTTGACCCCAACGCCCACCCGATCCACCTCGACGAAAGCGGCCCGAACGAAGTGGTCTACGCCGCGCGCGCATTCAACGCGATGCAGGCGCGCATTGCCGCTTACCTCAAGGAGCGCATGCAATTGCTGGCGGCGATTTCCCATGATCTGCAAACGCCGATCACGCGGATGAAACTGCGCGCCGAACTCATGGACGATTGCGCCGAGAAAGACAAACTGTGGAATGACCTCAGCGAGATGGAACACCTGGTGCGCGAAGGCGTGGCGTATGCGCGCAGCATCCATGGCTCGACCGAGGAAAGCCGTCGCACCAACATGGATTCCTTCCTCGAAAGCCTGGTCTTCGACTATCAGGACATGGGCAAGCAGGTGCAACTGGTCGGCAAAAGTGCGGCGGTCATCGACACCCGCCCCCATGCGTTGCGCCGAGTACTGGTGAACCTCACCGACAACGCGCTGAAATTCGCCGGCGCCGCCGAAGTCTGGGTCGAGGCCAACAAGGGCAGCCTGGCGATCACCGTCATGGATCGCGGCCCCGGCATCGCCGACGCCGAACTGGCGCAGGTGCTGCAACCGTTCTACCGCGTGGAAAACTCGCGCAATCGCGATACCGGCGGCACCGGGCTGGGACTGGCCATCGCCCAACAACTGGCCATGGCCTTGGGTGGTTCGCTGACCTTGAGCAATCGCGAGGGTGGCGGGTTGTGTGCGGAGCTGAAACTCCCCCTGCACTCCTGATAACAGCGAAAATCCCTGTGGGAGCGAGCCTGCTCGCGAAGGCGTCCTGTCAGTCGATGTTCAAGTTGACTGACAGATCGCTTTCGCGAGCAGGCTC
>NZ_JAMLFX010000008.1:215624-217453 GCF_023634765.1 Pseudomonas sp. AKS31
TCCCACAGTGTACGGCGCAATATTAGTACTCAAGGTGCCAGACCGATCACCTGGTCCTCATGCATCTGCCGCAACAACATCAGGCCGTTATCCATGAACGAATTGCTGGCGGGCTGCCCGGCCTCCTGCGCCAAACCTTGCAACTGCTCGCGCCCCGTCAACGACGCAAACTCAGTGATGCGCTGCAACAACCGCCAGGCCAGCGGGCTCAGTTGGGAAAACTGCACACTCCAGTCCGCCGCACGCCGTACCAACAACAGAGTCGGTTGAGCCGGTGGCGTGGCAGGCTGATGGTTCGGATCGAGTGCATGCACCGGCCAGACATACGCCAATGGCCAGGCCAGCGCCGAGATCTGCAGCGGGCGCTCCAGCAACAACGCCGGGTCCGTCCACGGCAGCGCTTGGGCATCAGATTGCTGCAACACCATCTCGACCCATTCGTAATGCGCCAGCTCCAGCAGAAACGCCGGCCACTCGCCCTCGCGCAACACCTGCGGTGACGCAGCGAGATAATCGAGAAACGTTTGGGCAATCTCGCCGAACTTCGGGGTTTGCGCGCGCCAGTCGCGCAAGAAACCTCGCACCAGCCGGCCCCAGCGTTGCGCCCCGATGATCCGGATCAACACCGGAAACGTGCCGCTCAACAATTGCGAGACGTTGTTGAACACCAGATCGCGATAAACGTTGACCCGCGCCAGGTTCATGTCGGCCGGGGGCGATTGATGTTCGGGATCGCGCAAATACCGGGTCAACACGTGTTGTTGATGCAGCAGGTTATCCACGTTGACGACCTCCGGCTTGCAAGTGGCGAATGGTCTGCAGCTCGGCAACCAGTTCGGAAAACGCCGGAAAATTGAAATCCCGCTCAAGCAGCGTTGGTTGCGCACCAAACCGCGTATAGGCCTCGGCCAGCAGAGACCAGACCTGCGGTTTTACCGAGGCGCCATGGGTGTCGATTTTCAGCGTATCGGACTCATCGAAATGCCCGGCCACGTGCATGCCGACCACCCGGCCCGGCTCGATACCGGCAAGGAACGTTTGCGCATCGAACCCGTGGTTGATTGCATTGACGTAGACATTGTTGACGTCCAGCAGCAGATCGCAATCGGCCTCGCGCAGCACGGCATTGGTGAAGGTCACCTCGTCGATGTCCTGACGCGGCGCGGCGTAATAGGAGACGTTTTCCACCGCCAGACGCCGGCCGAGAATGTCCTGCGCCTGACGGATTCGCGCGGCAACGTGCTGCACCGCCTCTTCGGTGAATGGCAACGGCAGCAAGTCGTACAGGTGCCCGTCATCGCTGCAGTAACTCAGGTGCTCGCTGTACAGCGGCACGTTGTAATGGTCGAGAAACCCCCGGACTTCCCGCAAGAACCCGACATCCAGCGGCGCCGAACCGCCAAGTGACAGCGACAAGCCGTGACAGGACAACGGGTAGCGTTCGGCCAGTTCACGCAACGCCGCGCCATGGGCCCCGCCGACGCCGATCCAGTTTTCCGGAGCGACTTCGAGAAAGTCGAAAGCGCCGCTGCGTGCGGTTTGCAGGTCTTTCAGCAGACCACGGCGCAGACCGAGGCCGACGCTGGGTGACAGCGATGAGGACGGGGGATGCATGGCAGTTACCTCAACAGTGGATTTTCCACATTTGAGCCGCCGGCTGTATCACGGCTGTGTACACATGACCGGGCATTTGCAGCCCTGTGTATCCTCAAACCACCGCGATACACAGTGATACACACCGAAAAACCTGTGGGAGCGAGCCTGCTCGCGAAGACTGCCGAACAGTCGACCACGATGCTGACTGTACCGGCCTCTTCGCGAGCAGGCTC
>NZ_JAMLFX010000008.1:217463-245392 GCF_023634765.1 Pseudomonas sp. AKS31
TCCCACCAAGGTTTTCGTTGTTCACAAAAACAGCGCCAGCCCCGGACCGGGGCTAGACTCTTTTATTACCCAGTCGAGGGGGACGCAGGACGTCAGCTGTGCCCTGCCCAACTCCGTGACCACCGCCCGGTGGCGCACGCCTCGACCTACGACGCCGCCGGACCGTGATCCTGTTTCAGGAGCACACATGATGGATGAGACGAAGCTCAACGAATTCATGGGCAAACTGGTCAACGACATGGGCGGCGCGGCGATGCTGGCCAATGTCATCGTTGGCGAAGAACTCGGGTTGTACCGGGCAATGGCCGACAGTCAGCCGATCAGTGCCGATGCCCTCGCCGCCAGAACCACCTGCAACCCGCGTCTGGTACGTGAATGGCTCAGCGCTCACGTGGCATCCGGCTACATGGAGCACCATGACGGCCAGTTCCGTTTACCCGAAGAACAAGCGCTGGCCCTGGCCATCGAAGACTCACCGGTGTATGTCGCCGGCGGCCTCGGGGTGGTGGCGTCGTTTTTCCACGACAAGGACAAACTGGTCAAAGCCATGCGCGGCAACGGCGCCCTGTCCTGGGGCGATCACCACCCATGCATGTTCACCGGCACCGAGCGTTTCTTCCGGCCCGGCTACAAAGGTCACCTGATCGCCGAATGGCTGCCGGCGCTGGACGGTGTGGTGGCCAAGCTTGAGCAAGGCGCGAAAGTCGCCGACATTGGCTGCGGTCATGGCGCCTCGACCGTGATCATGGCCCAGGCGTTTCCCAATTCGCGCTTCGTCGGCTACGACTTCCACGCACCCTCGATCACTGTCGCCACCCAGCGCGCCGAGGAAGGTGGAGTCAGCAGCCGGGCGAGGTTCTTTCAGGGTTCGGCAAAAGACTACCCCGGCGATGACTACGACCTGATCTGCTATTTCGACTGCCTGCACGACATGGGCGATCCGGTCGGCGCCGCCCGTCACGCCTATGACTCGCTGAAAGACGATGGCACGGTGTTGCTGGTCGAGCCGTTCGCCAACGACACACTGGACGACAACATCACCCCGGTCGGACGGCTGTTCTACGCAGCCTCGACGTTTATCTGCACCCCCAACTCGCTGTCGCAGGAAGTCGGCCTGGGCCTGGGGGCGCAGGCGGGGGAAGTGCGTCTGCGCAAAGTATTTGCCGAGGCCGGTTTCAAGCAATTCCGCCGGGCCACGCAAACGCCGTTCAACCTGATTCTGGAGGCACGCAAGTAACCTGCGCGGGTCGCGTGCTAACCTGCTGGCACTGCCCACTTCGGAGCGCTGACCATGCTCGACAGCCCGACCCGCGAACACCTCGACACTCTGCAAGAGGTGATGGCCGATGGCGATTTCATTGTGCTGACCGGGGCCGGCATCAGCACGCCGTCGGGCATTCCGGACTACCGCGACCGCGACGGTGTACGCCGTGGCCGGCAGCCGATGATGTATCAGGAATTCCTCGCCGCCCCGGAATCACGCCGCCGCTATTGGGCGCGGGCCATGCTCGGTTGGCCGAGGGTACGTCAGGCGCAACCGAACGCGGCTCACGAGGCATTGGCCGATTTGCAGCACGGTGGGCTGATCCGCGACTTGATCACCCAGAACGTCGACACCCTGCACGATCAGGCCGGCAGTCACGATGTGATCGAATTGCACGGCAGCCTGCATCGCGTTGTGTGTCTGGACTGCGGCCAGCGCAGCGAGCGCGATTCGATTCAACAATTAATGGAAATGCACAACCCGTATCTGGCCGGGGTTGATGCGGTGCAGGCGCCGGATGGCGACACCCTGCTCGACCCGGCCTTCGAAGCGCGCTTTAAGGTGCCGCACTGCCCGCATTGCGCTGGCGAGCGGATGAAACCGGACGTGGTGTTTTTCGGCGAGAACGTCGCGCAGCCCACGGCGGCAAGGGCGATGGCGGCGGCAGAAAATGCGGCGGGGATGTTGGTGGTGGGTTCTTCGTTGATGGCCTATTCGGCGTTTCGCCTGTGCCGGGTGATTGCCGATCGCGGTAAGCCGCTGATCGCAATCAACCTGGGCAAGACCCGGGCGGATGATTTGCTGGATTTGAAGATTGAAGCGTCGTGTGAACAGCTTTTGCCCCTGTTGGTCAGGGAGCTGGATCGGTGAGTTGCTGCATTCTGCGCTCGACTCAGGACCCAAGCCCCTCACCCTAGCCCTCTCCCAGGGGAGAGGGAACTGACCGAGTTGTAGTCAAGCGATACACCGACCTGAAAATTTCGCGTCGAACCCATTTTCTGAAGTGCCCGCGATCAGCTCCCTTCCCCCTCGCCCCCTTGGGAGAGACGGTTGGGGTGAGGGGGTATATCTCACAGTCGACCGAGATCTTCAGCCTTGAGAATATCGAACAACGCCTGCGCCGCTGCCGACAGTTCATTGCCCGGTTCGGTCAGCACGCCGATGGCCCGCTCCACCGAATCATCCAGCGTCAGACAGTGGGCGCCCAGCTCCTGCATCTGCTCGGCGCACAACGCCGGCACGGCACTGACGCCCAGGCCGCTGGCGACCATCCGCCCAACCGTCGCCAATTGATGGCTTTCAAACTCCACCGGCAACTTCATGCCCCGCGCCTGCAGGTGCTCTTCGAGCATCACCCGCACCGTTGATGGTCGCTGCAAGGTGATGAACGGCTCCTGCAACAACGTCTGCCAATCGATTTCGCCGCGCTGTGCCAACGGCGAATCCTTCGACACCACCGCGACGAAGCGATCCATGTACAACGGCGTGAACATCATCGAGGTGTTCTGCATCGGCTCGAATGCCACACCGAGTTCCACCTGACGGTCACGGACCATTTCCAGCACTTGCTCGTTGATCACGTCATTGACCGTGACGTTGACGTTCGGATAGCGCGCGCGAAAGGTCTTGAGAATCGGCGGCAGCAGGTTGCCAGCAAACGACGGCATCGCCGCCAGCGTCACCCGCCCGCGCTGCAAGCTGAAGCGTTGGCGCATTTCGTCTTCGGCGTTATCCCAGTCGGCGATCAAGCGCCGCGCCAGTGGCAGCAAGGATTCGCCTTCGGCAGTCAGCGCGACATTGCGGGTGTTGCGGCTGAACAGGCGCCCGCCCAGGCCCTCTTCCAGCGCTTTGATGGTCAGGCTCAACGCCGATTGCGAGAGGTGCAGACGCTCGCAGGCCACGGCGAAACTCAAGCTCTGGGCGACGGCGAGGAAGGCGCGGATCTGTTTGATGGTCATACTGAAACCTCAGGATCGTCGGTGCATCGTGGTACATGATCGTTCCCACGCTCCTGCGTGGGAACGATCAAGCGTTAAGCCGCACGCCATAACGCGATTATTGAGTTTTATCTATCAATCAACCTTAAAAATCAACTTAACAAATATATCCTTCAGCGCGACACTCCAACCATTCGGCTAGCCAGCCGCGCGCAAATAATAAAAGAGGTGCATATGGCAGGTTTCGACAAGCGTGTGAGTTCCTACGAGGAAGCCCTGGCCGGGCTTGAGGACGGCATGACCGTCATCGCCGGCGGCTTCGGTCTGTGCGGCATTCCGGAAAACCTGATCGCCGAGATCAAGCGCAAAGGCACCCGTGACCTCACCGTCGTCTCCAACAACTGCGGCGTCGACGGTTTTGGCCTCGGCGTGCTGCTCACCGATCATCAGATCAGCAAAGTCATCGCCTCCTACGTCGGCGAAAACAAGCTGTTCGAAGAGCAACTGCTCAAGGGCGACATCGAAGTCATCCTGACCCCGCAAGGCACCCTCGCCGAGAAGATGCGCGCAGGCGGCGCCGGCATTCCGGCCTTCTTCACCGCCACCGGCGTCGGCACCCCGGTCGCCGAAGGCAAGGAAGTACGCGAATTCAAAGGTCGCAAGTACCTGATGGAAGAATCCATCACCGGCGACTTCGCCATCGTCAAAGGCTGGAAAGCCGACCACTTCGGCAACGTCATCTACCGTCACACCGCGCAGAACTTCAACCCGCTGGCGGCTACCGCCGGCAAGATCACCGTGGTTGAAGTCGAAGAAATCGTCGAACCCGGCGAACTCGACCCCTCGCAGATCCACACCCCGGGCATCTACGTCGATCGGGTCATTTGCGGCACGTTCGAAAAACGCATCGAACAGCGCACCATCCGCAAATAATTCAGGCTGACGGAGAATAAAACCATGGCACTTACCCGCGAACAAATGGCTCAGCGCGTCGCCCGCGAAATGCAGGACGGCTTTTATGTGAACCTCGGCATCGGCATTCCGACCCTGGTCGCCAACTACATTCCCGACGGCATGGAAGTCATGCTGCAATCGGAAAACGGCCTGCTCGGCATGGGCCCGTTTCCGACGGAAGACACCATTGATGCCGACATGATCAACGCCGGTAAACAAACGGTAACCGCGCGCATCGGCGCGTCGATTTTCAACTCCGCCGAATCCTTCGCGATGATCCGCGGTGGTCATGTCGACCTGACCGTACTCGGCGCGTTCGAAGTGGACGTCGAAGGCAACATCGCCTCGTGGATGATCCCCGGCAAACTGGTCAAGGGCATGGGCGGCGCGATGGATCTGGTGGCAGGCGCCGACAACATCATCGTGATCATGACCCACGCGTCCAAGGACGGTGAGTCCAAGCTGCTCTCCAAATGCAGCCTGCCGCTGACCGGCGCCGGCTGCATCAAGCGTGTGCTGACCGACCTCGCCTACCTGGAAATCGAAAATGGCGCTTTTGTCCTCAAGGAACGCGCACCTGGCGTCAGCGTCGAGGAAATCGTCGCCAAAACCGCTGGTAAACTGATCGTCCCGGATCACGTACCGGAAATGCAGTTCGCTGCCCAGTGAGGAATTCGAAAATGCAAGACGTCGTAATTGTTGCCGCCACGCGTACCGCGATCGGCAGTTTCCAGGGTTCCCTGGCCAGCGTGTCCGCCGTTGATCTGGGCGCGGTGGTGATCCGCCAGTTGCTCGAACAGACCGGCCTGGACGGTGCGCAGGTCGATGAAGTGATCATGGGCCAGGTGCTGACTGCCGGCGCCGGCCAGAACCCGGCGCGTCAGGCTGCGATCAAGGCTGGCCTGCCCCACGCCGTACCGGCGATGACCCTGAACAAAGTGTGCGGTTCGGGCCTCAAGGCCCTGCACCTCGGCGCGCAGGCGATCCGCTGCGGCGACGCTGAGGTGATCATCGCCGGTGGTCAGGAAAACATGAGCCTGTCCAACTACGTCATGCCGGGCGCGCGAACCGGTCTGCGCATGGGCCATGCGCAAATCGTCGACACCATGATCAGCGATGGTCTGTGGGATGCGTTCAACGACTACCACATGGGCATCACTGCCGAAAATCTGGTCGATAAATACGAGATCAGCCGCGAACAGCAGGACGCCTTCGCCGCAGCCTCTCAACAGAAAGCCGCCGCTGCAATTGAGGCCGGTCGCTTTGTCGATGAGATCACGCCGATCCTGATCCCGCAACGCAAAGGCGATCCGGTTGCGTTCAAGGTCGACGAACAGCCGCGTGGCGACACCACTGCCGAATCCCTGGCGAAACTGCGCCCGGCATTCAAAAAGGACGGCAGCGTCACGGCGGGCAACGCCTCGTCGCTGAACGACGGCGCCGCCGCCGTGATTCTGATGAGCGCAGAAAAAGCCAAATCCCTCGGCCTGCCCGTACTGGCGAAAATCGCCGCCTACGCCAACGCTGGCGTTGACCCGGCGATCATGGGCATCGGTCCGGTGTCGGCGACCCGCCGCTGCCTCGACAAGGCCGGCTGGAATATCGACCAGCTCGACCTGATCGAGGCCAACGAAGCTTTCGCTGCGCAATCGCTGGCCGTGGCCAAGGATCTGCAATGGGATCTGGACAAGGTCAACGTCAACGGCGGCGCCATTGCGCTGGGCCATCCGATCGGTGCATCGGGTTGCCGCGTGCTGGTGACGCTGCTGCATGAAATGATCAAGCGTGATGCAAAAAAGGGTCTGGCGACCCTGTGCATCGGCGGCGGTCAGGGTGTGGCGCTGGCGCTGGAACGCGCATAACCAGAGTTCAACAGCGAACGGCGGATCCACGACATCTGCCGCTTGCTGGCAACAAAAACCCGGTGCGACTTGCGTTGCACCGGGTGTTTTTTTGCCTGTTTAAAATGTGCGTTGAATGTTCCGGCGCCTGCTCGCGAAGAGGCCCGCCCGGCCAGCGAAAATCTAAGGCTTGCGCAACAAATACGTATCCATGATCCACCCATGCTCCGCCCGCGCAGCCTTGCGCACCCGCTCGATCTCATCAGCAACATCCGCCAGCCTGCCACTGATCAAAATCTCGTCCGGCGTGCCGAGGTACGCGCCCCAGTAAATCTCGGTCTGCTGATCGGCGACCCGCTGATACGAGTCTTCGGCATCAAGCATCACCACCACGCTGTCCGCATCACTCACCTGCCCCGCCGCCAAACGTCGACCGGTGGTGATTTCGATGGAGCGACCGATGGTGGTCAACGGCACCTTGTGCTGCGCCGCCAGCGCCTGAACGCTGGTGATCCCGGGGATCACCTCAAACTCGAAGGCACACGCGCCCGAGGCCAGAATCGCCTGGAGGATGCGCACGGTGCTGTCGTACAACGCCGGATCGCCCCACACCAGGAAACCGCCGCACTGGCCGTCAGACAATTGGTCATTGATCAGGCGCTCAAAGGTCTGCTGCTTGGCGCGGTTCAGCTCATCGACACTGGCGGTGTAGTCAATATCGCCGCGTTCGCGCTCCGGGCTGTGGGCCTCGACGAAGCGATAGTCAGGGTCGTCGATGTAGCGCTCG
Source organism: Pseudomonas sp. AKS31 (assembly GCF_023634765.1). Taxonomy (GTDB): domain Bacteria; phylum Pseudomonadota; class Gammaproteobacteria; order Pseudomonadales; family Pseudomonadaceae; genus Aquipseudomonas. Next base: position 224,247 of record NZ_JAMLFX010000008.1, read on the forward strand.
CAAATCTCGCGGCGCAGGTCGATCAGCTTGTCCTTGCTCTGGCCTTTATCCATCAGAAAGAACACGTCGACCCGATTCAGCGCCTTCACCGCCTGCATCGTGATGTAGTCGGGATTGCCGGCACCGATGCCGATCACCAGCAGTTGTTTCATCACAAAGCTCCTTTAAGACACAGGCGCCAGCGCCCGGTGAAGCGCAGTTCAAGCATCGACAATGGTTCGACATCAATGTCATGAAACGCCGAACCGCGCATCACGTGGGTCAGCGCGGCGCGGATGACAAACGGATGCGTCACCGCCACGACATGTCCTGGCGTGGCTTGCAGACTGGACAACCACGTGGCCACGCGCTCGCCCAACTGCATCACCGACTCACCGCCGTGGGGGCTGACTTGCGGGTCTTCGAGCCAAGCGTGCAGCGCTTCTTCTTCCGAGGCTTGCAGGGTTTTGATTGACTGGCCATGCCAGCGTCCCCAGTCACAATCGCGCAGCGCCTCATCAACTTGCGCGTCTGCGCCAAACCACGCCGCTGTCTGTCGCGTGCGCAACTCCGGCGCGCAAATCAAGCGTCGCGCGGCGTCGAAACGCTCGGTTAATGCCCCCGGCGCCAGCCCGCTATTTTCAACAGGTTCATTCGTAGGAAAACACGCCAATTTCTGTGCGACGGTTCGCGCATGGCAAATCAATGTCAAACGAGTGGTCTGCACAGGGATCGCTCCGGTGGGCCTTCATGAAAATCAGCGGCACAAAGCCGTTCTGTCGGTAATTGTGCCGTAAACCGAGGGCTGTGGGACGGTTGACTGGCCCCGGCAAGTGCGGACAGAAGCAGAAATACGGCAATCTCTGACGCTATTGTGGGCGATGGACTACAAGCTCTGTCGAAATCCGTGTAGCCCTTGTTACACGGGCATCTCGCCCCGTTTTGGGGCCTTTTCAACACGTTGAAAAATTCACTAGACATGTAACGCCAGTTACATAAATACTGTTTTGACGGATTATGAAGCGAATTCAACACCCTCATCCAGCAGGAGCCCGGATGCCCCCTCTCAGAGACCTGATCACCGATCCCGGCCTGGATCTTACGCCGTCGGAGCGCAAAGTCGTTCGCGCCTTGCTTGATCAGTACCCACGCAACGGTCTGGGGCCGATGGCGCGTCTGGCCGAACATGCCGGCGTCAGCGATCCGACCATTGTGCGGCTGGTGAAAAAACTCGGCTTCGGCGGTTACGCCGAATTCCAGGATGCCCTGCTCAGTGACATGGACCATCGCCTGCGCTCGCCGCGCACGCTGTTGCAACCGCGCGCCCATCAGCACAAGGACGACGCCTGGAGCCACTATCTGGGCGACAGCCATCGCCTGCTGGTCGAAACCCAATCGCTGACTCAACCCGAAGACGTGCGCATTCTCACCGACTGGCTGCTCGATGCCCGGCATCAGGTGTACTGCTTCGGCGGGCGCTTCAGCAGTCTGATGGCCACCTACCTGCTCAATCACCTGCGTCTGCTGCGCCCCGGCTGCTTTGCTCTGGAAGACAACGCGCAACTGCCTGATCGCCTGTTCGATCTGCAACGTCAGGATGTGGTGTTGCTGTTCGACTATCGCCGCTACCAGACCCAGGCCCTGCGGGTCGCCAGCGCGGCAAAGAACAACAACGCGCGCGTGGTGCTGTTTACCGATATCTATGCCTCGCCGCTGCGCGAGCTGGCCGACCTGATCATCAGCGCCCCGGTGGAATCGGCGTCGCCGTTCGACACCATGGTGCCGGCGCTGGCGCAGGTCGAAGCACTGATCGCCTGCCTGACCTTGCGCACCGAAAACCTCGCCGATCGCCTGGAAGGCATCGATGCCCTGCGCAATGACTTCAACACCCACCTGCTGGAGGATAAATAAGGATGTTCAGCCTTCCCCACCGCTCGCCCCGGGACTTGCCGTTTGTCACCGATCACACCGCACTGTTGCTGGTGGACATGCAGCGTGCCTGGCTCGAACCGCAGTTCGACGCGCACCTCAACGGGCCTGACGCCGAGTATTTCCTGACCCGTGCACACATGCAGGTGGTGCCCAACCAACGTCGTTTGCTCAGCGCTTTTCGCGAGGCGCGGCAGAATGTGCTGCACACCATTATCGAAAGCCTTACTGCGGATGGTCGCGATCGCTCGCTCGATCACAAACTCTCGGACATGCATCTGCCCAAGGGCAGCGTGCAGGCACGGATCATCGAAGACCTGAGCCCGGTGGAAAACGAAATCGTTCTGCCGAAGACTTCGTCCGGGGTGTTCAACTCGACCAACATCGACTACGTCCTGCGCAACCTCGAAACCCGTCACCTGATCATCGCTGGCATCGTCACCGACCAATGCGTTGACATGGCGGTACGCGACGCCGCCGATCGCGGTTATCTGGTCACCCTGGTGGAAGATGCCTGCGCCACTTACAGCGCCGAACGCCATCACGCCTGCCTGAATGCGATCAAGGGTTACTGCTGGATCACCGACACCGACACCGTGCTCGCCCGCCTGCAGGAGATGCGGCCATGAGCGCGCGCCTGTCACCGCTGCCGATGACCACGCTGGTCACCACCGACCTGATCGGCATCACCCGGGGCCGCTCGTTTCCCACCGATGAGCTGGAACATTATCAGGCCGCCGGTTGCGGCTGGGTGCCGGCCAACAGCGCGTTGACGCCGCAGGACATCATTGCTTCGACCAATCCGTGGGGCGCGTATGGCGACCTGCGGCTGATTCCCGACCTGAGCAGCCGCGTCACTGTCGGCAACGGCCCGGACGCCGACGCACCAGCGCTGGATTTCATTCACGGCGATATCCGTGAAACCGATGGCCGCCCGTGGGGCGCCTGCCCGCGCACGCTGTTGCGTGATGAAATCGAGCGTTATCGCGATGAACTGGGCTTGCAGGTCAACGCTGCGTTCGAACACGAATTCAACCTGCACGCCGGTTTTGCCGAACATCTGGCGTTTTCCCTCGAAGCCCAGCGTCAGGGTGCCGAGTTCGGCGGCTGGCTGCTCAGCGCCCTGCGCGCCGGCGGGGTCGAACCGGAAATGTTTCTGCCGGAATACGGCAAACACCAATACGAAATCACCTGCCGCCCGACGCTCGGCGTGGCGGCGGCCGATCGCGCCGTCAACGTGCGCGAGATTACCCGCGAGATCGCCCGGCAAATGGGCCTGGACTTGAGCTTTGCGCCGAAGACCGCCGCCGACGCGGTGTGCAATGGCGTGCACTTGCACGTCAGCCTGCTCGATCTGGCCGGCCAGCCGATGCTTTACGACGCGGGCACCAGCAACGGTCTGTCGAGTCTCGGCCAGCATTGGGCGGCGGGGATCCTGCATTACCTGCCGGCACTCTGTGCCTTCACCGCACCGACGCCGGTGTCGTACGAGCGCTTGCAACCGCATCACTGGAGCGCGTCCTACGCCTGTCTGGGCCAGCAGAACCGCGAGGCGGCGCTGCGCATCTGCCCGACCGTGACCCTCGGCGGCAAGTCCGTGGCCAACCAGTTCAACCTCGAATTCCGCGCCATGGACGCCACCGCTTCGCCGCATCTGGCCATGGCTGCGCTGTTGATCGCCGGGCGACTAGGCATCGAACAGCGCCTGGCGCTGAACGCGATCACCAACGAAATCCCCGATTCACTCAACGACGAGCAACGCAAGGCCCGGGGCATCGTCGCCCTGCCCGCCTCGCTGGCCCAGGCGCTGGATTGCCTGCGCAACAGTGGCGCCTTCAGCGAATGGCTGCCCAAGCCGCTGCTCGACACCTATTACGCCCTTAAAACCGAGGAACTGGCGCTGACGGAACAGCTCTCGCCCGCTGACTTGTGTGAGCACTATGCACGCCTGTACTGAATCCACCGAGCTGGGGTTGTACACCCGACCGGCCTACAACCTGAGCCGCGCCGATTCGACGCACCCGCTGATTCTGGTGTGCGAACACGCCAGCCGCTACATCCCCGAGGCCCTGAACAATCTGGGCCTGGACGAGGTCGCCGCTGGTGAACACATCGCCTGGGACATTGGCGCGCTGCAACTGGCCGAGCAGTTATCGGAAAGGCTCGGCGCAACCCTGTTGAGCGCCAATTATTCGCGCCTGCTGATCGATCTGAACCGGCCACGCCACGCCCCGGACAGCATTCCGGTGCAGAGCGAAATCTATCAGGTGCCGGGCAACCGCGAACTGGACGAAGCCACCCGCGAATACCGTCGCCAGACCCTGTTCAAACCGTTTCACGCGCGCTTGCAAACGTTGATCGACGCACGCGTGGCACAGGGCCAAGCGGTGCGTGTGGTGGGGATTCACAGTTTCACCCCGGTGTTTTACGGCCAGCCGCGACCGCTGGAAGCCGGCGTGTTGTTCGGTCAGGCCAGGGCCTACGCGCAACGCCTGCTCGACGGCCTCGGCGAGCATCCGCTGAAAGTGGCAGGCAACCAGCCGTACAAGATCGATCCGCTGGGCGACATGACCGTGCCTGTGCACGGCGATGCCCGTGGCCTCGACTCGGTGCTGATCGAGGTGCGCAACGACTTGCTGCGCAGCCCCGAAGCGGTATCACGCTGGGCCGGATACCTCGCGCCATTGCTGTAATGCAAGACTGCTGACGCTGTAAACGATGGACCGATAACAACTAAAACGACCGACTGGCTGACAAGGAGTTGCGCTTCATGGAAATTGAAGAATTCGGCTACAAGCAAGAGTTGAAACGTAGCCTGACGCTGACCGACCTGGTGGTGTACGGGATGATCTTCATGATCCCCATCGCCCCGTTCGGTGTGTATGGCTACGTCAACGCCGAGGCCCCGGGGATGGTGCCGCTGGCGTACATCATCGGCATGGTGGCGATGCTGTTCACCGCGCTGAGCTACGGCAGCATGGCCAAGGCCTTTCCGATTGCCGGTTCGGTGTATTCCTATGCGCAACGCGGCCTCAATCAGCACGTCGGCTTCATCGCCGGTTGGCTGATGCTGCTCGATTACCTGCTGATCCCGCCCCTGCTTTACGTTTACGCGGCGATGGCCCTCAACCATTTGTACCCCGACATCCCGAAAGTCGGCTTCATTCTGGCCTTTCTGGTCAGCGCCACCTTCGTCAACCTGCGCGGCATCACCTTCACCGCACGGATGAACATCATCTTCCTGCTGGCGCAACTGGTGGTGCTGGGGATTTTCCTGTTCTACGCCTGGAATGCCCTGCACAACGGTGGCGGTAACGGCGAATTGACTCTGGCGCCGCTGTATCACCCGGAAACCTTTAACTTCGCCCTGCTGATGCAAGCGGTGTCGATTGCGGTGCTGTCGTTCCTTGGCTTCGATGCGATCTCCACGCTCGCCGAAGAAATCAAGGGTGATCCGGGCAAAAGCGTCGGCAAAGCCGCGTTGATCACCCTGATGGTGATGGGCGTGATTTTCGTTGCGCAAACCTGGATCGCCACTGATCTGGCGGCGGGCATGGGTTTCAAATCCGCCGACACCGCGTTCTATGAAATCGCCGAAATCGCCGCCGGCAGTTGGCTGGCGACCCTGACCGCTGTCGCGACGGCTCTGGCCTGGGGCGTGGCCGTGGCCATCACTTCGCAAGCCGCAGTCTCGCGCCTGCTGTTCGGCATGGCCCGCGACGGCAAACTGCCAAAAGTGCTGGCCAAGGTGCACCCGAAACACAACACGCCGTACCTGAGCATTTATCTGGTGGCAGTGCTGTCGCTGGTGATCTGCTACCTGTTCATCAACTCGGTCGACACCCTGACCTCGCTGGTCAACTTCGGCGCGCTCAGCGGTTTCATGCTGCTGCACCTGACAGTGATCAACTACTACTGGCGTCGGCAGAAATCCGGTCAGGTGGTGCGCCACCTGATCTGCCCGGTGATCGGCTTCATCATCGTCGCGGCCATCATGTACAACATGGGCGTCGATGCGCAGAAACTCGGCCTGATCTGGATTGCCCTGGGTCTGGTGTACCTGTTCTTCCTCAACAAGTTCGGCGCCAGCACCGCGCTGCCTGACCCGAGCAACGGCTGACAAGAAAAAGAGCGGCGTCTGACAACAAATCAGGCGACCGCCGATTTATCGCGTGGAAACCGACAGTGATAGTCAGGTTCGGCGAATTTGCCGAACCTTTTGATACAGGAGTACATCCATGCTGGTCTTACGCCCAGTCGAACAGACTGACCTGCCCCAGCTACAGCAATTGGCCCGCGACAGTCTGGTGGGCGTGACTTCCCTGCCGGACGACAGCGACCGCCTGCGCGAGAAAATCGCCGGCTCCTGCGCCTCGTTCGCCAGCGCGGCGCAGGCTAACGGCCCGGAGAACTACTTCTTCGTGCTGGAAGACCTGGACAGCCAACGGCTGGTCGGCTGCTCGGAGATTCTCGCGACGGCGGGCTTTGACGAGCCGTTCTACAGCTTGCGCAACCGCCATTTCACCAGTGCATCCCGCGAGCTGAACATTGAGCACGGTGTGCCGGCGCTGTCGCTGTGCCATGACCTCAGCGGCCACACGCTGCTGCGCGGTTTTCATATCGATGCCGAACGGGTGCGTACGCCGTTTTCCGAATTGTTGTCACGGGCGCGCCTGTTGTTCATCGCCGCCCACACGTCGCGCTTTGCCGAGGCAGTGATTACTGAACTGGTCGGCTACAGCGACGAGCAAGGTCATTCGCCGTTCTGGGATGCGCTGGGCAAACACTTCTTTGACCTGCCCTACGCGGAAGCCGAGCGGCTGTGCGGGCTGCAGAGCCGCACGTTCCTCGCCGAACTGATGCCGCAATACCCGATCTACGTGCCGATGCTGCCGCAAGCCGCGCAGGACTGCATCGGGCGCATCCACCCGGACGGGCAGGAAGCGTTCGACATCCTTGAGCGTGAAGGCTTCGAAACCAACAGCTACATCGACTTGTTCGATGCTGGCCCGACCCTGTATGCGCGCACCGCCAACATTCGTTCGATCGCCCGCAGCCAGACGGCAACGGTGCAGCAACGGCCACAAATCGATGCCCGTGGCCGTTATCTGCTGAGCAACGACGCGCTGCACGGCTTCCGGGCAATCATGGCCGAACTCGATTACCAGACTGATCAACCGCTGGCCCTCACCCCTGCAATGTGTGCGGCGCTGAACGTGACCGATGGCAGCCCGATCCGGCTGATTGCCCTGTGAAACCTACTCGATTCCGCAGCCAACGACAGTGCCCGAACAGGCGCGCAGAAGGAGTTACAGCATGATTGTCCGCCCGGTCAAAGTCAGCGACCTGCCAGCCTTGATGGCGCTGGTGCAACAGGCCGGCCCGGGGTTCACCACCCTGCCGGCCAATGAAGATCGCCTGTCCCACCGGGTTCGCTGGGCGCAACGAGCGTTCGCCGAACAAGTGGAACGGGCCGACGCGGACTATCTGTTTGTGCTTGAAGACGACGACATGCGCGTAGTCGGCGTCAGCGCCCTGGCCGGGGCGGTCGGCCTGCGCGAGCCCTGGTACAACTATCGGGTCGGGCTGACGGTAAGTTCGGCGCCGGATCTGGGCATTCAGCGGCAGATTCCGACGCTATTTCTCAACAACGAACTGACCGGCCAATCGGAGCTGTGCTCGCTGTTTCTCGGCCATGATCAGCGCCACGGCAGCAATGGCCGCCTGCTGTCGCTGGGGCGCTTGCTGTTCGTTGCCGAGTTTCCGCACCTGTTCGGCGAAAAGATAATCGCCGAACTGCGTGGCAGTGCCGATGAACACGGTTGTTCGCCGTTCTGGGACAGCCTGGGCCGGCATTTCTTTCAAATGGACTTCAGCCATGCCGACCACTTGTCCGGGCTGGGCAACAAATCGTTCATCGCCGAACTGATGCCGCGCCAGCCGCTGTACACCTGCATGCTCACCGAACAAGCCCAGGCGGCGATCGGCCAGGCACATCCGAATACCGAACCGGCGCTGAAAATCCTCCAGGCCGAAGGTTTCATCCACAAAGGCTACATCGACATCTTCGACGGCGGCCCGGTGATCGAAGCGCCGGTGCGCTCGATCCGCACCGTGCGCGAAAGCGTCGAGCTGACCCTGATCCTCGGCAGCCAGGACGAACAGGCGCCGCTGTGGCTGATTCACAACCGGCGTCTGGAAAACTGCCGCATCACCGTCGCCCGCGCTCGCCGGGTCGGCAGCAGCCTGGTGATCGACCGCCTCACCGCCAAGCGCCTGCAACTGCAACCGGGTAATTCGGTGCGGGCGGTGATGTTGCCCAATCAACAGCAACAGGCGGTGGCGGCCTGACGGTCACCACCGCAAAAAGGTAAATCCTTTCAGCAAAAGGGCCCGCGGCAACCTGTCCCTTGCAAATTCGTCATGATCCTTGACCCATTCGCGTGATAGCCTTTTCATTCTTCGGCGTTGACACCTTTGTTCAAGCCTTTCCATTCCTTTGTATTGGTGGAACTTGTATGACCCGGCTTTCCCATCAAGATTTGCGCCGTAACTTCCGTCAACTGCTGGCTTCCGACACCTGCTACCACACGGCATCGGTGTTCGATCCGATGTCCGCGCGCATTGCCGCAGACCTGGGTTTTGAAGTGGGCATCCTCGGCGGTTCCGTAGCCTCTTTGCAGGTGCTCGGCGCCCCGGACTTTGCCCTGATCACCCTCAGCGAGTTCGCCGAGCAGGCCACCCGCATCGGCCGCGTCGCCCAATTGCCGGTGATCGCCGACGCCGACCACGGCTACGGCAACGCCCTCAACGTGATGCGCACCATCGTCGAACTGGAACGCGCCGGCGTCGCCGCCCTGACCATCGAAGACACCTTGCTGCCGGCGCAATTCGGCCGCAAATCCACCGACCTGATCACCGTTGCCGAAGGCGTCGGCAAGATCCGCGCGGCGCTGGAAGCCCGGGTTGATACGGAAATGGCGATCATCGCCCGTACCAATGCCGGCATCCTGCCGAATCAGGAAATCATCAGCCGCACTCGCCAATATCAAGCGGCCGGCGCTGACGGTATTTGCATGGTCGGGGTTCAGGATTTCGATCAGCTAGAACAAATCGCCGAACACCTGACCGTACCGCTGATGCTGGTGACCTACGGCAACCCGGCGCTGCGCGACGACAAGCGTCTGGCCGAGCTCGGTGTACGTGTGACCATCGATGGCCATGGTGCGTACTTTGCGGCGATCAAAGCGACGTATGACAGCCTGCGTGAGCAGCGACAGATCTTTACCCAGGCGTCCGATCTGAGCGCGACTGAACTGACGCACACCTACACCCAGCCGGAGGAATACATTCTCTGGGCCAAGGAATACATGAGCGTCAAGGAGTGATGGGTTGGCCGGGCTGACGCCATCGCTGGCAAGCCAGGCTCCCACAGGTTATGCGGTTCGACATCAATTGATGGTTCAACACCAAACCCTGTGGGAGCTGGCTTGCCAGCGATGAGGCCCGCCGCTACACCACTAAACCGGCGTCTTGTAAGCCTCTTCCCGCTGCACCGCCCGCGCCTGAATCACATTCAGAATCGCACAGCCCTCGCGCATCAACAGATGCACCGCGCTGGTCACCCGCGTCAGATCACAATCGGAAATGCCCTTGAGGTTGAGACTGGCAAAGGTGTCGGCCAGATCGCGCACAACCACAAACCGGTGCATCGCACAGGCGGCCATGTCGCTGAGTTCTGAATGGGTGTTGAGGAAGAGCACCGGGGAATCGGCGTCGTAGGTGTCGATGGGGAGGAAGCGGGGCATTACTTGGTCGGTCATAGAGTTCACTCCAAATAGGGGTCAGGTGCTGTATTCGACCGGCCAAGATCGTCGCAGATTTTTCTGCGAGCCGAGACTATAAGAGCCGCGCTCAACGGCCGCAATGAGCGTTTCTGTCGGACTTTTCGGTATTTTTTGTACGCCGTCCGCGCCTTCCACTTTTCCCACAAAAGCCCCTCACCCTAGCCCTCTCCCAGAGGGAGAGGGAACTGAATGGGGGATGCTCTGGATCTACGCCGACTTGTGATACCGCGCTGAATCCGACCTTGAATTCAAATGGATCTTTCAGATCGCCGTATTCATCACAAACAACACGGTCAGTCCCCTCTCTCTCCAGGAAAGGGAACTGATTGGGGGATGCTCGGGATCTACGCCGACTTGTGATACCGCGCTGAATCCGACTTTGAATTCAAATGGATCTTTCAGATCGCCGTATTCATCACAAACAACACGGTCAGTCCCCTCTCCCTCCAGGAAAGGGAACTGATTGGGGGATGCTCTGGATCTACGCCGACTTGTGATACCGCGCTGAATCCGACTTTGAATTCAAATGGATCTTTCAGATCGCCGTATTCATCACAAACAACACGGTCAGTCCCCTCTCCCTCTGGGAGAGGGTGAGGGCAAATGCACCTGACACCCAACCCGCATCAGTCACACCACAAAACCACTCACCGCGGCTTGGCCAACTCCATAATCATCCGCGACAACAGATAAATCCGCGGCGCCACACTCGCCACTTCGGCGTACTCCTCCGGCGTGTGAATATTGCCGCCAACAATCCCGAAGCCATCCAGCGTCGGCGTGCCAACCCCGGCCGACAAACTCGCATCCGCCGCACCGCCACTGCCCTCCTCCGTCAACTTGCGGCCAATCTCGCCATAAATCCCCTGGGCCATGGCCATCAGGCGATCCGACTCAGGCGTCTTCGGCATCGGTGGCAGCCCGCGTTGCAACGAAGTCTTCACTTCCGTCTCAGCAATCAGCTTGTCCTGCGACACCCGCGCCAGATCCTTTTCGATCCGGTCAAACTCCTCCGGCACCGCCGCGCGCACATCAGCCTTGGCCGTGGCTTGATCGGGGATCACGTTGGTGCGATCACCGGCCTTGAGCACGGTGAAGTTGATGGTGGTTTTCTTTGCCTCATCGCCGAGTTTGCCCAGTTGCAGAATCTGGTGTGCGGCTTCCATCGCGGCATTGCGTCCCAGTTCCGGGGCGACGCCGGCGTGTGCGGCTTTGCCCTTGACCTCGACCAGCGCCGTCGCGCTGCCCTTGCGCCACACCACCAGTCCATCGGCCGGGCGGCCCGGCTCAAGGTTGAGGGTTACGTCGTGCTGTTTCGCGGTTTTCTTGATCAGGTCGGTGGCGACGTCCGACCCGGTTTCTTCGCTGGCGTCGAGCAGGAAGGTGATTTGCGCGTAGTCCTTGAAGTCGAGGTTTTTCAGGACTTTCAGCGCATAGATCCCGGCGACGATGCCGCCCTTGTCATCCATCACCCCGGGCCCGTAAGCGCGGCCATCCTTGATGTGGAACGGCCGCTCAGCCGCCGAACCTTCCTTGAACACCGTGTCCATGTGCGCCATCAGGAGGATTTTCGCCTTTCCGGTGCCCTTCAGCGTCGCGAGTACATGGTTGGATTTTTCCGGTGTGTTCGGCACCAGTTCGATGCTGGCGCCGAGTTTTTTCAGCTCATCGATGGCGATGTCGCTGACTTGCTTGAGGCCGGGCTCATAGCCGGAACCGGAGTCGATATTGACCAGCCGCTCCAGCAGTTTCAGCGCTTCTGGCTGGTATTGCTCGGCATCGGCGAGTACTTGTTTATGCGGTTCGGCGAAGGCGTGGGCAGTGGAGAAGGCGAGAGACAGGCCAAGGCTGGCGGCCAGCAGGGAGCGAGAAAATGAGCACGTCATGAAGCCTTCCTTGTTTCGCGTCGGGGGGACTTGAACCGTACCCGACATCGGCGCGAGGCTCTACACCGAATGCGACATCTCCCTGACCACCACCGAACGCGTGTAGGAGCTGCCGAAGGCTGCGATCTTTTGATTTTGATTTAGAAAAAACAAAGTCAAAAGATCGCAGCCTTCGGCAGCTCCTACAGGGGATGAGTGGTGTGCGGATCAGACCGAATCCAGCAACGTCTGCCGCGGCTTGTCATCGCAATTGCAGATCACCCGGTTACGCCCGCTCGCCTTGGCCTCGTACAACGCCTGATCGGCATCATTGAGCCAGCGTGTTGCGTCGGCATGCGCCGGATCGTACGCCGCCAGGCCAATACTCAAGCTAACCTTCAACGCCGGATTCTGCTCATAACCCAGAATCGCAAAGCGTTCACGCAACGCTTCCATCGCCTGCGCGGCATTGAACAGCGGCAGATCCGGCAAAATCACGCAAAACTCATCACCGCCATAACGCCCGGCAACGTCTGTCGCCCGCAGGTTTTGTTTAAGCAACTTGCTCAACTGACGCAACACGATGTCGCCCGCAACATGGCCATAGGTGTCGTTGATCGCCTTGAAGTGATCGATGTCGATCAGCGCAATCGCCGCGCCCTGCTTCTGTCGCTTGCAGCGCTGAAAAGCGATCTCCAGTTGATCCTTCCAGGCGCCATGATTGAGCAGCCCGGTGAGGCTGTCGGTGCGGCTCAGGGCGAGCAATTCGCGTTTATGCCGACCCAGGGTGTAGGCCTGGCGAAAGCAGATCCAGCCCAGCGCCAATGGGTACAGCAGCAGTAACGGGAAACAGGCATACATCTGCGCAGGCGTGGTTTGCGGAATGAATGCCGGAGCAAAGACCACCAGCCCGACGCCAACCCCGAGCAACTGCGCCGCCGAGCCTGCCAGTAGAAAGCGTGAACCGCCGATCGCAACGTTGTTCATCGCCATCATCGAAATGGTCGTCGCCGTGGGCAGCGGATTGAAATGCATGGCGGCAAGCCAAAAGCCGCCGAAAAACGCGTCGATCAACAGATTGCGGTGTTCAGCGTGGTAGGGAACCCGGGCGCGGCGTGCCCATTGAAACGCCAGATGCGGCCAGACGAGACCGTTGAAGAACATCAGTGCCCAGACCCACAGCGGCGGATCCAGCGCATACATCGCAACCGCTACACACAGCAACCCCAGCAACAGCCCGAGGACTCGCGACGTATAAAGCCTCCTGGCCAATGAAAGTCCCTTTCCTCCCGAATTTCCCATAAGGACCTCGATCACGCACACCGCAGGACGGATGTGTTGGGAGTCTAACAGGGAGACGTTAAATAGCCATCACCGGCCAGCGGGCTGAATAGAGCGACATCAGGGTCGCGCACAGTGCAAATATTTGGCTATACATGAAAGGAGCAAAATGGAAAAACAACTATAAGAAGGAGGCCCATGCACATCTATCACGTGTTGATCATCGGCAGCGGTTTTGGCGGTCAATGTGCTGCGGTCAACCTGCTAAAAGCCGGAATCGACGATTTTCGCCTGCTGGAGCGTCGGGACTTCCTTGGCGGCACCTGGTGCCAGAACACCTACCCCGGCGCGGCGGTGGACGTGCCGTCGCCGCTGTATTCGCTGTCGTTCGCGCCGTACCGCTGGTCGCAGATGTTCGCTGGACAAGCTGAGCTGCAGCGCTACACCGAGCATGTCATCGAGCAGTTCGGTTTACGTGACCGCGTGGAACTGGAGGCCAATGTCGAGCGCGTCGAATGGGACGACACGGAAAAACGCTGGGCCGTGCACACCGGCAGCAAAGGCACTTTTTATACGCAGTTCCTGATCAATGCCACCGGGCCATTGAGCCAACCGGTCATCCCACACTTTCCCGGCCAGGATCGCTTTCAAGGCAAGACTTTTCATACAAACAATTGGGATCACAGCTACGACTACCGGGGTAAACGCGTGGCCATCGTCGGCAGCGGCGCCAGCGCGGTGCAGGTGATTCCGGCGATTGCGCCGCAGGTCGAGCAATTGCACGTGTTTCAGCGCACACCACACTGGGTGCTGCCCCGCGCCGATCGTCAGTTCGGGCCGCTGCAACGCTGGCTGCTCGGCCGCAAACCCACCTACAAACTGTTGCGCTGGCTGATTTACTGGCAATTCGAAACCCGGGTCATCGCCTTCAAATACTCGAAAGCGGCAATTCACATGGTTCAGCAGCACGCTTTGCGTTTTCTCAAACGTCAGGTGCCGGACCCGGTGCTGCGGGAAAAACTCACCCCGGACTTCACCATCGGCTGCAAGCGGGTACTGGTGTCCAGCACCTATTACCCGGCGCTGAGTCGCGCCAACGTCACCTTGCACACCCGCGAGCAAGGCATCGCTTCCATCGACGAAACCGGCATCAACACCCAGGACGGCCAGCACATCGATGTTGACCTGATCGTCTGGTCGACCGGATACGACGCCACCGACGGGGTGATTTCCTACCCGGTCAGCGGAAAAAACGCCGTGCAACTCAGAGATGTCTGGGCGCAATACCCGCGCGCCTATCTGGGCACCAGCCTGCCGGACTTTCCCAACCTGTTTATCGTCACCGGCCCCAACACCGGCATCGGCCACACCTCGGCGCTGTTCATCATCGAGTCGCAGATGAACTACATCCTCGACTGCATTCGCACCGTGCAGGCCAAAGGCCTGCGCAGCATTGAAGTGCGCCGTGAAGCGGAACGTACCTACACTGAGATGATTCATCGGGAAATGCAGCGCACGGTGTGGAAGTCCGGCGGCTGCCACAGTTGGTATCAAAGCAAGAGCGGTCATGTGATCGCGATGTTTCCCGGCTTCAGTTTCAGCTATCACCGCTTGACCCGGGCGCTGAAACCGGCCGACCACATTCTGTCCTGAACACGTAAAAGGAAGACGTCGATGCTTTTGCTGTTTGTCGCCCTCGCGGTTTTCGTGGCCTGGAGCTGGTTGAGTTATCCGGCGGTCGGTCATTGGCTGTACGACCTGAACATGGCCATCGAGGCCAAGTTGTACAAATTGCACAAGATCGAAGTGCCGATCGCCGAGATGAGCGTCTCGACCTGGCAAGGCGGGCCGTATGAAGCGGCCAGCGCGATTCTGATGCTGCACGGCTACAGCGCCGACAAGAACCTGTGGCTGCGCTTTTCCCGGCATTTCGTGCGCCAGTATCGGGTGATCATCCCGGACCTGGCCGGCCATGGTGAAACCGGCTTCAAGGCCGGCGGCGGCTACGACATCCCGCTGCAGGCCAAACGCATGATCCAGTTGCTCGACGTTTGCGGTGTGGAGAAAGTCCATGTGATCGGTAACTCGATGGGCGGCTACATCGCTGCGTGGCTGGCGGCGACGTATCCGGAGCGGATCGCCTCGGTGGCGCTGATCGACCCGGCGGGCGTCACTGCACCGGAGGTCAGCGACATGGAGCGGCATCTGGCGCGCGGGCATAACCCGTTTCTGATCAATTCCCGGGAAGAGTTTCGCCAGTTTTATGCAATGACCATGGAATCGCCGCCGTGGGTACCGAATCTAGTGCTGGACGCCATCGCCCAGCGCTACGAGCAACAACGCGATGAACTGGAAGAGATCTTCCGCGATTTTCGCGCCAGCCCGCCGATGGAGCCGAAACTGCCCGACATCAAATGCCCGGCGCTGTTGCTCTGGGGGCGCAAGGATCGGCTGATCGATGTCAGCAGCGTGCCGGTGTGGAGCAAGGGCATCGCCAATTTGCGCGTGGATGTCTGGGATCACGTCGGGCACATGCCGATGGTTGAACAGCCGGGGAATACTGCGCGCCTGTATCGGGAATTCCTCGGAAGCCAGAAATGACACTCAACACATCCTGTGTAGGAGCTGCCGAAGGCTGCGATCTTTTGATTCTGCTTGTAAAAAACAAGATCAAAAGATCGCAGCCTCGTTTCACTCGACAGCTCCTACAAAGTGACGAGGTCTGAGGTGTAGATGAATATTCTTTATGACGAACGCCTCGACGGTCCGTTGCCGCAGGTGAACAAGGCTGAGTTGCTCAAAGACCTGCAGCGCGCGCTGCCAGACCTCGACATTTTGTGGCGCGAGGACGAACTCAAACCCTACGAATGCGACGGCCTCTCCGCCTACCGAACCACGCCGATGCTGGTCGCCCTGCCCCGTCGACTCGAGCAAGTGCAAACCCTGCTCAAACTTTGCCATCAGAAGAACGTCCCGGTGGTCGCCCGTGGTGCCGGCACCGGGTTGTCCGGCGGCGCCTTGCCGCTGGAGCAAGGCCTGCTGCTGGTGATGGCGCGCTTCAACAATATCCTGCACATCGACCCTGCCGCGCGCACTGCGCGGGTTCAACCGGGGGTGCGTAATCTGGCGATCTCCCAGGCCGCCGCGCCGTTCGGCCTGTATTACGCGCCGGATCCATCCTCGCAAATCGCCTGTTCAATCGGCGGCAACGTCGCGGAAAACGCTGGCGGCGTGCATTGCCTCAAATACGGACTGACCGTGCACAACCTGCTGAAAATCGAAGTGCTGACCATCGAAGGCGAGCGCCTGACCTTGGGTTCGGATGCTCTCGACTCAGCCGGTTTCGATTTGCTCGCCTTGTTCACCGGCTCCGAAGGTCTGCTGGGGATCATCACCGAAGTCACGGTCAAACTGCTGCCCAAACCGCAGGTCGCGAAAGTCCTGCTGGCCAGTTTCGATTCCGTGGAAAAGGCTGGTCGCGCGGTCGCCGAAATCATCGCGGCGGGGATCATTCCCGGCGGCCTGGAGATGATGGACAACCTCGCCATTCGCGCCGCTGAAGACTTTATCCACGCCGGTTACCCAGTGGACGCCGAGGCGATTCTGCTGTGCGAACTCGATGGCGTCGAAGCCGATGTTCACGACGATTGCCAGCGGGTGCGCGAGGTCATGACCGCCGCGGGCGCTACCGAAGTACGTCAGGCCCGCGACGAAGCCGAACGCGTGCGCTTCTGGGCCGGACGCAAAAATGCCTTTCCGGCCATCGGACGTTTGTCGCCCGATTACTACTGCATGGACGGCACCATTCCGCGCCGCGAATTGCCCGGTGTCCTGCAAGGCATCGCCCGTCTCGGCGAAGAATACGGTTTGCGCGTGGCCAACGTATTCCATGCCGGCGACGGCAACATGCACCCGCTGATCTTGTTCGATGCCAACCAACCGGGCGAGCTGCACCGCGCCGAAGCCTTGGGCGGCAAGATTCTTGAACTGTGCGTGCAGGTTGGCGGCAGCATCACCGGTGAACACGGCGTCGGCCGCGAGAAAATCAACCAGATGTGCGCGCAGTTCAACAACGATGAGTTGAGTCTGTTTCATGCAGTAAAAGCCGCGTTCGACCCTAAAGGCCTGCTCAACCCCGGCAAGAACATTCCAACCCTGCACCGCTGCGCCGAATTCGGCGCCATGCATATTCACGCCGGGCAATTGCCGTTCCCCGAACTGGAGCGTTTCTGATGGCCGATGTCGACGCCGCCAGCGCCCTGCTCGAACAGGTCAACGAGGCCCGGGCGAATGCCACGCCGCTGAAAATCCAGGGTGGCAACAGCAAAGCGTTCCTCGGCCGCGAGGTGGCCGGTGAAGTGCTCGATACCCGCGCCCACTGCGGCATCGTCCGTTATGAACCGACCGAACTGGTGATCACGGCGCGTGCCGGCACGCCGTTGTCCGAGCTGCTGGCGGCGCTGGATGCTGCCGGACAGATGTTGCCGTGCGAGCCGCCGGGGTTCGGCGAAGGCGCGACGGTGGGCGGCATGATCGCTACCGGTTTGTCCGGGCCACGACGACCGTGGTCTGGCTCAGTACGCGACTTCGTACTCGGCACGCGAGTCATCACCGGCCTCGGTCAGCACCTGCGTTTCGGCGGCGAAGTGATGAAAAATGTCGCCGGTTATGACCTGTCGCGGTTGATGGCCGGCAGTTACGGCTGCCTCGGAGTACTCACCGAAGTCTCGCTGAAAGTGCTGCCGAAACCACGCCAGTGCCTGAGCATCCGCCTCGACATGGAGTGCGCGCGGGCGCTGGCCAATCTGGCCGAGTGGGGTCAACAACCGCTGCCGATCAGCGCCGCATGCCACGATGGCCAGAGCCTGTATCTGCGTCTTGAGGGCGGCGAAGGTTCGGTGACGGCGGCGCATCAACGCCTGGGTGGCGAGCCGCTGGACTCACAGTTCTGGCGTGATCTGAATGAGCAGCGGCTGGCGTTTTTCGATGAAGGCCGGCCGTTGTGGCGCCTGTCACTGCCGACCAATCTCGGCCCGCTGGATCTGCCCGGCGAGCAGTTGATCGACTGGGCCGGCGCGCAACGCTGGCTGAAATCCGACGCGGCGCACATCCACATTCTCGCGCAGGAACTGGGCGGCCACGCCACCTGTTTCAGCCATGGCGCCAGCGATTCGCCGTTCCAGCCATTGCCCGCGACACTGCTGCGCTATCACCGGCAACTCAAGGCGCAACTCGACCCGCAAGGGCTGTTCAACCCCGGGCGGATGTACGCGGAGTTCTAGCCATGCAAACCACCCTCAGCGAACAGTCACGACAACTGCCCCGCGCCGCCGAGGCGGAGAAGATCCTCCGTACCTGCGTACATTGTGGTTTCTGCAACGCGACTTGCCCGACCTATCAGTTGCTCGGCGATGAACTCGATGGCCCGCGCGGGCGCATCTACCTGATCAAACAAGTGCTCGAAGGAGCACCGGCGACGGCGCAGACGCAACTGCATCTGGACCGCTGCCTGTCGTGCCGCAACTGCGAAACCACCTGCCCGTCCGGCGTCGACTATCACAATCTGCTCGACATTGGCCGTGCAGTAGTCGATCACGCGGTGCCTCGCCCGGCGGCGCAACGCCTGTTGCGTGAGGGGTTGCGGGCGTTGGCGCCGAATCCTGGGTTGTTCAAAGGCTTGCTGCGGATGGGCGCGACGTTTCGCCCGCTGCTGCCGCGAATACTGGAAAGTAAACTGCCGCAGCATCTAGCGCCTTCCGGTTTGCGCCCTGCCCCGCGTCATGCCCGGCGAGTGTTGTTGCTGGAAGGCTGTGTACAACCGGGGTTGTCGCCGAACACCAATGACGCCGCCGCGCGGGTGCTGGATCGTTTGGGCATCAGCGTCACCCCGGTGGCTGAGGCCGGTTGTTGCGGCGCGCTGGATTATCACCTCGACGCCCAGGCCAAAGGCCTCGACCGCGCCCGGCAGAACATCGATGCCTGGTGGCCGCACCTGCAAAATGGCGCCGAAGCGATTGTGCAGACCGCCAGCGGTTGCGGCGCATTCATCAAGGATTACGGGCATTTGCTGGAAAGGGATCCGGTTTATGCAGCCAGGGCCCGGGAAATCAGCGAGCGGACCGTGGATCTGGTGCAGATACTCGATCGGGAACCGCTGGAACAGATCTGCGCCGCCACTGAAAGGCGGATTGCCGTGCATTGCCCGTGCACCCTGCAGCACGCGTTGAAACTGGGCGGCGCGGTGGAAGCCGTGCTGACTCGCCTCGGCTTCAATCTCACCGCCGTGCCTGACGGCCATTTGTGCTGCGGCTCGGCGGGCACCTATTCGCTGACGCAACCGGTGCTGGCCCGACAACTGCGCGACAACCGCCTCAATGCGCTGGAAAGCGGCCGCCCTGAGTTGATCGTCACCTCCAACGTCGGCTGTCAGAGCCATCTGGGCAGCGCCGGGCGCACGCCCGTGATGCACTGGATCGAACTGGTGGATCAGTCGTTGGCAGAATGAAGTTCGTAGGATTCTTCGTTTGCCCGCGTGCGAGAAGGCTGCGATCTTTTCCCTCATCCATTCCGTGACCGTGGCAGGAATTTTTTTCATGACCGTGCAGCCGTTCGTCAGCCCCGACCTGATTCGCCAACGCTTCTCCAAAGCGATGTCCGACATGTACCGCGAAGAAGTGCCGCTGTACGGCGCGCTGATGCAACTGGTGGAACAGACCAACCGCGAGGTACTTGCACGTCAGCCTGACATCGCCCGACAGCTCAACAATACCGGTGAAATCGAACGCCTGGACATGGAGCGCCATGGTGCCATTCGCGTCGGCACCGCGACGGAACTGGCCACCCTCGCCCGCTTGTTTGCAGTGATGGGCATGCAACCGGTGGGTTATTACGACCTGACCCCGGCGGGCGTGCCGGTGCATTCCACAGCGTTTCGCGCAGTGCATGAACAGGCGCTGCAAGTCAGCCCGTTTCGGGTGTTCACCTCGTTGTTGCGCCTGGAGTTGATTGAAGATCCGCAGCTGCGCGCCTTTGCCGAATCCGTGCTGGCCAAGCGATCAATCTTCACCCCGGAAGCATTGCGCCTGATCGCGCAAGCTGAAAACGCGGGTGGACTGAATGAAAGCGAGGCCGAGGCATTCGTCCTACAGGCACTGGAAACCTTTCGCTGGCATCACAGCGCTACGGTTACTGCCGCGCAATACCAGACGTTGAGTGCTCAGCACCGTTTGATCGCCGACGTAGTGGCGTTCAAAGGCCCGCACATCAATCACCTGACGCCGCGCACGCTGGACATCGATAGCGTGCAGGAACAGATGCCGGCCCATGGCATCACCCCAAAAGCCGTGATCGAAGGCCCGCCGCGCCGGCAGTGCCCGATCCTGTTGCGCCAGACCAGTTTCAAGGCGCTGGACGAGCCGATCGCCTTCACCGATCAGAACCAAACCCGTGGCAGTCACAGCGCGCGTTTTGGCGAAATCGAACAGCGCGGTGCGGCACTTACGCCCAAAGGCCGGGCGCTGTACGACCGTTTGCTGAATGCCGCCCGCGATGAACTCGGCGACTTCCCCAACGAGGCCAACGCCGCACGCTACAACGCGCTGATGACTCAGCACTTTGGCGAATTTCCTGACAGTGTCGAGGGCATGCGTGAACAAGGGTTGGCGTACTTTCGCTATTTCGCCACGGAAAAAGGTTTGGCTGCTGGAAGGCTTGGGCAGTCGTCTCTGGAGGACTTGTTGCGCGGTGGTTATGTGAAAGCTGAGCCGTTGGTGTACGAAGATTTTCTGCCGGTCAGTGCAGCGGGGATTTTTCAGTCAAACCTTGGGGATGCGGCGCAGGCGCATTACGGCGAGCACTCCAATCGACAGGCTTTCGAGCAGGCGCTGGGGCGCGCGACCATTGATGAGTTGGGGTTGTATGCCGCGACGCAGCAGCGTTCGATCGATGAGTGCCTCACACAACTTACGCGTTGAAAAATCAAAAGATCGCAGCCTGCGGCAGCTCCTACAGGGGAAATGCATTCCAAATGTAGGAGCTGCCGCAGGCTGCGATCTTTTGATCTGAAAGTCTTGAAGCAGCCGCCTCAGCCAAATGAAGGCATCTGGCCATTGTGCGCAAGAAGTTGCGCACTTGTTTTGCAAAAAAGCCTGATGAAGCCGCTGAGAGCTACGTCGTACAAGGCCTGTAGCCAAGTGCGCAAGAAGTTGCGCAGTACTGCGCAACTTCTTGCGCAATCAGACCTTTG
>NZ_JAMLFX010000008.1:245402-305785 GCF_023634765.1 Pseudomonas sp. AKS31
GCAGCTGAAAAATCAGACAAACACCCCGGCCCGCATGGCCGGCATAATTGTTGGCACGCTCCTTGATAACAGTCAGGCACCCACCGGGCGATTTCGCCTCCCGGGCACCTTAAATTATTCCGCAAGGAGAGCACCCCATGGCAACACCAGCGTACATGTCGGTTACCGGCGAAAAACAAGGCCTGATCACTGCAGGCGCTTTCACCGCTGACTCCGTAGGCAACACCTACCAGGAAGGCCACGAAGACCAGGTTATGGTTCAGGCTTTCACCCACGACGTGATCATCCCGCGTGACCCACAATCCGGTCAGCCAACCGGTCAGCGCGTTCACAAGCCAGTTGTGATCACCAAGGTCTACGACAAGGCTTCGCCTCTGCTGCAAGCGGCTCTGACCTCCGGCGAGCGTATGAGCGAAATCGTTATCCAGTGGTACCGCACTTCTGCTCAAGGTACTCAAGAGCACTACTACACCACCAAACTGGAAGACGCGATCATCGTCGCCATCAACAACAAAATGCACAACTGCCAGGATCCAGGCAACGCGCATTTCACCCACCTGGAAGAAGTGCAGTTCACCTACCGCAAAATCACCTGGACCCACGAAGTATCCGGTACTTCGGGTTCCGATGACTGGCGTGCTCCAGTCGTTTAATTACGGCTGATCGTTACAAGCATCGGCCAGCTCTGCTGGTCGATGTTGTTTACGCCCCTCCAGAATTTCGCGTACGTTGAGCCGCTTTGCGGTCGTCGACGAACGCCGCTGTACAGCACGAGGAACAAGGGATGTTCGCGCCGGCCAATGAAACCCACTTTGCCCTGACCATCGAAGGGCTATCCGCCGATTTTCAGGTATTCACCCTGACCGGCCGGGAAGCCATCAGCCAGCCTTTTGTCTTCGAGGTGGAGCTGGTCAGTGAGCAGCCGTCGCTGGACCTCGAAACCCTGCTGCACAAACCGGCCTTCCTGCAACTGTCGCCCGACGGCAGCGGCATCCACGGCCAGATCTATCGCGCCGCGCAAGGTGACTCGGGCAAACGCCTGACCCGTTATTCAGTGACCCTGCGCCCACAACTGGCGTACCTGGCGCATCGCGTCAATCAACGCATCTTCCAGAACCTCACGGTGCCGAAAATCATCGGCATGGTCCTTGAAGAGCACGGCATCCAAAGCAACGCCTACGAATTCAAGACCGGTTCGATCTATCCCGAGCGCATCTACTGCGTGCAATACGATGAATCGGACCTGCATTTCATCCAGCGCCTGTGCGAGGAAGAAGGTATTCACTACCACTTCGAACACACGGCGACGGCGCACAAACTGGTGTTCGGCGATGACCAGACGGTATTCCCGAAACTCAAGCCTGTGGCCTATCAGCAAGACTCCGGCATGGTCGCCAGCGACCCGGTGATCAAGCGCTTCGACCTGCGCCTGGAAACCCGCACCAGCCGCACCACCCGCCGCGATTACGATTTCGAAAAACCGCGCATCACCCTCGAAAGCGAACAGCGCGGCGACGCCCTGCCCGACCTTGAAGACTACGATTATCCGGGTCGTTTCATCGACCGCGAGCGCGGCAAGCACCTGGCCAAACGCGCCCTCGAACGCCATCGCAGCGACTTCCAGCTCGCCGAAGGCAAAAGTGATCAGCCGCTGCTGGTCAGCGGCCACTTCCTCGCACTGACCGCGCACCCTAAAGCCAAGTGGAACGACCTCTGGCTGCTCACCGAAGTTCTGCACGAAGGCAAGCAGCCGCAAGTGCTGGAAGAGTCGGTGACCAGTGACACCACCGCACTGAAAGACGATTTCCACCAGGGCTACCGCAACCGCTTTCAGGCCACCCCGTGGGACGTGCCGAACCGCCCGCCTCTGCGCCACCCGAAACCGCGCATCCTCGGCAGCCAGAGCGCCGTGGTCACCGGCCCCAAAGGCGAAGAGATCCACTGCGACCAGTACGGCCGCGTCAAAGTCCAGTTCCACTGGGACCGCGAAGGCCAGGCCGACGACAAGACCAGCTGCTGGCTACGCGTCTCCAGCGCCTGGGCTGGCGCTCAGTACGGCGGCATCGCCATCCCGCGCATCGGCATGGAAGTGCTGGTCACCTTCCTTGAAGGCGACCCCGATCAACCGCTGATCAGCGGCTGCCTGTACCACAAGGAAAACACCGTTCCCTATCCACTGCCGGCAAACAAGACCCGCAGCACCTTCAAAACCCTCAGCTCCATGGGCGGTGGCGGCTACAACGAACTGCGCATCGAAGACAAAAAGGGTCAGGAGCAGATCTACCTGCACGCCCAGCGCGACTGGGACGAAAACGTCGAGCACGACCAGAAAATCCGCGTCGGCAACGAACGCCACGACACCGTCGAAAAGAACAGCTACAGCGAATTCAAAGCCGAAGAACACCACACCGTCTACGCCGACCGCAAAGTCGAAACCCGCGCCAACGACCACCTCACCGTCGGTGTGAACCAACACATCAAGATCGGCACCGGCCAGTTCATCGACGCCAGCCAGGAAATTCACCTCAGCAGCGGCATGAAAGTGGTGATGGAAGCAGGCGCCGAGCTGACCCTGATCGGCGGCGGCAGCTTCATCAAGATTGATGCTGGTGGCGTGACGATGAGTGGGCCGGTGATCAATATGAACTCGGGGGGTAGTCCGGGGAGTGGCACGGGCGCCGCCCCGCTGATGCCCGGCATACTGAAACAGGCCGACGCCGACAAGGCCGGCCAGGTCCTCACCCCGGCCCAGATCAACACCCTCAAACGTAACGCGCCATTCTGCGAAGAATGCGAAAAATGCAAGGCAGGTGCCTGTGCCATCTGATCGAATTACGCCCAAGGATTGGCTGGCGCAACAGCCGTTGCAGACTGACGAGCGCTTGTATCTGGTCATTAGCGCGGCGAGTGATTCCGACGCGCTGAAAAACCTGTACCTCACCGAACCCACCGCCCAGCTCATCCCGATCTGGGGCGGCACGCCCTACTCCACCTGGCAACCGGTGATGCCCTACGTCACCGAACTCAAAGCCAACTCGGCATTCCTGCCATGGATCGCCGAAACCGACGCACTCGATTGGGGCTGGCTGGCGGTGTCGCGCTCGGAGCCGAACGACGTGTTCGAGCACCTGCGCAGTCTGACGCAGGTGAAGATGCCGGACGGGACCGAGGTGTTTTTCCGGTTCTGGGATGGGCGGCATATCTACCCGATTCTGCATGGGCTTGGGGAGAAGGCTGGGGAAGTGATGCCGATGTTTGAGCGGTATCTGATTAATGGGCAGTCGCTGGAGGTTGGGACGCGGGTTGTGCCGAAGGTGAAGGATTGGCCGTGGTGGGAGGTGCCGAAGCCGTTACTGGATGGCTTAGCCAAGGAAAACCCGACGACGCTGATCAGTAACTTGATGCAGTGGCTGGAAGAAGACCGACCAGACATTTATACCGCTTGGCCCGAGAACAACCTGAAGCTGAAGATCAGCCGTTTCGTGCGCCGTCCGGACGCACCGAAAAACCTTAAAGAAGCACTGTTAAATCACCTGATTCTGGAGCAAGGCTGATGGATCGCGTTGCCTTTGTTGACAACCAACTGAACACCTTCAAGGACAGTCTGAAGCTGTATCGGGAACAAACCAAAACCTGGTATGCAAGGGCTGCCGACAAGGCCAGTCGAGCCGCTGATCTGCCCTCCTTGCTGGGTATGGAGCGAGTGATCAAAGTTGGCGACACCAGCAAAGCGGTGAGCATGACCGACGGTAATTTCACTTCGAACGTGGCTCAGTGCCCGCTCAAGGGACCGTTGCTGATCGAGAGTAAATTCGAGTCGGTGTACGACATTCCGGTAGGCGATATCGAAGTCGAAATCGTCGCTGTGGAAGGTGGTGCCGTCAGCAAGGTCAAACTCGACGCACAAGGCAAAGCCGCCTGGACCGGTGGCGTCCCGGGCAAGTTCTACGAGATCCGCGTTCATAACGAAGTGACGCCGGCGCAGATCGATGCGCTGTTCAGCTCCTACAGCGGCGTGACAGCTGACCTGGAAGGTTTTCTGCGTAAGGAGTGGGCAGGTTTCAAACCGCAATGGTCGAACCTTTCCACCTCGGGCACTGCAATGGCGATTGGCACCGGCATTCTTGAAGGTGGCTGGGAGGCCATCAAGGGTGTGTGGGATGGCATCAATCAGGTGCTCGACATCCTGCAGGATCCGGGCAAATTTGCGAAAGATCTTGGCGCCGGTGCGGATGAACTGATCAAAGTTGCCAAAAGCTCGCCGGACGTCATGAAAAAGGCCATGTTGCTGGCCAGTGACGAAGCTGCTTTGTTCCTGTTGGTACGCAGCGCCGTGATCTGGCTGGCGGGCTTGCCGCCGATGAAGATGGCGGGCGACATAGCGAAAACCACCACGGCAATGGTCGTTGGTATCGCCATCGATATCGTGATTGGTGTGGTATTGACCATCGCGGCTGAAGGTACCGGGGTTATCTACCTCGCCGCCCGTCTGAAGAAGTACGGTGAGCTTGTCCTCAACGCCGTCATCGGCTTTGTAAAGTCGCTGTTCAAGATCATCAATGGCTTTATGGAATACGTCGCGAAATACACCGCTGTTGCGGCGCGTGGTGTGACGGCCAAAGTTAGAAACGGTATTTCCGAGTTGCGTTTTGATGGGAAGAAAAACGCCAAACTCGCTGAAGGCAAAATAGCTGACGACGCTTCCAAACAGGCGAAGACACCTGCCGACAAAAGTGCAGAGCCCGCCGCCGATACTTGCACTAACGGTTGCCCGGTTTCAATGGTGACCGGTGAAGAACTTTTGACGCTGACCGATGGTCAACTCGACGGCCTGTTGCCCTTTGAATGGACACGTCTCTACAGAACCAGCGCGGTGGAAATCGACTGCGGCTTGGGTTATGGCTGGAGCCATGCCTTGGCTCATCGCATCGAAATCAATGGCGATGAAGTCATCTGGACCGACCACGAAAACCGCGCAACGCCTTTCCCTGTGCCAAGTGAGCAACGTCCAGCCATCACCAATAGCCTTTCAAAAGCCGCCATTTTCCTCGGTGACGATCCATCGGAACTGATTCTCGCCCAAGCCGGCAAGCGTCCATCGTTCTACCACTTCCGCTTTAACAGCAAAGGCGCCACCCTGATTGCCATTAGCGACAGCTATGGCAATCGACTGCACGTCACACGCGATATCCATGGTCGTATCAAACGCCTCGACAACGGCGCCGGTCGCGCATTGCTTCTACGTTACGACCGCAAACACATTATCGCGGTCGACTATCAGCAGTTCCTGCCCGCGGACAATCTGGAGGACGCCTGGAATACGGTCCAGACGCTGGTCACCTACACCTACGACGCCCAGCATCGTCTGATCGAAGCAAAGAACGCAGCCGGCGAAGCCGAACATTATCGCTACAACGAACAGCAGGTCATTCTCGAGCGGCAACTGGCGGGCGGCGCTGCGTTCTACTGGGAGTGGGAGAACGAAGGCAAACTGTCTCGTTGCACTCATCACTGGGCCAACTTCTCGCAGATGGAAGCGCACTACGCCTGGGATGACAAAGGCAGCGTGACCGTCACCAATGCCGACGGCAGCGAAGAGGTGTACACCCACGATGATCAGGCACGACTGATCAGCAAGATCGACCCGGACGGTGCCGAGCATCTCAAGGCCTACAACGACAAAGGCCGATTGATTGCGGAAAAAGACCCGTTGGGCGCCGTCACCGAGTACCGCTACGACGACAACGGCTTGATGACTGCCGTCATCCCGCCGGAAGACGAAGCCACCACCTACGAATACGTCAACGGTTTCGTCAGCGATGTTCATCGCGGCAAAGCGAGTTGGAAGTACCAACGCAACCGTCAGGGCGATATCACCCAGCAAATCGATCCGGACGGCAATACCACGCTATACAGCTACGACGGCCAAGGGCGTCTGCTAGAGATTCGCCACCCGGACGGCAGCCGTCATCAACTCGGCTGGAACAACCTCGGCCAGTTGCTGGAAGAGCGCCTGCCCGATGGCGGCCAGCGCAAGTATCGCTACGATGCTTTGGGTCGGCAGATCACCCGCCAGGAAGAGTCCGGCGCCGTTACCCAATACCAGTGGGACGCCGCTAATCGTCTCGCCCAAGTCACACTGCCGGGCGGCGCTACCCGTGCGTTTACCTATAACGCTTACGGTAATGTCACCGCTGAACGCGATGAACTCGGCCGCATCACTCGGTACGAATACGCCGACAACCTGCATCTGGTCAGCCGCCGCATCAATCCGGACGGCAGCCAACTTCGCTATCGCTATGACAACTCTCGTCTGCTGCTGACTGAAATCGAAAACGAGCGCGGCGAGCAATACCACCTCGACTACTACGCAAACGGCCTGATCCAGCAGGAAACAGGCTTCGACGGTCGTCGCACGGCTTACGAGTATGACCTCAACGGGCAACTGCTGAAGAAAACCGAGTTCGGCGACGATGGCAGCGAACTGGTCACTGAGTATCAGCGCGATGCTGCTGGCCGGCTGCTGGTGAAAACCCTGGCCGATGGCGAAGAAATCCACTACAGCTACGACGCCCTCGGTCGCCTCGTAAACGTCGATGACGGCCACTGGCCGCTCGCCTACAAATACGACCTGCAAGACCGCCTCATCGAAGAACACCAAGGTTGGGGCACCCTGCGCTATGAGTACGACAGCGTCGGCCAGCTCAAACACTGCCGCCTCCCTGACGGCAGCAAACTCGATTACCGTCACCAACCCGGCGGGCAACTCAGCAACATCGACCTCAATGGCTCGCGCCTGACCTCTCACCAGTTCAGTGCTGGGCGCGAACAAAAACGTCAGCAAGGTTTGCTGCTCAGCCAATACCAGTACGACGAACAAGGCCGCCTGCAAGCCCACACTGTTGGCCAGCGAGACAAGAACCTGTTCCAGCGTCGTTATAATTACGATGCCAACGGCAACCTCGCAGGCATTGATGACAGCCGCAAAGGCAATCGCAGCTACCACTACGACCCGCTCGATCGACTCATCAGCGTGCGCGGTGCTACTCCGGAAAGCTTCGCCCATGACCCGGCGGGCAACCTGCTGGGCCAAAGCAATGAAGGCACAGCAAACCTCGCCAACGTCAAAGGCAACCGCCTGCTGATGCAGGGTGATCGTCACTACGAGTACGACGCGTACGGCAACCTGAGTCGCGAACGCCGTGGCACAGGACAGAAACTCGTCACCGAGTATCGTTACGACTGCCAGCACCGCTTGATCGGCGTTAGCCTGCCGGGTGGCAGCACTGCAACCTACAAGTACGATGCCTTCGGTCGACGTATAGAAAAAACCGTCGATGGCCACATCACCGAATTCCTGTGGCAAGGCGAACGCCTGATTGCCGAAAGCGCCGAGAACCGTTACCGCAGCTACATCTACGAACCGGGCAGCTTCCGTCCACTGGCGATGCTCGATGGCGAAGGCCCGCGCAAGGCTACGCCGTTTTACTATCAACTCGACCACCTCGGCACACCGCAGGAGCTCACCGACTACAGCGGTGAAATCATGTGGTCGGCGAAGTACCGAGCCTACGGTAATCTCGCCGCGCTGGACGTCAGCGAGATCGATAACCCGTTGCGGTTCCAGGGTCAGTATTTCGATGCCGAAACGGGGTTACATTACAACCGGCACCGCTACTACAATCCTAGCAATGGACGGTTTCTGACACCTGACCCAATCAAGCTTGCGGGTGGATTGAATAGCTACCAGTACGTGCCTAACCCTACGGGGTGGGTGGATCCTCTGGGGCTAAATAGCACTCACTGCCCCAAAAAGGTTGACACAAGCGATTACCAAACACGTAAAGACTTAAGAACAGATGTCTATGATGCAAAACGTCCAGAAGGCAGGCATGCAACAAAGCACACAAATGCACAATCAGCGGAACAAGCGAGATCGCTCAGCCTAGGTCAAGGGAGTCGCGATGGAAAACCAGAAGCCTCCTATTTACCGGATATCGCGAATAACGTCAGCGGATTTGAGAAGCAAGCAGCCTACTCGGCGGTACGCGATGGAAACGTGTTTGATCATGGAGGTTCAAGATATATGTTTTATAGATCAGAGACCCCCGTTGGCTACAACAATGGAGAGCTAACAAATTGGGTTAGGATTGAACTTTCAAAAGCTGGCGAACCTGTCATACACAGTTTTCCAGCCTCACCCGAACAAGTTAAAAAATATATGGGCAATGTAAAATGAGACCCAAACTAAAGTACGAACTTCAACCAATTCGAGTGCCAAGCGGCTGGACAATAACAATCAACAACTTTTTCGAGGTTGAGTTAACCCCGGAAACTAACGACTGGTTCACCTGTTCAGTACTATTAGGGGGCGTAAGGCGTAGTAGTGGGCACTGCTTCGATTCTAGAGTAGAACCAGAGGGAGACCCAGACGGAGAGTTTGTAATTGATTTCCTAAAAATCGAATATGATCAAAAAGGAAAGCCTGTTAAAAACTCCGAAGTTTTTCTTGGCGAATTCAGAACTAAAAGCAAGATTGAATTCATTAAGCAGATTGAATCATTCATGATCGATACATGAAGTACAGATAGAAGCAAAAGGACGAAAAAAGGACCAAAAAAGGGGACAGATTTATTTTCTACACGCTAAAAATAAATTTTCCCCACTTCTTATCCATAAACCGTTTAAGCC
This sequence comes from Pseudomonas sp. AKS31, assembly GCF_023634765.1. GTDB lineage: Bacteria > Pseudomonadota > Gammaproteobacteria > Pseudomonadales > Pseudomonadaceae > Aquipseudomonas. The sequence continues at coordinate 254,094 of NZ_JAMLFX010000008.1, forward strand.
CTGGTATTAAGACGCCGTCGGCGCAGCTTGATCAAAGAGTCAGAAACATTAAAGTTAAAGTCGCGCAGCTATAAATGGGGCAGATGTATTGTCCACACATGATCCAAAAGTAATTGAAACAAATCTATCCCCTTTTCGCTATGGAGGCCTGATATAAAATTTGACTGGAGTTCTTTTGGGATTGAACAGGGATCCTCCGTGGATACCAATACGATTTTCCAAGTGGAAAAACTACTTAGCGTAAGTTTTCCAAAGTCATATTTGGACTTGGTCACATATTCCGATGAGGCATCTCCAGAGATATCTTCAGTTCCATATGGCAACGAAGTGACTTGCATAAGCGAATTCTTTTCTTTCTCGCCTGATGTGGCCCCGTATACCATCTCATGGTACTCAGGGGCGGGAACCCCCTCAGGGCTTCCCAAACAAATGATCCCTATAGCAAGGGATGCGGGTGGTTATCTGATTTGCCTAAATTTCAACACACCCTCGGTTGCTGTTGAAATATTTGATCAAAACTCAAGTAAAACCGACTTCGCCGCTAACAATTTTGATGATTTTGTTAATTTGTGGACTGAGTAAAACAACGCGCAAAAATAGTCAGCTTAGGATCGTGTCACCTATCGGAGGTAGTTTATCCTCAATGGAGGATTCTTCAGTCCTCTACTGATCATGATTACAAAGCATGATGGTTAGACAAAAGGGACAGATTTATTTTCTACAAACTAAAAATAAATCCGCCTCCTTTTCTCAAATTTAGGAAAGCATATTGAAAAGAACGAGCCAAAGACTTTGAGTGAGCAGAACCTTGCATAAATACCAAGACTTGATAACGAAACTCGATAACTCCGACGAAGAAACATTTTGGCTCGGCCGCGCCACTGCCGAGCAAGTTAAAAAACTCGAGAATATTCTAGGCATAAAGCTACCTGAAGATTTCGTTGACTTCTTGAGTGTATGCGGTGGTGGTGGTGGTGCAGCAGACTCAGAAATATGCGGAGTTGAAAACAATGATGCAACTCTAGATAATGGCGGAACTGTAAATTACAGCACCATGTACTGCCGTTCGGAGTTTGAGCTACCTAGTCACTTTGCCGTCATTTATTTAAAAGACGACGAAGTTTGCTGGGCAATTGATTGCGGTCCCACGGGAAATGGACAGGTCATTAGCTACGATCTATTTAAGCGCAAACCGTCTAAGAAAATAGCGGAAAACTTCTATTCATTCTTTGAGGAATACGTCAAACTCAGAACTTAACTTTCAACCGTGAAAGAAGGGGGGGAATACAAAAAATGGACTAAAAAGAGACAGATTTATTTTCTACCCACTGAAAATAAATCTGTCTCTTTTCTTCATTCGACGTACTTCCGAAAAAAAATGAGAACTTTTTATGTGATTGCTAATAAAGATATGGAGCCAAACCTCCTGCATAGCTCAAACTGGCCAAAGGTTATAGGCTATTCCTTCGCAGATAACTATTTTTATTTATCCGAAGGCAAAGGCAACGGCTTTGCCGCGAACGACATGCCTGAATCGAAAGCTAAAAGACCAGAATGGCTTGAAATATTCACAGATCTAGATGTGACTTGGTTCCTCAACATGATTGACAACACTAGCTTCACCAGCGAAACGGATTTCCGTGAAAAATTAACAGCACACATTGGCAACGTAGATACAATATTATTTTGACTAACTCGAGTTCGGAAAACGGAAAAAAGGGGACAGATTTATTTTCTACAAACTGAAGAAAATAAATCTGTCCCCTTTTCTTATTGGCTCTGAAAAAATCGACCACGGCGCCGACATGAACAAGCTTCTAAGCCAATTTGACGACTGGGAACAACTTCAATGACAACCAACTTTGAAATAGCTTTGAAAAAGAATGAACTCCCTGACTACTTCAGAGGTAATGGCCAATATTTCACAAGAGACCCCGACTGGGGAACCCAGTTGCATATCATAAATTGGCAAGGACTATGCGGCTATTTAAAATCGCTAGAAAGCTCGATCGAAATATTGAGGAATGCATTTAGCGTATACTTAAACTCGGTTGAGTTTACAAAAAATGACGCCAGCGACCTGCTTGAAAACATTGGCTGCTATTACTACCTAAGAAATAAACATCCTTTCTTGTCAAAAGATGGATTTGATCTTGTACGCGACGCTGCTGATAGTGAGAAACAGAAAATTTCACATATCATGACCTTTCTGAGAAAAACAATCGAAGCCAACAATGATGTTCAAGACCTTGAACTCTATAATCGCCGCATGAGAAAACTCATTGATGACGGCGGCCCAACCAATATAGAGAGCCTCTAATTCTTTCGACGGAACCCACTGTAAAAAGGTGACCAAAAAGGGGACAGATTTATTTTCTACAAACTGAAAATAAATCTGTCCCCTTTTCTAGTATAAAGAGTGGGCGACCCCATAATCGCCCTCTTTCAAATCAATATGTTCTCCCCGTTTAAATCAAAGCTTTTGCAGCTCTTCTTTAGCTCCCGGAGCACCGCGATCAATTGCTTTGAGCATCCAGTACTCGGCCTTGGATTTGCTTTTTGGCAAACCGCCACGTCCTTGCGCGTACATTTTCCCAAGCGCCAACTGCGCGTTGCCAAAATCTGCATCCGCAGACTTGCGGTAAAGCTTGGCCGCTTCACGTTGGTTTTTTACGGTGCCTCGCCCCTGTTCAAGCATTTGCGCCATTTCATACTGCGCGTACTTATTGCCGAGCGCAGCCGACTTGCCAAACCAGGAAAATGCCAGAGCTTCATCCTTGTCCACACCTCGTCCAGCGGCGATCATTTCTGCGAGGTGAAGCTGTCCGTAATCGTCACCGGTTTCAGCCAGTTTGCGATACCACTGAGCGGCAACAACATCGTCCTGTGTAACTCCGTCACCCTTCTCATAGAGGCTTGCCAGCAGCATGTAGGCTGAGGGATATCCGCCTTCGGCGGATTGGTGGTAGTACGCTAATGCTTTGTCCATGTCCTTGAGATTTTTGATCGATCGGCCACCGCGATGGTAAATCTGCGCCAAACTGAACTGGGCCTTGGCGTTCCCCTGCTCCGCAGCTTTCAAATCCCAGTAAACACTTGCGTCTTCACCCTCAACGCTTCGATCCCAACGAAGTTCCTCAGCCAATCCGACTTGCGCTTCAGCATTACCTTGCTCTGCAGCTTTGCGAAACCACACTTCCGGCATGCCCGGTGACCACTGCTCAACCACCCCGCAGAGGTTCTCTTGAATGGCTTTGCCAAACTGCGTCTGTGCGTCAAGATCACCTGCGATCGCTTGTTCATGCAGCCGCTCAGAATTTGGCGCACACTTCCCTGCCTTCATGCCGTCGTAGTAATCACGCGGCGCTTGTGCCCACGTATTACAGGCGATGAACATTGAAAAAAGTGCAGTGCTTGCCGTACCGACAGTTTTGAAACGCTTGATCATTTGTTACTTCCTTGTAGCTTAAAAAATCCAACGAAAACCTTGCGCAAAATACTAGCTCGCTTCGAACATCTGCTCGTCCACGTCATACTTAACCACCACCCGATTCCGATACAACCTCACCCTCTCCACCAACTCCCCAACCTGCCCCTTCTCCCGCACCTCCCGCCAAATCTCATTCTCCCGATACACCCGCGCACCCTCCCGCACAAACCGATGCGCCTCTTGAAACACGTGATAGCGATATTCCCTCACCCGATCACACAACAACTCCCCTTCGAGTTGCGTCTCGCCGACGTTCAACTTCAGTTGAAAGTGCCGATCCGTCGGGTTGTGCAGCACCAGATCAACGTAGTTATAGAAAATCGCTGCCCCTGACCCGAACGGCAGTACCCGCCCCTCATCCGGAAACGGGTCGAAGCTGTGGTTGGAGCGTTCGACCACCACCAGCGGTGAATGAATGGCCATCCAGTGAATCAGGTTGCTCAGTTGGCAAATGCCACCGCCTACCCCGCGTCGTGCCTCGCCGAAGGACAGTTCCATGCCTTCAACGTAGCCGCGCTTCACAGTCGGGCGGCCGACGAGACGGCAGAAGGAGAAGTGTTCGCCGGGGGCGATGATGACGCCGTCGATGGCGGCGACGGCGAGTTTGAGGTTGATGACTTTGTTGTGTTGCAGGGCGAGGTCGGAGTCGCCGAGTTTGCGGATGAGTTTCGAGGTGTGTTTGAGGTAGCGATAAGGCAGGCGCTCGGCCGTGGCGACGGGGCGTGCATAGCGTTTGCTGGAACAGCGCCAGGCGATCTGGCGGAAAAGTCTTTTTTGCCACACGCGCAGCCAGTACAAGGCCGGGTGGTAGAGGGAAAGTGGTTTCATCCGTGACACAACGGCGTCCGCCGTTTCTTCCTTGAATCGTGAGAGGGGCGCGCATTTTATCCGCTTATGACCGGCAGCACCCCATGCATTTCATAAGACCAGCAGCCTCTCTTCGGCACACATTTACCGTCACATACGTAAATTAAGGTTCGACTAAGGTTGCCTCGCTACGATCGCAGCCACGAAACCCTGTCGCCCTTGAATCGCAGATGAGTCCTCCCGACATGAAAGCGTTTGATTTACCAGCCCAGCCAGCGTCGAATTTCAGCCTTGTCTTGGTAAATTACAAAACCCCGGACATCACCCGTATGTGCCTTGAGCTCTTGCGTGAGCATGTCCAGGAACAACGCATTCCGGTGTGGGTGGTGGATAACGATTCGGCGGATGCCAGTCTTGATTACTTGCGCTCGCTCGACTGGATCAACTTGATCGAGCGCCCTTCCCCGGGCAAGGAAGTCGGCCATATTGCGCATGGCAAGGCACTGGATCTGGCGCTGGAAAAAGTCGACACCGATTATCTGTTTCTGTTGCACACCGACACCTTTGTCTATGACAAAGAAGTGTTTGCCATGATGATGCGCGAATGCACGAAAACCGCGAACATGGCCGCAGTCGGTTGTGTCGAGCAACTCAATCGCGGGATTGTGCGTGACACCTGGCGTTTAACTTCGCGGTTCTGCAAGCACTATGTTCGCAAAGCAAAAGTGCGTCTTGGTCTGCGTTCGAAAATGCCAAGGCCGTACAAGGAAACTCATCTTAAAAGTTTTTGCACTTTGTGGAATGCGCGTTTGATGAAGTCACATGGCCTGCACTTCTGTATGGATGACCGCGTGCCCGGTTATACGCTGCAAGATCGAATGAGCGGTTTGGGCTATGGCATCAAGTTCCTGTCGCCACGCAAGATTTTCAGTTATCTGGATCACATCCAGTCAGGAACCGTCGCCGCAGCAGGCACCTACGGGAAAAATCACCGCAGGACAAAAATGTATCAGGCCACGCTGAAGCGCTTTCAAGGGCAGCAAGAGAAAGCTGAAGCGCACGCCTCGGTTTAATTCACGGCAAACAAAAAGGGCGACTATAAAGTCGCCCTTTTTGTTTGCCGAAATTGTATACATCCACTCCGAAGAGGTGTTCGCCCAGTGTAATGGCCTGGCAATCCATGCACCGGTAAAGAGCCCTGACACTGGGCGAACGGGTGGATTTTAATAGAACCTGGCGCTTATGTCCTCATTCTTGAATATGAAATTTATGTACGGAAACGTTAATAGATATTTATCGACGATTCCTTTCATGAAACTTTCAATGAGGTTAAACCACACTAATAGTATGACTACTCTCATACAAAAACTGTACAAGAGCAGTCAGCATGTAGAGTTAAAGCTCAACTTTCGTGTTGACTGGTCACTTTTAAGATATCGGTGTAAGTGACAATAACGCTCTGCCCTTCTTTCAGATCTTTCAGCCTGGCTTGAATTTCAGGCTTTTTCACGTCGAGAACTTTCGACACGCCCGCCGGGTTTTGCAGGGTCACCTGATTTGTTTTCAAATCAATTTTGGTGATTTTCAATTGCACCTGAACCTGACGATACGCCTCGCCGCCGGGGTTATCGCTGCCCGGGGCCTTACGCAACTCACCGGTACGTTCGGTGGTGCCAGGCAGACCTTTATCCACATCGGTATCGAGGTAAGCGGCGACGGAGCGCTGCACTTCGACTTTAACCAGATCGCCGACCTTCAGATTTGCGAGGTTTTTTGCCTTGTCGCTGAGCTGAACGTGGACCTGACGACCTTCGGCGCCTTCAAGCACGACCTGATGGTTGGCGGCATCGACGGAGAGCACTTTTGTGGTGACCTGATCCGCTTCGATGGTGGCGGACAGCGGAATATCAGCGGCAAATGCCCCGAAGCTGGTGGCGGACAATACGGTTGCGAGGGTGATGACTTTGGCCAGTGCGTCGAGCTTCATAATCAATACTTTCCCTGTGATGAATGGCAGCGCCCGACGCCGAAGCGACTTCGGCGACGAGCGTGCCACTGAGCATAGACGCTGTTCAGGGCTTGGCTTTGGTTTGTGACGGCGAGGTTTGTTGCCTGGCGGTGTCCTGCGCGGTGGATTCGCCACTGGGCGTGCCTTTGCCCGTCTGTTCACGCTGTTTCGGGTCGGTGGAGCGCAGGGCGTCGTTATCGCGTTCGGTCTCGCCCGCTGGACGGGGTTCGTCGGGGTGTTCGCTGGAGCTGACGGGTTTCATGGGGTTTTCCTCAGGCTTCGGGGTCGTCGAGTTCACGGGCGACGTTGATCGCGGGTGAACCCTTGTGCAGGTCATCGGCTTTGGCGCGCAGGATCTGCCATTGCTCCAGGTCGATGGCGCCCTGGCCGAGCAGGTCGTCGGCAATACGTTGCAGATCGAAGTAATGCGCATCGGGGGATTGCTGCCAGTAGGTCTGGTCGTCGAACAGGCGCTGCCAGGTGGTCATGTCCGGGGGTTGCAGGTCGTCGCTCATGGCTAATCCTCGGCAGATTTTTCTGTAGAGGACAGCACACCAACCCAAGTTCAAACCGATCCTTTGCAGGAGCTGCCGAAGGCTGCGATCTTTTGATCTTGTTTTTTAAAAGCAAAATCAAAAGATCGCAGCCTTCGGCAGCTCCTACGGGGATTCGTGGGTACTTTTCAGTACCCGGTCATTTCCAGATAACCTTGGCCGGGATGGCTGCCGCTGATGTGCACCGGGCCTTCCCAGTACGGAATGCGCAGGTTCATCCAGGCATTGGGATTGAGCGCGTCGAGGGTGATGTCGAGGTGTTTGTCGGGGATGCTGATCGACCATTTGACCGGCATCGCCCGGCCGGCGACCTTGGCCGTGGTTTGCGGGGTGAGCCGGATCTGCGAGCTGCTCAGGGTTTGCGTCTGACCGTCGGCAGCGATCCACGTGCCAGTGAGATACGGCGCGCCGTCCTTCTGGCGCATGCGGTAGAGCATCACGTGTTCGCCGCTGTCCAGGTGCAGGGAAAACCAGTCCCAACCGGTTTGATTGGCGGTCAGCGGCTGGCTGCTCCATTCGCGGTCGAGCCATGCCGGGCCGCTGACGGTGTAGGTCTGGCCGTCGATCTGCAACGTTCCGCTGGCCTGAAAAAACGGCTGACTGTAGTAGTACGACGCCTGACCTTCTTCGGATTTCTGGCTGAAGCCCTTGTCGCCCTGCAATACCAATGGACGACTGGAGGTGAGGTGCAATTGATAGGCGAAGTCCTTGTCGCGAGCGCTGAGTTGCATATCGCTCAAGGGATCCTGCGCCTGACTGGCAAACCGCCAGTCATCAATCCACGCCTCGAACGGCGCCAGCCGCACGCCCGCCTGCCCCACCCCGCCTCGGGCGTAACGTTCGGCGGCGTGATGCACCGTGCTGGAAGTCACCGCCGCATGCCCCAGCCAGATTGTCTGATCAGCCCACCCGGCCTGCTCCGCCACGGGTTTCAGCGCGCTGCGGAACAGCGTCCACTGCACGCCGAACTCGTTGCCCTGCTGATCCTCAAGATTGGCGGTGACGTACCACCACTCGATGCGAAAACCCGCGTGGGCAGCGTGATCTGCCGGGAAGCTGAACACCCGCCCCGGCACCACCGGCGTAAACGCCAACGCCTGATCGCCCATTCCGGCGAAGCCCTTCTGCTCCGGTGCCGATTGATCGCAACCGCCGAGCAGCAGCAAAACCGTGAGCAAAACGAGGTTAATCCTCATGGGCAAACGTCCTCAACAGGTCCGCCGGTTGCGTGCGGTACAGCGAATACAGCGGCCATGCCGACGCCAGTAACGTCGCCAGCAGTGCCAGCCCCATCAGTTGCAGCAGTTGCCACGGAAACACCCGCAAGGGCAACCGCCAGCCAAACGCCTGAACGTTGATCACCGCGTCCAGACACCACGCCAATGCGATTCCCAGCGGCAACGCCAACACTAATGTCAGCACCGCCAACAGCCAGGTCTGACCGAGATTGAGCAGCATCAATTGCCGCCGCGTGACGCCCAACGCCCACAGCGGTGCGAGTTGGCCGAGGCGACTCTGGCTTTGTGTCAGCAGGCTGATGAACAGCGCCACACCCGCCACCGCCAGGGTCAGACTGTTCAACGCCGCCGTCGCCGCAAAGGTGCGTTCAAAGACCTGCACCGACCAGCCCTTGAGCCGCGCCTGATCGACAATGCGGCTGTCATCCAGTTGAAAGCGCGCCTGCAAGGTGTTCAACAAGGTCGGGATGTTCGCCGGATCGATGCGCAGATTGAAACGGTTCGGCGTCAGTTGCGGCCAGCCGCGCAACAGGTGGTGGATGCTAACCAGCAAGTGCCCCTTGGGATTGCCGTAGTCGGCGTAGATGCCAACGATGCGCGGCGACCAAGTGCCGTTGGGTGTCGGAATCGCCAAGTGGTCACCCACGTGCAATTTCAGGCGCCGGGCGATTTGCTCGCTGAGCATCACCGCATCGTCCGTGGCCAGATGCGCCCACGGGTCGCCGGCAATCGCATCGAGCAGCGGCCAGTGCTGACGATAATGGGCGTGATCGATGATGCCGAACACCTCCGCCGGCCAGCCCTGCAACGTCACCGCGACCTGCCAGTTGGGCAGGATCGCCGCGATGTTCGGCTGCTGCTTCAGCCAGCTGTACATTTCCCGCGACTGTGCCGGATTGCTCGGGTTGATATACAGCTCGGCGCTCAGGCGTTGTTCGAGCCAGTCATCGAAGGTCTGGCGAAAACCGGCGGTCATGCTGCCGGCACCGATGTTGGCGGCGAGCGCCAGAAGCAATGCCATCAGCGCCAGGCTGAGTGCCGGCAATTGCTGACGGCAGTCGGCGAGAAACCATTGCCCCAGCACCGAACGACTGCGCCCGAGCAACTGATTCAACAGCGCGCTGAGCAACACCGGCAGCGCCAATGCGGCGCCGATGAGCAACCCGGCCATCAGGACAAAACCGCTGGCCAGACTGTCACCCCAGATCAACGCCACCAAGGCCAGCAAACCCAGCAGCGCTGCCAGCCAACCCTGCCGGCGCAACCAGCGCGCGTATTGCTGATGCCAGGCTTGCGGATCCGCCACGGCCAACAACGGCAAACGGGCGGCGCGCAGCAGACTGTTGGACCCGGCGAGCAAGGCGCCGAGCAGGCTCAAGCCGATGCCGCTGAACCACCACCAGGGACTGAGGCGCAACTGCCCCGCCACTTCCGCGCCATACAAACCGCGCAGGCTGGCGGCGACATCCGGCAGCAAGACACTCGCCAGCCAATAGCCGCTGAGCACACCGAACAATCCGCCGATCAGCGCCAGCACACCCAGTTCAACGATCAGGCACACGATCAACATCCGCGCGCTGACCCCGCAAGCGCGCAATGTACGCAGCAGTCCGCGCCGTTGCTCAAGAGCCAGGCCAATCGCGGCGTGGACGATGAACAAGCCCACCACGAATGACAAAAAACCCAAGGCATCGAGATTCAGGTGAAAGCTCTCGGTCAGTCGCGCCAGATTGTTTTCCTCGCCACTGCTTTTGAGCTGCAACTGACCTTTGAACGCGGCGGGCAACTCGGCGTGAAAATCCTTGGGCAGCAATAGCCGCGACAATTGTCCGGGTTGTTCCAGCAGGGTTTGCGCGACGCCGATGTCGACCAGCAATACGCCGGGGGCCATGTCCTTTTGCGCGAGCAACGGTGGCAGTTTTAAGCCGTTGAGTGTTTGCGGTGTGTCGCCTTCACGCAGGTTCAGCGCCTGCAGGGTTTCCGGTGAAACCCACGTACTGCCCGGTGGCGTGAAGAACTCGACGACACGCTCAATCGGCAGCGCCTGTCCGGCCACCGCAGAATCGGCCGGTAATGACACCGGCTCGATGCCCATCAGTTGCAAGCGCTGCTCTTCATGGTCCTTGAGCAACAACCGGCCCTGCAGCAACGGTGACACCGGCCAGCCTTGTCGGCGCAGATCAACGAACCATTGCTGCGCGAACGTCGCACCGTTCGGCGTACTGAGACTGGCCTGGGGTTCGCCGCCGATCAACTGACTGGCCCGCGCGTAGCTGTCACGCGCCTGACTGTTCAACGCTTCGACGCCGGTGAGCAGACTGGTGGCCAGCCACAAGCCGGTCAGCACGCTGAAGAACTGCACCGGATGACGCCGCCAATGGCTGAGCAGCGCATGCAGGGTCTGCCGGAAAACGCTCACGTCAGCCGCCCGCTGGACAACACCACTCGCTGCGCCAGGCGCGCCGCGACGCGCGGGCTGTGAGTGACCATCAACAAGGTGGTCGGGGTGTCATCAAGCAATTCCAGCAACAGGCGCAGCACTTCATCACTGGTCGCTTCGTCGAGGCTGCCGGTGGGTTCGTCGGCCAGCAGCAATTTCGGCTGCGAGGCCAATGCCCGGCCCAAGGCGACCCGCTGCTGCTGGCCACCGGAAAGTTGCTCGGGATAACGCTTGAGCAAATCACCCAGGCCCAGACGCTGCACCAGATGCGCCTGCCAACGCGGCTCATGGCGCCCGGCCAGGCGTGCCTGAAACGCCAGGTTGTCCTCGACGCGCAAACTGCCGATCAGGTTGAACTGCTGGAAAACCAGACCGATTTCCGTCCGCCGCCAGTTCGCCAGTTGCGCTTCGTTCATGTTTTCCAGCCGATGCTCGCCGCTGCGAATGCTGCCGCTGTCGACTTTGTCGAGGCCGGCCACCAGGTGCAGCAAAGTGCTTTTGCCGCTGCCGGATTCGCCCATCAGCGCCAGACTGCTGCCGGACTCCAGCGTCAGGTCGACGCCTTGCAGCACCGGCAATGAACCTTGCGGGGTGAGATAGCTTTTGAAGACGTTTTCAACACGAAGCATGCCGCCACCTGATCGGTCAGTGTGGGGCAAGGATAGCGGATGGCGATGACAGACTTGAATCTCGCGTTGAAGTAAACGGCCTCATCGCTGGCAAGCCAGCTCCCACAGGAATTGAGGTTGTTCACGATATTGAATTCACTCTAGAACACTGTGGGAGCTGGCTTGCCAGCGATCAGGCCAGTAAACCAGCCCAACACTTATTGACCGGCCGCCACACGCGTCGGCGCCTGCGCTGGCGTGACAATACTGCCCAGATCAATGTACTTCCACTCAGGCTTGGCCCCCAACCGCGCATTGAAGCGGTAGTTGAAGGTGAACTCATCCGCCGTCGCGACACTCAGTGGCTTGCCATAAACAGCCTCGATCCCCGCCAGGTCATAGCCCATCACCTGCAGCAGTGTCGGGAAGATGTTGTAGTGGCTGGAGCGATCCTTGTTCGCCGCAAGGTACGCAGACCAGTCCAGCGTCTTCAACCCGCTGCCCTGAATCACCACCAGCGGCACCAGCCCTTCCTCCTCCACCGGATCGCCACCGCAATGGGTGTTCAAGCCCGGATTTCCGCGTTCGTGCAGATCCTGGCCATGATCAGACGTGTAGATCAGCAGCGCATTGTTCAGATTGCCTTGGGCGAACACCCGCGCGAAAAACTCGCCGACGTTCCACAACAGCGTGTTCTTGTAGGCATTGCGGTACAGCACCCAGTCATCCGGCTGACCATTGAAGCCGTTGCGCTCGCCGGTATCGGCCACCTCGGTGAACTGCCCGCGCGGCAGGGTCGGGCGGTAGGCCATGAACGCATCCGGGTATTTGTCATGCACCGGAAAGTGCGCGCCGACCTTGTTGATCACCACCAGCTCCGGCTTGTCGTCGTTGAGCAGTTCGATCAGCTTCGCCGCTGCTGCCATGTCGCGATCGCGCACGCTGGTCTGGTCGAATTGCACGAACTGGTCGATGTCCTTCTTCTCGGTGTCAGTCATCAGGTTCTGTAGATTGCCAGCGGTGCGCTGGGCATCGATGTATACCGTGCGCAGCCCGGCCTTTTTCGCGTACTGCCAGATCGACGGCAACGTCGTATTGATGCGCATATAGTCGGCGCGGGTGCCGCCGTAGCGCAGGGTCACGTTGGTGTCGGCGCTGCAATTGGCGATGGACGCGGCGTAGCCGTAATTGAAGATGTCGACACCGGCATGCGCCTGCTTGAGGTTGCTGTGCACACCGAACGGCGCGTTGATATCCAGATAGTTGCCGGAAATGCTTTCGTCGATGATCAGCACGATGTCATGGCCGACCGCTTGCGAAGTGCGCGCCAGTGTCACCGGTTCACGCGGGCCGACGGTGTTGTGCAGCGCTTCGTAGGCAAACAGGTTGAGGTAGGCCAGCGGCGTGTACATGATCGGCAAACCCCGGGCGCCCTCACCCGCACGCAAAAACAACACCGCACTGAGCAGCAACACGCCGCACAGCGGCGCCGCCACACGCAACGCGTTGGGAATCGCCAGGCCATGGCGGGGTTTCAGACCGATGCCGAACAACAACAGTAAACCGCTAAGCACGCCATGCAGGATGGCGTCCCGGTACTGGTACGCCGCTTCCTGGATGAAACCGCCGGAATACACCAGCGAGACGAAGCTGCTGTAGCTCAGGTAATCCGCCGTGACCCGGGTGTAGACATCGAAAAACACCGCAGAGGCGAACATCACCAATGCGAATGCATGCCGGATGAGAGTCTGCCGTATATACGCTGTTAGATATAACGCTAAAGTAAGCGCCAAAAACATCGCGCCAAAAAGAAGTACAGCAAAACCGAGGCCGATAGCATTTAACCGCTCTATGTAATATTGGGCATAAAGCAGTAAATAAATAATTAAAAGCAATTCTTTCGCATATCTGAACATGGCGATACCGGTCGTGCAAAACGGCTGGAAGTCAAAGGTTTGTCAGTCAGAACCTGACACTAGCACCCGGCTATCAAAGCGCAAGAATTGACTGCTTTTTGGATAAAGCGTCAAAAAAACGGTGACTCAAATCTGACACACCTGCGCCGCCAGAAGCCTTTAAATTAGAGGCTTACGACCGCTTATCGCTTATTTTGAATCTGAACAAATCTGCAAAGAAGCAACAATCTCAATGGTAGCAATGACTTGATGGCCAATCGCCAAAAAATGCTCAAGTGTTATACAGATGCAACATGTCATTTTGCTGACACGCTTTGCAAACCCTGCGCTATACCCCATTTACAGTTTTCTTCCGAACTTCTTCTTTTCGCTCTATCGAGGGTGCGCAGATGGACGTGAGCGTATTTGGCACGGGCTATGTTGGATTAATACAAGCCGCCGCACTTGCAGATGTAGGTCATCGCGTTTTATGCGTAGATATTGACCCAAACAAGATTAAACAACTGCAACAAGCGGTGCCGCCAATTAGCGAGCCAGGTTTGTCCAGTACTCTTGAAGAGAACATCAAGGCCGGCCGTCTGCTGTTCAGCACCCAAGCCAGTGATGCGGTCGAGCATGCCGAGCTGATCTTCATCGCCGTCGGCACCCCCGCCGATGAGGACGGCTCTGCCGATCTCAGCCACGTGCTCAACGTCGCCCGGCAAATCGCCTCGCACATGGAGGCCGACCGCACGCTGATCATCAAATCCACGGTGCCGGTGGGCACGGCGGATCAGGTGCTGGCGACCGCCAACAGCGAATTGCAGCGCCGCGACAAGACCGGGCTGACCGTACGGGTGGTCTCCAACCCGGAATTCCTCAAGGAAGGCAGCGCCCTCGCCGACTGCATGCGCCCGGACCGGATCATCGTCGGCACTCGCGACGACGCCGCCCGCGAACAAATGAGCGAGCTGTACGCGCCATTCTGCCGCAACCACGAAAAACTGATGTTCATGGACAACCGCAGCGCCGAACTGACCAAGTACGCCGCCAACGCGATGCTCGCCACGCGCATCAGTTTCATGAACGAACTGGCCAATCTCACCGAGCTGCTGGGTGCCGACATTGAAGCGGTGCGCAAAGGCATCGGTTCTGATCCGCGCATCGGTTACCACTTCATCTATCCGGGCTGCGGCTTCGGTGGCTCTTGCTTTCCCAAGGATCTGCGCGCGCTGCTGCACACCGCCGAACACAACGGCATGCCGTTGAAACTGCTGCGTAGCGTCACCGACGTCAACGACCTGCAGCGGCACATCCTCTTCAGCAAACTCAAAGCACAATTTCCGCAAGGTCTGGCCGGCAAATCCATCGCGATCTGGGGCCTGGCCTTCAAGCCCAATACCGACGACATGCGTGAAGCACCGAGCCGCTATCTGATGGATGCACTGTGGGCCGAAGGCGCCAGCGTGCAGGCCTACGACCCGGAAGCGATGTCCGAATGCCGTCGCCTCTATGGTTACCGCAACGATCTGCACCTGTGCGCCACTCGCGACGACACCCTGGAAGACGCCGATGCGCTGGTGATCTGCACCGAGTGGAAAAACTTCCGCGTGGTCGATTTCGAACTGCTCGCCGATAAGCTGCGCTCCAAGGTGATCATCGACGGTCGCAATCTGTACAACCCGGAACAAGTGGCGGCCGCCGGCTTGCACTACAGCGGCATCGGTCTGCGTCACATCGCTCCCGAAGGACTGCGGCCGTGAAAGTCCTGGTCACCGGTGCGGCCGGTTTCATTGGTGCCCATTGCGTGTTGCGGTTAATGCGTGACGGGCATTCGGTGGTCGGTCTGGACAATTTCAACGCCTACTACGACCCGCAACTCAAGCGCGACCGCGTGCAGTGGGTGCGCGAGCAGGCCGGCGATTTCCAGGTCGCCACGGTTGACCTGGCCGATGCCGCGGCCATCGACGCGCTGTTTGTCCGCGAACGCCCGCAAGTGGTGATCCACCTCGCCGCGCAAGCCGGGGTGCGTTACTCGCTGGACAATCCCAAGGCGTATCTGGACAGCAACCTCAACGGTTTCCTGAATATTCTCGAGAGCTGCCGGCATCACCCGGTCGAGCACCTGATCTACGCGTCATCGAGTTCGGTGTACGGCGCTAATCAGCACACGCCCTACTCCGTGAAAGACGGCGTCAATCACCCGCTGTCGCTGTACGCCGCAACCAAGAAAGCCAACGAGCTGATGGCGCACAGTTACAGCCACCTGTTCGGCATTCCCTGCACCGGCCTGCGTTTTTTCACTGTGTACGGGCCATGGGGGCGGCCGGACATGTCGCCGATCCAGTTTGCCCGGGCGATCAGCGAAGGCGAGCCGCTGAAGCTGTTCAATTATGGCGAGCACCAGCGCGATTTCACCTACATCGACGACATCATCGAAAGCATCGCCCGCCTCACCGAACGCCCACCGCACGCCGACCCGCACTGGGATCGCGAGCAGCCCGACCCGGCCAGCAGCATGGCGCCGTGGCGCCTGTTCAACATCGGCGGGCAGCACCCGGTGGCGCTGAAAACCTATCTGGCGCTGATGGAAAAACACCTTGGCCAGAAAGCCATTGTCGAGCTGCTGCCGCTGCAACCGGGCGACGTGCTCAACACCTGCGCCGAGGCCAGCGATCTGGCCCAGGCCACCGGATTTCAGCCCCGGATCGAGTTGGATGAGGGACTGGGACGTTTCATCGCCTGGTTCCGCGACTACTACCCCACTGCCTATCGCCCACGCGCCGCTCGCGGCTGAATTAATGCGGAGGACTCCATGACTGGACATGAGAAAGGTGTGCCGATCCAGGAAATGCGCCGTGACAAGCGCGTTGACCCCGAGCACCGAATGCGTCTCGACGCGGCGATCCATCGCCAGGGTCGCGGTTGGTTCACCGGCCGCGATGGCGGTCGTCCTTGGCAACTGTCACGCACCAACCGCGTGGTCGCCTGCCTTGGCGCGTTGCTGATCCTCGTGCTGATCTCGCCGCTGTTGCTGGGGCTGGCACTGGCCATCAAGTTCAGCAGCCCCGGGCCGGTGATGTTCGTGCAGAAACGCACCGGCTATCGCGGCCGCAAGTTCGGCATGTACAAATTTCGCACCATGGTGGCCAACGCCGAAGAATTGAAAGAGTCGCTGCGTCACCTGAACAAACACGGTGCCGACGCCATCGACTTCAAGATTGACCGGGACCCGCGCATCACCCGCATTGGCGGTTTCCTGCGGCGCACCAGCCTCGATGAATTGCCCAACCTGATCAACGTAGTGACCGGCGACATGCGCCTGGTCGGCCCGCGTCCGACCTCGTTCAACGCCTACCGCTACAAGGACAACCACCTTGCCCGTCTGGCGATCTACCCCGGCATGACCGGCCTGTGGCAGATCTCCGGACG
This sequence comes from Pseudomonas sp. AKS31, assembly GCF_023634765.1. Lineage (GTDB taxonomy): Bacteria > Pseudomonadota > Gammaproteobacteria > Pseudomonadales > Pseudomonadaceae > Aquipseudomonas. The sequence goes on from NZ_JAMLFX010000008.1 coordinate 270,566, forward strand.
CAGCAATATCGACTTCGACCAGCGCGTTGAGTTGGACCTCAGCTACATCGCCGAGCAGAGCCTTCTGCTTGATCTGAAGATTCTGTTGAAAACCCCCTTCAAAGTATTCAGCGGCCACGGAGCAAGCTAATGGACGGTTCAACCAACAAAAGCCTGAGCATCGCCAACCCCAGCGAATCGAACCTGACCTCGACCGTGCTGGATCTCGATCTGCGGATCCTGTTCCTGACCGCCGCCAACCCCGGCGCCGGCACCACCACCAGTGCGCTGGCGCTGGCCAGCCAACTGGCGCAAATGAGCAGCGGCCAGGTGCTGCTGGTCGACGCCAGCCAGTCGGCGAGCAACCTCACGCAGCAACTGAACCTGAGCAAGGAACGCGGCCTGCGCGACTTGCTGTTCAACCCGGACAACCCGCCGCTGTTGCAGGACTGCGTGGTGCAGGTGTCGAGCCTGCCCTTCCACGTGCTGCCCAATGGCCGGCCAATCCGCACCATGGAACACCTGACCGCCGAGCGCCTGAGCCCGTTGCTCGATCAATTGGGCAGTCAGTACCGCTTCGTGGTGATCGACGGCGACGCGGTGTATTCCGCCGCCGACACCCTGGTCATCAGCACTCAGGTCGATGGCGTGGTGTTTGTCGTGCGCGCTGAGGACACCCGTTGGGAAGTCGCCCAGGCCGCTGTGCAACGCCTGACCCAGGCCGGGGCAAAAGTGGTTGGCAGCGTGTTCAACCGACGCAAGTACTACATGCCCAAATGGCTTTACCAAAACCTCTAAGCGAACGCGAAGGATGACGCCATGAACGCCAAGATTCTTGTGCTGCTGATGCTGCCGCTTGCAGGCTGCTCGAGCACCTCCGAAACCCAGAACATGCCGGTGAATATCCTCACCGCCACCCCGGCCAACGCCCAGGCGACTGATATGCCGAAGATCGAGCAGACTCTGCGCCCGCAGGATGTGCTCGACGTGATCTTCCATATCAGCACCAGCGGCTCGGACGCCTACCGCGTGCAATCGGGTGACCAGATCGGTCTGAACTTCACCGCCGCCAGCCAGCTCAACGGCAATCAGCTGGTGCTGCCCGACGGCACCATCGAACTGCCGGGCGCCAACACCTCGGTGAAAATCGCCGGGCTGACCAGTGATCAGGCGCGCGAAGAAATCCAGCGTGCCTATCAACGCAAGCAGCTGTTCCAGCCAAACCGCAATCAGTTGACCGTGCAGATCATCAGCCCGCTGACCAACGAGCAGAATCTGAAAAGCGCGCTGAACCACCCGGCCACCGGCATGAGCCGTGAGATCACTGTCGGCACCGACGGCTACGCGAGTTTCCCGGAAATCGGCGCCGTGCCGCTGCAAGGCATGACCGTCAATCAACTGGAAACCTTCCTCAACAAGAAGTACGCGCAACTGCCCGGCCGCATGACCGTGGACGTACTGCTGAAATCCACCGCCGGCAACGAGATCTACGTGCTCGGCGAAGTCGGCCAGCCGGGTTCCTACCCGATCCGCCGGCCGGTATCGGTGCTTGAAGCACTGACCCTGGCCCGTGGTACCAACGTCAAGGCTCGCCTGGATTCGGTGGTGATCATGCGCCGCAACGGCAATCAGGTGCAGGCAGTGCGCTACGACGTCGAGAAGGCCTTGTCCGGCGATGCTTCGCAGATCGCGTATCTGCAACCGGACGACATGCTCTACGTGCCGAAAACCAAACTGGCCAGCGCCGGCGAACTCGCCCGCCAATTGGCTGACGTGGTGCTGTTCCAGGGCGTCGGGTTCAGCTTCGGCTACCGCGTCGACAACAAAGACAGCAACAACAACTGACTCTCAGGTGACCGACATGAATCCAAAGGAAAACTACCTGCATGAGTTCTTCAGGATCTTCTTCGCCAACAAGCAACTGGTGAAACGGGTCTTCCTGATCTTTGCAGTCATCGCCCTGCTCCTGCCGCTGGTGCTCAAACAGAGCTTCGATATCACCGCGCAGGTGATCGTGCAGTCGAAAAAACTCTCCCAGGGTGACGCCACCACGTCGCTCACGGTGGACAACGCCACGTTCATTCCGCCGTCGCTGGCGGATATGGAAACGGAAAGCAACATCCTCCGTTCGCCGGCACTGATCCGCCAGACCATCAGCGAACTGCGCGATAAAGGTGAATACACACCTTCGCCGGGCATCTTCAGCAAACTGGTGGCCGAGCCGTTCAAGCGCTACATCAGCTCGCCGCTGCGTCAGTACGTGATCAACCCGGTGCGCAACGTGCTCGGACTGGAAACCGATCCGGTGCGTGACACCGCGCTCGACGCCTTCACCCAGCAAGCCATCGACAGCCTGAAAATCGAGACGTTGCCCGGTTCCAACGTGATATCGATCGTCTACAGCTTCCCCGATCCGCACCAAGGCACGACGTTTGTCGCAGCCTTGCTGCAGAACTATCTTGTCAGCCGTCAGGCCTTGCAGTCGATCGACCTCCCGCAGTCCTTCTACGAGTCGAAGAAGCACCTCTATCAAGTGCGCCTCGATGGCCTGGAAGGTAACCGTCAGGCATTGCTGGAAAGCGTCGGCTCGTCGGATCCGAAAGAAGAAATCACCTTCCGCCTCAACGCGATCAACACCGAAGAGCAAGCCCTGAACCTGTATCAGGATCGCCTGTTGCAGAGCCAGCGCTGGCTCGAATACCTGAAAACCGCGATGGCGGCGGCCACCAACAGCAAGCTCAACGACTACACCTTCCCATTCACCTTCACCACCACCGTCGACAACGTGGCGTTCGAGGATCGGGAAATCAAACAGATGGGCGAGCAACTGACCACTCAGGTCAGCCGCTACATGAATGACCTGGCGGTGTTCCAGCCCGGCAGCGAACCGATGCTGCTGACCCGCGAGCAGATCGCCCGCACCCGTCAGCAGTTCCTCAAAGTGGTGAGCAACCGCATCCAGGAACGCACCGCCGATCTGGCCGTGGTCAAGCAGGTGATCGAGCAGAAAACCGCGCGCATTGCCGAGTTCAAGAACCGCATCCACGAGTTGCAGCAGACCCAAAGCAAGCTGCGGCAGATGGACACCGAAATCGATGCGCTGCATGCCGCGTTCTCGACCTACGCCCAGCGTTTCGCCGAAAGCAGCACCACCGGCGTGCTCAACGACGATCTGTCCAATGCCCGGGTGCTCAGCCCGCCGTTCGAACCGACCGAAGCGGCGTTCCCGAAACCGGGCCTGATCATTCCGTTCGGTTTGTTCACCGGGTTGCTGCTGGCGATTGCTCTGGTCTACGTACGTGAGTTCTTCGATCATCGCTTCAAACACCCGGCGCAAATCAGCCACGAACTGGGTCTGCCGGTGCTGTTGGTGATCAACGACCAGAACGCGCTGCCGAGCAATCCGCACAAGAACTGGACAGTGCCAAGCTTCCTGCACTGGGTGCGCAATTGAGCAGCGCATCCTCCCCGACTGCCGCGCTGCCGATCATTCATTTGCTCAGCAGCGGCGGCTTCTATGGGGCCGAGCGCATGTTGCTGGATCATTGTCTGGCGACGCCGGGGCAACATCAGGTGCTGTTTCTCGACGCGCCGCCAGAACTGATCCAACGCTTTCGCGCGGCCGGGGTCGACTGTCGCGGTTGTGCCGGGCTTGGGGAGTTGCTGCGCCACTTGCGTCAGCGTCGCGGGGACAAACCGCTGATCAATACGCACAACTTCAAAGGGCTGTTGTTCGGTTGGGTCAGCGCAACCCTGTTGCGCCTACCGCTGGTGATCACCCAGCACGGTTTCACGCCGCGCAGTCGCAAGCAGAAGTTCTACACCTGGCTGAGCCTGCAACTGTGCCGCACGGCGTCGGTGGACCGGGTGGTATGCGTGGCGGAAAGCATCGCCACGCTGCACCGTCAGGCCAGCGTACGGGCAGATAAATTGCAAGTGATCCCTAACGGTTTGCCGGCCGCTGCGTCGCTGGTGCCGGACGCGGATCGGCAACGCTGGCTGGCTGGTTATGTCGGCCGGTTGAGCAGCGAGAAAGGCCCGGATCTGTTTCTCGATGCCTTGATCCCCCTGTGTCATCAGCATCCGCAACTGGATGCGGTGATGCTCGGCGATGGCCCGGAACGCGAGGCGTTGCAGGCGCGGATCGACAACGCCGGTTTGTCGCAACGCATCCGTTTGCCCGGTTACCAGATCGCCATGCAACCGTGGTGGCAGCAACTCGATGCGCTGGTGATCAGCTCGCGCACCGAAGGGACACCAATGATTTTGCTCGAAGCAATGCAGGCCGGGGTGCCGGTGGTGGCGTTCGGCGTTGGCGGCATTCCCGATGTGCTCGAACACCGGCACAACGGCTTACTCGCCACACCGGCCGACTGCGCCGCCCTCGCACGTCAGCTCGACACGTTGCTGAGCGAGCCGAAACTGGCCCGACAACTGCGCGACAACGCAAAACGCACGCAACAGGATCGCTACGACCTCAAGGCTTTGGCCGAACGCTGGTCGCAGCTGTACATCCGCACGGCACGGGAGGCACGCGTATGATTTTCCCGCTCTCGATCGTCAGTCTGCTCGGTCTGGTCTGCATCGGTTTGCTGGCCAGCCCTTATCCGTTTCTGGCGCCGGGGGCGGTGCTGGGCCTGGTGGGTTTTGCGGTGTTGTACCGCAAACCGACCTGGGGCCTGCTCGGCATTGCCGCACTGGTGCCGTTCGAAGGTTTTTTCAAGGACACGTCGTTCTCCGGCAGCAAGCTGATCGGTGCTTCGCTGGCGGTGATCCTGATGCTGCAACTGGCGTTGCACCAGATTCCCTCGGAGCGCCTGCGCAGCAATATCTGGCGCTACCTCGTGTGGTTCATGGTTCTGTACTTTCTGAGCCTGCTCAATACCGATGACCTGGGCATGTCGCTCGGCCATCTGCGCGAACTGAGCGTCGGTTTGATCCTGTTTGTCATCACCTTGCTGATCGGCCGTGAGCTGAACCTTGACCTGTTCGCCCGCCTCGTCACCCTCGCCGTCAGCACCACCTGTGCGATGGCGATGTTCTCGGCCAAATTCCAGGATCAGGGGCGCGCCGCCGGTCTGCTCGAAGACCCCAACGCGTTCGCCATGCTGATAGCCTTTGCCATTCCGATGGGGCTGCTACTGGTGATCCGCAGCCCGAACCTGCTGCACCGGTTGTTCTGGGGCGGTTGCTGTCTGCTGCTGTTGGGCGGCATGACCAAAACCGAATCGCGCTCCGGTCTGGTGGTATTGGCGCTGAGCCTGCTGATCGGCTGCTGGCATTACCGCACGCAACTGACACGGATTCGCCCTCGGCATCTGGGCTTCGCCATGCTCGGCGCGGCGTTCGTGATTCCGCTGGCGATCTACGCAATGCCGGCCGGTTATATGGCGCGCATCCAGTCCCTGAGTATCCTCAGCGCCGGTTCCAAGGCTCAGGACGAATCCCTCGGCCGCCGCGCTTCGTACATCGTGGTTGGCAGCCAGATGATCCGCGAGAACCCGCTGCTCGGCTCCGGTCCCGGCACCTTCCCGCTGCACTACGCAACCACCGGTTACGCCAAGGCGTTTTCGGCCAACCGCAAGATCGGCGACCTCTATCGCCGGGCGCACAACACGTATCTGGAAATATTCAGTGAACTTGGCGTGCCTGCCGGGCTGTTGTTCGTCGGTATGCTCGGCCTCGGCCTGTATAACCTGATCCGCGCACGGGCGGCGTGGATGCTGCGTCGCGAATGGCATCAGGCCGACATGATGACCCATCTCGGTGTGAGCTTTCTGTCGCTGACGCTGTTCCTGATGTTCCTCAGTGCACCGAACCAGAAATGCGTGTGGATCATGCTTGCCATGACCAGCGTCCTGCGCCTGAAAGCCGAGCAGGCGCCACTGACCACGGAGGCCAGGGCATGAGTCGCATCAGTATCGTCATTCCGATGTTCAACGAGGCCCGGCACATTGGCCGCACCTTGCTCGCCGCGCAAAAAGCGGCACACGCGGCCAATGTCGAGTGCGAACTGATTGTGGTCGACAACGGCTCGAGCGATCAGGGTCCGCAGATCGCCCGCCAGTTCGGCGCGCAGGTGTTGGTGCTGCCGGGGTTGTTGATCGGCGCGTTGCGCAATCGCGGCACGGCCGTCGCCACGGGTGAATGGCTGGCGTTTATCGATGCCGACATTGAACTGCCGGAGAGCTGGCTCAAGCCGTTATTCGACATTGAAGGCAGCGGCCAGGCCGATGTCTTCGGCCTTGATCTGCACACTCCTGCCGAAGCGCCGTGGTACGCCACCGCCTGGCAACGCCGCACCTTGCGCGTGTCGTCGCAGACCTCACACGTCGTTGACTGGCTGCCCAGTGCCAACCTGCTGATGCGCCGGCGCTGGTTCGACAAGGTCGGCGGTTTCAACGAAAGCCTGCGCACCGGCGAGGACAAGGAATTCACCCTGCGCCTGCACGAACAGGGTGCGCGGTTGCTGTCGATCAATGACAACGTCGCCCTGCACTGGGGTTACGAAATGAACTGGCGCGAGTGGATGGGTAAGGAACTGTGGCGTCAGGGCAGCCATCTGCAATTGCTGCGCACCCACGGTTTCAGCCTTCGCCTGCTGCGTTTTCCGATGCTGTCGCTGCTGGTGTGGTTGCTGGATTTTCTGGCGATTTCAGCGCTGCTCGACGGCTTTCCGCATCACGCGATCATCATGGTCAGCCTGACATTGCTGCCAGGGCTGGTGCTCAGCCTGCGCCAAAGCTTCAAACATCGGAACATCGGTCTGACCCTGCAACTGTGGGGCCTGCACTGGGTGCGTCTGCACCTGGCCGGTGCCGCGTTCATTTTGAGTCTGTGTCATTGGAACGCCCGGAGGCCTGCCCGTGGCTGAATTCATTTTCTGGATGTGCCTGTTGCTGCCGGTCTACGCCTACGTGGGCTACCCGCTGCTATTAACGATCGTGGCGCCACTGTTTCCAGCCTGGCGGCACACGCCAGCACCGCCGTTGAACGTCAGCATCGTGATTGCCGCGCACAACGAGGCGCGGCACATCGAGCACAAATTGCGCACGCTGCTGGCCCAGGATTATCAGCCGGCCTCTCTGCAGATCATTCTGGCCAGTGACGGTTCGACCGATGACACCGTGGCCTGTGCGCACAAAATCGTTGACCCGCGCATCACCGTGCTCGACCTGCCACGTCAAGGCAAAGCGGCGACGCTGAATGCCGGCGTGGCGCTGAGTACCGGTGACATTCTGGTGTTCACCGATGCCGACAACCAATGGTCCCGCGAAACCCTCGGCTACTTGCTTGCGCCGCTGAATGATCCGCAAGTCGGCGGCTGTGCCGGGCACATGGTGATTCCGGTCACCGGCGGCGGGTTGAGCGTTGGCGACAGCCTCTATCGGCATTACGAAGGCTGGCTGCGCCGCGTGGAAAACCGCACCGGCTGCATGGTTTCCGCCGACGGCGCCCTGCTCGCCCTGCGTCGCGAGTTGTTCCAGAACGTGCCGGCCGAGGTCAATGACGATTTCTTTATCAGCACCTGCGCGCCGGTGGCGCACAAACGCATCGTTTACGTGCCGCAAGCGCAAGTGATCGACCACGGGGTCGATGAGGCGGACAAGCAGTTCCGCCGCCGTCAGCGCGTCACCGTCGGCGGTCTGCAAAGCCTCGCCCAGCGCCGCGAACTGCTCAATCCGCTGAAATATGGCCTGTATTCGATCGCGTTGATCAGCCACAAACTGATCCGCCGTCTCGCGCCGATCCTGTTGCTGCCGTTGTTGCTGAGCAATTTCTGGCTGTGGGACGACCATGGTTTCTATCGCCTGGCCTTGATAGCGCAGTTGTTCGGCTACGCCATCGCGATCGCCGGCCTGCTCGATTCGCAACACCGCTTGCCCAAGCCCTTTCGCCTCGCCGCGTTTCTGCTGGTCACCCTCGCCGGAATGAGTCTCGGCCTGTGGCAGTTCCTGCGCGGTCAGCGGTATGCCCAGTGGAATCCTGAACAGAACCGTTAAGAGGACCGAAGCCATGGCGATCAAACAATTATTCAAACGCACCAGTGGCTGGCTCTATCTCAACTCGTCCATGGGCCGCAACCAGCTGCACGGCGCCGGGGTGATTCTGATGCTGCACCGGGTGCTGTCGAACGACCGCGCCGCCGATCTGCCGCACCGCAACGAACTGTGCGTCGGGCCGAAAGCTTTCGAGCATTTGCTGGTATGGCTGCGCAAACATTTCGATTGCGTACCGCTGATGGAAATCCTCCAGCCCAACTCGCTGCGCACAGAGCGCCCACGGGTGGCGCTGACCTTCGATGACGGTTGGCGCGACAACGCGGTCAACGCCTTCCCGTTGCTGCAGAAACATCAGGTGCCGGCGAGCATTTTCCTCTCAACCGATTTCATCGGCAGCCGTCAGCGCTTCTGGTGGGAAAGCCTCGGCGAAACCCTGTGGGGCAGCCACGGCGACAAGGCGCGGATGCATTTGATCGAATGTCTGCACGCCATGCGTCACCCGTTGCCGGTGCTGCTGGATGACATCGATGTCGAGCGCCGCAGCCTGGCGCTGCTGCATTACCTGCAAGGGCTGAAGTCGATTGACCCGCAGGAGCTGGAGCGCCTGACCGATGAGTGTCCGCAAGACTCGCTACCGCAAGCGCTGGACTGGCATCAGGTGCGCGCACTCGAGGCTTCCGGGCTGGTGCGTTTCGGCCCCCACGGCGCCAGTCACGCGATCCTCACTGGCTTGGACGATATGCGCCTGAGCGAAGAAATCAGCCGCAGTCGCGATGCCCTGCACAACGGCTGCAACCGCCCCCTGCCGGTGTATTGCTACCCCAATGGCGACAACGATGAGCGCGTGCGCGAACAGATTGCCAATCATGATTACCCTTTCGCGCTCGGCACCGGCACCGGTATTTATCGCGGCGAAGGTGATCCGCTGAACCTGCCACGTTTCGGCGTCAGTCAGCGCAGCGCGCGCAATCCAGAACTGCTGTCGTGGCGGATCTATCGCGGGGCACGGCCATGAGCCGAAGCAACTACATCAAGCATCTAGCGCTGAGCATGGGCACCAAGCTGGCGATGATCGCCCTGCGTTTGCTGCGCAATGTGCTGCTGGCGCGGATTCTCGGACCCAGTGAGCGCGGGCTGTTTGCGTTGCTCAGCACCCTGCCGGACTTGATCAGCGCGGCGACCAGCGGCGGCTTGAATTCGGCGGTGGGTTATCAGGCTGCCAAGCAACGGCCGATGGGCTTGCTGCTCAGTCAGGTGTTGGTGTTCGGCTGTTTACTCGCAGCGTTGTTGACCTTGCTGGTGGTGGCGCTGGTGCGTGAGTTTGGCAGTGAACTGGATGTGACGATGCAGCTCGGTTTGCTTGCCTGGTTGTTGCTGCTGGCGGTGCCGCTGACCGTACTGAAAAGTGGCTTGCTAACGCTGCACAACGCCTCCGGTGGCGTGGTCGCGTTCAACGCCTTGCGTCTGGTCGAGTCGTTGGCTCCGCTGTTGCTGTTTCTCGCATTGTTCTGGATGTGGCAAAGCGCCGCCCTCGAAGCGGCGCTGATCAGTTGGCTGGCCGGTATCAGTCTGGTGGTGCTGGTCGGTTGGGTCTGGCTCAAACGTGCGCAACCGTTACAGTTGCAATGGGACCGCGCCAGCCAGAAAGAACTGCTGCGCTACAGTGCGCGCAGTCATCCGGATTTGCTGTTCCAGCAAGTGATTCTGCGCTCGGATTACCTGTTTATCGGCGCCCTGCTCGGCAGTACCGCGCTCGGTCATTACGCGATGGCCAGTGCTGCCGCCGAACTGCTGCTGATCGTCCCGGAAGCGGTCACCACACCGCTGATGAAACGTCTGCTGCAGCAAGACGAAGGCATGGACAAGGTCACACCGCTGGCCCTGCGCCTGACCGCCACGGTGATGCTCGGCGCGTGCCTGACCATGGCGGTGATTGGCGAATGGCTGATCGTCACCTTGTTTGGTGCGGTGTACCAACCGGCGTATCCGGCGCTGCTGGCATTGCTGCCGGGGCTGTTGGGCCTGTGCTACGCGAGTATCTTGCGCCTGGATCTGCTCGGCAAGAATCGTCCCGGCACGGTGTCGTTACTGATGGGCCTGGGTGCGCTGCTCAATCTGGCATTGAACCTGGTGATGATTCCCGCCTACGGCATCGTCGGCGCAGCGGCGGCGTCGTCGATTGCCTATCTGGCAGTGACTGTGGCGATGCTGGTGCTTTACTGCCGTTTGAGCGGCGTGCCGTTCTGGCAAACGCTGATCATCTTGCCCCGCGACTTCACGCCGATGTGGCTGATGTTGCAACGCCGGAAAACCGCATGAAAGGCCTGGCCATGCTGCTCGGTCTCGGCCTGTCGCTGGACGCCTTTGCCGCGTCCATGCGTTGGGGCGAGATCCGCGACGGCAGTCTGTATCTGCAAGCCGATCGCCCGGATACGGTGACTGTGCGCTGGACGCCGGCGTGGCAGGCCGATGCCAACGAAGAACATCTGTACCTGCTCGACGGTAAAGGCAAACTGGCGGGCGATCGGTTCATCACGGCCAGCGAAATTCGCGGCAGTCAGAGCTGGCCATTGCTGCCCGGCGCGAGCAGTTATCGGCTGGAAATTCCCGGCTACAGCTTTCGCAATTATCGCGTCGAACATGACGAGCGCACGGTCGCTTTATTCGCCCCGGCGAAAGTGCATTTCAGCGTCGACACCCGCAATGGCGACGAGTTGTATTTCAAGGTCGCGCCGAGTGAACACGCGGTGCTGGCCGGCAAGTTTCATGGCGGCGTCAGCGGCTTGCAGGCGCAGCGGGTCGGTGATGAGCAGCAACTGACGCTGGCGCTGAAACCCTATCGTGCCTATTGGCAGTTCGATCAGGTCGCCCTGCCGGTCAGCGAGCGCGAGCAAGTCTGGCGCTTGCGTCTGCAAGGCAGCGGCAAAGCGGCGTTCTGGCTGGATGGCACGGCCAACCTGTTCGCACAGAGCCCGCAGCAACTGAAAGCGCTGCGTGAAGACGCCGGTCAGACGCATCTGGTCTTGCACGACAAAGTGCTCGGACGCACGCCGGACCTAGGCATCGCCCTGCCCTACGTGATGCCGCCGCCCGCCAGTCATGCCGCGCTGGATGCGCTGAAACCGACGGCGGCGAGTTACTACAGTTTTGTCGACGTGACGGCGAAGAATCCGCAGTTCGAAGATGCTTTCCGTCAGGTGTATCAGGAGCGTTTCGGCATCAGGCAGGACATCACCCTGCTGGCCGGCAGTCAGCGCCAGGCCGATCTGCGCGCCGATGTGCAAAGCAACGGTGGGCTTGATGCGTGGCTGGCCGGCACCCGCGCGCTCGGTGGCAAAGGCACGCACTACATCGGTTTTGCCGACGAGCCGAACCTCAACTACTCCAGTTACGCGCAGTATCAGGCGATTTTCGCCAGCATGGCCCGCCAGGTGCTCAGTGATCCGGAGAATGCCAAGGCTGGCGTACGCATTGCCATGCCGGCCAGTTCGCGACTGGCCAACGGGCCATTCGCCAATAACGCGGCGGACAAGCGCGGCATCGATTGGGCACGGCGTCTGCTCAGCGAATCGGGCGATCAGGTCGACGCGCTGGCGTGGCACGAATGGATGATCCGCGATTTGCTCGCCACCCGCGTGTATCGCGACAGCGTGCGGCGCGCGGCCGAGCTGGTCGGCTTCGACGATAAGGGTCAGCCACGCAAGGCCTTGCTGCTCGACCAGACCAACCTGTCCAGCGGGTCCAGCCTCAGCCCCTACGATCAGGAAACCCACTACGCTTCGCTGTGGTGGGCGTCGGTGGTGATCAACGCCTCGCAGGACGGTTTGCTGAGCATGCTCAACTGGTTCCAGGCGGCCGATGAACCGCAGTATCCCAAGGGCATGCTGCGCGTCTCGGCGGATGAGCAACGCTTCGAATTGAAACCGGTGGGCCTGGCCCAGCAATTCATCGCCCAGCACTGGCTGCATCAGGTGCTGTGGCTGGAGAACGACGCCTTTGAAGTCGATGTGCTGGCGATGGCCGGCGACGATCAGCGCGGCCTGCTTGGGGTAAACAAAGGCAACCGGCTACAACATGTGGACCTGGCCGGTGCCAAGTGCCCGCTGAACAACGGCGCCCTGCGCTACTTCGGTGCCGACAACCGCAGCCGCGACGCGCCGTTTGCCTGCGAGAACGGGCGCGTGCGTTTCGAGCTGCCAGGGCAGACCCTCTTCTCCCTTAGCTGGAGCGCTTCATGAACCGTCCGTTGATGTTCAGCCGCGCAGGCCTGTGGCCGCACGATGCCTCGTCATCAGGAGTGAACACCATGAATATGCTCAACAAACTGACTGGACACCTGCGGCAGAAAGGACTCACTGCCACCGTCAAGAAGGCATGGAAGCACTACATCTTTTCCCATCAGGAACTGCTGTGGATGGAGCGCGACCTCGTCAGCCCGGTGCCGCCGCACAACCTCAAACCCTACCCGCCGCTGCGGGTGGTGAAGATCACCGCGGACAACGCCAGCGCCTTCGCCCGCTACTTCGGCGACCGCGTCGGCACCATGGCCGAACTCGCCAACGAAGGCCACACCGGGCACATGCACCTGGACGATCAGGGCGACACGGTGGCGTTTATCTGGGGCAGTTCGCGGGACTATTTCGACAGGCACTATTACGGCTGCCTGTTCCCGGTGAAACCCGGCGAGTTCTTCGAGTTCGGCGGCGAATTGACCCGCGCCTATTGGGGCACCGAACTGTCGGTGGATCTGCAACTGGAGCTGTGGAAAGCCATGGCTGCGCAAGGCTGCGACAAGGTTGTCGACGTCTGCGAGTTCCACAATATCCCGGCGCTCAAACTGCACCTGCGCATGGGCTACACCGAGCAAAACCGAATCATGAATGTGTACACCCTGTTCGGTCGCTGGCGTTTCTATCGCGAAAGCCGTTACAGCGGTTCGCGTCTGGAAGCGCTGCGCAAACCTTCCCGTCCACCCGTAACAGCAACGGCGACCTGAGCCTATGGTGACGCGATTTGAATGGCGCACTTCATTGTGCGCCGCCAATTTCCCGGAAGCAGCCTATGAAACGCTGCGCCTGCGGGTGACGGATCACACGCCGTTCAACCACCTTGGTTGGTTGTGCGCGGCCGAGCAGGCCCTTGGCGAGAGTGAGCATTTGCACATCCTGCTGGGGTGGGAGGCGGACGAATTGCGTCTGTGCCTGCCATTGGTGGCGAGTCACGAGCGCTTTGCCGGCGTGCCCTTTCGGGTTTTGCATCACTTGGGTTATCCGCTGGCGGATCGCTTGGCGCTGTTGTCTTTGCTTGGTGGCGAAGACATGCGCAAAGCCTTGCTACTGATTCGTCAACGAGTACCCCATGCGCTGCTGCAACTCAATGAATTGTCCGAACCTGCCGGTGAAGAAAGCACGCTGACCGAATGGATGGCGCGCAGCTCCACCGGTGAGCGACGCTTGAGTTGTCGGGTGCCGGTGCATCTGATCAGCGAGGCGGATCATCAGGAAGTCTCCGGCGATCCGCGTTACAAGCTGCGCCGGGCGCGCAAACGGATTGCCGCGTGCGGTGCCGAAGTGCGGCGGATCATTCCCGATGCGTTGAGCATGGGGCCGCTGCTGCAGGTCATCAGCGAAGTCGAAGCGGTGAGTTGGAAAGGTGATGAAGGTGTGGGGATTTTCGCCGGCGAACGCAGTCGCCAGTTGATCGAACGTGCCTTCACTGCTCTCGCCGGCCAAGGCCTGGTGCGGGTGGTGACGCTGGAACTGAACGGCCGCTGCATCAGCTATCGCCTCGGCCTGCTCGAACAGGGTCGGCTCTACGATTACAACCTCGCGTTCCTGCCGCAATACGCCGATCTGGGCAGCGGCCGGGTGTTGCTGGAGGAATGGATTCGCTGGGGCCTGGACGACAACTGGCGCTGGATCGATGCCTCGCGGGTCAGTCTGGAAAACTCCAGCCATCAACTGCACGAACGCATGACCGGACAACTGGAGCACTGGCGCTGGAGTTTTTATTCCTGGCGCCCGAGTGGCCTCCTCCTCGGTCTGGGTTTGCGTCTGTGGCATCGACTCAAACCGCATGTGCAAGCATGGCGGGCACGACGTGCCGAGCCAGCGAAACCACCACTGAAACCTGTCGCGATCACCACGGAGGGCGAACATGCCTCGCCAAGTCATAGTCAACGCTGACGATTTCGGCCTCAGCCCGAACGAAAATTCGGTGATCTTCGCCGCGTTTCAGGCTGGGGTCATCAGTTCTGCCACGGCGATGGCCAACATGCCGGCGTTTGAAGCGGCGTGTGCCATGGCGCGGCATGCGACCCTGCAAGGCCGGGTGGGCCTGCACTTCAACCTGACTTACGGACGACCGCTGAGCCAGGCAATTCTGGCCCGCCGTACTTTCTGCGATGACTTCGGCGTGTTCGACCTCAGCCTGCCGCGCCACAGTTTCTGGCTGGGCCGCGAGGATCGCGAGGCGGTGCGCGAAGAGTTGCAGGCGCAGTGGCAGCGCTGCGTCGATCACGGCCTGCGTCCCAGCCACATCGATTCGCATCAGCACGTGCACAACATCTGGCCGATCGGCGAGATCGTCGCGCGATTTGCCGCGCATCAAGGGGTGCCGATTCGGTTGGCGCGCAATCTGGGGCAAAACCTCAATCTGCCCAAGCGTGTGTTCAAGGGTTTGCTCAATTGGCGTTTGCAGCGTCTGGCGGGGGTTACCGCTGACTATGTGTGCACGCCGATCGACCTGCGCAACGACAGCGCGCCGACCGACGGCGTGCTGGAAATCGTCGCCCACCCGACGCAACTCGGCGCCGACTTTGGTGACGCCTATCTCAATCCGGATGAGTCCCTGAGCCGCGTACTAGAGCAGCGGCTGATGGGCATCGCTCGGGTTTCATACGCTGATCTGAACAAGGATTTTCTACGCGGTGCCACGGCGCTCGATTGACTTACATACCTTGCAATACTTTCCAAGATGGCACTTTGAAATGAATTGGCAAGGCTGATCTATACCCACAAAAGCACCATCCACAACACCCGGGCTTCGGCCACGGAGGGCAGTATGAGCATCATCGAAAAACTACAAGAACGCATCCGGCAAAAAGGCCTCGGCCGCACCTTCGGCACGTTGTGGAAACGCTACGTGTTCTTCCACTGGGAGCTGCTGTGGATGGAGCGCGACCTGGTCAGCCCG
Organism: Pseudomonas sp. AKS31; assembly: GCF_023634765.1. Classification (GTDB taxonomy): domain Bacteria; phylum Pseudomonadota; class Gammaproteobacteria; order Pseudomonadales; family Pseudomonadaceae; genus Aquipseudomonas. Next base: position 285,742 of record NZ_JAMLFX010000008.1, read on the forward strand.
GTGCCGCCGCACAAGCTGCGGCCTTACGACGGATTGCGCAAAGTCGACATCACGCCGGAGAACGCCATTGCCTTCGCCAAGCATTTTGGTGACCGCGTGGGCACCATGGCGGAACTAGCCGCCGAGGGTCACACCGGGCACATGTACCTCGATGCTGACGGGCATGCGGTCGGGTTTATCTGGGGCAGCATTCGTGACTATCACGACCGCCACTATTACGGCTGCACCTTCCCGGTCAATCCCGGTGAGTTCTTTGAGTTTGGCGGTGAGATGACCCGCGCTTATTTCGGCAGCAGCCTGTCCGTGGATGTGCAGGTGGCGCTGTGGGAAGCCATGGCAGCGCAGGGCTGCGACAAGGTGGTGGACGTGTGCGAGACGCACAATATTCCGGCGCTGAAGCTGCATATCCGCATGGGTTATCACGAGCAGGGGCGTGTGATGCACGTGTACTGCCTGTTTGGACGCTGGAAGTTCTTCCGGGAAACACGGTATGAGGGGTCGCGGCTGGAACCGTTGCGCAAACCGGGGCGGCCGGTGGTGAGTGCGGCGGCGCAGGCTTGATCCAGTTCTGAAATGTGTGGCGTGTTTAAGGCCGCCATCGCTGGCAAGCCAGCTCCCACAGGGTTTTGCGGTGTACCGCTTATTTGTGTACTACACAAAATCCTGTGGGAGCTGGCTTGCCAGCGATGAGGCCAGTGGCAGCAACGATAAATATCAGGCCTTGGTGGCGATGAGGGTAAAACACATCGGCATCTGCGCCTCTCGATTCAGATACCGGTCATACACCTCTTCCCGGTTCGAATGCGCATACTCCTTGAAGTGCGCAATATTCAGCCCTGCCCCGATCGCACCACTGAAAATCGCCCCCAGCGTATGCACAAACCAATACGACTTCGCCGCCGGCTGCTCAACCTTGCCGACATAGACAATCGGCTCTTCCTGCACAAACGGCTCAGCGCGGAAGTAGGAACTGGCGAGGCGATACGGATCTTCCGCATCCGGGTCGACCATTTCCAGGAACGGATGGGTTTCGTAGATCACCAGTTTGCCGCCCGGTTTCAGCGTCGAGGCGACGTGGCGGAAAAACTCGCCGATGTCCGGCATCCAGTTCAAAACACCAATGGTGATCAGCGCCACATCGAAGCGGTTCTGCAAGGACGCCGGCAAATGATGGATATCGCTTTCGATGAACTCGGCGTTGTGCGGTGAACGCTGGTTCAGCTCACGCGCCTGATCGAGAAACGCCGTCGATTGATCGACACCGACCACGCTTCTGGCACCGAGCGCAAACAGAGAGAGACTCTCACGGCCGTTGTTGCAGCCCAGTTGAATCACATCCTTACCGTCGACCTCCAGCAACCCGCTCAGGGTCTCATCAAGACAAGAGAAATCCGCCTGCGCGACCTCGCCGAGCAAGGCCTGCCAGTCAGGCGAATCCTGATGATGGCGGGCGGAATCGTTCCACGCCTGTCGATTGCTTTCGATGGCGGTTTTATTGTTGGGCACTTCCATGGCGCACTCCGGACGATGCTCGTGATTGAGCGGATCCGAGTCTAGATCAGCTCTTCAATTGCGGTTGTTGCAAACTTGTAAGCCAATTCGTGTAGGAGCTACCGCAGGCTGCGATCTTTTGATCTTGTTTTTAAAGACCAAGATCAAAAGATCGCAGCCTGCGGTAGCTCCTACATATCTGAGTGTTCATGCCTACAAGTGTCGGCAAATTATCAAAACAGATAGAGGACACGGCTGACTATTCAACTCTGCTCACATGGATATCCTCACAAAGCGCAGACATCCGACGCGCACAAAAAATGGCTAAGGAGGTTTAACCATGAGCCAGACGTTAACGATTTTCGACGTGGCAGCATTGCTGGACAGTGACGAAGCCATCAGCGAATACCTGTCCCAGGTTCTTGCAGACGGGGATAACGAAGAGTTTCTTCGCGCAATCGGCTATGTGCTCAAGGCCTGTGCACAACCGGGGCATGCGTGTGATCAATCATCCGGTTGTTTGAATGTCGGGCAGCTATAGTTAATAGCCTTGGGGAAAACCGCACTCGCAGGTGCCGCCATGCTAATGCTCGATCGGCTGTTGTTGACCGGCTGTCTGCTCGCTGCCACACAGGCGCAAGCGCTGGACAGCAATTTCAATTATTACGGGCCGAACCAGCCCTTCGCCCACCCTGCCCCGTATTCACTGAGTTCCACACCGCCCAAGCCTTACGACGATACGGCGCCGCAGGATTTTGTGGTGCTTCCGGGTGACCATGAATTCTACGATTCGCAGTTGCCGACCGTGGCGGATGCGACGGTGCGGGTGTTTATCCGCACGTACGATGCCGAGCGTGGGATTTATGTGAATGACGAGGTGCTGGATCCGAGTTGTGTGCTGGAGTGTTTGAGCCGGCAACAACACTGAATACCGAACGCCTACTGTAGGAGCTGCCGCAGGCTGCGATCTTTTGATCTTGATCTTAAAACAAGATCAAAAGATCGCAGCCTGCGGCAGCTCCTACATTTATTGTGTACGGCCGCTACCACTGGCGTTTGTCAGGGCGGGCGAGGCCGAGTTTTTCGATGCGGTAGCGCAGCATGTCGCGGCTCAGGCCCAGCAAGCGCGCGGATTTGGTGACGTTCCAGTCAGTCTTGTCGAGCATTTTGCGCACCATGTCGCGTTCGACTTCCGGCAGGTTCATCGACTCCATATTGCTCGCCGGACGCGGTTCGTAGTGCACCGGGGTGTCATGAATATGCAGCGGCGGTTCGTCGACCAGGCTCATGCATACGTTGAGTTGATGCGCGGCAATCGTGTCGCTCGGCGCCAGCAGCACGGTCTGCTCAAGCATATTGCGCAGTTCGCGCACATTGCCCGGCCAGGTGTAACTGAGCAGCAGCTCTTCGGCCTGCTGACTGAAATGCAGATTCGGTTTGCCATAGCGTTTGCCGTGACTGGCGAGGAAGTGCCGGGCCAACAACAAAATATCGTCACCCCGCGCGTACAGGCGCGGCACCTTGATCGAAATGATCCGCAGACGGAAAAACAGATCACGACGGAATTTGCCCTGCTGGACCATTTGTTCAAGGTTGCAATTGGTCGCACTGATCACCCGCAGATTGACCTTGCGCTCCTTCACCGAGCCAACCCGGCGAATGGTGCGGTCTTCCAGAAGCTTCAAAAGCTTGGCCTGCAAAAGCAGATCCATTTCGCCGACCTCATCAAGAAACAGCGTGCCGCCGTCCGCCGCTTCCACCAGCCCGACACGACGATCCTTGGCATCGGTAAACGCGCCCTTCTCATGCCCGAACAGCTCTGACTCGACCAGATTCGACGGGATCGACGCGCAGTTGAATTCAATAAACGGGCCTTTGCTACGCGGCCCATCGAAATGCAGCGCACGCGCCACCAGTTCCTTGCCGGTGCCGGTCTCGCCTTCGACCAAAACCGGCGGCAGATCGGTGTTGGCCATGCGCCGCTCGGCGTCGAGCAACTGGCCGATGGTGTTTTTCAGATACTGCATCGGTGCCGAGTCGCCGATCAGCGCCTGCACCCCGGATTTCTGCGCCTCGCGTTCCTGATAGAACGACAGCGTGCGTTCCATCCGTTCGGTGGCCAGGGCCTTGTCGAGCAGCAGTTTCAGCTCCGGCAGCGCCACCGGTTTGGTGACGTAATGAAAGGCGCCCTCCTTCATCGCCACCACGGCATCTTCGACGTTGCCGTAGCCAGTCATCATGATCACTTTGAGATCCGGCGCGCTGATGCGCAGCTTCTGGATCAGGTCGTGACCACTCATGCCCGGCAGCGAGTTGTCGGTCAGCACGATGTCCGGCATGAAGGTTTCCAGTTGCCCCAACGCGTCTTCGGCCGAATGGCAGACGGTCACCTCGAAGTCCTTGCGCTCCAGGTAGGTCTGAATATTGTCGGCCAGCAGTTCGTCATCCTCGACCAGCAGAATGCTGTGTTCCATATTCCCCTCCCGATGCCACTTTGAAGTTGAGACTGACGCGGGTTCCTTCCTGCTCGCGGCTGGTCAGCACGACCGAACCTTCGAAACGCTCCATGATGCGTTTGACCAACGCCAGGCCAACCCCGAGGCCGCCCTGTTTGGTGGTGAAAAACGGTTTGAACACCAACAACTGCTGCTGCGCGCTCATGCCCTTGCCGGTGTCACTCACGGTCAGGCGCACGCTGTCGGGCTGCGGCGATTCGAATTCGACGCTGAGCACACCGCCCTTGGGCATGGCTTCCAGGGCATTGGCAAACAGGCTATTGAGGATTTGCGTGAGCAACACCTTCTGGCTGACGACCGGCGCGCAATTCTGCGGTGTGAAGCGCACTTCGACGTTGCAGCGCTTGATCAATGCTTCGAAGGCGCCAACGGTGTCTTCGACCGCCATCACCAGATCCACCGCCTCGCCGTCGTCATTCATCGGCCGCAGTGATACCAGCAATTCGCGCACCCAGCGCGACATGCGATCAACCTGGCTGATGATGTCGCCGATGTTGCGTTGCGCACCGGGGCTGGCGATTTCCTGGGCCAGTTCGGCGCTGGATCGAATGGTCGCCAGTGGATTGCGCAGGCTGTGCGCCACCGCCGAGGACATCTCGCCGAGGGCGACAAAGGTTTCATTGCTGATCAACTGTTGCTGCTGGCTCTGCAGCAGTTGCGCCGCGCGGCGGACGATCCAGAACAACGCGAGAAAGATCGCCGCACCGCCGAAACACGTGGCGGCCCAGATCGAGGCGAATCCACGGTCGATGCGGTCGACCAGATCCGCCGGCTCCTTGTAGACCTCAACCATGGCGACGACTTTGCTTTTGTCGGCGTTGAACATCGGGATGTAGTTCTCGATGAACAGGTATTTCGGTTCGCGCAGCAACTGCTGCTCGGGTTTCTCATCGTCGATCTTGTGGTAGCTGGAGGACACTGGCACTTTCATCTCGAACGACTCGTCGAGTTCGTCGTCATCCTTGATGTGCACGCCGATAAGCTCAGCGTTGGTTGACCAGATCACCGTGCGATCCAAGGCGTACACCGTGGCCAGCAGAATGTCCGGCAGGTGTTCGACATGGTCGAGAAATTCGATACGCGCCGAAGCCTGTAACACAGGGTCGACATCAGGAAAGTTGCCGTCCTGACGCGGATCGAGCATTTCGCCCATTGTCCGCGCCGGGGTGATGCCGGCATGGCGTATTTCCGCCGCGCCGATGGCCTGAACAAATTGGGCGGTTAGCAACGCATCGCGCTCGACGCTTTCGGTGACCACGAAGCGCGTTGAGATATAGCCAAGGCCCACCGCCACGGCGGCGATGATGAAAAAACTCGCGAGCGAGAACCAGCGCAGCAAATTGAACTGTTCGCGCCAGCTCTTGCCCATTGCCGCCGGGGTGTCCGGCGCAGGTGTTTGTTGTGCTTCCAGTCGCTGCATGGGAGTGCCCTGGAGGTTTTGTATCGAGCCAGTTACTGCCATCAGTGTAGGTGGCTCTGACCGCGACACACGGTTCAATGATGCTATTTCGCCGCTACCGCATCTGACTCACCGTCGCGGCTGGATCGCCCGGTTTTACTGGCGTCAATGCACCGCCGGCGACGGCATTGGCGGACGGTTGCTGGCGCTCGGTTTCGTCGCTGAGGAAGTCGATGATCGATTGCGCGGATGGCTCGTCGAGGCGCAGGTTGGGCATCGGAATTCGCTCGAATTGTTCGTAGAGTTGCAGGGCAATCGGGTCTTTTTCCGCGAGCAGGCGATCCGGTTCACGGATCCAGCGATTCAGCCACTGCGGATCGCGGTTGCGGGTCACGCCGATCAGGTCCGGGCCGATGCTGCGCATGCCGAGGCCCTGGCCGTCCAGGGGGCCGAGGCTGTGGCACGAGGCGCAGCGCGTGCGGAAGAGTTCTTCGCCATTGCTCGGCGGGCGAATGTCCGGGGCGTTGGCGTAACTCTCTTCGATGCTCGGCTGTTTCCAGTTCTGCAAGGTGTTGGCCAGTTGATCGGCGAGGATCCACGGATTTTCGAACGGCGAGGCTTTCATCCAGCGCCCGGTGGTCTGGTTGCCGACGATCAGGCTGAGGTTGTGATCCTTGTTGCGACCGTTGTCGACGCCTTCGATGAACAGCCCGAGTTTTTTGCGCAAGTCAATGACGTCGGCGAATTCGCCAGTGAGAAACCTCCAGCCCGGGTCGACCTTGAAGCGCTGCGCATAGGCCTTGAGCACTTCGGGGGTGTCGCTGAGTGGGTCGATGCTGATCGAGTAGAAGAAAATGTCCTGGCCGACTCGATCTCCGAGCAGTTTTTGCACTTGGCGCAGGCGCGCGGTTTCCAGTGGGCAAGAGTCGCTGCACGAGGTGAAGATGAAATTGATCACCACCACTTTGTCTTTGATCAGGTCATCGAAAAAATGCACCTGCCGACCGTCCTGATCGGTCAGCAGGGTGTTGGGGAAATAGTCGCTACCCCACGGGGTGGCAGATTCGCTGGCAGCTGCCGCTGCGTCGACGCCCGCCTGGTGTGCCAGCAGCACACGGCTGCCGAGCACGCAGGCCACCAGCACCAGCACCAGGTGCATGCCCAGCGCCCGGGAGCGCGGGGTATACAGCGGTTGGCTGTCACCGTGGCGGCGGTTCATGGCTTGACCACCACTTGTGGGCCCATGCCGTCACCGTTGCGGAAGGTAGGCAGCGCGGCGGAGTTGACGTAGCGCACGCCGTCCCAGCTTGGCAGAGGCGTCGGCATCAACTGCAGTTGCCCGGGTTTCTCAAGGTCCCAACGCAGCAGCATCGAGTTGTCTTCGTGCTGGGTGTTGTGACAATGCTCCATGTACGTCCCGGCGAATTCGCGGAAGTTGATCGCCATCTCGACGCTGTCCAGCCCATCGATTTCCGAACCGATGCGATAGACGTCCTTGCGCGCCCATTTTTCCCATTCCGGCGGCGCCTTGCCGCCGCGACTGAGGATGATCCCCTCTTCGAAGTGCACGTGCACCGGATGGCTCCAGCCCTTGCCGCCGGCCTTGATGTTCCATACCTCCAGCGTACCGAACCCGGTGACACCGGCATCGGTCGGGCCGCTGGACAATTGAGTCGAGGCGTTCAGGCGCCGTGGGTCCATGTGGTAGCCGAAACCGCCATCGGTCTTGACCGTCCACGGCGCCTCATCGGTGCCGTCGGTACGGCCAAAGGTGAAGGTGCGGTGACGGGCCTTGGCCAGCAGTGCCTTGTCGGCAGCATTGTCGCGATGGATCTTCAGCGGGATCATCACCAGCCCTTCAGCCTTGCCCGGTTTGGCCGGTTCGTAAGCCGCCGGGTTCATCGCCAGATCCTGACCGGTGTAGGCCTTGACGTTGAGCTGCAAGACCTTGCCCACCGCCGGGTCCCCTCTGTCCCACTGCGGACCATTGCTGGTCTGCTTGATGACCGGCAGGTATTTCTCCGAGAGCACGTCCGCCAGCGGGATCACTTCTTTCGGGCCTTTGCCGTCGTCCTGCGCCTGCAGGTTGAGGAAAAACAGTTTGTCGCCGGGCTTGATGCCGTTTTTTGCGAAGTTGACGATGATGTCGAAACGCTCAGCGATGCCCTGGGTCGGCAGGATCGCGTTGTGGTTCTGTTTATCGCCGTCGGCGTCGAGGTCCATGCTGCCGTCGAACGGCACGCTGTGTTCCATGATGTTGCCGTCGTTGGCGATCATGTGGAACGGCACGCGGCTGTACGTCACACCGGAGTTTTTCGGCCCCTGGAATTCACCGCCACTGCCTTTGATCTCCCGCACCAGCGCCAGTTTGAAGTAGCGCGACACCGAGCCGTTGAGGATGCGAAAGCGATAGCTGCGTGCGCGCACGTCGAGGGCCGGTTTCCACTGCCAGTTGACCAGCACCTGATCGCCGATGAAGCCGTCGGTATTGAACGGGTTGAACCACAATTGGCCTTGTTGATCCCAGGCCTTGTCGGCAAACACCAGGTTGACGTCATAGTCGCGGTTACCCCACGGCAAGGCGCTGCCGCTGGGGAAGCGCAGGTTGACGCCGTCGTTGACCGACTCGTTGCCGCGATCCAGCGCGCTGTAATAGTTCATCATCGCCGCGTTGCCCTTGTAGACGTTCTGCGCGGTGAAATCGAGCATGTGGTCGTGGAACCAGTGGGTGCTCATGGTTTCGCGCCAGTCGCCCCGGATCTTGATGGTGCCGTTATCACAGGTCTTCTTCGCCGGAGCCATGTCATTGACCCACAGGGTTTCACCCGGCGCGCAGGGGAACGCAGCGCGTGGGTCTTCGGCTTTGGTGTTGATGCTGTCGTAACCGGCGAGCTGGATCGGCCAGCGATAATCGTAGTACTGGCCGGGGAAGAAGAACGCGTTGGCATAACCGTCGCTTTCTGCCGGCGCGTGACCGTTGTGCTCGTGGGTGCTGATGGTGTGCAGACCGAAACCACGGTTGGCCGACGGGTCGATCGGCAAGCCGTTGTAGTGCCGCATCATCACCGGTTGGCCGTAGCGCACCATTAACAGTTTTGGCGGCAGCGTGCCGTCGAAGGTCCACACCGCGTTGTGGTTTTGCACGGGCATGTTCGGGTGGAAGCGCGGGTCGACGCCTTTGGCGGTGCCATCGGTCGCCGGTACGCCGGCGACGTTGTGGTACAGACCGCCGGGGCCGAATTCGCCCATGGCGTAGCCGTGCATTTGTCGGCTGTCACGCAGGCCGCCGTTGAGGCGCGCACCGGTCTGCACGGTTTTGTAGGCGACTTGCGGGTAGAACTCGTTCCAGCGCTGATGCGACCAGCCTTTTCCAGGTGGCCGTCCTTCCGCGGAGGAGCCGATGTGACGGTTGAGGAACACTTCAATCTGCGCCTGCCACGGGTTGCGGTCGACCACGTTGGAAAACTGACTGGGAAACGGCGTCAGCCCCGGTTGGCGCAAGAACGCATCCAGCGCTGTGCCGGGTGGCGCGCTGCGGGCGATGTTGTTCGGGTCCTGCGCAGGTGCCGGGCCAATCGCGGCGGGCGGAAAGGGCAATGGCGCTGCCGGTGTGGTCGGGTCGAGTTTTTCCGGGCCGAATTCCTCGAACAGCAGTAACTGCTGGCTGAACGGCTGTGCGCCATAAAGCGGGCTGGGTTTGCCATTGGTGGGGTAGTTGAAACTGGTCTGCACGGTGGGCGGCAGAACGTTTTCCGTGCGGGTCGAGTCCCGTGTGCCTTTGACCCCGTCGGGCAGGTCGAAGGAATCTTCGTTGGCCTCGGGCATGCTCAGGATGGCGTTGAGTGCGGTCGGTTCATCCGCCGGCTCGTCGTAGTAGGCCGACGGGTCGGAGGTTTCTGGCTGGCGCTCGTCATCGATCGGACTGGCATGAACGCCGGCCATGGTGCCGAGGGTCAACATCAGAAAGACGCTCAGTGGCGTCAACCGGAAGGTATTGCTTGGGTCACGCGTTGCTCTGTCCATCACCAGCCGCCTCATCAAGGAAGGGGTGATGGTGTTTTGCAACTAGTGCGCCAAGAAATTATTTCCAGTTGTAACAGGGGCTTGGAAGGTCTGTGGGTTTCCCCACTCCCCGGTGACCGGGGCTTGACACCCAGTGATGGGGGAAGTTCATAAATTTTTGCGGCGTTTATAAACCTGTGTAGGAGCTGCCGAAGGCTGCGATCTTTTGATCTTGGTTTTTAAGATCAAGATCAAAAGATCGCAGCCTTCGGCAGCTCCTACAGGGGGAAGGTGTGAATCAGGGGACCAGTTGAAAGGCCAGGCGAACGGTAGTGCCCTCGCCTTCGCGGCTGTCGAGGGTTACGCCGCCGCCGAAGCGTTCCATGATGCGTTTGACCAGCACCAGGCCGACGCCCAAGCCACCCGATTTGGTGGTGAAAAACGGCCGGAACGCCATGGTCCGTTGTTCTTCGTTCATGCCTTTGCCGGTGTCGCTGAGCACCACACACACGCCGCCGTCGCCGCTCGGTTCCAGGCTGACGGTCAACGTGCCCCCCTTGTCCATCGCCTCCAGAGCATTGGCCAACAGGCTGTTGAGGATCTGCGCCAACTGCACCGGCTGACTGAGCACCATCGGCGTGTGCTGCGGATGAAACATCACTGTCACCCCGGCCCTGGCGATCTGCTGTTCGAAGGCGACGAGGCTTTCGTGCAGCGCAGCTACCAGATTCACCGGTTCCGGGTCATCGTTGAGTGGACGCAGCGATTGCAACAGTTCGCGCACCCATTTCGACATGCGATCGACCTGGCCGATGATGTCCTTGATGTTCTTTTCGGCCGGGCCGGCATCGAACTCCAGCGCCAGTTCGGCGCTGGAGCGGATGGTCGCCAACGGATTGCGCAAACTGTGCGCCACCGCTGAGGACATCTCGCCCAGCGCGACAAAGGTTTCATTGGCGATCAGTTGTTTTTGCTGGGCGGCGAGCAGAATCGCCGCGCGCCGCACGATCCAGTACAGGCCCAGGTAAATCAGCCCGCCGCCGAGTGCAGTGGCCAGCCAGATCAGGGTCAAACCGCGCTCCATGCGCGCAATCAGGTCTTTGGGTTCCTTGTAGATCTCGACCATCGCCGTGACGTTCTTGCCCTCGGCGTCGAACAGCGGAATGTAGTTTTCGATAAAGATGTAATCCGGCGGGATGACGAACTTCTGTTCCTCCCGGGCCTTGTCGACGTCGTGGTAGCTGGCGGAGACCGGAATCTTTTCGTTGAAGGAGCGATCGAGGTCTTCATCGGCATGAATGCTGGTGCCGATAAGCGCGGGATTGGTCGACCAGATCACTTGGCGATCCGGCGCGTAAATGTTGGCGAGGATTACGTCCGGCAGGTGCTCGATGTGATCGAGAAATTCACCCCGCGCCCCGGCCCGGGCCTGTGGGTCGACATCGGGAAAGTCCTTGTCCTGACGCGGATCGAGCAATTCGCCCATCGTACGGATGTTGGGAATCGACACGTGGCGCACTTCGGCGGACGCGATGGCCTGGATGAACTGCGCGGTGAGCAAGGCATCGCGCTGCACGCTCTCATCGATCACGAAACGCGTTGAAACCGCGCCAAGTGCGATGGCCACGGTGCCGATCACCGCCATGCTGATCAGCGAAAACCAGCGCAGCAGGTTGAACGGTTGCTTGTGCGAGCCCAACCGTAGATGGCCCTCCTCGACCGGTAGCGATTTCGACTGCATGTTCATGGCGGCGACTTCCCGATACGTCCCTATAGGGTTATAGCCCACGGGTGGGGGTTTGCCCGGATGCGGGGATATCGACCCGGTTGCACCTCCCAAACTCACCCCCGATCCCTGTAGGAGCTGTCGAGTGAAACGAGGCTGCGATCTTTTGATCCTGTTTTTGAATCAAGATCAAAAGATCGCAGCCTTGGGCAGCTCCTACAGGGGTTTTGTGTACGGCGGGCCATGAAGGGCATCCCCACCGTCCCCGATTCTGGGGAATGACGCCCTTTCCCCAGCTATCCCATCCAGGGCTTTCCAACCGCAAAAGCCCTCTACCCCGGCCCTCTCCCGCCCATTCACCGCACCTTGGCATGGAAGGTGTACAGGCCCTGTGCAACTGACCCATCCCCAAGGGGCAGGTACTTTGATAGAGGGATTAACTCATGCACCCTTTACTGTCCAAAACCGCGACCGTCCTGGTCGTGAGCGCCTTGGCCCAGGGCATCGCTCAGGCCGCTTTGTTTGCTGTTGATCCGGGCCCGTACACGCCGGCCAACGGCGGCTTCGCCAGTTGGTATCAGGACTCACACGGTCGCACCCTGGATCTGTGCCTGTCCAAAGCGCTCAGCTCCCGAGTACCCAGCGCCCCTGGCGCGCCGTCGTACATGTGCTCGCTGCTGCCGACCCCCGGTGTGTTCGATGACGCGCAACCGATTGTCTTCCCGACAAACTTTCCCGACGAAGCGTTCTGGTTCACCGGCGAAACGGCCCTCGTTGACGCCGCAAGGGGAATTGATCTGGGCTACGTCAGCGCCATCGAAGCCGCATTCGCCGCTGAAGAACCGGTGGAAGGCGATCAGGTCAGCTTCGCGCGGATCCGTATTCGCGTCGATGTGCCCACCGCCGGCACCTATGTCATCACCCACCCGTATGGCGTCGAGGTGTTCAACATCGATACCCCCGGGCGCCGCGCAATCAACATGACCCGCGACATCGGCATCGGCACGCCGCAAACCTATGACGGCGCGCTCAAGGGTGATATCGGCCCGTTCCTGCGCAGCGTCAATGGTCCGTACACCGAAACCAACCCGCTGACCGGGGCCGCCGAACAGTTCGTCGGCGACCCCAACCTCAGCGAGGCGGTCACCGGCAGCCCGTTCAACACCAACTTCGTACGCATCGAAGGCCCGAACGGGCTGGACTTGCGCACCACCACTTTCGCCGTCTCCGGCAAGTTGTCGACCGTCGTGCGGCCAACACCGATGATCCCGCAGCGCAGCACCTACTCACGCAAGGCCGGCGACAGCGCACCGGTGGCGCAGCAAGACGTGTTTGTCCTTGCCCCGCCTGCTCCGGGCACGGCGGCCGTCACCAGCAGCACACCGGTGCTGAACATGACCGAAGCCAACAGCACCGGCAGCTGGTACGCGCAGTCCTCGGTCAACCCCACCTTGCCAACCACCTTGCAGGTGACCGCCGACAACCACCTGGCCATCGCCAGCAGCACGCCGACCACCCTGCCCATGACCCTGACCGACCTGGTGGTGATCCAGAGCGCGCAATACAGCCTCAGCTCCGGACAACTGACCGTAGTGGCCTCGACCAGTGACGAAACCTCGCCGCCGGTACTCACCGCCACCTCCGGCAGCGGCGCCGCCATCGGTGCGCTGGGCGGCGACGGCGCAGTGAAAACCCTGGCCACCGGGATCTCACCGATCCCTCCGGCCAAGGTCCGCGTGACGTCGTCCAACGGCGGCAGCGATACCGAAGAAGTGGTCATCGTGCAATGAACGCTCACATGCCCAGATCCGCATCAGGAGGCATCATGAACAAGTGGCCACGCTTCGCGCTCAACGCGCTCGGGCTCGCTCTCTCGCTGACCGGCAGTGCGTACGCGCAACTCGCCGCCGTCGACCCCGGCCCCTACACCTTCGCCACCGGGAAATTCCCGATGTGGTATCAGGACGAAAATCAGCTATCGATGGAACTGTGCCAGTCGCGTGCTGCCAGTTCACGCGTTGCGGCGACCACGCCGCCGGCCTACATGTGCATTCTCCTGGCCGAGCCGGGTATCTACGACGACGCCCAGCCGATGATCTTCCCGGACAACTGGCCGCCGGAGGCCTTCTGGTTTCTGGCCGAAAACACGATCGCCGACAACGCTGCCGGTTATGGCGTGGACGCCTATGTCGCCGGGATCGAAGCGGCGTTCGCCTCGGAAAATCCGGCCGATGGCGATCAACAAAGCTTTGCGCGGATTCGCATCCGGGTGAACGTGCCCCTTGCCGGCACCTATACGATCACTCACCCCTACGGCGTGGAAACGGTCAACGTCACCGCGCCCGGTCGGCGCGCGATCAATATCACCCGCGACATCGGCATCGGCGCACCGGGCAATTTCACCGGTGCCGTCGGTGGCGCAATCGGGCCGTTCCTGCGCAGCGTCAATGGCCCCTACACCGAAGTGAACCCGGACACCGGCGCCACGGAAACCTTCGTCGGCGACCCTAACCTCACCGAAGCAGTAACCGGCAGCCCGTTCAACACCAACTTCCTGCGCATCACCGGGCCGGCCGGGACGATCCAGTCGAACGTGTTCAGCCTGTCCGGCAAAGTGCTCGACAGCCGTCAGCAGACCCAGGTTGAAATCGACCGCGCCACCTATCGCCGCACATCGGCCGGAGTGCGTGCCGAGGTGTTCGCCAAGGCTGACAGCAGCTCGACCCTGTGCATGCGCGAAACCGTGGCGCTGCTCCCCGGCCCACCACCAACGCCGTGCCAGACCAGTCTGTTGGGTGACAACAACGGTCTGTTCTTCGGTCATCGCCTGGGTACCGGTGCAGTCCCACCGGTGGTGGTAGTGACCGCCACCAACCCGACCGGCACTACCCGGCCGACGGCGGTATCGGCCAAGCTCACCGACGTGGTGAAAGTGCAGACGGCGCGCTACAACTGGGCCAACCACAGCCTGCTGATCGAGGCCACTTCGAGCGATGAAGTGGCGATCCCGGACATGGTCGCCCAAGGTTATGGACGTCTGTCGAAGTCCGGCACCCTGCAACGCATCACAGTCGCCGACCTGACTCAGCCACCGGCCACCGTGACGGTGAAATCCGCCGCTGGCGGTGGTGACACCGAAGCGGTCGTCGTGGTCGGCACCGCGCCAGACACTGGTGAAAACCAGGCGCCGATCACTAACGCCGACAGCGGCAGCACAAGCTTCGGCGTGCCAATCACCCTCAGCGTGTTGACCAACGACAGCGATCCTGATGGTGACAATCCGCTGGGCATCACCGCGTTGACTCAACCAGCTGCCGGTCAAGGCACCGTCGCCCTCAACGGCACCACATCGGTGGTCTACACCCCGCCAGCGGTAGTCAACGCGCCACTGACCACGACCTTCACCTACAAGGCACAGGACGCCAAAGGTCTGGCCTCGGCCAACCCGGCGACGGTGACGATCACCGTCGCACCGAATCAGGCACCGACCGCCGTCGCCGACAGCGTCGCCACCCTGGGCGTAGCGATCCCGATCAACGTGCTGGCCAACGACACCGATCCGGAAGGCAACGTGCCGCTGGCCGTCGCCAGCCTGACCCAACCCGCCGCTGGACGCGGCACGGTCAGCAGCAACGGTACGGTGATCACCTACACCCCACCGGCCACCGTGACCACCGCATTCACCACGACCTTCACCTACATCGCCCGGGACAGCTTCGGCGCCCTGTCGACCCCGGCTACGGTCACCGTGCAAGTGTCGCCACGGCCAGCAGCGGAAACGTTCACCGTCACTGCCTCCACGGTGCAGGCACGCTCCGGCGGACGGTTCAACTGGGACTTCACCGGCACCTCGTCAGTGACCACCGGCAACACCATCACCGTGCAGGTCACCACCCCGTCCGGGCTGGTCACCCTTGGCACCACCACGGTGCCGTTGACCGGACGCTGGCGGCTGACGCTGAACAACACGCTGGTCGTGCCATCGGCCAACCCGACTGCGACGATCCGTTCGTCCCAGGGCACCGTGCGCACGGTCTCGGTGACCACGCTGTAGGCCTGATCCCCAGACACTTCCGGGTGGCTGGGGCTGACTTCGAACCGGTTAACGCCTGACAGGATGTAAGCCATGAACACGCCGACCGCCGCCCTGCTTTGCCTGCTTGTGTTGTGCAGCAGTGCAGGCGTGCGCGCCGACGACCTGATGGAAAACGACGACCTGGCCCCGACCAGCAGCGACCTCGGCGAACTGCCCCCACCCGTGGGTCAGCAAGCCCTGATCGACCAGCTCGGCCAGGCCAACGTCGCCCTGCTGCAACAGAACGGTCAGTCGCTGCTCGGGCAGATCGTGCAGTCGGGCAGCAATCAGGAAGCGTACATCCTGCAACAGGGCAGCGACCTGATGGCGCTGATCAACCAGAACGGTTCCGGCAACGCCGCTTCCATTACCCAAAACGGCAGCCACAACCGCGCGCAGATTTCGCAAAACGGCAACAACAACGACGCCAGCATCGAGCAGGCCGGCGCGGGGCTGCAAAGCGCCGTGACCCAGTCGGGCAACGGCATGAGCGTTTCGGTCAAGCAATACCGCTAAGCACTGCAAATCATCGGAGAGATCATCATGTTCAAACTGACGCCCCTCACCGCCGCCCTCCTGGTCATGATCAGTGCCCAGGCCATGGCCGACGACAGCCTGTCCAACCAAAGCCAGGTCGGTACCGCCAACATCGCGGATGTGAAACAGACCCAGGCACCGTTCAGCACCGCCACCCAGACCCAACTGGGCCAAGGCAACGACGCCGCCGCCGTGCAAGACCACGCCAGCAGCGTGATCACCCAGGACGCGGTCGGCGACTACAACGCCGGTTACGCCGAACAACTTTACGAAGACAACGCCACCATCACCCAGCAACAGACCGGCGCCTTCAACACTGCCCACGCCAGCCAGTCCCTCGGTTTCGGCTCACCCAACAATGCGCTGCAACAACAGCAAGGCACCGGCAACTTCTCGTTCGTCTACCAGGACTCGCAGAACGGCAGCGAAGGCAAAACCTTCCAGTTCGGTGACAGCAACGAAGCCAACATCGAGCAACTTTATGAAGGCAGCGGCAACAGTTCAGTCATTACTCAATATGGCACTGCCAACTACGGCACCGCCGAACAAGTGCTGCACAACGGCGGCCAGATCGGCATCAACCAGGCCGGCGAAGGCAACTACGCCTACGGCGACCAGCGCAACGGCACGGGTGGCAACATCACGATCAACCAGTTCGGCAACCTCAACGGCACGGAAATCTGGCAAGACGCGCAACTGGCCAGCCAAGCCACCGTCAACCAGTACGGCGACAGCAACGAAACCGTGGTCGACCAAAGCTTCGGCGAAAACAACACCGCCGCCGTCACCCAGGTCGGGAATACAAACGCCATCTACGCCGACCAATTCGAATCGGTCAACTCGACACTGGCGCTGTATCAGGTCGGTAACGGCAACGTGCACTTCACCTATCAGAACGGCGACAGCCATGTACTCAGCGCCACCTCCGTCGGCAACGACAACAAGGTCTACGCCAGCAACTGGAAAGGCCCGCAGTCAGGTGGGCAGTTCGGCAGCAACCAACGTGCGACCGTCACCCAGGCTGGCAGTGGCAACATCGCCAACTTCACTCAGGATGGCGTCGGGCATGTGATGACCACGCATCAGACCGGGACTGGCAACAAGACCACGGTCAGTCAGGCGGAGTCGTATAACGAGCTGTATTTTGATCAGAATGGTAGCGACAACATTCTGATTTCGGATCAACGCGGGACGGGCAACCTGGTGCAAGGTTCTTCGAATGGCACGGGGAACAGTGCTGATTTCGATCAGTCGGGGACTGGCAACCAGGCGTATACCGCGCAGTTGTATGGCAGCGACAACATGATCACGGTGAAGCAGGCGGACACGATGAACGTGGCATATGTGACCCAGGGCGGCACGGGGAACATTGCCAATGTAGATCAGAGTGGCGTGACGCAGACGGCGAACATTCAGCAGTTTGGGTCGGCTAACCAGGCGACGGTTTTGCAGCAGTAGGGGTTGGGTGTTGATGAGCCGCGATTCTCTGGTGAGGGGGGTCGCGGTTTTTTTTGGCCCTATGTAGGAGTTGCCAAAGGCTGCGATCTTTTGATTTTGCTATTGAAGATCAAAAGATCGCAGCCTTCGGCAGCTCACAGTCGATCAATCTGGCATTGAACGAATAATGTCGGCCAGATCATCCTTGGTTAATTCATTGGCCTTAATGGCGGCAGCGATATCTTTTTTGGAAAGCGGAAAACGCTTGAAAATTTCTTTCAAAGTATCAGCATCCACATTTGCCAGCCAGAGTGGATCAATGAAAGAACCACCATACTCAGGCTTCATGGGCACTTCTTCGTGAACAATCGCGCCTTTATGATTCAGATACACCACATAACGATCGTGACCTTCAGGAAAGCTTTTATCGTGGTAGAGCGTAGTGCCCAGAGGCAGGACATAGAAATTATCGTCGCCATTTGGTCCTCCGATCAGCAACGGCTCTTTGGTTTTGATCATTTTCATATCGTGTCGATTTGAATGACCGCCAAATACGATTGAAGCCAACAACACCCCATTCACAGATAGAACTGCCGCCAGCCACAGACTGACTCGCCTGTTTGTAAACAATTTTCCTATCATTCTTTGCCTCGGTATCCCTTCGAGTGTCACTGGTAAATCAATGCACATGTAACTCTTGCAGTGTATCGGCGACTGCCTTGATCCGTGTGAGATTGATCAACCTGTAGGCTTCAAATCTTTTTCGCGCAACGCCTCTTGAGCCTCATGTTTGATTCGCCGTTCCTCCATCAATGCCTCGATCTCTGCCATGACCTGCTCATGCGGAATGTTCGGACGCGGATCATCGAGTGACTTCTGGACTTCGGCACGGAACCAGCGGTCGTAGCTGGCGGCTTGTTCTTCGCTTTCGAACTCTGGGACGGTTGTGGAAAACAGGGGATCCGTGGTGCCTCCGGACTGAGGGTAAAAACGCGGTTTCTGTTCTTGATCGTTCCAACGCTCTGTGTGGGAATGCCTCTCGGGACGCTCCGCGTTCCAACTCGCGAATTTGACGCAGAGCGTCAAGGGCTGCATTCCTTTGCTGCGCGTGGGAACGATCAATCAGCCATCCTTCAACTCGACGTGATCAAGGGCTTGATTCACCGCCAGTTCGCCCAGCATGACGACTTGTGCGATACCCAGTGCTGTCTTGCGGTGTGAAGTTTCCAACGAGGCGGCGAAGTTGATGAGCATTTCGCTGGCCGAGCCGAGGGTTTCGCTGGCGTTGGCCAGCAGGGATTCGGTGTTGTACCTGGGGTTGGCGAGGTACATGGGTTCCGGCTCGTTGGTGCTGGACATGATGTGGGCGGTGGGGTTGAGGTAGAAATCGAGGGCACGGTCGGCGGCTTCGTGGAGTTTCTTGCTGTCGACTGAGGCGTAGGGGGATGTGGTGTTGGTGTCTGGTTCTGGGGGGTTGGGTGTTGGTTTTTTCATGGTGATTCTCTCTCATTGATAGTTGCAGCTAGCCCATTCGACTTCCAGGAAAAATGGGTGGCAGCTGTACGCAGGCTGGAAATCCGGGAGAGAGCAACCCGGCAGACACGAATGTCTCCCGCGCACAACCGCCATAACAGAGTGCACACAATGAAAGTGCGCAAGCATACGTTATGAAAGGCGTATCTGCTCTCTCGTGTCTTCGGGTTTCCATGCCCGGTCGCTGAATTGGCAGCGACGAACACAGGCTAGAGACCGGACGTCTGACGGACAACCTGAAAACATTGTGGGAAGGTTCCGCTGATTCAGACACTTCTTTAAACACACTTCAGATCGCAGCCCTCACCCTAGCCCTCTCCCGGAGGGAGAGGGAACTGACCGAGGAGGTTGAGAGAGATACGCCGACGTGCGCTACCGAGTTGAATTCAAGTCTCGAAAAACGCCAAAACCGGCCGCCTCTCCGTTCTCAAACCACCAGGCTTTCTATCAGGCGACGAACGAGCCCCCAAACGTTTTGCGAACACGTTGGACGCTCACGCGAAACAGGTACTGATTATGCCGACGCGTGCTGGAAAATCTGCTTTCCAGCTAGATGGTAAAGCTGTCTCGGCCCGTGATATCGAACTCACCGTCGCTGATCAGAACACCGGGATGTACAGCATCTTTTGACTGGAAGTGAAACTTGCCTTTGTAGATATTCTTCTCGCGATCAAAGGTTATATCGAACGAGCCTTCATCGGCGTTGAAGATCCGGGTTGAGGATGTCCCGCCTACCCTCTTCATTGTGGAATAGGCTGCGGCCACGTGCCCGTTAACGATATCACTGCGACCGTTTTCTATCTCGGCACTGAATACAACCTCAATGACGTTGACCATAGTTTTACCTTGGGAATCCTGCGTTTCCTGAGCAGCGGCCAACGTCAGATACATCCGCCGCATAGGAACGTGATAGTCATAGGCGAAATTCAAACCATCCGACACGAATGCCACACCATTGATATTCGCGCGCAGGGAACCTGAGGAAGGGCTTTCTTCGCTCGGAAAAACAAATTCAGTCACCATGTCCATCTCCTTGATCGTCATGTCCTGTGACCAGATAACGAATCTGGCTGGATCAAGGTAGGCACGGCTTTTTACGCTGTCTACTGTCAACCTTGACAGTAGACAGCGCGGAAAATCTGTTGATGAGTCTGAGGATGTTGTCCTGCGATGCGGAAAGTTGCCTACAGACAACCTGAAAACCTTGTGGGAAGGCTCCGCCGATTCAGGCGCTTCTTTAAACGAACTTCAGATCGCTGCCCTCACTGTAGAGACCGGCACATCCTTTACAAATTAGACCGGGGACATCGTTTACACCTTTACAGGCT
>NZ_JAMLFX010000009.1:0-16325 GCF_023634765.1 Pseudomonas sp. AKS31
TCCCTGAATGAAATTTCAGCGATTTTACCGAAGACCTTGAAAGGGATGGCCGTAAGGGCGGAACCCTAAGTAGCCGTGACCGCAGCAACGGATATGTACTCAACCCAACCCAACCCAACTCACCCAACCCGACGCGAACTCCTGTACATAAACACCAAAGCCAACCCCAAACACCCCATCGCCAAAATCCTACTGGAAGAAAGCTCAATCGCCGGATTCCCCAGCCAGCCAAAATTATCAATCAACATCCCCATCCCCAACTGCCCGACAATCACCGCCACCGTCGCCACAGCCGTCCCCACCACAGGCACCGCCCCGACCATCACCATCATGTAGACCACACCAAACAGCGCCCCGGTCAACTGCCACTTCGGCACATCCAAAAGGCTCACCGCATGCGCCGGCTCAAAAAACAAAATCAACAACCCCGTCGTCACGGCACCCACAACGAACGTCAGCAAACTACTGCGCAACACCCCAACGCTCTCGCCCAGACGCCCATTGATCGCCGCCTGCACACTCAACACCGCACCGGCCAACACCACCACCGCCAACAAAATAACCAGACTCATCACTTAACCCCGCGCAATCAGAACAAGTGCCGCCACAATCAACCCCAACGCCAGCCACCGCTCGGCATTGACCTTCTTGCGCGTCGCCCCGAACCAGCCGAAGTGGTCGATCAACACACTCTTGCCGACCTGCCCGGACAGAATCGCGATCATGGTCATGGCAATGCCGATATGCGGCGTGGCCAACGTCAGCACCACCACATACATCGGCCCCAGAAAACCGCCAATCAACTGCCAACGCGGCAGATCGGTCAGTGCCGGGCCTTTTTGCGGGCCGGCGAACAACAGCAGCAAAAACAGAATCGCCGAGCCGACACCAAAGATGCTCAAAGTCGCCCACAGATGCCCGACCTGCACGCCCAACGGCCCGAGCAAACCCGCCTCCACCGACAAGCCCATGCCCGCGAGAATCACCAATGGCAGCAGCAACAAGCGCAGCCCCGATTTCGTCGCCGGTGCGCTGACGCTCACCTCATCCAACGTCTGCATAAACAACATTCCACTCAAGTAAACGATGGCGCGGATTATCGGCTGGCGCCGCTGTGCGATAAATGGGAGCATCCGGACAACACTTTTGCGTAAGTCGCACAGCAGGATGATATGCACGGGCTTAACGAACTCGGATTCAAAGCGCTAAGGCTGTTTGTCGCGGTGCTCGATCACGGCAGTTTTTCCGAAGTCGCCCGCCGCGAGGGCGTGGCGCCCTCCTCGATCTCCCGGCAGATCCAGTTGATGGAGCAGGCGCTCAATCAGCAATTGCTCTATCGCCACACCCGAGCGGTGACGCCAACCGAAGCCGGGCGCATGCTCGGTCACCATGCGCGGCTGGTGCTGGTGCAATTGGAGGAAGCCGAGCAGGCTTTGCAGGAACAGCAAAGCGAACCCACTGGACTGGTGCGCATCAACGCCCCGGTGGTGTTCGGCCAGCGGCATCTGACGCCGTGGCTCGGCCAGTTGTGCGCGCGCTATCCGAAGCTGCAACTGGATATCCAGCAAACCGACCATTACGTCGACCCGTTGCAGGAAGGCGCTGACCTGCTGTTTCGCATCGGCCCGCTGCACGACTCAAGCATGCAGGCACGGATTCTCGCGCCGCATCGCTTTCAGGTCGCGGCCAGCCCGGCGTATCTCAAGCGGCACGGCACGCCGCAGAAACCTGAAGATCTGGCGCAACACCAGTGCCTGGCTTACAAAGGCGCGGCCGGCCAGCAGCGCTGGTTTTTCCGCCGCGATGGCGAAGACTGGACGCCATACTCGGTGAAAGGCCCGATCACCGGCAACCACGCCGACACCCTGACCCAGGCCGCCGAACAGGGTTTGGGGCTGGTGATGTTTCCGTCATGGCTGATTGGCGAAGCAGTGCGCGACGGCACGCTGGTGCCGGTGTTGGGGGAATATCAGGTATCGAACAGTCTGGAGCCGCAGCAGATTGCAGTGCTGTGGCCGGGGAGCCGGCGGTTGTCGGTGAAGGTGCGCACGGTGATTGATTTCTTTGTCGAGTGCTTCGGTGAAGTGCCTTACTGGGATCGTCCCTGAAA
Organism: Pseudomonas sp. AKS31; assembly: GCF_023634765.1. GTDB lineage: Bacteria > Pseudomonadota > Gammaproteobacteria > Pseudomonadales > Pseudomonadaceae > Aquipseudomonas. The sequence continues at coordinate 2,111 of NZ_JAMLFX010000009.1, forward strand.
GCTGAAAATCAAAAGCCCCTCACCCTAACCCTCTCCCAGAGGGAGAGGGGACTGATTGGGGGATGCTGTGGAATTACGTCGACCTGAAACAGCTTTACCGAATCCATAATCGACTCAATCTTTCAGGTCGATGTATGGCGCAAGACACCTTGGTCAGTCCCCTCTCCCTCCGGGAGAGGGCTAGGGTGAGGGGCTTTTCAGGCTGTCAGATCCGGAACTGCCCGACCAGTTTGCCAAGACGCTGCCCAAGCTCCGCCAGACTGCGCGACGTCTGCGCACCCAACTGCGTTTCATCGGCCACGCTGTCCACCGCCACCGCAATCTGATGCACGCTGCGGTTGATCTCTTCGGCCACCGCCGTCTGCTCTTCCGCCGCACTGGCGATCTGCGCGTTCATCGAATTGATCGTCGCGATCAACTCGGCCATCGCATCCAGCGAAGCACCGGCCTGATTGGCTTGCTGTGAGGTGCCGTCACCCGCTTCGCTGGAACGGCGCATCGCCTCCACCGCTTGCTGCGTGCCCGCCTGCAAACGATCGATCATGCCCTGAATTTCCTGAGTGCTGATCTGCGTACGGCTGGCCAGTGCCCGCACTTCGTCCGCCACCACCGCAAAGCCACGCCCGGCCTCACCAGCCCGCGCCGCTTCAATCGCGGCGTTGAGCGCCAGCAGGTTGGTCTGCTCGGCGATCGAGCGGATCACCCCGAGCACGCCGACAATCGACGTCACGTCCTGCTGCAGGCTGTCGAGCGACACGCCACTGCTGCGGATGTCATCGACCAACGCATGAATCTGCTTGATGCTGCCGGCCACCACGCGTTTCGCGCTCTGGCCTTCTTCGTCGGTCTGTTGCGCGGCGACGGCGGCGTTCTGCGCGCTCTTGGCCACTTCCTGGGCGGCAGCTGACATCTCGTTGATCGCGGTGGCGACCTGATCGGTCTCGTGGCGCTGACGCTCCATTGCCTGATCGGAACGCTGGGCCTGATCCGAGACTTGCGTCACCAGCCCGGTCAGTTGCGTGGTCATCTCGGTGATCTGCCGTACCAGGCCATGAATCTTGTCGACGAAGCGGTTGAACGAGCCGGCCAGTTCGCCCAGTTCATCCTGGCTGGTGATGTTCAGCCGACGCGTGAGGTCACCCTCACCCGCCGCGATGTCGTCGAGGTTGGCTTTCATGAGGGTCAACGGGCGCAAAATGGTATTGGCCAACAGCATCCCCGCCGCCGCAATCACCAACAGCACCACCACCGCGACGCCGACGATGCTCAGCACCACGCCTTGCATGCGTTCCTGCACCTGCGCTTCGACCAGCGCCACTTGCGCTTCGATGCCGTCGAGGTTGACCGACGTGCCAACGGCCATGTCCCACTTGGCCAGGTATTCGGTGTAACCGAGTTTCGGCACCAGCACATTGGCGTTGCCCGGCAGCGGCGAGCTGTATTGCAGATAGTGGGTGCCGTCCTTCGCCACGCTCACCAGGCCGCGGTTGACGTAAACGCCGTTCGGGTCGCGGTTGTCCTTGAAGCTTTTGCCCACGCCTTCGGGGTCGTTGGCCTTGAACAGGCGCACGGTCTCGGAGTCGTAGCCGAAGAAGTAGCCGTCCTTGCCGTAGCGAATGCCGGAGAGCAGTTTGATCGCTTGGGCGCGGGCCTCGTTATCACCCGGCGCGGCCGCGTCGTACAGCGGCTTAATGGTGGTCATGGCCACGGCGACGTAACTTTGCAGGGTGGCTTTGGCGTCGCCGAGCAGGCGTTCGCGGGTCTGTTCGACCTCTTTGTGCGCCTGTTCCTGAAGGATGAACAGCGTGGTCAGGCTGATGACCAGCGCAAAGAGCAACACCGGGAGAACGGCGAGGGACAGGACTTTAGCCTTGAGGCTCAGGCGCATTGTAGGCTCACTCTTTTGGTTTTATTGGCGTGGTTAAAGGCTTTAACGGCACGCGCAAGCAAAAGTTGAGCTTCGGTATGAGGATCGTTCCCACGCTCTGCGTGGGAATGCAACCCCGGACGCTCCGCGTCCAAAAACGTGACGCAGAGCGTCACAAGAGGCATTCCCACGCAGAGCGTGGGAACGATCACCGCTGGGGTTCAGAGGACCATCGCGGCCACCCAGCCGAACGCCAGCAACGGCAGGTTGTAATGCAGGAACGTCGGCACCACGGTGTCCCAGATGTGGTGATGCTGACCGTCAATGTTCAAACCGGAGGTCGGGCCGAGGGTCGAATCCGAGGCTGGCGAACCGGCATCGCCCAACGCACCGGCGGTGCCGACGATGCAGACAATGGCGATCGGGCTGAAACCCAGTTGCACGCACAGCGGCACGAAAATCGCCGCCAGAATCGGCACCGTGGAAAATGACGAACCAATGCCCATGGTCACCAGCAATCCGACCAGCAGCATCAACAACGCGCCGATGCCCTTGCTGTGATTGATCCACGACGCCGACGACTCGACCAGGGTCTGCACCTCACCGGTGGCCTTCATCACTTCGGCGAACCCGGAGGCGGCGATCATGATGAAGCCGATCATCGCCATCATCTTCATGCCCTCGGTGAAGAGGTCATCGGTCTCGCGCCACTTCACAATGCCCGACACCGAGAAGATCAGGAAACCGACCAGCGCCCCGATAATCATCGAGTCCAACAACAGTTGCACGATGAACGCAGCGGCAATCGCCACACCGGCAATCATCAGGCTCAGCGGGTTGTACTGCACCGCCACTTGCTCGACCTGCTCGATCTTCGCCAGGTCGTAGACACGCCGCTTGCGATAAGTGATGAACGCCATGGCCAGGCCGAAGACCATGCCCAGCGCGGGAATGCCCATGGCGTGGGTGACATTGATACCGCTGATGTCGACACCGCTGCGCGCAACATTTGCCAACAGAATTTCATTGAGGAAGATGTTGCCAAAACCCACCGGCAGAAACATGTACGGGGTAATCAGACCGAACGTCATGACGCAGGCGATCAGGCGGCGGTCAAGTTGCAGCTTGGTCAGTACATAAAGAAGCGGCGGTACCAGCAGCGGAATGAACGCGATGTGGATCGGCAGAATGTTCTGCGAGGCAATCGCCACCACCCACAACAGGCCGATCAACAGCCATTTGACGCTGCCACCGCCGGTCGCGTGCTGACGATCGACCATCGCCAGGGCCTTGTCGGCCAGCGCATGGGCCAGGCCGGACTTGGCAATCGCCACGGCGAAAGCACCGAGCAAGGCGTAAGACAACGCCACCGTCGCCCCACCGCCCAGGCCGCTGTTGAACGCCTTGAGCGTGGCGTCGATGCCCAGACCACCGGTCAGACCGCCGACCAATGCGCCGACGATCAGGGCGATCACCACGTGCACGCGGGACAAGCTGAGAATCAGCATGACGCCGACCGCCGCTATGACTGCATTCATTTCACTACCTCAAAAAACACTGCGGTGGAAAACACACCGTCAGACAGGATGAGTCCGCACAGGTTGACCGGCGGATTTGCAAAGAGGGTCTTATTAGAAGGGCGCGCACTGTGAATGAAGCAGCGGCAAGCTGCAAGTCACAAGCTGCAAGCTTTTGCGTTTTTTCGCTTGCAGCTTGCGGCTCGGAGCTCAAGAAAGCTGCTCTTGGGCCGTTACAGTGCAAAGTCTCAGATATTTATCGAATAAGGACGTCTCCATGTCGCTCAGACAACTTTCCATCCAATGGAAAATCACCCTGCTCGCCGGCCTCTGCCTGGCCGGTATCGTGACCCTGTTGGTGGGTCTTTCGCTGTATCGCATGGAGCACAGTTCTGAACTGGTGAAAGCTTCGAGCATGGAGATGCTCACTGAGTCGGCGCAAGCGCGCATCGAGTCGCAAGGTGAAGTGCAGGCCGCCGGCATTCGCCAGCAGTTCATGGACGCCTATCAGTACGGCCACGGCTTTTCGCGGCAGGTGCTGTTCCTGCGCGAGCAGGCCGAGAAGCGTTTCCTTGATGCCTTCGACCTGCGCGAAGACATGACCCGCCAGGTCAAATCGGCGCTGCAAGCCAATCCTGACCTGCTCGGCCTGTCGCTGGTGTTCGAAGCCAATGCGCTGGACGGCAAAGATGAACTGTTTGCCGGTCAGGCTGAACTGGGCAGCAACGACAAGGGCCGGTTCGCCCTGTACTGGTCGCAACCGACGCCGGGCAACGTCACCTCGATGGCCCTGCCGGAAAGCGACATGACCGACACCAGCACTGGCCCCAGTGGTCAGGCGGCCAACGCCTGGTTCACCTGCCCGCGCGCCACGCTCAAGCCGTGCGTGATCGAACCGTACTTCTATGTGATCGACGGGCAAAAAGTGCTGATGACCAGCATCGTCTTCCCGCTGATGGTCAACGGCAAAGTCATCGCCTCGCTGTCGGTCGACATCAACCTCAACAGCCTGCAAGCGATCAGCCAAAGCGCGAGCAAGAAGCTTTATGACGGCCAGACCGCGGTGAGCATCATCAGCCCTGCCGGCCTGCTCGCCGGCTACAGCCCGGATGCCGGCAAACTCAGTCAGCGCCTGGATGCCGTCGACAAGCTCAGCGGTACCGAACTGCTGAGCAAGCTCGCCTCCAGCACCAGCGTCAGCAGCCTGCACAGCAACGGCCAGTTGAAAGTGCTGTCGCCGTTCCAGCCGATTCCCGGCGGCCCATCGTGGGGCGTGTTGCTGGATGTGCCGGAAAAAGTCCTGGTCAGCCGCGCCGAAGCGCTCAAGCAACAACTGGATGCGAGCAACACCTCCGGCACCTTGATCGAATTGAGCCTCGGTGTGTTGGCCGCATTGGTCGGCCTGCTGCTGGTGTGGCTGATGGCGCGCAGCGTAACCAGACCGATCCTCGGTGTGGCGCACATGCTGGAAGACATCGCCAGCGGCGAAGGCGATCTGACTCGCCGTCTGGCCTACGACAAAAAGGACGAACTCGGCCAGTTGGCCGGTTGGTTCAACAAGTTCCTCGACAAGTTGCAGCCGATCATTGCCGAAGTGAAACGCTCGGTGCAGGACGCGCGCAACACCGCCGACCAGTCCTCTGCCATCGCCACTCAGACCAGCGCCGGCATGGAACAGCAATACCGCCAGGTCGATCAGGTCGCCACCGCGTCCCACGAGATGAGCGCCACCGCGCAAGACGTCGCACGCAGCGCCGCGCAGGCTGCCGAGGCCGCCAAGGATGCTGATCGCGCCACCCGTCAGGGCCTGACCGTGATCGATCGCACCACGGCGAGCATCGACACCCTCGCTGCCGACATGAGTGCGGCGATGGTGCAAGTTGAAGGGCTGGCGGCCAACAGCGAGAAAATCGGCGCGGTACTGGAAACCATTCGGGCCATCGCCGAACAGACCAACCTGCTCGCGCTCAACGCCGCGATCGAAGCGGCCCGTGCCGGTGAAGCCGGACGTGGCTTTGCCGTGGTCGCCGACGAAGTGCGTAACCTCGCCCGCCGCACGCAAGAGTCGGTGGAAGAAACCCGTCAGGTCATCGAGCAACTGCAAACCGGTACGCAGGATGTGGTCGGCTCGATGGGCAACAGCCATCGCCAGGCTCAGGGCAGTGTCGAACAGGTTGGCCAAGCGGTAACCGCGCTGCGTCAGATCGGCGATGCGGTGACGGTAATCAGTGACATGAACCTGCAGATTGCCAGTGCCGCTGAAGAGCAGAGTGCGGTGGCCGAGGAGATCAATAACAACGTGGCGACGATCCGCGATGTGACCGAGTCGTTGTCCGGACAGGCGAATGAATCGGCGCGGGTGAGTCAGTCGCTCAATAGCCTGGCGAATCAGCAGCAGAGTTTGATGGATCAGTTTCGGGTGTGATTCGAGATTGGGGGGTGTCAGGTAGATCCTTGCCCCCTCACCCCAGCCCTCTCCCCCAAGGGGGCGAGGGGGAAAGGGAGCCGATCTGCATGCCATTCAAAACCTGAGTTCGCTCGGTGTTTCGGATCACGATGATGCTTTCAAACCCTGAGTTCAGCTCGGTGTTTCAGGTCGGTGTACCTCGAACACACACCTCGGTCAGTCCCCTCTCCCTCTGGGAGAGGGCTAGGGTGAGGGGCCTTTAGAGGCTCACCGCCGAGGCAACTCGATCACCACTTTCAACCCGCCCCACTCACTCTCGCCCAACACCAGCAACCCGCCCCACGTGTCGACGATGTCGCGCACAATCCCCAGCCCCAAGCCATGCCCATGGGTCTGCTCATCCAGCCGCGTGCCCCGGCTGAACACCTCAGTGCGCTGCTCTTCGGGAATCCCCGGGCCGTCATCTTCGACGCTCAGGGCAAAGCCATCCGAACGTTCGATCACGCTCAGGCGCACTTCGGCATCCGCCCACTTGCAGGCGTTGTCCAAGAGATTCCCCAGCAATTCGAGCAAATCCTCGCGATCCCACGGCAGTTGCAATCCCGCCGGGGCGACATAGCTCAGCGCCAGATGCTCGCCGTGAATCATGTTCAGCGTCGCCAACAATCCCGGCAGTTCCGCATCACAATCAAACAACGCACCCGGCAGCGCATCGCCGGACAGCCGTGCACGGTTCAACTCGCGATTGAGCCGCTGCTGCACTTGCTCCAGCTGCTCCTTGAGCACCTTGCGTAACTCGGGATGCGCATCGAGTTTTTCGCTGGAGGCCAGGCTCAACAACACCGCCAGCGGCGTTTTCAACGCGTGCCCGAGATTGCCCAAAGCATTGCGTGAACGCTTGAGGCTGTCTTCAGTGTGCGCGAGCAAATGGTTGATTTGCGCCACCAACGGCTCGAGTTCCACCGGCACCTGATCATCCAGTTGCGAACGCTGGCCCTGCTGCAATTGCGCGATCTGTTCGCGAGCCTTTTCCAGCGGTTTCAACGCACGGCGCACGGTCAATCGCTGCAAGAACAAAATCAACAACAACGCCGCCAGACCCAGGCCGAGGCCGATCTGGCGCATGCGCTGGAAGCTCTCGCGCACCGGCGTGTAGTCCTGCGCGACGCTGATCGAAATCGACTGGCCCAGACGCCGATAATCCGAGCGCAGCACCAGCAACTGCTGACCGTCCGGCCCCAGTTGCAGATTGCTGTGCAGACCGGGATGGTCGAGCAGCGGCAGGTCCTGATCCCACAACGAGCGCGAACGCCAGTGGCTGTCGGCAAAATCGATGCGGAAATAGTGCCCGGAAAACGGCCGCTGATAAGCCGGCGACAGATGCCGTTCATCCAGCTGCAAACCTTGCGGGCCACGCACTAACGCGACCAACAGACTCTCACTGTCGTTGCGCAGGCCAGCTTCGAGGTAGCGCTGCAAACCCACCTCGAACAACCACAGGCTGGTTTGTGCGACCACCACGCCAACGACCACCATCACGCTGATCAGACCCAGGCTCAAGCGGCGCTGGATCGACCTCACGAAGCTTGCCCGCCGAACAGGTAACCCTGGCCGCGACGGGTTTCGATCACGCTTTTGCCGAGCTTGCGCCGCAGGTGATTGACGTGCACTTCGAGGACGTTGGAATCGCGCTCGGTTTCACCGTCGTAAAGGTGCTCGGCAAGGTGGCTTTTAGAGAGGATCTGCTCCGGGTGCAGCATGAAATACCGCAGCAGGCGGAACTCGGCGGCGGTCAGTTGAATATCGGCGCCGTCGCGCACCACGCACTGGCGGCCCTCATCCAGATGCAGACCGGCTGCCTGCAATGTCGGCTGATTGGCCTGGCCTTTGGAACGGCGCAACAGCGATTGAATGCGCAACTGCAACTCTTCGGGGTGGAACGGTTTGGTCAGGTAATCATCGGCACCGGCCTTCAGACCTTCGATGCGCTCGGCCCAGGAGTCACGCGCGGTAAGGATCAGCACCGGAATCGCCAGACCGCCGGCGCGCCATTTCGCCAACACCTCAAGTCCCGGCACACCCGGCAGGCCAAGGTCGAGAATGATCAGGTCATACGGCTCGCTGCTGCCTTGATACAGCGCATCACGCCCGTCCGCCAGCCAATCCACCGCGTAACCTTGCCGTTGCAGGCTGGCGAGCAATTCGTCGGCCAGCGGTACGTGGTCTTCCACCAAAAGCAAACGCATCGATCAATCTTCCTTGTCTTTCACAAGTTCACCGGTATCGGCCTTCAAGTGCAGCTCACGGGCGACACCTTCGACGGTCAGCAACTCGACTTCATAAATGTACACGTCGTGTTTTTCTTCCAGCTCGACTTCCAGCAGTTTTGCGCCGGGATAGCGATCCATTGCCTGCTGCAGCACCTGCTCCAGCGGCAAGATCACGCCCTTCTCACGCAGACTCAGAGCCTCGTCCTGATCGAGGTCGCGAGCCATTGCTGACGAGCAGAAAATCACCAGCGCCAATGCCGTACGGCGGGTGGCGCGAACATTAACCTTCATTACTTTTCCTGATGATCCTTGAGAACCTGCCCAGTCACCGCGTCTAATTCCAGATCCCACTCCAGCCCTTGAGGATCACGCATTTCGATCTGGTAGGTGTACTTGCCGTACTCCGCTTCCAGCTCGGTTTCAGTGATCGTCGAACCCGGGTGCTTTTCCAGCGCCGTGGCGTTGAGCTTCTCGAAGGAGACGATAGTACCAGCGTCGCGCAGACGCAGGGCTTCGTCGGGGCCGAGATCGCGGGCGTGGGCGAGGTTGGCGGTGAAGCCGATGATCGCGGCAGTGGACAGGGCAGTCAGGGTTTTCATGGGGTCTCCGTATTTTTATGTGTTGCTTTACGGTGGGCACCTTAGCGGGATGAACTTAACTGAAACTGAATTGCCATCATTGCCCCAGCTCCTACAGGATTTTGTAACATGTGCTTATAATTGTTCGCTTGCTAACGATCGAGACCGGTATGACCGCCATCCACATCAAATTCCCCGCCCTCACCCTCAAGGCCGGCCCGCGTGCCATGGCGCGCATTCGTGCGCAAGGCCTGAACGCTGCCGACGTCGGCACCCTGCCCGGTGCTGCCGGTGGGCCGAAGGCGTTGGGGATTCAGGGGCTGGATCTGGCGCTGTTCGGTGAATGGCTGCCGAGTGCACCGCGTGAGCGTTCGCTGATCGGCGCTTCGGTCGGTTCCTGGCGCTTCGCCAGCGCTTGCCTGCCAGACGCTGCAGAAGGCATTCGCCGCCTCGGTCATCTCTATGCCGAGCAAAACTTCAACAAAGGCGTGACCATGGCCGAGATCAGTCAGAGCTCGCAGCGCATGCTCAATGACCTGCTCGACGGCCGCGACGCGAGCATCCTCGACAACGCGCATTACCGCCTGAACATCATGGTGGTGAAAAGTCAGGGACGTCTGGCTGATGACCATCGTGGTCGACTGGGCCTGGCACTGGGTTCGGTGATCGCCGACAACCTGCGCGGCCGCGCACGGCTGTCGCGACACTTCGAACGCTTGATCATCCACGACCCACGCCTGGCCCCGCCGGTGAATGCACTGAACGACTTCCCGTCGCGCTTCGTCGCCCTGAATGCCGGCAACCTGCGGCAGGCCCTGCTCGCCTCGGGGTCGATCCCGATGGTCATGGAAGGTGTGCGTGATTTGCCGGGCGCCGGTGCTGGCACTTTCCGCGATGGCGGGCTGCTCGACTATCACCTCGACCTGCCCTACAGCGGCGACGGCATCGTGCTCTATCCACACTTCACCGACCGGGTGATTCCGGGCTGGTTCGACAAGACCCTGCCATGGCGCAAGGCCTCGGTGGAGCGCTTGCAAGACGTTCTGCTGCTCGCTCCGTCCAGGGAATATCTGGCGCGCCTGCCCTACGGCAAACTGCCTGACCGCAACGACTTCAAACGCTTCATGGGCGATGCGCCGAGCCGGCAGAAATACTGGCACGCGGCGATGGACGAGAGCCGGCGCCTAGGTGATGAGTTCCTCGAACTGACTGCCAATGGTCGCCTCGCCGAGCGCTTGCTGACCCTTTAGTCAGCACGGCCAAACACAAGCTGGTAAACTCGCCGCCTGCCCGAATCGCTGCGGCGAACGCCATCTGAACAGAGCCGAAAATACTGTGGAAATCTTCAAGGAATTTACTTTCGAATCCGCCCACCGCCTACCGCACGTCCCGGACGGCCACAAGTGCGGGCGTCTGCACGGTCACTCGTTCAAAGTGGCGCTTCACCTCAGCGGCGACCTCGATCCGCACACCGGCTGGATCCGCGATTTCTCCGAAATCAAGGCGATTTTCAAGCCGTTGTACGAGCGTCTGGATCACAACTACCTGAATGACATTCCCGGCCTGGAAAACCCGACCAGCGAAGTGCTGGCCAAATTCATCTGGAATGAAATGAAGCCGTTGCTGCCGGAACTGAGCGCGATCCGTATTCACGAGACCTGCACCAGCGGTTGCATCTATCGCGGCGAGTAACCTGGGAGATCTCCCTTGTAGGAGCTGCCGAAGGCTGCGATCTTTTGATCTTGATCTTAAAAACAAAGATCAACAGATCGCAGCCTTCGGCAGCTCCTACAGAGAGATTGGTGTTTTGTCCGGGAAATAAAGAACAGCCTTCACGGCTGTTTTTTTACGCCTATGCTTTTTGGCTCCCAACCCGCCAAGAGGACAGGCCCATGACAGACTGGCTGCTGGATCAGGTCTTTGACTTCAACGGCCGACAAGTTCGCTACGCCATACGCGGCGACGGCCCACCGCTGGTATTCGTGCATGGCACGCCGTTTTCGTCATACGTGTGGCACCGGATCGCACCGCACTTTTTCGCCACGCATCGCGTGTACTACTTCGATCTGCTGGGCTACGGGCGTTCCGAACAGCCCGACGCCGACGTCTCCCTCGGCGTGCAAAACCAACTGCTGGCGCAACTGCTCGATCACTGGAATCTAAAGTGCCCTGACGTCGTCGCCCACGACTTCGGCGGCGCCACCGTGCTGCGTGCACACCTGCTCAACGGCAAGGATTACCGCAGCCTGACCCTGATCGATCCAGTGGCATTGTCACCTTGGGGTTCGCCGTTCGTGCAGCATGTGCGTCAGCATGAAGCGGCGTTCAGCAGCCTGCCCGATTACATCCAGCGCGCCATCGTGCCGACCTATATTCGCGGGGCGATTCACCGCGAGATTGCCGATGAAGAGCTGGCGCCCTACGTGCAGCCGTGGCTGGGCGATCCGGGACAAGCGGCGTTCTATCGGCAGATTGCGCAGATGGATGAGCGCTATACCCGTGAGGCCGAAGGTCTGTACCCAACGATTCGCTGCCCGGTGCAGATTCTTTGGGGCGAAGACGATCAGTGGATTCCCGTCGAGCGTGGCCGCGCGTTACAGCAGATGATCCCGGGGTCACGATTCCACCCGATCCCCGACGCCGGCCACCTCGTTCAGGAAGACGCCCCCGAAGCCATTGTCGCCGCCCTGCTGCGCTTTCTCTGACCCAACACCTATCCACCTGTAGGAGCTGCCGAAGGCTGCGATCTTTTGATTTTGCTTTTTAAAACAAGATCAAAAGATCGCAGCCTTCGGCAGCTCCTACATTGGGCCTCGGTCTGTTCAGGTGCACTGTTTTCGCGCCTGCCGACGCGACTCGTCTATACATAACCCGCGCCACCCGGCATTTGGCACGACCACTGCAACCCTCCCCCGCGTCTCCTCCATTCCAGCAAGGACCGCCCCATGACGCAGAACGATCCCGGCAACGATTACCCGCTTAGCGAAGTCCCCATGCATGCGCGCAAAGGCCTGGCCTCGACGGCCATGGTCTTGCTCGGCTTCACGTTTTTCACCGCGACCATGTTTGCCGGCGGCAAGCTCGGTGTGGCGTTCAGTTTTGGCGAGATGATGGCGGTGATTGTCGTCGGCAACCTGCTGCTGGGTTTGTATGCGGCGGGTCTGGGTTACATCGCCTTCAAAAGCGGCCTCAACTCGGTGTTGATGGGACGCTTCTGCTTCGGCGAAGTCGGCAGCAAGCTCAGCGACCTGATCCTCGGTTTCACCCAGATCGGCTGGTACGCCTGGGGCACGGCCACGGCTGCCGTTGTGATCGGTAAATATTTCAATCTCGACGAAGGCACGGTGCTCGGCTTGATGGTGCTGTTCGGTCTGCTGTTCTGCGCCACGGCTTATGTCGGTTATCGCGGACTAGAGATTCTGTCGTACATCGCGGTGCCGGCGATGATGTTATTGCTAATGCTGTCGATGTGGGTGGCGACGGTGAAAGTTGGCGGGTTCGAGGGTTTGCTCAGCGTCGTACCAAGCGGTTCGCTGGACTGGTCGACGGCGATCACCCTGGTGTTCGGCACCTTCGTCAGCGGCGCAACGCAGGCGACCAACTGGACACGCTTTTCGCGCTCGGCGCGCGTGGCGGTGCTGGCCAGCCTGATTGGTTTTTTCATCGGCAACGGTCTGATGGTGCTGATCGGCGCATACGGCGCCATCGTCTATCAACAGCCGGACGTGGTGGAAGTGCTGCTGTTGCAAGGCTTTGCCATGGCCGCGATGGCCATGCTGTTGCTGAACATCTGGAGCACCCAGGACAACACCATCTACAACTTCGCCGTCGCCGGTTGCAACCTGCTGCGCACCGACCGGCGCAAAACCGTGACCCTTGCCGGTGCGGTGATCGGCACCCTGCTCGCGCTGCTGGGCATGTACGACATGCTGGTGCCGTACCTGATTCTGCTCGGCACGGTGATTCCGCCGATTGGCGGGGTGATCATGGCGGACTTTTTCTTCCGTTGGCGCGGGCATTATCCGCGTCTGGCCGACGCACGGTTGCCGGCGTTCAACTGGCCGGGCCTCGGGGCTTATGCAGTCGGCACCGTCGCTGCGTTCAGCTCGCCGTGGGTCGCGCCGCTGGTAGGGATCGCCGCTGCCGCGCTAACGTATGTCATCGTCACCGGCGTGCTCGGCGCTCGCCGCGCCAGCGCGCCACTACAAGATCTATAAAAAAGGATTCGCCTGATGCACATCATCAACGCCCGTTTGCGCAACCAGGAAGGTCTGCACGAATTACACCTCGAAGACGGCCTGATCCGCAGCATCGCCCGGCAGACCGAAGCGCCGACCCTTGGCCCGGGTGACCTCGACGCCGGCGGCAATCTGGTGGTGCCGCCCTTCGTCGAGCCGCACATTCACCTCGACGCCACCCTCACCGCCGGCGAGCCGCGCTGGAACATGAGCGGCACGCTGTTCGAAGGCATCGAGTGCTGGGGCGAACGCAAGGTCACCATCACCGAAGAAGACACCAAGACCCGCGCCAAGAAAACCATTCAGGCGCTGGCCGCTCACGGCATTCAACACGTACGCACCCACGTCGACGTCACCGACCCGCAACTCACCGCGCTCAAAGCCATGCTCGAAGTGCGCGAGGAAAGCCGTCACCTGATTGACCTGCAAATCGTCGCGTTCCCGCAGGAAGGCATCGAGTCGTTCCGCAACGGTCGCGAGCTGATGGAAGAAGCGATCCGCATGGGCGCGGACGTGGTCGGCGGGATTCCGCATTTCGAGTACACCCGCGATCAAGGTGTGAGTTCGGTGAAGTTCCTCATGGACCTGGCCGAGCGCACCGGTTGCCTGGTCGACGTGCATTGCGACGAAACCGACGACCCGCATTCGCGCTTCCTTGAAGTGCTCGCCGAAGAAGCACGCAGTCGCGACATGGGCGCGCTCGTCACCGCCAGCCACACCACGGCGATGGGTTCTTACGACAACGCCTACTGCGCCAAACTGTTCCGTTTGCTCGGCCATTCCGGGATCAGCTTTGTCTCCTGCCCGACCGAGAGCATTCATCTGCAAGGACGTTTCGACAACTTCCCGAAACGCCGGGGCGTGACCCGTGTGAATGAACTGCTCGAAGCGGGGATGAATGTGTGTTTCGGTCAAGATTCCATCGTCGACCCGTGGTATCCGCTGGGCAACGGCAACATCCTCCGAGTGCTTGAGGCGGGGCTGCACATTTGCCACATGCTCGGTTATCGCAACCTGCAAAGCGCGCTGGATCTGGTTACCGACAACAGCGCCAAGGCCATGCACCTGGGCGAGCGTTATGGCCTGGAACAGGGGCGCCCGGCGAACTTGTTGATCTTGTCGGCGGACAGCGATTACGAGGTGATCCGCAGTCAGGGGCTGCCGTTGTATTCGATTCGCGGTGGCAAGGTGTTGATGAAGCGGCAGATGCCGGTGGTGGAGTTCAGTGGTGAACTGAGCTGAGAGGCGCACCGTCAATCCAATGTGGGAGCGAGCCTGCTCGCGAAGAGGTTGGCACATTCAACATCAATATGACTGACCTACCGCTTTCGCGAGCAG
>NZ_JAMLFX010000009.1:16335-17470 GCF_023634765.1 Pseudomonas sp. AKS31
TGGCTTGCCAGCGATGGCGTCGGCGAATTCAACCCATCAACCGCGCCGCACCAAACAACCTGACCCGCACCAACTCCCCACCTGCTGCTTCGAGCAAAATCGGCGCCGTGCCGCCGGGCATGACCACTTGCACCGCTCCCTCCGCGACCCAGCCCACCCGCCACGCCGCCGATGCCACTGCACTGGCGCTGGTGCCGGATGAGGCGGTCGGCCCTTCGCCGCGCTCGAACACTCGGGCGAGGATTTTCTGTGGTGACTCCAGCACCGCCCATTGCAGATTGACGCCGGCCGGGCATGGATCTCCGGCCCCGGTGGGCAGGGCGTAGGCGATGTCGGTCAACCCTTCGTTCAGCGGTGATTCACGCATTTGCTCGTTGCTCGGCAAAGTCGATGCATCGCTGAGCAGCGTTACGCAATGCGGGTTGCCGATACGCACAAACTGGCTGTGTACCCAGGCAGGTTCAAGTTGTGCCAAGGGTTGGACGTGACTCACGTCCTGACCGTTGAACGCAATGCCTTCAACGGCCTGTGCACCGACGGCATGTGGCCCGAAACCGGGTTGGCCGAGATCAAGCCAGAAACCTTGAACACCGTCGACTTCAGCCGGTTTCACCAACGTTGGCAGCGCGTCGCCCTTGTCATGATGCACGCGCAACAACGCGCCCTCCTCCGGCATCAAGCCTTGCTCGGTCAGCGCCTGCGAGAAAATCGTCAGGCCATTGCCACTGCGCTCGGCGAGGGTGCCGTCGGTGTTGACGATCAACACGTCGAACGGCGGCGATGCCTGGAACGGGCCGATCAGCAGGCCGTCGCTGCGGTGGGATTTGCTGTTTACCGGACGTTGGCCTTCGGGCCAGTCACAGCAGAGTTTGATCGCAGCCCTGCTCCACGACTGACGCGAAGCCGCGCATTCAGTGGCGCTGGCGGGCAAAGCAATGCCCTCTGCGCGCAGCGCTTGCGCAGACACCACGCCATAAATATTGCCCCGTGCATCGTAGAATTGCGTCATCAGTGTTTGTCCCTGTCGCCGAAGAAGGCCACTGTAAAACGCAATCCCTTGTGGGAGCGAGCCTGCTCGCGAAGGCAGTGTGTCAGTCGATATATTTTGCGCTGACACTGCGCCTTCGCGAGTAGG
>NZ_JAMLFX010000009.1:17480-18802 GCF_023634765.1 Pseudomonas sp. AKS31
CGCTCCCACAGGGTAGGATGTTGTCTTTACCTCCTCGAAAGATTGGCGATCGAACCTCGTCGCCGTATCACTGTCATTCGGGGACGCGATGTTTTTTGCCAAGGATCGATATGACCAGCCTCAACCCCCAAGACACCTTCGTCCCCGGACGCCTGCAACAGATGTCCACGCGCATCGCCTTTTTTATCGCCGGACTCGGTATCGCTGCGTGGGCGCCTCTCGTGCCATACGCCAAGGCGCGCGCCGGACTGGATGAAGGCACGCTGGGGTTATTGCTGTTGTGCCTCGGGGTCGGTTCGATTCTGGCGATGCCACTGGCGGGGATTCTGGCCACACGTTTCGGCTGTCGTCGTGTCGCTACCGGCGGCACGTTGTTGATCTGCGCGGCGCTGCCGTTGCTGGCAACGGTGTCGTCGATCCCGGCGCTGATCGCCACGCTGTTCATGTTCGGCGCCGGTCTGGGCACGGTGGACTCGACCGTAAACCTGCAAGCGGTCATCGTCGAACGCGCCAGTGGCAAGAACATGATGTCGGGCTTTCACGGTTTGTTCAGTCTCGGCGGGATTGTCGGCGCGGCGGGTGTCAGCGCCCTGCTCGGCCTCGGCTTGACGCCACTGGCGGCGATGTTGGTAGTGGTGGTGGTATTGATCGCGGCGCTGTTCAAGTGCGTTCCGCACATGCTGCCTTACGGCAGTGAAAGCTCTGGACCGGCGTTCGCCATCCCCCACGGCATCGTGCTGTTTATCGGCGGGATGTGCTTCATCGTCTTTCTCACCGAAGGCGCGGCGCTGGACTGGAGCGCGGTGTTTCTGGCGCAGGAGCGCGGGATCGACACCGCGTATGCGGGGCTGGGTTATGCAGCGTTTGCATTGACCATGACGGCCGGGCGTTTGCTGGGTGACCGCATTGTGCGGATGGTCGGTGCAACGCGGATCATTCTGTTTGGCGGTCTGTTGGCCGCGGCAGGTCTGTTTCTGGCGACGTTTGCACCGAGCTGGGAAGCGGCACTGGTCGGCTATGCGCTGGTCGGCGCCGGCTGTTCGAACATCGTGCCGGTGCTGTACACGGCGGTGGGCAAGCAGACGGTGATGCCGGAGAGCATCGCGGTGCCGGCGATTACCACGCTGGGTTATGCAGGGATTCTGGCGGGGCCGGCGGTGATCGGCTTTGTGGCGCATGCCAGCAGTTTGAGTTTTGCCTTTGGCTTGATGGCGGTGCTGTTGGTCGCGGTGGCCATTGGCGGCAAAGTCCTGAAAGTCTGAAAGCTCCGCGAGCAGGCTCGCTCCCACAGAACCTCAGTGATCCATGTGGGAGCGAGCCTG
>NZ_JAMLFX010000009.1:18812-95289 GCF_023634765.1 Pseudomonas sp. AKS31
GTCTATCAGAAACCTACACTGGCCTGCACAAAGAACGTGCGCGGCGCGCCGACATACATCCCCGAGTTGTTGTCGCTGGAGCGAGTGAAGTACTGCTTGTCGAAGATGTTCTTCACCCCGGCGCCCAGTTTCAAATTCGACACCTGCGGCCCGAAGTCATAACCCCCACGCACGTTCCAGGTCACATAACCCGGGATGTCGCCATACTGCCCGTCCGCCGTGCCTTCGGTGATGTAGTTGCCGTTGAAACTGCCGTCGGCATTCACACCGGTGCCCGGCGAGCGCTGTTTCGATTGAGCGAAACCGTCGAGGTTGTAGGTCCAGCGGTTGATGTCGTAGCGCAAACCGACCGTTGCCACCTGACGCGAATAGAACGGCAGATCACGCCCCTTGAAGCCCGGAATCTCACCTTCGTAGGTCGCACGGGTGTAGGTGAACCCAGCGTTGGCGGTCAAACCGTCGAGGCGTGGATCGAGCGCCGCCATGTCGTAATGCACAGAGGCTTCGATGCCTTGGTGCTTGGTCGCGCCGAGATTGGTCCAGCCCACGTCGTTGCTGATGTATTGCAGTTCGTCGTCGAAGTCGATGTAGAACAGCGTCACTTCCCCGCCCCACACGTCATCGTTGTAGCGCGCGCCGATCTCGTAGGTCTTGGCTTTTTCCGGCTCCAGACCATTGGCGGTCTGATCACCCGAGCCGCCCTGACCGAGCTGGAAATACTGCAGGCTGCCGAACGAAGTTTCGTAGTTGGCGAACAGTTTCCAGGCGTCCGACAGGTGATACATCACGCTCAGCGCCGGCAACGGTTCGTTGCTCTCGATGCTGCGGTTTTTCGCCTGTACCGGTCTGCCGGCGGTGTCGAGCACGGCGCGGTCATGCCAGTCGGTGCTGATGTGTTCGAAGCGAATGCCGGGGGTGATGGTCCAGTTGCCGACATCGATTTTGTTGTCGAGGTAGACCGAGTTGGCCTCGGTGCCACCCGTGCGGTCCTGGAACACATGGCCGTCGGAGGTCGGCGTGAGCACCGGCTGGTTGTTGACCAGCGCCACGCGGCTCGACGACTCGTGCATCGCCTCTTTCAGGTAGCGATAACCGAAGCTGACTTCCTGCGTGGTCGGGCCGACATCGAAGACCCGCGAGACCCGTGGCTCGATACCCAGCGTGTAATACGAACGCGGGTATGAGCTGAGGGTTTTCTGGTCGCGGGCGGCGATGGTGCTGCCACGGAAACTGTCGGTGTAATAGGTGAGGATTTCCGCTTGAGTGCGCTCGTCGATCTGACGGATCCACTTGAACGACACGTCTTTGCGCCGGCCGGTGAACTGGTCGTAGTCACGCACCGAGTCGTACGGTTTGTCGTCGTACTGCTTCTGCGTCAGACCGCCGGGCATGTCGGCCGTGGCGTCGTAATAATGGAAGTTGAGGCTGAAATCGTCCTGATCGGTCGGCGCCCAGTGCGTCTTGAGCAGCACGTCGTCGATGTCGTTGCCGTTATTGCGCTCGCGGTAGCCGTTACCGTTGACACCCGAATACAGCAGCGCCACGCCCATGCCGTTGTCGGCGGTGCCGCCGAGGAACGCGGTATCGATGTGTTTCCAGCCACCGTACTGGGTGGTTTCCAGGGTGGTGCCGATTTCACCGGTGGCTTTTTCCGGGATCGCGCGGGTGACGAAGTTGATCACCCCGCCGACGTTCTGCGGCCCGTAACGCACCGAACCGGCGCCACGTACCACGTCGATGCTGTCGAGGTTGCCCGAGGAAATCGGCGCCATCGACAGTTGCGGTTGACCGTACGGGGCGAACGCCGCCGGCACGCCGTCGATCAGCACCGTGGAGCGCGGCGACAGGCGCGAGGTCAGACCGCGCACACCGACGTTGAGGGAAATATCGCTGCCGCCGGTGCCGTTGGAGTCCTGCACCTGCACGCCCGGTACGCGCTTGAGCACATCGCTGACGTTCATCGCGCCTTGTTCGACCATGGCTTCGCGGCGAATCACCGTACGCGCGCCGGGGTGGTTCTGCACAACGGCGGCATTGGCATCGCCGAGCCAATCACCTACTACTTTGATGTCGGTGACGCCCAATTCCAGCGGGCCATTGCCGGCGGTGGAAGTTGCGGCCGGCGACAGCGTCACCGAACCTTCATTGATCTGATAATCCAGACCGCTGCCCTGCAGCAATTGGCGCAATGCCTGCTCCGGCGAGATATCACCGTCGACTGCCGGCGCCTGTTTGCCGGCGACCAGATCCGGGCTGAAAAATACTTGCAGCGATGTCTGCTGGCCCAGTTCGCTCAGGGCCTGCCCCAGTGGCTGCGCACGGATATGAATGGCTTCAGCGGCGAATGCCAGCGGTATGGCAGCGTTGACCGCCAGCGCGAGGGCCAGCGGCAGCCAAGGGGATTTTTTGTTATTGGCAGTGGGTTTGTTCACGTCGTACGTAGTCCTGTGGATCGCAAGAGTGTGCGGCTGTTAATGCAAACCAGTTGCAGTTGAACAGGAAGACGATGAACTCGAAAAAAACCTGAATTTTATTTTGCGATTATTTCCTGACTGCCATCGGCGAGGGTGCGAACGGCCACCGGCAGGATGTTCGGCAAGGCTTTGAGCAAAGCATCTGTGTTGTCGGCGTTAAACACGCTGGTCAGGCGCAAACCGGCCACGCTCGGATTGGCCACGGTCAACGGTTTCTCGCGATAACGCGAGACTTCGGCGGCGACTTCACTGAGGCTGGCGTTGTTGAACACCAGTTTGCCGCTGCGCCACGCCGTCAGCTGCGCCGGGTTGACCGCATAGGCTGCGGCGACTTTGCCTTGCGCATCGACATCAGTGCCGAGACCGGCGGTCAGGCTGATGAACTGACTCTCCGGCGCATCGCGGCCCTGCACGTTCACCGTGCCCTGCTCCACCGCCACGCGGGTTTGCGTGACATCGCGGCGCACATCGAAACGCGTGCCGGTGACCGTGACCTTGCCACTGCCGGCCTCGACCACGAACGGTCGCGAAGTGTCGTGCGCGACGCTGAACATCGCCTCACCTTCACTTAACTCGATCAGGCGTCGATCCTGTTCAAAGCGCACCAGCAAGCGGCTGCGGCTGTTCAGATCGATCACCGAACCGTCCGGCAGCGCCACATGTTTGCGCTCGCCCAGCGCCGTGACGAACTCGGCGCGGTAGCCGCCCGGATGATTCAAACCACTGAACAAGCCCAGCCCGAGCGCCACCGCCAGCACACTGGCAGCCACGGCATAACGCAGCAACGGACCACGTTTGCGGCGCCTCGGCGCGGTTTCAACAAGGGCTTTGAGGCGCGGCGCCGGGAGCAAATCGGCGGCCGACCACAAGCCCTGCAGCAACTGGAATTCGTCACGGTGCTGCGGATGTTCATTCAGCCAGGCGTCGAAGCGCTGCTGCTCGTCGACACTGACGGCCGGCTCCTGCAATCGCACAAACCAGCGAGCCGCGTCATCGCGCACCGTTGTTTGCCCGCACGCGCAAGCACGCGTATCCATCATGGAATGTCCTGTTTGGCCGGGAATATAAAGACACACAGCCCCCTGTAGGAGCTGCCGAAGGCTGCGATCTTTTTGCCATGATGCACATTCACGATTGCAAACCGTCCAGTCGATCACGCAAATGGCGCAGGGTGCGGATCATATACTTTTCGACCATGTTCTTGGACAGCCCCAGGCGTTCGGCGATTTCGGCCTGGGTCAGGCCTTCGATCTTCTGCCAGACAAAGATCTTGCGGCAATTGACCGGCAGCTCGCCGAGCGCCCGCTCGATGGAGTCGGCCAACTGGATCGCATGCATGTAATGCTCCGGGTCGCCGGACGACGACACACTGTGATCGACAGCCTCCGACTCCATAACGCCGCGCCGATCCTCCCGCCGATAGCCGTCGACCGCAATATTGCGCGCGGTCTGGTGCAAATACGCCCGTGGCTGCTGCACCACCGCCGAATCCGACTCAAGCACGCGCACAAAGGTATCGTGCGCCAGATCCTCGGCCTGCGCGCGATTGCGCAGGCGACGAGTCCAGGTGCCGATCAACTCTTCGTAGTGCTCGAAAAAGCCGGGTCTGCGGGGACGCATGGGGTTTGGGCGGCATGTTTAGGAAAGGGGTACGAATAGTAATGCTTCGTATTAAGGCGAGGCAATGCATTCCTTGCGGTACCGACGAAGTCGACCGATCGTTATCGCCAACCCCAAAAAGCCTCTTCCAAAAAGGCAAGAGGCTTTGAACGATCTGTCAATTTCAAGCGGCCTGGTCGTGAAAATCCCGAGCGGTGTTTGCAGCCTGTCGCTGACGTGCAACCATCAACGCGACAAAGCTCACCAGCGCCGCCGCCAGCAGGTAGTACGCCGCCATCATCGGGTCACCGGTGTGGCGATACAGCAAGGTCACCAGCGTCGGGGTAAAACTGCCGAACAGCACCACCGAACTGGCGTAGGCCACGCTGATGCCGGTCGAGCGCACGGCCACCGGGAATAACTCCGCCAACGCCGCCGATGCCGGTCCGGCGTACAGCACCATCAGCATCGCGAGACCCGCCTGCAACAGCATCAATCCGCTGTCCTGCGGATTTTGCTTGAGCGCCAGGAATGCCGGATACGCAAGCAGCAACACCCCCAACGCCCCGAGCAGCATGACGTTGTAGCGCCCCCAACGATCCGACAACCAACCGCCCAGTGGACTGAGCAAAGTGATGAAACCGACCAGGGTGATGCCGTAATAAGCCTTGCCGGCGTCTAGATTGAGCATGGCTTGGGCGTAAGCCGGCATGAAGTTGATCAACTGGGTGCACACCGTCCACAGGGCAACGAATGCAATACCCAGCACAAGGCTGCGCCAGTGCTGGAGGATTTCTTTCGCCGGTACTTCGATACCCTGTCGGGCATGTGCCTGAAATGCACTGCTTTCGTCGATGGTGCGACGCACATATACGCCGACGAAGTAGATCAGTACCCCCAGGACAAACGGCACACGCCAACCCCAACTACCCAGTTGCTCAGGCGTCAAAACGGTCGCCAGAATGCTCGCGAACAGGCCACACAATAAAAACGAGCCAGCTTGTGCCACCTGCTGGATCGAGGTGAAAAAGCCTCGCCGCGAGGCCGGCGCCGATTCGCACAAGTAGGCCAGCGCGCTGCCAATCTCGCCACCCGCCGCCAGCCCTTGAACAATCCGCGCCGCCACCAGCAGCACCGTGGCGCCATAGCCCAGCACGCTGTAGCCAGGACAAAAAGCAATCAGCACAGTGCCGAATGCCATCATGTTCATGGTCAGGATCAGCGCTTTCTTGCGCCCGTGGCGATCGGCGTAGCGGCCGATGAGAAACGCGCCAAGCGGTCGCGCCACAAAGCCCACCGCCAGGGTGACGAAGGTCGCCAACAGTGACATCAGTTGATCCTGGGCGGGAAAAAAAGTCTTGGCGATGTGCAGGGAAAAGATCGCGAACAAGGTGAAATCGAACCATTCCAGGGTCGTGCCTATTCCTACAGCCAGCAGTATCCTGCGCTGCTGCCGCGGCGAATCCGTATGCTTCATGGCGATGCTCTTCCAGACGTAGACGCGCAGGCCCGCGCGCACGAAATGCTTGGGTGCGGATAAGCACCAGACCCGTTCAGGCCTGGTGCACGGTCACTCCCGCAGGCTTACTGCACGCTGAACAGGCGCGAGGTGCGCTCCCATTCGCGGACGGTCTGATAGTCGTCATGGAGTACATTGCTGTCGGCATGGCTCATGAAGACGATGCCGGGGCTGGAAAACAAGTCGACCGTCTTGACCACGGCGTCGCCTTCTTTTGGCGCACGCTGCAGCCAGGCTTTGCTCTTGAGGGTCTTGAGCAACTCATCGTAGGAGGAACGAGTGACAACACCTTCCTGGCTGGAGATGAACTGCACCTGCCACAGCGGGTAATGGTGACCCTGCTGCGCATCGACGATGGAGTCGATGGCCGACTCCCCTTCCCTGACCAGCTTGCCCACCAGATCCAGCTGACTGGCGCCGACCGCATAGTTGGCCGCCGGACGATTGAGCCCCCCGGACAGACGCGAGGCACATTCGATCAAGGTCGGGCCTGCCTCGGTCACGATCAACTCGGTGTGGTTGGCACCGTAGCGGATACCCAAAGCATTCAGTACGCCGTGAACGTACTCGACAATTTCCTTCATTTCGGGCGACGTCGGGTCGAACAGCACGGCACGGTCATAGATCCAGCCACCGTCCGGTGCCGGCAGCTTGTCGGCGCGCCAGATCTCGGTGATCACATGCTTGCCATGGCCGCTGACGCCATTGATGAAATACTCCGGCCCTACCAGCAGGCGCTGCGCCAGCACCGCATCATTGCGCTCGCCCAATTGGTTGACGGTGCCGAAGAGCTTGTCGAAGCTGTCGACGAGTTCACCTTGATCGGCGCAGAAAGTCACCGAGTCGGTCCCGGCACTGGCCTGGGGCTTGATGACCACCGGCCAGCTGCCACTGGCGGCCCACTGACTCAGCGCATCGCGGTCGCGGGCCAGATAGTGATCCATGCTGCGCAGGCCGGCGGCCTTGAGGCGCTCGTGCATGGTGTATTTGTCGCGGCGTGCCAGGCTGGTGGACGGATCGTTGCCCGGCAGTTGCAAGGCCGCGGCGAGCAGGTCAGCGACAATCACCCCGCTTTCGGTGCCCGGCAGCACGGCGCTCGGGTGCAAGGCATTGATCTCATCGGCCAGGCGCTGGATATCACCGTGGTACTCGAAGTGCGCTATGTATTCGTCCTTGTGGTAGGTGCGCAGGTAGTACTCCGGCGGATTGGGCGAACTGCTCACGTGAATGCACTTCCAGCCGGACTCGGCCATCAGTGTCGGCAACTGTGAGCCGGACGAATAACCATCGACTACAACGAGGATTTTTTCCTTGGCTTGTGTCATTTGCTGTCTCCCTTGAATTTCATCCATGTGCCAAACACCGTAACCAGAGCGATCACGGAACAGCCCAAAGCAGAGGTCATCGACCACTGAATTCGGGCATCGAATACTTGAAAGACGTAAGTGAGCAACGGCGCCCACGCCAACAACGCCGCCACGGTAAAGGGTTCAGAAAGCAGAATGCCGCGCTGCAGCAGCCACAACGGAATGATGACCCCGAGCAGCGTCGCAATGGCCAGCCCCCCCAATTGCGTACTTGAGGCAAACGCGAAGCCGGGACCGCTCCAGGCAAGCACTGCCGCGACGATGATCAGCAGGTAGAACCGATGCGCCATGATCCGAGTGGCAGTCCAACTGCGCTCGCCCAGTTGTTTGGTCGCGATGGTGTTCAGCGCTTGGGATGCTCCGCCCGCCGCTGCGGCGGCGAGGCCGATAACGGTGTCGCTGAAGTTGATCGGGCGAATGCCCGCCAACCCCACCAGTGACGCCCACGCCAGCAACGCTGTGCCGGAAAGAATGCCCGCCGCGACCGCATAGGTGTAAAGCGGCAACTGACGCCGCCGAACGATACGCTCCAGCAGAATCGTACTCACCGGCCCAAGCCCGCCCATGATGGCGCTGACGATGGCGGGTTCGATGTAGCGCAGAGCATAGAAGTAGCCGATCCAGTTCAGCGCGCTGGTGAAGTTCAGGACGGTCAGCGGGCCGGCGGCATCGGCACCGATTGCCAGGCCTTTGGTACCGGAGCTCAGCAACAACCGCGACAGAAAGAAGCCGCTGGTGATCACAAAACTCCAGAACAGAAAGGTGAACGGATGCAGTTGCTGCAGCAGATTGCCCGAGAACACCGCGTTGGCGTTGGCCAGTATCAGAAACGCCGCCACATACAGAATGCCGGCCCGCACCACGCCGCGGCTGACGGGCGTGGCCATGCCGGAAAGGCTGACTTCAGGCTTGTTCATTGACGGTCTTCTCCATGAATACACTCAGCGGGTCTTCCCGGTAATCAGCGAACGGGCCGCGATCGCGAAAGCCTGCGCGGCGGTAGAGCGAGATGGCCTCAGGCTGGCTGACCCCGGTCTCCAGCAACAAGGTTCGGGCACCATTGCGATGGGCGAGCTGTTCAAGCCGCTTGAGCAACCGCGCGCCCACGCCACGGCGTCGGGCATTATCGGCGACAAACATGCGCTTGAGTTCTGCCTGCCCTTCGCCGATCGCCACCACCGCACCGCAACCCAACACGTCGCCGCTATGCAACTCGCGGGCGACCACGAAGCTCACCCCCGGAGCCTTGAGCTGTGCGACGTCGAGCATGTGCACG
Organism: Pseudomonas sp. AKS31; assembly: GCF_023634765.1. Lineage (GTDB taxonomy): Bacteria > Pseudomonadota > Gammaproteobacteria > Pseudomonadales > Pseudomonadaceae > Aquipseudomonas. The sequence goes on from NZ_JAMLFX010000009.1 coordinate 27,048, forward strand.
CTTTCATCCGGGTACAGGGAGCGCGCGTAATCCTCCGAGCGTTGCAACAGCTCGGCGGTCTGCAATTCCTCGGGGTCACCCTCGTCGATGCTGTATCCCGTCTGCCCGGTGGTCGGCGGCGATGCGTAATCCTCCAGCACCATGGCAGCACCTTTTTCACCGATCATCAGGGAAGCGGCGTTGGTATTGCCCGACACCATCGTCGGCATGATCGACGCGTCGATCACCCGCAAACCGTCGAGCCCGCGCACGCGCAGCCGATGATCGACCACGGCCAGCTCATCGTTGCCCATGCGGCAGGTCCCCACGGGGTGATAAGAGGTGTCACCCTGAGTACGGGCATACGCCAGCAACTCTTCATCGCTGGCGACCTGAGTGCCGGGGGACAACTCGTGATCACAGTAGGGCTGCAGGGCCGCTTGCGCAGCAATCTCGCGGATGATGCGCATGCCCGCAATCATCCGCCGGCGATCGTCCTCATGCTCAAGGAAGCGCGACTCGATGACCGGTGCCACGCCAGGGTCACTGGAGCAAATGTGGATACTGCCGGTGGATTCGGGCCGCAACGGATACAGGCCCACCGTCATGCCAGGCAAGGTGTCCAGACGACGACTGGAGCCAGGGCCGTAACTGGCCGGGGCGAAATGAAACTGCAAGTCTGGCCGTGGCTCTTCTTCCCGCGATTTGACGAAACCATGGCCCAGAGCAATCGGCAAACTGAGCACCCCGCGACGGCGAAAAACGTAGTTGAGCGTTTCCTTGAACAACGCAAAGCCACGGGTGCGTTCGTTAAAAGTGATCTTCTGGCGAATGCGCCATTTCAGTCGGGACGCGAAGTGATCGCGGAAGTTCTCACCCACGCCGGGCAGTGCATGTCGCAGCGGCACGCCGGCCTTTTCCAGTACCGCTGGCGCACCAATGCCAGACAATTCGAGCAGCTGCGGCGACTGAATGACGCCGGCACTGAGGATCACCTCACGCCGGACAGTGGCCGATTGCAGCGTACCGTTAAGGTACTCGACACCCACGCAGCGCTTGCCTGCCAGAAGCAATTTTTGCACCGCAGCCTCGGTAATCACCGTCAGGTTTGCCCGCTTGCGCGCCGGCAACAGGTAGCGGCCATAGGCCGAGGAACGACGGCCCTGATCATGGTTGACCTGGTAATAGCCGAAGCCTTCCTGATCGCCGCTGTTGTAGTCGCGATTGCGCCGATACCCGGCTTCACCGGCTGCTGCCAGAAAGGCATCGCACAACTCGTCATATTCGCGTGGCAATGCCACATGAATCGGCCCGTCCTGGCCACGACTCTCGCCGCCGACGTCCACGCTCGACTCCAGGCGCTTGAAGTACGGCAACACTTCGTCCCAGGTCCAGCCCGGGTTGCCTTGACTGGCCCACTCGTCATAGTCCTCGCGCTGCCCCCGGACAAAGATCATCCCGTTGATCAGGTTCGATCCGCCCAGCAGGCGCCCCCGTGGAATCTGCAGACGGCGTCCACCCAGCGTCGGGTCCGGGCGGGTCTCGAAGCACCAGTCGTATTTCGGATTCCCCATCAGCAGCACTTCACCGACGGGGATCGACAGCAATGGACTGCGGCGTTCGGCCCCCGCCTCCAGCAGCAGCACCTTGATCGCCGGATCTTCACTCAAACGTGCAGCCAACACGCAGCCAGCCGCGCCGGCGCCGACGATGATGTAGTCATACTCGCTCATGCCCGTCGGTTCCTGTCCTGATTGTCGGCGGTGCGTGCACCGATGGTGGTGCGGTGCAGCAGGCGACGATATTTGTCGTCATACACCGTGGCCTTGTGCATGGCGCTGCGGTTGTCCCAAAGAATGATGTCGCCCGGCGTCCAGCGATGCCGATAGGTGAATCGCGGCTGCACCGAGAACTCCTGCAGGAACGTCACCAGGGGCGCACTTTCCTCCAGCGGCAAGCCTTCGATCCGCCACGGCACATTGCCGCCGGCATACAGCGCCTTGCGCCCACTGACTTCATGGCGACGCACCAACGGCTGCGGCACGTCGACCCACTCAGCCAGTTCCTGGGGAGATGGCGCGGGCCGGTCAGGGTAATTGTAGGGCCGAGATTGAGTCCGGCTGATCACCACCTTGAGGTGTTCGATACGGTCCTTGACCGCTTCGGGCAATGCTTCATAGGCGGCAAACATATTGGCGAACCACGTGTCGCCGCCTTCCGGCGGGATTTCCAGTGCATGCAGCATCGAGCCGGCCGGCGGCACGTCCAGATAATGGCCGTCGGTGTGCCAGACCCGACCGCTGACCGGCGAGCCGATCAGTTTTCCGTCCTTGGTGATGTTCGACAGGATGAGGATTTCCGGCTGGGTCTGTTCGCTGAACTGCGAGCGGGTATAGCTGACCAGCTCACCAAAATTGCGGCTGAACGCCAGTTGCTGATCGGGACTCATCGACTGGCCACGAAACAGCAGGATGGTGCTGCTGATCCAGGCGTTGTAAAGCGCCTCGATCGTGTCGTCACTGAGCCTGGCGTTAACGTCGATGCCACGGACTTCGGTGCCGATAAATTCGGTAACAGGAACTAACTCAAGCATGCTGCCTCCTTGGTCTTCATGGGGTCAGACTTCCGTGCTGACCGTGTCTTACACCGCGATACGGTTGTCGACGATCCAGCGATTCATCTCCACCAACTGGATCAGCAAATGCGCGGGACTGGCGCCGCCCGGCAGCATCGAAGCATTGAGCTGGTTCGCAGCGATCTGCTCGATCAGTGCACTGAGGCGCGGGGTATCGAACATCCAGGCAATCGGCGATTTGGGATCAGTCGCAATCCAGCGTGCTTCGCTGATCAGTGCCCGGTCATATTCAGAGTCCTGAATATGCGGGTACGCGCTTTTCTTCCGGTTCAAGGTAGTCGGCGGCAAGATGTCGTGCATGGCAGCCTTGAGCAAACCTTTCACGCCGCCACGGGATTTCATTTCCCACGGCACGTTCCACACGTACTGGATCAGTTCCGGATCGCAGAATGGCACACGCACTTCCAGGCCTTGCGACATGCTCATGCGTTCCTTGCGATCCAGAATCACCGACAACGGGCCGGACATGCCGAGGAACAGCACCTCGCGCATGCGCGCCGCCTCGCCGCTTTCGCCGGGCAGGCGCGGCACCTGACTCAGCCAATAGTCATAACGGGCACGTTCGTCATCTGCCACACGCTGAGCACTGATCAGGCTCGGCGACAGATAGTGGGCCAGCTTCGGCCCATCGCCCAGCCACGGGAACTGAGGACGGGCCAACAGCTCGGGTTTGAAATAATAAGGATAGCCGCCGAAGATCTCGTCGGCAGCCTCGCCAGTCAGCGCCACGGAACAATTGCCGCGCATGCGTTCGAACAGCAGGTACATTGAGGCATCGAACTGCCCCCAGCCAGGCAGGCCGCGGGCCGTGCGCGTCGCCGGAATGACACCGAGCAGATCCTGCATGGTGGCACTGAGTGTCGTGTGACGGGTTCCCATGTATTCGGCAGCCAGCGCGGCGAAGGGTGCATCGATGTCAGGCCGCAGTTCGGTGGAGGTGAAGGCATCCTCGTCACTGTCGAACTTCAGGCAGAAGGTATCGAGTGTTGCGCCGCCCCCCTGGCTTGCCAGTTGCTTCATGACCAGCGCGGCGACCGACGTGGAATCGATGCCACCGGACAACATCGCCGCGCAAGGCACGTCATGCACGTACTGGCGCGCCACGACGCCCTCCAGCAATTCGCGGACGCGGTCCTTGGTCTGCTCGAAATCATCGGTATGCGCGGCGCTTTCCAGTTTCCAGTAACGATGCAATTCATGCCCACGTTCGTCGAAGGTCAGCACACTGGCGGGGGGCAACTCGCGCAAGCCTTGCAACGGGGTTTCGCCGGGCAGCGCCATGCGCGGCTGAAGCACGATCGCTAGCGCGCTGGTGTCCAGCCGGGCGGTAAATTGGGGATGGGCTTTGATGGCGGTAGGCACGCTGCCAAAAATGATGCCGCCGTCATTCAGTGTGTAGTAGAGCGGTTGCAAGCCGAGGCGGTCTCGCGCCAGCAATAACTGGCGCTTCTGGCCGTCCCAGATCGCTATGGCAAACATGCCTTCGAGGCGTTCGAAGAACCCGACTCCCCACTGGGCATAGGCACGGCGAATGATTTCAGCGTAGGACCAGCGATCGGGTGCCGAGTCGAAACCAGCGAGTTGCTGCTGCAACTGTGGAGCGTTGTACAACTGTCCGGTGTACATGATTGCCACGGTGGCGCCGTGAATCTCGCCAATCCACGGTTGCTCGTCCCAGTCATAATGCGAAGTGACTGTACGGCAATGTCCCAATGCAACCTCAGGTCCCAGCCATACCGCATGCCCGTCCGGTCCACGCCCGGACATTGCAACGACCATTGCCGAGACAATTTCGGCGACCTTCGAACGAGGAATGTTTGCTTGCTGCCCAACACCGTGACGCAGGTCGACCCAACCGGCCATGCCGCTCATATAACACTCCTTGTCGAATTACCTACGGGCCACGCCTTTATTGACGAAGCCTGTTCCATGTAGATCAATGTGCCGCACGGACTGACAAAAACAATTGCACGTTTCGAATTTCAATATGTCTGTTCAGCCGGAGCACAAGCTACTTCAAGCAATACATTCCTGACAAGTGCCTTGTTAATGACAAATAACCTGATTGAAGGTGCTTATTACCCAAAGTAATTTGCGCAAACTCCAAGCCATTCGCAAGCGCACCATTTCGGCGCACAGCGACACAACAAAGAGATTACCGCACTAAAAAAGCGCACAACTTAATTTGCCATTTTTCCGCTCCTTATCATCAGGACGCGCGTAACACAGCCTGTCCCGAGAGCTCAAAACAAATCAATCAAAAAATTATTCAGCAACCAACTGTATAAAATTTAAAGAGTTTTTTGTTTTGCCAAAGCGATTACTTGATCTCTTTGAGTTTTTTTTAGTTCTTCCTACTTGTCGTAAAAAAAAATTCGCTGTTATGCTCCACGGCAAGCAGCGTGGTGCCCTGTGTGCCACACCTTCACATGGAATGTGACTCAAGGAATGTATATGGATATTCATCTGCCAGTCTTCTACACGTCTTTATTGCTGCGTCGTCCAGTTGCTTTTGCACCTGGACGTTAGTGCCAGCACGGCTTTCGATCAGCCAGTCATTCCAGGCAAAGCCTAACTAATCAACGCACTTGGCGCGCTGTTACCGACATGCGCCGCGAATAATTAGTCATGCCCGCCCGGAACATCGTCCAGTTACTGAGTACGTGCTTACTTGCGCCTGTCTGCAGGCTGAGTGTGCGCTGCCGTACATCAATACGTAGAGGGAGTAATGAGCGTGAATCGGTTCGACTATTCGGGCAATCTTGCCAAGGCCACCTCCTACCGCGGTTATCGCAGTCCTTTCTGGCCGCCAGCGAGCAACTACAACCTGACTCTGCTTGATCTTGCGCCGGCTAACCCTCGTCAAGACGCTGCCTGGCTAGAACGACTGGAGGCGCTGAAAACCGCAGTCGATGATCAATGGCGCAGCGCCAAGCTCCATGGCGTGGCAGAACGCACCCGTTTCAGCGACCCCGGCGCCGTGGCGCAAGCGCTGCGTGCGCTGGAAAACGACCTCGAGCGAGCTCATGATCGCCAAGCTGTACAGCTCAGGACAAAGGCCATCGAGCACGGCTACAACGACGAGATACTCAAGACCCTCGCCGGCCTGCAAGAAGAGGTTTCCCTGGTCGCCGGGCAGATTGCCACCTGGTACGGCAAGCAACTTGGTGGGCTGCCGACAGCCTTTGGCTGCCGACGCAATCAAGCGCGACAAGAGGACGTGGAACTGGCCATGAGCCTGGTGGATCAGATCCCCGCCTACCTCAAGCAGTTGCACACCAACCTGCGCCTGGGTGAGTTGCCGGCCTTCGCCGCCACCGATGTTTTTTTCATGGCCGGTGAAGGCAATCTGCACCCCAAGCATATCGCCTACTTCCTGCCCGAAGATGAAGGTGTCAAACGTTCGCCGTTCAAGAAAACCTACTATTTCGCCAATACCCACGCGGCCATGGTCGAGCATTTGGCGGCACCACTGGCCCGGCAGTTCCTGTCGACCGGCAAACACTATGACCCGACTGGCGAACACCTGCGACGCATACCTGCATTGGGCGTGCTCAGCCATGAGCTGGGCCATTTCGTCCATCGCCCGGCCACCGATTACACCCCGCTGAACAGCGCCGACCGCTGGGCATCGGTGGTGCTGCAAGAGGTGGCAGCGGATGTCTACGGCATCCTCATTCTGGCCCAGGTGTGGGCGCCTGCCCTGCAGATTCCGCCCGAGCAGGTGCTTGAGTATTACCTGAGCGAATGCCTGCGCTACCTCAACCGCGGACTTGGCCTTTTTCCCGATTGCGACGGCATGTACCTGCAGCTGTCGTACTTCGTCCAGCTCGGCGCCCTGACGCTGCGCCAGGATGACCCGCAGCATCCACAACTGGTGGTCGATCACGGTGCCCTGCTGGCCGGTTTGCGTTCGCTGGCCAGAGTGCTGGCGGATGCCCTGCTCGGCGGCGACCCTGCGGCGGCCGTTGCCTTTTATCAGTGCTACGGACCCGCACGGCCCCAGCCGTTGCAGCCACTGGTTACTGCGCTGGCCAACGCGCCGGCGCAGTCCATCGAATACGTGCAAGAGCCTGTGCGTGTACCCACGGACTGCGACGCAACTCGCGCGCAAGCCCGACTCTAGACAAGGAGAGACAGAGATGACGAAGCCGATGCAGGACCTCCAACAGGTGACAGATTACTACGGCACCTACCGTAAGTTTGGCGACAGCAACGCCACCATCTATGAGATCTGGGAACAGGGTGGAGCCTTCAACGACTCGATTACACCGTCTACCTACAGCCCGGAATATCGCTCGCACTTGGGTCTCAAGCTGAAATCGCTCACCCAGGAAGGTGCAACGATTTTCTCCATTGGCTGTGGCAACGGATTTGTCGAGGGCGATCTGGTGGAGGCCAAGCGTCAGGTCAGGGCCATCGACTTCAACGACGAAGCCGTGACCCTGAGTCGCAAAAAAGGCGTCGATGCGCACAAGGTCGACTTTTTCAAGCTGGAGCCCGGCTCCCTCGCCGGGGTCAAGTCGGTCTACGCCGATGGCTTGCTGGGACACCTGTTCCATCCCGAACTGGAACTCAAGCCGACCTTCGACAAGCTCAAGGAACTGAACCTGGACTCCGGCACGGTTCTGGTGTTCTCCAATGACTCGCCACGCGATCCCGAGGCGCTGTTTGCTGCCCACGATAAGGTCGATGGTTTCTGGTTCATTTCCAGGGACTACCTGCGTGATGCACTGATTGAAGCCGGCTTCGAGATCCAGGAGTCGTACTACTTTCCCTACACGCGCCCGATCAGTGGCCTGCGCAATCGCACCATGTGCGTCGCTCTGGTGCCCTGACCCGTCCGTCCCCTGCGCCGCGAGGAGAAACCTGCTGTGCCAATATCCGAAAGCTTCGCCCGACGTTTGCTCCCCCTGCTTGATGAGTTGACGACACGTTACCCGACGCCCTTTCATCTCTACGATGAGCGCGCCATCGTCCAGACTCATCGACGCGTCGCGCAGGCTTTCGCCGACAGCGCGTTTCGTCAGTACTTCGCGGTCAAGGCGCTGCCCACTCCAGCGATTCTGGCCCTGCTGCTCAAAGAGGGCAGCGGGCTGGATTGCTCATCGCCGGTCGAGCTGATGTTGGCCGAACGACTGGGTGCGCGGGGCGACGACATTGTCTTCACCTCCAACAATACCGCGCTCGGCGAATACCAGATGGCGCTCGACGCCGGAGCCCTGATTACCTTCGATGACCGCAGCATGCTCGACCGAGTGGCGACTTTGCCCGAGATTGTCGGGTTCCGCGTTTCACCTCATGGGGTCATCGCCCGCTCATCACAGATGGGCAACGCACAACAATCGAAATTCGGCGTGCCCGATGCCGATCTGGTGCAAAGCTATCGCCAGGCCTATGACCTGGGTGCCCGACGTTTTGGTATCCACGGCATGATGTGCGCGAATGAGCTGTCACTGGAGGCTGCGGTGCAGGCCGGTGTGCAAGTGATCGAAGTGGCTGCACGTGTAGCGCGCGAGGCCGCCATCGAATTCGAGTACATCAATATCGGTGGGGGCCTGGGGATTCCTTACCGCACCGATGACCAGGCACTTGATCTGGACGCCTACGCCACCGCGCTGAAACAAGCGCTCAAGCAAGCCTTCCCGAGTAACACGCCGAAACTCCTGATGGAGTTGGGCCGTTTCATTACCGGCCCGCATGGGGTGTTGGTATCGCGGGTAATCAACCGCTGCAGCAAAGGCCGGGAAATCGTCGGTCTCGACGCCTCGATGTCCGCGCTGATGCGTCCCGGACTGTACGGTGCCTACCACCACCTGACTTTACCTTTCGCCAGCCAACGCCCTGAAGGCGTGTTCGATGTGGTGGGCGCGCTGTGCGAAAACTTCGACAAGTTCGCCATCGATCGCCCTTTGCCGACGCCGGCCATCGGCGACCTGGCGCTGATTCATGACACGGGCGCCCACGGCCATGCCATGGGTTTTACCTACAACGGCCGGCTGCGTCCGGCAGAACTGATGTTGACTGACAACGGCGATGTTGTGGAAATCCGTCGCGCGGAAACCTTCGACGACCATACCGGCCCGGTTCAATGGCAACCCGTCGACGTCTTCAACCCTCACAAGGATCGTTAAATGAGTAACCGTGCATTGATTGAACAGGCCTTTGAACGGCGTTCGCAACTGACGTCGGCAGAGCTGCAGGCTCTTGTACCCGCCATCGAAGACGGCCTCGGCGCACTGGAAAGCGGTGAACTGCGCGCAGCGCGCCTGGAAGACGGCCAGTGGGTCGCCGATACGTTCGTCAAGAAACTCATCCTGCTGTCGTTCCTCACCCGCGAAAACCATGTGGGCGAAACCGCTCCATGGCGGCCGAAAAGCTACGACAAACTACCCCTCAAATTCGAGCACTGGGATGACGCCGCGTTCCGCGACGCACGTATCCGCGTAGTGCCCGGCGCGGTGGTCCGGGCGGGCGCGTACATCGCTCCGGGTGCGGTGCTGATGCCCTGCTTTATCAACATCGGCGCTTATGTCGGCGAAGGCACCATGATCGATACCTGGTCGACTGTCGGTTCCTGCGCGCAGGTCGGCGCACGTTGCCATATTTCCGGTGGCGTGGGTCTGGGCGGCGTGCTCGAACCGATCGGCAACAATCCGGTGGTCATCGAGGACAACGTGTTCATCGGTGCCCGCAGCGAGGTCGCCGAGGGGGTGATCGTGCGTAACGGTGCGGTAATTGGCATGGGCGTCTACCTTGGCGCCTCGACCCCGATCGTCGACCGCGAAACCGGCGACGTGCGCTTCGGCGAAGTCCCGGCCAATGCGGTGGTGATCGCCGGTAACCGCGCTGACCCGAAATTGCCGGGAGTATCCCTGGCCTGTGCGGTAATCGTGAAATATGTCGATGAGCGCACCCGATCCAAAACCTCGCTCAACGATCTGGTCAGAGAGCTCAGCCGATGACCGCCGCAGGCAATGCCTTCGCCAGACTGCAAAGCCTGCTGGATGACCTGCCGTCCGCGACCGGGCAGCCGGTCATCGCCCTGCACCTGGGCGAAACCCGGCTTGGGGATCCGACACCACTGCTGGCGCCACTGTGCGAACTCGACCAGTGGACGCGCTACCCGCCTCTGTCCGGCACTGCGCAATTGCGTGAAGCCTACAGTGATTGGCTACGACGTCGCTTCGGCGTGCGAGCCGGTCTCGAAGAAGACCGTATCGCCATCGAACCTACGCCGGGCACCAAACAGGCCGTCGCCACCTGCATCGCGCTCGCCGTGACCCGCGCACGGGCACGTGGCGTAAAAGCACCAGTAGTGGTCCTGCCCAATCCGTTTTACCCGACGTATGTCGCGGCCACCGATGCCGCCGGTGCGCAAGCACTGTTTTATGACGTGAACGACGCTGACCTGTTGGCCAGCCTCGCCCACCAACTGGATCAGGCCGGTGACAGCATCGCGGCGCTGGTGCTGTGCAACCCTGGCAATCCGCTGGGCAACATACTGCCTGCCAGCACATTGATCAGCCTCAGCCACATGGCCTTTCACGCCCAGGCGACGTTATTGGTCGACGAGTGCTACACCGATCTCGTCCGGCACTCACCACCACCAGGCTATCTCAGCCTGGTGGAAGCCGATGCGGTTGCGCCCTGCCCGTTCGTGGTTTTACACAGCCTGTCGAAACGCTCGGCGGCACCGGGTTTGCGCAGTGGTTTCATTGCCGGCGATCCGTCCAGCGTCGCTGCTTATGCCGGCTTCAACCGCAGTTGCGGAGTCTCACTGGCCTGGCCGGTGTGCAGCGCGGGCGCAGCGCTCTGGCACGATGAAACTCATGTGCAGCGTCAGCAACAGGCACTGCAGTGCAATTGGGATCTGGCCGATGAGTACCTCACCGCAGTACCCGATTACCGTCGCGCCGATGCCGGTTTTTTCCTGTGGCTGGCGGTCGGCGATGGTGAAGAGGTCGCGCGCCGACTCTGGAGCGAACAGGGTTTGCGTGTGATGCCTGGTCGCTACCTGTGTCATGAAGACGCCAAGGGTGCCAACCCCGGAAAAGCGTTCGTGCGCATTGCACTGGTTCATCAGGAACCGATCATGCGCCAGGCCCTGCTGCGCCTCAGGGCCGGACTTGTGGGCAGTTAACGTTCGACTGGCTGCAGGCGTTGGCGGACCAGCGCAACCCAATAGGCAACGCCCAGTGGCATGATCTCGTCATTGAAGTCATAACGCGGGTTGTGCAACGAGCAGCCGCCTTCAGCCGAGCCATTGCCGATCCAGATGTAGGCACCGGGTTTGCGCTCGAGCATGAAGGCGAAGTCCTCCCCGGTCATGCTCGGTGCGACCCCGGTACCCACGTTTTCGCGGCCCGCAACAGCACTGGCAGCAGCAACGCAATGATCCGCATGCACGGCGCTGTTGATCAGCGGCGGCGAGCCGAACTCGAAAAACTTCAGCGACGCTCGAACCCCCATCCCGGCGGCCAACTGCTCGACCATCTCGGTCATTCGACGCGATGCGATCTCGCCGGCCTCGCGGCGGAAGTAACGCATGGTGCCGCCCAGCCGTGCAGTGTCGGGAACGATGTTGTGGGTATCGCCGGCGTGGAACTGGGTGACACTGAGAACCAGCGCATCGGCAGGGTCGATATTGCGCGAGACGATGCTCTGTAACGCAGTCACCAAATGGGCCGCGGCCAGCAACGGATCGGCGCCTTGGTGAGGCATCGCCGCATGGCAACCACAACCGCTGACAACCATTTCGAACGGCCTCGCCCCCGCCATCGCCGCACCGTGGTGAACCACGAATCGACCGGTCGCAAGACCGGGCCAGTTGTGCAGACCGTAGACGCACTCAGCGCGGAATTTCTCGAACAGACCCGCCGTCATCATCGCCTTCGCACCCGTGCCGATTTCCTCGGCCGGCTGAAACACCAGATGCACTTTGCCGGCGAAACTGCGATCTGCCGCCAATTGGCGGGCAGCGCCCAACAGCATGGCGCTATGGCCGTCGTGGCCACAGGCATGCATCCAGCCGTCGTGGACTGAGCGATGGGCAAAGGTGTTTTCTTCCTGGATGGGCAGCGCATCCATGTCGGCGCGCAGTGCAATCTCGATACCTGGTCGCTCGCCTTCGATGGTTGCGACGACACCCGTACCGCCGATGCCGATATGCGGTTGCAAATCAAAGCTGCGCAATATCTCTGCGATGAAAGCGCTGGTCTTGCGCTCGGCAAAACCCGCTTCCGGATGTTGATGCAGCCAGCGACGCCAGCCGATCATTTGTTCCTGCAGTGCGAAATCCGTTTCCGTTGCCATCGTGACGTTCCTGTCCCTGGAGTTGCTCTGAGTCGCCACACTATTCTGTGTAATTGAACTTCGCAACTGGCACCGATGCACGTCATGAACACTGCTGCTTTTTGAGCTCACCATGCTTGAGTGAGAGTCGGGCTGACCCGCTCCCGCAGGGGTGGTGGTGGATGACGATGCGCCACAACCACCACCCTTCGGGTTTAGCCTCTTTCGTCGATCCCCGCTTGCAGGGACTGGCCGTTCAGATGCCCGCTCAGCGTGACGGGGCCGACCTTCAGATTGCCGTTTTCAAGGGAAACCTTCGGTGCGTTTTCTTCCTTCTTCTGTGGCAATTCCAACCCGGCCGTCACACTGTAATCGAGGTTGTTCAGGTCAGTGCTGACGACCTTCGAGTCCCCCAGATCAACCTTGCCTTGCGTTGCCAAAATCCGCGCGCCAGTCAGTTGCGTGCCGCCGCCCACTGCGAGGTTCACGCCCTGGCTGGCACTGATCGCAGACGCCTGCGCAACGCTGTCCTTGTGTGCATATTCGCCCTGCGCTTTCAGCGTCGGTTTGTAGTCGGTGCCGGCGAGTTTTTCCTTGTCGCTCGGTGGATTTTTCTTCGCGGTCAGCCCCAGATCGACATCGACCTTGGCGTGGTTGCTGGTGTCCTGACGGCTTGCAACGGTCAGATCACCCGCGACTTTGCCGCTGATATTTTTAGCGTCGATCCGCGCCCCCGCCAGTTGTGCATCCTCAGCGCTGTTCAACACCACGCTGTCAGCCTTGATCTGGCTGTTCTGCTGGGTGCTGCCCTGCAGGTAATCCACGCCAACCTTGGCCCCGGCATTGAAACCGTGATCGCTGCTGGCTTTTTCATCCTCGGCGGTCGGGGTTTTGCTGCTCAGGTTGCCGCCAGCATTCAGTGCGACATTCCAGTTATTGCGGTTGACGGTGGACTGCGCCGACTCCTGCACGTAACCGCCCTTCTGCGCATCAATGCTGACGTTCGGTGCGCCGACCTGAGTGCCTTGCAGATGAATCGATTCCCCGCTCAACACGACGCCGGTCTGGCTGCTGAGCTGACCACCGGTAAGGGTTTTCGAATCCTCGTTGACCCGACCGATATTGAAGTTGCCACTCAGATTGCCGCCCTGATCGCGACTCTTCTCGCTGCTGGTTTTGCTGCCGCCGCCCTTCAAGCCGCCGCCGAGGTTGCTGCCGGTGGCGGTGTGGGTGTCGGTGGCCGCTTGCAGATCGAGCTTGCCGTCGGCGTGCAGATCGATGGTGCCAGCGCTGTCGATTTTCGTGCCTTGCAGAACCTGATTGCCGCCGCCGCTGAACTGCACCGGGCCGTTGCCGCTGATGCTCGCCACATGGGCCTGGGTGTCAGTGCTTTGCTTGCCGGTGTGATCGAGCTGGAACCCGGCGCCGAGATCGACGTTGGTGCCATCGGTGCCCGGCAAGGTGCCGACCGTCAGCGAGCCATTGCCGCGCAGGCTGCTGTCATTGCTGGTCTGCCGGTCATTGGCCTGATTCAGCGCCAGATCACCTCCAGTCTTGATGCTCACACCGCCCTGCCCACCGTCGAAACGGCTGCCTTCGAACTGCGCATCGCCGCCGACCTTGATGTTCACCCCCTGGCTGCCGGCGTAAGCGCCGACCACGGCGCTGGAACTGTCCTTGCTCGACGCACTGCTGCCACCCGCGCCGCTGCCGGCGACATTCACGTCTTCACCGGTCTTGGTGTAGACGCGCACGTCGACCTTGGCATCCACCGCGTTGGCACTGCTGTTGTGTGTGTTGCTCGCGGCGTCGGCAAGCAGCTTGTCAGCGCTGATGTTCACTTGGCCGGCGCTGGCGTTGTATTGGGTGCCTTGGTCGTGCAGCGTGCCGGTGGTTTTCACATCGACGGAGCCGCCGGCAAAACGGCTGACCACGGCGTTGCTGCTCTGCTCGGTGTTGCTGGCACTGCCGTGACCGACCGCAACGTCGACACCGACATTCGGCTGACCGAGACTGGCCAGCGAGTCCTTGTCCGGCACCTTGCCGTTGAGCACGTCCTTGACCGCGCCAGCGATCGGCCGAGCGATGTCTTTGTACTCGACGTTAGCGCCGATATCCGCCGACCAATTGCTCTCTTTATGCGTGCTGCTGCCAGTGTTGCTGGCCGCACGGTTGTCGACTTCGTTGGCGGCAATATTCAAATCGTTGCCAGCCTTGAGCTGCGCGCCCTCGGTGGCGAGTTTGTCGGCATTGATGGTCAGGCCGCCGTTGCTCTGCACGCTAGTGGTTTGCGCGGTGGTTTTGCCGATCGAATCCTGCGTCGTGCCGTGGGCGAAATCGACGCCACTGCCGGCGCGGTCGAGGCCGCCGGTGTAGTAGAAACCACCGCCGGTGCTGGAGGTGTCGGTGGTGGTTTTGTGGCTGTCCGCTTCGGCGAGCAACGAGACATTTTTGCCGCTCAACGTCGTGTCGCCGGCGGTGGATTTGACCTCCGCGCCTTTGAGCGTGACGTCACCGCCGGCCTTCACCTGCACACTGCCGCCGCTGAGGCTGGAGCCTTGCTGGGCGACATCGTTGCGGGTCACGGTTTGTTGCTTGTCTTCGTAGTGAATCCCGGCGCGATACTGCTCGGGCGTTTGCTCTTTGGCGTACGCATCGAAGCCACGGGTTTGCGTGGTGGAACTGCTGTCAGACGTGTTCTGCGCAGAATGCACATTGACGTCACCGGCTGCGTCGGCCGTCAGTGCTCCGTCAGCCTTGACCGTCGAGCCCGCCACCTCGATGTCCTTGGCACTCTTGAGCTTGAGGTTGCTGTCGGACACCAGTTCACTGCGCACGGTGCTGCTGTCCTGGCTGTTCTGCCGCGATTCGTCCTTGGTGATGCCGAAGAATTTGCTGTCCTTGTCGTGGTTGTTGCTGTGCGAGGTGTCCTGCACACCGTCGATCACCAGCGAACCCTTGTCGCTGATCACGCTGGCGTCGGTGCCGCCACGCACTTGGCTGCCGCTGATGCGCACGTCGTCAGCCTTGACGGTCAACTTGCCGCTGGCGTTGACCTTGCTGCCCTGATGCTGGGTCTTGCCCTTGTCGGCATCACCGGTCTTGCCGAAGAAACCACCGCCGACCAGGTCACCGGAATAGCGGTTGTCGCTGCTGCGATCGGTTCTTGTGGCGGTGGTGATTTCCACCTGCTTACCGGCCAGTTGCACGTCGCCGGCGCTGCTCAACTCGGCGCCTTCGGAGCGCAACAACGCGGCGGTTTGCAGGGCAATGTTGCCGGCCTTCAACTGGCTGGTGACACTGCGCTGCTCTTCGCTGCTGCTGTTCCAATCGGCTTTCCACAGGTGTTTGCGGTGGTTGCCTTGATCGGTTTGCGTGTGGCTTTCAGTGGCGGCGCTCAAGCGCAGATCGCCGCCGCTGTGCACGTCGAGATGCTTCGTCGCTTCGACCTTGGCGGCTTTCAGTTCGGTGTCTTTACCGGACGACAATCTGGTGTCGCGACTGGCGATAATCTGGCTACCGTGCTGACGCGACTCGCTGTCGGTCTGAGTACGGTCGTAGGTTTCCCAAGTGATGCCGATGGTGCTGTTGTTCCAGTTTTCGCGCTTTTCCTGAAGTTTGCGGCTTTCGACCGTGGACAAAGTCAGGTTGCGTTTCGCCTCAACGGTGACGTCGCGAGCGCTGACGTCAGTAGCGGCCAAGGTCAGATCCTTGCCGCTGTGCAAGCCGACATCGCCCTGACTGCTACGGATATCGGCACGGGTCACGTCGAGGCTGTTGGCCACGGCTTCACCGCTGACACTCAAGTCACCGGCGGAACGAATCTGCACGCCGTCACGCCCGGCGACTTGCACCGCGCCCACCCGCACGCCAGCACCTTCGGCGGTGCTGACAATATTGATGCGCCCGGCCTGCATCGCGCCGAACAGGCTGGCGTCGATGCGTTGATCAGCGGTGTTGCCCGCTGGATCCACGGTTTTCACCTGACCGCTGGCGTAGTCGACCTGATTGCGCCCGACCGTAAGATTCAACTGATCGCGCGCGGTGATCGCACCCTGGCTGTCGATACGCGGCGCGATCAGGTTGATCGAACCTTCGCCGTTACGCAGACCGCCGCTGTGAATCTGCAACTGACCGCTGGCGTCGCGGCTGTTCAGACTTTGCAGTTTGCCGTCATTCAATTCCGGGCGACCGACTACCAGATTGGCATTCGGCGTGTTGATGAAGCTGCCGCCATTGACCGAGATGCCGTTGGGGTTGGCCAGCACGTAATCGGCGGGACGACCGAAGATTTCCTGCGCACCGTTGATGGCCGAAGGATTGCGGCTGATCACTTCGTTGAGGATCACGCTCGCCGCCTGACCTTGCAGTTGCGGGTTGGCTGCCAATTGCCCGGCCAGTTGCGATTGCCCGGCCTGCAAGGCGTTGTTCAGGACCAAGCCCTGGCGGTCGACGTTGTAGTCGAGGAACTGGTTGTGCGACAGGCCCGAACCGTTGGGCGCGACGATGTTGACGATGGGCACACCGCCCTGGGTCTGCAATTGCGCGGTACCGCCGGGGCCAGGTGCGACCACGACGCCGCCGGCGAGCGCGCTCGGCAGGTGCACGGCGAAGAACAGGCTGGCAATCGCCCAGCGCAATTTGCCCCGAGGCGAAAGATGAAATGCAAAGGTGTGTGCTGGCATAAAAACGTCTCCATGTGAGTACGGCATCACGTCGCGCGTTTAGTCTTGGCCGTGGCTGACGCGCTCAGATCCGACGGCTGTTTGTTCACTGCGTTGTTCAGATTTGCAGGCCGACTCGCATCAGCCAAGTTTGCGGCTCGTGCTGCAAACCGCTCGGGGTGTTGAGGGCGCGTTGGTAATCGACATCCACTTGCAGGTTCTTCCAGCCCAGATTCAGGCCGACACTGGCGCCACTCAGGCGTTGACCCTGCGCACCGTGATCAGCCTTGATCCAGCCATGATCGAGGCCCACGCGCGGGGTGATCTGCAGCGGCCATTCACTGCGCAGCGGCAAGCGCAAGGTGTTGCGCCAGATCGCGCCGCTGGCGCCGGAAGCACTGCTGACGCGATAGCCGCGCACCGCCGAATCGTCAGTGCCGAGCAACTGTTCGATGGCCGGCAACGGGTCCGGGCTGTACTGCACATTGAGTTGGCTCTGCCACTGCCACGCCTGCGCGCCGAGCTGACCATTGCGCCACTGGCTGAGGCCGGCGCGGTACTTGCGAAACTGCGCCTTGGGTAGGTTGTTGATCTGATGCTGCGAGTCATCGTCGGCGCCAAACCAGCGCAGCCCTTGGGCGTAATTGACGTCGAGGTTCCACACCGCGCGGTCGAGCCAGAACAGATTGAGTCCGGCCTCGGCCACGGTCAGGGTCGGGCTCTGAATGCCGAGGCGTACGTCTTGCAAGTAGCTGTCGACATCCTTGTGCGCCAGTTGCAGGTTGGCGCTGAGCTGACGGCTCTGGTCGCGCCACAACACGCGGTCGGCGCGCAGGCTGAGCTGATCGGTGATGCCGGTGCTGTGAAAGGTCACGCTCGGCAGTTTGAACGGCGCGCGGTATTCGGCGTGGCTGGCGAACACGCTGTAGGTCCAGTAGCCGTAAGGGATCGCGTAATACAGACTGGCGTTGCGGCTGTAGCGGTCACCCTGATTAAGGGTGTCGCTGACGCTGAGGCTCAACAAGTCGTTGAGTTGCAGCGGGCTGTCGAAGCTCAGACTGACCGTGTCGCGATCCCGTCCGGTGCTGGCGCTGCCGAGGTTGTCGAACCCCGCGTTCAAGGCCCAGCGCGAATGCGCGGCGGTGCGCGAACGCAGGATGATCCGCGAAGCACCGGGCTGGCTGCCAGGGGCGATGTCGGCGGTGAGATCAATCGAGCGCAGGCGATTCAATTGATCCAGGCCTTGCTCCAGATCGCGCAGGTTCAACGGCTCGCCGAGCATGTTCGGAAACGCCCCGCCGAGGGACACCGGCAAGCTCTGATCGGCCAGTTCGATGGACTCGATGTAGCCTTCGTCAATGCGGATATCCAGCGACTGCCCCGCTGCCGGCGCGCTGACCAAGTATGGGCGGCTGGCGATGTAACCCTTGTCGACGTAGATCGCGGTGATGGTCGCCAGCAGATGATTGATCTGGCCGACGCCCATGCACGGCGTCAGCAGAGGTTTGATCCGCGCGTTGAGTTTGTCGCTGTCGATCAGCGTGACGCCACCGATGCGCGCACCGCTCAGCGGCCAGCAACGCTCATCGGCGCTGACGGTTGGCGGTATGGCCGGGGTGACCGGCGCCGGGCCGAACGCGCCGCGCTGCAACTGCCGCTTTCTTTGCTCAAGTTGCAGTTGTTGCAAATCGCGTTGTTGCTGTTGCTGCTGGCGCAGCACTTCCTGGCCCGGCGCGACAGGTTCGGCAGCTTCAATCGAGGAGACACACACACTCAACACAAAGGCCGACAGCAGCGGGCAACGCGTGGAACAACGACGAAAAACAGCGCAAAACGGAAACGGCACGCAACTTCCTTGCGATCATCAAATGGCGTAATGCCATGTCATCAATGATCGTGATAGTCGGAGCCATCCCACACAAAAGCAAGACGCTTCCTACAGCGCTTACATTTCTTAAACAATTGCTTTGCCTGGCTTTATTGTCAGCAGCAACGCCACGGCGCTGCACGTTATCAGGGTTTCCCCGAGGGCTTGAAACCAGCCAGCGAGCATCAGCCCGGCGCCGATCAGCAGGTAATACATCAAGCCCAACAACGCCCCGGCGGTGCCCAACCGATCAGCGTAATCGGTCAGGGCAGAACCAAGAATGTTCGGGATCGCCAGGCCAAACGCCAACACCACCAGCAGCATCGGCAGTACGAACGCGACACTGCCTTGCAGCGACCACACCCCTACTCCACCGAGCAAAGCGATGCCTGCCGCGAGACGAATCAGCTGCAATGCCTTGATCCCGGCCGTTATTAAACGTCGGTTGAGCCATGCGCCAAAACCTGAGCCCAGTGCGAGGATCACACCGCTGTAACCGAACACACTGGCGTCCACACCCAATCGCTGAAACATGAACGGAGCCAGGCTGTAATAGCTGAACAGCGCCACGTTGAAGGAAGCGATCCACAGTGCCGAGCGCCAGATACCCGGATCACCCAGCATGCGCCCGAGGGTTTCGAACAGACCGACATGCAGAGTTGGCTGTGGCCGGGTTTCCGCCAAGGTGTACCAACTCCACAGCCACAACAGCGTTGCCAATAACAACAAGGCGCCAAGCACACCGCGATACCCGAAGGCCTGCACCAGGCTGGCGCCGCTGAACAAGCCGAGCGCCGGGCTGGCCGCCAGCGCGATGCCCACCAGGGAAAACACCTGCGCCAGTTCTACGCCGTTGTAACGATCACGCAGCACGGTTTGGGTGACCACCGAGCCTACCGCCGCACCGAACGCCGCCAACATCTGCGCCAATAACAAGCCGTTGAACGTGCTGACCCGCAGAGCGAAAAGTGTGGCAGCGGCGTAGATCGCCAAACCGGCGAGCATCGCCGGGCGTCGACCGATGCGATCACACAAACGTCCCCACACCACCACCCCGACGGCAAACGCGAGGAAATACACCGACAACGTCTGCACGGCGGCTTGTGGGCCAACGTTAAACACACGCCCGATATCACCAAGCGCCGGGCTGTACAGGGTTTGCGCGATTTGCGGGAACATCAGCAGCGCAATCGTCAGTAGCAAGAAATTTCTGTTGTGCATCCTTCATCACTCCTCTCATAAACCGCCGAGGAGTTTAAGAATCGCTGACTGGCGTATTATCCAGATCCTGCCAATTTATCGCTGAAATCGGACAACCCATGGCCTGGCTCGACGCCCACGCAACGTTTGATGCAGATCGCTATGACGCGCCAGTGATAGGTATCGCCTCGACCTTGGGCGATCACGATTCCGGCCTGCACCGCCATCAACGCGGGCAACTGCTGTACACGCGCCAGGGCTGCACGCGGATTACCCTGGCGCAGCAACTGTGCCTGCTGCCGCCATCGCGGGCAGCGTGGATTCCGCCGGGTGTCAGCCATCGCGCGGTGATGCAGCAAAGCGTCGATTACCGCTCGATCTACTTGATCGCCGAACTGTGCAGCGCACTGCCGCAGCAGGTTTGCGTGATTGAAGTCAGCCCGTTGTTGCGTGCGGTGCTGGAACCGATGGCGCTGGCGGATTTCGCCAGCGATTGGCAGCAAGGCAAACTCGCCCACCTGCTCGGCCTGTGCCTGAGCGAAATCGCTGAAGCGGCGCAGCAGCCGATGCTGTTGCCATTACCTCGGGACAAACGCCTGGCGCCACTGCTGAAAACGCCCGAACGGCTGCCGCCGGAGCTGCAAGTGCTGGAACAACAGATCGGCGCCAGCAGCCGCACCATCGGGCGAATCTTCCAGCGCGAAACCGGCATGAGTTATCAGCAATGGCGCCAGCAGTGGCGCTTGATGCGCGCGATGGAATTGCTCGCCACCGGGCGCAGCCTGAGTTACTGCGCGTTCGAATCGGGTTTCGCCAGCGACAGCGCCTTCATCGCCTTCTTTAAATCGATGACTGGCAGCACACCGGGCCACTGGCTCAAGTGAGCAACTCGCCATGCCCATTGCCCCCTGTGGGAGCGAGCCTGCTCGCTCCCACAGGGGTTATGCGTTGAAGCTTAAGCCTGCGGGATTTTGCGGAAGCCCACCGCCAGACGGTTCCAGCTGTTGATGGTGTTGATCGCCACGGTCAGGTCGACCATTTCTTTGGGCGTGAACTGCTCCGCAACCACGTCGTAATCTTCGTCCGGGGCGTGAGTCAGGCTCAGTTGCGTCAGCGATTCGGTCCACAGCAGCGCGGCGCGTTCGCGGTCGCTGAAGAACGGCGCTTCACGCCAGGCGGTCACCGCGAACAGGCGACGCGGGGTTTCACCGCCCTTGATCGCATCAGTGGTGTGCATGTCGATGCAGAAGGCGCAGCCGTTGATTTGCGAAGCACGCAGCTTGACCAGTTCGATCAGGGTCTTTTCCAGCGGCAGCTTCGAAACGGCAGTTTCCAGGGCCATCATTGCTTTCAGGGCGTCTGGGGAAGCGGTGTAGAAATCGGCACGAGGTTGCATGGTAGCTCCGGGTAACAAGTGAATGTGTGGCTACGTTAGCCCTCCCACCCGGTTCGACAAATAGCCAATATGGCCGAAGATCAGGAGGCCACTCGGTTCTCCCGCTGACCGCTCGTCAGCCATTCGGCACCAAGGGTTCGGCGCATCAGACCAATGTCAGGTACAGACCCTTTGTGGAGACGGATCATGATCACGCGCAAACTCACTTCGTTATTCCTCGCCGGGTTGCTGGCCACGGCATCGACCGCAAGCTTCGCCGTCAACGACGGCGCTGACGCTACCGGCACAAAATCCGGCGGACCGACCAGCACAACCACGCCGCCCGATAACACGCCGGGCGCGCCTTCCGGTGGCAGCGGTTATTCGGGCATGGGTTCCGGGACTGGCACCAATGGCGGGACCAGCGGTTCGGGCTCGGGGGCTGGTGGCGGCACCGGTTCGGCGGGTGGCGGGACTGGCGGTGCGGGTGGTGGCACGGGCAGCTGAACGAACAAGAGCCATCCGTGGTGAAAACCCTCGGTTGTATGGGTATTCACATAACCTTGGCTTGATGAAAATCACTGTGGGAGCTGGCTTGCCAGCGATAGCGTCAGCACAGTCAACATCTTCCTTGACTGACCGACCTTTATCGCTGGCAAGCCAGCTCCCACAGGTTCCTGCGACAATCACACAATCCCCTCTCACCCATAGGGTTTGTGCCAGGCTCTGGGTTAGCGGTCTGAGCGCATCAATTCGGCAGGTTCACTGTCCAGCGACAACACCGCCGCGCAATTGCGCCCGGCATTTTTTGCCTGATACAACGCCGCATCGGCGCGCTGGATAAACACTTCCAGGCTGTCATTGACGCTCGGGATAAACGAATAGCAGCCCAGACTCACCGTCAGATACCCGGTCGGCGAGCCGCTGTGGATGATGTGCTTGTCGATCACGCTGCGGCGAATCTGCCCGGCGATCGCCAGCGCACCGTTGATGTCGGTGTCCGGCAACAGCACCGCAAACTCCTCGCCACCGTAACGCACCGCCAGATCCGATTTGCGCTGGCAGCAAGCCTGCAGCGCCTGAGCGACCTGGGTCAGACAATGATCCCCGGCCACGTGGCCATAGGCATCGTTGTAGCGCTTGAAGAAATCGATATCGAGCATGATCAGACTGACCGGACTGACCTGCCGCGCGCCACGGGCGAATTCGATCTCCAGGGAACGCTCGAACAGACGTCGATTGGCCAGCCCGGTCAGGCTGTCGTGGGTCGCGATCTGCTCCAGTGCGCGCTGGGCCTTGCGCAGGTTTTTCTCGATCCGTTCGCCGGCACGCACCTGATGAATGAACACCCAGCCAAACAGGCCGACGCCGAGAATCACCAGCGCGACTATCAAACTCGACTGGAACGCGCGCTCGTACCAGCCCTTGAGAATCGTGTCGCGCGACGTCGCCGCCGAGACTACCAACGGGTACGCCGACAGGCGCCGATAGCCGTACAACCGCACCACGCCATCGACCACAGAATCGATCATCGCCGTGCCAGCCGCCGCCTCCGGCAACAACGCGCGATAAATCCGCCCTTGCGCCAGCGACGTGCCGATCAGGTTTTCATCAAACGGTCGGCGGGCAAGCAAGGTGCCGTCGCTCAAGCCGAGAAACATGATGCCTTGATCGTCGAGGCTGAAGCTTTCGAAGAAGCGGTCGAAGTAAGACATCTTGATCCCGGCCAGCAACACCCCCTGGAAATTGCCGGCGTGATCATTGATCCGTTTGGAAATCGGGATGATCCATTTGCCGTTCTCGCGGCTGCGAATCGCCGGGCCGATGTGCGCCAGCGTCGAGGCGTTCTGCTGGTGAAACTTGAAATACTCGCGATCCGCCACGCCGTTGCCATGGGGCAAATCGGGGAATGAAGTAATCACCCACTGGCCCTGGGTGTCGAAGAGAAAAATGCCGTGCAACTGTTCCAGTTGCTGCACGCGCCGGGCGAAGGTTTTCTGCAGACGCGGCTTCTGCGCTGCGCCGTAACCGTCATTCTGAATCCAGTCGACCAGGCTGGTCATCACCAGATCGGCAGCCAGGAAGGTGTCTTCAGCTTGCTGGGCCATCGCCCGGGTCAGGTTGCTCGACGCCACTTTCGCCACGGCCAGATCCTGGCGCCGCGATTGCTCCAGTTGCAGGTACAGCAAACCGGACAGGCACAACCCCACCGCAACGATAAACAGCACCGCCGCTTTGCGCAGCGGCAGGCGTTTAAGGGTGCCTCCGGGGGCTTGGTACGGATCGTGAATGGGGATAGGCAAAAGCAAGTCCTGGGCAGGTACGACAAGGGCGCCAGCGGGGAACCCTTATGTTTGTGAGCGTAGCCCACCGGAATCTACGGGGCAAACGCCCCGCTCCCGCCCAGGTATATCGGCGCCCAGCGCATTTGGATGATCGCTGTTCGCAGATTTATTTTCGATAGCCTCTTTAGGGTTAGTCAGTTGTGAAGGGCCAGGCGCCGCATCGCACTGTGCAGATGCGCCCGCGCACTCTGTGGATCGCCCTCGCGCATCTGCTCACAAGTGCACTGCGCAATGGCGTGGGGCACCGGTTTCAGCTCGCGTTGCGTGGCCATCGCCAGCAGTTGCACCTGGGCGGCGCGCTCCAGGTAATAGAGGTTGTCCCAGGCTTCGGCGATGGTCGGGGCGGCAACGATCACACCGTGGTTTTCAATTCACGCAGGGTTTCGATCACCTCGGGAAACGGCGGCATTTTCGGGATCGCGGTCAGGTGTGTACGGATTCGCCGGAACTGGCGCCGACGGAATTGGCGTTGGTCAGCCGTGAGGGTGTGTTGAGCGGGCTGCAGCGTGGCTTGGTGGAGTTTTTGCGTGGGGAGTTGGGGGTCGATGCGGGGGGATTTGCCTGAAATCCACCCGCCTCTGCTATCAGGGTTTATTGATTTCCCGCAGCAGATCCGCGACGGGAATGTTCATGGTGTTTGAGTAGTAGGGCTTGTAGCCGTAGGCGGTGACGACGACTTTGCAGGGGATTTGTTGTTTGTTGGCAAGGAGGTGGTTCAGTTCTGCCACTGACAGATCTCTCTCCGTACTTCGGTCGCTGGAGGTTTCAGTGATAAATGTACTGGTCGAAAAGGAGAATTCGGAGTTGCCGTTTTCGCGTATATCAGAATCTACAAGCCCCACTGCAGAAAACTGAATAGCTTTGCCAACCGAAAAATCGTGGTCATCCGCAAACGCGCACCTCAATGTCCCCGAAGCCATCCCTTGCCTTTCGCCCCGCCCAAACAGGTTCAAAACATCCACATCGGATTGATATTTGATGACATATAAAAGGGAACTCGACCTATCTACGGACACATAACTCAAATTTGCCGGAGGCTGTGAATGGTCCTTTGCACATCCCGAACAGACAGCCAGAACCATACAAAGGAACAATCTATACATCACGAAAACTCCTTCATGATTGAATCAAACAACAAGTCACTTGCAGATTTACCATCAGCGATTGGGGCGTTTAGCAATCCCAGTGCGTTAGCGTGATTGGTGTCGACATTTACGTTAATTGACGGTCCGCAGGAGATCATCCATTTTTCCCCGAAGTCCGCGACCCCGTCTGATGGGTCTCTCTTGGAAGGTGTTGCCTTGATATTGATCCAATCAACCGAAACTGGCGTGGGACGTTCGCGATAAATGTCTGAGCCCAGCCAAACCAAAGCCCCTTCACCCACAGGATCCAGGGTGATCAGCATCTGAACCCTGTAACCCCAATCCGACATTATTTTGGACAGGTGCGCACCATTCCAGCCGCCGAGGCTATGGCCCACGATATAGACGGGACAGCTTTTATACGGAATAAGGCTTAGCACGTGCCGTTGAATGTCCTGCTTTCCTCTGACTTCGTTGTAACCCAACCATTCCGATTTATATTTTCCTTGTCCCTTTAATGTCTCAGTGCGCCTATCAAATGCACGTCGTGCATCCTGGATGTTTTCATAAGGCCCCGAAAAATAATAACTCTCCTTATCTCCCGCACCTCCGATAAAAACCACAATCGCCTTGGTACTCTCCACTGGCACAGGCTTGTCACTGACATCTTTCTTGTCCGTCAGCGCATGTTCCTTGTGCAGCCTGTAATTGTTGCCCTTCGCGCACGTTACCGTTTCAGCAGTCATGCCTCACTCCTCCAAAAACAACTTGATGGTTTCGGGCAGATGCGAGCTGACTTGGTGGGTGAATCCGTTCGCGTCAGACACTCCATGTTCCAGACGCCCGTCAGCGCGCTGAATAACGTAAGGATGATCAGGCATGGGCTCGCCGGTCACGTCATTGACCAGTTTCAACCTGTCAGTGAAATGCACCGGCATCGGCAGCAAACCACTGAAGGGCGCCGCAGTCACCGTGTCACCGATGATCACCGTGCCTGAACCGCCGATGACGACATTACCGTGGCCACCGGTGCTGTCCAGCGTCGCGGCGTTCAAGCCATTGATGAACACCGTCGACGCAACAGCGCCGGTGATCGGGCTGCCGCAGGCAGATTTGTCAGTCATTCGCGCAGCCGCCAAACCGTCGAAATTGACATTCGGCGAGCCACTGACAATGGGATTGGTGCCATGTCCCGGCAGTGGGCAGGCGGTTGGATCGGTGACGCGGGCGGCGGGTTTTCCGCTCATGAACAGCTCCTTGCAATGTTGCGGGTCATCCTTTTGGGGCGCGCAAGCATGCGGGAATTTTCCAGGCGCTTCAAACCTTCAGGCGAAAAAAGGCGCCCGATCAGGCGCCTTTTCAATGCATGGAAACCGCTCACTTCAACGCGACGGCGGTACCCGAATATCCCCCGCCCGGCACTGGGTCTTCACGCCTTTGCCACAGGCGCCGAACTGCAAATCCTTGCCCATGCACACGCGCACTTCCGACAGTTCCGGGCCGCTGCAAATGACCGCAATGCCATCGGCCGGGATTCCCGGGTTGGCCTTGCGGAACAGGTCAGCGATTTCCTGGGCTTCGAAGTAATACGAAGAGCTGAGCGGTTGCAGCTCCTGCGGAATTTTCACCGCGCCAACGGCTTTGTCCGCTTCATCCAGATAACCCATCGCGCCGAGGCCGCTGCAGGTGCCGTGCTTGGCCCATTCGTGGTCGAGCAGTTTTTTGGTCGGGAACAGTGTCAGGCCTTTGCTGGTTTGCGCCGCATTCAGCGTGGTTAGCGGCGGGCAGGATTGCGGCCAGCCACCCTTGGCGTATTGCGGCCACAAGCCGTGCAGCACAACGCCGTAGCCCTTGCCCGTGCACTGCGAGTCATCTTTATGGGTCAGGCAAAAGGTCGGCGACCAGGACAGCGTCAGCAGGTAGTAATCGAATACCCCTGCCACCGATTCCGCCTGGACCTTGCTCGACTGCGATTGGCGTGCCGAACTCAAACCGATGCTACCGGCCGTCAGCGCAATCACTGCCAAAATTGTAAACAGCTTTTTCATCCACCCGCTCCTTGGGACGCCTGCGTCCGTGGTTTTCGATCATGACCCGACTTGGCCAGCGCTGATTTCGACACGCTTGTATTGCAGGCGCATGACGCAAGGCAACGTCGTACGCCGTTGAAAGGTCTACGATTAACAGGCAGACATCAAACCAAGGGATCCGAAATGAGTAAAGCAGACGAACTCGCCGCCAAACTCAAGCAAACCCGGCACACCCACGCGGATGCCGCGCTGGAGATCGATTGCTGGCCGGCGCAGGTGTACGACTTGTACCACCGCATCGAGGCGTGGCTGCAGCCGGTCACCGAAGTCGGCCTGAAGATTCGGCGCAATCCGACCCACGTTTGCGAAACCTCACCCGATGGTGAGCCCCACGATTACGCCATCGACCAACTGGTGATCGAGGCCAATCATCAAAGTCTGACATTTGATCCCATTGCCCGGTTTACCGAGGATGGCGCAGGCCGGGTGCAGATTATCCCGTCAGCCACGGACACCTATCTGCTGCGCACCGTAGATGAGCACGGTGAGAGCCATTGGTGGGTGCAGTCGATTGAAACAGGCCAGCAGCTGGATGCCATCGCGCTGACCGAAAATAATCTGTTGCTGGCGGTGCAGGAAGGCCTCGGTCTGTAAGCCTTTTACTGGCGCCGCGTCGAACAGAAATCGACGATCACCTGCGAAACGGCATCGAGCATCTGCGGATCGGCATGCGCTGCGACAAATAAGCGGAACTGCGCATCCGGCAACGCCGGCAAACCCTGCTCCGCTGCCAGCGCTGCCACCCCCTGCCCCAACTGACTCGCCGGCATCGGCGCCACGGCAAATCCGGATGCCGCCGCTGCGCGCAACCCGGCCGTGCTCGAACACAGCATGGCCGTGCGCTGAGAAATGCCGGCCCGGGCCAAACGCGTCAATGCGGCTTCGCGATACGGACACGGCTCTGGAAACAGCGCCAGCGGCAGTGGCGTCGGTAAATGCGCGACAGGTTGCGCGGCCCAGGCCCACACCAGCGGCTCCTGCCACAGCAAAACGCCAGATTCACCGGTTTCGCACAGCGAACCGATGACCATTTCCAGATCACCCTGCTGCATCTGGCTCAGCAAGGTCCCGGGAATATTCACCTGCACATCAATCTCCATGCCCGGATGCTGCGCCGCGCAATCCTGCAACGCGCGCAGTAACCGTGCCTCGACAAAATCCTCGGACACGCCAATCCGCACCCGCCCTTGAAACGGCGTGCGCGTGAGCTGCGCCCAGGCATCGCGGTTCAGCGCCAGAATCGTCCGCGCATAGGCCATGAGGCGCTCGCCATCGGCGGTGAGTTGTTGCGATCGCGTCGTGCGCTTGAGCAGGGGTTTGCCGACTTGCTCTTCGAGTCGGCGCAGATGACCGCTGACCGCCGACTGCGTCAGATGCAGTTTTGCCGCGGCACGACTGAAGCCGTCCTCATCGACAACGGTGACAAAGGTCTTGAGCAACAGGGCGTCGAACATAGTGAGATACGTGATCAATGGATGATTTATTTACAATTTATAGTTAGATCCTCGCTATGTTGCAATGCCTCGCACTCCCCCACCGAATGCCGAGGCCTTAACGTGACCACTCTTCTTCACATCGAATGCTCGCCGCGCAAACAGCGCTCCGCCTCACTGGAGGTCGCGCGCCAGTTCATCGACCGCTATCAACAGCATCACCCGCAGACGCGCCTCGAAACCCTGGATTTATGGGGCATGCAGCTTCCGGAATTCGACGAAGAGATGCTGAATGCCAAGTACGCCGGACTCAATGGCACACCGCTGTCGCCGCGCCAGCAAACGGCGTGGGATCAGCTCAAACACCTCGCCGCGCATCTGCATCGCGCCGATATTCTGGTGCTGTCGGTGCCGCTGTGGAATTTCAGCATTCCGTACAAACTCAAGCACTTCATCGACCTGGTGTCGCAGAAAGACATCCTCTTCAGTTTCGACCCGCAACACGGCCTGCAAGGTTTGCTGAAAAACAAAACCGCCGTGGGCGCCTATGCCTGCGGAATGGATTTTTCCGCGCAATCGGCCACGCCCGCCGAACGCTTCGATTTTCAGAAACCCTACGTGGCCGCGTGGCTCGAGTTTATCGGTATCAGCGATGTGCACGAGTTGAGCGTCGAGAAAACCATTCTCGGCGAAGACGTCGATCGTCAGTCGCGGCTGGCTGCTTCACAACAGGCGCGGGATCTGGCCGATCATCTCGCCGCAAATGAAGCTGTCAAAACTGTAATCTCCGCCTCAGCCAACTGAAAGCTGGCGCTGGTTAACCTCCCCGTCATGAGTCAAACGGGGATTTCCAGCGCATGCCTTCCAACCCTTCACGACGCACCTTCGTCAAAGGCCTAGCCGCCGGCAGTCTGCTTGGCGGCCTCGGTTTGTGGCGCACGCCGGTCTGGGCGCTGAATGCCCCCGGTCAATTGCATGAACTGAGCGGCAGCGAGTTCGAGCTGTTCATCGGCGAAACCCCGGCCAACTTCACCGGCAGCCCACGCACGGCGATGACCATCAACGGCAGCCTGCCCGGCCCGTTGCTGCGCTGGCGCGAAGGCGACACCGTGACGCTGCGGGTGCGTAACCGGCTCAGCGCCAGCACCTCGATTCACTGGCACGGCATTCTGCTGCCGGCGAACATGGACGGCGTACCGGGCCTGAGCTTTCACGGCATCGAACCGGGTGGCGTGTACGTTTATCAATTCAAGGTGCGACAGAACGGCACCTACTGGTATCACAGCCATTCCGGTTTGCAGGAACAGGCCGGCGTCTACGGGCCGCTGGTGATCGACGCCAAGGAGCCTGAGCCGTTCCACTACGACCGCGAGTTCGTGGTGATGCTCAGTGACTGGACCGACGAAGACCCGGCCAGCCTGCTGAAGACCCTGAAAAAACAATCCGACTACTACAATTTCCACAAACGCACCGTCGGCGATTTCTTCGATGACGTCAGCGAGAAAGGCTGGGGCGCCACCGTCGCCGATCGCAAGATGTGGGCAGACATGAAGATGAACCCCACCGACATCGCCGACGTCAGTGGCGCCACCTACACCTTCCTGATGAACGGCCACGCGCCGGATAACAACTGGACCGGCCTGTTCCGCCCCGGCGAAAAACTGCGACTGCGCCTGATCAACGGCTCGGCCATGACGTATTTCGACGTGCGCATTCCCGGGCTGAAAATGACTGTGGTGGCGGCTGATGGTCTGCACGTCAAACCGGTCAGCGTCGATGAACTGCGTATCGCGGTGGCCGAGACCTACGACGTGATCGTCGAGCCGGACGCCGAGGCTTACACGTTGTTTGCCCAGGCCATGGATCGAACCGGTTTTGCCCGTGGCACCCTCGCCACTCGCGCCGGGCTCTCGGCACCCGTACCGGATCAGGATCCTCGCCCGCTGGTGACCATGGACGACATGGGCATGGGCGGCATGGATCACGGCTCAATGGACATGAGCGCCATGGACCACTCGGCAATGGGCCCGATGCAGTCCCATCCCGACAGCGAAAAAGACAATCCGCTGGTGGACATGCAAGCCATCAGCACTGCGGCAAAACTCGACGACCCCGGCCTCGGCCTGCGCAACAACGGCCGTCGCGTGCTGACCTATGCCGACCTGCGCAGCAGCTTCCAAGACCCGGATGGCCGCGATCCGAGCCGTACGATTGAACTGCACCTGACCGGGCATATGGAGAAATTCGCCTGGTCGTTCAACGGCATCAAATTCGCCGACGCCGAGCCCTTGCGCCTGAAGTATGGCGAGCGCATTCGCCTGGTGCTGGTCAACGACTCGATGATGACCCACCCGATTCACTTGCACGGCATGTGGAGCGATCTGGAAGACGAAAACGGTGAATTCCAGGTGCGTAAACACACCATCGACATGCCGCCCGGCACCCGCCGCACCTACCGCGTCACCGCCGACACACTCGGCCGCTGGGCCTATCACTGCCACCTGCTGTACCACATGGAAACGGGCATGTTCCGCGAAGTGCGGGTGGAAGAATGAAGGGGCCGCTGATGACTCGACTCACTGCATTTTCCTTGCTGCTGATCGGCAGTTCGGCGATGGCCGCCAGCGACATGCCGGGCATGGATCACAGCCAGATGTCCGGCATGGATCACTCGGCAATGCAAAGCATGGACGACGGCATGATGCAGCCCGCCGCGCCGACCGAAAGCCGCACGCCGATCCCGCCCCTGACCGACGCCGACCGCGCCGCCGTGTTCACCAGCCCCGGCGGCCATCAGGTCCACGACAGCGCGATCAACAGCTACTTTTTTGCCGACAAACTCGAATGGCAGGACGCCGATGACGGCAGCGCGCTGGCCTGGGATCTGTCCGGCTGGATCGGTGGCGATATCGATCGTCTGTGGCTGCGCTCCGAAGGCGAACGCAGCAACGGCAAGACCGAAGACGCCGAGATTCAGGCGCTCTGGGGCCATGCAATATCACCGTGGTGGGACGTGGTCAGCGGCGTGCGGCAGGACTTCAAACCCGGCGCGCCGCAGACCTGGGCCGCGTTCGGTGTGCAGGGCATGGCGCTGTACAACTTCGAAGCCGAGGCCACCGCGTTTATCGGTGAAGGCGGCCAGAGCGCGCTGCGGTTCGAGGGTGACTACGACATCCTGCTGACCAATCGCCTGATCCTGCAACCCACCGCCGAAGTCAACGTCTACGGCAAGAACGATGCGCAACGGGGCATCGGTTCCGGGCTTGCCAACACCGAGGCGGGCCTGCGCCTGCGTTACGAAATCCGCCGCGAATTTGCCCCCTACATCGGCGTGACGTGGAACCGTACCTACGGCAACACCGCCGATTACGCCCGCGAAGAAGGCGAGGATCGCAGCGAAGCGCGCCTCGTCCTCGGCGTGCGGATGTGGTTCTGAATCCCATTGGAAAACAACCCAGAGGTCTTGCATGCGCACCTTGAACATCACCCTTGCACTCGCCAGCGGCTTGCTCCTGAGCAGCCTCGCCCAGGCCCACCCGAAACTGCTCTCGTCGACCCCCGCCGAAGGTGCCGACGGCGCCGCACCCGGCAAGATAGAACTGCACTTTTCCGAGAACCTGTTGACGCAGTTCTCCGGCGCCAAACTGGTCATGACCGAAATGCCCGGCATGGCCCATTCGCCGATGCCGATGAAAGCCAGAGTCAGTGCCGGCAGCGACCCGAAAAGCATGCTGATCACCCCGCTCGCGCCGCTGCCGGCCGGCACCTACCAAGTGCAATGGCGCGCGGTGTCTAGCGATACGCACCCGATCACCGGCAATGTCACGTTCAAAGTGAAGTGAGCGATGGCTGAACTGATCAACATCCTCCTGCGATTTGCGTTGTATATGGATTTGCTGCTGTTGTTCGGGCTGGCGTTGTTTGCGCTGTACAGCGCTGAGACACTGCTGCGGTTTCGGCCGATGTTGCGCGGGATGGCGTTGATCGGGACGCTGTTGTCAGGCGCCGGACTGGTGTTGATGACCCGCGCCATGAGCGGCGAAGCGACGTTCGCGGCGCTGTGGCCGCATCTGCAGATGATGTTGCTGGAAACCGACGTCGGGCTGGCGTGGGCGCTGCGGATGAGCGCGCTGATCGTGGTGTTGATCAGGCCCGGCGCAGGGCTTGCATCGATGGCCGGCGCCGTCGCCCTCGCCTCTCTCGCGTGGAGCGGGCATGGGGCGATGGACGAGGGCGCGCTGCGGTTCTGGCATTTTCTCAGCGACATTCTGCACCTGCTCGCGGCGGGCGCATGGCTGGGTGCGATGCTGGCGCTGGTGTTGATGGCGCGGGGAATGATCGATGAATCGCGTATTCGTTCGCTGGTTGTTTCGGTCAAGCGCTTCGAATGGATTGGCGCGGTGATCGTACTGACACTGTCGATTACCGGTGCAGTGAATTACCTGTTCATCGTCGGGCCGAGGCTGGATGACGTGTTGCTCGGCACTTACGGGATGCTGCTGGCGATCAAGGTCGTGTTGTTTGCCGGGATGTTGGTGTTGGCGGCATTGAACCGCTTTCACCTTGGCCCGTCCCTGCAACAATCGTTGCGCGATGGGCAGCATGCCATCGCGGCCAATGCGCTCAGACGCAGCGTGGTGGTTGAACTGGCAATGGCCTTGCTGATCGTTGCATTGGTGGCGTGGCTCGGCACGTTGAGTCCGGACCCGGGATGACACCCGACAAAGCCTTTCACTACACTGGGCCACCGTCCTTCCCGGAAGCCCGATCACAATGACAACACTAAAAAGCACAATGATCCTCTGCGGCCTGCTGAGCGTAGCCGCCGGCGCCCACGCCGAGCCAAGCGCTTCGCACCTCGACAGCATCCAGCAACAAGGCCAGTTGCGCGTGTGCACCACCGGCGACTACAAGCCGTACACCTTCAAACGCACCGACGGCGAATTCGAAGGCATCGACATCGCCATGGCCCGCTCACTGGCCGACAGCCTCGGGGTCAAAGTCGAATGGGTGCAAACCACCTGGAAAACCCTGATGCCGGACATGCAGGCCGGCAAGTGCGACATCGGCATGGGCGGCATCTCGGTCACCCTCGAACGGCAGAAAAAAGCCTACTTCAGCAACACCCTCGACACTGACGGCAAGATCCCGCTGGTACGTTGCGACGATGTCAGCAAGTACCAGACGGTGGAACAGATCAACCAGCCCAACGTGCGCCTGGTCGAACCCGCCGGCGGCACCAACGAAGCCTTCGTCCACGCCTTCCTGCCCAAGGCGCAACTGGCCCTGCACGACAACGTGACGATCTTTCAGCAACTGCTCGACAACAAGGCCGACGTGATGATCACCGACGCCTCGGAGGCGCTGTATCAGCAGAAACTCAAACCGGGCTTGTGCGCGGTGAATCCGCATCAGTACATGCAATATGGCGAGAAGGCGTATCTGCTGCCGCGCGATGACATCAGCTGGAAACTGTACGTCGATCAGTGGCTGCACTTGAGCAAAGTTACCGGCAAATATCAGCAAACCCTGAGCGAGTGGATCGCCGTACCTGCCGCGCAGTAATCCTTAATCGTCATGCAACATGCCGGAGCTGTACTGATTGAGACTGCTGCCGATACTGTTGCCGCCGAACTTCAACGTATTGGCGTTGCGCCCCTCCGGCGACTGACAGTCGCCGGAGAAACAACTGGTAGTGGTCAAGCCACCTGCGCCTGAACACGCACTCAACACCGATATCGCTGCGGCAACCAACAGCACTTTGACGACATTCAGGCGCATGGCACGATTCCCTCGGGATAAAAAGCGATGATCTTGTGCCAACATCCTAGGCCTGCGCCACACACGGCAAGATGAAACTTTGCTCATCGACAGGGGGACTACCAACACTGAATGGCTCAACAAACGTACGGCGCTGAGCCAAGTTATCGAGCGGATCAGCGCGAGCTGAAAGCGATCATCGCTTCAGCCACGCACTTGTCGGGATCTGCGCGATGGATTTGAAGGCAGGCCTGGCGAACCAGTAGCCCTGCATCAGATAAATGCCGCAATCGGCGAGAAAGTCTCTTTCCTCAGCATCTTCTATGCCCTCGGCGATCACCTCCACGCCCAACTCTCTGCACATGTTCACCACGTTACGCACGATGGTCTGGCGCACCCGGTCGCGGTGAATATTGCGGATCAGCGCCATATCCAGCTTGATCAAGTCCGGTTGAAAATCCGCCAACAAGTTAAGGCCGGAATAGCCTGCGCCAAAGTCGTCGATCGCTGTCTTGAAACCAAACTCACGATACTCACGCAAGATGCTCATCAAATGCTTGTTGCTTTCAACGTGCTCGCCTTCCACGGCTTCGAAGATCAGCCGCTCCAGCGGAAAGCCGTAAGTGCGCGCCGCTTCCAGCGTGCTGCGAATGCACACTTCCGGCCGGTAAACGGCATTCGGCAGAAAATTGATCGACAGGTACTGCGTCATGCCTAACTCAGCCGCCGTGGAAATCGCCCGCACACGACACAGTTGATCGAATCGATAACGGTTTTGATCGTCCACCTGCTCCAGGACAGACAGGGCGCCTTCACCGTTCACGCCACGAACCAAGGCTTCATGGGCAAACGTCGTTTGATCGCGCAGATCCACAATGGGCTGAAAAGCGAAGGCGAAATCCATGTCCGGCACGCCTTTGTTCTTACAGCCCTGGCAGCCTCCGGGAGACGCGAATGATTTTGGAAAGTCGGTCATGAACCACCTGATGACGGCGTGCAACCTTCCATGGCGATAAATAAAACAGCTGCTGGCCTTGGTTATCTGCAAACGAGGCGATAACTGTAGCCCTGCGGCGCCTGAATAGTTGAAGGCACCGCGTGCGCCAAGTTGAAAAGATCAGGTGCGGAAATGCGCGGTCATTCGCTGCAGGTCCTGCCCCAGTGACGCCAACTCAATGGTCGCCGCCGCACTTTCTTCGCTGGCGACAGCCGACTGATCCGCCACATCACGCACACTGACAATGCTGCGGTTGATTTCGTCGGCCACGGCACTTTGCTGCTCGGCGGCGGCCGAGATCTGCAGGCTCATTTCCTGGATCGTACCGATGGACTGATTGATCTCGGTAATCGCCAATTCGGCTTTCTGCGCCAACTCCACCGTATCGAGGGTGCGCTCGCGGCTGGAGGCCATCAGCGTCGCGGCCGCTTGCGTGCCTTGTTGCAGGGTGACGATCAGCGCTTCGATTTCCTTGGTCGAGTCCTGCGTGCGCTGCGCCAGCGAGCGCACTTCGTCTGCCACCACGGCAAAACCACGGCCCTGCTCCCCCGCCCGCGCCGCTTCGATCGCGGCGTTCAACGCGAGCAGATTGGTCTGCTCGGCGACGGCTTTGATCACATCGATGACTTTGCCGATCTGCTCGCTGTCCTGAGTCAGCACGTTCATCGCACCGCCCAACTCTTCAATGGCCATAGCAAGTTCGCTGATCTGCACCGTCGCCTGCTTCACCACCGTACTGCCGTGGCGCGCCTGCTGATCGGCCAGGGTCGCGGCAGCGGAGGCATCGGTGGTGTTACGCGCAACTTCCTGCACGGTCGAGGCCATTTCGTGCATCGCCGTGGCGACTTGATCCACTTCACTTTTTTGCTGACGCACACCCGCGCTGGTCTGCTCGCTCATGGCCGAGAGTTTTTCCGCAGAGGTGGAGATATGCGTCACGCCATTGCCGATACCTTGCACCAGCGTGTTCAGGTTCTGCGCCATGTCCTGCATCGCATTCTGCAGATCGCCCAACTCATCTTTGCGGTTTGACTTGGCCTGTACCGTCAGGTCGCCTTTGGCAATGCGTCGGGCCAGATCAACCGTCAGCGCCAGCGGCGCCGTGATCTGGCGAGAGATGACCACCGAAGCAAACAGCCCGATCACCAGCGCCAACACAGTCAATCCGGCCATCTGAATAAAGGCCGAATGCTGATCCTCACGCGCAAGGCGCTGCTGGGTGTCCATCAGGCCAGTCATGATTTTGTCCATCGCCTTGCTTTCCTGGTCGACCTGCTCGCGCATGTTCTGCTTCTGCTCGAACAGCCCGGCCACTTCCACCAGTACTTCGCGATAACGCCGCATGCCGGCGTGCGCTTCTTCCAGTTGGCTCGACAGGGCCGTCGGCAGGCTGGTGCGCGCCTTGGTGATATCACTCAAGAAGCTATCGATGGTTTCCATCATCAGTTTTTTGTTCACGTCGTTGGGCACCGCAATGTAACGACGCAACATCAGGCGAAACGTGGTCATGCCATTGCGCAAATCGGCCACTGTGCGCAGCTCCCGAACGCGTTCGCCATCGGCAGACGCCAGTGCACTGGTCGTGGTGCCTTCAAGCATGCCGGCAAAAGTTTGCGCGTACTTGTCCGACAGCGCCGTCAGCGGTTTCAGGGCATCCGTGGTCGATTGATCGGCAGCGATCAGCCGCTTGACCTTCTGGTCGTAGGCAACAATCGTGGCTTGCAAAGCCTTCAAGGCTTGCTGGTTCTCAGCGCGGGTCAACGTGTCCAGCGCCTTGCTCACAAGACCCTGCAAGACATTCAGCTGAGCGTTATAGGACTCGGCGAACGCTGCGTCAGCGGCGGCTTCGTACTGTTTCTCGGACAGCCGCATATCTTGCGTCGCGTCATTCAACGTGCCGATCAGACGCGTCGTACTCAAACGATCAACCAGCACGCCGTTGCTGTTATAGCCAATGAAGGCAACCGCCAAAACGGCCAGCAAAAGAATGCCGAAGCCGGTTCCCAGCTTGCGGGAAACCTTGATGTCACCCAGGAAATTCGATGCAACTGCCATATTCAGCCTCAAACGCCCTGACGCGAAACGCCAGGCACAAAAAATTGATCTCCGGTAACCACAGTCACCGTCCAGACATTCGGGGTCGTCATCCAAGGCGTAATACGGGACGCTCCAGCTGTCCCTGAAATGCAAATGCCGATGCTGTTGAAGCGTCGAAAACAAACCCGACGCGAGCACCGGCAGACAAACCCGTCACGTCGCAAACAGAGCGTCTGCACGCTGGATTTATCGTTTCAGCAAAGGTGTCTGGAGGGATGCTATTAATTTTGCGAAAACTTGTACAACTTTATATTTTTGTATAATCGTTGAACTTTTCGAGCGGCGTGATGACGCATTGCCATCATGATTTGTGGCACATCGCTATTGGCGTAAAACGGGGCTGAAAATGCGGATTCAGGTGCCTGGCCCCTCTGCGGCGAGCAGTGGCTGCACGACACAGAGGAGCGAGGGGTTTACGGCTTGATTTCGACCTTATCCAACACCTGATTCACCGCCAACTCCCCCAACATCACCACCTGCGCAATGCCCAAAGCGGTTTTGCGGTGCGAGGGGTCGAGTGCGGCGGCGAAGTTGTTGAGCATTTCCGAGGCGGAACTCAGCGTTTCACTGGCATTGGCTAGCAGGGATTCCGAGTCGTACTTCGGATTGGCGAGGTACATGCGCTCGGGCTCGTTTACGCAGGACATGATGTGGCCGGCGGGAAGGAGGTAGTGATCGAGGGCGCGCTCGGCGGCTTCGTGGAGTTTTTTGGATTTGAGGGATTCGTAGGGGGATGCGGGATCGGTGTCCGGCGGGTTGGGCGTTACTTTGAACATAGATGGAACCTCTAGCGCGATTACTAAAAGAAGCCATCACCCTCGCTACCAAACGATGGGTGGCGGCCATACGCGGGTTGGTAGACCGGTCGCACTAGAACCCGGCGCCCACGAATGAGCCCCACGCATGACCACCATGAAATCCGAGCCCTGGGAAAGCGACTGAAATTGGTGATGCGATGCATCTAGACACGAAGCGGGCTACCAAACCCGATCACTGGTTTTCAGTGATGGGGGGACGATAGAACGTGCGGGCTAGACGTACAAGCCGGGGGATTCTGTCTTAGGTGTAGGGGGAAGAGCAAGGGAGTGTAGGCTCAAGACTGCAGCAACAGGCTTCCTTTAAACAAAAGTGTTTTTTCTGTTTGGAAAGGCTCTACGAGCAAGGTGATCGATTCAAAACTGTGCAAAGAGCACTGCGCTCCTCTTTCAAGCGCTGCCCGTCACTCCGATGATGGATTGGACGCAGTATCTCATCGCCCACCCAGCCTGCATGGGTGAACCATCGTAAGCACATCGGTTTGTAGCAAAATTTAAGCGTTTCCCGAATTGCTGACCATCGAATAAAACACTTTTGCAGTACCGCTCCTTTCTTGGGAAGAGCCGTTGCAATGCCAGACACTATTCTTGATTTGGGTATGCTGGAAAGGGTGTACCAAGATCAGCTGGCTCTAGTGCCGACTCTGATAGAGCTGACCCTTCTTACTGAAACACCAGATTTGAGTGACACCGATGAGACGGTCCGTGGTGTACTGAGGGCAGTTGGCGGGAACGCTGGTCGCGTCAAGTAGCGCTTCTTCAAGCCGAAGGAAAGGAATGTGGGCAAGTTTCCACGTTGATCACCAGCGCAGCCACCGCTACCTTTGTTTGTAGGTGATAATGTCTTTATCACACATAGGATGAGAAAGGATTCACTTGATGGGCCAAAAACCACCAGCCGCTTCCTTGAAGCCCAAACTGCAGCTTTCTCCTCTGGCCATTGAGCGGGGAATTGAGCGTTTAGACAAATGTATTGGCGAACTCAGCGAGTTCAACATTCTCACGTTGGTCGATGGCGAATCTCAAAAATTGGACTCTTTGACATTAACCATCAAAGACATTCTGGAACGTTGTTTCGGTGAAAACTCCTCGGCCTATCAGCGTTTTATTGCTGCCGCAAATCTTCGCTATGGCGGAGCACTGGAGATTCTGAGTGGTCAAGTTCCAGATTACAGCGGCAATGTCAGAAAAAATATCAACCGGTCTCTTGGATTGCTCAAAGCTGCTCAAGACACGCTGCAAGAGGATCTTGCCGAGCATGAGAATTCGATTGTAAGTACATCGTCAGACGCTGGAGCTGCGGCAGCGCTTTCTAAGCGGGTCTTTGTGGTGCACGGCCATGAGGAAGGCCCAAGGGAAGCAGTAGCGCGCTTTTTGATGCAACTGGGCTTTGAACCAATCATTCTGCATGAGCAAGCCAACCAAGGCCGCACAATCATGGAGAAAGTCGAAGCGCATGGACAGGTGGATTTCGCGGTAGTGCTGCTGACTCCAGACGATGAGGGCTGCGCCAAAGGTGGTAAACCAGAACCACGAGCGCGACAGAACGTCTTGCTCGAGCTGGGCTATTTCCTTGGCCGTCTCGGCAGAGAGAAAGTGTGTGCATTGAAGCGCGGCACCGTGGAGATTCCCAGTGATTTTGCCGGTGTGGTGTGGGAGTCCATGGACGGCAACAGCTGGAAGCAAGCTTTGGGCCGTGAACTTGAAGCCGCTGGGCATGAGATCGACTGGAATAAAGTTATGCGGGCTTAGACTGCTCCCCCGTTCCCGGGACAAAGGCTACGGATTTATTTACTGCCAAGACCCATCCCTATAAATAAATCCGTCACCTTTTGCCCAAGGTGTTGTAGGCAGCGTAGGGCGATGATGTTACACGCTTAAACGAATGTAATTTCGCGCTTATACAGTGCAATGTGAGATGTTGCTTCGAAAAAATATCGGATACCAATATCTCGACTTATACAAAATCACACATCCAGAACAGACTTAGCACCAGCGTGAAAAATGCAACGTATTACTTTAACCCTTAGTCCAAAATGTCTTGATATTTACCAAAATACTAATCCTGAGATACCAGCTATTTCTTTCAGGTAGGCTCATCACTTCTCTTCGAGATACTATTCCGAAGAATCTCGTCTGAAATCAAACCTAACGATGAAAATTCACCCTTGAAGACTGGAGTGGCTAGAATTTTCTTCAATTCGACAACTTCTAAATTCGCCAAAAATCGAAAAAGGACACTTTGAGCACTTGCGCGAGACTTCAAATTTTTCTGATCTTTACCGTACCGATCGAAAAAACGCTTAACATCTTTCAACTCAGGAAGAAATGTTCTATTTTCAAATTTCGCATACAGCTCTTGTAGCAGATTATTTTTTTCATCATCTGAAGAAAGCACCGAATTAAGATGAAACTGCTTAACAGCATTTCTTTTTTTTACAGCCAACCCATGCTGACGTAAGAACAATGCTTCTATCTCACGCTGTATCTCCCCTTCAGAGAGATGCTCATGACGTGCAATGGCTTGAAAAACTGTTTTTCGCCCATATCTCAAAAAGAGCAATGCCACTTCAAGATCTAAAATCTCTTTAGATTTCATAAGTTACTCTAATCCAATTGATTTGAAAAACTCTTGCGTAAAAGAGGAGAACTGTCGCGGAACGTTCGTTCTCACATGACTTGTGGAGCCAATTGGCGTACCTTCCCTAGCTGCCTTTGCGTATGAACGGGAATACCTTACATGGGTATCATATACATGCCATTTATTCTTACTTGCCTCTTCAGTAACTTCCCTGACCGATGCAGCAGTTTCAGGCCCATCTGAGTAAGATGATGAATGATTGAAAACAATCCCACAAATATCTAAAGCATGATCGGAGTTTTCCGCCTTAAATTCAAGAACAGAATTCGCAAGCAAGGGAAGCCCGATCGTAGCCAAAAATTCTGGTTTTACTGGCACTAGGGCGTAGCGACTCGCATGATAGGCTGCATCAGTGAGAATAGACTCCGTAGGCGCACAATCAATTATTATCAAATCATAATTTTCGACTACGCTGGCTAATGCCTTTGCGAGCTTCCTCTCTTTACCTGTGGGATTTTTTAAAGTATTTGAAAGCTCGAGCCTGCTCGGAATCAGATCAAGCATCGTGTTTGAGCGGTAGCCCGCCCCCTTAATTATCACATCATCAATCGTGCACTTTGTCGGACTAGGAGAACTAATAGTTGGAGGAAGGTACTGCTCAAATAAATTTACTATGGTTGGTCTTTTTTGATTTAAATGGTCGACGTAGCCCCTTGCCCCCATGAGAGCCTGACTTAAATTCGCTTGTGGATCGAGATCAATAGCTAAAGTCCGCAGGCGTTTTGTATCGGCGGTATGCGCCAGCTGCGCTGCGAGGGTAGTCTTGCCAACTCCACCCTTCATATTAATCAAACTCACAGAAATTGCTGTCACAGCTTCCTCCTTGATACCACGATTATTTTATTTTTTCAGTGGGGCTGCAGCTTATAACTGCAGCTCCCCAAAGGAAAGCACACTTTCCTGGAGAACGACTAGCACATTCCTCGACGGATCATCCAAAGGATGTTTTTCTTAGCCTACAGATTCCGAGTGAGAGACGAGATGGATCCGCATAGCTCTCTGAAACCTTAAGAACTGAACGCGTCAATCCTGATAAACTCCCGCACCTCCCAGCCCCATCCAATCTAGAACCGCCAATGTCCCCGATCACCACGCCCGCCCCTCTCTCCCGCCGCTTCTCCGTCGCCCCAATGATGGATTGGACCGACCGCCATTGCCGTTTCTTCCTACGCCTCCTGTCGAAGAACGCCCTGCTCTACACCGAAATGGTCACCACCGGCGCTCTCCTCAACGGCGATCACGAACGCTTCCTCCGTCACAACGAAGCCGAGCACCCTCTCGCGCTGCAGTTGGGCGGTAGTGTTCCGTTGGATCTGGCAGCCTGCGCGCGCATGGCCCAGGAACATGGCTACGACGAGGTGAACCTGAACGTCGGCTGCCCAAGTGATCGTGTGCAGAACAACATGATCGGCGCGTGCCTGATGGGTCATCCGCAACTGGTGGCGGATTGTGTGAAGGCGATGCGTGATGCGGTGTCGATTCCGGTAACGGTGAAGCATCGCATCGGCATCAACGGTCGGGACAGTTACGCGGAGCTGTGCGATTTCGTCGGCACCGTCCGCGATGCCGGGTGCACCAGTTTCACCGTGCATGCGCGGATTGCGATTCTGGAGGGGTTGTCGCCGAAGGAGAATCGTGACATTCCGCCGTTGCGTTATGACGTGGCGGCGCAGCTGAAGGCGGATTTTCCGGAGTTGGAGATTGTGCTGAATGGCGGGATCAAGACGATGGAGGCTTGCCATGAGCATTTGCAGACGTTCGACGGTGTGATGTTGGGGCGTGAGGCTTATCACAATCCGTATTTGCTGGCGGAGGTGGATCAGCAGTTGTTTGGCAGTTCGGCGCCGGTGATCAGTCGGGCTGAGGCGCTGGCGCAGTTGCGTCCTTATATAGCCGAGCATTTGTTGGCCGGTGGGGCGATGCATCACATCACGCGGCATGTGCTGGGCCTGGGCACGGGGTTCCCGGGGGCGCGGAAATTCCGTCAGTTGTTGTCGGTGGATATTCACAAGGCCAAGGATCCGCTGGCGTTGCTGGATCAGGCGGCTGAGTTGCTTGAAGGTCGTTGATTGATGGTTTGAGTGTGGGGGCGACGCATGAGCGTTGCCCGGCGTTTTGATGTACTGACAGGATGTCTTTCGTTTATGCCCGCGTTTACTTTTTCTGCTTTCAAGCGTTTCACCCTCCTCACCTTGTTCAGCTTCACCTCCAACGTTTATGCGCACTGCGATGGCTTTTGCATGGGCCGTACCGATACGCCGTGGGAGGTGACGCAGTTTTCCGGCTTCACTTTGGTGTCTTTGATCCTCGCACCTATTTCGTCCAGCCAGGAAACGACCGACAGTCACAAGCGTGTTTACTCCGCCGAGGAGCAAGAAGACGCGCGACTCTATCTGGCCAGCGACGGCATGCTGCAGGCCGCGTATTTCACCTCGGCCTTGCAGCGCTTTCGTCAGGAGTCGTCGGATTCGACGTTAAACGATCTCGCCGTGGCGGCGTTGATCAGCGCTCAGTGATCAGGCGGCCGCTGCGGCGGTCCAGTTGACCCAGCCAAACAGCCACGTCGCCAGAATCAACAAACCAAACGCGATCCGGTACCAGGCGAACGCGGCGTAGCTGTGGTTGGCAATAAACTTGAGCAAGCCGCGTACGGCGATCATCGCGAAGATGAACGCGGTGACGAAGCCGAGGGCGAAGACTGGCAGGTCGTTGGGCTGGAACAGGTCGCGGTATTTGTAGCCGGAGTACACGGCGGCGCCGACCATGGTGGGCATGGCGAGGAAGAACGAGAACTCGGTGGCGGCTTTGCGTGACAGGCCGAAGAGCAGACCGCCGATGATGGTCGAGCCGGAGCGTGAGGTGCCGGGAATCATCGCCAGGCATTGTACGAAACCGACTTTCAGTGCGTGAGACCAGCGCATGTCGTCGACGTGTTCGACGCTGATCACATGGCTGCGCTGTTCGGCCCACAACATAATGATGCCGCCGACGACCAGTGCCATGGCAACGGTGATCGGGTTGAACAGGTATTCGTGGATCGCATCGGCGAATAACACGCCCAAGACCACAGCGGGTAGAAAGGCAATCAGCAAGTTGAGGGTGAAGCGTTGGGCATTACGTTCGGTGGGCAGGCCTTTGATGATGTCGAAGATCTTCGGTCGAAACTCCCAGACGACGGCAAGAATGGCACCCAGTTGAATAATGATGTTGAACGCCATGGCGCGTTCGCCGCCGAATTCCAGCAAGTCGGCGACGATGATCTGGTGGCCGGTACTCGAGATCGGCAAGAACTCGGTCAGGCCTTCTACCGCACCTAATATCAACACCTGGAAAAGGGTCCAGAAATCCATTAATCCTCCGTCAGAGCGCTCGTGGCGAGCGACCGGGTAATAACACTCAGGGGTTGAGTATCTGAAGTTGCACAATTGGCACATTATGAAGATCAAAAGATCGCAGCCTTCGG
The DNA here is from genome assembly GCF_023634765.1 of Pseudomonas sp. AKS31. Classification (GTDB taxonomy): domain Bacteria; phylum Pseudomonadota; class Gammaproteobacteria; order Pseudomonadales; family Pseudomonadaceae; genus Aquipseudomonas. The sequence goes on from NZ_JAMLFX010000009.1 coordinate 70,788, forward strand.
CAGCTCCTGCATTTGAAATGCATTCACCTGTAGGAGCTGCCGAAGGCTGCGATCTTTTGATCTTGAAGAATAGGTCTTATGAATTGCCATACTCAAGCCATGTTAATAATCGTCGGCTGACGAACTACGCGAAAAATATTTAGGCCTTTTTGCAGAAAAAAGTTGCTCTGGCAATAAAGTGTGATCAATATCACATTATTCCGAGATGGCCAGACAGTGGCAATTAGACATAGACAAAGCCATCGCGATAAGCTCAAAATAGTGGCACCATTGCATATAGCCACCATCTAAGCAGTAGTTCACCCTCCCGAGAAAATCAACTAAAAGCTTGAAATGCTTAATTATTGTTAGAAAACTCGGGAGCCACGTCTAAAAAACGCGTGAATGTTACCAATTGTCAGTCACAGATGAGAACCGGTGCTTTAACATCCCGATGTCAGCACTTAATTCGAGTCAATGCATGATGCTCTCAGGGAACTTAGCGACCAGTAGTCCGCGCCCGACAAATGACGAACCTGGTATTCTTACTTTGGGTCGTACCCGTGGCGTGGCTGAACATGTCAAAGCGCTAGTCGCCCAGCATTTACGCACTGATATGGCGCTCGAAGCCAGCGCGTACACTAGTTCATATCAGTTGAATGAACAGTCTGGTTCGTATCGAGCGATCTTCCTGGTTATCGACAGCCCACAGGCCCTCGAAGACAATCTTGCCTTGGTCGAGAACCTGCGCAGCGACAACTTGAAACCGATCATTTGCGCGGTCATCACCGGTCGCGGCGCCTTCAACAAGATCAAATATTATCTGGCTGGCGCGGATATTTGTATCAAGCTCAATACCCTTTCCGACGCTGGCGCCGAGTTGCTGGGCGAGTTCTTCAACAGTGAAGAATGGCAACGCGATATCGATCTGACGCTTGATCCAACCCGTATCTGCCTGATGGGCACCAGCAAGAAACTCGATATCTCGTTTGCCGAGATGAAGATTCTCGAAGCCTTTGCGCAAACCAGTAATCACATTCTGAGCCATGATGAAATCGCCAGCATCATGGGCCTCAACACCAATTTCTACGACCCTCGAGCACTGGAGAAGTCGATCAGTCGCTTGCGTGGAAAAATCAAGGACATGTATGGTACAAACGCGATTCAGAGCATTCGCGGCTATGGCTATCGCCTGCTGCGGGGTCTGATATCGACTGCCTGACTCTCGGGCAGCCATCCCATTTGCATACGTACGAAGGATCGTCTAATGCAACCATATAGCTCCCGTTCTGCTTCACGCCTGTTTGAAATCAAGCAATTGAATGAGCGCGACAACACGACCCATAACAATAAAACTCCATAACATAGCAGCAGATCGAGTGGAATTTATCGAGGGCCAATCTTGGGCCCAGACCCTGCCTATCGATTACTTCCGAGGAAGTCATTGCTCGCCTGCCGATTTATCTTTTAGCCAATTTTGGTATGTATTCAGGAGAGAGACATGGAAACTAGTACAACCCTCCCAAGGAAATATTTTGTTGTCGTGACTCACAGTACAACGTCGCAACGCGAACTGGAGAGCATGCTGTCCAGTGAACGTTTCAATTCGTTTGAAGGGGTTGATTCACCCTCTTCCGCTCCAATGGTGATGGAGTTCACATATCCAGGCATCAATCGTAAAAACGCCCCGCGCAGTATCGAACACGATACTCAGCGAATATTGGCCACGCTTGAGTCCGAATGGCGCGCTGCGCAATCGGCTAATCCTTTCCAGAATGTCCCGGCCATTACCGGGGGAACCCGCAACATGCCGCCTGCCGTTGACGGTGAACTACCTGGCAATGAAACCTGGCATCTGGACCCTGATCAGGGTGCACTGGTCAAAGAAGGTGTCGAAATCAGCCTGACGGGCCTGGAAACAGCATTGGTCAGGAAAATGCTCAGCCATGAAGAGCGTGTTGTCAGTCGTGACGAGCTGATTCTCAGCATCGGTCGAGAACCGGAACAATATCGCGGCCTGGAAATGTGCCTGAGTCGCCTGCAAGACAAATTCAAAAGCGCCAGTAATGGTGAGCGACTGTTTCGTGCCGTCAGAAACCGCGGTTATTGCCTGATTCAGGAAATCGTCGCGTAACCCGCAAGACTTCCACGAACAGAACAAACAGGCAAAAGTGCGATTACAAAAACAACAAGAGCACTCTGTTTGGCTTCACCCTCCTCCCTGAATTAAACACTCCCTGCCTCCACCCTCCAACAGTAACAAATACAACATCATTTATTCACCCCCTGCTCTGCGACCTTTTCTAACACCCTGCTATTTAATTATTAAAAAGTTGGCACTGTGCCATCTTGTTAGAACTCGTCAGACACCATTCAAGCCAATAACTTAGTCTATTGACTGACGACAGTTCGGCATATCGATGTTGTTACCTCAGGACACTCGTTACAACAAAAACAATAAGTCTGCATAACAACTCGGTTTTCAACTGTTGAAACCTGAATGGACGTCTTTTGGGGATACCGTATGGATCTTTCTTTAAGTATCAATCGAAGCACAGGCCTCAAGGGACTGACCTTTTGGGGCCAATGGGCGCTGGCACAGGGCTTTGTGGTGACGCTGCTGTTCATACTCGCCGAGCAACACACCGGGACGGTCGCGTTTTACTACCGGATGTGTGCAACGCTGGCGGTACTGGCGTCGGTGCCGGCTTATACGTTTAGCGGTGTTTACCGCAAGCGTGACAACTACCTGACCGGTCTCGGTCGACTGTTCATGGGTTGGTCGATGACCATGGCGGCGCTGGCGTGCATCGCCTTTGTCTGCCAGGCCGATGAGCTGTTTTCGCGGCAGGTGATTCTGAGCTGGGCGGTGTATGGCTTCCTCGGTCAGGCGTTTCTCTACGCGCCGCTGCATGCGTTTTCCAAGTACTACCAACGATCGCGTAAAAGCGAGCACAAGACGCTGATCGTCGGTACCGGCGAACTGGCGTTGGGTCTGGCAAAGAAGCTCAGCCAACTGGAAAACCTGCCTTTGGTAGGTTTGGTCAGCAATGGCGATGTGTCGGCGCTGGGTTCGGATGCACCGCGCGTTGTTGGCGATCAGGAACAGTTGCTGGAGCTGATCGAGGCGCATGACATTCGTCGCTTGTACATCACCCTGCCGCTGTGTGAAGCCGCGAAAATCGAGGCGATTTATGGCGATTTGCTCGGCGCCAACGTCGACGTGGTGTGGGTGCCGGACTTGAACAGTCTGACCCTGCTCAATCACTCGGTGAAGGTGGTGGACGGTCTGCCGGCGATCTACTTGAACGAGAGCCCGTTGACCAGCCGCCCTACTGCTGCTTTGAGCAAGAGTCTGGTCGAGAAAACCGTGGCGTTTCTGGCGATCATCGCGTTGAGCCCGATCCTGCTGATCATTGCGCTGGCGGTGAAGATCAACTCGCCCGGCCCGGTGTTCTTCAAGCAGGATCGCCATGGCTGGAACGGCAAGGTGATCAAGGTCTGGAAGTTCCGCTCGATGCGTGTTCACGATGACCGTGACGTGAAGCAGGCCAGCCGTAATGACTCGCGCATCACCGCAGTCGGTCGCTTTATTCGCCGCACTTCGCTGGATGAGTTGCCGCAACTGTTCAACGTGTTGCAGGGGCACATGGCCCTGGTCGGCCCTCGCCCGCACGCCGTCGCGCACAACAACTACTACTCGGGGAAAATCCTCGCGTACATGGCGCGTCACCGGATTAAACCGGGGATCACCGGCCTGGCCCAGATCAGCGGCTGCCGCGGTGAGACGGACACCATCGACAAGATGCAGAAGCGTGTGGAGATTGACCTGCAGTACATCAACAGCTGGTCGTTGTGGCTGGATCTGAAGATCCTGGTGAAGACGCCGTTTACGTTGCTGTCGAAGGATATTTACTGAGGTTCAACGCTGGATACCGCAAGGGGACGAAAGTCCCCTTTTTTTGTGCGTGGGATTTGGCGCGCGAGAGTAATTGGGCGTGGATGCAAAAACCTGTGGGAGCTGGCTTGCCAGCGATAGCGGTGGGTCAGGCGACATCAATGTTGCAAGTGCCGGCCTCATCGCTGGCAAGCCAGCTCCCACAGGGGATTTGTGCTTGGCTCAGGCCTTATGGCTAGACACATAACCTGGGGAAGCTGTGCTTGGCTCAGGCCTTACAGCTAGACAAATAACCTGGGGAAGCTGTGCTTGGCTCAGGCCTTACAGCTAGACACATAACCAGGGGAAGCTGTGCTTGGCTCAGGCCTTATGGCTAGACACATAACTGTGGGAGCTGGCTTGCCGGCGATGGCGGTGGGTCAGGCGACATCAATGTTGCAAGTGCCGGCCTCATCGCTGGCAAGCCAGCTCCCACAGGGATTCGGGTGTTTCGGAGATCCGCGCTTACTCCGTGATCTTCTCGAAATTGCGATAAAACATGTCCCCTTCCCGGCTATCGGTCATCGAGTGCAGTTGGTAGCCGCGATTCAGTCGCGCACCACCGTCACGGGTCAGCGGCGCCCAGACCAGGTTGGCGCGGCGCATGGTCGACATGCTCATCATCTCGTCGAACGGGATCGACAGGTAGATGCCTTTGTCGAAACTACCTTCGCCATATTCAGCACTGCCCGCCGTGGTAATGGTCGCCCAAGCGCCAAAGCGCACGCCATTGAAAAACTCGCGCGAGATGTCCACGGTGCCACCCCAATCCCCAGCCAGATAACGCCCGACGCTAACCGCCGCCAGCGTATCGAACGGCAGATCCGTATACGCCGTGACATGCCCGGTCACCACCGAGTAATCACGCAGGGCAAAACCCTGATCGAAATCGCGCTGACGCAGCCAGTTCAGATCCGCGCCCACCGACCAGCGTTCACCGGTGGGGCGGAACAACACTTCACCGCCGACACCGGCGAACATCGACTCCAGATAACCGCCATACACCATGCCGTACAGGTCTTTATCCAGTTGCTCGGCATGGCTGACCTGGAACAACGGCATGGTCGTGTTGGACGTGGTCAGGTATTGGCGTAAATCCGTACGCACTCGCGGCAAACCGCTCGGCGCGTCGTAGGTGAACTTGTCGAAGTTGTTGGCCAGGTTGGCGCTAAGCAAACCGCTCCACCAAGTGTTGCGATTGAAGCGGTATTCAGCGTCGGCATCAGCACTCAATTGATAGAGCAAACCATCCGGACCACCAACGTTCTGCTTGAAGCCCAGCCCGACGCCATAGCTGAAATGCTGCGGCGCTTCGGTGTAGAGGGTTTTCTCGTTGTGCGGCATCGCCGGGTTGATCTCGGTGGTGCGGTGCAAAGACTCCAGTGGCTCCTCGTTGCTGATCACTTCGCGGAAGGTCTGGCGCGGCAAGCTGGTTTCTTCCAGCGGCAAGTCGTAGCGCTTGTTGACCACGGTGAACCAGTCGATGTCGTCGTTGACGCTGTTATCAAGAATCCGGCTCGCCCGCCCGACCGCCTTCGACGAATGGAAGTAGCGCTGCTGCTCGCCATACACGATCAATTCCGAATCACGCTGCGTGATGCGCTCGACCTTGTAGCCGGCGTTCTGCTGCAAGCGTTGCGACACATTGGCCCAGTTGACCTGATCCATCGCCGTGGTCGGCGCCTTCGCCGGCAACGGTTCCGGAGTCGGGTCGTAAGTCTTGGCCGGTGCCTTGCGGCTGACGAAATTGGTGTGGAAGGTCACGCCGAACATCGCCGTATTGCCGCGCTCCCACGCCGCGCTGACATCAACCGAATCGGTGACTTTGAACACCGCGCCGAGGTTGATCGGCGAGTCCTGCTTGATCTCGTTGTCCTTCGGCTCGTGCTTGTAATCATTGCCTTCGTATTCGAGTTTCAGGCTGAGACGATCCCACGGCGTCTGATAGCTCACCCCACCGAAGAACGACGGCCGACCGCGAAAGTACGAACCCGAGTTGACGTCACCGGTGCCTTCAAGTGCCGGGCGGGTATCGAAGCGATCACTGACGTTGCCCAACGGGTTGTCCATGTCGCCGCGATTACCGAGGTAACCCCAGGCAATCCCGGCGCTGAAATCGAAATTGTCGTAGCGCTTGTTGGCGACGAAAAATTCACTGGAAAACAAACCCGTACCGCCGATGTCTCGGAAGCCCAGCGCCACGTCGGGCAGCCAGTGACTCTCCTGCCACAGCCGGACTTTGACGTCGACCGCCTTGTCCTTATAGCTTTGGCTGCCGCTCAGGGCCTCCGAGCCGTACGGCCGGTTGGTGATCGCGGTGTAGCGAAACGAGCCTTCGAGCCAGTCCAGCGGCTGCAACGAAACGCTGTAGCGGCTGTACGGTTCGGTGCGGTTGGCGTTGACGCTCAACTCGCCGGCCGGGGCCATGCGCGCGGTCGGCGTCTGCAACAGCCCGGTGCCACCGAAATCATTCTGGGTAATGCGCGGCTCGGCATGAGCCAGACCGCAAGGCAATAACAACACAGCTGCAAAACGTAACTTCAACGAACCACCTCGGCCAGCTGCGTGGCAATGAATTCGGCCAACTGCTGATTCAGTTCAGGAAGAGGCGGATCAAGATCATCATTTTTCACCGGCACCAGAATCTTGCTGCCGGCCACCGGAAACTGCCCGGACTCGCGATTCCAGTGGGCAATGCCGACGCGCCGCGACACGCCGTTGGGCTGGATCAGCCACAGATAATCAGCTTCGGCATCGGCCAGAATCGAGCAGCCTTCCAGGTACTCACGCGCCTCCTGCAACGGCTGATACGGCAAGTGGCACGGCTCGGCGACTGCGCCCAGCACTTGCACTTCATCGACACGTTTCGGATAAACCAGACGATCGCCGTCATCGAGGCGAATGTTGCGCGCGAAGCCAACCTCCAGCGCCACCGGATCGAGATCGGCAATCTGCCGCCCCGTCACCGGCATCTGCCGCACTTCTTCGGCCAGACGCTGCGCCAGCGCGACACGACTGGGTCGATCAAACAACGCCGCCATGCGCTGCAGCACGTCGAGGTCAAACAGCACGCCGACCTTGAGCCGTGTCTGCTCCTCAATCAACGACTGCCGCAGCAACCCGCCCGCCAGCCAATAGCCTTCGGCGTTCGGCACCGCTTCGCCGATCACATCGAGCAAGCGCCCGCCCGCTGGCAAAGCGACCGGTCCGGGATTGGCGACATCGCCCGACACCGTGACGGCCGCCTGACTCACACTGGCGACCAGCATCAGGCCCGCCGATAACAGCTTCAGGCGCATCACGGCAGGTGCCTGCGATCAGGGGTCAGTTGCACAACCTTGACGCGCAACTGCGAGGTCAGTTGCTGTTCGCTCTGCAAAATGAACCCGTCACGCGGGTCGACCCAGTAACGATTGGTCGCGCTCAGGCCGATGGCCGGGGCGTCAATCTGCTCATCGACACGCAGCACGGTGTATTCCTTGTCGAGAATCTGCAGGGTTTGTTCGGCGCGGCGCGAGAAGCGGCTGTTGACGATCACCCCGACTTCCTGGCCCTTGTAGAGGTCGATCCAGCGCCGCGTGGTGAAACCGTCGGCGACGTGATGCAGGCCCTGCTTGAACGGCGCGTCATCGGCCAGCCGCGTGCCATCGAGATCGCCTTCCAGGCCCAGGCCAATGCTGCGCACGGCGAGGCCATTGCGCAGCAACAGCACTTGTTTGCCCGAGGCGACCCAGAACTGCAGGTCCTCACGCTCGCGCACCAGCGCCAGCACCCCGGAGCCGGACGGCGTGGTCAGTTTCAGTTGCGGGTAGTTGACCCCGGCCACTTCGGCCGCCGACACGTCGACTTCATCCGGGCCGACAACCGCCGCTTTAAGGTTGTTCAACGAAGCGCTCATCAGCGGATTACAGCCGCACAGCAACGAGGCCGCCGTCAGGCACAGGCCAACTTTCAGAATGTTCAAAGTCGGCGACCTTATTTGCTGTTGTTACTGTATTCGCTCCAGTTCTTCGCAGCGGAAGCGCCGGTGCCGACAATCGATGCCGACGGCACCAACTGGCTGATCAGACGGTTCCAGCGAGTCACGTTGGCAGGCCCGACATACACCACGTCCTGCGGACGCACTTCGAAGTGCGAAGCGAGGGCCATGGCGGTGGGCGATTCGGCTTCCAACTGGTAGATCTTCGCCGGTTCGACATCGAGGTTTTCCACGCCACGAATGACATAAACCGCGTTGCCATTGGAGGTGGTCTGGGCCAGGCCGCCAACCGAACCGAGCACGTCGGTGAGGTTCATCGTCGCGGTCTTGAAACTCAACGCACGGGGCTGATTGACCTCGCCCATCACGTAGATTCGCTTGTTGTCGTTGTATGGCAGATACAGCTGGTCGCCACCCTTGAGGTAGACGTTCTGCAACTCGGAATCCTGCTGATTGAGCGAGTCGAGATTCAGCGGATAAGTGCGCCCCTTGCGCGTCAGCAACAGCCCGGACAGATCGGCGTTGTTGGTGTCGATGCCGGCCGAACCGAGGGCTTCGACCACGCTCAGCGGATTGGTGGAAATCGCTTGCGGGCCGGCCTTGGTTACCGCGCCGGTGACCACGACTTTCTGACTGGCGAAACGCAACACCGCGACATCCACCTGCGGCTCGGCGATAAATGCCGACAGCCGCTGTTCAATGTCCGAGCGCAGTTGCTGGATGGTCCGGCCGGCGGCCTGGACTTCCTTGATGAACGGGTAATACAGCGTGCCATCGGAGCGCACCAGTCGGCCGTTGGCATCGATCTGTTGTTGCGCGCCGGACGGGGCCGTCAGCTCAGGGTGATCCCATACCGTGATGTACAGAACATCGTTGTTGCCGATGCGGTATTCGGCCGGGGTGGCCAACAGCTCCGGCGGCAGCGACTCACGCTTTTGCGTGGCGCGGTTCATGGCAATCAGCTTGGGCGTGATCGGAATCAGCTCGACCCGGCTGCTTTCGCTGGCACCCTGGCGGGTGATGTCACTGGTGCTGAGGTATTGACCGGGGGAAAACATGCAACCTTGCAAAGCGAGACTTGCCAACATTAAAAGATAAACACTACGAGTCATAATGGCACTACGCTATTCAAGGGCGAATCCAAAAACAAAGTCACCCGACTTGCGTCGGGCGACCCTGTACTGCACTAACAGAACTTCCTGTTAGTTATGCGTGCCGGTTGTACCGGTGGTACCCGTCGTACCGGTGGTACCGCCGTTGGCACTGCCACCGCTGTTAGACGCCGCTACAGCACTGGCAACCATTGCAGTACTGGCTGCGGGCGCTTGAGAAGCCGCCACGTTGCCACCTACATTGGTTACCGCTGTCAGCGGTGCTTCAGCGGCGGCAGCCCAGTTGCTCAACATCGTCAACAGGGCAACTGCCATCACTTTTTTCATATCAACTCCTTTCTAACATTCGACTTGTTAAAAAACTCGTCTGAGTTAGCGGTGGTGAGTTCAAGTCCGCAAAAAGCGCGAACATGATCCGTCGTTCTTTCACAGTCTTACCCAACTGATAAAAGTCGAACGGCAGGTTTATATCTACGGACTTGCAAAAGGCATTGCCAGTGTAATTTCCCGACGTTATCTAACAACCTGACTGAAAATAACATTGGACTAAATGGCCATCATCGCGAGTAGCCTTGGGGATGATTCGATTGCCAGCGCCAAGTATCGGTGACCATGTCCTGCAAGTTGCGTGTGGCTTTCCAGCCCAGCTCTTTTGCTGCCTTGGAGGCGTCCGCCCAACTCTCGGCGATATCCCCGGAACGGCGCGGCATCATCCGGTACGGCACCGGTTGCCCGCAGGCCTGCTCGAACGCGTGGAGCACTTGCAGCACGCTGTAGCCATCGCCGGTGCCGAGGTTCCAGGTATGAATGCCGCTGCGTTCGGAGATCGACTGCAACGCCTTCAAGTGGCCGTCCGCCAGATCGACGACGTGGATGTAATCGCGCACGCCAGTGCCATCGATGGTCGGGTAATCGTTGCCGAAGATCGACAGCTCCTGCAGGCTGCCGACCGCCACCTGACTGATGTACGGCACCAGATTATTCGGGATGCCGTTGGGGTCTTCGCCCATGTGCCCGCTGGCGTGGGCGCCGATCGGGTTGAAGTAGCGCAGCAAGGCGATGCTCCAGCGCGGCTCGGCCTGGCTCAGGTCGCGCAGGACGTTTTCGACGATCAGCTTGGACTGGCCGTAGGGATTGGTCGGATTGCCGGTGGGAAAGTCCTCGCGAATCGGCATCTGCTCAGGCTCGCCATACACCGTGGCCGACGAGCTGAACACCAGACGAAAAACCCCCGCCGCCGCCATCGCCTGGCACAGGTTGATGCTGCCGCCGACGTTGGTCTCGTAGTATTCGAGCGGCTTGCGCACGCTCTCGCCGACCGCTTTCAGGCCGGCAAAATGCAGCACCGCGTCGATCGTGTGCTCGCGGAAGATCCGGTCGAGCAGTGCCCGGTCGCAGACATCGCCACGGATCATCCAGGCACTCTTGCCGCAAATGCCTTCAACGGCGTGCAACGCGGCTTCGCTGCTGTTGCAAAGGTTATCCAGTACGACAACTTCATAACCTGCTTCAAGTAGAGCAAGTGTGGTGTGCGAGCCGATATAGCCGGCGCCACCCGTTACCAGAATCTTCATAGCGCGATCCGTCTTTGAATGAGTGACAAGTAGCGTGTCAAGCCTGATTCATTGAAGATGTGTCACACTCCACACAAATAAGGCGACAACAACCGAAAACAAAACTAGTTCAATGACTGGCAATAAATATTTTTGCAGGTCACACTGTATTGCCCGGCTACTTATTAGCACTCCCTGCGCACTCATCACTATCAACAGATACCGACTAAAAATAACCAATAACGTACTTGCCGACATCTCATAACATTGTCACGTTTTACTGGCCCAACTAATTGCCATTAACAACCTGACTCAGGTATTAAAGTAGTCCTTCAATCAATATTGAAACTTGCAGCCATTGCTTATGGCCCGCATCCGTCGCCTGTGTTCCATGACTGTCCAGGATACTTTTATGATTCGTAAATGTTTGTTCCCCGCTGCCGGCTATGGCACGCGTTTCTTGCCGGCCACCAAAGCCATGCCGAAAGAGATGCTGCCGATCGTCAACAAGCCGTTGATCGAGTACGCCGTTGAAGAAGCGCGGGACGCCGGCCTGCAACACATGGCCATCGTCACCGGTCGCGGCAAGCGTGCGCTGGAAGACCATTTCGACATCAGCTACGAACTTGAACACCAGATTCGCGGCACCGAGAAAGAGAAGTTTCTCGCCGGCACCCGTGAGCTGATCGACACCTGCACCTTCTCCTACACCCGTCAGGTGGAAATGAAAGGTCTGGGCCACGCGATTCTCAGCGGTCGTCCGCTGATCGGCGATGAACCTTTCGCCGTGGTACTGGCCGATGACCTGTGCCTGAACCTGGAAGGTGACGGCGTGCTTACGCAGATGATTGAGCTGTACAAGAAATTCCGCTGCTCGATCGTCGCCATCCAGGAAGTCCCGGCCGACCAGACCCACAAGTACGGGGTGATTGCCGGCGAACTGATGTCCGACGGCATCTATCGCGTCAACAACATGGTGGAAAAACCGGCCCCGCAAGATGCGCCGTCGAACCTGGCGATCATTGGCCGCTACATCCTCACCCCGGACATCTTCGACCTGATCGCCGACACCCAACCGGGCAAGGGCGGCGAGATCCAGATCACCGACGCACTGATGAAACAGGCACAGAACGGCTGCGTGTTGGCCTACAAATTCAAAGGTCTGCGCTTTGACTGCGGTGACGCCGAGGGTTATTTGCAGGCGACCAATTTCTGCTACGAAAACGTTTATCTCAAGGGCCGCTGAGACGGCTCCCTTCACCCAACGAGGCCACCATGAACATTGCACAACATTCCGTAGAGATTGAACGCGAGGTGGGTAACCTCGGGGTGATGAGCTGGTTGTCCCGCCATCAGCCGTTGCCCAGCGCCAACGAGTCCTGGCTGGGCACGATTCTGCTGGTGGAGCGGATTGGCGTGTTTCCGGCGTCCGGTGATATCCGCCGGCCGATGCGTGATCCCTATCCCCTGCTCGCTCATCTGAAAAAGCTGTATGGCGAGCAGGCGCTGGAGATGGATGACCAGGATGGGTTGAAGGTGATCTTCAGCGACTGGCGCTTTCGCGTGCGGATTTGCTGCAACGACCCGGCGATCATCATCAACGTGGAAACCCGTTGTGATGCGCGGTTGATGCCGCAGAAGCTTGCGGAGTTGCTCGAGCAAGTCGACGCCTTCGAATAACTCCCCCCTCACCTGATCGTTCCCACGCTCTGCGTGGGAATGCATCCAGTGACGCTCTGCGTCACCCAGCGAAGGGACGCGGAGCGTCCCGGGCGGCATTCCCACGCGGAGCGTGGGAACGATCATTACTGGGCGGCGTCGCAACGGTCCTTGGCGCCGGTGATCCAGCCATAGAAGTAATCGGCAATCACCTTCCCGCCCGTGGCCGGCACCGGATGAATCTTGTCCGGGCCGATCATTGCCGCCGCGTAACGTTTGACGTCCGGCCCGAACGCACATTGCAGGTTGGCGTACCCCAGATGCTGCTCGCGCGCCCAAGGTTCAAGCACCTGCGCGTACGCCGACATCGGATAAGCGCTGGAACGCGTGGTGTCCTGGCGCATGATCAGGTTGATACTCGCCGCCGGTTGAATCTCACGCAGCATCCCCACCAGCCCCTGAACATTCTGCAGATACTGCGCAGGCTTCACGCCGAAACCCTGGTCATTGCCACCGAGCATGATCAGGTAAACGTCGGCCGGGATCTTCGACACGGCGGCTTTCCACTGCACTTGCCATTGCGGATCTTTGTGATAGAAGTCGGCAGAGGCTGCACCGGAGGCGGCCAGTTTCGAGACCCGCACGCCGTTCTGATCATTGCTCATCCATAGCCCGAACAACGTCGGCGCCCCCTTCACCACTTCCAGTTTGAAGGACCAGTCTTTCGCTGCCGAGAGACCTGTCAGCGGGACTTCCTGAACGCCAGAACCTTCGAGTTTCAAGGGCTGCCAGTCTTGCGTGGGCGTCCAGCGGTAGCGGATCTCGCTGGATTCGCCATTGCCCAGATAAAGCAGTTTCGCCTGAGTGACGGCCGTATCGATGCGCGGCGAAGGATTGGCATCCACCTGCAACCAAGCGCCGGGCCGGCCTGTCACCGTGCGGCTGTCCGGGCTCGCTTGCCCCAGGTCTGAAACCTTCCAGTCGCCGCCAAAGTACTTGTCACTGCTGCGGGTGTATTTGAAATGCGTGCCGCCCAGCGCAGCACCGTGGTTGAAACCAACGTAACCGGGCCCGGCAAAACCGACCTCGCCGGCGACGCGCTGCACCAGTTTGTTCAGGTAGAAATCCTGCCCGGCGCTGTAGCTGTCGCCGATCACCGAGACCGACAGAACATTGCCGGCCTTGCCTTCACGCCACCGGGCAAAACGCTCGCGGGCATCGCCCACCTGAACCACCGACGCTGCGACGGGTTGCGCATCATCTACTGCCAACATGCAAAATTTCCTTCAGTCTGGAATGGCCCCTTCGCGAGCAGGACGAATCATCGCTCCACAGGGGTTGTGGTCATCCGCTAAGTCTATGTACACCGAAAAAACCTGTGGGAGCTGGCTTGCCAGCGATGGGGTCCGGTCAGACACAGATTCATTGCCTGACCCACCGTTATCGCTGGCAAGCCAGCTCCCACAGGGATTGTGTCGCTCGCATAGATCTAATGTGGGAGCGACGCTCTTAGCTGCTGTGGGTTTGCACCACCGGGGTGACGGGTGCCAACGGTTTCTTCTTCGCCACCCGCTCGCCAAGAAACAACACCGAAGTGAAATTGAACCGGCTGAAAACCATCGACAACACCACCGGCCCAAGCAAGCCACAACTCAAGCCACCGAGCACCAGCAAGCTCTCATCCTTCACCCCTAACCGCCCCAGGACAAACCGCGACGTCGCGGCGAACAGCACATGGAACAGGAAGATCGCATAGGAGTAGCCACCGAGCCAGGTCAGCGCCTTCGAACGCATATCACTCGACAACAACGCGATGCAGGACACGCAACCCACGGCCAGACCGATCAGACTGCGACGATCGACAATCAACTCACGATCAATCGCCGCCACATACAGCAACGTCAGCGAGATCAGCACAAACACCAGCGGCCCGATCACTTTGAAGCGCTGCTTCAGTGCGTCAACGTTCTCCTGGCCAATCATCCCGGCGACAAAAAACGGCAGCAGGTAAATCGCGCCGTTGATCCCGAATGCGTCGAACTTGAACGGTGGCAGCAGAAACAACACTGCTGCAAAGGCAAACAGCCCATACAAGCGCGTCGCCGAACGCAACATCCTGCGCCACTCCAGCAACCCGACGAACATGAAAATAATGAACACCGCCTGCAGGAACCAGAAGTGGTTGATCGGCACCCAGAACGACAGCAACGCGTCGATCACCCCGACATCCTTGTTCACCCCCGGCCCCACCGCTTGCAACACCGAGAACGGCACACCGACGCAAAACAGCGGCACGATCAAGCGGCGCACCTTGCCGCTGAAAAACGCGGAAAAGTCATTGCCACGGATTTTGTAGATCGAATAGATGTACCCGGAAATAAACGTGAACAGCGGCATGCGCACGTACACCATCGAGTCGGCGATCACCCGGAACGGCGAGCCGATATCGATCTTCAACCCGCCGCCCAACGGGCCGATGACGTGATAGAGCACCAGCAGCAGGCACGCCAGGCCGCGCAGGGTTTCGATCTCCAGGGACTTTTTCTTGCTCGACATAAAGCACCTGCCTCAATTCAGAATTCTTGATTCAACCTGCACCGGTTTGTTCGCCCGCAGCATCAAGCCCAGGCCAACGAACAACACCGGCACCACCATCGAGAAGTGCCGGGCGAAGGAGCCGAAGTCCGGCTCGAACAGGCCTTGCACCAGCAGAAACGCCAGCGGAATCGCGATCAGTTCCTTGGGTTTGGTCTGGATCGGCGCGCCTTTGTAATCGGTCGAGGTGATGACTTTGAACAGCAGCAATGCAGTCATGATCATCAACGCGACGAAGATCACCTGGCCTGGCCCGGAGAGCAGAATCAGCTCCACCGGAAACGACAAACGGAAGAAGATGATCATCGAGTCCAGCGCCTGCGAAACGAAGTCGCTGCCGCTGAGCCACGACACGATCAACGATTTCGAGCCCTCCTCGCCCGCCGTGCGCAGTTCGTTGTTACTGGCGCGAATCGATGACACCGGAAAGCCCAGCGCGATCTGGATCGACATCGCTACCGCCAGATAAAACAGGAACAGCATCAGAAAGAAGGTCGTGCGCGACACGTACTTTTTCATCACGCAGACGCCGACCCACGACAGCGAAAACAGAATCCAGTAAGGCCGGATCAGCACGCCGTAGATCACTGCCGAGAGAAAAAAACCGCCGCGATATTTGCGCGTCAGCGAGCTGAGCAGAATGCTCAAAACTGCCACCGAGACAATGATTTCCTTGGTCAGATTCTCGAGGAAGAACGAGCGCACGATGCCCCATAGACACAGGGTGCCGAAGATCGCCAGCGGCATGCGCCGGAACACCACCACTGGAATCGCCGTGAGGAAAAAATTGCAGAACATGCCGTAGGCCCAGGCATTGGTCAGGTTGATCCCGGTGGGCCGCAGCAGGAATGCCGAACACTCGTAGGACGAGCGATCGGGGGAGAACGGGTTCCAGAAATTGCAGTTATCGGCGCGAGCGTAGGACGACCACAAGGTCATCGCATCCGGCCCAGGATCACGCGGGACCAACAGCGGCATGGCCACCGACAGGAACAGCCCGGTGAAGAGGATCAGGAACGAGACATACGAATCGAGTCGCTTGCCACGAAACTCGATGCACGGCAGTTTCAGGCCCATGACAACGCAGCCTTTTTCCCGGCCGTTGCACGGGTCAGCACGGCAATCACCAGCAGTTGCACGATGATCGCGAAGACGTTGCCCCACGCCGCGCCGTAAATCGAATAGTGCTTGATCAACACATAGCTGACCGGCACTGACACCAGCAGACAGATCGCCGCGCTGGCCAGTGATACGCGACTGTTTTTCGAGGCAATCAAACCGCCCCAGACGATGTCGCCGATCGCGCGCAAGGCGAAGGAGAAAATCAGCACACCGAGAATGGCGTTATCCGGACGCGGAACGCTGGTGGCGACGTAATCGAGCACCACGTTGAAAAACACATAGATCGCCACCGCCACCGCCGCCGACACCACCAGTGAGCGCATGACCCACTTGTTGATGAACAACTGCTTGACCGTGAACGCCTGCTGATCAGCCTGAAAACGCTTGGCCAGCAGCGGAATCCCGACTACCGCCACCACCGCGTACGACAACGCCTGCAAGGTGTTCGCCGCCGACCACGCGTACACGTATTGGCCCAGTTTGGCGTACGGTTCGAGATCGGCGATCAGAAACCGCTCGGCGTACTGACTCAACGCGATCAACCCGGTGCCAAGGTAAAACGGTAACCCCGCTTTCCACACAGTAGCAGTGGCCAGTGTCCCGGTTTCCCGGCCGTGATGAACGTTCACCACGATCAGGTAACCGGCGATGATCACCAGCACGTTGGCGGCGACCCACAACCACAACACGCTGGCGATACCCGACACCCACCCGAGCATCATCCCGCCCACGGCCAACACCGCCCACAGGCCGGTCTTGATGAAAAACAGCAGCGCGCCCGCCGTGGCTTTCTGCGCGGAAAACACGAACGAGTTGATCTCGAACGACAGGTGCTCAGTGAGCAACACCAGCGTCACGCAAAGGATCAGCGCGGCCGTCGCTTCGACTTGCTGGAACAGCGAGTAAATCAGCACCGTCACCACTGACAAGACCACGCCAACGGCGAGGTACAGCAGCAGCACCTTGTCGACCACGCGGCGCGAACTGCCGCCGACACTGATCAGCCGATTGATCTCGGAACTGAAACCGACACTGTAGAACTTCGACGCGATCAACGAAGCCGCGACCACCACGCCGTAAAAACCCAGCGCCTCATAACCGAGGTAATGGGTGATCGCCAACACCAGCAAAAACTTCGCGCCCAAGGCACCGCCGCGAAGCAGTAGCCGAAATATCATCGAACGACACCTTTGATGATCTCGTCCATGGCCACGGTTTTCGCTTCGATTTCACGGCAGGTGTCGGTCAGGCGCTTGCCAAAATTCGACAACGCATTCGGCGCGTAAACCGTGTCGATGATGGTGTCGACATTGATGTCGCCGCCGTTGATTACCCAATCTTCCACGCCCATGTCCTGATAGGCGCCGAAGCCTTTGCGCTCGTAGCTGATGTGGTACGCGGGCACGCCGGAGAGCAGCGATTCGATGGCGCCGTGCAGACGCACGGAAATCACCAGGTCCGGCTGATATTTGGCAATCGTTGCTTTCAACGACAGCAGATCTTCAGTGATGCCCAGTTCGCGATAAAACGCGCCGTCATCGTTGCCGCGCACCGCGCTCTGTACGGCGCAAACCACTTTGCTTTTGTTCTTCAAACGCTGCAGCAGCACTTTCAGATTGGCCACGTAAGCGACTTTCTTTTCCTTGCTCCACTCCGGCGGCTTGCGCAGGACTACGCACACCGTGGCCGGCGACGACGCGCAGCGGGTGAATTTCGCTTGCTGAAGGATTTTGCTCGCCAGCGATTGCACCGCCAGATCCGGCGCGCGGTAGACGTTGGCACAGGCATCGAACATGGCCGAAGAGCGATTGTCACGCACGAACACCGCGTCGGCATTGGCGTAGTGCTCGACGATCTTGCTGCTCTCACCGTGGAACGGACCGATGCTTTGTGGCAGGTACACCGACGGCACTTTGCTGAGGATCGCAGTTTCCAGTTGCTTGGCGTGGCCGAGTTTCAACTTGATGTGTTCGAAGGCACTTTTCGAGCGCATGTAACCGCCGCCGACGCCGACGATCAGATCGGTTTTACTCAACAGATCCGCCAGCCCGGCGTAGGACTGATTGAGGAACACCGCTTGCTTGACCCGGCCCAAGCCCTTGGCCGCCATCACCGGCGCGTCGAAACGCGGGTGCGGCAAGTAGCTGAAAGAGTCCGGATCGGAAGCCACGACACTGATCGCGGTGTCTTCACCAAAGTTGCGCTGCACCAGCGCGATGGCCAGATCGACGAGCAAGCCGTCACCGGAGTTGGACGCACTGTAGCCATGCAAAATCGTTACGTTCATATGCTTGAGTTCTACTTAAAAAGTGGGAGCGCGATACAGGTCGTAGGTCTGGCGAATCATCAACGCGGCACTGAAGCGCTCGCGGACGATGCTCCGACCTTCGTTGCCGAGGTCGAGCAGACGTGGCTTCTGGATGATCGTCAGCACATCGGCCAGCGCCTGGTGATCGCCGGACGGGAAGACATAACCGGAGACTTCATTGGTGACCAGTTCCGGCAGCGAGGTGCAGTTACTGGCGATCACCGGCAAACCCATGGCCATGCCTTCCAGCGGCACCATGGCGAAACCTTCCCAGCGACTCGGCACAATCAGCGCATCGGCCTTCTGGTACAGGGCCTGCACTTCGCTCGGCGTAACCCATGGCAGGTATTCAACGGCGTCCATCGGTGGGCATTCCACCGAATCCTCGTTCACCGCGCTGCCGACCACGGTCAGCTTCAAGTCTTTGCGCTGCACTTTGGCAAAGGCCTTGAGCAGCACGTCGAAGCCTTTCTGGTAATCGAGGCGGCCGACGAAGAGCAGATGAATCGGCTCGGGGCTTGCCGCTTTCGGTGCGTCATCCTTGCGATGAATGCCGTTGTAGATCAGCTTCATGCGCTTGCGTTCGATGCCGAAGCGCGCGGCTTTGTCGAGTTCGTACTGGCTGACACAGATGATCACGTCGGTGACTTTCTGCAGCACCCGCTCGATCCACGCATAGACTTTCTGCTTGGTCGGCGAGCTTTCCATCAGGAACGAAAACGCGTGCGGGCAGTAGACGATTTTCGGCTTGCGCCACGGTCGCAGCAGTACACACACGCAACGGCCGATCACCCCGGAAAAGGTGCTGTGCAAATGCACCACGTCGGGTTTTTCCTTGAGCATCACCTGAGTCAGGCGCCAGGCGAAACGCAGCAGCGACGGCACGTTGCGCCCGGTACGAGGGAAGGTGCGGATCTGCTCTTCGCCGATGCCGTGCAACTCTTTGGCCTGATCATCCGGGACCAGATACACCAGCTCGTAGTTCGCCGCATCGCCTTCAGGCGAAGCCGAAATCGTCCGGATCACCGTCGCGACGCCACCTTTGATCGTCTCTGCCACGTGCAGTATTTTTTTCACAACTCACCCACTTCAAACAGGAAAAAACAGTCGCTGACAGTCAGGATTTGTCGGACGCGTATTCGTAGTTGTAATAGCCGTAGCCGCCGTTGCCGTAGTAACTGGC
Source organism: Pseudomonas sp. AKS31 (assembly GCF_023634765.1). Classification (GTDB taxonomy): domain Bacteria; phylum Pseudomonadota; class Gammaproteobacteria; order Pseudomonadales; family Pseudomonadaceae; genus Aquipseudomonas. The sequence goes on from NZ_JAMLFX010000009.1 coordinate 90,215, forward strand.
CGCGCGCTTCTCGACGCCGTTGAACACCGCGCCTTTTAGCTCGATGCCGTTTTGCGCGAAGCGGCGAATGGTCAGTTCGATTTCCTTGGCCGGGTTCACCCCGAAGCGCGTGACGATCAGGCTGATCCCGGCTTCACGGCCAACGATGGCCGCATCGGTCACCGCCAGCAGCGGCGGCGTATCGATGATCACCAGGTCGTAGCGCTCGCTCAGTTCCGCCAGCAGCTCGCGGAAGTTGGCGTGCATCAACAGCTCGGAAGGATTCGGCGGTACCTGGCCGCGACTGATGAAGTGCAGGTTGTCGATTTCGACCTTGTTGATTGCCTCATCAATGCTGCAACGCTTGACCAACAGGTCGGACAAGCCGTTGGTGATCGGCGTGTTGAGGGTTTTGTGCAGGTGACCTTTGCGCATGTCGGCATCGATCAGCACCACGCGCTGACCGCTCAGGGCCATGACGGCGGCGAGGTTGGACGAGACGAAGGTCTTGCCGACTTGCGGGCTCGGCCCGGAAATCATGATGCGGTTGTTGGTCGAGTCCAGCCCGGCGAAGTGCAGGCAGGTGCGCAAGCTGCGGATCGATTCGATCGACAGATCCGTCGGATTACGCAGGGCCAGCAGGTACGCCGGTTTGTCGACGCCGTCGCGGGCGCGGCCTTTTTTGTTGTCTTCTTCATCCTGCAAGGCGCTGTACGGAATCGACGCGTACACCGGCAAACCGAGTTGCTCAATGGCTTCCGGGCCTTCCAGACCTCGGCTCAGGGATTTGCGCAGCAGCACCAGCGCCACGCCGACAAAGGCACCGAGGAAGGTGGCGATCAGCACGATCAGGGCTTTTTTCGGTTTGACCGGGCTGGTCAGGTCGACATCCGCCGCGTCGACCAGACGCACGTTACCCACCGCGCCGGCGCGGACGATGTCCAGCTCCTGGGATTTGTTCAGCAACTGTGTGTAGATCTGCGAGGCCACTTCGACATCGCGGGTCAGGTTGAGCAATTCCTGCTGTGTGGCGGGCAGATCGCCGACTTTGCCTTCCAGCGATTTCTGTTGCTGGGTCAGTTCGCCGATCTGGCTCATCAACGCGCGATAGGCCGGGTGCTGTTTGGTGAACTTGCGGTCCATCTCCGCCTGCTGCATTTTCAGCTCGGAGATCCGCGTTTCCAGCGCTACCGACTGGCCCAGTACCGACTGGGTTTCCAGCGAGATGTTCACGGTTTTGCCGTGGGTCTGGTAAGCGTTGAGTGCATCGCTGGCCTTGGCCAGATCACGCTTGACCTGCGGCAACTGGCTTTGCAGGAAGGCCAGGCTCTGCGCCGCTTCCGCCGAGGTGCGGCGCACGTTCTGATCGACGTACAGCGCGGCAATCTTGTTGAGGATTTTCACCGCTTCAGCGGCGTCGCTGCTGGCCAGCGCCAGTTTGATAATCCCCGATTCCTTACCCTGCTCGGAGATATCCAGGGCGTCCTGATAACCCTGAATGGTCACGATCCGTGGGTTGCGCACCACTTCGAAACGGGTGCCGGGGTTGGCCAGCAACTGGGTGATCTGCCCTTCTACGCCGTCCGCCGCAAAGGCTTCGCCCGCCATACCTTCGACCAGCAGGTTGTCGTTGTCATCGAGCAGCTGAAAGCGCTTCTGTTCGCCGGCGATCAGGGTGAGCTTCTTGCCCAACAGCTCTTTGGGCAGATTGAGCCGGGCAAACTCCAGGCGCTCACCGCCCCAGGCGTAACTGCTCAGGCCGAAACGCGGCGCGGCGACACTGGTCTCGGTCTCGCCGCGATAACGCCGGGCAAGAAAGCCGCCAATCATCGGGAAGGTGTTGGGAGTGACATCGATGTCCAGCCGCAGGTCGTCGACGGTTTTGCCGATCACCGCGCGGGATTTGATGATGCCGATTTCGGTCACCGACGGCGATTGCCCGCCGAGCATGCTGTTGAGGTCGGAGAACCCGAGCATGTCGTTCTTTTTCGGCTCGACCTGCACCAGCGCATTCGCCAGGTACACGGGCGTGGCCAAAACCGCATAGGCCACGCCGGTGACCATAAAGGCCCCGGTCAGTGCGCCAATCAACCATTTCTGATCGATCAGGCTGCCAAATATGCCGAGCAGATCAATACTGTCTTGATCGTTGTCACGGGTGCCGATTACTGACGGTAACTGCATAAGTCTGTTCTTACCATTCACTGATCTGAAGAATATTCATCAATGCCCGAGGCGCTGCGCCCATGAACTAACAGCATCTTCAATCAATGCATGGGCATGAATAAAAGCGGCCTTGCCTTGACGATACGGGTCCTGTATTTCGCGCTCGCTCTGCCACTTGCCGAGCAGAAACACTTTGCCTCTGGCGTGAGAGGCAATCTTCAGTACTTGATTAACATGCTGTTTTTCCATGACCAGAATCAGGTCTGAGTCATTGACGATGTCCGCTGTCAGTTGCCGCGCCTTGAACGTTTCGGCGCTGTGCCCATGGTCTTCGAGAATCTGCCGGGCCGACGCCTCGACGCCCTCGCCAACCCGGGCGGAAAGGCCTGCGGACGTCACCGTGATGGCCGTGGAACGCAGCGCTTTACGCAACAACAGTTCTGCCGTCGGACTTCGGCATATATTGCCCACGCAGACAACAAGGATCTTTCTGAACAAGGTTTACTTTCCTGTGTAATGTCAAACGGCCAACATCCCGAGAGCATTTGAATGAACCCTCAAGATCTTCCTGCACTCAGAAATAGATTCGCCCTGTTAGTACCGAAGTATTAAGTACCACAGCGTTTAAAAGCCCCCCAACCACAATTAGCGGACTAAAAATAACTGTGATTTTCGAATGCCTGTTTTCCGACAAAAAATAACATTCGCGCACTAAGTGCCATCACCTCACTCGAAATTTGAGAAACGGGATCATTTATTCGCAGTTGTCACTTCTCTTCGGGAGAGCAGACATGAAAACAACACATCTCAAAAAACTCGGCGCTTTGGCGCTAATGATCGCCGGCGCTACGACTCAGGTTCACGCCAGCGAAGTGTTTCCCAACCTTCCGGCCAAGAACATCGGCGTGCAAGTGAAGATCCAGAACTTCACGGCTGCCGACGCGGCGCAGATCAAATCGGCCGGCTTCGGTTTTGTCCGCTTCGGTGTGTGGAGCGACAGCCTGACGGCCAAGGCTTATCAGAAACAGGTCAGCGATGCCTTTGCGGCGGCGCAGTCGGCGGGCCTGCCGGTGTTGCTGACGGTCCGCGCGATCAAGGCGTTGCCCGCCACCTCGAGCGCCGAGCTGACCACTGCCGGTGAAGGCTTCGCCAAAGCCGTGACCGGGCTGCATCAGTCGTACAGCGCGCAACTGGTGGCGATCGAGCTATGGAATGAACCGGATCTGGAAACCTACTGGCCGACGCGCAATTTCGACACCACGTTTGTGCCGTTCATGAGCGGCGTGTGCAAGGCGCTGCAACAACAACCACTATCGACGCCGGTGGTCGGTTACGGCTTCGCCCGCCCGCCCAGCGCAGGCTCGGCTTCCACCGTGGCGCTGAACCGTATCGTCAGCGAATACCCCAAATGCCTGAACGCTGTGTCCTATCACCCCTACGGCATGACTGCGGCACAGATCAGCAATGCGCAAAATTTCATTCAGCAGAACTTCCATCTACCGGGGGTCATCAGTGAATGGGGCGTCTCGGCGCTCGCTTCCAATGGGGGGCCTGAAGGGCAAGCGAGCAAGATCAACGCGTTTATTGGCGATGTTAAAAAACTCAAGATCCCGCTGACGTCCATTTATGAATGGAAGAACAGTGACTCCGGCAGTAACGATCGCGAGAAGAACTTCGGCCTGCTCACCTCGGACGGCCAGCCGAAACCGGCGCGCATGTCGGTCGAAGCCTTGTTGAACGCCCAGTAGCGCATGCACAACCGGCCTGCACGCAGGTCGGTTGCTTTGAACCTGTTGGCTGTTTTGGCATCGTATTCATCGATACCTCGCCCCGCCTTTCAAACAATTGTTTTCAGGTTGTTGCCGCAGGGGCCATCGATACACACACCTACCCTTGAGTGGCTGTCAGCGCTCGGGTAATGTCATCAGACCCATAGGACAGAGCACGCCCATGACTTCCAAGCTGGAACAACTCAAACAATTCACCACCGTGGTTGCCGACACCGGCGACTTCGAAGCGATCGCCCGAGTCAAACCGGTCGACGCCACCACCAACCCGTCCCTGCTGCTCAAAGCGGCTGCCATTCCGGCCTACGCCGAGCTGCTGAATGCTTGCGTCAGCGACTGCAAGGGCGATGTCGGCCTGGCCAGCGACCGTTTCGGCGTCGCAGTCGGCCAGGAAATTCTCAAAGTGATCCCGGGGCGCATCTCCACTGAAGTGGATGCGCGTCTGTCGTTCGACAAGGATGCCGTGCTGAAACGTGCACATCGCTTGATCGAGCTGTACGACAAGGCCGGCGTTGGCCGTGACCGCGTACTGATCAAGATCGCCTCGACCTGGGAAGGCATCCGCGCCGCCGAAGTGCTGGAGAAGGAAGGCATCCAGACCAACCTGACCCTGCTGTTCTCCTTCGCCCAAGCCGCCGCCTGCGCCGACGCGGGTGTGTTCCTGATTTCGCCATTCGTGGGCCGCATCTACGATTGGTACAAGAAGGCCAACGGCAACGACTACACCGGCGCCGATGATCCGGGCGTGCAGTCGGTCACCCGCATCTACAACTACTACAAGGCCAATGACTACAAGACCGTGGTCATGGGCGCTAGCTTCCGCAACCTCAACCAGATCGAGCAACTGGCCGGCTGCGACCGTCTGACCATCAGCCCGGACCTGATCGACAAACTGGCGGCCGATACCGGCAAACTGGAGCGCAAACTGGCACCGGGCAACGCCGGCGAAGCCCGTCTGAGCCTCAACGAAGCGCAATTCCGCTGGTTGTCCAACGAGGACGCAATGGCCACCGAGAAACTGGCTGAGGGCATCCGTCAGTTCGCTCGCGACCAGGAGAAGCTTGAGGCGCTGTTGCAGGCCAAGCTGTGATTTGAGCGGTTGAAATGCAAAAGGGCGAACCTGTGAGGGTTCGCCCTTTTTTA
>NZ_JAMLFX010000009.1:95299-146719 GCF_023634765.1 Pseudomonas sp. AKS31
ACAAGGGGTATCTGTGATCGACGCCGCGTCAGTGTGGGAGCGAGCCTGCTCGCGAAGAGGCCCGTCCGGTCGGCATCACTTAATGCCGCTCGAGGGCATTGACCAGGTCATGAAACGCTTCACGGTTGGAATCGTTCAGGCCCATGAGGATCTTGTGCGCTTCGAGCACCTTGATCCGCACCACTTCTTCCGACTGGTCCTGATCCGGCAGGTCGTCCAGGCACTCCGGGCATGGCACCGGGTGGTTGACGATGTTGAACACCTGCTCGAACCCCATCGACTGCAGCAGACGGGTGATGTCTTCGTGGGTGGTGACGACGGTCGGCAACAGGCCGACCTTCTGCCGCGACAGGATCGACAGTTTGGCCAGCAGGCCCAACGTCGTGCTGTCGATGCTGCGGGTTTCGGTCAAATCGATCACGATCGCGTTGAAATTCAGCGCGGTGAAGATTTTCTCAATAGTCGCATCCAACGCCGAACACAGGGTCAGGCGAACTTCACCGACGAACTTCAGGACAAAGGTGCCGTCCTGCTCGGCGAACTGGATTCTACCGGTACTCATTAAAGATTCCTGCTCAACACCAACAGGGCGATATCATCCGGCATCTCCCCTAGCGTGGCCAATCCAAACACTTGCCGCAGACCATCCAGGCTGCCGCCTGCCGACTTCACCCGTTGAGGCAAAGCGGCTTCTTTTTCTTTGAGCGTAGGTTCTGGCAAAAGATCCAGAATGCCATCCGACATCAGCGTCAGGCTGAACGTCGGCGGCAGCTCAAGCACGTGATCTTCGTAGGTGGCTTCATTGAAGAGGCCCACCGGCAGACCACGCCCTTCGAGATAACGAACACTGTCAGGCGTGTACAACACAGGCAACGGCAGATGGCCGCCGATGCTATAGGTCAACAAACCGGTCTCCTCGTCGATGACTCCACCGACCATTGTGACGTGTTTACCCAGCTTACAACTGATCAGCCCCCGGTTGATATGACCAAGGACTTCCGAAGGCTTGAATTCCGGCAATGTGCCGTTGCGCTTGGATTCGAACAGCAAGCGCGTGGTCATGAACTTCAGCAGCACGGTGACGAAGGCTGAAGAGGCGCCATGACCGGATACATCGGCCAGGTAAAACGCAACCCGGCGCTCGTCGACGCGGAAATAGTCGACAAAATCACCCGACAGGTACAACGACGGAATGATCTGGTGCGCGAACTTGAACTCGTCGATGCTCCACGGGCTTTCCGGCAGCATGTTCATCTGCACCTGGCGACCGGCGTTCTGGTCTTCCTGGAGCAGGTTCAGGCTGGCTTCAAGCTCGCGATTGGCCTTCTCCAGCTTCTCGCGGTAGCGCTGGTTTTCCACCAGCAGGCGCGCACGATCCAGGGCCCGGCGCACAGAGTGCTCGAGCACAGCCAGATCTTCGAGAGGCTTGATCAGGTAATCCGCCGCGCCCAGGCGCAGGGCCTCGACCGCGTCGTTCATCACGCCGGCACCCGACACCACGATCACCGGCGTCTGCGGTGACCGCTCGGTGACCTGACGGATCAGTTCGAGACCGCCCATCTGCGGCATGCGCAGATCGCAGATGACCAAGTCGGGCTGTTCTTGCTCGAATACCTGAAGACCCTGTTGGCCGTTGCTGGCCTGCAGGACGCTGAAACCACTGTCTTCCAAATAGGCCGCGAGGCTCGCGCGCACTACTTCGTCATCATCGATTATCAGCAGCGTGGCACTGGTTTTTGGCATGTGGGCAAACGGCGCCAGAATTAGGTTGGCGTAGTTGGCGAGGCATTTGGCCCTGCGCAGACTACTGGATTCGCTTTCTAGCCTCTCTGCTGCACCGCTTTCGAGCATTGGCTGCTAACGCGGTTGCACCAGAGGTGCCCTTCTAAGGCGCAGACGGTACTCCCATCCGCAGAGCGTTTCAAGCATGCGCCGATGGTCGCTTGACGACTTTACTTGTCAAATCACCGAGAGTTATAAGAACCGTTCAAACCGTAACCCAATGGAAGGACGAACCTATGAGTCAAACCGGTCGGGACTACAGCGAAAAGCGCGATTTCATCCGCATGCGGGTCGATGCCGATGTCGTGCTGATTCATGAAGGGGATGAGGTTTCAGGCGTGTGCATCGACCTCTCCAGCAGCGGCATGCAGGTCCAGGCGCCGCAGCCGTTCGCGGTCGGCGACCGTTTGAGCGTACGTATCGATTCCGAACACGCGGCACTCAGCGGCCTTGAAGCCGACACGGAAGTGGTCTGGGTCAGATCACAGGATGGCGGCGGCCAGAAGCTCGGCCTGACCATTCTGAAGATGAAATAGCTGCACACAAAAAAGGCGACCTCGAAGGTCGCCTTTGTTTTTACCGGTCGAGATTAAAAATCGTCTTCGACCTGGCCATCCTTCACCTTGAACTCGCGGTTCTGCAAGTAGGCATTGCGGATGAAGGTGTACTTGTCGCCGCTGATCAGCTTCTCGCTCGACAGCAGGCTGGCACGGGTGTCAACGATGTTCAGACCGAAGATCGAGTTACGCGTAGGCACATGGTCCATGTAGCGATACATACCGGTGTAGCTGTCAACATACCTGGAAGGCGCATCACGCAGGGTGCTTGGGCCGAGCAATGGCAGCATCACGTACGGACCGCTGCCCACGCCCCAGTAACCGAGGGTCTGACCGAAGTCTTCGTCGCTGCGGTTGAGGCCCATTTTGGTGCCGACGTCGAAGAAGCCGAGCAGACCGAAGGTGGTGTTGAAGATCAGACGTGCCGTGTCGACACCCGCCGCAGCCGGTTTGGCCTGCAGGATGTTGTTGGCAAGGTTGGTGACGTCACCGACGTTGCGGAACATGTTGTGAATGCCGTCTTCGAGAAACTGCGGTGTAACGAACTCATAGCCCTGCGCCAATGGCTTGAGCGCGTAGGTGTCGACGAAGTCGTTGAACTGGAAGATCGGACGGTTGACGCTTTCCCAAGGGTCTTCTTCCGTTGCCGCCTGAGAGGCAAACGGGGCCAGCAACAGGCCGGCACAAACACAAAGCTGAGCGAGCGGATTGCTCCAGCGCATAGAAAAACTCCTTGGAATGGTACTGTCGCGGACCTCTGGGTCCGGGTATTCAGGTCGCTAGTATAAGCGCAAAAGCCCGTTTGGACAGTCTGCGCAATGAAGCAGTCCGTAGGACGTTTCCCGCGCTGCCCTTCACACGGTTGTCATCCAACTGTCACTGATACGCCCTAGCCTGATCGTTATTTCAGGGACGTTGCCATGACACACGCCGAAACCTTGCCCGTCGCCGCGCCCGGCCTGACCGCCGTACTGTTTGGACTCAGCGGTTGTCTGGTGGATTTCGGTGCCCGTGCCCGGCTACAAACGAACGCCCTGCCCGAACATGCCGAGGCGACACCAGGCGCCCTCGACAGCCTGCACAGTTTGCAGCGTCAGCAGATTCCCTGCGCCTGGCTGGATGAATTGCCCCCGCCGCTCGCGCAGGCGTTGTCGGCCTCGCTGCCGGCGTGGATCAAACCTGTGCAACATTCGGCAACAATCAGTCCGTGGCCAGCCCCGAATGCCTGTTGGCAAGCGTTAATGGACTTGAACGTTGGAACTCTGGACGGCTGCGTGCTGGTCAGTGGCGAACCGCGCCTGCTGGAAGCGGGTCTGAATGCCGGACTGTGGACCATCGGCCTCGCCTCCTGCGGCTCGCTGTGCGGCCTGACACCCCACGAATGGCAAGCCTTGAGCCAGAAGGAGCGCGAACACTTGCGTGGCAAGGCCACCGTGCAGTTATTCGGGCTGGGCGTGCACTCGGTGATCGATCATCTGGGCGAACTCGACACTTGCCTGGCGGACATCAGCCTGCGCCGCCTCAAAGGCGAAAAGCCCTGATCGGGATCATGCAGGTTTGCCGGGAGTGGATTAATCTAAAGGTCAGCCATAGACCTTTGGCGCGCGGCTGCGGTCAATGCCAGTGCCTATTGATAAAAGGAAAACACCATGCCCGCCCAAGAACTGCAAAAACAGCTCGATACCCTGCGCGAGCAGCTGGAGCAGAATCCGCCACTGTCGGAAGTCGAGCGTGAGGATTTGCGCACGCTGATGGCGCAGATTGAATCCGAAATCGAACTGGAGACTGCCACTCAAAACGCCAGCATCGCCGATGGCGTGAACCTGGCCGTTGAACGTTTCGAAGTCGAACACCCGGCCATTGCCGGCACCCTGCGCAACATCGTCAATGCGCTGGGCAGCATGGGGATCTGATTCCCCAGAATCAAAAGATCGCAGCCTGCGGCAGCTCCTACATTGATCAACTGTAGGAGCTGCCGCAGGCTGCGATCTTTTGATCTTACTGACGTACCAACCGATGGTTCGGCAGTTGTACGCTTTCGGTGCTGCGGTACGGGTTGATGTCCAGTCCACCGCGACGCACATAACGTGCAAATACCGTCAGTTTTTCTGGTTTCAGCAAACGCTGCAGGTCGAGGAAAATCCGCTCCACACACTGCTCATGGAAGTCCGAGTGCTGACGGAAGCTGACGATGTATTCCAGCAGACTGGCATGATCCAGCGCCGAACCACGGTACTCCACCACCACACTGCCCCAGTCCGGCTGACTGGTCACCGGGCAGTTGGATTTGAGCAGATGGCTGTGCACGCTCTCTTCAACGACCCGCGACTCATCGCAACGCAGCAATTCCGGGCGCGGATGCTCGTAGTTGCTGACGCTGATGTCCAGATCATCGATGCACACACCCGGCAAAGCGACGATGCCTTCCGCTTCAACGTCCTTCAAGCTGCGAACCCGCACACCCACCGGTTTGCCGGCAGCGGCCGACAGATCCTTGACCAGCGTCGCTTCAAGAGTCGCGATGTCGGTAAACGGCGTCTGGTTCAGCGAGTTCAGATACAGCTTGAACGACTTCGATTCGATGATGTTCGGCGAGTCCGCCGGGATGCTGAATTCGCCGATCGCCACCACCGGCTTGCCCGACGGCAACAGCCACGACAGCTCGAAGCAGTTCCAGAAATCCACACCTTTATACGGCAGGGTTTCGGCGGTCAGACCCAGCTCGGCCCATTTCGCGGTGCGCGGAATCGGGAACAGCAGGGACGGCGTGTACGTGGCGATGTATTCGCTGGATTTGCCCAGCGGCGAATGTTCGGCTGCGGGATGCATGGCGGAAACCTGACTGAATAATCAGCGGATTCTACCAGCCTTTGCCCGCGCCTTTGAGTGCTTACTGACTGACCGTCAGTTTGCCGACCATGCCCGCCTGATAATGCCCGGGAATATTGCAGGCAAATTCCAGGCTCGTCGCTTTGCTGAAGGTCCAGGTCAGCTCGGCAGTCTTGCCCGGCTCGACCAGCACACTGTTCGGGTCGTCGTGCTTCATGCCGTGGCCCATCGCCGCGTGATCCATGCCGGCCATATCGTGGGACATTTCCTTCATGCCGGTAGGCGTAAGCACGCCGCTTTGCTGCATCTGCAACATTTCCTGCTGGTGTCTGGCATGCATCGCCGCATCCCCCAGGTTGAATTCGTGCAACAACTGGCCTTTATTCACCAGGACAAAACGAACGGTCTCACCGGCCTTGATCTGAATGGTCTTGGGATCGAAGGACATATCGCCCATCACCACCTCAATGCTGCGCGTGGCTTTGGCAGCCGGTGCTGGCTGACCAAAGTCGAAGGTATGGGCTGGTGCGGCCCACACTGGCGAGCTCAGCGCCAACAGGCAGACAGCCAACGTCAGGGATTGGCGTAAAAACATGGTCGTTCTCCAACTGGATAAGGTTCAGCCTGTGGGAAACTCTAGCCGGCCTGCGCTGGCAACTACCTGACAGACAGATTACAACTTTGTCAGGTTGGCGCTTGTCGCAGGCTCTCACGGTATAAAGCCTTAGTTACTACAACCCGAGTCGCCCATGAAACTGTTGATCGTCGAAGACCAAGTAAAAACCGGCCAATACCTGCGCCAGGGCCTGACCGAGGCCGGGTTCAACACGGAACTGGTGGCCGACGGCAACAGCGGTCAGCATCTGGCACTGAGCGGTGATTACGCGCTGCTGATCCTTGACGTCATGCTGCCGGGGCGCAGTGGCTGGCAGATTCTGCAAGCGGTGCGTAACGCCGGGCTGGATACGCCGGTACTTTTTCTGACGGCCAAAGACGCCGTGGAGGACAGGGTTCACGGCCTGGAACTGGGCGCCGACGACTATCTGGTCAAACCGTTTGCTTTCTCCGAACTGCTGGCGCGGGTACGCAGCCTGTTGCGTCGCGGCAGCGCTACACCGCAGGAAACCAGCCTGCAACTGGCCGATCTGCGCCTCGATCTGATTCGCCGCCGGGTAGAGCGCTCTGGCCAGCGCATCGACCTGACCGCCAAGGAATTTGCGCTGCTGGAAATGCTCCTGCGCCGTCAGGGTGAAGTGCTGCCAAAATCGCTGATCGCCTCACAGGTCTGGGACATGAATTTCGACAGCGACACCAATGTCATCGAAGTGGCGATCCGCCGTTTGCGCCTGAAAATCGACGACGAGTTCCCCAACAAACTGATCCACACCGTGCGCGGCATGGGTTACGTGCTCGAAGAGCGTAGCGCCTGATGCGCCGGTTGTCCCTGAGTTCACGCCTGGCCTTGTTGTTTGCCGCTTGCACCGCCGTGGTGTCGCTGTTCGCCGGGGTGTTGTTCAACCGCGCCAGCGAGGCGCACTTCATCGAACTCGACCAGCAACAACTGGACGCCAAGCTGATCGGCCTGCGCCGCGCCCTGCAGGATGTTCAACCCGCTCAACGCGAGGCACGGCTGGCGGATGAACTGAGCCGTCAGGCTGATCTGTCGCTGCGCATCACCGGCAGCGACGGCCAACGCTGGTACGACAGTTCGACACAGATCCCCACGGATTTGCCGCCACAATCCGGTCTGTCGACCGTGAGTCACGCCGGCACCGATTATCGCGTGCTCAACGCCCCGCTCTACCCGGAAAAAGCTGATTCACCGCAATTGACCTTGCTGCTGGACATCACTCATCACCAACACTTCCTGCAACGTATGCAGCATCTGATCTGGCTAACAGTCGGGCTGTCAGCGCTGGCCACCGCTTTGCTCGGTGCCTGGGCCGCACGCAGCGGCTTGCGTCCGTTGCGGCGCATGAGCGCGGTCGCCCGTGGGATTTCCGCACAATCGCTGAATGCCCGACTGCCGGAAGCGCAAATGCCGCCCGAGCTTGCAGAAATGGCCCACAGCTTCAACGCCATGCTCGCACGCCTCGACGACTCGTTTCAGCGGCTCTCGGCGTTTTCCGCCGACATCGCCCATGAACTGCGCACGCCGCTGTCGAACCTGCTGACCCACACTCAAGTCACCCTCACCCGCCCTCGGCCGATCGAGGATTACCGCGAAGCGCTGCACAGCAACCTCGAAGAGCTGCAATGGATGGCGCAATTGGTCAACGACATGTTGTACCTGGCCAAAGCGGACCACGGCTTGCTGATGCCCAAGCGTGAACCGCTGGAGCTGGCGGATGAAACTGATGTGTTACTGGAGTTTTTTGCGCCGCTGGCGGAGGACGCCGGGGTCAAGCTGAGCCGCGAGGGCAATGCGCGGATCGAGGGTGATCGCAGCATGTTGCGCCGGGCCCTGTCGAATTTGCTGGATAACGCGCTGCGGTTTACCCCGGCTGAGGGCTATGTGAGCTTGCGGATCGTTGATCAAGCGAGCGCTGTGCGTATTTCAGTCGAGAACAGCGGTGAAGGCATTTCCGCGGAGTTATTGCCACGCCTGTTTGATCGGTTTTATCGGGCGGATCCGGCGCGGCAGGAAGGCAGCAGTGAGCATGCGGGGCTGGGGTTGGCGATCACTCAGTCGATCGTCCGCGCCCACGGCGGGCAGATTCATTGCGAATCAGAGGCGGGCTGGACGCGGTTTGTGATTGAGTTGCCTCGAACCTGATCGTTCCCACGCTCTGCGTGGGAATGCAGCCCGGGACGCTCCGCGTCCCTTCCAGAGCCGAACGCGGAGCGTCCGTTGAGGCGTTCCCACGCAGAGCGTGGGAACGAGCATGGAGTCGCTTACGAATATCTCAGGGCGTGAGCCGGCTCGATCTTCGCCGCCCGCCAGGCCGGATACACCGTCGCCAGGAAGCTCAGGATAAAGCCCGCCGAGCAGATCAACAGCACATCCCCGCCCTGCAATTCCGAGGGCAGATTGCTGACGAAATACACATCAGAACTGAAGATGTGCTGCCCGCTGACTCGCTCGATCCAGCCCACGATCTGACTGACATTCAGCGCGGCGATCACGCCCAAAACGCCGCCAATGATCGTGCCGACAATCCCGATCACCGTGCCCTGGACCATGAAGATCGCCATGATCTGCCGTGGCGTGGCGCCGATGGTGCGCAGGATCGCGATGTCCGCGCCCTTGTCGTTCACCACCATAATCAGGGTCGCAATGATGTTGAACGCCGCCACCGCGACGATCATCAGCAACAGCAGGCCGATCATGGTTTTTTCCATTTTCATCGCGCTGAACAGGCTGCCCTGGGTGTGGGTCCAGTCGTCAGCCTTGAACTCCGCACCCAAACCGGCGGCGATGTCCGAGGAGACTTTCGGCGCGGCGTACAGATCTTTGACCGCCAGACGCACGCTCTGCACCTGATTCGGTTGCCAATGCTGCATGGTCGCCGCGTCAGCCACGTGGATCAGGCCCATCGAACCGTCCAGCTCGGCACCGACCTTGAACACGCCGACCACATTCAGACGCTGCATACGCGGAGTGATGCCACCCGGCGCAGTACTGACTTCCGGGACGATCAGGGTGATCTTGTCGCCGACGTTAAGGCGGAAGCGCCGCGCGGTGATTTCACCGATCACAACGCCGAACTCGCCCGGCTTCAAGGCATCGAGACGGCCCTGCACAATGTGTTGGGCAACGATGGAGACCTTGCCTTCCTGCGCCGGATCGACGCCGCTGATCTGGATCGGCTGCATCAAACCCTTGTAGGAGAGCATGCCTTCCATCTCGGTGAACGGCACGGCGGCGGTCACTTCAGGATTTTTCATCGCGGCGGCGGCAACCGGCTGCCAGTCATCGATTGGCTTGACGCCAACGATGGTCGCGTGCGGCACCATGCCGAGGATGCGCGAGCTCATTTCGCGCTGGAAGCCGTTCATGACCGACAACACCACGATCATCGCCAGCACGCCGAGGGCGAGGCCGATCATCGAGGTCATCGAAATGAACGAAACAAAGCGATTGCGGCGCTTGGCGCGGGTATAGCGCGTGCCGATAAAGATCGATAACGGTCTGAACATTCGCTGGGGCACCGTATAAAAATAAAAGACCCGACGCCTTTGCAGGCGCCAGGTTTCAGCCTATCAGATGGGCGTCAGGCAACCTTCCTGCAGGTGCAAAACGCGGTCCATCTGACGGGCCAGGTTCATGTCGTGAGTCACCACCAGGAACGCCGTGCGCATGGAGGTGCTGAGTTCCAGCATCAAATCCTGAATGCCTTGGGCGGTGTGGGAGTCGAGGTTGCCGGTTGGCTCGTCGAGCATCACCAGGCCCGGCTTGTTCACCAGGGCGCGGGCGATGGCCACACGCTGACGTTCGCCACCGGACAGTTCCGCCGGTTTGTGCTCCAGACGATGGCCGAGGCCGACGCGTTCCAGCAATGCCGTGGCGCGCTGACGGGCTTCCGGGATCGGCGTCTTGCCGATCAGCAGCGGCATGCAGACGTTTTCCAGCGCAGTGAATTCCGGCAGCAAGTGGTGGAACTGGTAAACGAAACCGAGCGCACGGTTACGCAGCAGGCCACGCTTCTTCTCGCTAAGCGCCGACAACTCTTCGCCGTCGAGCCAGACGCTGCCCTTGGTTGGCGTATCGAGGCCGCCGAGCAGGTTGAGCAAAGTACTTTTGCCCGAACCCGAGGTGCCGACGATCGCGACACGCTCGCCCGGGTGCAACTCCAGTTGCAGGCCGGCCAGTACTTCTACCGATTCCGGGCCTTCCTCGTAGGATTTGCCCAGGTTGCGGCAGCTCAAG
Organism: Pseudomonas sp. AKS31; assembly: GCF_023634765.1. GTDB lineage: Bacteria > Pseudomonadota > Gammaproteobacteria > Pseudomonadales > Pseudomonadaceae > Aquipseudomonas. The sequence continues at coordinate 105,338 of NZ_JAMLFX010000009.1, forward strand.
ATTGCTTGTTCACTCATGCCCGACTCACTCATAACGTAGCGCCTCCGCCGGCTGGGTGCGCGCGGCACGCCAGGCTGGATACAGGGTGGCGAGGAAACTCAGGACCAACGCAGCGGCGCAGACCATGACCACATCCTGGCTCTGCACCTGCGACGGAAGATAATCAATGAAATACACGTCAGCATTAAGGAATTTGTGGCCGATCAGGCCTTCCAGTGCCGAGATCGCCGCGCTGACGTTAAGCGCAGCGAAAATGCCGACCACTGCGCCAATCGCCGTGCCGACCACACCGATCACCGTGCCCTGCACCATGAACGTGCGCATGATCGTGCCCGGCGTCGCGCCCAATGTGCGCAGAATGGCGATGTCGCCCTTCTTGTCGTTGACCACCATCACCAGCGTGGAAATGATGTTGAACGCAGCCACGGCGACGATCAGCAACAACAGCAGGCCGATCATGGCTTTTTCCATGCGGATCGCCTGATACAGATTGCCATGGGTGCGGGTCCAGTCGCGGGCGTAGTAGTGGTCTTCGCCAAGCTGCTGGGCGATGTTCCAGGCCACTCGCGGCGCCTGGAACAGGTCGTCGAACTTCAGGCGGATGCCCTGCACCTGATCAGGCTTCCAGCGGTGCATCTTCGCCAGATCCTGCAGGTTGGTCACGCCAAGATAGCCATCGAGTTCGCCAGCGCCGACATGGAAAATGCCGACAACGGTGAAGCGCTTCATACGCGGAAACATCCCGGCCGGGGTCACGCTGACTTCCGGCGCGACGAAGGTGACCTTGTCACCGATGCCCACACCGAGCTTGGTCGCAGCCTTGTCGCCGATGACGATGCCGAAGCTGCCCGGCGTCAGATCGTCGAGTTTGCCCTGCTTCATGAAGTTGTCGATGATCGACACATTGCGTTCGAGCGCAGGGTCGATGGCGTTGAGCAACACCTTGGACACCTGACCGTTATTGGTCAGCAGGCCCTGCATCTGCGTGAACGGCGCAACCGCCGTCACCTGCGGGTTCTGCTTGACCTGAGTGGCCAGGCTTTGCCAATCGTTGATCGGCTCAGTGGATTCAATGGTCGCGTGGGGCACCATGCCAAGCACGCGGGTGCGCATCTCATGATCGAAGCCGTTCATCACCGACAGCACGACGATCATCACGACCACGCCAAGGGCGAGCCCGATCATCGAAGTCAGGGAAATGAATGACACAAAATGATTGCGACGCTTTGCACGGGTATAACGCGTGCCGATAAATACGAAGAGAGGTCTGAACATGTCGGGGCTTGTTCGGAGGGAAAAGGAACGTCCTTGTGGCGGGGGTCGATAACCAGCTTTACACTCAGACCACCGCCGCTACCATGGGTTCGCCATGTCGACATTAGATGAAGAAGATCGCCGCGAATACTACCGTATCGAGGACACGATCGCACTGGAAATTCGGCCCCTGTCTGCTCCCGAAGCCGCAGGCCAGGAAGTGTTGCAGGATGCTTCCCCGCTCTTCAACCTGCTCAGCGAACTGCACCTGAGCGAATTCGAGTCGCAACACCTGTTGCGCCAGATCAGCGAGCGCGACCGGGCCATCGCCGCGTTCCTGAAATCCCAGAACAAACGCATCGACCTGCTCAGCCAGGTGGTCGCCCTGACCGTGCTCGGCCATATCGGCGAGCCGCAACCGGTGATCATCTCCGAAGGCGGGATCGACTTTCAGTACCCGACGCCGATTGCCACCGGTGCACACCTGTCGGTGAAACTGGTGCTGATGCCGCAAGCGCTGGGCCTGCTGCTGCGCGCCCGCGTCACCCATTGCGACCGCAAGGGCGAAGGGTATGACATTGGTACCGAGTTCGAACACCTGACCGATGCCCAGCGCCAGTTGCTCGCCCGCTATATCTTGCAGAAGCAGGCCCAGGAACGACGTCTGGCCCGCGAACAGAACGAATCAGGCATTTAATTTAAGGAAGAACCGTGACCCTCATCTACGGCCACCGCGGCGCCAAGGGCGAAGCACCGGAAAACACCCTGAGCAGTTTTCAGGAATGTCTCAAGCACGGCGTGCGCCGCTGCGAACTGGATCTGCACCTGTCCAAGGACGGCGAGTTGATGGTCATCCACGACCCGACCCTCAAACGCACCACGGAACGGCGTGGCAAGGTCGTCGAGCACACCGCGGCCGAACTGGTGACTTACGACGCGCGCAAGGGCGGTCCGGGCTGGATCAAGCCTTGCCCGATTCCGACGCTGGAAGAGTTGTTCGAAAAATGCGATTTCGAGCACTGGCAACTGGAAGTCAAAAGCGCTTCACGCACTCGCGCGGCAACCACGGTGCTGGCGATTCGTGAAATGGCGCAGCGTCACGGCCTGCTCGACAAGGTGACGATCACCTCGAGTTCGCGGGAAGTGCTGAAAGCGGCGCTGGATCTGGTGCCGGACGTATCGCGCGGACTGGTCGCCGAATACGCCTGGCTCGACCCGTTGAAGGTCGCGGCCAGCTATGGCTGTGAAATTCTGGCGCTGAACTGGACGCTGTGTACGCCGGAACGCCTGCAGAAGGCGCAGCGTCAGGGGCTGCATGTGTCGGTGTGGACCGTCAACGAGCCTGCGCTGATGCGCAGACTCGCCGACTTCGGCGTTGACAGCCTGATTACAGACTTTCCCGGTTTGGCCACTGCCACTCTCGAGAATTGCTGAAATCGGTCTCCCCGGCCGGCTCAGGCCACCGGCCGGAGCCCGTCAAAAAAGCCGGTTGAGGCCGTCGTACGCCGCTACCCGATAGGCTTCAGCCATGGTCGGGTAGTTGAACGTGGTGTTGACGAAATACTTCAGGGTATTCAACTCACCCGGCTGGTTCATGATCGCCTGACCGATGTGAACGATCTCCGACGCCTGATAACCGAAGCAGTGAACGCCCAGCACTTCCAGGGTTTCGCGGTGGAACAGGATCTTCAGCATGCCTTGCGGCTCACCGGCGATCTGCGCACGCGCCATGCTCTTGAAGAACGCCTTGCCGACTTCGTACGGCACTTTGGCCTGGGTCAGCTCCTGCTCGTTCTTGCCGATCGAGCTGATCTCCGGAATGGTGTAGATGCCGGTCGGCACGTCATTCACAAAGCGCCAGCTACCGTTATCAACGATGCTGCCAGCGGCCGAACGGCCCTGGTCATGGGCGGCACTGGCCAGGCTCGGCCAGCCGATCACGTCACCGGCACCGTAGATATTCTCGACGCAGGTGCGGTAGTTCTGGTCGACTTCGATCTGGCCACGACTGTTGACCTTGACCCCGATGTTTTCCAGACCCAGCGTGTCGGTGTTACCGGTACGGCCGTTGCACCAGAGCAAGGCGTCGGCCTTGATCTTCTTGCCGGACTTGAGGTGCAGGATCACGCCGTTGTCGACGCCTTCAACGCGGTCGTACTCTTCGTTGTGACGCACGGTGATGTTGTTGTTGCTGAAGTGGTAGCTCAACGCCTGGGAGATTTCCGAGTCGAGGAAGCTCAGCAACTGGCCACGGTTGTCGACCAGCTCAACCAGCACACCCAGGCCACTGAAGATCGACGCGTATTCGCAACCGATCACGCCCGCGCCGTAAACGATCAGTTTGCGCGGGGTGTGGCCGAGGCTGAGGATGGTGTCGCTATCGTAGATACGCGGGTGATGGAAATCGATGTCCGCCGGGCGATACGGGCGCGAACCGGTGGCGATGATGATGTGCTTGGCCACGAGTTTTTCGACTACGCCGTTGCCGCACACCACTTCGATGGTTTGCTCGTCGGCGAAGCTGCCGGTACCGAAGAACACGTCGACGCGGTTACGAGCGTAGTAGCCGGTACGCGAAGCGACTTGTTTGGAAATGACTTTCTCTGCGCTTTTCAACACGTCCGGGAAGGAGAACCAGCGCGGCTCGCCGATCGCCCGGAACATCGGGTTGGTGTTGAACTGCATGATCTGCCGCACCGAGTGACGCAGTGCCTTGGACGGGATGGTGCCGAGGTGGGTGCAGTTGCCGCCGACCTGGCGACGGCTGTCGACCATCGCGACCTTGCGCCCTGCTTTGGCGGCGTTCATTGCCGCGCCTTCTCCCGCCGGGCCGGAACCCAGCACCACCACGTCGTAGTTGTAGACAGCCATGCGTACTCCTCAGAACAGGCCGCGGTGCCAGCAGCACCGGCGGCTAAATCACGCCGAACGGCGGCGCGAAGGAACAATTGGGGGTCAATCAAGAACCCGGACACAGTCTATAGAAGCGTCAACGCCGCGCACATTAACCCTTGGTCGCGTCGTAGGCTACTTTTGCCTGCACTACAACGCCAGCTTTCGTATTGTTCTCAGTCAGTTTTTGCGCCACTGAGGCGTTCAAAAGCCGGGTTGGTACGGACGACAAAACCTGTATCGGCACGAATCACAAAGAATGCACCAATGTCATGTTTTTCGGCATAGTCCCACGCCCTTTCCGCGCCGAGAATCAGCAACAGCGTCGATAGTCCATCGGCCATCAACGCTGAAGGATGAATCACCGTGACTGACGCCAGGTCGTGTAGGACGGGTGCACCGGTACGCGCATCGAAGGTGTGGGAATAACGCCGACCGTTCTGCAGGAAATAGTTACGGTAGTCGCCGGAAGTCGAGACGCCGTAGCCGTCGACATTGATGATGCGCTCGGCGACCTGCTGATCATCCCGCGGCTCTTCCAGAGCAATACGCCAGGGCGAGCCGTCGAGTTTTTTGCCTTTGGCCTTTAATTCACCCGTGGCTTCAGCGAGGTAATCATGGATGCCCATGGCGTCGAGCCTGGCCGCTATAGTATCGACGGCATAACCGGCGGCGATGCTGTTGAAGTCGACTTCGACGGCGGCGTCTTTGCACAACTGATCGCCATTGATGTGCAGATGCTGGTGGCCAACCCGCTGCATGACGTCGGCGAGCGCCATGGCGTCAGGGACTTTCTCTTCGCGGCCTTGCGGGCCGAAGCCCCAGAGATTCATCAACGGCTCGACAGTCAGGTCGTAGGAACCTTCGCTTTGCACTGAGAGTTGTTCGCCTGTGCGGACCAGTTCAAGCACCGGCGCGGGCATTGTCTGACAGCTGTTGGCCGGCAAGGCGTTGAAGCGCTCAATGTCCGAATCCTGGCGGTAAGTGGACAGTTGTCGATCGAGTTCGCCGAGGATGTCTTCCACTTCCCGGCGAACTTGCATGGAATCTGCCAGGCCGGCGTGACGCACGTATTTGATCGAATAGGTGCTGCCCATGGTCGGACCGGCGAAGTTCTCCATGGAATCGCCATTGCCACAGCCGGACAAAATGCCCCCGAGCACCATAACCACCAACCCTCGTCCAGTTAACAATTCTTCATCTCTCCGCAAAACCGCGCCGGCCATTATGGGATACGAGCGAAACGCTTTCTTACAAGATTTAAAGTGAGTATCCAGAAATGTCTTCCACGACCGGTAACGGCAAAGCGATTTTTCGCGTTGTCAGCGGCAATTTCCTCGAAATGTTCGACTTTATGGTTTATGGCTTCTACGCCACAGCCATCGCCAAGACCTTCTTCCCGGCCGACAGCGCCTTCGCCTCCCTGATGCTTTCCCTGGCCACTTTCGGCGCAGGTTTCCTGATGCGTCCGTTGGGCGCGATCTTTCTCGGTGCCTACATTGACCGGCATGGACGCCGCAAAGGCTTGATCATCACCTTGGCAATGATGGCTGCCGGCACGGTGCTGATTGCCTGCGTGCCAGGCTACGCGACGCTCGGCGTGGCGGCTCCCCTGCTGGTGCTGTTCGGACGCCTGCTGCAAGGCTTCTCGGCCGGCGTCGAACTGGGCGGGGTGTCGGTGTATCTGGCGGAAATTTCCACACCCGGACGCAAAGGCTTTTTCGTCAGTTGGCAGTCCGCCAGCCAGCAGGCAGCGGTGGTCTTCGCCGGATTGCTCGGCGTCGGTCTCAATCATTGGCTGAGCCCGGAACAAATGGGTGATTGGGGCTGGCGCGTGCCGTTCCTGATCGGCTGCATGATTGTGCCGGTGATCTTCGTCATTCGTCGTTCGCTGGAGGAAACGCCGGAGTTTCAGGCCAGAAAGCACCGCCCTACCCTGCAGGAAATCGTCCGCTCGATCGGTCAGAACTTCGGCATCGTCATCGCCGGCATGGCGCTGGTGGTGATGACCACGGTGTCGTTCTACCTGATCACCGCGTACACCCCGACGTTCGGCAAGGCTGAGTTGCACTTGTCAGATCTCGACGCGTTGCTGGTGACGGTGTGCATCGGCCTTTCGAACTTCTTCTGGTTGCCGGTGATGGGCTCGGTGTCTGACAGGATCGGCCGCAAACCCCTACTGCTGGCCGCGACGATTCTGGCAATCCTGACGGCTTACCCGGCGCTGTCATGGCTGGTGGCGAACCCGAGCTTCAGCCATTTGCTGATCGTCGAGCTGTGGCTGTCATTCCTGTACGGCTCGTATAACGGCGCGATGGTGGTGGCGCTGACCGAGATCATGCCAGTGGAAGTGCGTACGACCGGTTTCTCGCTGGCCTACAGCCTGGCGACAGCGACATTCGGCGGGTTTACCCCGGCGGCGTGCACTTACCTGATTCATGTGCTGGATAACAAGGCTGCGCCGGGGATCTGGCTCAGTGGTGCGGCGGTGTTGGGTTTGATTGCGACGCTGGTGTTGTTCCGCGGTAACCGGCATGAGCTGCGTACTGCGCAGGCCTCGATCGTCGGCGGCGCCAGATAAGACGCTATCGCTGGCAAGCCAGCACCCACAGGGACTTCGGGTGTGAACACAATTGTGCAACCTCCCAAGAACCTGTGGGAGCTGGCTTGCCAGCGATGAGGCCGGCACAGGCAATAGATATTGACCAGCCACACAAACAAAAACGCCCCGACCAAAAGTCGGGGCGTTTTTGTTTGCAACGAGTGCTTAGCGCGGGAACGCTGGTGGGTTTACACCGGCCATGTCTTCCATCACGCGAACCACCTGGCAGCTGTAGCCGAACTCGTTGTCGTACCAGACGTACAGAACAACGCGGTTGTCCTGAACGATGGTCGCTTCAGCGTCGACCACACCGGCGTGGCGCGAGCCCACGAAGTCAGTCGAAACCACTTCCTGCGAGTTGACGAAGTCGATTTGCTTGTGCAGATCGGAGTGCAGCGCCATGTAGCGCAGGTACTCGTTCATCTCTTCACGGGTGGCGGCTTTCTCAAGGTTGAGGTTGAGAATGGCCATCGACACGTTTGGCGTCGGAACGCGGATCGCGTTACCGGTCAGCTTGCCGGCCAGCTCAGGCAGGGCCTTGGCAGCAGCGGTGGCAGCACCGGTCTCGGTGATGACCATGTTCAGCGCGGCGCTACGGCCACGGCGATCGCCTTTGTGGAAGTTGTCGATCAGGTTCTGGTCGTTGGTGTACGAGTGAACGGTTTCGACGTGACCGTTGATGATGCCGAACTTGTCATTCACCGCTTTGAGCACCGGCACGATGGCGTTGGTGGTGCAGGAAGCGGCGGACACGATCTTGTCGTCAGCGGTGATTTCGTTGTGGTTGATACCGTGAACGATGTTCTTCAGCTTGCCTTTGCCAGGCGCAGTCAGAACAACGCGGTCGATACCCGGGCAGGCCAGGTGCTGACCCAGGCCATCGGCGTCACGCCATACACCGGTGTTGTCCACCAGCAGCGCGTCTTTGATGCCGTACTGGGTGTAATCCACCTCGGTCGGGTTCTTCGCGTAGATCACCTGGATCAGGTTACCGTTGGCGGTGATGGTGTTGTTTTCTTCATCGATGGTGATGGTGCCGTTGAACGAACCGTGTACCGAATCGCGACGCAGCAGGCTGGCGCGCTTGGTCAGGTCGTTTTCGGCGCCTTTGCGCACCACGATGGCACGCAGACGCAGACCGTCGCCACCACCGGTTTTTTCGATCAGGATGCGCGCCAGCAGACGGCCGATACGACCGAAGCCGTACAGCACAACGTCGGTGCCTTTACGTGCGGAAGCGTTTTGCTGGCCAACCACGTCAGCCATTTCTTCACGAACGAACTGCTCGGCGCTGCGGCCATTGCCTTCGTTACGGAATTTGAACGCCAACTTGCCCAGATCTACCGAAGCCGCGCCGAGCTTGAGCTCGCTCATGGCTTTGAGCAGTGGGAATGTTTCGTGGACGGAGAGTTCGCTGTCGTCGGAAGAACGGTGGCGAGCAAAGCGGTGAGCTTTGAGAATCGCGATGACAGACTGGTTGATCAGGCTGCGGCCATAGATCGAGCTCACCACGTTGTTATTGCGGTAGAGCTGACCGATAAGCGGAATCATCGCTTCTGCGAGTGCTTCACGGTCGATCCATTCACCAAGACACTGGTCGGGCTTCTGAGTCACGGTAACCTTCCACATGTAGGGGCAGAAAAAAGGGGCTACATTATGCCGCCGACAACCTCATTCAGCAATGCGCGCTTGTCGCGAAATCGGTAACAAAATCCCGTTCAAAAAAATTACGCCTCTCTCAAGCCCAGTAAAACCGGGGCTTTCAGCGCAGTCAATTTTTCGACGACTGTTAGACGATGTCTGTAACCCTCCGTAACACCACCCACTTTCGGCACTACATAATCGCTAAAAAACCGCTGGTTTTTATGGTTACCACTACATTTCGCGCAAACATCGAAGATAGACGCAGTCTGCAACTGACAGGCGGCACCGGACGCCGCTACAATTACCGACTTTGTCGCAAAGCCTGGAGCTCAACCTTCCGTGCCCGTTCTGCGTCTACCGCTACTCCCTGCCGAGGCAGGTAAACAGCATTGGGGCAATCTGCCCGGTGCTGCCCTCAGCCTGGCGATTGCCGAGGCTGCCAGCGCTGCCAAGCGCTTCACCCTGCTACTGACCGCCGACAGCCAGAGCGCTGAACGGCTGGAACAGGAGCTGAGTTTCTTCGCCCCGGATTTGCCCGTGCTGCATTTTCCCGACTGGGAAACCCTGCCGTACGACCTGTTCTCGCCGCACCAGGACATCATTTCCCAGCGCATCGCCAGCCTCTATAGGCTGCCGGAACTGGCGCATGGCGTGCTGGTGGTGCCGATCACCACGGCGTTGCACCGCTTGGCGCCGACCAAATTCCTGCTCGGCAGCAGCCTGGTGCTGGATGTCGGGCAGAAGCTCGATGTTGAACAGATGCGTTCGCGGCTCGAAGCCAGCGGTTATCGCTACGTTGATACGGTTTATGAGCACGGCGAGTTCACCGTGCGCGGTGCGCTGATCGACCTGTTCCCGATGGGCAGCAAACTGCCCTACCGCATCGACCTGTTCGACGATGAAATCGAAACCCTGCGCACCTTCGATCCGGAAAACCAGCGCTCCATCGACAAAGTCGAATCGGTCAAGCTGCTGCCGGCCCGCGAATTCCCGCTGCAGAAAGACGCGGTTACCCGCTTCAAAGCACGCTTTCGCGAGCGCTTCGACGTCGACTTCCGTCGCTGTCCAATCTTTCAGGATCTGAGCAGCGGCATCACTCCGGCCGGCATCGAGTACTACCTGCCGCTGTTCTTCGACGAAACCTCGACCCTGTTCGATTACCTGCCGCAGGACACCCAGGTGTTCTCGCTGCCGGGCATCGAGCAAGCGGCGGAAAATTTCTGGAACGACGTGCGCAATCGTTATGAAGAGCGTCGCGTCGATCCTTCGCGTCCTTTATTGCCGCCAGCGGAATTGTTCCTGCCAGTGGAAGACTGTTTCGCCCGCCTCAAGAGCTGGCCACGTGTGGTTGCCAGCCAGCAAGACTTGGAAAGCGGCGTCGGCCGCGAGCGCTTCCCGGCGCAGGCACTGCCGAATCTGGCGATCGAAGCCAAAGCCACACAACCGTTGGCTGCGCTGTCGGCGTTCCTCGACGAATTCCCCGGTCGCGTGCTGTTTACCGCCGAATCTGCGGGCCGTCGTGAAGTATTGCTGGAATTGCTTGAGCGCCTGAAGCTGCGGCCGAAGACCGTCGACAGCTGGCCGGACTTTGTCGCGAGCAAGGACCGCCTGGCAATCACCATTGCCCCGCTCGACGAAGGCTTGATGCTGGATGATCCGGCGCTGGCCTTGGTCGCGGAAAGTCCGCTGTTCGGTCAGCGCGTGATGCAACGTCGTCGTCGCGAGAAGCGCAGCGACGTCAGCAATGACGCGGTGATCAAGAACCTCACCGAGCTGCGCGAAGGCGCGCCGGTGGTGCACATCGATCACGGTGTCGGGCGTTATCTGGGCCTGACGATTCTGGAAATCGACAATCAGGCCGCCGAATTTCTCACCCTCGAATATGCCGAGAACGCCAAGCTCTACGTACCGGTAGCCAACCTGCATTTGATCGCCCGTTACACCGGCAGCGACGATGCGCTGGCCCCGCTGCACCGTCTCGGCTCGGAAACCTGGCAGAAAGCCAAGCGCAAAGCCGCCGAACAGGTGCGCGATGTCGCCGCTGAATTGCTCGACATCTATGCCCGTCGCGCTGCTCGCGAAGGCTACGCATTCGCCGACCCGAAAGCCGATTACGCGACGTTCAGCGCCGGTTTCCCGTTCGAAGAAACCCCGGATCAGCAATCGACCATCGAAGCCGTGCGCGAAGACATGCTCGCGCCGAAGCCGATGGATCGCCTGGTCTGCGGCGACGTCGGTTTCGGCAAGACCGAAGTGGCCATGCGCGCGGCATTCATCGCCGTGCACGGCGGTCGTCAGGTGGCGATTCTCGTACCGACCACCCTGCTCGCCCAGCAGCACTACAACAGCTTCCGCGACCGCTTCGCCGACTGGCCGGTGACCGTGGAAGTGATGAGCCGCTTCAAGTCGGCCAAGGAAGTCAACGCGGCGATCGCCGATCTGGCCGAAGGCAAAATCGACATCGTCATCGGCACGCACAAGCTGCTGTCCGACGACGTGAAGATCAAAAACCTCGGTCTGGTGATCATCGACGAAGAACACCGCTTCGGTGTCCGCCAGAAAGAACAGCTCAAAGCCCTGCGCAGTGAAGTCGACATTCTCACCCTGACCGCCACGCCGATTCCGCGCACGCTGAACATGGCGGTGTCGGGCATGCGCGATCTGTCGATCATCGCCACGCCGCCGGCGCGACGCCTGTCGGTGCGCACCTTCGTCATGGAGCAGAACAAGAGCACGGTCAAAGAGGCCCTGCTCCGCGAACTGCTGCGCGGTGGTCAGGTTTACTACCTGCACAACGATGTGAAAACCATCGAGAAATGCGCTGCCGATCTCGCCGAACTGGTGCCGGAAGCCCGCATCGGCATCGGTCACGGACAGATGCGCGAGCGCGAACTCGAACAGGTGATGAGCGACTTTTATCACAAGCGCTTCAACGTGTTGATTGCCTCGACCATCATCGAGACCGGCATCGACGTGCCGAGCGCCAACACCATCATCATCGAGCGCGCCGACAAGTTCGGCCTGGCGCAACTGCACCAGTTGCGTGGTCGCGTCGGCCGCAGTCACCACCAGGCTTACGCCTACCTGCTGACACCGCCGCGCCAGCAAATCACTTCGGACGCGGAAAAGCGTCTGGAAGCAATCGCCAATACCCAGGATCTCGGTGCCGGTTTCGTGCTGGCGACCAACGACCTGGAAATCCGTGGCGCCGGCGAACTGCTCGGCGATGGCCAGAGCGGGCAGATTCAGGCCGTGGGTTTCACCCTGTACATGGAGATGCTTGAGCGCGCGGTGAAATCGATCCGCAAGGGCGAGCAACCGAACCTCGATCAACCGCTGGGCGGTGGCCCGGAAGTCAACCTGCGGGTGCCGGCGCTGATTCCGGAAGACTATCTGCCGGATGTCCACGCCCGCCTGATTCTGTACAAACGCATCGCGTCGGCCACCGACGAGGAAGGCCTGAAGGATCTGCAAGTCGAGATGATCGACCGTTTCGGCTTGTTGCCGGAGCCGACCAAGAACCTGGTGCGCATTACCGCGCTGAAACTGCAAGCAGAGAAACTCGGCATCAAGAAAGTCGATGGCGGACCGCAAGGCGGGCGCATCGAGTTCGAGGCGCAGACACCGGTCGACCCGATGACGCTGATCAAGCTGATCCAGAGCCAGCCAAAACGCTACAAATTCGAAGGCGCCACGATGTTCAAGTTCCAGGTTCCAATGGAACGTCCGGAAGAGCGCTTTAATACTGTAGAGGCGCTGTTTGAGCGCCTCCTCCCGAAATCTGTCTGAAGGACGCCCAATGCGCCTGTTCCGCTCAGTGACTTTGCTACTTGCTTTGGTAGCCCCTTCGGTTTTCGCCGATGACCTGTATCAGGTCGAAATGATTCTGGTGCGGCAGAACGCCGTGCCGGCTATCGTCAGCCGTGCCGCACCGGAAGACTGGGCCGCTGGCGCCCAGCGTTTGGGCGACGACAGCAAGCGCACGCCTGCGTTGAATGACGTTGTCACCAGGCTCACCGCCAGCGGCGACTACACCGTGCTGATGCACAAGGCCTGGCAGCAAACCCTTGGCGAAGCACCTGCAAAAGTTGCGGTCAGCGACGGCCAGGAGCAATTCGGTCAATTCCCGATCGAGGGTACGCTGGAAATGAAACTGGGGCGCTTCACCGATGTGAACGCCGACTTCTGGGTCAATCAGATCGACGCCAATGGCCTGGTCACCGCCAGTGAGCGCCTGAAACAGGACAGCCACACCAAGAACGGCCAACTCAACTACCTGGACAACGGCCATCTGGCCCTGCTGATCAAGATCACTTCCCTGACCGCGCCAGCGCCACGGGAAGCGCCTGAAGCCATTCCGGACTGATCGAAGTCCTTATGTCCCCGCCCCTGAGTAAACCGTTGGCACCCTCCTGGGTCAGCCGATTCAAGGAACAGAGCCTGGAGCGTGGCCGCCGCTACGCCCTGGAAAACCGGGTACGCATCGCCCAGGTCGGCGATGCGACCATCACCGCCAGTTGCGAAGGCTCTGGCGGCAACGTTTACCGCCAGACCATCCAGCTGCGCGAATCCGCCAAAAACACCTTGCTGCTGGTCGATGCGAGTTGCACCTGTCCGGTTCGCAGCAACTGCAAGCATTGCGCAGCGGTGCTGCTGAAAGTGCAGGAAACCCTCGATTACCCGGCCGCCGCCAAAGACGCCGAACTCTTGGAAAAGCTGCAAGCCGTGCTGGAAAACCGCAGCCCGAAAGCGCCACCGCAAGTGCTGGTCGACAATGTGCAGCCACTGCCACGCCTGTGGCTGGCCAGTGTCGAGTTCAGTGCCTTCGAACCGCGCAACGGCAAAATGCAGCGCTACATTCAGCATCGCGCGGCGCTGTCGTTCAGTTATCTGGACGAGTACGTCAGCGGGCAGAAGAACAGCGACATCCTGATTCGTCAGGAAAACCAGACGCTGCGGGTCAAACGCCATCCGGATGTCGAGCAGTCCTACCGCGAACAGTTGCGCATCCTCGGTTTTCGCATCGCCACCCGCCAGAGCAAAGCCCTGCCGGAAAGCGCCGGCGAGCTGTACGAGATGGTCAATGACAGCGCCTGGCTGACGTTCACCCTCAACGACTTGCCGAAACTGCGCAGCCAAGGCTGGGAGCTGCAGATCGATGAGGAATTCGGCTTCGACCTGACCGCCGTGGATGACTGGTACGCCACCGTCGAACAGGTGCCGGAACGCGATTGGTTTGATCTGGAACTGGGGATCATCGTCAACGGTGAGCGCCTGAGTCTGTTGCCGATCCTGCTCAACCTGATGCGCTCGCATGCGGAAATCCTCAACCCGGAACGCCTGGCGCGCCGCCGCGATGACGAGCTGATTCTGGTGAATATTCCGCAACGCAACAGCGAGCACGGGCCATTGCAGGTGGCTTTGCCGCTCGGGCGCTTGAAACCGGTGTTGATGACGCTTGGCGAGTTTTATCTGCAGGAACCAGGTGAAACCACGCTGCGCCTGAGCAAGGCCGATGCCACCCGCCTGAATTCGCTGGAAGGCCTGCCGTTGCTGTGGGAGGGCGGCGAGCAGATCCGCACGTTCGCTCAGCGCCTGCGGGATATTCGTGATTTCAGCGCAGAAGCTCCAGAGGGCTTGAATGCGACGCTGCGTCCTTATCAACTCGAAGGTCTGAGCTGGATGCAGTCGCTACGGCAACTGGAAGTCGGCGGGATTCTCGCGGATGACATGGGCCTGGGTAAAACCCTACAGACCCTGGCGCATATTCTCAGCGAGAAAAACGCCGGACGCCTCGATTGCCCGTGCATGGTGGTGATGCCGACCAGCCTGATCCCTAACTGGCTCGATGAAGCGGCACACTTTACCCCGCAACTGAAAGTCGTGGCGCTGTACGGTGCCAGCCGTAAAAAACACTTCGACAATCTGGCGGATTTCGACCTGATCCTCACCACCTACGCACTGCTGCCCAAAGACGTCGAACGTCTGGCCAGGCAGCCGCTGCATGTATTGGTGCTGGACGAAGCGCAGTACATCAAGAACCCGAACAGCAAAGCTGCACAAGCGGCGCGCGAGCTGAATGCGCGTCAGCGTCTGTGCCTCAGCGGTACGCCGCTGGAAAACCACTTGGGCGAGTTGTGGTCACTGTTTCACTTCCTGCTGCCGGGCTGGCTCGGCGATGTGAAAAGCTTCAACGCCGATTACCGCGTGCCGATTGAAAAGCGTGGCAGCGAAGTCAGACTTCAGCACCTGAACGGCCGGATAAAACCGTTTCTGCTGCGCCGCACCAAGGAACAGGTGGCCACCGAACTGCCGCCGAAAACCGAGATCATCCACTGGGTCGATCTCAACGAAGCGCAGCGCGATGTGTATGAAACCATGCGCTTGGCGATGGACAAGAAAGTCCGCGACGAGATCACCCGCAAAGGCGTGGCACGCAGCCAGATCATCATTCTTGAGGCGTTGCTCAAGCTGCGCCAGGTCTGCTGTGATCTGCGCCTGGTCAATGACGCCACCCTGCCCGCTCGTGGCAGCACCTCCGGCAAACTCGACAGCTTGATGGAAATGCTCGAAGAGCTGTTCGAGGAAGGCCGGCGGATTCTGCTGTTTTCGCAGTTCACCTCGATGCTGTCATTGATCGAAGACGAACTGAAAAAACGCAATGTCGCCTATGCGCTGCTGACCGGCCAGACCCGCGATCGGCGTACGCCGGTGAAGGAATTCCAGAGTGGCAAGCGTCAGATCTTTCTGATCAGCCTGAAGGCTGGCGGTGTCGGTTTGAACCTGACGGAGGCGGACACAGTGATTCACTACGACCCGTGGTGGAACCCGGCCACCGAAAATCAGGCGACGGATCGCGCCTATCGGATCGGTCAGGAGAAGCCGGTGTTCGTCTACAAGATGATTGCCAGGGGCACGGTGGAAGAGAAGATTCAGCACCTGCAAAAAGAAAAATCCGACTTGGCGGCAAGCGTTCTGGATGGGCGCAAGGCCGGGGACTGGAAGTTGCAGAGTGATGATATTGAGGCGTTGTTTGCGCCGTTGCCGGATAAGTCCGACAAGCGTTGAGACCTGCGTCGCCTGTTAGATAGCTATCGCTGGCAAGCCAGCTCTCACAGGTATCGAGTTGGAACACAGTTTTGTGTACGACTCAAAACCCTGTGGGAGCTGGCTTGCCAGCGATGGGGCCATCAGATATTGCTCTATTACTTAGGGCTCAACCCTTGGCAACAGGCAACGGCGCAAACAGCGCCTCAATGTCACCCTGCTCCAGTTTCCAGCCACCCGTCGTCCCGCCTTCAAGCACCGCCCCGGCCAGCGCTGCTTTTTCCTGCTGCAGTGCCTGGATTTTTTCCTCTACCGTGCCACGAGCAATCAGCTTGTAAACGAACACCGGGTTGTTTTGCCCGATTCGATACGCACGATCGGTTGCCTGATTCTGCACTGCCGGGTTCCACCAAGGGTCGAAGTGGATCACCGTGTCCGCCGCAGTCAGATTCAAACCGGTTCCCCCAGCCTTCAGACTGATCAGAAACAGCGACACCTTGCCGCTCTGAAAGTCCTTTACCGGTGTGCGCCGGTCCGTGGTTTCACCGGTCAGCAGCGAATAGGTAACTTGACGTTGCTGCAGTTCTTGCTCGATCAAGGCCAGCATCGACGTGAACTGTGAGAACAGCAGAATCCGGCGACCCTCGCCCAGCAGTTCTTCAAGCATCTCCATCAAACTGAGCAGCTTGCCACTCCCCGAACGCAGCGCCTTCGCTGTCAGCGGCATATTGATCAGGCGCAGGTCGCAACAGACCTGTCGCAGTTTGAGCAAGGCATCAAGAATGATGATCTGGCTGCGCGCCACGCCACTGCGGGCAATCTCGTCGCGCACTTTTTTGTCCATCGCCACGCGAACCGTTTCATACACATCGCGCTGGCCGTCGCTGAGATCGACCCAATGCACAATTTCGGTTTTCGGCGGTAACTCGGTCGCGACCTGGTCCTTTTTGCGGCGCAGCAGAAACGGTTTTATCCGTGCCGTCAGATGCTGCATGCGCTCGGCATTGCCGTGTTTTTCGATGGGGGTGCGGTAATCACGATTGAAGGATTTGCTGTCACCCAGCCAACCGGGCATCAAGAAGTGAAACTGCGACCACAACTCGCCCAAGTGGTTTTCCATTGGCGTACCGCTCAAGCACAAGCGCTGACGGGCCTGCAAATCACACGCGGCTTGAGCAGCCTTGCTGATCGGATTCTTGATGTTCTGCGCTTCATCGAGAATCAGCACGCTCCACAGCTGCGGCTGCAGAACCTCAAGATCCCTCGGCAGCAAGGCGTAAGTGGTCAACACCAAATCGTATTCAGCAAAATTGTCGAAGTCTTTTTTCCGGCCCATACCGTGTAGCGCCAGCACTTTCAACTGCGGTGTGAAACGCTGCGCTTCGTCCAGCCAGTTGGGGATCAGGCTGGTAGGCATCACGGCCAGTGCCGGGCGATCAAGCCTCCCTGACTGCTTTTCCGTAAGAAGATGGGCGAGTGTTTGCAGAGTTTTACCCAGCCCCATGTCATCGCCAAGAATGCCGCCCACCTGAAGCTCGCGCAGGGTTTGCATCCAGTTCAGGCCTTCGAGCTGGTAGGGCCGCATCTGTGCGTTGAGTCCGATCGGCGCAGCGACTGGCGTATAGGTTGATTCACGCAGGCGTTTGGCAAAGTTGCGCAGGCGCTCGCCACCCTGCCAATCGAGGGCTACACCGTCAAGCAAATCAAGGCGTGCTGCATCGGGGGCACTCAAGCGCAACTTATTGCCCTGATGGTTACCCAGATACAACTCGCCAAGCGTGGCCATCAACGGTTTGATCCGACCGAAGGGCAGCGCGACTTTGCCACTGATGTTATTGCTCAAGCGTCCGGCACCCAGCTCGACCAACAGCAGTTCATCATCGTCGCGCTGAGCGAGTTTCGCAGGGTCGAGAAGTAGCGGCTGAGTGCGTAACAGATGCAAAAAAATCGGCAACAAGCTATGACGCACGCCGTTAACGACAATCCCTAATTGCAGATCAAACCACTGGCGCCCCGACTCTTCCTCAACCTCAGCGAACCAGTGTTCGACTGGCTCGACGTTGAAATGAAAGTTCTTGCTGACGTCAACCTGCCAGCCTGCCTCGCGCAGTACGGGAATCCCGTTTTGAGCAAATGCGAGCCACGCCGAATCATCGGGCAGATCAAATTTCTCCCCCGGATGATCAACACTGCTTTTGCGCGTCGCCTTTTTGAATCCGTGCTTCTGCAACTGCTGACGCAGCGCTTTCTCGGCGGTCGGCTGACGCTGAATTCGCAGGGTTTCAACGCCCGAAAGAACCATCACCTCCGGGTTGCGATCCTGCACAGGATGACCATCGTAGGTGAACAGTAAAGCGGCACGGTGCTCGGGTTCGTACTGCCAGCGCGTGTAGCGTTTGCCACTGTCGAGGGTCAGCTGCGCCTTGGGCAACACATTATCGACGATCCGCTCCGTGAGCTGGTGCGGCGGAGCCACTTGCGTTGCCGCACTCATCCGATGGCTGAACTGCATTGCCTGACGGGCGGGAATCTCCGGAGCCAACGCTAAATGACAGGCGAGTTTCTCATCAAACTCGTTGAACAGCGGGCCGATTTGCTGCCGTTGGCGATCCAGATAATGCAGCGGCTCCAACGCGAGAACGGTTTCCACCGGTGCTTCCTGGCTGCTCCAGTGCGGGCGAAAACTGCCGTTGGCTTGTTCGGCCCAGGCAAACTGCGCGCTTCTTCCTGGGCCCGCAGTCAGCGGCTCCAACGCTTCAAAATCCAGATACAGTCGCGACGTTCGCAACAGCATTTCAAGCAGCTCGGCGCCGCTGCTGCCGTCCAGCGGATAGCCGCTGTAATAGGCATGATGCGAGTGCATGGCCACCAGCAACCGGGCAATCCGCAGATCGAGCTCGGTCAGATAACCGGGCTGACGCATCAACATGTCGGATAGCGAGAACAGCGGTTTGACGTCGCGCAGCTCGCCACTCTTGAGCTGGTAGACCTTGAAGATTTCTACCAGCCACTTGCCGGTCAACGGCGTTGCTTTGAGTTTGTAAAAGAGCCGCGTACTGGCCGCTTGCGAGGTTTGATCAGCAGTCGGAGACGTCACAGGAATAGTGGAGAGCCAGTGCTCCAGTGTTCGACTCAGTTGAACAGGAGCGTCACTTTCAGGCGTTCTATCGGCGCGATCGAGCAAGTGATAGAGCACCGCAGCGCAGTGTTTGCAGTTGATCTCGACCGGGCAGGAGCAAAAGCAACGCAGACCGAATTGCTCCTGATGATCTTTGACCAGATAGATTTCCTGTAGATAGACGTAATTTTCAGATCCGGCGCAGGCCGCCTCAATCATCTCGTCATCGACTGAATGGATGTCTATCCGATCCTCCACGGCGTAATCGCGAGCCTTGGCCAAAGCATTACGGCTAAATGACTCAGTCCATGGCAGCGAACGAAGCTGATCGATGATGATCGTCATGGCTCTGATCAGTCCTTTAGTTCGCCAACACCCGCGTCAACGTCGATTTCACCTTACCCATCCCGTCATGCAGCGCCTGCTCGATTTCGGCCATGGTGATCACTTCGGTGGTCTTGCCCGCCGCCGCATTAACCACTAATGCCAGGCAGGCGTAATCCAGATCCAGCTCACGCGCCAGCGCCGCTTCCGGCATGCCGGTCATGCCAACGATGTCGCAGCCATCGCGCTCCAGACGCAAGATCTCGGCAACGGTTTCCAGACGCGGGCCCTGAGTGCAGGCATACACGCCTTGATCGCTGTACTCGCAACCTTCGGCAGCCACCGCCGCAATCAATTGCTGACGCAGCGGCTCGCTGTAGGGAAAGCTGAAGTCGATGTGGGTGACGTGCTCCAGATCGTCGGCGAAAAACGTGTGCTCACGCCCGCTGGTGTAATCGACGATCTGGTGCGGCACGCAAAAATGCCCGGTGCCCATGGCCGGATGAATACCGCCGACGGCATTTACCGCGATGATCGCTTCGGCACCGGCCTGTTTCAACGCCCACAGGTTGGCGCGGTAGTTGACCTTGTGCGGCGCAAAGCGATGCGGGTGGCCGTGACGGGCGAGGAACAGTACCTCCTTGCCGGCGTATTCGCCGATCTGCACCTCGGCCGATGGCGCGCCGTAGGGCGTGTCCACCGCCAGCGATTGGCGAATGGTCAAGCCATCAAGCTGAGTCAGTCCGGTGCCACCGATGATTGCGTAAACCGTCATAGCACTCTCCTCAATCGATCAGTTGAGCGTCTTTGAGCGCGCCGATAGCGGTGAGCCAGCGCGGATCCTGACGGTAATCAGTGCTGGCGAACGCCTGGCTGCGCATACGCGCGATGCGCGCGGACGGCTTGACCTTCATGCGTTGCGCGGCACTGAGGGCCAGCTCGGCGGCGGCGCGGTCGTTGCACACCAGGCCCATGTCGCAACCGGCAGTCAACGCCGCTTCGATACGACTGGCAGCATCACCGACCACGTGGGCGCCGGCCATCGACAGATCGTCGCTGAAGATCACGCCGTCGAACTGCAATTCGCCGCGCAGGATGTCCTGCAACCAGCGCCGCGAAAAGCCGGCAGGCTGCGAATCGACTTGCGGGTAGATAACGTGGGCTGGCATCACAGCGGCCAGTTGTTTGCTGAGTCTGGCGAAGGGCACGAGGTCATTGGCACGGATCTCGTCGAGGCTGCGCTCGTCATTCGGGATCGCCACGTGGGAATCGGCTTCGGCCCAGCCGTGGCCAGGAAAATGCTTGCCGGTGGCCGCCATCCCCGCGCTGTTCATGCCGCGAATGAACGCTCCGGCGAGCATGGCAGCGCGCTCGGGATCGCCTTCGAATGAACGGGTGCCGACCACAGCGCTGCGCTGGTAATCCAGATCCAGCACCGGGGCGAAACTCAGGTCGAGCCCGACCGCCAGCACTTCAGTGGCCATGATCCAGCCGCATTGCTCGGCGAGATATTCGGCGTTCGGGTTGTCGGCGATGGCACGCATGGCCGGCAGACGAACAAAACCTTGGCGCAGACGCTGTACACGCCCCCCTTCTTGATCCACCGCCAGCAGCAGGTCCGGGCGAATCGCGCGGATCGCCGCGCTGAGTTCACGCACCTGACGCGGGTGCTCGATGTTACGCGCGAAAATGATCAGGCCACCCACTTCGGGCTGACGCAACAATTGGCGATCTTCGGCCGTCAGCCAGGTACCGGCGACGTCCACCATCAACGAGCCTTGCAGGCCAGCAGTCATAGAGATTCCTTGAAAACGAAAAACCCGACCCACAGCAAATCGCTACCGTGAGCAATGCTCGGCAGGTCGGCAATTTCTATGGATTTCAGGTTCAGAGCGAGAGTCGGCATGGGCGGCTAGCTTAGCGGATACAAGCTGCCGCGCCCACCCGTGCGCGGTTAAACCTTGGCGGCGACCGGCGTTGATTTGCTGCGCGGACGCAACTGCGCGGTGGCCATGGCGGCGTCGGTGACACCGGTTTCGGCACGCATGCCCGCAGCGAGGAACGGCACCATCAGGCGCATCACTTGCTCGATGGAGGTGTTGACGCCGAAATCGGTCTCGGCGATCGCGCGCAACGCCTTGATGCCGGACATGCTGAACGCCGCGGCGCCGAGCATGAAGTGCACGCGCCAGAACAGCTCGATCGGCGGAATGCGTGGCGCGGCTTCGTTGACCAGCAGCATGTAGCGACGGAACACCTTGCCGTACATGTCTTCCAGATAACGGCGCAAGTGGCCCTGGCTCTGGCTGAACGCGAGGCCGAGCAGACGCATGAAGATCGACAGATCGTTGCCGCTGCGTGGCTGAACCACGAGGGCTTGCTCGACGAGAATTTCCAGCAGCTCTTCAAGCGTCGGCTTGTTTTCAGGCTTGGCCTGACGCCGCTCCAGCTCTTTATCGAGGCTGATGCAGAACGGCCCGAGGAAGCGCGAGAAAACCGCTTGAATCAGCGCTTTTTTCGAGCCGAAGTGATAGTTCACCGCTGCCAGGTTGACGCCAGCCTTGCTGGTGATCAAACGCAATGAGGTTTCAGCGAAACCTTTCTCCGCGAACAACTGCTCGGCAGCATCAAGAATGCGTTCAACGGTTTCCGACTGGGCCATGGCTACTCCGCCTGACAAACACTTGTTTGAAACATACGTTTCAGCCTGTGCCTTGTCAAGCCTGCCGGTTCGTTTTGGGAATGGTCGGTCAGCTATTTAACCACACAAGACCCATGCATTAATAAGTCGGCCTGTCGACCGTCCGGCGGCGTGCAAAAAAACGGGCATTGCCAAGGGCGCTTCACTGTATATAATCCCAGTCACTGTATAAAAAGACAGAGCGATCAATATGCTAAAGCTGACGCCACGCCAAGCCGAGATTCTGGCCTTTATCAAACGCTGCCTCGAAGACAACGGCTACCCGCCAACCCGTGCGGAAATCGCTCAGGAACTGGGCTTCAAGTCGCCAAACGCGGCTGAAGAGCATCTCAAGGCTCTGGCCCGAAAAGGTGCCATCGAGATGACCCCCGGCGCCTCTCGCGGCATTCGCATCCCTGGCTTCGAAGCCAAGGCTGACGATTCCACCCTGCCGATCATTGGCCGGGTCGCTGCCGGCGCGCCGATACTTGCCCAGCAGCACATCGAAGAGTCCTGCAACATCAATCCGGCCTTCTTTCATCCGCGCGCCGACTATCTGCTGCGGGTGCACGGCATGAGCATGAAGGACATCGGCATTTTCGACGGTGACCTCCTCGCCGTACACACCACCCGCGAAGCACGTAATGGCCAGGTCGTCGTTGCCCGCATCGGCGACGAAGTGACGGTCAAACGCTTCAAGCGTGAAGGCAGCAAGGTCTGGCTGATTGCCGAAAACCCCGAGTTCGCCCCTATCGAAGTCGACCTGAAAGATCAGGAACTGGTGATCGAAGGCTTGAGTGTCGGCGTCATCCGCCGCTAATTGGAGGCTTTATGCAGTTCCCACACACCCCCCAGCAAACACAACTGCCTTTATTCGAAGCGTTTCTGGCGCAACCGATGGCGCCGATCCTGAAAGACGTGGTCGAACGCCCCTGGAATGCCGAACCTGAAGTATTCAGTGAGCTGTCACTGCGTGGTGCTGCCGGGAACTGCCTGAACCTGCTCGCCCCGATTCTTCGTGAACTCAGTGACGATCAGGACGCGCGCTGGCTGACACTGATCGCACCACCAGCCAGCCTGACCCAAACCTGGCTGCGTGATGCCGGCCTGAACCGCGAGCGTATTCTGCTACTGCAACCACGGGGCGCCCAAAGCGCTCAACAACTGGCGTGCGAAGCGCTGCGCCTAGGTCGCAGTCACACTGTGGTGACCTGGCTCAACCCGTTAAACACCAACTCGCGGCAACAACTGATCAGCGCCGCACGCACGGGCGAGGCGCAGAGCCTGAATATTCGTTTGGGTTGATTTACGGGCAACAAGCGCTGTGTGAAGCGCAGGGCTTCTCCAGGGACAGAGAAGCCGATCTGAAGCAGTAACGTCAAACAATAAAAAGGCAGGGGATCAATGAAGAACCCGCGGCCCCTCTTCCTTATCAAACTCGCCTTCGACCATACGACCGGCCATCTGCACGCCGACGCTTAGCATCGCCTTGGCGATTTCCACATGCTGACCTTGCAGGAACGCCTTGGCATCCTCGGAGAAATCCAGCGTCACCAAAGAACCCTCGTCCTCAGCCCTGCGCAGCTCGATTCGGCCGTCTGGTAACTCGACAATTTCTAGAAAGGACGTTGGCATAAAGGTCTGTTCTCCACGAAAGGCAGGGATTATATAGACATCATTCAGGCTTCGCTCGGGATCTTGACCAGCAGCATGTTTCAGATTGCCACCGTGTCAATCGCACTCAGCACTCGTTCAAGCCTTCGCGAAAGCGAATCGCCAAGCCTTTCAGATTCTGCCGCCAGCTCTCCAGCTCGTCTCGACTCAACTCTTCGGGCGATTCTTCTTCATCCAGATTGATCGCCTGAATCAGCGGCTGAGTCACGTCTCCTTTGGGCTTGTGTGGCACCCGCGGCGGCTGAAACAGCGCCGAATGCGCGGCCAGCAGTTTTGCCAGCCAGGTTTCAGAGTTACCCGCCAGCTCGACCATCTCGGCCAACTCTGGAATCGCGATCGACTCCAGGACTTCGCGGGTCAACAGCAGCTCGGCGCGCGGTGCATTGGCCTGCGGCAGACGATAGAAACCAGCGATCTCATGACAGAGACCGAGCAAAGCGCCGTACAGGTGAAACAACGCCGATTCTCGACCAGCCTGAATCAACGCCAGAGAATTCATCGCCCGCCCTTCTTCAGCGCGAGCCAGGGCTTCGAGCGACAGGCCGGCGAAATAGATCTTCTGATTGGTACGGGTATAGAGTTCGTGAGCCATGACGGCGCTCTCCACAACGAAATAATTGCTTCACACAGGCCGGACAGTGTCGTGGATCCGTCGATCCTACCGCAAGCACAAAACAAAAAGGCCGCATGAAAACCCGTGGGTTGTCATGCGGCCTTTCAGTATCAGGCTAACGCTTATTCAGCTTTGGCCTTCGTACGCTTGTCTTCAACCGTCCACTTGCCACCGTCGTAGTAAGCCTTCCAACCGGTAGGCTTGCCGTCGACTTCGGTCTGTACGTATTGCTCCTTGGTCTTGCGGCTGTAGCGGATCACCGCCGGCAGACCATCAGGATCTTTCTGCGGCGCTTCGCACAGGAAGTGGTACTTCGGATCAATTTCGTCCTTGTGCGGCAGAATCTCGATCACCAGCGGAGCACGGGTCTCGCGGTTTTTCGGGAACTGACTCGCAGCCAGGAACAGACCGGACGCACCGTCACGCAGGATGTAGGTGTCGTTGACCTTTTCGCATTTCAGCTCAGGCATCTTCACCGGGTCCATCTTCGGCGGCGCCGCGTCACCGCTCTTCAGCAGTTTGCGAGTATTTTTGCACGTCGGGTTGGTGCAACCGAAGAACTTGCCGAAACGGCCGGTCTTGAGCTGCATCTCGCTGCCGCACTTGTCGCATTCCAGGCTCGGACCTTCGTAGCCCTTGATGCGATAGCTGCCTTCTTCGATTTCGTAGCCGGCGCAATCCGGGTTGTTACCGCAGATGTGCAGCTTGCGCTTCTCGTCCAGCAGATAAGCGTCCATCGCCGTGCTGCAGATCGGGCAGCGATGCTTGCCGCGCAGGACCAGCGATTCCGACTCACCCTCGTCGTCCGCTGCGATTTCGTCACCCGGCACCAGGTTGACCGTGGCCTTGCAGCGTTCTTTCGGCGGCAGGCTGTAGCCCGAGCAACCGAGGAACACACCGGTCGACGCGGTACGGATCTGCATTGGACGACCGCAAGTGGTGCACGGAATGTCGGTCATGACCGGCTGGTTGGCACGCATGCCGCTGTCCGGGTTTTCGGCCACTTCGAGTTTCTTTTTGAAGTCGCCGTAGAACTCGTCCAGCACATTTTTCCAGTCGCGCTCACCTTGCGCCACGTCATCGAGGTTCTCTTCCATGCCGGCTGTGAAGCCGTAGTCCATGAGGTTGGAGAAGCTTTCCGAGAGGCGCTCGGTGACGATGTCGCCCATCTTTTCCGAGTAGAAACGACGGTTGTGCAAGGTCACATAACCGCGATCCTGAATGGTCGAAATGATCGCGGCGTACGTTGAAGGACGACCGATGCCGCGTTTTTCCATTTCTTTAACCAGACTGGCTTCCGAGTAACGGGCCGGCGGTTTGGTGAAGTGCTGCGATGGATCGAGCTTGATCAGCTTCATCACGTCGCCCTGCGCCATATCGGGCAGAACGTCGTCGTCACCCGGCTTGGCAATCTGCGGCATGACGCGGGTGTAACCGTCAAACTTGAGGATACGGCCTTTGGCGCGCAGCTCGAAGTCACCAGCGCCGACGCTGACGGTAGTCGAGAGGTATTGCGCCGGCAGCATCTGGCAAGCGAGGAACTGGCGCCAGATCAGCTCGTAGAGACGCTCAGCATCACGTTCCATACCCGCCAGCTTGCTCGGAATGGTGTTGGCGTCGGACGGACGAATCGCTTCGTGAGCCTCTTGTGCGCCTTCCTTGCTGCTGTAGACGTTCGGCGTTTCCGGCAGGTACTTCTTGCCGAACTCGTCTTCGATGTAAGTACGCGCCATCGCCACGGCATCAGCCGAGAGGTTGGTCGAGTCGGTACGCATATAAGTGATGTAGCCGGCTTCGTACAGACGCTGGGCCATCATCATGGTTTTCTTCACGCCGAAGCCCAGGCGGTTACTCGCAGCCTGTTGCAGGGTGGACGTGATGAACGGAGCCGAAGGCTTGCTGCTGGTCGGCTTGTCTTCGCGCTTGACGATGCTGTAGCTGGAAGACTTGAGCTTCTCCAGCGCGGCCATGGCCTGGGCTTCGTTGAGCGGTTTGAAGGCTTCGCCTTTCTCGCGGGCCACTTCAAAACGCACCGTGGAGCCTTTGGTGGTGCCGAGATCGGCGTGCACTTCCCAATATTCTTCGGGGTTGAACGCACGGATTTCGCGCTCACGCTCAACGACCAGCTTCACGGCAACCGATTGCACACGACCGGCGGACAGGCCACGCGCGATCTTCGCCCACAACAGTGGCGAGACCATGTAGCCAACGACGCGGTCGAGGAAGCGACGCGCCTGTTGAGCGTTAACACGATCGATATCCAGCTCACCCGGCTCCGAGAAAGCTTCCTGAATCGCTTTCTTGGTAATTTCGTTGAACACCACGCGCTTGTAGCGGCTGTCGTCACCACCGATGGCTTCGCGCAGGTGCCAGGCAATGGCTTCCCCCTCGCGATCCAAGTCGGTTGCGAGATAGATGGTGTCAGCATCCTTGGCGAGCCGGCGCAGCTCTTCGATGACCTTCTCTTTACCCGGAAGGATCTCGTACTGGGCCTTCCAGCCATGATCGGGATCGACACCCATACGCGAAACGAGCTGCTTGCGCGCTTTCTCTTTCGGCGAGAGCACCGGACCTTCGCCCGCGGCAGCCTTGCCGCGCTTGGCGGCTGGCTCTTTGCTGGCGCTAGCCGAACCGCTGGTGGGCAGGTCTCGGATATGGCCGATACTCGACTTCACCACGTATTGGTTACCCAGATACTTGTTGATGGTCTTGGCCTTAGCCGGGGATTCCACAATGACCAGCGATTTGCCCATGGATCAGAAAATTCCTGAATTCTAGAAGTGAAAGGCGGTTGGCGCCTGACGCGGCACCGCTATATATAGTTGATACAAGGTGAGGTCAAGCACAGGGTTCTGTGCGCACTCGCCTCATGCCTTGGAAAAAAGGCTCGGTTCGGCTTGCACCAAAGCAAAGCGTGGCACCTGCTCGCCGTCAACCTCGACTGACTCGAGAAACATGCTCAGAGGGCGCACCCAAAAGCCGTAATCGCCATACAGGGCTTGGTAAAAGACCACTTCTTCTTCGGTCTCGGAATGCCGCGCAACACTGAATACGCGGTACTGCGGACCTTTGTAATGTTGGTAGAGCCCAGGTTGTATCGGCATGCTTCGGCCCTCACTCAAATTTTTTCAAAAATAAAAACAAAATAAATCCTCAAAAACAAAAACCGGGGCACTTGGCCCCGGCTTCCATCGACGAGACGCTTAAACGCGTTCGAAGACGGTGGAGATGCCTTGGCCGAGACCAATGCACATAGTGGCCACCCCGAAGGTGCCGCTATTCTGCTTCATCACGTTCAGCAAGGTGCCGGAAATACGGGCACCGGAGCAACCGAACGGGTGACCCAGGGCGATTGCACCGCCGTGCAGGTTAACCTTCTCGTTCATCTTGTCGAGCACTTTCAGATCTTTCAGCACTGGCAGGGCCTGTGCAGCGAAAGCTTCGTTGAGTTCGAAGAAGTCGATATCGTTGATGCCAAGGCCCGCACGCTTCAGGGCTTTTTGTGTTGCCGGAACTGGACCATAGCCCATGATCGCCGGATCCACACCCGCCACTGCCATCGAACGGATAACCGCCATTGGCTGGATACCCAGATCCTGTGCACGCTGCGCCGACATCACGATCATGCACGAAGCACCATCGGTGATCTGCGACGAAGTACCGGCAGTCACGGTGCCGCCCTTTGGATTGAAGGCAGGCTTGAGGGCCGCCAGACTTTCCAGGGTGGTTTCCGGACGAATGGTTTCGTCGTAGTCGAACAGTTTCAGGAAACCGTTCTCGTCGTAGCCCTGCATCGGGATGATTTCGTCTTTGAACTTGCCTTCCACGGTTGCCTTGTGGGCCAACTGGTGGGAACGCACGCCGAAAGCGTCCTGTTGTTCGCGAGTGATGCCGTGCATTTTGCCGAGCATTTCTGCGGTCAGGCCCATCATGCCCGAGGCTTTTGCCGCGTACAGCGACATGTGCGGGTTCGGATCGACACCGTGCATCATGCTCACGTGGCCCATATGCTCGACGCCGCCAACCACGAACACGTCACCGTTGCCGGTCATGATCGCTTGCGCAGCGGTGTGCAGCGCGCTCATCGACGAGCCGCACAGACGGCTGACGGTCTGACCGGCCGAGGTGTGCGGGATCTGGGTCATCAGCGACGCCATGCGCGCGATGTTCCAGCCCTGCTCCAGGGTCTGGTTGACGCAGCCCCAGATCACGTCCTCGACTTCTGCCGGATCGACCTTGGCGTTGCGTTCCAGCAATTTGCTGATCAGGTGCGCCGACATGTCTTCGGCGCGGGTGTTGCGGTGCATGCCGCCCTTGGAGCGGCCCATCGGAGTACGACCGAAGTCGACAATCACGACGTCTCTAGGATTCAAGCTCATAAGTTCACTCTCACTCTAGTTGGGGGCGCTTAACCGAAGAAGCTCTGGCCGTTTTTGGCCATTTCGCGCAGCTTCGCGGTCGGGTGGTACAGCGCGCCCAAATCAGCGTACTGGTCAGCCAGGGCAACGAACTCGGCAACACCGATCGAATCGATGTAGCGCAGCGCACCGCCACGGAATGGAGGGAAACCGATACCGTAGACCAGACCCATGTCGGCTTCGGCGGCGGTTTCAACGATGCCGTCTTCCAGGCAACGCACGGTTTCCAGGCACAGCGGGATCATCATCCAGTTGATGATGTCTTCGTCAGTGACTTCGCGCTGCTCGTAAACGATCGGCTTGAGCACTTCCAGCACCGATGGATCGGCAACTTTCTTCTGCTTGCCTTTCTTGTCGGCCTCGTAGGCGTAGAAGCCCTTGCCGTTCTTCTGGCCCAGGCGCTTGGCTTCGTACAGCACGTCGATGGCCGAACGACGGTCATCCTTCATGCGGTCCGGGAAACCTTCAGCCATGACGTCACGACCGTGGTGACCGGTGTCGATGCCGACCACGTCCATCAGGTAGGCCGGGCCCATCGGCCAGCCGAATTTTTCCATGACCTTATCGATACGGACAAAGTCCACACCGGCGCTGACCAGCTTGGCGAAACCGCCGAAGTACGGGAACAGTACACGGTTAACGAGGAAGCCCGGGCAGTCATTGACCACGATCGGGTTCTTGCCCATTTTCTTGGCGTAGGCAACGGTGGTGGCAACAGCCAGTTCGCTGGACTTCTCGCCACGGATCACTTCCACCAGCGGCATCATGTGCACCGGGTTGAAGAAGTGCATGCCGACGAAGTTTTCCGGACGCTTGAGGGCTTTCGCCAGCAGGCTGATGGAAATGGTAGAGGTGTTGGACGCGAGGATGGTGTCCTCTTTGACCTGAGCTTCAACTTCAGCCAGTACGGCTTGCTTGACCTTCGGGTTCTCGACCACAGCTTCGACCACCAGATCGACGTGACCGAAGTCGCCGTAGGACAGGGTTGGACGAATGGCGTTGAGCACTTCAGCCATTTTCGCAGCGGTCATGCGACCTTTATCAACGCGGCCAACCAGCAGTTTGGCGGCTTCGGCCAGACCCTGCTCGATACCGTGCTCGTTGATGTCCTTCATCAGGATCGGCGTACCTTTGGAAGCCGACTGATAGGCGATACCGCCACCCATGATGCCCGCGCCGAGTACAGCGGCCTGCTTCACGTCTTTGGCGATTTCGTCGTAGGCCTTGGCCTTTTTCTTCAGCTCCTGATCGTTCAGGAACAGACCGATCAAGCTCTGCGCGGCAGAGGTCTTTGCCAGTTTGACGAAACCGGCGGCTTCGACTTCCAGCGCTTTGTCACGACCGAAGTTCGCGGCTTTCTGGATGGTCTTGATCGCTTCAACCGGCGCCGGGTAGTTCGGGCCAGCTTGACCGGCGACAAAACCTTTGGCGGTTTCGAAAGCCATCATTTGCTCAATGGCGTTCAACTTGAGTTTTTCAAGTTTCGGCTGACGCTTGGCCTTGAAATCGAACTCGCCGGAGATGGCGCGCTTGATCAGCTCAAGGGCAGCTTCCTGCAGTTTCTCAGGAGCAACCACGGCATCGACGGCGCTGACTTTCAGAGCGTCTTCAGGGCGGTTTTCCTTGCCGGCGGCAATCCACTCGATGGCGTTGTCGACACCGATCAGACGCGGCAGACGCACGGTGCCGCCGAAGCCTGGGTAGATGCCCAGTTTGACTTCCGGCAGACCGATCTTGGCCTTGGTCGACATGACGCGATAGTCAGCCGCCAGGCACATTTCCAGACCGCCGCCCAGCGCGATGCCGTTGATGGCCGCTACGGTCGGAACGTTGAGGTCTTCGAAATCGCTGAAGATCTTGTTGGCTTCGAGATTGCCAGCAACCAGCTCGGCATCCGGCAGCTTGAAGTTGTCGACAAATTCGGTGATGTCGGCGCCGACGATGAACACGTCCTTGCCACTGCTGACGATCACGCCCTTGATCGAAGCATCTGCCTTGATGGTGTCTACGGCCTGACGCAGTTCGTTCAGGGTTAGACGGTTGAACTTGTTGACGGACTCACCCTTGAGGTCGAATTTCAATTCGACGATGCCACTTTCAAGAGCTTTAACCGTGATGGCTTTACCTTCGTAAATCATCAACTGATCTCCACGATATGGAAGCTGAACAGTACACGTCGGACGCAGGCGAATGGCTCGGCAGGACGCTTTTTCGTCGATGCTAACGCCAATCCACCCGGCACACCCGCCAACGCGATAGTCGGGATTCTGTAGGAGCAGTCTGTAAGACAAACGCTCAATTCATACGCCCGTTTGATTTGGGTACGTCACCTTCACGGAATTTCCGACAATTGTCAATCGCCCAAAATACGGGTTGAAATGCGACTTTGCGGTCATTTCTGTAAGACGAAGACCCGCAACACGCGTCTGCATGTGAAGCCATTCATAGAATCAATAGTTAGAAAAGTCGCCCTAATTCGCGGCGGCCCTTGTTTAAAGGGCTACGCTGGGTGGACTACGGAGAGATATGCTGACCCTGTCAGCATCAAAAAGAAGTTTCCGGCCTGCCTGGCCACCCCGCCCGACGAATCATGTCGGGCTTTTTATTGCGCGTCTGCCGGACGTTCCCCACCGTTGCAGTGGGAAAAGTCCGCGCCTCACGCCAGTGCTTTCAGAGTGGCGTCAATGTCCTGCAAAACCGAGGCTTCGCCCTTCTCGCCCCAATACAAGGCGATCATCTGTTTGTCTGCCTCGACTTTGAAAACGTTGCCCGGCAACTTTTCGAAATGATTGAGCAGCGCACGGTCCTCACAGACTTCCTGCCACTGATTGACCCACACACCCGGTGTTTTCTGCCAGTAAGTCCAGCACGCAGGCTCTTTGCCCCGGCGCGGCCGATGATACTGCGCACACGGATTGGGCGGCTCCTGCGCCAGCCAGTGCGGCCATTCCTGAGGCGCCAGTTGCATGGCCAGCCCCATGCGTCGAGCTTCCATGCGCAGGGCGATGCGACCGCTTTGCGCGCGCGATGGGCGCAACCACGCCAGCGGACTTAAAACCACCAGCAGGATTGACACCACTAACCAGACCGTCATATCTCTATTCCCAATTCTTGATGAGCGCATTCTGTCACTTTGGAACCAATGCGCCTGAAACCAGCCATACTTAACAATATTGAAACCTCACGAGGAGCACCTCATGCCCTACCACCACATCCTGGTCGCCGTAGACCTGACCGAAGAGTGCGACCCTGTGATTCACCGCGCCCGAGAGCTGTCGGTGAGCAATGGCGCCAAGCTATCGCTGGTGCACATCGTTGAGCCGATGGCCATGGCGTTCGGCGGTGACGTGCCAATGGATCTGTCACAACTGCAACAACAGCAGTTTGATCAGGCCAAGGAGCGACTTGAGCGCTTGAAAGCCAAATATGCAGAACTTGAAGGTGCCAACTGCCACCTGACCTATGGCCAGCCACGCCAGGAAATTCATCATTTCGCCAAGGAAAACACGTGCGATCTGATCGTGGTCGGCAGCCATGGCCGTCATGGTCTGGCACTGTTGCTCGGCTCGACCGCCAACGACGTACTCCACGGTGCACCATGCGATGTATTGGCGGTACACCTGGTCAAACGCTGATCCTCCGGCAGCTCCTGCAAAAAGCCCGGCCTCACGCAAATGAGGCCGGGCTTTTTTGTTACCGGATCAATCAGGCATCCAGCTCGGCCCAACGCTCCACCAGCGCATCCAGCTCAGCCTGCAACTGCTCCAGCGAAGCAATCACCTTGGCCGTTTCTGCCGGCGGTCGCTGATAGAAACCGCCTTCAGCCATTTCGGCTTCTACCGCAGCGATCTGCTGTTCCTTGGCGTCGATATCGCCCGGCAACGCTTCCAGCTCACGCTGCAGCTTGTAACTCAGCTTTTTCCTGGCCGCCGGGGCTGCAGCGGCAGGCGCAGCAACCACAGCAGGCTCAGCGGTGACTACCGCCGAATTCAGGTCAGCCTTGCCCGATTTGCTTTCAGTCACGCCCAACAGGCGCGGCGAGCCGCCCTGACGGATCCAGTCCTGATAGCCGCCGACGTATTCACGCACCTTGCCTTCACCTTCGAAGACCAGGGTGCTGGTGACCACGTTGTCGAGGAATGCCCGGTCGTGACTGACCATCAGCACGGTGCCGTTGAAGGTCAGCAGCACTTCTTCGAGCAGCTCGAGGGTTTCCACGTCGAGGTCGTTGGTCGGTTCGTCGAGGACCAGCAGGTTCGCCGGCTTGCTGAACAGCTTGGCCAGCAACAGACGCGCCCGCTCACCACCCGACAGCGCCTTGACCGGCGTACGAGCACGCTGCGGGCTGAACAGGAAGTCGCCGAGGTAACTCAGCACGTGACGGCTCTGACCATCGATATCGATGAAATCGCGACCTTCGGCGACGTTGTCGATCACGGTCTTTTCCAGATCCAGCTGATGGCGCAACTGGTCGAAGTACGCCACGTCGATCCGCGTGCCCTCTTCCACTTTGCCGCTGGTCGGTTGCAGACCGCTGAGCATCAGTTTCAGCAGGGTGGTCTTGCCGGTACCGTTGGCGCCAAGCAGGCCGATACGGTCGCCTCGCTGCAGGACCATCGAGAAGTCCTTGATCAGGAACGGCCCGCCCGGATGCGCAAAGCTGACATTTTCGAGGACCATCACCTGCTTGCCGGACTTGTCAGCGGTTTCCAGCTGAATGTTGGCCTTGCCGGTGCGCTCGCGACGCTCGCTGCGCTCAACGCGCAGGGCTTTCAGGGCGCGGACGCGGCCCTCGTTACGGGTACGACGTGCCTTGATGCCCTGGCGGATCCACACTTCTTCCTGGGCCAGACGCTTGTCGAACAGCGCGTTGGCGGTCTCTTCAGCGGCCAGCGCGGCTTCTTTGTGCACAAGGAAACTGGCGTAGTCGCCGTTCCAGTCGATCAGGCCGCCGCGATCCAGCTCAAGGATGCGCGTGGCCAGGTTTTGCAGGAAAGAACGGTCGTGCGTGATGAACAGCACGGCGCCCTGGAAATCTTTCAGGGCTTCTTCGAGCCAGGCAATTGCACCGATGTCCAGGTGGTTGGTCGGTTCGTCGAGCAGCAGCAGATCCGGCTCTGACACCAGCGCCTGCGCCAGCAGGACGCGACGACGCCAGCCGCCGGACAGTTCGGCGAGGGTCTTGTCTGCCGGCAGTTGCAGACGGCTCAGAGTGCTGTCGACGAGGGTCTGCAAGCGCCAGCCGTCACGGGCTTCGAGGTCGTGCTGAACGTGCATCAGCTTGTCCAGATCGGCATCGGTGACGATGTTCTGGCTCAGGTGATGGTATTCGGCGAGCAAGGCACCGACGCCGTCGAGGCCTTCAGCCACCACGTCGAACACGGTCCGCTCGTCGGCCACCGGCAGTTCTTGCGGCAATTCGCCGATTTTCAGACCGGGGGCACGCCACACCGAGCCGTCATCGGGCTTCTGGTCGCCCTTGACCAGTTTCATCATGCTGGACTTGCCAGTGCCGTTGCGGCCGATGATGCACACCCGCTCACCACGGGCGATCTGCCAGGACACCTTGTCCAACAACGGCATAGCGCCGAACGCAAGGGACACATCGCTGAATTTGAGCAGGGTCATGAGCTTCTCCAAAAACCGGGCGCGCATTCTACCTGAGTTAGGGCTTCAACAGGCCGGCAATTTGTCTGTCGAAGCACTCTGCACAACATTTGTTGCGAACTTGTGCTGCGAGGCCCGCAAAGCTTTCGCCGCTTGCTGGCAAAAGGCTAAGCTACAGACAATTCAGTGCTGATTGATGTCGGCACTTGTCATGATTTCTCTGCCCGGATGTCTCATGCGCAGTCGCCTTTTCAGTGTCTTGTCCTGTTTGCTACTTACCGCCGCTGCCGCTCAATCCGCCCAGGCGGTGGACCTGTCCACCCAACGCCAGTATTACGATGAAGCCAAGCGCGCCCTGGCCAAAGGCGATACCGGCCCGTATTTCCGTTACAGCCAGGCCTTGGCCGATTACCCGCTGGAACCGTACCTGGCCTACGACGAACTCACCGCGCGGCTGAAAACCGCGAGCAACGCGGAAATCGAGAAGTTCCTCGCCGAACACGGTGACCTGCCCCAGGCCAACTGGATGAAACTGCGCTGGTTGCGTTGGCTCGCCGACCGTGGCGACTGGGCAACCTTCGTCAAATATTACGACCCGAAACTCAACTTCACCGAACTGGATTGCCTCAATGCGCAATACCAGATCACTCACGGAAAGAAAGCCGAGGGTTACGCCAACGCCGACAAGCTCTGGCTAACCGGAAAATCGCAACCTGCGGCATGTGACGCGCTGTTCGGCATCTGGGCCGCCGACGGCCAGCTCACCGAACAGAAACGCTGGGAGCGCACCAAGCTCGCCGCCCAGGCACGCAACTATCCACTGGCCAACAGTCTGGTCAACGGCCTGACCACCCTCGCCCCGCGCGGCCGTTTACTGGTGGATGTGGCACAGAAACCGGAGCTGCTCAATCAGCCTTCGCGCTTCTCCCCGGCCGATGAGCCGATGGCCGATGTGGTCAGCCTCGGCTTGCGCCGACTGGCCCGTCAGGATCCGGACAAGGCCATGGCGTTGCTCGACGGTTATGCCAGCAGCATGCATTTCTCCCGCGATGAAAAAGTCGCGATTGCCCGGGAAATCGGTCTGACCCTCGCTCGCCGTTTCGACAGCCGCGCGCTGGACGTGATGACCAAATACGACCCGGAGTTGCGCGACAACACCGTCTCGGAATGGCGTTTGCGCCTATTGCTGCGCCTCGCTCGCTGGGACGACGCATACGAACTGACCAAGCGTCTCCCGCAAGACCTGGCCACCACCAACCGCTGGCGCTACTGGCAGGCGCGTAGCCTTGAACTGGCCCAGCCGCAGAACCCGCAAGCGCAAACCCTGTACAAAAACCTCGCCCGCGAGCGCGATTTCTACGGTTTCCTCGCCGCCGATCGCTCGCAATCGCCTTACTCGCTGAACAACAAGCCATTGATGCTGAGCCAAGCGCTGATCAACAAAGTGCGCAACACGCCGGGCGTGCGCCGCGCGCTGGAATTCCATGCCCGTGGGCAGATCGTCGACGGTCGCCGCGAGTGGTATCACGTCAGCCGCCATTTCAATCGCGATGAAATGGTTGCCCAGGCCAAACTCGCTTACGACCTGAAATGGTACTTCCCGGCCATTCGCACCATCAGTCAGGCGCAGTACTGGGACGATCTGGATATCCGCTTCCCGATGGCCCATCGCGATACGCTCGTGCGTGAAGCCAAGGTGCGTGGCCTGCATTCGAGCTGGGTGTTTGCCATTACTCGCCAGGAAAGTGCCTTCATGGACGACGCCCGCTCCGGCGTCGGCGCCAGTGGCCTGATGCAATTGATGCCCGGCACCGCCAAGGAAACCGCACGCAAGTTCAGCATCCCGTTGGCTTCACCGCAGCAGGTGCTCGATCCGGACAAGAACATCCAGCTCGGCGCCGCTTACCTGAGCCAGGTGCACAGCCAGTTCAACGGCAACCGCGTTCTCGCCTCCGCCGCCTACAACGCCGGCCCGGGACGCGTGCGTCAATGGCTGCGTGGCGCCGATCACCTGAGCTTCGACGTCTGGGTGGAAAGCATCCCCTTCGACGAAACCCGTCAGTACGTGCAGAACGTGCTGTCGTACTCGGTGATCTACGGCCAGAAGCTCAACTCGCCACAGCCGCTGGTGGATTGGCATGAGCGGTATTTTGATGATCAGTAACCGGTAACGCCGGTTAAGTAGGAGCTGCCGAAGGTTCGGGCCGCGTTCGGACGATCTTTTGATTCTGATTCAAACAAAAATGCCCGCATTTTCATGCGGGCATTTTTACATCAAAAGATCGCAGCCTCCGGCAGCTCCTACACAGCCACCGCGTGACCATCATTGAACTGCAACGCCGCCAACCGCGCATACAGCGGATTGCTGGCAATCAGTTCCTGATGGGTACCAATGGCCACAAGCTTGCCCTGATCCATCACCGCAATCCGGTCAGCGTTTTTCACCGTGGCCAGTCGATGCGCGATCACCAGCGTGGTACGGTTCTGCATCAGGCTCGGCAGCGCTTCCTGAATCAGATGCTCACTCTGCGCATCAAGGGCACTGGTGGCTTCGTCCAGCAGCAGGATCGGCGCGTCGACCAGCAACGCCCGGGCGATCGCCAGACGTTGACGCTGACCACCGGAAAGACCGAGACCACCGTCGCCGAGATGGGTCTGGTAACCGTTGGGCATTTTTTCGATGAAGTCGTGGGCGTGAGCAATTTTTGCCGCGTCCTTGACTTGCGCAAGCGTCGCCCCCGGATTGCCGTAACGAATGTTCTCTTCAACACTGCCGAAAAACAGCGCCGGCGATTGTGATACCAGAGCAAAGTGACGACGCAGGTCCAGCGGATCGAGGCTGGTCAGCGGCACACCATCGATGAGGATCTGTCCTTCCAGCGGGTCATAAAAGCGCAACAGCAAGTCATACACCGTGGACTTGCCGGCGCCGGACGGCCCCACCAGCGCCAGCGTCTCGCCGGCGCGAATGGTCAGATTCAAGCCATTGACCGCGTAGTTTTCAGGACGCGAAGGGTAGGAAAAACGCACGTCTTGCAATTGCAATTCACCCCGCACGCGCTCCGGCAAGGTCACCAGCCCGGTGACCGGCGGCTGGATGATATTTTCCGAGCCCAACAATTCAGCGATGCGCTCGGCGGCCCCGGCCGCGCGCTGCAGTTCGCCAATCACTTCGCTCAAGGTGCCAATGGCACTGCCGACGATCAGGCTGTAAAAGACAAACGCCGCCAGTTCGCCCCCGGTGATGCGCCCGGCGATCACGTCCATGCCACCGACCCACAACATCACTGCCACCGCGCCGAGCACCAGCACGATCACCAGGGTGATCATCCATGAGCGCTGAAAGATGCGTTTGCGTGCGGTGTCGAACGCGTCTTCGACCGTTGTCGCAAAACGGCGCTCATCCTGGACCTGGTGGTTGTAGGCCTGCACGGTTTTGATCTGGCCGAGGGTTTCCGACACGTAGCTACCGATATCGGCGACCCGATCCTGGCTCAGCCGTGACAGATTGCGCACGCGCCGGCCGAAAATCAGGATCGGCGCGACCACGAACGGCAAGGCAATCACCACGATGCTGGTGAGTTTGGCATTGGTGACAAACAGCAGGATGACACCGCCAATCACCATCAACAGGTTGCGCAGGAACATCGACAGCGACGAGCCGATCACCGATTGCAGCAGCGTCGTGTCGGCGGTCAGCCGCGACTGGATCTCCGAGCTGCGGTTGTTCTCATAGAAGCCGGGATGCAGATAAACCAGATGGTTGAACACCTCACGGCGGATGTCGGCCACGCAGCGCTCGCCGATCCACGACACCCAGTAGAACCGGGCAAACGTACCGACCGCCAGCCCCAGCACCATCAGCATGAAGATGCCGATGCTCTGGTTGAGCTGATGCGGCGACTGAGTCATGAAGCCCCGGTCGACCAACAGCTTGATCCCCTGCCCCATCGACAACGTGACGGCGGCGGTGACGATCAACGCCAGCAGCGCAGCGATCACTTGCCAGCGGTAAGGGGCCAGAAATCGACTGGTCAGACGCAGCGCGCGACGGTGTCGTGAAGAAAGCTTCGGGGTCATTCAGGTACACATCCGTGTTGATGAAAGGGCTAGCGTAAACCTTCTTTGGGGTGGAACTCTGTAAATCACAATGAGTCAGGTTAAATATGCCCCCAAAGACTAGGCCATAGTTGCTATCGGTCTAACGTCAAGGTTGAGACGAACGGTCATTTCTGTTGGACTGGAATGGCCGCTCATGACGGATCGAAAGGCGCTGTCACAGCCTGGTCACGTGGCGGTTTTAATCTGGGTAAACAACCTGATGAGGAGACAGGCCATGTCCTTGCAACACCGCAGCGAAGACAAGATTGAAGTGATCCGCACCAAGCCCGGCCAACCTCTGGGTTGCTCGATTATCGATAAGGATGGGCGTGAAGTACCGATCACTGAAGACATGATCCAGGACGCGTGCCGCGAGCTGGACAAGCGATTGGTCAAGCCTGCCGAACAAAAGTGATATAGCCACCGTCTTCCTGACCCGGCCCCTTTGGCCGGGTTTTTTCTGCCTAAACAATTAAAATTCGTGTTGAAACAATCGCTGGCAAGCCAGCTCCCACAAAATTTTCGTCGTACTCAAAACTTGAGTACACCCGAGAAACCTGTGGGAGCTGGCTTGCCAGCGATGAATCCATCTCGGTCTCTAAACAGCCACCGCCCCGAGTGCAGCCACAATCTGCCGCAACGCCGGCGACTCCCCTTCAATCCGCACCTTCAACCCTTCAATCTCGCGCCGCACCGGATACTGCTTGCGCAACACATCGAACGCCGCGCGCTGCTCACCGACATTACCTACAAGGCTGCGGCGAAAATCCGCATCATCACGGCGCGGGTCGTACACGCCACGGCACAACATCGCCAGCGCCCAGGCCGGATCGCTGTCGCCATGCAAGGTCACTTGCGACAACCACGGCGCTGGTAGCAGCTCACTGAGTTGAATGCTTGATGGCTGGCCGATGAATGCGCAGTAAGCCTGATAAATCTGCGCCGTTCCGCGCTGTTTACCGTCAAGGCTGTAACCGGCAATGTGCGGGGTGGCCAGCACGCAGAGTTCGGCCAGTGCCACGTCAACCTCGGGCTCGGCCTCCCAGACATCGAGAACGGCCTGCAGGTCTTCACGCTCCAGCAGCACTTCGCGCAGCGCGGCGTTATCCACCACCGGACCACGCGCCGCGTTGATCAGCCATGCACCAGGCTTGAGTTGCTGCAAACGCTGCTGATCGAACAGATGCCAGGTCGCACCAGCGCCGCTGCGTGTCAGCGGTGTGTGCAAACTGATCACGTCACATTGCTCGATGATTTGCTCGAGGCTCACGTAATCGCCGCCCTCGGCAGCCTGACACGGCGGATCGCAGACTTTGACGTTCCAGCCCAACCCTTTCAGAACCTCGATCAGGCGCCCCCCCACCTCACCGGCGCCGACGACACCGTAGGTCCGCTGAGTGAGATCGACACCTTCGATTTCGGCGAGGGTCATCAGGCTGCCCAACACATAATCGACCACGCCCCGGGCATTGCAGCCGGGGGCACTCGACCAGGTGATGCCGGCCTCATTGAAGTAGTCGAGATCCAGATGATCGGTGCCGATCGTGCAGGTACCGACAAAGCGCACCTTGCTGCCCTCAAGCAACGCGTGGTTGACGTTGGTCACCGAACGCACGAGTAATACATCGGCCTGCTCGACCGTCGCACGGTCGATGGAACGGCCCGACACCCGGCGGATCTCGCCGAAACCGGCAAAAAAGGCATCGAGCAGCGGGATATTTTCGTCGGCAACAATCAGCATGGCGGGCTCCTTTGGCGGATCGGCAGTTTAGGTGCAGATCGGTCGCCGGGCCAGCAAGCTTTGCGCTTACAAATCCGCAACAGAGGATTTTTCCTGACCAAGGCGTCAGCGGCGTAGAATGCGGCGCCTTGCGCATCAACACCTGTGGACGTTTTGCCCGTGAATTCTGTAACTGATCAACCTGTCGCCGTCTCCCTCACCCGCCCCGCGCGGATTCGCCTGGAGTTCAAGAACCTGCTCGCTTTGGCGTTGCCGATCATCATCGCGCAACTGGCGACCACGGCCATGGGCTTCGTCGATGCGGTGATGGCTGGTCGCGTCGGGCCAAAGGATCTGGCAGCCGTGGCACTGGGCAACTCGATCTGGGTGCCGGTGTTTCTGCTGATGACCGGCACCCTGCTGGCAACTACGCCGAAAGTCGCCCAGCGTTTTGGCGCCGGGACCCACAGTGAGATCGGCCCGCTCGTACGGCAGGCGCTGTGGCTGGCACTGGTGGTCGGACTGATCGCGACGGCAATGCTGATGGCCGCCGAACCGGTGCTGCACCTGATGAAAGTCGATCCCGAGCTGATCGGCCCATGCATGCAGTACCTGCACGGTATCGCCAGCGGTCTGCCGGCGGTGGCGTTCTATCACGTGCTGCGCTGCACCAGTGACGGCATCGGCCGTACCCGCCCGGCCATGGTGCTGGGCCTGTGCGGTCTGGCGCTGAACATACCGCTGAACTACATCTTCATCTATGGCCACTTCGGTGTGCCGGCGATGGGCGGCGTTGGCTGCGGATGGGCCACGGCCATCGTGATGTGGGTGATGGCACTGGGGCTGGCCGGTTATGAACGCTGGGCGCCAGCGTATCGTTCGAGTGAAATCTTCAGCCGCTTCGATTGGCCGCAATGGGCGGTGATCAAGCGTCTGTTGGCGATTGGTCTGCCAATCGGCATCGCCGTGTTTGCCGAGTCGAGCATTTTTGCCGTGATCGCCCTGCTGATCGGCAGCCTTGGCGCCACCGTAGTGGCCGGGCACCAGATTGCGCTCAACGTCAGCTCGCTGGTGTTCATGATTCCCTACTCGCTGGGCATGGCCGTTACCGTACGCGTCGGTCAGGCACTGGGCCGTGAAGAACCGCGCGAGGCACGATTTGCTGCGGGCGTCGGCATGGGCACCGCGCTGGCCTACGCCTGCCTGTCGGCGAGCATGATGCTGATGCTGCGTGAGCCGATTGCGGCGATCTACACCGCTGACCCGACGGTGATTCACATCGCGGCGATGCTGATTGTGTACTCGGCGCTGTTCCAGTTTTCCGACGCGATTCAGGTAACCGCTGCCGGCGCACTGCGCGGTTATCAGGACACGCGGGTGACCATGATCCTGACCCTGTTCGCCTACTGGGGCATTGGTTTGCCGGTGGGTTATGCCCTCGGCCTGACTGACTGGCTCGGTGAACCACGTGGCCCGAGCGGCTTGTGGCAGGGGCTGATCGTTGGCCTGAGCTGTGCGGCACTGATGCTGTCGATCCGACTGACGCGCAGTGCGCGCAAGCGTATTCGGATCAGTCGCTCGGCGGGTTGAGCCTTTACGCAAGACAAAAAAATGTGGGAGCGAGCCTGCTCGCGAATGCGGTGAATCAGTCGCCACAATAGTGACTGAGATACCGCATTCGCGAGCAG
>NZ_JAMLFX010000009.1:146729-169363 GCF_023634765.1 Pseudomonas sp. AKS31
CGCTCCCACAATTGTTTTGGGTGTAGCCGCTGTTATGCGTGTTTCTTGCGGATCCAGTACAGGTAAGTACCGGCGTCTTCGTGCTGGCTCACCAATTCATGGTCGAGAAACACGCAGAACTTGGGGATATCGCGTTTGGTCGACGGGTCGGTGGCGATCACCTTGAGCAGGCCGCCGGGCACCAGATCACGAATGTGCTGGTGCAGCATCATCACTGGCTCCGGGCAATTGAGGCCGCTGGCGTCGAGCGTGCCGTCGACCGGGGTATCGATCATTTCACTCATGATTCACTCCTGAAACTGGCCGGCATTGTCGCGCATTGCCGGGTATTCGGTCATCTGTGGCGTTACGCCACCCCCTGTGTAGGAGCTGCCGCAGGCTGCGATCTTTGCTTTTTAAGATCAAAAGATCGCAGCCTGCGGCAGCTCCTACAGGGGTTTTGCGGTGTGTCAGCGGGATTTGGCTTTCTTGATGTCATGCCGACGCAAATGGCAGGTCACTTCTTCGCGGTCGTGATACAGCTGTTTGCAGCCGATATCGACCTTGATCCCGCGCGCCTTGAAACCATCGGCAATGCGTTCGAGCAAGCGCTTCACTTCGGCGTAACGCTGCTTCATCGGCAATTTCAGGTTGACCACCGCCTCGCGGCAATGCCCTTCGCCGATCCACTCCTCCAGCATCGCGGCATTGCGCGCCGGTTTCTCGACGATGTCGCAGACCATCCAGTCCACCGGTTGCTTGGGCTTGAAGGTGAAACCGTCGGCCATCAAATGCTGAACCAGCCCGGTGTCCATCAGGCTTTCGGCCATCGGGCCGTTGTCGATGGCGGTTACCAGCATGCCGCGATTGACCAGTTGCCAGGTCCAGCCACCCGGCGCGGCGCCGAGGTCAACGCCGGTCATGTCGCTGTGCAGACGATCTTCCCACTGATCACGCGGGATAAAGTGGTGCCAGGCCTCTTCCAGCTTCAGAGTGGAACGGCTTGGCGCCTCACGCGGGAACTTCAGGCGCGGAATGCCCATCGGCCACATCGCCGAGTTACCGGCATCGGCCATGCCCAGAAACACCTCGCGGCCGCTCTTGAAGGTCAGCAGCAGACGCGGTTTGCTGGCGTCATCCACCAGTTTGCCGGCGGCGGTCAGGGCCTTGCGCAGCGGGCCTTCGAATTTCTTGCAGAAGTTCGACAGCTCTTTGCCGTCATTGGTATCAACGACTTCCAGCCACAGGCTGCCGCACACCGGGAAGTCGGCCATGTGCGCGAGGATCACGCTGATGCGGTCGGTTTCCGGCAGATCGATGAAAACCCCGCGCGCCCACTGGCGCGGGAAGATCAGCTCGGCGAAACGCTGACCGCGCATCAGGCGCTCGGCGCCATCCTCTTCGGTGCAGACAAACTCGGCATAGGCAGCGGCCGCTTTGGCCTTGGCGTAGCCGGCCACGTTGAGTTGGGCGGCGAGGTCGGAAATCTCCGAACAGACTTCGCCTTCGAAGCCGGGCCGGCAATGCATGAATAGAGTGTTCATTCTTACTCCTGGGCAGCGGGCGATCATTCGGCCCCTGCGCGATGCTCAGGCCTTGCATTGCAGCAAAGCCTGTCACGAAAACCGGCGCATGATAGCCGATGTCGGAACCTTGGTTCCGCTCATAGAGTCCAGTTATTAGCCAGCTAATGAAAACAGGGCTACGTTGTTAGCTCTGCCCGTCCCCACAATCCGTAGCCGTGCGGATTCAAAGGAGTGATTGTAATGCCGTCCCTCGATAGCCTGAAAACGCTCAAAACCCTGCAAATCGACGACAAGACCTACCACTATTTCAGTTTGCCGGATGCCGCCAAAAGTCTGGGCGACCTCAACAAGCTGCCCATGTCGCTGAAAGTCCTGCTGGAAAACCTGCTGCGCTGGGAAGATGAAAAAACCGTCACCGGTGCCGACCTCAAGGCGATTGCTGCGTGGCTCAAGGAACGCCGCTCCGACCGCGAAATTCAGTACCGCCCTGCCCGGGTATTGATGCAGGACTTCACCGGCGTGCCCGCCGTGGTCGACCTTGCCGCCATGCGTGCGGCGATGGCCAAGGCCGGTGGCGATCCGCAGCGCATCAATCCGTTGTCACCGGTGGATCTGGTCATCGACCACTCGGTGATGGTCGACAAGTTCGCCACCGCCACCGCGTTCGAGCAGAACGTCGACATCGAAATGCAGCGCAACGGCGAACGTTACGCCTTCCTGCGTTGGGGCCAGAGCGCTTTCGACAATTTCAGCGTGGTGCCGCCAGGCACTGGCATCTGCCATCAGGTCAACCTCGAATACCTCGGCCGCACCGTGTGGACCAAGGATGAGGACGGCCGCACTTACGCATTCCCCGACACGCTGGTCGGCACCGATTCGCACACCACCATGATCAATGGCCTCGGCGTACTCGGCTGGGGCGTCGGCGGGATCGAAGCGGAAGCGGCGATGCTCGGGCAACCGGTGTCGATGCTGATTCCGGAAGTGATCGGTTTCAAGCTGACCGGCAAACTCAAGGAAGGCATTACCGCGACCGACCTGGTGCTGACCGTCACGCAGATGCTGCGCAAGAAAGGCGTGGTCGGCAAATTCGTCGAGTTCTACGGTGATGGTCTCGCCGACTTGCCGCTGGCCGACCGCGCAACCATCGCCAACATGGCCCCGGAATATGGCGCGACGTGCGGCTTCTTCCCGGTCGATGACGTGACGCTGGAATATTTGCGCCTGTCCGGGCGGCCACCGGAAGTGGTGAAACTGGTCGAGGCCTATACCAAGGCTCAGGGCCTGTGGCGCCTGCCAGGCCAGGAACCGGTGTTCACCGACAGCCTCGCGTTGGACATGGGCAGCGTCGAAGCGAGTCTGGCCGGACCAAAACGCCCGCAGGACCGCGTGTCGCTGCCGAATGTCGCACAAGCGTTCAGCGACTTCATGGATCTGCAATTCAAACCCACCAGTAAAGAAGAAGGACGTCTGGAAAGTGAGGGCGGTGGCGGCGTCGCGGTGGGCAATGCCGATCTGGTCGGCGAAACCGAATATGAATATGAAGGCCACACTTATCGCCTGAAAAACGGCGCGGTGGTGATCGCCGCGATTACCTCTTGCACCAACACCTCCAACCCGAGCGTGATGATGGCTGCCGGCCTGCTGGCAAAAAAAGCCGTGGAGAAAGGCCTGACCCGCAAACCGTGGGTGAAAAGCTCGCTGGCACCGGGTTCGAAAGTGGTCACCGATTACTACAAGGCTGCGGGGCTGACGCAATACCTCGATCAGCTCGGCTTTTCCCTGGTCGGTT
The DNA here is from genome assembly GCF_023634765.1 of Pseudomonas sp. AKS31. Lineage (GTDB taxonomy): Bacteria > Pseudomonadota > Gammaproteobacteria > Pseudomonadales > Pseudomonadaceae > Aquipseudomonas. The sequence continues at coordinate 150,027 of NZ_JAMLFX010000009.1, forward strand.
ACGGCTGCACCACTTGCATCGGCAACTCCGGGCCGTTGCCGGAGCCGATCGAGAAAGCCATCCAGAAAGCCGACCTGACCGTGGCCTCGGTGCTGTCCGGCAACCGCAACTTCGAAGGCCGCGTGCACCCGTTAGTGAAAACCAACTGGCTGGCCTCACCGCCGCTGGTGGTCGCCTATGCCCTGGCCGGCAGCGTGCGCAGCGACATCAGCAGCGAACCGCTGGGCGAGGATCAGCAAGGCAATCCGGTGTACCTGCGCGATATCTGGCCTTCGAGTAAAGAGATCGCCGACGCGGTGAGTCAGGTCAACACGGCGATGTTCCACAAGGAATACGCCGAAGTGTTCGCCGGTGATGAGCAGTGGCAGGCGATCGAGGTGCCGCAAGCGGCAACGTATGTGTGGCAGGACGATTCGACCTACATTCAGCATCCGCCGTTTTTCGATGACATTTCCGGCCCGCTGCCAGAAGTCAAAGATGTCAAAGGTGCACGGGTGCTGGCCCTGCTCGGTGATTCGGTGACCACCGACCACATCTCCCCTGCCGGCAACATCAAGGCTGACAGCCCGGCCGGGCGTTATCTGCGTGAAAAAGGCGTGGAGCCACGGGACTTCAACTCTTACGGCTCACGTCGCGGCAACCATGAAGTGATGATGCGCGGCACCTTCGCCAACATCCGTATCCGCAACGAGATGCTCGGCGGTGAAGAAGGTGGCAACACGATTTATATTCCGACCGGCGAGAAACTGGCGATCTACGACGCGGCAATGAAGTATCAGGCCTCGGGCACGCCGCTGGTGGTGATTGCCGGGCAAGAATACGGCACCGGTTCCAGCCGTGACTGGGCGGCCAAGGGCACCAATCTGCTGGGGGTCAAAGCGGTGATCGCGGAAAGCTTCGAGCGGATTCACCGTTCCAACCTGGTGGGCATGGGTGTGCTGCCGCTGCAGTTCAAGCTTGATCAGAACCGCAAGAGCCTGAACCTGACCGGCAAGGAAACGTTTGAGATTCTGGGCCTGACCGGGGTCGAGCTGACACCGCGGATGAATCTGCCGCTGGTGATTACCCGTGAGGACGGACGCCAGGAAAGGATCGAGGTGCTGTGCCGGATCGACACGTTGAATGAGGTGGAGTACTTCAAGTCGGGCGGGATTCTGCATTACGTCCTGCGCCAGTTGATCGCCTCGTAACGCACAAACCAATGTAGGAGCTGCCGCAGGCTGCGATCTTTTGATCTTGCTGTTAAAAGCCAAAGTCAAAAGATCGCAGCCTGCGGCAGCTCCTACATACGGACGAAAAAAAACCCGCCGAAGCGGGTTTTTCCCAAGACCATTATCGACTCCCTGTCGGCAGCGATCCTTGCAAATGGTCGATCATCCTTGATCCTGAAACACTCCCTGTGTCTCAGTTGATGTGTGTAGATTACGCAGTGGATCCAATCGGCAATAGTCGTAAAAGCTACCAGTGCGTGTAAGACATTCGCCATAGCAACCCTTCCGAAAACCCCTAGTCGTGTCAGGCATCAAGCATGGACCGCGATCGGCACTTGCCGCACGGCCCCGCACCAGTGCCCAACGCTCGGGCCGGGGCTGAAAACTGTCAGCCACCGTGACGCTCGCGAGCCTTGGCACTTTCGACAAGAAACTGTTCGAGTCGGCTCAACTGCTCTTCCCAGCCACGACTGTCCATGTAATACGCTTCTTTCTGGCGGGTGTCGGGAATGTGCGCGAAACCCGATTCAGACACCTTGAGCAACGTGCCCTCCTCGAAATCCTGCAGCTCGAACCTGACCAGCGTGGTCGGTTCCTGCGAATAGTCGATCTGCGGATTGACCGCATACGGATGCCAGCGAAACGAAAACAACTGTTGCGGCTCGACCCGCTCGATCAGCACATTCCACAACACGTGTTCATAACCCGGATACGTGACCTGCCCCTGCGTCCATTCACCGGCAATAAACCGCCGCCCTTCCAGCGCCACCCCAAACCACTGGCCAAACGCCTCGGCATCGACCAATGCACGCCAGACATGCGAACGCGGCGCCTTGAGCGTGATCTTGCGTTCGAAACTGTTGGGTACTGGTTTCATACGTCACCTCCTGTTCTGAACACTAGGCCTGTATGACCACATGTCCAATGTGAAGTTGTATCAGAGCGGTGCAGTTATTGATCTGAAAGGAAACATCCCGCTGCATTTTTCTGACCGGCAATGCGATGGATCCAGCCCGCTGCGGGCGGCGAAACTGTTACCTTTTCCAGCGAATTTGAATCAACAAGGACGAATCATGCAGCCATCCCTCGCCGAACGTTATCGTGGCACCCTGCTCGGTCTGGCGTGCGGCGACGCCGTCGGTACTACGGTTGAGTTCAAACCACGGGGATCATTCCAACCGATGACCGATATGGTCGGTGGCGGCCCGTTCCATCTCAAGCCCGGGCAGTGGACCGATGACACCTCAATGGCGCTGTGTCTGGCGCAAAGCCTGCTGAACAAGAATGGATTCAATGCGGCCGACCAGATGGGCCGTTACCTCAACTGGTGGCAGTGGGGTTATCTCAGTTCGACCGGTGAGTGTTTCGATATCGGCATGACCGTCAGTCAGGCACTGACGCAGTATCAACAAACCGCTGAGCCCTTCGCTGGCTCTACCGATCCTTATAGCGCCGGCAACGGTTCGCTGATGCGCCTGGCTCCGGTGGTGCTGTTTTACTTTCCAGACGCCCGGCAGGTCCACACGTTTGCCGCCGACAGTTCGCGCACCACCCACGCTGCCCCTGAAGCCATCGAGTGCTGCCAATTGCTGGCGGGCCTGATCGTCAGGGCACTTGAAGGCGTATCCAAAGCAGAATTGCGCCAGCTGACCTCGGCCAATCTCTCGCAACCCAAAGTCGCAGCCATTGCCCGTGGCGATTACCTCGAAAAATCCGAAATGGACATCAAAGGCAGCGGTTACAGCGTGCAGTCGCTGGAGGCAGCACTTTGGTGCTTTCAGCGCACGGACAGCTTCGAAGCAGCCATACTGCGCGCCGCTAACCTGGGCGATGACGCCGACACTACAGCCGCGATCACCGGCCAGTTGGCTGGCGCGTACTACGGTGTGCGGGGCATTCCTGCGCACTGGCTGGAAATGCTGCACGACGGTGAAGAGATTGCGGCGACCGCCGACCGTTTGCTTGAGGCTTCCCGGATGCGTCCACCTGAATAAGCGCGATGCAGCCGCTACACTGCTCGGCACTTACTTTCGATACAGCGAGATTTGATCATGTCCCCACGTCGCCTTCTGGCCCTGACGCCCTTTCTGTTCGCCCCCATCGCCCACGCCGCCGTCGACTGCGCCAACGCCAGTGATCAGGCGACGATGAACCAGTGCGCCGGGCAGGACTTCAAAGCAGCAGACAAAGAACTGAACACGGTGTATCAGCAGATCACCGCTCGCTTGAAGGACAATCCGGAGGGCAAGAAGCTGTTGGTCGGTGCGCAACAAGCGTGGATCGCGTTTCGCGATGCCGAGTGCAAGTTTTCGGCGTCGGGGGTATCAGGCGGGAGTGTTTATCCGTTGATTTACAGCAATTGCCTGACCAGCGTGACCAAGGTGCGGGTTGCGGCGCTGAAGGAGTATTTGAAGTGCGAGGAAGGTGACATGAGTTGCCCGGTGCCCGGGGCCTGAGTGCTGTATTGGTTTCAAGGTCCAAATCGCTAGCAGGCTAGCTCCCACGTTGGTCTTGTGGCATTCACAAATCGTGTGGGAGCTAGCCTGCTAACGATGGCGTCAGCCCGGTCGCTGCGACTTACCGGACAAAAATCTGCGCCGTGGTAATCGCCATATCCCCCCCAGGCAACTTGATGCTACCCGTCTGCTGCATCGTCTCGGCATCAAAAATCGCCACGTCATTGAACGTCCCGGCCAGGTAGATCTTGCTGCCGTCCTTGTTGAAGGAAATGCAGTAGTAGGAATGCTCCAGCGTCGCCGCCTGAATCAGTTTTTTCTGCTTGATGTCGTACTTGGCCAAACGGTTGAGCACCCCGAACATCAGGTTCGGATCCTTCGGCGAACGCATGCCGCTGAAGTAGATCTCGGTCAGCGGGCCGAAGTCGGTGGTTTCGGTCTTGCCGGTTTGCAAATCGATGCTGAACAGTCCGTACAGATACTCGGCGGTCGCCGGGTCCTGCTTCTTGTCCTTGAATTTCGCCGTGGTGTAGAGCAGCGAGAAGTCATGGCGGTAGGTCTGCTGATTCCATACATACAGCACGTCCGGCGCGCTGTAATTCGCGCGTTTCCAGTGGCGACTGGGAATCAGCACATCGAACTTGCCGCTCTGCACATCAACCTTGTACACATCGGCGCCGGCCACGTAGAGCGTGCCATCGTCGCCGCTCTGCATGATGGTCAACTGCCGCGGCGCCGGAAAACTGCGCACCGGTTTGGCGTTCATCCCGGCATCCGTGGCATAGACGTCCAGACGCGGCTGTTTAACCTCGTAGCGATCGTTGAGCATCTGCGTCGGGTTGGCGATGGTGTACAGCTCCTTGCCATCGTGGCTGACGGTAAAGGCAAACATCGACCGCGCCTTCTCCCCCGGCTGCTGAGTAATGCTGGCGTGGAACACCTGTTTACAGCTGTCCAGCTCGACACCATAAACGTCAGCGTAATGATTGTTCAGCACGTAGGCGGTCTTGCGATCCGGTGACAATTGCACGGTGCCGGGGCCAAAGGCGTCGGGCATCTTGCAGGTCTTGTACAGGCTGTCGGTGGCCAGATCGAGGACGTGCAGGTTGTTCGGATAATTGGTGGTCACCATGTACTCGTGACCGTCTTGCAGCGCGGTGTTTTCATCGGCCAGAACACTGAACGAACAGACGTTCAGCGCGGCAAACGCGGCCAGGCCGCAGGCTTTGATGCTGTGCATGCTGGAATCCTTCTTCGTGTCCGGGACGATCACTTGTCTTTCGGGAAGACCGTGCCGAGGTTGCGCCAGTTGTCGTTGGACGCCTGGGCATCCTTGTTCCAGTCCGGATAGGTGCTCATCATGTCCGGCACCTGCGCCGGCCACCAGCACGGGTCGGAGCAACCGTAAAGGTCAGCCTCCATCGGCTGGCACAGCGACGACACCCCGCCGAACGCATCGATTTCCCAACCCGGATCGGTGGTCGAGGCACAGCCCGCCACCGAACTCATCGCCACCACCTCTTCGATGTGGTTTTCCTCCGCGGCCTGATCGAGCTTCAACGCTTTGTTATTGATTGCCTTGAGATGTTTCATATCAGTGAGCCTTGCGCGGGGTGATGTAGCTGCTGATGAACGCAGGGTTATTGGCCATGATCCGGGTGTAGACCTCAATGCCAAAGTCGACCCAGTCACGCATCAGTTCGCAATAGTGATAAGTGGGGTGCGCCGGGTCGCCGTAGCGCGCGTAGCTCTCGTGGTAACAGCCGCCGGAGCACAGATTGCGGATCTGGCAGTCGTGACAACCGGTGTTCGTGCGATCCAGGCGCTGGGACAGAAAGTCGTTGAGTTCGACTTGCTTCACGCCGCTGTGCACATTGCCAAACGTCGGCAAGGATGAGCCGGTGAAGCGGTGGCACAAGTTCAGTTCGCCCTTGTGATCAACCGCCAGCATCTTCAGCCCGGCGCCACACGGCAGAGCTTTTTTGTGGCCCTCGTGGATGTCGGTGATCAACTGGTGCAGGTTGGAGAAACCGATGTTGCGGTGCTCCAGCGCGGCCTCCAGATAACGCCGACCGAGGCGTTTCATGCTGGCGAAGACTTCAATCAGTTCTTCGCTGCTGAGGTTGAAACTGCTGATATCGCCCGAAGTCACCGGGGCGAATCCGACCTCGGCAAATCCCAGCTCATTGAACAGGTGATCCCAAATGGTTTCGACGTCGGTGACGCCAGTGGTCAGCGTCACGCGAGCGCCGACCGGACGGCTGTTGTAACGCGACAGCAGCATCTCGGCCTTGCGCCGGACCACGTCGTAAGTGCCCTGCCCGCCCACGGTGATGCGGTTGCGATCATGCACGGTTTTCGGCCCGTCGATGCTCACCGACAGCCCGAAACGGTGGGCGTTGAGGTAGTCGACGGTGTCTTCCGTAAGCAGCGTGGCGTTGGTGGTCATGACGAATTCGACGAACTTGCCGGCCTCGGCAAAGCGCTTCTCGCAGTAGTCGACCATGTACTCGATCAGCTTGCGGTTGCTCAGCGGTTCGCCACCGAAAAACACCACGGTGAAGCGCTCTTCATCCGGCGATTCACGCAGGAGCATTTCCACCGAAGCGATCGCGGTTTCAACGTCCATCTTCTTGCCGGCCGATGGCTTGTCGAGGTCTTCCTTGTAGCAATACGTGCAGCTCAGGTTGCAGCCGGTGTTGACGTTGAGCACCACGGTATTGATGGCGGTGCGCTCGACACGTTTGACCGCGATGTCCGGGGTCAGTGGCGAGCCGTCGCTGACCAGTTCCAGCGAGATAAGCTCGCGCAGGGTCTCGTTGATCTCCTCGCCGTTGAACCGCGCGGCGAGGCGTTCAATCAGGTCTTCCGAGGAGCAGCCAGGGCCGCGCAACGTATCAATGATGGTGCCGGTCAGCTCATCGCTGGCAAACAGCGAACTGCTGGGGATATGGAACAGCATGCGGTCGGCGTCGACGTGCACTTCGTGCAGATTGCGTTCGACCAGATTCAAGATAGCGCCCATTGCAAACCTCCTGTGCAGGCCCCGTTGGGCGGGGCTTGCGGTCATTCCGAAAAGTGTCTGAAGCGTGTGCGTTCAAAACAACTCAGGGAATGGGTGGATTGTTCCAGCGTTGTACGGTGACGATCAGATGGCCTTCGCCGGTGAGGGATTGCCCGGCATCGTCGACGGCGGCAATCACCTTGAGGTTGCCGGCATTATTGGTGGACATTTTGCGCGCCGGATTCGGCCCGGCATCGCCCGGGGTGAACACGCCGGCGTCGGCCTGCATGGTGCCGGCGAACTTGACGTCTTCATCTTCCTTGGCGCGGTCGTCGAAGGCTTCCACCTTCCACTGCGCCGGGAACACGCCGATGCGATACGGCTTGCCATCGGCGCCCTTGCCCCAGGCTTCAGCGTCGAAACGGCCCTGGACTTTCGGCGTCGAACCACCGCCCTCGCCGATCCGCGCCACGGAGAATTCCGGCACCACTTTGACCGAAGCTATCTTGCTGTACACCGACAGGCTCGGGCCCTTGAGCGCACCGACGCTGACGGCGCGCAGGCCCGGTTGAGCGTTGGCGGCGGCTTTGACTTTGACCTTGATGCGTTCGGCGTTCTGCTCGAGCACCTGGACGACTTCGACGCCTTTACCGAAGCTCGGTTTACCGCTGAGACCGCTGCCAATCAGGGTCACTTCGGTTTCGCTGCCGGCCTTCACGTAACCCGGCTGCACAGCGAGCAAACGTTGCGAGCCTTGTTTGGCGGCAACGAAATCGAGACCGCGCTCATCATGTTCGGCCTCGAACATCCGCCCTTCCATTGCGTTGCCCTGCGCGGCGAACACCTGGCGCATGGTCACGCCATCGACAGTCACATTGCCACGCCATTCGTAGCCGCTGTAGAGGATTGCGCTGCCATCGCCATTGAACGCGCTGCCGTCGGCGTATTGGCCTTTGACGCTGACCTTGAAGGTGTCATTGCCGTCAGCGGTCACGCTCATCACGCCGGCCAGTTCTCCCTTGCCCGGCAAGTGACCGCTGAAGCTCCAGTCGCCCACCAGCGCTTCGGCTTTTGGTGCGGCTTTCAGCCATTGCTGCCACGCCGGGTTGTCCAGCGGATAACGCTTGGCGAGCAACGGCACCATTTCTTTGCGGGCGATATCGAACCAGTCGCGATCGCGCGCCAGGGCCTGATACTCCAGCGACGGCCATTGGCCGAGGTGGAAGTTGACCAAGCGTTCCCATTCCTGCGCCGGACGCCGTTGCAGCGCGACCCGCGCACCGGAGTGGCAGCGGCCGCACATCTGGCTGGTCTTCTCGTCGAACTGCTCGACCGTGTTCAAGCGGCGTTCCAGCGCATAGCGCACGCCATCGGTTTCGCTCGGTGCCAGGCCCTGGGTGTCGGCCAGGTATTTAACCAGCGTGCGACGGTCATCATCGCTGATCTGCAGGCCGTGCATGACCTGCATGCGGGCGATGCTCATCAGCCAGCCTTCCGGGGTCTTGCGCTGGTGGCTGATGCGGCTCAGGGCGTTATCGGCCTCGGGGGTGTGACAGCCCTGACAGGTTTCTTTCAGGATGGTCTGGGCGTCACGGGCAGCCAGGCTGTGCGGCGAATGCAGGGCCACACACGCGGCCACGGCCAGCAGGCTGGCGCTCATGCCTGATCGGAGTCTTCTCTTCATCAACGTCGAACCTCGCACGGTGCTTTCTTATTGTTGTCGCTTATCGTTTTTATGGTTTCTGCCGTCGGCGCTGTTGCACAGACGGAGGCAAGAGAAACGTCTGCGATGAGCAATACACGGAGCGTGCCAGCTTGTTGAGAGGCTTTTCAATCAAGCACTTACCAGTCAATCACGCCGCTACGTGGCCGTTTGAACGGGTGACAGGCGTCCAATTTCGCGACAGTTGTAGCAGTGTGAGACAAGCATGGATGCCTGTACTGGTGAGCATTTTCCAGACACATCAAGTTACGTCTAATCAAAGACAACAACTTAAGCAAGGCCAGCGCCCGCCGATAAATGGCTTACCACCAACGATCAAGGAATGACGACATGGCGATCACTTTAAATCCCGGTTTTACCCAGCCGTCAGCCGCAGAGCTGAACAAAACCGCGAAACCCCTGACGATGGAATCGCTCAGCGCAGACCTCAAGAACAATGCGGTCAACATCAATCCGGCGGTGGTTTACCACCCAAGCGGTGATGTCCCGACCATCAGCCCGAACACGGAAGTGATCTCGGGCTGGATCGGCCGCCCTCAGGCCGCTGACTTCGCGCAAGTGGCCGCACGGCACGCAGAAGCGAACAACTCGCTGAAACTGACGTTCGAGAGCTTCAAAGCGAGCTTGAGCGACAGTTTTCCGGAGCTCGCCGACAAGAAATTTGGCTTTACCATTGAAGCCGATGGCAACCTCAAGGTGCTGAACACTGCCAATGAGCTGAGCGCTGCCGACATGAATAAGCTGAACACTCTGCTCAATGACTCGGACGCATTGAAAGCCGCCGCAAGCGGTTACCGCGACGCCTCCATCGAACTGGTCGCGGCCGATTCCGGTTCGGGCGGCAGCCATTTGGGCAAGTACAACCTGACCAAAGACAACTTCGCCAGCACCATTGACCTGGCGGCGCTGTTTGTACCCAAGGGCAACACCATCAGTGCTGAAGCCATCGACGGCTATTTCTCTCATCAGTTATGGCGTAAAGGTCAGTTGGGGACGCCTGAAACAGATGCTGCCATCGTAGCCGCACGCGATGCCAAGCGAATCGATGAGAAGGTCTGACTCTCGGTAGCAAGGCCCTTGAAAAAGCCTTGGCCGTATCATTGGCCAAGGCTGTTGCGGATGTCTCAACCGCCGTCGCGATTTGCGACAAACCTTCGCGTGATGCCTGTCCCGGTAACCCTGCAAACCCCGCTAACCCGGCGCCACGCGGCCGCGCCGGACAGTTGGCACAGCCATTGCGAAAGTCTCGTTCTCACGAACAACAAGAGGCTTTGCCATGTCCCTCCCCTATCTGCTCCCCGCCACCTCCGAGTTCATTCAGCGCGCACCGCGCATGCTGATTGGTGGCGATTGGGTCGAGGCCGCCGACGGCCAGACCATGCCCCTGCATAACCCGGCCACCGGTGAAGTGCTGTGCGTGGTACCCCGCGCCACGCCGGACGATGTCGACCGTGCGGTACTCGCCGCACGACAGGCCTTCGACGACTCCGCCTGGAGCCGCACGCGCCCGCGCGAACGGCAGAACCTGTTGTGGAAACTCGCTGACCTGATGCAGCGCGACGCCGAACTGCTGGCGCAACTGGAATGCCTGAACAACGGCAAGAGCGCGGCAGTGGCGCAGGTGATGGACGTGCAACTGGCGATCGATTTTCTGCGCTACATGGCCGGTTGGGCGACCAAGATCGAAGGCGCCAGTGTCGAAGTGTCGCTGCCGCTGATGCCGAATGATCAGTTCCACAGCTTCATCCGTCGCGAGGCGGTCGGCGTGGTCGGCGCGATCGTCGCGTGGAACTTCCCGCTGCTGCTGGCCTGCTGGAAACTCGGCCCGGCACTGGCCACCGGTTGCACCGTAGTGCTCAAACCTGCCGATGAAACCCCACTGACCGCGCTGAAACTGGCAGAACTGGTGCTGGAAGCGGGTTACCCCGAAGGCGTGTTCAACGTCGTCACCGGCACTGGCATCACCGCCGGTTCAGCACTGACGCACAATCCGTTGGTCGACAAACTGACCTTCACTGGCTCCACCGCCGTCGGTAAACAGATCGGCAAAATCGCCATGGATTCGATGACCCGCGTCACTCTTGAGCTGGGCGGCAAATCGCCGACCATCGTCATGGCCGACGCCGACCTGAAAAGCGCCGCAGCGGGCGCGGCCAGTGCGATTTTCTTCAACCAGGGACAGGTCTGTTGTGCCGGTTCCAGGCTGTATGTGCAGCGTAAGCATTTCGACAATGTGGTGGCCGATATCAGTGCCATCGCCAACGCGATGAAGATGGGCAACGGCCTCGATCCAAGCGTGGAGATGGGCCCGCTGATTTCCGCGCGCCAGCAGGAGCGCGTGTACAACTACATCGAAATGGGCCGGGAAAGTGGTGCAACCATCGCCTGTGGTGGCGAGCAATTCGGGCCGGGCTTCTTCGTCAAACCGACGGTGATTGTGGATGTCGATCAACAGCATTCGCTGGTGCAGGAGGAGATCTTCGGCCCGGTGCTGGTGGCGATTCCATTTGATGACGAAGCCGATGCGTTGCGCATGGCCAACGACAGTCCCTACGGTTTGGGCGCGAGCATCTGGTCGAATGATCTGGCGGCGGTGCACCGGATGATCCCGCGGATCAAATCGGGGTCGGTGTGGGTCAACTGCCACAGCGCACTGGACCCGGCGCTGCCGTTTGGCGGCTACAAGATGTCCGGGGTTGGGCGGGAAATGGGCTATGCGGCGATTGAGCATTACACCGAGCTGAAGTCGGTGTTGATCAAACTGTAGAAGCTCAAGAGCACCCTCAACCTGACCCTCTCCCCTGGGAGAGGGTCAGGTTGAGGGCCGATATCCCTGACTCAACAGCCATCCCTTGATCACCCTGCCCTGCTCTTCACTCAATCCCGCCAACACTTGATTGGCTGGCTCCGTGTGCAACCGTCGCACCAGCGGCGCCACCTCAATCCCCTGCACATGCCAGATCCCCAACGGCTGATCCGTCGTAATCACCACCTCGACCTCATCGACAAAACCATCCCGCAACACTGGCATCCGCTCGATCCTGAGCGCTGAAAAATCCGCCGCTGCGTGCGCCACCCGAGCATCCGGCCAGGACTGCCGCGCCTGCCAGAATGGCTGTTCGGACCAGCGCTGTTCATCGGCATAAAAATCACGGCCAATCCGCGCAAAGCGCAAGAACAACTGTTCGACCCGCTGCTGATGAAAGCGCTGCGCCAGCGCCGCACGCTCGGGTTTATGCAACAAGGTGTTGATCACCACCGGTGCCTGCAACGCTGACGACAGCGACTGAAAAATCCCGTTGCCCGATAACGGATCCACCGCCATCGCCGCATCACCGACACGTATCCAGTTTTCGCCGCACACTTGCGGTGAAAGAATCGCCGTACTGCTACGCGCGTGCAGGTGCGAATCGGTCTCTGCGCCATCGGCAAAAAACGCCCGCGCAAAATCCGAGACGTGCCGACGGTGCCGGCAGTAATCCAGCAACTGCGCCTTGCCCGGCAATTGGGCACTGGCCACATCCACCGTCCATTGCCAATAACATTGCCCATCGGCGCGGCGCGCCATCCACGCCCAGCCGTCTTCAAGGCCTTCCACCGCACTGGCGGTCGTGCCCGGCGCACCTTGCCAGCGATTGAGCAGGCTGACTGTTTCCGGCCCGCGCAAACCTTTACCGAGCGACGGCGCCTGACGTCCCCGCGCTTCGACGAGAAAATCCGCGAATACCGTCACCCCGCCATCCAGAGCGATTCGATGTCCGTTTACCGAGGACTGCACACTCAGCACGCGACCCTCGACCCGCTCAACCCCGGCCTCGCGCAAAGCGTCACGCAAACCGCGATCAAAGGTTGGCCGATCCAGCAGAAACTCGATGTTCTGCGCGTGCTGCTGACCGTTCCAGTTCACCTGCCGCCGGGACGGCAGCAGCGCACCTGCCAACGCATGCTGCAGCCCCGCGCCGCGCAAGGCGTCCAGTACCCGTTGCGAAACGCCTTCCAGTGCCGCAAAGCGTCGCCACTCGCTGATCAGCGTCACCGGATAGCCAAGCCGTCGCAGCCCCAGCGCGACCGCCGCGCCCGCCGGGCCTGCACCGAGGATCACGATCGCCGTCATGGCCCGGACCGTCGTTCAGGCCCGCGATAGCGCGCGCTGCGTTTCAGCCACTCGATAACGTCCGCGTTGCTCGCGCCAGGATGTTCGAGGAGAAACCCGGCGATATGCCCGCTCAGCGCCGCACAACCCAGACTCGCTCCGGACTGCCCCGGATAAGTGCCGTAAACACACGCGGCAAAATCCGCCTGCGCGCTGTCGAGCCACGACCACTGTTCTTGCGTGCAACGCGCATCCCCGGTCACCCGCAACACCTGCGGATAACTCGCCGGAAACACCGGGCTACCCTGCGCCGGACTCGACGCACAGAGCAACACGCCGCGCGCCACCGCTGCCGCACAGGCCTCGCGCAACAAGCTGCGATCCTGACGCAAACCGAGGCTCAGATTGATCAAGCGCACGCCTTGCGTCACCAGCCAGTCAATCGCCGTGGCGATCTGCAACGCACTGGTCACGCCACGTTGATCAAACACCTGCGCCAGGCAAATCTGTGCCGCCGGTGCGCGGCGGCTGATCGCTTCGATCACTGCACTGCCATGCCCGAGCGGATCATCGCGCACATCACTCTGCGCCAAGCCGTCCTCCAGCAGTGAAAAACGCTGCCCGGCAATCACCTGCACACGCTGCGCCGCCGAGTGCCCACTGTCGACCACGCCGATACGTAACTCAGGCTTCATGCAGCACCGTTTTCGAAGTCAGCACACCGTCGAGCAATTCGAAGCGCAGATCGGCATCGGCCAGGGTCGACGGCCGATGGCTGATGAGGATGCGCGTGCGCCCGGCAAACAGACGGTCGATGGCTTCAATCACTTCACGCTCGGTGGCTTCATCGACCGCTGAGGTTGCTTCGTCGAGCACCAGAATCAACGGATCCTGCAACAGCGCCCGGGCAATTGCGATGCGCTGTTTCTGTCCACCGGACAACTGCTGACCCCGCTCGCCCAACGGGCTGTCGAGACCTTCGGGCAACGAGGCGATCAGGCTGTCGAGTTGCGCCAGTCGCGCCACTTCGGCAATCGCCTCGCGACTGGCATCGGGTACCGCATAAGCGAGGTTGTCGGCCAAGCTAACGCCAAACAGCACGATGTCCTGACTGACTACGGCGATGCGTCGGCGCAGTTCGAACAGATCCAGCTCGCGCAGATCCATTTCACCGAGCAACACCCGGCCAGACTGCGGATCGTGATGCCGCTGCAACAGATCGATCAGGGTAGATTTACCGACGCCGGAGCCGCCACTTAACGCGACTTTCAAACCGTAAGGAATCGTCGCCTCTATGCCACTCAATGTGCTCGGGCGGCCCGGATGGCTGAAGTGCACATCGTCAAAGCGCAGTTCGCCCGAGGCCGGTAGCGGTTGCGGCGTAACCGGCGAGCGTACGGTCGGTTCTTCGCCGCGCAACTCCATCACCCGGCCGAGGCTGACTGTCATCCGTTGAATCGCCACGTACAGCCCCAACAGGCTTTGCACGGGCCCGACCGCCATGCCCAGATAGGTGGAAAACGCGATCAATGCGCCGAGCTGCCAAGTGCCCTGCACCACCCAGTAGCCGCCAATCAAAAACGCACAGGCGCGGGACAACGACGTCAACGTGCCCGGCACGGCCTGAGTGAAAAACTCGGTAACTTGCAGGCGCAGCAACTGATTCATGTAACCCTGCCCCAGACGCTCCAGGCGCCGCGCTTCACGCTGCTGCTGCCCGGCGGACTGGATGAACTTCATCACCGGCAAGGTCTCGACCATGAATGACGACATGTCCGCCGAACGCTCGCGCAATTGCCGCACATCGCGCTCGACCTTGCGCCGCATCCAGCGCAGCCACAACACATCGAGGGGGATCAGCACCAATGCCAGCAACGAAAGTTTCCAGGACAGCGTAAAGAGCATGGCGATCGCCACCACCAGCCCGATCACACTCGATACCGCAGAGAACAGCGAATCCACGGCAAAGCGCTGGATTTCCGCGACATCACCATCAAGGCGCGACATCAGATCACCAATACGCCGCTGCCCATAAAAGCTCGGTGACAGGGTTTGCAGATGCCGATAGAGGTCGTCGCGCAGGGCAAACAGAATGCGCCCGGACAGTCGCGTATGCAGATAACGGTTGATCCCCGACAACGCCGTGCCAAGCAATCCGGCGATGATCATCAGCACCGCAATCATCACCAGCATCGGGAAGTTGCGCGCCAACAGGCCATCGTCGATCAGCAACTTCACCAGCCACGGTTGGACCAGCACCAGTAACGAGGCGCACACCGATAACCCGAGCAAACCGGCAATCGCCAAACGCTGCGGGCGGACGAAACTGTACAGCCAGCGCAACGCCGTTTGCAGCGCGGCGGGGTCGCGGCTGTCGATCAGCCTTACGATGAAGCGCTGCATCACGAGCGCAACTGTTTGAGTTTGCGATACAGCGTCGCGCGACTGATACCAAGGGCGTCGGCAGCCGCTGAGACATTGCCCTGATGGGTATCGAGGGACTGACGGATCATCTCCAGTTCGTTCTCGCGAATGCTGCCGGCCTGGGGTTTCTCGGTGACGCTGAGCTCGTCGAGCATGCTGTCGGGCAAGTGATCGAGGGTCAGCACGGTTTCACCCGGCTCGCGCATGGCCAACCCAGTGCGCAGGACCATCTCCAACTGGCGAATGTTGCCGGGCCAGTGATAGGCGCCGAGCAGACGATCGAGGTCGTCGTGCAGCAACACATTCGGCGCGTCGAGCTTGCTTAAAAGGCTGGCGACCAGAGCGGCAAAATCATCGCGCTCGCGCAGGGCCGGAAGCATGACGCTGATGCCGTTGACGCGATAGAACAGGTCCTCGCGAAACTGCTTGTCGGCGACCTGTATTTTCAGGTCGCGGTGGGTGGCGCAGATCAGCGCGATGTCAATGTCCTGTTCTTCCCCGGCACCGAGCGGCGCAACTTTGCGATCCTGCAAAACCCGCAGCAACCGCGCCTGCAAGGCCAGCGGCATATCGCCAATTTCATCGAGAAACAGCGTCCCGCCGTGGGCTTGTTGCAAGCGTCCGATCATGCCGCCGCGTCGCGAGCCGGTGAACGCGCCTTCGCGGTAGCCGAACAGTTCCGACTCGATCAGGCCTTCGGGGATCGCCGCACAGTTCACCGCCACAAACGGTCTGTTGCAGCGACTGCCGGCCATGTGCAGAGCTCGGGCAATGACTTCTTTACCGGTACCGGTTTCGCCGAGGAGCAAGACTGGCAACTCATTGGCCAGACCTTGGCGCGCCATGCGCAAGGCCCGCGCATAGCGGGTGTTGCTGCCAGCCAATGCGTCCAGATCCGCTTGCGGCTTGACGCTTTTCGCCACGCTGCGCGGTGGCCCGCCGAGGTTGACCGAACGCGCCGGCGCACGCAGGGCTTTGTAGAAAAACTCACCTTTGGCAGTTTGCAGACTGCCGACGCCGCCCTGCTGTAAACGACTGAGCAGTTGCACGCCATCGACACCGAGAAACTCTTCACAACGGCGACCGACCAGCGCCGAACGTTCGGCCCGCAGCAACTGACAGGCCTGCGCGCTGACCGCGAGAATCTGCCCGCCGAGACTGACTGCCAACAAGCCTTGCCATGGCGACTCCAGATACTGCCGGCGACTGTGAAACGCGAGAACGATCTGCTCGGGGAAACTGTTATTGAACACTCGGCTTTCGATCTGGCTGACCGCCATGCTCAGCAATGCGGTGCTGTCGTGCACGCGGCCAAGCGGGCCTTCGCGCGTCAGATCAAGGACACCGAGAATCTCACCTTGCGGGCAATGAATCGGCACCGAGGTGCAGGAAAAATCCGTGAGGCGATCCAGGTAGTGTTCGCCGCAATCGATCAGCGTCGGCCGCGCTTCGACCAGTGCGGTGCCGAGGGCATTGGTGCCGCGCGCCGCTTCGCTCCAGCAGGCGCCGAGGGTGATGTCTTGCAGACCGCTGCCCTTGAGCCGGTCGGCACGTCCTTCGACGGCGAGGATGGTTGCATCGGAGTTGGCAAGGATGATCAGGCCTTCTTTGCCTTGGCGTTCGGCGAGGTAATCGATGGCCGGCATCGCCGCATCGATCAGCAGGCGATTGCTTGCCAGCAACACGTCGAGGCTGACGCCCGACTCCAGGGACAGTTCGTGTTTGCCGTTGAAATGCACGCCGTGACTGAGGCTGCGCCGCCACGAAGCATCGATCTCGGCACGGAGCACGCCGTCGGGTACCTGGCCCTCCAGATGGAGCTTTTCCCGGGCGAGCCGGGCTTCGTGGCGAGACTTGGGATCGGTGGTTTTTATAAGAGTCATCAAGCGCTCCGTAGCGGTCCGCTTTGCGCTTTCTTTATTCGAGCGCCCTGACGGCAATCTTTACGTTAACGTCAGGGCGATGGCAAGCACCGCAGGGCGATTAGGGTTCGATGGCTAGCGAATCACCTCTGCGCATCGGTTACACCACGCTCAGTGCCTTCGTTGCCACTGTCCGGGATGAGGCCAGCAAGCGCAGGTCTACCTGCTTCGCGATTCGTCCTGTAACGAAGACTGCCAATCCGCCAAGGTCCAAGCCTTTCTGGTGGAGCAAGGCTTGCAACCTCAACTTTGAGGATCGCGTGCAGCGCAACTACACCGCCACGATGCTCGAGGGTTACCACTGCAAATAGACTTTGCAGGCGGAGCTCACAACATTGGTTCGCCTTGCGTGAGCCGGTGCTGTGAGCCGTAGAAGGTTAAACGTGCGGGTCACCCGGCGCTTTCGTCGGCGCGGCGTATTGCGGCTTGAGATGGCCGTCCTGATCAAGTAACCAGGCGTCCATGATCTGTCGCACCACAGGACCGGCCACACGACCACCGGCCTCACCGTTTTCGATCATCACCGAAATCGCGATCTTCGGATGTTCGGCCGGTGCAAAGCCGACGAACAAGGCGTTATCGCGGTGGCGTTCAAGGGTCTTCTCGCGGTTGTAACGCTCGCCCTGCTTGATCGCCACGACTTGTGCCGTACCACTCTTGCCAGCGATGCGATACTGCGCACCGGCAGCGGCCGCACGCGCAATGCCTCGCGCATCGTGCATCACCATTTGCATGCCGTGGTTGACCTGCTCCCAATCGCGCGGATCCTTGAGCAGAATGTTCGGCATCGGATGCTCGTCGACCGGGGCGACGCCATCAACGGTCTTGGCCAGGTGCGGACGATTCCACACACCTTTGTTGGCGATCAATGCCGTGGCTTGAGCCAGTTGCAACGGCGTGACCTGCATGTAGCCCTGGCCGATACCGAGGATGACCGTTTCGCCCGGGAACCAGGCTTGCCGGCGGGTTGCGCGTTTCCACGCTTGCGATGGCATCAGGCCGGGAGACTCTTCAAACATGTCCAGCGAGACTTTCTCCCCGAGGCCGAACATCGCCATGTAATCGTGCAGGCGATCGATGCCGAGCTTGTGCGCGAGGTCGTAGAAATAGGTGTCATTGGAACGCATGATCGCCGCATCCATATCCACCCAGCCGTCGCCGCTGTGGTTCCAGTTGCGGTACTTGTGATCAAAGTCCGGGAGTTGGTAATAACCGGGGTCGAAGACGCGCGTCTGCGGTGTCACGACGCCGGCGTCGAGGCCGGCGATTGCCACTTCTGGCTTGATCGTCGAACCCGGTGCGTAGAGCCCGCGCAGCACACGATTGAACAGCGGCCGGTCGATCGAATCTCGCAGTGCCGAGTATTCCTTGGAACTGATGCCCGTGACGAACAGGTTCGGGTCAAAGCTCGGATTGCTGACCATGGCCAACACTTCGCCGGTCGACGGATCGAGCGCGACCACTGAACCACGACGATCACCCAATGCGGCCTCGGCAGCTTCCTGCAGTTTGATGTCGAGGCTCAGGACAATGTTCTGGCCCGGGATCGGGTCGGTGTGTTTGAGCACACGGAGTACGCGACCTTGAGCGTTGGTCTCCACCTCTTCGTAACCGACGTGACCGTGTAGTTGCGCCTCGTAGAAGCGTTCGATGCCGGTTTTGCCGATGGATTGCGTACCGCGATATTCCACCGAGTCGAGGCTCTTGGATTCTTTTTCGTTGATCCGCCCGACGTAACCGATCGAATGGGCAAAATGCGCGCCGAACGGGTAATGGCGGACGAACTGCGGCTCGACATCAAGGCCTGGGAGGCGGAACTCGTTGACTGCCAGTACGGCGATTTGTTCTTCCGTCAGCTCATAGAACAGCGTCACCGGCGTAAACGGATGACGGGACTGCTTCATGGCTTTATCGAAGACTGTACGATCTTCTGCAGGCAAATGCAGAAGGTTGATGACCTCGTCCAGTTCTTGATTGACGTCGGTGGCGCGTTCGCGGGTGATAGTCAGGTTGAAACTGGGGCGGTTATCGGCGAGCAGCACACCATTGCGGTCGTAGATCAAGCCGCGTGTCGGCGGGATCGGCAAGACGTGGACGCGGTTGTTTTCGGAGATCGTGGAGTGGTAGTCGAATTCCACCACTTGCAGGATGTACAGGCGCACGACAAGGGCGCAGCTGATGGCGAAGACGAACAAGGCGCAGGCGATCAAACGTTTGTTGACCAGACGCGTCTCTTTTTCGTGGTCCTTGATCGGAATGGGTTCAGGCATTTCTACAGCAACTCTTTAACATAAATGAGTGCCGATCCGTGGGCATGACATCAGTCCGTTAAAAAAACGAGCTGCACCATACCAAAAACTACAAGGTCATTTCAGAAGGAATTTTCACAATGGCAGCCCTTGCGACGGTTGGGGCCGGTCAATGTGTTGGCAATAACTTTCCTGCGGGCAAAACAAAACCCCAACTGCTTTCGCAATTGGGGTTTCGGAATTTAATCTTGACGA